>NZ_CP088952.1 GCF_021165955.1 Massilia endophytica | reverse complement strand
CAGTGCAGGGTGCAGCCTGGTGGCCACCGGATCGTCCCGCGCCTCGGCTTCCTGCATGGCGGCCCAGCGGTCGGGGATGGCCGAGAAGTCGAAGCCCCGCAGCCGGTCCGCGCGAAAAGGGTCGAGGCCGTGCTGGGCGTACAGCAGGGGAAAATAAGCGTCGGCGCCGGGGCGCCGGTTCACGATGCGGTAGCCGGGAAAGCGGCGGGCCGCCTCGGCCTCGAAGCGCGCCGCCTCGGCCGCCGGCACTCTCGGCAGGTAACCGAAGGAGCTGATGCCCTGCAGCCTGTCGAACACGCGGCTGGCGCGGATGTAGTTGTCGAATTCTTCCGCGCGGATGCCCTCGGAAGCGCTGAAGAAGGCGCCCAGCGAGCGGCTGGCGTTCACGTACTGTTCCAGCCTGCTGCGCAGCAGGAATTCATAGTTCTGCGCCGCCTCCTCCAACTGGTTGAGCCGATCGTCCCTGGCACGCGCCGAACGGTCCATGTAGGCATATGCGGTAAGGCCCAGGCCAAGGAGGAAGACGGCCGCAGGCAAGGCGCTCCGGACCAGTCTCTTCTTCAGGCTTTGCCAGAACACAAACATGCTTTCCTCTCGCGACTTTCGTCATGGCGCGTGAGGAAAAGCCTACCCGATTTCCGTGCACGGTCGTGCACGTATGGGGCTAGACCTTCAGGCGCCCCCGGAAGCCGCGGGCCGCGTAATAGGATTCGGCGCCGTTGTGATACAGGAAAACGTGGCCGTAGCGCCGGTCGCAGAACAGGGCGCCGCCCGCCTTGCGGATATCGGCCGGTGTGCTGACCCAGCTCGATGTCTTGCAGTCGAACTGCCCCAGCGCCTGGAGCGCCCGGTACTGCTCGGGCTCCAGCATCTCGATGCCCATGGAGGCCGCCATTTCCAGGGCGCTCGCTTCGGGCTTGTTGGCCTTGCGCGATTCGAGGGCTTCGCGGTCGTAGCAGATGCTGCGCCGGCCGGCGGGAGTCTCCGCCGAGCAGTCGCAAAAGACGAACTCCTTCCCTTCCTGACCGATCACATCGGGCTCTCCCCCGCTGCTCTCCATGGCCTGCAGGCTCTCAAGCTTGCCGGAACTGGCTTCCAGCTTCGCCTGCACGGCGCTCCATTCGATGCCGGTGTGGCGCTGCATGTTCTTCTCGAAGCGCGCCTTGAGGGTTTCGATCAGTGTGCGATGTTCCGGTTTCATTGGTAGGTCCGCAGGTAGTTGTCGGGTATCGGCATATTGTTACCGATTCCGGCCATGGCCGCCAGGATCACACCGCTCAACAGTACTCCGGCCAGGCCCGAGCACCACAGTATCCGCGTCCGCGCGCTTGCGCCGCGCCGCCGCGACAGCGCGCTGCCGAGATGAAGCGCCACGGCCACCACCGCCAGGAAATAGTAGGGATAGAAGAAGGCGGCAAAGGGCCAAACGTGCAGGCCGGCGGCGGCGAAGTAGAAGTTGGTGTCCAGCCGCATGCCCCAGCGCCCCCACATGACGGCGCTGACATGGATCGCGAGGAAAACCAGCAGGTAGAAGCCGGACAGCTTCGCCACGGAACGGCGCCTTCCCTGCGCCAGCGCCGGGCCGGAAGCCAGCTGGAACAGCACGCAGGCGAGCAGCAGGCCTTCCACCGGCGGCCAGCGGTAGACAAGGCGCAGCCTGTCCATTACCGCCAGGCTCCAGCCCACGTCCAGCGCGGCGAGCGCGTGGTTGAAGAGATGGAAGACGATGAAGCTGGCCAGCAGGCTGCCGGACAGCGCGTGAAGCAGGCGTTTCGATACGGCGGCGGGCATGGCGCGGGCTTGAGTCATGATGGCCGCAAGCGTAGCGCCGCCCGGCCGGAGAGTCTTGAACGTTTACGACATGCGGACCCTGGCGCCGGCACGTGCGCTGAGAATCACGTACGCAATCAGCGCGATCTCGATGCCGTAGGCCGCGCGCTCGGCGATCAGCAGGGCCGCCGGTCCGGCCGCCGCTTCGATATTCGAGTAGATCTTGCAAAGGTTCAGCACCATGTGCAGCACGATGGTGAGCCACAGGCTTCCGGTGCCGTAGCGCACAGCCGCGAACATCATGCCGGAGAGGCTGGTGGCGGCGGCCCACCACATGGCGTGGTTCCAGTCGCCATCCATGAAGCCGTGGATCAGGTGCATGCCACCGAACAGGATGCCGGAGATGGCGATCGCCTGCCAGCGCGGGAGGCTGAGGAGAATGGCAAAGATCACGCCGCGGAACAGCAGCTCCTCGCCAAAGGCGTTGATGAACTGGATCAGCAGCTCGGGAGCGAAGGGACGGGTCTCCTGCGGGTGCACGCCCATCGCCAGGAAAAGGACGCAGAGGAGCATGCTGGCGAAGAAGACACCGCCCGGTTTGAGCTTGTCCAGCTCCAGCCCCACCTGCCGCCACAATCCGAAGACCTGCACCAGGATCAGGGGCAGGATGACGGTGGAGGCGAAAGCTGCCAGCTTGACCTTGCCGAAGGCCTCGGGGGGCATGAAGGCGCTTCCAGCCTTCAGGATCAGCGTGGTGATAAGGAATTGCAGGCCGGCGCAGAAAATGGCGGCGAGGACGGGGCGGCGCGTAAGCATGGTATGGGACCTGTCATTGTTGTAATGGCCGCATTGTGTCTTCGCCCGGCAGTAATTTCACCTGCGCTGCGACAGACTGCAGAAATCGCGGACTGGCCTGCGCCTGCGGGTCTCCGCAAATAAAAATCCGGGAGGCCTCGCGGCGCTCCCGGATCCCTGTGGCATCGGCAATCAGGCGGCGAGCCGGATATGCGGCGAGCCGCGGTGGCGGAAGGCGGGCGCGGCTTCGTCGTCGCCGACGCGGAACACGCTCATGGTGCGCACCAGGTTCTGCGCCTGTTCGTCCAGGCTCGCGGCGGCTGCGGCGGCCTGCTCCACCAGGGCGGAGTTCTGCTGGGTCGTATCGTCCAGGTGCGAGATGGCGTCGTTGACCTGGTTGATGCCCGAAGCCTGCTCCTGCGACGCGATCACAATCTCGGACACGATGCCCGACACGCGCTGCACGCTGGACAGGATCTCGTCCATCGAAGCGCCGGCCTGGCTCACCAGGCGGTTGCCCGCGTCCACGCGCTCCACGCTTTCGTTGATGAGGAGCTTGATCTCCTTGGCCGCGGCCGCGCTGCGCTGGGCCAGGTTGCGCACCTCGCTCGCCACCACGGCAAAGCCGCGCCCCTGTTCGCCCGCCCGCGCCGCTTCCACGGCGGCATTCAGCGCCAGGATATTGGTCTGGAAGGCGATGCCGTCGATCACGCCGATGATGTCCACAATCTTGCGCGCGCTGTCGTTGATCGCTTCCATGGTGGTGACCACGTCGGTCACCACCTTGCCGCCGCGCTGGGCGACGTTGGAAGCCTGGGTGGCGACCTGGTTGGCCTGCGACGCATTCTCCGCGTTCTGCTTGACCGTGGAAGTGATCTCCTCCATCGAGGCCGCGGTCTCCTCCAGGCTCGATGCCTGGGATTCGGTGCGCGCGGACAGGTCCGCATTGCCGCTGGCGATGTCCTTGGTGGCGGCGCCGATGGTGTCCACGCTGACGCGCACTTCGCGCACGATATTGCGCAGGTTGTCGTTCATGCGGCCAAGGGAGGACAGCAGGCGGCCCGTTTCGTTGCGGCCATCCGACGCGATATCCGCCGTGAGGTCGCCCGCCGCCACGCGTTCCGCGATTTCCACGGCGTTATGCAGCGGCCGGGTCACCGAGCGGGCGATCACATAAAGAATCAGCCCGCCCAGCGCGAACAGGCCGGCCAGGGTGGCCAGCATCCACCAGCGGGCGTGCGTGAGGGTGGCGATCTTCGCGTCCAGCATGTCGTTCAGCTGGGACGTCGCCTTGCCTGCGAAGGCGTACTGGGCGTCGATGGCTGCTGTGGTCAGCTTCACGTATTCGGGGCCGGAGTAGCTGAGGGTTTCGGCCTTCACGATCTGGTCCATGGCCAGCTTCATCGTCTGTTCGGCCTGGACACGCATGTCCTGCACCGGCGCTTCCAGGGGCGCCGCGAGCGCCGGGTTGGCGCGCGCCGCCTTGTTGTATTGCCCGAGGGTCTGGTGCAGGCGGTCCGCCACGCGCGCCACGATGGCCGACAGGGCCAGGCGGTCTTCCGTGCTGGCGGTCTTGGTAGCCAGCAGGCCCGCGCCTTTCGCCCGCATCTTGCCCAGCTCCTCGGAGAGGTAGGGCAGCTGGTAATAGATAGCCTGGATCAGCTGATAGGTATCGAGGTCGGGATCGAGGTTCAGGCCGTAGTGGTCGGTCACCTGGTCCGTCACCTCCAGCAGCTTGGGCACCAGGGCGGTATGGCCCTCATAGCTCTGGGGCACGCTGATGGAACGGCTGGCGACGCGGTCGCGCAGGGTTTCCCAGTCGCGCTTCGCATCGCCCCAGGCCTGGTCCAGGCGCTTGTCGTCCAGGCCCGCCACGATGGTGGACATGGCCGCGTAATTGGCGTCCGTTTCGCGCTGCTTGTCTTCGCGCTTGGACGATGCCTCGTTCACGCCGCCCAGCACCAGCGCCGCGAGGCCGCGGTGCTGCTGCGTGGTCTGGATCGTTTTGAGGATGGTGGCCACCGGCGCGCGCGCTTCCGCTTCGAGGCGCAGCGCTTCCAGGGACTTACCGGTTTCCTTCATATAGAGCGTCGCCGGAATGACGGCAACGACGATGCCCACAACGCTCAGGATGGCGAACTTATGCCAGAGCAGCAGTTGCTCAAGACGCTGATCAATACCCATGATTCTCTCCACTTGTTTTGGCGGGCCGGCGCGCCCGCTCTCGCGACTTCTTGTTTGTTGAGTCCGCAAGGTAACAATAAGGAGATTGCGAGCGAAAGGCAACGCAAATTGCTGGGATTCGGCAGCGAAACGACACAAGTCGTGATGCTCTTTATCAAGGCAAACGCTTGCGTGCCGCGAGACCGTTTTCAGCGGGGCGGCTTGTCCTTGTTCGACTGATAAATCGTCTTCGCGTCCTTGTGCGCCTGGTCGATGTTGCGCAGGGCCGGCTGCTCGTCATGCGGCACGAAGAATTCCGCATCCTGGGCCTTCATGACCATGCGGATGGCGTCGGCATCGGCCACGGGATACTTCTCGGTGATAAGGGTGGTCACTTCGTCCAGATACTCTTCGTAAGTCATGTCGAAACTCCTGGTGGCGGGAGGGCATTGTAGCCTTCCTGCTACTGTCCTGGGACAGTGACATGCTCAGCAATACAACGTAATATTAGTATTCAATTAAAAGTTACCCGGGAGTTTTTTCATGGAAGCGCGAGACCATCTCGCTCACTGGCGCGCGCAGATCTTCGCGCGCATCCTGCTGGTCGTCGTGCTGCTGGGCGCCCTTACCGCCGTTCCAAGCGTCTTCCTGGCCGCAAGCGAGGGCCTGTGGTCCGTGGTCGTGATCGACACCGGCGCCATGCTGTGGATCGCCGCCATCTGGCGCCTCAAGCGCCTGTCCTACCGCGTACGCGCCATCAATTTCCTCGCCGCCGCCTTCATCGTCGGCACCGGCCTGCTGCTGAAAGTGGGCCCTGTCAGCCAGATCTACCTGATGGCCGTGCCGGTGCTCACCGCCCTGCTGCTTGGACTGCGTCCCGCCCTGTGCGCCCTCTTCGCCTCCGCCCTCGCGGTGCTGGTCATCGGCTACGGCGCCACGCCCGGCACGGAGCTGGTGGGGCTGCCCGAGCAGGGGCTGCTCAAAGGCGTGATCCTGGCAATGAACTTCCTCTTCATCACCTCCGTCATCACCCTCTCCTGCGCCGTGCTGCTGCGGCACCTGGAGCGTTCGCTGGAGGAACTGCACAAGAGCGCCGAATCGCTGGAGAACGGGCGCAATGCCCTGCAGGCACTGAACATGGAGCTGCTGGCCACCATCCAGGAGCGCGACCGCTCCGCCGAGGACATCCACCAGCTGGCCTTCTACGACCACCTCACCGGCCTGCCCAACCGCCGCCTCCTGCTGGACCGCATCGCGGGCCTGCTGGCCAGTTCGGCGCGCAACGCCACCCTGAGCGCGGTGCTGTTCATCGACCTGGACCGCTTCAAGTACATCAACGATGCGCGCGGCCACGCCACCGGCGACGCCCTGCTGAAGAGCGCCGCCACGCGGCTGCTGGCCCTCGTGCGCAAGACGGACACCGTGGCCCGGATCGGCGGCGACGAATTCGTGGTGCTGCTGGCCCACGTGGGGGCGAATATCGAAGGCGCCACCTCCACCGCCCTGCGCGTGGCGGAGAACGTTCGCCGCACCCTGGCCGAGGAATTCGAAATCGACGGCCACGCCTACACCTCGTCGGCCAGCATCGGGGTTTCCCTGCTGCCGAAGGAGGGCCAGACGGCGGACGACCTGCTGCGCGAGGCGGATACGGCGATGTACCGCGCCAAATCCCTGGGCCGCAACAGCATCGCCTTCTTCGAGGACGCGATGCAGGCCGACGTGGAGCGCCGCCTGACCATGGAAAGCCAGCTGGCCACCGCCCTGGACCAGGGACAGCTGCAGATGCACTTCCAGCCCCAGTTCGACAGCCAGGGCAAGGCCACGGGCGCGGAGCTCCTGATGCGCTGGCCGCAGGCGGACGGCAGCATGGTGCCGCCTTCCGTCTTCATTCCCCTGGCCGAGGAATCGGGGCTGATCGTGCGGCTCGGGCTGTGGGCCCTGCGCGAAGCGTGCCATGCCCTGCGCGAGCTGGCGCATGGGGGCCACGTGCTGCCCCTGTCGGTGAACGTGAGCCCCACCCAGTTCCGCCAGCCGGACTTCGTGCAGACCGTGCGCCAGGTGCTGGAGGAAACGGGCGCGCCCGCCCACCTGCTGATCCTGGAAGTGACGGAAGGTTTACTGGTGGAGAAGCTGGACGAGACCATCGCCCGCATGCGCGAGCTGAACGCCATGGGCCTGCGCTTCTCGATCGACGATTTCGGCACCGGCTATTCCAGCCTGGCCTACCTGAAGAAGATGCCGCTGTACGAGCTGAAGATCGACCGCAGCTTCATCATGGACACGCCGGAGGACGCCAACGACACGGCCATTGTGCAGTCGATTCTGGCGATGGCGGGCCACCTGGGCCTGCGCGTAGTGGCGGAAGGGGTGGAGAGCAGGGAGCAGTCGGCCTTCCTCTCCAGCCACCGCTGCGACGCGATGCAGGGCTATCTCTTCGCCCGCCCCGCGCCGCTGGCAGCCCTGCTCGCGCTGCTGCAGGCGGACGCCCTCGCGGCATCCGCCTGATTCCCCGATTAACCCAGGGGTACGGTCATCGCCTTGCGGATGGCGACGCAGCGCGCATCTTCCTGGTGGGCGACCAGCAGGGCGCGGCGGGTGCCGTTCGACAGGGCAGCCTGCTGCCGTTCGGCCGCCTGGGCCAGGCGCTGTACGCTTTCGGCGGTGCAGTTAGCGGGCAGCATGTTGACCGAATAGCTGCGCATGTAGATGGGGCCTGCCGCCTTGTCCAGCGCCGCCAGCTTCTCCAGGCGCTGCGACGCAGTCTGGTCGCTCAGGCCGGCCTGCCCGGCCGGGTACAGGTTCTCCATCGCCACGCGGATGCGCGAGAACGGCACCTTGGTCTGCAGGTCGTCGATCCTGGCCAGCCACTCGGCCTTCACTTTCGGGTCCGGGCGGACGACGGTCGCGGCCAGCGCCGCGCTCTGGCCGCTGTCGCTGTTGTCGCGCTTGGTCTCGGCTTCGATCATCGCTTCCACACCCGCATGGTTCTGGTGGCTCAGCTGGCGCAGGATGGTCCAGCGCAGGTCCTGGCCGATCGTTACGCCGGCCGGCACGCCCTTGTTCTGCAACAGTCCTTCCAGGCGCGCCAGCGCATCCTTGCTGCTGGCCTGGCCCACGTAGAAGGCCAGCCAGCGGCGGCGGAAGTTGTCGTCCTGCGCGGCCAGCACGCTCTGCCAGCTCAGTTTTTCGAAGGCCTGGGCCATCTTCATCGTGTAGGCTCCCTTCGGCGACATATTGCGCAGGTAGGCCATGCCCTGCTGGGCCTTGCCCAGCACATCGCCCAGCAGGGCGTAGTCCTGTTCCGCTCCCACATTGTTCAGGACCGTCTGCAGGAACTCGTTCAGCGGCAGGCCGCCGTCGCGCACGCCATCCCACATCGAGTGCCACAGCATGGTGCGCAGCATGGGGTCGTGCACCTTGCTCACGCTGCCGCGCGCGGTGGCGAAGGAGCGCTTGTCCAGCCGCGCCTTGACGAAGCCCCAATCCTCATAGTTCGGATACACCATGGCCGGGCAGGCGGCGCCCTTCAACTCCGGCACCTCGGTGGAGGCGCCCTTGTAGGTCACGGCCAGCTTGCGGTCCAGCGCCAGCTCCTTGCCCGCGTCGCGGAACAGGCCCACCTGCACGCGCTGCTCGCGCAGCACGGGATACTGGGCGCCCGCAGTCTGCTTCAGGCTGAAGGAGGCGATCTTGCCGCCCTTGCAGCTATAGTCCGCGGCGATGGTGTTCACGCCGGGCTGATACAGCCAGTCCCGGGTCCACTGGCTCAGGTCGCGGCCTGCGGCCTCGCCCAGGCTGCCGATGAAGTCCTCCAGCTTCGCGTTCTGCCAGCTGTATTTCACGAGATAGTTGTGCACGCCCTTGCGGAACACCTCCTCGCCCAGCAGATGGCGCAGCTGCTTGAGCGTGGACGCGCCCTTGGAGTAGGTGATGGCATCGATATTGTCGAAGGCGTTGGCGGTGGTGGGCACCGGCACTTCGATCGGATGCGTGGTGACCTGCTGGTCCTGCACATAGGCCTCGGCCTTGCCCTGGGAGTAGAAATACTGCCAGGCGTTCTTGAACTCCGTGGCTTCAGCGGTGGCCAGGGTTCCCATGAAGGAGGCGAAGCTCTCGTTCAGCCACAGGCCGTTCCACCATTTCATGGTGACCAGGTCACCGAACCACTGGTGCGCCATCTCGTGCATGATGACGCGGGCCAGGGTGTGACGCTGGGCCGCACTCATCTTCTCCTTGAACAGGAAGCCGCGTTCGGCAAAGGTCACGGCGCCGGCATTCTCCATCGCGCCATACAGGAAGTCCGGCACGAGCAGCTGGTCATATTTCGCGTACTGGTAGGGGATGCCAAAGTAGTCGTCGAACCAGGCCAGGCCCTGCCTGGTGATGGCGAACCAGTCCGCGGCATCCACCTGTGCCGCCACCGATTGGCGGGCAAAAAGGCGCATCGGATATTTCGCGCTGTTGTCCTCCCACACCTTGTACGGGCCGGCGTGCATGGAGAAATTGTAAGTGCTCAGCTTCTTCGAGACCGGGAAGGTCCACAGCTTGCCGCCTGCCACGTCCTTCACCGAACTCTCGCGGGTGGTGGAGACCACCGTCCAGTCGGCGGGCGCGGTTACGTTCAGCTGGTAGGTCGCTTTCAGGTCCGGCTGGTCGAAGCTGGGGAACATCTGGTTCGCTGCGGCGGGCTCGAAGTGCGAATAGGTGTAGACGCGCTTGTCCACCGGGTCGACCATGCGGTGCAGGCCTTCGCCGTTGGTGCTGTGCTTGCGGGTGTAGTTGATGACGATCTCGTTGCGGCCCGGCTTCAGGTCTGCCGCCGCAATGGTCAGGAAGGCCTGGTTGTACGCCGGTTTGACCGCCCTGCCGTTGGCCGTCACCTCGCCCAGTTCGGCCTTGTTCAGGTCAATGGTGAGCGGCTCGCCAGCGTCCTTCAGGTCGAAATGCATGGCGGTGCGCCCGCTGAAGCTCTCCTCGCCGGTCAGGCGGAAGTCCAGCACGTAGCTCACGTTCGATACCCGGGCGGAGCGGGCCTCGGCATCGGCCTGCGCCAGCCAGGCATTGTCCGGCCGCGGCGCGCCGGCATGCGCCACGGGTGCTGAGGCGATAAACAGGGAGGCAATTGTGAGCGCGAGAGCGCGCGGTGCAAGCGATTTCATCGTCATCCTTTACGTTTTATTATGGTCTTGCCCCCAGTCGGCCCCGATTGGGCGGCGCAGGAATGATAGCATCGCTCTTTGCCAGAATTTCATTTTAATAGTCATGCAGATCGCATTCGAATCGCCCCGCCAGCAGGACGTTGTGGACTTGTTGTCGGAATTGGACAACTACCTCTCATCGCTCTACCCCCAGGAGAGTATTTTCGCCCTCGACATGGACGCCTTGGCGCGTCCCGAGGTGCTGTTCGCCGTGGCGCGCGACGCCCAGGGCGCAGCCGTCGGCTGCGGCGCCATGGTGCTGGCGGCCGGCTACGCTGAACTCAAGCGCATGTATGTACGGCCTGCTGCGCGGGGCCAGGGCGTGGCGCGGCGCCTGCTCGATGCGCTGGAGATGGCGGCGGCGGCGCGCGGCAGGCACATTCTGGCGCTGGAAACGGGCATATCCCAGCCCGAGGCGCTGGGCCTCTACGAGCGCCAGGGCTATCAGCGCTGCGGCCCTTTCGGCGGCTATCCCGACGACCCGCTGAGTGTGTTCATGCAGAAGGAACTGCCTGCGGATGCGCTCACGCTGCTGCGCGGCAGGACGCGCGCCTTCGCCAGGGAACGGGACTGGGAACAGTTCCACACGCCGAAGAACCTGGCCATGGCGCTGACGGTGGAGGCGGCGGAGCTGGCGGAGCACTTCCAGTGGCTGCATACCGGCGCACCGGGAGAACTGGATGAGGCGGCGCGCGAAGGCGTGCGCCACGAGCTGGCGGACGTGCTGCTTTACCTCGTGCAGCTGGCCGACAAGCTGGATGTGGACCTGCGCGCGGCGGCGCTGGAGAAGATGGGGCTCAATGCCGCGAAATACCCCGCCGCCAAAGTACGGGGCGACGCGCGCAAGTACGACAGGTACTGACTACTTCAGGCCGAGGGCCTTGCGGATCTCGGCCGACACGATCTTCCACGAAGGCGAGGTGGCCGCCACCTCGTCGTAGTGGCTGCCGCCCGGCAGCATCAGCACCGTGGCCGTGTCGCCCGCGGCGCGGGCGCGCTGGGCATAGGCCTCGCCCGTGGACAGCGGCGACACATTGTCATGCTCGCCGTGGATCAGCACCGTGTGGATGCGCGCGGGCAGCATCTCGGCCGGAGAAGTGTCCAGGAACACGTCGGGCCGCTGCGCGCTCGGCTTGCCCGCCAGCTGCCCGGTGTCGCGCTCGCAGCTGCTCTTGATGAGGGACGCCTGCAGGCGCAGGTCGGCCAGCCCGCCAAGGCTGATCACTGACGGAATCGGCAAGGGGTCCTTCACCCAGGCGGGGCTCCACGAAGGCAGCCTGTGGCGCGATGCGGCCCATTGCGCGAGATGGCCGCCGGCGGAATGGCCCACGGCCACCACGCGCCCCAGATCGAGCTGGCTGGCCTGCGCTTCCTGCTTCAGCAGGTCCACCGCCTGCGCCACATCCTGGTACATGCCGGGGTAGCCGCCACCCGCTTCGTCATGGCGGCGGTACTCCACATTCCATACCGCGATTCCCTGGGCGGCGAGATCGCTGGCCATATTGCGCATCTGGCGGATGCCGCCGAACTGCACCGTCCAGCAGCCGCCATGGATCAGCACCACCACCGGGAAGGGGCCCATGCCCTGGGGCTTGAAAAGCTCCACGAACTGCGAAGGCGCCGCGCCGTAGGCGATACGCCTGTCCGGCTGGCGGCCATCAAGGGCCAGGTAGTCCTGCAGCGTCATGGGCGCGGCGGCGGAAGCTGCGCTGCCTGCCACGGCGGCGGCACAAAGCGAGTGGCGGATGATCTTCAGCATGCGGTCCTCAATGAAAAACGGAGCAAGGCGCAGCATACCGCGCCTTGCTCCGCCTGTCATGCCCGCTCAAAACTTGAAGCTGGCGCGCGCGTAGTAGTAGCCGCCGTTGATGCCGAAGGGCGAGAACGAAGGATAGATCGTGACGGCGCTGTTATCCAGGTTGGCCCGGTACACCGACAGCAGCTGCGCGTTCACCTGGTCCGGATACTCGTTGAACAGGTTGTTCGCGCCGACGGTGATGGTCCAGTTGGCGTTGTAGCGGTAGGCCACCTCCAGGTCCGTGACCGCCGTGCTGCCGATCTCGTTCCTGTAATAGGCGCCCCCGTCCGGCGACTCGAAGTTGTGCGACTTGCCGTACAAGGCCTCCCGCAGGTTGACGGTCCAGTTTCCGAGCTTCCAGAGCGCGCCCAGATTGATGCGGGTCTTGGGCGATGCAGTCTCCAGGTTGGAAATGGCAGTACGGTCCAGCAGGCTTTGCGGCAGCAGCTGGGCAGGCGCCTGGTTCACCTTGGTTACGCGCACCTGGTTCCAGTTGGCGGCGGCGCTCCAGTCCACGCGGCCGTAATCGCCGTAGTTGCTGTTCAGGCTTGCCACCACTTCCAGGCCGCGCGAACGGGTGTTCACGGCGTTCGAGAAGATGTTGATGCCGGTGTCGCTGACGGTGGGATCGAGCACATTGCCGTTGGCGAGAATCGCCGCCACCACGGCCGGCGAGTTCACCGCTCCGCCGGAGCCATAGAGGGCGCCGGAACCCACGATGCGGTCGCGGATCTTGATCTGGTAGGCGTCCACCGTCAGCGACATATTGCGCGCCGGGTTGAGGACGAAGCCCACGCTCAGGTTGGTGGATGCCTCCGGTTTCAGGCCGTCGATGCCCACCAGTTTCGCCCCCTGGGAGTTCGGCGCGAGCTGCACGAAGGCGCTGGTCGGCGACACATTGGTGGCCGAATAGTACTGCTCGGCCAACGTCGGCGCGCGGAAGCCGTTGCTGAAAGTGCCGCGCAGTGCGAAGGCGTCGCTGAAGTCGTAGCGGCTGGTCAGCTTGCCCACCTTGGCATTGCCGAAATCACTGAAGTGCTCGTAGCGGCCCGCCAGGTCGACCGTCCATCCCGCCAGGGGGAAGCTGATGAAGTTCAGGTAAACCGCCCGGTTGTTGCGGCTATGCCGGCCAGCGTCGGTCAGCGAGAAGCCCGGGTAGGACTGCGATCCCTCCTTGTAGCGGGAGTACGGGTCGCCAGCGCCGATCTCGTATTCGTCGCGGCGGTGTTCCAGGCCCATGGCGAAGGTGGAGGGCCTGGCCCAGCCCATGTCGACATCGCGGCTCAGGTCGAAGTTGTTGGTCCACTGGCTGGCGATGAAGTCGCCCGCATGGAATACGGTCGGCGTGAAGCCGGTATCGTTGTACAGCGAGACATTGCCCGTGTCTTCCACCCCGATCTCCGCCTTGTCGCGGCCATACGTCGTGCTGATTTCCCAGTTCCAGGCGCCTGCCAGCTTGCCTTTGGCGCCCGCGGTGAAGGCATAGTCGGTCTCGCGCATGGTCTCCTTGGGATCGAAGCCCAGCGGATACACGGCCGGAAGGCGGTTCGGCATGCGGTAGTTTTCATGTGCGCGCGCATGCTTCTTGCCCCAGGTGGCAAAGGCGTAGAGCGAGGTGTCGTCGTCGATGTCGTAGCCGGCGTTCAGGGCCAGCGTGTTCAGATGGTATTGCGCGTCGCCGGAAATCTTGTTCAGGTGGGGATAGCCGGGCGCCTGCAGGAGCGGCATCTTCTTGATATTGCCTGGATCGAGCACGCGGGGGTCGATGCCGCCCCGGTCGCTGTAGCCGTGATACTTGGACTCGGCGGTCAGGCTGATGAAGGCGTTCTGCGCAGGGGTGAAGCCGATATTGGCGGTGCCGTCGCCGGTATGGCCGCCGCCATCCGCGTAGCCGCCGCCGTTGACGTTGCCGCTCACGCCCTTGTTGTTGGACTTGAGGATGATGTTGACCACGCCCGCAATCGCATCGGTGCCATACTGCGCGGCGGCGCCGTCCTGCAGCACCTCGATATGGTCGATGGCGGCGAGGGGGATGTAGTTCAGGTCTGCCGCCGCGCCGCCCTGGTAGGCGCCGCCCAGCACGGCGAGGTTCGAAGTGCCATGGCGGCGCTTGCCGTTGACCAGCACGAGGGTATTGTTCGGGCTCAGGCCGCGCAGCCGGGCCGACAGGGTCAGGTTGGCGGTGTCGCCGCCGAAAGCCTGGGCCGTGAACGAAGGCAGGTTCTGGGCCAGGGCCTGGATCAGGTCCGGCTGGCCCGTGCGCAGCAGCGAGGCGGAATCGAGGACCTGAATCGGCGACGCGCTGTTCTCCGCTTTCAGCCCGCTGGCGCGCGTGCCCGTCACGATGACGGCGCTCAGCGAGACCGGCGCAGCGGCCGCGCTTTCTGCCTGCCCCGCAGGCTCCGGCGCTGCCGCCGGCTCTGGATTTGCAAATGCCAGGCCCGAATGCAGGACCATGGCGGCGGCGCCCGTTTTGATGATTCCCTTGTGCATGGATCTTTCCTTTTTAGGTATAGAACAACTAGGACTGCAGGAGTGGAACGAACTATTTTTTGGCGGCGACCACTTCGATCTCGACCAGCCAGCCGGGCACGTTGAGCGCCGCCACCTGCATCACGGCGCGCGCCGGAAGATTGGGCTGGGGGCCGCCAAAGAATTGGGTATAGGCCTCCATGAAGCCCTTGATGTCGGCCCGACCGCCCTTGGCGGGATCGCCGACGAGGAAGACCTGCATCTTCACCACGTCGCCCATGGCGAGCCCCATGGACTTCAGCACTTCCTCGATCTTCTTCAGCACGCCCACCGTCTGCGTCTTCGTATCGCCGTAGGCGGCGAGCGACTCGGCCGGGGCGCTCCTGTCGATGACCGGCGGCACCTGTCCGCTGATGAAATGAATGGTGGCGTTCGGAGGCAGGGTGACCGCCTGGGCGATCGGGAAATCGGAGCCGGGAATCTTGTGGCGCACGATGTCCTGGGCCCGGGCGGAGCCGCCAGCGAGGGCAGCGGACAGCAACAGGACCTGCGCAAAACGAGGTTTCATGGAGTGCTCTCTTTCTGTTGGTGGAAGGGTCAGTGCTTGTTCGACATGGCGCCGCCCGCGAACGCGGGCACCTGGAGCTGGCTGCGCAGCGCGGCGATCCTGGCCTGGTCCAGCGCCTCCGCCTTGTTGCCCCAGCTGCCGCGCACGTAGCTCAGCACTCCTGCGATCTCCTCGTCGTTCAGGACTGCGCTGAAATCGGGCATCCCGCCGCGCCCCTTCAGAAGCACCGCCGCCACCTCGTCGGCAGGGCCCTGCACGAAGGCGCTGCCCGCCAGCGGAGGAAAGGCGCCCGGAATGCCCCTGCCGCTGGCCTGATGGCAGGCCGCGCAGTTGGCGGCGAACAGCGCCTTGCCATCGGCCGCCAGCACGCCGTGAGGCAGGGCGGACGCCAGGAGGATTGCCACAACAACGGTCTGCGTCAGCCTCATGCGCTTGCCCTTTCATGGATTCTGGCCAGCTGCTGCCACGCCGATTCGATGGCGCCCGCCTGCCAGCCCGTCAGATAGCTCAGATGTTCGCCGGCGAGCAGCACGCGGCCTTCGCCTTCCAGCAGCACGGGATAGGCGCTCCTGCGCGCTTCCTCGCTCCATTCCGCCCAGCCGCCCAGGTTGTATTGCACCCGGTGCCAGGCGACGGAGAAGGCCTTTTCGAACGATTCGCGGTAAGCCGGAAATATCTTTTCGCCCGCAGCGAGCGCGAATTCGGCGCGTTCCGCCGGCGTCATCGCGCTGATCTCGATGGCGGCCGTCTGGTAGTTGTAGTAGCCGAGCAGCACGCCCTTCCTCTTCTGCCACTGCGAGGAAGGCAGGGAGATGGTGTTGATTCCTTTCAGGTCGGTGAACACGTGGCCGCCGTAAATGTGCTCGTCCTCCTCCCAGAAACGGCGCTTCATCTGCAAGCCGATCTTGCCGACGGGCGCGTAGGACACGGACTTGACGGCCGCCTTGAACTTGCCGGAGAAATCGGTATCGATCATGCGCAGTACGGACAGGGGAATCGCGCACAGGCAGTAGTCGGCGACGGCGCTGTGCTGCCTGCCGCTTTCCGTGTCCTTGTAGCCCACGATGACCTTGTTCTCGCCATGGCGGATGGTCTGCACCTCCGATTGATAGCGGATGAAACGGCCCACCCGCTTTTCGAAAGCCTTTGCAATCGCGTCCATGCCCCCCACAGGCTGGAACATGGTGTTCTGCATCGGGAAGTCCTGTACCGCGCTGTACACATTGCTCACGTGGGAGGCGAGCAGGTCGCGGAAGCCCAAAGGGTCCGACGCCAGGCCAGGCCCGGGATTCATGCCGGCGCCCGGATTGACGGCGTAGCCCCTGCCGCTGCGGCCCTTGTAGCGCAGGTCCCCGCTGTCGAGCTGTCCTTCGTGCACGAGATAGTCCAGCAGGAGGCGCTGGTCGTCCTCGCTCAGCTTCCGGTCCAGCGTATGGTCCTGGACCGATTTGGCAAGCAGTTCGGCCACATGGCCGCGCATGTCGGCCTTGATCTGCGCCGGACGCAGGCGCCGGCGCGACAGCGGCCCGCCATTCTCGAGATAGACGAAGGCATGGTCGTTGTCGTTCACCATGACCTCCAGCGGCACGGCAAACTCGCGCGTGTAATGCAGCGTGGACTGGTGGTGCAGGGGAATGCGCCATGGCCCGTGGTTGATATAGTGGCCTTCGTCGAATTCGCAGCGCTGGGGTTCGCCGCCCAGCTCCGTCAGCGTGAAGCCCTTGCGCGCCGTCTGGCACCGGCCGCCCGCAAAGCGGCGCGCTTCCAGCAGCTGCACGCGGTAACCGAGCTTGTTCAACTCATAGGCTGCCGTCATGCCCGCCAGGCCGGCGCCCAGGATGACGACCGACTTTCCCTTGCCGCTGCCGCTCAGGAGCGGAGGCGCCGTGATGCGGGAGGCGATTCCCATTCCCCACGCATCCAGGGTATTCAACAGGAGCCCTGTTCCACCTACTGCGGCGGCGCGGTGCAGGAATGCGCGCCGTGTGTTTGGACTTTGCATCTGCTTCCTCATCTTCTATTGGAAAAACCTGGCAGTGCCACTTGCTTACCTGTACCAAAGCAATCGGCATGCCACGGCAGATGCGAAAGCACTCTTTTTTTCAACCGAATAAACATGTTTCATGGCCAGGCCGTCATCGAAGAAGCCAAGCAGAAGAAAGGCCTACTTCAATGCACTTTGTTTTTCTTCACCAGAAAAAAACGGCGCATGGCGCGGCGCACCATTGCAATGCAAAAAAAGAGCACGCGGCCTTCCGGCGGCGTGCTGCGGACTGCTGGGGGGGGATGAAGGAATCAGGCTTGCGCAGGCGGGCTGCGGCGGCTTATGCGGCAGGGCTGGAACTGCAGCGGTGAAGCCGCGTCCAGCAGATAGATGGTATCGGGATCGTCCACGTCATAGGCCACGCGCACGTGCCAGCGCCCGCGCCTGCGGGCGCGCTCGAACCAGCGCTGCTCCACGGCCAGGGCGCAGCTGTAATAGGCGCCGTGCAGGCAGATGCCTTCGGGGGTCACCGCCGCTTCCGCCACGGGCAGCAGGCAGCAGCGCACCACCTCTTCAGGATACTGCCGCAGCTGCGAGCCCCGCTGGCGCAGGCCCCAATCCCAGAGCTGCACCGGCGCAGGTCCATCCCGCTGGCCCAGGTTATGTTCGATCACGCTGTCGATCACAATGCGCGTGAACTGGCCGATGTCGATGGCCGCATCCAGGGGGCCAAGCGTGGGGGTATCGGGCGGGCCTTCCGCCGCATCGCGCAGACCGAAGCGCTTCTCCACCGCTTGCCTCCATGCTCCCGGCGCCGGCCTGGCGGGAACGCAGCGCACACCGAAGTTGTTGAGCAGGCTCTCTTCTCCCTTCTTCGCCAGCAGTTCCGGTGCCGCCTGCAGCACGGCGGGAAGATGCCGGGCCGGCCACTCGCACGCATCAATGCTGCGGCCGTAGCGCCCGCAGAAGCCTGCCTTGTCCGCAGCGCAGTTGGCAATGGCCATCAGGGCGTGCTGGCATGACGGCGCCTCCAGGCTGGCATACACGCCGGCCACCAGGCCGCTGAAGGCGTCGCTCACCACATACAGGTTTGGCCTGCCTGCAAGCAGGCTGCGGTCGGCATGCGATACGAGCTGCACATCCGCGCATGCCACTTCCAGATGGAATATTTCGCCGGGCGCGCCGGGTGCGGCCACCCTTGCCTGCGCGGACAGCGGCAGGGGAAATGCTGGCTGGGCGGGAAATCCATCCTGGTCCAGCCAGTAGCTGAACTGGCCGAAGCTGGGCACGTCGCCGCCGGGCGGGTCGCGCTGCACGCGCCGCGTTGCGGCGTCCACGCTGCGGAGGCCGAAGAAGTCCCGGATCATGGCCTCGTAGGCGGCACGGCGCGAGAAGCGCGGCTCCGTGGCGGCATGGCTCGCGCTCGCGACGCGGAAGATGCGCCGCATCGCCTGGTCCACGTTGACGCCAGGCGAGGCGGCGTCCTTGCGCGGCCGTCCGCGCTTCACGCCTTCGGAACAGGAGCGCGTCCTGCCCGGCGCGCCGGAGTTCGCGTAATCGGGCAGCAGCGCATTGGGGGTTTGCCCGCGCTGCCAGTAGCGCCGCAAGTAGCGGTAGACGGTGGGATGCGATATGCCATGCCGCGCCGTGTACTCCGCGATCAGCTGGCCGCGCTTGCGCGGCTGGTAGATGGCCGGTTCCATCCCTGCGAGAGCCTGCACCACAGCCCAGGCGCGCTCGCGCACGGCAATATGCCTGGGGGGCAGGAGCTCCTGGTTGACGATGACGAGGAAGGGGTCGGCGTCCAGCCTGCGCGCCCTGCCCTCCTCCACATCCGCCTGCAGGGCCTGCAGGCGCACGAGCTCGGCCTCGCCCGCAGCGGCATTGACGTCGAACACATAGGCCACGGTGCGGCCAGGGTCGATCCACAGGATGCGCAGGACCCGGCGCCGCGGCGCTGAAACCTCGATCAGATCGTTTCTCGATAACATCGGGCGCCTTGCAGGACATGGATGCAGACGTCCATGCAAATTGCGGGCCAGCCAAGCTCAAGAATGAGGCGGCGGCCATGGCGCCGCCAGCCGGGCCTTCTTCTGGTGCGGACCGCGCACCGGCGCCGTGCGCATCCTTACGCCAGGCTTACTTCTTCTTGCCCTTGCCCTGCGCAGGCTTCTTCGGCGGCGTATGCTTGGCCGTTTCCGGCGGCATGCTGTCCGCGAGGCTCAGCTTGAGCTGCTGGCCGCCGACCCAGACCTTGCCCAGGTGCTTGAAGATCTCGTCCGGCATCCCGTCCGGCATCTCCAGCATCGAATAGTCGTCGAAGATCTCGATGCGGCCGATATAGCGCGCTTCCAGGCCGCTCTCGTTGGCGATGGCGCCAACGAGGTTCGACGGCGTCGCGGAATGCCTGCTGCCCACCTCCACGCGGTAGGGCCGCATGCGAAGCTCGCCCTTGGGAGCCTTCTCCTTCTTTTTCTTCGGCGCGGGCTGTTCCTCCTGCGCGGCTTCGGCCACCACCGCATCCAGGCCGCGCGCCTTGGGCTTTTTCGGCGTCGGGGCGGGAGCCGCGGGCGGCGCCTCGCCGTCGCGGCTGATGCGCAGCGCCTGGCCTGCCACGCGTATGCCCGCCAGCGTGGACAGGGTATCGGCGCTCAGGTCGTCCGGCATGTCCAGCACCGTGAAGTCGTCGTAGATTTCGATGCGGCCGATGTACTTCGAGTCGATGCCGCCTTCGTTGGCGATCGCCCCCACGATATTGCCCGGCTTGACACCGTGCTGGTAGCCCACTTCGATGCGGTAGGTCTGCATGCCCGGCTCGGACTCGCGCGGCACGCGCTCCTTCTTCGGCATGCTGCGCTCGGCGCGCTCCGGGCGTTCAGTGCGCTCCGCCTTCTCCGGACGCTTGCCGTCCTCGTGCCAGCCCGTCTCGCGCTTCTTGTCCAGCAGGAGAGGCACGTTCCCGCGCGCCATCTTCGCCAGTGCGGCGGCGATCTCGATGGCGGGGATGTTGCGCTCGCGCTCGAATTCCTCGATCAGGGACTGGAACTGTTCCAATCCGCCCTCGGCGAGGGTCGCGCCGATCTGGTCCTTGAACTTCGCAATGCGCACGTCGTTGACCGCCTTGATGGTCGGCAGCTCCATGGCGCTGACCGGCTGGCGCGTGGTGCGCTCGATCAGTTTCAGGAGGTTGCGCTCGCGCGGCGTAATGAAGAGAATCGCTTCGCCGCTGCGGCCCGCGCGGCCGGTGCGGCCGATGCGGTGCGTGTAGCTCTCCGGGTCGTAAGGCACGTCGTAGTTCACCACATGGCTGATGCGCTCCACGTCCAGGCCGCGCGCCGCCACGTCGGTGGCGACGAGGATGTCGATCTTCCCTTCGCGCAGCTGGCCGATGGTGCGCTCGCGTGCCGCCTGCTGCATGTCGCCGTTGATGGCCGCCGCCGAAAAGCCGCGCGCCTGCAGGCGCTCCGCCAGCTCCTCGGTTCCCAGCTTGGTGCGCGAGAAGATGATCATGCCGTCGAAGTTCTCGGCCTCCAGGATGCGGGTCAGCGCGTCGAGCTTGTGCATGCCGCTCACCAGCCAGTAGCGCTGGCGGATGTTCTCGGCGGTGCTGGTCTTGGCCGCCACCGTCACTTCCGCCGGATTGCGCAGGTAGGTAGTGGCGATGCGCTTGATCTGGCTCGGCATGGTGGCCGAGAACAGCGCGGTCTGGCGCGTCTCGGGCGTTTCCTGAAGAATGCGCTCGACATCGTCGATAAAGCCCATGCGCAGCATCTCGTCCGCCTCGTCCAGCACCAGGGTTTTCAGCTTGCTCAGGTCGAGCGAGCCCTTCTCCAGGTGATCGATCACGCGGCCCGGCGTGCCCACCACCACATGCACCCCGCGCCGCAGGGCGGAGAGCTGGGGCCCGTAACTCTGGCCGCCGTAGATCGGCAGCACGTGGAAGTTCGGGATATGGGCGGCATAGCGCTGGAAAGCCTCGGCCACCTGGATCGCCAGTTCGCGCGTGGGCGCCAGCACCAGGGCCTGGGGCGCGCTCTGGCGGATGTCGATACGGGACAGGATGGGCAGCGCGAAGGCGGCCGTCTTGCCGGTCCCCGTCTGGGCCTGGCCCAGCACATCGCGGTTCTCCAGCAGATGGGGAATGGTCGAGGCCTGGATGGGCGACGGCGCTTCGTAGCCGACCTCCTTCAAGGCCTTGAGCAGGGGGGCGCTCAGGGAAAGATCGGCAAACAGGGGGGAGGATGATGCTGTGGCAGACATGGCGGCACTCGCTTTGAAATTATTGTTCGAATCGCCCAATGCGACAGAAAGTGCGTAGTTTACCCTGTTCGCGCGCCTCCCGCGTTTTTGCTGGCCGCGCTATTCGAATTGCAGTGCGGGCTGGATCTCGTTCTCTTCCAGCAGGCGGGTGAAGGCCACGGCGGGCACGGGGCGGCTGAATACATAGCCCTGCATCTGGTGGCAGCCGTGGCGGCGCAGGAAGGCCAGCTGCTCCTGGGTCTCCACTCCCTCGGAAATCACCTGCAGCTTGAGCGTGGCCGCCAGCGCAATGATGGTGGTGACGATGGCCGCATCGTCCGGGTCGACCGTGATGTCGCGCACGAAGCTCTGGTCGATCTTCAGCACATCGATCTCGAAGCGCTTCAGGTGGGACAGGCTGGAATAGCCCGTGCCGAAATCGTCGATGGCCAGCGCCACGCCCAGTTTCTTCAGTTCGTGCATGACGGCAATGGCGCGTTCGACATCGTTCATCACCTGGCTCTCCGTGAGCTCCAGCTCCAGGCTGTGCGGCGAAATGCCCGTTTCCGCCAGCACCGTGGCGACGGTGGACACGAAGAGCGGATCGGCCATCTGGCGCGCGGACACGTTCACGGCCACGCGCAGGTGCGAGCGGCCCTCCAGCTGCCAGGCGCGCAGCTGCTGGCAGGCGGTGCGCAGCACCCAGGCGCCGATGGGAACGATCAGCCCCGTTTCCTCGGCCAGGGGAATGAAGCGGCTCGGCGCGATCATGCCCATCTCGGGGTGCTGCCAGCGGATCAGCGCCTCCATGCCCACGATGCGGCCGGAAGCGATATCGACCTGCGGCTGGTAGTGCAGCACCAGTTCGTGCCGCTCCAGCGCCGTGCGCAGGGCCGATTCGATCAGCAGGCGCTCGCCCAGCTGCTCGTTCAGGGCCGCCGTGTAGAACTGGTAGTTGTTGCCGCCCATTTCCTTGGCGCGGTACATGGCAATGTCGGCGCGCTCGCACAGCACGCCCGGCTCCACGCTGTCCGTGGGGTAGACGGAAATGCCCGCACTGCAGCTCAGGAACAGCTCCGTGTCGTCCAGCACCAGGCGGGCGGACAGGCTGTCGAGCACGCGCTGCAGCTGCTCTACGCGCGGCGCCATGGCGCCGCTCTCGGGCAGCAGCATCAGCGCGAATTCGTCGCCCCCGAGGCGGGCCACCGTATCGACAGGGCGCACGGCCGCCTGCAGGCGCGCCGCCACCACCTGCAGCAGGCGGTCGCCGCCCTTGTGGCCCAGGCGGCTGTTGGTGAACTTGAAGCGGTCCAGGTCGATCGACACCACCCACAGGGCGTGGCCCTTGCGTTCGGAGTGGGCGATGGTCTGGGCGATGCGGTCCTGCAGCAGCACGCGGTTCGGCAGCCCGGTCAGCGCGTCGTGCGTGGACTGGTGCAGCAGTTCGGATTCATAGGCCTTCATGGCCGTCATGTCGTGCTGGATGGCGACGAAGTGCGTGAGCGCGCCCTGCTCGTCGCGCACGGGCGAGATATAGGTCTCGTTCCAGAACATGCTGCCGTCCTTGCGGTAGCAGCGCAGGATGGCGTGCACGTCGCGCTCCTCGCGCAGGGCGTTGCGGATATCGACGATGCCCGGCTGGTCCAGGTCGCCGCGGTACAGCAGGCCGGGGCTGCGGCCCAGCACCTCCTGCGCGCTGTAGCCGCTGCTGCGCTCGAAGGCGGGGTTGACATAGACGATGGGATTGCCCGGCTGCGCCTCGGAGATGATGACGGCGTTCGTGCTGGACTCGATGGCGCGCTGGCGCAGCTGCAGGCTGGTGTTTACGGCCTTCAGCTCCGCCGTCGCCTGCTCCACCCGGCGCCGTACCTCGATATGGCGGTTGGCGAGCATGGCCACGAAGGCGGTACTGAACAAGGTCGCGAGCAGGCCCAGGGCCAGCACGGCCAGCGAGGCGATATGGTCGGCCAGCGCGGAATGGGGCGAGCCCGCCGCCACCACCAGCCAGCGCTTGCCCGCCACGTCGATGCCGATTTCGGCGGGCCGGGGCGGAGCGGGATACAGCCAGTCCAGCCAGCTGGCGCCGGGTACGGGGAGCGCCGATTGATAGACCAGGGCTTCGGGCACGGCTTCGCCCGCGGCATAGACCTCCAGGCCGACCGGACTGGGACCGCCCGCCGCCGGGCTGTGCAGCCCCGCGCGGGCAAAGATCTTCTCCACCATTTCGCCCGGCAGCAGGGCCATGGAGGTCTCGCCCACCACGGCCGCGCGGCGCGCCTGGACGGAATCGAGGGCCGCGCCGAAGCGGTAGACCGGCATGGTGATCACCAGGCCGATCCGGCTGCCGCCGCGCTGCACGAGGGTGAGCAGGCCGCCCGACACCGGCTCGCCGCTGTCATAGGCGCGCTCGCGCGCGCTTTCCTCTTTCACGGGAAACATGGTATCGAGCCCCAGCGCCAGCTCGTTGGCCTGGTAGGGAGCGACATACTCGATGACGCGGTAGCGCGGACGGTGTTCCGCCGGAACGGGACGGCCGTTGCGCATTTCCGTGACGCCGGCCCCCGGCCGGAAGCGGGACAGGCCAGCCTCCAGCGCCGGCCTTTCCGCATCGCTGATATACCGGAGGTAGCTCACGCCCAGCACGTAGGGATAGCGGACCATCAGGGGTTCGGCGAAGCGCTGGAATTCGTCGCGCTCGACGTGGGGGCGGCTGGCAAAGAGCTGGTTGACCGCGTAGAGGCCGGAGAGGGCCTGGCCCACGCCTTCCTTCAGGGCGAACACGCGCATCTGGGCGCGCTGCGCGAGCGTGAGCTCCAGCCGGTTCTGCTCCATCTGCGCGGCGCCCGCAAACAGCAGGGCCGTCAGCCCGGCGCCGCCCAGCAGGGCCAGCAGGGCCGCGCGCGGCAAGCGCCGCCCGCGCGGGCCCGGAGCCCCCTTCAGTTCCTGCGTCGTGCTAATCGTGCCACCCGTTCCATAACAAATCGTTAAAAACAGAGGTTAGCACGAACCGGCACGCTGGCGACACTGGCTGTTGCCGCGCCCCCCGTAATGAGCGCCGCGGTGCGGACCGGCTGGGTATAGTGGACGGCGCGGCGCAGCCGCATATCCCTTTCCCGACCGGAGACTGCAATGGCGAAAGTGCTCGTACTGTATTACTCCTCCTACGGCCATATCGAGAAGATGGCCAATGCCGTGGCCGAGGGCGCGCGCGAAGCGGGCGCCACGGTCGACATCAAGCGCGTGCCGGAACTGGTGCCCCAGGAAGTGGCCCAGAAATCGCACTACAAGCTGGACCAGCCCGCCCCCGTCGCGAAGATCGACGAGCTGGTGAACTACGATGCCATCATCGTGGGCACGGGCACCCGCTTCGGCCGCATGAGCTCGCAAATGGCCAACTTCCTGGACCAGGCGGGCGGCCTGTGGGCCAAGGGCGCCCTGCACGGCAAGGTGGGCGGCGCCTTCACCTCCAGCGCCACCCAGCACGGCGGGCAGGAAACCACCCTCTTTTCCATCATCACCAACCTGCTGCACTTCGGCATGACCGTTGTCGGCCTGAACTACGGCTTCGCGGGCCAGATGAAGCTGGACGAGGTCACCGGCGGCGCACCCTACGGCGCCACCACCATCGCGGGGGGCGACGGTTCACGCCAGCCCACGGAGAACGAGCTGGCCGGAGCGCGCTACCAGGGCCGCAATATCGCCGAAGTGGCGGCGAAGCTGCACGGCTGAGGCGGCCATGGACGCCAGCACCCGGTGGATCGACGTCCAGGTGGCCGACGGCAGCTTCGGCGCCTATCTCGCCCTGCCGCGCGGCGGCAGGGGGCCGGGCATTGTGCTGATCCAGGAGATCTTCGGCGTCAATGCCCATATCCGCTCCGTCTGCGAGCAGTACGCGGCGGACGGCTATATCGTGCTGGCGCCGGACATCTTCTGGCGCCGGGAGCCGCGTGTCGAGCTCAGCTACAACGAGCAGGACTGGAAGCGCGCCGCCGCCCTGAAGCAGGCCACCGACCAGCAGAAGGCGCTGGACGACATCGCCGCCACCATCGATGCGCTGCGCGCCCAGCCGGGCGTGGGGCCGCGCGTGGCCTCCATCGGCTACTGCTTCGGCGGCATGCTGTCGTACATGACGGCCCTGGGCGGCAAGGTGGACGCGGCCATCGCCTATTACGGCGGCGGCATCCAGGAGCGCCTGGAGCGGGCGGACCGGCTGGCCGTGCCCCTGCAGATGCATTTCGGCGGGCGGGACAGCTATATCCCGCCCGAGGCCGTCAAGAAGATCGGCACGGCCTTCGGCGAGCGGGAGGAAGTGGAGATCCACATCTACCCCGAGGCGGAGCACGGCTTCAACTGCTCCCACCGCAGCACCTACCACCAGCGCTCCGCCGCGGAGGCCCATGGCCACGCGCTGCTCTTCCTCAGCGAGCAGCTGTAGCGGACCGTGTGGGCAGTCCGCTTTCGGGCTGCGCTACAATTCCTGCATGAAACGCATTCTTGCGACTTGCCTGCTGGCGGCCGCCGCCCTGGCGGCCCAGGCGGCGCCGCTGCGCGTCGGCGGCTTCGTGGTGGCGCCCATCGTCAGCGGCCGTCCCGGCCTGCCGCTGGAGGGCGCCCTGCGCGAATTCATGGAGCAGCATGTCGCCAGCCAGGGTGTAGCCCTGCAATGGATGCCGCCCGCCTCCCTCCAGCGCTCCCTGGAGAGCCTGCGCAACGGCAGCCTGGACATCGTGCTCCTGCTGAGCGGCAGCCACGAGCGCGGACCGGGCATCGGCACCTTCAGCTGGAGCTATCTGCACACCCAGCCCCATCTTGCGGTACGGCGCGATTCGCCCCGGATGGCGGTCAACTCGCTGAACGAGCTGGCCGGCATGGAGATCGGCTGGCTGGCGGGCTCCCAGATCGTGGACGACCTGAAGCCAGTGCCGATCCGCTGGCAGTTCGTTGCCGCCACCGACTGGCAAACGGCGAACCTGCGCAAGCTCCAGGCGCGCCGCATCGATGCCGCCTTCTTCGAGAACGAATTTTCGCCCCGCTACTATGCGCGCCAGGCGGGCGTGGAGATCCGCCTGCTGCGCCTGCCCATTGCGGAGCGGCACTTCTTCATGGCCTACTCGCTCAAGGCGGACAAGGAGGCCATCGCCCGCTTCGACCGCGTGGCCTCGGCCGCTTTTGCGGATGAGCAATTCCGCTCCTACCTCGACCAATATATGCGCCGCTGAGGTGCGCTAGCGCACAGATGGGCCGCCGCGCCGACGGTAGCCTCAACACAGATGGCTCCCCCTTCGCGGGAGCGCGCGCGGAGGCGGCCTATGGAGCGATTCGGGACGGTGGTTCTGGGTGCAGCGTGTGCGCTGCTCGTCGGCTGTGGCGGCGGAGGCGGCTCTTCGCCGGATATGCCGCCCGCTCCGCCGCCGGTCACACCGCCGCCTCCTCCACCGCCACCGCCGCCGCCTCCTCCCCCGCCGCCGCCGCCCAGCTTCGCCGTGAAGCTCAGCGAAGTGGCCAGCGGCCTCAGCCAGCCGACCATGCTGGCCTCGCCCGCGGGCGACAGCCGCCAGTTCATCGTGGAGCGGCCGGGCCGCATCCGAGTGCTGTCGGGAGGAAGCCTGCTGGGCGCGCCTTTCCTCGATATCAGCGATGTGATCAGCACTTCAGGCGAAGGCGGCCTCCTGTCGATGGCCTTCCATCCGCAGTATGCGCAGAACGGCAGCTTCTTCATCTACTACACGGACAAGTTCGGCAACATCGCCATCGACGAGGCCAAGGTCTCGGCGGACGCGAACCGCGCCGATCCGGCATCCCTGCGCCGCATCCTCACCATTCCCCACCCCACGTACAACAACCACTACGGCGGCCTGCTGGCCTTCGGGCCGGACGGCTACCTGTACGCGGGCACGGGGGACGGCGGCGGGGCGGGCGATCCTGCAGGCAATGCCCAGAACCTGGATTCCCTGCTGGGCAAACTGCTGCGCCTGAACGTGAACGGCAGCGACCATATCCCGGCGGACAATCCCTATGTGGGCCAGCCGGGCCGGCGCGGCGAGATCTGGGCCAGCGGCCTGCGCAATCCCTGGCGCTTCGCCTTCGACAGCGCCACGGGCCAGCTGTATATCGCGGACGTGGGCCAGGACGAGCGCGAGGAGGTCAATATCGTGGCTGCCGCGCAGGCGGGCCTGAACTACGGCTGGGACATCATGGAAGGCACGGCCTGCTACAACGCCGCCAGCTGCAGCCAGGCGGGCTTCACCCTGCCCCGCTTCGAATACCTGCACGGGGCGGGCAATGCGAACGGCTGTTCGATCACGGGCGGCTATGTCTACCGGGGCAGCGCCATGCCGGAGCTGGCGGGCCGCTACCTGTATTCGGACTACTGCAAGGGCTATCTCAAGAGCTTCCACTTCAGCGGCGGGGCGGTGGCGGAATCGAAGGACTGGGGCGTGGGCAATGTGGGCTCCATCCTCTCCTTCGGCCAGGATGCGCAGGGCGAGCTCTACATGCTGTCGGACAGCGGCCGGGTTTACAAGATCGTGCGCCAGTAGGCGCTACAATGGGAGTTTTCGTAACGCCGTCCCGCCATGGCCAGACTGAAACTTGAATTTCCCGACGAGCTGTTCTGCTTCTCCACCCAGCTCACGGTGCGCGTCACCGACATCAATGCCGCCAACCATCTGGGCAACGACTCGATGGTGTCCATGCTCTCGGAGGCGCGGGCGCGCTTCCTCTACGAGAGCGGGATCCAGGAGGTGGATGCCGAGGGCACGGGCATCATCGTGACCGACCTGGCCACCATGTACCGCGCCGAGGCGCACGCGCGCGACGTGCTGGTGTTCGAGGTGGGGGTCATGGACTTCAACAAGTACGGCGGCGACATCATCTTCCGCGTCACCCGGCCCAAGGACCGCACCCTGGTGGCGATGGCGAAATACGGCTTCGTCTTCTACAACTACCAGCGCAGCCAGGTGGTGCCGATGCCGGAAGAATTCCGCGCCAAGTTTCCCCGGGTGAACGAGGCCCACTAGGCGCGGCGGCAGGGCTTATTTGCTGCTCAGCTTGGGGGAGCTGATGGTGTTCTTGTACCAGTCGTCCACCATCTGCTTCTCATAGCGCAGCGGGTCGCCGGAAGAATAGCGGTTCAGGCGGTCCAGGTACATCATGTTGCTGATGGTCGTTTCGCCGCTGCGCAGCACCTGGCCGTTCTGCTCCAGGGTGTAGCGCAGCTTCATCGTCGGCCAGTCGGCGCCGCCGCGCATCAGGCGGATATCGTTGTTGAAGTTCCAGCGCGCGGGCTCGATGCGGCCCGCCAGGTCCAGATCCTCGACGGTGATGCGCAGGTCCTGCCCGGCAGGCAGTTCCTGGGCCAGCTTGTTGAAATGCTCGGTCAGCTGGCGCAGAACCTCCTCCCGGTCCACGGGCGAGAAGGGCATATCGCGGTAGTTATCGGGGTGTTCATACGTGACTGTCACGCCGGCGGACGCAGCACCGGCGGCGGCCACCAGGAGCACGGCAGCCAGAAGATTGCGTTTTGGACGTAGCATGATCATTTCCTTTCCATGTTCAGGCCTACCATATTACGCCGATTGCCGGGGAAAGGAGCGGCGGAAAACTTTGCTTACCAATAAAACGGGCCGGATACTTCCGGCCCGTTTTCCGTCGCGCGCGGCGCTTAGCTGCCGATGCGTCCGCCGTCGTTCCTGGTGATCACGATGGTGGCCGAACGGGGCCGCTTGCCAGCGCCGTAGCCTGCGTTGCTGGGCCACTGGCTGCTGTACTTGCTGGGGTCGGCAATATTGGCCTGGCTGGTGCCCTCGCCCGGGTGCTGGATGTTCACGAACAGGGCCTTGCCGTCCGGCGTTTCCGTAATGCCGGTCAGCTCGCAGTCCACGGGGCCGACCAGGAAGCGCTTCAGGGTGTCCGCCGTGGGCGCCTTGCCCACATAGGTGTCCACATTCAGGGCGGCGCCCGCCGCCGTCGTGTAGCCCAGGGTGGTTTTCTTGCCATCGCCCACCTGTCCCGGCAGGCCTGCCAGCATCATGCAGTTGGTGACGTCGGTGTAGGCGCCGTCGTCCGTCTGGATCCAGAGGATGCCGGTGGCGGGGCTGAAGGCCAGGCCGTCCGGGCTGGAGAAGTCCTGGTCGGCGGTCAGGCTGGACAGGTTCACGGTGCCCGCCGGGGCGCCGGACTCGGCGGCGAACAGGTAGACGTCCCAGGTGAACGTGCCGCCCGCGCTGCCGCCGCTGCCTTCCTTCAGGCGCAGGATATGGCCGTTCGGGTTACCGCTCTGGGCGCTCGAACCCTTCATGTCGGTATAGGCGCGGGGGTTCGCCGCGTCCGGCGCGAGGGCGGAGGAGCCGCTCGGGTTCACGCTGCGGTTGCTGTTATTGGTCAGCGAGAAGTAAACCTCGCCGTTCGCCGGGTTCACCGTGCACCACTCGGGACGGTCCATTTTGGTGGCGCCCACGGCATCGGCCGCCAGGCGGGCGTTGACGAGAATGTCCGCCTGGTCGGCGAACTTGTAGCCCGCGTAGCCGGCGATGGCGGCGTTCGACATGCTCAGCTCGATCCAGCTGCCGCTGCCGTCGGCGGCAAACTTGGCCACGTAGAGCTTGCCTGAATCGAGATACTTGTCGCCCGTGGCCAGCAGGTCGGCCGGGGCCGCGTCGGCCGCGCTCCAGACGGCGGTGGACACGAACTTGTAGATGTACTCGTTGCGCGAGTAGTCGCCCATGTAGACGGCCAGGGGCTGGCCCGCGACCGGCTTGCCGAAGGCGGCGCTCTCGTGGGCGAAGCGGCCCAGGGCGGTACGCTTCTTCAGTGCGCGGGTCCTGGTGTAGGGATCGGCTTCCACGATGTAGCCCATGCCGTTCATCTCGTTGCGGTAGTCGTCGCTGCCGTCCGTGGAGGCGCCCAGCTTGCTGTTGTTCCAGCGCGCGTACTTGTCCTCGCTGCCGCCGCTTTCCCAGCCGTGGCGCGATGCCGCCCCCTGGTTGCGGCCGTAGCGCTTGAGCGAGGCCACGCTCTTGTCGTTCCCGCGCGCCGCGTCGTCGGCTGCGCCGCGCACGAAGTAGCCGGACCAGTTCTCCTCGCCCGTCACGAAGCTGCCCCAGGGGGTGCGGCCAGTGCCGCAGTTGTTCAGGGTGCCGCGCGTCTTCGTGCCGTGCTTCGAATACCTGGTGACCAGCAGGGCGTTGCCGCGCGCCGGGCCAGAGATTTCGCACTCGGTCAGGCAGGTGACGCGGCGGTTGAAGGCGGAATCCCTCACGTACCCCCACTTGCCCGAAGCCTTGCGCACTTCCACCACGGAGATGCCGTGCAGGGCCGTTTCGCGGTCGATTTCGGCGGCCGGGCGCGGCAGGGTGTTGGTGCCGCCGTTGGCGTGGATGAAGAAGGAGGAAAGCTGCTGGTTGGTGGTGGCCTCGTGGTTGACCGCCAGCAGGCCGCGCTCGGTGGCGCTGGCCGAGGCCTTGCCGTCCGCGCCCAGGCCGAAGAACTCCATGCCGTCGTGGTGGTCGCCTGCGCGGTTCTCGAAGTCGGCATCCGTGCCGTCGTTCTTGAAGGCGGTGGTGGAGGCGGTAAGCGGATCGCCCAGGGCGTAGAGCACCGTGGCCGTGTAGCCGGCGGGAACGGACACGCTGTCCGCCAGGCTCTTGGATACGGCCGTAAAGCCCAGCAGTTTTTCGGCCGGCGGCGCAGGCGGCTGGGGCGAGGTGACGGGCGGCGCCACGGGGTCGTCGCTGCCGCCGCAGGCGCTCAGGCCCAGGGAACCGAGCAGCACGCTGGCCGCCGAGGCGGCGCCGCCGCGCAGCAGGTTGCGGCGGCTGATGCGCTGGTCCAGTACGGTGCTGAAGTGTTCGTTGGGCGTGTCGTTGTAGCCGATGTCGTCGTGGTCGATTTTGCTCATGGTCCGTTCGCTTAGGTGGGGGAGGAAACTGCGGGCCATTCTAGGGATCAATCATGACAAGCTTGTGACCTTGGCAAGACCGTTCTGTGTGTGCCCGCACAGCGGGGCGGGACGGCGCATTGCACACTGGAGGCCTCATCATCAGCGGAGCCGCGCCATGCCGGAAGGACCATCGCTTGTCATCCTGCGCGAACTGGCCAGGGAATTCGAAGGACGCACCATCGCCAGCGCCCACGGCAACAGCAAGGCCGTGCGCTTCGAGCACCTGGTCGGCCAGCCCATCATTGCGCTGCGCACCTGGGGCAAGCATTTCCTGATCGAGCTGCCGCTGGTAACCCTGCGCATCCACTTCCTGATGTTCGGCAGCTACCGCATCAACGAGCGCAAGGAGAACAGCCCGCCCCGCCTGGCCCTGGGCTTCGAGGAAGGTGGCGAGCTCAACTTCTACACCTGCGCCGTGAAGGAAATCGAGGGCGATCTGAGCGAGCACTACGACTGGCGCGTGGACGTGATGTCGGACGAATGGAAACCGGCCCTGGCCCTGAAACAGCTGCGCGCCAAACCGGACATGCTGGCCTGCGACGCCCTGCTCGACCAGACCATCTTTTCCGGCGTCGGCAATATCATCAAGAACGAGGTGCTGTTCCGCATCCGCGTGCACCCGCTCTCGACCGTGGGCAGCCTGCCCGCCGCCAAGCTGCGCGAACTGGTCAAGCAGGCCCGGCAGTACAGCTTCGAGTTCCTGGAATGGAAAAAGGCCTATGTGCTGAAGCAGCACTGGCTGGCCCACACCAAGCGGATTTGCCCACGCTGCAACATCCCCTTTTCCAAAGGTCACCTGGGCCAGACCCGGCGCCGGAGCTTCTGGTGCGAGCGTTGCCAAAAACGTTACGAAGCTTCAGGAGTGTTGTAAAGAGTTGCGCACTCTTTATTGCCTGTTGTTAATGGGGTAAGCTAAGAATACAATCGATCAGTGCGCGTTATCCACGCGCGAACCGGTGTCTTTTTGCGGAATCCACCCCTATGTCCTTTTTGTCTTCAGCGTCGCCCAAGCTACCGCCATGGAAAATCCTGCTGGTCGATGACGAACCCGATATCCATGACGTCACCAAGCTGACGCTGAGCCGCTTCCGCCTGGACGGCCGTTCCCTGAGCTTCCTGCACGCCTACAGCGGCGAGGAGGCCAAGCAGGTGCTGGCGAAGGAAAGCGATATCGCCCTGGTCTTCCTGGACGTGGTGATGGAGAAGGAGGACAGCGGCCTGGAGGTGGCGCGCTGGATGCGCCAGGACCTGGACAACCAGTTCACCCGCATCGTGCTGCGCACCGGCCAGCCGGGCCAGGCGCCGGAAGAGCGCGTGATTGTCGACTACGACATCAACGACTACAAGGAAAAGACCGAGCTCGACCGCACCAAATTGTTTACGACAACATTTGCTGCACTGCGGGCCTACCGCGACATCATGAAGGTCGAGGAAGCCCACCGCCAGCAGATGAACCTGCGCGAAGGGCTGGAACGGGTGATTGCGGCCTCGGCCCATATCTTCCAGCAGCGCAACTTGAAAGACTTCGCCCACGGCCTGCTGCAGCAGGTGGTGGCCCTGCTGCGCCTGGAAAACAGCATCCTGGTGCGCCTGCGCGGCGCCACGGCCGTGACCGGCGAGCAGGACTATGAAGTGCTGGCCCAGATTGGCGAAGAACCCCTGCTGACGCCGGACGTGCTGGGCAAGCTCGACCCGTCCCAGCGCAACCGCATCTCCAAGCTGGAAGGCGACACCTATGTCGGCTACTTCCCGAACAGCAGCGGCAAGGCCTCCGTGCTCGTGCTCAAGGGCGTGGAAGAGATCTCGGACATCGACGCCAAGCTGCTGGAAATCTTCTGCAGCGGCGTGGCGATCGCCTTCGACAATATCCTGCTGAACCAGGAAATCACCGACACCCAGGCCGAGCTCATCATGCGTCTGGGCGACGTGGTGGAATCGCGTTCCAACGAAGCGGGCAACCACGTGCGGCGCATGTCCGAAATCTGCCACCTGCTGGCGCAGGCGGCGGGGCTGCCGGAAGACGAAACGGCGGTGCTCAAGCACGCCGCGCCGATGCACGACATCGGCAAGATCGCCACGCCGGACTCCGTGCTGCTCAAGCCGGGCAAGCTCGACCCGGCCGAATGGGAGATCATGAAGCAGCACCCGGCGGTGGGCCTGTCCATCCTGGACGGCTCGCAGCGCCCGATCCTGAAGGCCGCGGCCGTGATCGCCCACCAGCACCACGAAAAATACGACGGCACGGGCTACCCGCAAGGCCTGCGCGGCGAAGACATCCACCTGTACGCGCGGATCGTGGCCGTGGCGGACGTGTTCGACGCCCTGATGCACAAGCGCTGCTACAAGGACGCCTGGCCGGTGGAAAAGGTCACGGAGCACCTGCGCGAAGTGGCGGGCCACCACCTGGACCCGAAATACGTCGAGCTGCTGGTCCAGAACATCGACAAGGCCCTCGCCATCACCGAGCGTTACCCCGACTAAACCTTTCTTAAAGGTGACTCGGCGTCCCCGTCTGTCCCCAAATAGGAAATATTTCCTATTTGGGGACAGACGGGGACGCCGAGTCACCTTTAAGCAATTATTTGCGCTGGTCGCGCGGGAAGCGCAGCTGGTAGTGCAGGCCGTTGCCCGGCGAGCTTTCGACCTTCACCGTGCCGCCCAGGGCGCCCGTCACCAGGTTGAAGAGGATGTGCGCGCCCAGGCCGCTGCCGCCGCTGCCGCGCTTGGTGGTGAAGAAGGGGTCGAAAAGCTGGCCCAGCGTTTCCTTGTCCATGCCCACGCCGTCGTCGCTGTAGTTGAAGACGACGTGGTCGCCGTCCAGCCGTCCCGTGATGCTGATCTTGCCCGGCTTGCCTTCCTCGAAGCCGTGCACCAGCGAATTCATCACCATGTTCGTCACGATCTGCGACACCGCCCCCGGGAAGCTTTCGAGGTTGATGTCCACCGGGCAGTCCACTTCCACCTTGACCGGCTTGCCCTTCAGCTTCGGCTGCAGGGAGAGCAGGATCTCGTCGATGTACTTGGACAGGTTGAAGCTGCGGATATTGTCCGAGGACTGGTCCACCGCCACCTGCTTGAAGCTGCGCACCAGCGCCGCCGCGCGCTGGGTGTTGGTGGTCATGATGCGCAATGACTGGTCGATGACGTCGAAGAAACCGTTCAGGCCATCCTCGTCCAGCCGCCCCTCGGCCAGGTCTTCGCGCGTGAGCTTCAGTTCCTGCACCAGGTGCGAGGTGGCCGTGACGCAGATGCCCAGCGGGGTGTTGATCTCGTGCGCCACACCCGCCACCAGCCGTCCCAGGGAGGCCAGCTTCTCCTGCCGCACCAGCTCGGACTGGGCTTCCTGCAGTTGGGTCAGCGCCGTGTTCAGGGCCGCGTTCTGTTCTTCCAGCGAGGCCTTCGCCTTGCGGATGGCGCGGTCGGCGTACAGGCGGGCCAGCGCCACGGCGACGTGGCTGGCCATGAAGGCGAGAATGTCGAGGTCGGCCTGGGTGTACCAGACGCTGTCGTCATAGCTCTGCACGATGATGACGCCGTAGGCCTGGTCGCCCAGCAGCATGGGCGCGCCCATCCAGCTGGCGATGTTCTCGTTGCCCAGGGGCTCGGCGATCTGGCCCGACGCCACGAGGGCGCGGTAGCTGGCCGTGTCCAGCAGCTGCGGCTGCTTGTGCTTGAGCACATAGGAGCTCATGCCGATGCCGTACTGGAAGCGCTTCACGGGCGCCTCGTGGTCCTTCTCGTCCACGAAATAGGGGATGCTGATTTCCTGCGTGTCCGGGTGGTAGAGGGCGATCAGGAAGTTGGGCGCGACGATCAGGCCGCTGATAATCTGGTGCAGGCGCTCCGGCAGCGCGCTCGTATCGGAAGCGGAGGCGGACAGGCTGGCGATTTCGTACAGGGCGCGCTGCAGGCCTTCGGCGCGGCGGCGCTCGGCCACCTCGTGCTCCAGGCGCAGGGTGCGTTCGCGCACCGCGCGCTCCAGGCGGTCCATGCTTTGCAGCCCTTGCAGGGCGCTCGACACATGGTTGGCGATGAGCGCGAACAGAGCCTGGTCTTCTTCGTTGAAAGTGTGCTGCTTGTCGTAGCTCTGGATGACGATGGCGCCCAGCACCTGGTGATTCTGGTCCAGCAGGGGGCAGCCCATCCAGTGTTCGGCCACGGTGCCCACGCCGAACGCGTCGCCGTTGCTCTGGTTGCGGGCGATATGCTCGGCCGCCGTCATCACCAGCTGCTGCTTGTTCAGGATGACCCAGGCGGTGGGCGACTGGTCGGCCGAGGCCAGGCCCACCAGCTCCAGGGGGTCGGGCGGATCGTCTTCCTCGTCCACGAAGTAGACGAAGCGCACCGTGTTGGCCGCGCCTTCCGCATCGCTCAGGGCCACGTAGAAGTTCGCCGCATACATGATCCTGCCCAGCGCGGCGTGGACGGCCTGGAGAAACTGGCGAATATCGGTGCAGCTCGAAGACTGCTGTCCGATTTCGAGCAGCATGCTCTGGACGGCCTCGAGGCGGTGAAGACGGCTTTCCATCTGAATCCCTTTATCAATGCATCCGGGCAATATAGCAGGCGGCCTCATCCGAGGCCAGCAAGATCGCACAAATGCAACAGCCCGGCGCGCCTCCCCGACCGCAGGGTTTCCTAAAGGGGACAGACCCCTTTAAGAAATTTTCCTAAAGGGGTCTGTCCCCTTTAGGAAATTTCTATTCGAAGCCGAAGCTGAGGCTGGAGAAAAGGGTTTCAAAATCGGTTTCGGCGCCCGGCGGAAGGACCCGGGTCCAGGCCACATGCAGCATCCAGCGGCCCCGGCCGGGCGGGGTGAAGGCGGCGCGGCCGCTGGCGTCGCTCAGGCGCACTTCGGCGGCTTTTGCATCATCGTCAAGATTCGTGAGCCGGATCGTAGCCCCGGCCAGAGGCTTGCCGCGGTATAGCACCCGCACCGGCAGCACTGCCTGCGGGCTGACGTATGGATTCACTTCCGGGACGATCTCCAGCGCCAGCCCCACGGGCTGCGTGAAGGCCGCCGCTCCGCCGCCCTGCCCCGCCTGCACCAGGACCTTGGCGCAGCGGCCGTAGCGCTCCGCGCCTTCGGCCGTCATGGCCTTGCGCCGTTCGCGCTCCGCCAGCGCTGGCGCCAGTCCTTCGGCGCGCAGGTGGGCGTTGAAGCGCGCGGCGGAAAGGTGGCTTTGCGCCCGCGTGTCCGTTTCCAGCGCCAGCACGTAGCTGCCCGGTTGCGGCAAAGCCAGGACGCGCGAGCCGAGCGCCGGCCGCAGGTCGATAGCCTCACCGCCATCCGGCACGGCGGAGAAGCGCAGGATGCGGCGCGCAGGCAGCAGCGAGCGCTGGCGCTCGGCGCCGTGACCCACCAGCAGCGACAGCGGCACCGCCACGCCAGGGTCCATCTGAAAGCGCTGCGGCTGCATCCAGAATTCGTGGGCGCGGCCTGCCGTGCAAGTGGCGAATGCGGCGGCGGCCAGCAGCCAGCTAGCGAAAGTGCGGCCCATCTCAGTACGCCTCGGTTCCGGAGATCGCGCCACGCGGGTCGGCCGCCGTATCGGGCGCGGCGAGGAAGGGGAACACCGTGTCCGAGTGCTCCTTTTCGTCGCGCGCCACGCCGTCGTCGATGCCGCTGGTGCTGCCGTTGGCGAGCAGCGAGCGGTAGACGTTCACGGCACTGTAGGACGGGGCGCGGCCGCCGCAGTCGCCGCGCCATTGCGCCTGCCCGCTCAGCTGCGCCAGCTCCACCGCGAAGAGCTGGGTGCACTGCCGCGACGAGGCGTTCACCCACAGCCTGTCGTCCGCAAGCAGCTTCGCGAGGCGATGGTAGCGCGCCTGCGGCGCGGCCTTGGGGTCCGCAAGCCATTGGTTGCCGCAGGCGCCGTCGAAGCCGTCGTACAGGGCCAAGCCTTGTGCGATCTCGGGCACGAACCTGGCCGACTTCGACGGTGTGGCGGCATTGTATTGCTCTTTCAGCGCGTCGCTCACTTCATCGCTGGCGATGGTGCCCAGCAGAGCATTGCCCGTGAGCGGCCTGCCAGCGCGGTCGATCTGGCGCCTGCCCTGCACGGTGGCTGCCCATACACCCAGCACCTGCCCTCCTTTCGCCACCAGCGGCAGGTCGATGGACACCACCAGTGCCGCCGTCGTCCAGCCCTTGAGGAAATTGCTGCCCGGCTGGCCGTCGGTGTGCCGCCATTCCGTCTGCAGGTTGGCTACCTGGTCCCCGTCCAGCATGGGGCAGCTGGCGGCATCGCGCTGGGCGCCCTGCTGCAGGCCCGTGAAGACGACGGAATATGCGGCCCGCGTGCCGCGCACATTATTGAAAAAAGGGTCGTCGCGCAGGCCCGCGAATACGCGGAAGCCGTGCTTGCGGCTCTCCAGTCCTGCTTCGCGGCTCGCGTCGCCTTTCGCTTCGTCCGCATCGCCTGCCCTGCACTGCGTGATGCCGGGCGACGGGAAGCGGCAGCGTATGTCCATGCTGCGGCGCGTGCGGCCTACCTGCGCGCCGCTGTCGATATGGAAGATGTATTCGATGCGGTCCGAAAAACGGCGGCCGACGATCGTCATCGCCAGATTCAGGCGGCGGCCGTCCGGCGCCATCCAGGCGTACAGGTCGCCGATATCGGCGCGCGGATCGGCGATCACGCTTGGTGTATCGAGATGGTCCGAGGCCTGCGCGGATGCCGCAAGCAGCGTGCACATGGCCAGGACTCGGGACGGTTGCCGCAAGGCGGCGGACAGGAGCTGCATCATCGTTTTCTCTGTGAAGTGAACGGATGCAGCACTATCCCCGACATGCGGCGGGCGCGCTGTCGGAATCTTTAGCTGGCGCGAACGGCGGACGGCGCGCGGCCGTACAGCTGGCGGAAGCTGGCGCTGAAGTGGCTGTGGCTGGAGAAGCCGAGGTCGAAGCTCAGGGCGGAAAGGTCGTCGTAATCGTCCATCAGGGCGAGCGCGCGCGCCAGCCGCAGCTGCAGCTGGTAGCGATACAGAGGCATGCCTTCCGCCTGCTGGAAGGCCTGGGTGAGATAGACCGGCGAACCGCCGACCTGCTCCGCGATCCCGGCGAGCGTCCAGCGGCGGGCGGGATCGCTGGCCAGCAGAAGCTTGATGCGTTCGGCGAGCTTGCGCTTCGCATGGCTGGTGGATTTGTGCGGGACGCCGCCGATGGCGCCGCGCAGCAGCGCCATCGTCCGGGTTTCCGCTTCCAGCGGGTCGCCTCCCGCATGCAGGGTACGCAGCAGTTCGGCGAGCTGGATCTGCACATCCGGGCCGATGCGCTGGTGCTGCTGTAGGAAGCGCGCAGCGCCGCCAGGCTGCAGCATGGCGGCCGGCGCCAGTTCATGCAGCACTTCGTCCGCCACGAAGAGGGAAAGGCAGTCGTCCCCGCCCTCCACGGGATGGCTCACGCTGTATTCCTGCCCGCTGTTGAAGAACAGGACCTGGTTGGCGTCCGCCACGCTCAGGCTCTGCCCCACATGCCGCACATAGACGCCGCGATAGGGAAAGACGATGTGCGTGGCGCTCGCGCATTCCGCCTCGCTCTCATGCTTGCAGCCGCCCGCGCAGCGCACATGGCTGATGGTGATGGACGGTGTGCCGAGCAGGCGCTCAACCGCGATTTCCGGCATGTGGGTTCCCCTGAATGCGATACCGCGATTCTGGGGGACGACGCATGCATCTGTCCATGACCTCGGGGGTCATGGATATTCTCACCTCCAGTTCTGAGCCTCCTTCGCCGCCTGCTCCAGCGCCCGCATCGCCAGCAGGTAGGGCTGGGGACCATAGCTGACGCGGGCGACACCCAAGGCTGCCAGCCGCGCCACCGGCGGCGTGCCGCCATCGGCCATGATGTTGAGCGGCAGCGGGCTGGCCTCCGCCAGCTTCGCGATCAGGGCCTCATTTCCAAGGCCAGGAACGAACAGGCAATCGGCTCCCGCTTCGGCGTAAGCTGATGCACGGGCAAGCGCTTCATCGGCGAAGCCAGCATGGCTGGCCGGGTCGCTGCCCAGGAAAAGGTCGGTCCGCGCGTTGATGTAGAAGTCCGGCAGCAGCGCGTCCGCAGCGGCGCGTACTGCGCGGATGCGTGCCGCCTGCGCTTCGATGCCGCGCAGCGTTCCGCCTTCGAGGCCGTCCTCCAGGTTGCAGCCCACGGCGCCTGCCCGGATGGCTTGCATGGCGGATGCCTGAACTTCGTCCGGCCCCGCGCCGTAGCCCCGTTCCAGGTCCAGCGTGACCGGCAAGGCCACCGCCCTGGCGATGCGTTCCAGGTTCGCCAGCGCCAGCTCCAGGGGCAGGGCCTCGCCGTCGGGATAGCCGTTGGCCGCTGCCACCGACCAGCTGCCCGTGGCGATGGCGGCCGCCCCGCTCCGTTCAACGGCCACGGCGCTTCCCGCGTCCCACGCGTTGAAGAGGATAAGGGGCTGGCCTGCCCGGTGCCGGGCGCGGAAATCACGGGCTTTCGCGGTCTGGTCTTGCATGGTGCTCTCCTGATATCGAAAAGCGCAGTACACCATGCTGAAGACCGTGCCGCTATCGGATTCTTTAGTCGCCGCGCACCCGGTTGGCGGCCCACGCCCGGCCGGCGCAGAGCATGGGCGGCCGCGGCAGCGGCACAATGGGCCGCGCAGGCGTATCGCCGCGTGGGTCGAGGGTGGGTGCGGGCCCGTCCTCGCGGTAGTGATGAATGATGAACGGCGGGATGGCCGGGGGCGCCGAAGGGGGGCTTTTCAGCCCGCCGCCACAGCGCCGTGCATGCTGGCGCATCCTGCGAATAAGCCTTGCCATGATGCCCTCCGTTGAGCGGGACAGGTTTTCAGTATAGAAAGGAATGTCCGGAATTCAAGTATTTGGACGCGGAAATCCGGCTGGTCCGGCCCGCGCGCCATTCATCCCGGCAAAGCTGCGGTTCGTCGCATGCCGGTGGTTCCGTGGAGGCGGCAGGCGTACAGTTCAACCATACCGAACAGGTTAACAACCCCGAAGAGGACATCATGAAAAAGCTGCTTGCCGTTACCGTCATTGCCCTGCTGGCTATCGCTGCCTTCAATTCGATAGATACGCACGATATGGTCTTCCACTGGGATGGCGAAGAGGTGGATGGGCCTCTGGAGGCGCTGCTGGCCATGCTGTTCGCCGGCGGCGGCCTGGTGATCGCCGCCATCGCCGTGACCTGCGCCGCGGTCTTCGTCGGCCTCCTGTTCGCAGGCCTGGGCATCCTGATGGTGGTGGGCCTGGCGCTGCTGGGCATCGTGCTGGCGGCGGCCATCGCGCCCTTCCTGCTGCCCCTGCTGATCCCCCTGGCGATCTTCTGGGCCATCCGCAAGCGTAACAAGCGCGTGGACCTCGCCAAGGACCACGCCACCGCCTGATAGTCCCCTCAGGAGCAGGCCCCGGCCTGCTCCACCCGGTTTCTCCCTCCCCGCTTCGCGCAGTACAGGGCCTCGTCGGCCCGGGCCAGCACCGCCTCCGCCTTCTCGTCTCCCGGATCCATCGCCGCGATCCCCACGCTGACCGTCACCGACAGGGTCAAGCCCTCCTGCCGCAGCGGCGTGGCTTCGATGCGCTGCCGCAGGCGCTCCGCGAAGACGCGCGCCGCTTCCGGGTCCGCGCCCGGCAGCAAGGCCGCAAACTCCTCGCCGCCCACGCGGCCCAGCATGTCCACCTTGCGCTGGCTTTCCTTCATCAGCGAAGCCAGGTGGCGGATCACGGCGTCGCCCACGGCATGGCCATGCTGGTCGTTGACGTTCTTGAAGTGGTCGATATCGAGCATCAGAACGGCCGCCTGCCCGTCCAGGCCGCGCAGCAGCCTGCCCTGCTGCTCTTCCAGCCGCCGCATGAACTCGCGCCGGTTCGGCAAGCCCGTGAGCGAGTCCGTGGTGGCCAGCAGCTGCAGTTCCTCGTTGAGGCGCTTGCGTTCCGTGATGTCGACGGTGGACACGATCACGAAGTCCAGCGTGTGGGCGTGGCCCGGCATCACCAGCAGGGTCAGTTCGTTCTCGCGCTGCACGCCGTCCAGGCGCAGGAAGCTGCTTTCGCAGGCGAACAGCTGCGCCCCCCGTGCCAGCGCAACAAGGGCCGATCCGAAGCAGGACATGTCGCTGTCCGCGAAGTTCTGCGCCAGGCTGAGGGCCGCCAGATCCTTGCCGCCCGCCGCCCCGCCCACCTGCGTGAGCGCCGCCGCATTCACGTCGGTGATGCGCACCAGACCCGCCAGCCGTTTCAGCTGGCTGGGATTGGCCTGCAGCCAGCCCGCCAGGTCTTCGACCCCGGAGGCCGCAATGTCCTGCAGGGCGGCGCGCACGGCGGACCAGTCCTGCTGCCACAGCGCCACCGGAGCGTTGTCGTACAGGCTGCGGAAGCGCGCCTCGCCCGAGCGCAGGGCCTGCGCCGCCTGCGCCTGCTCGATGGCGATGCCTGCAAGGTGGGCTGCCTGTTCGGCCAGGGCGATATTGGCCACGCTGCTGTGGCGCGGCTCGCGGAAGTAAATGGCGAAAGCGCCCAGCACCTTGCCGTTCGCGGAGCGGATAGGGTCGGACCAGCAGCTCAGGAGGCCCGCGCGCAGCGCCAGCTCGCGGTGCGTGGACCACAGGGAATCGTGCCGGATATCCTCCACGATCACCCGCCGGTTCTCCATCATGGCCTGGACGCAGGAACCCACGCCCTGCTGCAGCGCGGCGCCATCGATGGCCTTGTTGAAGAAGGCAGGCAGGTTGGGCGCCGCGCCGACGAGCACGCGACGCTTCTCCTCGTCCAGCAGGAGGATGCTGCACAGGGCGCCCGGATTGCCTTCTTCCACACCGAGCACCACGCTGTCCAGGATGGCGGGCAGGGGCGCGCCGCTCGCCAGCAGCTCCAGCACGCGGCTGCGCGTGCGTTCGCGCTGCACCGCCAGGGTGGACTCGGTCACGTCGCGGAAGGACCAGAGCCGCGCGGGCTCGTTCGCCAGGCGCAGCATGCGCAGGTACAGTTCGATGGTCCGGCCGTCCTTCAGGTGCAGCTGGTGCTTGTGCTCGTCGCCTTCGCTGAAAGGCCGTTTGCCCGCCTGCACGAAGGGCTCGGCCACTTCCAGCTGCTGCTCGATGTGTTTCATGAGGGTGCGCCCGTCCGCCTGCCAGTCCAGCTGCTCCGGCACATCCCACAGCTGGCGGAAGCGGCGGTTGGAATTGAGCACGCTGCCACGGAAGTTGTCGACCACGATGCCGTCGATGGTGGAATCGAGAATGCCGCGCAGCACGGCCTGGCTGTTCTGCGCGCTCTCCGCCATGACCAGCAGGCTTTGCTGGCCTTCCTTCAGCGCTTCCGCCATCTCGCGGCTCTGGCACAGGGCTTCGCGCGCCTTGCGCCGGCTCGCCGCCAATACCCAGGCCAGGGAGGCCAGCAGCAGGCTGAATGCGAGTCCCGTCAGCGCGAGGAGGCGCGGCTTGTCGGCGAACAGCGGCGGCCGCGTCTTGGCCGCGCCGATCTGCAAGGTCCATTGATGACCGGCGATGCGCAGCTTCTGCACGGTGCGCAGGGCGCGCGGCGGCAGCGGCGCTGGCTGGCTGTCGTACATGCGGCGCGTGGAATCGAGGCCGTCGCCATCGTAGATTTCGATATCGAGATCGGCCGCCTTGCCCCCGCCTATGCCCGCCATCACGTCGCCAATGCGGAAGGGCGAGTAGACCCAGCCCATGATGGCCGCGCGGCGCCGCGCGAGGGTATCGAGCGGCATGCCGTTGCGGTAGACCGGCAGCACGATCAGGAAGCCCGCCTGGCCCTTCGCTTCTGTCTCCTGCACCAGGCGTATCCTGCCCGTCATGGCAGGCAGGGCGGAATCGCGCGCCTGCTCCAGCGCGGCGCGGCGCACCGGGTCCTGCCAGGGATCGTAGCCGAAGGCCTTCAGGTTGGTGCCGCTGAAAGGCTCCAGGTAGACGATGGGGGTGTGAAAGGCGCCCTCGCCGGGAGGATAGGGCCGGTAGTCCTTGAAGCCTTCGCGCCGCAGCGACGCGACATGTTCGGCCATGCGGTCGTGCGGCACCAGCAGCATGTAGCCAACGCCCTGGATGCCGGGGAAGTGTTCGTTAAGCTGCTGGCCCGCCAGGTAGGTGTGGAACTCCTGCCGGTCCACGTAGTCCGAGCTGGCGAACAGGCCTTGGGCGCCGTACAGCACCTGCTGGTAGGCCTGCATGCGCAATGCGATGTTGTTGACCAGCTCGCGAACGCGGAAATCGAAGTCGGCCGCCGCGTCGCGCCGTGCGTCGCTGCGCGCGCTGTGCCACACCGTGGCGGTGGCGCACAGGCAAAGCGCGAATACGAGTCCCGACAGCCAGGGCGGGCTCAGGAGGTCCTGCAGGCGGATCGGGCGGATTTTCATCGCGGTTCACGTATGCCAGCAATAAGCCCATGGTACGTGAGCGCCGCGGCGGCGGCAATCGCTATTGCGCCGCTTGATGTTCCCGGTACTGGCGGTAGCCGCGCGCCCGCAGCTCGCAGGCCGGGCAGGCGCCGCAGCCGTAGCCCCAGTCGTGCAGGGCGCCGCGCTCGCCCTTGTAGCAGGTGTGGGTATCGGAGCGGATCAGGTCCACCAGGGGCTGGCCGCCCAGGCTTTCGGCCAGCTCCCAGGTCTGGGCCTTGTCCAGCCACATGAGGGGGGTTTCCAGCGTGTTGCGCGTGTCCATGCCCAGGTTGAGGGCCACCTGCAGGGCCTTCATGGTGTCGTCGCGGCAGTCGGGATAGCCGGAGAAATCGGTCTCGCACATGCCCCCAACCAGCACGTTCAGCCCGCGCCGGTAGGCCAGCGTGGCGGCCACCGTCATGAAGAGCAGGTTGCGGCCGGGGACGAAGGTGTTCGGCAGGCCGTTGGCCTGCATGGTGATTTCGATATCTTCCGTCATGGCCGTCTGCGAGAGCTGGGAAATCAGGCCCAGGTCCACCATGTGGTCCTCGCCCAGGCGCCCGCTCCACTGCGGCGAGAGCGCACGCAGCTTCCCCAGCAGGGCGGGACGCACGGTCAGTTCGATGGCGTGGCGCTGGCCATAGTCGAAGCCGATGGTCTCCACGCGTGCATAGCGCTCCAGGGCCCAGGCCAGGCAGGTGGTGGAATCCTGGCCTCCGCTGAACAGGACGAGGGCGGCATCGGTACGGGTCATGACGGGACTTTCATGTGGCAATTCTGTAAATCTTAGTGGTACGCCATGGGCGCGGCCTTTCCGGTAACATGCCAAAAAGACCACTTACTATGGCAGGACCACGAATTTTGGCACAAGTCGTCACAAAAGTAATGCGACGCATGGCGCTTGCCGCCGCGATGCTCCTGCTGCCGCTGGCCGTGCTGGCCCAGGGCCTGCAATACCGGCTCCAGGTGAACGCGCCCGGCGATCTGGACGAGCTGCTGGAGAAGAACCTCGACCTGCAGCGCTTCAGGGGCAATCCGCGCATGAACCGCGAGCAGCTGCAGCGCATGGTGCGCACGGCGCCCGAGCAGGCGAAGACCCTGCTGGCCACTGCCGGCTACTACTCGCCGGTGGTGAGCGCTCGCCTGGAGGAAGCGGGCACGCCCACCGTCGTGATCGATGTCGATCCCGGCCAGCCTACCCTCGTGGGGTCGGTGGAGATCGTGCTGAACGGCTTCGCGTCCACGCCCGCCTCGCCTTTCGACAAGGACGCTTTGCGCGCCAGCTGGACCCTGCCCGAAGGCGCCGTGTTCCGCCAGGACGAATGGGAGCAGGCCAAGCGCGCCATCCTGCGCTCGGTGGTGCAGACGCGCTATCCCCGCGCCCAGCTCACCGAGAGCCTGGCCACGGTCGACCCCGATACCCGGCGCGCCCTGCTGCGCGTGGTGCTGGAAAGCGGGCCGGAGATGCGCTTCGGCGAACTGCGCATCGAGGGCCTCAAGCGCTATCCGGCCTCGGTGGTGAGCAACCTGAACCAGATCAAGCCGGGCGACTACTACAGCGAAGCGGCCCTGCAGGCTTACCAGTCGCGGTTGCAGGACACGGGCTATTTCGCCAGCGTGGAGGTGAGCGCCGACCTGAACGCCATTCTCAGCGAGCAGATGGACGCGGCCGAAGAGAAGCGCGAAGGCGCTCCACCTCCTGCGGCCATCGCTCCCCTGCCCCTGCTGGTGCGGGTGATCGAGAACAAGCGCAAGAACGTGAGCGCAGGTGTCGGCCTCAGCACCAACACGGGCGCGCGCACCACCCTGAACTACGACGACCTGAACGTGTTCGGCCTGCGCCTGAAAAGCGCGCTGACGCTGGAGCAGAAGAAGCAGACCGCGCGCGGCGACTTCTACTTCCCCACCACGGCGGACGGCTACAACGACAGCTTCGGCGCGGCGGTGGAGCGCCGGGATATCGAAGGCGAGGTTACGCGCTCGGCCTCCGTCAATGCCAAACGCGCCTGGGGTACGCCGCTGCTGGAACGCTCCATCTCGATCGAATACCTCAACGAGAGCAAGACCGTGGCGGGCGCCGCATCCAGCCATGCGCAAAGCCTGCCGCTGACCTATGCCGTCACCTGGCGCAAGCTGGACAACCTGATCTTCCCCACCAAGGGCTATGTGCTGAACGCCACCGCCGGAGGCGCGCTGCTGCCTGTCCTCACCGACGAGCTGTTCGTGCGCGCCACGGCGCGCGGCATTACCTATCGCCCGCTCAACGTGAAGAGCACTGTCATCCTGCGCGCGGAGCTGGGCGTGCTGGGTTCCCGCAACAAGGCGGGTGTTCCCGCCACTTATCTGTTCCGTGCGGGCGGCGACAACTCGGTGCGCGGCTACGCCTACCAGGAGCTGGGCGTGCGGCAAGGCGAGGCGACGGTGGGCGGCCGCTACCTGGCTACGGCCAGCGCCGAGTACCAGTACTGGTTCAAGCCCGAATGGGGTGCGGCCGTGTTCTACGACGCGGGCAATGCGGCCGATTCGCTGACGAACATCCATCCCAAATCCGGTTACGGCGTGGGGGCACGCTACAAGAGTCCCGTGGGCCCGATCAACGTCGATTTCGCCTACGGCCACGCCGTGCGCAAAATGCGCATCCACTTCTCACTGGGGTTCACCTTCTGATGGCTGAAGAAAACGACACCCCTGCCCCGCCGCCTCCGGTGCGGCGCTGGCCGCGCCGCGTTGCCATCGGCTTCGGCATCACCGCCCTGCTGCTCGGCGGCGCCGTGTGGCTGCTGGGACGCGAGACCACGCTGCAGCAGATCGTGCGGCAAGTGGAGCGTTCGAGCGGCGGCCAGATCACCATCACCGGCGTGCACGGCTCGCTGTACGGCCGCATGCATCTGGACCGTTTGGTTTTCCGCAGCCCGGACAGCGTGACCACGGCCGAGAACATCGACATCGACTGGTCGCCGCTGCAATACCTTTCCCAGGGCGTGGCGGTCAGCGAACTGCATGTGGCCAGCACGGTGATGCAGACCCTGCGCAAGTCGCCCCCGCCCACGATGCCGGCGTCGATCGCGCCACCCTTCCGCCTCAGCATTGCCGATGCAAAGCTCACGCGCCTCGTCATGATCGATGAAACGGGCCAGCGCACGCAGATCGACAACACGGCGCTGAAACTGTATGGCGACAGCAGGCAATGGCAGGTGAAGGACGCCAGCGCATCGACGCCTCTGGGCCGCATTACCGCCAACGCCACGGTGGGCGCGAAGCCGCCCTTCCGTGTGGACGGCACGGCCACGCTGTCACAGGCGGCTGCCGCGCCGGGACGCCCCGCCGCGGAACTCACCGCCTCCGCCAGCGGCAGCTTCGAGCTGCTGGCCATCGCCGTCAAGGGCAAGTCCTCCAATGCCACCGGCGATGGCGTACTGACGCTCGCGCCATTCGATCCGATCATCCTGCGCACGCTGGACCTGCGGGCGCACGGCGTCGATCCTTCGCGCTTCAACAGTACATGGCCTTCCGCCAGCCTTGAACTGGCGGCACGCGCCGAAATCGGCCAGGGGCAGCGCGTCAGTGGCTCGCTCTCCGTGGTCAACACCGGTGCCACGGGACCGCTCGACCGGCAGCGCATTCCGCTGCGCGCCGTCAACGCGCGGCTGGGCGGCACGCTCACTGTGGCTTCCATCGAAGATGTGATGATCGATCTCGGCGCCGCAGGCAGCCTGGCGGGCAGCGGAAGCATTCACCGCTCCGCACCGGACGGCGGCATCGAAACTGCGGACTTCCGGCTGCATACCTCGCGCATCGACCTCCACGAAATCCACGGCAGCGCGAAGCCCACCGCCATCGCGGGCGAGATCGCCGCAAGCAGCCAGGGAAAGGCACAGCGTTTCAACGCCCGCCTGGCGGACAAGGGCCTGAGGCTCGACGCCCTGGCCACCCTGGAGGACTCGATGCTGCACGTGAGCCAGGCGCGCCTCTCGGCGGGCAGAGGCGTCGTTGCCTTCACCGGACAAGCCAGCCTGAAAGACGACAAGGCCTTCAAGGCCGCCGCCAGCATCAGCCACTTCGATCCTTCAGCGCTCGGCAAGTATCCTGCGGCGGACCTGAACGCCGACGTGCGGGCGGGCGGCAGGCTGGCGCCTGAACTGCAGGCCTCAGCCGAATTCACCATCCGGCCGAGCCGCTTCATGGACCAGGCGCTTACAGGCAGCGGCAAACTCAATGCCGACGCGAAGCACCTGAGCGGCATCGACGTGAAGCTCGCCTTCGGCGCCAACACGGCGCAAGCAAACGGCAGCTTCGGCCTGCCCGGGGACCGCCTGAGCTGGAGGGCTGACGCCAAAAACCTCGCCGCGCTGGGCAGCGGCCTGCGCGGAGCGCTCAGTGCGGGCGGCGTTGCAACCGGCGGCTATGCGGCGCCACGCAGCAGTTTCGACGCAACGGCGCGCGGCCTCTCGCTTGGCGACGCCAAGGCGCGCGGCGAGGACAGCGTGCTGTCGATGAAAGGCGAAGTCGGGCTGGCCGGACCGCAGAAAAACGTGGAGCTCACAGCCAGCGGCAGCGCCAGCCGCTTCAATCCCGCCGCTTTCGGTGCGCCGCAGCCTGGCAGTATAGGCGCCGAGTTCAGCGTGAGCGGCAGGCTCGCCGAAGACTGGCGCGGCAAACTGGATGTAAAGCTTCTGCCCTCAACCTTCTCCGGCGCGCCGCTCTCAGGGTATGCCAGGGTGGCCGCCAACAGCAGGCATGTGGAAAGCGCGGATGTGAACCTGCAGCTGGGGCAGAACACCCTGCAGGCAAACGGCGGCTTTGGCGCCGTGAACGACCGCCTCGACTGGAAGCTGGATGCGCCGCAGCTCTCCAATCTGGGCCCGGGCTTCGGCGGCGTGCTGCGCGGCAGCGGCACCCTGAGCGGCACGGCCGGCAAGCCCGCAATCGCCTTCAGCATGGATGGCAGCAACCTGCGCCTGATGACGGACCACCAGATCCGCGCCATCCGCGCCAGCGCCAACCTGGGCGCAGGCCAGGGAGCGGCCGACGCCGTGGTAAGCGATGTGGACCTGACCGGCTACAGCTCGCCCACCACCAGTATCGAACGCGCGCGGCTCCAGACCACGGGCAACCGCGCCGCGCACACGGTTCAGCTGAGCGCCGTGGGCAAGGACTTCGATGCCGCCCTGCGCCTGCGCGGCGGCATGACTGGCGATACCTGGACCGGCGCCATCGAATCGCTTCAGAACAAGGGGCGGTTCGCCCTCGCGCTCCAGGCTCCGGCCCCGCTGCGGCTGACGGGCGCCGCAGGCAAGGGCGTGCTGGGTCTCGCACGGCCCGTGCAGCTCTCGCTCACCAACGCCGCCCTGGCACTCTCCGAGGGTGTCCTCCGCATCGAAACGCTGGAGAAGAACGGCCCGCGCTGGCGTAGCCGGGGTGCGGCCGCTGGCGTTAACGCCAGCTATCTCGCCCAGTTCTCCGACGCCTGGCGCGACAATGTGGTGAGCGACCTGACGCTGGCCGCGAACTGGGGCATCGAACTCACTGTACCTGCGGTGGAGGGTGTGGCGCCGGCCATCGACGGTTCGCTCAGCGTGTTCCGCGAGAAGGGCGACATCACGGTGACGGGCGGCGAACACCCGATTCCGCTGGGCCTGAGCCAGCTCGAAGCGCGCGTGAACGTGGCGGGCGACGTGCTGCGCGTGCAGACGGCGCTGAACGGCAGCCGCTCCGGCCAGGCGAAACTGGAAGCGGCGGCGCATCTTGAAAATGGCCGCATTCCGAAAAACAGTCCCCTCGCCATCAGCGGCAATGTGGATATCCCGTCCATAGCCTGGCTCTCGCCCCTGGCGGGCGTTCGGGGACTGGAACTGGATGGCGCCCTGCGCGCCGCCTTCAGCGGCAACGGCACCGTGGGCGAGCCGGTGCTGAATGGCGACGTGAAAGGCGAACGGCTTTCGGTCAACTGGCCGGAGCAGGCCTTGAAGCTGCGCAACGGCCGCCTGGCAGCGCGGGTCGATGGCGACCGGCTGCAGCTGCAGCAGCTGCACTTCGAAGGCCAGCAGGGCGTGATGGAGGCCGATGGATGGATGCGGCTGGCGAACGCGGAAGCGGCGATGGAGCTGAAGCTGGTGGCGGACAAGCTGGAAGTGCTCTCCAGCCCGGACCGCATTCTCGTGCTGAGCGGCCGCAGCACGCTGGTGCGCGACGCGAAGCACTTCCAGCTGGACGGCAAGTTCCGCGCCGACCGCGCCGCCATCGAACTGCCCTCGCTCGACACGCCGACCATCAGCGACGACGTGGTCATCCTCGGCAGGACAAAGCCCAGCGTGAAATCGGCCGCTGCCGCCATGCCGCTGAACGTGGATGTGGAAGCCGACCTCGGCGACGACTTCTACCTGAAAGGAAAGGGCCTGGACGCGCAGCTGGCAGGCGCGGTGCAGGTGCGCATCACGGACCGCCGGCCGCCGCGCGTGAACGGCAGCATCCGCGTGGTGAGCGGGACCTACGCCGCGTATGGACAGAAGCTGGCCATCGAACGCGGCGTGATCAACTTCACCGGCGCCTACGACAACCCCGGCCTGAATATCCGCGCCATGCGCAAGCGGCCGGAAGGCGAGCAGCTCAGCGACACCAATGTGGAGGCGGGCGTCGAGGTGCGCGGCACGGCGCAGGCGCCGGTGGCGAAGCTGGTGTCCACGCCGAGCGTGCCGGACAGCGAAAAGCTCTCCTGGCTGGTGCTGGGGCATGGCCTCTCCGACATGGCGGGCAACGAGATGGGACTGCTGGGCACCGCCGCGGGCGCCCTCTTCGGCGGCAAGGGCGGCGGCAGCCTGGCCAACAAGGTCGGGCTGGACGAGCTGGGCGTATCGCAGACCAAGGGACTGGAAGGGCTGGAAGGTACGGTGGTCACCGTGGGCAAGAAGCTCTCCTCGCGGGCCTACCTCAGTTTCGAGCAGGGCGCGGGCACGGCAACCAGCCTCGTGAAGCTGCGCTACAAGCTCACGCCGCGCATCACGCTCCAGTTCCAGACGGGAACGAACAACGCGCTCGACGTGCTCTACACCTGGGCCTTCGACTGAGGCTGGCCGAGTTCCGGCTTGTGGTCCGGCACGGGTTCGTCCTCCGGCACGGGCTGCTGGTGATGCGGGTGGGCTGGCTGGGGATCGGGCCGCGGCTCATCCACCGGCACCGGCAAGTCCGGCGCGCGGTGGGCGTGGATGAAAGGCTCGTTCATACGACCTCCTGACGAAAACCTCAACGTTACCACCGCGGGCACGCAGGCGACGCGCTGTTACAATTGAGAATCGATATTGACCGGTGCACCATGGAACTGACCACCCTCGCCCTCCTTGTCCTGATCCCCCTGCTCGTGTGGCGCATCTATTCGCGCCTGAGGCCGCTGTTTGCGCGCCAGGAGTCGCTGATGTGGAAGCATTGGGTCGGTGCAGCGGGCTTTCCGCTGCTGGTGCTTATCTCGGCCATCGCCACCTTCCGCGATGTGCTCGCCCTCTCCTGCCTCGGCGCGGGCGTGCTGGCGGGCGGCTGGATGGGGCGCTACGCACTGTCCAAGACCCGCATCGAGACTCACGGCATACGCTATTTCTTCACGCCCAACGCCCGCTTCGGGATGGTGATCTGCCTGCTGTTCGCGGCACGCATCCTCTCCATCGGCATCGAGCTGTACATGAACCGCCAGTCCGACTTCCCCAAGCCGCTCACGCGCGAGATGGTGCTGCTGCACCCGCTCACGATGGCGAGCTTCGGCCTGCTCGCGGGTTATTTCGCCTACTATTCCATCGGCATGCTGCGCTGGCGCCGCGCCCAGCCGCCCATGCCCGGGCTGGAGTAATTACATCAGGCTGTGCAGGGCGTCCTGCACGGTGGGATGGCGGAAGCTGAATCCTTCCGCCAGCAGCCGTACGGGCGCCACGTTCTGGCCTTCCAGCAGCAGGTCCGCCTGCTCTCCCAACAGCAGCCGAACGGGAAATGCGGGCGTAGGCAGAATGCTGGGCCTGTGCGCCTCGCGCGCCGCCGCCTGCACAAATTCAGCCTGCGTGGGACATTCGGGCGCCGTGAAGTTCCATGCGCCGGATACGTCGCCGTCCATACTGAGCCGGGAAAGCCAGGCCATGGCCCGCAGCAGATCCTCCAGATGAATCCAGGACAGGCGCTGCCTTCCGCTTCCCAGCGGGCCGCCTGCGCCCAGGCGAACGGGCAGCAGCATCAGCGGCAAGGCGCCGCCGTGGCCCAGTACCATGCCGAAGCGGGTACATGCGACCTGCACACCCTGCGGCGCCGCCGCCCGCGCCGCCTCCTCCCAGTCCCGGCACAGCTGGGACATGAAGATGGGCTGCGGCGGGCTGTGTTCATCCAGCGCCGCGCTGCTGCCCTGGGGCTGGATACCGTAGTAGCCGATGGCCGACGCCGAAATCATCAGCCGCGGCTTGCGCTCGGCCTGCGCGATCCAGCCCACTACGGCCTGGGTCACTCCTACGCGGCTCGCACGCAGCAGGCATTTTCGCGCAGAGGACCAGCGCGGCCCGAGAATGCGCGCGCCCGCCAGGTTGACGACGACGTCGATGTGTTCTGAAGGTGGAATATCGGCCATGCTGCGCACGCAGCTGACCTGGCTGCCCAGGTGCCGCTCCGCCCTGGCCGGATCGCGGCTGAGAACCCGCACGCTCTGCCCGTCCTGCAGCAGCGCCTTGACCAGCTGCGTTCCGATGAAGCCGGTCGCGCCGGTGATGAGGAAAGTCTGTCCGGTACTGCCGAAATGCAGATCGTCCATGATGGCTCCTTCGCGGTTCCCCATGATAGCTCACGGGGCCCGCGAAGGGCGCGTCATGCTGCCTGCGGCTGGCGGCGCTGCAGCACGAAGATCGGCTGCGCCCACTGGGTATCCTTCTTTTTCTTGCTCGTGATGAGCGTAAGTTCGGAAGGATCGTAGACGTCGGTGTTGTGGGTGAGCGGCGTCGTCATGAGGTACTGCGCCTCGGTGTTCTTGAGGAACTCGCCGACCAGCTGGATATTGCGGATGTCCAGGTGGGCGAAAGGTTCGTCGATGAACACGAAGCCGCCGGAGCCATCTTCCGACTTGAGCAGGCCAATCAGCAGAACGAGGGATTTCATCACCTGCTGCCCGCCCGATGCTTCGCCGTCGTTCAGGCCGATGGGGCCCTTGCCGTCGAACTTGAAGCGCACGTGCAGGCCAGCCTGCGCCAGCAGCAGGTCATCGTTCTCCAGCTTCACCGGGTCCGCATGCACTTCGATGTTCGCCAGCTGGCCCAGCTCCTTGATGTTGGCCGTGTAGGTCTTGATCGTGTAGCGCAGGCGTTCGATATAGGCGCCGCGCGCGTTGGCCGTCGCCTCGATGGCGCGGTTGTTCTGGTAGCGGCGCTCCTCGGTCTCGGACTTGCGGCTCGCGAGCTGGTCGTTCAGGCGCTGGTACTGGTCGATGACCGTGGCATCCAGCTCCCAGTCGTCGCGCGCCAGGCTGGTTTGAAGGCTGGCGATGCGCAGGTCCACCTGGTGGGCATTCTGGTGCTGCTCCACCAGCGCGGAGCGCCGTGCGGGACGCTTCCATGCACCCGGGAGGTGGCGCCACTGGCGGCGCAGCGCCAGCAGAGCGCGCGCATGGTCGCTGCGCTGCTCCAGCTGCTTCTTGTAGTTCAGGCGCATGCCCGCTTCGGATTCCGACAGCGCCATGCGGGCGTTCTGCCAGGTGGTATCGGAACGGGTGCGGTTCACCGTGGCGTTCTTCATGAGGCCTTGCAGCTCGCCCAGGCGGCTGCCGACTTCCGTGCGCTCGGCGCGCAGCGGCACGGCGGCGCGCGCCGCTTCGTCGAATTCGTCGGCGCGGGCGGTGAGTTCCTTCACAGCGTCCACACCGGCCACGCGGGCCTTCAGCGCGCTGGTCTCGGAGGCCAGCTTGCTGATCTGGAGAGTGAGCTTGTCTTCTTCCGCTTCCAGCGCGGGCAGGTTCTTCTGGATCGCATCCATACGCTGGGTACGGCCTGCGGAGCCGAAGCGGTAGCGCGAGGCCTCCACGAACAGCGAACGGCCGCCGCGGCGCTCCTTGTGGTAGGCGTCCGGCGTGATCCACTCTTCGATGTTGCCGAGCTTCGCGCCTTCTTCCACCGATTCCACACGCGTGATGCGCGCCAGCTGGTCGATCAGCCATTCCGGCGCCTTGGCGCTGAAACGGACGATGGACAGCAGGCTCTGGTTCTTCGGCTGGTGTGCGGTGACCAGTTCCGGCACGATGAAGTGGCGGTAGCGCTCCTTCTCGGCCAGGCGGTAGGCGGCGGAGGCATCGCTGGCGCGTTCCAGCAGCACCACGGAGGCGTAGCCTCCCAGCACGCCTTCAACGGCGCCCTGCCATTTCGGATCGGTGACTTCCACGATATCCGACAGCATGGCGTGCGGAATGTTCGCGTCGTTCAAGGCGCGGCGCATGGCGCGCACGTTGTCCGGCTCCGGCATGGAGGTCTTGCCTTGCAGCGCGGAGATGGTGGCCTTGTCGCCCGCGATGCGGGTGGACACGGCGTCGCGCGCCGCGCGCAGCTTCGCCAGCTCGGCTTCCTTCTCTTCCAGCTGCTTGGCCACGTCCGCGATGTCCGCGCCGGATTCGGCGGCGAGCTTCTGCAGGCGGGCCTTCTGTTCGATCAGGCTGTCCAGCGGCTTCAGTTTCGCGTTCAGTTGCGACAGGCGGCTTTGCAGGGCCGTGGATTCCTGCTCCAGCAGGGTTTCCTGTTCCTGCGCATCCTTCAGGGCCTTGGCCTGGCGCGCCACTTCCTTGCGCTTTTCGTCCAGCAGCTGGTCGGCCTGGGCCAGGGGCTTGCGCGCTTCGCGCAGCTGGCGGCTGGTGTTGTTGGCCTTCTCGCGCGCCTCATGGTATTCGAGGGAAGGCAGCACTTCCTCCTGCAGGTTGCGGCGTTCCTTGTGCAGCGTTTCCCACTGGTGGTAGTTGGCCACGCGCAGGCGCAGGCCTTCCAGGTTGGTCCTGGACGATTCCAGCTCCGCCTCGAAGCGCTTCAGCTCTTCTTCCGTGTCGCGCTGGTGGCGCTTGGCTTCGTCGTAGGCGTCCAGCACCTCCTTGTCGCCGAAGACCTGGAACACGAGGTCCAGCAACTGGCGCGGGGCGTATTCGCACAGCTTGTCCGTTTCGCCCTGCTCCAGCGCCAGCACTTTCGCCATCGCGGGCGAGAGGCCTGCATTGGCGAGGCGCTTGCGGTAGTTCTCCACGCCCAGCCAGTCGGTGGCTTCGGTCACTTCCTCGATCTCGATATTCCCCGGCCGCATGAGGTACTGGCGCTTCCAGTCGCCGCCGTTCTTCTGGATCTGGCAGAACAGGGTCACTTCATCGTCGGCGAAGAAGCCGCTGCTGCGGAAGGGGCGGTTGGAGAGCTGCTTGCCCACGGCGCGGTTGTCCACCACGGCGCGCAGCCATGCCGTCTGCTGGCCGGAGTGGCGCGCATAGTGCTTGTAGGTGCGGCCCATCGAGCAGTCCAGGCCGAACAGGGTGCGCAGCGCGTCCAGCAGCGTGGTCTTGCCGCTGCCGTTCTGGCCGGCGATGGTGATGATCTTCGCATCGAGAGGAATATTCTTGATGCGCTGCCAGTAATCCCAGTGGACCAGTTCGAGCGATTTGATATGGAACATGGATCAGCCTTCGGTCGGGGGTTCGGTGGACGGCTCGCCTTCGGTGTCGGCGGCATCGTTGGCGGCGGCGGCTTCGGCCAGCACGGCGCGCGGAATGTGCACGACCTGCGCGGGCGCGCGCTTGAACACGTCGGCCAGGGCGCCGTTGATGATGCGCTCCTTCAGCAGGTCGGTATCCATCAGCAGGTCCAATAGCGGGCCTTCGAGCAGGATGTCGCCGCGGCGTTCGATGAAGCCCAGGCGCGAGAGGATGCCGAGGTTCATGTCCAGGCGGGTCTTCTTGCCCAGCTTGTCGCCGAAGTCGGCCAGCAGCGCCTTGTAGGGAATGCCGATGGAGGTGTCCTCGGCACGCGGCACGGGCTTCTCCTTGCCGAACATGTCGTTCTGGTCGTCCTCGGCCTGCTGGTGGGTTTCCTGGCGCTCGCGCTTGGGCAGGATGATGAGCGCCCACAGCACCACGAGCAGGGCCACGCCGTCGCGGGCCAGGCCGAAGTTATTGTTCTGCCATACGTCGCGCGCGCCGAAGATCTTCGGTTCGATGGCGCGGTGCAGGGCCAGGGTCACGTGGTCGGCATAGACATTGTCGAGCAGCTTCATGCCGGTGGCCAGCAGGCGCGCGTCCACTTCGGCGCGGAACTGCTCGTCCGACAGGGCGCGCTTCACGAGCTTGTCGTCGCGGCGCAGCGTCTGGTGCGTGAGCAGACGCGCGATCAGGATTTGGGAATCGTCATTCATCGGCCTTGCCGCTTTCCAGGTTCAGTGAGAGGGAGGCCATGCTCATGGCGGCCACTTCGAGATCGGGCAGCTTGACCATGGTGTCGCTCGGCGTAAAGGTGAGAGGCAGGCGCGCCAGTTCGGCGGTGGCGCCTTGCAGGCTTGCCTCGGCGGCATCGCCCAGCAGCGGCAGCAGCGAGGCGCGGTAGGACGCCACGGCGAAGCTCGCGGGCAGCAGCGAGTCGTGCACCGGAATCTCTTTCGGCGACTCCTCGGCGATGCTGGGGAAGTTGTTCAGGTTTGCGAAGTCCGAGAGGCGGGCAAGCCAGTCGTCCAGTTCCTTCTGCATGGCGGGCGTGTCGTTGATGGTGGTGGGCGCGTCCTGGCCCGCAGGCAGGCCGTTGCCGATGGCGCCCGCGCGTTCGGCCAGCAGCTCGGTCTCCGCCACGTCGATCATTTCGGCGGGCGTGATGAAGAGGGGCTTCACCGGCTGGTCGATGGCGTCTTCCGCCAGGGAGGCCAGGTCTTCATGCGCCAGCAGCCAGCGCTTGATGTCGGTGGTGGAGAGGCCGGACTGGCCGAGGTGCACGCGCTGGCGCTCGATCTGGTTCAGGGCGCGCGAGAACATGCCCTGCATGTTCAGCAGCGCGCTCTGGGCGCGGCCGATGGCCTGGGCGGCGCGGTGGGTGGCGCTGTCCGCATTCTCGTCGCTGGTGATGGCGCGCAGGATCTCGCTGCCCTTCTCCACCCAGTCGCAGGCCTGGTGCCACTTGGCCTGCGATTCGCGCAGGCGGAATTCGGAGCCGGACGCAATCGCGTCGCGGAATTCTTCGGTCAGGTCCACCAGGCGGCCCAGCAGGTGCTGCAGCTGTTCGGCGGTGATGCCGCCCACGGCCTGGGCGCCCGCCACCTGCGACAGCAGGAAGCCCATGTCGGCTTCGTCCTCGTCCTGGCCCAGTGCCAGCAGGCCGTCGATGGCGGAGAGCACATTGCGCGCCATCGGCGTCACGCGGTAGACGCCCTGCTGCGCATCCCAGGCCAGCAGGCCGTTCGAGCGCAGGCGGTTCAGCACCGTTTCCAGGCTTTCGGGCAGCAGGTAGGCCAGGCGGGTGTTGATGTCCGCGCGGGAGAAGGCGGACACGCTCGGGTCGTTGGCCAGTTCGCGCAGCACGAGCAGACGCACCAGCACGCCTTCGAAACCGCCATGGAACAGGGCGGTAAAGACCTGCAGCAACGGCTGGGCGCGCTTCAGGTGGTATACCTGCTCGATCTCGTCTGCCGATATGTGGGGCTGGAAGTGCGCCTGCAGGGCGTCCTGCTGCTCCTGCACGCTCGGGTTGTGGTCCGCAGCGGCTGCTGCGCTTGCCATGATGTTCATTGGACTCCGGTAGGCTGGCCCGACTGGTGCAAGTTTGACATCATCTCACGATGCCAGGCGGGGGCGTCAGTATACCAGCTCCGGGTCCATTCCCAGCCTCGAATGTGTTACTTCTTTGCAACTTTCTCCAGTTGCTGGTCGAAGGAATCCCCGTCCTCCTCCATGAAGAGGATGCGCACGGGATACCAGTCGAGGGAGGGGGCAAGCCACAGGTCCACCTGCTGGCCCTTGTTGTTTTTGGGCGGCGCCTTGCTGAAATGCAGGGCTTTCACCTCGCCCATGCCTGTTTCGAGGGTTTCCGTACCAACAACTTTGAACACCCAGGGCTCGGCGTCGCGGCGGCCCGCCACCATGAAGGACCACTCGCTGCCGGGCTTGAACTTTTCCGGCGACTTGCGGGCCATGGCGGCCAGCTGCCAGGGCGCACTGCTGCGGTCCTGCTCCCCGCCCTTGAGCGGGACTTCCTTGTCCCCGCCCGAGAATTCCACCACACCCGCGTCGCGCCGGAAGGTGGTGGTGGTGGCCGATTTGCGGATGCGCTTCTCGAAATAGGTGGCCGGGGCCAGGCCGTATTCGTCGATGCTGCCCTCGCTGCGGTGTTCGAGCACCTTGCCGAACAGGCCGGAGCGCGCTTCGGTGAGCAGCGAGTATTTGCCGTCGCCCTGGCGCCAGCTCACGGTGCCCGTGCCGCTAAGAGGCAGGCCGTGGGTGCTGGCCTTCACGGAATAACTGAGGTCCGCCGACGGCGGAAGGCTGAAGGGGTGCCGGTCCGCGGCCATGGCGGCCGTGCCCAGGCACAGTACGGCGAGTACGGCGGTTTTCGTCAATGTCATTCTGCTGTTCCTTATTGTGGCGCGGCCACGATCTTCGTCACCGTCTGCGTGGTCACGGCGCCGCTGCCTTCCGTATTCCTGATCTGGACCGGATACCAGTCCAGGCCTGGCGCCAGCCAGATATCCAGGCGCGCGTTATAACTGCCGGGGCGCGGCGGGCGCGCCAGGCGCATCGTCACCAGCTTGCCCATCTTCGTTTCGATCTCCTCTTCGCCCACCAGCTGGAAGCGGTAGATGGCGGCATTGCGGTCCTCCCCCACCTGGATGTCGATATCGCCCGCGAACTGGTTCACGTCCGCGCGGCCGATGGCGGCCAGCTGGAAGGGCACCGTGGCCTTGTCCTGCGCGCCCGGCAGCAGCTGCGCGCTGGCCGTGCTGGCCGAGAAGGTGATGCGCTTCTCGTCCTGGTTGAAGTGCGTCCTGGTCGCGGACCGGCTGCGGCGCTTCTCCATCATGGTGAGCGGCGCGATGCCGTTGTCGTCCACAATGCCCTCGCTGTTCAGCGTGAGCAGGCTGATTCGCGTGATCAGCATGCTGATGCCCACTTCCAGGCCCACCTTGTACCTGCTGCCGTCCGTTTCCCAGCGCATGTCGGCCACGCCGGTCCAGTTGGTGCCATCGGCATCCTTGCGCTTCACTTCCAGTTCGAACGCGGCAGACGGCGGAAGGTTGACATTGAAGCGGCGCACGCCGTCCGGCCCCGGTTCGGCCGCATTGGGCTGCGCGGATTTTACCGGGGGCGCGGCGGGAGCAGCGCCAGCTTGCTCCTGCGGCGCCGGCTCGGCAGGCGCCGAGGACTCGGCCGCGGCGGCTTCGGCACCCGGCGTGCCCTCCGGCGCTCCCGCCGCCAGGGCTGCGCTTCCCGTGTCGCCTTCCGCCGGCTCGGGCGCCGGCGCAGGTGGTGGAGCCGCCTTGCGCACCGGCTTGGGTTTGGGCGCGGCCGCGCGCTTCTCGGGCACAGGCGCGGGCGGCGCGGCTGGCGCAGGCGGTGCGGGCTGGGTCATGCGGATCTGCGCCGCCACCGGCAGGGGGTGCTGCTCCGCTTGCTGAACCCCGATGCGGCCGGCCAGCCAGTCAATGGTCGCGTAATGCAGCGCTACGGTGATGGCGCCCAGGGCCAGGATGCGGCGGGCGCGGAAAGAGGAAGGGACCATTGCCATGGCGCTAGTGTAACGCCTCTCCTTCTGCTACGCTAAGCGCTTGCCCCGCCACCGGAGACCGACATGAGCAATCCACAGATGCCCCCCATGCCTGGCGCGACCGTCATGACGGACACGCTGGACTTCGTGAAGAACCTTTGGGGCAGCATGGGCGTGCCCGGCGTGAGCCTGCCCGGCATTGCGACGCCGACGCTGTCCGTGGACGAGCTGGACAAGAAGATCAACGACCTGAAGGCGGTCGAGGCCTGGCTCAACCTGAACGGCACCATGCTGCGCAGTAGCATCCAGGCGCTGGAAGTGCAGCGCAATACCATCGCCACGCTCAAGTCCATGGGGCAGAGTTTCGCCGCCTCCATGCAGCAGCCGGGCAAGACGGACAAATCCCTGTTCGAGAACAATCCCTACGCCTCGGCCTTCTTCCATCAGGGCGAAACGGGGAATGGCGCGGACGGCCCCGCCAAGACCGAAGCGCCCGATCCTGCCGCCGCGGCGGCGGGCCAGATGGCCAATCCGGCCGCGTGGTGGAATATGCTGCAGGAGCAGTTCACGCAAGCCGTGAACAATGCGATGGCGGCGGATACGGTGAAGAAGCCCGAACCCGCCAAGGCCGATGAGGCGCCAGCGAAGCCGAAGCGCACGCCGAAGGCGCCGAAGCAGTAAGCCTCAGAACACGCCGTCTTCGGCAGCCGGGGTGATGCCCCGCCCCGGCAGGAGCTGCTGCAGCTGTTCGATCAGCTGGGCGAAGCGCTGCTGGCCCGGCGCGATGCGGTCCACGTGCATCAGCACACTGTTCGCTTCCATCATCAGGGCCTCGTCGTAGCCGTGCTTCTGCATGTGCGAGATCAGCATTTGCGCCGAGTTGAAGAGGATACGCATATTGTCCGGCAGGCGCTGGCGCGCTTCGCGCATCCATTCCACAGCCTCGGCTAGCTTGCCGGTCTTCCACAACAGCACGCCCTTGTTCATGACCTCCGTCGCCTCGCGGCGCGAGGAGGCGATGAGCGCTTCGGCCTCTTCGCTCATGCGCGCCTGCTCGAAGACCTTCTGCACGTCGTCCAGCAGCAGCTGGTTGTCGTGGTTGTTGCGGATGACGTGGCACAGCAGCTCGACCGGTGCTTCCTTCACACCCACGGCGAACAGCAGGGTCGCCATTTCCATGCAGGTGGCCGTATCCGGCCGCGCGGGGTCGGCCTTGAGCATCTCTTCCAGCTCGTCGCCCGCCTTGCGCGCACGCCGGTAGTCGCCGCTTTCGTGGTAGACCAGGCCCTCGATGATCTTGGACCGCAGCTCCACCACGTCGTGCGGGAAGTCGCGCCGCACCACGGCCAGCAGCGCCAGCGCCTCCTTGATGTCGCCCTTCTGGCCGCAGACGCGCGCCAGGCCGAAATAGGGATCCACCGTCTTGAACACGGAATACTCGCCGACCTGGATGGACTTGCGGAAGGCCTTTTCGGCCAGCGCGATATTGCCCACCCTGAGCGCCGTATTGCCCAGGGTGCGCTGCCGCTGCACGGAATTGGGCGAGAGCTTGGCCGCGCTTTCGAGCACCGCGCAGGCTTCCTCGTATTCGCCCATTGTGAGCAGGGCTGCCGCCAGCTGGTCGTAGGCGTCGATGTAGTAGCGGTTCTCCGTCATCACGTTGTGGAACATCTGGCGCGCGGCCTCGAGGTCGCCGTTGGCCATGCGGATCTTGCCCAGGCCCGTGCGGGCCCAATTGTATTCGCGCTCTTCCAGCACGCGCTCGTACACGGCACGCGCCTGATCGGGCTCGCCTGCCTTCATCAGCAGGTTGGCCTTCATGCGCAGCAGGTCCAGCTCGTGAATCTTGTTCTCGGCAATCTGCTCGTCGCACAGCTTGGCCGCGCGCAGGTAGTCCTTTTCGATGTAGGCGCGGTCGATCTCGCGGAAGATCTGCTTGCGGTGCCACACGCGGTTCAGGCGCGTGAGCAGCACGCCTTCGGTAATGGGCTTGATGATGTAGGCGTCCGGCTGGTGTTCGGCCGCGCCCATCACGGATTCCACGCTCTTCTCGGCTGACACCGTGAGCCACACGCTGCTCGGGATCATGAGGTTGCGCGCCCTGCACTCCTCCAGCACCTGCTGGCCGTTCTTGCCCTCGCCCAGGTTGAAGTCGCACAGCACCACGTCGTAATGCGTGCGCGCCAGCAGGGTCATGGCTTCGCCGCCGCTCGAGGCCTGGTCGATGTGCTTGGCGCCGATATTGCGCAGCGACTCGCGCAGCAGCTGGCGGATGCCGACGAAGTCGTCGACGATCAGGTAGCGTTTCTCGGCCCAGTTGACATCGGTGATGTCGCCGATCTTTGCAGCGGAGGTTTTCATGGCAGGCGCAGAACGAAGCAGCCGCCACCCAGCTTGCCTCCATTTTCCAGGGCAATGCTGCCCGTGCGCTGGCGGTGGCGATGCATGCGGGCCACTTCGCTGGAGAAGAAGAGTCCCAGGCCGCTGCTGTTGGTAAGGAAGTTGACGCCCTTGCCGACGGCGGCGCCGGCTTCCAGCATGGAGGGCGGAAAGCCCGCGCCGTTGTCCTCGACGCGGAACTCCAGCATGTCGTCCTTCTGTTCGACGGACAGCCGGATGCGGTCGTGCGTGTAGCGCACGGCGTTGTTGACCGCATGGGCGAGCACGCCGATCACAAGGTCTTCGTCGAAGGTGCCGATCAGCTGCGGATCGAAATCGGTATCCAGCGCAATCTGCTTCGACTGCAGCAGCACGCGCTCCTGGTCCGCCACCTGCTGCACCAGTTCGCGGATCTGCACGGGGCGCGGGTCGAAGGGATAGGTAGGCTTGCCCAGGTCCTTGTAGAGGGCAAGCAGCTGCATCAGGTTGTCGTTCAGGCGGCGCGTCTGGTACAGCATGTGCGCCATCTGCGGCCAGGCCTGCGCCTGGTCCGGGCTCGGCTGCTCCTGCACCAGCAGATTCTCCAGCGTGCCACTGAGGACGCTGATCGAGTTCTTCATGTCGTGCACGGTCGAAGCCAGGAACAGAAAGAGCTCGGGCGAGCGTTCTTGGTCTTCCATTTTGGGTATTGCTCCTGTGCACGTTTCGTTAGCTCAATTATAGCGCCTGGAGCCGCCGCACGCAGGGCCGCCTATGGCGTGGCCGCCACACTCCGGCGCCGGTCTTTTAACAAAAACCGGGCCGGGTCGAGCGCGGCCGCAAGGCCCGCTTCGAGCGGCAGCGGCTCCCCTTCCAGCTGGCTGGCCAGCAGCTCGGCCATCAAGGGCGCCCAGATCAGGCCGCGGGAAGCGTAGCCAAGAAGACAATGCAGGCCCGGGTGGCGCGGCACATCGCGCAGGCGTTCGGGCCTGCCGTGCGCGCCGTAGTCGGGCAGCGTTCCGGCCAATGGAAGGCGGTCGGGCGCCATGCAGCGGAAGCCCACCCGGCCCGCCAGCGGCGCTTCGTCCAGCCGGTGCGGCGCGAGGCGGCCTGGCGAGAGGATCTCTTCGGCGCGCGCCAGGTTCTCTTCCTGGCTCGACGCGCGCAGTGCGCGCTCGCCGTCGCTGTCGTAAGTGGCGCCAACGCTGACGATGCCATCTACAGGCGGCGTCATGTACGCCTCGCGGCACACCACCATGGGCAGGGCCGGGAAGCGCTGGTCCGGCAGGTGCGTGACCTGTCCGCGCATGGTATACAGGGGAAGCGGAGCGGTGGGCGGCAGCGCCAGCGCACCGGCTCCGTTGGCGAGAACCAGGTCCGGCGCCTGGGCGAGCACGCGGCCTCCGGCATCCAGCACAGCCCATTCGCCGCCGCGCCTTTCGATGCGCACGGCTTCGGAATGGAAGCGCCTTTGCAGGCGCCCACCGCAGGCTTCCAGCATGGCGCGGCAGATGGATGCGGGATTGGCCCATCCGCCTTGCGGGAACAGCCATGCGCCGGACGGCGTGGCCGAACCGAGAACGGCGCTGGCGGCCTGCGGGTCCAGCCACCGCACGAACTCCGGCGGATAGTTCCACTGCTTCACCAGTTCCTCCTGCAGCTGCGCGTGTTCCGCGTCCCGCGCCAGCTGCAGCACGCCGCACTGGGCGCCCTGCATTGCGCCACCGAAGCCGCCCAGGGCCTGCCAGCGGCGCATGGCGTACAGGTAGGCGGCGCGCGTGAGGCGGGTGGGAATATTGTCGTCCTTCGACAGCAGGGGCATGAAGATGCCCGCGCGGTTGCCGGAGGCCTCCTGTGCGGCCTGCCCGTGGCGTTCGACCAGGGTGACTTCCCAGCCGCGCGCGCACAGGCGCTCGCAGGCCGCGGCGCCCGCCAGGCCTGCACCGACGACGATGGCGCGGCGCGATGGCGGCGGAGCGGCAGGCGCCTGCGGGCGCCGGCTGGCGTAGACGGCATGCAGCCACTCGTCCTGCTGCTCCGGCCAGGCAAAGCCCGCGCTGCGCAGGGCGCGCAGCGTTGCGTCGTCCGGCGAGCGCGCCTGAAGGGTGGCGCCGGGCGCCGCAAGCCGCCCCAGAAGGCGCGGTTGCGGCACCGGCCCATCCACAATGAAATGATCGGCGCGCGCGGCGATTTCTCCCAGCGCACTGGCTTGGTCGCCGATCAGCAGGTCCAGCGTGACGGCGCCGCCATCGAGATGCAGGCGGTGCATGCCCGGCACGGCGCTGGGCCAGCCGGGGGCGCAGGGTGGGGGCATGGATGGCGCGGGCGCAATGTAGTGCAAGGTTTCATCGGCCCTTCTTTCCTTGCGGGCGCGCGCGAAGTGTTCGCCCTGGCCGAACGCCAGGTCGAGCACCACCTTTCTAAGCGAGGCGCTTGCACTCTGCATGGCGGAAACAGCCAAGGTCATGGTCGTTGACCATGCCGATGCCCTGCATATAGGCGTAAACGATGGTGGAGCCCACGAACTTGAAGCCGCGCTTCGCCAGGTCTTTCGAGATGCGGTCGGAGAGCGCGGTCTTTGCAGGCCGGTCGCCCGGAGCGCCCACGCGGCCGTCGATTGGCTTGCCGTCCACGTAGGACCAGAGGAGCGCATCGAGCGAGGAGCCCTCTTCCACCAGGCGCAGCCAGGCCTGGGCGTTGCCGATGGCCGCCGCCACCTTGAGCCGGTTGCGCACGATGCCGGGGTTGGCCAGCAGCTCGGCCACCTTCTCCGGACCGTAGGCCGCGATCCTGCGTGCATCCCACCCATCGAAGGCTTCGCGGTAGCTCTCGCGCTTGTTGAGTACCGTTTCCCAGCTCAGGCCCGCCTGCGCGCCTTCCAGGTTCAGCATTTCGAACAGGCGCAGTTCGTCGTGGCAGGGGACGCCCCATTCCTTGTCGTGGTAGGCAATGTAGCGGGGGTTGGCGGGGTTGGCCCAGGAGCAGCGTGTCTTCGGCATAGGCGGACAGTATATAAGATAACATTGGACTTCTCACCAACGCAGCAGGAGCATTCATGCAATTCGAAGCCAAGCTGGAATGGCAGCGCAAGGGCCAGCCTTTCCTCGACCAGAAATACAGCCGCGCCCACGAGTGGATTTTCGACGGCGGCGCGCGCGTGCAGGCCTCTTCTTCCCCGCTTTCGGTGCCGCTGCCGATGTCGAACGCGGAGAATGTCGATCCCGAAGAGGCGCTGGTGGCCGCGGCCTCCAGCTGCCACATGCTGTTCTTCCTCTCCATCGCGGCGAAGCGCGGCCATACCGTGGAAAGCTACAGCGACCATGCCGTGGGCCTGCTGGAGAAGGACGCCAGCGGCCGCATGTCCATGACCAGCATTACGCTGCGTCCCAACATCGTGTTCGCGGGAACGGCCTGGCCGGGGGAGGAAGAGATTGCGGCGATCCACCACGAGTCGCACGAGAAGTGCTACATCGCGAACTCGCTGAAGGCCGAGATTACGGTGGAAGCGCCGGTGCAGTATTAAGCGGCGCCGCGCGCCAGTCCGGCGCGGCGCGGCGAGCCGTTCAGCGCGAGCGGCTGGGTGATGCTGGTGACCACCTTCACTTCCCCGCGCTCGACAGCCTGCTTCAGGTCCGTCACCAGATGGTCGTACAGGTCGCCCTGCGGGGTAGCCTGGGTGGCGTACAGGCCGGCCCAGCCGTTGCGGCCCGAATGCTTGGCCACATACAGGGCCTGGTCGGCCAGGCCCACCACCTGCGACCAGTTGAGCAGGCGCGGGGCTTCCGGCAGGAAGGGGAAGCAGGCGAAGCCGATGGAGCAGCTGCGGTCGATGCAGTGCCCGTCCGGCAGTTCGAAGGGACGCGAGGCCACGGCATTGCGCACGCGCTCGGCCACCGCCCATGCCTCTTCGCGCTGGATGGCGCGCGCCAGCACGAGGAATTCTTCGCCGCCCCAGCGCACCAGATAGTCCGTTTCACGGAACACTTCGCGCAGGCGCTCCTGCATCTGCACCAGGATCGCGTCGCCCGCCGCGTGGCCGTGGGTGTCGTTCACTTCCTTGAAGTAGTCCATGTCCACCATGAAGAAGACGAGGTCGCGGTCGGGCGATGCCGACGTTGCCCTTTCGTCATAGCGGCGCAGGCTGAGCGCCACGTCCGCCTCCACATGCTGCAGGAAGAAGCGGCGGTTGCGCAGGCCGGTCAGCTGGTCGGTGAGGCTCACGTCCTCCAGCGCCTTGTAGGCGCGCTCCAGCTCCAGGTTCTTTTCCAGCAGCTGCGCCTGGGTCGCGCTCAGGGTCTTCAAGGTAGCGGCCACCTGGCGGTAGGCGGCCGCGTTGTCCAGCGCGATGGCGCCGTAGGCGCACAGGGTGCGGAAGATCATGCGTTCGCGTTCGCCGTAGGCGTGGGCCAGCAGGGACTGCACCGTCATCACGCCCAGCACGCGCTCGCCGATGGTGAGCGGCGCAAACAGCAGGCTGAGGGTCGGCAGGGTGCCGGGAATCAGGTTCGGTGTCGCGGCGCCGCCATCGATCTCGATCAGGATCTCGCGCCGCTCGCGCACGCAGCGCGCGGAATTGGCATGCGGATCGTCCAGGGCGTGGCGCGTCGCTGGCAGGGTCATGCCCGCTTCCACGCCGAAGGCGCAGTGCAGGTAAAGGCCGTTCGGCTCCAGCAGGAAGACGGAGAAATGGGTCGCGTCCAGCAGGCCGTGCACGTGGCGGTCCAGGGCGCGGAAGACGGCCGCCGCATCCAGGTGGGCCGTGATCTCCTGGCCGATGGCGCTCAGGTGGCTGAGCGTGGCGGTGGTCTGCTGCAGCACCTCGGCGCGCTTGGCTTCGGCTTCCGCCAGCGCGCGGTGATGCTCGCCTTCCGTCTGCGCGCGCTCGGTCTGGTACTGCACCTGCATGGCGATGGCGCGGTTGGTGGCTTCCTGGCTGTGCGTCTTGTCGCGCGCGGCGCTGGCCTGCAGCGAGATTTCGTAGGCGCGTTCGTAGTCGCCTGCCGCGGCGTACTCGCGCGCGGCCGCGTCCAGCACCACGCCCGGGATGATGTAGCCTTCGATCGTGGCGGCGGTGGACATGGCCAGCTGCAGGTAGTGCAGCACGGCGTTCGGCGCATCCATCGGCTCGGGGTCGGGCAGCACGTGGGCCGCATGGATTTCGGCCAGCACGCGCAGCGCGGCGATCTGGTTATAGGGGTCGCCCTGTTCGCTGGCCATGGCCAGCGCCGCGCGGGCCGCTTCCTGCGCTTCCTGCGGACGGTCCAGCATCGACAGGGCATGCGCCTGGCCGCGCCGCGCGCCGCTGCGGAAATCGCTCTGGTCGAGCGCATCGCCGCGCCGCTCCAGGTCGCGGAAGCTGTGCAGGGCGGCGCCGTAGTCGCCCAGGTCCAGCGCCAGGTCGCCCTGGTATTCCAGCGCCACGGCATAGGCGCGCGAGCCGGATACGGGCCTCAGGGTTTCCAGCGCCTCGCGCAGCAGGCTGCGCGCAGCGTCGCGCTGGCCCAGCTGGCGCAGGGTTTCCGCCGTCTGCATCTGGCACAGCCCCACGCTCATGGGCCAGCCGGTGGGGCGCGCGATATCGAGGCCGCGCTGCATCCACTCCAGCGCCGCGTCGTGGGCATTCAGGCTGGTGAAGCCGTTGCCGATATTGGTGGCGATGATAATGGCCCGGCGCAGCTGGCCGGTGGCCATGGCCGCTTCGAAGGCCACCATGAGGTGGCTGATGGCGCGGCCGAAATCGGCGGCCTGGAAGGCGCTCGTGCCGAGATAGTCGCTGATCCAGCCCGCCGCAACGGGATGCTGCCCGTCCAGCTGTTCGCTGAAACGCCCGCCCCAGCGCACCATGGCGGAGTGCAGGTTGCGGAACACGCTGCACAGGGCGGCGGCCGCTTCGAACACCTCCACCCGCATGGGATCGCCCGCGGTGCGGGCCGCGGCGGCGGCCAGCTCCAGTTCGCGGTCGCTGCGGCCGGAGTCGCCGCGGTCGGTGGCGATCCAGGCCAGCAGCCAGTGCGCATCGGCCTCGCCAAGGGGCGCTTCCAGGCGCGCGAACTCGCGCTGCGCCTGTTCGGCCAGGGCCTGGGCCGCATCGAGCTCGCCGAACAGCCAGCGCGATTCGGCTTCGACCAGGGTGTAGCGGGCGGAAAGATTGTTTTGCTCGGCTTCGGGCAGGAGGAAAAGCAGGGGCACGGCCTCGGCCGCGTATTGCTGGGCGCGTGCGACGTCCCGCTGGCGCAGGTGCCAGGCGAGCCGGGCGAGCAGATGCAGACGCGGTACGCCGTGCGATTCCGGCAATTCCGCCTCCCATTGCGCCACCTCGTTGTCGAGCGCGAAAATGTCCAGCAAGGGCTTCCCCAAGGTAAATTCCTACTGCTCATTATTCCATACTTCCTGACAAAAACTGGTTTCGTATGGAAAATGTGATAAAAGGAAATGTCTTTGAGACAAGAACACGACAGGGGAAGGTAATGCTCCCGCGGAGGGCGGGAGCGGGGGATGTTAGCGGGTGACCTTGTTGGCCGGGTTGGCCGGATTGTTGGGGGAATCGGTGTTGCCGCTGTCTTTCGGTGCGGGGCGGGTGCTCTTGTCCGGCATCTGGGTGCCGCTGCTCGTGGTGGCGCCGACCTTGCTGGTGCCGCTGGCATCGGTGTTGCCGCTGCTGGTGGTGCCCATGTTCTCGGTGCCGCTGCCAGCCGTGCCGGAATCGTCGTTCCTGCCCGGCATCGACGTGGTGTCGCCGCGCTTCATGTCCTTATCCTTGTGCGCCTTGCCGCTGCCAGTGCTGCCGGCGCTGCCGCTGGAACCCATGGCGGTGCCGCCCTTGATGCTGGCGCTCAGCTGCTGCACGTGGCCCATGTGCTGGTCGATGGTGGGCTGGAGCTTGGCAGCCAGTTCCTTCACTTCGGCGTCCTTGGCCTTGGACTGCGTCTTCGTGACCAGGGCATGCGCTTCCTTGTGGCTCTTCACGCCCGCCTGGTCGAGATAGGCGCGGTCGAATTTGTCGCCGGACATGGCATCCAGCTTCTTCGCCATGGCCTTGTGTTTGGCATCCAGTTCGCTGGGCAGGGTGACGTTCTTGGCCGCGGCCACCTTCTTGACCTCGTCCAGGCCCTTGGTATGGTCGTCCACCATCTGCTGGGCAAAGGCCTTCACTTCCGCGTTCTGCGATTTTTGCAGGGCCATCTTGCCTGCTTCGACCTCGGCCATATTGGCCATGGCCATATCCTTCAGCGCCTTCTGGTCGGCGCCGGCGAGCGATTGCGCATAGGCCGAGCCCATGCCCAGCAGAGCTGCCAGAACGGGCACCGCCATATAGCTCTTCCACATCCTTGCTTTGTTCATTGCGAATCTCCCTGTGTGTTGTGTAACAGAAAAGGCCGCTTCCAGGATTTTTGTTCTATGCTTGGAGCGAAAATAATTCTACGTTGGTTGGAATAGCGAGGCCGCACACTACGTATACCCCGGTGCAGCACCCTCAACCATTACGCAGGAGATCAAGATGAAGAAAATCCTTATGCTGGCCGCCGTCCTGGCCATCGCAGGCGCCGCCCACGCGGCCGATCCGCTCAAGAAGAGCGACGGCGTCCTTGTCGACGACAAGGGCATGACGGTCTATACCTTCGACAAGGACAGCGCCAACAGCGGCAAGAGCGCCTGCATGGACGGCTGCCTGAAGCTGTGGCCCGCCGTGCCCGCACCCGCCGAGGTGAGCGCCCCCTACAGCGTCATCACGCGCGAGGACGGCATGCGCCAGCTGGCCTACAAGGGCAAGCCCCTGTATTACTACGCCAAGGATGCCAAGGCGGGCGAACGCAGCGGCGACAACTTCAAGGACGTCTGGCACGTGGTGAAGGACTGAGCCGGATGCGGGACGACAGCGCCCAGCTGCTCGACTGCCTGCCGCGCCTGCGCCGCTACGCGCGGGCGCTGCTGGGCGACCGCAGCGAGGCGGACGACCTGGTGCAGGACACGGTCGAACGGGCCTGGAAACGCCTGTCGTCCTGGCGCCAGGGCAGCGACATGCGGCCCTGGCTGTTCTCCATCATGCACAACCTGCACGTGGACCGCCTGCGCCGCCCCGCGCCCGAGCTGGTGGCCCTGAGCGAGGATCTCGTGCAGTCCACGCCCTCCACCGGCACGCTGGAACTGCGCGAGCTGGATGCCGCCCTCCCCCTGCTGCCGCCCGAGCAGCGCGAGGTGCTCCTGCTGGTGGCGCTGGAAGAAATGACTTACGAGGAGGTGGCGGCCACGCTCGGCATTCCGCCAGGCACGGTGATGTCGCGCCTGTCGCGCGCCCGCGAGCGCCTGCGCCTCCTCATGCTCGGGCACCCCGTGCCCGTTCCCCTCAAGGTGGTGAAATGAATACCGTCAGCGAAGCCGAACTGCAGGCCTGGGTCGATGGCCGCCTGCCCGCTGCGCGCCGGGCCGCCGTCGACCAGTACCTGAACGATCATCCCCAGGAAGCGAAGCGCCTGCGCGCCTACCGCGAACAGAATGCGGGCCTGCGCGCCCTCTTCAACCCCGTGCTCGACGAAACCCTGCCGCCAAGCCTGGCCGGCGTGCCGCAGCGCCGCTGGCGCCTGCCTTCGCAGCGCCTGGTGGCGGGACTGGCGATCGCCGTGGGCGCGGGCCTGCTGGGCGGCGCCGGGGGCTGGATGCTGCACGACCGCCTGCAGCAGGACGATGCGGTGCTGGCCGCCCAGGCGCGCACCGCCCTGCCGCGCCAGGCGGCGCTGGCGCATGCGGTCTACAGTCCGGAAGTGCGGCATCCCGTGGAAGTGGGCGCCGACCAGCAGCAGCACCTTGTGGCCTGGCTCTCCAAGCGGCTGGGTGCGGCGCTGCGTCCCCCGCTGCTGGCGCAGCAGGGCTATGAGCTGGTGGGCGGACGCCTGCTGCCCGGCGACAGCGGCCCGGTGGCGCAGTTCATGTATGCCGATGCCGCGGGCCAGCGCCTCACCCTGTATGTGAGCCCCGGCCAGCGCGGCAAGCAGGACACGGGCTTCCGCTTCGCGCAGGAAGGCGCGGTGAGCGTCTTCTACTGGATCGATGGCAGTTTCGGCTATGCGCTGTCCGCCAGCGTGCCCAAGGCGCGCCTGGCCGACATTGCGGATGCAGTCTACCGCCAGCTGGAACCCTGAATCAGGACGCCATGCGCTTGCCCACTTCGTTCAGGCGCATGCGCATCATCTCGTTGGCCGCCGGACCGGGCGCGAACATATAGTCCTCGTCGTTGATGGCCAGGCCGCTGTTGGCGTCCACCAGCACCTGGTCCGCAGGCTTGCCCGTTTCACGGCTCACCACCAGCAGGCTGGCGCCTTCCGGTGCGAGATGCTCGTTGCCCCAGGCGATGAAGGCCAGCAGCACCGGCTTGAAGGCACGGCCTTCCTTGGTGAGGATGTATTCGTAGCGCGGCGGACGCGTGCTGTACTGGCGCTTTTCCATCAAGCCGCTCTGCACCAGCCCCGCCAGGCGGCGCGTGAGCATATTGGGCGCGATCTTCAGGCTCTTCTCGAACTCGTCGAAGCGCGTCAGGCCATAGAAGGCGTCGCGCAGGATCAGGATGCTCCACCACTCTCCAACTTTACCGAGGCTGCGGGCGATCGGACACGGCATCAGCCCGAAATCTGTGTGCTTCATAAAACCTCCCAATAATATTTTTTTGCATGTCTTGCATGCCGCTTTCAGGGTGCGCCGGATCGCCGCCGGCGCGGTGACATTGCGTGAGTTTTCCGGCTCACCGGACACGTGAAAAATCACATGCCGCGCTGCTTGTTCTCACTATGAAACGTACATAGTTGTACCGCAAAAAGCAGGCCAAAAGACTCTCCAAAAATCACAGGTTTCAAAAGCAGTAAACACGGGCATAATGGCGGCACATTTCAGCGGACCGAAAGCATGTACCTGACCAGTGACGTAAGCGTGCGCAATATTCTGATCGTGGACGATTCCGCGTTCGAGCAACGCATGCTGGTCGACCTGCTGAGCGAACTTCCCTACCGCGTGGCAGTGGCGTTCAACGGCCATCAGGCCTACCGGCTGGCAACGGAACAGCAGCCGGACCTGATCCTGCTCGACGTGCGCATGCCGGACATGGACGGCTACACCTGCTGCCGCCTGCTGAAAGCCAATCCGCTCACGCGCGACATTCCCGTCATCTTCCTCAGCGGCGCGGATGCGGCCGAGGTGCGCCTCAAAGGTTCGGCCCTCGGCGCGGCCGACTGTGTCAGCAAGCCCTTTGTGCCCGGCGAGCTGGCAGCGCGCATCCACGCCCAGCTCAATCCCATCGGACGCATCTGAACTATACAAAGCTGTCTAGTTTACGCCACAGCGTAATTTCTTCGTAGCGGATAGAAGTATACATCTTTGTCTAGACGTACTATTCTACGTCCATCGACGAGGATGAATCATGAACAAACCACTTCCCAAACCGACACCGGCAGAGCTGGAACTACTGCAGGCCTTGTGGCCGCTGGGCTCCGCCACCGCCAAACAGGTGCATGAAGCCATGCTGGCCGAAAAGCCCGACCTGGCCTATGGCGCCGTGCTGCGCCTCATGCAGATCATGCACGGCAAGGGCCTGCTGATCCGCGACGAAAGCCAGCGCTCCCACGTCTACGCGCCCGCCCAGCCGAAGGACGCGCTGCAGACCAACCTGCTGCAGGACCTGCTGCAGCGCGCCTTCGCCGGTTCGGCCAAGGCCCTTGTGCTGGCGGCCCTGCGCACCGGCATCTCGCGCAAGGAACGTGAAGAGATCGAACGCATGCTGAAGGAGGAGAAGGAATGAGCGTCTTCGTCAACGCACTGGGTTGGACCCTGCTGCACTTCGTCTGGCAGGGCGCGCTGATTGGCCTGGCTGCCGCGCTGGCGCTGGCGGCGCTGCGCGGAGCGCGGCCACAGGTGCGCTACCTGGTGGCCTGCGCCGCGCTGCTGCTGTGCATTCTCTGGCCTGCCGCCGAACTGGTGGGCCGCCTCGATGCCGCCGCCATCGGCCTGGCGACACCGGTATCCGGCGCCATCGAAACCATTGCGCCGAGCCGCGGTCTGCTGCCGAAGCTGCAGGAACACATGACGCTCATTGTGCTCGCATGGGCGGCCTGCATCGTGGCGCTCTGCCTTCGCACGACACTGGGGCTGCTGTGGATTCAGCGCGCCGCGCGCCTCGGCAGGATCGACGCGGCATGGCAGCTGCGCATGGACCGCCTGGCGCAGGCCATGGGTATCCGCCGCGTGGTGTGCCTGCGCATTGTCGATACGCTGGCGAGTCCCATCACGGCCGGCTGGTGGCGGCCCGTGGTGCTGGTGCCGGCTGCGCTGATGTCCGGCCTGCCCACGGAGCTGCTGCAGGCGCTGCTCGCGCACGAACTGGCCCATGTGCGCCGTTTCGACTATCTCGTCAACCTGCTGCAGAACGCCATCGAAACGCTGCTGTTCTATCACCCGGCCGTGTGGTGGCTGTCGCGCCGCGTCCGCGCCGAACGCGAACTGATCGCGGACGATATCGCCAGCGCCGTGGCGGGCGGGCCCCGCCAGCTTGCCCTGGCCCTTTCCGAACTGGAGAAGCTCCAGTTTTCCCATCACCAAACGGCCCTTGCGGCCAACGGAGGAGACCTGATGCACCGCATTACCCGACTGCTGCGCCCCGCCCAATCCCAAAGCAGCTGGAAATCCGCAGCCGCGCTGCTGACACTCGCCGTGGCCTGCGCAGGCTGCGCAAGCTTCGCCAGCGCCCAGGGGCCGGACGATCCCGTGGACACCAAAGCGGTGGCGGACTTCAGCAGCTGCAAGAAGCCCGAATGGCCGAGGTCCTCGCTCGCAGCCGAACACACGGGAACCGTCCATCTGCGCTTCCTGATCAGCGCGGAGGGCCGGGTTACCGACTACCAGCTGAAGAGTTCGAGCGGCGACCCGCTGTTGGACGAAGCGGCGCGCGTGGGCATCAGCAAGTGCATGTTCAAACCGGCGACCCGCAACGGCAAGCCCGTCGCTGCCTGGATGCAGATGCAGTACATCTGGACGCTGCACTGATCTGACGCTGGGCCTCTGCCGGCCCGAACGAAACTCTTCGCACAAGGCTGGTAGATGCTTTCCAAAGCTGGAAGGGTGGCCGCGCTCGCCGTTACGGCGCTCGGCGCGGCGCCCGCAAAATCGCAGGAATCCACTCCCATCACCTCGGTACAGGTCACCGCCAATGCGGAGGCCTACGATCCGCGCCGCGACGATACCGCCAGCAAGATCGTGCTGAGCCAGGCGGACCTCGCGAAGTACGGCGACCCCACGGTGGCCGATGCGCTGAAGCGTGTGCCGGGAGTCACCGTCGTCACCAACGGGCGTGGCATCGATATACGCATGCGCGGCCTGGGCGCGGGCTACACGCGCATCCTGGTGAACGGAGAGCGCGCACCGATGGGACTTTCACTCGATTCGCTCGCGCCCGCGCAAGTCGAGCGCATCGAGGTGCTGCGCAGCGCCAGCGCCGAATACACCACCGAGTCCGTCGCAGGCATCATCAACGTGGTGCTGAAGAAGACCGTGAGCAAGCCGCAGCGCGAGGTTCAGCTCAACGCGGAGAAGGACGCGGCCGACCGCACGGCGCGCACGCTGCTGCAGCTTGCAGACCGGGTGGACAAGATGTCATGGACCGTCAGCGTTCGCAGCCGCCAGACCTGGATCGAACGCGATATCACTGCCGCCGAAAGGGGGCCCGGCCTGTCGCGCGATACGGCGTCGCATGAGCGCCTTCGTTTCGCCCTTGTGAACGTCGTGCCACGGCTGCAATGGCAACTGCCCAACGGCGACCAGCTCGCCCTGCAGGGATACGCCGACGCCAACCGTGTTCCCTACGATGCCGACGAGGCCACCGCCACCCAGGCCGGAGACGCGGCACGCTTTCCCCTGTTGGCGCGCCATGGCGACAGCAGGAGCGCGCAGTGGAAGGCCGACCTGAGCTGGCTGCACCGGCTGGAACACGGCGGCAAGGTGGAGTTGAAGACCGCCGTCCAGCGCGGCGAGACCACGCGCAGCCTGCACCGGTTCGGGCATGGCGGCACAGCGGCTCTCGACAACACGCTGGATACGCAGGACACCAGCCCAGGCGCCAGCACCAGCGGCAAATACTTCGCTCCCCTCGGCGAAGGCCATCTCCTTGCAAGCGGCTTCGAGGCCAGCACTCTCAGGCGCAATGAGTCGCGCCGCGAAGTGGAGCGCTCCGGTCCCGCCCCGCAGGACAGCGGCGAGCATTCCACGGCGCGCACCCGGCGCCTTGCGCTGTTCGGGCAGGACGAATGGACCGTTACGCCCAAATGGTCGGTGTACGCGGGCGCGCGCTGGGAATCGCTGCGTACCGCAAGCACCGGAACCAGTTTCGCTCCCGCGGCTTCCAGTTCGCAAATCTGGAGCCCGATCCTGCAAACACTCTACAAGCTGCGGCCCGAGGCAGGCGACCAGTTGCGATTCGCCTTGACGCGCACATTCAGGGCACCGGACGTGGGCGACCTTGTTCCGGACAGGCGGACCTCGGTGAACAACTCGCCCAACGACCCTGACACGCAAGGCAACCCGGCGCTCAAGCCCGAGCTGGCAACGGGTGCCGACGCATCCTACGAATACTACTGGGCCAGGGGGGCCATGCTGTCGGCGGCCGTTTCGCTGCGGCGCATCGCCAATGCCACCATGACCCGCGTCAGCCAGGATGCGGATGGGCGATGGCTCGCATCCCCGGCCAATGCAGGCGGAGCGCAAACGCGCTCGCTGGAGCTGGAGGCCAGGTTTCCCCTTACCGTACTGCTCCCGCAGGCGCCTGCAATGGATATCAAGGCAAGCGTCAGCCGCAACTGGTCCCGGGTGGACGCAATTCCCGGGCCGGACAACCGGCTGGCGCAGCAGGTCCCGCTGTCCGCCACCTTCGCCGTGGACCGCGCCGCCGGCCGGCTGACCACAGGCGCCAGCTTCGTCTTCCGTGGCGGCGGCTGGTCGCGGCGCTCGCTGTCCGAAAGCCGCTACCTGAATGCCGGACGCCAGCTGGATGTCTATGCGCTGTGGAAGTTCGATACCCAGACCCAGCTGCGTATCTTCCTCGGCAATCTGCTGGGAAGCGGCAGCATCCGCGCCTCCCGATACGACGCCGTTACCCGCACGGTTACCGACCCTGGCCATGCGCGCCTGCGCCTGAGCCTCGAACACAAATTCTGACAAGGAGAATCCAATGAAGAAGTTTGCCCTCTTGCTGCTGTTGGCGAGCCTGTGCGGCGCCGCCAATGCGTCGCCCCTGCCGCCCTACCCCTTCGTCAGTACCGCGGGCCGGGCGCAGCTCTGGCTTCGGCCCGACATCGGCGAGCTGCAGTTCGACACGGGCGCCCAGCACAGCGACGGCGCGGCCGCGGCGGCCGCGCTGGAAACGGTGGATAAATCGGTGCTGGCCCTGCTCGCCGAACAGGGCATTCCGGAGGCGGATATCGAAAACTATGAACTGAGCCGCAAGAGCGTGAACCTGAACCGGCCCGCTGCGGACGGGGCTACCACCGCCTGGTCGCTGGGCCGCCACTTCCGCATTCAGGTGCGCGACCTGGCGGCGTGGCCGCAGCTACTTGCCGCCCTGCTCGCGCTGGACCACATCGACAGCATCAGCACCTCCTTCGACCGCACCGACGCAGGCGAGATCAACCGCCAGCTGATGAAAGACGCGGCCGCCGAAGCGCGCCAGAACGCCCTCCAGCTGGCCGAGTCCTTCGGCCGCAAGCTGGGACCGGCCATGGCCATTGCACGCGGCCCTCTCGACAAGGTCTCCGCGCCCTTCGTGGAGAAGCCCGGCACAAGCGCCCTGCCCCGGCCTCCGCGCACGCCAGCATCCAGCTACGCGGTGCCGGTGTCGATCCCCTTCCTGCAGTCGGTGACCGCCGTCTTCAAGCTGCAGTAGGCTGCTGCATCTGGCGCCGCCACCACCACCAGGAAACGAGCGCGTTGACCCAGTAGGCCGCGTACAGTGCGGCCGTCAGGTACAGGCCACGGCTGGCGTACAGCGGCACCGACACGGTGTTCACCAGCAGCCACACCGGCCAGGTTTCCACGCGCCGCCACATCAGCAGCAGCTGGGCGACGATGGAAAAGGCCAGCACGGCCGAATCGATGAAGGGCGCGTAGGCGTCCGTGAACTGCTTGAGCAGCAGGCCGTAGGCAAGCGTCGCCGCCATCCCGGCCAGCGCCATGCGCAGCAGCGTTTTCATGTGGGCGGAGCTGACGGGCAGCGCTTCGCCGCCTGCCCCGCGCAGCCACTGCAGCCAGCCAAGCAGGCAGGTGGCGACGAAGAAGAGCTGGAGGGCCACGTCCGCATACAGCTGCACACCGTAGAAAAGAAAGGCGAACATCGTGCAGCCCACCACGCCCAGCCACCAGGAATGCACATTATTGCGTCCGGCGAGGACGATGGACACCGTCATGACCGCGTTGGCGGCGAGCTCCAGGGGCGATGGCAAGGTATTTCCCATTGGAAAGTTGGCGAGACAACCATTTTACGCTGCAACTGATACCGATCTGCGCTGTTGCGTCCCGGAAGCAAATCGCATACTGGCCACATCAAACCTACAAGAATCCTGCCATGTGTCCAATGCCCGATTTCACCAGCACCACCGCCTGCACCAAGCCAGGCCTCGTTCCAGCTTCCCTGTACCGCCGTCCGCCCGGCCGCCGCCACGAGGCCATGCTCGCCATGCACCAGATTTTCGCGGTGGGCGACTACCTCGTATCGGATAACGGACTCTTTACCGCCACCCTGCGCGAGGATGGCACCTTCGCCATCTTCCGCGGCGTCGACAGCAGCGATCCTGCGGCACTGCTCTGGAGCAGCGGCAAGGCAGGAGCGCCCGGCGACTATTTCGCTTTGGTACAGGCGGACGGTAACTTCTGCATCTACCGCGGCGCGGACCTCGAACACAACGAGGGCTGGCACTGGGGGAGCCAGATCACGGCCAAGGGCAGCGACTTCTACGCCGCCATGCAGGACGACGGCAATTTCTCCATCCGCAAAGGCCGGGGTCCGGCGGACAGCTGCGGCCTGATCTGGGCCAGCGGCGCCACGGACCGCGTCGAAAGCATCGTGGAAGTACTGCACATCGATTACGACCTTGGCGGCAGCTGCGTGCTGCGCACCAGCCCTGCGAGCCTGTACAGCGAAACGATCGGCAACCATGCGGCAGACGCCGAGATGCACCGCCTGGTGGGCGCTGTCGCCGTGACCGAAACCCGGGCGTGGACCAATTCCACGTCCGCCCGCTACAGCGCGGACGCCCACTTCATGGCGGCGGCGCCGCAGGTGGACGGCGACGCGGTGGTGCTGAGCGCGGAAGGCGACCGTTTCATGCCGAACGGCGCCCATACCAGCACCCGCAACTGGGGCTTCGACACGCCCGTGGAAGTGGCGCCCGGCAGCACCGTGCGCGCGGCCATCGGCGTCACGTACACGACGATCGCCGTTCCCTACGTAATGCTTGGCATGCTGCGTTTCGAATCGGGCGCAACAGCCGCCGGGCCGCTCAAGGGAGCCTTCATGGGAACCAACGCCCACAGCCTGACGGCGAGCTTCGTTGCGCAGAAGGGGGAGGCTTCCCGGCGCATCGAAAGGGCGCTGCAGCCCTTGCGCTGAGCTGAAAACCGGCCACCGCCGCGCGATGCTATAGTGCGGCGGTAATGAGTACCGACCTTCCCTCCACCGCAGCTCCCGGCTCAGCGACCTCCGATGGCAGGGTCCTGCTCGACGCCGGCCTGCTCAAGCAATTGCGCAAGCGCCGTGGCCTGAGCCAGGAATCGCTTGCCGAGTTGTGCTTCAGCCAGCAGCTGTGCGTCTCCGTCGCCTCCATCAAGCGTGCCGAAACCGGCAAGGTCGTGCTGTACCGCACCGCGCGCCACCTCGCGCAGGTCTACGGCATGCCGCTCGAGGAACTGCTCGGCAAGGCCAGCCCCGCCCAGGCGCCAGCGCCCGACACTGCGCTGCCGCCCGCCCTGGCGAGCCAGTTCGCCGCCGCGCATCCAGCGGACTCGGACGCGCTGCGCTACGTGATGATGCTGCACGTGGAAATGGCCGCGCCGTTCCCGGACGGCGGCCAGTTGCTGCGCGAGGCGGGCAACCTGATACTGCAGTTTGGCGGAAGGATGGAAACACCGGAAGGCAGCACGCTGCGCGCGGTGTTCGGCCTGCCGCAGGCTTACCGCTCGGACGCCGAACGCTGCATGCGCTGCGCGCTCGAACTGCACCGCCTCCTGCATGCGCAGCATCTGCGCGGCATGGCGATCCGGCTGGTGCGCTGGCAGCGCGGCCAGGTCCTGCCCTCGCAGGACGCGTTGCCTGACCTGCGTCACCCGGACATTGCGCAAGCCGCCGTGCATCCGATCCGCGTTCCGCTATATGTGGCGCACGGCCTGCTGCCGCACCTGAAAGACCGGTTCCTGTTCGAGAATGCCAGCCGATTCCCGGGCTTCGCCGCCTTCAGCCGCATTGCGGCGGGAGAAGCAGGCGAACTGCCAGCGCTGATCGGGCGCTACACTGAAACGCGCCAGTTCAAGGCGGTGGTGGAGGCGACGCTGGAAGCGCAGAGCGGCAGCGCGGTCTACCTTCGCGCCATGGCGGGCGTGGGCAAGAGCCGCCTGGCGCAGGAGTTTGCCGACATCGCCCGGCAGGATGGCATGCAGTGGCATGGCTGCGATGTGCTTGACGCGGGCGCCGACAGCTGGCGCGCGCCTTTGGAGCAGCTTGCGCGCAGCCTGCTGGGTGTCGACGCGCTCAAGGCCGCCCAGGCAGGCCGCCAGATCGATGCCGCCGTCACCCGCCTGCGGCTGCCGCCGGACACCGCCCTGTTCTACCGCGCCCTGTGCGGCGCGACGCTGACGGCGGCCCAGGCGCCCGTGTTCGCTGCAATGAGCCACGAAGCGCGCGAACGCGGGCTGGCCAACGCGCTGCAAAGCCTGATCCTGCGCCTCGCGATCACGGCGCCGCTCATGATCACGGTGGAGGACGTGCACTGGGCCGAGGCCCACTTCCTGGACGCGCTGGCGAACCTGCTCGCAGGGACGCGCGAGGCGCCCGTGCTGTGGGTGCTGACCTCGCGCGTCGACGACGATCCCCTGGAACAGGCGCTGCGCCCGCGCCTCGAAGGCATGCCGCTTACGGTGCTGGACCTTGGCCCCATGAGTCCACGCGAGGCGGCCGCACTGGCCGGGCAGTTCGGCGACGTGGATGCGGATTTCCGCCAGCAGTGCGTGGAGCGCGCCCAGGGCAATCCGCTGTTCCTGACCCAGCTCCTGGCCAGCCCCGAGCACCTGCTGCCCGACAGCCTGCGCCACGTAATCCAGGCCCGCCTCGACAGCCTGCCTCCCCAGCACGCGGAGGCGCTGCGCATGGCTGCGGTGCTCGGCAACCGCTTCGAGCTGGACCTGCTGCGCGAAGCGCTGGAGCAGCCGGAATATGAACCTCCGTCCGATGGACGGAACAGCCTCCTGCGTTCGGCGGGCAAGGGCGGCGTGGCCTTCGTTCACGACCTGGTCATGCACTGCGTGTACGACAGCACGGCGCCCGAGCAGCTGCTGCGCATGCACCGCAAGGCGGCGGAGGTGTTCCGCGGACGGGATACGGCCCAGTGCGCGCTTCACCTGTACCGCGCGAAGGATTCAGGTGCACTGGAAATGATGCTGGGCGCTATCCGCGAAAAGCTGGACGAGCACGAATACGAAGCGGCGCTCGATCTCACGGCCGAATGCAACCGCGCCGACTCCACCACCTTCAGCAGCTTCCCTCTCGCCCTTCTGCGCGCCCACGCGGCGGCGGGCATGGGTAAGATGAACGACGCGCGCCAGTACTACCAGCACGCCATGATGCTGGCGGGCCAGCCGCAGGACCGGATCGAAGCCGTGATCGGTCTCGCCACCACACTGAATATCCTGGAGGAGCTGGAAGAGGAAGAGCGGCTGCTGGACGAGACCGTGCCGCTCGCCATGTCCATCGGCGCCGAGGCCGCGCTGGGCAGGCTGCTCTACCTGAAAGGGAACATTTTTTTCCCGCGAGGGAACTACGGCGAGTGCCGCCGCTTGCATGAAGACGCCGCGCGCTATGCGGAAGCGAGCGATATGGCGGAAACGCAGGCGCGAGCGCTGAGCGGCGTGGGCGATTCCTATTACGCCCAGGGACATATGCGCAAGGCGAACGAGCTGTTCAGCGAATGCCTGGCCATGTGCGAGCGGCACAGCTACCTGCACATTGAAGCGTCCAACCGCGCGGCGCTGGGATCGACGCGCATCTACCTCGGCGACCCTGCCGGCGCGGTGGCGGACGCCCTGGCTTCGGCCAGCATCGCCAGCAAGGTGGGCAACCGCCGCGCCGAAACCTTCTCCCGCATGACCGCAGGCTGGGCGCTGGTGGCGGGCGGCGACCTCGATGCCGCCACCGAGCAGGTGCAGCGGGGCCTTGATCTGGCGCGGACTATCGGAAGCACGCGCTTCGAGACCTTCCTGCGCGAGAGCGAGGCGCGTATCGCCTGGCTGCGCGGCGACCGCGCGCAAGCGGAACGCCTGATCCGGTCCGTCGCGGAAGACGTGGAGCGCCACCAGCTGCAGAACTTCATCGGCCCCTGGGTAATGGGAACCGCCGCCCTCTTCGCGTCGGACGCGGCAACGCGCAAGCGCGCACTGCTGAAAGGAGCCTCCTACCTCACGCGGGACTGCCTGGCGCACAACAGCTTCCGTTTCTACCTCAATGCCGCCGAAGTCTCGCTGCTGGACGGCGACACCGTATCGGCGGAGTTCTATGCCGAGCAACTGGCTTCCTGCGTTGGCGGGGAATCCTGCGCGTGGGTGGAACATCACGTGGCGCTGCTGCGCCAATTCGCCCGCTGGCGCGCCGCGCCGGACGAGGGCCTGCGCGAACAGCTGTCGGTTCTCGCACAGCGTTCGCGCCAGTACGGCTTCACGGAAGCCACGCCGCTTCTGCTGCGCGCGCTAGGCTGAGCGGCGGAGCACCGCCAGCAAGCCCTGGACGTCGCTGCCAGCGTCCCGGCGCAGCACACAGGAGTCCAGCGCCAGCACATCGAACCCTGCTTTGGCTGCAGCCGCTCGAACGCAGGCTGCCGAATGCGCATACCTGCCGGAGGCCTGCAGGGCATAGCCCTCCGCAACACTGCCCGTCTCGACGGAGAACGCCATGATGCCGCCGGGCCGCAGCGCGCTCCAGGCTGCCGCCAGCACAGTTTCCAGCTCGCCGACATAGACCATCACATCGGCGGCAGCCAGCAGGTCATACCGCGCCGGACGGGTGCGCAGCGTTTCCACCATGTCGGCGCAGTAGAGCGCATCGTAGAGTTCCAGCTCCCGCGCCTTCTCCAGCATGCGCGGCGAAAGGTCCACGCCTTCGAGCCGCCTCGCCAAGGGACGCAGCAGCGGCGCACACAGGCCCGTGCCGCAGCCCAGGTCCAGCACGTCCAGCGATTCCGCAACGTGGGGCCGCAAGGCATCCGCCAGCAAGGCAGGCGTGCGGTAGGAGAGCACTTCCTGCAAATGCCGGTCGAACTTTGCCGCGTACTGGTCGAACAATGCGGTCACATAGGCGGAGGGCGATGCGGAAGGCGCATCCTGAGCGCCCAGCGACGCCAGCATGTAGCCGACGGTGGCCGCGTCGGCGCCCATCTCCCCGGCACTGCGGTACGCCGCGATGGCTTCATCCTTGCGGCCAAGCGCGCGCAGGCTGTTGGCAAGGCCCAGCTGGGCGCGGGCGTATTGCGGCCGCAGCGCCAGCGCGTGGCGGTAGCTGTCTTCCGCCGCTTCCGCCTCCTGCGCGCGCAGCAGCAGTCCTCCGCGGCTGCACCATGCCTCGGCATACTCCGGGCGCCGCTGCAATGCGCGGTCGAACCCTTCCAGCGCCTGTTCCACGTCGCCGCGCGCGAGCAGCGACACGGCGGCGCCATGCAGGGCTTCGGCCCAGCCGGGGCGCTGGCTCAGGGCGGCGCCGAAACTGTCGAGCGCCTCATCGTGGCGCGCCAGCTGCTGCAGGACGAGGGCGCGGTTCAGCAGCGCCTCGGGATATGCAGGCTGCATGCGCAGCGCGCTGCCGTAGCTCTCCAGCGCCTCTTCGAACCGCTCCAGGTTGCGCAGCGCGTTACCCCGGTTGCACATCGCCATTGCGTATTGCGGCTGCAGGGACAAGGCACGATCGAAGCTGGCCAGCGCCTCTTCATGGCGGCGCAGGTCCTGCAGCGCGGCGCCGAGATTGCACAGCATGATGGCTTTCTCGCCGCCCGCCGCCAGTGCCCGGCCAATCAGTTCGACGGCCGATCCGGCATCCCCGCGCTGGCGCGCCAGGACGCCGCTGAGATGCAGCGCATCGGGGTGATCCGGTTCCTGCCGGAGCACGGCGTCATAGAGCTGGCTGGCTTTTGCGAGCTCGCCGCGCTGGTGCAGCGCCACGGCCTGCTGCATGGCGGCGGAAGTGGGAAATGTCATGGCGCGTATTAGAGCACAAGTCAAACGCCTGTCATATTGGCACGCCAGAATACGTTCATTGACGGCGCAAGCCTTCACTACCGGCGCCGGCGGTCGGGAAATATACCGGCACCAGATTAACCCAGGTTAATGACAGCCCTTTCGCGGCAGGGCTACAGTTCCCATTTTTTACAAGGGGAACGCCATGACACTGGAAACCAACCGCCGCCTGATCGAGCGCTATTTCGACGAAGTCTGGAACCGTGGCGACGTCGGCGTGCTCGACGAGCTGCTCACGCCGGACTACCTGAACCACAGCCCCGGCATTCCCGATCCCCGTCCAGGACCGGAAGACCTGAAACCCATCGTTCTGGCCATGCGGGAAGGCCTGCCCGACCTGTATTACGAGATTCTGGACATGGTGGCGGAGCCGGACCGTGTCGCCGTCTTCGTGCGCCTGACCGGCACGCATACGGGCAGCTTCTTCGGCATGCAGGCCACCGGACGGAAAATCGATGTGCGGCAGATGCAGATCGAATGGATACGCGAGGGCCGCATCGCCCAGCACTGGCGCATCACCGACGATCTCAATCTCATGCGCCAGCTGGGCGCCATCGCATGAGCCTATAATGGTTCGCATGGAAGAACTGGCACTCGTAAGGGCCCTGCGGCGGCTGGAAGCGGCCACCGGACTTCGCCTGCCCGGTGTGGCCGCACTTGCCGCCCAGGTCAAGGTGGTTCCGCTCGCCGAACGCGAGGCTGCCTTCCGCGAAGGCGGCGACTGCCCGCATATATTCGCCGTGCGTGCCGGCCTGCTCAAGCAGTTCTACACCACGCCGGATGGCACCGAATGGATCAAGAGCTTCACGGCAGAAGGCGATCTCTTTGGCTGCCCTATCGGCTTCGATACGGGACGCGCCAGCTTCAGCAGCGTTGCGATCGAGATTTCCGTGGTCGAGAGCATCAGCTGGAAGGCGGTCGACGAACTGGCGCGAACGGACAAGGCCTGGCAGGCCACCGTATGCCAGGCCTTCCGGGCGCTCACGCGCATCAAGATGCAGCGCGAGCGCGACCTGCTGATGTTCACGCCCGAACAGCTTTATCTCAGGCTGCTGGACACCGGGACGGAGCTGGCGGCGCGTGTTCCGCAAAAAGACCTTGCAGCCTATATCGGCGTCACCCCCGTTGGCCTCAACCGCATTGCGCGCCGCACCGCTCAGAAATGCCTGAGCGGAATACGGTCGAAGTAGACGAGGCGCCGGCTCTGCGTCGCGGCACCGGCGATCGTTTCGTACTCTTCGATCCTGACCGAGTATTCGTGCGACACGCGGGAGCGGAACGGAATAAGGGTCCACCAGCTGTTGTCCTCCTGCCCGGGTTGCAGGGCGCAGGAATCCGCCTGGGCGGAAACCGGCGTCCAGGCGCCGTCCCCTTCCTCGTCGCTGGCCTGGCTGAAGCCGACCTCGCGCTGCTCGATGGAGGCGAACAGCATGGTCTTCAGCGTCGCGCGCCCTCCGGCCGGAAGCGTGGTTCCGCTCACTGTCACGCGCACGCTCTCCACGACGCCATGCCGGTCGCGCTGGCTGGCAAGCGTGGCTACCCGTCCCGGCAGGAGCTGCACGAATTCCGTGGCGACGATGGGCGAGAGCTGCAGGTTCTCCGCCCCGCTGGGCGCATGGAGCTGGTAGCGCGCCATGGACAGCCGCACGAAGGGCTGGTAGGCGAGCGCGGGGTCGATGCGGATGTCCACATGCATGCGCCCGCTCGCCCGGTCCATCACCGGCCGGTAGAGCGCAAGCATGACTTCGGAGGCATCCTGTCCCGTTCCGAAATTGACGTTCTTGTATTCGCTGAGCGTGGACAGGCGGAGCTTCGGAGAGAAGTCGCTCAGCTCCTTGAGGTGATGCAGGTCGATATCCAGCATGTCCGCCGGACCGCCGCTGGCCCGGAGCTCCGCCTGGCTCTTCAGGCGGTTCAGCAGCGCCGCCGCGGGCATGTTGCCGAATTCGATCTCCTGCCCCGCGAGCGGGTCCAGTCCCCAGCGGGAAACCAGGGGCTCCAGGGCTGCCGGCGGCGTCGCCAGGTCGGCGGGGCCAAGGCCCAGCATCGAACGGATGGGCTGGGGCGGGGGCGGCGTGGCCTTGCCGGTCCAGCATAGGAGGGCCAGCAGTTCGCCGTTGCCGGAGTTGTACCATTGCTCGCCCAGCCATATGCGGAACCAGCCGCCCTGCCTGGCACGGCGGCTCTGGTCCGGCGGCGCCAGCTGGTCCTCCCAGGACAGCATGGGCATGATGTAGTCGATCACTGGCCGGGGCGGCCGCTCGGTCGCCTCCACCACCAGGCGGAACGGCGCCGCCAGCCGCCGGCTCTGTTCGCCGTTCAGTCCCGCAAACTCTTCTGCGTGGCGGGCCGCGCCGCCCGTGACCACGCGGAGCGCGCGCGCGCGCGTGTCGCCGAAGTCGAATTCCCCACTGACCCTGCGCCGGCTGGCCGGGTCCGCAGCCTTGTCCGGCCACTCGGCCGCGAGATCCTGATAGCGTTGGAAGGCCTCCGGCTGGCGGTCCATCGGGATGGTGGCGGCGATACCGCTTTCATCGGCGGCGACGATGGGCAGCCTGGCCACGGAGAACAGTTCCCCGTTGCGCCAGACGCCCGGCCAGCGGTAGCCGCGCCCGCCGTCGGGCTGGGCCCTGTTCGGCAGGTCGGCCCAGGTAGCCTGGGCGAAGATGCGGCTCGTGGAAGGACGGTGCAGGGCCAGGCGGCCCTGGAAACGGGCCTTCGTTTCGCCAGTAGTGCGCAGTATCCCGATTCCGTAGCCGGGCAGCTGCTGCACGGACGCCACCGGCAAGTCCACGGCGTGCAGCAGGCTCAGTTCGAGGAAGGGATTGGCCATCCAGAAGGACGCGGAAGCCATGCCATTGCTCGTCGCGCCCATCTGTCCCCGCCCCCAGCCGGCCAGCATGCGGGCGACCTGCTCGCGCGGCGAGGCCTCGGCGCTCTCCGTGAGCGCAGGCAGGAAGCCTGCCTGGGCAGGGTTCTTCGTGGCGATGTCGGCAAGCTGCTCCGTGAGCGCGAAATGCCGGAACTCCGTCAGGCCAATGGCGTGCCAGACGCGCAGCACTACCTGCACACCGGGCAGGGCTGAAATGGTGAGACCCTCGGCGTCCATGCGCGCATCGAAACCTGCGTCCTCATCCTCCACACTGTCCACGGCACGCAGCACCAGACGCATGGGCCTGCAATCCGGCCAGCGCCTGCCGCCGTGGTAATAGTCGAAGGTCTGCAGGTCGAGCAGGCGGTCGTCGCCCTTGCGATAGAGGCCGCACACCGCGACCCTGGCCCAGGGATCGGGGTAATACGGCACGTCGGGGCCGTCGCCGGCGAAAGGCTTCTCCTCGAAGTACTGGTCGGTCGACGTCACAGCCTTGCCGTCCTTGTCCGTCCAGTGTGTTTTCCTGCTCGGGAAGTCCCCCTCCTCCGTCAGGGCGACGCCGGGAAAGGCGCTCGATGGCCAGGAGGCCTGGTTGCGGAAGGGGTCGAGGGCGCCGTGGCGCAGGCAAAGATCGATGCTGCTGCTGCGCGGGGGAACCAGAATGCGGGATGTCTTGTGCCGCACGCGCGCATGGTCGGCGCTGCTGGCGACCAGCAGGCGGCGCGCGTTCTCGTTCGGGAAGCGTTCCGGCTCCAGCGGCTTGGTCAGCAGTACCGCGGGCGGCGCCAGCCGTTCATAGCGATGGCAGACCTGCCCGGCCTGCTGGCTGGCCGGCACATCGGTCGTCTGCTCGCCGATGGTCAGCGCCATGCCGTTGGCGCGCTCGTACAGGGCGGCAGCCTCCTCCATGGCCAGCGAATTCCCGTCGACCATGGCAAGGCGCACGCCGAAGCGGTAGGCATGGCCGAAGCGCTGCGGCGGCACATCGGCGGGAGCATATTCGATACTGAGCTCACCGGCCTGGCCATGGCCATCGGCAGGGTTCACAACAAAATCCTCCGATTTCTCCTGCCCGACGCTTCCCGCCAGGCCCTGAGTTCCCCAGCGGAACATCTCGCTCTCGATGTGGGATTGGACACCGTCCGGCTGGCGGGCCGTGCGCGTTTTCTCGGTAATGAACGCTTCGCAGCGTCCCAGCCGTTCGAACCAGTGCGTAATGTCCTTCCTGTGCTTGCCGATCAGCACGCGGCGGATACGGCGCGCGGTGAGGGGCTGCCAGCCCGTGCCCGCACTCATGTCCCTGACGTCCGGCCGGTAGCCGGCCAGCAGGTGTTCGAGGTAGAGCATGGGCATCTTCGTGCGGTCGAACAGCAGGTCCTTCCGTTCCTTGCCCTCCTCGATCAGGGCGTAACCGACGGACTCCTCTCCCTGGAGCTCCACCGCTGCATCGTCCGGCGCGCCACCGGCATCGCGCTGCGTGCGGTAGCTGATCGCCGCCTGGACGTAGCGGTCCGGACTGCGGTCGAGGTCGAACTGGGTGAGCAGCTTGTCCCCCGCCCGTGGCGCCACGTTCAGCAGCCCCCCGTGGTAATACTCCTTGCCGGAGGATGCAGTCCGCGCTTGGGGAAAGCCATTGCGCAGGGCGGTCAGGTGCGGCTCCGCGACACAGTCGGGCAGCGCGCCGGCTTCCCAGCTCACGCCGCTGACGCCGAAGGCTTTCACGCTGGCGAGCGGCAGGCCGGGCGCTGCTTCCATGCCCACCACCAGGCCGAGGACCTTGACCAGCCAGGGATGGGCGGCCAGCGCCGCCACGCGCGTGCAGAACTCTTTCTCCGCCCCTGGCCGCGCCTTGGCGAGCAACGCCAGGCCCTCGTCCGGGCCCGGCGAGCCATACATGTATTTGCGTGAGGCCAGGTGGACGGCGAAGTCGTCCATCGCATCCTCATCGCCGGCGCCAATGCCGTGCGGCTTGCCCAGCGGGTCCGAGCCGCGCGTCAGCAGGAAGTCCAGATAGGTTTCGGTATAGGGAACGGTCAGCGGCGTGCCGGACTGCTTGCCGCTGTCGAGGAGATCCTGGCTGTTGCCGCCTTCCGCCGCGACAGCCTGCGACAGCAGCCGCCAGCCCCACCAGTTCTGCCCGGACAAGGCCTGGACTGCTTCGCCAGCCGTGCCGCTCTTGCCCTGGCGGCTGGCGATGGACTGAAGCTGCTCCTGCAAGGCACGCCGGGGCGAGCCGGCCCTGCTGAACATCGATGCGGCGCGATAGAGATGCTCCACGCTCTCGCCGGTGGGAGCGCCGGCTGCAACGTAGAGCGAAGGCTGGCCGACGAAGGCCGCGCTCCGGCTGGCATTTTCCAGGGCGTTGGCATACAGGGCGCCGAAACGCGTGATCGCGGAGCGCACCATGCCCACCGGTGAATGCGACCAGACAAAACTGCGCCTCGCAATGCCCTGGCTTGCGGCCGCCACATCCAGCGGCTCAGCCCGCATGGCGGCGAAGAGGTCGCCGAATACCGCTTCCCACAGCTGCGACGCCTGCTCCACGCTGATCCGGCACTCCGCGAGATACCGGCGGTAAGCCTGTCCCAGATCCGCCGCTACCGGCGCCGCCGCCACCGTGGGGCTGGTGCGGAATTCAAGCTGCACGTCCCCCGCCTTTGCCAGGGCGGCGGGCCAGTCGGCCAGCAGCACGCTGGCTCCCCAGGGACGCTCCTTGGGCATGATACGGATGCTGAAACGCAGCGCGCCCGATGCGGGATTCGGTCCCCAGGGCACCACATACCAGTCGAGCAGCGCGTCGGCGGTACATCCGTTTTTTTCTCTTGGCATACGATCCTCGGTGTCCGTCAGGGAGTGCAGGTGGAACGTGGCGCGGCGCCGCAGGCAGCATCGGCATGGCTGGCCCAGAGCGACTCCCAGGCGCCGCGCGAGAAGGCATTGTTCGATGGCCGCCGTGCCTCCGCGCTGCCGGCCGAAGCGGGCAGCAGCGGCGCCGCGCCTGCGGCCGCGAGCCGCTGGTTCCCGCCGCCGTTCTCTTTGTCGCCAGGCTTCACATAGTCGACATTGACGCTGTAGCTGTATTCAACCCAGCCGATCGAAAAGTGGAACTCATATTCCGCATTGCCCGCCATCTCTCTGCTGCGGATCTGATATGCGAGCGTGACGCGCAGCGAAGCGCCGGCATTGAACAGCCCTGCCAGCGTGACTTCGCCCATGGCGCAGAAGAAGCCTTCGATCGTCGGCGCCGTTCCGCCGAGGCGGATGTAGATGCCGGCCGTGACGCGGCCCGAGCCTTCCAGCACGCCGTAGCCGAAGCCGCCGACGAAGCCATACTCGAAGGAGGCTTCCAGTACTTCGATGGTGTCCGCCCTTGTCTGCAGCTTGAAGAAGCCGCCGCCGCCATAGATGCCCGCCGAGATCAGGAAAGGCCGCAGCTTCTCCGACAGCCGCACCGCCACCCGCACCGGTGAATTGTCGAACGGCAGGTCGGCGCTGATGGCAAAGGCGATATTCTGCACGTGGAAGCCTCCCAATTCCTTGTGGTCGGCGTGGAACTCATAGCTCACGCTGATGCCCCTGGCGGTGGGAAGAATCAGGAAGCCGGGATCCAGGCCAAGCAGGGTTGCGAGGTTCTGCACGAAACCCAGCGCCTTGCCCGGCTCGGCCATCAGCACCCGCGTCTGGCAATCGAGCTTCCCGCCCGGCGGGACGGTCAGGGTCAGCTCGTCCATGTGCAGGGTGAGGAAGTTCGCCGCTCCCTTGCCGAACAGGTTGATCTTGAACGGAGAAAGCGTCGCCCGCAGGCTGGACACGGGCTTGCCGTCCAGCCCCGTTTCGGCAATCGCATGGATGCTCATGTGCTTCTCGAGCTGGGGCTCGAAGATCGCTCCCTCCCCTTCCGGGAAAGCCCTGAGGTCGCAGTCCCAGTCATAGGAAATGCGAACCCGGTTGGGAATGCCCAGCATGCCCACCATGTCCGCGAGGAGCCGCTCGACATCCGCCAGGCGCCCGATGCCGTCCAGGGATAGCGCCTGCGCCAGCATCGCCAGCACACGCCTGGCCTTCTCCAGCAGCGCGCTGCGCCCAGCCCCCGTTTCCAGTGCCCGGATATCGCCCAGCGCCGCATCAAGTTCCTGGACCGCCGCGAGCACCTCCTTGCTGAGATAGGCCTTGAGCGGATCGGCGCCCACCGGCTGGCTCAGCACCTTCGCTATCGCGGTCCGCAGCGGCTGGGCGACCGAGGTGGAGAAACCCGTCAAGGCAATCCGGATGCGGCCCTCCACTTCGGAGCGCAAGCGCAGCAGCTCGCCAACCAGGGCCTGCCACTGCTGTCTGAGCGCCTGGTCCCCGGCCAGGAGTTCGGAACGCAGGAAGCGGATGGCCTGGCTGACGTGGCGTACCGTTTCCAGCGCGCCGGCCAGTTCCGCATGCAGGCGCCTCGCCTCGGCACTGATGGCGCCGTCCACCTTGGCGCAGGGCTTGCTGAAATCGAAGAGAGGCCGCGCCCCACCGGGCAGCAGGCGGGCTGTGATGTCCAGGTCCGCCGAGGCCAGGCGCAGCTTCCTGCCCAGGTCCAGCAGATAGGCGGCGGCCAGCGCATGCTGCGAGGCCAGCGCTTCCAGCGACGCAGCGCAAGCCTGGAGCCTGGCTGCCGCCGTCTTCACGCTGAACACGGCCTCGGCGGTCGCCGTCTGGACGTAGGCCGAGAAGGCGTCGCCGAAAGGCTTCAGCTTGCTCTGGCACCAGGCGTTGACCTGGCCATCGTTGCCTGCATACAGACGCCGGCCCAGTGCGCTCAGCGCATCGAGCATCTCGGCAACACGGCTCATCTGGCGTGCCAGCCGCTCGGGCAGCGACATCACGTATTCGATCTGCCGGGCTTCCTGCCGCCAGTCGCGGGCGGCCGCCAGGAAGGCGGACGGCACGGCGAATGCCGAGAGCTGCGTGATCTGGTCGTCGATCGCCGCCGTCAGCGCCGCCGCCGCGCGGCTGGCCTCGGCCAGATAGGGCGCCGCTTCGGTCCGCAGGTTCAGGACATCGGCTTCCCGTTCCAGCCCCAGCAAGCCTTTGGACACCTCCGCGCGCAAGGTTCCGGCGGCCCGCATGAGGGCATCGATCACTTCCCTCTTGATGCCGGCATAGGCGGCGGTCAGCTCGCCCACGAGCTTGTCGATCGCCTGCTGCAGCTGCTGCTCCACCTGCCGGCTGACGATGGCTTCGATGGCGGCCAGCTCTCCGGCCAGGCGGTACACGGCATCCAGGGCTTCGTCCACCTTTCCCAGGGCGTCGGCGCGCAGCTGCTCCGCCATGGTGCGCAGCTCCTCGGCACGGCGCTGGAGCTCGATCACCTGGCTGCGGATGGCCGCCAGTTCAGGCCTCTCGTCGATGGCCTTCCTCAGCTTGGCCAGCCGGTCTTCCAGCTCGGCCGACACGAGGTCTTCCAGGACCCGGGTCAGCCAGCGCAGGACGATTTCCTGCAGGTCCCTGTCGCGCAGCGCTTCGAACAGCAGCTTCATGTCCGCGATGGCCTTGGCCACGTCCGGCGGCAGCAGCAGCTCCGGTTCCCTGGCGATGCCTTCCGCCGCACGGGCAAGCGCGCCCAGGCTGTTGGCGAGCTGGTTGGCTGCGGCCAGGGCCTCGCCTGCGGCGGCGGCATTGCCCCCGAGCGCCGCTTCGAGCCTGGACAGGTCTCCCATGGCCGCATCGAGCCCCGGTTTCAGCCTGGCTGCCACGGCGGCGGGAACCTGGTTCGCATCCGACAGCCGCGACGCCACTTCAGCCAGGCCCTCCCGGAGCCGCGCCGCGAGAGGCCGCAGCGCATCCGCCGCGAAATCGAAGAGGGACTCGGTGTTGATGGTGGGGATGCGCGAACCTGCCGCCGCCAGCGCGGACTGGACCACGTCGGCCAGGCGCACCACGCCGAGCAGCTTGGCATCGCCCAGGAAGGCGCTGAAGAACTCTGCCGGAACCATGTTGGCGGCATGCGCGTTGCGCACGACGAGCGTGGACCGTGTCGTGGTGCTGGCCGTCAGCGCCGTGAGGCAGGCGGAGGGGTCGCTGTCGGCGACCGGGCTGTAGGCCGTGGCGGCCTGCAGCCCGACCAGGTCGCCGAGCGGGCCGCCCAGGGGGCCGCGCTTGGCGGAGAGGTAGACAAAAGCGGTGCTGGGGCTGGCGAAGCCTCCGGAGCGCGAGGTGTCGCCGCTGAAATCGAGCCTGGGCGCCTCGCCGACGAAGCGGGCAAAGATCTCGCCAGGGTTGTGCTGCGGGTCCAGGCCCGCCGCCGCATACACGGGGTCGAATTCGAGCAGGTATTGGCGTCCCGCCTTGCCGTTCAGCGCAGAGACCTTGCCCAGGCTGATCCGGCAGCGCCGCCGCACGGGATAGAAAGGCGGCTGCCGCTGCCCTTCCATCTGTGCGGTCACGCCCCAGGCCGGCCAGCCGAACTTGCCGTAGTTGTCCGGACAGGACCCATAGCCGGCCTGGGCTCGTTCGTCGTACTGGCCGTAGCGGTAGGCGTGCGTGGCCGGCGCGGGCTGGCCGGCGGGGAGCTCGAGCGCCGCCTGCTCGTCCAGCCGGTTCTGGACGTCGAGAATGATGCGGTCGGTCTCGATGTCGGTATGGTCGCCGCTGCGGCCCGGTATATAGGGCAGGCGGCCGGAGAGTACGGTGGCCATGCCACGCTGCGGGCCGGCTGGCCATTGCGGCGCCGCCAGCTTTAGCAGCTCGTGCGTCTGCTGGCGCCAAGCCTCCAGCGCGCATTTCATGGCAGGCGCACTGTGGGCGACGTTGTTGTCGATGAAGACCAGCGGCGCTGCATAGCGCGTCTTGCTGCCCGGTTCGCCGAACGAAAATTCGATGGGGTTGCCGCACAGGTCATGCGGCCAGAAACCGCTCTGGCCGAGATGGTTGAAGTCCGACAGGAGCCCGGCGGGATCGGCCAGGTCCGGCGTCTGAAACTCTTCCATCGTGATGGCGGCGTGCCCCCACAGCCGCAAGTCGTTGGGCTGACCGGTAGCCGGAAAGGCGCGGGTGAATGCCGGAACGCGGATGAAGAAGCGCTGCACCGGCCGCGCCACCAGCTGGTAGCGCCCCGCCTTGTTCCTCTCGAAGCAGAAGCGGCGCTCGGTGAGCTTGACGAGAATGGCGGGATGGCCCAGCGGGAGCAGGAAGCCCTTGTATTCGACCCGGCAGTCCAGGTCCCGGCCCTGCTGCCCGTGGTGGTCGTAGCGCATGACGCTCAGGGCGCCGCCACCGTTGTCCGAGGCGGGAGGATGCCAGCGCCCGCCATAGCGGAAGTTCGCGCCCAGGCTGCTCAACTGGAGATGTTCGGCATTGATCGGCGCGGCCACATAGCGGCCCTTTCCGTTCTCGCACACGACCTGGTTCGATCCGCACAGGGCCGCGAAGCCGCTGATCGAGCTGAGCACCACGATTTCATGGCGGTCCCGCGAATCCAGCGTGCTGCGATAGATGTAGTCCGTATCCTTGCCGTCGTACGGCGCCGGAGGCATGAAGGGCTTGATCCGGTAGCGCTCGGCCGAAGAGGAACAGGATGGCGCCGGCGTGCAGCGTGCGTCCGCCGCGAACACGGCGCGCAGCCTGGCTCCTGCCAGCCGCACACTCCATACCTCGCCAGGTCCCGTGCGGCTGCGGACGAGCGCATGGCCGGCCTTCCAGACGGGCCCGTCGTTCGCGATCTGGCTCATGACGAGGCGGGCGGGCACTTCGATGGCCGTCGCGTAATCGGCGTCGTCCCTTCCGGACTGGGCCAGGCTGGCGGGACGGACGATCCATGGCGCATCCGCCGTGTCGTCCTGGGCCAGCGGGACGAAGCCGCTGGCGCCGACGCCCTGGGCGCGCGGGCTCAGCTCTGCGGTATAAGTCCCGGCATGGGCCTGGTGGGCGCCGGCTTTCGGCACGGGAACAGCCCAGGCCAGAAGATTCTGCACGCTGAAGAGAATGCCCTCCGGCGCCGTAAAGCAGAAGGTCAGATGGCTGGGACGGGCATATTCGGCGCGCACCGCCAGCGAGGGATCGAAGGGCTTGGAAGCCGCGAGCAGCTGGCGCAGCTTGGGCGAGGCGCGGAACTGGTTGAAGGCGGCGCGCCGCGTGCCCAGGAAGGCGACGAAGGCGTGCAGCCTGCTCACGTCGTAGGCGGCCAGCTCGGCCTGGGTGACAGGACTGCCGGAGAAGACGCCGCCATGCAGCCCGTGCATGAGTATGGCGAGCGCAGCCAGTTCTTCCGGCAGGGCGACTTCGCCGCTGGGCGCTGGACAGGCGCTCTTCGGCATGTCCTTGCACCATTCGGAGATATAGACGGCTTCCTCGAGCACGTGCTGGGGGCCGAAATCGAATTCGATCAGGCTGCCCGGCCCCTCGCTGAAGAGCTGCCAGCCGCGCCAGCCATGCTCCAGCCGCACCTTGCGGAAACGTATGGTGAGCGCCAGTGCATCGGCCGCGCGCTTCAGGACCAGGTCGTACTCGTCGAGCCGGATCTTGTGCCTGGCGAAGTCCAGGAGGCTGCGGCCGATGGCTTCGGCCATTCCGCTACCGGGTCCCGGACGCTGCACGAACATGGCGGCATCGCAGCCGGGCAGGCTCACGACAAAGCGCCGTCCGGTGGGCGCGGCTGCGTCGCCTTCCCCCGCGAAGAGCTCGAGGTCGCTGCCGCCTCCGGCGAATTCCGCCGAGAACAGGCGGTCGTGGTGCCAGTGTTCCCCTGCCAGGGCCGCCCGGCCCGATACCAGGCTCTGCCCCTCCGTATAGCGGATATTGAGCCGGGCCTGGACGGCAGGCATGGCGATCTCGCGTGCCGGCGCCATCTTCCAGCACAGGGACGATCCGGCTTCGCCGTGCAGCATCAGCCGGGCCTCCTCGCGCGAGGCCCCGATAAAACTGGACAGCGTGGCGGGCGCCAGGGACATCGTCCTGTCGCCGTCGGTGAAGCAGAGCGGCGCCCCCTCCCGCAGCTCCGGCCACAGATCCGTCCGGCGCGGCAGATCCTGGGCATCGGCGCGCTCGCCAGCGCACAGCAGCTGGAGGCGCAGGCCGCGAAGCAGCGCCTTGCGCACGCCGATGCGCAGGACGCCGGCGTCCATGCCGGCGACATCGATCATCCAGTCCGCGCCCACGCTGACGGTGCCGCCGTTCCAGTCCAGGCGCAGGTCCTGGGCCTGGCGAAAGCCCAGCTGCTGACGGCGCGAGGCGGAGGACGCCCGCTCATGGCCCAACAGCCAGGACTCGAAGGGAAACTCCGCGGCAAATCCCAGGCTGGGAATCTGCATGCGCGCAATCCAGGCTGCGCCGGTGCGTTTGGCCGTCAGCTGGAAATCGGCAGCGAGATTTGTACCGGGGAACAGCGCGTGGGCCAGGCGGACATGGAGGAAGCCGTCGCTCTGCCTGCTTGTCAAATGCGGCATACCGTCGAACCAGCGCGTATCGACGGCCCAGGCCTCGATACCGCCCACCAGCACCGCCAGCCGGTTGCTGCGGGCGTCCACGACGAATTGCGAGGCGCTGCGCGCCAGCGCGCCGGCCAGCGGCATCCCGGCCGTCACGGCGCCCATGCCCATCAGGACGGAGCGGCGGCTGGCACGGAATTCGGGAAGGTGGAGAAGGAAGCGCTCGTAATGGGCGTGGAGGCTGCGCGCTTGAGGGAAAATGCCAAAGCTGAGATCGTCGGTGCGGTTCATGCCATCACTTCCCCTCTGATTGGGATTGGCCAACAGGAAAACAGCTGAGCTATTCTAGCGCGGCATTTTGATTTAAATTCTCGCCAATTGTTTCAAATCACAAATACCCTCCCTTGAATATGGGCGAGTTAATTTAGCAACGAAATATTTTCGGCGCTTAATTACCCATTTGAGGAATATAAAATATCTTGACTGAAATATTTTCTTTTACGATAGTGAAGTGGCTTTAGCTTGGAAACCAAATAGGAGAGCATGGCATGAGCCTGAAAATCTGGATCAGCAGCTTTATTCCCGCCACCATCTCGGGCTATACCCTGGACGTGCCCGGCCAGGCCGGGAAATCGATGATTCCTGGCCCCACCCCGGCCAGCGACTGCTATCACACGGATCAACGGGGATTCGCCGCCGATCCGAATGCCAGCGCCAGGATGCGTTCCCTTGTCGAGCTGTCGCAGCAGGATTTCGCCCTGATTACGCAGAATCACCATTGCGATTTCACGGTCGAGTGCGATTGCGAGGATGGGGACGAGGAATGCCGCCGTGCTCCCGCAACGGCGGATCTGGTAATAAAGAATTTGCAGACATCGGCCGCGCTGTGCAAATTCGCCTTCGAAGGCGGCGCAGGTAATCCCTGCGCCACGGGCGCGCCGCAAATCAACTGGTCCGTTCAGGTGGAAGTGAAACGTCTGGCGGGCGGGAAGATTCAGGTCGCGGCTTTATCGGGCAGCAAGGTCGAGCCTTTCCCGGCATTTGAAATGTACGCAAGCCTCAACGGCGCCGTACGCGAAGTATTCAAAGTGGGACCACAGCCCGGAACGACGCCCTGGGACCTGGTCGGTCCCCCCAACCGCCCGGTCTCCGGAACCGTGGCCTTCTAGCGTCCGCGATTGCCGCTTCTCAGGCGAACTTGCTGAAATCCGGCTTGCGCTTCTCGAAGAAGGCGGTGAAAGCTTCCTTCGCCTCGGGCGCCTGCAGCATGTCCGAAAACAGCTTGCTCTCGGTGACGATGGCGTTGTTCAGGGCCTCGCTGCGCCCGGATTTCATGAGGCGCTTGGTGACCCGGATGGAGGCGGGCGGCAGCGCCGCCAGCTTCGCTGCCTGGGCGTGGGCGTGGCCGATGAGCTCCGCCGGTGGCAGAATCTTCGAGATGATGCCCATGTCGTAAGCCTCCTGGGCGCTGAAGGCTTCGCCCAGCAGCAGCTTCTCGGCGGCGCGCGCATGGCCCGCGTTCAGCGGCAGCAGCATGCTGGAGCCGAATTCGGGGCAGAGGCCCAGCTGGGTGAAGGGCACGGAGAATTTGGCGCTGTCGGAGGCGTAGACCAGGTCGCAGTGCATCAGCAGCGTGGTGCCGATGCCGATGGCGTAGCCGCCCACGGCCGCCACCACGGGCTTGGCGGCGCCGCTCAGCGCGCGCATGAACTTGAACACCGGGCGCTCGCCGCCGTCGGCGGTGCCGGAATTCTTCAGGAAGTCCTCGAGGTCGTTGCCCGCAGTGAACAGCTCGGCCTTGCCCTGGATGAGGATCACGCGCACTTCATGGTCGCTTTCCGCAGCGAGGATCGCATCCGCCATGGTCTGGTACATGACGGTGGTGATCGAGTTCTTGCGCTCTGGGCGGTTGAATTCCAGGGTGAGGATGCCGTTGGCCTTGCTGCTCAGGATGTCCATGCTTCTGTCTCCAAATAGGTGAAGGGCGCCGGGATGCGAATCCGCGGCGCCCTTTGTTGTCGCTTCAGCGCGCAGTTTACACGCGCTCGATGATGCCCGCTGCGCCCATGCCGGCGCCCACGCACATCGTGACCATGCCGTATTTCAGGTTGTTGCGGCGCAGGGCGTGCACCACGGTCGCGGCGCGGATCGCGCCGGTGGCGCCCAGCGGGTGGCCCAGCGCAATGGCGCCGCCCATCGGATTGACCTTGCTGGTGTCCAGCTCCAGGTCGCGGATCACGGCCAGCGCCTGCGCGGCGAAGGCCTCGTTCAGCTCGATCCAGTCCAGCTTGTCCTGCGTGATGCCTGCGGCGGCCAGCGCTGCCGGAATCGCGAACTTGGGACCGATGCCCATGATTTCCGGCGGCACGCCGCGCACGGCGAAGGAGGAGAACTTGGCCAGCGGGGTCAGGTTGTGCTCCTTCAGGATCTTCTCGCTGACAACGATCAGCGCGCCCGCGCCGTCCGACATCTGCGAGGAGGTGGCGGCAGTCACGGAACCTTTGGCGGCGAAGACCGGCTTCAGCTTGGCCATCGATTCCATCGAGGCATCGGCGCGCGGGCCTTCGTCCAGGTCCACGGTGCGCTTGCCGATCTTGATCTCGCCGGTGGAGAGATCAGGCGTGCGGGTCACGATTTCGACCGGGGTGATCTCGTCCTTGAACTGGCCTGCCTGCTGCGCGGCGATGGCGCGGCGGTGCGACTCCAGGCCGAAGGCATCCTGGTCTTCGCGCGACACTTTCCACTGCTGCGCCACCTTCTCGGCGGTCAGGCCCATGCCGTAGGCCAGGCCCACGGATTCGTCCTTGAACACTTCCATGTTGATCGAGGGATGATGGCCCATCATCGGCACCATGGACATGGATTCCACGCCGCCTGCGATCATCACATCCGCTTCGCCGACGCGGATGCGGTCCGCCGCCATGGCCAGGGCGGTAATGCCCGACGCGCAGTAGCGGTTCACGGTAACGCCGCCCACGGTGCTCGGCAGGCCTGCCAGCACCACGGAATTGCGCGCCACGTTGAAGCCCTGCTCCGCTTCAGGGAAGGAGCAGCCGACGATGGCGTCGACGATCAGTTTCGGGTCCAGGTTCGGCACGGCGGCCATGGCGCCGCGGATAGCCGCCACCAGCAGGTCGTCCGGACGGGTCTTGTTGAAGAAGCCGCGTGGCGCCTTGCCGATCGGGGTGCGGGTTGCGGCGACGATGTATGCGTCTTGAAGTTGTTTGCTCATTTTGTGCTCTCGTATTGGGTCGATATCGTTCGAAATGCCTGTCCTGTCTTAGCGCCGTGGAGAGAGATACCAGTCCACCTGCACCTGCGCCGCCAGCGTTCCCTGCGCGTCGAACACATCGACTTCGACAGGGAAAGCGATCTTGCCTTCCGCCTTCAGTTGCGCCTTCAGCGAGTCCAGGTCGCCCGGAACGCGGCCGCTGGCGCGGGTGGCGCCCTTGGCGACCTTCTGGTACTGGATGCGCGACTCCTTCGCCACGGGGCGCAGGTCCACGATCATGTCGGCGAAGCCGCCCGCCATGGCGGCGCCGGAGGCCGTTTCCGCCAGCGTGAACAGCGCGCCGGCGTGCTGGGTGCCGAGATGGTTGTGCAGCTTGGCATCGTCCGGCAGCGACACTTCGGCCGTGCCCGCGCCGATGCTGTCGATACGGATGCCCAGCAGCCGCACGAACGGCAGGGTATCCATCATCTGCTGCTTGATCCGCTCATACACCATGCTCGGTCTCACTCGTAGTAGTACTTTGAAGGCCAGCGCCAGGACAGACATGGGCCGTCTTAGTTGCGCACCGGCTTACCGGTTTGCAGCATGCCCATAATCCGCTCCTGCGATTTCGGATTGTTCAGCAGCTCCAGGAAGGCCTTGCGCTCCATGTCCAGCAGCCACTGTTCGCTCACCATGCTGCCCTGGTCGATATCGCCGCCGCTCACAATCTCGGCGATCATGTCGCCCAGCTTGTAGTCGTGGGCGGAGATGAAGCCGCCGTCGCGCATGTTGACCAGCTGGCCGCGGATGGTGCCCCAGCCGTAGCGGCCCGTCACCGGCACCAGGCGCTGGATCGGCGCGCGGTAGCCTGCGTCGAACATGGCGCGGGCCTGGACCTTGGCCACATGCAGCAGCTCATACGGATTGAACACGATTACGTCGTCTTCCTTCAGGTAGCCCATGGCCTTCGCTTCCAGCGCGGACTTCGAAACGTTCGCGGTGGCGGCGTTGGTGAAGCCGACCTTCAGGAACTGCAGGATATCGTTGCCCTTGGCTTCCTTCGCGGCGCGCACGGCCGCTTCTTTCAGGCCGCCGCCCGCTGGAATCAGGCCCACGCCCACTTCCACCAGGCCGATATACGATTCCAGTGCAGCCACGCGCTTCGATGCGTGCAGCGCCATTTCGCAGCCGCCGCCAAGGGCCAGGCCTGCCACGGCAGCCACCACCGGCACGTTCGAATACTTCATGGCCATGAAGGTATTCTGCAGTTCGCGCACGATAGGATCGACCGCCTTCGCGCCGCCAGCCATGAAGGCAGGGAGAGCGGACTGCAGGTCTGCGCCCGCCGAGAAGGCGCCGCCTTCGGCTGCATCGGTGTTCCAGATCACCAGGCCCTTGAAGCCCTTCTCCGCTTCGGCCAGGCCGCGCTGCAGGCCCTTGATCACGCCGTCGCCGATCACATGCATCTTGGTCTTCAGCGAGATCACCAGCACGTCGTCGCCGGAGTGCCACAGGCGCACGGAGTCGTCTTCGAAGACGGTGGTGCCTGCGGTTTTCGCATCGGCGCCACCGCTGCCGACGACCGGCGCGCGGAATTCCTGGCGCTTGTACACGTCCAGGTTCGAACGCGGCACATAGCTCTTGCCTGCGGCGGACCAGGAGCCCTCAGGCGTATGCACGCCCTTCTCGGCCACCGGGCCTTCGAACACCCATGCGGGCAGCGGCGCATTGGTCAGAGCCTTGCCTGCGTCGATGTCTTCCTTCACCCACTGGGCGATCTGGGTCCAGCCTGCGGCCTGCCAGGTCTCGAAGGGGCCGACGCTCCAGCCGAAGCCCCAGCGCATGGCGAAGTCCACGTCGCGCGCGTTGTCGGCGATGGTGTCCAGGTGGTAGGCAATGTAGTGGAAGGCGTCGCGGAAGATCGCCCACAGGAACTGGCCTTGCGGGTTGGTCGATTCGCGCAGCGCCTTGAATTTCTTGACCGGGTCCTTTTCCTTCAGGATGCGGCCGATAATGTCCGCCGCCTTGGCGCCGCCCGGTACGTATTCGCCGGTGGCGAAGTCCAGGCGCTGGATCTCCTTGCCCACCTTCTTGTAGAAACCCGCGCCGGTCTTCTGGCCCAGCGCGCCCTTCTCGATCAGCTTCGCCAGCACTTCAGGCGTCTTGTAGATGCTGAAGAAAGGATCGTCCGCCAGGTTGTCCTGCATGGTCTTGATCACGTGGCCCATCGTGTCCAGGCCCACCACGTCCGCCGTGCGGAAGGTGCCGGACTTGGCGCGGCCAAGCTTTGCGCCGGTGAGGTCGTCCACCACGTCCACGGACAGGCCGTACTGCGCGGCTTCGTGGATGGTGGCCAGCATGCCGAAGATGCCCACGCGGTTGGCGATGAAGTTCGGCGTATCCTTGGCGCGCACCACGCCCTTGCCCAGGGTGGAGGTGAGGAAGGTTTCGAGCTGGTCCAGGATCTCCGGCTTGGTGGCCGGGGTCGGGATCAGTTCCACCAGGTGCATGTAGCGCGGCGGGTTGAAGAAGTGCACGCCGCAGAAGCGCGATTTCAGGTCGGCGTCGAAGCCTTCCGCCAGCTTGTTGATCGGCAGGCCCGAGGTGTTGGAAGCGAAGATGGCGTTCTGGCCAATGTGCGGCGCGACCTTCTTGTACAGGTCGTGCTTCCAGTCCATGCGCTCGGCGATGGCCTCGATGATCAGGTCGCAGCCTGCCAGCAGGTCCAGGTTGTCCTCGTAGTTCGCGACCTGGATCAGCGCAGCGTCTTCCTTGTCGCCCAGCGGCGCGGGGGACAGCTTCTTCAGGTTCTCGATGGCTTTCAGGACGATGCCGTTCTTCGGAGTTCCCTCCTTGCCGGGCAAATCGAACAGCACGACCGGCACCTTGGCGTTCACGCAATGGGCGGCGATCTGCGCGCCCATCACGCCGGCACCCAGCACGGCGACTTTCTTCACGGTGAAATTGCTCATGTTTTCCTCTATCTCTTAGAACAGGTCAGCATCCAGCGCCATCAGCGAAGCGGCGCCCGAGCGGGCCTGGCGAATCAGCATTGCGGTTTCCGGCTGCAGGCGTGCAAAGTAGAAGCGCGCGGTTGCCAGCTTGGCTTTGTAGAAGTTGTCGCCCTGTGCCTCGGCGGCCCCCTGCTTTTCCAGTGCGATCTTCGCCATCTGCGCGAAGAAGTAGCTGTACACCAGATGGCCCACCACGCGCAGGTAAGGCACTGCGGCAGCGCCTACCTCATCCTGGTTCTGGAAGGCCTTCATGCCGATTTCCATGGTCAGCTTGCCAACCTTGTCGCCCAGGTCGCCCAGTGGGGTGATGAACTCGGACATGGCTTCATCCGTACCGTGTTCTTCCACGAAGGCCTTGATCTTCTCGCCGAACTTGCGCAGCTTGGCGCCGTTGTCCATGAGGATCTTGCGGCCCAGGAGGTCCAGCGACTGCACGGTGTTCGTGCCTTCGTAAATCAGGTTGATGCGCGCGTCGCGCACATACTGCTCCATGCCCCACTCGCTGATGTAGCCGTGGCCGCCGTACACCTGCATGGCTTCCGAGGTGGCGATCCAGCCGTTGTCGGTGATGAAGGCCTTGACGATAGGCGTGAGCAGCGCGACTTCGTCGGCGGCGTCCTTGCGCACTTCTTCGTCGGGGTGGTTCAGTTCGCGGTCGATCTGCAGCGCCACATAGGACGTAAAGGCGCGGCCGCCTTCGGCGTAGGCCTTGGCGGTGAGCAGCATGCGACGCACGTCAGGGTGCACGATGATCGGGTCGGCTGGCTTGTCCGGAGCCTTCACGCCGGAGAGGGAGCGCATCTGCAGGCGGTCCTTGGCGTACACCAGCGCGTTCTGGTAGGCCACTTCGGTCAGGCCCAGGGACTGCATGCCCACGCCAAGACGGGCGGCATTCATGAACACGAACATGGCGTTCAGGCCCTTGTTCGGCTGGCCGATGATCCAGCCCTTCGCGCCGTCCAGGTTCATCTGGCAGGTGGAGTTGCCGTGGATGCCCATCTTCTCTTCGATGGCGCCGCAGAAGATAGGATTGCGCTCGCCCACGGAACCGTCGGCGTTCGGCAGGAACTTCGGCACAAGGAAGAGCGAGATGCCTTTCGAGCCTTCCGGCGCGTCCGGCACGCGGGCCAGCACCAGATGCAGGATGTTCTCGGACATGTCGTGCTCACCGGCCGAGATGAAGATTTTGTTGCCGGTGATGGTCCAGGAACCGTCGCTGTTCGGCACGGCCTTGGTGCGCAGCAGGCCCAGGTCGGTGCCGCAGTGCGGTTCGGTCAGGCACATGGTGCCGGTCCACTCGCCGGAGACGAGCTTCGGCAGGTAGATCTTTTTCTGGTCGTCGGTGCCGTGCTCCTTCAGGCACTCGTAGGCGCCGTGCGACAGGCCGGGATACATGGTCCAGGCCTGGTTGGAGGAGTTCAGCATCTCGTAGAAGGAGTTGTTCAGCACGACGGGCAGGCCCTGGCCGCCGTATTCGGGATCGCAGGCCAGCGCGGCCCAGCCGCCTTCCACGTACTGCTTGTACGCTTCCTTGTAGCCCTTGGGCGTGGTGACGGTCTTGGCGGCCGCGTCGTGGTGGCAGCCTTCGCGGTCGCCGGAGTGGTTCAGGGGGAACAGCACTTCCGAGGTGAACTTCGCGCCCTCTTCCAGCACCTGGTTGATGATGTCCGCATCGGTCTCAGCGTGAGCCGGCAGTTCCTTGAGCTGCTCTTCCACCTTCAGGAACTCATGCAGCACGAACTGCATATCCCGGATTGGCGCGACGTATTGACCCATGTTTATCTCCTGACGAAACGATTATTGAAGGCAGCGCGGAAGCGCGGCGCTAGGATTGGTAATTCTCGATCAGACGGTTGAAGCCAACGCTGGCCCGCTCCACGGCGCCCGGAATGCGCAGGAAGCGCGCATCGTGGTGGACGGCGAGGATGAGGCCATACATCTCATACACCAGCTGCTGCGTATCGGTATCCGGCTTCAGGTGGCCGCAGTCCTTGGCCTGGTTGGCGGCGCGCAGGAGGGCCTGCTGCCAGGCGCCCACCATGGCCACCAGGGCCTCGCGGATGGGACCGGGGCGGTCGTCGTACTCCACCGCGCCGCTGATATAGATGCAGCCCGAGGCGATCTCCACGCTCACGCGCTTGACCCAGTGGGCAAACATGGCGCGCAGGCGCGGCAGGCCGCGGGGCTCCTTGATGCTGGGGTAAAACACTTCCTGCTCGAAACGGCGGTGGTACAGCTTCAACACTTCCAGTTGCAAGTCTTCACGCGAGCCGAAGTGAGCGAACACGCCGGACTTGCTCATGTTCATCTTATCCGCCAACAAGCCAATGGTCAGACCCTCCAGGCCGTCACGGCTGGCGAGCTCCAGGGCCACGTCCAGGATGGCGGCGCGGGTCATCTCACCCTTGCGCATAAATTTTGTCGAAGTATTAATAAGAATGGCACTCACGGTAAGAACCCATAAAGCGAAACAAGAAACTTATTCTCGCTCCATGAGTTGGCTTCGTGTGAAAAAAAATTACGAACGCTCGTACTATTATCCAGTACGGCACAAAAGTCAAACGGGATATTTAGAGCCGCCGTTCTATTGTTGAATGGCAACATTTTCTTAAAGGGGACAGACCCCTTTAAGAAATTTTTATTCGTCGCTGGCGGCGCGGTCGAGGAGGCGGCGGTCGCGCTTGGTGGGGCGGCCCTTGATGTCGGCGCCCGGCTCGTGGAAGAGGCGGCGGCGGTCCTGTTCTTTCTGGCGCCGCGCGATGGAGGCTTCGCTTTCTTCGTACAGGGTGCGGGCGATGGGCGCGGACTGGCGCTGGTCGCTGATGCCCACCACCAGCACCTCCCATTCGTCCGAGCCGTTGTCGATGTGGAGGCGCTCGCCCAGCCTGATGGTGCGGGCGGGCTTGATGCGGTCGCCGCCGATCTTCACGCGGCCGTTGTCGATGGCGTCGATGGCCAGCTGGCGGGTCTTGAAGAAGCGCGCGGCCCACAGCCATTTGTCGATGCGTACATTGTCTTTCAAGCGTATTTTCCTACTGCAAAGATGCGCATCAGCGTACGGTAGAACACGTACGCCACCTCGTAGCCGATGCGGCGGAAGCGGCCCACGTGGGCGAAGTCGTGCGCATGGATGACCACGCCCTCCGCCACCGCCCGCTCGATATGCTCGCGCAGGCTGCGGGCGAAGGCGGCGTCCTTGATGACGACGTTCGCTTCCTGGTTCAGGAACAGGCTCAGGCCGTCGACATTGCTGGAACCTACCGTGGCCCAGTCGTCGTCGATCACCGCGACCTTCGCATGCAACTGGGTCTTGTGATATTCCACCACTTTAACGCCGGAGGCAAGGAGCTTGGGGTAGAAGGAATGGGCCACGGCGTCCTGCAGCCAGATCTCGCCCACGCCGATGAGCAGCACCACCTCCACGCCGCGCTGCGCGGCCTGCGAGAGGGCGCGGCGGAATTTGCGGCCGGGCGCGAAATAGGGATTGGCGATGAGCACGCTCTTGCGGGCCCGGCCCAGGGCCTTCAGGTAGGCGCGCTGGATGGTCATGCGGTTGCGCAGGTTGTCGCGCACCACGAAGCCGGCCTGCACCAAGGCTTCGCGGCTGATCTTATCGACCTTGCGCATGTCGCGGTAAAGCCCGATACGCCTGACAACCGACATCTTCCCCAACCGCTGCCATTGCGCCGCCGCTTCCTGGTGGATGGCCGCCACCAGTGGGCCGCGCACGGCCACGGCGAAGTCCCAGCGCGGCGCGCTCAGGGGGATGCTGTGGTCGTAGTCGCAGAACATGTCGTCGTTGATATTGATGCCGCCGACGAAGGCCAGGGAGCGATCCACCACGCACACTTTGCGATGGGTGCGCGTGACGCCGCGCAGAAACCAGGGATTGAAAATGCGGTGCTCGACCCCGGCTTCGAGCAGTTGCGCATGCATGCGGCTCACCTGGCTGTGGCCGGTGCCGAACCAGTCGGTGATCATGCGCACCGCAACGCCCCTCTTTGCCGCCGCCATCAGTGCCGCCAGCACGCGCTGCCCGGTTTCATCGTCCGCGAAGATATAGGTCTCGAAGTAGATATCGTACTGCGCGGCATCGATGGCTTCGACCAGGGCGGGGAAGTAATCGGTGCCGCAGTGCAGGAGGGTGACTTCGTTATCGGCGATGAAATCGACAGGACGCATGTGTCGCTAGAGTTTTAAGGTAGCCACGATCGGCGCATGGTCGGACAGCTTGGCCCACAACTGGCCGTGCAGGACCTCAGCCGATTCTACCTTGAAGCCGCGCACGTAGATGCGATCCAGGCGAAAGAAGGGCAAGGCAGCGGGGAAGGTGCGGGCCGGACGGATCGCCGCCTTTTTCCGGGCCAGGGTACGGACCAGGTCGCCCAGGCTGGAGCCGGAGCCGATCTCGTCAAACACCTCAACCACTCCCAGCGCCTTGCGCAGTTTGGCGCTTAAGGTATTGCGCCAGTCGTTGAAATCGCCGGCGATGATCACCGGCTCGTTATTCGGGGCGGACAGGTTGACCGCATCGATCAGGGCATCCACCTGGCGCACCCGGCTTCGCTCGAACAGGCCCAGGTGGATCACGTAGCAGTGCACGATGCCCTTGGGCGTCTCCACGATGGAGTGCAGGATGCCGCGCGCCTCGTAGGCGTGGTCGGAGATATCCGTATTGGTCCACTTCTGGATGGGCCAGCGGGTCAGCAGGGCATTGCCGTGGTGGCCGTGGTCGTACTGCGCGTTCAGGCCGTAGACGGACTGGTGCGACTCGCCCGCGAAGAACTCGTGCTGGCTGCCCTGGGGCCAGTGGCGGTGGCCATGCCGCTCCTCGCCGTAGCGCGCCGCAATGCGGTCGTGCTGGCCCTGGACTTCCTGCAGGAAGATCAGGTCCGCCTCGAAGGCCGCGATCGCCTGCTTGAGGGCGTGCACCCGCGGATGGCTGCGGTAGGACATGCCCTTGTGGATGTTGTAGGTGGCGACGCGAATCTTCATGGAATTATTGTAGCGCCAAGAAGACTCTTACTCCGATTCAATTGTGCGGCGGCGGCACGGTTGAAGGCGCCTACTTGGATGCCGCACTCTGTCTGGTCCGGTCTCCATATCCCAGCATCAGGTGCTCGACGCTGATGTCCTCATCCAATGCGTCCCAGTGCAGGCCAGTTCCGCCACCGCTGATGATCCATTGTTCTCGCTCGGCCGTGGACGCCTGCTGAAGCCTGGGGAAGAAGGATAGCGGCACCCCCAGAACACGTCCATCGGTCATATGTACCCACATGTTTTCCGCATCGAAGGCCACTCGTCTGGCAAATGAATTACTCATCGAAAAAATCCTCCCACGCTTTTATGAAGAGCTGCCGGTTGGCGCGCGCTATGCGCACAAGTTCTCGCAATTCCGTTGCATTGAATCCTCGCGCCGCCGCGACCGAGACGCTGGGGTACAACCAGAGCTTGGCCACCGCGCTCCCGTGCCGTACGTGGACGTGCGGCGGTTCCCTGGGCAATCCCTCGTTTGAGAAAAAGAAGAATACGTTACCTTTGTAGCGCAGCAAAACGGGCATGGCAAGCTCCGACGCACAGCAGACCTCGTCATGCTAGTGCGCGTTCGCCCGCTTGATTTGCGCTGGGTCAGCGGGATAACTGGCGGGGGAGCTGGAGGATGGCTTCGGCGTTGGAGGGGCTGAAGCATTTGTCGGCGGCTTCCAGGTAGGGGAGCCAGATGTGGGCCGTGTGCTCGCGCGGGCTGAGCAGGATGGGGATGTCGCGCGGGACTTCGACGCTGAAGATGTGCTCCGTGTTCTGCGTCACCCCCGGCGCGTAGCGGTGGCGCCAGACGGGGTAGATTTCGTAGACGTTGCTCATGCCCCAGTCGCGCAGCTTGATGCGCTCGCCGTCCGCGACGATGCCGGTTTCTTCGAAGAGCTCGCGGGTGGCGGTGGTGAGCAGCGGCTCGTCGATGGCGTCGAGGGAGCCGGTGACGGATTGCCAGTAGCCGGGGTTGGCGGTGCGCTCGATGAGCAGCACTTCCAGGTCGGCGGTGTGGATGACTACTAGGACGGATTCGGGGATTTTGTACGTCATCTGCCGGACGGACTGTGTTCGGTTGTCGACTGGGATTTCGGGGACAGACCCTGGTTAGCGGAGCTAAGCAGGGTCTGTCCCCTCTGCCAACAAAAAAGGGCGCCTGTGGGCGCCCTTTTGTTTTTAGCCGGCGACTTTCGGTTCGGCGGCGCGCAGGCGGATGTGGAGCTCGCGCAGCTGCTTCTCGTCGACTTCCGACGGAGCGTGCGTCAGCAGGTCCTGGGCGCGCTGGGTCTTCGGGAAGGCGATCACGTCGCGGATCGAATCGGACTTGGTCATCAAGGTCACGATGCGGTCCAGGCCGAAAGCCAGGCCGCCGTGCGGAGGCGCGCCGTACTGCAGCGCGTCCAGCAGGAAGCCGAACTTCAGGCGCGCTTCTTCGGCGCCGATCTTCAGCGCGCGGAATACCTTGGACTGCACTTCTTCGCGGTGGATACGGATCGAGCCGCCACCCAGTTCCCAGCCGTTCAGCACCATGTCGTAGGCCTTGGCAATGCAGGCGCCCGGATTGGTCTCCAGCATGTCTTCGTGGCCGTCCTTCGGCGCGGTGAAGGGGTGGTGGGTCGCGGTCCAGCGGTCGTCTTCCTCGTCGTACTCGAACATCGGGAAGTCGATCACCCACAGCGGGGCCCACACGTCGTCGAACAGGCCGTTGGCCTTGCCGAATTCGGAGTGGCCGATCTTCACGCGCAGCGCGCCAATGGCGTCGTTGACGATCTTCGCCTTGTCGGCGCCGAAGAAGATCAGGTCGCCGTCCTGGGCGCCCGTCAGTTCCAGGATCTTGTTCAGGGCTTCGTCGTGGATGTTCTTCACGATCGGCGACTGCAGGCCGTCGCGGCCCTTGGCCTTCTCGTTGACCTTGATGTAGGCCAGGCCCTTGGCGCCGTAGATGGCCACGAACTGGGTGTAGGCGTCGATTTCGGAACGCGGCATGTCCGCGCCCTTCGGCACGCGCATGCCCACCACACGGCCGTTAGGCATGTTGGCGGCGCCGGAGAAGACCTTGAACTCCACGTCCTTCATCACGTCGGTCAGTTCGGTGAATTCCAGCTTGACGCGCATGTCCGGCTTGTCCGAACCGTACTTGCCCATCGCTTCGGAGAAGTTCATCACCGGGAAGGGGTTCGGCAGGTCGATTTCCAGGGTGTTCTTGAAGACCTTGCGGATCATGTCTTCGAACAGGTCGCGGATCTCCTGCTCGTTCAGGAAGGAGGTCTCGCAGTCGATCTGGGTGAACTCGGGCTGGCGGTCGGCGCGCAGGTCTTCGTCGCGGAAGCACTTGGTGATCTGGTAGTAGCGGTCGAAGTTCGCCACCATCAGCAGCTGCTTGAACAGCTGTGGCGACTGCGGCAGCGCGAAGAACTGGCCCGCGTTCACGCGCGACGGCACCAGGTAGTCGCGCGCGCCTTCCGGCGTGGACTTGGTCAGGGTCGGGGTCTCGATGTCGATGAAGCCCAGGGAGTCCAGGTACTTGCGCACTTCCATGGTGACCTTGTAGCGCAGGCGCAGGTTGTTCTGCATCTGCGGACGGCGCAGGTCCAGCACGCGGTGGGTCAGGCGGGTGGTTTCGGACAGGTTGTCGTCGTCCAGCTGGAAGGGCACGGCCACCGAAGGATTCAGCACTTCGAGCTGGGTGCACACCACTTCGATCTTGCCCGACTTGAGGTTGGCGTTCACGGTGCCGGCCAGACGGTCCTTCACCAGGCCGGTCACGCGCAGGCAGTACTCGTTACGCACGGATTCTGCCACCTTGAACACTTCCGCCTGGTCCGGATTGCAGACCACCTGCACCAGGCCTTCGCGGTCGCGCAGGTCGATGAAGATCACGCCGCCGTGATCGCGGCGACGGTGCACCCAGCCGCACAGGCTGACGGTTTGGCCCAGCAGTGCTTCGGTGGTGAGGCCGCAGTATTGAGTACGCATTGACATGGTTAATTCTCAGTTCAGGTTAAATTGGTTCATTCGGGCGCAACCACGCCCATCGAAACGATGTACTTCAGGGCGGCATCGACGCTCATGTCGAGTTCCACGACCTTGTCCTTCGCCAGCATGAGGAAGAAGCCGGAGGTGGGGTTGGGCGTCGTCGGCACGTAGACGCTCACGTAGTCGCCCACCAGGTGGTTCTTCACGTCCCCGCCCGGCGTACCGGTGAGGAAGCCGATGGTCCAGCTGTTCTCGTGCGGGTAAGGCACCAGCACGGCCTTGCGGAAGGCGTTGCCGGACGAGGAGAACAGCGTGTCCGACACCTGCTTGACGCTGCCATACAGGGAGCTCACCACGGGAATGCGGTTCAGCAGCTTTTCCCACAGGCGCACGACGTAGTTGCCGATCAGGTTATTGGCCAGCAGGCCGACCAGGAACACGATGAGGATGGTCAGGATGGTGCCCAGACCAGGGATGTCGAATCCGATCAGGGTGCGCGGCTGCCAGCGTTCGGGAACGAAGAGCAGCGACTGGTCCATCGTGCTGATGACGAGGTTCAGCACCCAGGCGGTAATCGCCAGGGGAACCAGGATCAGCAGACCGGTGATGAAGTATTTGCGCATCGTGTTCAAGGGCTCTCGCTTTAATCGGTGCTGCCGGATGGGGCGGGCGCTGGGGCCGGCGCCGCTGCCGGGGCGTCAGCCTTCGCGCCGCCGGACACGCCGGTGGCCGGCGCATTGCCGCCGCCGCGGAAGTCGGTCACATACCAGCCCGTTCCCTTCAGCTGGAAACCGGCTGCGGTCAATTGTTTCTTGAAGGTGGATTTGCCGCAGGATGGGCAATCAGTGAGCTGCGGATCGGAGATCTTTTGCAGCACGTCCTTGGTAAAGCCACAATCCTCGCAGCGGTAAGCATAGATTGGCATCTGTCTCTCCGCAAAAATCTACAAAAACCCTGAATTATAAAGCTTTTTTGGCGGTGATTGGCGATTTTGGGCGAGGGAACCGATGGCAGAGGGGACAGACCCCGCAGGGGGTCTGTCCCCGAGAGCTTGGTCCGCCACCGAACATGGTTGGCGGACTGTGGTCGGTGGCGGACTGGGTTACCGGGGTCAGACCCTGGTTAGCGGAGCTAAGCAGGGTCTGCCCCCTGCCTTATTGCCGGCGCCATTCGAGCCAGAGTTCTCGGCCGGCGAAGACCGGGAGGGAGTCCGTCACCGGCTCTTCGGCCGCCAACGTGAAGGCGGGGGCCATCAGCCGGTCAAGGGCTTCGCGGCGGATGCCGAAGGGCGGGCCCTTCACGGTGTCCGTGCAGAAGAAATAGCCTGCCAGGATACCGCCCGGCGGCAGCAACGCTGCCCAGCGTTTGGCCACGGACGGCCACATCGCAGGCGGCATGGCGCACAGGAAGGCGCGTTCGTAGATCAGGTCCAGGGCGCGCGGCGGCGCGTAGGCGAAGAAATCGGCTTCCACCACCCGGCCTGCCCAGCGGCCGACTGCCGCCTTGCCCTGGGCGACGGCGGAAGGAGAGAAATCGATGGCGGTGGCGTCCCAGCCCGCCTCGCACATCAGCGCCAGCTCGTAGGCGCTGCCGCAGCCGGGAATCAGCGCCACGGGCGCCCTGCCCGGCCACTCCGCCACGTAGCGCGCCACGCGCTCGGGGGCGCCGCCCCGGTCCCAGGGCGTGAAGTCCTTGTCGAAGCGCTCGTCCCAGAACGCCGGGGACAGGGGATCGCGGCTCTGGAAGTCGGGCATCAGGAGCCGCCGTGCCAGTGCATCCAGGCCTGGAAGCCCACCGTGCCGACGATGAAGGCGCCCACGAAGAAGACGAAGAAGCCCAGCAGGCGGTTGGTGCGGCGCTGCTCTTCCGCCAGCTCGCGCAGGAGGTCGCGGTTGGAGGTGTCGCGGTCGGCGATGGCCGTCAGGGCCTGCTGCGTCAGGCGCGGCAGCGCAGGCAGGATGTGGGAGTAGCGCGGCGCCTCCGCCTTCAGGCGTTCGATCAGGCCGCGCCAGCCCACCTGCTCGGCCATCCAGCGCTCCAGATAGGGCTTGGCGGTCTTCCACAGGTCGAGGTCGGGGTCCAGCGCGCGGCCGAGCCCTTCGATATTGAGCAGCGTCTTTTGCAGCAGTACGAGCTGGGGCTGCACTTCCACGTTGAAGCGGCGCGAGGTCTGGAACAGGCGCAGGAGAATCTGGCCGAAGGAGATGTCCTTCAGCGGACGGTCGAAAATGGGTTCGCAGCAGGCGCGCACGGCGGCCTCCAGCTCGTCCACCCGCGTGTTCTTGGGCGCCCAGCCGGATTCGATGTGGGCCTCGGCCACACGCTTGTAATCGCGGCGGAAGAAGGCGAGGAAGTTCTGCGACAGGTAGTCCTTGTCGTAGTCGTTCAGGGTGCCCACGATGCCGAAGTCCAGCGCGATATAGCGGCCAAAGCTGGCCGGGTCGATGGACACGAGGATGTTCCCGGGGTGCATATCGGCGTGGAAGAAGCCGTCGCGGAACACCTGGGTGAAGAAGATTTCCACGCCGTCGCTGGAGAGCTTCTTCAGGTCCACGCCCGCCTCGACCAGGCGCTCAGTCTGCGACACGGGAATGCCGTTCATGCGCTCCATGGTGATGACGCTGCTGGAGCAGTAGTCCCAGAACATCTCGGGCACCATGAGCAGCTTCGAGTCGGCGAAGTTGCGGCGCAGCTGGGCGGCGTTGGCCGCCTCGCGCATCAGGTCCAGTTCATCGTGCAGGTACTTGTCGAACTCGTGCACCACTTCCTTCATCTTCAGGCGCTTGCTGTCGGCCCAGACGTGGTTGATGAAGTTGGCGGCCATGTGCATCAGTGCCACGTCTTCATCGATCAGCTTCTTCATGCCGGGGCGCAGCACCTTCACGGCCACCTGGGTGCCGTCCGGCAGCGCGGCGAAGTGCACCTGGGCGATGGAGGCGGAGGCCACGGGAATGCGCTCGAAGCGCGCGAACAGCTGGTCCGGATGGGCGCCGAGGGAACGCTCGATCTGGGCCACGGCCAGGTCGGAATCGAAAGGCGGCACGCGGTCCTGCAGCTTGGAGAGCTCGAAGACGATATCGGGCGGCACCAGGTCGCTGCGGGTGGAGAGCACCTGGCCCAGCTTCACGAAGATGGGGCCCAGCTCTTCCAGCGCCAGGCGCAGGCGCACGCCGCGCGGGGTGGAAAGGTCGCGCCAGAAGAAGGCAAAGTCGAGGAAACGGCTGATGCGCGGCTTGTCGAAGCCGGAGATGGCAATCTCGTCCAGGCCGTATTTGACGAGAACGCGGAGGATACGTACGAGCCGCAGGAATTTCAGAATCATCGATTGTCCGTATGGTGGGGCGCAGCGGCCAGCTTGCGTTCCAGTTTTTCCAGTCGCTTGGCAAAGCGCTCCACGTCGTCGCGCAGGCGGGTCACGTCACCCGCGAATTCTTCCGCCACCATGGGGCGTATCAGCACCTGCTTCTCCTCCAGGAAGTACTCGGCCATGTTTTCGCTCAGCTTGCGCTGGCCCGTCTTCAGGGAGGCCACGGCGGCCTTGGCCCCGGCCACCAAGCGCACGGCGGCAATCGGCCCGAACAGCTTTTCCAGGTCGTGCTCGGCCTCCCAGCGCAGGGACTGGCTCAGGCGCGAAATGGCATTGGCGAATTCCGCATCGCCTTCGATCTGCACATAGGAGAAGGCGCGCTCGCGGTTCTGCGCGATGAGCGGCAGGTCCGAGAGCTTGAGGCGGATGGTCACCGACGGTTCCGCGTCCGCCGGCGCCCCTTCCACCATGCCGTCCGCCGCCACGCGCAGGCGCAGGGAAACGGGCGGGGCCTCGATGGCGGCCGTCTTGCCCGCGTACTGCTTGAGCTCCTGGCGCGCCCAGGGCTCCTGCGCCAGCAGGTGATTGATGGTGGCCGCCGCCGGAGCGCTCAGCGTGGGCAGCGCGGATGGAAATGGGAACATGGTCTTAACCGTGGAGGACGCACAAAACAAAGCCGCCCGGAAATTCCTGGGCGGCTTCGATCTTACCAGTTTGCTGGGCAAAAGCCCTGCACGCCGGGTATCAGGCGAGCTGCTGAATGCCTCCCAGCAGCCAGCCGCCCGCGCCGTTGACGGGCTTGACCAGGTTCCAGACCTCGTTGAAGGGCTCGGCCAGGGCGTCCGGCGCGGGCTTGATCTGGCCCGTGAACTGGACGGAAGCCAGGTAGTCCGTGCCGTTGTTCTCGATGCCCAGCAGCTCGGCGTCGATCTGCACCACGTCCGTGTAGTCGGCCTTGCCGCCGCGTTCCTGGATCTGCATCTTCAGCTCGGCGAACACTTCCGGGGTGGTGAATTCGCGGATATCGTTCACGTCGGCCTTGTCCCAGGCCGCCTGCAGGCGGATGAAGTTGCTCTTCGCATGGCGCAGGAAGGAAGCCTGGTCGAAGTCGGCAGGCACGCCCCATTGCTGGTGCGGGATCGCAGCAGGCTGGGCAGGCTGCACGGGATCGAAGGCCGAAGGCTGCAGGCGCGATCCGATTTCCGGCGTGCTGCTGCCGCCCTGCACAGGCTGGGGCGCGCTGAACTTGTCACCGAAATTGCCGCTGAAACCGCTCGGCGCCGCCACGGCGGGCTGGGAACGGCGGCGGAACATGTTGATCAGGAAGAAGATCACGCCCACCACCAGCAGCACGGTCAGGATCGAGCCCAGGGCGCTGGCCAGTCCCGCGCCCATGCCGAAGTGCGAGAACAGGGCGCCCAGGCCCAGGCCCAGCAGCGCGCCGCCCAGGATGCCCTTCCAGGGGCTGGGGCGGGCGGCAGGCGGGGCGGCCGGGGTGGGCGCAGGCGCGGCGGCCGGACGCTGGGCGCCCTGGGTCGGCGACTGCACCGGCGCCGGACGCGGCGCCATGCGGCTCACGTTCGAGGACTGGCGGCCGAAGGAACGACCGCCGCCCATGGGACGCGCCATCAGCTCGGCCGTCATGCTCAGCGCCGCAAGGGCGACGGTGGCGGTAATCAGAAACTTCTTGATGTTCATGGCAATTCCTAGAGTTTGATACCGGTGTGTAAAGCGGCCACACCTGCCGTCAGGTTGAAATACTCCACGCGCTCCAGACCGGCTGCCTGCATCATGGTCTTGAGCGTTTCCTGGTCCGGGTGCATGCGGATGGACTCGGCCAGGTAGCGGTAGCTCTCCGCATCGCCCGCGATCTTCTGGCCCATCCACGGCAGCACCGAGAAGGAATAGAGGTCGTAAGGCTTCTGCAGGGGCGCCGCCACTTTCGAGAACTCCAGCACCAGCAGCTTGCCGCCCGGCTTCAGCACCCGCCGCATTTCGGACAGGGCCACATCCTTGTGCGTCATGTTGCGCAGGCCGAAGGCCACGCTCACGCGGTCGAAGTAGTTGTCCGGGAAAGGCAGTTTTTCCGCATCGCACAGCAAGGTGGGGGTCACCAGGCCGCGGTTCAAGAGGCGATCGCGTCCGACGCGCAGCATGGACTCGTTGATATCCGTGAGCCAGACCTCGCCGGTGGGCCCCGCCTGCTTGGCGAAGACCTTGGCCAGGTCGCCCGTGCCGCCCGCAATATCCAGCACCTTGAAGCCCGGACGCACGGCGGCGTTAGCAATAGTGAAAGTCTTCCAGAGGCGGTGCAGGCCGGCCGACATCACGTCGTTCATGATGTCGTACTTGGCGGCAACAGAGTGGAAAACCTTGGCGACTTCCTTGACTTTGTCGTCCTCGGCCACGGTCTTGTAGCCGAAATGGGTGGTATTGCTCATTGTTTAGGCAGCCCCTGTAAAGATTGACAGCATTATACAAGCGCGCCCCGAAAAACCCTGTCAACCGGATCGATCACGTCCGCGTTATTGGCTGAGATTAGTCAACACACGGAGCAAGGAATGGATCTTCAGCACAAACTGCCAGCGGATATTTACTTCCCTGATATTGATGAAGCCACGAAACATTTCATTGATGCAACTCACGCCCAGTCGCGCCACGCGCTGAACGAAGAGCCGCACCCCATGGAATTCAACCCCGAAGCAGTGCGCAAGCTGTCGCCTCCCGCCCGCGCCGTGTTCCGCTACATCTGGGAACGCGAGCAGCGCAGCTACGAAGAATTCATGCGCCGCAAGCGCGTCACCAACTAAGTTTCGCCCGCAGCAGGTTCCAGCCGAGCCCGTGTCCACTTTTGGGGTCTGACCCCAAGGTGGACACGGGCTCGGCTGTTTTATTTGCCGTCGAAGGTCCAGCGGACTTCGACGTTGAGGGTCTGCTCGCCCTGGCCTGCCATGGACGAGGACAGGGGCGCCTTCAGCGTGGTGCGCTGGACGCCGCTGCGGGCGCCGCCGTTCAGCTGGGCGAAGGCCCATTTCATGGCGTCGGCATTGAGCAGCAGCTGGGAATCGGCCGAGTCATGGGTGACGTGGCCCGCGTCCGTGCTGCGGTGGCGGCCCTTGATGACCGGCACCGCGAGGCGGGAGTAGAGCTTGCCCGTGCGGCTGTCCACCGTCACGCTGCCAATGCATACCGTCGCCTTTTCCAGTTCCCCGGCCTTGAAATCGGCGGCGACCTTGGTCGTGAAGGGACGCATGCCTGCCACGTCCGAGTAGGCGCCTTCTTCGCTGTCGGCGATCTTCGCGGTGAACTCGCCCTTGCACTGGGCGGCGCCGACGGGGATGTAGTTGAAGTAGCGGCCTTCGTCCGCGGAGTGGTCGGGCGCCGGGGCGGCCCAGGAAGCGGTTTCCTTGGCCATCTTCAGGGCGACCGCCTGCATGCAGTTGACGTCGTTGCGGCAGGCCTCGGCCTCCTTCTGCATCCGCATCATCACCTCTTTCTGCTTCTCCGGGGACGGCGCGCGGGCGCGCGAGGCTGCGGCGTACTTCTCCATTTCGGCTGCATTGCCCGCGTCGTCCAGCATGTTCCTGTCGTCGCCGTCGCCGGAGCGCATGACATTGAAAGCCATGTGCACATTCTGGGCAGTGGTGGATCGGGAATAGTCTTTGCCGCGCTGGGTCTGGCCCTTGCCCTCGATTTTGACGTCGACAGTCAGGCGGCCGTAATGGTCGGCGGCGGATACGGAAGCCGCGGCGGCAAAGGCCAGCACGGCGAGCGGGAAGCGGGCAAGGGTCATGATGTCCTCGGACGAAAAAGCCCGAAGTTAGCACGCCCTCACTGTCGCGGTCTGTACTGAAATTGTCGTTTAATGGTGGTGGCCGCAGGCGTGCGGCTTCTTCGCACCGCCCGGCAGCTCGGCGCCCGGCTCGCGGCCGCTGTCGCCTTCGAAGCCCGCCGCATGCAGGCGGTCCAGGTAGTTGGCCCAGTGCTGTTCCTGGCGCGCGCCCAGATCGTAGAGATAGTCCCAGGTGTAAAGGCCGGAGCTGTGGCCGTCCGTGAAGATGGGTTTCACGGCGTAGTTGCCCACGGGTTCCAGGTCGCTCATGCCGACATCGCGTTTGCCGACCTGCAGCACCTCCTGTCCGGGACCGTGGCCCTTCACCTCGGCCGATGGCGAGTACACGCGCAGCAGTTCGAACGGCAGGGAGAAGGTCTTGCCGTCGTCGAAGCTCACTTCGAGGTAGCGCGATTTGCTGTGGACAGTAAGGCCGGTTGGCGTAGGCATTCAGGACTCCAGCTGTTTGATGAGCGCCGCACGCAGCCGCGGCAGCATGGCGCTGCGCGCGGCCAGCGATTCGGGCGAGGCCTCGCGCTGCTTCGCGCCCCAGGTGGGGTTGGGGAAGTGCGCGTCGTCAGTGTAGCGCGGGATGACGTGCCAGTGCACGTGGGGTGTCATGTTGCCGAAGCTGGCCACGTTGACCTTGTGCGGCGCCATCGTGTCGCGAATGGCCTGCTCGACCTTCCACACCGCGTGCATCACGTGGTCGCGGTCCTGCGGCGCCAGGTCGGTCATTTCCTTCACGTGTTCGTTCCACACGACGCGGGTGAATCCGGGATAGCCCGGTTCGTCCACCAGCACCACGGCCAGCCTGTCGTCGCGCCACACCACTGCTTCGGTGGGCGCGGACAGCAGCTTGCACAGGTCGCAGCTCATACCAGCACGCGCTCGATGCCGCCGTCGTTGGCACGCTGCACGTACTCCGGCATCCAGTTCTCGCCCAGCAGGTGCCTGGCGATTTCGACCACGATGTAGTCGGCGGTGGTGCCGGAGTCTTCGTTGTAGCGCGACAGGCCCTGCAGGCAGGACGGGCAGCTGGTGAGGATCTTCACGTCGCCGCCGAAGCCGTCCGCGCGCAGCTTGCTGGAACCTTTCACCATTTCCTCTTCCTTGCGGAAGCGGACCTGGGTGGAGATGTCGGGACGGGCCAGGGCGAAGGAGCCCGATTCGCCGCAGCAGCGGTCGTTCTTCTCGATCTTCACGTTGTCCACGGTCTGGATCAGGGCATTGACGGTCTTCGCGCCTTCCTGCAGCTTCATCGGCGAGTGGCAGGGGTCGTGGTACATGTAGCGCGTGCCCGTCACGCCTTCCAGCTTCACGCCCTTCTCCAGCAGGTATTCATGGATGTCCATGATGCGGCAGCCGGGGAAGATCTTCTCGAACTCGTAGGTCGCCAGCTGGTCGTAGCAGGTGCCGCAGGACACCAGCACCGTCTTGATGTCCAGGTAGTTCAGCGTATTGGCCATGCGGTGGAAGAGGACGCGGTTATCCGTCATCATCTTCTCGGCCTTGTCGTAGTCGCCCGCGCCGCGCTGGGGATAGCCGCAGCACAGGTAGCCCGGCGGCAGCACGGTCTGCACGCCCACTTCCCACAGCATGGCCTGCGTGGCCAGGCCCACCTGGGAGAACAGGCGCTCGGAACCGCAGCCCGGGAAGTAGAACACCGCCTCAGTGTTGGCGTTGGTCTTCTTCGGGTCGCGGATGATCGGAATCATCTTGTTGTCTTCGATATCCAGCAGCGCGCGCGCGGATTTCTTCGGCAGGTTCCCCGGCATCTTCTTGTTGATGAAGTGGATCACCTGTTCGCGCACCGGCGGCTTGCCCGTCGTTGGCGGCGGCGCCTTGGTCTGCTTGCGCCCCACCTTCTTGAATACCTCGTTGCCAAGGCGCTGGGCCTTGTAGCCCCAACCGATCATGGTCTGGCGCGCCGCGTTGATGGTGCCCGGATCGGTCGCGTTCAGGAAGAACATCGTCGCCAATTTGGCCGGGTTGAAGCTGCGCTTGTCCATCTTGCGCAGCAGGTTGCGCATGTTCATGGACACGTCTCCGAAGTCGATATTGACCGGGCACGGGGACACGCACTTGTGGCACACGGTGCAGTGGTCGGCCACGTCCTCGAACTCTTCCCAGTGGCGGATGGAGATGCCGCGGCGGGTCTGCTCCTCGTACAGGAAGGCTTCGATCAGCGAGGAAGTCGCCAGGATCTTGTCGCGTGGCGAATACAGCAGGTTTGCGCGCGGCACGTGCGTGGTGCAAACGGGTTTGCATTTGCCGCAGCGCAGGCAGTCCTTCACGCTGTTGGCGATTTCGCCGATGTCGCTCTGCTGCATGATGAGCGACTCATGGCCCATCAGGCCGAAGGACGGCGTGTAGGCATTGCGCAGGTCGGCTTCCATGCCGGGCAGGTTGAGCAGCTTGCCCTTGTTGAAGCGCCCTTCCGGATCGACGCGCAGCTTGTAGTCGCGGAAGTCGCCGATCTCCTCCTCAGTGAGGAATTCCAGCTTGGTGATGCCGATGCCGTGCTCGCCCGAGATCACGCCGTTCAGCGAACGGGCCAGCTTCATGATGCGCGCTACGGCCTTGTGCGCGTCCTGCAGCATTTCGTAGTGGTCCGAATTCACGGGCAGGTTGGTGTGCACGTTGCCGTCGCCCGCGTGCATGTGCAGGGCCACGAACACGCGGCCGCGCAGGATCTGCTTGTGCAGGGCCGTGGCCTCGTCCAGGATCAGCTTGAAGGCCGCGCCGTTGAAGATCTGGCGCAGCGGCGCGCGCAGCTCCTGCTTCCAGCTGATGCGGATGGTGCGATCCTGCACCACGTCGAAAAGGGTCGCGCCGGGCTGGGTCTGCAGGCGCGCGTCGAACACCGTTCGCAGTTCGCCCAGGCCGTACGCATACAGCGCATCGCGCGCTTCGGCCAGCGGCTGGTCCAGGTGCTCCAGCAGGTAGGTCCAGCGGGCCTGCACTTCCTCGATGAGGGCAAGGGCCTGGGCCGGGCGGTCGCCCAGCATCTCGGCGTCGCCCACCTTGTCGTCGGTGGCGTCGTCGCTCTTGCCGACGGGGAGGTTTCCGGCCGCAATAAAGCCACGCAGGGCCTCGGCCAGCTGCAGCTTGTTCTTCACCGAGAGCTCGATGTTGATGCGCTCGATGCCGTCCGTGTACTCGCCCATGCGGTTCAGCGGAATCACCACGTCCTCGTTGATCTTGAAGGCGTTGGTGTGCTTGGCGATGGCGGCGGTGCGGGCGCGGTCCAGCCAGAACTTCTTGCGCGCTTCCGGGCTCACGGCCACGAAGCCTTCGCCCACGCGGGTGTTCGCCAGGCGCACCACTTCCGATGCGGCCAGCGCCACGGCGTTCTCGTCGTCGCCCACGATGTCGCCGAACAGCGCCATCTTCGGCAGCACGCCGCGCTTGGATTTGGTGGCGTAGCCCACGGCGCGCAGGTAGCGCTCGTCCAGGTGCTCCAGGCCCGCCAGGCGCAGGGTGGAGAACTGCTCGCCTTGCGCAGGGAGGCCATCGAGATAGTCCTTGATCTCCACGATCGATGGAATCGCGTCGCGCGCCTGGCCGAAGAATTCCAGGCAGACGGTGCGCGTGTGCTTGGGCATCTTGTGCAGGATCCAGCGCGCGGAGGTGATCAGGCCATCGCAGCCCTCCTTCTGGATACCGGGCAGGCCAGCGAGGAACTTGTCCGTCACGTCCTTGCCCAGGCCCTCCTTGCGGAAGCGGCGGCCTTCGATTTCAAGGATCTCGGTCTTGAACGGCGCGCCTTTCGCTTCGCCGCGCGCAGTGGGATGCGTCCACTCCAGCTTGAAGCGGGCCAGCGGCGTGTCGTGGATCTTCGAGAGGTTGTGGTCCAGGCGCGTGACTTCCAGCCAGTCGCCGTTCGGGTCGACCATGCGCCAGGAAGCCAGGTTGTCCAGCGCGGTGCCCCACAGCACGGCCTTCTTGCCGCCCGCGTTCATGGCGATATTCCCGCCGATGCAGGAAGCATGCGCCGAGGTCGGATCGACGGCGAACACGAAGCCCGCCTTCTCGGCCGCCTCGGAGACCTTGTTGGTGATGACGCCCGCTTCCGAGAAGATGGTGGCGTATTCGCGGTCCACGCCCGGCAGCACCTTCATTTCCACCGCGCCCAGGGTCAGCAGCTTTTCCGTGTTGATGACGGCGGACATGGGCGTGAGCGGAATGGCGCCGCCCGTGTAGCCGGTGCCGCCGCCGCGCGGAATGATGGTGAGGCCAAGCTCGATGCAGCCCTTCACCAGGCCCGCCATTTCCTCTTCGGTGTCCGGCGTGAGCACGACGAAGGGGTACTCAACGCGCCAGTCGGTGGCGTCGGTGACGTGCGTGATGCGCTTCATGCCGTCGAAGCAGATATTGTGCTTGTCCGTATAGCGGCCCAGCACCTTCACCGCGCGCTTGCGCAGGTCGTACGTCTGGCGGAATTCCTCGCCGAAGTCGGCAACCGCCTGGCGCGCCGCCTTGATCAGCTTTTCCACATTCTCGCGGCGCTTCACGGCGAAGGCGTCGTCGTCCGCCGCATCCACGGTGAGGCGGCGCTTGTCCACTTCCGTCAGGCGGTGCTGCAGCGCGTCGATCAGTTCCTGGCGGCGCTTCGGGTTATCCAGCAGGTCGTCCTGCAGATAGGGGTTGCGGCGCACCACCCAGATATCGCCCAGCACCTCGTACAGCATGCGCGCGGACCGGCCGGTCTGGCGCGCGCCGCGCAGCTCATCCAGCAGGGACCAGGACTCTTCACCCAGCAGACGGATCACGATCTCGCGGTCGGAGAACGAGGTGTAGTTGTAGGGGATTTCGCGCAAGCGCGTGGGAGCGTGGCCGTCTGGCGAATCGGCCAGGAGGGCCTGGATTTGGGCTGGGGCGTTCATTATACGAAAGACAATGGGTGACGCTTCGGGGGAACCATTCTATCGTATTGCGGCGCACCATGCGTCAAGGCCTTATGGCAAGCTTGGGTAACGTAAACGTCAAGCAACGAAATATTATTCGGCTAACCGCCCAAAAAGTGCGCCAAAGAACGCCAGAAGCCGTCCGGAACATACAGCAATAGCGCGGTCATGGTGAGATAACGCGCCATTTTGCCAATGGCCATGTAGACCACGGAAGGCCAGAACGGCAGCTTGAGCCAGCCTCCCAGCGTGCACAGCGGGTCGCCGATGGCCGGAACCCAGGACAGGAGCATGGTCTTGGCGCCGTAATGCGCCAGCCAGCCGAACCAGCGGCTCTGGCGCTCCTTGGCGAAGGCGGCCTTGGCGTAGTAGCCGATCCAGTAGTCGACCACCCCGCCCAGGGTGTTGCCGCAGGTGGCGACGGCGATGGCGGGCCAGAACAGGGCTTCGTTCGCCTTCACGACGGCAAACACGGCAGGTTCGGAGCCGAGGGGTACGAGGGTGGCGGAAACGAAACTGATGATGAACACCGAAGTCAGCCCCACTTCCGGCGCCGCCAGAACGCCCAGCAGCCAGCTGATGGCAGATTCGATCATTCAGTGATTATGCAGGTGGCTTGTGCCGTCCATTATAATGAAGCGATTCAAGCACATACCGCACGAATGAACAGTCCGTCGCCCGCAGACCCGCGGCGCCGGCGCACCTCCCCTCGGTTACCCGCCGTTGATAAGCAAGTCCCTCCGATTCACACAGCTTTGCAGACTATGACTATCGACTACCTGAAGAAGATCCTGACCGCACGCGTCTACGACGTGGCTTCCGAAACGCCGCTGGAACTGGCGCCGACCCTGTCGCAGCGCTTCCGGAACCGAATTTATTTCAAGCGCGAGGATATGCAGGACGTCTTTAGCTTCAAGCTGCGCGGCGCTTACAACAAGATGGCCCATCTGAGCGACGCGCAATTGAAGCGCGGCGTCATTTGCGCCTCCGCAGGCAACCATGCGCAGGGCGTGGCCTTGTCCGCGGCGCGGCTCGGCTGCCGCGCCGTGATCGTGATGCCCACCACCACGCCGACCGTGAAGATCGATGCGGTGAAGGCGCGCGGCGCCGAAGTGGTGCTGCACGGCGAATCCTATACGGACGCCTACAACCACGCCATTACCCTGGAACAGGAACAGAAGCTCACCTTCGTGCACCCATTCGACGACCCGGACGTGATCGCGGGCCAGGGCACGGTGGGCATGGAGATCCTGCGCCAGCATTCAGGCCCGATCCATGCCATTTTCGTACCCATCGGCGGCGGCGGCCTGATCGCCGGCATCGGCGCCTACGTGAAGCAGGTGCGCCCGGACATCAAGGTGATCGGCGTGCAGACCATGGATTCGGACGCCATGGCGCGCAGCCTGAAGGCGAGGGAACGCCTCACGCTGGCGGACGTGGGCCTGTTCGCGGACGGCACGGCCGTGCGCCTCGTAGGCCAGGAAACCTTCCGCCTCGCGCAGCAGTTCGTGGACGAAGTGATCGTGGTCGATACCGACGCGATCAGCGCCGCCATCAAGGACGTGTTCACCGACACCCGCTCCATCCTCGAACCCTCCGGCGCGCTGGCCGTGGCGGGCGCCAAGGCCTATGTGGAGCGCGCGGAGCTGAGCAAGGACCCGGTGCAGAACCAGACCCTTATCACCGTGTGCAGCGGCGCCAACATGAACTTCGACCGCCTGCGCTTCGTGGCCGAACGCGCGGAGCTGGGCGAAGCGCGCGAGGCCCTGTATGCGGTGACCATGCCCGAGCAGCGCGGCAGCTTCAAGCGCTTCTGCGAACTGGTGGGCCCGCGCAACGTGACGGAGTTCAACTACCGCATCAGCGACCGCGACCAGGCCCACGTCTTCGTCGGCATCCAGATCGCGGAGCGTTCGGAAACGGCCGCCGTGGCGCGCCGCTTCGAGGAGGACGGCTTCCAGACCCTGGACATGACGCACGACGAGCTGGCGAAGACCCACCTGCGGCACCTGGTAGGTGGCAAGAGCGCGCTGGCAAAGGACGAGCTGCTCTACCGCTTCGAATTCCCCGAACGCCCGGGCGCCCTGATGCGCTTCCTGAACAGCATGGCCCCCAACTGGAATATCTCGCTCTGCCACTACCGCTCGCAAGGCGGCGACGTGGGCCGCATCCTGATCGGCCTGCAGGTGCCGCCGGGCGAAATGGACGAATTCGCACAGTTCCTCGCCACGCTTGGCTACCGCTACTGGGACGAAACCCAGAATCCGGTGTATAAACTCTTCCTGTAGAAAATAGTGGAGGGGACAGACCCTGAACAGGGTCTGTCCCCGAAATCCCAGTCCGCCACCGAACACAGTCGGCCAACTGTGTTCGGTGATCGACTGAGGCACCGGGGACAGACCCCGTCCGGGGTCTGTCCCCTCTGTCCCCTGCATCACTGAACGCAAACCATGAACTCTCCCGACCAATCCCCCCTCGGCAAGACTTCCGCCTACCGCACGGACTACGCGCCCGAACTGCTCTTCCCCATTCCCCGCCAGACCAAGCGCGAGGAGCTGGGCCTGCAGGGCACCCTGCCCTTCTTCGGGGTGGACGTGTGGAATGCGTATGAGCTTTCCTGGCTGAACATGCGCGGCAAGCCGCAGGTGGCGGTCGCGCGGATCACCGTGCCGGCCGATTCGCCCAACATCATCGAATCGAAGTCCTTCAAGCTCTACCTGAATTCCTTCAACCAGACCCGCCTGGGCGGACCGGAAGCCCTGCGCACCCTGTTGCAGCAGGACCTCTCCGCCGCCGCAGGCAGCAACGTGCACGTGCAGCTGACCATGCAGGAAGATTTCGGCAAGCTGCAGATGGGCGAGCTGGAAGGCCTGCTGCTCGACCGCCTGGATATCGAGGTGGACAATTACGCACCCCAGCCGCAAGTGCTGCGCGCCAACTTCGAGGAGCTGCCGGTCGAGGAAACGCTCGTTTCCCACCTGCTCAAGTCGAACTGCCTGGTGACGGGCCAGCCGGACTGGGGCAGCGTGCAGATCAGCTACGCGGGCCCGCAGATCGACCAGGAAAGCCTGCTCAAATACCTGATCGGTTTCCGGGAACACAACGAGTTCCACGAGCAGTGCGTGGAGCGCATCTTCACGGACATCTTGCGCCAGTGCAAACCGCAGCACCTGACCGTTTATGCGCGATATACCCGACGGGGCGGCCTTGATATTAATCCCTGGCGTACCAACTTTAGTGGTGCGCAGCGCCCATCCAACCTGCGCAACGCGCGCCAGTAGTTTTTTTGCCCTGGATCAAGCCAAGCCCGGCAAAGCGCGCAAAAATCGGTGGAAAGGCGCTTGCGCTGGCGAAAAATTCGTATCGCAGGCGTTTTTTGTGTGGAAATAGCTGTTTCGGAAAAAAGGACAGTTCCTGGTGGTGCCACGCCGGTCCCGCGTGGCTTGGCGGCAAGCGAAAACGGATGCCAGCGGCCTCAAACAGGCCTATAATTCCGCACGCATGCCATCTTTGTGCGTCGCACCATTCCACGTCGCGTTATGAACAACCTGAGCAAAATTCTCTCGCTCGAAAACGTCCAGCTGGATCTGGAAGTCTCCAGCAAGAAGCGCGCTTTCGAGCAAGCCGGCCTGATTTTCGAGAATAACTGCGGTATCGCCCGCTCCACCGTTTCCGACAACCTGTTCGCGCGAGAGCGGCTTGGTTCCACCGGCCTGGGGCATGGTGTGGCCGTTCCGCACGGCCGCATCAAGGGTTCCAAGAGCCTGAAGTCGCCGCTGGCCGCCTTCGTGCGCCTGGCCGAGCCGATTCCCTTTGAATCGCCGGACGGCAAGCCCGTCAACCTGCTGTTCTTCCTCCTGATTCCGGACCATGTGACCCAGCAGCACCTGGAGATCCTGTCCGAGATTGCGGAGATGTTCTCGGACGACGCCTTCCGCGCGGCGCTCACCACCGACCCCGACCCCAAATCCGTGCACAGCCGCATCGTGAATTGGCAACCCAGCTTGCAGGCGGCGGGTTAAACTAAGGCGTCATTATTCCCTTAGGCAAACCCATGCTGCAAACCCCGCTGACGATACAACGCCTCTACGACGACAATCGCGAGACTTTGCAGCTGGGCTGGTTTGCCGGTTTCCCCGGCGGCGAGCGCCTCATCTCCGGGGACGTGGCCTCGGCCGCCGACCAGGTCGGCCACCTCAACACCATCCACCCCGGCCGCATCCAGGTCTTCGGCCATCAGGAAATCAACTACTACCAGCGCCTCAAATCGCTCACGCGCGCCCATGTGATCGGCGAGCTGATTGCGGGCGGACCGCCCGCCCTCATCATCGCCCAGGGCCTGGAAACGCCGCCGGACATTCTCGCCATTTGCGACGAGAAGAATATTCCCCTGTTCTCCACGCCGCTGCCCGCGGCCCAGGTGATCGACTTCCTGCGCGTCTACCTGTCCAAGAAGCTGGCCCAGCGCATCATCATGCATGGCGTGTTCATGGACGTGCTGGGCGTGGGCGTGCTCATTACGGGCGACTCGGGCCTCGGCAAGAGCGAGCTGGGCCTGGAACTGATCTCCCGGAGCCACGGCCTGGTGGCGGACGATGCCGTGGAGTTCTCGCGCATCGCGCCGAACATGATCGAAGGCCGCTGCCCGCCGCTGCTGCAGAACCTGCTCGAAGTGCGTGGTCTGGGCCTGCTGGACATCAAGGCCATCTTCGGCGAGACCGCCGTGCGCCGCAAGATGCGCCTCAAGCTGATCGTGCACCTCGTGCGCCGCTCGGCGCTGGAAGAGGAAGTGGAACGCCTGCCCTTCCAGTTCCCCACGGAAGACGTGCTGGGCCTGCCGATCCGCAAGGTCGTGATCCCCGTGGCGGCCGGCCGCAACATCGCGGTGCTGCTGGAAGCGGCCGTGCGCAACACCATCCTCCAGCTGCGCGGCATCGACACCCTGCAGGAATTCATGGAGCGGCAGCGTCAAGCCATGAGCGGAGATTGAGTGCTGCTAAGGAGTGCGCGCTTGCAAGCGCGCACCGTTCCGCAGGCGCGGAGCAGTGCTCCGCGAAACCCCTGCTACACCAGCGTCAAGCCATGAGCGGAGATTGAGTGCTGCTAAGGAGTGCGCGCTTGCAAGCGCGCACCGTTCCGCAGGCGCGGAGCAGTGCTCCGCGAAACCCCTGCTACACCAGCGTCAAGCCATGAGCGGAGATTGAGTGCTGCTAAGGAGTGCGCGCTTGCAAGCGCGCACCGTTCCGCAGGCGCGGAGCAGTGCTCCGCGAAACCCCTGCTACACCAGCGTCAAGCCATGAGCGGCGACTGAGCGGCGAATTACGGTATCATGCGCGCATGCGCATCGTTCTCATTACTGGCATTTCCGGCTCCGGCAAGTCCGTCGCACTGAACGTCCTCGAAGATACGGGCTTCTACTGCGTGGACAATCTGCCGCCCGCATTGCTGGCCAATCTTGTTTCCACCTTGTGCGAAGAAGGCACGCAGATGCTTGCCGTGGCGGTGGACGCGCGCAGCGCGGCTTCGCTGACCAGCCTGCCTGCCGATATCCAGAAGCTCAAGGAGCTGGGGCATGACGTCAAGGTCATGTTCCTGACCGCGAACACGCATTCCCTCGTCGCGCGCTTTTCCGAAACACGCCGCAGCCACCCGCTTTCGCATGAACTGCGTCCCGGCCAGAACCCGGCCGGGCGCCGCACCCTGATCGAGTGCATCCAGGAAGAGCGCGAACGCCTCTCGGCCATCGAGCAGCTTGGCCACGTGATCGATACTTCGGAACTGAGCGCGAACAAGCTGCGCGGATGGGTGAAGGACCTGGTGCAGAGCGAGAACGCGCCGCTGACGCTCTTCTTCGAGTCCTTTGCCTTCAAGCTGGGCGTGCCGCTGGACGCCGACTTCGTGTTCGACGTGCGCGCCATCCCGAATCCCTACTACGATCTGGACCTGCGCCCATTGACGGGACGGGACGCGCCCGTGATCGCCTTCCTCGACGCCCAGCCGACAGCGGAAGAGATGTTCCGCGATATCCGCGCCTTCATCGAGAAGTGGCTGCCTTCATTCAAGACCGATAACCGCAGCTACCTGACGGTGGCCATCGGCTGCACCGGCGGCCAGCACCGCTCGGTGTACATGGCCGAGCGCCTGGCGAAGTACTTCCACGCCAACGAGCGCGTCGTACTGCGCCACCGCGAACAGTCCTAATCGCGCCAGTGCACGACCTCGATCACGTGCTGGTCGGGGTCCGTGACCATCGTTCCGAAATACTGGTCATTGATGTCCGGCCGCAGGCCAGGCAGGCGCAGGGTTTTCGCACCGCGCGCGAGCGCTGCGTCGTGAAAGGCGCGCGTGGCATCCTCCGAGGGTGAAGAGAAAGCGACATGGGTGCGGTGGCCGTTCAGCGGGTCGCCGTTCTGCGCCGGATAAAGCGCGAACTGCCATTTGCCGTTGGCGCCGAAGATGGCCTGGCCCGCGTCCTGATGCTGCACCGTATAGCCGAGAGGCTCAAGGCAGGCTTTGTAGAAGTCCAGCGCGCGCTGCAGGTCGCTGGAACCGAGGGATACGTGGTCGATCATGATGCTCCTTTCAATGGAAGGAACATCTTAGTCACCGGCGGCGGTACGAAATCCCGAAATGGCCGGGCGCCGCGGGAAGATTTCTCACAGTGTCAGCTTGGTCTCGAACTTCGAACAGTTCATGGCGAACAGGCTCTTGACGTTGATGACGTTGTTATTGGAAGTGAAGACGCGGCGCGTGAACTCGTGATAGGCGTCCATCGAAGGCGCCGTCACGATCAGCATGAAGTCGAACTCTCCCGCCACCTCGTAGCAGGACATTACCAGCGGCTCCTCGCGCATGCGCGCCTCGAACTGCTTGAGGATGGCGCTGTTCTGGTGTTCCAGCTCCACCGATACGAAGACCGTCAGCGCCATGCCCGCCAGCACGCGGTCCACGAGGGACACGTCCTTCAGCAGCACGCCGCTGGCGCGCAGCTGGGCGATGCGGCGCTGGCAGGTGGCAACCGAGGAGTGCACCTTCTCCGCAATCTCGCGCAGCGGCGTGGCCGCATTCTCCTGCAGGATGTTCAGGATTTCGCGGTCGATGCGGTCCAGTTCCTTCATGCGAGATGGCGCAGGGGATGGGCGGCAGCCGGCCACACGGGCTCGAAGAAGCGCGACACCATGGCGTCGCTGACTTCGGCCAGCGAGGGCGGGTTCCACTTCGGCTGGTTGTCCTTGTCGATCACCAGCGCGCGCACGCCTTCGATCACTTCGCCGTGCTCGAAATTGCGGCGCACGAGGTTGCGCTCCATGCGCAGGCAGTCCGCCACGCTCATGGATGCGCCGCGCCTGAGCAGCTCCTGGGTCACGCACATCATGAGCGGCGAACGCAGTTCCATCATCTTCAGCGCCTTCTGCGCGAAGGGTGCGGCGTCGCTGCGCAGGGAGTCCATGATGGCGGCCACAGTGGAATGCGCGAAATGGCGGTCGATCAGTGCGCGCTGGGCTTCCAGCTCGCTGGCGCCCGCGCCTTCGCGCAAGGGCTGGCAGAAGGATGCGATGGCGGTGCGCAGCTCGCGGCCCGGCGTGGCGGCCAGCAGCGAGGACAGGGCGTCCAGTTCACGCTCCGGCACGAAGTGGTCGGCAAGATCGAGGTAGAGCGCGTCCGCGGCGCCGACCGTGGCGCCGGTCAGGCCGAGATACATGCCGAGTTTGCCCGGCGCGTGCGACAGGAAGTGGCTGCCGCCCACATCCGGGAAGAGACCGATATTCACTTCGGGCATGGCCATCTTCGTGCGGCTGGTCACGATGCGCACGCCGCAGTCCGGTCCTCCCTGGGCGATACCCATGCCGCCGCCCATCACCACGCCGTCCATCAGCGCGATGTAAGGCTTGGGGTAGAAATGGATCAGGTGGTTGAGGGCGTACTCCTCGGTGAAGAAGTCTTCCAGCAAGGCGCTGCCGCCGCGCGGCGTGGCCTGGCCCACTTCGTAGAAGAAGCGGATATCGCCGCCCGCGCACAGCGCCTTTTCGCTCGTGGAGCGGATGATGACGGCAGCGATATTTGTGTCATCGCGCCACTGCTGCAACGCAGCAGTGATGGCCCTGACCATGTCCAGCGACAGGGAATTCAGGGCCTTGGGGCGGTCCAGCGTAATGATGCCCGCGCCGTTCGTTACATGAGTCTGGACGAATTCGCTCATCGCCTAATGCCGAATAGTTAAGATCGCCCATTGTAACGTTGCTGCGGCGACTATGCGACGTGGACGGCGAAGCCTGCGGCGCCTGGCGCGAGGTCGGGGTGCAGCTCCAGGGAGGGGATGAGGTAGTCGCCGAAGTTCTGCTTGCGGAAGGGAATGGGCGGCGTATCTGCGAGCGTATCGAGCCGTTGGCCCAGCTGTTCGCAGATGGCGGCAAAGCGTTCCTCGCCCATGCGTTCCACGCGGTATTGCACGAAGGGCGGCAGCACGTCGAAGCCCGGGTAGTGGAGCATGCCATGGTGGATGGGGAAGAGGATGTCTTCGATGGGGCCATTGATGCCGCGCGGTCCGTAATGGGATTCCCAGCCGCCGGTGGTCACGATCAGCATGGCGCGCTTGCCCGCAAAGCTGCCCTCGCCGTAGCGGTCGCCCCAGTGGCGGTCGGAATGCTCCCCCACGCCGTAGGCCAGTCCATAGGCGTACACGCGCTCGAACCAGCCTTTCATGATGGCGGGCATGGAGAACCACCACAGCGGAAACTGGAAGAGCACCACGTCCGCCGCGAGCAGCTTCGCCTGTTCGGCGGCGATGTCTGCGCTTTGCAGGCCGTTTTCGAAGGCATGCTTCGAGGCGGTGGTGGGCTTGAACGGCTGGCCGGGCTCGTGGGCCAGCGTGTCGGCCGCGTCCAGCCGGGCTTTCCATTCCATGGCATACAGGTCGGACACCACCACGGTATGGCCCGCGGCCTGAAGGCGGCCGACGGTGAAGTCGCGAAGCGCGGCGTTGAGCGAAGTTGGTTCGGGATGAGCGTAGATGAGCAGGATATTCATGGCTGAGCTTTCACAATAAGGAGAAGGCAGCTTACGAATTTCTCAGGTATAGTGGAAATGAATTAATAGAATTCCAGGTATTACTGTGATTAATCTGCGCGGCATCGATCTGAACCTGCTTGTGACACTGGACGTGCTGCTGAGCGAGCACAACGTGACGAGGGCGGCGCAGCGCCTGCACCTGTCCCAGCCCTCCGTGAGCGTGCACCTCGCCAAGCTGCGCGACATTTTCGGCGACCCGCTGCTCCTGCCCGGTCCGCGCGGCATGCAGCCCACGGCGCGCGCGGAGGAGCTGCGCGAGCCGCTGCGCCTGGCCCTGCAGGGGCTGGAGCAGGCCCTGGGCCCGGCCGGAGACTTCGCCCCCGCCGAAGCGGCCAATACCTGGCGCGTGGCGGCGGCGGACTATGGCGAATCGGCGGTTCTGCTGCCCGCCCTGCCCCGCCTGAGGCAGCAGGCGCCCGGCACGCGGCTGGCGGTCCTTCCCGTGGTGACCAGCCGCATCGCCAGGCAGGCGGAACAGGGCGACATCGACCTGGCCCTGCACACGAGCGAGGAGGCGCCGCCCGGACTGCGCAGGAGGGCCCTGTTCACGGAGCGCTATGTGCTGGTGGCGCGCAAGGGGCATCCGAAACTGAAGAAGGCGCCGACGCTGGCGCAGTTCTGCGCGCTGGAACACGCCATCGTGTCCCCCGGCGGCGGCAGTTTCTCGGGCGTGAGCGACGAGGCGCTGGCGGCGGCTGGCGCCACGCGCCGCGTGGTGCTGTCGGTGCCGCATTTTCTCTTCCTGCGTTCGGTGCTTGCCTCCACCGACCTGGTGGCGATGCTGCCCTCGCGCCTGCTGCGCGACGCGCCGGAACTGCAGCAGCTGGAGGCGCCAGTGCCGATTCGCGGCTACGAAATGGCCATGCTGTGGCACGAGCGCGTGCACCGCGACCCGGCGCACAAGTGGCTGCGCGAAACGATTGCTGCGGCAGTGGCGGAATGAAGGGGCACAAAAAAGGGCGCCTGTGCGCCCTTGTTTGGTGATGCCGCTGTTTTATGCGGCGCTGGCCGGAGATTCCAAGGTCTCGGCGCGATGCTTTATCGCATCATGGTTGTGGTTCTGGACTTTGTCTTTGTATTTCATGACCTGCCGGTCCAGTTTGTCGATCAGGGTGTCGATCGCGGCATACAGGTCTTGCGCCAAACTCTCCACATACACGGTCTTGCCCGACATGCGCAGGTTGATTTCGGCTTTCTGGCGTTTTTCTTTCTCGGTGAGGTTATCTACACTCAGGATGACAGCAATGTCGATCACTTGATCGAAATGGCGTCTCACGCGCTCCAGCTTGTTTTGGACGTATTCGCGAATCGCGGGGGTCACTTCGAGATGATGTCCACTGATGGTGAGATTCATACACACTCCTAAAAGATGATGTCGCTCTACAAGGCTCACGGGGAGCCCATGCACTACAAGGACTTGCGGAGGCTGACGGGAGGGATCTTCAAGGCTTCGCGATACTTGGCAACAGTACGTCGCGCAATCACCATGCCCTGTTCTCCTAGCATGTCCGCAATCTTACTGTCGGATAAGGGATTTTTCGGGTCTTCTGCTCCTGTGAATTGCACAATCAGCGCACGGATCGCGGTCGAGGAAGCTTCACCCCCAGCTTCAGTCGCGACGTGGCTACCAAAGAAATATTTCAACTCAAACATCCCATGTGGGGTGAGCATGTATTTCTGAGTTGTTACGCGAGAAATAGTACTCTCGTGTAAACCCAGTGTATCAGCAATTTCGCGCAACACAAGGGGTCTCATGGCGACGGCGCCGTGCGAGAAAAAGTTCTTCTGCCGCTCCACGATTGCTTGTGCAACGCGCAAAATTGTGTCAAACCGCTGGCGCATGTTCTTGATGAGCCACTTGGCCTCCTGCAGCTGCGCATTCATCTGCGTTTCGCCCTTGCCCTGCTTGAGCAAACTGGCATACAGCGCATTGACGCGCAGGCGCGGCATCACGTCGTTGTTCAGCGTGACGACCCAGCCGTTGCGGCCCTTCTTCACGATCACGTCCGGCACGACATAGTCTGACGCATCCTGCGCGAAGGCGGCGCCCGGATGCGGGTTGCAGCGGCGGATCACGGCCTGGGCTTCGCGCAGATCTTCCTCGTCGCAATCGAGCGCTTTCTTCAGCTTGTTGAAGTCGCGCTGGGCGAACCAGGTGAGGTGTTTTTCCACGATGCACAAGGCCATGCGGCGCGTGACCAGTGGAATGTGCGGCATGCGCCTGATCTGGATGGCGAGGCATTCGGACGCGTTGCGCGCGCCCACGCCCACGGGGTCGAAGCTTTGCAGCAGCGTGAGCGCCGTCTGCAGCTCCTCCAGCTCCACATCCGCCTCTTCCGGAATGCGCGCGTGGATTTCCTCGAGGCTTTCTTCAAGATAGCCGTTGTCGTCCAGCGCATCGATGATGAGTTCCATCAGCGCCCGGTCGCGCGGCTCCTGCACGGTGACGCGCATCTGCTCCAGCAGATGGTCGCGCAGGCTGTGGTGGCTCGCTTCCAGCTGCGGGCGCGCGTCCTCGTCGTCCGGGGCCTTGCCGCTGCCCGAACCCGACCAGTCGCTGTCGCCCTCGGCCACGCTGTCGCCTTCGTAGGGTTCGGCTTCCGCAGGCGCGGCCTCGGCCTGCGGCCCGTTCTCGCCGGGCGGTCCTTCGGCTGGCGTGGCCGCCGGCGCGCTCTGGCCGATGGCGCCGTCGGCGAGAAGGCGCACGCTGCGGTCCAGCGGGTCGTCCAGACGTTCGAGCAGGGGGTTTTCGGTTAGCAGCTGCTCCAGCTCCTGATGCAGCTCAAGCGTGGACAATTGCAGCAGCCGGATGGACTGCTGCAATTGCGGCGTCAACGCAAGATGCTGCGACGTTCGCAGTTGCAGGGATTGTTTCATGGCCTTACATGCGGAAATGCTCGCCGAGATAGACTCGGCGTACGGATTCGTCGGCGATGATGTCATCGGGGCGGCCGGAAGCCAGCACGCTGCCCTGGTTAATGATATAGGCGCGATCGCAGATGCCAAGCGTTTCGCGCACATTGTGGTCGGTAATCAGTACGCCAATGCCGCGCTCCTTGAGGAAGCGCACAATCCGTTGAATCTCTATGACCGCAATCGGGTCCACGCCAGCGAAAGGCTCGTCCAGCAGCACGAAACGCGGATTGGTGGCGAGGGCGCGCGCAATTTCCACGCGGCGGCGCTCGCCGCCTGACAGCGACAGGGCCGGATTCTCGCGCAGCTTCTCGATCTGCAGGTCCGCCAGCAGCGTGTCCAGGCGCTCGTCGATCTGCGCCTTGGTCAGGGCCTTGCCGTCCACCTTCTGGATCTCCAGCACGGCGCGGATATTCTCTTCCACCGTGAGCTTGCGGAACACGGAAGCTTCCTGCGGGAGATAGGAAAGCCCCATGGTGGCGCGCTGGTGGATGGCCAGGTTGGAGATGTCCGTGCCGCTGATGTCGATGGTGCCCGCGTCCGAAGGCACGAGGCCCACGATCATGTAGAAGGAGGTGGTCTTGCCCGCGCCGTTCGGTCCCAGCAGGCCTACCACTTCCCCGCATTCCACCTGCAGCGACACGTCATGCACCACCTGGCGCTTGCCGTAGCTCTTCTGCAATCCGCGAACGATGAGGGTACTGCCGCAGCTTTGTCCTTGCATGCTTATTTCCCCGGCGCCGGTGCAGGAGCGGTAGCCGCCCTGGAGTTCGGCTGGATCACCATCCTCACGCGGCCGCTGCCAGGCTTGCTCTGGCCGGAGGAGCTGTTCTCCACGGTGAAGAATTCCTTGCGGCTGTCGTAGGAGATGAAGGGGCCTTCCACGTCCTCGGTGGGCTTCACGCCTTCCAGGCGGCGCACCTTGGCCTTGGAGATGAGGCGCACGATTTCCGCCTTGTTGTCGTACTCGATGCGTTCGGCCTCGCCTTCGATCCACAGGTCGCCGCCATCGCGCTTCTGGCGGAAGGTGGCCAGCGCGCCGGGCGCGCCCCAGAAGGTCACGTACTGGTAGCCTTGCGGATCGGTGGTCACCAGGGCGCGGCCTGCCTTCATGATCAGGGTGCCGCGGGTGAGCACCACGTCGCCGATCAGGGTGCGGGTCTGCTTCACTTCGTCCGAAGTGCCCTGGTTCGCTTCGATCTGCGTGGGCTTGCTGGAGTCGGCTTTCTCGGCCGACGCAGGCAAGGCCGCAGCCAGCAGGGCTGCCGCGGCGAGGATTGGTTTGATCAGGTATTTCATCTTTGCTCCAATAGGCTTTTAGCGCGGGTGCGGCGGATAGGTGATCCGCAAGCGCTGCTTGACTTCGACCTGGCTGGTGGCGTTGTTGACCGCCATGCCAATGCCGCTCATGGTGGCGGCGCCCGAAGTGATGCTGACCGGCTTGTCGGTCTGCATGCGGTCCTCGTCAGGATAAATGGTGAGCTCCGGCGTGCGCAGGCGGAATTCCTGGGCCGTGGCGGAGGCCGCGCGGTCGATCCGTACGTCGCCCGACAGCACCACGCGGCTGTTGTCGTCGTCGATGCGGGCGCGCGCCGCGTGAATATCCATCGGCGCGTTCTCGCCGGACAGGCTGCGCACGACGGGCTTGTCGATCTCCGAAGAATCGTCCACCGGGCGGTGCGTGAGCTTGTCGCCCGAGATGATGTAGCTCGGCTTGCCGTCCTTCGTCATGCGCACAAGGCTGAAGCGCTCGATGATATGGTCCGGCTCATTGAGGCGGCGGTCCGCCTGCAGTTCCGCGCCGCTGCGGTTCATCAGCTCCAGCAGCCAGAAGCTGCCGATGGCGCAGAACAGCGCCAGCATCATGCCGATGGAAACCTTGAAACGGTGGGCAGTCCTCTGGTTGCGCATTGTGTTCCTCAGACCATGAACTGGTTCAGGATTCTGTCATAGCTGTTCTGCGCACGCATCACGAACTCGCAGACCTCGCGCACCGCGCCGCGGCCGCCGAAGGCTTCCGTGATGTGGTGCACGCGGCTGTGCACTTCCGGGCGGCCGTTGGGCACGGACACGGCAAAGCCCACGCGGCTCAGGATGGGCAGGTCCACCACGTCGTCGCCGATGAAGCCCACCTGCTCCGGCTCGAGGCCCAGCTGCTGCAGCATGGCCTTGAAGGGGGTGAGCTTGTCGTGGCCGCCCTGATGCACGAGTTCGATGCCGAGGTCGCGCGCACGCGCCGTCACCTGCGGCGAGCGGCGCGCGCTGATGATGGCCGTCTGCACGCCCGATTCCTGCAGCAGCTTGATGCCCAGGCCGTCCTGCACGTTGAAGGTCTTCATCGACTCGCCTTCGGCGCCGTAGTGCAGGCTGCCGTCGGTGAGCACGCCGTCCACGTCGAAGATCATCAGCCGCACCTTGGCGGCGCGGGCCACATTGTCCAGATTGAAGGCAGCGCTCATCAGATCACCTTGGCGCGCGTCAGGTCATGGATATGCAGGGCGCCTACCAGCTTGCCTTCGGCATCCACCACCAGCATCTGGTTGATGCGGTGCTGCTCCATGACAGCCACCGCGTCCACGGCCAGCTTGTCCGGCCCGATGCTGCGCGGGTTGGCGTGCATGACGTCGCGCATCACCACTTTGCTGAAGTCCTGCACCTTGTCGATCATGCGGCGCAGGTCGCCGTCCGTGAACACGCCCAGGGGGCGGCGTTCGGCGTCCACGATGGCCGTCATGCCCATGCCCTTCTGGGTGATTTCCATGAGCGCGTCCGGCAGCGTGGTCTCGGGGCTCACGGCAGGCACGGCGTCGCCGCTGCGCATCACGTCGCGCACGTGCGTCAGCAGGCGGCGGCCCAAGGCGCCGCCCGGATGGGAGCGCGCAAAGTCTTCTTCCTTGAAGCCGCGCAGGTCCAGCAGCGCGACGGCGATGGCGTCGCCCAGCGCCAGCGTGACAGTGGTGCTGGCCGTGGGCGCCAGGTTCATGGGGCAGGCCTCCTTGGCCACGGCCACGTTCAGGTGCACGTCCGCCAGGCGGGCGAGGCTGGAATCGTCCTTGCCGGTCATGGAGATCACGAGGCCGCCCATGCGTTTGACCACGGGCAGGATGGCCATGAGCTCCGAGCTCTCGCCCGAATAGGAGATGGCGATGAAGGCGTCTTCCGGGGTCACCATGCCCAGGTCGCCATGCGCGGCTTCGGCGGGATGCACGAAGAGGGCCGGCGTGCCGGTGGAAGCCAGCGTGGCGGCGATCTTGCGGCCGATGTGGCCGGACTTGCCAATGCCGGAGACGACGACACGTCCTTTGCAATTCAGCAACAACGACACCGCCTTGCCGACGCTTTCGTCCGTCGCCAGCCGCGCATGCAGCTCATTCAGGGCGTCGGCCTCGATCTGCAGGGCCTCGCGGGCGAGCGCCAGGGCGCGTGTTGCGGTACTGGCATCAAAATCTTTCAGCATTGTTTTTTCATGGGTTACACTCATGCCGAAAGTATAGCCGAATTGGTAAAGCAAAAAACTTGCCAGATGTCATAAACAACGTAAAACCAATCGACTGACGACCGGGATAGATCCAGATCAATGTTCTCCCCTCTTGAACTGACCCTTCTTTTGCTGGGCAGTGCGGTTCTGGGCGTGGTGGCCTTCCGCATGCTCCATTTGCCTCCCATGCTGGGCTACCTGGCCGTCGGCATCCTGATCGGCCCGCACGCCCTGGGCCTGGCCGAAGAGAGCCATGCCACCCATATCCTGGCCGAATTCGGCGTCGTCTTCCTGATGTTCTCGATCGGCCTGGAATTCTCCCTGCCCAAGCTCATGGCCATGCGCAGCATCGTGTTCGGGCTGGGCATGGCCCAGGTGGGACTCACCATCGCCGCCACCATGGTCTTCGGCTGGTTCATCGCCAGGTCGCTGCCGCCCTCCATCCATTTGAGCTGGCAGGCTTCCTTTGCCCTGGGCGGCGCGCTCGCCATGTCGTCCACGGCCATTGTGGTGAAGATGCTCACCGAGCGGCTGGAGCTGGAAAGCGAGCATGGGCGCAAGATCATCGGCATCCTGCTGTTCCAGGATCTGGCGGTGGTGCCCCTGCTGATCCTGATCCCCGCCCTGGCCCGCAATCCGGACAACCTGGTGGAAACCCTGGGCTGGGCCGCCGCCAAGGCCGTGATCGTGCTGGTGCTGCTGCTCTTCATCGGCCAGAAGCTGATGCGCAGCTGGTTCACCATCGTCGTCAAGCGCCGCTCGCAGGAACTCTTCATGCTCAACCTGCTGCTTGTGACCCTGGGCGCGGCCTGGATTACGGAGCGCGCAGGCCTCTCGCTGGCCCTGGGCGCCTTCGTCGCGGGCATGCTGATCTCGGAAACGGAATACAAGCACCAGGTGGAAGAGGACATCAAGCCCTTCCGCGACGTGCTGCTGGGGCTCTTCTTCATCACCGTGGGCATGCTGCTCAATGTGCAGGTGGTGATCCAGAACTGGTGGCTGGTGCTGGTGCTGCTGGCGGGCCCGGTGCTCATGAAGTTCGCCCTCATCGCAGGGCTGGCGAAGCTGTTCGGCTCATCGGACGGCACGGCCATGCGCACCGGCCTGGCGCTGGCGCAGGCGGGCGAATTCGGCTTCGTGCTGCTGAACGTGGTGGGCGGCATGGAGCTGGTGGATCCCTTTGTGATCCAGGTGGTGCTGGCCTCCATGGTGCTGTCCATGCTTCTGGCGCCCTTCCTCATCGAACAGTCGGACAAACTGGTGCTCAAGTTCTCCAGCAACGAGTGGATGATGCAGTCGCTGACGCTCACGAAGATCGCGGCGCGCACCATGTCCACCCAGAAGCACGTGATCGTGGCGGGCTTCGGGCGCAGCGGCCAGAACCTGGCGCGCCTGCTGCAGGAAGAGCATATCGAATACCACGCGCTGGACCTCGACCCCACACGCGTGCAGGAAGCGCAGGCCGCCGGCGCGAATGTGTCGTATGGCGATGCGGCGCGGCGCGAGAGCCTGATCGCAGCGGGCATCTACCGCGCCAGCGCGGTCGTGATCACCTATGCCAGCACGCCGTCGGCGCTCAAGGTGCTGCACCTGGTGCATGAGCTGGCGCCCACGCTGCCGGTGATCGTGCGCAGCCACGACGATTCGGACCTGGACCGCCTGAAGGAAGCGGGAGCCGCCGAAGTGGTGCCGGAACTGATGGAGGGCAGCCTGATGCTGGCTTCCCACGCGCTGGTGATGCTGGGCGTGCCGCTGCGGCGCGTGGTGCACCGCGTGCAGGCGGCGCGCGAAGAGCGCTACGCATCGCTGCGCGGCTTCTTCCACGGGGCCAGCGACACTGGCGACGAGGCGGAGCTGATCCGCCTGCACTCGGTGACCTTGGGCGGCGGCGCCTGGTGCGTGGGCCGCGCCCTGAGCGAAGTGGATATCGAAGGAGCGGGAGCGGAGGTCACCACCATCCGGCGCGGCAAGATGCGCCTGCCCGTCGAGCCGTCCACGGTGCTGGAGTCGGGCGACGTGGTGGTGCTGCGCGGCAGCGCGGCGGCTGTCGCGCGTGCCGAGAACGCGCTGCTGGCCTGACTTAGTTTTTCGCCAGGTTCATGGAGCGTACCAGCGCGATGTTGGCCTGCTGCTCCTTGGTGTAGCCCGCCAGGGTCTGGGCGGCCTTTTTCTTGTCCATGGACGGCTCGAAGGCCACGAAGAAGCCCGCGTGCATCATCGCGAAAGTGGCCGAAGCGAATTCGCGGGTGCTGATGCCGTGCTTGGCCAGCATGGCCTTGGCCCGCTTGTCCTTTTCCAGGACGCGCACCAGGTCTTCCACCGTTTCGGGGTCGGCCGAATCCTCGTCGTCCTTTTCCGCCTTCATCCGCTTCGACTCGGCTTCCATCGCCACCAGCTTGTTCACCAGCGTGCGTGTCAGGAGGAAGTGGGAGGCGTCGTCCGCTGCGCGGGCGGGAGCCGCGGCAAGGCTCATGGCGAGCAGGGATGCGGCGAGGATATGGTGCAGTTTCATGGGTCGTCCTTCGAATAATCGGTGCAGGCGATTATCCGAAAGGCGGCTGCAAAAAACTTCAGTAGATTTGTAACGCGCTTAGTCGGGAATGTAACGGACAACGCGGTTGCGGCCGCCCTCTTTCGCCTGGTAGAGCGCCTCGTCGGCGTGGGCGATCAGCTCCAGGGCCGTCTGCTCGGGCGGGCCGTCCTCGGTGCAGGCCAGGCTGGCTACGCCCAGCGAGGCGGTGATGGAGACCTTCAGGCCATGCGAGAGTTCGATCAGGCTGGCCTCGATGCCCGCGCGGATACGCTCGGCCACGAACATGGCGCTGTCCAGATCCGCATCGATCAGCAGCACCACGAACTCCTCGCCGCCGAAACGGGCCAGCGCGTCGGATAACCGCAGCTCGGCCTTGATGCGGTTGGCCACTTCGCGCAGCACCTCATCCCCGCCCTGGTGGCCCACCGTATCGTTGACCCGCTTGAAGTGGTCGATGTCGATGTACATGAAGGAGATGGGGTAGTTCTGGCGGCGTGCGCGCGCAATCTCTTCCAGCAGGCGGCGGTCGATGTAGCGGCGGTTGTAGACGCCGGTGAGCGAATCCGTCAGGCCGATGTACTTCAGCATCTCGTTGCTGATCACGTTCTCCAGGCAGATGGCGATGATCGACGCCATGTGCTCGATGAAGTCCGTGCCCAGGCTGGGCGAGAAGCGCGAAGGATCGCGGCTGCCCAGGTTCAGGCTTCCGATAATGCGCTTGTTGCGCAGCAGGGGCACGAGGGCCACGCTTTGCAGGCGCTGGGAGGGATCGGGGAACTGGCCCGCGTGCAGCGAGGGGCTGAACATGCCCAGCAGGGGCTTGGGCGGGGCGGCGCCCGCGTTGCGGCTGCCAAGATCGAACCCGAGCTGCTCGACGTCGTTCACGAAGATCAGGCCGGGGAATTCGCTGAAATCCACGCCCAGCTTCTGCATGACGAAGTGGATGTCGGAGTCCTCGTCGATCAGCGACAGCGTGACGCTGTCCAGCTCCGAAATCACGGGCAGTACGCGGAAGATGGTGCCGATCAGTTCAGGGAAGCTGGAAGCGCCCACGATATCCAGGTCGAAGGCCTGGTGCTTCATCATGATGGCGTGGTTGCGCTCCGCCTGTTCGAGCATATAGGCCATGCGCGCGCGGAGCGCCTGGTTTTCCGCCACCAGCTCGGTGTGCGTGGATTCCTTCTGCGTCATAGCCACCTGCCCAGATCAAAACGCCAGTTCGACTTCAATCTCCTGCCCCACTTCCACCTGCTGGCCGTCGCCTTCGAGCACGATGCTGTTCATGCCGAAGCAGATGGCCCCTTCCACTTCCGCCTTGGCGCGGTAGGCCTGCAGGATATCCATCGGGTCCGGGCCGAACTCGCCGGTGGCCTGGTCGATGGAGGGCATGGGGCAGCGAGGACAGGGCTTGACGGGTTTGAGCAGCAGCTCGCCCGCGCGCAGGCTCTCGGCATAGTCCTCTTCGAAGGCGCCGATGCCGTCGATGACGAGGTTCGGGCGGAAGCGGTTCATGGGAATGCGCTCGCGGCCCTTCGCGCCCAGCTTGTCGTTCAGGTCCTCCAGGGAGGCCGTGCCCGTGACCAGGATGGGGTAGCCGTCCGAGAACAGGGTGGGCGCATCCACGCCCTTGGTCCATTTGGGATTGGCCAGGCGCACCACGTCCGGATGGAAGCGGGCCAGGCGGCACGGTACGCCAAGGAAGCTGCTGAACCAGGCGGCCGTGGTGGCGTCGCAGTCGTAGGCCTTGAGCTCCTCCTCCCACAGCTCGACGCCGATCAGGGAGGCGTCTTCCGGATGGGGCAGGCCGAGAGGAATTTCGAGCTGCAGCATGCCGGGAGCGCGCAGCTCCAGCGTGTCCAGTTTGATGCGCGGGGTGATCAGGGCCATGCGCGGATGTTCGCGCTGGGTCAGGCAGACGCCGCTCAGGTCCACCACCATCCATTCGCGGTCGTAGATGTGCTCGGACATCAGCCCGGCGCGCGTGACCATGGCCTTGCGCAGGGAGATGCCCGCGCAGGACTTGATCGGATACAGGACGATTTCGGACAGGGTGGCCATGAATGCTGTTGGTTCGTTTATGACAGCAAGTATGGCAGTAAAGCGCCCGCCAGTAAATCGGCGGGCGCTCGGCGGGATGATTGTCCCGCGCTTAGCCTTCGGCCTTCGCCTTGGGCTTGCGCGGCAGGCGGCTGCGCGCTGGAGCCTGGTGCTTGCCGGGCTTGGGCACGCGCTTGGCGGGCGTTGTTTTTTCGGCCACAGGCGCGTCCTCCGAGGCGGGCGCTTCGGCGGACGCAGCTTCTACCGGGGCTTCTGCTTCCACTGGGCCGCTGCGCGCGGAGGCGCGGCTGGCGCGCGGTGCGCGGGCGGGCTTGGCGGCAGGCGCTTCCGCCTTCCCGGCCTGCGCCTCTCCGGCTTCCGCCGTATCGCCTTCCGCTGCCGCCGCCTTGCTGCGGCTCGTCTTGCGGGCAGCGGCCTTGCGGGCCGGACGCTTCGCAGGCACAGCCTCGGCGGGCGCCGCTTCGGCCGCAGGCTGTTCCGCCGCTTCCGGCACGGGAATCGGCGCCATGTCGACGTCGGCTTCCGCTACCGGGGCAGACTCCTCGCCTGCCGGACCCTGCGCTTCGCGCTCGGCGCCTCCGCGGCGGTTACGGCCGCCACGGTTGCCGCGGCCGCGCCGCCCTTCCGGACGCGCCTCGGCACTCTCTGCGGCTTCCACCGGCTCGGCGGCCTGCTCCACATCCGCCACCGGCGCTTCATGCGCCGCAGGCGCGGCTACGGCAGGCAGGGCGCCGCCCGCGCTGCGGTAGACATAGGCGCCGGACTTCTCGTCGCGCCCGAATTCCAGCATGCCGCGCGCCTTCATCTCCTCCAGCAGGTTGCCGAAGGTGCGGAAGCCGTAATAGGCCTCGTTGAAGTCCGGCTTGCGGCGCTTGATCGCTTCCTTCAGCACCGAAGCCCAGATCTTGCCGCTGTCGCCGCGTTCGGCCATCAGCGCATCGAAAGTCTCGTAGGCGATTTCCACGGCCTGGGTGCGGCGCTTGTCCATCTCCTCGCGCTTGCGCTTCTCCTCTTCCGGCGAACGCTTCGGCTGCTGCGCATCGCGCTGGTCGCGCCGGGCCCCGTGGCGGCGGCTCTCGCGTACCAGGTCGTCATAGAAGATGAATTCGTCGCAGCCCGCCACCAGCAGGTCGGAGGTGGAATCCTTCACGCCCACGCCGATCACCTTCTTGTTGTTCTCTCGCAGCTTCGACACCAGCGGCGAAAAATCGGAATCGCCCGAGATGATGACGAAGGTGTTGACGTGGGATTTCGTGTAGCAGAGGTCCAGTGCGTCCACCACCATGCGGATGTCGGCCGAGTTCTTGCCCGACATGCGCACGTGGGGAATCTCGATCAGCTCGAAATTCGCTTCATGCATCGCGCCCTTGAAGCCCTTGTAGCGGTCCCAGTCGCAGTACGCCTTCTTGACGACGATGCTGCCCTTGAGCAGCAGGCGCTCCAGCACCGGACGGATATCGAATTTCTCGTAGTTCGCGTCCCGCACGCCCAGTGCGACGTTTTCGAAGTCGCAGAACAGCGCCATGCTGACGTTTTCGTTGGATGCCATGATTCCGTTTGTTGATTGTGCAATCTTCCGATTATACAGGCTGGTGTATCCTGCACGCTTCAACTTATCCCGAGAGGTAATGATGAAATTCCTGCTGGCCCTTCTTGCCGCGCTGTCCCTGTCCACCGCATGCCTGGCGCAGGCCGCCCCCTCCTACTTCGACAATACGGGCCGCAGCGACGTGCTGTCCGGCGGCGCGCGCATGATCCCCATCCAGACCCCAAAGGGCCAGTTCAAGGTGTGGACCAAGCGCGTGGGGAACAACCCGACAATCAAGGTGCTGCTGCTGCACGGCGGCCCGGGCGCCACGCACGAATACTTCGAAGCCTTCGACAGCTACTTCCCGGGCGCGGGCATCGAGTACTACTACTATGACCAGCTGGGCTCCGCCTACAGCGACCAGCCGGACGATCCCTCGCTGCTGGACACCGCACGCTTCGTGGAGGAAGTGGAACAGGTGCGCAAGGCCCTTGGCCTGGACAGGAACAACTTCTATCTGCTCGGGCATTCCTGGGGCGGCATCCTCGCCATGGAATACGCGCTGAAATACCAGCAGAACCTGAAGGGCCTCATCATCTCGAACATGATGGCCAGCATCCCGGCGTATAACGAATACGCGAGCAAGGTGCTGATGCCGAAGATGGACCAGAAGGTGCTCGCCGAGATCAAGCAGCTCGAAGCGGAGAAGAAGTACACCGACCCGCGTTATATGGAGCTGCTGATGCCCGCGCACTACGTCCACCACATCCTGCGCATGCCGCCGGACCAGTGGCCCGAGCCGGTGAACCGGTCCTTCGCACGCCTGAACCCAAAGGTCTATGTGCCGATGCAGGGCCCGAGCGAACTTGGCGCCAGCGGCATCCTGGAGAACTGGGACCGCGTGAAAGACCTGCCGAAGATCGCCGTGCCCACGCTGGTGATCGGCGCCGAATATGACACCATGGACCCGGCGCACATGAAGATGATGTCGCAGAAGGTGAAGCACGGCAGCTATCTCTACTGCCCGAAAGGCAGCCACATGGCCATGTACGACGACCAGCAGACCTACTTCAAGGGCCTGATCAAGTTCCTGCGCGACAGCGACAGGAAGGCCGCCAAATGAAGCGCCTGTTCATTGCACTGGCCTTGTGCGCCGCGGCTGCGGGCACCTTCGCGCAGGACTCGGACGCCGCTTTCCGCCAGCAGGTGAACGCCTTCGTCGACCGCTGGCACGACGACGCGGCCAACACCCGTCCCGAGTACTTCGACAAGATCGCCCCGCAAGGCATCTACATTGGCACGGACAAGACGGAAGTGTGGACGCGCGACGAATTCAAGGCCTGGGCCAAGCGCTTCTGGGACCGCAAGAAAGCCTGGAGCTTCACGGCGCAGAAGCGCAACGTCTACTTCTCGCCCGACAAAAAGTATGTGTGGTTCGACGAGCAGCTGAACACCCAGATGGGCACCTGCCAGGCCAGCGGGGTGCTGCTCAATACGGGAAACGGCTTCCTCATCGAGCACTACCAGCTCTCGCTGGCCGTGCCAAATTCGGCGCTCGGCTCGGTCACCAAGCTGATTGCCGCGGACGAAGCGAAGCAGAAGTAAAAAATCCCGCCGGGGCGGGATTCTTCGTCAGACGTTGAACAGGAAGTTCAGCACGTCGCCATCCTTGACGACGTATTCCTTGCCCTCGGCGCGCATCTTGCCCGCCTCCTTCGCGCCAGCCTCGCCCTTGTAGGCGATGAAGTCTTCGAAGGCGATGGTCTGGGCGCGGATGAAGCCGCGCTCGAAGTCGGTGTGGATCACGCCCGCGGCCTGCGGGGCGGTGTCGCCGACGTGGATGGTCCACGCGCGCACTTCCTTCACGCCTGCGGTGAAGTAGGTCTGCAGGCCAAGCAGCTTGAAGCCAGCGCGGATCAGGCGGTCCAGGCCCGGCTCGTCCATGCCCATGTCCTGCAGGAACGCAGCCTTGTCTTCCTCTTCCAGATCGGCGATCTCCGCCTCGATGGCCGCGCAGATGGCGACGATAGGAGCGTTCTGCGCCTTGGCGTATTCGGTCAGCTGGTCCAGCAGCGGGTTGTTGGTGAAGCCGGTGTCGGACACGTTGGCCACATACATGGCAGGCTTCGCGGTGATCAGGCACAGCGGCTTGATCAGGGCCATTTCCTCGGCGCTCAGGCCCAGTGCGCGCACCGGCTTGGCATCGTTCAGGGAAGGCAGGATCTTCTCCAGCAGCGACACCAGCTTGGCGGCATCCTTGTCGCCGGAGCGGGCCTTCTTCTGCTCGCGGTGGATGGTCTTCTCCACGGTGCCCATGTCGGCCAGCGCGAGTTCGGTCTGGATCACGGCGATATCGTCCAGCGGGCTCACTTTGCCAGCCACGTGAACCACGTTCTCGTCCTCGAAGCAGCGCACCACGTTGACGATGGCGTCGGTCTCGCGGATGTGGGCCAGGAACTGGTTGCCCAGGCCCTCGCCCTGGGAAGCGCCAGCCACCAGGCCCGCGATATCCACGAACTCCACGATGGCGTTGACGATGCGCTCAGGCTTCACGATCTCGGCCAGCTGCTTCAGGCGCGGATCCGGCACCTCCACCACGCCCACATTCGGCTCGATGGTGCAGAAGGGATAGTTCTCAGCCGGGATACCGGCCTTGGTCAGCGCGTTGAAGAGAGTGGACTTGCCGACGTTCGGCAGGCCGACGATGCCGCATTTGAGACTCATGAAAAACCCTTAACGATGAGATGATATTGCTGCGAGATCGCAGCCGAAGACGAGATTGTACCGCAATACGGTAGGACATCCTTCTAGCTCGTGACTGCTGGCGCAGGCTCTACGGAGAGGCGCATTCCTACCGTTTGCAGTACCGCCAGAAGAGTTTTCAGGGTGGGATTGCCTTTGGGGGAAAGGGCGCGATAAAGCGCTTCACGGCTAATGCCTGCCTGCGCAGCAACCTGCGCCAGACCGCCATATGCTTCCGCAATCGTGCGAAGGGCCAGGAGCCCTCCCGCCCTCTCGTTGGGGTCTGCGAGCGACTCCATTGCAACCTTGAGGTATTCGACAGCCAGCGCGTGATCGGCTCGCAGCTCCTCGATCTCCCGCAACTCATGCGAAACCGCATTGGCGACTTTTCTCATGACCGGCCCTCCTTCCAATTGGTCCAATATGCCTTGGCACGGCGAATATCTTGGTAGCGAAAGAGCTCCATCGCCATTCCATTGTAGCTTATAAGTTACAGCAGAATGCGCCTTCCGGCGTGCGGGCGTATTGCGCCCGCATAAGCTCAGGGGGTGTGGAGCTGCATGGTGGCGGCGGGGAATTTGCCTTCGACCGCCAGGGGGATGATCTTCAGGCTCTTTTCGATGGCTTCGTCGATCAGGAGCTGGTCTTCGCGGCGGGGACGGTGGAGGACGAAGTCGGCCACGTTCTGCGTGAGGTTCAGGGTGCGCGGGTGGCCGATGCCGATGCGCAGGCGCCAGTACTCTTGGGTGCCCAAGGCCGCCGTGATGTCCTTCAGGCCGTTGTGCCCGCCCGAGGAGCCGCCTTTCTTCAGCTTGGCCGCGCCGGGCGGCAGGTCCAGCTCGTCGTGCACGACGAGGATTTCGTCGGGGTTGATCTTGAAGAAGCGCGCCAGCCCGCCCACGGACTGGCCGGAGCGGTTCATGTAGGTCTGCGGTTCGAGCAGCCACACTTCCTTGCCGCCGATCGAGGTCTTGGCGGCCAGCGCATTGAAGCGGCTTTCGCGCTGGAGGAAGCAGCCGGGCAGCCCGCGCGCCAGGTTGTCGACCAGCCAGAAGCCGGCATTGTGGCGGGTTTGCTCGTATTCGGGTCCGGGATTTCCCAGGCCGACGATCAGGCGGATGGTCATGGCGCGTTGTTCAATGAAAACGTGATTATAAAAAAACCCTGCCGTTGCGGGCAGGGTTTTTCGCGGAAGCGCCCGAGGGCGCAGCCGATTACTTCTTCTCTTCAGCAGCAGCCGCTTCAGCGGACACCTGGCCAGCCGGCACCGATGCGGTGGCGATGGTCACGTTGGTGCCGTGGGTCACGACGGTCACGCCTTCCGGCAGCTTCAGGTCGGAAGCGTGCAGGGAGGTGCCCACGTCCATCTTGGACAGGTCGACGGAGATGAACTCTGGCAGCTTGGCTGGCAGGCAGGAGATCTCGATTTCGTTGGCCACGTGGCTGATGGTGGCGCCGTGCAGCTTCACAGCTGGGGACACGTCGGCGTTTTCGAAGTGCAGAGCCACTTTCACGTGGATCGGCTGGTTGGCGTCAACGCGCTGGAAGTCGGCGTGCAGCACCAGTTGCTTGTATGCGTGCATCTGGAAGTCACGCAGCAGCACTTTCTGGGATTTGCCGTCGATTTCCAGGTCCAGGATGGACGAGTGGAAGGCTTCTTTCTTCAGCGCGTGGAACAGTGCGTTGTGGTCCAGGGCGATGGTCACCGGTGCTTCGGTGCCGCCGTAGATGATGCCAGGGGTCTGGCCGGAATTACGCAGGCGGCGGCTCGCACCCGTGCCCTGCAGTTCACGTTTGAATGCTACAACTTTCATTTGGAACTCCAAAAATAAAGCAGGGCTTGTGCCCTGCAAAGTAAGAAGCCTTCCGCGACCAGAAGGCTCCGAAAATCGGCAGCGGTTGCCCGCCGCCGGAAATCTCAGTCCACGAACAGGGAGATGACGGAATCGCCCTTGATAATGCGTTTGAACGTTTCAGCCAGCAGCGGCGCGCAGGTGAGCTGGCGGATCTTGCCGCAGGCCTTGGCCGCGTCGGACAGCGGAATCGTGTCCGTCACCACCAGTTCGTCCAGCGAGGAGCCGGTGATGCGCTCGATGGCCGGGCCGGACAGCACAGCGTGCGTGCAGTAGGCGATCACTTTCTGGGCGCCGCGCTCCTTCAGCACTTCGGCAGCCTTCACCAGCGTGCCTGCGGTGTCGACCATGTCGTCCATGATCACGCAGTTGCGGCCTTCCACGTCGCCGATGATGTTCATCACTTCCGACACGTTCGCCTTCGGGCGGCGCTTGTCGATGATGGCCAGGTCGCAGCCCAGGCGCTTGGCCAGCGCACGGGCGCGCACCACGCCGCCGACGTCCGGCGACACCACCAGCAGGTCCTGGTAGTCCTTCTTCTGCAGGTCGCCCAGCAGGATCGGGGAGGCGTAAATGTTATCGACCGGAATGTCGAAGAAGCCCTGGATCTGGTCGGCGTGCAGGTCCATGATCAGCACGCGTTCCACGCCGGCTTCTTCCAGCATGTTCGCGATCACCTTGGCCGAGATCGCCACGCGCGCCGAGCGCGGGCGGCGGTCCTGACGGGCGTAACCGAAGTAGGGGATGGCAGCCGTGATACGGCCAGCGGACGCACGTTTCAGGGCATCGACCATCAGGATCAGTTCCATCAGGTTGTCGTTGGTCGGCGCGCAGGTCGATTGCAGAACGAAGACGTCTTTGCCGCGCACGTTTTCGTTGATTTCGACCATCACTTCGCCGTCCGAGAATTTCGAAACGACTGCCTTGCCGAGCGGGATGCCGAGATTCTTTGCGACCCCTTCTGCCAACGCAGGGTTAGCGTTGCCGGTAAAAACCATCAGGTTTTCGTAAGCCATTGGGAGTCCCAAGAAGGTAATTGATGAATCTTTTTGAAAGGATGCTCCGGCGCGGCGGGAGCATCTTTGCTTTACTCCGGCTGGAGCAAGCGCTCGACAGATCCGGAGAAAACGGGTGGCAGGGGAACAAGGATTCGAACCTTGGTATGCCGGAATCAAAATCCGGTGCCTTAACCAGCTTGGCGATTCCCCTACGCAACTGACTGCTTTTCGTCAATTGGCCAGTATTATACTGCCTAAACAACGCAAAGCCAAATCTTTTTACGCCTTACAACATGCCGGCCAGGGGGTGCCTGGACAGCGCTTTTGCCTTCCACGCGCTCCAGGCCGGAGGCACTTTTTCGAGCACCGCGTCGGCCTGTTCTTCGCTCTCGAAGGCGCAGAACACACAAGCACCGGAGCCAGTCATCCTGGCATCGCCGTAAGCCCCCAGCCATTCTACCGCCTCGGCTACCGGCGGGAACAAGCGGGTGGCCACTTGCTGCAAGTCGTTTTTCCCGAAACCCCTCAGTTTGTTGCCTTGCTGAAGGTGTCTGGAAAAGTCCGCCATTATGACGGCCGGGGTATCTCTTGTCAAATATTCCGAGGTAAAAATTTTTGCTGTCGGAACGGCAACTCCAGGCTCCAGCACCACGTACCAGCACTCTGGCGCGGCCACCGGCTGCAGGGCTTCCCCCACCCCCTCGGCGAAGGCGGTTTCGCCGAAAATGAAGAAGGGAATGTCCGCGCCGAGGGGCAGGCCCAGGTCCATCAGCTCCTGCCTGCCCAGGCCGGCCTGCCACAGCTTGTTCAGCACCATGAGGGTGGTGGCCGCGTCCGAGGAGCCGCCCCCTACCCCGCCGCCCATGGGCAGGATCTTCTCGATTTCGATGTCCACGCCCGGCGGCAGGCTGCCCGTGCGGCGCTGCACTTCGGCCTGCAGCAGCTTCGCCGCGCGGATGATCAGGTCCTGCTCCTCGGGCACGCCAGGCACCTCGTTCACGCGGCGCAGGGCGTGGTCGCCGCGCAGGGTGAAATGCAGCATGTCGCTGCGGTCGATGATCTGGAACACGGTCTGCAGCAGGTGGTAGCCGTCCGGGCGGCGGCCGGTTACGTGCAGGAACAGGTTGAGCTTGGCCGGGGCCGGGCAATTCTTCAGGCTTTGCATTGGTACTCAGTTGGCGGCATCGAGCGCGATGCGGATGGTAATGTCGGTAACGGGGCCGCTGGCGGCGCGTTCCAGGTCGATGCGCTTCGGCTTGGGCGGATCGCTGTTTTCCTGCCAGCTGACGAAGTTCAGCTGCCAGCCGTCGCGCGTGGTCACGCTGCTGTTGGCGGCGCTGGCCGTGAAGCGCTGGCCGTTTTCGGCCGTGGCATGGCCCTGCAGCCATTCGCGCAGGCCGGACACGGGCAGGGGCCAGCCGAAGGTCTGGGCGGTGAGCGCATCGATGCTGTCCGCGCTGCGCGGCTCCTTACCGTTCTGGATCAGCACCGCCTCGTTCTGCGTGACGGCGATGGTGGCGATGGTGCTGCCCAGAGGGTCATAGAGGGTAATGTCGGTGCGCTGCGGCGTCTGGCGCCAGTCGAACTTCACGGTGACGGAGCCGGGCGTGCCGTCCCGCGTGTAGCTGGCGGACATGCGGCCCGAGAGCGTCAGCGCTTCTCGGTAAGGCGCCACGGCGGCCGTGGACGAGGTGCCGCCGCCGGTGGAGGCGCAGCCTGCGAGCAGCGCGCCGGACAGGGAGAGGATGGCGATCGCGGGTTTGAGCATGGGTCCTCAGAGGCTGATGTTCAGACGCGCCAGCGTGCCGCGCAGCGCGTCGTTCTTCGGGTCCTTGGCGCGCGCCTCGCGCCACAGTTTTTCGGCGCCTTTCCTGTCGCCCTGGCTCCACAGCACTTCGCCCAGGTGCACGGCGATTTCGGGGTCGCTGCGCAGCGCATAGGCCTTGCGCAGCATGGCCTCCGCCTCCTTCATGCGTCCCAGCCGGAACTGCACCCAGCCCATGCTGTCCATGATGTAGGGATCGTTCGGCGCCATCTTCAGCGCCTTTTCGATCAGTTCATAGGCCTCTTCCAGGCGCACGCCGCGTTCCGCGAGGGAGTAGCCCAGGGCGTTGTAGGCGTGGTGGTTGTCCGGCACCACGGCCATCACCTTGCGCAGGGCCTGTTCCATTTCCTCCGTCTTGCCCTGCTTTTCGGCGGCCAGGGCGAAGTCGTAGAGCAGGTCCGGGCTTTCGGGGAAGCGGCCCACGGCTTCGCTCAGGAGCATGAAGGCTTCCGGACCGCGGTCCGCGTCGCGCAGCAGCTGGCCTTCCGTTTGCAGGAGTTCCGCCTGTTCGGCGGGGTCGGCAGCGGTGATTTCGTGCAGCTGCACGATGGCGCCGTCCACATCGCCCTTGCGCGCCGTGATGTGGGCGCGCTTCACGCGGGCGGTGAAGTAGAGGCGTGCATCTTCGCTGTCGATGCGGTCCAGCAGGGCCAGGGCGCCGTCATAGTCGCGGCGCTCCTCGGCGATCTGCGCCAGGATCAGCAGGGCCTTGGACGGATCGCGGTCGCCTTCGCTGCTTTTCTCCAGCACTTCCACATAGCGCTTGAAATAGCTTTCGGCGCGCGGAATGTCGCTCGCCTGCATGGACATGATGCCGAGGGCGTAGAGCGTGCCGGGATTGTCCGGCTGGTCCTTCAGCAGGGTTTCGAACTGCAGGCGCGCCTTGTCGTACTGCTTCTGCTCCACCAGCATGCGGGCATAGGCCGCGCGCACCTCTTTCGCGCCGGGGTTGCGGGCCAGGAAACCGTCGAAGAGCTGGCGCGCCGCGTCCAGGTCCTGCAGCACCTGGGCCATGGTGAGCACGGCCAGTTCGGAATCGGGCTTGAGGTCGATGGCGCGGCGCGCCTCGGCGATGGCGCGGTCGTTGTCGCCGTTGGCGAATGCGCCCTGCGCCAGCACCAGATGCGTTTCCATCATGTTCTCATATGGCCTGGTGACGCGCTCCATCAGCGCGAAGGCGGCGGCCTTGTCGCGCGCGCGCAGCAGGAACTGCTGCATCTGGAACATGACCACGCCGCGCGCCGCGGCGGGCGCCGCCTTCAGGCGTTCCGCGAACACGGCTTCCGATTCGGCGAGATCGTCCCCGAGCACGGAGAAGCCGAGGAAGTATTGCGCCGCCTCGTCGGAATCCGGCGCCAGTTCGCGCCACAGGCGGATGGCGGCGAGCGCCTCGTTGCCCTGCTTCGCCGCCAGCGCCATTTCGGCGGAGCGGCGCGCCAGGCGCGGATCGCGGGTCTGCTGCGCCAGCACCATCATGCTGACGTAGGCGCTTTGCCACTGGCCACGCTTGAAATCCAGTTCCGCCTTGGTGAGCTTGTAGAAAAGGTCGCTGGTGAGCTCCACCGCGGGCAGGGTCTCTTCCTTCGGATGCAGGGTGGCCGCCAGGGAGTCGGCTGCATTCGTACTGGCCGCCTGGGGCGTCTCGGGAGCGGGCGCGGGCTGCGGGGCCGGCGCCTGGGCTTCCTGTTTTTGCGGCGCAACAGCGCAAGCGGACAGCAGGGCCGACAAGGTTACAATGGCGAATGCGTTTTTCAAGGCGTGATCCTGCAAAGTTCGGCTCAAACCTTGATTCTACGCCAAGCCGCCCTTTGCGACTGTTTGCAGGTGTAACGAAGTTTATATGTTGGCATCGTTGCCCTGACCATGAGCCTCCCATGCCAGAATTACCAGAAGTAGAAGTCACCCGGCGCGGCGTCGCGCCCCATATCGAAGGCCGTGCCGTGCGCGATCTCGTGCTGCGGCGCGAAGGCCTGCGCTGGCCGTTCCCGCCCGGCCTGGCGGATGCGCTGCGCGGCCGCACCATTGCGGCGACGGGACGGCGCGGCAAGTACCTGCTCATTCATTTCGAGCACGGCACGCTGATCGTCCACCTGGGCATGTCCGGGCACCTGCGCGTGCTGCCGCCCGGCATACCGGCCGAAAAGCACGACCATGTGGACCTGGTGGTGGAGGACACGGGCGGCCAGCAGGTGCTGCGCATGACGGACCCGCGCCGCTTCGGCGCCGTTCTGTGGCACGCAAACGAGGACGGCGACATCGAGGAACATGCGCTGCTGCGGGGACTGGGCGTGGAACCTCTCGGCCCGGAGTTCAGCGGCGAGCTGCTGTACCGCGAATCGCGTTCGCGCGGCGCCGCCGTGAAGCAGGTGCTGATGGCAGGCGATATCGTGGTCGGCGTGGGGAATATTTACTGCTCGGAGAGCCTGTTCCGCGCCGGGATCAACCCGCGCACGCCCGCGAACCGCATCAGCCGCGCGCGCTATGACAGGCTGGCGCAGGCCATCCGCGAAGTGCTGGCCGAGGCCATCGTGCAGGGAGGCAGCACGCTGCGCGACTTCATCAGCGTGAACGGACAGTCGGGCTACTTCCAGCAATCGTATTTCGTCTATGATCGTGCTGGCGTACCTTGCCGCGTGTGCGGCGCGCCGGTACGCCAGATCAAGCAGGGACAGCGCTCCACCTTCTACTGCGTCACTTGTCAAAAATAACAGGGCATACATAACAGGGCATACCGCATGATGGTCAGGGATCTCCAACAATACAGCGCGTGGCGCCAGGGCGTGGTGAACGCCCTGCAGGACTACCGCAACTGGGCCAGGGAGGCCGAGCTGCTGGACGCGGGCAGCGAGCAGCGCCTGGCGCGCGCCCTGGCCCGGCTCGCGGACGACAAGTTGTCCGTGGCTTTCGTGGCGGAGTTCTCGCGCGGGAAATCGGAGCTGATCAACGCGATCTTCTTCGCGGGCTACGGCCAGCGCATTCTGCCCTCCTCCGCGGGCCGCACCACCATGTGCCCCACGGAGCTGATGTACGACCCGGCGTATCCGCCCTCGCTGCGCCTGCTGCCCATCGAAACGCGGGCCGGCAATCTCTCCACCAGCGACTACCGCGAGGATGACGATGCATGGACCGTGTTCCCGCTGGACCTGCAGTCCGCCGATGCCATGTACGAGGTGCTGCGGCAGGTGAGCACGACCCGGCACGTGAGCGTGGAGGAGGCCAAGCGCTACGGCCTGTATGACGAGGACGATCCAGATATGCCGGTGACGCTGGACGAGCATGGACGGGTCGAGATCTCGCGCTGGCGCCACGCCATCATCAACTTCCCGCATCCCCTGCTGAAGCAGGGGCTGGTGATCCTGGATACGCCGGGCCTGAACGCCATCGGCACAGAGCCCGAGCTGACGCTGAACCTGATTCCGCACGCGCACGCCGTGCTGTTCATCCTGGCCGCCGACACGGGCGTGACCAAGAGCGACATCGAAGTCTGGCGCGACCACATCGGCGCAGGGGCGGGCCGGCTGGTGGTGCTGAACAAGATCGACAGCATGTGGGACGAATTGCGCAGCGATGCGGAGGTGGACGGCGAGATCGCGCGCCAGCAGGACCAGGCGGCCCATCTGCTTGGCGTGGAGACGCGGCAGGTCTTCCCCGTGTCGGCGCAGAAGGCCCTGGTGGGAAAGATCACCGGGGACGCCGCCCTGCTCTCGCGCAGCCGCCTGCAGTCGCTGGAAGACGCCCTGTTCGACGAGCTCATTCCGGCCAAGAAGGACATCGTGCGCAAGCGCCTGGCCGAGGACCTGCAGTCGCTGAACGCGGCCCAGCAGTCCATGCTGGGCGCGCGCATGCGCGGTATCGTGGAGCAGCTGCACGAGCTGAAAAGCCTGCGCGGCAAGAACCGGAATGTGATCGCGCACATGATGCGCCGCGTTGAGGCGGAGAAGAAGGAGTTCGACGCCAGCCTGTTCAAGCTGCAGGCCACGCGCGCCGTCTTCACCCGCCTTTCAACGGACCTGTACACGGGGCTGGGCCTGGACGTGCTGCGCGACCACGTGCTCGCCGTGCGCGATTCCCTCAACCGCAGCCGCTTCTCCACGGGCATGCGCGAGGCCGTGCGCACCTTCTTCGACAGCATCCATGAGGACCTGGACCAGTCGGAACGCAAGGTGGAGGAGATACGCGGCATGATGGAGGCGATGTACCGCAAGTTCTCCGCCGAACACGGCATCTCGCTGGCGATGCCGATGCGCTTCTCCCTGCTCAAGTATCTCGAAGAGATCGAGGACATCGAAGAGGTCTACCACAAGCAGTTCGGCACCGCGACCCTGCTGATGACCAGCCGCGTGGTGCTGATGGAGCGCTTCTTCGATTCGATCGCCTCCTCCGTGAAACGCTGCTACAAGGCGGCGAACGCGGACGCGGAGGCCTGGCTGAAGGTGATCATGGCACCCCTTGAGGCGCAGATACGCCAGCACAAGGAGCAGCTGAAGCACCGCCAGGCTTCGATCCAGCGCATCCACGATGCGACGGACAGCCTGGAACAGAAGATCGAAGCCTTCGAGGCGGAACAGGCCTCGCTGGAACAGGAAAAGGCGCGGCTGGCGGAACTGGCCGGCGCAATCAGTATCGCGGTCAACGCCGAGTTCGTGGCGATGACCGCCGCAGCATAGGAAACGCCTTGCAGTACGAAGACTTTGCAGACCCCAGCTTCTCGGCCGACCTGATCGGCTGGCAGAAACAGCACGGACGCCACGCCCTGCCGTGGCAGAACACCCGCGACGCCTACCGCATCTGGCTTTCCGAGATCATGCTGCAGCAGACGCAGGTCTCGGCGGTGCTGGGCTACTACGGGCGCTTCCTCGAACGCTTCCCCACCCTGCACGACCTGGCCGCCGCGCCGGTGGAGGACGTGATGGCGCAGTGGTCGGGCCTCGGCTACTACACGCGGGCGCGCAACCTGCACAAGTGCGCGCAGCGGGTGGTGGCGGAGTACGGCGGCGTCTTCCCTTCCGATCCCGCGCTGCTGGCGGAGCTGCCGGGCATTGGCCGTTCGACGGCAGCGGCGATCGCCGCCTTCTCGGCGGGTGCGCGCGCCGCCATCATGGATGGCAACGTGAAGCGCGTGTTTGCCCGCGTGTTCGGGATCGACAGCTATCCCGGCGAACGGAAGACGGAAGAAGCCATGTGGCGGCGTGCGGAAGCCCTGCTGCCGCAGGAAGGCATCGAATCGTACACTCAGGGGCTGATGGATATGGGGGCGACGCTATGCACGCGCAGCTCGCCGGATTGCACGCGCTGCCCCATGCAGCCGCGCTGCGTGGCCTTCGCCACTAACCGCGTGAAGGATCTGCCGGTGCGCAAGCCGAAGAAGGCGACGCCGGAGAAACATGCCTTGCTGCTGCTAATGGTGCATCGGGACCAGGTGCTGCTGGAGCAGCGGCCGGCCAGCGGCATCTGGGGCGGCCTGCTCTCACTGCCAGAGCTCTATGGCCATGCCGCGGCGGAAGGCGACACGGCGCCGGAAATCGATCAGCTTGCAGCAGCACAGGCGGTGCAGCAGTTCGGCACGGTGGAATCTCAGGAGCAGCTGCTGCCGGTGACGCATGTGTTCACGCACTACAAACTGCACATGACGCCGCTGCTGATCACGCTGGCCGGCCGCGCGCCGCTGGCGGCCAATGAACGCTACCAGTGGCTCAGTGTGGACCGCATCGCCGCCGCCGCCCTGCCAGCTCCCATCAAGAAGCTCCTGCTCGACCTGCTCGGCCACCGCGCCGAAGCGCAGGCGCGGATGTTCTAGCTCATCATCCTCGCCACAGTCAACGCGGCACTGAAGGTAACGATGGACATTGCAGCCGCCGTTGCGACGAACCATTTGATCAGCCGCGCCTCGAGCGCATCGAGTCTGGCGTCGGACTGGGCCAGCTTTCCCAGCAACTTCGCCTCCAGGCGAGCCAGATCTTCTTTCGTGGCGTAATTGGACATGATGACGGCGACATCTTTCTCGACGGCAGCAAGCCGCCGCTCGATACTGCTGCGCCAAGCCATCTCTTCCTCGTCCATATCGCGCCTCATGGGAGATATTTCCCTGCCGTAAAGGCAGCGAGCGCGAGGGCCGTTGCCGTGGCGAAGAACCAGCGGATGAGCTTGCTTTCAAGGCGCGCGAGGTCTTCCCTCGTCGCGTAGTTGGAAAGGATGATGGCCACATCCTTTTCAAGGGCGGCCAGGCGGCGCTCGACGCTGCCGCGCCATTCGGCTGAGGTGTCGTCCATGATCGTTCCATCATGGTCCGCTCCGGCGCGGGCGTCAAGCCGCGCCGCTGCGGTGCTTGAGGAGGCTCAGAGCTCTTCGAGCGAGTAGATGCGGTGGTGTTCGCGGATGGCGTAGCGGTCCGTCATGCCCGCGATGTAGTCGGCGATGCGGCGCGCCTGCTGGGTGGCGTCGCCGCCGGTCACGCGGTAATCCGGCGGCAGCAGCGAGGGCTCGTCCGTGAAGGCGGCGTAGAGCTCGCGCACCATGCGGCTGGCCTTGTGCCGCATGCGGTTCACCTTGTAGTGCCGGTACAGGTTCTCGTAGAGGAAGCGCTTGAGCTCCGTCGCGTCCTTGCGCATCTGATCGGAGAAGCGGATCAGCGGCGGCGAATGGCGAACGGCGTCGATGTCCCTGGGCGCGGCCTCGCGGATGCGCTCACTGGAGGTGGCGATCAGGTTGTCCGCCAGCGCCGTGATCAGGCGGCGCAGGGTTTCGTACACGGCGCGGCGGCCGGACAGGCCGGGGAAGCTGGCCTGCACCTCGCGCCACAGGCGCGCAAAGAAGTCCACCTCCTCAAGCTGCGCAATCGTGATGAGGCCCGAACGCAGGCCGTCGTCGATATCGTGGCTGTTGTAGGCGATTTCGTCCGCGAGGTTGGTGAGCTGGGCTTCCAGCGAGGGCTGGGTGCGGTCGATGAAGCGCTGCGCCACTTCGCCCAGCTGGCGCGCGTTGTTCAGGGAGCAGTGCTTGAGAATGCCCTCGCGCGTTTCGAACATCAGGTTCAAGCCGTCGAAGGCGCCGTACTGCTCTTCGAGCTGGTCCACCACGCGCAGGCTTTGCAGATTGTGCTCGAAGCCGCCGTGCTCCTTCATGCACTCGTTCAGCACATCCTGCCCCACGTGGCCGAAGGGCGTGTGGCCCAGGTCATGCGCGAGGGCGATGGCCTCCACCAGGTCCTCGTTCAGGCGCAGGTTGCGCGCCAGCGAGCGGCCAATCTGCGCTACTTCCAGGCTGTGGGTCAGGCGGGTGCGGAACAGGTCTCCTTCGTGATTGAGGAAGACCTGGGTCTTGTATTCGAGGCGGCGGAAGGCCGTGGAATGGATGATGCGGTCGCGGTCGCGCTGGAACTGGCTGCGCGAGGCGTGCGGCGTTTCGGGATAGCGGCGGCCGCGCCCCTGGTCCGAATGTGCGGCATAGGGGGCGAGCGCTTCTTCCATTCGCTTACTCCACGCAGGCGGCCAGGGTGGCCAGCAGCAGTTCCTGTGGCGCCGTGGTGACCACGGCGGCGCCCAGCGGCTTGAGCAGGATGAACTTGATCGCGCCGCCTTCGTTTTTCTTGTCCACTTCCATCAGTTCCAGCCAGCGTTCGGCGCCGAGGTCCGGCGCCTTGACGGGCAGGCCCGCCGCAGCCACCAGCTTGCGGATGCGTTCGACCGCCGCCGCATCGATGTAGCCCATGCGGTGCGACAGGTCCGCCGCCATGACCATGCCGCAGCCCACTGCCTCGCCGTGCAGCCAGGCGCCGTAGCCCATGCCCGCCTCGATGGCGTGGCCGAAGGTGTGGCCGAAATTGAGAATGGCGCGCAGGCCGCCTTCGCGCTCGTCCTGGCGCACGATGTCGGCCTTGATTTCGCAGGAACGCGCGATGGCGTAGGCCAGGGCGCCCTTGTCGCGCGCCGCCAGCTTGCCGATGTTCTCTTCGATCCAGCCGAAGAAGGCGGCATCGATGATGCAGCCATGCTTGATCACCTCCGCCAGGCCCGCCGCCAGCTCGCGCTGCGGCAGGGTTTGCAGGGCGGAGGTATCGGCCACCACGGCCTTGGGCTGGTAGAAGGCGCCGATCATGTTCTTGCCCAGCGGGTGGTTGATGCCCGTCTTGCCGCCCACCGAGGAATCCACCTGCGACAGCAGGGTGGTGGGTACCTGGATGAAGTCCACGCCGCGCATATACGAGGCCGCGGCGTAGCCCGTGAGGTCGCCGATCACGCCGCCGCCCAGGGCGATGAGGGTGGTCTTGCGGTCGCACTTGTGCTCCAGCAGGGCGTCGAAGATCTTCATCAGGCTGGACCAGTTCTTGTGCTCCTCGCCGTCCGGCAGCACCACCGCGATCACGTCCTTGCCCGCAGCGGCCAGCGGGGCGCGCAGGCGCTCCAGGTAGAGCGGCGCCACCGTTTCGTTGGTCACGATGGCGACCTTGGCGCCGCTCACGTGGCGGGCCAGGAGTTCAGGGTCTTCCAGCAGGGCCGGGCCGATGGAGATGGGGTAGCTGCGCTCGCCCAGGTCCACATTGAGAAGGATATTGGTCTGTTCGGTCATCGATGGTTCTGCTTTGGTGCTGCAGTTGGGCGCCGCCTGGCAGGCCAGGCTGTCCAGCTGGTTCAAAATGATCTGAACCATCGATTGTACGTTAGGCCGGCCGGTATCGACCACGAGATCGGCCATTTCCATGTAGAGGGGCTCGCGCTGGGCCAGCAGCTCCTCCAGCTTGCGGCGCGGATCGGCCGTCTGCAGCAGGGGGCGGTTCTTGTCGTGGCTCGTGCGGTGCAGGATGCTGTTGATGCTGGCGCGCAGATAGACGACGGTGCCGCGCTGCTGCAGCAGCGCGCGGCTGTCGGCATTGAGGATGGCGCCGCCGCCTGTGGCCAGGACGATGCCGTCCTGGCTGCACAGGTCGCGGATCACGTCCGCTTCGCGGCGGCGAAAGCTTGCTTCGCCTTCGATCTCAAAGATCCAGGGAATCGAGGCGCCGGTGCGCGCCTCGATCTCATGGTCCGAGTCGACGAAGCGCCATCCCAGCTTGCGGGCGAGCATACGGCCAATGGTCGTCTTGCCCGCCCCCATCAAACCTACCAAGTACACATTTTGCATTCAATCCGGCTTAGTCAGCGTTGGAGCAGCCCGCCAGGATTCCATAGGGGCTGCGCACGCCCGGAGGGGTCGTGTTCTTGCTAGTATAATCCGCGCCCAGCCCCGGCAGCACGGAATAGCCCACATAGCGCGCTTCCGTGCCCGCGGTCTGGCCGGTGATGGTCAGGTCCACGGCAACCCAGTAGGCGCGGTCGCGTGCATAGGTCAGCGACACGATGGCGCGGCCGCTGGCATCGGTGGTGCCGGTAGAGGTCACGGTGACCGGAATGCCTGGATCGAGGCGGCCGTTGCCGTTCACGTCCTCGGAAGGGCCGAGGATACCGTTGCCATCCAGGTCCTCATTGAGGCAGGTGGCGGTGGGCTGCTGCACCCAGGGGCCGTCAGGATCGGCGTAGACGAAGATGCCCTTGGAGTAGGTGCGCGGACGCACGGACGCCGTCACGTTCACCCCCGATTTGGCATTGCCCGCCGCATCCGTCACCAGCACGGTGTAATCGACGCGGTAGGTGGTGGTATCCGGCGTGGCGACAGTGTTGCCCGTACCGGCGGAAATGAACAGCGCCTTCTGGCCCACCGTCAGCGAAGCAACCGCCGAAGCGTTCGAGCCGCCTTGGATCTGGGCGCGGATCTGGACGCCGTTCACGGCGCTGGACGATGTGCCCGCGATATAGCTCACCGTTGCCGAACCGTCGCTGCCGGTGATCACGACCGCAGGCTGGGTCAGGGTGCCGCCGGTCGGGTCGCTGACGATGGTGAAGGCCACCGGTGCGTTCTTGACCAGATTGTTGGCAGGCGTACCGTCGCGCACCACGGCGCGGATCGCAGCCTGCTGGCTGGTGCTGCCCGCCGCATTGGCGCCAACCACGGAAGGATCGGCCTGCACGCTGATGGTGGCCGTAGCGGACAGGGCCGCCACGAATTCGACCTGGCCTTGCGCCGTGGCGTTGTTGGCGGTGGTGGTCGCGGTCAGCGTGGCCAGGCCGGGGCTCGTGGCCATCACATAGGCAGTGGCATTGCCGCTCACCAGGGGCAGGGCCACCGTCAGCGGCGAAGCGCAGGAGGCATCGCTGTACACGGTGCCGCGGGAAGAGCTGACGCTCACGGTGCCGCCGAGCGGGGTGCCGCCCACATCGCTGTGGATGGCGACGGGATGGCACTGGTTGATGGTGGCCAGGGGCTGGGCCACGCCGCTGCCGTTCACCACTGCGACGGTGAAGTTGGCGTTGCTGACGCTGATGGCGGCACTCGCCGTTTCGCCCATGGCGGATACGGTGACCGTATCGCTGCCCGCGCTGGCGGCAGCGTAGCTCAGCGTGAGCTGGCCTGCGGAGTTGGTGACGGCGGCGCCGCCGCCCTTCACGCTCAGCTGGTTGCGCGTTGCGGAGTAGGTGACGGCCTTGCCGTTCAGCGGATTGCCCGCGGAGTCCACCAGCTTCACCGTGACGTCGGTGGAGGTGCCCACGCTCACGGCGCTGCTGGCGTTGATCTGCAGCTGGGTGCCCACCACGCTGACAAGGGTGGTCACGGGTTCGACGCCGGCGATGGCCGCCGTCACCTTGATGGTACGGGAACGCGCATCGTTGCCGGTGCTGAGTTTCTCGGTCACGCGGCCGGTGGCGTCGGTGATGCGGGTGCCGGCGGTCAGGCTGCCGGAATCGGCCGACAGGGTCACCTTCACGTTCGGCATCACGGTGTTGTTGGAGTCCTTGACCAGGGCCGTCACCGTGACTTCCGAGCCTGCGGCGCCCGAGGACTGCAGGGTGCCGGAGTCGGTGGTCAGGGTCAGGGACTGGCTGCCGGCGACCACGTTGACCTTGATGTCATTCGAGTTGACGCCGCCCGCGCTGGCGCGCACGGTGATGGTGCGCGGCGTGGCGTTGCCCTTGGTGCTCAGTTTTTCGGTCACGACGCCGTTGGCGTCCGTCACGCGCGTGGTGTTGCTGACGTTGCCCGAATCGGCGGTGAAGCTCACGGTCTGATTCGGCAGCACATTGTTGCCGCTGTCCTTGACGACCGCCGTCAGCGTCACTTCGGTGCCGTCCAGGCCCGAGGAAGGCATGCTTGCTGCGCTGGCCGTCAGCAGTACGCTGGCGACCTTCGGCGCCGGCGTCACGCCGCCCGGGCCGGTGCCGGCGGAGCCGCCCCCGCCGCCGCAGGCAGCCAACAGGCCGGCACAGGCGAAGGCGCCCAGCCAGCCGCCCAGTTTTCGGAACAACTGATTCGCGGTAGTCATCTCTTATTACCCTTTTTTGTTGGAGCTTGAATGCTGTGATCAGCGCGTGCTGAGGCGCTCGGCCACGATCTTCGGCGTGATGAAGACCAGCAGTTCGGTCTTCTCGTCCGTGCGCGCGGTGTTGCGGAACAGGTAGCCCAGTACCGGGACGTCGCCCAGCAGGGGCACCTTGGTCTCGGTATTGCGCAGTGTTTGCTGGTAGATGCCACCCAGGACCACGGTGCCGCCGTTCTCCACCATCACCTGCGTCTTCACGTGCTTGGTGTCGATGGCGAAGCCCGCTCGGGTTTCCTGGCCCACGCTGTCCTTGTTCACGTCCACGTCGATCACCACGTTGCCGTCCGGCGTGATCTGCGGCGTCACCTCCAGGCGCAGGTTGGCCTTGCGGAAGACGATGGAGGTCGCGCCGCTGCTGGTGGCCACCTGGTAGGGCAGCTCCAGGCCCTGTTCGATGGTGGCCACCGCCTTGTCGGCCGTGACGACGCGCGGGCTGGAAATGATCTTGCCCGTGCCTTCGGCTTCGAGCGCGGAGAGTTCAAGGTTGAGGAAGCGGTTGGCCGCCGCGTTGAACAGGCTCACAGCCAGGTTGCCCGCCGCCAGGCCGTTGATCGGGGCCGCAGGCAGGTCGATCATGGTGGAGTTGGTGTAGCCGTCGCCGTTGTCGGGCGTCTGGCCCGTGACCTGGCCGATGCCGGTGAGGTTGCCGCCCAGGCCGATGCGGGTGTTGCTGCCCTTGCCCAGGGCCCAGCCGGTGTCGCCGCCGCGCAGGGTGCGCAGGTCGGCAAAGCCCAGCTTGGCGCCCAGGTTGCGCGTGAAGCCGTCGTTGGCTTCCACGATGCGGGCCTCGATCAGCACCTGCTTGGTCGCCACGTCGGTCTTTTCGATCAGGCGGCGCACGTCCTCGATCTTGGAGGCGATGTCGGTCACGAAAAGCTGGTTGGTGCGCGGCTCGATGATGGCGCTGCCGCGCTTGGACAGGATGCGGTTCTTGCTGTCACCGCCGCTTTCGAGGCCGAACACCGTTTTGAAGGCCTCCGCCTTCTGGTAGTTCAGCTGGAAGATCTCGGACTTGAGCGGCTCCAGGTCGGCGATCTGGGCGCGCTGCTCGAGCTCCAGCTTCTCCTTGGTGAGCAGCTCCTCCTTGGGCGCGATCCAGATCACGGAGCCGTTCTTGCGCATGTCCAGGCCCTTGGCCTGCAGCACCACGTCCAGGGCCTGGTCCCATGGCACTTCCTTCAGGCGCAGGGTCAGGTTGCCGCTCACGCTGTCGCTGGTGATGATGTTCAGGCCCGAGATGTCGGCAATGGCCTGCAGCGCCGCCCGCACTTCCACGTTCTGGAAGTTGAAGGAAAGCTTCTCGCCGCGGTAGCCCTGGGTGCCCTGGGTCAGCTTGTTCGGGTCTTCCTTGATCGGCTTCACGTCCACCACCAGCTGGGTATCGCTCTGGTAGACGCTCTGCTCCCACAGGCCCTTGGCCTCGATGGTCATGCGCACGTTGTCGCCCCTGGGCACCGTGGTGATGAGGGAAACGGGAGTGCCGAAGTCCGTCACGTCCAGGCGGCGGCGCAGGGTTTCCGGCACGCCGGTCTTGAGGAAATCGACCACCACGCCGGTGGCGGTCTGGCGCACGTCCACGCCCACCTGGCTGTTCGGCAGGTCGACCACGATGCGGCCTTCGCCATTGCTGCCGCGGCGGAAATCGAGGTCGCGCAGCAGCTGCTTGCCCTGGGGCGCGGCAGGCGCCGCCTGGCGCACGGGCAGGCCGCGGGCATCGACAGCGGTGGCGACGCCGCCGGAACCGTCGATGGTCAGGATCACCGCATTGCCGTCGACGGCGGTAGCGTAGTTCAGGGCGCGCTTCAGGTTGAACACGAGGCGCGAGCGTTCTCCCGCCTGCACCACATTGACCGAGCGCAGGTCGCCCAGTTCCATCTCGTGGGTGGTCTTGCCCGTGCCGTTGCTGGTGGCGCCGAAATCGAGGGCGATGCGGGGCGGGTTGGTGATGGCGAACCCGATCGGCAGCTTCTCCGGCGGGTTCTTCATGGCGATCTTGACGATCAGGTTCGAGCCTTGCTGGTTGGCCGTCACCGACTCGATGCTGTTGCCTTGCGCGTATGCCAGCACGGCAGTGCCGGCCAGCGCCAGCGCGGCGCCGCATTGGCGCAAGCACCGCGTCAGGGTTCCGATGGCGATCATTGCGTGCTCTCCTTGCTATCCTGCAGTTCCAACTTGGACATGCGCTCGACCCAATCGCCGGTCGCATCCTGTACCAGTTCCTTCACGTTCACCGTGTCTTCGCTGATCGACGTGATCAGGCCGAAGTTCTGCCCGAGGTGCTGCCCCTGCCGCACCTGGTACACCGAGCGGTCCACCTGCAGCAGCGCATAGGTCACGCCGCCCTTGGCCAGGGTGCCCACCATCTTCATGGTGTCGAGCGGGAAGCCTTCGAGGAACTCCTTGCGCCGCCCCGTATCCGGCTGGATGCCGCCGCCGGGACGCGCCTTGGCCAGTTCGGCCAGCAGCTTGTTCGGGCTGAAGGGATCGGGCGCATCCTGCGCGGCGTAGGCGAAGGGCACGAAGGTCTTCGGCTCCTCCAGCGGCTTGACCGCCACGCGCGTCTGCGCATCGACTTCCTTCATCCATTGGCGCACTTCCTGCACGTCGCTGTCGCCGCAGGCGCTCAGCAGAAGCAGGCAGGCCAGGGAGGCGAGCTTCCTCATTTCTTCGCCTCCTTTTTCTTCTTCTCGGCGGCCGCCTTGCGCTGGGCCAGCACTTCGTCCTGGTCCAGGTAGCGGAAGGTCTTGGCCACGGCGTCCAGGGTCAGGCCGCCGTCCTTGCCGGTGCTCAGTTCCATATTGTTCAGCGTGACGATGCGCGGCAGGTTCGCCATGTCGCCCGCGAAGGCGCCGATGTCGTGGTAGCCGCCCGTCACCTTGATCACGATGGGCAGCTCGGCGTAGTAGTCCTTGACCAGCACCTGGCCTGGCTTGAACAGCTCGAACTGCAGGCCGCGGCCCAGGCCCGCCTGGTTGATGTCCGACAGCAGGGCCGCCATCTCCGCCTTGCTCGGCAGCTGCTTCTCCAGGCGCACCACGTACTGGTCCACCTGGGCCTTCTGCTTGATGAGCGCATCCAGGTTCACGGCCTGCGCCGTTTTCAGGCGGTACTCGTCGCGCAGCTGCTGTTCCTTCGCGGCGCCCGCCTCCTGCTCCTCGAACTGGCCGCTCCAGTACAGGAAATGCCCCAGCACCACCACGGCGATGGCCACGCCGATGCCGCACACGATGCGCGGCGCCAGCGGCCACTGGCCGGGATGTACGCCGTTCAGGCCGCGGAACTGGGCCGCGAAGTCTTCTGCCAGCTGTTTGATATCGGTCGCCATGGTCAGGCCTTTGCTGCGGGCTTCGCGCCCGGCTTGTCGTCCGCCGGCGCATCCTTGTCGCGCGGGCGCTTGATGGCGACGACCAGGTTGAACTCGACGACCTTCTTCGCCGTCTTGCCCTGGCCCAGGTTGGAGGAGCGCACCTCGATCAGATCCGGCTTCTCCAGCCAGGGCGAGGCGCTCGACAGGTTGCGCAGCAGCTCGGAGACTCGCTCCTGCGACTGGGCATAGCCGTTCAGCGTGACGCGCTGGCCGTCCTGCTTGAAGCCCTTCAGGTAGACGCCGGGCGGGGTCTGCTTCACCAGTTCGTCCAGCAGGTAGACGGGCTGGTTGCGGTCGCCCTGCAGATCCTCCACGGCCTGCTGGCGCGCCTTCAGCGCTTCGATTTCCTGCTTCAGCGTGGCGATCTGCGCGATCTTCACGTCCAGGCCCTTGATAGCGGTCTGCAGCACCTCGTTGCGCTGCTCCTGCACGGCGATGGCGCGGGCGTTGTAGCCGCCCACCAGCAGCACGATGCCCGCGCCGATCACGGCGGACAGCACCATCAGCGCGATAAAGGCCGCCTTGCGCTGCTTGCGCTTCTCCTCGCGGTGGGGCAGAAGGTTAATGCGTATCATCAGCCGAACCTCCGCAGGGCGAGGCCGCAGGCCACGAGATAGGCCGGCGCGTCGGCGCGCAGCTGGCTTTCACGCACGCCTGCTCCCAGCTGCATGCCCTTGAAGGGCGAGATCACGGCACTGGAGATGCGGGTGCGGCTGGCGATGATGTCGAGCAGGCCTGGCAGCACGGCGCAGCCGCCGGCCAGGTAGATCTGGTCGATCTTGGTGTACGGGGTCGAAGTGAAGAAGAACTGGATGGCGCGCGTCACTTCCAGGGCCGCGCTCTCGAGGAAAGGCTGCAGCAGCTCGGACGCGTAGTTCTCCGGCAGGTCGCCGGACTTCTTGCGCGCTTCGGCCTCCTCGAAGGACAGGCCATAGGCGCGCACGATATCCTGGGTCAGGGAGTTGCCGCCAAAGGGCTGCTCGCGTTCGTAGACGGTGGCGCCGTCCATCATCACGGAGATGTGCGTCACCTGGGCGCCCACCTGGAACAGGGCGATCACCTGCCCTGCCCCGCCTTCCGGCAGCTGGGCCACCACGCGGTCCAGCGCCGCGCGCGCGGCATACGATTCGATATCCATCACGGAGGCCTTCAGGCCGGAAGCTTCGGCCACGGCTACGCGGTCCTCCACCTTTTCGCGGCGCGCGGCGGCCAGCATCACTTCCACGTCATCGGTCGAATTGGCGACGGGACCGATCACGTCGAAGTCCAGGCTCACTTCATCCAGGGCGAAGGGAATGTACTGGCTGGCCTCGGATTCCACCTGCACTTCCAGCTGTTCTTCCGAGAGACCGGCTGGAAGCACGATCTTCTTTGTGATGACGGCGGCGGGCGGCATGCCCAGCGCCACGTTGCGGGCGCGCGTTCCGCTCTTCTTCAGCACGCGGCGCACGGCCTCCACCACCTGTTCCAGGTTCTCCACATTGCCATCGGTGACGGCGCCGCGCGGCAGGGCCTCGCTCGCGTAGCGCTCCAGGCGAATGCCGTCCTTGGCATCGGCAAGCTCCACCAGGCGTACGCCCGAAGAGCTGATGTCGAGCCCGATCAGCGGACCCTTCGCGCCCCCGAAGAGGGCTTTCAAATCCGGCATCATGGCAAGGAAACCAAGTTGGTTGACATAGTGGAAAACGTTTTAAAACCGTTACTTAGGTCGCAAAAATGAGACAGTACATTAGATGCTAGCAATAGAGCCGAGCCGGTGTAAAGGTATTTCTACAGCGCACTATTAACTGGCTGTGCGGGTTTCGCCACAGTTTTTTTGCCATCGGAATACCTTGGGAACAACTCTATTGTTACGTTAATCACGGCGTTTTTTAACTTTTCGAAGGCCGCCCCGGTGCGCGCGCCACGGCCTTGCCCCTCGCTTATAATGCCCTGCATCAAACCCCTGGACATCCCCGCATGACTGCAAATCACAACACGCCGCCCGGCAAGCACACTCCCGCACCGAAGAATATCCTCCTGATGGCCATGGCGTCCCTGGTAGGCCTGGTGCTGGTCGTGCTGCTGCTGATCGTGTTCGGCCTGGCCCTGGCCTACCCCAACCTGCCCTCCCTCGACACCCTGACCGACTACCGGCCCAAGATGCCGCTGCGGATCTTCTCGGCGGACAATGTGCTGATCGGCGAATTCGGCGAGGAGCGCCGCACCCTGGTCCACATCAAGGACATCCCGGACGTGATGAAGAAAGCGGTGCTGGCCATCGAGGACGACCGCTTCTACGAGCACGGCGGCGTGGACTACTGGGGCATCCTGCGGGCGGCCCTGCACAATGCCACGGGCGGTGCGCGCCAGGGCGCCTCCACCATCACCCAGCAGGTGGCGCGCAACTTCTTCCTCTCCAGCGAACAGACGCTCAAGCGCAAGGCCTACGAGGCGCTGCTGGCCTGGAAGATCGAACAGAACCTCACCAAGGACCAGATCCTCGAGGTCTACATGAACCAGATCTACCTGGGACAACGCGCCTACGGCTTCTCTTCGGCCGCACAGATCTATTTCGGCAAGAATCTCAAAGACATTAGCATTGCCGAAGCGGCCATGCTGGCCGGGCTGCCCAAGGCGCCCTCCGCCTACAATCCCGTGGTGAATCCGAAGCGGGCGCGCACGCGCCAGCAGTACATCCTGCAGCGCATGGCGCAGCTTGGCTATATCACCCCGGCGCAGTACGAACAGGCGAAGAACGAGCAGCTGAAAGTGAAGACCGACAGCAGCGAATTCGGCGTACACGCCGAATATGTGGCCGAAATGGCGCGCCAGCTGGTCTACGAGCAGTTCAAGGAAGACACCTACACGCGCGGCCTGAATGTGTTCACCACCATCACCAAGGCCGACCAGGACGCCGCCTACCTCGCCCTGCGCAAGGGCGTGATGGACTACGAACGCCGCCACCCCTACCGCGGCCCGGAAGCCTATGTAGACCTGCCGTCCAACAAGGCCGAAGTGGATGAAGTGATCGAAACCGAACTGGCCGAGCATCCGGACAGCGACGACATCGTGGCCGCCATGGTGCTGTCGGCGTCGCCCTCGAAGGTGACGGCGGTGACAGCGTCGGGCGAAGAGATCAGCATCACAGGCGCGGGGCTGGACATGGCCAAGTCCTGGCTCTCGGACAAGGCCGCGCCGAACAAGCGCGTGCGCCGCGGCGCCGTGATCCGTGTGACGCAGGAAGGCAAGGACTGGGAGATCACCCAGATGCCGGAGATCGAATCGGCCTTCGTGGCCGCCAGCACCGAAGACGGCGCGATCAAGGCCATGGTGGGCGGCTTCGACTACAACCGCAACAAGTTCAATCACGTGACCCAGGCATGGCGCCAGCCGGGTTCCTCCTTCAAGCCCTTCATCTATTCCGCATCGCTGGAGCGCGGGCTGTCGCCGTCGACCATGATCAACGACGCGCCGATTTCCTTCGACGCCGGCCAGACGGGCGGCCAGGCCTGGGAGCCGAAGAACTATGACGGCAAATACGAAGGCCCGATGACCATGCGGCGCGGCCTGACGAAATCGAAGAACATGATTTCGATCCGCATCCTGCACAAGATCGGCGCCAAGTACGGCCAGGAATACTCCACCCGCTTCGGCTTCGAGGCCGACAAGAACCCGCCCTACCTCACCCTGGCGCTGGGCGCGGGCGCGGTGACGCCGCTGCAGATGGCGGGCGCCTACGCGGTGTTCGCCAACGGCGGCTACAAGGTTTCGCCCTACCTCATCTCAAAAGTGACGGACGCCAGCGGCCGCGTGCTGTCGCAGGCCGCGCCGGATCGCGCGGGCGTGGAAGCGAACCGCGTGATCGACGAGCGCAACGCCTTCCTGATGGACAGCATGATGAAGGACGTGGTGCGCTTCGGCACGGCGACCAAGGCCCTGGCGCTCAAGCGTCCCGACATCGCGGGCAAGACCGGCACCACGAACGACTCCATCGACGCCTGGTTCGCGGGGTACCAGCCCAAGCTCGTGGGCGTGGCCTGGATCGGCTACGACCAGCCGAAGAACCTGGGCAACCGCGAAACGGGCGGCGGCCTGGCCCTGCCGATCTGGATCGGCTACATGCAGAAGGCGCTGAAGAACCTGCCGGTGGAAGAGCGGGTGGTGCCTGAAGGCGTGATCCAGGTGGACGGCGAGTACTACTACGCCGAAAACCCGCCGGGCACGGGCGTGCAGAGCCTGGAAGGCAACGCCCGCGGCACCCCCGAACAGGAAAAAGCCCGCGACGCGGTCAAAAACGAGCTCTTCTAGTTTTATTGCTTAAAGGGGTCTGTCCCCAATTAGGAAATATTCCCCTTGAGGAATATTTCCTAATTGGGGACAGACCCCTTTAAGAAACTTAGGGCTTTTCCGAGACAACGACGGGGGAGCCGCCGGATTGTTCGGTGGCGATCTGGGAGAGGGCCGCGAAGAGCTCGCTGCTGTCGCGCGTGTTGAGCCACTTGCCGTCCACGTGCCGGTAGTGGAAGCCACCCGAGCGCGCCGCCACCCACAGCTCCTGCATCGGCGCCTGGCTGTTGACGATGACCTTCGAGCCGTTGTGCAGGAACTCGATTTCCAGCACGTTGCCGCTGCGGCTGCATTCGGCGTCGATCCTGTCCTGCTCGGTCAGCCGGTCGATGGCGGATTCGATGGCGTCCAGCGTGGCTTCGGCCAGGTCCAGGAATTCGGTTTCGGTCATGCTACACTCCAAGATAATCTGTCAAACCGTGATTCTAATCGTGAAGTCCACTTTAGCACTGCCCGCCATCGTTGTCCTGTCCGCCCTGCTATCCGCCTGCGGCCAGACCGGCCCTCTGTACATGCCTAAACCGCCGGCAAAACCGGCGACGTCGAACGAGCTGGGCAAACCGGGTGTCGCGCCGCCTTCGGCGCCGGTGCCTTCGACCCCTCCAGCCTCCCAACAGTAATTTATGTCCCACTTCGAATATAAAGACGGCGTGCTGCACGCCGAAGGCGTTGCGCTGACCGCTATCGCCGAAGAGTTCGGTACGCCCGCCTACGTCTACTCCAAGGCCCAGCTGCTGGAGAATTTTGCCGCGTATGCCAACGCCGCCGCCGGGCGCGATGCGCTGGTGTGCTATGCCATGAAGGCAAACTCCAACCTGGCCATCCTGGACCTGCTGGCGCGCCAGGGCGCGGGCTTCGATATCGTGTCCGGCGGCGAGCTGCTGCGCGTCATCGCGGCGGGCGGCGACCCGAAGAAGGTGATTTTCTCGGGCGTGGGCAAGAGCGTGGAAGAGATGCGCCTGGCGCTGGAGCACGACATCCTGTGCTTCAACGTGGAGTCGATCCCCGAGCTGCACCGCCTGAACGAGGTGGCCGGCTCCATGGGCCGCAAGGCCCGCGTGTCCCTGCGCGTGAACCCGAACGTGGACGCGAAGACCCATCCCTATATCGCCACCGGCCTGAAAGCCAACAAGTTCGGCGTGGCCTTCAGCGATGCGCTGGAGACCTACCGCGTGGCCGCCACGCTGCCTCACCTGGACGTGGCGGGCATCGACTGCCATATCGGCTCGCAGCTGCTGGACGACGCGCCCCTGCTGGAGGCGCTGGACAAGCTGATCGAACTGATCGACACCCTCGGCGCGGAAGGCATCCACCTGCACCACCTGGATATCGGCGGCGGCCTGGGCATCGATTACGGCGATGGCGCCCCGGTGCCTGTGGGCGAATACCTGGGCCGCCTGTTCAAGCGCATCGACGCCTGGCGCGCCGAAAAGCACGGCGGCAAGCCGATCAAGGTGATTTTCGAGCCGGGCCGCTCCATTGTGGGCAACACCGGCGTGCTGCTCACGAAGGTGGAGTTCCTGAAGCACGGCGAAGAGAAGAACTTCTGCATCGTGGATGCGGCCATGAATGATATGGCGCGCCCTGCGCTGTACCAGGCGTGGATGGACATGCAGCCCGTGGTGCAGGGGAAGCCCGGCGGCACCGTGTTCGACGTGGTGGGACCGATCTGCGAATCCGGCGACTGGCTGGCGCGCGACCGCGACCTGGCCGTGGAGCCGGGCGACCTGCTGGTGATGAAGACCGCAGGCGCCTATGGCATGACGATGGCGTCCAACTACAACACGCGCGGCCGCGTGGCCGAGGTGATGGTGGACGGCAGCAAGACCCACCTGGTGCGCCGCCGCGAAACGCCGCAGGAACTCTTTGCGCTGGAGTCCCTGATCAAGTAATCAGGCCCGGACCGGGGCGCCAGCCCTGGTCCGCGACCACCACACGCGCAGCGCCAGCAGCGCAGTCACAATCACCAGGAAAAGCAGCGGCTGCCCCAGGTCGTGCTTGGCCGATTTCATCCACCAGAAGTGCAGCACGCCCAGCGGCGCGATCAGGTAGATCAGCCGGTGCAGCCATAGCCAGCGCTTGCCGCCCAGCCGCCGCACCATGGCGTTGGTGCTCGTCACCGCCAGCGGTATCAGCAGCACGAAGGCGATGAAGCCCACCGTGATGAAGGGCCGCTTGAGCACATCCTTCCACATCTCCTGCACGTCGAAGAAGTGATCGAACCACAGGAAGGTGGTGAAGTGCAGTGCGCCGTAGAAGAAGGCGAAGAGCCCCAGCATGCGCCGCAGCTTCAGCACCCAGTTCCATTTCGAGAGCCTGCGCAAGGGCGTCACCGCCAGCGTGATGCAGAGGAAGTAGAGCGTCCAGTCGCCGGTGGCGCGCGTGATGTACTGCAGCGGCTCCACCAGCGCCTCGTTCAGTACTAGCCACACCAGCTTTGCGAAGGGCAGCAGCGCGAGCGCGAAAGCGGCAGCCTTGATAGCGCCCAGCTGCCTGGGCGTGGGATTGAAAGCCATCAGAAGAACTTCTTGAGATCCATGCCCGAGTACAGCGATGCCACGTCGTTATAGCCGTTGAACTTGAGCGTCTTGCGTTTGCGGGAGAGGAAACCGTCTTCGCCGATACGGCGTTCCGACGCCTGCGACCAGCGCGGGTGGTCCACTTCCGGATTCACATTGGAGTAGAAACCGTATTCCGAAGGCGCCGCCATGTTCCAGGCCGTACGCGGCTGGTCCTTCACGAAGCGGATCTTGACGATGGACTTGGCCGACTTGAAGCCGTACTTCCACGGCACCACGATGCGCACGGGCGCACCGTTCTGGTTCGGCAGGGTCTCTCCGTACATGCCCAGGGTGAGCAGGGTAAGCGGGTGGTTCGCCTCGTCCATGCGCAGGCCTTCCACATACGGCCAGTTCAGCACGCGGCTGCCCACGCCCGGCATCTGCTTGCGGTCGGCCAGGGTGACGAATTCCACATATTTCGCATTGCCCGTGGGCTCGGCCTTCTTGATGATCTCGGAGAAGGAGTAGCCAACCCAGGGAATCACCATCGACCAGCCTTCCACGCAGCGCAGGCGGTAGACCCGCTCTTCCAGCGGCGCGAGCTTGAGCAGCGCGTCCAGGTCCAGGGTGAAGGGCTTTTTCACTTCGCCTTCGATGGAGACCGTCCAGGGCCGCGGCTTCAGCGTGTGCGCGTTCTCGGACGGATCGCTCTTGTCCGTGCCGAACTCGTAGAAGTTGTTGTAGGTGGTGGCGTCCTTGTAGGTGGTCTGCTTGTCCATCGCCGAATAGGCGGGATTGAGCTTGGCGGCCAGCTTGGGATTGACGCCTTGGGCGAAGGCTTCGCGGTTGGCCATCTCCCACAGGGCCGTTCCGGCAATGGCGCCCAGCCCCAGCTGCTTGATAAAGCGGCGCCGGTCCTCGAAGACTTCGCGCGGCGTGATTTCGGACGGGAACGGCCGGTCGAGGCCGTTTGGTGATTGCCTGATCAACATGTTTGTCGCTCCGGAATAGTGTTAATCGAACCTTACACCATTCCGTCGCTGACAGAGTTTCAAACCTTACAAATTAAAGCTTCCCATAAGAATGGAGGCCGGACAGGAACATGTTGACGCCGAGGAAAGCGAAGGTGGTCACCAGCAGGCCTACCAGCGCCCACCAGGCCGCGACGCGGCCGCGCAGGCCGGACATGAGGCGCATGTGCAGCCAGGCCGCATAGTTCAGCCACACGATGAGGGCCCAGGTTTCCTTCGGGTCCCAGGACCAGTAGCCGCCCCAGGCCTCGGCCGCCCACAGGGCGCCCAGGATGGTGGCGATGGTGAAGAAGGCGAAACCGGCCGAGATGGCCTTGTACATCACGTCGTCCAGCAGTTCGAGGGACGGCAGGCGGTCCACCAGGTAGCCGTGGGACTTCAGCAGGTAGGCCGAGGCCACCATGGCAGCCAGGGCAAAGGTGCCATAGCCGATGAAGTTGGCGGGCACGTGGATCTTCATCCACCAGCTTTGCAGCGCAGGCACAAGAGGCTGGATGTCCGACGCGCCGCGCGAGACTGTGTACCAGAGCAGGAAGGCCACCGCCGCCGAGATCACCAGCAGGATGAAGGGGCCGAGCTGGCGGGTCTGGTAGCGCTGCTCGTAGTAGAGGTGGAACATGGCCGTGATCAGCGCGAACAGGATGAACACTTCGTACAGGTTGGAGATGGGGATGTGGCCCACGTCCGTGCCGATCAGGTAGGACTCGTACCAGCGCACGAGCATGCCCGTAATGCCCAGCACCAGCGCGGCCCAGCTCAGGCCCGAGCCGATGGCGCCGCCCGAGGCCGACTTGCTCGCCAGGCCGATCCAGTAGAACAGCGTGGAGAGGAAGAAGAAGACGCTCATCCACAGGATGGCGGACTGGCTGGAGAGCATGTAGCGCAGCCAGAACTTCTTGTTCGCCATGTCCAGCTCGCCGCCGTACATGGAGATGGCCAGCAGCGCCAGCAGGAAAGTGAGGGGCATCACCCAGCGCACCGGCTTCCAGTGCCAGCCCAGCGCCGCGAACACGGGCGCGGAAGCGAGCAGGATTACCTTCTCGTAGATGTCCATGTAGGCGCCGAAGCGGTTGAACGCGTACAGGGCCCCGGCCAGCAGGGCCAGGCCGAACAGCCAGTCGAAGACGGTCAGGCGCTTGAAGTAGCCTGGCGCCTGCGTGTAGGTTTGCTTTTGGGTCATTTCCATTGTTGCATCTCCCAAGGTGTCGCTCACAGCTTACGCCGATTGCGGCAGTTTTTCCTTCAATTCGTTGAATTCCCGCTCGAAGTCCAGCGTCTTGCGCTGGGTGCTCATGGCCATGAGGGCGTGGCTGCCGCTTTCGTCGTCGCGCAGCCAGATCCAGAGGCGGCGCTCGCGGATGTAGAACATGGCGAACACTCCCAGCACCAGGAAGAGGCAGCCGAGGTAGACCACGTTCTTGCCCGGCGAGCGCGTCACCTGGAAGACGGAGGCTTTCACCTGCGTGAACTCTTCCAGTTGCAGGTAGACGGGCGCCTTGTAGAAGAAGCTGTCGGCCAATGCATTCGTCGCCAGCTGCAGGAAGCGGCCCTGCTGCTCCGTGCCTTCCAGCGCCTTCAGCCCGGCCTGCTCGCGCGAGGCCTGCCACAGCTCCCACAGGGTGCCGTTCAGGATCTTCATGAAGATGTCCGCCGCCTTGGCCTGCTCCTGTTCCGGCACCTTGCGCAGGAATTCGGTCACGGCCACGAAGCCTGCCGCCTTGTCGTCGCCCGCGAAGATCTCCAGGCTCTTCAGCGCTGACTGCTCCAGCTGGGCGCGCATCGTTTCGGCGTTGCCGGAGGACGGCATGGCGCGGCGGGCGTAGGCGGCCGCGGCCTTGGCGCGCAGGGCGGGATCGTGCAGGGCGGCGCGCAGGCGCATCCATTCGCGCACGCTGTGCTCCTCGTCCGCCGGAATGCGCAGGTAGCTGAAGGGCTCGCCCGGATTGCTGCGCACGCCAGCCAGGAAGACGGTCGCGTTATCGACCGTGATCGGCTGCATGTAGTTCTGGTATTCGCGCGCCTGGCCGGTCTTGTCGCGCAGCTTGTACTGCACGCTCGGGCCCACGTTCTTGAGGTCCTTGTTGTTCGCGTTCTTGGCCGCAGAACCCAGCTGCTTCGAGAGGGCCTCGTTCAGGTTTTCGCCCTTGGTGACGGCGCGCGCGTCCTCGCCGGCCAGGTTCTCCACATTGAAGGGACGGAAATCGCTCCACTCCACGGTATAGGCCTCGTTCAGCGGCGTGGAGCCGCCCACCTCGCCTGCAATGGCGAACTGGTCCGCCTTGGCGCCCTGCATGGGGAAGCCCGTGAGCTTGAGCTTGCTGCCGCCATCCTCGAAGCTGGACTGGTAGACGGCCAGCCCCTTGTAGATGAGGGGCTTGTTCACTTCGATCACGGAGGAGAAGGTCTTGCCGTTCTCGGGGTCGTGCACCGTTACCTCGCTGGCGAAGAGCTTGGGCATGCCGGTGCTGTAGAAATCGATATTGAATTTCTTGAGCTGGATGGTGAAGGGCAGCTCCTGGATCAGCACGCCATCCGCGCGCGGGATCACGGCGGTGTTGCTGGCCTGCCCTTCCGGAATCATGCTGTTGGCGCGGAAGGTGGGATTGTTGACGCTGAGGCGGTGCTGGGCGGGGATGTCCGCGATCAACCCGCTGCCCGCAAAGGGCTTCTTCCCCAGCACCCATTCCTGGAAGCGGATGGGCATGTCGGAATCGAGCAGGCCGCCGATGCAGATCACCACGATGGCCGTGTGGGCGAAGATATAGCCGAACTTGTTGGCCGCGCCCCGTTTGGCCGCGACGAGCGTCCCGTGCTCCTTGGGCACGATCTTCGCTTGGTAGCCTGCGTGGGACAGGCGCTGGGCCATCTCCTGGGCCAGGGCGTCGCGGCCCAGCCCAGACTGCCACTCCGCCTTGTGGTGGAAGTTGCGCAGCGACTGCTCGCGCACGTTCTCCCGCCAGCTGCGCATATCCTTGATCATCTTCGGCGTATTGCGGATGATGCACAGGGTGGTGGACACCACGAGGAAGCCCATCATCAGCAGGAACCACCAGGCCGAATACACGGCGTAGAGGCCGATCTTGTTGAAGACTTCGAACCAGAAGGGGCCGAACTGGTTGATATAGTCCGGCATTGCCCGGTTTTGCTGCATGATCGTGCCGATGATGGCGGAGATGGCGATCATCACCAGGAGGGCGATGGCGAAACGCATCGACGACAGCAGCTCCACGGCCTCGGCCAGGGCGGGTTGACGGGTGTTCAGGCGGATGCCGGTGGTGCTGGGTTTGCTCATGCGCATTGATCCGGAAATGAGGCTGGCAGCATAACAAAAAAGGCGGCCCGCATGCGCGGCCGCCCCTTTTCACTTCCATGCCCGCGCCTCTGGCGGGCGCGTTGCTTCAGAGATTACTTCAAGCCAGCCACGTAGTCGGCGACGGCTTTCATTTCGTCGTCGGACATGCGCTGGGCGATGGTGCTCATCTCGGCGCTGTTCTTGCGGCCGTTGGCCTTGAAGGCCGCCAGCTGGGCAACGGTGTAGTCCTGGTGCTGGCCGCCGATGCGCGGATAGCGGGTCGGCATGCCGTTACCGGCCGGGCCGTGGCAGCTGGCGCAGGCAGGCACGTTCTTCTCGGCGATGCCGGCGCGGTAGATCTTCTTGCCCAGCTCGATGGTGTCCTTGTTCTTGGCAGCGCCCGGCTTCTGGGTCTGGGTAGCCAGGTAGGCGGCGATGTTCAGCTTCTCTTCCTCGGTGAGCATCTTGGCGTAGGTGGTCATCACCGGCTGCTGGCGCTGCGGGCCGGTGAAGTCCACCAGCTGCTTGTGCAGGTAGACGGCGTTCTGGCCGGCCAGCTTTGGATTTGCGGCGATGGTCGAATTGCCCGCGGCGCCGTGGCAGGAAACGCAGGCCGGCAGGCCGCGCGCGTTGTCACCGTCGGCGTACAGGGTGGCACCCTTGGCCGCATCCACCTTGGCAGCCGGGGCGTGGGCCGCATCGGCAGCCACTGCGAGGCCCGAAACCGCCATCATTGCAACGAACATGGATTTTACAAACGGTGAAAACGCACGATTCATTCAGACACCCTGAAAGTCAATAATTAGAAGTAAGACATCGCGGCCCGCCCATAGGGGCGCGGCTACAATTCGTAACCCCTTATTGTACAATAGCTTTCCGGCGTTTAACGCCCCTTTTGTTGCAATTTCTGCTTATCTCCATGTCCAAACTCTGGCAAGCCCGCTTCTTCACGACCGTTAATCACCTGCGCGACCTGCCCCGGACCTCCGTGCCTGAAATTGCCTTCGCGGGCCGTTCGAATGCGGGAAAATCCACCGCGATCAACATCCTGTGCAACCAGAAGGGCCTGGCTTTCGCCTCCAAGACGCCCGGGCGCACCCAGCACATCAACTTCTTCTCGATCGGCGGGGCGCACGTCGCCATGCACCGCAAGGACGAAACGAAGGTGGACGAGATCCAATGCCTGCTGGCCGACCTGCCGGGCTACGGCTATGCCGAAGTATCGGGCGACGCCAAGCTGCACTGGCAGCGCCTGCTGGGCGACTACGTGCAGCAGCGCGAGCAGCTGGCCGCCCTCATCCTGATCATGGACGCGCGGCGTCCGTTCACCGACCTGGACATCCAGATGCTGGAATGGTTCGCCCCGACGGGCAAGCCCATCCACTGCATCCTGACCAAGGTGGACAAGCTCAACCGCAACGAATCCGTCAACGTGCTGCGCCAGGCGCAGGCCAAGCTCGACAGCTACGTGGACGAAGACGGCGAAGGCTTCCCCTTCACCGTGCAGCTGTTTTCCGCACTGAAGCGCATCGGCATCGAGGAAGCGACCGCGAAGATTGAAGAACTCGCCGGTTTGCACGACGATGCCGCGCCCACCGAACAAGGAGTCTGAGATGCCCCATTCCCACGTCAACGCCGCCTTCCCCGCCCTGCGCATGCGCCGCATGCGCCGCGACCCCTTCTCGCGCGCCCTGATGCGCGAGCATGCGGTGACGGCGTCCGACCTCATCTACCCCGTCTTCATCCTGGACGGCAGCAACAAGCGCGAGCCGGTGCTGTCCATGCCGGGCGTGGAGCGCGTTTCGGTCGACCTGCTGATGAAAGTGGCTGAAGAATGCGTCACGCTGGGCATTCCCGTGCTGGCCCTCTTCCCCGTGATCGACGCCTCGCTGAAGACGCCGGACGGCATCGAAGCCACCAATCCCGAAGGTCTGGTGCCGCGCGCCGTGCGCGAGCTGAAGAAGAATTTCCCGGAGCTGGGCATTCTGACGGACGTGGCGCTCGACCCCTTCACCAGCCACGGCCAGGACGGCCTGATCGACGAGAAGGGCTATGTGCTCAACGACGTCACGACGGCCATGCTGATCCGCCAGGCGCTGGCGCAGGCCGAAGCAGGCGTGGATGTGGTGGCCCCGTCGGACATGATGGACGGGCGCATCGGCGCCATCCGCAATGCGCTGGAGGAGAAGGGCTTCATCCACACCCGCATCATGGCCTATTCCGCGAAATACGCCTCGGCCTTCTACGGCCCCTTCCGCGACGCGGTGGGTTCGGCGGCCAACCTGGGCAAGAGCGACAAGGCCACCTACCAGATGGACCCGGCCAACAGCGACGAAGCGCTGCGCGAAGTGGCGGCCGATCTGGCGGAAGGTGCAGACATGGTAATGGTCAAACCCGGCATGCCCTACCTGGACATCGTGCGCCGGGTGAAGGACGAATTCAAGGTGCCGACGTTCGCCTACCAGGTCAGCGGCGAATACGCCATGCTGAAGGCTGCCGCGCAGAACGGCTGGCTGGACCACGACAAGGTCATGATGGAAAGCATGCTCGCCTTCAAGCGCGCAGGCGCCGACGGCATCCTCACCTACTTCGCCCTCGACATCGCCCGCAAGCTCAAAGCCTGAGCTCACTGCTCTGCTCGTGTCCACTTCTGGTGCCAGGGAAGATTTTTGGACACGAGCTCAGCGCTAGAGCAGTTAGGGATCAGTCCGTGTCCACTTTTCTTCCCTGGCACCAGAAGTGGACACGAAGTGAGCCGTAGCCTTAGCGGCGGGCGGGTTTGATGTAGTTGGGGAACATTTCCTGGATGAGGAAGGCGAGCAGCTCGGCTTCGTCCTCTTTGCGCGCACTCATGCGCACGACTTTCCGCAGGCGGTGCGATTCCCAGTCGAAGTCGCCCGGCTTTTCTTTGCGGATGAGCTCGATCATTTTCTTCGCCACCGCGGTTTCGATGTCGACTTCGTTGCCGACCTCGACGTGCACCTGCGACAGCCAGCGGCGCTTGAAGTTGGTGTTCCAGCCGCGGAACTTGAGGTCGGCGCTGGCGAAGGTCTTGTTCTGCACGTCGAAGATGCCGCCCGTGTCTTCCTTCTCGCCATTCGCACTGCGCCCCTGGGCCCCCATGATGTTGGCCAGGGCGATGCGCTTGGCGCGCGCGTCGTCGCTTTCCACCGAGGCGTCCGTGGACTGGCTCGGCTGGGCGCCACGCCGCTTACGCGCGGCTTCGATCATGGCTTGCATATCTTCGAACTGCGGCGCCGGCGTCAGCTCTTTCGCAGGCGTGGGGTCGACCTGCACCTTGCGCGGGTCCGTGATTGCTTCATTGTTCGTGCGCGGCAGCACCTTGGGCAGGGCTTTCGCCACTTCCCGCTTCTGCGGTTTCTGGTCGGGCCGCGGGGTGGGCGCCGGGGCTTTTTTCGGCGCCGGGGCCGGCGGGGCGATGTAGACCAGCTCGCCCTCCTTGGCGGGCGGCTTGATGCGGATGAGGTGGCCTGGGTTGATAATGAACAGCAGCACAATGGCGAGGTGGACCGCAACGGTCACCGCGATACCTACCCGGTTGGGCTTGCGCGAGCCATAGTCGAGCCCCGACACGCCGGGCGGCGGCAGGCGCTGCCCGCAGTGGGGGCAGTACTCGTCATCCGTATGGATGTGGCTGGACTCGGACAAATTCATTTCTGTGCACGTAACCGGCTAACCGGCGATATGTAAGCTTACTGGAGCGCGCTCTTGACGGATGTTACCGTATGTATCTGAAGAGCGGCCCGCCGGAAACTTTCGCTTCCGGCGGCATGATATCAGTGCTTGGAGAGATTGACCGCTTTCAGCTCGACCGGCGGTTTCTCCACCGCCGCTTCGCCGCCGCCCAGGTCGATGTCGTTCATCGGGCCGTTGCCGCTCCATTTGTCGAGGAAGAGGTAGATCACTGGCGTGATGTAGAGGGTGATCACCTGAGAGAAGATGAGGCCGCCACACACGGCCAGGCCCAGCGGCTGGCGCAGCTCGGCGCCCGCGCCCAGGCCCAGGGCGATGGGCAGCGCGCCCATCAGCGCGGCCAGGGTCGTCATCATGATGGGGCGGAAGCGCAGCACGCAGGCTTCCCGGATCGCCTCCACCGGCTTCATGCCCTGCTCGCGCTGCGCCTGCAGGGCGAAGTCGATCATCATGATCGCGTTCTTCTTTACGATACCGATCAGCATGAGGATGCCGATGATGGCAATCATGGTCAGGTCGAGATTGAAGAGCCACAGGGTCAGCAGCGCCCCCACGGCCGCCGAGGGCAGGCCCGCCAGAATGGTCAGCGGGTGGATATAGCTCTCGTACAGCACGCCCAGCAGCACGTAGATCACGCCCAGGGCGGCAATGATGAGCACCAGCTGGCTGCCCTGGGTACTCTGGAACACGGCCGCATCGCCGCCGTAGCTGGTGATAATGGACGGCGGCAGCCCCATTTCCTGCGCCATGGCGTCGATCTTGCGCGTGGCATTGCCCAGCGGGACGTCCGGCGCCAGGTTGAATGAGATGGTGATGGCCTGCAGCTGGCCCTGGTGGTTGACGGCGGTCGGCCCCACCGTGCGCTCCACCGTGGCAAAGCTGGAGAGCTTGACGAGGTCGCCCGTGCTGCTGCGCACCGATACCTTCGTCAGCGCATCGTCGAACTGCCGGTCCTCATTGGCCGCCTCCATGATCACGAAGTAGCTGGCCGCCGAAGAGTAGATGGTGGACACCTGGCGCTCGCCAAAGGCGAGGTAGAGGGCCGTGCGCACGTCCGCCAGCTTCACGCCCAGGTTGTTGGCCTTGTCGCGGTCGATGCGCAGCGAGGCCTGCAGGCCCTTGTTCTGCGAGTCGCTCGTCACGTCGCGGAAGTCCGGATCGGCGCGCATGGCGTTCAGGTATTTTTCGGCCCAGTCGCCCAACGCGTCGGGGCTTACTGACTGCAGGGTGTATTGGTAGCGGCTCTTGCTTGGCCGTCCGCCCAGCTGCAGGTTCTGCACCGGGCGCAGGAAGACGGAGATGCCGGCAACCTTCCGCGTTTCCTTGCGCAGGCTGTCCAGCACCTGCGGCATCTTGGCCCGTTCGCTGCGCGGCTTGAGCACGATGAAGGAGCGGCCGGAATTGCCGCCGTTGGTGAAGGAGGTCACGTCCTGCACCGCCGGATTGGCGCGGATGATGTCGACCACCTGCCCCTGCAGCTTCACCATGGCGGAGGAGGAGATGTCTTCCGAGGCCTCGAAGCTGGCGAAGACCTGGCCCAGGTCCTCCTCGGGGAAGAAGCCCTTGGGAATGGCGGTGTACATCACCACGGTCAGCGCGAAGGTGCCAATGGCGATGGCGAGCACCACATAGCGGTGGCGCAGCGCCATGTCCAGGGTGTGCGCGTAGCCGTTGCGCAGCCTGTTGAAGCCCGCTTCGAAGTAGCGGCCCACGAAGCCCTCGCTCTCGGCGCTTTCATGCCCGTCCGCAGGCAGGAAGCGCGAGGCCAGCATGGGCACCAGGGTCAGCGACACCAGGGCCGATACCAGCACCGCCAGCGCCACCACCACCGCAAATTCATGGAACAGCAGGCCGATCACGCCCGGCATGAAGAAGATGGGGATGAACACCGCCACCAGGGACACGGAGATCGACACGATGGTAAAGCCCATCTCGCGCGAACCGATCAGCGCGGCCTGCAGCGGCTTCTTGCCGTGCTCGATATGCCGCACGATGTTCTCCAGCACCACGATGGCGTCGTCCACCACCAGGCCGACGGCGAGCGTGATGCCGAGCAGCGACACGTTGTCCAGGCTGTAGCCGAAGGCGTACAGCAGGGCCAGAGCGCCCATCAGCGAAATGGGCAGCGTGATCGCGGGAATGAAGGTGGCGGCCAGGCGGCGCAGGAAGAGGAAGATCACCAGCACCACCAGCACCACGGTCAGGGCCAGGGTGAGGTTCACGTCGTGGATCGCTTCGCGGATGGAGCGCGAACGGTCGTTGACCAGGTCGATATTGATGGAGGACGGCAGCTGGGCGCGGAAGCGCGGCAGCAGGCCGCGCACCCCGTCCACCACCTGCACGGTGTTGGCGTTCGGCTGGCGCTGCACCAGCAGCGCGATGGAGCGCTCGCCGTTGAAGCTGCCCATGGCCTTGATGGACTGGAAGCTGTCCTCCACCTCGGCCACATCCTTCAGGCGCACCGGCTGGCCGTTGCGCACGGCCACAATGAGCTCGGCAAACTCGGAGGCCTTCATCAGCTGCCTGTTGCCCTGGATGGTGAGGGTCTGGTCCGGGCCGTCGAGAATACCGAGCGGCGTGTTGGCATTGGCCGAGCGGATGGCCTGCTGCAGCTCGTCCAGCGTCATATTGCGCGCGTTCAGCAGGTCGGACTTGGCGCGCACCCGCACCGCAAAGCGCTTCTGGCCATTCACCGTGACCTGGGCCACGCCCGGCAGCGTCGAAAGACTGGGCGCAATCAGGTTTTCCGCGTAATCGTTCAGCTCGGAGAGCGTGAGGGATGGCGAGGTCATCTGGATGAACAGCACCGGCGCATCGGCCGGGTTCACCTTGCGGTAGGACGGCAGGTCCGTCATCTCCTGCGGCAGCTGGCGCTGGGCGCGCAGCAGGGCCGCCTGCACATCCACCGCCACTTCATTCACGTCGATGCTGGGGTCGAATTCCAGCGTGAGCGAGGTGCTGCCCTGGGTGCTGGTGGAGGTGATCATGGCCAGGCCGGCAATGGTGGAGAACTGCTTTTCCAGCGGCAGCGCGACCGAGGAGGCCATGGTCTCCGGGCTGGCGCCCGGCAGGTCGGCGCCGACGTTGATCACCGGCGTGTTGTAGCTGGGCAGGGCCGCCACGGGGATATGGGCGTAGGCCAGCACCCCCGCGAGAATCACGCTCAGCGAGAGCAGCACCACCATGACGGGGCGCCGGATACTCAGCTCTGACAAATTCATTCCGCCTTGCCCTTCTCTTGCTGCTGGTCCTTGCCGCCGCGGTGGCCGGAAGCGTCCGCCAGCACGACCTTGCCGCCTGGACGCAGGTTCTGTTTGCCTTCCACGATGACCTTCTCGTCACCCTTCAGGCCTTCCACCGCCGCCTCCGTGCCGAAGGAGTGCAGGCGCTTCACGTTGGCCACGGCGGCCGTCTTGCCTTCGCCCAGGGTGTAGACGAAGGTGCCGCGGGTATTGCTGATGATGGCGTTCTGCGGCACCACGATGGCGTCCTTCAGGGTTTGCACCGTCAGCCTGGTGTTCACGTACTGGCCCGGCCACAGGCGGGTGTCCTTGTTGTCGAACTGGGCCTTCACGCGGATCACGCCCGCCACCGGGTCCACCGTGTTGTCGATAAAGCTCAGCTTGCCTTCAATGGGCTGGTCCGAATTGTTCTGGAACACCTGCACCGGCACCGTGCCCGCGCGCTGGGCGTCCAGCAGCGCGGCCAGGCTCGTTTCAGGCAGCGTGAACGCGACGTTGATCGGGTTCAGTTGGGTAATCGTGGTCAGCGAGGTGGACAGCTGCACCAGGCTGCCCGGATAGACGTTGATGGCGCCCACCCGGCCCGTCATCGGCGCGCGGATGGTGGTGAAGCTCTGGTCCACTTTCACGGCGCGCGCGGCGGCAATATCGGCCTCCAGCAGGGCGCGCGCGGCGTCCACCTGGCTCTTCAGCGTGTCCACGGCGCCCTGGGCGATGAACTTCTGGCTCAGCAGCTCCAGGCTGCGCTTGTACTGGCGCTCCAGGTCGGCCAGGCTCGCGCGGTCGCGCGCCACCTGGGCCTCCGCCTTCTGCAGATTAGCCGATTCGCTGCGGCTGTCCAGGGAGAACATGAGTTCCCCTTCCTTCACGAACTGCCCTTCCTTCACGTGCACCTTGACGATGGTGCTCGTGGTCTGGGGATGCAGGTCCACCGTGCTGATCGGGCTCACCGTGCCGTTCGCCTGCAGCACTACCGGCACATCCTGCCGCTTCGGGCTGATGACATTGACCGTGGTCGGGCCCTGGCCGCCCTGCCCCTTCTTGCCGTCCGCAGGCTGGGCCGGCGCTTTCGTGAAATGCCAGGCGCCTGCAGCCGCCACGGCCGCCGCACCGATCAGAACTCCCAAGGTTTTCTTTTTCATTTGGACTACTTTGCGTTGAAATTATTTTCCTGCATAAAACTCAGGCACCAGCAGGGTGGCTTCCAGGCCGCCGCCGTCCTGATTGGACAGGCTGAGGCTGGCGCCATGCTGCTCGGCGATATTGCGGGCGATGGTCAGGCCCAGGCCGGTGCCGCCCGATTCGCGCGAGCGCGAGCTTTCCAGCCGGTAGAAGGGTTCGAAGACTTTCGCCAGCTGGTCGGGCGGGATGCCGGGGCCGTTGTCGCGGATGCGGATGCGGGCGGCGCCCGCCAGCCGCTCCACCGTCACCTGGGCACGGTGGCCGTATTTCACGGCATTGTCGATGAGGTTCACCAGGCAGCGGCGGATATCCATGGGCCGGCCCATCAGGGCCATGGAAGCGCGGCCCTGCAGCACCACGTCCTGCCCGGCCTCGGCGGCGTCCGAGCACACGCTGTCGAGCAGGGAGTCGAGGTCGAGCTTCTGCATGGCGCCCGTGGCGTCCATGCTGCGCGCCAGGTCCAGCCCTTCCTTCACCATCTGCTGCATGGCCGAGAGGTCGTCCAGCAGCTTCTGCTGCAGCTCCGCGTCCGGCACTTTTTCCAGGCGCAGGCGGATGCGGGTCAGCGGGGTCTGCAGGTCGTGCGTGATGGCGGCCAGCATTTCCGTGCGCTGGGCGATGTGCTGGCGGATGCGGGCCTGCATGGCATTGAAGGCGGCGCTCGCCTGGCGGATCTCGCTGGCGCCCTGCGGCACCAGGGGCGGATGGTTGATGTCGTTGCCGAGGTCCTTCGCCGCCTGGGCCAGCTGCTTGAGGGGACGCATGGTCATGCGCGCCACAAAATACGCCAGGATGGCGATGCACAGCAGGGCCGGCAGGAAGGCCAGGTATTCATTGTGGCCGGTGGGCGGCGGCGCGCGCGGCGGCAGGATGGAGAGCTTGAGCATCTGCCCGTCCGTCATCAGCACATTCATGGCCTCGCAGGTGCCGCGCCAGCGGCTGGGGCTGAAGAGGGAGCCCGGGCGCGGCAGGTCGCATTCCGGCGGACGCTCGGAAAGCGGTGTGACGCCGTAGTCGCGCCCCAGGCGGCCCGCCAGGCTGGCGGAGAACTCCGTGGGCGGCTGGGGCACGGCGCGCGTGTCCTCCGCCAGTTCGAGCTTGACGCTGCCCTTGCTGGCCACGCGCAGGTATTGGGCGCGCGATTCGGGGCGGACGACATCGGCGGTAGTGATGATCTGCTCGGCGCGCTCCAGCGCGTGGAAGTCGCGGTAGCGTTCGATGGTGCGCTGGCGTTCGTTGACGGCCAGCCACTGCGTGAGCGCCCAGGATGCGATGATGCCCAGCATCAGGACGACGAAGACGCGGCCCGTCATCGAATTCCAGAAGGCTTTCACGGAGCCGACTCCACGGAGACGGAACCGGCCAGCACATAGCCGCCGTTACGCACGGTCTTGATGATCTGGGGCAGGCGCGCGTCCTCGCCCAGCTTCTGGCGCAGGCGGCTGATCTGGATGTCGATCGAGCGGTCGAAGGGGTCGGCGTCGCGGCCCTGGGTGAGGTTCAGCAGCTGGTCGCGGTTGAGCACGCGGTTCGGGTGCTCCAGGAAGACTTTCAGCAGGCGGAACTCGGCGCCGGAGAGCATGATCACCGTGCCTTCGGGATTGAGCAGGTGGCGCGCCGTCAGGTCCAGGGTCCAGCCGGAGAAGCGGATCAGGGAAGCCTTCTCGGCCGCATTGGCGGCGGCGCTGTGGCTGCGGCGCAGAACGCTGCGGATGCGCGCCAGCAGCTCGCGCGGCTCGAAGGGCTTGGGCAGGTAGTCGTCCGCCCCCATTTCGAGGCCCAGGATGCGGTCCAGGGGCTCGCTGCGGGCCGTCAGCATGATGACGGGCAGGGTCGAATGCGCGCGCAGCTTGCGGCACAGGGTCAGGCCGTCTTCGCCGGGCATGTTCAGGTCGAGAACGATCAGGTCGGGCCGGGACTCGTCCAGCACTTTCCACATGGCGGCCCCGTCGGCAGCCGCGAAGGTGCGGTAGCCGTTCGTTTCCAGGTAGTCCGCCAGCAGGGTCCGGATATCGCGGTCGTCGTCGACGATCAGGATGCTAGATGTAGGTTCCATATGCTCAATTATCCTTAGTTCGACGAGCAAAGACCAACGGCCATTTGTATCGTCTTGTATATAGCACGAAAGGCGAAACAACTGGATACAAAAAGCGCGGCTGGGGACACGCACCGGAAACACTTGATTGCGATGATGATTCCCATGTGCAGTGCGTTGGACTGTTGATGCACATATTAGCTCAACCACTTTGGAAGGATTATCAATGAATACCCTGCGTAAAAGCCTCATTATCGGCATGACCGTTATCGGCATGGGCTCGGCGGCATTTTCCGCCCACGCCCAGGATGCGGCAGCCAAACCGCGCCACGCTTATGCGGAAACGAAATTCGACCCGGCCAAGTTCGCCGAGAGGCGCGCGGCACGCCAGCAAAAACTGCACGACGCCCTGAAATTGAACGCGGCCCAGGAAACGGCATGGCAGCACTATATGGCCGCGATCAAGCCGCAGATGCCGGCGGGCCGTCCCGACCGCGTCGATTTCAAATCGCTGAGCGCGCCCGAAAAGATGGAGAAAATGCTGGAACGGTCGAAGATGCGCATCGAGCGCCAGGAAGCGCATTTGTCGGCGCTGAAAACCTTCTATGCCGTGCTGACGCCTGAACAGCAGAAAACCTTCGACCAGATGGTGGCCCGCCACGGCCGCGGCCACCGCCATCACGGGGGCGCCCAGCAGTAGTCACGCCAGCTTCTGGCGCAATGCAGCCAGAAACAAGCACACTGCAGAGCAAAGAAAGGGCGCCGGCGGCGCCCTTTCCTATTGCAGCTTCTGCAGCGAATTCAGGAACTTGTCTTTATCCTGGAATCCGATCACGCGCGAATCGGGAATTTCCTCCCCGCGGGCGTTGAAAAAAATAATGCCAGGCGGGCCGAATAACTTGAAACGCTTCAGCATTGCCTTGTCGTCCTCATCGTTCTTTGTCACATCGACCTGCAGGGTAATCGTGTTCGCGAGTTTTTCCTGTACAGCCGGATCGATAAAGGTGAATTTCTCCATCTCCTTGCAGGAAACGCACCAGTCGGCATAGAAATCCAGCATGACGGTTTTGCCGCCGGTATTGGCCAGAATATTATCCAGCTCCGCCACGGTTTTAATGCGCTGGAAATGCAGCGGCTGCGCGCCGCCGCCCCGCAGGTGCGCCAGTGGCGCCCATGGGTCACGGCCGCCGCTCGCCAGGCCGGCCAGCTGCATCAATCCCAGCACCAGAAACACGGCGCCCGCGCTTTTCGCGATCCACTTGCCGGGACGGGTCAGCAGATACATGCCGTAACCCACGCCCAGCGCCGTCCAGCCCGCCATCTGCACGGCGGCGGGCAGCACGGGCGCGACCAGCCACCAGGCCATGCCCAGCATCAGCACCCCGAAGAAGCGTTTGACGCTGTCCATCCACGCGCCTGCGCGCGGCAGCAGGGAGCCTGCCGAAGCGCCCACTAGGACCAGCGGCACGCTCATGCCCACTGCCATCGAGAACAGCGCACCACCGCCAATCACCACATCGCGGGTCTGGCTGATGTAGACCAGCGCTCCCGCCAGCGGCGCGGCCACGCAGGGGCCCACGATGAGGGCGGAGATCGCGCCCATGGCGAACACCCCCGCAAGCTTGCCGGAGGACTGCCGGCTGGAAGCCGTGGCCAGCCTGCTTTGCAGGGCGGCGGGCATCTGCAGCTCGTACACGCCGAACATCGAGAGCGCAAGACCTGCCATGAGCAGGCCGAAGGCGCCCAGCACCCAGGGATTCTGCAGGGCGGCCGAGAGGCCCTCCCCCAGCAATCCCGCCGCCACGCCCAAGGCCGTGTAGACCAGGGCCATGCCCAGCGAATAGCTGAGGGAAAGCACGAGGCCGCGCGAACGGCTGGCCCCCGCGCCTTCGCCGACGATGATCGAGGAAAGGATGGGCACCATCGGCAGCACGCAGGGCGTGAACGCCAGCAGCAGGCCCGATAGCAGGAATAGCGGGACGATAGCGGCGAATCGGCCCGTTTTCAGCGCAGATTCAATGCGTCCCATATCGCTGGTCTCGGCCGCAGCGCTGCCCGCGGCAGGCGCGGGTTCAGGCGCCGGCGGCGCTGCCGGGCTGGCGGCGACGCTCATCTTCGGCTGGGGGCCAAGCAGCCCGCCAAGGCCGGACTTGCCTTCGGCCTTCGGTTCGCTTGCCAAGGCGGGCATGCCCGCGCTGAGCTGGGCGGTGTAGTCCTGGGGCGAATAGCAGAGGCCCTTGTCCGCGCAGCCCTGCCCGGTCGCCTTCAGGGTGAAGGGGCCGTTTGCCTCCACCGGAATGAGGATGGTGACCTCGTGGCGGTAGGTTTCCACGTCCTTCTGAAAGGTTTCGTCGTATTTGATCTTGCCCGGCGGGATCTCGGGCGTGCCCAGCTTGGCGCCCACGGCGGAGAAGCCGAAGCGCTCGCGGTACATGTAATAGCCCTCGGCGATCTTGAAATTGACGGCGATCTTGTCCCCTTCCATGCGGGCGGAGAAGCGGAAGGCGACGGCGGGATCGAGGAAATCTTCTTCGGCGCGCGCCGTGAACGCCAGCAGGGTGAGGCAGAACAGGGCAATCAGCCGAAACAGCGAAACAGGGCGGGACATGTGAATATTCTTCCGGTGCATTGAGCGAATCAGACAGATAGTACACCGGGCAGGCGGGTCGGCGCTGCCGTTGGACAATCTGCCCAGTTTATAATCCGCCAAGTCTTATTTCAGGAGTCCCTCTTGCGCGCAGCCCTCCTCACCCTGGCCCTTGCCAGCGGCGCCTCCCTGGCGCAGGCCCCCGCCCCGGCCATTTCCGAAACCCAGTTCCGCTCGCATATCAAGGCGCTCGCCTCCGACGCCATGGAGGGGCGCGCGCCCGGCACGGCTGGCGAACGCGACGCCGTGAACTATGTGCAGCAGCAGTTCATTGCGATGGGCCTCAAGCCCGGCAATCCGGACGGCACCTACGTGCAGCGCGTGCCGCTGCGGCACCGCATTCCGGCAACGCGCTTCAGCTACCGCATCGGCAACATGGAGAAGACGCTGGCGCCGCTGGACGACTATGTGGCCCAGTCCACCGGGCCATCGCCCAAGGCCAGCGTGAAGAACTCGGAGCTGGTCTTCGTGGGCTACGGGGTCGTGGCGCCGGAATACGGCTGGGACGACTATAAGGATGTGGACGTGCGCGGCAAGACCATCGTGATGCTGATCAACGATCCGCCCGTGGCCGACGCCTCGCTTTTCCGCGGCAAGGCGATGACGTATTACGGCCGCTGGACTTACAAGTACGAGATCGCCCGCAAGAAAGGCGCGGCCGCAGCGCTCATCGTTCACGAGGACGGCCCGGCAGGCTATCCCTACAGCGTGGTGCGCAGCAGCTTCGGCACCGAGAACTTCAGCCTGGTGCGCAGCGGCGACGATCCGGATGCGCCGGAAGTGCCGGGCTGGATCAGGCTGGACAAGGCGAAGGAGATGATGTCCGCCGCCGGGCTGGATTTCGACATGCTCAAGCAGCAGGCACTGGGCAAGGATTTCCGCCCCGTGAGCCTGAAGGGCACGGCCAGCTTCGAGATCGAGAGCAAGGAGCGGGTGATCGACTCACACAATGTCGTGGGCCTGATCGAGGGCAGCGATCCCGTGCTGAAGAAGGAGCTGGTGGTGTATTCGGCGCACTGGGATCACCTCGGCGTGGACGAAACGCCGCCGCGCAAGATCTACTACGGCGCGCTGGACAATGCTTCGGGCGTGGCCGCCATGCTGGAAGTGGCGCGCGCCTTCCGGGGCCAGGCGCGGCCGAAGCGTTCCGTGCTGTTCATTGCGACGACGGCCGAGGAGCGCGGGCTGCTGGGTGCGCGCTACTATGCGGCGCATCCCCTCTATCCCCTCAAGGACACGGTAGCGGATATCAACTTCGACGGCATCAACGCCTGGGGGCGCACCGGCAGCATCGAGAACGTGACCTCGGGCCATTCCACCCTGGACGACCTGCTGGTGAAGTATGCGGCCCTGCAGGGACGGCAGGTCGCGCCCGATTCCCGGCCCGAGCTGGGCAGCTTCTACCGCGCCGACCAGCTCGAGTTCGCGCGCGTGGGGGTGCCGGTGCTTTACACCAAGGCGCGCAGCGGCTATATCGGCAAGCCGGAAGGCTATGCGGAGAAGGTGGTGAACCACTACTACTCGCAGGACTACCACAAGACGGGCGACGCCTACCGCGACGACTGGGACTTCAGCGGCGGCATGCAGGATGTGCAGCTGCTGTTCCAGGTCGGCTACGACCTGGCGGCAGGATCGCCGCGGCCGGTGTGGAAGCGCAGCTCGGAGTTTGCCCAATAGCCCGCAGCAGAGGGGACAGACCCTGCTTTCGGCGCAGCCGAAACCGGGGTCTGTCCCCGGTGTCCAAGTCCGCCACCGAACACAGTTTGCTAACTATGTTGAGTAGCGGTCTTATATCTTCAACATACGCTAAATTATGTCTGCGGGCATGCCAGTCTGATAGGTCTGTGGGAGCAAATCCCGTGGGACAGCCAATGACGGCATGCTCGATTCTTTGTAGCCCGAACAGTTGTCAGGGGGCGAACCCCGGATCAGTAAGAATGGGAGAAAGAATCATGCAGAACGCAGACGATGGGTTGTACGTCGGGATCGATGTCAGCAAGAAGAGTCTGGACATCGATAGTCTTCCGCTGTCACATCGGGCGCAGTTCCCCAATGACGCGGGTGGTCATCAGAACTTGAAGGCCAAGTTGTTGCAGCTACAGCCGCGATGGATCGTGGTGGAGGCGAGCGGCGGCCTGGAAATGGAATTGGTCAGCGTACTGGCAACTGCGGGGTTGCCAGTGGCGGTCATCAATCCCAAACAGGCCAGGGATTTCGCCAAGGCCATTGGCGTGCTTGCGAAAACTGACCAGGTCGATGCCATTGTTCTGGCCCGCTTCGGGCAAGCGGTCAAACCGGCACTGCGTCCAATTAAAGACGGTGAGCTACGCCATCTGGAGGACGTTCTGACTCGAAGACGCCAGTTGGTCGATATGCTCACAGCTGAGAAGAACCGAAAGCTGCAGGCGACCGCTCTCATTGCAAAAGAGATCAATGAGCATATTGAATGGCTCGAGCAGCGTATCAAGGGCACCAATGGTGACCTGGGGCGGGCTATCAAGGAAAGTCCGCTATGGCACGCTAAAGCCGACCTGCTCTCATCCATCCCCGGCGTAGGCTCCATCACCGTCGCAACCCTGCTGGCGCAGTTACCCGAGCTCGGCACGCTCAATCGGCGCGAAATCGGTGCGCTGGTTGGCGTCTGCCCATACAGCCGTGACAGCGGCAAGATGCGGGGGAAGCGAAGAATTTGGGGTGGCAGGGCATCGGTACGGGCGGTCCTCTACATGGCCACCTTGGTCGCCATCCGACACAATCCCGTCCTCAAAAGCGCCTACGCCCGGCTGCTCGCGGCAGGAAAACTCAAGAAAGTAGCCATCGTGGCTTGCATGCGCAAGCTGCTCGTCACCATGAACGCCATGTTGCATAACAACGAGAGGTGGGCAGCAACCCTCGATTAATTAATCAAGACAGTTGCTGTCCCCTCCACCAACACAATAAAAAAGCCGGGCAAGCCCGGCTTTCTCTTTGCTGCGATCCCTGATTACTCAGCGGTCGGAGCGGCTTCCACTTCGGTCACTTCCGGACGGTCCAGCAGCTCAACATAAGCCATCGGAGCGTTGTCGCCATGACGGAAACCCATCTTCAGGATACGCAGGTAGCCGCCGTTGCGGTTGGCGTAGCGCGGGCCCAGTTCGGCGAACAGCTTCACCACCATTTCGCGGTCGCGCAGGCGGGAGAAGGCCAGGCGCTTGTTGGCCAGGGTGTCGGTCTTGCCCAGAGTCAGGATCGGCTCGATCACGCGGCGCAGTTCTTTTGCCTTCGGCAGCGTGGTCTTGATGGCTTCATGACGCAGCAGCGAAACGGTCATGTTGCGCAGCATTGCCAGACGGTGGGACGAGGTACGGTTCAGTTTACGAAGGCCGTGACGGTGACGCATGGTATTTCCTTTCGGTGTTTATATTCCAGATCTTCGATCGCTCATCGTTGGAAGAGCGCGGTCCGGTTCTAAGGGTTGAAAACGCCCGGCGCGACAGTGCGCCGGGCGGTACTGCAATTACTTCTCGAGACCGGCAGGCGGCCAGTTTTCCAGCTTCATGCCCAGGGTCAGGCCGCGGGATGCCAGCACTTCCTTGATCTCGTTCAGCGACTTGCGGCCCAGGTTCGGGGTCTTCAGCAGCTCGTTTTCCGAACGCTGGATCAGGTCGCCGATGTAGTAGATGTTTTCCGCTTTCAGGCAGTTGGCCGAACGCACGGTCAGCTCCAGGTCGTCCACCGGACGCAGCAGGATCGGATCGACCAGCGGGGCGCGCGACGGGGCTTCAGCAGCCGCTTCGGTGCCTTCCAGGGCCGCGAACACGTTCAGCTGGTCCACCAGGACGCGGGCCGACTGGCGGATCGCTTCTTCCGGCGAGATCACGCCGTTGGTCTCGATGTTGATGATCAGCTTGTCCAGGTCGGTACGCTGCTCCACACGGGCCGATTCCACGGCGTAGGACACGCGGCGCACGGGCGAGAACGAAGCGTCCAGGATGATGCGGCCGATGGTCTTGTTGGTGTCTTCCGACAGGCGGCGCACATTGCCCGGCACATAGCCGCGGCCTTTTTCCACCTTGATCTGCATGTCCAGCTTGCCGCCCGCGGTCAGGTGGGCGATCACGTGGTCAGGGTTGATCAGTTCAACGTCGTGCGGCAGGTCGATGTCCGAAGCCAGCACGGCGCCTTCGCCTTCCTTCTTCAGGGTCAGGGTCACGGAGTCGCGGTTGTGCACCTTGAAGACCACGCCCTTCAGGTTCAGCAGCAGATCAACCACGTCTTCCTGCACGCCGTCCAGCGAGGAGTACTCGTGCACGACACCGGCGATCGTCACTTCGGTCGGCGCGTAGCCGATCATCGAAGACAGCAGCACGCGGCGCAGCGCGTTGCCCAGAGTGTGGCCGTAGCCGCGCTCGAACGGCTCCATCACGACTTTTGCGTGACCGGCGCCCAGGGTTTCAACGTCGATAATACGTGGCTTCAACAGACTGTTTTGCATTGAAAATGTCCTTTTCATTACCCTCGGCTCGTTACACCGATAAGGCTGATGGCATTAGTGAAAACGCCCACTCCGGTGGAGTGGGCGGTGGTGCTCGGTACTGCGATTAACGCGAATACAGTTCGACGATCAGCGCTTCGTTGACGTCGGCGGCGATTTCGTTACGCTCCGGCAGGGACTTGAAGGTGCCTTCCATTTTCTTGGAATCCACCGACACCCACGAAGGCATGCCCACTTGCTCAGCCAGCGACAGGGCTTCCAGGATGCGGGTCTGCTTCTTGGCCTTTTCGCGCACGGCGATCACGTCGCCGGTCTTCACGGCGTAGGAGGCGATGTTCACGACCTTGCCGTTCACGGTGAAGGCCTTGTGCGACACCAGCTGGCGCGCTTCGGCGCGGGTGGAGCCGAAGCCCATGCGGTAGGCGACGTTGTCCAGGCGGGTTTCCAGCAGGGACAGCAGGGTTTCGCCGGTGTTGCCCTTGCGGCGGCTCGCTTCAGCGAAGTAGCGGCGGAACTGGCGCTCGAGGACGCCGTACATGCGCTTGACCTTCTGCTTTTCGCGCAGCTGGTTGCCGAAGTCCGACGTGCGGGCGCCGGATTTCACGCCGTGCTGGCCTGGCTTGACGTCCAGTTTGCACTTCGAATCCAGGGAGCGGCGGGCGCTCTTCAGGAACAGGTCGGTGCCTTCACGGCGGGAGAGTTTTGCTTTTGGTCCGATATAACGTGCCACGGTGATTTCCTTAAAATTAAATGACGCCCCGGTGCCATCGGTATGGCATCAGGCGCTAGTCCAGCCTGCTTGCAGCCGGACGGTGGCTCAACAGCCCGGCCCGCGGACGGACAAGGCGAAAATAGCCGGACAGTATAACCGTTTCCGGTTAACTGTTCCAGCGATTTCGAGATGACGCGGCTCCGCGGCTGCGGAGCGGCGGATCTTAGATACGACGACGCTTGGGAGGACGGCAGCCGTTGTGCGGCACTGGGGTCACGTCCTGGATCTCGGTGATCTTGATGCCCAGGTTGTTCAGTGCGCGCACGGCGGATTCACGGCCAGGGCCAGGGCCCTTGATGCGCACTTCCAGGTTCTTCACGCCGCATTCCTGCGCCACTTTACCAGCCGCTTCGGCCGCAACCTGCGCTGCGAACGGGGTGGACTTGCGGGAGCCCTTGAAGCCGGCGCCACCGGAAGTCGCCCACGACAGGGCGTTGCCCTGGCGGTCGGTGATGGTGATGATGGTGTTGTTGAAGGAAGCGTGAACGTGAGCGATGCCTTCGGCAACGTTCTTCTTGACCTTCTTGCGCACGCGGGCTGCTGCTGCGCTGCTTTGTTGCTTAGCCATAGTAGTGTCCTAATTATTTCTTCAGCGATTGAGCGGCTTTGCGCGGGCCCTTGCGGGTACGGGCATTGGTGCGGGTGCGCTGGCCGCGGACCGGCAGGCCCTTGCGGTGACGCATACCACGGTAGCAACCCAGGTCCATCAGGCGCTTGATGTTCATCGACAGTTCACGGCGCAGATCGCCTTCCACCACGAACTTGCCGATCTCGTCACGCAGCTTTTCCAGCTCGCTGTCGTCCAGATCCTTGATCTTCTTGTTGGTCGGAACGCCGGTTTGCGCGCAGATGAACTGGGCGCGTGGGCGGCCCACGCCGTAGATTGCGGTCAGACCGATCACGGTGTGCTGATGATTTGGGATATTAACCCCTGCAATACGTGCCATTCGTTATTCCTCGATTAACCTTGACGCTGCTTGTGACGCGGCTCGACGCAGATAACGCGGACGACGCCTTTGCGCTTGATGATCTTGCAGTTGCGGCAGATCCGCTTGACTGAAGCATTAACTTTCATTTTGCACTCTCTTCTTGGTTCGATTACTTAAAATTACTTGGTCCGGAACACAATGCGGGCCCGGGACAGGTCATACGGGGTCAACTCCACCGTCACCTTGTCGCCAGGGAGAATGCGGATATAGTTCATCCGCATTTTACCCGAAATGTGGCCGAGTACCACGTGGCCGTTTTCCAGCTTTACTCGAAATGTTGCGTTCGGGAGATTCTCCAGAATCTCACCCTGCATCTGAATGACGTCGTCTTTTGCCATAGTCGCCCGCTTATCGCGTCGGAATTCCGCCCTTGAAGTTTGCCTTGCGCAGCAGGGATTCATACTGCTGCGACATCACGTAATTTTGTACCTGGGCCATGAAGTCCATGGTCACCACGACAATAATCAGCAGCGATGTACCGCCAAACACAAAGGACACTTTCCACTGGGCCTGCATAAACTCCGGCAGCAGGCAGACCGCGGTAATGTAGACGGCGCCGGCCAGGGTCAATCGGGTCAGGATCTTGTCGATGTAGCGGGCTGTCTGCTCACCGGGACGAATCCCTGGCACAAAGGCCCCGCTCTTCTTCAAGTTGTCCGCCGTTTCCTTGCTGTTGAACACCAGTGCGGTGTAGAAGAAGCAGAAGAAAATGATTGCCACGGCATACAGCAGCGCATGGATCGGCTCACCTGGGCTCAGCGACGCGGCCAGGTCCTTCAGGAAGCGCACCACCGGGTTTTCGGTGTTGGCGCCCTTGGCGAACCAGTCCACGATCGTCGCCGGGAACAAGATAATCGACGAAGCGAAGATCGGCGGAATCACGCCGGCCATGTTCAGCTTCAGCGGCAGATGGCTGGTTTGCCCACCGTAGATCTTGTTGCCGACCTGACGTTTGGCGTAGTTCACCAGGATCTTGCGCTGGCCCCGTTCCACAAACACCACCGCATAGGTCACCGCGGCAACCAGGATGACGATGATGATGGCCGAGAACGCGTTGATCGCACCGGTCGACACCTGGGTGAACAGGCCACCCAGCGCGCTCGGCAGACCGGCAGCGATACCGGCGAAGATGATGATGGAGATGCCGTTGCCGAGACCGCGCTCGGTAATCTGCTCCCCCAGCCACATCAGGAACATGGTGCCGGTCAGCAAGGTCACCACCGTCACGAAGCGGAAGGCCATGCCGGGCTCGAGCACCAGGCCGGGCTGGGCTTCCAGCGCGACCGAGATGCCGAAGGCCTGGAACAGGGCCAGACCGACGGTGGCGTAGCGGGTGTACTGGGTGATCTTGCGACGCCCCGACTCCCCTTCCTTCTTCAGCGCTTCCATCTGCGGCGACACGATCGACAGCAACTGCATGATGATCGAGGCCGAGATATACGGCATGATACCCAGCGCAAACACCGTGAAGCGCGACAGGGCGCCACCGCTGAACATGTTGAACATGCCCAGCAGGCCACCTTCTTGCGACTTGAACAGTGCCGCCAGCTGGACCGGGTCGATGCCCGGCACCGGGACGTGGGCCCCGATGCGGTACACGACCAGAGCGCCCAGCAAAAACCACAGGCGGTTCCAGGGGAAACCGGCCGCGGCGCTCTTAGCAAGCTGTGGATTAGTCGCCAATTTTCGCTCCGATCAAGCTCAACGCTTAGGCGACCGAGCCGCCGGCCGCTTCGATGGCCGCTTTCGCGCCCGCCGTCACTTTCAGGCCTTTGATGGTCACGGCCTTGGTGATCTCGCCGGAGGCGATCACACGCACGTCGCGCGCCAGTACGCTCAGCACGCCAGCCTGCTTCAGCACCAGCAGGTCGACTTCGCCGACTGCCAGGTTGTTCAGGTCGGACAGGCGCACTTCGGCCTTGAAGGTCGCGTTCAGCGACTTGAAGCCGCGCTTGGGCAGACGGCGCTGCAGAGGCATCTGGCCGCCTTCGAAGCCGACTTTGTGGAAGCCGCCCGAACGCGATTTCTGACCCTTGTGGCCACGGCCGGCGGTTTTACCGAGGCCGGAGCCGATACCGCGGCCAACGCGACGCTTGGCGTGCTTCGCGCCTTCCGCTGGTTGAATGGTATTCAATTCCATTGTGTTCTCCAGAATCGCAAGCTTGCGCTTACGACACGACTTTAACGAGGTAGGCGACCTTGGTGATCATGCCGCGTACCGATGGCGTGTCCTGCAGCTCGGAAACCGAGTTGACACGGCGCAGGCCCAGGCCGCGCACGGTGGCGCGGTGGTCCTGACGGGTGCCGATCAGGCCCTTCACCAGTTTGACTTTGATAGTGCTCATGGTCGTTCCTTAAGCCAGAATGTCTTCCACCGACTTGCCGCGCTTGGCAGCAATGTCAGCGGCAGTGCTGATTTTCGACAGGCCGTCCAGGGTGGCGCGCACCAGGTTGTACGGGTTGGAGGAACCGGTGGATTTCGCCACCACGTCCGTCACGCCCATCACCTCGAAGATCGCGCGCATGGCGCCGCCGGCGATCACGCCGGTACCCGGCTTGGCCGGCATCATCATCACTTTCGACGCGCCGTGGCGGCCGATCACGGTGTGGTGCAGGGTGCCGTTCTTGAGCGGGACCTTGATCAGGTTGCGGCGGGCTTCTTCCATTGCCTTCTGCACACCGACCGGCACTTCCTTCGACTTGCCCTTGCCCATGCCGATGCGGCCATCGCCGTCACCGACCACGGTCAGCGCCGCGAAGCCCATGATGCGACCGCCCTTGACCACTTTGGTCACGCGGTTGATCGCGATCATTTTTTCGCGCATGCCGTCATCCGGCTTGTCGCTTTGCATTTTTGCTTGCATTTTTGCCATGATCGTACCCTTAGAACTTCAGACCGGCTTCACGCGCGGCATCTGCCAGCGCCTTGACACGGCCGTGGTAACGGAAACCGGAGCGGTCGAAGGCGACTTCGGTGATGCCCGCTTTCAGTGCTTTTTCTGCGACACGCTTGCCGACCAGTGCGGCAGCGGCGGCGTTGCCACCCTTGCCCGACTTGCCAGCCAGTTCGGCGCGCACTTCCGCTTCCACGGTCGAGGCCGATACCAGAACTTTGGCGTCCGGGCTGATCAGGTTCGCGTAAATGTGCAGGTTGGTGCGGTGCACCGACAGGCGGTTCACTTTCAGTTGCGCGATCTTGATGCGGGTTTGACGTCCGCGGCGCAGACGAGATTCTTTTTTATCCATCGTCAGCCCCTAATTACTTCTTCTTGGTTTCTTTAAGCTTCACCACTTCGTCCACATAGCGGACACCCTTGCCTTTATAAGGCTCAGGGGAGCGGTAAGCACGCACTTCAGCAGCCACCTGGCCTACCTTCTGGCGATCGATACCCTTGATCAGGATCTCGGTCGGGGTCGGGGTGGCGACGGTGACGCCGGCTGGCATCGCGTGAACGACAGGGTGGGAGAAGCCCAGCGACAGGTTCAGCTTGTCGCCTGCGGCCTGCGCCTTGTAACCCACGCCGACCAGGGACAGCTTCTTCTCGAAGCCCTTGGTCACGCCGGTTACCATGTTGTTCACCAGCGCGCGCAGCGTGCCGGACATGGCGTTGGCTTCACGGCTGTCGTTGGCGACGTCGAAGGTCAGCGTGCCAGCGTTGTTTTCTACTTTGACCAGGCCGTTCAGGCTCTGGGTCAGGGTGCCCAGCGGGCCCTTGACGGTGATCGCTTGCGCGGAGATGGCGACTTCGGCGCCAGCTGGCACAGCGATCGGCATTTTAGCTACTCGGGACATTGTCAATTACTCCTTAAGCTACGAAGCAGATGACTTCGCCACCGACGCCGGTAGCGCGCGCTTTGCGGTCGGTCATCACGCCTTGCGGGGTGGACACGATAGCAACGCCCAGGCCGTTCATCACGGTCGGGATTTCGCCTTTGCCTTTGTAGACACGCAGGCCCGGACGGGACACGCGCTCGAGGCGCTCGATGACCGGACGGCCAACGTAATATTTCAAACCGATCTTCAGTTCCGCTTTGCCGTCGGTGGTCGACACGGCGAAATCTTCAATGTAACCCTCGTCCTTCAGGACGTTGGCAATCGCGACTTTGACTTTCGACGATGGCATGGCCACGGTCGTTTTCTGCACGCCCTGGGCGTTGCGAATGCGGGTCAGCATATCGGCGATAGGATCGCTCATACTCATTGCTTATTCTCCTATTACCAGCTGGCTTTGGTCATACCCGGGATCTCGCCACGCATGGCGAATTCACGGAGCTTGATACGGCCCAGACCGAATTTACGGAAGGTGCCGCGTGGACGGCCGGTCACGGCGCAGCGGTTGCGCTGGCGGGTCGGCGCGGAATTGCGTGGCAGGGCCTGCAGCTTCAGGCGCGCTTCGTAACGCTCTTCTTCCGACTTGGACTGGTCATCAATGATGGCCTTCAGAGCGGCGCGCTTGGCGGCGAACTTCTCCACCAGGTCGGCACGCTTCTGTTCACGGTTAATCAGTGCGAGTTTTGCCATGATCGTTTAGTTCCTGAACGGGAATTTGAATGCGGCGAGCAGAGCTTTCGCTTCGTCGTCGGTCTTGGCGGTCGTGGTGATCGAGATGTTCATGCCACGCAGCGCGTCGATCTTGTCGTACTCGATTTCCGGGAAGATGATCTGCTCTTTCACGCCGATGTTGTAGTTGCCGCGGCCATCGAAGGAACGGCCGGACACGCCGCGGAAGTCACGCACGCGCGGCAGGGCCACGGTGATGAAGCGGTCCAGGAATTCATACATGCGGGCGCCGCGCAGGGTCACCATGGTGCCGATCGGGTAGCCTTCGCGGATCTTGAAGCCGGCGATTGCCTTGCGGGCCTTGGTCACCACCGGCTTCTGGCCGGCGATCTTGGTCAGGTCGCCCACAGCGTGCTCGATGATTTTCTTGTCAGCCACGGCTTCCGAGAGACCCATGTTCAGGGTGATCTTGGTCAGGCGCGGCACTTCCATTACCGACTTGTAGCCGAATTTCTCGGTCAGCTCGGTAACGACCTTGTCTTTGTACAGTTGTTGCAGACGGGCCATTTCTGATTACCCCTTCACTACTTCGCCGGAGGACTTGTACACGCGGACTTTCTTGCCGTCCACGTCCTTGAAGCCCACGCGATCTGCCTTGCCGGTCGCAGCGTTGAACAGGGCAACGTTGGACACGTGAATCGGCATGGTCTTGTCAACGATGCCACCAGTAACGCCAGTCATCGGGTTCGGCTTGACGGCCTTCTTGGCCACGTTCACGCCTTCCACCACGACGTGCTCAGCGTCGACACGCTGTTGCACCACGCCGCGCTTGCCCTTGTCCTTGCCGGTCAGGACGATGACTTCGTCGTTTTTGCGAATCTTATCCATTACGACTCCTTACAGGACTTCCGGTGCCAGGGACACGATCTTCATGAACTTCTCAGTGCGCAGCTCGCGCGTCACTGGGCCAAAGATACGGGTACCGATCGGTTCCAGCTTGGAGTTCAGCAGAACGGCGGCATTGCCGTCGAACTTGACCAGGGAACCGTCCTGGCGGCGCACACCCTTAGCGGTACGCACAACCACGGCGTTATAAATTTCACCTTTTTTGACACGGCCGCGAGGCTGGGCCACCTTCACGGTGACCTTGATCACGTCGCCGATGCCAGCATAACGGCGCTTGGAACCGCCCAACACCTTGATGCACATGACTTCCTTGGCACCGGTGTTGTCGGCTACTTCGAGCCGGCTTTCAGTTTGAATCATAGTATTCTCTTTCCCAACTTAAGCCGAAGAATCCACACAATGCGGACATCGGTCAGTCTTGGTCCCGCCAGAGCGCACGATGCGCACTGATTGGGTGCTTGATCTTCATACAAGTACTGACCGCGAACCGCGCCAGTGGAATGACACTTAGCGGCGATACATGAACGAAGCCCGCAAGTATTACATAAAACCTGCGGGCCTGCAAGAACTAATTAAGTTGTCACCGGGGCCGCGCGGCCCCGGCAGGGTCAACTTGCTTAGACGATTTGTGCAGCTTGCACTACACGGGTCACCGTCCACGCCTTCGTCTTCGAGATCGGACGGCCTTCCGCGATTTCCACGGTGTCGCCGGCCTTGACCTGGTTGGTCTCGTCGTGCGCGTGGTACTTGGCGGAACGGACGATGATCTTGCCGTACAGAGGGTGTTTCACGTGACGTTCGATCAGCACGGTAACGGTCTTGTCCATCTTGTCGGACACAACTTTACCGATCAGCGTACGCTTCAGCTTTACTTGCTCGGTCATTTTGCTTCCTTCGTGTTCATTACCGTTTTTACGCGTGCGATATCGCGGCGTACCTTCTTGAGCTGCGAGGTGTTGCCCAGCTGCTGCGTCGCGGATTGCATACGCAGGCCGAACTGCGCCTTCAGCAGGTCGTTCAGCTCTTTCTGCAGAGCTGCCTGGTCTTTGCCGCGGAGTTCAGATGCTTTCATAGTTCACTCCAATTATTGGCCGACCTGGCGCACCACGAAGGTGGTAGCCAGCGGCAGTTTGGCAGCAGCCAGGCGGAACGCTTCGCGCGCCAGTTCTTCGGCCACGCCGTCCATTTCGTACAGGACCTTGCCTGGACGGATTTCGGCCACGTAGTACTCCGGGTTGCCCTTGCCGTTACCCATACGGACTTCGGCCGGCTTGTTGGAGATCGGCTTGTCCGGGAAGACGCGGATCCAGATACGGCCACCACGCTTGATGTGACGGGTCATCGCACGGCGTGCGGACTCGATCTGGCGCGCGGTGATGCGGCCGCGTGCCACGGCCTTCAGGCCGAACTCGCCGAACGACACCGAGGTGCCGGTGGTGTGCGAAATGCCGGTGTTGCGGCCTTTCTGCTCTTTACGATATTTCCTGCGGCTTGGTTGCAGCATGATTATTCTCCTGCTTTCTCAGCTGCAGCCGGCTTGGCAGCGCGGCGGGCGGCTGGTGCGCCTGGTTTAGCGCCTGGACCTGGACGTGGGCGGCCAGCTGGCTTGCCATCGTCGCGACGGGGACCGCGCGGCTTCTTCTCGTCGGCCGGGGTCTCGATGACGGGCGCTTCGCCGGTGGCGGAGCGGTCGCCCTTGTAGACCCACACCTTGACACCGATGATGCCGTAGGTGGTGGACGCTTCGGAGGTGCCGTAGTCGATGTCCGCCTTCAGGGTATGCAGAGGCACGCGGCCTTCGCGGTACCATTCGGTGCGGGCGATCTCGATGCCGTTCAGGCGGCCGGAGGACATGATCTTGATGCCCAGGGCGCCCAGGCGCATGGCGTTCTGCATGGCGCGCTTCATGGCGCGGCGGAACATGATGCGCTTTTCCAGCTGCTGCGAGATCGAATCGGCGATCAGCTGCGAGTCGATTTCCGGCTTGCGGATTTCCTCGATATTGACGTGCACCGGCACGCCCATGATCTTGGTCAGGTCGGACTTCAGCACTTCGATGTCTTCGCCCTTCTTGCCGATCACAACGCCCGGACGGGAGCTGTACACGGTGAAGCGGGCGTTCTTCGCAGGACGCTCGATGACGATGCGGCCGACGGAAGCGTTCTTCAGCTTCTTCTTCAGGTATGCGCGCGCCTTCAGGTCTTCGTTCAGCATGGAAGCGAAGTTGCCGTTGGTCGCGTACCAGCGCGAAGCCCAGTTACGGGTGACTGCCAGGCGGAAGCCGGTTGGATGAATTTTCTGTCCCATCGCGGCTCCTTAATTACCCACGGTCACATAAATGTGACAGGATTGTTTAGAGATACGGTCGCCACGGCCCTTTGCACGCGCGGTGAAGCGCTTCAGGATCGGGCCCTTTTCGACGTAGATCGTTTTCACGAACAGCTCGTCGATGTCGGCACCGTCGTTGTGCTCGGCGTTCGCAATAGCGGACTCCAGCACTTTCTTGACGATGAACGCGCCTTTTTTCGGGCTGAACTGCAGGATGTTCAGTGCAGCGTCAACCTTCTTGCCACGGATCAGGTCAGCGATCAGGCGACCTTTTTGATCCGACAGGCGCACGCCTTTGAGGATTGCTTTGGTTTCCATTATTTCTTCGCCTTTTTGTCAGCAGCGTGGCCCTTGAAGGTGCGGGTCAGCGCGAATTCGCCGAGCTTGTGACCAACCATGTTCTCGGACACATACACCGGCACGTGGACTTTGCCATTGTGCACAGCGATGGTCAGGCCGATGAAGTCAGGCATGATCGTCGAACGACGGGACCAGGTTTTGATTGGCTTCTTGTCTTTCGACGCTTGCGCGGCTTCGACCTTCTTCACCAGGTGGGCGTCGCAGAACGGCCCTTTTTTCAATGAACGAGTCATGATTTATCCTTATTTCTTGCCGCGGCGCGAGACGATCATCGAAGAAGTGCGCTTGTTGCTGCGAGTCTTCTTGCCCTTGGTCTGCTGGCCCCATGGCGACACTGGATGACGACCAGCGGCGGTACGGCCCTCACCACCACCGTGCGGGTGGTCGATCGGGTTCATCACCACACCGCGGACGGTCGGGCGGACACCGCGCCAGCGCATGGCGCCGGCCTTGCCGATCTTGCGCAGGTTGTGCTCGCCGTTGCCGACTTCACCCACGGTAGCGCGGCACTCGATGTGCACGCGGCGCACTTCGCCGGAGCGCAGGCGCACCTGGGCGTAGGTGCCTTCGCGGGCCATCAGCACGACGCCGGCGCCGGCGGTGCGGGCCATCTGGGCGCCCTTGCCTGGCAGCATTTCGACGCAGTGCATCGTGGTGCCGACCGGGATGTTGCGGATGGGCAGGCAGTTGCCGGCCTTGATCGGCGCTTCCGAACCGTTCTGCACGGTGTCGCCCACGGCCATGCCCTTGGAGGCGATGATGTAGGCGCGCTCGCCGTCGGCGTAGCACAGCAGGGCGATGTGCGCGGTGCGGTTCGGATCGTATTCGATGCGTTCCACTTTCGCGGGGATGCCGTCCTTGTTGCGCTTGAAGTCGACCAGGCGGTAGTGATGCTTGTGGCCACCGCCGATGTGGCGGGTGGTGATGTGGCCGTTGTTGTTACGGCCGGCGGTCTTCGACTTTTTCTCAACCAGAGCGGCGAACGGGCGGCCCTTGTACAGGTCGGCGTTCACCACCTTCACCATGCCGCGGCGGCCTGGCGAGGTTGGCTTCATCTTAACGAGTGCCATTATTTAGCCTCCTCGGAGAAATTGATTTCCTGGCCGGGCTTCAGGCACACGAAAGCGCGCTTGGTGTGGTTGCGGCGACCGATGAAACGGCCGGAACGCTTGACCTTACCTTCGCGGTTCACGGTCTGCACCGATTCCACTTCCACTTTGAACAGCAGTTCAACGGCGGCCTTGATTTCTGGCTTGGTCGCGTCCTGTGCAACACGGAACACGATCTGTTCGTTCTTTTCCGCGACCATGGTGGCCTTTTCGGAAATGACCGGCGCCAGCAGCACCTTCATCAGGCGCTCTTCGCTAATTTTGACGGCGCTCATGCCAGCAACTCCTCGATCTGTGCCAGTGCCGCCTTGGTGACCAGGATCTTCTTGTAGAAGACCAGCGACATTGGATCTGCGTGGCGCGGCTCGACAACCAGCACGTTCGGCAGGTTGCGGGAAGCCAGCTCCAGGTTTTCTTGAATGGTGTCGGTGATGATCAGCACGGAATCCAGACCCATGCCGGTCAGCTTTTGCGACAGCAGCTTGGTTTTCGGGGCTTCCAGGGCCAGATCTTCGATCACGACCAGGCGCTCTTCGCGAGCCAGCTGGGACAGGATCGAGCACAGGCCGGCGCGGTACATCTTCTTGTTCACTTTGTGGGTGAAGTTCTCGTCAGGCGAGTTCGGGAAGATGCGGCCGCCGCCGCGCCACAGTGGCGAGGACGACATACCAGCACGGGCGCGGCCGGTGCCTTTCTGGCGCCATGGCTTCTTGGTCGTGTGGTGGACTTCTTCGCGGTCCTTCTGCTTGCGGTTGCCGCTGCGGGCGTTCGCTGCATAGGCGACCACGACTTGGTGGATCAGCGCTTCGTTGTAGTCGCGGCCGAAGACGGTGTCAGCGGCTGCCACGTTCGACGCGGCTTGACCTTGCGCGTTCAAGAGCTTGAGTTCCATCGATTAAGCTCCCTTCTTTGCTTTGACTTTAACGGCTGGGGATACAACCACCTGGCCGTTTTTCGCGCCTGGTACTGCACCTTTCACCAGCAGCAGCTGGCGTTCAGCGTCGATGCGGGCGATTTCCAGATTCTGGGTGGTGACGGTGACGTCGCCCATGTGACCGGTCATGCGCTTGCCTGGGAAGACGCGGCCCGGATCCTGCGCCATACCGATGGAGCCTGGTACGTTGTGCGAACGGGAGTTACCGTGGGTGGCACGGCCGGACGAGAAGTTGTAGCGCTTGATGGTACCGGCATAGCCCTTACCGATCGAAACGCCCTGCACGTCGACTTTCTGACCAACTTCGAACAGGGAGGCGGCGACAACGGCGCCAGCTTTCAGTTCGGCGGCTTTAGCGGCGTCGACACGGAACTCTTTCAGCAGAGTACCGGCTTCCACACCAGCTTTAGCGTAGTGACCCGCAGCGGCTTTGTTCACGCGGGAAGCGCGACGCTGACCGAATGCGACCTGAACAGCGGAATAACCATCCGTTTCAGGAGTTTTGATTTGCGCAACACGGTTGTTCGATACGTCCAGCACGGTCACAGGGATCGAATCCCCGTCATCCGTGAAGATGCGCATCATGCCAACCTTGCGACCGAGGAGGCCAAGGCTCATTTTTTCTCCATTCCCACCTACGATTGGGCGGGGCTTTGTTTAACTACAAAAAGAAGTACGGACCAATAAAAAGACGAATCCATACCGAAGCCGGCTAGTTTAGCCTGAAAAGACTCTTGACGCAACAAGTATGTACGAGGTATGTCGGCTTGGCGCCGCGCCATTTGCCGCGAATTACCTTTCTGGCAAGATTGCGCGCTTTCGCCGCTCTGCCAGATGGTAGGCCAGCCCCTTGTCGCGCTTGGCCACGGCCAGGACCAGCACCACGATACGCTGGTCCAGCACCTCATAGACCAGCCGGTAGCCTGCATCCCTGAGCTTTACCTTGTAGAGATCTCCCATCCCGGAGCCATGAAGGCGGGCGGAGGGAACGTGGGGATTCTCGAGCCGCTTGTGAAGCTGCTTTTTGAATTGCTCTCTTATGCCCGGATCCAGATCACGCCATTCCTTGAGCGCGCTTTTGGTGAACTCCAGTTCATAGCTCATCCAGCGCGACCTTGATCGTTGCCTCGCTGCGGCGGGAGCGCGCCAGCTCAGCGAGCTCGGCGTCTTCCAGCAGATCCAGCAGTTGCTCGTACACGCTGGCGGGAACGAGATAGGCCGCTGGGCGGTTGTGGTTAAGTATCGCAACAGCTGCGTCGCCTGCCTCCTCAATCACTTGGCCGGGATTGCGCCGCAGCTCGGTGATGCTTACCGTCGCCTTGGCGTAGATCGAATTCGTTATCGCCATACTTAAGCCCGCAATAGTTGTAGTGGTAGCAGCAATCGGAACAAGACTACTACTGCGGGCCCGGAAATGCACGTTATTTCGTGCATTTTTTTGGGTAATTTACCCGAAGCATGTCCTTTCGGATTACCGAACTGCCGCTGCTTCTTCGATCAGCTTCGTCACCGCGTCCGGGTGGGAAACCATGACCACGTGGGATGCGCCTTTGACTTCCACCACATCCTTTGCCGCCGCGCGCCTGGCCATGAAGCGCAAGGCTTCGAGGGGAATGTTCCGGTCCGCGCTGCCGTACACGAAGTAGGACGGCAACTGCTTCCACGCCGTGCCGGTGGTCTGCTCTTCGAGCGCGGCAACGGCGATCGGGCGCTGGCTAGCAGCCATCAGGGCGGCCTGCGCTGCCGGAACGTCGGCGGCGAACTGCTCGTGGAACTTGTCCTGGCGGATGTAGAGATCCTCGCCTCCATCCAGCGCCACCGGATCGGCCAGGGCCTGGCCCAGCGTGCTGCCGGGGAAGCGGTTCGCCAGGCCTGCGACAGTCTCGCCCTGCTCCGGCGCGAAGGCCGCCACATACACCAGCGACTTCACGTTCGCATTGCCCTCCGCCGCCTTGGAGATGACCATGCCGCCATAGGAGTGGCCGACCAGGACGACGGGGCCTTTCACAGCCTGGATCGCGCTCGCGGCATAGCGGGCGTCCGCATCCACGCCACGCAGGGGGTTGGCGACGCTCAGCACGGGGTACCCCTTCGCCACGAGCTTCCGTGCCACGCCGTCCCAGCTGCTCGAATCGGCGAACGCCCCGTGCACGAGAATGATGGTCGGTTTGGCGGGCGTGCCCGGCACCGCCGTGATGGGCGCGGCATGCGCCGGGTTGAAGGCGGTGGCAAAGACCGCGCTGGCGGCGGTGGCTTGCAGTACTTTTTTCATGGTCATTTCCTTTTTGGCGGTATCAGAGATGGTCGACTTCGATCACGGCGTCGGCAAAGGCGCGCGGCGCTTCCTGCGGCAGGTTGTGGCCAATGCCGCCCGAGATGAGTTCATGCTTGTATTTGCCGGTGAAGCGCTTGGCATAGGCAGCCGGGTCGGGGTGCGGCGCGCCGTTGGCGTCGCCTTCCATCGTGATCGTGGGCACGGAAATCGACGGGAACTGGGCGAGGCGGGCTTCCAGGCCAGCATACTTCGCTTCTCCCGCCGCGAGGCCGAGGCGCCAGCGGTAGTTGTGGACCGTGATGGCCACGTGGTCGGGATTGTCCAGCGCCGCGGCGCTGCGGTCGAAGGTGGTGTTATCGAAGCGCCACTGCGGGGAGGCTGTCTGCCAGATCAGCTTCGCGAAATCGTGGCGGTTCTTCTCATAGCCCGCCTGGCCGCGGTCGGTGGCGAAATAGAACTGATACCACCATTGCAGTTCGGCGCTCGGCGGCAAGGGCTGCTTGCCCGCCTCCTGGCTGCCGATCAGGTAGCCGCTTACCGAGACCAGGCCCTTTACGCGCTCGGGCCACAAGGCGGCAACGATGTCGGCCGTGCGCGCGCCCCAGTCGTAGCCCGCCAGGACGGCCTTGTCGATCTTCAGCGCGTCCATCAGCGCGACCAGGTCGGCCGCGAGCGCCGCGGGCTCGCCGTTGCGTACGGCATTCCGGTCCAGGAAGCGGGTGCTGCCATAGCCGCGCAGGTGCGGCACGATCACGCGGTAGCCAGCCTTCGTCAGCAGGGGCACGACATCGATGTAGCTGTGGATGTCGTAGGGCCAGCCGTGCAGCAGGATCACCACCGGTCCGCCGGCGGGGCCTTCATCCACGTAGCCGACGTTCAGGTCGCCGGCGTCGATCTGCCTGATCGCAGTGAAGGTGCGCGGCTGGGCCGGCGTTTGCGCCTGGGCCAGGTCCACCATGGCGAGTTGGCTTGCGGCCAGGGCGGCGGCGGCGAGATTGCGGATCCGGGAAGGCTTGTTGTGTGTGCTCATGAATTCTCCGATGTCGATAAGGAAAGTTTCTCGCAGGTATTTATGACGATAATCATTATGAAAGCAACTTTATACGCAGTTTTCGGATTTTTCAAGTACGATAATCATTATCGCGATAATTATTTTTAGAGGATGTCAAATGAGCAACCCAGAGCAAGGGAGCAAAAACACGGCCAAGCTGGGCGACTTCATGTGCTTCGCCGTCTATTCCACCAACCTCGCCTACTCGCGGGTGTACAAGCCGGTGCTGGAGCAACTGGGCCTGACCTACCCGCAGTACGTCACCATCATCTGCCTCTGGGAAGAGGACATGCAGACCGTGAAAGGCCTGAGCGAAAAGCTGTTCCTGGAGCCGAGCACGCTCACGCCGATGCTGAAGCGCCTGGAAGCGATGGGCTATGTGCGCCGCGAGCGCGACACGGAAGACGAACGCAGCGTACGGGTGTCGCTCACCGAGGCGGGACGCCAGCTGCGGGAGAAGGCCTTCGACTATCGGGAGATCACCGCCAGGGCGGCGGGGCTCACACCCGATGAGTTCCGGACCCTGCAAAAGGCCGTGGTCAAGCTGCGTACCAATCTCATCGACGCAGCCGGTTCAAATTCCTGACCGGACTTGTCGATCTGGCGATTCCTCGTTCGTCGTGCCTATGCAGACCCGCAATCACCAGGAGATTCCGCGATGACTATCACTATTACTGCCTTTGAACGCTCGCCCGACGGCGGCATGGGCCTGGCCCGCGATACGCGCGTACGCTGGGCGCTGGAAGAAGCTGGACTGGCCTACGAGGTCCGTCCGGTTTCCTTCGCCGCGATGAAGGAGCCAGCGCACCTGGCCCTTCATCCCTTCGGCCAGATTCCCACCTTCGAAGAAGGCGATCTCGCCCTCTTCGAGTCGGGGTCTATCATCCTGCATATCGCATCGCGCCATCCGGGCCTGCTGCCGGAGGACGAGAATGCGCGGGCGCGGGCCATCACCTGGATGTTCGCCGCACTCAACACGGTGGAGCCGCCGATCCTGGAAATCGTCATCGCCAAGTTCATTGAGGGCGACAAACCCTGGAGCCAGGAACGCATGCCCCTGATTAAGGGCCGCATCCGCACCCGCCTGAACCAGCTCTCGGCGCGGCTGGGCGATGCAGAATGGCTGGACAGGAATTTCAGCGCGGGCGACCTGCTGATGGTGTCGGTGCTGCTCAGGGCAAGGCCGTCGGGCATCCTGGACGAATTCCCCAGCCTGGCCGCGTATGTGGCGCGCGGGGAAGCGCGTCCAGCGTACAAGCGGGCCTTCGCCGACCAGCTGGCGTTCAACACCGCCAGGCACTGAAAACGGGAGGCCTCGCCATGAAGAAATACAGAGCGTACGTTTGGGCTGCCCTAGTCAGCATCGGGGCGTCTGGCGAGTTGCTGATCTATGCCACTGTCCCCCAAAACCAGGTGGCTTCGGCGCCGGGGGCTTTTCAGCGCGGATAGGTGAAGCCTGTGCGGATGTCCATCGGCACCAGCCTGCCATCCTGGCGCACCATCAGGCGCTGGGGCGGTTCTTCTCCTGCCAGCACGCGGCGCGTGAGGGGAAGCCCTTCGCCTTTGCGCAGCAAAGGGTCGCAATATTCGTAGACGTTGGGACAGCCGGTAGCCTTGAGAAGCGCCTGCACCACGGCCACCTTCCACAGATCCACACCGGCAGCATTGAACTGGCAGACCAGATAGCCCTGGGGGCCGCCGTAGCTGTGCACCAGGAGACCGGGCAGGCCGTCCCTGTCGCCATCGATCAGCGGAAACAGCGCCTGCGGGTCCGCATCGCGCAGGCCATCGGCCCGCAGCTGCACGGCGGTCTGGACGCGCCGCTTGATCATCGCGTGGTCGACCGGCTCGTCCTCGCGCAAGGTCCAGACGCGGGCGGCGACCTGCGACTTGGCGTTATAGGCCGCGCGGGCCAGGAACTGGCGCGACGAGGTCTGCACGAGGGCCGTGGCGCCCTGCTTGCTGCGCTCCTGCGGCTTGCCGTCGACCCTTTCGACGGCGGAGAGATAAATCAAAGGGTCGCCGGAGAGCAGGCTTTTTTCCTTGCCCTGTTTGATGGTGATGATGAGCATGCGCAGATGATACAGCATGCTCCCCAGTCATCAGAGCGGCGGGGCGAGCTGGAGCCAGGTAAGGCGCCAGGTCCCGTCGCGCCGTCCGCCCGCTTCGTAATAAGGCACGAAGATCAGGTCTCCCCGCGACGCGAGCTTGAGCCGGATGGCGGGGCCGTTGGCATCCTGCGGCAAGGCGTCGGGGGCCATGGACAGCGCATCACCCTCGGCCAGGATCACCGTTTCCTCGGTCTTGAAGCCGTCGATCAGGCCTGTCGCGTACACCAGCGGGCCGCGTGTGATGGCCGCGTATTCGTAACGCATGACCTGCTGGGCCACAGGCGAGCCGTCCGGCGCCAGCGATTCCTGGGTATTCTGGCTCAATTTGCGGTGCAGGCGCGGAACCATCGGCAGCGACAGCTCCACCACATCGCCCGCCTGCCATTCACGCTCGACGCGCAGGTATTCGCCCGGCCGCGCGGAGCCTGCCGCCGTGCCGTTGACCATTACCGAGGCGCCATCCGCCCATGAAGGAATCCGCAGCGCGAGCGTGAAGCGCCCTGCCCTCTCGGGCTGCACCGCGATGCTCACCGCGCCGTCGGCCGGATATGCAGTCTGCTGGGTGAGCAGCACGCGGCCTGCGGAGGCGGTATCCAGCGAAGCGGTGCCCGGGCCGTAGATATTCACCGCGATTTCGTCGGCAGCGCGCTGGGTGAACGCGACGCCCGGCAGTTCTTCCAGCGCCATGGAGCCGCTGGATTTGCAGCAGCGCCAGTAGGTCGTGTAAACGCGCTTCCCGTTCGGGAAGATGTAGTAGCACCAGTCTTCGCCATTGGGCGCCTGGGCGGCAAGCAGGTCGTTGTAGGCGGAGCGCTCGATCTCCTCGGCGAATTGCGCTTCGCCCGTGATGGCAAGCAGTTCGCGGTTCATCTGCATCCACGCCAGCGTGGAGCAGGTTTCAATGTAGCCGTATGGCGAGAACGCGCCGTGATGGTTGAAGACCTCGCGCGAACGGTGGGCCACGCCGCCCCAGGGGCCGCCGCCCAGGGTCAGGTGGTATTCACGCACGCTGCGCCATACATTGCGCACGGCGTCCAGGTACTGCTGTTTGCCGGTAGCGCGGTGCAGCTTGGCCATGCCCACCATGTTCCAGCACAGCTGGTAGGCCTTGCCGGTGGCGATCTCCGCGGCATCCACGCCGCTCGAGGCCTGCGTCAGCAGATTGAGCTCGGGCCGCGCGTCGGCCTGCTCCACGATCAGTTCCGCCAGTTGCAGGTAGCGCGGCTCGCCGGTGCGCAGGTAAAGCTCCGCCGCCGGATCGAGCAGGATGGTGGCGGACATGCCGTGATGGTTGCCCAGCTCCGTGATGTCGATGCCGCCCGAGGTGAGCGCCTGCAGGCACAGGTCGCCGATCTTGCGCGCTGCGGCGAGATAGCGGTCATTGGGGAAGTACTTGTGCACCTCCAGCAGGCCGATGATCAGGTAGCTGTGAGTCCAGATGTCCCAGGTGCGTTTGCCCGGCGCGCCATCCCAGGTGCGGGGACCGCGCGGCTGCTTCTGCACGAAGCGGCGCTCGGGGGCGTAGGTGCCGAGGTAGCCGTCCGCTTCCTGCACAGACACCAGATAGTCCGCCACCCTTTGCACATGCAGCGGGATCGCAGAGTCCGCGCTGCGGCTGGCGGCGCGCGCCGCGGCGTACAGCCACTTCCCGGCATGCTCGCCGTACCAGTCGCCTTCATGGTTGCAACACTTGTGCTCAGGCGAGAACAGGGCAATGGCCGGGCTGTGCTCGTCTTCGATGAAGTGGGACAGGCGGCCGCGCAGGTTGGCGTCCAGCGCCTCGCCCAGCAGGCCTTGCAGCTGCACCTGGGACGGAGCGGGGAATGGGGAAACGGCTGGTTTCATGTCAGGCAGCGTCCACCACGCAGCGGAAGCCCAGCATGCCGGAGCGGTCCTTGGCTGGCGCCATCAGCAGGTACTTGCCATGCTGGTCGAGGCGGTGCGCCTGAGGGAAGTACCAGTGCGAGGTTTGCGGGAAGTAGGAGCTGCCGCCGCGCAGCGCTGCGGCGCGCGTGTGCTCGTCCTCAAACTCGCTGGTCCATTGCCACACATTGCCCACCAGGTCCATGACGCCGAAGGGGCTGGCGCCTTGGGGATGCGCATCCACGTCGGCTGGCGGCAGCAGTTCGCGGCCCTTATTCTTCGCGGGCGCCGCTGCATCGTTCCACTGGTCGCCCCATGGATAGAGGCGGCCGTCCGTACCCTGCGCGGCATACTGCCATTCCCACTCGTGCGGCAGGCGCTTGCCCGCCCAGGCGGCATAGGCGCGCGCATCTTCCAGGCCCACCCAGGTCACGGGCTTGTTCTCCCAGCCCTTGCGCGGCGCGCCGTTGTCCCAGTCCTTCAGGAAGTTGTGCGCGTCGCGCGGCTTGTAGCCGGAAGCGTCGAGGAAGGCCTTGAACTGGGCGTTGGTGACGTTGTATTTGTCGATATAGAAGGGCTTCATGTCCATGCGGCGGCGGTGCGCGCGGCGGGCGATACTCTCCCATGGGTACTGGAAGTCCATGCCTGCCCAGGTGTAGCCTTCCACCTCGATGCCGGTCACGACGAAATCGAAAGTACCGGCAGGGATGGCGACCATACCTTCCGGCGCGGCGGCCGCAGGCTTGGTCGGCGCGATATCGATCATCTTCTGCGGCAGCGGCTTCCACGCACCGGAGAAGCTGCGCAGGGGCTGTGCGGCCATGCCCGCCATCTTCTTCAGGAAAGCGTCCATGCCCTGCACGGCCATGCCCTTGTCCACGCCGACGATGGCGCCGAAGCCCTTCACTTCCAGCGTGAGGTCGAAGCTGGCAGTTGCGGCCTCGCCTTCGCCCTGGATGCGCGGGGCGATGGGCACGCCGTTCCACACGTCATAGTATTGGCGGCCTTCGGTATGCGGCACGATCAGCTGCTCGCCATTCACTTCGTATTCATTGCGGTTCACGATGGTCCACAGCGTGACGCCATTGGCCGGGAAGCGGCTGGCGAACACGTTCTGCTGCAGGGCCGTCACATACGGCTCCCAGCCGGGGCTCACCAGCTGTTCGGGGAACTGGCGGTAGATGGTGGAGATGCGGCGCAGCGCCTCGCCGTCGCGGTCCGTGAACTGGTTCCAGATGCCCCATACGTTCTCCCAGGCGGTATAGCCCACGCCGTTGAAGAACATGTAATGGAAATCGTCCGTGCGGTCGCGGCACCAGCGGTTTTCCAGATTCACCATGTGGCGCGATTCCAGCCACTTCACCTTGCTCACTGCGGGAATGGTTTCCGTCGATGCCTTGCCCCAGGTCTGCTGGTTCCATTGCAGCGCCTCGTCGGCCGTCAGCGAACCTTCGGGCTGGAAGATCAGCGGCTGTTTTGCCTTGTCGGCGCAGTCGGCATAGACGCGCGGCACGCCATTGTAGGTGTCGCCGTTCACGCCGTCGGCATTCAGCTTGACGGCAAGGTCGGTCACCGCTTCCCAGTCTTCCTTGCCTTCAGGGCGAGTGCCGTTATCCCATGGCATGGTGGGCAGGAAGACGCGCACGCCGCGCTTCTGGAACGCTTCCACCGCCTTCTTCAGGCCTTCCAGGCCGCCGGGCATGTCGCTGGCGAGCATGGTCTGGTTGCGGTTGTCGATACCGATGTTCGGGTACACGTACCAGATCAGCACACTGTCTATGCCGCCGAAACGGCGCTCCAGGTCGTCCAGGTAGCGGTCCACCGTGTACTCGCCCTTCACCGGATCGTAGAAGTAGCGGTCCTCCACCATCATCTGCGTGTGCACGAAATTGCGCTGCGACCAGGCGAGGTCCTCGCGGTCGTAGCGGGAGCCGTCGTAGCCCGCGCGGATCTTGTGCTCGTGGCGCCAGATCGTGAGCTCCTTGCGCCAGCTGTCCGCGTAGTTGTTGACGTCGATCTTCCACTTGCCGATGTTGATGTAGGGCCAGTCGGGCGCCTTGCCCGGCGTGGGGAGATGCGCTGGCAGCGTGTGCGGCAGCGGCGTATCCCAGTGCTTCGGCTCCTTGGCGGGCACGGTGCGGGTATCGTAGGTGGGTGGGCGCTTGCTAGTCATGATCTTCTTCGGTGTTAGGGTTTGTCAGCGTAGATGGTGAGGCCTGCCAGCGACTGCTTCGGCGCAGGGAAGAGATAGCTGGCGAGATAGCCGAACACGATGCACAGCATGATCGAGATCGGCAGGTAGAAGTAGGGGTGGACGATCTTGAAGGTCCAGCAGACGGTGGTCAGGATCGAGCTGCACACGATGCCGATGGCCACGCCCTGCCAGTTGGCGCGGCGCGTGAACATGCCGAGCGTGTAGGCGCCGGCGAAGCCGCCGCTGAGCAGGCCTGCCAGTTCGATCGACACGTCGAACAGCGAGTGGGCGTTGAAGCGCGACAGCAGCAACGCGGCGGCAATGCCGATCAGGCCCGTGGCCACGGTGGCCGCTTCGGCGAACACCACGCTCTTCTTCGGCGTGGGGTTCTTCACCAGCTTCTCGTAGAAGTCCACCGAGGCCAGCGTGGCGACGCTGTTCATGATGCCGGACAGCGTGGCCATGGCGGCGGCCAGGATGCCCGCGATAATCAGGCCCGTGATGCCGGTCGGCAGTTCGGCCGCGATAAAGAGGGGGAAGGTCGCATCCACATTCAGCAGGGGATTCATGCGCTCCGGGTGGCTCTTGTAGTAGGTGTAGAGCGCGGTGCCGATGGTGTAGAAGATAAAGCCGCCGGGAATTGAGATCGCGGCGAAGGTCCAGATCGAGCGGGTGGCTTCCTTGGCCGACTTGGTGGACAGCACGCGCTGCATCAGCACCTGGTCCTTGGGGAAGGTGAGCACCACGTCGAACAGCACGAGGAAAATGAAGCCCCAGACGGTGGGCTGGGTCAGGTCCCAGCTGAAGTCGAACAGCTTGGTCTTGCTCTCCGCCGCGGCAACGTTCACGAACTCCATCACGCCGCCATCCAGCTTCCAGATGATGAAGCCGATGGCGAAGAGCGCGCCGCCCATCTTCACGAAGAGCTGCACGAAGTCGGTCCACACCACGGCCTTCATGCCGCCCATCGCGGTATAGATGATGGTGAAGCCGCCCATGATGATGATGCTCCAGGTGACGTCGATGCCGGTGATGGTGGCAATGGCGAGCGAAGGAAGCAGCAGGATCACGCTCATGCGGCTGCCGATCTGCACCAGGATGCAGATGAGGCTCGCGATCATGCGGATCGAGGGATGAAAGCGGATCTCCAGGTAGTGGAACACCGACATCAGGTCCAGGCGGCGCAGCAGCGGGACCACGGCCACGGCGACGAAGGTCAGCGCCACCACAGCCACCAGGTTGTTCGTCATGTACTGCCAATTGGTCTCGAAGGCCTTGGCGGGAATGGCGATGTAGCTGATGGAGCTGGTGTTCGCGGCGTACAGGCTGATGCCCGCAGCCCAGAAGGGAATGGAGCGGCCGCCCACGAAGAAATCGGAGGTGGAGTTGCGCTTCTCGCGGATGTAGCAATACCAGCCGATGCCCAGCATGCCCGCCAGGTAGGCCACGATCACGAACCAGTCGAATGTTTTCAGCAGGCGTTTGCCGGACACGATTTCGGTGTAGGCGATGTGCTGCGAACCATCGGCGCCAGTGTAGGCGTGCAGCAGGCCGTTGGCCCAGCCCGCGGCCAGCTCACCGCTCTGCTGCGCCGCCGCTTCGGGCGCGCCGGGCGGAATGGACGATACGGCCCATGAGCCGGTGATAGTGTGATAGGTATGCAGTTCCGGCGCGGCGTTCGCCTTGCCCGCCGGGCGCGCCAGATAAAGTACGTGGGCCTGTCCGGTGGCGCGGGCGGCGCCTGGCAGCACGGCTCCGGGCACGGGTTTCATTTCCTCCCAGCCGGTACGCGCTTTCCAGCGCAGCAAGCGGTCGCCCTGTCCTTCTGCGCCGCGCAGCGTCAGCAGAACCGAGGAGTTCTGGGCGGCCAGCGAGGAGATCGATGCACCTTTGCCGTCCCACGCGGGCAGGGTTTCCCAGCTGGCGCCTGGCGCCGCGGTGTCCAGCGCCAGCAGCTGCGGCGCGCCGGAGGCGCCGTAGCCCGCCACATAGAGCTTGTCGCCCAGGGCCGCCGCGAAAGCCTGCGTCAGCGGAGGGAGAGGAGGCAGGTCGCTGGCTTCCACGGTGGAGTTGCGCAGCTTGAGGCGCTCCACCTTGCTCACCACCTGCATCGCGCCTGCCGAGCCGGAAATCAGATAGCTCTGCTTCTCCCCGGCTGCCGACGCCAGCGCATAAGGCGCGCGGTACTCGAGCGCGGTCCAGGACTTGCGGTCTTCGCTCAGGAGCCAGCTGCGGTCGTCCGTCAGCGCCAGCAGGCGGCCTTCGAGGCTGATGAAGCGCGCAGCCGTCTGCTTCACGGGCAGCGTGGGCAGCTCCGTATTGCGCATGGACGCGAGATTGTCCGCCAGCGCCGCGCGGGGCGCGAGCAGCATGCAGAGCAGGAGTAGCATGGCCAGCATCATGCCAGCCGCAGGCATGATGAAAGGCGCAGCCGCAGTGCGCGCGGAATGGAGGGATTGCTTGGTCATCTGGTCAACCTGTAGTGGGCCGGAGCGCATCAGCGTATGACGCCGAGTGCACGCAGGCGCGAAATCTCTTCGGGCGAATAGCCGTTGGCGGCGAGTATCTGGTCCGAATGCTGTCCCAGCGCGGGCGCCGCAAACGGCGCGGGTGCGGGGGCGTTGCCGAAGCGGACCACTTCGGTGAATCCCTGATAGCTGCCGACTGCGGGATGATGCATGGCCGCCATCATTCCTTCCGCCAGCACTTGCGGGTGATCGAACATCTCTTCCAGCTGGCGCGCGGCGGCGCAGGGCACATCGCTGCCGAACACCTGTTCCCATTCCCGCGCGGTACGCGCAGCCAGCGCGGCGCGCAGCTTCGGCACCAGCACGTCCGCATTCTCGGCGCGCTTGCGCACGGTGTCGTAACGCTCGTCCGCCGCCAGTTCCGGCAGTCCCACGCGCTCGCACAGCGTGGCCCAGAAATGGGCCGTGTTGGCGGAGAGGTAGATATAGCCCTCGCGCGCGGGGTGGATGCCCGTGATGCCGCCGGAACGCATGTCGCGGCCGATCGCAAGCGGTTCATTGTCCGCCTTGATCAGGCGCGCGGACTGCATGGCGAGCGCGCTGCGCAGCAGGGACACGCCGACATACTGGCCCTGGCCGCTGCGGCCGCGCTCGAACAGCGCGGCGCTGACGCCCGACGCCACCAGCGCGGCGGCGTAGTAGTCCACCACGCTGCCGTAGACGATCTGCGGTTCTCCGCCGGCCGGGCCTTGCAGGGCGCAGATGCCGGTGAAGGTCTGCAGCACCTGGTCGTAGCCTGCGTTGTCTTTCATCGGGCCCGTTTCGCCATAGCCCGTGACGGCGCAGTACACGAGCTGCGGGCGGCGCTGCTTCAGTTGTTCATAGCCGATGCCCAGGCGCTCCGGCACGCCGGGGCGGAAGTTGTGGACCAGGACGTCGGCCGTGTCCACCAGCTTCTGCAGCACGGCCAGGCCGTCCGGCTGCTTCAGGTCGATCACGATGCCGCGCTTGCTGCGGTTCACGCCGAGGAAGGCGCGGCTTTCCGCTTCCAGCGTGGATGGATATTTGCGCAGGTTATCGCCCACCGGCGGTTCGACCTTGATCACCTCCGCGCCCATGTCCGCCAGCTGGGTGCAGCCGTAGGGCCCTGCGATATAGGCACTGAGGTCCAGAACGCGGATACCCGCCAATGGCAGGCGTTTGGTGGAACCTACCTGCGCAGGCGCTGCGCCTTGCGCCGGAGCGCCTGCCGCGACCACGGCTTCGGCACGGCGGATGAAGGGAAGGTCGATCATCTTGCCATCCACGGTGAAGGCGCCGGCGCCGGATGCCTCGGCGGCGCGGGCCGCTTCCAGCACGCGCACCGCATGTTCGTACTCTGCAGCGCTGGCGCCGAACACCTCATTGGCCAGCGCCACCTGCGAGGGATGGATGCAGCTCTTGCCCCAGAATCCCAGGCGTTTCGACATCTGCGCCTCGGCGCGGAAGCCGTCTGCATCCTTGATGTCGGGGAAGGCGCTGTCATAGGCGAACACGCCCGCTTCGGCGGCCGCCATGCGCAGCGCGAACATCGCCGCGTGCACATTGGCCGTGTCGCGGCGTGCGATGCCGTTGGATTCGAACAGGTCGGCAAAGCCGAGCTGCAGGCCCGCCACGCGCGGATCGGCGGCGCCGATTTCCGCCGCGCGCCGCAGGCCAAGGGGGGATTCGATATTGGCCAGCACGCGCACCGCGCGCGCCACGCCGTTTGCAGCTTCGGCGCGCGCCAGGGTGGCGCACACCGTATGAATATCGGCAGCCGATTCCGCCTTCGGCAGATTCAGCATGCCCAGTGATGGCTGCGTCACAGCCATCACGTCCGCTTCGAAATGCGGGGTGCCGATCGCGTTCACGCGAACGATGATCAGCTTCCCGCTTTCAAGCGCCTGCGGCGAGCGCAGGAACTCGGCAACCGCCGCGCGGGCCTCCTCCTTGCGCGCTTCGGGCACTGCGTCTTCCAGGTCGATCGAGATGGCATCGGCCTGTCCATTCAGCGCCTTGGCGAAAAGCTCCGGGCGCGAGCCCGGCACAAAGAGTTTGCTGCGCATGGCGGTCTGTGTGGCCTCTCGCTTAGAAGGTGATGCTGTGGGTCAGCGAGATGGTACGGCCGCGGCCTGCGAAGTAGTTCTGGAAGCCAGGAACCTGCGCCCACGTCAGGATGTAGTAACGGTCGGCCAGGTTCTCGACCGCCAGGGTCAGGTCGCCGTAACGGGTCTTGTACGAGGAGGTCAGGTCAAACAGCGTGTAGCCGCCGGTCTTCTCGCGCGAGGACTTGCCAGGGTTGGTTTCGCGGCCCTTGAAGGTGGTGGAGTCCAGGCGCACGTTGCCGCGCTCGGACCACTGCCAGTTCACGCCGGTGGTCAGCTTGTCCGGGCCGATGGTGGCGATGCCCTGCTCGGTATCCAGCGGGCCGCCCAGGCGCGACGCAGTCACACCGCGGATGTGGGCGAAGGCGCCGTTCAGGCGCAGGTCGCGGGTCACGTTGTATTCGCCCGCAATCTCATAGCCCTTCACGCGTACCGGCGCGCGTTGCATGATGAAGTCGCCGGTCTTCGGATCGATGGACAGCGACACCCCGAAGTCGGAATCGGACTGGTAGTAGGAAGCCGCCAGGCTGCCCATCTTGCCCTTCCAGTTCGCGCCGATCTCCTTGTTCTTCACGATGATGGCCTGCAGGTCGAGGATGCCCTTCACGCTCTGGCCGGGCACCTTGATGTTACGCAGCGGAATACCCACGTTCGGCAGCGCGAAGCCCTTGCCGTAAGAGACATAGGTGGACCAGCCCGGAGCGAAACGCCATACGGCGCCGGCATTCGGCAGGTTCGCTTCGTAGTCCAGCGAGCCGCCTTCCACGTTCACGCGGTTGTTGAAGTAGGTAGTGGTGTAGCTGTTCACTTCCAGCTCGCCGGATTCGCGGCGATAGCCGCCGCTCAGGGTCACGTTCCCGATGTCGTAGGACAGCTGGCCGAACGGCGCGGTGCTGGTGTAGACCATCGGCGGCACCCAGGTGCGGTTGGTCAGCGCCAGACGCTGCTCGGTCTGGTCACGCACCATGTCCACACCGGCGCGCAGTTCCAGGCCGGAAGTGAGGAAGTCCGGACGGGTGTAGCCGGTGCGCAGGCCGCGCTTCTTCGAGAACACCTCGGACTGGTCGACCAGGGTGCCCAGCGGAGCGATCAGCGGGTCCTGCTTGTCGGCGCCGCCCTTCTCCGCAACGAAACGCATCGCCTGCTGCGCCTTGTAGGCCTGCGCTGTGAAGGTGCCGCCCAGGATATCGTCGTTGGTGTAGTTCGCGGCGTACTGGCGGAAGTCGTTGAACTCGGCCTGGCCGTTGAAAGGCTTGCCCGGCACCGCAGTGTCGGTGAGGCCGGTGGCGCGGTTGCCTTCCTGGTAGACGTAGTTGCCCTTGCCGTTCAGCTTGAAGCGGCTGGCCTGCAGTTCCACGCGCTGGCTGGTGCTCAGGTTGAAGCCCGCCTTCAGGAACAGGTTGCGGCCTTCGGTGTCGTTCAGCGAACCGGAGGCGTTCATGCCGATGCGGCGGCCGTGCGCGTCGTACTGCACGCCACGGTCCACTTCGGAGGTGGCGAACAGCAGGTCGTAGGCCTCTTCCTTGTGCGCGACGTTGGCGCCCACTTTCCAGGCCATGCTGTCGTCTTCGAACTGGGAGCTCAGTTTGCTCGTCACCGTGACTTCCGTACCCATCTTGGTCGGCGTCTTCGACACGTAGTTGATGATGCCGCCCGCAGCGCCCACGCCTTCCGAAGCGGAAGGACCGTTGATCACTTCGATGCGCCCCACCACGCCCAGGTCGGTGAAGGAGCCGCTGCGCTGGGTTTCGCGCAGCGGGGAGCTTTGCGGAATGCCGTCGAAGAGGCGCAGCGGAATACGGCCGCGCAGGGTCTCGCCGGTGTTGCTCATGGCCTGGGTGGCTTCGGCATAGCCGGGAACCACGCGCGCCAGCACGGCGGTGGCGTCTTCGCTGATGGCCAGCGAACGGGCCACCTCGGCGGAGGAGATAACGTTCACGGCGCCAGGAATCTTGTCGACCGCCTTGGCGGTACGCGTACCGGTCACGATCACGGTGGTGCTGCTCTTGTCGTCCGCCTTCTGCTCGTCGGCGGCGGAAGCCTGCTGGGCGGAGGCGGCGCCAGCGAACAGCATGGCGGCTACGGCAGCGGCGATGGGGGTCAATTTGATGGTCTCGCTCATATTCTTCATGATTTTCTTATCGCTCATAGAGTTTGTTCAGGCGCCCGGTCTGGGCGGGCTCTCTTTCAGTCATGGCACGGCAGGTCATGCGGGGTGGCAGGTCCTCCTTACAGGTCGAGGCCGAGGGCCGCGCGGCCGCCCCGGCTATCGATAAATTGCTGCAATTCTTCGCGCGTCGGAATCGAGGTCTGGGCGCCGATGCGGGTTACGGCCAGCGCGGCGGCGTATTGCGCTTCGCGCGTGGCCGCTTCCAGGGTCAGGCCGCGCGCCAGCGCCACGGTGAGGGCGCCGACGAAGGTGTCGCCCGCTGCCGTGGTATCCACCGGCTGCACCTTCGCCGCCGGGACCAGATGCTGGGTGCCGCAGTCCGACACGACGACGCCGGATTCTCCCATGGTCAGGAGGACGGCGCCAGCGCCGCGGCGGCACAGGGCGCGGGCCGCCGCCACCGCGTCGTCGCTGCCGCGCACGTCCACGCCGCTCAGCTGGGAGGCTTCGGTTTCATTGACCACCAGGTAGTCGCACATGGCGAGCAGGCTGCCCGGCAGATCGGCCGCGGGCGCAGCGTTCAGCACCACCTTCACGCCCGCGGCGCGGGCGATCTCGATGGCGCGCGTGACAGTGGCGAGCGGGGTTTCCAACTGGCAAACGAGGTAGGAGGAGCCGGTGATGGTGGTGGCGCAAGCCTCCACCTGGGCCACGTCCAGGGTGTCGTTCGCGCCGGGCGCGATGACGATGCTGTTGGCGCCGCTGTCGTCGACAAAGATGCCCGCCACGCCGGTCGCCACGCCGGGCACCACAGCGATGCCCCCGGTGCCGATGCCGTCGCCGCGCAGGCCGTCCAGGGCGCTGCGGCCGAAGGCGTCGTCGCCCACGGCGCCGACGAAATGCACCTCGGCGCCTTGGCGGGCCGCGGCCACGGCTTGGTTGGCGCCTTTCCCGCCTGCGACCTGACGGAAGCCTTCGCCGCTGATGGTCTCGCCGAGCATGGGCATGCGCGGGGTGCGGAACACCAGATCGATGTTGATGCTGCCGACTATGGTGATGCGGGGCGTCATGCTTTGAAGTCTCCGGTATTCTTATATGCAACGCGCAATCGATTGCGCAAACGATTGCTATTGAACCTCGGCTACGCTCTCAAGTCAATTACATTCTTTCGGAATGTGGCTTTTCGGTTAACGGGGAGCCGCCGTCGATTGCCGGACTACCAGCTGCGTATGCAGCATTTCGCGGCGCAGGGGCTGGCTGCGGCCGGATACGCGGTCGAGCAGCACGCGGGCCGTCAGCTCGCCCATCTCGTACTTCGGCTGGGCCATGGTGGTCAGCGGCGGCGTGGTGAAGGATGCCAGCGCGATATCGTCGTAGCCGATAACGGAAAGCTGATCCGGCACCCGCACGCCCGCCGCGCTGGCCGCGCAGATGCCGCCGATCGCCATCAGGTCGTTGCTGGCAAAGATCGCCGTTGGGGGCTTGTTCAGGGAGAGCAGCTGGCGGAAGGCCTGGAAGCCGCCTTCGCTGGTGAAGTCGCTCCGCACGAGGTAGTCCAGGCGGAAGCGCAGGCCCGCTTCCTTCAGGGCGCGCAGGTAGCCTTCCACGCGGGCGCGCGAAGGCAGCAGGTCGATGGGGCCGGACACGCAGGCGATATCCTTGTGGCCCAGCTCGATCAGGTATTTGGTGGCGAGGTAGCCGCCCTCTTCGTGGTTGGCTTCCACGAAGTCGGCCTGCACGCCCTCCACTTCCCGGTCCACCAGCACGGTGGGAATGGGCTGGTGCTGCAGGCGGGTGGAGAGCTCGTCGTCCGCGCCCGAGGCCACGAGGATCAGGCCGTCGATCCGCTTTTCCATCAGCACCTGCAGGTAGGCCGACTGCTTGCGCGTGTCGTCGTAGGCGTTGCAGAGGATGACGTTGTAGCCCTGCTTGAAGGACGCGTCCTCGATCCCGCGGATCAGCTCGGCGAAGTAGGGATTCGTGTTATTCGGGATCATCATCCCGATGGTGTGCGTCTTGTCGTTCTTCAGGCTGCGGGCCACGGCGCTGGGGATGTAGCGCATCTCGGCCATGGCCGCGCGCACGCGCTCCTTGACGTCCTCGCTCACCGCGCGCGTGTTGTTCAGGACATGAGATACCGTCGTGGTAGAGACGCCTGCGCGTTCCGCCACCTGCTTCATCGTTGCCATTTCGTTATCCTTATAGGGGCATCCGATTATGTATCATTTGATCAACGATTGGTACACCAGATTAAAAAATTTAACGTTTAACTTGACTGGATCGTTGCCTAAGCCCTGCGGCAAGTGTTGCATCATGAGCAGTGCAACCAGTTTTTCCTTCGGGTCGATCGTGTAATAGGTGGAGGCAGAACCGGACCAGCCGAACTGGCCGACCGAACCCAGGCGCCCCCGCCGCGCGACGTCCAGCACCACGGCGCCGCCCAAACCGAAGCCTTCCGCCGGACTGTACTCGTGGACTGGCGGGTTCAGGTGGGTGAGGTGGTTGGACATCATCATTTCCACGCTCTTGCGGCCGAGGATCTGCACGCCATCCAGGCGGCCGCCGTTCAGCAGCATCTGGGCGAAGCGGGCGTAGTCGCCGGCCGTGGAATACAGGCCGCCCGCGCCGCTGATATACGGGTTCTGGCGCGCGCCGCCTTCCACCACCGTTCCCGGCGCCGTGGCGCTGAGGCGCCCGCTGGCATCCGTGGTCGTCATGTCCACCACGCGGGCGCGCTTGGACGGCGGCACCACAAAGCAGGTGTCCGGCATCTGCAGGGGACGGAACAGGCGCTTGTGCAGGAAGGCGTCGAAGCGCATGCCGGACAGCACCTCCACGATGCGGCCCGCCACCACCGTGGCCGTACCGTCGTAATGGAACTCGTCGCCGGGCTCGTGGGCGAGCGGCAGCCTAGCCAGGCGCTTCACGAAGGTGTCGAGATCCGGGGAGCTCTCCAGGTCCGCTGCGTCGAAGATGCGGTTGACCGGCAGGCTGCGGTCGCCGTAGGAAGCAAAGCCCGGTGTGTGCGTGAGCAGCTGGCGGATGGTGATCGGGCGCGTGGGCGGGCGGGTTTCCGGCACCTCGGCCGAACCGCCAGCGAACACGCGCGTGTCCGCGAACTCGGGAATGTATTTCGACACCGGATCGTCCAGCACCAGCTTGCCCTCTTCCATGAGGATGAGGATCGCGGCTGCCGTGATGGTCTTCGTCATCGAGCGGATGCGGAAAATCGCATCGCGCTGCAGCGGCTCGCTGCGCGCCAGGTCGCGGTGGCCGTAAGCGTTGAAGTCCACTACCTTCCCGTTGCGCAGCACCAGCACGACGGCGCCCAGGTAGTCATTGCGCTGGATGGCCTGCTCGACGAAGGTATCGACGCGGTGCAGGCGGTCCGGGGAGATGCCCTGCGAGGCAGGGGGCATGTATGGCAGCGGCGTCCCGGCAAGGGCGGGCATGGCGCAGGAGACAGCAAGGGCGGCGACGCTGAGCAGTGTTCTCATGAAGTCCGGGCGATGACCAAACAGGGCCATTGTACTCCGCACTAGCTATCAGACAACTTTATTTCACACTCTCCAATGTCGCGTTCACAACAGTCTGACGCAGGCCATCAAAGTAAGGCCTTGATACGGCTAATGGCGGCAAGCACGGCGGGGCGCTGCTCCTTGCGCGCTGTGACGAGATAGAAGGACAGGGGATTGGGAACCTGGGCTCGTTTCACGCGCACCAGAGTTCCGCGCGCCAGAAAATCGTTTGCCAGTGGGGACCGCGCGAGTGCCAAGCCAAGTCCCGCCTCGGCAGCTGCGAGCACCGTGGAATAGTCCTCGAAACGGCGGTCCTGGCTGCGCGGCCGAAGTGCAACGCCGTGTTCCGAGGCCCATGCCCGCCACCCGCTCAGGTCAGAGTCGTGGAGCAAGGGGAAGTCGAGCAGGCCGGCGCCACTCGCGCGGTTGGCCTTCGCCGCCAGCGCCGGACTCGCAACGGGAAACAGCTGTTCGCTCATGAGAAGCTCCGCATCGACTCCGGGCCACTGGCCTGTCCCATAGCGCACCGCCATGTCGGCCTCGCCTGCCGCCACATCGGCATTCAGATAGCCGATCTGCAGCTCAATGCGGAGACGCGGTTCGCCTTCTTCGATCTGCCGCAGGCGCTGCAGGAGCCATAGCCGTGCGAAGGAAGCGCCCGCGCTTAGCTTGACCACTCCTGTGCCGCCGCGGAGCCGCCACTGGTCGGCCGCCGCGTCAATAATGCCGAAGGCCTGATCGAAGCGTGCAACCAGGCGCTGCCCTTCAGGCGTAAGCCGCACACCCCGCCCGTGGCGCTCGAACAGGGCTGTCCCCAGCCAATTCTCCACTGCCGCTACCCGGCGGCTGACCGCCCCATGAGTCAAACCCGCGTGGCCGGCCGCCGCGGTCAGCGAGCCGGTACGCGCAACCAGGCACACTGTTTCGAGGTTGGCCAAGGGCGGCCGTGATTCTTTGCTGTGATCCATATTCACACCTCCATATCGATCGGTGCGCTATCTTATCAACACGCCGCACGTCATACTCGAGCTCCACCACATTCATGGAGACGCACATGACGACACTCGGCGCACTCGGCGCAATTCTGGCCGCCCTGCTGCTTGGCGCAATGAGCCCTGGTCCCAGCTTTGTGCTGGTGGCACGCAATGCTGTTGGCCTGTCGCGCGGCGACGGCCTCGCTACCGCAGCGGGCATGGGTGCCGGAGGGATGCTGTTCAGTCTTCTCGCCGTACTGGGCCTATATTCGCTGCTGGCCACAGTCGGATGGCTGTACGCCATATTGAAGGCCGCTGGCGGCGCCTACCTGCTCTACCTTGCATGGCAAATCTGGCGGGGAGCTCCGAAGCCCCTGGTCATGAACGAGGACGCACTGGAGGCGCAGCGCTCGCTGTTGCGCTCATTCCGCACAGGCTTGGGCACCCAGCTCACCAACCCCAAAACAGCGCTGGTCTACGGCAGTATTTTCGCTGCCCTGCTACCAGCCCGCCCTCCCTTCTGGATAACGGTGGCATTGCCTGTGCTGGTATTCTGCGTCGAGGCGGGCTGGTATGGCACCGTAGCACTCTGCTTTTCGAGCAAAGCGCCCCGCGCGCTCTACCTGCGCTCGAAAACACTCATCGACCGGTTCGCAGCTGTCGCCGTCGGCGCGCTCGGTCTGCGCCTGCTGACCACGGCAGAGGGGAATTGATCAGGCTTATAATCGGCTGATGCACACAATACTCGTTCTGGGTGGCTACGGATTTTTCGGCGGGCGGATTTGCGCTGCGCTGCATGGGAACGAAGATATTCGCCTGCTGATAGGCGGGCGCCAGCTCGCGAAGGCGCGATCCTTGTGCGACGAGTTGGGGCTCGGTCACACCCACGCCGTCGGGATTGATGCGCGCGATCCTGCGCTGGCGCAGCGCCTGGCCGAGCTGCAGGTGAACACGGTGATCCATACCGCGGGACCATTCCAGGGGCAGGATTACGCTGTTGCGAAGGCCGCCATCGCGGCAGGCGCCAACTATATCGACCTGGCCGATGGGCGCGACTTCGTTGCCAATATCGGCAGCCTGAATGCGGAAGCGGCCGCACGGGGTGTACTGGTGACCAGCGGCGCCAGTTCACTTCCCGCCCTGTCTTCCGCGGTGGTGGACCGCTACGCGCCGCGCTTCGCCCGCCTGGAGCGCATACGGCACGGCATCGCCTCGGGCGCGCGCTCGCCGGGGCTGGCGACCATGACGGGCATCTTCTCCTATTGCGGCAAACCTTTTACTCGCTTGCACGACGGCCAATGGCGTTCCGCGCGCGGCTGGCTGGGCCTGGAGCGCTACCGCTTTCCCCATCCAGTCGGCAACCGCCTGCTGGGCGCCTGCGACGTGCCCGACCTCGTGCTGTTCCCTCAGCGCTATCCCCAGCTTCGTTCCGTGAGCTTTCAGGCGGGCTTCGCCAGCATGCTCGGCCACCTCGTCGTATGGGCAGGCGCGCAAGGCGTGCGCTTCGGGCTGCTGCGCAGCATGCGCAGCTGGGCGCGCCCTCTGCACCGCATCGCCCGCTGGATGGAGCCGCTGGTCAGCGACAAGGGCGGCATGTTCGTGGAGATGGAGGGCGTCGGCCACGATGGCGCGCCGCTCGCCTTGCACTGGCATGTGCTGGCAGCGCGCAACCACGGGCCGCACATTCCCTGCGGGGCCGCCATTGCACTGGCCCGCAAGCTCGCACGCGGCGATGCGCTGCCGCGCGGCGCCATGCCCTGCGTTGGATTGCTCAGCGTGGAGGAATACCTGGGCGCGCTGAAGGGCCTCGATGTGCGCGAGGTCCCCGCATGAGCCTCTACATGCTGCTGAAGCTCCTGCACGTCCTCAGCTCCACTGTCCTCTTCGGGACAGGCATGGGCATCGCCTTCTTCAAGTGGATCACGGACCGCAGCGGCGACGTGCGCGCCATCCGCATCGTCACCGAACGCACGGTGCTGGCCGACTGGATTTTCACCACGCCCGCCGTGATCGTGCAGCCAGTGACAGGCATCGCCATGGCGCTGGTCGCAGGATATCCCCTGACCAGCGCCTGGCTTCTGTATTCGCTGCTTCTCTACCTGCTGGCAGGCGCCTGCTGGCTTCCCGTGGTCTGGCTCCAGATCCGGATGCGCGACATCGCACGGGCCGCCGATGCCTCAGGCGAGCCGCTGCCGCCGCTGTATTGGCAGCATGCGCGGCTGTGGGTCCTGCTTGGCATTCCCGCTTTCAGCGCTCTCGTCGCCGTATTCTGGCTGATGCTTAACAAACCAGCCTGAGGGCCCACGATCATGAGAACCCGCGCCTTGCTGATGTCTGCCTCATTGCTGCTTGCTGGGCTGGCTTTCAATCCGTCAGCGCAGGCCGCCAGCGTCGTGCAGGAGTTCCTGAAGCGCTACGGCGAGCTGGCGCAGAGCATGGACATTGGCGTGGACGAGTATTGCAGGAAATCGCTGGCGACGATGTCGCAATTGCAGCCGCAAAGCATGGCCACCGGCGATCTGGCGCAACTGTTCAAGGCCTTGTACATCGTGGCCTCGTACGTGCCCGGTCGACAGGCTGCCGAACGCCTGGAAGCGGCGGCCGATGAACTGGCCCGCCGGGGAAAGCTGACTTCCGAAGACGGGGCGCGCGTGCTCCAAGCATTTGCGGCCGCCCATCTGGGTGAGCACCTCGAGCGCTTCAAGCGAAGGCACGGTCTTGCGAGCGATGTCCTCGCGCTGCCCGCATCGGAAGGAGTGGACCGGGCGCTCCATGTAGCCAAGGACTCAGGCCTGTCGATGCAATCCTTCGCGTTTCCGAAGGGAGGCTATGTGCTTGTCGTCGGCCACCCGCAATGCCATTTCACACCCAGGGCGGCAAGCGATCTCGCGCAGAACGCCGCCCTTGCCGACACGCTTCAGCGTTACAGCACATGGGTCATTCCGCAGACCGGCGACCTGACGCTCAAGCTTTGGCATGACTGGAACAAGGATCACCCGAAGTTTCCAATGAGCGTTCTGCACCAGAACAGTCAATGGCCCGAACTGGACACGAAGGAGACCCCGGTCTTCTACTTCTTCAAGGACGGTGTGCTGAAGCGGACATTGCACGGCTGGCGAGGGCCGCAACGCATACCCGACATCATCGAGGCCCTCGCGGAAGTCGGGATCGCGAGCGCCTCCGCGGCAGCAAACCGCTAGCTTGGCAGCCCGCGGTCCCCGGGATCATTTGGCGCTCAGCTTCACTTGCGGGAAGTCGACCGGCACGGCGAAGGCGACGTTCACATAGTTCGTGAAGAGATTGAGCGCGATGTGGGCCATGATTTCCACGATCTCGCCATCGCCATAACCAGCCTGGCGCAGCGCCGCGACATCGTCTGCCCCAATCTTTGCGCGCTGCTTTACCACCTTGCTGGCGAAGCTCAGCGCCGCAGCGGTTTTCGGATCGTGCGACTGGCCAGCCTGCGCTGCCGCCATTTCCTCGGCGCTTGCGCCAGCCTTGCGGCCAAGGACAGTGTGCGCAGCCAGGCAGTATTCGCAGTCGTTCAGATCGGCGACCGCCACGGCGATCTGCTCGCCCAGCTTCGCGCCCAGCGTGCTGCCGCCAAGGGCGCCGAAGCTGCCCCACATGCTCGCAAGCGCCGCTGGCGAGTTAGCGACGGCGCGGAACATGTTCGGTGTCGCGCCGAAGGCGCCATGCACTTGCTCCAGCAGTTGGCGCGATGCGCCGGGAGCGTTTTCGGAAGAGAGAAGTTCTACGCGGGACATACGATTTCCTTTCATGTGGCCGTTGGGGGACTGACAAGGCGGGCCAGGCACTTATCAGTAGGAGTCCTAAAGATAGACTTCAAAAAAATTTCAGGCGAAGCTTGCCCAGTTTCTGCGCTCCGTGAGCGCGTCCGCCGGTTCGTGCTCGGCACAGTCGATGCGCAGGAAGGCGATCGGCAGGGGAGCCTTCACGAGGCCACAGTGATGCGGCGCCGGGCTGCCCGGGAAGGCGTTGGCTTCGAAGAAGCGGCAGGACAGGCAGGCGCGCATGGCGGGGAAGCGGTCGGTCTTCTGCAATTCGGCAATCAGTTTGAACAGGCCGACCAGCAGGTTCTGCTGGACCTGGCGGTCGAGAGCGGCAGCGGCATCGTCCGCAAAGCCCAGGGCCTTGGCCATCCTGTCCGCCAGAGCGCTGCCCTGCTCCGTCAGCCACAGGGCCCGCGCGCGCTGGTCGTCGTCCGCGCGGTCCTTGCGCACCAGCCCTTTCTGCACGAGGGCAGCCACGGAATCGCTGGCGCTCGCAGGCGATACCGACAGCTGGGTCGCCAGCCAGGACAGCCTTACCCCATGCGTGCGGCCCCGGAGCAGCTGCAGGATTTCGGCCTGCGCCGGATTCAGGTTTTCAGCTGTCGCGAACTCCCACACGCCGGCCCGCAGCACGCTCGAAATGCGGCCCAAGGCCACAATGATGCGGGCCGAAAGGTCTGGCGTGCCGTCCCACGGCGTTTCCGGTTTAATTTCCATAAAACCATTCTACATTACTCAGGATTCCTAAGTAAACACTTATTAACAAAAAAGCCGGCCCGCGTGAGCGGGGCCGGCTTTTCCTGGCGGATGGCTTGCGCCATCCTGCCGCAATTCGATTACTGCAGTTTGATTTCGACGTCCACGCCGGCTGGCAGGTCCAGCTTCATCAGCGCGTCAACGGTCTTGTCGGTCGGGTCCACGATGTCCATCAGACGCTGGTGGGTGCGGATTTCGAACTGGTCGCGCGAGGTCTTGTTCACGTGCGGGGAACGCAGCACGTCGTAACGCTGGATGCGGGTCGGCAGAGGAACTGGGCCTTTTACCACGGCGCCGGTGCGCTTGGCGGTGTCGACGATTTCCAGAGCGGACTGGTCGATCAGTTTGTAGTCGAAAGCCTTCAGGCGAATGCGGATTTTCTGGTTTGGAGCGGACATGCTATTTCCTTAAAAGAACGAACCGGAATCGGGTCCCGGCAATGTATAAAGTACTGCTAGCGGGGCCGACATGATATCACAGGTCGGCCCCGCTTCAATCAAAGCTTAATTAAGCGATGATCTTGGCAACCACGCCGGCGCCCACGGTACGGCCGCCTTCGCGGATGGCGAAGCGCAGGCCTTCTTCCATGGCGATCGGGTTGATCAGCTTGACGGTGATCGACACGTTATCGCCAGGCATCACCATTTCCTTGTCGGCTGGCAGCTCGATGGAACCGGTCACGTCCGTGGTACGGAAGTAGAACTGAGGACGGTAGTTGTTGAAGAACGGGGTGTGACGGCCGCCTTCATCCTTCGACAGAACATAGATCTCGCCGGTGAAGTGGTTGTGCGGCTTGATCGAGCCCGGCTTGGCCAGAACCTGGCCACGCTCCACGTCTTCACGCTTGGTGCCGCGCAGCAGCAGACCGACGTTGTCGCCAGCCTGGCCCTGGTCCAGCAGCTTGCGGAACATTTCCACGCCGGTGCAGGTGGTCTTCACGGTGTCCTTGATGCCGACGATTTCGATCTCTTCGCCGACCTTGATGATGCCGCGCTCGACGCGGCCGGTCACCACGGTGCCGCGGCCGGAGATCGAGAACACGTCTTCCACTGGCATCAGGAAGGCGCCGTCCACAGCGCGCTCTGGCGTCGGGATGTAGGAGTCCAGGGCTTCAGCCAGGCGCATGATGGCCTGCTCGCCCAGATCGCCGGTGTCGCCGTCCAGGGCCATACGGGCCGAACCCTTGATGATCGGCAGGTCGTCGCCCGGGAACTCGTACTTGGACAGCAGCTCGCGCACTTCCATTTCCACCAGTTCCAGCAGCTCGGCGTCATCCACCAGGTCGCACTTGTTCAGGAACACGATGATGTAAGGCACGCCAACCTGGCGGGCCAGCAGGATGTGTTCGCGGGTCTGCGGCATGGGGCCGTCAGCAGCGGAGCACACCAGGATCGCGCCGTCCATCTGCGCTGCGCCGGTGATCATGTTCTTGATGTAGTCGGCGTGGCCTGGGCAGTCAACGTGGGCGTAGTGGCGGCCGGCGGTTTCGTACTCGACGTGGGCGGTGTTGATGGTGATGCCGCGTGCTTTTTCTTCCGGAGCAGCGTCGATCTGGTCGTAAGCTTTCGCTTCGCCGCCGAACTTCTTCGACAGAACGGTTGCGATTGCAGCGGTCAGGGTGGTCTTGCCGTGGTCAACGTGACCGATGGTGCCAACGTTCACGTGCGGTTTAGTCCGCTCGAACTTTTCTTTTGCCATTTTGATTCTTCCTTAGAACTATGATTTAAGGTTGCCGGCCGGGAGGATCGCCCCCGGCCTTCAATTACTGATTACTTAGCTTTAGCGGTGACGATCGCGTCGATCACGTGCTTGGGCGCCTCGGAGTAGTGCTTGAATTCCATCGTGTAGGTTGCACGGCCCTGGGTTGCGGAACGCAGCGAGGTCGAGTAACCGAACATTTCGGACAGCGGAACTTCGGCCTTGATGATCTTGCCGCCGCCGCCCGGGATTTCGTCCATGCCCTGCACCATACCGCGGCGGGACGACAGGTCGCCCATCACGGTACCGGCGTAGTCTTCCGGCGTTTCCACTTCCACGGCCATCATCGGCTCCAGGATCACCGGGGAGGCTTTACGGCAGCCTTCCTTGAATGCCATGGAACCGGCCATGCGGAACGCGTTTTCGTTCGAGTCCACGTCGTGGTAGGAACCGAAGGTCAGGGTGACCTTCACGTCCACCACTGGGTAGCCTGCCAGAACACCGGTGTTCAGGGTTTCGCGCACACCCTTTTCAACTGCAGGGATGTACTCGCGCGGCACCACGCCGCCCTTGATGGCGTCCACGAACTCGAAGCCCTTGCCTGCTTCCTGCGGTTCGATGGTCAGCACGGCGTGGCCGTACTGGCCGCGGCCGCCGGACTGCTTGACGAACTTGCCTTCCACGTCGGTCACGGTCTTGCGGATGGTTTCGCGGTAGGCCACCTGTGGCTTGCCGACGGTCGCTTCCACGCCGAATTCGCGCTTCATGCGGTCCACGATAATTTCCAGGTGCAGCTCGCCCATACCGCCGATGATGGTCTGGCCGGATTCTTCGTCGGTCTTCACGCGGAAGGACGGGTCTTCCTGTGCCAGGCGGTTCAGCGCCAGGCCCATTTTTTCCTGGTCGCCCTTGGTCTTCGGCTCGACGGCCTGCTGGATCACGGGCTCAGGGAACTCCATGCGCTCCAGGATGATCATCGAGGACGGGTCGCACAGGGTTTCACCGGTGGTCACGTCTTTCAGGCCCACGGCAGCGGCGATGTCGCCAGCGCGCACTTCCTTGATCTCTTCACGCTGGTTGGCGTGCATCTGCAGAATACGGCCCAGGCGCTCCTTGCGGTTCTTCACCGAGTTCAGCACGGTGTCGCCGGAGTTGATGGTGCCCGAGTACACGCGGAAGAAGGCCAGCTGGCCGACGAACGGGTCGGTCATGATCTTGAATGCCAGCGCCGAGAACTTCTCGTCGTCGGCGGCCTTGCGGGTAGCCGGCTGCTCGGAGTCGTCGGTGCCTGCGACCGGCGGAATGTCCACTGGCGACGGCAGGTATTCGATCACGGCGTCGAGCATGGCCTGCACGCCCTTGTTCTTGAACGCGGTACCGCACAGCATCGGCACGATTTCCGATGCGATGGTGCGCTGGCGCAGGGCTTTCTTGATGTCTTCTTCCGACAGATCGCCTTCTTCCAGGTACTTGTTCATCAGCTCTTCGCTGGATTCAGCGGCGGCTTCCACCATCTTCTCGCGCCACTCTTGCGCTTGCGCCTGCAGCTCGGATGGGATGTCCTTGTAGTCGAACTTCATGCCCTGGGAAGCGTCGTCCCAGATGATGGCCTTCATCTTGACCAGGTCGACCACGCCGGCGAAGGAATCTTCGGCGCCGATCGGGATCTGGATCAGGACTGGGTTGGCCTTCAGGCGGGCACGCATCTGCTCGTAGACCTTGAAGAAGTTGGCGCCGGTACGGTCCATCTTGTTCACGAAGGCCAGGCGGGGCACCTTGTACTTGTTAGCCTGGCGCCACACGGTTTCCGACTGCGGCTGCACGCCGCCCACGGCGCAGTACACCATGCAGGCGCCGTCCAGCACGCGCATGGAACGCTCCACCTCGATGGTGAAGTCCACGTGGCCCGGGGTATCGATGATGTTGATGTGGTGCGGCTGGAAGTTGTTGGCCATGCCCTTCCAGAAGCAGGTGGTCGCTGCGGAGGTAATGGTGATGCCGCGCTCTTGTTCCTGCTCCATCCAGTCCATGGTGGCTGCGCCGTCGTGCACTTCACCAATCTTGTGGTTCACGCCGGTGTAGAACAGCACGCGCTCGGTAGTGGTGGTCTTACCGGCGTCGATGTGAGCGGAGATACCGATGTTGCGGTAGCGCTCAATGGGGGTCTTGCGGGCCATAATTAATCCTAAATCTTTGAATGGACAAAACCGGGCAGCATTTTCAACTCAAAAATGTGCCCGGCTCGTACAACGAAGGCCGGCACTGCCGGCCAAAAGTTTTTAGAAGCGGAAGTGCGAGAACGCCTTGTTCGCTTCAGCCATGCGGTGCACTTCGTCACGGCGCTTCATTGCGCCGCCGCGGCCTTCCGCAGCTTCCATCAGCTCACCGCCGAGGCGTTGTGGCATGGATTTTTCGCTGCGCTTGTTGGCAGCTTCGCGCAGCCAGCGCATGGACAGGGCCAGGCGGCGCACGGGACGCACTTCCACAGGCACCTGGTAGTTGGCGCCGCCGACGCGGCGGGACTTCACTTCCACCAGCGGCTTGGCGTTGTTGATCGCTGCGGCGAACACTTCCAGAGGGTCCTTGCCGGACTTTTGCTGGATGTGGTCGAACGCACCGTAGATGATGTTTTCTGCGACCGATTTCTTACCGGACAGCATCAGAACGTTCACGAATTTGGCGACTTCGGTGTTGCCGAATTTTGGATCCGGCAGAATCTCGCGCTTGGGTACTTCACGACGACGTGGCATTTTATTTCCTTCCTGTCTTCAGTTGAGCGCCACTGTTTTGGCACTCGCGGTGGCCATCATGACCATCCACTTACTCGGTCTCGCGACCGCCTCAACTCAAATTAAACTGCAGAATTACTTCTTGGCTGCTTTAGCGCGCTTCGCACCGTACTTCGAGCGAGCCTGCTTACGGTCTTTCACGCCCTGGGTATCCAGAGAGCCGCGGACCATGTGGTAACGCACACCTGGCAAGTCTTTCACACGACCGCCGCGCAGCAGCACGACGCTGTGTTCCTGCAGGTTGTGGCCTTCACCGCCAATGTACGAAATGACTTCGAAACCGTTGGTCAGGCGCACCTTGGCGACCTTACGCAGTGCCGAGTTAGGCTTCTTAGGAGTGGTGGTGTACACACGGGTGCACACGCCACGCTTTTGCGGGCAGTTTTCAAGTGCCGGCGATTTGCTCTTCACGACCGCAGCGGTACGTGGTTTGCGAATCAGTTGATTGATGGTTGGCATCGTTCTAAATCCAACAAAATTACAGCGTTGACAACCCAGGCCCAGGGCCCGGGGGCTAAAACCGATCTCTGTCTGGTCCGGCTCACAGGCACGAAAAGCCACCCACAGCGGGGCGGCTGAGCGAATGCGTAAACGAAGCGCAGACTAAATTGAGAACTCGCGAGTATATACGGTCCGCATGGTCCGGTCAACGGATTTGCGGAAAAATTAAGCAGGTGCCAGTGGAGAAACGTTATACTCGGATCCAAGCCGGGGCGGAGCGCATCATGCCAACACTTACCATTTCCCTTAGTGATCATTTAAGCAACTATATCGTGAGCAAATGCCAGGACCAGCCCGCGCTCAGCGCGGACGACCTCGTGGCCGAAGGGCTGCGCCTGCTCGAGGAGCGCGACCGGCAGCTGCGGGACTTCGTGGCGCAAGGTGCAGACAGCGGAACTCCCGAGCCCGGCGACGAGGCATTTGACCGGTTGCAGCAGAAATACCAGGCGGCTTTGCAAGACGCAGCCAAATGAAATGCGCAGTCTGCTACTTCTACCGCAGGCCATCAGCGATCTGGAAGAAATAGCGGACTATATCGCCCTCGACAATCCCCGGCGAGCGGTGAGCTTCATCGACGAGCTGCGCCGGCAATGCAGGCGGATTTGAACTTCGCATCGCGCACGGTGCGCGGGACATTTTTTCCACGCTGTAGCTGCGGGCCGGCCGATTGGGCCGATAATAGCGGGCAATTTCCGATTCCTGCCCTGTATGCGTTTCCTGCTGCGTCCCGCCCACCTTTTTCTTCTGCTCAGCTACCTGGCGCTGTCGGCCGTGCCCTTCATTCCACTGGCGATGGGCAAGCCGGTGCCGGAGGCCTGGCAGGTGCTGGGCATCGAAATCGTGGCCTGGGCCGCCGTCTGGGCCCTGTTCAAGCGCCCTGCCCGCTTTCACTGGTTCCTGATTCCGGCCTTCATGGCCCTGCCCACCGAGATCTACCTGATCGTGTTCTACGGCCAGGGCATTTCCACCCACCACCTCGGCATCCTGGCCGAAACCTCGCCCAGGGAGGCGATGGAGTTCCTCGGCCGGAAGGTGTGGAGCATGCTGGCGATTATGATCGCCGTTGCCGCATGGTGGGTGCTCACTTTCCGCGCAGCCCGCCAGACGCGCGAACTGGACTGGCATGATTCCTCGCGCTGGGTGGCCATGGGCCTGCTGGCCCTGTTCGCCGCGCTGGGGGCATACGGCTGGGAATTCGGGGTGAAGCCGGAGGCGCCGGTGTCCGCTGCCGCGTCCGCCAGCGCGGACAAGCCAGCGTCTGTTCCCGCCGCCTCGGCGACGGGCTGGACCCTGCCTCCCCTGCCCCACTGGGCCAAGGTTCCGGTGGAGTTCGACGCCTTCATCCGCTCCTGGCCCTTTGGCCTGATGGCGCGCGGCATCGATTTCTACAAGGAGCGCCGCTACCTGGCGGAGCTGGACGAGCGCAGCAGCCGCTTCCGCTTCGGCGCGCAGCAGGCCAGCGCGGACACGGCGCCCGAGGTGGTGGTCCTGGTGCTGGGCGAATCCTCGCGCTACGACCGCTGGAGCCTGAACGGATACAAGCGCGAAACCAATCCCCTGCTGTCGCAGGAAGAGAACCTGGTGCCCCTGAGCGATGTGGTGACCTCGGTGGCGGCCACGCGCCTCTCCGTCCCCGTCATCATCTCGCGCAAGCCGGCCATGCAAAGCCTGAAGGACGGGTTCACCGAGAAGTCCTTCGTCAGCGCCTACAAAGAGGCTGGCTTCAAGACCTGGTGGCTGTCCAACCAGATCTCCTTCGGCAAATTCGACACGCCTGTTTCCGTGTTCGCGAAAGAGGCGGACGTGATCCAGTTCCTGAACCTGGGCACCTTCAACAACAACTCGAACTTCGACGAGATCCTGTTCGAGCCGCTGCGCCATGCCCTGGCCGATCCGTCGCCGAAGAAGCTGATCGTGCTCCACACGCTCGGCAGCCACTGGAACTACAGCCAGCGCCACCCGCAGTCCTTCGACAAGTGGAAGCCTTCGCTGTTCGGCATCGACAAGCCGGTCTACACCGACCTCGATATCAAGCCCCAGCTGAACAACAGCTACGACAACTCCATCCTGTATACGGACTGGTTCCTGTCCCAGGTGATCGCCACGCTGAAAGGCGGGGAACAGTCAGCGGCCATGCTGTATGTGGCCGACCATGGACAGACGCTGTACGACGGCAGCTGCCGCCTCGCCTTCCACGGCCACAATACCCAGTTCGAGTTCCACGTGCCCGCCTTCGTGTGGTACTCCGGGCAGTACCTCGAACGCTATCCGGACAAGGTGGAACAGCTGGCAAGGCACCGCAAGACGCCGCTGGCCACGGAAAACATGTTCCACACCCTGCTGGACATGGCGGACATCCGCTATCCGGACGACCGCCTGGAATGGAGCTTCCTCAGCGCGCAGTTCAAGCGGCACAAGCGCTACGTGGACAGCTACGGCTGGTCCAACTACGACAACTCCACCTTCAGGGGCGACTGCCGCGAGGTGATCGACAAGGACAAGCCGCTGCCCCGCTGAAGCTAGATAGCGCCAAGCAGCTCGCTGTAGACCCGCGCCGCCTTGTTCTGGATCTCCACGCTGAAGCCTTTCTGCGCCAGCAGCGCCAAGCCGTTGGTCTCGCCCAGAATGCCCGGCTGCAGGCGCAGGCCGTCCTCCGTCTGCGCCACGCATACGGGTGTGAGCCATTCCTTGAGCAGGGAGGCCAGGACCAGGTTGTGCGAAGAGACCAGCACCGTGCCGCGTGCGGCCAGCGCTTCCATGACCGCGGTGGCCGCCGACACGGATTCCAGATGGTTCGTGCCGAGGAAGATCTCGTCCACGATGAAGAGCGAAGGTCCCGCTTCCGCAATCGCCAGCAGTTCGCGCGCGCGCCGCAGTTCGGCAATGTAGAGGCTCTCGCCTTCGTCCAGCGCATCCTCGCTCTGCATGCTCGAATGGACGGGCATGTCCGGCAGGCGCGCGGCCTCCGCGTAGCAGAAGCCGAAAGCGCGCGCCGCAATGGCGTTCAGGCCCACGGCGCGCAGGAAAGTGCTCTTGCCCACGCCGTTCTGGCCCGAGATGAAAACGCCCTTGTCCCGCAAGGCCAGGTCGAGCGGCGCCGGGTCGGGCAGGAGCGGATGCACAAGGCCGCGCAGTTCCAGCTCACGGCCATCGGCGCGCCCGCTCCAGCAGAAACGCGCCGCGCCGTCGAGATGCCGGGCCAGTGCAAGGTCGGCTTCGACGGCGGCGAGCTTCACGTAGCAGCTGCGCAGGAAGGGCAGCTGGCCTGCCACCACCTTCCTGCTCGCGAAGTAGTGGCTGACATTGCGCAGCAGGAGCCAGTCGCTGTACTCGCGCAGCAGGGGCATTTGTTCGAGAACGGGAGGCGCCAGCTGGCGGCTCAGGCGGGCCGCCGCCCTGTCGCCGGGCCACAGCGCGTGGCAGGCATTCAGCATCAGCCGAAGGGAAAGGAGCTCGCGCCGCCATTGGCCGATGCGGTCGTGCCAGACCGCCTGCAGGGCCAGCATCAGCGCGCATACGCCCAGCGCAGCAATCCACCAGAGTCCCCATTGAAGCCCGCATGCGATGCTTGCGGCCAGCAACACTGGAAGCGCGGGCAGCCAGGCCGCCCAGCGGGGAGCGGCGGCGAGTGCCTCGCCGAACAGGGTGCCGCTCACTTCCGCGTCCGCCTCGCGCAAGGGGCGGCAGGCCCGTTCCATGTCCGCGCGTCCGGCGCTGTCCGCGAGCCGCGTCCGCAGCCCGCCGGCGTCGGCGGCGCCGCTGCGCAGGCGGTGATAGAGCATCTGCTGGCCGAAGATGCTGACGCCCCTGCTCAATAGCGCAAGATAGGAATCAAGCAGCATGTCCTTCCAGGTCTGCTCGTCGATCACGGGGGCGCCGGTCAGCGCGTCGTAGCGCGCAATGTCGCTGCGCGCGAAGGGATAGTCCAAGAAATGCTCCGCAGTGGTGGAAACAGGAAGATAGGGCTGCCTTGGCAAACAATCAAGATGCGGCCCGGACAGGCGGACAGCGGCGGACAGGCGGACGCCTGTTTCGGCAGGGACGAAACCTTCCAAATCAAGCACTTAGCCGCTGGCACGGTTTCTGCATAAGGATGGGACATCACTCACCTGTCCAAAAGACCAAGTACATGATTCGCGATACATCCCATCAAGATGCAGTCATTGCCGCGCCCGCGGGGCAGAAGCTCAAGCGCAATGCGGCCATCGCCGCCGGCGCCGCCGCCCTGATTGCCGCTGCCGTCTATCTGTACGGCGGCTGGGCCGGCAGCAGCCAGTCCGTCAACATCGCCCGCCTGCGCATTGCCGAAGTCACGCGCGGCACGCTGATCCGCGACGCCGCCGTCAACGGCCGCATCGTCGCCGCCGTCAGCCCGACCCTGTATTCGACCGCTCCCTCTTCCACCGTGACGCTGAAGGTGAAGGCGGGCGACACCGTGAAGCGCGGCGACGTGCTGGCCGTGCTGGAGTCGCCCGACCTGCAGGACGAACTGAAAAAGGAACAGTCCACTTACCAGGAACTGGTGGCCGAAGTGGGCCGCCAGCAGATCCTGGCGCGCAAGCAGCGCCTGCTGGCCCAGCGCGACGCGGACACCGCCGAAATCGAACGCCTCTCCGCGCTGCGCGTGCTGCAGCGCTACGAGAGCGTGTCGAACGTGGACATCATCGCGAAGATCGACCTGCAAAAGGCCAAGGACGCCGTTGCAGCCGCCGAGATTCGCGCCAAGCATGCGAACCAGGCCTCTACGCTGGAGAAAGACAACGTGGAGCTGGAGCTGAAAACGAAGCTGGCGCAGATGGAGCGCCAGAAGCTGAACCTCGCCAACGCGCAGCGCCGCGTGGACGAGCTGACCGTGCGCGCGCCGGTGGATGGTTTCATCGGCACGCTGTCGGTCGCCAACCGCAGTGTGGTGCAGGCCAACACGCCGCTCATGACGCTGGTGGACCTGTCCGCACTGGAGGTCGAGCTGGAAGTGCCGGAAACCTATGTGAACGACCTGGGCCTGGGCATGACCGCCGAGATTGTGGTGAACGGCAAGCAGGTCACGGGCAAGCTCTCCGCCCTGTCGCCTGAAGTGGTGAAGAACCAGGTGCTGGCGCGCGTGCGTTTCGACGGCAAGCAGCCGGACGGCCTGCGCCAGAGCCAGCGCGTGTCCGCCCGCCTGCTCATCGACGAGAAGCCGAATGTGCTGATCGTGCCGCGCGGCCCCTTCGTGGAGTCCGAGGGCGGGCGCTATGCCTACCGCGTCGAGGATGGCGTGGCCGTGCGCACGCCGATCAAGATGGGCGCCACCAGCGTGAATGCAGTCGAAATCATCAGCGGTTTGAAACAGGGCGACAAAGTGGTTGTCGCCGGCACCGAAACCTTCGAGAACGCCCCGCGCGTTTCGATCAACAACTAACACTTCCAAGAAGAGAGGCCACCATGCTGCGCATGACCAACCTGAGCAAAGTCTATCGTACCCACATGATCGAAACCCACGCGCTGCGCGGCTTCGAGATCCACGTCAAGCAGGGCGAGTTCGTGACCGTGACCGGTCCTTCCGGCTCAGGCAAGACCAGCTTCCTGAACATCGCCGGCCTGCTGGAGGAATTCACGGACGGCGAATACATCCTGGACGGGATCAATGTGAAGGGCATGGACGACAACGCCCGTTCCAAGCTGCGCAACGAGAAGCTGGGCTTCATCTTCCAGGGCTTCAACCTGATTCCCGACCTCTCCCTGTTCGACAACGTGGACGTGCCGCTGCGCTACCGCGGCTACAACGCCGCCGAGCGCAAGGAGCGCATCGAGGACGCGCTGGCCAAGGTGGGCCTGGCCTCGCGCATGAAGCACTACCCTGCCGAACTGTCCGGCGGCCAGCAGCAGCGCGTGGCGATCGCGCGCGCGCTGGCCGGCTCGCCCAAGCTGCTGCTGGCCGACGAACCGACCGGCAACCTGGACACGGCCATGGCGCGCGGCGTGATGGAGCTGCTGGAGGAGATCAACGCCCAGGGCACGACGATCCTGATGGTGACCCACGACCCCGAGCTGGCCACCCGTTCGCAGCGCAATGTGCACATCATCGACGGCCAGGTATCCGACCTGGTGCGCAAGACCCCGACCCTGGTGGCCTAAGGAGCGTTCATGTTCAGCTACTACTTCAAACTGGGCCTGCGCAACCTGCGCCGCAATCCGGCCCTGACGGCGCTCATGGTGCTGACCCTCGCCGTGGGCGTGGCCGCCAGCATCAGCACCCTCACCATCCTGCACGTCATGTCCGGCGATCCCATGCCGCACAAGAGCAACCGCCTGATCGTGCCGCTGTTCGACAACGGCCCGACCAAGGGCTACGCGCCGGGCGACGAACCGAACGACAACCAGCTGAGCTACGGCGACGTGCAGCGCCTGCTGGCCTCCGGCAAGGGCGAGCGCCGCACCGCCATCATGGGCATCGGCGCCTCCATCGAGCCTGACCGCAAGGACGTCGGCGCGTTCATCGCCACTGGCGCGGGCCCCACCAAGGACTTCTTCGCCATGTTCGACGTGCCCTTCCTGCACGGCGGCGCATGGTCGGAAGCCGACGACAAGGCGGGCGCCGACGTGATCGTGCTGACCCGCAAGCTGTCCGAGAAGCTCTACGGCGACGAGGTTCCCGTAGGCCGCCGCATGAAGCTGAACGGCCACGAGTTCCTGATCACGGGCGTCATGGACAAGTGGGATCCCATCCCACGCTTCTACCGCGTGGTGGGCGCGGGCGCCTTCAGCACCGAGGATGAATTCTTCATCCCCCTGAGCAGCGCGACGCGGCACGAGATCTTCAACAGCGGCAATACCAACTGCACGGCCGACCGCGCGCCGGGCTACCAGGCCTTCCTGGATTCGGAATGCACCTGGCTGCAGTTCTGGTTCGAGCTGCGCTCGGCCAGCGACCGCGCCGACCTGCAGAACTGGCTGGACGCCTACGCCGCCGAGCAGCGCAAGCTGGGCCGCCTGCAGCGCAATGCTCCCAACAAGCTGTTCGACCTGATGGAGTGGATGGAATACCTGAAGATCGTCGGCAACGACAACAAGCTGTCCGCCTGGCTGGCCTTCGGCTTCCTGGTGCTCTGCCTCGTGAACACCATCGGCCTGCTGCTGGCGAAGTTCTCGGTGCGCGCTTCCGAAGTCGGCGTGCGGCGCGCCCTTGGCGCCTCGCGCAAGGAAATCTTCCACCAGTTCCTGGTCGAAACCGCGGTCGTGGGCCTGGTGGGCGGCGTGCTCGGTCTCGCGCTCTCCTTCGGCGCGCTGGCCCTGATCGCCATGCAGTCCAAGGCGCTCACCATCGTGGCGCACATGGACTGGGTCATGCTGATCGTGACCTTCGCCATGGCCGTCGGTTCCGCCATTCTCGCCGGCCTGCTGCCGACCTGGCGCGCCTGCCAGGTGACGCCTGCCCTGCAACTCAAATCCCAGTGAGGACCACCATGGAAATCCGTCCCATCCTTTCCGCGCTGATGCGCAACAAGACCGGCCCTATCCTGGTGGCCCTGCAGGTGGCCATCAGCCTGGCCATCCTGTCCAATGCACTGCATATTGTGAAGGTGCGCCAGGAAGTGGTGTCGCGCCCTTCCGGCATCGAGAAAGAGGAAGAAATCATCCACATCCGGGTCGGCGACCTGAAGACGGAGGCGCCCTTCAACGAAATCCTGGCAACGCAGAAGATGCAGGCGCAGGTTCTGCGCGCCGTGCCGGGCGTGGTGTCGGTGGCGCAGGTCAGCCAGACGCCCCTTTCGCGCTCCGGCCGCAACAGCGGCGTGGCGGCAGACCGCAAGCAGGAGAAGGTCAACACGGGCGCCGGCCAGTTCTTCACGCCGGACTCGCTGGTCAAGACCTGGGGCCTGCGCCTCGTGCAGGGCCGCGACTTCCTGCCCACCGAGTACATGGACATCGACGAGAAGAACACCAACGAGATTCCGCGTTCGGTGATCATTCCGCTGGCCCTGGCGAAGAAGCTCTGGCCCGATACGGACAACTACCTGGGCAAGCCCTTCTACTTCGGCACCGGCGACACCGCCGACGAGGTGCGCGTGGTGGGCGTGGTGGAACGCATGCAGTCCACCGGCGCCGAGGTGGGCGAACGCGGCGAGATGAGCGTCATCCAGCCGATGCGCGCCATCAGCGGGCCGCGCGCCATGTTCACGCTGCGCGCCGAGCCGGGCCAGCGCGACCGCGTGATGAAGGATGCCGAGGAAGCCCTGCGCAAGGCGGGCAACAACCAGGTGGTGGTGCGCACCAAGACCATGGAGCAGGACCGCAATGACCGCTACCGCGCGGACAAAGGCCTGTCCTGGATGCTGGTCACCGTCAGCGTGCTGCTGATGCTGGTGACGGCCAGCGGCATCGTCGGCATGGCCAGCCTGTGGGTCACGCAGCGCCGCAAGCAGATCGGCGTACGCCGCGCCCTGGGCGCGCGCAAGACCGACATCCTGCGCTATTTCATCACCGAGAACGTGATGATCACGACGACGGGCGTGGCGGCGGGCCTGCTGGGCGCGCTCGCCCTCAACCAGCTGCTCGTGACCAAGCTGGAAATGGCCCGCCTGCCGGCAGACTACCTGCTGGGCGGCGCAGCCATCTTCCTCGCCCTCGGCGTGGCGGCGGTGTACGGCCCGGCATGGCGCGCAGCCAGCATCTCCCCGGCCACCGCCACCCGCGGCGTCGTCTGAGGAAGCCGTCTTTGATGTTATGCTGACGGCATGCCTACTACCCTGATCATCGACGACAATGCCGCAGTCGCCGTAGCGCTCGAAGTCCTGTTTTCCCTGCACGACATCGACGCGCTGCGCGCGGGTTCACCCGAGGAAGGCCTGGCGCTGCTCGCGCAGCGCGGCGCCAGCATCGACCTCGTCATCCAGGACATGAACTTCACCGCCGACACCACGTCCGGCGAGGAAGGCGTGGCCCTGTTCCGCGATATCCGCCAGCGCTATCCCGACCTGCCGGTCATCCTGCTGACGGCGTGGACCCATCTCGATGCGGCGGTGGACCTGGTGAAGGCCGGGGCGGCCGACTACCTGGCCAAGCCCTGGGACGACAACCGCCTGATCGCCACCGTCAAGAACCTGATCGAACTTGGCCAGGCCAACAAGGCGCTGCGCCAGCGCCTGCAGGGCGAGCTGCGCCAGCGCCGCGAGCTGGAACAGTACGACCTGCGCGGCATGGTGTGGGCCGACCCGGCGACCGAACGCGTGCTGACCCTGGCCTGCCAGGTCGCGCGCGCCGACGTGCCCGTGCTGATCAGCGGTCCGAACGGCACCGGCAAGGAACGCATCGCGGAAATCATCCAGGCCAATTCCGCCGTGCGCGAGGGCCCCTTCGTGGTGCTCAACTGCGGCGCCCTGCCCGCGGAACTGATCGAGGCGGAGCTGTTCGGCGCCGACGCGGGCGCCTACACGGGCGCTTCCAAGGCGCGCGAAGGCAAGTTCGAAGCGGCGGACGGCGGCACCCTCTTCCTCGACGAAATCGGCAACCTGCCGCTGGCAGGCCAGATGAAGCTTCTGCGCGTGCTGGAAACGGGCCGCTTCGAGCGCCTGGGCTCCAACCGCGAACGCCAGGTAAAGGTGCGCGTCGTCAGCGCCACCAACGCCGACCTGCCCGCCATGATCCGCGCGGGCACCTTCCGCGAAGACCTGTACTACCGCCTCAACCTCATCGAACTGAAACTGCCGCCCCTGGCCAGCCGCCCGGCGGACATCCTGCCGCTGGCGCGCCACTTCCTCGGCGGCGGCAAGACCCTGCAGCCCGCCGCGGAAGCCGCGCTGCTGGCCCACCCATGGCCGGGCAATGTGCGCGAGCTGAAAAACGTGATGGCGCGCGCCACCCTGCTCACCCCGGGCAGCAGCATCGACGTGGCGGCGCTCGGCCTGCCCGCCGTTTCGCCGGGTAACCACAGCGCGCCGAACGGCGACGGCGAGCCTGACAAGGACACCATCACCCAGGCGCTGAACCGCGCCAACGGCGTGGTGGCGCAGGCGGCGGCCGATCTCGGGCTGTCGCGGCAGGCCCTGTATCGCCGCATGGAGCGGCTCGGTATCGTCCGCCCCTGATGAAACGCGAGCCGCAAGCCGCCGAACGGCGCAGCCGGGGCAAGCGCCCCGCGTCCCGCCGCCCGCGCGGCATGCGCCTGTCGCTGATGACGCGCTGGTCCGCCCTCATCGGCACCCTGCTCACCATCGGCATCCTTATCGCGCTCGGCCTGAACCACCTCTTCCCGGACAAGCCCTGGCTGGTGCTGGGCGCCAGCCTGCTGTGCGTGGTGCCCCTGTCCCTCATCACCATCCGCGCGCAGATGGCGCCCATCCTGTCCCTGTACCGCGCCCTGGGCGGCACGGTGACCAGCTACCGCGACGGCGACTTTTCCTTCAGCCTGCACTGGCCGCAGAACGATGAGCTGAGCGACCTGGTGGAGGCGCACAACCAGCTTGGCAATGTGCTGCGCGAGCAGCGCCTGAACCTTGTGCAGCGCGAGCTGCTGCTGGATACCATGGTGCAGAACACACCGGTGGCCATGCTGCTGGTGGGCGACGGCGGCGCCATCGTGTACGGCAATGTCGCCGCCCGCCACCTGCTCAACGAAGGGCGGCGCCTGGAAGGCCACCACCTGCAGGAACTGCTGGAGCATGCCAACCCCGCGCTGCGCGAAGCCATGAAGCGCGGCGGCGACGGGCTGTTCACCACCGGCGACAATGAGGAAGAAGAGGTCTATCACCTGGCCCGCCGCCGCTTCAACCTGAACGGGCGGCGCCACGAGCTGCTGCTGCTGCGCCAGCTCACGCTGGAACTGCGGCGCCAGGAGGTGCAGACCTGGAAGAAGGTGATCCGCGTGATCAGCCATGAGCTCAACAACTCGCTCGCGCCGCTGACATCCCTGGCGCACTCGGGAGCGGAGCTGGTGCGGCGCGGCCAGACGGAGCGCCTGCCGCAGATCCTGGCCACCATCGAGGAACGCACGCGCCACCTGGAGAGCTTCATCCTCGGCTATGCGCGCTTCGCCAAGCTGCCATCGCCCCGCCTGGAAGCGGTGGACTGGAACACCTTCCTCGACAAGCTCGCGGAGCAGGTGCCCTTCCGCCGCAGCGGCGAGCCGCCGCAGGGCCAGATGCTCTTCGACGCGGCCCAGATGGAACAGGCCCTGCTCAATCTTCTGAAGAACGCCCACGAATCCGGCTCTCCGGCCAACGGCGTCACCATGGACGTGCGGCGCGTGCAGGACATGGTGCGCATCGAGGTGCAGGACCGGGGCCCGGGCATGAGCGACGCGGTGCTGACCAACGCCCTCGTGCCCTTCTACTCCACCAAGCGCAGCGGCACGGGCCTGGGCCTGGCGCTGGCGCGCGAAATCGCCGAAGCGCATGGCGGCCGCATCACGCTGGCCAACCGCGAAGGCGGCGGCCTGACCGTGACCATCATCCTGCCCATGGTCGCCGCGGGCGAATAAGGGGCGCGGCTGGTAAACTGCCGCCATGATGACCCGACGTTTCGACCAGCCAGGCTACCCTCCCGCCACCATTACCGAATACGAGGGCGTGCGTTCCCTCCACCTTGGCACCTCGTGGGTGCAGGGCGCCATGCGCCTTTCGCGCCCCGATGTGATCGAGCTGGAATACGTGCGCATGATGATGATGTGGATGCTTTTCAAGCAGGATCCGCGCCGCATCGTGCAGCTGGGCCTGGGCAGCGCCGCCGCCACCAAGTTCTGCTACCGCCGCTTTCCCGATGCCGACGTGACGGCCATCGAGCTCAATCCCAATGTGATCGCCATCTGCGAGGAGCTGTTTGCCCTGCCGCCGAACGACGGGCGCCTGCATGTGCGGCAGATGGATGCGATGGATTTCGTGACCGATCCGGCCAACCATGGCAAGGTGGACGTGCTGCAGGCGGACCTGTACGACGAGGAGGCGCGCGGCCCCGTGCTGGACACGCCCGAGTTCTACCAGGCCTGCTCCGACTGCCTGGCGCCGGACGGCATCATGACCACCAATGTGTTCGGGGATTTCTCCAACTATGCCAAGAACATCCAGGCCATGGAGCTGGTGTTCGACGCCGTGGTCTGGCTGCCCGAGGTGCACGATGCGAATGTGATCGTGATCGCCTTCAAGCAGTCGCCCTCGCTGGACTTCAGCGTGCTCTACGAGCGGGCGGGCGCCATCAAGAAGCAGTACAACATGAACGCAAAGAACTGGGTCAACGGACTGAAGGCCTGGATGCTGGACCACCAGTAGCCGTCGACCCCTTCACACATCAGCGGGTGGCGCAGAAGCCCACGTCGCGGTAGCTGCCGTTTGGCGCCAGGTCCTTGGCCCAGTCAGGACCGGAGAGCTGGATGGTGTTGCCGCTCTGCGTGAACTTGCCGTTCCACAGGGAGTTCACCGTGCCCACCACCTGCACCGGGACCGACCAGTTCACCGCCTTCACCGAAGAGCTGTTGGTCACCACGATATTGGCGCAGTAGCCGCTGGTCCAGTCGTTGGTGATGGTCACGCTGCCGCTGAGCGAGCCTGCGGGCGGCGGCGGATCGTTCGATGGCGGCGGCGCGCTGCGGGTGGCGCAGAAGCCCACTTCGCGGGTCTCGGCGGGTTCGATGAACTTGTTCCACTCCGCACCCGACACGTTCAGCTTCTCGTCCGCCACGGAATAGACGCCGCCCCACAGCGAGCTGATTTTGTCCTTGAAGGGCAGGGAAACCGACCAGATGCCCGGACGGTCACCGATATTCTTCACCACCAGAGCGGCGCAGTAGCCGCTGCCCCAGTCGTTGTTGACGTTCAGGCTGGTGGAGAGCTGCGGCGGCGGCTCGGGCGGCAGGGGATTCGGGTTCGGGCCCGGATCGGTGGCGTTCGGATCGAGGAAGGCCTTCTTCACCGCGAACAGCAGCGGATTGCTGGTGCCGTTGGTGGTGCCGTAGTTCACCAGCCAGATAATGGTGCCGCCCACGCCTTCGCCCTCGCGGGTGCTCTGCGCCCAGGCGCCCTTGGCGGCGATGCTGTTCTCGTCCTCATAGCTCACGTAGCCGGTGGTTCCGGTATTGCGCGTCGTTGGCGTGTAGCCGCCGCCCGGGTAGGTGCGGTAGCCCATCTGCGACGAGGCTTCGAAAGCGTAGATGCCGTTCGAGAGATAGCCGTGCTTGTTCAGCTGCGCGTAGTTCCAGGTCACGTCGTTGACGGAGAAGGAATTGAAGTCGTAGCCCGCGGTCGCCATGCCGGGATGCGTGAACGGGGGCTTGTAGGCCAGCCCATAGAAGCCGATGCCCATGCCGATCTTGCTGCGCGGGATACCGGCGTCCGTATACAGCTTCACGCTGCTGGCGATGTCCGTGGGGCGCGAGCCGGTGCGGCCGGTCAGCGGCGCGAATGTCGTAGTGTCCCAGCCCTCGCCGAACCATGCCATGCCGTAGCTCATGATATTGAACTGGTCCACCAGCGCCGCCACGCGCGCATCGTGTGCGCTGGCCTTCTGGTAGTTCGGGTTCAGCGTGCCGGCCGGGAAGGTGATGATGACGGGCTTGTCCTGGTAGCGCGGACGCGAGTTCGCTTCGGCGCGCAGGTCGATGATCAGCTGTTCGAGGCGGGCCTGGCTTTCCGTGTCCTTGCTGTCGATGCCTTCCCAGTCCACGTCGATGCCGTCGTAGTCGCGCGCCACCATGAAGTCCACCAGGTTCTTCACGAACTGGGCGCGCACCGCAGGCGCGGTGGAGGCGGTGAAGCCCGCGTTGTCGCCCTCGCCGCCCAGCATGATGAGGGCCTTGGTGCCCACGTGGTGGGCCTTGTCGATCATGAACTGCTCCACGGTGCGGTAGGGGGCGCCGGGGCCGATATGGCGGTTGGTCTGCGCGTCCTCCGCGCCGTACAGCACCTCGCCGGGCTGGCCGCCGAATTTGCCGCCTCCGGGGCCGATGCGCGCAAAGACGAAGTGCGTCATCGCGGTCATGTCCACGTGCTGGGGCGCCTGGTAGTCGGGATTGCTCCAGAAGTAGCCGCCGTAGTAGCCGGTCACCCACTGGCTGGACTGTTGCGCCTGGGCGCCGCCGCTCCAGGCGGAGAAGGCCAGCAGCGCCGCTGCCGCCATTTTGATGGTTTTCGTTTGCATTCTTCGCTCCTTTGAATTTTGCCGTACGGCAACTTTAACGCTAAGGAGGAAGGGGAATTGTCTGAAAAATGTCCCGAACGGTAGGTCTTTTGTAGATAGCCACTAGTTATGGGGCCATAAGATTACGGTAAATTTTAATGATGAGCACGCAATATTTACGACCGTGCGATTCTCGCAACAATACGATACATGCACCTTGGTGGTGCGCGGCCGGGCGCGCTAGGATTGCCAGCGCAGCAATATCAGAGCGTCATTCATTCGCCAATACAAACCAGAGAAAAGCCCATGAAAAAGCCCTTCCTGTTCCGCCGTACCCTCCTTGCCAGCGCAGCGCTGCTGGCCGCCAGCGGCGCCTATGCCCAGAGCGACAGCGCCGCCGTCCCCGAACAGCAAACCGTGGTGGTGCTGGGTTCCCGCTCCGCCGCCAAGACCGCCCTCGACACCGCGGCACCTGTGGGCCTGATCAACCTGAAGGACATGCAGACGGCAGGCCCGCTGGAACTGGGCAAGCTGCTCCAGACCCTGGACCCGTCCTTCAACTTCTCGAATACCTTCATCAGCGACGGCACGGACATCATCCGCCCCGCCACGCTGCGCTCCCTGGGCCCGGACCAGCTGCTGGTGCTCGTGAACGGCAAGCGCCGCCACCAGCAGGCCCTGGTCAATGTGCAGCAGACCGTGGGCCGCGGTTCGGCCGGTACGGACATCAACGCGATTCCGCTGTCCGCCATCCACCATATCGAGGTGCTGCGCGACGGCGCCGCCGCGCAGTACGGCTCGGACGCGATTGCAGGCGTGATCAATATCGTCCTGAAATCCAATGTGAATGAAACGGCCCTGAGCGGCACCCTGGGCACCACCTCCGAAGGCGACGGCGACCTGATCTCCGGCAGCGTAAACCGCGGCTGGTCGCTGGGCGAAAACGGCGGCTACATCAACGTGTCGGTGGAAGGCCGCCACCGCAAGGAAACCAACCGCGCCGGTCCCGACGAACTGCGCGTGTCGCCGCCGCGCGTGACCCAGCGCATCGGCGACAGCGATGCGAAAGACGCCTACCTGTGGTGGAACGCCGCAGTGCCCACCGATGCCAAGGGCGAATTCTATTCCTTCGGCGGCGCCTCCAAGCGCAAGGGCGACTCCTCGGGCTTCTACCGTTCCGCCGGCGACGGACGCACCGTGCCCGCCGTGTATCCGAACGGCTTCCTGCCAAATCTGCTGACCACCGTGAAGGATGCTTCCTTCGCCGTGGGCTACCGCCGCGACCTGGAAAACGACTGGAAGGCCGACATCAGCGTCAACCACGGCCGCAGCGAACTGGGCTTCCACGAAGGCCAGACCATCAACGTGAGCTACTGGTACGAGCCCAAGCCGGGCGGCGGCATCTACGCCGCCTCGCCGCTGGAAGCCGATACCGGCAAGCTGAAATTCGACCAGACCACCTTCAACGCCGACCTGAAAGGCCCGCTGAACATCGGCGGCGCGAACATCTTCCTGGCCACCGGCTTCGAATGGCGCGAGGACAATTACCAGATCGTGGCAGGCGACCCGGTCTCCTACCAGTACGGCCGCACCAACAACCCGGCCGTTGTGATCCGCGACCAGACCGGGGGCGTGGCTGCTTCCGGCACCCAGGGCTTCCCGGGCTATACGCCGGCCACCGCCGTGGATGCGGGCCGCCACAATATCGCCCTCTACCTGGACGTGGAACACCGCCCGGTGGACACCCTGCTGCTGGCAGGCGCGGTACGCTACGAGAAATATTCGGACTTCGGCAACACCACCACCGGCAAGTTCAGCGCCCGCTGGGATCCGTCCAAGCAGGTGGGCGTGCGCGGCAGCGTGTCGAGCGGCTTCCGTGCGCCGGGCGTGCAGCAGGAGTTCTACAGCTCCGTGTCCACCAACCTGAATGCGGCTGGCGTGCTGACCGAAACCCTGACCGCGCGCCAGGACAGCGCCGTGACCCGCGCCCTGGGCATCAAGCCGCTGAAGGAAGAGACCTCGCGTAACGCCAGCGTGGGCCTGGTGCTGCGCCCGGCTCCGAACTTCTCGGTGACCACGGACATCTACCAGATCAAGATCAAGGACCGCATCGTCTTCTCCAGCAATATCGCTCCGGAAGCGGGCGGCGGCCCGATCGCCAACGTGCTGGTGCCGCTGAAGGTGGGCCAGGCCCAGTTCTTCACCAATGCGGTCGATACCAAGACCCGTGGCCTGGATATCGTGGCCGAGCACACCAACAAGATGCCTGGCGCCACCCTGGTGCTGTCCGGCCAGCTGGGCTTCAACAAGACCGAGGTGACCGGCCGCCATTCGACCTCCAGCATCCTCACCGGCGAACAGCTGTTCGACCAGGCGCAGGTGACGCTGATCGAACACGGCCAGCCGCGCCAGCACCACGTGCTGGCTGCGGACTACACCCGCGGTCCATGGAACTTCAACACCCGCGCCAACTACTACGGCGAAGTGAAGGGCCAGGGCTTCACGGGCGACTTCGTGCAGACCTGGGATGCCAAGTGGCTGCTCGACATGACCGTGCGCTATTCCTTCAGCAAGAAGACCAGCCTGACCTTCGGCGTGAACAACGTGTTCGACACCTTCCCGACCGAGTGGGACAAGGTGAAGGCCGCTCCGTTCCCGCAGCTGGGCTTCACGCATTGCTGGGAGACCTGCCCGTTCGGCGTGAACGGCCGCTCCATGTATGTGCGCTTTGATACGGCGTTTTAATTAGCCTTCCGGTTGGCGGTGAATGCCGCCAGGTGAATGATCGCCGCCAACCGTTTCACCAGTCCGTCCATCTGCTCCGCAGGTATCTGCGCGTAGCCCAGCATCAAGCCATTCCATCCTGCCTCACCGCCCACGGCGTGCGCGCTCAGCGCATTGACCATGATGCCCTCTTCCCTGGCGCGGCGGCCGATTTCCACATCCGAAATGCGCGCATCGCGGAAGCGTAGGGAAAGGTGCATACCCGCCGAAGCGCCATGCACTTCCGCGATGCCGCCCAGGTGCCTCTCCAGGGCTTCCACCAGCGCGTCGCGCCGCTGCGCGTAGATCCTGCGCATGCGCCGCAGGTGCAGGGCGAACTGGCCGCTGCGCACGAACTCCGCGAGAGCCAGCTGCTCCGCCGCGCGGCCGCTGCTGGCCGACTGCGCGCGCATGGTCGCCATCGGCTCAGCCAGTTCGGGTGGCACCACCAGGAAGCCGATGCGCAGGCCAGGATACATGGTCTTGCTGAAAGTGCCGCAGTAGAGCACCGGCGCATCCGGCGCCAGGCCCTGCATCGCGGACAGCGGCGGGCCGTCGTGCCGGAACTCGCTGTCGTAGTCGTCCTCGATGATGAGCGCACCGGCCGCGCGGGCGCCATCGATGAGGGCCATGCGGCGCTGAAGCGAAAGCACCGTGCCTACCGGGTACTGGTGCGAAGGCGTGGTGTAGATCAGGCGCGGCTTGCGGCGCTTCCAGTCCGCAGGCTGCGGCGCAATGCCTTCCTCGTCCACCGGAATGCCTTCCAGTTTCAGGCCCGCTCCACGGAAGGCGGCCACAGCGCCGCCGTAGCCTGGGTCTTCCACCCACACGGTTTCTCCCTGGTCGGCGCAGGCGCGGGCGCACAGGTCAAGGCTGCTCTGGCTTCCGTCCGTGATGAAGACCTGGGCGGCTTCGCACACCACGCCGCGCGAGGCGCGCAGATGGTCCGCAATGGCCTCGCGCAGCGTCATTTCACCGGCGGGGTTGCCGTAATTGAGCTTGCGCGGCTCGAGCGTACGCCAGGCGCGGTCCAGCATGCGTCGCCATAGCGCCATGGGGAAGCTGTCCAGGTCCGGCACGCCAGGCACGAAGGCGCCGCCCACGCTGGCAGGCGCGTGCAGGCGGCGCAGGTTCTGCGCGCGCTGGGAGAGGCCGGCCTGCGGCACGGGAGCGCGCTTCCTGCCCTGCTCCGGCACGATGGTGGCAACGATGGTGCCGCGCTTGTCCGTCGTCACGAAGCCCTCGCTGGCCAGCTGCTCGTAGGCGTAGAGCACCGTGTTGCGCGCCACGCCAAGTTCGGAGGCAAGGGTACGCGTCGCAACCAGGCGCGTTCCCGGCGCCAGCGTGCCGTCGCGGATGGCGGAACGCAGGCACTCGTGCAGCAGGCGCTGGCGCGGCCAGGTCCGGTGTCCGTTCTCGCGCGTAAAGGTGGAGATGAGCAGGGCGTAATCCATCGTGGCTCCAAGATATTGGATGGTTCTGGACCTTTCTCAGGTGCCAGCAGCACATTATATTGCGATCTCACTCACCAAGGAAAAGGAACCATGAACGCACCTTCCGGCCGCACCCAGGTCCGCCGCGCCGCCCATAACGCCTCCTACGACAGCGCGCTGCTGCACGCCATTCTGGACGCTGCCTACGTTTGCCATGTCGCGTTTGCGGACGAGCATGGCGCGCATTGCATCCCAACCGCGTGCTGGCGGATCGGCGAGCATCTCTACATTCACGGCTCGAACGGCAGCAGGATGCTGAAACGCCTGATGGAGCAGGATGCCTGCGTGACGGTGACGCATGTGGATGGCCTGGTCATGGCCCGTTCCGCGTTCAACCACTCGATGAACTACCGTTCCGCCATGGTCTACGGCCGCTTCGAGCTGGTGCCGGACGCCGAGAAACACCCGGCGCTGGAAGCTTTCATGGAACACCTCGCACCCGGCCGCCAGCAGGAGGTGCGGCCCGGGAACGACAAGGAGTACGCGGCAACGACCGTGCTGCGCATTTCGCTGGACGAAGCGGCGTGCAAGGCGCGTACCGGCGGCCCGAAGGACGATGAGGAAGACATGTCCATTCCGGTCTGGGCGGGCGTGCTGCCGATGGCGCAGCAGCGGCTCGAAGCTGTTCCGGAACCGGGCTTCACGGGCCCCGTGCCCGCTTACGTTAGCGGGTGGGCAGGGAGCTGAGTCAACGCCGCTCGCGCCACCAGAGCGCGAGCATGGAAGCGGCCATAATCGCCGCCCACATCCACGCTTCAAGCGAACGGGCAAGCTGCAGAAGCTGCCCGGTTTTCTCTTCCCTTACAGGAGCCGGCTGGCTTCGCGAACGCGCGGCATACAGGGCAGTGGCGTCGTGCCGCAGCGCGCGTTGCCATGCGGGCCAGTCGGCCTCACCGAATACGTGCAGCTTTGCGGCTTGGCCATCTGCCGCGACCTGCATCCAGCCTGCCTTCGCAGGCCAGACTGCTGTACACACCGAACCCGCCTTCTCGGGCCGCCGCTGCAGCGGCGGCACGGCCACCCCATCGACCGTGACTGGAGTACCCGCTGCAAAACCGTCTGCGCATAATTCCGTGCGCAAGCCCGGCACAGGCATCGGGTCCGTAAATCGCCAGCCCCGCTCCTGCGAGGATTCGCGCAATGCGATGTCCAGCACGGACTGCCACCAGTAAGCAAGCGGCGCGGGTTGGCTGATGGCGTAGCGGTGCCAGTCGCTCAAGCCCAGCCAGGTGATGCGGCCTTTCTTCCAGCTGCGCTGCCACAGCCAAGGCCTGCCCTCTGCATCCTTTGCTACCGATGTCCAGGGGCCTTCCCCCACAGGCGCAAGGGGCGCCAGCGGCATCGCGAGCCTGCCCTGCTGATTGCCCACCTGCCGCATATCGTCCTTTTCGCCAGCTGCCAGCTTCAGGGCGACCGCGCGCTGCCACACCTGCTGCTGGGCGGCGCTGGCGCCGAGCACCAGAAGCGGCATCCCCTCGCCCACCTCATCGAGCAGGGCGGCCCGCGCGCTGGCGCCGAGCCCTTCGAACCATGCCGAATCCACGATCATGCCGTTCGGCGCCGAAAGCGGCTCCGAGGGCAGTTCAGAGCGCGCCACGGATTTGCCGAGCTGCGTCTGCCAGTCCAGCACCGCGCCGCTGTCCGCGAGCAGCTGGCTGAGAACCCGAAGGTCAAAGGATGGAGCGGCGAAGCGGCCCCGCAGCTGCAAGCGTACCGGTTCGGTCACGCGCAGCGGCACCGGCCCTTCGGCGATAGTGCTGCCGCTGGCGGAGAGCAGCCTGGCCTTCAGTACCATGTCTTCCGAGACGGGCGGCAGCCAGGCCAGCGAAAGCTCGTTAGCAGGCGCACGTGCCGTCGCTTCGGCCAGGGTCCGCCCATTCTCGGCCAGCAGCTGCAGGCGCCATCCGGCTTCCGCGTCGGCACGCCGCACCATCAGTTCGAATTGCCGCCCGAGTGCGACGGTACGCGGGAACTGCAGCCAAAGCATCTCCGCTTTCGGCTCGCGCCACCGGATGGGCCGTGCCGGAAGATCGTGCCACTCTGCCGCGCGCAGGCCATGGCCCTCCACAACAAAGCTTTCCGCCGTTGACGGCGGGCTCTGCCTGCCCTCTTCCGTGTGCAGTGTGAACGTGCGCGCCGGAAGCACGCCCGGCTGCGGCGCGATCAGCGCAGCGAGGCCTACGCTTGCCATCAGCGCCAGCGCAGCATCGGGCCAGCGGCGGCGAAGCAGGTAGAGGCAGGCGCTGAGCGCTCCCACGGCAAGCGCTGCGATGGACAGCAGCATGGGGTTCATCGCGGCGCCTCCTGCAGCGCTGTGCCGAACCGGGTTCGCACTGCGGTCCGCCCTTGCAGGAGCACTGGCGGCTCGGTGAGGGTGCTGCGCAGCCATGCGCGCAGCGGCGCGCGGCAGGCGGCGCAGCCATCGGCCACGTCCTGCGCGGCGGCCTGCGCCGCCAGCCGGGATTCGTCGTCCGCCAGTTTCGCAAACGCCTCGTTCGCCGTTTTGCGCCAGAGCGCGGGCAGCGGCGCGTCGCCGGACAATTGCTGGACCAGTTCACGGACTTCGGCAGGAATCGGGTCCTGCGCAGCCGCCTGTCTGCGCTTGTAGCTCTGGGCACCGACAGCGTCGCCGCTCAGGCGCTTCTCTTCCTTGATGGCTGGCGGAGCGAAGGCAGTGCGGTGCAGGTAGATCCGCTCCGCCTGCTGCAGCTCCTTGATGGCGTCGAGCGCCTTGTACTCCGGCGCCAGCGCGGACTTCGGCGTAATGGCCGCAAGCGCCTTCTCCGCGTCCCACATGGCGGTGATGGCGCGGCGCAGTACCGTCTTCGTCTGCGGGTCGAAGATCGTTGCGTTGTCTTCCATGTCGTGCGCATGGCCGAACTGCGCCGCGAGGTTGGTGTTGGCGCTCATGGGCTTGTGGTCATGCTCATCATGATCGGTATCCGCAAACAGCGTGGATTCCTCGCCGAGGAACTGGCCATAGCGGCGCCGCAACTGCGCCTGGTCGGCCGCAATGCCTTCGCTACGTTCGCGCACGACTGCGGCGCTCAGCTTCTTCGCCTGCATGTCGGCCAGAAGCTGTTCCGTGTCGATGATGATCTGGCGCTGGCTGCGCAGGTTCTCGGGCTTGACCATGCTGGGCAGCGCCGTGGCGTCCAGCGATTCCTGCTGCGGCCCCGGCAGGCGCAGGGTGTAGGTTGGCGTCTGCACGGTGTGCGGATGCTCCGGGGCGTTATCGCTTGCACGGACGAAGAAATAGAGCTCATCGCCCGGTTCCATGCCGAGTTCCGCCAGCGTCCACACCTTCTGCCAGTTTCGCACTCGCGGATCGGCGCCGCGCGGCAGGGGCACTTCACGGTCGCTGAAACGGATGTTCTCTCCGCTGCCGCGCGCAAGCGTCAGGTGCAAGGTCGCCCGTTCGATGCCGTAATCGTCTCTCGTGTTCACGGCAAGCCTGACCGACTGGGCTTCCTTCGGCAATACGGTGACCGCTTCCGCGGGCGCCACAACAGTCACTACAGGCTCCTGGTCCGGCAGCACGCGGATATTGAAGCGCTGCGAAGCCTGGCCTCCGCTGCGCCAGAACACCGACTGGTCCGCCACCCAGCCAGCGCACTCGCCCGCACGGATTGCGAGGCTGCTTCCATCGCTCATCTCCACACGGGCTTCCGCGCCTTGCGCGCACCAGCGCAGGGATGAATGCTGCGGCACCTGCAAGTCGCGCGGCTGCGTGGAGTACGGCTTGCCACCGGTGTAGGACGGCGGAGCGATATGCAAGACCAGTTCCGCCACGGGCGTTACCGTCTTCACGCCGGCGGGAGACGCTTGCTGCGGGCGGGAGGCCTTCGGCGCGGCGCCCAGCACCGCAAGGGTCAGCGCGGCGAAAGCCGCCAGCGCAAAGGGAACGAGGTTGAGCCTTATATGCCTGGACACCAGCCGCCTGCACGCGGCGGCGTCGAGCTGTTCTTCGGCGCGGGCCACGATGCGGCTGCGCTGTAGCCGAGCGACAGCGCCCGCTGGCGCCGTCGCCAGCAGCGCACTGCTGTCCTCGAGCTGCGGGTAGGCGGCGTCCAGCCAGGAAGTCCATTCCCGCCGTACGCGCTTACGAAGCTGCGCCTTATCGCATCCTATCCACGCAAGCGCCGCCAGCAGGAGCGCACCGGCGGCGCCCGTGATCCAGCCTTGCCATACCAGCGTGAATCGCAGGACGCACAGAGGCGGCAGGCATGCGAGCACCCAGCCGGGAGCGCGGCGGCGCACCACGGCGGTGTGGAGCGCCGCCAGTATGGAGGCGCTGAAGTCAGTTTCGGCGCGCATGAGCCAGAACTCTTTCCAGGATAAACAGCGCAAGCATGGACAGGGCGAGCCACGCCGACGGCCGGGCCTCCGGCGCGGTGGCGCTGCCTGAGGCCCTGAATTCGGCAGAAGGCATCCGGTATGGCGCGGGTTCAAAGGCCAGCTGCCGCCAGGCTTCGTAGATCGCTCGCGCCTTATCCGGGTCCTGTGCGGGCCAGTCGGGTGAGCTCCAGCTGCGGCCCTGAGAAGTATCCGCCACTGCAAGCCGGATGCCGGCGCTGGCCACGGCCATAGCGCCGGCAGGCGGCGCCGAGGTACGCCACCACAGGGGCGCCCGCCATCCGGCAGGCGGATCGCCCGGGCGGTCCCAGATCACCAGCTCCGTTTCCGGCGTTGGCGCCTGCGCGATCTCATGGCGCTCGCCTGCGGCCGCGAATGCGGCGATCATCGCGCGCCACTGCGGCTCGCGCTCGCCGGTTGTCGCCAGCACCAGATGGCGCACCGCGGGCCGCAGGGGCTCGGTACCGGCGGGAGGAAGAACGCGTATAGTCAGCGCGAGGCCGGGCTCCGGACGGCGGGCAGGCATGGGCAGTCCGGGCGCGAGGATCAGCAGCCTGGCGTTGCGCCGGAACTCAAACCGGTGGGCTTCCAGCCATGCCAGCGGATCGGGCGGCAGCACGACGACGCTGGCGGAAGCCATGCCCGCCGCCGCGCTCTCGCGCGCCACCACATCGCGTCCCAGATTTTCGTGCACAAGCACGGTATCACCCCGCCAGGGGAACACGGTGACCGCGAGCCATGCGATAAGGTTCAAAAGGAGCAGAAGGCGTAGCAGGAGCAGTAGCCTGTCGATCCACTGCGGCACGCGCTGCTGCTGCGGCGCCGCCTGCGGCAGGAAGCGGGCAGTGGCCAGCGCCTCGGTCTTCGTACGCTCGCGCCGCCGCATATGCCACCACAGGGGTAGAGCAAGGAGGGGCAGTGCAAACCACCACAGCGGCTGAAGCATGGAAATCATCGCAGCCGCTCCGTCCGCAGCCACTGCCGCAGCACTTGCGCCAGCGGCTGCTCGATGCAGGCCATCGCCAGCGGCACGTCGTTCTTCCGGCATGCTGCAGACACGGCAGTCATGTGCGCGGAGAGGGATGCCACATAACTCTCGCGCCCTTCCTTGTCGAACCGGTGCAGGCCTTCCGGCAGTTCAGGGTCGCGGTAGGCTGCGCCGTTCCTGAAACCGCCCGTGGCTTCGGCCTCCGTTTGCAGGGCAAGCAGCCGCACGTCGTGCCGCATCCTGCGCAGGCGCAGCAGGGATTCGCCCAGAGGAGAAGGCCAGTCCAGGAAGTCGCTGGCGGCGAACACCATGGCAGGAGCGTGAAGGAACTGCATGGCGCCGCGCGTTGCCGCCTCGCTGGGCAGCCGTCCGCTCGCTCTGGTGCGCGACAGCGCGGAAAGCACGCGCTGGAGCTGGCGCGGTCCGCGCGAGGCGGGCGTGAACTCGGCCTTGCCATCGGAGCACACGATGAGGCCGAAAGCATCGCCCTGGCGCTGCGCAATGGCGGCGACGCAGGCCAGCGCCGTGCGCGCGAACCAGAGCTTGTCCAAACCCTCAACGGAACGGCTTGGCTCGGCCATCGAGGCGCTGGCGTCGAGCCAGAGCCAGACGGCGACATGGCTGTCCCGCTCCGCCTCGCGCACGTAGTAGCGGTCGGCGCGGGCAAGCAGCTTCCAGTCCACACGGCGCCATTCGTCGCCGGGCGCGTAGGCGCGGTATTCGGAGAACTCGACACCGGCGCCTCGTTCGCGGCCCGCATGGATGCCGTGGCCCAGTCCCGCCAGCACGTGGCGGATGACGAGGTCCAGGTTCGCGGAATGCGCGAGCAGCGCCGAGGTATCCAGCATGCCTAGTCTGGGCGGATATGCTCGCGCAGGGCAGCCAGGACGTCGGCAATAGCAACGCCGTCCGCTTCGGCTTCGAAGTTGCGCAGCACACGGTGGGCCAGCACCGGCAGCAGCATGGCGGCGATATCATCGCGCGTCACGGCGAGGCGGCCTTGCATCAGCGCGCGCGCCTTGGAGGCAAGCACCAGCGCCTGCCCCGCACGCGGGCCAGCTCCCCAGCCGATATGCTTCTGCACCATCGGCACAGTGCTTTCCGCCGGGCGCGTTGCCCGCACCAGCCTCGTGGCGTAGCGCAGCAGATGGTCCCCGATCTGGATCTCGCGCACCAGCGCTTGAAGCCGCAGCAGCGTGGCCACGTCCATGGCGGCAGGTGCATCGTTCAGGCCTGCGTGCGTGGTGGCGGCCACCATTGCGATCTCTTCGTCCTCGCTGGGATAGCCGACGTCGATGCGCAGGAGGAAGCGGTCGAGCTGCGCCTCGGGAAGCGGATAGGTGCCCGCCTGCTCGATGGGGTTCTGCGTGGCGAGCACGAAGAACGGCTTTGGCAGGGCGTGCGTCTGGCCCGCGAACGTCACCGCGCGCTCCTGCATGGCCTCGAGCAGCGCGGACTGCGTTTTGGGCGGCGCACGATTGATTTCGTCCGCCAGCAGCACCTGCGTGAAGACGGGGCCCTGCTGGAAGCGGAACTCTCGCTTGCGCGTGGCCGTGTCCTCCTCCAGGATCTCCGTGCCCACGATGTCGGACGGCATAAGGTCGGGCGTGAACTGCACGCGGCGAAACTGCATGCTGGTCGCCTGCGCCAGCGACTTGACGAGCAGGGTCTTGCCCAGGCCCGGCACTCCCTCCACCAGCGCATGCCCGCCTGCCAGCAGGCAGATCACAAGCGAGTCGATCACTTCCTGCTGGCCGATAATGACCTTGCCCATGCTGGCCTTCAGTGCGGCCACTTTCGCGGTCAGGCCCGCGATCTCGTTTTCGTTCCACCCGCTCTCGGACACGTCATGCTCCCAGCGCATATTGAATGATATTGACAGCAAAGCGTGTGTTGTCCACCGCTAGCCACCGCTTGTTCCGGAAATCGTAATCCCACTCGCAGCCGTAGTCCTTGTTGCTGTACAGGACGCGCACCCGGCCGCCGATCTCGATTGCACGCAGATAGTCGTGCACGAGATCATCGCCCCAGCCGTTCAGCTCCACGCTCGTATTGGGCGGGCCGTCGAACTGGAAGAAGCTCGAATAGACCGGATGGCTGTTCGGGATCTTGTGCAGCGCCCTTGGGCCGAAGATCTTCGCCATCTCGGCCTCGAAGGACTTGGCGAACAGACCGTCGATATCGTGGTTGCAGTCGTCCACGAATACGAAGCCGCCGCCCTTCACGTAGCGTTCGAAGTTCCGGCGCTCCGCCGCCGTGAACTGCACCAGCTTGTGGCCTGCCAGGTAGCAGAACGGAGCTTCCAGCATTTTCGGATCGGAAAGCGCAACAATGCGCTCCACGGTATCCACGCGTAGGGTGGTGTACTCCACCAGGGAATTGAGCACATTGCTGGGCATACGGATGTCCACATCCCAGTCGCCCGACTCGTAGCTCAGGCGCGTGAAGTAGAAATCGTATGCCGCCATGGCGTCAGACCGCGTCCGACTTCGAGGTGAAGTTGAACTCCCGGACCTTCATCGCTGGCACCATCATGCGGAAACGGGAGTCCGCTTCGCCGATCAGCATGGGCTTGCCGAGCTCCTCGATGTTGTTCAGCATGGCGACCGGGCTTTCGTTGAAGCGGAAGTTCTTCACTGGGTACTTGATCTGCCCGTTCTCCACATAGAACGTGCCGTCGCGCGTGAGGCCTGTCAGCAGCACGGACTGGGGATCGACCATGCGGATATACCAGGTGCGCGTGACGAGAATGCCCTTCTTCATACTGGCCACCAGCTCCTCGGTGGACTTGCTGCCGCCCGCCATGATGATGTTGCCATGGCTCGCGGTGGCCGCCTTGCCCTGCTTCTGGGCCCAGAAGCGGCTGTATTCCAGCGATGCCACCTTGCCGTCGCGGATAAGGTCCGTACGGGCGCGTGCCATCATCGAGCTCTGGTCCCATGGCAGCACGGGCGCGTTCGGGTCCCACGGATCGGCCCAGACGCTCACCTGCTCGTCGAACAGCTTGTCGCCGACGCGGTTGCCGCCGCCTTTTTTGGCGAGGAAACTGCGTCCCTCGTCCGCCGCACGCGCGTCGAAGGCGCCGAACATGAAGTTCAGCAGGTCGGAGGAAGCGTTCGGCTCCAGGATCACGGTGTAGCGGCCCGGCTCCAGCGCCTTGGCTTCGACCGAGCGCAGCGCCTTCTCGATTGCCACCTCGGACGCCGAACGCGCATCGAACTGCTTCGGATCGTAGGCGGCGCGGCTTACCCAGCCAGAACCGCTGCCGTCCTCGGTGCGCGCGGTAAGGGTGAAGTTCAGGCTGGCCAGCTCCTGGTAGCCGAAAACGCCATTCGAGTTGGCGATGCATTCGAAGCCCGTGTGGTCGGAGAAGAAGCCTGCGGCAACAAGGCCCTTCTTGCGGGCGGCGTCGATACTCTGGAACGCCACTTCGGCGCGGTATTCAGGATCGAAGGCACTGGCGTTCGGGTTGAAGGTGGCGGACGGCTTGAAATCCTGCTTGCCGATGGCGGGCAGGAACTCCGGGTTCTCCGGCGCGAGGCGCGCCACTTCCTCCGCGCGGCGCACGGCCTTTTCCAGCGACTTGTCGTCGAACTCGTTGATCGTGGCCGTTCCCTGGCGCTTGCCGAAGGCGACGCTGACGGACAGCTGGGTGTTCTGCACCTGCCCCGCAGTGGACACGCTGTTGCGCGCATAACGCACGTTGCCCTTGCGGCTGCCGCTCATGGCCACGCGGCATTCGTCTCCTTTGGACAGCGCCATCACCTTCCGCGCGATAGTCTGTGCTTCTTCCTGGTTCAGCAGTTTCATGGGTGCGTTCCTTAGTCGATCTTGCGGGCGGTGTTGATCACGTTGATGCCGTTGAAGCGCGTGGTGGAGGAACCGTGGGACACGGCGCTCACCTGCGATGGCTGTCCCTTTCCGTCGAAGAAGGAGCCGCCCATGCGCCAGTCGCGCTCATCGCACATGGCGGTGCACGCATTCCAGAAATCCTGGGTATTCGCCTGATAGGCCACGTCGCCCAGGGGCTGGGTGATCTTTCCGTCCTTGATTTCGTAGAACAGCTGGCCGCCGAACTGGAAGTTGTAGCGCTGCTGGTCGATGGAATAGGAGCCGCGGCCCAGGATGTAGATGCCCTTCTTTACGTCCTTCACCATTTCGTCCGGCGCCAGCTTCTTCCTGCCCGCCTTGAGCGAGACATTGGGCATGCGCTGGAACTGCACGCTGCTCCAGCTGTCGGCGAAGGAGCAGCCATGCGACTCCTTCTCGCCGATGATGTGAGCCTGGTCGCGCGTGGCCTGGTAGTTCACCAGCACGCCGTCCCTGATGATATCCCAGCGTTTCGCTGGCACGCCTTCGTCGTCGTAGCCCACGCAGCCGAGGGAGGCCGGAGTGTTCTTGTCCGCCTCGAAGTTGACGATCTTCGAGCCGTACTGGAATTTCTTCGACTCCCACTTGTCCAGGGTGGCGAAGCTGGTGCCTGCGTAGTTGGCTTCGTAGCCGAGCACGCGGTCCAGCTCCGTGGCATGGCCCACGGACTCGTGGATCGTCAGGAAGAGATGTTCGGGACTGAGCACCAGGTCGTACTTGCCCGGCTCAACGGATTTGGCCGTGAGCTTTTCCTTTGCCTGCCTGCCCGCCGCGCGCGCATCCTCGACCAAGTCGTAGGAGCCGTTATACAGCGTGGTCACGCCGCCCGCCGCGCGGATCTTGTGCTGCGGCTTCGCGTCGAGGAATTCGTAGCCCATGCTCACTGGCGACGAGAGGCCGTCGCGCGTGCGGAACTTGCCGCTGGCCTTGTCCACCGCCGTGGCGGTGAACGGCACCCACAGGCGGTGGAAGTCCTGGTCGATATAGGAGCCGTCGGTGGATGCAAAATACTTCTGCTGGTTCACCTGGAAGAGCATGGACTGCATGAAGGACGCGCCGGCGTCCATGCCAGCCTTGTTTGCCGCAATGAGCATTTCAGCCTTTTCCTTGACGGGCACGGTGCGCCAGTCCTTGGTGAAAGGCGTAGCCCAGGCGACTTCGCCGGCGCCCTTCACCGGCGCCAGGCGCACCGGCTCGGACTGCAGGCGGGCGTTGGCCTTGGCAATGGCTACCGCCTGGCGCGCCGCATCGGCCACGGCGTCCAGCGTCATCACATTGGTGGCCACGAAACCGTAGGCGCCGTTGGCGACGACGCGCACGCCCACGCCGCTGGATTCCGTGTTGACGATGTTCTCCACGTTCAGGTCGCGCGTGGTGATGAACTGGTTCAGGTAGCGGCCGATGCGCACGTCGCAATAGCTTGCACCGGCTTTCGTTGCCGCGTTCATGGCCGCATCGGCCAGCGACTTCTTGAAGGCCACGGCCATGGGGTTGATCAGCTGCTCTTCGGCGATGGCCTCGCCGAAAACGGGAATCAGAAGGGCGCCGCCCGCGGCGGCGCTCACTTTGAGGAAGGTGCGGCGTTCCACTTGCTCTCCTGTTAAACCGCGTCGGACAGCGAAGTGAAGTTGAAGTCCCGCACCCTGATCGAGGGAATCAGCATCTGGAAGGGGCTTTCATCTCCCGACAGCACTTCCGGACGGCCCAGTTCATCGATGTTGTTCAGCATCGTCACGGGGCTTTCGTTGAAGCGGAAGTTCTTGATCGGATGCTTGATCTTGCCGTTCTCGATGTAGAAGGTGCCGTCGCGCGTGAGGCCGGTGAGCAGCACGGACTGCGGGTCCACCATGCGGATATACCAGGTGCGCGTGACGAGAATGCCCTTCTTGGTCCCGGCGATCAGCTCCTCGGTGGACTTGCTGCCGCCCGCCATGATGATGTTGCCCGGCTGGCCGACGGCGCGCTTGCCCTGCTTCTTCGCCCAGTACTGCGAGTAGTTCATGTTGGCGACCTTGCCGTCCTTGATGAGGTCCATGCGTTCGCGCGCCAGCAGGTTCTGGCTGTCCCACGGCAGCACCGGCACATCCTTGTCCCAGGGGTCGGCCCAGATGTTCACCTGCTCGTCGAACAGCTTGTCGCCCAGGCGGTTCTTGCCGCCCTTCTTGGAAAGGAAGCTGCGCCCCTCGTCCGCGCTGCGCGCGTCGAAGTCGAAGAACATGTAGGCCATGAGGTCCGACGATGCGGCGGGCTCCAGGATCACGGTGTAGCGGCCCGGCTCCAGCGCCTTGGCATCGACGGAGCGCAAGGCCTTCTCGATGGCGATATCGGAAGCGGCGCGCGGGTCGAAGCGGGCGACGTCGTTGGCGTCGCGCCTCACCCATCCGGAGCCGCGTCCGTCCTCGGTGCGAACGGTGCAGGTGAAGTCCACGCCGGTCTGCTGCTGGTAGCCAAACACGCCGCGCGAGTTGGCCACGGTCTCGAAGGAGGTGCGGTCGGTGAAGAAGCCTGCCGCCACCAGCTTGTTCTTGCGGCTCTGCTCGATGCTGTAGGCCGCCACCTGGGCGCGGTACTCGGGATCGATGGCGGCCGTCTTCTCGCTGAAGGTGCTCGATGCGCGGAAGGCCTGCTTGTCCGGCGTGGGCATGAATTCCGGATTCTCCGGCGCCAGGCGGGCCAGGTCTTCGGCGCGGCGCACCACCTTTTCCAGCGACTTGTCGTCGAATTCGTTGATGCTCGCCGTGCCCTGCTTCTTGCCGAAGGCGACGGAGACGCTCAGCTGCGTATCCTCCACCAGGCCCGCCGTGGATACGGCATTGCGCGCATAGCGCACATTGCCGGTGCGGGCGCCGTTGATCGTCACCACGCATTCGTCGGCCTTGCAGAGCGACAGCACCTTGTCGCTGATGCGGCGGGTCTCGTCCTGATTCAGAATCTTCATCGTTCCTCCCCTCAGCCGATCTTGCGTGCGGTGTTGATCACATTGATGCCGTTGAAGCGCGTGGTGCTCGAGCCGTGCGACACGACACTCACCTGCGATGGCTGCCCCTTGCCGTCGAAGAAGGAGCCTCCCATGCGCCAGTCGCGCTCGTCGCACATGGCGGAGCAGGCGTTCCAGAACTCCTGGGTGTTGGCCTGGTAGGCCACGTCTTCCAGCTGGCGGGTGATCTTGCCGTCCTTGATCTCGTAGAACAGCTGGCCGCCGAACTGGAAGTTGTAGCGCTGCTGGTCGATGGAGAACGAGCCGTCGCCCACGATGTAGATGCCCTTCTTCACGTCCTTGATCATTTCGTCCGGCGTGAGCTTCTTCGCACCGGGCTTGAGGGAGACATTGGGCATGCGCTGGAACTGCACGCTGCTCCAGCTGTCCGCGTACGAGCAGCCGTGCGATTCCTTCTCGCCGATGATGTGCGCCTGGTCGCGGGTGGCCTGGTAATTCACCAGAACGCCGTCCTTGATGATGTCCCAGCGCTTGCACTTCACGCCTTCGTCGTCGTAGCCCACGGCGCCCAGGGAGCCCGGTTCGGTCTTGTCCGCGACGATGTTCACGAGGTCCGAGCCGTACTTGAACTTCTTGCTCTGCCACTTGTCCAGGGTAACGAAGCTGGTGCCCGCGTAATTGGCCTCGTAGCCGAGAACGCGGTCCAGCTCCGTGGGGTGGCCCACGGATTCATGGATGGTGAGCCACATATGTTCGGGGCTGAGCACCAGGTCGTATTTGCCCGGCTCCACGGATTTGGCGGTGAGCTTGGCCTTGGCCTGCTTGCCTGCGGCGCGCGCATCTTCGATCAGGTCGTAGGACTTGCGGTACAGGGTGGTGACGCCGCCCGCCGCTTTCAGCTTGTCCTCCTTGCGGCCGTCCAGGTATTCGTAGCCCATGCCCACCGGCGTGGACAGGCCGTTCCGCGAGCGGAACTTGCCGCTCGCCTTGTCCACAGCCGTGGCCACGAAAGGCATCCAGAGGCGGTGCAGGTCCTGGTCGATATAGGAGCCGTCCGTCGAGGCGAAGTACTTCTGCTGGTTCACCTGGAAGAGCAGCGACTGCATGAAGGAGGCGCCGCCTTCCATGCCAGCCTTGTTGCCCGCGATGAGCATCTCGGCTTTTTCCTTGATAGGCACCGTGCGCCAGTCCTTGGTGTATGGCGTGTTCCAGGATACTTCGCCGACGCCCGGCGTTGGTGCGAGCTGCACGGTTTCGGACTGCAGCTTGGCATTCGCCTTGGCGATGGCGACCGCCTGGCGCGCGGCGCCAGCCACGCCGTCCGGCGACATGTCGTTGGTGGCCGCGAAGCCGTAAGCGCCGTTGGCGATCACGCGCACGCCCACGCCCGCCGACTCGGTATTGGTGACATTCTCCACGTTCAGGTCGCGCGTGGTGATGAACTGGTTCAGGTAGCGCCCGATGCGCACGTCGCAGTAGCTGGCGCCAGCCTGCGTGGCGGCGCCCATGGCGGTATCGGCCAGCATCTTCTTGAATCTCACGTCGGCGGGCTTGAGCAGTTCCTCGGCGGCGATGGCGCGGCCGAATGGGGGGAGCAGCAGGCCGCCGAGGGCAAGACCGCCGAAATTGAGAAATGCGCGTCGTTCCATATTATCTCCAGGGGTGATGTAAGTACCTGAGCAGCGTGCCGACTAACGCAATTAATGTGCCACAAACGCAAGAGAAAGCAAGCCCGCCAGCGCTGGACGCCGGGGCGGACATGGCTGTCCGCCTGTCCGCAAAGTGTCCGCACGGTGTCCGGTGCGGACACTTGACCGCAACCGTGAGTTACACCATCATCGGGGCGGCATTCCCCCACATCACATGGAGAAGAGCATGAAACGAGTCTTTGCGGCCGCCCTGCTGGCCTGCAGTTTTTCCGGCGCGGCCCTGGCCGACGAGGCGCTGAAGGCAGCCATCGCAGGCAGCCAGCGCACACCGGAGAACGTGAAGCGCGACGTGTACCGCCACCCCTACGAGACCCTGACTTTCTTCGGCATCCGCCCCAATATGACGGTGGTGGAGCTGTCGCCGGGCGGCGGCTGGTATACGGAGATCCTGGGCCCCTACCTGAAGGAGCAGGGCAAGCTGATTGCTGCCGGGAATACGCCGGGTTCGAGCAACGAGAACGTGCGCCGCGGCGCGGTACGTTTCCAGCAGAAGCTCGACGCCAACCCCGCCTTTTCCAAGGTGCAGCTGGGCGCCTTCGAACCCGCGGCAGGCGTCTACAGCTACGCGCCGCGCGGCAGCGCAGACATGGTGCTCACCTTCCGCAACATCCATAACTGGACCGAGACCGGCGAAGCGAACATGAAGAAGCTCTTTGCCAGCGTGTACGACTCGCTGAAGCCGGGCGGCGTGTTCGGGGTGGTGGAGCACCGCCTGCCCGCCTCGCGCCCAGCGGAGCCGGATTCGGGCTATGTGCACGAGGCTTACGTGGTGAAGCTGGCGGAGAGCGTGGGTTTCAAACTGGCCGGCAAGTCGGAGGTGAACGCCAACCCGAAGGATACGGCGGATCACAAGGGAGGCGTGTGGGCGCTGCCGCCGACCTACACGAACAAGGATACCGACCGCGCCAAGTACCAGGCGATCGGCGAAAGCGACCGCATGACGCTGAAGTTCGTAAAACCGAAGTAAGAAGCAAAAGGCCGGGAATGAATCCCGGCCTTTTTTTCAGTCCCGCGTCTGGAGGCGGCTCATGAAAGCCGCGAAGGCCAGCACGCCGAGAGCGAGAGAACCGCAGACAGCGGCAATGGACAGGAGCAGCTCAGTCATTCAGGGAATCCGATATTTTTGACAACGGACGCCATTATGCTGCAATTGCACATTGAACATTCTCTCTGAAACTCACTGTTACAGGTTTACTTGCCTTTCACCGGGGTGAAGGCCAGGTCCGCGAAGTCGTAGCTGAAATCGGTTTCGGAGGAAATCGGGGCCATTTTCATGCGCTCGATGCTGCCGTCCGGGTTCAGCGAGAAGGTCACGTAGGCGTCGGCATTGAAGTTGCGCTCCTTCCAGCGCACGATGAAGGTGTCGTGCTGGAAGTGTTCCAGTTCCCCCACCAGGTCCGGCGTGCGGGTGAAGACCATGACCTGCTTCTTGCCCTCGCGCTTGATGCTTACCTTGCCGTACCAGGCGTCGTTGTAGTCGCCTTCATAGGAGGCCAGCGGCAGCGATGGCTGGGACTTGGCCGCGCGTGCGGCCACCGCCTTGCCCTGCTTTTCCAGCTCCTTCTTGTGCATCTCCGCTTCCTGGTCCGCCACGGCCTTGATCCAGTCCGTCGGCGCGGCGCCCATATAGTGGTCGAGGATGCGCCATTGCAGGGCGTTCATCGAGCCGCTGTTTTCGGCGTTGGTGAAGATGGCGACGCCCAGCTTCTCCTCCGGCACCATCAGCACGCGCGAGTAGAAGCCCTGCAGCGCGCCGCCGTGCATCACGAGCTTGCGGCCGCGGTAATCCCGCAGGTTGAAGCCCAGGCCATAGGCGTTGAAGTTGGGCCGCGTGGCCGCCAGCACGCCTTTCGGATTCGGCACTTTCATCGGCGTCTGCGCCGTCCACATCTCGCGGCTCTGCGCTTCGCTGAACAGGCGCTTGCCGTTTTCCAGCTTGCCCTCGTTGAGCAGGGCGATCATCCACTTCGCGATGTCTTCCGCATTGGTGTTGATGCCCACCGCGCCCACGGCATTCGCCACGGGCATGGGCTTCACGACGGAGATCTTGTCGTTGATGCGGCTGTGCGGGGCGGAGAAGTCCGCCGCCTTCAGCATGTCGGCCACGCTGGTGGTGGTGCCGCTCATGCCCAGCGGATCCAGGATGCGGGAGCGCATGGACTCTTCCCAGGTCTTGCCGTCCTTCTGGGCGATGATCTTCCCGGCCACGATGTAGAGCAGGTTGTCGTAGGCGTAGCTGTTGCGGAAGCTGGTGGCCAGCTTCACGTAGCGCAGGCGGTCGATGATTTCGTCCGTGCTGAAGGTGGTGGTGGGCCACCACAGCAGGTCGCCCGCGCCCAGGCCCAGGCCGCTGCGGTGGGTCAGCAGGTCGCGCACGGTCATGGAATTGGTGACGTAGGCATCCGCCATCTGGAAGCCCGGCAGGTGCTTGTTGACCGGGTCATCCCAATTCAGCTTGCCTTCGTCCACCAGCATGGCCAGGGCGGCTGCGGTGAATGCCTTGGAGTTCGAGGCGATTTCGAACAGGGTCTTGCCGGTGACGGGAGCCGCCTCGCCCAGCTTGCGCACGCCGTAGCCTTTGGTGGCCACGACCTTGCCGTCCTTGACGATGGCAATGGCGATGCCGGGCACGTCGAAGGTCTTGAGCACCTTGTTGACGTCGGCGTCGAGGTCGAAGGCCGGCGCCGTGACAGCGGAGGCGGCGGCAGCGCCTTCCGGGGCGGCCATCGCTGGCGCGCCCACGGCGGCGAAGGCAAACAGCAGCATCGCTGCGAGAGGCTTTTTCAGGTACATGATCTTGGTCTCCATCGTTTTACTTTTTCATCTGCTTGTCTACCGAGCTCTGTGTCTCGGGGTGGTAGCGGGGACGGGCCTTCGCATACACTGAGCGCGCCCACGCCGCCTCGTTTGGATTCTGCAGCAGCGCCGTGTAGAGCGGCACCACGAACTTCTGGCGCCCAACGCTGAGCAGGAAGGCATTGAGCTCGTCGCGCACCCGGTAGCCCGCATGCACGGAAGCGAGGTAGAAGCGGAAGGCGATCTCGTTGTTGCTGCTGCGGCGCAGACTGAAGGTGTCGTCCAGCTCCTTGAGCTGGGCTGTGCTGGCCTTCCTGTCGATATCGTTCAGGAAGTGCATCCATTCCGCAGCGCTCCAGCCGCGGGCGCTCAGGTCGGCCGTCTGCACTTCGCCTTTCAGCCAGGCGTCACGCTGACCGTCCACTGCCGCGAAGCGGCTGGAGACCACGCGCCTGGCCGTTGCCGGGATGCCCGGGCCGTGCAGCCATTCATCCAGCTCCGCTTCCGGCATGATGTCCGGATGCTTCGACAGCAGGTTGGCGCGCAGGAAGGCCACGAACTGCTCGGTGGTGGCGGACTGGAAGGCGTGCTGGTCGAACCAGGCGCGCAGGAAGGGATCGAAGGCTTCGCGGCCGGCGCGCTGCTCCAGCGTGCGCAGGAACCAGGCGCCTTTCGGATAGGCCAGGCCTTCGTCCGTATAGCTGTCCGGGTTCACGTCCGGCTCGCGCGGAACGAGGGCCTGCTTCGCGGCGGGGATCTCCTTCAGCGAGGCGAGGGCTTCCTCCTGTTCCACCTGCAGGTTCATATCCGCCACTTCCGTGCCGTACAGGACTTCCAGGATGCGCGTGGTGACATAGGTGGTGAAGCCTTCGTTCAGCCACCAGTGCTTCCACGACGCGTTGGTCACGAGGTTGCCGGACCAGGAATGCGCCAGTTCATGCGCAATCAGGTCGTTCAGGCTGCGGTCTCCCGCGATCATGGTCGGCGTGAGGAAGGTCAGGCGCGGGTTTTCCATGCCGCCGATGGGGAAGGAAGGCGGCAGCACGATCATGTCGTAGCGCCCCCAGCGATATGGACCGTACAGGGCCTCGGCGGCGGCGATCATCTTTTCCGTATCCGCCAGCTCGAAGGCGGCGGCGTCCAGGCGCTTCGGCTCGGCGTAGACGGCGGAGCGCGGGCCGATATTGCGCACGCCGATCTCGCCGATGGCAATCGCCAGCAGGTAAGATGGAATGGGCTGCGGCATGCGGAAGGTCCAGCCGTCCTTGCCCGGTCCGTTCTGGTCGTTCTCGGCGCTCATCACAACGCGCATGCCGGAAGGCGCGCTCACGCGGGCGCTGTAGGTGAAGCGCACGGCGGGCGTGTCCTGCACCGGCGCCCAGGACCGGGCGTTGATGGTCTCGGACTGGCTGAACATGAAGGGGCGCTTGCCGGACAGGGTCTGGGCGGGCGTCATCCATTGCAGCGCGCTGGCGGTGGGGGCGGTGCGGTAATAGATGCGGACCTTTTCGGGCTGGCCCGGAAGGGCGATGCGAAGGGCCTGGCCCTTCTTCGCGTCGAACTTGTCCAGCATGTAGGAAGCGGGACGCCAGCGGCCGTCCTTCAGGACCTGCACGCGGGAGATGCTGAGCTGGCGCGTGTCGAGCACCAGGTTGCGGGCCGACTTGTCGATCCAGGTCAGGGTCAGTTCGGCGTAGCCGGAGAGAGTCTTGCTGGCGAAATCCGCCTTCAGGTCGAGGTGCAGGTCGGTGGTGCGCACCTGGTCGTAGCGGGCATAGCTCAGGGGGTCCTGCGCGTGGGCGCTGAGGGCCATCCCGACCAGTGCCAGCGTGGCGGCGAAGCGCCGCAAAGTGAAGGTTGTTCGCATGGGCTCTCTGATATTCGGTCGTGGGAACGCCCGCTCGTGGCGGGCGCGGTGGAGCATAGCATAGTGGGCGCACGCCGGGCAGAATCTGCGCCGCCATGCTATGATGCGGCTGTTCTTTGGGGAGTAGCCGCCTTCCGTCCCCGGAAGTAGCTGTGTCAACATCATCGGCCCGCAGGCCGTGGCGCAGCTGGCCGACAGGCTTGGCGAGACCATTGATCCCTGGGCGGCCGCTATTGGGCCGGAGCCGCCTGTGGATCACTGGTTAACCTTCCGGCCCTCCCTTTCAAACCCATGGATGCATTCTTTGTTTCGACCGGCATCGTTGCGCTGGCCGAAATCGGCGACAAGACGCAGCTGCTGGCCTTTGTGCTGGCCGCTCAATTCCGCCGCCCTCTTCCCATTGTTGCCGGTATTTTTGTTGCCACTATTGCCAATCACGCTTTTGCGGCGGCGGTCGGCGCCTGGATCACTTCCCTGCTCGGACCCGACGTGCTGCGCTGGGTGCTGGGCCTTGGCTTCCTGGCCATGGCCGCCTGGATCATGGTGCCGGACAAGCTCGATGATGCCGAGGCCAGACCTCCACGCTATGGCGTGTTCGTGGCGACGGTGGTCGCCTTCTTCCTCGCCGAGATGGGGGACAAGACGCAGATCGCCACCGTGGCGCTGTCCGCACGCTTCGAGGACATCGTGGGCGTGGTGGCGGGGACCACGCTTGGCATGATGCTGGCGAATGTGCCTGCGGTGTATATCGGGGAGCGGGCGGCGAACGCGGTGCCGCTCAAGCTGGTGCATGGGCTGGCGGCGCTGATCTTCTCTGTGCTCGGCGTCGCGACGCTTTTAGGGGCGGCGCAAGCTGTCGGACTGTAGGCCGGTGGCGGACTGGGACACCGGGGACAGACCCCGTACGGGGTCTGTCCCCTACATTGTCAGCTCGACGGTGTGGTCGGCGCCGTCGTCGGTCAATTCGATGATGTCGCGCGCCGTGCCGTCCACCAGCAGGCATGGTTCGCCGCGTGTGACGCGGATGGTGTAGCGGCTGCGGCCGAAGCGGTAGCTCAGGGTGAAGCCGGGCCAGCCTTCAGGGATGCGCGGGGCCAGCGCCAGGGTGTTCGCCTTGCGTGTGAGCCCCAGCAGCGATTCGAGTATCAGGCGGTACATCCATCCCGAAGACCCCGTGTACCAGCTCCACCCTCCGCGCCCGATGTGCGGCGACACGGCATACACGTCCGCCGTCACCACATAGGGCTCCACCTTGTACAAGGCCGCCGCCTCCGCGCTGCTGCCGTGCGAGACAGGATTGATCATGCGCATGAGCTCCCAGGCGCGCTCGGTGTCGCCCATCTTCGCGAAGGCCATCACGGTCCAGATGGCAGCGTGGGTATACTGGCCGCCGTTCTCGCGCACGCCCGGCACATAACCGCGGATGTAGCCCGGATTCAGGTCGGCCTTGTCGAAGGGCGGGTCGAGCAGCTGGATCAGGCCATAGTCGCGCCGCACGAGGCGCGCATCGACCTGCTGCATGGCCCCGCGCACCCGCTCGGGGTCCGCCGCGCCGGACAGGATGCCCCAGCTCTGCGAAATGGAGTCGATCTGGCATTCCTCGTTCTCGTGCGAGCCGAGCGGCGTGCCGTCGTCGAAGTAGGCGCGGCGATACCATTGGCCGTCCCAGGCATTCTGTTCGACGTTCGCCGCCAGCTTGCGCGCCTCCTCGCGGCACTCGGCGGCGAAGGCATCGTCGCCGCGCAGCACCGCCACTTCGGCAAAGCGCTGCAGCACTTCGTAGAGGAAGAAGGCCAGCCACACGCTCTCGCCCTTGCCTTCCTCGCCCACCTTGTCCATGCCGTCATTCCAGTCGCAGGAGCCGATCAGGGGCAGGCCGTGCACGCCGAAGCGCAGGCCGTTGCGGATGGCGCGCACGCAGTGCTCGTACAGGTCGCCCGATTGCGCTGAGCGGGCGGGCATGTCGTAGTAGGAGTCCTCGTCCGGCTTGACGGGCCGGCCTTCGAGGTAGTGCGCCATCTCGTCCAGCACCGAGAGGTCGCCGGTCGTGGCGACATAGCGCGCTGCCGCCAGCGGCAGCCAGAGATAGTCGTCCGAGCAATGGGTGCGCACGCCGCGGTCCGAAGGCGGATGCCACCAGTGCTGCACGTCGCCTTCCAGGAACTGGTGCGCGGCGCAGAGCACGAGATGGTCGCGCAGCAGCTGCGGTTCGGTGTGGACCATCGCCATCGCGTCCTGCAGCTGGTCGCGGAAACCGAAGGCGCCGCCGGACTGGTAGTAGCCGCTGCGCGCCCACAGGCGGCAGGCGATGGTCTGGTACATCAGCCAGCCGTTGGCGATGACGTCGAGCGCAGGATCGGGCGTTTGCACCTGGACGGCGCCGAGGGTCTCATTCCAGTGCGCACGCACCGCCTGCAGCGCATCGGAAGCGGCGCCGGCGCCGCCGTGCTTCTGCACCATGTTCGTGGCGTCCGCATTGCGCCGCCCGCCCAGGCCGAGGACGAAGACGATCTCGCGGCGCTCGCCGGGCTGCAGTTCGAAGGGCGCCTGGATGGCCGCGCAGCTGTCGAGGCCCGTGCCGACCTTGCCGGACAGGCGGGCCCGCTTCAGCGCCGCGGGGGCCGCCAGGCTGCCGTTCCGGCCCAGGAACTCGGTGCGGTCCGCCGTCACGGTGCGCGTCGCCGCATCGCAGCTGAAGAAGGCCACGCGGCCGGAGAACTCGGTGTTGTAGGCATTGCGCGCGAAGATGGCGCCGCTGACCGGGTCCTGCTCGGTCACGATATGCATGCCGGATTTCGAACGCATGTCGCCCAGCACCCACTCCACATAGCCGGTAACGGACAGCCGCCGCGCCACCGGCGAGTCGTTATGCACCTTGATGACCGTGTACTTGACCGTCGCTTCCAGCGCCACATAGCTGGTCATCTCTGTCGTGATGCCGACTTCCGTGTGTTCGAACACGCTGTAGCCGAAGCCGTGGCGCGTGACGTAGTGGCCCGCTCCACGCGCTGGCAGCGCGGTAGGCGACCAGAAATGCCCGCTCTGCTCGTCCCGCATGTAGAAGGCTTCTCCGCTCAGGTCCGAAACGGGGTCGTTGTGCCAGGGCGTGAGACGGAATTCGTGCGCGTTCTCGTGCCAGGTATAGGCCTGCCCGCTTTCCGATACAACGCTGCCGAACTGCGGGTTGGCCAGCACGTTGGACCATGGCGCGGGCGTGCGGTGGCCCTCGGCCGTCACGATGACGTATTCGCGTCCGTCATGCGTGAAGCCGCCGAGGCCGTTTTCGAGAATGAGGCCGTGCGGCAGCCGCGTCGTTGGGCCGGCGTCGTCGTATTCGCCGCGCGCATCGGAGAGCAAAGGCGGCATGCGCAGCGGCGGCGGGCCGGAGCGCTTGATCTGTTCGGCGAGCGTGCCCCGGCTGTCCAGCAGCACGGCGCGCGCCACCGTCTGCAGGAGGATGCGGTCTTCCGGCGATATCTGTTCCAGCGGACGCACGAAGATGCCGCCCGGGCGGTCGATGGCCTGCGCGTCGATGCCGGACGCGATGAGGCCCATGATCTGGTCGTGCAGGGCCTGGCGGTAGCCGGAGAGGTCTTCGTACCAGATCACCAGATCGACGACGAGGCCTTTCAGGCGCCAGTAGGCGTGGGCCTGCACCAGCTGGCGCGCCAGTTCGATATTCTGGGCGTCCTTGATCTGCAAGAGCACGATGGGCAGGTCGCCGGAAATGGCGTAGGCCCACAGGCCGGACTGGCCGCGCTGGTTCTTGATCAGCACACTGGCCTCCGCGCGCAGCGCGGGGTTCGGGTAGATGACGTGGTTGGCCAGGCGGCCGTAGAGCTGTGCGTCCGCCTCGCTGGCGTTCAGCTGGCGCAGCACCACCTGGCTGTGGGTCCAGGCGAGTTCGAAGACGCGGTCCGCCATGTGGCGGTCCTGGTATTTGTCGATCAGGTACTGCGCGGCTTCCCGCGTATCGGTCATGCCGGTGGCCACGTCCACCACTGCCGCCTGGTCGGGCTTGAGGGTGATGCGGTAGCGGATGGCCACCACTGGGTCCAGCACCGAACCCTGGCTTCCGGACAGCTCGCCCGGCTCCAGCATCGCGCGCGGTGCGCGCGCAGTGTTGCCGCGGCCGATGAAACGCGAGCGGTCGGTCTCGAAGCTGACATGGCTCACTTCCGCATCGTGCACCGTCATCAGGTGAAGCAGGAATGGCGTATGTTCGCCCTTGCCGCGCGGGCGCCGCGTGCACAGGATCGCGCTCTCATCCTGGATGATCTCTGTCTGCACGAACAGTTTGCTGAAGGCGGGATGCGCGGCGTCGGCCGCATGCGGCGCCATCACCACTTCCGCAAAGCTGGTGATCTCGATGGTGCGCGTGCGTTCGGACTTGTTGCTGATGCGCGTACGCCGCATCTCGATATCGTCCTCCGGCGAGACCACGATCTCGGTGTAAAGCTCGATGCCCCGGTCGCTGCGGCGGTATTCGGCGCGGCCTTCCGAGAAAATGATTTCCTGCCGCTCCGGCTCCGCCAGCGTCGGCTGGTAGGTGGTGGACCAATAAGCGCCGTCTTCCACATCGCGCACGTAGCAGAACATGCCCCAGTTGTCGCGCGTGCTGTCCTCGCGCCAGCGCGTGACGGCCAGGTCCTTCCAGCGGCTGTAGCTGCCGCCCGCCGCCGTCACCATGACGTGATAGCGGCCATTGGAAAGGAGCTGTGTTTCCGGCACCGTGGTATTGGGCTGGTTCAGTATGCGCATGGGCATGGCCTGCTCCGGCGTGGTGGCGCGGATGGCGGCCTGCTCGGCGCTGGTGGAGTAGAAGGCGCCCACCTGCGGCGTACGCTCCTGCAGCATCAGCAGCGCGGACTGCAGGATGGGATCGGACTCGAAGCGGCGCTGCATGGGCCGGTCGTTGAGCAGGTAGTTCAGCGCCAGCAGGCCCATGCCCTGGTGGTGCACCATGAAGGACTTGATGACATTGTGCGTCTGGCCGCGGGGCAGGCGCGCCGCCGTGTAGTCGATCGCCTCGTAGAAGCCGTAGCGGCCCATGAAGCCCAGCTCCGCCATCTTCTGCAGGTTCTGCGTGGCCGCATCCGGCGCCACCATGAGGCTCATCATGGTGGCATAGGGCGCGATCACCAGGTCGTCGCCCAGGCCCCGCTTCAGGCCGATGCCCGGCACGCCGAATGCGCGGTACTGGTAGTTCATCGCAGCGTCCACGATGCTGTAGCCGGATTCGGAGATCCCCCAGGGCACGTTGCGCTGCTTGCCGTATTCGATCTGGGCTGCCACCACCGAGCGGTAGGTCTGGTCCAGCAGGGTGCTGTCGTAGGTGGGCATCACCAGCAGCGGCATCAGGTATTCGAACATGGAGCCGCTCCACGACAGCAGCACGGGATGCCCGTGCACGATGCAGAGCTGGCGGCCCAGCGCGAACCAGTGCTCCTGCGGCAGCTGGCCTTGCGCGATGGCGACAAAGCTGGCCAGGCGCACTTCGGATGCGAGCAGGTCATACGCGCTGGCATCCAGGCGCCGCTCGCTCACGTTGTAGCCGATGGTGAGCAGCTTGGTGGTGCGGTTGTAGAGGAAGCCGTATTCCATCTGCGCGAAGCTGTGAGCCTGCTGGCCCAGGGCCTCAAGTTGCTGGATGCGGCTCCGCGCTCGTTCGGCGCCCAGCTCCAGCAGCACGTTGAGCTGCTGCTGGCGTTCGCGCTCTCCCGGCGCCAGGTCGGAAGGCGCGGCGGATGCGGGCGGATAGGCGGCCAGTTCGCGCAGGGTGGGAATGCGGCGCAGGTTCGCATCCGGCACGGTCTCCGGTGCGGCATTGGCCCATGGCGCGAGCCACAGCAGCTCTTCCAGCGCTGCATGGCACTGCGCGGCCAGCGCGGTGGCCCACATATGGGCGGCGATATCGGTGGCGAGCGAGGGATCGGCCAGGAAGCCTTCGGCCGCCGCAACCGCCCGCTGCAGCCAGGCGTGCAGGTCGAGCAGGTTGGCGGGATAGAGGAAGGCATCCGGCGCCAGCGCGTCCATCAGGGCCTGCAGCCCGGGCAGGGGCGGGCTGCCGCCTGCCATGGTCTCCTGCAGCACATGGCAGGTGGTGGCGATGCCGTCCATCAGTTGCGGCCCGGCGATGGGCTCATCGCAGATGCCGGCGAGGCCCGGCTGCAGGGTCAGGAGATGGCCCGCCAGGTTGCCGCTGTCCACCGTGGAGATATAGATGGGGTGCAGGGGCTTCAGGGACTGCGTGTCATACCAGTTGTAGAAGTGTCCCTGGTAGCGCTCCATCTGCGCCATGGTAGCGAGGGTGTTGGCGGTGCGGGTGACCAGCTGACCGCCGGTGATATAGCCGAAATCGTGCGCCGTGAGGTTCGCCAGCAGGGACACGCCGATATTGGTGGGCGAGGTGCGGTGGGCGATGACCAGCGAGGGATGCTCCTGCACGTTATCCGGCGGCAGCCAGTTGTCGTCCGGTCCAACGAAGGTGTCGAACCATGCCCAGGTCTTGCGCGCCAGCTTCTTGAGGAAGCGGGTCTGCTCCAGGTCGAGCTTCGCCTGCAGGCGCTCGATGGGACGGCTGATCCACCATGCCACAACAGGGGCGAGGAACCACGCCAGGAGGAATATCAGGGCGGCGTCGAAGGCCTCCGGCCGCCGCAGCGCAAAAGCCGCGCCTGCGGCCAGCGCCAGCAGCGGCGAGATCCACATGGTGCGCCAGCTGCCGGACATGGTGGTCCTGGAGCGTGCCAGCGCCGACGGACGCCATTGCAGCAGCCGCTTGCGCGACACGAGCATGCGCCAGAGCGTGCGGGCAATGGCATTGAGGCTGAACCAGGCTTCGTATGGAAGGAAGACCAGCATCAGCAGGCCATGGGCGAAATGCAGGCCGCTGCGCCGCAGGGAGGCCGGCAGGTGCTGGCGCCACAAGGTATCGGCAGGCTTCTTCGCCATGCCGTGCAGCGCGGCCAGCAGCGGCGGGAGGAAGATGATGGTGAGGACGGCGGAAGTCCAGAACCATGGGTGCGGCAAGGCCGCGAAGGCCAGCAGCAGGGACAGCGTGAGCGCCGGCGCTACGAGGCTGCGGCGCAGGTTGTCGAACAGCTTCCAGCGAGAAAGCGCGGACAGGGGATTGGGCTCGCGCTCGCCGCTGGCGCGCCGCACGCGGCCCACCAGCCAGCCCGCAAGCTGCCAGTCGCCCCGTATCCAGCGCTCGCGGCGGCTCACGTCGTCGCTGTAGCGGGCGGGATACTGTTCGTAGAGCTGCGCATCGCTGAGAAGACCGGCCCGCAGGTAGCAGCCCTCCAGCAGGTCGTGGCTGAGAATGCGGTTGTCGGGAAAACGTCCGCCCAGCACCTGCTCGAACATGTCCACGTCGTAGATGCCCTTGCCGATGAAGGAGCCTTCCGCGAACACATCCTGGTAGACGTCGGAGACGGTACGGGTATAGGGATCGATGCCCGGCTCGCCGCCGCACAGGCGTTCATACAGCGACGCGTTCTCGCTTGGCAGGCTTACCGCGACCCGCGGCTGCAGGATGCCGTAGCCATCCACCACGCAATTGCGGCGCGGGTCGATGCGCGGCTGGTTGAGGGGATGCCGCATGGTGGCCACGAACTGGCGCGCCGCGTCGCGCGGCAGCTGCGTATCCGTGTCGAGGGTGATCACGTATTTGACGGATCCCAGTCCGGCGACGTCGCCTTCCACCAGGGAGAACTTGTCGCGCGCGCCGCCGCGCAGGAAGCGGTTCAGGTCTTCCAGCTTGCCGCGCTTGCGTTCATGGCCCATCCATGCGCGCTGCGACGGGTTCCAGAGCCGCGGCCGGTGCAGCAGCAGGAAGGGCTGGCCTTCGCCCTGCTCCGCATACTTGGCGTTCAGGCGCGCGATGCCGGAGCGGGCCCGTTCCAGCAGGGCCTCGTCGTTGGGCAGCGTTTCGCTCTGCGCGTCGGCGAAGTCCGTGGCCAGGCAGAAGCGCAGGTTGGGATCCCGGTTGGCGAGGAAGCGCACCTCCAGCTGCTCGCACAGTTCCGCCACGTTCTCCGGACTGAAAAGAATGGTGGGGACCACGACGAGCGTGCGCGCATCGGAAGGTATGCACTCCTTCACATTCATGCGCGGCAAGGGGTGCGGGCGTGTCAGCAGGGTGGCCGCCCAGTTCACGACGGAGAGCGCAAGATGGCTGCTGCCCATGAGGCCCAGCACAGCAAGGACTGCCAGGGCGCCGTCACCCACGCCGTCGCGAACGGCGCGCTCCAGCATCAGCGCCGTCAGCGCGAGGGTAATGGCGCCGATGGAGCCCAGATAGGTGGCGAGCGGCGCGGCGCGCAAGGTCTGGCGCAAGGCCTCGCCCAGCGGCAGGCGCACGTTCGCTTTCTTCTGCAGCAGGTGCAGGCCCTTCCCGATCAGATAGAACCCGACGTGGCCATGACGCGGGTCCTCGCCGCCGCTGTGGGTGCGCGCCAGCTCCAGCGCCTGCTGCGCCACTTCGGTCTCGCTCAGTTGGGAAACGCGTGCCGTGGCCTCGATCACGTGCCGGTACTGGTCGCGCGTGGAGAAGTCCATGGACCCGTAGACGCCCGCGGGATCGCTGCGCAGCACCTGCTCCACGGAGCTCATGGTCTCCACGAACTCCTGCCAGTCCATCGTGCCGAGGAAGCGCAGGCTGCCGATGCTGTTGGCGATGGAAACCTGCTCCGCCGCCTGCTGCTGAATCTCGGTCTGGATCATCTGCTCGATGGTCTCGCCGGTATCGGCCAGGCGGTAGGAGATCCAGTTCAGGGCCAGCGTGAGCACGGGGCTCTGGCCCTGGAGGCGGCGCGCCATTTCGGCCACGAAGCCGCTCGTAACCGGCGGGTTGGAGCGCGCCATGTCCGCCACCAGCAGGATCACGCCGCTGGGGTTCTTTTCCGCGATCTCCACCATCTGGTCCGCCCAGCTGTTGGCCAGGTCGCGCTGGAAGCGGTTCTCGGCGATGCGAGCGGCCACGCGGCGCAGGTTCTCGATCAGCGCCAGGCGCAGCATGATCGGAATGGCCCACAGCTCGCCCAGCTTGAGCGGCGCGGTTTCCTGATAGGCCTCGATGAAGCGGCACAGGCTTTCCGGATCGACCCGGCCGTCGCCGTGCGCAATGACTTCCAGCGCCAGCTGGTAGACACGGGGCGTGCCCGGCTCCGCGCCCTTGGCCAGGCGCGGCAGTTCCTTGCTGTAATCCTTCGGCAGGTGGCGCCGCGCGATGCGGATCTGCTCTTCGATCAGGTAATAGTTGTCGAGCAGCCACTCGGAGGCGGGCGTGATCTGGCGCGTTTCCTTGACGGCCGCGGTGAGCTCCTCGCAGGTGCTGCCGATGACGGAAGCGTTCGCGCTCAGGCGCGACAGCAGGCGGTCGCCGCGTCCGCGCTTGCTTAGTTCATGCAATGAAGCAAGATGGCGGCCATGATTGGCCATCTGCTGCGCGCTGAAGAGTTCCGCGCGCAGGGGCAGGTCCTCGTTGTCTGCAGTTCCTTGTTGCAATGAGCCTGACGCCGATTCCCTGAAGCCGATTGCAGGATCGGCCCATAGGTGAATGTACTCTTTCAAAGGGGCCTCATGGGGAAGGCGGACCGGTTTCCCGCCGCGCAGCTTGCAAGTATGTTCCAAGCAATCTTAGGTGGGCGCACGCCTGCTCACCGTTCGCTAGCGTACATATGGAAGAGCGAGCAAAAAAAACGGCGGCCATCGGCCGCCGCAAAAGGCAAATCGTGATGTCAGGCGGCAAGGGGCATGGGCTGGGCCAGGGCGAGGCCGCCCTTCAGATGCCAGGCCGCGCCATAGCCGAGGCGGCGCAGGCATTGCACTGCCTTTTCGCTGCGTTTGCCGCTGCGGCAGAAGAAGACGAGGGGCGGCTGTTCGCCGTGCGCCATCCATTCCGCCGCCGCGGAAGCGAGGCGGCTCAGGGGCACGTTGACTGCCGGGCGCCCGCCGGGCCCCGCGCTGTCCGCCGCATGCTCGCAGGCTTCACGCACGTCGATCAGCAGCGCATCCGGATGCTGGCGCAGCAGCGCGTCGAGCGCTGCGCCATCGAGCTCCACTCCGGCGAGGTGCGATGCTTCCCGGGCGCGATGCGCTTCGGCGCGCAGGCTCGTGCAGCAGGGCTGGCAATCCTCGCTGCCGGGACAGAGCAAGGTGTCCGCGCTCACCCAAGGCGTGGCTTCCCGCGGCGCGGCATTGCCGATGAATGCATGGCGCACCCTGGCGCTGTCGCCGAGCAGATAGATGGAGCGCTGCGCATCGAGCGGCACGCGGCGCAGCGTGCTGCAGCCCAGCTGCACATCCTGCGATGGCGCTTCGCCATGCGTTGCCAGCTGTGCTGCCAGGGTGTAGCTGCGTGCTTTCAGCATGGTGTCGATGCGCTGCGAAAGTTCGGGCTGGGAGTCGATCACCGCGCACTGCCGGCTCGCCGCATCGAAGACGAGCCAGGTATGCGCGCCGTTGGCGGTGAGCTGCATGACGCCATCCAGCGGAGCCGCGCCTGTGCGCAGCGCTTCGCCGCAGCGGGCGATGCGTTCGCAGGCCTCGGCAATCATGGCCTCATCGGCCAGGGGACCGAAGGACAGGCGCACCGCGCTGCTGCTGCGCCATTCGGGCAGGCCCATGGCGTCCAGCACATAGCTCGGCGCAGCCTTCGCGGCGGAACAGGCGCTGCCCGCGCTCACGCGCACTGCGGCAGCATCGAACACGTCGAGCAGCTCCTTGCTGGACAGGCCGGGAACGGAGAAATTGATCGTGGTGGGCAGTGCGATGGCGAAAGGCGTGTTGAACACGATGCCCGGGAAGGCCTTCTCCAGGCTCGCGGCCACGCGGTCGCGGAACTGCGCCAGCTCGGCGTGCGGGCGGAAGGTGGCGCCATCTTCAAGGGCTTCCAGCACGGCGCCCAAGGCGGCGATGCCCGCCATGTTTTCGGTGCCGGAGCGCTGGCCCGCCTCCTGCCCGCCGCCCATGATGAGCGGCGTGTAGGGCGCGCCTTCGCGCACGTAGAGCATGCCAATGCCTTTCGGTGCATACAGCTTGTGGCCCGAGAAGGGTGCGTAATCGATGCGGGTTGCGGCCAGGTTCAGTTCCAGCTTGCCCAAGGCCTGCACGCAGTCCACCATCCACAGCGCCCGGCTGCCTTCCAGCGCGGCCGCAATGCCCTCCAGGTCGGAGACCACACCCGTTTCGTTGTTCGCCGCCATGGTGCAGACGAAGGCCGCGTCGCCAGCCATGGTGCGCAGGGCGGCCAGGTCGTGGCGGCCATCCGCGCCCACCGGCAGCCTGGCCAGGGTGAGGTTGAGCCCCAGCAGGCGGTTCCAGTGCGCCAGGCTTTCCGGCACGGCCTTGTGCTCAGTGGCGCCGTACACCAGCAGGGAGCCGATGGCCTCGCCTGCCGCACGCTTTTCACGCAGCGCGCACAGCGCGGACAGCACTGCCGTCTGAATTCCTTCGGTGGCGCCGCTGTTGAACATCAGGCGTCCCTTGCCGGCGCCGAGGAGGCGGGTGGCGCGGCTGCGCACTCCGTCCAGCAGGGCTTTCGCGCGGATGCCGGTGGAATGGGTGCTGCTTGGGTTGCCGTAGCGTTCACACATTGCGTCCACCGCGGCCTGCATGGCGGCAGGCAGCACGGCGGAGGTGGCATTGCCATCGAGGTAAATTTCCGTAGTCATGCAGATAGCTTACGCAAGGCTACCGAAGCGTTCATTCCAAATTCATGCTAATGTTGGACGCGTATTGGCATATTCATCTTATTTTTTGCGATTTAATAGCATGAACAATCTCGACAAATTCGACTTGGCAATTCTGGGCGCCTTGCAGCTCGACGGCACTCTCTCGGTGGCGGACCTGGCGGAGAAGGTTGGGCTTACCACCACGCCCTGCTGGAAGCGGCTCAAACGGCTGGAGGACGAGGGCTATATCGACGGCCGCGTGGCCCTGGTGAACCGCCGCCAGACCGGCCTTCCGGTCACCGTCTTCGTGAGCGTGCGCACCAGCCAGCACGACGAGAAATGGCTGCTGAAGTTCGCAGCCGGGGTGGCGGCGCTGCCCGAGGTGCAGGAGTTCCACCGCATGAGCGGAGACGTGGACTACCTGCTGAAGGTGGTGACCACCGATATCGAAGGCTACGACCGCTTCTACAAGAAGCTGATCAAGGTGGCAAACCTGACGGGCGTATCGTCCGCGTTTTCGATGGAGCAGATCAAGTACACCACCACCCTGCCCCTGCATCTGGTGGGAGCGGGCGCGGCATAGGATAATGGCGGGATGCTGAAATCCCTGATCCCTCCTCCCTCAACGGCGAGTGGAAGTGAACGCGTGCGCGCCAGTGCCGGCGCCCTGATCGGTCTTGTCATTACCGCACTCTGCGCCCGCGCCCTGCTCTCTCCCGATGCGGTGTGGCTGGTGGCGCCCATGGGCGCTTCCGCCGTCCTGCTGTTCTGCCTTCCCGCCAGTCCGCTGGCCCAGCCCTGGCCCGTCATCGGCGGCAATGTCATCTCCGCGCTGGTGGGCGCTGCGTGCTGGAAGTGGCTGGGCCATGCGCTGCCTTTGCCCTTGCTGGGAGCCCTGGCCAGCGCCCTCGCCATCGGCGCCATGTTCGCGCTGCGCTGCCTGCATCCGCCCGGCGGCGCGAGCGCGCTGATGATCGTGATCGGCGGCCCCGCCGTGCAGACGGCGGGATTCGCCTTTGCGCTGGGCCCCGTGCTGCTCGACTCCGTGCTGATGGTGGCGGCAGCCATTCTCTATCACCGCCTGACGGGGAAGCGCTATCCGCACGTGGTGGCGCCGCCCGCCCATCCCCACGCCACGGCGGACAATGTGCCGACCGCGCGCCTCGGCTTCACGCCGGAAGATCTCGACGTGGTGCTCAAGCGCTACAACGAAGTGCTGGATATCAGCCGCGACGATCTCGAATCGCTCTTCCTGCAGACGGAGATGCGCGCCTACCAGCGCCGCTTCGGCGTCATCACCTGCGGCGACATCATGTCGAAGGATGTGATCTCGGCCGAATACGGCACGGGCCTTACCCAGGCATGGAAGGATATGCGCGGCCACCGCATCGCCGCGCTGCCGGTGCTGAATCCTGCCCGCCGCGTCATCGGCATCGTGACGCAGAGCGACTTCCTGGCGCACGGCGGCGTGGACGACTACCGCAGCATGCGCGACCGCCTGCTGCACTTCCTGCGCCCCAGCGGACGCACGCATTCGGAGAAAGCCGAAGTGATCGGCCAGATCATGACGCCGCGCCCGCAGGTGGCGCAGCTGGATACGCCCATCGTCGATCTCGTGCCGCTCATGGCCGATTCGGGCTTCCACCATATTCCCGTGGTCGATCACGAACAGCGCCTGGCGGGCATGGTGACGCAGTCCGACCTGGTGGCGGCGCTGTACGAGAAGCGGCTGGCGGAAATTCAGTAGCGGCGCTGCAGCGTCATCTGGTCGCCGTCGCGCCGCATGTCGAAGCGGTTCAGGAAGGAATTCCCGAGCAGGATGATGGGCAGGCCGCTTTCATGGACCAGGGCGTCCAGCGCATGCAGCTCCATGTCCCCGAGGCGCAGCGTATCGAGCTTGACGCGCCATGCCACGGTCTGGCCGTTGGCGGTGCTCACATAGACGCGGCGGCCCTTGCGGAAATCGATGCCCATGCGTTCCGCTTCGTGGCCGGGCAGCGCGATAAGGCTCGCGCCAGTGTCGATCAGCATGCGGGCGGATACGCTGTTGATCTCTCCCTGCACCACGTAATGTCCTTGCGCGTCCGGCGCCAGCACCAGCTTCTCCGATTTGCCTGCGGACCCTGCGCGCGCGGCGGGCTGGCCGAGGGCGACGGTGTAGCGCTGGCCATTGTGTTCGATGGTGGCGTCGCCGCGCGAAACGGCGACCAGCTTGCCGCCGTCCGGAAGCGTGGCGCCCACGCCGTACATGCGGGGCGCCGCACCGTCCACCGAGAGGAGGGCACGGTTCGTCATCACGCCCAGCAGGCCCACATCGGCATGCGCCGCCGCAGCGGCGAAACTCAGGAGACAGAGGACAGGCAGGCGCATCGTTCGGCTTCCGGCAGACAGGAATATCCATTCTGACACAAAAATGCTTGCCACACGGCAATTACGCTATCGCAGCACGGAGCAAATCGCTTATGCTTGTCGCCGATTGCGTTCCAACACTATTAGAGGAGACCACCGATGAAGCACCGCCTGCCCCTGGCTGCATTGAGCGCCGCACTGTTGATGGCGTATCTGCCCGCCCAGGCAGCGGCTCCTGCCGCCAGCAAGGTCTCTGCCGCCGTATCCGAAGCGGCCGCGAAGAAGTTCCGCGCACTGGCCGACGAATACTACGATGCGCTGGCCCGCTTCGAGCCTGTGGACGCCACCGAGAACGGCGACAACCGCTTCGACGACCAGATCGGCATGGCCATCTCGCCCGTGGAACGCAAGCGCCAGTTCGACCGCTACCGCGGCTTCAGCGCGCGGCTCAAGCAGATCGACCAGCGCGCGCTCACCCAGCGCGACCGCATCAACTACGAGGTGCTGGCTTTCGAGCTGAAGACGTTGCTCTCCTACGAGCCCTTCCCCGAGCACCTGCTGCCGATCAACCAGATGGACAGCATGCCCGTCACCCTGGCCAACTTCTCCAGCGGCGACGCCTCGCAGCCCCTCAAGACCGTGAAGGATTACGACGCCTACCAAAACCGGCTCTCGCAGCTGCCCGCGTGGATCGACCAGGCCATCGCCAATATGGACGAAGGCATCCGGCGCGGCGTGGTGCAGCCCAAGGCCATCATGGTATCCGCCCTGCCCCAGTTCCAGAAGCTGGTGAGCGCGGCGCCTGAGCAGAGCATCTACTACACGCCCATCGGGAAACTGCCCGCCAGCTTCAGCGCGGAAGACAAGCAGCGCCTGACGGAGTCCTACCGCGCAACGGTGGGCAAGCTGCTGCCGTCGCTGTCCAGGCTGGCGGCATACCTGGAGCAGACGTATATCCCGGCCTGCCGCACGAGCACCGGCATCAGCGCCCTGCCGAACGGCGCGGCGTGGTACAAGGTGCGCATCGCCGATTCCACGACGACGCAGCTGACGCCCGAGCAGATCCACGAAACGGGCCTGAAGGAAGTGGCGCGCATCCAGTCCGAGTACGCACGCCTTGGCCCGCAGCTTGGCTATACGGGTCCTGCGGCGGGGCTGCCCGGCTGGATTGCGCAGCAGCCCAAGTTCTTCCCCTTCAAAACGGAAGATGAGGTGCAGGCGGTCTACCACAAGCTGAACGACGTTCTGGACACGAAGCTGCCGTCCATGTTCACCCTGCTGCCCAAGGCGAAGCTCGATCTTCGCCTGGAGCCTGAGCTGAGCCGCGACACTGCCTCCGACCACTACACGGCGCCCGCGGCGGACGGTTCGCGTCCCGGCGTGTTCTGGTCCGTGGTCACGGATCCGAAGAAGTACGGCAGCACGGGCATGACCACGCTCTTCCTGCATGAAGGCAAACCGGGCCACCACTTCCACATCGCGCTGATGCAGGAACTGGAGCTGCCCAACTTCCGCAAGTTCGGCGGCAATACCGCCTTCACGGAAGGCTGGGCGCTGTACGCCGAAACCCTGGGCCGCGAGATGCAGCTGTTCGACGATCCGGCGCAATACTTCGGCCACCTGAACGACGAAATGCTGCGCGCCGTGCGGCTGGTGGTCGACACGGGCATGCACGCCAAAGGCTGGACGCGCGAGCAGACCATCCAGTACATGAAGGACACCCTGGGCTACGACGAGGTGGCGAAGAGCGAGACCGAGCGCTATATGGCATGGCCGGGACAGGCGGTGGCGTACAAGATCGGTGCGCTCAAGATCATGGAACTGCGCCAGCGCGCGCAGAAAGCGCTGGGCCCGCGCTTCAGCCTCCCCGCCTTCCACCAGGTGGTGCTGGAAGACGGCACCCTTCCCCTCAGCCTGCTGGAAACCAAGGTCAACAACTGGATCGCCCGACAGCAGCACTAACTGCAGCTGAGCCCGTGTCCACCTTGGGGGTGTGACCCCAAGGTTGGACATGGGGCCGGCGGTTAGCGGAGCTCGTAGCGCTTGATGCGCTTCAGCACCAGCTCCGGCAGCGCCGTGATGTGCTTGGCGTGGTTGGCGAAGACGATCTGCTGCCGCCCGATCGAGACCGGGTTGCCGTCCGCGTAGAAGCGGAACTCCAGCCAGAACGAGCAGCGCTTTACATCGTAGGTATTCACCTCGCAGACAATGTCCTGGAAGGGGAAGGTCTCCTGCAGGTATTCCTGTTCCGCGTGCTTCGTGATGAACACGCCTTCGTTCTTCAGCATGTCGCGCGAGATGCAATCGTAGAACCACTTTTCCCGGCAGATCCCTTGCCACTCGAAGTAGCGCGCAAAGTAGGTGTTGCCGTAGGCGTTCGAGTCCTTCAGGTAAATCGACAGTTCATGATGGAAGGTCAGGTCGGCGCGGGGAGCAGTGGCAAGAGCGTCGGATGCGTGCATAAACATGGGATTTCTCCTTAACGGGTGGGCCTATATTTACTCTTGCGTAAATGCCTAGCGCACTTTTGATCTAACGCAAGGCTTGCTAAGAATTCCACGATACGTGCATGGCTTTTGCAACAGCCCGTTGTTACTATCGGTCCGCGTGAATGATTCTCATGAGGAAGATTGCATGTATTCGCTCCTGCCAGCGGTGGTGTCTGCTCTGTTTATCAGCTACGGCGCATACGTGCTCCATTCGCGCGGCGCGAACCGCGTGAGCGTGACCTTCTTCCTGCTCTGCATCACAACCTTTCTGTGGCAGGCCGCATGGGCGGTGCTGTTCCAGACGGAGGATGCCGATATCGCCTGGCGTATCGTGCAGGCGGGCTATGTGCCGATTCTCTTTCTGCCGACCGCCCTCTACCATTTCATTACGGAGCTGACGCGCCGCCACGGGGACCGCCGCCTCGTGTACGCGAGCTACGGACTGTCGGCTGTGCTGGCGGTTCTGCTGCTAGGCACCGATTGGGTGGTGGCAGGCCTCTATCCCTATTTCTTCGGCTACTACCCCATGGCGGGCGTGCTGCATCCCCTCTACCTCGCGCAGACGGTAGCCGTGGTGGGGCGGGCTGTCGCGCTGCTTTACCTGCGCCAGGAGGTCGCCGTGTCCACCGAGCGCACACGCCTGCGCTATTGCCTGTTCAGCATCCTGATCTACTTCGCGGCGGCGGTGGACTATCTGTGCAACTACGGCGTGGAGTTCTATCCGCCCGGCGTGCTGTGCATCGCCTGCAGCCTGGGCCTGATCGCGCAGGCCATGGTGCGGCACAATCTGCTGGCGGACCCGATGGCGGCGGCAGCCACCATCGCCCACGAAGTGCGCACCCCGCTCGCTACGATCCGCAGCCAGTCGCGCGTGCTGGCGCGCAGCCTGCCGGAGCTGATCGCGGGCTACCAGCGTTCGGAGGCGCCCGGCCTCGCGCCGGAGCAGCTGCGCTACCTGAGCGAGATCGCCACGCATATCGAGGCCGAGGTGGCGCGCTCGAACTTCATCGTGGACATGCTGCTCGCGTCGGCCCGGGCAGGCACGCTGCAATGCGACGACTTCGCCCTGCACTCGGTGCGCAAGTGCATCGAGGAGGCCATCGCCTGCTATCCCTTCGCGGAGGCGGAGCGGGAACGGGTAGCGCTTCTGCTGCGCGAGGACTTCAGCTTCTACGGCTCGGATACCCTGCTGGTCTATGTGCTCTACAACCTGCTGAAGAACGCCCTGCACGCGGTAAAGGCGGCGGGCCGGGGCGGCGTGACGGTGGAGTGCTTCCGGGAGGGCGAGCAGAACTGGCTGGTGGTGGCGGATACGGGCCAGGGCATTCCGCCCGACGTGCTGCCCCACGTCTTCGACCCCTATTACAGCACCCGCCACAGCAGCGGCGGCACCGGCATGGGCCTGGCTTTCTGCAAGAAGGTGGTGAACGCATTTGGCGGCAGCATCCGCGTGGAATCGGAACCGGGCCTGTTCACCCGCCTGTCCCTGAGCTTTCCCGGCGAACGGAAACCCCGTCCGCGCGCCCGCGAAATCTACCTCTCCCCGCGTGCCGCCATAGTGCAGGCTAAATGAATTCGTCGACGGCGGGATTCATTTCACCGCGCACGATTTCGTCAAGATCGAGGTCGTCGCCCAGCACGAATACCTTGCGGTCTTCCAGCACTTTCAAAATAAACGGCTGTTTATCTCGCAGGCGGCGCTGGAAATCGGGCACGGAATATAAATTGGGATTAATCCGGCGCCGCAATATTCTCTCGGCAATCGGAAGGCGATTCAGTAATTCGCCGTACGTCGTATTTTCTCCGATCAAAAGCAGTTCGACCGGGTTATCGGACATTTCCTGTTCCTTCGCCGTGGCACCATAAACGAAGGCCACATTCAGCGAACGGCGCATCGGCGCCAGGGCCGAATTCAGCACACTCACCAGGCCGAAGGTCTTCTTCACCAGGCTGCGCAGCTCCTCGTAGACGGGACTTTCCTTGTTCGGCCGGAACTGGCGCACATTGCCGATGCGTTCGGACACGATCAGCCCAGCCTCGTGCAGGCGCTTGAGCTCCCGCTGGGCCGAAGCACTGCCCAGGCCGGTAAGACGCATGATCTCGTTCAGGTGAAACCCTTCGTTCACACGTACAAATAGCAAGCCCAGCAGCTTCTGCTGGGCGGGAGTGAAAAGTGCCTGCGCAATCATGAGCCAAATCTTAGCATGGATACGCTCATAACTGGCATGCTTGCCCAGCGCAAACGGGCGTAGAATGGCCCAGCGCGAGCCTGAGCTCGCGCTTCAGGAGACAAAACCACAACAAGGTGACCAATGAAAACAAAACTGGCCTTTGCCCTCGCTCTAGCCTTCGCCGTTCCCGCCCTGCACGCCGCCCCGGCGGCCCCAGCGGCGGTGGACCTCAAGCCTTACACCATCCCCTACAAGAAATTCGTGCTCCAGAACGGCCTCACGCTGATCGTGCATACCGACCACAGCGTGCCCGTGGTGGCCGTGAACACCTGGTACCACGTCGGTTCGCGCAACGAGAAACGCGGCAAGACTGGCTTCGCGCATTTATTCGAGCATTTCTTCTTCAACGGCTCGGAGAATTATCCCCACGGCTTCCGCGAAGCCATGGACGATTTGGGCGCCAATAACCGCAATGGCACCACCAATACCGACCGCACCAATTTCTTCGAGGACGTTCCGGTATCTGCGCTGGAGCGCACCTTGTATCTCGAAGCGGACCGCATGGGTTTTCTCGCCAATTACATTTCCAAGGAAATGCTGGAACGGGAACGCGGCGTGGTGCAGAACGAAAAACGGCAGGGCGAGAACCGGCCTTATGGCAAGGTTTATCAGGAACAGGTCGCGAAAATGTATCCCTATTCGCACCCGTATTCCTGGTCCACCATCGGCAGCATGGACGATCTGAATGCCGCCTCGCTGGAAGACATCAAGGAGTGGTATCGCAGCTATTACGGCCCGAATAACGCCGTGCTGACCCTGGCGGGCGACATCACGCCCGAACGCGCCCTGGAGCTGGTGAACAAATATTACGGTTCCATTCCGCCGGGTCCTCCCCTGCCCCGCACCGAGACCTGGATTCCCCAGCTGGACCGCAATCTGCGCGACGAGATGGAGGACCTCGTGCCCCAGGTGCGCATCTACCGCAGCTATCACGCGCCTGCGTGGAAAGATCCCGAGCTCCAGAGCCTGCAGCTGGTAGGCGGCCTGCTGGCCGGTTCGCGCAGCGCGCGGCTGGAGAAGCGCCTCGTCTACGACAAGGCGCTGGCCACAGCGGTTGAAGCAGGCGCGGACGGCAATGAGCTGGGCGGCACCTTCGATATCGTCGTAACGCTCAAGCCCGGCGTGAATCCTGCCGACGTCGAACGCGAGATCGACGCCGTGCTGAACGAGCTGCTGGCCAAGGGTCCCACCGCCGAAGAACTGGCGCGCGTGAAGACCAGCGACCTGGCGCGCTTCGCCCGCAGTATCGAGCGCCTGGGCGGCATGGGCGGCCGTTCCGACGTGCTGGCCAACAGCATGACCTATGCAGGCACGCCGGACTTCTACCTGAAACAGGTGGAGCTCACGGCCAAGGCCACTCCGGCCGAGGTGAAATCGGTGGCGAACAAGTGGCTGAAGGCGAACCATTACACGATGACGGTCAAGCCCTTCGCCAAGGTTTCGGCCGCCAAGCCGGACGTGGACCGCAAGGTGCTGCCGTCGCTGGGCGATGCGCCGGACGTGAAGTTCCCCGAGATGCAGCGCGCGAAGCTGTCCAATGGCCTGAACGTGGTGCTGCTGGAGCGGCACTCGGCGCCCATCGTGAACGTGGCGCTGGCAGTGGATGCGGGTATCGCCTCCGACAGCACAGACAAGGTGGGCCTCGCGTCGCTGACCCTGGACCTGCTGGACAAGGGCAGCAGGAACCACAATGCCTTCCAGATGTCGGACGCGCTGGAATCGCTGGGCGCGCGCCTGCTCACTGCCACCACCTCGGATCTCTCGGTGGTGCGCCTGCAGGCCACCAGCCAGAATCTCGCGCCCTCGCTCAAGCTGATGGCCGAGGCGGCGCTCACGCCCACCTTCCCGGCCGACCAGTTCACGCTGGCCCGCCAGCGCCGGGTGGCGGGCATCGCGCAGGAGAAGGCCCAGCCGAACAACCTGGCCATCCGCGCCCTGCCGGTGCTGCTGTACGGCGAAGGCCATGCCTACGGCCGTCCCGCCTCGGGCTACGAGAAGACCGTGGCAACCCTGAGCCGCGAAGACCTCATGAAGTGGCACGCCGAGTGGTTCAAGCCGGGCAGCGCGACCATCGTCGTCACGGGCGACACCACCATGGAGAAGCTCAAGCCCATGCTGGAATCGGCCTTCGGCGCCTGGAAGGCGGGCAGCGCGCCTTCCAAGACGGTGCCCACCGTGCCTGCCACCCAGGGCAAGCGCATCTTCCTGATCGACAAACCCGATGCGCCTCAGTCCACCATCGTCGCCGCCCACATCTCGCAGGCCCAGGGCCAACCGGAAGACCTGGCGATAGAGCCGGTGATGCAGAACTTCGGCGGCATGGCGACTTCGCGCCTGAACCGCAACCTGCGCCTGGACAAGCACTGGAGCTACGGCACCGCAGGCCAGCTGACCACGCACCGCGGCCAGCGCATGTTCTACGTCATCGCGCCTGTGCAGACGGACAAGACGAAGGAGTCCATGGTGGAGGTGGCGAGGGAAGTGAAGGACATTGCGGGCGCACGTCCCATCAAGGGCGAGGAATACGGGAGCATCATGCGCAACATGACTTCGCGTCTTGCTGGCCGCTTCGAGACCATCAACGCGCTGGAGAACGCCGCGCTGACAAGCCTCAACTTCAAGCTGCCGGACGATTACTGGTCGCGCTACGCGGGCAATGTGCGCGCGCTGAGCGAGCCGCAGCTGGCTGGCGCAGCGGCGAAGTTCATCAAGCCGGAGGAGACGATCTGGCTGGTGATCGGCGACCTGCGCAAAATCGAGGCGCCAATCCGCGCGCTGAACTGGGGCGAGGTAACCGTGCTAAGCGCCGACCGGTTCTGAATTTCTTAAAGGGGACAGACCCCTTTAAGAAATGTTTCCTAAAGGGGTCTGTCCCCTTTAAGAAATAAAAAAACGGCGCCCGAGTGAACTGACCCCAAAGAGTTGGACAGTTTAGTTAGGCAGCCAAGGGCTGAGTCCGGAATTGTACCGGGCTCAGCCCTTTTAGTTTGAGCTTGATGCGGTCATGGTTGTAGTAATGGATGTAGCGCTTCAGCCCAGCCCTGAGTTCCTCGACGCTGTTGAACTTATTGAGGTAGAAGAACTCGGTCTTCAACACCGCGAAAAAGCTCTCCATCGCCGCGTTATCGAGGCAGTTTCCCTTCCGCGACATGCTTTGCACCAGCTCGCGTTGGTGGAGCTGACGCTGGTAGGCGGGCATACGATATTGCCACCCCTGGTCGGAATGAAGCATCGGTTTGTCGTTGGGGCCGAGTTTCGCCAGTGCCTGCTTCAGCATTGAGCTGACCAATTCGAACTTGGGACGCTCGGCGGTTTCGAAGGCGACGATTTCGCCGTTGTAGAGATCGAGCACAGGCGAAAGATACAGCTTCCTGCCGGCCACATTGAACTCGGTCACATCGGTAACCCACTTCTGGTTGGCGGCATCGGCCTGGAACTGGCGGTTCAGCTCGTTCGATGCAGCACGCCCCACCTCGCCCCTGAATGATCGGTATTTCTTGGGTCGAACCAGCGATTTCAGTCCCAGCGTTCCCATCAAGCGCTGTACTTTTTTATGGTTGACCAGCAGACCCAGCTGACGCACCGCGGCAGTGACGCGGCGATAGCCATAACGTCCCTGGTGACGATTAAATATCGTCTTGATCTGCTCTTTAACCTGCGCGTGCTTGTCGCCGCCTTGAAGCACTTTCTGCTGGTAGTAGAAGGTGCTGCGCGGCAGCTTTGCCAGCTTCAACAATCCGGCAATTGGATACTGCTGCCTTAGTTCCTGCACTACTTGCGCTTTTTGGCGGGAGTCGCCTTCTGCTGTGCTTGAACCAAGGCTCGCAACTTTTTTAGATATGCCACCTCCATGCGGAGATGGTTTACCTCCGCCAGCAGCTCCTCGCGGGTGCGCGTGTCATCGTTGGGGGAATCTTCTGTTTTTTCCGTTGCGGTTGCCATCTTGCTCGGTTTTCCTCGTTGGCCGGGCTGCAGGGCATCCAGCCCGCCATTTTCGTAACTACGCCCCCAAGCAGCCAGAATGCCAGGATTGCGGATATTGAACTGAGCGGCCGTCTGACCGTATGAAAGTTCATTTTCCCACATGTGCCGCAAGACTGAGAGCTTGAACTCGGCACTGTAGTGGCTGAACTTCTTCTTGAGTCCTCCGACACCATGGGCCCGGAACGACTCCACCCAGCGTCGCACCATCCCATATGCGACCCTATGCTCTTGCGCGATCGTCCTGTAACCGGCCCCGCCGCGCAGGTACTGCTGAACTACCGCTAGCTTGAACTTCTCATCGTACTTCGTCATGAAAAAACCCCAAAAGTTGGTGTCCAACTCTTGGGGTTCAGTTCACTTGCGCGGGCTTTTTTGTGTGTGGCGCCTGCCGCTTACTGCGAGGCGCGCAGCGCTTCCTGGGCCCAGGCGAAGGCGCCGCTGCCTGCTTCAGCCAGCGAGTCCGCCTCGATGCCCAGCTGGTCGGCCAGCGCCAGTCCTTTTTCCACCTGGTTGCGCTCCAGCAGCAGCACCATCTTCAGGTAAGGACCGTAAGGGCCTTCGCTGTTCAGCAGCACTTCGCGGATGTCCGCGGCCAGGTGCATCACGTCCAGGATCTTCGCCATCGGCATCTTCAGCAGCTGCTCGAAGAGGGAGAGCATGCCCACCAGGAAGAGCTCGTCGCGCTGGGCCTTGGGCATGGTCTTGGGACCGGCCGTTTCCAGGAAGCGGGCGCGGGTCAGGGCGATTTCCAGCAGGGACTCGTCGCGCTCCTTCTCGGTGCCCAGGCGGAACATGGACACGGTCAGCCAGCGGTAGAGGTGATTGCGGCCGAGCACGATGATCGCCTGATTCAGGCTGGTCACCGCCGTGGTCGAGCCGATGCCCGGCGCGTTGGCCCACTTCAGCAGCTGGAAGGTCAGGCCCGGATCGCGCTTGGCCACTTCGCTCAGCTCGCTCACCTCGGCATCGCTGCGCAGAAGGTTCAGGAGCTGGATCGAGGTCAGGCGGCCCTGGTCGAGGCGGCCTTCAGGGTCGATATCGTCCGGCTTGGACATGAAGCCGCCCAGGCAGAATTCGGCGCCCAGCGACAGGCACATGCGCTGTTCGTCCCAGGTTTCCACGCAGTCGACGGCGAACTTGGCGTTGGCATTGGCGGTCTTCAGCTTGCCCAGCAGGACCTGGAAGTCGTCGACGCTGCCTTCATGCAGGTCCACGAAATAGAAATCGGCCTGGGACAGCAGGGCCTGCGGCGCCAGCTGCTTGCCCGATACCTTCAGGGCGACCTTGGGACCGGACTTGCGCAGGGCGGACAGGTGGCCCGCCAGCGCCTCGGCAGGCATGGTGGCCTGCAGGGAGTCCGCCAGGAAAACGGTGTAAGGCGCGATCAGCGGCACATGGCGGCCTTCTGCGATGGCTTCGCCGCTGACGGGAATCAGGGCCATGCGGCGCGCCGCAAAGGCCGGCACCTCGGTGGCTTCCAGCACTTCGAAAAAGGCTTCTTCCGGCGCGTGGCCGCCCGCCTTAGCGGGCTGGAAGGTGAAGCGGTAGCCGCACAGGCGGTTGCGGCTGTCCGTAATCTCGTCGCGGCACAGCATGGCATCTGCGGCATCGTAGTCCAGGCTGCTGTCCAGCTCTTCGACGCTGGCCTCCTCTTTCCCACTGCCCGACTTGCGACCAAACATTGATAACAGACCCACCTTGCTCCTCCGTAAGCTTCCAACTGGAAATAATCTCCTCATCATACATGGAGTTATCAGAAAATTCAGGGGTCTGGGCAAAATTTAGCTGTGGGAGCAACGTCCGGGCTGGAAGCGCTTCCAGCAGGGGCCGCTTATAATCCTGCTTTCACCATTTGACGAGCGAGAACCATGAGCCAGACGCCCTGCCCCGCCCTCCGTACCAGCGACGACGGGCTTGAACTGTCCCGTATCGTGGCGGGCATGTGGCGGATGAAGGAATGGGAGATGACGCCCCAGCAGCGCCTGGCCCTGATCGAGCAGTGCCTGGACATGGGCGTAAGCAGCTTCGATCACGCCGACATTTACGGCGGCTACCAGGTTGAAAGCCTCTTCGGCGAGGCCCTGGCGCTCAGGCCTGCCCTGCGCGAGCGCATGCAGATCGTGAGCAAATGCGGCATCAAGCTCGTTGGGCCGGCCCGCCCGTCCCACGGGATCAAGCACTACGACACCACGGCCGCGCATATCGCTGCCTCGGTGGACAACTCGCTCAAGGCCCTGCGCACGGACCACCTGGACCTGCTGCTGATCCACCGCCCCGACCCGCTCATGGACTTCGACGAGATGGCGGACGCCTTCAAGGCCCTGCGCGCGGCGGGCAAGGTGAAGCATTTCGGCGTGTCGAACTTCAGCCGCCACCAGTTCGAGTGCCTGCACCGGCGCATTCCGCTGGCCACCAACCAGGTCGAGTTCTCGCCCCTGCACCTGGCGCCAATGTTCGACGAGACCTTCGACGGCCTGCAGGACAAGGGCGTGGCGCCCATGATCTGGTCTCCTCTTGCAGGCGGCCGCCTGTTCGACAAGGAGAACGCGAAGCTCCAGCCCCTCCGCGGCAAGATCCAGCAGATTGCCAACGAATTGAACCGCCCCTTCTCGAGCGTGGTGTTCGCGTGGATGATGGCACTGCCCTCGCGCCCCATTCCGCTCACGGGCAGCGGCCGCATCGCCGCCATTGCCGAAGCGGTGGAGGCGACGCGCTTCACCCTGGAGCGCGAACAGTGGTTCGATATCCTGGGTGCGGCGCGCCAGAGCGAAGTGGCTTAAATCTCGTCGTCGTAGGTTTTGGGCGGGGCGATGCCGCGCCAGCCGGAGCGCCAGGCCAGGTTCAGCGCCACGGTGCCAACGATGTAGACGAGGAAGAAGAGCACGAAGTAGTAGTAGCCCAGCCAGACCAGCAGGCCGATGTTCAGCGCCAGCACCACGAAGGCGGCGGCGCTTTTCTTCTGCTTGGAGCTGGGGAAGCGGATGGTGGAGACCATGAGGCTGCCCACCACGAAGAGCAGCAGCACGATCAGGTAGCCATGCAGGGCCGTTTCCGGCGACTCGGGCCAGGCCACCACCACCGAGGCCACGCAGGCCGCGCCAGCGGTGATCGGCATGCCCACGAAGTAGCGCGGATCGGTACGTCCCACGTTCACATTAAAGCGCGCCAGCCGCAGGGCGCCGCAGGCAACGAAGAAGAAGGCGGCAATGCCGCCCGCCCGCAACAGCGTGGGATCGGCAGGCCCCATCAGCACGAAGCCGTAGCAATACAGCAGCATGGCGGGCGCGCAGCCGAAATTCATCACGTCCGCAATCGAATCGAGCTGCACGCCGAATTCGGAACTGGTGCCGGTGGCGCGCGCCACGAAGCCGTCCAGTGCGTCGAAGATACCGGCCAGCACCAGCAGCGCGGCCGCCAGGCGGTAGTCCTGGGCGAAGCCGACGTGGGCGTTGTCCACCGAAATGACGATGCTGCCGAAGCCGCAGGCAATCGACAGCAGGGTTACCGTGCTGGGCAAGGCGAATTTGGCGCGCTGCATGCGCGCGGTGCGGGTCTTGTTCAAAGCTCGGGCTGAATAATTGTTGGTCAGGCTATTCTAACGCGGCGGGAGCCTATGGCATGCAATATTGGCAGTACGGCAACTGGACGGCTGCGCCTGGGAAATTGGCATAGAATCGGCTCGTGGCCGGACGCTGTTCCGGCAGTACTGGAGCAGATCATGCGCTCAAGCGATACCCGTCACATCCGCTTTCTTGCCCTCCTGCTGGCTGCCCTGTTGAGCGCATGCGGCGGAGGCGGAGGTTCCTCGAACTCCGGCGGTGTTACGCCGCCTCCGACCAATCCGCCGCCTACGCCTTCCGCGCCCGGCGCGCCCGCAGCCACCGGCAACACCGCGACGGACGGCTTCAACTGGTTCAACTTCCGCCGCTCCCAGATCGGGCTCGCCACGCTGGCACGCAACGCCCAGATGGACCTTGCCTCCCAGGGACATGCAAATTATCTGATGACCAACAATACCGTGTCGCACACGCAGGTGGCGGGCAATCCCGGCTTCACGGGCGCGAACCTGATCGACCGCTTCAACGCGGCGGGCTACAGGGTCACAGCGCCTTACGCCTATGGCGAAGTGATCTCGGCGGCGGGCGACCGTGCGGGCTTCTACCATGCGGAAGAACTCATCGCCGCCATCTACCACCGCTTCGTGATCTTCGAACCGGTGTTCAAGGAGGCGGGTACGGGCGCCGCAACCAGCAACAGCAACTACACCTACTTCACGGCGGCCATGGCGGCGAGCGGCGGCTATGGCGCGGGCGTTGCGCGGGGAACGGTGGCGGTGTATCCGGGCGTGGACCAGACGGCCGTGCCGGTCAACTTCATGAGCGACAGCGAAGCGCCCGACCCGGTGCCGAACCAGAACGAGGTGGGCTACCCGATCAGCGTGCATGCCAATATCGCGTCCACCATCGCGGTAACCAGCTTCACCGTGAAGCCGCGCGGCGGCAGCAACCTTGCCGCGCGCCTGCTGACCAAGTCCACGGACAGCAACACGCCCGCCTCGGCGGCAGCCATCATCCCGCTCGCGAAATTGAACGCGGCGACCACTTATGATGTAAGCTTCGCCGGTTCCGTGGACGGCGCCGCCGTTACGCGCAACTGGTCCTTCACGACAAAATAGGAACGATGGCCGGACTTTCCGCATCCCTGCTTGCCAGCACCGTGCCGCTCGACACCGCCCTCGGCATGGAGCGGCTGATGGGCGACCGCCGCATCTACCTGCAGATCCTGAAGCGCTTCCGCCACGACTACGCCGCGGCGGTGCAGGACGCGCTCATCCAGCTGGAAGGCGGCGACGTTGAAACGGCGCGCCGCACCATCCATACCCTGAAAGGCGCGGCAGGGCTGATCGGCGGGCAGGAGGTGTATGCGCTGGCGCAGGAAGCGGATGCAGTCATCGCCCGCGGCGAAGGCGCGGCGTTGCGCCGTCTCGACCATGCGCTGATCCGCCTGCTGGCGATGATCGACGGCGAGCTGCTGGAAAGCCCGGTGCTGCCGGATACGATGCCGCCGCCCATGCCCGCTCAAGCCGAGCTCGATGCCCTGCTGCGGCGCCTGGCGCAAATGCTGGATGAAGGGAACGGCGAGGCGATCGATGTGCTGGAACAGCATGCCTCGGTACTGGCTGCGGCGCTGGGGGTCAACGTGTATGAGACCGTATCGGCCGCCGCGCACGAATTCGATTTCGAGGGCGCGCTCGCGGCCCTGAAACCCTTGCTGCAAAATGCTTAAACGTCGTACTGCGCTTCTTCGTCGAAGGAGTCCTTGCATTCCCGGTCGCAGAAGCGGCGCACGCTGTCGAGCGGCTTTTCGCAATACCAGCAGGATCCCTTGGCGGGCAGCATGCGGCTGTTACGTGGCGGCTGCGTCATTGTCGTCAGCAGTCCCGCACTAGCGCTTTCGATCGGCAGGTTGTCTTGTACCGGTTCCATGAGGTTCCCCTTTCAGACAGCACTTCAAGCCAACGTAGCTTAGATTACTTCCGGTGGAAGCGCACAGGCATGAGCGGTATCAACGGCCTGCACAAGGCAAAGTGGCATTTGCTTGAATAAATAATAGCAGGATTAAATCAGGTCAACAGGCAGCGCTATGTGCGTTAGAGCACGTAAAACGCACACTGAACCCGGCTGTCAGAGGGAGACAAAAATTTTTCAATGGAAAGCATGTGTGCGATAGGCGCGGGCGCGTCTTACGTACGCAACGTTTGCCCGTTTGCGCGAGCGCTATACAGCGCACCGCACCTGTGGCACAGTAAAGCGATGAAAGCCTTTAAAAGCAAACTGGCAACCAGACTGCTCGCCGATCCGGTGGCGAAAGCCGATCTGCGCCGCTTCCTTGCGAACAAGAGCGTTCCGGAAGGGGCGCCTGATACCTTGATTCGAGACAGCAGCGGAGCAGTCTATCGCGCGCGCACGATCCCCACGAAGAACACGGCATCCTAGACGGGCGGCGAGATGAACATCGCACTCCCTGCGATCGTAATCTTCCTGCTTCTTCTCCCCGGCTTTATCTTTCGCTCGCGAATCAAACGGGCGGAACGCACTTCACTGGACTACTCTCCTTTCGGCCAGGTCGTCACTGAAGGAGTTCTCTGGTCGATAGGGCTACACACAGCCTGGCTTACGCTCGCGAGTGCGACCGTGAGTCTGCGGCTGGATACGGCGGCATTCCTGGGCCTGCTCATCTCTGATCCAAACGCGCAATCAAGGGCGGTGGCCGCAATTTCGGGCCACTCTGCGAATGTTGCGGGCTACGCCATCTCTCTGATTGTCTTCTCTTACTTCATTCCGAAAGCGATCCGACTGGTGATTTCGAAATATCGGCTGGATCGGGCAGGTAAGCGGTTCAGCTCACTGTTCCGTTTTCATCAGGCGCCGTGGTACTACCTGCTGACAGTGTCAGACAGAGAGGATGAACCCGCCTTCGTCGTCGTGTCTGCAATTGTCAACGTTGCTGGCGAAGCTATTCTGTTCACAGGAATAGTGGACGAGTTCTTTGTGGATCCGGAAGGAAGACTCGACAGGCTGGTTCTGGAGGAGGTGATGCGTCGGCCGATCACTGTAGACAAACCCCGTGGCCAAGTCCAACAGTCTGACCTGACTGAACGGTTCTATCCTATCGATGGTGATTACTTTGTTCTGCGCTATAACGAATGCATTACCTTGAATATCGAATACATCAGACTGAATGCTGCGGCAGCTTAGAGCAGCCCCATTAATGAAGCTTTCAGTGTTGCAGCAGCACGGCTGTTGCATTCAAGCTTACGGAACACGCTTTCGAGGTGGGTGCGCACGGTGGCGGGGCTGAGGCCCAGCTGGCGGGCAGCCTCCTTGTTGCTTTCGCCTTTGCTGATGCGCTGCAGGACCTCGCGCTCGCGCGCCGAGAGCTGCACGCTGTGTGTGGTTTTGCTCGGCGCAGCGAGTGCGGCGCTTCTTCCGTCCAGCGCAGCCACGACGGCGGCATCGAAGCGGCCAAGGGCCATCTGCTTCTCCATATGCGCCCGCGCTTCCTCAGGCTGCATGGGCGCGCGCCACGGGCGGGGAGATTGCAGCGCGATCCAGCAGTTGGCCACCGGCAGAATGCACAGCGCAGACCCCGTGGCGGCGCCGGAGGCGGCGCGGAAATAGCCCGAGCCGTCCAGCCGCTCGTAAGCGTAGGACGCCATTTCCGCCTCATTCTTCAGGGCCGGAACCAGATTGGCGAGACGGGCGGTCCAGTAGGGCCCCAGGCGCACCTGCTCCCAATCGGAGGATGAGAGAGGCCCCTCGCGGTTCCACACCTTGTTTGGGATGGCCACGCGTCCGAGGCTGTGCAACAGTGCCGACCGGCGCACCAGCGCTTGTTCCTCCTGCGGCAGCTGGAGGCGTGCGGCCAGCTCGCCAGCGGTGTTTGCGCAAGCGCGCGAAAAGCCCGTCAGCCAGGGCAGCTTCAGGTCAATCGCATCCGCCAGCAGCGAGAGCGGCACCTTGCGCGATTGGGCAAGCGGTATGGGAAGCGGAGCTGCATCGAGCTCCTGCAGCCAGGCCTGCAGACTGGCGCACGCCAGCTCGGCGAAGGCTCGGGGGTAGACCACTTCGGCGCGCTGAGCGATCAATGCGGCCGCCTGCGGCAGACCGTGTTCGCGCGCCAGCAGTTCACAATCTCCTGCCAGATGGACGATCAGCACCGGCAAGGGAATCTCATTCCCCGCCAGCCTGCCCGGTACGCCACTGCCATTCCATTTTTCGAAGAGGAAGTCCATCGCGATATTGATGGAGGGGGACAGGCCGAGCGCGGACACAATGAGCGAGGCCACTTCGCAGTGAACGGCGGCGATATGCGGCGCCTGCTGGGCGAGGTCCTCGGGCGCCACGATCACCTGCATCTCCTGCGGACGCAAGGCGAGCATGGCGCGCCGTCCCTGCACATCGTCGGCAATCACGCCGGCGACATCGCTGGCGTTGGCCGTGCAGCCCGCCCAGCGCAGAAGCGCGACTTGCTCTGCCTCTTCGCCGATGCCAGCTTCCAGCCCCAGGTCCTGCGCGATGCGCCGGGCCAGCCAGGCGACGCGGCGCGAATGCGTGGGAGGCTGCCCCATGCTCAAGTCGCCCATGAAGGCGAAGGCAAGCAGGGCATCGGAAACGGAGATCGAATCGTCCATGGACGGATGATATCGGATATTCATCCGATACCGGGATCGCGCCTCTGCGAGCACACTGCACGCATCGACTATTCAAGGAGAACGAAATGCTGTTCGGACTTTCCCAACTTGGCGTCTTCCATACCGCCATCAGCCTTGTCGCCGTTGCGAGCGGCGCTGCCGCCTTGTGGCGCGATCGCAGGATCACCTCGCGCAATTCGCTGGGAAGAATCTATGTGGTAACGACCCTTGTCACCTGCGTGAGCGCTCTTGGCATCTTCGCACACGGCGGCTTCGGTCCGCCGCATATATTCGCCCTGGTCACACTGGCCACACTGCTCCTTGCGTTCGGCGCCGAGCGCCTTGGCATGTTCGGCCGCAAGGCGGCCTATGTGGCCACCATCGGCTACTCCGCCACCTTCTTCTTCAGCCTCATTCCCGGCATCACGGAGACCTCGACGCGGCTCCCGCTTGGCAATCCACTATTGGCGAGCCCTGAAGCGCCAGCCCTGAAGACCGCTTACCTGGTGCTGCTGGTCCTGTTCCTCGTCGGCGCGGTGTTACAGGCGAAGATGATCAGGGCCCTGCACAATTCGTGAGCTCAAGACGCCGCAACAACTCCATTGTTGCGGCTCAATGTTCCAACCCGCCGTCGCGCCAGAATCGAAGCTCTTCATTCTTCGGAGAACAATATGGCGTTCATCTACAAGGAAGCGAGCCGTCTGGACAAGCAGGAAAAGATTGGCGACGGTGAATGCGTGACGCTGATTAAACACTTCACGGGTGCAGGCATGACCAGAACGTGGAAGCAAGGCGCCGCTGTGGCTGGAAACCGCGCACTGCGGGAAGGCACCGCTATCGCCACCTTCGTCAACGGCCGCTGGCGCGGGCTCGCTCACGGCAATCATGCGGCGTTCTATCTCAGCCAGGTGGCGGATGGTGTCTATATAGTCGACCAGTGGAAGAACAACGCCACAAAACCCCTGATCTCCAGGAGATTCATACGAAGACTGGGCAAGGACAGCCGGGGCAACTATATCCGGCCGACCGAAAACGCGGACGCCTACTCGGTGATCGAATGATGAAATGGTTCTACCTGCTGGCGCTATGCGCCAGCTTCACAGAGGCATGCGCCGCATCCTTCAAAATCGAATGCCCGGCACAGATTGCCAGCACCTCGCTTCGACTGAGCGGCACGCCAACGGGATGGCGAGGTCATGTCTCATCACCGCTGTTCCTGCACAATGCTGCCCCCATCGACGGCCCCCCGGAAGACCTGGGATCCCTGATGGGGGAAACCATCAAGGAATCGAAGAACCATTGGGTGATTCGATATTCGCTGGACGGTCCCTTCCCCAAAGGGAAATGGTTCACCTGCGACTATGGCTCGCTCAACGAGGTTTCGCTGAGCCGGCAGCTTCCCGGCAACACGATGGAATGCACAGTCACCGGCCGGAAAGGCGTTCATGCCGGAGAGAATACGTTCGAAATCGTGTGCCGGAACTAGCTATTCGATGCAGAATGTTGAGAGCACGCCAATATGCCTTTAGATAAAAGTCTTCCGACACCCCACTCCCATATTGTGTACCAAAGCGTGTACCAAAAGTGCAATCCGTTGGTTGACGAGGGTGGCAATCAACTTCTTCAAGCAGCTTGCATCGCCAACTCCAAGCGAAGTTCACCACGCTAAGCGCCGCCTCGGCGCGAACAACGTGCTCCCATCCATCCCAAGCGCTATTAACTGCCTCCTGCTATCAGCTCCTCCAACGTCGTGACATCTTTGAACGTCACGTTATCGACCAGCTCAAAATGCTTGCGCCCACAGGCAATTTGCAGGTTTTCTGCAGGGCGGCGGTTGGCTTTGACGGTTGTGGACTTGGTTTCTGCTACAAAGTAGACCCGGCTGTCGTTCTCCAGCACCACAGCCCAATCGGGGTTGTAGGTCCCCAAGGGGGTCGGGATCTTGAATTTGCCTGGCAGCTTGAAGAAGAATTTGACCCGTTCATCTACCGTGCAGTCATGGGCAAACTGGCTCTCGGTATCGCTGTCACTTAAAACGCATGAAAACGCTTCGCCAACGGGCGCTTTTTGCTCGTCCAGCGGCTGGGCTTCCAGCAAAGTTTTCTCTATGGGCGTCGTCATGTCGTCCTGAGCGGGCGGGTACACGCTGCTCAGGTACGTTTCCAGCTCTTCATTTAGCAGGCTCATCTCATAGCGACGGCCATTGATGGTGTGGTACTCAATACCCTCTACCATCAGCGTTTGCAAGCACGTGCGAATGGCTGAAATTGCCAAGTCCAAAAATGCCTGCGCGTTAAGCAATAGCTCGTTTAAGCGGCCTGATCCGTCCAGGATGGCGAATAGTGTCGTCCGGGAGAGGTGCACTCGATTCTGGATGTAGGAATACACATCGGGCACCGTAGTGCCATACATCACCGCGTCAGTGTCATTCGTCGCGGTGTGAATGCCTTGCACACCTTCAGCACGCATGACAATTTTGGCCTTATCGGCGCGTATCTTTGGCGGCTTCACTGCGGGGTATTGGTTCAGATCACTCAACGCCTTCACACACTCTGCAATCAGCCTAGGAGTGTCCAACCGCACGCTATAACGAGTCTGGTAGCTGATCTTGTTCCAGATCGCCTGGAACAGTGCCTCTTCTTCGGGATTTAGTGTCTTGCGCTGGATGCGCGCCTTAGCACGGGCGTTCTTGATGCGCTTATCAAAGCTCACGCCAGTTTCTTCCTCGATCTCCTGCTGCAGGGCCTTCGCAAAGGCTTCGTAGCTTTCGTTCGGGATCACGGTCAACACATTCACGCGCTTATCTTGAACGCGTTCACCATTCTTGTTCACGCACAGGCGCAGACCCCGACCAATTTCTTGGCGCTTTTTCATAGCGCTCTTGGTTTCGTTGAGGGTGCAAATCTGGAACACATTGGGGTTGTCCCAGCCTTCGCGCAAGGCCGAGTGGCTGAAGATGAACTGCAGCGGCTCGTCAGCGCCCAGCAGCCGTTCCTTTTCTTTCATAATCAGCTGGTAAGTGCTGTCGTCCTTGGCCACCGTGCCCGAGGTGTCCACCCACACCGTTTTAGCCTTGGCACCCTTGCCTTTTTTGTCGCCCGAGAAGTAGCCGTCGTGAACTTCGTTGGCCGCATGGGGAATCAGCCCACGATATTTGGACATGCTGGTGTATTTGTTGAATGCCTCTTCAAACCAGACCTCAAACTTTCCTGCCACCCGGTTGCCCTCCTCGTCGAAGGTGCGGTAGTTGGCCACCTTGTCAATGAAGAACAGGCTCAGCACCTTCACGCCAATGGGCTGAAAATTTTTCAGCTTGGCAAAGTGCGCGGCCACCGTGCGCTCGATCTGGAACTTCATCACATCATCGGCCAGGCCACCTTGCGCCTGGCTCACCCGCAGCACACGACCGCCCGAAAATTCGATCTCATCGTTACTCAAAAACTCGTTCAGGATGTATCCATCGCGATAGACGTCCCGCCTGCCCGACTTGTCGTAAAGGTCATCCCCCAGCTTGAGCGTCAGCTCCTTGCGCTTGGGGCCAGTTTTGTCATTCACATCCAGGCGCACTTTGGCCGTGATGCCCTTCGCTTTGGCGTCGATGCTGATTAACTCCACAAACGCCTCGTTGTGATCCTCGTCCGCCAACACACCGTCCACCTCGATCTGCTTGACCAGCCCTAGGTCATAGGCCTGCACCGGATTGAGCGAATACAAGAGGTTGTAGGGGTTTTTGTGGGTGGCTGAATAACGCAGCGTAAAGAGTGGGTTCAAGTCCATCAAAGCACGACGGCGGACATCGGTTTCAAAGTTTTGTGGCTCGTCCACGATGACAATAGGGTTGACGGCTTTGATGTACTCGATGGGGGCAAACGCACGCTCGCCCTTTTGCTTGATCTTGTTGTTGTCCTTGGTGAAGCTGTCGATGTTGATCACCAGCACACTCAACGCATCGCACTGGGCAAAGTGGCGCAATTCGGTGAGCTTATCGCCGTTGTACAGAATCGGCACACAGGGAACGTTCGCATAGTCGGCCGCAAAGTGGCTTCGCGTGATTTCTAGATTTTTCATCGTGCCTTCGCGAATGGCCACGCTGGGCACCACCACCACAAACTTCTTAAAGCCGTAGAGCTTGTTGAGCTCGTACATGGTCTTGATGAAGGTATAGGTCTTGCCCGTGCCCGTCTCCATCTCGATGGTGAAGTTCAGCGGGCAAAACACCTCTTTACCGTTGTCCGACAGCGAGGCCACCAGTTCGACAGACACGGGCAGGCTATTAGCCTTCTGCACTGCCTGCACGTTGGCCAACACTTGCTCTTCCGAGAGTTGTAACGCGTTGCCAATGCTGCCATTGGCCGCATAGGTCACGCTGCCATTCTGACCCGCGAGTGCAAAATCGCTCTTGGCCAGGGGCTGGCCATCGAAGACCTTGACGACGGCGTCCACCGCCTTGGTTTGGTAGTCCTGGTGTGAAAACTGGAGTTTCATCGTTTGACTCATGGCGATGGCTCTCTCAAATCACCGTCAGGCCAATGTCCAGCCCTGCCAGCTCCAGCTGTAGATTCGACAGCATCTCGTCGGCCCCATGTCCATCCTTGCCCGCAAAGCAGGAGTTGAGCATCACCACCTGCGCTGGGCGGGAGCGAACGATTTCCTCTTTCAGCGCCTCGGTGTAAGGCTCAAAACACAGCCACATGTGCTTGTCGTCGTGCGTCAACACCCGATGCACCGTCACGCCCGCCACTTGCAGAGGCTTGCTGATGGCGTGCACACCCAAGGTGCCCAGGCCGTGCTTGAGCAGTAACTCCGTCAGCATGGCGGTTTGCGCGTCCACCTCTTGCGGGGCCTGCCCGGTTTTTTCAGTGCTTTGGAACAGGGCCAGCTGGTCGCGCAGGGCCTGCGCGTCGTTCACGTCGCCGCGCCAGACCTTGAAGCTGGACGGGGCCAGCTTGAAATGCGCACAGGCCAAGTCGGCGGTTTTGTCCGGGTGCTCTGCCTTCAGCTTAGCGATTACCTTGTCGATTCTGTCTCGGGTGATGTCTGCGATTGTACGGTAACCGGATTTATAGGCCTCGCTGTCTTCGTCGAGGAGTTCGGGCATTTGGACCGATATGGATTGACGACATCCACCGTCGTCACAGTTCAGTTCCATAATTGCTTGCGTCGTTGTTCCGCTTCCAGCGAAAAAATCCATTGCAATAAAATCGTTGCCGTTTGCCATATTTGAAAAATATTTCACTAGGGAAACTGGCTTTGGGTAGTCCGTGAAGGGTACCTCCAGGGCCTGTAGACTTGCCGTTGCTTTTTGTGGCCCACCGAATCCCGATAGAATTGAAATGACATGGCTTGGCTCGCCTCTCACCTTAACCGCCTCTATTGCTCCTGTTGCGGAAATCTCAAATGCCGTCGCTTGATCTTTTGCGTCAACTATTTCTTTGCATCCATTGGCGATGAATGCCTCAAGCAAATCTTTTGAACTCCAACCACTGAAAACCCTTGCGGCGTGAGTCAATCGCCCATCTATTACCCTTATTTCATCGAGGACTTGTGGCCAAGAATCTTTTCGGGCCTCAATCACCCCATTTTGAAATGCTGCGGGAAAGCCTGCTGGGAGAAGGACTTCGCTTGGTGGATTCTTCGGCCCGTTTTTGACTATCGTATTTCTTATTTCCGGCTTAAAAATTTTACTGTTGCTTGGAGTATTGGGATCAACTATTAATGGATGAGGAAACGCACTTTCATTTTTTGCATACGCGAGAATGTACTCATGACACTGCTTGAACTTAGCCTGGTTATCGAAGTTGCCATCAGTTCGCCAAGCAAATTGACATAGCAAATTTTCTTCACCAAAAACCTCATCGCACAGCAACTTCAAGTTCGCTGCCTCATTGTCATCAATGCTGATGAAGATCACTCCATCATCAAGCAACAGATTTCGTGCCAAATACAAACGCGGATACATCATGGACAGCCAGGCGCTGTGGTATTGCCCGCTCTCCTTGGTGTTCTTCTTCCACAGGCTTTGCTTGTTCAGATAGCCCGCTTCGTTTTTCTCACCGGTACGCTTTTGGTATTCCTCCAGCGTTTCCGAATAGTCGTCGGGGTAAACAAAGCTGTCGTTACCGGTATTGTAGGGCGGGTCGATGTAGATCATCTTGACCTTGCCGTAATAGCTTTTTTGCAGCACGCGCAGCACTTCCAGGTTTTCACCCTCGATGAAAATGTGCTGCGCTTGAACCGGGTTGTTGGCGTCGGGCAGCAGGGTGTGGCTGCTCGTTTTTTGGATCTCGCGGCGGGCGGCTGATTTGCCAGCCCAGCTCAGTTCGTAATGTTCGCCGCCCGCTGTGTGTTCTTCACCAAGTAATGCCTTAAGCTTGTCGACATTGATCTGCTGATTGTCGCTCAGCAGCTCGGGCGCAGTCTGGCTCAGCAGGGCCAGCAGTTCGGCGCGGCGCTGGGCCAAGGGGTCGGGGCTGTACCCCAGGTCGGAGGTAGCGTTTGTTTGATCGGCTGGACTTGTCATGCTTTCTCTTGTGCTCAATTAGTTAACCTGCCAGCGCACGCTAAACAGGGTCTCGTTGCTTGTTTTTTCTTGTAAGCGCTGCTGGAGCGACACTATCAATTGGTCACGCTCGGCGATGATTTCGTCCTCGACGGAGAAAATTTCCTGACGCAGACGTCGTTGCTTGCGCTCCAGCTCAGACAGTTCGCGCTGGATGCCGTCTTGCTCGTGCAAAGTGACAGCCTTGCGGGCGTCGCGCTTCAACTGGGCGATACGCGCCTTGGTGTTCTTCAGGGCTTCTTCTGCGGCCAGCAGCTTGTCGTCAGCCCAGCGTTCCAGCTTGTCCCGTTCTTCATTGAAGAGGCGCTGGTTGGCTTCCAGCACTCGGGCAATGGTAGCGGTGATCGCACGCTGGCTGTTGGCCAGAAGTGCCTCGGGCACGGCTGTGCTCAAGGGAGTGGGCTTGCTAGCTGCCGGAATGGCCATCAGCTTTTCGCAGGCTTCCTGATCTAACACCTGACCATCGTCAGTGAGGCCTGAGAACAACAGCGCCTCCGTGGTCTCGAACGCGGTGACTCTTACCCGCGCCAGCGTCAGCCAGCCGGACATACCGCGCAGTCGCTCGATGACGGAGATGCGTGCCCCGTGTTTGCTGTAGTCGAGCTTCAAGGTGGCAACAGGCGTCGCAGCATTCAGGCCGCTGTCAATGCTCCACTCCCCAAGCGGATGGCTGAGGCGGTAGGCGTGCGCCAGCATGTCCGGCTGCGTCGAACCTCGAATGAGCTGGTAACGGCCAGCGGATATTCCAGTAGGCGGCTTGCTTAATGAGAATGCGTAGGACTGTTCGTCAAAATGCGCGCGGCCATCTAATGCATAGCAGGTGACGCCCCAAAACCAGCGCCCCAGCTTGTCGAGACGCGCCTCGGCGTCCTGCAGTCGCAGCTTAAGCCGGTCGTGAACATCCTCATCAAAATTTTCCAGAAGCTGTGATTGGGTGTGCTTGATTCGGTCGGCAATGACTTCTTCCAGCTCTGTTTGAAGGGCATTGAAGGCGGCTTCGATCTGCTCGGGTTGACGACAGGTATCGTAGATTTGAAGGATGCGTTTCTCAAAATCGAGGCCACCCTCGATGCGGCCCAGCACTTCATCGCTTGCGCCAAACACGCCCGAGAATAGATTGAATTTCTCAGTGAGCAGTTCCAGAACTCGCTGGTCGGCTTGGTTACGGGTATTGAGGAAGTTGATGACTACCACATCGAAACGCTGACCGTAGCGGTGGCAGCGGCCGATGCGCTGTTCCACGCGCTGCGGGTTCCACGGCAGGTCGTAGTTGATGATCAGCGCGCAAAACTGCAGGTTGACGCCTTCGGCAGCCGCTTCGGTGGCGATCATGATTTCCGCGCCTTTGCCGTCGTCCTTGCGGAAGTGGTCGATCAGCGCGGTGCGGCGATCTACCTGCGGCGAACCGGTGACGCGATCTGTACCTTTATACTGTTCCAGCCAGCGCTGGTAGATAGCGGTGGAGTCCTCGTGGGTGTTCGTCCCGCTGAACAACACCAATTTGCCCGCATGGCCGTTGGCTGAGAGGAAGCGGTGCAGGTATTCCTGAGTGCGCTTTGATTCCGTGAAGATGATGGCCTTACGTGGCGCTCGCAGCTCGGTCATTTTGCCGAAACCCAGGTTGAGCGCCTTCAACAGCGCTTGTGCCTTCGTGTCGGTCTGCAGAGCTCGTGCGGCATCGATGAATGCGGTCAGTTCCTGGATCTCGGCGGTGATCGCCACGCGGGCTGCCTGAGCATCTTTAGCAGCGCAGGGCTTGCCGTTTTCGGCTGCAGCAGCCGTGGGGGCTTCGGCGTCTTCTTCAGCTTCGCTGGCTTCTTCTTCCAGGTAGTCCTGCTCCAGATCGTCTTCGGCGATGAGCTGTTCGACCAACTGGTTGCCGTCGTCCTCCGTTTTGTCTGCCGTTAGTAGGCCTTGCAGTCGCTCGCGGATTGTGACCAAAGTAGCAGCAACAGCGTGCGAACTGGAGGCCAGCAGTTTACGCAGGATCAATGCAGTGAGATGGCGCTGCTGCTTGGGCAGGGCATAAGAGTCTTCCTTTTGCAGAAAGGCCGATATGCGCTCATACAGCGCCTGCTCGTCGTCAGTCGGGTTGAACGGCTGGGTAAGTGCCTTGCGCTCGGTGTACTTGATGTACTCCAGTACGTCACGGCGCAGTGTCCGTTTGGCGAAGGTGGCAAGGCGCACACGCAGTTCATCAAGCCCTGTTCCGCTGTTCATGAATTGCTTGCGGAAGGCAGCTTCATCGCCGAACATGTGCTCATCGATCAGCGTAGACAGCCCGTACAGCTCCATTAACGAGTTCTGCAACGGCGTAGCCGTGAGCATGAGTTTCTTACGGCCGTGCAATGCGCGCTTTAGTGCCTGCCCGGTGCGGTTACTGGCGCGGTGGGCATTGCGCAGCTTGTGCGCTTCGTCGAGGACTACGACATCCCAAGGCACGGCCCGCAACTCGGCTTCCAGCTTGGCGGCGAACTGGTAGGACATTATGACGACTGCCTTGCCAACCTGCCGTTGCAGCGTGGCGAGCGTGTCCCCAGCGGACTGCGTGCGCAGTGAAACTGCATCCATTACGGCGGTGGGTACGGCGAACTTGTCCTGCAGCTCCTGCGCCCATTGCTTTCGTAGGCTGGCAGGGCAGATGACCAGCAGCCGACGGCGACGCTCTGCCCAGTACTGGCAAACTACTAGCGAGGCCTCGATAGTTTTGCCCAGGCCCACCTCGTCAGCCAACAGCACGCCTTCCTGCAGAGGGTTGCGCAGGGCGAACAGTGCCGCCTCTATCTGGTGCGGATTGAGATCGACGCTCGCGTCAAAAAGCGACTGCGAGAGGCGGCCTACGCTGTCGGCGATATGCCGCCTTGTCAACTCATGGGCGTAGTACTTGGCATGGTAAGCAGAGATCAATCTTGACGTTCCTCCGCTTGCGTAGCCTGTGCCCCAATCCAGCCCTCAATGTCAGCCTTTCTAAAGCGCCATGCCCCCCCGACCTTGAAAGCCGGAATTTTTTTAGACGCGGCTAACCGATAAATCGTCCGCTCGGTTACCTTCAAATATTCGGCGACCTGCCTTATTGTCAATACGACATCGGAATTCGACATTTTTAGGCCAACAAGGCTCGCTCAAAGGTAATCTGCGACACTCTAGTGCAAAATTTTCATACCAGCAAGGCACTAGCCGCAGTCTGTGAATCGCCACCATACCACTAGACACTCCTGAGCCATAATTTAGGCAAAGGAGTCATCATGAGCGGAAAGCGGTACACGGAAGAATTCAAGGTTGCGGCGGTCAAGCAGGTGCTGGATCGCGGGCATCCAGCAGCGCAGGTGGCTGAGCGCCTCGGCGTGAGCATTCACAGCATCTACGCTTGGATCAAGCGCTACGGCGTTCCCGAGGCCGAGCGCAAGGCCAACGACGCCCAGACAGAGGAAATGCGGCGCCTGAAGGCCGAACTGAAACGCGTCACCGAGGAGCGCGATATTTTGCGAAAGGCCGCGGCGTACTTTGCCAAGACGTCCGGGTAAGGTACGCCTTCATTCGCGAGCACCAGGCCGTGCATTCAGTCCGGCGGCTGTGCAAGATGGTCAAGGTTCACCCCAGCGGCTATTACGCTTGGTGCATCACTGCCGAAAGTCCGCGTGAGAAAGAGAACCGACGGCTGCTTGGCCATATCAAGCAGTCTTGGCTGGAGAGCGGCGCGGTCTACGGTTACCGCAAGGTCTACGATGACTTGCAGGAGCTTGGTGAGCAATGCGGGATCAACCGAGTTCATCGCCTGATGCGATCTGAGGGCATACGTTCTCAAACGGGCTACGCCAAGCGGAAGTCGAAGCGCGGCGGCCCACCATCGGTCGTCGCACCCAACCACCTGCAACGGGAGTTCGATGTTACTGAACCAAACAAGGTGTGGGTCACCGATATCACCTACCTGCGAACCTGTGAGGGATGGCTCTACCTGGCAGTTGTCTTGGACCTGTTCTCTCGTCAGGTAATCGGATGGTCGATGAGTTCACGGATCGACCGCGAGCTGGCGATGAGCGCTTTGCTGATGGCTGTATGGCGCCGACAACCGACTGAAGAGGTTATGGTCCACTCAGATCAGGGGAGCCAATTTAGCAGCTACGATTGGCGCGACTTCCTGGCGGCACATGGCCTCGTGCAAAGCATGAGCCGACGAGGCAATTGTCACGACAATGCCGTGGCTGAGAGCTTTTTCCAGTTGCTAAAGCGCGAGCGAATACGGCGCAAGACCTATTCGACCCGCGACGAGGCCAGGCAGGATGTCTTCGACTACATTGAGATGTTCTACAATCCAAAGCGTCGCCATGGATTCAGCGAAAGGCTTTCGCCGATCGAATTCGAAAAGCGGCATTCTCTACGGCTGCAGAGTGTCTAGAGAAATGATGGCGATTCAAACCTCTCGACTTAATCTTGTCACACAGCGCCATGATGTCGGCAGGCTTAACTTCAGAGAGCGGCAGGCTTCCTAAAGACGGGTAGACATCCTTCGTCATCAATCGGCGCATGGTTGTCACGTAGCTCTGCGATTTACCAACCATTTGTTCGTCAAGCCATTGCCCCCCAAAGGCAGACACCGTGTTTAGCATGGCCGACTTCGCGATCTGAACCGCTCGCTTTGGTGACTCCCCGCGAGCGACCATCGCCGCCCAGGTGTCACGTTGGGTGCGCGCCGCTCCCAACGAAATTTCGGGATACGGGCCTATAGTAAGGGCTGGCTGTCGAACGCCATGGACTTGGTAGCGATAGCGCCAAATTTTCGAACCACTCGGCATTATTTCGAGCATCAAGCCACCAATATCACTGACGCGATAGCGCTGAGCTTTGGCCTTAAGAGACTTGATCTTGGTATCAGTTAGGGGAGTCGCTTGACGCGGCATAGACACAGCTCCTTTTTTGGTACACGTGTCGATCTAGAGGACAGATGTGTTCCAAATTGTGTACCTAAAACGGCCGGATGTCCATGGGAAACTTTGGACCGCTTTAGAGAACCGCTCCTCCCCGTGTCTAGGGAAATCCTAAGGCTTTAGATAACCTCGGACCCTCTAAGAAATCACTCTACTTTCCGATGCAGAAGCGGCTGAAGATCACGCCCAGCAGGTCGTCGGACGAGAAGGCGCCGGTGATGCTGGAGAGCTGGACCTGGGCGAGGCGCAGCTCTTCGGCGAACAGGTCGAGCGACTGGTCGGTCTGCGCCGCGTGCTGGCCCGCCAAGTCGAGGTGGCGCGCGGCGTTCTTCAGGGCGATGAGGTGGCGTTCGCGCGCGAGATAAAGCGATTCGCCCGTCTGCTGCCAGCCCGCGATGCGCAGCAGTTCGGCGCGCAGCAGGTCGATGCCCAGGTGGGCATTGGCGGACAGGTAGATGTGCGTGGCGTCTTCCATTGTGTCCACCGCGGGCTTGTGGCCCGAGAGGTCGATCTTGTTCCAGATGCGCAGGACGGGAACGCCTTCCGGGAAGCCTGCGGCAATCGATTCGTCCGAACGGGTGGGGCCGTGGTCGGCGTCCAGCATGTGGAGGATGACGTCGGCCTTGCCCACCTCGCCCCAGGTGCGCTCGATGCCGATGCGCTCCACGACGTCCACCGCTTCATCGTGGCTGCGGATGCCCGCGGTGTCGATGATGTTGAGGGGGATGCCTTCGATCTGGATGGTCTCGCTCACCTTGTCGCGCGTGGTGCCCGCAATGGGCGTCACGATGGCGACGTCCGCGCCTGCCAGGGCGTTCAGCAGCGAGGACTTACCCACGTTCGGCTGGCCCACCAGCACCACGTTCAAGCCTTCGCGCAGCAGCGCGCCTTGCGAAGCCTGGCGGAACACGGCGTCCAGCGCTTCCACAATTCCTTTGAGCTGGCCGCGCGCGTCGGATTTTTCGAGGAAGTCGATTTCCTCTTCCGGGAAGTCGAGCGTGGCTTCCACCAGCATGCGCAGGTGCGTCACGCGTTCGACCAGCGCGTGGATGGTCTGCGAGAAGGCGCCGGAGAGGCTCTGCGAGGCCGACTTGGCGGCCGCTTCGGTGGAGGCGTCGATCAGGTCGGCCACGGCTTCGGCCTGGGCCAAATCGAGCTTGTCGTTCATGTAGGCGCGGCGCGTGAATTCGCCCGGCTCGGCCAGGCGCAGGCCGAGCTCGTGCCCTGCCTGCAGCACGCGCTGCAGCAGCATCTGCAGCACCACGGGGCCGCCGTGGCCCTGCAGCTCCAGCACATCTTCTCCCGTATAGGAATGGGGCCCCTTGAAGTAGATGGCGATGCCCTGGTCGATGATGCTGCCGTCCGCATTCGTGAAGGGGATGTAGGTGGCGTGGCGCGGCTTCAGGTCCACGCCGCCGAACAGGGCCTGGGCCAGTGCTTTCAGGTTCTTGCCGGAGGCGCGCACGACGCCGATGCCGCCGCGCCCGGGGGCGGTGGCGATGGCGGCGATGGGGGAGGAATCGAGGTTCATGATGGGATTATAAAAAAACCCGTGCCAAAGCACGGGTTTTTTCTGCAACAGCCGCCGCTTACTTCGCTTCGGCCGGGGCGATTTTCTTGGTGATGATCCACTGCTGTGCAATCGACAGCACGTTGTTGACCACCCAGTACAGCACCAGGCCGGACGGGAAGAACAGGAACATCAGCGAGAAGGCCAGGGGCATGAACATCATCATCTTGGCCTGCATCGGGTCCGCGGGCTGCGGGTTCAGCTTGGTGGTGATGTACATGGAAATCGCGTACAGCACCGGCAGCACGAAATACGGGTCCGGCTTGGTCAGGTCGGTGATCCAGCCCAGCCACGGCGCGCCGCGCATTTCCACGGAGGCGTTCAGCACCCAGTACAAGGCGATGAAGACCGGCATCTGCACCAGGATCGGCAGGCAGCCGCCCAGGGGATTGATCTTCTCGGTCTTGTACAGCTCCATCATGGCCTGGTTCATCTTCTGCGGGTCGCCCTTGTAGCGCTCGCGGATGGCCGTCATCTTCGGCGTCACCACCTTCATCTTGGCCATGCTGCGGTAGCTGGCGGCCGAAAGGGGGAAGAAGATCAGCTTGATCAGGATGGTGAAGGCGATGATGGTCCAGCCCCAGTTGCCCAGCGCGCTGTGGATGTGCTCCATGACCCAGTACATCGGCTTGGCGATGATGGTGAGCATGCCGTAGTCCTTCACCAGCTCCAGGCCAGGCGACACCTTCTCCAGCGCCTTCTCTTCCTGCGGACCGGTGTACAGCTTGGCGCTGTTGGACACAGTGGCGCCCGGCGCCAGGGTGCCCAGCGGCTGCACAACGCCGATGGCGTAGGTGTTGGTGTCCACCTTCTTGGTGAAGATGTCGTGCATGACCTTCTGCTGCGGCACCAGGGCCGACACGAAGAAGTGCTGCGAGATGGCGATCCAGCCGTTGTCGGCCTTGACCGGATGGTCCGGCGTTACGGGCTTGGACGGGTTTTCCTTCTGGGCCGCGTCCTGCTTCTCGATCTTCTCGAAGCTCAGCTTCTTGTAGTGGTCCGCCTGGGTGTACAGCGTGGGCGCGATGAAGCTCGGGTTCATCCAGGACGAGCCTTCCGGCTTGTTGCCGTCGTGGACCAGCTGCATGTAGAGCTCAGGCGCCAGCGGGGAAGCGCCGGTGTTGGTCACGTCGTGGCGCACGTCCACCACGTAGTCGCCGCGCTTGAAGGTGAAGGTCTTGGTCAGGCGTACGCCGCCCTGCTCCGCGTCCATCACGAGCTGGATCTGGTTCGCGTCGCCCAGGGTGCGTGCGCCGGGGCGCACGGTGAAGCCGGTGTTGTGGTTCGGCAGGCCGGGCGCGCCCACCAGGCCCGTCTGGCCCAGGTAGACACGGTTGCCGCCCTGCTGGAACAGCAGCTGGTTCTTCGTCGGGTCGATGCCGTCCTTGTACTTCAGGAGCTCAAGGCGCTTGATCTGGCCGCCCAGCGTGTCGATATCCACCTTGAACACGTCGGTGGTGATGGTCACGGTCTCGCTCTTGAAGGGCGCGGCGGCGCCCGGCACGGCAGCGGCGCCCGCGGCGGTGGCCTGGGCAGCCGGCGCCGGGGTGGCGGCGGTGTTGGCCGCGGCTGGCGCGCTCGCGGTCTTGGCCGGCGCGGGGCCGAACATCGATGGCTGGCCGGTGTAGACCATCCACTCGTTCCACAGGAAGACCAGCGAAACGGCGAAGACGATCCACAGGATGGTGCGTTTATTGATATCCATTGGGTACAGTCAGGAGTGGTTGCAGCCGCAAGCGGCTGTTGGAGAATGCTTGGCGGCGGGCACGGGGTCGTGGCCGCCCGGATTCCAGGGGTGGCAGCGGCAAACGCGGCGTGCGGCCAGCCAGCTGCCGCGCGCGGCGCCATGCACGCGCAGCGCTTCGATGGCGTAGTTCGAGCAGCTGGGATAAAAACGGCAGCGCGGTCCCATCATCGGGCTGATGGCGACTTGATAAAACCGCAGCAGGAAAGTGAGTACAGCTTTCATCGCGCAGGCCGGATCTTGTTTTGCGAGGCGAACAGGCGCGCCAGTTCCTGGCGCAGTTCCGTCTTCAGCCGGGCAGTGGTCGCTGGACCGGCCTTGCTGTTGACCGGCTTGGCCAGGCGCACCACGCAGTCGATGGCGGGCAGGCTGCTGGTGCGGAACAGCTCCCGGCTCACCCGCTTGATGGTGTTGCGCGTGACGGCGCGCGGCGCCAGGCGTTTGGCAACGACCACGCCCAGCCGCGCATGTGGCAGCTGATTCTGGCGGGTATAGAGCACGAAATGCGCGCTTTTCTGGGCAGGGCGCAAACGAAAAACGGATGAAAATTCATCCGTTTTAACGATGCGCCGAGCGCGCGCGAAGTCGTGGGAACCTTCGCCTGTCGAGCCGTTCAAACAGCTGTCCACGCGATCAGCTAACAAGCTTGAGGCTTATACAGCCAGACGCTTGCGGCCCTTTGCACGGCGTGCGTTCAGAACCTGACGGCCGCCACGGGTAGCCATACGTGCGCGGAAGCCGTGGGTGCGCTTGCGACGCACAACGGAAGGTTGGTAAGTACGTTTCATGTTGGTCTCGCTAAAGAAGCAAAAAAATGCAAAATCGGGCCTGGCTCACCTGTGGCGCGCCAGCGGATCCCTTCAGTTATTGGTGCCAATGACATTTCGCGCACTTATGCCACACACTTCCGGCACAAGCTGCCAATCTCATCGCCCGCTTCATCCGCGCTGATCGTAAACTGCAAAATCACGGAGTACGGGCGGGGAACCCTGAATTATCAGCATTTGGGGCCCGGTTGTCAACAGCCCGGCCATTTCCCCGGGCGGGGAACGATGCCAAAAATCCGCAAATGCCTGTGGATAACTCGGCAGGTTAGGAGTTAGAATAGCGTGTTACGTGTGGCGTTCGGAACGCCTCCCCCAGCTTTTGCAGATAGACGATTCATGGATAATTTCTGGCAGACCTGTTCCGCCCAACTGGAACTTGAGCTGACGCCGCAGCAATTCAGCGCGTGGATAAAACCGCTCGTGCCGCTCGATTATGAGAATGGCAAGTTGCGCATCGCGGCACCCAACCGTTTCAAGCTCGATTGGGTCAAGACGCAGTTCGCCAGCCGGATTACCGCCCTCGCCTCGCAATACTGGGAAGCGCCCACCGAGGTGCAGTTCGTGCTCGACCCGCGCACCAACCCGGCCAAGAAGCCGGCTGCCCCTGCCGCCAACGGCGTGGCGGCGCCCGCCGTGCACACCCCCGAATCCCGCGCGGGCGACATGCCGCCTTCGGCCGCCGCTACGGCGGGGAACGAATACGCCAACTCGCGCGGCCGGGAGCAGAGCCGCATCAACACGGACCTGACCTTCGAGAGCTTCGTGACGGGTAAGGCCAACCAGCTGGCGCGCGCCGCCGCGATCCAGGTGGCGAACAACCCCGGCGTGTCCTACAACCCCCTGTTCTTCTACGGCGGCGTTGGCCTGGGCAAGACCCACCTGATTCACGCCATCGGCAACCAGGTGATGGCCGACCAGCCGGGCGCGCGCATCCGCTATATCCACGCCGAGCAGTATGTGCGCGACGTGGTGACGGCCTACCAGCGCAAGGGCTTCGACGATTTCAAGCATTACTACCACTCGCTGGACATGCTGCTGATCGACGATATCCAGTTCTTCGGCGGGAAGAGCCGCACCCAGGAAGAGTTCTTCTACGCCTTCGAAGCGCTTATCGCGGCCAAGAAGCAGATCATCATCACCAGCGACACGTATCCCAAAGAGATCACGGGCATGGACGACCGCCTGATCTCGCGCTTCGACTCGGGCCTGACGGTGGCCATCGAGCCGCCGGAGCTGGAGATGCGCGTGGCCATTCTGCTGAAGAAGGCGAAATCGGAAGGCGTGACCCTGTCCGACGACGTGGCATTCTTCGTGGCCAAGCACCTGCGCTCGAACGTGCGCGAACTGGAAGGCGCCCTGCGCAAGATCCTGGCCTACTCGCGCTTCCACGGCAAGGACATCTCCATCGACATCGTGAAGGAAGCGCTGAAGGACCTGCTCTCGGTGCAGAACCGCCAGATCAGCGTGGAGAACATCCAGAAGACGGTGGCGGACTTCTTCAACATCAAGGTGGCGGACATGTATTCGAAGCGCCGCCCGGCCAATATCGCCCGCCCGCGCCAGATCGCCATGTACCTGGCCAAGGAGCTCACGCAAAAGAGCCTGCCGGAGATCGGCGAGCTGTTTGGCGGCCGCGATCACACCACCGTGCTGCACGCCGTGCGCAAGATCGCCCAGGACCGTACCAAGAACCCGGAATGCAACCACGAGCTGCATGTGCTGGAGCAGACCCTGAAAGGCTGAGGTGGTGGCGTAGCGATTTGCTAAACTGTCGTGCTAAAGCGCAAGAGATGCAAAAGAATTAACAGACTGACTTAACTTTTCATTCGAGGATATTTATGCAACTGGTCAAAACCACCCGAGACACGCTTCTCCGGCCACTGCAGATCGTGAGCGGTATTGTCGAGCGTCGGCACACTATGCCGATTCTGGCCAATATCCTCATCCGCAAGGACGGCGAAAGCGTTTCCTTCCTCTCCACCGACACCGAAGTGCAGATCACGACCCGCGCCGACATCGGTTCCGGCGCGGACGTGACCGGCACCACCGTGGCCGCGCGCAAGCTGCTGGACATCCTGCGCGCCCTGCCGGAATCGGGCGACGTGTCCATGACGCTGCTGAACAAGCGCCTCACCGTGCAAAGCGGGAAATCGCGCTTCGCCCTGCAGACGCTGGCCGCCGAGGAATTCCCCACCGTGCAGGAAGCGGACAGCTTCAACGCCTCCTTCACCCTGCCGCAGAAGACCCTGAAGCACCTGTTCAACATGGTGCACTTCTCCATGGCGCAGCAGGACATCCGCTACTACCTGAACGGCCTGCTGCTTGTTTTGGACGGCAAGAACGTGATCGCCGTGGCCACCGACGGCCACCGCCTGGCCTTCTGCCAGGTGGAGACCGAGCAGGCCTTCGAGCGCCAGGAAGTGATCATCCCGCGCAAGACCATCATCGAGCTCCAGCGCCTGCTGGAAGAGAACGACGAGCCGGTGCAGCTGGATATCGCGGGCAGCCAGGTCAAGCTCACCTTCGCTGACATCGAACTGATCTCCAAGCTGGTGGAGGGCAAGTTCCCCGACTACACCCGCGTGATCCCGAAGGGCTACAAGAACGACTTCACCATCGGCCGCGACGAGCTGCTGCGCTCCCTGCAGCGCGCCGCCATCATGACCAGCGATAAGTTCAAGGGCGTGCGCTGCATCATCAGCCCCGGCTCGCTGAAGATTTCGTCCACCAACGCCGACCAGGAAGAGGCGGTGGAAGAGCTGGAAATCGACTACGGCGGCGACGCCATCGACATCGGCTTCAACGTGACCTACCTGCTGGACGTGCTCAATAACCTCAAGTGCGAGCAGGTGAACGTGGCGCTGGGCGATTCGAACTCCTCGGCCCTGATCTCGATTCCTGACAATCCTGACTTCAAGTACGTCGTGATGCCGATGCGGATCTGAACTCCGCCGGCCAGCAGCTCCCGATTCAATCAAGTTATTTGAGAAAGCAGTCCATGTCCGAAAGCCAAAACGAACCACAAGTCCAGGCCAAGTCCGAAGAGTACGGCGCCTCGTCGATCCAGATCCTGGAGGGTCTGGAAGCAGTCCGCAAGCGTCCCGGCATGTATATCGGCGACACCTCGGACGGCACCGGCCTGCACCACCTGGTGTTCGAGGTGCTGGACAACTCGATTGACGAAGCGCTGGCCGGGCACTGCACGGAAATCCACGTCACCATCCACTCGGACAACTCGATCTCCGTCACCGACAACGGCCGCGGCATTCCCGTGGGCCTGAAGATGGACGACAAGCACGAGCCGAAACGCTCCGCCGCCGAAATCGTGCTGACCGAGCTGCACGCGGGCGGCAAGTTCGACCAGAACGCCTACAAGGTGTCCGGCGGCCTGCACGGCGTGGGCGTGTCCTGCGTGAACGCGCTGTCCAAACTGCTGCGCGTAACCATCCGCCAGAACGGCAAAGTGCACCAGATGGATTTCGTGCGCGGCATTCCGCAGAACCGCGAAATCGAAATGGTCGACGGCGTGGCCGTATCCCCGATCAAGGTGATCGGCGAAACCGACAAGCGCGGCACCGACGTGCACTTCTGGGCCGACGAAGAAATCTTCACGCACGTGGAATTCCACTACGAGATTCTGGCCAAGCGTATCCGCGAACTTTCGTTCCTGAACAACGGCGTGAACATCAAGCTTTCCGACCAGCGCACCGGCAAGGAAGAGCTGTTCGCCTTCGAGGGCGGCACGCGCGGCTTCGTGGAGTACATCAACAAGGCCAAGAACGTGCTGCACCCCACCGTGTTCCAGGCCACGGGCGAGCGCCAGTCGGACCAGGGCACCACCATTTCGGTAGACGTTTCCATGCAGTGGAACGACGCCTTCAACGAACAGGTGCTGTGCTTCACCAATAACATTCCGCAGCGCGACGGCGGCACCCACCTGACCGGCCTGCGCGCCGCCATGACGCGCGTGATCAACAAGTACATCGACGAGAACGACTTCGCCAAGAAGGCCAAGGTGGAAATCTCGGGCGACGACATGCGCGAAGGCCTGACCTGCGTGCTCTCCGTGAAAGTGCCGGAGCCGAAGTTCTCCTCGCAGACCAAGGACAAGCTGGTGTCTTCCGAAGTGCGCGGCCCGGTCGAAGAGATTGTGGCCAAGACGCTGACGGACTTCCTGATGGAGAAGCCGAACGACGCCAAGATCATCTGCGGCAAGATCGTGGAAGCGGCGCGTGCGCGCGAAGCGGCCCGCAAGGCGCGCGACCTCACCCGCCGCAAGGGCGTGATGGACGGCCTGGGCCTCTCGGCCAAGCTGGCCGACTGCCAGGAAAAGGATCCCGCGCTGTCCGAACTGTACATCGTGGAGGGTGACTCCGCAGGCGGCTCGGCCAAACAGGGCCGCGACCGCAAATTCCAGGCCATCCTCCCGCTGCGCGGCAAGGTGCTGAACGTGGAAAAGGCGCGCTTCGAGAAGATGCTCTCCTCCGAGCAGATCACCACTCTCATCGCAACGCTGGGCACCTCCATCGGCCCGGATGAATTCAACGCCGACAAGCTGCGCTACCACCGCATCATCATCATGACCGACGCGGACGTGGACGGCGCCCACATCCGCACCCTGCTGCTCACGCTCTTCTACCGCCAGATGCCGCAGCTGGTGGAGCGCGGCCACATCTACATCGCCCAACCGCCGCTGTACAAGGTGAAGGCCGGCCGCGACGAGCGCTATCTGAAGGACGACCTGGAAGAAGCGGGCTACATGATGAACGTGGCGCTCAACACCGCCGTGCTCACCCCGCGCGAAGGCGCGGAGCCGATCCAGGGCGAAGCGCTGGGCGAACTGGCGCGCCAGTACAACCTGGCCAATGCCGTGATGACCCGCCTGACCCGCGTGATCGACCGCGCGGCGCTTACCGCCATCATGACCGGCGTGGCGCTGAACCTGGACACCGTGGACGGCGCCCAGGCATCGGCACAGGCACTGGCAGCGAACATGAACGACAGCAGCGTGAAAGTCTCCGTGCGTTCGGACGAAATGTCCGAGAAACACGCGCTGGTGATCGAGCGTATGCATCACGGTAACGTGAAAGTCAGCGTCATCGACGCCGACTTCGTGCAAGGTGCGGACTACGCCGTGCTGGCCAAGGCCGCTGCCACCTTCACGGGCCTGATCGGCGAAGGCGCCTTCGTGCGCCGCGGCGAAGGCGAGCGCACCAAGGAAAGCGCCGTGGTGGACTTCCACCAGGCCATGCAGTGGCTGCGCGACGAAGCCGAGCGCACCGTGTCCAAGCAGCGCTACAAAGGTCTGGGCGAGATGAATCCCGAGCAGCTGTGGGAAACCACCATGGACCCGACCGTACGCCGCCTGCTGAAAGTGCAGATCGAAGACGCCATCGCCGCCGACCAGATCTTCACCACCCTCATGGGCGACGACGTGGAACCACGCCGCAACTTCATCGAATCGAACGCGCTGCGCGCAGGGAATATCGACGTGTAAGCGCTGTCATAGCGGTTTCACGGTAAAAAATAGGGGCGCATGCCCCTATTTTTTTGTCATTGCATCTGCCGCCGATTTCAGTGAGTGGATGCGGAATCAGCCCCTGCCTTCGCGAGGCGGAGCCATTCGTCGAGACCAATGCGGCCGAGGCGCGCCTCGCCCAGGGGCACAAGCGAATGTTCCTCGACGCGGCCGCCGAAGTATCGCGCCTCCGGATCCCGCACCACCTCATGCTGGTCGCCGACCGCCTTCAGATAGCGGGCGACAAACTGATTGAACGGCGCGCGCTCCGGGCCGGCGATCTCGACGATCCCGTTGCTCGGCGCCGCGAGGGCCAAGTCGGCAACAAAGGCGGCAACGTCGTCCGACGCGATGGGCTGGAAGAAGCCTGGCGACAGCCTGACCACGTTCCCATCCGTATTCGACGCGGCAATGCCGCCGAGGAATTCCATGAACTGGGTTGATCGGATGATGGTGTATGGAATGCCCGAAGCCTCAACCAGTTTCTCCTGCGCAACCTTGGCGGAAAAATAGCCATTACCGGGCATCCGGTCGGTTCCGACGATGGACAGCACCACATGGTGCCGCACGCCGGCCGCAGCTTCCGCCGCCAGAAGGTTGCGGCTGGACGTCTGGAAGAATTCCAGCACCGCCTGGTCTTCCCAGGACGGGGCGTTGGCGAGGTCAATTACCACTTGAGCGTCGGCCATGGCCTCCCGGAGCCCCTCTCCCGTTATGCTGTTCACCCCATTGCTGGGTGAGCCAGCGACCACCTCGTGCCCGCCCTGCCGCAGAATGGCGACGGCCTTCGAGCCGATCAGCCCGGTACCGCCGATGACGACGATCTTCATGATTTGCCTTTCGATTAGATTAAGAACACGCTCCAGGGGTCTCCCCATACCTGTTAGACGGTCCGCGGAAGAAATTTGTGACAGTTGACTCTTTTTGCTGGCCTCAAACGTCCTGGCTATATCCCTAGTCAAAACCTCTGGAGGTCGTAATGAAGCTTTACTTTAGTCCCGGCTCATGCTCGCTGGCCCCGCATATCGTTGCCCGCGAGGCATCGCTTCCGTTTGAACTCGTGCGGGTCGATCTGGCGACCCACAAGACTGCAGACGGGGAGGATTTCTACAAGATCAACCCGCGCGGCTACACCCCTGCGCTGGAGGTGGACGGCGAAGTGCATACCGAATCGGCGGCGCTCGTGCAGTACCTCGCCGAGATGGCGCCGGAAGCCCATTTGATGCCTCCCAGGGGCACGGCGGAGCGCCAGCGCATGAAAGAATGGCTGAGCTTCATCTCGCTGGAGGTGCACAAAGCGATCAGCCCGTGGCTCTTCCAGTCCACCACGGCTGAATCCACCCGGCAGGCAATTCACGAGAAGCTCGCCATCCGGTTCGCGGAGCTCGATGCGCTGCTCGAAAAACAGCCTTTCCTGACCGGCAGCAGCTTCACCGTCGCTGACGCCTACGCCTTCACCATCGTCAACTGGACGAATTTCGTGAACATCGATCTGGCGCCTTACCCCTATCTCCGCGCATACATGAAGCGAATCGCCGAGCGCCCGAAAGTGCAGGAAGCGCTTCACGCCGAAGGCCTCAGTGCGGAAGGAGGCAAGGCATGAACGTCAGGGACAAGCACGTAGTGGTGACCGGCGGGAGCCGGGGCCTGGGCCTGGGCCTGGTGGAGGCGCTGGTCGAACAGGGCGCCAAGGTCACTGTGGTCGCGCGCGGCGCGATCGGGCTGGACGCGGTACGCACCCGGCTGGGCGTATCGACCATCAGCGCGGATATCACCGACCGGGAGGCGGCGCAGCGCATCCTTACGGAAACCAGCCCGGACCTCCTGGTACTGAATGCGGGCGCGAAACCTCGCATGGGACGGCTGGATCAATTGAGCTGGGAGGATTTCTCCGCTCCCTGGAACGCCGACGTCAAAGCAGGGCTGTACTGGCTGCAGGCGGCGCTCAAGCTGCCGCTCAAGCCTGGGAGCCGCGTTCTCGTCGGGTCGAGCGGCGCGGGGCACGGCGGGTCGCTGCTCTCCGGCGGCTACGCCGGCGCCAAGCGCATGCTCTGGTTTATGGCGAAATATGCCAACAGCATTTCACAGCAGGAAGGCCTCGGCATCCGGTTCCAGGCCATTCTGCCGATGCAGATGGTCGGCGGCACTGGCATCGGCGATACGGCAGCGGAAGCCTATGCGGTTTCCATGAGCATCCGGCGCGAGGAGTTCCTGGCGCGCTTTCCTGTGATGTCTCCGCGCGAGTTCGGCGATAAAGTGATTTCCGTGCTGGACGATCCGCAGTATGCTGGAGGCCTTGCCTTCGGCATCAACGGCGATGGCATCAACGTCCTGGAGGAAGCGCCAGCTTGAGCACAGAACAGTCTTCAACGACACGCGACGCGGGACTTGCAGCCCTGGCCAATGAATTGCGGCCGGAGCTGCACCGCTACTGCGCGCGCCTGATGGGGTCCATCATCGAGGGTGAGGACGTGGTGCAGGATGCGCTCGTCCGCGCTCTCGAAGCCCTGCCAGAGCTGGACGACGCCACGCCTCTTCGTCCCTGGCTGTTCCGGATCGCGCACAACCGGGCGATGGACCTGCTGCGCAGCCGTGCGATCCGCAACGCCGAACCTATCGACACTGCCAACGACATCGTGGACCCGGACAATCCAGACCCTGCTGAGGCATTGCTGCGGCAAGACGTGGTCAGGACTGCCGTGTCGCACTTCACGGAGCTGCCGCTTCACCAGCGCAGCGTCGTGATCCTGAAGGACGTGCTGGACGAATCGCTGGCCGAGATCGCGGCCCTCCTGAACCTCACCGTCGATGCGGTGAAAGGCCATCTGGCACGCGGGCGCGCGCAGCTTCGGACGATCAATGCCCAGGCCAGCGCCCCCCGGGCGGCGCGTCCACCGTCCGACGCAGTCGCGCAGTACGCTACCCTGTTCAATCAGCGCGATTGGGACGGGCTGCGTGCGCTGCTGGCGGATGACGTGAAGCTGCGCGAGTCCGCGCATCCTCTGCGCTCAGGCCGCGACGATGTGGGTCACTTCTTCACCATCTACGCCAAGATCGAAGGCCTGTGGCTCACGCCTGCGTGGATCGACGACCGCGAGGTCATTCTCGTTTTCGAGGACCGCAGCGATCCGAAGCCCAGCTACTTCATGTGGCTCGAATGGCGCGATGGCCAGATCACCTTCATCCGCGACTATCGCTACGTGCGCTACGTCGTCAGCGATCTGGAGACGTCTTAATCGTTCTCGGGGATGGGCTTCACCACGAGGAACTGATACGACATGGCGCCTGCGAAGGCGATGGCGGCGCCGGTCAGCAGGGCTGGCACGAAAGACCAGCCCTGCGCGATGTAGCCCGTGAGAACCGGCGCGAGTGCGCCGCCCAGGAAGCCGCCGAAGTTCTGGATCGCGCCGAGCGATGCGATGCGGCTGCGCGAGGCAACCACCGTAGCCAGCGACCACGCACAGGCCGACGAAGCGTTGGCGAGGAAGATCACAATCGAGATGCATGCAACCGCCACCACATTGCTCTCGGCGAGTGCAGCCGGAATCGTGAACGCCACCATGCCCAGCATGGATGCCACCACGGCTTTGCGGCGGCCCGTTACAGGCGACGCTGCGTTCCTGGTCACCCGGTCGGAAGTCCAGCCCGCGATGAGGGCTCCTGCGAAGCCGCACAGGAAGGGGATGGATGCTGCCACGCCCGCATAGGCAAGGTCCATGTGGCGCTCCGTGCGCAGATAGCCCGGCAGCCAGGTGAGATAGACCCAGTTCAGGTAGACGGAGCCGAAGAAGCCGAGCATCATGCCCCAGGTGGCACGGTGCCGGAACAGGGCGCACCACGCGGCGAAGCTGGTTTTCGGTGCGGCTTCGCCCGGCGCATCCGCCTCCAGGTATGCGCGCTCATCGTCGGACATGCGCTCGCGGACCGGGTCGCGGTAGAGGGAAACCCACACCAGCGCTGCCACCAGGCCCAGCGCGCCCGTTACGAAGAAGGCCCAGTGCCAGCTCGATGCGGCGATCAGGGGAGGCAGCAGCAGGGGCGCAAGCGCAACGCCCAGCGGCGAGGCCGAGTTATAAATGCCTGTGGGCGTGCCGCGCGAACGGGCGGGGAACCAGTTGCTTACTACCCGCGCCGCCGCCGGGAACTGCGGCGCCTCGCCGATGCCGAGTGCGATGCGCGCAATCACAAAGTAGCTGAAGGTCGATGCAAGGCCGCCCGCAGCCTGCGCCAGAGACCACACCACAAGGCCCATGCCGAGCAGCCAGCGCGGTCCTATTTTGTCCACCAGCGCGCCAACTGGCAGCTGGCACAGCGCATAGCTCCACGAGAATGCCGAGAGCAGCAGGCCCATTTGACCGAGGGAGAGGCCAAGGTCGGCACGAATGTATTCGTTGGCGACGGCCAAGGTGGCGCGGTCCAGGTAGTTGATGACGCCGCAAACTACAAGCAGCACCAGCGCCAAAGTCTGGCTGCGGCGGATTCGGGGCGGAACGTTGGCGGCGTGGCTCATTCAGGTGACAGGTGGTTTCAAAATTCGGCCTATTGTAGACGTGCGCCCGCGGCTGCCGGTCATATTTTTTGGCTTCTTCCGCTTTTTGCCAAAGGTCAGCCGCGGTTTGACATCGCCAGGACGCTCGGGAATACTGGCCGGATTCCGTTCCTGCCCTGGCTACTATGACTGCGCCTCTCTCTCCGTGGTTCCTGCTCCTGCTGGCCGTCCCGGTCCTCCTTCTGGGTGAATTCGTTCTCCGCCGCGTTCCTGTCCTTGCACGCTTCAATATCCCGGTGCCGGTGGTGGGAGGACTTCTGTTCAGCCTTCTCTGCCTGCTGGTGCAGCTCGCGGGCTGGGGCACGGTATCTTTCGGGTCGAAGGTGAGCGAAGGCTGGTGGACCTGGCTGGTGACGCCGGATACGGAATGGCTGTCGCGTCCCGCGAAAAACCTGAACCTGCCGCTGCTGATCGGCTTCTTCACCTGCGTGGGCCTCGGCGCGCCGCTGCGAACGCTGCTTGGCGGTGGACGCATGCTCGTGGTGCTCCTGGTCGGCACCACCGTCCTGGCTGCGCTGCAGAATGCCGCAGGTGTTGCCGTCGCATCGGCCATCGGCGCGCCTGCCCTGCTGGGCGTGGCCTGCGGTTCGCTCACGCTGGTCGGGGGCCATGGCACGGCGCTCGGATTCGCCCCACGCTTCGAGCAGGCGGGCCTCGAGTCGGCAGCCGCCATCGGCGCGTCGGCGGCCACCTTCGGCCTCGTGGCGGGTGCGCTGCTTTCCGGTCCGCTGGGAGCCTGGCTGCTGCGCGGCCGCGCCGTTCAGTCTCCGGCCGCGGGCGACACGGCGCGGACCAGTGTGGCCAGCTTCCTCGGTGATGCGCGCGCCCTTGCTGCGTTGGGGCGTAGCGCGCTGCTTCACGGCCTGCTCATCGCCTTCTGCATCAAGGCCGGTGCGTGGGTCAGTTTCGGCCTGGACAAGGCAGGCCTTGCGCTGCCTGCCTATATGGGGGCGCTGCTCCTCGGCTTTATCATTCGCGCCATTCACGACGCCGCTGGGTGGCGCTGGCTGGATGGCAGCGTTATCGGCCGCTGGGCGGCGGTGCTTCTGCCGCTCTTCCTCGCCGTGACGCTCGCCTCGCTGAACCTGGCCGACCTGGCCAAGGTGGCGGGACCGATGCTTCTCATTCTGCTTGTGAACATTGCGCTCACGCTGCTCTTCGCAGCGCTGGTGATCTGGCCTTTGCTTGGCCGCGACCATGAAGCGGGCGTGGGCACCGCGGGCCTTGCCGGTTACGGCATAGGCTCCACCGCCACCGCCGTGGCGGCGATGGACGCGATCACGCGCCAACGTGGGCCCGCGCCGCGCGCCACCACCATCGTTCCACCCACCGGTGGCTTCCTGATCGACCTGACCAACGCGCCGGTAATCAGCGCGTTCATCCGGGGCCTGAGCTAGCTTAGCGTGTCGGACCAGATATTCCTGGCCCAGCTCATCGCATACACGCCTTCCGTTTCGCTGGGCCCGCCGGATACGCCGCCCGAGCCGGGAACCACCAGCAGGGTTTTCTTCTCCGCGTTGTAGGCGTGGACCGAGGCGACATGGATCACGTCCTTGTCGCTGACAAAGCTGTAGCAGGTGTTTGTCAACATTGGCACGGCCTGGGGCTCGCGGCCGTTAAGCAGATCGACCACTGCGGCTGCGCACACCTTCGCGTGCTGGTTGGCCATGTGGGCCGACTTCGGCATCAGCGGCGCTGCCTGGATGGCGTCGCCGATCACGTGGACCTTCGGCGCGAGCACCGATTCGAAGGTTCGGAAGTCCACCTCGCACCAGCGCTGGCCTTCCTTCATCAAGCCCGTTTGCGTGGCGATGGCGCCCGCCCGGTGCGGGGGAATCACGTTCAGCACATCGGCCGCCTGCCTGTCGCCCAGTTCGGAGATCGCTGCGTTGCCTGGCGCGTCCACGTCCACGGTGCGGAAGCCGGGATGGTATTCGACGATGCCGCCATAGCGCTCCTTCCACACGCGCTTGAACAGCGCGCCCTTGGACACCACGTCTTCGTTCGCGTCCAGCACCAGCACCTTCGACTTGGGCTTGCGGCGGCTGAAGTAGAAGGCGATCTGGCAGGCGCGTTCATACGGTCCCGGAGGGCAGCGGTAGGGGGCAAGCGGAATCGTGATCGCGCATACGCCGCCGTCGGGCATGGCGTCGAGCTGGGCGCGCAGGGCGATGGTCTGGGCTCCGGCCTTCCAGGCGTGAAGCACCTTGTCCTGTGCGGTGGAGCTCATCATGCCTGGCAGTTCGTTCCACAGGAATTCGATGCCGGGAGAAACGATAAGGCGGTCGTACAGCAGCATGCTGCCGCCCGTGAGCACCACGGTGCGCTTCTGCGTATCGACGCGCGCGGCGGAGTCGCGCAGGATGCGCACGCCGTGATTGCGCACCAGCGATTCGTGGCTCATGGTGAGTTCGTGGATGCTTTTCGAGCCGCCCAGCACCAGGTTCGACAGGGGGCAGGAAATGAAGGTGGCGTTCGGCTCCACGATGGTGACGTCGATCTCGCCACCGCTCCACATGCGGATGTACTTGGCGGCCGTCGCTCCGCCGTAGCCGCCGCCGATGACGACGACGTGAGGCTTTGCGGGCACCGCTACGCTGGCGCAGCCGGTGGCGGCGAGGGCGGAAGCGAGAAGGAATTGGCGGCGTTCCATGGCGCGCTCCTATTTGCGCTGCGTGGCGAACCACGCTGCGATCTGTTCCAGCTGCTCGTCCGTATAGCCTTTCGCGAGCTGGCTCATGATGGTGGATGGCGCGCTGCCCGCCTTGAAGGCCTTGAGCTTGGCCACGAGCACATCGCGCGGCTGGCCTGCCAGCGCGGGCAGCGCGTTGCCGACCGTTTTGCCGTTTGTGCCGTGGCAGCCGCTGCATGTGGCGGCAAGGCGCGGCGCCAGGTTGGCGTCGGCCGCTGCGGCGATGCCTGCCAGGGGCAGCAGGAGCATGCATAGCGTCGTTCGTATCATCGGGACTCCTTTCATGGACGGACTCCAGGTGCTTCAAGCGGCATGCCCTGCGCGCGCAAGGCCAGCCAGGTTTCGAGATCGACAAGGTCCTGCGCGCCGAAGGGCGGCACTTCGGCCCGCACACCGTTCATGCAGTTGCGCAGGCGGCGCTGCAGGCTGCCCATGCCCTGCCATTCAAGGCGGTAGATGGGGTAGGCGCCCGCATGCCCTTGCGGGATCGGCGCGCCCGCCAGTTTCCGGCCCCAGTTGCTGTCGTGGCACTGGGCGCAGGACAGGTTGAGCTGGCCGATACGCTGCCCGAACAGTTTGCGGCCGCGGTCCGCTGCGGCGCTTGTGGCTGCGTCCTTCGGCGGGGTTATCGGCATGCCGCGCGACTGCAAGGCGATGAAGGCTTCCAGCCCAAGCAGCTCTTCGGATTCGGGCTTGAACGGGGCGGCCTTCTGCGCGCCCACCCGGCACTGGTTGATGCGCTGGCCGAGATTGACGACGTGGCCTGCCTGCTTGTCAAAGGCCGGGTAGCGCGCCGCTACGCCGCGCATGCTCTGTTTCGCGGGGCCATGGCAGGCGGCGCAGCTCCTGTCCGCCTTTCCCGCCTTCGCATTCCACAGGGTTTCGCCATTGGCGACCCACAGCATGGCAGGGTTCTGCAGGTCGTCGCGCTGCATGGCTTTTGTCGATTCGCTCATGAACTCGGCGCCGGAGCGGCGCGGGTCCTGCGCATGGGCGCACACGGCCGCCGCAAGCGCGAGAGCCGTCACTACGCGCTTCATGCGGGGCTCACCGTGAGGGACATGCGCTCGGTCTGCGCGAAGCCCTTGTCGCCTGCCCAGCTGAATTCTAGCGTTCCACTGTCGGTGGCGACAGTGAAGAAGGCGATATAGGGATTGGCCGAGATGGCGGGATGCAGCTCGGCGGCGAAGATGCGTTCGCCGTTGTAGCTGCAGCTGAAGCGGCGGATCACGTCCTGCGGCAGCAGCTTGCCATCGCTGCCGGGGCGGTAGCCCGTTTCCATGGGATGCGCGATCAGGGCACGGATCTCGATGATCTCGCCCTTCTTCGCCGTAGCAGGCATGTGGATCAGGGCGCGGGCCATTACGGCGCCTCCCCTTCCAGGCAGGCGGCCAGCGCCACGATCACGTCCACCGTATGCGTCCAGCAGCTGCCGTCGTTCATGCGGGCGATGGCAACAAGCTTCTGCGAAGTGGCGAGGCGGATGCGTGTGGAGACTTCAGCCTTGCCCGCGCGGGGGCCGAGCATGCAGCGAATGACTTCCGTTTCGGGATTGCGTTCGTTGAAGATGGCGATATCGGTCACGTGGTCGGCAGCGCTCATCGGGCTTTCGACTGTCACTGTGATGGGCACTGTGTTGCCGTTGTCGATCAGCTTCGCGATCTCCAGGTGAATGCGGCCCGGTTTCGGTGTTGCGTTGCCGGAGAAGGCTGCGATGGCGGCGGCCATGCGTTCCGGCGTGGCTGAGGCGGGCCGCACAAACGCCGTCAGCACCAGCCCTGCGAGAACCTCGCGGCGGCCGATCATGGCTTCGCCTCCCCGCGCAGGGTAAGCAGGTAGGCCACCACGTCCTCGATCTGCTGGGCGCTCAGGATGGATTTGCCCTGGTGCGCGGGCGCTACGCGCGCCAGGCCGGTGCTGCGGAAGTAGGCGGGCATGATGGTCTCGGGATTGATGCGGCTTGAATCGGCGATGCGCAGGCGCAGCTGCGCGGCGTTCCAGCGCGATCCAGCGCCCGCGAGGTCCGGCGCAAGGTCGCCCTGAAAGCGCTCCTCGGGAATCGGCCCGCTATGGCACAGCAGGCAGAGACCGAGCTGCCGGTTGGCGACGATGGCGCGGCCACGGGCAGCATCCCCTGCCGAGGCGCCCGGCAGGGGGTCGGGAATGCCGCCATCGCGCACGGCCAGCGTGGGCTGCGCACCCACGCTTCCTGCGGCAAGCAGGCAGGCCAGCGCCAGGGCTGAACGGATCATCGCTTTCGCGCCAGTCCTCAGGCCTTCTTCAGGCTGTGGTTCTTCAGGGGCAGGTCGCGAATGCGCTTGCCCGTGGCAGCGAAGATGGCGTTCAGCACGGCGGGCGCCGCCACGGCGATGGTCGGCTCGCCGACACCGCCCCAGAAGCCGCCCGACGGCATGAGAATGGACTCCACCGCAGGCATCTCGTCCATCTTCAGCACCTGGTAGGTGTCGAAATTGGTCTGCTCGATCTGGCCCTCCTTCAGCGTGCAGGCGCCGTAGAGCGCGGCGGACAAGCCGTAGACGAAGGAGCCTTCGATCTGCGCCTCCACCTGCTGCGGGTTCACCACGTGGCCCGGATCGGTGGCGGCAACGATGCGGTGGATCTTCAGCTTGCCGTCCTTGCTCACCGAAACCTCGGCGCAGGCGGCCACGTAGCTGCCGAAGCCCATTGCCTGCGCCAGTCCACGGTAGACGCCCTTCTTCGCAGGCTTGCCCCAGCCAGCCTTCTCGGCCACCGCGTTCAGCACTGCCAGGTGTTTCGGACTGTCCTTCATCAGCTTGCGGCGGAAGGCTAGCGGGTCCTGCTTCGTGGCGTGGGCGATCTCGTCGAGGAAGCATTCGACATAGATCGTGTTCTGGTTCAGGTTCACGCCACGCCAGAATCCGGGAGGAACAGGCGGATTGCGCATGGCGTGGTCGATCAGCAGATTCGGCACGCTGTAGGCGAAAGAGGATTCCGGGCCCGGGGGATTCAGGCCCTGGAATACTGCCGGATCCTTGCCGTCCTTGATCGCGCTCGGAATCACGTCCGCAAGGATGGACTGGCCCGAAATGCGCATGTGCAGCGCTGTCAGGTTGCCTTTCGCATCCAGGCCTGCGCTGAGCTTGCACTGGGTCGTTGGATGGTAGCGGCCGTGCATCATGTCTTCTTCGCGCGTCCAGATCAGCTTGACCGGCGTGCCTGGCATTTCCTTTGCGATCAGCACCGCCTGGCGCACCCAGTCGTGCGTGGCGCCGCGGCGGCCGAAGCCTCCGCCCAGGTGCACCTTGTAGACATCGCACTGCTTCTGGGGCAGGCCGGCCGCTTCCGACGTGGCGGCAAGCGCCGCTTCGCCGTTCTGGGTTGGGGTCCAGACCTCGCAGCGCTCAGGCGTCCAGCGCGCAGTGGCGTTCATCACCTCCATGGTCGCGTGGTTCTGGTGCGGGTAGGAATAGACCGATTCGATCTTGCGCACTGCCCCTGCCAGCGCCGCACGGGCGTCGCCATTACTGTTGCCGACTGCCGCACCGCCTGCATCCAGGCCTTCCTTCAGCATCGCTGCCACGTCGGCATTGGAGGTTTTGACGTTCGCGCCCTTGTCCCATTCGATCGGCAGCGCTTCGAGCGCCGTGCGGGCGCGCCACCAGGTGTCGGCAACCACCGCCACCGCGCTGTCGCCCACCTGCAGCACTTTCTTCACGCCAGGCTTGTCCTTGATGGCGTCCGCGTTAAAGCTTTTCACCTTGCCGCCGAAGACGGGGCAGTCCTTGATGGCGGCGTTCAGCATGCCCGGCATCCTGAGGTCCATGCCGTAGACCTGCTTGCCGGTGGTCTTGTCCACCGTATCCAGGCGCGCCAGGCGCTTGCCCGCGATCTTCCAGTCCTTCGGGTCCTTGAGCTTCACGTCCGTGGGCACCGGCAGCTTGCCCGCTGCGGCGGCCACCTGGCCGTAGGTCACCTTCCGGCCGCTCGGGGTGTGCGTGATGGTGCTGTTCGCAGCCAAGCATTCGCCCGCAGGCACATTCCACTGTGTGGCCGCTGCCTGCACCAGCATTGCGCGGGCGGCAGCGCCGCCTTTGCGCACATAGTCGTGCGACTCGCGCACGCCACGGCTGCCGCCCGTGGAGAAGCTGCCCCAGACGCGGTTGCGCGCCAGGTTGGTTCCGGGGGTCGGATATTCGGTAGTGACCTTGCTCCAGTCGGCGTCCAGTTCCTCGGCCACCAGCTGGGCCAGGCCGGTCAGGGTGCCCTGGCCCATTTCGGAACGGGCAATGCGGATGACGATGGTGTCGTCCGGCTTCACCACTACCCAGGCGTTGACTTCGGGCGGCATTGCATCCTGCGCCATGGCCTCGAAGGGAATGTGGAAGCCGACCATGAGACCCGCCGCAGCGGCGGCGGAACGGCCCATGAAGCTGCGGCGCGACGGAGAGGCGAGTTTGGCGCTCATGCTTTGCTCCCTTCCACGTGCTCGATGGCCAGGCCGGCCGTCTTCGGGTCGCCGCCGCGCGCAACGACGTGAATCGCCTTGCGCACGCGGTTGTAGGTGCCGCAGCGGCAGATGTTGGTCATGGCCGCGTCGATATCCGCATCCGTTGGTTTCGGTTTTTCCTTCAGCAGGGCAGTGGCGGCCATGATCATGCCGGACTGGCAGAAGCCGCACTGCGGCACGTCCAGCGCCGCCCATGCCTTCTGCACGGGATGCGAACCGTCCGGGGACAGGCCTTCGATGGTGACGATCTTCTGCTCGGGAGTCACGGTGGAGGCGGGACGCACACAGCTGCGGGTGGCTTCGCCGTCGATATGCACGGTGCAGGCGCCGCATTGGGCGATGCCGCAGCCGTACTTGGTGCCGGTCAGCCCCAACTGCTCGCGCAGCACCCAGAGCAGCGGCGTGTCCTCCTCCGCCTCGAATTCACGTACCTGTCCATTGACGTTCAACTTCATTCTTGTCTCCTGAGAGTGGGTTGTCCGGGTGCCAAGCGCAGCTATCTTACTCCGCTTTTTGGCCGGGCGTAATCAATCAGTCAATTTTGACTTGGATCAAAGTTTTTGTTGAGACAGATCAATAGACTGCGCTTGCCAATTGATGAAAAAGAGAGGAAATGATGAAACACGCAGTACTCGCAGCAATCGCCCTTGCCGCCGCCATGGCCGGCACGCACGCCTCGGCCGAAACTACGCCCTGGCAGGTGCGCGTGCGCGCCGTGCATATCGACCCGGCGGACAAGTCTGACCCCGTGGGCGGCGCCGGCGCGGCCAACCGCATCGGCGTGAGCAACAAGACCATTCCCGAGGTGGATATCAGCTACTTCGTGACGCCGCAGTTCGCGGCGGAACTGGTGCTCACCTACCCGCAGAAACATGATGTGCTCCTGGACGGCAAGGCAGTGGGCACCTTCAAGCACCTGCCGCCCACCCTGCTGGCCCAGTACCACTTCTCGCCGCAATCCGCCTTCAGCCCCTACATCGGCGCGGGTGTGAACTGGACCACCTTCTCGGCCAACCGCTTCCTGGGCGGCCAGGGCAGCCTGGAGCATGACAGCTTCGGCTTCGCGGCGCAGGCAGGCTTCGATGTGAAGCTTGGCCAGAACTGGTCGCTCAATGTGGATGTGAAGAAGATCGGCCTGCGTAGCGACGTGCTGCTTGGCGGTGCGCGGGTCAGCAGGGCGAAGGTCGACCCCGTCCTTGTCGGCGTCGGCGTGGGCTACCGCTTCTGATCATCCATACAAGTTTTCTCCAGCCTTTACCTGCCCCGGCTCCGGCCGCCGGCAGGTTTTTTTGCGGGCCAGCCCCGCCATCCTGCATTCTGTCGCACCGCCGAGACCCGCAGTCGGGCTCCTGGGTATGCTCGTCCATAACGATGGGAGAACATGATGGAACGACGCACCGTACTTGCCTTTGCAGCAGCGCTGGCCGTTGGGGCATACCGCATTGCCCCGGAAGCGAAAGCCGCTGGCAGCGGCTACGCCGTTGGTCAGCTCCGCACCGAATGGATGGAGAACATGCGGCGCCACACCGCAGTCGTGTACTACCCTGCCCGCGATGGCGGCGTGCACGAGGCGGCGCGCCGCTATCCCTTCCTCGTCTTCGCGCCCGGAATGAGCAAGCTCGCGGGGGACTACTCCGTGCTGCTGGAAATGCTGGCCGCCCAGGGCTTCGTCGTTGCGGCGGTGCGCGCGGCCAAGCCCGCCCGCAACCATAACCAGAGCGAGTACCTGACGATGACGCAGGACATTCTGGCCATGGCGCGCCGCATGCAGGCGCTGGCGCGCGACAGGAACAGCCCCCTGGGCGGACGCATCAACGTCAAAGGCTACGCCGCGTTCGGCCATTCGCTGGGCGGCGCCGCTTCCGCACTGGCGGCGGACTACGACAGCAGCATCGTCGCGGCGATGAACCTGGACGGCGACTATTCGGACAACACGCTGGACGCGAGGCCGCGCCAGCCCCTGGGCTACCTGGTCACGGAGCCGCCCGCTGGCGGAGGATGGATGGAGCGCTGGTCCCACAGCAAGTCGGAACACCGGCGCGAAGGGATATGGAAAGACGTGAGTTCGAAGTCTGCCGCGCCCTGCCGCCTGCGCGTGCGCGGCATGCTGCACGCGAATTTCGAGGACGGGGCAATCCACCCGGAGCTCAACAAGAACCGCCCTTACGGCAGCATCGACGGCCAGCGCGGCATCGCCATGACGGCGGCGCTGGTCAAGGCCTTCTTCCTGCCCTACCTGAAGGACGATGCGGCGTCCGCCAAGGCCGAACTGGCCGCCGTAATGGCGGACTACCCGGAGATTGCCTTCATGCCCTGATCAGCGGGGCGGCATGCCGCGTGCGCTGACCTCCTCGCGCAGCTGGCGGGCGAAGCGGCGGCGGCTCGCTTCCGGCAGGTAGCCGCCCACGTCCACTTTCACCCCGCGCGCCTCAAGGGTGATCAGTTCGCCCGGCGCTTCGATGCGCATCCAGTACAGGTCGAGCCGCGTGGCGAGCACCTTGCCGCCCACGGCCTTCTCGATCAGCAGGGAGCCGTCCTCCAGCACGATATGTTCGTGGTCGGCGGCATGGCGGCAGTAGACTAGGAAGGCCACGCTGACGGCCGCCATTTCGAGCGCGGAATAAGCCAGTACAAGCCACGCGCCATGCAGGGCGAAGAAGATACCTGTGCCGGCCGAGAGCCCCATCAGGATCGACCAGGCGGCAATGGTCTGGCGCGGCGTGAGCGAACAGTTCCGCTTCAGCAGCCATTCCCTGCGTTCCCCTGTGTCCGGCATATCGCGTTGCACGTCTGCCCCCCGTTTTTCGCCATTGTACGACCAGCCGCGCGGCGGCGGCGCAGCCCAGCAGTGAAGGCCTGATGTTGCTCTCCCGCGACACTTTGCGGGCAGATTGGGGCGGTGCTTTCTATCGGCTGCGGGTTTCGGGACAATAGCCTCACAGAGCATACCTTTGGGGACGACATGACGCTTGCCAACCTCCGCATCGGCGCCCGGCTTGGCGCCGGATTTGCAGCCACCCTCGGCCTGCTTATCGCAGTGCTTGTACTCGGGCTCACTTCGATGTCGCGCATCGGCGCCCACACGCAGGACATCGTACAGGACAAGAACGTGAAGATGGAGGCCGCCAACCAGATGGTGGACCAGGTGCGCAATATCGCCCTGTCGCTCACCACCATGCTGGTGACGCCCAGCAGCGCGGCGGTGGACGCGGAAGTGCAGAAGATCGCCGAGGCCCGCAAGCGGTATGCGGCGGCGAGCGAACAGCTGCGCAAGCGCCTCAGCACCGACCGCGAACGAGCCCTGATGGCGGCCGTGGACGAGGCCCTCAAGTCCGGCGCCGAGAAGAACAACCGCCTGATCCAGCTGCGCAAGGAAGGCGAGGTGCAGGATGCCGCCGAATACCTCATGCGCGAAACGGGTCCCAGCCTGGCCGCCGTGCTGAAGGCGCTGGACGCGCTGATCGACCTGGAAGGCGCGGAAGCGCGCAAGGCGGCGGAGAACGCCACGGCGGTGTACGACAGCTCGCAGACCACCATGATCATTCTCGGCCTGCTGGCCCTGGCGGTGGGCGCGGCCGTGGCCTATCTCGTCACGCGCTCGATCACGCGCCCCATCGAGGAGGCAGTGGGGGTGGCGGAGACCGTGGCCGCAGGCGACCTCTCCTCGCAAATCGAAGTGAATCGGCAGGATGAAACGGGCCGCCTGCTCTCCGCCCTGAAATCCATGAACGACGCCCTGCTCAATGTGGTGAGCCAGGTGCGCATGGGCACGGACACCATCAGCACCGCCTCGGCGGAAATCGCGTCCGGGAATATGGACCTTTCCTCGCGCACCGAGGAGCAGGCCAGCTCGCTGGAGGAAACCGCGTCCTCGATGGAGGAGCTGACGGCGACCGTGAAGCAGAACGCGGACAATGCCCGCCAGGCGAACCAGCTGGCGCGCAGCGCGTCCGAAGTGGCGGTGCGCGGCGGCTCCATCGTGTCGCAGGTGGTGGATACGATGGGCACCATCAACGAGTCCTCGCGCAAGATCGTGGACATTATCTCCGTCATCGACGGCATCGCCTTCCAGACCAACATCCTGGCGCTGAATGCCGCCGTGGAAGCGGCGCGCGCGGGCGAACAGGGGCGCGGCTTTGCGGTGGTGGCAAGCGAGGTGCGCAACCTGGCCCAGCGCTCCGCCGCAGCGGCGAAGGAGATCAAGGAGCTGATCACGGCGTCCGTGGCCAACGTGGACCAAGGTTCGCGCCTGGTGGACGATGCCGGACGGACCATGGGCGACATCGTGGACAGCATCCAGCGCGTGACGGACATCATGGGCGAGATCACCGCCGCCACGCACGAGCAGACCTCGGGCATCGAACAGATCAACCTCGCCATCGGCCAGATGGACGCGGTGACCCAGCAGAACGCGGCGCTGGTGGAGCAGGCGGCAGCGGCTTCGCAGAGCATGCAGGAACAGGCGGCCAACCTTGCCAGCGTGGTGGGCTTCTTCAAGACGGGCGCCTCGGCATCGCTTGCTGCACCGGTTCGCGTTGCGGCACGCGCGCCTTCGCCCAGCCGCCAGGTCGCCGTGCGCAAGGCGGAAGCGGCGGACGAGTGGGAGCAGTTCTGATCAGCGCTTCACGTGCACGCAGGCGTCCGGCACTGGCTTGGGCGGCCCGGCTTCGCTCACCAGCCAGCCGCTGAGGCGTTCGCGCAGCGACTCCATGCCGCAGGGGCCGGCATCCACCAGCATGGTCCTGCCGTCGCGCGACACCACCTGGACGTCGGCGCAGCTGCGCACGATGCCCTCGGCCTCGTCGGCGGAGAGTGTGGACTGGCGGGTCTGGCGGAGAATGAGGCGCATGCTGACAGTGTAGTCCACAGAAGCGGCCAGCGTTAGCGCAGCAGGCCCAGTCCTTCGTATTCGCGGTCCAGCCCGAGGGTAGCGGCGGCGCCATTGACCAGTTTGAGCATGGCCAGGGCCCTTTCCTCGCCGCGCGGCATGTCCAGTACCTCGGGGTGGCGCGCCAGCAGCGCTGCCGCCGCACCCACGGCAGCGGGACAGGCCATGGACGTGCCGCTCATCACGCCGTAGCCGCTGCCCGGCACGGTCGAGACAATGCCCACGCCGGGTCCGGCGAGGTCCACCTCGGGGCCGATGTTCGAAAAGCCCGCCACGAAAACCTGCTCGTCCAGCGGCGCATAGGGCGCCTGCACGTCGAGCGCTTCGGAAGAATCGTCCGGGAAGCTGCCGCGCCGCCCGAGGGCCGACACGGCCACCGCGTCCGGCCAGCGGGCGGGGAAGTTGACGGGGCCGCGCCGGTCGTTGCCCGCCGCCGCGAAGCACAGGGTGCCGCGCTCGAAAGCGTCGCGAATGGCTTCGCGCACCGCTTCGTCACGCTCGCCGCCGCCCAGGCTCAGGTTCAGCAGGTCGCAGCCGTCGCTCACGCCGCGGTCGATGGCGCGGATGATGTCGTAGTTGCTGGCGCCTCCACCGGCGTTGGGGAAGACACGGTAGCTCATGAGCTTCACCCCGGGCGCCACGCCGCGCTTGCCGGTGGGCGCCTTGCCCCGGCTGGCGATGATGCCCGCCACATGGCTGCCATGGTCGCCATCCACCGCCGCGGGCCCGGAACTGCCCGCATCTTCCTCCGCCACCACGAAGGCCGCGCCGCCCGCCACGGCGAGGTCGGGATGGCTGCCATCCACGCCCGTGTCGATGACGCCGACCGTCACGCCCTTGCCCGCGCCGGCTTCGTAGCCGCCATAGAGTTCGGCCGCATAGTCCTCCTGCGCCAGATCGACGGGCTTGAGCGCCAGTACATCGCCCTTCGCCAGCTTGAGCTGGCTGCGGTGCAGGCCCCAGTAGCCATGCGGGCCGTAGATTACCAGGACCTCGACGCTGACGGACGCAGGAAGGTCCAGCTTCACCATGCCGCCTGCATCGCTCAGCGCCTCGGCTCCCGCGCGCTGCTCGAAGGACGTGAAGGCGATCACGCGTGCGCCCGCCACCGGCTCCGTGCCGCCCTCGCGCACGATCTGCAGGGTCAGGGCCAGCGCAGGCTCTATCTGCGCCGCCTTCAGCTCAGGGTCGAGCTGCAGCAGGGGACGGCGGGCCAGTTCGTACATCACCACCGGCAGGGCGCGCACGCCGGGTGCGCTGGCTTTCAGCGCCAGCACTTCCGCGCCTGTGAGCGCGGCCAGCTTGGGGCCGTCCTCGCGCGTGGAATGCAGGATCTGCGGCGTCGCCACCGCGGCGGAAGCGGTGGGCGGCAATGCGGCCACCTTGGCGATCACGCTGGCCGATGCAGGCGCCGAGGTGGCGGCGGAAGGCGGCACGGGTTGCACCGCGTGCTGCAGGGCGGCCAGCTCCGGCGAGCGCAGGCCGCGCACAGGCAACAGCACATACTGGGCCGCTTCCCAGGAGCGGGCGCGGAAATCCGCCAAGCGGTAGGCGGGCGTTGGCGGTGCGTCCGCGCCTGCCTTCAGCCGCTGGGCGGAAGCAAGGATGGCATCGCCCGCGCCGCCCAGCACGGACTGGAAGAAGTCGAGCAGGAGGTCCACCAGGGCCAGGCGTTCCTGCAGGGCGGGCGTGCGGCGCAGGGCAGCTGCCGTGTAATCGAGGGCGTCGCTTACCTGCGCCGCCGTGACGTGCAGTTGGCCGGGCGCAAGCGGGACGTCAAGGCCGCCGTCCAGCCATACGGAGAGGTTGAGCAGGCTGTGGGTGCGGCGCAGGATCTGGCGCTGTTCGGTGAAGGTGGCGTTCTCGCCCACGCTGTCGCAGAACTCTCCGGCCAGGGCCACCAGGCGGTCCACGGCGCCTGCCAGGTCCGCGGCGCGGATCGCGTCGCCCGGCCGCGCGAGTTTCGGGCGCGAAGCCATTACAGCTCCGGCGCCTCGCCGCAGGGCAGGGTGAGGACGAAGACGGAACCCTCGCCTTCCTTGCTGCGCAGGCTCAGCGAGCCGCCATGCGCCTCGGCCAGCTGGCGCGAGATGTAGAGCCCAAGGCCCAGCCCGGCGGGCGCCGCGTTGCCGTCGCCCCGCTCGTAGGGATCGAAGATGCGCGGCTGAAGATGCGCGGGCACGCCGCGGCCCCGGTCCACGACTTCAATAGTCGCCTGCTTGCCGTCGCCATTCAGGTGCACGTCCACCGGTTTTCCGCCGCCGTAGCGCAGCGCGTTGGTGAGCAGGTTGATAACGATCTGCTCGATGCGGAATTCGTCCCACCAGCCGCTGACCGGCTGCGGCGCGTGCAGGGTGATGGAGCAGCCCGCGTCGCTGGCCTGGCGCGCGAGGTCGCCCACCAGGCGGCGCAGCAGCCCGCCCAGCTCCGTCCAGCCGGGACGGATGGAGAGGATGCCGCTGCGGATGCGCGATACGTCCAGCATGTCGTCGATGAGCCTTATCATGGCCTGGATCTGGCGGTCGTCGCGCGCCACCATGCGCTGCAGCTGTTCGGGGCCGAAAGCGGCCATGTTGTTCCGCTCCAGCTGCAGCCTGCGCATCTGGGTTTCAAGATACAAGGTATTCAGCGGCGTGCGCAGCTCGTGGGCGACCATGGACATGAACTCGTCGCGCATGCGCAGGGCGCGCCGCATTTCGTCCTGCGCCGCGTTGAGCTGGCGCACCAGCGCCTCCTGCTCCTCGGCGCGGCGGCGGATCTCCTGGCGCTGGCAATGCAGGTCCACGAAGACGTTCACCTTGCTCTTCACCGCGTCCGGCTCCAGGGGCTTGTAGAGGAAGTCCACCGCTCCCGTTTCATAGCCCTTGAAGGCGTAATTGAGCTCCTTGCCTGCCGCGCTGACGAAGACGATGGGGATGTGGCGCGTCTTGTCCGTGCCGCGCATCAGCTCCGCCAGCTCGAAGCCGTCCATGCCCGGCATCTGCACGTCCACGATGGCCAGGGCGACGTCGTGCTCGAGCAGCAGGGCCAGGGCCTGCTCGCCGCTGCCCGCCTGGAGCACGATGCGGTCGTCCGCGCGGATGATGGCCTCCAGGGCGCGCAGGTTCTCCGCCAGATCGTCCACTATCAGCAGTTTGGTCGCTTCCTTCTTCATCGCCTCTTCTCCAGCATCAGCAGCAGGGCGCGGATCTGCGCCAGCGGCAGCACCAGGCCGGGCTGGCGGGCGCGGATGGCCTCCTTCGGCATTACCGCCACCTGCGCTTCGGCCGGGTCCTGGACAACCGTCAGTCCGCCGGCGCTGCCGATCGCCGCCATTCCTTCCGCACCGTCCATGTTCGCGCCGGTCAGCAGGATGCCGAGCAGGGCATCCCCATAGGCGTCCGCCATCGACTCCATGGTCACGTCGATGGCGGGACGGGCGAAATGCAGTGGCGGGTCGCAGCTCAGGGAGAAGCTGAAGTCCTCTTCCACCAGCAGATGGTAGCCCGGCGGTGCAAAGTAGAGATTACCGGGAAGCAGCGCATCCTTGTCGCCCGCTTCGCGCACCGTCATTTCCATGCGCTGCTGGAAGACCTCGGCCAGCTGGTTCTGGCGCCCCTTCATCACGTGCAGCACGCACACCAGCGGGCAAGGGAAGCTGGCGGACAGGGCGGGCAGCAGGTCCAGCAGCGCATGCACGCCCCCGGCCGAGGCGCCGATCACCACGGCCTCGATATGGCGGCCCTGCAGGGCCGTTTCCAGGGGCGCATCCATCACAGCTTCCTGAACAGGCGCTCGCGCTTGACCACGGGTTCGAAGCGCGGCCCGTAGACGGAAAAGTCGATGCTTTCCTTGCTGCCCAGGCCAAGGAAGCCGCGGTGGCACAGCGAGTCGTGGAACAGGCCCAGGGCCCGCTCCTGCAGCTGCTTCTTGAAGTAGATCATCACGTTGCGGCAGCTGATGAACTGGGTCTCCGCGAACACTGCATCGGTGGCCAGGCTGTGGTCGGCGAAGGTCACGTTCTCGCACAGGGAACGGTCGAAGCGCGCGGCGTTGTAGGCCGCGGTGTAGTACTCCGAGAAGGCGCGCCTGCCGCCGCTGGCCTGGTAGTTCTCCGTGTAGCCGCGCATGTTCTCGAGCGGGAAAACGCCCTTCTTCGCCTTCTCCAGCGATTGCGGATTGATGTCCGTAGCGTAGATGATGCTGCGCTCCAGCAGGCCCTCCTCCTTGAGCAGGATGGCCAGGGAGTAGACCTCTTCCCCGGTGCTACAGCCGGCCACCCATATCTTGAGCGAGGGGTAGGTGCTCAGCACCGGCATCACGTGCTCGCGCAGCGCGGCGTAGTAGCTCGGGTCGCGGAACATTTCGGTGACGGGTATCGTCATGAACTGCAGCAGCTCGGCGAAGGCGGCCGGTTCATGCAGCACGCGCGACTGCAGCTGCGAAATGGTCTCGCAGCCCATCTCGCGCATCGCATGCAGCACGCGGCGCTTCTGGGAGGCGGCCGTGTACTCCCGGAAGTCGTAGCTGTACTTCAGGTAGATGGCCTCCACCAGCATTCTCAGCTCGATGTCGGTGCTGCTGTGGCCGGGCTTGTGCGTCATGATGCTTCGCCGTCAGATGCGGTCCAGGGCGGGCATCCACACCCGCAGCAGGGAATAGAGGCGCGAGAGGTCGATGGGCTTGGCGAGGTAGTCGTTCGCACCGGCCGCCAGGCACTGCTCCTGGTCGTCCTTCATGGCCTTGGCAGTGATGGCGATGACGGGCAGGCGCTGGAAGCGCTGGTCGGCGCGGATGCGGCGCGTCGCCTCCAGCCCGTCCATGCCCGGCATCATCACGTCCATCAGCACCAGGTCGATATCGGGCACCGTCTCGAGCTTCTCCAGCGCCTCGAAGCCGTTGCGGCCGATCTCCACGATGGCGCCCTTCTGCTCCAGCGCGCTGGTGAGGGCGAAGATATTGCGCACGTCGTCGTCCACCAGCAGGATGCGGCGGCCTTCGAACACGCGGTCGCGGCTGCGCACGGCCTTGAGCATGGTCTGGCGCTCGCTGGAGAGCTCGGACTCCACCTTGTGCAGGAAGAGCGTCACTTCGTCCAGCAGGCGCTCGGGCGAACGGGCGCCCTTGATGATGATGGAGCGCGAATACTTCTGCAGGTCCGCCTCCTCGGCGCGGGTGAGGTTGCGGCCCGTGTACACGATCACCGGCGGGAAGGAGGCGATCTCCTCGTTCGCCATGCGCTCCAGCAGCTCCCTGCCCTGCATGTCCGGCAGCTTGAGGTCGATGATCATGCAGTCGAAGATGGTGCTGCGCAGCAGGGCCAGGGCCTCGGCGCCCGACGCCACGGCTTCGATCTGGATGTCTTCGTCCGCAATCAGCTCCACCACGCTGTCGCGCTGGCGCGCGTCGTCCTCCACCAGCAGCACGCGCTTGATCTTCTGCGTGAATTTCTGCTCCAGGCGCGCGAACACGTCCAGCAGCTCGCCGCGCGTGGTGGGCTTGAGGGCAAAGCCGATGGCGCCCATGTGCATGGCCGCCTCGCCTGCTTCTGACGCGGACACCACGTGCACCGGAATATGCCGGGTGCGCGGATTGTCCTTCAGCAGCTGGAGCACCGAGAGGCCCGAGCGGTCCGGCAGGCGGATATCGAGCAGGATGGCCTGCGGCTGGTACTGCTCGGCCATCTGCAGTCCCTCCTCCGCGGCGAAGGCCACCAGGCAGCGGTAGTCCATTTCATGTGCGAGATCGTAGAGGATGCGGGCGAAGGCCGGTTCGTCCTCGATCACCAGCACCGTGCGCTCGGGCGGCGGAGCCTTGGCCCGGTCGTCGTCGAAGGCGCGCGGCAGGCTTTGCGCGGGCGGCGGGGCGGGCGCTTGCGGCGGGGCCGCCACGGGCACGGGCGCCGCGGGCGGCGCGTTCAGGGTGGTGGTACGGGGAGCAGCCGGGGGAGCAGCCCACTGCACGGGCAGCGCCAGCGTGAAAGTGCTGCCCTTGCCCGGCTGGCTGGCGAGCGTGATGGTGCCGCCCAGCAGGGTGGCCAGGTCGCGCGAGATCGACAGACCCAGGCCCGTGCCTCCATAGCGGCGGCTCGTTGTGCCGTCCGCCTGCTGGAAGGCGCCGAAGATGGCTTCGTGCTGGTCCTCGCGGATGCCGATGCCCGAGTCCTGCACGGAGAACAGCACCTGCCCATCAGGACCGGGCACAACGCGCAGCTGCACCTTGCCTTCGTCCGTGAACTTGATGGCGTTGGACAGCAGGTTTTTCAGCACCTGCTCCAGGCGCTGGCAATCGGTATAAATCGTTTCCGGCAGGCCGGGCGCCATGTCGATGGAGAATTCCAGCCGCTTCTGCTCCGCCAGCGGCCTGAATACCTGCCCCAGGCCCTCCACCACCTGCGACAGGCGCAGGTCCTCGGGCGCCAGTTCCAGCTTGCCCGCCTCCACCTTGGAGATATCGAGGATATCGTTGATCAGGTTAAGCAGGTCATTGCCGGCCGAGTAGATCGTCTGGGCGAAGCGCACCTGTTCCTCATTGAGGTTGCCTGCGCCATTCTCGGCCAGCAGCTTGGCCAGGATGAGCGAGCTGTTCAGCGGCGTACGCAGTTCGTGCGACATATTGGCCAGGAACTGGGACTTGTACTGGCTGGCCCGCTCCAGGTCCTTCGCCCTCTCCTCCAGCTGCCTGCGCGCCTCGTCCAGCGCCGTGTTCTTCTGGTCCAGGGCCACGGCCTGCTCGGCCAGCTGCTCGTTGGTCTGCTCCAGCTCCGCCTTCTGGTTTTCAAGGCTCGCCTGGGATTCCTCCAGCACGCGCGACTGCTCCTCAAGTTCCTCGTTCGCCGTGCGCAGTTCTTCCTGCTGCACCTGCAGTTCCTCGTTCAGCTGCTGGGTCTCCGCCAGCACCTCCTGCAGGCGGTAGCGCGCCAGCGTGGTCTCGATGGCGGTGCCGATATTCCCTGCCACCAGCTCCAGGAACTCGCGTTCGCGCTCGCCCACGGGATGCATGAACCCCAGTTCCACCACGCCGTTCACCTCGCCCTCGCTGTTCACGGGCAGCACGAGCACCTGCTTCGGCCGGGCGCTGCCCAGGGCCGTCGAAACGCGCAGGTAATCCGGCGGCAGATCGTCCAGCTGCATCAGGCGCCTGGACTGCGCCGCCTGGCCCACCAAGCCTTCGCCCGGTTTCTGCACGAGGCCGAAGGCTTCGTCCTCGCTGCTGAAGCCATAGGCGGCGGCGCGCCGGAACTGGCCTTCCGGCTCGCGCACGTACAGGGCGCCGACCGGTGCATCCAGGTAGCGGCTGAGGAACTGCAGGAGCGCATTGGCCAGCAGCGGCAGGGCGTGCTGTCCGATGCCCTGTTCCGCCAGCTGGCTTTGACCCGCGCGCATCCAGGCCTGGGCCTGCACCTTTTCGGCATGCGCAGTCTGTTCCCGCAGGGCCTTGCCGTAGGCCTCGGAAAGCCGGAGCAACTCGCGGCGGCCGAACCACGCCAGGGAGCCGCTCAGGATCAGGCTCACCATCAGGAAAACGGTCACGGTGACGAAGGCAATGTCGCGCGCATCCTTGTTGCGCTCCGCGCGCATGCGCTCCTCGGTGGCCACGAAAGCCTGGAACTGGTTGCGCACTTCGTCGAATTCGGTCTTGCCGCGGCCCTGGCGCACCAGGGTCAGGTAATCGCCGCCGCTGCGGCGCAGGCGGATCATGTCCTGCGCCACGGCGTCCCACTGCCGCTGCTGCGCCTCCGTATTGCGCAGGCGCGCCACCTGGTCGGGATTGTCCTCCGACAGTTCGGCCAGGGTGGCGAATGCCGCTTCCACTTTGGGCCTGGCGAGCTTGTAGTAGGTGAGGAAGGCCTCGTCGCCCGTCAGCAGGAAGCCGCGCAAGCCGCTTTCCATGTCCACCGTGAGCTTGCGCAGCTCCTGGACATTGCCGATCACCCGTTCACTGTGTTCGACCCGGCTCATGGCGTTGAGCAGGAAGGCAAAGACGGCGACGAATACCCCGGCCGTGACCACGCCTGCGGCGAGGGGAAGGGTGACATTGCGGGCGAGGATGCGCTTGAAGGTGGAATCGTCGATCGAGGGCTGGCCGGTCATGAAGGGAACGCTGGATTTGTCGAAAGAACGAGTTTAGCCCAATTGCAATGTTGACCACTTGTCAAATTGGAATCGTGCGCACCCTTGCGCGGGACCGCTATAATCAATGCACCATGACAACCCGTCCCGCCACCATGCGCGCCTTGCTGATCTTCCTGAGCCCGCTGCTGCTCGCCGGCTGCTACAACGACTCGGCTACTTTCTATGCGGACAGCACGCAGGAGCACACGCTCACCGTGCGCCGCCAGCAGGACTATTTCTGGAGCGAGCAGGGCCGCTACACCCTCATGGCGACGCGCCTGCCGGATTGCCAGCGCCAGATCCCGCTGGGCGAGATGCCGCTGGAAGAAAGCAAGTTCGAGCTGTTCGCGGCGGGGGACAACCACTGGAGCCTGCGCTCGGGAAGCAGGGTGTGGCAGGTGGAAACGAACGGCTGCTCGCTGACGGGAGAAGGCGGCGAAGCGGCGGGACAGCCGGTCGGCGTTTTCCATGCCGAGCGCGACCACATGCAGTTCGAAGCCTCCGCCGCGCCCGCCCCGGCCATCCCGGCGGCGGAACCGCAAGCGGCGGAAGCTCCCGCCGAAGCGGCGCCTCCCGCCTCCGCCAACTAGGCCTGCAGGGCCTTCAGCAAGGCCGCCACGGCCGGGCCCTGGGCGGGCTGGCCGGCCAGTTTCGACATCATCTTTTGCGCCTGGGTGCGGTTGCGCTGGTGCAGGCCGCCCGCGGCCAGCACATCCGGCATGACGCTTTCGGCGGCTGCCTCCAGCCTTTCCGGCGCCAGGTCGGCCAGCGCCAGCAGCCAGGTGGCCGCCCATTGCAGGCGAGTGGCGGGACCGGTGGCGCCGCGCCAGGCCTGCTCGTACCAGTGCAGGACGGCGGCCGTGTCGCCGCGGCGCCTGGCCGCGCCCGCCAGGCTCAGCATGAAGTAGTAAGGCGAGTGGGCGCGCGCCAGCTCGTCCTTCAGCAGGGCCTCCGCCTCGGCGTGCAGGCCCGCGTCGTTCAGGGCGCTCACTGCCGTATTCACTGTGGTGTGGCGCTGGTAGGGGCTTTCCGCATCCGCCAGTGCTTCCTGGACGGCGGCGCGTACCCGCTCCGGCATGTTGGGCAGGTCGGCGCCCAGGCGGGCCATGCGCATTTGCAGGCGGGTGGCGGTCAGGCGGTCCGGCTGGGAGAGCCAGGTGTCGGCGGCCCAGGCCTTCGCGGCCGTGGCCATGGACTGCGCCAGAGCGGCCTGCTGCGGACCGGCGGCGCGGGCCAGCAGGTGGCCGCTGTTGCCGAAGATATCCATATTCGCGCGGGCCAGGGCCGGATCGGCGCAGACCTGCTGCACGAAGGCGGCTGCCTCCGCATCCAGACCCGAAGCGGCCGAGGCCACCAGGGCATGCAGGCGCAGGCGGGCGGCGGCCCTGGCGTCCGTGCTGGCCGCGGCCAGGGCTTGCAGGGTTGGCGCCAGCTCGCGCTGGCCCAGGATCACGCCTTCATCCGTATCCCAGGAATAATTCGCCAGCAGGGTCCACTCCTCGGGGGCCAGCTCGCGGCTGCCGTCCAGGGCGGCCTGCAGGGACTCGGCGGCGGAGCGGGACGCGTCCAGGGCGGCATCCAGGGCTTCGATGAAAAGCTCGCCATCCAGCTCGCAGGGCAGGCGCGTGATTTCGCGGCCGCCGGGCGTGAACAGCACCAGGGTGGGATAGCTGCGCAGGCGCAGGCGCTCGGCCGTGGCCTGGGCGCCGGGCGCGTCGCCATCCAGCCAGAAAGGCAGCAGCTGCTGCATGCGCTGGGCGAACTCAGTGCGGGCGAAGATCTCCGACTTCACCCGGTTGCAGGGCGGGCACCAGTTGGCGCCCCAGTAGAGGAAGAGGGAACGGCCGGTGGAACGGGCCTGCGCCAGGGCGGCATCGAAATCGCCGCCTTGCCACGCGATTGCGCCTGCCACGGCTCAGTCCCGCGCCAGGGCCAGGAACTCGGTGCGCAGGGCCAGGTTGGGCTGCAGCTCACCCAGCATGGCCGAGGTAATGGTCTCCTCGCCCGGCGTGCGGATGCCGCGGCTCTCCATGCACATGTGGCGGCACTTCACGACCACGCCCACGGCCTTGGGTTCCAGCACCTCCATCAGCGTATTGGCGATCTGCACCGTCATGCGCTCCTGCACCTGCAGGCGCTTGGCGAAGCAGTCCACCAGGCGGGTCAGCTTGGACAGGCCGACGATCTTGCCGTTCGGCAGATAGCCCACCGTCGCCTTGCCGAAGAAGGGAGCCAGGTGATGTTCGCAATGGCTGTACACGGGGATATTGCGCACCACGATCAGCTCGTTGTACTCCTCGGCGCCATCCTCGAAGGCCTTGAGCAGCTCGACCGGGTCCTGCTCATAGCCGGAAGTCCAGTGCTTCCAGGCCTTGGCCACGCGGTGCGGCGTTTCCGCCAGGCCTGGGCGCTCAGGGTCCTCGCCCAGGCTTTGCAGCAGGCGGCGCCAGTCGTTTTCGGAGAATGCGTCTTTAGACATGATGAAACCCAAACAGAAAAGTGGCGGCCAGTATACAGAAAATACGGCTCCCTCACCGGCCGAGCCCGTGTCCAACTCTGGTGCCAGGGAAGAAAAGTGGACACGAGCTCGGCCCTAGGCCCGCTACAGAAGAGCTCGTGTCCAAAAATCTTCCCTGGCACCAGAGTTGGACACGGGCTGGGCGCTAGCGGGGGCGGTGGGCGTTGATGAGCTCGCTGGCGATGGAGACGCCGGGCGGGATTTCGGGGAAGTCGTCGCCGGGGCCGAACCAGCGCGCCTCGGAGATCTCCGCCGGGTCGACCTTGATGTCGCCGTCCAGGTATTCCGCCGTGTAGGCCAGCATCAGGGAATGGGGGAAGGGCCAGCTCTGGCTGCCGAAGTATTTCAGATTGTGCACGCGCAGCCCCACCTCTTCCCAGACCTCCCGGTGCACGGCGTCTTCCGCCGATTCGCCCGCTTCCAGGAAGCCGGCCAGGGCCGTGTAGCGCTTGTAGGGGCTCTGGGCGTGCATGGCGAGCAGCACGGCGTCGCCCTTGCGGATCAGGACCATCATGGCCGGGGAAATGCGCGGGTAGGCCGTGAAGCCGCAGGCGGGACATTTTGCCGCCCGCTCCCCCCTCAAACGCTCCATCGGCGTGGCGCAAACGCCGCAGTAGCGGTGACTGCGCGCCCATTCCACCAGCTGGCTGGCCCGCCCCGCCATGCCGATGAAGGCGTCGTCCTTCACCCCGAACAGGGCGCGCAGGCCATGCCAGGCATGGCTGTTGTCGGGAAGCGACTCATCCGAAGCGGCGATCACCCGGCAGTAGCGCCCGTCCCACAGGCCCAGGGGGTGGGCCTCCGCTTCGTCCAGGCCCAGGCGGCGCAGGGCCGCGTTGTCCGGCAGCGCCAGCTCCGGCCCGTTCAGGAGCAGCTGGCCCTGGCGCAGCACGAAGTTCAGGGGGGCCTCGCTGTCCTGGGGCAGGAGCAGGGGCTGGAAGCTGGCAGGGGTGTGCAGCATGACGGTCTCGGCAGGTGGCGAAAAGCATGATCTTACCGGCATTTTTCTTGTCAGTCCGATCATGCCTTCATTCGGCAAGCGCCGATAAAGCCTTCGCTATGGGTCTTGCTTTCGGTTTAGAATACTCGCGGGCTGATTCACAATAGATGAATGGCTCCCCAAAGGGGATAACGATAAAAGGCACACAAGGAAGCAGATGAAAGCAGTCATACTCGCCGGCGGTCTGGGCACCAGGCTCAGTGAAGAGACCTCGACCCGGCCGAAGCCGATGGTCGAGATCGGTGGCAAGCCCATCCTGTGGCATATCCTCAAGAGCTATTCGGCCCACGGCATCAACGAGTTCGTGATCTGCTGCGGCTACAAGGGCTATGTGATCAAGGAGTTCTTCGCCAACTACTTCCTGCACATGTCCGACGTGACCTTCGACATCCAGTACAACACCATGGAAGTGCACGCGCGTAACGCCGAGCCCTGGAAGGTCACCGTGGTCGACACGGGCGACAGCACCATGACGGGCGGGCGCCTCAAGCGCGTGAAGAAGTACCTGAACCCGGACGAGGATTTCTGCTTCACCTACGGCGACGGCGTGTCCGACGTGGACATCGCGGCGGCCGTGGCCTTCCACAAGCAGCACGGCAAGCTGGCCACCATGACGGCCGTGCAGCCGCCGGGCCGCTTCGGCGCGATCGAGCTGGACGGCAACCGCATCCTCAGCTTCAAGGAAAAGCCGCAAGGCGACGGCAACTGGATCAACGGCGGCTATTTCGTGCTCTCGCCGAAAGTGATCGACCTGATCGACAACGACGCCACCACCTGGGAAAAGGAGCCCATGGAGCGCCTGGCCCAGGACGGCCAGATCAACGCCTATTTCCACGGCGGCTTCTGGCAGCCCATGGACACCCTGCGCGACAAGATGCACCTGGAAGACCTGTGGCAGAGCGGTAAGGCGCCCTGGAAACGCTGGCCATGAACCCCTCGTTCTGGCACGGCAAGCGCGTCTTCCTGACCGGCCACACCGGCTTCAAGGGCAGCTGGCTCAGCCTGTGGCTGCAGTCCCTCGGCGCCCAGGTCACGGGCTTCGCCCTCGCCCCGCCCAGCACGCCCAGCCTGTTCGAGACCGCCCGCGTGGCGGACGGCATGCAGTCCGTGCAGGGCGATATCCGCGACGCCGACGCCCTGCGCAGCGCCCTGCAGGCGGCCCGCCCCGAGATCGTGATCCACATGGCGGCCCAGGCCCTGGTGCGCTATTCCTACGCCAACCCGGTGGAGACCTACGCCACCAACGTGATGGGCCTGGTGCACCTGTTCGAGGCCGTGCGCGCCACGCCCGGCGTACGCGCCGTGGTCAATGTAACGAGCGACAAGTGCTACGATAACAAGGAGTGGCCCTGGGGCTACCGCGAGAACGAGCCGATGGGGGGCTATGACCCCTACAGCAACAGCAAGGGCTGCGCCGAACTGGTGACCAGCGCCTACCGCTCGTCCTATTTCAATCCGGAGCGCCATGCCGAGCACGGCGTGGCCCTGGGTTCCGGCCGCGCCGGCAATGTGATCGGCGGCGGCGACTGGGCGGAAGACCGCCTGATTCCGGACATGATCCGCGCCATCAGCCGCGGCACGTCCGTGAAGATCCGCAGCCCGCACGCGATCCGCCCCTGGCAGCACGTGCTGGAACCGCTGTCGGGCTACCTGACCCTGGCCGAGCGCCTCTTCGAGGAAGGCGCGGCCTATGCCGAGGGCTTCAACTTCGGTCCGCATGACACGGACGCGCGCCCGGTAGAATGGATCATTGGCCGCCTGTGCCAGCGCTGGGGCGAGGGCGCGGCCTGGGAGCTGGACGGCGCACCGCAGCCGCACGAGGCCACCTACCTCAAGCTGGACTGCTCCAAGGCGCGCAGCCGCCTGGGCTGGCAGCCGCGCTGGCAGCTCGGCCAGACCATCGACCACATCGTGGCCTGGCACAAGGCGCACGCCGCCGGCCAGGACATGCATGCATTCACGCTGGGCCAGATCGCCACCTATCAAAATACTGCAATCGAACAAGGCTGAACATGAGCGAGCAACAAAGCAAAGAACAACTGCGCGAGCAGATCGCGGCGCTGGTGCGCCAGTACGGCGCCCTGGCCAGCCAGCCGCGCGCCTTCGAGCCCGGCGTGACCGTGGTGCCGCCCGCAGGCAAGGTGGTGGGCGCCCCGGAAATGGAACTGATGGTGGAAGCCTCGCTGGACGCCTGGCTGACCACGGGCCGCTTCAACGACCAGTTCGAGGCGAAGCTGGCCAAACTGATCGGCGTGCAGCACCTGATCACCGTGAACTCGGGCTCCTCGGCCAACCTGGTGGCCTTCAACACCCTCACCTCGCCCAAGCTGGGCGCGCGCGCCATCCAGCCGGGCGACGAAGTGATCGGCGTGGCGGCGGGCTTCCCCACCACCGTGAACCCCATCATCCAGTTCGGCGCCGTGCCCGTCTTCGTGGATGTGGAGCTGGGCACCTACAACATCGACGTGAGCAAGCTGGAAGCGGCCATCGGCCCGAAGACCAAGGCCATCATGCTGGCCCACACCCTGGGCAATCCCTACAACCTGGACGTGATCACCGCCCTGTGCAAGAAGTACAATCTGTGGCTGGTGGAAGACTGCTGCGACGCCCTGGGCTCGACCTACCGCGGCCAGATGGTGGGCACCTTCGGCGACATCGGCACCATGTCCTTCTATCCCGCCCACCACATCACGATGGGCGAGGGCGGCGCCGTCTTCACCAACAACTATGAGCTCAAGCAGATCGCCGAATCCTTCCGCGACTGGGGCCGCGACTGCTATTGCCCGCCGGGCAAGGACAACACCTGCGGCAAGCGCTTCTGCTGGAAGCTGGGCACCCTGCCGGAAGGCTACGACCACAAGTACACCTACAGCCACCTGGGCTACAACCTGAAGATCACCGACATGCAGGCAGCCTGCGGCCTGGCCCAGATCGAGCGCGCGGCGGGCTTCATCCAGGCGCGCAAGGACAACTTCGCCTACCTGAAGGAGCGCCTGCAGTCCTGCGCCGACTTCCTGATCCTGCCGGAAGCGACGGAAGGCTCGGACCCGTCCTGGTTCGGCTTCCCCATGACCCTGAAGCCGGAAGCGAACGTGTCGCGCGTGGACCTGCTGACCTACCTGGACCAGCACAAGATCGGCACCCGCCTGCTGTTCGCGGGCAACCTGACGCGCCAGCCCTACATGATCGGCCGCAACTACCGCGTGTCCGGCGAGCTCACCAATACCGACCGCGTGATGAACGACACCTTCTGGATCGGCGTCTTCCCCGGCCTCACCCGCGAAATGCTGGACTTTACCGCCACCAAGCTGGAAGAGTTCTTCGGCGTCGGCTTCTGAGCGGGTAGCACGCATGCCACGCCACGCCGTCGAAACCGCCGACATGCAGGCCATCACGGCCGGCTTCGGCCTCCAGTGGGAGAAGCTGGGCGGGAAGACCGTCTGCATCACGGGCGCGGCGGGCTTCCTGCCGTCCTATATGGTGGAAAGCCTGCTCTACCTGAACGAAACGCGCCAGCTCGGCATCCGCGTGCTGGCCATGGCCCGCAGCCGCGCGGGCTTCGAGCGCCGCTTCGCCCACCACGCGGGCCGTCCGGACCTGGTGTGCATCGAGCAGGACATCAGCCGCCCCTTCACGCTGGACGAGAAGCCCCACTACATCATCCACGCGGCCAGCCAGGCCAGCCCGAAATACTATTCGAGCGACCCGGTGGGCACCCTGAGCGCCAACACCCTGGGCACGGCCGCCCTGCTGGAGCTGGCCCGCGCCAGCGGCAGCGAAGGCTTCCTGTATTTCAGCAGCAGCGAAGTCTACGGCCAGCCTTCGCGCGTGCCCACCGCCGAAGACGATTACGGCGTGGTGGACCCGACGAACGTGCGGGCCTGCTATGCCGAGAGCAAGCGCATGGGCGAGAACATGTGCGTCTCCTGGCACCACCAGCACGGCGTGCCCGTGAAGATCGTGCGCCCCTTCCACACCTACGGCCCGCGCATGCTGCTGGACGACGGCCGCGTGTATGCGGACTTCGTCGCCTGCATCCTGCGCAACGAGCCTATCGCCCTGAAGAGCGACGGCCTGGCCACGCGCGCCTTCTGCTATTCGGCGGACGCGGTGGCGGGCTTCTGGAAGGTGCTGCTGGACGGCGCTCCGGCCACGGCCTACAACATCGGCAACCCGGACGGCGAGATCAGCATGCGCGGCCTGGGCCAGCTGCTGGTGGGCATGTATCCGGAGAAGGGCCTGACCGTCAGTTTTGTCGAGCGCAAGGAAGGCGACGTCTACATGCCGAGCGCCGTGTCGCGCGGCTGCCCGGACATCGCCCGCGCCGCGGCCCTCGGCTGGCAGCCCCGCACCTCGCTGGCGGACGGCTTCCGCCGCACCATCGAAAGCTATCTGTGACGGCGCGCCGCGCCGCCACGCCACAGGACCGATCATGACCACCACCCAAGACCTGGCCCGCAACATCCGGCTGCAATGCCTGCAGATGTGCTTTAACAAGCGCGCATCGCACCTGGGCGGCGCCCTCTCTGTCGCCGACGTGCTGGCCGTGCTGTACGGCAGTGTGCTGCACAAGGACCCGGCCCAGCCCAAGGCGCCCCAGCGCGACCGCCTCTTCTACAGCAAGGGCCACGCCTGCACCGCCCTCTACGCCGTGCTGGCCGAAACGGGCTACTACCCGCACGCCGCGCTGGAGACCTTCACCGACAACGGCAGCTACTTCACCTCCCACGTCAACCACAAGGTGCCAGGCGTCGAGCTCTCGACGGGCAGCCTGGGCCACGCGCTCTCCGTGGCGGCGGGCACGGCCCTGGCGGGCAAGCGCCGCCAGGCGGACTGGCATGTGTTCGCCGTCGTCAGCGACGGCGAGCTGGACGAAGGCTCGAACTGGGAAGCCATTCTCTTCGCCCCCCACCACAAGCTGGACAACCTGACCCTGGTGGTGGACTACAACAAGATCCAGAGCTTCGGCAGCACGGCCGAGGTGCTCAACCTCGACCCGCTGGCCGACAAGTTCCGCGCCTTCGGCTGGGACTGCATCGAGGTGGACGGCCACGACCACGGCCAGCTGTCCGCCGCCCTGGCCAAGACGGGCCGCCAGCCCGGCAAGCCGCGCGTGGTGGTGGCCCACACCGTCAAGGGCAAGGGCGTGAGCTTCATGGAAAACCAGCTGGCCTGGCACTACAAGTCGCCGGATGCCGCCCAGTTCGCGGCGGCGCGCGAGGAACTGACGCAAGGACACGCAGCATGAGGACCACCTTTATCGACAGCCTGCTGGCCCTGGCCGAAAGGGACGAGCGCATCTTCCTGCTGTGCGGGGACCTGGGCTATTCCGTGCTGGAGCCCTTCGCCCGGCGCTTCCCCGAGCGCTTCCTGAACGTGGGCATCGCCGAACAGAACATGGTGGGCCTGGCGACGGGCCTGAGCATGGAAGGCTATACCGTCTTCTGCTACTCCATCGGCAATTTCCCCACCCTGCGCGCGATGGAGCAGATCCGCTACGACGTGTGCTACCACGAGGCCAACGTGAAGATCATCGCCGTGGGCGGCGGCTATGCCTACGGCCCCCTCAGCACCTCCCACCACACCACCGAGGAACTGGGCATGCTGCGCACCATTCCCGGCCTGGTGGTGACGGCGCCCGGCGATCCGTCCGAGGTGGCGGCCATGACGGGCTTTATCGCCAGCCATCCCGGCCCCTGCTACATGCGCCTGAACAAGGCGGGCGAGCCGCGCCTGCACGCCGCGCCGCCCGAGGTGAGCCTGGGCCGCGCCCTGGCGCTGAAGCAGGGCGCGCACCGCGCCGCCGTCTTCGCCACGGGCGACATGGTGGGCTATGCCAGCCGCTACATCGAGCAGCACGGCCTGGCGGCGGACCTGTACAGCTTCCCCTTCGTCAATCCCATCGACACGGCCCAGCTGGCCGAGCTGGCCGCGCGCTACAGCCAGATCGCCACGCTGGAAGAGCACCAGGCCAACGGCGGCTTCGGCTCGGCCATCCTGGAGCGCCTGCACGACCTGCTGTCCGAGGGCAGGCTGGCCGCCCTGCCCGCCGTGAAGCGGATTGCGATCCCGAATGCCTTCATCAGCAGCGCCGGTACGCAGGACTACCTGCGCGAACAGATGTCGCTGACCCTGCGGGACTGGCCTGCCGGACAGTCCTGAAACCCTTCCCATGAGTGCCCCCATGATTTCTGTCACCGATACGCTGACCCAGTTCCAGGAAGGCAAGATCGACAAGCCGACCTTCATCAAGACCATGTACGAGGCGCACCACGCGGTCTTCTTCGACTACGCGGCCTACCTGCCGCGCACCAATGTGAAGAAGATCGAGGTCGAGGACGGGCGCGTCATCATGACCTCGCGCGACCGCGGCATCCGCATCGCCTGCACGCCCGGCGACTACCGCGTGGCGCCCATGGAAACGCTGAACTTCTTCGACTACGAGAAGGAAGAGTCGGACATGATGGAGAAGCTGGTGGCCGACGGCGACAACTTCTTCGACATCGGCGCCAATATCGGCTGGTACTCCATCAATATCGCCGCCTCGCGCCGCGCCACCACGGTGTACGCCTTCGAGCCGATCCCGGATACCTACGAGCGCCTGCAGACCAACCTGGCCCTGAACGCCACCAGCAATATCAAGCCCTTCAACTTCGGCCTGTCCGACCAGCCGGGCGAGTTCACCTTCTACTACCCGGCCGAAGGCTCGGGCAACGCCTCGGCGGTGAACCTGACGGGCCGCGGCGACGTGCGCACCGCCCAGTGCACCGTGCGCACCCTGGACGCCTTCGCCGAGGAAACGGGCGTACGCGTGGACTTCATCAAGTGCGACGTGGAAGGCGCCGAGCTGCTCGTGTTCAAGGGCGGCCACGCCACCATCGCGCGCGACAAGCCCATCGTGCTGGCCGAAATCCTGCGCAAGTGGTCGGCCCAGTTCGGCTACAGCCCGAACGAGATCTTCACCCTGTTCCGCGCCCTGGGCTACGAGGCCTATACCAGCAACGGGGGCCGCCTGCAGCCCTTCGGCACCATGGACGAGAACACCATTCCGACCAACTTCTTTTTCCTGCACCGGGAAAAGCACGCCGAGCTGCTGCGCCAGCACGCGGTCCAGGCCTGAGCGGGAGAGCACTGCATGACCTCCCTCTTCTCCGACGCCGCCGCCAAGCACCGCAGCGCCATGGCCCAGGCCACCGCCGGCCAGCTCTCGATCATCGACCTGTTCTCCACCGCCCAGGAACTGACGGCGGCCGGCCAGTCGGGCATGGCGGTCGAGCTCTACCGCACCTGGCTGGGCAACAGCAATTCCCCCATCGCCTACGCGGCCTGGTTCAACCTGGGCGTGCTGCTGAGCGACCGGGGCGACTCCGCCGCCGCCGAGACCTGCTACCGCACGGCCGTGGCCCACAATCCCCGCTTCAGCGAAGGCTGGCTCAACCTGGGCACCCTGCTGGAGCGCCTGCAGCGCCCGAACGAGGCGCTGGACGCCTGGCGCCAGGTGGTGAGCTACGCCAACACCGAGGTCGAGGCCGAGCGCGCCCAGGCCATCATGGCCCTGAACAACCTGGGCCGCCTGCTGGAGATCCAGCGCGACTATCCGGGCGCCGAGGAGGTCATGACCTCCAGCCTGCGCCTGAACCCCAAGCAGCCGGACGTGATCACGCACTGGGTGCACCTGCGCCAGAAGCAGTGCCGCTGGCCCGTGTTCGACACCGCCCTGTCCGGCGTGGCCCTGCCCGACCTGATGGAAGCGACCTCCGCGCTGGCCATGCTGAGCGGCTCGCCCGATCCGGCCATGCAGCTGGCCTCGGCCAAGCGCTTCATCCGCGACAAGGTCAAGCTGACCACGGACTACCTGAGCAAGCGCAGCGGCTACGGCCATGAGCGCCTGCGCATCGGCTACATGTCGGGCGACCTCTGCTGGCATGCCGTGTCCATCCTGACGGCCGAACTGTACGGCCTGCACGACCGCAACCGGGTCGAGGTCTACGGCTTCGACTGGAGCCGCGAGGACGGCTCGGCCATCCGCGCCCGCGTGGTGGCCGGCTTCGACCGCCACTTCCGCGTGGCGGAAATGAGCGACCGCGACGTCGCCCAGCTGATCCGCTCGCAGGAAATCGACATCCTCGTCGACCTGCACGGCCTGACGCGCGGCGCGCGCCCGGACATCCTGAGCCTGCGCCCGGCGCCGGTGCAGATGACCTGGCTGGGCCTGCCGGGCACGACAGGCCACCCCGAGATCGACTACGTGATCGCGGACGACTTCGTGCTGCCCACGGAGCTGGAGCCGTATTTCACGGAGAAGCCCCTGCGCCTGCCGCGCTGCTTCCAGATCAACGACCGCCAGCGCGAAGTGGGCCCGGCGCCCACGCGCGCCAGCCTGGGCCTGCCGGAGGACGCCTTCGTCTTCTGCGCCTTCAACAACAACTTCAAGATCACGGAAGACTTCTTCGGCGCCTGGATGCGCATCCTGAAGCGGGTGCCGGGCAGCGTGCTGTGGCTGCTCTCCGACAACGAGCAGGTCAACACCAACCTGCTGCGCCGCGCCGAGCTGGCGGGCGTGGCCGCCGAGCGCCTGATCTTCGTCGAACGCGCCATTCCGGCCGAATACCTGGCCCGCTACAAGGTGGCCGACCTGTTCCTGGACACCGCCCCCTTCAACGGCGGCACCACGGCCAGTGACGCCCTGTGGGCCTGCCTGCCGGTGCTCACCTGCGCCGGACGCACCTTCTCCTCGCGCATGGCGGGCAGCCTGCTGCGCGCCGTGGGCCTGCCCGAGCTCATCACCTTCGAGCTGGACGCCTACGAGGAAAAGGCCGTGGCCCTGGGCCTGGACCGTGCGCGCGCCCTGGCCCTGCGCCGCCAGCTGGAAGAAACCCGCCTGGAAAGCGACCTGTTCGACACGCCGCGCTTCGTGCGCGACCTGGAGGACGCCTTCGAGCGCGTGGCGCTCAAGGGCGAGCCCCAGCCCGCCGTGCCGCTGCCGCCGCAGCTCGACCTGCCGCTGGTGTCGGTGCTCATTCCCACGCACAACCGCCCCGACTACTGCGAACTGGCCCTGCAGTCGGTGCTGGCCCAGAACTATCCAAACCTGGAAGTGGTCATCAGCGACAACAGCGAGAACGACGACACCGAGCGCCGCCTGGCGCCCCTGGTGGCGCGCGACCCGCGCATCCGCTACCTGCGGGCCCCCGGCTGCGGCGTGATGGACAACTTCATGAACTGCTTCCACGGTTCGCGCGGCGAGTTCGTCAACTTCCTGATGGATGACGACCTCTACCATCCGGAGAAGATCAACCGCATGATGCTGGCCATGGCCAGCGGCCCGAACGTGGGCCTGGTGACCTCCTTCCGCCAGCTGATCGACGCGGACGGCAACTTCCTGCCGCCGCTGACGGGCACCGAGCGCCTGTTCGAGCAGCCGACCGCCATCAACGGCGTGTCCTTCGCCGAAATGATCCTGCGCAACGGCACCAACCTGGTGGGCGAGCCCACCACGGCCATGTTCCGCCGCAGCCTGCTGGACGGCCAGTTCGGCGTCTTCCTGGGCCGCCAGTACACCAGCCTGTCCGACGTGGCCACCTGGCTGCAGGTGATGACGCGGGCCGACGTGGTCTACCTGCCGGAGGCGCTGAGCTACTTCCGCATCCACGGCGGCCAGGACCAGCGCAACAACCGCGTGCGCATCGAGTCCAATGTGGAATGGCTGCAGCTGCTGTGCGACGCCCACCTGCAGGGCAAGTTCCTGGTGGACCGTCCGGCCCTGCAGGAAATGCTGACCAGCAAGCTGATGACCTGCATGTGGTACATGACCTCCATGCACGAGGACATCAAGAACGGCGCCATCGAGGCCGCGCGCATCCAGACCGCCGTGAACACCGCACTGGGCATCCTGCTCACGCGCCAGGGCTGAGCATGCCGCACGCGTCCGCCCGCCAGCAAAGCGTCCTGATCGTGGGGGGCGACAGCCCCATCGGCGAGGCGCTGGCCGGGCGGCTGCGCCGCGAGGGCGTGGCCGTGGCCACCACCTCGCGCCACGCGGAGCGCTGCGGCGGCGCGGTGCTGCATTTCGACCTGGCGGCAGGCCGCCACGCGCTGCCCCTGGAACAGTTCGGCAGCGTGGTGCTGTGCGCCGCCGTGTCCAGCATGGCGCGCTGCGAAGCGGAGGCGGAGGAGTGCGAACGCCTCAATGTGCGCAACACCCTGAGCCTGGCGGACGACTGCCTGGCGGCGGGCTGCTTCCTCGTCTTCCTGTCCAGCACGGCCGTGTTCGACGGCCGCAAGGCCTTCGTGGCGCGGGACGAGCCTCCTTCGCCCGTGTCCAACTACGGCCGCTTCAAGCTGGCCGTGGAAGAGGCGCTGCTGGACAAGGCGCCCGGCCAGGCCGCCGTGCTGCGGATAGGCAAGGTGATCGGCCCCCGCACGCCTTTCCTGCAACAATGGGAGGCGGCCGCGGCGGCGGGCCAGCCCGTGCGGGCCTTCACCAACAAGCTGCTCTCGCCCCTGCCGCTGGAACAGGCCGTGGATGGCCTGCGCCTGCTGATCGCGGCCCGGCAGGGCGGGCTCTATCAGCTGGGCGGCGAGGGCGAGCTGTCCTTTTACGAGTTTGCGCAGCGCTGGTTCGCGGGCCGTCCCGACGCGCTGCGCCTGATCGAAGCCACGCAGGACGCCTCGGCCCCGCCCGGCCCGGCCCTGCACAATTCACTGACGACCTTTATGCCGAATACCTGCCACGCCTGCCACCGCCCGGCCCTCCAGCCGGTCAGCGCGCCCGCGGCCTTCACCTCCGTGACCTCGGACTGCAGGCCCTGGAACTATCCCCTGAAGCTTGCCGTCTGCGGCGCCTGCGGCCTGATCCAGAAGCAGATCGATGCCGCCTACCTGGAACAGACCACGGCCATCTACCAGAGCTACGCCATCTACGCCCAGAGCGGCGGCGCGGAGCAGGCCGTGTTCACGGCCGACGGCGGCGGCCTGGCGCGCTCGGAGCAGATCATTGCCTGGCTCGGCCGCGCAACCCCGCTGCCCGCCGCCGGCCGCCTGCTGGAGATCGGCTGCGGCAACGGCGCCTTCCTCGGCAAGTTCAGCGCCGCCCAGCCCGGCTGGCAACTGACGGGCACGGAGTTCGACGACAAGAACCGCGCCGTGATCGAGGCCATTCCCAACACCCGCCTGCACTGCGGCGGGCTCGATACGCTGGAAGGCCAGTTCGATCTGGTGGTGGCCATCCACCTGCTGGAACACATCGTGGACCCCGTGAGCCTGCTGCGCGAAGCGGCGGCCAGGCTGAAGCCGGGCGGACGCATCTTCCTCCAGGTGCCGAACGTCAAGGAATCGCCTTTCGATCTGCTGATTGCCGACCATGTCTCGCACTTCTCGGTGGAGTCCCTGGTGGCCCTGCTGTCGCCCGCGGGCTTCGACCTGCTCGCCATCTCGGACACCAATGTGCCCAAGGAGCTGTCCCTGCTGCTGCAGCCGCGCGGCGCGGCGCCTGCGGCCGACGCGGCCCAGCTGGCCGCCCTGGCGGGCGGCCACCTCCAGCTGTTCGCGGGCCTCAAGCAGGCGGCCGAAGAGGCCGAGGGCGTGGTGGGCATCTTCGGCTCGTCCATCTCGGCCACCTGGCTGGCCAGCGAAGTGCCCGGCAAGATCCAGTTCTTCGTGGACGAAGACAGCCAGCGCATCGGCAAGAGCCATATGGGCCTGCCGATCCTCGGCGTGGACCAGGTGCCGGCCGGCGCCAGCCTGCTGCTGCCCATGAATCCCGCGATCGCGCGCCGCATCGCCGCCCGCCTGGCGGGCAGCGGCCTGCGCTTCGTACTGCCCAACCAGGAGAATTCCCATGTCTGATACGGGACAGGAACATACCGCACCGGCGGACGCCGGACAGAACGCCTTCGCCGCCCTGCACGCCCAGCTGGACCAGATCGTCGAAGACAATATCCGCATTCCCGGCGTGCCCGCCTGGATCCTGCTGTGCGGCTACAACATCGGCGAAACCGCCGAAGTGCTGGGCCTGGCCGAGGCCTTCGTGGAGCACCACGGCCACGGCATCATCCTCGTGGTGACGCAAAAGCACGCGCCGCTGGCGCGCATGTACAGCCACCGCTTCCTGAAGATCGTCGTCATGACGGACGACATGATGCGCGCCTTCCTGCGCAGCGACTACATTCCGCAGGAACGCTTCGAACTGAACATGCCCATCAGCGCCTGCTGGATCGACCGCGGCTTCCGTGCGGGCGACGGCATCAAGTACCTGACCCAGTACGCGGGCCGGGGCGGCATCAGCGAAACGGACATGGCGCGCTTCATCATGCGCCTGCCCTGGAACGCGCGCTGGGAAGCGCCGCGCATCAGCCCCGAGATGGAAGAGCGCGCCTGGCAGCTGAGCCGCGAATGCGGCGTGCGCCTGGGCCGCACGGTGCTGCTGTGCCCGATCAACAATTCCGCCTCCAAGTTCCCCTACGAGTTCTGGGCCGCCCTGGCCGCCCGCCTGAACGAACTGGGCTACACCGTGCTGACCAATGTGGGCGGCCTGAATCCCTTCAACGGCCTGCACACCATGCCCATCGAGGGCACCACCCCGGTGGACCTGCCGATGGAGCTGGTGATCCCCTTCATCCACCTGTGCGGCCGCGTGGTCACGGGCACCAACGGCATGTCCTTCTTCATGATGCTGGGCGGGCTGAAGACCTTCAAGATGACCCAGCTCATCCCGCAGTCCAAGGATATCCAGGTGGGCCATTCCTCCCTGGGCTACCGCGCGCCCTACCAGCAGAAGGGTTCGCCCATCATCGGCTCCTACCTGTACATGTCGCCAGAACTGGCGCTCGATTCCCCGCTCAACGAGTTCATCATTCCCTACGACGAGTCGGTGGAGGAGCTGCAGCGCCTGGCGCGCGTGGTGGCCGAACAGGACACCAGCGACCCGGCCAGCGTGTCCCGCCTGGGCGCGGGCGGCAGGCTGCCCTATCTCGTGGAGCACGCCGACTGGCTGCGCCCCATCGCCCCGCGCTAAGCCATGCTGATCACGCAGAACAACCCCAGCTTCGAAGTCTTCGTCCAGGACCAGCCCTATGTGCGCCTGAACCCGGGCGCGGGCGTCTTCAATGTGGAGTCGCCGGGCAACCTGGTGCTGGACAAGCATTCGACCGTGAGCCGCAGCACCCTGGGCAAGTATTTCGGCCTGGGCTGCTTCTCCTATGTGACGAACAGCCGCATCGGCCGCTACTGCACCTTCGGCTCGCGCGTGTCCATCGGCGCCTTCTCCCACCCCACCGACTGGCTCTCGATCCACGAGTTCCAGTACCGCGGCACGCAGAACGTGTTCGGGGAATCCATCGTGGACGAGGGCGTGAACCTGGCGCCGAAGAACCCCACCACGGAAATCGGCAACGATGTGTGGATCGGCGACAATGCCTGCATCCGCTTCGGCACGAAGATCGGCGACGGCGCCGTGATCGGCATGGGCGCCGTGGTGGTGGCGGACGTGCCGCCTTACGCCATCGTGGTGGGCAGCCCCGCCCGCGTGCTGCGCTACCGCTTCGAGGCGGACGTGATCGCCGAGCTGCTGGAGCTCAAGTGGTGGGAGTTCGATATCAGCGAACTCAAGGGCATCGACTTCCAGGACGTGCGCGGCGCCATCGCGGAAATCCGCCGCCGCAAGGGTCTCTAACCAGGAAAAAATAGAACGCTATGTCTGCAAAAACTGTTCTGGTCTCGGGCAACTTCAATGTCCTGCATCCGGGCCACCTGCGCCTGCTGCGCTTCGCCCGCGAATGCGGCGACCGCCTGGTGGTGGCCGTGTACTCCGACCGCATGGCGGGCGACGGCGCCCACGTGCCCCAGGGCATGCGCCTGGAGAGCGTGCAAAGCATCAGCCAGGTGGACGAGGCCTTCATCCTCGACGAGCCCGTGACGGCCCTGATTGCGCGCCTGAAGCCGGAGATCGTGGTCAAGGGCAAGGAGCACGAGGACGCGGACAATCCGGAAGCGGCCGAGCTGGCGCAGTACGGCGGCCGCCTGCTGTTCAGCTCCGGCGAGAGCATGTTCTCCTCGCTCGACCTGCTGCACCGCGAGATGCAGCAGGTGGACCTGCGCACCATCGGCCTGCCCAAGGCCTATATGGAGCGCCACGGCATCGCCAAGGCCCGCCTGGCCGAGCTGGTGCGCAAGTTCGTGGGCGCCAAGGTGTGCGTGGTGGGCGACCTGATCGTGGACGAATACATCACCTGCGAGCCCCTGGGCATGTCGCGCGAGGACCCCACCATCGTGGTCACGCCCATCGACACCCTGCGCTTCGTCGGCGGCGCGGGCATCGTGGCCGCGCACGCGGCGGGCATGGGCGCTTCCGTGCAGTTCGTGTCCGTCACGGGCCAGGACGCCACGCGCGACTACGCGGCGAAGGAACTGGCGGCGCACGGCGTGCAGGCCCGCATGCTGGTGGACGACAGCCGCCCCACCACCCTGAAGCAGCGCTACCGCTGCCAGGGCAAGAGCATGCTGCGCGTGAGCCACCTGCACCAGGCGGCCATCTCGACCCGCCTGCAGGAGCAGCTGCTGGCCGAGGTGGAGGCGGCCCTGGCCGATGCCAGCGTACTGGTGTTCTCCGACTTTAACTACGGCTGCCTGCCGCAGCCTGTGGTGGACCAGATCACGGCCATGGCCAAGGCGCGCGGCGTGGTGCTGGCGGCCGACAGCCAGTCCTCCTCCCAGGTGGGCGACATCGCCCGCTTCCGCGGCATGGACATGGTGACGCCGACCGAGCACGAGGCCCGCCTGGCCACCCGCAACCGCGACGATGGCCTGGTGGTGCTGGCCGAGGCCCTGCGCCAGCAGGCCGACGCGAAGAACGTGCTGCTGACCCTGGGGGCGGAAGGCCTGCTGATCCATAACGGGGAAGGCGCGGCCAGCGGCTGGATGACGGACCGCATCGCCGCCCTGAACTCGGCCCCGCGCGACGTGGCGGGCGCCGGCGACAGCCTGCTGATCACGGGCGTGCTGGCCCTGGCCTGCGGCGCGGACATCTGGGAAGCTTCCTGCCTGGGTTCGCTCGCCGCCGCCATCCAGGTGGGCCGGGTGGGCAACCTGCCCATCCGCACGGGGGAACTGCTGCAGGAGCTGGGCGCATGAGGGCCCTGCTGCTGGCCGCGGGCTTCGGCACCCGCCTGCGCCCCCTCACCGACAGCGTGCCCAAATGCCTGGTACCCATCAAGGGCGAGCCCCTGCTGGGCATCTGGATCGACCGCCTGAGCGCGGCGGGCGTGCGCGCCTTCCTCGTCAACACCCATTACCTGCCGGACCAGGTGCGGGCCTTCATCGCCTCCCGCCCGGACCGCCACGCCATCCTCCAGGCACACGAGGAGGTGCTGCTGAACACGGCGGGCACCCTGCGCGCCAACCTGGGCTTCTTCCAAGGCGAGGACGGCATGCTGATCCACGCGGACAACTACTGCCTGGCCGACTTCAAGGCCTTCCAGCAGGCGCACCGCGAGCGGCCCGCCCACTGCCTGATGACGATGATGACCTTCCGCACGGAGACCCCGCAGAGCTGCGGCATCGTGGAGCTGGATGAAGAGGGTGTGGTGCAGGCCTTCCACGAGAAGAAGGCCAATCCGCCGGGCAACCTGGCCAACGGCGCGGTCTACCTGCTGTCGGCGGAACTGCTGGCGATGATGGAGAAGGAGTTCGCCCAGGCGACCGACTTCAGCAACGAGGTGCTGCCGCACCTGGTGGGCCGCATCGCCACCTACGAAACGCCCGAGTTCTTCCTCGATATCGGCACCCCGCAGGCCTACGAGCGCGCCAACCGCAGCTGACGCGCCCTTTCTTCCCTAGTCCATCCTGATCACGCAGCGGCCCGCAATGGCGCCGCTGCGCACGCCGTCGATCGCCTCGTTGATGCGGTCCAGGGTGTACACATTGGTGATCAGGTTCTTCAGCTGGATGCGGCCGGCGCGGAACAGGTCGTGGTAGCGCGGGATATCCGTCTGCGGCACGGCCTCGCCGCCGTGGGAGCCGGACAGGCCCTTGGCGAAGTGCAGCGGCAGGGAATAGATATTGATGTTGTTGCCCTTCTTCGGCACGCCCACCAGGGTCACCCGGCCTTGCGGCTTGGTGATGCCATAGCCCATCTCGATGATGGCGGGCTGGCCTGTGTTGTCGATGAAGGCGTCCAGGCCCGCCGGGCCCACGATGTCCAGGATGGCCTGCTTCGCGTCCACCTTGGCGCTGTTGATCAGGTGGGTGGCGCCCATTTCGCGCGCCAGTTCCAGCTTGCTGTCGTGGATGTCCACGGCGATGATGGGGTAGGCCGACACCAGGGCCGCCGCCTGCACGATGTTCAGGCCGATGCCGCCCGCGCCGAACACCACCACGGATTCGCCGATGCGCAGCTTCGCGTTGTTCTCCACCACGCCGAAGCCCGTGGTCACGGCGCAGCCGAACAGGGCCGCCACTTCCAGGTCGCTGTCCTGGGGGATGGCGGTGACGCGGTTCTCGGACACGATGGTGTAGTCGCTGAAGGTGGTCACCTGGCCCGCGTTGATCCTGCGGCCATTGCTGCTGTAGTGCGGGGTCTCGGCCTCGATGCCCAGGCCCTTGCGCCAGTGCAGCACCACCTTGTCGCCCACCTTCACGTGGCGCACGCCTGGGCCGACGTCCAGCACGGTGCCGGAGGCCTCATGGCCCAGCAGGTGGGGAATGTACTTGTCCTCGCCCTTGGCCCCGTCGATCTCGCCCAGCTGGGAGCCGCAGATGCCGCTGTAGTGCACCTTCACCAGCACCTGGCCCACGGCCAGGGCCTCGGGCATGGTGATCTCCTCGATCGCCAGCGGCTGCTTCTGCGCCACCAGCACGGCGGCCTTCATGGTTTTTGGCATTGCGCTCATCGTGGCCTCACTCGAAATAGATCAGGGAATAGTCGCCGGTGTAGCCGGTCTGCTTGAACCACCACTCCCATTCCTCGGGCGTGCAGAAGGCTTCGCAGGTCACCTGCCAGTACAGCAGGTTGGCCTTCTCCTCCTCGTTGCGGTAGGACTCGACGCAGAGGTATTTGTTCTTCTTGCCCACGCGCTCCATTTCGCGCAGGGCGGCGTCGAGCTCGTAGTTGTGCAGGTTGTGCATGGTGTTGATGGAAAACACCAGGTCGAAATGCCGGTCCGGGAAGGGCAGCTTGGTGGCATTGCCCACCTGCAGGCGGTCCTTGATCTCTTCCTTGCCATGCTCGATGGCGTATTCCGACACGTCGATGCCGTGGATTTCCAGGCCCGGCTCGATGAGGGACATCTCGTACAGCAGGAAGGCCTTGCCGCAGCCGATGTCCAGCACCTTGTCGCCCGCCTTCAGGCCGTAGTGGTCGATCATGGCCTGGGCCACGGGCGCCCAGCGGCCCGGCATGTACTTGTAGCCGCCGTAGCAGATCTTGCGGTCGCCGTCCCAGTAGTCGAAGCCCCACTGCTTGGCCAGGGCGGCCGCCTTGGCCTTCGGATAGTCGGGGTCGTTCACCCGCGCCAGGTAGTCGCGCGTAGTGCTTTTGTGGACCGAGGAAAGGAAATCGATGTAAGCCATGGCTTCTTTCTTAAGCGATAGTTGCGAGATGGGTCTGGAAGTAGTTGCGCGCCTTGGCCAGCTGGGTCTCCAGCAGGGCATTGGCGTCCACGCCCGCGTGCAGGCGGCGCTGGCGGTCTTCCGAACGCAGTTCGTTGAGCAGGATACAGCACCATTTTATCCGGTGCAGGGGCAGGAGCAGCGCCACGCGGCGCGCCACGGCGCCATCGTCGCCCAGCCCGGCCAGCAGGGCGCCGCGGAAGCGGGCGCCCTGCTGCGGCGTCACGGGCAGCTCGGGCTGGCACTGGAAGTCGCAGATGAGCTTGGCGGGATCGTCCCAGCCCGCGTATTCGAAATCGACGAAGGCCAGCACGCCTTCGTGCTCCAGGCTGTTGTGGAAGCCGAAATCGGAAGGCGAGAGGATGCGCGCGGAGGACGGCAGTTCCGCCGCCAGCTCGCCGGGCGCCAGGGCCGCGCGGGCCGCCGCGTCCAGGGCGCGCCATGCCGGCTCCAGCGTATCGCGCACGAAGGCGCAGGCTTCGGCGGCCACCGCGCTGTCCGGCGCCACGGCCATGAGGCGGGCGATGCGGCTGGCGGCCAGGCCCAGATGGGCCTCGATGCTGAAGCAGGCGTCCGAGGCGGGCGGCAGGGCCGCCGCGCCGGGGCTGCCGCGCAGGCCGTTCAGGGCGAGGATGAAGCGGGCCGCCTGGTCGACGTGACCGTCGGCCGGGACGGCGGGACGCTGGCCGGGCAGGAAGCTGTAGAGCGCGCAATTGAGCTCGCGGTCCATGGCCAGGGCCTGCGGCACATGGGCCAGGCCCTGCTGCTGGCAGACGCTGAGGAAACCGAATTCGGTGCCGAGCCGGTCGCGCCGGTCGGCGGGATGCTGGAAATAGCGCTTGAGCAGGGTGAGCCCGCCCGCGTGCACCAGGCGCTGCACTTCGCTGTTGCGGCCCGTGCGCAGGGGTTCGGCGGCAATGGGCGGCAGCACGCCATGGGCGGCGCAAAAGGCCGCCACGGCGGCCGGCAAGGCCGCGCTCATGCCAGCTTGAGCAGGCCCGGCAGCTGCTGCCAGTCGGACATCACGGTCCAGCCAGCCTTGGGCGTCACATTGCCGTCCGGCGAGAACAGGATCTTGTGCACGGTGTCCGGCAGCATGTCGAGGATCTCCGGCAGGTCGTCCACGTAGTGGGTGCACTGCTGGGCCACGATGCGGGCGATCTTCTCTTCCTTCGACAGCTCGAAGAAGACTTGTTCCTGCTGCCAGTTCAGCCCGTCTTCCGCGTGGAAGCCGTGCTTCTCCAGCCAGCTGCGGGCCGCCGCGTGCAGGTCCCAGCGCTCGCCCAGGTAGGGATAGCGCGTCTTGTGGCTGACGATCACCATGGGCACGCCGTGCGTGGCGATATGGGCCAGGGTGTCGCGCATGCCGGGATAGGGCGCCGCCTCCAGGATGCGGCCGCCGTAGACTTCGCCCTGCAGCCTGGTCCACTCGTCCTCGCGGTCCTGCTGGCGCAGGTAGTCGCGCACCGCGTTCTTCTGCGGCGCGGTTTCCTGCGGCACCAGGCCCTTGTCCAGGGCGACCTGGCGGAACAGCGTGTCGTAGCTGATCAGGGTGTTGTCGAAATCGAGACCGAGGCGCATAAGCTTATCCAAGGCGGTCGACGATCTGCTGCGTGATGGCGTGCGAGGTCAGGCCGACCAGCTCGCGCGCCTCGTCCTGTTCGCCGCAGCCGGAGAGGAAGCGGTCGGGACCGGCCACGCAGACCAGCTTGTCCAGGTTGACGCGGCGCACATGGCCCCATTCCAGCACGGCGCTGCCGGCACCGGCCGTGAAGCTGTGCTCTTCCACCACGGCCACCACCTTCTTGTCCGCGAAGCTCTGCGCCAGCAGCGCGTCGTCCAGGGGCTTGACGGTGTGCAGGCTCACCACCTGGGCCGAGATGCCGCGCGCGGCCAGCTGTTCGGCGCTGTCGAGCGCGGGCTTGATCATGTTGCCCACGCTGAAGATGACGACGTCCTTGCCTTCGCGCACCGTGATGCCCTTGCCGATGCGGAAGTCCGGCTCGCTCGGGTGGATCGCCGGTTCGCCCTTCTTGCCCAGGCGGATATAGGTGGGACGGCCCAGGCGCAGCGCGTCGCGCACGGCGCCCTTCACTTCCACCGGGTCGGCGGGGCAGACCACGTGCATGTTCGGCAGGGTGCGCAGGATGGCGATGTCTTCCATCGAATGGTGGGTCGCGCCCAGGTTCGCGTAGGACAGGCCGGCGCCCGTGCCCACCACGATCACGGGCAGGTTGGGGTAGCAGATGTCCAGGCGGATCTGTTCCAGCACGCGCGTGGTGTTGAAGGGCGTGATGGTGTAGGTGATGGGACGCAGGCCGGAAGCGGCCAGGCCCGAGGCCAGGCCCGTCATGTTCGCTTCCGCGACGCCGCAGTTGTAGAAGCGGGTCGGGTGCTTGTCCTTGAACTTGTCGAACAGGCGGTTGCCGATGTCGCCGGCCAGCATCACCAGTTCAGGATATTCGTCGCCCAGTTCGGTGACGGCTTTGGCAAAAGCATTTCTCATAGTACGCCCAACTCCGCTTTGGCCGATTGCACTTCTTCCACGGTAGGAATGCGATAGTGCCAGTTATTGTCATCTTCCATGAAGGACACACCCTTGCCCTTGACCGTGTGCGCGACCACCATGGTCGGCTGGTCGGCGCGGGTATCCGCCACGGCTGCCAGGATGGCCGCGTGGTCGTGGCCGTCGATCTCGTGCACGTTCCAGCCGAAGCTGCGGAACTTCTCGGCCAGCGGGTCCAGGCCCAGCACTTCGCGGCTGCGGCCCGTGGCCTGCCACTTGTTGAAGTCGACGAAGGCGGTCAGGCTGCCCAGCTTGTTGGCCGAGGCGAACAGGGCCGATTCCCAGACCGAGCCTTCGTTGCACTCGCCGTCGCTCATCAGCACAAAGGTGCGGTAGCTGCGCTGCTGGATGCGGGCCGCCAGGGCCATGCCGATGCCGCAGGCCAGGCCGTGGCCCAGGGAGCCGGTAGCCGTCTCCACGCCCGGCAGGCGCGGCGTCGGGTGCTCTTCCAGCAGGGAGCCCGCCTTGCCATAGGTGAGCAGGTCTTCCGGCTTGATGAAGCCCTTGTAGGCCAGGGCCGCATACAGGGCGGTGGCGGCGTGGCCCTTGGACAGGATGAAGCGGTCGCGCTCCTCCCATTGGGGCCGGGCCGGATCGACCTTGAGCACGGAGTGGTAAAGGGCCGCCACCATGTCGATGCAGGACATGGCCGAGGCGAGGTGGGCCGCACCGGCGCGGTGCGACATCTCGACGGCGGTCGCGCGGAACTGGGCCGCGAGTTGAACGGAAGTGGTCATTGTCAGGCTTGCAGGTTCAGGTGCTTCATCCAGCGCACGGTGTAGTACTCGTCCTTGTCCACCAGCTCGCCGGACTTGAATTTCTCGGACACGTCGCGGATGGCGTCGGCCACGCTGTGCTGCTGCTTGAAGCCGGTGGCCAGCAGCTTGTCCGAGTTCTGGCGGTAGGAACGGGGATCGTTCGAGGCCGTCACCACGATCTCGGCCGGCACGGTGCCCGCCACGCGGTTGGCGATGTCCAGGATGGAGATGTTCTCGAAGCCCGCGTTGTAGTTACCGGAAGGCAGGTCGGGATTGGCCAGGAAGTGGCGGTACACGTTCACCATGTCCTGGATGTGGATGTTGGGGCGGGTCTGGTCGCCGCCGAACACGGTCATCTTGCCGTTCTTCAGGGCCTGCATGGTGAGCATGTTCACGCTCACGTCCAGGCGCATGCGCGGCGACCAGCCGCACACGGTGGCCGGGCGCACATTGTGCACGCGCATCTTGTCGGTGTAGGAGAGCAGCACGCGCTCGGCCACCATCTTGGTCTTGTTGTAGGCGGTGATGGGCACCAGCTCCAGGTCTTCCGTGACCTGGGGCTCGTCCTTCACGCCGTACACGCTGCCGGAGCTGGCGAAGATGAAGTGGCGCACGCCGTTGCGCACGGCGCGGTCGGCCAGCTGCTGGGTGGCCAGCACATTCACTTCCCAGGACAGGGTGGGGTTCATTTCCACGCCCGGATCGTTGGCGATATTGGCCAGGTGGATGATGGTGTCCACGCCCTGCAGGGGGATGGCATCGACGTCGCGGGTGTCCTGCTTGAGCACGGTCAGCTGGGGGTGGGGCTTGAGGTGGTTGCCGAACCACTGGGTGTCGACCACGGTGATGGTGTGGCCGTCCTTGAGCAGCTGTTCGGTGAGCACGGTGCCGACATAGCCGCAGCCGCCGGTAATGAGAAGTTTCATGCTTGATCCCTATGCTTTGTGAATGTAGTCCGCTGGCAGAGTCTTCAGCGTGTCGAGGTTGTTGTCGACCCAGGCCAGCGTCTGCTGCATGCCCGTATCGAGATTGATGGTGTCGGCCCAGCCCAGTTCCTTGCGGATCTTGTTGCTGTCGAGCAGATAGGCCTGGTCCTTGCCGAGGCGGTCTTCCGTGACCTTCACCAGGTCGGCGAAGGCCACGCCCGTCATGTCGCAGACGCGCTCCACCAGCTGGCGGATGGACACCGTTTCCCAGGTGGAGATGTGGTAGCTCTCGCCCGGCACGCCGTGGTCGGCGATGCGCAGGGTGGCGTCGGCCACGTCGTCGATATGGATGAAGGAGCGCACCGAGTGGCCGCCGCCGTGCAGCTCCATCTGCTTGCCCAGGCGCGCATACAGCATGGCGCGCGGCATGATGCGGTAGAGCTGCTGGCCGGGCCCGTACACGTTCGCGGCGCGCGTGAAGCAGACCGGGAAGCTGTAGGCCTTGAAGAAGCTCATCAGGTGCAGGTCGCAGGCCGCGCGCGAGACGGCGTACGGTGTGCTGGGCGCGAAGTGGAAGCTCTCGGCATGCCAGCCGTCCGTGCTGCCGTAGACTTCGGGCGTGGTGACGTGCACGTATTTTTTCAGGTAGCGCAGCTTGCGCATCTCGTCGTGCAGCAGCACCTGGGACACCACGTTGGTCTGGTACCAGTGGGCCGGCTGCAGCCAGCTCTGGGCCACCATGCCCTGGGCCGCGAAGTTGACCGCGTACTCCGGCTGCTGCTCGTTCATGAGCGCGATCAGGTCCGGCAGGTTGCGGTTCAGGTCGACCTGGTGGAAGGCGAAGCTGCCCTTGGGCTCGCGCCATTTGTAGGGCAGCATGACGGGATGGGGCTCTTCGGAACGGCTGACGCCGATGACGCTGTGGCCGCGCTCCAGCAGGTAGGCCACGAAGGCCGCGCCGGAAAAGGAGTTGCTGCCAATGACGAGGAATCGATGTTGCATGGGCTCAGTCAGGAAACGGGTTGAACGGAAGGCGCGGCAAGCCTCCGCGCGCCGGGGCTCAGGAAGCTTTCTGCTCGCACAGCCACTGCATGCACATGTGGCCGATCACCAGCTGCAGGTCTTCGGCGATCTGCATATCGTCGATCGGGAAGTGGATGGGGTGCTGGGCCAGGTCCTTGCACTTGCCGCCGGAGTAGCCGAGCAGGGCGAAGGTGGTCATGCCCAGCTCGTTGCCCATCTCCAGGGCCTTGACGATGTTGGGCGAATTGCCGCTGCCGGAGAGCACGACCAGCACGTCGCCCTTGTCGGCCTTGACGCGCAGCTGTTCGGCGTAGATGCGGTCGTAGCCGATGTCGTTGCCCAGGCAGGTCAGCACGGCCGCATTGGCGCTCAGGGACTCCACGCGCATGCCGATGCCGTGCTCCTTGCCCACGCCGTAGAGGAAGTCGTTGGCAAGGTGGATGGCATTGCCCGCGCTGCCGCCGTTGCCGCAGAAGTAGATGGTGTGCTGGGTGCGCCAGGCTTCGCGCATGGCCTCGGCCAGCACCGGCACCTGCTGCATGGCGTCCATGCGGAGCGCTGCGGACAGCTTGTCGGTGTAACTATTGATAAGTTGCTGCATGGGGAAAGCTCTGCTTTGCTGTGGAACTGCGGGGCCGGACAAAGGGCCCGGGGCCTGTTGCTCTGCTGTGTGGAGCGATATCCTTCGAGCGGATCGAACCGATGATATTTCTTCCCGCAGAGGGCGTCAACTGCTGCAAGGCAAGAGTTACACTGCTGTTTCTCGCTTAGATTGGAATGCTTTATGGTAGATAAACTGGACTGCGTGGTGATCGGCGCGGGCGTGATCGGCCTGGCGGTGGCGCGGGCCCTGGCCTTGCGCGGGCGCGAGGTTGTCATTCTGGAAGCAAGCGACTGCATCGGCAGCGGCACGAGCGCCCGGAACAGCGAGGTGATCCACGCGGGCATCTATTATCCGGCCGGTTCCCTGAAGGCGCGCCTGTGCGTGCGCGGGCGCGAGGCCCTGTACGCCTATTGCGCGGAACGGGGCGTGGCGCACCACCGGTGCGGCAAGCTGATCGTTGCAACGACGCCGCAGCAATTGGCGCAACTTGAGGCCATTCAGCAACAGGCGGCCCGCAATGGCGTGCATGATTTGCAAGTCCTGGAGGCCGCAGCGGCCCGGGACATGGAGCCCGCCCTGCGCTGCGAGGGCGCCTTGCTGTCGCCCAGCACGGGCATCATCGACAGCCACGGTTTAATGCTGAGCCTGCTTGGCGATGCCGAGCAGGCGGGCGCCAGCCTGGTGCTGCAAGCGCCGCTGCAGGGCTGGCGGGTGGAAGCGGACGGCATCGCCCTGGAGGTGCAGGGCGAGCGCTGGCTGGCCCGCTCCGTCATCAACTGCGCCGGGCTGGACGCGCCGGACCTGGCGGCGCGCCTGGAGGACCTGGCGCCGGAACACCGGCCGCAGGCCTTCTACGCCAAGGGCAATTACTTCTCCTGCAGCGTGAAGGCGCCCTTCAGCCACCTGGTCTATCCCGTGCCGGAGCAGGCCGGGCTGGGCGTGCACCTGACCCTGGATCTGGCGGGCCGCGCCCGCTTCGGGCCGGACGTGGAATGGGTGGAACGTCCCGAGTACACGGTGCGGCGCGAACGCGCCGACGGCTTCTATGCGGAGATCCGCAAATACTGGCCGGGCCTGCCGGACGGCGCCCTGCAGCCCGACTACGCGGGGGTGCGCCCCAAGCTCGGGCCCCAGGGCAGCCCCGCCGCCGACTTCGTGGTCGACGGCCCGGCCGCGCACGGCGTGCCGGGGCTGGTCAATCTCTTCGGGATCGAATCGCCCGGGCTGACGGCCTCGCTGGCCATCGCCGAACTTGTCTGCGAGCGCCTGGAAGGCTGATCAGGGCTCGCGGATGGACTCGTCCATGGCCTTGGTGAGCGGCCACAGCAGGTAGGACATGACGGAGCGCTGGCCGACAACGATCTCGGCCGAGACCGTCATGCCCGGCAGCAGGCGGGCGCCCGGCGCCATCTTGCGCAGGGTGGCCTTGCCGAAGGCGATGCGGCTGGTGTAGTAGGCATCCGTGCCCTGGCCGGGCTGCACCTGCTCGCGGCGGAAGGCGTCCGAGCTGATGGTGCGCACCCTGCCGTCCAGCGCGCCGTGCTTCTGGAAGGGGAAGGCGTCGAACTTCAGGTAGGCGTGGTCGCCCGTCTTGATGTAGCCCACGTCCAGGGAATCGATCTCCACCTCGGCCTCCAGCTGGGCGCCCAGGGGCACCAGGGTGAACATGGGTTCGGCCGCGCGCGCCACCGAGCCTTCGGAGAGCTTGCCGATGTCGAGCACCACGGCGTCGGCCGGAGCGCTCAGCTGCACCAGCTGGTTGCGCTTGTCGGCCTTCGCCAGCTGCTCGCGGATGCTGTCGCGCTCGCGCGTCGCTTCCAGCAGGGTTTCCAGGGACTTCTGGCGCCAGCCCTTGCCGAAGGCGGACAGCTCGGCCTGGGCCGCGCCCAGTTCCTTGGCCAGTTCGGCATCGCGGCTGCGGCCCATGATCAGGCTGCGCTCCACCTCCAGGCGGCGGTCGCGCGCCTCCAGCAGCTGCATCTTGGCGCCGAAGTTCTCGGCCACCAGCTTCTCCTGCATGGCCTCGATCTGCGACAGGGAGGCCAGGCGCTGGGTCAGCACCTGCTGGTCGCGCAGATTGGTCTCGATGCTGGCCTTGAGGCGGGCGATGTTCTCTTCCAGGCGCACCTGCTGGGCCTTGTAGTTGGCCTGGCGCTCGGCCTGCAGCTGGGCCTGCAGGCGGGCGTCGGCGCCGCCTGCCGCGCCGCCGCTGCCGCCGTTCAGCTCCATGTTCAGGCTGGCGATCTGGGTCTCCAGGCTGGCCAGGCGGGTGCGCAGCTGGGCGTCGTCGGCGCGGGTGAAGGTGGGGTCGAGGGTGGCCAGCAGCTCGCCCTTCTTCACCACCTGGCCCACGCGCACATTGATCTTCTCGACGATGGAATTGTCCAGCGGCTGGACCACGATATTGGGCAGGGGATTGACCAGGCGGCCGCGCGCCGTGACCACCGTGTCCACCTTCGACAGGCTGGCCCACAGGATGAAGATGGCCATGGCCGCCACCAGCAGGTGCAGGGTGATGCGCACCGAGCGCGGCAGGGGGCTGCGCTCGATCGCGTCCGCGTCCGGCAGGAAGTCGAGTTCCGTTTCCTCGCTGCCGCGGCGCCTGCGCTCGTTCACAGATGGCTTGTTTGTTGGTTCCATAGGTGCTGATAGGTGTCGCTGCGCTCCAGCAGCTCTTTGTGGGTGCCGGCGTCCACCAGGCGGCCGCGCTGCATCACGAGGATGGCGTCGGCATTGACCAGGGTGGAGAGGCGGTGCGAGATCATCACCACGGTGCGGCCCACGGCAATTTTCGACAGGTTGTTGATGAAGATGGCTTCGCTCTCCGGATCGAGGGCGCTGGCCGCTTCGTCCAGGATGAGGATGCGGGGCTTGGCCAGCAGGGAGCGCGCGATGGACAGGCGCTGCTTCTGGCCGCCGGACAGGTTGGAGGCGTTCTCTTCGAGCAGGGTGTCGTAGCCCTGCGGCAGGCGCTCGATGAATTCGTCCGCGCCCGCGGCCGCGGCCGCGGCGGCGATCTCCTCGAAGGTGGCGTCCGGCTTGGTGACGGTGAGATTCTCGCGCACGGTGCCGCGGAAGAGGAAGTTCTCCTGCAGCACGACGCCGATCTGGCGCCGCAGGTGGGGCAGCTCGATCTCGCGCGCGTCCGTTCCGTCGAAGCGCACGATGCCTTCCTGTACGGCGTAGAGGCCCTGGATGACCTTGGTCAGGGTGGTCTTGCCCGAGCCGCTGCGGCCCACGATGCCGACCACGGTGCCGGGCTTGATGGTGAAGCTGGTGCGGTCCAGGGCCGTGTTGGGCGAGCCGGGGTAGCGGAAGGTTACGTCCTCGAAGCGGATCTCGCCCTGCAGCACGGGGCGCAGGCCGCCCGCCCCGCTGCGCCCTTCCGGCGCGCGGTTCATCACCTCGCCCAGCATGCGCACGGAGAGCGCCGTTTCCTGGTATTCGTTGACCAGGCCCACCACGGAAATCAGGGGGTTGGTGACGCGCTGGGACAGCATCTGGAAGGCGATCAGGGCGCCGATGGTCATGGTCTGGTCGAACACGGACTGGGCGCCGAGCACGATGATGAGCACGGGCAGCAGCTTGCTGAGGAAGTCCGTGATGGCATTGCCCGTCAGGCCCAGCTTGCCCACCCGGTAGTGCATGGTGACCGCCTCGGCCGAGCGCTGGTCCCAGATGCGGCGCTGGCTGGGCTCGATGGCCAGGGCCTTCACCGTGCGCATGCCGTGGATGGTTTCCACCAGCATGGCCTGGCGCTGGCCTTCGGCTGCGTACATGGCGTGCAGGCGGCGCTGGAAGGTGGGCACCATGGCCATCACGATGCCGCCGATCAGGGCCGCGAACACCAGCACGAGCGTGGCCAGCAGCACCGAATAGGAGAACAGGATAGGGATGAAGACCACCAGGGAGATCAGGTCCAGGGCCGTCATGAAGAGGCGGCCCGTGAGGAAGTTGCGGATGCGGTCGAGCTGCTGCATGTGGCGGGCGATGATGCCGGCCGTGCTGCTCTCGAAGTAGTCGATCGGCAAGCTCAGCAGGTGAGCGAAGGTGCGCCGGGTCAGGCGCATGTCGATCTTGTTGGAGGCGGCGATGGTGAGCATCTGCCGCACATAGCCCAGGGCCGCCTCGAAGCCGAGCGCGATCACCACGCCCACCGTCAGCACCCACAGCGTGGTCACGCTCTGGTGGGTCAGCACCTTATCGATCACCAGCTGGAAGAACATGGGCGAGGCCAGGGACAGCACCTGGATCGCCACGGCGGCGATGAAGATGTCGCGGTAGGCCGTCTTCTGCTTGAGAATCTCGGGAATGAACCAGCGCAGGCCGAAAGGCTGGTTGGGGTCGCTCAGCTTGTGCTGGCGCCGCACGAACAGCACCTCGCCCTCCCAGCGCGCGCAGAAGGCCTCGCGCGCTTCCATGGCCAGGCCGCCCTGCTGCGGGTCCAGCACGGCCACCTGCTCGTTGTCGCCCAGGCCGGCCACGATGACCATGTGCCCGTTGCGCAGGCGCGCCATGAGGGGGAAGACGCCGCCCTGCTTGCGCAGGCCCTCCCAGCTCAGGCGGCCGACCTTGGCCTTCATGCCGATGTCGCCCGCCATGCGCAGCAGCAGGTTGTTACCGGGCTCTTCCGCGCCGAGGGCGTAGTCGTCGATCAGGCGTTCCGGGTTGATCTGCAGACCGTGGTGCTGCGCGATGGCAGTCAGGCATTGCACTGCCGTGTGGGGAAAGTTCGCTTGCATGAACCGATTCTACCGCAGGGATAGCTTCATCCGAAAAAAAAACGGCAAGACCGAAATCTTGCCGTTCCGTCGCACCGCCGGGGCCGGCCGGAGCCGGCCCGCGGAGGCTGATTACTTCGGTACTGCCAGGAAGCCGGTGCTGTGCTCCTGGTGCAGCGCCTTGAGCTTGGTGCTCTCGGAGCCGGCCAGGCCGGAGGCTTCCAGCAGCTTGCCGTCGGCGCCGAACTGCTTCAGCGTCGTGGCCATGGCCGCCACGTTCAGGCCCACGCTCTGCGCCGCGCTGCTCTGCAGCAGGCTCACCGCCGTGCCCGGTACTGGCTGGGCCACGTGCTCGCTGAAGGCGCCCAGTGCCTGGGTCAGGCCGGCCACCTTGTTGCGCAGGTCGTCCTGATCCACGTTCACCTGGAACCAGACGTCGGCCATGTCGTGGCTGGCGCCGTCGGCCGTCGTGTAGCTCGAGGTCAGGCCGATGGTGTTGCCGTTCTGCTCCACGCTGCTGCTCTGGGCGTTCAGGTCGAGGCTCACGATGCCCAGGTCGCTCAGGCTGCGCAGCTCGCCGGACTGGCTGATGCCGTCGCCGTTGTCGACCCAGACCTTCAGGTCGCCGAAGGCGCTGTCTTCGCCGCTCAGCTTGCCGTCGCCATTGCTGTCGAGGGCCTGCATCGCCACGTAGCCGTCTTTCGCACGGCTGCCGTCAGCCAGGGTGACCGAGCTGCCGAACAGCTCGCCGCCGTCGTTGATCTGGCCGTCGCCGTTGCGGTCCAGGACCAGCAGGCCGTCGCCACCGCCCACCCAGCCGGTGTTGGTCTTGGCGCCGCTGGCGTAGATGTCGAACTGCACACCTGCGTTGGTACCCAAGGTGCTCACGCCGTCGCCGTTCAGGTCGAGGATGATCGGGGTCGACTTCAGGAACGGCATCTGCGCCGCCGTCAGGGCCTGGATCTGCGAGCTGTTCCACGCTGCCTGCTGGGTCGAAGTCATCGCCTGCATTTGCGCAGTGGTGAGGGCCGGCATCTGCGCGGTGGTCATTGCGCTGAAGTATTGCGTGCTCAGACCCGTCAGGGCAGCCGTGCTGATCGCACGCAGGTCCTGCGTTTCCATCACACTCAGTTCCAGCGTGCCCAGCGCGCCAAGCTGTGCCGAGTTCAAGGCGCGGACCTGAAGCGAGGTCAACGCGATGACTTGGGTCGAAGTCAACGCCTGGACAGCCGCCGTGCTCATGCCGCCGATCATCGTGGTCGACAGTGCCGCCACGCTGTTGGTAGCCATCAGGGCCAAGGCCGAGGTCGCCATTGCGTTGATCTGCGTCGAGGTCAGCTTCACAGCCTGTTCGGTGCGCAGACCAGCGATCTGATCCGAATTGAGCGCGTAGGACGTGCCCAGGGCCGAGATCTGGCTGCTGCTCAGGACACCCACTTGGACAGACGTCAGCGTGCCGAAGGTCGAGCTGTTCAGGCCTGCGATGGCGTTGGTCTTCAGGGCACGCAGGTCCGCCGTTTCCAGGGCACGCAGATTGGTGCTGGTCATGGCCGCTACCTGGGCGCTCGTCAGACCGCCCACGTTGGCCGTGGTCAGCGCAGCGATGTCGTCGGTGCCGAAGGCGGAGGTGAAGGCCGAAGCCGCCACGTTGCTCAGCTGGGCGCTGCTCAGCACAGCCACCTGAGTCGCTGCGATACCGCTCAGTTGCACCGAGTTCAGGGCGGCGATGAAGTTGGTCTTCAGCGCCTTCACATCGGCGGTCTCGACGATGCTGAGGTCGGAGCTGGTGAGGCCCGCTGCCTGGGTCGCGGTCAGCGCGCCAGCCTGGACCGAGGTCAGGGCTTGCAGCTGGGTCGAGCTCAGGGCGTTGAACTGGTAAGAGTTCAGGCCGGCCAGGGCGCTGGTCTTGAGCACGGCCAGGGCCGAAGTACCCATCAGCGACAGGGCGTCCGTGCTCAGGGCGTTCAGCTGGGTCGAGGTCAGCAGCACAGCCTGGGCGGTGCTCATCGTCGGGATCTGGGTCGAGGTCAGCGAGTAGGCCGAACCCATCGCGGCGATCTGGGCCGAGCTCAGAGCATTCACCTGGTCGGTGGTCAGCTGTGCGAACTGGGTCGTCGTCATGCCGGCGAAGGCGCTGGTCTTCAGGCCGCGCAGGTCCTGGGTCTCGATGGCGCGCAGGTTGGTGCTCGTCATCGCGGCCAGGTGGGCGCTCGTCAGGCCGCCGATATTCACCGTGTTCAGGGCAGCGATGTCATCCGTACCGAAGGCGGTATTGAAGGCGTTCGCCGCCACGTTGGCGATCTGCGCGCTGCTCAGCACACCCACCTGGGCGGCGGTGACGCCGCTCAGCTGCACCGAGTTCAGGGCAGCGATGAAGTTGGTCTTCAGCGCTTTCACGTCGGCCGTTTCCAGCGTGCTCAGGTCGGCGCTGTTCAGGCCTGCCGCCTGGGTGGCGTTCAGCGCGCCAGCCTGGACCGTGGTCAGGGCTGCCAGCTGGGCCGTGTTCAGGGCGTTGAACTGGTAGGAGTTCAGGCCGGCCAGGGCATTGGTCTTGATCGCGGCCATGGCAGCGGTGTTCAGCTGGGCCAGGGAATCCGTGCTCAGACCGTTCAGCTGGGTCGAGGTCAGGGTTGCGGCCTGCGCGGTGGTCATGCCGGCGATCTGCGTCGAGTTCAGCACATAGCCCGAACCCATCGCGGCGATCTGCGCCGAGCTCAGGACATTCACCTGGTCGGTGGTCAGCTGGCCGAACTGGGTCGAGGTCATGCCCACGAAGGCCGAGGTCTTCAGGGCGCGGATGTCCTGGGTCTCGATGGCGCGCAGGTTGGTGCTGCTCATCGCGGCCAGGTGCTGGCTGCCCAGGCCGCCGATATTGGCGGTGGTCAAGGCGGCGATGTCATCCGTACCGAAGGCGGCGTTGAAGGCGTTCGCCGCCACGTTGGCGATCTGCGCGCTGCTCAGCACACCCACCTGGGCGGCGGTGACGCCGCTCAGCTGCACCGAGTTCAGCGCGGAGATGAAGTTGGTCTTCAGCGCCTTCACGTCGGCCGTTTCCAGCGTGCTCAGGTCGGCGCTGTTCAGGCCTGCCGCCTGGGTGGCGTTCAGCGCGCCAGCCTGGACCGTGGTCAGGGCTGCCAGCTGGGCCGTGTTCAGGGCATTGAACTGGTAGGAGTTCAGGCCGGCCAGGGCGTTGGTCTTGATCGCGGCCATGGCAGCGGTGTTCAGCTGGGCCAGGGAATCCGTGCCCAGACCGTTCAGCTGGGTCGAGGTCAGGGTCGCAGCCTGCGCAGTGGTCATGGCGGCGATCTGGCTCGAGGTCAGCACGTAGCCGGAACCCATCGCGGAGATCTGGGCCGAGCTCAGGGCGTTCACCTGGTCGGTGGTCAGCTGGCCGAACTGGGTCGAGGTCATGCCCACGAAGGCGCTGGTCTTCAGGGCGCGGATGTCCTGGGTCTCGATGGCGCGCAGGTTGGTGCTCGTCATCGCGGCCAGGTGAGCGCTGCCCAGGCCGCCGATGTTGGCGGTGGTCAGGGCGGCGATGTCATCCGTACCGAAGGCGGCGTTGAAGGCATTCGCGGCCACGTTGGCGATCTGGGCGCTGCTCAGCACGGCCACCTGGGCGGCGGTGACGCCGCTCAGCTGCACCGAGTTCAGGGCCGAGATGAAGTTGGTCTTCAGCGCCTTCACATCGGCCGTTTCCAGCGTGCTCAGGTCGGCGCTGTTCAGGCCCACAGCCTGCACCGAGTTCAGCGCGCCTGCCTGGACCGTGGTCAGGGCAGCCAGCTGGGCGGTGTTCAGGGCGTTGAACTGGTAGGAGTTCAGGCCGGCCAGGGCATTGGTCTTGATCGCGGCCATGGCAGCGGTGTTCAGCTGGGCCAGCGAGTCGGTGCCCAGGCCGTTCAGCTGGGTCGAGGTCAGGGTCGCTGCCTGCGCGGTGGTCATGGCGGCGATCTGGCTCGAGGTCAGCACGTAGCCGGAACCCATCGCGGCGATCTGGGCCGAGGTCAGGGCGTTCACCTGATCCGTGGTCAGCTGGCCGAACTGTGTGGAGGTCATGCCCACGAAGGCCGAGGTCTTCAGGGCGCGGATGTCCTGGGTCTCGATGGCGCGCAGGTTGGTGCTCGTCATCGCGGCCAGCTGGGCGCTGCCCAGGCCGCCGATGTTGGCGGTGGTCAGAGCGGCGATGTCATCCGTACCGAAGGCGGCGTTGAAGGCATTCGCCGCCACGTTGGCGATCTGGGCGCTGCTCAGCACGCCCACCTGGGCGGCGGTGACGCCGCTCAGCTGCACCGAGTTCAGGGCCGAGATGAAGTTGGTCTTCAGCGCCTTCACATCGGCCGTTTCCAGCGTGCTCAGGTCGGCGCTGTTCAGGCCCACGGCCTGCACCGAGTTCAGCGAGCCCGCCTGCAGCGTGGTCAGGGCTGCCAGCTGGGCCGTGTTCAGGGCGTTGAACTGGTAGGAGTTCAGGCCAGCCAGGGCATTGGTCTTGATCGCGGCCATGGCAGCGGTGTTCAGCTGGGCCAGGGAATCCGTGGTCAGACCGTTCAGCTGGGTCGAGGTCAGGGTCGCAGCCTGCGCGGTGGTCATGGCGGCGATCTGGGTCGAGGTCAGCACGTAGCCGGAGCCCATCGCGGAGATCTGGGCCGAGGTCAGGGCGTTCACCTGGTCGGTGGTCAGCTGGCCGAACTGGGTCGAGGTCATGCCGACGAAGGCCGTGGTCTTCAGGGCGCGGATGTCCTGGGTCTCGATGGCGCGCAGGTTGGTGCTCGTCATCGCGGCCAGCTGGGCGCTGCCCAGGCCGCCGATGTTGGCGGTGGTCAGGGCGGCGATGTCATCCGTACCGAAGGCGGCATTGAAGGCGTTCGCAGCGATGTTGGCGATCTGCGAGCTGTTCAGCACGGCCACCTGGCCGGCGGTGACACCGCTCAGCTGCACCGAGTTCAGGGCGGAGATGAAGTTGGTCTTCAGCGCCTTCACATCGGCCGTTTCCATGGTGCTCAGGTCGGCGCTGTTCAGGCCCACGGCCTGCACCGAGTTGAGGGCGCCTGCCTGGACCGTGGTCAGGGCAGCCAGCTGCGCCGTGTTCAGGGCGTTGAACTGGTAGGAGTTCAGGCCGGCCAGGGCGTTGGTCTTGATCGCGGCCATGGCAGCGGTGTTCAGCTGGGCCAGGGAATCCGTGGTCAGGCCGTTCAGCTGGGTCGAGGTCAGGGTCGCAGCCTGCGCGGTGGTCATGGCGGCGATCTGGGTCGAGGTCAGCACGTAGCCCGAACCCATCGCGGAGATCTGGGCCGAGGTCAGGGCGTTCACCTGGTCGGTGGTCAGCTGGCCGAACTGGGTCGAGGTCATACCCACGAAGGCCGTGGTCTTCAGGGCGCGCAGGTCCTGGGTCTCGATGGCGCGCAGGTTGGTGCTCGTCATCGCGGCCAGGTGAGCGCTGCCCAGGCCGCCGATGTTGGCCGTGGTCAGGGCGGCAATGTCATCCGTACCGAAGGCGCTGTTGAAGGCGTTCGCGGCGACGTTGGCGATCTGCGCGCTGCTCAGCACGGCCACCTGGGCGGCGGTCACACCGCTCAGCTGCACCGAGTTCAGGGAGGAGATGAAGTTGGTCTTCAGCGCCTTCACATCGGCCGTTTCCAGCGTGCTCAGGTCGGCGCTGTTCAGGCCCGCGGCCTGCACCGAGTTCAGGGCGCCTGCCTGGACCGTGGTCAGGGCTGCCAGCTGGGCCGTGTTCAGGGCGTTGAACTGGTAGGAGTTCAGGCCGGCCAGGGCGTTGGTCTTGATTGCCGGAATGGCAGCGGTGCTCAGCTGGGCCAGGGAGTCGGTGCTCAGGCCGTTCAGCTGGGTCGAGGTCAGGGTCGCTGCCTGCGCACTGGTCATGGCGGCGATCTGGGTCGAGGTCAGCACATAGCCCGAACCCATCGCGGCGATCTGGGCCGAGGTCAGGGCGTTCACCTGGGTGGTGGTCAGCTGGCCGAACTGGGTCGAGGTCATGCCGACGAAGGCCGTGGTCTTCAGGGCGCGCAGGTCCTGGGTCTCGATGGCGCGCAGGTTGGTGCTCGTCATCGCGGCCAGCTGGGCGCTGCCCAGGCCGCCGATATTGGCGGTGGTCAGGGCGACGATGTCATCCGTACCGAAGGCGGCATTGAAGGCGTTCGCAGCGACGTTGGCAAGTTGCGCGCTGCTCAGCACGCCAACCTGGCCGGCGGTGATGCCGCTCAGCTGGACCGAGTTCAGGGCGGCGATGAAGTTGGTCTTCAGCGCCTTCACGTCGGCCGTTTCCAGGGCGGCCAGGTCGGTGCTGCTCAGGCCTGCAGCCTGCACCGAGTTCAGCCCGCCGGCCTGCACGGAGGTCAGAGCAGCCAGCTGGGCCGTGTTGAGGGCGTCGAACTGGTAGGAGTTCATGCCGGCCAGGGCGTTGGTCTTGATCGCGGCCAGGGCGGCGGTGCCCATCTGTGCCAGCGTCGAGGTCGGCATCGCGTTCAGCTGTGCCGAAGTCAGGCCGGCGGCCTGGGCGGTGCTCAGGGCAGCCACCTGCACCGAGGTCAGGGAATAGCTGGTGCCCAGGGCGGAGATCTGCACGCTCGTCAGGGCAGCGACCTGGTCGGTGGTCAGCTGGGCGAAGATCGAGGAGTTGATGCCGACGATGGCGTTGGTCTTGATGGCGCGCAGGTCCTGGGTCTCGATGGCGCGCAGATTGGTGCTCGACATGCCGGCCAGCTGGGCGCTGGTCAGGCCGCCGATGGAAGAGCTGTTCAGCGCAGCGACGTCGTCCGTGCCGAAAGCGGCGTTGAACGCGTTCGCGGCGATCTGGGCGATCTGGGCGCTGCTCAGCACAGCTACCTGGTTCGAGCCGATACCGCTCAGCTGAACGGAGTTCAGGGCGGCGATGAAGTTGGTCTTCAGGGCCTTGGCGTCGACGGTTTCGAGAATACCGAGGTCGGCGCTGGTCAGGCCCGCAGCCTGGGTCGCATTCAGTGCGCCAGCCTGGTAGGAGGTCAGACCCTGGAGCTGGTTGCTGCTCAGGGCGTCGAACTGGGTCGAGTTCAGGCCGGCCAGGGAATGGGTCTTGATGGCTGCGATGTCAGCGGTGCTGATGTTCGACAGCACATTGGTGCTCAGCGTGTTCAGCTGGGTCGAGGTCAGGGCTGCTGCCTGCTGGGTCGTCAGGCCTGCGATCTGGACGCTGCTCAGGCCGGCGTTCAGGGTCTGGCTGTTGAGGGCGGACAGCTGGGCGGTGGAGAGGCCGCCGATCTGGTTCGAGGTCAGGGCACGGAACTTGTCCGTGGCCAGCGTATTCAGCACGGTCGACACCAGCGCGCGGACGTCGTCCGTGCCGAGCACGGCGAGGTTGTTGGTGGTGATCGCGGCCAGCTGCTCGCTGGCCAGCACTGCCGCCTGTTCGGTACCCAGACCGGACAGCTGCGCAGTGGTCGTCATGCTGGCGATCTGCGTGGAATTCAGTGCACGCACTTGTGCTGTCGTCAGCCAGGACAGCTGCGTGGACGTCATCACGGCGATCTCGTCAGTGCCCAGCCCATTGATGAAGCTGGTGCTTAGAGCCCGCATATCGGCCGAATTGGTAAAACCTTGCATCATCGTCATTTTTTTCTCCTGAGACCCTAGCTGCGGAAAATTTAGTTAAAGCACCGCACCCTGAAGCGGTGCAATTACGTCGTTGGCTGACCGATTTGACATTTCCGCAACAAACCTGTCTGGACCGAACACAAAAACCTACAACCTGTTAGCGACACAAAAACCCGTAACTTTATGTACGGGAAGCAACACTCGATAAATTTCTACTTGCCTGTACTGCAAGCAAGATCCTTTGCCTACTCAAAACCGGCACTCCAGCCATGTAAAGCGACCTGGCGGGGCCCGGCATTAAGCGGCTTGATGCCCTAATGCATCACTTTAACACTGCCGCCCTCCCAAATCGCGGCGGGACTGACAGCGATTACTGATCAGTATATCCCAAGTGAGTTGCCCCTAAGCACGAAAATTTTCGCAAATTTGTCACCGCGCGGTTTCCCAGCAACATCTGCAGCGCAGCAAAAAACAGAGCAAAAACAACAATTTGTAATAGAAACGTAACCTTCAGTCTCGGAAACATGCGGGTTTGCGGGGTTAACTTGTCTAGATAACTACTGGTTTACACAAGTGCAATTTATTGAATAGACCGGGTTTACCCCCTTTGCTCCCCGGCTGGGCTGTGGCGGATTCGCCGTTCTTTATTTCTTTGCAACAAGAGACCGCTCCGCTATAGTTCTCCACTGGGGGCCGGACCGGCCTCCTCTATATATAGATAGCCTCATGAGCAACCTCTTCCTCCTGAACCACCAGCTCCAGGCCGCCGAAGCGGTGCTGGACGCGCTGCGCCGCCAGCAGGCCCGCATCCTTGTCGAGATGCCGCTGCAGAGCGGCAAGACCAAGGTCATCGAGTACATCGTCCGCGAGCTGCTCGAGGGCCTCTCTCCCGTCCTGATCCTCGCCTACACGCGCGTCGAGGTCGAGCTGCTGCAGCAGCGGCTGGCGCAGCTGGGGGCGGGAAGGCGGGAGCTGATCCGTTTCGCCACCGTCGCCCAGCTCTTGCGCAGCGAGCGCGACGAGGAGGGCGGGCTCCAGGGCGGCGAGATCGTCATCACCCCCGAGGCCTTGTCGTTTGCCAATCAGTGGGGGGAAACCCGGGTGAGCGGCGTCCTCGCTGGCGCCCGCGCCGTGGTGGCCTTCGCGTCCGCGCCCAGTATCGAAGTGCAGCAATCCTTCGGCGAACCCGTCTATTCGCTGAGCACTGCCGAGGCCGCTAGCGCGGGCATGCTGTCGGCGCCCGTATTCCATGCCATGCCTGCCTATTTCCGCAGCCCCGCGTGGTCGGCCGAGGCGCTCAGGCAGGCTGTCCGGCTGGCCGTCCCCGCCGTGGGCGAGCGCCGCACCGTGTTCATCTGCCGCGACCTGGCGGAAGTGGACGCCGCCTACCATGAGCTCAATGCCGCGCGCCATGGCGGCATCCGGCTGATCCGCATTTCAAGCCGCGAGAAGCCGGCACTTCCCGAGGAGATCGCCTCGGCCGGCTGGCTGGTGCTGACCGCCCGGCGGGCGACTGGCTACGACCTCGGAGACATCGGGGATGTCGTGCTGCTGCGCAGCTTCACCGACCGGGCCGCGCTCCTGCAGGCGACCCGCTTTGGCTTCCGCATCGCCCCCTCGTCTGCCGAACGGCATGTGTGGGACTTCGGCGGCAACGCGCAATTGTGGGCGGAAGCCGGGTTGTCCGTGGACGAGACGGCGCCGCAGGACGGCGCCGTCACGCTGACCGGCCCGTCCGAGCCGCCACCCGGGCGAGCCGGATGGGTGCGCCCCATCGCGGACGGCGCCGCTAGCCGCGACCTGATGCAGCGCGAACGCCTGGTGCAGGTGCTGCGCAGTATCATCCGCTCCAAATCCCAGAACCGGTCGCTGGCCATCGGCCTGTTCGGCCGCTGGGGCAGCGGCAAGAGCACGGTCGTCAGCCTGCTCAGGAACCAGGTGGGCGGCGAGCGCGACGTGGAAATCATCGAGTTCAATGCCTGGGAAAACGAGACCGTCGGCAGCATGCCGGCCGCCTTGGCCGACGCCATCATGCGGCAGGTCTATGCCGGGCACAGCTGGATCGGGCGCCTCTGGCTGCGGCTCAAGCACCGCATCCTCATTGACGATGCGGCGCTCGGCCTGACCCTGCTGGTGCTCCTGCTGTGCGCGCTGACCCTGGCGCCGCTGGAGGCCCTGGACGGCAAGTACCGCTTCCAGGCCTACGCGCTCTGGAACGAAACGATGCGCATCTGGATCACGGGCGCGGTGACCTTGCTGTTCGCGGCGCAGCTGGCCTGGAAGAGCCCACTGACCCAGGGCCTGCGCTCCTTCCTGAAACATATCAGTTACGCCGAGCACATCGGCCTGACGCACCGCATCCGCAGCGAGCTGGCCGGGCTGTTCAGGGCCTCGCGCTTCCGGCTGCGCGACTATCTTCCCTCCCACGGGAAGGCGCCCGCAAAGCCGAAGACCTATGTGCTGGTGGTGGACGATCTGGACCGCTGCAGCCGGGAGAACGTCTGGCGCACGGTGGAGGCCACCCGCCTGGTTGCCGAATTCCGGGAGGTGGTGCTGGTCTTCGCCGTGGACTACCGCGTGCTGTTCGACGCGGTCGCGCAGCGCCTGCAGGACAAGGCCGCGCCCGCCGGGGCCAGCGCCCGCCTGAGCCGCGAGTTCCTGGCCAAGATCCTGCAGGTGTCCGTGGTCCTGCCGGAGCCTTCCCCCGCCGCGGTGGCCCGCTATATCAACCATGCGCTGTTCGATGTGCCGGAGCTCCCCGCCGGGCCGGCAGCGGGCGGCGCGCCCGAAGCGCCAGCCCACGCCTCCCTGGAGCTCCCTGCCGATGCGGCCGGCGAGGAGCCCCCTTCCGAATCCCCTGCCGCCGACGAGGCGGAGGACGGGGACGAGCACCTGCTCGCCACTCCCGGGCAGGCCCTGGTCTTCCGGGAATGCGCGGCCCTGTTTGGCATGACGAATCCGCGCTCCCTGCTAAGGCTCTACAACAGCATGGTGCTGATGAAAGGGCTCTATCCCTATATCGGCGACAACACCGTGGAATACCGTCGGCACGCCTTCTTCCTCTTTCTCACGGAAACGGCCGCTGCGGACGGCGCCCCGCCCGATGCGCTGCTCGAGGCGCTGCCGGATGGGGTCAGGAACTACGCCGCTACCCATGCCCTGCTTGCCGCCTCCGATGCGACGCTGAACCACTGGGCCCGGCAGCATGTGCAGGCCTGCTCCCTGCCCATCGCGCCTCCTGACGCGGAGCGCCAAAGCTAAAAAGCCTGCGGCCACAGGCGCGCAGGCTTTTGTCTGGCGATGAAAGCGCTTTAGAAGGGGATGTCGTCGTCCATGTCCGAGAAGTTCGGCGCAGGACGGGGAGCGGGGCGCGGTGCAGGCGCAGCCGCTTGCGGACGGGGCGCCGGACGGGCCGGCGGCGCGTCGTAGCCCATGTCGTCGCCGCCCATGGCATCGCCGCCGCCCATGCCCTGGCGGCCGCCCAGCATCTGCATTTCCTGGGCGATGATGTCGGTGGCGTACTTCTCCACGCCATCCTTGTCCGTGTACTTGCGGGTCTGCAGGCGGCCTTCCACGTAGACCGAAGAGCCTTTCTTCAGGTACTGGCCCACGATTTCGGCCAGGCGGCCGAAGAAGGAGATGCGGTGCCACTCGGTGACTTCCTTCTGCTCACCGGTGTTCTTGTCCTTGCTGCGGAAGGAGGTCGCCACGGCAATATTGGCGATGGCATCGCCGCTCGGCATGTAGCGGATCTCCGGGTCACGGCCCAGGTTGCCGACGATGATGACTTTGTTGACAGATGCCATGTAGTACTCCTGCGTAAATTATTGCTAAACGATGATTATATGACAGGGCAAGGGGCCCGCAGCGAGGAATTTTCTGCGGTTTTGCGGCGAATCTTGAATACTGGTATTATATACAGTATATAGCCCAGTTACCTGATCCGCGTCAAGCACTCCGAACCCAAGGCCCAAGCTCAATGGAATATATCCGCATCCGCGGCGCCCGTACGCACAACCTGAAGAACATCAACCTCGATCTGCCGCGCAACAAGCTGATCGTCATTACCGGCCTCTCCGGCTCCGGCAAGTCCTCCCTGGCGTTCGACACGCTGTATGCGGAAGGCCAGCGCCGCTATGTCGAATCGCTGTCGGCCTATGCGCGCCAGTTCCTGCAGCTGATGGAAAAGCCGGACGTGGACATGATCGAGGGCCTCTCGCCCGCCATCTCCATCGAGCAGAAAGCCACCTCGCACAACCCGCGCTCCACGGTGGGCACGGTGACCGAGATCCACGACTACCTGCGCCTGCTGTATGCGCGCGTGGGCACGCCCTACTGCATCAACCACCCGGACCATGCGCTCTCCGCGCAATCGGTGTCGCAGATGGTGGACGCCGTGCTGGCCATGCCCGAGGGCACCAAGCTGATGATCATGGCCCCCGTGGTGGCCAACCGCAAGGGCGAGCACGCCGACCTGTTCGAGCAGATGCAGGCCCAGGGCTTCGTGCGCTTCCGCGTGCAGAGCGGCACCCACGACGCGAAGATCTACGAAGTGGACGACCTGCCCAAGCTGAAGAAAACGGAGAAGCACACGATCGACGTGGTGATCGACCGCGTGAAGGTGAATGCGGAGATCAAGCAGCGCCTGGCCGAAAGCTTCGAGACCGCCCTGCGCCTGGCGGACGGCCGCGCCGTGGCCTACGAAATGGACACGGGCGTCGAGCACGTGTACTCGAACAAGTTCGCCTGCACCACCTGCGGCTATTCCCTGCAGGAGCTGGAGCCGCGCCTGTTCTCCTTCAATAACCCGATGGGCGCCTGCCCCGATTGCGACGGCCTGGGCCATATCGAGTTCTTCGACCCCAAGCGCATTGTCGCCTTCCCCAACCTCTCGCTCGCCTCCGGCGCCGTGAAGGGCTGGGACCGGCGCAACCAGTTCTACTATTCGATGCTCACCAGCCTCGCCGCCCACTACGGCTTCGACCTGGACGTGCCCTTCGAGCAGCTGCCCGCCAGCGCGCAGGAAGTGGTGCTGCACGGCTCGGGCAAGACGGCGGTGCCCTTCGCCTATATCAACGAGCGCGGCCGCACGATAGTGAAGGAGCATACCTTCGAAGGCGTGGTGAACAATCTCGCGCGGCGCTACCGCGAAACGGACTCCATGGCCGTGAAGGAAGAGCTGGCCAAGTTCATCAACGAGAAGAAATGCCCCACCTGCGAAGGCGCCCGCCTGCGCGTAGAGGCGCGCCATGTGAAGATCGGCAGCGGCAAGCAGGAGAGGGCCATCTACGAGATCGCCGAGAAGCCCCTGCGCGATTCGCTCAGCTTCTTCGAGCAGCTCAAGCTCAAGGGCGCCAAGCGCGACATCGCCGACCGCGTGATCAAGGAGATCGTGTCGCGCCTGACCTTCCTGAACAATGTGGGCCTGGATTACCTGTCCCTGGACCGCTCGGCCGACACCCTCTCCGGCGGCGAGGCCCAGCGCATCCGCCTCGCATCCCAGATCGGCTCCGGCCTGACGGGCGTGATGTATGTGCTGGACGAGCCGTCCATCGGCCTGCACCAGCGCGACAACGACCGCCTGATCGACACCCTCAAGCACCTGCGCGACATCGGCAACAGCGTGCTGGTGGTGGAGCACGACGAAGACGCCATCCGCACCGCCGACTACATCGTGGACATGGGCCAGGGCGCGGGCGTGCACGGCGGCGACGTGATCGCCTCCGGCCCGCTGAAGGACATCCTGAAGAACAAGAAGTCCCTGACGGCCCAGTACCTGAACGGCTCGCTGAAGATCGAGGTGCCGAAGAAGCGCCACCAGTCCGACCCCAAGCGCCAGCTGACGGTGACGGGCGCCACGGGCAACAACCTGAAGAAGGTGACCCTGAACGTGCCGGTCGGCCTGCTGACCTGCGTGACGGGCGTGTCCGGCTCTGGCAAGTCCACCCTGGTGAACGACACGCTCTATCCCGCCCTCTCGCGCCACCTCTACGGCTCGCAGACGGAACCGGCGCCGCACGACACGATCAGCGGCCTGGAGCATTTCGACAAGGTCATTGCCGTGGACCAGGCGCCCATCGGCCGCACGCCCCGTTCGAACCCGGCCACCTACACGGGCGTGTTCACGCCCATCCGCGAGCTGTTCTCCACGGTGCCGGTGGCCAAGGAGCGCGGCTACAGCGCGGGCCGCTTCTCCTTCAACGTGAAGGGAGGCCGCTGCGAAGCCTGCCAGGGCGACGGCGTGATCAAGGTGGAGATGCACTTCCTGCCGGACGTGTACGTGCCCTGCGACGTCTGCCACGGCAAGCGCTACAACCGCGAAACCCTGGAAGTGCACTACAAGGGCAAGAGCATCACCGAGGTGCTGGAGATGACGGTGGAGGACGCGCACGAATTCTTCAAGGCCGTGCCCGTCATCGCGCGCAAGCTGCACACCCTGCTGGACGTGGGCCTGGGCTATATCAAGCTGGGACAGAGCGCCACCACCCTCTCGGGCGGCGAGGCGCAGCGCGTGAAGCTGTCGCTGGAGCTGTCCAAGCGCGACACGGGGCGCACCCTGTATATCCTGGACGAGCCCACCACCGGCCTGCACTTCCACGATATCGACCTGCTGCTCAAGGTGATCCACCGCCTGCGCGACCAGGGCAATACCCTCGTGATCATCGAGCACAACCTGGACGTGATCAAGACGGCCGACTGGGTGGTGGACCTGGGCCCCGAAGGCGGCGCGGGCGGCGGACGCATCATCGCCACCGGCTCGCCGGAAGAGGTGGCGGCCAACCCGGACAGCGTCACCGGCAAGTACCTGGTGCCGCTGCTGAAGAAGAAGTAAGACCCGAAGCGCGCCGCCCGGCGCGCTTTTTTTTCGGCTCAGAAGTCTTCGCCGAAGTCCTCGTTCCTGTCGGGAATGGAACGCAGCAGGTCGAACAGGCCGCTCCAGCGCACCGCAACGAAACCGACCGGCAGAAGCCATAGCAAGGTAGTCATTTCCAGCCTCCATTTCGCACACCCGTGCGAACTCAGATCAAAAAAAGGCGCGGCCATGGCGGGCCGCGCACGCGCTTATTCGACGTTGAAACTCTTGTAGGTTGAAATCAGGCGGTTGAAGGCGCGCTGCATGCGGCGCGGCGCTTCGCTGTCGCGCAGGAAGCGGGTGTCGTGCATGACGCCCACGATCAGGCTGTAGATCTCGAACACCAGCTGTTCGGGATCGGTATCGGGCCGCAGGTGGCCGGCCTCCATGGCCTGCAGCACCGTGCGGCGCAGCGAGGCGCGCCAGGTCAGCACGCCCTGCTCCAGGCGCTCGCGCAGCGGTCCCTGCAGGTCGTCGAACTCGAAGGCGCCCGCCGTATAGAGGCAGGCGCCGCGCGGGGCCTCGTCGCTCACGCGGCGTATCCAGTTGCTCACCTGGGCCTGCAGCCGGGGCAGGCCCTTCGGCAGGCTCAGGGTGGGCAGGAAAATATCTTCCGAGAAGCGGCGGTCGTATTCATCCAGCACGGCTTCCTGCAGCTGCTCCAGCGAGCCGACGCGGGAAAACACCCCGCTCTTGCTGATGCCCGTGCGCTTGGCCAGCTCGCCCAGCGACAGCTTGCCGATGCCCTCGGCCGCCGCCATATCGCTGGCGGCAGAAAGAATGGCGGCAAAGGTGGCTTCGCTTTTGGCAGTCAGGGCATCCATGCAGGCAGTTTAGCACACATGTGCGAAATTACCAGCAAAAAAAACCGCCCGGCTTACCGGGCGGTTTGGCATGGGAGGTCAGGCCGACAGGCGCTGTTCCAGCTTGGCCTTGTTGTCCACCAGCTCCTGGGGCAGGTGGTAGGCCAGCTTGTCGAAGAGCTCGGCATGCAGCTTGAGCTCCTCGCGCCAGGCGTCCTTGTCGATGGAGGTGATGGTTTCGAACTCTTCCGGCGAGAAGGGAATGCCGTCCCACTTCAGGTCGCCGTAGCGCGGCGTGGTGCCGAACAGGGTCTCGATGCCGCCCGCCTTGCCTTCGATGCGTTCCAGCATCCACTTCAGCACGCGCATATTGTCGCCGAAGCCGGGCCAGACGAAGTGGCCGTGCTCGTCGGTACGGAACCAGTTCACGCAGAAGATCTTCGGCGCCTGGGCGCCCAGCTTCTTGCCGAAGTTCAGCCAGTGCTGGAAGTAGTCGCTCATGTTGTAGCCGATAAAAGGCAGCATGGCAAACGGGTCGCGGCGCACCACGCCCATCTGGCCGGCGGCTGCGGCGGTGGTTTCCGAGCCCATGGTGGCGGCCATGTACACGCCCTCGGTCCAGTCGCGCGCTTCGGTCACCAGCGGGACGGTGGTGGAGCGGCGGCCGCCGAAGATGAAGGCCGAGATCGGCACACCGGCCGGATCGTCCCAGGCCGGGTCGATCACCGGGTTCTGGGTGGCGGCCACGGTGAAGCGGGCGTTCGGGTGGGCGGCCTTGGTGCCGGAGGCAGGCGTCCAGTCGCGGCCCTGCCAGTCGATCAGGTGGGCCGGGGCTTCCTTGGTCATGCCTTCCCACCACACATCGCCGTCGTCGGTGAGGGCCACGTTGGTGAAGATGGTGTTTTCGCGCAGCGAAGCCATGCAGTTCGAGTTGGTCTTCTCGTTCGTGCCCGGGGCCACGCCGAAATAGCCGGCCTCAGGGTTGATGGCGTACAGGCGGCCGTCCTTGCCCGGCTTGATCCAGGCGATGTCGTCGCCGATGGTGGTGATCTTCCAGCCCTTGAAGGACGCAGGCGGAATCAGCATGGCGAAGTTGGTCTTGCCGCAAGCGGATGGGAAGGCGGCAGCCACATAGTGCTTCTTGCCTTCGGGCGACTCCACGCCCAGGATCAGCATGTGCTCGGCCAGCCAGCCCGGATTGCCGTCCTTCGCGTCCTGGTGGCCCATGTTGGAGGCGATGCGCAGGGCGAAGCACTTCTTGCCCAGCAGCGCGTTGCCGCCGTAGCCCGAACCGTAGGACCAGATTTCACGGGTCTCGGGGAAGTGCACGATGTACTTGGTGCTGTTGCAGGGCCATGGCACGTCCTTCTGGCCGGCCTTCAGGGGCGCGCCCACCGAGTGCACGCAGGGCACGAAGGCGCCGTCGGCGCCGAGCACGTCGTAGACGGCCTTGCCCATGCGGGTCATGACGCGCATGTTGACGGCCACGTAGGGCGAGTCGGACAGTTCCACGCCGATATGGGCGATGGGCGAACCCAGGGGGCCCATGGAGAAGGGCACCACGTACATGGTGCGGCCCACCATGCAGCCGTCGAACAGGCCGTTCAGGGTGCCGCGCATTTCGGCGGGGTCGATCCAGTTGTTGGTGGGGCCGGCCTGCTCCTTGGTGGCGGAGCAGATGAAGGTGCGGTCTTCCACGCGGGCCACGTCGGAAGGGTCCGAGCAGGCCAGGTAGGAGTTCGGGCGCTTCTCCTCATTCAGCTTCTTCATGGTGCCTGCGGCAACCATCTCGGCGCAGAGGCGGTCGTACTCTTCCTGCGAGCCGTCGCACCAGTAGATGCGGTCGGGCTTGGTCAATGCGGCCACCTCGGCGACCCAATTGATAAGCTTTTGCTGTTTGATGTAAGCTGGTGCGTTCATTGTTGCAACGCCTCCCATCACGGGCTGATTCATAGTACCTCCAATGCCAATTAAGAATTCTGTCTTGTCCCGGCACGGCAGGATCGTCGTCAGCTTATGGCTTGCGCTCGGAATAGCATTCGAAATGCATCGGCGGTGTACGGCGGTTCTGTCGGTGCGCCGGATTGCTCGACGGCGCGCTCCCTGCGGCAATATAGGCGGGAGATGGAACGTTCGGCCGCGGCAAACTCGTCTGTTTGACGACCTGATTGTGGCCGATTGTACACCTCCACCCCTGCGATTCAGACAAAAATGTAGGAAAAATGGTTGACCAATGTAGTAGGCTATTCCAGATATTGTGCATCCTGTTATTTCCCTACCATTTCCACACTAACTTCTGCCAACTCCCATGAAAATTGCGATTCTGGACGACTATCAGGATGTGGTGCGAACGCTCGACTGCTTCGCACAATTGAACGGCCACGAGGTCAAGGTCTTCACCAACACCATCCGCGGCATGGGCCAGCTGGCGGCGCGGCTGCAGCCCTTCGACGCCCTGGTCCTGATCCGCGAGCGCACCTCCCTGAGCCGGGCGCTGCTGTCGAAACTGCCGAACCTGAAAGTGATTTCCCAGACGGGCAAGGTGAGCGGCCACATCGACGTGGCGGCGGCGACGGAGCTGGGCATTGCGATTGCCGAAGGCGTGGGTTCGCCTACCGCTCCGGCCGAGCTCACCTGGGCCCTGATCATGGCGGCGCAGCGCAAGATCGTTCCCTATGCGGCCAACCTGAAGCGGGGGCTGTGGCAGACGGTATCCACCGAGCCCGCCTTCAACACCCTGGGCACGGTGCTGGGCGGACGCACCCTGGCGATCTGGGGCTACGGCAAGATCGGCAAGCTCATCGGCACCTATGCGCGCGCCTTCGGCATGCAGGTGCTGGTGTGGGGCAGCGAATCCAGCCGGGCCGCGGCGGTGGCGGACGGCCATGCCGCCGCGCCGAGCCGCGAGACCTTCTTCGAGCAGGCCGACGTGCTGACCCTGCACCTGCGGCTGGCGGACGCCACGCGCGGCATCGTCACGGCGGACGACCTGGCGCGCATGAAGCCTGGTGCCCTCTTCGTCAACACCAGCCGGGCCGAACTGGTCGCCGACGGCGCGCTGGAAGCGGCGCTGGCGGCAGGCCGTCCTGGTGCGGCGGCGCTGGACGTCTTCCCCAGCGAACCCCTGCAGGAAGACTCGGCCCTGCTGCGCATGCCCAACGTGCTGGCCACGCCCCACTTGGGCTACGTGGAAAAGGACAGTTACGAGCTCTACTTCACCCACGCCTTCCGCAACCTGATCGACTTCACCGAAGGCCGCTGCCAAACCATCCTCAACCCCGGCTATACCCGCAACTGACGAGCCCGTGTCCAAATCTGGTGCCAGGGAAGAAAAGTGGACACAAACTCGGCACTAAGGCCACTACCGACAAGCTCGTGTCCAAAAATCTTCCCTGGCACCAGAAGTGGACACGAGCGCGGCCGTAGGGCTGCAGGTCAGGCTTCGGGGATGCCGGTGAGGTTGATGCGGGGCGCGGGCATGGCGTGGACGCGGGTCCAGAGGCCCTGCCAGCCGGGCGGCCAGCCGATGTCGGGGCCGGGATAGGGCGGCAGGCTGGCGCGTACCGGGATCACGGGTACCGCCGGCATGTCGCTCAGCGGCGCACCTTCCGGCCGCTGCATGTCGAGACTGTACATATAGCCCGGCAGTAAGTGCTCGCACACTTGCGCGAACCAGGCCGTGTGGTCTTCGTCCTTGCCCAGCGCCTGCGCCAGGCCTTGCGGGTCGAATTTCGCGAGGGCGTGGATGAGCTCGTCCGTCGTGGCGCCCGGATTGTCGCCCCAGCCCATCACGGGATTGACGTTGTAGTCGGCGCCCGAGCCGTACCAGCCTTCGCGCCAGGGGCGCTGCATCCAGTCGCGCTGCCCCGTGAAAAGGTGCCAGCGCCAGTGCAGCCCCGAGGGCTTGGGCCAGGTGTAGAGGTAGAGCTTCTGGTAGCCCGCCAGGTGCAGCGCGCGCACCATGGCCATCAGCCGCGCGTGCGGCATGCGGTCGGGCGGGGCGCGGCGGAAGAGGATGGCTTCCCCGTCCGCGAACTGCACTTCGTCACTGGAAAGATTCAGGTCGAGCGTGCGCTGCTCGCTGCCGAAGCGCGCAGCGATCCAGCCCGTCAGGAGATTGACGGCCGTGATCACCCCGTAGCCACGGTGGCGATGGAAAATGACGGTGCCGGGTGCGAGCGCTTTCATGGCGGTACGGAACAAAGAATTCAGTGTACTCAACGTTCATGAAGCTTTCCAGATGAGTACACACAAAGATTTTTCAAGCCGGGGGCTTCAGGCTATCATGCGCCATTCTGCATTCGATTGACGACATCACCATGACCTTGCGCATTCTCGCTACCGGCGGCACTTTCGATAAACACTACAACGAACTGAACGGCACTCTGGGCTTCGCCGAGAGCCATCTGCCCGCCGCCCTCGCCCGCGCCCGCATTACCGTTGGTGTGGAGCTGGAGCAACTGCCCCTGCTGGATTCGCTGGATATGGTGGACGCCGACCGCGCCCGCGTGCTGGCCAGCTGCCAGGCGGCCCCGGAGAAGGCCATCGTGATCGTGCACGGTACGGACACGATGAAGGAAACGGCCGCCGTGCTGGGCCCCGTTGCGCTGGGCAAGACCATCGTGCTGACCGGCGCCATGATTCCCTACGAGATCGACAACTCGGATGCGCTGTTCAACCTGGGCTTCGCCTGCGCCGCCGCCCAGACCCTTCCGCCCGGCGTGTACGTGGCCATGAACGGACAGATCTTCGCCTGGGACAACGTGCAGAAGAACCGCGCGGCCGGAGTCTTCCAGCCGCTGTAAGAAAAAAGGCGGCGCTGGCGCCGCCTCGTATTACGCTGCGGCCTCGCCGCCCAGCGCTTCGACCACGTCCTTGAGCAGCTTGCTCAGTTCGCCCGTCATCAGCATGAAGTCGCCGTCGAAACGCTCTTCGTCGTTGCGGGTGGTGGCTTCGTTTTCCTTCATCACGTCCAGCGGCTTGACGCCCTTGATCGCCAGCGCTTCCGTCAGCACGAAGGAGATCTTGCTGTCCCAGGTCATGGCCAGGCGCGTGCACTGCTTGCCCGCCGCGATGTGGCGGCGCACTTCTTCCGGCTCCAGGGTGTGGCGCACATAGCGCACCGCCGCCTTGCTCTCGCCCGTGGCGCGCAGTTCGGTATCCATGTCGACCGTGAAACCGGCCGGCGCTTCGTCGTCCTGCAGCCAGGCCGTCATCACACCCACCGGGGAACGCTGCACGCGCAGGCTTTCCAGCGGCATGCGGTCCACGGCCTTCAGCAGCAGCTTGATAACTTCGTCCGCCTTGGCCGGGCTTGCCGCATCCACCACCAGCCAGCCGTTGACCGGGTCGATCCAGGTCCACACATTGCTGCGGATGGTGAAGGCGCGCGGCAGCAGTTCGTCGTGCACGCGTTCCTTCAGTTCCTTCATGGCCTTCTTGCCTGGGGCGAAACCTTGCTGTTCTTCCAGCTCGGCGGCGCGGGCCTTGGCCACCTGGTTCACCACGGTCGTAGGCAGCAGTTTCTTTTCGGTGCCCAGCAGCAGGAGCATCTGCTTGTTGACCACGTGCACGAGCGAGCCATTGCCGCGCGGCGAGTCCCATCCCTGGCGCATCATCTCGTTGCTGCTGGCAGGCGTGAACGAATGCGGGCGCAGGGCTTCTTCAAGTTGTTCCGGGGTAAATGCCCACGGGGCGGGCAGACGGTAAATCTGTAGATTCTTGAACCACATAAGGTGTACGGGCCTTGTTCAGCTTGTTTCAGGGGAACGGTATTTTACACGTGCTAGTTGGGGCAAGTCACCGTTCTCGACTTCACGCCGTCGCGAAAAACGTCACGCCCGGCTGAGCCCGCTGGGGAGTCCATCACCACGCAATAAGTGCCGCCGCCGGCACGCACCCGCGTCATGCGGCGGCCGTCCGGCAACACCAGCTCCTCCAACCGCGTCCCGGTTGTGCCAGCCGCTTTCGCCAGGGCGCGTTCGATGGTCCCGGCCGACTGCACGGTGCTCAGGAAAGCATGGGGCCGCTCCTTCTGCAGGGATTTCATCGCGGTGCCGACGGCGTCGCGCGCCGTGGCGGCCAGCGGCTTGCTGTCGGAAAAGGGATCGGCAGGAAGTGCAGGCGCAGCCTCGGCCGGGGGCGGCGTGGCGGGCGTCGCTGGCATCACGGTGATGGCTTCGGGCTCCATGCGCCTTGCGGAGGGCGCCTTCGGCTGGGGCGCCGAACGGCCCTGCACGGGCGGGACCGCCACGGGCCGCGCCGGCGGCGGCATGACGAAAACAAGCTCGCTGCGCGCCGCAAGCGCGGGCGGAGCGATCCGCGCGCCCTGCTGCCAGGCCAGCAGAGCGGCAATATGCAATATCAGCAGAACCGCGAGCCAGGCGTGGCGCGGACGCAAACGTGCTTCGTCGATGTGGAACTCCCTGTGTGGGCTGCAATCCGTGCAGCGCGGGCCCATTATCGCGAGTTATTGATCAGCGAACAACTCCCCCTGCCGGGCCAGCGCACCGGGCGGCAGCTCGTCCAGCGAGCTCAGGGTGCTGACCCGCACGCCCAGCAGGCGCAGGCGCTGGTCGAGCGGCACGCGGCGCAGGCATTCGCCCGCCGCGCGCCGGATCGCCATGGCGTCGTTCGTCGGCTGGGGCAGGGTCACGTCGCGCGTCACGGTGCGGAAGTCGGCATAGCGCAGCTTGATGCCCACGGTGCAGCCGACATAGCCCTTGCGCTGCATGTCCGCCGCCACCTTCTCGCACAGGCGGGTGAAGATGCCGGAGAGCTCTTCCCGGTCCTGCTTCGCATGCAGGTCGCGGTCGAAGGTCGTTTCGCGGCTCATCCCTTTCGGGTCGGAGCGCGTGGAGATGCCCCGCTCGTCCCGCCCGTGCGCCACGCGCTTGAGCCATTCGGCGTAGTTGAGGCCGAAATGCTCCTGCAGCAGCTTGGGATCGGCCTGCGCCACCTGCCCCACGGTCTCGATGCCCAGGTCCGCCAGCCGCGCCGCCGCCTTCGGACCGATGCCGTTCACCTTGCGCGCGGGCAGCGGCCAGATACGGGCGGGCACATCCTCGTAGCCGAGGATGGTGAGGCCGTTCGGCTTCTCCAGGTCCGAACAGATCTTGGAGAGCAGCTTGTTCGGCGTCACGCCGATGGAGCACGTCAACCCCGTGGCATCGAACACCGCCTGCTTGATGCGCAGCGCCAGCTCCCGCGTTTCGCCGGGCACGTCCGTGAGATCGATATAGATCTCGTCGATGCCCCGGTCTTCGATGGCGGGCGCTATGCCGGCCACGGCCGCCTTGAAGAGACGGGAGTAATGGCGGTAGTTGTCGAAGTTCACGGGCAGCAGCACCGCATCGGGCGCCAGCTTGGCCGCCTTCATCGTGCCCATGGCCGAACCGACGCCCAGCTTGCGCGCCTCGTAATTGGCTGTGGTGAGCACGCCACGCCCCACGTAGTCGCGCAGGCGCGAGAATTCGTGCGTGCCGTCCGCGCGCAGGCGGGGCGCGTGGCGCGAGCCGCCGCCCACCACCACGGGCACCCCGCGCAGTTCGGGATAGCGCAGCAGCTCCACCGATGCATAGAATGCATCCATGTCGAGGTGGGCAATGCGGCGTTCCTGGCTCATACTGTAATTATATCCAGTAATATTGGGCTTGTAGCACTATGGCAAGGCTGGCGCGAACGGGCGTAGAATTTGCCATCTCCTTCGCTTTGGACACCCCATGCGCATTCCTGCCCTGTTTCCGCTGCTGATGGCCGCCTGCATTCCCGCCCTGGCCCAGTCCCAGGTGAGTGTTACCGGCGGGCTGGACACCTATCTCGGTTCCCTCAAGGCCAGCGGCGACGCGGCGCGGCGCAATGTGGTGGGCAGCGGCGGCATGACCACCTCCTTCTTCGGCTTCCGGGGCGAGGAAGACCTAGGCGGCGGCCTGCGCGCGGAGTTCCGCGTGGCGGGCATGTTCCAGATGGATACCGGCATGTCCGGCCGTTTCGCGGGCGACAACCTGTTCTCGCGCGACGCCAACGTGGCATTGAGCGGCCGCTACGGCCGGCTGCAGCTGGGGCGCGCGGCCTCGCCCGCCTTCCTGGCCATGATCCCGTTCAATCCCTTCGGCAATTCCCTCGTGTTCTCGCCGCTGCTGCAGCATTCCTTCATTCCCACCGGTCCGCTTGGCGCGCGCAACTGGGCGGCGGGTATCGCGGGCGACAGCGGCTGGAGCAACCACATTGCGTACACCTCGCCCACCTGGAAGGGCCTGCGCACCAGCCTGCATTTCCAGCCGGGCGAACGGGAGGGCAAGGCAGGCGCCAACAACGCCGCCGTCACGGCCCTGTACCAGAACGGCCCGCTGGCGCTGACGATGGTGGCGCAGCATGTCCGCGAGAGCAATCCCAACCAGGGCAACCCCATCATGGAGCCGAGCCGGGCTCCCATCAACTTTGCCGCCGTGACGGCGCAGCGCGCCGCCATCGCGGGCGCAAGCTACGACTTCGGCAAGGCCAAGCTCACCGGCACCTTCCAGCGCACGCGGGAGGAAACCGCTGGCCCGCTCGGCATGCGCGGGCGCACTGCCAGCCTGGGTCTCAGCATCCCCGCGGGTCTGGGCGCGGTGTTGCTGGCGGCGGCCGAGTCGCACCGCAGCGGCAGCCTCCTGAACGGCAGGCTCGCGCGGCGTACGGTCTCGGCGGGATACGACCATCGCATGTCCAAGCGCACCGACCTGTATGCGATTGCCATGAGCGACAGCCTGAGCGGCCAGGCGCGCGGCAACAGCCTGGGCATGGGCATCCGTCACTTCTATTGAATCAGGATCGCCCGGAAGTCGTTCACGTTTGTGCGCGTCGGTCCCGTCACCACCAGGTCGCCGAGGGCGCTGAAGAAGCGGTAGCCGTCGTTATCGGCCAGCAGCGCTTTCGCATCGATGCCGAGCGCGCGCGCCCGCTGCAGCGAATCGGGCGCGAGCAGAGCGCCCGCATTGTCTTCCGTGCCATCGATGCCGTCCGTGTCGCAGGCGAGAGCGTGCACCCCCGGCAGGCCTTGCAGGGCCATGGCCAGCGCCAGCAGGAACTCGGCATTGCGCCCGCCCCGGCCCTGGCCGCGCACGGTGACGCTGGTTTCGCCGCCGGAGAGAATCACGCAGGGCCTGGGCAGCGGCTGCCCGTGCAGCACCACCTGGCGCGCAATGCCGGCATGCACAATCGCGACCTCGCGCGCCTCGCCTTCCATGCAGTTGCTCAGGATAAGCGGCGCCAGGCCTTCCGCACGCGCGTCCTGCGCCGCCGCCTCCAGCGCGTCCTGCGCGGTGGCGACGATGGCGCTGCGGTGATGCGCAAGGCGCGGATCGCCCGGTTTGGGGGTTTCGTTCGCAGGATCTTCCAGCACGGCGCGCACGGCGGGCGACACGGCAATCCCGTATTTCTGCAGGATGGACAAGGCCTCGGCCGCCGTGCTGCCGTCCGCCAGCGTGGGCCCGGAGGCGACCACCGAAGCATCGTCGCCCGGCACGTCGGAGAGCACCAGCGTCATCACCTGCGCCGCGCCGCAGGCCAGCGCCAGCCGGCCGCCCTTGATCGCGGACAGGTGCTTGCGCACGCTGTTCATTTCATTGATCGGCGCACCGCTTTTCAGCAGGGCGCGGTTGATATCGCGCTTCTCGTCGATGCCGATGCCTTCGGCGGGCAGTGAAAGCAGCGCCGACCCGCCGCCCGACATCAGGCACAGCACCAGGTCGTCCGGGCCGAGGCCGCGCACCATGTCCAGCATGCGCCGCGCCGCCCGGTGGCCCGCCTCGTCCGGCACGGGATGGCCCGCCTCCACAATCTCGATGTGCTGCGTGGGCGCCCCGTGGCCGTAGCGCGTGACGACGAGCCCCGTGAGCGCTCCTTTCCAATGCCGCTCCACGGCCTGCGCCATGCGCGCTGAAGCCTTTCCCGCGCCGATCACAATGGTGCGGCCCTTCGGCGGCGGCGGCAGATGCGGCGCGAGAATATGCAGCGGATCGACGGCGCGCACGGCGGCCTGGAACAGCTCCAGCAGGATTTCGCGTTCGCCCTTCACAGCACCTCTCCCTGCCTGCCCACGGAGAAGACCGTGAGGAGAGCTCCCATCAGGAGGCTGCCCGCCAGGAGGGTCATGCCATGCGCCGTCGATGCCGTGGCATCGCGGATCGCGCCCACGAGATAGGGGCTGAGGAAGCCCGCCAGGTTGCCGACGGAATTGATCAGGGCGATGCCCGCTGCGGCAGCCGCTCCGCCCAGCATCGCGGTGGGCAGGCTCCAGAAAATGGGGAAGGTCGTGAGAATGCCCGCCGTCGCCAGGCTCAATGCCGCCATGGCCGCGACGGTATTATCGGCATAGGCGGTGGAGGCCAGCAGGCCCGCAGCGCCAGCCAGTCCCGCAATGGCGGTATGCCAGCGCCGCTCGCCCTGCCGGTCCGAATGCCATGCGGCCAGCACCATCACGATGGCGGCGATGGCGTAGGGGACGGCCGTGAGCAGCCCGATCTCGAACACGTCCTTCACGCCGCTGTTGCGTATCAGCTGCGGCAGCCAGAAGCTCACGCCGTACAGCCCCATCACGAAGCAGAAGTAGATGATCGCCAGCAGCCACACACGCCCGCTTCCGAATACGTGGCGCAGCGGCCAGTGGGCGCGCGGCTCGCCGTCTTCGGCCAGCGCCGCCACCAGGCGCCCTTGCTCCGCTTCGTTCAGCCAGCGCGCGCTGCGGATGCCATCGTCCAGCCAGAACAGGGTCCACACGCCCAGGGCGATGGATGGAAGGCCTTCCAGCAGGAAGAGCCACTGCCAGCCATGCAGGCCGCCCGCCGCGTCGAGGCTGTGCATGATCCAGCCGGACAGCGGCCCGCCCAATACGCCTGCAACCGCAACGCCGCTCATGAACAGGGCCACGATGCGCGCGCGCCGCCGCGAGGGATACCAGTAGGTGAGGTACAGCACCACGCCCGGGAAGAAGCCCGCTTCCGCCACCCCGAGCAGGAAGCGCAGCACATAGAAGCTGGCAGGGCTGTCGGCGAACATGGTGGCCGCCGACACCAGGCCCCAGCTGATCATGATGCGGGCGATCCAGCGCCGCGCGCCCACCTTCGCCAGCAGGAGATTGGAAGGCACCTCGAACAGGAAGTAGCCCAGGAAGAAAATGCCCGCGCCAATGCCGTACACCGTGTCCGACAGCGCGAGATCGGCCTGCATCTGCAGCTTGGCGAAGCCCACATTGACCCGGTCCAGATACGCCGCCACATAGCAAAGAAAGAGGAAAGGCAGGAGGCGCCAGCTGACGCGGGCGTAGAGGGCATCGTCGTCGGAAGCGCGCATCGGCATCTCCAGGGTGGGCTTGGAACCGCAGCGTACCACTCCGAATGGCCAATTCCGCAAGATTTTCGGAAAATGCACGAAAACCCCTTGCAGACTGCGGAAAGGGCGCTGTAGAATACGGCCTCTTCTGAACGTTGTGACAAACGTTCAAGCAGTTCCGAAACATTGGACGGGCGCTTAGCTCAGTTGGTAGAGCGGATCCCTTACAAGGATTAGGTCGGGAGTTCGACCCTCTCAGCGCCCACCAGGAAATGCGAAGAATTAGGAGTGGTAGTTCAGTTGGTTAGAATACCGGCCTGTCACGCCGGGGGTCGCGGGTTCGAGCCCCGTCCACTCCGCCAGAATCCAGAGAGCCCGATCATCGATCGGGCTCTTTTCATTTGCCGTCCTTTTTGTGTCCCCTCTGCAACACCTTCCGCCGGTAAACGGTGGCAAGCGCGAAAAACCGGCGACAATGGTGTTGTAACAACACATCGCCCGAACGGAGCTGCACGTGATCTTTGGTTTCCTGAAATCGCCCGCCCTGTCGCCGCGCCTGAACCGGCTGCGCGAGTCGGCGCTGTTTTCCTCGCTGACGCCGCTGGAACTGAAGATCGTGGACGGCCTCATGCACGAGCGCCGCTTCCTGGCCGAGGAAATCATCTTCGACGAAGGCGAGGAAGGCCAGGCCCTCTACCTGGTGATTTCGGGCCGCGTGCAGATCACCCGCGCTGGCGCCAACGGCAAGGAAGTGGTGGCCGAACTGCCGGCCGGCTCCTTCTTCGGCGACCTCGCCCTGCTGGACAACTCTCCCCGCAGCGCCCAGGCGCGCGCCCTGGACAACTGCCAGCTGGCCGTATTCTTCCGCGCCGACTTCATGGGACTGATGGAAACCGATGCCGTCATCGGCTACAAGATTTCGCTCGCCCTGGCGCGCCATATCGGCGCCCGCCTGCGCGAGTGGATGTGCGGCAGCCCCCAGATCGAGATCCTGTAAATGTCCGGCCGCCGTCCAGGACCCGTGGTATGGAGCGCCATCGTGCTCGCCACCTGCCTGCTGCTCTTCCTGCTGCAGCACATGCTGTGGCTGACGGTGCCCTTCCTGCTCGGGATTATTCTCTATTACGTGCTGCTGCCGCCCATGCACCGCCTGCTGCGCATGGGCTTCAGCCATAACAGCGCCGCCCTGCTGGTGGGCAGCGGCTTCGTCCTCTGCATGCTGCTTTTCGGCCTGGCGCTGATGGCCTGGCTGTCCATGAGCCCCAGCAGCACCTGGCAGGGACTGCCCGAACGCTATATCGAGGGCGGCACTTCCTTCGTGCGCAATACCCTGCTCTCGCTGGAAGACAAGTTCCCCGTGCTGCATCAGGCGGGCCTGTCGGACACCATCAACGCCCGCTTCAGCGCCTACACGCACGACTTCTTCACCGAGCACCTGCCCGGCCTCCTGGTGGGCGCCGTGGCATGGATACCCTCGCTGCTGCTGGCGCCCTTCCTGACCTTCTTCTTCCTGCGCGACGGCGGGCGCTTCAAGCGCTTCCTCGCGCGCGCCGTGCCGAACGCCTTCTTCGAGAAGACCCTCTTCCTGCTGCATGAGGTGGACCAGACGGCGCGCCGCTACTTCCAGGGCATGCTGAAGCTCACGGTGCTCGATACCGCGGTACTGGCCTTCGGGCTGTGGGTGATCGGGGTGTCCTCGCCCGTGCTGCTTGGATTGATCGCGGCCATGCTGGCGTGGATTCCCTTCGTCGGCTCCATCCTGGGCTGCATCATGGTGGTGCTGGTGGCGTCGGCCGACGCGCCGGGCGATACGATGATCGCCTACAGCGCCATCGTCGTCTTCATTGCAGCGCGCCTGCTGGACGACTTCGTGTTCATGCCTTTGACCCTGGGCCGCAGCCTGCGTATCCATCCGCTGGTGACGGTGCTGATGATCTTTATCGGCGGCTCGGTGGCGGGCGTGGCGGGTCTGATGCTGGTGCTGCCCCTGCTGGGAGTGGTGATGGTGATCGGCGAGACTCTGGGCAGGCTGATAACCAACCCGCGCCTGCGCGCGCGGCATCGGCACGCGCTGGCCCTGCGTCAACGCCAGGCCAGCGCGGATCTGGAGTGATGACGGCAGCGGGGACAGACCCTGCACAGGGTCTGTCCCCAAAAGCTTAGTCCGCCACCGAACACAGTTGGCTGACCATGTTCAGTGGCGGACTGGGGTAACGGGGACAGACCCCGTCCGGGGTCTGTCCCCTGCCCTTAGACGGCTACAGCTTGCTTTGCGTCCGCCACTACTTCTTCCTCATCGCCGGAGCGGATCAGGTGGTCGAAGGCCGACAGCGCCGCCTTCGCTCCCTCGCCCACTGCAATGACGATCTGCTTGTAAGGCACTGTCGTCACATCGCCCGCCGCGAACACGCCAGGCACCGAGGTCTGGCCGCGCGCATCCACTTCGATCTCGCCGTGGCGCGAAAGGGCCACCGTGCCTTTCAGCCATTCGGTGTTGGGCACCAGGCCGATTTGAACGAACACGCCTTCCAGCTCGACGCGCTTCGCTTCGCCGCTGGCACGGTCGGTGTAGCTCAGGGCATTCACCTTCTTGCCGTCGCCGTGGATCTCGGTGGTCTGCGCCGACACCACGATGTCCACGTTCTTCAGCGAACGCAGTTTGCGCTGCAGCACCGCATCCGCACGCAGCTCGGCGCCGAATTCGATCAGGGTCACGTGGGACACGATGCCTGCCAGGTCGATGGCCGCTTCCACGCCGGAGTTGCCGCCGCCGATCACTGCCACGCGCTTGCCCTTGAACAGGGGGCCGTCGCAGTGCGGGCAGTAGGCCACGCCATGGTTGCGGTACTCCTTCTCGCCCGGCACGTTGATCTCGCGCCAGCGCGCGCCGGTCGAGAGGATCACGGTCTTCGCCTTCAGCACGGCGCCGCTTTCGGTATGGACTTCGGAGACCTTGCCCGGCACCAGCTTCGCAGCGCGCTGGGTATTCATGATGTCCACTTCGTAGGCCTTCACGTGCTGCTCCAGCGCCACCGCGAATTTCGGGCCTTCGGTCTCGGTCACGGACACGAAGTTCTCGATGGCCAGGGTGTCGAGCACCTGGCCGCCGAAACGCTCGGCCAGCACGCCGGTCCTGATGCCCTTGCGTGCCGCGTAGATCGCCGACGCGGCGCCTGCGGGGCCGCCGCCGACGATGAGCACATCGAACACGTCTTTCTTGTTCAGTTCCGCCGCGGCGCGCACGCTCGCATTGGTGTCCAGCTTGGACAGGATCTCCTCGACATTGGTGCGGCCCTGGCCGAAGTGCTGGCCGTTCAGGAACATCATGGGCACGGCCATGATCTGGCGCTCTTCCACTTCTTTCTGGAATACGCCGCCGTCGATGGTGGTGACCTTGATGCGCGGGTTAATCACGGACATCGCATTCAGGGCCTGCACCACTTCCGGGCAGTTGTGGCAGCTGAGCGAGATAAAGGTCTCGAACTCGTAGTCGCCGTCCAGGTTGCGGATCTGTTCGATCACGGCCTCGTCCAGCTTGATGGTGTGGCCGCCCACCTGCAGCAGCGCCAGCACGAGGGAGGTGAATTCATGGCCCATGGGGATGCCGGCGAAGCGCACGCCGATATCGCTGCCAGGGCGGTTGATCGAGAACGAGGGCTTGCGCACGTTGGCGGCATTGTCCTCGACCACGGTAATCTTGTCGCTCAAGGCGCCGATCTCGCCGAGCAGTTCCTGCATTTCCCGCGCCTTCGCGGAGTCATCGAGCGATGCGACGATCTCAATCGGCTGCACCACTTTTTCCAAATAGGCTTTCAACTGGGTTTTGAGATTGGCATCCAACATGACTGTATTCCTTTGCTTTTGTTTACCTGGCCGGGAGTTCCCCCGCCGGCCAGGTATCGGGGTACTGCTAGTGCTTAGATCTTGCCGACCAGGTCCAGGGACGGGGTCAGGGTGGCGGCGCCTTCGGTCCACTTGGCCGGGCACACTTCGCCCGGGTGGGAAGCCACGTACTGGGCGGCCTTCACCTTGCGCAGCAGCTCGGAGGCGTCGCGGCCGATGCCGTTGTCGTGCACTTCCATCACTTTGATGAAGCCGTCAGGATTGATCACGAAGGTGCCGCGCAGGGCCAGGCCTTCTTCTTCGATCATGACCTGGAAGTTGCGCGACAGGTGGCCGGTCGGGTCGCCGATCAGCGGGTAGTTCACTTTCTTGATCGCGTCCGAGGTGTCGTGCCAGGCCTTGTGGGCGAAGTGGGTGTCGGTCGAGATACCGTACACTTCCACGCCCAGCTTCTGGAACTCGGCGTAGTTGTCCGCCAGGTCTTCCAGTTCGGTCGGGCAGACGAAGGTGAAGTCCGCCGGGTAGAACACGAATACCGACCACTTGCCTTTCAGGGAATCTTCGCTCAGGTCCACGAATTTGCCGTTGTGGTAAGCGGTGGCCTTGAAGGGCTTAACTTGGGTGTTGATCAGAGACATTGTGGTTTCCTCGTGAGGTTGTTATCAAATTTGAGATGCCAGTGTACGGCTTTCCCGTTAATTTGGAAAATTGATTGTTCCAATGGTTTCAATTGAGTGTCGCTATCGAAACCCCGAAACGGGACCGTCATTATCCGACTTTGTGGCTGGAATGACAGGTTTGCTTCAGGCGGCGCGCTGCTGGCGCAGCATCAGGTCGAAGTCGGCGGCGGGCATGGGGCGGGCGAAGAGGTAGCCCTGGCCGTAGTCGCAGCCCGCGGCGGCCAGCAGTTCGCGCTGTTCCGGGGTTTCAACCCCTTCCGCGATCACCTCCAGCTCGAGCTTGTGGGCCATGACGATGATGGCGTCCGACAGGGCCATGTCGCTGGAGTCGGGCGCCAGGTTGCGGGTGAAGCTGCGGTCGATCTTCAGGTAGTCGATATCGAATTTCTTCAGGTAGGACAGGGAGGAATAGCCGGTGCCGAAATCGTCCAGCGCGACCTGGATGCCCGCATCGCGCAGCTGCAGCAGCTTGTCCGTGACGGCGCTGCTGGCGTCGAGCAGCAGGCCTTCCGTGATCTCCACCACCAGGGCCTGGCCGGACAGCGATTGCTGCTGCAGATAGCGCAGCCAGTTCTCGTAGCTGGCGCCCTCGCGCTGGAATTCCAGCGGCGACTGGTTCACGCTCACCTGGAATTCGGGGTGGACATCCTGCCGCCAGCGCTGGGCCCAGCGCACGGCCTCCTGGAACACCCACTGGCCGATATCGACAATCAGGCCGCTTGCTTCGGCCAGGGGAATGAATTCGAGCGGGCTGACCATGCCGCGCTGCGGATGCTCCCAGCGCAGCAGGGCTTCCGCCTTGCGGATATGCCCCGTCTTCAGGTGCACGATGGGCTGGAAGTACAGCCGCAGCTGCTCGCCCTTCAGCGCCCCGCGCAGGTCGTTGGTCAGGCGCATGCGGTTCAGGGCAGCCACCTGCAGCGCGGGCGTGAAGTAGCTGAAGCGGTTGCGCCCCGCGCCCTTGGCCGCGTACATGGCCTGGTCCGCGTGTTTCAGCAGGTCCTCCATGCTGCCCGCGTCGTCGGGATAAAGCGTGATGCCGATGGAGGCCGACACGAAAGCCTGCTCCTGGCCCAGCGAAAAGGGCATGAGCAGGCTGTCGATGATGTTCTGGGCGATGGTTTCGACCCGGTCCACCTCGTCCAGGTCGGGCAGGATGACGGTGAATTCGTCGCCGCCCAGGCGGGCCACGGTATCGGACTCGCGCACGCAGGCGCTGATGCGGCGCGCCGCGTCCACCAGCAGCACGTCGCCCTGGTGGTGGCCCAGGGTGTCGTTGACTTCCTTGAAGTGGTCGAGATCGATGAAGAGGATGGCGATGCGGGTGCCGTCGCGCCGGCTCTTCAGGATGTCGTGCTGCAGCCGGTCCAGGAACATGCGGCGGTTGGGCAGTTGGGTGAGCGTGTCGAAATTGGCCTGCTGCCAGATCAGGGCTTCCGTCTTCTTCTGGTCCGTGACGTCCTCGATCATGCAAAGGTGCATGGACGGCCCGCCCGCGCTGCCTGCCTCCACCGGCGTGATGGAAGCCTCCACCCAGACCCGCGTGCCGTCCGGCCGCACCAGGCGGGCCGTGGTCTTGAAGCCGGGCAGCGCGCGTTCGGCGAATTCCTTCATCTGCGGCACGATCAAGGCCACGTCCTCGGGGTCGACCACGTCCATCCAGGTGCCGTTCCTGATTTCGTCCACGGCGCGCCCCGCGATTTCGGCATAGCGCGGATTGATGTCGGCGAAGCGGCCCGTGCGCGAATCGACCAGGGCAATGCCCATGGGCGCGGATTCGAACATGGTGCGGAAACGCCGCTCGCCGAGCCGGATGGCCTCCTGGGCGCGGCTGCGTTCCCGCGCCAGCAGGGTGAAGTGGATGGCCGCGCCCGCGAGCAGCAGCAGGCCCGCCGCGCCTGCGACCCGGTAGAGCCACACCAGCTGGGATCCGCTCTCCGTGTTGTAGAGGAATCCGGAAAAGGACACGCCTTTCGGCAGCAGCCCAAGGTCGGTATAGATGTCGGCGATATGCTGCCAGCGGTCCGGATTCATGTAGCCGATTTCCACGAGCACGGGCTGCACCAGGGGCACCATCTGGCGCGCCTCGTACAGCAGGTGTAGGCGGTCGTTGCGGCGCGAGTACTTGTTCAGGATAAGGTCGGCAATCTCCTCCTGATGGCTCATCGCGTACTGCCAGCCCTTCAGGCTGGCGGCGCGGAAGGCCTTCACGCGGTCCGGATGGGAAGCCAGTTCCTGCTCGCTGGTGAAGAGGTTGTCGCCGTAGAAGTCGATGCCCGACGAGCGCGGATTGTAGATATCGTAGGGGAAGCCCACCCGGTCCAGGTAGTCGGGCTCGTTGGTCAGGTAGATGGACATGGCGTCCACCTTGCCGGACACGAGGTCGTCCGGGTTGAAGCTGTGTTCGCGGCGGATCAGGCGGTCGGGCGTGATGCCTTCCTTTTTCAGGTAGGCCAGCAGCTCGTCGGCCTGGCTCATTTCGTCGTTCAGGGTGCCGATCATGACCCGCTTGCCGATGATGCTGCGGATGTCGGGATTGGGCTCCTGCTGGCGCATCGCCAGCACATAGGGAGAATGCTGGAAGATCACGCCCAGCACCACGAAGGGCTTGCCGGAGAGGCGGGAGAGCAGCAGCGCGCTGCTGCCGACGCCGTACTGGGCGCGGCCCGACAGCACGGCGCGTTCGGGTTCGGTGCCGTCCGTGCTTTCGGCCAGCTCCACCTCCAGGCCCGCATCGCGGTAATAGCCTTTCTCGATGGCGGCGTAGTAGCCCGCGAACTGGAACTGGTGGATGTGCTTCAGTTGAAGCACCACCTTGTCCTGCGCCTGGGCGCCAGCGGTGAGCAGGGAGAGCAGCAGGACGAGGAAGAATGGACGCACTATAAGCCGGAACCAGGTTAGCGGGACGTCAAGACCAGTTAACTGATTGTATCGGGTTCCGCGCCGTCCAAGACAAAAATGTGGCTTTCATGCAGCATGGCACGAAAAGAAAAAGGGCGGACCCAGTCCGCCCTTTCGCCCGCATGGGAGGACCTTACTGGAGCAGCGCCGGGCTCAGCACCGTGTTGTTGTTGCCGTTGCCCTGCTGGCCTTCCGCGTTGCGGCCCCAGGTCCACAGGGTGCTGTCGCTTTGCAGGGCGACGCTGTGGTTCAGGCCTGCCGACACGGCTTTCCAGGCGGTGGCCGTGCCCACCTGGACGGGAATGCGGCGGTCCGCCACCGTACCGCTGCCAAGCTGGCCGTCGCTGTTCGAGCCCCAGGACCACAGCGTGCCGTCGGCCTTCACGGCGAGCGAGTGGCGCGCACCGGCCGCGAGGTAGGCCCAGTTGCTGTCGGTGCCGATCTGAACCGGCGCCGTCACGTTGGCGAAGGCGTCGTTGCCGAGCTGGCCGACGTCGTTCGCGCCCCAGGCGAACAGGGTGCCGTTGGAGAGAATGCCCAGCGTGTGGCTGCCGCCCGCCGCCACCGAGACCCAGTTCTGGGTGCCGATGCGCACCGGCGCATTCACGTCCGCCAGGGCGCCGTTGCCGACCTGGCCGCTTTCGTTGGCGCCCCAGCCGTACAGCTCCCCGATCGTATTCAGCGCCACGGTATGGGCAACACCCGCGCTGGCCGATTTCCAGTTGGTGGCGGTGCCGATGCGGGTCGGCACCAGCTTGTCGATGGCGGTGCCGTCGCCCAGCTGGCCGTTGAAGTTGCGGCCCCAGGCCCACAGTTCGCCCTTCTTGTTGATGGCGATGGAGTGCGACTTGCCCGCGGCAACCGTGACCCAGTCCTTGGCGGTGCCGATCTGGGTTGGAACAGCCTTGTCGAGGGTGTTGCCCAGGCCGAGCTGGCCGTTCTGGTTGAAGCCCCAGGCCCACAGCGTGCCGTCGGTACGCACGGCCAGGGTATGGAATTCGCCGCTGACCACCTTGGCCCAGGTGGTGACGTTGCCGCTCACGGCGGCAGGCTTGCTCTGGTCGGCCGTGGTGCCGTTGCCCAGCTGGCCCCAGCGGTTCCAGCCCCAGCCGTACAGCGTGCCGTCCTTGCGCAGGCCCAGGGTCTGGTTGCCGCCCGCGGCTGCATCGGCCCAGGGGCCGGTGACGGTGAAGCTCGTGCTGCCCACGATGCTGCCCACCGTCGCGGTCACCGTATCCGTACCCACGGCCTTGGCCGTGACCAGGCCGCTCGTGAAGACGGACACGACATTGCCCTTGGCGGCCCAGGTGATGCCATCCTTCAGTGCGCTGCTCTTGCCGTCCGAATAGGTGCCGGTGGCCGTCAGCTGCTGGGTGGCGCCGACTACCAGGGTGGGATTGGCGGGCGTAAGGGCGATGGAGACCAGGGTTGGCGTCGCCGGCGTGGTGGGCGTTGCGGCCTTGTCATCGCCGCCGCCGCCGCAGGCTGCCATCAGCGCCAGCACGGGCACGAGGAAAAGGGACTTCAGGGTCATCTTCATAAGGATTCCAATTGTCGATGCAGATGTGCTGCAGCCCCTCGGGCGCAGCGCCGTAAACCAGCATTATTGCATCGAAATGTGACAGATGCCCAAAAACAACATGGCCGTTTCCGGAGAAACGGCCATGCTGTTGCGGATTCGCGTCCTGCCTGGATTACTTGCGGCCGCTGCGCACCGGTTTGACGGCCGCTTTCGGTTTCACCTTGATAGTGTCCAGGATGGACGGCCGGGTCTTGGTCTCAACCGTGGCGCGCGCCGTGAGGGAACCGGTGAGGGCATTGGGCCTGCCCCGTCCGCCCGCTGCCGCCGGGGGCAGCTTGCCGCGCTTGTCCGCGCCCGGCGCCAGCATGGGCATCGCGCGCTTGCCCGCCGCGGGCTTGAAGTTCTCCTCGCCCACCACATACGGCGGAATGAGGTGGCGCTCCCCCGTGCCGATCAGGTCGCCGCGCCCCATGCGGCGCAGCGTGTCGCGCAGGATGGGCCAGTTCTTCGGATCGTAATAGCGCAGGAAGGCCTTGTGCGCCTGGCGCTGCTTGAGCGTGCGCGGCGTTTCCACCGTTTCCGACTCTTCCGTCACCTTGTGCAGCGGGTTCTTGCGCGAGTGGTACATGGCGCTCGCCATGGCCATGGGCGTGGGCATGAAGGTTTGCACCTGGTCCAGGCGGAAGTTGTTCTTCTTCAGCCACAGCGCCAGGTTCAGCATGTCCTCGTCCGTCGCGCCCGGGTGGGCGGCGATGAAGTAGGGAATGAGGTACTGCTTCTTGCCCGCCTCGATGGAGTACTTCTCGAACAGGGCCTTGAACTCGTCGTAGGCGCCGATGCCCGGCTTCATCATCTTGCTCAGCACATTGGTCTCGGTGTGCTCCGGCGCGATCTTCAGCAGGCCGCCCACGTGGTGGGTCACCAGCTCCTTCACGTATTCCGGCGAACGCACGGCCAGGTCGTAGCGCAGGCCGGACTGGATCAGCACCTTCTTCACGCCCGGAATGGCGCGCGCCTTGCGGTACAGCTTGATCAGCGGATTGTGGTTGGTGCCCAGGTTCACGCAGATCGACGGGTACACGCAGGACAGGCGGCGGCAGGTCGATTCGATCTCCTTGTCCTTGCAGGACAGGCGGTACATGTTCGCGGTGGGCCCGCCCAGGTCGGAGATGATGCCGGTGAAGCCCTTGGTCTTGTCGCGGATATGCTCGATCTCGCGCAGGATGGACGGCTCGGAACGGCTCTGGATGATGCGGCCTTCGTGCTCGGTGATCGAGCAGAAGGTGCAGCCGCCGAAGCAGCCGCGCATGATGTTCACCGAGAAGCGGATCATTTCCCAGGCCGGGATATTGGCATTGCCGTAACTCGGGTGGGGGCCGCGCGCGTATTCGAGGTCGTAGACGTTGTCCATCTCGTCCATCTGCAGCGGCAGGGGCGGCGGGTTCATCCACACATCGCGGTCGCCATGCGCCTGCACCAGGGCGCGCGCATTGCCGGGATTCGATTCCAGGTGGAACACGCGCGAGGCGTGCGCGTACATCACCGGATCGGTGCTCACGGTTTCGTAGGACGGCAGGCGCACCACGGTCCTGTTGTGTTTTTCCTTCTGCAGGGCCAGGCGCTCTTCGCGGCTCATGATGCGGATCGGCTTCGCCACCTCGGCCTTGGGCTCGACCATGGCCGGGTTGACCTCGGCGGCCGGCGCGCCGCCGTTCTCCGTGGCGCAGGACGGCGTGTTCGGCTGCACCATCAGGTAGGGATCGGGATGGGCATCGATCTTGCCGGGAATATCGACGCGGGTGCTGTTGTGCACGCCCCAGTCCTCGCCCGGCATCCAGCCGGACGGCACGAGGAAGGCGGTGCCGCGCAGGTCGCGGATGGTCTTGATGTTCTCGCCCTCGGCCATGCGGCGGGTGAGGTCCACCAGCGCGCGCTCGGCGTTGCCGAAGATCAGCATGTCGGCCTTGGACTCGAACAGCACGGAGCGGCGCACCTTGTCCGACCAGTAATCGTAGTGGGCGATGCGGCGCAGCGAGGCTTCGATCGAGCCGATCACCACCGGCGTGCCGGGGAAGGCTTCGCGGCAGCGCTGGGCGTACACCGAGACCGCGCGGTCCGGACGCTTGTTCGGTTCGCCGTTCGGCGTGTAGGCGTCGTCGGAACGGGGTTTGCGGTCGGCCGTGTAGCGGTTGACCATGGAGTCCATATTGCCCGCGGTCACGCCGAAATACAGGCGCGGCTTGCCCAGGGCGCGGAAGGCCTCGGCCGACTGCCAGTCAGGCTGGGCGATGATGCCCACCCGGTAGCCCTGCGCCTCCAGCAGGCGCCCGACCAGGGCCATGCCGAAGCTGGGATGGTCGATATAGGCGTCGCCCGTGATCAGGATGACGTCGCACTCGTCCCAGCCCAGCTTGTCCATTTCTTCGCGGGACATGGGCAGGAAAGGCGCAGCGGGAGCGCGGGCAGACCGCTTGGGGACGGCCGCAAAAAGGTTTACCGGGGAGTTCATCCGCAGCATTGTACCGGAAACTGGCCGCCTGCGCGCGTCCGGACCAGGCGGGCACGGCATAAAAGCTTTTATTTTTCAATAACTTGGGAGGCGGCATTGCATTCGGCGGGTCTTTTGCTATAACGATAAAATAGCCCAGGGGGAGACCATCATGCGCCGCAGAGTCTATTACGTTCTACCGAATATTCCCGCCGCCCGCGCCATGCTCGATGAGCTCTTGCTGGCACGCATCGAAGAGCGCCACATCCACTTCATGGCGCGCGAAGGCACTTTGCCGAAAGACATGCCGGACTGCAGTTTCGTCATCAAAACCGACCTGATCCATGGCGCCCAGCTGGGCGTGGTGATCGGGGGCATCGTGGGTTTCCTTGCCGGCGTGCTGCTGGTGCTGATGCCGCCCGAGGGGCTGACCATGCGCACCGCCGCCATCCTGCTCATGGCGCTGGGCGGCGCGCTGTTCGGGGCCTGGGCCTCCGGCATGAATGCCTGCGCCATCCCGAACAAGAAACTCGAAAAATACGCCGACCGTATCCAGAACGGCGAAGTGCTGATGATGGTGGATGTTCCACTGCGGCGCATCCGCGAGATTGAAGAGATGATCGCTGCGCGGCATCCCGACTTCAGCTTTGGCGGCGAAGAGCCGCCCATGCTGGCGTTTCCCTGACGCCAGCCAACCGGGCGCCGGCTACCCTCTGGCCGGGGCCCGGTTCCTCTGTCAGATGCCCATATTGCCCAGGATGCGGCCCAGCTCGCGCAGCGTCGGTTCGAGCGAGGGATGGCGGGCCGCGAAGCGGGCGGAGATTTCCTGGGTGCGTTCGGCCAGTCCGTAGGTGGTGGTCGCTTCTTCCGTATCGGCGGCGCGCTGTTCCAGCAGCTGGCGGATATCTTCATCGAGCTGGCGCAGCAGCTCCTGCAACTCCTCGTCCACCGGGCCGGCATTGGCCAGGCTGCGGTGCAGATTGCGCAGCGACTCTTTCAGATTATTGTCCATCGTGTCGTCCCCTTGTGAAAGTGGCTACAGACGAACTTATACACCGATTCCGCGTGCCCAGCCACGAATGCGCGCAATCTCGTCCCCGTCCAGGCCGAGCGAGCAGAGGAAGTCCTCATGGGCCTGGGGCGCCTGGCGTTCGAACAGGGCGTGCCAGCGGGCCATGGCCGCATCGTCCACGCCCGCCGCGCGCTGCAGGGCGGTCCAGCGCTCCTTGTTCATCGGCTCCGCACCGGCCTGCCCCAGCATCCTTTCCAGCACGGCCTGCTGTTCGCGCAGGCGGGCGATCTCCAGGTGGATCTCGCGCAGGCGCTGCTGCAGCAGGGAGGGCGTTTGCGCCTCGTCGATCAGGGCCGCCACCGCTTCCAGGCTGAGGCCCGTGGCGCGGTAGCCGCGGATGCGTTCCAGGCGCTGCGCATCCTCTTCGCTGTAGCGCCGGTAGCCCGCCGCAGTGCGCGCGGGCGCCACGAGGCCGAGGCTTTCGTAGTACAGCAGCGTGGTGCGCGAGATGCCCGCGCGCCGCGCCATCCGGCCCACGCTGTAGGAAGCGCTCATGGCAGGGGCGCCCGGTCCGGCGGCACGAAGGCCTGGCGCGCAGCCTCGCTGGCGAGAACGCCCTCGGAATAGTGCAGGGACAGCCTGCCGCGCGCATCCGCCAGCAGGGGCGCGGCCTCGCACAGGAAGCCCTCCCAATCGAGATCGGGACGGCAGGCGCCCGCCTCGCGCAGCAGGTGCACGAGGGCCGTGGTCACGGTGCAGTGGAACTTGCCGGACGCGCCCAGGTGGGTGGCGTAGTTGCGGATGGTTCCGCAAGTGTGCTGCACCGCCTGCCCGAAAGGCCGGCGGCGCAGGTTGAGCCATGCCAGCCGCACATGGCCGAGATGGTTGAAATGCTGCGGAGGCAGCGTGCAGTCGCCGAGCTGGCGCAGGAAGTCTTCATCGTTCATGCATCCAGCATAAACCTGTCTACATTGGACAGGTCAAGCCTTTATTGCCCGGTGAGGCCGCGCCGTTCCAGCAGCGGCTCGATGCGCGCATCGCGGCCGCGGAAGTCGCGGTACATCTGCATCGCATCCATGGTGCCGCCGCGCGCGAGCAGCATCTTGCGGAAGCGGTCGCCGTTCTGGCGCAGCATGCCCCCGTTCTCCTTGAACCATTCCACGGCGTCCGCGTCGAGCTTCTCGGCCCACAGGTAGCCGTAGTAGCCCGCCGAATAGCCGCTGGAGAACACGTGGGAGAAGTAGGTGGTGCGGTAGCGCGGCGGCACGGGCGCGAAGTCCACGCCCGCGTCCTTCAGCGCGGCGGCTTCGAAGGCCAGCACGTCGCCCGGGATCTGGTTCGCGCCCAGCTGGTGCCAGCGCTGGTCCAGGATGGAGGCCGCCAGATACTCGGTGGTGCGGAAGCCCTCGTTGAACTTGCCGGACGCGAGCACCTTGTCCAGCAGCTCCTTCGGCATCGGCGCGCCCGTCTGGTAATGCCTGGCGTAGTTGTTCAGCACTTCAGGCCACACGGCCCACATCTCGTTCACCTGTGAGGGGAATTCGACATAGTCGCGCGGCACGCGGGTGCCGGAGAAGCGCGGATATTTCACGTCCGAGAACATGCCGTGCAGGGCATGGCCGAACTCGTGGAACATGGTGCGCACCTCGTCGTAGGTCATCAGCGTGGGCTCGCCATCGGCGGGCTTGGGGATGTTCAGGTGATTGGCGATTACCGGCTTCGCGCCTGTGAGCTTCGACTGCGACACGTAAGCGTTCATCCATGCGCCGCCGCGCTTGTTGCTGCGGGCGTAGAAGTCGGCGATGAAGATGGCGAGCTGGCTGCCGTCGGCGTCGAAGACGTCGAAGACCCTCACGTCCGGGTTATACACCGGCAGGTCCTTGCGCTCCTTGAAACTGAGGCCATAGACCTTGTTGGCGGCGAAGAAGACGCCGTTCTGCAGCACGCTGTTCAACTCGAAGTAGGGCCGGATCTGGTTCTGGTCGAAGGCGTAGCGCGCCTGGCGCACCTTGTCGGTGTAGAAGGACCAGTCGGCAGCGCCCAGCGGCGCGCCGCCTTTCTCGGCGTCGATCAGCTTCTGGATGTCGGCCGCCTCCTTGCGCGCATTGGCAACGGCGGGGCGGGCGAATTCGGCCAGGAGCTTGTTCACGGCCGCGGTGTCGTGCGCGGTCTGGTCTTCCAGCGTGTAGGCCGCGTGGCTGCTGTAGCCCAGCAGCTGGGCGCGTTCCGCGCGCAGCTTGGCCAGCTTCAGCACCAGTTCGCGGTTGTCGTAAGGGCCGCCGCGGCTGCCGCGCCCCATCGAGGCCTGCAGCAGGCGCTCGCGCGTCGTGCGGTTGGTCAGTACTTCCAGCGAAGCCTGGCCCGTGGTGTTCACGATGGGGATGGCGAACTTCCCTTCCAGGCCGCGCGCCTTGGCGTTGGCGGCGGCGGCATCGATGGCCTTGTCCGGCATGCCCGCCAGCTCTTCGCGCGTGTCCACAATAAGGGCGGAGTCGTTCGACTCGTTCAGCACGTTCTGCGCGAAGTTCGTCTGCAGGGCCGCCAGTTCGGCGTTGTAGGCCTTCAGCTTCTTCTTGTTCGCCTCCGACAGCTTCGCGCCCGCGCGCACGAAGTCGGTGTGATAGCGCTCCAGCAGGTACTTCGACTCGGGGTCGAGGCCCAGCTTGTCGCGCTTGTCGTACAGGGCCTTGATGCGCGCATACAGCTTGCCGTTCAGGCGCATCGCATCGCTGTGCGCTGCCAGCTTCGGCGCCAGGTCGCGGTCCAGCTGCTGCATGGCGGGGTTGGTGTTGGTGCCGGACAGGTTGAAGAACACATTCGATACGCGGGTCAGCAGCGTGCCGCTGCGTTCCAGGGCGACGATGGTGTTGTCGAAAGTGGGCGCGGCCTTGTTGTTGGCGATGGCCTGCACCTCGGCCGCCTGCTCGCGGATGCCTGCATCGAAGGCGGGACCATAGTCTTCGTCATGAATGCGGTCGAACACCGGGTACTGGAAAGGCAGGGTGCTGGCCTTGGCGAAGGGGTTCGATTCCGCGAGCACTGGCGCGGAAGGCGCGGCATGCACGATGCCCGCCACGGCCAGGCTGGCCGCGATGATGAGGATTTGTGGACGGTACATGGTCTCTCTCCTTATTTGCCGTTCAGGCCGCGGCGTTCGAGCAAGGGTTCGATGACGGCATCGCGGCCGCGGAAGTCCTGGAACAGCTTCATGGCGTCCGCCGTCCCGCCGCGCGACAGCAGGGTCTTGCGGAACCAGTCGCCGTTCTTGCGCAGCAGGCCGCCGTTTTCCTTGAACCATTCCACGCTGTCCGCGTCGAGCTTTTCGGACCACAGGTAGGCGTAGTAGCCCGCCGAATAGCCGCCGGAGAAGGCGTGGGAGAAGTAGGTGGTGCGGTAGCGCGGCGGCACCAGGGCGTAATCCACGCCCGCGTCCTTCAGCGCGGCAGCCTCGAAGGCCAGCACGTCGGACGGAACCCGGGAAGGCTTGAGCTGGTGCCAGCGCTGGTCGAGCAAGGAGGCTGCCAGGTATTCGGTGGTGGCGAAGCCCTGGTTGAATTTGCGCGAGGCCATGATCTTGTCCAGCAGCGCCTTCGGCATCGGCTCGCCCGTCTTGTAGTGGCGCGCGTAGTTCTCCAGCACCTCCGGCCACACGGCCCACATCTCGTTCACCTGCGACGGATACTCGACGAAGTCGCGCGGCACGCTCGGACCGGCGAAGCGAGGGTACTTCACGTCCGAGAACATGCCATGCAGCGCGTGGCCGAATTCGTGGAAGGCCGTCTTCACTTCGTCGAAGGTCAGCAGGGTCGGTTCGCCTGCAGGAGGCTTGGGGATGTTCAGGTGGTTCGCCACCACGGGCTTGGTGCCGAGCAGCTTCGATTGGGACACGTACTCGTTCATCCATGCCCCGCCCTGCTTGTTGCTGCGGGCGTACATGTCGGCGATGAAGATGGCCAATTGCTTGCCATCGGTATCGAAGACATCGAAGACGCGCACGTCCGGGTTATAAACCGGCAGGTCCTTGCGCTCCTTGAAGGTGATGCCATACAGCTTGGTGGCGGCGAAGAAGACGCCGTCCTTCAGCACGCGGTCCAGTTCGAAGTAGGGCTTGATCTGCTTCTCGTCGAAAGCGTAGCGCTGGGCGCGCACCTTGTCGGTGTAGATGCTCCAGTCGGCGGCGGCGATGGGCTTTCCGGCGACCGCTTCCAGGTCCGCTCCTTCACGGCGGGCGTTGTCCACTGCGGGCTTGGCCAGTTCGGCGAGCAGCTTGTTGACGTTGGCCGGCGTCTTGGCCGTCTGGTCTTCCAGCGAGTAGGCGGCGTAGTTCTCGTAGCCCAGCAGCGCGGCCTGTTCTGCGCGCAGCGTGGCGAGCTTGCGCACCACCTCGCGGTTGTCGAACTCACCGCCATGGCTGCCGCGCTCGAGGGATGCCTTCATCAGGCGTGCGCGCACGGCGGGATTGCTCAGCTCCGCCAGCGGCGGCTGGCCGGAAGTGTTCATCAGCGCCAGGGCGTACTTGCCTTCCATGCCGCGCTCCTTGGCCGCTGCTGCGGCGGCATCGATGGCGGCATCGGGAAGACCGGCCAGCTCCTCGCGGCTGTCCACGATCAGGGCGGAAGCATTCGTTTCCTTCAGCACGTTCTGCGTGAAGGTGGTCTGCAGGGTGGCAATCTGCGCGTTCAGGGCCTTGAGCTTTTCCTTGTCCGCCGCGTTCAGCTTCGCGCCCGCGCGTACGAAATCGATGTGGTAGCGCTCCAGCAGGTAGGCGGATTCCGGATCGAGGCCCAGCGTATCGCGCTTGTCGTAGAGGCTCTGGACGCGCTTGAACAGCTTCGCATTCAGGTGGATGGCGTCGCTGTGCGCTGCCAGTTTGGGCGACATCTCGCGGTCGATGGCATCCAGCGCATCGTTGGTGTTGGCGCCCTGCAGGTTGCTGAAAGTGGTGTACACACGGTGCAGCAGGCGTCCGCTGCGTTCCATGGCCACGATGGTGTTCTCGAAAGTGGCGGGCTTCGGATTGTTGGCGATGGCCGCGATTTCCTTCAGCTCCTGCTCCATGCCCTTCTTGAAGGCCGGCGCGAAGTGCTCGTTGCGGATCTTGTCGAACACGGGGTACTGCAGAGGCAGCGGGCTTTGCGTGAAGAAGGGATTGGCGGCGGCGGGCGCGGCCTGGGACAGCGGAGCGAACGCCATGCTCAGGGCAGCGGCGACGGCGAGCATTCGTACAGAAGTCATATCGTGGGTTCCGTTCAAGGCCAAAGGGAATGCCGCCTGTAGCGGCGGCACGCGAACGCACGATCATAGCAGGGAGATCAGGGTGTGGCGATGCTGCAGCGCAGCGCGTCGGCCTGATGCGACACATGGTCGCGGCCCACTACGGCAAACACCTTTTTCCCTTCCCGTACGGCGGCGGAAAGACGGTTCACCATATTCACGTTGCGGAAGGCGCTGGACTGCGCATTGACCTCGTTGGTGAAGATGCCGCCGGTATCGGCCGAACGGGCCCTGGGATCGAACCAGCGCGAGGGCGCCTGCCACCATTGCGCCGGCTCGGTCCAGTAGCGCCGGTAGGCCGCCGCCACCTCGGCTGTGCTGCGGAAAGAGATGGGAAGACCCATGCCCGCGGCACGTTCCAGCATCTGGCCAATGGCCATGGTGATGGCCTCTTCGTCCATACTGCGCCGCTCGCGCAGGCGGGCCGCCTCGCGCAAAGTGTAGAAAAGACTGACCTGCTCCGGCGTGAAGCGCTGGAGCAGCCAGGCCGCTTCGTCTTTCGGCTCCGGTTCCAGCCTCGCCAGCGCCACGCCGTCCCGTGCGGCCAGATAGCGCACGAAGCCGGATTCCCCCGTCTGCCGGATAGCTTCTTCACGGTTCGCGGGGACCGGGCGATTGGGGCCTTCGTAGAAGGCCACATCCGGTTTCATGGCATTCCAGCGCTTCTCGATGTCGGCAAACTGCGCTTCTCCGGGATCGGAGGAATGCTGCGCACCCAGATAAACGAGGCCGCCCAGCTCCAGGCGGTATTCGGGCGCGGGAATGGCCGCGCCATAGGGTACGAGGCGTTCGAGGCAGGGGCTGGCCACTGCGCCGCCTGCGGCCGCGAGGCAGCCAGCGAAGAAGAGGGCTTTCATGTCGGCTCCTGAAGTCAGCGAGAGCGCCATTCTATGCAAGCGCCCCGCGCGCGGCAGCGGTTTCCGACGAATGGGCTAAATTGGCGGATGAAGGGTAACTATGGGCGATGAAGGCGGCGGAAAAGGAGCAGCTGCCGTTCGCTCCGGTCAAGCTGGCCGCTCAGGGGAATTGCGGCGATGGGCGCAAACAGGCTGCGGTCGGCCAGCAGCGCTTCGAACTCGCGCATTGTAGGCTGGTCGCCCAGATAGCCCGGCTGGACGACGAGAATATCCACCTTTTCCTTGTCCAGCAGGGCGAGGATGGCATGGCGGTCCAGCCCACGGTCGCGGATGCCCAGTTCGCGCATGATCGTGATATCCACAAAGAGCTTGTCCGCCCGCCGCACACCGATGTCGCGGCGCTGGCCGAGCGTGCGCAGGGCGTAGATGAAGCTGCCGTCGCGATGCGCCGAGACCAGCACCGTCGCTTTTTTCGGGGCGGCGGCCTGCACCGCCCTTGCCGCATCCGCATAGCCCGCCGCAACGGGCACGGCGGCCATGGCGAGCTGCGCGAGCTGAACGGCGAGCAGCAGCCAGAGCGAAGCCCTGGCCAGCGCGGGCTTGCAGGACCATGCCGTCATCGCCACGGCGAGGAAAAGGAAGGCGTAGCCCGGCAGGTTGAAGCGCGGGTCCTTGTTCGATACGACGGTGTAGAAGAGCCAGGCCACGCCCGCCATCAGCCAGCCCACGCGCATCGCCGGCGCCATGCTCCTGCGCGCCAGGACCAGGGGCAGGCAGCAGGCGATGAAGGCAGCGGCGGGCCAGCCAAGCGCCTGCGGCAGACGTGCGGCATACCACGTCCAGTTCTCGAAGCTTGCCAGCGCAGGCATGCCCGGGGTCGCCGTCGCCAGCGCCTGATTCTCCATGCTGAACCAGAGCGCCATGGCGAAGGCGGGCGCCGCGAGCACAGCCGCGAGCGCCACGGCCGCCAGCCGGCGCTTGAGCGGCGGCCTTCCGGGATAGGGGCGCAGCAGAAGATACAGAAGCAGGGGCAAGGCAAGCATGGCCTGCACGCGCGTGAGCACGGCCAGCCCGAGGAAGGCTGCCGCTGCCCACAGCCATCGCATGGCGCCATCTTCAAGGTGGGCAGCCAGGCAGGCGGCCCCCGCAAGCAGCAGGGCCAGCGCCGGAACATCGAGCTGCACCTGCCGTGCCCACAGGGCCGTGGCCGGGAAGGTGAGGAGGATGGCGGCGGCGGCCAGCGCCGCGCCCCGGTCCATGGCGCGGCGGCACAGGGCGTAGGCGCCGAGCCCTGCGAGCAGCGCATACAGCGCCACAGCGGCCTGCGACACGGCGTGGCTGGCGCCGAACAGCGCCAGCAAGGGCACGGAGCTGAGATAGAAGAACGGGGGATAGAAGCCGACGTTGATGGCCGGGTACTGCGCATAGTAGGCGCGGGCGAAATCGATGGGCGCGCGCCAGCCGCCTTCGAGGAGCAGGTCGCGCAGGAAGACGCCGTTCATGGCATGGCGCGATGCGTCGTACCACCAGAAGTCCGCATTGGTGGGAGCGCTCAGGAACAGATAGAGCGCCAGCAGCGAGAGCAGCCCTGCGGGCAGCGCGTGCCTCATCGCTCCCCGCCGCGCTCGAAGGTGCGGCCGCACAGCTTCTCGACGTGGAAGCGGGGCCGCTGCTTGGACGCTTCGTAGACCTTTGCGAGGTATTCGCCGATGACGCCAAGCCCCAGCAGCTGGATACCGCCCAGGAAGTACATCGGAATAACGACAGAAGCCCAGCCGGGCAGGGCCTGGTCGGTGAATAGGCGGATCGCCAGCGCCCACGCGGCCAGCCCGATGCTGCCCGCGGAAACGATGGCTCCCGCACCGGTGATCAGGCGCAGGGGATAGGCGGAGAATGAGGTGACGCCCTGCCATGCCAGCGCCAGCATCTTCGCCAGCGGATATTTCGACGTGCCTGCGAAGCGCGCAGCCCGTTCGTACGGCACGGTGGCCGTGCGGAAGCCAAGCTGCAGGACCAGCCCGCGCAGGAAGAGATGGGTTTCGCCGTATTCGCGCAGCGCCTCCAGGGCGCGGCGGCTCATGAGCCGGTAGTCGGCGTGGTTGTAGACGATGCGCACGCCCAGCGCGGCCAGCAGGCGGTAGTAGCCTTGCGCCGTGGCCCGCTTGAAGAAGCTGTCCTTCACGCGGCTGCTGCGCACTCCGAACACAATGTCGCTGCCCTCGCGGTAGGCCTTGAGCATGGCCGGGATGGCGCGCAGATCGTCCTGCAGGTCCGCGTCCAGGCTCACCAGCACGTCGCCGGGCGCGGTCAGCAGGCCGCACAGGAGGGCGTTCTGGTGTCCCCGGTTGGCACTGAGCTTGATGCCGCAGAGAGCGGGATAGTCCTCGGCCAGCTGGGAGATGCGGACCCAGGTGCGGTCGCTGCTGCCGTCGTCCACGAAGCAGATGGCGCTGCCGGGCGCGATGCTGCCTTCGGCCAGCAGCCGCTGCACCAGGGCCGAGAGCTGGCGCGCCGTTTCCGGCAGCACTTCTTCCTCGTTGAAGCAGGGGAGGACGAGGCTGAGTCTTGGACAATCCCTTACTGCCTGCGGCGGCGGAAGGTCCAGAGTGCGCTGGCCAAGTAGTTCCATATCAGGACTCCAATGGTGGCGAGGATCTGCGCGGGTACGGCGCCCAGTCCTGCGGCCATGCCCTGCGCGAGGAGAATGCTGTTCAGCGCCAGCCCGCTGCACGCCACAATGGCGAAGCGTGGAGCGGCGCTGCGGTGGGCGGCGGCGCTACGGAAGGTGAAGCGGGCGTTGGCCAGGTAGTTGGCGGCGGCGCTCAGCACGAAACCAATGCCGGATGCGGCAAGCACCGGCACGGCAAACAGGACCACGCAGGCGAAGGCGGTCAGGTAGTGAAGCGCGGTGGCGCAGCCTCCCACCAGGATGAAGGCGATGCCGCTGCGGAGGGAGATGCTGGCTGCGGCGCTGGCGGGCAGGGATCGGGACATGGCGCATCCGGGCGAACGGCAGGCCCGGGCGAGCCTGTCCATTCAGCCAGTGTAGATGCGCGGCGCGGCGCCGGATTGATACAGCTCAGTAATGCGGCGGACGCTCGTTGATCGGCTGCTGCGACGCGTCGCGCGTGCGCATATGTTCGGCCAGGGCATGCAGCATGGATTCCAGCTTGTCGATCTGCTTTTGCTGTTCGTAGATGCGCTGGTTCAGGGATTCGACCATGTCTTCCTGGTGCGCCAGCTTGATTTCGATGTCGATGAAACGGTCTTCACTGCTCACTGCGTGTTCTCCGCGAATTGGCCGCACCGGACGGTGCGGCCCCGCATCTTACTTCAGATAGACGCCGCCGCACACCACGAGATCCTCTTCCGGAATGCAGTACATGGCCTTCGGCTCGATCTTCCCGCTGACCGGGTTGGTGAATTTGTACTCCTGCCAGAACGGCACCTTCTTCTGCGCCATGGTGACGCGTTCCTTGACGAAGGCCTTGCCGTCCACGTCCTTGATCTCCATGAGGTTCTTGCCGACCATGCGCGCGTTGGCGCCATGGGCGTGAACGGTGGCATCCAGGCCGTAGACCACGATATAGAGATCGCGGTCCACGAACTGGCCGTCCTTCTTGTTCACTTCAGCGAAGGTGTTCTCGCGGCCATGGGCCTTGAGGTAGGCGACGGCCTTGCGCACCATGGTCTCGGCTTCGGGCTTGGTGACGGTTTCCACTGCGGAGGCAGTGAAGGAAGCGCCGGCCAGGAGGCCGGCAAGCAGCAGGCTGCGTGCAGAAAGTGCAATCATTCAAATTCTCCCAGTGACTTTTTTTATGGCGCCGGATGGCGTAACCCATCGTAGCACCAGACACTTAACTTCTGGGAGCGGAAAGCAGTTCTTTCATGCGCGCCAGGCGTTCGCGTGGCGTTAACACCTCAGATTCCTTGGGCGGCGCGTCGCCCACATCCAGCTGCATCTCCGCGATGAAGCGCGATACGTCGCAGTGCACATGCTCGCCGGCGCGCTTGCGCTTTTTGCACCACGTGAGCTGCAAGGTGCGCTGGGCGCGCGTGATGCCCACGTACATGAGGCGCCGCTCCTCCTCGATGCGCTGGGCCAGCGTTTCGACCGGCGCATCGGGATCGCCCTTGTGCGGCAGGATGCCTTCTTCGACGCCGACCAGGAAAACGTGCGGATATTCCAGCCCCTTCGATGCGTGCAGGGTGGACATGCGGATCGCATCCGGATCTTCGTCCTTCCCCTCCAGCATGGACATGAGCGCCACCATCTGGGTCAGCTCCAGCACATTGCGCTCTTCGCCTTCGCGGTCCTTGCCGCCGCGGCCCCGGTCCTTCAGCCAGTTGGTGAAGTCCAGCACGTTCTGCCACTTGCTCTGCGCCGCACGCTCCTCGAAGGAGTCGTACAGGTAGTGCTCGTAGTTGATCGCCTCCATCAGGTCGTCCAGCACCTGCGCCGCATTGTCGCCGCTGCCCGAAGGGCCGGGACGGCTGGCGCGCGATTCCAGGGCGTTGATGAAGTTGCAGAAGTCGCGCAGGGGCTTGAGCTGGCGGTCGTTCAGCTTCGCTTCGATGCCGCCCTTGAACACGGCCTCGAACAGCGAGCATTGCCACTGGCCGGAGAAAGCTCCCAGCACCTCCAGCGTGGACTGGCCGATGCCCCGGCGCGGCGTGGTCACGGCGCGGATGAAGGCCGGATCGTCGTCCTGGTTGGCCAGCAGGCGCAGATAGGCAATGATGTCCTTGATCTCCGCCTTGTCGAAGAAGCTCTGGCCACCGGAGATGGTGTAGGGGATGCGCTGGTTGCGCAGCGCCTGTTCGATCACGCGTGCCTGGTGGTTGCCGCGATAGAGAATCGCATAGTCCGACCACTTGTTCTTGCGCTCGAAATGGTCGGCCGAGATCATGATGGCCACCTGCTCGGCCTCCTGCTCGTCGTTCGCCATGGCGTGCACCTTGATCGGTTCCCCCAGCCCGTGCTCGGACCACAGCGCCTTCTCGAACAGCTTGGGGTTGTTCGAGATGACAGCATTGGCCGCCTGCAGGATGCGCGTGGTGGAGCGGTAGTTCTGTTCCAGCTTGATCAGCTTCAGGTCGGGGAAGTCCACCTGCAGGTTGCGCAGGTTCTCGATGGTGGCGCCGCGCCAGGCGTAGATGGCCTGGTCGTCGTCGCCCACGGCGGTGAACATGGGCTTCTTGCCCAGGCCCGTCACCATCAGCTTCACCAGCTCGTACTGGCAGGTGTTGGTGTCCTGGTATTCGTCCACCAGCAGGTAGCGCAGCCGGCGCTGCCATTTGTCGCGCACCGTTTCCACGCTGCGGAACAGCTCCACCGGCAGGCGGATCAGGTCATCGAAGTCCACGGCCTGGTAGGCGGCCAGGGTAGCGACGTAGCTGGCGTAGATGCGCGCCGACTGCGCCTCGTCCTCGCTCTGGGCGTTGCGCAGCGCCTCTTCCGGCGTCACCAGGCCGTTCTTCCACAGCGAGATATCGTTCTGGATGCCGCGGATCAGCTGCTTGTCCGTGGTGATGGCCAGGTCCTGCACCAGGGAATAGCAGTCGTCGCTGTCCATGATGGAGAAGCGGTCCTTCAGGCCGAGGTGGTTGGCCTCCTGGCGCAGGATCTTCACGCCCAGGGAGTGGAAGGTGGACACGGTGAGCAGCTTGGCCTGGCGCGGCTGCTTGAGCATCTTGCCCACCCTTTCCTGCATCTCCAGGGCCGCCTTGTTGGTGAAGGTCAGCGCGGCGATGGTGCGCGGGTCGTAGCCCCGGTCCTCGATGAGGTGGGTGATCTTCTGGGTGATGACGCGCGTCTTGCCCGAGCCCGCGCCCGCCAGCACAAGGGCGGGACCGTCGAGATAGAGCACGGCTTCGCTTTGCGGCCCGTTGAGGCCAAATTGTGGTGCATTGGACATGATTTCAGGCAGGATGGGGCAACTCAGCCGTCCATTGTATCGCGACAAGCATTGATATTTCGGCTCGCGGCAGAATATAGTGGTATCCGGGAGAGACAAGCCAAGAGCGCACTATGAAATTCGAGCACCTCATTGAAATCAACGATCCGCTCAACCCGCTGATCGACACCATCAGCCACGAGCAGCTGTGGCGCGGCCTGGTGCTGCGGGCGGAATCGCCCAAGCTCTTCGTGCCCCATCTGGACGAATGCACCATCGCCGACCGCAGCGAGGCCGGTTTCAGCCGCCGCCAGCGTTATGGCAACCTGGTGATCGACGACCGCGTGGTGCTGGAATATCCGCACCGGGTGCGGGTCGAGGTGGCGGCCCAGGGCGACATCAGCAAGTCCAGCCTGGTGATGACCATCGAGGCTCCCCAGCCGGAGCGCCTGTATGTGCGCTTCGAGTACGACGACGGCCACGACGCCGCGACGGACGAAGCCAACAAGATGTACGATGACTTCCGCCGTTCGGCCTACCAGGAATCGGACATCGACACCATCCGCGTGCTGCGCGACCTGGCCGAACAGGGCAGGCTCGACTCGATGCTGAATTAAACGGCGGCGGCGCGGCCCCAGGCCGTATCCATGCGCAGATCGATCTGCGCCTGATCGGCGCTGAGCACTTCGCGGATGCTGTTCATTTCGACGCGCGTATCGCGCTGAAGGAAGGTTTCGAGCGGCGCGCCGCGCGGTCCGATCATGGAGAGCACGCGCGGCGTGGTGGAATTGCTGCCGCGCCGCCATACCACCCCGATCTCCCCGTTCTGCAGGCGCACGAAGGTGCCGATGGGATAGACGCCCAGCTCCCGGATCAGCACCGCCCCCATCTGCGCATCGAGCGCATGGCGCGCTTCCAGCAGGATATCGCGCAAGGCCAGGTTGGGCAGCATGGCGCGCCGCCTGGGGCGGTCCACCACCCGGGCGCAGTAGCGGTCGGCCAGCGCCAGCAGCTTGGCCGGGGCCGGAATCTCCTCCCCCTTCAGACCGGCCGGATAGCCGGTGCCGTCCTCGTTCTCGTGGTGGGTCTGCACGCAGCGCAGCCAGGTTTCGTCTTCGATGCCGGCCGCGCGCAGCAGGCCGGCGCCGAGGTTGGGATGGGCCTGCAATACGCCCTGTTCTTCCTCGCTCAGCTCGCCCTGTTCCGGCAGGTGGAACATACCGATGTTCATGGTCAGGGCCGCCAGCACCATGCTGCGCATTTCGGCGGGGTCGCGCTTCAGCGCCCGCGCGGCAATGAGCGCCACCACGGCCGTATCGACGCAATGGCGCACGCGGTAAGGCGTGTGGCGCTGGTTGTGCAATACGGAGGCGGCCGCCACTTCGTCGCTCACCTCGACCGCTTCCATGACCAGGTTGGCAATCTCTTCCAGCAGGGGCTGCACGCCGCTGCCCCCGCTGGCCAGGCCCTGCAGCACGGGGGCGAGCTGGGCCGCGGCGCGGTTCAGCAGGCGAAGGGCGGATACGGGTTCGGGCGCGGCGGGCGCGCGGTCGGAAGGCATGCTGTGGTCTTCGATGAAGCCGCGCGCCACCAGGTTATCCACCTGGGATTCGTTGGCCAGGCGGTGCCCCTTGCGCACGAGCAGGGCGCCGTTCTCCCCATAGACGTCCCACGCCAGGGTCTCGCCCTCGCGGATATCGCCGTGTGTCAGTCGCCTGATGCCCATGTGCCGCCCCGTTGTTCTGCGCAGCATAGTTGCCTTCTGTGAGCAACTTATTGCCAAGAGTCAAGAGTCTATAGCAAAACTTTAATGGACTATTGCAGAATTTCAACTGTGCAGGACAGGATGTTGTATTTGCGTCAGTCGCCCGGTGTGCAGTCGGGACAATCGGGGCGGCTGCCGGGCGGCTTGGCCAGCTGCTGGTCCAGGTCGCGCAGGGCGGTGCGCACGCCCTCCTCCACCACGGGGTGGTAGAAAGGCATATCGAGCATGGCCTTTACCGTCAGCCCCGCCTGGACGGCCCAGGAAAGGAGGTGGCCGATGTGCTCGCCGCGCGGCCCGATCATTTCCGCGCCCAGGAAACGGCCGCTGCCGTATTCGCCGTAGACGCGCAGCATGCCCCGGTTCTGCCGCATGACGCGGCTGCGGCCCTGGTTGGCGAAGGACACCTGTCCCACGGCGAAACCGCCCTTGTGGCTGCTGCACAGGGCCTTGTAGCCCGCGCCCAGGGTGGCGATATTCGGCTCGGTGAAGGCGATGGTGAGCGGGATGCGGCGCAGGCCGGGCTGCACATCGGGGAAGTGCGCGGCGTTGTGGCCCGCGATGCGGCCCTGGTCGGCCGCTTCCCCCAGCAGGGGCAGCTCGTCGCTGGCATCGCCCGCGATGAAGATGGCGCTCGTTCCGCACTGCATGGTGTGCGGGTCGTACAAGGGCACGCCCCGGCGGTCGCGCTCGATGCCGGCGTTCTCCAGCCCCAGCGCATGCACGTTCGGCTCGCGGCCGATGGCGGACAGCACATACTGGAAATGCTCGCGGCGCTCCTTGCCTTCGCCGTCGCGCGTGGTCAGCGCCAGCTGCCCGCTGTCGGCCACAATGCTCACCACCTGGGTCTGGAAGCGCAGGTCCAGCTCCTCGGCCAGCACGCCGCGCGCATTGGCCAGCACTTCGGGGTCGCCCAGCTGGGCCACGCTGCTTCCGCGCGCCACGATGGCGACGCGCACGCCCAGCCGGTGCAGGGCCTGGCCCAGCTCCAGCCCGATCACCCCGGTGCCGATCACGGCCACCGACTCCGGCAAGTTGGTCCAGTCGAAGACGGCGTCGCTGCTGATGACGTTGGGGCCCGCCTTGCGCCATTCCTCGGGCACGATGGGCGAGGAGCCGGTGGCGATCACGATGCGGGAAGCATGCACGACCGTGTGGTCGCCCACCATGAGCCGGTCCGGGGCGGTGAAGCGGGCGTAGCCGCGCAGCTTGTCCCCGGCGGGAATATCGTCCACGCCTTCCAGCACGAAGCCGACGAAGCGGTCCCGTTCGCTGCGCATCCGCGCCATCACGGCTTCGCCATCGATGCGCACTGGCGAGGCATGGACGCCGAAGCCGTCCGCCGTGGACGCCACATGCGCCGCCTCGGCCGCTGCAATGAGGAGCTTGCTCGGCATGCAGCCGACGCGGGCGCAGGTGGTGCCGTAGGGGCCGCCTTCGATCAGCAGCACGCGTTTGCCCGCTGCATGGGCGGCGCGGTAAGCCGTCAGCCCTGCGGAACCTGCGCCGATGACGGCGACATCGCAATGGAGTTCGTTCATGCAGCGAGTCTACACGCTTGAGCAGGTGGCTGCGGGCGGCCGCACGATTGCATTAGCCTTGCTTATCCATTTTGATTTCTATAAGCTTAACTTATGGAAAATCTCGATTACCGGGCCCTGGCGGTCCTGGATGCAGTGGCCAGCCACGGCAGTTTCGACAAGGCGGCTTCGGCGCTCGGCATCAGCCAGCCCGCCGTATCCCAGCGCATCAAGGCCCTGGAGGATGCCGCGGGCCGGCTGCTCATCGTGCGGGGTTCGCCCGCCGTGCCCACCGGCCTGGGCCAGCGCCTGATTTCCCATTACCGCAGCGTGAAGCTGATGGAAGCGTCCCTGGACATCGACCTGGGCAACGTGGTCAGCATGCCCGAGATTTCCGTGGCGGTGGATGCCGCCAGCCTGGCCACCTGGTTCCCCCTGGCCCTGCCGCCCCTGCTCTCCCCGCCGCGCTGCCAGCTGGACGTGCGCTCCCTGGAGGACGGCGCGGCGCGCCACCTGCTGCGCGAGGGCGGCGTCTTCGGCTGCGTGGCTGCCGGACCGGTTGCCGAGGCCAAGGGCGCGTCGTCCATGCCCCTGGGCGCAATGCGCTACGTCTGCGTGGCGACGCCCGTGTTCGCGGGCCACTGGTTCGGCGACGGCTTCATGCGCGAAGCCGTGCCCCTGGCGCCCTCGGTGGTGCACGACCGTGAACTCATGAGAAGCTTCCTGCGCGAACACCTGGCGTTCGAAGGCGCCTTCCCCCATCACACCCTGCCCCTGTCCACGGCCCTCAACGATACCCTGTTCGGCGGCCTGGCCTACGGCCTGCTGCCCTACCTGCAGGCGGCGCATGCGCTGTCGCAGGGGCAGCTGGTGGACCTGGCGCCGGGCGCCTACATCGATGTGCCCCTGTATTGGCATGCCTGGGAACTGGATACCCCCTTCACCCGCGCCCTCGCCGAACAGGTGATCACGACAGCGCGGCGCTACCTGGTGCAGCCTTAGATATCCAGCGGGTCCACTTCGAGCGACCACTTCACGCGCGTCTTCATGGCGCGCAGCGCCGCCATCCACTCCTTCAGGAAGGCCTGCAAGGCGGGCCGCGATGCCGATTCGACCAGCAGCTGGGCGCGGTCCACGTTGTGCACGCGGGTCATGCTCATGGGGATGGGATCGTTGATGGTGATGCCGGGATGCTCCACACAGCCGCGCGCACCCTGCAGGAACTCGATGGCCGTGGCCAGCTCCGGCGCCTCCGCGCGCAGCATGGCCTGGAACAGGTAAGGCGGCAGGCCCGCCTGCCTGCGTTCGTCCAGCAGGGCGGTGGCGAAATGGTCGTAGTCGTGATTGACGACGGCCGCATACAGCGGATGCTGCGTATAGCGGGTCTGGATCAGCACCTCGCTCGCGCTGCCGCCTTCCTTCTGCGCTGCGCGGCCCGCGCGCCCCGCCACCTGCATCAGCTGCGCGAAGAGGCGCTCGCTGGCGCGGTAATCCTGCGAGAACAGCGCCGTATCGGGATTGAGGATGCCCACCAGCGTGAGCTTCTTGAAGTCGTGGCCCTTGGCGACCATCTGCGTGCCGATCAGGATATCCACCTCGCCCCGGTGCACGGTATCGAAAGCTTCCTGCGCGCTGCCCTTGCGGCGCGTGGAGTCGGCGTCGATGCGCAGGATGCGCGCTTCCGGGAACATGGCCTGCAGGCCTTCCTCCACGCGCTGCGTGCCGCGGCCGATTGGCTGCAGGTCCACGTTGCCGCAAGTGGGGCAGTGGCGCGGAATGCGCATCTCCAGGCTGCAATGGTGGCAGCGCAGGCGGTGCTCAGGCTTGTGCAGCACCATGAAGGAGGTGCAGCGCTTGCAGTCGCTCACCCAGCCGCAGGATTCGCAGCAGATCACGGGCGAGTAGCCGCGCCGGTTCAGGAAGAGCAGCGACTGTTCGCCGCGCTCCATGCGCAGGCGCAGCGCCGATACCAGCTGCGAGGTGAGGCCGTCGCGCGGCTTGTCGCGCTCCATGTCCAGCAGCCGCACGGCGGGCAGCGTGGCCTGCTTCACCGCGCGTTCCCGCAGCTCCAGCTTGCGGTAGCGGCCGGAGAGTGCGTGGTGCCAGGTCTCCAGCGATGGCGTGGCCGAGCCGAGCACGATGGGAATCTGCAGCTGCCAGGCGCGCCACACGGCGAGGTCGCGCGCGGAATAGCGCAGGCCTTCCTGCTGCTTGTAGGAGGGGTCGTGCTCCTCGTCGATGACGATCAGCTTCAGGTTCGGCATGGAGGCCAGCACGGCGAGGCGCGTGCCGAGCACGATGCGCGCCTGCCCCTGGTGCGCCGCCAGCCAGTGCAGCAGGCGCTCGCCTTCGGAAAGGCTGCTGTGCAGCGTGGCCAGCATCACGCCGGGAAAACGGGCGCGGATGTTCGCTTCCAGCTGGGGCGTGAGGTTGATCTCGGGCACGAGGATAAGGATCTGCCCCTGCGGCTCGCGCGCCAGCACCTGGGCGCAGGCCTGCAGATAGACCTCGGTCTTGCCGCTGCCGGTCACGCCATACAGCAGCTTCGGGCTGAAGCCCTGGGCGCCGCCGATGGAATCCGCCGCCGTCTGCTGGGCAGCGTTCAGCACCGGCATGTCCACCGGATTGCCGTCGTGCCTGTCCTCCAGCTTCGCCAGCTTCTTGATGGCGCGGTCGAGCGCCACAGTGGTCAGCACGCGCAGGTTCTTCGGCAGGCCCGGCAGGGCCACTTCGCCCAGGGGGCGCTGATAGTAGTCGGCGGCAAAGCCCGCCAGCGCCAGCCAGGTTGGGGAAAGCGGACTCAGCTGGCTGCGCACGGCCAGCGCGTCCTTGAGCTTTTCCGGCGGCACATCCGTTTCATGCAGCACCTCGACAATGAGTCCCACCACCTCGCGCCGGCCGAAAGGCACCACGGCCAATTGCCCGGTTTGCGGTTCTTCTGAGGGAGCGCAAGGCCAGCGGTAATCGAACACCGCGTTCAGCGGCGTATCCAGCACGATACGGAGGATGCAGGCAGTCATTCGTCAGCGCCTCGCACTATCCACAGATTCTGGGGATAACTTTGTGAACAAGCGGAAGGGCTGAGCAGGAAAGTAACATCGGATTTGTAGGAATTCACGCCGAAGGGGCAAAAACGCGATTTTTTTCTTCTTTAAAATCAGTCACTTGCAAAGCCCTTCCCAGAGGGGCCATCGGCCGCATTTATTTATGCCTGCTGTGCATAAGTCGGCCCCGGAGATACCAGTTTGCTGCCGAAATCAAGCTTTTTTTGCGGCTGAGCCGCGTTTTTTTCGCAGCGCTGCGAACCTGCCATTGTACTGTCAGGCCAGCCGCAAGATTTGCGTTTCCGCAACATCGTTTTGCCGCGCCGCAGCAGGAAGCTGAGACACTTCTTCAATATTGTGACTAAGTTACGGTTTACTAAGCAGTTTTCAAAATTCTCCACAGATTTTGTGGATAACTTTGTGGAGAATACCACTGCCGGGTTTGCTGCCCCGGCGAATAACGTTTACTGATAGCAAATTGTTGTCCAAATAGCCAATGAAAAAGTCCTTTGTTTTCAATGGCTTGGAAAATACTTCCGATGATGCCCAGGATTATTGCCTAATATTTCCTCAGGCAATAAAAATGTGTATAAGTGGGGCAGCCAGCTCAGCCGCGCATCGCCCGGCTCAGCGAATGAACCGTTTCCACCATCACGCTCACGGACTCCGGCGGCGTGAACTGGGAAATGCCGTGCCCCAGGTTGAAGACGTGGCCGGTGTTGTGCTTGCCGAACGATTCCAGGACACGGGCCACCTCGGCCTTGATCTGCTCCGGCGAGGCGAACAGGATGGCGGGATCGAGGTTGCCCTGCAGCGCCACCTTGTCGCCGACCAGGGCGCGGATCTTGCCGATATTGGCCGTCCAGTCCAGGCCCATGGCGTCGGCGCCGATGGCCGCGATCTCCTCGGCCCAGTGGCCGCCGCCCTTGGTGAACACGATGGCGGGAATCTTCACGCCGTCCTTCTCGCGCTTGAGCAGGGATACCACTTTCTGCATGTACTGCAGGGAGAACTGCTGGTAGGCCCCATCCGCCAGGGCGCCGCCCCAGGAATCGAAGACCATCACGGCCTGGGCGCCCGCATCGATCTGGGCGTTCAGGTATTCGGCCACCGCGCGGGCGTTGATGTCCAGGATGTGGTGCATCAGGTCCGGACGGCCGTACAGCATCTTCTTGATGGTGTGGAATTCGCGCGAACCCTGGCCTTCCACCATATAGCAGGCCAGCGTCCAGGGGCTGCCGGAGAAGCCGATCAGCGGCACGCGGCCATTCAGCTCGGTGCGGATCTGGGTCACGGCCTTGAACACATAGTCCAGCGAGCCCGGTTCCGGCAGGCGCAGGGCCTTCACGTCTTCCTCGGTCTTCAGCGGGCGCTCGAACTTCGGCCCTTCGCCTTCCACGAAATAGAGGCCCAGGCCCATGGCGTCCGGCACGGTGAGGATGTCCGAGAACAGGATGGCCGCGTCCAGCGGATAGCGGTCGATCGGCTGCAGGGTCACCTCGGTGGCCAGGTCAGGATTGGTGGCCAGGCCCATGAACGAACCCGCCTTCTCGCGCGTGGCGCGGTATTCCGGCAGGTAGCGGCCCGCCTGGCGCATCAGCCACACCGGGGTGTACTCGGTGGGCTGGCGCAGCAGGGCGCGCAGGAAAGTGTCGTTCTTCAGCGGGGCAAATTGTGGCATGAAAGGCAATCAAAAGCGGGACGAAAGACGTTATTATCGCATTCCTGCCGCCACTTTTTAACGCGATTCGGAGTCTCCATGACCTTCACGCCCGCCCCGCTGACCGCTCCATACGGCACCTGGCCTTCGCCCATCGAGGCGGCCACGGTGGCTGCGGGCTCGGTGCCGCTGTCGTCCCTGATGGTGGGCGAAGGCACGGACCTGTACTGGCTCGAGGGCCGGGCCGCCGAAGCAGGACGCAATACCCTGAAACGGCTGCACGGCGAGCGTGTGGAGGAGCTGACTCCCGCGCCCCTGAATGTGCGCAGCCGCGTGCACGAATACGGCGGCGGCGCCTATGCGGTGGACGGCGATACCGTCTACTTTTCGCAGTTCGCCGATAACCGCCTGTACCTGCTGCGCGAAGGCGCCGCGCCCGAGCCGTTCACCGCGCCGGGACGCCAGCGTTTCGCGGATTTCGTGGCGGACCGCGCGCGCCAGCGCCTGATCGCGGTGCGCGAGCAGCATCCGGACGATCCCGCATCCCACGCCCAGCCGGTGAATACGCTGTGCGCCGTGGGCTTCGACGGCAGCGAGACCGTGCTGGCCCAGGGCCACGATTTCTACTCCTCCCCGCGCCTGTCGCCGGACGGCCTGTCGCTGGCCTGGCTCACCTGGGACCATCCGCGCATGCCCTGGCAGGGCACCCAGTTGTGGCTGGCCGAAGTGCTGCACGACGGCTCCCTGGGCAAGGCGGCCTGCGTGGCGGGCGGCGAGGGGGAATCGGTCTGCCAGCCGGAATGGTCGCCGGACGGGCAGCTCTATTTCGTGTCCGACCGCAGCGGATGGTGGAACCTGTACCGCCTGCACACGGGCCATGTGGAAGCGATCTGCCCCATGGAGGCGGAGTTCGCATCGCCGCACTGGACCTTCGGAAACAGCATGTACGGCTTCCGCTCGGCCGATGAAATCATCTGCACCTATATCGACAAGGGCGTGAGCCGCCTGGCGCGCCTTCTCATTGGCAGCGGCAAGCTGGAAGCCATCGCCTGCCCATACCAGGAGATCCGCGAACTGCGCGTGGGGCCTGGCTGTGTGGCCCTGCTGGGCGGCAGCCCCACCATCGCCGCCGAGATCGCGCGCATCGATTTGAGCAACAACGAGCTGGAAGTGCTGGCGAAATCCATCGCCGACCTGCCGCACAGCGGCTACCTCTCGGTCCCGGACAGCATCAGCTACCCCAGCGCGAACGGCCGCACCGCGCACGCTTTCTTCTATCCGCCCGCGAACCAGGACGTGCAGGCGCCGCAGGGCACGAAGCCGCCCGTCATCGTCATCAGCCACGGCGGCCCGACCGGCATGGCGGCCAGCACCCTGAAGCTGGCGACGCAGTTCTGGACCAGCCGCGGCTTCGGCGTGCTGGACGTGAACTACGGCGGCAGCACGGGCTTCGGCCGCGCCTACCGCGACGCGCTGAAGGGCCAGTGGGGCATCGTGGACGTGGAAGACTGCATCGCGGGGGCGCGCTTCCTCGCTGAACGCGGCCTTGCCGATCCCGATCGCCTGATCATCCGCGGCGGCAGCGCGGGCGGCCTGACGACGCTCTGCGCCCTCACCTTCCACGATGTGTTCAAGGCGGGCGCCAGCTACTATGGCGTGTCCGACCTCAAGGGGCTGGACGAGGACTCGCACAAGTTCGAGTCGCACTACAACGAATACCTGATCGCGCCGCAGCCGGAAGCCGAAGAGCTGTACCGCCAGCGCTCGCCCATCAACCACACCGCCCGTCTCTCGCGCCCCATGATTTTCTTCCAGGGCCTGGACGACAAGGTGGTGCCGCCGCAACAGTCGGAGAAGATGGTGCAGGCGCTGAAGGAGCGCGGCGTGCCCGTGGCCTACGTGCCGCTGGAGGGCGAGGGCCATGGCTTCCGCAAGGGCGGGAACATCATCCGCACGCTGGAGGCGGAGCTGTACTTCTACCAGCGCGTATTCGGCATGCAGTCCGGCGATACCGCGCCGGTCGAGATCCATAATTTGTCCGCATAGATGTCCGATCCCCTGCTCGAATTCGAGGCCCTGCACGCCTCGGAAAAGTCCATTCTCGCCCTGCTCGCCCTGGTCGGCGAGCCGATGGGGCGCACCGCCATTCTCGATCACATCGTCAAGGCGGGCGTGACGGATGCCCAGGGCCAGCCCTTCACCGCCCTCACGCTGGACGACCCGCTGCTCAAGCTGGAACGCCTCGCGCTGATCAGCCTTGCCGTGGGCCGCGGCTATTTGTGCAATGCCCGCCTGCGCTGGCCCGCCATCCGCGCGGCCATCGGCGGGCATATGCTGGAGAGCCTGTGCAAGGCCTACGAGGCGCTGACACCCATGCGCCAGAACTGGAACGGCGCCTACGAGCCGCGCAGCTACCGGCACGGCGTGGCGCGCCTGCGCATGGCCCTTCTGCGCAGCCAGAACCCGCAGCAGGTGGCGCCGCTGCTGCAGGCCTGCATGGTCTGCTACGAAGCGGCCCAGCTGCATCCCATTGTCGACATCTTCACCCGCCCCTTCGAGCCGGGCATGCTGATGCTCGTGCACCCGCTGCTGCAGGACGATGTGCTCATGCTCCTGCTCCAGCACACCCAGCGCGACCCGGCGCTGGCGGCCCAGGTGCGCGGCTTCGCCGAACGCCACTTCCAGCGCCGCGCGGCAGCGAATCAGCATGTGAGCGATGCGCTGCGGCTTGCCCTCGCCGAGCAGGCCATCCTGTGCGGCAACCTGCAGGACGCGGGCCGCTATCTGGAAGGGCTGGAAGGCGCCATGCCGCAGTACCTGGCGAGCGCCATCCGGGCCCTGCGCGGCGACACCAATGGCGCCATCGCGGGCTTCGAGGGTGCGCTGAAATCCATCCGCCGCGAATCGGGCAAGCGCAAGCACCTGTTCCAGGGCCTGGGTGGCCATCTCTATGTGCTTTCCCTGCTGCGCAATGGCGACGCCAAGCACCTGAAGTCCGCCGAGAGCTATCTCGATCTCGCAGTGCATGCGCAGGCCAATCCCGACCTGCCGATACACGCCATGCTCAGCATGCTGCGTCAGATCCGGGCGGGCACCATGCAGACGGACGTGGTGCTCTCGCGCGGCTGGGAAAGCGGGATGCAGCCGCAGCTGTTCCAGGCGCTGCTCTACTACTGGCTCTCGCTGCCACAGCTGAAGCAGCGCAAGGCCGAACTGCAGGACCTGGTGCAGCATGCCGAAGCCGCAGGCTTCCAGCTGATCGCTGGCCAGGCCCACGGCCTGCTCGGCCACCTGGGCGAGGAAGCGTCGGCCACGCGCGCGGCGGCGTTACGCGAGCAGCTGGGCTTCAGCGACATGGCCACCTGGTTCGAGCGGCAGGAAGCCTGGCAGCGCCAGCTCTCGGCCCTGATCAATCTCCACCAGGGCCCCGTCGACAACGGCGGCGAAGCGCGCCTGATGTGGGTGGTGAGCTACAGCCCGGGCCACGGCATCGTGGAGATCGAGCCGCGCGAGCAGAAGCGCGACGCGCGCGGGCAGTGGGGCAAGGGCCGTCCCGTGGCACTCAAGCGCCTGCGCGAGGAGGCCGTGCAGCTGGACTACCTGACACCGCAGGATATCCGCATCAGCAGCACCATCGCCCCTTCGCGCCAGGCCTATTCCTCCGGCCTGCGCTACGACATCGATACTGAGCAGGCGGCGCTGTCGCTGGTGGGCCACCCCCATGTGTTCTGGATGGATGCGCCGGAAACACGGGTGGAACTGCTGGCTGGGCAGCCCGAGCTCCTGATCCGCAGCGAAGGCAGCCAGCTGCGCCTTACTTTGGTGCCCGCCATCCTCGATCCCAATTGCAGCGTGGTGGTGGTGAAGGAAACGCCGACCCGCCTGCGCGTGGTAAGCGTGCTGGAGGAACACCGCCGCATTGCCGCCATTGTGGGCGATGGCCTGCTCGTGCCCGCCCATGCCGAGGAACAGGTGCTGGAGGCGATAGGCGCCGTGTCCTCCATCGTCACCGTGCAGTCGGATATCGGCGGCGGCGCGGCGAACGCGGAGCAGGTGGATGCGGATACCCGCATGCACGTGCACCTGCTGCCTTACCAGCAGGGCCTGCGCATGCAGGTGCAGGTACGGCCGCTGCGCGACGCCGGTCCTTACTACGCTCCCGGCGAGGGCGCGGAGAGCGTGATCGCGGACGTGGGCGGCAGGCCGGTGCAGGCACGCCGCAACCTGGCGGACGAGCGTGACCGGCAGCGCCAGCTGGTGCTGAAATGCCCGGTGCTGGAAGAGGCGGAACAGGACCACGGTGAATGGCTGCTTGGCCAGCCCGCGCTGGCGCTGGAGTTGCTGGCCGAGCTGCAGGCGCTGGACGATATCGTGCTGGCCTGGCCCGATGGCGAGGCCTTCCGCCTCAGCAAACCGGTGTACACCAAGCAGCTCAAGCTGAACATCAAGAGCAAGAAGGACTGGTTCGCCGTCGACGGACAACTGCAGCTGGACGAAGGCAAGGTGATGGACCTGCGCACCCTGCTGGACCTCATCGAGCAAAGCAAGAGCCGCTTCGTGCAGCTGGGCGACAAGCAGTTCCTTGCCCTGTCCGAGGAGCTGCACCGCCGCCTCACCGACCTGCAGGACTTCGGCAGCGAAGACGACGCGGGCATGAAGGTGCATCGCCTCGCGGCCTTCGTGCTGGAAGAGCTGGCGTCCGAAGTGAGCGGGGTGGAAGCGGACCAGATGTGGCGCGAGCATCTCGCGCGCATCGAAGCGCTGGCCGACTATCGGCCCGCGCTGCCGAGCACACTGCGGGCGGAGCTGCGCGACTACCAGCAGGCGGGCTTCGAATGGCTGGCCCGCCTGGCCCACTGGGGCGTGGGCGCCTGCCTCGCCGACGACATGGGCCTGGGCAAAACGCTCCAGACCCTGGCCCTGCTGCTCACGCGCGCGCCGCAAGGCCCCGCGCTGGTGGTGGCGCCAACCTCGGTCTGCCTGAACTGGGCGGCGGAAGCGGCCCGCTTCGCGCCAACCCTGAACGTGAAGATGTTCGGCGCGGGCGACCGCGCGGAGACCATCGGCAGCGCCGGCCCTTTCGACCTCGTGATCGTGAGCTATGGCCTGCTGCAGCTGGAGTCCGAACGCTTCGTGAAGCAGCAGTGGCACACCATCGTGCTGGACGAGGCGCAGGCCATCAAGAACGCCGCCACCAAGCGCTCGCAGGCCGTGATGGCGCTGCGCGGCGGCTTCCGCATGGCCGTCACCGGCACGCCGCTGGAAAACCACCTGGGCGAGCTGTGGAACCTGTTCCGCTTCATCAATCCGGGCCTGCTTGGATCGCTGGACCAGTTCAACCTGCGCTTCGCAGGCCCCATCGAGCGCCAGCAGGACGCGAAGGCCGAAGTGGGTGCGCGCAACCGCCTGCGCCGCCTGATAAGCCCCTTCATCCTGCGCCGCACCAAGGCCCAGGTGCTCACCGAGCTGCCTGCCCGCACCGAGATCACGCTGGAAGTGGATCTCTCGGCCGACGAGGCGGCGCTGTATGAATCGCTGCGGCGCGATGCGCTGGAGAAGCTGGCCGCCATCGAAGGCCCGGCCGACCGCAAGTCCATGCAGATCCTGGCCGAGATCATGAAGCTGCGCCGGGCCTGCTGCAATCCGAACCTGGTGGCGCCGGCGCTCGGCCTGCGCAGCAGCAAGCTCGATGCCTTCTCGGAGCTGCTCGGCGGCCTGCTGGAGAACCGGCACAAGGTGCTCGTGTTCAGCCAGTTCGTCGACCACTTGTCCCTGATCCGCGTGCACCTGGACGCGCACGGCGTGAGCTACCAGTATCTCGACGGCGCCACGCCCATGGCGGAGCGCAAGCGCCGCGTGGACGCCTTCCAGGCTGGCGAGGGCGACGTCTTCCTCATCAGCCTGAAGGCGGGCGGCGTCGGCATCAACCTCACGGCGGCCGACTACGTGATCCACATGGACCCGTGGTGGAACCCCGCCGTGGAAGACCAGGCCTCGGACCGCGCCCACCGCATGGGCCAGCAGCGCCCCGTCACCATCTACCGCCTGGTGGCGCGCCGCACCATCGAGGAAGGCATCGTGGACCTGCATGCGCACAAGCGCGAGCTGGCCGACAGCCTGCTCGACGGCAGCGACACCTCGGCCCGCATGAGCGCGGAGGACATGCTGGCCATGCTGCAGGAAGGCCTGCGCCGTTAAGCGCGCGCTGCCGCGCAGGCGGCGGCGCTATGATGGAAGCTCATACAAGGAGCACATCATGGCCGATTCCCTGCTGCGTGTTTTCGACAGTTTCGACGTGGCCTGCAGGGCGCGCGACGCGCTGCTGGAGGCAGGCGTGGCGCCCGAGGCCATCCACATGCGTCCCCTGGAGGACGACGGCGGCCCTGTGCAGGGCAATTTCATCATCGACCTGCGCGATGCGCCCACGCCGCCGCGCGGCAGCCAGAACCGGCAGTCCGCCCAGTCCGAGCTGCGCACGCCCGTACAGCGCAACACCTGCCTGATGCGGGTGGACCTGAAAGCGGAGAGCCAGGGCGTGCAGATCGCCGGCATTCTCGATCAGTTCGCCGCCCAGGACCGGGGCGACCGCCTGGACAGCCGCCACCGGTCCTGAGCCTTTGCAAAGCCCCATTTCCATGCAATCATTCCGGCATGGAAGAAGACAACACGACGGACATCGGCGCCCACGCCACCCCGCTGGCCCGCAAGGCCTGGACGGCCTACATCGGCATCTCCCTGTTCGCCCTGCTCATGCTGTTCCTGCTGCGCGCCGCCTTTCTCTATTCGGAGTGGCTGGCGGCGGCCGTGCTGCTGGTGTCGGCGGCCATCGTGATCTACCGCGTCATGGTGCTGCGCAGCGTGCAGCTCTACTACGACGACGTGGGCGTATGGCTCTACTCCGGCATCCTGCCCTGGGCCAGGGGCGTGCAGGGCGTGAAATGGCGCGATATGGACGAGGCGACTTTCGTGCAGTCCTTCTGGAGCTGGCTGTTCCGCTCCTACACCATCCGCATCGGCCACCGCTTCACCAAGTCCAGCGAGATCGTGCTCACGCATATGGCGCGCGGCAAGGACGCAGTGGGCCTCGTCAACACCCGCCACCAGACGCTCATCCGCGAAAACAGGCTGGCCTGAGCTTTGTAGCGCCGTGTAACAGGCGCGTCCCGCCCAGCCTGATTAGTGATACTCTCGCACGCACCACTTAACGGGGTTCAATGAATGATCAAGACCAAGATTGCCTTGGCCGCAATGCTGATGAGCCTGGCGCTTGCGCCGGCCGAGGCGGCCAAGAAACCGGCCAAGTCCGGTAAGCCTGCCAGGACGGCGGTGAGCAAGAAAAGCAGCAAGCCGGGCAAGAAATCCTCCGTCAAGGCGCCCACCGCGGCCAAGGGCGTCAAAAAGGGCGGCAAAGGCGCCAAGGCCGCCAAGGCGCCCCAGGCGGCCGCTCCGGCCACCCTGCCCGCCGAACGCCGCCAGGACCGCAGTTTCGACACCGCCAGCGGCCAGTTCCTCACGGCGCTCTGGCGCATCGATCCCGAGTCCGCCATTGTGATGGGCAAGTACGACACGGCCGCCACGCTCACCGTGCTCGATCCCGCCACCCGCCAGCGCCAGCAGGCCTTTATCGAGGAATGGCTGGAGAAGCTCGGCAAGATCAATGCGCGCGACCTGTCGCCGCGCCAGCGTACCGACCATGCGCTGCTGCTGAACAAGCTGCAGTCGGACCTGTGGTATCTGAACACCTTCCGCGAGTACGAGTGGAATCCGGCGCTGTACAACATCGCCAGCCCCCTCGACTACATCCTGCACACCGAATACGCGGCCAAGCCCCAGCGCCTGCGCACCCTGCTGCGCCGCATCGCGAATGCGCCGCAGTACTACGAGGCGGCGCGCAAGAACATCGTGAATCCCACGCGCGAGCATACGCAGCTGGCCATCGCCCAGGCGCCGGGCGTCACCGCCCTGCTGGACGAGCTGGCGAAGGAGGCCGAACTGTCGCCCCTGGCCGCGAACGAGAAAGGCCTGTTCGCGCAGCGCATCGCCGCCGCGAAGACGGCCGTGGAATCCTATGCCGCCTGGCTCTCCGAGCTGGACAAGACGATGGAGCAGGCGCGCAGCGGCCGTTCCTTCCGCATCGGCAAGGAGCTGTATGAGGCGAAGTTCGGCTTCGACATCCAGGCGGCGGGGAGCGCCGAGCAGACCTACCAGAAGGCCCTGGCGGCGCGCGAGCAGCTGCTGGCGAACATGGAGCGCTACACGGACGAGCTATGGCCGAAGTACATGGACGACAAGCCCAAGCCCGCGGACCGTATCGCGAAGATCGGCATGATGATCTCCCTGCTCTCCGCCAACCACGTGCAGCGCGACCAGTTCTTCGCGGAGATCCAGCGCCAGATTCCGCAGCTGCAGGATTACGTGGCCCGCAACCAGCTGCTGACGCTGGACCCGGACAAGCCCCTGGTGGTGCGGCCGACGCCGGTCTACCAGCGCGGCGTCGCGGGCGCCAGCATCGAGGCCCCCGGCCCTTACCGCCCGCAGGACCGCACCTACTACAACGTGACGCCGCTGGACGACGCCACGCCCGAGCAGGCGGAAAGCACGCTGCGCGAATACAACCACTGGATGCTGCAGATCCTGAACATGCACGAGGCCATTCCCGGCCACTATGCGCAGCTGGTGTACGCGAACAAGTCGCCTTCGCTGGTCAAGGCCATCTTCGGCAATGGCGCCATGGTGGAAGGCTGGGCGGTGTACAGCGAACGCATGATGCTGGAATCGGGCTATGGCGGCAATGCGCCGGAGATGTGGCTGATGTGGTCGAAGTGGAACCTGCGCAGCGTGACGAACACCATCCTCGACTACAGCGTGCACGTGCTGGGCATGCAGCGCGAGCAGGCCATCGACCTGCTCACGCGCCAGGCCTTCCAGACCCAGCGCGAAGCGGAAGAGAAGTGGCGCCGCGTGCAGCTGAGCTCAGTGCAGCTCACCAGCTACTTCAGCGGCTACAGCGAGATCATGGAGCTGCGCGAGCAGCGCAAGCAGGCGCTGGGCAGCAAGTTCTCCCTGAAGGATTTCCACGAGGACTTCCTGAGCTACGGCAGCGCGCCCGTAAAAGTGATCCGCGAACTGATGCAGTAGTTTCCCTGCGCCCGCACAAGCCTTCCCGGCCTGCGGGCGCATAACATCGTCAGCACCTGCTAATATGAATGGGGGCTGGTGATGATCATGCCGATGCGTTTCGACCTCGACGAGTTTATCCGCAAGCTGACGGATGCGGGCGTGCCGCAACGTCAGGCAGAGGCGCACGCAGCGGCGCTTGCCGATGTTCTGGAAGCTAACCCTGTCGCTACGAAGGCGGACTTGGTGCTTCTCAAGGCAGAAATACTTGCAGAAGTACAACAGATGTTCGATGCCCTGTATCGCCGCATCAACCGCATGTTTGCGGTGATGATGCTCTTGCACCTCATCACGCTGGCGAAGCTGTTCTGGCCCGCGTGACGCTCAGGCCTGCTCTTCCGGGGCTTGGGTGACTTTCACGAAGATCGGCGATACGAGCAGGCCCAGCTCAAACAGCAACCACATGGGAATCGCCAGCGAGAACTGGCTCACCACGTCCGGCGGGGTCACAATCGCGGCGATGACGAAAGCGCCCACGATCACATACGGCCGCCACTCCTTCAGCTTGGCCAGCGACACAATCCCCATCCGCACCAGGATCACCACCACCACGGGCACCTCGAAGGTGGCGCCGAAGGCGAGGCACATGGACATGACGAAATCGAGATAGTTCTCGATATCCGGCGTCACGGCAATGGAGGTCGGCGAGAACTCGGCGATGAACTTGAACACACGGCCGAACACGAAGAAGTAGCAGAAGGCCACGCCCGACACGAAGAGCAGGGAGGACGAGATGACCAGCGGCGCGATCAGGCGCTTCTCGTGCGTGTACAGGCCGGGCGCCACGAAGGCCCACAGCTGGTACAGCACCCAGGGCAGGGCCAGGATAAAGCCCAGCACCAGCGTCACCTTCATGGGCACCAGGAAGGGCGCGATGACGCCGGTGGCGATCATCTTCGAACCCACGGGCAGGGAGGCGATCATCGGCTGGGCGATGAAGTCGTAGATATGGGAAGGGCCGGGCCAGAACATGAGGGCCACCGTCACCAGCACGATGCCGATGGACGCCTTGACCAGGCGGTCGCGCAGCTCGATGAGATGGCTGATGAAGGTTTCTTCGGCCGGGTTGTCAGTGCTCATTTAGTAGAACGATGCAGGTGGTTTGCCGCTGCGCGGACGGAAACGCGCCACGCGCGCCGCGCCGGAGACCACGTGCATGCGGCCGCCGTTGCGCTGCTTGTACCACAGCGGCACGGCCGAGGTGCGCACCAGGCGCTTGCGCCGGAATTCCTTGGCCTTGCGCGCCAGGTCTTCGCTGGATGTAAAACTGTCGTGATGGTATTCGTCGTGGAGCGGATTATCGATGCGGAAGGCATCCTCCACCTCGGCCATGTTCTTCGAGATCGAACTCTCGACATCGGCCTTGAAGGACTGCGCCGTTTCCTGCACGTTCTTCTGCAGGTTGCGCAGCTCCTCCAGCTCGATCTCCCGGCTCACCTCGTTCTTTACCTCGTGCAGGTAGCGCTGGGCGCGTCCGTACAGGGTGCCGGCCATGCGCGCCACCTTGGGCAGCCGCTCGGGACCGATCACGACCAGCGCGACGACCCCGATAATGGCCAGTTTGGAAAGACCGAGATCGATCACCTACTTAAACCTTGTGCTTTTCCTTGGCTTCCACCTCGATGGTGCCCTTGTCGGTCACCTGGGCCGGAGGCGGGGCGGGCTGGGCGTTCGCCTGTTCCTCGTCGCCCTTCACGCCGTCCTTGAAGCCCTTCACGGCCTTGCCGAGGTCGGAACCGATATTGCCCAGTTTCTTGGTGCCGAACACCAGCATGACCACCACCAGGACGATCAGCCAGTGCCAGATGCTCATAGAACCCATCATTTTCTCCTTGCAGGGCGGCAACGCCCGAATTCGGTTAGAACAGACAGTATACGCGATGCAGGCACTGTCATGTGCCTGTCATGTTGGCTGTCAGAAAGTCAACGCAGGCCGCGCCAGGGGCGGGGGCCGCCGTAGACGTGCAGGTGCAGGTGGTAGATTTCCTGGCCGCCATCCGGCCCCGTGTTGATGGTGGTCTTGTAGCCGCCGCTCGGCGTGCCGTCCGCGTCGTAGGACACGGAAATGCCGTGCTCCTTCGCCAGCTTCGGCGCCAGGGCCAGCATCTTGCCCAGCAGGGGAGCGTGGGCCTCGCTGGTGTCGGCCAGGGTGGCCACGTGCTGCTTGGGGATCACCAGCAGATGCACGGGCGCGGCGGGGTTGATATCCTTGAAGGCCATCAGCTCATCGTCCTCGTAGACGATGGAGGAAGGGATCTGTTTGGCGGCGATCTTGCAGAACAGGCAGTTGTCCACTTTTCTATCCTTAATCTGGTTGGCGCGAAGCTTTTTCCTCGATGCCGGACATGCCTTCGCGGCGCGCCAGCTCGTCCAGCACCTGCTGCGGCGTGAGGCCGAACTGGGCCAGCATCACCATGGAATGGAACCACAGGTCGGCGCACTCGTACAGGACCTTGCTGCTGTCGCCGGAGACGCGGGCGTCCTTGGCCGCCATCACGGTCTCTGTGGCTTCCTCGCCCACCTTCTTCAGGATGGCGTCGTCGCCCTTGGCGAAGAGCTTGGCCACATAGGAGGTGGCGGGGTCGCCGCCGTTGGCGGGCTTGCGGCCTTCGATCAGCAGCGCCAGGCGGTCCAGTACCGTGCTCATTTCTTCTTGTCCGTATAAATCGTTTCAGGGTCCTTCAGCACCGGCTCCACATCCTGCCAGTCGCCTTCCTTCGGGTCGCCCTCGAACTTGTGGAAGAAGCAGGAATGGCGGCCGGTATGGCAGGCGATGCCGCCCGCCTGCTCGATCTTGAGCAGCACCACGTCCTCGTCGCAGTCGAGGCGGATCTCCAGCACCTTCTGCACGTGGCCGGACTCCTCGCCCTTGTGCCACAGCTTCTTGCGCGAGCGGCTCCAGTAGACGGCTTCGCCCAGCTCCACGGTCTTGTACAGGGCATCGCGGTTCATCCAGGCGAACATCAGCACGTCGTTGCTGACCGCCTCCTGGGCGATCACCGGCACCAGGCCGTGCTCGTCCCATTTTACGCGGTTCAGCCACTTGGCTTTGGCGAGGGTTGGCGTCGTCATGCTTACACCAGCCGCATGGGAATGCCCTGCGCCGCCATGAAGCGCTTGGCTTCCTGCACGGTGTGCTGGCCATAGTGGAAGATGGAGGCGGCCAGCACCGCGTCGGCACGGCCTTCCTTCACGCCATCCGCCAGGTCCTGCAAGCCGCCCACGCCGCCGGAGGCGATCACGGGCACGCTCACCGCGTCGGACACGGCACGCGTCAAGCCCAGGTCGAAGCCGGACTTGGTGCCGTCGCGGTCCATGCTGGTGAGCAGCAGTTCGCCCGCGCCCAGCGATTCCATTTTCTTCGCCCATTCCACGGCGTCCAGGCCCGTGGCATTGCGGCCGCCATGGGTGAACACTTCCCACTTGCCGGGAGCGACCTGCTTGGCGTCGATGGCCACGACGATGCACTGGGAACCGTGCTTCTGCGAGGCGTCGTACACCAGCTGGGGATTGCTGACGGCGGAGGTGTTCAGGCTGACCTTGTCCGCCCCCGCGTTCAGCAGGCGGCGCACGTCCTCCACCTGGCGCACGCCGCCGCCCACGGTGAGGGGAATGAAGACCTGCGAGGCCACGGCCTCGATGATGTCCAGGATCAGGCCCCGGTTGTCGCTCGATGCGGTGATGTCGAGGAAGGTGAGTTCGTCCGCGCCCTGCTCGTCATAGCGGCGCGCGATTTCCACCGGGTCGCCGGCGTCGCGCAGCTCGGTGAAGTTGACGCCCTTGACGACGCGGCCATTGGTCACGTCCAGGCAGGGGATGATGCGTTTGGCGAGCATGATGTCCTTATTCGGTGTCGCCCGACAGTTCGTCGGCGCGCAGCTGCGCCGAGTTCAGGTCCAGCGTGCCTTCGTAGATGGAGCGGCCGCAGATCACGCCTTCGATGCCTTCGTCCTGCACGGCGCACAGGGCTTCCACGTCCTTGATGGTGTGCACGCCGCCCGATGCGATGATGGGGATGCGCACGGCCTGGGCCAGCTTCACGGTGGCCTCGATGTTCACGCCCGCCATCATGCCGTCGCGGCCGATGTCGGTGTAGACGATGGACTCCACGCCATAGCCTTCGAACTTCTGCGCCAGGTCGATCACCTCGTGGCCGGACATCTTGCTCCAGCCATCGGTGGCCACCTTGCCGTCCTTGGCGTCCAGGCCCACGATGATGTGGCCGGGGAAGGCGCCGCAGGCGTCATGCAGGAAGCCGGGGCTCTTCACGGCGGCGGTGCCGATGATGATGTAGCTGATGCCGTCGTCCAGATAGCGCTCGATGGTGTCCAGGTCGCGGATGCCGCCGCCCAGCTGCACGGGGATCTCGTCGATGTCGTTCTCTTCGGCGAACTCGCGCACGGCCGCCAGGATGGACTTCACCGCGCCCTCGTTCTTCGGCTTGCCCGCGAAGGCGCCGTTCAGGTCAACCAGGTGCAGGCGGCGCGCGCCCTGCTTCAGCCAATGACGCGCCATCTCGGCGGGGTCTTCGGAGAACACGGTGGCAAGTTCCATGTCGCCCTGTTTCAGGCGAACGCAGTGACCGTCCTTGAGGTCGATGGCAGGAATGAGCAGCATGGTTTCGATAAAAGGTTGGGTGAAAAGTTAAGGGTTCCAGTGAACGAAATTCTTGTACAGCTGCAGGCCCGCGCCTGCGCTCTTCTCGGGGTGGAACTGGGTGGCGAAGATATTGTCCCGTGCCACGGCGCAGCAGAAGGCCTCACCGTACACGGTTTCCCCCGCCACGTGCGCGCTGTTTTCCGGCTGCGCGAAATAGCTGTGGACGAAGTAGAAGTACGCGTCGTCGGCAATGCCTTCCCACAGCGCGTGCGGACGCACCTGCTTCACCTTGTTCCAGCCCATCTGCGGCACCTTGAAGCGGGAGCCGTCGTCCTGCACGCGTCCGTCCAGGCGGAAGCGCACCACCTTGCCGGGCAGGAGGCCCAGGCCGGAGGCATTGCCTTCCTCGCTGCCGTCGAAGAGCATCTGCTCGCCGATGCACACGCCCAGCAGGGGCTTGCTTTCGGCCGCGCGCAGCAGGGCCTCCTGCACGCCGGATTCGCGCAGGCTGCGCATGCAGTCCGGCATGGCGCCCTGGCCGGGCAGCACGATGCGCTCGGCGCTTTCGATATCGGCCACTTCGCCGGAAATGCGGACATCCGCTTCCGGCGCGACGGCACGCAGGGCCTGCGCGACGGAGCGCAGATTCCCCATGCCGTAGTCAACTACAACGATCTTTTTCATATGCCCAGAGCCTGAATGAGGGTGATTACAGGCTTCCTTTGGTGGATGGGATGGCGCCTGCGGCGCGGTCGTCCAGCTCCGCGGCCATGCGCAGGGCGCGGCCGAAGGCCTTGAACACCGTTTCGCACTGGTGGTGGGCATTGGTGCCGCGCAGGTTGTCGATGTGCAGGGTGACCTGGGCGTGGTTCACGAAGCCGCGGAAGAATTCCAGGGTCAGGTCCACGTCGAAGCCGCCGATCATCGCGCGGGTGAACGGAATATGGTATTCGATGCCGGGACGGCCCGAGAAATCGATGACGACGCGCGACAGGGCTTCGTCCAGCGGCACATAGGCGTGGCCGTAGCGGCGGATGCCCTTCTTGTCGCCGATGGCCTTGGCCACGGCCATGCCGAGGGTGATGCCGACGTCTTCCACCGTATGGTGGTTGTCGATATGGGTGTCGCCCGTGGCCTGCACGTCCAGGTCGATCAGGCCGTGGCGCGCGATCTGGTCCAGCATGTGGTCCAGGAAGGGAACGCCCGTGTTCAGCTTCTGGACGCCGGTGCCGTCCAGGTTGAGGGCGACGCGGATCTGGGTCTCGTTGGTGTTGCGCGTAATGTCGGCGGTGCGGTTCATGAAGGGCTCTTGGTTGGATCAGGCCGCCAGCGAAGCCTTGAGGGCGTCGAGGAGGGCGGCATTCTCTTCCGGCGTGCTGACCGTGATACGGAGGCAATTGGCCAGCACATCGTGCATTTTACTCACATTTTTGATCAGGACTTTGCGGGACAGCAGTTGCTTCTGAGCAGCATCGGCGTCCGGCACCCGGATCAGGATGAAATTGGCGGCGGACGGGAAGACCGTCACGCCCGGCAGCGCGGCCAGGGCGGCGCCCAGCTTCCCGCGCTGGTCGCGCAGGAGGCCGGCCTGTTCGTTCAGCACCTCGAGGTGGTCGAGGGCGAATTCGGCGGCGGCCTGGGTCATCACGTTCACATTGTACGGCGGACGCACCTTGTCGAACTCTTCCAGCAGCGCCGGGGCGCAGGACATGTAGCCCAGGCGGATGCCCGCCAGGCCCAGCTTGGACAGGGTGCGCATCACGATCAGGTTCTCGAACTCGGGCAGGCGGGCCATGAAGCTCTTCTGGGCGAAGGGCTCGTAGGCTTCGTCCACCACCACCAGGCCGTTCTCGCCCTGGGCGCGGATGATCTCCACCATCGCCGCCTCGTCGAACAGGTTGCCCGTGGGGTTGTTCGGGTAGGCCAGGAAGACCAGCGCGGGCTTGTGCTCCGCGATGGCGGCCAGCACGGCGGGCAGGTCGAGCGAGAGGTCGGCCTTCAGGGGCACGCCCACGAAATCCATGCCCGCCATCTGGGCCGAGCGCTGGAACATCACGAAGGCGGGAATGGGCGCCATCATCACGGCGCGGCGGTCCTGGTGGGCGCAGCTGGCGGCCATGATGGCGATCAGTTCGTCCGAGCCGTTGCCCAGCATGACGTCGTAGCCCGCCGGGACGCCCAGTTTGGCCACGATGCGCTGCTTGATCGTGGCATAGGAGCCCACGGGATAGCGGTTCAGGGCCACGTCGGCCAGGCGCTCGCCCAGCTCGCGGCGCAGCGCCTGCGGCAGCTCGTAGGGATTCTCCATCGCGTCGAGCTTCACGTAGCCGCTCGCGTCCGGCACGTGATACACGCCGATGGCGCGCACGTCGGAACGGATGGTGTTGGCGATCAGGCGATCGAGGGACATTTCGTTTTACTCCGGGTCGATGGTTTCTTCTGCGGCGCGGGTTCGTCTTCCCGCGCCAGCCGTTCGGCGATGATCCTGCAGTACTCGGCATTCAGTTCGAAGCCGACAAAGTTGCGGCCGCAGCGCTTTGCCGCGACGGCCGTCGTTCCGCTGCCCATGAACAGGTCCAGCACCACGCCGTCCGGCGGGCAGGAGGCCTTGACCATGCGCTCGATAATCTCCAGCGGCTTCTGCGTCGGGTGATCGACCCGCTCGGAATGCTCGCGGTGAAGCCTGGATACGCTCCACAAATCTTTCGGGTTGTAGCCCACTTCCAGCCATTTCGCGCCCACGAAGATGGAGCGCGAACGGGCTTTCTTCGTTTCGGCGTCGTAGGGAATGCGCACGGCGTCGAGGTCGAAGTAGTAATCCTTGCGGCGCACGAAGAAGCCTACCGTATCGTGCACCGAGGTGAAGCTGCGGGTGCTGCCGCCCATGGAAGGCACGCGGCGGTCCCAGATAATCTCGTTCATCATCGTCATGCGCTTTTTCAGCATCACGAAGATCTCCGGCGAAAAGCGCCAGGTGAGGAAGATGTACAGGCTGCCGTTGGCTTTCAGCTTCGGCAGCGCGGCATCCACCCATTGCTCGGTCCAGCGCAGGTAGTCGTCCACTGTCTGCTGGTCCGAGCTGTTGCCGTAGTCCTTGCCCAGGTTGTACGGCGGGTCGGTCAAAATCAGGTCGACGGAACCGTCCGGGATGCGCTTTAACCCTTCCAGCGCGTCCTCGCAGAATACCTGGTTGACCCAGCTCTTCATGCGCCCGTCTTCAGGCGCAGTTCGGCGCTGCGGGCGTGTGCCTGCAGGCCCTCCCCATAAGCCAGTTCGGCCGCCACCTTGCCCAGGGTCTGCGCGCCCGCCTCGCTCACGTGGATCACGGAGGAGCGCTTCTGGAAGTCGTAGACGCCCAGGGGCGAGGAGAAGCGCGCCGTGCGCGAAGTCGGCAGCACGTGGTTCGGGCCGCAGCAGTAGTCGCCCAGGGATTCGGAAGAGAAGCGGCCCAGGAACATGGCGCCCGCGTGGCGGATGCGCCCGGCCCACTGCTGCGGGTTCTCGGCGGAGATCTCCAGGTGTTCGGCGGCGATGCTGTTGGCGATGGCGCAGGCTTCCTCCATGTCCTTCACCTTGACCAGGGCGCCGCGGTCCTTCAGCGAGGTGCGGATCACTTCCGCGCGCGGCATTTCCGGCAGCAGCTTGGCGATGCTCGCTTCCACCTTCGCGATGTAGTCCGCGTCCGGGCAGAGCATGATGGCCTGCGCCAGTTCGTCATGCTCGGCCTGGGAGAACAGGTCCATGGCCACCCAGTCCGGGTCCGTGGTCCCGTCGCAGAGGACGAGGATTTCGGAAGGCCCGGCGATCATGTCGATGCCCACGGCGCCGAAGACGCGGCGCTTGGCAGCGGCCACATAGGCGTTGCCTGGACCGACGATCTTGTCCACCGCCTTGATGCTCTCCGTGCCATAGGCCAGCGCGGCCACCGCCTGGGCGCCGCCGATGCCGATCACGCGGTCCACGCCCGCAATGGCGGCGGCGGCCAGCACCATCTGGTTCTTCACGCCGTCCGGCGTCGGCACCACCATCACGATCTCGCCCACGCCGGCCACTTTCGCGGGCACTGCATTCATCAGCACGGAGGAAGGATAGGCCGCCTTGCCGCCCGGGACGTAGATGCCCACGCGGTCCAGGGGCGTGATGCGCTGGCCCAGCACCGTGCCGTCGGCCTCCGTGTAGCTGAAGCCCTGCAGCTCCTGCTTCTGGCGCTCGTGGAAGAGGCGGATGCGTTCGGCGGCCGTGCGCAGCGCCGCGCGCTGCTTCTCCGGCAGCGCGGCCAGCGCCGCGTCCAGCTCCTGCCGGCCGATTTCGAAGGCGTGCATGTCCTGCGCGCCGCCATTGGGAATGCGGTCGAACTTGTTGGTGTATTCCACCACGGCCTCGTCGCCGCGCGCGCGCACCTGCTTGATGATATCGGCGACGGCGGTTTCGATGGCGTAGTCGGTTTCTGCTTCGAAGGCCAGCAGGGCGTCGAGCTTTTCCTGGAAATCGATCTGGGCGGAGTCGAGCTTGCGGATCATGATTGTTGGGCCTTGGCTTTGGAGGCGCGGTCGAAGGCCTCGATGATCGGTTGCAGGCGGGCGCGCTTGAGCTTCAGCGCGGCCTGGTTGACGACCAGGCGCGAGGAGATGTCCATGATCTCCTCCACTTCCACCAGGTTGTTGGCGCGCAGGGTGCTGCCCGTGCTCACCAGGTCGACGATGGCGTCGGACAGGCCCACCAGCGGCGCCAGCTCCATGGAGCCGTACAGCTTGATGAGGTCAACGTGCACGCCCTTGGCCGCGAAGTGCTCGCGCGCCGTCTGCGTGAACTTGGTGGCCACGCGCAGGCGGGCGCCCTGGCGCACGGCGCTTTCATAGTCGAAGCCCGCCTTCACCGCCACCGACATGCGGCACTGGGCGATATTCAGGTCGATGGGCTGGTAGAGGCCCTCGCCGCCATGTTCCAGCAGCACGTCCTTGCCTGCCACCCCGAAGTCCGCCGCGCCATGCTGCACATAGGTCGGCACGTCGGTGGCGCGCACGATCAGCACGCGCACGTCCGGATCGTTGGTGGGCAGGATCAGCTTGCGCGAAGTTTCCGGATTCTCGGTGACCGTGATGCCGGCTGCCGCCAGCAGCGGCAGGGTGTCCTCGAAAATGCGGCCCTTCGACAGGGCAAGGATAAGCTGGTTGGAAGACATGATTTACTTGATACGGGTGATATTGGCGCCGACGGCGGAGAGCTTGACTTCCATGCGGTCGTAGCCGCGGTCCAGGTGATAGATGCGGTCCACCAGGGTTTCGCCCTTGGCCGCCAGGCCCGCGATGACCAGCGAGGCCGATGCGCGCAGGTCGGTCGCCATCACGGGCGCGCCGATCAGCTGGTTCACGCCGGTGATGTGGGCCGTGTTGCCGTCCGTGTCGATCTTCGCGCCCAGGCGGTTCATTTCCTGCACGTGCATGAAGCGGTTCTCGAAGATGGTTTCGGTCACGCGGCTCGAACCGTCGGCAATGATGTTCACGGCCATGAACTGGGCCTGCATATCGGTGGGGAAGCCGGGGTATTCGGTGGTGCGGAAATTCACCGGCTTCGGACGGCCGTCCATCTTCGCGCGGATCCAGTTGTCGCCCACGGTGAGCTGCACGCCCATCTCGCGCAGCTTGTCGAGGGCCGCGTCCATGATGTCCGTGCGGGTGTTGCGGATGGTGATGTCGCCGCCAGCCGCCGCCACGGCGCAGAGGAAGGTGGCCGCCTCGATGCGGTCCGAGATCACGGCATGCTTGGCGCCGTTCAGCGCGGGCACGCCCTGGATCACCAGGCGGTCGGTGCCGATGCCGTCGATCTTCGCGCCCATGGCCACCAGCAGGTGGGCCAGGTCGGTCACTTCCGGTTCGCGCGCCGCATTTTCCAGCACGGTTTCGCCTTCGGCCAAGGTCGCTGCCATGAGCAGGTTCTCGGTGCCGGTGACGGTGATCATGTCCGTCACCACGCGGGCGCCCTTCAGCTTCTTCGCCTTGGCGTAGATATAGCCCGCGTCGATGGAGATCTCCGCGCCCAGGGCGCGCAGGCCCTTGATGTGCTGGTCAACGGGACGCGAGCCGATGGCGCAGCCGCCCGGCAGCGACACCTTGGCCTGGCCGAAGCGCGCCAGCAGCGGTCCCAGTACCAGGATGGAAGCGCGCATGGTCTTCACCAGCTCGTACGGCGCCTCGAACTTGTCGATTTTGCTGCCGTTCATGGTGACCTTGTCGCCGTTCTGCTCCACGGCCAGGCCGGTCTGGCGCAGCAGCTTGAGCATGGTGGCAACGTCGTGCAGGTTCGGCACGTTGGACAGTTCCAGCTCGCCCGCCGTCAGCAGGCCCGCGCACAGGATGGGCAGCGCCGCGTTCTTGGCGCCGGAGATGGGAATGTCGCCCATGAGGCGCTTGCCGCCGGTGATGAGAAGTTTGTCCATGTCGGCTTATCCTTGGAATTCTTCGGGGGTCAGGGTCTTCATCGACAGCGCGTGGATCTCCTCGCGCATGCGGTCGCCCAGCGCTGCGTACACCAGCTGGTGGCGCTGGATCGGGCGCTTGCCCGCAAAGGCTGGCGACACGATCACGGCCTGGAAGTGCTGGCCGTCGCCTTCCACTTCCAGGTGGGTGCATTCGAGTCCTGCGGCGATATAGCCGTGGATGGCTTCAGGAGTGGTGGTCACGGTGATTCCTTTCAGTGGCGCAGGCGGTAGCCGCTGCGCAGAAGACGGATGGCCAGCAGCGCCAGCACCACCAGGAAGGCGGTCACGATGGCAAGGCTGGTCCAGGGATTGATGTCGGACTGGCCGAAGAAGCCGTAGCGGAAGCCGTCGATCATGTAGAAGAACGGATTCAGGTGCGACACGCCCAGCCAGAAGGCGGGCAGCGAATGGATGGAGTAGAACACGCCGGAGAGGAAGGTCAGCGGCATGATCAGGAAGTTCTGGAAGGCGGCCAGCTGGTCGAATTTCTCGGCCCAGATGCCCGCGATCAGGCCCATGGTGCCCAGGATGGCGGCGCCCAGCAGGGCGAACACGAGGATCCACAGCGGCCACTGGAAGCTCATGTGCGCGAACCAGGCCGTCACCACGAAGACCCCCAGGCCCACCACGATGCCGCGCACCATGGCGGCGATCACATAGGCGGAGAACAGCTCCCAGTGCGACAGGGGCGTGAGCAGCACGAACACGAGGTTGCCCGTGATTTTGGACTGGATCAGCGAGGACGAGGAATTCGCGAAGGCGTTCTGCAGGACGCTCATCATCACCAGGCCGGGAATGAGGAAGGCCGTGTAGCTCACGCCGGGATAGACCTGCACGCGGCCTTCGAGCACATGGCCGAAGATCAGCAGGTAGAGCATGGCGGTCAGGATGGGCGCGGCGATGGTCTGGGTGGCGACCTTGTAGAAGCGCAGCGTTTCCTTGTAGACGAGGGTGCGGAAACCGGTGGAAATCATGCGACGGGGTTCCCTTCCATAATCTGGATGAAGATGTCTTCGAGGTCGGCCTGCTGCAGCTGCATCTCGTCGATGACGGCGCCGCTTTCGCGCAGGCGGGCGAGGATGGTCTCGACCTCGGAGTATTCGTTGATGCGCAGGCTGTACTTGTGGCCCGTCTGCGCTTCCTCGGGATGCGTGATGAGGGGACGCAGGTCCTCCGGCAGCACGCCCTGCTTCATGTGCACGATGAGCTGGGAGCCGCTGATGCGGCGGATCAGGTTCGACATGGTGTCCAGCGCTTCCACCTTGCCCAGCTTGAGCATGGCGACGCGCTTGCACATCGCCTGCGCCTCTTCCAGGTAGTGGGTGGTGAGCACCACGGTGTGGCCTTCGCGGTTCAGGCGCGAAATGAACTTCCACAGGGTCTGGCGCAGCTCCACGTCCACGCCGGCGGTGGGCTCGTCCAGCACGATGACGGGCGGCTTGTGCACCAGGGCCTGGGCCACGAGCACGCGCCGCTTCATGCCGCCGGAGAGGGCGCGCATATTGGTGTCCGCCTTCTTCGTGAGGTCGAGGTTTTCCATGACCTCGTCAATCCACTTGTCATTGTTCTTCAGGCCGAAGTAGCCCGATTGCAGGCGCAGGGTTTCGCGCACCGTGAAGAAGGGATCGAAGACCAGTTCCTGGGGCACCACGCCCAGCTTCCTGCGCGCTTCGCGGAAGTCGCCCACCACGTCGTGGCCGTGGATCTTCACCGTGCCCGCGTCGGCCCGGATCAGGCCCGCGATGATGGAGATGAGGGTGGTCTTGCCTGCGCCGTTCGGTCCGAGCAGGCCGAAGAACTCGCCCTCCTCGATCCTGAGTGACACGCCGCCCAGTGCCTGGAGCGACTTGTAGCGCTTCTCGACATTGCTGATTTCGATTGCTGTCATGCTTGGCTGTTAGTTTTCTGAGCAACGCTCGACCGTTGCGCTGGCGGCCCGCGGGCCGGGGATGCGAGCGCCGTGCTCTACAGGCACGGCAACGGTCAATTATATTGGAATTTCGGATTTGCTATGCCGCAGGGGCAAAAGCGGGTACTGCGCGGCGGGGTGGGGCGGGGGTCAATGGTGGTGCAGGTCCGCCGGGGAGTCGGCCAGGGCGGGCGACACCAGCGAACATACGCCATAGAGCTTGGTCAGGCTGCGCAGGGAGGGCGGCAGGTGCTCCAGGCGGAGCGCCACGCCGGCGGCGGCGGCGGCGCGCTGCCAGGCCAGCATGACGGACACGGCGGCCGAGTCCACCGACACCACATTGCGCAGGTCGAACACGGTATGGCCCGCGCGGATGGCGGCCAGGCCGTGTTCCAGCGCCGCCGTGGCGTTATCCACGGTCATGGCGCTGAGGGACTGCATGGGGTTGTCGGCAGCTTCGGACATGGTGCTTACTTTACGGCAGGTTTGGTGTTCAGGGGCTTGCTGGCCAGCTGCTTGTTCTTGGCGGCCAGGGTCTTGATCAGGCCGTCGATGCCGCCCTTGCTGATTTCGCTGCTGAAGGTGCCCTTGTAGGTTTCCACCAGCCAGGCGCCCAGCACGTTGATGTCGTAGATCTTCCAGCCTGCCGGGGTCTTGGCGACGCGGTAGTTCAGGGGAATGGGCTCGCCGCGCGGCTGGTTCACCTGGGAGCGCACTTCCACTTCCGTATCGGCCGGGTCGGCCCGCAGGGGCTTGAACTCCACGGTCTGGTTCTTCACCTGGGACAGGGCGCCCGAGTAGGTGAAGATCAGCAGGGTGCGGAACTCGGCCGACAGGGCGCGCTTCTGCTCCGGCGTGGCTTCGCGCCAGTAGCGGCCGGCGGCCAGCTGGGTCATGCGCTCGAAGTCCACATAGGGCAGGATCTTGGTTTCCACCAGGTCCATGACGCGCTTGGTGTTGCCAGCCTGAATTTCCTTGTCGTTCTTGGCCGTTTCCAGCACTTCCGAACTGATGCGCTTGACCAGGACGTCCGGCGCCTCGTTGGCGGACTGCGCCTGGGCGCCCGGAGCGGCCAGCACGAAGGCCATGGTGGCGAATGCGATAAATTGCTTGATCAGTTTCATCTTGTCTAACCTTTAAAATCGGCTGGCGCCCCTGCGCAGCCGGACAGGGCCATTATAGCCCGGCCCCCGGCAGGGGCAGCGCCCTGCTCAGTCGCTTTCCTTTTTCTGCGGCTCCGGCGGCGGGTCGCCGTCGTAGACCTGGCTGCGGCGGCGCTGCAGCCAGCCGTCGCGCACGAATTCATAGCGGTCCAGGGCCGCGTCCTCCAGCAGGCTGCTCGCGTCGAGCAGCTGGGCGCGCTTGTCGATCAGGCGCACGCCGCTGCCGATATTGCGCACATTGACGGGGTCCTTGTAGGCCCAGGGATCGGCGGCCAGGTCGGCCGGCAGGCCCACCGTGTCGCGCAGGGTGGAGGGGCCGAACAGGGGCAGCACGATGTAGGGGCCGGGCGTCACGCCGTAGTAGCCCATGGTCTGGCCCAGGTCCTCGTTATGCTTCTGCAGGCCCGCCTCGGAGGCGATATCCAGCACGCCCAGCAGGCCGAAGGTGGAGTTCAGCGCCACGCGCATCACGTCCGACATGCCTTCCTTGCCCTTGCCCTGCATCAGGTTGTTGGCGGCGGTCCACACGTCGGACAGGTTGCCGAAGAAGTTGGCGACGCCGGTCTGCACGAAGTCCGGGGTGACGTTCTTGTAGCCGGTGGCCACGGGCTTGAGGACGGCGCGGTCCACCGCGTCGTTGAACTTGAACATGGCGCGGTTGTAGCCTTCCAGCGGGTCGGCCGGATTGCTGCTGGTGGCGCAGCCGCTCAGCGCGGCGGCGGCGGCCAGGGCCAGCAGGCTGTGGCGCAGGGTCGATTGGCTCATCAGTTGGAGTCCTTTCCTTCAGCAGCCTTGCTATAGATGAATTGGTTGATCAGGTCTTCCAGCACGGCCGCGGACTGGGTGCGGGCGATGCGGTCGCCCGCCTTCAGGTTCGTTTCCTCGCCGCCGGCCTCGATGCCGATGTACTGCTCGCCCAGCAGGCCCGAAGTCAGGATCTTGGCCGAGCTGTCCTTGGGGAACTTGTAGGCTTCTTCCATGTCCAGGGTCACGGAGGCCTTGTAGCTCTTGTCGTCGAAGACGATGCGCGACACGCGGCCCACCACCACGCCCGAGGCCTTGACGGCCGCCTGCGGCTTGAGGCTGCCGATATTGTCGAACTTGGCCGTGATTTCATAGGTCTTGGCGAAGGACAGGGTGCTCATATTGCCTGCCTTCAGGGCGAGGAACATCAGCGCCGCGACACCGGCCACCACGAAGAGACCCACCCAGAGATCCACAGATTTGCGTTGCATAAAACTTATCCTATCGTTTTTTGCCGGGGCAGCAGCGCCCGGCTCGGGTATTACTTGCTGAACATCAGCGCCGTGAGCATGAAGTCCAGCCACCAGATCATCAGGGACGACACCACCACGGTGCGGGTGGTGGCGCCTGCCACGTCCTCGGGAGTCGGCTGCGCCTCATAGCCCTGGTAGAGGGAGATGAAGGTGATGGCCACGCCGAACACCACGCTCTTCACGAAACCGTTGAACACGTCCTTCCACACGTCGACGCCGTTCTGCATCTGCGACCAGAAGGCGCCCTCGTCCACGCCGATCAGCTTCACGCCGACGATGTAGCCGCCGAAGACGCCCACGGCGCTGAAGATGGAGGCCAGCACCGGCACCGACACCACGCCCGCCCAGAAGCGGGGCGCCAGCACGCGCTGGATCGGGTTCACGGCCATCATTTCCATGGCCGAGAGCTGCTCGCCGGCCTTCATGAGGCCGATCTCCGCCGTGAGCGAGGTGCCCGCGCGGCCGGCGAACAGCAGTGCCGTGATCACAGGGCCCAGCTCGCGGGTCAGGCCGAGGGCGACCAGCAGGCCGAGCGACTCCTCGGCGCCGTACTTGTTCAGGGTGTAATAGCCCTGCAGGCCCAGCACCATGCCCACGAAGAGGCCGGACAGGGTAATGATGAGCATCGAGTAGTTGCCGATGAAATGCATCTGCTCGATCAGCAGGCGGGGGCGGCGCAGCAGGCCAGGCGAGAGGCCCAGCATCACGAAGAACATGCGCGTGGCCAGGCCCACGGCCTCCACGTACTCGCGGGCGGTGGTGTGGACCGCCAGGCCCAGGCGTTCGATGGGTCGGATCAGCATCAGGCGCGCCCTCCCAGGCCCAGGTCGTCGGCCAGCGACTTGCCGGGATAGTGGAAGGGCACGGGGCCGTCGGCCTCGGCGTGCACGAACTGCTTCACGTAAGGGTCGGTGGAGACCAGCATGTCCGCCGGGGTGCCATGGGCCACGATCTTGCCCTGCGAGAGGAAGTACACATAGTCCGCGATCTGGAAGGACTCCTTCACGTCGTGCGAGACCAGGATGCTGGTCGAGCCCAGGGCGTCGTTCAGGTTGCGGATCAGGTTGGCGGTCACGCCCATGGAAATGGGGTCGAGGCCGGCAAAGGGTTCGTCGTACATGATCAATTGCGGGTCGAGCGCGATGGAGCGGGCCAGGGCCACGCGGCGCGCCATGCCGCCCGAGATCTCGCCCGGCTTCAGCTTGGCGGCGTTGCGCAGGCCGACGGCGTGCAGCTTCATCAGCACCAGGTCGCGGATCAGCTCATCGGGCAGGTCGGTATGCTCGCGCAGCGGGAAGGCCACGTTCTCGAACACGGTGAGGTCGGTGAACAGGGCGCCGTGCTGGAAGAGCATGCCCATCTTGCGGCGCAGCAGATACAGGTCGGCCGTCTTCAGCTTGTGGACGATCTGCCCGTCCACCTGGACATGGCCCTGCCTGGGGCGGACCTGGCCGCCGATCAGGCGCAGCACGGTGGTCTTGCCCGAACCGGAGCCGCCCATGACCGCAATCACCTTCCCCTTGGGGAAATCCATATGGAGGCCGGCCAGGATGGGCCGCTTACCATAGGAAAAGTGCAGGTCACGGATTTCGACAAGATTCGGCACGGGCTACGCTCTTTGTTTTTAATGTCATATTGTAATCCAGAAACGTCCCCCTCTGCTGGCGACGCCTCGGAGGGGGCGCCAGGACGGAGAGCAAGAAGTCAATAATACAACACTAATAACCCGCCGGTCAGCAATTTACATTTGGAAATATTTCCCGATCTGCTGCTCCGCAGCAAAAATGTCCCCTTCTGGTGCCAGGCACCAGCAGGGGACACGGGCTCAGCTGCCGCAGTAGCGGCGCACGTAGTCCTTGTGGGGCGGGAGCTGGGCCACGAGCTGGTCGACCCGCGTGCGGATGCTGTCGAGGAAGCCCTTCAGTTCGTGGTCGGGCATGAGGTCGGCGCTGCGGTGGTGGCTGGCCGGGATCAGGCCCTGGCCCAGCATCACCTGGATCCAGGAGTTTTCCGCGAAGAGCTCCTTCTGCTCCCGGAACACGCGGCCCGTGTCGCCGAAGAGCTCGAGCCGGTGGCGCAGCGTGGCGGGCACTTCCATCTCGCGGCAGGCGCGCCAGAGGGGCTCCTGCCGCTCGTTGAGGTGGTAGTGCAGGATGATGAAGTCGCGGATGTGGACCATTTCCTCGCTCACCTGGCGGTTGTATTCCTCGATGTCGGCGGCGCTGATGCCGTCCGTGGGGAAGAGCTGCATCAGGCGGATCAGGTTGCGCGAGATCAGGTGGATGCTGGTCGACTCGATGGGTTCCAGGAAGCCGCTCGACAGGCCGAAGGCCACGCAGTTGGCCTTCCAGGTCTGGGCCCGCTGGCCTGGCTTGAAGCGGATCAGGCGCGGCTCGAACAGGGGTTTGCTGTCGAGATTGCCGAGCAGGGTCTCGCGCGCGCTGTCGTCGTCCAGGTAGCGGCTGCTGTAGACCAGGCCGTTGCCCACCCGCGTCTGCAGGGGAATCTGCCACTGCCAGCCGCCCCCGTGGGCGATGGAGCGGGTGTAGGGCACCATGCGCTCCGTCGATTCCGTCTGCACCGCCAGCGCGCTGTCGCACAGCAGCAGCTCCGACCAGTCCTCGTAGGGCACGCCGAGGGCCCCGCCCAGCAGCAGGGAGCGGAAGCCCGTGCAGTCGATGAAGAAATCGCCTTCGAGCACGCTGCCGTCCGCCAGGGTGAGGGAGGCGATGTGGCCGCTCTCCGGGTCCGTATTCACGCTGCCGATCTTGCCCTCCACCCGGCGCACGCCGAAGCCTTCGCTGAAGCGGCGCAGGAAGCGCGCGTAGGCGCCCGCGTCGAGGTGGTAGGCGTAGTTCAGGCCGTCGTCCGGCAGGTGGGCGAAGCGCTCCTTCTGGGCCGCCCGCAGCTCCAGGCAGTAATCGCCGTAGCCGCCCGCCAAGCCTCGTTCCCGCCCCTTGTGCCAGAAATGCTGGAAGCCGGCGGTCCAGTGGTCGATGCCCGTTTCGCCGAAGGAATGGATGTAGTGCTCGCCGATGGCGCGCCAGTTCTCGAAGCTGATGCCCAGCTTGAAGGTGGCGTTGGTGGCGGCCATGAACTGCGCTTCGTCCAGCTCCAGCAGCTTGTGGAAGTTGATCATGGTGGGAATGGTGGCCTCGCCCACGCCCACGGTGCCGATTTCGTCGGACTCGACGAGGATGATCTCCATCAGCCTGCCCAGCGATTTGGAGAGCATGGCGGCCGACATCCAGCCGGCGGTGCCGCCGCCGGCGATGATCAGGCGGCGGATGGGGCGGGGTTGGGACGGGCGGCTAGCTTGCATAAATCACCTTAACGATTGAGCCGGTTGAGAAGGAAGGCGCGCAGGCTGCGCGCGGCGTCGGCGTCGAGCGGCGCCAGAATGCCGCGCGCCGAAGGCGGCAGATGGGCCGCCTCGCTGCCGTCGCTGTCGAAAACGTAGTGCCCGAACAGCTGTTTCCAGATCTGCCGCTGCGCGGGCGGCAGGTCGCGCATGCTGAGGAGCGCGTGCATCAGGGTGTTCTGCGGCGTGTCCATCCAGGGCGGGGACTGGCGCCACCAGTAGTTGACCAGGATGTTGAAGGGTTCGAGCGCGGCCACGTCGTGCAGCCACATGCTGGGAATGAAGATGGCGTCGCCCGCCTCCAGCTCGGCCACGCGGGCCTCGGCCAGCGCGTCGGCGAAGCGGGGATAGCGCTGCAGGTCCGGCTGCGCCAGGTCCACCATGGACACGGCCTGGCCCGCGGGGTTGAAGTCGAGAGGGCCCATGTACATGTTGCCGATCTGCCCGGGCGGGAACAGGGTGAAGCGGCGGCGGCCCGCGGCCACGCAGGCGATATTGTCCGGCAGGTCGTAGTGGGCGCAGACACGGGTGCGGTTGCCGATCCAGATGCTGGCCAGGGGTTCGCGCGCGCCGAAATCCAGGTCGTTCTCCGCGCGCAGGCCGGGCAGGCTGGCGTCGATCATGGTCGAGCCCACGTAAATGGCGGGCGGCTGCTCCTTGTCCGCACAGGCGAGCAGTTCGCCGAGCACCTGGTCCAGGCGCGCGCGGCGCGCTTCGTAATTGAAGCCGCTCATGTCCTCGTTATAGAAGAAGCGGCCGCCGATCTCAGGGCCGCCCAGCCAGGCGGTGACGGGGGCGCCGCCGCCGAAGCGCTGCAGGTAGGCGGCTGCCTCCGCGGCCGAGGCGCGCGCGGCCTGCACCAGCGGCCAGGCGGCGGCCAGTCCGCGGATCACATACGGTTCGGTCGAGGTGAGCTGGGCGTCGTCCAGGGTGGCGCCGGGCGCCAGGGTGATCTCGGGTAGTGCTTTGGCCATGAAGACAGCGCTTCTTCGTACTGTTGATGAGGATATTGTTGCACAGTCCAAAACGACAGGGGCCGCAATCTTCGCGGCCCGTCTTGAAAACCGGCCCGGCTTGCGCCGGGCCGGATGCTTCACACGCTTAGAACTTGTAGCGCGCCGACAGCATGTAGCGCGGGCCCTGCTGGGCTGCGTACAGGGCCATCGACTCGGTACGGCCGTACTGGCGCACGGTTTCGTCGGTGAGGTTGATGCCTTCGAACTGCACCGACAGGTTCTTGTCGATGTTGTAGCCGATGCTCAGGTCCAGCTGGCCGTAGGCGTCGGTGTAGCGCGGGTTCGACTTGCCGTTGTCCGCCGGGGTGACGAGGAACTTGTCACGCCAGTTGTAGGCGGCGCGGATGCTCCACTTGGCATCTTCGTAGATGCCGACCAGGTTGGCAGAGTCGCTGAGGCCGACCAGCGCGAACTGGTCCGTCGTGCCCGTATTGTCGAAGGTCAGGCCCGACTTCACGTAGGTGTAGTTGGCCTGCACGCCGAAGCCGCTGCTGCCGAACATGTGCTGCACATTGATCTCGGCGCCCTTCAGGTTGGCGTTCTTCTCGTTGACCGGCGTGGTCACGCGGGTCGGCACGAAGGGATCGCCGGCGATGCCGGTGATGGTGCCCTCGATCACGCCCAGCGAGTTCGGCGTCAGCGACACGGCCTTCACGCCAGGCTGGCCGTTGAAGGTGCGGAAGATGTAGTTGCGCACGCAGATGGTGTCGGTCGCGGTGCAGCCGCCGCCGCTGGCGGAAATGGCCTGGTTGTAGTACTTGCCGCCGATCGGGGTGGTCACCGTGCCGGTGCCCTGCACCACGCGGTTGCCCGCGTAATTGCTCAGGCTCTTGTGGAAGAGGCCCAGCGATACCATGCTCTGCTTGTCGTAATACCATTCGGCCGACAGGTCCTTGTTCTTCGACTTGACCGGCTTCAGGCCAGGATTGCCGGCCGTGCCGTTCACGCCCGTCACGCCCAGGCTGTTCGACAGCGAGGTGCTGGCGATGATCTGGTCGTACATCGGGCGGCCGATGGTTTCGCCGTAGCTGGCGCGCAGCTTCACGTCCGAACGCGGGTCGATGTCGAAGTCCAGGCTTGGCAGCACGTGGTTGTAGCTGCCCGTGCCGCTGACGAAGGTGCTGCCGCTGGAGTTCAGGTTCAGCTCATTCTGCGAAACCCAGTCGATGGACTGCGGCACGGTGGACAGGGTGGTGGAGAGCACGTCGGTCTTCTCGTAGCGCGCGCCGATGCCGGTGTGGGCCGGCATGCCGGCGATTTCCCACTCGGTGTTCATCTGCAGGTACAGCGACTTGCTCTTCTCCGTGGTGCGGCGTTCCCAGTCCGGATTCACCAGGGTGGGCGTGAAGTCCTGCGGGGCGCCCGTGCTCTTGATGGCGGCCTCGCGCATGGCGGCCAGGTTGAAGGTGTAGTACGTCTGCATCAGTTTCGGGTCGCTGCTGCCGCCCAGCTTGCCGAAGTAGTCGCTCAACCTGGACTGATGCCACAGGGACTGGTCCTGGGTCTTGTCGCCCGCGCCGCCCCAGGCGTTCTGCTGCACCTGCTTGAACAGGGAGCGGTTCTTGACCTTGGTGTGCGACAGGCCGAAGTTCAGGTTCGACGATTCCAGCAGCGACAGTTTGCCGCCCGCCTGGAACTGGTCGATGACCATGCGCTGGTAGCCGTCCTGGAACCAGGAACCTGCCACCATGTGCGGCGAGTTGCCAGGAACGGTGGTGACGCTCAGCACCGGCATGTAGTTGTTGAAGTCCAGCGAGGTGATGGCGCGGTTGAAGGTGGCCGTGGCCAGGTCGTTGTTGCTTCCGAAGGGGCTGTCCCGTTTCGATACGGCGGTGGAGTGGTGCCCGTCGAGGTTCAGTTTCAGGGAGGGCGTAACCTTCCACTGCACATTCAGGCCGGTGGAGCCGTTGGTGGACTTGGTGCCGTAGTCGCCGCCGTTGGTGCTCAGGTCTTCCGGCGCGGTGGTGGGGCCGCGGTCGGTGATGTTGGTGGTGTAGACCAGGGGCGCCGCCACCGGACCGTCGGTCCAGGTGCCGCTCGACGGGCCGTTGTTGAACCACACGCTCATCTCGTTGTACTTGCTGTGGATTTTGTTCTGCGAGTAGGTGTAGTCCAGCGTGGTGACCAGGTCCTTGTTGGGCTTGAACTGCAGGGTCAGCTGGCCGTTGGTACGCTCGCGGTGGGTGCCGCGGGTGTTGTAGTTCATGTTCTGCGGCCAGAGATAGATATCGTTGGCGTCAGGGAAGTTCTTGATCCCGGCCGCGCCCGGCACCAGGCGTTCCACGGCCTTCGATTCATTGCCCTTGTAGGGGCCGACCCAGCCGTTGGCAACCAGGGCCGAATTCACGCCCGAATTGCGTTCCTGGTAGCTGCCCGAGATGGCGACGCCGAACATGCCGAAGGTCTCGCTGTACAGGCCGGACACTTCCGGGGTCAGGGACTTGCCGACCTTGTTCTCGCCCGGCAGGCGGTTGTTCGACTCGTCGTAGACGGCCTTTACGCCCACGGACGCCTGGCGGCCGGGACGGTCGAAGGGGCGCGCGCTCATGATGTTGATGGTGGCGCCGATGCCGCCCGGCGGCGTGTCGGCACGGCTCGACTTGTACACCTGGATCTGGGACACGGCTTCCGAGGCCAGGTTGGCGAAGTCGAAGGAGCGGCCGTTCAGGTTGTCCAGCGCCGAGGTCGGCATCTGGCGGCCGTTCAGCAGCACCATGTTCAGGTCGGGGCCCACGCCGCGCACGGTAACGCGCGCGCCTTCGCCCAGGTTGCGGTCGATGGAGACGCCCGAAATGCGCTGCAGGGACTCGGCCAGGTTGGTATCCGGGAACTTGCCGATGTCTTCGGCCACGATGCCGTCCACGAACCCGTCGGCGTTGCGCTTGAGGTTCAGGGTGGACTGCATGGCGGCGCGCAGGCCGGTCACGATGATCTTCTGGGGTTCCTCGTCCGGCGCCGCGCCGGTGGTCTGGGCATGGGCTGGCACGATGGCCGCGCACGCGCTGGCCACGGCAAGGGAAATCAACCGTTGTTTGGTGTTTGGCTGAACGGCAACGCCTTTCTTACGATTACGCACTGCGTCTCCTCTCTGAGAGTTGGTAACGGACGGGCCTCTTGGGCGGGCTCGGCCGTGGGGTGGGTGCTACAAAACTTCGAATGTCTTGTGGGCAGCCTGAGGGCGGCCACCTGGCGATGGCCTCAGCCGCCTGCGGGGCGTGAGCAGTTCATGGAGTCTCCTTTATGTCGGCCGTGCCGGTTCTATTTTTTGAAAACGTTTTCTTGAGGGCTTGAAAACGTTTTCTTGAGATTGCATTTTGGCCTGCTTAGCGAAACAGATCAACAATATTTGGAATTTATCTAACCTTAGGTTGCAAGAACACAACCATCAGGGGGCCGAAAATGGTAGCGCAAACAACGCAGCGCCCCGGCGGGGCGCTGCGTTGTGCGTAACAGGCCCGGCTCAGCGCGGGAGGACGGAAGAGCCCATCAGGTATTCGTCCACCGCGCGGGCGCACTGGCGGCCCTCGCGGATGGCCCAGACCACGAGGGACTGGCCACGGCGCATGTCGCCGGCCGCGAACACGCCCGGCTTGCTGGTCTTGTAGCAGCCTTCGCCGTCCGTGGTGGCGCGGGCGTTGCCGCGGGCGTCCTTGTCCACGCCGAAGGCATCCAGCACCTGCTGGACCGGGGACACGAAGCCCATGGCCAGCAGCACCAGGTCGGCCTTCAGCTCGAACTCGGAGTTCGGCACTTCGCTCATCTTGCCGTCTTTCCATTCGACGCGGCAGGCGATCAGCTTCTCGACCTTGCCGCCCTTGCCTTCCAGGCGCTTGGTGGCCACTGCCCAGTCGCGCTCGCAGCCTTCCTCGTGGGACGAAGAGGTGCGCAGCTTGGTCGGCCAGTAAGGCCAGACCAGGGGCTTGTTTTCCTGCTCGGGCGGCATGGGCATGAGTTCGAACTGGGTCACGCTGGCCGCGCCGTGGCGGTTGGAGGTGCCCACGCAGTCCGAACCCGTGTCGCCGCCGCCGATCACCACCACGTGCTTGCCGGTGGCCTTGATCTGGTCCTTGACCTTGTCGCCTGCGTTCACCTTGTTCTGCTGGGGCAGGAAGTCCATGGCGAAGTGCACGCCCTTGAGTTCGCGGCCCGGCACTGGCAGGTCGCGCGGCTGCTCGGCACCGCCCGCGATCACCACCGCGTCGAAGTCCTTTTCCAGGTCTTCGGGGAAGATGGTCTCCTTGGCCCAGTTGTTCACCGTGGCCGGGAAATCCTTGCCGATCAGGGTGGAAAGGCGGAACTTCACGCCCTCCGCTTCCATCTGTTCGATGCGGCGGTCGATATGGGACTTTTCCATCTTGAAGTCGGGGATGCCGTAGCGCAGCAGGCCGCCCGCGCGGTCGGACTTCTCGAAGACCGTCACCTCATGGCCGGCGCGCGCCAGCTGCTGGGCCGCCGCCAGGCCCGCAGGGCCGGAACCGACGATGGCGACCTTCTTGCCCGTCTTGACGGACGCGGGCTGGGGCAGGACCCAGCCGTTTTCCCAGCCGGTATCGATGATCTTGTGCTCGATGGATTTGATGCCGACCGGGTCGTCGCCGATGCCCAGGGTGCAGGCGCTCTCGCAGGGCGCGGGGCAGATGCGGCCCGTGAACTCGGGGAAGTTGTTGGTCGAGTGCAGCACGTCCAGCGCGGCGCGGTAATGGTTGCGGTAGACCAGGTCGTTCCAGTCCGGGATGATGTTGTTGACCGGGCAGCCCGTGTTGCAGAAGGGGATGCCGCAGTCCATGCAGCGCGCGCCCTGCACCTTGGCCTGCTCGTCCGTCAGGTGCAGCACGAACTCCTTGTAGTTCTTGACCCGCGCCTCGGGCGCCAGATGGCCCTCTTCCTGGCGCTGGAATTCCATGAAACCGGTGATTTTTCCCACTTTGTATTCCTTTCTGTCCAGGCTTTAGGCGGCGATCGCCTGGGTTTCCGCTTCGACGGCGGCGTTCTCGGCCATTTCGACCAGGGCGCGCTTGTACTCGTTCGGGAAGACCTTCACGAACTTGGTGCGGCTCTCCGCCCAGTTGTCCAGCAACAGGCGGGCGCGGGTGCTGCCCGTGTGCTTGAAGTGGCGTTCGATCAGGCGCTTCAGGATGGTCTCGTCCGCTTCCGGCGTGCCGTTGCGGTGCTGGGCGTGCCAGGTGGACTTGTCCACATGCTGCTCGGCCGCAGGCAGCACGGCTTCCAGGCTGACCATGGACATATTGCATTTGCGCTCGAACTCGCCGTCCGGGTCGTAGACGTAGGCGATGCCGCCGCTCATGCCCGCCGCGAAATTGCGGCCGGTGGCGCCCAGCACCACCACGGTGCCGCCCGTCATGTATTCGCAGCCGTGGTCGCCCAGGCCTTCCACGATGGCCGTGGCGCCCGAGTTGCGCACCGCGAAACGCTCGCCCGCCACGCCGTTGATGAAGGCTTCGCCTGCAATGGCGCCGTACATCACGGTATTGCCGACGATGATGTTGTTCACCGCCCAGCCGCGGAACTCGGTGTTCGGGCGCACGATGATGCGGCCGCCGGACAGGCCCTTGCCCACATAGTCGTTGCCTTCGCCCACCAGGTCGATGGTGATGCCATGGGCCAGGAAGGCGCCCGCGGACTGGCCCGCCGTGCCCTGCAGCTGGATGTGGATGGTGTCGTCCGGCAGGCCTTCATGGCCGTAGCGCTTGGCCACTTCGCCCGAGAGCATGGCGCCCACGGTGCGGTTCAGGTTGCGCACCGGCGAGATGAAGGACACGCGCTCGCCTTTCTCCAGCGCCGCACGGGCCTGGGCGATGAGCTTGTGGTCCAGCGCCTTTTCCAGGCCGTGCTCCTGTTCCTCGTTGTGGTAGATGGCCAGGGGCTTGTCCGTGACGGCCTGGTAGAAGATGCGCGAGAAGTCCAGGCCCTGCGCCTTCCAGTGCGTGATGGCTTTCGACTTGTCCAGCAGGTCGGAACGGCCGATCAGTTCGTCGTAAGTACGGATGCCCAGCTGGGCCATGATCTGGCGCGCTTCCTCGGCCACGAAGAAGAAGTAGTTCACCACGTGTTCCGGCTTGCCCTGGAACTTGGCGCGCAGGACGGGGTCCTGGGTCGCCACGCCCACGGGGCAGGTGTTGAGGTGGCACTTGCGCATCATGATGCAGCCTTCCACCACCAGCGGCGCGGTGGCGAAGCCGATTTCGTCGGCGCCCAGCATGGCGGCGATGACCACGTCGCGGCCCGTGCGCATCTGGCCGTCGGCCTGCACGCGGATGCGGCTGCGCAGGCCGTTCAGCACCAGCGTCTGCTGGGTTTCGGCCAGGCCCAGCTCCCACGGCGTGCCGGCATGCTTCACGGAGGACAGGGGCGATGCGCCCGTGCCGCCGTCATGGCCTGCCACCACCACATGGTCGGCCTTGGCCTTGGAGACGCCCGCGGCCACGGTGCCGATGCCCACTTCCGACACCAGCTTGACCGAGATGGAAGCGCGCGGGTTGGCGTTCTTCAGGTCGTGGATCAGCTGCGCCAGGTCTTCGATGGAGTAGATGTCGTGGTGCGGCGGCGGCGAGATCAGGCCCACGCCCGGCACCGAGAAGCGCAGCGTGGCGATGTATTCGGATACCTTGTGGCCCGGCAGCTGGCCGCCTTCGCCCGGTTTCGCGCCCTGGGCCATCTTGATCTGGATCTGGTCGGCGGAGTTCAGGTAGGCCGCCGTGACGCCGAAGCGGCCGGACGCCACCTGCTTGATGCGCGAGCGCAGGGAGTCGCCTTCTTCCAGCGGAATGTCCACTACCACCTGGTCCTTGCCCAGGATGGAGGCCATGGTCTCGCCCTTGCGGATCGGGATGCCTTTGAGTTCGTTCACGTAGCGCGACGGGTCTTCGCCGCCCTCGCCCGTGTTCGATTTGCCGCCGATGCGGTTCATGGCGATGGCCAGGGTGGCGTGGGCTTCGGTCGAAATGGAGCCGAGCGACATGGCGCCGGTGGCGAAGCGCTTCACGATCTCCTTGGCCGGTTCCACTTCGTCCAGCGGAATCGCCTTCGCCGGGTCGATCTTGAACTCGAAGAGGCCGCGGAAGGTCAGGTGGCGGCGGCTCTGGTCGTTGATGATCTGGGCGTATTCCTTGTAGGTCGAGAAGTTGTTGGCACGGGTGGAGTGCTGCAGCTTCGCGATGGCGTCCGGCGTCCACAGGTGGTCTTCGCCGCGCACGCGGTAGGCATATTCGCCGCCCGCATCCAGCTGGTCGGCCAGCACGGGATCGTTGCCGAAGGCGAGGTTGTGCAGGCGCAGGGCCTCTTCCGCCACTTCGAACAGGCCGATGCCTTCCACGTTCGAGGCCGTGCCCTTGAAGTACTTGTCCACCAGGGACTTGTTCAGGCCAACGGCTTCGAAGATCTGGGCGCCGCAGTAGGACATGTAGGTGGAGATGCCCATCTTGGACATCACCTTCATCAGGCCCTTGCCCACGGCCTTGGTGAAGTTGTAGATGGCTTCCTCGCCCGTGACCTTGGCCGGCAGCGCGTGCGCCAGGTCCATCAGGGTTTCCATGGCGAGGTAGGGGTGGACGGCTTCCGCGCCGTAGCCCGCCAGCAGGGCGAAGTGGTGGGTCTCGCGGGCGGAACCGGTTTCCACCACCAGGCCGGTGGAGGCGCGCAGGCCCTTGCTCACCAGGTGCTGGTGGATGGCGGAGGTGGCCAGCAGGGCCGGAATCGCCACGCGGTCCGGGCCCACCTGGCGGTCGGACACGATGAGGATATTGTGGCCGGACTTGATGGCGTCCACGGCTTCCGCGCACAGGGAGGCCAGCGAGGCTTCCACGCCTTCCTTGCCCCAGGCGAGCGGATAGCAGATGTTCAGCTCATAGGACTTGAACTTGCCGCCCGTGTGCTGGCCGATATTGCGCAGGCGTTCCATGTCCTCGAAGGACAGCACGGGCTGCGACACTTCCAGGCGCATCGGCGGGTTGACGTTGTTCGTGTCCAGCAGGTTCGGCTTCGGGCCGATGAAGGACACCAGCGACATCACCATGGCTTCGCGGATCGGGTCGATCGGCGGGTTGGTCACTTGCGCGAAGAGCTGCTTGAAGTAGTGGTACAGCGGCTTGAGCTTGTTGGACATGACGGCCAGCGGCGAGTCGTTGCCCATGGAGCCCACGGCTTCCTCGCCTGCCGTGGCCATTGGCGCCATCAGGAAGCGCAGGTCTTCCTGGGTGTAGCCGAAGGCCTGCTGGCGGTCCAGCAGGGAGGCGGTGGGCTTCTCGCCGGTGGCCGGGCCGTACTTCACCACATTGTGCGCCTTCTGCGATTCGGACAGCTTCAGGCCGCCCAGCTTGATGCGCACGGCGTTGATCCAGGCCTTGTAGGGCTTGGCGTTGGCGTAGGTGTCCTTCAATTCCTTGTCGTCGATGATGCGGCCCGCTTCCAGGTCGATCAGGAACATCTTGCCCGGCTGGAGGCGCCACTTCTGGATGATCTTCGATTCGGGAATCGGCAGCACGCCCGATTCGGAAGCCATCACCACCAGGTCGTCGTCGGTGACGATGTAGCGGGCGGGGCGCAGGCCGTTGCGGTCAAGCGTGCCGCCGATATAGCGGCCGTCGGTGAAGGCCATGGCGGCGGGGCCGTCCCACGGCTCCATCATCGCCGCGTGGTATTCGTAGAAGGCCTTGCGGTTGTCGTCCATGAGCGTGTGGTTCTCCCACGCTTCCGGGATCATCATCATCATGGCCTGGGCCAGCGGATAGCCTGCCATCAGCAGCAGTTCCAGCGCGTTGTCGAAGCAGGCGGTGTCGGACTGGCCTTCGTAAATCAGCGGGAAGAGCTTCTGCAGGTCTTCGCCCAGCACGGCGGACTTCATCACGCCTTCGCGGGCGCGCATCCAGTTGAAGTTGCCCTTCACGGTGTTGATCTCGCCGTTGTGCGCGATCAGGCGGTAGGGGTGGGCCAGCGGCCACTCGGGGAAGGTATTGGTGGAGAAGCGCTGGTGCACCAGCGCCAGCGCGGAAACGCAGCGCGGGTCCTGCAGGTCGCGGTAGTACACGCCCACCTGGTCGGCCAGCAGCAGGCCCTTGTACACCACGGTGCGGGCGGACATGGAGGGCACGAAGAATTCCTTGCCGTGCAGGAGCTTGAGCGCCTGGATGGCGTGGCCGGAGGACTTGCGGATCACGTAGAGCTTGCGCTCCAGGGCATCGGTCACCATGATGTCCGGGCCGCGGCCGATGAAGATCTGGCGGATCACGGGCTCCTTGTCGCGCACCAGGGGCGACATAGGCATGTCGGTATCGACCGGCACATTGCGCCAGCCCAGCACCACCTGGCCTTCGATGCGCACGGCGCGCTCGATCTCCTGTTCGCAGGCGATGCGCGAAGCGTTCTCCTTGGGCAGGAAGACCATGCCCACGCCGTACTCGCCGGGCGGAGGCAGCTCCACGCCCTGCTTGGCCATCTCGTCGCGGTAGAACTGGTCGGGAATCTGGATCAGGATGCCCGCGCCGTCGCCCATCAGCTTGTCGGCGCCCACGGCGCCCCTGTGGTCGAGGTTCTTCAGGATCAGCAGGCCCTGCTCGATGATGGAATGGCTCTTGTTGCCCTTGATGTGGGCCACGAAGCCCACGCCGCAGGCGTCGTGTTCGTTGGCTGGGTCGTACAAACCTTGCGCGTTCATGCAGATTCTCCGGTGCTTTTCAGTGACGAAAAACCAGATTAGTGCAATGCACAAGAAAACTCAACAGAAATAATTAGGGTCGGAGTCGCATTAATTCAGACCGAGTCGGACGAAAAATTAATTGGGGACACAGTCACGCTTGCACAGGCTTCTTGAATGGACGGCCCCGTTTTGCGGGCAATACCTGGCGTTTCGCCCGGTGTTCCAGCTCCGTTTTGAACTTGTCCGAGCCAAGGGGCCAGCCCTTGAGGACGGCGCTTTCGATGGCCTTGATGTCCGCGCTGCCCAGGCCGTTGGCGGAAAGTTCGGTATAGGCGGCCTCGCGCTGGAAAGGCGTATTGCCCAGCCCCCAGTAAAGCGCGTGGTCCGTGACCGCCCCTTCCGGCTTCTGGCCTACATGGTGGGCGTAGCTCGACCAGGCATACTGCTCCGGATGCCCCGCCAGCCCGGCGCGCACGGGCGCCAGCTCGATATAGCGGCTGCACAGCAGCAGGTAGTTGGCGGCATCGATGACGGAAGTCTTGTAGCGCCCGTGCCAGAGGGTGCCGGCGCGGGCGTATTTCTGGTTGTAGTAGGGAACGTAATAGCGGCCCAGCAGCTGCATCATGCCCGCCAGCCCGCCCTCGTCCGCGGGCGTGGCGAGCAGGTGAAGCTCGCCCGGCAGGAGGGAGTAGGCATGGACGGCGACCTTGAACTGCTTCGCGGCGCCCCGCATCCAGCCGATGAAGGCCTCGTAGTCGGCGCTATCCTGGAAGACCGGCAGCCCATTCAGGCCGCGCTGGATGATGTAATGGGGCTGGGAAGGGATGACAAGACGGGGCAGGCGGGCCATAAATGAGAAAAACGCTGTTCGGATAAACCGATATTAGCGCTTTTCTCCGACTCCGTCCCCAATTATTTCGATCGGCGAAAAATGGCGATCGACTCTGTCCCTATTTACGTATCAGGAAAGGTTGAAGCTGGCGGAAAGGCTGTAGCCTTCGCCGTAGGCGCTGCGCAGGGGAAGGTCCTGGCCCAGGCCGTTGCGCGCTTTCTTGCGCAGGCGGTAGACCAGCATGTCGACCCGGCGGCCCGCGTCCGGATCGTCGCCGCCAATGCCCTGCACGATGACGTCGCGCGGGACAGGACGGGTATTGATGGTGAGCAGGTGCAGGAAGTTGCACTCTTTCTCGGTGAGGGTAATCGATTGCCCTTCCACCTGGAGCTGGCGGTCGGCCAGGCGCAGGGTCCATTTGTTGGGCAGGGGCTGGGGCTCGTGCGGACCGACGCGCCGGTCCAGCGCCTCGATGTGGGCGGCCAGCTCGGGGAATTTGATGGGCTTGGTCAGGTAGTGGTCCGCGCCCAGGCGCAGGCCCATGATGCGGCTGTCGAAATTGACCCGGCCCGTCAGCACCAGCAGGCCGATCTGCGGATAGAGCTGGCGCATGCGGGGAATGACGTTGATGCCGTCCTCGTCGGGAAGGCCCAGGTCGAGCACGACGACGCCGACCTTGCCCTGGCTGAGTGCCGACCACATTTCACTGGCATTGTTGGTGGTGTGGGCCTCGTGGCCCAGCTCAGTCAGGAAGTCCGCCATCTCCTCGGCGTACTCCAGATTGTCTTCCACGATGAGTATTTGCGTCATTGATGCGCCATTCTTACAGTTTGTTAGGCAGCCAGAGCCTGCAACTAAGAATTATCATAGCTGAATTCGTCATACGCAAGGCTTATACGGGTAAGGGCAACCAAATCCGAAACTTCTTGCCGCTTTCCGGCATATTTTCCACGCCGAGCGTTCCCCCGTGGACTTCCACCACGGAACGGGCCATGTAGAGCCCCAGGCCCGATCCCGGCACCGCCGCCGCACCGGCGCCGCGGAAGCCTTTTTCAAAGATCCGCCCCAGCTCGTCCGCGGGTATCGGCGGCCCGTAGTCCGTTACCGTCAGCTCCACCCCGCCCTCGGCCGCCTTGCGGCCGGACAGGACCACGGGTGTGCCGTCGGGCGAGTACTTGATGGCATTGTCGAGCAGGATGTCCAGGCACATGCGCAGACCCTGCGGATTGCAGCGCAGCCACTGCGGCAGGCCTTCGTTCTGCACGGCGACGGCGCCGCGCCGCAGCCGGGCCTGCTCGGCGGCCGTTTCCAGCAGGGCCTCCGGCGAGATTTCATTGGGTTGGCGCTTGCGGCCGATCGAGGCCAGGCGCTCGGGCGTGAGGTATTCCTCGATCATGCCCAGCAGCCTTTCGACGGCCGTGGCGATCTTGCGGTAGCGCTTCTGGGTGGCTTCGTCCGCCTCGTCCGCCGTCATTTCCAGGCGCTGGATAGCGCCGTCGATGGTGGACAGCGGCGTGCGGAATTCGTGGGAGATCATGGACACGAAGCGCTTCTGCTGGGCTTCCTGCTCGCGCCGCTCGCTGATGTCGCGCACCACGCCCACCAGGCGCAGGGAGCCGTCCTCGGCATGCACGAGGGTCGATTCGATCTCCACCGGCACCTTGGCGCCGCCCCGCCCTTCGAGCTCGGCCTCCCGGCGCAGGGTGCGGCGCGATTCGTCGCCCGCCTCGAAACGGGCGATGCGGGCGGGCAGGTCGTGCATCAGCGCATCGGCCACGGCCTGGGATTTTTCCGGGCCATAGCCGAACTTGCGGCCGGCGGCCGGGCTGGTGTACAGCACCCGGGCGCTGGCGCAGTCGATCATCCAGTGCAGGTCGCTGCTGTAGTCGAGAATGAGGCGGAAATCTTCGTTGGTCGGCATCGATCAGTCCACAAGCGGCGCAAAAATCTGCTGCAGGTCTTCCTGGGTCAGGGCCAGTTTCTGCGACTCGCCTTCGGCCAGCACGGATTGCGCCAGGTCGGCTTTCTTCTGTTGCAGAAGCTGAATCTTTTCCTCCAGTGTACCCTTTGCGATGAGCTTGTAGACAAAGACCGGCTTGTCCTGCCCGATACGCCAGGCGCGGTCGGTGGCCTGGTTCTCGGCGGCAGGGTTCCACCACGGGTCGTAGTGGATCACGGTATCGGCCGCCGTCAGGTTCAGGCCGACGCCGCCTGCCTTCAGGCTGATCAGGAAGACCGGCACCGCGCCCTGCTGGAAGGCCGCCACCTGGGCGCCCCGGTCGCGCGTTTCGCCGGTCAGGATGGCGTAGGGGATGTTGCGCTCCTCGAGCTCCTCCTCGATCAGCTCCAGCATGGAGGTGAACTGGGAGAAGACGAGGATCTTGCGGTCCTCTTCCAGCAGGTCTTCCAGCATCTGCATGAGGTCGGCAAGTTTGGCCGAGCCCGCCGCCTGCTGCTTGCGGCTGGACAGCGTCTTGACCAGGCGCGGGTCGCAGCAGACCTGGCGCAGCTTGAGCAGCGCTTCCAGGATCACGATCTGGCTGCGCGCCACGCCCTTGCGGTCGATCTCCTCGCGCACCTTCTGGTCCATGGCCAGGCGCACGGTCTCGTAGAGGTCGCGCTGCGGGCCCGTGAGCTCCACCTTGCGCACCATTTCCGTCTTCGGCGGCAGTTCCTTGGCCACGCTGTCCTTGGTCCGGCGCAGCAGGAAAGGCTTGATGCGGCGGTTCAGCAGGGCGCGCCGCAGGGGATCGTCCTGGCGCTCGATGGGGTGGCGGAACTGGGTGTTGAAGGTCTTCTCGTCGCCCAGCAGGCCGGGCAGCAGGAAGTGGAACTGGGACCACAGCTCGCCCAGGTGGTTCTCCAGCGGCGTGCCGGACAGGCAGAGCCGGTGCCTGGCGCGCAGCAGCCCGGCGCTCTGGGCTGCCTTGGAGCGGGTATTCTTGATGTAGTGCGATTCGTCCAGGATGACGAGGTGGAAGTCGTGCTCGCGCAGCTTTTCCTCGTCGCGCGGCAGCAGGGCATAGGTGGTGAGCACCAGGTCGGCCTCGGGAATCTTGTCGAAGAGCTCGGCGCGGTCCTTGCCTTGCAGCAGCAGCACCTTCAGGCTGGGCGCGAAGCGGGCCGCTTCCTCGCTCCAGTTGCCCATGAGGCTGGTGGGCGCGATGACGAGGGTGGGATGCGTCATGCGCCCCGATTCCTTCTCCACCAGGATATGCGCCAGGGTCTGCACCGTCTTTCCCAGGCCCATGTCGTCGGCCAGGATGCCCGCAAGATTGTATTCGCGCAGGAACTGCATCCAGGACAGGCCCTCCGTCTGGTAGTCGCGCAGGGTGGCGCGCAGGCCGGCCGGCGTCGCCACCCGCTTCACGGAGGAGAACTGGTTCAGCCGGCGGCCCATTTCGCGCAGCTCCCCGCCGCCGCTCCAGACGAAGTCGCCGGACTTCTCCAGTTCGTTCAGGCGCGCCGCGTCCAGGGTGGCCATGCGCACGGAATGGCGGATCTTGTCGTTGAAGTACAGCTCGCCCAGGGTGGACAGGATGGGCTTGACCCGGTTCCACGGCAGCGCCACCTTGAGGCCGCTCGGCAGCACGGCCAGCATCTGGTCCGTCTCGCCGTGGGCGGACAGGGCTTTCGGGCTGAAGTCGTTGGGCATGGCGCGGATCATCTGCACCAGCACGGGCAGCAGGGGCACGCGCTCCTGGTTGACCGTGATGCCCAGCTCCAGCTCGAACCAGGCATTGCCCGTATCCGGCCCCTCTTCCTCGATTTCGGCGTACCAGTCCTCCAGGGCCACCATGTCGTAGCGGTATTTGGAGGTCTTCTCGACCTGCCAGCCCGCCGCGCGCAGGGGCTCGATGCCGGATTCGGCGAAGCGTATCCAGTCGGCCTGGCTGGACAGCACCAGGCCGCCCCGCACGCTGGACAGGGGCAGGGTGGCGGGCTTGCGGAAGCCCAGGCCGGTCAGCATCTCCAGAGCCGCCGCTTCGGCCGCCTCGTCGCGCTGGATGATCTCGGTCACGTCGCCGCGCTGGCGCACCACGCGCTGCGACGGGTCGAAGGACACGCGCTCGCCGTCGTAGTCGTAGGACAGCACGGCGTAGTCGTTCCAGCGCTGCAGCGTGCCGTCCGCCAGCTGGGCGGAATCAAGCACGAGGATGGGGCGCGGCTTGACGTCGGTGCGGACGCGCTGCGGCAGGGGCTGCGGCAGGGGCATGAGCTGCTGCAGGCCGTGCGCCAGCAGCAGCTGGGAGACCCGCAGCTTGTCGTTGGGCATGAGCAGCGGCGCCTGGGCCACCAGGGCCTGCAGGTCGGCCAGGGGAATCTCGGCGCCGCCCTGGTTCAGGTTCAGCACGCCGCACGACAGGTTGTCGATGTACCAGGGCGGATCGGTGGGCAGCATGTAGTCGATCTGGTCCGCGCCGTGATGCTTGGCGCCCTCGGGCGCGTCCACCTTCCAGCCCAGCCGCAGGCCCTTGCCTTCCTCGCGCCAGGCCAGGCTGGCCGTGCGCTCCTGGCCCGCCTTCATGGGATAGACCAGGCCGTTGCCCACGTCGGCCCAGGAATTAGCCCACAGCAACTTATCCTGTTCGGACAGCATCTGGAGCAGGGCGGCCCCGATCTTGCCGCGCGGTTCGGTCGCGCTGCCCGTCTGGGAATTGGGTCCCGTGCGCATGGCCACGAAGAAGCGCACCAGGTCCTCGTCGCCCGGCTCCAGGAAGGGCGGCGGGGCGGACAGCAGGGAAAACACTTCGTTCACGGGGCTGGCCGCCGCCACGTCGCCGTTCGGCCGCAGCCGGGCCTTGTACAGGCACAGCGCCACATGGCGGCCGCCGCTCGTGGGGGCCAGCACATAGATCAGCCGGTAATTGGTCTGCTTGGGGTCGGGATCGACGGGGGTGAGCTTGGCTTTCGGATGCGCGGCTGCGTCCACCCTCTGCAGCCAGGTGGCCACAGCATAGGGAAGCTGTCCCGGCGGGGTGGCCGGGGCAGGTGCGGGAGCAGCAGGAGCTTCGCGGGTTTCGTCGCGGGTCAAATCCATTGGGCGCATTAAGGTCCTAAACGATTCACAAACGGCAACACGCAATATTATCCGTCAACCGGCGTCCTGTGTTTGTGAAAGTTCTAACTTAGCGCGGTCTGACACAGCTCTTTTGGAGTGTCAAGACTGGTTAAAACCACAGGATTGCGTATGATTCCGTGCTTCCTTATGTGAAATTCAAGCTATGCTGCCTCCTATCGAACAACGTCTGGCCGTCGAACTGGCGGCAAAACCGGTCCAGGTGGCCGCCGCCATCGCTCTCCTGGATGAGGGCGCGACCGTGCCCTTCATCGCCCGTTACCGCAAGGAAGCGACCGGCGGACTGGACGACACCCAGCTGCGCCTGCTGGAAGAGCGCCTGCGCTACCTGCGCGAGCTGGAGGACCGCCGCGCCGCCATCGTGGCCTCGATCACCGAACAGGGCAAGATGACGCCCGAACTGCTGGAAGCGGTCATGCACGCCGAGGACAAGACCCGGCTGGAAGACCTCTACCTGCCCTACAAGCAGAAGCGCCGCACCAAGGCCCAGATCGCCATTGAGGCGGGCCTCGCGCCCCTGGCCGAAGGCCTGCTGGCCGATCCCTCCCTCAATCCCGAGGAGGAGGCGGCCAGGTTCCTGCGCGAAGCCTTCACCACCCCGGACGGCAACAACCCCGGCGTGCCGGACACCAAGGCGGCCCTGGACGGCGCGCGCCAGATCCTCATGGAGCGCTTCGCCGAGGATGCGACCCTGCTGCAATCCCTGCGCGAATACGTGCAGGACCACGGCGTGGTGGAATCGAAGGTCGTGGAAGGCAAGCAGGAGGAAGGCGAGAAGTTCGCCGACTACTTCGATTATTCCGAGCCCCTGTCGGCCATTCCATCGCACCGCGCCCTGGCCCTGATGCGCGGCCGCCGCGAAGGCATGCTGGACGTGACCCTGCGCCTCGACTCCGAGGAGGAGAAGCCCAAGTGGGACGCGCCGCACAACCCCTGCGAGAGCCGTATCGCCGCGCGCTTCGGCATCAAGCCGGCCGGCCGTCCCGCCGACAAGTGGCTGACCGACACCGTGCGCTGGACCTGGCGCGTGAAGAGCTTCATGCACCTGGAAACGGAGCTGATGGGCGCCCTGCGCGAGAAAGCGGAGCTGGATGCGATCAACGTCTTCGCCACCAACCTGAAAGCCCTGCTGCTGGCGGCGCCGGCCGGTCCGCGCGCCACCATGGGCCTGGACCCGGGCCTGCGCACCGGCGTGAAGGTGGCGGTGGTGGATGCGACGGGCAAGGTGGTCGATACCGCCACCGTCTACCCGCACCAGCCGCGCAACGACTGGGAAGGCACGCTGCACGTGCTGGGCCAGCTGGCGGCAAAGCACAATGTGTCGCTCATCTCCATCGGCAACGGCACGGCCTCGCGCGAAACGGACAAGCTGGCGCAGGACCTGATCAAGCGCCGCCCCGAACTGAAGCTGACCAAGATCGTGGTATCCGAAGCGGGCGCCTCGGTGTATTCGGCCTCCGAATTCGCCTCGCGCGAGCTGCCGGAGCTGGATGTGTCCCTGCGCGGCGCGGTCTCGATCGCGCGCCGCCTGCAGGATCCGCTGGCCGAACTGGTGAAGATCGATCCGAAATCCATCGGTGTGGGCCAGTACCAGCACGACGTGTCGCAGACCCAGCTGGCGCGCACGCTGGACGCCGTGGTGGAGGACTGCGTGAACGCCGTGGGCGTGGACGTGAACACCGCTTCCGCGCCCCTGCTGGCGCGCGTGTCCGGCCTCTCGGCCAGCGTGGCGCAGAGCATCGTGAGCTACCGCGACATGAAGGGCGCGTTTACCTCGCGCGCCGCGCTGAAGTCCGTGCCGCGCCTGGGCGACAAGACCTTCGAGCAGGCGGCGGGCTTCCTGCGCGTGATGAACGGCGAGAACCCGCTGGACGCCTCGGCGGTGCACCCCGAGTCCTATCCCGTGGTCGAGAAGATCCTGGGCGATATCAAGAAGGACATCAAGGCCGTGATCGGCGCCACCCCGGTGCTGAAGACCCTGAGCCCGGCCAAGTACGCGGACGAGCGCTTCGGCGTTCCGACCGTGACGGACATCATCAAGGAGCTGGAGAAGCCGGGCCGCGATCCGCGTCCCGAATTCACCACCGCCACCTTCAAGGAAGGCGTGGAGGAGATCAGCGACCTGCGGCCTGACATGATCCTGGAAGGCGTGGTGACCAATGTGGCGGCCTTCGGCGCCTTCGTGGACATCGGCGTGCACCAGGATGGCCTGGTGCACATTTCGGCCCTGTCCACCACCTTCGTGAAGGACCCGCATACCGTCGTGAAGGCGGGACAGGTGGTGAAGGTGAAGGTGCTGGAGGTCGATCCCAAGCGCAAGCGCATTGCGCTGACCATGCGCCTGTCCGACAGCGCCCCCGCGCCCGGTTCGCGCCCCGAACAGCGGGGAGACCGCAACGACCGCCGCGCCATGGGCCAGCAGCAGAAGCAGCAGACGCGCGAGCCCGCGATGGCAGGCAGCATGGCCGCCGCCTTCGCCAAGCTGCGCGGCTGACGGCAACGGGTGCCGCCGATTTCTTATAAAATGGCGGCATCCGAAACACTTTCCCCTTATTGAGGCAGTCATGAGCGACGTACAAACCTGGATCAAAGAAACCGTGAACAGCACCCCCGTCGTGCTGTTCATGAAAGGCACCGCACAGTTTCCGCAGTGCGGCTTCTCGGGCCGCGCCATCCAGATCCTGAAGGCCTGCGGCGTCGAGAACATCGCCACCGTCAATGTGCTGGACGACCCCGAAGTGCGCCAGGGCATCAAGGAGTATTCGAACTGGCCGACCATCCCCCAGCTCTACGTGCGCGGCGAGTTCATCGGCGGCTCCGACATCATGAGCGAGATGTACGAATCCGGCGAGCTGAAAACCCTGCTGAACAATGCCTGAGCGCCCGCAGCGGATCGTCGTCGCCATTACGGGCGCCACCGGCGCCGTGTACGGCGTGCGTCTGCTGCAAAAGCTGCAAGCCTTTCCCGGCGTCGAGCGCCACCTCGTGGTGTCCGACGCCGCGGCCCTGACCCTGATCGAAGAAACCGGCATGCCGCGCCGCGATGTGGAGGCGCTGGCCGATGTCGTCCACAAGCCCGGCAATATCGGCGCGAGCATCGCCAGCGGCTCCTTCCAGACGGACGGCATGGTGATCGCACCGTGCTCGATGAAAACCCTGGCGGCCGTGGCCCATGGCCTGTCCGACAACCTGATCGCGCGGGCGGCGGACGTGGCGCTGAAGGAGCGCCGCAAGCTGGTGCTGATGGTGCGCGAAACGCCCTTCAACCTGGCGCACCTGCGCAATATGACGGCAGTGACGGAGATGGGCGGAATCGTCTTCCCGCCCCTGCCCAGCTTCTACAACAAACCCCGCACCATCGCGGAAATGGTGGACCACACGGTGGACCGTGTGCTCGACTTGCTGGGGCTGGATGCGCCGGGGGCGGCGCGCTGGACGGGACTGGGGGCCTGAGCCCCTTGATTGTTACTTCTGGTAATTAACGCGGACCAGCATGCGAATAAATTCGCGGGCGATCTGGCGGTGATGCTCGTCCAGTCTTTGCAAGTCTGCAATCAGTTTGACGTCGGCCGATTCGAAACGTGAAGGGCTGCCGCCCCCCTCGCCTGCCGGGGCCGCCGCTTCCGGGCCGCCGAAACGCAGCCATTCGGCAGGAACGCCCAGCCATTGCGCGATCATGCGCAGCTTCTCTTGCGTAGGGATGGCCTCGCCCACCAGCCATTTGCGGGCGGCATGCACCGTGATGGGGCGGCCTTCAAAGCGGATGTTAAATTCCCGGGCCAGCCGGGTCGGGCTATCGGGGGAGTAGTGGGCGTTTTTCAGAGCCTGCTGAAGCCGCTGGCTAAAGCTTTCACGTTCATTCGAAGAATTCATAGTTGCATAATTTCACGTCGCAGCCTGAATGTCAGTCTATGCACTGCTCAGACCGATTGTGACACGTCACACGGTTAAAATTAACATTTTACCGCGCCGCTGAGCTATTGGGAGCACGATTTAAAATTATTTCTTTGCGCCAAGTATGTTAAACACTCTTGCTGGGAGTGGCGAGATTTTTCTTGTAACAGCAGTCACAACAATTAGCAATTTGTCAATTTTATGGCCGCAAAACAGCCGGGCCGGAGTGGCCCACGGATGCCGGCCCGGTTTTCGGTTTTAAGCTGTCTGGAAACGAATAATGCCGTCCGCGCCGACATCACGGCGCACGATTCCGGTGCGCCACAGGCGGTGCAGGTGGGCCAGCGCCTCGCCCAGGGCGAAGCTGAGCTGGTGGGCGTCCAGCGGACGGCGGAACATGAGCGGCACGATGTCGGCCGCCGTGTGGGCCGTTCGGCACGCCTCCACCACTTCCGCCAGTCGGGCGGCGTGATGCTCGCGCAGCTGGGCGATGCGGGTGTGCAGGCCGCGGAAGGGGCGGCCGTGGGAGGGAAGGACCAGCACGTCGTCCGGCAGGGACGCGAAGCGCTGGAGGGAATCCAGGTACTGGCCCAGGGGATCGCCTTCAGGCTCGACGGCAAAGACGGAGACATTCGTGGAGATGCGCGGCAGCACCATGTCGCCCGACACCAGCAGGTTGAGGTCCGCGCAGTACAGCGAGGCATGCTCCGGCGAATGGCCGTACCCGGCGATCACCTGCCAGCGCTGGGCGCCGATTTCCACCTGCTGGCCGTCCTGCATGCGCAGATAGGAGGAAGGCACGGCAGGCACAAGGCTTGGATAGTAGCTTTTCCGGCTGCGCATCTTTTCCAGCATGGCCGGATCGTTCAGGCCATGGCGTTCGAAATGCGGCAGGGCGGCCGTGCCGTCCACGCCGGGCAGGGCCGCCGACATCATGCGGGCGAAGCCATATTCGCCCGCCGTCATCTGCAAGGGAATGTTCCAGCGGCGGCAGAGGGCGTCCGCCATGCCGATATGGTCCGGGTGGCAATGCGTGGCCAGGACGCGGACCAGGGGCAGCCCGTCCAGGCGGCTCGATGCCACGCTGTCCCAGGCGGCCTGGGTCTCGGGCGTGGAAGCGCCCGTATCGACCACGGTCCAGCCCGCGCCATCCTTCAGTAGCCACAGGTTGATGTGGTCGAGGGCAAAAGGCAGGGGCATGCGCAGCCAGTGGACGCCGGGCGCGATGTCCAGCCGCTCGCCGGGCGCAGGCACCTGGTCGGCAAATGGATACTGGAGCTGGGATTCGAGGGCGTTCATGGCTACAATGCGGTTAACGTTACGTAAACGGAAAACACATTGTAAGCCATGCCGACCTATACCATCACCGAACTGGCGCGCGAGTTCGACATTACCGCCCGCGCCATCCGCTTCTACGAGGACCAGGGCATTCTCAGCCCCTCGCGCGAAGGCGCCGGGGGCCGCAACCGCGTCTACACGCCGCGCGACCGCACCCGCCTCAAGCTGACCCTGCGCGGCAAGCGCCTGGGCCTCTCGCTCTCCGAGATCAAGAGCCTGGTGGACATGTACGAGTCGCCCAAGGACACGGCCGCCCAGATGCACCGCTTCCTGGGCGTGCTGGCCCAGCACCGCGAAACCCTGGAGCAGCAGCGCGAGGATATCGAGATGTCCCTGGCCGAAATCGCCTCCCACGAGGAGGAATGCCGCCGCCTGCTGGCCGCCGCAGGGGAAGGCGCCTCGGCCGCCTGAGGGTGCCCGGGCCTGCGCCCGGGCGGAATCTGCTTTACGTTTACGTTAACGTCACATAGGCGTATCATTGCCACTCCACCACTCCTATAAAAGAATGAGGACGACATGCTCCATCTCCCAGGCCTGACTTTTGACCATGGCGAAGACATCGCCGCGCTGCGCGAGGCCGTGCAGCAGTTCGCCGCGGCGGAGATCGCGCCGCGTGCCGCCGAGATCGACCGCAGCGACCAGTTCCCCATGGACCTGTGGCGCAAGATGGGCGAGCTGGGCCTGCTGGGCATTACCGTGGGCGAGGAGTATGGCGGCGCGAACATGGGCTACCTGGCCCACATCATCGCCATGGAGGAGATTTCGCGGGCGTCGGCCTCGGTGGGCCTGTCCTACGGCGCGCACTCGAACCTGTGCGTGAACCAGATCAAGCGCAACGGCAACGAAGAGCAGAAGCGCAAATACCTGCCCAAGCTGATCTCGGGCGAGCACGTGGGCGCGCTGGCCATGTCCGAGCCGAACGCCGGCTCCGACGTGGTGAGCATGAAGCTGCGCGCCGACTTCAAGGGCGACCGCTTCGTGCTGAACGGTACCAAGATGTGGATCACCAACGGCCCGGACGCCGACACCCTGGTGGTGTACGCCAAGACCGACCTGGAAGCCGGTCCGCGCGGCATGACCGCCTTCCTGATCGAAAAGGGCTTCAAGGGCTTCTCCATCGCCCAGAAGCTGGACAAACTGGGCATGCGCGGCTCCCACACGGGCGAGCTGGTGTTCGAGAACTGCGAAGTGCCGGTGGAAAATGTGCTGGGCGGCGAAGGCAAGGGCGTGAACGTGCTGATGTCCGGCCTGGACTTCGAACGCACCGTGCTGTCGGGCGGCCCCCTGGGCATCATGCAGGCCTGCATGGACGTGGTGGTGCCCTATATCCACGACCGCAAGCAGTTCGGCCAGCCGATCGGCGAGTTCCAGCTGATGCAGGGCAAGATCGCCGACATGTATTCGACCATGATGGCGTGCAAGGCCTATGTCTACGCCGTGGGCCAGGCCTGCGACCGCGCCACCTCGCCCGAGCAGGTGCGCGCCCTGCGCAAGGATGCGGCCGGCGCAATTCTGTATAGTGCCGAGAAGGCGACGTGGATGGCGGGCGAAGCGATCCAGACCCTGGGCGGCAACGGCTACATCAACGAATACCCGGTGGGCCGCCTGTGGCGCGACGCCAAGCTGTACGAGATCGGCGCGGGCACGAGCGAAATCCGCCGCATGCTGATCGGCCGCGAGCTCTTCGCCGAAACCAAATAAGCGCCCCTCCCGCGCAGGCGGGAGCGGTGGCGTTAGCGGGGATTCGATGACCCAGGCCTTTCCGAAATTGCTGTCGTCCCAGATCGCCTTCGATATCGCGCGGACGATACGCGATGGCTTCGACAAGCACTATCGCCTGTTCCGGCTCGCCAGCCAGCAGGCGAAAGGCCTGTTCGAGCGCGGCGACTGGGCCGTGGCCCAGGAACAGGCCCGCGAACGCATCGGCTATTACGACAAGCGCGTGCAGGAGTGCGTGCACCAGCTGGAGGACGAGTACGAGCCCTCCGAACTCACCGACGAAGTGTGGCGGGAGTGCAAGCTGCACTACATCGGCATGCTGTCCGGCCACAAGCGTCCGGAGCTGGCGGAGACCTTCTTCAACTCCGTGTGCTGCAATATCCTGCACCGCAGCTATTTCCACAACGAGTTCATTTTCGTGCGCCCCGTGGTCTCCACCGAGTACATCGAGACCGAGGAGCTGGCGCCCACCTACCGCGTCTACTACCCGGCGGCGGACGGCATGCACTTCACGCTGAAGCGCATTGTCACCAACTTCCAGCTCGACGCGCCCTTCGCCAACCTCACGCGCGATGTGCAGCAGCTGGAGCAGCGCGTGAGCGATTTCTTCGGCGACGAGCTGGCGCCCAATGCGCAGTTCCAGATACTGTCCAGCCTTTTCTACCGCAACAAGGGCGCCTACATCGTGGGCAAGGCGATCAGCGGCGACCAGGAACTGCCCTTCGTGGTGCCCATCCTGCACAACCGGAACCGGCAGCTGGTGCTGGATACGGTGCTGCTCTCCTACCAGCAGATCGAGATCCTGTTCTCCTTCACGCGCGCCTACTTCCTGGTCGACATGGAAGTGCCGTCCGCCTATGTGCAGTTCCTGCGCACGCTCCTGCCGCGCAAGCCGCGCAGCGAGATCTACACCATCCTCGGCCTGCAGAAGCAGGGCAAGGCGCTGTTCTACCGCGACTACCTGCAGCACCTGAAGCACTCCTCCGACCTGTTCGAGGCGGCGCCCGGCATCCGCGGCCTGGTGATGCTGGTGTTCGCGCTGCCGTCCTTCCCTTATGTGTTCAAGGTGATCAAGGACTGGTATCCGCCGCCCAAGGACACGACACGCGCCCAGATCAAGGAAAAATACCTGCTGGTGAAGCACCACGACCGCGTGGGCCGCATGGCCGATACGCTGGAGTATTCGGACGTGGCTTTCCCGCGCTCGCGCTTCTCCGAGGAGCTGGTGGCGGAGCTGAAGCACTTCGCGCCCTCGCTGGTGGAGGAGGACGGCGAGCAGATCGTGATCCGCCACCTGTATATCGAACGCCGCATGACGCCATTGAACATCTGGCTTTCGAACGCGGAGCAGGCGGGGGACGATGCCGCCATCGAAGCGGGCATCATCGAATACGGCAACGCGATCAAGGACCTGGTGGCCGCCAATATCTTCCCCGGCGATATGCTGTACAAGAACTTCGGCGTGACGCGCCACGGCCGCGTGGTGTTCTACGACTACGACGAGATCGAGTACATCACCGACTGCCAGTTCCGCCGCATTCCCGCGCCGCGCAACGAAGAGGACGAGCTGTCCGCCGAGCCCTGGTACCCGATCGGCAAGCACGATGTCTTCCCCGAGCAGTTCGGCCGCTTCCTGCTCGGGAACGCGAAGATCAACAAGTATTTCATGAAGCACCACGCCGAACTCCTGACGCCCGAGTGGTGGCAGGAGCGCAAGGAGCGCATCCAGCGCGGCGTGGTTGAAGATGTATTCCCGTACCCGCAGCGGATACGGTTTTCCTGCCAATACGCAGCATCCCCGGCGCCGTCGGCGCCGACCTTACCGGAGACTATCAAATGAACGATCCAATCGTAATCGTGGGCGCAGCGCGCACTCCCATGGGCGCCTTCCAGGGCGACTTTTCCAGCCTGAGCGCGAACGACCTGGGCGCCGTGGCGATCAAGGCGGCCGTGGAGCGCGCCGGTATCGCGGCGGACGCCGTCGAACACGTCTACTTCGGCAACTGCCTGATGGCGGGCCAGGGCCAGGCTCCCGCGCGCCAGGCGCTGCTGAAGGCGGGCCTGCCGACGTCCACCGGCGCCGTGACCCTGTCCAAGATGTGCGGTTCGGCCATGCAGGCCGCGATCTTCGCGCATGACACCCTGGCCGCTGGCAGCGCCGACGTGGTGGTGGCAGGCGGCATGGAGTCCATGACCAACGCGCCCTACCTGATTCCGAAGGCGCGCGGCGGCTACCGCATCGGCCACGGCATGATGTTCGACCACATGATGCTGGACGGCCTGGAAGACGCCTACTCGCGCGACGAAAAAACCGGCGGCGGCCGCTCCATGGGCACCTTCGCCGAAGAATGCGCCACCCAGTTCAAGTTCACCCGCGAAGCGCAGGACGCCTACGCCATCGAATCCGTGAAGCGCGCGCAGGCCGCGTCGGCCAACGGCAGCTTCGACTGGGAGATCGCTCCCGTGACCGTATCCGGCCGCGGCGGCGACACCGTGATCGCCAAGGACGAAGGCCCGGGCAAGGCCAAGCTGGACAAGATTCCCGCCCTGAAGCCCGCCTTCAAGAAGGACGGCACCATCACCGCCGCATCCTCCTCCTCCATCAACGACGGCGCCGCGGCGCTGGTGATGATGCGCGAATCGACCGCCAAGAAGCTGGGCGCGAACGTGATCGCCCGCGTGGTCGGCCACGCCACCAATGCCCTGGCCCCGGCCCAGTTCACCACCGCGCCGGTGGGCGCCATCCAGAAGCTGTTCGCCAAGAACGGCTGGAAGGCGGGCGACGTGGACCTGTTCGAGATCAACGAAGCCTTCGCCGCCGTGCCGATGGCCGCCATGCATGAACTGGACATCCCGCACAGCAAGGTGAACATCCACGGCGGCGCCTGCGCCCTGGGCCACCCGATCGGCGCTTCCGGCGCGCGCATCATCGTGACCCTGATCGGTGCGCTGAAGAAGAGCGGCGGCAAGCGCGGCGTGGCGGCCCTGTGCATCGGCGGCGGCGAAGCCACCGCTGTCGGCATCGAGCTGGTGTAAGCATGCCCACCGCACTCGTCATCGGCGCCTCGCGCGGCATCGGCCACGAGCTGGCGATCCAGTACCTGCAGGCGGGCTGGCGCGTCATTGCGACAGCGCGCAAGGCTGCCGACTGCGACGCCCTGATGGACCTGGGTGCGGAATCGCACACGCTGGACGTCACCAACGTGGAAGCGGTGGCGGCGCTGGGCTGGAAGCTCGACGGCGAGCGGCTCGACGTCGCCATCCTGAACGCGGGCGTCTACGGCCCGCGCCAGGACGGCTTTCCCATGCAGTCGGACTTCGACCAGGTGATGCACACGAACGTGCTGGCGGCGATGCGCCTCCTGCCGGTGCTGGCGCCGCTGGTATGCGCGGCGCGCGGCAAGCTGGCCGTGCTGTCCTCGCGCATGGGTTCGCTCAGCGAGCGCGGCAACCCGACCGGTTCCCTGTACCGGGCCAGCAAGGCGGCCCTGAACTCGGTGCTGATCGACACCGCCCTCACCTTCGGCAGCCGCGGCGCCACCTGTGTCGCCCTGCATCCGGGCTGGGTGCGCACGGCCATGGGCGGGCCGGGCGCCGACATCGCAGTGGAAGACAGCGCCGCCGGCATCCGCAAGCTGCTGGCCGAGCTCCCCGCCTCCGAGAAAGCCCAGTTCCGCAACTACGACGGCAGCCCCATCGGCTGGTAAGCAGCAATACAGTCCAGCCCGTGTCCAAATCTGGTGCCAGGGAAGATTTTTGGACACGGCCTCAGCCCTAGCTAGTTACAGCCGAGCTCGTGTCCACATTTCTTCCCTGGCACCAGACTTGGACACGGGCTCATGAATAGAGAGAGACATGATTTTAAGTGAAGAGCATCAGATGATCCGGGACGCGCTGCGCAGCTATGCGCAGGAGCGCATTGCGCCAAACGCGGCGCGCTGGGATAAGGAACACTATTTCCCGAAACAGGAGCTCAAGGAGCTCGCCGCCCTCGGCGCCTTCGGCGTCGCCGTGCCCGAGGAGCTGGGCGGGGCGGGGCTCGACTATGTGTCCCTTGCCCTGGTGCTCGAGGAGATCGCCGCGGGCGATGGCGGCACCTCGACCATCATCTCCGTGAATAACTGCCCCGTGTGCAGCATCGCCATGATGTATGCGAACCCGCAGCAGAAGGAGCAGTGGCTGCGCCCCCTCGCCCAGGGCGAGATGCTGGGCGCCTTCTGCCTCACCGAACCCCACACCGGCAGCGACGCCGCGGCCCTGCGCACCACCGCCACCCGCGACGGCGACCATTATGTGCTGAACGGGGTGAAGCAGTTCATCACGTCGGGCAAGTACGCGGACGTGGCCATCGTCATGGCCGTCACCGACAAGGCGGCCGGCAAGAAGGGCATCAGCGCCTTCTGGGTGCCCACCTCCACCCCCGGCTATATCGTCGCCGGCCTGGAGCAGAAGATGGGCCAGCATTCTTCCGATACGGCGCAGATCCTTTTCGAGAATTGCCGCATCCCGGCCGAAAATCTGATCGGCGAGGAGGGCATGGGCTACAAGATCGCTCTCTCGGGCCTGGAAGGGGGCCGCATCGGCATCGCTTCCCAGTCCGTGGGCATGGCGCGCGCGGCCTTCGAGGCGGCCCTGAAGTATTCCCAGGAGCGCGAGAGCTTCGGCCAGCCCATCTTCAACCACCAGTCGGTGCAGTTCCGCCTGTCGGAGATGGCGACCCAGATCGAGGCGGCGCGCCAGCTGATCCTGCACGCGGCGTCGATGAAGGACGCGGGCCTGCCCTGCCTGAAGGAGGCCGCCATGGCCAAGCTCTTCGCTTCCGAAATGGCCGAGCGCGTCTGCTCGGATGCCATCCAGGTGCACGGGGGCTACGGCTATGTGTCCGACTTCCCGGTCGAGCGCATCTACCGCGATGTCCGCGTCTGCCAGATCTACGAGGGCACCAGCGATATCCAGAAGCTGCTGATCGCCCGCGCGCTCTGATTGTCCCGGGGTTTGTCCCGAAACTGTATCTAATTGTCCGCAATCAGTTGGCTTTGTGCATTTTTGGTCATTGCTCTTATACAATAGACACCGAAGGAGAATGCGCATGTATCAAGTGATGCTGGTGGAAGACGATGCCCGCCTGGCCGACCTGGTCACGGAGTATCTCGCAGGGTATGAGTTCAAGGTGGATGTGGTCAGCCGCGGCGACGAGGCTGTGGGCCGCTTCAAGGCGGCGCCGCCCGATATCGTGGTGCTGGACCTGATGCTGCCCGGCCTGGACGGCATGGTGGTCTGCCGCCAGCTGCGCGACCTGAGCGAGGTGCCCATCCTGATCATGACGGCGCGCGAGGATTCCTACGACGAGGTGTCCCTGCTGGAACAGGGTGCGGACGATTTCATCAACAAGCCCGTGCAGCCGCGCGTGCTGCTGGCCCGCCTGCGGGCCCTGCTGCGCCGCGCACAGAACAAGCAGCCGAGCGACATGCTGGTGTTCGGCAACCTCTCCATCGCCACCAGCGACCGCACCGTGACCTGGCGCGGCGAGCCCTGCGTGCTGAGCAATACGGAATACAAGCTGCTGCTGGTGCTGGCCGAATCGGCAGGCACCGTGCTCTCGCGCGACGCCCTGCTGAAGAAGATGCGCGGCATCGAGTTCGACGGCCTGGACCGCTCCATCGACAACAGCATCTCCAAGCTGCGCCGCAAGTTCGACGACGCCGAGTCGGAGAAGATCAAGACGGTGTGGGGCGAGGGCTACCTGTTCTCCCCCTCGGCCTGGGGCTGAGCCGCTTTATTCGATCACCGGCGCAATCGCGACCGGCGCCTGCTGGCTGATCACCTGCACCCGCTCGGGCCAGTCGGCAAAGCGGTACACCATTACCCGGAAATCCTTGTTCGCCTCGCCGTCGAAGGCGGCGCCGTCGTTCGGCGCCAGCCCGGACTCGCGGTCCGGATCGCGCACGCGCACGGAGGCGTCGCTGCGTTTGGGGAAGGCGAAGCGCACGCCCACGCAGCGCCGGGTGTTGTAGCCCGCGTCCGTATAGCGCATGTACTGCAGCGCCTGGTCGCAGGCCGTGCGCAGGTCGGCCGCCTCGTACACGCCGTCCAGGCGCGGCACGATGGAGAGGCGGGGCTGGAAGCTGAACTGGCTGATCTTGCGGTTCAGCACCAGCATGGCGTTCTCGTCGTAGGCTGCCTTGAGCAGGGGGAAGCTGGTGCGTCCCGTGGCGTCGAGGGGCAGGCTGAGCTGGGTGGTCTTGCCGCTCAGGGTCAGGCGCAGGCCGTCCAGGGTGGCGCCGGGGTCGCGCGGGATGACCTGGTAGTGGTTCTGCAGGAAATTCTTGGCCTTGCCGTATTTCGCGAACAGGACCATGCTGCGGTAGGCATCCCGGTAGCTGACCCAGCCCGCGTCCTGCGCCTGCAGGGCGCAGCTGTGCACCGCCAGGCCAAGGCCCAGGAGCACGGAGAGGAGTCGGACGGTCGTCGGCATGTCAGAAGCGGTAAGCCAGCGCAGTGGATACGGTGTAGTTGGTGGGCCGCTCGACGAGCGGGCTCTTTTTTGCATCGCCCAGGTAACGGGTGGCCTGGAGGCCGCTCGTCAGCATCCAGGAGGGGCTGAAGCACCAGTTCCAGCGCACGCCGGCCCGCACATCCTGCAGGCCGCCGCCGGGCGCATAGACCGGGTTGATGCTCTGGTCGGCCTCTTCCTGCAGCACGCCGAAATAGGTCGCGCTGTAGGCCCGGTTGACCAGGGTGACGCCGGCCGACAGGGCCAGCGTGTGGTTGGGCGCCGGCTCCAGCGCCAGGCGCTGCAGGGCGAAGTGGGCCAGCAGGCCGCGCCGCGCATTGCCCGCGCCATACAGCAGTTTGCCCGTCGCCCGCCATTGCGGGGACAGGTAGACATTCAGGAAGCCGCCGCCCACCACCCGCGGATGCACCACGAACATGCCCTCCAGCCGGTTCATCGTGGGCGGATCTTCCTCATAATCCCCGTCGTAGCCGTCGTCCAGCAGGGACTCGCCTGCCGAGCGGCGCGGCGGCAGCGTGTCGATCGGGCTGCCCGAACCGTCGTTGACGGAGCCCAGGCGGAACTGGTGGTAGCCGGAGGCCGTGCGCCCGGGCGCCAGCGCCAGCAGCGGGCCGTATTCCAGCCAGGGCTGCTGCGACAGGTGCAGGCCGGCGCTCATGCCGGATACGAAGAGACCATTGCTCCACTGAAACTGGATCACGGGCAGGGGCGTGCTGCGGTGGCCGCTCGCCCCGTCGTAACGGGGGGCGGACTGCACGCCCAGTCCCAGGTACATGTCCCGGCTTCCGTCAGGCATGGGATTTGCGGCCGGGGTCTGGGCCAGGGCCAGCTTGCAGATTCCGGCCAGCGCCAGCACGCAGAGTCTTGACATATTGACACTCAGAAATATCGAATGTCTGCCATTCTATCCGGCTTGGCGTCCGCGCGTCAGTTGCGATCACGAAACCGTACGCACCGCCACCTCGACCGGGTCATCGCTGCGCTCGATCATGATGAGGTGCGCGGGCGAGGTAATCTGCTGCGTGCAGACGGCGCCGGGCGCAGGCAGGCGGTCGATGCGGGTGACGTTGATCACCCGGCCGCTACGGTAGAGATTACTCAGCGTGGTGGAATAACAACCATTGGGTTTGCTGCCTGCAAACACGGCCACCACCATGAACTTGTTGAAGTCCACCACGGGCTCCGGCAGGGCGGGCACGGCGTTGCGCTTGTGCTGGGCCCACAGGGCCGACCAGGTGGCCGCATCCTTCACGATGGCGGTCTGGGCCTTGGTAATGCCCGAGTTATTGTCCAGGTCCAGGCTGCTGAAAGGCAGGTGTTCGGGGGTGATGCTGACGAACTCCACGGCGCCATCGCTGCGGTCCACCACGGCCAGGCTCATGGGCGCGGTATTGGCCTGGGTGCAGATCGCAATGGTCATCAGGGTGCTGATCTCGTATTCCACGGTCATCTGGCGGCCTTCCACGGCCGCCTTGGTGATGGCCACGGAGCGGCAGCCCGTCGGCTGGGCGCCCGTGAAGACGCCCACCACCATTTTGCGGGCGAAATCGATCTTCGGCAGGGGTTCGGCCGGGCTGCGGCCCAGGAAATGGGCGTTCCACAGGCGCTCGAAGCTGGCCGCGTCGCGGATGACCACGTTCTGCTTGAGGGTCACGCCGGAGTAGTCGTCCTGCAGCAGGGACTCGAAGGGCACGGGGCCGGGCTTGGGCAGGAAGCTCAGCACTTCCACCTGATGGCTGGCGCCCAGGCCCAGGTCCGCCTCTTCGCGGTGTTTGGAGATGGTATCGAACATGCTGCGGAAGCTTTCATCGGTGCAGCTGGTGCGCGGTCCGGCGATGGTGTCGCTGCTGGCGCACAGCAGTTGGCCCGGGGTCAGGCCGTAGAGGGTGAGGCCCTCGGTGTTGTCGGCGCAGCTGCCGGCGCGGTCCCACAGGACCTGCTTGCCGTCGATGACGTAGAGGCGGTTGCGCAGGTCGGCGCACTGGCCTTCCTTGGCCAGCGCCACGAATTCGTCGCGCGCCGGGGCGCCCGGATGGGGCTCGCCCACGGCGATGCCAGGACTCCCGCCCGCCGTCTGCGGCGCAGCCGGGGCTGCCGTACCGCCGCCACCACAGGCGGCCAGGAGCAGAGCCCCGATCAGCGGCAGGGCGTTAAAGACGGGTTGAAATTTGCTCATGAAACACTCCTGTGATCAGACTATTCATCTTAGACAGCGCACCGTAGCCAATCCACCGCCAGATGTACCCTTTTTGTCATAAATTTGTCTAGGCAGGTTTTGGCCAGACTTGTTCTTATACAATGGCAACATGAACCGCCTGTTCTTCCGCTTCTTCATCCTCGTGATGCTGTCGATCAGCGTGGCTGCGTTCATTGTCTATTTCACCATAAACCGGCTCTTCGGTGATCCCCTGGAAGCGATCGCCCGGCGCCAGGCCGCGGCCCAGATCTTCCTGCTCGAGCAGTACGTGGACCAGGCCCCGGCCGACGAATGGCTGGACCGCCTGAACAAGATCCGCGAAGTGTCGGACGTGCGCATCGACCTCGTGCCCCTGGCCATCGCGCGCAAGAGCCTGCCCGAGCAGGAGCGCGACGCCTTCGAGCGGGGCGAGGTGGTGATCGACATCCCGCACAAGGCCCTGTTCCGCCGCGTGGACCTGGCGGGCGACAAATACATCGGCAGCAACGAAGAGGCCATCCATGCCCAGGACCTGCCCATCGACATCGGCGTCGCCCTGCAGGTGGAGGCGGTGCGCTACCTCATCGTGGCCCTGGCCCTGCTCATTCCCATCGGCTTTTGGTCGCGTTCCCACTGGAAGGGCTTACAGGTCCTGATGCGGGTGGCCGACAAGTTCGGCGCCGGCCAGCTCAAGGCGCGCGCCCAGATGCAGCCGGGCGACAGCATCTATCCCCTGGCCGAGCGCATCAACCACATGGCCGACCGCATCGAGACCCTGCTGGAATCGCAGCGCAGCCTGCTGCATTCGGTTTCGCACGAGATCCGCACCCCCATCGCCCGCCTGGAATTCGCCTTCGAGCTGCTGTACGACACGGTGCAGCGCGACCAGGTGCTGCAGATGCGCATCGGCGGCATGCAGGGCGACCTGATCGAACTGAAGTCGCTGGTCAACGAGCTGCTGGGCATGGCCCGCATGGACAGCGACGCTCCCCTGCGCTACGAGACCTTCGACGTCACCGAGGCCCTGCGCAGCTGCGCCAACTCCCTGCCTCCCTCCCCTGTGTCGCTGGACGTGGCCGTGCCGGACGGCATGGGCACCTACTACGGCGACCAGCGCCTGCTGCAGCGGGCCACGGGCAACCTGCTGCGCAACGCCCAGAAGTACGCCAACGCCAAGGTGGCCCTGTCGGCCACGCGCAAGCTGGGCGGCGTCACCATCGTGGTCGAGGACGACGGCCCCGGCATTCCCGAATCGGAACGCGAAAAAGTGTTCGAACCCTTCTACCGCCTGGACCGCAGCCGCGATCGCAGCACGGGCGGCTTCGGCCTGGGCCTGTCCATCGCCAGCAAGGCCGTCAACCTGCACGGCGGCGCCCTGAAGGTCGATACCTCCCCCCTGGGCGGCGCCCGCTTCACCATTACCCTGCCCGCCGCCTGAGGAATTACCGCGCGTCATGATGGCGCTTGAGCGAACTCAAGCGCCCCCTGCCTTCGCGCTGGCGGCGCCGCCGCGATAAGCCCACTATCTCCTCTGGTCACTGTCAAACCACTGAGGAGGACTACGGCATGAAACTCATCCCCTTCCTGTGCGGACTGCCCCTTGCCGGGCTGCTCTCCGCCTGTTGCAATCCGCCCCTGGTGGCCACGGTCGACGTGCCCACGCTGCCCCAGCAGGCCTCCAACTGGTGCTGGGCCGCCAGCGGACAGATGACGATGCGCTACCTCGGCCACGACGTGGCCCAGTGCACCCAGGCCAACAACCGCTTCGGCCTGTCCGGCTGCTGCAACAACAACGGCGGCAGCTGCAACAACGGCGGCTGGCCGGAGTACGAGAAATACGGCTTCACCGCCGACCAGACTTCGGACACGGCCCTGACCTGGGCCCAGGTGCGCAGCCAGATCTACTGCCGCAAGAAGCCCGTGGCCTTCAGCTGGCACTGGCCCGGCGGGGGCGGCCACATGATGGTGCTCAAGGGCTACCTCACCGTCGGCAATGTGCAGTACGTGGACATCAACGACCCGCTGCCGCACACCAACCTGCAGACCCTGTCGGGCGGCACGGAGAGCGTGATCACCTACAGCCACTATGTCAGCCAGGCGGGCCACCACACCCACTGGAACGATTACTACAACATCACCTACGGGGGGCAATGATGCGCACTCTAACCAACGCCTGCGTGATCGCCGCCGCCTGCATGCTGGGCGCCTGCCACAGCATGCCTTCGCGGCACGGCGACTCCGGCTCGGCCAGCCAGCCGCAGCCTTCCGCCACCGGGGCGGCAGCGGCGGAGGCGGGGCTGAAGACCCTGGCCGCCATCGTCAACGACAGCAACTTCGCCCGCCTGGGCTTCAATTCGCGCGAGGAGGTGCAGCGCGCGAAACTGGGCGCGCCCATGGCGATCTACCACGTGCGGCTGGACGCCCTGCGCGCCATGCCGGTGGAAGGCAGCCCCGACCTGCTGACCAATGTCCAGCGCACCCTCTACCCGGTGGAAGTGGGCGAACGGGTGGCCTGCGCCGTCTTCGTGACCCAGGCCGGCGACGGCTACCGCGCCACGGACATGGGCAATGCGGCCGTGGCGCGCGCCCTCACCCGCTACCGCCGCGGCGCCGGCGACTTCGTGGTGAAGGTGCCCGCCCTGCAGGCCTATTTCGTGGGCCGGCGCGAGGAAGGCAAACTGATGCTCACGCCGGTGCTGGAGGACAACCGCGTGGACTGGAAGCCGGGCGTGGCCCTGCCGGCCGACCGGGTCATCCACCAGCTGCAGAAACTGGCCGAAGGCTATAACGGGCTGCCGCAATAAGCCTGGCGGCGCGGGGCGCTCACTGCGCCTGCGCCGCTTCCGTCTCTTGCACCACCCGCTCGTATTCCGAGATCACCTGGGCGCCGAAGAGCAGCAGCGTGGCGCCGATTTCCAGGCTGAACATCACGACGATGGCCGTGGTCATGGAGCCGTAGACCACGTTCACCTGCGACAGGGTGGAGAAGTACCACACCAGCACGTGGCGCACGATCTCCCACAGCACGGCCGCCGTGGCCCCGCCGATCAGGGCATGCTGCCAGGACAGGCGGCCCACCGGCATCACCATGTAGATCGAGCTCAGCAGCAGCACCTCGCCCGCCAGGCCCAGCATGTAGAGCAGGGCGCCGGACAGGCCGTGCAGCGACCAGGCATAGCCGAACAGGCGCACGCTCTCGGCGCCGATCACCTGCAGGCTGCCCGCCACCAGGGTCATGACCAGGGCGCCGATGCCCAGGCAGAGGATGTAGCAGTAGGGCAGGATGGCCGAGATCAGGTAGTGGCGGCGGCGCAGCTCTATCCGGTGCAGGAAGATGACGGACATCGCATTCTCCAGCACGGTAAACGCCAGGGAGCTGAAGAAGAGCATGGTGAGCACGAGGAACCAGCCCACCAGCTCGCGGTGTTCGAGGAAGTGGGCCACCTCCTCCACGATGGCGCGCGACTGGCCCGGCACCAGCCATTCCAGGTAGTGGCCGATGGTGGAGAGCAGCTCGTCCGGCGCGATGACGTGGGACAGCGCCACCACCACCAGCATCAGCAGGGGCACGATGGACAGCAGCGAATAGTAGGCGACGGCGCCGGCCAGCAGCAGGCCCTGGTTGGCGCGGAAACCTTTCAGGCATTGCAGGGCGAAGCCCAGCGGATGGCCGAGCACCTGGGCCACGGCCTTGCGGTTGAGTATCGGCATGGGGCCATTCTAGCGGCGCCGCGCGGCAGGCGACGCCCGGCAGAAGGGCTCAGCTGACGGCCGTTTCCAGCAGGGTAAGGGTCTGGCGTTCCGTGTCCAGGGTGGCGCGGATACCCATGGGCAGGGTGAACTGGTTGCGGATGTGGCCGAAGGAATAGCCCGTCACGGCCGGAATCGCCAGGGGCCGCAGGTGCTGGTCCGTGGTCTCGTCCAGGGTGAGGGAGATGTCGCCCTCGGCCGGGCCGCATTTCTCGAAGATGCCCAGCATCACGGCCGCCGCCTGGCTGAAGGGGCGGTTCATGTCCAGCTGCATCATCATGCGGTCCACGCGGTAGGGCGCCTCGTTCACTTCCTCCAGGAAGAGGATGCAGTCCCTGTAGTCGGCCGCGTACGGCGTGCCCGCCAGGGCCGACACGAGGCAGAGGTTGCCGCCCATCAGGCGGCCCGTGGCCACGCCCGGCACCACGGTGCGCATGGCGTACTCGGGCGACTCCTCGGCCTTGCGGCTGTTCTCCAGGGCCATGGGGATGACATAGCCTTCCTCCGGCCGCATGAGCACATTGAACAGGTGCGTCATGGAATAGTCGGACGGCGTGGACACGGCCACCGGGCCGTGGAAGGTCACCAGGCCCACGTGGCGGTGGATGGCCAGGTGCAGGGCCGTGATGTCGGAATAGCCGACCAGGATCTTGGGATTCTTGCGGATCAGGCCGTAATCCAGGTGGGGCAGGAGCTGCATGGCGCCCGAGCCGCCGCGGATGGCCCAGATGGCCTTCACCTCGGGATCGGCGAACATGCCGTGGAAATCGTCCAGGCGCTGCTGCCACACCCCGGCGTAGTTGCCGAACACAGCCTCCAGGTTGCGGCCCAGCTTCACCTTGAAGCCCAGGGCTTCGATATTGCGCACGGCCTTCTCGATGGAAGGCGCGTCGGTATGTCCTGCGGGCGCGATCAGGCCCACCGTGTCGCCTGCCTGGAGGCGGGGCGGTTTGATCAGTGCCGGGGAAGAGTGCATGGATTTCTTGCGTCGAGGCGCCGCTGCCGCCGGCAGGGCGGCAGCGGCCAGGGAGGCCGCCATCAGGCGGCCAAAACTGCGCCGGCTAATCAGAAGAACTTGTACTTCAGATTGAAGGACAGCGAACGGCCGCGCGGGTCGGCAACACGGGGATCCCAGCCTGCGCCCACCACTTCGTCCACGTTGTGGGCGGTGAATGGCGGATCGGTGTCGAACAGGTTCTGGATGCCCACCGTCAGGGTGGTGTTCTTGAAGCCCGTGTAGGTCACCGAAGCGTCGTACTTGGTGTAGTGGTGCACGCGCGGATCGAAGCCGGCCGGCGGGGTGCCCTTGCCGCCGTTCGGCAGCTGGTCGTTGTAGCCGGAGGCGTAGCGCTGGGTCAGCAGCGTGCTCCAGTTGCCCTTGGCCACGGTCACCGTCATATTGTGCTTCCAGCGCAGGTAGACGTCGCGGGTGTTGAACATGCTCACCTGCTCCTTGTACGGCTGGCCTTCAAATTCGGCGAACTTGAAGCTGTCCATATAGGTGCCGTCCATGGTCGCCACCACCTTGTAGCCCTGCACCTTGACGTCGTAGCGCAGGCCCAGGTCCACGCCGCGGGTCTTCAGGCCGGCCGCATTGATCCAGCCCGCTTCCACGTAGTCGATGGTGCCGTCCGCCTTGCGGATGATCTGGTCCTGCAGGTACTGCCAGTTGTTCAGCACGGTCTGCGGGGTGCGGTTCAGGATACGATCCTTGATGTTGATCGCCCACCAGTCCACGGAAGCCGAGAAGCCGGTGAAGGGCTCGAACACCACGCCCAGGGTGCCCTGCTTGGAGGTCTCGGGCTTCAGGTTCGGGTTGCCGCCGGTACGGTAGTTCAGGCGCGGAATGGACCAGCGTTCCGGATGGGTCGGGTCCTTGGCCTTCAGTTCCTGGTCGGTCACGCCGTTCGGCAGTTCCTGCGACAGGCGGCCCGCGTAGGCCTGGTAGAAGCTCGGCGCCAGGAAGCCTTCGTTGGCCGAGCCGCGGAACAGCAGGTTCTGGGTCGGCTGGTAGCGGAAGGCCACTTTCGGGTTGGTGGTGGCGCCGATCAGGCTGTAGTTGTCGCGGCGGATGGCCAGCTGCACTTCCAGGTCCTTGAGCACGGGCACCAGGGCTTCGGCGTAGACGGCGCGCACGTAGCGGGTGGCTTCGGGGAAGGGAGCGTTGCCCGGCGAGAGCAGGATCTTGGTGGCGTCCACGTCCTGGCCGAAGGAATAGGTTTCCTTGCGCAGGTCGAAGCCCGCGGCCATGGACACGGCGCCGGCCGGCAGCTTGAACACTTCGCCCGAGATCGAGCCGTCCAGCTGGGTCATGGTGGTGCGGCCGTGCTGGAAGGCGCCGATGTACTTGGAGGCGTTGATCGCGTCCATCGCCGCCTGGGTCTGGGTCTGGCCCGGGGCCAGCCATGGGTTCACGATGCCGCTGCCCAGCACGGCGTACATCTTGTCGTTCCAGGCGTAGCCGTTGACCAGGTCGGTCTGGGTGGTGCTGGTGGACTTGGACAGGCCCACCTTGTAGTCATACTTGCCCAGCAGGGTGCCCTCGGCGGCCACCAGCCCGCGCCAGCTCTCCGTCACGTTGTTCTGCGTACGGTTGCCCCACGGCGTCATGCGCCATTTGTAGATGATGGGCTTGGTCTTGTCGTAGGTCGGGATATAGGCCGACAGGTCCTGGTAGTAAGGGCCGTTCACCGGATAGGCATTGCCGTTGGCCAGGCTGGTGGAGATCTGGACCGGGGTCAGCTCGGCAGTGGCCTCGGTGCGCGAACCCAGCAGCTCAACGTAGACGCGGTGGTCGTCGTTGATCTTGAAGGTGCCGCGCGAGACCGCATTGGTGCGCTCGACCGGGTAGCTCATCACATAGTCGCCGCCGTAGTCGTAGGCGCAGGAATACTTGGTGCGCACGGGCGCCGTGATGTCCTTCCACAGGTCGGTGGCGTACTGGGACATGCCCGGAATGGTGTCGCACTTGCCTTGCAGGCTCAGCAGGCCAGCCTGCAGGTAGGTGGTGCTGTCGCCCGGCATCTTGAAGCCGGTGCCCAGGGCGGTGCCCGCGCCGGTCAGGATGTTGGCGTAGGGGGTGCCGGTGGTATCCGGGGACAGGCCGCGCAGGGGCTGGTAGCCGTTGGCGAAGTCGCGCTGCGTGGAGGAGAGCTTGTCGTTGTTGTCATGCGTGACGCTGGCCATGATGTTCCAGCCGTCGGTTTCGACATTGCCCAGGCCGCCCAGCAGGGACGCGCGGCGCTGCATGCCGCCGCCCGCTTCCGTGCCGTTCAGGGTGGCGGCCGCTTCCAGGCCCGTGTAATTGGTCTTCAGGATGAAGTTGACCACGCCGCCGATGGCGTCCGTACCGTAGATTGCCGAGGCGCCGTCCTTCAGGATCTCGACGCGCTGGATGGCGCCCAGGGGAATGGAGTTCAGGTCCACCGCCTTGCCGGAAGCGCCGTGGTTGCCCAGGCGGCGGCCGTTCAGCAGCACCAGGGTGGCGTTCGGGCCGAGGCCGCGCAGGGACGCAAACGATGCACCGCCGGACACGCGGTCGGCGTCGGCGCCGAAGACGTTGTTACCGGAGGTCATGTTGTCGGCGCCGGTGCCGTTGGCGGCGATCATGCGCATCAGCGATTCGGTGTCGGTCACGCCCGACTTCTCGATGGTATCGAAAGTGAGCACCTGCACCGGCAGGGCGCCTTCCTTGGCGACGCGCTTGATGCTCGAACCGGTGATTTCGACGCGTTGGATGGCTTCCTGCGCAACGGCAGGGGCTACTACACCAATCAGCGCAATCAGTTGCGCCAGCTTTTTAAGCTTCACGGGGACTCTCCCTTAAATTTGTGTGTCCGGATGGCCAGGCGCAATGTCCTTGCATTGCTTTTATCTGTCGGGTCAGGTTAGCGCGATGCAAATCTCGCCAGCCAATGAAAATTGCAGGCCAGGCCATAACCTTTAGGAATAAAGTTATGATTTTTTCTAGCGGCTTATTTTAGCGGCGCCTGAACGCGCCTCGGGATCGATGTCGAGATATCGCCAGTTCGTCAGTTCCACAGGGTGGCGTATGTAGTTTTTTAGCCACGATTGACGGATATCCGCCGAGATTGGATGGGTCAAAGGCACCCAGGGGTTATATGCGTGCAACAACTGCGCCATTTCATGATAGAGCTTGCTGCGTTCGGGCCCGTCGCTCAGCAGCCTGGCTTGTTCATACCTCTGGTTAAACTCGGGCAGGTTGAAGCGTGAATAATTTGCCCTTCCAGCGTTGCCGCCATACAACAATTGGTAAAAATTGTCGCCGTCCGGGAAATCGGCGATCCAGTTGGTTTCGAACATCATCACCTTGCCCAGGCGGGAAGCCTTGATGATTTCCGTCTTCTTGTCCGTTTTGAACGTCACCCGCAGGCCGATGGCGTTCAGGTTCTTGCGCCACAGTTCGTCGCGCAGGCGGCCCACCATGGTGGGCTCGCTGTGCATGACCAGGGTCAGGGGGCGGCCGTCGGGCAGGCTGCGGAAGCCGTCGCTGCCCGTCTTGTAGCCGAAACGGTCCAGCAGGGCGCGCGCCAGGGCGGGATCATAGGCGATAGGGCTGCGGTAGGCCGGGTCGTAGCCCAGCACATTGGGCGGCAGGGGGGACTGGGCGGGAATGGCCAGGCCCTTCTTCAGCAGGGCCACGTCCTCCGGACCGTTATAGCCTAAAGCTATGGCCCGGCGCAGGGCCACCTTCTCCTTGCTGTAGCCGCCGATGACGGGGTCCTCCATGTTCATCCACATGTAGTAGGTCTGCAGCACGGGGAAGGGGTAGAGCACCATGCCCTTCGCCGCCAGCTCCGGCCGCAGGGCGGGCCTGGCGGCCGCCGGGTCCAGCACCATTTCGCGCATGGACTCGGGCAGCTGCTCGATATAGTCGAATTCCCCGTTCAGGAATCCCAGCACCCGCGACTGGTATTCCTCCATGATCTTCACCTCCACCTTGTCCACCAGGGGCAGGCGGCGGCCCTCCAGGGCCTGGGCGATGGGGCGGCTGGCGGGCGCCACGTCCGCTCCGGCGTGGAAGCGCAGGTGGTAGTCGGGGTTGGCGGCCAGGGTGATCTTGTCGGTGCGCTTCCATTCGCCCATGCGGAAGGGACCGCTGCCGATGGGGTGGTTGCCCAGCTGGCTGCCATAGGCTTCGGCCGCCTCCCGCGCCACGGCGCCCGTCGCGGGCAGGGCCATGTAGAAGGGCAGGCTGGGGTCGGGCTGTTTCAGGCGCAGGCGAAGGGTGTACTTGTCCACCACCTGGATGCCGGGGATCTCGGTGGCATAGCTGAACTTGCCCTTGCGGTAGGCTTCGTCCCCCAGCAGCTTGTCCTCGAAAAGGAAGAGCCAGGGCGACTTCAGGGCCGGGTCGTAGAGGCGCTTGATGCTGTAGGCATAGTCGGCGGCCGTGACCTCGCGCCGCTTGCCCTGGAAGACGGGGTCGGGCGCGAAGAGCATGCCGGGCTTGAGCTGGAAGGTCCAGGTGGTGCCCGCCGCGTCCACCGTGGGCAGGGCGCGCGCGGCGTTGGCCTGCAGCTTCACGGGCCGGGCCAGGTAGTCGTAGCGCAGCAGGGGATCGAAGAGGTTTTCGAGCAGGCTCAGGCTGGCCAGGTCGGAGGCGACGGCCGGGTCCAGGCCGGTTTCGCCCGTGGACAGCAGGGCGTGCAGCACCTTCTCCCCGCCCGCCGGACTGGCGGACTGGGCGGTTACGGACGGCGCGCCGCCCAGCATGGCCAGCGCCGCGGCGCAGGCGGCCAGTTTCCAGAATCTCTTCATGTCTGCGTTTCCTCAGGTTGCGGGGTGAGCATAAAGCACGGCGCCGGAGCCCGGCAATGAATTCCGCCGCGGCGCTCATAACTTTTTCACATGGACGACCCGCATTCTTTCATCCGGACGGACCGGGCTGGGCCTATACTTTCGCTGCAAAATTGCTCTTCCACACAAGTCTCAGGGAATTCGCGCGCATGTCACTCACATATATCTGGTCCGGCTTCTTCCTGGTCGGCTTCGCGGCTGCGGTGGCGCAGTGGCTCTTCCTGGGCGATACGGAAATCTTCAAGAAGGTCATCGACGGCACCTTCGAGACCGCGCGCATGGGCGTGATGGATATCGCCCTGCCTCTGGCCGGCGTGATGACCCTGTGGCTGGGCATCATGAACATCGGCGAGAAGGCGGGCGCCATCAACTGGCTGGCCAGGATCATCGCCCCCTTCTTCTCGCGCATCTTCCCCGAAGTGCCGAAGGAGCACCCGGCCACCGGGCACATGGTGATGAACTTCTCGGCCAACCTGCTGGGCCTGGACAACGCCGCCACGCCCTTCGGCCTGAAGGCCATGGAAAGCCTGCAGACGCTCAATCCCAACAAGGAGGAGCCCACCAACGCCCAGATCATGTTCCTGGTGCTGCACACCTCGGGCCTGACCCTGATTCCGCTGGCGATCATGGCCCAGCGCTCCATCATGGGCGCGGCCGATCCTTCGGACATCTTCATTCCCTGCATGATCGCCACCTACGTGGCCACCATCACCGGCATCATCGCCGTGTCGATCCGCCAGCGCATCAACCTCTTCGACCGCGTGCTGCTGGGCTGGATGGGCGGCATGACGGCCGCCATCGTGGGCGTGATCTGGTATTTCACCCAGGTGCTGAGCAAGGAGGAGATCCAGGTGGTCTCCAAGGTGGTCAGCAACGCCATCCTCATGGGGGTGATCACCATCTTCCTGGTGGGGGCGCTGCGCAAGCGCGTGAACGTCTACGACGCCTTCATCGAAGGGGCGAAGGGCGGCATCCAGACCTCGATCACCGTCATCCCCTATCTCGTGGGCATGCTGGTGGCGATCAGCGTGATCCGCAACGCGGGCGTGTTCGGCTTCGTGGTGGACGGCTTCACCTGGATCTTCAGCGCCCTGGGCATGAACACCGATTTCGTGTCCGCCCTGCCCACCGCCCTGATGAAACCGCTGAGCGGCAGCGGCGCCAAGGCCATGATGATCGACACCATGAAAACCTACGGTCCGGATTCCTTCGTCGGCCGCCTGGCCTGCATCTTCAACGGTTCGGCCGACACCACTTTCTACATCGTGGCCCTGTATTTCGGCTCGGTAGGCATCCGCCGCACGCGCTATGCGATATCCTGTGGCCTGATTGCCGACCTCGCCGGTGTGATCACCGCCATCGGGGTGGCCTATGTATTCTTCGGATAAGGAGTTGTCATGAAGCTGCGCCGCCTCGTTCTCGCCACCCTGCTCGCCGCCTGCGGCCTGGCCCAGGCCACGCTGCCCGAGCCGGTGGCCCGCCTCGCGGCGGCGGGCGGCATTCCGGAGGAAGCGATCGGCGTGCTGGTGCTGCGCGGCGACACGGTGCTGGTCTCGAACTATCCCGACCAGCCGCGCTCGCCTGCCTCCACCATGAAGCTGGTCACCACCATCGTCGGGCTGGAAGAGCTCGGCCCCGTTTTCCGCGGTCGCACCGAACTGCGCAGCAACGGCGACATCGTGAACGGCGTGCTGAAGGGCGACCTGATCCTGCGCGGCGGCGCGGACGCCGACTTCAACGAGGACGCCTTCGTGCACATGCTGGAAAAGCTGCGCATGCTGGGCGTCAAGCGCATCGCGGGCGACCTGGTGCTGGACCGCCAGCTGTGGCAGCCCTCCCGGCTCGACCTGGGCGTGGCGCCTTTCGACGAGGCGCCCGAGGCCTACTACAACGTGATCCCGGACGCACTGCTGCTGAACATGAACATGCTGCGCGTGGAGATCACCTCGGACGACAAGACCCTGCGCTTCAACCACCTGCCTGCGCTGGAGAAAGTCTCGATCCAGTCCGACATGACCCTGACCGACGGCGACTGCGCCAAATGGGAAGACGGCTGGAAAGTGCCTGACTATTCGCGCAAGGGCGACCGCATCGTGGTGCAGCTGCACGGCACCTTCCCGCGCCACTGCAAGAAGAGCACCAGCATCAACGTGATCGACCGCCAGGAGTACACGGCGCGCATGTTCCGCAGCATTTGGACGCGCCTGGGCGGCAGCTTCGGCGGCAAGGTGCGCGATGTGGGCCTGGCCGAGCACACGGCCTGGGTCGAACGCGCGGCCAGCGCGCAGGCTGCGGCCTCGGCGCCCGCCGCAGCCGTCACCGCCGATTCGAATGCCCTGCCTGCCGTGACCGTGGCGGCAGGCCTAACGCCGGACGGCACGCGCCTGCTGGTGGAACACGTCTCGCGCGCCCTGCCCGAAATCGTACGCGACACCAACAAGCCTTCGGACAATGCGCTGGCGCGCACCATCTACCTCAGCCTGGGCAGCCTGCAGACCGATCCCGTGCTGGGCAGCCGTCCCCTGCCCGCCGCCACGCAGATGGCCTCATTGGCCGCGGCCCAGGGCGGCGCTGCGCCGGGCGGCGGAGATACGGCGGCGAACGCCGTCCCGTCCTCGACCTCCGCGCTGGCGGAGCAGGTGGTGCGCAACTGGATGCGCCGCCACGGCATCGACGACACGGGCCTGGTGCTGGACAACGGCTCGGGCCTCTCGCGCACCGAGCGGATCAAGCCGGTGCAGATGGCGGGCCTGCTGAAGGCGGCGCAGAAATCGCTGTGGGCGCCGGAGTTCCAGGCCAGCCTGCCCATCGTGGGCGTGGACGGAACCATGCGGCGGCGCCTGAAGGAAAGCGTGGCCGCCTCGCGCGCCCGCATCAAGACGGGCACCTTGTGGGATGTGGTGGCGGTGGCGGGCTACGTGCCGGATGCTGACGGCAACCAGTGCATCGTGGTGGCGATGGTCAACCACGAGAACGCAGGCAAGGGCATCGGCCGCGGCATCGCCGACGCCCTGATCGACTGGGTCGCCCACTCCAGCGCAACGATCCAGTAAGCGCGGGCACCCGCGGATCAGAGGACGCGGGTGTAGCGGGCGCGGACCTGGACGCGGTCGCCGCAGTCGAAGTGCCACCACTCGCTGTTGATGCCGACGAAACCCGCGTGCGACATGGCGTCGCGCAGCAGCTGGCGGTTGGCGACCTGCTGCGCCGTGAGCTCGCCGCGCGCCAGCAGTTCCTTTTCCAGCGCCGGATGCGAGCGCTCTGTGAGGTCGTCGAAGCCCGTTCCCATGTCCAGCTCGCGCCCTTCGGGATCGAGAATGGTGATGTCCAGCGCCATGCCGAAGGAGTGGATGGAGCCCTTGGCGGGATCGGCCAGGTACATCAGCAAGTCCGTGCCCTGCAGCGCCTCCCACAGCTGTTCCTGCACGCGGTGGGGACGCAGCGCATCGAGGATGAGGAAGGAGTAGCCCGGCTTGCGCTCGGCCAGCCAGGCCACTGCCCGCTCCAGCGCGGCCGCCGCGTCGCGGTGCAGCCAGGCGCAGTCCAGAGGGGAATACAGGTCGCGGCCGACGAAATTGTCCGGCGTGGCATAGCGCAGGTCGACGCCGATACCGGCAATGCCGCTCAGGTGCCGGTAGTCGGGACTGTCCGGCACCTCTTCGCTGCGGATAGTGCGGTTCATGCCAGCCCTTTCTCCAGGCAGGCCCTGGCCGCCGAGCCGATGCAGTCCGCCAGCTGGCGGGCGCCGTGCGACAGGGGCGAATGCCCGGCCGTGAGGAGATAAAGCTGGATGGGAATGGCCGGTTCCAGCGGGCGCCGCTGCACGCGCTGCGGCAGGGCCGAGGCGGCCGTGAAGGGATCGACCACGGCCATGCCGCCGCCCGCCTCCACCAGGGAGCGGGCGATCTGGTAGGTCTGCACCACGGTGCGGAAGACGGGGTGGATGCCCTGGGCTTCGCAGGCGGCCACCACCAGCTCGCCCAGCGGGTCGTTGTCGGTGTAGCCGATCAGCTCGCCGCTCAGGCCTTCCGCCGACAGGGGCTTGCCCAGCTCGTCGTCGCGCCAGGTGCCGACGGGCGCCATCACCGTCATCAGGCCCTGGGCCAGGGGTTCGGCCACGATGCCGGGGTGGCGCGGGTCCTGCAGCGAGAGCGCGAGGTCGGCCTCGCCCAGGCGCAGGGTGTTGACGATTTCGCTCGTGTGGTGGGTGGCCAGCTCGCAGCGGGTATTCGGGAAATCCTTGCGCCAGGCCGACATGGCCTGGGGCAGCACGCTGATGGCCACGGTGGGCGTGGACACGAGGCGGATGGTTTCGACCGCTCGCCCCTTCAGGCTGGCCGCCAGGCGGCGGATGCCCTGCAGGTCGCGGTTCAGCTTTTCCGTTTCCGCAAAGAGGCGGTGCGCCTCCGGCTTGGGATACAGCTTGCCGCGCACGCGCTCGAAGAGCGGCATGCCGAGCTGCAGCTCGCAGTGCTGCAGCACCTTGGTCACCGCCGGTTGCGAGATGTGCAAGACCTGGGCGGCGCCGCTGATGGTGCCGACCTGCATGATGGCGTGGAAGACTTCAATATGGCGCAGGCGCATCGCTAGTTCCTCATCCGGGACGCCGCAGGGAGCCCGCGGCAACAGGCAGAATAGGGGAAAGCCGCCAGCCGTGCAATGGCGAAACGATCATGGTTTCGACGGCAGCGCGGCCGCGGGCGCCGCGGGCTTGGGCGGCGCCGTCAGCACGTCCAGGATGGCCGCCGATTCCGCATCCGGCACGCCGTCCCAGTTCGACTGGCGGTACTTGGTCTGGAAGGCCACCAGCACATTGTGGGTGGCGCGGTCGATCACGCCCGTCTGCGGCACGGCATAGCCGTGCTGGGCCAGCTTCTGCTGGAACCAGGCCGCATCCGGCAGCTGGGTCTCGAACTTCGCGCGGGCCGCGGCCACGGCGGCCGCGTCGGGCCACTGGATCAGGCCGGCGTCCGCCAGCTGCTTCCAGGGGAAGAGGGGGCCGGGGTCCTGCTTGCGCTGGGGCGCAATGTCGGAGTGGCCGAGAATGTTCTCCGGCGCCACCTTGTGGCGCGCCACCAGGTCCTTCAGCAGGGGAATCAGCTGGTCCATCTGCGCCTGCGGGAAGGGATAGTAGGTGCGCTTGCCGTCCGGCGTTTCCGTGAAGCCCGGATTGACGATCTCGATGCCGATGGAGCTGTTGTTCAGGTTGGTGTACGACTTCCAGCTGCTCACGCCGGCATGCCAGGCCGAATTCTTCTCGTCCACCAGGCCGTAGAGCTTGGGCTGGGCCTGGTCGGTGAGCAGGTAGTGGGCGCTGACTTCCTTCTCCGTCAGCAGCATGATCGAGCGCGGCAGGTCGGACACCGTGTAGTGGATTACGATAAAGCGCACACGGCTGTTCTGGCCCTTGGCCACGAGGGAATGATCGATCACCGGGCCGCTTGGCACGGTGGCGCAGCCGCTCAGGATGCCGATGAGGGAAGCGAGCAGGAGTTTTTTCATGGACATCTCTTCTCAGTAGGATTCAGTTGCTCAGCCGGGCCGCCATGCGCGCCGCGGCCGCGTGGGGCCGTGCCGTCTTCTGCCGCAGGTCCAGCCCCTCGGCCAGCTCGGACCGCATGGTGTCCGCGATCAGCGGATGCAGTTCGGCCGCCCGGCCCGCGAGCACGATGGGCCGCGGCCCGAAGCGCGACACCAGGGCCATGGCCAGCCGCGCCAGTTCGCGCCCGGCCTGCTGCAGAATGGTGCGCGCCGCCGGATCGGCCTCGGCGCTGCGCGCGACCGCCAGCGCCAGCTGGCCGATCTCGCCGCGCTCGCGAGTATAGATGAAGCTGCGGGAGAAGGACCAGTCGTCGCCGCCCACGTGCTCGAACACGGCATGGGCCATGGGCGATTCGCGCCAGGCGCCGGGCGCCTCGTCCTCGCGGCGCCAGATGCGGCGCAGGGCTTCGCGCGCGATCCAGAAGCCGCCGCCCGCATCGTCCAGCACCACGCCCCGGCCGCCCGCGCGGTGGAAGACGCCGTCGCCGTCGATGAAGGCGGCAATCGAGCCCGTGCCCGCATAGACGAGGTAGCCCTCGCCGTAGTCGAAGCTGTCCAGGTAGGCGATCTCGATATCGTTGCAGATGGCGATGGCGGCGGCGTCCACGCCCAGGAGCTCCACCAGCCAGCCCACCAGCAGCTGGCTCTCGCCGCCGAAGCCCGTGAGCCCGGCGCAGATGCGGCGCGGGCGGCCGTGCACCAGCACCTGCTGCGCCAGTTCGGTGAAGGTGGCGCGCAGGCGCTCGCGCCCTGCGGCGCTGGCCAGCTGCAGGGCCGAGGAACCGGCCACGGCGCCTTCGGCCAGCACCGTGCCGTCCGGCCGGGCCAGGGCCCAGCGGGTCTGCGTGCCTCCGGCGTCGATGCCGAGGCCCAGGTGGCGGGCGGTGTCGCTCATGCTGCTGCCTTACAGTTTTGCGCTGGCGCGCGGGCTTTCGTTGCCGAGGCGGTCCACGGCGGTGATGACCACTTCGCGGGCGGGCACCCCGGCATCGTCCGCCAGGATGATCTCGCTGCGCGCGGCGGGAGCGACGGTGAAGCGCCACTCCTGGCCATAGCGCGCCCACACGGCGTACTGTACCGCGTTCTTCACGGGCGGCACGCTCACGGTCAGGCCGCCGCTGCCGCGCTTGAGCGAGGGAGCGGGCGCGGCCGGCGCGTCGCTGCCCAGCCACGGCGTGGCGGGAACCAGGGCCGCGCTCGGATACTTCGTGGCGGCCAGGCGGGCGCCGAAGCCCTTGCGCTCCTGCATCAGGGAGACCATGCTGAAGTGCACATGGCCGTTCACGTCCGGGCGCTGGCGCATGAGGTCGATCTGCTGCTCGATCTCGTTGGGGCCGAAGGCTTTCGGGCTGCCGTCCTCGGTGCGGCTGGTAAACAGGCCGGGCCACAGGTGGCGGCCCTTCGGGTTCTGCGTGCGCCAGTAATCCATCAGCACGGGGAAGGACTGGGTCTGCATGGCGATCGGCCAGTAGAGCTGGGGCACGAAGTAGTCCAGCCAGCCCTTTTCCAGCCACAGCTCGGCGTCCGCGTACAGCTTGTCGTACTGGCTGAAACCGCTGATGCCGGGCGGGCGGCGGTCGGGGCGGCCGATGCCGAAGGGGCTGACGCCGAAGCGCACCCAGCTCTTTTCCCGGTGTACCTTGGTGTAGATGGCCTCGATCAGGCGGTCCACGTTCTGGCGGCGCCAGGATGCGCGGTCCAGCTTGCCGCCGCCCTGCACATAGCGCTGCCAGGGCCCCTGGTCGGGGAAGTCGAGTTCGGCCTGTGCCGTGGCCCCATCCAGCGCGGCTCTCTCACCGCCACTGGCGGTCGGCGCCGGAATCGGGTAGGGATAGAAGTAGTCGTCGATGTGCACGCCGTCCACGTCGTAGCGGCGCACCACGTCCAGGATCACGTCCAGGGTCTGCTGGGAGGCCGCGTCCTCGGCCGGGTCCATCCACAGGTATTGGCCGTACTGGCGCACGAGCTGGGGCTTGGCCACGGAGATATGGTCGCGCGAGGCGGAGGACTTGGCGCTCTGGTGGCGCGCGCGGTAGGGGTTGAACCAGGCGTGCAGCTCCATGCCGCGCGCGTGGGCCTGGGTGATCCAGAACTGCAGCGGATCGTAGGCGGGCGAAGGCGCCTGGCCTTGCTGGCCCGTGAGGTATTCGCTCCAGGGTTCGATCTTCGACGGGTAGATGGCGTCCGCGCTGGTGCGCACCTGGAGCACGATGGCGTTCAGGTTCATGGCCTTGGCGCGGTCCAGGATGGCGATGGCCTCTTCCTGCTGCCTGGCCGTGCTCAGGCCCGGCTTGCTCGGCCAGTCGATATTGGTCACCACGGAGACCCAGGCGGCGCGGAACTCGCGCGGCGCGGCGGGCGGCTGGTCGCCCGTGTAATGAGGCTGCGTGTCGGCCGGGCCGGATGGCGCGGGAGTGGTCGAGCAGGCGCCGAGGAAGGCCGCCATCACTGCGGCGGCGCCTGCGCTCAGGACCAGCCGTTTTTTCGCGTTGAAAGCCACGAATGTCTCCGTATCGTTATTTGCGGCCGAAGGCCGGGTCGATCTTCACCAGGGCCGTGACCGCGAAGGCCGGAATGGTCGAGAGGCAGGCCCAGATGAAGAAGTTGTGATACCCCAGGTATTCCTGGATGGCGCCGCTCGCCATCTGCGGCAGCATCATGCCCATGGCCATGAAGCCGGTGCAGATGGCGTAGTGGGCCGTCTTGTGCGGGCCGTCCGCCACCATGATCATGAACATCAGGTAGGAGGTGAAGCCCAGGCCGTAGCCGAACTGCTCCACCGCGATCATGGCCGACACCAGCAGCAGGTCCTGCGGCTGGTAGGCCGAGAGGTAGATGAAGACCAGGTCCGGCAGGTGCACGGCGAAGGTGAGGGGCCACAGGCAGCGCTTGAGGCCGAAGCGCGCGATCAGCACGCCGCCCAGCAGGCCGCCCAGGGTCAGGGCGATGACGCCCACCGTGCCGTAGGCCACGCCCAGCTGGGTATTGTCCAGGCCCAGGCCGCCTTTCTCGACGGGGTCGAGCAGGAAGGGCACGGCCATCTTGAGCAGCTGGGATTCGCCCAGGCGGAACAGCAGCAGGAAGGCGAGGATGACGGCGATGCCGTCGCGGCGGAAGAAGGAGCCGAAGGTGCCGAAAAATTCCTCGAAGGGATTGCCCTGCAGGCGGGCCTGCACGTCGGCGGCCGGTTTCGGCAGCACGAAGAAGTGGTAGGCGCAAAGCAGCACGAAGAGGGCGCCCAGCAGGCCGAAGACCACGGCCCAGGCCAGGTGGGGGTCGCCGGTGCGCTTGATGAGCACGCCCGCCAGGGCCACGGCGCCGCCCTGGCCCGCGATATTGGCCAGGCGGTAGAAGGTGCTGCGCACGCCCACATAGGCCGCCTGCTCCTTCTGGCTCATGCTCAGCATGTAGAAGCCGTCGGCCGCGATGTCGTGGGTGGCGGAGGCGAAGGCCATCAGCCAGAGGATCGCCAGGCTCAGCTGGAAGAATCCGGGCAGGTGGGTGGTGAAGGCCACCAGCGCCAGCGCCACGCCCACCACGCCCTGCAGGACCACGGTCCACAGGCGCTTGGTGCCGAACATCTCGACGATGGGCGACCACAGGGGCTTGATCACCCAGGGCAGGTAAAGCCAGGAAGTATAGAAGGCGATGTCGAAGTTGGAGATGCCGGCATTCTTGTACATCACCACCGACAGGGCCAGCACGGCGAAGTAGGGAATGCCCTGGCCGAAGTAGAGCGTCGGGATCCAGGCCCAGGGATTACGGCGTTGCGCTTGTTCCATCACATCCTTTGTCTTGTCGAGGGGCCCGAGGATGCGCGGCGGCCTCAGGCCGTCAGTGCGCCGCGGACGCTGCCCCGGGCTTGTGCCAGCAGGGTCTCCGCCTGCTGCACCGTCGTCTTTCTCAGCAGTGCGACGACTGCCACTTTCACATGATAACCGCACTGCTCCAGAGTATTGCGCGCTTCTTCCTCGCTGGCGCCGGTGGCATGCACGGTCAGGCGCACGGTGCGGGCGAAGAGCTTGGCGTTGGTAGGCTTGAGGTCCACCATCAGGTTGCCGTACACCTTGTGCAGGCGCACCATGATGGCGCTGGAGATGGTATTGAGCACGATCTTCTGCGAAGTGCCCGCCTTCAGGCGGGTACTGCCGGAAATGACTTCGCTGCCCGTGTCCAGGGTGATGCCGATTTCGGCTTCCGCGGCGACCGGAGCGTCAGGATTGTTGGCGATGCCGATGGTCAGCGCCCCGGCGGCGCGGGCCGCATGCAGGGCGCCCAGCACGTAGGGAGTGCCGCCCGAGGCCGCCAGCAGGAAGACGACATCGTTTGCGCCGGGCTTCAGGCCCTGCAGGTCGGCTGCGCCCTGCCCGCGGTCGTCCTCAGCGCCTTCCACCGCCTGGAACATGGCGGATTCGCCGCCGGCCAGCAGGGCCAGGGCACGCTCGTGCGGCCAGGAGAAGGTGGGATAGAGCTCGACGCTGTCCAGGACACCGAGCCGTCCCGAGGTGCCGGCGCCCACATAGATCAGGCGTCCGCCCGCCTCGATGCGCGGCACGGCGGCCGTGATGGCGGCGGCGATGCGCGGGGTGGCGTCGCGCACGGCCTGCACGGCGTTGAACTGGTCATCGACAAAGGCGGTGACGAGTTCGGTGACGGGGTATTGGTCGAGCAGCGCGTGCTGCGTGCTCGGGGTTTCTGTTTTCAGCATCGCCAATCTTGATATTCTGGATACGACCAAACCAGTGTAATACCAAATCTGGCCGAGGGCCCATGAAAGGAAGGCGCGCGGGCATTCCGTAAAGTTATGTTGCTGACCGAAGGTCAGGCGCCGCGGCGCATCTCGGCGACGAAGTCGTAGTGGTCGCTGCGGCAGTAGGAGTGCGTGAGCTCCACCGCCTCGCCGCTTTCCAGGTAGGCGATGCGGGTAATGAAGAGAACGGCCTGGCCTTCCGGCACGTCGAGCTGGCGGGCCAGCTCGGCCGAGGCATTCATGGCGCGGATATGCTGCAGGGCGCGCGCGGGCACCTTGCCCGAGGCTTCCAGGAATTTGTAGAGCGAGTCGCCGATCTCTTCCGGCCGCGGCACCACCGAAAACGGCAGCACGCTGACCTCGTAGGCCATCACCATCTCGTCCGCCAGGCGCAGGCGTTCGAGGCGGGCCACCTTGCTGTTGGGCGAAAGGCCCAGGCTCAGCTGCTCTTCCGTACCTGCCGTGACGACGGCGCGCTTGAGCCAGCGCGAGCTGGGCTGGTAGCCCCGCTGCTGCAGCTGCTCGGAAAAGCTGGAGAGGTTGGAGAGAGGCTGCTCGATGCGCGGGGCAATATAGTTGCCTGAGCCTCGGCGGCGCACCACCAGGCCCTGCTCGACCAGCTGGTCGATGGCCTTGCGGGCCGTGACGCGCGAAACATTGAGCTGTTCCGACAGCGTGCGCTCAGACGGCAGGGCCTGATCGACCTGGTACCGTCCGGTACGCACGTCGTCGATCAATTTCCGCGCTATCTGCATGTACAGCGGCGAATTATCGCTAACTTCGCTGCTGGGCTCCACGCTGTTATGGCTCATTCCCATCCTCCTATCATGCACAGTGTAATAGGGATGAAGAATCCGCGCTGCGGCCCGCCTACATGAAAAGTTGCTGGGAAGGCATAACGTAGGGCTATGCGATTACTGCGGGGCACCCGTGTCGCCACTGCGGCGCCCCATGTTGACGAGGGTGCGCCACAGCTGCTTGTAGCCGTGCACCACGCAGTAGCTGAGGCGGTAGACCAGCACGCCGTTGCGGCCGGTGCGCAGCACCATGGTCACCGCCTCGCCGATGGCGCGCAGGCGCACGGCGTCGCGGAAGCGGCGCGGGGCGGGCTGGGCCGCATCGGCCGGGTCCACCTGGTCCGTCAGGTCGGTGTGGCCCGTGTCCTGGCTGAATTCGGTCTGGCGCAGCACCTTGCCCAGACGGTTCAGGCGCAGCAGGCGCACCACTTCGCCGTTGCCCAGCACGATGGTCGTTTCCCCCGACGGGTGGACGGCCGTATCGATCAGGGACCAGCCTTCCGGCGGCGTGAAGGGCGCTGCGGGGGGCGGGGCGCTGAGGCGGGAAAACAGGGACGGCTTGGTGGCATGCATGGCGCAACTCCAGTAACAAAACACTTCTATGAGTTGATTCTAAGAAATAACCCTCGGTCATCCTTCGGCTTTTGGTAAGCCTTTGTACAGAAATTGTCGCCATCTGCCGCCGCCCAAAAACAAAAGGGCCGGACCTTTGCGGTCCAGCCCTTCGTGCGGCGCGGCCGGCGCTCAGGCGCGCAGCGCGTCGCGGTACATGCCGGGCTTGACCAGGCTGCCCCACAGTTTCTTGTAGCCCTTGGCCAGGCAGAAGGTCAGGCGGTAGACCATGACGGCGCTGCTGTTGGCGCGCAGGACCATGGTCACGGCTTCGCCGATGGCGCGCAGGCGCACCGCGCCACGCAGCACGCGGGCCGAGATGGCGGTGCTTTCGCGCGGATCGCGGAAATCGGATTTCTTCAGCACCGCGCCCGTGCTGTCGATGCGCAGCAGGCGCATGATGCAGCCGTCGCCCAGGACCACAGTGGTATCACCGGAAGGGTGCTGCACGGCGTCCATCATTTCCCACCCTTCGCGCGGTTCGAAGCCGGCCAGAACGGGGTTTTCCTGTTGCTGTTGTGCTTGCATGGTGGTCTCTTGGAGGAAGTGGTTTTGGAATGATGAAATTATAGGCAGGACATTTCTTTTGTTTTGGGGCAATTGGTCTGCAAAATGTCCCAGAATTGTCACCATGGCATAGGGACCGGTTATGCCTGGATAATCAGTTTTCATTGGATGGCCGCCAACCGCGCCCGTATGCTTGGCGCAAAAACATGAGGAGGAAGTGATGGCTTACCGACTGGGCGCGCTGTTGGGCGCATTACTGCTGGGCAGTGTGAACCATGTGATGGCGGCCGATGGCGGCGCCTCGCCTTCCGCCCTCCTCGACCGCGAACTGGCGGCCGTCGTCAACGATGCCCAGCACCCGCTAAGCGGGCTGTCCGTCCTGGCCATCCGGGACGGCAAGGTGAGCTATCAGCAGCAGTTCGGCCTGCGCCGCATCGACACCACGGGTCACGGCAAGGCCGAGCCGGTCACGGCCGCCACCATGTTCCGCATCGCCTCCATTTCCAAGATGATGACCACCCTGGGCCTCATGCGCCTGGTGGAAGAAGGCAAAATCGACCTGGATGCGGACATCTCCGGCTACCTGGGCTTTACGGTGCGCAATCCGCACTTCCCCGATCGGGCCGTCACCCTGCGCCAGGTGCTGAGCCACACCGCTTCCCTGCGCGACGACGCGGGCTATTCCTGGGGCACGGATACCGCGTTGAAGGACGTGCTGGTCCCGGGCGGCGCCCGCCATGGCAAGGGCGAGATGTGGGCGCGCAATGCGGGACCGGGCGACTACTTCACCTACAGCAACCTGGGCTGGGGCGTGATCGGCACCGTGATGGAAAAGGTGACGGGCGAGCGCTTCGACCTCCTGATGCGGCGCCTGCTGCTGAACCCGCTGGGCCTGCGCGGCGGCTACAACACCTCCGCCTTCAGCCCGGCCGAAGTGGCGGACACGTCCACGCTCTACCGCCGCCGCACCACGGATACCGAGATCTGGAACCCAGCCGGTCCCTGGATCGCCCAGGTGGACGACTTCGGCGTGAAGCCGCCCTCGCCGCCAGCGAGATTGGCGTCCTATGTGCCGGGCACGAACGCAACCCTCTTCAGCCCGACGGGCGGGCTGCGCATCTCCGCGCCGGACATGGGCAAGGTGATGCTCATGCTGATCAACAAAGGCAGGCACGAGGGCAAGGTCTTCCTCAAGCCCGAAACCCTGGCCCTGATGTTCCAGGAACAGTGGCGCTACAACGGCAAGAACGGCGACACGCTCAACGGCCTCTACCACAGCTGGGGCCTGGGCACGCAGCGCTTCCCGGACGAGCCCGGCGTTGGCAACCGCCTGGTGGAAGGGGGCGGCTTCAGCGCGGTGGGCCACCTGGGCGAGGCCTACGGCCTGATCTCCACCTTCGTGGTCGATCTGCAGAACGGCAACGGCATGGTCTCCCTGATCGGCGGCTTCGGCACCGACCCGGACCAGCGCCCCGGCGCCTTCTCGGCCCACACGCGCTCCGAGGAGCTGATCCTGAACGCCCTCTACCGCCGCGCCATCCTGGGCAAAGTGGACTGATACCACCCGGCGGCATGACCAAAGGTTATATGCTGTGCACGACGATTCATTGGCGCCCGGGACAAGCTGGCCTTTAAGCTGTCCGATCGAGTGAAAACGGTTCCAACGGAACCCCAGAAGCGAGGCGCAATGCAGCAAGAAGCACAGCAAGTGGTGGTGATCGGTGGCGGTGTCGTAGGCCTGACGTCGGCCTGGTGGCTGCTGGAAGCGGGCTACAAGGTCACCCTGCTGGAGAGGGCGCCCACGGTGGGCAGCGCCGCCAGCTACCGCAATGGCGGCCAGCTCAGCTATCGCTATGTCTCCCCCCTGGCCGATGCCGGCGTGCCTCTGAAGGCCCTGCAGTGGATGTTCCAGGAGGACGGCCCCCTGCGCTTCAAGCTGGAAGCCGATCCGCGCCAGTGGCGCTGGCTGCTGCAGTTCCTCGCCAACTGCAATGCGGCCGACAACCGCCGCACCACCGCCAAGCTGCTGGAGCTTGGCGAGCTGAGCCGCAAGTCCATGCAGCAGCTGGAACTGAATCTTCCTCTTTCCGAATTCTCCTGGCGCGACGCGGGCAAGCTCGTGGTCTACCGTTCGAAGAAAGTGTTCGATGCGGCCGTGGCCCGTCCCGAGTCCTCCAGCAAACGGCAGGTGCTGAACGGCGAGGAAACGGCGCGCATGGAGCCGGCGCTGGCCCAGCTGGCGCCTTCGCTGGCGGGCGGCATCTTCAACAGCGGCGAGGCGGTGGCCGACTGCCACGCCTTCTGCCTGGCGCTGGAAAAGCGCCTGCGCGCCCATCCCCGCTTCCAGGGCGTCGTGCATGCCGAGGCCCAGGCCATCTTCTGCGAAAACGGCAAGGTCTCGGCCATCCATACGGAATCGGGCTGGGTGGGCGGCGACCATTTCGTGCTGGCCGCGGGCATCCAGAGCCGCAACCTGGCCGAAACGGCGGACATCAGCCTGCCGCTCTATCCCCTGAAGGGCTACAGCCTGACGGCGCCCATCCGCGCCGAGCACACGGCGCCCGAAATCAGCGTGACCGACTTCGAACGCAAGACCCTGTACGCCCGCATCGGCGGGAACCTACGGGTGGCCGCCATGGTGGACATGGTGGGCGAGGACACCGGCATCGACGAGCGCCGCATCGCGGGCCTGACCCGGCTGGCGCGCGAGACCATGCCCACGGCAGCCGACTACGGCCAGGCCGAATCCTGGGCAGGCCTGCGTCCCGCCACGCCGAACAGCGCGCCCATCATCGGCGCCACGCAGTATCCCAACCTGTGGCTGAACGTGGGCCACGGCCCCCTGGGCTTCACCTTCGCCTGCGGCACCGCCTCCATCCTGGCCGACCTCATGACCGGCAAGGGCGCCCCCTTCGCCCTCGACTGCCTGGGCTACCGCCGCTGATGGTGGGCGCCCGAAGCTAGTTGCATGAGAAGCTCAAGCTGCGCGCGACCACGCCATGGTCGCGCCGAGCCCGCCAGCGCGCGGTGCATTGACGCGTGCCGCTCACATCGAGACTGACATAGCGGGCAATGCCTGAGTAGATGCAGTCCACCTCGTATCTGAAGTCGGGCGCATCTCCATTCATGTGCCAGGTCTGGTAGATATATCCAGACTCCTCACGTTCGCTCCATGGGGGCGCTGCGTAATAGTCGCGGTCCTGGCCGGGCGTTTCGCTGGCTGGATAGGAAATGACGCGCACAGACTCCAGCGGCTTTCCGCCAACCTTCCAGTCCGCTGGCGCTACCGCCGGGCAAGCACGTTGGCCTGCCGAAGCAGCGCTCAGCGCCAGTGCCCCCAACAACAAAGCGGCTGCCCTCTTCATTTGATGACGGAGTAATGTTCGGCGCGCATAAACGCCTGCGCTTGCTTCCGGCCGAAATAGAGCACAGTCTTGTGCGGCGCCCGTCCCTTCCATTGATGAAATACCTCCATCCCATTTGCTACCCAACGAATGAAAATGGCGGCGTGATTGCCGTGCGATAGGTTCGGGTAGCGCTCCCGTGTAAATGTGGCGATAGCTGTGCCCGATGGAATAAGGATATTAGCCTCGAGCAAATCGACGAGCCTGTTACCCTCCCGCCAGGTAGGGGATGGAGGCGCGCCCGTTAGCGCGCGTACGAGGGCGACACATTGTCCGTTGCCGAAAGCCCCAGTTTGCTCCGTGAAGCTGCCTCTTGCGATGTAAGGCATGGCGATCTCCGTCTTGGGAAAGCTTCATGCTAAGACCTCGCCCGAAAATTGAGTTACGCTGAGTCAACTATGCGCCACGCTGTTTTGGCCCGGCTGCCTGACCCGAACTGCCGGAATGGCGGATAATGCGAACTTTGCTTCTTTCGCATCCCCATGCCCAAGTCCAAGACGCCGGCCGGCTGCCCCTGCGGCGGTCCCTCCCTCGACAGCTGCTGCGGCCCCTTCCTGAGCGGCGCCACCGTGCCGCAGGCAGCCGAGCAGCTGATGCGCTCGCGCTATACGGCCTACACCCTGGGCAACGAACCCTATCTGCTGGCGACCTGGCATTCCTCCACCCGCCCTGCCGAAAAAATCATCAACCCGGACGAGCGATTGCAGTGGCTGGGACTTGAGGTAAAATCTGCTTTACGTTTACGTCAACGTAAAGTAAATGAAGGCGAGGATTTCGTGGAGTTCGTGGCCCGCTGCCGCATCGGCGGCAAGGGTCAGCGCCTGCACGAGGTGAGCCGCTTCCTGCGCGAGGCCGACGAGCACGGCGTGCTGCGCTGGTATTACGTGGACGGACAGTTCCCCGAATAAGAGAGAAGAGAGACCATGGCGCACATCGAGAGCAAGCTCAATCCCCGCAGCGACGATTTCAAGGCCAATGCCGCCGCCATGCAGGCCGTGGTGGACGACCTGCGGGCGAAGATCGCAAAGATCGCCGAAGGCGGCGGCGAGGCGGCCAGCGCCAAGCACGTGGCGCGCGGCAAGCTGCTGCCGCGCGACCGTGTGCAGATGCTGCTCGATCCGGGCACGCCCTTCCTGGAACTTTCCCAGCTGGCGGCCTACGGCATGTACAAGGAGGCGAGCGGCAACGACGCGGCGCCTTCCGCAGGCGTCATCACCGGTATCGGCCGCGTGGCGGGCCAGGAATGCGTGATCGTGTGTAACGACGCCACCGTGAAGGGCGGCACCTACTACCCCATGACGGTGAAGAAGCACCTGCGCGCCCAGGAGATCGCGGAGCAGAACAACCTGCCCTGCATTTACCTCGTGGACTCGGGCGGCGCCAACCTGCCGAACCAGGACGACGTGTTCCCCGACCGCGACCACTTCGGCCGCATCTTCTACAACCAGGCCAATATGTCGGCCAAGGGCATCCCGCAGATCGCGGTGGTGATGGGCTCCTGCACGGCAGGCGGCGCCTACGTGCCGGCCATGAGCGACGAATCCATCATCGTCAAGGAACAAGGCACCATCTTCCTCGGCGGCCCGCCGCTGGTGAAGGCGGCCACCGGCGAGGTGGTGTCGGCCGAGGACCTGGGCGGGGGCGACGTGCATACGCGCCTCTCCGGCGTGGCCGACCACCTGGCGCAGAACGATACGCATGCGCTGTCGATGGCGCGCACCATCGTGTCCAACCTGAACCGCCGCAAGCCGCAGCAGGGCCCCGTACGCGAATCCGTGGAGCCGAAGTATTCGCCGGAAGAACTGTACGGCGTGATCCCCGTGGATACCCGCAAGCCCTTCGATATCCGCGAAGTGATCGCCCGCATCGTGGACGGCAGCGAATTCGACGAGTTCAAGGCGCGCTACGGCACCACGCTGGTGTGCGGCTTCGCCCACATCTACGGCATGAAGGTGGGCATCATCGCCAACAACGGCATCCTGTTCTCGGAGTCGGCGCTGAAGGGCACGCACTTCATCGAACTGTGCTGCCAGCGCAAGATCCCGCTGGTCTTCCTGCAGAACATCACCGGCTTCATGGTGGGCCGCAAGTACGAGAACGAGGGCATCGCCCGCAACGGCGCCAAAATGGTGACGGCCGTGGCCACCGCATCGGTGCCCAAGTTCACCGTCATCATCGGCGGCAGCTTCGGCGCGGGGAATTACGGCATGTGCGGCCGCGCCTATTCGCCGCGCTTCCTGTGGATGTGGCCCAATGCGCGCATCTCCGTGATGGGCGGCGAGCAGGCGGCCTCCGTGCTGGCGACCGTGAAGCGGGACGGTATCGAGGCCAAGGGCGGGCAGTGGAGCGCGGAAGAGGAAGCGGCCTTCAAGCAGCCCATCAAGGAACAGTACGAGGAGCAGGGCCACCCCTACTACGCCAGCGCGCGCCTGTGGGACGACGGCATCATCGACCCGGCCGATACGCGCATGGTGCTGGGCCTTGGCCTCTCCGCAGCCCTCAACCAGGAGATTCCGGACACGAAGTTCGGCGTCTTCCGCATGTAAAGGGGGGTGCATGGACTACCAGACCCTGGCCATTACCATCGCGGACAAGCTGGCCACCGTCACGCTGAACCGCCCGGACGTGCGCAATGCCTTCAATGAGCAGAGCATCAACGAGATTGCCAGCGCCTTCGAGGAGCTGGGGCGCAATGAGCTGGTGCGCGCCATCGTGCTGGCGGCGGAAGGCCCGGCCTTCTGCGCGGGCGCGGACCTGAACTGGATGAAGAAAATGGCGGGCTATTCGCACGCCGAGAACCAGTCCGACGCCATGGCCCTGGCCCAGATGCTGCGCACTATCTACCTGTGCCCGAAGCCCGTGGTGGCACGGGTGCAGGGCGACTGCTACGCGGGCGGCATGGGCCTGGTGGCGGCCTGCGACATCGTGGTCGCCGTGCAGGAAGCGAATTTCTGCCTGAGCGAAGTGAAGCTGGGCCTGATCCCCGCCACCATTTCGCCCTACGTCATCAAGGCCATGGGCGAGAACGCGGCACGCCGCTATTTCCTGACGGCGGAACGCTTCGATGCGGCGGAAGCGCACCGCATCGGCTTCGTGCACGAGCTGGCGGCGGCCGATACACTGGACGCCAAGGTGGGCGGCATCGTCAAGGCCCTGCTGGGGAACAGCCCCAACGCCGTGAAGGAAGCCAAGGCCCTGGTGCGCGAAGTGGTGGACCGCCCCGTCACCGACGAACTGCTGGCCGATACGGCCCAGCGCATTGCCAACATCCGCGCTTCGGAGCAGGGACGCGAAGGCGTGCAGTCCTTCCTCGAGAAGCGCAAGCCGAACTGGCTGAACTGAAGCGGAGCTGTTTTTTTGCAGGATTCGAAACACAATACCGACTGGGTCGCGCGCAGCCTGCGCAGCGTGTGGCACCCGTGCACCCAGATGCAGCATCACGAGACCGTGCCGCTGATTCCCGTCAGCCACGGCAAAGGCGCATGGCTGTACGACCACGAAGGCCGCCGCTATCTCGACGCCATCAGCTCCTGGTGGGTCAATCTCTTCGGCCACGCGAATCCGCGCATCAACGCCGCGTTGAAACAGCAGCTGGACACGCTGGAGCATGCCATGCTGGCGGGCTTCACCCACGAACCCGTGATCGAACTCTCCGAACGCCTGGCGGCGCTGACGGGCCACCAGCTGGGCCACGCCTTCTACGCCTCGGATGGCGCCTCGGCAGTGGAAATCGCGCTGAAGATGAGTTTCCACGCCTGGCGCAACAGCGGCAAGGCGGACAAGCAGGAATTCGTCTGCCTCCAGGGCAGCTATCACGGCGAGACCATCGGCGCGCTGGCGGTGACCGATGTGGCGCTGTTCAAGGACGCCTATGGCCCCCTGCTGCGCGCCTCGCAAACCGTGATGTCGCCGGATGCGCGCCAGGCAGCACCGGGCGAAAGCGCGGAAGACGTTGCGCGCCGCGCAGCCGCCGATGTGCAGCGCCTCTTCGAGGAAAAGGCCGGCCGCATCGCCGCCATCATCATCGAACCGCTCGTGCAATGCGCAACCGGCATGGCCATGCACGACCCGCTCTACCTGAAGCTGGTGCGCGAACTGTGCGACCGCCATGGCGTGCACCTGATCCTGGACGAAATCGCCGTGGGCTGCGGCCGCACCGGCACCTTCTTCGCCTGCGAACAGGCGGGCATCTGGCCGGATTTCGTCTGCCTCTCGAAAGGCATCAGCGGCGGCTACCTGCCGCTTTCGCTGGTACTGACGCGCGAAGAGATCTATCAGGCTTTCTACAGCAGCGATATCACGCGCGGCTTCCTGCACTCGCATTCCTACACGGGCAACCCGCTGGCCTGCCGCGCCGCACTGGCCACGCTCGATATCTTCGAGCAGGACGGCGTGCTGGAAGCGAACCGCCAGCGCGCGGAAAAGCTGGGCGCCGCCCTGGAGCCGCTGGCTGCGCATCCACGCATCCGCAATGCTCGCAGCCGGGGCATGATCTGGGCCTTCGACGCCGTGGACGTGGACAGCAGCTTCTCGCGCCGCTTCTTCGCCAATGCCACGCGCAACGAGCTGCTGCTGCGCCCCATCGGCGGCACGGTCTACCTGATGCCTCCATATATCCTCAGCGACGAGGAAATCGAGGGTCTGGCCGCCCGCACCCTCGCGGTGTTCGAACAGACGATTGCGGGGTAAGGCCATGGAACTGCTCAAACAGCTCGACCGCCAGCTCGGTCTCCTGCAGGAGAAAAGCCTGATCCGCCGCCGCCGCAACGTGGAGTCGCCCTGCGCTCCGCGCGTGAGGGTGGATGGCCGCGACATGCTCGCTTTCTGCAGCAACGACTATCTCGGCCTCGCCGCGCACCCGAAGATTGCTGCGGCGATGAAGGAAGGCGTTGAAAAGTACGGCACCGGCAGCGGCGCCTCGCACCTGATCAGCGGCCATAGCCGCGCCCACGCCGAACTGGAGGAGCGCCTCGCGGACTTCGTCGGCCCCAATCTGGTCGAGGCGCGCGCCCTGTACTTCTGCACCGGCTACATGGCCAATCTTGCCGTGCTTACCGGCCTGGCCGTGGGCGACAAGAACAGCGAAATCTTCAGCGAATCGCTGAACCACGCTTCCCTGATCGACGGCGGCCGCCTGTCGCGCACCTCGCTCAAGGTCTACCCCCACGCCGACGTGGCCGCGCTGGACGCCATGCTCACGGCCAGCAGCGCCAGCACGAAGATCGTGGTAACGGACAGCGTCTTCAGCATGGACGGCGACCTCGCGCCCCTGCCCGAGCTGTTGGCGCTGTGCGAACGGCACCAGGCCTGGCTGGTGGTGGACGATGCGCACGGCTTCGGCACCGTTGGCGAGAACGGGCGCGGAGCGCTGGAGCACTTCGGCCTGCGCTCTCCCTATCTGGTCTACGTCGGCACGCTGGGCAAGGCGGCCGGCGTGGGCGGCGCATTCGTGGCGGCCCATGCCACCGTGATCGAAACCCTGATCCAGCGCGCACGCCCCTATATCTTCACCACGGCCGCTCCGCCCGCTCTGGCGCATGCCCTGCTGGCGAGCCTCGATATCATCGGCGGGCCGGAAGGCCGGGAGCGCCGCGCCCACCTGAATGCTTTGGTGGCACAATGGCAAGATGGCCTGCGCCTGCAGCGCTGGCAGCGCATGCCCTCGTCCACCGCGATCCAGCCCGTGATCATCGGCGGGAACGAGGAAACCATGCGCGCCGCCGCGGCGTTGTATGAACAGGGCCTGTGGGTGGGCGGTATCCGTCCGCCGACCGTACCCGCGGGCACGGCGCGCCTGCGCGCCACCCTGTCCGCAAGCCACGAGGCGCGCGATGTCGCGCAGCTGATCGCCGCACTGAACGAACTGGAAAGGAGCTGAAATGGCACTTGAAGATCCGGTTGCTCCCGTGCTCGAACCCCAGGCCCAGGCCGCCGCAACAGGCCTGCCGCCGCGCTTTGCCTGTTTCGTGGCCGGCACCGATACCGAAATCGGCAAGACCATGATTTCCTCCGCCATGCTGCACGCGCTGACACAGCAAGGCGTGCGCGCCTGCGGCATGAAGCCCGTGGCCGCTGGCGCCGTGATGCGCGACGGCCGCCTGCACAACGACGACGCCGACCAGCTGGCGGAAGCGGGCAATGTCAGCCTGCTTTCGTCGATCACGACGCCTTTCATGCTGAAGGAGCCCGCCGCGCCGCATATCGCCGCTGCCATGGAGGGCATTACCATCGATCCGGTGCCGATTCTGGCGGCCTACCTTGAAATTGCCGCCGCTTCGGATGCGACGGTCGTGGAAGGCGTGGGCGGCTTCCGCGTGCCGCTGAACGATCAGTACGACACGGCCGACCTGGCGCAGCAGCTGGACCTGCCGGTGGTGCTGGTTGTGGGCATGCGCCTGGGCTGCATCAACCACGCGCTGCTGACGGTGGAAGCCATCCAGTCGCGCGGCCTGAAGCTCGCAGGCTGGGTGGCCAATACCCTGGAACTGGAGATGAATTTCCTGGACGAGAACGTGGCCGCCCTGGAAGCGCGCATTCCCGCCCCGCTGCTGGGCCGCCTGCCCTGGCTCGCCGAGCCGACGCCGGCAGCCGCCTCGAAATACCTGAACTTTACGCACCTGCCGAACTGGCCGGCGCGCCGCAACACACTTTGAACGAACAAGGAAATCCCATGCTGCAAGAACCGAAAACCGTCGCCCTGCACCGTCCCACCGCAGCGATCAAGCTGCCCGAAGCGGCCACCTGGCCGCGCGAGGAAGTGCTGGCGCTGTTCGAACTTCCGTTCAATGAGCTGATGTTCCGCGCCCAGCAGACCCACCGCGCCAACTTCCCGGACGGTGACGTGGAACTGGCGACCCTGCTGTCGATCAAGACCGGCGGCTGCGAAGAGGATTGCGGCTACTGCCCGCAGGCCGCGCGCTACGACACCGGCGTGGAAGCGAAGAAGATCCTCGGCATCGACACCGTGCTGGAGGCAGCCCGCCAAGCCAAGGAAAACGGGGCTACGCGATTCTGCATGGGCGCCGCGTGGCGCAGCCCGAAGGACCGCGACATGGACAAGGTCGAGGAGATGGTGCGCGAGGTGAAAGCCCTGGGCCTGGAAACCTGCGCCACGCTCGGCATGCTGGAAGAGCAGCAGGCGGAACGCCTGAAGGCCGCTGGCCTGGACTACTACAACCACAACCTCGACACCGCGCCCGAGTTCTACGACAACGTGATCTCGACCCGCGAATACCAGGACCGCCTGGATACGCTGGGCCATGTGCGCAATGCTGGCCTGAAGGTCTGCTGCGGCGGCATCGTGGGCATGGGCGAGTCGCGCGACCAGCGCGCGGGCCTGATCGCGCAGCTGGCGAACCTGAACCCTTATCCCGAATCGGTGCCGATCAACCATCTGGTGCAGGTGGAAGGCACGCCGCTGTATGGACTGGACCGGCTGGACCCGCTGGAGTTCGTGCGCACCATCGCCGTGGCCCGCATCACCATGCCGAAAGCGCGTGTACGCCTTTCCGCAGGCCGCCGCGAGCTGGGCGAAGCGGTTCAGGCCATGTGCTTCATGGCAGGCGCCAACTCCATCTTCTACGGCGACAAGCTGCTCACCACCGACAACCCCGAGGCGAACGACGACCGCGCGCTGCTGGCGAAACTGGGCCTGAAAACCCGCGCCACCACGCTCGATTCCGTGCAGAAGGAAGCCTGCGGCTGCTGATCTCATTTCAAAAAAAACCGGCCAACGAGCTGAATAGAGAGACACCATGTTCAAGAAAATCCTGATCGCCAACCGTGGAGAAATCGCCTGCCGCGTCGCCGCCACCGCGCGCCGCATGGGCATCAAGACGGTCGCCGTGTATTCCGAGGCGGACGCCAACGCGCGCCACGTCGCCGTATGCGACGAGGCCGTGCTGCTTGGCCCGGCGCCCGCAAAGGAAAGCTATCTGTGCGGCGACAAGATCATCGCCATTGCACTGGCCACGGGCGCCGAAGCCATTCACCCCGGCTACGGCTTCCTGTCGGAGAACGCGGAGTTCGCCGAAGCCTGCGAGGAAGCGGGACTGGTGTTCATCGGCCCTCCCGCTTCGGCCATGCGCGCCATGGGCTCGAAGTCCGCTGCCAAGTCGCTGATGGAAAAGGCCAACGTACCCCTGGTGCCCGGCTACCACGGCGACCAGCAGGATGCCGACTTCCTGCAGAAGGAAGCGGACCGCATCGGCTATCCCGTTCTGCTGAAGGCTTCGGCGGGCGGCGGCGGCAAGGGCATGCGCGTGGTGGAGAATGCCGAAGCCTTCAAGGATGCACTGGCCTCCTGCAAGCGCGAGGCGATCAGCTCCTTCGGCGACGACAAGGTGCTGGCGGAGAAGTACCTGCAGCGCCCGCGCCATATCGAGATCCAGGTCTTCGCGGACAAGCTGGGCAACTGCATCTACCTGTTCGAACGTGACTGCTCCGTGCAGCGCCGTCACCAGAAGGTGCTGGAAGAGGCGCCTGCGCCCGGCATGAGCGATGAGCGCCGCGCCGCGATGGGCGACGCCGCGGTCGCCGCCGCGCGCGCCGTCGGCTACGTGGGCGCTGGCACCGTGGAATTCATCGCCAACCAGGACGGCAGCTTCTACTTCATGGAGATGAATACCCGCCTTCAGGTGGAGCATCCTGTTACCGAAATGATCACCGGCACCGACCTGGTGGAATGGCAGCTGCGCGTTGCCGCTGGCGAGCCGCTGCCGAAGAAGCAGGACGAGCTGCGCATCCACGGCCACGCCATCGAGGCGCGCGTATATGCGGAGAACCCGGAGAAGGGCTTCCTGCCTTCCATCGGCACCCTGCGCCACATGGCCATGCCTGAGGCGGTGAATTTCGAGCTGGGCGGCACGCCCGGCAACCCCGCCGCCATCCGCATCGACTCCGGCGTGCGCGAGGGAGACTCCATTTCGCCTTATTACGACCCCATGATCGCCAAGCTGATCGTGTGGGGCGCGGACCGCAAACAGGCCCTGGCCCGCATGGCGCAGGCGCTGTCCCAGTACCAGATCGTTGGCCTGGCCTCCAATATCGCTTTCCTCAAGCGCCTGGTGGAGGGCGACGCGTTTGCGAACGCAGACCTGGACACTGGCCTCATCGAGCGCAACCAGGAAGCCCTGTTCCCGCCTGCGCGTTCCGTCCCGGTCTCCGCGCTGGCGCTCGCCGCCGTGTCCCTGATCGAAAGTGAGAAGGCGCTCGCTTCGGCGCAATCGGCAAACAATCCAGCCGACCCATGGGGCAATGCCCTGGGCTGGCGCATGAACAGCCGCTATGCGCGCGTGCTGGCTTTCAGCGACGAGCATGGCAAGGAATACAGCCCCACCTTCACCTATCAGCCGCACGGCTGGCAGCTCTCGATCAAGGGCATCGACGCCGACGTGGCCCTGCTCTCGCAGCGTGGCGCTGAACTCAGCATCAAGCTGGGCGAAACCTCCGTGCACGGCGCCGTACGGCGCGACGGCGAGATCCTGCATGTCTTCACCGGCGGCAGCCACTATCCGCTGAACTACCGCGACCCGATGGCCCATGCCGGCGAATCGGAAGCCGAAGGCGGACGCCTCACCGCACCGATGCCGGGCAAGGTGGTGGCCGTGCTGGCCGCCAAAGGACAGGAAGTGAAGAAGGGCGCTCCGCTCGTGATCATGGAGGCAATGAAGATGGAACACACCATCGCCGCCCCGCACGACGGCGTGGTCGAGGACATCCTCTACGCTGTGGGCGACCAGGTGAGCGACGGCGCGCCGCTGCTGGCCTTCCAGGCCGCCTGAGGACAAGCCATGCGTATCCTGCTGTACCGCGCGGATGGCAATACCGGCCCCTGGATCGAGGATTTCGCGCGCTGGCTGCCCGAGGCCGAGATGGTGGCCTGGCAGGAGGGGGCGGATTGCGGGCCTTGCGACTATGCGATCACCTGGGGCGCGCCCGAACCTGCGCTGAAGGAGCTGGCCAAGGTCAAGGCGATCTTCCTTGGCGGCGCAGGCGCGGACGCGATCCTGAAACACGAGGATGCGATTCCGCGCCACGTTCCCATCGTGCGCCTGGGCGATGCGGGCATGGCCATCCAGATGGCGGAGTATGTGCTGCATGCCGTGCTGCGCTACTTCCGCCGCTTCGACGAATACGAGGCGCAGGCGCGCGCAGGACAATGGTCGCCGCTGCCGCAGCACAGCCGCGAAGACTTCGCCATCGGCGTTCTTGGCGCCGGTGTGCTGGGCAGCCGAGTGCTGGATGCGCTGAAACCCTTCGGCTTTCCGCTGCACGCGTGGAGCCGCAGTGCGAAGCAGATCGAGGGCGTGCGTTGCCACCATGGCGAAGAAGGGCTGGATGCCCTGCTGCGAAAGGCGCGCGTGCTGGTCTGCATGCTGCCGCTCACGCCGGATACTGCCAATCTCCTCAACCGAACGAACCTGGGCAAGCTGCCGCAGGGCGCTTACCTGATCAACGTGGCGCGCGGCGCCCATGTGGCGGAGCCGGACCTGCTGACGCTGATGAAGTCCGGCCACATTGCAGGCGCCACCCTCGACGTGTTCCGCAACGAGCCGCTGCCGGTGCAGCATCCGTTCTGGCAGGAGCCGCGCATCACCATCACGCCGCATATCTCGGCGCTGACCCAGCGCAGCGAGAGCGTGCAGCAGATCGCGGACAAGATCCGCAAACTGGAAAAGGGCGAGACCATCGCCGATGTCGTCAACCGCGAACAGGGATACTGATATGAGCCTGCCGAAGAAGGTCAAGATTGTGGAAGTGGGTCCGCGCGACGGCCTGCAGAACGAGAAAGAGGAAGTCCCGGCCCAGGTGAAGATCGAGCTGGTGAACCGGCTGACGGCTGCGGGCTTTCCGAACATCGAGGCAGCGTCCTTCGTGTCGCCGAAGTGGGTGCCGCAGATGGCCACCAGTAAGGAAGTGATGGCGGCTATCGAGCGAAAGCCGGGGGTCATCTACTCCGCGCTCACCCCGAACATGCAGGGCTTCGAGGCCGCGCTGGCGGCCAAGGCGGATGAAGTGGTGATTTTCGGCGCCGCTTCCGAGGCCTTCTCGCAGCGGAACATCAACTGCTCCATTGCCGAGTCCATCGAGCGCTTCAGGCCTGTAGCGCAGGCGGCCAAGCAGCACGGGCTGCGCCTGCGCGCCAGCGTCAGCACGGCCTTCGGCTGCCCCTACCAGGGCGAAGTGCCTCTGGATGCGGTGGGCGATGTGGTGGCGCGCATGCGCGACCTGGGCTGCGACGAGATCGACATCGCCGACACCATTGGCGTATCCACGCCGCGCAAGACGCAGGCCGTGATGGAGCGCGCCATCAAGGAATTCCGCATCGACGGCCTCTCCGGCCACTTCCACGACACCTACGGCCAGGCGCTTGCGAATATCTACGCCAGCATGGAAGTTGGGATCACCATCTTCCATTCCTCGGTGTCCGGCCTGGGCGGCTGCCCCTACGCAAAAGGCGCCACCGGCAATGTGGCCACGGAAGACGTGCTGTACATGATGAACGGCCTGGGCATCGAAACCGGCATCGATCTGGATACGGTGGTGGACGCAGGCCACTTCATCTCCCAGTTCCTGGGCCGCAAGGGCGCCAGCCGCGCGGGCAACGCTATCCTGGCGAAGAGGGCCGGCTAAGCCTTCTGCGCCGCACCGCCAGCGCCAGCATTCCCAGGCCCGCAGCGAGCATCGCTGCGCGCGCAGGCTCGGGCACCAGGACGACGATGAAGTCGTCAAGGCGTATCGTGTTCAGGCCCGTGAAGCTGTGCACCTCGAAGCGGGTAAGGGGGCTGCTGGCCTGCAGATGGGAGAAGCGGAACTGCGTCCAGTCGCTGCCATCCAGATAGCGGCGCTGCGGCGTCAGCAGCTGTCCGTCCCAGAAAGCGGACAGCCAGTTCCCCGGCTGGTCGCTCTGCGCCCAGAAGCTGAAGTCGTAAAACTCGCCCGCCTGGGTAGCGAGCGTCTGTCCCATATAGCTCCCCTTGCCAGGCAGATTCTGGCAGCCGAGAATACAGGCGGTGTAGGCGACGCCCTTGTCAGCCCCGCGTCCCCGCAGGGTGGTGACGACGATTGCACCTGAACCGCTGGTCTGCCACCCTGCCGGTGCTTCGAAGCCGGGATTGACGACGATATTGTCCGAAGCCTGGGCCACGCCTGAACACAACAGGGCGGCCCCCAGAAATTTCCGCATGATGCGCATGGTTCCCCTCCAACGCTGGAATGGAATCCCATGTTATTTCCTGACGGAAATGACGGCACGAGGCAGATCAAGCGGGGAAAAGAAAAAAGCCCCAGGAACGTGAATTCCTGAGGCTTTCTTCCTGAATCTTGGTCGGAGTACAAGGATTCGAACCTTGGACCCTCTGGTCCCAAACCAGATGCGCTACCGGGCTGCGCTACACTCCGAAGAAGCAAGATCATACTAGCTGTAGCGGCAAACGTCAAGCCAGACCAGATTGCCGCCGGAAAGGTGTCTGACATGCAAGAAATGCCGCGCCTCCCACAGCCACGGGCCAGCCTGGCCACGGGCCTGGGTGTATCCCTGCTTCTCCACGGCCTGCTGTTCAGCCTTTTCAAGGCACCCGGCCCAGAGGCCATATCCGACCAGCGGCGCTGGAGCGAGGTGCTGACGGTCGTCCTGACGCCGCCCGCACCACCATCGCCGCCGAAGACAGAAGCCGTGCCCGAAGAGCGGCAGCCCGAGCCTGCGCAGCGTACCCCGCGGCCAGCGGCGCGGCGCGCTGCGCCCCAAGCGATCACAATGGCGCCAGCTCCTGCCGAGCCTGCCGACCTCCCGGCCGCCGAGACCGCGGACGGCCCGCGCCTCGACATGGAAGCGGCGAAGGCCTCGGCCCGCCAGCTGGCGGCGGAGCTCGATCCGCCAGGCAAGGAAACGGTCTATCGCGAGACAAAGGAAGAGCGTCTTGGCCGCGCCATCTCGGCCGCCAAGCGCGGGAATTGCAAGGATTTCAATGGCGCGGGCCTGCTGTCCCCGCTCATCATGTTGCTCGACAAGAAGGACAGCGGCTGCAAGTGGTAAGGCTCAGCCCTTCCTGAGCTCCAGCGCGCGATCGTAGAGCGCGTTCTTCTTGCGTCCCGTGATCTGTGCCGCCAGGCTGGCCGCCTGCTTCAGGGGCAGCTCTTCCAGCAGTATCTTGAGCACGCGCTCCGCTTCGGCATCGCCCGCGTCGTCCGCCTGCGGCGCGCCTTCCACCAGCACCACGTACTCGCCTTTCTCCCGGTGCGCATCCGCCCCCAGCCACGCGGCGGCTTCGCCCAGCGGGCAGCGGTGGATTTCCTCGAACAGCTTGGTGAGCTCGCGCGCAAACACCACCTGGCGCGCGGGACCGAACACGCTGGCCAGCGCCTCCGCACATTCGACGATGCGGTGCGGCGCCTCGTAGAACACCATGGTCGCACTCACGGCCGCGAGACCCTGCAGCACGGTCTCCCGCTGCTTGGCCTTGGAGGGAAGGAAACCCACGAAATGGAACTGGTCGTTCACCAGGCCGCTGGCCGACAGCGCCGCAACGGCCGCCGAAGCGCCCGGCACAGGCACCACGCGCAGGCCAGCCTGCCGCACGGCCTCCACGATGCGCGCGCCGGGGTCGGACACGGCAGGCGTGCCCGCGTCCGAAACGAGGGCAATGCGCTCGCCAGCTTGCAGCCGGGTGATCAGCATTTCGGCCGCCTCGCGCTCGTTATGCATGTGCGCAGCCAGCAGCGGCTTGCTCAGCCCGAAGCGCTGCATCAGCTGCGCGGTATTGCGCGTGTCCTCGCAAGCCACCGCATTCACCAGACCCAAGACGTGCAGCGCCCGCAGGCTAATGTCGGTAACATTGCCTATCGGCGTGGCCACTACATACAATGTTGCCGTAGGATAGGTCTGCAGCGCGGTTTCGCCCAGCACGGGCAGGGCGGCGAGCGGGCTCGTTTCGGTGACTGTCATTGGAGGTAGGATGCTGGCTAAAAAAGTGTGGAACGGTTTGCTGTGCCTCGCGCTGGCTGCGCTGTCCAGCGCCTGCAGCACGCCCTGCGGTGCGCCGGGGGCATTGTGCGCGCCAATCGAGACCGTGACAAGAGCAGCGCCGCCACCCGCCCGCCTGCCGGAGCGCCCGCCCGCACCGCCAGTGGAAGAACCCCAGACCTTTGCCGTCCCCATGCCCGGCACGGCCCCCGAAAAGCCTGCGGGCATGGCGCCCGCCTCCAAGGCCGTGCGCATAGGCCTCATGCTGCCCCTGCGCTCCGAGACCCTGGGCCGTGCGGCGGACGCGCTGCGCGCGGGCTTCATGGCCGCCTGGGAGCGCGACCGCGACGGCTTCGAGGTGAACGTCATCGAAACCGGGGACGGCGCTCAGGAAGTGCTGCCTGCCTATACCGAGGCCCTTCAGCAGAACGACATCATCGTCGGCCCCCTGGCCCGCTCGGCAGTGACCACCCTGGCCGCCAGCCAGACCGTGAGCAAGCCCACGATTGCCCTCAACCACCCGGAAGGCCGCGACGAGCTTCCCCTGCCGGAGAAAATGCTGGCCATCGGCCTCTCCATCGAGGACGAGGCGCGCCAGGTGGCCGACCTGGCGTCGCGCGACTATCCCGGTGGCGAGGCCCTCATCGTCAGCGGCGGCAATGCCTGGCAACGCCGCGCCGCTTCCGCCTTTGCGGCGCAATGGCAGCGCCTGGGCCTGAAGGCAAAAACGCTGGAACTGAGCACCCCGAACGGCTACCTGAGCGACCCCGAACTCGTGGCGCTGCGCAGCCGCCTCGCGGGCGAGCCCGTGGAACTGCTGTTCGCGGCGCTGGATGTGGACCAGGCGCGCCAGCTGCGCGTGGCCCTGAATGCGCCGCCGCTGGGCGATATTCCCGTCTACGGCACCTCCTCGCTCAATCCCGGCCGGAGCCTGCTGCAGCCCGGCCCGGAGCTGGACGGCGTGCGCCTGATCGACCTGCCTTGGCTGGTGCAGCGCGACCATCCCGCCGTGATGGTCTATCCCCAGCCGGTGCCGCGCGACGAGGCCCGCCTGAGCGCGGACATGGAGCGCCTGTACGCGCTCGGCATCGATGCCTTCCGCATCGCGCGCGAGATCGCGCGCCGCCCGGCGCAGCAATTCCAGCTGGACGGCGTGACCGGCCAGCTCACCATCGGCTTCGGCAACGGCCCTTCGCGCTTCCAGCGCGTGGAACCGACGGCCGTCTACAAGAACGGCGTGCCCCTGCCTGCAGGGCAATAGCGGGGCCGCCATGCCCCGCACCAGCCAGCAGGAGCAGGGCCAGCGCAGCGAGGACGCGGCGCTCGACCATCTGCGCCTGCAGGGCCTCCAGCTCGTGGAACGCAATTTCCGCTGCAAGGTGGGGGAGCTGGACCTGATCATGCGGGATCGGACCCACCTCGTTTTCGTGGAGGTGCGCCACCGCCGCAGCCGGACCTACGGCGGCGCTGCCGCCAGCATCACGCCCGCCAAGCAGAAACGCCTGCTGCGCGCCGCCCAGTTCTACCTGATGCGCTTCTCCCAACTGCCGCCCTGCCGCTTCGATGTCGTGGCGCTGGACGGTCCCCAGCTGACCTGGCTGCGCAACGTGCTGGAAATGTAAGCATTCTTAACAGCACTTGTCCGGCCCCGTGCCCGGCTGCACTATAATTACGCACACTATGACCAATCAACGCATCCTGGCGCACTTCCACGAAAGTGCCGAAACCAAAATCCAGTCCGCGACCGTGCTTGCCCAACCGCTGGCACAGGCCATCGAACTGATGTTCTCCGCCCTCTCCAACGGCAACAAGATCCTTGCCTGCGGCAACGGCGGTTCCGCGGCCGACGCCCAGCACTTCGCGGCTGAACTGGTAGGCCGCTTCGAGCGCGAACGCTTCCCGCTGCCCGCGCTGGCCATGACCACCGACAGCTCGATCCTGACCGCTGTCGCCAACGACTACAGCTACCGCGAGATCTTCTCCAAGCAGGTGCAGGCCTTCGGCCAGGCGGGCGACGTGCTGCTGGCCATTTCCACCTCCGGCAACTCGGCCAACGTGATGGCGGCCATCGAGGCGGCGCTGGAGCGCGAGATGCGTGTGGTGGCGCTCACCGGCAAGGGCGGCGGCGCCATCGGCAAGATGCTGACCGACGCCGACGTGCATATCTGCGTGCCTGCCGACCGCACGGCGCGCATCCAGGAAGTGCACCTGACCTGTATCCATTGCATTTGCGACGGCATCGACGTCGCGCTGTTCGGAGGAGATGTGAATGAGTAAACGAGTTCTCGTAATGGCCCTGATCGCTGCCAGCGTGGCGGCCAGCCTGTCCGCCTGCGTGCCCCTGGTAGTGGGCGGAGCCGTGGCAGGCACCGTCGCCGCGTCCGACCGCCGCACCTTCGGCGCCCAGACCGAAGACAAGACGATCGCCGTCAAGGCCGACCTGAAGATGCCGAACATCGTCGGCGACGCAGGCCACGTGAACGTGAACAGCTTCAACCGCCGCGTGCTGATCACCGGCGAAGTGCGCGACCAGGCCATGAAGGCGGCGGTCGAGCGCGAAGTACGCAATATCGAAGGCGTAGTGCTGGTGGTGAACGAGCTGGAAATCGCCGGCCCGGCCAGCTACACCTCGCGCTCCAACGACGCGCTGATCACCACCAAGGTGAAAGCGAGCCTGGTGGACGCCAAGGACATTTCGGCCAACTCCTTCAAGGTGGTGACCGAGCGCGGCGCCGTCTACCTGATGGGCCGCGTGACCCAGCGCGAAGCGACGCAGGCAGCGGAGATCGCGCGCGGCGTGAACGGGGTGAACAAGGTCGTGAAGGTCTTCGAGTACATCACCGAAGAAGAATGGAAGCAGTACCAGCCCAAGCCAGCGGCCTAAGCGAAGCGGTACTATAATAAGCCCATGACGACGCCGACCTCCAAAGCCTGGATCAAACCTGCCATTGCAGCCCTTGTACTGGCGGGCGTCGGCGTGGCCGCTTACTTCTCGCTGAATAAGCACAGCAGCGCGCCCGAGGTGACCTTCATCGGCATCAAGGGCGAGCGCATCACGCCGGACAGCCTCAAAGGCAAGGTCGTGATGGTGAACTTCTGGGCCACCTCCTGCACCACCTGCGTGGCCGAGATGCCCGAGATGGTCGACACGTACAACAAGTACAAGTCGCAGGGCCTGGAGTTCGTGGCGGTGGCAATGAAGTACGACGCCCCCAACTACGTGGTCAACTTCACCGAAACCCGCCAGCTGCCCTTCAAGGTCGCCCTGGACGTGACCGGCGAAGCCGCCAAAGCCTACGGCGACGTGGCCATGACCCCTACCACCTTCGTCATCGACAAGGACGGTAAAATCCTCAAGCGCTACGTCGGCAAGCCCGAATTCGCGGCGCTCCACAAGCTGCTGGAAAAGGCCCTGCAGGGCTGATTCACTAAAACGAATTCAGCACCTTCAGCGGCACTTCTCTCTTTGCGGGTGCTTCACTGATGACGTTGGTATCGATCAGACACATCACCGATCTTAACTCCTGCGTACGTCAAAGTCCGCGTCCTCCCCGACATTGGGCATGCTTGCAAGGACATCCGCAACACTGCGACGGGGTGGCCGCTTAAGCGCCGCCCTCAGGATCTCGTGGTGCTCAGCCTCCGCGCTTCTACCATTGGCGGCCGCCCTTTGCTTCAGAGCAAGCGCAACCTCCTCCTCCACGTTGCGCACTACTAAGTTCGTTGCCATGGAAACCTCGCAAATGCAATCAATGATTGCATCATGCATGGCGGCTCATGGCGATGCAAACGACCCCACCACGCGTTTCCGGCGGTGAGCTTCTCGGTCACCTCCGGCCCCAGTTATGGGGTCGGTTCACAATCGTCCGGCAGAATCCCCGGAACCCAGAAGCCAAGCTGCGCTAGCATATGCATCGGCAGGACGAGCCCCAGCCAGATCAAAACCAGCCCGATGCCCATCAAAGCTGCCGCCAGGTATGGTTCGTTCGCCGGCTCTACCCAAGCGAACGCGAGGGGCACCAGAAGCACTAATGCTCCTAGGAGAAAAAAAATAAATCTCCCACAATGCACTGCGGCGGGTGAGACTTCTTCTAAAGGAATGTGCTCAGCCATCGCGTTCCCGTCCTTTGTTCAAAGATAGTCCGCTGGCAGCCTGACATAGGCTTCAATCTACTAGCTGAAACGTACAACCAGTGTGTCACGCTCCATGTGCCAGCTGGGGAGCAATTTTTCGAAACTTGCCCGTACACATACTCCCCAGAAAAGGGGAGTAATTACAGCAAGCGGTATCAGTTTCAGGTTGTTAGCCCGTCGGCGTTCTGAATCGCTGGAGCTAAGAAAGATCGGCAGCGCCTTTGATATAACGTGCCGCTTCCAGCCTCGGATGCTCACTGAGAAAGGCTGTTTGGCGAAGATTGCTGCCATGGCAGCATCTTCAAAGTTTCTGCTGTGATAATTGATCAGCTTCATCAACGAGCTTATCTGCCTGCCATGGAAAAACCAGTCGATTCATGACGATTCATTGCTAAAGTAGACGTCCCACCATATATCGACATTCAGTCGTGCGAGCTCCCTTATCTGGGGAGGGCTAAGAATTGGGCCTCCCTGGCCTTTCGACAGCCATAGACACGAAATATCTATCTCCGCGCCACCCAGTTGCAACTGTGCCAGTTGGACCGACTTCTCACCAATTCTGGAGACTATCCAATCGACATGTCTCCGGGTATCTCGTGAGTCCACTGCATCTTCACTGCTAAGAAACCAGCCATGGGCCCTGCGCTTTGTGCCTCGGCCATCCTGGGACTCTCCCTTCTCAAAACAGCTGGAGGCCTGGATGCCCAGTAGCTCCGTTATGGCGCCGGGATCAATGCTATCGGAGAATATTCTCAGTACTGCGTAGGTCTGTTCACAGGTAGGAAAATCGTCGTCCTGGCCCTGCTTTGGTTTGGAGTTCGCAATCATTTCGCACCAATCCGCTGTAGCACAAGGCGCAACAGCAATATTGCCGAGCAGCTTGCCCTTGCTTGCCTCTGCTTCTCGTTGATCGCGTCGGCAAGCTCAGCAGCTGAGCATTCGCGGCCCAGAGTCAGGCCACATGTCGCCGCTTAGTCGCTCAACACGGCGATCACTTTCTCCGCATACTTTTGATCGGCGTCTGCAAGCTGAACGCTCATGCGATTCTGGCGAACCACGGTAAATGCCAATGGTCGCCCTTCGATGTCGAAGTCTCGAAGTGGTCCCCGTCCCTCACCGGTAATGGATCATTCGCAGTATCCGCCCATCGCGTTTGGAAATCTCAATCTCAAACGTGCCACCGAACAAGGCGTTTTTCGGGAAGGTGCCCTCTACCATCCATACCCCACGTGTAAGCGTGACCTTAAACGGTTTCTGGTCGTCGATCACCTGTTTGCCATAAACAGGTACGAGAACCGCATAGGCGATCTGCTCGGCTACCAATTCATTTGGTACATATCCTTCCGGTGGCCGATAGGTTTCCCGACCACTAGGTTTCATCGACTGAGCGCTTACAAACTGGGCGACTGCGAGGCAAGCCAGAAATGCATACCCCCTTTGTGCGAACGTTCGATTTCTCATGCAATCCTTCTTCTCCACTGTAATGCGAGCGCCACCGCGTATTTAGCTCACATTGTGAATAAGTCCAGTTCGCCGTCCAGTTTCCGCAATTTACGTCGCTCCACCATCGACAAAAGTTTCCTGATGGAACCATTCTACTTGGTGATTTCGCCGGGAAGTCTCTCGAATTGTCACTGCCAATTATTTTTCCCGGTGCGTCGAAACGCCCCCTCGAAGTTTAAAACCCGGCTTGCGCGGACAGGTAGATGCCCTTCTGCTTTTTCGGGTTGAAGGTAGTGATGTCGCCGAGCTGGGCGTAGGCGGCGGTCAGCGAGAAGTGCTTGGTGGGGAACCAGGCGATGAAGACGTCGGAGTAGGCTTTTTCGTGGTCCACGCCGAGGTTGTGGGGTTTGCGGCGGTATTCGGCGCCCAGCGCCAGCTTGCGGGTCAGGAGGTAGGCGGCTGACACTTCCGGCATCACTCTGCGCCCGCTGTGCTGGTCGCCGCCAAAGCCGAGAAGGCCCATCTGGTTGGCGCGGGTGGAGCGCAGGGTACCGTTCAGCAGCAGGCTGTATTCGAGCATCAGCTTCGTCGCCGATACGTAGACGTCGTAGCCGCTGTCGTCCTTCGCGCCGAGCTGGGTGACCTTCGTGACGCCCAGCGCGCCCAGGCCGTCCACGCCCTTGTTCTTCTTGTACATGACGCCCACCGCAATCTGCGGCAGGAGGCTGTCCTGCTCGTAGACTGCATCGCCCGCCACGCGCAGCTTGAGGCCGACGATGTCCTGCTTGATGCGGAGCTGGTCGAGGGGCGCCAGCTCGCCCTTGAAGTCCTGCTTCGCCAGCGAGAGTTCCACGCGGTCCGCAATGCCGACGGCCACGCCGTAGCTGCCGAGGGAGTAGTCCTGCGTTTTCACGTGCGTGTAGTGGGCGTTGGCGCCCCAGCTGTCGCGCGTGCCGTAGCCGGTGATCAGCGCCCACGGTGTGAGGCCTCCGCCGCCGGCGCCTTCGATCTGGCTTACGCCGCCGGTCGCCAGCAGCTTCGCGGAATCGGGCATGGACTGCGCCTGCGCGCCGCCGCCCAACGTCAGGATGCACAGCGCCAGCAGCGTTTTCGGATTCATGGTTGTCGGCCTATTTGGTGACGATGTCGCGCCGCATGGGCGCGAGCTTGGCGAGCAGCTTGTTGGCGATGTGGTTCGGTACGTCGTTGCGCTCCATCGCGAGCTGCAGGTCTTCCGCCAGTGCGTTGAACTGGGCGTCGGTGATCTGGAGGTCCTGGTGCACCGTTTGCATGTCGCGCACGGTGCCCACGCCGTCCATGGTCCTGTCGCGGTATTTACCGGTGTATTTGCAGGGGCCGCCCGCGAATTCGCAGAGCTGCTCGACCAGCCGCACCTTTACCTGCTTGATGTCGAAGTCGGCGAAGGTGTCCTTGATGCGCGGGTCGGCGAGGACGATGGGGAAGAAGGTGTCGATAATGCGCTCGATACCGTCCTTGCCGCCAAGGCCGCGATAGGTGGTGTCGTCCTTGTACGGCGTCTGGGCCAGCGCCAGGGTGGATGCCAGCAGCAGGCTGGCGGCGAGCGCTTTTTTCATCACTGTTTTGGGTACAGGACCATCTGGGTGCAGCGGAAGAGGGCGAGCGTTTTGCCCGTTGCCTTGTTAATGACGTTCGCGTCCCATACCTGCGTGGTGCGGCCAAGGTGGACGGCTTTCGCGGTCACGGCAATCACGCCTTCGCGCGCCGTGCCGAGGTGGTTCGATTTCAGTTCAACCGTGGTGAAGTTGTTCGCGCCTTCCGGCAGATGGGCAAAACAGGCGTAGCCGCAGGCCGTGTCGGCCAGCGTGACGATGGTGCCTGCATGCAGGTAGCCGTTTGGCGCGAGGTGATGGGGAGCGATTTCAATCTCGGCACTGAGTTCGCCTGTATCGGCGCCGGTGACGCGGATGCCCAGGTATTCGGGCAGTTTGCCTTTGCCGAAGGTGTTGAAGTAGTCGAGATTGAATTTGGTCTTGTCCATGGTCTGCTCTGATTAGGCCCAGCGAATCGGTTCCTGCCCATGCGCAGCGAGGTAGGCGTTGGCGCGCGTGAAGGGCTTGCTGCCGTAGAAGCCGCGGTGCACCGACAGGGGGGAAGGGTGCGGCGAAGTGATGACGAGGTGCTTGCTCGTGTCGATCAGGGCCTTCTTGGAAATGGCGTAGCTGCCCCACAGGATGAACACGATGTGCTCGCGCTCTTCCGAGAGGGCGCGGATGGCGCAGTCGGTGAAGTTCTCCCAGCCCCGCTTTGCATGCGAGCCCGCTTCGCCCGCGCGCACGGTGAGCACGCTGTTCAGCAGGAAGACGCCCTGTTCGGCCCAGTCGGAGAGATCGGTGCGCGTGCGGCGCACGCCCGTGTCGCTCTCGATCTCCTTGAAGATGTTCTGAAGGCTGGGCTGCGGGCGGTTGCCCTCGGGGACCGAGAAGCAGAAACCCATGGCCGCGCCGGGCGTGTGGTAGGGGTCCTGGCCGAGAATGACGACCTTCACCTTGTCGAAAGGCGTGAGGTCGAAGGCGCGGAAAATGTGCTTGCCCGGCGGGCAGCAGTGCGTTGCCGCGTATTCGCCCTTGACGAAGCCGGACAGCTCCTGCCAGTACGCCTTCACGAACTCCGGTGCGAGCCGCGCCTTCCAGGTGGGCTCGATCCGGACGCTGTCCTCGCCCATTACGCCGATTCGAGCAGGTTATGCGCCTGCTCGTCGGCGTGGTAGGAGCTGCGCACCATGGCGCCGACGGCGGCGTGGCCGAAGCCCATCTTGTAGGCTTCTTCCTCGAACATCTTGAAGGTGTCAGGGTGCACGTAGCGGCGCACCGGCAGGTGGCTGTTGGACGGCGCCAGGTACTGGCCGATGGTAAGCATGTCGATGTCGTGCTCGCGCATGTCGCGCATCACCTGCAGAATCTCTTCGTCCGTTTCGCCCAGGCCCACCATGAGGCCGGACTTGGTCTTCACGTGCGGGTACATGGCCTTGAAGTCCTTCAGCAGCTTCAGGGAGTGCAGGTAGTCCGCACCGGGACGCGCTTCCTTGTACAGGCGCGGCACGGTTTCGAGGTTGTGGTTCATCACGTCCGGCAGGCCGTCCGCGAAGATGTTGAGGGCCTTTTCCAGGCGGCCGCGGAAATCCGGCACCAGCACTTCGATCTGGGTCTTGGGCGACAGTTCCTTGGTCTTCGTGATGCACTCGACGAAGTGGGCGGCGCCGCCGTCGCGCAGGTCGTCGCGGTCAACGGAGGTGATGACCACGTAGCTCAGGCGCAGCTTGGCGATGGTGTTAGCGAGGTTCGTGGGCTCGTTCACATCCAGCGGATCGGGGCGGCCGTGGCCCACGTCGCAGAAGGGGCAGCGGCGGGTGCACTTGTCGCCCATGATCATGAAGGTCGCCGTGCCCTTGCCGAAGCATTCGCCGATATTCGGGCAGCTCGCTTCCTCGCACACGGTCACCAGCTTGTTCTCGCGCAGGATGTCCTTGATCTCGTAGAAGCGGCTGGAGGCGGAAGCGGCCTTCACGCGAATCCATTCCGGCTTTTTCAGGCGCTCCACCTGCTCGACCGGCACGATCTTGATGGGGATGCGCGAGGTCTTGCTGGCGCCTTTCTGCTTTTCGCTCGGGTTGTAAGCGGCGGCAGTGCTGGAAGGGTTTTCGGTAGTCATAAGCTGCTTGCCCTCGCGGGCTTTTCAAGTGAATTCGGTCAGGCGGCGGCGGCTTCCACCTCGTGCAGCAGCCGCACCAGCTCCTGCGCCAGCGCGTCCTGCACGTCCGCCAGCGGCGCATCGACGCCCATGCTGCGCATGTCGATGGTTTCCAGGCCGGCGTAGCCGCATGGGTTAATCCAGGTAAAAGGCGACAGGTCCATCGCCACGTTCAGCGATACGCCGTGATAGGTGCAGCCGTTGCCGCGCACCTTCAAGCCCAGCGCGGCGATCTTGGCGCCCTTTTTCGGGCCGCCGGCGATATAGATGCCCGGCGCGCCTTCGATGCGTTCGCCCGCAAGATTATACGCCGCCAGCACGTTGATGATTGCCTGTTCGATCTTGTGCACGAACTGGCGGGCGTAGAGCTTCCCGCCCGGCTTGTTGCGGCGCAGGTCCATCAGCAGGTAAATCACCACCTGGCCGGGACCGTGGAAGGTCACTTCGCCGCCGCGGTCCGTCTGCACCACGGGAATGGCCGACGCGCCCGCCAGCAGGTGGCCGCGGTCGGCGCCCAGGCCCAATGTGAACACGGGGGGATGCTCGACAATCCACAGCTCGTCGGGCGTGTCCGCCGTGCGCGCGTCGGTGAAGGCGCGCATGGCGGCGAAGGTCGGTTCGTAGTCTGCTTGGCCGAGATGGCGGATCACCGCTGGCTCGGGACGGGTCGTGGACATGGGCACATTGCGTTGTTCGATGCCCCGTCATTATAAGTCAGCCCGGCTATTCCTTCCCGCTGGCGGCGGTGATGTTCTTTAGCCAAGCTTGCAGGGAAGGCCGTTGCCACTGGTGCTCCACGTAGGCGCGCACCTTTTCCGGCACCGGGTCGCCGTTCTTCACGAGGCGCGAGAGCATGACGGCGAACTCGGTATCGGCGATGCACCAGTCGCCGAACAGGTTGGGACCTTGCAGCAGGCGCTCGGCAGCGGCGAGCAGCTTGTCCGCCGCGTCCTGCGCCGCTTGCGACAAGGGCTTGTCCGTGGGTTCGTAGAATACGTTCCAGGTACTGCGTTCCTGGCGCAAGGCGCCAAGGTCGCTGCGCAGCCAGGCTTGGATCTGGCGCGCCCGGCCACGCTGCTGCACGTCCGCCGGGAAAAGGGCGCGGTACTGGGGTGCGGGGAACATCTCTTCGACATATTCGACGATGGCGCTCGATTCCGTCAGGTAGAAGTCCGCATGCTTCAGGCAGGGCACCCGGGCCGTCAGCGCCAGCTCGCGGTATGGCGCACGCAGCTGCTCGCGCTCTTCCAGGTTCACCGTGCGCATCTCGAAGCGCAGTTCCTTTTCCAGCAGCGCCACATAGGACGAGAGGACGTAGGGACTGGTGAACTGGCTGTCCGCATAGAGCGTAAGGTGCATGGTGGCCTCCGGCATGATTTGAAATCGGTTCACAATGCTAAGCCTTGTCCATGCCGCGCCAAAGCGATATATTTTGGCCATCCTTGATAATTTTTCTCACAAGATGAGCGACCTGAGGCGCATGCCGAACCTCTCCGCCCTGCGCGCTTTCGAAGCGGCGGCCCGCCACCAGAACTTCTCGCGCGCTGCCGAGGAGCTGCACTTGACCCATGGCGCCATCAGCCACCAGGTGCGCGGGCTGGAGCAGGAACTGGGACTGGCCCTGTTCGAGCGCAAGGGACGGCAGGTGCGCGTGACCGAGGAAGGAGCCCGCTTCGCGGCGACCCTGGCGCGGGCCTTGGGCGAGATCGCATCGGCGGCAGAAGCGCTGCGCCAGCGCGGGCAGAATCTCCGGCTGACCGTGTCCTCGGTGCCCTCTTTCGCGGCGCGCTGGCTGGCGCCCCGGCTGGGGCAGTTCATCGAGCGGCATCCCGAAATCGAGGTGGTGCTGCAGGCCAGCAGCCACCTGCAGGACCTGGCGAGAGAGGGAATCGACGTGGGCATCCGGTGGGGCCGGGGCCGCTATCCGGGCCTGATGGCGGAGCGCCTGATGGGGGACGTTTATTATCCCGTTGTGAGCCCTCACTATCGAGGCGGGCAGCTGCCTGTCTCGCCAGAGGAACTGGCGCAGGCCACCCTGCTGCGCTCGAACGAACCCTGGCTGCCCTGGTTCCGGGCGGCGGGGCTGGATCTGCCGGAGCCCTCCGGCGGGGTGATGTTCGAGGACCTGTCGATGCTGATCCGCTCGGCGGTGGACGGCGACGGCGTGGCGCTGGTGCGCCACGTGGTGGCGCGGCAGGAGATTGCGGCGGGCCAGCTGCGCCGGCTGTTCGGCATTTCGGTGCCCAGCCCGGACGACTACTACTTCGTGACGCCGCCGGGCGCGGCAGCGAAGCCGCAAGTGCGTGCCTTCCGCGAGTGGCTCGATGCCGAGCTCGCGGCTTTCGGCGCGGCCGACCTTACATGACGATCTTCACCATGGGGTGGCCGGACAGTTCGGTGTACAGCGCGTCGAGCTGCTCGCGGCTGGTGGCGCGCACCACCACCGTCAGGCCAGTGTAGTTGCCCTTGGCCGAAGGCCGGGTTTCCATTTTGCCTTCGTGGAAGGTGGGGTCGTGCTTGACGCACACTTCCAGGATCGTGGCGGCAAAGGCGTCATGCGTCGGACCCATCACCTTGATCGGGAAGTCGCTCGGGTACTCGATGAGGGACTCGGAGGGAGGGATCGCCATGTTATTTCCAATCGTGAACAATGAAGAAGGCGCGAGCGGATCGCGCATACCGGTATTGTAACGCCGTCCGGCGCCGGATAAAAAAAGGCCAGCCCGAGGGCTGGCCATAAAAACTATTTCCACGGGATTCGGGAAAATAGTCGGGACACCGGTAGCATCACGAGAACTTCCCTGGGTTGCGGACACTGTAGCTGTCCTGTCTTTCCCGAAGTTCCCAGCATTGCACGATTACACTTTAGTGAGTGTAGGCATGCCGGGCTACCGCTTTGTGACAAAGTGCGCAAATCGCAGGCTGAACGACCAAAAATTGCGGCTGGACGGTATTACTCCCGGTCACGTTCGCCGTTCTTGGATACGCCCCGTCGCTCCCGCCGCTCCCGGACATCCTGCTGCGCAGGCGGCGCGGCTTGCGGCTGGACTGCCTGCGGCGGCTGGGCGCGCTGGAAGGGGGCCGGGGCGGGCTGCGGCTGGGGCTGCATCTGAGCTTGTGGCTGTTGAGGCTGTGGCTGTATTTGCGGGCGCTGGGCCATGCGCTCCTCCACACGCTGGCGCCGCTCCTCGAGCATGTGCTGGCGGCGCTCTTCCATCTGCTGGCGCCGGTCCGCTCCTTCCTGGATGGCAGGACGCGCCTGCAGGATACCCGGCTGTGGAACAGGCGCAGGGGCCTGGGACTGGACCTGGGGCGCCACCGGATTGGTTTGCAGCGGCTGCACCGGATTGGTGCGCGGGCCGCTGTGACGCCAGTCGCCCGCGTCGCGCACGCCGTCGCCGTTGCGGTCGAAGCGGCTGCGGTCGGGCACGCCGTCCCCGTTGAGGTCGCGCGAGGGGGGCACGGCCATGCTGCGGTCGCGGATGCCATCGCCGTTGCGGTCGCGGGTGGTGATTACGTTGCGGTCGGGCACGCCGTCGCCGTTCCGGTCGCGGGTCGAGATCGGGTTACGGTCAGGAATGCCATCCCCGTTGCGGTCGCGCGGGGTGCCGACGATGCGGTCCGGAATGCCGTCGTGGTTGCGGTCGCGCTGGAAGCGGTCGGGTACGCCGTCGCGGTTGCGGTCGATGCCCGCCGGCACCGGGGGCGTGGCCACTGGCGCCGTCACCAGCGCATTCGGCGCCACGGTAACGCGCTGGGCGCGGTCTACCTGCACGGTATGGCGGCGGTCGAAACGGTCGTGCGGGAGCACGGTCACGCCGTCGCGGCGGCCGTCGTGATTGCGGTCGCGCCAGCGTTCATTGCCCCGGTAGGTCCAGCCCAGGCGGTGCTCATGGTCGGGTGAAACTCGGTAGGTGGGAACGAAGCGGTCGCGCGGGGTGAGCGGATACCAGCCGATGCCCGGGCCGCTGTGGCGGCTGCCGAAGCTGATGGACCAGTTGGCGCCGCCGACCCAGCCCACCAGCGCGGGCGCCCATACGGGACGGCCCACGAAGCGGCCCGGCGACCAGTACCAGCGGCGGTTCACCACCACCCAGCGGCCGTAGTGCGAGGGGGCATAGCCCCAGGGAGCGTTGTCCACCCAGGTCCAGCCCCAGGGCGAGATCCAGGTCCAGCGGCCGTCGCGGTAGGGCGCCCAATCGGCGGCCAGCAGGCGGGGAGTCCACAGGGGACCGTATTCTTCGTTGACGGTCCAGCTGCCATAGCGGTCCAGTTCTTCGTAGCCGGTAACCTCGTCCGGAATGTAGCGGGTGGCGATGGCGGCATCGGTGCGCTTGTCGCGGCCCTGCACCCATTCGTCGAAGCCGTCGGCGCGTGCGAGCGCGGTGAACACATCGTCGCCGCGCACTTCGCCGCGCTTCCCGGCGCGCAGGTTGAGCAGCGTGCCGGCGCCGTCCACCTGGGCCGCGCCGAAGAAGACGGAGACTGAGGTGGTGTCCACGGCCCGCTCGGCATCCACGCGCAGCATGCCCGGCTCCGTCATCACGATGCGGGCCTGGGGCGTGGTGAGTTCGAATTCGCCCAGCATCTCGGGAGCGCGCAGGCGCACGCTGGCCGAACCGTAGTTCAGGCGCAGGCGCAGGCTGTCGTCGTCCAGCTCCACCACCTCCAGGTCGGAATCCCCGTCCAGCCATATGGCGGCGGAGCCGACGCGGAATTCGGTGCGTGCACCGCGCGCCGTGGTCAGGTGGTTGCTGCTGGTGACGGGCCAGTTCAGGAGGGGGCCGGTATCCTCGTCGCCATCCGTCTGGAGCGTAACCTTGCCTTCGACGGCCGAAATGCGCCCCACACGGCTTGGCGGGTCGGCCAGCGCGAAGGAGGAAACAGCCACGAGGGCCAGAAGCAGGACGAAATGCACGGCTTTGCGGGACATTGGAGAGACTCCTTGAGTTTTCTCCATTAAACGCCCATTGCCCGGAACGCGCCGACGCCGGTTACAAACTTTTTCACATGCCGGAATATCCGGTCAGCTGTGGGCGCCGCGCTTGACGAAGAAGAGGGCCGTGCCCACGGCCATCAGCAGGCCGCCGAACACGCGGTTCTGGCGCTTCATTGCGCGCACGTTGCGGAACAGGCCCTGCATGGTGGACGCCAGCAAGGCGTAGCCGTGCATCACGGTGACATCCACCACCAGCATGGTCGCGGCCAGGATCGCCAGCTGGGGCAGGAGAGGCTGGCCCTGGGTGATGAACTGCGGCAGAACGGCCACCATGAAGATGATGCCCTTGGGGTTGGTGGCGTTGGTGAGGAAGCCGGTGAGGAAGCGCTTGCGCAGCGAGGGCAGTTCGGCCTGCGCCGCCACGCCCGGGCCGCCGCCTTCGCTCACCTTGGCGCGCCACTGGCTCAGGCCCAGGTAGATCAGGTACACGGCGCCCACCGATTTCACGACGTTGAAGGCGAGTTCGGAGGCCAGGAGCAGCGAGCCAACTCCGGCGCCCGCGATGAAGAGGATCAGCAGAATGCCCGCCTGCAGTCCCATGATGGTGCCGCTGGCCTTGCGCACGCCGTAGGAGAGGCCGTGCGACATCGACAGCACTGCGCCGGACCCCGGCGAGAGGGCGATCACGATGGAGGAAACAAGGAAGGCGAGCCAGGTAGCGAAACTCATGATGGGTCCTGCGGGTAGTGGAAGGCCATTGTAGCCCGGGAATTGCGCCACCGCTGGAGCCGCTAAGGTAAGATTGTCTGTCTTTCCACTTTACGGAGTTTGCCTCATGGCCGGTAGCAGCCTGCTTGCACTGATCGACGATATCGCGTCCATCCTGGACGACGTGGCTGCCATGAGCAAGGTGGCCGCGAAGAAGACGGCCGGTGTACTGGGCGACGACCTGGCCCTGAATGCGCAGCAGGTGTCCGGCGTGGACGCGGACCGCGAACTGCCCGTGGTGTGGGCGGTGGCCAAGGGTTCGCTCCTCAACAAGGCGATCCTGGTGCCCGCCGCGCTGGCCATCAACGCCATCGCTCCCTGGGCCGTGACGCCCCTGCTGATGCTCGGCGGCGCCTATCTGTGCTTCGAAGGCTTCGAGAAGCTGGCGCACAAATATCTGCACACGCCCGAGGAAGACGCGCAGCATCACGCGGAACTTGCGGCGGCGGTGGCCGATCCGGATGTGGACCTGGTGGCACTGGAAAAGGAAAAGATCAAGGGCGCCGTGCGCACCGACTTCATTCTGTCCGCCGAAATCATCGTGATCGCCCTGGGTACGGTGGCGGCCGCGCCCTTCACGCAGCAGGTGGTGGTGCTCGTAGGGATCGCGCTGCTGATGACGGTGGGCGTGTACGGCCTGGTGGCGGGCATCGTGAAGATGGACGACGCGGGCTTTTACCTGACCCGCAACAACGGCCGCTTCGCGGGCCTGGGACGCCTGCTGCTCGCGGCGGCGCCGAAACTCATGAAGTTCCTCTCCGTGGCAGGCACGGTGGCCATGTTCATGGTCGGCGGCAGCATCCTGACCCACGGCCTGCCCGGCGCGCACGACATCATCCACCATGCCACGGAAGCCGTGCACGCGGTGCCCGGTGCTGGCGTGGTGGTCTCCAGCGTGATCGACGCGGTGGTGGGCGTGATCGCGGGCGCTATCGTGCTGGGTGTGGTGACGGTAGTGCAACGCCTGCTGAGCGGCATCAAGGGCAAGCGCTGATTCTTTTGCTCCAATGAAAACCCCGGCAATTGGCCGGGGTTTCTTTCAAGGAGAGCATATGGCCGCCACATCCCAACACCCTTCCAGCGCCTTCGCTGGCGCAACCTGGGCCGCGCTGCTGGCCGGCACCCTGACCTACTTCGTCGGGCTGTGGAACGCCGGCATGCAGCTGAACGAAAAGGGCTACTACTTCACCATCCTGATGTATGGCCTGTTCTCGGCGGTCTCGTTGCAGAAGTCGGTTCGCGACCGGCTGGAAGGCCTGACGGTCAGCAGCCTGTATTTCGGCCTGTGCTGGACGTCCACGCTGCTGGCGCTGCTCCTGCTCCTTGTGGGTTTGTGGAACGCGTCGATAACACTCAGCGAAAAGGGCTTTTTCGGCATGTCGTTTGCTCTGAGCCTGTTTGCCGCGGTCGTCCTGCAGAAAACTGTGCGGGACAGTGCTGGCGCCGCCCCCGCAAACTGATCATTTTTTCTTTTTGGGCTTGGGCAGCGGCAGTTCCGCTGCCGTGATGCGGCACAGCTCGCTGAGCCAGGCGCTGTCTTCGCACTGGTCGCCGGGGATGAGGAAGTAGGGCTTGGCCTGCGGGAAGGGCTGCACCATCTCCGGCTCGCCGATATAGGCCTTTCCCGCCGCCGTGGGCTTCATGAACAGCTGGTCGTCGCAGACCACGGCGAACATCTTGCCGTCCAGGTAAACCCCGTATTCCCCAAACATCTTCTTCGCGGTCACGCCGCCCGCCCCGTGCATCTGGTCAAGAATGAAATCCATCGTGCTCTGGTGCGATGCCATCGTTTATGCCTACCTTTTCTAAGATGGGGAATTTTGATCTACATCAATGATTTTGAAGGTGCCGCTCCGTAAACTGGATCCTGAAGATATTGCATTGAAGCAATAAAACGGAAGGAGCAGCAGCGTGCGCAACAATTTGCCGGTCATCAATCGCGAAGTCGACATCGACGAGGATCAAGCCATTGTCTCGAAAACTGATCTGGATGGCAACATTACCTATGTAAACCCCTATTTCGTCCAGATCAGCGGTTTCTCGGAGGCCGAGCTGCTGGGCGCGCCGCAGAATATCGTGCGCCATCCGGACATGCCGGTGGAAGCCTTCGCCGACCTGTGGACCACCATCCGGGCCGGCATTCCCTGGACCGGCATCGTGAAGAACCGCTGCAAGGACGGGAGCTACTACTGGGTGCGCGCAAACATCACGCCGATCCGCGACGCGGGCCGCACCGTGGGCTACATGTCCGTGCGCAGCCGCGCCGACCGCGCCCAGATCGCCGCCGCCGCCGAAGCCTACCGCGCCCTGCGCGAAGGCAAGGGCCGGGATCTCGAAATCCGCAACGGCCAGATCATCCACCGCGGCTGGCGCTCGCTGGCCGCGCGCCTGAGCCATGTGTCCCTGGCGGCGCGCATCTGGCTGGCCACGAGCGTCGTGAACACCCTGCAGCTGGCCGTGTGCATCGCGAGCCTGTTCGGCAACCAGGCCAGCGGGCCGGTACGCTACAGCATTTTCGCCGCTACCTTCATCGGCCTCCTGATCAATGTCTTCCTGTGGTGGACCCTGCGCAGCGGCGTGCTGCAGCCGCTGGGCCGCGCCCTGGAAGGCGCTCGCCGCATCGCCGCTGGCGACCTGTCCGGCTCCTTCGACACCGACAGCACCGACGAAGTGGGCCAGCTGCTGCGCGCCCTGCAGCAGATGAACAGCAACCTCATTGCCACCATCCGCGACGTGCGGGTAAACGTGGAGACCATGGCCGTGGCCACCCGCCAGATCGCGGCAGGCAATTCGGACCTTGCAGGCCGCACGGAATCGCAGGCGGCGAGCCTGGAGCGCACGGCGGCCAGCATCGACCAGTTCTCCTCCACCGTGAAAGCCAACGCGGACAACTCCATCCAGGCCAATGCGCTTGCCGTGGCGGCTTCCGACGTGGCCGAACAGGGCGGCGCCATCGTATCCGAAGTGATCGCCACGATGGACGAAATCAACAGCTCCTCGAAGAAGATCGTGGACATCATCGGCCTAATCGAAGGCATCGCCTTCCAGACCAACATCCTCGCGCTGAACGCGGCGGTGGAAGCGGCGCGCGCCGGCGAGCAGGGGCGCGGCTTTGCGGTGGTGGCGGGCGAGGTGCGCAACCTGGCGCAGCGCTCCTCCGTAGCCGCCAAGGACATCAAGCACCTGATCGATGTCTCTGTCAGCAAGGTGGGCGACGGCATGGAGCGCGCCCAGCGCGCCGGCGCCACGATGGAACAGGTGGTCAACTCGGTGAAGCAGGTCACCACCATCATGCAGGAGATCTCGGTCGCCTCGCGCGAACAGAGCCTGGGCGTGGACGAAGTGAACAAGGCCATCACGCACATGGACGAAGTGACGCAGCAGAACGCTGCCCTGGTCGAGGAAGCGGCGGCGGCCGCCAACAGCCTGGCCGAGGAAGCGGGCAGCCTGACCCAGGCCGTCAGCCTGTTCAAGTTCGGCCGCGCAAGCACGCGCTCTCCGCTGCGCAGCACCCGCGCGCCTGCCTTGAAGCGCATCGCCGCCTGAAACATCGAAAGTAGACAAGAAAATCATGAATGCCCTCGCCAGCCCCGTAGCGCCATCCGTGCAGTTCGACGCGGACCTGATCAGCAAGCTGACCATGTCCGGCCCGCGCTACACCTCCTACCCCACCGCCGACCGCTTCACGCCGGACTTCGGCTATGGGAACTTCCTCGAAGCGCTGGCCAGCCTGAAGATGCGCGGCGGACGCCGTCCCCTGTCCCTGTACCTGCACGTGCCTTTCTGCGACACCGTGTGCTACTACTGCGCCTGCAACAAGATCGTGACGAAGGACCGCAGCAAGGCCGCCACCTACCTGAGCTACCTGAAACAGGAAGTCAGCATGCAGGGCAAGCTCTTTTCCGGCATGAACCGGGTGGAGCAGCTGCACTTCGGCGGCGGCACGCCCACCTATTTCAGCGATGCCCAGATGGGGGAGCTGATGGAGCACCTGCGGCGCAACTTCGAGTTCGCGCCCGATGCGCAAGGCGAATACTCCATCGAAATCGACCCGCGCACGGTGGACCGCGAGCGCGTGCACTCGCTGCGCGCACAGGGCTTCAACCGCGTGAGCCTGGGCGTGCAGGACTTCGATCCCGAGGTGCAGCGCGCCGTCAACCGCATCCAGCCTGCGGAAGACACGATCGCCATCATGAATGCGGCGCGCGAAGCGGGCTTCCGCTCGATCAGCATCGACCTGATCTACGGCCTGCCGAAGCAGAACCTGCAGACCATGGAGCAGACGTTGTCCAAGGTCATTGTGGCCAACCCGGACCGCATCGCGCTGTACAACTACGCGCACATGCCACACCTGTTCAAGCCCCAGCGCCGCATCGCGGACGCCGACCTGCCTTCGCCCACGCTGAAGCTGGACATGCTGGCGCTCTGCATCAGCCGCCTCACGGCGGCAGGCTACGTCTATATCGGCATGGACCATTTCGCCAAGCCGGAAGACGATCTGGCCGTGGCCCAGCGCCAGGGCCGCCTGCACCGCAACTTCCAGGGCTATTCCACGCACGCGGAGATGGACCTGGTGGCCTGCGGCGTATCGGCCATCAGCGCCGTGAACGCCACCTACAGCCAGAACGTGAAGACGCTGGATGAGTACTACGAGCTGCTGGACCAGGGCAAGCTGCCCATCGCGCGCGGCTACAAGCTGGACACCGACGACCTGCTGCGGCGGATCATCATCCAGATGTTGATGTGTAACTTCGAGCTGTCCGTCGAGGCCATCGAGCAGGCCTACCCGGTGCGCTTCCGCAGCTACTTCGCGGCGGAGCTGGAAAAGCTGGCCGAGCTGGAACGCGAGGGCCTCCTGCACATGGACGAACAATGGATCACCGTGTCCCCGAAAGGCCGCCTCCTGATCCGCAATATCTGCATGGTGTTCGACCGCCACCTGAACCGCACGCGCGAAGCGGCGGCCGCCGGCGGCGAAGCGCAGCCGCTGCGCTATTCGAAAACGATCTGAGGATGTCATGAACGGGCTCAATCTGCTGCCGCTGTTTGCCGCCGGACTGGCGGGCAGCGTGCATTGTGTGGGCATGTGCGGGGGCGTCGTGGGCGCATTGAGTACGGCCGGGGGTGGGCGTATTCAGGTCGTGCGCGGCGTCCCGGCCAGCTTGCCGCCGCGGGTTCTTGCCTACAACGCAGGCCGCATCGCCAGCTATATGATCGCGGGCGCAATGGCGGGCGGACTCGCCCAGGGGGCGGCCAACATGGTGCGCATCGCGGCGGTGCAGAGCGCAGGCTACTGGCTGGCCAACGCGATGCTGCTCATGCTGGGCCTCTACCTGATGGACGCCTGGCGCGGCCTGGCCCGCGTGGAGGCCGCAGGCGCCGTGGTATGGCGCCGCGTGCAGCCAGCCATCCGCCATTTCATGCCCATGGATACGCTGCCCAAGGCCTTTGCGCTGGGCGCGCTCTGGGGATGGATTCCCTGCGGGATGGTCTACAGCGTGCTGCTGACTGCCCTGCTGAGTGGCTCCGCACTGAACGGCGCGCTGGCGATGCTCGCTTTCGGCCTCGGTACACTGCCGATGCTGCTGGCGCTGGGCGTCGCGGGCGCCCGCCTGCGTGCTGCCATGCAGCGCAAGCAGGTGCGCATTGCTGCGGGCCTTCTGGTACTGGGCTTCGGCCTGCTTGGCCTGGCACGCGCCGCCACCGGCGCCACTCACGGCTGGCTGGATGCGCTATGCCTGACGGTGCTGCCATGACCGCCGCTCCCGCGCTGCAGTCCTGCTTCCACTGCGGGCAGGACGTTCCGCCCGGCTCGCGCTGGTCAGTCGCCATCGACGGCGCACAGCACGCCATGTGCTGCCCCGGCTGCGAAGCCGTGGCCAAGGCCATCGTGGATCTTGGCCAGGCAGACTACTACCGCAACCGCAGCGCCTACGCGGCGCGGGCCGATGCGGAGGCTCCGCTCCCGTCCCAGCTGGCGCTGTACAACGATGACCCGCGCTTCGCTGGCGGCGGAGAAGAGTCCGAAGCGATACTGCTGGTGGAAGGCATCCGCTGCGCGGCCTGCGTCTGGCTGATCGAGCGCAGGCTGATGCAGCTGGACGGCGTGGTGTCGGCCTCGATGAACGTTTCCACGGAACGTCTGGCCCTGCGCTGGCACAAGGACAGAATCCAGCTGTCGGCCATCCTGCAGGCCCTGCGCCAGATCGGCTACACCGCCTTTCCCTACGACGCCGTGCGCCATACCGAGCAGCTGCGAAAGGCCAGCCGCACGCTGGGCCGCCAGCTCTTCGTGGCCGGACTGTCCATGATGCAGGTAATGATGTACGTGGCGCCGGAGTACCTGGCGGAAGACGGCACCCTCGACGCCAGCATGACGGGATTGATGCGCTGGGCCAGCCTGCTCCTGACGCTTCCCGCCATCGTGTACTCGGCACAACCCTTCCTGCGCGGCGCCTGGGCGAGCCTGCGTGCGCGCACGCTGGGCATGGACGTTCCGGTGGCGCTGGGCATTGTTGCGGCCTTCGCCGGCAGCATTGCAGCGACATGGCGCGGCAGGGGCGAAGTCTATTTCGACTCGGTCACGATGTTCATTTTCCTGCTGCTCGCCAGCCGCTATCTTGAAATGGCGGCGCGGCGCAAGGCGGCAACGGCGCTGGAACGGCTGCAGCATGCGCTGCCCGCCTCGGCCACGCTGCTTTCCGCCTGGCCTGCGCCCGGCGAAGGCCGCGTCGTTCCGGCTGCATCGCTGGCGCGCGGCGATGTCATCATGGTCAAGCCCGGCGAAACCGTCGCCGCGGACGGCGTGATTGTCGAAGGCCGCACAGCACTCGATTTCTCCCTGCTTACCGGCGAAAGCGCGCCGCAGACGAAGAGCTGCGGTGACGAAGTGCCCGGCGGCGCCGTCAACGCCAGCGCCATGGTGCTGGTGCGTGTCGAACGCAGCGCGGCCGAGAGCACATTGTCCGGCCTTCTCAAGCTGGCCGAGCGCGCAGGCAGCGCCAAACCCGCCATCGCGCAGTGGGCCGACCGCAGCGCGTCCTGGTTCGTGGCCGGGCTTCTGCTCTTCGCGCTGGCCAGCTTCGGCTTCTGGTGGTGGCAGGATGCGGCACGCGCCTGGCCAGTTGCCATTGCGGTGCTGGTGGTTTCCTGCCCTTGCGCCCTGTCGCTCGCGACACCGTCCGCACTCGCTGCCGCTACGGACAGGCTGCTGGGCAAGGGCGTGCTGATCGTGCGCCCCCATGTGCTGGAGACCCTGCACCGCGCCACCCATATCGTTTTCGACAAGACGGGCACGCTGACAACCGGCCAGCTGGCTGTGCAGCGTGCGGATACCTTCAGCGCGGCCGATGGCGCCCAGTGCGTGGCCATCGCCGCCGCGCTGGAAGCCGGGAGCGCCCACCCGATTGCGCGCGCCATTGCCGCCCATGCGGCGCAAACCGGGGCGCCCCGCCTTGCCGCTACCGGCCTGCGCGAAGTGCCGGGCCAGGGGCTGGAAGGCCAGGTCGGCGGCACCGCTTACCGGATCGGTAATGCCTCTCATGTGGCCGGAATCGCGGGATGCCTGCCGCCCTGGCGCAGCGCGCCGGATGCCGGAATGTCAACGGTCTTCCTCGGCATGCAGGGAAAATGGCTGGCCTGCTTCACGCTCAGCGACACCATCCGCGAGGACGCCCGCGCGACCCTGGACTACTTCGCCAGCCAGGGCAAGCACCTCGTCCTTCTCAGCGGAGACCGGGAGGAGCTGGTGCAGCGCATGGCGCGCGAACTGAAGATCGAGCGCGCGGAAGGTGGCTGCCTGCCGTCGGAAAAGCTGGAACTGGTGCAGGAACTGCAAAGCCGTGGCGCTGTTGTCGCCATGGTAGGCGACGGCATCAACGATGCGGCGGTGCTCAGTGCTGCCGATGTCTCCTTTGCCATGGGCAGCGGCTCTGCGCTGGCCCAGGTCAGCGCGGATACGGTGCTCCTGAACGGGCGTATCGGCGCCATCGCCGACGCGGCGCGCACCGCTTCGCGCACCATGCGCGTCATCCGCCAGAACCTGGCGTGGGCCGTGGCATACAACATCGTCGCGATTCCGGCCGCTGCCTGCGGCTGGCTCAACCCCTGGCTGTCGGGCATTGGCATGGCTGCCAGTTCCGCTGTCGTCGTCCTCAACGCGCTGCGCCTGCGCGGGAAGTGAAATTATGGAAGCCTTGTATCTGCTGGTTCCTTTGAGCGTGCTGCTGGTGTTCGGCGCAATCTGGCTATTTTTCAACGCTTCCGACACAGGCCAGTTCGACGATCTTGTCGGTCCTGCATTACGCGTTCTCCAGGACGACGACCGATCCGGAGAATTTTGATCCAGGTCAAAGATTTTTGAGGTTGGGCTCGGTAACCTTTGATGTACATCATCAAAGTGTTCTCGGGAGAACTTCAAGTGGATCATGAACTGAACTACAACTACAGGATCGTGAAGCAGTTCGCGATTGCCACGGTAGTGTGGGGCATCGTGGGCATGCTGGTCGGCGTCATCATCGCCGCGCAGCTGGCATGGCCCTCGCTCAATCTGGATATACCCTGGCTGACCTACGGACGCCTGCGTCCCCTGCATACCAATGCCGTGATCTTCGCCTTCGGCATCAGCGGCCTTTTCGCCACTTCCTATTACGTTGTGCAGCGTACCTGCCAGGTGCGCCTGTTCTCGGACAAGCTGGCGGCCTTCACCTTCTGGGGCTGGCAGGCCGTGATCCTGTCGGCCGTGGTGACGCTGCCGATGGGCCTCACGCGCGGCAAGGAATACGCCGAACTGGAATGGCCCATCACCATCCTGATCGCGGTGGTGTGGATTGCCTACGCGGTGGTCTTCTTCGGCACCATCGTCAAGCGCAAGGTCAAGCACATCTACGTGGCCAACTGGTTCTTCGGCGGCTACATCCTCGCCGTGACCCTGCTGCACGTGGTGAACGGCATGAGCATGCCCGCTTCGCTCACGAAATCCTATTCCATGTACAGCGGCGTGCAGGACGCCATGATCCAGTGGTGGTACGGCCACAACGCCGTGGGCTTCATCCTCACTGCGGGCTATCTCGGCATGGTGTACTACTTCATTCCGAAGCAGGCCGAGCGCCCCGTGTATTCCTACCGCCTGTCCATCGTCCACTTCTGGGCGCTGATCTTCACCTATATGTGGGCCGGTCCCCATCACCTGCACTACACCGCGCTGCCCGACTGGACGCAGTCGCTGGGCATGGTGTTCTCGCTCATCCTGCTCGCGCCGTCCTGGGGCGGCATGATCAACGGCATCATGACCCTCTCGGGCGCCTGGCACAAGCTGCGCACCGATCCGATCCTGAAGTTCATGATCGTTTCGCTCTCCTTCTACGGCATGGCGACCTTCGAAGGTCCGATGATGTCCATCAAGACCGTGAACGCGCTCTCGCACTACACCGACTGGGGCATCGCCCACGTTCACGGCGGCGCCCTGGGCTGGGTGGGCTTCATCACCATGGGCTCCATCTACTACCTGCTGCCGCGCCTCGCGGGCCGCAAGGAAATGTACAGCACGAAGCTGGTCGACCTGCACTTCTGGGTAGCCACCATCGGCGTGGTGCTCTACATCGCCGCCATGTGGATCGCCGGTGTGATGCAAGGCCTGATGTGGCGCGCGGTGAATCCGGACGGCACGCTGACCTACACCTTCGTCGAAAGCGTGAAGGCCACCTATCCCTACTACGTTGTGCGCCTTGCGGGCGGCGCCCTCTACCTCGGCGGCATGTGCGTGATGGGCTACAACACCTGGATGACGCTGCGCGGCCGCGAAACCGCCGCCGCCCGCATCCCCGAACTGAAAGCGGCATGAAGGAGCAAGACAGATGAAATTTTCACATGAATGGATCGAGAAGAACCCCTGGCTGCTGATCGCGCTGGTGACCCTGGTGGTGTCGGTGGGCGGCGCGGTGGAGATCATTCCCCTGTTCTTCCAGAAGTCCACCACCGAGCCGGTGGCAGGCCTGAAGCCCTACACCCCACTGCGCCTCGTGGGCCGCGACATCTATGTGCGGGAAGGCTGCTACAACTGCCATTCGCAGATGGTGCGCCCCTTCCGTGCCGAGACCGAGCGCTATGGCCACTATTCGGTGGCCGGGGAGTTCGTCTACGACCGGCCCTTCCAGTGGGGCTCCAAGCGCACCGGTCCCGACCTGGCGCGCGTGGGCGGCCGCTACAGCGACGAATGGCACCGCGCCCACCTGCAGAACCCGCGCGACGTGGTGCCGGAATCGAATATGCCGAACTACCCCTGGCTGGCAAAAACCCGCCTCGTTCCGGCCGAAGTCGTGCCGAAGATGCGCGCCCTGCAGCGCCTCGGCACCCCGTACACCGAGGAGCAGGTGAAGGCCGCTCCGGCGGAGCTGGCGGACAAGACGGAAGAAGATGCGCTCGTGGCCTACCTGCAAGGCCTGGGCACCCTGATCAAGACGAGGAACTGAAATGGCAATCGAAAATGTGTTTGACAGCGCCAGCAGCGTGATGACGGTGATCTCATTCATCACCTTCGTCGGCATCTGGGCATGGGCCTGGGCGAAATCGAACCGGGACAGCTTTGCGCAGGCCGCGCAGCTGCCCTTCGCGGACGAGGAGAAAGACCATGTCTGACTTCACCAACGGTTTCTGGAACGGCTTCATTATCGTTCTCACGCTGCTCGGCGTAATCGGCTGCGGCGTGCTGCTGTACACGCAGTCCGTGCACAAGGTGCTGAAGGACCACAAGGGCCCCGTCGGCACCACGGGCCACATCTGGGACGAGGACCTGACGGAACTGAACACGCCCATGCCGCGCTGGTGGATGTGGCTCTTCTACATCACCATCGTTTTCAGCCTGGGCTACCTGTTCCTCTACCCTGGCCTGGGCAGCTACGCGGGCACGCTGGGCTGGGCCTCCTCCGGCCAGTACAAGCAGGAGCTGGCGAAGGCGGACGCCGACTATGGCCCCCTGTTCGCCAAATACCAGTCGCAGGACCTGAAGGCCGTGGCGGCCGATCCCCAGGCACACGCCATCGGCGAACGCCTGTTCCTGACCTACTGCGCCCAGTGCCACGGCTCGGACGCGCGCGGCAACAAGGGCTTCCCGAACCTGACGGACAAGGACTGGCTCTATGGCGGCTCGCCCGACGTGATCAAGACCACCATCATGCACGGCCGTAACGGCGTGATGCCGCCGATGGGCGCCGCACTCGGTTCGGACAAGGACATCGAGAACGTTGCGCACTACGTCCTGAGCCTCTCGGGCGGTACCGCCGATCCGATCAAGACGGTGTTCGGCAAGGCCAAGTTCAGCGCCTGCATGGCCTGCCACACGGCGGCCGGCACCGGCAACCAGGCCCTCGGGGCGCCAAACCTGACGGACAAGGTCTGGCTCTACGGCGGCAGCGCCGAAACCGTGATGGAAACCATCCGCAAGGGCCGCAACAACACCATGCCCGCCTTCGCGGACTTCCTGGGCGAAGGCAAGGTGCACGTGCTGGCCGCCTATGTGTGGGGCCTGTCGAATCCCGTGGAAGTAGCGAAGAAGTAGAGAGAAGCAGCATCATGAACGCGCCGCAAGTCATCAAGATGTACGCCGCCCGCGAGGAGATCTATCCCCGCGAAATCAAGGGCCGATACGCCAGCCTGCGCTGGGTCTGCGTCTGGCTCACGCAACTGGCCTTCTACGGCCTGCCCTGGCTGAGCTGGAACGGGCGTCAGGCGGTGTTGTTCGATCTTGCGTCGCGCAAGTTCTATCTCTTCGGCCTCGTGCTCTGGCCGCAGGACTTCATCTACCTGGCGGTGCTGCTGGTGATGTGCGCCTGGCTGCTGTTCCTGGTGACGGCGGTGGCGGGCCGCGTGTGGTGCGGCTTCGCCTGCCCGCAAACGGTCTATACCGAGATCTTCCTCTGGATCGAGCGCAAGATCGAAGGCCGCCGCAGCGCGCGCATCGCGCTGGACCGCCAGCCGCCTTCGCTGAAGAAGTTCTCGCGCAAGAGCGCCAAGCACCTGGCCTGGGGCGCCGTGGCGCTGTGGACTGGCTTCAGCTTCGTGGGCTATTTCACGCCCATCCGTATGCTGGGAACGGAGGCGCTCACGTTCTCCTTCGGTCCCTGGGAGTGGTTCTGGGTGCTGTTCTACAGCTTCGCCACCTATGGCAACGCGGGCTGGATGCGCGAGCAGGTGTGCAAGTACATGTGCCCCTATGCGCGCTTCCAGAGCGCGATGTTCGACCGCGATTCCTTGATCGTCACCTACGACGCGAAACGCGGCGAGCCGCGCAATCCACGCTCGGAAGGCGGCTGCATCGACTGCTCCATGTGCGTGCAGGTCTGCCCCACCGGCATCGATATCCGCAAGGGCCTGCAGTACGAGTGCATTGGCTGCGCCGCCTGCATCGACGCCTGCAACAGCGTGATGGACAAGGTCGCGCAGCCGCGTGGCCTGATCCGCTACAGCACCGACCGCGCCATGGCGGAAGGCCTGGGCGCACGGGACATCCAGCGCCGCGCCCTGCGTCCCCGGGTGCTGATCTACACCGGCCTGCTGGGCGCCGTGGCCCTGGCATTCATCGCCGCGCTCTGGCTGCGCACGCCCCTCAAGATGGACGTGATCCGCGACCGCGGCTCGATGGGCCGCGAGGTGGAGGACGGGAAGATCGAAAACGTCTACCGCCTCCAGATCATGAACACGACGGAGGCGCCGCATACCTACCGCATCCGCGCGAGCGGCATTCCTTCGCTGAACGTGGCGAGCGATGCGGAAGTGACGCTGGCGCCCACCGAGACCCGCGCCGTTCCCCTGCGCCTGCGTACGGAACACGGCAAGGCGCAGAAAGGGTCGAACACCATCGAGATCACACTGGAAGCGCTGGACGATTCCGCCATTGCGGTCCACGAGAAGGCCGTCTTCATCGTGCCGCGTTAAGGAGAAGCACATGAACCCCGCAAGCACCCCCTGGTATTCCCACCGCTGGCCATGGCTGCTGATGGCCGGTCCGGCCATCGTGCTCCTGGCCTGCTTCTACACCAGCTATATCGCCTTCTCGCAGCAGGACGCGCTGGTGGTGGGGGACTACTACAAGCGCGGCAAGGCCATCAACCAGGACCTGCGGCGCGACAGGATGGCGTCGGCGCTTGGCCTGTCCGCCGAATTGCGCTATGACGCTGCGCGCGGCGCGCTGCAAGGCCGCGTCATCAGCCGTACGGCCCTGCCGCCCGGCGCGCTCGCCCTGCACCTGGCCCATGCCACGCAGCCGGAGCACGATGTGCGCCTGACCGTGCAGCCGGACGCGGAAGGACGTTTCACCGCCCCCCTGCCGATGCTGGAGCGCAGCCGCTGGGTGGTGCTGGTGGAAGGCGGCCAGCGCAGCTGGCGCCTGGAGGGAAGCTGGCAGTGGCCTATGGAACGCGAGGTGACGCTGCGCGCCGATTAGGCGCAAGTCTCCGTGCCGGCCGTGATGGCTTTCAGGCGCGGCAGGTCCAGCACCTGGATTTCGCGGTTGCTCACGCGGATCAGGCCCAGCTTCTTGAACTTGTTCAGCAGGCGGCTGATGCTTTCAATGGTCAGGCCCAGGTAGTTGCCGATGTCCTCGCGCGACATGCGCAGCTGGAAGGCAGTGCTGGAATAGCCCCGCGCCTCGTAGCGCGAGGCGAGGTTCACCAGGAAGGCCGCGAAACGCTGCGTGGCCTGCATATTCCCCAGCAGGAGCATCACGCTCTGCTCGCGGGTGATCTCCTGGCTCATCATGCGGTGGAAGTGCCGCAGCAGCGTGGGCATGTCTCCCAGCAGCTGTTCCAGGCTGGCGAAGGGGATTTCGCATACTTCGCTGTCCTCCAGGGCTTCCGCGCTGCAGTAGTGCAGGTCGGTGCTGATGGCGTCCATGCCAAGCAGCTCGCCCCCCATCTGGAAGCCCGTCACCTGTTCCTCGCCGCCGGCATTGATCTGGTAGGTCTTGAAGTGGCCGAGGCGGATCGCATACAGGCTCGTGAAGGGGTCGCCCACGCGGAACAGGGTGCTGCCCTTCTCCACCTTGCGGCGGCGGCCGATGATCTTGTCCAGCTTGTCGATATCGCCCATGTCCAGTCCCATGGGCAGGCAGAGCTGGTGCATGCTGCAGGTTGCGCAGCGCGCCTTGAGAATCTCGATGGTGGCGCCGGGCAGCGTGAGGGATGGCAGTTCGATCATGAAAGTTTCCGGGGATTGGCGTTTGCCCCAGTTTACCGGCTTGCGCCCGAATGAACAAACACCGCGCACCTTGCGCGTTATTGCCTCGCGGTATTGACCTTGCCACGCCCGGCTGTTGATAGCAAAATTTCCACAGCGCTTCCTCAACAGGACACCATGAAACCGCTTGGGATCAAAGCGAAGGTCGCCCTGGCGACCAGCGTCACTTCGATCGTCATGATCGCGCTCGTCACTGCGCTGCTCTCGGACCGCATGCAGACGGACTTCACGCGCGTGCTGTTCGCCCAGCAGAGCGCCCTGGTGGCGCGCACCGCCGAAGAGCTGGATGACAAGATTTCCATGCTGTTCGACGTTATCACTCTTACCGCCAAGCACCAGCCGCGCGACATCGCGGGCGACCCTGCCGCGCTGCGTGCCTTCTACAAGGATCGGCCGGTGCTCTCCCTGTTCGACGACATTCTGATCCTGAGTCCGCAGGGGGTGATCCTGGCGGACGTTCCGGAAAGGCCGGGCCGCGCGGGCGTGGACGCATCCGACCGCGAATATTTCCGCCGAGTGATGACCAGCAAGAAGCCACTGATCGCCGGGCCGATGCTCGGCAAGGCAGGCAAGCGCCCGATCGTGCAGATGGTGGCGCCGGTGCTGGATCCGGACGGGAATGTGATCTGCATCCTGCTCGGCGTACTGCAGCTGTACAAGGACAATGTGCTGGGCCACCTGCGCACCGCGGAGGTGGGCCGTACCGGTTACTACTTCGCGGTCACGCGGGGCGAAGCGCCCATCTATGTGCTGCATCCCGATTCCGCACGGGTGCTGCAGCGCCGCCCTCCGGATGCCGATCCCGCCGTGGGCCATATGCTGCGCGACGGTACGACCGGCACCGTCATCACCGCCAACAGCTATGGCAAGCCCGCCCTGACCAGCTTCCGCAGGCTGAAAACTGTGGACTGGGTGCTGGCCGCATCGCTGCCGACGGACGAGGCCTTCGAGCCTTTCAAGGGGCTGCGCATGCGCATGGCTGTGTGGGGAGGACTGGCCTCCCTGCTGACCACCGCGCTGATCGTCTGGTTCACGGTGCGGCTGATGGCGCCCCTGGTCGACCTGCGCAACGCCATCCAGGGCCTGCGCGAAGAACCTGACGCGTTCACGCCCATTCCGGTCAGCAAGCATGACGAGATCGGCGAGCTCACTTCCGCCTTCAATGAGCTGATGGCTGCGCGCACGGCCGCCGACGAGCGCGCCCAGGCGCTGCGCAAGGAGCTCGAGGAGCAGCGCGACAAGGCCAACGCCGCCAACCAGGCCAAGAGCGACTTCGTGGCCAATATGAGCCACGAGATCCGCACGCCCATGAACGCGGTGCTGGGCATGGCCCACCTGCTCGGCAACACAAGCCTCACGGCGCAGCAGCGCAAATACCTGAACATGATACGCAGCGCGGGCGACACGCTGCTCTCCATCCTGAACGACGTGCTGGATTTCTCGAAGATCGAGGCGCAGCGCATGGAACTGTCGCCAGCGGACTTCGACCTTGACGACAGTATGAGCTCCCTCGCCACCACCATGACCATGAACGCGGGCGACAAGGAGCTGGAACTGGCCATTGTGGTGGACCCCGAAGTCCCCCGCCAGCTACGCGGCGACGCCCTGCGCCTGCAGCAGGTGCTGGTCAACCTTGCCGGGAATGCCATCAAGTTCACTGAGCAGGGAGAAGTTGTGGTGCGCGTTCACGTGAAGGAGAAGACGGATGGCAGAGCGGTGCTGCGCTTCGAGGTCGAAGACACCGGCATCGGCATGAGCCCCGCCCAGCAGGCAAGGCTGTTCCGCGCCTTCTCGCAGGGAGACCAGAGCATTACGCGGCGCTTCGGCGGCACGGGGCTGGGCCTGGCCATTACCCACCGGCTGGTGGCGCTGATGGGCGGAGAAGTCCAGGTACGCAGTACGGAAGGGCGGGGCAGCTGCTTCTCCTTCGCGCTGCCCTTCGAGGTGCTGCCCGATAAAACGCCGGCGAAGCGCGAACCGGCCATCGGTCCGCTGTCCGTGCTGGTGGCAGAAGACAACCGCACGAGCCGCGAGATGATCGGCCGCCTGATCGAGGCCTGGGGCTGGAGCGCCGACCTGGCGGCGGACGGAGCGGAGGCGCGGCGGCTCTTCGCTGAGCGCGAAGAGTCCTACGACATCGTGCTGGCCGACTGGCATATGCGCGGGACTGAAGGCGATACGGTGGCCCAGGAGATCCGGCGCATGGCCGGAGGCGGCAGTCCGCCCATCGTGGTGATGCTGAACGCCTTCGCGCGCGGCCAGCTGGAGGATATTTCGCTTTCGCCTGAGGCGGGCGTGGTGCTGGTGAAGCCCATCACGAGCTCCAGCCTGTTCGAAGCGCTGCACCAGGCCATGGCCTCGCGGCACAGCGGCCGGGACGACCAGCCCCTGGGCAGCAACGGCCTGCACAACCGCCTGCGCGGCGTGCATTTCCTGCTGGTGGAGGACAATCTGCTGAACCAGGCCGTGGCGCGCGGCATCCTGGAGCAGGCGGGCGCCACGCTGGACGTGGTGGGCGACGGGCAGCAGGCCGTCGATTTGCTGCGCGCAAGCCCCGCAGGCTACGATATGATCCTGATGGACATGCAGATGCCTGTCATGGATGGCTTCACGGCCACTGCCATGCTGCGGCGCGAGCTGAAACTGACCCTGCCGGTGATAGCGATGACGGCCGGGGTGCTGGCCTCCGAGCGCGACCGCTGCGTGGAGGCCGGGATCACGGATTTCATCGCCAAGCCGGTCGTTGTGGAGGAAATGATGAGTGTCATCCAGCGCCACCTGCCGCGCCCCCAGGCCGCGGCGCAGAACGAAGCGGGCGGGCATTCCGCACCCGCGCCGATAGCCGGCCAGGTCTTCAGCATGGACAGCCTGATGAAAGTGATGGGCGCCGACCCGAAAGGCCGGGCCATGCTGTTCAAGATGGTGAGGGGCGCCCTGGAGAGCGGCATGCAGCCGATGGATGAAGCCGACCAGGCGCTGCGCGAAGGGCGCCACCACGACGCGGCGCGGGCCATGCACAGCCTGCGCGGCGCAGTCGGCTCGCTGGGCGCCAAACGCCTGATCAGCGCCACGCTGGATGCCGAAGCCGCCATTGCCGAAGGCCCCATCGACGACGCCCCGCGCCGCTTTGCCCTCGTGCGCCAGGAGCTGTCGATGGTGCTCGATGCCGGCCGCGCCTGGCTCGAACGGGAAGACCGCTAGCGGCGGCGGTTCACCATCGCGCCAGCAGCAAGACCTACCGCAAAGGCGGCGTAGACGAGCGTTACCGAGCCGGTGCTCAGCCGTTTCTCATAGCCGGGCTGCAAGCGCCTGGGCGTCATCTTGTAGTCCACGAAGCAGGCCACCGCGCTGGCCACGGCGGCGGCGGCGGCCGTGGACTTGACGTTCTTGCGGTCCAGGGTCTTGCCTGCCAGCTGCTCAAAGATGGCGGCCCAGAACATGGCGCTGGCGTGGTGGATGGCATAGCCCGCCAGCGTGTATTTCATGGAGGGCTCGTCGTGCTCGAAGGCCTTGTCGCCGTAGAGCCAGTGGCTGACGGCATTGGTCGGGCCATACAGGCTGCCGCTGTCGGTCTTGCCGCACAGCGCCAGTGCAACGGTTGAGCTAAGGCTCGCCGCCGCGCCCGGAAGCAGGCTGCGGCCGATCATCGTCTTCCAATTGTCCATATCGTCGTTCCTGTTCTCGTATATCGTGTTGGCATGCATATCCTCGTGACCGGCGCCACCGGCTTTATCGGTTCGCACCTTGTGCCGCTGCTGCTGGCACAGGGGCATCGCGTCGCCAGTGCCGGGCGCCGCCCGCACCCCGATCCGCGTGTGAGCTTCATCGAGGCAGACTTCGTTCACGATAGCGAAAAAGCGCTCTGGGTGTCGCGCCTGAGAGGCGTGGACGCGGTCATCAATACCGTGGGCATCATCCGCGAAGCGGGGGAACAGACTTTCCAGGCACTGCATATCGCCACGCCCTGCGCGCTGTTTGCGGCCTGCGCGGAGGCAGGGGTGCAGCGGGTGGTACAGATCTCCGCACTGGGCGCGGACGGGCACGCGGCCACGGGCTACCACCGCAGCAAGAAAGTGGCCGACGATTTCCTCGCCTCGCTGCCGCTGACGTCGCGCATCGTGCAGCCATCGCTCGTCTACGGGCCGGACGGCGCCAGCGCGCGCCTCTTCCGCGCCCTGGCCGCCATGCCGCTGGTTCTCCGCTTCGGCCAAGCCGCGCAATGCGTGCAGCCCGTCCATGTCGACGATGTCTGTGCCGCGATTGTGGCGCTGCTCGCGGAACCGGGAGCCGGAACCCGGCGGGTCGCGCTCGTGGGTCCCAAAGCTCTTCGCTTCCTCGACTATCTGGACGCGCTGCGCCGCGAGATGGGGCTTGGGAGGCTGCGTGTACTCGCCTTGCCCGGTGCGCTGGCCAGCGCCGCCGCAAGGCTGGCGGTGCTGCTGCCAGCCAGCCCGCTGACACCGGAAACCCTCAGCATGCTCGAACGCGGCAATACTGCGGACAGCGCGGATATGGAAGGGCTGCTCGGCAGGCCGCCACGCGCTGTCGAGACCTTTATTGTGGACGCGCGCAGCGCGCGGATCGAGGCGCAACTGGGCTGGCTGCTGCCGCTCCTGCGCGTCAGCATAGCCGCAGTCTGGCTGTGGACGGCCTGGGTCTCGGCCTTCGTCTACCCCGTGGCCGACAGCTACCTGCTGCTGGAACGCACTGGCATTCCTGCCGCGCTTCGACCGCTGATGCTGTACGGCGCCAGCGCCTTCGACCTGCTGATGGGCCTCGGCAGCCTGTTCCTGGCCCGGCACTGGCGCCGCTGGCTATGGCTGGCGCAGCTCGCCCTCATCGGCTTCTACACGGCGGTCATCGCGTGGAAGTTGCCCGAATTCCTGTGGCATCCCTATGGACCATTGAGCAAGAACCTGCCCATGCTGGCGGCCATCTGGATGCTCTACGAACTGGAGAAAAAGTGATGGAATACCTCGTCGTCAAGTGGCTGCACATTCTGTCCTCCACCTTCCTGTTCGGCACCGGCATCGGGTCGGCCTGGTATCTGCTCTTTGCCGTCATCAGCCGGAATGTGCGCGCCATTGCCGTGGTGAGCCGCATCGTGGTGGTCGCCGACTGGACCTTCACGGCCACCACCATGGTGGCCCAGCCGCTGACCGGCTTCTACCTGATCCACCTCGCCGGTTTTCCCATGAACAGCCGATGGATCGTATGGTCGATCGTCCTGTATGTGATCGCGGGCCTGTGCTGGCTTCCCGTGGTCTGGCTGCAGATGCGCCTGCGCGACCTCGCGGCGCGGGCGGCGGATGAAGACACGGCGCTGCCGCCCCTGTTCTGGCGCTACTTCAAGGCCTGGGTGGCGCTGGGCATTCCAGCCTTCTTCGCCTTCCTCGCCGTGTTCTACCTGATGGTGGCGAAGCCGGTTTAAGGATGGATCTTCTCGCCCCGCTCCAGCATCGCCACGAAATCGCGAATGCGTTTGGCGCGCGTTTCCGCCTTCTTCGCGGTGTGGGTGCGGAACAGTATGGCGTAGCGGTTCTGGCTGTTAAGCGTGGCGAAGAATGCCTTCGCGGCAGGGCTGGCGTCCAGCGCTTCCTGCAGGTCGGCGGGCACTTCGGCGGCGCTCCAGGAATCGTAGGCCGCCTCCCAGCGTCCATCCGCCTTGGCCCGGTCGACCTCGCGCTGGCCGGCTTCGCGCATGAGGCCCTTGGCGATCAGCGCCTCCACCTTGTCGCGGTTGATCTTCGACCAGATGCTGCGCGCAGCGCGCGGGGTGAATTTCTGCAGCCAGTAATGTTCGTCGATGCTTTTCTTCTGGCCGTCGATCCAGCCGAAGCACAGCGCAGCCTCCAGCGCTTCGGGATACTGCACCGATTTTTCCGGCGCCTCCTTCTTCGCGATGCGCATCCAGACGCCTGGCGCAGACGCATGCTCCTTTTCCAGCCACCGGGTCCAGGCCTTCGCGTCGCGGAAAAGCAGTTCGGGTAAGGCGGGTTTCGCTGGCATGCGGCGCTCCTGGGTTGATCACTGCGCCATTCTAATGCGATATCATCGGCTTTCAATATCCCGGGAGGACGCATGCACAATCCGCTGCTGACATTGCCGCCGCTGGATGCCCTGCGCGGCTTCGTCGCGGCCGCGCGGCGCATGAGCATCACGGCCGCCGCGGAGGACCTGTGCCTGACGCAGTCCGCCGTGAGCCGCCAGATCCAGCAGCTGGAAGAGCGCCTCGGAACCCCGCTCTTCGTGCGGGCGCGGCGCAGCATCGTGCTCACCGACGCGGGCGCGCAGCTGTTCGAGCTGGCTTCACCCTGGATGGACCAGCTGGCGGAGCTCTCCGACAATCTGCGCCACGACACCAAGCTGCGCCCCGTCACCATCACCGCCAGCATCGGCGTGGCGGCCCTGTGGATATTGCCCCGGCTGGGCGCCTTCCAGGCGGAGCACCCCCATATCGATATCCGCGTTGCGGCCAGCAACCGGCTCACCGACCTGAAACGCGACGGCGTGGACCTCGCCATACGCTACTGCCCAGCCGCCCTTGCGCCGGAAGGCTCCCTGCATCTCTTCGACGAGGAAATCGTGCCCGTCGCAAGCAAGGCAGTGGCCCGGCATGCCTTCTCCGATCCCGGTGCGCTGCTGGAGCATGTGCTGCTCGACCTGGATGAACGGAGCAGGCCGTGGCTGCACTGGGCCCAGTGGCTGAAAGCCTACGGCATCCGCGCCAAGCCAAAGGGATACCTGCATTTCAACCAGTACGACCAGGTGATCCAGGCCGCCATCGAGGGCAACGGCGTGGCGCTTGGCAGGCTGGCCCTCGTGCTGCCGATGCTGAAGGATGGAAGGCTGGTAGCGGACATGCCGCAGCGGCGGCGCGCGGACGATTACGGCTACTGGCTGATCCAGGCGACGGAGCATCCGCGCCGCGAAGTGGCCCTTTTCCGCGACTGGGTCAGGGCGCAGGTGGAGCGCACGTCAAAGGAACTGGCGCAGGCAGTGCGCCAGCCAGCGCGGGCGCAGCGCAGTTCCGCCTGAGGCGAAGGGCACGGCCAGCTCGATGGTTACGGGCTCGTTGCGTCCCACGCTGGAGAGCACGTGGCGCGCGGCGCCCGGCAGTTGCAGGCTGTCGCCTGCTTCCAGAACCTTGTCCTCGGTATCGCGGTCGCGCACCAGCCACAGCATGCCCTCGAGGCAGCGCAGGCGCGTGGCGCAGTCCGGGGTGAAGCTCGCAGCCTGTCCGGGCTGCAGTGTCAAATGCATGGTGAGCATGGCATTCTCCTTGTCCATGCCCCATTCTGTTCCGGCGCCGCCCACGCTTCAAACGTTATATCGGCATCCCATTCATGCGCTTTTCGCATGGATCGCATGCCAAATCGCCGTTCGTCCGCCGGACGAATTGCCTTTATTCTGATCACACATTCGGAGGATTCATGAAGAAAGTCTTGATCGTCACCGGGGCCGGACGCGGCATCGGCGCGGCGATTGCCCGTGGTGCGGCGCGCGAGGGTTATGCCGTCGCCATCAACTACCACCGCGACGAAGGCGCGGCGGAAGCGCTCCTCACCGAGATTCGCGCTGAAGGAGGCGAGGCGATTGCCGTGCGCGGCGACGTGGGGAACGAGAAGGACGTGCATGCGATGTTCGAGCGTACCGAGGCCGAACTGGGTCCCGTTACCGCCGTGGTCAACAACGCGGGCATCACGAGCCGCCCCAGCCCCTTCACCGAAGTGGCCTCGGAGGATATCGAACGCATTTTCCGCACCAATGTGCACGGTGTGATGTTCTGCAGCCGCGCAGCCATAGCCGCCTTTCGCAGGCATGGTCAGGGCGGCGTTATCGTGAACATCTCCTCAGTGGCAGCAAAGACGGGAAGTCCCGGGGAGTATGTGCATTACTCGGCCAGCAAGGCGGCCGTGGAAGCATTCACCAACGGCCTGGCGCGCGAGCTCGCCGCCGAGAACATACGCGTTTGCTGCGTGGCGCCTGGCACCACCCTGACGGATATCCACGCCAATATGGGCGACCCGGACCGCCCCTACCGCGTGGCCCAGCGTATACCCATGCAGCGGCCGGGCAAGGCCGAGGAGATTGCAGCGCCGGTGCTGTGGCTTCTCTCGCCCGCCGCTTCCTATATCACCGGAGTGACCCTTCCCGTTTCGGGAGGTTTGTAAGGAGGCAGTCATGCGATGGTTGAAATCCCCCCTTGCCGCGGTGCTGTGCGGCGGCATCATCATGGGCTTGGCGCTCGGCATGCGCCACGTGCAGGGCCTCTTCATGCTGCCCATGACCACGGAACGTGGCTGGACGCGGGAGGAATTCGCCATGGCCATCGCCTTGCAGAACCTCATCTGGGGCCTGGCCCAGCCGGTTACGGGCATGATCGCGGACCGTTTCGGTTCCCGCCGCGTGCTGTTTGCCGGTTGCTCGCTCTACGCCCTGGGCCTGTACCTGATGGCGCATGCGGCCGGCAGCATGGAGCTGGCCCTCACAGGGGGCGTGATGATCGGCATGGCCTTGTCCGGAACGGCCTTCGGCACCGTGTACGGGGCCCTGAGCCGCGTCGTGTCCCCCGAGCGGCGCAGCTGGGCGCTCGGCATGGCGGGCGCGGTAGGCGGCGTGGGGCAGTTCGCCATGGTGCCAGTGGCCCAGGGCCTGATCGGCAATCTGGGCTGGCTGGCCGCGCTGGTGATCATCGCGGTGCTGCTGGCGGCCGCGGCGCCATTAGCCTTGCCGCTCGACGACAGCAGCGCGGCGCGGGCGCCTGCCGCCAGCGGGCAGTCGATGCGCGCCGCGATAGGCGAGGCGCTGTCGCACAAGGGCTTCTGGCTGCTCAATGCGGGTTTCTTTGCCTGCGGCTTCCAGCTGGCCTTCATCGCTGGCCATCTACCGGCCTACCTGATCGACAAGGGACTGCCCGCCAGCACCGGTGTCGCGGCCCTGGCCATCGTGGCGCTGGCGAATGTGGCGGGCACCTATCTCTGCGGCCAGCTGGGAGGCCAGTACCGGCGCAAGCACCTGCTGGCCGGGCTTTACGTGGTCCGCTCCATGGCCATGTTGCTGTTCGTCGTGATGCCGCTGACGGCGGCCAGCGTCTACGCTTTCGCCTTCGTGATGGGGCTCACCTGGCTGGGCACCGTTCCCCTGACCAACGGCCTCGTATCGCAGGTGTTCGGCGTGAAGTACATCTCAACGCTCTTCGGTTTTGTGTTCGTGGGCCATCAGCTGGGCGGCTTCCTGGGCGTGTGGATGGGAGGGGTGGTGTTCGACGCCACCCATTCCTACGATATGGTGTGGACGGCGTCGGTGCTGATCGGCCTCGCGGCGGCAGCCCTGCATTGGCCCATCGACGACCGGGCGGTCAGCCGCCTGCAAGTGGCATGAAGCGCGGCCAGGCGCTGATCGTGCTGTGCATAACAGCCTTGTTATGCACAGCCTCGGCATGGGCTTTCATGGCCATGATGAAGGGCGAGAACGTGGCCGCCATCGCCCGCGTCTTCCTGCTCTGTTAGCGGGAAGCCAGGTACGCTTCCAGGCGGCTGATGGTCTGCTGGCCGCCTTCCACGGCACCGTACTTTTTCACTTCCGCCAGGGCGCCCGGATCGGCGAACACGGAGCGCATGGTGAGCAGCGTCTGGCCGGGACCTGCCTCTTCGAAGGTGATCGTCACATGGAAGGCGAGCTGGTTGTCGCCATCGCCGCCGTGGCGGTACACCAGGCGGTCCGGCTTCTGCACTTCAATGTAGTCGATACGGTCGGCGCAGTGCATGCCGTTCGGCCCATCGAAATCGAAGCGCCAGCTGCCGCCGGGGCGCACATCCATGCTCTTGGTGGTGGCGGTCCAGCCGTTCGGCCCCCACCACTGCCCGATATGCTTCGCGTCGGTGAAGGCTTCGAACACCAGTTCGCGCGGGGCGCGCAGCACACGCTCCAGCACGATCTCGCGGTCCGAAGTATCCGCTTCCACCAGATAGCCCTGGTAAAGGTCGAACATGCCGCCGTAGCCCTGCGCCATGGATTCATGCATTGCCAGGAATGCGGCGCATTCGGCTTCACTCGCGTTCACGGGCACGGCCTGCAGCGTCATCTGCGTGCAGCCGTCGCGTTCTTCCAGGGTGATGGTGTTCAGCACTTCGAGCGGCCAGACGGGCAGCATGGGAATACGGATGCGGGTACCCTGGGCGTCCGCAAAGCCGTTGACGAAGACGATGCGGCTGGGCTTCGTGATTTCGTGATAGTCGAAGCGGCCCCACATCTCCGCGCCCGGCACGGCGCCGGTGCGCGGCGTCATGCAATAGTGGAAGATGCCGCCCGGCCGGGGCTCATGGCGCTGCACAGTGATCGTGCACTCCTTGGGCCCCCACCAGTGTTTCAGGTGCTGTGCTTCCATCATGGTGCGGAATACCAGCTCGCGGGGAGCCTTGAATTCACGGTGAATGATGAATGCCACGTCATTTGCGTTTGCCATGCCTGGTCTCCTTTGCCTGCAGTTCGATGAGATAGTCTTCCAGCCGGTCCAGGCTCTCCTCCCAGAACTGCCGGTATTGGTCCATCCAGCCCGTGGCTTCCCGCAGCGGCTGCACCTCCAGCCTGCAGGGCCGCCACTGCGCCTGCCTGCCGCGCGATATCAGGCCCGCACGCTCCAGCACCTTGAGATGCTTGGTAATCGCGGGCTGGCTGATCTCGAAGGGCTCGGACAGCTCGGAAACCGAGGCTTCGCCCTCAGCCAGCCGGGCCAGGATGGCGCGGCGGGTGGGGTCGGCCAAGGCCGCGAAAGTCAGGCTGAGATGGTCGTTTTCCATTATTAAACCATTTGGTTAATTAACCTGTTGGTAATGTAATCGTGGAAAAGCCGGATGTCAAGCCAATATGGTAAAAGGCGTCCATGACAGACAGACGACAGATTTTGGGACTTGCCCTTGCTCTCGGCGCGCTTCCGCCTGGGCATGCGGAGGCCGCGCGCAAGCTGCGCATCGTGACCAGCCATTTGCCCCCGCTGGTGTACGAGAAGGGACAGCGCCAGGGTGCGCTGGTGGAAATCGTCCGGGAACTGTGCCGCATCGCTGAAGTGGAGCCGGATATCGGCTTCTTCCCCTGGCCGCGCGCCCTCTTCATGGCGAGCAAGCTGCCCGCGACGGCCATCTTCCCGCTCACGCGCAACGTGGAAAGGGAAGGCAGGTTCCGCTGGCTGGCCCCGCTCTACGACGAGCACTACGTGTTCCTTGCGCCGCGCGGCGGCAGCTTCGACACCGGGCAGCCCTCGCGCATGCGCGGCCGGAAGATTTCGCTATTGCGGGGAGCGGTGCAGGCGGCGATCCTGCGTGAACTGGGATATGAGAACCTGGTGGAGGCCTCGACGATCGACGAGGTGCACCGCTTCCTGGTGAGCGGAATCGCCGATGCCGCGTTCGGCGAACGCAATATCATCGGCGCGTCGCTGAAGCAGCGTGGCGCGGCTGGCGACTTTGCTGTGAGCGCGCCGATCCGCAGCCTGACCGCCTGGCTGGCTGGCTCGCCGGACATGCCGGAATCGGAAGCCGAGCGTTTCAGCCACGCGCTGTCGATGCTGAAGAGCCAGGGCAGGCTGCAGAAGATCTACCGGCGCTACGATCTGGAGAACTGAGCTCAGCCTCCGCAACCCCCGCAGCAGGAATGCGCGGTGGCTGCATCGTCGGCCACAAGGAAGCCGGCCGATTGCACTGCCGTACGGAGCTGCTGCGTCGACGCCAGCGTTTCATCGAAACCGATGCGCGCCCGCGCATGCGCCAGGGTGATATAGACCCGGTCAACGCCGGACACAGATTCCAGAGCCTTGGCCACCTCCATGGCGACGGCCTCGGTCTGCATGGCGGGGATGGTGAATGTAGCTGTTTGCATGTTGGATTCTCCTGATTGGTGCCGCCAGCGTATTCAGGAACGTGGGCTCCGTCCACAGCATCTTTGGAAAAACCTAAACCAGATCAATTCCGCCTCGATTGGTACGGACACCCCGTTGCCGCCTGCCTCGGCTTGAAGTAGTATTTTCAATGTATCTTTTATAGCAGGGCTCGCAAAATGAACTTTCTGACCATCGAAGAACCGGCGCCACCGCTGGAAACGGCTTATCCTGTCTGGAGCGGCAGGCATGCGTTCTGGGCGCTCGGATTCAGGCCCTTCTATGTACTGGCGGCGCTGCTCGCCGCAAGCGCAGTGCCAGCATGGCTGGCCCGCTATTTCGGCTGGCTTACGGTGCTGCCGAACATTACGCTGGGCTGGCATATGCACGAAATGGTGTTCGGCTTTGCCATTGCCGTCGTCGTCGGTTTCCTCTTCACGGCAGGGAGGGCCTGGACAGGACTGTGGACGCCGCGCGGCCTGCACCTGGCCGCGCTGGCCCTGCTGTGGATTGCCGGGCGTGCGGCCATGCTCACTGCACCGCCTCCCCTCGCGGCCGCGGTCGACATGCTCTTCCTGCCGCTCGCCGCCTGGTCGATGTTTCGCGTACTGCAGCGGGCTGGCAACAAGCGCAACATGTTCCTGGTTGGGCTGCTCGCCTTGCTCACGGCGGCCAATGGTGTGTTCCATGCGGCGGCCCTGGGCTGGATTCCCCTGTCCGAAATTGCGCCCATCCACGCGGGCATCCTGCTGGTCGTCCAGATCGAGGCGGTCATCGGCGGCCGTGTGATACCGATGTTCACCGATAATGCTGCGGGAGGGCCCAAGGCCGTGGTGCGGCCGCGCGGCGACAGGGTCGCCCTCGGCCTGCTCGCAGCCGCCAGCGCCAGCTGGATCTTCGGCGTTCCCGGCGCCGTGACGGCGGCGCTGGCCCTGGCGGCGGCCGCCGCCAGCGCGCGCCGCCTGGCCGGGTGGAAGCCGCTGCGCTCCGTGCCCATACCGCTGCTGTGGATTCTGCACCTCAGCTACGCATGGATACCGGCTGGCTTCGTGCTGCTGGCATTGGCCGCACTCGGCATGGGCGCCGCCAGCACGGCCTTCCATGCCCTGGCCGTCGGCTCGATGGCGGGCCTGATCGTCGGCATGATGACGCGCACGACCCTGGGCCACACTGGACGCAAGCTGGTGGCGGGCAAGGCGGAGACGGCAATGTATCTGCTTATCCAGGCCGGGGCGGCAGCCCGCGTGGCGGCAGGCATAGCCCCACCCAGCTGGCGGGAGGCCGCGCTGATGCTGTCCGGCAGCTGCTGGAGCCTGGCCTTCGTCCTGTTCCTGCTGGTGTACACGCCCTACCTCTGGCGCCGCCGCCTGGATGGCAAGGAAGGCTGATCGCCCCCACAAGAGTAGAATGCTTGCGACACCGCGCCACAACGAACCCGGACCATGAGACTGACCGCCTACACCGACTATTCGCTGCGCACCCTGATCTTCCTCGCGATGAACAGGGAACAGCTGGTGACCATTCAGGAAATCGCCGACGCCCACGGCATCGCCAAGAACCACCTCACCAAGGTGGTTCATCAATTGGGCACGCTGGGCTATGTGGAAACTGTCCGGGGCCGGAACGGCGGCCTGCGGCTCGGCAAGGAGCCTGCCGCCATCCGCATCGGCGAAGTGGTGCGGCATACCGAACCTGACTTCTACATGGCCTCCTGCTTCGACCAAGCCTCGAAGGGCTGCATGTATTCCGCTGCCTGCGTGCTGAAGGGCGCCCTGGGCGAAGCCACCGCGGCGTTTCTGCAGGTGCTGGATGGGATGACGCTGGAACAGATGGTGATCAAGGAAGAGCGCAAGCGGCGCGGCAAGGAAGCTGTGGGCGCGATCAAACCGGTGGAACTGCACTTCAAGCCGAAGCGCCAGGCGGCATAAGCGTGTGTCAGCGGCCCGCCTGGGCCGGAAGGCGGGCGTCGAGTTCCGCCCTGGTGACCTGGCCCATCTTCGTCATGACCAGTTTGCCTTCCCCATCGAAGAGCAAGGTGGTGGGATAGGCCTTCACCTTGAACTCCTTCATCAGCTCCTCGTTGCCCGCGATGATCGGATAGCTGACGCGCAGGGCCTGCGCGAACTGGCGTATGCGGACGACATTGTCGCCATCCGCCGCCAGACCCAGCACCACCACATCGCTGCGCGTGCGCGCCAGCGCCTCCAGCTCTGGCATCTCCTTGATGCAGGGCGCACACCAGGTTGCCCACACATTGAGCACCACCCATTTGCCCCGGTAGGCTTCGAGCGTGTGCGCCTTGCCCTGCACGTCGGTGAGATGCATGGCGGCGGCGGGCAGGCAGGCCGCGGCGAGAAGGGCGGCGCCTGCCAGACGCCATAGCCGGAGAGGGCGCGGTTTCATTACAGCTGGCCCGAAAGTCCCACCACCAATGCGCGGTTCGCCGTCAGCTGCACGCCTTTCACATGCCTGTGCACGGGCACCTGATAGAAGGCGTAGAGCTGCGTGGACGAAGTGAAGGCATAGCTCAGGCCCGGGCTGGCGAAGAGGAAGCGTCCGCCGCTGCTGGCGGGTTCGGCTTCGCTGCCGCTGTCCGAGCGCTTGTAGACGTAATTCAGCTGCCCGAGCAGGCCGACATTCCCGCCCACGCCCTTGCGTACGCCGGCATCGATGCCCAGCTGGGCGCCCGGCTTGTAATCGTCGCGCGAATTCAGCGCGTGCTGGTACTGCGCCTGCGCGAACCAGGACGCGCCGTACTCGGTGAGTTTCTGGTGATAGTAGCCGCCCAGGATCAGGTCCGTGGTGCCGGTGCCCGGCTGCAGGCTGCGCTCCGCCTTGTCGCCTTTGCTGTTGGCGACATCGAACTTCCCGGTGGGCAGCTTGATGCCGAAGGTGATGCCGCCATTGACCGGCTTCAGGGGATCGGTCACGGTCGTAAGTTGGTAGCGGCCCACTACCCGCACATCGCTCACCTCCGTCATGTCCCAGCTGTCCCTGATCTGGGCGCCATGGTGGTTGTGGATATGCAGGTGGTCGCGCGCGCCAACCGCTCCGCTGACGGTGAGGCCGAAGCGTTCGTCGAAATTGTGGCTGTAGGCGAAGACGAAGTTCCTGTTCTCCGTGCTGACCTCGTCGTGGTGGGCCCGGATCTGGCCTGCGTAGACCTTGCGCGAGCCCGCCATGGGCTGGTCCTGGTTGATGTACTCGTAGCGCAGGTCGAAGGCGTTTTTCGCTTCGGCCAGCGCGCTTTCGGAAGTCCAGTTGCTGTTGACGGGGCAGAACGATGCGCCGCAGCTGGCCATGGCAAACGAGGGCGCCATGGCGGCGAAGGCGGCTGCGAGAACGGTAGGAATGGTTTTCATGTTGTCTTTACCTTTGATGTTGTGCGTGAAAATCATAACTTTCCGATGCATCTTAAAAAATTGATCCAAATCAAAAATTACAAAGACAGGCAAAAAAGCAAACCGACTTTCTGGATTTTTGATTTGAATCAATTTTTTAAGATGTAGCCCAAATGTATGATTTGCTCATGGTCAAACGGTGCAGTTCCGCACCTCGACATAACTAGGTGAGAAAAACATGAAAAGGACAATGATTTCGCAGGCAATCCTGGCTCTCGTCATCGGTGCGGCGGCAATGTCGCCGGCCCTGGCCCAGCATGGCGCACACGGCAAGACCGACGGCAGCTCGGCCGTGCAGTACCGCCCCGATGTGACCTTCACCCTGCGCACCGATATCGCGGACGGCAAGCTGGTATTCGTCAGCGAGACCGGGTCGAACAAGGGCGTGGCCAACCCCACCCTCAACGTGCCCGAAGGCGCCGTAGTGCAGATCAACCTTGTGAACGGCGACGGCGCAACGCACGACGTGAGCGTGCCGGACTTCAACGTGAAGTCGAACCAGCTGAACGACAAGGGCTCCAGCACCTCCATCGTCTTCAAGGCGGACAAGAAGGGTGTATTCACCTACATCTGCTCCCTGCCCGGCCACGTGGCGGCAGGCATGATCGGCAAGATCGTGGTGGGCGGCGCTGCCGCAGCACCCGCACCGAAGGCACGCGACATTTCGCAGAACCCGATGGATGTCGGCCAGCCTGTAGGCGCGCGCGGCGCGAAGAAGCTGACCGTCAACCTGGAAACCACGGAGATCGAAGGCCAGCTTGCGGACGGCACCACCTATCGCTACTGGACCTTCAACAACAAGGTCCCCGGTCCCTTCCTGCGCGTGCGCGTGGGCGACACGGTGGAGGTGAATATGGCGAACGCCAAGGACAGCCACATGATCCACTCCGTGGACTTCCACGCGGTGACCGGTCCCGGCGGCGGCGCGGCGGTGACGCAGGCGGCCCCCGGCAGCACGAAGAGCTTCACCTTCAAGGCCCTGAACCCTGGACTCTACGTGTATCACTGCGCAACGCCCATGGTGGCCCAGCACATCTCGAACGGCATGTACGGCATGATCCTGGTGGAGCCTGAAGGCGGCCTGCCGAAAGTGGACCGCGAGTTCTACGTCATGCAGGGCGAACTGTACACGGCGCAGCGCCACGGCACGCCTGGCGAGGCCGAGTTCTCGCTGGAGAAGCTGCTCAACGAGCAGCCGGAGCACCTGATGTTCAACGGCACCCACGATGCGCTGACCAAGACTCACCGCATGGAAGCCAAGGTCGGCGAAACGGTGCGCATCTTCTTTGGCGTGGGCGGGCCCAACCTGACCTCGAGCTTCCATGTCATCGGCGAAGTGTTCGACCGCGTCTATTCGCAGGCCGACCTCACCTCGCTGCCGCTGAAGAACGTGCAGACCACGACGGTCGCCCCCGGCGGCGCAACGATGGTGGAGTTCAAGGTGGAGGTGCCGGGCCGCTACATCCTGGTCGACCACGCGCTCTCGCGCATGGAGAAGGGCCTGGCCGGCTTCCTGTATGTGACCGGCAAGGAGAACCCGGATGTCTTCCGCACCGCCAGCAAGCCGGACGCGGATTCGGGGCACTGATTCTCCGGCTTTTCACCAAGACCCGCTTGCGCGGGTCTTTTTTGCATTCTGAAGGAGGCATCATGCTCACGTCAAAAATCGATCCGCGCGAGTTCCTGCGGCGCCTGCCGCTGTTTGCCGACTTCACGCCTGACGAACTGCAGGACCTCGGCGCCGCGACCCAGGAGCTCCATGTGCCGCGCGGAACGACCATCTTCCAGCGCGGCGATCCATGCCGGGGCTTCCACATCGTCATCTATGGCCAGGTGAAGCTGGGCTTCCTGTCCGCCCAGGGCGACGAGAAGATCATCGAGATCATCGGCCCAGGCTTCAGCTTCGGGGAGGCGCTCATGTTCATGGAGAAGCCCTATATCGTCGGCGCCGCTGCGCTGGCCGATACCATGCTGCTGCACATTGCGAAGGAGGCGATCTTCGGCACGCTTGAGCGCAACCCTGCCTTTGCACGCCGCATGCTGGCCGGGATGAGCCGCCGCCTGCATGGTCTGATCAAGGACGTGGAATCGTACTCGCTGCGCTCCGGCAGCCAGCGCATCGTCGGCTACCTGCTGAAGGACGAACCGGATGGCGACGGCGCCCAGGTCACCCTTGCCGTCAGCAAGAAGTCCCTTGCTTCGCGCCTGAACCTCACGCCCGAGTACTTCTCGCGCGTGCTGCACGACCTCACGGAGCAGGGAATGATCGCCGTGCAGGGAAGGCAGATCACCATTCTCGACATCGAACGCCTGCGGATCTACGAGGGCTGAAATTGCCGCTGCACGCGGCGGCAGCGCAGCGCCGCGCGGCCCAGGTCAAGTGCGAGGCGTGCGCAGGCAACCGCCAGCAGTACCGCTGCGGGACGCGCGAGCCATAGCGGCCAGCGCACGGCGGCGAGCATCGCAGCCAGCGATGCGGCATGCCACCAGAACTGCCGCCGCGCGCGGGCGTCGGCGATAATCGTCCGCATCTGCGGGACATCACCTTTCCTTGCGCGGGGATCGTGCTGCAGGTGATACCACAGCAGGAAGGGAACGATCTTGTACAGCATGCCGTTCACCGCGCCCATGGCGAAGCCGCCCACGAACAGCACACCCGTGGCCAGCTCCATGGCTTGGCCGCCCTGCACTGCATACAGCAATGCGCTTCCTGCGAGGCTGCCCAGGGAAAGGCGCCAGTACAGGGTCGTTACATCCGTATCCTTGCGCTTGCGCCGGGTGATCAGCCATGCGCTCAGGGCAGCAAACGCCGCGAGGGCCGCTGCGACTGGCAAGCCCGCTGCGACTGCCCAGTCAGGGAAAGCAATCCAGGCCGCGCTCCAGGCGCATAGCAGTGCTGCGAGGGCCCATGCGGTCCAGCGGGTGACTGCGGCCGGATAGGCTTGCGAGGACTGGAACATGGGAATGACCTGGAAGGCCACACACACCACCAGCATGGCCACCCAGCCGATCAGCCCCCATGCCGCGTGCAGGTCCGCCAGCATCAGCAAGGGCAGCACGGCGCGGCCGCCAAGCTGGCTGGCCAGTGTTGCTCCCAGCGTCACCGTCACGAGCAGGCCGCCCAGCGCGATGCGCATGCCGCGCACCATGGGCATGGCCGCCGGCGGCGCAGGCCGGGCCAGCGCCAGGGCGACCGGCGCCGCGATCAGCGCGAATGCGATACACAGGAGCAGTGCGGCGGGGATGAACAGCATGGCAAGGCCCAGTGCGAGCGCTGCGGCAAGCAGGAGAGCGCCCGATCCCAGGCCGCCCCAGGCCGCCCATGCCAGGCCTCGCGCCAGCGGCAGCGGCGTGCCCGAGACGACGGGAATCAGCTGGAACATCGAACCTGCCATGGCCATGGACAGGTAGCCCAGGGTCAGAAGATGGGTGGCGCCCAGCGTGGCGCCGGACCAGCGGGAAGCAAAGGCGTCGCCGCCTGCCCACAGAAGCAGCAGCGCCGCCAGCAGGGCGAACCACGGGGCGGTCAGCAGGAGGCGCAGCGGCACTCCCGGCGCCGGCGAGAGCGCATACGCCAGTGCGCGCTGCATCACTTCTCCCGGATCACAACCTGATACAGGCCGGGCTCCACCTCGGCGCAGCTGTAGGCATAGCCGTTGTTGTCCAGGATGCGGAACAGCGGATGGGGCTCGCGCTCGATCAGCATGCGTATCCGCTGGCCGGTGCGCAGGGCAGTCAGGGCATCAAGTACGCGTTCCATCGGCTCGGGCGGAAACAGGCCGCGCAGGTCGAGGAACAGTTCGGGCAGGTCGTTTGGCTGTGGCATGGGGCTTGGCAATCGAAGAACAGGGTGAGAGCAGCGCCGACAGGGGCACCTGGTCGAGCCGCTCAAGATAGGCGAAGGTGGCCTTGGCCAGCAGGTCGCGCAGCTTGCAGCGCCCGGCGAGAATGCAGGTGTTGTCGCGCTCGGAGAAGCATTCGACCATCTGGAAATCGGGCTCCGTCAGGCGGATGACGTCGCCGAGCATAATCTGCTCCGGCGGGCGCGCCAGCTGGATTCCGCCCGCGCGGCCGCGCAGGGTGGTCAGCACGCCGAGCTGTCCCAGGTGATAGACAATTTTGCTCAGGTGGTTGTGCGAGATGCCGTGGACGGTGGCGATCTCGCGAATCGTGATCGTCTGCCCGGGATGACTGCCCAGATGCATGAGCACCCGCAAGGCGTAGTCGGTGTAGTCGGTGAGGCGCATGGCAATCCCGGCCGGTCTGGCTCAACTGACAAGCTTGAAGTCGATCACCACTTCCCCGGGAACGCGCGCCACATAGGCGGCCTTCAGGCGGGCGCCGAAGTGCTGCGCCAGCTGGTGCATCAGCGGCAGGGGATCGTGGTCGTTGTAAAAGCGCATGGTCTCGCCCGCATACAGCGATTCGAGGGCGCCGAAGATTGCGGCGTGACGGAAGCGGCGTGCAACGCCACGCGCATCGAAGGTATAGACGCCGCCAGGGGCCTGGGGCGTGGAGCAGTCATGTGGCATGGTGTTCTCCTTGTGGATACTGCCGGCTGCGCCGATGGCGCAGCCGGCCGGGGTTTACTTGACAGCCGCTTCGGCGCTGGCCGCGAGCTTGCGTTCGGCGCGCTTCTGGAACACGAGACGCCACATGAACAGCAGCAGGAACAGGACGCCCACCGAGAACACGACGTCGCCCGGAACACGCAGCCACACCATGTTTTCCATGAAGCTGGAGTGCACAACTTCAGGCGAGCGGGCGAACCACACGCCGCGGCTTATGCTGGCCCATGCCTGGTAGATACCCGCCGGGACGAGCGACATGAAGACCATCATGGCCAGGCCGATATTGAGCAGCCAGAACATCGGACGCAGGGCCGCGTCGGACCAGGCCAGGCGGTCGGACAGGCCGCGCAGGCAGAAGAGCATCAGGCCGATGCCGAGCATGCCGTACACGCCGAACAGGGCTGCGTGGCCGTGCGCGGCCGTCATGTTCATGCCCTGCATGTAGTACAGCGCGATAGGGGTGTTGATCGAGAAGCCCAGGAGGCCCGCGCCCACCGTGTTCCAGAAGCCTACAGCGATGAAGCACAGGATGGCCCACTTGTAGCTCTGCACCCATGGCGCGGCCTGCGAACGCTTGTAGTTGCGGTAGGCTTCGATGCCGATGATCGACAGGGGCACCACTTCCAGCGCCGAGAACATGGAGCCGATGGCGATCACCGAGGTTGGCGTGCCGGTGAAGTAGAGGTGGTGCAGGGTGCCCAGGATGCCGCCAAAGAGGAAGACGATGGTTTCCAGGACGATGGCGCTGTTCGCTGCCGCGGCGCGGATCAGGCCCAGGCGGGAGAACAGCAGGGCGATGACGGCGGTGGCGAACACTTCGAAGAAGCCTTCCACCCACAGGTGGACCAGCCACCAGCGCCAGTATTCCACCAGGGAGTAGTGGGTATGCGTGCCCCAGGTCAGGGAGGTGGCGTAGAAGCCGCCGATGCACAGCGCAGCCAGGAAGACCATGGCGATCAGGCCGCGGCTTTCCGAAGGCTTTTTGAGCGCGGGCCACAGGCCGCGGCCCAGCAAGGTCGCCCAGAACAGCAGGCCCACGAAGAGCAGGATCTGCCACACGCGGCCCATGCTGGTGAATTCCAGGCCCTGGTTGCCGATCCAGAACGCGAAGTCGCTGCCCTGGCGCTGCAGGGTGCCCAGCCAGCCGAACAGGGTGGAGCCGGCGACAATGAACAGCAGGGCGTAGAACAGCAGGTTGACGCCCAGCGCCTGGTACTTCGGCTCATGGCCGGAGATGGCTGGTGCGATGTACAGGCCCGTTGCCAGCCAGGCGGTGGCGATCCACAGCACGGCGAACTGGGTATGGATGGTGCGGCTCACGGTGAAGGGCAGTATGTCGGCCAACGGGATGCCGAAGAAGCTGCTGCCTTCCACGGCATAGTGGGCGGTGATCACGCCCATTCCGACCTGGGCCAGGATCAGGGCGGCCACCACGAAGAAGTATTTGCGCGTGGCCTTCATCGAGGCCGTCGGCTTCAGGTTGAACAGGGGATCGTTCTTGGGCGGGACCGGATCATCCTCTTCCTTGTGCATCGAGTGGAAGAAGATCATGCCCGCGATGGCGCCGATCATGAGGATCACGCTGGCGATGGACCAGATGCCCGCGCCCGCGGTCGGGGTATTGCCCACGAGAGGCTCGTGCGGCCAGTTGCTGGTGTAGGACAGGCCCGTTTCGCCGGGACGGTCGGCCGCTGCGGACCATGCCGTCCAGAAGAAGAAGCCGCTCAGGGCCTTGCGGTCTTCCGCGTTGGGCAGGGCGTTTGGCGTCATGGCGTACTGTTCGCGCAGGGCGTCGAGGGCGCTGGCGTTGCCGAACAGCTCATCGAAGTGCTGCGCGGTCAGGCGCACGGCTTCCGCCCGGATGGGAGAGAGCACCAGCGTGTCCGATTTGGCGTCATAGGTGTTGGTGCGCAGCTCGTTCTTCACCAGCACGTCCACCCGGCCCTTGTCCTGCTCGTGCAATGCGGAGTAGCTGCTGCGGTATTCGCGCTGCGCGAAGAGGTCCTGCAGGGCGAGCGCCTCGCGGTGCAGCCAGTCGGCGGACCAGTCGGGAGCCAGGTAGCTGCCGTGGCCCCATACGGAGCCGAGCTGCTGGCCGCCGGCGGCCAGCCAGGCCTGCTGGCCGCCCTGGATGTGGGCCTTCGAGAAGATGACGTCCCCGTTGGGGGTACGGACCTGCGTCGGTATCGGCGGCGCCGCCAGGTAGATTTCGCGGCCAACCCAGCCAAGGGCGGCGAACGAAAGCACACAGATGACGGCCAGCCATGTCCATAGTTTGCGCGTGGCGTGCATGACAGTTTCCTTATTGATGATGTTATGGGTGGTACGGGTGAAGCGATAAGATGCATTCTATGGGTATGTTTTTTAAGATGCAAAGCGAATGTATGTTTAAAATTGATCCAGGTTAGGTTTTTCGCTTTTCGATGCTCCGTGCCGTCTTGCGGCCAGCGGAATCGGCCATTAACATGGATTTACAATACATGTTAAAGAGGATTGGAAAATGAATGACACTGCCACGGCGCCAGCCGTCCATTTCGACGCGGCGCTGATAGCCAAAATGAGCCAGCAGGGGCCCCGCTATACCTCCTACCCCACAGCCGACCGTTTCCGCGCCGGTTACGGCCACGCGGAGTACGCCGCCGTGGTGAACCGCCTGAAAGGTGGCGGGCAGCGCCTGCCGCTCTCCCTCTACCTTCATATTCCGTTCTGCGAGTCGCTCTGCTACTACTGCGCATGCAACAAGATCATCACGAAGGAGCATGGCAAGGCGGCCGTCTATCTTGGCTATCTGATGCGGGAGATCAGCATGCAGGCAGCCCTGCTGGGGGACGGCCAGCGCGTGGAGCAGCTGCACCTGGGTGGCGGCACCCCCACCTATCTTTCCGACGCGCAGATGGAGCAGCTCATGACTCACCTGCGCGCCAGCTTCAGCTTCGCCGACGACATCAGCGGGGAGTACTCCATCGAGATCGACCCGCGCACGGTGGACCCGGACAGGATCCGTTCGCTGCGCCGCCAGGGTTTCAACCGGATCAGCCTTGGGGTGCAGGACTTCGACCCCGAGGTGCAGAAGGCCGTCAACCGCATCCAGCCGGAAGCGCTGACGCTGGACGCCATCGCCGCCGCCAGGGGCGCCGGTTTCCGTTCCATTAGCATCGACCTCATTTACGGCCTGCCGAAGCAGACCCTGGCCACCATGGCCCAGACCCTGGCAAAGGTGGTGGCGGCCAGCCCGGACCGCATCTCCATCTACAACTACGCGCACATGCCGCAGCTGTTCAAGTCGCAGCGCCTGATCGTGGAATCGGACCTGCCTTCGGACCAGGACAAGCTGGCCATGCTGGGGCTGTGCATCGAACGCCTGACCGCAGCAGGCTATGTCTACATCGGCATGGACCATTTCGCGAAGCCGGACGACGAACTGGCCATCGCCCAGCGCAGCGGGCAGCTGCACCGGAATTTCCAGGGCTATTCCACGCATGCGGACACGGACATGGTGTCCTGCGGCGTGTCGGCCATCAGCGCTGTGGGCGAATCCTACTGCCAGAACGAGAAGTCGCTCGAGCGCTACTACGCCGCCCTGGATGCGGGCCATCTGCCGGTGGCGCGCGGCATCGAGCTCTCGCCCGACGACGTTCTGCGGCGCGACGTGATCGGCCGCCTGATGTGCGACTTCAGCCTGCATATCCCCTCCGTCGAGAACGCGCACGGCATCGGCTTCAATGCCTGCTTCGCGAAGGAGCTGGAACGCCTGCGCGGCTTCGAGCGCGACGGGCTGCTCGAGCTGTCGGAGACCTCCCTCCTGGTTACGCCGAAGGGCCGCCTGCTGGTACGCAACCTGTGCATGGTGTTCGACAAGTACTTCGGCTCTCCCAACCACATTCCGCTGCAGCGCATGCGCTACTCGAAGACGATATGAGAGACCGCATTCTTAAGGCAGTTCAAGCGCGGCGGGGGCAGGCCCGTTCTACAATGATTTCGCCGCCTTCGCGGTTTTATGGGAGATGATATGAAGACCGTAGTATTCGTTTTACTCGCCTGCGCAAGCATCGCCATGAGCGGCCAGGCGCGCGCCAGCGCGGACCTCGCGAAGTCCAAGAACTGCCTTGGCTGCCATGCAATCGACAAGAAGGTGCTGGGTCCGGCCTTCCGCGACGTGGCGGCCAAGTACAAGGGACAAAAGGATGCAGAGGCCAAACTGGTCGCCAGCATCACCAAGGGGAGCACCGGCGCCTGGGGCCCCATCGCGATGCCCGCGAATGGAGTGAGCCAGGCCGAGGCCCAGACGCTCGCCAAATGGGTTCTGGCGCAGCAGTAAGCGCAAGACGCCAGAACGAGGCCCGGCTGGCAGCCGGGCTTTTTTTCAGCCGCAACTGCCGATGTAGTGACACTCGGCGCAATGGCTGCAGCCGTCCACCTTGCGCAGGGCATAGGCGCCGCATTCAGGGCACTTGCGTCCCGCGTTCGGCGCTGGCGGCATGGCCATGGATGCCAGCGGCGGCGGAGCCGGCGGTCCAGCGGCATCCATGGCCGCCAGCCGGCGTGCGAGGTCGGCCACCGGCACCTGGTTGCCGTAGCGGTCCAGGAAGCCGCGCCGTATCAGGATCTGCTGCAGCATGAAAGCGATCGCCGCCACCTCGGAGTCGTGGTATACCGGCACCTCGGCGCCGTCTTCCCTGGTAAGACTTCCGCAGCGGACGGGCCCTTTTTCCCATACCACCTCGCGCATGTCCGCCAGGGCTTTCGCTATCGAACTTCCTGCGCGTGCCGCCAGGGACAGCAGGCGCATGGTGGAATTGATCCACTGCTGCCCGTCGCTGCGCTGGTTGGCGGGCATGAAGAACTCGAAGGGGCGCTCGATCACCACGGGCTGGCCTCCCAGGCGGCCTTCGGCGCGGATAAAGCTCACCGTGAGGTAGGCGGCCTTCGTGCCTTCCTGCGTGGTGTAGCGGATCTTGCACGTGACCGATTCCAGTTCGCCCGGCGGCCGGCTGTCGAAACGTTTGCGAAGGGGGTCCTCGTCCGGCAGCGCGGCCGCCTGCACGACGGGAGCCACGCTCAGCACACTGTCCAGGCCTGGATTGGGGCGGTAGGTCGCCAGTCCCTTGAGGCCTGCGCGCCAGGCGTCGCGGTACAGGTCCTTGAAGTCCTCGTACGGGTAGTCGGCCGGCACGTTGACCGTCTTGGAGATGGCCGTATCGATAAAGGGCTGCACCGCCTGCATCATGCCAAGGTGGTCGCGGGCGCTCATCTGGAGAGCGGTGACGAATTGCGGCGGCAGCTTCGCGTCGTCGCTCACGTCGTGGCCGAGGTGGCGGTACAGGCGCCACGCGTGGTCCGCCACCTCGTAGCTGCGGGTACTGCCGTCCGGCATGCGCTTCTTGCGCTGGTAGACCCAGGAGAAGGCGGGTTCGATGCCGTTCGATGCATTGTCCGCGAAGGCTAGCGTGATGGTGCCCGTGGGAGCAATGGAAAGCAGGTGGGAGTTGCGGATGCCGTGTTCCGCGATCTGCGCCCGCAGATCCTCCGGCAGGCGCGACACGAACTGGCCCTCAAGATAGGCCGCTGCATCGAACAGGGGAAAAGCGCCCTTCTCCCGCGCGAGGTCGATGGAGGCCGCGTACGCAGCATCGCGCAGCTGTTCGGCGATGCGCGCCGCCATGGTTCGCCCCTCCTCGCTGTTATAGGGGATGCCGAGCATTACAAGGGCGCTGCCCAGGCCGAGGAAGCCCAGCCCGATCCGGCGCTTGGCGCGGCCTTCGTCCGCCTGCTGCGGCAGCGGCCATTCGGTGGCGTCCAGCGCCAGGTCCAGCATGCGCACGCCGATGGACACCACTTCGCGCATGCGCGCGAAGTCGAAACCTGGGTCGCTGCTGAAGGGCCGCTCGACGAAGCGGGTGAGGTCCACCGAGCCCAGGTCGCAGCAGCCGTAAGGAGGCAGGGGCTGCTCGCCGCAGGGATTGGTGGCGCACAGGCGTTCGGCGTAGTACAGGTTGTTTTCAGCGTTGATGCGGTCGATGAAGAGTACCCCCGGCTCGGCGTGATCGTAGGTGGAGGTCATTACGGCGTGCCAGAGCGCGGCGGCGTCGAGCGTGCGGTAGACCCAGACGCCGTCCGGCCGCTGGTAAGCGCCCGCCGCGATCTGGTCGTCCGCCGGTTCGGCCGCATGCACCAGGTCGAAGCTCTGTCCGGCCTCAAGCGCCTGCATGAAACTGTCGGTCACGGCTACCGAGAGGTTGAAGTTGGTGAAGGCGCCTTTGTGCTTGGCCGCGATGAAGCGCTCGATATCCGGATGGTCGATGCGCAGCACGCCCATCTGGGCGCCACGGCGGGCGCCGGCCGATTCCACCGTCTTGCACGAGGCGTCGAAAACCTCCATATAGGAGACCGGCCCGGAGGCGCGCGAATGCGTTCCCTTGACCTTGCTGCCGCAGGGCCGGATGGGGCTGAAATCATAGCCCACGCCGCCGCCCCGGCGCATGGTCTCGGCAGCTTCCGCCACCGCGGTGTAAATGCCGGGCAGGCCGTCGTGCCAGCCCGTCACGGAGTCGCCCACCGGCTGCACGAAGCAGTTCATGAGCGTGGCCTTCATGCCCATGCCGACGGCGGAGTTGATGCGCCCCGCGGGAATGAAGCCCTGCAGTTGCGCCCACAGGAAGCGTTCTTCCATGGCGTCGCGCAGGTCAGGGCTCTCGTACTGGGCCAGCGAGCGCGCCACGCGCGCCTGCACTGCGCCCACCGTGTTCTCGCTGCCCTTTGCGTACTTCTCGCACAGCACGTCCACCGCCAGCTCCTGCGGCGGGAGGGAGCGGTTCAACATTTTTTCGTTCGCGTTCATTCGTGTCCTGGTCAGTGATACTGGCCGCCACTGCGGCGCCAGACCACCTCACTATCCGCGAAGCCCGCCGCAAATTCCTTAAAGCAGGCTAAGATTTCGGCAGGAAGGGCAGGCGGCGCAGGAAGAGGTCGAACGCGCCCAGGTCGAAGGCGTCGATGCAGTTCTTGAACAGCAGGCCAAGTTCCGTATCCCCCTCCAGGCAGAGGCGGCGGCTGAAAAACAGGCTGTCCGGGTCTTCCTCGCGCCTCGCGAGCAGCCACAGGTCCTGCAGCGTGGCGGAGATGATGAGGTCTGGCTGCGGCACCGGGAGGAGCGGCGCGAAGCCCTTGTCCTTCCAGCTCACGTCGAAGGCGATGCCGAGATTGCCGATGCGCAGCCGCAGCCGCCTCGCTTCAAGCGCAGCGCGCACGTCGGCGGGCAGTTGCGGCCCGAGCGTTGCATTGAGCATGCGCGCGAACAGCCAGGACCCGGGATAGGGCGGAAGGCGCGAAAGCAGGGCCGCCGGTGAGGGCACGGTGAGGGTACGCTGGCGCCAGTTCATGCCGCCACCTGGTCCATGCCCGGCCGTCCGTACCAGTAGCCATTGCAGGCTTCTCCCGGCAGCAAGGGCGCCAGCCGCTGGCGTGCCTCGTTCCCGCCGATCAGGCCCCGGCGCGCCTGGTCGTAGATCTCCAGCACCTGCATCGTGCCGCTGGCCTGGGGACTGATGCGCAGCACGCCCGCGCCCGCCGCCTCCAGCTGCTCCAGTTCGCCGATCAGAGAATAAATGCCCGACGATTGCGTCTGCGTGCCGTTTAGGACGAGGAAGGGCTTCTGCTCCTTCGTGCGCAGCAGCAGCCCGTCCGGATGTTCCATGCAGCTGAATTGGCAATCGTCCTTGGGCAGGTTACGGTTGCGCGCCGTGAAGCAGCGGGCCGAGAAGGCGAGCGGCATGCGGCCGTGCGCGAAGAGCTCCGTTTCGATGGCCGCCGGAACGTCCAGCATCAGGTGGGCCAGCTGCTCGCGGTTCATTTCCAGCGGCGGCACCCAGCGCGTGGCGCCGAGCCCCGCGAGCATGGCGAGCGCTGGCCCGTTGTACAGGTTCAGGTGGGGACCGGCGACGAATGGCGTCCCTGGCGGCATGCTGTGGACGGCGCCGAAGTCGTTCGCCTCCACGAGGTAGCGGCCGTTCGAGGCGATCTTGCGCAGTGTCGCCAGTTCGCTATTAGATTCGATCAGGGCCTGGGTTGACAGTACGGGCTGTTTTCCGGCATCCGCCAGCATGTCGGCCACGTCGAGCCAGTCGTTCAGCCGCAGCTCGTGGCGGCGCGAACAGACTGTTTCGCCGATGTACACGATCTCCACCGGGCTCTCCGCCACCTGCTGGTAGAACTCGAAAACGGTGGCGCGCGGCCAGTAGGTCAATACAGGCCCGAGGGCCAGCTTCAGCATGTGTGCTCCATAGAGGTTATTTCCAGGCGCGGTGATAGGCGCCCAGTGTGTGCTGCTGGCCTTCGGCAACCTTGCCCAGCGCCGCCATCCATGCCGGATGGACCGAGTAGCGCGCGAGATTGTCGCGGCAGGCGTCCAGCGCCTCGCGCCACACGCGGGTCACCTGCGCCACATAGGCGGGGCTGCGCTGGCGGCCCTCGATCTTCACTGCGCGCACGCCGGCGTCGATCAGTTGCGGCAGCAGTTCCAGGGTGTTCAGGCTGGCCGGTTCCTCGATGGCGTAATAGCTCTCGCCCTCCACATCGAAGCGCCCCTTGCACAGGGTTGGATAGCTGGCGTTCTCGCCTTCCTCATACCGGTCGATCAGCACGCCATTGAGCCGCGCTTCCAGTCCTTTCGGCGTTCCCGCCCAGCGCACGGCCTTCGCCGGAGAGCAAACGCCGTGCGTATTCGGCGATTCGCCTGTGGCATAGGACGAGAGGGCGCAGCGGCCTTCCACCATGACGCACAGGCTTCCGAAGCCGAACACCTCGATTTCCACCGGCGTGTTGGCGATAAGCTGGCGCACCTGCGCCATGGACAGCACGCGCGGCAGCACGGCGCGCGCGATGCCGAAGTGCTTGTGATAGAAGTTGATCGCCTCGTGGTTGGTGGCCGAGCCCTGCACCGAGAGATGCAGGCGCAGTTCGGGATGGTGTTCCGCTACCCAGCCCATGAGCGCGGGATCGGCGCAGATCAGGGCATGCACCCCGGCTTTGGCCGCCCGTTCGGCCGCCTTGCGCCAGGAATCCCAGCTGTCTGCCTGGGGATATGTGTTCAGCGCCACCAGCACCTTGCAGCCATGGCGGCGCGCGTAGACGATGCCTGCCTCGATGGCCTGGTCGTCGAAGTTCAGGCCCGCGAAATTGCGTGCATTCGTGGCGTCGCGGAAGCCGAGGTAGACGCAGTCCGCGCCGTTATCCACTGCCGCCTTCAGGGCGGGCAGGCTGCCTGCCGGGCAAACGAGTTCCGGAATCCCGGTCTGACGTGGTTCGCTCATTCTTCAGCCATCTCCGGAACCTCGGCCGCCGAATGGGCTGGCTGCTGCAGCCTGCGGACACCCTGGACGAAGCGCGACAGGGTCTCCGACACGGCCCCGCGCGGCAGCATGACTTCGATCAGCTCGAAGCGCCCGCGCCGGCTCAAGGCCGCATCGAGCGCCGCCCCAAGCTCCGCGCGGTTCGACACGCGGCATCCCCGTCCGCCGAGAGAAGGCGCCATGTCGGCAAAGTGCCAGTCGCTCAGGTCCGTGAAACCCGCCTCCGGCTCGAAGGCCCGCAGCATTTCCCAGCTGCGGTTGTTGAAGACGATGACGATGGGGTCCCAGCCGTAGCGCTGGCAGTTGCCCAGCTCCCAGCCCGTCATCTGGAAGGCGCCATCGCCTACCAGGATCACCGGCCGCCCGGCGCCCGCCGCTTGCAGGCCAAGGCCGGCCGGCACGCCGTAACCCATGCTGGCGTAGTAGCCGGGAGCCACAAGGTCCGTGTGCGCGATATCGAGCGCGGTGAACAGGCAGTCGCCGATGTCCGCCGCGAGCGGAAGCCCCGGATGAAGGGCCAGCGCATCGTTCAGGGCGCAGGCAATGTCGCGCGGCGTAATGGAGCTGGCGTCGCGCTTCAGGCCGCGGGGGTAGCGCGCGGGCTGCACTGTCTGGGCGATGCCGAGCGCTTCGCCCTGTTCGAGCAGCGCATCGACCAGCGCTTCCAGCGATATGCCGGGATAGACCTGGTAGCCCATCGTCACCGCGCCATTGGCGGCGAGTATGCTGCCATGCAGGTCGATCTTCTCTCCCGATACGCCGAAGTTTGTGTCGGAAACGATCACGCCCAGCATGAACAATGCGTCGGACCTTTCCACGGCGCCCGTGATTCCTTCCGGACCTGCAAGCCCGAGGTAGGTGCCCAGCAGCGGGGCGTCGGTATCGGTCAGCAGGCCGCGCCCCATGAAGGTGGTGGCGACAGGAATATTGAGCAGCCGTGCGAGGCGGGCCACTTTGCGCTCGACGCCGAAGCGGCGGATTTCAACGCCAACGAGAAGCAGCGGGGAATGCGCCTGCGACAGCCGCGCCAGCACCGCTGCGGCGCAGGCGGCAAGGGCGCGCGGCTCCGCGCTCGATGCCGGGAGCCGCAGCACGGGCGCGCAGGCCGCATGGACCAGATCGCGCGGCAGTTCGATATAGACGGGGCGGGACTGGGACAGGCATTCCGCCAGCACGCGCGCCAGCTCTCCCGGTGCGCGCTGCGGATCGTCGAGCACCGCCTGCGCGCAGGTGATTTCGCGATAGATGGCCAGCTGCGAATCCAGCGTCTTGGCCTGGTGATGCAGCAGGTATCCGCTCCTGCGCTCGGCGGCCCCCGGCGTTCCGGAGATCACGACCAGCGGCACCTTTTCCGCATACGCCGAGGCCACGGCGTTCACCATGTTGAGCGCTCCCGCGCCGTAGGTGACCACGGCCACGCCCGGACGCGAGTGAAAGCGCGCGGCGGCATCGGCGGCAAAGCCGACCGCGGGCTCGTGGCTCAACGTGTACATTGGAAGAATGCCCGAGCTCTCGGCCTGCCTGAAGAAGGCGAGGACGAAATCGCCCGGAAGCCCAAACAGCTCGCGCGCGCCATGGTCGCGCAACGCGTGCAGTAATGCTTGTGAAAGATTCATGTGAGGGGACCGTTGAAGAATGCAGGCGCACTGTATCCCGGCCCCCTGGCAGCACGCCTTAAACTACATTAAGAATTTCGATGGCGTTATAGTGGGCCCGATCCAGAACCGGTCAAGGAAGCTGATGAAATGTTGACAAGAACCGTATTCGCCGCGATGTGCGGCTTCGCGCTGGCCGCCGCATGCCACGCCCAGCCGTTGCGCAAGGTAGTCCTGATCGGGGGCGTGAAGAGCGAGAAGGGCGCGGGCCTGCACGACTACCCGAACGGCATACGCGCGCTGAAAGGCATCCTCGAATCCTCGCCCGATGCCAAAGGCAGGCTGCTGGTCGAGGCCTATCCCGATGGATGGCCTGCGGACCCGAAGGCGCTGGACGGGGCCGCGGCCCTCGTATGGTACTTCGACGGCCAGGACAAGCATCCGCTGCGCGATCCCGCGCGCCGCGCCGCATTCGAAGCGGCGATGCAGCGTGGCGCAGGCCTCGTAAGCCTGCACCAGGCCTCCACGGTGCCGCCGGACGACGACCTGGGCCTGCCACGCTGGCTTGGCGCCGCGCGCTATGGAACCTTCGACCGCGCCACCCAATGGGCCGAACTGGCGCCCGCAGCGCCCGCGCACCCGGCCATTCGCGGCGTCCAGCCCTTCGCCTACCGCGACGAGTTCTATCCCACATTCCGCTTCTCCCAAGGTGGCGGCAAGGTCATCCCCATCCTGAAGACGGAGCTGCAGCCCCAGTTCCGCGATGGCCGTCAGATCCTTGAAGACTTGGCCGAACCCGTAAACGTTGCCTGGGCCTTCGAGCGCGATGGCGGCGGACGCTCCTTCACTTTCAGCGGCGCTCACTACCTGCACACGCTGGACCAGCCGGAAGCGAGGCGCATGCTGCTCGATGCTATCTTCTGGACGGCCGGTCTCGAAGTGCCGGAAGGCGGTATCCGTTCTACTGCGCCTGCACGAACAGTCGAAACGCCGGCCGCCAGCCCTGCAACCACCGTGCGCGCCACCTTCCACGCCGATGCAGGCCGCAGCGGCTGGCGCGCGAACGAGACGGTGCTCACGCCGGAGAAGGTGCGCAGCGCGGACTTCGGCGCCGTCTGGGAATCTCCCCAGCTTGATGCATTCGAAGGCCAGCCGCCGCGCCTTTACGCATCGCCCCTGTATGTGGACAAGGTTGCGATATCGAAGGGTCCCCATCGCGGCGTTGCATTCGCAATGGTGTTCGCGGCCAGCAGCAACGGCTACGTGTATGCGGTCAATGCGGCGAGCAATGGCGACGTTGCTCCCGGCCGCATTCTCTGGCGCACCCGCCTTGCCGCGCCGTGCAAGCTGCAGCCCGCGCCGCTGGACGGCGTACCGACAGGCATTCTGAGCACCCCCGTGATCGACGTGCCGCGCGGCCGCCTCTACGTGACCCACTGCGATCCGGAGAAGCGCTGGCAGGCTTACGCGCTGGATATCGCGAGCGGCGAAGTTCTGCCCGGCTGGCCCGTGCGTCTGGACGAAGAAACCTTCAACACGCTCAATGTAAACGCAGGTCCCGAACGCGTTCCGCCGAAACGCCGCTTCGACTTCCGGGTTCAGCGTGGCGCGCTGAATCTCAGCCCCGATGGATCGCAGCTGTACGTGGTGTTCGGCGAGACAGAAACGGGCTGGCTGGTGTCCGTCGATACCAATAATCCCAAAGTGAGCAGCGCCTTTGCTGCCGTGGCCATGCCCAATCGCGGCAGCGGCGGCATCTGGGGTGCGGGCGGGCCTGCGGTGGATGCGCAGGGAAGCGTGTATGTGGTCACCGGCAGCGGTTTCGGCGGCTACCAGAACTCCGACCGCGACTGGACGCAGTCGGTGCTGAAGCTGTCGCAGCCCGGCGCCAAGGGCTTCACGCTGCAAGGGACATACACGCCCTTCAACTACTGCCGTACGGCGAAGATGGATATCGACCTGGGCGCGGGCGGTGCAATCCTGCTGCCCGATGCGCCCAAGGGTTCGCGCCAGCTGATGGCAATTGGCGGCAAGCAGGGCAACGTCTACCTGCTGGACCGCGACCGGCTGCCCGGCAGCCTTGAACGGCGGCCGCCATGCAGCGAGGACGCATCGCTGGACACTTCGCTGCTCGCTCCCGGGCCCCAGCCCCAGTTCGGCACACGCGGCCCGCTGAACGTCTTCGGTCCCTATTCCGACGAGGATGCGGCGCTGGACCTGGCCCGCGCGCGCTCCGTTCCTGCGGCATTCCGCGATGCGCGCGGCGCCGATTTCCTATTCGTGACCGGGAATACCAAACGCGCGCCGGGCTCCCCGGCCAGCGTTCCACCATCCGTTGCCAGGCTCACCGTGGCCCGCCCGGCGAAAGGCGCACCTTACCTGCGCCTCGACAAGGCCAATCCATCGCTGGTGCTGGGCAACCCCGGTTCGCCGGTCGTCACCAGCAATGGCGCGCGCGATGCCCTGGTCTGGATACTGGACGAAAACGCGAGCCGCTCCGCTTCGCTGAGCGGCGCCGACTCGCCAAGGCCGGTGCTGTATGCGCTGGACGCGGCGAGCCTGGACATTGCCTGGCGCAGCGCACCCGACGAGCTGTTCACCAGCGGCAAATACAACGAGCCAGCCTTCGGTGGCGGCCAGGTATTCGTGGGCACGGACCGCATCCAGGCCTTCGGTCCGGGCGGACGCAAGTTCTCGGGACGGGCCGAAGCCCCGCCGCCCGTACAGGCCCCCGCTCCTGCGCAGGCTGCCGCGCCTGGCCTCGGCGGCGCGGCGATCTACCAGCAACGCTGCTCCATCTGCCACGACAACGCGGAAGGCAACATCCCGCCACGCAGCCTCCTCGCCACCCGATCCACGGAACGCATTATTGACGCCTTGACCGTCGGTGTCATGCGTCCGCATGCTCAGGGCCTGACCGTGGAACAAATCGAAGACGTGGCCCGTTACCTGAAACGATGAAGTGAACCCTCGTCCGTCGCAGTGCGGAGCAAACAGCTGACGCACCGGAAAACCTGGCGCTGCAACTCGAAGCGCAGGCGCTCGCCAATCTGAGCGTGCGCTATGTAGAGGGTTGGTATCGTACATCACCGGGAGGACAATGGACGCGCAGTGCTGATCTCCCTACGATGAACAATCACGTTCACTGGAGTACCTTCCGTCATTAGAATTCCACCAAAAGGAGACCACAGAGATGATGCGTCTGGCTCTTGGCATTGCGATGCAGTTCTGTGTAGCCATCAGTGCACAGGCGGACAAGCCACGGTGGCTACTGAATGCCGACGGATTGGGACCTGTTCGCATCGGAATGCACGTGGCCGAGGTTAACCGTGTGCTCCCCGCGACAATTACGCCGTCCCCTGTGGGCGCCCGCGTCACGCCTGATTGCGACTATCAGAACATTCCCTCTTATCCCGGATTGTCCCTGGTCTTCATAGACGACAAGGTTGCGCGGATAGATGTCACCGCTCCCGGAATCCGCTCTATCAATGGCACTGAGGTAGGACAGCGCGAGCGAGACGTCGCAAGCAGACTGCCTGAGGGCAAGTGGGAGAAACTTGACCACGTTGACTCAGGCAAGTCGCTGCTTGTTACAAAGCCGGGACAGCATCATGCGCTCAGCTTCCAGTTCGAGGACCAACGGCTTGTAAGGATCATCGCAGGCAGTCACCCTGTGATTGACTACGCCGAAGGCTGCGAATAGGGGAACCGCCAGAACCGGAAGCCGGGCGCGTCAGGATTAACGATCGGCAGCCGCCCGGCCGCCCGCCTGGCCATTCGCATTGGCTGAACCGTTCGCGCCCGCCTGGATACCGGCGTTGCTTGCCGAATCCGCCAGCTGGCGCGCGGCGGCGGCGCTGCCCTCGCCTGCCGCGCGGGCATTGCCGCCCGTGGCGTTTGCATAGTCGCGGGTAGCCGCCGCCTGGCTGCGCGCGCCCTGCGCCAGCGGATCCATCAGGCTGGTGGCCGAACCTTGCAGGCCGCCGCCGGAGATACCGGAGAGCGAACCGCTGGCGCTGCCGCCTGCATTCGCTTGGCGGGCCGGACGCGGCGTTTCCGCGGCGCGTGGTTCGGCGGCTGCGCTGCGCGAAGGAAGATTATCCAGCGCACGCATATTGCCGCCGAAACTGCCGCTGCCGCCCAGCATGCCGCCCACGGAACCGCCGATGGGTCCGCCGCGTCCGAGCAGCTGGGCCTGCGCAGAGCTGGCGATACCGATAGTGGCGATGAGTGCGATGTACTGAACGAGTTTCTTGGCTTGCATGATGTTTTCTCCTGTCTGAAGGCCAGACAACCCGGCCCTTGCAAGGAAAACGAGCGAGCCCGGCGGTTTAATCCGCCGTCCCGAAAAAAAAATTCAGCGCAGCCGCGAAGGGTCGATACGCAGTTCCGAACCGACCACGCCGTAGCCGGTGGTATTGCTCACCGTAACGCCATCCGCCTGGCGCGCTTTTTTTGCCAGCGCGGCCACGGCAGCTTTTGCCGACTCGGGAGATGGCACAGGCAGCGCGGGGGCGAGCAGGGCCGCCACGATCGGCGACGCGAAGGAGGTGCCGCGCACCTGCCGGTAAGGCGGCGCCCCGACGGTGGCGCTGACCATCTGGCTTCCGGGCGCCGCAAACATCACCTGCGCCCCGCGCGCCGCTTCGGGCAGGGGCCGGCCCTGGCGGTCCACCGCGCTGACGCCCACCACGCCGGGGTAGCTGGCGGGGTACAGCGGCGGCGCCGCCGGTCCGTCATTGCCCACGGCCGCCACCAGAAGATGGCCCTTGGCCACCATGGCCGCCACGGCGCGTTCCAGCGCCTGGTTGGCCGGGCCGACCAGGCTGATATTGACGACACCCACTTTTTCCCGTGCCATCCAGGCCAGCGCCCCTGCGATCCGGTCCACCGAGGCGCTGGCGGCGTCGCCGCAGTAGATGTCGGCGGCATACAGCCTCGCTTCCGGCAGGGCCCCGTGGAAGCGCTCGGAACGGCCCACCATCAAGGCCGCCACGGCGGTGCCATGGCTGCTCGGCACAGCGCTGCCTCCACAACCCCAGCGCACGATCTCCGTGCCCTGAAACACAGGATGTTCGCCATCCACGCCCGCATCGATCAGCCCCACACGCAGGCGGCCGGAATCCTGTGCAGCCGGAACGCCCGGGGCGGAACCGCTTTCGTTGTAAAGGTGGTTGAAGTCGTAACTGCCCTCAGGGTCCGCAGCCCGCAGTTGGGCCAGGGCCGCAACCGTGCTCAAATTTTCGGGAACGCGCAGCACGAGAAGAACGCTGCCCTCCAGGTTTTCCTCGCGCAGAACGGCCAGCCCGAGCGCCCGTGCCGCGCTCCGGCCAGCTTCGCCCGGCGCCCACGCAAGGATTTCGCCGCGCCGGACCGGCTGGCCCACGGGGTCGGCCTCCACCACACGCGCCTGCTCGGCGAGCAGCTTGCGGACAAGCTCCGCCCGCACAGTACGCAGATCAGCTATCACATTACGGTCCAGCAGCCGCTCCGCGGGCCGCGTCAACTGCTGCGTGTCCAGGCCCAGGCGTTGCGGCAAGGGCAGGGATGGCAGGCCGAGCTGCGCGTGCGCCGTGCCTCCCGCGCCGCAGAGAAGCAGCGCCAGCAGCCAACGGCCATTGCGTGTGCGAAATGTTCTCATGGGCGAATGATAATATGATGGAGCCCGGCGCCTCGCACCGGAAGAAACCAGCCGCCACGAACGTTTACCTAATATGCCGCCCGCCAGCGCTCCCATAGCTGCCGAGATTGCCTCCCTGCTGCCGAGGCTGCGCCGTTTCGCCCGCGCCCTGACCTGGCACCGGGAGGATGCGGACGACCTGGTGCAGATCGCCGTCGAACGCGCCCTGGGCCGAAGCGGGCAGTGGGAAGCGGGAACGCGGCTGGACAGCTGGCTCTTCCGCATCATCAAGAACGCCTGGGTGGACGAAGTGCGCAGCCGCATCCGCCGCGACCGGCTGTTCGCCCCCGAAGAGGAGGGCGAGCATGTGGGCGACGACCCCACCGAAGGCTTGCAGCAGAGCCTGGCGGTGCGCAAGGCCGTCAGCATGCTGTCCGAAGAACACCGGCTGGTGGTCGCCCTGGTGCTGGTGGACGGCCTGCCCTACAAGGAAGCGGCGGAGGTGCTGGAAATACCCATGGGAACCCTCACCAGCCGCCTTGCGCGCGCCCGCGAGGCGCTGCAGAAGCTGTTGTCCGACCAAGCCAGGAACACACAATGAAGTTCTCCGACGAAGAATTGATGGCCTATGCCGATGGCGAGCTGGACGCCGCGCAGCGCGCGCAGATCGAGCGCGCCATGCAGGAAGACCCCGCCGTTGCGGCGGCCGTCGCCCGCCACCAGTCCCTGCGCAGCGACGTGTTCGCCGCTTTTGCGGGCGTTCTGGACGAACCTGTACCGCCCGTGCTCCAGCCGCAGACGGACGAACTCTCCGCCGCGCGGGCAAGGCGCGAGGCACGGCGCCACTGGGGCCTGCCGCACTGGGCTGCCATGGCCGCCTCGCTGGCCATCGGTGTCTTTGCTGGGCTGCTGGGCACGCGGCAGGCGCCGTCCACCAGCGAGGCGCTGCTCGCGGCCGATGCGTCGGGCCGCCTCGTGGCGCGCGGCGCGCTGGCGGACGCCCTGTCGCAGCAGCTGGCCAGCGAGCCCGGGAAGTCCCCGATACAGCCCGGCATCAGCTTCCTCGCCAGGGATGGCAGCTACTGCCGCAGCTTCACCGCGCAAGCCAGCGCGGGCCTTGCCTGCCGCGAAGGGGGCAACTGGGTGGTGCCGATGATCCAGGAAACGGAAGCGGGGCAGCAGGGCGGCATCCGCCAGGCCGCGGCCCAGCTGCCGCCCGCGGTTCTCGATGCCATCGATGGGCGCATCGATGGCCAGGCGCTGGACGCGACAGCGGAACGCGCCGCCCGCGAGCGCCACTGGCAACGCTAGGTTCTGGCCAGGACGGCCTGCCGCCACTGGCTTGGAGCCAGGCCGATGCTTCCCTTGAACCGCCGCGCGAAGTGGCTCTGGTCTGAAAAGCCGCACTCGGCGGCCACGGCGGCAAGCGGCATGCCATTGCGTATCAGCCTCTGCGCCTGCGCGATGCGGACCGCATTGAGATAGACGTGCGGCGGGGTATGGAACGCCGCCGTGAAGGCGCGTGTGAGGTGGGCGCGCGACAGGCCCGCAACCGTGGCCAGCTCGCCCACTGTCAGTTCGCGCCAGAAGTTTGAGCGGATATAATCCTTCGCCCTGGCCAGCTTCTCCATGCCCACGGCCTTCGGCGGTATCGCTTCCGGCCGGGGCCGCTCGCCGTGCTGCATCAGAAGACCTGCAATGAATTCCCGAAGCAGCGTTTCCGCCCTCAAGGTTTCGTAGCGCTCAGTCCAAAGTACACGGGCCAGGCGCAGGAAATCACGGGCCATGCGGCGGTCGCTGAGGTTGGGCGCTTGCAGGTAGAACGATGCATCCAGTCCCGCATCGGCATCCACGCAGTCGCGCACGAATTGTTCCGGCAAGTAGAGCATCTGGTAGCGGAAGCCATCGGAGCTTCCACGATCGCCGTCATGATCTTCGTCAGGGTTGAACAGAACGAATTCCCCGGGACGGCTGTCATACCGGCGGCCCTTGCAGCGGAAGCTCTGCGTGCCTTCGCCTGTCACGCCGATTGCATAGCAGTCATGGCTGTGGCGCTCGAACGCATAGTCCGTGAAGCGCGCCTCCATCAGGATGACGCCAGCATCGAGGGCGGCGATCTCGACGTGGTTTCCTGCCGCGGGGCTGGAGATGAGGTCCATGCAACAATTGTACTAGACCGCCTCGCTGCGCCTGCGACACCATGAGCCTTTCATTTGGAAGGAGACCCGCATGCCGCACGCTGTCGATTTATCCCAGAAGCTCAGCACCTTCGACGAAGCTTTCCAGCCCCGCACCGTCGGCCTTTTCAACGGCCACGACGTGATGGTGGCAAAACTGCGGGGCGACTATCACTGGCACGTTCATCCCGATACCGACGATTTCTTCCTCGTCCTCGCTGGCAGCCTGGAGATCGACCTGGAGGACGGGTCCACGGTGAAGCTGGGCCAGGGCCAGATGTATGTGGTGCCACGCGGCGTGAGCCACCGCCCGCGCGCGCACGGCGAAGCGCATATCCTGCTCATCGAGCCGACAGGCACCCCGAACAGCGGAGATCCCGCCACGGCGGCGCCACGCCGGGTGATCTGAGGCTGGCCTGTAAGGGAAATCAATCAAGTGTGAGTTTTGGATAGTTTTCTCAAAGCATTTTGCTTCTAGAATGCGGACGCTGCCGCGCACGCGGCAGCCCACCAAAACAGGGATAAAAATGCTAACAAAAACATCGGCAGTCCTGGCGGCTGCGCTGCTTACCGGCTGCGCATCCATCAGCGGTAACAAGCTGCAACCACTTTCGGTCACCACCGTTCACAACAACCAGGAAATTACGGGCATCGGCTGCACGCTGACCAATGACTCGGGCAACTGGTTCGTCACGAGCCCGGGCACCGCTACTGTGCACAAGAGCACCGGCGACCTGGTCATCGACTGCAAGCGCCATGACATGGTCGGCAATGCCACTGTCGTTTCGAAGTCCAACACTGCGGTATGGGGCAACATCCTGTTCGGCGGCGGCATCGGCTACATCGTCGACCGCAATACCGGAGCCGGGTTCGACTACCCCAACACCGTTGCCATCACCATGCGCCCCATTGGCGATCGGCCAGCCGCACCTGGCGCGATGACCGATTCCGCCGCAGCAAAATAAACCGATAGAAAGCTCACCATGAAACGCATTCTCATTGCGGGCAGCAGCCTGCTGCTCGCGCTCAGCCTGACGGCATGCAGCACCAATGCCCCCCAGTATTCGCCCGTTCTGGACAACGTGGCGGCGATCAAGAAAGCCAGCTCGGCCAAAGCGAAAGTGGGCGCCTTCAGCTCCGCCCAGGACAAGCAGAACGCCAACCCGATCTCCCTGCGCGGCAATTCGATGAACTCTCCCTACGATTCCTCGTACGCCGCCTACGTGGCCGAAGCGCTGAAACAGGAACTGACGCTGGCCGGCAGCTTGTCGCCCGACGCGTCGACCGTCATCACGGGCACGCTCCTGAAGAACGAACTGGATGCTTCGGGTTTCAGCAAAGGCAATGGCATCATTTCCGCGCGCTTCGTGGTCAGCGGCGCCAGCGGCGTGAAGTATGACAAGGTGAAGTCGGCCAACCACGAATGGGACTCGTCCTTCGTCGGCGCGGTCGCCATTCCGAACGCCATCGGCGCCTATCCGGTTCTGGTCTCGAAACTGCTGGCGGCGCTGTACGCCGATCCCGACTTTTCCACCGCGCTGAACAAGGAGGCGCAATGACCTTCGTTCGTGCATGCAAACTGGGATGCGGCGTCGTAGCGGCCGTGCTGCTGACCGCCTGCTCCCATCCCATCGTGATCACGCCCGACATCGCCAAGATCGAACGCCCGGCCGATGCCAAGCCGCGGGTCAAGGCGAACGTCGGCTACTACGTCGACGCCGCTCAGCGCGAACAGGAGCGCATCACCCCGGGCGGCGGTGGCGACAAGGTGAGCACCAAGCCCTACCGCGACCTGGAAGTGGGCTTCTACAAAATGCTCACCAACGTCTACGAGAACGTGACGACACTGAAAAGCCCGTCCGACCAGCAGGCCATCCAGCAGAATGCGCTGAACTACATCGTCAAGCCGCGCATCGAGCCCAATTCCTCTTCGTCGAGCATGATGACCTGGCCGCCCACCTACTTCACGGTGGACCTCGTTTGCGAGATCAGCGACACCAGTGGCCGCACAATCGACACCAAGCGGGTGGTTGGCAAGGGCAATGCCGAGTTTTCGGAGTTTAAGAACGACTTCGGCCTGAGCGGCAAGCTGGCCATGCAGGACGCCTTGCTGCAGATGCAGAAGCTTCTTCTGGAGCAGGCGCCGGCGGCGCCGGTCCCCACGGCTCAGCGCTGAGCACCCTGCGGCGGACCGTCACTCCCCGGTGACGGATTCCGCCAGCTAGCGCGGCCTGTACCGTGCTCCGCTCCACTGCTACCTGGCATACGATGGGTTCCGCGAAAGCTTGGTGGTGCTCATTGCGTATGAATTACATATCCAAGTTGTCAGGTATCCCGCCCGAGGATGCGGCGTCCACTGACAGCCAGGCAGCAAGAACCCTGTTCGAGTACGGGGCGGGACCGGCCTCGGTGCGGCTGGCCCTGATCATCGTTGCAGTATCGCTCGGGATGTTTATTGCGCTCATCCCTTTCGCCAGCACGCCGCTGTCAGCCGCGCCGTGGTTCATTCCCCTGCACCAGCCCGTTCTCGTGATCAACGACCTGATCACGATGACACTATTGCTCGGCTACTTCTACCTCGTCCGCAAGCGCTGCATCCTCATCCTGGCCTGCGGCTACCTGTACTCGGCCGTCATGGCGACGGTACACCTCCTGTCCTTCCCGGGCGTCTTTGCGCCCACCGGGCTGCTTGGCGCGGGCCCACAGACCACGGGCTATCTGCACGTCTTCTGGCACATCGGCTTTCCCGCTTCCGTCATCGCCTATTCCTTTCTCAAGCAGGCCGACTGGCGGGCCGAGCGGCCGGGGTGGGCGACGGCGCAGGCAGTGCTGGTGACGCTCGCTTGCGCCGCCATGCTGGGTGCGCTGGCAACGGCGGGCGGCGACTGGCTGCCCGAGATGCTGAAGAACGACCGATACTCGTCCGCCTTCAACGTCGGGCGCTATGGCCAATGGTTCATTACCGGGCTGGCCCTGGTGATCCTGTTCACCCGCCGCTCCACGTCAACGATGGATATGTGGCTCGTGGTGGTGCTGTCCGCATGGTTCTTCGAGATCGGACTCGTGAGCGTGTTCAACGCTGGCCGGTGGGATGTCGGCTTCTACACAGGCAGGGTCTACGCACTGGTCGCTTCGAGCTTCGTCCTCATCATGCTCCTGACCGAGCAGCGCCGCATGTACCAGGACCTGGCCGAAGCCCAGGCCACAGCACGCACCGCAGCCAAGCTCCAGGAGATGCAGCAAGTGCTGCGCCTGGCACTGGAAGCGGGCCAGATGGGCGTGTTCAACTGGAACCTGGTCGACAACCGTGCATGGTGGAGCCCCGAAGTAGAGCGCGACATCCTTGGGCTTCAAGCCGGGGAACTGGGATCGGCGCCAGATGCGCTGATGCACTACGTGTTCGCCGAGGATCGCGACCGCCTTCGCGCGCAGGTGCGCGAATGCCTCAGCAGCAGGCGCGACTGCCACGTCGAGTTCCGCCTGCGCGACGCGAAGGGAAACAGGCGCTGGGCCTTCGCACGGGGGAAAGCGGGCTACGACGACAATGGCAGGGCATCGGTGGTATCCGGCGTCATCGCCGACATTACGGAGCGCAAGCGTGGCGAAGCGGCGGCAGAGGAGATGGAGGCGCATTTCCACACGCTCGCGGACGAGCTGCCCGAGATCGCGTGGATGGCGCGCCCGGACGGCTGGATCTACTGGTACAACCGGCGCTGGCACGAGTACACCGGACTGTCGCTGAGCGAGGCGGAGGGCTGGGGCTGGCGGCAGGTCAACGATCCGGAACTGTTGCCGACCATCGTCGAGCGGTGGCGCCATTCGGTTGCCACCGGCGAGCCCTACGAAATGGTGGTGCCCCTGAAAGGTACCGATGGCCGATGGCGTCAGTTCCTGAGCCGCGCGGTGGCGCTGCGCAACAAGGAAGGGCAGATCATCCACTGGTTCGGAGTCAACGCCGATATCACCGCGCAGACCGAGGCGGAACAGGCGCTCAAGCTGGCCGACCAGCGCAAGGACGAGTTCCTGGCCACCCTCGCCCACGAACTGCGCAATCCGATGGCGCCGATCCGCAACGCCACCGAGCTGCTGTCGCGCATCCCCGGGCTTCCGGCCAATGCGGGACGGCTGCTGGCCGTCATCGACCGCCAGTCCCGCCACCTCGCGCGGCTGGTTGACGACCTGCTGGAGGTGTCCCGCATCACCCAGGGCAAGGTTTCCCTGCGCAAGGCGGATGTGTCGCTGGTCGACTGCCTGTCCGACGCGCTGCAGGCAGTGGAGGAAACGCTGAAGTCCGCAGGGCACGAGGTGGTGGTGCACCTGCCGGACGATCCGCTATATGCCTCCGCGGATACCACGCGCATGGTCCAGTGCTTCCTCAACCTGCTGAACAACGCCATCAAGTTCACGCCGCGCGGGGGCGTCATCAGCGTTTCAGCCGAACGCCTGCCGGGAAGGGCAAAGATCTCAATCTCCGATAGCGGCATCGGCATTCCGCCGGAACACCTCGAGGATATTTTCGGCTTGTTCTCGCAGGTCACTCCCGCGCTGGAGCGCAGCCAGGGTGGGCTCGGCATCGGGCTGTCGCTGGTGAAGGGCTTCGTCGAGCTCCATGGCGGCACTGTCGGGGCGGCGAGCGAAGGGGCGGGCAAGGGCAGCACTTTCACGGTCTACCTGCCGCTGCTTGAGCGGCCCGCTGTGGCGCCGACCGAAGGGGCCCGCACCAGCCACGAGGCGCGATTGCATCCGCGCCGGGTTCTCGTGGTCGACGACAACCGCGATGCCGCCACCAGCATGGCCGCGCTGTTGCAGGCCTCCGGCCACGAGGTGCGCGAAGTGCATGACGGGCGGGAAGGGCTCAAGCTCGCATTCGAGTTCGAGCCCGAGGTGGTGCTGCTCGACCTGGGCATGCCGGGCATGTCCGGCTTCGATGTTGCGCGCGAGCTGCGGGGAATGACGACCCGACCGGGGCCGCGCATCATCGCCGTCACCGGCTGGGGCCAGGAAAGCGACCGCCGCCTGACGCGCGAGGCAGGTTTCGACTTTCACCTGACCAAACCGGTCAACCACACGGAACTGGACGTGCTGCTGTCAATGAACATGCCGATAGCCGAACAGACAGCGCCGCCGGTGCGGCATTAAGCCGGAGTCCTATTGCCATGCAACGGCCGCGTTCCTGGCCGCGCAGTCATATTCCCAAGTAACCGACCGGCATTTCTTTCGTCACGAGCGCCAGCTACAAGTACCGGCAGATATGGGCGCATCCGGTACTCCCGCGTGGCGACTTTTGCAGCAAACTGAAGGAGTTCTCGCGCATGTGTCCACCTGTCAGTAGCAGCTCCAGCAGGAAGTCCCCTCACGTGGCCCGGAATTTGCGATTTTGCGCTGTCTCTCGGATTAATGGCTAGATCAAGTCAGCGAAAGTCCGGACAGGCTCGGGCTCGCTGTGGTGACGTAGCTGTGGTGACGTAGAATTGTTGTGATAGAGGGGCTGACACACTATTCCTCGAGGCGTCGCATGCGTCTTCTACTGATATTTGCTCAACATAGCTCGCGAGGACCGGTTGAACAATCTATACGGCATTATTAAAGCTGTAAAACCCAGGCGCGTACTGCTGACGTCGTACACCTTTTCGGCAACTTGGTTCGAATCAACGCTTTACCCTCTACTGAGACAGAACGACTGCGAAAGCATCGTTGTAATGGTCGATTCGCGAGAGGCCTTATGCAGTATCGATAATACCAGGAGCCAGTTTGGCGGCAGCCGGTACCGCGTCATCAGTGCGACTGGCGCATCGGGCGGCATTTTCCATCCAAAACTGGCCTACTTGGAAACCACTGGTGGCGACATCCTGGTCGTCGGCAGCGGGAACCTCACTGCCGCCGGCCAGGGCGGGCAATTGGAGGTACTCGACGCAGTCAGCGCCACTGCCGAGCCTGAGGTGTTTGAGGAATTCAGCCAATTTCTCGAAGAAGTCGCCGTGGTCGCCAATCTGGCCGAAGGGGCGGAGCGGCGGGCCGTAAGCTACTTTTCGAAGCGGGCCCTCACTCAATCAAGGATCAATGTTCGCAACGCAGGGTCGGCGCGTACGGCATTTCTTGTGTCCAGCTTGGGAAACCCTGCCGGCGAAAAACTGATCGGGCTGGTGAAACGCTTCGTTCCGGCTCCCGAAACGCTGACGGTACTCTCGCCTTACCATGACAAGGACGCAAACGCGACCCGCCAATTGCAGCGGAAGATTGGCGCCAAGTCGCTGCAGTATGCTTTGGGTAAAAGAGCCAAGGGAGAATTCCTGGCTCCCTTCGCGAAGAACATCAAGCCTGATGCTTCAACGCACTTTGTAACCCCCAAGCTCAATGGTGACGACCGTCCATTGCACGCAAAGTGGTTCGATGTGTGCAATCACGCCAGCGCGAGCGTTTCCATGACCGGTTCTGTCAACGCGACCTATCGGAGCCTCTGGCGCACAGTTAACATTGAGCTGGCTATTGCTCGCGTCAACATGGAAGCGCGCGCGGAAATTTGGAAGCATGCCAAGGGGAAGGTGGTTTACGAGCCCTGCGAGTTTCCGGCGCCGCTCGCATCCATGGAAGCGATCCTCTGCAAGGCGAGCCTGAGCGCCGGCTATGAGTTGGAAATCGAGTTGGCACCTCGGCCAGCCGCTACGCCTTTACATGTTCGGCTCTTCCAAGGTCAGACCACACTTTTTGAGGAAGGCGACATTCCGAATACAGATGGCGCCTTGAAGTTGTGGCTGAACGGCAGCATCAAGAAGTTGGTGAAAGACGGCGCAATATGGGTAGAGGTATCGGGTACAAATGCCGGGGGAAACCCCTTCCTCTGCTATTCCTGGGTCAATGTCGAGGACGAGCTGAAGTACCGCCCGTCGGAGGTGGATGTTGAAAAAGCGGTCGGGCGTCTGGAACGGGAAGATGGCGCGTACGACCCCGAGGATGAGTATCTCGTGCTGACTGCGGTTCATTCGGCACTAACTGGACGGCAGCTCAAGAAGTCGGGTGGCACGCGAGGCGCCGCAAAGGAAAGCGCAGCTGACGCGGACATCGAAATGACCAGATCTGAACTGGAGGAAAACCATCATTCTCGTAGCAACGCCAATGGCTATGCGGGGAACTCAAGGCTGACACGGATGCTGCTGGCGCTGTCAAAATCAATCAGGGAAGCAGAGGACGGGACAGAAGCAACTGAAGACGAAGAAGAGCCGATATCGACCGAAGAGGAGGAGCACGAGAGCGCTGCAGAGGACGGCGTGCCGGCCGAAACCCAGGCGGAGAGGCGAAACAGAAAGCAGAAAGCCGATGCCCGCGAAAGAGCGCGACTGGCCAGGCAGTCCCTGGAAGCGGCTATCGGCAAGGCCCTGAAATCCGCGCTGCCGGATGCCAAGGCCAGGTGGCTGCTGCCCTACCTGCTGGGACTGCAGCTGCGAAGGCATTTTCCAGAAAGGCCCTCCGCCGCTGCGGCGGACGGCGCGAATGCCGGCACCATTCTGGTTCAGGCTCTCCAACGGCATGCGGGAGCTCAATTGACGCAGGCCAGCAAGCACGAGCTGTTGCCGGCATTTGCTTGCGTCGGTGCCGCCGCTTGCCTCGCTTTCAGCCGACACGGCAGCATTCCCTCCTACCCCACCGTCCTGAACATCCTTGAAGAGTTTGTCGGCAGGACGGTCAATGTTGCCGAGTTACAGGGCTTTCATGCTCAAGACTTTCCGGGAAGGGGCTATCTGATACTCAAGGCCTTCAGCTGGAGCGAATTACTGCCTGAGCTGCAGAAGATTGCACAGGCGCCGCGGCTTGCCGACCGTATCGACGACTTGCTCCGTTACGGCATGGGCGCTTTGCAGTCGCCGCCTGGCGCCATGACGCACGCCGAAACCGACTTTGTCGCGGGCTTAAGGATTGCGCCGGGTGCTCGATTCAAGAAGTATTCGATCGTTCAGGAGCTTGACCCTTCCGACATCCATTCTCCCGGATGTCCGCAATGCCACGTAGCGCTTTCCAAGCAACAGGGAAGCAGGTTGAGAGAGAAGCACATCGCCGTGTGCGAAGCGATTTGCCGCCGTCCGATTGTCGCGCGCACCAGGTTCACGGCTTTGCATGAATTTCATGAGCAATGCCACGCTTTCATCGCACCACGAAAGCAAGGAGGAGATCAATGAAGGGCTTCGAGTTTGCCGGGCCAACCTTCAACGCCGTGGTGAGTTCGGCCCAGGCAGGCGATTTTCTGGGTATGGGTGCTGTGGGTGAACGTCTCTACGGTCGAGTCTTTCCCGGGCTGAATAATACTGTCCGGCACATTCGCGCTTACTCGGCTTTATGCTGGGCGGTGGATCACGCTGTCAGGCAAGCTTCATCCGATGGAGAGAAGGTGAACGTTGCCGAGCTGGCATCCGCCACCACGATTCTGCTGGACAAAGTACAGCTGTTGTTGACGTGGCAAGCCTGGCGTGAACAAGAAAAGATGGTTCCCGGCCTAAGCGCCTTCAAGGACGATAGGGACAAGCGGGATTTGACCCTTGACGGCTGGGGTGTCAAGACAACGTTCATGAACCCCCTGTACTACCTTCCGGGACTAGTGAACGGAATCGGGCTTCTTGGACGCGGGATAAAGGAAGCAAAGGGGACGTTCTCCTGCACCCCGGCTGGGACGCTGCTGGCCAAAGCATTTGCCAAAGAACTGGAAAGCTTGGAGCCCGCCGTCTTGCGATGGCTTAAGTCGACAGACGACATTACCTGCACCAGGAAAAGGCTGTCCTCCCTGAGTGAAGTTATATCGCTCCGGAAACCGTCGAAGTCGGAAAAGACAAATTTTCTCCATCTGTACCTGGACGGATCAGTTGACCTTGACGGTAGCAGTGACCCCACCCGAACGCATCGGATCAAGAATGCCCGAAAACGCAAGCAGAGCATCGTATTGGCGCTTCGCGCCTTGGAGGCAATCGAGGCGGGGCAAGGGAAAACCCGCGACTTCGTCCCTGTGGAGTCGATACGGCAAGTGATGGCAGCTGGGTATGCCCCAGAGCGCGTGCGGGTCGACCTGAACGGCGTCGAGGAAAGCTGGCGGGAATGGTATGTACTTCAGATTCGCCAGCTCCAGCGCCTCGGGATGGAAGCGCTGCTGGGACTGGTTGAGCGAGTCATCCTCCGCAAGGAGCAAGCGAAGGAGCCCACATTTAAGGCCGACATCTGCAGGGAACTGCAGATACTCATATGCGAGACGGAGGCGCCTGGTATCGCGCTGGGCGCCACGATAGGCAGCGATCTTGAATGGTACAGGAGGGAACAAAAGAGCTTTCCGTCGTTACAGGCTGCCGGCATATGCCGGGCACGCCACAAGGAATTTTTGAACACCGGAGCAATGAAGGACTACCTGAGGGGTTTCCCCATAGTTCTCCAGCCAAATGACATTGAAGGCACGTTCGAGCGTTGGGCAACGACCGGCCAATTCGCCATCAATGCGCTAACCTACTGCGCTATCGAAATAGAAAATTTGAGGGCGCTGGTGCATGACGAGAAGAAGGCGAGGGACCACGTCGAGAGCCTGCTGGCCTTTGACGACGACAAGCTTTGCCTCGCCCAGCTGGCTGCACTCGTCAACGAGTACAGGGACAGGCCACTTGGCGATTTCGTCTTCGTAGTCATCAGCCGATACGTTATCGAGCAGCACTTGAGCACAGCCGGTGCGCGCACGGCGTCTGCGGGCGATGGCAAGAATCGCTTCATCTTTACGCAGGAGAGCCATGGCCTGTCGCGGTGGCGGGAAGGCCGTGCAGCCAAGTTCATCTTTGCCCAGGAAGCGCATGACATTCTGCTGAACGCGCTGCTGCTGCTGGAAGACTGCGGCTGTCTCGATGTAAGGCTTGGCGCCGGGCCGCAGGGCAGATACTACCGGGACGCCAGCTTCAGGCTGTTACCGGCGGGCCGCAGACTTCTGGCTGACGCCTCGCAAAGCTAGGGAGACTGCCTCTGTTGGCGATAGGTAATAGAGATTGAGACAACCGTGCTAGACAAATCAGTGACTTAGCGCACTGCCGGTCTGGTGTCCTGGGAATCAATGTTTGAGACAGGCGGGCCGCTTTGAAATGGAATCACCGTTCTTACGGCAATAAAGTTTAGGACAGGAAAAGCCAATGGGATCGCGGCAGTTTGGCCGCCGCCTACAAGAGGCCGTGATAAGAACTCCGCGTTCACGTTGCGCATCCTCTTGGGGCAGGAACGATCGAGTGTCAGCAAGCGGTTGCAGCGCTGCGAAAGCGATCCCCACATCGGTCATGGTTAAGCAGAGCGAAGGCGCCCTTTTCGCGTATCTTATCAACGATATTTTTAGATATCGTTGATATTGACCTACGATTAAGGCTACAATGTCGCTAGGTGTTAATTGCCGGTCTCACGCGGCATTTTTTGGAAAATCTCAAGGGTTTCGTAATGGCTAACGGCGATCAGATCAAGGCAATGTTGCGCGCCTACAAGGACGCCGACGAGAACCAAGTGCTGACGCTTGCGCTTCAAATCGCCGCGCGAGAAGCCAAAGCAGGGCATGAGCGCTTGGCGGGCGAGATCCGAGACCTGGTAGACCAACTTCGCGAGCAGGGCTCGATCGTTGCGAAGCGGCACCCCACGCCGATCGCCCAACCTAAGGGCGAACTTGCCGATTTGGTGAATGTGGCGTATCCAGACGCACGCCTCGACGATGTCGTATTGTCTACGGAGACGCGCGTACGTCTTGATCGGCTGGTGCGTGAGCAACGACAAGCCAATCGAATTCGCGAGCACGGCTTGCACCCGCGGAGCAAACTCTTATTGGTTGGTCCGCCTGGAACTGGCAAGACAATGTCAGCCAAGGCTCTGGCCGGCGAACTTTCCCTGCCACTCTTTAGCTTACGACTAGAGAGTCTCTTCACGCGTTTTATGGGTGAAGCAGCAGCAAAGCTGAAACTTATCTTTGATAACATTCAGCAAGTGCGCGGCGTCTACCTATTCGACGAATTCGATGCTATCGGTCAGCAAAGAGCCACGACAAACGACGTCGGCGAAATTCGTCGAATCCTAAATTCGTTCCTGCAGCTGGTTGAACAAGACGAATCAAATAGCGTCGTAATCGCGGCGACCAATCACCCAGAATTGCTCGACGCCGCACTGTTTCGGCGTTTCGACGATGTTCTTCGATTCGAATTGCCGCCATCATCAGCCATCGTCGAATTGCTTACACGCCGCTTAGTCCGACACGCGCCCGGCTTAAGGGTTGATGAATTGGCAGAAGCAGCCGCTGGACTAAGTTTTGCGGACATTCAGCGCGCGTGCAACGACGCCATTAAGGACATGATCGTTGCCGGCCGCGACCACGTTGCTGAGCAAGATATGAAAAATGCGCTGCAAGAACGGCGCTCTGATCGTAAGAACTTTTCCCAATCGATTTAGGAGAGTCTATGGCCACTGGACCGCAACGTCTTCCGCATTTGCGTCTAGTGAACCGATTTGTGACTCAAGACTATACTCCGCGACCCGGCCGTGGTCCCACCTTGCATCTTATGCAGCGTGAGCGAGCCCAACACGGCAATCGGATTCTGGGCCAGCTGGAAAATCTCCGCCCCGTACTAGAAGAGCGAAAGCTCAGCCGCCAAGCGCTCAACATCGACGCGCCGGACGGTATCGCCGTCGAATTCCGAAGTGCTGCTGGCTTTGACTTGGTATTCGAGAGCCTCGACGTCATACGTTCTGGAATCGAGTTGCTCAACGTCAGGGAGCAAGGCGAGGTTACCTTCGCAACCTGCTGGATTCCCGATGGGAAGCTGGACATTCTAGTTCGCAAAGTCGTCGCATATTTGCAAGAGAACACACGGTCAGAGGTTCCAAGACCTCGAAATGCCAATCTGGTCGAAAGCATCGAGGAAATTGGCGTTGCAACAATGACTCAGCTCTGGACCGACGAAGAAGCCATGCCTGACGGCGATGGCGAGCATTGGTGGGAAATCTGGCTACGCACCGACAAGCTCGCGCCAGCAGCTACCTTTCTCCGCTTCAAAAATGCCGCCACGGCGGCCCACATTGAAATTGCAGAGCAATGGCTTGCATTTCACGAGCGGGTCGTCACTAACATCAAGGCAACCCAGGCTCAACTTGCCCAGTCGATCCCTATCCTGAATCTCGTCGCTGAAATTCGCCGCGCGGATCGACCGCCGCTATTCCCACATACGCTGACACTTGGCGACCAGGACAATATTGTGGCGAATATTGCCGGGCGTATCGACATCAGGGGCGACGATGTGTCCGTAGCAATCCTGGACACTGGGGTTGCGCGAGCACATCCCCTTATTGCCCCGGTGCTGGCTGAGGGAGACATGCATGCCGTCAACAATGCCTGGGGCGTGGCTGACCATGAGGGACACGGCACAAGAATGGCAGGCGTGGTCTTGTACGGCGATCTGCGCGACGCAGTTGAGGCTGGCGGCCGCATATCAGTGCCATTTCGCCTCGAGTCGTCAAAGATTTTGCCGCCCAGCGGCATGCAAGTTGACGGCAATGATAGCCATGAAGTCTTAGGAGCGATAACCGAACAAGCGGTCTATAAGTGCGAAATTGACGCTCCCAACCGGCGCCGAGTGATTTGTAAGGCGGTTACGTCCGCCATGCATCAAATCGGCGAGCCGTCTTCGTATTCAGCGGCAATTGACCAGCTTGCCTTCGACGCCGAGGGCGGAGACGGGCGTTTGTTCATCATTTCCGCCGGAAATGTGCAGCCGGACCAACGCTGGCTTGCGTATCCGCTGTCAAATAAGGAGTATGGCGTCGAGCAACCTGGCCAGGCATGGAACGCTCTGACCATAGGCGCGTACACTGACAAGACTACTCTGCCGGCCTCAGATGATTTTGCAGGTTGGTCCACGTTGGCGGCCGCAGGTGATTTGAGCCCGTTCAGCTCGACATCGCAAGAGTGGCGTGGTTGGCCCATGAAGCCCGATGTCGTCTTTGAAGGAGGAAATGTTGCCGTCGATCCCGCCGGCGAGCTGACGGATATCCCGCCTTCACTGCAGCTATTGACCACCAACCGAAATTTCAACGTCCATCCGCTGTCCTATTTTTGGGCCACAAGCGCGGCAACTGCTCAAGGAGCAGGAGTAGCGGGGCGTATTTGGGCGGAAAATCCGGATCTTTGGCCGGAATCGGTGCGCGGGCTAATCGTGCACCATGCGAACTGGACAGAAGCACAGCGAGCTCGCTATCCAAATTGGCGTGATCTCTTGCGAGCCTGTGGACATGGCGTTCCGGATGAGACCCGTGCTAAGCATTCTGCTCAGCATCGCGTTTGCCTTATCGCGCAAGAAACGCTGCAACCTTTCCGACTCGATCAAAGCGTCGGAAAAATGAACGAGCTTTGCATTTTTCAGCTGCCATGGCCTCAACAGATGCTTTTGGACATGCAAGACACGCGGGTAAAGATGCGTGTTACCCTCTCATATTTTGTCGAGCCCAGCCCTGGTAAGCGCGGTTGGACGAACCGCTATCGTTACGCTTCCCACAGCCTGAGATTCGATGTAAAGCGCACCACGGAAACAGAGGATATGTTCAACAAGCGCGTCAACTATGCCATGCGGGACGACAGCGAAACAATCGATGTCGCCGGTGACACGGGATGGGATCTCGGGCCTCGGCTTCGTGGGCATGGCTCGTTGCATGCAGATTGCTGGCGCGGTCCTGCTGCCGACCTGGCGACGAAAAACCTAATCGCCGTCTATCCTGTTGTGGGTTGGTGGCGGCAAAGGCTCAACCGCGGCCGATGCACCACGCCGGCACGCTTTTCGTTGCTGGTGTCACTGGAAAGTGAAGACGTGACAGTTCAGTTGTATAACGCGATTGCACAAGAGCTCGAAGTACCGATCGATTTGGAGCTCGGATAGTGGCAAAGGTGGATGGCATGAGTAGCACCGAGGTATTGATGGAATGGCTCGGACAATATGAACATATTCCGAACACTTATCGAACATACTTCCGTGAGTTTGAACGTCTGCAAACGTGGCTCCTACTGGAGGAACTGGACTTTCTCAATGTAGATACTAGCGACCTGGCGCGCTACCTCGACGAATTTTCTTCTGGCCTATTGCACCCTAAATTGGAAAGGGATCAGCAGCCTACTCAGCTCAGTGAACGTACGGTGCGCAGCACTCGCAATACGCTAGTCCGCCTGTTTGCAGTTCTATCTGTGGCGGGCTTACGCACGGACAACCCCGCGACCTCACTTTCGGTTCCAAGAACGGTCGACCCTGACGAGATTGATCCGCGCCAGCTACTGCAAGCCGCCAAACGTTGGCATGAGATCCGCGAATCGTGGACCAAGCTGCCCGATCCAGAACGCGGCAGCCGTGACCCATTATGGCGAACGATTGTTGTTGCGGAATGGTCCTATTGGACAGCGCTACATCGTAGTGAACTGGCCTCCGCACGTATGTCTGACATCAGGCAAACCGCGGTTGGATGGCAGACCAGTGTTCATCGATTCGGCCGCGGAGACGTAGTCGACAACGTATTTGTCCCTGCGCCCGCAATTGAAGCCCTACGTCGTTACCGCATATCGCGAGGTTTGTCTCCGGCACCCCGGTCTAGCGAAACTGATGTACCGCTCATTGCAAAACTCCGTACTGACGACGCAGTGATGCCTTGGACCATCGGACACATATTGCGAGACGCCAGCCAGTATGCCGAAAGTGTGAACGCGCATGAAATAGGATCCTCGGATCTATCGAATCGCGCGCTACGTCGATATTTGATTGCTCACAGCCTGCAAAAACGTATTCCATATCAAGATCTCGTTGCGCATGTCCGATCGCATTACGCCGTTGACATCCACTCGCGCGCACCAGGTTCGACCATATCGACGTCTCTCGCAGCCTTAGAATCAGATTGACGCCCTCCTAAGGAAAAACCGACTTTATTATCTTGTCTCAGACTTAAACATTTTGTCTCGTACATTATTGTCGCTTACCATCTATGCTGGAGCGACAGTGCTCGTTCTATTCGACCGTGACGGATTTCGCCAGATTGCGCGGCTTGTCCACATCCGTGCCGCGCGCAAGGGCGGCGTGGTAGGCCAGCAGCTGGAGGGACACGACGTGGAGAATCGGCGAGAGCTGGCCGTAGTGCTCGGGCAGGCGGATGACGTGCACGCCGTCGCCCGAGGTGATGCGCGAGTCCACGTCGGCGAACACATACAGCTCGCCGCCCCGGGCGCGCACTTCCTGCATGTTGGACTTCAGCTTCTCGATCAGCGCGTCGTTCGGCGCAATGGTCACCACCGGCATTTCCTCCGTCACCAGCGCCAGCGGGCCGTGTTTCAGCTCGCCCGCCGGATAGGCCTCGGCGTGGATGTACGAAATTTCCTTCAGTTTCAGCGCGCCTTCCAGCGCGATGGGGTAGTGCATGCCTCGGCCGAGGAATAGCGCGTTCTCCTTGCGCGCGAATTCTTCGGCCCAGGCGATGATCTGCGGCTCCAGCGCCAGCACGGCGGCGATAGCGGAGGGCAGGTGGCGCATGGCTTTCAGGTGCGCGGCTTCCTGTTCGTCGCTCAGGCGGCCGTTCACCTGAGCCAGGCTCAGGGTGAGCAGGAAGAGGGCGGCCAGCTGGGTGGTGAAGGCCTTGGTGGAAGCGACGCCCACTTCCACGCCCGCGCGCGTGATATAGGCCAGCTTGCATTCGCGCACCATGGCGCTGGTTGAGACATTGCAGATGGTAAGCGTGTGCTCCATGCCGAGCGAGCGTGCGTGCTTGAGGGCGGCGATGGTGTCCGCCGTCTCGCCGGACTGGGAAATGGTGACCACCAGCGTGTTCGGGTGCGGCACGGAGTCGCGGTAGCGGTATTCGCTGGCGATTTCCACATTCACTGGCAGCTGGGCGATCGATTCGATCCAGTACTTGGCCGTGAGCCCGGCGTAGTAGCTGGTGCCGCAGGCGAGGATCAGCACGCGGTCCACCTGCTTGAAGACGTTGTAGGCCCCGTCGCCGAACAGTTCGGGCATGATGCCCGTCACGCCTTCGAGCGTATCGCCCACCACGCGCGGCTGCTCGAAGATTTCCTTCTGCATGTAGTGGCGGTAGGGACCTAGTTCGGCGGCGCCGGTATGCGCGTGCACCGTCTTCACCTCGCGCTCCACGCGCTTGCCATTCACGTCCGCGATCCAGACGCGCCCCAGCTGCAAGTCGACCACGTCGCCTTCTTCGAGATAGATGATCTGGTCGGTGGTGCCTGCCAGCGCCATCGCGTCCGAGGCCACGAAGTTTTCGCCTTCGCCCAGGCCCACGATCAGCGGGGAGCCCTGGCGCGCGGCGACCACGCGGTGCGGCTCCTCGCGGCAGAACACGGCAATGGCATAGGCGCCGTGCAGGCGCTTGACGGCCTGCTGCACGGTTTCGAAGAGGTCGCCGTTGTACATGTGGTCCACGAGGTGGGCGATCACTTCGGTATCCGTCTGGCTCTGGAAAATGTAGCCCAGGGCGACCAGCTCGGCGCGCAGCTCGTCATGGTTTTCGATGATGCCGTTATGCACCAGCGCGATGCGGGCGCCATCCGAATTCGGCGAGAAGTGAGGATGGGCGTTGTGCGAAGCCGGGGCGCCATGGGTAGCCCAGCGCGTGTGGGCGATGCCGGTGAAGCCCTTCATGCCCACTTCCTGGATCTGCTTCTCCAGGTCGGCCACGCGGGAGGTGCTGCGCGAGCGGGCCAGCTTGCCGTCCAGGTGCAGGGCGACGCCGCAAGAGTCGTAGCCGCGGTATTCGAGCCGCTTCAGGCCTTCGACCAGGATGGGGGTGATATTGCGCTGCGCTACCGCGCCGACGATGCCGCACATAGGAACCTCTTCGCCAAATGATTGATGAGTTGCATGCTAGGCTATGCCATCTGAAATATGCTGTCGAACTTTGCAGTTTGATGAAATAATATTTCCAACGCATCCCGCCATGAAAGAATATTTCGCATGAACGTAATCTTTGACGAAATTGATCGCCGCATCTTAAATGCTTTGCAACAGGACGCCTCCTTGAATAATAACGAGCTGGCTCAGCTCGTCCATGTTTCACCGCCGACCTGCTTGAGGCGGGTCAAGCAGCTGCGAGACAGCGGGGTGATCGAGCGGGAGGTCGCCATCGTGGCGCCGGAGAAAGTGGGGGCAGGGCTCACTGCCATTGTGGAGATCACGCTGGATATCCAGGCTGCCGAGCGCATGAGCGAGTTCGAGGAAGTGGTGGCCAAGGAGTCGGCGGTACTCCAGTGCTACCGGGTCTCTCCTGGACCGGACTTCGTGCTGGTGCTGCAGGTGGCGGACATGCCCGCCTACCATGCGCTGGCTCATCGGCTGTTTGCCTCACAGAAGAATGTGCGCAACGTAAAAACCTACTTCTCCACTTTCCGGAGCAAGTTTGAGACCAGAATCGATGTGTGAGGGAGTTGTACTGCGTTTTACAAGCCTTGTGCACAGGGTTTTCCACACCCGGCTGGAGTTTTGCACACGCTTTCCAGTCCTCATTCACCGGATTTTCACGGGCTTGCTCACAGGCTTATCCACAATTTCGGCTTATACCCGGTTGCTCAAGCACTATCCCCATGGTTTTCCACAAGAGCCGCAGCAGGCCGTCGTTTGTGGATAAATGGACCATACCACTTTGCCTTTATCCCAGCTCTGTCCCGCGCTTTTTCGCAGGCTTACGCACATATTTATCCACAGGACTAGAATGAGCCAATGAACTACCTCGCCCACATCTACCTGGCCCGCCACAGCGACGAAGCCATGGTAGGCGCCATGCTGGGGGATTTCGTGAAGGCGAACGACACGGATCTCTATGCACCCGGGATTGCGCGGGAAATCATTCTGCACCGGCATATCGACAGCTATACGGACAGCCACCCGGTCGTGCAGTCGGCCAAGGAAATGTTCGGGGAAGGGCGCCGCCGCTACGCGGGCATTGTGCTGGACGTGTTCTACGACCACGTGCTGAGCCAGCACTGGGAGCGCTACTGCGATATTCCACGGGAGGAGCTCATTGCGCGCTTCTACAAGGCGCTGGCGGAGCATGAAGCGATTCTGCCGGAAAGGCTGCGCCAGATCGCGCCCCGCCTGATCCAGCAGGACTGGCTCGGCGCGTATGGCGAGCTGGAAGGCGTGGAGCTGGCCGTGAACCGGCTGTCCACGCGGCTGAGCAGGAACGGGCACCTGCTGCGCGAAGGCCTGGGCGATGTCCGCCAGCACTACACCGCCTTCGCACAGGGTTTCGGCGACTTCTTCCCGGACCTGATCGCCTACGCCGAGGAGCGCAGGCTTATTTCTTCACCTTGACGGGACGCTTCCAGTTCTCGATGGTCAGCTGCTTGGGCCGCGAGATGGTGAGCTTGCCTGCTGGCGCGTCCCTGGTGAGCGTGGTGCCCGCCCCCAGGGTGGCGCCTGCGCCCACGGTCACCGGCGCCACCAGCTGGCTGTCGCTGCCGATGAAGGCGTCGTCCTCGATCACGGTGCGGAACTTGTTGGCGCCGTCGTAATTGCAGGTGATGGCGCCCGCGCCGATATTCACGCGCGAACCCACGGTCGCGTCGCCCACATAGGCCAGATGATTGGCCTTGCTGTGCGCGGCGACCTGGCTGTTCTTGATTTCGACGAAGTTACCCACATGCACATCCTCGCCCAGCACGGTGCCGGGGCGCAGGCGGGCATAGGGGCCGATCTGCGAGGCCGGGCCTACCACCGCGTCCTCGATATGGCAGAAGGGCTTGATATTGGCGCCCGCCTCGACCCTGGCGTTGACCAGCACGCTGTGCACGCCGACGCTCACGCCGTCCGCCAGCTCCACCTTGCCCTCGAAGACGCAGCCGACATCGATAAAGACGTCGCGCCCGCACACCAGTTCGCCGCGCACGTCGATGCGGGCGGGATCGGCCAGGGTCACGCCCCGTTCCAGCAGCCCGAGCGCGATATTGCCCTGGTGGATGCGCTCCAGCTGGGCCAGCTGCACCTTGCTGTTCACGCCCAGCACTTCCCAGCCCGCCGAGGGATGGGCCGAGACCACTTCCACCTTGTCGTCCACCGCTTGGGCGACGATATCGGTGAGGTAGTACTCGCCTTGCGCGTTGTTGTTGGTGAGCGCGCCCAGCCACTTCTTCAGCAGCACGGTCGGCGCCACCATGATGCCGGAGTTAATTTCCTTGATGCTGCGCTCTTCGTCGCGCGCATCCTTCTCTTCCACAATGCGGGTGATGCGGCCGCCATGGCGCACGATGCGGCCCAGGCCGAAGGGGTTTTCCTGCATCACGGTGAGAATGGCCAGCTTGTCGTTGCCTGCCACCTCGGCCAGGCGCTTGAGCGTGTCGGCCGTCGTCAGGGGCACATCGCCGTAAAGGACGAGGGTAGGCTGGCTCTCGTCCAGTTCGGACATGGCCTGCATGACGGCGTGGCCTGTGCCCAGCTGCGGCTCCTGCAGGGCGGCCGAGATCTCCACGCCGCCTTTTGCCTTATGGCTTTCCAGGTGCTCGAGCACCGCTGCGCCGCCGTGCCCGTAAATCACGCATAATTTGGCCGGAGAAAGGGTCCGCGCGGTGTCGATCACGTGCGCCAGCAATGGCTTGCCGGCCAGAGGATGCAGCACTTTTGGCAGCGCGGACTGCATGCGTTTGCCCATGCCAGCGGCGAGGATAACAACGTTCATAAGCCGAATTAGTGTGAGTTAAATATATGCAAAAGTTTAACACGCAGTCCCCTTCCCACCGCTCCATGGCCAGCTGGATCGTGCTCGCCTGCATGCTCTTCATTGCGGCCTGCAGCTCGCTGCGTCTGGCCTACAACAACGGCGATACCCTGCTCTACTGGTGGCTGGACGCCTATGTCGATTTCGACGGCGAGCAGAAGGCCGAAGTGAAGCGCGATATCGACGATCTGTTCCGCTGGCACCGCAAGACCCAGCTGCAAGACTATATCCAGCTCCTGCAGCGCGCCCAGACCCAGCTCAAGGGCGAGGTGACGCAGGCCCAGCTGAAGGCCAATTACGACGATATCCGCGCCCGCACCCAGACCCTGCTGCTGAAGGCTGCGCCCGACATCGCCGACCTGGCCCTGACCCTGAAGCCCGATCAGCTGGAGCAGATGGAGAAGAAATTCGCCAAGAACAACGCCAAATTCCGCAAGGAGAACATGCGCGGCGACCGGGACGACCAGAACAAGTACCGCTACAAGAAGTCGATGGAGCAGTTCGAGCTGTGGTTCGGCAATTTCAGCCGCGAGCAGGAAGCCATCATCCGCAAGGCGTCGGACGCGCGGCCGCTGGACAACCAGATCTGGCTGGACGAACGCATGCGGCGCCAGGAGAGCATCCTGGCGCTGGCGCGCAAGATCATGAGCGAAAAGCCGAGCCGGGAACAGGCCATCGCCCAGATCCAGAGCACCATCCGCGAGAACTTCGCCCGCATGGACAGCTCGGAGCGCAAACCCTTCTACGACGCCTACACGGCCGCCACCATCGAGCTGGTACACACGGTGATCCGCATCGCCACGCCGGAGCAGAAGGCCCATGCCCAGAAGCGCATGCAGGGCTGGATCACGGACTTCAGCACCCTGGCGGCCGAGGCAAAATAGGGCGTGCTATAGTGCCGCCCTATGCAAAAGAAGAAGCCCGCCAAAGTCCCCGTCCACGGTCCCCAGCACAGCAGGCAGGTGCGCATTATCGGCGGCCAGTGGAAGCGTACGCCGCTGCCCGTGCTCGAAGCGCTGGGCCTGCGTCCCACGCCCGACCGGGTGCGTGAAACGGTCTTCAACTGGATCAACCATCTGCGCGACGGCGACTGGGACAGCGCCCAGGTGCTGGATCTCTTCGCAGGCAGCGGCGCCCTCGGCTTCGAGGCCGCCAGCCGCGGCGCCGCGCGCGTGACCATGGTGGACAGCAATACCGCCGTCATCCGCCAGCTGGACCTGATCCGCGAAAAGCTCAAGGCCGCCAACGTCACCGCCCAGCGCGGCGATGCACTGGCCACGGCCCAGTCGCTGGCGCTGCGGGGCCAGAAGTTCGACCTCATCTTCCTCGACCCGCCTTACCAGCAGGACCTGCTCCCCAAATCCCTGCCCCTGTGCGGGAAGCTCCTGACCGAGGACGGACTCGTCTACGCCGAATCCGAAACGCCCCTCGAAGGCGAGGAGGCGCCGGAATGGATGGCCCCCTGGGAAGTGGTGCGTTCAGACAAGGCGGGCATGGTCCACTTTCATCTGCTCCGGCCTGCGGTTCCATAAGAGCTCGGCCAGCAGCAGGTTGGGAACCCAGCACATCCACGCGATGACGGCGTAAGCCGTCGTAAAGTCCGCGCCCGACATCATCGACAGGGGCAGGTAGACGCGCAGCGTGACGGCAGCGAGGGTCAGCGAGAAGTTGCGCACCATATAGCTGCGGTGCTGCTCCACGTCCCCCGCGCGAATGGTCTGGTAGGCCTTGAAGCCCGAATACAGCCAGGTGAGGGCCAGCGCAGCAAAACCGATCCGTGCCGCTAGGCTGTTGGAGGAGGAGCAGGCCATGGCCAGCCCGGACAGCCCGCCGAACAGGACGCCGACGCCCAGATACAGGCGGCCCAGCCACCGGTGCAGCTGGCGCCGCCGCTGGCGCAGGCGCGCGGAGAACTGCAGCGGCCCCAGCAGCAGCGCCACCACCGCCGCGAATACATGGGTATAGAAGATGCCCACAGAGTGCGACTGGAAATGCTGTGGCAGGCTGAAGCCCCTGAATCCGTAGTTGTACAGCGAGCTGATGGCAACCACCAGGACGAGCGCGTACATGATGAAGCGAGCAGTATTTTTCATGTTATCCCCAATTGTTCGGATGCCGGCATGGCGGCACCGTGAAGACTACGGCGGGGCGGATATTCTTTCCGGGGAAAGCGACGGAACAGGCTTTCCGGCCGACGAAACGGGGCAGGCGGGCGACCGGCCATCTGATCGGCTGCCCCAAAATAAGGCATAATTCGCCTTCTGAGTAGGCGCAAAGCGCAGGGAGCAACAATGGTTGTAGCCGTTTATCCGGGAACTTTCGATCCGCTGACCCGTGGTCACGAGGATCTGGTGCGTCGCGCCTCGGGCCTGTTCGACACCCTCGTGGTGGGTGTGGCCGACAGCAAGAACAAGCGTCCCTTCTTCACGCTGGAAGAACGGCTGGAGATTGCGAACGAAGTGCTCGGCCATTATCCGAATGTCAAGGTCGAAGGCTTTTCCGGCCTGCTGAAGGACTTCGTGCGCGCCCACGACGCCCGCGTGATCGTGCGCGGCCTGCGCGCCGTCTCCGACTTCGAATACGAATTCCAGATGGCGGGCATGAACCGCTACCTGCTGCCGGACGTGGAGACCCTCTTCCTCACCCCGTCCGACCAGTATCAGTTCATTTCGGGCACCATCGTGCGCGAAATCGCCCAGCTGGGCGGCGACGTTTCCAAGTTCGTGTTCCCCTCGGTGGAACGCTGGCTGCTCAAAAAGATCGCCGCAGGCCAGGCCGGGTAGGAGTTTGTCATGGCATTAATGATTACCGACGATTGCATCAACTGCGATGTGTGCGAGCCCGAGTGCCCGAACGATGCGATCTACATGGGTCCCGAAATCTACGAGATCGACCCGAACAAATGCACCGAATGCGTGGGCCACTTCGATGAGCCCCAGTGCCAGCAGGTCTGCCCCGTGGCCTGCATCCCCTTCAACCCCGCCTGGCGCGAGTCGAAGGAAGAGCTGTTCGTGAAATACGAGCGCTTGCAAGCCGCCAAAGCCTAAGGCCGAGTCCGTGTCACCTTCTGGTGCCTGGCACCAGAAGGTGACAGAAAAAGCATGGGCGTGCGTTAAAGCGATGGTATATTGCAACGGCACTTCCCACTCTTTGGAGACACGATGATTACTCGCAGAAAAATGATGCAGGGCGCTGCAGCCGTCCTGCTGGCCTCGGCCTTTGCGCCGGGCGCCTTTGCTGCTACCGAAGTGGCCGGCGTGAAGTTCGAGGATACGGCCACCGTCGCTGGACAGACCCTGAAGCTGAATGGCGCGGGCCAGCGCACCAAGGTCATCTTCAAGGTGTACGCCCTGGGGCTCTACCTGCCGGAGAAGAAGACCACGGCGGCCGACATCCTGGCCAGCCAGGGGGCGCGCCGGGTGCAGATCGTGAGCCTGCGCGACCTGAGTTCGGAAGATTTCGGCGAAGCCTTCATGAAGGGCCTGAACGCCAACACCGACCAGGCAGAGCGCACCCGCCTGCTGCCCCAGACCAAGACCTTCGGCGAGATGTTCGCTTCCATCCCCGGCCTGAAGAAAGGCGACGTGCTGATTGTGGACTGGGTGCCGAATGTGGGCACGCAATGCACGCTAAACGGGAAGAAGATCGGGGAAACGGTGCCGGACGTGGCGTTCTACAACGCGATCCTGCGCATCTGGATCGGGGATAACCCGGCGGACAGCTCGCTCAAGCCCAAGCTCCTGGGCGGCAGCTGATGTTGCAGCGCGGCAGAGGCCTGCCGCGCTAGTTCGGCTCAGGCGCGCGAGGCCAGGGCGCGCAGTTCGGCGGCGTCGCTGGGCGAGCGCTCCGACGAGTTCATGAGGCGCTTCAGCAGCATGGCGTCGCGCATCTGGCGGCGCTGGAGGCGCTCGTCCTTGCTCAGTTTCGGCTTCACCACCAGCATGGCGGCCAGCGCCAGGCCGCGCAGGAGCGGCTTGAACAGGAACAGCAGGGCAACCGACATGGCGCAGCTCAGCAAAACGATCAATGCATCGGCCACGGACATGTCCTGAGCAATATATTGTGCGACGGAAATGTAACTGGACATGATATTTCGTAAGCTATTAGAATCAGTTGTCATATTAGTGCGCCGCAACATATAAATCCAATTCCATTTCCCGATAACAATCATCATTACCGTGAATTTCTTATGAGCTTCCTGACGCTGGACCTCAACCTGCTGCGGGTCTTCGACGCGGTGATGACCGAGCAGAACCTGACGCGGGCCGCCGGCCATCTGGCGATGACCCAGCCCGCCGTATCGAACGCCATCAAGCGCCTGCGCGAAAGTCTGGGCGACGAGCTCCTGATCCGCACCGCCTACGGGGTGAAGCCCACGCCGCGCGCCGAGGCGCTCTGGCCATCCGTGCGCAGCGCCCTGGCCTCCCTGGAGGCGGCGGTCACGCCCGGCACCTTCGACGTCTCAAAGGCCCACGCCACCTTCCGCCTGGCGATGGCCGATGCCACCGCGGCCTTCTGGCTGCCCTCGCTGATGCGCTCCATCGAGCGCGACGCACCCGGCGTCAACGTGCGCATGGTGCCCCTGACAACCCGCGAGCCGCGCCCCATGCTGCTGCGCGGCGATATCGACCTGGCCGTGGGCTTCTTCCCGGGCGTGGCCGCGCAGCTTTCCTACGAAATCGCCTCGCCGATCCGGCATGAGCGCCTGTATTCCGGCACTTATGTGTGCGTGATGCGGCGCGGCCACCCGCTGGCGAAGAAGGAACTCACCCTGGACAACTACTGCGCCGCCAACCACCTCCTGGTGAGCTTCTCCGGCCGGGCGCACGGCCTGGTGGACGAGGCCCTGGCCCAGATCCAGCGCGAGCGGCGCATCATCCTCACGGTGAACCAGTTCTTCACGGCGGGCCGGGTGGTGGCCAATTCCGACCTCGTCACGGTGCTGCCGAAGCACCTGATCGCCTCCACCGGCATGACGGACGCCTTGATCTACAAGGAACTGCCTTTCCAGCTCCCCGCGGTTCACCTGGACATGCTGTGGCACGAGCGCGACGCCCGCAGCCCGGCGCACAAGTGGCTGCGCAGCCACCTGGAAGGCATGAACACCGTGGCCTCGCGCACCGCGCCGAACACCTCGCCCAAACCCGATACCGCCTGACGGCGCTACAACTTTGCGAAAGACGCCGCCGCGCGCGGCGTCTATTGTCTCCAGCAGCGGCAATAGGACCGCAAAAACAGGAGACACCCGCAATGAACCGCCTTATTCACGCCCTCGCCGCACTTTCACTCGGCGCCGCCAGCCTGATGGCTGCCGCCCAAGTTCCAGACTCAGTCTACGAGGTGCTGCGCGCCGAAGCGGGCACCTGGGACGCCGACATCACCTTCTACAGCGGCGGCAAGCCAACCGGCACCGCCAAGGGCGTGCAGGTCAACACGCTGCTGGCCAACGGCCACTGGATCGTCAACGAATTCAAGGTGGCGAAAACGGGAGATTTCCCTGCCTACGAGGGCCACGGCATGTGGGGCTACGACCCCGTGGCCAAGACCTATGTGGACACATGGATCGATACCAACGACGGCGCCGTGCGCACCTCCTACGGCTACTGGCACGAAGCCGAGAAGACTATGGCCTGGTCGGCGAAGCAGCCGGATGGGCAGGGCCGCTTCGTCGATTACCGCTTCAACGTGGAATACAAGGACAAGGACACCCGCCTCTACACCTTCTGGCAGCTGGGCCTCGTGCGGCCCACCCAATTCATCCGCGCCCAGATCCTGTTCAAGCGGCGCCTGGCGTAATCAGTGGGCGCTGGAGCGGTAGCCGATGCGGAAGCCGCCCCAGTGTTTGCCGTCCACGTAGATGGGGGCGGAGAGGTCGTGCATCACTTCGCCCGTGTCGCGCTTGTAGGTCTGGAGCAGGAAGGGGCGGGTGTTCGAGCCGCAGCGCTTGCCCGTCCGGTCGCTGAAGATGCGCTTGGTGCGGTTGTTGACGATATCGACGTCGTAATTCCCCGTCAGCGGCTGGGAGAACTTCTTGTTGTGAGTGGGGAAGTAGCCGTTGTTATCCACAGCCCCCGCGTAGGCCAGCTGCGGCAGCGCGGCCAGCAGTCCTTCCTGCAGCTCGGGCAGCACCTTGTCGGTGAACGCGTCGAACATGGTGTTGAACTTGGGCGGATTCGTGTTCGGAATTTCGCGGTAGCGGCGGTCGAACAGCGCGTCGCGCGTGATCTTCCCGCTGGCGATGGCCGATTCGAAAATACGGCCCACTTCCTGCGCCGCGCGCTGCGCCGCCTCCCGGATCTCGTCGTGCGCCGTTTCCACCCCGGACTCCGCCAGCGCCCCCGCTATGATCTCGGCCCGTTCGGCCAGCGCCATGGCGGAACCGGTAACGCGTGGCAGCTCGCCGTCGGTGGAGAGCATGCTGTCGCGGATCTGCGTGATCGCCTGCGCAATGACGTGCGTGGTCTCGACATGCTCGCGCGAGGCCCGCGCGATCTCGTCGATCTCCTTTTCGGAAATGCTGGATGATTCCTCGATATTCCCCAGCAGCCCGTGCACCGATTCCACATTGCGCGCGGCTTCCGCCACGCCGGTGGCCAGGGAGCTCATTCCCTTGCTGGCCTTCTCGGCCTGCTCGTTGATTTCGCGGACCATGTGGCTGATTTCGTCCGTAGCCTCCTTGGTGCGCTGCGCCAGCTGGCGCACTTCGCCCGCCACCACGGCGAAGCCGCGCCCCTGTTCGCCGGCACGCGCCGCCTCAATGGCAGCGTTCAGCGCCAGCAGATTGGTGCGGGCTGAAATCTCGGTAATCGCGTTGGTGAAGCCGTAGATGCGTTTCGCCTTTTCCTGCAGGCTGGCCATGGTTTCCGCCGCCGTTTGCGCATCGCGCCGCGCGGTGGAAATGCGTTCGAGGCCCTGGTCGACTTCCGTGCGGCCCACCGTGGTTTCCTGCCGCACGCGGTGCGCCACCTGCGATGCGCGTTCGGCGTTGGCGGCTATCTGTTCGGTGGTGCGGGCGTTCTGGTCCGAGCTGGCCACGATATCGCTGGCCGTCTGCACGTCCTGCTCGATCTTCTTTTTGACCGAGTCCACGAAGTAGGAGGTTTCTGCGGCGCCGATCATGATGGCGTCGATCTCCTTGCCCACCAGGTGGGCGAAGCGCAGCGCGCCGTCTTCCGCGTTTTCGGCCGGGATCAAGGCCATGGCTGCCGCACTGACTACGGCGGCAAGGGCGACATACCACATGGGAGAACCGGCGCCTATGCTCACCCAGGCCAGCCAGGAAACGAATAGCCCCCCGATTGCAGCTGCCATGGTCGTGAGGATCTTTCGCACTGGCTTGCCATGCAGCTTCATGACTGTCTCCGTCTTGTGCGCGGCTCTGGGGCCGCTGCCTTACTTGATAGGAAGTTTGCTCGTGTTTTTTACTTCTTCCATTACAGCGTAAGTATGTGTCTCCCTGACACCTTTTTGCAATAAAGTTTTCCCCAGGAATTCCCGGTAGGCGGCCATGTCCTTGACGCGGGCCTTCACCAGATAGTCGAAGCCGCCCGCGACCATATGGCATTCCAATACTTCGGGAATCAGTTGTACACTATGCTTGAAGGCGTCGAAGACCTCGGGCGTGGTGCGGTCCAGCACCACCTCGATGAACACCAGCAGCGAAACATCGAGCAGCTGCGGGTTGAGCTGGGCGGTGTAGCCCATGATGTAGCCAGATTCGTGCAATTTGCGGACGCGCTCGAGGCAGGCGGCAGGCGACAGATTGACGCGCCCCGCGAGCTCGACGTTGCTGATACGTCCGTCGCTTTGCAGTTCCATCAGGATCTTTTTACTGATCTTGTCCAGCATGGAAATCCCCTAATTAATTTTATTTGGTTAAATTCTCTCACCAAAAACAATGTATTGCTAGCCCCCGGCAATACCAGAATTAATCCAGAAGAATCCGGCATACAATCAAATCATCGGCACTGCCGAACAGCACGCTCCGCGAACGTGGTTCCCGGGGCGTGTTTTGTTACGTGCGGTGCAGCCACTTTTCAATTCGATAAAAGTAGATTTCATGCCATTTGATACCCCCTTCGCCGCCCTCCAGGCGGAAGTGCTGCGCGACCCGTCGCCGCTGCGCGCCGCCATCACTGCCGCCTATCGCCGCGACGAACAGAATGCCGTGCAATGGCTGCTGTCCGAGATCCGCGAAGGCGGCTCGGATACCACGGAGCAGGCGCAGTCCCTGGCCCGCCGCCTGGTGACGGCCGTGCGCGAAAAGCGCACCCGCGCTTCCGGCGTGGACGCGCTGATGCACGAATTTTCGCTGTCCTCCGAAGAGGGCGTGGCGCTGATGTGCCTCGCCGAAGCGCTGTTGCGTATTCCTGACAGTGCCACCGCTGACCGCCTGATCGCAGACAAGATCAGCAAGGGCGACTGGCGCAAGCACCTGGGCGAGTCGCCTTCGCTGTTCGTGAATGCCGCCACCTGGGGCCTGCTCGTGACGGGCAAGCTGGTGAGCTCTTCCAGCGAGGAGGGCCTGGGTTCAGCCATCACGCGCCTGATCGCCAAGGGCGGCGAGCCCCTGATCCGCAAGGGCGTGGACCTGGCGATGCGCATGCTGGGCAACCAGTTCGTGACTGGCCAGACCATCGACGAAGCGATCCGCAATGGCCGCGACAACGAAGCGCGCGGCTACCGCTATTCCTACGACATGCTTGGCGAAGCCGCGCTGACGGAGGCCGATGCCGCCAATTACTACGCCGCCTATGAAACGGCGATCCACGCCATCGGCCGCGCTTCGAACGGCCGCGGCATCCGCAATGGTCCCGGCATTTCGGTGAAGCTCTCGGCGCTCCACCCGCGCTACAGCCGCGCGCAACGCGACCGCGTGATGAACGAGCTGCTGCCGCGCCTGCGCCAGCTGGTGCTGCTGGCCAAGGGCTACAACATCGGCCTGAATATCGACGCGGAAGAAGCGGACCGCCTGGAACTGTCGCTGGACCTGATGGAAGCCATGGCCTTCGATCCCGAACTGGAAGGCTTCGAAGGCATCGGCTTCGTGGTGCAGGCTTACCAGAAGCGTTGCCCCTTCGTGATCGACTACCTCGTGGACCTGGCGCGCCGCAGCGGCCGCAAGTTCATGGTGCGTCTGGTGAAAGGCGCCTATTGGGACGCGGAGATCAAGCGCGCGCAGGTGGAAGGCATGCCGGGCTATCCGGTCTACACGCGCAAGGTGTACACGGACGTTTCCTATCTGGTGTGTGCGCAGCGCCTGCTCGCCGCCACGGATGTTATCTATCCACAGTTCGCAACGCACAACGCGCAGACGCTGTCCACGATCTACACCTGGGCCAAGCGCGACGGCATCGAGAATTACGAGTTCCAGTGCCTGCACGGCATGGGCGAAACCCTGTACGACCAGGTGGTTGGCGCGGAAAACCTGGGCAAGCCCTGCCGCATCTATGCCCCGGTGGGTTCGCATGAAACGCTGCTCGCCTACCTGGTGCGCCGCCTGCTGGAAAACGGCGCCAATTCCTCCTTCGTGAACCAGATCGTGGACGCCAGTGTTCCAGTGGATGCCCTGGTGCGCAATCCTGTGGAAATCGCGCGCGCCGAAGGCGGCCTGCCGCATCCCGGCATTGCGCTGCCGCTGGCCATGTTCGGCTCCGAGCGCAAGAATTCCTCCGGCCTGGATCTCTCGAACGAGGACGTGCTGCGCGAAGTGGCAGCCGCCCTGTCGGAGAAGCGCAGCTGGCGCGCGGCGCCGCTGCTGGCGGTGGATGCCGTCGAAGGCACGCCGCAGCAGGTGCGCAACCCCGCGCGCAATGCCGATATCGTGGGCGAAGTCACCGAAGCGAGTGCGCGCGATGTGGAAATGGCGCTGGCGGCAGCTACGAACTTCGCCATGGACTGGCAAACCACCGAACCATCGCTCCGAGCCGCCGCACTGCTGCGTGCTGCGGACCTGTTTGAAACCCACAAGCTGGAGCTGATGGCGCTGGCCATCCGCGAAGCGGGCAAGTCGCTGCCGAACGCGGTGGCTGAAGTGCGCGAGGCGGTCGACTTCCTGCGCTACTACGCGGAGCAGGTTCGCCATTCGACCAATATCCTGGCCCTGGGCCCGGTCACCTGCATCAGCCCATGGAACTTCCCGCTCGCGATCTTCACCGGCCAGGTGGCTGCGGCGCTTGCTGCCGGCAACGTGGTGCTCGCGAAGCCTGCGGAACAGACGCCGCTGATCGCACACCGCGCCGTGCAGCTGCTGCATGAAGCAGGCGTGCCGCGCGAGGCGCTCCAGTTCCTGCCCGGCCGCGGCGAAGTCGTTGGCGCGGGGCTGTGCAACGATTCGCGCATCAAGGGTGTGATATTCACCGGCTCCACCGAAGTGGCGCAGCTGATCAACCGCACCCTCGCCAAGCGCTCCGTCGCGGAAAGCACGGACATTCCGCTGATCGCGGAAACCGGCGGCCAGAACGCCATGATCGTGGATTCCTCCTCGCTGCCGGAACAGGTGGTGCAGGACGCGATTTCCTCCGCTTTCGACAGTGCGGGCCAGCGCTGCTCCGCGCTGCGCGTGCTCTTCCTGCAGGAAGACATCGCCGACAAGACGATCAAGATGCTGAAGGGCGCCATGGGCGAGCTGAAGATCGGCAGCCCGGACCGCCTCGTGACGGATATCGGCCCGGTGATCGATGCGGAAGCGCAGCAGAACCTGCTCTCGCATATCGACCGCACGCGCATGTCCGCCGTGGCCCACTTCTCGCTGGGCGTTCCATCCGACTCGGATGGCACCTTCGTGCCGCCGACAGTGCTGGAGATCCGTTCCCTGAGCGAGCTGACGAAGGAAGTCTTCGGCCCTGTCATGCACGTTATCCGCTACAAGCGTTCGGAGCTGCCGAAGGTGATCGACGAGATCAATGCCAGCGGTTTCGGCCTGACCCTGGGTGTGCATTCGCGTATCGACGAGACCATCGACTACATCACCTCGCGCGCGCATGTGGGCAATATCTACGTGAACCGCAATATCGTCGGCGCGGTCGTAGGCGTGCAGCCCTTCGGCGGCGAAGGCAAGTCCGGCACCGGCCCGAAAGCGGGCGGCCCCCTCTACCTGAAGCGCCTTCAGCGCGGCATGTACTCGGGCGAACCGCATTCCCGCCTGTCCGTGCCAAGCATGGATGCGCTCATGGCCTGGGCCAAAACGCATGGCAAGGAACGCATGGCCGCGCTGGCCGAGCACTATGCACGCACCACGCCACTGGGCCAGGTCACGCTGCTGCCCGGGCCCACTGGGGAACGCAATACCCTGAGCTACATGCCGCGCGGGACCATCGTCTGCGTCGCGGACAGCCAGCAGGTGCTGCTCAACCAGCTCGCGGCGGTTCTGGCGACCGGCAACCAGGCGCTCGTGGTCACGTCGTCGACGTCCTGCGTACCTGCCGACCTTCCGGCCGCAGTGCAGGACCGCATTCAAGTGGTAGGCAGCCTGGATGGCATCAAGGGCGACTTCCAGATTGCCCTGGTCGAATCGGCGCTGGCGGCGGGCGTGCGCGAGCCGCTGGCAGCCCGCGAAGGCGCGCTGATTTCAGTGATCGACACGACGGAAGACGGCGAGATCCCGCTGTGGCGCCTGATCGCCGAACGCGCGCTGTGCGTGAACACCACGGCAGCCGGCGGCAACGCCAGCCTGATGACGCTGGGCGCCTAGGCCTGGCAGAAGTTACGGATCACATGGAATGCATAGCGTGAAGCCACGTGCTTCACGAAGTGCATGAAATCCATGGCCGCATCCTCGTTGGCGTTGTCCGAGATGGTCCGGATAACGCCAAAGGGCACGCCCAGTTCGAAACAGACCTGGGCGACCGCCGCCCCTTCCATTTCCACGGCCAGCAGGTCGGGCAGCGCATTCTTCAGCGCCGCCAGCTTCACCGGATCGCTCATGAACTGATCGCCGCTGCCTATCAGGCCGCGGTGCAGGGTCCTGTTTTTCTCGTTTTCCAGAAAGCGGCTGACGGCGGCGGACAGCCTGGCGCTCATTTCCTTGTCAGTCGGCAGGCGGGAGAGGCCCGTGAGCGGCACTTCGAAGCGGGGAAACAGGGGAGAAGCGTCCATATCGTGCTGGATCAACGATTCGGCGACAACGATATCGCCCACACGCACATCAAAATCGGCGCTTCCGGCCACGCCGGTGAAGACGATGTGGGTAACTCCGAATTTTTCCACAAGCGTCGCGGCTGTCATGGCAGCGGCAACCTTGCCAATTCGCGATAAAACACACACAGAGTCGATTTTCCAGAGTTTTCCGGCTGTGTACTCGCGCATGCCGTGCAAAACGCTCTGAGGGCCTTCCATGGCTTCTATCAATCCCTGCTGTTCTTCAGCCAGGGCCGAGATCACGCCAAGACGCATGTTCGCTCCGCTGTTTTATAGATATAAGAGTAAATATTTACTCTGGTAGTAGATAGTAAACGGGAGAGTGTCTGTGGATAAGGCTGTTAACATCCACAAAATCAGGTGTTTACATCTTTCAAAACTGCCTGAACAAGCATTGTATGAGCGAAGGACGAGTTCTGTACAAAAAATAGGCCTGTGTACAGACGGGGTGTTTACGCACATTCGTTCCTGTGGATATTCATCGACTTATCAACAGACGCAGCGCCAGAAGGAGCAAAACGGCTGCCAGAAGGTAGCGTTGACCCGGAAAACGAAGGACGCCGCCAGCAAACGCCAGGGCCGTGTGGAAGACCGTGCTGATTGCCGTGAGCAGCAGGCCCAGTACCAGCAGCTGGCCAGCCGGGGAAGCGGTTTCCGGGTCGACGAACTGTGGAATGAAGACCAGGAAGAACAGAATTGCCTTTGGATTCAGCAGGTTATTGACCACTGCCCGCCAGAACACGGCTCCAGACCCGAGCTCTCCGTCCAGCGGCTTGCTCCTGGCCGCCAAGGCGCGCCAGGCCATGTAAAGCAGGTAGCAGGCGCCTGCGTACCGGATCGTTGCCATCGCAGCGGGCCAGGCCGCCACCAGGGAGGTGAATCCGGCTACGGTCAGCAGGGTAAGAATGATGTCGGCTGCACCGATGCCGAAAGCGGCCGCGACGCCTGCACTACGTCCGTAAGCGGAGGAATGGGCGAGCACGAACGCCATATTGGGGCCGGGCGAAAGCAGCAGCAGCGTCACGGCGCCGCAGAACATGATCAGGTTTTCCATGCCCGCGAGCTTACGCGGCGTATCTGGTACAGTGAATTAATTGTTCTGGATACAGCTCATGCCGAAGAATCGCTACAAACAGCTGGTCGATCATTTTTCCTCCGCTATCCAGCGTGGCGAACTCCGGCCTGGCGAACAGCTTCCTCCCTTGCGGCGCATGATGAAGGAGCGGGGCATCGCCCTGGCGACCGCCGTTCGCGTGTATGCGGAGCTGGAGAAATCCGGGCTTGCCGTGGGCGAGGGCGGGCGCGGCACATTCGTTCGCGATGCTTCGCTGCCCCGGGGACTTGGCCTGGAACAGCATCCCTTGCCAAGCGGCGCCGTGGACCTGAGCTTCAACTATCCTTCTTTGCCAGGCCAGGCGGAAATGCTGCGCGAAGGCTTGAGAACCCTGGCGAATTCGGGAGATCTCGATGCCCTGCTTCATTCTGCTCCCCAAGGTGGACGTCCCCACGAACGCGAGACAGTCGCCCGGCATTTGCGCAACCGCTCCATTCGTGTGCCAGGCAGGCAGGTCTTGATCGTCAATGGTGCGCAGCAGGGATTGTCGGTGGCTGTCAGCGCTTTGCTCAAACCGGGAGACCTGCTGGCAGCCGATGCGCTGACTTATCCCGGTTTGAAAGCATTGGCGATTGCGAGCAGGCTCGATCTGGCTGCCCTGCCTGCCGCCGGTGGCGGCATGTGTCTCGATTCCCTGGAAAAGCTGTGCATGGAGAGGCCGGTTCGCGCGGTCTATGCCATGCCGACCATGCATAACCCGCTTGGCTGGATCATGACGGATCAGGACAGACTTCGGCTTGCAGCACTGGCCGAGCGTTTCGGGTTCTTCATTATCGAAGACGGCGCATATGCCTTCCTTGCCGAACCGGCGCCAAAGCCAGTGTTCACTTACGCTCCAGAGCGCACCGTTTATGTATCCGGGCTTTCGAAAAGCGTGGCGTCCGGGCTGCGTCTCGGTTTTGTTGCAGCGCCCGAGGCGCTGATTCCAGAACTTGAGCATGCAATCAGGATCTCAACCTGGAATACGCCGTCGATGACTGTCGCCCTGGCTTGCCAATGGATCGAGTCGGGTCTGGTGGATGAGCTCGAAGAGCGGAAGCGGGCAGATGCTGCAGCCAGGCAGCGTCTGGCCCGGAAAATACTGGATGGTGCGGCGGTCAGAAGTCATCCCTCATCCTATTTTTTATGGCTGGAGCTTCCGGACTACCTGCGCGCAGATGTGGTGGCAGCCGATTTGCAGCGTTCCGGTGTACTGGTGACAACGGCCGAGCCTTTCTCGATCGGCTTGCAGTCTCCTCAGGCTTTGCGAATTGCGCTCGGTTCGATTTCTCTTGAAGCGCTTGAGGGGGCGCTGCGGCTGGTAGGTAAGGCAGTAGGTTTACATTGATAAGGTAGGTATACAAAATAGTAGTAGTTGTTAACAACTCGGCCTTTCTGTGGATAAGTGGGCGAAGCGGAAGGAAATCAATCGTTTACGGTCTGAATAAGCGGGCGCGTAAACCTTGTATGGACGAGGAACTGTTTTGGGACAAAAATGGACCTCCACATGCGAAAGCGGTTTACGCACAAACGATGCCTGTGGATATCCAATAGCTTATCCACAGCCGAATAAGGAGCTGACATGGAATTCCTGAACCTTTTCCCCCATCCCATCATCCAGGGACCGATGGCGGGCGGCTCGAATACTCCGGCGCAGGTGGCTGCGGTGTCGAATGCAGGCGGGCTGGGCTCGGTTGGCGCCTCGCTGCTCGCGCCGGACACCATCCGTGCCCAGGTGGCGGAGATCCGCCGTCTCAGCGACAAGCCCTTCATGCTCAATTTCTTCGTCCAGAACACGCCATCCCCTTCGGACGAAGAAGTTGCACGGGCCAAGGAACTGCTGCGGCCCGTCTGGGAAAGCCTGGGCTGGGACAGCCTGCCGACCCCGGCGAAATGGTGTGAAGACTTTACGGCCCAGTTCGAGACCTTGATCGAGCTCAAGTCGGCCGTGGCGAGTTTTACCTTCAATATCCTTGAGCGGGCTCAAGTTGAACGTCTGCATGCGGCCGGTATCGCGGTGGTAGGAACTGTGACTACGGTTGGGGAAGCGCAGGCCTGGGAATCCATTGGCGCGGATGCTGTGGTGGCATCTGGTGTGGAGGCAGGTGGGCATCGCGGCACCTTCCTCGTCGACCAGCGCGAGGCGACGATGGGGGCGCTGGAATTGCTGGCGGCCGTAGTGAAGGCCGTGCAAATTCCCGTCATTTCAGCGGGCAATATCATGACCGGGGCGGATATCCGGGAGCGCCTGGCCATGGGCGCTTCGGCGGTGCAGATGGGGACAGCCTTCCTCGTCACGGAGGAATCGGGCATCCATCCTTCCTACAAACAGCGGCTCCTGCATGCGGGGAATGCGCCAACCCGCCTGACCCGTACCTTCTCCGGCCGCTACGCCCGTGGTCTGGAAAATACATTTATGCAACATTTATCTGCTGTTGAGCTACAGCTTCCACCATATCCGGTGCAGAATGCCCTGACCGGCAGTATCCGGGCGGAAGCCGCCAAGCGGGGCGATACGGAGTTGATGTCGATGTGGTGCGGTACGGGCGTGGCAAGGGCGCGCTCCATGAGCTGCGCCCAGCTGATGGAAACCCTGGTCGCCGAAATGCACCAGGCATAGGAGACAGCATTTGGAATCGGCAGGACAGTTCGACTACATCATTGTTGGCGCCGGAACTGCCGGTTGCGTGTTGGCCAACCGCCTTACCCAGGACAAGAACGTTGAGGTGCTGCTGATCGAGGCGGGCGGCAAGGACGATTACGTCTGGATCCATATCCCCGTCGGCTACCTGCATTGCATCGACAATCCGCGCACGGACTGGCTTTACCGCACCGAACCCGATGCAGGCCTGGGCGGCCGCAGCCTCCTTTACCCGCGCGGGAAAGTGGTGGGCGGAAGTTCCTCCATCAACGGCATGATCTATATGCGCGGCCAGGCGGGCGATTACGATCACTGGGCCGAGCTGACGGGCGATCCGAGCTGGCGCTGGGAGGAAGTGCTGCCCCTGTTCAGGAAAAGCGAAGACCATCACCTCGGCGCGACGGACTATCACGGCGCTGGCGGCGAATGGCGGGTGGAAAAGCAGAGGCTGTCCTGGAAAATTCTCGACGCCTTCCGCGATGCCGCGGAACAGGTAGGCATTCCCAAGGTCGAAGACTTCAACCGGGGCGACAATCTCGGTTCTTCCTACTTCGAAGTGAACCAGAGGCGCGGCATCCGCTGGAATACAGCCAAGGCTTTTCTCAAGCCAGCGACGCGGCGCCCGAACCTGACGCTCATGACCGGTTGCCATGTGGAGAAGCTGATGATCGAGCAGGGAGAAGGCGGCGCGGTGTGCAAGGGCGTGATTTTCACCGGCGGCGGCACCCAGTGGTTTGCGGAAGCGCGCGAGACGCTGCTGGCTGCAGGCGCGGTCGGTTCGCCGCAGATTCTCCAGCTGTCCGGCATTGGCGATGCGCAGGCCCTGCATGCGGCGGGCGTGCAGCCGGTTGCGGACCTGCCGGGCGTGGGCGCCAACCTGCAGGACCATCTTCAACTGAGGATGGTGTTCAAGGTTACTAACGCGAAAACACTGAACACCATGGCCAGCAACTGGTTCGGCAAAATGCGCATCGGCCTCGAATACATGCTGTTCCAGAGCGGTCCGATGTCGATGGCGCCGTCCCAGCTGGGCGCATTCGCGAAATCGCATCCAGACCAGCCCTCGCCCAATCTTCAGTACCACGTGCAGCCGCTGTCGCTCGAGCGCTTCGGCGAGCCCCTTCACACCTTCCCGGCCTTTACGGCCAGCGTATGCAACCTGCGCCCCACTTCACGCGGCCATGTGCGCATCGCCTCCTCCGATTCGTACGCGCCGCCGAAAATCGCGCCCATGTATCTGAGCACGCAGGAAGACCGCAAGGTAGCCGCAGCCGCACTGGGGCTGACGCGCGCCATCGTGGCCGCACCGGCGCTGAAAAAATACGCGCCCGAGGAGTTCAAGCCGGGCATCCACTACCGCACCGAGGACGAACTGGCGGAAGCGGCGGGCGCCATCGGCACTACGATCTTCCATCCCGTGGGCACCTGCAAGATGGGCAGGGCGGACGATCCGATGGCTGTTGTGGATAGCCAACTTCGTGTCCGAAATGTAACAGGACTACGCGTCGTGGACGCCTCGGTCATGCCGCGTATCACGTCCGGAAATACGAACTCCCCCACGATCATGATTGCCGAGAAGACGGCAAGGATTCTGCAGCAAAACCGCTGCGTAGCGCAATTTTCTGCCAAACGGTGACCAAATTTCTGGCAAGTTTGGAAGCAAAATATCAAAACTTTATGGTAGTTATACTGTATTGTGAGCCCCAATCATCCTGTGTATGATCTGAAAAAAAATTTAGCAGTATGTAAAGAATAATCGGGAGACACGATGTCAAACTTCATCTTGGAAACAAGGAATTTGACCAAGGAATTCAAGGGTTTCACCGCCGTCAACGACGTGAACCTGAAGGTGCAGCGTGGCCACATCCACGCCCTGATCGGACCGAACGGCGCGGGCAAGACCACCTGTTTCAACCTGCTCACCAAGTTTCTCGTTCCGACCTCCGGACAGATTCTGTTCAACGGCAAGGACATCACCTCCGCCAAGCCCGCGCAGATCGCGCGCATGGGCGTGATCCGTTCTTTCCAGATTTCCGCCGTCTTCCCGCATCTCACCGTGCTGCAGAACGTGCGTATCGGCCTGCAACGCCAGCTGGGCACCACCTTCCACTTCTGGAAAAGCGAGCGTTCCCTGAACCAGCTGAACGAACGCGCCATGCAGCTGCTGGCCGAAGTCGATCTCACCAGCTTTGCCGACACCATCACCGCAGACATGCCTTACGGCCGTAAGCGCGCGCTGGAAATCGCCACCACCCTGGCCATGGAGCCGGAGCTGATGCTGCTGGACGAGCCCACCCAGGGCATGGGCCACGAGGATGTGCACCGCGTGACGGAATTGATCAAGAAGGTATCGAACGGACGCACCATTCTCATGGTCGAACACAATATGAACGTTGTCTCCGGCATCTGCGACAAGATCTCCGTGCTGCAGCGAGGCGCGATGCTGGCCGAAGGCAGCTATGCCGAAGTTTCCAAGAATCCGCAGGTGATGGAAGCCTATATGGGAACCGAAGCCACCGAACTGGTGGGAGCGCACTGATGACGACTGCACTGGAAATCAGCAATCTGCAGGCGTGGTATGGCGAATCGCATATCCTGCATGACGTGAACATGTCGGTGCAGCCGGGCGAGGTAGTGACCCTGCTGGGCCGCAACGGCGCGGGCCGCACCACGACGCTGCGCGCGATCATGGGCCTGACCGGGGCCCGCAAGGGATCGATCAAGATCAACGGCGAAGAGGCCATCGGTCTGCCAACCTACAAGGTGGCGCACCTGGGCGTGGGCTACTGCCCCGAAGAACGCGGCATCTTCTCCTCCTTGTCCACTGAAGAAAACCTGATGCTGCCGCCCGCGCTGAAAACTGACGGCAAGGGCATGCCGGTCGAGGAAATCTACGAGATGTTCCCGAACCTGAAGGAACGCCGCAACAGCCAGGGCACGCGCCTCTCGGGCGGCGAACAGCAGATGCTGGCCGTCGCCCGCATCCTGCGCACCGGCGCGCGCCTGCTGCTGCTGGACGAAATCTCCGAAGGCCTTGCGCCTGTCATCGTCCAGGGCCTCGCCCGCATGATCACGACCTTGAAATCCAAGGGCTACACCATCGTGATGGTCGAACAGAATTTCCGCTTCGCCGCACCACTGGCGGATCGGTTTTACGTGATGGAGCACGGTCAGATTGTGGAGACCTTCGCTTCGTCCGAATTGAACGCCAAGATGCCGGTCCTGACCGAGCTGCTGGGCGTTTGAAGTGGGCAAGGACTACAACACGAACTCAGAACCTTGATCGGAGACATAATGAAACGTAAAGCTATCGCCACCGCAGCCGCTGCCATCTGCGCAATGAGCCTCTCCACCGCGGCATTTGCCCAGGTATCGGGCGACACCATCAAGATCGGCATGATCACCGACATGTCCGGCCTGTACACCGATATCGATGGCGCCGGCGGCGCCGAGGCGGTGAAGATGGCGATTGCCGATGCGGGCGTCGTCATCGCAGGCAAGAAGGTCGAATTCATTTCGGCCGACCACCAGAACAAGGCCGACATCGCCGCCTCCAAGGCCCGCGAATGGTTCGACCAGCAGGGCGTGGACATGCTGATCGGCGGCACCAACTCGGGCGCGAACCTGGCCATGGCCAAGGTGGCGGCCGAGAAGAAGAAAGTGTTCATCTCCATCGGCGCCGGTTCCGCGCGCCTGACCAACGAGGAATGCACCCCTTACACCATCCACTACGCCTACGACACCATCGCCCTGGCGCGCGGCACCGGCAACGCCATCCTGAAGCAGGGCGGCAAGAACTGGTACTTCCTGACTGCGGACTATGCCTTCGGCCAGTCGCTGGAGAACGATACGGCGGCCGTGGTGAAGTCCGGCGGCGGCAAGGTGCTGGGCAGCGTGAAGCACCCGCTCTCGGCTTCCGACTTCTCCTCCTTCCTGCTGCAGGCGCAGTCCTCCGGCGCCCAGATCCTGGGCCTGGCCAATGCGGGCGGCGATGCGATCAACTCCATCAAGGCGGCCAACGAATTCGGCATCACCAAGAAAATGAAGCTGGCTGGCCTGCTCATCTTCATCAACGACGTGCACTCGCTGGGCCTGAACGTTACCCAGGGCATGTACCTGACCGATGGCTGGTACTGGGATATGAATCCTGAAACCCGTGCATGGTCCAAGCGCTTCTTCGCGAAGATGAAGAAGGAACCTTCGATGCTGCACGCAGCGGACTACTCCGCCGCCACCAACTACCTGAAGGCCGTGAAGGCGGTGGGCACCGACGATTCGGACAAGGTCATCGCGCAGATGAAGAAGACCCCGATCAACGACATGTTCGCCAAGAACGGCGTGATCCGTCCGGATGGCCGCATGGTGCACGACATGTACCTGATGGAAGTGAAGAAGCCGTCCGAGTCGAAGTATCCTTGGGACTACTACAAGCTGGTGGCCACCATTCCGGGCGACCAGGCTTACGCCACCAAGGCCGAGACCAAGTGCGCGCTGTGGAAGTAATGCGGTAAGCCGGCAGGGCGCACGCGCCGACCGGCGGTTTCCGCGCCCTGCCTACGGCGCAGCGTTATCCCGCTGCGCCTTTCTTTTTGACTCTTTTTGAATTTGTGCAGCCATGGATATTTTCGGCGTTCCTCTGCCTGCAATGATGAGCCAGCTGCTGCTGGGTCTCGTCAACGGCTCCTTCTATGCCATGTTGTCGCTCGGCCTGGCGGTCATTTTCGGCCTGCTGAACGTGATTAACTTCTCGCACGGCGCCATGTATATGATGGGCGCCTTCCTGGCGTGGATGGGCATGACCTACCTGGGCCTGAGCTACTGGGCGATGCTGCTGCTGGCGCCGCTGGTGGTGGGCGCGCTCGGCATCGTCATCGAGAAAACCATGCTGCGCTGGCTGTACAAGCTGGACCATCTCTACGGCCTGCTGCTCACCTTTGGCATCACCTTGCTGGTGGAAGGCGTGTTCCGTTCCTTCTACGGCGTTTCCGGCCAGCCTTTCGATACGCCCGAGCTGCTGCAGGGCGCCACCGACCTGGGCTTCATGATCCTGCCGAATTACCGCGGCTGGGTGGTGGTGGCCTCGCTGATCGTGTGCTTCGCGACCTGGTTCGTGATCGAGAAGACCAAGCTGGGCGCCTATCTGCGCGCGGGCACCGAGAACCCCAAGCTGGTGGAAGCCTTCGGCATCAACGTGCCGCTGATGGTGACCCTGACCTACGGCTTCGGCGTGGCCCTGGCGGGCTTCGCTGGGGTGCTGGCCGCGCCTATTATCCAGGTTTCTCCGCTGATGGGTTCGAACCTCATCATCGTCGTGTTCGCCGTGGTGGTGATCGGCGGCATGGGCTCGATCATGGGCTCCATCCTCACCGGCCTGGGCCTGGGCGTGATCGAGGGCCTGACGCGCGTGTTCTACCCGGAATTCTCCTCCACCGTGGTGTTCCTGGTGATGGTCATCGTGCTGCTGCTGCGCCCGGCTGGCCTGTTCGGCAAAGAGAAATAAGAGGTCAAGTATGAACAAGAATATCGGCTACGCCCTTGCGCTCATTGTGGCGCTGGCAGCGCCCTTCGTGGGCTATCCCGTCTTCCTGATGAAGCTGCTGTGCTTCGCGCTGTTCGCCTGCGCCTTCAACCTGCTGATCGGCTTCACGGGCCTGCTGTCCTTCGGCCACGCGGCCTTCTTCGGCGGTGCGGGCTATGTGGCGGGCAATGCGCTGAAGAACTGGGGCCTGCCCTTCGAACTGGCCCTGCTGGCCGGCGTGGGCGGCGCGGCGCTGATCGGCCTGGTGATGGGCGCGCTGGCCATCCGCCGCCAGGGCATCTATTTCTCGATGATTACCCTGGCGCTGGCCCAGATGGTGTACTTCGGCGGCCTCCGCTTCACCAACTTCACCGGCGGCGAAGACGGCCTGCAGGGCGTGCCGCGCGGTAAGCTGCTGGGAGCCGTGGATCTGGGCAACGACCTGACCCTGTACTTCGTGGTGCTGGCCATTGCCGTGCTGGGCTTCATGCTGATCGTGCGCACCGTGCACTCGCCTTTCGGCCAGGTGCTGAAGGCGATCAAGGAAAACGAGCCGCGCGCCATCTCGCTGGGCTATGACGTGGACAAGTACAAGCTGATGGCCTTCGTGCTCTCCGCCGCGCTGGCAGGCCTGGCAGGCGCCACCAAGACCGTGGTGCTCGGTTTCGAAACACTCACGGACGTGCACTGGACCATGTCGGGCCTGGTCATCCTCATGACCCTGGTGGGCGGCATGGGCACCCTGGCTGGCCCGATCCTGGGCGCGGTGCTGATCATTGCGCTGGAGAACAAGCTGGGCGACTTCGGCGCTTTCGTCGCAACGAATACCGGCATCGAATGGTTCAACACCCTGGGCGAGGCGGTGAGCATGGTGACCGGCCTGATCTTCGTTGCCTGCGTGCTGGCGTTCCGGCGCGGCATCGTGGGAGAGATTGTGGCTTTCATGGGCAGGAAGAAGAAGCCAGCTTAAGCAAATCGAACGCCGGATCAGTCCGGCGTTTTTTTTGAGGATGTGAATGCTCAGTTATGCCAATGTTGCCGCCACGTTCAGGGCTCTCCTGCAAGGTGTCAACGACAGTGCCGGAGCAGCGCTCGTGCCGGTGCCCGCAACACTCGGCCGCCCGGAAGGAAAGCGCCGTTATCTGGTAGCGGCGCCGCCAAGGGAAGGAGCCAAGAGGCGGGCGCTGGTGGTCGTGCTTCATGGCGCTGGCGCCTCGGCAGACCAGGTGCTGGGACTGGCGTTTCCCCCTCGCCGCTATCCCTGTGGCTTGAAATCGGGGCGCGCGAGCAGCTCGTGGTCATCGCACCGGACGCGGGAAAAGGCGGATGGAGCGACTGCTTCGCATCGGAAGCGCGCGTGGCGAAGAAGGATGATGTCGGGTTCATCGGCGCGCTGGTCGACCATGCAGTGGCCAATCACGATGTGGATCCCGATCGCGTCTACCTGATGGGAGTATCGCGCGGCGGCTGGATGGCTTACGCCGTTGCCACCGCGCTTCCGCGGAAGCTGGCGGCATTCTCGGTGGTGCTGGCGGGCATGCCGCCGCCCGGCCGCTGCAAGGAGCCCGCGGTGCCGCTGCCCGCGCTGGTCTTCGGTTGCACGGCTGATCCGCTGATTTACTATCGCGGTGGCAAACCTTGGTATGCGTTCGGGTTCGCCGAGCCTGTGCGCAGCATTGAGGATACCGTGCACGCCTGGCGCGAGCTGGCGGGCTTGGCGGACGTGCCCGACGTCGTGCATCTGCCGGAGGGCGACGAGCGGGCGCGAACGCGCGTCACGCGCTACATGTGGGGTAGGGCACCTGATGGGCTGCAGGTGGGCCTGTATCGTATCGACGGTGCAGGCCATGCCGAACCCAGCCGTCTGAAGCGCTATCCGCGCTTTATCAATTGGCTGACCGGTCCGCAGAACGCTGACCTGGAAGCAGCCGAAGCGGCCTGGGATTTTTTCAAGCCGAAGCGCGCCAACCTGAAGCGCGCTTAAGCAATCACAAGCGCCGGACTCGACCGGCGTTTTACTTTGTGCGGTGAAGTGCCATTCCCTCAGGAGATGACATGCAACCGTACCGATACGCCCTGGCCAGCGCCACCTTGCTGGCGCTGGTTTCCTGCCATGACGATACCGTCGGCAGCCAGCCCAACGTCAAACCGGCCTTCCTCGGGCCAATCACTTCCACGAGCTACGACGGCGACAGCGACGACCTGCTGACCGCCGGCCTTGGCGCTGCCGGTCTCGCCGCTGCCGCAGCGCCGGGCTATGCGGACCCGGCACATCCAACGGCCGCAGAGCTGCGCCGCAACGCTATCTACACGAACTACCGTGCCGTGCTCGACATTGCCGCCAGCAGCGGATACGGAAGCCTGTATGGTCCCAGCGGGAAGGTCGCGGGGACCGAGTATCTCGCATATGCCGACGATGGCTCCGGCAGGCAGAACGTGACGCTGATGGTGCAGGTGCCCGCGAGCTTTGACCCCGTCAACAATCCTTGCATTGTGACGGGGACTTCCAGCGGTTCGCGCGGCATTTATGGCGCCATCGGCAGCGCGGGCGAGTGGGGTTTGAAGAACAACTGCGCAGTGGCCTATGCGGACAAGGGCAGCGGCACCGGTCTCTACACCTTCGAGGACGACAGTGTGAACCTGATCAATGGCGTCCGCACCTCGCGCAGCGCCGCAGGCAAGACCTCGCACTTCACGCCTGCGCTGAGCGATGCGGAGCGCACGGCGTTTGCGTTGAATTTCCCCGGCCGTATCGCCTTCAAGCATGCGCACTCCCAGCAGAATCCGGAGAAGGAGTGGGGAAAGATCACCTTGCAGGCCGTCGAATTTGCTTTCTACGTGCTCAACGAAAGGTATGGACAGAAGATCCGGCTCACGCCTGCCAATACCTGGACCATTGCCTCCAGTATCTCCAACGGGGCGGGTTCGGCGCTGTTGGCGGCCGAGCAGGATACACAAGGGCTGATCGATGCGGTGGCCGCGACGGAACCGCAGATCCAGCCGAAGATGTCCACAGGCTATACCGTCCGGCAGGGCTCAGCCGTCGTTCCAGCGCAGGGCAAGCCGCTGCTGGACTATTCGAGCTATGCGGCGCTCTACCAGCCTTGCATTGCAGGAAGCGCCGGACGGTGTACTTCGCTCGCAGCAAAAGGCTTACTGACGGGCGTGGACGTCGCGGCGCAGATGAGCGACGCGAAAGCGCGTATGGTCGCCTATGGCTGGCACATCGACGCCGAGCCTTTGCAGGCTTTCCATGCCCTGACCAACGTCCTTGTTGCAGTGACCTATGTCAACGCCTACGGCAAGTTCTCGGTGGCCGACAACATCTGCGGCTTCAGCTGGGCGGCGGTCGACGCCACCGGCAGTCCGATTCCCTTGGCGCCCCTGCTCAAGGCGAGCAGCTTTGCCACGCAAAACGGCATCGTTGGCACGCCTGTGTATGAGGATTCCGTAGGGGGCGCCAAGATCTACAGCGCGGCCGTGTCGCCCTCGTCGAACATTGCCGACCAGGCGCTCGATGGCTTCCTCTGCCTGCGTTCGCTGGCCACCGGGGCCGATGCGGTGACGGGAGCCCCGCTAACGGGCGATATGGCCTCCAGGAGCGCTCGCGTGCGCTCAGGCATGGCTGAGGTAGCCGCTACGGGAAATCTCCATGGCAAGCCCGCCATGATCGTTTCCGGCCGTTCCGATGCGCTGATCCCCGTGAACCACGCTTCACGTGCCTATGTTGGCCTGAACGCGGCAGTGGAGGGCGGCAACAGCAGGCTGCGCTACCTCGAGGTGACGAACGCCAATCACTTCGATTCTTTCACCAGCCTGCTGCCCACGGCCATCGTGCCGCTGCACGTCTACCTGTTCCGGGCACTCGACGCGGTGTATGCGAACCTGAAGAACGGGACCCCCTTGCCGCCTTCGCAAGTCGTACGCACCCAGACCCGGCCCAATGCGCTGGCGCCTATTACGGTCGCCAACGTTCCTCCGATTTCCGCGAACCCCGGCGCGAATGCCATTGTGGTCAGCGGGACGGTAGTGAGCGTGCCGAACTAACGGCATTCAAATTGGACTTCCGTGAACGTACCGCGCGTGAGCCTGCTCGTTGCGGTGCATTGATTGGCATCGGAACGAACCTTCTTGAAGATTTGGAGCGAGGCTTGTCCGCCATAAGAGCAGAACATCCACGTTTCGAACTGATGAGGTTGGCTTAGTCTCCAGGAAGTGGTGTACTCGGTCTGGTTCTGGATGGTTCTTTCGCTCGTTTTGTCGGGGCGCAGATAGGCTTGTTCCTCAGGCGGGCCATACAGCAGGCCACCGCCTGACAGCCGCGCTGCGCTCGGCATCAGGGCGACCCAGCCGTCCGGGGCTCTGCCGGGTTTGAATGCATCCTTGCTTAGCCATGGCGGGCAGCTGACTTGCTGGGTCAATGCGCTTTGAGCCAGCGCCAGAAGAAGGGCGGTCATCAGCATAGTTCGATCACCGAAAAGGCAAGCGCATTGTCGCTTGGCCGAATGAAACTGCCGTCCGCTCTGCGTTGCGGGTTGCGTGGCGGCACGCGGATGAACCGACGGTCGACGAAAGTACGCTGCGGATCAGTATTCCACTGATCGACTACCCAGATTCCGGTTCGGATCACGCTCAGGACCAGTGCTGCATGGTTGCCATGTGGCTTGACCAATTGCTCCGGATCGGCGAGGCGATATGGCATGACTTCCTCCATGGAAATGAAGAGAAGTCATGATGCGCTGATGACGAAGGGTGGTCGTGACCATCCTCAAGTACCCGCGGTTGGCGGCCCGCGGCAACTATGCTGTTATAGGGCGGCAGCGTAGATGGCGTAGGCGTCGGCTCGGGTGAGCTCGCGGGGGTTGTTGCCGAGGAGGCGGGTCTGGAGCATGGCGTCGTCGGCGAGGCGGTCGAGGTCGCTTTCCTGGATGCCGACCTGCTGCAGGCTGCGCTCGATGCCGGTGATGGCGGCGATTTGTTGCATCGCAACAATGAGGGCTTCGGTGCGCGCTTCTTCGCTGCCTTCGGCGTGCGGCACGACGATGCTGGCCAGCTCGGCGTACAGGGCCGCGGCTGCCGGGGCGTTGAAGCGGAGGACGTGCGGCAGTACCAGGGAATTGGACAAGCCGTGCGGCACGTGGAAGATGCCGCCGATGGGATAGGCGAGGGCGTGCACGGCGGCGACCGGTGCGTTGGAAAAGGCCTGCCCTGCCAGCATGGCGCCCAGCAGCATTGCCTGCCGTGCGTGCAGGTCCTTGCCGTTCTCGCAGGCACGGATCAGGTTGGCGGACAGGAGGCCCAGCGCCTGCCGGGCCAGGGAATCCGACAAGGGGTTCTTCTTGTGTCTGCTCGTATAGGCTTCGATGGCGTGCACCATGGCGTCGATGCCGGTGGCGGCCGTTACGGCCGGCGGCAGGCCGATGGTGAGCTCGGCGTCCAGCAGCGCCATATCTGCATACAGCTGGGGCGCCACAACGCCCATCTTGGTCGTTTCGCCGGTGGTGACGATGGCGATATTGGTGACTTCCGAACCGGTGCCTGCCGTCGTGGGAATCTGGACCAGCGGCAGGCGCTCGCCCTTCACGTTCCCAATGCCGTAGATCTCTTTCAGAGGCTGGTCGCTTCCCGCCAGCACGGCGATCAGCCTGGCCACGTCCATGGAGCTGCCACCGCCCAGGCCGATGATGAGGTCGGCGTCATGGTCGCGGGCGGCCGCCACGCCGTCCATCACGATCTGCTCGGGCGGGTCGGCCACCACCTCGGAGTGGATGGCGGCGTGCAGTCCGGCGCGGTCGAGGCTTGCCGCCGGCGCGGCCACCATGCCCGTGCGCAGGAAGCCGGGGTCGGTGACGATCAGCGGACGGTGGACGTTGGGGAATCGTGCGCGGATGTGCTCGCCCAATCGCTGGGCGGCGCCGGTCTCGGAAACGATGTGCGGCACGGTGCTGAAGCTGAAAGCAGGGAAGCTCATGATGGTTGTCGTTTCGCGGTTGGCTCAGCGCTTAGCTTACACCAGCTCTGATGCCGCTGCGTTTCCCCCGTACAATGATGAGCTTGTCTAGCGAAGGGTTGATGATGGTTGAGTATGCGTTTCTTGGGTTGGCGGCATTCTCCGCAGGGCTGGTCGATGCCGTGGTCGGCGGAGGAGGGCTGATCCAGATCCCGGTGCTGTTCTCGGTGTTTGGCCAGACGGCTCCGGCAACCCTGTTAGGCACAAGCAAGCTGGCGGGGATCTTCGGTACGGCCGCTGCCGCCGTGAACTATGCGCGGCGCGTGTCCATTGCGTGGACGACGGCCGCACCTGCCGCCGTTGCCGCCTTCACCTTCGCCTTCTTTGGCGCCTACACCCTGACCCATGTGCCTGCCGACTTCATGCGGACGCTGCTGCCGGTCGTGCTGCTGGCGGTTGCGATCTATACCTTCTGGAAGAAGGACCTGGGCAGCGTGCATGCGCCGCTGCACACCGGCCTGCGCGAGCGGCTGATCGCTGTGCTGGTGGGCGCGTGCATCGGTTTTTACGATGGCTTCTTCGGGCCGGGCACTGGTAGCTTCCTGGTCTTCCTCTTCGTCCGCTGTTTCGGCTTCGACTTCCTTGGCGCCTCGGCAGTGGCCAAGGTCGTGAATGTTGCCTGCAATCTGTCCGCGCTGATGTGGTTCGGCTACAGCGGCCACCTGCTCTGGCAGCTGGGTTTGATGATGGCCGTGTGCCAGGTGGCCGGTTCCCTGATCGGCACGAAGTTGGCGATGAAGCACGGCTCCGGTTTTGTGCGCCGCGTTTTCCTGCTTGTGGTCTCCGTGCTGATCGTCAAGACGGGCTACGACGCCTGGGTGCGCTGGTGAATGTTTCACGTGGAACAGTCGGGGAATCGACTTCCTTTTGTTCCACGTGAAACAATCTGAGCGGAAAATTTCTGCTCAAAAAAGTCGCAGCCTCAAAAAGAATCTATAATTCTGTTCCATACCTCGATTTACGCTTTCCACCATGCTATTTCCTACCGAATTCGACGTCATCGTTGTCGGCGGCGGCCACGCCGGCACCGAAGCGGCCCTCGCGTCTGCCCGCATGGGCCAGAAGACGCTCCTGCTGACGCACAACATCGAAACCCTTGGGCAGATGTCGTGCAACCCGTCCATTGGCGGCATCGGCAAGGGCCACCTCGTCAAGGAAGTGGATGCGATGGGCGGGGCGATGGCGATCGCCACCGATGAGTCGGGCATTCAGTTCCGTATCCTGAACTCGTCCAAAGGCCCGGCCGTGCGCGCCACCCGCGCCCAGGCCGACCGCATCCTGTACAAGCAGGCCATCCGCTCGCGCCTGGAAAACCAGCCGAACCTGTGGCTGTTCCAGCAGGCGGTGGACGACCTGATGGTGGAGGGCGACCGCGTGGTTGGCGCCGTGACCCAGATCGGCCTGAAGTTTGTGAGCCGTGCCGTGGTGCTGACGGCGGGCACTTTCCTGGACGGGAAGATCCACGTCGGCCTGCAGAACTACTCGGCAGGACGCGCAGGCGACCCGCCCGCCTTGTCCCTGTCCGCCCGCCTGAAGGAGCTCAAGCTGCCTCAGGGCCGCCTGAAGACCGGTACGCCGCCGCGCATCGACGGCCGCAGCATCGACTTTTCGCAGATGACGGAACAGCCGGGCGACCTCGATCCGGTGCCGGTGTTCTCCGTCATGGGCAACGCTGCCATGCATCCGAAGCAGCTGCCGTGCTGGGTGACGCACACCAACCAGAAGACCCACGACATCATCCGCGGCGGCCTGGACCGCAGCCCCATGTACACGGGCGTGATCGAGGGCGTGGGCCCGCGCTACTGCCCATCCATCGAGGACAAGATCCACCGCTTCTCGTCCAAGGAATCGCACCAGATCTTCCTGGAACCGGAAGGCCTGACCACGCACGAGTTCTACCCGAACGGCATCTCGACCAGCCTGCCGTTCGACGTGCAGATTGAACTGGTGCGCTCGATGAAGGGCCTGGAGAACGCGCACATCCTGCGTCCCGGCTATGCCATCGAGTACGACTATTTCGACCCGCGCGGCCTGAAGGCTTCGCTGGAAACGAAGGCGATTTCCGGCCTGTACTTCGCCGGGCAGATCAACGGCACCACCGGGTACGAAGAGGCGGCGGCGCAGGGCATGCTGGCCGGTATCAACGCCGCCTTGCAGACGCAGGGCAGGGAAGCCTGGACTCCGGCGCGTTCGGAAGCCTATCTGGGCGTTCTGGTGGACGACCTCGTCACCCAGGGCGTGCAGGAGCCTTACCGCATGTTCACCAGCCGCGCCGAGTACCGCCTGAGCCTGCGCGAGGACAATGCCGACATGCGCCTGACCGAAATCGGCCGCAAGCTGGGCGTCGTGGGCGACGCACAGTGGGAAGCCTTCGACCGCAAGCGCGAAGCCGTGGCACAGGAGCTGGAGCGCCTGAAATCCACCTGGGTGAACCCGCGCATCCTGAAGGCGGCCGAGTCGGAGCGCGTGATCGGCCAGGCCATCGAACGCGAATACTCGCTGGCGGACCTGCTGCGCCGTCCCGGTGTGGAGTACGAAAAGCTGATGACCCTGAGCGGCAAGGAAGGCCAGCCGCTGGCCGGCCCCGGCGTGAGCGACGACGCCGTGCGCGAGCAGATCGAGATCCAGCTGAAATATTCGGGCTATATCGACCGCCAGCTCAAGGAAGTGGAGCGGCACGAGCACTACGAGAACCTGAAGCTGCCGGAAGGCTTCAACTATCTGGACATCACGGCCCTGTCGGTCGAGGTGCGCCAGAAGCTGGCCAAGCATCGCCCGGAAACCCTGGGCCAGGCCTCGCGCATCTCGGGTGTGACCCCGGCGGCCATCTCGCTGCTGCTGGTGCACCTGAAGAAAGCGGGCTACGGCGGTTTCCTCACGCTGAAAGATGAGGCTGCCTAATGGTGTTGTTTGAACGGCCAAAGCTGTCTCAGGTATTGACGAACGGCTTGAATGAACTGAAACTGGCGTTATCGGAAACGCAGCACGAACAGCTCCTGGATTACCTGGCGCTGCTGAACAAATGGAACAAGGTCTACAACCTGACCTCCGTGCGCGACCCGATGCAGATGATGACGCTGCACCTGCTCGATTCGCTGGCCGCCGTGCCGGCCTTCGCCGGGGCGCAGAATGTGCTGGATGTAGGAGCAGGGGGCGGCTTGCCTGGTATCGTGCTCGCAATCGCACGGCCGGACATGAAAGTGTCGATGATCGACACCGTCCACAAGAAGACCGCCTTCCTCACGCAAGTGAAGGCGGAGCTGGGCCTCGGTAACGCAACGATCTACACGAAGAAGGTGCAGGAGCTGGAAACGGCGCAGCCTTTCGATGTCATCACATCACGGGCTTTTGCCGACCTCAGCGATTTTGTGAACTGGTCAGGACACCTGCTGGCCGACGGCGGGCGTTTCATTGCACTCAAAGGCACAGCCCCGGCAGACGAAAGAGAGCGGCTGCCAGAGCCCTGGAAAGTGAGCGGTTTGCAGGCTCTCCAGGTGCCGGGACTGGATGCGGAGCGGCACCTCGTTTTCATCCAAAAGGCATAAATCGTATATACCGTATAAACGGTATATAACGTTTATATTGTATAAACAGAATAAAATATTTATACCGTATAAACGGTATAGTTCAATAACTAGAATATTCATGGCGAAAATTTTTTGCGTCGCAAATCAGAAGGGCGGGGTGGGCAAGACCACCACGACCGTCAACCTCTCCGCAGGACTGGCCAAGCTGAACCAGCGCGTGCTGCTGGTGGACCTGGACCCCCAGGGCAATGCCACCATGGGTGCGGGCATCAACAAGGCGGGGCTTACCGCCTCCACCTATGAAGTGCTGCTCGGTTCCGCCGACATCGGCACGGCGCGCCAGCGCTCGGAGGCGGGACGCTTCGACGTGCTGCCATCCAACCGCGAACTGGCGGGCGCGGAAGTGGAGATGGTGGAACTGGACAACCGCGAGCGCCGCCTGAAGGACGCGCTGGCCGCCGTGGACAAGGACTACGACTTCGTGCTGATCGACTGTCCCCCGGCCCTGTCGATGCTGACCCTGAACGGCCTGTGCGCGGCCCATGGCGTGATCATTCCCATGCAGTGCGAGTACTACGCGCTGGAAGGCCTGTCCGACCTGGTGAACACCATCAAGAAGGTGCATGCGAACCTGAATCCGGACCTGAAGATCATCGGCCTGCTGCGCGTGATGTTCGATCCGCGCATGACGCTGTCGCAGCAGGTGTCCGCGCAGCTGGAGCAGCACTTCGGCGACAAGGTGTTCAAGACGATCATTCCGCGCAACGTGCGGCTGGCAGAAGCGCCTTCCTACGGCATGCCGGGCGTGACTTTCGACCCGAGCTCCAAGGGCGCGCAGGCGTATATCGAGTTCGGCGCCGAGATGGTCAAGCGAATTAAAAAGATGTAATGGCGCAGGGGACGGACCCCGTATGGGGTCCGTCCCCGGTGTCAGAGTCCGCCACCGAACATGGTCAGCTGACTGTGCTCGGTGGCGGACTGGGCTTTCGGGGACAGACGCGGACGGCGAGTCACCATCCGGGGTCTGTCCCCTCTGATAACGAAATTATGGCTACGAAAAAAATGAAAGGCCTCGGTCGCGGCCTCGAAGCGCTGCTGGGCGGCGATGGCGACAAGAACGAAATCCAGGCAGTGCAGGGCGCTCCGAACGAACTGCCGGTCTCCCTGATGCAGGCGGGCAAGTACCAGCCCCGTACCCGCATGGACGAGGTCAGCCTCACGGAGCTGGCCGCCTCCATCAAGAGCCAGGGCATCATGCAGCCCATCCTTGTGCGCCCCGTGGGCGTGGACAAGGCGAGCGGCAAGACGAAGTACGAGATCATCGCGGGCGAGCGCCGCTTCCGCGCGGCCCAGATCGCGGGCCTGGAGCAGGTGCCCGTGCTGGTGCGCGACGTGGACGACACGGCCGCCGCCGCCATGGCCCTGATCGAAAATATCCAGCGCGAGGACTTGAATCCGCTGGAAGAGGCGCAAGGTATTCACCGGCTGATCACGGACTTCAGCTTCACCCACGAGCAGGCCGCCAACGCGGTGGGCCGTTCCCGCAGCGCCGTGTCCAACCTGCTGCGCCTGATGAACCTGGCAAGCCCGGTCCAGACCATGCTGATGGCGGGCGATATCGACATGGGCCATGCCCGCGCCCTGCTGGCCGTGGACGCGGCTACCCAGATCACCCTGGCCAACCAGGTGGTGGCCAAGCGGCTCTCCGTGCGCGAGACCGAGAAGTTGGTCGCGAAGCAACTGGAGGAGCAGAGCAGCAAGGGCGAGGCCAAGGCGCGCGAGAAATCGGGCGACATCCTGCGCCTGGAGGAAGAGCTGTCCGACACCCTGGCCACGCCGGTCGTGTTCAAGATGGGCGCCAAGGGCCGCGGCCAGATGATCATCGATTTCGCCGATCTGGACATTCTCGAAGGCGTCCTGGCGCGGCTGCGTGGTTGAATGCGCCGCACCTTTTTGGTGCGATGCATGTCCTTATGTCACAAATTGCAAGGCAATGTTGCTCGATTTGCTCTGCTGCGGTGCACCATGTTTGACGGAGCTCAGAAAAAACCCCTATAATCCCGTGTCTTTGGGTCCATAGGCTATCTCTGGGAAGTTGGCAAGTGAGTGATTCTACGCAAAGTATCGCCCGGCCAGTTTTTCGAGTCGTCGCCCTGCAATTCACAATCGCCGTCCTGTTTTCGGCCCTCGTCGCGTATTTCGCCGGGGTGGAAAAAGGCTGGTCTGCCGCCGTGGGCGGCCTCATCGCGGTGGCCGGCAGCCTGGCGTACGCGATGATCGTGGCAGGGGGCAGCCGGGACGCCAAACAGGCCTTCCGGTCGCATTTCAAGGCCGAGATGGTGAAGATGTTTATCACAGCAGCGCTGTTTATTGTCACGCTGCTGCTGTTTCAGTCAGCCGCCTGGATGTGGCTGATCATAGGTTTCGCGGTGACGACCCTGGCGTACTGGTCGGCATTGCTCGCAGTTTAAAAATCACCGGTTCGAGCCCGCTGCAGCTGGCGGGTAAGGGCAACAAATCTTAAATCATCACTATGACCACTGAACACGGAACGGGCCACGCAGCCCCGGCGAACGCCACGGAGTACATTCAGCACCACCTGACGCACCTGTCCGACGCGAACAAGACGTTCAACCTGGACACTTTCTGGATCTCCCTGGTCCTGGGCTTCGTGTTCCTGGGCCTGTTCTACATGGCCGCCAAGCGCGCCACCCCTGGCGTGCCGGGCAAGCTGCAGAACTTCGTCGAGTGGATCATGGAACTGGTGAACGACACCGTCAATTCCGCCTTCCACGCCAAGAGCGCCGTGATCGCCCCGCTGGCCGTCACCATCTTCGTCTGGGTCTGGCTGATGAACGCCATGGACTTCCTGCCGGTTGACCTGCTGCCGCGCGTGCTGGAGTTCTTCGGCGTGTACAACCTGCGCGTCGTGCCGACCGCCGACGTGAACCACACCTTCGGCATGTCCATCGGCGTTCTGCTGTGCATCATCGGCTTCTCGATCAAGGCCAAGGGCGTCGGCGGCTGGGGCAAGGAGCTGTTCACCGCCCCCTTCCACGCGCACGGCACCGTCGGCATCATCCTGCTGGCCCCCGTCAACTTCATCTTCCAGATGCTGGAACTGCTGGCCAAGCCGATCTCGCTGTCGCTGCGACTGTTCGGCAACATGTACGCCGGCGAACTGATTTTCATCCTGATCGCGCTGCTGCCATGGTGGGCACAGTGGCTGCTGGGTGGTCCATGGGCAATCTTCCACATCCTGATTGTGACGCTGCAGGCCTTCGTCTTCATGGCCCTGACGGTTGTGTACCTTAGCCTCGCGGTTGAGAAGCACTAATTTTCGTAATACTCGTTTTTCAAATTTGGTATCTGTAGTTCTTTTTAAATCTTAGGAGAAATCTCAAATGCAAGCTCTGATCGCACAAGTACAAAGCATGACCGTTCTGGCTGTGGCTATCATCATCGGCCTGGGCGCCATCGGTACCGCACTCGGCTTCGCTATTCTGGGCGGCAAGTTCCTGGAAGCTTCGGCACGTCAGCCTGAACTGATGCCACAACTGCAAACCAAGCTGTTCGTTATCGCTGGTCTGCTGGACGCGATCTCGATGATCGGCGTTGGTGTTGCTCTGCTGTTCACCTTCAACAACCCGTTCCTGACCGCCCTGGCCGCTGCTGCTGCACAGTAATTCACGCTCCAACTGGGGAAACTTTTTAGGAGCAAGGTATGAACATCAATATGTCTCTCATCGGTCAGATGATCACCTTCGCGGTGCTCGTCTGGTTCTCGATGAAGTTCGTATTCCCGGCGCTGAATAGCGCGCTGGATGAGCGTGCCAAGCGTATTGCGGATGGTCTGGCTGCGGCCGACCAGGGCCAGGCTTCCATGGCAGCGGCTGAAAAGCGCGCCGCCGAGGCCCTGTCCTCCGCACGCGACGAAGCTGCTTCGCGCGTTGCCGATGCCGAAAAGCGCGCTCAGCTGATCGCTGAAGAAATCAAGGCCAATGCCAAAGCCGAAGCGGACCGCATCATTGCGCAAGCCAAGGCCGAAGCCGACCAGCAGATCACCCAGGCCCGCGAGCAACTGCGCGCCCAGGTGGCCGACCTGGCTGTGAAGGGCGCCGAGCAAATCCTGAAGCGCGAAGTCAACGCGTCGGCCCACGCCGACCTGCTGGCCCGCCTCGCGACCGAGCTGTAATCATGGCTGAACTCGCAACCGTCGCCCGTCCCTACGCGGAAGCCCTCTTCCGCGTTGCCCAGGCTGGCAACCTCGCGCAGTGGTCCGACCTGGTCGATGAACTGACCCAGGTCGGCAGCCATGCCGAGGTGCTGGCATACGCCCGCAATCCGAAGGTGTCGGACAGCGATGTTGCTGCCGCCATCCAGGCTCTGCTGAAATCGCCGCTCAATGCGGAAGCGAAGAATTTCCTCTCGATGCTGATCGCCAACGGCCGCATCGAACTGCTGCCGGAAATCGGCGCCCAATTCCATGCGCTGAAAAACAGCCAGGAAGGTGCGGCGGATGCCGAGATCACGAGCGCTTTCGAGATGGACGCCGCGCAGACCGCGCAGCTGGTCCAGACGCTGGAAAAGAAATTCAGCCGCAAGCTCAACCCGAGCGTCACGGTGGATCCTTCGCTGATCGGTGGTGTGCGCGTCGTGGTTGGTGATGAAGTGCTGGACACTTCGGTGCGCGCCCGCCTGCAACAGATGCGTGTTGCGCTGGCAGCGTAAGCCACAGCGGCAGACCCAATAGACCTCGCGCAAGCTGAGAGAAAACAATTAGGAGTTAGTATGCAACTCAACCCATCTGAAATCAGCGAGCTGATCAAGAGCCGGATCCAAGGCATTGAAGGCGGCGCTGAAGTGCGCAATCAAGGCACGGTGATCTCCGTTGCCGACGGTATCTGCCGCATTCACGGTCTGTCCGATGTGATGCAAGGCGAGATGCTGGAATTCCCAGGCAATACCTTTGGCCTGGCCATGAACCTGGAGCGCGACTCCGTCGGCGCCGTGATTCTGGGCGCCTACGAGCACATCTCCGAAGGCGACACCGTGAAGTGCACGGGCCGCATCCTGGAAGTGCCGGTCGGTCCTGAACTGCGCGGCCGCGTGGTCAACGCCCTGGGCCAGCCGATCGACGGCAAAGGCCCGGTCGACGCCAAGCTGACCTCCCCGATCGAAAAGATCGCTCCGGGCGTGATCGCCCGCGAGTCCGTGTCGCAGCCAATGCAGACCGGCCTGAAGTCGATCGACGCGATGGTGCCTATCGGCCGTGGCCAGCGTGAGCTGATCATCGGCGACCGCCAGACCGGCAAGTCCGCCGTGGCCGTCGACGCCATCATCAACCAGAAGGGCCAGGGCATGACGTGTATCTACGTCGCCATCGGCCAGAAGGCATCGACCATCAAGAACATCGTGCGTTCCCTGGAACAGCACGGCGCCATGGAGTACACCATCGTGGTGGCTGCCTCCGCTTCCGAATCGGCAGCGATGCAGTACATCTCGGCCTACTCCGGCTGCACCATGGGCGAATACTTCCGCGACCGCGGCGAAGACGCGCTGATCGTGTACGACGACCTGTCCAAGCAGGCCGTGGCCTACCGCCAGATCTCGCTGCTGCTGCGCCGTCCGCCGGGCCGCGAAGCCTACCCGGGCGACGTGTTCTACCTGCACAGCCGCCTGCTCGAGCGCGCAGCCCGCGTGAACGCCGACTACGTGTCCGCCTTCACCAAGGGCGCCGTGACCGGCAAGACCGGTTCGCTGACCGCACTGCCGATCATCGAAACCCAGGCTGGCGACGTGTCCGCCTTCGTGCCGACCAACGTGATCTCGATTACCGACGGCCAGATCTTCCTGGAAACCTCGCTGTTCAACTCCGGCATCCGTCCTGCGATCAACGCAGGTATCTCGGTGTCGCGTGTGGGCGGTGCGGCGCAGACCAAGGTCATCAAGAACCTGTCCGGCGGTATCCGTACCGACCTGGCGCAGTACCGTGAACTGGCTGCGTTCGCGCAGTTCGCTTCCGACCTGGACGAATCGACCCGCAAGCAGCTGGACCGCGGTGCGCGCGTGACCGAACTGCTGAAGCAGTCCCAGTACTCGCCGCTGCCGATCTCCCTGATGGGCGCTTCCCTGTTCGCCGTGAACAAGGGCTTCCTGGACGACGTGCCGGTCAAGCAGGTGCTGGCCTTCGAAGCCGGTCTGCACTCGTACCTGAAGACCAAGCAAGCCGCTCTGCTGGCCAAGATCGAAGAAACCAAGCAACTGGACAAAGACGGCGAAGCTGCGCTGTCCGCCGCCATCGCTGATTTCAAGAAATCCGGCGCATTTTAAGCGGCACGGCGGCTCCGCAAGGGGCCGCCTTCACGCGCAGAAGGAGTAAGGACTCATGGCAGTAGGCAAAGAGATACGTGGCAAGATCAAGAGCGTAGAGAATACGAAGAAGATCACCAAGGCGATGGAAATGGTCGCCGCATCGAAAATGCGCAAGGCGCAGGATCGCATGCGCGCCGCCCGTCCCTACAGTGACAAGATTCGGAATATCGCCTCGAATCTGGCGGCCGCCAATCCGGAATACACGCACCCGTTCCTGGCCGATGCCCAGGGCACGCAAGCCAAGGCAGTGGGCTTCATCATCGTCACGACCGACAAGGGTCTGTGCGGTGGCCTGAACACCAACGTTCTGCGTATGGTGACGTCGAAGACCCGCGAGCTGGAAGCAGCCGGCAACAAGATTGAAGCAGTCGCTATTGGTAACAAAGGTCTCGGTTTCCTGAACCGCATTGGCGTTCCCGTCATTGCGCAGGCCACCCAGATCGGCGACACGCCGCACCTGGAGAAGCTGATCGGCCCGGTGAAAGTCATGCTGGAGAAATTCCAGGAAGGCAAGCTGGACGCAGTCTATCTGTGCTACACCAAGTTCATCAACACGATGAAGCAGGAACCGATGGTCGAGCAGCTGCTGCCCCTCACGGCAGACAAGCGCAAGGCCGATGCAGGCGCCCACCAGTGGGACTACATCTACGAACCGGACCCTGCGACCGTGATCGACGAACTGCTGGAACGTTATGTCGAAGCGCTGGTGTACCAGTCGGTAGCGGAAAACCTGGCGTCCGAGCAATCGGCGCGCATGGTGGCCATGAAGGCCGCCAGCGACAACGCCGGTAACGTGATCGGCGAACTGAAGCTGGTCTACAACAAGACCCGCCAGGCTGCAATTACCAAAGAACTGTCCGAAATCGTCGCCGGTGCGGCTGCGGTTTAAACGAATTTAACTATATTTGAAGGAACGAACATGGCTGATGGCAAAATCGTTCAGTGTATCGGCGCTGTGGTGGACGTGGAGTTCCCACGCAACGCGATGCCTAAGGTTTTTGACGCGCTGAAAATGGAAGGCTCCGAGCTGACCCTGGAAGTGCAGCAGCAGTTGGGTGACGGCGTGGTCCGTACCATTGCACTGGGCTCCTCCGACGGTCTGCGTCGCGGCATGACCATCCAGAACACCGGCAAACCAATCATGGTGCCGGTGGGTAAGGCAACCCTGGGCCGTATTATGGACGTGCTGGGCAACCCGATCGACGAGTGCGGTCCCGTTGCGCACGACCAGATCGCCTCCATCCACCGCGTGGCCCCTGCTTACGACGAGCTGTCGCCGTCGCAGGACCTGCTGGAAACCGGCATCAAGGTGATCGACCTGGTCTGCCCCTTCGCCAAAGGCGGTAAGGTGGGCCTGTTCGGCGGCGCCGGCGTGGGCAAGACCGTGAACATGATGGAACTGATCAACAACATCGCTAAAGCGCACTCGGGTCTGTCCGTGTTCGCCGGTGTTGGCGAGCGTACCCGCGAAGGTAACGACTTCTACCACGAAATGGCCGACGCCAAAGTGGTGGACCTGGAAAACCCGGCCAACTCGAAAGTGGCCATGGTGTACGGCCAGATGAACGAGCCGCCTGGCAACCGCCTGCGCGTGGCGCTGACCGGCCTGACCATCGCCGAGTCCTTCCGTGACGAAGGCCGCGACGTGCTGTTCTTCGTGGACAACATCTACCGCTTCACCCTGGCCGGTACCGAAGTGTCCGCACTGCTGGGCCGTATGCCTTCCGCCGTGGGCTACCAGCCGACGCTGGCCGAAGAAATGGGCCGCCTGCAGGAGCGCATCACCTCCACCAAGACCGGTTCGATCACCTCGATCCAGGCCGTGTACGTCCCTGCGGACGACCTGACCGACCCGTCGCCAGCGACCACCTTCGGCCACCTGGACTCGACCGTCGTTCTGTCGCGTGACATCGCCGCGCTGGGTATCTACCCTGCCGTGGACCCGCTGGACTCGACCTCGCGCCAGCTGGACCCGCTGGTCGTGGGCCAGGAGCACTACGACACCGCGCGCGCCGTGCAGGGCACCCTGCAGCGCTACAAGGAACTGCGCGACATCATCGCGATTCTGGGCATGGACGAACTGGCGCCGGAAGACAAGCTGCTGGTGGCCCGCGCCCGTAAGATGCAGCGTTTCCTGTCCCAGCCGTTCCACGTTGCTGAAGTGTTTACCGGCTCCCCAGGTAAATACGTTTCGCTGAAGGACACGATCAAGGGCTTCAAGATGATCGCCTCCGGCGAACTCGATCACCTGCCGGAACAAGCGTTCTACATGGTGGGCACGATCGAAGAAGCCATCGAAAAGGCCAAGAAGCTCGGCTAATTGAGCGCTGCGGCCCCGGCAACGGGGCCGCGTCACCCCGATAGGACACACATGGCAAATACCATTCACGTTGATGTGGTGTCGGCAGAAGAGCAGATCTTCTCCGGCGAAGCCACCTTCGTCGCGTTGCCGGGCGAACAGGGCGAGCTGGGTATCTATCCCAAGCACACCCCGCTGATCACCCGCATCCGTCCGGGCGCCGTGCGCATCCAGGTGCCGGGCCAGGCTGAGGAAGAGTTCGTCTTCGTCGCTGGCGGCCTGCTGGAAGTGCAGCCGAACGCCGTGACGGTGCTGGCCGACACCGCGATCCGTGGCCACGACCTGGACGAAGCAAAAGCGCAAGCCGCCAAGAAACTGGCGGAAGAGCATCTGCTGAACAACAAGACGGGCATCGACTACGCGAAAGCGCAAGCCGAACTGGCAGCGGCCATCGGCCAGCTGGCAGCCATCGCCAAACTGCGCCAGACCAAGCACTGATCGCAGCACACAGCACAGCAAAAAGGCAGCCTCGGCTGCCTTTTTTATTTCAGCGGCACAGGCCGTAGGCCTTGCGGTCCTCGAACCAGCGGTAGGTGAAGGTGCGCACGGGGTAGCGCTCGCCTGCGATGACGGCGGCGGGCGGGACCAGGTCGAAGCGCTGCGGCAGCTTGCCCGTCAGGCGCAGCGTGACGCGCCACTGGGTTTCGTCGGCGCTGGCGACGGCGATCAGCAGGCCGGGCACGCCGTCCACTACTTCCACCATCTCGGCGCGGGTATTCGTCGCCCGCTGGTAGAAATTCACCACCTTCGCTTTCTGGATCACGGGGCCCTTCGGTTCCGTCACATTGTAGGCGCGCGTGGTGAACTGCAGCTGGGTCGTGCGCGGCAGCATGTACGTTATCCCCAGGTCCAGGCTGCCATCCGCCTGGAGCACGGGCGCGGTAGCCGAGACCTTGATGCCGCGCGGGAGCAGGAACTGCGATCCCTCCTGCCAGTCCCTGCACTCCGGCGTGGCCGCCATGTACAGCTGTTCGGGCGTGTAGCTTTCGCCGCAGGCAGCGAGCAGCAGGGGAAGAACAAGGAGGGCAGAACGCATAGTCGTATGGCCAGCTGGGAAATGCCGACAGTTTAACCGAACGACGCGCGACGACAGGAAGTGTTAGGCTGGATCGACTAATAGTTTCGGCCCGCGAGGATTTCCATGATTCACCACTTCGGTTTCGTCGTATCCGATTTCGTGCGCAGCATGCCGCTTTATGACGCCTGCCTTCTGCCATTGGGGATAAAACGTACGGAAACCGATCTGGACTGGGCCATTTATGCGCCGGAAAGCGGCATGCCTTTTATCTGGATTGGATCCGAAATACCCAGTTATTGGAAAAGCTCGCACCAGGCCGGGCAGGCGCCATTCCATTTCGCGCTGTCGGCGCAAAGCCGCGAAGCGGTGGACCGTTTCTATTCCCAGGCGCTGGAATACGGCGCCGAAGATAATGGCCCGCCGGGGCCGCGCACCGGCTACGGCCAATACTACAGCGCCTACATTCTCGACCTCGACGGCAACAACATCGAGGCCACGTTCCGAGAGGCCTAGCGCCTCTGCCTGTGCCAGCTCCCGGCGCGATCGCGCCAGAGGCTGGCACGATCTCCTTAGCTCCGCTTCTGCCTGCTGCGCTCCGCAGCCGCTTTTCCCAGCACCTTCCACTTCGAACGCTCCGCAATGCGGTCGAGCGGCGTCTGCTGGCCGCGGCGGGCGTCGCGCAGGAGCTTGTGGTAGTTCATCAGGCGGTCCGGGTCGATGGCTGCCCGCACCGCGCACCCCGGCTCCAACTGATGCTGGCAATCCCGGAATTGGCAATCGCGCGCCAGTAACTCGATATCGTCGAATGTGGCCGCCAATGTTTCTTCGTCCGCGTCCGGGCGCCAGGTCCGTAATCCCGGCGTATCGATAATGCAGGCGCCATTGCCGCATAAATGGAGCGAGCGCGCCGTGGTGGTATGGCGTCCCCGGCCGTCGCCTTTTCTGGTGCCGCCCGTTTCCTGTCCCGCCTGGGTAAGCGTATTTGTCAAAGTCGATTTGCCGGTGCCCGAAGCGCCCAATAAACACAGGGTTTGACCCGGCCCCATCCATGGCGCCAGCTGATTGGCGGCCTCGTCGCTTAGGCCATTGACGGCCAATACGGGAATAACGGCGGGCAGGCGGCGCTGCAATTCGTTCAGGCGCGCCTCGATATCGTCGCCGATATCGGCCTTGGTCAGCACGACAACGGGGCTGACATCGGCCGCCTGCGCCATGGCGATATAGCGTTCCAGGCGCCGGACGTTGAAATCATTGTCCAGCCCCATCACCAGCAGGGCCGTATCGATATTGCTGGCGAGGGACTGGCGGCGCCCGTCGTTGGCGCGCCGCGCCAGGTGGTTGAAGGGCTCCAGGCGCTGGCTTATCCACAGCTCGCCCTGGTCCCGCAGTTCGGCCGCGACCCAGTCGCCGACGGAGAGGCTGAAGCCGCTTTCTGCCATGTCGGCCAGCAGGCGCGGCAGGGCGCGGGCGGGCCATTCGCCGGCGCCGTCGTGCAGGGTGAGCCAGTCGCGCTGGACTTCGGTGATGCGCATCAGGTGGGCGCCGGCCTCCACGGCCGCCAGCTGGGCGGCGATCTGGTTGTTCAGGCCGATAGTGCGGAGAGAATTGAAATCGATCTCGATCATGATTGAGTTGGTGTTCCCGGATTCGTTCGCTCGCGGCGCGCGAGCACAAGCCGCCGCAGGCAATGCGGCAACGCGAAAAATAAGGGGAAGGTCGGCGCGCGATCAGGCGCGGCTCAACACCAGCTCAGATAAAGGAAGGCTAGGAGAAGCTGAGGCGCAGCAATCAGGCTGCCGACAAGAGGGCAATGTCCATGGCTCGCATTTTATGGTCCTCCTGTAAAAGTTGAATGGGTGGCCAGTATCGCACCGGCCAGGCGGAAGGTCAACCGCGCCGCGAGGGCGGCGCAAGCTTGCCCACGATCCCCGTCGGGAAGAAGTAGATGGCGAGGATGAAGAGGATGCCCAGCCACAGCAGCCAGCGGTCAGGATGCAGCGCCGCTTCGAGCAGGGGCACGCCGGACACGGCGCCCGCCGCTTCGGCCATCAGGGACTTGAGGTAGTTGTTGGCGAGGATGAAGAGCGCGGCGCCCACCACGGCGCCGTACATGGTGCCCATGCCGCCGATGACCACGATCAGCAGGATATCCGTCATCACTTCGAAGCCCAGCGTGGTCTTGGGGCCGACGTAGCGCAGCCACAGCGCCATCAGCGCGCCCGCCAGCGCGGCAGCCAGCGCGCCGATGCAATTGGCCGCAATGCGGTAGACCACGGTGCGGTAGCCCAGCGCTTCGGCGCGGAACTCGTTCTCGCGGATCGCCTGCAGCACGCGGCCGAAGGGCGAATTCACCACCCGCAGGAGAACGAGGAAGAGCAGTATCGCGCCGAAGAAGACGATGTAGTAGGTGATCAGCTTGCCGTCCAGCGAGCGGCCCATGAATTCGCCGAACTCCGTTGCGGGAGAGAGCAGGCCTGGCACGCTGAAGGTTTTCCCGTCCTCGCCGCCGGTCCAGTCGGAGAGTTGCGAGGCCAGCACGGCGAAGGAGGACGCGACGGCCAGCGTGATCATGGCGTAGAAGATGGCGCGCACGCGCAGCGCGAACAGGCCGATGATGAAAGCGAGGGCCAGGGTCAGCGCCAATGCGGCGGCCACGCCCAGCGCCATGCCGCTCCATGTCGGCTCTTCGCCGGAGAGGCCAAGGCCGACCCCGTAGGCGCCGATCCCGAAGAACATCGTGTGGGCGAAGGAAACGATGCCGGTGTAGCCGAGCAGGAGGTCGTAGGACGCTACGAGAACGATGTACACGCAGATGGTGGCGGCCGTGTTCAGCGGGCGCGCGCCGCTCGTGATGAAGGGCGCGAGCGCGAGGCCCAGCACGATCAGCACCAGGAGGGCGGACAGGGCGCGGCTGCGCGGCGGGTCGCCGGAGAGCAGGGTGTTCAGCATCTTATTTCCTCGACAGGCCAGCGGGGCGCCACAGCAGCACGGCGATCATCAGCACGATATGGGACACGAGGGCCAGCTTGGGCGCCAGGAAGCCCGCGTAGTTGGCCGTCAGCGCCATGAGCAGGGCGCCGATGAAGCAGCCGCCCACGGAACCGAGGCCGCCGATGATGACGGTAATGAAGATCATGACCATCACTTCGCCGCCCATGGAGGCGCTCAGGGTTTCCTTGTACAGGCCCCACATCACGCCGCCCAGCCCTGCCAGCGCGGAACCTGCGGCAAAGACGGCAACGAAGAGGCGCCGGATGCGGTAGCCGAGGGCCTCCACCATTTCGCCATTTTCGACGCCTGCGCGTATCAGCAGGCCAAGCTTGGTGCGGTTCAGCACCAGCGAGAGCAGCACGAAGACCGCCAGGCCGACGACCACGGCGAGCAGCCGGTACTTCTCGATGGCGGCGTCGCCGATCACGATGGCTCCGCGCAGCGCGGCGGGCAGCGGCATGGGCTTGTGGTCCGCACCCCAGATTACGTGGATCAGCTGCTCGACGACGATCATGCCACCCATGGTGATGAGGATCTGCTTCAGGTGCTGGCCGTAGACAGGCATGACGATCACGCGCTCGAACATCCAGCCCAGCGCCGCAGTGACTGCCATCGCCATCAATATCGCGAGGCCCAGGGCGCCCAGGTTCATCGCCAGCGACTCGGCTTCGAGCCAGCCTTGCATGGGCACGAGCACCAGGGTGGCGGCGAAGGCGCCCACAGAAACGAAGGCGCCGTGACCGAAGTTCAGCACGTCCATCAGGCCGAACACCAGTGTCAGGCCGCTGGACATAATAAAGATCATCATCCCCATCGCCAGCCCGGCCACGGTGAGCGTGACCCAGGTGGGGAAGCTGCCGACGAGGGGCAGCATGGCCAGCATGAGCACTGGCGCCAGCAGCAGGGGCGCATAGTCGCGCGGGACGGAGGGCAGCGTCGTGTCGCTCACGGTCGCTCCTTATTGGTGTGAATCGAGGGCGAGGCCGAGCAGGCGTTCCTGCAGGGCGCGGTCGGCGGCCAGTTCGGCCATCGGGCCGCTGTGGACGATGCGGCCGTCGTCCATCACGGCCACCGTGTCGCCCAGCTGGCGCACGAAATTGAAGTTCTGCTCCACCAGCAGCACGGTGGTCTGGCCCTTGAGCTGGCGGATCGCCTCGGCGAGGTTCTGGATGATGGCTGGCGCCAGGCCCTTGGTGGGCTCATCGATCAGCAGCAGCTCGCGCGGCTCGATGATGGCGCGGGCAATGGCCACCATCTGCTTCTGGCCTCCGGAGAGTTTGCCAGCGGGGTAGTTCCAGAATTTTTTCAGCGCGGGGAAGAAGGAGAAGATCCATTCCAGCCGGGCCGTATCCATGGGACCGCTGCGCGCGGCGAGATACAGGTTCTCGCGCACCGTCAGTTCGCTGAACACAGCCATCGACTCCGGCACGTAGGCGATGCCCGCTTGCGCAATGTCGGGCGTGCGCAGGGCCGTGATGTCGCGGCCATTGAAGGCGATTTTGCCCGCGCTGGCCTGCCACAGGCCCATGATGGTGCGCAGCGTCGTGGTCTTGCCCGCGCCGTTGCGGCCCAGCAGCACTGCGAGGCCGCCGCGCGGCACGGCGAGGTCCACGCCCTGCAGGATGTGATATTCGCCGATGTGCGTATGCACGCCGGACAGGGTAAGCAGCGCGTCAGTCATGTGTTGCGGTTCCGAGGTAGGCTTCCTGCACGACGGCGGAGGACATCACGGCGGCCGGTTCGCCATCCGCAACGAGCGCGCCGTTGTGCAGCACGATGATGCGGTCGGCCAGGGCGCGCACCACGTCCATCTTGTGTTCGACCAGCAGAACGGCCTTGTTGCGCTCCGCCTTCACCTGGTGGATCAGGTCCAGCACCACCGGCACCTCGTCCACACTCATGCCTGCGGTGGGTTCATCGAACATCATCACTTCCGGTTCCAGCGCGAGCAGGATGGCCACCTCCAGCTTGCGCTTGTCGCCATGCGACAGGGCCGCAACGGCGGTATTGCGGCGGCCCGCCATGGCCACGCGCTCGAGGTAGTGGTCTGCGCGCTCGATCAGTTCCTTGTGGCTGGACCACACGGACCACAGCTTCATGCCCGCGTTGGCGCGCGCCTGTACCGCCAGCCGCACATTCTCGTGCACGGTGAGGTGGGGGAAGAGATTGGTCAGCTGGAAGGCGCGGCCGATGCCCTTGCGGGTGCGGTGCGCCGGGCCGCTGCCGGTGATGTCTTCGCCGTGCAGCAGCACCTTTCCGCTGGTCGCGGGCAACTGCCCGGACATCAGGTTGAAATAGGTGGTCTTGCCTGCGCCGTTCGGGCCGACGATCACCGTGAGCTGGCCCGCATTGAAATCGGCGCTGACGTCGTCGACGGCCGTGTGGCCGCCGAAGCGGATCGTCAGCCCGCGGGTGGACAGCAATGGCGTCATCGCTCAGCGCTTGTTCTTGACCGGCACCGGCAGTTCGGATGCAGGGATTTCGCGCACCAGCTCCAGCAGGTCCCATTCGGACTTCTGGTCTTTCTTGATGCGGAAGTGGTACATGGGCTGCATGGCCTGGTGGTCTTCCTTGCGGAAGCTCATCTTGCCTTTCGGCGTGTCGAATTCCATGCCTTCCATTGCGGCGATCAGCTTGTCGGTATTGCCGCCGCCAGCCTTGGTCAGTGCGCTCACCACGGCGCTGGCGGCGGTGAAGCCGCCTGCGGTGAACATGTCCGGCGGCGCCTTGTAGCGCTTCGTGTGCTCGGCCACCAGCCAGTCGTTCATCTTGTTCTTCGGGAAGTCATAGTAGTAGTAGATGGTGCCTTCGGTGCCCGCATAGGCCTTCCAGGTCTTCAGGACCGGCAGGATATTGCCGCCGGGAGCCAGCGTGATGCCGTAGCGTTCCGGCTTCATGTCGGCGATCTTGTTCATCGGGTTGGGACCAGCCCACACGATGGCGAGCACGCGCGGCTGCGGCGCGTCTTTCAGCTTGTCGAACAGGCGCTGCGCGGAAGCGGTGAAGTCGGTGGCGGTCTGCGGCGCATATTCTTCATGCACCACCTTGGCCTTGCTGCCGGTGAGGGCCAGGGCTTCCTTGGCTGCCTTGATGGCGTCCTTGCCGAAGGCGTAGTCCTGGGCCAGGAAGCCCACGCTGCCCTGCTTGAAGGTGGAAGCGGCGGCCAGGCCGTCCTGCATGGAGCTGCGCGCGGTGCGGAAGATGTACTTGTTCCACTTGTCGCCGGTGATCGCGTCGGCCACGGCAGGTTCCACGATCAGCACTTTCTTGTATTCCGCGGCCACCGGCAGCATGGCGATGGCCGAGCCGGAGGACGTGGTGCCGACAGCGATATCGACCTTGTCGTCTCCATAGGCTTCGGCCAGCAGGGTGCGGCCCAGGTCAGGCTTGCTCTGGTCGTCCTTGACGATGACCTTCAGCTTGCGGCCGTTGATCTCCATCTTGCCGTTGGTGAGGTACTCCAGGCCCATCATGAAACCGGTCTCGGTTTCCTTGGCATAGGGCTCGAGGATGCCGGTCTTGCCGGTAATGAGGGCAACCTTCAGGTCCTGCGCCAGTACGGCCTGGGAAGCGAATACCGGCGCCAGGGCGGCCAGCAGGGGAATCAGTTTTTTCATCGGCGTGTCTCCGTTTATTTTTCCGGTCCTAATATAGATTAATCCACGCTGGCGAGGAAGCCGCGCAGTGCAGCCTGTGCGGCGGGCTCGGTCAGCATGGGCGCGTGGCCGATATCGGGCACCTCGGCATACTGCATGCGTGGCGCAGCATTGCGCATGGCCTGCGCCTGTTCCGGCTCGATCAGGTCCGACAGGCCGCCGCGCACCAGCAGGGTGGGGCGCTTGCGCGCCAGGCGGCGGAAGGCGTAGTGAGTGATCATTGCCGACGCCTTCAGCTTGTTGGCCCGGATCGGAACGGCGATGTTCGGGTCGTAGCGCATGGCAAGGCTGCCGTCCGGCTCCTCGCGGAAGGCGCGGCGCGCCCAGCGGTCCCAGTCTTCTTCCGTATTGGCGGGGAAGGCCACTTCGTTGATGGAGCGAAGGTAGTCGGCGGCCTGGGGCCAGCTGTTGAACTGCTCGCCCTTGCCCGTGTACGCCGCAATGCGCGCCAGGCCGCGCGGCGAGAGCGCGGGGCCGATATCGTTCAGCACCGCCGCCGCGATCAGCGGGGATTCGCGCAAGGCCAGCGTCATCGTAATCAGGCCGCCCATGGATGTGCCGACGAATACGGCCCGCGCGATACCGAGATCGCGCGCCAGCTTGGCCACGTCGCCGGCGTAGGTGACGGGCGTATAGCGCATGGGATTGGGATCGTAATCGGATTTCCCCCGCCCGCGCACGTCCACCGCGATCACGCGGCGGCCCTGGGCGGCGATCCAGGGGGCCACGTCCTCGAAGTCGGAGGAATTGCGGGTCAGGCCGTGGATGCAGATGACGGGCAGGTGCGCTGGTCCGCTTGCGGGGGCGTAATCGCGCGCATACAGGCGCAATCCATCGTCACTGAGATAGCTGATCTCGGAATACATTGTCCTCAGGGGCAGCGTTGCAGGAGCATGCAGTGTGCGTGAAATGCGGCACGCGGTGAACCGGCGGCAGCGCCCACTGTGTGTGCAATTTTGCACAGCGTTCGCTGCCCGGCTAAAAATGATGCACAATACCCTGCATGAAAACATTGCCCGAGTGGACAGACCTGCGCTTCTTCCTGGAGCTGGCGCGTTCCGGCACCTTGTCCGGCGCTTCGCGCAGGCTGGAGGTGGAGCACACCACCGTCGCCCGCCGCATCGACCGCCTGGAGCAGCAGCTGGGCGCTACGCTCTTCGACCGTTCGCGCGAAGGCTATGAACTCACCGAGATGGGCCACGCCGTGCTGCCGCACGCGGAGGCGATGGAAAGCGCCCTGCTGGCGGCGCAGGGGCAGCTTTCCGGCACCGAAGTCGCCATCCGCGGCGTGGTGCGCCTCGGCGTGCCGGAAGCGCTGGGTGTGCGCTTCATCACGCCGCTGCTGGCGCAATTCCTGCAGAACTATCCTGAACTTTCGGTGGACCTGCTGGTGCAGCCGCGCTTCGCCAACCTGGCCAGCCGCGAGGCCGACCTGGGCGTGACGCTGGATGCACCGAACACTGGCCGCTACATGGTGACCCGCCTGACCACTTTCCGTCTTTACGTACACGGCTCGCCCGGATACCTGGCCAGCCACCCTCCCATCCAGCGTCCCAGCGACCTGGCGAACCATGAATTCGTGGATTATGTACGCGACCGCCTTGCCAGCAATGAGCTGAACTTCCTCGATGAACTGGGCGTCGATCCGCGCCGCAGGCTTTGCTGCACGGGCATGCTGGCGCAGGCCGAAGCCGCTGCGTCGGGCCTGGGCCTGATGATGGCGCCGCCCTATATGGCCATGGACGGCCGCCTGGTGCCGGTATTGAAGGATGAGGTATATGTGGAAAGGGCCTACTGGCTGGTGGCGCCAGTAGACCTGTATCGCCTGCCGCGCGTGCGCGCGGTGTGGGATCTGCTGCGCAAGTTCGCTGAATCGCAGCCAGGGCTTTTCGCCCTGGCCTGACCCCGATCAGAACTTGTAGGAGGCGGTCAGCTTGTAGGTGCGCGGATCGCCGTAGTAGGTGGTGACGGTGTTGAAGAAGCCGCCGAAGGCGTAGCCTGCCACCTTGTAGCGCTTGTCCGTCAGGTTGCGGCCGTGCAGGCCGATTTGCAGCTTGCGGTCGGCGCTGGTCCACACCAGGCTTGCATCCCACAGCGAGAAGCCGCCCTGCGCCAGCATCAGGTTCTGCGCCACCAGCGGGTCCAGCGAAGCCACGCCGCTCGGACGGATGATCTCGGCCTGATAGACCTTGCTCTTGTAGGACAGGCTGTTGTTCAGGCTCATGCTGCCGCTGCGGCCGAACATGTTTACCGGCCACTCGTAGTTGGCGCTCACGTTGGCGGAATGCTTCGGCGTGTTCTGGAACTCGGCGCTGCCCGCTACGTTCACCAGCGTGGAGCCGCTCGCCACCATCCATTCCTTGTACTGCGCGTCGATGTAGCTCAGCATGCCGTTCAGGCTGAGGCGATCGGTGACACGGGCAATCGCTTCCAGCTCGAAGCCCTTGATCTTCGCCTTGCCCGCATTGGTCAGCGTGCCCGCGAAGCCATTCACCTGGCCCGCCGCGTTGAAGGTGGGGATGGAGCCGGGAATCTGCACGTTCTTGTAGTCGGTGTAGAACACGGCTGCATTGGTCTGCAGGCGGCCGCCGTTCAGCGAGGACTTCAGGCCCAGTTCCACGGTGTCGACTTCTTCAGGATTGACGCCCTTGCGCTTCTCCAGCGAGGCCGGGGTGTTCGGGCCGCCGGTGGCCGCCAGGTCCATGCGCGGGTCGTACATGCCGCCCTTGAAGCCGCTCTGGTAGGTGCCGTACACATTGTGTTCCTTGGCCAGCTTCCAGCCGAAGCCCAGCTTCGGCGTGAACTTGGTGTCCTTGCGGTGCAGGTCGCCCTTGCCCAGGTCCGTGTTGGCCGGGGCGCCGACAGCGGCAGGATTGCCGAGGTTCGGCGAACCGGCGAGGCCGAAGTAGGTGCGCTTGTAGATCGCGGCTTCGCGCTCGTCCTGGGTCCATCGGCCGCCGACGCTCACACTGAAGGCATCCGACACGTTGTAGTTGGCATCCGCATAAACGGCCCAGGTCTTCGAGTCGATATCGTCGCGGGTCAGCAGCGAAAGGCCGCCTGCCGCGTTGTACAGAACGTCGAATTCGTTGAAGGCGTTGGTCTTCATGTAGAACAGGCCTGCCACACCCTGCCACTTGGAGCCGGTGTAGGTGAGCTGGAATTCCTGGCTGTCCTGCTTGTCGGTGTAGATGGCGGGCGCTTCGAACAGCGGCGTATCCAGCGAGTCGAAGTCGATCGGTGCGTAGGACCTGGACGAGCGGTGCGCCGTCACCGACTTGAACATGGTCTCGGCATTGATGTTGTAGTCGATGGTCAGCGAGGCGCCCTTGTTGGTTACCTGCTGCGCATGGCCGTTCACCTTGTACAGGTTGGCGCGCGTATCGTAGTCGCCTGCCAGCGGCTGCAGGTTGGCGGGGGCCGGGCCCGGAGTCAGGCGGTAGCCCTGCTTGGCCTCGGAGTCGTCCTTGGTGTAGTCGGCAGCCAGGCGGATGAACAGGTCGGAGTTCGGCGCCAGTTCGGCGCTCACGCGGGCCGCGCCCACGTCCTTGTTGTAGTTTTCGCGGCCGTTCAGCACATTCTTGCCGAAGCCGTCGCGGTTGAAGGTGCCCACGGTGGCGCCCAGGCGCAGCATGTCATTGACCGGCGTGCTGCCTTTCACAACGAGGTCCTTCTGGCCGTAGTTGCCCAGCGTGCCCTTCACCTCGAAGGTGGGGTTGGTGGAGAGCTTCTTCGTTACATACTTCACCGCGCCGCCGATGGTGTTGCGGCCGTACAGGGTGCCCTGCGGGCCGCGCAGCACTTCGATGCGTTCCAGGTCGTAGATGTCGGTCAGCACGCCCTGCGGACGGGCGAGGTACACGTCGTCCATGTAGATGCCGACGCCCTGCTCATAGCCTGCCACCGGATCCTGCTGGCCGATGCCGCGGATGAAGGCGGTGAGTGTCGTATTGGTGCCACGGGAGGACTTCAGCGTGGTGTTCGGCACGATGTCGGTCAGGGCCGTGATGTCGGGCAGGGCCAGCTTCTCGAGCTGGGCGCCGGAAACCGCAGTGACTGCGCCCGGCACATCCTGGATAAGCTCCGCGCGCTTGCGGGCGGTCACGATCACCTTCTCCACTCCGCCATCGGCGCTTTCACCGGCCGTCTGGGCCAGGACAGGCTGGGCGTACAGCGCGGGAAGGGTCATCATCACCGCCGCTACGGAGCGGCGCAGCACGAAATTCTGTTTCGACAGACGCATCGAAGTCTCCTCATGTTTGTTATAGCTGGGGAGTGTGCATCTTTTGCCTACTGTGCGAAACTGACAGGGTTGCACTCACGTTGTGCATTTTTGCACACAGCCTCCCCGTGCGACAGTGGCCCCGTGCTTTTGCTACGCTGGCCTCATGAAAGCCTGCGACCTGTTCCGGACACCGCCCAAACTGAAGCTGCGCGACGCCGATGCCGCGTGCACCCCCATGAGCGCCGCCAGCCGCCCCGGCAACGGCCAGCTCGCGCATGCCGACATCAAGGAGATGGACAAGGAAGAGGCGAAGCGCCTGGGCGAGCGCATCGCCGAACTTCAGCCCATTCTGTACGCGGAGCGCCAGCGCAAGCTGCTGCTGATCCTCCAGGGCACGGACACCTCGGGCAAGGACGGCGCCGTGAAAGCGCTCTTCGACTACGTGAATCCCATGGGCCTGCGTCCGGTCGCCTTCAAGGCGCCCACCGAGATCGAGGCTGCCCACGACTATCTATGGCGCGTGCACAAGGAAGTGCCGAAGGCGGGGGAGATCGCCATCTTCAACCGCAGCCATTATGAAGAAGTGCTCATCACCCGCGTCGAGGGCATGATCAGCGCCGGCGAATGCAAGCGCCGCTACGCCCAGATCCGCGACTTCGAGCGCATGCTGGCGGAAACCGGCACCGTCATCGTGAAGGTATTCCTGCACATTTCGAAGGCGGAGCAGAAGGAAAGGCTGGAGGCGCGCCTGGGCGACCCCGAAAAGCAGTGGAAATTCGACCCCGCGGACCTGAAGCAGCGCGCAAAATGGAACGAGTACCTGCGCGCCTACGAGCGCGCCATCATGGAAACGGATGCGGACCACGCGCCCTGGTACATCGTGCCTGCCGATTCCAAGCCCCACCGCAACGTGGCGGTGGCCGCGATTCTGCTGGAGACGCTGCAGGCCATGAAGCTCAAGTGGCCGCAACCCGACCCGAAGCTGCTGGGGCTCAAGATCGTCTAGCCCCCTGCAAGGGGCCGCGCTCTGTGGCATAGTAACCGCCTTACTATTTCACTAACTGCGGAGACTCTTACCATGCAACTCAAAGATCCCGGCCTGCTGCGCCAACAAGCCTATCTGAACGGTGTCTGGACCGATGCGGACAATGGCGAGAGCTTCGCTGTGCGCAACCCCGCCACCGGAGAGCAGATCGGCACCGTGCCCAATATGGGCGCCGCAGAGACCCGCCGCGCCATCGAAGCCGCGAACGCCGCATGGCCCGCCTGGCGCAAGAAAACCGCCAAGGAACGCGCCGCCGTGCTGCGCAAATGGTTCGACCTGATCACGGCCAATGCGGAAGACCTGGCCCTGCTGATGACCACCGAACAGGGCAAGCCCCTGGCCGAGGCCAAGGGCGAGGTGGCCTTCGGCGCCGCCTTCATCGAATGGTTCGCGGAAGAGGCCAAGCGCGTCGCGGGCGACACCCTGGCCACGCCCTGGCCGGACCGCCGCATGATCGTGACCAAGGAGCCGATCGGCGTCTGCGCCGCCATCACGCCCTGGAACTTCCCGCTGGCCATGATTACCCGCAAGGCCGGTCCCGCCCTGGCGGCAGGCTGTCCCATGGTGCTCAAGCCCGCCGAGGCCACGCCCTTCTCCGCGCTGGCGCTGGCCGTGCTGGCCGAGCGCGCTGGCATTCCGGCAGGCATCTTCAGCGTGGTGACAGGCTCGCCCAAAGAAATCGGGGCGGAAATGTGCGCCAACCCCATCGTGCGCAAGCTGAGCTTCACCGGCTCGACCGCCGTGGGCCGCATCCTGATGCAGCAGTGTGCGCCCACTATCAAGAAACTGTCGCTGGAACTGGGCGGCAACGCGCCCTTCATCGTCTTCGACGACGCTGACCTGGATGCGGCGGTGGAAGGCGCCATCGCCTCCAAATACCGCAACGCAGGCCAGACCTGCGTGTGCGCCAACCGCATTTATGTGCAGGACGGGGTCTACGACGCCTTCGCGCAGAAGTTTACCGCCGCCGTCGAGAAGCTGAAGGTGGGCAATGGCGTAGAGCAGGGCGTGACCCAGGGCCCGCTCATCAACGAGGCGGCCGTGAAGAAGGTGGAGGAGCATGTGGCGGATGCGCTGTCCAAGGGCGGCCGCCTGCTCACGGGCGGCCAGCGCCATGCCCTGGGCCACAGCTTCTTCCAGCCGACCGTGATCGCGGATGTGAGCAATGCAATGAAGGTGGCAAGCGAAGAAACCTTCGGCCCCCTCGCGCCCCTGTTCCGCTTCAAGACGGACGAGGAAGCCGTCAGCCTGGCCAACAGCACCGAGTTCGGCCTGGCCAGCTACTTCTACTCGCGCGACATCGGCCGCATCTGGCGCGTGGCCGAAGGCCTGGAATCGGGCATGGTGGGCGTGAACACGGGCCTGATCTCCAACGAGGTCGCGCCTTTCGGCGGCGTGAAGCAGTCCGGCCTGGGCCGCGAAGGCTCGAAGTACGGCATGGACGATTATCTGGTCATCAAGTACATCTGCCTCGGCCTCTAAGGCTGGCCCGTCAGGCGCTCGGTCATGCGCTTGACGGCCCGCATCTGGCGGCCGGAGCGCTCGGCGTAGCTGCGGTCGTCGTAGCTCCACCAGTCCCAGCAGCCGTTGGGATTGCTGAAGGTGGTGGCCGCCTGCGGGTAAAGCACGAGGATGCGGTTGGTGTCCGCCCAGCCGTTGTAGCCGGCGTTGCGCATGTAGGCGTCGCCAACGAAATCCGCATTCTGCTTGCAGCCGTGGAAGGCCACATGCAGGCGGCACTCCGCGCCATCGCCCTCGCAGCCGGGCGGCACGTAGAGAAAGCCCGTGGCCGCCATGCCGTGGCTGCGCGCGTCGGGCAGGAACTCGTCCTGGCTGAACTCCACGAAGCGCCCGGCGGGCGTGTTGCCGTTCTTCGGGTTGAGGGCGCCGTAGATCCAGCCCAGCAGCTCGCCCGCAGCATCCAGGCCGCAGTTATTGATGTAGGGCGAGCCAAGTACGCTGCACTGGTTGCCGAAGAAGTCCGTCGGCATGGCGTGCTCGGCGCTGCGGTGGGTGCGGTAGCGGATGTTTTCAGGTGGAACGTAAAAGCGGTAATAGTCCTGCAGGTCGTTCATCACCGCCGTGGGCACCACCGTGTCCCAGCGGCCGGAGAAGAGCCAGATGCGGTGTCCGGCCAGATTGCTGGTGGCGTCGATACGGTCTCCAGCCGCATTGCGGTTCGTGATGTCCGCGAGGCTGGACACATTCGTACCGCCCGGCGATACGCCGCACCAGGGCAGGCCGGTGGTGCAGCTGCATACCGTGACGGCCGTGCCCAGGTTGCCCCGCGCGCAGAAGTAGGGGCCGCCCGCCACAATGCCCGCACCCATCACGCTGGCTGAAAAGGCGACCTCGAACTGCACGGCCATGTAGCCGCCGGAAGAAAGGCCGGAGACCGAGAGCTGGCCGGCCCGCATGGGCGGCAGGCTGCCGGGTTCGGCTTGGCCAGGCAGGACGGCACTGCAGACGAAGACCGCGAGCAGTGCCAGCAGGCGAAGCAGGGCAGAGATGATCATGTCGCACTCCCGGCAAGTGGCTGGAAGCTGCATTTTTGAGTTGACGCAAACCGATGCGTTTATTCGGCATCAATCGTCTGCGCGGAACCAATGCGCGATTCACAGCCGAGTATACCGGCGCTGCGCGCAAGAAAAGACTTTGCCTTACAATGATTTTCTCACCAATACAGAGGCTCCGACCATGCATATCGCCCGATTCCTCGCAGTTGCCGCGCTCGGCGCCAGCGCGCTGAGCGCCCAGGCGCAGACGTCCGTTCCCACTGGAAATGCACCTGCGCTGACGGCGCGCCCGGCGAGCTGCCCGGCCATCCTCAAGCAGACCTTCAACCGCCTGCAGGACGAGGCGCCGCAGGATCTGTGCCAGTACGCGGGCAAGGTGATCCTCGTGGTGAATACGGCGAGCTACTGCGGCTACACGAACCAGTATGAAGGCCTGGAAGCGCTCTATGCAAAGTACAGCCCCAAAGGCCTGGTGGTGCTGGGCTTCCCCTCCAACGACTTCGGCAAGCAGGAACCGGGCAGCAGCAAGGAGATCGCGGACTTCTGCTATAACACCTACGGCGTGAAGTTCCCGATGTTCGCGAAGTCCGTGGTGTCCGGACCGACGCCGAATCCCCTGTACGCCAACCTCCTCAAGGCAACGGGCAAGGCTCCGGCCTGGAATTTCCACAAATACCTGATCGACCGGAACGGCAAGGTCATCGAAAGCTTCCCCTCGAAAGTGACGCCTTCCGACAAGCAGCTGGTGGGCGCCATCGAGAAAGCGCTCGGCGCTTAATCGCCCTTGGCGAGGCTGAAGCCCTCGTCCAGCCAGCCCGTGATGCCGCCGGTCATGATCTTGACCGGACGGCCCAGCTTCGCCAGGCGGATGGCGCCGCGCGCCGCGCCGTTGCAGTGCGGACCGGCGCAGTAGGTCACGAACAGGGTATCGGCGGGATACTCCGCCAGCTTCGAGGCGATGATCTTGCGGTGGGCAAGGTCCACGGCGCCCGGCACGTGGCCTTCGCGGTATTTCTCCGTGCCGCGCACATCCAGCAGCACAAAGTCCTGGCCCGGCGTGCCCATTACGCTGTGCACATCCCAGCAATCGGTCTCGAATTGCAGCTCGCCTTCGAAATGGGCGAGCGCGGCTTCGCTGGCGGCGGCGGGGACTTCGGAAACAATCGACATCTTCAGCTCCTTTCTTGTTGACGTGTAGCCATTGTCCGTCCCGGGCCGATCGCGCGGCAGTGGCGCGAATGCCAATATGCGTTAAGATTGCGCCATGGCTCATCTTGTCGTCGCGCTGGCTTATGACCAGCTCTGCACCTTCGAATTCGGCTGCACGGTCGAACTGTTCGCGCTCGACCGTCCCGAGCTGGAGGTGGACTGGTACGAGTTCGCCGTCTGCGCCCTAGAGCCGGGGCCCATCCGCGCGGCGGGCGGCATCCAGGTGCAGGCGCCTTACGATCCTTCCTTGCTGGAGCGCGCCGATACCATCGTGATTCCCGGCTGGCGCGATGCCGACGAGGTGCCGCCGCCCGAGCTGCTCGAGGCGATCCGCAGGGCCCACGCACGCGGGGCGAGGCTGTGCACCATCTGTTCCGGAGTCTTCGTGCTGGCCGCGGCGGGCGTGCTGGACGGCCAGCGCGCCACCACGCACTGGCGCTACACGGAGCGGCTGGCGCGGCGCTATCCGAAGATCGAGGTGCTGGAAGACGATCTCTATGTGGACGCCGGCCAGATCATCACCTCGGCCGGTTCCGCCGCCGGGCTCGACATGCTGCTGCACCTGGTGCGGCGCGACTATGGCGCGCGGGTGGGGAACATGGTCGCGCAGCGCCTGGTGGTGGCGCCGCACCGGGAAGGTGGCCAGGCCCAGTTCCTGCCCCGGCCCATGGCGCCGGATGAGCAGGGCCGCCTGTCGCGCCTGATGGACTACCTGCGCACTCATCCAGGTGGCGAACACAGCATTCGCTCCATGGCCGAGCGTGCCGCGATGAGTGCGCGCACCCTGCAGCGCCAGTTCCAGGAAGCAACCGGCATGGGACCCATCGAATGGCTGACGCGCGAGCGGGTGGGCATTGCCAAGGACCTGCTCGAATCGCCCGATCTGCCCCTGGCGCAGGTGGCCGAGCGGGCGGGCTTCGGCTCGGAAGAATCCCTGCGGCATCATTTCCGCCGCATTGCCGCGACGACACCCGGCGCCTATCGGCGCGCTTTCCTTGTCAACGCGCCGGTGCGCGGCTAATCTGGCTTCTGCGCCCGCCGCCCGGTGGGGCCAACCAGAACAGGAGAAGAAGATGGCCTACGTCGATGGATTCGTTACCCCTGTCCCACGCAGCAAGCTGGACGCCTACCGCGAGCTCTCGCGGCGCGCCGGCGAGGTATGGAAAGAGCACGGCGCACTGGAGTTCCGCGAGTGCATGGCCGACGATGTGAAGCCGGGAAAAGTCACTTCTTTTCCACAGGCGGTGCAGCTGCAGGACGATGAAGTGGTCTTCTTCTCCTACATCACCTACGAGTCGCGCGCGGCCCGCGATGCCTGCAACGAAAAGGTCATGAGCGACAAACGCCTGGCGGACATGATGGACCCGAAAGACCTGCCCTTCGACGGCAAGCGCATGTTCTTCGGCGGTTTCGAGGTGTTCGTGGAGGTTTAGGCCAGCGTCGCCCGCAGCACGCCGCGCAGGGCGTTGCAGACCACGATTTCCTCGGCGCGCAGCAGCATGCCGCGCGTGATGACGCTTTCGCTGGCGCCCCAGGCGTCCAGCACGACGGCGCGCATCACGCCCGGCAGCAGGCCGCTGCCCAGGGGCGGTGTCAGCCACTGCCCGTTCAGCTTGACGAAGACATTGCTGCGTCCACCTTCGGTGAGCTCGTCGCGTTCGTTGAAGAACAGCTTGTCGAAGGCGCCCTGCGCTTCGGCGTCCTTCCAGGCTGCGTCATAAGTCGTGCGCAGCGTGGTTTTGTGGCGCAGGAAAAGATCGCTGGCGCTGGTCTTCTCTTCGGCCAGCAACAGGCGTACGGGCTGCTGCAGTTCTTTCAGCTCGCCCGTCTGCACGGCGAAGGCGCCAGCGGCGTTCATGGCCAGGCGCAGGCGGTAGGGCTGGCCCGGCGCGAGGGCATTGCAGGCGATGGTGAGGTAGGCGCGCGCCGCCGCTTCATCCCATGCGAAGCCGAAGTAGCGCGCGGATGCCGCAAGGCGTTTCAGGTGGCTCTCCATGTGGCGCACGCCTTCCTTCGTGGCGTGCATGGTCTCGAACAGTTCGAATTCATTCGCGAGGCCGGTCAGGAAGCGCGCCTTGAGCAGGCATTCGGCGTATTCGTCGTCCGCCACGCTGTCGTAGACGATGCCGGCGCCCACGCCCATCTCTCCCTTGCGCACGCCATTCTCGGGCGCCGCCAGTGCGAGCGTTCGGATGGGGACACTGAGGCAGAAATTGCCGATGCGGCGCTGCGCGTCCTGCGCAGGTTCGAAGTAGCCGATGGCGCCTGTGTACAGGCCGCGCGGCGCGCTTTCCAGTTCGGCGATGATCTCCATGGTGCGCCGCTTGGGCGCGCCCGTGATGGAGCCGCAGGGATAGAGGGCGTCGAATATCTCCCGCAGCGTGGCGTCCTGGCGCAGCGCGGCCTGGATGGTCGACGTCATCTGCAGCACGCTGCTGAAGCGCGTCACCTCGAACAGGGAAGGCACGTTCACCGAACCGGTGACGGCGATGCGGCCCACGTCGTTGCGCAGCAGGTCCACGATCATCAGGTTTTCGGCGCGGTTCTTGGGATCGGCCGCCAGGGCCGCGGCGCGGCCCGCGTTCAGCGCAGGGTCGGGCGAAGCAGGCGCAGTGCCTTTCATCGGCTTCGCCGTCAGCAGGCCGTTCTCATGGCGCACGAAGAGTTCCGGCGAGAGCGATACGGCGGCGCTGCCATCCTCCAGCGCGATCAGGGCGCCATATGGCACCGGCTGGCGCGCGCGCAGCTGCTGGTACAGCGCAAACAGGGAGCCGAACGCGTCGAAGCGCAGGCGGTAGGTGTAATTCACCTGGTAGGTGTCGCCCGCCGCAATGTAGTCGCGGATGCGGGCGATGGCATCCGTGAACTCGGCCATCGTTACGCTGGCGCGGATATCCGCGACACCGGCAGGCTGCGTATCGGGTTCCGAGTGAATCGCCAGCCAGGCCGCCACTTCTTCCTGTGTGAGGCGTTCGCAGGTGTCGAAGAGCAGGAACTGGGCGAGCGGCTGGGCGGGATCGATATCCGCGCGCGGCGGCAGGCCTGCAATGAGGCCGCCCAGTTCGTAGCTGCACAGGCTTACGGCATAGAGGCCGGTGGCCAGCGCTTGCTCCAGCTCCTCCAGGGTGGCTGGCCAGTGCGCAATATCGTCGCAGCGCAGCGTTCCGGCATGGCCGGAGAAAAGGCGGGAACGGCCGCCGGTGCTGGCGTCGTCCAGCAATGCGAAACATTCAACACTCATTGCGAACCACGTTTGGACAGATAGATACCGCACAGGAGCAGCGCGCCACCGGCGACCTGCAGGCGCCCGATGCGTTCGCCGAAGATGAGCAGCGCCGCCACGGCCGCCGTCAGCGGCTGGATCAGCAGGCTGACCGAGGCCAGCGAAGCTGGCAGGTGGGCGAAGGCATAGGCTATCACGGTCTGGCCGCCGATCTGCGCGATCAGGGCAAGGCCGAGCAGCGGCCACCAGCCTGCCGCATCCGCAGGAAGGAAGGGGCCGGGCATCAGCAGGGCCAGGGGCAGAAGCACGATGGCGCTGATGGTGGTGCTCCAGGCCATGAGGCGTGCCGTCGAGTAGCTGGCGCGGCAATCCTTGATCACGAGCTGGTAGCCCGCATAGAACACTGCCGTGAAGAAGCCCAGGGCGTCGCCCATCAGCTGCGTGCTGCTGGTGCTCGCGCTCGGGCCGATCAGGAGCACGGCGCCGGTCAGCGCAATCGCCATGCCCGCCAGGAAGGTGGGCGCGAAGCGGGCCTTGTAGGCGATGAAGAGCCAGACCGCAATGAACAGCGGCGTCATGTTCGACAGCAGCGTGGCATTGGCCACGGTGGTGTAGTGCAGTGCCAGGTGCCAGATGGCGAGATCACCGGCGAAGAAAAGGCCGGACAGCACCACGCCCTTGTCCAGGTCAGTGCGCAGGCCCTTTGCGCTGTCCTGATCCGCGGTGGAGAGGGCCCAGGCCCACAGCAGGGGCGATGCGAGGGCCATGCGCCAGAAGGCGGAGGCGATAGGGTTGACGTCGGACAGGCGCATCAGGATACCGGCGAAGCCAATGGCCATGCCGCCCAGAAGCAGGGCGCCGAATGCTACAGCAGGAAATGGTTTCATCCGGTGTTCAGCCCAGCAGGATGGCGATTTGCAGGCCCGCGTCCTTTGCGGGGTCCGCCTTGAAGCCGCTCTTGGCGTAGCGGTGCCAGCGTCCCAGGACGAAGCTGGCCAGCAGATTGGCGCGCGCGGCCACATCCTCCTCGCGCACATGGGAGGCGGCGCGCAGGGCCTGTTTCAGGGCCAGCTCAACGCGGTCGTAGAACTGGTTCATGCGCAGCTGCAGGCGTTCGTCCTCGTTCACCAGGGCGTCGCCCGTCATTACGCGCGTCATGCCGGGATTGTTGACGGCGAATTGCAGCAGCATGGTGAGAATGTCGCGCGCCTGCGCCAGGCCGTCCGGCTGGCGCTCGGCGATCTGGTTGATCAGGCCAAAGACGCTCGACTCGATGAATTCGATCAGCCCCTCGAACATCTGCGCCTTGCTGGCGAAATGGCGGTACAGGGCTGCTTCAGACACCTCCAGCTTGCGGGCCAGGGCCGCAGTGGTGATCTTCTCCCCTTTGGGATGCTCCAGCATCGCTGCCAGTGCCTGGAGAATTTGCAGCCTGCGTTGGCCGGGCGGTGTCGTGGGCATGATCTCTACGTGTCGAAAAGATAATTCAACGCAGGCGCGCGAGCTGCGCCGGCAGGTGTTTGACAGATTTTACTTTGACATCGACCCACGCGGGGCGGTGCAGCCGTTTTGGCGGGTGCGCGGTGCCGATAGGATCGCCCACTTTCAGGTATTGCGTGACCCAGACGGTGCCCATGCCCAGGGCGTGCGCCGTGCGCAGGTTGGCCAGCGTGTCCTCCACCAGGATGCAGCGCGCGGCGGTCGCTCCATGGCGCCGCATCACCTTGCGCAGCAGGAGCTTGGACGGCTTGGGCCGCAGCTGGCGGTGCACGCGCATGGATTCGATGGCGATGTGGTGCGAGAACTGGCGCTGTATGCCCAGGTGGCGCAGCACGGCCGTGGAATAGCGGTGCGGCGCATTCGTGAGCAGTATCTTCCTGCCCGGCAGGCGCTTGAGCATGCGGCCCAGGCCCTTTTCGTGGCGGATCATCGACGTGAGGTCGTCCATGTGGTGGGTCTCGTGCAGGAAGTGCTCGGCTTTCACGCCATGGTGCCGTATCAGCCCAAGCAGGGTGGCGCCGTAGCGCTTCCAGTACAGGGTGCGCGCGGCATTCACCTCATCGATGCTGGCTGGCGTGGTGCCGTCGCCCAGCACGCGCGCGATGTAGGCGTTCATATTGGCCATGATCGCCGGGAAGATCGCATGCGAGGCGTTGTGCAGCGTGTTATCGAGGTCGAAGAGCCAGACCGGCGCGGAGGGTTTAATATTCACGTCCAAACAAAGCGAAGGATTCTATGCAACGCCTGATTATAGTGATCTTTTCAAGCCTGTTCTGGTTTGCCGGCGTTCCCGCCTGGGCCGATGCAGGCGCTGTGCAGAACCGGGGCGCCCTGTTCAAGGCGGAGCAGGGCGGCCACGTGGTCTGGCTGTTCGGGACCATTCACGTTGGCGCGCCGGACTTCTACCCCCTGGAGCCGCGCATGATGCAGGCGCTGGACGAGGCCTCGGTGCTGGCGCTGGAGGTCGATCCCCTGGGCGACAAGGGCGCCCTGGTGCAGGCGGTGCGCCAGCACGGCATGTACCAGAATGGACGCGGTCCGGCGTTCAGCGAACTGCCGAAGGCCTACCAGCCCCGCCTGGAGCGCCAGCTGCAGCGCTTTGCGATTTCACGCGAGGCCGTGATGCCGATGAAGCCCTGGATGATCGCCAGCCTGCTGGCAGTGAGCGAATTCGCGGCCCAGGGTTACCAGCCGGAGCTCGCAGTGGACGCGTGGCTGTCGCGCGAGGCGCGAGCGCGCAAGGTCCGCGTGGTGGAGCTGGAATCGGCGGCGGGGCAGATGGCGCTGTTCGGCGCCATGCCGAACAAGGAGCAGCTGCTCTTCCTGCAGGACAGCATCGACGCCATCGACAACAAGGAGCAGGCGGAAGAAGCGCGCGCCCTCGGCGAAGCCTGGCGCAAGGCCGATATCGCCGCTTTCGACGGCGTCGCCGCGAAACTCGATGCCGATACCAGCTTCTCGGCCCGTTTCGTCAAGCGCGTGCTGCTGGCAGGGCGCAATCCCGCGCTGGCGGACAATATCGCGAAACAGCTGGCGAACGAAAAGCGTAGCATTGCCGCGATTGGCGTGCTGCATCTGGTGGGGAAGGAAAGCGTGCCGGAACTGCTGCGGCGGAAGGGTATTGCGGTGGAGCGGGTGTACTGAAGGGAAGTGGTGCCCTTGACGTGGATTGAACACGTGGCCTCTCCCTTACCAAGGGAGTGCTCTACCACTGAGCTACAAGGGCATTCACATTTCGCGGCGCGGTGGTGTTCGTTGCGCCGCAAAATTTTTAGTGAGACCGGATCATAGTGCCAAACGCCTGTTCGGTCAATACTTCCAGCAACAAACTGTGTTCAATCCGCCCATCGATGATGTGAACCGTGTTCACGCCGCTCTTGGCCGCATCCAGCGCCGATGAAATTTTAGGCAGCATGCCGCCCGAGATGGTTCCGTCGGCGAACATCTCGTCGATTTCGCGGGCGGAGAGGTCCGTGACCAGGTTGCCGTTCTTGTCCTGCACGCCGGCGATATTGGTCATCATGATCAGTTTTTCGGCTTTCAGGATTTCGGCGATCTTGCCCGCCACAACGTCGGCGTTGATGTTGTAAGCCTGGCCATCCTGGCCGAAGCCGATGGGGGAGATGATGGGGATGAAGGCATCGTCCTGCAGGGCCTTCACCACCGCGGGGTTGATCGCATCGATCTCGCCCACAAAGCCGATGTCCAGGAACTGGCCCGGATTGTCCTTGTCCGGCATGGCCATCTTGCGGGCGCGGATCAGGCCACCGTCCTTGCCGGTCAGGCCCACGGCCTGGCCGCCGTAGTGATTAATCAGCATCACGATATCCTGCTGCACTTCGCCGCCCAGCACCCACTCCACCACTTCCATGGTTTCTTCGTCGGTGATGCGCATGCCCTGCACGAAGGTGCCCTGCTTGCCGATCTTCTTCAGCGCATTGTCGATCTGCGGACCGCCGCCGTGCACCACCACCGGATTCATGCCCACGAGCTTCAGCAGGATCACGTCGCGCGCGAAGCCGTGCTTCAGGCGCTCGTCCGTCATGGCGTTGCCGCCGTATTTGATGACGATGGTCTTGCCGTGGAAATTACGGATGTAAGGAAGAGCTTCCGCCAGGATCTGCGCCTTGATCGCAGGCGAAACTGCGCTCAGGTCATCTGCATTGTCGGAGAGGCTAGGGGTGCTCAGTTGGGTCATGGCGGGTCCGGTAAAGATATTTCTGCGATTTTACAGCCAACGGCGGGCTTCAAGAGCGCATTATAGGGCTAAGCCGTTGTAATTTCCTGGCAGATTGGCTAGGCTGGGCGCATGAGCACCTGCGAGCGCTGCGGCGCCACCTTTCACTGCGCGATGAGCGATCCCGGGCCGGACGGCAAGGCCGATACCCAGCCCTGCTGGTGCTGCGCCCTGCCGCCAGCGCTGCCCGTGCCGGATGCCGGCCAGGCCGTCGGCTGCTGGTGCCCGGACTGCCTCAAGGCCCATATCGACAGCGTTACGCGCCGAGGGTGCTGAAGAAGCGCATCATCTCCCGGCTCGCATCCGGTCCCTTGCCATCCGTATAACTGCCTGCCGCGCTGCCGCCTGACCAGGCGTGGCCCGCGCCGTGGATGATCCAGTGCTCGCCCAGCGGCGAGCCGTCCTCCAGCCAGTGCTTCACGCGCGTGTATTCGTACCCGTCCGGCACGCGGCCCGCCACCGTGGAAGGCTGCACGCTGCTGCCAAGCGGATGGCTGCGCAGCCCCTGCGCGATGACCTCTTCACCGTTCACAGGATGCACGGTCGTATCCTGGTCGCCGTGGAAGACGATGATGGGAAGCCCGGCGCTATTGACCTCGCGCGAATTCGTCGCGCCGCGCTTCATGGCGCTCAGCGCCGAAGGCAGGTCGCGTGCGGATGCGAAGGGAAGGCCCGAGTGGACGCCGACTGCGGCGAACAAATCCGGATACAGGGTGCCGACGACGACCGCCATCGCGCCCCCTGCGGAGAGGCCCGCGACGAAGACCTGGCCGCGCTGCACGGGAAAGCGGCGCATCACCTGCCTTGCAATGCCCGCGATGATGGATGGTTCACCCTGTCCGCGCTCCTGGTCCATCGCATTGAACCAGTTCCAGCAGCGCGAATTGTTCGCCTGTTGCGACTGGGCGGGATAGACCACGAAGCATTCGCGCTCCTCGGCCACTGCGTTCATCTGCGTGCCTGCGGCGAAGTCCTCTGGGTCCTGCGTGCAGCCATGCAGCATCACCAGCAAAGGCATGGGTTGTCCGCGCCAGGTGGAAGGGATATACAGCTTGTAGCGGCGGCTGCCCGCGCGGTTGCCGAAGCGGCCATCCACAAAGCGTGCGCCGGGCGGCATGCCGGAAGGAGATGGCGCCGGAGGCTCGATGGTGGCCAGGCGCATTGCGGCGTCGGAAAGCCGCATGGTGCGGTTGAGCAGGTCCTGCGTGCTTTTGCGCAGCTGCGACAGGAAATGATGACGGATTCTCATAGAATCACCTCGGGGCTTGTGTTGACGATGCCTCCTCGTCCGCTCCTTGCGCCGTGGCGATGGCCCGGGCCTTGTTTGAATCCAGTATAGCCATAAACCCCGGCTGGTGTCGCGGCCGTTGCGGCGCTGCATCATCGCCGGGCATTCGCGATAAAATAGCGCCTGATATCCAACGACACCGCATCATGAGCAATCCACTGCCGCCTGGCGCGCCCGAACTGGCGACGCCGGTGCCGTCCCCCTGCATCAGCCTGTGCAAGATGAACCGCGATACCGGTTATTGCGAGGGCTGCCTGCGCACGATCGACGAGATCATTGCGTGGTCGAAGGCGGATGATGCCTACAAGCGCGGCGTATGGGCGGAAATCCGCCGCCGCGAACAACTGATCGACTTCGGGCACGACCAATGAATTTCTACCGACCCGCGGGCACCGTCACGGGACCGGCTTACGGCAAAGGCTTCAAGGTGCTGGCAAGCTGCGTCACCATCGCCCTGTGCGCCTACGCGGTGAGCATCGCCATGCGCTTTCCGCTGCCGCAGTTCGGCATCGGCGTCAAACTCCTGCTGCTCGGCGCAGGCCTCATGCTGGGCGTGAGCTACTACTGGTTCCTGCGCGCCACCGTGACCATCGACGAAGCCGGCATCCGCCAGACCTGGCTGTACGACAGGCATGTGGAATGGCGCGACGTGCGCGGTGCGAAGATGATCGGCATTCCCTATTTCTCCTGGCTGTTCCCGCCGCGCCTTGTGGTGCGCACCGGATCGGCCTTCGCCACCTTCAATGGCGGCTCGCGCGAAGTGCTGGTCGAATTCGCGAAGATCTCGCTCGCCTACCAGATGAAACGATGACGACGCTGCCATCCAACATCCAGGTCTTCGAACGCGGCTGGCTCTCCTCCAACAATGTGCTGGCGGTGGGGGCGCACGACACCGTGCTGTTCGACAGCGGCTATCTCACGCATGCGGAACAGACGCTGGAACTTGTGCGCCACGCGATACCCGGCCGCCGCCTGGACCGCCTCTACAACACCCACCTGCACTCCGACCATTGCGGCGGCAACGCCATGCTGCAGGCGCACTACGGCTGCGACACCTTCATTCCTGCGGCGGAAGAAGCGAAGGTGCGGCACTGGGACGAGAATGCGCTGAGCTTCAAGGCCACGGGCCAGCAATGCGAGCGCTTCACCATCGACGGCGTGGTGCATCCGGGCGATGTGATCGCGGCGGGCGGCGTCGAATGGCATGCGCTGGGCGCGCCGGGCCACCATCCGCATTCCCTGATCTACTACGCGCCCGCGCACAAGCTGCTCCTGTCGGCGGACGCCTTGTGGCAGAACGGCTTCGGCGTGATCTTCCCCGAGCTGGAAGGCGAAAGCGGCTTCGAAGAGGCGCGCGCCACGCTGGACCTGATCGCGGGCCTGGACGTGGAACTGGTCGTCCCCGGCCACGGCGCCATGTTCAGCGACGTGAAGCCGGCGCTGGACCGTGCGCGGCGGCGGCTGGACTTCCTGTCGGGCGACCCCGTGCGCAATGCCGAATATGCGGTGAAAGTGATGCTGAAATTCCTGCTGCTCGAGCGCCAGCGCATCAAAGTCGCCGACGTGGCCGCGCTGCTTGGCGGCATGTCCGCCCTAACTGAAGCCAACACCCGCCACCTGCACAAAACGCCCGGCGAGCTGGCCGCCTGGGCCATCAAACAGCTCACCCGCGCCTGCTCCGCCCGCGTCGACGGCGACTACCTCCTCAACGACGGCTGAGTTCGTGTCCACTTCTGGTGCCAGGGAAGAAAAGTGGACACGAGCGCGGCTGTAGCCGCCGTAGTGCTGTGTCCGTGTCCAAAAATCTTCCCTGGCACCAGAAGTGGACACGGGCTCGGCGGTGCTAGAGCGATCCGTCTAAAATTCGCACGGTCGTTCTTTTATGGGGATATAATCGGCGGATCTATTTCTTTGCGAGTCCGCCATGGCCCTGCCTTCTGTACTGCAAAACCTGACCCTTCCGGTGATCGCTTCGCCGATGTTCATCGCGTCCGGGCCCGCCCTGGTGGCGGCCCAGTGCAAGGCGGGGATCGTGGGTTCGTTCCCGGCGCTGAATGCGCGCCCGGCGGAGCTGCTGGATACCTGGCTCACGGATCTGCAGAAGGAGCTGGCCGACTTTCAGGCGGCCCATCCAGACCGCAAGGTCGGCCCTATCGCCGTCAACCAGATCGTCCACCAGTCGAACGACCGCCTCCCCCACGATGTGGAGGTCTGCGTCCGCCATCAGGTGCCCATCATCATTTCTTCGCTGCGCGCGCCGCCCAAGGAGATGCTCGATGCTATCCACAGCTACGGCGGCATCGTCATGCATGACGTGATCTCCATCCGCCACGCGGAGAAGGCGCTGGAGGCGGGCGTCGATGGCCTGATCCTGGTGGCTGCCGGCGCTGGCGGCCACGCCGGCACGCTGTCGCCGTTTGCCCTGGTGGGCGAGGTGCGCAAATTCTTCAAGGGGCCGCTGGCGCTGTCCGGCTCCATTGCTACCGGCGACGCCATCCTGGCAGCACAGGCCATGGGCGCGGATTTCGCCTATATCGGCTCGCGCTGGCTGGCCACGCAGGAGTCGAACGTGAGCGAGAGCTACCGCGATGCCATCGTGGAATCGGCGGCGGCGGATATCGTCTACACGAATCTGTTCACCGGCGTGCACGGGAATTACCTGAAGAAGTCCATCGTCGCCGCCGGTCTCGATCCCGATGCGCTGCCCGAGTCGGACAAGACCAAGATGAGCTTCGGCTCCGGCAGCGCCAAGGCCTGGCGCGATATCTGGGGCGCTGGCCAGGGCGTGGGCCTGATGGATGATGTGCCCTCCGTTGCCGAAATGGTGGAGCGCCTCAAGACGGAATACGCGGCAGCGCGCCAGCGCCTGTCGCTTGGCTGAGCCGCCTGCGGCGCCGGCGTTCAGCTGGCGCTGAGATCCTCGGGGTTGATCGCCCACAGGCCCGGCAGGTTGCGCCAGTAGCCGTAGACGTCCATGCCGAAGCCCACCACGAAGCGGTTGGGGATGGTGAGGCCCACGATGTCGGCCTTCACGGGCTTGCGCTTGCCGATGTCCTTGTCGGCGAAGACGGCGATCACCACTTCCTTGGCGCCCATGTCGAGCAGGCGCTGCTTCACGTGCGCCAGGGTTTCGCCTTCGTCCAGAATGTCGTCCAGCACGATGATGGTGCGGCCGGCCACGTTCTGGCGCGGGATCACTTTCCACACAACCTCGCCGCCGCGGTCTTCGTCGCCGTAGCGGGTGACGTGGATGTAGTCGAATTCGAGCGGGAAGGTCAGCTGCGGCAGCAGGTTGCCGGTGAAGACCACGGCGCCGCCCATCACGCCGAGCACCAGCGGGAACTCCTCGTCGCCGCCGAAACGGGCATTCAGGGTGTCGGCCATGGCGCTGACGGCCGATTGCACGGCCTCGCGGTCGAAGATCTCTTCGGCGTTCTTCAGCAGGGCGCGGGCGCGGTTGTGGTGAAAGTCTTGCATGGTGTCGCAACAACGAGTGAACAATGGCGCCATTATCCGCCATTCGCGCACTGGCCGCAGTGCGGGGTTGGGTTTATGCAACGCACTGCGCTATCTAGCTGTAATCGCGCGCATCGTCGATGATCTTGCCGTCATTTGGCAGAGCGCCCCGGGCCACGAACTGCACCTCGCCGCGCAGCTTCGTCACCTCGCGGATCGTGGCAACGATGCGGCTGGCGTCCTGCGCGCCGGGATCGTCCACCTCGCAGTGCAGCGTCATGGTCTCGTCCGCGATGGTGCCGGTGACAACCAGGCGTCCCTTGACGATCTCCGGGTGGCGCCGCACCACCTCGTTCACCTGCGACGGATGCACGAACATGGCGCGCACCTTGGTGGTCTGGTCGGCGCGGCCCATCCAGCCGCGGATGCGCGTGTTGGTGCGGCCGCAGGGGGAGGGCGCCGCATCGGTCATGATGGCGGAAAGGTCGCCCGTGCCGAAGCGGATCAGCGGGTAGTCCGGACTGAACACGGTCACCACCACCTCGCCCACCTCGCCCGGCGGCAGGGGATCGCCTGAGCCCGGCCGCACGATTTCGAGAATCACGTCTTCGTCCAGCACCATGCCGGGATTGAGCTGGCCGTTGCTGCGGGTTTCGTAGGCGATGTTGCCCAGGTCCGCCGATGCATACGTCTGGATCACGTCGGTCACGCCATGCTCGGCGAACCAGCGGCGCAGCGAATCCGGCAGCGCCTCGGCGCTTACCATGGCGCGTTTCACGCTGCTGATGTCCGCGCCCATTTCGCGCGCCTTCTCGATGATGATCTTGAGGAAGGACGGCGTGCCGACGTAAGTGTCCGGCTTCAGGTCGGCCATGGCCTGCACCTGCATCTCCGTCTGTCCGCTGCCAGCGGGGATGACCGTGCAGCCCAGCTGCGCCGCACCCGCTTCCACCATGAAGGCGGCGGGCGTGAAGTGGTAGGAGAAGCAGTTCTGCAGCAGCCCGCCCGCGCGCACGCCGGCCGCGTACATGGGCCGCGAGAAGCGCCACCAGTCCTTCGAACGGCCTTCGGCATCGTAGATCGGCCCGGGCGACATGTAGATGCGCGAAAGCTCGCGCGGCGGCGTGCTCGTGAGCCCGCCGAAGGGCTTGTCCTGCTGCTGCAGGCCTTTCAGTTCGGATTTGCGCGTGACCGGCAGGCGCGCCAGCGCTTCGCGGCTGGTGATGGAGGAGGCGTCGATATCGCCCAGGATGCGCGCCCAGCCGGGCGCACGCTTGGCCTGCGCCACCAGCTGCGGCAGGCGCTGCATCAGCTCGCGCTCGCGCTGCGCGGGATCGCGCGTTTCGAGATGGTCGAGAGTTTCAGGCATCATGCCTCTCCCAGAATTTCGCGTTGCAGTTTCTTCGTCAGCCTGGAGAACACCAGCTCGTGCGAGCGGCGCAGCAGTTCGGCCGCTTCCGCGTCGCTCACGGCCTTGAGGTCCTCGATCATCACCCACTTCACCCGCGCGAGATACGGCGCTGGAATGATGCCGGGACGGTCCGTGAGCTCGAGGACGCGGTCGTCATCCACCTTGAAGCTGATGCTCGTGGCATCGTCCCCAGCGCCCATGGCGGCGAACATCTTGCCGCCAACCGAGAACACGAGGTCCGCGCCCCATTTGATGTCTTCCGTCGTGCCGGGAAGGCTCCGGCATACTTGCTTTGCTTTGTTCAGGTTCATGTGCAGCTCAGGCCAGCCAGCGTTTGCGGCGGCGGTAGAATTTCATGTCGCGGAAGCTCTTGCGCCCGGCGCCGGATACACCGAGATAGAACTCCTTCACGTCTTCGTTGTTGGCCAGTTCCGTGGCCTCGCCTTCCATCACCACCCGTCCGTTCTCCAGGATGTAGCCGAAGTCAGCGTAGCGCAGGGCCACGTTGGTGTTCTGCTCGGCGAGCAGGAAGGACACGTTTTCCTTCGTGTTCAGGTCTTTCACGATGCTGAAGATTTCGTCCACGATCTGCGGCGCGATGCCCATGGAAGGCTCGTCCAGCAGGATCATGGAAGGCCGCGCCATCAGCGCGCGCCCGATTGCGCACATCTGCTGCTCGCCGCCCGAGGTGTAGCCCGCCTGGCTGGCGCGGCGCTCCTTCAGGCGCGGGAAGTAGTGATAGACCTTGTCCAGCGACTCGCGCAGCTCGGCGCGCGAGGCCTTGCGCGTGTAGGCGCCCGTCAGCAGGTTCTCCTCGATCGTGAGGTGGCCGAAGCAGTGCCTTCCTTCCATCACTTGCGACAGGCCGCGCCTCACCAGCTCATTGGGTGTGAGCTGGTCGATGCGTTCCCCCTTGAACTGCACTTCGCCCTTGGTCACGTCGCCCCGTTCGCCGCGCAGAAGGGTGGAGATGGTCTTCAGCGTGGTCGACTTGCCCGCACCGTTCGCACCCAGCAGGGCCACGATCTTCCCTTGCGGGACTTCGAGCGAAACGCCCTTGAGCACGAGGATCACGTGATCGTAGATCACCTCGATATTGTTCACCGACAGATAAGGCGTTGTGGTCATGGTCTTGTCCGTAGCGCCCGCGCAGCGCAAGGCTGCGCGGGCAGGTTGCTTACTTCATGCAGGCGGGGGTGATCTTCTTCTCTTCGGCGTACTTGTTGGAGGACTCTTCCACCAGCTTGCGCACCAGGGCGCGGTCGCCCACGATCCAGTTCGGCGTGATCGGCACCCACTTCTTGCCGTCCCACTGCTGCACTTTCACGGCGCCCGAGCCTTCGTGGTCTTCGCACGAAGTCTTCACGGTCGGGAACATATTGGTGGCGCCGATTTCCTTCTGGCGCGCCGCATCGATGTTCAGGTTCTCCAGGCCCCAGCGCAGCTGTTCGCCGGTGACGGGTTTGCCCTTGCCGAATTTCGCCTGCGCGGTACGCATGGCTTCCACAAACAGGATGCCGGCGGTCACGCCGCGCATGTGGTACACGGAGCCGATGCGCGACTGGTCCTGCAGGTTGCCCTTGCCGCCCGCATACACGGTCTTGCGGATGTTATCCAGCACCGGGTAGTTGCCCGGCGTGTTGAAGGACATGGCGGTATAGCCCTTGGCGGCATCGCCGGACGGCACGGTGTCCTCCTCCGAGCCCGCCCACCACACGCCGAGGATCTTCTCGCGCGGGAAGCCGTTGCGCTGCGCGGTCTTGATGGCGACGGAGTTCATCACGCCCCAGCCCCACAGGATGACGTGGTCGGGACGCGCCTGGCGGATCTGCAGCCACTGCGCCTGCTGTTCGCTGCCCGGTGGCGCGACAGGAATCTTGATCAGTTCAAAACCATGCTGGGCGGCCAGCGCCTCCAGCACCGGCAGCGGCTCCTTGCCGAAGGCGGAGTCGTGATAGAGGTGCACGATCTTCTTGCCTTTCAGCTTGGCCACGCCGCCATTCTTGTCGCCCAGGTACTTGATCATGGCGGCCGCTTGGCTCCAGTAGCTGGAGATGAGCGGGAAGACATAGGGGAAGACCTTGCCGTTGGCCGCGTCCGAGCGGCCGTAGCCCAGCATCGTCATCGGAATCTTGTCCTGCGGGATGCGGTCCAGAATACCGTAGGCGATGCCGGTGGACAGCGGCTCCACCAGGGTGGCGCCGCCATGGCTGGTTTTCAGGCGTTCATAGCACTCCACGCCGCGCGAAGGGTTGTATTCGGTTTCGCACTCTTCCCAGGCGATCTTCACGCCGTTCACGCCGCCGCTGGCGTTGACCAGGTTGAAGTAGTCGATGATGCCGCCGTAGAAGCCCGAGCCGCCGGAGGCGTAAGGTCCCACGCGGTAGGAGGGCAGGGCCACGAACTGTTCCTGGGCCTGTGCGGCGGCCGAGGCGAGGCTGCCAAGCAGCGCGGCGCCGATGACCAGGGATTTCAGAGCTTTCATATTGTCTCCTTATGAGGTTGTTATGTGCCTTAGTGGGGGAAGGGCCACAGACGAAGCTTCTCTTTACCGATTTGCCACAAACGCGCCAGACCGTGAGGTTCCACGATCAGGAAGAAAATAATCAGGGACCCGAACACCATGAGCTCCAGATTGGAGGCGACGCTGGTGGGCAGGGAAAGGCTGTGCGCCAGAATGTTCAGGAACACCGGCAGCAGCACGATAAAGGCCGCGCCGAGGAAGGAGCCGAGAATGGAGCCCACGCCGCCGATGATGATCATGAAGAGGATGCGGAAGGAGAGGTCCAGGTTGTAGGCCTCCGGCTCCACCGTGCCGAGGTAGGCGAAGGCATACAGCGCGCCCGCCACGCCGCAATAGAAGGAGCTCACCGCGAAGGCCAGCAGCTTGGTGCGCATCAGGCGGAAGCCGATGACCTCCGCCGCCACATCCATGTCGCGCACCGCCATCCAGGAGCGGCCCACGTTCGAGCGCACCATGTTCTTGGCCAGCAGCGCCATGAGGGCGACCACCACCAGCACCAGCACGTATTTGCGTTCCGGCGTATCGAAGGCGTAGCCGAGAATCTCGATCTTCTGCGCCGTGATCACGCCGGATGCGGAACCGCCGGTGAGCCAGGTGATTTTGGTGAGGCACCACACCACGAAGAACTGCGTGGCCAGCGTGGAGGCGGCGAGGTAGAAGCCGCGGATGCGCAAGGACGGCAGGCCGAAGGCGATGCCCACGGCGGCTGCGCAGAGTCCTCCCAGCACGAAGGCCAGCAGCATGGGAATGCCCGGCACGCGGGCCACGAAGTTCCAGGCCGAGAAGGCCCCTACGGCCATGAAGGCGGCGGTGCCCAGCGAAAGCTGGCCCGCGTAGCCGGTAAGGATATTCAGGCCGAGCGCCGCCAGCGAGAAGATCAGGAAGGGAATCAGGATCGCCGACAGCATATAGGGCGTGGCGAACGTTGGGAGCACCAGCAGCGCGAGGGCGATGGTGGCGATAAGCGCAATGCGGTCCTGCCGGATGGGCAGGATCTGGCCATCGGCCTCATAGCTGGTCTTGAACTGCCCGGCTTCACGATAGAACATGCTTCAGATCCTCCGGATGATTTTTTCGCCGAACAGCCCTTCGGGGCGCACCAGCAGGAACAGGAGCGCCAGCACGTAAGGGAACCAGCCCTCGATGCCGCCGCCGACGTGCGGGCCGATATACACCTCGGCCAGCTTCTCGGAGGCGCCGATAATCAGGCCGCCCACAATGGCGCCCGGCACCGAGGTGAAGCCGCCCAGGATCAGCACCGGCAGGGCCTTGAGCGCGATGAATGTCAGCGCGAACTGCACGCCATTGCGCGCGCCCCACAACATGCCTGCCACCAGGGCCACCAGCCCGGCCACGGCCCACAGCACGGCCCAGATGCGCTGCAGGGGAATGCCCACGGCAAGCGCGGCCTGGTGGTCGTCCGCCACGGCGCGCAGGGCTCGGCCCACCTTCGTGTAGGCGAACATGAGGGCCAGAACAATGACCATGAGACCGCAGATGGCGGCCGCCACCACATCGAACTGCGACACGATGATGTTGAACTTGTCCATCAGGTACTGCAGCGGCACGTCCTCGATGGGCAGTTCCAGCTTGTGCACCTGCGAGTCCCAGATCAGCTGGGCCAGGCCTTCGAGGAAGAAGGCGAGGCCGATGGTGGCCATGAAGAGCGTGATCTCGGGCTGGTTCACGAGGGGCCGCAGCACTACGCGTTCGATGGCGATGCCGAGAATGATCATGGCGACGATGGTGGCGGGAATCGCCAGCCAGAGCGGCATGCCGAATTTGTCCATCAGGCCCACGCAGGTGAGGGCCGCGAAGAACACCATGGCGCCCTGGGCGAAATTGAAGACGCCCGACGCCTTGTAGATCAGCACAAAACCGATGGCCACCAGCGCATACATCACGCCCGAGAGCAGGCCGCCGATCAGCACCTCGAAGAAGAAATTGATATCCATTTAGTGCGCCACTCCGAGATAGGCGTTGATCACATCCTGGTTGCCGCGCACCTCGTCCGGCGTGCCGTCCCCAATCTTCTTGCCGTAGTCGAGCACCACGACGCGGTCCGAGATATCCATCACCACGCCCATATCGTGCTCGATCAGCACGATGGTGGTGCCGAACTGGTCATTCACATCGAGGATGAAGCGGCACATGTCCTGCTTTTCTTCGACATTCATGCCCGCCATCGGCTCATCGAGCAGCAGGATCTGCGGCTCGGCAGCAAGGGCGCGGCCCAGCTCCACGCGCTTCTGCAGGCCATAGGGCAGGCGGCCGACGGGCGTCTTGCGGATATGCTGGATCTCCAGGAAGTCGATGATCTCCTCCGCCTTCTTGCGGTGCTCGATCTCCTCGCGCCGCGCCGGTCCCCAGTACAGGGCCTGCATGAGGAAGTTGGACTTCATCTTCAGGTTACGGCCGGTCATGATGTTGTCCAGCACCGTCATGCCCTTGAACAGCGCGATGTTCTGGAAGGTGCGTGCGATGCCGGATTTGGCGGCCGCATAGCAATCCATTCCCTTGCGGTGCTCGCCGCGGTAGATGATTTCGCCCTGCTGCGGACGGTACACGCCATTGATCACGTTCAGCATCGAGCTCTTGCCCGCTCCGTTCGGGCCGATGATGGCGCGGATCTCGTGCTCGCGCACGTCGAAGGAAATATTGGTGAGCGCCTTCACGCCGCCGAAGGAGAGCGAGATATTGCGCAGATCCAGGATCACGGGGCCGATCTGGCGCCCCGTGCCGAAATGCGCCCCAGGTTCGTTCATTTGCATGCTGTCGTCCTCGCTCATGCCGCCTGCCGCGCCACGACAGGGAAGGTTTTGCTGTCGGCGATGCGCAGGTCCGCCGCCACCAGGCCGGTGCGGCCGTCCTCGAACTTCACCTGCGTTTCGATATATTGCGACGGTTTGCCGCTGTAGAGCGCATCGATGAGCACACCGTACTTCTGCTCGATGAACTTGCGGCGCACCTTGCGCGTGCGGGTCAGCTCGTCGTCGTCCGGATCGAGCTCCTTGTGCAGCACCAGGAAGCGGTGGATCTGGGTTTCGCCCATCAGCGCTTCGCTGGCCAAGTCCGCATTCACTTTCTCCACGCATTCCTGCACCAGCTCATAGGTCTGCGGCAGGGCCGCAAGATCGGTGTAGCCGGAATAGGCGATGCCGCGCCGCTCGGCCCAGTTGCCCACGGCCTCCATGTCGATGTTGATGAAGGCGCAGACCTGGTCGCGCTGGTTGCCGAAGGCGACGGCCTCCTTAATGAAGGGGAAGAACTTCAGCTTGTTCTCGATATAGTTCGGCGCGAAGATGGCCCCGCTGTTCATCTTGCCCACGTCCGCCGCGCGGTCAATGATGCGCAGGTGGCCATCCTGGTCGAACACGCCCGCATCGCCCGTGTGGAAGTAGCCGTTGGCGTCGATGGCTTCGCTGGTCGCGTCGGGGCGCTTGTAATAGCAGTCCATGAGGGTGGGAGATTTCACCAGCACCTCGCCGTTCGGCGCCAACTGCACGTCCACGCCGGGCGCGGGCAGGCCCACGCTGTCGAACTTGATCTGGCCATCGGGCTGCAGGCAGATATAGGCGCAGGTTTCGGTGGAGCCGTAGAACTGTTTCAGGTTCACGCCAATGGAGCGGTAAAAGCGGAACAGGTCCGGTCCGATGGCCGCGCCCGCGGTATAGGCCACACGCACGCGCGACATGCCCAGCACATTCTTCAGCGGCCCGTACACCAGCACGGAGCCGATGGCGTAGGCGATGCGGTCGGAGAGCGCAACGGGCTTGCCGTCCAAAATCTCTGCCCCGCAGCGGCGCGCTACCTCCATGAAGTGATGGAACATACGGCGCTTGATGCTGCCCGCGTCCTCCATGCGTATCATGACCTGGGTCAGCATGTTCTCGAAGATGCGCGGCGGTGCGAAGTAATAGGTGGGGCCGATCTCGCGCAGGTCGTTCATCACCGTGTCTGATGATTCGGGACAGTTCACCGTGAAGCCCGCCGTCATGGCCTGGGCAAAGGAGAACAGGCAGTCGCCCACCCATGCCATGGGCAGGTAGGAGAGCACGTTCTCCGCATCCGTCAGCTGTTCGAAGCCCACGCCGCCCGTACCTGCCGCCATGAGCGCGGCGTGGGTCTGGCACACCCCTTTCGGCTTGCCCGTCGTGCCCGAGGTATACAGGATGATGGCGTTATCCGAGGGCTTGCCTGCCTGGATGGCGCCTTCGTAGAAGCCGGGATTGGCCTTGTCGTAGGCGCGGCCCGCTTCCTGCAATGCCGCGAAGGACACCAGCTCGCGCTGGGTGTAGTGGCGCATGCCGCGCTCGTCATCGTAGGCGATATGGGCGATGCCGGGATAGCTTTCCTTCAGCTCCAGCAGCTTGTCCACCTGCTCCTGGTCCTCCACCACGGCGAAATGGATTTCGGCGTTCTCCAGCACATAGCTCATGTCCGCCGCTGGCGCGTCCTGGTAAAGGGGAACGGGCACGCCGCCCAGGGCCTGTGCGGCCAGCATCGACCAGTAAAGGCGCGGGCGGTTGTCGCCGATGATGGCCAGGTTCATGCCGCGCTGGAAGCCGAGTGCCGCCAGGCCGCAGGCCAGGGCACGCACTTCCTCGTTGACTTGCGACCAGGTCCAGGTCTGCCAGATGCCGAGATATTTTTCGCGGAACGCCGGCTTGTGCGGCCTTTCCTCGCCGTGCCGCAGCAGCATGCGGGGGAAAGTGAGTCCGTCAGTCTGCACCAGTGTCTCCTCTGCCCTTCATTGGGGCGCTATATGATTTTTCTGAGCCAGCAAGCGTTTGTGGGATGATAGTAGCGTGACTATTCCGGCATGGTTGTCTTTTCAAAGACAATTGCCCGACTTTTGATTGTGCGACGCAACAATGGAAGATAAACAGCCAAGCCTCAAGGAAGCCCTGCACATGTCGCTGTGGGCGCAGACCCTGACGCCGGTGCAGATGGCGCGGGTGGAGGCGGAAACGTACGAGGTGTTTGTGCCGAAAGGCGGCTTCGTCTGCCGCAAGGGCGTGGCGGTGGAAAGCTGGCTCGGCGTCCTCTCCGGCATCGTCAAGATCAACAACTTCTCCCCGGCGGGCAAGAGCGTCACGTTTACAGGCGTTCCGGCCGGGAGCTGGTTCGGCGAAGGCACCGTGCTGAAGAACGAACCGCGGCGCTATGACGTGATGGCCCTGCGCGACTCGCGCATCGCCCACATGCCGGTCTCCACCTTCAACTGGCTGCTCGAAACCAGCCTGCCCTTTACCCGCTTTCTCCTCATGCAGCTGAACGAGCGGCTGGGCCAGTTCATCGGCCTGGTCGAGAACGATCGCCTGCTCGATCCGGACACTCGGGTGGCGCGCTGCCTGGCCTCCCTGTTCAACTCCCATCTCTATCCCGGCATCGAACGGCTGGTGCAGATTTCCCAGGAGGAAGTGGGACTGCTGTCCGGCGCCTCCCGCCAGCGCGCCAACCAGGCGCTGCAGCTGCTGGAAAGGCAGGGGCTGCTGCGCGTGGACTACGGCGGCATCCGCATCCTCGACCTGGAAGGCCTGCGCAATTTCGAGGCCTGAAACGGCGTCCTGTGTTCGCCCTTTAACGGTTTGCCGCTGAAAGGCCGCTTAAGCTGTCCTGCAGTCGACACTCTCCGGGAGAGGCAAATGCAAAGGCTGAGCGGACGGAACAGGAATCTCCTGCTGGCGGCGGGCGCGCTGACGGCGGCATATCTCGTAGTGCGGAGCAAGACGCGGCAGGTGGAGGCCGAGCATCCCCCGAGCGGCAAATTCATCGCGGTCAACGGCCTGCGCCTGCACTACCAGGAGCGGGGCAGCGGGCCGGCCGTGGTGCTGCTCCACGGCAATGGCGCCACCTCCCAGGACTTCCGCCTGAGCGGCCTGTTCGACCAGCTCGCCTACGAGCATCGCGTCATCGCCATCGACCGGCCGGGCTTCGGCTACAGCGAGCGTCCCCGGGACAAGATCTGGACGCCGGAAGCGCAGGCCGCGGTACTGGCCGAGGCGCTGCGCCTGCTGGATGTGCGGCAAGCCATTGTGCTGGGCCACTCATGGGGCGCGATGGTGGCGCTGGCCATGGGGCTGGACCATCCGGGCCTGGTGCGCGGCCTCGTGCTGCTGTCGGGCTACTACTACCCCAGCATGCGCATGGACGTAGCCCTGTCGGCTCCTGCGCTGCCCGTCGTTGGCGACCTCCTCAGCCACACCCTTGCGCCCCTGCTGAGCCGGGCGATGTGGCCCGCGCTGACCCGGCGCGTCTTCAGCCCGAGGCCGGTGGACGCGGCGTTCCGGCGCTGGCCCAAGTGGATGTCGCTGCGGCCGAAGCAGCTGCGCGTCGAGGCGGCCGAAACGGCGCTGATGATCCCCAGCGCCGCCCGCCTGCACGAGCGCTACGGCAGCCTGACGATGCCCGTCGCCATCTTTACCGGCGACGGCGACAAGATGATATCCCCGAGCCATCAAGCCGAGCGCCTGCACCGCGAGCTGGAGCAAAGCGAGCTGCACGTGGTGCCGCACACAGGGCATATGGTCCACTATGTGGCGCAGGACGCCATCGCCGCCGCCGTGCGCAGCATCACCGAACAGCGCCCGGGCATCGACTACCCCCAGCCCGCCTCCACGGAAGAGCCCCGCACCCTCCACTAATGCTCGGGTGCAGGCGAGCGCAAGAGGGGAGTCGGGGTATCATAGCGGGATAGAAACGCTGCAGGAAGATCATGTCCCATACCTCTGTTATCGCCGACCGTCTGCAGGCCTTGCGCGAGGCCATGCGCCGCGAAGGCGTGGATGCGTATATGGTGCCGTCCGCGGACCCCCACCTGTCCGAATATCTGCCCGCCCACTGGAAGGGGCGCGAATGGCTGTCCAACTTCACCGGCTCGGTCGGCACCTTTATCGCCACCCAGCATTTCGCGGGAGTCTGGACCGATGGCCGCTATTTCACCCAGGCGGAAACCGAGCTGGCGGGAACGAGCGTGCAGCTGATGAAGATCCCCTCCGGCGCCAGCGTGCTGTATATCGACTGGCTGGCCGAAACCATGCAGTCCGGCCAGACCGTGGCGGTGGACGGCGCGGTGCTCGGCCTGGCCATTGCGCGCCAGCTGGAGCAGGCGCTGTCGGCCAAGGGCGCGAAGCTGCGCACGGATGCCGATCTGCTGAACCAGGTGTGGAAGGACCGCCCAGCGCTGCCGGACGCTCCTGTCTTCGAGCACAAGCCGCCCCACGCCACCCGCAGCCGCGCCGGCAAGCTGGCCGACCTGCGCGCCGCCATGGCGAAGCAGGGCGCCACCCATCATGTGATCTCGACCCTGGACGATATCGCCTGGCTGTTCAACCTGCGCGGCGCGGATGTGAGCTTCAATCCCATCTTCCTCGCCCACGCCATCGTCGATGCCCAGGGCGCGACGCTCTTCGTCCTGGAAGGGAAGGTTCCTGCGGACGTTCAGGCGTCCCTCGAGCGCGATGGCGTGAAGCTGGCGCCTTACTCGCAGGCCGCGTCCGCCCTGGCCGCGCTGCCGCAGGATGCCGTGCTCCTGCTGGACCCGCGCCGCCTCACCTTCGGCACCCGCCAGGCCGTGCCGCAGGGCGTGAAGGTGGTGGAGGCAATCAATCCGACCACCTTTGCCAAGTCCAGGAAGAACGAAGACGAAGCCGCCCACGTGCGCGCCACGATGGAGCAGGATGGCGCCGCGCTCTGCGAATTCTTCGCCGCGCTGGAGAAGACGCTGGCCGACGCGCAGCGCGCTCCGCTGACGGAAGTCGACATCGACACCCGCATCACGGCAGCCCGCGCGCGCCGGCCCGGATTCGTGAGCCCGAGCTTCGCCACCATCGCAGGCTTCCGCGCCAATGGCGCCATCATGCATTACCGCGCCGCGCCCGATGCCTGTTCGGTCATCGAGGGCGACGGCCTGCTGCTGATCGACTCCGGCGGCCAGTATGTGGGCGGCACCACCGATATCACGCGGGTGATGCCGGTTGGCCGCATCACCGCAGAACACCGCCGGGATTTCACTCTGGTCCTGAAAGGCATGATGGCGCTGAGCGCCGCGCGCTTTCCGCGCGGGACGCGCGGACCGATGCTGGATGCGATTGCGCGCGCTCCGATCTGGGCCGAGGGCATCGACTACGGCCACGGCACCGGCCATGGTGTGGGCTTCTTCCTGAACGTGCACGAAGGCCCGCAGGTCGTCTCGCCTTCCGCGATGCCCGAGCCGCATACAGCAATGGAGCCCGGCATGATCACCTCCATCGAACCGGGCATTTACCGTCCGGGGAAGTGGGGCATCCGCATCGAGAACCTGGTGCTGAACGTGCCAGCGCAGGAGACCGAATTCGGCGAGTTCCTGCGCTTCGAAACCCTGACCCTGTGCCCCATCGACACCCGCTGCATCGAGCCTTCGCTGCTGCGCGCCGACGAGGTGCAATGGCTGAACGCCTATCACGCCACGGTGCTGGAGCGCCTGCGTTCGCACGTGAGCGGCGACGCGCTGGCCTGGCTGGAAGAGAGGACCAAGCCCCTATGAGCAACCGTTCGACGAAGGCATCCAACGCATTGGAGCGGCTGAAGGAGCGCAGCGGCAACGCAGGCTATTCCATGGTGCGCACCGGAAGCGGCCACTTCTTCCTCACGGAGGGGCCGGGCGAGCCGCCGCTCTGTCCTCCCATGGAGCTGGACGAATTCGTGGCGTTCATCAATGCGCAGGGGCCGCAGAAGCCGAAGCGCGTCAGCAAGCTCGATGTGGCGTTTGAAAAGCAGCTCACCAAGAAGAAACCATAAGAAGAAAGGGCAGTCATGCCGTTGAGCGATTTCCTGGGCGCCTACTGGTCGTCCGCCGAAGTGAGGACCAATGCCGTCATCCTGATGAATCTTGTCGGGGCGCTGCTGCTTGGCATGCTGGTGGGCTACGAGCGTTCCTATCATGGGCGCGCCGCAGGCATGCGTACCTACGGCCTGGTGTGCATGGCTTCCGCCGCGCTCACCGTGATCGGCGGCTATCCGAATTTCTGGTTCGGCGGCCATGCCAACCTTCTGATTTCGGCCGACCCCACGCGCGTGATCCAGGGTATTGTGACGGGCATCGGCTTCCTCGGCGCAGGCGTCATCATGCGCGAGGGTTTCAATATCAGCGGCCTGACGACGGCGGCCTCCATCTGGGCGGCGTCCGCCATCGGTGTGCTGGTAGGCGTCGGCTTCTATCTCGCAGCCATTGTGCTGGCGCTGCTGAGCGCCGCCATCATGATCTATCTGTCCCGCATCGAGGCCTGGCTGCCTTCGCGCCACGCCATCGCCATCACCATGCGCTTCAAGGAGGACTACGAGCCCAAGGAAGATGCGTTGCGCCGCATGGCGCTGGAGCGCGGCTACGAAATCGCAGGCGGTTCGCTGATGATCGGCCAGGACGACCGTGGCAGGCTCGAATGGCGCTTCGTCGCGCTGGCGCTGAGCAAGCGCAGCGGCTCGCCCATGTCGCAGATCGCCGCGGAACTGCGGCGCTTCGAGGGCATTGAAGGTTTCCAGTTAAGCCACGCAAGGAACTGAGGAGGACAGCGTGATCGTCACCGCACAGGACGTACTCGATTTCTGGTTTCTGCCCATTGGCGCAAAAGGCCACAACGCCCAGCGCATGGAATGGTTCCGCAAGGACGATGCCTTCGACCGCGAGATCCAGCGCCAGTTCGGCGGCGTGATCGAAGAGGCGCTGTCGGGCGGCCTGCGGCGCTGGAGCGACGAGGGTACGCAGGGTTCCCTGGCACGCATCATCGTGCTGGACCAGTTCACCCGCAACGTCTTCCGCGATACGCCGAAAGCCTTTGCGGGCGACGAGCTCGCGCTGGAGGCGGCGCGAATGCTGGACGATTCGGGCGCCAACCAGACCCTCCCGCCGGTGCAGCGCGCCTTTTCCTATATGCCTTTCGAGCATGCAGAGGACCTGGCGATGCAGGAGCGCGCCGTCGAACTCTTCGAAATGCTGAACGCGACGGCGGGCGGCTACGAGAGCATGCTCGATTACGCGAAGCGGCACCGCGATGTGATCCGCCGCTTCCGCCGCTTCCCGCACCGTAACGCCATCCTCGGCCGCGAATCGACGCCGGAAGAAATCGAATTCCTCAAGCAGCCCGGTTCCCGCTTCTGATGCCCACGCTCGCCATCATCGGCGCAGGCCATGTCGGCCGCACGCTGGGCCGCCTGTTCCACGAATCCGGCGCCTTCACGGTGCAGGATGTCCTGGCCCGCAGCGCCGCTTCGGCCGCCGCAGGCACGCTCTTCATCGGCGCGGGCCAGGCCTGCTCCAGTTATTCCCAATTGCGCAAGGCAGATGTGTATCTGCTGGCCGTGACGGACGACCAGATCGTCAGCGCCTGCGAAGCGCTCGCCGGCGCCGTGCCGCTGCAAGGCAGTGTGGTCTTCCACTGCAGCGGTGCGCTGGCCTCTGACCGGCTTTCGGCCGCGCGCGATGCCGGCGCCCTTGTCGCCAGCGTCCACCCGATCCGCAGTTTTGCGGACGTGGAAGCCGTGGCAGCGCATTTCGCGGGCACGTTCTGCGGCGTGGAAGGCGAGGAGCCGGCCCTCGCCGTGCTGCTGCCCGCGCTGGAGCGGATCGGGGCGCGTCCGGTGCGCATCGACGCATCCGCCAAGACGGTCTATCACGCCGCTGCGGTCTTCGCCAGCAACTACCTGGTCACCGTGCTGGACGCCGCGCTGCGCGCCTACCAGGCGGCCGGTATTCCCGAAGACGTGGCGCGCGAACTGGCCCGCCCCCTGGCCGAGGAATCGATGCGCAATGTCTTCCGCCTCGGCCCCGCGCCCGCGCTCAGCGGCCCGATAGCGCGCGGCGACATGGCCACCGTGCAGCGCCAGCAGCAGGCCCTCGCGGCATGGGATGCCGCAACGGGGGCGCTCTACGCCGCCCTCGTTCCGCCAACCCAGGACCTCGCTTCACGCAAGCGCTGAGCGCGCCAATGTGGCTGTTCTTGCAATGGCTGCTAATTCCTTACCAATATTTTTTGACCCCAAGCGTTGCGGACGAGCAAAAACGCACTGCTTGCCATCGACAAATTTAGCCGAAAGCAATAAGCTAGGCCTCTCGCTTCTCGCAACAAGAAGTTATTTCATCATCGGCGCGATGCTCAGACGCCGAACAGGGGATTGTTATGTTATTTCTGAAGTCCACGTCCGTCACCAAGGCGCCTGGCATCTACGAAGTCGATATCGCTGCCAAGCCGCCCGGCAAGACCTACGGCGTGTATATGGCCACCGATCCGGACAATCCGCCCAGCGCCGTACTGGAAGCGCTGGCGAGCGCCGGTTTCGTGAAGACGCACAGCTCCGGCTACACCCACAAGGACCGCGGCAAAGTGCTGGACCTGCACTTCCAGAAAGACGGGACCGATCTCTTCAAAGGCTGGAAGCCCGAAGAAGCCGAGGCCAACATGGCCCAGATCAACAGCATCTTCAACGGCGTCGGCATCACCGTCACGCCGCGCGTGATGTCCCTGGCCGAGGCTTACGCCTAAGCCTGCACTTCGATGTGGTAAAGACCCCATGGGCAGTTGCCGAAACGCTCTGCCAGGGGTTTGGACGCCATCTCCGGAATGCGGTCGGCATCGTAGACTGCCCATAGAGGACCCAGGCCGCCCAGCGCCAGCGCTTCGCCATCCAGATGGGTGGCGACGATGAAGCGCTGCGCGCGCGCCTGCGCCACCGGCACCACGGCCGCATAGCCATCCACGGCCCTCAGCACCAGCTTGCCGCTCTCCTGCAGCGCGGCCCCGGCTGCCTTCACCACCTCCGTCAGCAGCGGCCCTTGCAGGGTATGTACCTTTGCGTCGTATTCCAGCGTGGGGCGGATCGTCTGCGCGGGCAGGGCGGCGAGGGCGGCAAAGTCGAAGGCCCAGGCCTTGTCGAACGTGACCTTATGCTTGTGCATCATCTGATCCAGCTGGGGATCGAAGGGCTTGCGGTTGGCTTTCGCGATGGCGCCGCTGACGGTCAGCAGCACCGGCCCGCGCTTGTTCGCGGGCGCCGCGTGCAAGGCGGGCAGGGCGCCCGCGGTGGCCAGCGCGCCCAGGAAGTGTCGTTTTTTCATGTCCGTTATCATACCGTGTATGGACTTGTTCTCTACCGTCAATCAACTGACGCCCATTCCCGTTGAGGACGGCGAACTGGCTTTCCTTCCCCAGCTCCCGCTTGCCTTGCCGAACGATGAAGTGCTGCGCCTGCTGCTCGATGAAACGGCCTGGCGCGAGGAGATGATCACGGTCTGGGGCAAGCGCCACCTTCAGCCACGGCTCAGCGCCTGGTACGGCGAAGCCCGCTACACCTATTCCGGCAAAACCTTCGATCCCCTGCCTTTCACGCCGCTGCAGCTGGCCATCAAGGCCGCTGCCGAAGAGGTCACGGGCCGCCGCTACAACAGCGTGCTCCTGAATTGCTACCGCAACGAGCGCGACAGCATGGGCTTCCACAGCGACAACGAGCCGGAGCTGGGGCCGGAGCCTTCCATTGCTTCGGTGAGCTTCGGCGCCAGCCGCACTTTCATCCTCAAGCACAAGCGCCTGCCGCGTACCGTCAAGCTGGACCTGACCGACGGCAGCCTGCTGCACATGGCGGGGCCGCTTCAGGCCAATTGGCGGCACGGCATCAACAAGGAGACGCGGCCCTGCGGCCTGCGGGTCAACCTGACTCTCCGCCACATTTACTAGATACAATTTTCTACATTCGCTCCGGGCTTCCTGAAGTAGAATAAATTTTCTACTTACTCTGCAAGGAATCCCATGCGTCTGGCCTCTCTTCTCCTGCTTCTTCTGCCTGCAGCCGCGATGGCTGATGAACTGGACAGCTATCTCAAGAGCGAGATGGCGCGCAATCATATTCCGGGCGCTGCCGTTGCCGTCCTCAAGGACGGCAAACTGGTGAAACTGGCGGCTTACGGCGTTGCCGACCTGGAGAACAATGTGCCGGTGAGCCTGAACTCGGCCTTCCAGCTTGCCTCCACCACCAAGCTCTTCACCTCGACCCTGCTGATGCAGCTGGTGGGAGAGGGCAAGATCGAGCTGGACGCCCCAGTATCGCGCTACATCCCTGACACGCCGGAAGGCTGGAAGAATATGACGGTGCGCCAGCTGGCCGGCCACACCTCGGGCCTGCCGCGCGGCCCGGTGACCCATGACATTTCCAACGCCGCCGAAGCCGTGCAGGCTGCCATGAAGAAGCCGCTGGCCGCCCGGCCGGGCGAGGTGGCTGCTTACGGCTCGGACGATTTCTCCGTCCTCACCTTCATCATCGAAAAGGTGAGCGGCAAGACCTTGCAGCAACTGTATGCGGAGCGCTTCGCGGCCCAGGGTATGGAAACCATCCGTTTCGACAATGCCTTTGTCGAGAAAGCGCGCATCGTCACCACTTCCGACATCATTCCGAACCGCGTCACCACCTACCAGTGGAAGCAGGGAAGGCAGCAGGCCTACCGCTTTCACTATCCCACCTACACGTATTCGGCAGGCGGTCTCTTCGCCAGCGTGAAGGACATGGCGGGGCTGCTGCAGGGCATCTCGAGCGGCAAGCTGCTGGCGCCCGCCCTCCAGGAACAGATGTGGACGCCAGCCAAGCTCAACGACGGGAAACTGGCTGGCTTCGCCGTCGGCTGGACAGTGAGTACTTACCGTGGCGAGCGCCTCGTCGGCCACGCTGGCGGCCCGGCGCTGGCGGATGTGATCTATTTCCCCGCGCGCAAACTCGGCGTGGTGGTGCTGGCCAACCAGCGCAGCATGGCGCCGGTTCTGGCGCACGGCGTAGCCAATTTCTACCTGCCGCCCTCGCCTTACCTGAACAAGCCCGGCATCGCCGACAGCCGCCCGGAGCTGACCCAGGCACTGAAGCCGGTGCTGAATGCGCTGGCCCAGGGCAAGGCCGAAGCCGCATCATTCACGGGCGAAGCGAAAAAAGGACTCGCGGAAATCAATGGCTGGCTCCCCTACGAACTGGGTGCGCTGCCGCCGCTGAGCGGCCTGCTGCTGGTGGAAGAATCGGGCAACAGGCGAGTCTACCGCGCCATCTATGGCTCGGAGCACACGGTGCGCTGGATCGTGAAATATGACGCCGAAGGCAAGATCGAAGACATCGAAACCGCCGATGAGTAAGCAGCCGGGACGCTGGCCGCGATATGGGGGGCAGGGCTAACTTCTTCAATAGTGATTACATCTTCTCACATTTATTACGCAATAGGCTCTTTTGTAATGCTATCTCGATGCTATCTTGGACCCATCGCAGTTCTTTCACTAATGAACAGCGATCCCAAGCAACTCCGAGTAACTTTTGCTGAAAGATCAAGAAGATGAAAAAGACTATCCTTGCCCTGCTTGCTTCCACGACCGCCTTTGGCGCCCTGTCCACCGCCCACGCCGCCGATAACACGCCATACGTCGGTATCGGCGCCGTCTCGAGCGAACATCGCTACAACATCCCCGGCGATACCAGCTCGGGCGACCGCAAGAGCAATGAGTGGGGCGGCAAGATTTTCGGCGGCGTCCAGATCAATCCGACCTGGGCCGTGGAAGCGGGCTACACCGACTTCGGCAAATCCGACTACGCCTACACCGTGGGCAGCGCCACCGGCCGGGTGGAAAGCGACGCCAAATCCTTCTATCTTGCTGGTAAAGGCAGCTATCCCGTCAACGATCAGTTTTCCCTGTTCGGCAAGCTGGGTGTGGCCCACAACAAGAACGACGTGAGCGGCACCGGACTGGCGTCCGCCGTCCGTGGCGACAGCAGCCGCAATGCACTTTACGCCGCCGTGGGCGCGGAGTATACGGTGAACCAGAAAGTGTCCCTGTCGCTCGAATATGAGCACTACGGGAAGAACGATATCGACGTAGGTCGCCGCAAGGGCGCTGTGACCCTGGGCGCGAACTACAACTTCTAAGCCTGCAAGTGGGACGGCGGCGCGATTATTGCGTGCACGCCGTCCTGCGCAGCGGGAAGTCGATGCCTTTCAGCTTCCCCTTCACCGTGCCTTCGATGCGCGCATGCAGCCGTTCGCTGCCTTCGCGGCGGTAAATGATCCGCTGCGGAAAATCGTGTTCCGGCGCTTCGAACACCACCTCGTTCTCCGTCACGCTCCGTAGTGGAAAGGCGGCTTCCGCCTGGTTGTGCGGTTTGGCCACGTAGGCCAGGCGCCCGTCGTCCAGCGCGCGGATCTGCACGAATTCCCAGGCAACGGTTTTTCCGCCCTTGACGGTACGGGCCGTGCCGAGCATGGTGCCGCCCGCAGGCGCCATCCATTGTTCGCCAGAACCCGGCTCGCCGCCTTCGGAAGCCCAGCATCCCGCGAGCCAGCCGAGCTGGTCCACGGATGCAGCCCCGGCCTGCATGCAGGCCGAAGCGAGAAGGGCGGCAAGCAGGGTCCGCATGATCAGGCCGACAGCGGCTTGTAGCGGATACGCTTCGGCTTCGCGCCTTCTTCGCCCAGGCGCTTCTTCTTGTCCGCTTCGTATTCCTGATAGTTACCGTCGAAGAAGGTCACCTGCGAGTTGCCTTCGAAGGCCAGGATGTGGGTGGCGATACGGTCCAGGAACCAGCGGTCGTGGGAGATCACCATCACGCTGCCAGCGAATTCCAGCAGCGCATCTTCCAGCGCGCGCAGGGTTTCCACGTCCAGGTCGTTCGACGGTTCGTCCAGCAGCAGCACGTTGCCGCCCTTGAGCAGGGTCTTGGCCAGGTGCAGGCGGCCGCGCTCGCCACCGGAGAGGTTGCCCACGATCTTCTGCTGGTCGGCGCCCTTGAAGTTGAAGCGGCCCAGGTAGGCGCGCGAGGGCATTTCGAAGCGGCCCACGCTCAGCAGGTCGGCGCCGCCGGACACGTCCTCGAACACGGTCTTGGTGGCGGACAGTTCGTCGCGGCTCTGGTCCACGAGCGAAATCTTGGCGGTCTGGCCGATGGCCACCTCGCCGCTGTCCGGCTTGTCCAGCCCGGCGATCATCTTGAACAGGGTGGATTTACCGGCGCCGTTGGGGCCGATGATGCCGACGATGGCGCCCGGCGGCACGGTGAAGCTCAGGTTGTCGATCAGGAGACGGTCGCCGAAAGCCTTCGACACATTCTTGAACTCGATGACTTCATTGCCCAGGCGCTCGGCCACGGGAATGAAGATCTCCTGGGTCTCGTTGCGCTTCTGGTATTCGTATTCGCTCAGCTCATTGAAGCGGGCCAGGCGGGCCTTGGATTTGGCCTGGCGCGCCTTCGGATTCTGGCGCGCCCACTCCAGTTCCTTCGCCAGCGCTTTCTGGCGGGCGGATTCGGTGGCTTCTTCCTGCTTCAGGCGCGCCTCCTTCTGTTCCAGCCAGGAGCTGTAGTTGCCCTTCCATGGAATGCCGTGGCCTCGGTCCAGTTCCAGGATCCATTCGGCGGCGTTGTCGAGGAAGTAGCGGTCGTGGGTAATGCCCACCACGGTGCCGGGGAAGCGCACCAGGAACTGCTCCAGCCATTCCACGGATTCGGCGTCCAGGTGGTTGGTGGGTTCGTCGAGCAGCAGCATGTCCGGCTTGGACAGCAGCAGCTTGCACAGCGCCACGCGGCGCTTCTCGCCGCCGGACAGCACGGAAATCTTCTGGTCCCACGGCGGCAGGCGCAGCGCGTCGGCGGCCATTTCCAGCTGCAGGTTCAGGTTGCCGCCGTCGGCTGCGGCGATAATGGCTTCCAGGCGCTCCTGTTCCTTGGCCAGGGCGTCGAAGTCCGCGTCTTCATCGGCATAGGCGGCGTACACGGCTTCCAGCTTGGCCTGCGCCTCGAAGGCTTCGCCCAGGCCCGATTCCACTTCCTGGCGCACGGTTTTTTCGGGATCGAGCTGCGGTTCCTGCGGCAGATAGCCGATGTTCAGGCCCGGCATCGGGCGCGCTTCGCCCTGGATGTCCGTATCGATACCAGCCATGATCTTCAGCAGGGTGGATTTGCCGGAGCCGTTCAGGCCCAGCACGCCGATCTTGGCGCCGGGGAAGAAGGACAGCGAAATATCCTTGAGGATCTGGCGCTTGGGCGGCACGATTTTGCCCACGCGGTTCATGGTATAGACGTAATTTGCCATCGGAAATTCTCAGAAATAGAACAAAGGTCAACAAGGATACGCCAAACCGGCCGCGCTAGCCATGCGAAAACGGCAAGGCAGGCGATTTTCGGAGAAATCGCCCGCCCGGAGAAGGGAACTTAGCTGCCGACCACGCCGCAGGCCATGCGGGCGCCGCCGCCGCCCAGCGGGGCAGGGTGGTCGGCGTGGTTGTCGCCGCCCGCGTGCAGCATCAGGGCGTGGCCGCGCACTTCCGACAGGCTGCGCAGGCGCGGCGCCAGCACCGGATATTCCGCCTTGCCGTCCGCGCCCACATAGAGCGCCGGGAGGTCGCCCTTGTGGCCATTGCCGTAGGGGCCCGCGTGCACCTTGGTGGCGTCCGGATCCCAATGGCCGCCCGCGCCCAGTGCCGCAACGGTCTTGCCTTCCTGCTGGCCCGGCGCGCAGGAAGGATTCGCGTGGATATGGAAGCCATGCACGCCGGCGGGCAGGCCGCTCAGCCTGGGCGTGAATACGAGGCCGTATGGCGATTCGCTCACGCTCATCTCTCCCGCCTTCGACACGGTGCCATTGCCGTCGACGATGTTCATCTCCACCGTCACGGTGCTTTCCGCCGCCATCGCCAGCGAACTTGCCAGGGTGGCAGCCAACATCAGGATACGCATGGTTTTTCCTCCGTTATTTGCCGATCGCGAAAGCGATGGCGTTGTTGATGGCGTAGACCTTGCCGTCCGCGCCAATGGCCGTTGGGGTGTATGACTCGCCCAGCCCGCTGGTGAGGCGAATGCGCTCGCTCAGGGTGTTGGTGGCGAGGTCCCAGCGGTACAGATAGCCGTCCTCGCTGTTCACCAGCACGGACTTGGTGAAGGGGTCCACCGCCGCCGTGTTGATGCACCACTCCACTACGCCGCCGGGGAAGCGCGGGTCCGGCGTGGGGCCGAGGATGGTGAGCACTTCGCGCATGACCGGCTTGCCCGAGATGGCGTCGGTCTGCGGGTCGGAAGGATCGAGGATGGCGATGCGGTTCTTCGAATCGCCGCTGCCGGAGCGTCCGTAGTTGTTGTACTTCGTCATGACCAGATAAGGCGAGTTGCCCTTGTAGCTGGGCACCAGATTTGCGGCCACGAAGGAAGCCGTGTCGTCCCAGCCGAAAGAGCCGGGCGTCTTGACGGTGGCAAGCGGAGCGTCGAAGTGCAGCAGCCAGCCGCGCTGGTTGTGCTGGCCCGTGGTGGTCTCGAGCACGCCGATGTATACGTCGCCATCGTGGCCGACGGCAGGAGAGGCCGTGCTGTCGTCGGTGATGCGTGCAGCGAGGCCGGTCTCCGGATCGATCAGGGCGCGCTTGGATTTCAGCTCCAGCGTGGTGCTGTCCAGTGCCAGCAGCGAGCCTGCGGTGCTGGATGCGGAGCCCTTGGCAACGATGTACAGCGTCTTCTGGTCCGCCGACAGGGCCGGTGCGCTGTTCATTGCGACCTTCTGCAGCGCTGCTTCGCCGGTCAACTGGGATATGCCTTTCCAGTTGCCGTTGCCGTCCGCCGCCAGCCGCGCAATGCCGCTGGAAAGGTTGGCCGCGTTGCCCGCCGCTGCCTCGAAGCCGAAATACAGGTTGCCCGCCGAATCGGCGGTGATCGGCGTGTTGATGTAGATCTGCGCATCCAGCGCCGCCTTGTTGGCGGCATAGGTGGCGGCGCTGTAGAAGAGGGAAGTCTGGTTGGTGGACGTGGGCGAATCGGCATCGTCGCGGAACAGGATCTTGCCGCCTGCGCCGGGAGCGACGATGCGATTGGCCGCGGTCAGCGTCACGTTATAGCTCGGCATCCAGTTATGGGCGGGCATCACGTAATCGCTGTCCATGCTCCACATGACGAAGCCGTTCGCGCCGCTGCGCGCCTCCACCTTGTACTGCGCCGTGGCTGCGCGCTTGACGGGCAGGATGACAGTGTTCTTGCCCGTGATGACGGGAGAGCCGTAGTGCACCAGCAGATAGCCTTGCGCCGAGTACTGCGGCGCCATGTCCACCGGCGCCTGCCACACGATGCGGCTGAGGGTCTGCGTCGCAATAGCCGAAACGGCGCTGTGCTGCGCATCGCGCCCAAAGGAAGTCCATGCCGGGCCGTTCACGATGGGGCCCGGGCCGGTAGGGCCGGGGTCGGGCGGCGGGGGAGGCGGCGCCACGGTTCCGCCGCCGCCGCCGCCGCCACCGCAGGCGATGACCAGTGCGCCGAGCGCCAGCGCGGAGGCGCCAGCCAGTCCGGCACGGCGCAGGGATCGAAGGTGGGAGTGAGGCATGGTGTCTCCGGTTATCTTGTAATCCGCACAAGGTTGCACCGATCCGTTGGAAAACTCAAGTATTCAATTGCAGGTGCGCTACACTTGAGCCGATTTCGCAGATCCAGCCACAATGACACCAGCCCTGAAACGCGCCGCCAGCCTCGCTCTGCTCCTTCTTCTGGCTGCGTGCGAACGCAATGGTCCGCTCGTGCCGGGAGAGGCGCCTCCCGCGCGCATTCCTTCCTCCGCCCCGGCGCCTTACCCCATCCTGTTCGTCACGCAGACGCCGCTGCACACCGATTTCGCGGCGCGCCTGTCCACCTTCGCGAACCACATGCCCGGTGCAGCGCAGGCGCCGCGCGGCGGCGCGCTCATGCTGCGCTACCCGGACGGAAGCCTGCGCAACCTGACGCTGGAGGCGGGTTTCGGGCAGGTCGCGGTGCGTGAGCCAGCCGTGTACTGGGACGGGCGCAAGGCTGTATTCAGCATGCTCGAAGGCGCGGTGTGGCAGCTTTATGAAGTGACTGGACTTGGCAGGAACGAGACAGCGCATGTAGCCAGGGTGCCGCGCCAGCCGGAAGGCTACAACAATGTCTCGCCCCTCTATGCAAGCGACGACCGCATCCTGTTTACTTCCGACCGCCCACGCACCGGCGAGGCCCACCTCTATCCCCAGCTGGACGAATACGAGGCCACGCCCACCAACACCGGGATCTGGAGCCTGGACCCGGCAAGCGGCGCACTGCGGCTGCTGAACCACGCGCCCAGCGGCGCCTTCAGCCCCACGCTGGACAGCTTCGGCCGCATCGTCTTCACGCGCTGGGACCACCTGCAGCAGGACCAGCTGGCGGAGCGCGACCGTGATGCGGTGCGCAACGGCGTTGCACTGCCCTTCAACTCCTTCAACTTCGACAGCGAGGCTGCAAACGCCCGCCAGCTGGAAAGCCGCGAGGAGGTGTTTCCCGAATCGCGCGCAGGCAGCAAGGGCAGGTATGGCGAAGTGAGTCCTTTCGTGACGAACTTCTTTACTGCCTGGGCCATGAACCAGGACGGCAGCAACGAGGAGACCCTGAACCATGTGGGCCAGCACGAACTCTCGTTCGGCTTCATGACGCCCAGCTTCCGCGACGATCCCGCGTTGTCGGCCCGCACGCTCGATACGCTGCACGCCAACCGCGTGGCGGTGCGGCGCGACGGCGGCCTGTTCCACCTGCGCGAAGACCCGCACGCGCCCGGCAGCTACCTCGCCATTGCGGCGCGCGAGCAGGATTCATTCACCACCAACCAGATCGTGCGCCTGAATGGTCCGGCTGGCATGAACCCGGAACGCATGACGGTGACCCAGCTGACGGAATCGCATCCCGGCGACGCTTTGCGCGGCGGGCGTTTCCGCAATCCGCTGCCCCTGTCGGACGGGCGTATCGTCGCCAGCCACACGGCCAGCGTGCGTGCGCCGGAGCCGGGCGGTACGCTCGACGGGCTGCGCCTGCGCTGGCTGGAGCCCGATTCGACATCGGGCCTGTACCGCGCAGGTCCCGCATTGACCAAGGGACTGCGTGGAGCGGACGGCAAGGAACTATGGGAGCTGGAAGCCGTGGAAGTGCGTGCGCGTGTCCGCCCGCCCGCTTCGAGCACGGTGCTGGAAGCACCCGAACGCGCCGTGCTGGCCGAGGAGAAGGTGAGCGAGGATGAACTGCGCCGCTGGCTGCAGCAACACGAGCTGGCGCTGGTCGTCACGCGCGACCAGACAAGCCGCGACCGAGCGGAGCTGCAGCAGCCATACAACCTGAAGGTGCCGGGAGGCGTCGAGAGCAGGTCGAAAGATGCTCCCGATGCGAAGGTGTATGAGATCAGCCACTTTCAGATTCTGCAGGGCGAACAGCTGCGGGCCTATCCGGGCCGTCCGGGACGCCGCGTGATCGCCCAGCCCATGGACGGGCAGTCCAATCCGGCCAATCCTTCGGGTCCGGCTGGGAGTGTGCGTATCGCCATCGACGGCTCCACCGCGGCCTTTGTTCCCGCGGGCCGTGCGCTCACCTGGCAGACCACGGATGCGCAAGGCAACGCCGTGGTGCGCGAGCGGAACTGGGTCACTTTCCAGCCGGGCGAGATGCGCACCTGCGCATCCTGCCACGGCGTGAACACGCGCGACCAGGCGGGCCGCCTGCCGCCCCTGAACAAGCCGCAGGCGCTGCGCGAACTGCTTACTTACTGGAAGACGCTGCCGCGCCAGTAAGGCGCGAAGTCCACAGCCCTTCCGCCACATAGATGGCGAGTGCGCTCCAGATCACGATGAAGCCTGCCAGCCGCGCGGGCGAGAAGGCCTCGTGGAAAACCAGGAGGCCAAGCAGCATCTGCATGGTGGGCGACAGGTATTGCAGCATGCCCAGCACCGACAGCGGAATGCGGCGCGCGCCAGCGGCGAACAGCAGCAGCGGAATGGCCGTGATCGGGCCCGCCGCCATCAGCAGCAGGCGGGTGGTGTCGCTCGGCGTGTTGATGAAGGTGTTCTGGCCGTTCACCGTGAGCCAGCTCACGTAAGCGATCGCCAGCGGGAACAGCAGCATGGTCTCGAAGGACAGCCCTTCCAGCGCCGCCAGCGCGGCCGTCTTCCGCAGCAGGCCATAGGCGCCGAAGCTCGCCGCCAGCAGCAATGCGATCCAAGGCAGCTGGCCCGCCTGCCAGGTAAGCCAGCCCACCCCACAGGCCGCGATGGCCACGGCCAGCCACTGCCCTCGCCGCAGCTTCTCCTTCAGCACCACCAGTCCAAGCAGCACATTGACGAGCGGGTTGATGAAGTAGCCCAGGCTCGCATCGAGCACATGGCCGTTGTTGACGGACCAGATGTAGATCAGCCAGTTCGCGCTGAGCAGCAGGGCGCTGGCGATGAAGGCTCCCACCACCTTCGGTTTCGACAGCACATCCGGCAGCCATTTCCACTGGCGCCGGACCGCGAGCACGATGGCGAGGAAGAGCAGGGACCACAGCATGCGGTGCGCCAGGATCTCCATGGGCGGCACCTCGCCGATGGCGTGGAAGTAGAGCGGAAACAGGCCCCAGCAGAAGAAGGCGAGGGCCGCATACAGCACGCCGGTACTCATTGCGCCGCCAGTGCGAGATGGAGCAGGGGATAGGGATTGCCGAAGGGGTCCCGCTCCGAACGTCCCACCTGGCGGAAGCCCATGCGCTCATAGAAGCCGCAGGCCTGGCCATTCTGCTCGTTGACATCCACCTTCGTCGCGCCCAGCTGCGCGACGGCAAAGTCCACCAGCGTGCGCCCGGCGCCGCCGCCGCGCCGTGCAGGGTCGACGAAGAGCATCTCGATCACGCCCTCGGCCGCACCCATGAAGGCGTACACTGCGCCGCTTTCATCGCGCAGGCAATACAGTGGAGAGAATTCGCCGAGAATCTGCCGCACCAGGGGAATCAACTGCTGGATTCCCTGCTCGCCAAGGAAATGATGGGTGGCGCGCACCGACGCTTCCCACACCTCGAACAGGCGGGGCACATCGGCTTCTGTTGCTTGACTGATTTGCATGACTTTCTTTCGGGCTAAAGACGGAAAATACCACAGTTTGTGAAGGTACAATCTCCTTGCAATTTGCAAATACTTGAACTATTGTGCAATGCACCAAAACCACTTTGGGTGTCATCTTGACGTCGGAACATAAAAAAAACAGCATTGCCGCCCTGACGCTGGCGGCCGTCGGCATCGTCTACGGCGATATCGGCACAAGTCCCCTCTATACCCTCAAGACCATCTTCGATGCGGAGCACGGGCTGCCCCTGAATGAGGCCAATCTGCTCGGCGTGGTGTCCCTGATCTTCTGGGGCCTGACCATGATCGTTTCGCTCAAATACGTCAGCCTGGTGCTGCGGGCGGACAACCGCGGCGAAGGCGGCATCATGGCCCTGATGGCGCTGGCCCTCAATTCCGTCAGCCGCCGCTCTGGCTGGCATTTCCCGCTGCTGCTGCTGGGCGTCTTCGGCGCCACCATGTTCTATGGCGACAGCGTGGTGACGCCGGCGATTTCGGTGCTGGGCGCCATCGAGGGCCTGGAAGTGGCGGCGCCGGCGCTTGAGCGCTATGTGGTGCCGCTGACGATTATCGTTCTGGTGTCGCTGTACGCGCTGCAGCGCCACGGCACGGCGGGTATCGGACGCTGGTTCGGCCCCATCATGGTGACCTGGTTCGCGGCGCTGGCTGCCATGGGCGTGGTGAATATCGTGCAGGAGCCGCGCATTCTCCATGCGCTCAATCCGCTGCATGCCTTCACCTTCATGCTCAATAACGGCTTCGTCGCATTCGTTGCGCTGGGCGCAGTGGTGCTGGCCTTCACCGGCGCCGAGGCGCTGTATGCGGACATGGGCCACTTCGGCAAGAAGCCGATCCGCCTGGCCTGGTTCATGGTCTGCTTCCCCGCGCTGGCGCTGAACTACTTCGGCCAGGGCGCGCTGCTCATCATGCGCCCCGAAGCGATCAGCAATCCGTTCTTCCAGCAGCTGGGCAGCTGGAGCGTGTACCCGCTCGTGGTGCTGTCCACCATGGCGGCGGTGATCGCCTCCCAGGCCACCATCTCCGGAACCTTCTCCATGACCAAGCAGGCCATCGCGCTTGGGCTGCTGCCGCGCATGCGCGTGCTGCACACCTCCGAACACCAGATCGGCCAGATCTATATTCCGGCAGTGAACTGGCTGCAGCTGATCGTGGTGTTGATCGCAGTGGTGGGCTTCGGTTCTTCCGATGCGCTGGCGGGCGCTTACGGCATCGCCGTGACGGCCACCATGCTGGCGACGACGATCCTCACCTTCTTCGTCATCCGCTACCGCTGGCACCTGCCGCTGATCGTCTGCTTTGCCGCGACCGGTTTCTTCATCGCCATCGACATCATGCTGTTCTCGGCCAGCACCCTGAAGCTGTTCCATGGCGGCTGGATGCCGCTGCTGCTGGGTACTGCCCTGTTCACGGTGATGCTGACCTGGCGCACAGGCCGCGAACTGGTGTTCCAGAACCTGGAGAAGCACGCGATTCCACTGGAAGACTTCCTCAATTCGCTGTTCATGGCGCCGCCCGTGCGCGTGCCCGGAACGGCCATCTTCCTGCGCGGCGAGAGCGACGGCGTGCCCCACGCGCTGCTGCACAACCTCTCGCACAACAAGATCCTGCACGAGCGCGTTGTCTTCTTCACGGTGCACATCGTGGAGGAACCCTATGTGCCATCCGCCGAGCAGGTGCGCATCACGGAGCTGGGTCACAACTGCTACCAGCTCAATGTGCACTACGGCTTCAAGGACGAGCCGGATATTCCCAGTATCCTGGAGCTGTGCGCCGAACACGGCCTGCCGTTCGAGATGATGGAGACCTCCTTCTTCATTGCGCGCCAGACCGTGATCTCCGCGCCCGGTGCAGGCATGGCGCCGTGGCGCGAACACCTGTTCGTGGCCATGTCGCGCAATGCGCGCGGCGCGGCGGACTACTACCAGATTCCCACCAACCGGGTGATCGAACTGGGCACGCAGGTCGAGATCTGAAAAACTTTGTAACGGATTGTGATTGCTGGCGGCAGCCAGCAGCAGTCTGATACACTCCCGGTTTGTTCGGCGCCCGGCGCCGGGACCGTTCAATCAATTGAGGCAAGATCACATGAAATCGATGTTCCAAATTATTGCTGCCCTGGCCTGCGCCCTGACCCTGACCGCCTGCGGCGGCGGCGGCGACGACAAACCTGCGGACAACACTCCGGCGCAACCGGCCTTCACCAAGACCGACACCGTGGTGGGCAGCGGCCTGGAAGCCAGCAACGGCGATCTGCTGACCGTGCATTACACCGGCTGGGTGTACTCCGCGACCGCCACCGGCAACAAGGGCGACCAGTTCGAAACCAGCCGTACCGGCAATCCCTTCAGCTTCACCATTGGCCGCGGCAGCGTGATCCCCGGCTGGGACCAGGGCATCCTGGGCATGAAACCGGGCGGCAAGCGCACCCTGGTCATCCCTGCGGCAATGGCCTATGGCGCGCAGCAGAAGACCGATGCAACCGGCAAGGTGGTCATTCCTGCCAATTCGGCGCTGGTCTTCGAAGTGGAACTGATCTCCCTGAGCCGCTAGGCGCTACACGGAGCATGAAAAAAGCGGCCTGCGGGCCGCTTTTTTATCGCACCATATCGATGTGCATGATCCCGTCCTCGTCGTAGGGATCGCTCACCGTGCGGAAGCCGAAACTGGCATAAAACTTTTCAAGATACTGCTGCGCCCCGATGCGGAAGCGGTGGCCGGGATGCAGCGCCTCGGCACGGCGGATGCCTTCGGCGATCAGCTGCCTCCCAATGCCGCTGCCCCGCGCCGCTTCCGTGGTCAGTACGCGGCCCAGGGACATCTCGGCATACTTCGCTCCCGGCGCCAGGCAGCGCAGATAGGCCGCCAGCTGGCGCTGTCCGTCCACCGTTCGCCAGGCCATCAGGTGGTGCGCATCGAGATCGTAGCCGTCGATGTCGGGATACAGGCATTTCTGCTCCAGCACAAAGACCTGCTGCCGCTGGCGCAGCACTTCATACAGGTCCTTGCCTGGAATGCCGCCAAAATCCTGCCACTGCCATTCAATCATGAGCGCCTCATATTCAGTCGGGGCGCTCATTGTAAGCCAGCTCAGTCTTCGTGGCGGATCAGGCCCTGCGCCTTGGCCTGCTCGAACTCGGCCTGCACCTGGGCGCGGGTCTTGGCCGGACCGCTGGCGATGGGTGCGGAGGGATAGCTTTCGCCGGCGTCTACCTGGCCGGAGCGCTGCGCGGCGGCCAGTTCCGCCTTCACCTCGGCGCGGGTACGCGAAGACTGGAAGCTGATGTCGCCCTGATAGGCTTCACCGCTGGTGGTGTTGACGGGGGCTTTGACCGGGGACGGAGCCTGGGCAAAGGCGCCGGTGCTCAAGGCGAAGGCAGCGGCGGCGAACAAGGTGGATGCTTTCATGATCTCTCTCCTTCAGCTGGGCCGGGCGGCGTTAGGCCGCACCGGCAAGGGTCTGTTTATACGATGGTCAGGGTTACGTCGATATTGCCGCGGGTGGCGTTCGAATAGGGGCAGACGATGTGGGCGGCGGCAACCAGCTTTTCGGCGGTCGCACGGTCCAGGCCAGGCAGCGAAATCTTCAGTTCCACTTCGATGCCGAAGCCGGTTTCGATAGCGCCGATGCCGACGGTGGCATCGATGGAGGCGTCAGCAGGCACGGCGATCTTGTCGCGGCCGCCGACAAACTTCATGGCGCCGATGAAGCAGGCGGAATAACCGGCTGCAAACAGCTGCTCTGGATTGGTGCCCACGGCGCCGTTGCCGCCCAATTCTTTCGGCGTGGTCAGCTTCACATCCAGTACGCCGTCGCTGCTGACGGAACGGCCTTCGCGGCCGCCGGTGGAAGTTGCGTTGGCACGGTACAGAACTTGTTTGATCGACATGATGAATCCTTTCGTATAGTTGGCTATTGGATCGTGTGCTACTTATTAACCGGCTTGGCGCTGTGCGCTTCGTCCATGTCGACAATATACATAGCACGCGATCTACTTGCAAGCGATTTTTTTGATACCTGAACTGAACACACTATTCAGGATTTCCGAGTCAGGAGCGCAGCTCAACCCCAAAGCTTCAGCGCCTCGGAGGCGATAAGGTCGGGGCGCTCTTCAGGCCAGAACAGTTTGCTCTCCGGCAGGCGCAGCACGCCCTTCGAGTTACCGAAGGCACGGTCGAGGAAGTCCGCATCGGACGGGGCGAATACCGTATCCGACATGCCCCACAGGATGCGCACGGGAATGCGGCTCTTCTTCAGCGCCGGTCCCACGCCGTGGAGAATATTGGGCTCCAGTCCCAGCGCGTAGGCGTTGACCAGGGCCTTGCGGCTCGGGGTGCTCACCAGCTGGCCAAGGTGATAATCGATCACCTCGTCGGTGAGGTTGGCAGGATTGGCGTAGCAGGCGCCTCCCAGATTGTCCGGCTGCCGGGCCTTGTTCTTGTCGGCCACGCAGGGCGCCAGCATTTCGTCCGCGAACGCGCCGCGGCGGGCCAGGGTGAACACCACCTGCATGGCTTGCGGAGGGCAGTTGATCTCGCTGTCGCAATTGGTGAGGATGACCGAACGCACGCGCTCGGGGTAGTGCACAAGCAGCAGCTGGGCAACCGCGCCGCCGCTGTCGTTCGCCACAATGTCGGCCTTGGCGATGCCCAGCTTGTCCAGCAATGCGATCAGCATGGCCGCCTGCGCGCGCGGGATCACGCTCTGGCCTTCCGCGACCTCGGTAAAGCCGGCCGCCATGAAGTCGGGAGCGATGCAGCGCCGGTGCGGCGCAAGCCGCTCCAGGACGCCGCGCCATTGGAAGCTGCTGAGGGGGAAACCATGCAGGAAGAGCGCCGCATCGCCGCTTCCCCTTTCGACATACGCAATGCGGCCGAAACCCGTATCCGCGAACCGGCGGGTGGCATGATAGTCCGCGGCGCTCAGGGAGCGCACCGCGGCGCCCGCCACGTTGACCATTAAAGCTGCGCTTAGTACGCCGCCAGCCGTCTTCAGAAAGTCTCTGCGATACATGTCTGCTCCTTGTTGTCGGGAGATGCCAGTATCGGCGGCTACCAGGTCCGGATTCAATTACCTGGAAGGTAAAGGGGCCATTACCTCCGAGGTAATGGCGCTCAAACCGGCCTCTGGTAGTATGGGCAAATGACCATGAGCGCCGCCGCCAATTCCGACTCTTCCCCGGCACCGGTTGGCGTGCTGCTGCGCGAGTGGCGTTCCGCGCGGCGCCTGAGCCAGCTCGAACTCGCACTCGATGCGGGACTCTCGACCCGCCACCTGAGCTACATCGAAAATGGCAAGGCCCAGCCCAGCCGCGAGATGCTGGCGCGCCTGGCGGATTCCCTGGACATGTCCCTGCGGGAGCGCAACGCGCTGCTGACGGCGGCGGGTTTTGCGCCGACCTATCCTGAAACGGCGCTGGCCCGGCCCGAGCTGGCCCAAATGAACCACGCCATCGCCTGCATCCTGGGCCACCAGGACCCTTTTCCCGCCTTCCTGCTGAACCACCACTGGGACGTGCTGGCCGCGAACGAAGGAGCGCAGCGTGTGGGGAACTTCATGATGGACGGGCGGCCCAGCAAGCACACGAACATGGTGCGCCAGCTCTTCGACCCGGACGACTTCCGTGCTGCCTTCGCGAACTGGGAGGAAGTGGCGGGCACCCTGATACGGCACCTGCACAATCATGTTGCGAGGACGCCTGGCGACACAGTCGCGCGGGCGCTGCTGGAGGAGGCCCTGGCCTATCCCGGCGTCCCGGCCAGCTGGCGGACCCGCGACCTCTCCACCGTGACCATGCCGCTGCTGACCACCGTGCTGAAGCGCGGCGACGTGGTGCTGACCTTCTTCTCGACCATCACCACCTTTGGCACGCCGCGCGACGTCACGCTCGAGGAACTCCACATAGAGTGCTGTTTTCCCGTGGACGAGGCCACGGCGCAATTCTGCCGAAGCTTGAAGTAAACCGCTACTCGTTCACATCCTGTACCACGGACCCCATCCATTTCCTTTTTGTCCAGCGTGGTTTCCAGCTGATCTTCTTGTATCCCGCATTGCGCCACGCCTCCACCGCCTTGTGCCCCGAATCGTAGCTTGGGGAGTAGTGCCCGCTGTCCTCCGTGACTTCCAGGTGGGCGTCGGCCTTGCGCACCGCGAGGTTGTTATAGCGGCCAACCAGGTCATCCAGGCCCACATCGGGACGGAAGCCCATCGACAGCAGGATGCCTTGCGCTTTCTGCACCTCGGCCTGGAACTGCTCGCGTTGCAATTCGTCCCGCAGGCCTATCATGTTGCCTTCGTTTTCGACGCGCATCTTGGCCGCGTCGATCGCCGTGACCAGCCTGTTTTTCTCCGGATGATCCAGGTCGACCGTGCCCGCAGCGTACACATCCTGGCCGCCTGCCAGGAGCGCATGCTTGATGTTCCCGTGGTTTCCCGATACCTTCAGCTGGTCTTCCGTGTCATAGGTGTACATCAGCTTTCCCTCGCACAGCATGCTGTGTATTACCGCCGCCGTGGAGGAGCTGTAGCGGTAGAAAGCGCCGCTCTGGTAGGCGCTCAGGCCATCGGGAAGCCGGGAGCGCCATCCCTCGTAGACGGAAAGTTCGCTCTGGTACTGGTCCTTGTGATGATTGGAGAAAGTGGGCGGCGCCGAGGTGCCGGAGAGGTATCCGTAGGCCGCGCCAATCGCGCCCCCGGCCAGCGCGCCGTAAACGCCTGCACGCGATCCCATCGTCGCACCGAGCATGCCGTATTGAAGGGCCCGTTCTCCCTTGCCCTGGAGCTGCGCCACGCCTGCTCCCTGCATGGGAGCGGACCCATGGTTCACCAACGCCGACATGGCGCCCAGCTGGCTCGCCCTCCTGCTGCCGTTGGCGATGTCGCGAAGCTGCCTTTGAACCACTGCTGCCGGGCGCCTGTCGGCGCCCTCCGGTGCTTTCTGCAACTGCGCGGCCGGATGGGGTGGTACGGTCGTTTTCGGTTCGCCTTTGGCAGGCAGGTGCGTTTTCACGGCAGTCGACTCCTGGGAATGGCAGGGAAACCAATGCTGGACGGCGGCGCGTACAGGATACCATCTGGAAAGAACACGAAAATACGCGCTTTATCACGGCCGCCCGGCTGTCATATACTGGGCATGACGCATCAGGACCTCATCCGACATGATCGCCCGCCAAATACTGTTCCTGTTCAGCGCCCTGGGCGCCATCAACGGCATTCTGCTGGCCGTGTATTTTTTCACGCGGCGGCCGCGCAGCCTGGCCGACTGCATGCTCGGCGCCTTGCTGGTTGCCGTGGGGGTGCGCACGGCCAAGTCGACTTTCCTCTTCTTTAACCCTGAGCTTCCGCTCGCTTACCGCCAGCTGGGGCTGTCCGCATGCCTGCTGATCGGTCCCCTGACCTGGCTCTACGTCCGCTATTCGCTCGACCGGCTTGCGCAGCGGACTTCAGGCGGCGAATGGCGCTGGCATCTCGGCTTGTCTTGCCTGATCATCGGCCTTGGTTTCTTCTACAGGTATTCGCCTTTCCAGATCTGGTACGGCATCCATCTTTACTGGTTCTGCTACCTGGCGGCGGCAGGCTGGGCGCTCTGGAAGGCGCGCCACGAACTGTTCGAGGCGCGGCGCCGCAGCTCGGCAGGAAATCTGCTCCTGCTCAGCGTTTATGGCGGCAGCTTCCTCATCCTAGCTGCCTATGTGAGCACACCGTTCACTTCTTATATAGTGGGCGCGCTGTCCTTCACCTTCTCGCTTCATGTCGGCGTGATGGTGTTCCTGCTGCGGCGGGAATCCGGCGCACAGGAGAAGTATCGGAACAGCAAGCTGGCGAACGAGGATGCGCTGGCCCTGGCGGCGTCGCTGGAGCAGCTCATGGTCGGGCAGAAACTGCACCTGAATCCGAACCTGACGCTGGCCCAGCTTGCGAAAAAAGCAGGGGCCACCCAGGCGCACCTGTCGCAGGTACTGAACGACAGGCTGGGCAAGAGTTTCAATGCCTACGTCAACGAATTCCGCATCGCCGACGCAAAGCGGCTGCTGACGGAGGAGCCGCAGCTGAATCTGGAGATCGTCGCGGAACGCTGCGGTTTCAACTCCAGTTCCACCTTCTTTGCCGCCTTCAAGAAGGCCGCCGGGCAGACGCCCGCCAGCTTCCGCGCCGAATTTGCCGCCTGAAACCCTCCGGAATCGCGATTCCGGAGTGCGGAATCGTGGTTTTGCGAGTCAAGCCCGCGTCACTTCGATAGATTCGTTGCTCCGATAAACGTATTTATTGAGGTGAGGTCATGAATCGATTTTTGCGGCGGCTGGCGCTGGCTTGCCTGTTGCTGACTGTTGCGGGCGCCGGGAACGCCGCTTCCGACGAAGATGAAGTCCGCGAGGCCATCGGTCTCTATCTGCGCGGAACGAGCCTGAACGTGCAGAGCGATATCAACCAGGCTTTCTATCCGAACTCCCGCCTTTACCTGGACGGCAAGGATGGACAGGTGTGGGAGCTGAGCGGCCCGGAATACGCAAAACTGTTTCCCGACGAGAGGAAGGGGCAGTTCAACGGCCGCCTGGGCCGCGTGGCCCATGTGAACGTCGGCGGGAGTGTGGCTACAGCCAAGGCGGAGATCCTCGTTCCGCGACAAGGCATCCGCTACGTCGACGTGTTCGTCCTGAAAAAGATTGGCGGAGCGTGGAAGGTGGTCAGCAAGTCCGCCTACAGCGAAAAAGGCATCAGCCAGGCGCGCAAGATCGCGCTGGTGGTGTCGAACGCCCACCAGTACCCCGGCACCAAGGTCAACACGGGCAACAACTTCCCGGAACTGGCCTATACCTACGACGTGTTCCGCAAGGCGGGCTATATCGTGGACTTCGTCAGCCCGGATGGCGGCGCCGTGCCGCTGGAGATGATCAATACCTCGGACGAAACGATCAAGCGCCACCTGTACGACAGCGATTTCATGTGGGCGCTCGCGCACACCCGGCCCGTGGCCGAGGCGAAGCCGGAGGAGTATGCGGGCGTCGCCTTCATCGGGGGCGGCGCTGCCATCGTCGGCGTGCCGGAGAACCGGGCGGTGCAGGAGTTCGCCATGCATATCTACGAACAGCCGGGCGGCGTGCTCGCAGCCATCTGCCAGGGCACGGAAGGCATCACGAACCTGAAGCTCAGGGACGGCAGCTATCTTGTCCAGAACAAGGTGCTCACCTCCTTCCCGGACGCCTTCCTCAACAGGGAATCGCCGATATTCAAGGCCTATCCCTTCTCCGTGGAGGGCAGCATCAAGCGCCGCGGCGGGAAGTTCACGCACGGCGAGAACGGAAAAGGCCACGTCGAGGTCGACGGCCGGCTGGTGACCGGCATGAACTGGGAGTCGTCCGTCGGCGTGGCGGAGGCGATGATCCGCCTGCTGGCGCAGAAGGATTGATGCCTATTTCTGGGCCAGCAGGTTCTTGATCAGAGCTTCGGTTTCCGCGTACTGGCCTTCGCCGAAGTGGGTGTAGACGACCTGTCCGCTCTTGTCGATCAGGTAGAAGGCCGGCCAGTAGCGGTTGTCATAGGCGTTCCAGGTCGCGTAGCGGTTGTCCTGCGCGACCGGATATTCGATGCCGAAGCGCTTAATGGCCGTCTTCACATTGTCGGTGCTGCGCTCGAAGGCGTATTCCGGCGTGTGCACGCCCACGATTACCAGGCCCTGGTCCTTGTACTTCCTGTGCCAGCTCGTGACATGCGAGAGCGTGTTCACGCAGTTGATGCAGGAATAGGTCCAGAAATCGACCAGTACGACCTTGCCGCGCAGCTGGCTCATGGTGAGCGGAGCGCTGTTCAGCCATTGCTCGATGCCCGCGAACTCGGGCGCCTTTACGCTGGTTTTCAGCGGCGCGGCGGTGACGGAAGCGGCAGCGGTGGCCAGCGCGGCGGCTGCGGCCAGGGTTTTGAGAAGTGCATGCATGGTCAGAGTCCTTTCAGGTTGGGGAAGAGATTGGAGGCCCAGGCATAGGCCAGGATGTCGTACTGCAGATAGATGGCCAGTGCCGTCGCCAGCACCAGCGCGCCGAACACTTTCTGCAGGCTGAATGCGTGGCGCGCCAGCAGGCGTACACGCTGGGTGGCGAGCTGCCCGCCATACACAATGGCCAGCATGGGAATGCCCGCGCCCAGGGCGTACAGCGTGACCAAAGATGCGGACCACGCGGGGTCGTGCGCCTTCACCACCAGCGCAAGGATGGAGGCAAGAACGGGGCCCGCGCATGGCGTCCACACGGCGCCCAGCGACATGCCCAGCACGAAGCCGCCCGCGTTGCTGTCGCTGCTGGCCGCCTGCGGCACGCCGAAACCGAATCCCTGCAGGTGCTGCGCCAGCCAGTCGTAGGGCTGGGGCCAGATGCGCAGCAGGCCGGAGATGGCCAGCAGGGCGATGGCGGCGTTGCGCAGCGCTTCCTGGGCAATGTGGATGCTGGCCGATACGGCGCCCAGCAGCATGGCGAAGGAGGCGAAGGCGAGGATGAAGCCCGCCACGATATACAGGGGCCGGCTGCGCGACTGCTTCGTTACGGCATTCCCGAGCAGGATGGGCAGCACCGGGAGCACGCAGGGCGACGCGATCGTAAACAGTCCAGCGAGGAAGGAGAGCGGTATTTCGAGCGGGTTGTGCATGGTGGACTCCGTCGTTTGGTGTGAAGCCATTAGACCCCCGCCACGTATCCCGCTTGTGTCGTCCATCCCCCGTTTTTGCAATGTTTTGTGTATGTGTACGGGCCAGATACACTGGGATACAAAACTCCCACCGGCTTCCGCTATAAAGCAGTCATGTCCAATTCGGAGAACACCATGACCATGAAGCGCCTGTTTGCCATGCTGGCCTTTCTGGCCGGCGCGGTGGCCGCGGAAGTGCGCCAGCCGCTGCACTGCGACCAGCTTCCGGCCAGCGCCGGACGGATAAAACGGCGAGGAGTATGATCGCCGCATGGATACTTCCGACTACGTATTGATCGTCGACGACGACCGCGGCATCCGCGAACTGATCGCCACCTATCTCGAGAAGAACGGCATGCGCACCGCCGTCGCGGCCAATGGCCGCCAGATGCGCGCCGAGCTGGAACAGGGCGTCCCCGACCTCATCGTCCTGGACCTGATGCTGCCTGGAGAAGACGGCCTGACCCTCTGCCGTGAACTCCGCGCGGGCAAGTTCCGCACGGTGCCTGTGCTGATGCTGACGGCGCGCGGAGAGGAAACGGACCGCATCATCGGCCTCGAAATGGGCGCCGACGACTATCTCGCCAAGCCCTTTGCCGTGCGAGAGCTGCTGGCCCGCATCAAGGCCGTGCTGCGGCGTGCGCGCATGCTGCCCCCGAACATGCAGCTGGCCGAGGCGGCGGAGATCATCCGCTTCGGTGACTGGCGTCTCGACACCACGGCGCGCCACCTGCTCGACGCAGATGGCGTGATGGTCGCCCTGAGCGGCGCGGAATATCGCCTGCTGCGGGTCTTCCTCGACCATCCGCAGCGCGTGCTCACGCGCGACCAGCTGCTGAACTTGACCCAGGGGAGGCAGGCCGACCAGTTCGACCGCTCCATCGACCTGCTGGTGAGCCGCCTGCGCCAGCGCCTGCGCGACGAGGCGCGCGAGCCGCGCTATATCAAGACGCTGCGCAGCGAGGGCTATGTGTTCTCGTCCTCGGTGACGCTGTCCGGCGGTGAAGCATGAGCGGCTTGCGGCATTGGCCTCATAGCATGGCCGCGCGGCTGGCGCTGATCCTTGTCGCGGGCCTGCTTGTGGCGCAGGGGCTGGCCTTCTGGCTGACCCGCATGGAGCGCGACCAGTCCATGACGCAGGTGATGGTGGGCTATATCGAGCGCGAGGTGGTGGCCTCGGTGGCGCTGCTTGACCATCTGCCGCCCGCCGAGCGCGAGGCCTGGCTGCCACGGCTTGCGCGCCGCAGCTACAGCTTCATCCTCGGTCCGGGAATCCCGGGTCAGGCGCCGGATGCAAAACTGTCCGCCGAGATTGCGCAGCAGATCGCCGAAGGCATCGGCACGCGCTACCCGCTCACGGCCAATATGGTGCCCGGCGAGAAGGAGCGGCTGCAGGTCCACCTTCAGCTCAGCGACGACTCGCCGCTGACCATCGACATCCGGCCCATGCCCAGCCTGCCTCTCTCGGGCTGGCTGCCTTATGTGCTGGCGGCACAGCTGCTGGTGCTGGCGGGCTGCTTCTATATCGCCGTTCGCCTGGCAACGCGTCCTTTGCATCAGCTGGCGGATGCGGCCGACGCGCTGGGGCCGGACCTGAAACCTGTACGCATGCCGGAGGATGGCCCCAGCGAGGTGGCGCGCGCCGCCCGCGCCTTCAACGCCATGCAGGAGCGCATCGCCAGCTACATGGCGGAGCGCGTACAGATTCTCGCGGCGGTATCGCATGACCTGCAAACGCCGATCACCCGCATGCGCCTGCGTGTGGACATGATGGACGAGGAACCGCAGCAGGCAAAGCTCCAGCAGGACCTGCAGGAGATGGAAGGCCTGGTGAAAGAGGGCGTGGCCTATGCGCGCACGCTGCACGCGGCCAGCGAGGAACCGTGCGCGATCGATCCCGATTCGCTGCTGGAGAGCCTGGTTCTGGACTATCAGGACGCGGGCGAAAACGTGAGCTTGCGTGGCAGGGTGGGGCAGACCCTCACAAGCCGCCCGCAGGCCTTGCGCCGCATCGTCGGCAATCTGGTGGACAACGCCCTGAAGTACGCGGGTTCCGCAGAAGTCGAGGCTGGTCCTCCCCGCGACGGCGTAATCACTTTGCAGGTTCTGGACCGGGGCCCGGGCATTCCCGACGACATGCTGGAAGCCGTGTTCGAACCTTTCCGCCGCCTGGAGTCGTCACGCAACAGGCAGACAGGCGGCACCGGGCTTGGCCTCGCCATTGCACGCCAGCTCGCGCAGGCAATGGACGCGAAGCTGACTTTGCATCCCCGGGAGGGCGGTGGTCTCATTGCGCGGCTTCAGCTCAGGCTTCAAGGGAGCTGAGCCCGGAACCGGCTGGGCGCGCAACCCAGCGCAGAGCGGAAACTGTGGCTGAAGTGGCTCAAGGTCGCGTAGCCGCAGTCGTCCGCGATGCGCTGAAGCGGCAGGTCGGTACTGCGCAACAGCTGCCGCGCGCGGTCGATTCGCCGTGCGGCGATCCACGCGTGCGGCGGCAAGCCGAAGGATGCGCGGAACATGCGAAGGAAATGGTATTCCGACATGCAGGCCACATCCGCCAGCATGCCCAGCGTGAGGGCGCCGTGCAGATGGGCCTCGATGTAATCGCGCACGCGGCGCCGCACCGCAGGCTGCAGCCCGCCGCGCAGTCGCACGTCCGCCGCTTCGCCCTGTGCGCGCAGCAGGCAGCTCAGGGTTTCGTGCGCGAGCTCATTCGCCTGCATCGGGGCGTCCGCACCTTGCCACGGCAATACTGCCAGCCTGCCGCATAGGCGCTGGAGCTCTCCGCCGGGAGCATGGCTCCGGTCGTCCAGCCGCACGAGCCGTGCGTCGCGGTCCAGCTCCAGTGTGGCGCGGCGCTCCAGCAGCTCGGGCTTGAAATAGAGATGGAGAAAGCGCAACCGGCCCCGCACCAGCCAGCGCGACGCGTGGTCGTACGGCAGGCTGCATATTTCCTCGTCCTGCAAGGCCGATGCCCCATCCAGGCGGCGCGTGCCGCGGCCGGATTTCAGGTAGTAGGCGAGTGTGTGGTGGCCGGGCTGGGAATAGGCGATCTCCAGCCCCTCCGTATCGCGCTCCCATAGCGTGAGCGCCATGCCGTCCCCCAGCTGCATATGGCGCAGCGGAGCCAGGCCGGTGGCAGCCAGGCCGCCGAAGACCGATTGCGGGCGGGCCAGCATGGAAGTGTCGTCGCGCTTCATGCATTGACTCTAACACAGCAATTTTTGGCAAGCGCGCGGCCGCCAGCGCTGGCATGATTCCGGTATCGACCACAAGGAGCCTTCATGCAGAACCAGAATCTGATCGAACAGGCGGCGGAAGCCCTGCGCGCCTTCGCCCTGAACGAGGAAGCCAAGGAGCGCTTCTGCACCGATCCCTTGCTGCAGCCTTTCATGCAGCGGGTGGCGCAGCGCTATGTCGCCGGGAGTACAGTGGACGACGTTCTTCGCCGCGTCGCGGAGATGGCCGCGCGCGGGCACAGGGCTTCCGCCGAGTACATGGGCGAAAGCGTCCATGACGAAGGCTTTGCCAACTCGGAGACCGAAGTCTTTCTGCAGCTTGCCGGCGCGCTGGCACGGCAGGGCGCAGACTGCTCCATTTCCTTCGACCTTTCCCACGTGGGAGCGGCCGTCGATCCGGAGCTGGGCTACCGCAATGCGCTGCGCATTGCGCGCGCAGCTGAGGGTCGGGAGGTGATGGTCTCCATGGAGAACCACGAACGGGCGGACCTGATCTACGACATCTACCGCCGTTTGCACGAAGAGGCGGGCATGCACCATGTAGGCATTACCGTTCCCGCACGCCGCCACCGCAGCGAGCAGGACCTGCCTGCGATGATGAAGCTTCCGGGCCGCATCCGCCTCGTAAAAGGCGCCTTCCATGAAGGCCCCGAGGTTTCGCATCCACGCAACAGCCCCGAGCTGGCAGCCGCCTACCGCCGCCACGCGCAAACGCTGCTGCGTTCCGGCCACCTGTGTTCGATTGCTACGCATGATCGCGCGATCCAGGGCGAGCTGGCAGAGATGATCCGAAACGAAGGCCTGGACCCGGCACGCTATGAGTTCGAATCCCTGGACGGCCTGGGTACGGAGCAGATCGACGGACTGCGCGCGCAGGGCTTCCCCACGCGCGAATACGCGGTGTTCGGAACGGAGCACTTCCTGTATGTGCTGAACCGGATATCGGAAGAACCGGTACGGGTCTATCAGGCGCTGATCGACCTGCTGCGGCCCTGAGCCGCTCAGGCCAGGTCGCCCGTCTCGAAGCCTTCCAGCACGTTGACCGTGTTGGTTCCCAGCTCGCGCAGCGCGCTCCCGCCTTCGAAGACGAAGCAGGTGGGCAGACCGAGATAGGAGAGCCGTTCGCCGATGCGCAGATAGTCAGCCGCCTGCAGGCCGAAGCCCTTGTGCGGCTCGCCCGCGAAGGTATTGGCGCCCAGCGCCACGACCAGCGCCTCCGGCCGGTACATGGAGAGGCGCACACAGGCCGTTTCCAGGGCCGCAAACCATTCGGCAGGCGCCGCTCCTGGAGAAAGCGGCAGATTGGCGTTGTAGCCCAGGCCCGCGCCGGCGCCGGTTTCGTCGGCATGGCCGCTGAAATGGGGATAGGCGGCGCGCGGGTCGGCGTGCAGGGAGATGCAGAACACGTCAGGCCGTTCGTAGAAGATGGACTGGGTGCCGCTGCCGTGGTGATAGTCCAGGTCCAGGACCGCGACGCGCTGCAGGCCGTCGTCCAGCAGGTGCTGGGCAGCCAGTGCGGCGTTGTTCAGATAGCAGCCGCCCGCCAGATAGTCGGCGCCCGCGAAGTGGCCCGCCGGCCGGGTAAGCACGAAGGTGCTGCGCTCTCCCAGGCGCAGGGCGTGGGCGGCGTTGACCGCGCAGTCTGCGCCCATGCGCGCGGCGGTCCACATTCCGGAAGAAAGCTCGGTGGAGGCATCGGCCGAATATAGGCCGAGGCGCGCGTTGAAGTCCTGCGGCTCGATGTCGGCGCGCTTGCCGCGAATCGGCCAGCCAGCGGCGACAGGCGCGCGCCCCGCATTCGCAGGCGCCAGCGATACCCATTCATTCCAAGCCGTGCGCAGGAAGTGCAGGTAGCGCGGCGTATGCACGCGCTCCAGCGACATGAGCGGCACGTTCTGCGGCGTGACAATGCGGCCAAGGCCGCGCCGTCCCAGCTCGGCCAGCACCGCTTCGATCCGTTGCGGACTGTCGGCGGCGCCGGGCTGCTGGGCGTGCTGTTCGTTGTAGAAAGTGAGCACGTCTGCCCCTGCGGCGTTCAGCTGCGGTTGGGGCAGAGATTGCTGGCGCGGTAGGCTGTCACGTAGTCGTCGAAGCTGCCGGTCTGGATGCGCTCCATCTCGGCCTGTTTGGCCAGCGATTCCTCGGCCAGCTTCTCGAAGTACGATTGTTCCAGGGCGCTGGGCGGATGCGCGCGGAACCATTCGGCGTGCTTCTGGCTCTGGCGCAGGCCGAAGTCCGCGAAGGACTTGCCGTTCGCATTCAGTTCGCGCAGCACGGCGGCCGATGGCGTGGCGTCGGGATCGTCCAGCTTGAGCTGCTGGACCTTCAGCGCTTCGGCATGCGCCTGGTCGCCGCGCAGGGTGTCGAGCAGTTCGGCGGCGGGGCGGATACGTTCGATCAGCTCACTGCCCCATTCCTTCAGCGCGACGGGCTTGCCGTCCTTTTCCAGCATCAGGCCCGGACGGCGGCCTTCCTTCACGGTGCGCGCGAAGTTGCTGGCGTAATGCTCGCCCTGCAGCGTGGTGATGGTGGGGCTGTCCTCCAGGGCGCAGAACAGCAGGAAGGCGTCGAGGAAGCGGCCTGCCTGTTCGCTGATGCCGACCGGCTCGAACGGGTCCACATCCATGCAGCGCACTTCGATGTACTGCACGCCGCGGTTGCACAGCGCCTGGATGGGACGTTCGCCCGTGCGGATAACGCGCTTGGGACGGATAGTGGAGTAGTACTCGTTCTCGATCTGGATCACGTTGGTCGAGAGCTGCTGCCACTCGCCCTTCTCGTTCTTCACGCCGATCTTCTGGTAAGGCTCGTACGGCTGGTTCACGGCGCGCGTGAGTGTGGCCACATAGCTGTCCAGGCTATTCTCGTGCGGGCGCAGGCCGGACTGGGCGTCGTTCTGGTAGCCCAGGTCGCTCATGCGCAGGCTGGTCGCATAGGGCAGGTAGAGCGTGTCGTTCGACAGGGTCTCCAGCTTGTGCGGACGGCCGCGCAGGAAGCTGCTGTTCAGGGCGGGCGATGCGCCGAACAGGTACATGAGCAGCCAGCTGTAGCGGCGGAAGTTGCGGATCGTGGCCAGGTAGGCTTCCGACTGGTAGGCCATGGGCGAGAGGCGGCGGCCCGTGGTCTCGTGATCGTCCAGGATGCGCCACAGGCGCTCGTCCAGCGAATAGTTGTAGTGAATGCCCGCGATGCACTGCATCGCCTTCCCGTAGCGCAGGGCCAGGCCGCGGCGGTACACGTGCTTCAGCATGCCCAGGTTGGACTTGCCATACCAGGCGATCTCGATGTCCTCTTCGGCCGGGAGCTGGCAGGGCATGGACTGGCTCCACAGCAGTTCGTCGCCCAGGTGGGCGTAGGCGAAGCGGTGGATGGAGTTCAGCTTGTCCAGCGTGATGGCGATGTCGTTTTCGGCGGGAGTGATGAACTCCAGCAGGGTCTCGGCGTAGTCGGTCGTGATCTGTTCGTGCGTGAGGGCGGAGCCCAGTGCAAGGGGATGTGGCGTACTGGCCAGGTGTCCATCCGGACGCACCCGCAGGGTCTCCCGCTCAATGCCGCGCAAGCCGCCCCGCAGCACCTCGCGGTGCCGTTCCTCGGCCAGCAGGGCCAGACGGCGGGTCAATAGATTGGACAATATGCTCTTCCTTTCTTGTGCAGCTAACAAAAGATTGGTGGGAGAGTAACCGAAATCGGCAAGGCGCGTGTGGCGGGCCCCAAAAATGCCATTTTAGCAAAACGGGGCGCGGTGTTTCCGCGCGCTGGCGCACCTAAGTCGGCGGACGGCGGCCGCCGCTGACACGCTCGATGCCCGCCAGGTCGGCCCAGCTCCGGACCTCGGTAAAGCCCTGCTGCGCGAGCGACGCGCGCACGGCTTCGGCCTGGTCGTAGCCATGCTCCATGAGCAGCCAGCCCTGCGGAACGAGGTGGGCCGGGGCCCCGGCGACGATCGTGCGCAGGGCGGACAGGCCGTCGGCATGATCGGTGAGCGCGCTGGTGGGTTCGAAGCGCAGATCGCCTTCGGACAGATGGCGGTCTCCCGCCGCGATATAGGGAGGATTGGAGACGATCAGCTCGAAGGTCTCGCCGCCGACGGCCGAGTACCAGTCGCTGGCGAGAAAACGTACGGAAGCCCCGTGGGCCGAGGCATTGCGGCTTGCGGTGGCGAGAGCCTCGGGGCTCACATCCAGCGCCGTCACGTTCGCGTCGCGCCGCGTGTGTGCCACGGCCACCGCAATGGCGCCGCTGCCTGTGCCCATGTCCAGCATGCGGCCTTGCGTGGGCAGGCGCTCCATCGCCAGCTCGACCAGCAGCTCCGTTTCGGGGCGGGGAATCAGCACGGTGGGGCCGACTTCGAAATCCAGGCCATAGAACTCGCGGCGGCCGAGGATATAGGCGACGGGTTCGCCGTCCAGGCGGCGCTGCAGCAGTCCGGAAAGGCGCAGCGCCTCGTCCTCATCGAGGGCGCGGTCGGCCTGCGTGATGAGGGCCGTGCGGGATACGTTCAGGGCATGGCAGACCAGCAGCCGCTGGTCCACCGGATCGAGCAGGGGCTGTCGCTGCAGGGCGGCGAGCGTGGTGCCGGGAGCGACCAGCCGTGTCATGCGCGGCGGCGCAGCAGCACCCAGATGAGGGTCAGCGTGAGGATGCCGAACCACACGGCGGACCACTGCGGAATGGAGAGGCCGAACAGCGCGTCGGTCGCGTTCTCGCACAGGCCGTCCGCCTGGAACAGGAAGGGCAGGGCGGTGGCGGTGGGGATCTTGTTCAATGCCGTTTCCAGCGGATCGATGCCGCAGGACAGGCCGGGGTGGGCGAGCACATACAGATGCTTGCCCACCACACCGAGGCCGCCGAGCGCCGCCAGCAGGCCGATGCCCGCGCCCAGCTTGGGCTTCTGCGAGAAGGCCCCGATCAGCGCGCCAATACCGATGGCGATGAACAGATAGCGCTGGATCACGCAGAGGGGGCAGGGCAGCATGTTCATCGCATGCTGCAGATACAGGGCCACGCCGATCAGGCCAAAGCTCACGGCGGCGGTAGCGAGAAGAATGGAGCGTGAATTCATCGTGTAATCATCGCAAAAGTTAGGCCGCGCCATTCTCGCACAAATCGCGCCTCAGTCGCCAAGGGCGGCGAGCTGCTCGGCCTGGTGTTCGGCGGCGAGGGCCGTGGTGAGCTCGCTCAGGTCGCCGTCCATGATCATGTCCAGCTTGTAGAGGGTGAGGTTGATGCGGTGGTCCGTCATGCGGCCTTGAGGGAAGTTGTAGGTGCGGATGCGCTCGCTGCGGTCGCCGCTGCCGATCAGGCTCTTGCGCGTGGCCGCTTCCTTGCTCTGCTGCTCGCGCAGCTGCACGTCCTTGATGCGCGCCGCAAGCACCTTCATCGCCGAGGCCTTGTTCTTGTGCTGCGAGCGGTCGTCCTGGCATTCGACCACGATGCCGCTCGGGATGTGGGTGATGCGCACCGCCGAATCGGTCTTGTTGATGTGCTGTCCGCCCGCGCCCGAGGCGCGGAAGGTGTCGATGCGCAGGTCGGCGGGGTTGATGTGCACGTCCTCCACTTCGTCGGCTTCGGGCATCACGGCCACGGTGCAGGCGGAGGTGTGGATGCGGCCCTGCGTTTCGGTTGCGGGCACGCGCTGCACGCGGTGGCCGCCGGATTCGAACTTGAGCTTGGAGTAGGCGCCGTTGCCGACAATGCGCGCGATCACTTCGCGGTAGCCACCCAGGTCGCTCTCGGATGCGCTCACGATCTCCACCTGCCAGCGGCTGCGCTCCGCGAAGCGCGTGTACATGCGCAGCAGGTCGCCCGCGAACAGGGCCGATTCGTCGCCGCCCGTGCCCGCGCGGATCTCGAGGAAGATGTTGCGTTCGTCGTTCGCGTCCTTCGGCAGCAGCATCTTCTGCAGGTCCAGTTCCAGCTCCGCCAGGCGCGCCTTGCCGTTTTCGATTTCTTCCTGCGCGAAGTCCTTCATGTCCGGGTCGGAGAGCATGTCCTGCGCTTCGGCGATGTCGCTCTGCGCCTGCTGGTAGTCCTTGTACAGGGCCACCAGCGGCTGCAGCTCCGCGTGCTCGCGCGTCATCTTGCGATAGCTGTCCATGTTCGACGTCGCGCTTTCGGACATGAGCAGTTCGTCCAGCTCCACGAGGCGGTTGGCGAGTTGGTCCAGCTTGGCCAGCATTGATGGTTTCATGGTTCGATTCGGTGTGAATGCGCCGGTGCGGCGCGGGACATGCAAGGGGACGCCGCCAGCAAGGCAGCAGAAGAAGGCGGCGCCGCTAACGGCGGCCGCGGAACAGCTGTGGCAGCAGTTCGGCCAGCTGGGCGCGCTCGTCGCCCTTTGCGCTGTGCAGCGCCTGCTGCGGGCCGTGCATGAACTTGGCCGTAAGGCCCTTGGACAGCGCTTCGAGCACGGTGTCGATGTCTTCGCCCTTGGCCAGCAGCTTGCGCGCGCGCTCCAGTTCCAGCAGGCGGATCGCTTCGCCGTTCTCCTGCAGGCCCTGGATCACCGGCACCACGGCGCGGTCGTCGATCCAGTGCATGAAGGACTGCACGCGCGTTTCGATAATGGCTTCGGCCTGCGCCACGGCGGCCTGGCGGTTTTCCATGCCCGTCTGGACTACCTTGCCCAGGTCGTCCACGGTGTAGAGGAAGACGTCGTTGAGGCGGCCCACTTCGGCTTCGATATCGCGCGGCACGGCCAGGTCCACCATGAACATGGGCTTGTGGCGGCGCGCTTTCACTGCGCGTTCCACCATGCCCAGGCCGATCAGCGGCAGCGAAGAGGCGGTGCAGGAGATGACGATGTCGAACTGGTGCAGCTGGTTCTGCAGCTCGGCCAGGCGCATGGCCTTCCCGTTGAAGCGGTGGGCCAGGCTTTCGCCGCGCTCCATGGTGCGGTTGGCGATGGTGATCGACTTCGGGTTCTGCGCCGCGAAGTGCGTGGCGCACAGCTCGATCATCTCGCCCGCGCCGATGAAGAGCACATTCTGGTCCGCGAGCTTGTCGAAGATGCGCTGGGACAGGCGCACGGCGGCCGCCGCCATCGACACGCTGTGCGCGCCGATCTCGGTGGTGCTGCGCACTTCCTTGGCGACCGAGAAGCTGCGCTGGAAGAGCTGGTGCAGGTAGGTGCCCAGGCCGCCCGCTTCGTCGGCGGTGCGGATGGCGTCCTTGATCTGGCCCAGGATCTGGGTTTCGCCCAGCACCATCGAATCGAGGCCGGAGGCGACGCGGAAGGTGTGGCGCACGGCGTCGTGCTGCGGCAGCATGTAAAGGTGCGGGCGCAGCTCGGAATAGTTCAGCTGGTGGAAATCGGCCAGGAAATGGGCGCCCGCGTCGAGCGGATTGTCCGCATGGCTGGCGGCATAGAGCTCGGTGCGGTTGCAGGTGGACAGGATGGCTGCCTCGTCGCTGCCGCGCGAATCCAGGCGCTGGAACCAGTTGCGCGCCGCCGCGACCGCCGTGCCCAGCTGCTCAGGCGCGAACGCCAGCCGCTCGCGCAGGGCGAGCGGAGCAGTGGTGTGGTTCAGGCCGACGGCAAGGAGCTGCATTTCCGGAATAGATAGGGTCGTTGCCGCACATTATAACGCGCTGCGGCAGAGGGGGCCCGGCCCCCGCAGGGACAGAATGTCTCAGGCGCCCAGCTTTTCCAGGCGGTAGCCGTAGCTGTACACGGGCACCAGGCGGAAGCCGTTCTCAGGCTTGAGCTGCAGCTTGTTGCGCACGCGGGACACGTGGGTGTCCATGGTGCGGGAAGGCACGTCGGTTTCCCGGATCCAGACGGCCTCGTGGATGTAGGCGCGGGACAGGGGGCGCCCGATGTTGCGGAAAAACAGCAGCGCCAGGTAGAACTCCTTGTGCGTCACGTCCAGGACATTGCCATCCATCAACAGGCGGCCGGGACGGGTTTCGAAGACGTACTGGCCGAACTGCAGCTGCTCCGCGCCGTTCTGGCTGGGGAAGGCGCGCCGGAGCAGGGCCTGCACCCGGGCCACCAGTTCGCTGCGGCGCAGCGGTTTGATCATGTAATCGTCCGCGCCCGCATCCAGGCCGGCCACGATATCGTCCTCGCCGGAGGCGGTGGTCATGAACATCACGGGCGCCTTCTCGGTCAGCCGCTCGCGGGCCTTGCGCAGGAGCTCGGCGGCGGACATGCCGTCCACCTGCCAGTCCATGATCAGCATGTCGTAGTTGTCCTTGCGCAACTGCGCCAGCAGGTCCTTGGCGCTCTGCACGCCATGACAGGCATGGCCGGCCGACGTCAGGACTTGGCTGATCAAATCGGTCTGGGTGCGGTCGTGGTCGAGGACTACAATTCTCATGTAAGCGGAAGTTAAGGCTTGGTCACAGGAATATAACAGAGATTTACAAGAAAAGTTTCAAAATAAACCAAATATTTCTATTGAGAACGATACTTTGTTGCGGTGCGGAGCCGCCTGGCGATTACACGGTACACTTGTTAGACCCCCTTTTCAATGGCCATTTACATTTGGCAATCTTTTAATGGTGGCGACTGTGGCGGAAGAGTGGACAGTGATGCCTGCCAGCGCGCAGGAAATAGCGGAAGTGCGGGAGCGTTGCCGGCGCCTGGTGCGGCGGCGGGCGACGATGTCGGCCGGGCTGGCGGCGGTGCCCATTCCGGGCATGGACGTGATCTCCGACCTGCGCCTGTTTACCCAGCTGATCGAGGACGTGAACCGCGAATTCGGCCTCACGCCGGAGCAGATTGACCGCCTTCAGCCCAAATTCCGCCTGATCGCCTATGAGGCGGCGATGGGCGTGGGCAGCATGCTGGTGGGGAAGATCGTGACGCGGGAAGTGGTATTGAAGCTGATCCGGCGCAGCGGGGTAAAGCTGCTGGCGAAGCAGGCGAGCAAGGTGGTGCCGCTCGCGGGCCAGGCGGCCTCGGCGGCAATCGGCTTCTTCGCCTTCCGCCAGATCGGCTACCAGCACGTGGACGCCTGCGCCCGCGTCGCCCAGGAACTCGTCACCGCCCGCTGAGGCCGCGGGCGGCCTCAGCGCGCCGAGCTATCAGGCGTCGGGAAGGATGACGTTGACGTCGAGGACTTCGAGGTTGCCCTGGCGGTCGAGGGAGATCTTGATGTCGTCCGCGTTCACCTTGGTGTACTTGGAGATCACTTCGATCAGTTCCTTGTGCATCGCGGGCAGGAAGTCCGGACCGGCGCGGCCGTTGCGCTCGCGCGCGATGATCACTTGCAGCCGTTCCTTGGCCGCCGTCGCCGTCTTGGGCTTGTTCTGGAACAGGAAATCGAGGAGTGCCATTATTTCGCTCCAAAGATGCGCTGCAGCAGGCCAGGCTTTTCGTAGGAAGTGAAGCGCAGCGGCCGGTCTTCGCCCAGGAAGCGCGCGATCACGTCTTCATACGCCTCGGCCACGTCCGTGCCCTTGAAGTGGATCGCCGGATTGCCCTGGTTCGAGGCGTGCAGCACCTGCTCGGACTCGGGAATCACGCCGATCAGCGGAATGCGCAGGATTTCCTGCACGTCCGTATAGGACAGCATCTCGCCCGCTTCCACGCGCTTGGGCGAGTAGCGGGTGATCAGCAGGTGCTCCTTCACCGGCTCGCCGCCCGATTGCGCGCGGCGCGACTTGGCCTGGATGATGCCCAGGATGCGGTCGGAATCGCGCACCGAGGAGACTTCCGGGTTGGTCACGATCAGCGCTTCGTCGGCAAAGGTCAGCGCCATCAGCGCGCCGTGCTCGATGCCCGCGGGCGAATCGCAGATGATGTATTCGAAGCCCATCTTGATCAGCTCGGCCAGCACTTCTTCCACGCCGTCTTCGCTCAGGGCGTCCTTGTCGCGCGTCTGCGAGGCGGGCAGGATGAAGAGGTTGTCGGTGTGCTTGTCCTTGATGAGCGCCTGGTTGAGCGTCGCTTCCTTGTTGATCACGTTGATCAGGTCGTAGACCACGCGGCGCTCGCAGCCCATGATCAGGTCCAGGTTGCGCAGGCCGACGTCGAAGTCGATCACCACGGTCTTGTGGCCACGCAGGGCGAGCCCGCTGGAGAAGCTGGCGCTGGAGGTCGTCTTGCCGACACCGCCCTTACCGGACGTTACAACAATAATTCTTGCCACGGATTATCCTTTTGGGTGAGCTAAGCGTCCTGTGAACTCAGGCGCGGGTTGCAGAATTGACAGATTGTATCTCTAAGCGGTCCCCCATGAGCCTGATTTGTGCGGGCTGGCGCGCCTGTTCGGCCGGAAAACCGTCCTCGAAGGTGCGGTAGACGCCCGCGATCGACACCAGCTCGGGCGCCATGGACTGCGCAAAAATGCGCGCGCGCTGGTCGCCGGAGGCGCCTGCCAGGGCGCGGCCGTTCAGGGCTCCGTAGACGTGGATGCTGCCGTCGGCAATGACTTCGGCGCCGTTGTTCACCATCGCCATCACCACCAGGTCGCCGCCGCGCGCGTAGATGCGCTGTCCGGCGCGGACCGGGGTATCGATGATCATGGTGCCTGCGAAAGGCGTTGCGGCGGGGGCCGCCGGAGCGGGAGCCGGGGCGGGAGCTGGCGCGGGCGCCGCGGCTGCCGCGGCCGGAGCCTCCTCGCGCTTGCCGCTGTCGAGCGAGAGGCCGTGGGCCTGGATCGCTTCGATCATGTCCGGCGTTGCGTTGCGCACGGCGACGGGATTGAGATTGTATTTCCTGAGCAGGGCGATGGTGGCCGCCCAGTCGATGAGGCTTTCCGGGGCCAGGTCGCCAACGTCGATGACTGCCAGGTCGCCCTCGAAGAAGTCGGATACGCCGCCGGTCATGTGCCGCAGGGCGGCGTCGAGGGCGGAGCCGTCGGCGGTCCGCAGGATGGCGGAAACGGCGACGACGGTGGAAATCTTGATTTCGATAGGCTTCTTTAACGACATGACGAAAGTAAAAATGCGGGCGCGCCCGGGCACCCGCATTCTACTTTGTAAATTCGGCCGTGTGGAGCTTTCATGCGGCTTTCCGGCGTGTCCGGCGCCCCACAGCGGCCTTTCGGGACCTGGCTTTTACGCCGCTTCGCGCCGCAGCTCGCGCGCTGCGGCCACCATATTGCGCAGGGCGCGCTCGGTCTCCTCCCAGCCCCGCGTCTTCAGGCCGCAGTCCGGATTGACCCAGAGGCGCGAGGCGGGAATCACGGCCGCGGCCTTGCGCAGCAGCGCCGCCATCTCTTCCTGCGACGGCACGCGCGGGGAGTGGATGTCGTAGACGCCCGGGCCAATCTCGTTCGGGTAGCGGAACTCGCCGAAGGCATCCAGCAGTTCCATCGCGGAGCGGCTGGTCTCCATGGTGATCACGTCCGCATCCATCGCTGCGATCTGGGGCAGGATGACGTTGAACTCCGCATAGCACATATGGGTGTGGATCTGGGTGCTGTCCGCCGCGGCGCTGGCGCTCACGCGGAAAGCCCTGGTCGCCCAGGCCAGGTATTCGTCCCAGCGGCTGCGGCGCAGCGGCAGGCCTTCCCTCAGGGCCGGTTCGTCGATCTGGATGATGCCGATGCCCGCCGCCTCCAGGTCGCGCACCTCGTCGCGGATGGCAAGCGCGATCTGCAGGGTGGTATCCGCGCGCGGCTGGTCGTCCCGCACGAAGGACCATTGCAGGATGGTGACGGGACCTGTCAGCATGCCTTTCACCGGCTTGCTGCTCAGGCTTTGGGCATAGGCCGCCCATTCCACCGTCATCGGGGACGGACGCGCCACGTCGCCGAAGATGATGGGCGGCTTCACGCAGCGCGATCCATAAGACTGTACCCAGCCGTTGGCCGTGAAGGTAAAGCCCTCCAGCTGCTCCCCGAAGTACTCCACCATGTCGTTGCGCTCCGCCTCGCCGTGCACCAGCACGTCCAGCTCCAGTTCTTCCTGGCGGCGGATGGCGTGTTCGATCTCGGCGCGCATGGCCTGCGCATAGGCTTCGGCAGTGAGTTCGCCGCGCTTCCAGGCGGAGCGCGCGCCGCGGATCGCCTGCGTCTGCGGGAAGGAGCCGATGGTTGTGGTGGGGAAGACCGGCAGCTGCAGCCGTTTTTGCTGCACCAGCTGGCGCTGGGCGAAGGGCGAGGTGCGGCGGTCGGCGTCTTCAGGAAGGGCGGCCAGCCGTTCCGCGACGCGGGCGCTGTGCACCCGCGGGCTGCGGCGGCGGGCGGCAAGCGCCTGGCGGGCTGCGTCGAGCGCAGCTTCAGCGTCCGCAGGCCGGGTCAGCGCGAGCTTCAGGGCATGGAGCTCGGCCAGCTTTTCCGACGCAAAGGCCAGCCAGGAACGGATTTCGGGGTCGAGCCGCTGTTCGGCGGCGAGGCTGTAGGGCACGTGCAGCAGCGAGCAGGAAGTGGAGAGCCACAGCGCGCCGCGCCGCTTTTCCAGCACCGGCGCCAGGCGCTCCAGCGCCGCATCGAGGTCCGTGCGCCAGACGTTGCGGCCGTCGACCAGGCCCACCGACAGCACCTTGTGCGCGGGCAGCCAGTCCGCCACGCTGGCCAGTTCCTGCGGCGCACGCACGCCGTCGATATGCAGGCCGGCCACGGGCAGGCGGCAGGCCAGGCCCAGGTTTTCCTCCAGCGGCGAGAAGTAGGTGGCCAGCAGCAGCTGGGCGCCCGCCTGGTTCAGCTGCCAGTAGCTGGTTTCGAAGGCGTTGCGCCATTCCGGCGGCAGGTCCAGCCCGAGGATGGGCTCATCGATCTGCACCCATTCCACGCCTTCCGATTTCAGCCGCGCGAGAATGGCCCCGTACACCGGCAGCAGGCGTTCCAGCAGTTCGATGCGCTCGAAGCCTCCGCGCGCCTTGCCCAGCCACAGGAAGGTGAGGGGGCCAAGCAGCACCGCCTTCACGCGGTGTCCCAGGGCCTGCGCTTCCGCCACCTCGCCGAACAGGCGCTCGCTGGTGAGGTGGAAGCGGGTCTCAGCAGAGAACTCGGGCACCAGGTAGTGGTAATTGGTGTCGAACCATTTGGTCATTTCCAGCGCTGCGCCGTCCTGGTGGGCATGGCCGCAGCTGCACTGGGCCGCGCCGCGCGCCATGGCGAAGTAGCGCGACAGCGGCGTGGACTCGGGCTCGAAGCCGAAGCGCGCCGGTTCGCAGCCCAGCATCTGGATATGGTTGGCCACATGGTCGTAGAAGGCGAAGTCGCCCGCGGTAACGTAATCCAGGCCCGCGGCCTGCTGCTCGGCCCAGTGGCGGGCGCGCAGGCTGCGGCCTGCTTCTTCCAGTTCGGCTTCAGTCAGCTCACCCTTCCAGTGGCGCTCCAGGGCGGATTTGAGTTCGCGCGCTGCGCCGATACGGGGATAACCAGGGATATGGGTATGGATGGTATTCATGTTGCTGTCACGCTCAGTAAATATTGGTGAAGTAGAGTGTGCAGCAATCCGTTCTATAATAAAAACGAAAGATTTTGCGGATCAACATGAAAATCATTCATTTAACCTGACCATGCTGGAAATTCGCCACCTGCGCACTCTCGCTGCCTTGCGCTCAGCCGGCAGCCTCGTGCGCGCCGCCCAGTTGCTGAACCTTACGCAGTCCGCCCTGTCGCACCAGATCAAACTGCTGGAGGACCGCTACGGCGGCCCGCTTTTCGAGCGCAAGTCCGTGCCCATCGGCTTCACGGCCACCGGTGCGCGCCTGCTGCGGCTCGCGGATGCGCTGCTGCCGGAAATCGAGCAGGCCGAGCGCGATGTGGCCCGCCTCTCCCAGGGCGACCAGGGGCAGCTGCGCGTGGCCCTCGAATGCCATACCTGCTTCGACTGGCTGATGCCCGTGATGGACGAATTCCGCAAGCGCTGGCCGGAAGTGGAGATCGACCTGGTGTCGGGATTCCACAGCGAGCCCGCGGAACTTCTGCGCAGCGGGGCGGCCGATCTCGTCATCGGCTCCGACTACCGCGCGGGCTATGCCACCTTCCCCCTGTTCCGCTTCGAGATCCTGTGCGTGATGGCGCAGAAGCACCGGCTGCAGGCGCAGCGCCGCCTGGCCGCCGCCGACTTCGAGGGCGAGACGCTCATTACCTATCCCGTTCCGGAAGAGCGTATCGACCTCATTCGCGAGCTGCTGCTCCCCAAGGGCATCAATTTCCAGCGCCGCACGGCGGAGCTCACGGTCGCCATCTTGCAGCTGGTGGCGAGCCGCCGGGGCGTAGCCGCCCTGCCCAACTGGGCCATCAAGAACTATGTGGATTACGACTATGTGATGGCGCGCCCCATCGGGGAGCAGGGCCTGTGGAGCGATCTCTTCGTTTCCGTGCCGGAGCCCCTGCGCCACAAGGCCTATGTGGCGGACTTCGTGAACGTGATACGCGAGCAGTGCGCCGCATCGCTGGACGGTATCAAGTTACTCTCGTGACAGTTGGTTAAGTTTTCTGCACAATAGTCCGGGTATTGACGCAGCTCAAACGCTGTTGCTCCCACGAACTTTAAGATGGCAAACCTTGCGCCTGCTCAGCTGAAGCGGCGCTGGCTCCGGGCTCGGGACTTCGCTAGAATGGGTCGGAACCGCTTTTGTATTTTTGATATAACCACCGGAGATTCACATGGATGACGTAGTTATCGTTGCCGCGGCCCGCACCGCGGTCGGCAAATTCGGCGGCAGCCTCGCCAAGATCCCCGCGGCCGATCTCGGCGCGCATGTGATCAAAGGGCTGATCGCGCAAACCGGCATCGATCCCAACCTGATCAATGAAGCCATCCTGGGCCAGGTGCTCACCGCAGGCGTGGGCCAGAACCCGGCGCGCCAGGCAGTCATCAAGGCAGGCCTGTCCAACGCCATTCCCGCCTACACCATCAACAAGGTCTGCGGCAGCGGCCTGAAAGCGACCCATCTGGCGGCCCAGGCCATCAAGTGCGGCGATGCGGACATCATCATCGCCGGCGGCCAGGAGAACATGAGCGCCGCGCCGCACGTGATGAACGGCTCGCGCGACGGCTTCCGCATGGGCGACATCAAGATGACGGACTCCATGATCGTGGACGGCCTGTGGGACGTGTACAACCAGTACCACATGGGCATCACCGCCGAGAACGTGGCCAAGAAATACGAGATCTCGCGCAGCCAGCAGGACGAATTCGCCCTGGCCTCGCAGCAGAAGGCGGAAGCCGCGCAGAAGGCTGGCAAGTTCAAGGACGAGATCCTGCCGCTGGAGATCCCGCAGAAGAAGGGCAGCATCGTTTTCGATTCGGACGAATACATCAAGGCCGGTTCCACGCTGGACGCGCTGAGCGGCCTGCGTCCCGCCTTCTCGAAAGAGGGCAGCGTCACGGCGGGTAACGCGTCGGGCATCAACGACGGCGCGGCAGCGGTGATGATGATGTCCGCTTCCACGGCGAAGAAGCTGGGCCTGAAGCCGCTGGCGCGCATCGCCGCCTATGCTTCCTCCGGCCTGGACCCGGCCTTCATGGGCATGGGCCCTGTGACCGCGAGCCGCCTGTGCCTGAAGAAGGCTGGCTGGACTCCCGAGCAGCTGGACCTCATGGAGATCAACGAAGCTTTCGCCGCGCAGGCCTGCGCCGTGAACAGCGAAATGGGCTGGGACACCAGCAAGATCAACGTCAATGGCGGCGCCATCGCCATCGGCCACCCGATCGGCGCCTCAGGCGCGCGCATCCTGGTGACCCTGCTGCACGAGATGGCTCGCCGCGACGCGAAGAAAGGCCTGGCCTCGCTGTGCATCGGCGGCGGCATGGGTGTGGCACTGGCAGTAGAACGGGAGTAAACAGCAGTCGATTTTCGGTAGAACGCAACAATAATAAGGGGAAGACAATATGGCACGAGTAGCATTAGTAACAGGCGGTATGGGTGGTCTGGGCGAAGCGGTCTGCATCAAGATGGCTGCGCTGGGCTACCGGGTGGTCACCACGTACTCCCCCTCCAATACCAAGTCCGAGGCGTGGCTGGCGCAGATGAAGGAAGCTGGATACAACTTCAGCGCCTATCCCTGCGATGTGTCGGATTTCGATTCGGCGCAGACCTGCGTGGCCGCCATCATGAAAGAGATCGGTCCGGTCGATGTGCTGGTGAATAACGCCGGCATCACCCGCGACATGACCTTCAAGAAGATGGACAAGGTGAACTGGGACGCCGTGATGCGCACCAACCTGGATTCCGTGTTCAACATGACCAAGCCCGTGGCGGATGGCATGGTGGAGCGGGGCTGGGGCCGCATCATCAACATCTCCTCCGTGAACGGCCAGAAGGGCGCCTTCGGGCAGACCAATTACTCGGCTGCGAAAGCGGGCGTGCACGGCTTCACCAAGGCGCTGGCGCTGGAAGTGGCGCGCAAGGGCGTAACGGTCAACACCATTTCGCCAGGCTATATCGGCACCAAGATGGTGACCGAGATTCCGCAGGAAGTGCTGGATTCGAAGATCCTGCCGCAGATCCCGATGGGCCGCCTGGGCAAGCCGGATGAAGTGGCAGGCCTGGTGGCCTACCTGGCTTCCGACGAAGCGGCCTTCGTGACCGGTGCGAACATCGCCATCAACGGCGGCCAGCACATGTCCTGATCCGGCCTCGCCGCCGCAAAACACCGCCCGCCCGGGCGGTGTTTTTTTTGATACAGTGTGCCGTTTCCAACGCGCGCTGTTCCGCCATGTCCCAGCTCCCATCCCTTCCCGCCCTCGACGGGCAAACCCTGCTCCCCGGCGTCAAAGGCCTTCCGCTCACCGCGCCGCTGCGCCAGGCCGATATTGCAAGGCAGGGCTGGAACGTGCTGCGCGGCGATACCAGCTATCCCGTCGCGCTGCTGAAGGAGTCCGCACTGGCGCATAACCTGAACTGGATGCAGCGCTTCTGCGCCCACTTCAACGTGCTCCTTGCGCCGCATGGCAAAACCACCATGAGCCCCCAGCTCTTCGCCGCGCAGATTGCCAACGGCGGGTGGGGCATCACCCTTGCCACCATCCCGCAGGTGCAGATCGCGGCCCGCTTCGGCATCCGGCGCGTACTGCTGGCTAACGAACTTGCCGGCCCATCCGACATCCGCGCCGTGCTCCAGCTGATGAAGGACCAGCCGGACTTCGAATTCTTCGCCCTCGCAGATTCGCTGGAAGGCGTGGCGCGCCTGTCGCAGGCGGTCCAGGCCAGCGGCCTGCAAAGGCCTTTGCCGCTGCTGGTGGAGCAGGGTGCAATTGGCAAGCGCGCGGGCTGCCGCACGCCCGAAGAAGTGCTGGAAGTGGCGCGCGCCATCGCCGCCGCGCCAGGCCTTCACCTGGCAGGCATCGAAGGCTACGAGGGCGTGCTCACGAGCGACGACCGCGCAGCCAGCGTCGTGCGCGTCAACGAGTTCCTCGCGCAGATGCGCGAGCTGCTGAACACCATGGACAGCGAGGGCTTGTTCGGCGGCCCGCAAATCATCATCTCCGCAGGCGGCTCTTCCCATTTCGATCTCGTTGCGCGCGGCTTCGCGGGCATCCAGGGCCTGTCGCGTCCCGTGCTGCCCGTGCTGCGCAGCGGCTGCTACCTGACCAACGACCACGGCCACTACTATCAGGCCACGAAGGAGCTGAGCGAGCGCGAGCCGGAGGCGCCAGCAGGCGGCCTGCAGCCGGCGCTGGAGGTATGGAGCGTGGTGCTGTCCCGTCCCGAACCGGGGCTGGCCATCCTCTCCATGGGCAAGCGCGACGCCTCGCACGATCTCGGCCTGCCGCATCCCCTCTTCGTGCAGCGCAGCGGTGCGGCCGCGCCTGAAGCGCTGCCAGCGGAAGCGGCGATCGTGAAGATGAACGACCAGCATGGCTATCTGCGCCTGCCCGATGGCTACTCCATCGAAGTGGGCGATCTGGTGGGCTGCGGCATCTCGCATCCTTGCACCACCTTCGACAAATGGCCGCTGATGCTGGTGGTGGACGACAGTTACCAGGTGCTGGGCGCCGTCAATACCTTCTTCTGAAACCGTTACAATCTGGGCTTCACGCCGAGAGGAATGCCATGCCAGAACCGCTGAACCACCTGTTCCCGCCGATTACCCCCCTGCGCCACGGCATGATGCCGGTGGACGACATCCACACCATCTACTGGGAAGAAGTGGGCAATCCGAACGGCGTTCCGGTCATCTTCCTGCATGGCGGCCCGGGCGCAGGCCTCTCGCCGCAGCACCGCCGCTTCTTCGACCCGCAGCATTACCGCGTCATCCTTTTCGACCAGCGCGGCGCCGGAAAGTCCACGCCGCTGGGCGAAACGCGCCAGAACACCACGCAGTTGCTGATCGAAGACATCGAGCGCCTGCGCGAACACTTCGGCATCGAGAAATGGCTGGTGTTCGGCGGCTCCTGGGGTTCGACGCTGGCGCTGGCCTACGGCGAAGCCCATCCTTCGCGCTGCCTGGGCTTTGTCCTGCGCGGCATCTTCCTTTGCACGCCGCTGGAGATTGACTGGTTCATGGACGGGGCGCAGTGGTTCCATCCCGAGATCCATGAAGAATTCGCGGCGCCGATTCCGCCGGAGGAGCGCAACGACCTGCTGCAGGCCTACTACAAGCGCATCATGGACGAAGACCCTTCGGTGCATTGGCCCGCCGTGCGCGCGTGGAGCCGCTTCGAAGGCCGCCGCGTCTTCCTGCTGCCGCAGCCGGAGGAACTGCCGTCGGACACCCTGGACCTCGGCGTGGGCCGCCTGGAAGCGCACTACATGGCCCATCTTGGCTTTTTCGAGGAGGAGCAGCTGCTGCGCGGCCTGGACCGCATCGCTCACCTGCCGGCCGTCATCGTGCAGGGCCGCTACGACGTGATCTGCCCGCCCTTCACGGCATGGCGCCTGCACAAGCGCTGGCCGGGCTCCATCGTGAAAATGATTCCGGATGCGGGCCATGGCGCCATGGAAGTGGGCATCAGCCGCGCCCTGGTGGCCGCGACGGAGCAGTTCAAGCGCCTGAACCGTTTCGAATAGCCGGGCAGGCCTGCTACACTTGGGCCCGGGGCCAACATTATTAGAACGATTCATGAACATACAGCTCGGCGATATCGGCCATATCATCCAACTGGCGATCGCGCCGGTTTTCCTGCTTACCGGCGTTTGCACCAACCTCACGGTGCTGATCAACCGCCTGGCCCGCATCATCGACCGCTCGCGCGTGCTGGAAGACCGGCTCGATGTCGCCTACAATGACACCTACCTGAACGAGCTGGATGTGCTGTACCGCCGCTCGCACCTGATCAACTGGTCCATTACGCTGTCCACTGCGACAGGCCTGTTCGTCTGCCTGGTCATTGCGCTGCTGTTCATCGGCGATACCACCAACTTCACCCTCGACAAATACATCGCGGGCATGTTCGTGGCGGGCGTCTTCAGCCTGATCGGCAGCTTCGGCTTCCTGCTGCGGGAGATATTCATCGCCTCCTCATGGATGCGCGACCACCGCCACATTCGCCAGCCCCGCACCGACAACGGATAAGCAATGCACGATTACAAACGCCCTCCCACCCTGCACCGCTACGGCCCGCGCAGCGAACTCGAACTGGCGCTGAGCCAGGGGCAGTTTGTGCTGCGTCCCGCCGCCTCCTTCCTCACGCTCAGCTTCTCGCGGGTATGGGACGCGGACCTGTTCGAGCACTTTGGCGCCGAAGCCTGCCTGGTCATCCACAACACCGAGGAGTTCGGGGAGCGCATCCACCGCGCGGTACAGCGCACCCTGCCCAACTGGGCAGGTATCGACGGCGCCGTCGAATACGGCACGCGCGCGGCCCTGGGCGCCGCCTTCACCAAGGGCACGCAGGAATCGATGGAAAAGGAATGGCAGTTCGCCTGGCGCTCGATGCAGAGCTCCGCATCGCTGAATCCTGTAGTGATCCGCATCGGCAGCCTGGAGAACTTCGCGGAAGTGCGGGGCAGGGACTACCGCCCGTCCTGAAGCTCAGTTCAGGGCCTGGCGCGGCTCGATGGCGGGGCGGGTGGCGGAGGCCGGCCGGTCCAGCCGCGCCAGCACCGCATTCATCATCTTTTCGATATCGCTGCGGATGATATTCGTGCCCAGCAGGCCAGGCACATAGAAGTTGGGCGCCATCTTCCCGCTGTAGAGAATGCGCGTGCCGCCCGTTTCCGGCATGGGTATCAGCTCCCAGCGCGATTCGTAGTGCTTCATGTCGCCGGACACCAGCGAGATGTCGATGGACGACATGGGCTGCTCGGTCGCCCGCACGATCAGGTGGATGGATTTCGATACGAAGAGCAGGCGCGCCGTGCCGAACTGCTCGATGATGACCTCATTGCCATTGCGGGAGAGGACCCGGCAGGACGTCAGGTCCGGCACAAACTCCTCCATATGGTCGTAGCCAGTGAGGATGCGCCATACCGCGGGCAGGGGCGCCAGCACGGCGCCGCTGGCGTCGATCACATACATGGTCAGCGAATCCTGGGTTTCGCGCTTCACGTCCACCTGCAGCTTGGGCAGGTCGGCACGCGGCGCCTGCGCGAGCACGGACACCGGCGCCACAAGGCCGAACAGCAAATACAGCAGAAATCGCTTCATTCTTCCAGCGTAAGGTAACTGGTGGCAGAATACAAGCGCAACGCGCTTCCACTGTTAGTCAACGCACAGAACGATTATTACAAGAAGATGACGACCTATCCCCACCTGCTTGCCCCTCTGGACCTCGGATTCACCACCCTGCGCAACCGCGTCATCATGGGCTCCATGCACACGGGATTAGAGGATCGCTTCTACAACTACGGCAAGCTGGCCGCCTTCTACCGCGAACGGGCGCGCGGCGGCGTGGGGCTGATCGTCACCGGAGGCATCTCTCCCAACCGCCAGGGATGGCTCCTGCCATTCGGCGGCACCATGAACTTCATCGGCGACGTGGTCAACCACCGCAAGGTGACGCGCGCCGTGCATGAGGAAGGCGGCAAGATCCTCATGCAGATCCTGCATGCGGGGCGCTACGGCTACCAGCCCTTCGTGGTGTCAGCCTCCGAGCGCAAGTCGCCGATCTCGCCCTTCAAGCCGCGCGCGCTCAGCGAGAGCGGCATCGAGTCCACCATCCGCGCCTATGTGCGCTGCGCGAAGCTGGCGCAGAAGGCGGGCTACGACGGCATCGAAGTGATGGGCAGCGAAGGCTACCTGCTCAACCAGTTCCTGTGCGCGCGCACCAACCTGCGCACCGACCGCTGGGGCGGCAGCATTGAAAACCGCATGCGGCTGCCGGTGGAAATCGTGTCGCGCATCCGCCAGGCCGTGGGGACCGGCTTCATCATCATGTACCGCCACTCCCTGCTCGACCTGGTGGAAGGCGGCAATACCTGGGAAGAAGTGGTGGCCGTGGCGAAGGCCCTGCAGCATGCGGGCGCCACCATCCTCAACACCGGCATCGGCTGGCACGAAGCACGGGTGCCCACCATCGTGACCTCCGTGCCGCGCGCGGCCTTCGCCGAAGTGGCGGGGCGCCTGCGGCGCGAGGTCACGATTCCGGTCGTGGCATCGAACCGCATCAACATGCCGGACGAAGCGGAGGATATTCTGCGCCGCGGCGACGCGGACATGGTGTCGATGGCACGGCCCTTCCTCGCAGATGCCGCCTTCGTGGAAAAGGCGGCGCAAGGCCGCGTGGACGAAATCAACACCTGCATCGGCTGCAACCAGGCCTGCCTGGACCATACCTTCTCCAACAAGCGCGCCAGCTGCCTCGTGAACCCGCGCGCCTGCCACGAAACGGAACTGGAATACAAACCGGCTGCCGCGAAGCGGCGCATCGCCGTGGTGGGCGCCGGGCCGGCGGGCCTCTCGGCCGCCACCGTGGCGGCCGAGAGGGGCCACGACGTCACGCTCTATGATTCGAGCGGCGCGGTGGGCGGCCAGTTCAAGATCGCCATGCAGATCCCCGGCAAGGAAGAATTTGCCGAGACCATCCGCTACTTCAGCCGCAAGCTCGAACTTACGGGCGTCAAGCAGCAGCTGAACCGGCGCGTCACGCGCGAAGAGCTGCTGGCGGAAGGCTATGACGATGTCATCGTCGCCACCGGCATCAAGGTGCGCAAGCCAGCGATTGAAGGCATCGACCACCCCAAGGTCCTGAGCTACATCGACGTCCTGCAGCACAAGAAGCCCGTGGGCAAGCGCGTGGCCATCATCGGTGCGGGCGGCATCGGCTTCGACGTTGGCGAATACCTGCTGCACGATCCTTCGCTCGGGCTGCCCCTCTCCATCGACCACTGGACAGCCGAATGGGGCGTCGACCTGCACGCCAAGACGGGCGGCGGCCTGGTGCCGCCGGTGCCTTCGGAACCGGTGCGCCAGCTCTACCTCCTGCAGCGCAAGGCCAGCAAGCCCGGCGCGGGGCTGGGCAAAACGTCTGGCTGGGTGCACCGCGCGGTGCTGGCGCGGAACGGCGTCGTCATGCTCGCAGGCGTGAGCTACAAGCGCATCGACGACCAGGGCCTGCACATTGTGGTGGGCGGCGAAGAGCGCCTGCTGACGGTGGACCACGTCGTGATCTGCGCGGGCCAGGACAGCCTGGACGAGCTCATGCCGCCGGAAGGTACGGCAGGCGGGCCCCGCTTCCACAAGATCGGCGGCGCCTCCCTTGCAGCCGAGCTCGATGCCAAGCGCGCCATCAAGGAAGGCGCCACCCTCGCCGCCAGCCTCTGACAACCGCCCGGGCTCAGCTGTGGGGTGGGGCGTTGAAGTCGGCGATGATGTGGTCGGCCATGCCCTTGGCGAGCTCCTGTTCGCCGATGAAGATGCGGCCCGCGCGTTCGCCGCGCAACAGCTCGGCCTCGCTTTCGCTGTGGGTGCGCACCACGGTTTTGATGCCGGGGTTGAGGGCGCGCGCCGTGGCGATCATGGAGCGGACATGGAAGGTGTCGGGCGTGGCGATGACCAGCATCCGGGCCCGTGCAATGTGCGCCTGGATCAGTACCGCCGGCTCACCCGCATTGCCCGCCACCGCCGCCACGCCTTCACGCCGCAGCTGGTCCACTTTCTCGCGGTTCTGCTCGGCCACCACGTAGTGGATGCCCCGCTCGGCCAGCGTCTTCGCAATCCTCTGGCCCACACGGCCATACCCCACCAGCACCACCTGGCCTGAGAGTTTGCTGTGCGCTGTCGTCATCGGCAGCTCGGCCAGCGGGTCGGCGGGCCGGTCGAACTTCGCGGCCAGCAGCTTGTTCTTGCCCAGCCAGCGTTCCAGCGGCCGCGTCGCCGCGAAGACCAGTGGATTGAGCGCGATGGAGATGATGGCGCCCGCCAGGATGAGGCTCTGTCCCTCGTGCGGCATCAGCTTGAGAGAAATGCCCAGCGCCGCAAGGATGAAGGAGAACTCGCCGATCTGCGCCAGGCTGGCCGAGACCATCAGCGCCGTCTTGGCCGGGTAGCGCAGCACCACCACCAGCAGGAAGGCCGCCAGCGATTTTCCGAAGACGATGATGGCGACCACCGCGAGCAGCCGCAGTGGTTCGTTCATCACGATGGACGGTTCGAACAGCATGCCGACGGAAACGAAGAAGAGCACCGCAAATGCGTCCCGCAGCGGCAGCGATTCTTCGGCCGCGCGATGGCTCAGGTCCGACTCGCGCAGCACCATGCCCGCGAAGAAGGCGCCGAGCGCGAAGGAGATGCCGAACAGTTTGGTGGCGGCGTAGGCAATGCCCACTGCCGCCGCGATCACGCACAGCGTGAACAGCTCGCGCGAACCGGTGCGCGCCACCTGCCAGAGAATCCACGGGAAAAGCTTGCGGCCGACAAGCATCATGAAGCCGACGAAGACGGCTACCTGTCCGAGGGTCACCGCCAGGGTGCGCAGCAGGCCCGCATCGCTTGCCGCGCCCGTGGTTTCGCCGCCCAGCGAACCCGCCAGCGGCGGCAGGAGCACGAGCACGATCACCGTGACCAGGTCCTCCACCACCAGCCAGCCGACGGCAATGCGTCCGTTGAAGGAATCGAGAATGCCGCGTTCTTCGAGCGCCCGCAGCAGCACCACGGTGCTGGCCACGGAGAGCGCCAGCCCGAATACGAGGCCGCCGCCGATGGTCCAGCCCCACCAGTGGGCGAGCGCCATGCCCATGCCGGTGGCCGCCGCAATCTGGAGCACGGCGCCGGGAAGGGCGATCTTGCGCACTTCCCACAAGTCGTCCAGCGAGAAGTGCAGGCCGACGCCGAACATCATGAGCATGACGCCGATCTCCGCCAGCTGGCCGGCCAGCGCGGCATCCGCCACAAAGCCCGGCGTGGCGGGGCCAATCAGGATACCGGCGGCGAGATAGCCCACCAGGGCTGGCAGCTTGAGGCGGGTGGCGAGAAAGCCAAGCACAAGGCCGAAGCCCAGCGCCGCGGCGATGGTGGTGATCAGGCTGACGTCATGGGGCATGCGCGCGGGACTCCTTTCGGCATCGGTGGCTGACGCCCGGCCGGACGCCCGTCATCGAGTATAGCGCCCCCGCGCCTGCTCAGCGTTTTTGTACGACGACGCTGCCGATGGAATAGCCCGCGCCGAAGGAGCAGATCACGCCGTAGGCGCCCTGCGGCAGGTCGTCCTGGTATTTGTGGAAGGCGATGATGGAACCCGCGGACGAGGTGTTGGCATAGCTGTCCAGAATGACCGGGGCTTCCGACGGCTCGGCATCGCGGCCCAGGATCAGGCGAGCGATCAGCTGGTTCATGTTGAGGTTCGCCTGGTGCAGCCAGTAGCGGCTCACCTGTTCGACCTCCAGTCCAGCGCTGGCGATGGAGTTCTTGATCATCTCCGCCGCCATCGGGCACACGTCCTTGAACACCTTCCGGCCCTGCTGGCGGAACAGCTTGTCCGGCTTGCCCACGCCGCTCTCGTCGAAGCGGTTCATGAAGCCGTAATTGTTGCGGATATTGTTGGAGAAGCTGGTCTTCAGTTTCGTATCGAGGATCAGGAACTGGTGCTTCGATACCGCGCCTTCCGCCGCTTCGATGACGATGGCCGTGCAGGCGTCGCCGAAAATGAAGTGGCTGTCGCGGTCGCGCCAGTTCAGGTGCCCGCTGGTGATTTCTGGATTCAGCACCAGCACGGCGCGCGCCTGGCCCGTCTGCACCGCCGCCACCGCGGTCTGGATGCCGAAGGTGGCCGAGGAACAGGCCACATTCATGTCGAAGCCGTAGCCTTCGATGCCCAGCGCCTGCTGGACCTCCACTGCCATGGCGGGGTAGGCGCGCTGCATGTTGGAGCAGGCCACCAGCACCATGTCGATATCGGCCGGGCTGCGGCCCGCGCGGTCGAGCGCCTGCTGGGCAGCCTTCACGCAGATCTCCGCCTGCAGCGAGAGTTCGTCGTCCGCCCGTTCAGGTATGCGCGGCACCATGCGTTTGGGGTCGAGAATGCCTTCCTTCTCCATCACGTGGCGGGACTTGATGCCGGAGGCCTTTTCGATGAAGGCGGAGCTGGACGGTTCGAGCGCCGTCACCGTGCCCGCCGCAATGGCGTCCGCGTGCTCGGCGTTGTATTGCTCGACATAGGTGTTGAAACAGGCAACCAGCTCGTCGTTCGAGATGGAGTTCGGTGGCGTAAAGAGCCCAGTACCGCTGATGACGGCTTGTTTCATGCTTGGCTTTCTTGTTCGGTGGAGGCGGTTGTGGGCAGATTCTACCGCATGCAGCCATGCAAAAAACATAGAGGACAGCGCCTAAAACGGCGGCGCCTTTCCCCTGCGGAGCGGCTTATTTGCTGGCCGGGACGGCCGCAGCGAACTTCGATTCGCCCTTCGAAAGCTGCACCGGCAGGCCCTTGAGATGGTTCAGCGCCTGCGTGAGCTGGAAGTCGTCCGTGCCGCCGTATTCCAGCGGCTTGCGGTTCTTCTCCATCGAGAGGATGCGGATCTTCTCTTCGAGTTCGTCGCGCTTGCTCTTCTCGCCTTCGGCTTCGCGGTCGTTGGCCAGGTGCTTTTCCAGGTCGGCTTCGCGCATGCGCAGGCCGTTGATGCCGTCGCCATCCGGCGTTTCGTCCACCAGCAGGTCGGGAGTGATGCCCTTGGCCTGGATGGAGCGGCCGTGCGGGGTGTAATAGCGCGCGGTCGTCAGCTTCAGGGCCGTGTCGGCCGTGAGCTGGCGGATGGTCTGCACCGAACCCTTGCCGAAAGTCTGGCTGCCGATGATGGTGGCGCGGCGGTAGTCCTGCAGCGCGCCCGCAACGATCTCGGACGCGGAGGCCGAGCCGGTATTCACGAGCACGGCGAGCGGAATGCGCTTCACCGCTTCCGGCAGGCGGGCCAGCGCGTCGGTATCGCCGCGCAGGGAGTAGTACTCCGCGCGGCCGTAATAGATCTGCTTCGAGTCCGGCAGCTGCCCGTTGGTGGACACGATGGGCGCATCCTTGGGCAGGAAGGCCGCCGCCACGCCGATGGCGCCTTGCAGCACGCCGCCCGGATCGTTGCGCAGGTCGAGCACCATGCCCTTGAGGTTCGGATCCTGGCGGTAGAGGTCCATGATGCGTGCGGCCAAGTCGTCCACGGTGGGCTCCTGGAACTGGGCCACGCGCAGCCAGGCGTAGCCCGGCTCCACGATCTTCGCCTTCACGCTCTTCTGGTGGATCTCCTGGCGCGTCAGGGTGAAGGTGAGAGGCTGCGCCTCGTCCTTGCGCAGCACCGTCAGGGTGACTTTGGTGTTCGGCTCGCCGCGCATGCGCTTGATGGATTCGTCCAGCGAGAGGCCCTTGAGCGAGGTGGTGTCCAGGCGCGTAATCAGGTCGCCCGGCTTGATGCCCGCGCGCCAGGCCGGGGTATCTTCGATGGGCGCCACGATCTTGATGTAGCCGTCCTCGCTCTGGCCGATCTCCACGCCCAGGCCCACGAACTTGCCCTGCGAGCCTTCGCGCAGCTCGGCGTAGGCCTGCTTGTCCAGATAGGCGGAATGGGGATCGAGCGAGGCGACCATGCCGGAGATGGCTTCGGTCAGCAGCTTCTTGTCCTCGACCCGCTCCACGTAGTCGGATTTGATCAGGCCGTAGACGTCGGCCAGCTGGCGCAGTTCCTCCAGGGGCAGTCCGGGCTCGGCCGGACGCTGTGCCATCGCAGAAAATTGCAGGGAGATGGCAACCCCCGCTACGACTCCCAGGCCCACCAGCCCGGTACTTTTCAGTTTCTTGCCCATGAGTCACCTTCCGAGATTACGGCGGTTCACGCGACGGCCGTAAGCCGAGTATAAACCTGATTCTCAGCAAGCGAGGCAGCCTTTGCGTAATACAACACCGATTTACACAAAGCAGAATGTTGACCCGACAATGTTGCGCGTTTCGGGCGCAATGTATAGGCAGCTTTACGTCGGTAAGCAATTGTAAGAGTCCGGGAAGTCGTGCCAGCCGCGTCCTACACTGGGTTTGTATTTCTCTCTACCCTGAAGTGGTTTTCGCCAGCGCGCCCGCGCTGGCTTTTTTTTGCCCGGAGCATGCATGGAATTCAAACTTTTCAAGAAGACAGCATTTGTCCTCGCCCTGTTCGCCGCTTTCTCGGCCGGCGCCACGCCCCTGATGGAGATGCGCGCGGAGGACCTGCTGCCGATGGCGCCGGACCTGAAGGCCTCCCTCAAGCTCAATGCCAACCAGTCCACGCTCTGGGCCCAGACCGAGAGCAGGACGCGCACCCTGCTCAGGGAAAGGCAGTCGCGGCGTGAGCGCCTTCAGGCCGCGAGCAAACAGGCGCTGGAAGGCAAGGACGTGGAGCTGCGCGACCTGAACGGAGCAATGGAAGCGGAACAGGCGGCGACGGCGGCCGAGGAAAAGCAGCTGCGCGAATGGTGGCTCACCGTGAACGACGCGCTGGACGAATCCCAGCGCCGCGCGGTGGCGGTCTTCCTTGTCGAGCAGCTGCAGCGGGTGGAGGGCCCCATGCGTCCAGCCGCTCCACGTCCGGAAGGCGGGGAGGGGCGCGCGGGCGGCCATCGCGGCGGCCATGGCGGCGCGGGCGGCATGGGCGGAGGCGGACCTGGCCGGAACTGAGGCGCTGTATCAAAAAGTATCGAAAAGTAAAAACGCTGCCCGGCGTGAACTCAGCGTCGTTCCGGGCGTCTAGAATGTCATCGCGGCAATCGTGTCCGGCCAGCCCGCGCCAGCCCGCCGCACGGACCCCCGACCTGAACCTTTCATGAGCAAACTGATACCCCTCGCCTGTGCCGCCATGCTGGCATCCGGCGCCGCCGGCGCGCAGACCGCGCCCTCCGAGAACCCGCAAACGCCGGTACTCGGCAAGGACGGCAAGCCGGTCCAGCAGGTCACCATCACCGGCGGACGCCAGACCGAGATGGAGGAGCGCCGCACTTCCACCGCCGCGAAACAGATCTACGGCCGTGAAGAGCTGGACCGCAATGGCGACAGCAATATCGGCGATGTACTCAAGCGCCTGCCGGGCGTGACGATAGGCGGGCGTCCCGGCAGGGGCGGCGACGTGCGCATGCGCGGCCTGGGCAGCGGCTACACGCAGGTGCTGCTGAACGGCGAGCGTCCGCCGGCGGGATTCTCCATGGAGTCGCTTTCGCCGGACCAGGTGGAGCGCATCGAGGTGATGCGCGGCCCGGTGGCGGAGCACAGCACGCGCGCCATTGCGGGCACCATCAACGTGGTGCTGCGCGAAGGCTATGTGCAGCGCGACAAGCAGCTCAAGCTGTCGGATTCCATCGAGCAGGGCCGCCATTCGCCGAATGTGTCGCTGACGGTTCCCGGAAAATCCGGCAAGCTGAGTTACAGCCTGTCCGGCAGCATCATGCAGAACCGCCAGCACGACCGGGGTGAAACGCATAACGTCGACACCCTGGACGACGGCACGGTGGTCAAGGAGCAGGAGGTGAGCGACCGGAGCTCCGGCATCACCAAGGGCCTGCACCTGACGCCCCGCTTCACCTACAAGTTCGAGAACGGCGACACGCTGAACCTGCAGCCCTTCCTGATGGCGAACCGCAGCGACAGCGGCTCGGACAGCACCCTGGTGCAGCCCGTGGGCCAGATGGCGCCGGAGTACAACTTCGCGGACCAGCAATCGCACAGCAGCATGAGCTTCCTGCGCGGCTTCGGCAACTGGCTGCACCGCATGGACGGCAACGCGAAGCTGGATGTGAAGTTCGGCGGCGGCATCGGCCGCCGCAACTCGGAGTCGCTGCGCAATCAGTACGACAGCGCAGGCACGCTGCTGGAGCGTTTCACCGATACCGATTCCACGCGCGACCGCGGCGTCAACACCGGCGGCAAATACACCCGCCCCCTCGGCCAGGGGCATCTGCTGGCCGCAGGCTGGGAACTGGAGGCGAGCCGCCGGGAACAGACGAAAGTGGAGCTGGACAAGGAAGGCAAGGCGCAGTTTGCGGATTCCGGCGACAACCTCACAGCCGACACCCGGCGCGCCGCCGTCTTCGCCCAGGACGAATGGGATATCACGCCGCAGTTCGGCGTGTACCTCGGCGCGCGCTGGGAAGGCATACGCACCTCCAGCAAGCGAAGCGCAGGCGAGATCGAGAACACCAGCAAGGTGTTCAGCCCCCTGCTGCACGGTGTCTGGCGCATTCCCGGTCACGAAAAAGACCAGGTGCGCGCCAGCCTCACGAAGAGCTACAAGTCGCCGAACGTGCAGGACCTGATCGCGCTGCCCGCGCTGTCGCGCCTGAACAGCGCCACCCGCCCGGACCGCACCGGCAATCCGGACCTGAAGCCGGAGCTGGCCACGGGACTGGACTTCGCCTATGAGCACTACATCGGCCGGAGCGGCATTCTCAGCGCGGGCGGCTTCGTGCGCGACATCGATAACCTGATCCGCCGCGAGCTCACCCTGCGCAACACCGAACTTGGCCCGCGCTGGGTATCCACGCCGGGCAATATCGGCCATGCGCGCACGGCGGGCATCGAACTGGAAGCGAAGTTCAAGCTCACCGAGTTCATGACCGACGCGCCGGACATGGATATACGCAGCAATTACAGCCGCTTCCGGTCAAAAGTGGATGGCATTCCGGGTCCGGACAACCGCCTCGACCAGCAGGCGAAGCAGACCGCAAACCTTGGCCTGGACTACCGCCTGAAGGCCGCTCCCCTGACCCTGGGCGGCAGCTACAACTGGACGCCCGCGATCCGCGTGCAATCGAGCCTGACCCAGACGGTGGAGGTGGGCCGCAAGCGCGCGCTGGACTGGTACGCCCTGTGGAAATTCGACGGACGCACCCAACTGCGGCTTTCTGCCAACAATGTGCTTGCTGAAGATGCAATAGGAAGCAACCTCGTATACGCTAATGGCCTGGCGGCGCGCGCCGATACCCTGAATCCGACGTTCACGGTGTGGAGCCTGCGCCTCGAAACCAAATTCTGATCGTAAGGACAGCATGAAATACACCCTGCTCGCTCTCAGCCTGGCCGCAGCGTTTGCCCACGCGGCCGATACGCCGGCCATCTCCGGCGTCGATACGCAGTACATCGACGCGAAGGTGCGTCCGCAGGACGACTTCTTCACCCACCTGAATGGTAAATGGCTGGAATCGACCGAGATTCCGGCGGACCAGTCGCGCTGGGGCTCCTTCAACCAGCTGCGCGACGATGCGCTGGCGCAGCTGCGCAGCATCATCGAAGGCCTGCAGGCCCGCAAGGACCTGAATGTGGAGGAGAAGAAGATCGCGGCGCTGTATGCGAGTTTCATGGACGAAGCCAGGCTGGAAACGCAGGGCGTGAAGCCGCTGTCCGGTGAGCTGGGCCGCATCCGTGCGATGAAGGACAAGAAGGCCCTGCCGGGCATGATCGCGCATCTGAACCGCATCGGCGTGCCAGTGCCGTACTCGATCGGCGTGTCGCAGGACGCGCGCGAGTCGACGAAGTACGCCGCCTACATGAGCCAGGGCGGCCTCGGTCTGCCGGACCGCGACTACTACCTGAAGAAGGACGACGCCAAGATGGCGGACGCCCTCGCCAAGTATGAGCTGCACGTGGCGAAGATCCTGGAGCTGGCTGGCTTCAAGGATGGCGCGGCCCAGGCCAAGGCCATCGTGGCGCTGGAAACGAAGCTGGCGGAAGTGCAGTGGACGCGCGTGGAGAACCGCGACCCCGTCAAACGCTATAACAAGACGCCGATTGCGAAAATGGGCGATATCGCCCCGAACTACGACTGGAAGCAGGCCCTGTCCGAAGCAGGCGTGGCCACCAAGACCGATTACGTGATCGTGATGCAGCCCAGCTACCTGGCGGGCTTCGACAAGATCGCGCAGGATACGGACCTGGCCACCTGGAAGGCCTACTTCAGCTGGCAGCTGCTGCGCGACGCCTCGCCATACCTGTCCAAGCCTTTCGCCGAAGCGCACTTCGCCTTCTACGACCAGGTGCTGGCTGGTGTGCAGAAGCAGCCCCCGCGCTGGAAGCGCGGCGTGCAGCTGGTGGAGGCTTCCATCGGCGAAGGCCTGGGCAAGCTGTATGTGGCCAGGCACTTCCCGGCCGACCGCAAGGAGCGCATGCAGAAGCTGGTGCAGAACCTGCTCGCGGCCTACAAGCAGAGCATCGATTCCCTGGACTGGATGAGCCCAGAGACCAAGGAGCAGGCGCAGGCCAAACTGGCCAAGTTCACGCCGAAGATCGGCTATCCGGACAAGTGGCGCGACTACACAGCGCTGCAGTTCAGCGCCGGTGACCTGATGGGCAATGTGCACCGCGCGGCCAATTTCAACTACAACCGCAACATCAACAAGCTGGGCAGGCCAATCGACCGTACGGAATGGGGCATGACGCCGCAGACTGTGAACGCCTACTACCGCCCAACTGCGAACGAAATCGTGTTCCCGGCCGCCATCCTGCAGCCGCCGTTCTTCGACGCGCGCGCGGACGACGCGGTGAACTACGGCGCCATTGGCGCCGTGATCGGCCACGAGATCAGCCACGGCTTCGACGATTCGGGCAGCCAGTCCGATGGCGACGGCAACCTGCGCAACTGGTGGACGGACGCCGACCGCGCCAACTTCAAGGCCAAGGCGGATGCGCTGGTCAAGCAGTATGACGGCTACAGCCCGCTGCCCGGCTACTACGTGAACGGCAAGCTGACCCTGGGCGAGAACATCGCCGACAATTCCGGCCTTGCCATCGCCTACAAGGCCTACAAGATTTCGCTGAACGGCCAGCCTGCGCCGGTCATCGACAAGCTCACCGGCGAGCAGCGCTTCTACATGGGCTTCGGCCAGGTGTGGCGCACGAAGATGCGTCCGGAAGCGCAGCTGCAGCAGGTGAAAACGGACCCGCACTCGCCGGGCCAGTTCCGTGCCAACGGCACGGTGGTGAACCAGCCGGGCTTCTACGAAGCCTTCGGCGTGAAGGAAGGCGACAAGCTGTATCTCAAGCCTGAAGACCGGGTAATCATCTGGTAACGATGTGCTAGAGTAGGGCGCCCGGCTACAAGACCGGGCGTTTTGCATTTGAAAACAAAACTCCATGAGAGGAATACTTTGAAACGACATCTGCTCAGTGCCCTGACGCTGGCCCTGCTGGCCAGCGTATCCGGTATGGCCGGCGCGGCCGAAAAGTCCGTCAAGCCATCCAAGCCCACCTCCGGCATCGCCGTCGAATACATCGACCCGGCCGTGCGCGCGCAGGACGACTTCTTCGTCCACACCAACGGCAAGTGGCTGGCCACGACCGAGATCCCTGCGGACAAGGCAAGCTGGGGCTCCTTCGCCAAGCTGCATGACGATATCCAGCCGCAGCTGCGCGCCATCATCGAGAATGCCGCCGCGAACGCAAGCGGCAATGCGGACAAGCAGCGCATCGGCGACTTCTACGCCGCCTTCATGGATGAAGCGCGCCTCGAGCAGCTGGGCGTTGCGCCGATCCAGGCCGACCAGGCCCGCATCGCGGCGCTGAAGGACAAGAAGGAACTGCCCGCGCTCATCGCCTACATGAACCGCGTGGGCATCAGCGCACCGATCGATTTCGGCGTCCACCAGGACAACAAGGATTCCACCAAATACGTGGCCGACTTCGGCCAGAGCGGCCTCGGTCTGCCGGACCGCGACTACTACCTGAAGAAGGACGACGCGAAGCTGGCCGACGCGCTGGCCAAGTACGAAGTCAACATCGCCAAGATGCTGGCGCTGGCGGGCGATGCTAACGCCACCGCCAACGCGAAAGCCATCGTCGCCTTCGAAACCGAGATCGCGAAGATCCAGTGGACCAAGGTTGAACTGCGCGACCCCGTCAAGGCCTACAACAAGTACGAGCTGGCCAAGCTGCCTGCCATGATGCCGGGCTACGACTGGAACGGCTACCTGGCCGCCACCGGCCTGGCGGGCAAGGTCGATTACGTCATTGTCGGCCAGCCGACCTACTTCCAGGCGCTGGACAAGGTTCTGGCGGATACGCCGCTGGAAACGCTGAAGGCCTACTTCCAGTGGCAGCTGGTGCGCAGCGCAGCGCCATACATGTCCAAGCAGTTCGTCGAAACGAACTTCGACTTCTACGGCAAGACCCTGAGCGGCGTGACCGAGATGCGTCCACGCTGGAAGCGCGGCGTGAGCGCCACCGAAGCGGCGCTGGGCGAAAGCATCGGCAAGGTCTATGTCGAGCAGTACTTCCCGCCGGAATACAAGGCGCGCATGGACGTGCTGGTGAAGAACCTGCTGGCCGCCTTCAAGCAAAGCATCAACACGCTGGAGTGGATGACCCCTGCCACCAAGAAGGAAGCCCAGGCCAAGCTGGCCAAGTTCACCACCAAGATCGGCTATCCGAACAAGTGGCGCGACTATTCTTCCATGACCGTCAAGCGCGACGACCTGCTGGGCAACGTGCGCCGCGCCACGGAGTTCCGCTACAACTATGAAGTGAACAAGCTGGGCAAGCCTATCGACCGCGACGAGTGGCTGATGACTCCGCAGACCGTGAATGCCTACTACAACCCGGAGATGAACGAAATCGTCTTCCCGGCCTCCATCCTGCAGCCGCCGTTCTTCGATCCAAAGGCGGATGACGCGGTCAACTACGGCGCCATCGGCGGCGTGATCGGCCACGAGATCAGCCACGGCTTCGACGACCAGGGCGCCCAGTACGACGGCGACGGCAACCTGCGCGACTGGTGGAGCGAAGCGGATCACAAGAACTTCAAGGCCAAGACCGGCCAGCTGGTGGCGCAGTACAACGCCTTCAGCCCGCTGCCAGGCTACAACGTGAACGGCGAGCTGACGCTGGGCGAGAACATCGGCGACAACTCCGGTCTCGCCGTGGCGTACAAGGCCTACAAGCTGTCCCTGAAGGGCAAGAAGGCGCCCGTGATCGACGGCCTGACGGGCGACCAGCGCTTCTTCATGGGCTGGTCCCAGGTATGGCGCATGAAGATGCGCGATCCGGCGCTGATCCAGCAGATCAAGACCGACCCGCACTCGCCTGGCCAGTACCGCGCCAACGGCACCATGCGCAACCAGCCAGGCTTCTACGACGCCTTCGGCGTGAAGCCCGGCGACAAGATGTACCTGTCCCCGAAAGACCGCGTCATCATCTGGTAATGCCGAAAGGCAGGGGACAGACCCCAGGGGGTCTGTCCCCGGTAACCCGGTCCGCCACCGCACACAGTCGGCGGCGGCAGGGACGAAAAAAAACCGCTCAAACGAGCGGTTTTTTTATGAGGCCGGAAGAATCAGCCCTTAGGTTCCGGTGCAGGCGCCGCAGCAGCTGGAGCTGCAGGCACTTCAGGCTCCTTCAGCTTACCGCCCGACTTGTTCGCCATGTACACCACAGCGCGCGCCACTTCCACATCGTCCAGATCCGGATTGCCGCCTTTGGCAGGCATTGCGCGGATACCTTCGATAGCGTGTTTCACGATGGTGTCGTAGCCCTGTGCCAGGCGGCTGCCCCAGGCGCCGTTGTCGCCAACCTTCGGTGCGCCGGCAGCGCCGGTGCCGTGGCAAGCTTGGCAGGTGGAGGTGTAGATCGCTTCGCCGGACTGCAGCACTTTCGGTGCATTCGCATCCTTCAGGGTGAAACCTTCGTCTGCGACTGGCTTCAGGCGTGCAGCCACGGCTTCGGCGGTCTGCGCGTTCGAACCGGCGCCCGTCAGCTTGTCCTGGGTAACGTACTGCACCAGCAGGATAATACCGAGAATGGTAATGGCAAAGAAGCCAACTACGGCAGCAACGAGTTGCTTAGGCGTTCTGATGGCGGATTCGTGTTCGTGGTGTGCGTCGCTCATGATTTCCTTAGTACAGTTTCCGAAGCTGGTGACCCTTGGCGTTAGCTTTTTTGCACCAATAGCAAGCAACCCTCGCCAAACCCGCGATTATAGACGGAAAACCCCTTGCGGGGAATGCAATATGCTGGCGAAGAGACACTTTCCATGGACGGTTTCCACGAAACCCGGTATCCTTCGTGTCTCTTCCGACATACCCCCGTGCGGCTGTAGCTCAGTGGATAGAGTATTGGCCTCCGAAGCCAAGGGTCGCTGGTTCGATCCCAGCCAGCCGCACCAACGGCATTGTTTTGCGCATTTTTGCAATACGAATGTATCAAAATGAGCCGCGTTGGTTTCCTTGCGGCGTGGTTTTTCCGCGATCTTAGGGTTGCAAGTTTTTTCCAGCTTTTTCCGCCTAATTTCGGTGAAAAGCTCCTCCCTAGCCGCCATGTATTCAGCACTCAAGCGAGGCTCCTGACCAGATTAACTGTCGATGAGTCCGACTGGTGCTGGTAGAGATGCGGGCCAAGTGGCATTCTTTTAGCGATTTCTTCCTGCCATGCGTCATCCACCCATTCAAGCACCTTTGAGGGCAGGAAATGCCGGAGGCTGCAGCGCACCAATCAGGGATAGTTGGTAGCCAAAATACGCCGTAGTTTCCGCGAGTTCCACCTTCTTCTCTTCTACACCGTCCGCCCTCGCAAGAGCTACATGCCATGCCTCCGGTTCAGCTGCCCCACTGGCGAGCCAAAAGGCGTATTGCGGCCAATGCTTTGCGGCAGTCACGATCATTTCTCCTGACGGCGAACTCGTCCTATTCCAAAAGGTTCGCCACGTGGCGCCAGAGATTCCTGTAGTGGTCTCTAGCGCCTTGAGTCTTCGTGGTTTATCTGTGACAGCCCTGATGACCGCTATCAGTCGAGCCAGAATCGAGAGATTGTTAACTCGGAAATTTATGAAGGGGGAGGTTGAGGTCAAGTTCTCCTTTGAGTTGGAGCTGGTGTCGGTCGAACAGTTAGCGGTGCTGATGCACAAGTCATCAGCAAGCAGGGATGCATCTCGCAATCCATCAGCTCTGCCTCCGATCTGACGCCTCCTTGGGGCTAAGCGTTTCCTTTGGCATGCTGAGGGTATCGCTGCCTTCTTCGCCTCGTATGTGTTCAGAGTCCTTGTCGGTTCCATCCACCTAGCACACTTCTACCGTATTCGAAGACAAGCGTCGTGGCCGCCCACGTAAAGTGCGCATGAGTCTGGTGCTCATCTTTGCTCTTGACCGACAGGGCTGGTACGTGGCGCTATCCACTTTCATGCCCATTTCCCCATTTAAGTTGCAAAGATCACATGGCTGTTGTAACCTGTCGATCCATACATCTTTACACAAAGCGTAAAGTTGGAAAAATCACGAAATACTGATATTATATACAGTGGATGGATATCGACTTTAAGGATGAAACGTACGATCGTCTTGAGACGGATCTCACCTTCACTGGAGGATTCGCTAGACCCATCGTTACAGCGTACAGGAAACGTCTGCAACTCATCCGTGCTGCCCCGGATGAGCGGGCGTTTTATTCGATGAAATCGTTGCATTTTGAGAAGCTGAAGGGCAACCGTGCCGGAGAGTACTCGATGCGGCTGAATGATCAATGGCGCTTGATTTTGAAGTTAGTAGAACGCGACGATGGCAAGGCCGTCTGGATCATTTCTATCGAAGATTATCACTGAATTTGGAGATTGTTATGGGAGCACGAGTCGCTGCTGAGGTATTTCCTCCAGGAGAATTTCTTCGGGAGGAACTGGAAGCGAGGGGGTGGACGCAAGCCGAGTTTGCCGAGATCATTGGTAAAGATGCCCGTCTGGTGAGCGAAGTAATCGGTGGGAAGAGAACGGTTACTCCTGAGACTGCTATTGCACTTGGACAGGCTCTTGAAACCGGCCCTGAACTTTGGATGAATTTGGAGAGCCAATATCAGCTTTCTAAGGTTCGTTCGTATGGGGAAGAGTCAATCGCTAAGAAGGCAAAGCTGCATGGGCTTTTCCCTGTCCGAGAGATGGTAAAGCGTGGTTGGATTGAGTCTACGAAGAATATTGAACTCTTAGAGAGTCAAGTGCTTTCGTTTTTTGGTATATCATCTATTGATGAGCAGCCAGAATTTCTCCACGCTGCGAAAAAAAAATCCTATGACGACACGTCAATTTTGCAACTTGCTTGGCTATCGCGAGCTAAACAACTAGCGAAGGCTGCTCCTGCTCAAAAGTACTCAGAGTCTAAGCTCAAAGGTGCTATTGAAGAGCTACGTGAGCTTGTCGAGTACGTAGATGGTGCAAGATCAGTTGCTTCCATTCTAAACAGATATGGTATCCGCTTCATTGTTGTGGAGAGTTTGCCTGGTTGCAAAATCGACGGTGCATGTTTTTGGATAGATAAGAGTCCAGTCATAGCTATGTCGCTTAGGTTCGATAGGGTGGACAATTTTTGGCACACCCTATTCCATGAACTCGACCATGTCTTGCACAAAGAAGGGATGTCGCATCCTATTTTGGATGTGGATATTCAAAGCAACGATGAGAAGCCAGCGAATGAGATTAGGGCGAATGATGCTGCTGCTGAAACTCTTGTTCCAAGTAAAGAGTTCGAGGGTTTTATAGCGCGAGTGAGCCCAATGTTTAGCGATGAATCGATCAATGGATTTGCTCTTCGGATGCGAGTGCATCCAGGGATAGTGGTCGGCCAGCTCCAAAATCGAGGCCTTTTACCTTGGAGTTTCCATAGGAAGAAGTTGGAGAAGATTAGAGACTTTGTGACTTCAACCGCGCTAACTGATGGCTTTGGAAGGATGTTAGATCTAAGTAGTAATTGATTTGGAGGAGCTATGGCGACGAAGAATGAGAGACTGCAACAACTTGTTCAGCTTTATCAAGAGGCTGGTCAAAAATGGCCCGCCACTACGCGCGAGGTCGCAAGCTGGGCGATAAGAGTTGGCAAGTGGGCACCTCATCCATCGGCAGTGGTCAGTCAGTGTGCGGAGGAACTCTCACGCGCCCTTCGAGATGAGTACGTTCGTGATGCACAAGGGCGCCGCGTAAGAACCAAGCACGCTGCTACCTATGTTGAAGGTACTGAGCAACTCGTTCTGTGGGACGACATTCGCACGGCCTCGCCTCAGCACATGCAACTCGCGTTTCAACAGCGCCGACAACAGATTTTAGGTGATTGCAAACAGCTCAAAAACGATGTGGACAGTTATAACGAAAATCGTCAGCCGCAGGTTCCAGTGCAAGTGGTGTTTGATTTCACCTATGACTTAGAAGAGTCTGCGCTTGCTCGTAGGAAGTTCGGTTGATTACGCGGAGGAGCTGATGGTTGGTGATAAGCAGCATCGGATAGCGTTTGCTTACCATAACCCTAATTGGATCTTTGGCGAAGATAAACGTGAGGATCTGGAAAAAGCTGAGCAAGTCACTCCAGCTGAGTATCGTCATGAAATGAGGGGTGCGATCTTTTGCCCTGAATGCACAACTCCATTGAGTAGAGCACCCGAGGAGAAAGAGCTTTTCACCAATAGCCGTACAGCTCATTTCAGGCATAGGAAGGCTTTTAAACACATTGCCTGTTCACTGCGAGTCTCTCGTGGAGCGGGCTTGCAATACCACTCTGAAGAGGAAGTCAAGCGAGCGGTTCAGAATGAGAACCTTGTGCTAGTGGGGGGATGGGCCGAACATCCGCCAGAGATTCTGATCGACGAGACGTTGGAGGATTTCGAATTCCGGCAGACACAGATAGTCGATCCTGATGGGCCTATTACGGAAATACCACTCGGTCGTCATACCGGGAAGAAGGTGTTACTCCCAACGAGAATCACCAGCGTTCTTTCGATCTGTCGCGGTTTTGATAAGAACATTCATCGCGCGTTCTTCCTGCCAGACAGTCAATACGCGTTGCATTTACGCGACTTACTTTATGATGTGGCGCGCTTAGATGAGATGGACCTCCCGCAGCGGCCCAACTTGTATTTTGGCCGTATCGAGCGGTATGCTCGCCTGACGTTCCGCAACATCATCTACCTCAAAGTCCAAAACTTCCCTGAACTCAAGATTTACACTTACCCGACGTTTGACGAACGGAAGAGAATTGATCAGGGCTCGATTGGTCGAGTAATGCTGTTCTACGGCGCCATAAGTTCGGCGGGTGAAGGAATCCCTAGGTTCAAGACTGAGAACTGGGGAGAATACAGCCTCCTGCCGTCCCAATACGAAAAATTCCTTCCCTGGAGTTAACTGCGACCTGGCTCGCCCTAGTTCTTTTGCCAGATCCTCTGCGCGTAGATGTGTCTAACGCTTGAGCATATCCAATGTTTTATGACCAGTGATCGCCGCAACCTCCATCACGTTCAGCCTTTTTTCGAACAGTCGGCTCGTAGCTTCGTGCCTTAGATCATGGAAGCGCAGCCCGGGAATATTAGCGCGATGAGGCTCACAAGCTCGCTCAAAAGCTTGGTTCACGGATTCAGCCTGAAGCGAAAATACTTGAGCCTCTACCTTGTTGACGTCGCGAGTCCTCAATGCCGCTACCGCCTTAGTTGATAAGGGAATCGTTCGGGGACCTCAGTTTTCGTTTTTTGGCAGATGCGTTGTTTGCTTTGGGAAGCTGGGCTTTTTCGCCGACCCGCACCACGGCCTTTCCGAAGTTTTTACCCTCCAGCAGCCCGATGAGGCCAGCGGGAGCATTCTCCAGTCCCTCGATCACGTCCTCCCGCAGCGTCACCTTGCCTTCTCGGAGCCAGCGGCTCATGTCCTGCCTGAAGGGCTCGAAGCCTTCCGCGTAATGGTCCAGGATGATGAAGCCCTGGATACGGATGCGGCGGAACACGAGTGCGGAGAGCAGGGCGGGAAGCCTGTCCTTGCCTTGGCCGCCTTCGCTCTCGTTGTAGTGCGCGATGGAGCCGCACACGGGTACGCGCGCGCCGTCATTGAGCAGGGGCAGGACGGCGTCGAACACCTCGCCGCCAACACTCTCGAAGTAGACGTCGATGCCCTGCGGGCAGGCTTCGGCGAGTTTGCGGGCAAAGTCCGTATCGTGGCGGTCGAGGCATGCGTCGAATCCGAGTTCTTCGACGACGTAGCGGCACTTCTCCGGCCCGCCCGCGATGCCTATTGCCCGCGCGCCCTTGATTTTAGCGATCTGTCCCACGACGGAGCCCACGGCGCCGCTGGCCGCGGCCACCACCACGGTCTCGCCAGGCTGCGGATCGCCGATCTTCAGCAGCCCGTGCCAGGCCGTGAAGCCCGGCATGCCGAGAAGGCTGAGCGCGAGGGAGGGCCGGGGCAGGCCGGCGAGAGGGGTGAGGTCACTGCCGTCGGACAGGGCGTACGTCTGCCATCCCGCATTGGCCAGCACCAGGTCCCCAGGCCGGAAATCCGGATGGGCCGACTCGGCGACTTCGCTTACCGTGCCGCCCACCATGACTTCGCCCAGCGGGATTGGGGGCGCATAGGACTTGGCGTCGCTCATCCGGCCGCGCATGTACGGGTCCAGCGACAGGTACAGGGTTCGAAGCAGCACCTGGCCGTGCTGCGGCGCCGGTTTATCCTGTTCCTCAAGCCGGAAGTCGCCCATGCGCGGTGCGCCTTCGGGCCTGGCGGCCAATACGATGCGGTGGTTCTTATCCATTTTTGTTCTCCTTGAAGTAGACCGGTCGTCTAGAAATTGGTTAAAGTAATCTGGCGGTTCGATTTGAGATGCCGCCTACCTTGAAAGCTTCAGAATGTGCCGTGTGCTTACCATCGCTGTCTGCAGCGGACGGTCATCCTGCGTGACCTTGGCCAGCAGGCTGGCGCCCAGCCACATGGCATACAGGGAAGTGGCCAGCTCTTTTGCGCTGTCCGGAACGGCAATGGAGCCATCGAGCTTGCCGTCCTCGATGCATTCCGTAAGCCTGCGGATGACGCCGTCCGTACCGCGCTCCAGAACTGCGCGCATGGCTTCGGAGAGGTCCGATACTTCCGCGCTCAGTTTCACGGCAAGGCATTTGGCGTTCGGGTCGTCGCCACGCTGGGCGGCGAGCCAGTAGCGCCAGTAGCCATTGAGACGTTCCGCCGCCGAGGAGGGACGGGTAAGCAAGGTATCGAGGTGCTGAAGATGCTCCTCGAAGTACCACTCCAGCAGCGCCTCGCCGAACGCCTCTTTGGAGGCAAAGTAGTGATAGAAGGAGCCTTTCGGCACCGAGGCGGCAGCCAGCAGCTCGGCCAGGCCCACGGCCGTAAAGCCCTTCCGCAGTATCAGCCCTTTGCCGATACGGAGAATGTGCTGCCGCGAGTCTGCGATGGAGGTCTTCATGCGCACACCATAACATGAAGTAGACCAGTCGTCTAGAAACTCTTCAAGACGTCTTGCAGGCGTTGGCAATATGCGGAAACGTTTTCCACGGCCAGGTTGGTGACGCCCAGCAGCAGCCCGCCATAGCCGGGGAAGGGATTCGCGTGCCACCAGGATAGCGCCGAGGGGGCCATGCCCGCGGTGCGTGCCCGCGCGGCGGCTTCGGCATCGTTCACGCCATCGGGCAGGCGGATCAGCACGGCGAGTCCGGCTTCGACATGCGGAATGGACATCGAAGCGAGGCAATCGCCAAGGGCGCGTCGCCGGTCCGCATAGAGGCGCTTCATGCGGCGCAGATGGCGCAGGTAGTGGCCATCGTGCATGAACTCCGCGACGGCCAGTTGGATCGCGGGTGCCGGGGCAGAGGTGAAAGTTCCGGCCATGCTGGCCACCTGCGGCGCAAGCTGTGGCGGCGCCACCAGGTAGCCCACGCGTAGTCCCGGATTGATGGTTTTGCTGAACGTGCCAATGTGGAGCACCCGGCCGTTCCGGTCCAGCGAGGCCAATGCGGGCGTCGCGCGGCCCTGGAGCTGAAGCTCGCCCAGGTAGTCATCTTCGACGATCCAGGCGTCTGAACGGGCTGCCCACTCGAGAAGGGCATGTCTCCTCGCGAGCGAAAGCGTGACGCCGGTAGGCGCCTGCTGGCCCGCAGTGACCACTGCCAGCGCCGCATGGGGCGCCAGGGCAATGCCCGCTTCCACGTTGAGGCCTTCCGCGTCCACTGGCACCGGTATCGGACTGACACCGGATTTCTCCAGCATTTGCCGTGTCAATGAAAATCCGGGTTCCTCCATCCAGGCGCTGCTCCGCGCCATTCCCAACACCTTCAGCGCAAGCTCCAGTCCTCCCGCGAAGCCGTGGGTAATGAAGATCTGCTGTGGCGTGCATTGCATGCCCCGCGCCATGCACAGGTAGGCCGCGATTTCGGCGCGCAATGCGGTCTCGCCTTGCGGGTCCGGGTAGGCCAGGGGCATTGCGGAAGCCGCACGCGCTGCGCGGCCCATGATGCGGGACCAGGTCTTGAACGGAAACACGTCCTGCGCAGGCACGCCGATACGGAAGATCGCGGATGGGGAGGGCGAGCCCGCAGCCGGTTCGCCATCATGAATGGTGCGGGCGCTGGGCGGCACGGCGGCAATGTGCTTCGCGACGTAGGTGCCCGCGGCTCCGGCAGTCCACACCAGTTGCTGGTCCCGCAGGTTCTCGTAGGCCATGCGCACCGTGCCCCGGGCGACGCCCAACTGGGCCGCCAGGTCGCGCCATGAGGGAAGGCGGGCGCCGGGCAAAAGGCGGCCTTCGCGGATGGCCGCAGCCATCGCGGAGGTGATTTGCTCGGTCAGGGATTCGCCCCTGCCGCGGTCGAGGTTGATATGGATGCCGGGTTCCATCGAAGCGTAATGGTACAGTGATTCTCAACATTCTTGCATCTTTTACCTATGCCAAGAGCCGAATACCATGCATCGATCCTCAACGAGTTGAAGGCGAACCATGTACCTGAAGAAGATCTGCATTGCGCTCGCCGCCCTGCCAGGGCTGGCGCTGGCTGGCGCACAGTCGCACCCCGTATTCGACCGCGCGATTCCGAATATCCCCGGCAAATCGCTGATTGCCGTGGAGGTGAATTACGCTCCCGGCGCGAAATCGGCACCGCACCGGCATTCAAAATCCGCCTTTATTTACGCCTACGTGGTGTCGGGCGCTGTCCGGAGCCAGGTGGAAGGGCAGGCCGCGCGCGTCTATCGTGCCGGGGAGGGCTTCTCCGAGCTCCCGGGCGAGCATCACCTTATCAGCGAGAACGCCAGCGAGAGCGAGCCCGCCAGACTGCTGGCCGTATTCGTGGTGGACAGCGATGACAAACCTCTTTCGAAGCCGGACTGACATGAAATCGATCGCTGCACTTCTTCTTCTCGCGGTGCTGTGCGCCGCCAACGCGGCCGACGATGGGGGCGACGGCAAAAGCCGCGCCCAGAGCGCCGGCAAACGGCTGATCGGCCAGCCCGGACCCAGCGCAAGCCTCACCACAATCGATGGCAAGACCATCGAGCTCGCGGCTTTTTATGGAAAGAAGCCGGTGTACCTGAAATTCTGGGCCACATGGTGCGTGCCCTGCCGTGAGCAGATGCCGGGCTTCGAGCAGATATTCCAGAAATACGGCAGCCGCATCGCGGTAGTCGCCGTCAATACCGGCTTCAGCGAAACGGAGGCCGACGTGCGTTCGTATCGCAGCAGGCACGGACTTCATATGCCTATCGTGATCGACAACGGGAGCCTTGCGGGGAAGCTCAATCTGCGCGTCACGCCGCAGCATGTGCTGATCGGCGTGGATGGGCGAATCATGCACGTCGGCCACCTGGCGGACAGGGAGCTGGACGAGGCGCTGGAAAAGGCCGTGTCGGAAAAGCCGGCGCCTCTCGCCATCCTTCCTGCGGAGCCGCCGGTCAAGTCCCGCGCGTTCAAAGTGGGCGAGGAGGTCTCGGGCATTACAGCGGAAACCATTGCAGGGCCGTCCGTGGCCTTCGGTCCGGGCGGTTCAGGCAAGCCGCGCGCGCTGGTGTTCTTCTCTCCATGGTGCGAAACCTATCTGCGTGAGAGCCGTCCCGCAACGGCCCAGGCCTGCGCCCGCGTGCGCAAGGAGGCAGAGCGCCTGGCCAGGCGTGGCGATGTGGAGTGGCTGGGCGTTTCGGCCCCGCTGTGGGCAAGCTCTGGAGAACTGGCCGAGTATGGAAAGTCCAGGAAGACTGCCATTCCCCTTGTACTCGACAGAACGGGAGCGCTCTTCGCTGCGTTCGGCATCAGGCAGATTCCATCCATCGTGCTGATCGACGCCACCGGACGCGTGGCCCAGGTTCTCGGTCCGGAGGACCGCAACATCGCCAGGGCTGTGCAATCGCTGGCGCCGCGCCAGCGGCTGGCCTTCCGCTGAATGCAAGGAGTGTTCATGCCCGCTTACATTCGCGCAAGCTTCGTTTTGGCCGCGCTGTTTGCCTTGTTCGTCCTTGGTCGCGCGGCAAATGCAGCCGAAGATTTCCTTGAACCGGAAGCCGCGTTTCGCTTCAGCGCCAAAATGGTGGACGGAGGCACAGCTGCAGTCACCTTCCATATAGCCGACGGATACTACATGTACCGTGAACGTTTCAAGTTCGCGGCGAGTGCAGCTACATTGGGCCAGCCGCGCTTCCCGCGCGGGAAGGTCAAGTACGACTCCACGTTTCAGAAAGAGATGGAGATCTATCGCGGCGAAGTGACGGTTCTCCTCCCGGTTCAGGCTTCGGGCACGTTCAAGCTTGCTGCCACCAGCCAGGGCTGCTCGGATTCAGGGCTTTGCTACATGCCGCAGGAATCGTCCATCACCCTGACCGGCAAGGCCAGTACAGGTGAACCGGACCGTATCGGGGCGGCGCTGGCCGAAGGGAGACTGTGGGTGATCGCTCCACTGTTTCTCGTGCTCGGCCTTGGCTTAGCCTTCACACCTTGCGTGCTGCCGATGCTGCCCATCCTGTCTTCGATCATCGTTGGGGAAGGTACAGCCAGCCGTAAACGAGGACTGCTGCTGTCAGCCAGCTACTCGCTCGGCATGGCCATCGTTTACACGGCGCTTGGCATCACGGCGGGGCTGATAGGCGAGGGCCTGGCGGCATTTCTCCAGAACCCATGGACCCTCGGCGGCTTCGCACTGCTCCTGACCCTTCTCGCGCTGTCGATGTTCGGCCTCTACGAGCTCCAGGTTCCAGCGGCGCTTCAGGGAAGGCTTGCCGGGGTGGCGAACCGGCAGGCGTCCGGAAAACTGGCCGGCGTATTCGCGATGGGAATGGTATCGGCGCTCATCGTCGGGCCATGCGTCGCGGCGCCGCTGGCCGGCGCCCTGCTGTATATCAGCCAGACGGGTAATGTCCTCATCGGCGGGAGCGCCCTGTTTGCGATGGCTGCCGGGATGAGCGTGCCCCTGCTTCTGCTTGGCGTATCGGCCGGTTCCCTGTTGCCCAGGTCCGGCGCCTGGATGGGCAAGGTGAAGAAGTTCTTCGGCGTGCTGCTGCTGGCAACGGCCGCCTGGCTGGTGGCGCCGGTGCTTCCCGGACTGCGGACCGAGGCGGCCGGTACGCAGTTCACCCGCATCCGCACAGTCCAGGAACTTGATGCTGCGCTTGGCCGCACCGGCGGCAGACCCGTGATGCTGGACTTCTATGCTGACTGGTGCGTCTCCTGCAAGGAGATGGAAAAGCTCACGTTCAGCCAGCCGCAGGTGAAGGCCAGGCTGAAAGACCTCACGCTGCTGCAGGTGGACGTAACAGCCAACGGTCCCGATGAGAGGGCGCTGATGAAGCGCTTCGGATTGTTCGGGCCGCCGGCCATCATTCTGTTCGACGGCCAGGGACGGGAGATAGCGGGCGCCCGCATCATCGGTTTCCAGAATGCGCCGGACTTCCTGCGCTCACTAGAAAGGACAGCAAATGGATTGCTTCATCTGTAATACCTGTGGAACGCAGTACGCGCCAAGCGCGCATCCCCCTGCTCATTGCGCGGTCTGTGAAGACGAGAGGCAGTATGTGGGCTGGAACGGCCAAACCTGGACGACCCATGATGCTCTGCGGGACCGGTACGCGCTGCGCATCGAGGAGGACGACGGCCTGCTCGGCATCGGCCTTCCGGTGGAATTTGCGATTCCGCAGCGGGCGTTGTTGCTCCCTACCGACGCTGGCAACATTCTCTGGGAGTGCGTGAGCCTCGTGACCCCGGAAGTTGTGGACATGCTTAAGGCGCGCGGCGGCGTGGACTGCATCGCAATCTCGCATCCGCACTTCTATTCGTCGATGGTGGAGTGGAGCGAGGCTTTTGGCGGTGTTCCTATCCTGCTGCATGAGGCGGACAGGCGCTGGGTGATGCGGCCTTCGCCGTGCATACACTTCTGGGAGGGAGAGGAGAAGGCATTGTCGGCCGACGTCACGCTTGTCCGGTGCGGCGGCCACTTCCCGGGCAGCACAGCGCTGCACTGGAAGCGCGGACCGCGGTCCGGCGGTGCGCTCTTCCCCGGTGACGCGATGCAGGTCGCTTCCGACAGACGCCACCTGGGTTTCATGTACAGCTATCCAAACTATATTCCGATGAAGCCTGGTGACGTCCGCGCCATGCGCGCACGGCTTGCGGCATACGACTACACCGATATCTTCGGCTTCACATGGGGGCGGAACATTATCGAGGGCGCGCGCGCGGCGGCCGATGTCTCCTTCGAGCGCTATCTGCATGCCGTTTCCGATTGAGCTCTTGCTATAGATCAGAGCCGCCTCGCAATTGCCTTCTTATGATGGCATAACGGCCGAAGCCGCTCCGGCTTTGGCCGTTTACTTCGGGGAATGGCCATGGAAAAGGTGCCTGTCGTCGCAGTTGTAGGCCTGGGATACGTCGGTTTGCCCCTGGCTGTGGAATTCGGCAAGAAGCGGACAACCATCGGTTTCGACCTTTCGGTGCAGAAGATCGACAATTACCGGCGCTTCATCGACCCAACAGGCGAGGTGTCCGAATCGGCGCTGCGCGCGGCGGAGCACCTCACGCTCAGTTCCGATCCCGCCGTGCTCTCGCAGGCGGACTTCATTCTCGTCGCCGTGCCCACGCCCGTGGACGAGGCGCGCAACCCGGACTTCGGGCCGCTCCGGTCGGCGAGCATCAGCGTGGGCAAGCACCTGAAGCGGGGCGCCATCGTCGTCTACGAATCCACCGTCTACCCTGGCGCCACCGAGGAGATCTGCATCCCTCTGCTCGAACAGCATTCGGGCCTGCGCTGGAAGGAGGGCTTCCACGTGGGTTTTTCTCCAGAGCGTATCAATCCCGGCGACAAGGCGCATACGCTCACCACGATCCGCAAGGTGGTGTCCGGTGACGATACGGCCACGCTGGAGGCCATCGCGAAGCTTTACGAATCGGTAGTGACGGCCGGCGTCTACCGCGCGTCCTCGATCAAGGTGGCGGAGGCGGCCAAGGTCATCGAGAACACGCAGCGCGACCTGAACATCGCGCTGATGAACGAGCTTGCCATTATCTTCGACAGGCTGCGCATCGATACGCTCGAAGTGCTCCAGGCGGCGGGCACCAAGTGGAATTTCCTGCCCTTCCGTCCGGGACTGGTCGGCGGCCACTGCATCGGGGTCGATCCCTACTACCTCACGCACAAGGCGGACATGATCGGCTACCACCCTCACGTGATCCTGGCCGGGCGCCGCATCAACGACGGCATGGCCAAGTTCGTAGCCGAGAAGACGGTGAAGGAAATGATCGCGGCCGGCTGCCACATCAAGGGCGCGAAGGTGAATGTGCTGGGCCTGACCTTCAAGGAGAACTGCCCCGACCTGCGCAACTCCAAGGCGGCGGACGTCGTCAGCGAGCTGGCTTCCTATGGCCTGGACGTGCACGTGTTCGACCCGGTGGCGAATGCGGACGATGCGCAGTACGAATATGGCATCCATCTGGACAGCTGGGAGAGCCTGCCCAAGGGCGACGCGGTGGTCGCCACCGTGCCTCACCAGGCCTTGCTCGACCTGCCATTGGCAAGCCTGTGCAGCAAGTTGAATGCGGGCGGCTGCTTCATCGACGTGAAGTCGCAGTTCGACAAGTCCGCGCTGCGCGAGGCCGGTTTCAGCGTGTGGCGGCTCTAGCATGCGCCAGATAGAAGAGGTGCGCGCGCACCTGGTCATGCACCGCTACCGCTGGCTCGTGACCGGCGCGGCGGGTTTCATCGGCTCGCACCTCACGGAAGCGCTGCTCCTGCTGGGACAGCAGGTGACGGGCCTGGACAATTTTTCGACCGGCCATCCGCGCAACCTGTCCGAAGTGCGGCGGCACGTCGGTCCCGAAGCCTGGTCGCGCTTCCGATTCCAGAACGACGACATCCGCGACATCGAGGCCTGCAGGCGCGCGTGCGAGGACGTGCAGTTCGTGCTGCACGAGGCGGCACTGGGTTCGGTGTCCCGTTCCATCGACGATCCGCTCGCCACCCATGAGAGCAACGTCACCGGTTTCCTGAACGTGCTGCTGGCTGCGCGCGACGCGGAGGTTACGCGCTTCGTCTACGCGGCTTCCAGTTCCACCTATGGGGACCATCCCGCATTGCCCAAGGTGGAGGAGCGCATCGGCAGGCCGCTGTCGCCATACGCGGTCAGCAAGCTTGCGAACGAGCTGTATGCGGATACGTTCAGCCGCTGCTACGGCCTGCCAGTTGTAGGGTTGCGCTATTTCAACGTGTTCGGCCCGCGCCAGGATCCCGCAGGGGCCTATGCGGCGGTCATTCCGCAATGGCTGTCCGCCCTCATTGCCAATGAGGCGGTGTTCATCAACGGTGACGGTGAATCCAGCCGCGACTTCTGCTACATCGCCAATGTCGTCCAGGCCAATCTGATGGCGGCGATGTCGGACAATCCCGATGCCTTGAACGAGGTGTACAACGTGGCGCTGGGCGAACGCACCACGCTCCTGCAGCTCTACCAGCTCATGCGCGACATGCTCCAGCCGCGCTATCCCCATCTCAGCCAGCACCAGCCGCAGTTCCGCGGTTTCCGGGCGGGCGACGTGCGCCATTCGCAAGCGGATATCGGCAAGGCGCGGCGCATTCTTGGCTACGAGCCGACGCACCGTGTGCAGGACGGGCTGATCGAAGCCATGGACTGGTATGTCCGCTATCTGGACGCATAAGCGCTCGCCGCTTCCGGCATTCGTCATCATCTACGGCCTGCTCCTGGCCTACGGGAGCTTCTACCCTTTCGAATGGCGCGCATGGCCGGCGCACGGGCCGGGAATGCCCGAATGGCCGGCGCATATCGACAAGGGCGATCTGGTCCAGAATCTCCTTGTCTACATGCCATTCGGCGCATTTGTCACGATGCTCTGGCGCCAGGGCCTGTGGCGCGGCGTGGTGCTCGCCATGGCATGCGCGGGAGTTTTCAGCCTGGGTGTGGAGATGGTTCAGCAATGGCTGCCCGCGCGTGTCTCTTCGCTGGGCGATGTGGCGGCGGATATGACGGGCAGCGCAGTCGGGGCCGGATTCGGTGGACTTCTTTCGCAGGATACGCAGCCCGGCGCGTGGCTCGCCAGGCTGCGCGCAAAGTGGATACTGCCCGGGCCTCTGCCGAACACCGGCATGGCGGTGCTGGCGCTGTGGTTCCTGTCCCAGGCCAGTCCGCTGGTGCCGACCCTCGATATCGCTTACCTGCGCCATGAGCTCGGGCAGGTCTGGCGTGCCGTCATGGCGCCAGAATCGCTGCGTCCTCCGAAGCTGGCCGTTCTGCTGTGCTATCAGACCGGGCTGGGACTTCTGCTTTACACGCTCGCGAACCGCCGCCAATCGCGGCTGCTTGCCTACTGCTGCCTCGCCTGCGCCGTGTGGATCGCCAAACTTCTGGTGCCGGAGCGTACGCTCTCCGCTGAACTGATGGCGGCGTCGCTTCTGGCCCTGCCCCTGCTGATGATCTACGGCAGCCTGCCGCCGCGCGTCATGGCTGCCTGCAGCTTCGTGCTGATTGCGGCGGGGCTGGGGATCTCCGAGCTTTCGCCTGCGCAGTGGACAGGCCGCGCGGTTCCCTTCAACTGGGTGCCGTTCCGCGCGCAGATGTCGGGGCTGGACGGCTTCGAGAACATTGTGGAATGCGTCTGGCCCGGCATGGCTCTGGCCTATCTGCTGCGCCTCGCCGTGCCGCCCCAGCACAAGCGCGTATGCGCCCTCGTAGGCGGCCTGCTGCTCGCCGTGAGCATGCTGGCCCTGGAATGGATGCAGCAGCGCGTTCCGGGGCGCTTCGGCGACATCACCCAGGTGGCAATGGTCTGTGCGGGCTGGATCGTTCCCTGGTGCGTGCGGCGGCGCCTTCCCGTTCACCCGCAATGATCTCGTCCATCAGCGCCGCCAGCTCCGCCGTGCGCGAAAGGCGTGATGCCTTTGCGACGGCTGCATCCGAGGCCATGGGCGCCTTGCCGGACGATGCCAGTTCGATAAAGCGAGGCAGGGCCTGCCGGATCTCCTCTGCCGAATCCAGCGGGGCAATGGTATCGACGCCTGCCTGCCGCAACACGGCGGCGGTTTCGCCGTGTTGATCCGTCAGCGCCAACAGGGGGCGCCGCGCCCGCAGGTACTCATAGAGTTTGGCGGGCACCTGTTCGTTGCAGTTCGCGGCCTGCAGCAGCAATAGACCGTCCGCCGACAGCATTTCCGCCAGCGCCTCGCGGTAGCCGATATGGGGAGCTGTCTGTACCACTGTCTCCACTCCATGGCCGGCTATCAACTCTCGCAAGTGCGCATCGTGCCCGGTGGCTCGAAGCACGAGGCGGAAACGCAGGGGACTCAAAATCCCTTCCCTGAGCAGGCTCCCGATGGCCTGCAGCAGCGGGCCGGGATCGCGTTCGGAAGGATAAATGACGCCACTGTGCAGCATCGTGAATGGCCGGTCGCAAGCAGGTGCAGTGGGCTCGACACCCATGAAGTCCGCTTCATCGTAGCCGTTCTCGATCAGGCGCAGGTCCATGCCGGGATAGCTGCGGCGGTAGCTGCGCGCCGCAGCGGCAGTCGTGCAGACGGCAGCAGCGCAGCGCTGCATGGTGAGCTGCTCCATGCGGCGATGCATCCTGCGGCTCAGGGCATTGGCCGGATAGTGTTCGTCGATCATGGGATCCCGGAAGTCCGCAATCCATGGGAGCCCGCTCAAACGATGAAGCGCATAGCCGATCAGGTTTGCGCTGGCGATAGGATAGGTGGACCAGATGAGCTGCGGCTTGTAATGCCGGATCAGGGACAGGCCAGCAGGAATGGCGCCTGCCACCCAGCTCGCCCAGCGGTCCGGCTGGGCGAGCCAGCCGGGATAGCGGCCGAAGAGGGAGAGGTGGCGCGACGCATCCAGCGCGAAGGCGCGGCGAACCACGATATGGGCATCCAGTTCCTCCATCTGGTCCGGCCCAGTTTGCGGATAGGCGCGCGGATGGGCGCTCAGTACCAGCGGCTGCCAGCCATGCTGCGGGAGATACTTCGCAAACTTGAGCGTGCGCTGGATGCCGCTGCTGCCATGCAGCGGCGGGAAATGGAAGGCCACCATCAGCACGCGTTTCACCATGATCTTACCCAGTCCGCGGTCCAGGATGCGACCTGGCTGCGCCAGGCGGCGCTCGAAAATGTGTGGTTGGCGTCTTCCAGCAGTTCGCGGCGCACGCGCGGCGAAACGATCTGCCGCTGCCATGCCGTGGAGCGGTCCACCATGTCCTGAAACTCGCGTGCCGTGAGATCCTGGCCGCTCAGTATCAGAAGAACAGGGCCGTGAAAGCCTGCGAAGCACTGCAGCATGCGGGTGGGCAGGTCCTGATCCTGCGCGACGCTCGCCGCGAATGCGATGCCGGTGAAGGACTTTAGCGCCGCGGCAGGCCGGAACTGGCCTCCCACGATTTTTCTCCAGAGCTCGGGGTCGAACAGGCGCGAACGGTAGTAGTGCTTTATCGTGACGCGCGCCAGGCCCTGGCCTGTGCGCACCCATGGGTTGAGCAATACGAGGCCGCGCACGCGGGCATCGTGCTGCGCGTGGAAGAGGGAGGCGGATGCGCCATCGCACAGGCCCCATAGCACCACCTCCTGGAGGCCGGGCTGCACGTCCATGAACTGGTCGATGGCGGCGCGCAGGTCAGCGGTCACGGCCTCGAAGCTGCGCACCTTGCCCGTGCTGTCTCCCATGCCGCGATAGTCGAAGCGCATGGCCGGTATGCCGCCTTTGGCCAAGGCGCGGGCCAGCAGCGTGAACTGGCGGTGGCTGCCCGCTCGGTATTGAGGGCCGCCGACAACGATGAGAACGCCGCGCTGTGCTGGCGACGCGGGGGCGCTGACGATGCCTGTCAGCCAGTCGTCTCCGCAGCGGAAGGAGAGGGCATTTTCACGCATGGTGTGGGCTCAGGCAGGCGTCGAGGGTCGCGCGCAGCAATGCCTGGCTTTCCGTGATCTCCTGCGTGGCCCAGAAAGGCTGGCTTTCCACAGCGTGGGTATGGATGTTTGCGCCTGCACCGCGCCATTGCTCGATGGCGCGGGAGGAGGCGGGCGTGAGCTCGCTGCATTCGAACCAGTGGACGCGGCATTGTGGGACGCGGCTGGCAAGGTTCGCCTGTTCCATTGCGGCCGCCAATTCCGGCGCCAGGCTGTAGCCGGCAACTTCCAGCGCACTGCCTTCCAGCAGCTCACGGCGCAGTGCGGCCGAGTTGCGCTGGTCCAGTGGCGCCGCCAGCGCCTGGCCTGCGACTTTCAGCCGCAGGAACTGCTGCAAGTGCTGGGCCCCGGTCAGGACGGGTTGCCACAACAGCAGTGCCGCGGGCCTGCAGCTCGGATGTGTGGCGGCCAGCAGGGCGCCCAGCCGCAGCCCCCACAATCCGGGCGCCGAATCGGCATTCCGGCGCAGCCAGTGGGCGCCGCGGTCAAGGTCTTCCTGCCAGATGCTCCAGCGCGCGTCGCCAAAATCACCCGCGCTGTCGCCGCAGCCATACAGGTCCAGCTGCAGGACGGCGAAACCGTGATCCGCGAGCAGGCGGGCCTGCAATGCAGCCATCCGGCGCGACTTGTTCATCTCCTCGGCGAAGGGATGGACATAGAGCCAGCTGCCGCGGCATTCGCCCGCCGGTGCGTGATAGAGACAGAAGCGCGCCGCCGCCCCGCCGCCCATGAAGAACGGGTGGGGTGGCGGCGCGCTTGAGGGAATCATGCTGTGAGTTTGAACTTCACGAAGTCCGCCAGGCTGCCCAGGGTGGCGAAGTTGGCGGCGCTGATTTCGTCGTCGTCGACACTGAAGCCGAAATGGTCTTCCAGTGCGCCGATCAGCTGTACTACGGCCATCGAATCCAGTTCCGGAAGGCTGCCCAGGAGCGCGGAGTGCGCGTCCAGCGCTTCGCCCGCGGCGCCCAGGGCCAGTACCTCGATGACAATCTTTTTCACTTCTTGCAAATACATGTGCTACTCCATGGTGATGACCGCAACCAGCGCGGCGTGGCGCGGCGGAGTATACCCTGACGGCGTTTCCCCAGTGTAGGCGGCTCCCGTACGGAAGAGTTTGGCTTGGCGCAAATGACGCCCAATTGTAGAATGGTAGGATTGTCCGAGAGTTTTCGATGCTTTCCCTGGCTGGAGCAGCCGATCCCGCGGCCCGTTTTGCCGGACTTCCCATGAACGAACTGATTCACGACCTCATTTTCCAGAGTGCCCGCATGGCGCCCGACGCCGAAGCGCTTGTCTACGGCGGCACAAGGCTGTGCTATGGCGCGCTGGCGCAGCAGGTGCGCGAAGCGGCATCCGCCTTCCTCGCCGCAGGACTGCGGCGCGAGGAGCGCGTTGCCGTGTACATGGAAAAGAATGTGGAGAACGTGGCGGCGATGTTCGGCGCGTCGGCGGCAGCGGGCGTCTTCGTTCCAGTGAACCCCCTGCTGAAACCGGAGCAGGTGGCCTATATCCTGGCGGACTGCAACGTGCGCATTCTCGTCACGTCCGTTGCGAGGCTGGCGCAGCTCGCGCCCTCGCTGGCGCAATGCCCGGATCTGCGGACTGTGCTTGCAGTGGGCGAGGGTGCATTGCCGCCGCTGGAAGGCGTGCAAGTCGTGGCCTGGGAAGCTGCCCTGGGTGCGGCGAAGGAAGGCAGCGCGCCGCGCGCCATCGACGCCGACATGGCCGCCATCCTTTATACCTCGGGCAGCACGGGCAAACCGAAGGGCGTTGTGCTCTCGCACCGGAACATGGTGGCAGGCGCCCGCAGCGTAGCCTCCTATCTTCGGAACACGGCAGAGGACAGGATTCTCGCCGTACTGCCGCTCAGCTTCGACTATGGACTGAGCCAGCTGACCACTGCCTTCAGCGTTGGCGCCACGGCCGTGCTGTTGAACCATCTGCTGCCGCGCGACGTTCTCAATGCGGTTGCCGCCGAGCGCATCACAGGCTTGGCCGCCGTACCGCCCCTGTGGATTCAGTTGGCTCCCCTGAGCTGGCCGGCCGGCTGTACGCTGCGCTACTTCACCAACTCGGGTGGAGCGATGCAGCGCCCGACGCTGGATGCCTTGCGCCGCGCCCTCCCCAAAGCGCAGCCCTTCCTGATGTATGGCCTGACCGAGGCATTCCGCTCCACCTATCTGCCACCGGAGGAGCTGGAGCGGCGTCCCGATTCCATGGGCAAGGCAATTCCGAATGCCGAGGTGATGGTGCTGCGCGCCGACGGCAGCGAATGCGATCCAGGCGAGCCGGGAGAGCTGGTGCATCGGGGCGCGCTGGTTGCGATGGGCTACTGGAACGATCCCGCGCGCACAGCCGAACGTTTCAAGCCGCTTCCCGCGCGCCACGCCGGGCTGCCGCTGCCGGAGCTCGCCGTCTGGTCCGGCGATACCGTGCGCCGCGACGAAGAGGGTTTCCTCTACTTCGTCAGCCGCAAGGACGAAATGATCAAGACCTCCGGCTACCGCGTGAGCCCGACCGAGGTGGAAGAAGTGATCTATGCGCGCGAACAGGTTGCGGAGGCGGCCGCCATCGGCGTGCCGCATCCGGCGCTGGGCCAGGCGATCGTCGTGATCGCAAGCGCCCGCAGCGGCACGGCCCTGACGGCATCCGATCTGCTGGCCGCGTGCAAGCCCCACCTGCCTGGCTACATGCTGCCGCAGAAGATCGTCATGATCGAGGGCAGCCTGCCGCGCAACCTGAACGGCAAGATCGACCGCAAACAGCTCAGCATGGAATATGCCAACGTGTTCCAGGAACAGCCATGAGCGCAGCACGTCCGCAGCACGCAGCATTGCTCCAGTTCCCCGTCCAGGATGATTGCCTGGCCGTTGGCGGAGTCCCGCTCACGCGCCTGGCGCAGCGGGTGGGCCAGACTCCGTTCTTTGCCTATGACCGTGCCGCCATGACGCGGCGGGTAGCGGAGCTGCGCGAGCATCTTCCCCCTTCGGTCCACCTGCATTACGCCATGAAGGCGAACCCGATGCCTGCGGTGGTGCAGCACATGGCAAGACTGGTCGATGGTATCGATGTGGCCTCGGGCGGCGAGCTGCGCACGGCGTTGGACACGGCCATGCCGGCCCAGAACATCAGTTTCGCCGGCCCGGGCAAGCGCGACGCGGAACTCTCCTGCGCCGTTGCCGCGGGCATCGTCCTGAACCTGGAATCGGAAGGCGAGATGGAACGCGCCGCGGCCATCGGCGCCCAGCTGGGAATTCAGCCGCGTGTGGCGGTGCGGGTCAATCCGGACTTCGAGCTGAAGTCCTCGGGCATGCGCATGGGCGGTGGGCCGAAGCAGTTCGGCGTGGATGCAGAGCGCGTGCCTGCCATGCTGAAGCGGCTGGCCGCGCTGGAGCTGGACTTCAACGGCTTCCACATCTTCAGCGGATCGCAGAACCTCAAGGCGGCCGCGATCCAGGAAGCGCACGACAAGACTTTTGCACTCGGCCTGCGCCTTGCCGAGGAGGCGCCGCGCGCGCCGCGCATCATGAATATCGGCGGCGGGTTCGGGATTCCCTACTTCCCCGGCGAGGAAAGACTGGACCTGCAAGCGGTGGGCCAGCATCTGCATGGCCTGATGGACCGGCACGCGCCGCAGCTGCGCGAGTCGCAGGTGGTGATCGAGCTGGGGCGCTATCTGGTCGGCGAGGCAGGCGTCTACGTGGCCAGCGTCGTGGACCGCAAGGAATCGCGCGGCCAGGTCTATCTCGTCACGGACGGCGGGCTGCATCACCAGCTGGCTGCCTCCGGCAATTTCGGGCAGGTGATCCGCAAGAATTACCCCGTCCTCATCGGCAACAAGGTTGTTGGCGCCGGGCGCGAGACCGTGTCTGTTGTCGGCCCGCTCTGCACACCACTTGACCTGCTGGCGGACCAGATGGAACTGGCGCGTGCGGAGCCTGGCGACCTCGTTGTGGTCCTGCAGTCGGGCGCCTATGGCCGTTCCGCCAGCCCGGCGGCTTTTCTCAGTCATCCCGAAGCAGTAGAGGTTCTTATCTGACAGGAGCGTGCCATGGGCGGCTTGTGCGGATGGATCGGCAGCAGTGACGAGCAGCTCCACACGATGGCGGCGCCGCTCGCCCGTTTCGATAGCAGTCCCCTGCACTCCGCCTCCGGCGGCCGTAGCGCGCTTGCGCTTTGCGCACATGGCGCCGCGGCGGATATCGCCGGGACGGACGGCCTGCTGACGGCCGTCTGGGGCCGCCCGGTGTGGCGCGATCCTGCCCTGGCGCGGCTGGCCGAGGCGGAAGGCCATGCGCACGTGCTGGCCAGCCTATGGCAGCAGGGCGCCGACCGGCTGTGCGAACGGATGGAGGGCGCTTTTGCGCTTGCCGTTATCGACAACCGCAAGGGAGAAGCACTTCTGGCGGCGGACCGCATGGGTATTCACCCGCTGTTCTGGTCCCTGCGTGGCGAGACCCTGCGGTTCGCCAGCTTGGCGGACTGCCTCAGGCGGCAGGCGGAGGTCGATCTTCAAAGCGTCTACAACTACGTCTACTTTCACATGGTGCCGGGCCCCGCGACCATCTATCGCGGTATCGAACGCCTGCTGCCCGGCCATTTCCTGCATTACCGGCAAGGCCGGGCGAGAGTGGACAGCTACTGGCGAATGCGCTACAGCGAAGGCAGCGAACAGCCCTTCCCCGACTTGAAGGAAGCGTTCCTGCGCCAGCTTCGGGAAGGGGTGAGCCGCGCCGCCCAAGGCGCATCGACCGGAGCTTTCCTGAGCGGCGGAACGGACAGTTCGACCATCGCAGGCATGCTCACAGATCTGCGTGGCGAACCAGCACGTACCTACTCAATCGGCTTCGATGCCAAGGGCTACGACGAGATGGATTACGCCCGCCTCGCGGCCCGCTACTTCGGCACCGCGCATCACGAATATTATGTGAGCCCGAACGATGTGGTATCTGCCATTCCAAGGATAGCGGCGGTCTTCGACCAGCCTTTCGGCAACGCCTCTGCCGTTCCCGCCTTCTACTGCGCCCGCATGGCAAAGGAAGACGGGGTCGAGCGCCTGATCGGCGGCGATGGCGGGGACGAACTTTTCGGTGGCAATGAGCGCTACGCGAAACAGCAGCTGTTCGGCCTATACGGGCGGGTCCCGCTGGCCGTGCGCAAGGGAGTCCTGGAGCCGCTACTGTTCGGCATTCCGGGAACGGAGCGGGTGCGGCTGCTGCGCAAGGCGCGCAGCTACGTCGAACAGGCGTCTGTGCCCATGCCCGCGCGCCTGGAGACCTACAATCTCCTGGAACGCTATGGCCCCGGGCAGGTTTTCACGAGCGACTTCCTGCACGCTGTGTCTCCCGAGCTGGCACTGGCCACCCTTCGCGAGCAGTACAACCGCAGCGGCGCCGCGAGCCCGGTGAACCGCATGCTGGAACTGGATCTGAAGATCACTCTGGCGGACAACGACCTGCCGAAGGTGCGCAAGGCATGCGAGCTGGCGGGCCTGGACAGCGCCTTTCCATTCCTGGATGACGCCATCGTCGCCTTCTCGTCCCGCCTTTCGCCGCGCCAGAAACTTCGGGGCCGGAAGCTGCGCTGGTTCTTCAAGGAGGCGCTGCGCGGCTATCTGCCGGACGAGATCATCGCCAAACAGAAGCACGGCTTCGGCCTACCCTTCGGTATCTGGCTGCAGCAGCACAAGCCGCTGCAGGAGCTGGCGGCGGACAGCCTGGCCGGGCTGGCCCGGCGCGGCATCATCCGTCCGCATTTCGCCGGGCAGCTGCTCGGGCAGCATCTTCAGGAGCACGCCGGGTACCACGGCACCATGGCGTGGGTGCTGATGATGCTGGAGCAGTGGTACAGGGAGCGGACTCCCTGAACCTCAGAAGAAGCTTTCGGGAACCACCAGAACATCGCCGGGGCGCATCGGCACGTTGGCTGTGATATCGCCCTTCTTCAGCAGGTCGTTCAGGCGGACAGTGAACTGCTGCTGCTTCCCATCCACCATGCGGATAATGCTGGCGCGGTTCCCCGCGGCGAACTCAGTCACCCCGCCCACCATGATGAGAACGTCCATCAGCGACATGCCGCGCCGGTATGGCAGCGATTGCGGCCGCGCCGCCTGGCCGATTACGCGTATCTGCTTGTCGTAGACGCCTGAAAATCCGGTGACGATGACGGTGACCACCGGCTGCTGAATGTACCTCGACAGCGCCTGTTCGATATCGCGCGCGAGCTGGGTCGAGGTCTTTCCGCTTGCCTCAAGGTCCTCCACCAGCGGGGTGGTGATGCGTCCGTCGGGACGCACCGGCACCGAGAGCGAAACCTCGGGGTTGCGCCAAACGATGATCTGCACATTGTCGCCAGGGCCGATCAGGTAGTCGACCTGCGGTTCGGGGCCCGCATCCAGCGGCTGCGTTTTCTGCGCGGCGCAGGCGCACAGCATCATGGGAACCATCAGCCAGAGTAGTTTTTTCATGGATGCTCTCCTTCTCATATTCGATCCATCAGCTCGCGTATATAGCGCGCCGGAATGGCGTAGGTAATGCCGCTTGGCTGGCTGATCGCACTTTCCTTCAAACCTTTCAGCACCGCTGAATTCACGACGCCGAACACCACTCCTGTTTCGGGGTCGTACAACGGGCTGCCGCTGTTGCCCGGATAAGCCGTTCCGTCCAGCTGGAACAGGCTGAATGGGCGCTGGAGCTGCCGGATCGTGCGCGCATCCAGCGAACGCGAATTGGCGATCGGCTGCACCACGGGCGTGATGGCGGCCAGCGTGGCGCGGTGGGTTACAGGCACCATGCCCAGGGCCATCCCGAGCGGGAAGCCGGTGAAGGCAAGGGACTGCCCTTCGGCGCCGCGGTCGCCATCGTCGATGCGCAAGGCCGGAAGCGGAGCGCCCATCAGCCGCAAATGCACCAGATCATGTTCCCGGTCAATGTTCTTTACTGTTACAGGACGAAAATCGAGCTGATCGCCGCGGCCGGTGATGATGCCCAGTGTCTCCATGCGCGCCACGTCCAGCACCAGGGGAACGGCATGCGCAGCGGTGATGACGCTGAGCCCATCGCCGGTCACGAAGCCGGTGGCAATGAACTGCACCGGCGGCGTGCGGGTGCGCTGCAAGGTGCCGATGCCGACGATCGAGGGCTTTACCGCCGCAACGGTTGCAGCCAGCGTGTCCGCATGTGCCGCAGCGCCAATGGCGCAAAGCATTGCGGCGAGCAGCAGAGCGGCGAAGCGGTTGGAGGCCATGGCTAATCCCTGATCCCTATGAGTTGAGAAGATGGCAGAACTGAACGTATTGCCCTTGAGCGTGCGCAAAGCCTGGATTGGCCCGGCCATCGCCGCCCTCGTACTGGCGCCGCAGGCCCGTGCCGAATGGCGTTTCACTCCAGCGCTTACCGGAAGGCTTAGCTATTCGGATAACGTGAACCTGCGGCCGGACGGGCAGGGAACCGGCCAGTTCGTCACCGAAATCGCGCCGAGCATCGTGATCAGCGACCAGACGCCGCGCTTCCGTTTCAACGCCGCCTATCAGGTCCATATCTATGAATACGCCAGGGACAGGGTGAGCGGGACCGACCGCACCACGCAGCAGCTGCAGGCGGGCGCCTTCGGCGAACTGCTGTCGGATCTCCTGTTCGTCGATGCCAGCGCTTCGGTCTCACAGGCTCCCGTCACGCCGCTGGCCGCCGGTTTCGGCAACGGATTCGCTAGGGACAACAGGAACGAAGTGCGCAGCTACCGCGTTTCACCCTGGATCCACCGCACATTCGGTGCATTCGCCAGCGCCAACCTGCGCTACGCGCACGATATGGTAGGCAGCGACAATGCAGGCTTCGGGCGCAGTACTGCCGACACCCTGAACCTTGCCGTCAACAGCGGTGCGGCGTTCCAGCGCGCAGGTTGGTCCGTCTCCCTCAGCAAGCAGCATCTGGAGGACAGCGTGGCGCCACCCTCGTCGAGCCAGGGCGCGGGCGTGTCGCTGCGCTATGTGGTGACGCCGGAGCTGACGTGGACCCTCGGCGGCGGCTACGACAAATTCGACTACGAGGGCCTGGGAAGCGACACGCAGGGCGCGTCCTGGTCGACGGGCCTGATCTGGAATCCCTCGCCGCGCACGAGCCTCACTCTTTCCGGGGGACGGCGCTACTATGGCAACAGCTACTTCCTGAGCGGCAGCCACCGCAGCCGCTATACGGTCTGGAACATCAGCTATAGCGACGACGTGACCACCACGCGCTCCCAATTCTTGCTGCCCTCCGCCGTCGATACTGCCGCCATGCTGGACCGCCTCTTCATCCCAGCCTATCCAGATCCCGTGCTGCGCGCCATCGCCGTCGAGGCATATATACGCGCATCAGGCTTGCCACGCTCGCTGCCCGACAGCGTGAACTACTTCACCAACCGCTATATGCTGCAGCGGCAGGGACAGGCATCCGTGGGCCTGCGGCTTCCGCGCACCACGGTGCTTGTCAGCGCCTTCTCCACCCGGCGCGAAGCGCTTTCGCTGTTCCAGGCGGACAGCGCCCTTCTTGGCAGCAGCGGCGCCCGCATCAATGACAATGTGCGCCAGCGGGGCCTCACCGTGGTGGCCGATTACGCGCTGACGGCGCGCAGCAACCTGAGTTTGGCCGCCAGCGTCAACACGACGCGTTCCGGTGCGCTGGAAAGGGAGGCGCAGCACAAGAGCGCGCGCGTGTTCTTCAGCCACCGCATCGCGCCCCACCTGAATGGCACCGTGGAGCTGCGCACGCTGCGCACCCGGTCCGCCTTCGATGCCCGTACCGTCAAGGAGCACGCCGTTGCTGCCAGCCTCTCTGCCACATTCTGACCCGCCGGCTTGATCTGGCGCAGTACGCATGGGGCCGTGCGATGAAAGAATGGATCATGTTACGCCCCGACCCTCTGCGTTTGCAATCCAGGAGCACGGCATGAATGCACAGCGTATGTCATCATCACGCCTGGCAGCCATCCGCAATGCGATGACGGTCGACGTCGAGGATTACTTCCAGGTTTCCGCCTTCGCCTCCCTGATTGACCGGGACAGCTGGCCGCAGCGCGAATGCCGCGTCGAACGCAATGTCGACCGCATCCTCTGCATGTTCTCCGACGCTGGCATCAAGGCCACCTTCTTTACGCTCGGCTGGATCGCCGAGCGCTATCCCTCCATGGTGCGCAGGATCGTCGACGCAGACCACGAAATTGCCAGCCATGGCTACGCGCACCAGCGCGCGAGCGAACAGGAACGGCGGGAGTTCGACGAGGACATTCGGCGCAGCAAGGCAATCCTGGAGGACGTGACCGGCGAGCCGGTCTCAGGTTACCGCGCGCCCAGCTTTTCCATTGGCGCAGCCAACCAGTGGGCGCTGGAGTCCCTGCAGGAGGCGGGCTACCGCTACAGCTCCAGCATCTACCCGATCCGGCACGACCATTACGGCATGCCCGCCGCGCCGCGCTTTCCCTACCATCCCTGCGGCAGCGGCCTGCTCGAAGTGCCCGTCAGCACGGCGCGCGTGATGCGGCAGAACCTTCCGGCTGGCGGCGGCGGCTATTTCAGGCTGATGCCCTATGCGCTGTCGCGCGGGCTGCTGCGCCATCTCAACGAGGGCGAGGGGCAGCCAGCCGTTTTCTACTTCCATCCATGGGAAATCGACCCGGAGCAGCCGCGTCCCGCCGGCGCCAGCCTGGCCACGCGCTTCCGCCACTACGTCAATCTGAGCCGCATGGAAGGCAAGATCCGTTCGCTGCTGACGGACTTCGCCTGGAGCCGCATGGACCGTCTCTTCCTGGAGGCGCCATGAGCATTCCGGTGCTGCAGCTGATGGACGCCGACACGAGCGGCCGCCGGCGCTGGGACGCTTTTGTTTACGAAACCCCGGATGCAACCTTCTTCCACCGTTCCGGCTGGCAGCGCGTCATCGGCGAAGCCTTCGGCCACCGCTGCTGGTTTTATTACACGGAGCAGGGTGGAAGGATCAGCGCCATCCTGCCGCTCGCCGAAATCCGCAGCCGCCTGTTCGGGCATGCACTGGTGTCGCTGCCATTCTGCGTGTATGGCGGCGTGGCCGGCGCTTGCGAGCGCTCGCGGACGGCGCTCGTTGACGCAGCCCGGGCGCTGGCGCGGAAGCTTGGCGTACGCCACCTTGAACTCCGCCGCCTGCAGGCGGCCGAAGACGGACCGGAATGGCATGGGAAGGACCTCTACTACACTTTCCGCAAACCGATCTGCGCTTCGGATGAAGCCAATCTCACGGCGATACCACGCAAGCAGCGCGCGGTCGTACGCAAGGGCATCGCTCTTGGACTGCGGAGCGAAATCGATGCGGATGCAGGGCGGTTCTTCCCGGTCTACGCGGGCAGCGTGCACCGCCTTGGAACGCCGGTATTCGGCAGGCGCTACTTCCAGCTGCTGAAGGAGGAATTCGGCGATGATTGCGAACTGCGCGTCATCGGCAAGGACGGGCACGCGCTGGCTGCCGTCATGAGCTTCTTCTTCCGTAACGAGGTGCTGCCCTACTACGGCGGTGGCGTTCCGCAGGCTCGCAGTACGGCCGCCTACGATTTCATGTACTGGAGCCTGATGCGGGATGCCGCCGCGCGCGGCTGCACGATCTTCGATTTCGGCCGCAGCAAGCGCGGTACGGGAGCCTTCGATTTCAAGAAGAACTGGGGTTTCGCGCCTGCCCCCCTGCCATATGCGTACTGGCTGAACACCGGCGCCAGCGTACCGGATGTAAATCCCCTCAACCCGCGCTACAAGCTGCTGATCGCCGCCTGGCGCCGCCTTCCCCTGGCGCTGGCCAACGCCATCGGTCCGCATATCGCGCGCGATCTGGGGTAGGCCATGGACGATCTCCTGTTCCTCACGCATCGTCTGCCCTATCCCCCCAATAAGGGCGACAAGATCCGTTCCTGGCAGCTGCTGCAGTTCCTTTCGCGCCGCTACAGGGTTCACCTCGCCACCTTCGTGGACGAGAAGGACGACTGGCGCTATGTGCCGCACGTACAGGCCCAGTGCGCATCCGCCCACATATCTCATCTCGATCCACGGATGGCGCGCGTGCGCAGCCTGCTCGCCCTTGCTCGGAACGAACCGCTTTCGCTGCGCTACTACCGGGACGGCGCCATGCAGGAATGGGTTCACCGTACCGTCGCCCAGCGCGGCATCGCCCGCATGGTGGCATTCTCGTCGCCGATGGCGCAATACCTTTCCACTTACACGGCGGCTCAGCGCGTCGTGGATTTCTGCGATGTGGACTCCGACAAATGGCGGCAGTATGCGGAGAAGAAGCCCTGGCCGGCCAGTGCGCTCTACCGCTATGAAGCCAGCCGCCTGCTGCGCTGGGAGCGCAAGGCGGCCCTGAACTGCGACGCAGCGCTGTTCGTGTCGCGCGCGGAGGTCGAGCTGTTCTCGCGCCTCGCACCGGAGGCGTCAGGACGCTGCTACACCGTCTGCAATGGCGTGGACACCGCCTACTTCTCGCCCAAGCGCAGCTACGACAATCCCTACCCGCCCGGCATGCTGCCCATCGTCTTCTGTGGCGCCATGGACTACTGGCCCAATGTGGATGCAGTGAGCTGGTTTGCACGCCAGATTTTGCCTGGCGCTCTGGCGAACCATCCGAACCTCGGTTTATGGATAGTGGGGGCCCGGCCCACGGCCCAGGTCAAGGCGCTGGCCGCGCTTCCCGGAGTCGTGGTGACAGGGGCCGTTCCCGACGTGCGGCCCTATGTCTCGCACGCTGTGCTGTCCGTTGCGCCGCTGCGCGTCGCGCGCGGCATCCAGAACAAGGTGCTGGAGGCCATGGCCATGGCCAAGCCCGTGCTGCTCACGCCCCAGGCGCTCGAAGGGATCGATGCCGAATCCGGTCTGGAAGTGCTGCTTGCCCGCAGCGCCGAGGAGTTCTCCGGCGTGCTGCATGCGGCGCTGGATCTGCCGCCCGCGTCGCTGGCCGCCATCGGCCGGGCTGCGCGCCGCAGGGCTGAGACCAACTATGGCTGGCAGGCGCGCCTGTCCAATCTTCAGGAGCTGCTGGAAGATCCATGGAAGGCCTCGCGCATGGGAGGCGGAGCATGAAGATGGAAGCGGCACGCATGCAACCGGCGCCGCTGCCGCCGGGAGGGATGCGCGATACCAGGGATCTGGCCGCGTGGCTGGCGGCGGGCGTCCTTCTGCTCCTGCCGCTGGCCTATGTCGGCACGGCCCAGTCCATCGTTTCGATCTGGACGCGCTCGGGAACCTTCGCCCACGGATATGTGATCCTGCCGATCAGCGCGTACCTGGTATGGCAGCGGCGCGCCAGGCTGCGCGGCGTACCGCAACGGCCATGCTGGCCCGCAGTGGCTGCGCTGGCACTCTGCGGCGCCGTGTGGCTCGTGGCCACCCTGGGTGAGGTGCTGGTGGTGCGCCAGTTCATGTTCGCTGCCATGATTCCGCTCGGCGTGCTGGCCGTCTTTGGCGTAGAGGTCGCAAAGCCTATTGCATTCCCCTTGCTTTTTGTCCTGTTTGCCGTGCCCGCAGGGGAAAGCCTGATCGATCCGCTGATCCAGCTGACAGCGGGATTCACCGTCGACGCCTTGCGCGCCAGCGGCATTCCCGTCCTGAGAGAGGGGAACAATTTCAGCATTCCCACCGGCGACTGGTCGGTGGTTGAGGCATGCAGCGGCCTGCGCTACCTGATCTCGTCGCTTACCCTGGGCTGCCTGTATGCCTACCTTACCTACCGCAGCTGGTGGCGCAGAGCTGCCTTTATCGCCATATCCCTCGTGCTGCCCATCGCAGCGAACGGCGTGCGGGCGTACATGATCGTGATGATCGGCCACGCCAGCGGCATGCGGCTCGCCGTGGGCATCGATCATGTGCTTTACGGCTGGCTTTTCTTCGGTCTGCTGATGCTGGTCCTGTTCTGGCTGGGCCGCTTCTGGCGCGAAGAAGCTCCCGCAGAAAGCGTCGAGCCGCCCAGCATCGGGGCCGCCCCGGCACGTCCGGGGCAGCGCATGGCCGCAGCCGCCTGCGCAGGTCTCGCCTTCGCGGCCTGGCCCGCCTACGCCTGGCATCTCGAGCGCCTGGAGGGCACGGCGCCCCCCGCTTCCCTGGCGGCTTTCCGCCCGGCGCTGCCGCCAGCTTCAGTTTTCACCGGATGGTCCCCGGCGTTCGCTCCGCCCAGCGTCGAGCTGCGCCACTTCCTGTCCACCCCACAGGAAGCGGGCCTGATGGCTTTTTATTACCGTGACGGTGGCAAGGCGCGGCTGGTCAGCTCCATCAACCGCCTCACGGGCCAGCGTGCGGCGTGGCACGAAACGGGATCCCTGCTGCGCAGCGAGCGCATTGGCGGCATGGAGCTTCCGGTACGCGAAGTGACCATAGCGGGGGCGGACCGCCTGCTGGTCTGGCAATGGTACGTGATCGGCGGCGAGCCTGTCGCTGGCGATTACAAGGCGAAGCTTCGCCAGATTCGGCATAAGCTCCGGTCGGGCCATGGGGATGGGGCGATTGTGGTGGCCTTCACCCGCATGGAAGACAGCCCGGAGGCGGTGCGTCCCGTCCTGCGCGCGCTGCTGGCGTCCCAGCTGGGCGGGCTGCATGCCGCCATCGCGGCCAACGACAGGCGCTAGGGAGCGAACATGCATCAGCCCCCGCTCATCGTCCACCTGCTCTACCGCTTCGCCATGGGGGGCATGGAGGTGCAGCTCGCCGAACGCATCAAGCGCATGCCCGCGAACCGCTACCGGCACGCCATCGTCTGCCTTGCGGGTGCAGACCTGGCGTTCGCGGCCCGGATCGGACGTACGGATGTCGCCTTCCATTCCCTCGACAAAAAGCCGGGCCTGTCGCCCGGAACGCATTACCGCCTCTGGCGCCTGCTGCGCGAGCTGAAACCCGCCGTGCTGCACACCTACAACCTGTCGGCGATGGAGTATGTGTTTCCCGCCCTGGCGGCAAGCATTCCGGTGCGCGTGAACGGCGCCCATGGGCGTGACGCGGACGATCCCGACGGCAGCAGGTTCTCGCACCGCTGCCTGCGCAGGTTCCTGGCGCCGTTCTACGACTGCTGCTATGCCAACTCCGCCGCCATGGAAGCATGGAACCGCGGGATCGGCATTCCAGCGTCGCGCAGCCGCTTCCTGCCGAACGGCGTCGATACGGAACGCTTCCGTCCAGCAGCCTCGCGGCGCGCGGGGCGGTTCCTGATCGGCACCGTCGGCCGCCTGGACCCGGTAAAAGACCACGCGACCTTGGTTGAGGCATTTGCGCTGCTGCGCGCTCGCGTGCCTGAGCACCGGGCGGAGCTGCGCCTGGCGATCATCGGCGACGGTCCCTGCCTTGCCAGCCTGCGCGGACTGGCAGCCGCCCGAGGGCTGGCAAACTGCTGCTGGATGCCCGGCGCCCGCGACGACATTCCTTCCCTGTTGCAGCAGATGTCGATATTCGCGCTGCCGTCCCTGGCCGAGGGAACCCCAGGGGCAGTTCTGGAGGCCATGGCCAGCGGCCTTCCGATTGTCGCCACCCGGGTCGGTGGCGTGCCGGAGCTGATCGAGCATGGCGCCAGCGGCCTGCTGGTGGCGCCGGGACGCCCCGCTGCGCTCGCAGCGGCGCTGGAGCGCTATGTGCTGGCCCCATCGTACGCGGCCCGGCATGGCGCGGCCGCGCGCGAGCGCGCCGTGCAGCGCTACAGCATGCAGGCCACAGTCGATGCCTACCTGGACATGTACGACACGCTCTGTGCGCGCAAGCTGGGCGCGGAAAGGCTGGTGCCGCAATGTGCGGAATAGTGGGCATATTCGATACCCGGGGACAGCGCGCCATCGATGCCGGCCTGCTGCGCCGCATGAACGACACGCAGAGCCATCGGGGGCCGGACGAAAGCGATATCTACCGCGAACCGGGCCTCGGCCTTGGCCACCGCCGCCTGTCCGTCATCGACATTTCGCTTGGCCAGCAGCCGCTTGCGAACGAGGACGGCAGCGTTGTGGTCTGCTACAACGGCGAGATCTACAATTTCCGCGAACTGACCGCGGAGCTGAAGGCGCTTGGCCACCAGTTCCGCACCCGCAGCGACACGGAAGTGATCGTGCATGCCTGGGAGGAGTGGGGCGAGGCCTGCGTCGAACGCTTCCGCGGCATGTTCGCCTTCGGCCTGTGGGACAGGAACAGCCGCCAGCTCTTCCTTGCGCGCGACCGGCTGGGCGTCAAGCCCATGTTCTATGCCATGCTGCCCAACGGCTTTTTCATTTTCGGCTCGGAGCTGAAATCGCTGCTGGCCGTTCCGGGACTGCCGAAGATGTTCGAGGCGCGCTCCATCGAGGACTATTTCGCCTACGGCTACATCCCCGAACCGCGCACCATCTTCCAGTCCGCGTTCAAGCTGCCTCCGGGGCACCGCCTCACGCAGAAAATGAACGCGCCGCTCGCCCAGGCGCTGCGCTACTGGGACGTTCCCTTCCGGACCGGCGCGCGCATCAGCGAGGGCGATGCACAGGCCGAGCTGGTCGAACGCCTGCGCGAGGCGGTGCGTATCCGCCTGGTGGCCGAGGTGCCGCTGGGCGCCTTCCTGTCCGGCGGCGTCGATTCCAGCGCCGTGGTGGCGCTGATGGCAGGGCTCAGCGATGCTCCCGTCAACACCTGCTCCATCGCCTTCCGCGACAAGGCCTACGACGAATCTGCATTTGCCGCCATGGTGGCGCAGCAGTACGGAACCCAGCACCATGTGCAGACCGTGGACACCGAGGACTACGGCCTGGTCGACACCCTTGCGGCGCTCTATGACGAGCCCTATGCCGACAGCTCCGCCATTCCCACCTACCGCGTCTGCCAGCTCGCGCGCCAGCGCGTCACGGTGGCGTTGTCCGGCGACGGTGGCGACGAGAGCCTGGCAGGTTACCGGCGCTACCGGCACGCGGTGGCGGAAGAGCGCATGCGCCGCCTGCTCCCGGCCTGCGCGCGGCGGCCCCTTTTCCGCATGCTGGGCCGCTACTATCCGAAGGCCGACTGGGCGCCGCGCATCTTCCGCGCCAAGAGCACCTTCGAGTCGCTGGCCCGCGACCTGGTGGACGGCTATTTCCATGGCGTGAGCCTGATGCGCGACGCGATGCGCGACCAGCTCTTCTCGCGCGGCTTCCGTTCCAGCCTGCAGGGCTACCGCGCCGTCGATACCCTGCGCGCCCACGCGCGCAACGCCCCGTCCGACGATCCGCTGTCGCTCGTCCAGTACCTGGACATGAAGACCTACCTGCCCGGCGATATCCTGACCAAGGTGGACCGGGCCAGCATGGCGCATGCGCTCGAAGTGCGCTCCCCGCTGCTGGACCACGAGCTGGTGGAATGGATCTCCGGCCTGCCTCCCGGGCTGAAGCTGCAGAAAGGGGAGGGCAAGCATGTGTTCAAGCGCGCCATGCTGCAGCACCTTCCGCAGCAGATTCTTTACCGGCGCAAGCAAGGCTTTGCCGTGCCGCTGGAAGCCTGGTTCCGGGGCCCGCTCCGCGAACGCGTGCGCACTGCCCTGTTGGGCAACGGCTTGGCATCGACGGGCATCTTCCAGCCCGCCTTCCTCGCCATGCTGGTCGAGCAGCACCAGTCGGGCCGGCGCGACTTCAGTGCGCCCATCTGGACCCTGCTCATGTTCGACGCATTCCTGCGCAAGGAACTGGGAACCGCCTATGCAAACGGATAAGCCGCTGCGCATTCTCCATATTCTCGATCATTCGATCCCGCTGCAAAGCGGTTATGCCATGCGTACGCGCTCCATCATCCGCACCCAGCGCGAACTCGGATGGGAGACCTTTCACCTCACGAGCGCCAAGCAGGGCGCGAGCGGATATCCGGAAGCCCTGGTGGACGGCCTGGCCTTCTACCGCTGCGAGCCCCTTCGCGGCACCCTGGCCCGACTGCCGGTATTGCGCCAGATGCTGGTTGTCTACCAGCTGCTGCAGCGCATGCGGGAAGTGGCAGCCGAGGTGCAGCCGGACATCCTGCATGCCCACTCGCCGGTGCTGAATGCCATTGCCGCGCTCTTCGTCAGCCGCCAGCTGGGCATCCCGCTTGTCTATGAAGTGCGCGCCTTCTGGGAGGATGCGGCGGTCGATCACGGCACAAGCCATCCCTGGGGGCCGCGCTACTGGCTCACGCGCAAGCTCGAGACCTGGGCGCTCAGGAAGGCGGATGGCGCAGCGACCATCTGCGAAGGCTTGCGCCGCGACCTGATCGCGCGCGGGCTTCCGGCGGGCCGCATCCGCGTGATTCCCAATGCGGTCGATACCGCCAGCTTCATGCTGCACTACCGGCGCGATTCGGTGTTCGCGCAGTATCTCGGCCTGGAAGGGAAAATCGTGCTCGGTTTCGCGGGCTCCTTCTACGGCTACGAGGGCCTCGGCCTCCTGCTCGAAGCCATGCCTGCCATGGTTGCCAGCTATGCCGACCTGCGCCTGCTGCTGGTGGGAAGCGGACCGCAGGAGGCCGCGCTGCGGCGGCGGGCGGCGGCCCTGGGCCTGGAACGCCATGTCATCTTCACGGGCCAGGTTCCCCACAGCGAGGTGCAGCGCTACTACAGCCTGATCGACGTGCTGTGCTATCCCCGCCTGCGCATGCGCCTGACGGAGCTGGTCACGCCGCTCAAGCCCCTGGAGGCCATGGCGCAGGGAAGGCTGATCGTCGCCTCCAATGTCGGCGGCCACCGCGAGCTGATACAGGATGGCCGCACCGGTGTGCTGTTCGAAGCGGGCGACGCGCAGGACCTGGCGCGCAAGGTCATCGGCCTGCTGGAATCGCCATGGCAGTGGCCCATGCTGCGCGAACGCGCGCGGCATTATGTGGAGCAGGAGCGCACCTGGATGAGCAGCGTGCGCGGCTACCGCGAACTGTACGAGCAGGTGCTGAACAATAAGGAGAGCGCTACATGAGTTCACCGGTACTCAGGATCGGTCTTGCCGGGCCGCTGCCCCCGCCCTCGGGCGGCATCGCCAACCAGACGCTCCAGCTGGCGGCGCTCCTCCGGGCGGAAGGCTTCCTGGTCGAGATGGTGCAGTTCAATCCTCCCTACCGGCCTGCGTGGACGGGGCGCATCCGCTTCCTGCGCGCCGTGGTCCGCCTGCTGCCTTACCTCGTGCAGCTTTGGCGCACCGTGGCCAAGGTGCAGATGCTGCATGTGATGGCGAACTCCGGCTGGTCATGGCATTTGTTCGCCGCACCGGCAGTGTGGGTGGCGCACCTGCGCGGCATCCCCGTCATCGTCAATTACCGGGGCGGCGAGGCGGCGGCGTTCCTCGACAAGGCCGCCGCGGTCGTGCGCTTCACAATGAAGCGGACGGACGCCCTGATCGTTCCCTCCGGCTTCCTGGAAGGGATCTTTGCCCGCCATGGCATGGGCTCGCGCGTGATACCGAACGTGGTCGATATCGCGCGCTTCCCGCAGCGCTCCACCGTCCCGGCGGCAGGGCGCGCGCCCTGCCTGCTGGCGGCGCGCAACCTGGAAGCCATCTACGACAATGCAACCGCCTTGCGCACCCTGGCCCTCCTGCGCCGCACCCACCCTGGCGCCACGCTGCTGATTGCCGGATCCGGCCCGCAGCGCCGCCAGCTCGAGGCTTTGGCCGCGGAACTGGGCATCGCCCAGGCGGTGACGTTCACAGGGGCCGTTGCGCATCACGGCATGGCGGCCCTGTACAAGAAGGCGGACGTGGTGCTGAACTGCAGCCTGGCCGACAACATGCCGAACTCCCTGCTGGAAGCCATGGCCAGCGGTGTTCCGGTTGTGAGCAGCGCCGTGGGCGGCGTTCCTTTCCTCGTCCAGCACGAGCGCACCGCGCTCCTGGTGCCGCCCCAGTCGCCCGTTGCGATGGCGCAGGCCGTGGCGCGGCTGCTGGACGATGCCGCGCTGTACGGCGCCATCCGCCAGGCAGCGTTGCGCGACGTGCAGCAGTACACCTGGGCAGGTATCCGCCCGCGCCTGCTGGATGTGTATGAACGGGCCGTCGCGGCCCGCTATGCCGCTGCGGCGGCGGATGTGTCGTGATGGCGCGCCCTTATACGGCGCTGGTGGCGCGCGTGCTCTTCCCCCTGCATGAACTCATCAAGCAGCACGATACCGTGGCGCGCCTGCGCCAGCTGGAAGCCTCGCAGTACTGGCCGGAAGAAGCCCTTCAAGCGCGCCAGCTGGAGGGCCTGCGCGCGCTGGCAGTGCAAGCGCGCACCACCGTCCCATACTACCGCGACCTGTTCCGCAAGATCGGCTTCGAGCCGGAGCGGGACATACGTTCCCTGGCGGATCTGGCGCGCCTGCCGATGCTGGACAAGGCCGCGATCCGCAGCAATATCGAAAAGCTGAAGGCCGGCGGCGCAACAGGCCTGGCGCGTTCCAACACCGGCGGGTCGAGCGGGGAGCCGCTGGTGTTCTACGTGGGCCGGGACCGTGTGAGCCACGATGTCGCGGCCAAATGGCGCGCCACCCGCTGGTGGGACGTGGACATTGGCGACCGCGAAATCGTGGTCTGGGGCTCGCCCATCGAGCTTGGCGCCCAGGACCGCGTGCGCAGCCTGCGCGACAGCGTGCTGCGCACGTCGCTGCTGCCCGCCTTCGACATGTCCCCGGCGCGGCTCGACCAGTTCCTCAGCAGCATCCGCAGCCGCCGTCCCCGCATGCTGTTCGGCTATCCCTCGGCGCTTTCGCACATCGCGGCGCATGCGCTGGCGCGGGGGCAGCGCATGGACGACCTGGGCATCCACGTCGCCTTCGTCACTTCGGAGCGGCTCTACGACGAGCAGCGTGAGCGTATCGCCTCCGTCTTCGGCTGCGCGGTCGCCAACGGCTACGGCGGACGCGATGCGGGATTCATCGCCCACCAGTGCGCCCACGGCGGCATGCATATCAGCGCCGAGGACATCATCGTGGAGATCGTCAACGAGGACGGGCAGGCGATGCCGCCCGGAGAACCCGGCGAGATCGTCGTCACGCACCTGGCGACGGGCGACTTCCCTTTCATCCGCTACCGCACGGGCGATATCGGCTCGCTCTCCGCGCGCCGCTGCGGCTGCGGGCGCACCTTGCCGCTGCTGGAGGAGATACAGGGACGCAGCACGGATTTCGTCATCGCTCACGACGGCACGGTGATGCACGGCCTCTCGCTGGTGTACGTACTGCGCGAGCTGCCGCAGGTGAAGGCCTTCAAGATCACCCAGGAGAGCCTGACGCTGACCGAAGTGCAGGTGGTGCTGGATGCGCCCCTGGCCGGGGCCCTGCGGGCGCGCATCGAGCGCGGCCTGAAGGCGCGCCTCGGCCAGCAGGTGGCCGTGCGCATTTCGCAGGTAGAGTTCATAGCGCCGGAATCGTCGGGCAAGTTCCGCTATGTGGTGAGCAAGGTGATGGCCCATGCCTGATATTCCCGCCACGCTCGAACGCTCGCTGTTCTCCCTGCTCTCGCCGGGAAGGCAGCGGGCGCCCATGATCCTGATCTACCATCGTGTGCTCCGGCGCAAGGATGCGCTTCTTCCTTCCGAAGTCGATGCGGCTGAATTCGAAAGCCAGCTGCAATTGCTGAAGTCCATCTTCAACGTGATTCCCCTGCTGGACGCTGTGCGCCTCGCCAGAGCGGGCGAGCTGCCGCCGCGCGCGGCCTGCATCACCTTCGACGACGGTTATGCGGACAACGCCGAACTGGCCCTGCCGCTGCTGCGCCGCCACGGCCTGCACGCCACCTTCTTCATCGCAGCGGGCTTCCTGGACGGAGGCCGCATGTGGAACGACTGCGTGATCGAGATCGTGCGGCGGGCGCCGGGCGGCGTGCTGGACGCGTCGCGCCTGGGCTGCGGCCGCATTCCCCTGCTCTCGCTGGCGGACAGGCAGCGCGCCATCTCCATCCTGATCGGGAAATTCAAGTACCTGCCCATGGCCCAGCGCAGCGTGCAGGTGCGGCGCCTGGCGGAACTGGCCGATTGCGTGCTGCCGGAAGACCTCATGATGAGCAGCGCCCAGGTGCGCCAGCTGCATCGCTGCGGCATGGGCATCGGCGCGCACACGGTGCGCCACCCAATCCTTGCGCGCACGCCGCTGGCGCGCGCCCAGCGCGAGATTTCGGAAGGCCGCCGCATGCTGCAGGGGCTGATCGGGGAAGAGGTGAGCCTGTTCGCCTATCCCAACGGGAAACCGGGTATCGATTATGGGCGCGAGCACGTTGCGATGGTGAGGGAGCTCGGTTTCGAAGGCGCGGTGTCGACGGCCTGGGGCGCGGCGGGCCCCGCGCCGGATGTGTACCAGCTGCCCCGCTTCACCCCTTGGGACAGGAGCCGCCGCCGCTTCCTCCTGCGCCTTGCGGCCAATGTGCTGAAGAAGGCGCCGCGCGCCTGACGGTGCTACCATCCCGGGCATGAAACGCATCACCGTCATGCCCCAGGGCTGGGAGTTCGATGCCGCCGAAGGCCAGTCCCTGCTGGCGGCAGCGGAGGCGGCGGGCATACGCCTGCCCAGCTCCTGCCGCAACGGCACCTGCCGCACCTGCTACTGCCGGAGCGACGGCGGCGCGGTGCGCTATCTCGTCGAATGGCCCGGCCTCTCCGCGGATGAAAAGCGCGCGGGCGATGTGCTGCCCTGCGTTACCGTCGCGGAAGCGGACCTCACCCTCTTCGCGCCTGCCGCCCGGCGTTACTGATCCGGCCCCTTTCTCAGACGGGACAGCAGCGCCTCCGTCTGTTCGTTCAGCGGCAAGCCATGGCGGCGCAGCAGCTGCACGTGCAGCACGAGATTTTCCAGCACCAGCTTGGCCGACACGGCCAGCAAGGTAAGGCGCCTGTCCTCCTCGCTGAACGCTTCCATCGCATCCGCCATCTCGCACAGGTGGCTGGCTACCAGCCCGCGCAGGTCCTGCTCATCGAAAGGCAGATCGGCGAAATCGATGGGGTCTTCCTTTTCCACTTCCTGCATCAGTAGTTCCAGATCCTGCTGGCTGATCGACATGCTGCTCTCCGCTTGTTCGCCTGGTTTCATTTTAGGCCAGGCCGGGCAAAACCGCGCTAGAATCGCTGCACCTGAGGGGAGACAACCTTGGCGCAAATAATATTTACACAACAGCTTGCCCGCTTCCTGCCCGTGCCCGAGCTGGCAACGGCGGCGCTCACCCTGCGCGCGGCCCTGAGCGAAGCCTTCGCGGACAACCCGCGCCTGGGCGCCTACGTGCTGGACGACCAGGGCCACCTGCGCGAGAACGTCGTCATCTTCATCGACGGCCAGCGCACCCGCGACCGCATGCTGCTGGACGATCCGCTCCGTCCCGATTCCCGCATCTACATCTTGCAAGCACTTTCTGGAGGCTGACATGGCAGACCGCGCGTACATCTCGACCCGCAAGGGTTTGTTCGAACTGGGACGCACGGCCCAGGGCTGGCAATTGCAGGACAAGCACTTCTTCGGCGAGCCCGTCTCCATGGCGCTGCACGACACGCGCGACGGCGCCCTGTACGCAGCCCTGAACCTCGGCCACTTCGGCGCCAAGCTGCACCGGCGCGATGCGGGCGGCGAGTGGAAGGAGGTTGCGGTGCCGGTCTATCCGCCCAAGCCCGAGGGAAGCGAAGACAAGACGGACTGGAAGCTGCGCCAGATCTGGTCACTGGAGGCTGGCGGTCCGGACCAGCCGGGCGTGCTGTGGGCGGGAACGCTGCCGGGCGGCCTGTTCAAATCCGAGGACCGGGGCGAGACCTGGCAGCTGGTCGAATCGCTGTGGAATGTGGAAGGGCGCAGCCAGTGGTTCGGCGGCGGCTACGACGTGCCGGGCATCCACAGCATCTGCGTCGACCCGCGCGACAGCCGCAGCGTGCTGGTTGGCATATCCTGCGGCGGCGCATGGCTGACGGAGGACGGCGGCGCCAGCTGGAACCTGCGCACGCGCGGCATGGCGGCGCGCTACATGCCGCCGGAAATGCAGAACCTGGGCGAGGTGCAGGACCCGCACCGCATCGTGCGCTGCGCGGGCCAGCCGGACGTGCTGTGGTGCCAGCATCACTGCGGCATCTGGCGCTCAACGGACAATGGGCAGAACTGGGAAGAAGTGACGGATGCGCCGCTGTCCACCTTCGGCTTTGCGGTGGCGGTGCACCCGCGCGACCCCGACACCGCCTGGTTTGCGCCGGCGGTGGCGGACCAGCAGCGCGTGCCCATCGAAGCGGCGCTGGCCGTAAACCGCACCGACAACGGCGGCCGCCATTTCGTCAGCGAGCGTGCGGGCCTGCCGCAGGAGCATTGCTACGACCTGGTCTACCGCCACGGCCTGGCGGTCGCGGACGATGGGAAAACCCTGGTGATGGGCTCCACCACGGGCGGTCTGTGGCTGTCCGAGAGCGGCGGGGCGAAGTGGGACACCATCTCCACCACGCTGCCACCCGTGTATGCGGTGCGCTTTGCCTGATCAGGCGGCGTAGGCCGCCAGGAACATCTCCACCGCGTTCCTCACCACCAGCTCCTGCATGGCTTCGTCCAGCGGCGGCTGGCCCATGGCCACTTGCGGCCAGAAGGCGAAGGTCTTCAACTGGCCTTGCAGCAGGTGCGAGAGGAAGGCCGGATCGCCCGCCTTCAGCTTGCCGTCCGCCTGGGCCGCGCGCAGGAAGACGGTGACGCCTTCCTCCTTGTCGCCCAGCTTCGCCACCATGTCCCGCGCCCGCTCGGGCGTGTGGATCGCTTCCGCAATCGCCACCCGCGCCAGGTCCAGGAAATAGGGATCGCGCAGCAGCAGCATCTTTTGCTGCATCAAGGCGAGCAGCTGCTCCTTCAGCGGCCTGGCCGGATCGTAGGCCACGGCATTCAGCGCCGCGCTGCATTCCCACAGCTCGCGCAGGATCTGCCCGAACAGTTCGTCCTTGCTTGGGAAGTGGTTGTACACGGTGCGCTTGGACACCCCGGCTGTGGCCGCGATGCGGTCCATGCTGGTGGCCTCGAAACCCTTGCTGCGGAACTCGGCCAGCGCCGCCTCCACGATGGCGGCGCGCTTGCGGTCGGTCAGGCGCGGAACGGATGCGGTAGTCATGAAGATATTTTACACCGGGTAGTTTACTTTTCCCAAAACAGGAACTACACTGTGTAGTGTAAATTTAACGCCGACACAGCATGAAATCCCGATTCCGCACTCTCGCCCTTGTGTCGCTTACCGGAGCAATCGCCATGGCCTGCAACGTAATGACCACCAATCTCCCCGTCCACAGCTCGCCTCAGCAGCAGGACGGCAAGTTCCGCAACCCTGCCCGCATGCAGAAGGGCGGCCTGGGCAAAACCCTCGGGATCATGTGGAAGGTAATGACGCAGAAACCGGCGGATTCGGTGCCCTCCCAGCCCATTCCCGTGCACCCCATCAGCCGTGCCCAGCTGCTGGCCGCGCCGGACGCCACGCTCTACCGCCTGGGCCACTCCACCATGCTGCTCAAGCTGAACGGCCAGTTCTGGCTGACCGATCCCGTGTTTTCGAAGCGCGCCTCGCCCGTGCAGTGGGCTGGTCCGGCCCGCTTCCACGCGCCCCCGGTCACCATTGAGGAGCTGCCGCCCATCAAGGGCGTCATCCTGTCCCACGACCACTACGATCACCTGGACCATGCCGCCGTGCTGGCCCTGGCCGCGAAGACGGAATACTTCGTTGCGCCGCTGGGCGTGGGCGACCGCCTGGTACAGTGGGGCATCCCGGCCGACAAGGTCCGCCAGCTCGACTGGTGGCGTTCCGTCACCCTGGACGGCGTGCAGCTGACCTCCACTCCGGCCCAGCACTTTTCCGGCCGCACGCCTTTCGACGGCAACAGCACCCTGTGGACCTCATGGGTCATCCAGGCCCAGGACCTGCGCATCTTCTTCAGCGGCGACACGGGCTACTTCCCCGGCTTCAAGGCCATTGGCGAAAAATACGGCCCCTTCGACCTGACCATGCTCGAGACCGGCGCCTACGATCCCCAGTGGCCGGACATCCACATGCAGCCCGAGGAAACCATGCAGGCCCATATCGACCTGCGCGGCAAGGTGCTCATGCCCATCCATAACGGGACCTTCGACCTCGCCATGCACAGCTGGCACGAGCCTTTCGAGCGCATTGCGGCGCTGGCACGGCAGCGTGAGCAAGTACTCGCTACGCCGGAGATCGGCCTGCCGCTGAGCATAGCCCAGCCGCAGGCGGCCACGCCATGGTGGCGCGGGGTGGTGGAAAAGGAAGAGCCGCAGCAGGCGGCGGCTGCGCTCAGGCCGTAACGTCGATCAGCTTGCCCAGGGCTTCGCCGCGGGCATTCAGCTGGTAGGAAGGCTGGGTGACGAGGTCCGCCGGAACGGGCGTCGAGATGGCGCGCTCGATGGTGCGGGCCGTGCGGGCCGGTTCGCCGGACTGGGCGCGCTGGCTGTCCAGCTGACTGCGGCGCAGCCCGTCGTTCGCATTGTCGAGTTGATTGCGGCTGGCTTCCAGCCGGTTTTCGTCCTCCGCGACCTGGGCGCGGCTCTGCTGCACGCGCCTTTCCGCGATGGCAACAGCTGATTGCAAAGAGTTAATGGAACTGGCCACGATCTCACCTTGAGGGGCTTGCTGCCGAGCAGGCATCAATTCAAGGGTAGGCGAATATTGCAGGAAAATCCAGAAAAATCTATCAGGAAACAAAAAGGGGCAGGCCTGAGCCTGCCCCTTTGCTTCGGTCAGAAGCGGTAGGTGATGGACGCTTCCCACGTCCGGCCGAACAGCGGACGGGCGTTGATCGGGCCCGTGCCGCCGGTGGTCAGGCGGGAATTGCCTTCGGTCAGGCCCAGCTCGTTGTTCACGTTGGTCGCGTTCACGCGGAACTCGATCTTGTCATTGACGATGAAGAGGGCGCCCAGGTCCAGGGTCTTGTACGACGGCAGGTACTGCAGGTTCGCCTGGTCAGCCCAGCGCTCGCCGATGTGCGTGAAGGTGCCGTACAGCTTCAGCTCGTTGTCGCCCATCGGGATGCGGTAGGTCGGCGTGAAGCGGTATTGCAGCTTCGGCTGACGCTGCACGCGCTTGCCTGCGGTTACCGGATTGTCCTTGTACTCCGAATCCTGGTAGTCGCCGGAGAGCTGCAGGGTCAGGTTGCTGACCGGGCGCAGTGCCAGTTCCCATTCGATGCCGTTGCCCTTGGAGCCGCTGACCGAGTTCAGGATCTGGCCATTGGACAGGATCTGCTGGAAGGCAATGCCGTCGAACTCCGTGTGGAAGTAGTTCAGGTAGGCACTGTAGAGCTGGGTCGCCGTCTTGAAGCCCACTTCGATCTGCTTGATCTTCGGCGTCGGCAGGAAGTTGCGGTCGTCCACGTTCTTCTGGGAGCCCGCATTGCGCAGGTCGTCGAAGGCGATGAAGGTATGGCCCGTGTTGGCGCGGGCAAACACGCTGGCGTCGCGGCTCAGCTTGTAGTTACCGCCCACGGTGAAGGAGTTTGCCGAGTCCGTGCGGCTCAGGAAGGTGTTCGAACCGTTCGGCATGGAGGTGCCGTTGTTGTACACGGTGAGAGGATTGTTGTCCGTGTCGCCCGAGCTCAGGTTCGAGATGGTGCCATCGATCTTCTGGCGTTCGCGGCGAACGCCCGCGTCGACGCGGATCTGCTCGTTGACTTTCCAATCGTTGGAGATGAAGAAGGCGGTATTGCTGCCGTCATAGGAAGCGACCGGGGCGTAGAACACATTGCCGTCCTTGCCGTTGTTGGACACGATCACGCCGTTGTTCAGTTTCACATTGATCAGGCGCGCGTTCGGCACGGCCGTCATCAGGTGGCTGCTGCCCAGATACCAGACGTCGTCCGAGGAGTAGTTGGCGAAGTAGCCGCCGATCGTGACGGTGTTGTCCTTCATCCATTCCTTGCTGACGCGAATCTCGTCGGTGAAGGAGTCCAGCTTCTTCTCCACGGCCCACAGGCCGGCCTGCACCACCTGCTGGTTCGGATTCACAGCCGTGCCGTCCAGATAGGTGGCGGTGGCGGTGGTGGCGGTCTGGCCTGCCACGGCGTTGCGGTGGGTATTGATGGCGGCGGCGTTATAGGCCGCCATCGTCAGCGGGTTATTACCCGTGAACATGGCGATGGTGTTCAGGTCGCCCTTGAAGTAGTTGAACTTGTTCGACACGTTCCAGCCCGAGAACTTCTGCTCGAAGTCCGCGCCCAGCACGGTGGCTTTCAGGCCGCGGCCGTCGCCCAGATCGTAGTTCAGGGTTTTACCCGGGGCCGCTTCCACCGTGAAGCGGCGCATTTCGCCGCTCATCAGGGTGCCGGTGAGGGGATCGAAGCCCGGGAATTCGCTGATGCTGCGGCCTTCATTGCTCGAGATCAGGGGCACGCCGGTGTAGAAGGCGTTCTTGTCATCCGTGCGGCGGGCATAGAAGGTGAGCTCGCCCTGGTCCAGCTTGCGGGTCAGGGTGGCGGTGATCTGGCCGCCCTTGTCGGCCGGGAAGCCCGCGTCGCGCACCCCATTGGTGTTGCGGTAGAAGCCGCCCACCGTGCCGTACCAGCCCTCGCTGATCTTACCGCCGTAGAACACATCAACACGGCGCAGCTCGCCTGTGCCGGTGGAGAAGCGCACCGAGCCCTCAGGCGTGTCCGTGCCCTTTTTCAGGATGAAGTTCATCGTGGCGCCCGGCTGGCCGTTGGAGAAGATGGTGCTCGGTCCGCCGCGCAGCACTTCCACGCGCTCGATGGTGTCGTCCAGGCGGAAGGCCGAGGAGCCTTCGAAGAAGGACAGGGTGGGCACAGGATAGATGGGGTTGCCCATCATCTGCACGGACACGAAGGGCGAGTCGGAGCCGGAGGGGAAGCCGCGCACCTCGATATTGGCGCCGGACTGGCCGCCGGTGGACTCGGCATACACGCCGGGCACCAGTTTCAGGATGTCCGCCGTGCTGCTGGGCGCAGCGGATTTCAGTTGTTCTTCGTTCGCGGTGCTGATCGAGAAGGCGGAATCGAGGCGGCGTACGCCGCCCCGCGCCACACCGGTCACCACCACCTGCTGCAGTTCGGCCTGGACGGCATCTTTCTGCGCGGGCGCGGCGTTCTGGTCGGCCTGGGCCGGGGCTTGCGGCTCGGCTGGCTCGGCGGCCTGGGCCTGGTTGATCAGGGCCAGTACGGCCAGGGAGATGGAGGACAGCAGGAGTTTCCGAGGGGTCTTCATTTGGCTTGGGCTTTCTTATGAGAAATTGTCGTCTCCTGGACAATACGCGTCGTTTCTGCGCTGCCACGGGTAGGAACTATCATTGAATCAACAAATGATATCGATGTCAATCGAAATGTTATCGATGTCATTTTCCTCCAACAGCAAGAAAAAATCTGTCATAATGATTTCGCACCCTGTTTTGGAACAATGAGCGATCGATGGCCTTATCAAAAAATGCACGCAAAGGCGAGGCCGGACTGACGATGGAAGACCTGGCTCAGCTGGCCGGCGTCTCGAAAATCACGGTCTCCCGCGCCTTGCGCAACAGCCCTCTGGTCACCGAGGAAACGCGCCAGAAAGTGCAGCAGATCGCCAGCGAACAGGGCTACCGTTTCAATGTCAGCGCGCGCAACCTGCGCATGGGACGTTCCTACTCGGTGGCGGTGGTGGTGGAAATGACACCGGCGCGGGGCCGGCCCATGTCCGATCCCTACCCGCTGGAACTGCTGGGCGGCATCACGCAGGAGCTCACCACCTCGGGCTATAGCGTGGTGCTGACCTCGAAGCAGCTGCTGGACACGGCGCCGGTGCAGGCGGCGGACGGCCTCATCCTGCTGGGCCAGGGCTCGCACGGCGAGGCGGTGACGGCGCTGAAGAAGACGGGCCTGCCCCTGGTGGTGTGGGGGGCGCCCGAGGCGGATGCGGACACCATCGTGGTCGGTTCCGACAACCGGAAGGGCGGCCACAGCGCGGCCCAGCGTTTCCTGGAGCAGGGCCGCAAGAAGCTGGTTTTCCTCGGCGACGTGGACCACGCCGAGGTGCAGGAACGCTGTGCCGGTTTCATCGACGGCATGGGCGGGCAGGGCACGGTGCACATCATGCGTCCGAAGGCGTTTACCTTCGAGGCGGGCTTCGACTGCATCTCCTCCCTGCTGAAGAAGAAGGGCCAGGTGTTCGACGGCGTGTTCGCCGCGAGCGACCTGCTGGCCATGGGCGCGATTCGCGCACTGGCGGAGAAAAACCTGCGCGTGCCTGAAATCGTTTCCGTGATCGGTTACGACGATACGCCCGGCGCGGCCAGCTTCGTGCCTCCGCTGACCAGCGTGCACCAGTATCTGCGCGACGGCGGCGTGCTGCTGGCGAAGAAGATGCTGGACCTGATGAACGGCCAGCCGGTGGCATCCGAGATGCTGCCGACCCAGCTGATGGTGCGCCAGACCTGATTTTCCCTTGTGGTTTTACGATCAAAAGAACTAAAACCGAAATCCAAACCGGTTTGAATTAGATAAAAGGACGGATTGTGCATACTTTTCCTCTGGACGCGTGGTGCATACGGGAGACCAGCTTCGACACCAAGTCCCATTTCCTGGATGAGACCCTGTTCGCGCTCGGCAATGGCTACATTGGCCTGCGCGGCACGGGCGAAGAAGGCTACAGCGGCCCGGCGGGTACGTCGCTGGACGGCAGCTACCTGAACGGTTTCTACGAGTCCGAACCCATCCACTATCCCGAGAACGCCTATGCGCTGGCGCGCACCAACCAGTTCATGCTGAACGTGCCGAACGCCAAGGGCATTTCGCTGTGGGTGGAAGGCGAGCGCTTCGACCCGCTGCAGGGCGGCGTGGACAACTATGAGCGTTCGCTGGACTTCCGCACCGGCATCCTGCAGCGCAGCCTGGAGTGGACCTCGCCCCAGGGGCGCAAGGTGGCCATCCGCAGCAGCCGCCTGGTCAGCTTCGAGAACAAGCACCTCTTCGCCATCCGCTTCGAGGTGACGCCGCTGAACTTCGCGGGCAGCGTGCGCATCGTGTCCGCGCTGAACGGGGCCGTGAAGAACCTGGAGGCGGGCGACGATCCGCGCGTGGGTTCCGCGGTGTCCGGCCCGGCCCTGCATCTTCTGGCGGTGGAGCAGGAAGAGCACTTTTCCGCCCTCGTGCAGAACACGCGCAACAGCGGCTTCACGCTGGTGAGCGCAACGGCCTCCGAAGTGGACGCGCCGCATGAACTGAGCTTCGAGCGCGACGGCCTGCTGCTGGAACAGCGCTACACCGTGCAGGCGGCGCAGGGGCAGACCGTGTGCCTCACCAAGTACGGCAGCTACTTCTCCTCGCGCGACTATCCCGCGCCGGAGCTGCCGGGCCGCAGCCGCCGGGCGCTGGACCAGGCGCGGGCCGACGGTTTCGCCGCGCTCGCCGCGCGCCAGGCCGCCTACCTGGCCGATTTCTGGCAGCAGGCGGATGTCGAGATCGCGGGCGACGACGCCCTCCAGCAAGGCATCCGCTTCAACCAGTTCCACCTGCTGCAGTCGGTGGGCCGCGACGGCAAGACGAATATCTCGGCCAAGGGTGTGACGGGCGAAGGCTACGAAGGCCACTACTTCTGGGACACCGAGATCTACATCTTCCCCTTCTTCCTGTACAACAAGCCGGAGATTGCGCGCAAGCTGCTGGAATACCGCTACGCGGGGCTGGAGATGGCACGCCAGCGCGCGCGCCAGATGTCGCACGCAAAGGGCGCCCTCTACCCGTGGCGCACCATCGCGGGTGAAGAGTGCTCGGCCTACTTCCCGGCGGGCACCGCGCAGTACCACATCAACGCGGACATTGCCTATTCCATCAAGCTGTACATGGACGCCACGGGCGACGACGCCTACCTGGTGCAGGCGGGCGCGGAGATCGTGATGGAGACTGCCCGCATCTGGACCGGCATCGGCAGCTATAACCGCGCCGGGCGCTTCGTCATCAACGAGGTAACGGGGCCGGACGAATACACGGCCCTCGTCAACAACAACTACTACACCAACGCCATGGCGCAGCTGCACCTGCGCTTCGCTGCATCGGTGGCGGAAAAGCTGGAGAAGCAATACCCGGCGGACTTCGCGCGCATTGCGGCCGCCATGCAGCTGGACGCGGGCGAAGCAGCGGAGTGGCGCCGCGCCGCGGACCTCATGCTGCTGCCGTACGATGAGACCCTGAAGATCCACGCCCAGGACGACAGCTTCCTCGACAAGAAGGTATGGGACTTCGCCAGCACGCCGAAGGACAAGTATCCGCTGCTGCTGAACTACCACCCGATGGTGATCTACCGCCACCAGGTGTGCAAGCAGGCGGACGTGGTGCTGGCGCTGCTGCTCCTGAGCGAGCAGTTCACGCTGGAGGACAAGAAGCGCGACTTCGACTACTACGAAGCCGTGACGACGCACGACTCCTCGCTCTCGTCCTGCATCTTCAGCATCGTTGCCTCCGAAGTAGGCTACCACGACAAGGCCTACGACTACTTCATGGAGACCGCACGCCTGGACCTGGACGACACGCACGGCAACACGCACTACGGCATCCACACCGCCGCCATGGCCGGCACCTGGATGGGCGTGGCCTACGGCTTCGCGGGCATGCGGGTGGTGAATGGCGGCCTGCGTTTCGCTCCCACCCTGCCGAAACAATGGCAGCACTACCAGTTCAAGATTCACATCCAGGGCTGCCTGCTGCAGGTGCGCGTTGCCGAAGGTAAGACGGAATACACCCTGCTGCAGGGCGCGGCGGTGGCCTTCAGCCATCGCGGCAAGGCAGTCGCACTGACGAATACCGCCCCCAGCTGCGCGCTGGCATAAGGAGAAACCATGAGCCGATTCAAAGCCGTCATCTTCGACCTCGATGGGGTCATCACCGACACCGCGCGCTATCATTACCTCGCCTGGAAGCGCCTGGCCGATTCGCAAGGCGTACCTTTCGACGAAGCGGCCAATGAGCACCTCAAGGGCATCGACCGCATGGGCTCCCTGGAGCTGATTCTCGCCGGCGCCGCGGGCAATTACACTGAAGCGGAAAAGCTGGCGCTGGCGGACCAGAAGAATGAGCATTACAAGGCGCTTATCGCCACCATGACTCCCGCCGACCTGCTGCCCGGCGCCGTCGAAACGCTGGACGCCTGCCGCAGGGACGGGCTGAAGATCGGCCTTGCTTCCGTCAGCAAGAACGCGTTCTCGGTGCTGGACAGCCTGGGTATCCGCGGCAAGTTCGATTATGTGGTGGACGCCGCCACCATCGAACGCGGCAAGCCGGACCCGGAAATCTTCCTGAAGGCGGCGCGCGAACTCGGCGTATCGCCCGCGGACTGCCTGGGCGTGGAAGACGCCGTGGCAGGTGTGGCCTCGATCAAGTCGGCGGGCATGTTCGCGCTGGGCATAGGCGACCCGGAGATACTCACCCAGGCGGATGTGGTGATACCTGGGCTCACGCAGTTCAAGCTGCAAGCCTACTAAAACAAGAAAGGCCGGAGGAGACAAACCATGAAAAACCAGCGCATCCTGTACATCCTGTTCCTGATCTATTTCGTGTTCGCCATCCTGTTGAACAGCGTGGGCACGGTGATCCTGCAGGTCATCAGCAATTATGAGATCAGCAAATCCTCCGCCAGCGTTCTGGAAGGCTTCAAGGATCTGCCGATTGCCGTTGTGTCCTTCCTCGTGGCCTCCTTCCTGCCGCGCCTCGGCTACAAGAAGGCCATGCTGATCGCGCTGGCCATCGTCACCGCGGCCTGCGTGGCAATGCCGCTGCTGCCTAGCTTCCTCACCACCAAGCTGCTCTTCCTGTCGGTGGGCGTGTCCTTCGCGCTCACCAAGGTGTCCGTCTACTCGACCCTCGGCCTCATCGCCACGGACCGCCGGCACCACGCGGGCATCATGAACACGCTGGAGGGCTTTTTCATGGTGGGCGTGCTGTGCGCCTATTGGGTGTTCAGCTTCTTCATCGATTCAGCCAATCCGAAGTCGCAAAGCTGGCTGAATGTGTACTGGGTGCTTGCCGCGCTCTGCGCCTTCACTTTCGTTCTGCTGCTGACGACCCAGTTCGACGAGCACCTGGCCGCGCTGCCAGCGGACCGCACGCTGGCGCAGGACTTCGCCGCCATGCTCAGGCTCTTCTTCAAGCCCCTGGTGTGCGTCTTCGTCATCACTGCCTTCCTCTATGTGCTGATCGAGCAGAGCGTAGGGACCTGGCTGCCGACCTTCAACAACGAAATCCTGAAACTGCCTGCGGCCATGAGCGTGCAGGTCACCAGCATCTTCGCGGCCTGCCTCGCGGCTGGGCGGCTTTCCGCCGGTGTGCTGCTGCGCCGCCTGAACTGGTATCCCGTCATGAACGCCTGCCTGATCGGCATGGGCGCCGTGGTGCTGGTGGCGCTGCCGCTCACTCACGGTGTCGTTGCGAATCCGGATATCAGCTGGAGCAATGCGCCCGTCGCTGCCTTCATCTTCCCGCTGATTGGCCTCTTCATGGCCCCCATCTACCCCGGCATCAACTCCGTCATGCTCAGCTCCCTGCCGAAGAACCAGCACTCGGCGATGACCGGCCTGCTGGTGATCTTCTCCGCCCTGGGCGGCACCACGGGCTCGCTGATCACGGGCTATGTGTTCGGCGCCTTCAGCGGCCACTTCGCTTTCTATCTCACGCTCGTGCCCATTGCCGTGGTGCTGGTGATGCTTTACTTCTTCAAGCGTGCCGTGGATGGCAGCACGCCCGATAACGGCCTGGGTGGCTCGGCTATAATCGGCGGATGAATCTCAAGAGCCTGGCCGACCTGCTCGGCATGTCGAAAACGACGGTGAGCAGGGCGCTGAACGGCTATCCCGAAGTGAGCGACCGCACCCGCGAGCGCGTGCTCGCCGCGGCGCGAGCCGCAGGCTATCAGGCGAATCCTGCGGCGCGCACCTTGGCGGTTGGGCGCAGCAACGTTTTCGGCATCATCTACCCCCTGCTGGCTGCGGACCTGGGCGACCCCATGTTCCTGGACGTCGTAGGCGGCATTTCCGAGGCGCTGGAAGCGGCGCAGATGAACTTCATCATCGCCCCCGTATCCGCCGCGAACGAAATGCCCTCCTATGAGCAGATGGTGAAGGGAAGGCGCGTCGATGGCCTGGTGGTCAGCCGCACGCTGGTACACGACAGCCGCATTGCCTACCTGGCGAGGGCGCGTTTTCCTTTCGTGGCCCATGGCCGCACCCAGCTCGATGCGCCATACGCCTGGTTCGACTACGACAACGCCGCTGGCATACGCAATGCAGTAGAAAGCCTGCTGTCCCATGGCCACCAGCGCATCGCCATGATCAGCGCCCCGCTGGAACTGAACTTCGCGGCGCAGCGGCGCGAAAGCTTCATGGCCACGCTGGCGGGGGCGGGACTGCAGGCGGACCCGCGCCACCTCATCGAGACCGCGATCGAGCACCGCAGCGGCTACGAAGCCATGCGCCAGCTGCTTGCCGGGACGGACCGGCCCACCGCCGTGGTGGTGGACAACCACCTGGCAGGCGCCGGTGTGGTGCGCGCCCTGCAGGATGCGGGCGTGCAGATCGGCGGCGAGATGTCGCTGATCGTCTGGGGACGCATGAACGATGTCGGCATGCCGGTGGCAACCATCGACCAGACCCGCGCCCGCGAGGCGGGAGCCGTGATGGCGGACATGCTGCTGGCCCTCATCGGCGGCAAGCCTGCGGAACTTCTGCAAACGCTGTGGCAGCCGGAGCTTGTGCTGGCCGGGTCGGTGGCTAGGCCACGATCAGGCGGTTGATGTAGCGGTCCAGCGGCAGGGCGCCGTGATAGGGCTCCGGCTGATAGAGATAGGCATAGCTGCGGAACAGCGAGTACTGAATCTGCAGCATCAGGCGGCGGCCTGCGGACGGCGCGGCGCCCTTGTGCACACCCGCCGTATCCACGGCGAAACCGAAGCCGCGCTCGCCCATGGCGGTGATCAGCATGTCCCGCCCGTACATGCCGTCGATTTCGGCGTCCGATTGGAGGTGCAGGCGCAGCGGCGCGCGCGTACGGTGCGTGCCGCGCACGTAGACATGGGGCCCTTCGCCGGGCCCCACATCGGTGAGGTAGACCAGCACCTTGAAATAGCGCCAGTCCTCCGAGTCGCGGTGGAAGGTCTGCAGGTCGCTGCGTCCGTCCGGTTTGGGAAAGGACCAGCGTACGCCCAGCTGCGAGATGGTGGGCTTGCAGCCGATATAGCGCTCCGCCAGCGAAAGAAGGGTTTCGCTGTTCGCCAGCGCGAGAATATGGGGACAGGCCACGATGTCGCGCAGGCTGTATTCGCCCAGCCTGACGGTGTCGGGAACCGCATCGATGGTGAAACGGGTTCTCTCGTCGTGCCGGTCGGTCAGCACCTTGTCCGCGAAGTAGCGCTGAATGTCCTCGCACTGCTCGCGGCTGAACAGCGCCCCGAGCGCCACGTATCCCTCTGCGTGCAGGGCGGCGAGCTGCTGGTCGCGCAAGGCCGATTGCCTGCCATTGTTGACTCCCTGGCGCACGCGTACCCACTGCCGGAACAATTTCACGCAGACACCGCGGAGGGGCGGCGAAACGATGATGCGCTGGAGGTAGTACAGGAAGCTGTTGGAGGGCTTGAAGCCGTGGCCCGGCGTAAGGCGTGCGTATCTCATTTCCTGTCCTCTTCCGGAGGCCCTGGCTGTGAGCTACAACGGTAGCGTTTGCGGCGCATCAGGGTCTTGATGCGCCGCAAACGGGAAGGGACTTACATATTGCGGCGGTACTGGCCGCCCACCTCGAACAGGGCGGTGGTGATCTGGCCCAGGGAGCAGACGCGCGCAGCGTCCATCAGCTTGGCGAACACGTTCTCGTTGTCGATGGCGGCCTTCTGCAGCGCTGCCAGGGCGGCAGGGGCCACGTCCGCATGGCGCTGGTGGAAGGCCTCCAGGCGCTTGAGCTGCGACTGCTTCTCGTCGTCCGTGGAGCGCGCCAGCTCGATCGTCTGCGGGGCTTCGCTGCCCTTCGGGTTGCGGAAGGTGTTCACGCCGATGATCGGCAGGGAGCCGTCGTGCTTCTTGTGTTCGTACAGCAGCGACTCCTCCTGGATCTTGCCGCGCTGGTAGCCCGTTTCCATGGCGCCCAGCACGCCGCCGCGTTCCGCGATGCGCTCGAACTCCTGCAGAACGGCTTCCTCCACGAGGTCCGTCAGTTCCTCGATGATGAAGGAACCCTGGTTCGGGTTCTCATTCTTCGCCAGGCCCCACTCGCGGTTGATGATCAGCTGGATGGCCAGCGCGCGGCGCACCGATTCGTCGGTCGGCGTGGTGATCGCCTCGTCGTAGGCGTTGGTGTGCAGCGAGTTGCAGTTGTCGTAAATGGCAATCAGGGCCTGCAGCGTGGTGCGGATATCGTTGAAGTCGATCTCCTGGGCGTGCAGCGAGCGGCCGGAAGTCTGGATGTGGTACTTCAGCTTCTGGCTGCGGTCGTTCGCGCCGTACTTGTCGCGCATGGTCACGGCCCAGATGCGGCGTGCGACGCGGCCCAGCACCGTATATTCCGGATCCATGCCGTTCGAGAAGAAGAAGGACAGGTTCGGTGCGAAATCGTCGATGTGCATGCCGCGCGCCAGATAGGCTTCCACGAAAGTGAAGCCGTTGGACAGCGTGAAGGCCAGCTGTGAGATCGGGTTCGCACCCGCTTCGGCGATGTGATAGCCGGAGATCGAAACGGAGTAGAAATTGCGCACCTGATTGTGCACGAAGTACTCCTGGATGTCGCCCATCACCTTCAGCGAGAACTCGGTCGAGAAGATGCAGGTGTTCTGGCCCTGGTCCTCCTTCAGGATGTCCGCCTGCACCGTGCCGCGCACGTTCTGCAGCACCCAGGCCTTGATCTTGGCGGTTTCGTCGTCGGTCGGCTGGCGGTGGTTCTCGGTCACGAACTTGTCGATCTGCTGATCGATGGCCGTGTTCATGAACATGGCCAGGATGGTCGGGGCAGGGCCGTTGATCGTCATCGACACCGAAGTGCTCGGGTTGCACAGGTCGAAGCCATCGTACAGCACCTTCATGTCGTCCAGGGTTGCGATGGACACGCCCGAGTTGCCCACCTTGCCGTAGATGTCCGGGCGGATGGCAGGATCGGCGCCGTACAGGGTAACCGAATCGAAAGCGGTGGACAGGCGCTTCGCGTCCAGTCCTTCGGACACCAGCTTGAAGCGGCGGTTGGTGCGGAAGGCATCGCCTTCGCCCGCGAACATGCGGGTGGGATCTTCGCCTTCGCGCTTGAAGGCGAACACGCCCGCGGTGAATGGGAAGGACCCGGGCACGTTCTCCAGCATCAGCCAGCGCAGCAGCTCGCCGTGGTCTTCATACTTCGGCAGCGACACCTTCCGGATCTTCGTGCCGGACAGGGTATGCTGAACGAGGCCGGTGCGGATTTCCTTGTCGCGGATCTTCACCACATACTCGTCGCCCGCGTAGGCTTCCTGCATGTCAGGCCACATGGCCAGCAGCTTCTTCGCGCCCGCCTCCATGGCGTGATCGCGCTCGATGATCACATCGTCGAAGTCCGCCACGCTCTTGCCGGCGGTGGCCAGCATGCGCTTCGATTCCAGCAGCTGCTGGCGTTCGCGCGCCAGCTTCGACTGCTTGCGCGCGTTCTTGTGGTAGCCGCGCACCGTATCGGCGATTTCGGCCAGATAGCGCGCACGCGCCGGCGGCACGATCACATTCTTGCCGCTGCTGAAGCGCACATTCACTGCGGGCAGCTTGCCCGGCTGGGTCTTCAGGCCGAACTGCGCCAGCTTGGGCAGCAGGCCCTGGTAAAGCGCGGTCACGCCATCGTCGTTGAAGCGCGAAGCCTGGGTGCCGAACACCGGCATCTGGTCCGGGCTCTGGCTCCACAGTTCGCGGTTGCGCTGATACTGCTTGGCCACGTCGCGCAGCGCATCCTGGGCGCCCTTGCGGTCGAATTTGTTGATCGCGATGAAGTCCGCGAAGTCCAGCATGTCGATCTTTTCCAGCTGGGAGGCAGCGCCGAATTCCGGCGTCATCACATACATGGACACATCCACGTGCGGCACGATGGCCGCATCGCCCTGGCCGATACCCGAGGTTTCCACGATCACCAGGTCGAAGCCTGCCACCTTGCAGGCCGCGATCACATCCGGCAGCGCCTGGGAGATCTCCGAGCCCGCCTCGCGCGTTGCCAGGGAACGCATGAAGACGCGCGCATTGCCGTTCCATGGATTGATCGCGTTCATGCGGATACGGTCGCCCAGCAGGGCGCCGCCCGACTTGCGCCGTGACGGATCGATGGAGATGACGGCGATATTCAGCGCATCGCCCTGGTCCAGGCGGATGCGGCGAATCAGTTCATCGGTGAGTGAAGACTTGCCCGCGCCGCCGGTGCCGGTAATGCCCAGGGTCGGCACGGACAGGGAAGCGGCGGCATCCGCCAGCTCCTTGCGCAGCGCATCGGAAGCCTTGCCGTTTTCGAGGGCCGTGATCAGCTGCGCCAGCGGGCGGTGGCGCGCGGCGATATCGCCCTCGCGCAGCGGCGCCAGCGAAGTGGGCGAATACTGGGACAGGTCGATGTCGCACTGCTGCACCATCCACTGGATCATGCCCGCGAGGCCCATGCGCTGGCCGTCCTCGGGCGAGAAGATGCGGGTCACGCCGTAGTCGTGCAGGTCCTTGATCTCGTGCGGCACGATCACGCCGCCGCCACCGCCGAACACCTTGATATGCGCGCCGCCGCGCTGGCGCAGCAGATCGATCATGTACTTGAAGTATTCGACGTGGCCGCCCTGGTAGCTGGAGATGGCGATGCCCTGCACATCCTCCGCGAGGGCGGCGGTCACCACCTCGTCCACGGAGCGGTTATGCCCGAGGTGCACCACCTCCGTGCCGTTCGACTGCAGGATGCGGCGCATGATGTTGATCGACGCGTCGTGGCCGTCGAACAGGGAAGCCGCGGTCACGAAGCGGACCTTGTTCGCCGGTTTCACCTGGTCCGGCTCAGCGGCAATTTTCTTGGCGTTGGAGAGATCGTTCATGGATGTTCCTTCGAATTCTTGCTCACGCGATCAAGGGGGAGCGTTCATTATATGACGTTTACGTTAACGTCAAGTCAAGCAATTAGTTGCTTAAATGGGGACAGACCCCTTTAAGAAATTTCTTAAAGGGGTCTGTCCCCTAATAGGAAATGTTTCCTAAAGGGGATGCCATGGTCAGGCGGCTTGGGCTTTCGGAGCGCTGAAGGCGGCGAAGAGGCGCGCTTTTTCGGCGTGGTAGGCCTCGACGGCGGCTTCCTTCACGTGGCCGAAGCCGCGAATCTTCTCCGGCAGCGCAGCCAGGGCCACGGCCTGCTCGTAGTTGTCGGCCGTCAGGCGGGCGAGCAGGTCGCTCACCAGCTGGCGGTATTCGACGATCAGCGCGCGCTCCATCTTGCGCTCGGCGGTGTGGCCGAAGATGTCCAGCGCCGTGCCGCGCAGGCCCCTGAACTTGGCCAGCACCTTGAAGGCGCTCCACATCCAGGAGCCGTATTGGGCTTTCACCAGGCGGCCCTTTGCGTCCTTCTTGGCGAAGAGCGGCGGCGCGAGGTTGAACTTCAGCGAGAAGTCGCCTTCGAACTGCTGTTTCATCTGCTCGACGAAGCGGCCGTCCGTGTACAGGCGCGCCACTTCGTATTCGTCCTTGTAGGCCATGAGCTTGGACAGCGATTTGGCCACCGCCATGGAGAGCTTGTTGCCCAGGCCGAGCGAGCTTTCCTTCGCGCGCACCTGCTGCACCACTTCTTCGAAGGAGGCGGCATAGGCGGCGTTCTGGTAGCCGGTGAGGAACTCGACGCGCTTCTTGATCACGCTGTCCAGGCTTTGCGGCATCTGCACGACGATGGCCTGGGCCGGAACCGCCACACGCTCCACGCGCTTCAGGTCCACGGCGGCGCGGCGGCCCCACAGGAAGCTCTTTTTGTTCGATTCCACGGCCACGCCGTTCATCTCGATGGCGCGCAGCAGCGAGGCTTCGCTCAGCGGGATGCGGCCCTTCTGCCAGGCGTAGCCCAGCATGAAGAGGTTGGCGGCGATGGAGTCGCCCATCAGGGCCGTCGCAAGCTTGGTGGCGTTCACGAAGTCCACCGCGCCCGCATCGCCCACGGATTCGGTGATCAGCGCGCGCACGTCTTCCGCCGGGTATTCCCAGTCGGCGTTCTGTGCGAAGGTGCCGGGCGGCTGCTCGTGCAGATTCACCACGGCCAGGGTGCGGCCGGGACGCATCTTCGCAACGGCATCGGCAGCGCCTGCGGTCAGCATGTCGCAGCCGAGCACCAGGTCGGCTTCGCCGGTCGCAATGCGCTGCGCGCGCAGGTGGGCCGGGGACTGCGCTACCTTCACGTGCGAGGTCACGGAGCCGTTCTTCTGCGACATGCCGGTCATGTCCAGCACGGAGGCGCCCTTGCCTTCGAGGTGGGCGGCCATTCCCATCAGCGCACCGACAGTAATCACGCCCGTGCCGCCGATGCCGTTGATCAGGATGTTGTAGGGCTCGTCGCACGAAGGCAGCACGGGGTTCGGCAGCACCCATTCGTCTTCCGCCTTCTCCTTGCCCACGCCGGTCTTCGACTTCTTCAGCGTGCCGCCTTCCACCGTCACGAAGCTCGGGCAGAAGCCTTTCACGCAGGAGTAGTCCTTGTTGCAGGAGCTCTGGTCGATGGTGCGCTTGCGTCCGAAGTCGGTTTCCTTCGGCAGGATGGATACGCAGTTGGACTGGATGCCGCAGTCGCCGCAGCCTTCGCACACGGCTTCGTTGATGACCATGCGCTTGTCCGGGTCGGGGAACTCGCCTTTCTTCCGGCGGCGGCGCTTCTCGGCGGCGCAGGTCTGGTCGTAGATCAGGACCGACACGCCCTGCACCTCGCGCAGTTCGCGCTGCACGGCGTCCATGTCCTTGCGGTCGTGTAGAGACACGATCGAAGGCAGCGCCGAGCGGTCGGCATAGCGCGACAGGTCTTCCGTCACCAGCGCAATGCGCTTGATGCCTTCGGCTGCCATCTGCTGCGCGATCATCGGCACGGACACGGTGCCGTCCACCGGCTGGCCGCCCGTCATGGCCACGGCGTCGTTGTACAGGATCTTGTAGGTCATGTTGACCTTCGCCGCCACGGCCGCGCGGATCGCCAGGTAGCCGGAGTGGAAGTAGGTGCCGTCGCCCAGGTTCTGGAACACGTGCGGCACCTTGGAGAAGGCCTGCTGGCCGATCCATGGCGTACCTTCGCCGCCCATGTGCGTCGTCAGCTTGTTCATCTCCGGGTAGATGGAGGTCGCCATCACGTGGCAGCCGATGCCGGCCAGCGCGAAGGAGCCCTCTGGCACCTTGGTGGAGGTGTTGTGCGGACATCCGGAGCAGTAGAAGGCCGGACGGAAAGGCGTGTTGATCGCCTTCTGCAGCACCGCGTCCTTCGCGTCGAGGAAGGTCAGGCGGGCCTTGATCTGGTCCTGGATATTGGTGTCGGTGATGTACCGCTTTACGCGGCTGGCGATCACGCGCGCCACCTGCGACACGGAGAAGTCGGCCTTCGGCGGCAGCAGCCATTCGCCGCGCGGGGCAACCCACTCGCCCTTGTCGTCGAACTTGCCGATCACGCGGGGACGCACGTCGTCGCGCCAGTTGTACAGCTGTTCCTTGAGCTGGTATTCCACGAACTGGCGCTTTTCCTCCACCACCAGGATCTCGTCCAGGCCCTGCGCGAATTCGCGCACGCTGTCCGGCTCCAGCGGCCATGGCATGGCCACCTTGAACAGGCGCAGGCCCACCTTGGCGGCCATGTCCTCGTCGATGCCCAGGTCTTCCAGCGCTTCCAGCACGTCCAGGTAGGATTTTCCGCTGGCGATGATGCCCAGCTTCGCATCCTTGCTGTCGATGGTGGTGTGATTCAGCTTGTTCTCGCGCGCATAGGCCAGCGCCGCGTAGATTTTGTAGTCCTGCATCAGGGCTTCCTGATTGCGGGCCTGCTGGCCCAGCGGAATGCTGGACAGGCGTGCATTCAGGCCGCCTTCGGGCATCTGGAAGTCCTTCGGTAGCTTCACTTCAACGCGGAACGGGTCCGCATCCACCGAGGCGCTCGATTCCACAGTATCCGCCAGGGCCTTGAAGGCCACCGCGCAGCCGGAGAAGCGCGACATGGCCCAGCCATGCACGCCCAGGTCCAGGTATTCCTGCACGTTGCAGGGATAGAGCACGGGGATCATGCAGGCCGAGAAGATGTGGTCGGACTGGTGCGGCAGGGTGGAGGAATAGGCGCCATGGTCGTCGCCCGCCACCAGCAGAATACCGCCGTTCTTCGCGGTGCCCGCGTGGTTCATGTGCTTGAAGACGTCGCCGCAGCGGTCCACGCCCGGGCCCTTGCCGTACCACATGGCGAACACGCCGTCGTACTTGGCCGGGCCAATCAGGTCCACCTGCTGCGAGCCCCACACCGCCGTCGCCGCCAGGTCCTCGTTCACGCCCGGCACGAACTGGATATGGCTCGCTTCCAGGTGCTTTTTGGTCTTCCACAGCGTTTCGTCCAGGCCGCCCAGCGGCGAGCCGCGGTAGCCGGAGATAAAGCCGGCCGTGTTCAGGCCCGCTTTTTCGTCGCGCAGGCGCTGCATCATGGGCAGACGCACCAGGGCCTGGATGCCGGAGAGGAAGATTTTGCCGGAGGTGGCGGTGTATTTGTCGTCGAGGGTGACGGGCTTGAGCGTGACCGGCTCTGCGGGCACCGTGGTATCGGGCATGAATGTCTCCAAAGGGTATTCAGAAGCAGCCCGAGCCTGCGCAATACTGGGTAAGTGCTGGCAGGAGTCGGGCTGGCGGCGCCGTTGTTAACGGCTTTCTTCCCAGTTTAGAGACAAGTTGACGTATACGGAAATACCGTTTGGGGATAGGGGTATAAGAAAAAACGATGGCTATTAGAAAGTATGCATCATTCCCGCCGCCATGCCGCGCTGGCGGGTCTGGTTCAGTTTGGTCGTGCCGCCGGTGGCGAAGCCTCCCTCCAGCTTGGTGCGGTCCAGCTCAGCATAAAGCGTGGTGCGGCGGGAGAGCTCGTAGGTCACGCCCAGCATCAGCAGGTCCTTGCGCGAATCGCCGACGGCGGCTGCTGCGCTGGCCTTGGTGTTGTATGCCTTGTTGCGGTAGAGGGCGCCCGTGATGTCGAAGCGCTCCGTGACCTGGTAGCTGGCGCCGACCCAGTCCCAGGTGGAGGTGTTGTCGCGCGTGGTGGTGGCCTGCTCCTGTTTCACATGGCCGGCAGCGAAGGTCACCGGACCCAGCTCATAGGACGCGCCGAAAGCGTAGTGGTCGAAGTCGCGGTAGTTCTGGTTGGCGGCCGTGCCCACGTTCTGTTCGGACTTGGTATACACGGCGCCCGCCTTCAGGCCGTTGGCGCTGTAGTTCAGGCCCAGCGCCTTGGTGGTGCCGTTGTCGCTGCTGCCCGGCTGTTCGCCCAGCGCGTATTCGGCGCGTGCCGTCCAGTCGCCGAAGCGGCCGGTGTACTGGATGTCGTTGTCCTTGCGCGTGCCTGCGGTGGAGGAGAGCACATAGGTGACGCTCGGGTAGCGGTACTTGAAGGGATCGAAGGCGATGATGGTGCGGTAGGCTGCCGTGTAGTTGCGGCCCATGTCGATGGCGCCGTATTTGCCGGATACGCCCACATGCGCTTCGCGCTGGAACAGCACGCCGTTCGTGTTGTTCAGGGCTCCCGTGCCGGAATTGAAGCCTGCCTCCAGCACGAAGTTCACCTTCATGCCGTTGCCGATATCTTCGCTGCCTCGGAAACCGAGGCGGTTGGAGCGGAAGGTGCCGTTGGAACTCATGGTGGTGACACTGCTGCCTTCGGGGTCGATATTGGTTTCGTGGCGCAGGCCGCCGTCGAAGGAGCCGTACACCACCACGCCCGACTGGGCGAATGCGTGGCTGGAAAGGGCAGCGAGAACCGCTGCGGTGAGGATGGAACGCTTCATTCTTGTCTCCGTTGTGGTTGTAGTGATTCAGGGAGCCGCGTGGCGCGGCGGAACGCGTTGGAACAGGGGCTTGGGCTGGTATGTGCGGTCGAAGTGACAGCCTCCGAGGACTTGCGATGCCGCCCGCGCGCAGGCCGCGTCCACGTCAGCGACGCCGGGCTTCCGGCCGGTCGACACCCATTCCAGGAGCGAGTCGAAGACGGCCGCGTATTCGGCGTCCGAAAGCTTGCTGTGCTCATGCTCGCGGGTGAAGGTCTGCAGCAAGCGGGCGCTCTGGCCCGCGGCGGCGACCTTGCTGCGGTAGACGTCCTCGTACTCGACCAGCGCTGTGGGGTCGTCGATGGCGTGCAGGGTGATGACGGGGACGGGGAGCTTGCCGCTCAGGTCCGAGTCGTCCGCCAGCTGGGCCACGGCGGCGGGATCGGCATCGAAGCGCTGCACGCCGCGGTTCAGGGCTGCATCGTCGTCCGTGCCGCGATACGCGACATTGCGGTTGTCGAAGGGATTGCGCCCGCCCACGCGTTTGATCAGGTCGCGGAAGGTGAAGGTGGCCCAGTTCAGGTGGGACTGCAGGCTGCGTTCCGGCACCGGCACCACCGCGAGAATATTGCGCAGCTTGCGCTGCTGTTCGGCGCTGCGCTGCGCGGCGGGAAGCTTGAGGCCGAGGCACTCATTGACGCGCGCTTCCAGGTCCTTGTTTTTCAAGGTGGAGTTCTCGGGAAGGCCCATCCACAGCGGATACTGGGGCTCGTCTGGGCGCGGATGGTTGTTGCAGTAGTACTGGTAGACGGCGCGCAGGTCGGCGCGGTGCAGGTAGTTCAGCGTGCCGCCCGCCAGCATCCCGTTCGTGAGCACGACACCGTCATACTGGCCCGCGTCGCCATACAGCTCGATCGCCTTGGCTGCCACGTTGCCGCCCCAGGACTGGCCGTGCAGGATGGTGCGGCGCGGCTTGCCGAAACGCTTCAGGAAGAACTGGCGCAGGTTCTCCGTGTCCTCGGCGGCCATGCGCACGCCATAGCCGGGACGGCGGTAAGCCGAACCCGCCCAGGCAAAGCCCTGCTTCACATTGATGGCGAAGCGTTCCAGGTCTTCCACGTTGTTGTCGTTGGTGGCGGCGGAAAGGCGTGGGCCGCCGTGCGCATGCACCACGAGCACGCCGTTCCATTGGCGCGGCATCGCAATCCAGTAGTTGGCGCCGTTGGCGTCCGTGCCGCGATAGCACTGCGCGATGGGCCCGAGATCGGCCGGGCAGGGCGTGATGGCCTGCGCCCACAGCGGCGCGGCCGACAGCGCCAGTACCGCGCAGGCGGCGCGGCGAATCCAGTTGTGCATGGTCTCCTCCTTTTTTGGTGGACCGATGCTACCGGCGGGACTCATCAATGTAAAATATCTTGAAAATAGCTGTCCCATACTTAGAAGATATCGAGAGACAAATGGAACTGAGACACCTGCGCTACTTCGTCGTGGTGGCCGAGGAAGGCCACTTCACCCGCGCGGCGGAGCGTCTGCACATGCAGCAGCCGCCACTGAGCCAGCAGATCCGCGCATTGGAAGAGGAGCTTGGGTTTCCGCTTTTCAGGCGGCACCCCAAAGGCGCGGCGCTGACGGCGGGAGGTGAAGTGTTTCTGCAGGAGGCGCGCGCCATCCTGGCCAACGTGAGCGCGGCCGCCGCACGCGCGGCCCGTGCGAACGAGGGAACGGAAGGGCAGCTCTCGGTGGGCTTCACCAGTTCAGCGGCCGCGCATCCCCTTATCCCACGCGTGATGCGCGCCTATCGCGAAACCTGGCCTTCGGTGAACGTGGAGTTCATGGAGCGCAACGCCGCAGAGCTCACCGAAGCCGTAGCGCGCGAGAAGCTGGATGTGGCCTTCCTGCGCCGTCCCGTGAGCCGCCCGCCGGGGCTGCAGTTCCATACCCTGCTGGAAGAGGAGCTCCTGCTGGTGCTGCCCGTCGGGCATCCCGCACTGGCGAGGCACAAGGGCAAGGGGCGGCCCAGCATTGCGTTGACGGCGCTGCGCGACGAACGCTTCATCCTCGTGCGCCGCAATGGCGCGCCGGGCATGTACGCAAATCTCGTGGAGGCCTGCGTGCAGGCAGGCTTCGTGCCCAACGTGGCGATCGAAGTGGAGCGCATGCTGACCAATATCAGCCTTGTGGCGGCAGGCGCAGGCGTTTCCGCCGTGCCCGCGTCGATGCAGGGCTTCCACGGCGAGAGCGTGGTGTATTGCAGCATCCGCGATGCGACATCGGCCCTCGGCGCGCCTCTCACCCTTGTCTGCCGCGAGGAAGGCCAGACGCCGACACTGCAGCACTTCCTCAAGCTCAGCCTGAAGCAGGCAAGGCGCTGAAGCGATGCGCTTCTATCGCCGTCCCTTCCTCGTTCTCGCCGCCACTGTTGGCGCAGGCCTGCTGTTCGGCCTCGCCGATCCTGCCGCTGCAGTGCAGATGAAGCCATTGAGCGATGGCTTTGTGCGGCTGCTCGCGTGGCTCATGAACCCACTCGTCTTCTGCATGCTCGCATCGGGCGCCGCGAGCATGGCCCGGGGCCGCAAGCTGAGCAGGCTGGCGGCAAGCGCGCTGCTGTACTTCCTTTTCATGTCCCTGCTGTCGCTGGGAGCGGGGCTGCTGGCAGGCGCAGTGCTGCAGCCCGGCGCAGGATTCGATGCGGATCACGCGCAACCCACCTCGGTTGCCGGTGCGGACGCCGCACCGCGCGGCGCCTTCGGCTTCCTGCTCGGCGTGCCCGCGCTGCATGTGAACAATCTGTACCTGCTGCTGGCCGCGGTGCCTGCGGGACTGCTGCTGGGGCGCGCAGGCGCGCGCGGCCAGCCTGTGCTGGCATGGATCGAACGGGGAAGGTCGATGCTGTTTGCCGCGGTCGGATGGCTGCTGCGCCTCGCGCCGCTGGCGGCTTTCGGGGCCATGTCCTATACCGTGGGCCGTTACGGCACGCTGGCGCTGATGCCGCTGCTGAAGTTCATCGTCGCCATCAACGCCAGCTCGATCCTGTTTGTCGTACTGGCGATGGGCGCCGTGGCGCGCATCGTGGGACTGCCGCTGCTGCGCTATCTGCGATACATCCGCACGGAACTCTATCTGGTGTTCTTCACCAGTTCCTCGCTGGCGGCGCTCGCGCCGCTGTCGGAAAAGCTGGAGCGCTTGGGTTGTCCGCGTCCTGTGACCGGCGTGGTACTGCCGTTTTCCTATTCGCTCAATCTCGCGGGCACCAGCCTCTATATCGCGCTGGCGCTGCTTTTTCTTGCCCAGGCCGCGCATGTGCAGCTTGGCTGGCAGGACCTGGCCATGCTGTTCGGCATAGCGCTCCTTACCAGCAAAGGCGCCGTGGGCATCGCCGGTTCCGGCATCACCACCCTGGCTGCAACGGTCGCGGTGCTGCAGATCGTTCCCGTCGATATGGTGGCGCTGCTGCTCGGGATCGACCGCACCATGAAATGCCGTGCGCTCACCAACGTGATCGGCCACGGCCTGGCCTGCGTGGTATGCGCCGCGCGCGAGCGCAGCCTGGATCGGGAGGCAATGGCGGCTACGCTCGGGCAGTGCTGAGGGTGTGGGCCCCCAGCCATTTGCCGCTGGTGCACAGCGTATCCGCCACTTGCGCAACGAGGCGGCTCACGGCATTGGCCGCATTCGTCAGCGGAATGTTCTTCGACGCGCACAGCACCACCGTGCGCGAGATCGCGGGATCGTGAATCGGCAGCGCGCGCATGGCGCCGCGCTCCACTTCCTCCAGCACTGGAGCCACAGGCAGGATGGTGGCGCCCATGTCCGCGAGGATGGCGGATTTCAGGATGGCGATGGAATTGATCTCGATGACGTCGGAAGTATGCAGCCCGGCCTGGCGTGCTGTGCTCTCGATGCGCGGCCGCACGCCGTGCTGCAGGCCGGGCAGGATCAGCGTGGCGGCCAGCGCCTCGGCCAGGGTCATGCTCTCGCGCCCCTGCACCCAAGGGGAGTCGGCGCGGCAGATGAAGCGCAGCTCCTCCTCCGCCAGCGGCGTGGTGGCGAAGCTCGAGAGTTGCCCGTCATCAAACAGCACGGCCAGGTTGACGCGGCCGGACTTTAGCTGTTCGCCAAGATTGCCCGTCAGCTCTTCCGTCAGCTGCAGGGTAATCTCGGGGTAGCGCTCGCGCACGGCCGTGAGCAGGGGCAGGGCGAGCGCGCCGGAAATGCTGTGCGGCAGGCCAAGCGTGACCGCGCCGGCTGGGCGCTCCGCGGACTGCGTCACGGCCGACTTGGCATCCGCCACCTGCTTGAGGATGGCGAGGGCGTGCTCATAGAAGACCTTGCCCGCGTCCGTGCTGTGCACGCCTTGGGCGCTGCGGTGCAGGAGCTGTGCGCCAAGCTCCTCTTCGAGCTGGCGCAGCTGCTGGGTTAGCGCGGGCTGGGCCACGTGCAGCACGAGCGCCGCGCGCGAGAGCGAGCCGTGATCGACGATGGCGACAAAGTAACGAAGTTGTCGCAATTCCATTTGAAAGTTTGTCTCCTCTTTGCCTCAGTTGATCCTTTTGGGCAACTAATTTTGCTATACTTATTCTAGCGCTTCGCGCCCATTTTCCCCTTCATTGCCGCCCGATCATGTTAAAGAAAGTCGATTCCTCCCAACTCAAGATCGGCATGTTCATCCACGACCTCAGCTGTGACTGGATGACCCATCCCTTCGTTCGCAACCGTTTCGAGATCACGGAAGAAGAAGAAATCCGCAAGATCCTGAGGGCGGGCATCCACGATGTGGTGATCGACATCAGCAAGGGGCTGGACGTGCAGGATGCGCCCACGCTGGCGGAAGCGCAGCAGGCGACCGAGCGCGAGGTGGTGGAGATTGCGTCGCAGCCGATCAAGATCGTCAAGGCCTCGCTGGGCGAGGAGCTCCAGCGCGCAGCCCAGATCCGCAACCAGGCCGCTGGCCTGGTGCGCAGCGTGATGGCCGATGTCCGCCTGGGCAAGGCGGTTGAAGTAGACGCCGTTCAACCGGTGGTGCAGAACATTACCGAGTCGATCCTGCGCAATCCCGGCGCGCTGCTCGGCCTCCTGCGCATCAAGACCAAGGACGACTACACCTTCCTGCACTCGGTGAGCGTGTGCGCGCTGCTGGTGGCCTTCTGCAATTCGCGCGGCATGGATCCCGAGATCACGCGCGAGGCGGGCCTGGGCGGCCTGCTGCACGATACGGGCAAGGCCCTGGTGCCGGACGCCATCCTGAACAAACCGGGCCCCCTGACCGACGAAGAATTCGCCATCATCCGCAAGCATCCGGAAGACGGCTACAACATCCTGAAGCAGTCGCCGGAAGTACCGCAGATCGCGCTGGACATCACGCGCCACCACCACGAGCGGCGCGACGGCAGCGGCTATCCCGACAAGCAGGCGGGCGACAGCATCAGCGAACTGGCGCAGATGGCCGCCATCGTCGACGTGTACGACGCCATCACGGCGGACCGCTGCTACCACAAGGGCATGTCCGCCGCGGCGGCCCTGCGCAAGATCTACGAGTGGAGCAAGTTCCATTTCAATCCGCAGATGGTGCAGGAGTTCATGCGCTGCGTGGGCATCTACCCGGTGGGCACCCTGGTGCTGCTGGAGTCGGGCCGCCTGGGCGTGGTGGTGGAGCCGCACGAGACCAACCTGCTGGCGCCGAAGGTGAACGTGTTCTTCCACACCAAGAAGAACCTCTACATCAAGCCGGAAACGGTGGACCTGTCGAAGGCGCTGGGCTTTGGCGGCGGCGACAAGATCGTGGGCCACGAGACTCCGAGCAAGTGGAACGTGGACCCCATGCGCTTCATGACGCTGAACTGAGGCGGCGCCTCAGAAGAATTCGGCGGTATCGTTCGATTCGATGGTTTGCAGCTGCCCGCTGCTGACCAGTTCATCATAGTGGCAAGACATGTTGCGGCCGTGGCTCTTGGCGTAGTACAGGGCCTGGTCGGCGCGTCCCAGCACCACCACCGGCGCATCGTAGGCGCTGATGCTGGTGAAGCCCACGCTCACCGTCACCTTGCCCACCTGGGGGAAATCGTGCTGCTCCACGTTGATGCGGAAGCGGTCGATGATCTTCTTCGCGTTCTCCAGCGTGGTGGAACGCAGCAGCACCACGAACTCCTCGCCGCCGAAGCGGAACACGCGGTCCTGTGCACGGAAGGAGGACTGCAGCAGGTTGGCGATGAGGATCAGTACCTCGTCGCCGTACAGGTGGCCGAACTTGTCGTTCACGTGCTTGAAGTGGTCCACGTCGACCACGGCCAGCCACTGCTTTTCTTCCTCGTGATGGTGGCGGCGTTCCGTTTCGCCGGGCGGCAGCGATACCGCTTCCTGCTCGCCGCTCGAATGCAGCATCTTGGCCAGCTGGTCGTCGAAGGTCTTGCGGTTCAGCAGTCCGGTCAGGGAATCGCGCTCGCTGTAGTCGAGCAGGTTCTGGAAATTGCGGTAGACGCTGACCACGCCGCCGATGGTGTGGATGGTGTCGCTCGTGTAGGGCGTGGGATTGACGATCTCGAGGCAGGTGTCGGCCTTGTCGCCGATCCAGATCGGCATCCACAGCGTGTGGTTGCCTTCCGCATCGATCGCGTCGGCGTTCGATTCGTGGCGCGCGATGCAGGCCGCCAGCGCAGGGAAGGAAGCAATGGGCTCGCCGGGATTCGACGGGTCGGCCAGTTCCACCATGCGGGCAGGGGAGCCGGCGCCGACGGCGGCGCGCGGACGCACGAAGAGCTGGCCGCGCACATTGGCGATGGTGAGCACGCGCGCCTGGCTGGCGCGCGCCAGTTCCTGCACCGCCGAGATCACGGAGATGTCGAGCATCGCGTGATCGCGGTGGCCAGTCATGTCCACCATGTGTTTCAGTAGGGAATCCATGCTCTCTTTTGGATAATCACTTACTCATCGCAGCAGCCGCCATTGTTTCCTTGTATCAAGGCGCGCAGTGAGCCGAAGCACGGTGCCTTTCCAAAGGACAGCTGATCAGCATAAAGGCTTTTTGCATAATAGGCAATTATCCTTTGCGAAAAATTTTTGAAAACGCCACGATTTTACCGTCCGCTTTTTCACGGCAGCGCTCGCCAGACGCAGTCGCGGGCGCACTTCCAGTTTGACATACGCCAAACATCATGTCAGTCGCAATTCGGTAGTGGCTTGGCGCAAATAATTCCGTGTGGAAAACTTGCGTACCGTCAACAGCCACCGGCACATCGCTCCTATAGTGGACTCAATGGCTGCGCAGCAAGGCGCCAGAGTTTTCCTCTACTTCAAGGAGTACATCATGAACGCACTGTATAGCGCTGTAAGGCAGTTTGTGCGGGACGAAGAGGGCATCACGGCGATCGAGTATGGTCTGGTCGCCGCGGTATTGGCTGTGGCAGTGACCGTCGCCTTCGATGTATTGGGCGATGGCTTGAAAGATGCCTTTGATGTTCTGGTCACCAAGCTGACCCCGGCACCCTGACCCAGCTTGATCCCCCGGCCCCAAGGCCAGGGGATCTTTTTTCATCATGAATGGCAGCGAACTGATTCTGCTGTGGCTGGTGGTGCAGGCTGCCGCCACGGACCTCACGCTGCGCCGGATTCCCAATGTGCTGGTGGCCGCTGGACTGCTGCTCGCGCTGGCGCTGCGTTGCACCGCCGACCCCCAATGGTCCACTGCCCTGGACTGGCTGGCCGGCGCAATGGCGGGACTGCTGGTCTTCCTGCCGATGTACGTGTTGCGGGGCATGGCCGCCGGAGACGTGAAGCTGATGGCCATGGTCGGCGGCTTCACCGGCGCCGCGGGCGCCCTGGTGACCGCCGTGCTGACGGCCCTGGCGGGCGGCGCGCTGGCCCTACTGTGGCTGAGTTTTGTGCCCGCCCACGGGCCGGAGCGGCGCGGCATGCCTTACGGCGTCGCCATCGCCTTCGGCACCATGGCCTGGCTGTTCTGGCAGCACCGCTGATTTTTGCTGGACATCAATATCCGATAGGAAACGCCTCGCTAACATCGTGTCCTCAACAGGAGAAACACATGATCGAGCATTCCCCCTTCAGCACGACGCAAGAAGCCGACCTTCCCCTGCTGCCCCAGCCGCCCCGCTCGGTGCAGGAAACGGGGCTGGACCTGAGCCTGCTGTGCGAACTGTGCGCCAAGACGCTCTACGTGGGCGGCAAGATGCACCTGCCCGTCCTCACCACCCGCCTGCGCCTGCCCGTCAGCGTGCTGCGCGAAGTGCTGGACACGCTGGTGGCGGACCAGTTGGCCGAGGTTTCCTGGCGCGGCGAATCGGAGATCGACGTGCAGTACCAGCTGACGGGACCGGGCCGCCAGCGCGCGGCGGGATGGCTGGAGCGCAGCGCCTATGTGGGCCCGGCGCCGGTGCCGCTCGAAATGTACCGCTCGGTCTCGCAGCGCCAGGCGGCGACCCTGCCGCGCGTGAGCGCCCAGGACGTGGCCGAAGCCTTCGCCGAGGACTGCCTCTCGCCGCAGGTGCGCGAACTGGTGGGGGCCGCCCTGCATTCGGGCCGCGCCCTGTTCCTCTACGGCCCTTCCGGCAGCGGCAAGTCGACCCTGGCGCGCAAGCTGGGACGGCTGCTGCACGGGGTGGTCGCGGTGCCCTACGCGCTGGCGGTGGGGCCCGAGATCGTGCAGCTCCACGACCCGGCCGTGCACCTGCCGCCGCCGCTGGCCCAGCAGGCGCGCCACGGCGCCGATCGCCGCAGCACGGACGCACGCTGGGCCCTCTGCCAGCGCCCCGTGCTGCAGCTGGGGGCGGAGCTTACGCAGCCCATGCTGGACCTGCGCCGCGACAGCGCGCATGGCTGCTACCAGGCGCCGCCCCACCTGAAGGCGAACAACGGCCTGCTGATCGTGGACGATCTGGGCCGCCAGCGCATTCCGGCGGACGAACTGCTGGCCCGCTTCGCGCGGCCCGTGGAGCAGCAGCAGGACGTGCTCTCGCTGCAGGGCGGCAGCGAATTCACGGTTCCCTTCAACGTGGTGCTGGCGCTGGTCACCAGCCAGGAGCCGGAAATGCTGCTGGACGCGGGCGCGCTGCGCAGGGCAGGCTACAAGATCCACATCGGCCCCCTGGGCGACGCCGCCTACCGCACCCTGTTCCGCCAGCAGTGCCGCGCCTGCGGCATGGAGGTGGACGAGGGCGCACTGGCCTACCTCGTGGAGGAGCTGCACCGCGGAGGAGGCCAACCGCTGCTGGCGAGTTTCCCTCGCGAGATCCTCGGCCGCGTCGCCGACTTCGCGGGCTACGCCGGCCAGCCCGCCCGGCCCACCGTGGCCGCGCTGGACCAGGCCTGGTCCAGCATGTTCGCCGCCACCGTACCGCAGCTGGCCACCGGTACTGAAGGCAGCCTCTTTGCGAGGATCGAATGAAATACCGCCGCGCACTCCTCATGCTGGCCCTGGCCGTCGTCTTCGGCATAGCGGCCGTGATGCTGGCTTCGCGCTGGCTCCTGCGCCAGGGCCCCGGCGCAGCACGCATCGTGGTCTCCGCCGCCGATGCGAACCTGGGCCAGCGCCTCAGCCCGGACATGGTGAAGCTGGCCGACTGGCCCGCCGACGGGCTGCCCCAGGGCGCCCTGCGCGATCCCGCCGCCCTGAGCGGGCGGGTGCTCAAGACCAGCGTGCTGCGCGGCGAGGCGCTCACGGAAGCGAAGCTGGCGCCGGCCGGCACACTGGGCGGGCTCTCCGCGGTGATCAGCGAAGGCAAGCGCGCCATCACCGTGCGCGTGAACGACGTGATCGGCGTGGCGGGCTTCGCGCTGCCCGGCACCTTCGTCGACATTCTCGTCAACACGCAGACGGAGCCCGGGGTAAAGCAGGAACACGCGATCTCGAAGATCGTGCTCGAACGGATTCTCGTGCTGGCAGTGGCCCAGGAAGTCAGCCGCGACGAGACCAAGCCCCGCGTGGTGAACGCCGTGACGCTGGAAGTCACGCCGGAACAGGCGGAGCAGCTGGACCTGGCGCGCAGCGTGGGCACGCTGTCGCTCGTGCTGCGCAACCAGGTCGATCCGACGCCCGGGGTGACGCCCGGCGCAACCAAGGGCACGCTGCTCGGTCTTGCAAAAGAGCCGGCCGCGCCCGCACTGGCGGTGGCAGCACAGCCGCCCAAGCCGCCGAAGCCGCCCCGCGAACCCGCGCCGCGCTACTGCATCGGCGCCATCGATGGTGTACGCAGCAGCAGGGAATGCCTTTGAGGAGCAGCCATGGTCCCCCGTCGAACGATCGCCGCCGCCAGCCTGCTGCTGGCCGCTGCAAGCGCCGCCGCCGCGCTGCCGAAGGAGGCGAAGGAGGCAAAGGAAGCCGCGCCGCGCGGTGATGGCCTGCAGTGCCGGGGCGATCCCGGCGCGCCCGCCAGCCTGGCTCTCCAGCTGGGCAAGTCGTCCCTCTACCGTCTCCCCGAGCAGGTGGCGGGACGCAGCATCGGCCATCCCGGCGTGCTGCAGGCCATGCTGGTGGCGCCGCAGACGCTCTACCTCGTTGGCGTGGAGGTGGGCAGCACGAACATGATCGTGCAGGGCCGCAGCGGCGCCTGCACCGTCGTGGACGTCACCGTGAGCATGGACCCCTCGGCCCTGCAGGCGGCGCTGGCCACGCTGCTGCCGAACGAGAAGAATATCCGCGTCAGCGCGGCCGCCGATTCCCTCGTCCTGAGCGGAACCGTGGAGGATGGCGCGACACTGGCGCGTGTGCTCGACCTGGCGCAGGCCTATGTGCGCAAGCCCCTGCGCGCCCTGCGCGAAGGGCGCGAGGAGAACGGCCAGCGCGGCGGCGACCAGGACGCGGCGGCGGCGAAGGACCCGCAGGTCCGCATCGTGAACCTCCTCAGCGTGACGGCGCCGCAGCAGGTCATGCTGGAGGTGAAGATCGCCGAAGTTTCCAAGACCCTGCTGGACCGGCTGGAAAGCGCCATCGGCCTGCACAAGGGCATCGGCAGCTGGACCGCGACCCTGTTCTCGGACCTGCTGACCGGCACGGCGGCAGGCGGCGTCAACCTCCTCAAATCCAACGGCAACCGGGTGGCGCTGGAAGCGGACCGCCAGAACGGCCTGGTACGCGTGCTGGCCGAACCCACCATCGTGGCCATGAGCGGCCAGGAGGGCAACTTCCTCGCGGGCGGGAAGATACTGGTGCCGGTGGCGCAGGACAACAACAAGGTCACGCTGGAGGAGAAGGAATTCGGCGTCGGCCTGCGCTTCACGCCCACGGTGCTGGGCGGAGGGCGCATCAACCTGAGCGTGGCGCCCGAGGTTTCGGAACTGTCGCGCGACGGCGTGGGCATCAATGCCCAGGGCCTGAATGCGCGCGCCATCCTGCCCCTCATCACCACGCGGCGCGCCATGACGACGGTGCAGCTGAACGACGGCCAGAGCCTGGCCATCGGCGGCCTGATCCGGCACAACCAGGTCAGCAACATCCACGGCCTGCCGCTGCTGGGCGAGATCCCCGTACTGGGCGCCCTGTTCCGCAGCACCGACTTCCAGCAGGACCGCAGCGAACTGGTATTCGTGATCACGGCGCGCCTGGTCAAGCCCCTGCCTGCCGTGCCGGCGCTGCCCACCGATACCCTGCAGCCGGCCAGCCGCGCCGAGTTGTTCCTGGGCGGCCGCCTCGAATCCGCCACGCCGCCGCAGCCTGTGCAGGACGCGCGGCCCTCCGGCTACCGCCTGAAATGAGGAGCACTGCGATGAAACGCCACCTCTTGCTCATGTTCTGCGCCGCCGCCGCGGGCTGCGGCGCCACCCTGCAGGCAACGACGCCGCGCTGGGACCAGCAGGCCGGCGAAATCAGCCGCGCCACCTTCGCCCAGCAGGTGCTCGATCCCGACGCGGGCCGGCGGCGCGACGCCAATCCCGCGCAGGACGGGCGCAGCGCGGCGGCGACCCAGACCCGCTACCAGAAATCCTATGCCGCACCCGTGGCGCCGCCCAGCGCCTTCACCATCGGCGTCGCGGAATCGAAATGAAACCCGCGCTGCGGCGCCAGCGCGGCGCCTTCTCGATCATGTACGCCTTTCTGCTGCCGATTATCCTCGGCTTCGCAGGCCTGGCGCTGGACCTGGGCGTGATGTACAACCGCCAGACCCAGTTGCAGACGGCTTCGGACCGGATCGTGCTCGCGGCGGCCCAGCAGCTGAATGGCACCGCCGCAGGCATCACGGCCGCCGCCACCCGCGCCCAGACCGCCGCGCAGAACATCAAGGTGGGCGGGCAGGTGCTGCCCTGGAACGTGGCTGCGCTCAGTTTCAGCGACAGCCCGGATACGGCGGAAGGGGCCTGGCTCAGCGCCGCGGCGGCCCAGGCAGCGCCTGCGGACATCCGCTACGCCAGGGTCGATACCCGCCAGCTCGCGGCGGACGTGGGGCAGGTGCAGCCGGTGTTCTTCAACGCGCTGAGGTCGACCGGCGCAGCCGTGCTGGCGGCAGCCTCCGTGGCGGGCAAGACGAAGCTGGGCATCACGCCTTTCGCCATCTGCGCGATGGACAGCGCGGCCGTCGCCCAGCGCATCAATCCCGCTGGCGCCCCGGTCAGCGAGCGGGTGGAATACGGCTTCCGGTACGGCGTGGGCTACAACCTGCTCAAGCTGAACCCGGCCCTGGGCGCAACGGACGGCGAAATGTTCCTGGTGAATCCGCTCGACGCGCCCGGCCAGCCCAATGTGCCGGGGAACACGGACGACAGCGTGGTCGCGCCCTTTATCTGCAACGGGGAACTGGCCTATCCACGGCTCTCGGGCGGCCAGCTGAACCTGCGGCGCATCGCGTCCTTCGCGCTGTGGCAGGAGCTCAACTCGCGCTTCGCCAACTATGCCTCGCCGTCCTGCAGCGCCGCCGCGGCGCCGCCGGATACCAACATCATGGCCTACACGGCGCCCGTGTGGCAGGCAAATCCGCCCGCTGCCGTCACCGCCCAGCAGTCCAGCGGGGCCGGGCAGCCGCTGCGCACAATCGCCGACCTGCCGCCGCCACTGGCCGCCACAGCGCCGGGCAACTACGGCACGCTGTGGGCCTATGGTCCGGCGCATACCTACCCCGGCAACGGCTCCGTGCCGAAGGCGCAGATGAATACCCTGTATCCGGGAAGCCCCGCCACCACGGCGGCGGCATATCCCGGGCTGCCGCCCTACCTGAACTCTGGCGCGGCGTACAAGACCCAGCCGCCCATCAAAGGCCGCGCCTCGCGCCGCATCCTGAATATTCCCCTGCTGGCCTGTCCGGTTCCCGCTGGTGCGACGGTCCAGGCCAATGTGCTTGCGGTGGGCCGTTTCCTGTTGACGGCGCAGGCGACAGCGGCCGTGCTGCCGGGAGAATTCGCCGGTACGGTCGACCCCAACGCGCTGGCCCAGACTGCGGAGCTGTTCCGATGAAAACGCGACCAGGCAATCGGCAGCGCGGTATTGCGGCCTTCGAGTTCTACTTTGTGCTCCTGGCCAGCGTCCTGCTCCTGTTCATGCTCATTCTGTGCGGGCGCATGGCCTGGTATGCCAATGTGCTGAACAAGGCAATGTACGACGCCGCGCGCATGGTGGCGTCCGCGCCGCCCGAGGTGCTCACCAACACGGCGGTGAACCCCCAGCTGTTCGCCGCCGCCGGGAACATGGTGGCGGATGCGCTGGCGGCCGCCGGCGTGAGCCCCGGCATCGGCCCCGGCTCGGTTCAGGTCCTGTGCGATGACGTCACCTGCGCAGGCAACATTCCGCCGCAGTCGGTCAGCCTGCACGTCCGCCTGCCGGTGACGCCGGACGGCATTGGCGTGGACGCGCTCATTGCAGCATTCGGAACAAGCGACTGGAACCTGGATGCAGTGGTGGAGGTGAGCTATGCGCCCTGACATCCGGAAGCGGCGCGGCCGCGGCGTGATCATCGTGGAGATGGCCCTGTACATGCTGGCCCTGCTGGTCATGCTGGTGGGCCTGTTCGAAGTTTCGCGCCTGCTCTTTGTATGGAATGCCGTGCAGGACGTAACGAGGCGGGCGGCGCGCGCCGCGGCCATGACCGACTTCTCGGACCCGGCAGCCATGACCGCGCTGCGCAGCTCCGCGCTGTTCACGGCGGGAAGAATGCCGCTCGCGCCCTTCCTCGACGTGAATACATTGCGGATCGAGTACCTGTCGCAGGCGCCGGGCGGCGGTCCGGCGGCGCTGACGGCCATGCCTGCGTGCCCGATGCGCAACGCCGTCAATTGCGCACGCGATCCGAACGGGGGCGACTGCATCCGCTTCGTGCGCGCCAGCTTCTGCTCCAATGCCAACGGCGAATGCGTGCCTGTACCGTACGAGCCCATGCTGCCCCTGCTGCCCGTGAATGCGGTCGTGCCGCCGTCGGCCACGGTGGTGCGTGCGGAATCGCTGGGGCGGCGGCCCGGCATGGCGAATTGCCCCTGACTTTGCGAAACGAGGGAACGACATGAAGACGCTGATCATCAGTAAGGACAGCCTGCTGCATGCAGAAATCGCCGCCCAGGGTTCCGCGCGCCTGCCCACGCTGCAGCTGACTTCTTCCCGCAAGAGCCTCAAGGAGGCAGTGGACCGCATCGTGCCCGACGCGCCGGAACTGGTGATCCTGGACGCGAGCGACGTGGAACCGGCCGAGGCGGACCTGGTGGACCGCCTGGCGCGGCTGTATCCCAACGCCAGCTTCATCCTGCTCACGCGCGAACCGCAGCAGGAGCTGCTGATCCATGCCATGCGCGCGGGCATGCGCGAAGTGCTGCAGCTGCCCCTGGTGCACCGCGCATTCCACGAGGCCATGGACCGCATCGAGATCGAGGCCGGGATCACGCGCCAGCGCGACGGCAGGGTGCTGGCTTTCATCGCCTGCAAGGGCGGCAGCGGCGCCACCTTCCTGTCCACGAACCTGGGCCACGCGCTGGCGGCGCTGGGAGAGAAGAAGACGCTGCTGATCGACCTGCACGGCCAGTTCGGCGACGCGGCGCTCTATGTCTCGGACCAGAAGCCGAGCATGACGCTCTCCGATGTGTGCGCCCAGATCGCGCGCATGGACGGGGCCTTCCTCGAATCCTGCCTGGTGCACGTGGCGCCCAACTACGGCATCCTGGCGGCGGCGGACGATCCGAACCACGCGGTGGAGATGAAGCCGGAGCATATCGAAGCGATCCTGCGGGTGGCGCGCCAGCACTTCGACTACATACTGCTGGACGTGGGCCGCCAGATCGACGCCATCTCCCTGCGCGCCCTCGACACGGCGGACGCCATCTATCCCGTGCTGCAGCTGGCGCTGCCCGACATCCGCGACGGGCGCCGGCTGCTGGACATCTTCCGCTCCCTGGGCTATCCCATCGAGCGCACCCGCCTCATCGTGAACCGCTACGAGAAGGGCGGCAAGCTGCGCCTGGCGGACCTCGAACAGGCCCTGGGCGCACCCGTGCTGCACACCATGCCCAACGACTACCTGGCCGTCACGGACTCCGTCAACCAGGGCGTGCCCGCGCTCGAGATCTCGCGCACCAGCCTGATAGCGCGCAGCCTGGCGGAGCTGGTGGAGATGCTGACCTCGCGCCGCGTCCATGAGAGCAAGGGCCTGTTCGACCGCCTGTTCGGCCGCAGCGAAACGGAACACTGAAGGAGGCGATATGAGTCTGCGCGAACGACTGTCCCTGGCGGAGGAACACCGTCCCGGCATGGCTGTCCAGCTGGAGCAGGCCGGTACGGCGGCCTATCTGGAACTGAAGAAGACCATGCACCAGCTGATCCTGGACAGGATCGACCTTGAGCGCCTGAAGCGGCTGACGCCGGAGCAGTTCAAGCACGAGTTGGCCCTGCTGGTCCAGCGCATCATCGAGGACGAGCGCATTGTGCTGAACCAGAGCGAGCGCCACCACCTGGTGCTGGACATCCAGCACGAGATGCTCGGCTTCGGGCCCCTGGAGCCGCTGCTGAGCGATCCCGGCGTGTCCGACATCCTCGTCAACACGCACGACAAGGTCTACGTGGAGCGCGCGGGACGCCTGGAACTCACGAACGTGAGCTTCCACGACAACGCCCACCTGATGAAGATCATCGAGAAGATCGTGTCGCGAGTGGGCCGCCGGGTGGACGAGTCCAGCCCCATGGTGGACGCACGCCTGCCGGACGGCTCGCGGGTGAACGCCATCATTCCGCCGCTGGCGGTGGACGGCCCCGTGCTGTCGATCCGGCGCTTCTCCGCCAATCCGCTGACCGTGGAACGCCTGCTCGAGTTCAAGAGCCTCACGCCGCCGATGGTGCAGGTGCTGCAGGCGCTGGGCCATGCCAAGATCAATATCCTGATCTCCGGCGGCACGGGCAGCGGCAAAACCACCCTGCTGAACGTGCTGTCCGGCTTCATTCCTGGCACGGAGCGCATCGTGACAATCGAGGACGCCGCCGAACTCCAGCTGCGCCAGCCCCACGTGGTGCGCCTGGAAACGCGGCCGCCGAATCTGGAGGGGAAGGGCGAGGTCACCCAGCGCGCGCTCGTGCGCAATGCGCTGCGCATGCGGCCGGACCGCATCATCCTGGGCGAGGTGCGCGGGGCCGAAGCCATCGACATGCTGCAGGCCATGAACACTGGCCACGAAGGCTCGCTGGCCACCATCCACTCCAACTCCCCGCGCGATGCCCTGTCGCGGCTGGAAAACATGGTGGGCATGGCAGGCGTGAACCTCACCTCGCGCGCGGTGCGCCAGCAGATCTGCTCCGCCGTCACCGTGGTGATGCAGGTGTCCCGGCTTACGGACGGCGCGCGCAAGCTGGTGAGCCTGCAGGAGGTGACGGGCATGGAAGGCGACGTCATTGCCATGCACGAGATCTTCCGCTTCGACCAGACAGGCGTGGACGCCAGCGGCAGGGTGCAGGGCAGCTTCTCCGCCACCGGCGTGCGCCCGCGCTTCGCCGACCGCCTGCGCCTGTTTGGCGCGCCCGTGCCGGACAGCGTCTTCGATCCCGACCGGGTCTATGAATAGGGGCCGCTCATGGACATGGCGCTCACCTTCTTCTACGTCTTCCTGTTCGCCTCCGTCATCTTCGCCGTGGAAGCGGCATGGCTGTGGTGGCAGGCGCGCCACGGCGGCAGCTCGCGCCGCATCGCGCGGCGGCTCCAGCTCATGTCCGGCCGCGCCGACGGCGCCGAGCGGATCAGCATTCTCAAGCAGCGCCGTTACGCTGCGTCCCCGCTGCTGGAGGACTGGCTGCGCCGCATACCCCGGATGGCCGTCCTGGACCGGTGGCTGATGCAGTCGGGTCAGGCATGGCAGGTGGGGCGCTTCCTTGCTGCCTGGGCGGCCCTTGTGATCGTGAGCTGGAGCCTGCTGGCCATGCTGTCCGTACCCCTGCTGGCCTTCCTGGTCATGGGAGGACTGTGCGCTGCCGCGCCCATGGCCCTGCTGTTCCATCTGCGCGCCGCCCGGCTCAAGAAGATTCTGGAACAGCTGCCGGATGCGGCGGACTTTCTCAGCCGCGCGCTGAGGGCAGGGCACTCCTTTGCCAACGTGCTGCAGATGGCGGGCCATGAGCTGCCGGAGCCCATCGGCGGCGAGTTCCGCACCTGCTACGAGGAGATCAACTACGGCGTGCCGATGAACGAAGCCCTGCACAACCTGGCGATCCGCATCCCGCTCACGGACCTGCGCTACCTGGTGATTGCGGTGCTGATCCAGCGCGAATCGGGCGGCAATCTCGCCGAGCTGCTTGGCAATATCAGCCGCATGACGCGCGCGCGGCTCAAGCTCGTGGGCCAGGTGCGGGTGCTGTCGGCGGAAGGCCGCCTCTCGGCCTGGATCCTGGCCACCCTGCCGGTGGGCGTGGCGGCCGTGATGTCCATCACCAGCCCCAAATACATAGGCCTGCTGTGGACCGACCCGGCCGGCCCGAAGCTGCTCTGGTATGCGGCAGGCGGCGTGCTGTTCGGCGTACTCTGGATGCGCAACACCATAAGGATACGGGTATGAACGGCTCGCAGATTGCCTTCCTGGCGGTTGTGTTCTTCGCTGTCGCGATTCCGGCGCTCGCCGCCATGCTGGCCCTGTCGCCCGTACCCTTGCGCGACCGCCTGCGCGCCTTCCGCGGCAAGGACTCCGCAGCGCGTGTGGATGAAGGAGGCGGGTGGGTGGAGCGCGTGGCCCGCGTGGCGAGGCCCTTCACCCGCCTGTCGCTGCCGGAGGAGGGCTGGGAGCGGTCGCCGCTGCGCACCCGCTTCATGAACGCGGGCTGGCGCAGCGCCAACGCGCCGGTGCTCTATTTCGCCGCGAAGACAGTGCTCGCCATCGGCCTTCCCCTTGTGCTGGCGATTGTGCTGGCGGGTTCGCAGTCGGCGGGCTTGCGCAAGATCTTCCTGCTTCTGCTCTGCTCCACGGCTGCCATCGGCTACTACCTGCCCAACATGATCCTGGCCCGCACGGCCGAACGGCGCCAGCGCGAGATCTTCGAGAACCTGCCTGACGCCCTCGACCTTCTCACGATCTGCGTGGAAGCGGGCCTGAGCCTGGAGAGGGCCCTGAGCAAGGTGGCGAGCGAAATGCACGTGAAGAGCGTCGTGCTGGCCCAGGAGCTGCAGCTGGTGCTGATGGAGCTGCGCGCGGGCTTCAGCAAGGACAAGGCGCTGCGCAACTTTGCCCTGCGCAGCGGCGTGGAGGACGTGGATACCCTCGTGGCCATGCTGATCCAGTCCGAGCGCTTCGGCACCAGCATGGGCGACTCGCTGCGCGTGCATTCCGAAAACCTCCGCCTGAAGCGGAGCCTGATGGCGGAAGAGGCTGCGGCCCGCATCGCGCTCAAGCTCCTGTTCCCGCTGATCTTCTGCATCTTCCCGGCGCTGATGCTGGTGCTGCTGGGGCCTGCCGCCATCCAGATTACGCGTGTTCTGCTGCCCTCCCTGACCGGCGGCCATTAAGGAGAAAGGACCATGCAAACGAAACGGAAGATCCTCGCTGCCGCCTGCGCCAGCCTCGCGCTCTGTTCCTGCAGCCTGCCGCGCTTCGGCGCGGCGCCCGCGCCGGTGGCGGTTGCCAGCGCGGATGCCTACTACGCGCTGGGACGAAGCCACTACGCGGCATCCCGGCTGCACGAGGCGCAGCACGCCTATCTGCTCGCCCTGCAGCGCGACGCAGGCCATGTCGATGCGCGCAACGGCCTGGCGGTGCTGCTGGCGGAACGGGGCGAAACGGCGCAGGCCATCGAGATCTGGAAAAAGCTCGCCGGGGAAGACCTGGCGCCGCCGGATATGTCGCTGGTATTGGGCAACCTCGCGCATGCGCTCTCGAAACAGGGAAACGCGCCGGACGCGCTGACGGCGCTCGAAAGGGCGGCCCTTCTTAACCCGCTCGATGCGGGAACGTGGCAGCAGCTCGGCAAGGCGCTCAGCGATGCAGGCGAGGAGGCGCGGGCGAAGACGATGATGAGCCAGGCCGAGAGCCTTCGCGCGCACGATATCCGCGCGGACTACGCCCTGGTGGCGGCAAGCGAAGCGCCCGCGCTGAAGCTGGAGATCAGCAACGGGAACGGCGTGAACGGCATGGCGGCCGACTGGGCGCGCAGGCTGCGCAGCGGCGCCTGGCAATCCGTGCGGCTCACGAATACCCTGCCTTTCGCCGTTCCGCGCACGCGCATCGAGTTCACGGCAGAACGCGAGGCCGCCGCTCAGGCGCTCGCGAAACGCATCGGCGGAGCGTCGCTGCAGAAGGTGGCGTCGCAGAGTGTGGACCTGCGCATTGTGCTGGGCTGGGACCAGCGCGCACAAAAACAAATGCCCGCACAAGGCGGGCAGCATGCTCCGTGAGGGAGAGGACCGTCAGTTGAAGGCGACCCGTCCCAGGCCGCGCGCGCTGGTGCTGCGGCTGACGGGGTTGCCGTAGACGGTGGCCGAACCGAGGCCGCTCAGGCGCAGGTTCGCGGCGGACTTCGCGTACACCGTGGCGCCTCCCAGGCCGGTCATGTCCACATCCACGCTGTCGGAGCGCAGCTGCTGCGCATCCAGGCTGCCCACGCCGCCCAGGCGGGCGCGCAGGGTTTTGCTTTGGCCGCTGATCGAGATCTGGCCTGCGCCGCGCAGGTTCAGGTCCACGGCGTCCGCCATGCCGGCATTCACGGTCATGCTGCCGGCGCCGTTCAGGCTTGCGTCCACCGTGCGGTACTGCGAAGCCATGTTCACGGAGCCTGCGCCTTCCAGGGTCAGGCGAACCTTGTCGCCTTTGAAGCCGCTCACTTCCGCGCTGCCCACGCCCGCCGACACGAGTTCGGTAAGGTTCGGCAGCGTCAGTTCGGCGCGCAGGTTGGGGTGGCCGAGGTGGATGCCATGCAGGTCCGTTCCGATGCGCAGGGTTTCGCCCTTCTGCGTCACCACGATCTTCTGCACGTAGCGCTTGTCGCCATACACCACCAGCGAGGCCGGACCCTGTTTCAGTTTCAGGTCGATCACGCCATCGAGGTAAACCTTCACAGTGCGCGCATCCACGGTGCGCGATTCGCTGATGATCTCATCCGCCAGCACGGGGGCAGCCGCCGTTGCGTACAGGGCTACAGCCATCATCGTTGCGTTGACAAACTTGTTCATCATGCTCTCCTGCGTGAAGGTTGGATGCTGCGATTACAGTGCTGCTTTTTCTGCTGCGGTCAGGCGCTTTGCGGTGACGGTTACAACAGGCATTGCAGCATCGGCCTTCACTTCAACGGCTGCCACAGGTGCGGTGGCGCGGTGTGCGAGCTTCGGCACGGCGGCCGTTGCGAAGCTGGTTGCGCCTACGATTACCAGGGTGGCGAGGAAGATGGTTTCCATGTTTTTAGCGATGTTCATGATCGGCTCCTTGTGTCGGTTGGGGTTTGCATTTCGTCTTTCGATGTGTGAACTATAGAGAAGCGCTATGTCCAGCACTATCGACTTGCGACGAAATGCGTTTTTGGCGACATGAACTGCGTTTAGGCCGTACTGGAGGGGATTTCCGGAGGCTCAGATGAGCGCAGCGATGGCCTCCCCCATCTGTGTGGTGTTCGCGCTGCCGCCCATGTCCGGCGTGCGCGGGCCGTCCACGAGCACCTTCTCTATGGCGGCCATGATGGCGTCGTGCGCGGCCTTGAACTGCGCATCGCCCTGGCCGAGGAAGTCCAGCATCATGGCCCCCGACCACACCATGGCCACCGGGTTGGCGATATTCCTGCCGTAGATGTCCGGCGCCGAGCCGTGCACGGGTTCGAACAGGGAGGGGAAGTTCCGCTCCGGGTTCAGGTTGCCGGAAGGGGCAATGCCGATGGTGCCAGTACAGGCGGGACCGAGATCGCTCAGGATATCGCCGAAGAGATTGGAGGCCACCACCACATCGAAACGCTCGGGGCTCAGCACGAAGCGCGCGCAGAGGATATCGATGTGGTACTTGTCCCACTTCACATCCGCGTAGGACGGCGCCATGGCTTCCACGCGCTCGTCCCAGTAAGGCATGGAGATGGAAATGCCGTTCGACTTCGTGGCCGAGGTGAGGTGCCTCTTCGGCCGGGACTGCGCCAGCTCGAACGCGTACTTGAGAATGCGGTCCACGCCCTGGCGCGTGAACACGGCTTCCTGCAGCACCAGCTCGCGCTCCGTGCCGGGGAACATGCGGCCGCCGACGGACGAGTATTCGCCTTCCGTATTCTCGCGCACCACGTAAAAATCGATATCGCCAGGCTTCTTGTTCGCCAGCGGGCAGGGCACGCCCGGCATCAGGCGCACGGGGCGCAGGTTCACGTACTGGTCGAACTGGCGGCGGAACTGGATGAGCGAACCCCAGAGCGAGATATGGTCGGGCACCAGGTGGGGCATGCCCACGGCGCCGAAGTAGATGGCGTCGAAGTCCTTCAGCTGGGCGAACCAGTCGTCCGGCATCATCTTGCCGTGTTCGAGGTAATAGTCGCAGCTGGCCCATTTGAAGGTGGTGAATTCCAGCGGCAGGGCGAAGCGCTGGGCGGCGGCCTGCAAGGCGCGCATACCCTCGGGCATGACCTCCTTGCCGATGCCATCCCCGGCGATGACGGCGATACGTTGTGTTTTCATAAATGCTCTCCTTTGACCGTAAGCATAGCCAAACACGCTGCGGATATAATTGACGGAATCGTGAAGTATTCGTGCACATATCGTGAATAATCCACCGCTGCTGGAAGACCTGGGTCTATTCTGCGCCGTTGTGAGGCGGCGCAGCTTCGCCGCGACCGCGCGCGAGCTGGGCGTGTCGAACGCCTATGTGAGCAAGCGCATTGCCATGCTGGAGCAGAGCATGCAGGTGCGGCTCCTGCACCGGACCACGCGCAGCGTGGCGCTGACGGAGCAGGGGCAGGTGGTGCATGGGTGGGCGCTGCGCATCCTGGAGGATGTGGAGCAGATGGCGGAAGCCGTGTCGAGCGAGAAGATGGCGCCGAGCGGGCTGCTGCGGCTGTGCACCAGCTCCGGCTTCGGGCGCAACCGGCTGGGGCCTGCCTTGTCGGCCCTGGCGAGGCAGTATCCCGCGCTCGAAATCCAGCTGGAACTGGTGGACCGCAAAGTGGACCTGATCGCGGAAGACTTTCACCTCGATATCCGCGTTGGGGAAGCGCACGAGCCGAATCTCATCTCCCGGCGCATTGCGCCGAACCAGCGCGTGCTGTGCGCTGCGCCGTCCTACCTGGAGCGCCACGGCGCGCCGCAGACGCTGGCCGAGCTGGCGCAGCACCGCTGCATCGTCATCCGCGAGCGCAGCGGCGACTTCGGGCGCTGGGCGCTGGAAGGACCGAAGGGACCGGAGGTGGTGAAGGTAAGCGGGCCGCTATCGGCCAGCAACGGCGAGATCGTCCACCAGTGGGCGCTGGACGGCCACGGCATCATCCTGCGCTCGGAATGGGATGTTGGGAGCGCGCTGGCGGATGGGCGGCTGCTGCGCGTGCTGCCCGGCTACGCGCAGCCTGCGGACGTGTGGGCCGTGTACCCCACCCGCCTCAGCGCCTCGGCCAAGGTGCGCGTCTGCGTCGAATTCCTCGAGCGCTGGCTCGCGGCCTAGCCTGTTACTCGGCTTCCTCTTCGACCTTGGCTTCGCGCATCCACTTCACCAGCGGCAGCGTGTCCTTCAGGCCGGAGACGATCAGCGGCAGCAGCAGGTCGGGCTTGTTCAGGTCGAGGTCGATGTCCGTCCAGACGAAGAAGCTTTTCAGCTTGATGAGCTCGATATGCTCGTGCTCCGGGTCGAAGCCCTTCGGCGGCCGCTGCAGCTTGCCGTCCTCTTCGCGGATGGAACCATAGCGGGCCTTCAGCGCCCTGTTGTTGAGCACCTTGCGCAGGCCTGCAGGATCTTCCACGATGTGATTGCGCAGCGCCTTCAGCCTGTGCGGCGGCGGAATGTATTCGCCCGCGCCAATGTGCAGCCGCCCCTCGCCGTTCAGCTGGAAGTAGTAGGTGGGCCCGCCCGCCTGCGTGGGACGCCGCTGGTCGTTCGGCGCCAGCGCCGCCGAGAAGTGCGTCTTGTACGGGCTCTTGTCGTGGGCGAAGCGCACGTCGCGGTTGATGCGGAACATGGCCTTCTTAGGATTGCAGAACTTCACCGCCGGATCGAACTTGCCCACTTCCACAATCACGTCCGTCACCAGCTGCAGGAACTCCTCGCGCAGGATGTCGTAGCGCGGCTTGTTCATCACGAACCAGGGACGATTGTTGTTTTCGGCCAGCTCCTGGAGGTAGCCGTTCAGGTCACGCAGATGCATTCTTGTTTACTTTCTCGGTCGCGGGCGCTGGCCCACGGTGATGGATAGATCGGTCTCGCGGGATTTGCGCAGCACGCGCATGGTGGATTTGCCGCCCGGTTCAAGCTGGGCGATCAGGTTGATCATGTCGTTGGTGTCCTTCACGGCCTTGCCGTCCACGGAGAGCAGAATGTCGCCCGGCTTCATGCCCGCCTTGTCCGCCGGCCCGTTGCGCACCACGCCCGCGATGATGGCGCCGCTGTCGCGTTTCAGGTCGAAGCTCTTGGCCAGCTCCGGCGTGATCTCCTGCGATTCCACGCCGATCCAGCCGCGCACTACGTGCCCGCTCTTGATGATGGATTCCATCACGGACTTGGCCGTCGTTACCGGAATGGCGAAGCCGATGCCCACCGAGCCGCCCGTTTGCGAATAGATGGCCGAGTTGATGCCCAGGAGATTGCCGTTGGTGTCGATCAGCGCGCCGCCCGAGTTGCCGAAGTTGATGGCAGCATCGGTCTGGATGAAATTCTCGAAATGGTTGATGTGCAGGTTGTTGCGCCCCAGCGCGGAGATGATGCCCATGGTGACCGTCTGCCCCACGCCGAAGGGGTTGCCGATGGCGAGCACCACATCGCCCACCTTGGCCGACTCCGCATGCCCCAGCACGATCACCGGCAGCTTGGGCAGGTCGATCTTGATGACGGCAAGGTCGGTCTCGGGATCGGTGCCCACCATTGCGGCCTTGGCCTTGCGCCCGTCCGCCAGCACCACTTCGATATCGTCCGCCGCTTCCACCACGTGGTTGTTGGTGAGGATATAGCCGTCCGGGCTGACGATGACGCCCGAGCCCAGGCTGTTCTGGTCGTCGTCCTCCTCCTCGCCATCCGGCTCGCCGAAGAAGCGCTTGAAATAGGGATCGCGCATCAGTGGATGCTTGCGCTGCACCGCCTTGGAAGTGAGGATGTTGACGACGGCGGGCATGGCCCGTCCCGCCGCGGAGCGGAAGGAGTTCGGGGTGGGCGCCGGCGCCGCCTCGATGGTGGCGGCGGGCTGGCTTGCCGTGCCCAGCTGCTGCACGGTGGCCGGACGCCGCAGCCGGAAGTCCGGCTGCACGGCGTAGTAGACAAGATACAGTGCCAGGGCAATGGTCACCGTTTGCGCAAACAATAACCAGAGTCGTCGCATGGCGTTCGTTCAAGAAGCGCCGTTCACCGGCGCATGGGAAGTCCAGCCGCTATTTTCGCAAAGAATCGCGAATCTCGCGCAGCAGCAGCACATCTTCGGCGGGCGGCGCCGTTTCGGCGGCGGCGGCAGGCTCGTTCGCGCGGCGCGCCTTGTTCACCAGCCGCACCATCTGGAAGATGACGAAGGCCAGGATGATGAAGTTCAGCAGGATGGTGAGGAAATTGCCGTAGGCGATGACCGCGCCCAGCTTCTTCGCCTCCGCCAGGCTCAGCGCCGCGGCCTGCCCGTTCAGGGGAATGTAGTAATTGGAGAAGTCCAGCCCGCCCAGCAGCTTGCCGATTGGTGGCATGATGATGTCCTGCACCAGCGAGTCGACGATCTTGCTGAAGGCCGCGCCAATGATCACACCCACCGCCAGGTCGATCACATTGCCTTTCATCGCAAATTCTTTAAATTCTTGCAACATTGCCATGATGTCCTCCGTGTTGTGGTGCTGCCCGATGATACGGTTTTTTCAACATTGCGCCAAATCCGGCGCCGCTCCCCATGGGGACGCTTTCGCCAAATGCAACGTTTTGCTTTAAATCGTCATGCGCTTGCCTTATAATTTAAGGTTGCTAGAAGCTCTATTGACGCATAACAAAAGATTCGCATTTTGACTGATTGGGGTTTGTATGAGTAACGAAAAGCAGGTCGATTCCAGCCGTCGCGGTCTGCTCGTCGCCACGTGCGCGGCGGGTGGGGCAGTAGGTCTGGGCACCGCCGGGGTGTTGGTGAGCACGTTCCAGCCTTCGGAACGCGCGAAAGCCGCAGGCGCGCCGGTTGAAGTGGACATCTCCACGCTGCAGCCTGGCGAGATGCGCACCGTGGAATGGCGCGGCAAGCCGGTCTGGATTCTGAAGCGCACGCCCGAGATGGTCGCTTCGCTGAAGCAAACCCACGATAAAGTCGCCGACGCCGATTCCAAGCGCAATCCGGAGGAGTTCACCCCGGAATACTGCATGAACGAGAACCGCTCGATCAAGCCGGAGATCCTGGTGGCCGTGGGCATCTGCACCCACCTGGGCTGCTCCCCATCCTCGAAGTTCACCCCCGGCCCGCAGCCTTCGCTGCCGGACGACTGGGCGGGCGGCTTCCTCTGCCCTTGCCACGGTTCGACCTTCGACATGGCCGGCCGCGTGTTCAAGAACAAGCCGGCGCCGGACAACCTGCAAGTGCCGCGTCACATGTACCTGAGCGACACCAAGATCGTGATCGGCAAAGACGAGAAAGGCGAGGCATAAGACATGGGCGCTTTCAAGGAAACCAAATTCCCGGCCGACGCGCCGGCAGGCCAGAAGGCCCTGGGCTGGGTCGATGACCGCTTCCCGCTGTCCAAGCTGTGGAACGACCAGTGGGGCAAGTACTACGCTCCGAAGAACTTCAACTTCTGGTACATCTTCGGCTCCCTGGCCATGCTGGTGCTGGTGCTGCAGATCGTTACCGGCATCTTCCTGACCATGCACTACAAGCCGGACGCCAACCTGGCCTTCGGCTCCGTGGAATACATCATGCGCGAAGTGCCATGGGGCTGGCTGGTGCGCTACATGCACTCCACCGGCGCCTCGGCCTTCTTCATCATTGTGTACCTGCACATGACCCGCGGCCTGCTCTACGGCTCCTACCGCAAGCCGCGCGAGCTGATCTGGCTGTTCGGTTTCGCCATCTTCCTGTGCCTGATGGCCGAAGCCTTCTTCGGCTACCTGCTGCCATGGGGCCAGATGTCGTACTGGGGCGCGCAGGTGATTGTGAACCTGTTCGGCGCCATTCCGCTGATCGGCCCTGACCTGTCGCTGTGGATCCGCGGCGACTACGTGGTGTCCGACGCCACCCTGAACCGCTTCTTCGCCTTCCACGTGATCGCGATTCCGCTGGTCCTGCTGGGCCTGGTGGCAGCACACCTGATCGCACTGCACGAAGTGGGTTCGAGCAACCCGGACGGCATCGAAGTGAAAGAGAACCTGGGCCCGGACGGCCACCCGCTGGACTCGATTCCTTCCCACCCGTACTACACCGTGCACGACCTGTTCGGCGTGTCCGTGTTCCTGCTGATCTTCAGCACCGTGGTGTTCTTCGCTCCGGAAATGGGCGGCTACTTCCTGGAATACAACAACTTCCTGCCGGGCGACTCCCTGAAGACCCCGCTGCACATTGCGCCGACCTGGTACTTCACGCCGTTCTACTCGGTGCTGCGCGCCACCACCGCCGACTTCATGTGGGTGCTCATGGCCGCCGTGGCTGCCTACGTGGTGTTCCTGTGGCTGAAGTCGCGCCTGTCCTTCAAGGTCAAGGCCGGCATCGCCGTGTTCGCCCTGATCGCCATCGTCGGCATGCTGCCAAGCGTGCTGGATGCGAAGTTCTGGGGCGTGGTCTTCTTCGGCAGCTCGGTCGTGATCCTGGCCTTCCTGCCGTGGCTGGACAAGTCGCCGGTGAAATCCATCCGCTACCGTCCTGACTGGCACAAGTATGTGTACGCCCTGCTGGCGCTGGCCTTCGTGACCCTGGGCTACCTGGGCACCCAGCCGCCGAGCGTGATCGGTACCATCGTGTCGCAGGTCGCCACGCTGTACTACTTCGCCTTCTTCCTGCTGATGCCATGGTGGAGCACCATGGGCAACTTCAAGAAAGTGCCGGACCGCGTCACTTTCCATCCGCACTGATCGACACCAGGCAAAGGACCAAGAATGAATTTCTATAAGAAAACGCTCGCCATCCTGGCAATCGTCGTGCCGGGCCTGGCTTTCGCCAGCGAAGGCGGCCACAAGCTGGACCGCGCGCCGGACCGCTCCACCAACATGGCGGCCCTGCAGAACGGCGCCAAGCTGTTCGTGAACTACTGCCTGAACTGCCACAACGCCTCGTCCATGCGCTACAACCGCCTGCGCGACCTGGGCCTGACGGAAGAGCAGATCAAGGCCAACCTGCTGTTCACGGGCGAAAAAGTGGGCGAAATGATGACCACCGCCATGCCCGCCAAGGACGCCAAGGCCTGGTTCGGCGTTGTGCCGCCGGACCTGTCCGTGATCGCGCGCGCCAAGGCCAGCTCCGCCGGCACCGGCGGCGACTACCTGTATACTTACCTGCGCACCTTCTACAAGGACGACACCCGCCCCACCGGCTTCAACAACCTGGTGGTGCCGAACGTGGCCATGCCGCACGTGCTGTGGGATCTGCAGGGCGTACAGGCCGCCAAGATGGTGGAGGAAAAGGACCCCCATGACGAGAGCAAGATGATCCACAAGTTCGTGGGCTTCGAGCAGGTGACCCCGGGCAAGATGAGCAAGCTGGAGTTCGACACCGCTGTGGCCGACCTGGTGGGCTACATGGAATGGATGGCCGAGCCGGCCCAGCAGTTCCGCAAGCGCCTGGGCGTGTGGGTGGTGCTGTTCCTGACCGTCTTCGCCCTGCTCGCGTGGCGCCTGAACGCCTCGTACTGGAAAGAAGTCAAATAATCCGCGCGCCGGCCCGTGCCGGCGCAGTTTTGCGCCGCTGGCCAAGAGCCAGCGGCTCAACTGGGGTGAACCGTTCGCGGTCTCGCCCCCTTTGTTTCTAAGGAACTACGAAAAATGATGGTTCTCTATTCGGGCACCACCTGCCCATTCTCCCAGCGCTGCCGCCTGGTCCTGTTCGAAAAAGGCATGGACTTCGAAGTGCGCGACGTGGACCTGTTCAACAAGCCGGAAGACATTTCGACGATGAACCCCTACGGCCAGGTGCCCATCCTGGTCGAGCGCGAACTGATCCTGTACGAATCGAACATCATCAACGAATACATCGACGAGCGCTTCCCGCACCCGCAGCTGATGCCGGCCGACCCGCTGATGCGCGCCCGCGCCCGCCTGATGCTGTTCAACTTCGAGAAAGAGCTGTTCGTCCACGTGCACACGCTGGAAAGCGAGCGCAACAAGGCGAACGACAAGAGCCACGACAAGGCCCGCGCCGAAATCCGCGACCGCCTCACCACTCTGGCCCCGCTCTTCCTGAAGAACAAGTACATGCTGGGCGACGAGTTCTCCATGCTGGACGTGGCCGTGGCCCCGCTGCTGTGGCGCCTGGACCACTACGGCATCGAACTGTCGAAGACGGCCGCGCCCCTGATGAAGTACGCCGAGCGCATCTTCTCGCGCCCTGCCTACATCGAAGCGCTGACCCCGTCCGAGAAAGTGATGCGCCGCTAATCGGCGAACCCGCGTAAAGTCAGCAAACACGCGAGAAACCGTAACTTAGGCGGGAATAACGTACCGTCGCTCCCGCGCAGGCGGGAGTCCAGGAGTGTTCCACTAACTCCCGGCTCCCCCTGCAGTAATTTGCAGAACACCCATGTCCGAAATCTCCACCAAGCCCTACATGCTGCGCGCCATCTACGAATGGTGCACCGACAGCGGCTACACGCCCTACCTGGCCGTGAAGGTCGACAGCGCCACCACCGTGCCGATGGAGTACGTGAAGAAAGGCGAAATCGTCCTCAACATCAGCTACGGCGCTACCTCGGGCCTGAAGATGGACAACGACGCCATCCACTTCCACGCCCGCTTCGGCGGCGTGTCGCGCGAGATCTACATCCCCGTCAACAACGTGATGGCCATCTACGCCAACGAAAACGGCCAAGGCATGGCCTTCGAACCGCTGCTGGGCGCCGCGCCTGCGCCTGCGCCCGCCCCGAAGGCGGAAGAACCCGCGCCGCCATCGCTGTCCGCCGTCCCCAGCGGCCCCGCACTGGCCCCCGCGCCGGCCTCCCGCAGCGAAGACGACAACGGCCCCGATGACGGCGGCGACGGCGGAGCCCCCAAGGGCGGCCGACCGACCCTCACCCGCATCAAATAGCGTATAATCGCGACCGTAAAAGTTACGCCGGCTTAGCTCATTTGGTAGAGCAGTTGATTTGTAATCATCAGGTGGCCAGTTCGAAACCGGCAGCCGGCACCAGAAAATTGGCTTTGAGTTCACCGGCTTACGTGCCTTGCACGTAAGCCGTTTCTCTTTATGTTCTTCAAGAAGTACATGCCTTTTAGCATAGCAAGAAGGATGTACGTTCATGGCAACATCGTTCAGCCCCCCTCTGGTGGCCTACCCACCACGCGCAAATGAGGGGTTCGCCCAGCACTTCCAAGCGTCGAACGTAACGTAGGGATTGGGCGCGAAGAATCGAAGATGAGATGATCCAAGGTACCCACCAACATGCAACGGCTGGGAACACTTGACCGTGCAGCAGGCCTGCAGCGCAACCTCAACGAAGTAACTCCAACGACGACGTGTTCCTGGGCAAATGTTTGATGGCCATGAGCAGTGAGCTGGTTCATCCTATTGGAAACACCGCCTGTGCCGTGAGGACCTTACCAATTTCCATCTAGCTTGCGATGTCGGAGCAACCTCTTACCCCGGCATGCACGAGTGGGCCTCGACCTTCCTCACAATCCTGTCTCTATCCAGCGTCTTGTCCAAATTCCAATCGCAAGGAATGTCAGCGCCCATGGAGTAGGCGTATGCCCAAAGTATCAATACGATTGACTACTGTATGTATATACAGTATCATGAAAAAGTTCTCAATTTGGGAACTTGACGAAAGCCGTGCTGAGCAATAATATGTTCCCATATCGTGAACTTTAGTGGGATTATGAAACTGCTCGGTAGGAACCGCCTGCAAGCGCTGTACGGTTTGGATGACCAGACCGATAAGTGGCTTCGCAGCTGGGTATCGGAAATTTCGCATGCGAACTGGAAGCATCCGAGGGATGTTCTTCTTCAGTTTCCACAGGCAAAAAGTGTGGCGGACGGAGTCTTTTATTTTCGCGCAGTAAACTGCGCCAAATACATTGAGATCTCGGTGACATTCCCACTCGCTGTGGCCATCGTAACCGACTTGAAACCCGTAAATTGAGATGTTGATGGAAGCCAAAGTAATTCGCTCCGAAGAGCAGCATCAAGAGTACTTGCTCGAGATGCAAAGGTTAATTGCCAATAATCCGGCAGTTGGCAGCGTAGATGCTGAACGCTTAGAGTTGCTGAGCGTCTTAGTGGAAGCATATGAGAATCAGAAGTATCCGATAGAGGCCCCTGATCCTATCGACGCCATACATTTCCGTATGCAAGAGCAAGGGCTTAGGCAAGCCGACCTAGTTCAGTATTTTGGGACCCGCAGCAGAGTCTCAGAGGTTTTGAGTCGGAAACGGCCCCTGACGGTGCATATGATTCGCGCCCTTTCGGTTGGGTTAGGCATTTCTGCTGAGACCTTGGTTGGAATTGAGCCTACGGATGCGTCTACTGGTGGGAAAGACGACATAGATTGGGCTGACTTCCCTGTGAAGGAAATGATGGCCCGGGGGTGGTTGAATAAGCTCACAAACAAAGCGGTTCAGTCTGCTGAGGACCTCGTAAAGGGCTTCATAGCGGATGCGGGAATGCAGTTTGGCAGTGCGGCGTTTAGGCGTAGTCTACATGGGGACGCTTACTCCCCGAGTACGAAGCATGCCTTGTATGCTTGGCTGGCAAGGGTGATTCAAAAGGCCCGGGAGAGAAAATCTAGGGTTGGCCCTTTCAATCCAGAGACTTTGGGACCCGCGTTTTTGCGCGAATTAGTGCAACTGAGTTGGTATGAGCATGGTCCAGCGCTTGCGGTCGAATTTCTGGAAAAGCACGGAATAGCGGTCGTTGTCGAGCCAGCGTTAAGGGGAACACTTCTGGACGGGGCTGCGCTACAGGATTCGGATGGAATGCCGGTGATTGGACTGACCTTAAGGTTTGATCGTCTGGATAATTTTTGGTTTACCTTGTTGCATGAAGTTGCTCATTTGTGGAAACATGTAAATATAGAAGAACTTTTCCTTGATAATTTGGATTCTTCTTCTGAGGATCGACGCGAGTTAGAGGCGAATCGAATTGCTAAGGAGGCTCTAATTCCACGTGTAGCTTGGAAGAGGAGCGATGCTTACCTGAATCCGAATTACGAAACAATTGACAAATTGTCTAGAGAGTTGCGAATTCATCCTTCGATCATTGCTGGGAGATTAAGGAAAGAGCGCGAGAATTACACGGTATTCAATGATCTTGTTGGGCATAACCAGGTGCGTAAGCACTTCAATTTGTTAGAAATCGAGGCTTAGTATGGATCTACTTTACGTCCCAATTTTGCCGGCAAAGCAGGGGGAGTTCGCAGCGCTTTCGAACCTGCAACCATCATACAAATCTCGCATTCGACCAGTTTTTGACGTGCCCAATCCTGGACCCGGTAAGCCACGCGAGATGCCAATGTCGCGAACTGCGGCTAAAGCAGGTAAGGCCTGGGGTGGTAAGGAGGCATTCCTTGATATTACGAAGTGGAAGTCAAACGCACGTACAGAGAGCGGAATTCATGTACTGGAGTATTCCTTTGCGCAGTTTCGTGCGGAAGGCGTTCAGGTCCACCCGGTCGTCGGTTACGATCGTTGGGATGACCCTGAGTACAGTCAGGCGTTGAAGAATATCGCTGCATCACACACAGTGACTCCTTGCATCCGCCTCGATCGAGAGTCGCTCGAAGACACTTACGACTTGTCGTATTTTAGCGAACGTATGGGCGCCATTTTGGTCGAGCTTGAGGTTGAGCCAAAAGACTGCGTCGTGTTGGTTGATTTGGGCGATGTCTCGAAGGCCTCAGTACCAGACGTGCTGGGCGATGCGGAGACGGCAATCGACGCTGTTCGTTCGATCGGATTTGAGACTGTAGTCATTGCTGGGAGCTCGATGCCTGCCACCATCAATTTGGCTGTTGATGAGCCGGACGCAGTCGGTTGTATTCCTCGCATCGAAATGATGGCCTGGAAGGCCATCTTTGAAGATCGAAATGACTTGAAGATTGTGTTCGGCGATTATGCCGTTCGCAACCCAGATGCGCTTGACGGAGTACCAGCACCGCATGCTAATGCGAAGATTCGTTACACGATCAGCAATCAGACCTTTGTCGTGCGCGGTCATTCGAAGAAAATTACTCGCTTGGCAATTCAGAACACAGAGTTGGCCTGTATTCTCGTTTCATCGCATCACTACATGGGACCAACCTTTAGTTGGGGCGACAGTCAAATCTTGCAATGTAGCGTTGGTGCCGTTGAGATGGGTTCCCCGACAACTTGGATTGCCATTGACAGCAATCATCACATTCAGGCTGTGTTGACTGAGGTGTTTGAGTTTCAACGACGTCATATCCCTGGAATGCCAACCTCTGCTTCGAGTGTGTGAGAGCTATTGGACTGGGGCTAAGTCTGCAACGCAACGCCAGTACAACTATGTCTCGTGTATTCAAACGCATGAGGCTGCGCCGTCCCTGTGCCCCCTACCTCAAGACCAATTGCGAATGGTAGTCCAGAAAATATGCTTGCTCCGAGTTAAACTTGCCTACGTTCTGAGTCTCGTTTATGTTCCACTTCCTTAGAATAGTTCGATCCAAGCGAGGGGACACTAGCATATCGCCGTTGCTTCTGAAGCTAAGCAGACCGCGATCAAACAAGTGATCAACGTGTGGCGCTAAAAGAAGGCCGTTGCACCCGTTCAGCTTTTCTTCATCCGTGCTGTCCTTCCACGGTTTAATGTGGCTCGCTCGCAGATGGCGTGGGTCGGTAATTCCAGTTACACGACAGCTTTTCTCGTTGAGCCGAACATTCGCTTTGAAGAGCCCTTGCCCTCGCCGCGATTTAACGAGCTGCTCCTTTTCCGTCACTCCGATATCCGTACGCCCTTTTATTGCGGCCTCTACCCGATCCGCCGCCAGCTCAATCCAGTCTACCGCCCCCTCCAACAATCGCAAGGTGCTGGCATAGCTCGGACCTATAAGCTCAATCACGGCATTCGCTAACGTATGATCGATCCTCGTAAGGTAGACAGACTGATATCCGTTCCCATTACGCTGTAACGGGGAGTATTTCTCAGGGAGCAGTGGCCGAAGCGTCACAATGTGGTCTTTCGGGCGAACCACATTAGCTAGCTCGGCGAATTCCACGGGGATCAGCCAACCCTCCTCTGCCCAGTTTGCACCTGCGCTTCCAAAGTTCGGCTTCACTGAGGTTTGAGCGGGTGCCGTCGCGATACCGATCGCTCGAATCCGGGTGTCGCAAAAAGAGAAAACGAGGTCGCCCGCGGATACCTCACACATGAAGTCATAGAAAGGGTTCCGGTGCCCGTTTGACTTAGTTTTGGGAGACCATAGATAGTGGCCACCAATCTCAAACTGATAGGTCTGATTTTGATTGACCCACCAGAATCGCCTCGCGTTCAGCACGGCGTTCGTATTGTCTACATTCGTCGTGTGCGTCCCGGCGTTTCCACCATCCCCCGAATCCTCCATCAAAGATCCCTCCAACAGATGAGCTTGCTTCGGAGAATACCTCCACTTAGTTACTTTCTCAATAGTTGGTTATCCATGACGTGTTTTTGGTAGCTAACGCTACGACCGCATTTGGGTCGAATGAGGGCAATAGTCACCGCATGCCCCACACCCGCCTGGCTTCCGCCGCAATAACGCTTGGATACTCCTCTTGGAAGAACAGCTTTGCTTCGGGAATGACATGCACGCCCTGAGAGCGTGGGAAGATGCGGTCGAGGTACGCGGCATCGGTCTGCGGAAATAGCGTATCGCTCCCGCCCCAAACGATACGTACTGGCACCGTGCTGTGGGCGAGCCTGCTCTCGATGCCAGCCAGGGGATTCGGCGTTAGGGCAAGGTGATACCGTTCGTACTGCGAGCGCCGCAATGGCGAGCTCACGAGTGGCTGGACATAGTAGTCAATGATCTCGTCGGTGAGCTGCGCTGGGTTCACAAATACCGCTGCACCAAATGTGGCACGTGCTTTTGCTCTATCAGTCAGCCATTCGGCCGTCATGTCGGCAAGCGTGCCCGCCCGGGCCATGTCGAGGATTGGCTTGATGCCTGGCGGAGGGCTGTTCGGTTCCACGTCGCAGTTCGTCAGTAGCAGCGTGCGAACGCGCTTGGGGTAGTGGGCCACAAAGAGCTGCGCTACTGCGCCGCCGCTGTCGCTTGCAACGATGTCCACAGCCCGGATGCCGAGCGAATCCAGAAGTGCTACGAGCATTTCCAGCTGCGCTCGTGCATCGAGCGCTTGGTGCTCCGGTACCTCGGAGTAACCGAGTCCCATGAAGTCCGGCGCGATGCAGCGGCGATACGGCGAGAGAAGGTCAATCGCGCCGCGCCACTGGAAGCTATTGAGTGGAGCTCCGTGAAGGAACAGCGCCGCATCGCCCGTGCCTCGGTCGACGTAGGCGATACGCCCGAACGAGAGGTTGGCGTACTTGCGCATGGCGCGGAAGGCCTTGGCATCGGTGGCTGGCGGCTGCGCAGCACGGGCGGTTTGGACGAGGGAGACAGCGGCCAGCGTAGCTCCGGTCAGCTGCAGGAAGTGTCGACGTTTCATGGGAAGCTCCAGTAGGGAAATCACGAGGAAAGAGCCTAGCAATCCGGGCCCTTCCTCGCACGCACCTGCAGCCGAAGTCGAGCACAAACGGCTGATTATTTGTGCGGCCAGAGGCAAGCCGCACGCCCAGAACGGACGTACAATCGAACGCGATGAATACGCGCCCAGCCTGCTATCCCGCTCCGCCATCCGCTCTCGCGGCCGATGGTCGGGTGGCGTTGCCGCTGCTGGACGTGCTCACCTCCCCGGTTCCTGAAGGGCGCTTCGATTCGCCCGTCGACCACCGTCATGTACTCTGCCTGCATCTTGGGGCGCCTGTGCCCGTGTCGTACCGCGCCGGCCAGCATGAGCGGCAGGGAGTTCGGCTGCATGGCCAATTCTGCGTGGTGCCCGCTGGCTCCAGCACGCGCTGGACCCTTACCAAGCCCGCGACCTCGCTGTTACTGCGCCTGTCGCCATCGCTCATGGCGGAAGCAGGGCAGGGCGGCGATCTCGCCTCCCTGATCCATATTCGCGATCCTCACATCGAGCGCATCGGCTGGATGATGCAGGCCGAGGACCACAATGCCTATCCGGGCGGACGTCTTTTCGCGGACAGCCTTGCGACGGCGCTGGCAGCCCGGCTGATAGCAGTACAAACGGGCGCCGCCGAACACGCGCCAAGGCGCGGCCATGCTTTGCCCCAGTGGCGTTTGCGGCAGGTGCTGGACTATGTTGAGGCGCACCTTGCGCACGACCTAACCCTGGCGGAGCTTGCTGGCGTGGCAGGCTTCAGCCTGTCCCACTTCAAGGCGCTGTTCAGGGAAGCTACTGGAATGCCAGTGCATCGTTTCGTGCTCGAACGACGCGTTGAGCGCGCCCGTACGCACATCCTGCAAGGGAAAATGAGCGCCACCGATATCGCGCTTGAAACCGGCTTCGCTCATCCCAGCCACATGGCACGCTGCCTGCGCCGCGTGCTGGGCCTGAGCCCTGCGCAGTTGCGGCCTTAGGCGGTGGCGGGATACGCCGCGCGCAGCTGGACTCCCTTGCCCCTGGCGCCTCCGGTGTGCCATGAAAGCCCGCAGTGGCTTAAGCTGCGCAGACATAGATCGGCTGTCAAACGCAAGTGCTTTGAAAGGGACAAGCATGAGTCTGACACTTACCTCCACCGCATTTCGTGACGGCGAGGACATGCCTTCTGTTTTCACCTGCGACGGCACCGATGTGTCGCCGCCGCTGGCCTGGTCGGGCGTGCCGACTGGAGCGAAGAGCCTTGCGCTGATCATTGAAGATCCAGACGCGCCGGACCCGGCGGCGCCGCAAAGAATCTGGGTGCACTGGGTGCTGTACGGCATACCGCCCGACGCTATCGGCATACCGCAGGGCGCAGGCCACGGAAACCTGCCGCCAGGCGCGCGCGAAGGGCGCAACGATTGGAACAAGGCTGCCTATGGCGGCCCTTGCCCGCCGATTGGCCGGCATCGTTATTTCCACAAGCTGTATGCGCTCGATATCGAATTGCCCGACCTGGGCACCCCCACCAAGGCACAGCTGGAGAAGGCAATGCAGGGCCATGTCATCGAACAGTCGGAACTGATTGGCCTCTATCAAAAAAGCTGAGTGCGCGGAAGCGTCACGGTTAAGGTTGAGATAGCAGAATCATGGCATCGGCGCACAGCGAACTAATCGGAATCAAGGCCGGCTCGGCCAGCATGGAAGGCATGCTCGAACTGCCTTCTGACTTGATCGGCATCGTCCTGTTCGCGCATGGCAGCGGCAGCAGCCGCCTGAGCCCCCGGAACAACTATGTCGCTGGTGAACTGCGCAAGGCCGGGATAGGCACCTTGTTGCTCGATCTGCTCACGCAGCAGGAAGACCAGAACTACCAGACCCGCTTCAATATTGCCCTGCTTACCGAGCGCCTGGACATTGCCGCCGACTGGCTGCGCCAGCACCCCAGCGGTGCGGCACTGCCGCTCGGTCTGTTCGGCGCCAGTACTGGCGCTGCAGCAGCCTTGCAACTGGCGGCAAAGCGCGGACCGGATATCGCCGCAGTGGTTTCACGCGGCGGCAGGCCTGATCTGGCGGGCAAGCAGGCCTTGGGGAATGTGCGCGCGCCGACCTTGCTGATTGTCGGGGGGCTTGATGATGGGGTAATCGAACTGAATCAGGTCGCCTACGCCACCCTCCAGTGCGAGAAGCATCTCGACATCGTCCCCGGAGCTACTCACCTGTTCGAGGAACCGGGAACCCTGGAAGCAGTTGCGGGACTCGCCACGAACTGGTTTGTGCGGCACTTCGGGGCATAACGGACGAGCTGTGCCGCCTGCATTCGGCTGTCAGGGGACGGCAAAGCCACGCACCTTGGGCGGCAGGCCTTCCAGGCGCTGCAGCCACGGCCACATCAAGGCGGTTGTCGCAAGCATCACACCGAATACGATGTGCACAAACAGTGGCGTGCCGATGATGACGGGCTCCGCGAACAGGCCTTGCTGCAGCAGTCCGTTCAGGAACTTCAACTTGTAGAACCAGATCACAAGCAGGGGCACGACGCAGAAGCCAGCCACATACCAAGCCCGCCGGTGGTTTGTCAGCGCGCGGCATGCCATCACAATTGGCGGCGCGCAGAAGAGCAGTGTCAGTGCGAGCGCACCCCAGCGGGCAGCGCCTTCGGGCAAACCGTCGAACATTCGTAGCAGCATGATCTTTTCATCGCCGCCACCCATCACGGCCGTGAAGATGCGCGCGAAGGGCAGCGGCGCAAACACAAGCGAGAACGCGAGCGATTTCTGGGCCGTCGATTGGGCACGCTGCAGCAGCCATACGCCAAGCCACATCACCAGGTAGCTGAACAGCGGCCCGGCCAGCGGCGGCGCCCAGGGCGGCGACTGGGGGCCGTCGGCGCAACTTAGCCAGTTGTTGAAGTCGCGCGGGCCGTAGCAGCCGGTGATGAGGCGGCCCACCGTGATATGCGCCTGCTCGTGCAGCTCGCTCACGACGCCGTTCAGCGCGAAGAAGGCAATGAAGTATTGCCACGTCAGTCGGACTTTCATTGTTATCTCAGCAATTTAGTTGCCGTCAGCATACTATGCAACGGAAAACCATTGGTCGGTAAACTGTCGCGATCTTGTCGCTGCCTTGCAGATTTCGATGACGAGTTGCTGAATTATGAGGCAACCCATCGCGCGTCGCCCGAATCGATGCGCTGCTAACATAGCCATAAAGATCAGACGCAAGGAGCAGTCATGGCGCTACAGCACGCATCGTCGGGCCAGGTGTTTCAGATCCGGGACGGCGCGGAAGATTTGTCCCAATTCTCGTCCATCGCACTGGTGAAGACCGAGCAGATGGAACTGATCCGCATGGTCATGCCGGTCGGAAAGGGCATGCCGGAGCATTGGGTAAAGGGCGAAATCACCTTGCAGTGCCTGAAGGGGGAGATCGCCTTCGATGCCCACGGCCGCACGGTCACGCTGCGGGAGGGCGAAATGCTGTACCTGGAAGGCGGCGCGGCGCATGCCTTGCGCGCCGTCCAGGATTCGGTGGCCCTGCTGACTATTTTGCTGAAGGACTGATCGCCTCGCCCCGCGGATCGCGCGCCAGCATGCGGGCGACGAGGTCTTGCGGCTTCTCGCCGTCGAACAGCACGGCGGCCACAGCGTGGGTGATGGGCATTTCCACGCCCAGCTTGGTGGAGAGCTCGCGCACCGCCTTGGCGCAGGGCACGCCTTCGGCCACATGACCCAGTTCGTCGACGATTTCCTGCAGGGGCTTGCCCTTGGCCAGGCCAAGGCCCACACGGCGGTTGCGCGAGAGGTCGCCCGTGCAGGTGAGAATCAGGTCGCCCATGCCGGTCAGGCCCATGAAGGTCTCGATATTGCCGCCCAGCGTGGCGCCGAGGCGGGTGATCTCCGCCAGGCCGCGCGTGATCAGTGCGGCGCGGGCGTTCATGCCCAAGCCGAGGCCGTCCGCGATGCCCGTCGCAATCGCCAGCACGTTCTTCACGGCGCCGCCCACTTCCACTCCAATTACGTCCTCGCTCGAATACACGCGCATGGTGCCGCCGTGGACGGTGCTTACCACGCAGTCGCGCAGCTTTTCGGAGGTGGAAGCGATGGTCAGCGCGCAGGGCTGGCCGCGCGCCACTTCCTGCGCGAAGGAGGGGCCGGAAAGGGCGCCGCTGGCGATGTCGTCGCCCAGCACTTCCTTGAAGATCTGGTGCGGCAGCAGGCCAGTTTCGTATTCGAAGCCTTTGCACAGCCAGACCAGGTTTGGAATCTTGCGGCCTTTCAGTGCGGCCAGCAGGGGGCGCAGGCCGGCCACCGGGCAGGCGGCGATCAGCAGGCCGTCATCGCCAGCGTGGGCGACGGCCGCATCGAAGTCGGCGGTCACGTTCAGGCCAGTGGGGAAGGGGAAGCCTGCGAGGTAGTGCTTGTTCTCGCGGTCGGCCGCCATTTGCTGCATGGCTTGCGCGTTGCGGCCCCACATCAGCACATTGTGGCGGTGGGCGACGCTGATAGCGACGGCGGTGCCCCAGGCGCCGGAGCCGAGGACGGCGATCTTGCGCTGGCGGGCGGTGGATTTGTCAGATTCTTGCATGACGCGAAGTATAACTCGTGCAAGGCAGGAAGCCGCGACAGTTCGGTCATAGGAAAATGGTTGCCAGATTCACAGGGAAGCCACTACCATCATCGGGCTCCGCCATCATTCCGACTCCCCACATGCCATTTGTCCTGATCCTCAAGCTCTTCCTCGTTCCCTTCCTGATCTACATGGTGACCCTGGCGGGGCGGCGCTGGGGGCCGGGCGTTGCGGGCTGGCTGTCCGCCTTTCCTATCGTTGCGGGGCCGATCCAGCTGACGATCACGCTGGAGCAGGGCGCGGACTTCGCAGCCACGGCGGCAGAAGGAACCTTGCTGGCGGTAGTCGCCATCCTGGTATTCAGCCTTGCCTACGCGTGGGCGTCGGGGCGCTTTGAGGTGACGGGCTCAATGATTTGCGCGCTGTTTGCGTACGCCCTGACTGTAGCGGGTTTGCAGGCAATCCATCCGCCGCTGGTCGCCTGCTTTGTGCTGGTCTGGGGCGCCTTGCTGCTTGCTCTGCGACTGTTCCCGGATGTGGCGCCCGAACCCGGCCGGAGCCCAGTGCAGGGCAACGATCTACCGTGGCGCATGCTTGCCGGGGCCGTGCTTGTTCTATCGGTGACGTTTGCCGCATCGAGCCTTGGGCCGCGTTTGAGCGGCTTCCTGGCGATGTTCCCGGTGATGGGAAGCGTGCTGGTCGGCTTCTCGCACGCCCGCTCAGGGCGCGCGTTTGCTGTAAGCCTTATGCGTGGAATGGTCTACGGCTATTACGCGTTCTCGGTCTTCTGCCTTGTGGTGGCATTGGCGTTGCGTGATTGGCCGATCGCTTTGACCTTTGGAATGGCGTTCTGTTTTGCCTTTGGCGTGCAGATCGCGGTAAAGCGACTGATGAACATGCGGCGCCCTGCCTGAGCAGCCAGCTATTTCGCCGGTGTCGTAACAGGCCTCACCCGAAGCGAGTTCGTTAGCCTATCCCAGATATAGACTGCTTCATCGTCCGTCACACTGGGAGTGACGGCACCGGGGCGGTTGTTTTTCACACCAGTGTTGAGGTCCATGTCTATTGTCGGAATATAGGCGTTTTTCGGCTCACCTAGCGCAACGAAGTTAAAGTGATGCGATTCTCCTTCGTGTTTTTGTGGCGGAAGATGCGCTAACACTTCGTAACCCGACCAAGGTTTGAGGATGCGTTCACCGCGGCGAAGTGTTTTGATTTTGGCGTACCAAGCACCCATCCCCATCTGGATCGCATCGCGCTCAGCTTCCCTTAGCCGGGGCTCGAGGGCATCGGATTCAATCTTTCGGCTCTTGCGAACCATTTCGAGGGAGAAGTGCACGTCGGGGAACTCGGCTAGCCGTACACCCAGTTGGACGCGCTCAACGAGGTAGTGCTCAGCATCATGTACAAGCGCCCCGTCGATGCAAAAGCCGCTCTCTGTTGGAACGGAGTTGTTATCACGAGGTCTCAATCGCGCAGCAGCTTCATTGATCTGCGAAAGGTGCTTTGAGTAGTATGCTCGATCGGCGAAGACGTTTGCCGACTGGAGAAAAAGATCGTTGCCAACTCTTGTAAACGACTTGATATGGTATTCGTCACCCGCAGCCGCACTAAGATCAAACAGGATTCTTTGTCCGGGTACTGGACCGTCTATCACTTTACCTAACAAGGATTCGGGCTCAAGTAGCTCGTTACTCACCCTGTATCTCTCTTTTTCCAGCGCTTTCAGGTATTCGTCAATGATCTTGTCGGCATTGTTGCCGTCGCCTTCCAAGCGATATGTTTGATAAGGAGTGTCGGCGCGACCGAATATCACAGTGGCTGATTCAGGAACATCCAACAGGAACCGGCCCGCGCACACAGTGCGCATTTTCTTGAAGAGGACACTTACGCGATCCGATGGTGATGGGCTGGCTGCTTTTGCAGTGCTGTGAACGATTAAAGGAATGGCGAGGACGCACACGACCGCGATAGCCGCAGCGTTGCCGCGCAAAAGATGAGTATTCATTTCTCTATCCTTGTTCCGTACCACACCCCGAGGACGTTGGATATGGGTACTTACGTGGTGATTAGTTTGGCGATGGTGATATGGGTCTCAGACGAAGGGAATTCGTCAGTCGATCCCATATGTAGACTGCCTCATCGTCCGTGACGCTTGGCCTGGCCGCGCCGGGACGGTTTTGCTCCACGCCAGTGTTGAGGTCCATATCTATCGTCGGGACGTAAGGGTTCTTCGGTTCGCCCAACGCGACGAAGTTGAAGTGATGGGATTCACCCTCGTGTTCCTGTTCGGGCATATGAGCCAACACCTCGTAACCGTTCCAAGGTTTGATAGCGCGCTCGCCGCGCCTCAGCATCTTGATTCTTGCGTACCAAGCCCCAAACCCCATGAGCATCGCTTCTCTCTCGGCTTCCTTCAACCTGGGCTCCAGGGCATCAGATTCGATCTTGTCGTTCTTCCGAACCATTTCAATCGAGAAGTGGACATCTGGGAATTCTTTCAGGCGTACGCCAACCTGGATTCGTTCAATGTCGGACTGTTTGGCATCGCGCACGAGCGCGCCATCAATGCAGAACCCGCTTTCGGTAGGAATCGTGTTGTTGTCTCTGTAATGACCCAGTGAATTCCTGCTCAGGTGATAATACAGAAAGGACATCACGTGAGCATGGTCATGGAAGAGGAAGTAAAACGTTGGACGGCGAAGCGCAAAGCGGCGCTGGTCACTGAAATCATTCAAGGTAAGACCACCGTGGCAGAGGCCAGCCGGGCCTTTGATATGCCGCCTTCGGAGATCGAAGAGTGGGTGGATGAAGCCAAGCGGGGCATGGAGAACGCCTTGCGGGCAAAACCGCTCGACGTCCGCGAGCAGTACGAACGCCAGATCAAAGAGCTTCAGGAAGCCTACGGTGAGGCGATGCTGGAACTGCGTGCCAGAAAAAAGCTGGCGTCCCTGCTGGGCGAGGAAGAGAAGTGATCGAAACGATCCGCCAGGGACTAGCAGAAGACGGATTCAAAGTTTCGATCAATAAGCTGTGCCAGTGGTTCGACATGCCGCGCCGGACGGTGTACTACAAGTCCGTCAAGGCGGCGCCGAAGGTGCAGCCGCGCTTTGCCGAACCAATCAAGGCCATGATCAACGAGGAGCCATCGTTCGGCTATCGCACCGTGGCGGCCCTGCTGGGCTTCAACAAGAACACCGTGCAACGCATCTTCCAACTACGTGGCTGGCAAGTGAAGAAGCGGCCGATCGGCTTTCGTCCGCGTGTGCAGGCCTTGCCTTCGGTGGCGACGGCTCCGGACCAGCGCTGGGCGACCGACATGTGCCGCGTCTGGGCTGGGCGCGATGGGTGGTCAGTGCTGGCTTTGGTGATCGATTGCCATACCCGTGAACTACTGGGCTGGCATCTTTCCCGCTCCGGCAAGGCTAAAACGGCGGAGGCGGCCTTGGAACAGGCCCTTATTGCCCGCTATGGCACCCTGGGCAAAGTTACAGCGCCATTCTTGTTAAGGTCGGACAACGGCTTGGTTTTCACCAGCCGCAGCTACACCAGATTGGTGCGCAGCTATGGCCTGCGCCAGGAATTCATCACGCCTCACTGCCCCGAGCAGAATGGCATGGTGGAGCGCGTCATCAGGACGCTGAAGGAGCAGTGCGTACATCGGCACCGCTTCGAAAGTTTGCAGAACGCCAGCCGGGTCATCGCCGACTGGATTGGCTTCTACAACAACCGGCGCCCGCATCAGGCGCTGGGCATGAAAACACCCGCTGAGGCGTTTAGATTAGCGGCTTAAGTTGAGCAGGAACCGCTGGGTCATTACATCTCGAGCGACCAGTCTTGCCGCGGAATCGTTTATTTCGGCGAGATCTCTCGAGTAGTAACTGCGATCGGCGAAAGTATCTACCGACTGCAGGAACAAGTCTTTCCCTACTTTGGTGAGAGACTTGAGGTGGTACTCTTCGCCGCCACCGTCGCTGAAGTCGAACAAGATCTTCTGTCCCGGCACGGGCCCGTCGACAACCTTTCCGAGCATGGAGTCGGGCTTGACGAGCGCGCCGTACGCCAGGTCCTTCCGCTCGTTCAGCCTACTTATGTATCCGGCGATGATCTTGTCCATATTTTCTGCATCGCCTTCATAACGGTAGGTCTCGAATGGCGTGTCGGTACGCCCAAAGGCGACGGTAGCTGAATCGGGGATGTCCAGCAGGAAGCGGCCAACGCAAATTGTTCGAGTCTTGTTGAACAGGGCGCCGATGCGCTCGGAGGGAGGTGTCATCGTTGATCTTCCCGTTCCATGGTTGAAGAAAATGCCAACTAACACTGCAGCCAGCAGCAAGAGTATCGCTCTACGGCTTCTCGAATCACCTAGCATCGCTTTCCCACTTCATTTGTTCCGCAATACGGACGATGCTGTAGAGAGTTGACCGCAGAGCGCGCTGGTTCTGATAACTTGATTGATGTTCGTAGTCGGTCTGGCGGAAGATCCCCTTGAATTTTCCACTTAGCAGTTGATGTTCAGCGGACCTCAACGGCACTGTTTCATCCCCCGGGCCCTTGGATGCTCCAAGAACGGCCAGGCCTTTCATCCGAGGACGATTTGGCGGTGGGTTTGCTTCCAACAGTGTGAGCTGGCATTGTTGGTCATCGTCTTCGATGTTCAGACAATGCCAATCGATGCCGGGAAAACTATGCTTCAGATCCCAGGTTACGGTTTCCCAAGAGGGGCGGCTCGGATCAGCTCCGTAGTGTGCGTAGCTAGTGTCGTGGTAGGTTTCCCGTATCGTTTCATGAAACTGGCATGCTTGGTCCAGCATCAACTTCGTGCGCTCAACGCCAGCTTTCTTGTCTCCGCCTGGGTTCAGCCACTCGGAGCGGAGAAGGCCGTACCAACAGCCGTCTGCCTTGTAGATTTCCTTGTAAGGATCTCCGTGCTTGGGAAACTTGTCGAACAGCGTGCCGTTGCATCTGATCTCCAACCATCCGTTCCCGTAGGCTTTGCTCGGCAATAGCTCGAGTCCTCCGAGGGAATTGCCTAAGACGGCGGTCACCTTGGACCCGGTATCGCCCAGCACTCGTGCAGTAAGGGACATGTTCAGAGGGCCTTGCTCAAAACCGCACCGCATGCGCTTGTAAGCTGCGGGCGCTCCCATTGCGGGCATAACGCCATGAACCATTCCCAGGATGATTGACGCAGCGTTCCCGAAATCTGGATGTACCAGTGCGCGCGCGACAAGGCCGCCCATTGAGTGCGTTACGATGATGACTTTCTCGCACTCGAAGCGTCCCTTCTTGTAGTAAGAGATCAACGCGCGGATGCGTTTGCTTAGCTGGCGAGCCGAAACCTCGTTGCCTTGAAGCCAGTTATATCCCATTGCATGGACGGGGAAGAAGCATTCCTTCGTAGCTCTGCGCAACTGGTCGAACGTGAGCGGCGCCATATCGGTCGGCGCGCCGGAGGTCCAGCTGCGGGGATCTTTGTCGAGGATGGTCTTCCAGCAGTCGTCCTTGATATTGCAGTTCAAATACTTCTCGCAGGTTTCCAGGATGTCCCGATAGCTGGAGAAGTAGACTTCGCCCCAGCCGCGCGACATGGCTTTCTGCTCCTTTGTCTTGGCAAGCGCCCCTAGCCCAGGTGGATCGTCGCTGAGGAATACCGAAGGCAGTTCCGACGACATGCGCAGGCGGATGTTGCTCAGGTAGTGCCGTTCATCCGCCGTTTCCTTGGAACCTGTGGGGCTGCTTGCGGGGTCATAGGTGTCGACCTCTGTTTGATTGGGATCGAGTTGCAGCTGGCGTTGTCCGGCGCTTGCTTTCATCAGCGCTATTGCCTCGGCAGTGCGGTCCGGACGCCAGGCAATATTGTTGGTTTTTTCGATCTGCTTCTGCCGCGCTGCGCTCATCCGGAGGTTCGATCCCATAATGCCGGGCAGAAATACGATGGGAATCACCCGCCGCGGCGGGACCATCATTCTCTGGGGAGTCTTATCTTCCAGCGGCGTGAAGAAGCCGTAAGTCGTACGGCCGCCATGCTCGATAAAGATGGGCAGTTGAGTTGGCATTGGTCTCCCCCACGTGTCGGGAAACCATCGTCACATAATGCTCAGCGTTAAGAATTGATGTCCAGCAAGGGACTTTTAGATGCCCCAGATATCGGCATTGCGGATATACCCGATCAGCCCATCCCGATGCCGCACCTTGGTCCAGTCATTGGCTGCCGGTTCCAGGTATTCGAGGATGACGCTCTTGTCCGCGACAAAGACCGTGGTGGAAGACTCGTCCGCTTCCGCCTTCACCTTCACATTGGCCGACTTCACCACCACATTGCGCTTGGGCGAGAGCCCCTTGGCCTGGGTCCAGGCCAAGTCGCCCGTAATGTCGCGCACCTTCACCCACTCGCCGTAGCTGAGCACCACTTCCAGGGGCGCGCCGCGCGGCACGATGAAGAGCTTGTTGCCCTTGAGCGAGGGCGCGTCGTAGAGCACGACGGGCGTCGCGCCCACCGTCTTGAAATCGGCCGCCTGCCCGGCCAGGGCGGCCAGCAGCAAAAGCAACGCGAATAGCAGACGGGAAATATTCATTGCACAAACCCTCGGCCCAAATAAACAAAGGCCACGAATGGCCTTTGTTTTGATTATGCAGCCGCAACAGCGGCTGCTGATGTCCAGCTATTACTGAACGGTGGTGCTGCCTTCAGCCGGGGTCGAACCGGCGGCTGCAGCCTGCTGCTGGGCGATGGCCTGCAGACGCTGCTGGTAGAACACTTCGAAGTTGATCTCGGCCAGGTGCACGGGCGGGAAGCCGGCGCGGGAGATCACGTCCGCAATGTTTGCACGCAGGTAAGGATACACGATATTCGGGCAGCCGATGCCCAGTACCGGATCCAGCTGGTCTTCAGGAATATTGCGGGCTTCGAAGATGCCGGCCTGCTTGCCTTCCACCAGGAATGCCACCTTGTCTTTGATCTTGGCAGTCACGGTGATGGTCACGGTCGATTCGTAGATGCCTTCGGCCAGCGGCTCGGCGCCAACGTCCAGGGACACTTCGATCGATGGGGATTCCTGTTCCAGGAAAATCGCCGGCGAGTTCGGCTGTTCCAGCGACATGTCTTTCAGGTAGACGCGTTGGATTTGGAATACGGGTTGCAGGTTTTCGTCAGACATGGAACGCTTTCAAGAATTAGAAAAGAGCGGCCACGCCGCTCTGTATTAATAGTGCTTTTTGGCCAGACTTGGGGTGGCCCAAATCAAACGCGAGGGCAATTGTAGCAAAACTATTATGCAAACAGCCTATTTTGGCTGTCGCCACGTTGCTATTTGTGCGCGTTAACCTTTTAGCAAGGGATCGAGGCCCCCGCGCATGTCCAGCGCGTGCAGGTCGTCGAAGCCGCCCACATGGGTGTCGCCGATGTAAATCTGCGGCACGGTGCGGCGGCCCGTCTTCTGCATCATTTCCTGGCGCTGGGCCGGGTCGAGGTCGACGCGGATTTTATTGATGCCTTTCACGCCCTTGCTTTCCAGCAGGCGTTCGGCGCGTACGCAATAAGGGCACACGGCGGTGCTGTACATGGTGACATTGGCGGTCATGGCATTCCCCTTCCAAAGCGTTATTTGGTGATAGGCAGGCTCTGCGCCTGCCATGCGTCGATGCCGCCGTCGAGGACGAGGACATCGCTGAAACCCGCCTTTTCCAGGATTTTCGCCGCGCCGAAGGCACGGGCCCCTTTTTGGCAGACGACCACGGCCGTCTTGTTCTTGAATTTGTCCAGCTCGCTACCGCGCTGGGCCAGCTCGGCCAGCGGAATATTCTTTGCGTCCGGCAAGTGGCCGGCGGCAAAGGCGCTCGCCTCGCGTACATCCACAATGGTGGCTTTACCCCGGTTTATCAACAGGGTCACTTCCTGCGGCGAGGCTTTTTTCCCCCGCTGGGTCAGGGACGGCCACAGCAGCGCGCCGCCGGAGAGCAGAACGATGCCAATAAGAAAGATATGGTCGAGAACGAATTTCACGGGCTTCCAATGGTTGAAGTGAATGCGCGCATTATAAAATAGAAGGCGAACGACGGCTCAGGCGGTCCATTTCTGTCCCATTCCACCTTTAGAAGATTGCTCTATGTACAAAATTGTTTTCATGCGTCATGGCGAGTCCACCTGGAATCTCGAAAACCGTTTCACCGGCTGGACCGATGTGGATCTGACCGAGAAGGGCGTTGCCGAAGCGAAGGCCGCCGGCAAGGTGCTGAAGGAAGAAGGCTATGAGTTCGACCTGTGCTACACCTCCGTGCTGAAGCGCGCCATCCGCACCCTGTGGCTGACGCTGGACGAAATGGACCGCATGTACCTGCCCATCAAGCACGACTGGCGCCTGAACGAGCGCCACTACGGCGCCCTGCAGGGCCTGGACAAGGCGGAAACGGCCGCCAAGTTCGGCGATGCGCAAGTGCTGGTCTGGCGCCGCAGCTACGACACGCCGCCCCCGGCCCTGGAAGCGGGCGACGACCGCACCTCCTTCCACGATCCGCGCTACGCCGGTCTGCCGAAGGAGCAGATTCCCATGACCGAATGCCTGAAGGACACCGTGGCTCGCGTCATGCCCGCCTGGGACGAGGAAATCGCCCCCGCCATCCGCGCGGGCAAGAAAATCCTGATCTCGGCCCACGGCAACAGCCTGCGCGCCCTGATCAAGATGCTGGACGGCATCAGCGACGAAGCCATTGTCGGCCTGAACATTCCGAACGGCCAGCCCCTGGTGTACGAGCTGGACGCCGACCTGAAGCCTATCCGCCACTACTACCTGGGCGACCCGGCGGCCATTGCCGCGGCTCAGGCAGCTGTCGCCAACCAGGGCAAGGCCAAGTAAGCGCAGGATGGCAGTGATTCCGACCCGCCAGTGGCTGGCCGCAGCCCTGGCGCTGGCGCTGGCCGCCGGCAACGTGCTGGCGGCGCCCAAGCCCACCGAACGCAGCAAGCAGAAGGCTGTGGCCGAGGCCGAGCGCAAGGCCCTGCAGCAGAAGCTGAACGCCCTGAAGAGCGACATCGGCAAGACCGAGAGCGCGCGCGAGGATGCGGCGGATACGCTGGCCGAGTCGGAAGAAGCCATTTCCAATGCCCGCCGCTCCCTGCGCGAGCTGGCCGAGGAGCAGGAGCAGACCAACCAGCGCGTGAAGGAGCTGGCGGCCGAGCATGAACGCCTTGCCGCCGTGGTGGCGCAGCAGAAGCAGCAGCTCGCGAAGCTGCTGCGCGAGCAGTACGTAACGGGCAACGAAGACCGCATCAAGCTCCTGCTTTCGGGGGACAACCCGAACCGCATCAACCGCGAGCTGCAGCTCATGTCCTACGTTTCGCAGGCGCAGGCGCGCCTGCTCGCTTCCCTGCGCGCCAACCTGGCGGCGGTGGAGGCGAACCAGGCGCAGGCCCAGAATGCCAAGGACGAACTGGAAGAAATCGCCGAGGAGCAGCGGCAGCAGAAGGAAGTGCTGGAGAAGGAAAAGCAGCGCCGCGCGGCCCTGCTGGCGAACCTGTCGCGCAAGCTGGAGAGCCAGCGCAAGGAGGTGGGCAAGCTGGAACGGGACGAGCAGCGCATGGGCGCCCTCGTGAATCGCCTGAACAAGCTTATCGAGGAACAGGCGCGCGCCGCCGCGGCGGAGAAGAAGCGCAAGGAAGAACTGGCCGCCGCCCGCGCCGCGAAGGCCAAGGCGGAAGCGGACGAGCGGGCGCGCATCAAGGCCGAACGCGAACGCATCGCCCGCGAAAACAAGGGCAAGCCAGTGAAGGAGCAGAAGCCCCTGCCGGAGGAGCCGCGCGTGGCGAAGGACGACAAGCCCGAAGCGCGCGACGAAGGCGCGGCCCGTCCGTCCGAGGTGGCCTTGGCGCCCGCCGCGCCGGATGGCGCCTTCGCCAGCCTGAAAGGGCGCATGCAGGCGCCGGTGTCCGGCAAGGTGGCCGCGAAGTTCGGCAGCAAGCGTGGCGACAGCCCGGCGTGGAAGGGCATGTTCATCCAGGCGCCGGAGGGTGCGGAAGTGCGCGCCGTGGCGGGCGGCCGGGTGGTGTTCTCCGAGTGGCTGCGGGGCTTCGGCAACCTGATCATCGTCGACCATGGCAACCAGTACATGAGCATTTACGGCAATAACCAGTCCGTCCTCAAACGGGCGGGGGACGTGGTGAAGGCGGGCGACGTGATCGCAGCGGCCGGAAATACCGGTGGCAACGAAGAATCGGGTTTATACTTTGAACTGCGTCATCAGGGCCGGGCCTTCGATCCGGCCGGGTGGGTGAAGTTCTGAGCGGGAAAAACATGGGCAACAAAGTCAAGAGTTTCGGCCTGATTGGCCTGGGCATGGTGGCCGGCGTCGCCGCCTCGATGCAGTTTTCCGCCATCGCGCAGAAGGCGGACGCGCCGCTGCCCCTGGAAGAACTGCGCCAGCTGTCGGACGTTTTCGGCCTGATCAAGTCGGACTACGTGGAAAGCGTCGACGACAAGAAGCTCCTGCAGGACGCCATCTCCGGCATGGTGGCCTCCCTCGATCCCCATTCCATCTACCTCGATAAGAAAGCCTTCCGCGAAATGCGGGAGTCGGTGCAGGGCAAGTTCGTCGGCATCGGCATCGAGGTATCCACGGAAGACGGCTACGTGAAGGTGGTGTCGCCCATGGAGGATTCTCCGGCCTACAAGGCGGGCATCAAGGCGGGCGACCTCATTACGCGCCTGGACAACGTGCCCCTCAAGGGCCTGTCCCTGGACGAAGCGATCAAGAAGATGCGCGGCGAGCCGCGCAGCAAGGTAGTGCTCACCATCTCCCGCAAGGGCGAGGACAAGCCGCTGATCTTCCCCATCGTTCGCGAGGAAATCCGCGTGCAGAGCGTGAAGGCGAAGATGGTGGAGCCGGGCTATGCCTGGCTGCGCATCTCGCAGTTCCAGGAACCCACGGTGGAAGATTTCGCGAAGAAGCTGGGCGGCCTGTACGCGCAGAATCCGGATATCAAGGGCGTGGTGCTGGACCTGCGCAACGATCCAGGCGGCGTGGTGCCGGGCGCCATCGGCGTATCGGCGGCCTTCCTGCCGAAGGATTCGGTGGTGGTATCCACCAACGGCCAGCTGGCCGATTCGAAACAGACTTTCTACGCGCGCCCTGAGTACTACTCGGTGCGCGGTCCTGCCGACCCCCTGTCCAAGCTTCCCGCCGCCGTGAAGACGGTGCCGCTGGTGGTGCTGGTGAATGCCGGTTCTGCCTCCGCTTCCGAAATCGTTGCTGGCGCCCTGCAGGACTACAAGCGCGCCATCGTCATGGGCAGCCAGACTTTTGGCAAGGGCTCGGTGCAGACCCTGCGCCAGCTCACCGCCGACACGGCCATCAAGCTCACCACCGCGCGCTACTACACGCCGCACGGCCGCGCCATCCAGGCCAAGGGCATCGTGCCGGATATCGCCGTCGATGAAACGCCGGATGGCGATGGCCTGAACAGCCTGCGCCTGCGCGAAGCGGACCTGGAGAAGCACCTCTCCGGCGATTCGGAGGACAAGCGTCCCGTGAAGCTGGACGAGCTGGAAGAGGAGCAGCGCATCCTCACCTTGGCGAAGAAGCAGAAGCCCATCGAATTCGGCGGCAAGGACGATTTCCAGCTGGCCCAGGCCCTGAATCACTTCAAGGGCCTGCCCGTGAAGCTGGCGCGCGCCGACACCCCGGCCGAAAAGGCCGCCGAGCAAATGCTGGTGAAGCCCGAGATCAAGTCCGACATCAAACCGGAAGACAAGAAGGCGCCGGCCCGGAAGTAAGGCATGGACGATTCGCAGCTGCTGCGCTATTCGCGCCATATCCTGCTCGATGAAATCGGCATCGAAGGGCAGCAGAAGCTGTTGGAGGCGCATGCCCTGGTGATCGGCGCGGGCGGCCTCGGCTCCCCGGCGGCCATGTACCTCGCCTCCGCTGGCATCGGCAAGCTCACGCTGGTCGATCACGACAAGGTCGATCTCACCAACCTTCAGCGCCAGATCGCGCACACCACGGAGCGCGTGGGCCGCTACAAGGCCGAATCGGCGCGCGAGGCGCTGGCCCAGATCAATCCCGGCACGGAAGTGGTGGCGCTGGTCGAGCGTGCGGACGATGCGCGGCTGAACGAACTGGTGAAAACCGCCGACGTGGTGCTCGACTGCACGGACAATTTCAAGACCCGCCACGCTGTGAACCGCGCCTGCGTGGCGCACAAGGTGCCGCTGGTTTCGGGCGCCGTCATCCGTTTCGACGGGCAGATCAGCGTTTTCGACCCGCGCAGCGGCGAAAATCCCTGTTATTCCTGCCTCTTCCCGCAAGACCAAGCCTTCGAGGACGTGGCCTGCTCCACCATGGGGGTGTTCGCGCCTCTGGTGGGCGTGGTTGGGGCCATGCAGGCCGCTGAGGCGCTCAAGCTGGTGATGGGCATCGGCGAATCACTGGCTGGCCGCCTGCTGCTGCTGGACGGGCTGCGCATGGAATGGAGCAGCATCCGCATCGGGCGCCACGAAGGCTGCCCCGTCTGCGCGGCGTAGGCTATACTGCTCGCTGCCTTTTCGCACTAACTTACGACAACTGGTTTCCATCTCATGCAAAAAGTCTTACATCGCACGAAACGCTCCCGTGGTTTCACCCTGATCGAAATCATGGTGGTGGTCGTCATCATGGGCGTGCTGGCCGCGCTGGTAGTGCCCAAGCTCCTGAGCCGTACCGGCGAATCGAAAATTGCAGCGGCCAAGGTGGATATCTCCACCATCATGCAGGCGCTGAAGCTCTACAAGCTGGATAACCAGCGTTTCCCCACCACAGAACAGGGCCTGCAGGCGCTGATCACCAAGCCCACCGCCGGTCCCGCAGCCAATGGCTGGAAAGAGGGCGGCTACCTGGAGAAGATGCCGAAGGACCCGTGGGGCAACCCTTACCAGATGCTCTCGCCCGGCGTGAAGGGCGAAGTGGACGTGTTCTCCTACGGTGCGGACGGCCAGCCTGGCGGCACCGGCGACGACGCCGACATCGGCTCCTGGGACATCTAGCAAGCACGCATATGTGGCGCCGCCAGCGGGGTTTCACCCTGATCGAGCTTTTGGTGGTGCTGGTCATCATCGGCCTCACGCTGGGCCTCGTCACCATGAACGCGGCGCCGAGCCAGCGCCAGGCCATGCAGCAGGAAGCCCAGCGCGTGGCCCTGCTGCTGCAGCTGGCGCGGGACGAAGCCATCGTGCGCAACCGCCCCATCGCCTTCGAGGCCAATGCCGAGAGCTACCGCTTCCTGGTGCGTAACGGGCGCCAGTGGGAAACCTTGCCGCAGGACGACATGCTCCGCCAGCGCGAGTTCAAGCGCAGCCCGGTAACCCTGCTGCTCGACCCCCCCTCGAATATTCCCGGCACCATGCGCATCGTCTTCGGGCGCGAGCCGGTGGACAAACCCTTCGTGCTGACGCTTGCAAGCGGCGACGTGAGCGCCGCCATCCGCGCCGACGGCATCGGCCACTTCACGGTGGAATGATGAAGAAGGCACGCGGCTTTACCCTGCTGGAGGTGCTGGTGGCGCTGGTCATCGTGGGCACGGCCTTGGGCGCGTCCCTGCGCGCCGTGGGCAGCCTTACGCAGAACAGCGACGGCCTGCGCAGCGCCATGATGGCCACGTGGTCGGCCGAGAACCGACTGGTGCAGATCCGCCTCGGCAAGGTCTTCCCCAACGTGGGCAAAACCTCCTTCGCCTGTCCGCAGGGCGACCTGCAGCTGGTATGCGAGGAGGAAGTGATTCTGTCGCCAAACCCCCGCCTTCGCCGCGTGGAGGTCAGCGTGTATGAAGCCAGCCGGCCGGAGCGCCGCATCATCAAGCTGGTGCAACTGGTGCTGCGCGAATGATGGCCTTCCGCACAAAACGCGGCTTCACGCTGGTGGAGCTCCTGGTGGCCATCACCGTGCTCGCCATTGTGGCGGTGCTGGGCTGGCGCGGCCTGGACGGCATCGTGCGTTCGCGCGTACAGCTCACCGGCACCATGGAGCAGATGCGCGGCATGCAGCTGGCATTCGCGCAGATGCAGAGCGACCTTGAACAACTGGCCGGGAAGAAGCTGCTGAAGGACCGCGCCAACCTCGCAGCCGACAATGCCCGCCTGGTCTTCGTGCGTACCACCTTCCCGGAAAATGCGGCATCGCAGCTGCAGGTGGTGAGCTACCGCGTGCGCGACGGCGTGCTGACGCGGCGGGAGTCGCCATCCACCCGCGACCTGGCGCAGCTGGACGGCCTGTGGCAGGCGGCGATGAGCGACAGCGACCCCGTGGCGGGTGTGGCCATGCAGGGACAGGTGGACACAATGGGCGTGCGCGTCTGGCAGGGCGGGAACTGGCAGGCTCCCGGCAACGGCGGGGCCACGGCGCCCGGAGCCGATACGCCGCTGGGGCTCGAAATGTCGCTCAAGCTGCGCGGCCAGGCCACGCCCCTGGTGAAGATCTTCCTGCTGGGGGCGATATGAAGGCGCGCCTGGCGAAACAGCGCGGCGTGGCCGTGGTCACGGCGCTGCTCCTGACAACTCTGGCCATCACGATTGTCGCCAGCCTGTTCTGGCAGCAGCAGGTGCAGGTGAGGTCCATGGAAAACCAGCGCCTGCACCTGCAAACGCGCTGGATCCTGCGCGGCGCGCTGGACTGGGCCCGCCTGATCCTGCGCCAGAGCGGCTACGACGACCGCGAGGTCACACGCGAGAACGGCGTATGGGCTACGCCGCTGGCGGAAACGCGGCTCGACCAGTACGTGGAGCGTGAGCGCCTCGAGAACGAATCCTACGATGCGACAATCGCCGGACAGATTTACGACGCCCAGTCGCGCTACAATCTTGGCAGTCTTGCACGGCAGGGCCAGGTGGTGCCGGAGCAGCTGGAAGTATTCCAGCGCCTGCTGGTGCAGCTGCAGCTGGATGCCGGGCTGGCGGTAACCGTCGCCAACGAAGTGGCGCGGTCGCAGCAACCGCAGCAGGGTACGGGCGGGCAGCAGCCAGCGGTGGCAACGACGATGGAGCTGCTGCGCGTTGAGGACCTGCTTGCCGTTGCCGGATTTACCCAGCAAGCTGTTGAGGCGCTGCGGCCCTTTGTCATCGTGCTGCCTGACGATGCGGCGGTCAATGTGAACACGGCTTCGCCGGAGGTGTTGGCCGCGCTGGTGCAGGGCATGAGTGTGTCGCAGGCGCAGGCACTGGTGCAGACGCGGCGCAGGACGCCGTTCCTGACGAGGCAGTTGTTCGATACGCAGCTTAGCCAGCTGGGGCTCAGCACCACGGCGGCGCGAGTCGTGGAGAGTAACTTCTTCCTGGTGCAGAGCTGGGTGAAGCTGGATCGGGCGGCGCTGGAAACCTGGGCGCTGATCCGGCGGGCGAACCGCAACGGTCAGTATCTGACGTCGCTGGAATGGATCAGGGAAAACTGAAAAAGAACGAAAGCGAGACCTTTTGACAACTCTGTACATTAGCTATCCGCCCCGCGCGGCCGCAGGTGACAGCGGCGTGCCGCAAAGCTGCCACTTCGCGCTGGTGGGCGATGGCGGCAACGTCATGCAGCAGGGCGCTGGAGCGCTGGGCAATCTGCGCGACATGGTGGCCGCCGCACGCCGCGTGGTGCTGCTGCTGGCCGCCGCCGACGTGACGCTGCTGCGCGTGAAAGTGCCGCCGCTCTCCGGCGCGCGCCTGAAGGCCGCCCTGCCCAATCTCGTCGAAGAACATCTCCTGGGCGACCCGGCGGACTGCGTGCTCGCCCTCGCGCCCGCGCAGCCGAACAGCAGCGAGCGCACCGTCGCCGTCGTGCAGCGCGCCTGGCTGGAAGTGCTGGTGCAGGCCCTGGTGGCGCAAGGCGCCAACGCCGTTTCGGCGATGCCCTCCCAGCTTTGCCTGCCGCTGGCGCCTGGCGGCGCCTCCGCCGCGCTGGCGACCGACGACGCGGGCATTGAACTGACCCTGCGCGCCGCGCAGTACGAAGGCATGGGCCTCACGCTGCCCCCGGAACCGGAAGCCGCCCTGCACACGGTGCGCGCCCTCGCTGGCGACGCGCCCGTAACGCTCTACGTGCCGCCCGCACAGCGGGCGCAGTACGAAGCGCTGCTGCCGTCGGTCGGCGGCATCACGCTGGAAGACGACCACTGGGCGCACCGTATCGCCGCCTCGCGCGCCGTGCAGCTGGACCTGGCGGCGGGCCTCGCCGCAAGCAGCGGCGCCAATGCGCGCCTGTGGCAGCGCTGGCGCTGGCCGCTGCGCCTCGCCGTGCTGGCGCTGCTCGTCAACATCGCAGGCCTCAATATCGACTGGCTGCGCATGAAGCGTGAAGCGGACACCGTGCGCAAGTCGATGGAGCAGACCTTCCGCGCCGCTTACCCGAACGAGAAAGTGATCCTCGACCCGGCAGGCCAGATGCGCAAGAACCTCGCCGCGGCGAAGGCGGCGCGCGGCGCTACCGCGGCGGACGACTTCAACGCCATGAGCGCAGCGCTGGGCGAGGCGCTTGCCACGCTGCCCCGCCGGGACATTATCGCCTCGCTGGAGTACCGCGACCGCGCCCTCAACGTCAAGCTCAAGCCCGATGCCGCCGATCCCGGCGCGCTTGCGCAGGTGCAGGCCGCGCTGGCGAACCACCGCCTGTCGCTGACGGAGTCCGCGCCCGGCGTGTGGCAGGTTCGCGCAGGAGGAAAATCATGAGCACCGTACGCGAACAACTGAACGGCTACCGCGCGCAGGCGCGCGCTTTCTGGTCTGAACGCACGGAGCAGGAACGCAAGTTTCTGGCCGTTGGCGGTATCGTCGTCATCGTGGGCCTGGTCTATGGCCTGCTGATCGATCCTGCCCTGAGCGGCCGCGAACAGCTTAACAAGGACCTGCCGAAGCTGCGCCAGCAGGCGGCCGAACTGCAGGCGCTGGCCGCCGAAGCCGCCCAGCTCTCGGCCCAGCCGCCGCTGCAGGCGCCGCCCATGACGCGCGAGTCCCTGAACACGGGTCTGTCCGCGCGCGGCCTGACGGCTGCTTCGGTGGTCATGACGGGTGAATATGCGAAGCTCGAATTCAAGGGCGCCTCCTTCGCAGGCATCGTTACCTGGCTCGACGCCATCCGCCGCGAGAACCGCATCGCAGTGCAGGACGCGAGCTTCACGGCACAGACTCCCGCAGGCATGGTGGACGCCACCATCACCCTGCGGCAGGAGCGTTGATGAAGCGCGCCGTGCTATGGTTGCTGGCGATTGCTGTTACGGCGGCGCTGACGCTGGCCGTCTTCTTCCCCGCCAGCTGGCTCGCCGCCCTGGTGGAAAAGCAGACGGCAGGGCGTTTGACGCTGGGTGACCCGCAAGGTACGCTGTGGAGCGGTTCGGCCTTTATCGGCGGGGCCGCCAGCCACAGCGGCGCGATTACGCCGCTGCTGCCCGGCCGTTTCAGCTGGAAGATCTCGCCGCTTGTGCTGGTCGGCAGTGTGAACATGGATCTGGAGAATCCGGACGCGCTCACGCAGCCCCTGCACGTTACGGGAAGCTGGAAGGAATGGCAGCTGAGCCCCGGCGCCCTGAAGCTGCCTGCCGATGGGCTGGCAGGCCTGGGGGCGCCGCTCAACACGCTGGCCTTCAGCGGAGCGATGCAGCTCTCCTGGACATCGCTGCAGCTGGCGCTGGTGGACCGCAACGTCGTCATCAACGGCCAGACCACGCTGCAGATGCAGGACATGTCCTCGCGGCTGGTGCCGATCCGGCCGCTGGGCAGCTACCAGGTGGCGATGGACTGGCGCGGCCAGCAGGCCGGGCTCACCGTCAGCACCGTAAAAGGGCCGCTGCTGCTGCGCGGTTCCGGCAACATCAATCACGGCCGCTTCCAGTTCTCCGGACAGGCCGAGGCGGCAGAAGGATACGAAGCGACGCTGGGCAGCCTGCTCAACCTGCTGGGCCAGCGCCGCAATATCAGCGGTAAAAATGTCATCGCACTAGAGTTCAGATAATGAAAAAACAGTCTGCAAGCAAAACCCCCACCCCCGTGCTGCGCCGCATGAGCGCAGCGGCACTCCTGTGCTGCGTGCTGGGCCAGTCCGCCGGACCCGCCTGGGCCCAGGCCGACGAGGCTGCGCTGAACTTCGTTGGCGCCGACATCGAGTCCGTCATCAAGGCAGTGGGGCACTACACCAACATCACCTTCCTGATCGACCCGCGCGTGAAAGGCACGATCACGCTGGTGTCCGAGAAGGCGATCAGCAAGTCGCAGGCCTTCAGCCTCCTGACTTCCGCGCTGCGCCTGCAAGGCTACGCCATCGTCAGCGGCGACGGCTACGCGAAGGTGGTGCCGGAAGCGGAAGCCAAGCTGCAGGCCAGCCCCACCATCGTGGGCGGCCAGGCCGCGCCGAAAGGCGACCAGGTGGCGACGCAGGTCTTCCACCTGAACCACGAGTCGGCGGCGAACCTCGTCACGGTGCTGCGCCCCCTGATCACCCCGAACAACACGATCAACGCGAATCCGGGCAATAACACGCTCGTCATCACCGACTATGCGGACAACCTGAAGCGCCTGGCCAAGATCATCGCTTCCATGGATTCGCCTGCGGCGGCGGACATGGACGTGATCCCCGTACGCAATGCCATCGCCAGCGACCTGGCAGCAATGATCAACAAGCTGATGGAACCCGGCGCAGGGGGCGATGGCGGCGGCCGCGTGAGCGTGCTGGCCGATCCGCGCACCAATTCGCTGGTGCTGCGCGCGCCGTCCGTGGCGCGCGCCAATCTGGCGAAATCGCTGATCGCAAAGCTGGACCAGCCGACCACCCAGGCGGGCAATGTGCACGTGGTCTACCTGAAGAACGCGGATGCGACCAAGCTGGCAGAAACCCTGCGCGCCGTCATTTCCGGCGAAGCCGCGCCGACCGGTGGCAGCAACACGGGAGGCACGCTGGGCAGCAACCAGGCCACCATGCAGACGGGCGCCAACAACACCATCGGCCAGACCGGGGTGGCGGGGCAGGGCGCCGGCAGCACCAATCCGCTGCTGAACGCGGCCCGCAGCGCGACCCAGTCCACTGCTGGCGGCGCGGGCGGCTTCATCCAGGCCGACGCCTCCACCAACACCCTCATCATCACCGCGCCGGAAGCCGTCTACCGCAACCTGCGCGCCGTGATCGACCAGCTGGACGTACGCCGCGCCCAGGTCTACATCGAAGCCCTGATCGTCGAAGTCAGCGCGGACAAGGCTTCCGAGTTCGGCGTGCAGTGGGTGGGCGCATCCGGCGACAGCAAGAGCACCTACCGCCTCGGCGGCCTGCAGTCCTTCGCCAGCGGCGGCAACAACCTGGTCAACGTCTACAACGGCACGGCGGCGCCGGGCAACGGCCTCACCATCGGCGTATTCAAGCAGCTGGCGGACGGCAAGTTCGGCCTGGGCGCCGTGGCGCACACGCTGGAGACGAACGGCAACGGCAACATCCTCTCCACGCCGAACATGATCACGCTGGATAACGAAGTGGCCACCATCCGCGTGGGCCAGAACGTGCCTATCCTCACGGGCCAGTTCACCACCACCTCGGGCACCAACACCAACCCCTTCCAGACCATCGACCGCAAGGACGTGGGCCTGACGCTGAAGGTGCGCCCGCAGATTTCGGAAGGCGGCACCATCAAGCTCGCCATCTACAACGAATCGTCCAGCGTGGACCAGTCCTCGCTGGCCGCAACGGCCGGCATTACGCTCAACACCCGCGTCATCGAGAACAACGTGGTGGCGGACGATGGCCAGATCATCGTACTGGGCGGCCTGATCGAAGACCGCGCGGGCGACAACGTCGAGAAGGTGCGCGGCCTTGGCGATATCCCCGTCATTGGCAACCTGTTCAAGTACAGCACCCGCAGCCGCAAGAAGACCAACCTCATGGTCTTCCTGCGTCCTGTCGTCATTCGCAACAAGGAACAGAGCATGAGCCTTGCCGCCGACCGCTACGACTACATGCGCGCCGCGGGCGCCGAGTTCACGCCGAGCGACACGGTGCTGTTGAAGCAGCTGGGCCAGCCGCAGCTGCCTGCGCTGACCAATGGCGTGCCAGGTTCTGAAGGCGGCCTTGCCCGCCCCGTGCCGCCTGCACCGGTTCCAGTGCGCGACCCGGGCGCCGCTGCGCCTGAGACCACCAACACTCCGCAGCGATAATGAGCAATCTCCTGCCTTACGCCTTCGCGCGCGACTTCCTCGTCCTGGCCAAGCCGGGCGAGCAGGTGGCGAACCAGGTGGACGTGTACGTATCCAGCGCGACCGCGCCTTCGGCCATCGCCGAGGTGTCGCGCCGTTTCGGCCGCATCCATCTCAAATCCCTGCCGCGCGCCGACCTCGAAGCCGCCATCGCCGAAGCCTATGCAGGCGCGGGCGGCGACGTATCGCAGGTGGCGGACGAATTCGACGCCGACCTCGATCTCACCAAGCTGCTGCAGGATGTTCCCGCCATCGAAGACCTGCTGGAATCCTCGGACGACGCGCCGGTGATCCGCATGATCAACGCGCTGCTCACCCAGGCCCTGCGTGACGGTGCTTCGGACATTCACGTTGAACCCTTCGAGCAGGTTTCGGTGGTGCGCTTCCGCATCGACGGCGCGCTGCGCGACATCGTCAAGCCGCGCAAGGCCATCCACGGCTCGCTGATCTCGCGTATCAAGATCATGGCGCAGCTGGACATCGCTGAAAAGCGTCTGCCGCAGGACGGCCGCATCACGCTGCGCGTGGGCGGCAAGCCTGTTGACGTCCGCGTGTCCACGCTGCCCACCGGCCACGGCGAGCGCGCCGTGCTCCGTCTATTGGACAAGGAAGCGGGCCGCCTCGACCTGCAGCATCTCGGTATGAGCGACGGCATGCTGGCCCAGTTCAACGGCCTGATCACCCAGCCCCACGGCATCGTCCTCGTGACGGGCCCCACCGGTTCGGGCAAAACCACCACGCTCTACGCCGCGCTCTCGCTGCTCAACTCCACGACCACCAACATCCTCACAGTGGAAGACCCCATCGAGTACGATCTCGCCGGGGTGGGACAGACGCAGGTGAACCCGCGCATCGACATGAGCTTCGCCAAGGCCCTGCGCGCCATCCTGCGCCAGGACCCCGACGTCATCATGATCGGCGAGATCCGCGACCTGGAGACCGCGCAGATCGCCGTACAGGCCTCGCTCACCGGCCACCTCGTGCTGGCCACGCTGCACACCAACGACGCCGCGTCGGCGGTGACGCGTCTGCTGGACATGGGTATCGAGCCCTTCCTGCTCTCGTCTTCGCTGCTCGGCGTGCTGGCCCAGCGCCTCGTGCGCAAGCTGTGCCCCGTCTGCAAGACCTTCGAAGCGGGCCAATGGAAGGCCGTCGGCTGCGAACAGTGCGGCAGCACCGGCTACCAGGGCCGCGTGGGTATTTACGAGCTCCTCGAAACGACGGAACAGATCCGCGCCCAGATCCACGACCGCGCCTCCGAAGCGGAGATTCGCAACGTCGCCATCGCCGACGGCATGAAGACCATGCGCGAAGACGGCGAACGCTGGATCGCGGACGGCACCACCACGCTCGCCGAACTGCTGCGCGTCTCCAAGGACTAAGCGATGCCCGCATTCCGCTATGAAGCCGTCGACGAGGCAGGCGCAACGAAAAAAGGCGTGCTCAATTCGGACAGCGCCCGCTCCGCGCGTGCCGACCTGCGCGCGCAAGGCCTGGTGCCGATCAAGGTGGACGCCATTTCCGCCCAGGTGGATGCGAGCGGCGCAGCCACGCGCCGCGGCTTCGGCGAGAAGCTCTCCACCAGCGAACTGGCCCTGTTCACGCGCCAGCTGGCCAGCCTGCTCGAAGCGGGCCTGCCACTGGAACAGGCCTTCACGGCCCTGCTGGAACAGGCCGAGCGCCCCTATGTGCGCGACCTGATCGCATCGATCCGCTCGGAGGTGATAGGCGGCGCATCGCTGTCGGACGTGCTCTCGCGCCACCCGCGCGACTTCGCCGAAATCTACCGCGCCCTGGTCGCATCCGGCGAGCAGATCGGCCAGCTCTCGCGCGTGCTCTCGCGGCTTGCGGACTATATCGAAAGGCGCAACGCCCTGGTGCAGAAGGTGAAGCTGGCTTTCACCTATCCCGCTATCGTGACGGTGGTGGCATTCGCCATCGTGATCTTCCTGCTGACGTATGTGGTGCCGCAGATCGTATCCGTGTTCGCCAACACCAAGCAGAAGCTGCCCGTTCTCACCATCATCATGCTGGCCGTGTCGGACTTCGTGCGGAACTACGGCCTGATCGTGCTCGTGCTCCTCATTGGCGCATGGTTCATGTGGCGCCGCGCGCTGCAGAACATCGCGCTCAAGCTGCGCTGGCATACCTGGCTGCTCACGGCGCCCCTGTACGGCAAGTTCGAACGCAGCCTGAACACTTCGCGTTTCGCCAGCACGCTCGCGATCACCACCGGCTCCGGCGTGCCGATCCTGCGCGCGCTGGAGACCAGCCGCGACACCCTGTCCAACGTCGCCATGCGCCAGCTGGTGGAAGACGCCAGCAACGCCGTGCGCGAAGGCGTGAGCCTCGCGCGTGCACTATCCGCGCAAAAACACTTCCCGCCCATGCTGATCCACATGATCCGCGCAGGCGAAATCACGGGCGAGCTGCCCGCCATGCTCGAACGCGCCGCCAGCGCGCAGGAACAGGACCTGGAGCGCCGCACGCTCACCATTGCGGGCCTGCTCGAACCGGCGCTGATCCTGGCCATGGGCGTGGTCGTGCTGCTGATCGTGCTGGCCGTGCTGATGCCCATCATCGAGATCAACCAGCTGGTGCGCTGAACACTGGAGAACACATTTGAACCGACTACCCTTCCTGAGCACCCTGGCCGCCGTGGTCGCGCTGACCGCCTCGCTGGCCTACTGGGGCCTGCAGCTCTTCAAGCCGCAGCAGCGCCCCATTGCCGTGGTGCCCGTGCAGCAGATGCCCGAAGCCTCGCCCGACATGGCGCGCGGCCTGTTCGGCGGCCAGACGGCCGTTGCCGCGGTCAGCAACTACCAGCTGGTGGGCGTGGTCGCCTCGCGCGCGGGGCAGCGCAGCGTGGCCATCATCGCCGCGAACGGCGAACCGGCCAAGGCGTATCCGATAGGCGAAGAAGTGGCGCCGGGTGTCACCGTACATGATGTGCAGGCGCGCCATGTGATCCTGCTGGAAGGCGGGGTGCAGAAGCGCATCGACCTGCCAGCGGCTGAAGGCGTATCCTCCACCACCACGGCGCCGCTGGCGCCGGTGAACCCGCCCACAATCACGCCGCCGCCGGCGCCGGTGGCCCAGGCTCCATCGGCCACGCCGCTGGTGACTCCGCCGCCCGGCACCCCGGTCGGCCCGCCCGGCCAGCTGGCGCCGATCCCGAATGCTCCGGTCCAGACGGCCCCCGCCCAGCGCCCGGTCACCTCGCAATAAAAAACAGAAAAAGTTGCTTAATTGGGGACAGACCCCTTTAAGAAATTTTGCGAATTTCTTAAAGGGGTCTGTCCCCAATTAAGCAACTTTTTACGGCGACCGGGTTAATCGTCGGGGTCGGGCTTGAGCTTGGCTTTGGCGATGGCGCGCTTGGCGGCTTGCCGTTCGGCGCTCTTGCTGCGCTCGTGGGGACCTGCGGAACGCGCCTTCGCCAGCCCCGCAAACGGGTTGCGGGGCTTGACGGGCGGGGCGGTCACGACGATCTTCTGCCGCGTCCGCAAGGTCTTGTTGGCCATTACAGGACGTAGCGGGAGAGGTCTTCGTTCACCGCCAGCGCGTCCAGCCGCTGGTTGACGTAGTCGGCGTCGATCACCACCGTCTTGCTGCCGCCTTCCGTCGCCGTGAAGGAGATCTCTTCGAGCAGCTTCTCCATCACCGTGTACAGGCGCCGCGCGCCGATGTTTTCCGTGCGCTCGTTGACCTGGTAGGAGATCTCTGCCAGCCGCGTAATGCCTTCGGGCGAGAACTCCAGCTTCAGGCCCTCCGTCGCCAGCAGGGCTTCGTACTGGCGCGTCAGGCAGGCGTCGGTGCTCGTCAGGATGCGCTCGAAGTCGGCAATCGACAGCGATTCCAGCTCCACCCGGATGGGGAAGCGCCCTTGCAGCTCGGGGATAAGGTCCGAGGGCTTGGCCAGATGGAAGGCGCCGGAGGCGATGAACAAGATGTGGTCGGTCTTGATCATGCCGTACTTGGTGTTGACCGTGGTGCCTTCCACCAGCGGCAGCAGGTCGCGCTGCACGCCCGCGCGCGATACGTCGGCGCCGCCCGTCTCCGAGCGCGAGGCGATCTTGTCGATCTCGTCCAGGAAGACGATGCCGTTCTGCTCCACGTTCTGAATCGCCTTCTGCTTCATCTCGTCTTCGTTCACGAGCTTGGCCGCCTCTTCGTCCAGCAGCAGCTTCATGGCTTCCCTGATCTTGATCTTGCGCGCCTTCTTTCGCCCGCCGCCCACGCCCGAGAACATGGACTTGATCTGCTCGGTCATTTCCTCCATGCCGGGCGGCGCCATGATTTCCATCTGCGGCGCCGGCTCGGCCAGCTCGATCTCGATTTCCTTGTCGTCCAGCTCGCCCTGGCGCAGGCGCTTGCGGAAGGTCTGGCGCGTGCTGTCGCTGGCAGGCGCGTCGCTCTGCGTATTGGCGAAGCCGAAGTCGCGCGGCGGCGGCAGCAGGATGTCGAGCACGCGGTCTTCCGCCGCGTCCTCGGCCCGCGCGCGCACCTTGGCCATCTCGGACTGGCGGGTCTGCTTCACGCCGATGTCGATCAGGTCGCGGATGATGGTGTCCACATCGCGCCCCACATAGCCCACCTCGGTGAACTTGGTGGCTTCGATCTTGATGAAGGGCGCGTCGGCCAGCTTGGCGAGGCGGCGCGCGATCTCGGTCTTGCCCACGCCGGTGGGACCGATCATGAGGATGTTCTTGGGCGTGATCTCGTGGCGCAGGGGCTCTTCCACCTGCTGGCGGCGCCAGCGGTTGCGCAGCGCAATGGCGACGGCGCGCTTGGCCTTGCCTTGGCCGACGACGTGCTTGTCCAGTTCGCCGACGATTTCCTGGGGTGTCATGTTCATGGGCTCAGTCCAGCGTTTCGATGATGTGGTTCAGGTTGGTGTAGATGCACAGCTCGCCTGCGATGGTCAGGGATTTCTTGACGATCTCGGCCGGGCTCAGTTCCGTGTTCTCGGCCAGGGCCTTGGCCGCGGACTGGGCGTAGCTGCCGCCCGAGCCGATGGCGCCCACGCCGTCTTCCGGCTCCAGCACGTCGCCGTTGCCGGTAATGACCAGGGTCGATTCGCTGTCGGCCACCAGCAGCATGGCTTCCAGGCGGCGCAGCACGCGGTCGGTGCGCCAGTCCTTGGCCATCTCGACGGAGGAGCGCAGCAGGTTGCCCTGGTGCTTCTCCAGCTTGGCTTCGAAGCGCTCCAGCAGGGTGAACGCGTCCGCGGTGCCGCCCGCGAAGCCCACCAGCACCTTGCCGTTGTAGACCTTGCGCACCTTGCGCGCCGTGCCCTTCATGACGATATTGCCCAGGGTTACCTGGCCATCGCCGCCCAATGCGACCTGTTTGCCGCGCCGCACGCACAGAATGGTGGTGCCGTGAAATTGTTCCATAGTGCCCTCGATGAGTGACGCCTCTGCGTCCAGCCCCGGAAATGGGGATGGGACGTCAAAATTGCAAGTTGCTTCGAATCAGTAGCGATGCGGCTGCAGGCGGGCGATCCGGCCCATGCCCACCAGGCGCAGCAGGGCCGCCGCCAGGTGGTTCAGGGCGCGGAATTCGATGCGGCGCCCCGGCAGGGCTTGCAGGGCCGCCAGCAGCTGGTTGGCGGCGCCGAATTCGATGCGCGCCAGCCGCGAGCAGTCGAACACCAGCGCCGGATACCGTTCAGCATAGGCGGCAATCCGGCCGAGTAAAGCAAGGTCGTCCGTATGGATGACTTCAGGCAACACAAAACGCTCGCCGCCCGCGGGCGCGGGCTGGCGCATGCGCGCTTCCACCTTGTCCTGCGGCGGCCGGAAGGGCGGGGGCGAGACCTCGAAGGCGAGGCAGTAGTCCATGCTGACATCCTCGAACTCCTGTTCCAGGTTCTGCAGGCGCAACAGTTCGAGCAGGAGCAGCCAGGGCGCCTCGCCCTGGGCCTTGTCCCTGAGGCCGGGCAGGGCGCGGAGGTGGCCGCACAGCACGTCGGCCCCCGGCAGGGCCAGCTCAAGGCCGGGCCGCTCGATCTGGTTCAGGGCCTGCAGCAGCAGGGCGCAGCCGACCGGTTCGGCGCCCGTGAGCCGCCCCAGCTCCAGGCGCAGCTGGCTGGCCTGGGCCGCCGTGGCGCGCAGGGTGCCGATCTGCTCGGCCACCTGCTCGTCCAGCAGGCCGGAGAGCACTACCGTCTGCACGGCCCCGGCGTGGGCGTCGGACTGGTCCGCTGCGGGGGGATTCCAGGGCGGCGGGGAGGTTTCGAAGGCGGCGGCATAGTCCAGGGACAGGCTGTCGAAGTCCTCCTGCCGCCCGAGAATCTGGTAGAGGTCGAACAGCATCCACCACACCATGCGGTCCTTCGCGTCCAGCCCGCTGCGCAGCAGCAGCCCGGCCGCCTCCAGCTCGCCGTTCGCGTACAGGATGGCCACTTCCTCCACCAGGGGCGCGCTTTCGGCCGCGGCCGCTTCGGCGGGCGTGTCCTCGTCTTCCAGCAGCTCGGTGGTGAAGTCCTCGGTGAAGGGGCTGGACGGTGCGGCGGCGGGACGGGGAGGGCGGCGGAACACGGGTTCCGGGCTATCGAAGATGTCGGCCGCCATGGCCGCTTCGATGGCGTCGATTTTCAGGGCCGTGGCGCGCGCCAGCTCGCGCTGCAGCTCCGCCTGGGCGGCACGGCGGGCGGCGGCATCGTCCTCGGGGACGGCCTCGCCTTCCTTGTTTTTCCTGAACTTGGAGAAAATGCCCACGCCCTAGTGTAGCTGAACGCGAAAAAAAAGCATGCCCGGGGCATGCTTTTTGTGCTGAGCTCGGAAGGATCAGTCCCCGTAGAGCTTCTGCTTCAGTTCGCGGCGCTGCTGCGCTTCCAGCGACAGCGTGGCGGTCGGACGGGCGATCAGGCGCGGAATGCCGATCGGTTCGCCGGTTTCCTCGCACCAGCCGTACTCGCCGTTGTCGATGGCGATGAGGGACTGCTGCACTTTCTTGAGCAGCTTGCGCTCGCGGTCGCGGGTGCGCAGCTCCAGCGCATGCTCTTCCTCGATGGTGGCGCGGTCGGCCGGGTCCGGCACCAGCACGGTTTCGCGCAGGTGTTCGGTGGTTTCGCCGGCGTTCTTCAGAAGCTCCTTTTCCAGCGCCTGCAGCCGGGCCTTGAAGAAGGCCATCTGCGCCGGGTTCATGTAGTCCTTGTCGCTCATCTTCAGAATCTGTTCTTCCGTGAGCAGCGGAGCTTCAGCGGCGGGGGTCGATTTATTAGTTTTCGTCATGACTTCGCTTACCTTCGATACGACAGAGTTTTCAAATAGCAGATGTTCGGCGACATCTGGCCCGGCTCAGCCGGTCCCCACACAAAACCGGGTTAGTTTATACCAAACATTGTTCCAAACCGCGAATAAACACGTCTTTTGGTAAATTTTTGCCAATAAACACCATTTTGCTGCCGCGAACGTCGCTTTCGCCCCATTTCGCGCCCAGATCGCTTCCCATGATCTGGTGGACGCCCTGGAATACTACCTTGCGCTCGGCGCCTTGCATCCACAATACGCCTTTGTAGCGCAACATGCGAGGGCCGTACACGTTGATCAGGCCGCCGAGGAACTCGTCCAGCTTGTTGGGATCGAAAGGCCGCTCGCTGCGGAAGGCAAAGGCTGCGATCTCGTCAGTATGATGGCTATGGTGATGATCGTGCGCATGACTGGGATGGTCGCAGTGTTCGCCATGCTCGTGGTCGTGATCGTGGTGGTGTTCGTGCTCTTCGGCGGCCAGGAAATCGGGGTCGATCTCCAGCTTCTCGTTCAGGTTAAAGCCTTTCAGATCAAGCACTTCCGTGATCGGCGCGCGGCCGAAGTCGGAACGGCTGATGGGCGCGCGCGGGTTGATGCGCTTGAGGCGGGCGCACAGGGCGTCCACGGCGGCCGCGTCCACCAGGTCAGTCTTGGAGAGCAGGATCTTGTCGGCGAAGCCCACCTGGCGCTGGGCTTCCTCGTTCTCGTCCAGCTGCTGGTTGGCGTGACGCGCATCTACCACAGTCACGATGGCGTCCAGCATGTAGTTGCTGCCCACTTCGTCGTCCACGAAGAAGGTCTGGGCCACGGGGCCGGGATTGGCCAGGCCGGTGGTCTCGATCACCACGCGGTCGAACTGGATCTCGCCGGCGGCGCGGCGGCGCGCCAGGTCGGAGAGGCCAATGATGAGGTCGCCCCGCACCGTGCAGCAGATGCAACCGTTATTCATTTCCACGATCTGCTCGCGGCTTTCCTGCACCAGGATCTCGTTATCGATATTTTCCTGGCCGAATTCGTTTTCGATCACGGCGATGCGCATGCCGTGGTTTTCCTGCAGGATGCGGTTCAGCAGGGTGGTTTTTCCGGCGCCCAGGAAGCCGGTGAGAATAGTGGTGGGAATCAGTGCCATGTGCGCTTTACCGGTAACAGAATCGGTCGATTATGCCGGAATTTCAAGAGAGCTGTCCAACGGCGGAATTGATCTGAATCAGCCTTAATGCCCGGCCTTACTTGATTTTAGCCCGGGGATGAGCCTTGTCATAGACCTGGGCAAGATGCTGGAAATCCAGCGCCGTATACACCTGGGTCGAGCTGATGCTGCTGTGGCCCAGCATCTCCTGCACGGCGCGCAGGTCGCCCGAGGACTGCAGCACGTGGGAGGCGAAGGAGTGGCGCAGCATGTGCGGGTGCACATGCATGGGTGCGCCCGTGGCCAGGCTGTGCTGCTTGAGGCGCTGCTGCACCACGCGGGGCGACATGCGGCTGCCGCGCGCGCTCAGGAAGAGGGCGGCGCTGCCGTCCGCCGGCGCGGGGCGCACGGCCAGCCAGGCGTCCAGCGCGGCCAGGGCCGCCTTGCCCACGGGCACGCGGCGCATCTTGCCGCCCTTGCCGGTCACGACCACTTCCGCATTGTCCCGCTCCAGCCAGCCCGCCGAGGCGCCGCGGCCCGCCTCCGCCTTGCGGAAGACGAGGTCGAGGCCGCACAGCTCCGAGACCCGCAGCCCGCTCGAATAGAGCAGCTCGAACATGGCCAGGCTGCACAGCTCGGCGGGTTCGCTGCCCGCGGCGGCTGTGCGCGCCGGGGTGGAGACCAGCTGCACGGCGTCGTCCACGGCCAGCGCCTTGGGCAGGGTCCTGGCGCGCTTGGGGGCCCGCACGCCTTCCACGGGATTGGCGGCGAGCTCCGTCTGGCCGCCCAGCCAGTCGAAGAAGCCGCGCCAGCAGGAGAGCTTGCGCGAAATCGTGCGCGCATCCTGCCCGGAGGCGTGCAGCTTGGCCGCGTAGCGGCGGATATCGAAGTGGTTCAGGGCGGCGGGCTCCCGCCCTTCGCTGAGGACGGCCAGCTCGCGCAGGTCGCGGCCGTAGGCGGCAGTTGTGTGATCGGACAGCTTGCGCTGGGTCTTCAGGTAGTCCAGCCAGGCGCCGGCCCAGTCCTGCTTGCCGTGCGCCCTGTCCATGGTGCGGCTCAGGCCACCAGGGGAGCCAGGGCCACGCTGGCGGTTTCGGCGATGTGGACCAGGAAGTCCGTCGCCATCAGGGCCGTGAAGCGTTCCGGATCGGGCGAGCCCATGATCAGCAGGCCGAAGGCCGGGTCGCGCGTGCCGGGCTTGCGCAGGGCGAGGATGACGGTGGACTTGATGCTGTCCGCATCGTCCAGCCAGCGCACGGCTTCGAAATCGTTATTGCTGCCGCAGTAGGGCGCCAGCAGGCTGTTGGCGAACAGGCGGGCGTCTTCCGACACGCCGGCGGCGAACCATTCGTCCGCATACTGGGACGGCACGTCGAACAGGCGCAGGGTGGCGGCGGGCACATGGAAGCTGTCCTTCAGGCCTTCGGTCATGGCGCGCGGCAGGGCGGCCGGGTCGCGCTCGCGCAGCAGCGCCTGGTTCCAGCTGTGGAAGCGGTTGGCGATGGCGGCGTTCTCGTGCGCGTGGCGGGTGAGCTCGGCCAGGCGCAGCTCCAGCGTCTTGTACTTCTCGCGCATCACTTCCATCTGCCTTTCCTGCAGCGACACGGCGCGGCCGGTGAGGGGGCTGGACAGCTTGACGTCCCCCAGCAGGTTGGCGTGTTCTTCGAAGAAATGCGGATGGTCGGCGAGATACTGCGCGACAGCCAGAGAGTCCAGTTGAGCGGTCATGTGTTGTTTCCCAAGTAAGGCATGCGCATTTTACCCGACAGCAAATAAAAAAAGACGCCCGCAGGCGTCTTTTTGTACCGCCCGGAGGCGATCAGAAGTTGTGGTGGATGCCCAGTGCGTAGTGTTTCTGGTTCACGTCGCTGGTCGCGGTGGCGGTCAGCGGGGTCTTCTTGCTGGCCAGGTCCACGTACAGGTAGGTGCGGGCCGACAGGCTGTACTCGTAGCCCACGGAGATCTGCTTGGTCTTCAGCTGGCCGTCCGGCGACTTCTGGCCGTAGCCGAACAGGAACTTGCCTGGGCCAACGGTGTAGTTGGCGCCCAGCACCCATGCGTCCACTTCGTTGTTGACGGCGACGGTGTGCTCCAGGTCCTGCTTGGTGTAGGTGGCCATCAGCTTCAGGGCGGTGGTCGGCTTGTACGAGGCGGCCATGGACCACAGCTTGGTCTCGATGGCGTTGCGCTCGGTTGCCAGCATGGCGGCGAACGGACCGTTGGTATAGGTCGCGCTGATCGAGTACGGGTTGGCCGAGGCCATGGCGTTCGCGCCGTACTGCGGAGCGGCGGCGGTGCCGCGGCCGATGATGGCGGGGCTGCCGTTGGCTTCCTTGCTGGCCACGTTCACGTTCAGCTGGAAGCCGTTCCACACGGGCGAGTTCCACCAGATGGCGTTGGAGAAGCGGTTGCCGGAGTTGCCCGCGGCGCTCAGCGGATCGCTGGTGTAGCCGGCCACTTGCAGGTTGGTCTGGTAGCCCGCCACGTTCGGCAGGCCGGACCATGGCTCGAAGGCGATGGTCGATTCCTGGTAGGCGGTCAGGCCACGGCCCAGGCGCACCGTACCGAAGGCGCCTTGCAGGCCCACGCGGCTCTGGCCCTGGAACAGGGGACGGGTGGTCGATTCGATGACGCCGGTGTCCGGCTCATAGCGGATCTCCAGCTGGAACAGGGCCTTCAGGCCGCTGCCCAGGTCTTCCACGCCGCGGAAGCCCAGCTTGTTGTTGTCGCGCTTGGTGATCTGGGTGGCGGTGTTGGCGGTATTGGTGGTCTTTTGGACGCCCGCGTCCAGCGTGCCGTAAATGACGACGGAGGACTGCGCATAGGCGCCGCCGAATGCACCCATCAATGCCAGAGCTACCAAGGATTTCTTCATTTTTCGTCCTTTTTAAGAATTGTGTCGGTCAAAAATCAACAAGCTGAGTGCGTCTCGAACACTCGGATGAGTGAAACCTTAATTGCTGCTCCCGTCCAGTGCGCAGGATTGGTTGATTATGAGCGCGAGTATTGGCAGAAAGCGAAAGATTGCGTTTTTCTTGTTGTATTTATGAAACGGTAAAACTACTAGGGTAAGGGCCTGCGGCAGAGGCCGCTTCCCTTCATTAATGAGCTAATTCTCCGTCTTGGCGCGGGCTTTCGGCCCGTTTCTGGGATTTGCGCTACGTCAACTTCTAGGCGAAAGCCCGCTTGGCGGCCTTCCATCCTCGTCTGCTTCTTATGGCAACATGGTCAGACCATAACAGCCGGTCTTCCACGGGAGCCCGGCAATATAAGAGAAGCGCACTTTCTTGGAGCCGATCGATGGCGAATCGTGAGGAGCTGGCAGTGATCCGCGGGGCGCGGGCGGGAGATGCCGCGTGCCAACTGAAACTGGGGCAGTTGTATCTGTTCGGCGGCGCGAGCCTGCCGCACAGCATGCCGACCGCCCTGCATTGGCTGAGCCGGGCGGCCGCCCAGGGCGAGGACCTGGCCTGGCGCCTGATCGGCGAGCATATTCCCTTCGAGTTTGCACAGCACTGCCGTCCGGCGGTACTGGACTGGTACGCCCAGGCGGCCGAGGCGGCCATTCCCGAGGCGGCCGTGACCCTGGCCCAGCTGGTGCTGCAGGGCCCCGTCCTCGAACAGCCCGGCCTGCGCGAGCGCCTGCTGCCCCGCCTCGAAGCTGCCGCCCGCCAGGGCTTTGCCGATGCGCGCTGGCTGCTGGCCCAGCTGCGTCCCGAACCGCAGCGCGAGCCGGCCCCCGCCGGATATACCCTGGCCGAGCCGCGCCGCTGGCCGAGCGACGGCAGCGCGGAGGAAGCCCAGTACGCCCTGCTGGAGCAGATCTGGAACGAGGAAGAAGGCGGCGAATTCCTGCAATGCGCGCTGCCCCTGGCGCGCAGCCTGCTGGCCGAGGCGCCGGCCGAAGCGGCCGCCTGGCAGGGCAGCGAGGCCCAGGTGCGGCTGCTCTCCCGCTGTGCCGAGGCCATGGCCGAGGAAGGGGAGGGCGAGGAGCTGGCGCGCATGCGCGAGCTGGCCGCCGCCGCAGGCGACCGCAACGCCCAGCTGGCCCTGGGGCTGGCCCTGGCCCGCATGAACTGCGAAGGCGAGCGCCTGCCGCAGGGCAGCGGCACGGTGAACTTCAAGCGCGCCATCCGCTGGCTCACCCAGGCGGGCGAGCAGGGCCTGGCGGACGCCTGGTATGCCCTGTCCCGCATCTATGTGAAACCGGAATTCTCCCAGCGCAGCGTGAGCGAGGCCCAGGCCTGCCTGGAGCGCGCGGCGGGCATGGGCCACAGCGGCGCCCAGCTCGAGTGCGGCATGCAGGCCTGGCGCACGCGCCGGGGCGGCGAACAGAATGATGTGAAGGCGGCCTACTGGCTGCAGAAGGCGGCGGCCCAGGGCAGCGCCGAGGCCCAGGCGGCGCTGGACCGCATCGCCCCGCCGCCCCCGGCCGCGGGCTGGGCGGAGCAGCTGATGCCCCTGCTGACGCGGGAGCTTTTCAGCAGCCAGCCCCTGCTGGCTGCCCGCATCGAGCTGGCGCGCACCTTCCAGCTGACGCGGGCCGAAGCCCTGCTGCTGGACGTGCGGTCGGCCGACCAGGGGCATTGTCTCGTGGTGGATATCCGCGCCGCCTATGGGCGCAGCAAGCGGCGGCTGGTGCTGGTGCGCAACGCCCAGCAGCGCCAGGCCCTGGACCGCATCGCCCGCCTGTTCGAACAAGTGGATTGCAGCCTCTCCGGGCCGGAAGGGAACTACCGCCAGCGCCTCTACCGCTTCAAGACCTGGCTGCTCTCCACGGCGCGCGGCAACGAGGCCATGGCGGCCTGACGCTCAGATCTCGATTTCGCCTTCGAACACCGTGACCGCAGGGCCGGTCATGAGCACCGGCTGGCCTTCGCCGGCCCAGGCGATGGAGAGCCGGCCGCCGCGCGCATCCACGCGCACGGGCGAATCGAGCAGGCCGCGCCGGATGCCCGCCACCACCGCCGCGCAGGCGCCGGTGCCGCAGGCCAGGGTTTCGCCCGCGCCCCGCTCGAACACGCGCAGGCGGATATGGTGGCGGTCCATGAGCTGCATGAAGCCCGCGTTCACGCGCTGCGGGAAGTGGGGGTGGTGCTCGATCAGGGGGCCGGTCAGTTCCACCGGCGCGGTGTCCACATCGGCCACCACCTGCACGGCGTGCGGATTGCCCATCGAGACCACCGACACCAGCACTGTTTCCTTCTCTCCGCCCAGCTCCAGCACCAGGGGCCAGAGCGTGTCGCGGCCTTCGCGCTGGCCCTGCAGGCCCTCGGTATCGAAGGGCACGCGCTCCGGTTCCAGCACGGGCGGGCCCATGTCCACCGTCACGCTGCCGTCGTCTTCCAGGCGGGGCGAGATCACGCCCTTCATGGTTTCGACGGAGATGCTGCGGCGGTCGGTCAGGCCTTTCTCGGTCACGAACTTCACGAAGGCGCGCGCGCCGTTGCCGCACTGTTCCACCTCGCCGCCGTCGCTGTTGAAGATGCGGTAGCGGAAATCGCAGCCCGGCGTGGCCGACTTCTCCACCACGAGCATCTGGTCCGCGCCCACGCCGAAGCGGCGGTCGCCCAGCGCCTTCCACTGCGCGGGCGACAGGTCGAGCTGCTGGTTGATGGCGTCGATCACGACGAAGTCGTTGCCCGCGCCGTGCATCTTGGTGAATTTGAGTTTCATCGCTTGTTCGAGTAGAAGGAAGGTTCGCCCTCGGGACGGGTCTTGAAGCGCTTGTGGGTCCAGAAGTACTCCGCAGGCGCTTCGCGCACGCGGTCCTCGATGAACTCGTTCATGCGGCGGGTTGCGGCGACCATGTCCGGGCCCGGGTAATTGTCCCACACTGGATAAAACTTGACGCGCCATCCACGGTAACCGGGCAGGAAGGTGGCGATCACGGGCATGACCTGGGCGCCGGTGGTGGCCGCAATGCGGGCCGTGGCCGTCAGGGTGGCGGCGGGAATGCCGAAGAAGGGCACGAATTCCGCATCCTTCTCGCCGAAATCCATGTCCGGCAGCATGAAATAGGGCAGGTGCTCGCGCAGGGCGCGCAGGATGGGCTTGATGCCGTCCTGGCGCGTGAACAGCTTCACTGGGCGGAAGCGCGCGCGGCCTTCGCGCAGCACCTTGTCGAAGTCGGCGTTCTTCTGCTGCACATACATGGACGAGGCGCTCGCTTCCATGGCGATGGCGGCGCCGCCCACATCCAGGCACACGAAGTGCGGGCAGAGGAGGATGGTGGGCTTTTCCGTCATGGCCGCCACGGGGATCTGGCCGGGCGGCATGCCTTCGCTGGTCTCGATCTCGATCAGGCGCTTGAGGCGGGACTCCGGCGCCCACCACAGGATCGCGCGCTCGAACACGCTGCGCGAATAGGCCTGGAAGTGCTGGCGCGCCAGGCTGCGGCGCTCCGCCTCCGAGAGTTCGGGCATGCACAGGCGCAGGTTGGTCAGCGCGATTTCGCGGCGCGGCCCCATCACGATGAAGAGCAGGCTGCCCACCAGGTCGCCGAAGCGTCCCAGCACGGGCAGGGGCAGCCAGTGCAGCAGCCACATGAAGCCAAGCAGGATCTTCATGCCGCCTCCTGCGCAGGCGCGGCCACGCCGGCCGGCACCTTGTAGCGGTTGTAGCTCCAGTAGTACTGCGCCGGGTTGCGGGCGATGAGCTGCTCCATGGCCGCATTGATGGCGCGCGCCTGCTGGGCGCTGTCGCCGTCCAGCGAGCCGGTGAAGGGCACGAAGCGGATGATGTAGCCGCGGCCCAGCGGCAGGCGCTCGGCATAGGTGACGATGACGACCGCATCCCCCAGCTGCGCCATCTTGGCGGGCAGGGTCATGGTGTAGGCGGCCTTGCCGAAGAAGTCGGCCCACACGCCTTCGCCTTCCTGCGGCACCTGGTCGGGCAGCAGGCCGATGGGCAGGCCCTTCTTCAGGAACTTGGCCAGCATGCGCACCCCGCCCATGTTGGCGGGCGCCAGCAGCAGGTTCTTGCGGGCGCGGGCGCCTTCGATCAGGGGCTTCATCGCCTCCTTCTTCGGCGGCCGGTACATCACCATGAGCTCCTGGCGCAGCGCAATCTCCTGCGCCACGATCTCGAAGCAGCCCAGGTGCGGGGTCAGGAAGACGATGCCGCGGCCCGCATCCAGCGTGCTTTGCACCAGCTCCCAGTTCTCGATGCGGGCGCGGCGCGATACGCGGGCCGGGTCGGCGCACCAGATGAAGGGCAGCTCGGCAATGGCCTTGCCCGCCTCGGCCACGGCCTGCGGCAGATGCTGCTCAAAGCCCGCGCGCGCCATGTTTTCCCGCATGCGGCGGCGCACGGACGGCGATAGCAGATAGACCAGCCATCCCAGGGCGGAGCCCAGGGCGTGCAAAACTGGCAATGGAAAGATTGAAAAGAAACGGAAAGTGGCTAACAGCATGGAGGTGTTTATCAGCAACGGATTTTTACGTTGCCCTACCCAAAAATTTTTGAAGAAGCGTAAAATACCACGACAAGCAGCAACCGCCGAGTTAACAGACAACTTGCGAGGCGGAATACAAATCTCGCTAAAGCGTCGCAAGGCCGTTGTGGTGGTTGCGACAGTACTATCAACCAGACACACAGGAGCTTGCGATGTCTAACGATTACCTCTTCACTTCCGAATCCGTCTCGGAAGGCCATCCCGACAAAGTCGCCGACCAGATTTCCGACGCCATCCTGGACGCCATCCTGGCCCAGGACCCGAAGGCGCGCGTGGCCGCCGAAACGCTGTGCAACACCGGCCTGGTGGTGCTGGCGGGCGAGATCACGACCCACGCCAACGTCGACTACATCCAGGTCGCGCGCGAAACCATCAAGCGCATCGGCTACGACAACACCGAATACGGCATCGACTACAAGGGCTGCGCCGTGCTGGTGGCCTACGACAAGCAGTCGCCGGACATCGCCCAGGGCGTGGACGAAGGCGCGGGCATCGACCTGGACCAGGGCGCCGGCGACCAGGGCCTGATGTTCGGCTATGCCTGCGACGAGACCCCGGAACTGATGCCTGCCGCGATCTACTACTCGCACCGCCTGGTGGAGCGCCAGTCGCAGCTGCGCAAGGACGGCCGCCTGCCATGGCTGCGTCCCGACGCCAAGTCCCAGGTCACCCTGCGCTATGTCGATGGCCGCCCGGTGGCCGTGGACACCGTGGTCCTCTCCACCCAGCACGCGCCTGAAATGCACCACAAGCAGATCGAGGAAGCGGTGATCGAAGAGATCATCCGTCCCGTGCTGCCGCGCGAATGGCTGAAGGACACCAAATTCCTGGTCAACCCGACCGGCCGCTTCGTCATCGGCGGCCCGCAGGGCGACTGCGGCCTGACCGGCCGCAAGATCATCGTCGACACCTACGGCGGCGCAGCGCCCCACGGCGGCGGCGCCTTCTCCGGCAAGGACCCGTCCAAGGTTGACCGTTCGGCAGCTTACGCCGCGCGCTACGTGGCCAAGAACATTGTGGCCGCAGGCCTGGCGCGCCAGTGCCAGGTGCAGGTGTCCTACGCCATCGGCGTGGCGCGCCCGATCAACATCACCGTCTACACCGAAGGCACGGGCGTGATTGCGGACGAGAAGATCGCAGCCCTGGTGCACGAGTACTTCGACCTGCGCCCGAAAGGCATCGTGCAGATGCTGGACCTGCTGCGTCCTATCTACCAGAAGACCGCCGCCTACGGCCACTTCGGCCGCGAAGAGCCGGAGTTCAGCTGGGAGCGCACGGACAAGGCAGCAGCGCTGCGCGCCGCCGCCGGCCTGTAAGTGCTAGAGTGACAAGCGCCCGGATACTCCGGGCGCTTTTTTCTTTTGGGGTGCCGAAATCGCTGCGAACCGCATTGTGGGAGCTCTGGCCCTGGCGCTGCTGGCGCCGGGCTTCGCCCTGGCCGGCGCACAGGCCGACCAGCTGTGTTCAAGGCTGAGCGAACGCCTGCCCGGCGTATCGCGCGCGGACTGCCAGTCCAGCGGCCTGCGGGCCACGGGCGCGCAGTCGCACAAGGGCCAGCCCATCCTGGTGCGCGAGATTCCGCCCGGGCCGGGCGCCGAGGCGCCCCTGCGCGTGCTGCTGCTGGGCGGCATCCACGGCGACGAGCCCACCGCCTCGGCCATCGTCTTCCGCTGGATGAACTGGATGGAGCGCCCCATCGCCCGCAGCTTCCACTGGCGCATCGCCCCGGCCGTCAATCCCGACGGCCTGCTGGCGCCCAGGGCCACGCGCGTGAACGCCAGGGGCGTGGACCTGAACCGCAATTTCCCCACGCCGGGCTGGGAACGCGAGGCGCCCGCCTACTGGGCGCGCCGCACGGGCAGCGATCCGCGCCGCTTCCCCGGCAAGACGCCGCTCTCCGAGCCGGAGAGCCGCTGGATCAGCGAGGAGATCGAACGCTTCAAGCCGGACATCATCATCTCCGTGCACGCGCCCTTCGGCGTGCTCGATTTCGACGGCCCGGCCCCCGTGCCGCAGCGCTTCGGGCGCCTGCGTTTCAACCGCGTGGGCGTCTATCCCGGCTCGCTGGGCAACTACCTTGGCCTTTCCCGCAACACCCCGGTGATCACCCTGGAACTGCCGCACGCCCAGGCCCTGCCGCCGCCCGCCGAGCAGCAGCGCATCTGGGCCGATATGCTGAGCTGGATCCGGCGCAACGTGAACCGGACTTCCTGAACGGCAGGCAGATCAGGTAGAATGGCGGTTCTCCGAGGAGCGTTGCGACGGGTGCACTCATCCGCCAGGCTCGGGATTCTGCAAACCGCGCTCACGTTACTTCATTCAACTTACTGAAAGGAGGGCGTGATGAACGCCGGACTCAAACAAGACTACATCATTGCCGACATCGGTCTCGCCGACTGGGGCAATAAAGAAATCAAGATCGCCGAAACCGAAATGCCGGGCCTGATGGCGATCCGCGAGGAATTCGCCGCCAAGCAGCCCCTGAAGGGCGCGCGCATCACCGGTTCCCTGCACATGACCATCCAGACCGCGGTGCTGATCCAGACGCTCGAAGCGCTGGGCGCACAGGTGCGCTGGGCGTCCTGCAATATCTACTCGACCCAGGACCACGCCGCCGCCGCCATCGCCGCCAACGGCACCCCGGTGTTCGCCGTGAAGGGCGAAACCCTGGACGACTACTGGGACTACACCCACCGCATCTTCGAATGGCCGGGCGAAGGCGTGTACTCGAACATGATCCTGGACGACGGCGGCGACGCCACCCTGCTGCTGCACCTGGGCGCGCGCGCCGAGAAGGACATCTCGGTGCTGGACAATCCGGGTTCGGAAGAAGAGATCTGCCTGTTCAAGTCCATCAAGGCCCACCTGGCCAAGGACGCGAACTGGTACTCCAAGCGCCTGCCGCATATCCTCGGCGTGACCGAAGAGACCACCACCGGCGTGCACCGCCTGTACCAGATGCACAAGGAAGGCAAGCTGGCCTTCCCGGCCATTAACGTGAACGACTCCGTCACCAAGTCCAAGTTCGACAACCTGTACGGCTGCCGCGAGTCCCTGGTGGACGGCATCAAGCGCGCGACCGACGTCATGATCGCCGGTAAGATCGCCGTGATCGCAGGCTACGGCGACGTGGGCAAGGGCTCGGCCCAGGCCATGCGCGCCCTCTCCGCGCAGGTGTGGGTGACCGAGATCGACCCGATCTGCGCCCTGCAGGCCGCGATGGAAGGCTACCGCGTGGTGACCATGGACTACGCCGCCGAACATGGCGACATCTTCGTCACCTGCACCGGCAACTACCACATCCTCACCGAGCAGCACATGCTGAAGATGAAGGACCAGGCCATCGTCTGCAACATCGGCCACTTCGACAACGAGATCGACGTCGCCTCGCTGAAGAAGTACAAGTGGGAGAACATCAAGCCCCAGGTGGACCATGTGATCTTCCCGGACGGTAAGCGCATCATCATCCTGGCCGAAGGCCGCCTGGTGAACCTGGGCTGCGGCACGGGCCACCCGTCGTACGTGATGTCGTCCTCCTTCGCCAACCAGACCATCGCGCAGATCGAGCTGTTCTCGAACACCAAGGCCTACCCGGTCGGCGTGTACACCCTGCCGAAGCACCTGGACGAGAAAGTGGCGCGCCTGCAGCTGAAGAAGCTGAACGCGCAGCTCACCACCCTGACGGAAGAGCAGGCTGCCTACATCAACGTGAAGGTCGACGGTCCGTACAAGCCGGATCACTACCGCTATTAATCAATCCGGGACAGATGGGGACGGACCCCGCATGGGGTCTGTCCCCGAACACCCGGTCCGCCACCGAACACAGTCGGCTGACCATGTTCGGTGGCGGACCAGGATACCGGGGACAGACCCTGTACAGGGTCCGTCCCCTCTGTCCTCAAGTCGCGAGGCTTACCACTATGCGTTTGGTCCTGACCTGGTTTATCAATGCCGCGGCGCTCTTCGCAGTGCCCTACCTGATGCATTCCGTCGATGTCACAAGCGTCGGCACGGCCCTGATTGCGGCGCTCATCCTGGGCCTGGTGAATACCCTGATCCGCCCGCTGCTCCTGCTGCTTACCCTGCCTGTGACCGTGCTGTCGCTGGGCCTCTTCATCTTCGTCGTCAACGGATTCATGTTCTGGATGGTGGCGCAGCTGGTGGATGGCTTCCATGTCGATAGCTTCTGGGCGGCGATCGGCGGAGCCTTGCTGTACAGCGTGATCTCCTGGGCCCTTTCCACACTGTTGTTGAAAGACGCCGATGGCTAACCATAATTTCAGTATCGAGTTCTTCCCGCCCAAAACGGCGGAGGGCGCGGAGAAGCTGCGCGCCACGCGCGCCAAGCTCTCCGAGCTGCATCCCAAGTATTTTTCCGTCACCTTCGGCGCCGGCGGCACCACCCAGCAGGGCACGCTGGACACGGTGCTCGAAATCCTGGCCGCAGGCGAGGACGCCGCGCCCCACCTCTCCTGCGTGGGCGGCACGCGCGAATCCATCCGCGCCATCCTGCAGCAGTACAAGTCGCACGGCATCAAGCGCCTGGTGGCGCTGCGCGGCGACCTGCCCAGCGGCTATGGTGCGGCGGGCGAGTTCCGCTATGCGAACGAGCTGGTGGAGTTCGTGCGCGCCGAAACGGGCGACTGGTTCCACATCGAGGTGGCGGCCTATCCCGAGGTGCACCCGCAGGCGAAGTCGCCGCAGGACGACCTGCAGAACTTCGTGCGCAAGGTGAAGGCGGGCGCCAATGCCGCCATCACGCAGTACTTCTACAACGCGGACGCCTATTTCCAGTTCGCCGACAATGCCCGCAAGGCAGGCGTGGACGTGCCCATCGTGGCAGGCATCATGCCCATCACGAACTACACGCAGCTCATGCGCTTCTCGGACATGTGCGGCGCCGAGATCCCGCGCTGGGTGCGCCTGAAGCTGGCCAGCTTCGGCGACGACAGCGCCTCGATCAAGGCCTTCGGCCTGGACGTGGTGACCCAGCTGTGCGAACGCCTGCTCGCGGGCGGCGCGCCCGGCCTGCACTTCTACAGCATGAACCAGGCGGCGGCCACCACGGCCCTGTGGGAGCGCCTCGTCACGCCTCGGTGATGATGCTGTCCAGCGGGATATCGTGCGCGTCGCTGCCGAATTCGGCGGCGAGGCAGGAATAGGCGATGCCCACCGTGGCCGGGCGAGGCTCGCGCGCCAGCGTCCGGTCGTAGAATCCGCCGCCGTATCCCAGGCGGTAGCCCGCGCTGTTGTAGCCCAGGCAGGGCACAAGCAGCGCGGCCGGCGGCGCATCCAGCCGCAGGTGGGCGGGCACCGCAATCCCCATCGCGTCCTTCACCATCGATTCGCCGATCTCCCAGTCCGCGAACTCCAGCGCCGCGTCGCGCTGCACCACCACCGGCAGCAGCAGGCGCACGCCCAGCCGCGCCAGCTCGGCGTAGGCCGCATGCAGGTCCGGCTCGTCGCGCAGCGGCCAGTACACGCCCAGGGCTTCCACGCGGCTCCGCTGCCACCATTGCACCACATGGCGGCAGATGTCCGCGTCCCAGCGGGCCCTCAGCTCGGCCGGAAGTTCGCGCCGCGCAGCCAGCAGCTGCTTGCGCAGGCTGGCCTTCACTTCGGCCCCTGTCTGTGCGTTGGAGGCTGGTAGCCCGGCGGCCCCGCGTGGTATTCTTGAATCGCTGCTCATATGGCTGAATTACAGAGAGAGTCGTACATTGATTTCCAAGTCGAAATGGATAGCCGGCGCACTGCTCGCAGCGGCCTGCCTTACTGCCTTTGCCCAGGACGGCGACACCAGGAAGGAAGACGATGCCTTCCTGCTCCTGCGCGACTCGGTGCGGCGCGACGACGCCAGCAAGGCCGAATTCTACGCGGCCCGCCTCGCGAACTACGCGATCCCGTCCTATGTCGACTATTATCGGCTGAAATCGCATTTCCGCGACGCCAGCGCCGCCGAGATCCTGGACTTCCTGAAGCGTTACGAAGGCAGCGCCATCGCCGACCGCCTGCGCAACGACTGGCTCCTTGAACTGGGCCGCAAGCGCGACTGGGCCATGTTCGACCAGCAGCAGCCGCTCTTCGTGCTGGACGACGACCTGCAGGTGAAGTGCTACACCCTGCTGTCCCGCCTGAGCAAGGGCCAGAACGTGGCGAACGAGGCGCGCGCGCTGCTGGTCAATCCGCCCAACTACGGCGAGGGCTGCGGCGCCCTGATCGCCGCGCTGTCCCAGACCCGCCAGTTCAGCGCCGAGGACCTGTGGGCCCAGGTGCGCCTCGCGGGCGAGATGAACGCCACGGGGCCCGCGCGCCGCACCATCATCCTCCTGAACGGCTCGGACAAGAAAATCGCGCAGGCCATCGACCTGCCTGCCGTGGCCCTGGCCAAGGGAGCCGGCCAGACGAAGGACGAGCACGAGGCCTTCCTGGTCGCCGTCGGCCGCGCCGCCAAGACCAGCATCAAGCTCTCCGTGCTGGCGCTGAAGAAGGCGCTGCCCAAACTCACGCCGCAGGAGCGGGCCATCGGCTGGGCCAATATCGCCCTGCAGGCCTCGTACGTGATCGCGCCCGAGACTTCCGAATACTGGCGCCAGTCCAGCGGCGCACCGCTCTCCATCGACCAGTTCCAGTGGAAGGCGCGCTCCGCGATGCGCGATGGCGACTGGAGCCTGCTGCGCCAGACCATCGCCGCCATGCCCGCCAGCCTGCGCGCCGATCCCACCTGGATCTACTGGAACGCGCGCGCCATGGCGGCCGAAGCGCGCGGCAACACGCCCGAAGTGCTGGCGCTTTACCGCAGCATCGCCGACCGCCAGGACTATTACGGCCTGCTGGCCGCCGAGGAGCTGGGCCGCAACGTGTCCATCCCCGCGCCTGGCGCTCCGCCCACGCCTGCCGAAATCGCCGCCATCGCCGCCAGCCCCGGCTTCCAGCGTGCCCTGAAGTTCTTCGACCTGCGCCTGCGCTTCGAAGGCACGCGCGAGTGGAACTGGGAAGTGCGCCGCCTGAACGAGCGCGAACTGATCGCCGCGGCCGAATACGCGCGCCAGAACCATATCCTGGACCGCATGGTGTACACGGCGGAACGCACGCGGGTACAGGCCGACTACACGCACCGTTACCCCGCGCCGCACGACGACATCATGGCGCCCACCACGCGCACCCTGGGCCTGGACCGCGCCTGGGTCTATGGCCTGATCCGCCAGGAATCGCGCTTCATCATGAACGCGCAGTCGAGCGTGGGCGCTTCGGGCCTGATGCAGGTGATGCCGTCCACGGGCCGCTGGGTCGCCAAGAAGATCGGCCTCACGGACTTCGTGCAGGACATGCTCACCGACGTGCGCACCAATATCCTGCTGGGCGCGAACTACATGAACATGGTCCTGGGCAGCATGGACGGCTCGCAGGTACTGGCAACGGCGGCCTACAATGCGGGCCCCGGCCGCCTGCGCTCCTGGCGCTCCTCGCTCACGAAACCGATGGACGCCACCGTCTTCATCGAAACCATGCCTTATTACGAGACGCGCTCGTACGTGAAGAACGTGATGACGAACGCCACCTATTATGCGGCCCTCTTCGAAGGCAAGCCGCAGTCGCTCAAGGCGCGCCTCGGCGTGGTGACGCCGAAGGGCTATACCCAGCAGGAACAGCAGCAGACCACTTTCAGCAGCCGATAACACTTACATGCACACTACCCAACTCGACCCCACCCTGAGCCAGACCCTGGCGGCGGCCCGCGCCCCCGGCCTGACCCTCGTCATCGGCAACAAGAACTACTCTTCCTGGTCCATGCGGCCCTGGGTGCTGCTGCACGCCTTCGGCATCCCCTTCCAGGAAGTGCGCGTGCTGCTGGACCAGCCGGATACGGCCAACAACATCGCCCGCTACAGCGCGAGCGGCCGCGTGCCCGTGCTGCTGGCGGGCGAAATCGCCATCTGGGACAGCCTGGCCATCTGCGAGTATCTCGCCGAGCAGTTCCCGGACGAGCACCTGTGGCCGCGCGACGTGGCGGCACGCGCCCTGGCGCGCTCCGTCTGCGCCGAAATGCATTCGAGCTTCAGCAGCCTGCGCAGCACTATGTCCATGAACATCAAGGCCAGCTTCCCCGGCAAGGGCCGCACGGCCGCGACCCAGGCGGACATTGGCCGCATCAGCGAGATCTGGGAAGAGTGCCTGAGCCGCTTCGGCCACAACCAGTTCCTGTTCGGCGACTTCTCGGTGGCGGACGCCTTCTACGCGCCCGTGGTCATGCGCTTCAAGACCTACGGCGTGGTGCTGCCGCCCGCGCTGAACGCGTACTGCGAGCGCGTGCGCAACCATCCCGCCGTGGCGCGCTGGGTGGAGGAGGCGCTGGCCGAGCAGGAGGCGCTGCCGAAGTACGACACGCTGGACTGATGCAATGAAAACCTATGTCGTCGGCGGCGCCGTGCGCGACGAGCTGCTTGGCCTGCCGGTCAAGGACCACGACCACGTGGTGGTCGGCGCCACCCCCGACGACATGGTGCGGCAGGGCTTCCGCCCCGTAGGCAAGGACTTCCCTGTCTTCCTCCATCCGCAGACGCAGGAGGAATACGCCCTGGCCCGCACCGAACGCAAGACGGCGCCAGGCTACAAGGGCTTCGTCTTCCACACCTCGCCGGACGTGACGCTGGAGGACGACCTCGTGCGGCGCGACCTCACCATCAATGCGATGGCCCGCGCAGAAGACGGCACGCTTACCGATCCCTTCAACGGCCAGCAGGACGTGCGCGACCGCATCTTCCGCCACGTCTCCGATGCCTTTGCCGAGGACCCGGTGCGCATCCTGCGCGTCGCCCGCTTCGCGGCGCGCTATCCCGAATTCCGCGTGGCGCCCGAAACCAATGCGCTCATGCGCAAGATGGTGGACGAGGGCGAAGTGGATGCCCTGGTGCCCGAGCGCGTGTGGCAGGAGCTTTCACGCGGCCTGATGGAACAGAAGCCCTCGCGCATGCTCCAGGTGCTGCGCGACTGCGGCGCCCTGGCCCGCATCGTTCCGGAGCTGGACCGCCTGTGGGGCGTGCCACAGCCCGAGAAGTGGCATCCCGAGATCGACACCGGCATCCACATGGAGCAGGTCGCGGACTATGCCGCCTCGCAGGCTTATGAGCTGCCTGTGCGTTTCGCGGCGCTGCTGCACGACCTGGGCAAGGGCGCAACGCCGCCGGAGAAATGGCCGTCCCACCACGGCCATGAAGGGCTGGGTGTGGAGCTGGTGGGGGAGGTCTGCAAGCGCCTGCGCGCGCCCACGGATTGCCGCGACCTGGCGGTGATGACCGCGCGCGACCACGGCAACGTGTCGCGCGCGCTGGAATTGCGCCCGCGCACCATCGTGACCCTCTTCGAACGCTGCGACGCCTTCCGCAAGCCCGCGCGCTTCGGCCAGATGCTGCTGGCATCCGAATGCGATGCGCGCGGCAGGGAAGGGCCTTCCGGCAGTTTCCGCGACAAGCCCTATCCTCAGCGGCCTTATCTCGAGAAGGCGCTGGAAGCGGCGCGCGGCGTCAACGCGGGCGAGATCGCGCAGGGCCTGGCCGAGCGCCCGGAGCGTATTCCCGAGATGATCCGCCGCGCCCGTGTCGTGGCGGTGAAGGAAGCCATCGGCGACCAGGGACCCGACGAAGAGGACGGCGAGGCATGACCCTGAACTTCTTCCGCTGGCTCGGAGAGTCGCCGCAGCGTCCGGCCGTGCCCATCAAGGAACTGCGCGAGCGCGACCGCCGCCGCATGCTGCGCCATTTTCTGGCCCTGGAACAGCAGGACCGCGTGCTGCGCTTCGGCTCCCACCTGAACGACGAGCAAGTCACGAAGTACGTGATGGGCATTAATTTCGAGCGCGATATCGTGTTCGGCGTCTACAACCGCACCTTCAAGCTGGTGGCGGTCGGCCATCTCGCCTTCGCGCCCAAGCCCGCCGAGAGCACCACAGAGAAGGACAGGGTGGCGGAGTTCGGCGTGTCGGTGCTGAAGTCCGCGCGCGGCCTGGGCATCGGCTCGCGCATGTTCGAGCGCGCCAACATCGTCTGCCGCAACAACGACGTGGATACGCTCTACATGCACTGCCTGGCCTCCAACCAGACCATGATGCATATCGCGAAGAAGGCGGGTATGGAGATCCACCGCGATTACGGCGAGGCGGACGCCTACCTGAAACTCGGTCCCGCCGACCCGGCCAGTGTGCTGCAGGAAGCGATGCAGGAGCAGCTGGCCACGCTCGATTACGCGCTCAAGGCCAATGTGCGGCGTGCCACCAAGCTGTGGGAACGCCTGCCCGGCCGCCGGAAACGCACAGACTAGCCAGATGTCCAACGAGAAGACTTCACCGCGGCTGCCGCCGCGATTGCACGTTCCCGCATCGCCGGAAGAGATCATCGCCCGCAGGCAGGCGCAGGAGCGCAGGGACGCCCAGGTGCGCGGCGTCGCCTCGATCCATGAAATGCGGGAAGCGATCAGGCAGGCCGCCCGCACCCTCCCGCCCCTGTCCGAAGTGCCGCGCGTGCGGGCGCCCGATGCCGCGGCCTTCCGTGCGCGCGCCGAAGAAGGCCTGCCATTCCTCATCACTGGGCTTGTCGGCAAGTGGCCGTTGTCCGCCCACCCGCCTGAAATCCTGCGCGAGCGCTTCGGCCACCTGCACGTGCGGGCACGGGTGGGCGACTACATCAACACGGCGTTCGCGCCCGACCGGGCCATGCAGGACATGACGATGCTGGAGTATCTCGATCTTGCCGCAGCCGGAACGCAGGACCTGCCGCCCTACCTGGGGAACCTGGAGCTGCGCGAGTTGAACAGCCTGTGCCACTGGCCTGCCTACTTCGGGAAAATGGGGCCGCCCCGTTTCTGGATCGGTCCCGCAGGAACCGTGACGCCGCTGCACTGCGATTACGACGACAATATCTTCGCCCAGATCTGGGGCACGAAGCGCATCTGCCTGGCGCCGCCGCACCACGACGAATTCCTGTACGTGCGCGAGGCGAACGCCATTCTCTTCGGTTCCCCCTTCGACCCGGAGGCGCCGGATTACGACCGCTTCCCGCTGGCGCGGCAGGCCGCTATCGTGGAGTGCATCGTCAATCCCGGCGACATGCTGTATGTGCCGGCCGGGTGGTATCACCAGGTGCGCTCGCTGGCCTTTTCCCTGTCGTCCAACCGCTGGGCCAGGGCGATGCCGCTGGCGCTTCAGACCAATGGCAGGGCGGTGGTGTCCTTGATGCGCTGAAGGGCGAAGGAGGATTTCACGTCCAGCACCGCCGGGTGGCGCAGCAGCGTCGCCATCATGAAGCGGGAGAAGTGGTCCATGTCCTCCACGTGGACGCGCAGCAGGTAGTCCATTTCGCCCGTCATCGCGTAGCAGGCCACCACTTCCGGCCATTGTTCCACCGCCACCGCGAAATCGGCGCGGGGCGAAGCCGTTCCCGCCAGGGCGCCGAGGGCGCGCGCATTGCTCTGGGCCGCGCCGTCGCTGTGCTTTTCCAGCCGCACGTTCACGTAGGCCAGCAGGCCCAGGCCGATCTTGTCCGGATCCAGCAGGGCCACGTACTGGCGGATCACGCCTTCTTCCTCCAGCCGCTTGATGCGGCGCAGGCAAGGGGAGGGCGAGAGGTTCACCTGCTCGGCCACGTCCTGGTTGGACAGGCGGCCATCCGTCTGCAGAATGGACAAAATCTTGCGGTCGGTCTTATCCAGCGAAATCTTGGACATCTTTCCCCCATAAAGTGCGTGCCTGGGCAATATTATTGCTCAAAACCTGCAGAGTAGGGAAATGTTTGCAATTTAATTCTGCGATCCGGCGACTATACTGAGCGCTATTCTGCAAGGAGACGCAATATGCAATTCACGCCCTGGGAAAACCCGATGGGGACCGACGGCTTCGAGTTCGTCGAGTACGCAGCACCAGACCCCAAAGCGCTTGGCGCCCTGTTCGAACGGATGGGTTTCACCGCCATCGCACGCCACCGCACCAAGGATGTGACCCTGTACCGCCAGGGCGACATCAACTTCATCATCAATGCCGAGCAGGACTCCTTCGCCCAGCGCTTTGCCCGCATCCACGGCCCTTCCGTGTGCGCCATTGCGATCCGCGTGCAGGACGCCGCCTTTGCCTACAAGCGCGCCCTGGAACTGGGCGCCTGGGGCTTCGACAACAAGACCGGCCCGATGGAGCTGAACATCCCTGCCATCAAGGGCGTGGGCGACTCCCTGCTGTACCTTGTGGACCGCTGGCGCGGCAAGCCGGGCGTAACGCCTGGCGGCATCGGCGACATCAGCATCTACGATGCGGACTTCGTGGCCATTCCGGGCGCCGAACCCAATCCGAAGGGCAACGGCCTGACCTACATCGACCACCTGACCCACAATGTGCACCGCGGCCGCATGAAGGAGTGGGCCGACTTTTATGAGCGCCTGTTCAACTTCCGCGAGATCCGCTACTTCGACATCGAAGGCAAGCTGACCGGCCTGAAGTCGAAGGCCATGACTTCGCCTTGCGGCAAGGTGCGCATTCCTATCAACGAATCGTCGGACGACAAGTCGCAGATCGCGGAATACCTGAACGAATACCACGGCGAAGGCATCCAGCACATCGCCCTGGGCACGGACGACATCTACGGCGCCGTGCAGGGCATGAAGGATGCGGGCGTGGTCTTCCAGGACACGATCGAAACCTATTACGAGCTGGTGAACCGCCGCGTGCCGAACCACGGCGAGAACCTCGAAGAGCTGCGCCGCCTGCGCATCCTCATCGACGGCAAGGCGAAGTCGGAAACGGAACGCGAGCTGTTGCTGCAGATCTTCACGCAGAACGTGATCGGCCCGATCTTCTTCGAGATCATCCAGCGCAAGGGCGACCAGGGCTTCGGCGAAGGCAACTTCCGCGCCCTGTTCGAATCGATTGAACTCGACCAGATCCGCCGCGGCGTTCTCGAGGACCCGAGCAAGACGCCAGCCTGATACACGCAGCATCGGCAGCACGACAAGCCGGCAGCCCCGCGCAAGACGGGGCGCCGGCTTTGGCACTTTGAAGAATATTGGAGACAGATAGTATGAACGCACCCCTGAAAGGGACGGAGCTCAACGCCCAGGCCCAGGAAGTTTCGCTGGACGACAAGTGGACCCTGGAGCGCGGCCGCGCCTTCATGACCGGCACCCAGGCCCTGATCCGCCTGCCCATGATGCAGCGCGAGCGCGACCTGAAGGCGGGCCTGAACACGGCCGGTTACATCACCGGCTACCGCGGCTCTCCCGTCACCAGCGTGGACATGACGGCGATGAAGGCGAAGAAGCACCTGGACGCACACCACGTCAAATTCCATCCCGGCATGAACGAAGACCTGGCGGCGACGGCCGTGTGGGGCACGCAGCAGACCAATCTTTTCCCGGACGCGAAATACGACGGCGTCTTCGCCATGTGGTACGGCAAGGGCCCCGGCGTGGACCGCTGCGGCGACGTGTTCAAGCACGCCAACAACGCAGGTTCCGCGCGCCATGGCGGCGTGCTGGTGCTGGCGGGCGACGACCATGCGGCGAAGTCCTCCTCCACCGCCCACCAGTCCGACCATATCCTGACCGCCTGCGGCATTCCCGTGCTCTATCCGTCCTCGGTGCAGGAATACATCGACTACGGCCTGCACGCCTGGGCCATGAGCCGCTACACGGGCCTGTGGGTGTCGATGAAGTGCGTGACCGACATTATCGAATCGGGCGCCGTGGTGGACTTCGATCCGGACCGCGTGCAGATCGCCATGCCGGACGACTTCGAGCTGCCGCCGGGCGGCCTGAATATCCGCTGGCCGGACACGGTGCTGGACCAGGAAGTGCGCATGAACAGCTACAAGTGGTACGCGGCCCTGGCCTATGTGCGCGCCAATAAGCTGAACAGGATCATCTGGGACAGCCCGAAGCCGAAGATCGGCATCATCACCGCGGGCAAATCCTACCTCGACACCCGCCAGGCGCTGGCGGACCTGGGCATCGACGAGCAGGCCGCCGCCGACATCGGCATCCGCCTGTACAAGATCGGCATGACCTGGCCGCTGGAAGCGGACGGCGTGCACGAATTCGCGCGCGGCCTGGACGAGATCATCGTGGTGGAAGAGAAGCGCCAGATCCTGGAATACGCGCTGAAGGAGGAGCTCTACAACCTGCCGGACAGCGAACGCCCCCGCGTGGTGGGCAAGTTCGACGACACGGGCGAATGGTCCAACAAGCACCGCAGCGGCCACGGCGACTGGCTCCTGCCCGCCACCTATGAGCTGAACCCGGCGCAGATCGCGCGCGCCATCGCCAGCCGCATCATGCACTACTGCGACGGCCATCCCGTGGCGGCGCGTGTGAAGGAGCGCATCGCCTACCTGGAAGCCAAGGAGCTGCTGCTGAACAGCGTTCCGGCCAAGCCGAATCCGCAGACCGACCGCACGCCCTTCTTCTGCTCCGGCTGCCCGCACAATACCTCCACCAAGGTGCCGGAAGGCTCGCGCGCGCTGGCAGGCATCGGCTGCCACTACATGGTGCTGTGGATGGACCGCGAAACCTCCACCTTCACCCATATGGGCGCGGAAGGCGTGACCTGGGTGGGCCAGGCGCCGTTCACGAACGAGAAGCACGTGTTCACCAACTTGGGCGACGGCACCTACTTCCACTCCGGCATCCTGGCGATCCGTGCGGCCGTGGCGGCCAAGGTGAACATTACCTACAAGATCCTGTACAACGACGCCGTGGCCATGACGGGCGGACAGAACGTGGACGGCCCGCTCGATCCGGGCATGATCTCGCGCCAGATCGCGGCCGAAGGCGTGAACCCCATCATCGTGGTGACGGACGATCCCGAGAAGTATCCGGACGATTACGCCTGGGCGCCCGGCGTCACCGTGCGCCACCGCTCGGAGCTGATGGACGTGCAGCGCGAACTGCGCGACAAGCCGGGCGTGTCCGCCATGATCTACGACCAGACCTGCGCCTCCGAGAAGCGCCGCCGCCGCAAGCGCAACGAATATCCGGACCCCGCCAAGCGCGCGGTGATCAACGAGGCCGTGTGCGAAGGCTGCGGCGACTGCTCCGCGCAGTCGAACTGCCTCTCGGTGGAGCCGCTGGAAACGGAACTGGGCCGCAAGCGCCAGATCAACCAGTCCTCCTGCAACAAGGACTTCTCCTGCACCACCGGCTTCTGCCCGAGCTTCGTCACGGTGGAAGGCGGCGCGCTGAAGAAGCCGAAGAAGGCCGCGCAGGGCGAAGCGGCCATGCCGCCGCTGCCCGCGCCTCAGCTGCCGTCGACCGAGCAGCCTTTCGGCATCCTGATCACCGGCATCGGCGGCACGGGCGTCGTTACCGTGGGCCAGATCCTGGCTGTCGCGGCGCACGTTGAGGGCAAGGGAGCCGTAGTGCTGGACATGAGCGGCCTGGCGCAGAAGGGCGGCCCCGTGATGTCGCACGTGCGCCTGGCGGACCGCCAGTCCGACCTGCACTCGACCCGCGTGGGCACCGGCAATGCGGACCTCGTGATCGGCTGCGACCAGATCGTGACCGCCAGCCGCGACGCCCTGTCGCGCATGGGCGAAGGCCGCACCTGGGCCGCCATCAACTCCACGGGCGCCACCACCGCGGCTTTCGTGAAGAACCCGGACTGGCAATTCCCCGGCGCTTCCTCGCAGGGCGAGATCACGCGCGCCTGCGGCAAGGAGCATGTGGACTTCGTGGACGCAGGCCATATCGCGACCGCGCTGATGGGCGACTCCATCGCCACCAATATGTTCATGCTGGGCTACTGCTTCCAGAAGGGCCATGTGCCGCTGGGCGAGGCGGCGCTGATGAAAGCCATCGAACTCAATAACGTGTCGGTCGGCTTCAACAAGGCCGCCTTCAACTGGGGCCGCTACGCCGCCCACGATATCGCTGCGGTGACGAAGCTCGCCACCCCGGCCAAGGTCATCGAGTTCAAGCGCTCGCAGACGCTGGACGAGGTGGTGGCGCGCCGCATCGAGCTGCTCACGGCCTACCAGAACCCTGCCTACGCGCAGCAGTACAAGGCCTTCGTGGACCAGGTGCGCGCGGCGGAGGGCAAGCTGGGCAACCAGCAGTTCAAGCTGACCGAGGCTGTGGCCCGCTACCTGTACAAGCTGATGGCCTACAAGGACGAATACGAAGTGGCCCGCCTGCATACCGACCCCGCCTTCCGCGCGAAGATCGAAGGCATGTTCGAAGGCGACTACAAGCTCAAGTTCCACCTTGCCCCGCCGCTGCTGGCGAAGCACGACAAGGACGGCCATCTGATCAAGCAGGAGTTCGGGCCGTGGATGATGGGCGCCTTCCGCGTGCTGGCGAAGCTCAAGGGCCTGCGCGGCACGCCGCTCGACATCTTCGGCTATACCGCCGAACGCCGCATGGAGCGTGCGCTGATCGGCGAATACCGCGCCACCGTGGAAGGGCTGCTGGCGAAGCTGAGCCAGGAGAATCTGGCGACCGCCGTGTCCATCGCCCGCATTCCGGAGGACATTCGCGGCTACGGCCACGTGAAGGAGCGCCACCTGAAGGCAGCCAGGCAGAAGGAAGCCTCGCTGCTGGCGGCCTTCCATGCGCCGGTACTGCAGCAGGCGGGGAGCAGCGCCGCCTGATCCTTGCAATACGGCATTGCTATAATGCCGGGCATGAAAAAGATCGGGACCTGCCTTGCGATTGTGACACTGCTGTCCGCCTGCGGCGGCGGCGGTGAGCCGCCGCCCAGGCAGGGCGGGGACGTTCCTTCCGACCCGCCGGTGGTGAATCCGCCACCGGTGGACCCGCCGCCCGTCACCCCGCCGCCTGTCGACCCGCCTCCGGTCGACCCGCCGCCTGTCGATCCGCCACCGGCCGAACCGGAGTTTCCGTCGGAACTGCATGCGGTGATCCACTACCGCAACCGTTGCGAGAAGCCCGCGTCCGGCCAGACCCAGGGCACGCTCGCCGACGAGTTGCAGTTCCTGCGGCGCTGGACCAGCCTCACCTATCTCTGGTATCGCGAAGTGCCGACGCTGGACACGGCGAATTACCAGGCCCCTGTCCCGTATTTCAACGCGCTGAAAACCCCGCAGCTGACGGCGTCCGGCAAGCCGAAAGACCGCTTCCACTTCAGTTACACGAACGAGCGCTGGGCGGAGCTCTCGCGCGGCTCGGAACTGGGTTACGGCATCTCCTGGATGCGCAATGCGGACGGCAAGGTGCCGCGCACCTGGCGCATCTCCATGGTGCAGCCGGGGTCCGCGGCGGCGCGGGCAGGCCTGCTGCGCGGCGACGTGCTGCAGGAAGTGGATGGCGTGGACTTCGTGAACACGGCGGATAACGACAGCATCGCAAAACTGAATGCGGGCCTGTTCCCGCCGAAGAAGGACGAGCGCCACAGCTTCGTGGTAATGCGTAACGGCCGCCGCGTCACGGTGAACATGGTATCGGCCGCCGTGAGCATATCGCCGGTGCAGAATGCGCGCGTGATCGATACGCCCGATGGCAAGGTCGCTTATCTCACCTTCATCAACCACAACGCGCCCGCCGAAAAGCCGCTGATCGAAGCCTTCGCCCTTTTCCGCGACGCGAAGGTGAAGGAACTGGTGCTGGACCTGCGCTACAACGGCGGCGGGCTGCTGAGCGTGGCGAGCCAGGTCGCGTACATGATCGCAGGCCCTCAGCAAACGCAGGGCAAGACGTTCGAGCTCACGCTGGTCAACGACAAGAGCCCGCTGCCCGACCCCATGCCCTTCAACTCCACTTCGCTGGGGCTGGACACAAGCAATCCCGTGCCATGGGGCCAGGCGCTGCCCGCGCTGGGCCTGAAGCGCGTGAGCATCCTCACCGGTCCCGGCACCTGCTCGGCCAGCGAATCCATCATCAACAGCCTGCGCGGCATCGACGTGGAGGTGAACCTGGTGGGCGGCCAGACCTGCGGCAAGCCTTACGCCTTCGTGCCGACGCAGAACTGCGAGAACACCTACTTCACCATCCAGTACCAGGGCGTGAACCACAAGGGCTTCGGCGACTACAGCGACGGCTTCGCTCCATCCTGCAGTGTGGCGGACGACTTCGGCCACGCCCTGGGCGACAAGCGCGAAGGCCTGTTCGCCGCAGCGCTCGACAAGACGCGCCGCAGCTGCGCGCCTGCTGCAAGCGCCCGCATGCGCGCCGGCGGCGAAGGCGAGCTGCTGGTGCCGGTGCGCGAACAGGGCAGCGAGATCTCCATCGTCAACTGAAGGCCGGGCGCCGGCCCCGCCGGAGAAAGCCGACTATAATGCTCCGGCCTTCGCCGCGGCCCGCGATCCGGACCCTGGCGTCTTCCAACCGCTAACCGGAGCCCGTTGCCGATGATCCGTCCTGCCCTCCTGCTTGCCCTGCTGTCCGCCCTGCCGCTGTCCCATGCCGCGCCTGTCCTGAGCACCGTTTCCGAGCAATCCGGCTTCCAGGCCACCGGCCGCTACGAGGAAGTCGTGAAGCTGTGCGCCGCCTTCCAGAAGGCGTATCCGAAAGCCGTGCGCTGCTTCGAATTCGGCCGCACGCCGGAAGGGCGTCCCATGCTGGCGCTGGCCGTGTCGCGCACCGGCGCGCTGACGGCGGAACAGGCGAAGCAGCGCAAGCTGCCCGTCCTGCTGGTGCAGGGCGGCATTCACGCGGGCGAGATCGACGGCAAGGACGCCGGTTTCCTGGCCCTGCGCGAGGCGCTGGAGGGCAAGGCGGCGCCGGGTGCGCTGGACAAGCAGGTGCTGCTCTTCGTCCCCGTCTTCAATGTCGACGGCCATGAGCGCTTCGGCAAGTGGAACCGCCCCAACCAGCGCGGACCGGTGGAGATGGGCTGGCGCGTCACCTCCCAGAACCTGAACCTGAACCGCGACTATGTGAAGGCGGACGCGCCCGAGATGCAGGCCATGCTGGCGCTGGTCAACCAGTGGGACCCGCTGGCCTATATCGACCTGCACGTGACGGATGGCGCGAAGTTCCAGCCGGACGTGTCGATCCAGGTCGAGCCGGTGCACGGCGGCGACGAAGCGCTGAAGGCGGCGGGCCTGGCCCTGCGCGAGAACGTGATGGCCGACCTGCGCAAGCAGGGCTCCGACCCCAAGCACTTCTACATCTCCTTTGCCAAAACCGACGATCCGCAATCCGGCTTCGTGGACGAGATGTCCACGCCGCGCTTCTCGACCGGCTACTTCCAGCTGCGCAACCGCTTCGCCATGCTGGTGGAAACCCATTCGTGGAAGGACTACCCGACCCGCGTGCGCATCACGCGCAACACCATCGTGTCCCTGCTGGACCAGGTGGCGCAGCATGGCGCCGAGTGGTCGAAGCTGGCGCGCGAGGCGGATGCGCGCTCGGCTGCCATGGCCGGCAAGGACTTCCCGCTCAGCTACCGCACCACGGACAGGACGCAGATGATCGGGTTCGCGGGCTATGAATACACCCGCACGCCGTCCGACATCTCGGGCGCCCTGTGGACGCGCTACGACGAGAGCAAGCCGCAGCTGTGGACCGTGCCGCTGCGCGACGAGGTGGTGCCGGACTTCCAGGTCAAGGCCCCGGAGGGCGGCTACATCGTGCCCGCAGCGTATGCCGCCGCCGTTGGCGAGAAGCTGAAGCAGCATGGCGTGAGCTTCCGCACCCTGCAGTCGGCTCCCGGCCGCATCGAGGTGGAGACCTTCCGCGCCGAGAAGTCGCGCCTGACGCCAGCCTCCTTCGAAGGGCGCCAGATGATTTCGGTGGAAGGCGCATGGAAGGCCGAGCAGCGCGAGTTCGGCAAGGGCGCCCTCTTCGTGCCGATCGCCCAGCCGAAGGCGCGCCTGGTGATGACGATGCTGGAGCCGCGCGGCGCCGATTCGCTGCTGGCCTGGGGCATGTTCAACAACGCCTTCGAGCGCAAGGAATACATGGAGGAGTATGTGGCAGAGGAGGTGGCGCGCGAGCAGCTGGCGGCCGATCCCTCCCTCGCCGCCGCCTTCAAGGCAAGGCTCGACAGCGACCCCGCCTTTGCGAAGAGCGCCCGCGCGCGCCTGGAATTCTTCGCCCGCCGCCACGACTCCTGGGACGAGCGCTTCCAGCTCTATCCCGTGGTGCGCACGGCGCTTACAAATCTGCGCTGAGCGCCTGCGCGCGCTGCACGGTTGCCGCAGGCATGTGCAGCAGCAGGCGCACCAGCTCCGGCTGGCGGTTGGTGGAGGTCTTCTGGAAGATCGACAGCAGCTGCTTGCGCACGGTGTCGTACTGCACGCCCAGCGTGTCCGCAATGGTCTTCAGCTGCATGCCGTCGGCCAGCATGGTGGCGATGCGGCATTCGGCATGAGAGAGGCCGAAGGCCGCGGTCAGCAGGCTGGAATCGATCACCTGGGCGGAACCCGGGTGATAGAGGAAAAGCATGACCAGGGGACGCAGCCCGAAGGAGCCCATCACGCGTTCCGGCAGCAGCATGGAGAAGAAGGCGTAGACCATGTCCGGCGCCGTACCCTTCTCGCTCTCGATGCGCAGGGACTGGAGATTGGCCGTGGGCGCCTCCGCGCTGCCGAAGCGCACCTCGTTTTCGAGCTGCGCGCAATGCGCAGCGAACATTTCCCGGTAGCGTTCCGGCAGAACGAGGCGTCCGTTCGACACCTGCACCAGGGGCGTGCGCCGGAACAGGCTGTCGGCAGCCTGGTTGGCCTGCACCACTTCGCCGCTCATGGTGAGCAGCACCACGGGCTGGTGCAGCTTGTTCACCAGGGCGTTGCCCACCAGGGCCTGGGCCGAGTACACGAAATGATCGAGGCCCACGCGGCAGGCGCGGCTCAGGTGAGGGCGCAGCCGTTCCGCGAAAGCCAGGGCCTCGGCTGACAGGGGGCCGTCCTCCGGGCGGCACAGCCAGGCGAGCAGGATGGTGGCGCGTTCGTTCTGAACGAGCTTGCAGGCGGAGAGGTAGCGCGCGCCGTGCGGGATCAGGAATTCCTGGTAGAAGGGGCTGCTCGCGACGAAGGCGTCGTCGAACCACTCGTGGCAGTGCACCCACTCGCTTTCCTTCTGCTCGCGCAGGAGCTGCACGCGCGGATCGGCGAACTGGAATTTCTGGATATATTCCATGTCGATCTGCGGCGCCATGTCCGCGCCCTCGCTGTAGGAGAGGGCGCCGTTGCTGCCGTCGAAGGCAAGCATGTGCACCGCGCGCGTGCCGAAGGCATCGTTGATGTCTTCAAGGACGGCGCGCCAGCCGTCCGCATTATCCAGCGTCGCATAAATGCGCTCGATGATCGATTCGAAGCGTTGCTGCGACAGGTCCACCGTACTTCTCCATTGTGAATTCCGAGAGGCACAATGTTACCCACTTGCCGGCCTCTGCCGGTTGCAAAAGTGCAACGCTTCTTAGTCGCGGTGCAGGTTCAGCGTGACCGTCTGCGCGGGCGGGGCGCAAGGCTCCTCGTCGAACGCGATGTCGCCTAGCGGGCTGGCGACGCCGTCCGCCTTCAGGTCCGCAAAGCCGAACAGCTCGCGGTCCATCAGGTGCGAGGGCACCACGGTGGAGAGGGCGGAGAAGGTATTCTCCACGCGGCCCGGGTGCTTCTTCTCCCATTCGCGCAGCATGGCCTTGATCTGCTTGCGCTGCAGGTTCTCCTGCGAGCCGCACAGGTCGCAGGGGATGATGGGGAAGCCCTTCACTTCCGCGTAGCGCTCCGTGTCCTCTTCCTTCACATAGGCCAGGGGGCGGATCACCACGTGTTTGCCGTCGTCCGACTGCAGCTTGGCGGGCATGCCCTTGATCTTCCCGCCGAAGAACATGTTGAGGAAGAAGGTCTCGAGGATGTCGTCGCGGTGGTGGCCCAGGGCGATCTTGGTCGCGCCCAGTTCGTCGGCCACGCGGTACAGGATGCCGCGGCGCAGGCGCGAGCACAGGGAGCAGGTGGTCTTCCCTTCCGGGATCAGGCGCTTGACGATGCTGTAGGTGTCCTGGTTCTCGATGTGATAGGGCACGCCCAGCTTCTCCAGGTAGGCTGGCAGCACATCGGCCGGGAAGTTGGGCTGCTTCTGGTCCAGGTTCACGGCCACGATCTCGAAGTTGATGGGCGCGCGCTCGCGCAGCGTCATCAGGATATCGAGCAGGGCGTAGCTGTCCTTGCCGCCGGAGAGGCAGACCATGACCTTGTCGCCTTCCTCGATCATGTTGAAATCGCCAATGGCCTGGCCCACCAGGCGGCACAGGCGCTTGTGCAGCTTGTTGTTTTCAAAGGCCTGCTTCTCGGCGGCCTTGTCGATTACGGCATTCATGCTTCGTCCTTGATGCGGAATACTTCAACGCCCACGCCTTCGCAGTCGGGATAGACATCGGGCTTCATGGTCGACACGCGCGCGGCGCGCACCAGCGGGTGGGAGAGCATGGACTTCACCACGTCGTCGCACAGCGTCTCCTGCAGGTGCACATGGCCCAGCGCCATGCGCCGCGCGATGGTCTCGCGCATGAAGTCGTAGTCCACCACTTCGTGCAGTTCGTCCGCGTTCGGCGTGGAGACGGCCAGCGGAATGTACAGGTCCACATTGATCAGCACGCGCTGCTCACCCTTCTTCTCGAAGTCGTGCACGCCGATATTGATTTGTACTTCGTAGTCGCGCAGGAAGAGCCGGCGGCAGTCTTGCAGGCGGGGGTGGAGCAGGGCGGACAGCATGGTGGAAGACCTTTTCGATTACGTTATTGGGTGAGGAACATCACGTCGCGCGGCGATGCCTGCAGGTGCTGGCCGCCATCGACCAGCAAGGTGGTGCCGGTGACGGCGCGCGCCGTGGCGGCATACAGCACCGCCTGCACGATATCCTCGGGAGTGCTGGAGCGGCCCAGTGGGGTGCGCGTGTGCGCCTTGGCGAAGCCTTGCTCGCTCTGGTCGCCGGACACCAGCGTAATGCCCGGCGCCACGCCCACTACCCTGAGCTTTGGCGCGAGGGCCTGGGCCAGCATGGTGGTGGCCGTGTCCAGCGCCGCTTTCGACAGGGTGTACGAGAGAAAATCGGGATTGAGATTGTACAGCTTCTGGTCCAGCAGGTTCACCACCACCGCCTGCCCGCCCTCCGGTGTGGCCGCGTGCAGGGCCTGGGCCAGCAGCAGTGGCGCGCCCACGTTGCAGCGCATGTGGGCGTCCAGGCGGGCCATGGAAAAATCCGCTGCGCCGTCGTAGTCGAACAGGGAGGCGTTGTTCACGACGCAGTCCACCGCGCCCAGCTCCTTCACGGCGGCGGGCAGCAGGCCGCGCACCATGGCTTCGTCGGACAGTTCCGCATGCAGCGTCACGGCGCGCCGCCCGAGGGCGCGGATCTCTTCGGCCGCCTGCTGCGCTTCCTGCTGCGCGCTGCGGTAGTGCAGGGCGATATCCCAGCCTGCGCGCGCCATGCCGAGGGCGATGGCGCGGCCCAGGCGGCGGCCCGCGCCCGTTACCAGCGCAACAGGGGCGCGCTCTCCGGCAGCTTGCGGTATGTGAGGTGTGCTTGTCATCGATGGTCTGTCTATCAGGCGCGTATTCGCTACAATGCCGGGATGTCTCTCCCAGCACCTTCCAGCGACGCGCTTGCCGCGTCCCACGCTCTCCAGAAGCAGATTGCCGCCGAAATCGAACGCGGTCCCATGTCCTTTGCCCGTTTCATGGAGCGGGCGCTGTATGCGCCGCAGCTCGGCTACTACAGCGGCGGCGCCGCCAAACTGGGCAAGGATGGCGATTTTACAACGGCGCCCGAACTCACTTCCCTGTTCGGGGCCGCGCTGGCGCGGGTGGCCGCCGCTATTATCCCTCAAACGGGGCCGCGCATCCTGGAATTCGGCGCCGGCACCGGCAAGCTGGCGCGCGACATCCTCGCGGAGCTGGCGGCGAACGGCGTGGCGCTGGAAACCTATGCCATCGTGGAGCTTTCCGGCGAGCTGCGCGCCCGCCAGCAGGAAGCCCTGCGCGAGTTCCCCCAGGTGCAGTGGCTGGACGGCTTCCCCGATACCTGGGATGGCCTCGTGATCGGCAACGAGGTGCTGGACGCCATGCCCGTGCAGCTGGCGGTGAAGCGGGCGGACGGCTGGCGCGAACAGATGGTCACCATCCGCGACGGCCGTTTCGCCTTCGAGGACGGCGCCCCGGATGCCGCCCTGCAGGCGCAGGCCGAACGCCAGATCCCGCAGGGGGAGCAGCTGGAACAGGGCTACACCACGGAGCTGCACGCCACGGCCTGCGGCTTCATGGCCACCCTCGGCGCCATGCTGGCCCGCAGCCGCGCCGGGGCGGCGATCCTGCTCGACTACGGCTTCCCGGCCCACGAATACTATTTCGCGGACCGGAACACGGGCACCCTCATGTGCCATTACCGCCACCATGCCCACCCGGACCCCTTCTACTTCCCCGGCCTGCAGGACATTACTGCCCATGTGGACTTCACCGCCATGGCCCTGGCGGCCCAGGATGCGGGCGCCGAGGTGCTGGCCTATATGAGCCAGGCAGCCTTCCTGCTGGGGGCGGGCATCGGCGAACTGCTGCTGCGCACCGACCCGTCGGATGTGAAGGCCTACCTGCCCCAGGCGAACGCCCTGCAAAAGCTGGTATCCCCGGCGGAGATGGGGGAATTGTTCAAGGTGCTGGTGGTGGGGAAGGGCGTGTCCCTGCCCGCGTCCCTGCTGGCGGCGGACCGCAGCCACCGTTTGTAGAATTAATGCCACTTTTCCTGGCTATTCGGACACAAATCTTCCCGAAACTTCGGCTATCATGATTGATCTGGCGCGCAACCCCGTCGTGGCGCGCGGCTGACAATATTGGAACGATGGGAAAGATACACACTCACTATGACAACCTGAAGGTGTCGCGCGGCGCCCCGCAGGAGGTCGTGCGTGCCGCCTACAAGGCGCTCAGCCAGAAATACCACCCGGACAAAAATCCCGGTGACGAGAAGGCTGCGCGCATCATGGCCATCGTGAACACCGCCTACGGCACCCTGTCCGACCCGGTGCGGCGCAAGGAGCACGACGAGTGGATCGCCCAGGAAGAATTCGAGATCGAGTGGCTGGAGAGCACCCGTAACGACGACGCCCACCGCCATCAGGCGGAATCGCCTGTGCAGGCCTGGCCGGAACAGGTGCACGCCGTGCGCCGTCCGCGGGCCATGCTGCGCAACTGGCGCTGGTGGGCCACGGCGGGCAGCTGCCTGGCGGCAGGCTGGGTGGCCGGGGTGATGACGGTGACGGAGCCGCGCCAGGTCTCCACCGTGCTGGCCGCGGCCTGGGGCGGCAAGCCGCCCGGCGGCGAACTCACGGCGAGCGCCGCCACCCGCAGCTATCCCCGCGTGGAGCGCGAGGCGGGCGAAGCGCACGACGGCTGGGCGGGCGGCAAGACCATGGCGGTGGAAGCCGACCCTTCGCGTCCCGCGCCGATCAAGGTCATGGCCCTGTCGCAGGTCATCCTGCCCGGGGCCAGCGGCGACTGCGAGAGCGACATGCCCACGCTGGTGGCGCCGAATGGCGAGCCATGGCCCGGCCAGTCCGGCTATGTGGACGGCTATCCTGTCGGGAACAAGGGGGAGGACATGTCGCTTACCCTGGACAATTCCAGCAATGCCTCGCCGGTCTTCATCAAGGTCTACGACATGGACAGGCGCTCGAACGTGCGCTATGTCTTCGTGCAGCCGCACGACAAGCTGGTGGTCGACAACCTGGTCAACGGCAAGTACGAAATCCGCTACCAGAACATCGACCTGGGCAGCGGCAAGGGCAGTTGCTCCGGCCGCCGCCGCGCGGACGCTTCTTAAGCCAGGGAATCCATCAGGCCCATTTCTGCGCTGGACATCAGCTTGTCGATGTCCATCAGGATCAGCATCCTTTCACCCACCGTGCCCAGGCCGATCATGTACTCGGTGCTGAAGGCCGTGCCCATTTCCGGGGCGGGCTTGATCTGGTCCGGCGTCAGGGTCGTCACGTCGGACACGCTGTCCACCACCATGCCCACTACGCGGCCCTTGATGTTCAGGATGATGACCACCGTGAACTGGTCATAGACGGGCTCGCCCAGGCGGAACTTGATGCGCATGTCCACCACGGGAATGATGATGCCGCGCAGGTTGATCACGCCCTTGATGAATTCGGGTGCGTTGGCAATGCGCGTCACGGCCTCGTAGCCGCGGATCTCCTGCACCTTCAGGATGTCGATGCCGTACTCTTCCTTGCCCAGGGTGAAGGCGAGGAACTCACGGCCCAAGCCGTCTGCGCCGGCGTCTTGCACTTGCGTTTCTTGCATAGCGGTCGATCCCTTGAATGAGAATGTCGCAACAGCGTACCAGACTTGCCCTCTGGTAGCAGCAGTTTTTGATTGTCATGATGATAAATACTGATTATGCTGAGAACCAACAATGTGCCCTTCGCAAGAGGAGAGTGTATGACGGAACCGGCTGGCAGCGAGGACGATTGGCTGCTTGAGGAAGAGGAGGAGCAGCCAGGCGATTCCATGCCCCCTGAGCAGCGCCTGTGGCGCGTGCTGATCGTGGACGACGACCAGGACGTGCACGCCGTCACCCGCCTGGCCCTGCGCAATGTCTCCTTCAAGGGCCGCGAGCTGGAGCTGTTCTCCGCCTACAGCGCGCGCGAAGGCTTCAAGATCCTGAGCGAAACGCCGGACATCGCCCTCGTGCTGCTGGACGTGGTGATGGAGACGGATGACGCGGGCCTGCTGCTGGCGCGCCGCATCCGCGAGGAGCTGCACAACGCCATCGTGCGCGTGGTGCTGCGCACCGGCCAGCCGGGCCAGGCGCCCGAGCAGCGCGTGATCATCGAGTACGACATCAACGACTACAAGGCGAAGACCGAGCTCACCACCCAGAAGCTCTTCACCACCGTCATTTCCGCCCTGCGCGCCTACGAGAGCCTGAACATGCTCGAACGCAGCCGCGTGGGCCTGGGCAAGATCCTGGCGGGCGCCACCAACCTCTACCAGATCCACTCCCTGCGCGAGTTCGCCTCCGGCGTGCTGAACCAGGTATCCGCCATTCTCGACGTGGGCGCGGACGGCGTGCTCTGCCTCATGCAGCAGGACACGGGCGACACCACCGTCGTGGCCGCCACGGGCAACTACTCGCCCCTGGCCGAAGGCGAGCACATGCCCACCGATCACTCGCTCTGGCCCACCATCGCCAAGGCCTTCGCCACCAAGAAGAGCCAGTTCGAACACCCGGCCAACGTGCTCTTCATCCATACGCAGGAAAAGCGCGACGTCGCCATCTCCGTCACGCCGCCCTGGCCCCTGGCCCAGATCCAGCGCGACCTGCTGGAGGTGTTCTGCGAGCGCATCGCCGCCGCCTTCGACAACCTCTACGTCTACGGCCAGCTGCGCAAGGCGCAGGAAGCCACCGTGGTGGCCCTGGCCGACCTGGCCGAATTCCGCGACGGCGGCGTGGGCGGCCATGTGCGCCGCGTGCAGCGCCTGTCCACCGCCATTGCCGAGCGCATGAAGGAACGCGGCGTCTACCAGGACGAGCTCACGCCGCAACTGCTGGACATGATCGGCCTGGCCAGCATCCTGCACGACGTGGGCAAGGTGGCGACGCCGGACGCCATCCTGCTCAAGCCCGGCCCCCACACGCCCGAGGAAAAGACGGTGATGCAGGACCACGCCAACGTGGGCCGCACCGTGCTGGAACGCGCTGCCAAAATGGTGGACGGGCCCAGCTACCTGACCTATGGCGCGGAAATCGCCGGCGCCCACCACGAGCATTTTGACGGCCGCGGCTATCCGAACGGCCTGAAGGGGCGGGAGATTCCCCTGTCGGCCCGCATCGTGGCCGTGGTGGACGTGTTCGATTCCCTGCTGCACGAGCGCACCTACAAGGACCCGTGGCCGCATCCGGATGTCATGGCCTATATCCGCGAGCGCAGCGGTACGCAGTTCGATCCCGAAGTGGTGCTGGCGCTGGCCGACGTGGTGGCGCGCGACCCCGACTTCGGAGCGTGAAGGAAACGCCGGCCCTTTTCGTACCATGACCGAACTCAAGAGCCTTAGCGCGCTCATCGTCGAACCCCACGCAGGCATGCGCAACAGCCTGCACAACATGCTCAGCCTCTTTGGCATGAGCAAGATCGACGACGTGGTCAATTCCACCCAGGCCATCCGCGCGCTGAACACCCGGCCATACGACCTCATCCTTTGCGAATATGAGCTGGACGGCGGCCAGGACGGCCAGCAGCTCCTCGAAGACCTGCGGCACCACCGCCTCATGCAGCCCTCGGCCATGTTCTTCATGGTGACGGGCGAGGGCCAGTTCAGCAAGGTGATCGGCGTGGCCGAGCTGCAGCCGAACGACTACATCCTCAAGCCCTTCACGGCCGAAAGCATGCGCGAGCGCATCGAGCGCGCACTGGAAAAGCGCGACGCCCTGCTGCCCGTGCACGAGCTCATGGAGCTGGGCGACCACCGCGCCGCCATCGACTTCTGCCAGGAGCAGGAGGCGGGCCGCTTCGCCGCCGACTTCATGCGCCTGCGGGCGGAGAACTACCTGATGCTGGGCGAGCCCTCGCGCGCGGCGCCCATCTATGCCGAGCTGTGGGATAGCAAGGCCATCCACTGGGCCCGCCTGGGCCAGGCCAAGACGCTCTTCATGCAGGGGCATACGGAAGACGCGCGCGGCATGCTGGAAGACCTGCTGAGCCACAACCGGCGCTTCCTCGACGCCTACGACTGGCTGGCCCGCACGCATGAAGCGGAAGGGCGGCTGGAGCAGGCCAAGGCCGTGCTGAGCGACGCCGTGGCCCTGTCGCCGCACGCCATCCGCCGCCTGCGGCGCCTGGGCGAGGTGGCGCTGGAATCGGGCGATATCGACACGGCGGAAAAGGCCCTGCGCCAGGTCGTCAACCGCGCCCGCTTCTCCGAATTCCGCGACCCCGAAGACCACGCCCGCCTGGTGCAGACCCTGGTGCGCAAGGGCGACCCGCTGCAGGCCGCTTCCGTGATCCGCGACCTGGACAAGGCCCTGCTCAGCGCCCCCAACCGCGAAGTGTGCAGCGCCATTGCCTCGGCCATGCTGCACGACTACACGGGCGACAAGGAGCGCCTGGAACAGTCCGTGGCCGCCGCCATCACGGGCGTGCGCACGGCGCCGGCCGTGTCGAACGAGCTGAAGATGGCGCTGGCGCTGGCCGCCTTGAGCGCAGGCAAGGAGGAGGTGGCCGAAGAGGTGGTGCGCGAGGTCATGCGCAACGTCAGCGGCAGCCAGGGCCTGGCCCGCGCCGTGGACACGCTGGACGAAGCGGGCCACGGCGAGATGGCGCAGCGCCTGGCCGCGGAAAGCCGCATGGACGTGGCGCGCATGGTGGCCGCCGGCGCCGAGCGCGCGAAAGCGGGCGACTTCCAGGGCGCGGTGGAGATCATGCTGGAAGCCGTCGCCCGCCTGCCGGACAATCCCCAGGTGGTGTTCAATGCCTCCGTGGCCGTGCTCAAGTGCCTGGAGCACAACGGCTGGGAAGACCACCTCGGCGTTGCCGCCCTCGAAATGATCGCCAATGTGCGCCGCCTCGACCCCGTCAATCCCAAACTCAATGCCCTGAGCGGCCTCTACGAAGAGCTGCTCCGCAAATACAACATCCGTCCCGGCCGCCGCACGGCGCCCTTGCGCAGGCGGCGAATATAACGCCAGCTTTCATCCCGCAAGGGCTACAATGGTTGCCTGTAATTATTCTAACGGTCGTTGTTAAATGGCAATAAATTTGGAGCCCCGGCCGGTCAGGGGAAACCTGCTGAAAAAGCTCACGGGCGATGAGGGACTGTTCGCCCTGGGCGGCGCCGTGGCGCGCGTGGTGGAACTGGTGGATTCCGAAGACCAGGGCACCAACAGCCTTGCCTACTACGTGCTGTCCGACGTGGCGCTCACGCAGCGCGTGCTGCGCCTGGCGAACACGCCGCAATACCGCACCGCCTCCGGCACGCCCGTAACCACCATTTCGCGCGCCATCTCCCTGCTCGGTTTCGACAGCGTGAAGACCACGGCGCTGGCCATGCTGCTGGTGGACACCCTCGACAACAGCAAGCATGCGCAAAGCGTGCGGGTGGAACTCGAAGCCTCGCTCTGCGCCAGCCTGGCGGGGCGCGAGGCCTCGCGCAGCGGGCCCTTCGCCGGGGCCGAGGAAGCTTCGATTGGCGCGCTGTTCCGCAATATCGGCCCGCTGCTGGTGGCCTCGCGCGAGCATGAGCGCTTCCGCGAGATCGAGCAGCTGGTGGCCAGCGGCGAGTACACGCAGGCCCAGGCCTCGCAATACATCCTGGGCAGCAGCTACGACAGCCTGTCGGCCGCCATCCTGCGCGAATGGCGCATCCCCGAAGTGATCGTGCGCTCGCTTGCGCCATTGCCGCCCGGGCCGCTCAAGCCCGCGCGCGACAAGGATGAATGGACGCGCCAGGTGGTCTCCTTCGGCAACGACGTGGCGCGGCCCCTGCTGCGCAAGGGCGGCCCCCGGCCGGACGAGCTGCAGGCCATGCGCCAGCGCTACGGCGACGCCCTGAACCTCGGCCGGGAGCAGATGGCGACCCTCTTCGCCAGCGTGCGCAAGAGCATGGCCAGCCTGCTGGACAGCATGCAGCTTGCGCCCCAGGCCGGCGCCGAGCCCGAAGCGCCGGGCCTGCCGGACGTGCTGGCATCGGCCACCATGGACACAGGCATCCAGCAGACAGGCGGCGCGCACCCAAGCGGCAAACCCTTCGACGCGCGCGACCGCCTGCTGGCGGGCGTGCAGGAAGTCACCTCCCTGCGCGTGGCGGGAAGGGCCAAGGTCAACGAGCTGATCCACGTGGTGCTCGACACGCTGTACCGCGGCATGGGCTTCCGCTTCGCCACGGTCTGCCTGAAGGACGTGCAGAGCGGCCAGTACCGCGCCCGCATCGCCTTCGGCGAAGACTACGGCCGCCGCCAGATTGGCTTCTGCTTCGGCGCCGAGGGCGAAGACCTCTTCCACCTCGCCATGAGCAACGACGCCGACCTCATGATCTCGGACGCGAGCGCGGCCAAGATCCAGGCCCTGCTGCCCGACTGGCACCGCAGGCTGCTGCCGGACGCGCGCAGCTTCATCGTGCTGCCGCTGGTCGTGGACGGCAAGCGCCTGGGCCTCTTCTACGCCGACCGCAGCGTGCCCGCTCCCGAAGGCGTGCCGCCGGACGAAGCCTCGCTGATCCGCGCCCTCAAGGGCCAGGTACTGCTGGCGTTGGGCGGCAGTTAGAGCCTGCCATTGAAGCGGCGTCTGAATGCCGCCTTACTTCTCATTTGATAGTCAATCCGTTCGCTTCCGCTGCGGCTGTCAACCCGCGCGCGGAGCGCTGAAAGTGTTGTATCGAGATAATATTTATTTGCCATGTGACTTTGTGTGAACTTTTGGTAGCAACTGCTGAGGCAGAATTGCGGCTTTGCAAATTTGTTGCTCAACCAATATTTTCCGCCGTCGCAAGCGCGTCCCGATATGACTCAGTGGTCTCTGCCGCAGTTTTCTACGTTTCTTCGCCGTTTCTCCCTACTCGTTTGCTGGCTGGTGTTGCAGTGCTATTGCACTCTCGCGTTTGCCAATGCGACCTTTACGGGCGTGGCTCCAACCGTTACCAGCGGCACAGTACCTGCGGGCGGCACGCTGACGGTAGGATTTACGGGAACGGTCAAATCGGCCCTGCCTTACGATACCGTTTACCGGCTGGAGATCATCAATGCCAGCGGAACCGTGCTCGCATCGCAGCAGTTCACCACACGGACCGACATCAATGGGAACTACATCAACACGCAGCGGACCCCCACACTGACGGCCGCACTGCCGGTTGGGACGCACCAGATCCGGCTGCGCGCCACGTTGGCCGAGTTTGACGAAACAACGGACACGCAGCCCTTCACAATCACAGTGACGTCGCAGGCGGCCCCGGTCAACAATGCCAGCTTCGTTTCGCAAAGCGTGCCGAGCACCATGATCGCCGGGCAGAGCTACTCGGTGTCGGTCACCATGCAGAACACCGGCACCACGACCTGGTCCCCCGGAGGCAGCCAGCCGCACGGCCTGGGCTCGCAGAACCCCCAGGACAACGCAATCTGGCGCGCCAACCGTGTTGCCCTGAGCTCCACGGTCGCACCCGGTGCTTCGCGCACCTTCAGCTTCACGGTCACGGCGCCATCGACGGCAGGCACCTACAATTTCCAGTGGCGCATGGTGCAGGACTTCGTGGAATGGTTCGGCGGCTACAGCACGAACGTTCCGGTGGTCGTTACCTACCCGCAGCCCACCGCCACCTTCAGCAGCCCATCCGAAGGCGCCACCTACACGGCGAGCAACGGCGCGGCCACCGTCAGCTTCAGCGGCAGCGGAGCGCCCGGGACCGGCGCCTCCGTCAGTTCCCTGAGGCTTCTGGAGGGGGGCGTAGCCTTCGGCACCACCACCTCGACCAGCATTTCGGCCAGCAAGTCGCTGGCTATCGGCAGCCATACCATCGAGCTGCAGATGACGGACAGCCGGGGCCAGACGAAGAGCGTATACCGCACCGTCAACGTCGTGGCGCCGAAGCCGACGGTGAGCATGAGCTCCCCGGCAAGCGACAGGACGGTAACTGCCTCCGGCACTACCGCCAGCCAGCTGGTCTCCGGCAGCGCCACCGCCGTGGGCGGATCGGCGATCACCAAGATCGAGCTGCTGGACAATGGCGCCGTGGTCGACACAAAAACGAGCACCACCTCATACTCGAGCACGCGCGCGCTGGCCATAGGCTCTCACAGCCTCGCCCTGCGCGCGACCAATGCGTTGAATGAGTACGCGACCACGCCCGCGGTGACTGTGACGGTGACGCCGCCACCTCCGGTTGCCACCATCACCGCACCGGGCAACGGCTCCACGCACAATGTGGTGTCCGGCAATACGGTCGGGGTCACGATCTCCGCTAGCGGCAGCAGCACCTCGGGCTATGCAGTTTCCAGCATTCAGTTCTATGTGGACGGTGCTGCGTCCGGCGCGGCGGTGGCTGGCGCCTCGGCCAGCAAGACCGTGCAGCTGACGCCTGGCAGCCATACGCTGGGCGCGGCGGCCATCGACTCCATCGGCACGGTGGGTTCGCAGGCTTCGGTGACGGTCAACGTCGTCGACCAGACCCTGCCTTCCGTAACGTTGGTTGAACCTGCCTCGAATGTGGGCCTGGTGACCGCCAGCACCGCCAACGTATCGGTCGGTGGCACAGCCTTCCCGGCGAGCGGCACCACGCTCTCCAGCATCGAACTGCTGCAGAATGGCGTGGTGGTGGCCACCTCCACAAGCACGACCATTTCGCGCGTACTAAGCCTGGCGCCAGGAAGCTATACCGTCCAGCTGCGGGCCACCTCCACGGCAGGCAAGCAGGGCTATTCCGCCACCCGCACGATCAACGTATCCCAGGCTGTTGCAGGCAAGAGCGCCCAGTTCGTTTCGCAGACGGTGCCGTCCACGATGCGGGCGGGCCAGCCGTACCGGGTCACGGTGCGCATGCTCAATAACGGTACGACCACCTGGACCGACGCCGACATGTTCCGCCTGGGTTCCCAGAACCCGCAGGACAACCGTACCTGGGCGGGCCGCGTGTACCTGCCCACCAGCGTGGCCACCGGCGAAAGCGCCGACTTCACCTTCGATGTGACCGCACCGTTCCAGCCCGGCACGTACGACTTCCAGTGGCAGATGCTGCGCGAAGGCGATAGCTGGTTTGGCGAAAAGTCCGCGAACGTGCCCATCACGGTCAGCACCGGGGCAGGGCCGACCGCTGTCACGCTCAGCGCAAGCCCGAGCAATGTGCGCGTCACCGGCACGGACACCGCGCAGATTACCTTGAAGGCTAGCGCAAGCAGCACCGCGGGCATGGCCAAGCTGGAACTGTTCAAGGACAGTGGCCATGGTTATGGCCTTACACCGGCGAACAGCAAATCAGGAAATGGTTCGCCCCTGACCTGGAGCACCTTCCAGTTCCTGCCTGCCGGGTTGTACAACTTCAAGCTGCGCGCGACCGACGTGAACGGCGTGGCCACCGACTCGCCGCCGGTGACGGTGAGCATCACCAACAGCGACCTGCAAGGCGCCGTTTCGGGCATCCGCAGCAACGCCAGCGGCAACCCCGAGCTCTTCGGCTACGTATGCCAGGTGCAAAATCCCGCAGGCCTGCCCTTCAAGGTGATGCTGGACGCGCCCACCCCCGACGCGGGCGGCACCTTGCTCACGCAGGGCGTGGCGAACGTTTCCACGGAACGCGATGATGCGGCGGTGCGCAGCGCCTGCATCACGCCTTCGAACAGCCACCACTTCGTGGTCGACCTCGCCCCTTATATCGGCCAGTACGCGGGCCGCGCTCTCTACGTGTGGGCCGAACTGCCGGACCACAGCCAGACCGTGACCCTGCCGTGCGCCGACAACAGCTGCACCATGCCCGGCGCCATGCGCGTGGCCATGACCACGCCGCAGAACGGCGACCAGGTGGCCAGCCCGAACCCGGTGTTCATGCGCATGCAGATCACCAACGGCAGCGGCAGCTACGACGAAGTGGCCTTCAATGTGGACGGCCAGTGGGTCACTGCCGCCGCCGAAGGTACGCCCGGCATGTATTCCGCGTCGAAATCCGGCCTGGCCGTGCGCACGGCGCCATATGCCGTGTACGCCAAGGTCCGCGCGGGGAACACCACGATTACCAGCCTCGTGCGCGAATTCACCGTGGTAACGGGCCTGAGCCTGAACCCGGTCCTCACCAGCCCCGCCAATGGCGCCACCCTCACCAGCGGCGCGCCGCAGCAACTGACGGCGACGGTGGAAGGCACGGTGCAGTCGGTGAAATTCTTCGCCAACGGCACGCTGCTGGGCAGCGCTACCCTGTCCGGCGGCAGCTGGCAGTACAGCTGGACGCCGGCCGCCGAGGGTTCGTACTCGCTGCAGGCGCGCAGCTACGACGGCGCAGGCACGGAAGTGGGCGCCTCGGCCACCAATACGGTGACTGTTGCGGCGAACAACAATGCCACGCCGGTGCCCATCATTGTCGACGTGCCGCAGCTGGGTAACGGCATAGGCGGCACCCTGCCAGGGCAAGTTGTGGCCAACAGCGACGGCAGCAGCGGCTACAGCCTGCCGTTGCAGCTGCCGCCGGGCATTCTCGGCATGGTGCCGTCCCTGAGCCTGAACTACGACGGCAACAGCACAAGCGGCCTGGCCGGCCTTGGCTGGAGCATTGCAGGCATATCGCGCATCGAGCGCTGCGGCAAGGTGATCGCCACCGATGGCAAAGGCGATGGCGTGCGCTTCCTTGATGGCGCCGCGCAGCCGGTCGACCGCCTCTGCCTGGACGGCCAGCGCCTGATCCTGGCTAACGGCTCCAGCTCAAACGATGCAGCCTATTGGGCGTCCGGCGCGGTCTACCGCACGGAGGTCGAGTCCTTCACTCGCGTCACGGCCTTGGGCGCCGATGGCAAGCTCGGCTTCAAGGTGGAAACGAAGGACGGGCGGACCAGCTACTACGGCGATACGGCGAACAGCCATGTCGACGCGGCGGGCCGCAGCGATGGCCTGGCGCGCCGCTGGTATATCAGCCGCAGCAATGACCGCAGCGGCAACACGGTTGCCTACGACTATAACGAAGATGCCGCCACTGGCGAAAGCACGCCGAAGAGCATCAGCTGGGGCGCCAACCCAGTGCACGGCACGCCGCATTTCGCCCAGGTTCTGTTCCATTATGAACTGCGCACTGACCGCCGGGTCTCCTACTTGGCCGGCAGCCGCACCGACGAGCGCAACCTGCTCACGAGCATTCAGACGAGGGTAGATACCTCGAACAGCAGCCAGGGCGCATGGGTCACCGCGCTCACCTACAACCTGAGCCATGCGCTGAGTGCCAGCAGCGGGCGCAGCCTGCTGAAGTCGGTAGAGGCCTGCGATGCCAGCGGCTGCCTGCCAGCGACCAGCTTTAGCTGGGGCGAACGCGATCCGAATGCGCCGCGCAGCTTCGTTGCGCTGGGCAGCCCGCGTACCGGTCCCGATCTTCAGCAGTTGAGCGCGGGCTCGAACAACCGCCGCTTCGACACCATCGTTGCCGCCGACTTCAATGGCGACGGCCTGACCGACCTGATGGAGCGCTACCGCGACGGCACCACCAGCCAGCAGCGGCTGTACGAGTCGGCTGCGAACGGCAGCTGGACCGCCAAGTCGCCGCTCTCCCTGGCGGGCAACATCAGGGCCGTGCTCGAAGCCGCCGACTTCGACGGCGACGGCTTGCCCGACCTGCTGGTGACGGACAGCGGCGGCACACTGAAGCTGTGCCGCGCCAGCCAGCGCACCGGCGACCAGTACAACTGCGCACCCGTGCCATTGACGGCGAGCAGCACCGGCACGGCCGTCGATCCCGGCAATGCGCTGGCGGTGGATGCCAAGCTGCGCCTCGTGCGCGATTTCAATGCCGACGGCCGGGATGACCTCTATCTGCGCACCCAAGCGCCAGGCCAGGTCTATCGTGCCTGGGAATGCCTCTCCACCGGGGCGGCTTTCAGCTGCACGGAGGTCACGGGCAGCAGCAACCAGAAGAGCCTGGGCTTTGAAGGCGGCGACGTGGAACCGTTCGGCCCGAGCGGCTTTGCCGATATCGACGGTGACGGCCGCGTGGACCGCATGATTGTGCCGAAGTGCGAATGGAAGCAGATGGGGGATGGCTCGGCGCCGGACTGGTACTGTGGCAATGACGACCTGGGCCCGCAGGACCTGGGCGTGATCGGCACCGGAGAACCCGAAGTGGGCGCCGTGCGCGTGCATGGCTATTGGCTGACCTATCCGAACAATCAAACAGCCATTGCCCCGCAACTGCCGCAGGGCACCATGGTGGGCGACCTGAACGCCGACGGCTACAGCGATCTGGTGCTGGGTTCCGTTACCTTGAATATCGACGGTTCGATCAGCAGCGGCCAAGGCTGGCTCTGCCTGTCCAAGGGCGATGGCAACGGCGACTGCCGCATGCTGCCCGTGGGCGGCGTCCCGGAGACCGCTCGGCACTACCTCTCCCTGACGGTGGGAGACTTCGATGGCGACGGCGTGGTCGACGTGCTGCGGCCTATCAGCGATAGCTGGGAAACCTCGAATATCCAAGGGGACAAATACCAGCTGTGCCGTATCGGCGCCAACACGGCGGGCAATCCGGCAGACCTGCCGCTGTACCAGAGCTGCGAGGCCTGGACGGGCCCCCAATTCTATGCACCAAGCCAGCGCCTGATCTACAGCGGCGCATCGGGCGCCATGGTGGAGCGCTCGGCCTTCCTGGGCGACTTCAACGGCGACGGCAAGACGGATATTGCCACCCATCTGGGCAATGGCCAGTGGGTGATCCACGGCGCCGCGAACCAGGCCCTGCCTGGCCAGGCGCTGGACAAGCTGATCACGGTAACCAACGGCCTGGGCGGCACGGACACCATCGAGTACGCCTTGCCGAACGACAGCGCCGTCTACCGCAGCACAGTGGCGCGCGACGATGGCCAGAACCTGGTGGGCAAACTGACTTATCCGAGCCGTCCGCTGGTGAAGAGCGTGCGCCGCACGGCTGGCATGGCGGGCGAACGCGTCACGACCTACAGCTACGCACGCCTGGCGGCCGATGCGAACGGCCGGGGCAGCCTTGGCTTCGCCGAGATCGTGCGCACCGACATGGAGCGGGGCATCGCCACCACGAGCTGGCCTTGCCTGACCTTCCCGCACATTGGCGCGGAATGCGCCAGCCGCCAGAAGCTGGGCGGAGTGGTGCTGCGCAGCGTCACCAACGAATGGCAGTCCAATGCCATTGCGCTGGCCGGCGGCGGCCAGACGCGCCTTCCTTACCTGTACCGCTCCACGGTTGTCCAGCGCGACCCGGGCAACAACGACCTGGGCACGAGCATTACGGTGACGGCCGCCCCCGACAGCTGGGGCAATGTGACCAATATGTCAGTGACCAGCAAGAGCGACAGCAATACCGCTGGCTGGACCGCGGACACGGTAATGACCTATTACCCCGCCAACGAGACCGACTGGCGCATTGGCGAGCTGAAGGACCGCACTGAAACCCGCACTAACAACTACAACCAGATATCGCGGTTGACGAGCTACAGCTACGACAGCCTGGGCCGCCTGAACCAGGAAGTGCGGGATGGCGACGTCAGCGAAAAGCTGACCACCACCTACGACCGCAGCACGGCTTCCTTCGGCCTGGTAGGCAAGACCATTCTCAGCTGGACCGACCCGAACGGCGGCGCGCCGCAGGAGCGGACCACAACGGTGAACTACACCGCGAACGGCCGTTTCCCGGCCAGCGTGACGAACGCGCAAGGCCACACGGAACAACGCCAGCACGATGCGCGCACCGGCTTGCCGACCAGCGTAACCGATGCCAACGGTCTCATCACGACCAGTACTACCGATGCATTCGGCCGCGTGCTGACAGTGACGGCGCCTGATGGCACGGTCACGGAAACGAGCGTCAAGAAATGCAACAGCAACTGCCCTGCAGGCGCGGGCATGGTGAGCATTCGCGATACCAAGCAGGCAGGCGACGTACGCGCAGCCGTTCCCGTGCTGGTGTTCGCCGACCGCGCAGGCCAGGCGGTGCGCACCTTCACCTGGGGCTACGATGGCCGCACCATCGTCACCGACAGCAGCTACGACACGGCAGGCCGCCTCAGCAAGGTGTACTGGCCGCGCTTTAACGACGGCGCCGGCGCGCTGGTGGATAACCCGAGCGGCGCGGTCCTGCGCAGCCAGACCACCTACGATGCGCTGGACCGTCCGCTGCAGGTGAAGACCCTGGACGAACTGGGCGCCGAGCAGACCACCACCCATACCTGGGAAGGCTTCAAGCACAAGATCAGGAACCCGAAGAACTTCGAGGTCAGCGAAACGCGCGACGTGTGGGGCAAGCTGGCCCAGACGGCGGACGCGGACCTGAAAGTGACGGCCTTCCTCTTCGACGCCTTCGGCAACCTGGCGAAGACGACCGATTCGAAGGGCAACGTGGTCACCGTGAGCTACGACCGCTGGGGCCGCCGCACGAAGCTGACCGACCCCGACCTGGGCACGACCAACTACAGTGTAGACGCCGTGGGCCAGACCTGGAAGCAGGTCAGCCCCAATGAGCTGGCGGCAGGCCAGGCCACGCTCATGCAGTACGACAAGCTGGGCCGCATGACCAGCCGCGTTTCGGGCGACATGACGGCAAGCTGGACCTATGACGCGCTGGCAGGGCAGGGCAGCTGCAGCAGCTACCGCAGCTGCGGCAAGCTGGTGGAATCGCGCACCCTGGCGGGCAGCACCTCGGTCGACTTCTGGCAGCGCCACACCTACGACTCGAAGGGGCGGCCTGACACGACCACGACCAGCCTGGACACGAACTACACCAGCAAGCACGTCTACGACATCTGGGGCCGCCTGCTGCGTGAAGAACACCAGCGTGGCACCGATGCGGCCAAGGCCTACGAGCGGCGCTACAACGCCTGGGGCCAGCTGGCCCGGATCGAACGCGCCGGGCAGGCCGTGTGGACGGGCACGGGCCAGGATGCGGCAGGCCGCATGACGGGCTGGACCCTGGGTAACGGCCTGGCCGTATCGCAGCAGTTCAACGCCAACACCGGGCGCCTCGGCACTGGGGCCGTGGGCAATGTGCTGACCGAGGACTACCACTACGACGTGCTGGGCAATGTTTCCCAGCGTTCGCAGCGCTGGGGCACGGTGGGCTTTGCGGAAGACTTCCAGTACGACAGCCTGAACCGGCTGAAGAATTCCCAGATCACCAACCTGGGCACGATGCAGCAGCAGCCGCTGCAGGTGTTCACGTACGACGAGCTGGGCAACATGCTGAGCAAGACGGGCGTGGGCACGGGCAACTACGAGTACCCGCTGCCGGGCGCGGGGCGTCCGCACGCCGTGTCGAACATTCCCGGTGTGGGCAGCTTTAATTACGACTTCAACGGCAACATGACCTCGGGCGCAGGCCGGACGGTGACGTGGAACTCCTTCGACATGCCGGTGCAGATCAGCAAGGGCGGCGCGAGCAGCACCTTCTACTACGGCGCCGACCACCAGCGCGTGAAGCAGGTGCGCTCGGATGGCGTGACGCTGTGGTATGCGGGCGCAATGGAGGTGGAGGCCGGCACGAGCACGACGGTCAAGACCTACCTGCCGAACGGCATTGGCGTGGAAATCGAGAAGAGCGGCACGAGTACGCTGCTCTACACGCACCAGGACCGCCTGGGCAGCGTGGTGGCGATCACGGATGGCACGGGCGCGGTGGTGGAAAGCCTGGCCTACGACAGCTGGGGCAAGCGGCGCGACAGGGTGAGCGTGGCCACGCCGGACAGCCTGGACGGCGACAAGGACAACAAGGGCTTCACGGGCCACGAAATGCTGGACCAGCTCGACCTGGTGCACATGAACGGGCGGGTGTACGACCCGCTGGTGGCGCGCTTCATGAGCGCCGACCCGATCATCCAGGACCCGCTGCATTCGCAAAGCTATAATCGCTACAGCTATGTGTGGAACAACCCGACGAATCTGACGGACCCGACGGGGTTCGTGGGCGAAACGGCACAGGGAAACAACCAGAGCATCGTTTGCCGATTGCTTGGCTGGTGCGGCCCAAGTGCCGCAAGCAAGGGCGCCCGGACTGAGAATGGCGAGTCGACAAAGGAAAACGGTTCGGCAGTAGTTACCAAGGACTCTGGCAAGGCACAGGAAAAGTCAGCAGGTACGAATCGGAATGACTTAATTCGGGAGGCCATGCTATCGAGTCCAAACAGGCTCGTTACTCAATCTGCGGCATGTGTGGGTAATGAGGCAGCTTGTGTTATGGCGGGCGCGGCGCCTCTGGGTGGCGGTTGGTTAATCGGCACGAAACTCGGACAGGCGACATTGGCACTCCTTGGATTCGGGGCGGAGGTACAAGGAGTAGCCGATGGCACTCCCTCTGGTAGAGGCACTGCTGGATTGGGGGCGAAAGCTGCGGCATCAAGTGCCGAAGCTAACGTGGCAGCGCTTGCCAATGGCGAGTCGATTCTTGTGAATATGAATCCGAAGAATCTTATCTCGCAACAGTCTAAGAATGAGATGTCAGGATCGGTGATTAAGCGTCTGGAAAAAGACATGAGAGCAAATGGATATGATGCAAGCCAGCCAGTCAGCGCAGTTGTGCGAGCTGATGGTCGTGTCGTAATCTCGGATGGACATCACCGAGTCCAGGCTGCGATTCGTGCCGGCATCACTGGCATTCCGGTTGATGTATATAGGCCGTAAGGAGCGAGTTGTGAAGAAACCATATCTAGCCGCATTTCTTCTGCCGTCACCGGTGACGAAGTGTTTGACTGACATTGGTTGGGAGTTTGAGTCCGCAGAGCGACTACCGGAAAATTTGATCGCAGTGCTTCAAGACTCATTTGACATCCATGCGACCGAGTCCTATTTGGGCATGGATGTTTTTGTTGGAAGTGGGCTTAAGGTTACGGCTGCTCGTGATTCCCAAGGTCGGATTGAGAGCATATTCATTCAGCTACGCGACCGAAAGCCTGACGAACTACGTACTGCGCTTGCATCCGCGGGGTTCAATAATGTGGAAGTATTTGTGCCAGCAGCGGAGAATACCTCGGAGGGTTGTTGACTGGACGTAGTACCGACGAGTCTAATCTTCAGTTATGCTTGGCCGCCAGCCGCTGCGCTGATCCTGGAAATCGATAAGCCATGACTAAACTTAATGACCGTTGTGTAGACGCTTTGCGACAGGTGATTCAGCTGTTGGTTGGCGGGGGTTGAATCGCCATCATTTCTCTAGACACTCTGCAGCCGTAGAGAATGCCGCTTTTCGAATTCGATCGGCGAAAGCCTTTCGCTGAATCCATGGCGACGCTTTGGATTGTAGAACATCTCAATGTAGTCGAAGACATCCTGCCTGGCCTCGTCGCGGGTCGAATAGGTCTTGCGCCGTATTCGCTCGCGCTTTAGCAACTGGAAAAAGCTCTCAGCCACGGCATTGTCGTGACAATTGCCTCGTCGGCTCATGCTTTGCACGAGGCCATGTGCCGCCAGGAAGTCGCGCCAATCGTAGCTGCTAAATTGGCTCCCCTGATCTGAGTGGACCATAACCTCTTCAGTCGGTTGTCGGCGCCATACAGCCATCAGCAAAGCGCTCATCGCCAGCTCGCGGTCGATCCGTGAACTCATCGACCATCCGATTACCTGACGAGAGAACAGGTCCAAGACAACTGCCAGGTAGAGCCATCCCTCACAGGTTCGCAGGTAGGTGATATCGGTGACCCACACCTTGTTTGGTTCAGTAACATCGAACTCCCGTTGCAGGTGGTTGGGTGCGACGACCGATGGTGGGCCGCCGCGCTTCGACTTCCGCTTGGCGTAGCCCGTTTGAGAACGTATGCCCTCAGATCGCATCAGGCGATGAACTCGGTTGATCCCGCATTGCTCACCAAGCTCCTGCAAGTCATCGTAGACCTTGCGGTAACCGTAGACCGCGCCGCTCTCCAGCCAAGACTGCTTGATATGGCCAAGCAGCCGTCGGTTCTCTTTCTCACGCGGACTTTCGGCAGTGATGCACCAAGCGTAATAGCCGCTGGGGTGAACCTTGACCATCTTGCACAGCCGCCGGACTGAATGCACGGCCTGGTGCTCGCGAATGAAGGCGTACCTTACCCGGACGTCTTGGCAAAGTACGCCGCGGCCTTTCGCAAAATATCGCGCTCCTCGGTGACGCGTTTCAGTTCGGCCTTCAGACGCCGCATTTCCTCTGTCTGGGCGTCGTTGGCCTTGCGCTCGGCCTCGGGAACGCCGTAGCGCTTGATCCAAGCGTAGATGCTGTGAATGCTCACGCCGAGGCGCTCAGCCACCTGCGCTGCTGGATGCCCGCGATCCAGCACCTGCTTGACCGCCGCAACCTTGAATTCTTCCGTGTACCGCTTTCCGCTCATGATGACTCCTTTGCCTAAATTATGGCTCAGGAGTGTCTAGTGGTATGGTGGCGATTCAGATTTTATATCTGAGGAAACACGTTCAAATGGAGTTCGACTGTCAGCCGATATGCTTCGGAAGGCTATCGCTGACTATGGAAGGACGTTAACAATGCCACCGGAATCAGCGTTCGAAGCAGTTGACGCTATCGAGGTCAGCGGGAAGAAATTCCCTACATGGTCGGTAAACGTTCATCTTTGGACGGTTGAGGAAGGGTGTTCCGATCTGACACTTGAGTGTACGTTGATTCAACGGGATGACAGAATTGATGTCGAGCTTGACAACCTACTGAGCATTCGCGATACCAAGCAGGCAGGCGACGTACGTGCAGCCGTTCCCGTGCTGGTGTTTGCCGACCGCGCCGGCCAGGCGGTGCGCACCTTCACCTGGGGCTACGATGGCCGCACCATCGTCACGGACAGCAGCTACGACACGGCGGGCCGCCTCAGCAAAGTCTACTGGCCGCGCTTTAGCGACGGCGCCGGCGCGCTGGTGGACAACCCGAGCGGCGCCATCCTGCGCAGCCAGACCACCTACGATGCGCTGGACCGTCCGCTGCAGGTGAAGTCCCTGGACGAACTGGGCGCCGAGCAGACCACGACCCATACCTGGGAAGGGTTCAAGCACAAGATCAGGAACCCGAAGAACTTCGAGGTCAGCGAAACGCGCGACGTGTGGGGCAAGCTGGCCCAAACGGCGGACGCGGACCTGAAAGTGACGGCCTTCCTCTTCGACGCCTTCGGCAACCTGGCCAAGACGACCGATTCGAAGGGCAACGTGGTCACCGTGAGCTACGACCGTTGGGGCCGCCGCACGAAGCTGACCGACCCCGACCTGGGCGCGACGAACTACAGTGTGGACGCCGTGGGCCAAACCTGGAAGCAGGTCAGCCCTAATGAGCTGGCGGCAGGCCAGGCCACGCTCATGCAGTACGACAAGCTGGGCCGCATGACCAGCCGCGTTTCGGGCGACATGACGGCAAGCTGGACCTATGACGCGCTGGCAGGGCAGGGCAGCTGCAGCAGCTACCGCAGCTGCGGCAAGCTGGTGGAATCGCGCACCCTGGCGGGCATCACCTCGGTCGACTTCTGGCAGCGCCATACCTACGACTCGAAGGGGCGGCCTGACACGACCACGACCAGCCTGGACACGAACTACACCAGCAAGCACGTCTACGACATCTGGGGCCGCCTGCTGCGCGAGGAGCACCAGCGTGGCACCGATGCGGCCAAGGCCTACGAGCGCCGCTACAACGCCTGGGGCCAGCTGGCCCGGATCGAACGCGCCGGGCAGGCCGTGTGGACGGGCACGGGCCAGGATGCGGCAGGCCGCATGACGGGCTGGACCCTGGGTAACGGCCTGGCCGTATCGCAGCAGTTCAACGCCAACACCGGGCGCCTCGGCACTGGGGCCGTGGGCAATGTGCTGACCGAGGACTACCACTACGACGTGCTGGGCAATGTTTCCCAGCGTTCGCAGCGCTGGGGCACGGTGGGCTTTGCGGAAGACTTCCAGTACGACAGCCTGAACCGGCTGAAGAATTCCCAGATCACCAACCTGGGCACGATGCAGCAGCAGCCGCTGCAGGTGTTCACGTACGACGAGCTGGGCAACATGCTGAGCAAGACGGGCGTGGGCACGGGCAACTACGAGTACCCGCTGCCGGGCGCGGGGCGTCCGCACGCCGTGTCGAACATTCCCGGTGTGGGCAGCTTTAATTACGACTTCAACGGCAACATGACCTCGGGCGCAGGCCGGACGGTGACGTGGAACTCCTTCGACATGCCGATCCAGATCAGCAAGGGCGGCGCGAGCAGCACCTTCTACTACGGCGCCGACCACCAGCGCGTGAAGCAGGTGCGTTCGGACGGCGTGACGCTGTGGTACGCGGGCGCCATGGAGGTGGAGGCCGGCACGAGCACGACGGTCAAGACCTACCTGCCGAACGGCATTGGCGTGGAGATCGAGAAGAGCGGCACGAGCACGCTCCTCTACACCCACCAGGACCGCCTGGGCAGCGTGGTGGCGATTACGGACGGCACGGGCGTGGTGATGGAAAGCCTGGCCTACGACAGCTGGGGCAAGCGGCGCGACCGCGTGAGCGTGGCCACGCCGGACAGCCTGGACGGCGACAAGGACAACAAGGGCTTCACGGGCCATGAAATGCTGGACCAGCTCGACCTGGTGCACATGAACGGTCGCGTGTATGACCCGCTGGTGGCGCGCTTCATGAGCGCCGACCCGATCATCCAGGACCCGCTGCACTCGCAAAGCTATAATCGCTACAGCTATGTGTGGAACAACCCGACGAATCTGACGGACCCGACGGGCTTCGCAGGCGAGGGGCCGAAGGAGAACAAGGGCTTCCTGTGCCAAATGCTGAATTTGTGTGGTCCGAGTTCCGCAAACAAGGGTGCGCGCGCAGAGAACGGTGAATCGACCAAGGAAAACGGGGCATCGGTTGGTACGAAGGACCCTGGACGGGCGCAGGAAAGACCCGCTAACGGCAACGTGATTGCGGCTACCGGCGTAATCGGTACAGTTAGTACCGCCGCGATTGCTCCAGGAGGTGCGACATTACCCGGACTAGGGGGCGCTGGTGGCGTGGGAACTGGTGCGGGATCTGCCGCTGCCGGAGCGGCGACGGTTCTTATCGTCGGCTCGATTAGCGGAAGTGAAGCACGAGCCGAAGACCGGTACATCTATGTGACGTATACTCGGGTCCACCCGGTAACTGGCGAGGTGTACTCAGGAAGGACTAGTGGCGTCGGCGATCCAGAAACATTGGTGCTTGAACGTGGGCGTCAGCAAGACCATCTGAACAAAGAAGGGTTCGCGCCACCCGTAGTCGATAGATGGTCAGATTCTCGCGTGCCAATTCGGGGACGCGAGCAACAACTCATTGATTTTTATGGTGGAGCGAAAAGCGTAGGGGGCACTGCGCGCAACATGATCAACGGTGTGGCCGACTTCAACCCCTTGAGGCCGGTTTATATTGAGGCGGCGATTAGTAAATTCGGGCCTTTACCGGATAATTCGCCATCTCGAAAACGGCTCGGGTTTTAAATAAAATAATATGGCAAAGAAAAACTTTTTCCCAGGCGACGTGTATGCCATTCCTCTGCGCACAGGAGGCTTCGCGTTCGGTTTAGTTTGTGTTGGAGGCGATTTTTCTTTTTTCGACTTCAGGGCTTCTACGCCTGTCATGCCGGAAGATTTGCTGGACCGCGGGATCGCCTTTCGTGTGCCGGTAGCAAGAGATGCCCCTCGAACGGGTAAGTGGACTGTCCTTGGAAACGTACCGTTACATGGGGACTATGCTAAACCGGGGAGATATCTACACAAGCCTATTGGCTCCGAGCAATGCTTTCTTTACTGTGCTGGCGAGGAGGTTCCGATAAACATTCGGGAAATTGACGGGCTAGAAGTTTTATCAACATGGTTTTCATTCCATATTGAGGAGCGACTGGACGACTATTTTTCTGGCCGACCTAACAAATATGTTACGGCGATACGAAAACAACTTGGGATAGCGGAATGAGTTCAGTGGTCGGATGATCAGGATAGAACTCGCCAGCGGTCCTGCAGCAGCGAGCTTCGGTGAGGTGGTGGAGCGTGCGGTCGCAGAAAGGGTTGCAGCCAATCCTTTAATGAAGAACGTCCTCGAATACACTATTAAGCCGTTTGTGAAGACGCCTGATTTCTACTAGATTGGGGGCGGATCACCTTCAGCGGGGCTACGAAGGCACGTTGCGCTTGATTGAGTATGTGTAATGACCCAGTGAATTCCTGCTCAGGTGATAATACAGAAAGGACATCACGTGAGCATGGTCATGGAAGAGGAAGTAAAACGTTGGACGGCGAAGCGCAAAGCGGCGCTGGTCACTGAAATCATTCAAGGTAAGACCACCGTGGCAGAGGCCAGCCGGGCCTTTGATATGCCGCCTTCGGAGATCGAAGAGTGGGTGGATGAAGCCAAGCGGGGCATGGAGAACGCCTTGCGGGCAAAACCGCTCGACGTCCGCGAGCAGTACGAACGCCAGATCAAAGAGCTTCAGGAAGCCTACGGTGAGGCGATGCTGGAACTGCGTGCCAGAAAAAAGCTGGCGTCCCTGCTGGGCGAGGAAGAGAAGTGATCGAAACGATCCGCCAGGGACTAGCAGAAGACGGATTCAAAGTTTCGATCAATAAGCTGTGCCAGTGGTTCGACATGCCGCGCCGGACGGTGTACTACAAGTCCGTCAAGGCGGCGCCGAAGGTGCAGCCGCGCTTTGCCGAACCAATCAAGGCCATGATCAACGAGGAGCCATCGTTCGGCTATCGCACCGTGGCGGCCCTGCTGGGCTTCAACAAGAACACCGTGCAACGCATCTTCCAACTACGTGGCTGGCAAGTGAAGAAGCGGCCGATCGGCTTTCGTCCGCGTGTGCAGGCCTTGCCTTCGGTGGCGACGGCTCCGGACCAGCGCTGGGCGACCGACATGTGCCGCGTCTGGGCTGGGCGCGATGGGTGGTCAGTGCTGGCTTTGGTGATCGATTGCCATACCCGTGAACTACTGGGCTGGCATCTTTCCCGCTCCGGCAAGGCTAAAACGGCGGAGGCGGCCTTGGAACAGGCCCTTATTGCCCGCTATGGCACCCTGGGCAAAGTTACAGCGCCATTCTTGTTAAGGTCGGACAACGGCTTGGTTTTCACCAGCCGCAGCTACACCAGATTGGTGCGCAGCTATGGCCTGCGCCAGGAATTCATCACGCCTCACTGCCCCGAGCAGAATGGCATGGTGGAGCGCGTCATCAGGACGCTGAAGGAGCAGTGCGTACATCGGCACCGCTTCGAAAGTTTGCAGAACGCCAGCCGGGTCATCGCCGACTGGATTGGCTTCTACAACAACCGGCGCCCGCATCAGGCGCTGGGCATGAAAACACCCGCTGAGGCGTTTAGATTAGCGGCTTAAGTTGAGCAGGAACCGCTGGGTCATTACAACCACCTACGATGCGCTGGACCGTCCGCTGCAGGTGAAGACCCTGGACGAACTGGGCGCGGAGCAGACCACCACCCATACTTGGGAAGGCTTCAAGCACAAGATCAAGAACCCGAAGAACTTCGGGCTCAGCGAAACGCGCGACGTGTGGGGGCAGCTGGAATTGACCTCTGGATTCTTAATCGTTAAGGGGGGCGTGAATGGGAACTAAATATGCTGGCATGACCGTAAATGAGCGCCTCTATCTCAGCGGTTTGATGAATGACTTTGACAAGGCCGTCCAAGATAGAAACGTTGACGTTGTTCGCATGATCCTCGAAAAGGTAAAGTTGACTGACGAGTCCATCCAACCGATCTTGGAGCATTGGCGATTGCAGGATTAGTTATGCAAAGGGCGCAAATGCGCTGCTAAGCCAATACAAGGCGGACCTGGTCTCCACCGGGATGCGCGACCGCGCGAACCGTCGTAGTTAGCTGACGATCATATACGACCGCAACGACGTGTTTTCGGCCTTGTGGCTAAGACTAATCTGTCGTGAGTCGACCTGACCACCGGCAGTCCAAGCGGCGCACGGTCAACGACATCTGGGGCCGCCTGCTGCGCGAGGAGCACCAGCGTGGCACCGATGCGGCCAAGGCCTACGAGCGGCGCTACAACGCCTGGGGCCAGCTGGCCAGGATCGAACGCGCCGGGCAGGCCGTGTGGACGGGCACCGGCCAGGATGCGGCAGGCCGCATGACGGGCTGGACCCTGGGCAACGGCCTGGCGGTATCGCAGCAGTTCAACGCCAACACCGGGCGCCTGGGCGGGGGCCTGCGAAGCAAATCAAAAGGTGATGCGCACGGAAGGCGCGCTGCGCTGCGCCTCGCCATGGAAGACGGACTCAATATTGTTGCCGTCCGGGTCCAGAACGAACGCCGCGTAGTAGCCGGGGTGATAGGGCCGCTCGCCGGGCCCGCCGTTATCCTTGCCGCCATTCGCCAGCGCCGCCTTGTAGAAGGCATCCACCATCGCCCGGTCGTGCGCCTGGAAGGCCAGGTGGTGGCGGCCGGTCAGCACGCCTTGGGCAGCTTCGCTGTCCTTCGTTGAAACGAAGAGCTCATCGGCCCAGAAATAGCCGTCACCCGTGCCGCCCATCGGCACCTTCAGCACCTCGAAAATGGCCGAGTAAAAAGCCTGCGAAGCGGGCAGGTCCCGCACCACCAGCTGGATATGGTCGATCAGGCGTCCGCGATGGATCTCATTGGTTTCCACACTATGCTCCTTGTCTGGGTATTATTTTTTCGATAATGCCTATACACTGGTCTTTTTTTCTGAGAGGGAACTTCGTCCGTGCGTATTCTGCTTGCCGCTTTCCTGTTTTCCCTTGCCAGCCTGAGCCAGGCCGCTTCCAACTTTACCTTCGATCCCGCGCCGGGGCCGCACGGTGTGGGCCTGCGCGTGGTCGAGCAGTACGACTATTCGCGCTCCTATCGCGGGCGCTACGATGTGGTGACGGGCAAGCCGGTGAGCGGGGAAACCGCGCGGCCGATGCAAACGGTGATCTGGTATCCCGCCGAGAAAGGCGGCCGGCGCCTGACCTACGGCGACTACTCCGCTCTCAGCATCACGGAAGAACGCTTCGGGCTCAGCGCCGGGGAAATCAGGACAGAAGCCGAGAAGCGCCTGGCAAGCGGCGGCGATATCGGCATCGAGCAGATGAAGACCGAACAGGCGCGCCCAATGTGGGCAGTGCGTGATGCCAAGGCGGCGGCGGGCAAGTTCCCTGTCGTGATCTATGCGCCCAGTTTCAGTGCCGGTTCCGCCGAGAACGCCGACCTGTGCGAATACCTCGCGAGCCACGGCTACGTCGTGGTCGCCAGCCCGAGTATGGGCGCGTACACGCGCAGCATGACGGACAACCTCGAAGGCATCGAAGCCCAGGCGGCCGATATCGCCTTCCTGATCGCTTACGCGCACCGCTTGCCGCAGGCGGACATGGGCAAGCTGGCTGTCGCCGGTTTCAGTTGGGGCGGCATCTCCAATGTGTTCGTTGCGGCGCGCGACAGCCGCGTGAAGGCCTTGGTCAATCTTGATGGCTCGGTGCGCTACTGGCCGGAATTGATCGAGCAGGCCAAGTATGTGCAGCCTTCGCGTGTCGCCATTCCCATGCTGTTCCTGGCGCAGCGCCCCCGTTCGATGGAAGACCTGGCCAAGCGCGGCAAGCCCGTGACCAGCTTCCTCAACGAGATGAAGTACTCGGACCTGTACAACGTAACCTTCTATCCGATGGACCATTTCGCATTTTCGTCGGAGGCGCTGCGCTTCGTCGGGGCGAACCGCTATCACGAATACGAGCCCGCCGAAGTGCAGAAGGCGCACAGCTGGATGGCGCGCTATGTGCTTCAGTTCCTTGACGCCTATCTGCAAGGGAAGGAGGAGGGGAAGGCCTTCCTGAACAATACGCCGAAGCAGAACGGCGTGCCGGCGCACCTGCTGTCGGTGGCAAGAAACATGTCGCAAGGCGCCGCGCCTACGCTGGAGAACCTGGCCTTCGAAGCAGGCAAGACCGGCTTCCAGAACGTGGAAGAGGTATATGCCGCCATGCGCAAGCGCGATGCAAAATTCGAGGTGGCTGAGCCGGTATTGAACAACTGGGGCTACAAGCTGCTAAGCAGCGGCAACAAGCTGGCGGCCATCTCTGTCTTTAAGCTGGTGACGGCACGCTATCCGGAAAGCGGCAATGCCTACGACAGCCTGGCGGAAGCCTACGAGGCCAATGGCGACAAGGCGCTCGCCATCGAGAACTATCGCCGCTCGCTGCAGCTGGACCCTTCCAACAGCAACGCGGAGCGCCACCTGAAGACGCTCGGGGCGCCGGCGTCGAAGTGATTCCTCAAGCCAGTGCCGCCTCTTCGGAGGGCGGCACCTTGAGGGCCATGCGTTCGAACTCGTGCACGGGCACGGGGCGGGCGAACAGGTAACCTTGCGCTTCCTTGCAGTGCTTGTTGCGCAGGAAGTCGGACTGGGCCTGCGTTTCCACGCCTTCCGCAATCACGTCCAGGCCCAGCGAATGCGCGAGGCCGATGGTGGCGGCGACGATCACCGCGTCGTTCGGGTCGCTCTCGATGTCCTTCACGAAGCCGCGGTCGATCTTGATGCGGTCGATTTCGAACAGCTTCAGGTAGCTCAGCGATGAGTAGCCGGTGCCGAAGTCGTCGATGGCGACCTTGATGCCGCGCGTGCGCAACTCCTTCAACAGGGCGCGGCTGCGCTCGGGGTCCTGCATGGCCGCCGATTCCGTGATCTCCATTTCCAGCAGCGAGGGATCGATGCCGCTGTCGGCCACCAGGCGGTCGAGCTGGGGCAGCAGGGCGCTGCCGTGGCACTGGCGGGCCGAGAGGTTCACGGCCAGGCGCAGGTGGCCCAGGCCCATGCCGCTCCAGCGGTCCAGCAGGTGCACCGCGTGCTGCAGCACCCAGTCGCCCAGCGGCAGGATCAGGCCCGATTCCTCGGCAATGGGGATGAAGCGGTCCGGACTCACCAGGCCCAGCTCGGGATGGTGCCAGCGCAGCAGGGCTTCGGCGCCGATCACGGTCTGCGTGTCGAGGTCGATCTGGGCCTGCAGGTAGATTTCGAATTCCTCCTTCTCCAGCGCCTGCCACAGGCGGTTCTCCAGCATCAGGCGTTCGTGCGTGGCCGTGTTCATGGCGGCGGAGAAGAACTGGAAGTTGTTGCGGCCCCGGCTCTTGGCGGCGTACATGGCGGTGTCGGCGTTGCGCAGCAGGGTGTTGCCGTCCTCGCCGTCCATGGGGAACATCGCCACGCCCACGCTGGCGCCGCTGTGCACGGTCTTTCCTTGCAGCAGATAGGGCGCGCTCAGGGCTTCGACGATGCGTATCGCGATGGCGCTGGTCTCGTCCGGCGTGACGGTGCCGCTGGTGACGACGATGAATTCGTCGCCGCCCAGGCGGGCGATGGTGTCCACCTCGCGCAGCAGTTCGCGCAGGCGGTTGGCCACGGCCACCAGCAGCAGGTCGCCCGTCTGGTGGCCGTGCGTGTCGTTGATCTTCTTGAAGTGGTCCAGGTCAAGGAACATCACGGCCGCCGTGCCCTGGGCGCGGCGCGTCTGCGCCAGCAGCTGGTCCAGGCGCAGGTTGAGGGAGAGGCGGTTGTCCAGGCCCGTCAGCGGGTCGTGGTGGGCCAGGCGGTAGATGCGCTCCTGGGCGCGGTGCTGCTCGGTCAGGTCGTGCAGGATGGCAACGAACAGGTTCTCGCGCGGCAGCACCACTTCGCTGACGGACACGGCCAGCGGGAAGGGCGCGCCGTCGCTGCGCCAGCCGGTCGCTTCGTGCTCGTGGCTCTCGCCGCTGGCGATGCTGCGCAGCAGCTGGGACGGTGTTTCGCCCTGCGCCACGGGGAGCAGGTCCTGCAGGGGCAGGCCGGGGATCTGGTCCTGGCGGTAGCCGAAGAGGCGGCCCGCCGCCGCGTTGCCCGCGACCAGACGGCCTTCCGCGTCTATGGTGAGGATGGCGTCGGCCGCATTGTCGAGAATGGCCTGCAGGCGCGCCTCCCTTTCCTGCAGGCGGGCGGTGGCGTCTTCCACCTGGGCCTGCACTTCGGCGCGCTCGCCGCTGATCATGAGCAGCAGGCCGCCCAGCAGGCCGGTGAGCAGCAGGCCCGAGGTCAGCACCGTCCAGCTTTGCCAGCCGCGGTGCTGGGCCAGGTAGGCTTCCGTGGGCGCGAGGGTGAGCTCGTAGCGGCGGCCGCCGAAGCGCAGTTCCTGCTTGAAGTCGTGTTCGCCGGGCGGGCCGGCCAGCTGGTCGAACAGGGTGGCGTCCTGCTGGGCGTCCAGGTCCACCAGGCGCGCCAGCATGTGCGGGAAGCCGATCTGCTTGAGCACCTGCAGCAGGTAGCTGTCGTTCTGCAGGGCGATGAGCAGCACGCCCAGCGGCGGCTCGCCCGGCGCGACGGCAACGGACTGGGCTACCAGCACGCCCGGCGCAGGCTTGCTGCTGAGCAGGCGCAGGGGCGCGCTCGCCGTGGGCTGGCCGCTGCGCACGGCGCTCTCGATCATCGCGGCGCGCGTCGGTTCGCTCAGCAGGTCCAGGCCCCAGTGCTGGCGGCGGTCGGCCGGTTCGATGAAGATGGCCGTCATGTAGCGCTCGCGCTCGGGCGCGGGCAGCAGGTGGCGGTCCGGCGTGATCTGCTTGATCTGGAAGTTGGTCTGCACGTTGGCCCGCGCCCAAGTCTCCAGGGCGGCCCTGTCCTCGCGCGCGACGGGGCGCAGCCAGCTCATCGACAGCAGCTCGTCGCGCCGGTCCAGGTAGCCGCTGGCGACATTGCTGAAATCCTTGGCGTTCATGTGCTCGCCATGCCCGCTGATCGCGCGCGACATGGCGTAGAGGAAACGCTCGTGTTCGTTGAGCTTGGCCTGCAGCAGGTCGCTCGCCTGCTGCGACTTGAGGTTGAAGGTCTGCATCTGCTGGGACGACTCCCATTTCTCCACCTGGAGGAAGATGCCGACGAAGACGGCCATCAGCAGGGCCAGCGGCAGGCCCACCACCCAGCGCCGCCGGCGCCACAGCTCGCGCGGCTGGCCGATCAGCACCCATACCAGGGGCGCGGCCAGCAGCATGCCGATGGAGTCGCCCAGCCACCAGGCCAGCCAGTTGGCCGCGAACTCGGTCGTGCTCAACACGCCCGAGAGGGCGATGCCGCACAGCGAAAAGGTGCTGCTGGTGAGCGAGAGCAGGGGCGCCAGCAGCAGAAAGCGCAGCACGTCGCGCCCCGAGCCGATGGCGGGCCGTATCCAGCGGTTGAAGGCGTGCATGGCCACGTAGGCCTGAAGGGTGGCGCCGCAGGCGGCCGAGCAGGCCGCCACCACGTGGGCGAAGTCGGGCAGGGCCAGCGGGCCGCGCGCCAGGGGCACCAGGTTCAGCAGCAGGGCGCCCAGGGCCACCCCCGGCAGCAGCCGCGGACCCCAGCTGACCAGGACAGCCAGGGCGATCCCGGCGGGAAGGAAGAGGGGCGTGGCATAGCCGGGAGCCAGGGCCAGCTGCAAGCCCAGTTCGCCCGTCGCCAGGTAGGCGGCCAGGAGGACGGCGTTGGCGAGAAGCGGGCTGAGTCCGGATGGCCGGCGGGGCGTTTCGGTCATGAAGATTCCGGCGAGGAGAATGCGTGGTCGAAAAGCTATTGTCGAGCACAAAGCGGAGTTTTCATGCAACCTAAAAACAACACTTGCACTTTTGTTGATGCAGCCGTTACAATTCCGCCCCGAAGCGAACGGTCGGACGCACAGCCTGTACTTTTGGGCTTGAGCTCTTGACAGTTTTTTGTAGGTGCTTCATACTCTGCGGTTCCTCGCGGAGGGGTGGCCGAGTGGTTAAAGGCAGCAGACTGTAAATCTGCCCTCTTATGAGTACACTGGTTCGAATCCAGTCCCCTCCACCAAGTTTGCTAGGAAACTGAGTGATATAGAAGTGAAACGGACCTCGCGGGTGTAGCTCAATGGTAGAGCTGAAGCCTTCCAAGCTTAAGACGAGGGTTCGATTCCCTTCACCCGCTCCAGCTTCGTTAGCAGCGCGCAGTACAAATGCCCTTGTAGCTCAGTGGTAGAGCACTCCCTTGGTAAGGGAGAGGCCACGTGTTCAATCCACGTCAAGGGCACCAGAATTCGCAGTATCAGCAGTAAGTTCATCTGACAGTCGGGCGCGTGCCCAGCAATCTTATCAAATTGTTAGGAGTCTAAAATGGCAAAAGAAAAGTTCGAGCGGACTAAGCCGCACGTGAACGTTGGCACCATCGGTCACGTTGACCATGGCAAGACCACCCTGACCGCTGCAATCGCAACCGTTCTGTCGAAGAAGTTCGGCGGCGAAGCGAAAGCTTACGACCAGATCGACGCTGCTCCGGAAGAAAAAGCACGCGGCATCACCATCAACACCGCCCACGTCGAGTACGAAACCGCCGGCCGCCACTACGCCCACGTTGACTGCCCAGGCCACGCCGACTACATCAAGAACATGATCACCGGCGCAGCGCAGATGGACGGCGCGATCCTGGTGTGCTCCGCCGCTGACGGCCCCATGCCGCAGACCCGCGAACACATCCTGCTGGCCCGCCAGGTTGGCGTGCCTTACATCATCGTGTTCCTGAACAAGTGCGACCTGGTGGATGACGCCGAGCTGCTGGAACTGGTGGAAATGGAAGTGCGCGAGCTGCTGTCCAAGTACGAGTTCCCAGGCGACGACCTGCCGATCATCAAGGGTTCGGCCCGTATGGCCCTGGACGGCGACACCGGCGATCTGGGCGAGCAGGCCATCATGCGCCTGGCTGAAGCCCTGGACTCCTACATCCCGACGCCAGAGCGCGCTGTGGACGGCGCCTTCCTGATGCCAGTGGAAGACGTGTTCTCGATCTCCGGCCGCGGCACCGTGGTGACCGGCCGTGTCGAGCGCGGCATCATCAAGGTCGGCGAAGAGATCGAAATCGTCGGCATCAAGGAAACCGTGAAGACCACCTGCACCGGCGTGGAAATGTTCCGCAAGCTGCTGGACCAGGGCCAGGCTGGCGACAACGTCGGTCTGCTGCTGCGCGGCACCAAGCGTGAAGACGTGGAGCGCGGCCAGGTTCTGGCCAAGCCGGGCTCGATCAAGCCGCACAACCACTTCACCGGCGAGATCTATGTTCTGTCGAAGGATGAGGGCGGCCGTCACACCCCGTTCTTCAACAACTACCGTCCTCAGTTCTACTTCCGTACCACGGACGTGACCGGTTCCATCGAGCTGCCAGCCGACAAGGAAATGGTGATGCCTGGCGATAACGTGTCGATCACCGTCAAGCTGATCAACCCGATCGCCATGGAAGAAGGCCTGCGCTTCGCCATCCGCGAAGGCGGCCGTACCGTGGGCGCCGGCGTGGTTGCCAAGATCATCGCCTAAGGAATCTTGCCAAGGACTAGCACCCGACGGCGTTGGGTGCTAGAATAACGGATTCCACTGTAAGTTTTACGTAGGGGCGTAGCTCAATTGGCAGAGCGTCGGTCTCCAAAACCGAAGGTTGGGGGTTCGATGCCCTCCGCCCCTGCCACCGAATCTGGTGCAGGGCACCGAAAGTAAAAAGTAAATGTCTAATCAATCCGTGCAAACCGTTGGCACGCCGGGCGACAAGCTCAAGGTGCTGCTGGCAGTGGTTGCGGTGATTGCAGGCGTCGTCGGGTTCTTCTACCTGGCAGGTCAACCATCCATTATGCGCGTCGCCGCGCTGGTGGGTGGTTTGCTTATTGGCGCTGGCATCGCATACACCTCCACCACTGGCCGCGATTTCCTGAATTTTGCCAAGGAATCCGTCCGCGAGACCAAAAAAGTGGTGTGGCCGACCCGCAAGGAAGCCACCCAGATCACGCTGATCGTGTTCGCCTTCGTGGTGGTGATGGCGGTGTTCCTGTGGGGCACGGATAAGTTGCTGGAATTCCTGTTGTACGACGTGATCCTGGGTTGGAAAAAATAATGAGCGAAAATGTGCAAGACGACGTGCCGGGCCAAGACCCGGCACAGCCGCTCAGCGTTCCAGTGAACAACAAGCGCTGGTACGTTGTGCATGCTTATTCCGGCATGGAGAAAAGCGTGCAGCGTGCCCTGACCGAGCGCGTCGAGCGCGCCGGCATGCAGGACAAGTTCGGCCAGATCCTGGTGCCGACCGAGGAAGTCGTCGAGGTCAAGAACGGCCAGAAGTCCGTCACCGAACGCCGCTTCTTCCCCGGCTACGTGCTGGTGGAGATGGAAATGACCGACGATACCTGGCACCTGGTGAAGAACACCAGCAAGGTCACCGGTTTTATCGGCGGCAAGTCGAACAAGCCCACCCCCATCCCTGCGCGCGAGATCGAGAAGATCATGCACCAGATGCAGGAAGGCGTGGAGAAGCCGCGTCCCAAGGTGCTGTACGAAGTGGGCGAGCAGGTGCGCATCAAGGACGGTCCGTTCACCGACTTCAACGGCAACGTGGAAGAAGTGAACTACGAGAAATCCAAGGTCCGCGTCTCCGTCACCATCTTCGGCCGCGCCACCCCCGTCGAGCTCGAATTCGGCCAGGTCGAAAAAGTTTAAGCAGCAAGCGCCGAACGGAGCGCCTAATCCGCAAGAGGAGCCCCGCACTGCGGGGCGCTACTACTCAATCCAACGATAGGAAACGCCATCATGGCAAAGAAAATCATTGGCTTTATCAAGCTGCAAGTGCCAGCTGGTAAGGCAAACCCCTCCCCACCGATCGGCCCTGCGCTCGGTCAGCGCGGCCTGAACATCATGGAATTCTGCAAGGCGTTCAACGCGCAGACCCAGGGCATGGAACCCGGCATGCCGATCCCCGTGGTGATCACCGCCTTCGCGGACAAGTCCTTCACCTTCCAGATGAAGACCCCGCCGGCCACCTACCTGATCAAGAAGCACTCCGGCGTGCAAAAAGGTTCGCCGAAGCCACATACCGACAAGGTTGGCAAGCTGACCCGCGCACAAGCGGAAGAAATCGCGAAACTGAAGACCCCGGACCTGACCGCGGCTGACCTGGACGCCGCCGTGCGTACCATCGCCGGTTCCGCTCGTTCCATGGGCATCACCGTTGAGGGCATCTAATCATGGCAAAACTGTCCAAACGCGCTCAAGCCATCAAGGCTAAAGTAGACCGTACCAAAGTGTACGCCTTCGACAACGCTGTCGCCCTGATCAAGGAACTGGCCACCGCCAAGTTCAACGAGTCGATCGACGTGTCCGTCCAGCTGGGCGTGGACCCGAAGAAGTCCGACCAGGTGGTGCGCGGCTCCGTCGTGCTGCCAGCAGGCACCGGCAAGACCGTCCGCGTGGCCGTGTTCGCCACCGGCGACAAGGCTGAAGCTGCCAAGGCAGCGGGCGCCGACGTGGTCGGCATGGAAGACCTGGCAGAACGCGTGAAGGCCGGCGACATGCCGTTCGACATCGTGATCGCCTCGCCCGACACCATGCGTATCGTCGGTACCCTGGGCCAGATCCTGGGCCCGCGCGGCCTGATGCCGAACCCGAAGGTTGGCACCGTGACCCCTGACGTGGCTGGCGCCGTGAAGAACGCCAAGGCCGGCCAGGTGCAGTACCGTACCGACAAGGCCGGTATCATCCACGCCACCATCGGCCGCAAGTCTTTCAGCGACGCCGATCTGAAGACCAACCTGGTCGCCCTGATCGACGCCCTGAACAAGGCCAAGCCTGCTTCGTCCAAAGGCGTGTACCTGCGCAAAGTGTCGATCTCCTCGACCATGGGCGCGGGCGTGCGCGTGGATCAGGCAACCCTGGCTGCCTAAGTAAAGAATCAAGTCCCGGCGGAACATTAGCCGGGCGCATCTTTGGGCTGGCAGGGGCAACCCTGCCAGGCAATCAAAGACCGCTGGGCTCAGTGCAGCAGGCAGGCACCGGGTTAATAGTGAAAGCTCCCAGCGCAGATGGTGTACCCGAACAAGTTTCGTAGTCCATTGGACTCCTAAACCTCGGACGCCGTTGTTCGAACCGATGTGCGGCATTTGCCAAGCATCATTTAAGGAGGTTGACCGTGGGTCTCAATCTGAATGACAAAAAGGCCGTCGTCGCCGAAGTTTCCGCAAAAGTAGCAACTGCGCAAACGATCGTCGTGGCCGAGTACCGTGGCATCCAGGTTGCTCACTTGACGCAACTTCGTGCTAAGGCGCGTGCCCAGGGCGTGTACCTGCGTGTTCTGAAGAACACGCTGGCCCGCCGCTCTGTGGAAGGTACGCAATTCGCCAACCTGTCCGACGCAATGACCGGTCCGCTGATCTACTCGATCTCGGACGACGCCGTGGCTGCCGCGAAAGTCCTCGCCGACTTCGCGAAAACCAACGACAAGCTGGTCGTGAAAGCAGGTAACTATGCAGGCAAGCAGCTCGACGTGGCTGGCGTGACTGCACTGGCGAGCATTCCAAGCCGTGAAGTCCTCATCTCGCAGCTGTTGGGCGTTATGCTGGCTCCGGTGTCGGGCTTTGCACGTGGTCTGGCTGCTCTGGCAGCGAAAAAAGAATCCGAAGGCGCTGCAGCTTAAGCCCTGGTCTTTTTTCTCAAGTAATCAATTCTGTAGCACATAAATCTATTAGGAGTTTCAAATGGCAATTAGCAAAGACGATATCCTGAACGCAGTGAGCGAAATGTCCGTGATGGACCTGAACGAACTGGTGAAGGCCTTCGAAGAGAAGTTCGGCGTGTCCGCAGCTGCAATGGCAGCTCCGGCTGCTGGCGGTGCTGCCGGCGGCGGCGCGGCTGCTGCTGAAGAGCAGACCGAATTCAACCTGGTCCTGTCCGAAGTCGGCGCCAACAAAGTGGGCGTCATCAAGGCAGTGCGTGAAATCACCGGTCTGGGCCTGAAAGAAGCCAAGGACCTGGTGGACGGCGCACCGAAGACCGTGAAGGAAGCCCTGTCGAAAGCTGACGCTGAAGCCGGCAAGAAGAAGCTGGAAGAAGCTGGCGCCAAGGCCGACCTGAAGTAATTGAAATACCGGCGCTGGTAGTCTTTTGCGCCCGAGCCAAAGTCGCGGATCTCCTTCCGGAAGGGAGGAGGTCCGGCTTTGGCTCCTTTGTCGTCCCTGCTGTATTTGTTTGCTGTACCCGGCCTGAAAGCTAGAGTCTTGAGATTTCCGCTGTAGAGAACTATAGCGGATACAGCGGAAATCTGAAGCTTTTATCCTTTCCTGTCACTCACGGAGTGTCCATGCACTACTCATTTACTGAGAAGAAACGCATTCGCAAATCCTTCGCGAAGCGCGCCAACGTCCACAACGTTCCGTTCCTGCTGGCGACCCAGCTCGAGTCTTACGAAAACTTCTTGCAGGAACACACTCCGGTGTCTGCCCGCAAGAACGAAGGCCTGCAATCGGCCTTCACCAGTATCTTCCCTATCGTTTCGCACAACGGTTTCGCACGCCTGGAGTTCCTCTCCTACGTGCTGGGCGACCCTGCCTTCGATGTGAAAGAGTGCCAGCTGCGTGGCCTGACCTTCGCGTCCCCGCTGCGCGCCAAAGTGCGCCTGGTGATCCTGGACAAGGAATCCCCGACCAAGCCGGTCGTGAAGGAAATGAAGGAGCAGGAAGTCTACATGGGCGAACTGCCCCTGATGACCACCACCGGTTCCTTCGTGATCAACGGCACCGAGCGTGTCATTGTGTCGCAGCTGCACCGTTCGCCGGGCGTGTTCTTCGAGCACGACCGCGGCAAGACGCACTCGTCCGGCAAGCTGCTGTTCTCGGCCCGCATCATCCCCTACCGCGGCTCCTGGCTGGACTTCGAGTTCGACCCGAAGGACATCCTGTACTTCCGCGTCGACCGCCGCCGCAAGATGCCGGTGTCGATCCTGCTGAAGGCCATCGGCATGACGCCGGAGCAGATCCTGGCGAACTTCTTCGTCTTCGACAACTTCAACCTGCGCTCGGAAGGCGGCGAACTCGAGTTCGTGGCCGAACGCCTGCGCGGTGAGGTGGCGCGCTTCGACATCGTCAATCCGAAGGACGGCAAGGTCATCGTCGCCAAGGACAAGCGCATCAACGCCAAGCACGTGCGCGAAATCGAAGGCGCCGGCGTCAAGCACATCTCCGTGCCGGAAGACTACCTGCTGGGCCGCGTGCTGGCCAAGAACATCGTCGATCCGGAAACGGGCGAAGTGGTGGCCAACGCCAACGACGAGCTGACCGAGGAAACCCTGGGCAAGCTGCGCGAAGCGAACATCGGCACCATCCAGACCCTGTACACGAACGACCTGGACCAGGGCGCCTACATCTCGCAGACCCTGCGCATCGACGACACCGCCGACCAGACGGCCGCGCGCGTGGCCATCTACCGCATGATGCGTCCTGGCGAACCGCCTACCGAAGAGTCGGTGGAAGCCCTGTTCAACGGCCTGTTCTACAGCGCCGACCGCTACGACCTGTCTGCCGTGGGCCGCATGAAGTTCAACCGCCGCGTGGGCCGCGACGAGCTGACCGGCGACATGACCCTGTCCAACGACGACATCCTGGCCGTGATCAAGATCCTCGTCGAGCTGCGCAATGGCCGCGGCGAAGTGGACGACATCGACCACCTGGGCAACCGCCGCGTGCGCTGCGTGGGCGAACTGGCGGAGAACCAGTTCCGCGCCGGCCTGGTGCGCGTGGAGCGCGCCGTGAAGGAACGCCTGGGCCAGGCCGAAGCCGACAACCTGATGCCGCACGACCTGATCAACTCCAAGCCGATTTCGGCCGCCATCCGCGAGTTCTTCGGTTCGTCCCAGCTGTCGCAGTTCATGGACCAGACCAACCCGCTGTCCGAGATCACCCACAAGCGCCGTGTTTCCGCACTGGGCCCGGGCGGCCTGACGCGCGAACGCGCCGGCTTCGAGGTGCGCGACGTGCACCCGACCCACTACGGCCGCGTGTGCCCGATCGAAACGCCTGAAGGCCCGAACATCGGCCTGATCAACTCGCTGGCACTGTATGCCCGCCTGAACGAGTACGGCTTCCTGGAAACGCCTTACCGCAAGGTGGAGAACAGCGTCGTCACCGACAAGATCGACTACCTGTCCGCCATCGAGGAAGGCCGCTACATCATTGCCCAGGCAAACGCCAAGATCAATGACAAGGGCCAGCTGATCGACGAACTGGTGTCCGCGCGTGAAGCGGGCGAGACCATCCTCGTGTCGCCCGAGCGCATCCAGTACATGGACGTGGCCCCGGGCCAGATCGTGTCCGTGGCAGCGTCGCTGATTCCGTTCCTGGAGCACGACGACGCGAACCGTGCACTGATGGGCGCCAACATGCAGCGCCAGGCCGTGCCCTGCCTGCGTCCTGAAAAGGCGCTGGTCGGCACCGGCATCGAGCGCACCGTGGCGGTCGACTCCGGCACCACCGTGCAGGCCCTGCGCGGCGGCGTGGTGGACTACATCGATGCAGGCCGCGTGGTGATCCGCGTGAACGACGAAGAAGCGCAGGCTGGCGAAGTCGGCGTGGACATCTACAACCTGATCAAGTACACCCGTTCCAACCAGAACACCAACATCAACCAGCGTCCGATCGTGAAAGTGGGCGACCGCGTGGCCAAGGGCGACGTGATCGCCGACGGCGCATCGACCGACCTGGGCGAACTGGCGCTGGGCCAGAACATGACCGTGGCCTTCATGCCATGGAACGGCCTGAACTTCGAGGACTCGATCCTGATCTCGGAAAACGTCGTGAAAGACGACCGTTACACCTCGATCCACATCGAAGAACTGTCCGTGGTGGCCCGCGACACGAAGCTGGGCGCGGAAGAAATCACCCGCGACATCTCGAACCTGGCCGAAAACCAGCTGGCGCGCCTGGATGAATCGGGCATCGTGTACATCGGCGCCGAAGTGCAGGCCGGCGACACCCTGGTCGGCAAGGTGACGCCGAAGGGCGAAACCCAGCTGACCCCGGAAGAGAAGCTGCTGCGCGCCATCTTCGGCGAAAAGGCATCGGACGTGAAAGACACCTCGCTGCGCGTGCCTTCGGGCATGGTCGGCACCGTGATCGACGTGCAGGTGTTCACCCGCGAAGGCATCCCGCGCGACAAGCGCGCCCAGCAGATCATCGACGACGAGCTGAAGCGCTACCGCCTGGACCTGAACGACCAGATGCGTATTGTGGAAGGCGACGCCTTCCAGCGTCTGGAAAAAATGCTGATCGGTAAAGTCGTGAACGGCGGTCCGAAGAAGCTGGCCAAGGGCGCCAAGATCACCAAGGAATACCTGGCCGATCTGGACAAGTTCCACTGGTTCGACATCCGCCCTGCGGACGAAGACGCTGCCACCGCCCTGGAAGCCATCAAGGAATCCATCGCCGAGAAGCGCCACCAGTTCGACCTGGCCTTCGAAGAGAAGCGCAAGAAGCTGACGCAAGGCGACGAGCTGCAGCCTGGCGTGCAGAAGATGGTCAAGGTCTACCTGGCCGTGAAGCGCCGCCTGCAGTCCGGCGACAAGATGGCAGGCCGCCACGGTAACAAGGGTGTGGTCTCGCGCATCGTGCCGGTAGAAGACATGCCATACATGGCCGACGGCACGCCCGCGGACGTGGTGCTGAACCCGCTGGGTGTTCCGTCCCGTATGAACGTGGGCCAGATTCTGGAAACCCACCTGGGCTGGGCAGCGAAGGGCCTGGGCCTGCGCATCGGCGAAATGCTGCAGCAGGAGATCAAGGTTGCGGAGATGCGCAAGTTCCTGACCACCGTGTACAACGAGACCGGTGCGAAAGAGGACATCGCCAACTTCAGCGACGAAGAGATCATGAACCTGGCGCAGAACCTGAAGAAGGGTGTGCCGTTCGCGACCCCGGTGTTCGACGGTGCGCACGAATCCGAAATCCGCCGCATGCTGGACCTGGCGTATCCGGACGAGATCGCGAGCAAGCTGGGCATGACCGATTCGAAGAACCAGGTCACCATGTACGACGGCCGCACCGGCGAAGCCTTCGAGCGCAAGGTCACCGTGGGCGTGATGCACATGCTGAAGCTGCACCACCTGGTCGACGACAAGATGCACGCGCGCTCCACCGGTCCTTACTCGCTGGTGACGCAGCAGCCTCTGGGCGGTAAAGCCCAGTTCGGCGGCCAGCGCTTCGGCGAGATGGAGGTGTGGGCACTGGAAGCCTACGGCGCATCCTACGTGCTGCAGGAAATGCTGACCGTGAAGTCCGACGACGTGAACGGCCGTACCAAGGTGTACGAGAACCTCGTCAAGGGCGATCACGTGATCGATGCCGGCATGCCGGAATCGTTCAACGTGCTGGTGAAAGAGATCCGTTCCCTGGGTATCGATATCGACCTGGAACGCAACTAAGACACCGCGCGGCCCCGGCGCAAGGCGCCGGGGCAATTTGAAGAATTCATCACTACCTGGAGTGATACATGAAAGCCCTGCTCGATCTATTCAAGCAAGTACAGACGAACGAGACCTTTGACGCGATCAAGATCGGTCTCGCTTCGCCCGAGAAAATCCGTTCCTGGTCGTACGGCGAAGTCAAGAAGCCGGAAACCATCAACTACCGTACCTTCAAGCCGGAACGGGATGGCCTGTTCTGCGCCAAGATCTTTGGCCCGATCAAGGACTACGAATGCCTGTGCGGCAAATACAAGCGCCTGAAGCACCGCGGCGTGATCTGCGAGAAGTGCGGCGTTGAAGTCACGCTGGCCAAGGTGCGCCGCGAGCGCATGGGCCACATCGAGCTGGCCTCGCCGACCGCCCACATCTGGTTCCTGAAGTCCCTGCCGTCCCGCCTGGGCATGGTGCTGGACATGACCCTGCGCGATATCGAGCGCGTGCTGTACTTCGAAGCCTACGTGGTGACCGATCCCGGCATGACCCCGCTGAAGAAGTGCCAGATCATGTCGGAAGACGACTACGCCGCCAAGTACGAAGAGTACGGCGACGACTTCACCGCCTACATGGGCGCTGAAGGCATCCGCGAACTGCTGCGCTCCATCGACATCCACCGCGATGCCGAGACCCTGCGCGTGGAACTGAAGGAATCGAAGTCCGAAGCGAAGATCAAGAAGTACGCCAAGCGCCTGAAAGTGCTGGAAGCGTTCCAGCGTTCCGGCATCAAGCCCGAGTGGATGATCATGGAAGTGCTGCCGGTGCTGCCGCCGGAACTGCGCCCCCTGGTCCCGCTGGATGGCGGCCGCTTCGCGACCTCCGACCTGAACGACCTGTACCGCCGCGTCATCAACCGTAACAACCGCCTGAAGCGCCTGATGGAGCTGCGTGCTCCGGAGATCATCACGCGCAACGAAAAGCGCATGCTGCAGGAAGCGGTGGACTCGCTGCTGGACAACGGCCGCCGCGGCAAGGCCATGACGGGCGCCAACAAGCGTCCGCTGAAGTCCCTGGCTGAAATGATCAAGGGCAAGGGCGGCCGCTTCCGCCAGAACCTGCTGGGCAAGCGCGTGGACTACTCGGGCCGTTCGGTCATCGTGGTGGGCCCGCAGCTCAAGCTGCACCAGTGCGGCCTGCCGAAGCTGATGGCCCTGGAACTGTTCAAGCCCTTCATCTTCAACAAGCTGGAACTGATGGGTCTCGCGACCACCATCAAGGCCGCCAAGAAGCTGGTGGAAATGCAGGAGCCGGTGGTCTGGGACATCCTGGAAGACGTGATCCGCGAACACCCGATCATGCTGAACCGTGCACCGACCCTGCACCGTCTGGGCATCCAGGCCTTCGAGCCTGTGCTGATCGAAGGCAAGGCCATCCAGCTGCACCCGCTGGTCTGCGCGGCCTTCAACGCCGACTTCGACGGCGACCAGATGGCCGTTCACGTGCCGCTGTCGATCGAAGCGCAGATGGAAGCGCGCACCCTGATGCTGGCTTCGAACAACATCCTGTTCCCGTCCAACGGCGAACCGTCGATCGTGCCGTCCCAGGATATCGTGCTGGGCCTGTACTACGCGACCCGCGAGGCGATCAACGCCAAGGGCGAAGGCATGATGTTCCCGGACGTGTCCGAAGTCATCCGCGCCTACGACAACAAGGAAGTGGAACTGGCGACCCGCATCACCGTGCGTATCGTCGAGAATCCGAAGGACCCGGCCACCGGCGAGTTCGTGCGCACCGTCACGCGCTATGAAACCACCGTCGGCCGCGCGATCCTGTCCGAGATCCTGCCGAAAGGCCTGCCGTTCAGCGTGCTGAACCGTCCGCTGAAGAAGAAAGAGATCTCGCGCCTGATCAACACCTCCTTCCGCAAGTGCGGCCTGCGCGCCACCGTGGTGTTCGCCGACCAGCTGATGCAGTCCGGCTTCCGCCTGGCGACCCGCGCCGGTATCTCCATCTGCGTGGACGACATGCTGGTGCCGGCCGAGAAGAAGACCCTGATCGCGACCGCCGAATCCGAAGTCAAGCAGATCGAGCAGCAGTACGCTTCCGGTCTGGTGACGGCGGGCGAGCGTTACAACAAGGTGGTGGACATCTGGGGCAAGACCTCCGACGAAGTCGGCAAGGCCATGATGGACCAGCTGAAGGTGGAAGACGTCGTCAAGCGCGACGGCAGCAAGACCACCCAGGAATCCTTCAACGCGATTTACATGATGGCCGACTCGGGCGCCCGCGGTTCCGCGGCCCAGATCCGCCAGCTGGCCGGTATGCGAGGCCTGATGGCCAAGCCGGACGGCTCCATCATTGAAACGCCGATTACCGCGAACTTCCGCGAAGGCCTGAACGTTCTGCAGTACTTCATCTCGACGCACGGCGCCCGTAAGGGTCTGGCCGACACCGCGCTGAAGACCGCGAACTCCGGTTACCTGACCCGCCGCCTGGTGGACGTGACCCAGGACCTGGTGGTGATCGAGGACGATTGCGGCACCTCCAACGGCACGCTGATGAAGGCGATGGTCGAAGGCGGTGAAGTGATCGAAGCCCTGCGCGACCGTATCCTCGGCCGCGTGGCTGGCCAGGACGTGGTCAATCCTGAAACCCAGGAAACCGTGTACGAAGCCGGCACGCTGCTGGACGAGGACATGGTGGAAGAGATCGAGCGCATGGGCGTGGACGAAGTCAAGGTCCGCACCCCGCTGACCTGCGACACCCGCTACGGCCTGTGCGCCAAGTGCTACGGCCGCGACCTGGGCCGCGGCCTGCTGGTCAACGCCGGCGAAGCAGTGGGCGTGGTGGCGGCGCAGTCCATCGGCGAGCCGGGTACCCAGCTGACCATGCGTACCTTCCACATCGGTGGTGCGGCATCGCGCGCTGCGGTGGCATCGTCGGTGGAAGCCAAGTCGAACGGCACCATCCGCTTCACCGCGACCATGCGCTACGTCACCAACGGCAAGGGCGCCCAGATCGTCATTTCCCGTTCCGGCGAAGTGCTGATCACGGACGACCACGGCCGCGAGCGCGAGCGCCACAAGGTGCCTTACGGCGCGACCCTGATCGTGAAGGACGGCATGGCAGTGAAAGCAGGCGCGCCGCTGGCGACCTGGGACCCGCTGACCCGTCCGATCATCACCGAGTACGCCGGTACGGTGCGTTTCGAGAACGTCGAAGAAGGCGTGACCGTTGCCCGCCAGGTGGACGAAGTGACCGGCCTGTCGACCCTCGTGGTGATCGACGCGAAACGCCGCGGCTCGCTGACCAAGACCATGCGCCCGCAGGTGAAACTGCTGAACGACGACGGCCAGGAAGTGAAGATCGCCGGCACCGAACACGCTGTGGCCATTGGCTTCCAGGTGGGCGCGCTGATCATGGTGAAGGACGGCCAGCAAGTGTCCGTGGGTGAGGTTCTGGCGCGTATCCCGACCGAATCGCAGAAGACCCGCGACATTACCGGCGGTCTGCCGCGCGTGGCCGAACTGTTCGAAGCACGTTCGCCGAAAGACGCGGGCATGCTGGCGGAAGTCACCGGTACGGTGGCCTTCGGCAAGGAGACCAAGGGCAAGCAGCGCCTGGAAATCACCGACATGGACGGCAACAAGCACGAGTTCCTGATCACGAAGGACAAGCAGGTGCTGGTGCACGATGGCCAGGTGGTGAACAAGGGCGAGATGATCGTGGACGGCCCGGCCGATCCTCAGGACATCCTGCGCCTGCTGGGCATCGAAGCGCTGGCCCGCTACATCGTGGACGAAGTGCAGGACGTGTACCGTCTGCAGGGTGTGAAGATCAACGACAAGCACATCGAGGTGATCGTTCGCCAGATGCTGCGCCGTGTTCAGATCACCAATGCCGGCGACACCGACTACATCGTCGGCGAGCAGGTGGAGCGTTCCGAGCTGCTGGAAGAGAACGACAAGGTTGTCGCGCTGGGCAAGCTGCCAGCGACCTACGAGAACGTCCTGCTGGGCATCACCAAGGCCTCGCTGTCGACCGACTCCTTCATCTCCGCGGCCTCGTTCCAGGAAACGACCCGCGTGCTGACGGAAGCGGCGATTATGGGCAAGCGCGACGGTCTGCGCGGCCTGAAGGAAAACGTCATCGTCGGCCGCCTGATCCCTGGCGGTACCGGCCTGGCCTTCCACCGCGCCCGCCGCGAGAAGGAAGTGTGGGAAGCCGAAGAGCGCAACGCCCTGCTGCAAGCCGAGCGCGCAGCCATGAGCGGTGCGGATGTCGAAGCGATCGAAACCTCCTCGCAGGACAACGGCGAAGCGTAACAGCTTCCGCCCCAACGAAAACGGCGCCCTCGTGAACTGAACCCCAAGAGTTGGACACCAACTTTTGGGGTTTTTTCATGACGAAGTACGATGAGAAGTTCAAGCTAGCGGTAGTTCAGCAGTACCTGCGCGGCGGGGCCGGTTACAGGACGATCGCGCAAGAGCATAGGGTCGCATATGGGATGGTGCGACGCTGGGTGGAGTCGTTCCGGGCCCATGGTGTCGGAGGACTCAAGAAGAAGTTCAGCCACTACAGTGCCGAGTTCAAGCTCTCAGTCTTGCGGCACATGTGGGAAAATGAACTTTCATACGGTCAGACGGCCGCTCAGTTCAATATCCGCAATCCTGGCATTCTGGCTGCTTGGGGGCGTAGTTACGAAAATGGCGGGCTGGATGCCCTGCAGCCCGGCCAACGAGGAAAACCGAGCAAGATGGCAACCGCAACGGAAAAAACAGAAGATTCCCCCAACGATGACACGCGCACCCGCGAGGAGCTGCTGGCGGAGGTAAACCATCTCCGCATGGAGGTGGCATATCTAAAAAAGTTGCGAGCCTTGGTTCAAGCACAGCAGAAGGCGACTCCCGCCAAAAAGCGCAAGTAGTGCAGGAACTAAGGCAGCAGTATCCAATTGCCGGATTGTTGAAGCTGGCAAAGCTGCCGCGCAGCACCTTCTACTACCAGCAGAAAGTGCTTCAAGGCGGCGACAAGCACGCGCAGGTTAAAGAGCAGATCAAGACGATATTTAATCGTCACCAGGGACGTTATGGCTATCGCCGCGTCACTGCCGCGGTGCGTCAGCTGGGTCTGCTGGTCAACCATAAAAAAGTACAGCGCTTGATGGGAACGCTGGGACTGAAATCGCTGGTTCGACCCAAGAAATACCGATCATTCAGGGGCGAGGTGGGGCGTGCTGCATCGAACGAGCTGAACCGCCAGTTCCAGGCCGATGCCGCCAACCAGAAGTGGGTTACCGATGTGACCGAGTTCAATGTGGCCGGCAGGAAGCTGTATCTTTCGCCTGTGCTCGATCTCTACAACGGCGAAATCGTCGCCTTCGAAACCGCCGAGCGTCCCAAGTTCGAATTGGTCAGCTCAATGCTGAAGCAGGCACTGGCGAAACTCGGCCCCAACGACAAACCGATGCTTCATTCCGACCAGGGGTGGCAATATCGTATGCCCGCCTACCAGCGTCAGCTCCACCAACGCGAGCTGGTGCAAAGCATGTCGCGGAAGGGAAACTGCCTCGATAACGCGGCGATGGAGAGCTTTTTCGCGGTGTTGAAGACCGAGTTCTTCTACCTCAATAAGTTCAACAGCGTCGAGGAACTCAGGGCTGGGCTGAAGCGCTACATCCATTACTACAACCATGACCGCATCAAGCTCAAACTAAAAGGGCTGAGCCCGGTACAATTCCGGACTCAGCCCTTGGCTGCCTAACTAAACTGTCCAACTCTTTGGGGTCAGTTCACAAGCGGGCTTTTGTTTTTGTTGGCAGAGGGGTCAGACCCCGGACGGGGTCTGACCCCGAAAACCTGGTCCGCCACCGAACACGGTCAGCGGACTATGTTCGGTGGCGGACTACGGTACCGGGGACAGACCCTGTTCAGGTCTGTCCCCTCTGTAATGGATCACTGCAGCCAGAGCCTGATCGAATCCCATGCCCGGCCGAAGATGGATGCCTGGTCCACCGGCTCCAGGGCCACCACCGGCAGCTCCAGCAGCGGCTTGCCGTCCACCATCATCTTCAGCCTGCCGACGTTGCTGCCCTCGGCAATCGGCGCCACCAGCGGGTCCTTGCGTTCCAGCACGGGCTTCATTTTCGCGGCCACGCCCTTCGGCACGGTCACCAGCACATCCTGGCGGAAGCCGATCTTCAGGTTGTTCTTCGAGCCCTTCCACACCTGCGGCGTGTCGATGGCCTGGCCCTTGGTGTAAAGCTTCACGGTATCGAAGTTCTGGAAGCCCCAGTTCAGCAGCTTCTGGCTCTCGGCGGTGCGCACCGCGTCGGACGTCGTGCCCATCACCACCGAGATCAGGCGGCGCTCGCCATTGCCGTTCGGGCGGCGGGCGGACGCCACCATGCAGTAGCCGGCCGCCTCGGTGTGGCCCGTCTTCATGCCGTCCACCGTCGGGTCCAGCCACAGCAGGCGGTTGCGGTTCTGCTGGGTGATCTTGTTGTAGGTGAAGCTCTTCACCGAGTCGATCTTGTAGAACTCCGGGAAGTCCTTGATCACGTTGCGCGCCAGGGTCGCCAGGTCGGTGGCCGTGGTGTAGTTCTCCGGGCTGGGCAGGCCGTGCGGATTGGCGAAGTGCGTGTTCGCCATGCCCATGCGCTGGGCTTCCCGGTTCATCAGGGTCACGAAGGTCGCCTCGTCGCCCGCAACCGCCTCGGCCAGGGCCACGGCCGCGTCGTTACCGGACTGCACCATCAGGCCATACAGCAGGTCGCTGATCGACACCGGCACGGCGGGGTCGATGAACATCTTGGAGCTGCTCGCGTCCACCTTCCAGGCGCGCACCGACACGTTGACCTTCTGGTCCAGGGTCAGCTTCTTGTCGCGCAGGGCGGTGAAGGTCACGTAGGCCGTCATGATCTTGGTCAGCGAGGCAGGCTCGACCCGCATGTTCGGGTCCTGCGACGCGATCACCTGATTGCTGGTGGCGTCCAGCAGCAGCCAGGAGCGGGCGGCGATCGTGGGGGCGGGAATGGTTTGTGCGAAAGCGGTGGAAAGAATCAGCACACTGGAAACCAGTGCAGCAAGCAGCTTTTTCATTGGGTCTGGATTGGATAGTGAAGGAAGCAGCCGCCGGGCGCGTGTGCCCGGCGGCCCGGACATTATAGGCACTTATTCCGCGTCGGCGTCGTCCTTTTGTTGCGAACCGCCCTGCCACAGCGCAATCACCCAGCTCTTGATATGGCCGAGCTTGCGGTGGAAAAAGTGGTCGGCGCCGGGAATCACGAGCACGGGGATATCCTGCGGACGGGCCCAGTCGAACACGGCCTGCAGGGGAATCGTGTCGTCATTTTCGCCGTGGATCAGGATCGTATTGGCGGGAACGTCGGCCATTTCCCACTTGCCCGCCGCGCTGCCCACCAGCACCAGGCGCTCGGCAGGGGTGCCCGCCGCCGTGAGGCGCTTCTGCAGCTGGGACTGCACATAAGTGCCGAAGGAAAAGCCCGAGAGCGCCACCGGCAGGCCGGGATACTGCTCCGTCATGTGTCGGTACAGCAGTTCCATATCGTCCGTTTCGCCGTGGCCGCGGTCATGCACGCCTTCCGACTGGCCCACGCCGCGGAAGTTGATGCGCGCCACCACATAGCCCAGCGACACGAAGGCGCGCGCCAGGGTCTGGGTGACCTTGTTTTCCATGGTGCCGCCGTACAGCGGGTGAGGGTGGGCCACGAGGGCGATGCCGCGCGGCGCGCCCTCGGTCGGCTTGTCCAGCAGGCCTTCCATCAGGCCTGCGTTGCCCTGCATCGTAAAGTGCTTGGTATTCTTGTTCATCATTCCTTGATCTTCAGCCTTTCCACCGGCTGTCCGTTCACGAGGTGCTGGTCAATGATTTCGTCGATATCGCTGGTGTCCACATAGGTGTACCAGACGCCCTCGGGGTAGACCACCATGACGGGGCCGTGCTCGCAGCGGTCCAGGCAGCCAGCCTGGTTGATGCGCACCTTGCCCGCGCCGTTCAGGTCCAGTTGCTTGCAGCGCTTCTTGGCGTGCTTCTGTGCCTGCTCGGCGCCGCGCGGGCCGCAGCTCTCGCGGCCGTCATCACGGTGGTTCATGCAAAAGAACACGTGATGCTTGAAATAGGGAGTGTCGCTCATGCTCATGTCCGTTGAAACTCAGTGCAAGGCGTAATGATACCCGTGATCAGCCCTTATTGAGTTTATGGGAGGGCAGCCACAGGAACCAGAGCGCCACGAAGGGCCAGGTGACGGACAGGAACTGGGCCGCGCCGTTGAAGTTCAGGAACTTGCCCTGCACCCATGATTGCAGCGTCGCGCTGAAATAGGGATTGACCGGCGTCGTGTTCACGATAAGCAGGCTGAGCAGGATGGTGGCAGCCGCCAGCCGCCGCTGCGCCTTCTGCGGCGCGAAGGCCAGGCCTGCGAGCATGATAGCGCCGATGAGGAAGCCGCCCTGGGCGCCGGGTGTAATCCAGGTGAAGGCGTTCTCCGGGGAGAACAGAAGCGCCGTTGCCAGCGAGCGGGTGACCACGGCCGCGCCGATCAGGCACATCACCAGCAGGGCGCGCGGGGCAGGATGGCGCATCAGGCACAGCAGGGTCAGGGCCGCGCCTACCATGCCGCAGGCCGTCACAATGGTTTCGGACAGCCAGTACTGCTCCACTGTCAGTTCCATGTCCGGCCGCACATAGGAGGCGAGGTCGATGTCCATTTCCAGTAGGCTGCTCAGCCATTCGGACAGGATGGGCAGGAGTTCGCCCAGCCCGAACAGGAAGGATTGCGGATAGATCTGGGCCAGCGGCCACAGGGCCAGCAGCACGAGGCCCTGGCTGGCGTGCTGGGCGAACCAGCGCTGGCGCAGGCGGTAGAGATGGCTGGTGTCGAGCAGCTTGCGTGCGCTCAGCACCCCGGCCAGGCCGCCGATGGCGCAGCCGATGGCGTTGGTATAGAAATCGAGGTTGGACGATACGCGGCTTGGAAGATAGGTCTGCACCGCCTCCATCAGGCCCGAGGTCAGCGCGCCCGTAATGGCCACGAGCAGGAAAGCCCAGATGCCGCGCACGCGTGGATGCATGGCATACGCCAGCAGCATGCCGAAGGGGATATAGCCGATCACATTGATCACTGCATCGAACAGCGTCCAGTAGCGCGGCATGGACGTGTGTTCGAGGAAGATAAGCGGCGAGAGACCTTGGCTATGCCAGCCCGAGAAGGGATACCAGCTTGCGTAGACTATCAGCAGCAGATAGGCCAGCAGCGCGGCGCGCGCAACGGGCGACCCTTTGCGCGGCGGCGCGGCGCTGGCGGGTACTGGCTGCTCCATCGTTTACTGCGGCTGCGCGGGCAGGGTGGCCAGCCAGGCCAGCAGGTCGGCCGCGATGGCGTCGGCGGTGGCGGCCAGTGCGCGCGCTCCGCCCGGCGCGTCAGCGCTCGGCGCGGGCGTGTGGCGCGAGAAGGTGCGCTGGTCGATCAGCTTGTGCGCCTTGAAGATCGAAGCGCGCAAGGTGATGCTGGCGCTGCTCGCCGTCTGGCTATCGAAATTTTGCGAGAACTCGTCAGCTTCCAGGCGCAGCAGCGGCGTGCCGCCACTGGCGTCCGTGGTATTCAGCACCTTCACGCCTGCCTGCGCCATGCGCGCCTTCAGGCGCTGGGTGAGCAGCTGCATGGGGTTGGCGGCCCACTGGTTGTAGGCATAGGGGCGCGATTGCTGGGCGTCCGCATACATCAGGCGGTAGTACATGCGCTGGGTGTCCAGCACGGCCGGTCCGGTGACGTCGGACACCACGATCACGGGATAGTTCGCCGGCGCGGCCGCGGCGGCGGGCGCCGTGAGGGGGCCGAAATCGAAGGTGGTCGATGCCGGGCCTTTCGTGGCGGCGCAGCCTGCAAACAGCGCTGCGCAGGCAAGGAGGGACAGGGAACGGAGCATCAGTGTCGTCATGGCAGTCCTTATTTGGCCGGTGCAGTGAAGCCAGGTTCGCCCGGTCCCGGCGCAACCTGCGGTGCGCCGAACAGAATGCTTTGCGGGCGTTCGTTCAGGGTGTTCATCGTGCGGCGTACGGCGCGCATCGAGGATTTGGTTTCGTCGGTCAGTCCGGTAATGCTTGGCAGGGCTTCGAGCTCCACGCCGGAAGTGACGGCTTCCACGGATGTGGCCGCGCGGTCCACTGCCGCCGTGATGCGTGTGACGGCGCCGTCCGGGCCCTGCAGCGAACGCGAAAGCTGGGTTGCGCTGTCGGCCAGTTCGTTTACGGAGCGCACGGCGCGGTCGGTCTGTTCCGCCAGCGCGGGCAGCTTGTCGAGGGTTGGACCCAGCTGCTTGGGGAGCTCGCGGTATTCGCGCGCGGTTTCGCTCACGTCCGAGAAAGCGGAGAGCATGGTCTTCTGGTTCTCGGGGCTGAGCAGGGTATTCAGTTTTCCTGTGACGTTCTCCGCCTGCTCCAGGATCGCCTTGCCGCGCTTCTCCAGCTGGTCGAACAGGCCGGGGCGCAGCGGAATGCGGCTTGGATTCTTCTTGCTGGTGCCCAGGGCAGGCGAGCCGACGGATTCGTCGTCCAGCTGGATATAGGCGATGCCGGTCACGCCCTGGTAGCCGAGGGTGGCGAAGGTGGTGCGGGTAATGGGCGTGGCGGGATCGATGCTCAGGTGGACGAGGATCTGGCCTGCCGCCTTCGGATCGAAGTCGATCTCGTCCACCTTGCCCACTTCCAGCCCGCGGTAGCGCACTGCCGCCTGCGGATTCAGGCCCGGTACGGCGAGGGTGGTCGCAATCAGGTAGGGGTCATACTGCACGCGGTCGCGGTTGAACCAGATGCCGAAGAACACCGCCGCCACCAGCAGCGATATCGTGAAGATGCCCGTCATGAATGCGTGTGATCGATTCTCCATACCTGCTCCTTTATTCGAGGGCTTCCAGTGCGCGCTTGCCGCGGTCGCCCAGGAAGAACTCCTTGATGAACGGATGGTCCACGCGGATCACCTCACGCGTCGGTCCCACCGCAATCACGTGTTTCTCGGCCAGCACGGCGATGCGCGTGGACAGCGCGAACAGCGTATCCAGGTCGTGCGTCACCATCACCACCGTCAGCCCCAGCTCCCGGTGCAGGGACTTGATCAGCGAAACGAAGCTTTCGGACCGGTCCGGGTCCAGGCCCGCCGTCGGTTCGTCCAGGAACAGCAGCTTCGGCTCCAGGGCCAGCGCCCGCGCCAGCGCCACGCGCTTGATCATGCCGCCCGAGAGGTCGGAAGGCATCTTGTTCGCGTGCTCGGGACCCAGGCCCACCATGTTCATCTTTAATAGCACAGCATCGCGGATCAGATCGTGCGGCAGCACGCGCAACTCGCGCATCGGCTGGGCGATATTCTCGAATACCGTCAGCGCGGAATACAGCGCGCCCTGCTGGAACAGCATGCCCCAGTGGTTGCGCAGCAGCTGCAGCTGGTCCGCCTTGGCCTGCGTGATGTCCTCGCCGAACACGCGCACGCAGCCCTTCGTCGGGCGCTCCAGTCCGAGCATCTGCCGCAGCAGTACCGTCTTGCCCGTGCCCGAGCCGCCCACGATGGACATGATCTCGCCCTGCTCGATCTTGAGATTCAGCTCGTTGTGGACGACGGTGCGGCCGAACTTCGTCTGGAGATTCGTGATCTCCACCACCGGCACGCTGCCGTCCAGTGTCAGCTCGCCCGGCGTATCGGGGCAGCCGCATTCCTCCTTGGACTGGGTCTCGTCGCTCATTAGTAGCCCACCCCGTTGAAGACGATGGCGAACACCGCATCGGCCAGGATCACCACCGTAATGGCAGTCACCACCGAAGTCGTCGTGCCGCGCCCCAGGCTCTCCGTATTGGGCTGGATGCGCAGGCCGAAATGGCAGGACACGAGCGCGATCAGCATGCCGAACACGCCGCCCTTGCCCAGGCCGATCATGTAGTTCGCCAGCGGCACCGCATCCGGCAGCTTCTGGATGAAGTAGCGCGCGGAGAGATTCAGCTCCACCTTGGCCGCAGCCATGCCTCCGATCAGGGCCATGGCGTCGGTCCAGATCACGAGCAGCGGCATGGAGATCGCAAGCGCGACCACTTTCGGCAGGATCAGGCGGAAACCGTGCGAGATGCCCATCACGAGCATCGCATCCAGTTCCTCGGTCACGCGCATCACGCCCAGCTGCGCCGTGATCGACGACCCCGAGCGGCCCGCGACCAGGATGGCCGCCAGCAGCGGCCCCAGTTCGCGGATGATGCTCATGCCCAGCAGGTTCACGAGATAGATGTCGCCGCCGAAGTTGCGCAGCTGCTGCGCGGAGAGATAGGAAAGCACCACGCCGATCAGGAATCCCACGAGCGCGGTGATGCCGAGGGCCTGGAAGCCCGCGTGGAAGATGTTCGCGGAGATCTCCCGCCACGGTCCGCGGATAGGGTTCTTCAGGAAGCGCCACATGTCCTGCGTGACCTGCCCGATCAGGCTGATAAAGCCCTGCATGTGCTCCACGAAGTGCAACACGCCAGCGCCCAGCGTGGTGATCCACCCCATGTGTGCGGCGCGGGTGCGCGGGAGTTCCAGCTTGCCCGTCGCTTCCAGGCGATTGAAGAATTCGTTCTGGCCGTCCGCCAGCTTGAGCGAAGCGGGGCGCTTGTAGTCCCAGGCTTGCCAGAGCAGCTGGGCGCCCATGTGATCGAGGCTGTCGATGGCGCTCAGGTCCCAGTGCACCTGCTTGCCGTGCAGCCGGTTCAGCGTGGAAGAAATGGCCTTGATGGTTTTGCGATGAGCCAGTGCGTGAACCTGCCAGGTGCCTTTGGCGGTCACGGTCGATTCCGGCGTTTCGCCGGAACTGATTGTCAAGGTTGGCTCTTCTGCAATAGGCATGTCGCCAGTGTAAGTGAGAATTGTTCTCTTCGCTACAGGATCGCCCCCAACAGTGCTCAGGCGGCAAGGTGGCGCGCCTGGCGCTGCGGCAGTGCGGTGGCCGCGGCCTTCTTGCGGACGCCATGGCCGTCCAGCGCAAGCAATGCTTCGGCATCTTCGCCCTGTTCCTCCAGATAGCGGCCGATCAGGGCTGCCAGCCGGTCGAGCGCAATGCGGTGCGTCGCATCCGTGTTCGCATACAGCCAGTCCGAGAGCGCCATGAAGCGGTGGAAGGGACGGTCGCCCAGGAGCACGGGCGTGGTGTGCGTGAAGCGGCCGGAGTTTGCCACCAGGTCCCAGTAGCGCGCGAAACGCACCAGGCGCTGCATGGTGGGGAAGCCAATATCGCGGTTGGCGAGAATGGTGTACGGCGGGTGCGGGTCGTACACCATGCCGAATTCCTCGGTATGGCGGATGATCGGCGTGCCGCGCAGGCGCTTCAGGATGCCGAACTGGATCTCGTGCGGGCCGAGGGCCCACAGCTTGTCGAAGCCCTCGGCGAAGCTCTCCACGGTTTCTCCGGGCAGGCCTGCGATCAGGTCCACGTGCATGTGCACATTGGAGTGCTCGCACAGCCAGCGGATATTGTCGGCCGCCTTCTGGTTGTCCTGCTTGCGGCTGATGTGGCCCTGCACCGCCGGGTTGAAGCTCTGGATGCCGATCTCGAACTGCAAGGTCCCCGGCGGGAACTTGGCGATGCCTTCCTTCAGCGCATCCGGCAGGTGGTCAGGCACCAGCTCGAAGTGGGCGTAGACCGGATCGTCCGGATTCGCCGCCAGCTTATCGAGGAAGAACTGCATGATCTTCAAACTGGTCTTGATGTTCAGGTTGAAGGTGCGGTCCACGAACTTGAACAGGCGTGCGCCGCGCGCATGCAGCGACTCCATCTCGGCCAGGAAGGTATCGATATTGAATGGCCACGCCGTCTTGTCCAGCGCCGACAGGCAGAACTCGCACTTGAAGGGGCAGCCGCGCGATGCCTCCACATACAGGGTGCGGTGGGCGATGTCCTCATCCGAGTAGAGGGAATAGGGCATGGCAATGTCCGCCATGGGCGGCTGCACGCCTGCGTGTACCTTCATCAGGGGTTTGGGGCCGTTCAGGATTTCGCCGCACAGCTTGGAGAAGGTCACGTCGCCCCAGCCGGTCACCACATAGTCCGCCAGCCGCACGATCTCCTGCTCGCCGGTCTCGTGGGAGACCTCCGGTCCGCCCAGCACGATCACCAGCTGCGGCGCCACGCGCTTGAGAGTGGCCACCAGGCGGGCCGTTTCCTCAACGTTCCAGATATAGACGCCGAATCCCACGATGCGCGGCTGGTGCGCCAGGATGCGTTCCACCAGCTCCGTCGTCTTCGCCCCGATCACGAATTCCTGGATGCGTGTCTGGGGCGCCAGCTCCCCCATATTGGCCAGCAGGTAGCGCAGGCCCAGGGATGCATGGGTGTAGCGGGCGTTGAGCGTCGAGAGCAGGATCGTCATAAATTCACATTTTACCCTTGCGCTGCGGCCACCGGTTCGCTATAGTTCTGTCCCTCGCAACGCAGCACACGCAGCGAAGCGAACGAAGAGGGGTTGACGAGCTGGATGAAACAGCGGATAATCTCGCCTCTCTGCTGATGAACAAAACGCTTCATCGGAACAGCAGGATCTTTAAAAATTAACAGTCGATAAGTGTGGGCGTTTGAAGAAGTGCACGGAGCTTAGGCTCCGATGCTCAAATAATAGATTCAAACGTTCACAAGAAATATGTCAGTATTTTGAGTGAATGACCCCAATGGAAACATTGGAAAACAGAGATTGAACTGAAGAGTTTGATCCTGGCTCAGATTGAACGCTGGCGGCATGCTTTACACATGCAAGTCGAACGGCAGCGCGGGCTTCGGCCTGGCGGCGAGTGGCGAACGGGTGAGTAATGTATCGGAACGTACCCAAGAGTGGGGGATAACGTAGCGAAAGTTACGCTAATACCGCATACGATCCAAGGATGAAAGCGGGGGACCTTCGGGCCTCGTGCTCCTGGAGCGGCCGATATCTGATTAGCTAGTTGGTGAGGTAAAGGCTCACCAAGGCGACGATCAGTAGCTGGTCTGAGAGGACGACCAGCCACACTGGGACTGAGACACGGCCCAGACTCCTACGGGAGGCAGCAGTGGGGAATTTTGGACAATGGGGGCAACCCTGATCCAGCAATGCCGCGTGAGTGAAGAAGGCCTTCGGGTTGTAAAGCTCTTTTGTCAGGGAAGAAACGGCTGTGGCTAATATCCACGGCTAATGACGGTACCTGAAGAATAAGCACCGGCTAACTACGTGCCAGCAGCCGCGGTAATACGTAGGGTGCAAGCGTTAATCGGAATTACTGGGCGTAAAGCGTGCGCAGGCGGTTTTGTAAGTCTGTTGTGAAATCCCCGGGCTTAACCTGGGAATGGCAATGGAGACTGCAAGGCTGGAATCTGGCAGAGGGGGGTAGAATTCCACGTGTAGCAGTGAAATGCGTAGAGATGTGGAGGAACACCGATGGCGAAGGCAGCCCCCTGGGCTAAGATTGACGCTCATGCACGAAAGCGTGGGGAGCAAACAGGATTAGATACCCTGGTAGTCCACGCCCTAAACGATGTCTACTAGTTGTCGGGTCTTAATTGACTTGGTAACGCAGCTAACGCGTGAAGTAGACCGCCTGGGGAGTACGGTCGCAAGATTAAAACTCAAAGGAATTGACGGGGACCCGCACAAGCGGTGGATGATGTGGATTAATTCGATGCAACGCGAAAAACCTTACCTACCCTTGACATGGCAGGAACCCTGGAGAGATCCGGGGGTGCTCGAAAGAGAACCTGCACACAGGTGCTGCATGGCTGTCGTCAGCTCGTGTCGTGAGATGTTGGGTTAAGTCCCGCAACGAGCGCAACCCTTGTCATTAGTTGCTACGAAAGGGCACTCTAATGAGACTGCCGGTGACAAACCGGAGGAAGGTGGGGATGACGTCAAGTCCTCATGGCCCTTATGGGTAGGGCTTCACACGTCATACAATGGTACATACAGAGGGCCGCCAACCCGCGAGGGGGAGCAAATCCCAGAAAGTGTATCGTAGTCCGGATTGTAGTCTGCAACTCGACTGCATGAAGTTGGAATCGCTAGTAATCGCGGATCAGCATGTCGCGGTGAATACGTTCCCGGGTCTTGTACACACCGCCCGTCACACCATGGGAGCGGGTTTTACCAGAAGTAGGTAGCTTAACCGCAAGGGGGGCGCTTACCACGGTAGGATTCGTGACTGGGGTGAAGTCGTAACAAGGTAGCCGTATCGGAAGGTGCGGCTGGATCACCTCCTTTCTAGAGTCGCACGGACTCAAACGTTCACACTTATCGGCTGTTAGTAGAAGAAGAAACGAGCGCGGGTCTGTAGCTCAGCTGGTTAGAGCACCGTGTTGATAACGCGGGGGTCGTTGGTTCGAGCCCAACCAGACCCACCAAGTACATACGGGGGATTAGCTCAGCTGGGAGAGCACCTGCTTTGCAAGCAGGGGGTCGTCGGTTCGATCCCGTCATCCTCCACCACTGCATTTACGAAAAACCAGTGTTTTTGGTAAGTGTAGTTCTCGTTCTTTAACAATCTGGAAGAAGTAAAGTTTTATTAAGCGAGTATCGAAAGATACTTACTTAGGGTAGTAGTAAAACTCATCAAACACAGTAGTAAATGCTTGATACCGATAGCCGTCAAGGTTATAGGGACAAGTGAATAAGTGCACATGGCGGATGCCTTGGCGATTACAGGCGATGAAGGACGTAGAAGTCTGCGATAAGCTTCGGGGAGCTGACAAACAAGCATTGATCCGAAGATTTCCGAATGGGGAAACCCGGCCTTTTAGGTCATCGTTAGCTGAATACATAGGCTAACGAAGCGAACGCGGCGAACTGAAACATCTAAGTAGCTGCAGGAAAAGAAATCAACCGAGATTCCCAAAGTAGTGGCGAGCGAAATGGGAAGAGCCTGTACGTGATAGTCGAGCTGATAGTGGAACCACCTGGAAATGTGGGCCATAGCGGGTGATAGCCCCGTACACGAAATCAGAACGGTGGTACTAAGCGTACGACAAGTAGGGCGGGACACGAGAAATCCTGTCTGAAGATGGGGGGACCATCCTCCAAGGCTAAATACTCGTAATCGACCGATAGTGAACCAGTACCGTGAGGGAAAGGCGAAAAGAACCCCGGGAGGGGAGTGAAATAGATCCTGAAACCGTGTGCATACAAACAGTCGGAGCCTCTTCGTGGGGTGACGGCGTACCTTTTGTATAATGGGTCAGCGACTTACATTCAGTGGCGAGGTTAACCAGATAGGGGAGCCGTAGAGAAATCGAGTCCGAACAGGGCGCCAGTCGCTGGGTGTAGACCCGAAACCAAGTGATCTACCCATGGCCAGGTTGAAGGTGCGGTAACACGCACTGGAGGACCGAACCCACTAATGTTGAAAAATTAGGGGATGAGCTGTGGGTAGGGGTGAAAGGCTAAACAAACTTGGAAATAGCTGGTTCTCTCCGAAAACTATTTAGGTAGTGCCTCAAGTATCACCACCGGGGGTAGAGCACTGTTATGGCTAGGGGGTCATCGCGACTTACCAAACCATTGCAAACTCCGAATACCGGTGAGTGCGAGCTTGGGAGACAGACGTCGGGTGCTAACGTCCGGCGTCAAGAGGGAAACAACCCAGACCGCCAGCTAAGGTCCCAAAGATTGGCTAAGTGGAAAACGAAGTGGGAAGGCTAAAACAGTCAGGATGTTGGCTTAGAAGCAGCCATCATTTAAAGAAAGCGTAATAGCTCACTGATCGAGTCGTCCTGCGCGGAAGATGTAACGGGGCTAAGCCAGTCACCGAAGCTGCGGATATCCGTAAGGATATGGTAGGAGAGCGTTCTGTAAGCCTGCGAAGGTGTCTTGTAAAGGATGCTGGAGGTATCAGAAGTGCGAATGCTGACATGAGTAGCGATAATGCGGGTGAAAAGCCCGCACGCCGTAAGCCCAAGGTTTCCTGTTCAACGTTCATCGGAGCAGGGTGAGTCGGCCCCTAAGGCGAGGCAGAGATGCGTAGCTGATGGGAAGCAGGTTAATATTCCTGCACCGTCGTATGATGCGATGGGGGGACGGATCGCGGAAGGTTGTCTGACTGTTGGAATAGTCAGTTTCTGGTTCATAGAAGGCGCTTAGGCAAATCCGGGCGCGTAATTCAAGGGACTGGGACGAGCGAGCTTGTCTCGCGAAGCAATCGGAAGTGGTTCCAAGAAAAGCCTCTAAGCTTCAGTCATACGAGACCGTACCGCAAACCGACACAGGTGGGCGAGATGAGTATTCTAAGGCGCTTGAGAGAACTCGGGAGAAGGAACTCGGCAAATTGGTACCGTAACTTCGGGAAAAGGTACGCCTCGGTAGCTTGACCACTTTACTGTGGAAGGGCGAAAAGGTTGCAATAAACTGGTGGCTGCGACTGTTTAATAAAAACACAGCACTCTGCAAACACGAAAGTGGACGTATAGGGTGTGACGCCTGCCCGGTGCTGGAAGATTAAATGATGGGGTGCAAGCTCTTGATTGAAGTCCCAGTAAACGGCGGCCGTAACTATAACGGTCCTAAGGTAGCGAAATTCCTTGTCGGGTAAGTTCCGACCTGCACGAATGGCGTAACGATGGCCACACTGTCTCCTCCCGAGACTCAGCGAAGTTGAAGTGTTTGTGATGATGCAATCTACCCGCGGCTAGACGGAAAGACCCCATGAACCTTTACTGTAGCTTTGCATTGGACTTTGAACCAATCTGTGTAGGATAGGTGGGAGGCTTTGAAGCGGGGACGCCAGTTCTCGTGGAGCCAACCTTGAAATACCACCCTGGTTTGTTTGAGGTTCTAACCTTGGCCCGTGATCCGGGTCGGGGACAGTGCATGGTAGGCAGTTTGACTGGGGCGGTCTCCTCCTAAAGTGTAACGGAGGAGTTCGAAGGTACGCTAGGTACGGTCGGACATCGTGCTAATAGTGCAATGGCATAAGCGTGCTTAACTGCGAGACCGACAAGTCGAGCAGGTACGAAAGTAGGACATAGTGATCCGGTGGTTCTGTATGGAAGGGCCATCGCTCAACGGATAAAAGGTACTCTGGGGATAACAGGCTGATTCCTCCCAAGAGTTCATATCGACGGGGGAGTTTGGCACCTCGATGTCGGCTCATCACATCCTGGGGCTGTAGCCGGTCCCAAGGGTATGGCTGTTCGCCATTTAAAGTGGTACGTGAGCTGGGTTTAAAACGTCGTGAGACAGTTTGGTCCCTATCTGCCGTGGGCGTTGGAAATTTGAAGGGGGCTGCTCCTAGTACGAGAGGACCGGAGTGGACGAACCTCTGGTGTACCGGTTGTCACGCCAGTGGCATTGCCGGGTAGCTAAGTTCGGAAGAGATAACCGCTGAAAGCATCTAAGCGGGAAACTTGCCTTAAGATGAGATTTCCCGGAGCCTTGAGCTCCTTGAAGGGTCGTTCGAGACCAGGACGTTGATAGGTCAGGTGTGGAAGTGCAGTAATGCATTAAGCTAACTGATACTAATTGCCCGTACGGCTTGTCCCTATAACCTTGACGGTTATGCGCATTTACCAGTGTTTGAGAACACTACCCTCTACTTCTTCCAGATTCAGGCTGCAGCGACATCGCTGCAGCCGTACAAGTCATGCCTGATGACCATAGCAAGTCGGTCCCACCCCTTCCCATCCCGAACAGGACCGTGAAACGACTCTGCGCCGATGATAGTGCTGCAACCAGTGTGAAAGTAGGTTATCGTCAGGCTGTTATACCGAGAAAGCCCGCTAGAAGATCTAGCGGGCTTTTTCTTTTTGGGGCTATGATTTCAGTCATATTTTTCCTCGCTGCCGAGCGTTAGAGTTCGCTGCTCTATCACTCGAAGGAAAGTCATGAAACTCATTGCCCTGCTTATCGGTGCGCTTGCTGCGCACGGCGCCCTGGCCCAGACGCGCGAACAGGAAGTTCGCGCTCGCGGGCCCCTGGTGATGCCTTTTTCCCTGCACGCCACCACGCACGTGTTCACGAAAACGCCGGATGGCGGCGTGCAGAAGGTCCTCGTAAAGAACCTGTCGGAGACGAACCAGCGCGACCTTGTGCAGGTACATCTCAGGCACATCGCCGCCGCTTTCTCGGCAGGAGACTTTTCGGGCCCATCGGCACTGCATGGCGATGGGATGCCTGGCCTGGCCAGGCTGAAGGCAGCTCCTCCAGGCGCGGTATCGATAAAGTATGCGCCGCTGGCCAATGGCGCCCAGATCACGTACTCGACAAAGGACGCAGCCTTGCAGGCAGCGCTCCACGCGTGGTTCGACGCGCAGTTGAGCGATCACGGAAGCGATGCCACTTCCGGGCACGCGCACCATGGGCACTGAGACGCCGGCCGCGCTGCTTGAATCGGTGGCGGCAAGCCACCTGTCGCTGCCGGACGGCGCCTCGGTATTCCTGCAAGGAGCCCCCGCGCAGCAGGTCTACTTTCTGGAGAGTGGCCACGTACGCCTCCTGCGCCACCTCGAGGATGGGCAGCTCATCACACTGCACACCGCCGGCCCCGGCGAATTCTTCGCCGAGGGAGCCTTGTTCACGGAACGCTATCACTGCAACGCCGTAACGCACGGCGCATGCGGACTGCGGGTGCTCAGCAAGGCCGTCCTCCTGCAGCGCATGGCGGCGGACGCCAGCCTTTCCTTGCTATTCCTCGAGCGCGTAACGCGCCAGCTGCACCGGGCGCGTACGCTCGCCGAACTGCGCAATATCCGCAGCGCCCAGGAGCGTACCTTGCAGCACCTGCGCCTGTCGCTGCCGGCGGGTGCGTCGGCGCTGACCTTTGCACATCCTTTGCTGCATGTCGCGAGCGAGCTTGGGCTCGCACACGAGGTCTATTACCGCTGCCTCGCCAATCTCGCGAAGGCAGGCGTGATCGAACGCGAGGGGCGCACCATCCGGTTTCTCTGATCGTGTGCGCGGGCCTTCTGCGAGTTGGCAGATAATGCCAGCCATGAAGACTGAGGATTTCGAGACACTGGACGTGCCTGGCGGCAGTCCCGTGAAAATGTGGACGCGTGGCGTACCTGTCGAGCAGGAGGCGAAGGCACAGCTGGCGAGCACGGCGAAGATGCCCTTCATCTACAAGCACATTGCGGTCATGCCGGACGTGCACCTGGGCAAGGGCTCCACCATCGGCAGCGTGATTCCAACGCTGGGCGCCGTCATTCCCGCGGCGGTGGGTGTCGATATCGGCTGCGGCATGATGGCTGCGAAAACCACGCTCACCGCCAATGACCTGCCGGACAACCTTGGTCCCCTGCGCAGCGCCATCGAGAAGGCGATCCCGCACGGGCTCTCGCCGAAGACCCGCAGCTTCAAGGGCCGCGACGCGGGCTCCTGGGAGAACCCTCCTTCCGCTGTCGATGCCGCGTGGATGACGCTGAAGAACGAATTCGACGAGATCTGCCTCAAAACGCCCAAGCTCCGCCACACCAACAACTACAAGCATCTCGGCACGCTCGGAACGGGCAACCACTTCATCGAGGTATGCCTCGACGAGGAAGGCGCCGTGTGGTTCATGCTCCACTCGGGTTCGCGCGGTGTGGGCAACGCCATCGGCTCCCACTTCATCGAGCAGGCCAAGCAGGACATGCGCACGCACATCGCGAACCTGCCCGACCAGGACCTGGCTTATCTCAAGGAAGGCACCCAGCACTACGACGACTACGTGCAGGCGGTGGGCTGGGCGCAGAAGTTCGCGCGCATCAACCGCGAGGTGATGATGCAGAACCTGATCGCCGCCGTGCGCACCGTGATCAGGAAGCCTTTTGAAACGCATGTCGAAGCCGTGAACTGCCACCACAACTACGTGCAGAAGGAAACGCACTTCGGCAGGGAGGTGCTGGTGACGCGCAAGGGCGCTGTATCGGCGCGCAAGGGAGAACTGGGCATCATTCCTGGCTCGATGGGCGCGAAGAGCTACATCGTGCGCGGCAAGGGCAATGAAGAGAGCTTCCAGAGCTGCAGCCATGGCGCCGGCCGCACCATGAGCCGCAACGAGGCCAAGCGCCGCTTCTCGCTGGAAGACCAGGTCCGCGCCACGCAAGGCGTCGAATGCCGCAAGGATGCCGCCGTGATCGACGAGATCCCGATGGCCTACAAGGATATCGACAAGGTGATGGAAGCGCAGCGCGACCTCGTGGAGGTGGTGCACACGCTCAAGCAGGTCGTTTGCGTAAAAGGCTGAACGATGATCGAGCTCGATGGATCGACGGGGGAAGGTGGCGGCCAGATTCTGCGCTCATCGCTGACGCTGTCGATGATTACCGGGCGGCCGTTCAGAATCATCAATATCCGCGCCAACCGTCCCAAGCGCGGCTTGATGCGCCAGCACCTGGCCGCTTTGCGCGCCGCCGCCACGGTCTGCGCGGCCCAGGTCTCGGACGCCGAAGTCGGCTCGACCACGCTGGAGTTCACGCCCCACTGCGTCAAGGGCGGCGTGTACGAATTCTCCATAGGCACTGCGGGCAGCTCCACGCTTGTTCTTCAAACGCTGATACCCGCCTTGCTGTATGCGGATGTGCCCTCGGTCGTCACCGTCAGCGGTGGCACGCATAACCCCAAGGCCCCGCCCGCGCAGTTCCTTCAGCGCGCCTACCGCAGGGTGATCGAGCAGATGGGCGCGAACGTGGACATCGAGATCGAGCGCTTCGGCTTCTATCCCGCCGGCGGAGGTGAAGTCTGCGCCGCGGTGTGGCCCTGCACGCGCCTGCGCCAGATCGAATTGATGGAACCGGGCGCCATGTGCAAGGCGTATTCGGAAGCATTCGTGGCGCGGCTGCCCTTGTCGGTCGCGCAGCGCGAGCTGGCCTGTATCGGCGAGGGGCTGGGCTGGCCCGCATCCCAGCTGCATGCGCACGCGCTGGAACACACCCAGGGGCCGGGCAACGCCGTCCTCATCACCTTGGAGGGCGAGAACGCGACGGAGGTATTCTCAGGCGTCGGCGAGAAATCGGCGCGCGCCGAAGCGATTGCCGGAAATGCGCTGCTCGAAGCGCAGCGTTACCTCGCTTCGGGCGCTGCGGTGGGGGAGCACCTGGGCGACCAGCTCATGCTGCCGATGGCGCTGGCTGGCGGTGGGCGCTACACCCTCGACCACGTATCGCAGCACGCCATCACGAATGCCGAGGTGATCGCGCACTTCCTGCCGGTCTCGATTACCTTCGAGCAGGGCGAGAAGTTCAGCACCTGCACCGTCAGAACGAATACTGCGCAGTGACGCCCGCCTGCCAGTTGCGGCCGGGTGCGGCTTCGTAATAGCGCTTGCTCGCATCGCCCACAATCACCGAGCCAACGTAAGTTTTGTCCAGCAGGTTGTTCAGCCGGGCGAACTCGCGGATGGTCCAGCCGCCCATGCCCTGTGCGGCGTTCACGCGGAAATTCACTACCCCATAGCCCGGTGCGGGCTTCTCGCTGTTGCCGTCCTCGACATAGACCTTCGCATTGGCCAGCGCTTCGAGCGCGGCGCCGAATCGGCCTTCCGAATCCTTCCATGCCAGTTCGGCGTACGCCGTACCACGCGGGACGCCGGGGAGCCGGTTCCCCTCGCGCACGTTGCCGAAAGCCTGGTCGTAGACTGCGCGCAGCGTAGTCAGCGCAAGGCGGGAGCTGAAGCCGTAGCTCCAGCTGGAATCGGCGGAGAGCTCAAAGCCCTGTCGCAGCGTCTTGCTGGCATTGCGGTAGCTGGTACGCCCTCCGCTCGACACGTCCACCACGAGCTCGTCGCGTGTGCGCACTTCGAAGGCAGCGAAATCGATGCGGGTATGCGGGGCGAGCTGCATTTTTGCTCCCAGCTCCACATGCGTACTGCGCGCGGGGCGCAGGCCGAAATTGAAGCCTGTACCTGCTCCCGAGTAGAACAGCTCATTCAGCGTTGGCGTTTCGAAGCCGCGTGCGGCGCTGGCGTAGATGTTCAGGGTCGGCGCGGCCTTGTAGGTAACCCCGGCGACGGGCGTCCTGCGCACAAAGGTCATTCCGCCGCTGTCGTTGCCGTTGCCGAGGAAGTGGTCGTCCACCTCCACTTTCACGCGGCTGTGGCGCAGGCCAGCGGTCAGCTGCCAGGCGCCGCTTTGCCATTCCGTCTGCACGTAGGGATCGGCATTCGACACCACATCGCGCTCGTCGCGGCGCAGCGCCCCGCGTACGCCCAGTTGCGTGCCGACGAAGTTCTCGTATCCGGTGCGGTCGTCGCTTGAGCGGTCGAAGTCGGCGCCCACGGTGGTGCGCAGCACGCCATCGGCAAAGCGGTGCACATCCAGCCAGCTGATACCTGCGCCATGGAATTCGCGGTCGAAGTCCACGACGCCGCCCGAGTGCGAAGGCGGAGCCTGGAATGCGCGCGAGAACGACTGGTACTGGATCACTTCGCGGTTACCGCCGTAGGCCAGTACGCGCAGGCGGTTTTCGCCGAAGTGCAGGTCGTATGTCGCTCCGATCTGTTGATGGTCGATGCTCTTGCGCGTGTTGTAGCGCTCCGCGAAGCTGCGCTTGGGAGATGCGGTATCCGCGGGATCGATCTCGCCAGCACGGGGATCGTGCAGGAAAGTCGCCCACTGCACGCCCAGCGGGTCCTGCGTATTCTTCTGCCGCAGTCCGCTCGCCACAAGGGTCACCTTGCTATGCGTTGAAGGCTCGAAGCTCAGCTTCGCGTACTGCTGCTCGCGCCGGGCCGCGCTGTGTTCGCGATAGCCGTCGGTTTCGAAGCGCGAGGCGTCGAGCACATAGCCGAAGCGTCCCTCGCGGCCCTGGGCGCTGACATCGGTCTTGCGCATGCCGTCGCTGCCGCCCATCGCCGACACCTCGACCGAGGCGGGCGCCTTGCCTTCTTCCGTGAACAGCTGCACCACGCCGCCCGCGTGATTGCCGTAAAGCGCCGAGAAGGGCCCGCGCAGGACTTCGATCCGTTGCGCGCGGTCCAGATTGAAGGTTGCGGCCTGGCCCTGCCCATCGGGCATGGTGGCGGGAATGCCGTCGGCGATCAGGCGCACGCCCCGCACGCCGAAAGCGGAACGGGCGCCGAAGCCGCGCGAGGAAATCTGCAGGTCCTGGGCGTAGTTCTGGCGGTTCTGCACCACCAGGCCGGGCACGGCGGCCAGCGATTCGGAGGCGTTGACCCGCATCTGCCCTTCGCGGATACGCGCGGCGCCGATCACGTCGATCGCGGCGGGGACATTGATGCTGGCGTGTTCGTTGCGGTTGGCGGTGACGACCACGACACCTGCCAGGTCCTGCTGCGCCTGGGCGGCGCCAGCCGCCGCCGCGCACAGCGCGGCAAGGGTTTTAAGGCAATGCTGCACGAATTTTTCCCATAGATAATTTGGCATCCACTATACAGGCCCGAGCAAAGTTGCGTCGCAGACCTTGCGGACGCGCATTCCGTTTGCTATAGTTCTGTCCCTGCCGCGCTGCACTAGCAGCAAAGCGGATGAGAGGGGTTGACGGAGTACGCGAAACGCTTCATAATCTCGCCTCTCTGCTGATGAACAAAACGCTTCATCGGAACAGCAGGATCTTTAAAAATTAACAGTCGATAAGTGTGGGCGTTTGAAGAAGTGCACGGAGCTTAGGCTTCGATGCTCAAATAATAGATTCAAACGTTCACAAGAAATATGTCAGTATTTTGAGTGAATGACCCCAGTGGAAACACTGGAAAACAGAGATTGAACTGAAGAGTTTGATCCTGGCTCAGATTGAACGCTGGCGGCATGCTTTACACATGCAAGTCGAACGGCAGCGCGGGCTTCGGCCTGGCGGCGAGTGGCGAACGGGTGAGTAATGTATCGGAACGTACCCAAGAGTGGGGGATAACGTAGCGAAAGTTACGCTAATACCGCATACGATCCAAGGATGAAAGCGGGGGACCTTCGGGCCTCGTGCTCCTGGAGCGGCCGATATCTGATTAGCTAGTTGGTGAGGTAAAGGCTCACCAAGGCGACGATCAGTAGCTGGTCTGAGAGGACGACCAGCCACACTGGGACTGAGACACGGCCCAGACTCCTACGGGAGGCAGCAGTGGGGAATTTTGGACAATGGGGGCAACCCTGATCCAGCAATGCCGCGTGAGTGAAGAAGGCCTTCGGGTTGTAAAGCTCTTTTGTCAGGGAAGAAACGGTCCTAGCTAATATCTGGGGCTAATGACGGTACCTGAAGAATAAGCACCGGCTAACTACGTGCCAGCAGCCGCGGTAATACGTAGGGTGCAAGCGTTAATCGGAATTACTGGGCGTAAAGCGTGCGCAGGCGGTTTTGTAAGTCTGTTGTGAAATCCCCGGGCTTAACCTGGGAATGGCAATGGAGACTGCAAGGCTGGAATCTGGCAGAGGGGGGTAGAATTCCACGTGTAGCAGTGAAATGCGTAGAGATGTGGAGGAACACCGATGGCGAAGGCAGCCCCCTGGGCTAAGATTGACGCTCATGCACGAAAGCGTGGGGAGCAAACAGGATTAGATACCCTGGTAGTCCACGCCCTAAACGATGTCTACTAGTTGTCGGGTCTTAATTGACTTGGTAACGCAGCTAACGCGTGAAGTAGACCGCCTGGGGAGTACGGTCGCAAGATTAAAACTCAAAGGAATTGACGGGGACCCGCACAAGCGGTGGATGATGTGGATTAATTCGATGCAACGCGAAAAACCTTACCTACCCTTGACATGGCAGGAACCCTGGAGAGATCCGGGGGTGCTCGAAAGAGAACCTGCACACAGGTGCTGCATGGCTGTCGTCAGCTCGTGTCGTGAGATGTTGGGTTAAGTCCCGCAACGAGCGCAACCCTTGTCATTAGTTGCTACGAAAGGGCACTCTAATGAGACTGCCGGTGACAAACCGGAGGAAGGTGGGGATGACGTCAAGTCCTCATGGCCCTTATGGGTAGGGCTTCACACGTCATACAATGGTACATACAGAGGGCCGCCAACCCGCGAGGGGGAGCAAATCCCAGAAAGTGTATCGTAGTCCGGATTGTAGTCTGCAACTCGACTGCATGAAGTTGGAATCGCTAGTAATCGCGGATCAGCATGTCGCGGTGAATACGTTCCCGGGTCTTGTACACACCGCCCGTCACACCATGGGAGCGGGTTTTACCAGAAGTAGGTAGCTTAACCGTAAGGGGGGCGCTTACCACGGTAGGATTCGTGACTGGGGTGAAGTCGTAACAAGGTAGCCGTATCGGAAGGTGCGGCTGGATCACCTCCTTTCTAGAGTCGCACGGACTCAAACGTTCACACTTATCGGCTGTTAGTAGAAGAAGAAACGAGCGCGGGTCTGTAGCTCAGCTGGTTAGAGCACCGTGTTGATAACGCGGGGGTCGTTGGTTCGAGCCCAACCAGACCCACCAAGTACACGCGGGGGATTAGCTCAGCTGGGAGAGCACCTGCTTTGCAAGCAGGGGGTCGTCGGTTCGATCCCGTCATCCTCCACCACTGCTTTTATGTAAGGTCCGAACCTTAGATAAAAGTAGTACTCGTTCTTTAACAATCTGGAAGAAGTAAAGTTTTATTAAGCGCACACAGCAATGTGTGTACTTAGGGTAGTAGTAAAACTCATCAAACACAGTAGTAAATGCTTGAACTATAGCCGTCAAGGTTATAGGGACAAGTGAATAAGTGCACATGGCGGATGCCTTGGCGATTACAGGCGATGAAGGACGTAGAAGTCTGCGATAAGCTTCGGGGAGCTGACAAACAAGCTTTGATCCGAAGATTTCCGAATGGGGAAACCCGGCCTTTTAGGTCATCTCACACTGAATACATAGGTGTGTGAAGCGAACGCGGCGAACTGAAACATCTAAGTAGCTGCAGGAAAAGAAATCAACCGAGATTCCCAAAGTAGTGGCGAGCGAAATGGGAAGAGCCTGTACGTGATAGTCGAGCTGATAGTGGAAGCCTCTGGAAATAGGCGCCATAGCGGGTGATAGCCCCGTACACGAAATCAGAACGGTGGTACTAAGCGTACGACAAGTAGGGCGGGACACGAGAAATCCTGTCTGAAGATGGGGGGACCATCCTCCAAGGCTAAATACTCGTAATCGACCGATAGTGAACCAGTACCGTGAGGGAAAGGCGAAAAGAACCCCGGGAGGGGAGTGAAATAGATCCTGAAACCGTGTGCATACAAACAGTCGGAGCCTCTTCGTGGGGTGACGGCGTACCTTTTGTATAATGGGTCAGCGACTTACATTCAGTGGCGAGGTTAACCAGATAGGGGAGCCGTAGAGAAATCGAGTCCGAACAGGGCGCCAGTCGCTGGGTGTAGACCCGAAACCAAGTGATCTACCCATGGCCAGGTTGAAGGTGCGGTAACACGCACTGGAGGACCGAACCCACTAATGTTGAAAAATTAGGGGATGAGCTGTGGGTAGGGGTGAAAGGCTAAACAAACTTGGAAATAGCTGGTTCTCTCCGAAAACTATTTAGGTAGTGCCTCAAGTATCACCACCGGGGGTAGAGCACTGTTATGGCTAGGGGGTCATCGCGACTTACCAAACCATTGCAAACTCCGAATACCGGTGAGTGCGAGCTTGGGAGACAGACGTCGGGTGCTAACGTCCGGCGTCAAGAGGGAAACAACCCAGACCGCCAGCTAAGGTCCCAAAGATTGGCTAAGTGGAAAACGAAGTGGGAAGGCTAAAACAGTCAGGATGTTGGCTTAGAAGCAGCCATCATTTAAAGAAAGCGTAATAGCTCACTGATCGAGTCGTCCTGCGCGGAAGATGTAACGGGGCTAAGCCAGTCACCGAAGCTGCGGATATGCGCAAGCATATGGTAGGAGAGCGTTCTGTAAGCCTGCGAAGGTGTCTTGTAAAGGATGCTGGAGGTATCAGAAGTGCGAATGCTGACATGAGTAGCGATAATGCGGGTGAAAAGCCCGCACGCCGTAAGCCCAAGGTTTCCTGTTCAACGTTCATCGGAGCAGGGTGAGTCGGCCCCTAAGGCGAGGCAGAGATGCGTAGCTGATGGGAAGCAGGTTAATATTCCTGCACCGTCGTATGATGCGATGGGGGGACGGATCGCGGAAGGTTGTCTGCCTGTTGGAATAGGCAGTTTCTGGTTCATAGAAGGCGCTTAGGCAAATCCGGGCGCGGAATTCAAGGGACTGGGACGAGCGAGCTTGTCTCGCGAAGCAATCGGAAGTGGTTCCAAGAAAAGCCTCTAAGCTTCAGTCATACGAGACCGTACCGCAAACCGACACAGGTGGGCGAGATGAGTATTCTAAGGCGCTTGAGAGAACTCGGGAGAAGGAACTCGGCAAATTGGTACCGTAACTTCGGGAAAAGGTACGCCTCGGTAGCTTGACCACTTTACTGTGGAAGGGCGAAAAGGTTGCAATAAACTGGTGGCTGCGACTGTTTAATAAAAACACAGCACTCTGCAAACACGAAAGTGGACGTATAGGGTGTGACGCCTGCCCGGTGCTGGAAGATTAAATGATGGGGTGCAAGCTCTTGATTGAAGTCCCAGTAAACGGCGGCCGTAACTATAACGGTCCTAAGGTAGCGAAATTCCTTGTCGGGTAAGTTCCGACCTGCACGAATGGCGTAACGATGGCCACACTGTCTCCTCCCGAGACTCAGCGAAGTTGAAGTGTTTGTGATGATGCAATCTACCCGCGGCTAGACGGAAAGACCCCATGAACCTTTACTGTAGCTTTGCATTGGACTTTGAACCAATCTGTGTAGGATAGGTGGGAGGCTTTGAAGCGGGGACGCCAGTTCTCGTGGAGCCAACCTTGAAATACCACCCTGGTTTGTTTGAGGTTCTAACCTTGGCCCGTGATCCGGGTCGGGGACAGTGCATGGTAGGCAGTTTGACTGGGGCGGTCTCCTCCTAAAGTGTAACGGAGGAGTTCGAAGGTACGCTAGGTACGGTCGGACATCGTGCTAATAGTGCAATGGCATAAGCGTGCTTAACTGCGAGACCGACAAGTCGAGCAGGTACGAAAGTAGGACATAGTGATCCGGTGGTTCTGTATGGAAGGGCCATCGCTCAACGGATAAAAGGTACTCTGGGGATAACAGGCTGATTCCTCCCAAGAGTTCATATCGACGGGGGAGTTTGGCACCTCGATGTCGGCTCATCACATCCTGGGGCTGTAGCCGGTCCCAAGGGTATGGCTGTTCGCCATTTAAAGTGGTACGTGAGCTGGGTTTAAAACGTCGTGAGACAGTTTGGTCCCTATCTGCCGTGGGCGTTGGAAATTTGAAGGGGGCTGCTCCTAGTACGAGAGGACCGGAGTGGACGAACCTCTGGTGTACCGGTTGTCACGCCAGTGGCATTGCCGGGTAGCTAAGTTCGGAAGAGATAACCGCTGAAAGCATCTAAGCGGGAAACTTGCCTTAAGATGAGATTTCCCGGAGCCTTGAGCTCCTTGAAGGGTCGTTCGAGACCAGGACGTTGATAGGTCAGGTGTGGAAGTGCAGTAATGCATTAAGCTAACTGATACTAATTGCCCGTACGGCTTGTCCCTATAACCTTGACGGTTATGCGCATTTACCAGTGTTTGAGAACACTACCCTCTACTTCTTCCAGATTCAGGCTGCAGCGACATCGCTGCGGCCGTACAAGTCATGCCTGATGACCATAGCAAGTCGGTCCCACCCCTTCCCATCCCGAACAGGACCGTGAAACGACTCTGCGCCGATGATAGTGCTGCAACCAGTGTGAAAGTAGGTTATCGTCAGGCTGTTATACCAAAAAGCCCGTTGAGCTGATGCTCAACGGGCTTTTTTCATTGCTGAATCCCCGCCTACGCGGGGTTGATGTTTAGAAGCGGTAGGCCAGCTTCAGCACGCCGTAGTCGACGCCGCTGTTCGGCTTCTTGATGCTGCCGTTCGAGAAGTGCTGCATCTTCAGCGCGACCTCCCAGTTCTTGTTGAACACGTAGCCGATGCCAATGTGATCGCCGAACTGGAAGGCTGTGGAGAGGCCGTCGTCGTTGTTGTTATAGGTGTGCGAGAGCAGGTGGGCGCCGATGCCGATCTCGGCGTAGAAGCCCAGCTTGCTCGTGTTCTCGAAGCGGAACACCGGCGTGAACCCGATATCCACGATGTGCTGCTTGTCGCCCGGTACGTTCTTGTACTGGCGGCCTTCCCAGGCGCCGATGCTGGCGTCCCAGTAGCCCGTCAGGTGGGTGCCGTTCGAATCGAACCAGCTCCAGCTTGGCTTCCAGTCCTTGGTGGCGCCGGCGCGCACCATGCGCACCTTGGAAGCCGAACCGAACTCGCCGTACACGCCGTCCACCAGGCCATCGGCCGCGAATGCGGCATTGGCCGCCAGTACTGCGGCGATTGCCGCGATCAGTTTTTTCATCTGCATTCTCTCAAAAAGTTGTGGTGCATCCTGCATGCCTTTCGGGCAATCCCACTATTGTAGCGGCCTTGCGGAATTTCGGCCGACGGTTAGGAAAACGTTAAAATGCCGTCAATACCTCATAACCTGGAGTACAAAGGGATGCCACGCTTCGCGAAGATTGCCTTTCTCGGCATTGGCCTGATGGGAGACCCCATGGCACGGCGCCTTCTCTCCGCCGGAGTGCCAGTCACCGTCTGGAACCGCAGTGCAGCGAAGGCGCAGGCGCTGAAAGCCGCAGGCGCAGCCGTGGCACTGGAGCTGGCGGGTGCCGTGCGCGATGCGGATGTGGTCATCTCCATGCTGGAAGCGGGGCCGGTCGTTGGCGCAGTGATCGATGCCGCGCTGCCTGCGCTGAAGCCTGGCGCCTTGTGGATCGACATGAGCTCCACCAGGCAGTCCGAAGCCCAGGAGTTTGCACAGCGCCTCATGGGCCACGCCGGGTGCCGCTTTGTGGATGCACCGGTGTCGGGCGGTGTCGGCGGCGCGCAGGCTGGAACGCTGGCGATCATGGCGGGCGGAGAGGAGACCGATATCGAGGACGCCCGTCCAATTTTCGAAGCGATGGGGCGTGTCACGCGCGTCGGCCCCGCTGGCAGCGGACAGGTGGCGAAGCTGTGCAATCAGCTGATCGTCGGCGGCACGATCAATATCGTCGCGGAAGCGCTGCTCCTGGCGCAGTCGGCGGGCGCGGACGCCGCGGCGGTGCGGCAGGCCATACGCGGCGGTTTTGCCGAGAGCCGTGTGCTGGAAGTGCATGGCCAGCGCATGCTGGACCGGAACTTCATGCCCGGCGGCCAGGTCACCACGCAGCTGAAGGACATGCATAACATCCTCGCCGCAGCGGCGGCGGCGGGCGTCGCGCTGCCGGTGACGAGTCTCGTCACCGAACGCTATGAATCGATCCGCAATGAACACCCCATGGCCGACCACTCGGCCGCGCTGCTTGCGCTGGAGAAGCTCAACCCCGGCAAGCGCGTAGGCGACAAGCCGGACCAGTTGCCGTAAGCCTACAATGAATTCGCACAAGGAGGTGCCTTTCCCCATCGCTAAGAGCTTGGCGACAGTGCCAGATGCATTAAAGCTCGCGGGCGTACTAGGGATGATCTGTGGTTTTGCTTATTTGCTCGCTTATACCAACGACGTAGGTATTCCATTTCCACTTGAGCTAAGCGTGCTCCCGAGTACCTTGCTATTGGTCGGAGCGACGTCACTAGTAGGTATGCTCTTTCTCGTTGGCGGTGTGCTGGCGCCGGCGCTATTGATAGATGATCCTTTGCGGGTAACCAAAGAGTATTTTCTCGCACATGACTGTGGGCCTCGAATGGAGTGGGCGAGGCTTAAGCGCTATCTAATGTGCGTTTGGATGCCCATGGCGCTAGTGCTAATCGCGTTGCTTCTACTGATAGGCGTGTTCGGTGGGGGCATTTGGATCTACTGGGCTGCTGGCATCTTGATTGCAGCGGCATTCGGCTGGATAGTAGCGACTGCCTCTAGCGTTCGTGCGTTCAAGGACACCAAGTCCAGATTCATACTGACGATGATCGCCCAAACCGCACTATCCGGCTTTTCTTACTGCTCGTTTCTAGTGCTTTCAGCAGCCGTCTATCCGAGCCTGAACATACAACCGGCCTGGAAGGTAGGTTTCGGCGCGCTCCTTGCGTTCTCACTCGTTCATATGTTCGTATCAATTCCACAAACTAGAGGGCTTGGCTTGCGCATCCTCATGCCGCCTCATTTCAGGCACGAAGCCTTACCTGCAAGTGCAATGGTCTACGTAGTAGCGATCATGGTCACACTAGTTTCGATGATGTGGTATCCGTTGAACGCCAAGGTGGGAAAGGCTGTGCTTCGGGCTTTCCGCGCCGGTGGCGGGATGCCAGCAATCGTATGCTTGAAAGAGCGGCTGCCAGGAAGAGTTACAAACGAACTTGCTTTCGATGATGCTGGCTGCTCCGAACCCTTACTGATCCTTCTTGATGCAGGGGACAAGGTCTATGTCGCAAAACGCGCTGAGAATCGCGCCACCGATAAGGCCGATGGCGCGAACGCACATACAAATCCGATCGCTCTACGTCAAGACGAAGTGAGAGCGAAGATTTACCTTCCACCAGCTGGGGCCAAGGGCAGCGCCGCTTCGGCCATGCGCACCCACAGGCTTGCGCCGATGGGCAGCAGCGAGTCGTTGAAGTCGTAGCTTGCGTTGTGCAGCACGCAGGGGCCCATGCCATGGCCGTCGTGCCGGTGCGCGCCCACGCTGTCGCCGTTGCCGATGAAGATGTAGCAGCCCGGCTTCTCTTGCAGGAAGTAGGCGAAGTCCTCTGCGCCCATGGTTGGCTCAGTGTTTGCGTCCACGTTCTCGGCGCCGACCAGGGAACGCATCACGTCCACGGCGAACGCCGTTTCCTTCTCGTGGTTCACGAGCGGGGGATAGTTGCGCTTGAAGACGAAATCGACTTCGGCGCCGAAGCCTGCGGCCAGGCTTTCGGCCAGCGCCTGCATGCGTGATTCGATCAGGTCCAATACCTCGGTGGTGAAGGTGCGTACGGTGCCCACCAGTTCCGCTTCGTCCGGAATGACGTTCGTGGCGCTGCCGGCGTGGATCTGCGTGATCGACAGCACGGCCGTGTCGAGAGGGCTCTTGTTGCGGGTGATAATGGTCTGCCAGGCCTGTGCGATGTGCACGGCGATCATGACGGGATCGACACCCTTGTGCGGCTGCGCCGCATGTGCGCCCTTGCCCTTCACCTTCACGTGGAATTCGTTGGAGGACGCCATCATGGGGCCGGGGCAGACGCCGAACTTGCCCGCCTCCATACCCGGCCAGTTGTGCATGCCGTAGATGGCCTCCATGGGGAATCGCTCGAAGAGTCCGTCCTGCATCATGCGGCGCGCGCCGCCGCCACCTTCCTCTGCGGGCTGGAAGACGAGATAGACGGTGCCGTCGAAATTGCGGTGCTGCGCCAGGTGCTTCGCTGCACCCAGCAGCATGGCGGTGTGGCCGTCGTGCCCGCAGGCGTGCATTTTGCCGCTGTGGCGCGAGGCGTGGGGGAAGGTGTTCACTTCCTGCATGGGCAGCGCGTCCATGTCTGCGCGAAGGCCGATGGCGCGGTTGGACGTGCCGTTCTTGATGATGCCGACCACGCCCGTGAGCCCCAGGCCGCGCACCACGGGAATGCCCCATTCGGTCAGCTTGGCGGCGACAACGTCGGAGGTGCGCTGTTCTTCGTAGCAGAGCTCAGGGTGCGCATGGATGTCGCGGCGGATGGCCTCAAGCTCGGATTGAAACGCAATGATGGGTTCAACTAGTTTCATCTGCTTCTCCACAATTCTTGTTCTTGCACCCCTCGTGAGGGTTTTGAAAGACCATTGTAGCTCCGCAACGCGATCGCCGGAATGGTTTACGATAAGGGTTTGCTCCAAGTAACTACCGGATTTGCCATGACAAGCACCCAAGTCCGTGCCGCCTGCCCGCACGACTGCCCCGATACCTGCGCCATCCTCGTCACCGTCGAAAACGGCGTTGCCACCGAGATCAAGGGCGATCCCGACCACCCAACGACCGCCGGTGTGCTGTGCACCAAGGTGGCGCGCTACGCCGAGCGCACCTACTCGCCGGACCGCCTGCTCTACCCCATGCGCCGCGTGGGCAAGAAGGGGGAAGGCAAGTTCGAACGCATCAGCTGGGACGAGGCGCTGGACACCATCGCCGCCCGCCTCAAGCCCCTGGCCCAGGAAAGGCCGGAAGCGATCCTGCCCTACAGCTACGCGGGCACCATGGGGCTGCTGCAGGGCGAATCCATGTCCCTGCGCTTCTTCCATTCCCTGGGCGCTTCCTTGCTGGACCGCACGATCTGCGCCATGGCCGGAGCTACCGGCTACAAGTACACCATCGGCGGCTCCGTGGGAACGGACATCGAGCAGTTCCAGAATGCGAAGCTGATCCTGATCTGGGGCGGCAACCCCATCGCCTCCAACCTGCACTTCTGGATGCGCGCCCAGGAAGCGAAGCGCCGCGGCGCCCGTCTCATCGCCATCGACCCCTACCGTTCGCTGACGGCGGAGAAATGCCACCAGCATATCGCCCTGCTGCCCGGCACGGACAGCGCCCTGGCCCTGGGCATGATGCATGTGCTGATCGCCGAGAAGCTGCTGGACGAGGACTATATCGCCCGCTACACCCTGGGCTTCGAGGAGCTGAAAGAGCGCGCCGCCGAATGGACGCCCGAGCGCACCGCCGAAACCTGCGGCATCACCGTTGAGGAGGTGGTGGGGCTGGCGCGCGTCTACGGCAGCACGGCCAAGGCGGGCGAGCCGGTGGCGATCCGCCTGAATTACGGCGTGCAGCGGGTGCGCGGCGGCGGCATGGCCGTGCGCAACGTTGCCTGCCTCCCGGCGCTGGTGGGCGCATGGCGCCATGCGGCTGGCGGCGTGCAGCTCTCGGCCTCCGGCACCTTCCCCTCGAACAAGCCCGCCCTGCAGCGCCCGGACCTGCTGAAGAAGCAGCCGCGCACGATCAACATGAGCACCATCGGCGACGACCTGCTGAAGGAGGCGTCGCCGGAGTTCGGCCCGAAAATCGAAGCCGTCATCGTGTACAACTCCAATCCCGTAGCCGTGGCGCCGGAATCGCCGAAGGTGGCGGCCGGTTTCGCGCGCGAGGACCTGTTCACCGTGGTGCTCGAACACTTCCAGACCGACACCGCCGACTACGCGGATATCCTGCTGCCCGCCACCACCCAGCTGGAGCACACGGACGTCCACCTGGCCTACGGCCACCTGTACATGATGGCAAACAACGCCGCCATCGCGCCCATGGGCGAAGCCAAGCCGAACACGGAAATCTTCCGCCTGCTGGCAGCGCGCATGGGGCTGGACGATTCCTGCTTCCGCGAGAGCGATGACGAAATGGCAGCCATCGCCTTCCGCAAGGATGACGAGCGTGCCGTGCATTTCGACTGGGAATCCCTGAAGCGCAAGGGCTGGGAGAAGCTGAACATGCCGGATGCACCATTTGCATGCGGCAATTTCCCCACACCTTCGGGAAAATGTGAGTTCTATTCGGCACAAATGAAGGCGGATGGCCTGGACCCCCTTCCCGCCTACATTCCGAACTACGAATCGCAGGCATCTGCCCCCGATCTGGCGGCAAAATACCCGCTTGCGATGATATCTCCGCCGCAACGCAACTTCCTGAACTCCACCTTTGTCAACGTGCAAAGCCTGCGCGCGGCGGAAGGCGAACCTTGGCTCGACATCAATCCTGATGACGCGGCAACACGTGGCGTGAACCACGGCGATATGGTCCGCATCTTCAACGATCGCGGCTCCTTCGTGTGCAAGGCGAGGGTGACGGACAAGGCCCGGAAGGGCCTCGTGGTAGGCCTTTCGATCTGGTGGAAAAAGCTGGCCCGCGACGGCAAGAATGCCAATGAGGTAACGAGCCAACGGCTGACCGACATGGGACGCGCCCCGACGTTTTACGATACACTCGTTCAGGTGGAAAGAGCGGTCTGAAGGTGAGGTATGCGCAACATTGTCCCTTTAAAAATAAGGGCCAGATACCTGCTGGCGGGGGCGGCTTGCGTCCTGATGCTGGCAGGTTGCGCACAATTCAAGTATTACTTCCAGGCCGCGCAAGGCCAGTACTCGCTGTGGTCGGACACCCGTCCGATTGAGGATTGGCTGGGCGATCCCGCCACCGATCTCAAACTCAAGGCCCGCCTGGAAAAGGCGCGCATGATCCGCCGCTTCGCTGTGAAGGAACTGGGCCTGCCGGACAACGCGAGCTACAAGAACTACGCGGCCCTCAACCGTCCTTTCGTGCTGTGGAATGTGGTGGCGACGCCGGAGCTCTCGCTGCATCCCATCCAGTGGTGCTTCCCCATTGCGGGCTGCGTGAGCTACAAGGGCTACTACAACAAGGACGACGCGGCGGCCTACGCCGAAGAGCTGCGTGCCGAAGGCAACGACGTGCAGATGGGCGGCGTGCCCGCCTACTCCACCCTGGGCTGGTTCAGCGACCCCTTGCTCTCCACCTTCATCAACTATTCCGACGCTGAACTGGCGCGCATGGTCTTCCATGAGCTGGCGCACCAGGTGGTCTACATCCAGGGCGACTCGCGCTTCAACGAAGCCTTTGCCACGGCCGTCGAGGAGGCGGGCGTGAACCGCTGGCTGGAGCTGTACGGCGACCCGCCCATGCGCGAGGCCTATGCCCGCTACAGCGCCCGCCGCAAGGACTTCCTGAACCTGCTGGTGAAGCACCGCCAGATGCTGGCCGAGCTCTATGCGAGCAAGCAGAGCGTGAAACGCAAGCGCGAAGGCAAGGCGCGCATCTTCGCCTCCCTGCAGGCGGAGTACAAGGAACTGAAGGTGAGCTGGGGCGGCTACGCGGGCTACGACCGCTTCTTCGCCGAAAAGCTCACCAACGCCCACCTGGCCGCCGTGGCCACCTACAACGACCTGCTGCCCGGCTTCCGCGCGCTGCTGGTACAGCAGAAGGATTTTCCGCATTTCTATGCTGCGGTGCAAAGCATGAGCAACCTGCCTTCAGTCGAGCGGCACGAGCGCCTTACCCAGCTGGCGCGCCTGGCCCCGCCCGCCCCCGACACCACCGTCGCCGAACGCCCCAGCGAGACCGCCGGCGCGCATTGATGCTGCGTTGCAGCAACGCTTCTTAATAGAAGAGGCGTTCCAAATTATCAAAAGCGCTTGCATACTGGACTCCCTGCCGATAGCATCATCATCTGCAGATAGTACGGGCGTTCGTTTTTTTGCCGGCGCCCCACCACAACGATAACGAGACAAGAGGCGCAGATGGATAAAATTTGGCTGAAGTCCTACCCACCCGGCGTGCCCGCGGACATCGACCCCAACCAATATCGCTCGCTGGTGCATCTGCTGGAAGAATCCTTCCAAAAATATGCGGACCGTAACGCCTTCGTCTGCATGGACAAGTTCCTGAGTTACCGCGAACTCGACGAGCACTCCAGGCGCATGGGCGCCTGGCTCCAGAGCCGCGGCATGAAGCCGGGCGCGCGCGTGGCGATCATGATGCCGAACGTGCTGCAGTACCCGGTGGCCATCGCCGCCATCCTGCGTGCGGGCTACACGGTGGTGAACGTGAATCCGCTGTACACGGCGCGCGAGCTGGAACACCAGCTGGTGGACTCGGGCGCGGAAGCCATTATCATCCTCGAGAACTTCGCAACCACGCTGGAGCAGGTGCTGAGCCGCACCTCGGTCAAGCACATCATCGTGGCCAGCATGGGCGAAATGCTGGGCGGGGCCAAGGGCGTCATCGTCAACCTCGTGGTGCGCCATGTGAAGAAGATGGTGCCTGCGTTCTCGCTGCCGAATGCGGTGCGCTTCAAGGAGGCCCTGGGCCACGCGAAAAGCATGAAGCTCACGCCGGTGGAGCTGAAGAACGAGGATGTGGCCTTCCTCCAGTACACGGGCGGCACCACAGGCATTTCCAAGGGCGCCTCGCTCACCCACCGCAATGTGATTGCGAACCTGTTGCAGGTGGAGGCATGGTCGGTGCCGGTCATGGGGCAGCTGGACAACGCCGTCATCGTGTGTGCGCTGCCGCTGTATCACATCTTCGCCCTCACGGTTTGCGCAATGTGGGGCATGCGCAGCGGGGCCACGAATGTCCTGATTCCGAACCCGCGCGATATTGGCGGCTTTATCCGTGAGCTCACCAAGTACAAGTTCAATATCCTGCCCGCGGTGAACACGCTGTACAACGCGCTGGTGAACCATCCCGATTTCGCGGAGCTGGACTTCTCGCACCTGAAGCTTTGCCTGGGCGGCGGCATGGCCGTGCAGCAGGCGGTCAACGACAAGTGGCTGAAGGTGACGGGTGTCGGCATCATCGAAGGCTACGGCCTGTCCGAGACAGCCCCCGTGGCGAGCTGCAACCGGGTCACCAACAAGGGCTTCACCGGCACCATCGGGCTTCCCCTGCCGTCCACCGACCTGACCATCCTGGACGACGACGGCAACGAGCTGCCTCTCGGCCAGGCCGGCGAGATCGCCATCCGCGGTCCGCAGGTGATGGCCGGCTACTGGAACCGTCCGGACGAAACGGCCAAGGTCATGACCCCGGACGGCTACTTCAAGTCCGGCGACGTGGGCGTGATGGATGCGGACGGCTTCGTGAAGATTGTGGACCGCAAGAAGGACATGATCCTGGTCTCGGGCTTCAATGTGTACCCCAACGAGCTGGAAGCGGTGATCGCTGCGCACCCCGGCGTGCTGGAATGCGCCTGCATCGGTGTGCCGGACGAGCACTCCGGCGAGGCCGTGAAAGTCTTCGTGGTGCGCAAGGACCCGAACCTCACGCAGGAGGCGCTCATGGCTTACTGCAAAGAGAACCTCACCGGCTACAAGAAACCGAAATACATCGAGTTCCGCGACGAACTCCCGAAAACCAATGTGGGCAAGATCCTGCGCCGCGTGCTGCGCGACGAGGTCAAGCCCGGCGACAAGAAGGCTGCATAGACGAGGCAAGAAGATGGAAAAAATCTGGTTGAAATCCTACCCCGAAGGCGTTCCTGCGGAGATCGACAGCACGCAGTACCGCTCCGTGACGCACCTGCTGGAAGAGTCGTTCCGCAAGTATGCCGACAAGAAGGCCTACGTCTGCATGGACAAGTTCCTCACCTTCGGCGAAGTGGACCAGATGTCGCAGAAGTTCGGCGCCTGGCTGCAGGGCAAAGGCCTGCCGCAGGGCGCGCGCGTGGCGATCATGCTGCCGAACGTACTCCAGTACCCCGTCGCCATGGCGGGCGTGCTGCGCGCGGGCTATGTGGTGGTGAACGTGAACCCCCTCTACACGCCGCGCGAGCTGGAGCACCAGCTGAAGGACTCCGGCGCCGAAGCCATCATCGTGCTGGAGAACTTCGCGCACACGGTGCAGGAAGTGCTGGCCGAAACGCAGGTGAAGCACGTGATCGTGGCCACCATGGGCGACCTGCTTGGCGCCGTGAAAGGCGCCATCGTGAACATGGTGGTGCGCAAGGTGAAGAAGATGGTGCCGCCCTTCTCGCTGCCGAATGCGGTGTCGTTCAAGCAGGTGATGGCCGAAGGCGGCCGCCTCTCGCTCAACCCGGCCAAGCAGAATCACGACGATATCGCCTTCCTGCAGTACACGGGCGGCACCACGGGCGTGTCGAAAGGCGCCGTGCTGCTGCACCGGAATGTGATCGCCAACGTGCTGCAGAACGAGGCCTGGCTGAACATGGCGCCACAGGAAGAGCAGGTGGTGTTCGTGTGCGCCCTGCCGCTGTACCACATCTATTCGCTCACCATCAGCGCCTTCATGGGCATGCGCCTGGGCGGGCTGAATGTGCTCATTCCGAACCCGCGCGACATTCCAGGCTTCGTGAAGGAACTGGCCAAGTACCGCGTCACCGTCTTCCCGGCCGTGAATACGCTGTACAACGCGCTGCTCAATAATCCGGAATTCGCCAAGCTGGACTTCTCCAGCTACAAGGTCTGCAACGGCGGCGGCATGGCCGTGCAGAAGGCGGTGGCGGACAAGTGGCTGAAGATTACCGGCACGCCGATCATCGAAGGCTACGGCCTGTCCGAGACCTCGCCGGTGGCCACCGCCAACCGCGTGGATATCCGCGAGTTCACGGGCACCATCGGCCTGCCGATTCCGTCCACTGAAGTGTGCATCCTGGACGACGACGGCAAGGAAGTGCCGCTCGGAACCGCGGGCGAGATTGCGATCCGCGGCCCGCAGGTGATGCAGGGCTACTGGCAGCGCCCCGAGGAAACGGCCAAGTCCATGACGCCGGACGGCTTCTTCAAGACGGGCGACGTGGGCGTGATGGACGAAAGGGGCTACACCCGCATCGTGGACCGCAAGAAGGACATGATCATCGTGTCCGGCTTCAACGTGTACCCGAACGAAGTGGAAGGCGTGGTGGCGGCCCATCCGGGCGTGCTGGAAGTGGCCTGCATCGGCGTGCCGGACAATGTGTCCGGCGAGGCGGTGAAGCTCTTCGTCGTGCGCAAGGACCCGCAACTCACCGCCGAACAGCTGCTGGACTTCTGCAAGCACGAACTCACGGCCTACAAGAAGCCGAAGTACATCGAGTTCCGCGACGACCTGCCGAAGTCCAACGTCGGCAAGATCATCCGCCGCCAGCTGCGCGACGAGAAGAAGGCAGCGTAGTCAGGAGAGGACGAAGCCGGGTTTGCCCGCGTCCACCGCGAAGGAAGCCAGCGTGCCGATGCCGCTGGCTTTTTTTCTGACGTTCTCCAGGCCCTGGAACAGCACCATCGTCCGCTCGGGACGGATATCCATCAGCATGAAGCCGCGCCGGTCGCTGCGGCCGTACTTGATGTGAGGGTTGATCTTCAGGTACTCCTCGGTGCGGGACTGCGGGCGCGAACTGGAGGTGATGGAGGTTCCGCAGAACTCCGTTGCAACGGCAGGAGCATCCTGCGCGCCCAGTTCCGCCGCGTAGAAAGTGTGCACGTCGCCCGAGAGAACGATGGGATTGGCTGCCTTGCTGCTGCGAAGCGTGTCGAGCAGGCGCTGGCGGGCGGCGGGATAGCCATCCCAGCCATCGGTCCAGAAGCGGCCGTCCGTTGCCTGGCGCAGGGGCACCTGGGAGGACTGCGCCATCAGGGTCTGCTGGGCGATGAAATTCCAGCGCGTGCGCGCCGTCTTCAGGCCGTCCGCCAGCCAGCTCTCCTGATGTGGCCCGAGCATGGTGCGTTCCGGGTCGGCCAGCGCGGCGCAGGCCGCCCGGTAGACGGAGGCGGAGCCGCCGCGTCCTGGCCGCGGGCAGGCCTGGGGCGAGCGGTACTGGCGGTTGTCCAGAACGTGGAAGCGCGCCAGCCTGCCCCAGTCGTAGCGCTGGTAGATGCGCACGTCGTCGAAGCCTCCCGCGGCGGGCAGGCGCACAGGCTGGTGCTCGTACCATGCCTGGTAGGCTGCTGCGCGGCGCGCCGCGAAGTCCGGCGACAGCAGCTCGTCGCGCAGGCCGCCGTAATCGTTGGCCACTTCATGGTCGTCCCAGGTCACGATCCAGGGCGCGGCGAGGTGCGCGGCCTGCAAATCCGGGTCGCTCTTGTACTGCGCATAGCGCGCGCGGTAGTCGGCCAGGGTAAAGCTCTCGTCGCGGCGCACCGCGCGCTGCGGATGCTCCAGCTGATAGGCGCCCCATTCGTAGATGTAATCGCCGAGGAATGCCACCAGGTCGGGCGCCGCCGCGGCAATGTGGCGGTGGGCGGCGTAGTAGCCGAACTCCCAGTGCTGGCAGGACGCGACGGCGAGCTTCAGTGCGCCCGGCATCTCCAGCGTTCCCGGCGCCGTGCGCGTGCGGCCCACCGGGCTTACCGCATCGTCAAGCATGAAGCGGTACCAGTACCAGCGGCCCGGCCGCAGGCCTTTCACGTCCACGTGCACGCTGTGCGCCAGCGCGGGCAGGGCGTTCGCCGTTCCGTGCGCGGCGATATTGCGGAAGGCTTCATCCTCGGCCACTTCCCAGCGCACGGTGAAGGCGGTTTCCGGCATGGCGGCCGCGTTCAGCGGGTCGTACAGGATGCGCGTCCACAGCACCACGGAATCGGGCAGGGGGGAGCCCGAGGCTACGCCAAGGACGAAGGGGTATTTTCCGTTGCCGCGCGGCGCCGAACGCGCAGGCAGAACCAGGCCTGCGCCCACGGCTGCCAGTCCGGCGAGCCGCAAGGTGTTGAGCAGCAGGACGCGGCGCTGCATGCCCTAGTTCTGGAGCAGCGATTCGAGGGGCGGAACGGGGCGCGGCTTGCGGTCCGGGCCCGTCGCTACATAGGTAAGCGTCGCTTCCGTCACCTTGACGGTGACGGCCTGCAGGCGGTTGCGTTCAGCATACACCTCGACGTTCACCGTGATCGAGGTGTTGCCCACCTTGACGATATCCGCATAGAAGGAGAGCAGGTCGCCCACAAAGACGGGGTTCTTGAACAGGAAGGAATTCACGGCAATCGTGGCCACGCGGCCGTTGGCGCGGCGGGTGGCGGGCAGGGAGCCCGCAATGTCCACCTGGGCCATGATCCAGCCGCCAAACACGTCGCCATAGACATTGGCGTCGGCCGGAGCGGGCATCACGCGCAGTTCCGGCATCTTTCCCGGCGGCAGGCCGCGGTTCTCGGTGGCGATTGGCGTGTTCTCTGGCGTGGTCATCATGAATTCTCTTGAAGGGCTACAATGGGCCAAATTGTAACTGCTATCCCGTTCCCATGCGCCGTTCCGCCTACTCTGCCGCGCCAGCCGACCTGCCATCCGGGCGCGGCGACCTCGCTACGCTGAAAACCCTTCTGCCCTATCTCTGGGTCTACAAATGGCGCGTGATGGCCGCCATGGTAGCCCTGGTCGGCGCCAAGCTGGCCAACGTGGGCGTGCCCGTCGTGCTCAAGCACCTGGTGGACGCCATGACCATCAAGCCGGGCAACCCCCATGCCCTGCTCGTGCTGCCTTTGGCGCTGCTGGTCGCCTACGGTGCGCTGCGCCTGTCCACCACCGTGTTCACGGAACTGCGCGAATTCCTGTTCGCCCGCGTGACCCAGCGCGCGGTGCGTACCATTGCGCTGAAAGTCTTCCGCCACCTGCATTCGCTGTCCCTGCGCTTTCACCTGAACCGGCAGACGGGCGGCATGACGCGCGATATCGAACGGGGCACGCGCGGCGTGGGCTCGCTCATCTCCTATACGCTGTTCAACATCCTGCCCACGCTGGTGGAGATCACGCTGGTGCTGGGCTATCTCGTCACCCACTACGACATATGGTTCTCGGTCATCACCTTCACGGCCCTGGTGCTCTACATCGTGTTCACGGTGGTGGTGACGAACTGGCGCACCCACTTCCGCCGCACCATGAACGATCTGGACTCGAAGGCCAACACCAAGGCCATCGACTCCCTGCTCAATTACGAAACGGTGAAATACTTCGGCAACGAAGAATACGAGGCCAAGCGCTACGACGAGGGACTGCAGCGCTTCGAAAGCGCGGCCGTGAAGTCGCAGACCTCGCTCTCCCTGCTGAATACGGGCCAGTCGGCCATCATTGCCACGGCGGTCACCCTGATCCTGTGGCGCGCGACCCAGGGCGTCATCGACGGCAGCATGACGCTGGGCGACCTGGTGCTGGTGAACTCCTTCATGATCCAGCTGTATATTCCGCTGAACTTCCTGGGCGTGATCTACCGCGAGATCAAGCAAAGCCTGGCGGACATGGAGCGCCTGTTCTCGCTGCTGGACGAAAACCGCGAAGTGGCTGATTCGCCCGACGCGAAGCCCCTGCTGACCAGCGGAGCACAGGTGAAGTTCTCGCACGTGGATTTCAGCTACGAGGCCAAGCGCCAGATCCTCTTCGATGTGGACTTCACCATTGCCGCGGGCACCACCACGGCGGTGGTAGGCCACAGCGGATCGGGCAAGTCGACGCTCTCGCGCCTGCTGTACCGTTTCTATGAGGTGAACGGCGGTTCGATCACCATCGACGGCCAGGACCTGCGCAAGGTGACGCAGGACTCGCTGCGCCACGCCATCGGCATCGTGCCGCAGGATACGGTGCTGTTCAACGACACCATCGAGTACAACATTGGATACGGCAAGCCGGGCGCTTCGAAGGAAGAGATCATCGCAGCGGCGAAGGCGGCCTCCATCCACGACTTCATCGACAGCCTGCCGGACGGCTACCAGTCCATGGTGGGCGAGCGGGGCCTGAAGCTTTCCGGCGGCGAGAAGCAGCGAGTGGCGATTGCCCGAACACTGCTGAAGAATCCGGCGATCCTCATCTTCGACGAGGCGACGTCCGCCCTCGATTCCAAGTCCGAACAGGCGATCCAGGCGCAGCTCAAGGAAATTGCGCGCGACCGCACCACGATGGTGATAGCACACCGTCTGTCCACGGTGGCCGATGCGCACCAGATCCTGGTGCTCGACCACGGCCGCATCGTGGAGCGCGGCACGCATCAATCGCTGCTGTCGGCGGGCGGCCTGTATGCCCAGATGTGGGAGCGCCAGCAGGCGCGCCGCGAAGACGAATCCGCCGAAGCGGCATAGGTCGCGGCAGAGGGGACAGACCCCGGATGGGGTCTGTCCCCGGTATCACAGTCCGCCGCCGGCCACAGTCTGCGGCATGGCGCCACAACTAAAAAGGCTCCCGAAGGAGCCTTTGTTTTTACGGCAGCGGCGCTTCCGCCAACTCCTTGTTCGGTGCGGCGGGTGTGGTCAGTTCCCCCTCCCACTTCGCCACCACGGCGGTTGCGATGCTGTTGCCGATCACATTGGTCGCCGAGCGCGCCATATCCAGGAAGTGGTCGATACCGAGCAGCAGAACGAGGCCCGCTTCAGGGATATTGAACTGCGACAGGGTTGCGGCGATCACCACCAGCGAGGCGCGCGGCACGCCGGCCATGCCCTTGGAGGTGAGCATCAGCACGGCCATCATGGTCATCTGCTGGCCCAGGGACATCTCGATGCCATAAGCCTGCGCGATGAAGACGGCGGCGAAGGTGCAGTACATCATCGAGCCGTCCAGGTTGAAGGAATAGCCGATCGGCAGCACGAACGCCGCGATGCGGTTGCGCACACCGAAGCGCTCCAGGCCTTCCAGGGTTTTCGGGAAGGCAGCTTCGCTGGACGCGGTGGAGAAGGCCAGCAGCGTCGGGCCGCGCACTTCGGTAATCAGCGCCAGTACGCGGCGGCCGAGGAAGATGAAGCCCGCGCCGATCAGGAGCAGCCACAGGATCACGATGCCGAAGTAGAACTCGGCCATGAACACGCCATAGGTCTGCAGCACGCCCAGGCCGCTCTTGGCGATGGTGCCGGAAACGGCGGCAAACACGGCGAAGGGAGCGAACTTCATTACATAGCCGGTGACCTTCAGCATCACGTGCGCCACGCCATCCACGGCTTCGATCAGCGGCTCGGCTTTCTTGCCGATGGCGGCGGCGCCCAGGCCGAAGAACAGGGAGAACACCACAATCTGCAGGATCTCGTTCTTCGCCATGCCGTCCACGATGGAGGAAGGCACCAGGTGGGTGACGAACTCCTTGAGCGTCAGGCTGCTGGTCGCCAGGCCGGAAGCGGCAGCGTGCGCGGGCAGCTGGCCCACCAGGGCGTCGCCCGGACGGAAGATGTTAACCAGGATAAGGCCCAGCGCCAGCGACATCACCGACGCGATGAAGAACCAGGCCAGCGTCTTGATGCCCACGCGGCCTACTTCACCGGCGTCGCCCATGCGCGCAATGCCCACCACCAGCGTGGAGAACACCAGCGGCGCTATAATCATCTTGATCAGGCGCAGGAACAGCGTCGTGATGAGGGACATGGTGTCCGCGTAGCTGGCCGGCGTAGCCATCGACACGTTGACGAGGTAACCAACCAGAACCCCGAGTGCAAGACCGACCAGGATATAAGTGGTCAGGCGATTTTTCTTTTCCATATACGCGTATCTCCTGATTGTGTCCCTCTGCAGTGCGCCGGGAGCAAGTTTGCCGGTAGAATGTTGAATTAATAGGCAATCAACAGCAAGTTCCGCAGTATCCTTGCGGGCATGGTGAACTGTCAAGCGAGTGTGGATGGCCATCCACAGGGCTTGGCGGGCGGATTTGGACGGATATGATCGAGATAAAAGACGTAAGCAAATGGTATGGGCAGTTCCAGGTGCTGACCGATTGCAGCACCAGTGTCGCCAAGGGCGACGTGATGGTGATCTGCGGCCCCTCCGGCTCCGGCAAGTCCACCCTGATCAAGACGGTCAACGGCCTTGAGCCCTTCCAGAAAGGCGAAATCGTGGTGGATGGCGCTTCGGTAGGCGCCTCCGAGACCAAATTGAACGCCCTGCGCGCCCGCATCGGCATGGTCTTCCAGAATTTCGAGCTCTTTCCCCATCTTTCCGTACGCGACAACCTGAACCTGGGCCAGATGAAGGTGCTGGGCCGCAGCCGCGACGAGGCGACCGAACGTGGCCTGAAATACCTGGACCGGGTCGGCCTGCTGGCCCACCAGGACAAGTTCCCCTCCCAGCTTTCGGGCGGCCAGCAGCAGCGCGTGGCCATCGCCCGCGCCCTGGCCATGGACCCCATCGCCATGCTGTTCGACGAACCCACCTCGGCGCTCGACCCCGAAATGATCAACGAAGTGCTGGACGTGATGGTCGGCCTGGCCCAGGAAGGCATGACCATGATGGTGGTGACCCACGAGATGGGCTTCGCCCGCAAGGTCGCCAACCGCGTGGTCTTCATGGACAAGGGCCGTATCCTCGAAGACTGCAGCAAGGACGAGTTCTTCGGCGCCCCCCGCTCCGAACGCGCCCGCGACTTCCTGGCCCGTATCATCCACTAGGCGGCAGGGGCGAAAAGGTAAAATATCGGGATTCCGATATCGAGAGCCGCCATGTCTACCTTTGAAGCCCCCTCCAGCCTGACCATTACCCGCCCGGACGACTGGCACCTGCACCTGCGCGACGGCGCGACCATGGCGAGCGTGCTGCCGCACAGCGCGCGCCAGTTCGGCCGCGCCATCGTCATGCCCAACCTGAAGCCGCCCGTCACCACCGTGGCCGCTGCCGAGGCTTACCGCGGCCGTATCCTGGCGGCCCTGCCGCAGGGCATGCAGTTCGAGCCGCTCATGACGCTCTATCTCACCAACAACACCACGCCTGAAGAGATCCTGCGGGCGAGCGAGACCGATTTCGTCCATGCCGTGAAACTCTACCCGGCGGGCGCCACCACCAATTCCGACGCGGGCGTCACAGACCTGGCCAACTGCTACAAGGTGCTGGAGGCGATGCAGGAAACGGGCATGCCTTTCCTCGTCCACGGCGAAGTGACCGATCCCGATATCGACCTGTTCGACCGCGAAGCCGTGTTCATCGAGCGCGTCATGCGTCCGCTGCGCCGCGATTTCCCGGCGCTGAACATCGTCTTCGAACACATCACCACCAAGGATGCGGCGCAGTATGTAGCGGAGGCGGACGGTCCCATCGCGGCCACCATCACCGCCCACCACCTGCTGTACAACCGCAACGAGATCTTCAAGGGCGGCATCCGCCCCCACTATTACTGCCTGCCGGTGCTGAAGCGCGAAGAGCACCGCCTGGCCCTGGTCACGGCCGCCACCAGCGGCGATGAGCGCTTCTTCCTCGGCACGGACTCCGCCCCACACGCGCAAGGTGCCAAGGAAGCCGCCTGCGGCTGCGCGGGCTGCTATACCGCCCTGCACGCGATGGAGCTGTACGCCGAAGCCTTCGAGCGCGCCGGCGCCCTGGACAAGCTGGAAGCCTTCGCCAGCCTGAATGGTCCGGCGTTCTATGGCCTGCCGCCAAACGAAGGCAAGATCACCCTCAAGCGCGAACAGTGGACGCTGCCGCAAACCCTGCCTTTCGGCGAGCAGGCGCTGGTGCCGCTGAACGCGGGCGAAACCATCAACTGGAAGATGGCCTGAGGACGGAAAGTGTTCGCGGAGATCGACTGGCCGCAGCCATGGTTCGAGTCGGTGCGGCCCGCCGCGTCGCGCATCGGGCTCGATGCCGCCAGCGTGATCGACTCCTTCTGCGCCGAAGCTGAAGCGCTGGACCTGCGCAACCACCGCGGTCTGCCGCTGCGTTTCGTTCCACAGTCCGCGCTGCCCGAGGGCATGGCTTACGAGGAGTTCATTGGCGCCACGGGCGGAGTGCCCACGCGCGACAACCTGCACGATTTCTTCAATGGCCTGGTGTGGCTCAGCTTCCCGCGCATCAAGCGCCAGCTGAATGCCCTGCAGGCGACGCAGATTGCACAGGACGGCATCGGCAAGTCGCGAGGCCCCGCCCGCGACGCCGCCACCATCTTCGACGAGAACGCAGCCCTGCTCGTGCTGCGCGAGGGCGAGGAGGGGAACGCGCTGGAAGAGGCCCTGCGCAACCACGAGTGGCAGGAGGCCTTCGTGGAGCGCGCCCGCATGTTCGGCCGGGATGCGCAGGTACGCCTCTTTGGCCACGCATTGATGGAAAAGCTGGTCGCGCCCTATAAGGCCATTACGGCGCATACCCGCATCGTGCGCGCACCTTCGAGCTATTTCGATATGGACGACCAGGCGCAGCGCGCCTGGCTGGACGAAACGGTCGCGCACCGCCTGGCCGAAGAAGGCCTGGGGCGCGCGGGCTTCACGCCGCTGCCCGTGCTGGGCATTCCCGGCTGGTGGCCGCAGCAGGACAAGGTATTCTATGAAGATACCGCCGTCTTCCGTCCCAAACGGAAGCAGGCGGCCTGAAACCGCAAAGCGGAGAAAGCACGGCATGCCATGAGCAAAATGATTCGTTGGGGGATTCTCGGAACGGGCAAGATCGCGAAAGCGCTGGCCACGGCACTGAAGGAGGTGCCGGATGCGGAGCTCGCGGCGGTCGCCTCGCGCACCGTGGAAAGCGCCACGGCCTTCGGCAAGGAGTTCGGCGCGAAGCGCTGCCACGGCAGCTACCAGGCGCTTGCGGACGATCCCGATGTGGACGTAATTTATATCGCCACGCCGCACTCCATGCACCACGAGAACGCGCTGATGTGCCTCCACGGCGGCAAGGCCCTGCTGGTGGAGAAGGCCTTCACCATCAACCGGCGCGAGGCGGAAGAAGTATTCGCCCTGGCGCGGGAGAAGAACCTCTTTGTGATGGAAGCGATGTGGACGCGCTTCCAGCCGCTGGTGCAGGAAGTGCGGCGCATCGCGGACAGCGGCGAAATCGGCACTCCCTCGAACGTGCAGGCCGATTTCGGCTTCAAGGCGGAAGCCGGGCCGGAGAACCGCCTGTTCAATCCTGAACTGGGCGGCGGCTCCCTGCTGGACATCGGCATCTACCCACTGTCCATTGCTTCCTATGTGCTGGGCGACATCGCCGCAGTGCAGGCGCTTGGCGAACTCGGGCCCACGGGCGTGGACGTACAGGCATCCTTCGTTCTGCGCCACGTGAATGGCGGCATGTCCGCCTGCGCCAGCAGCCTGCGCGCCAGCACGCCGACCGAGTTCACCATCTGCGGCGACAAGGGCTTCATCCGCCTGGGCGGCCGGTTCCACAGCACGGAAGACATCACCGTCGAGCTGCGCAACGGCACGCGCCGCCACCTGCACGTGCCGCGCACCGGCGCGGGCTACAGCTACGAGGTGCTGGAGGTGAACCGCTGCCTGCGCGAAGGCCTGCTCGAAAGCCATGTCATGCCCTGGGGCGAAACGCTGGCGCTGATGGGCGTCATGGATGAGATTCGCAGGCAGATCGGCGTGCGCTACCCGGCCGATCTGGCGGAATAAGGCGGCCGCCAGCAGAGAAAAAGCAGTTGGGCTACACTCGGAACTTTCCACCAAGGCCCCACTGCCATGTTCACTGCCCAACGCGCTCCCGATCTCAAGACCGTCCTGCTCGCGACAGGCGTGATCCTTACTCTGGCCATGGGCGTGCGGCACGGCTTCGGCTTCTGGCTCCAGCCTATCTCCCAGGCGAACGGCTGGTCGCGCGAAACCTATTCGCTGGCGCTGGCGCTCCAGAACCTGCTGTGGGGCGCCTTCGGCCCCTTCGCGGGCATGGTGGCGGACCGCTTTGGCACCATGCGCGTCGTGCTGCTCGGCGCCTTCGCCTATATGGCAGGCCTGATCTGGATGGCGGTGGTCACGCAGCCCACGCTCTTTATCATCGGCTCCGGCGTCTTCATCGGCCTGGGCCTGGCCTGTACCGCCTTTGGCGCGGTGAGCGGCATCATCGGCCGTTCGGCTCCGCCTGAAAAGCGCTCGTGGGCCTTCGGCATCTCGGGCGCGGCGAGCTCCTTCGGCCAGTTCCTCATGATGCCTGTGGAGCAGACCATGATCTCCTCCATTGGCTGGCAGAACGCCTTCTTCCTGCTGGCCGCCATCGTCGTCTTCCTCATGGTGCCCATGTCCTTCCGCCTGCGCGAACCTGCGGTGCAGAAGAAGGGCGGCCACCACCAGAGCATCCGCGAGGCGATGAGCGAGGCGGTGGGCAACCGCTCCTTCCTGCTGCTGGTGGCGGGCTATTTCGTGTGCGGTTTCCAGGTGGTCTTCATCGGCGTGCACCTGCCCGCCTACCTGAAGGACAAGGGCATCGCCGATCCGAAAGTGGCGGTGATGGCGCTGGCGCTGATTGGCCTCTTCAACATCTTCGGCTCCTACATGGCGGGCCAGCTGGGCGGCAAGCTGCCCAAACGCTACCTGCTGTCCTTCATCTATTTCGCGCGCTCCGTCGTGATCGGCCTGTTCCTGCTGGCGCCCCTGTCCCCGATGTCCGTTTATCTCTTCGCGGCGGCCATGGGCGTTCTGTGGCTGTCCACCGTGCCGCTCACGAACGGCATTATCGCGGGCGTGTTCGGCCTTGGCCACATGTCCATGCTGGCGGGCGTGGTCTTCTTCTCCCACCAGATCGGCAGCTTCCTCGGCGTCTGGCTGGGCGGCTACGTATTCGACCTGCAGGGCAGCTACGACGTGGTGTGGGGCATCTCCATCGCGCTCGGCGTGATGGCCGGGCTGGCCAACCTGCCGGTGGATGAGCGTCCTCTCGCGCGGCCGGAGCTGAAGGCGGCATGATGAAACGGCGCCTGCTCCGCGCGGCCGGCTGGCTGGCCGCCATCGTGGTGCTGGCGCTGGCCTTCCTGGCTTATCTGCGTCCCGATTTCATGTTCGATCTCGGGAACCGCATCGCCATGTGCATGTAGTTCAGACCTTCAGGAATTCTTCGCGTCCGCCCAGCCAGCGTTCGAGGTGGGCTTCCACAATGGCCTTGCCGGCAGGGCTGTTCTCCTGCAGCAGGGCAGACGCCACATCGCGCGCCTGCTCCACCAGCCAGCCATCGGTTTCCAGGTCGGCGAAGCGCAGCATGGCCTGGCCGGACTGGCGCGCGCCGAGGAATTCGCCGGGGCCGCGGATCTCCAGGTCCCGCCGGGCGATCTCGAAGCCGTCCGTCGTTTCCCGCATCGTCATTAGGCGCTGCTTCGCAATGGGGCCGAGGGGGCTCTGGTACAGCAGCAGGCAGACGCTGGCCGCCGAGCCGCGCCCCACGCGGCCCCGCAGCTGGTGCAGCTGGGAGAGGCCGAAACGTTCGGCGTGCTCGATCACCATCAGCGAGGCGTTCGGCACGTCCACGCCCACCTCGATCACCGTGGTGGCCACCAGCACATGCACCTCGCCTGCGGCAAAGGCGTCCATGACCACCTGCTTCTCCGCAGGCTTGAGGCGGCCGTGCACGAGGCCCACGCGCAGGTCGGGCAGGGCGGCGGCGAGGGTTTCATAGGTTTCGGTCGCGGTTTGCAGCTGCAGGGCTTCCGATTCCTCGATCAGGGGACAGACCCAGTAGACCTGGCGGCCTTCCAGGGCGGCGGCATGCACGCGCTCTATCACCTCGTCGCGCCGGTTCTGGTCGATGGCGCGGGTGACGATGGGCGTGCGCCCCGGCGGCAGTTCGTCGATCACCGACACTTCGAGGTCGGCGTAATAGGTCATCGCCAGGGTGCGCGGAATCGGCGTGGCGGACATCATGAGCTGGTGCGGCACCAGGCCGTCGCTGCCCTTGTTGCGCAGAGTGAGGCGCTGGCCAACGCCGAAGCGGTGCTGCTCGTCCACGATCACGAGGCCCAGTTTCGGGAACTGCACCGTATCCTGGATGAGGGCATGGGTGCCGATCACCAGCCGGGCCTCGCCGGATTCCACCAGCGCGGTCGCGGCCAGCTTGTCCTTTTTCTTCAGGCTGCCCGTCAGCCAGGCCACCTTCACACCCAGTGGTTCCAGCCAGGCCGCGATCTTGCGGAAATGCTGGTCGGCGAGGATTTCCGTGGGGGCCATGAGGGCGGCCTGGTAGCCGCTGTCGATCGCCTGGGCGGCCGCCAGCGCCGCCACCACCGTCTTGCCGCTGCCCACATCGCCCTGCAGCAGCCGCTGCATGGGGTAAGGTTTGCCGATGTCGGCGCGGATCTCCTTCAGCACGCGCTGCTGGGCGCCCGTCAGCTTGAAGGGCAGGGCTGCCTGGAAAGCGGAGGAAAGATCGCCAACGCTCTTCAGGGCAGGCGAGCCTTTCATGCGCCGCGCCTTCTGCGCCCGCTTCAGGGACAGCTGCTGGGCCAGCAGTTCGTCGAACTTCATCCGCGTCCACGCCGGGTGGCTGCGCTCGGCCAGCGCATGTTCGTCCACGTCCTGCGGCGGGTAGTGCAGCAGGCGCACGCTGGGCTCGAAAGCTTCCAGGCGCATGTGCGAGACCACGGCGGCAGGCACCGTGTCTTCCCAGTTCACCCGCTTCATCGCCTCGGCAATGGCACGCCGAAGCACCAGCTGGGAAAGGCCTTCGCCGGAAGGGTAGACGGGCGTGAGCGACGTGGGCAGGGGCGCGCCCTCGTTCACCACCTTGTAGGCGGGATGCACCATCTCTGCGCCGAAAAAGCCGTGCTTCAGCTCTCCGCGAACCCGCACACGAACGCCTTCGGAAAGCTGCTTGACCTGGCTGCCGTAGAAATTCATGAAGCGCAGCTGGAGGTCGCCCGTTTCGTCCGCGATGTGCACGAGCAGCTGGCGGCGCGGCTTGTAGGCGATTTCGTTCTTCGTCACCACGCCCTCCACCTGCGAAGTCTGGCCGCCGCGCAGGCAGGCCTCCTGGATCGTCATGACCTCGGTTTCGTCCTCGTAGCGCATGGGCAGGTGCAGCACCAGGTCCATGTCCGTGCGCAGCCCGAGTTTGGCGAGCTTGCTTTCGACAGTGGCTGCGGGCTTCTTTTGCTTCGGTTCAGGCATTGTTTGCGGTGTTTTTGGGCAGATGGCGTAAAATAGAGGGTTCGCCCAATTGTTTGTGTAGTGTTTCCATGTATTCGCTGTCCGACTTCGATTTTAACTTGCCGCCCGAGCGCATTGCGCAATTTCCTCTGCCTGACCGCAGCGCTTCCCGCCTGCTGCAGGTCGATGGCGCTCACCTCATCGACCGCCAGTTCACCGACATCCTGGAGCTTCTGCAGCCCGGCGACCTGCTGGTGATGAACGACACCCGCGTGCTCAAGGCGCGCTTCTTCGGCGTGAAGGACAGCGGCGGCAAGGTGGAAGTGCTGGTGGAGCGCGTGCTGGACACGCGCACGGTGCTGGCCCAGGTGCGCGCCTCGAAGTCGCCCGGCCCCGGCGTGAAGATCCGCCTGGCCGAGGCTTTCGACGTCACGGTGGGCGAACGCGCGGGCGAGTTCTACACCCTGCACTTCGGCGCCGACGTGTTCGAACTGATCGAGCAGTACGGCCGCCTGCCCCTGCCGCCCTATATCGAGCACGCGCCGGGCGAATTCGACGAAACGCGCTACCAGACGGTCTTCGGCAAGGTGCCGGGCGCTGTCGCCGCACCGACGGCTGGCCTGCATTTCGACGAGGCCCTGCTGGAGAAACTCAAGGCCAAGGGTGTGCAGTTCGCCTATGTCACCCTGCACGTGGGCGCGGGCACCTTCCAGCCCGTGCGCACCGAGAACCTGGCCGAGCACAAGATGCACACCGAGTGGTACACCATGCCGCAGGCGACGGTGGATGCGGTGAAGACGGCCCGCGCGGCAGGCCGCGACGTGGTGGCCGTGGGCACCACCAGCCTTCGCGCCCTGGAGTCGGCCTCGCAGACGGGCGAACTGAAAGCGGGCAGCGCGGATACGGCCCTCTTCATCACCCCCGGCTACCAGTTCAAGACGGTGACGCGCCTGATCACCAACTTCCACCTGCCGAAATCGACCCTGCTGATGCTGGTGTCGGCCTTCGCCGGTTTCGAAGAGATCCGCGGCGCCTACGCCCACGCCATCGCCAGCGAATACCGCTTCTTCAGCTATGGCGACGCCATGCTGCTGACGACGCCCAACCGGGCCTGATTTAGGAATCGAACAATGTTGGAATTCAAGCTACTCAAGACCGATACTACCGGCAAGACCAAGGCCCGCCGCGGCACGGTGAAGCTGAACCACGGCGAGGTGCAGACGCCCATCTTCATGCCCGTGGGCACCTACGGTTCGGTGAAGGCCATGTCGCCGCTGGAGCTGAAGGAAATCGGCGCCCAGATCATTCTCGGCAATACCTTCCACCTGTGGCTCCGCCCCGGCAACGACGTGATGTCGAAGTTCGGCGGCCTGCACGGCTTCATGGGCTGGGATAAACCCATCCTCACCGACTCGGGCGGCTTCCAGGTCTTCTCCCTGGGCGAAATGCGCAAAATCACGGAAGAGGGCGTGCATTTCAATTCGCCCATCAACGGGGACAAGCTGTTCCTCTCGCCCGAAATCTCCATGCAGATCCAGCGCGTGCTCAATTCGGACATCGTGATGCAGTTCGACGAGTGCACGCCCTACGAGATCGACGGCCGCCCCGCTACCATGGACGAAGCGGCGAAATCCATGCGCATGTCCCTGCGCTGGGCCCAGCGCTCGATGGACGAATTCAAGCGCGGCGAAAACCCGAACGCGCTGTTCGGCATCGTCCAGGGCGGCATGTTCGAGAAGCTGCGCGACGAATCGCTGGAAGGGCTGGAAAAGATCGATTTCCCCGGCCTGGCCATCGGCGGCCTCTCCGTGGGGGAGCCGAAGGAGGACATGATGCGCGTGCTGGAACACGTCGGCCCGCGCCTTCCCGCCAACAAGCCGCACTACCTGATGGGCGTGGGCACGCCGGAAGACCTGGTGGCGGGCGTGTCGAACGGCGTGGACATGTTCGACTGCGTCATGCCCACCCGGAACGCCCGCAACGGCTGGATCTTCACCCGCTTCGGCGACATCAAGGTCAAGAACGCACGTTATAAGGATGACAAGGAGCCGCTGGACCCCACCTGCTCCTGCTACGCCTGCCGGAACTTCAGCCGCGCTTACCTGCACCACCTGCACCGGGCGCAGGAGATCCTGGGCGCGCGCCTGAACACCATCCACAACCTGCACTACTACCTGGATATCATGCGCCAGATGCGCGAGGCCCTGGACGAAGACCGTTTCCCCGACTGGGTAAAGGAGTTCCACTCCGACCGGGCGCGGGGCGTTTAAGCAGGATCTTGCAAAAAGTGATATAGGCCCCATCTTGGGGCCTGCGGCGAGTGCTAGAATACAGCGCTAATTTTTAACACTTATAAACACAACTGGAGTCACCCGTGTTCATTTCCAACGCATACGCTCAAGGCGCCGAAGCCGCCACCATGAGCAACCTGTCCACCTTCCTGCCGCTGATCCTGATGTTCGTGGTCATGTATTTCCTCATGATCCGCCCCCAGCAGAAGCGCGCGAAAGAGCAAAAAGCCATGATGGACGCCCTGGCGAAGGGCGACGAAGTCGTGACCGCCGGCGGCATCCTGGGCAAGGTGTCCAAGGTGACCGACGTGTATGTGTCGCTGGAAGTGGCAGCCGGCACTGAGATCTGGGTGCAGAAGCCTTCCATCACCACGCTGCTGCCGAAGGGCACGCTGAAGGGTCTGTAATACGACGGCACGGGCGGCATGGCCGCCCGTTTATGTATCCGGCTTTTACTGAACGCTGAAGAATATGAATCGCTATCCTGTCTGGAAATATATCGTCATCGTCGTGGTGGTGGTGCTGGGCGCACTGTACACGGCGCCCAACTACTTCGGCGAATCCCCCGCATTGCAGATCACCAGCGGCAAATCGACCGTGAAGGTCACCCCGGCCGTTGCGGCCCAGGTGGAATCGGTGCTCAAGCGCGAGAACATCGCCAACGAAGGCGTGACCCTGGATGAGGGCGCGAGCCACTCGGTGCGCGCCCGCTTCGCCACCACGGACGACCAGTTCAAGGCGCGCCTGGCGCTGGAGAAGGGCCTGAACGCCGACCCGTCCGACCCCACCTATATCGTCACCGTCAACCTGATGCCGAACACCCCGCAGTGGATGCAGAAGATGCGCGCGCTGCCGATGTACCTCGGCCTCGACCTGCGCGGCGGGGTGCACTTCCTGATGCAGGTGGACACCAAGGCGGCGCTGAACAAGCGCATCCAGGGCTACCAGGCCGCCGTGCGCAGCCAGCTGCGCGACAAGAACGTGCGCCACGCAGGCATCGAGCGTTCGGGCGACAGCATCGTGATCAAGTTCCGCGACGATGCCACCCGCCAGGCCGCGCGCAACGCGCTGGCCGAGATGAGCGACCTGGCCCTGGCCGACAGCGCCGACGGCGCCGACCTGAAACTGGTCGCCACCATGAAGCCCGCCGCCCTCAAGGACACCCTGGACAACGGCGTGAAGCAGAACATCGCCACCCTGTCCAAGCGCGTCAATGAGCTGGGCGTGGCCGAACCGATCATCCAGCAGCAGGGCCCGGACCGCATCGTGGTCCAGCTGCCCGGCGTGCAGGACGTGGCGCGCGCCAAGTCCATCATCGGCCGCACCGCCACCCTGGAAGTGCGCCTGGTGGACGAAACCATCACCCCCGGCACCGAGCTCTCCGCCGCCATTCCCTTCAACTCCGAGCTGTTCACGGTCGGCAAGGCCGTGCCGGTCGTGCTGTCGAAGGACGTGATCCTGACCGGCGACTACATCGCCAGCGCCACCGCCACCTTCGACGAGAACCAGCAGCCTGCCGTGTCGCTGGACCTGAACGGCGACGGCGGCCGCAAGATGCGCGAAGCCACCCGCGGCAACGTGGGCAAGCGCATGGCCATCGTGCTGTTCGAGAAGGGCAAGCCTGAAGTGCTGTCCGTGGCCACCATCCAGGAAGAACTGGGCAGCCGCTTCCGCATCACCGGCATGGGCACCATCGAGAACTCCACCGAACTGGCGCTGCTGCTGCGCGCCGGCGCGCTGTACGCGCCGATGGACTTCCTGGAAGAGCGCACCATCGGCCCGCAGCTGGGCGCCGAGAACGTGGCCAAGGGCCTGCACTCCACCATGTACGGCTTCGCCGCCATCGCGGTCTTCATGATCGCCTACTACATGATGTTCGGCTTCTTCAGCGTGCTGGCGCTGGCCGTCAACCTGCTGCTGCTGGTGGCGCTGCTGTCGCTGATGCAGGCGACGCTGACATTGCCGGGTATCGCCGCGATCGCGCTGGCCCTGGGTATGGCGATCGACGCCAACGTGCTGATCAACGAGCGCATCCGCGAGGAGCTGCGCGCAGGCGCCTCCCCGCAGGCCTCCATTGCGGCGGGCTTCGACCGCGCATGGGCCACCATCCTGGACTCGAACGTCACCACCCTGATCGTGGGCCTGGCGCTGCTGGTCTTCGGTTCGGGCGCGGTGCGCGGCTTCGCTGTGGTGCACTGCCTGGGCATCCTGACCTCGATGTTCTCTGCGGTCTTCGTATCGCGCGGCGTGGTCAACCTGTGGTACGGCCGCAAGAAGAAACTGCAATCGCTGTCGATCGGCACCGTCTGGGTGCCGGGCCAGTCCAAGTAACGGCTAGGGAAGATAGAGGAATCACATGGAATTTTTCCGCATTCACAAAGACATTCCGTTCATGCGCCACGCGCTGGTGTTCAACGTCGTTTCGGCGTTGACCTTCGTGGCGGCCGTGTTCTTCCTGGTCCACAAGGGTCTGCACCTGTCCATCGAGTTCAAGGGCGGCACGGTGATGGAGGTGAAGTACCCGAAGGCAGCCAACCTGCCGGCCATCCGCCACACCCTGGAGAGCCTGGGCTACGAGCAGCCTGAAGTCACCAGTTTCGACACGGCGCGCGACGCCATGATCCGCCTGCCGATCGCCGAAGGCTCGAACACCGCCGACACCTCGCGCAAGGTCTTCGAGGCGCTGTGCAAGGCCGAACAGGGCAGCACGAAGCAGTTCGACACCGTGACCCCGAAGGGCGAGCACATCGCCAAGCTGGGCTGCGTTGACGCGGCGGGCGCCGAGTCGGTGCAGCTGCAGAAGGTGGAATTCGTCGGCCCGCAGGTGGGCGAGGAACTGGCGCAGAACGGCCTGAACGCCCTTGTCATGGTGGTGGTTGGCGTGATGATCTACCTGGCCATCCGCTTCGAATGGAAATTCGCGGTCGCCGCCATCGTGGCAAACCTGCACGACGTGGTGATCATTCTCGGCTTCTTCGCCTTCTTCCAGTGGGAATTCTCGCTGACGGTGCTGGCCGCCGTGCTGGCGGTGCTGGGCTACTCGGTGAACGAGTCGGTGGTTATCTTCGACCGTATCCGCGAGAACTTCCGCAAGCAGCGCAAGATGAGCGTGCACGAAGTGATCGACAACGCGATCACCTCCACCATCTCGCGTACCATCATCACCCACGGCTGCACGCAGATGATGGTGCTGTCCATGCTCTTCCTGGGCGGCCCGACGCTGCACTTCTTCGCCATAGCACTGACCATCGGCATCTGCTTCGGTATCTACTCTTCCGTGTTCGTTGCCGCGGCCGTGGCCATGTGGCTGGGCGTGAAGCGTGAAGACCTGATCAAGCCGGTCAAGGAAAAGGACGAAACGGACGGCGCCGTCGTTTAAGACGCAGCGCCCCGCAAAAGGCCGCCGGCGAAAGCTGCGCGGCCTTTTTTATCGCCCGTTCAGGATGTCGGCGACGATCGCCTGGGGTTCCTTGAGCAGGTCCAGGCTCAGGCCCGCCTCGTCCGGCTGCAGGGGTTCGAGGACGGCGAACTGGCTCTCGAGCAGGGAGGTGGGCATGAAGTGGCCGGGGCGCTGGCTCATGCGCACGGCGATGACTTCCGGGCTGCCTGCGAGATGGGCGAAGCGCAGCGAAGGGGCGCCCGCGCGCAGCACATCCCGGTAGCGCCGCTTGAGCGAGGAGCAGGCCAGCACCAGGCCTTCGCCCGCGTCGGCCGCCTTGCGGATCTCCTGCTGCAGCAATTCCAGCCAGGGCATGCGGTCCGCGTCATCCAGCGGAATCCCGGCCGTCATCTTCGCCACGCTGGCGGGCAGGTGGAAGCTGTCGCCTTCGATAAAGCGCGCGCCCAGCGACTGCGCCAGCAGCGCGCCGATGGAGCTCTTGCCGCAGCCGCTTACGCCCATCACCACCCAGAGTTGTCCACCTTGTCCGTCCATTGAATATCCTCCTTTCAGCCATTTCATCGCGCCCTGGCCCTCCTGTCAATCTTGCCGTCATGGTAAGCTAGCGTTCTTCACTGGGGAGCGAACGACATGAGCCGCACCGGCCGACTGTTTCAGCTGATGGATGCGCTGCGCGGCAACCGCCGTCCGGTCACCGCGGCTGTGCTGGCGGAGCGGCTGGGCGTGTCCGAACGCACCATCTACCGCGACATCCAGGCGCTGGCCGAACTGGGCGCGCCGGTGGAGGGCTCGGCGGGCGTGGGCTATGTGCTGCGCACCGGCTTCTTCCTGCCGCCGCTCATGTTCGATGCCGACGAACTGGAAGCCCTGGTACTGGGCGCGCGCTGGGTGCACCAGCAAGGCGACGAGACCCTCACGCGCGCCGCCACGTCCGCCCTCGCCAAGATCGCCACCGCCACGCCCAAGGACCTGCGCGACCACATGGCCGACACCAGCCTGTGGGTGCCGGTGCGCGTGAACGGAAGCAGCAACGAAGTGTTCATGCGGCCTGCGCGCGAAGCAATACGGCGGCAGTGCAAGCTGCGCCTGGGCTACAGCGACGAGAAGGGCAACCAGTCCGAGCGCACCGTTTGGCCTTTCGCCCTGGCCTTCTTCGAGGGCCGGCGCGTGCTCGCCGCGTGGTGCGAGCTGCGCGACGCCACGCGCCACTTCCGCGTCGACCGCATCGTCACCGCCGAGACACTTGCAGACCGCTACCCGGTGCCGCGCCACCAGCTGCTGCGCCGCTGGCGCGAAGAGCAAAGCATTCACGACGACTCCTGACAGAATCTGTCATCGCCTGCCGGTAGCATTCATGCATCGAACAACGCATGAAGGAGAAGGCAATGCACCTCTACCACCACCCGCTGTCGTCCAATTCCCGCCGCGTCATGATGACGGCCCTGCACCTCGGCCTGAAGCTCGACCTTACGGAGATCAACCTGGGAAGCCCGGACGACCGCCGCCGCCTGGCCGAAGTGAACCCCAACGGCAAGGTGCCGGTGCTGGTGCATGGCGACTTCGTGCTGTGGGAGTCCTGCGCCATCATGCAGTACATGGCCGAGCTGACGCCGGGCCAGACCGCCTGCCCGCAAGACCCTCAGGCCAAGGCGGACGTGAACCGCTGGCTGTTCTGGGCCAGCCAGCACTTCGCCACGGCGATTGCCGTCTTTACCTGGGAGAACGTATGGAAGAAGTTCGTGGAAGGCACGGGGCCTGACGCTGCCGAGCTGGCGCGGGGCAGCGCCGAACTGGCCCCGCTCGCCGAGGTACTGGACCGCCACCTGGCCCACCGCGAATGGCTGGTGGGCGATACGGTGACCATGGCCGATTACGCGGTGGCCGCGCCCCTGATGTACACCGAGCGCGCCAGCGTGCCGGTGACCCAGTATCCGAACGTGCAGCGCTGGTTCGCCAGGGTGCAGCAGCTGCCCGTCTGGCAGCACACCAACCCTGTCTGGTAATTATTTGCTTTATGTTAGCTAGCGCACAGAGCGCGCCAGGTCCTGCGCTTACTATGGAACCGTCTCTTTCAGGACATCCCTAGTTTTGGACTTGGCCCGCTCTCGAGCGGGCATTTTTTTTGTCCGGAGAGAAGATGCAAAACCCACCTGTCATCCCCCTGGTGCAGCAAGGCGCAGCGGCCTGCCAGCGCCCCTGCCCGATGCGCCTGGTCTGCAAGTACCGGCCGGCGCAGCCGCCTTGCGGCCGCAGCAGCCTTACCTGATATCCTTGCCCGGCAGCGCCCAGCGCAGGCCGTGGGTGATGATGATGGGGGCCACCGTGAGGTGGTCCTCGTCGCGGATCACCTCTCCCTCCATGCGCAGGCCCGGGTAGTTCCGCGAGCGCAGGCTGCGCATGAAGGCGCGCATGTCGCGCACCATGTCGTCGTCCTTGTTGTAGCGCGGGCCCGGGCGCAGGGTCTCGTAGCCGCCCACCGCAAAATACACGTTGGCGCGCAGGTCCCGGTTCTTCGCCGCATAGGCGCGCTCGCGCTCGAACATCACCTTGTTGTTGAACCAGAGGGAAGGGCTGCCGAGCACATAGTTCTCGAAGGCGCCCGGCTCGTTGAACAGGATGTCCAGCGCCAGCAGGGAGCCGTAGGAATGGGTCATCAGCGTCTTGCGCGCCATGTCCGCGCGGTAGCGCTGGGCGATGAAGGGCAGCACCTCGTCGATGATGAAGCGGCGGTAGCCTTCCGACTCGCCGTACTTCGGTTCGCGGCCCGGCATGTCGGAGGTCACGGTCTTGTCCGCTGTGGGCGTGGGCGTGTAGTCGCGGCGGCGGCTGTAGGTCGGGGTATCGCCGCGCGCATAGGACAGGCCGACCAGGATGAACTCCTCGATCTGGCGCCCGTGGTTGCCCGCACGCGCCGCGATGGCGCGGGTGAGCGGAAATGCGTAGTTGGCGTCCGTGACGAAAACCACCGGATAGCTGCGGCCGCTCTTCTCGTAGGAAGCCGGCAGGCTCACGAAGACCTGGTATTCGCGCTGCAGGGCCTTGGCGCGGATGGTGCGCACCTCCGTCCCGTCCAGCACATAAGGCGCGCCTTCGAGGGCAATGCTGCCCTGGGCGATGGCAGCAGCGGCGGAACACGCAAGCGCGAGGCCTGCAAGAAAACGGAGAATCGGCATGGGAGCGTGGCGTTTTGCAAAAAGCGCCATTATCGCCCAAGCGGGCCGCGCGTTAAAGCATCAGCACCGCATACAGGGACTGCACGTCGCTGCGCGACTCGGCGAGGATCTCGTGCAGGGTGCCGTCGCCCACCACGAAATCGATGGTGCGGGCGGCCAGGGGAGAAGTGGCGCCGGAGCGCGTATGCAGGGGCGAGGCCACGGGCGCGAGGTCGTCCGCCAGCAGCAGGGTATCGCCCAGCGTTTCGGGCGGCAGGGCGCGCAGGCCGGTCCACATGGCCTCCACGGCGCGCCGTACCGATTCGGGCACCATCAGGCGCTCCAGCACCAGGCGGCCGATCTCCACTTCGCCGTGCATGACCCACTCTTCCGGCTCGCCGTCCGCCACGCCGGGGAATTCCTCGGCGCGCGAGAGCAGGTAGAAGCCGCCCACCTCATGCACCACGCCCGCGAACATGGCGGTATCGGGATCGACATGGGTGACGCGGCGCGCAATCACCTGGGCCAGGGCGGCCGTATGGGCCGTGTGCTCCCACAGCTGCCCGGCGCGGGCGCGCAGGGAGGAATCTTCGATGCGGCTGCCGATCTGGCGCACGAGCAGGGCGGCGACCAGGGTTTGCAGGGTGCGCACGCCCAGGCGCTGGACGGCCGAACGTACGCTGGAGATTTCGGTGCCGGAACGGTTGTAGGCGACGGAATTGGCGATCGCCACCGTGCGCGCGGCCAGCAGGGGATCGGCCGCGATGAGGCGCGCGGCGAGATCCACGTGGCAGTCGGGGTCGGCCAGCGCTTCCTGCAGGCGCAGAGAGGCGTTCACATTGGCAGGGAACACCATCTCGCCGCGCTGCGCCTCGGCGATGAGCACTTTGAAGATATCCAGTCGGTCCATCCCGAAATTATAAGCAATTATTGCCGAAAGGCATTATTTCTTTCTTAATCGGGCGCGGACTTGCCGATTGGAAACCTCAATGCTTCAGGCCTCGCGGAAGATGGCGTCGCAGCCTTCGTGCGTGCCTTCGTGGGTAGCCAGCTCGTCCACGAGCTCCATGTCTTCCAGCTCCTCGACGGCGTTGGTGAAGCTGTTGTGCTTGGTGGCCCCGATCAGGCGGTAGATATCGCCTTCCTCGTTGCGCACGCCGATCAGCAGCTTTTCCTTGCGCACCACCTCCGGCGCCACGTGTTCGAGCAGCAGGTTGCCGACAATCTGTTTGTCGAACTGGGCTGGCGTTACGCCTTCGATCAGTGAAGTTTTTAGCATCGTTGCCTTAAAGTGAAGAGAAATCAGGCGCCGGCCCGGGCCAGTACCTGCTTGAGATGGGACAGCTCCCGCTCCAGCGCGGCGAACTCTGTTTCCTGGACGGAAGCAAACAGTTCAGCGCCCTTCGCCACCACATAGGGAAAGACCTGGGCGAACAGTTTCTCCCCCTGGGGCGTGAGGCGGATGAAGAAGGAGCGCTTGTCGTCCGCGCTGCGTTCGCGCTCGACCAGGCCCTTCTCCTCCAGGCGCTCGATCACGCCGGTGAGCGTTCCCTTGGTGATCAGCGTGCGCTCGCCCAGCTCCTTGTACGGCATGCCGGGCGTATTTCCCAGCGTGGCTATGATATCGAACTGCGCGTGGGTCAGCCCACACTCACGCACATGCTGTCCCGACAGGCGTTCGAAAGCCTGCATGCACTCGGCCAGCAAGCGGATACTTTTCAGATAGCGTTCGCCCATGGGCAGGATTATATAGCGCGCACTCCCGCCGCATTCGGTTACCATTCGTAATCTTGTTGAAATAACACACTGTCGGAAGCCCTATGCCCTCCCATGCGCGCGGTATCCTTGCCCTGTTGATCGTCACCATCGTCTGGGGCACCACCTTCCCGGCCATGAAGGACATGACCGGCTACCTCTCGGCCAACTGGATCGTGCTGAGCCGCTTCGGCATCGCCAGCCTGCTCCTGCTGCCCTTCGTCATCCGCGCCGCGTGGAAGGACTTGCACTATGGCTTCCTGGCCGGGGTGCTGCTCTTCTTCTGCTACCTGTGCCAGGTGGAAGGCCTGGCCCTCACCACCTCCAACCGCAACGCCTTCATCTGCGGCCTGAACGTACTGGTCGTCCCCCTGCTGGGCATTGCCATGGGCAAATGGCCGGACCGCCGCATCGTGGTGGCGCTGGCGCTGGCCGTCGCGGGCCTCTTCGCCCTGTGCTGGGAAGGCAGCTTCTCCTGGGGGCGCGGCGACACGCTGGCCCTGCTGGCGGCCCTGAGCTTCGGCGTCTACATCAAGGTGATGGAAGTGTTCTCGCGCAAGGCCGAGCGGCTCATGACCCTGACGGCGGCCCAGATCATGACGGTGGCCGTCTTCGCCGGGCTCTGGATACTGCTGCGCGAAATGCCGCGCGGGCCGGTGGACGTGGCCCAGGACCGGGCCGACTACTGGGCCTACATCCTGCAGGGGCTGAAGCTGTACTCGGTGAACCTCGTCTACCTGGGCGTGGTGGCCACGGCCGCCATCATCTCCCTGCAAACCTGGGGCCAGAGCCATGCCACGGCCAACGAGGCGGCCGTGATCTACGCCTTCGAGCCCGGCTGCGCGGCCATTTTTGCCTATTTCTGGCTGGGCGAAACCCTGGGCTGGACGGGCCTGCTCGGCGCGGCCCTGCTGATCTCCGGTATGATAGTGAGCCAATGGAACACCCCCGAGCGGCCCCCGAGTTCGCTCGCACCCGAGTAAACGCCTTACACCGCAAGCATGTCCTTCGACGAACTCTCCCGCCTGGCCCAGGAACCCACGCTGCATGTCCTGCTGGTGAACGCGGGCGAGGCGGACAGCCTGGGCTGGTCCGGCCTGGCGCAGCCCCTGCGGCTGGCCCAGCGCCTGGCGGGCCAGCGCCTCCAGCTCGACATTCTCACCCCCAGCCAGGCCGCGGCCGACCTCAGCACCCAGTGGCACATCGCCCTGCTGGCGGCGGACGAGCAGCAGACGCCTTTGGCTCCCCAGCTCAGCCGCGCCCTGGTCGAACGCCTGCGTTCGGCGGACTGGTGGGGCGGGGTGGGCGGCGCGGTGCTGTGGCTCGCCGAGGCGGGCGTGCTGGGCGGCGTGCGCATCGCCCTGCCGTGGTCGCTGTACTCGGAAACGGAAGACATCACCTCGCGCGCCATCCTCACGCCCAATATCTACGCCCTGGACGGCCGCCACCTCAGCTGCTGCGGCGGCGCCGCCAGCATCGACTTCAGCCTGACCCTGATCGAAGCCCTGCTGGGCGCCGGAGTGCAGGCCGAGGTCAAGGAAGCGCTCTGCATCGAGCGCGTGCGCGGCCCCGAAGAGCGGCAGCGGGTAGCGCTCCAGGCCCGCTTCGGCGCCTTGCAGCCCAAACTGTCCGAGGCGGTAACGCTAATGGAAGCCAACATCGAAGAGCCCCTGTCGACGGACGACATTGCCGGGCTGGTGGGCCTGTCGCGCCGCCAGCTGGAGCGGCTCTTCAAGCAATACCTGGGCAGCCTGCCCTCGCGCTACTACCTCGAGCTGCGCCTCCAGCGGGCGCGGCAGCTGCTGCGCGACACCAACCATTCCATTGTGCAAGTGGGCCTCATGTGCGGCTTCAGCTCCGGCTCCCACTTCTCCACCGCCTTCGGCGCCCTGTTCGGCAACACCCCCCGCGAAGAACGCCAGCGCAAGCTCGCCTCCCGCTAATTTCTTAAAGGGGTCTGTCCCCAATTAAGAAACATTTCCTAATTGGGGACAGACGGGGACGCCGAGTCACCTTTAGGCAATTTTGAAAAACCTTGTCGCAGATTCAAAAGAGTTTTAGGATCGCGCCTCTTACAATGTCTACTCACCTCTTACTTCGATGGGGATTCGCCAATGAACGCCAAGCTTGATTCGTCTGTAACCACCCGCCCTGTCACCCGGCAGACTTTCGATGAAGTCCTCGTGCCGACTTATGCACCGGCAAACATGGTTCCAGTCCGAGCATCCGGCCTGGATCTGTGGGACCAGAACGGCAAGCATTACCTGGATTTCACCTCCGGTATCGCCGTCGCTTCCCTCGGCCACTGCAACCCCATCCTGATCGAGGCGCTCACCCGCCAGGCCAACACCCTGTGGCACCTCGGTAACGGCTACACCAACGAGCCGGTGCTGCGCCTCGGCCTGGCCATCACGGAAGCGACTTTCGCCGACCGCGCCTTCTTCTGCAATTCCGGCGCCGAAGCCAATGAGGCCGCGCTGAAGCTGGCCCGCCGCCACGCCCACACCAAATTCGGCCCGAACAAGTCGCGCATCGTGTCCTTCCTGAATTCCTTCCACGGCCGCACGTTGTTTACCGTGTCCGTGGGCGGCCAGTCCAAGTACACCGAAGGCTTCGAGCCGCTGCCGCCGTCGATCGACCACCTGCCGTACAACGACATCGAAGCCGCGCGCGCCGCCATCACCGACGACGTGTGCGCCGTGATCGTGGAGCCCGTGCAGGGCGAGGGCGGCGTCATGCCGGGCAATCCGGAGTTCCTGAAGGAGCTGCGCGCCCTGTGCGACAAGACCGGCGCCCTGCTGATCTTCGACGAAGTCCAGTGCGGCATGGGCCGTACCGGTTCGCTCTTCGCCTACATGGGCTACGGCGTGACTCCGGACATCCTGACCTCGGCCAAGGCCCTGGGCAACGGCTACCCTGTCGCCGCCATGCTGACCACCGATGAACTGGGCAAGACCCTGGCCGTCGGCACCCACGGCACCACCTACGGCGGCAACCCGCTGGCAGCGACCGTGGCCCTGACCGTGCTGAATACGATCAACCAGCCCGCCTTCCTGGCGCGCGTGAAGGAAGCAAGCCTGAACCTGATCGCCAAGCTGGAACAGCTGGTGAAGGATTATCCGCAGGTGTTCCACGCCGTGCGCGGCGCCGGCCTGCTGCTGGGCCTCGTGGTGGCGGAGCCCTTCAAGGGCCGCTCCAAGGATATCCAGCGCGCCGCCGAAGCCGAAGGCCTGATGATCCTGATCGCAGGCACCGACGTGGTGCGCCTGGCGCCTGCGCTGATCGTGACCGACGCCCAGATCGCCGAGGCTGACCGCCTGCTGCGCCTGGCCCTGGACGGCATGATCAAGGCTGCGTAAGCGGCCCGCCTCCCGGCCTGTCCGCCCGGTCCGCGTACCGGGCGTTTCTTATTACAAGGAGTTCCCATGTATGTAGTCCGTCCGGTAGAACTTGGGGATATTGCGGCGCTTGAATCGCTCGCCGCAGTGACCATGCCGGGTGTCCATACCTTGCCCAAGACGCGCGAGAAGATCGCGCAGGCAGTCGAGCGTTCGATTGCCTCGTTCTCGGCCCAGGTCGATATCCCAAGCGAGGAATCGTACCTGTTCGTGCTGGAGTCCCTGGCCACGCGCAAGATCTGCGGCACCGCCGCCATCTTCGCGTCCGCCGGTTCCAACGGCACCTACTTCTCCTTCCGTAACGACGTGATCCAGCAGGTCTCGCGCGACCTGAACATCAGCCACAGCGTACACGCGCTGACCCTGTGCTCCGAACTCACGGCCTATTCCCAGCTCTCCAGCTTCTACGTGGACGAGGAGGCGCTGCATGGTCCCGAGGCGGCGCTGCTTTCCCGTTCGCGCCTGCTGTTCGCCGTGCGCGCGCCGCAGCGCTTCGGCGACCGTTTCTTCGTGCCCCTGGCCGGCGTCACGGACGAAAAGGGCGGCTCGCCCTTCTGGGACGCGCTGGGCCGCAAGTTCTTCAAGATGGATTTCCTGGATGCCGAGCGCACCATCGGCGGCGCGCGTAACCGCACCCTGATCGTGGAGCTCATGCCCCACTATCCCGTCTACGTGCCGCTGCTGCCGGGCGATGCGCAGGCAGCGATGGGCCAGATCCATCCATCCGGGGAACTGGCCTTCAACCTGCTCACGTCCGAAGGCTTCGAGGCCGACGAATACATCGACATCTTCGACGGCGGCCCGATCCTGCAGGCCCACAAGCACTCGCTGCGCACCTTCACGTCCTCCATGCAACTGCGCGTGGAGAACGCCGTGCCCGCGCGCGGCGGCGACGTCACCTATGCGGTGGCTGCCGGAACAGGGCAGAACTTCCGCGCCGTGACCATACGCGGCCATGCGCTGGAGGGCGGCGACTCGATAGGCCTGAGCGCCGATGTGCAGGACCTGCTGCGCGTGTCGCCGGGCGACGCCGTGACCTGTGTACGTATCTGATGCCGCAATCACTTATCGCGAGAAACCTATGCTAGTTGTACGCGCCATCAACGCCAACGACCTGAATGCCCTGTACAGCCTCGCCACGCAGGTCGGCACCGGCATGACCACGCTCAAGCCCGACATGAAGATGATGGGCGAGCGCCTCGAAACGGCCTGCGCCTCCTTCGCCGAAACCATTCCGCCCGAACAGCGCGACTACATGTTCGTGATGGAGGACACCAGCAATGGCCGCCTCGCGGGCGTGTGCGCCATCAAGGGCGCCGTGGGCCTGACCGAGCCTTTCTACAATTACCGCATCGGCACCCTGGTGCATTCGAGCCGCGAGCTGAACGTGTTCACGAAGATGGACACGCTCTACCTCTCGAACGACCTTACGGGCAGCAGCGAACTGTGTTCGCTCTTCCTGCATCCGGACTACCGCCAGGGCCACAACGGCAAGCTGCTGTCGAAGAGCCGCTTCCTGTTCATCGCCCAGTTCCCGCACCTGTTTACGCAAAAGCTGATTGCGGAAATGCGCGGCTTCCAGGCCGAAGACGGCAGCTCGCCCTTCTACGAAGGCCTGGGCCGCCACTTCTTCAAGATGGACTTCCACCATGTGGACGACCTGACGGCGCTGGGCAAGAAGTCCTTCATCGCGGAGCTGATGCCGCGCCAGCCGCTCTACATCGCCTACCTGCCGCAGTCCGCGCAGGACGTGGTGGGCAAGGTGCACCTGTCCACGGCGCCTGCGCGCCGCCTGCTGGAGCAGGAGGGCATGCACTACGAGGGCTATGTCGATATCTTCGACGCGGGCCCGGTGCTGCAGGCCCGTGTGTCCGAACTGCGCGCCATCCGCGACAGTGAACTGGCCGTGGTGGAGCGCGATACCGACGTGGCGCATGCCTGCGCCCCTGCCAATCCCGAACCGACGCTGGTGTCCAACACCACGCTGAAGGATTTCCGCATGATCGTTACGCAGGCCACGCCCGCGAACGGCAAGATCGATCTCGGCGCCGTCGAGCAGAAGCTGCTGCACACGCAGCCTGGCGAGACCGTGCGCACCCTGTCACTCAACGTGAGGAAGAACGCGAATGTCTGAGCAAGCACTGAGCAATTTCATCAACGGCCAATGGAAGGCCGGCAGCGGCGCCGAACTGGTGACCATCAACCCCGCCAACGGCAAGCAGACCTGGGCCAGCCGCGAGTCCACCGCCGCCGACGTGGCGCAGGCCGCCGAAGCCGCCCATGCCGCCTTCGAAGCGTGGGCCTACCGTCCGCTGGAGGAGCGCATCGCCATCGTCACGAAATTCCGCGACCTGCTGAAGGAAAACGCGGAAGAGCTGGCGCTGCTGATCGCCGAGGAGGTGGGCAAGCCGATGTGGGAAGCGCGCACGGAAGTGACCACCATGGCCAACAAGGTGGATATCTCCATCCAGTCCTATGGCGCGCGCACGGGCGAAACCCACAACAAGGTGGCCGACGGCGAGGCCGTGCTGCGCCACCGTCCGCACGGCGTGTTCGCTGTTTTCGGTCCCTACAACTTCCCCGGCCACCTGCCGAACGGCCATATCGTGCCTGCCCTTATCGCCGGTAACACGGTGGTGTTCAAGCCGAGCGAATACGCCCCGCGCACCGCCGTGAAAACGGTGCAGCTGTGGGAAAAGGCGGGCGTGCCTGCCGGCGTCATCAACCTGGTCAACGGCGGCCGCGAAACGGGTGTGGCCCTGGGCCAGAATCCGCTGATCGACGGCGTGCTGTTTACGGGCAGCAGCCAGACCGGCGCCGCCCTGCATAAGCAGTTCGGCGGCCAGCCGGGCAAGCTGCTGGCGCTGGAAATGGGCGGCAACAACCCGCTCGTGGTGTGGGACGTGAAGGATATCGACGCCGCCGTCTTCATGGCGATCTCCTCGGCCTTCATTTCGGCAGGCCAGCGCTGCACCTGCGCGCGCCGCCTGGTGGTGCAGGATACGGCGCAGGGCCATGCCTTCATCCAGCGCCTGGTGGAAGTGGCCTCGAAGATCACCGTCGGCGAATCGAACGCCGAACCCCAGCCCTTCATGGGCCCTGTGGTATCGGCCGCCGTGGCGGAGAAGCTGCTGCAGGCGCAGAAGGATATGGTCGCCAAGGGCGGCAGGCTGCTGCTGGAGATGAAGCAGCTGCAACCGGGCACCGGCTTCGTTTCCGCGGGCATCGTGGACGTGACCGACGCCAAGGGCATTCCGGACGAAGAATGGTTCGGCCCCCTGCTGCAGATCGTGCGCGTGAAGGACTTCGATACCGCGCTGAAGGTTGCCAACAACACGGACTTCGGCCTGGCCGCCGCGCTGCTCTCGAACGACGACGCCTTGTGGCAGAAGTTCCAGCTGCGCGCCCGCGCCGGCATCGTGAACTGGAACCGCCCGACCACCGGCGCGGCCAGCAGCGCGCCGTTCGGCGGCGTCGGCAAATCAGGCAACCACCGCCCGAGCGCCTACTACGCGGCCGACTACTGCGCCTATCCTGTCGCCTCCATCGAGAACAGCGCGCTGGAGATGCCCGCCAAGCTGTCGCCCGGCCTTCACTTCTGAGGTGCATGATGCCTAACGCACGCGAGTTCAATTTCGACGGCCTGGTCGGGCCTTCGCACAACTATGCCGGGCTCTCCTTCGGCAACGTGGCCTCCTTCAACAATGTGAAGAGCGCCTCCAACCCGAAGCAGGCAGCCTTGCAGGGCCTGGCCAAGATGCGTGCGCTGGCCGCGCGCGGCTTCGCCCAGGCGGTGCTGCCGCCGCAGGACCGTCCCAACTTCCGCCTGCTGCGCAGCGTGGGCTTCACGGGCAGCGATTCGGAGGTGCTGGCCAAGGCCTACAAGGAGTCGCCCGTCATCCTGGCCTGCGCCTACTCGGCCTCGCCGATGTGGACGGCCAATGCGGCCACCGTCAGCCCTTCGGCCGACACGGCCGACCGCCGCGTGCACTTCACGCCTGCTAACCTGAACAACAAACTGCACCGCGCACACGAGCATGTGCAGTCGGCCCGTGCCCTGCGCGCCATCTTCGCGGACGAGCGCCATTTCGCCGTCCACGACGCGCTGCCCGGCACGCCCGCTTTCGGCGACGAGGGCGCGGCCAACCACACCCGCCTGTGCTCTGCCCATGGCGCGGACGCCGTCGAAATGTTCGTCTACGGCCGCGTGGAGTTCGACGCCGCAGCGCCTGCGCCAAGGCGCTATCCCGCCCGCCAGACGCTGGAAGCTTCGGAAGCGGTGGCGCGCCTGCACGGCCTGAACGCGGCGCGCACCGTCTACGTGCAGCAGAATCCGGACGTGATCGACCAGGGCGTCTTCCATAACGACGTGATCGCCGTGGGTAACGCCAACGTGCTGTTCTACCACGAGCAGGCCTTCGCCGACGAGCAGGGCGCGCTCTTCCAACTGCGCCAGGCCATGGCAGGCGTGGATGCCGAATTGACGCCCATCCGTGTCGATACCGGCATGGTGCCGGTGCAGGATGCGGTGAAGAGCTACTTGTTCAACAGCCAGCTGCTGTCGAAAGAGGGCGGCCGGATGGCGCTGGTGATCCCGCAGGAATGCCAGGAAGTGGAATCCGTGGCGCGCTATCTCGAAGGATTGGTGCGCGGCGGCGGTCCGGTCGATGAGCTGATCCACTTCGACCTGCGCCAGAGCATGCGCAACGGCGGCGGGCCCGCCTGCCTGCGCCTGCGCGTGGCGCTGACCGATGAGGAGGCGCGCGCCATGCACCAGGGGGTCATCATGACCGAAGCGCTGTATCATCAGCTGGTTGCCTGGGTCGAGAAGCACTACCGCGACCATCTGGAACCGAAGGACCTGGCCGATCCCGCGCTGGCGATCGAGGTGAACGCCGCACTGGAGGAACTGACCCGCATTCTGGGCCTGCCAGGCCTGTATGATTTGTAATCCCGCTTTTCACCCACATCTGCGGGCATGGCCGCCCGGCCAGAAGCGGGAGCGGCGCACGGAATACCTATAACGTATTGGAGATGCATGATGACAAAAATGCCACAAGACCTGCGCAAGGAAACGCTGGAGCTGGTTAACGCAGGCAAGGCAGCGCAAGGCACGCAGCTGGAAGCCCTGATCTCGGCCTGGCTGAAATCCCTGGACGATGAAGACCTGGCGGGCACCGCGCCCGACAGCCTCGCGCCGGTTCTTGTGGAAGGCTTCACGCAGGCGTCCAAACGCACGACTTCCGGCTGCCAGATCGCCACCATGCGCTACGCCGACGGCAGCGGCGGCATGGCCACCGCCCTGCTGATCCTGAACGACGACATGCCCTACCTGGTGGACTCCATCGTGATGGCCATGCGCCGCCAGCACGTTGTGGCGAACGGCGTGATGAACGCCGTGCTGCGCGTGCGCCGCTCCGAGGACGGCGCCGTGGCGGCCGTCGGCGAAGAGGGCGCGAAGGCCGAATCCTATGTTCTCTGCCTGCTCTCCGAGGAGCTGGACGCCCAGGCGCTGAAGGAACTCGTCGAGCGCATCGAAATGGTGGCGCGCGACGCCGCCGTCGTGAAGCGCGACCTGGCCGCCATGCAGGACCGCATGAGCGCCGTCGCCGCGGACGCCGCGTCGCGCAGCGAAGAAGGCGCCGAAGTAGCAGCCTTCCTCGAGTGGGCGCGCAAGGAAGGCTTCGAGGTGCATGGCTATGCCTACTACCAGATCAAGCCGGGCGTGCGCGAACTGGAGCGCGATATCCCGAGCCGCATCGGCGTGCTGCAGGACACTTCGCACCCCGTGTACGGCACCTGCCTGGCCAATATCCCCGGCGACTTCGAAACGCTGACGCGCCGCGGCCATACCCTGTCCATCGTGAAGGCGGACGTGAGCGGCACCCTGCACCGCGACCAGCAGCTGGACTTCATCGGCGTGCGCAACACTGACGCGCAAGGCAATATCCTGGGCGAACACTGCTTCGTGGGCCTGTTCACCCGCGCCGCGAACCTGACGCCGCTGGCCCGCCTGCCCTTTGCGCGCGGCCGCATCGCCAAGGTGCTGCAGATTGCAGGCGTACGCGAGGAAGGCTTCCGCGCCGAGAAATTCATCGAGATCCTCGAGTCCCTGCCGCGCACCGAAGCGCTGGAAGCGGACCCGCAATGGCTGGCCGAAGTGTGCGGTTCGGTCGTGTCCCTCTACAAGCAGCCCCGCACCAAGGTGTTCGCGCGCCGCGACGTGTACGGCCGCCACCTGAACGTGCTGGTCTACCTGCCGCGCGAGCGTTACAGCGCAAGCGTGGCGAATGCCCTGTCGCGCGCCCTGCAGGATAGCTCGGGCGCCAGCAACGTCACCATGCAGACCCTGGTGGCGGACGGCCCCCTGGCCCGCGTCTACCTGATCGCGCGCGCCGCGCGCTATCCGCTGGACCTGGAGGGCGATATCCAGCGCCCGCTGCTGACCATCCTGGACGGCTGGCACAACAGCTTCTCCGAGCTGGCCAACGCCGTGCCGGACGAGCCGCTGCGCAACAAGCTGCGCCGCCTGTGCTCCACGCTGCCCGTCGATTACGTGAGCACCACCTCGCCGGTGGTGGCCTTCCACGACCTGGACAAGATCCTGCGCAATGGCGACGAGTCGCACACTGCGGTCCGTATCGAAACCACGGAAGGCGCGCCGACCACCATCCGCATCTACTCGGTGGAGAAGGTGCCCGCGCTGTCCGCTCTGCTGCCCGCCCTGCACAATGCGGGCGTATCCATCGACCGCGAACAGGCCCATTCCATCCGCACCGCCGACGGCAAGCGCCACTACGTGACCAGCCTGACCGTGGACGCATCCAGCGCCGAGAAGCTGGCGCGCCCCGGCATCGCGCAGGTGGCGGAAGACCTGTTCACCAAACTGTTCAACAACGACGTGGAAGACGGCCGCCTGAACGGCCTGGTGGTCGAAGGCGGCCTGTCCCCGCATGAAGTGCAGCTGGTGCGCGCCTACATGAGCTACTGGCGCCAGACCGGCACCCAGCTTTCCGTGCGCTATATCGCGGAGACCGTGCGCAAGCAGCCTGCGATGGTCAAGGAGATCGTGGACGCCTTCAAGCAGCGCTTCAACCCCGCGCTGGACGAAGCCACGCGCAATGGCGCGCGCGACACCCTGCTCGCCATCAAATCGCGCCTGCCTTCCGTGAACCATGCGGACACCGAACTGATTCTGGCCGCTCTGATCGACCTGATTCTGGCCACGCTGCGCACCAACTACTTCCAGAACGTGGGCCAGGGCGACAAGATCATCTTCAAGTTCGACACCAGCAAGCTCTCGCTGGTGCCCGAGCCGCGTCCTTTCCGCGAGATCTACGTGTTCTCGCGCCGCTTCGAAGGCGTGCACCTGCGCGGCGGCCCCGTGGCGCGCGGCGGCCTGCGCTGGTCCGACCGCATGGAAGACTACCGCACCGAAGTGCTGGGCCTCGTGAAGGCGCAGATGGTGAAGAACGCCGTGATCGTGCCTGCGGGCGCGAAGGGCGGCTTCGTCTGCAAGCAGATGCCGGCAGGCGCCCCGCGCGACGTGGTGGCGGCCGAAGGCGAAGCAGTCTACCGCCTCTTCATTTCCAGCCTGCTGGAAGTGACGGACAACCGCGTGCTGGGCAAGATCGTTCCGCCTGAAGACACGGTCTGCTACGACGGCAACGACCCCTACCTGGTGGTGGCGGCCGACAAGGGCACCGCGACCTTCTCCGACATCGCCAACAGCATCGCCGTGAAGCGCGGCTTCTGGCTGGGCGACGCTTTCGCGTCGGGCGGCTCGAACGGCTACGACCACAAGAAGCTGGGCATCACGGCCAAGGGCGCCTTCGAGGCAGTGAAGCGCCACTTCTACGAGATGGGCCACGACATGGACAGCACCCCGTTCACCGTGGTGGGCGTGGGCGACATGTCCGGCGACGTGTTCGGCAACGGCATGCTGCTCTCGAAGCAGATCAAGCTGCTGGCGGCCTTCGACCACCGCCACATCTTCCTCGACCCGAACCCGGACACCGCGAAGTCCTTCGACGAGCGCGCCCGCATGTTCGCGCTGCCGCGTTCCTCCTGGGACGACTACAACAAGGAGCTGATCTCCGAAGGCGGCGGCGTGTTTGCGCGCAATGTGCGCAGCATCGAGCTCTCGCCGCAGATCCGCAAGGCGCTGGACATCGAAGAGACCTCGCTCACGCCGGAAGAGCTGATGCACCGCATCCTGCTCGCGCCGGTGGACCTGTTCTACAACGGCGGCATCGGCACCTACATCAAGTCGTCCTCCGAAACGAACGCCCAGGTCAAGGACCGCGCCAACGACAGTATCCGCGTCAACGGCAATGAGCTGCGCTGCAAGGTGGTGGCCGAAGGCGGCAACCTGGGCGCGACCCAGGCGGGCCGCATCGAGTTCGCCCTGTCCGGCGGCCGCATCTTCACCGACGCCATCGACAACTCGGCGGGGGTGGACTGCTCGGACCACGAGGTGAACGCCAAGATCTGGCTGGACGTGGAGGTGAACGCGGGCCAGTTGAGCGAAGAAGAGCGCAACCGCGTGCTGAACGACATGACCGGGGATATCGAACGCCTCGTCCTGCGCGACAACACCCAGCAGACGCGCCTCCTGGTGCGCGAGCTGCAGGCCCAGGGCGATGCGCACGTGCAGGAAGGCTATGCCGCGCTGATCGCCAGCCTGGAGGAAGAGGGCGCCCTGTCGCGCGAACTGGAACAGTTGCCAAGCGTGGCCGAACTGGCGCGCCGCAAGACGGACGGCCGCGGCCTCACCACGCCGGAACTGGCCGTGGTCATCGCCAATGTCAAGAACCGCTACAAGCGCATGCTGTCCGCCCTGCCGCTGACGGAGGAAAGCTGGGCCGAGTCCGTGCTCAAGCCCTACTTCCCTGACCTGCTGGTGGCGACCCGTCCCGCGCTGGCCCACCCGCTGGCCAACGCCATCCTCGCGACCGTGCTGGCGAACGAAGTGGTCAACCGCTGCGGCCCATTGATGATCCGCGATCTCGCTGCGCAGCATGGCGGCGACGAGTCGGACGTCATCCTGGCCTGGGGCCAGGCCTGGTCCGCCCTGCACCTGGCGCCGATCTTCGACACGCTCGATGCGGACATGCTGAAGGTACAGCGCAGCGTGGCGATTGCCGTCGATGCGCGCAGCCGCACGATGCTGAAGGCAGTGATCGAAGGCGCGCTCACGGTGCCGAAAGACCAGCTGCGCGGCGGCAGCGGCATTGCCGAACTTGCGCGCCTGTTCGGCGAGCCGTCCACCATCTCCAAGCTCACCCCGGCGGGCGCTTCGGATGCGGATGCGCACACCGGCCTGCGTCCGGAGTACGTGCAGGCCTGGAAGGCGCTGGATGCGATCGAAGGCGTGGCCGCCTTCGTGTTCGCGGCGCTCTCCGTCAAGCGCCCCGCGGGCATGGACCTTCCGGCCTTCCTGCAGGTGGGCATGTCCCTGCGCAGCCAGGCAGGCATCGACAACCTGGAGCGCGGCCTCAAGCTGCCTGCAGCGAACCGCTCCCAGGAACAGCTGCGCGCCTACGCCCTGCAGGCCCTGCGCCGCACGCAACAGCGCCTGCTCACGCAAGTGCTGCTGCGAGCCACGGAAGGCCACGACGCGGTGGAAGCGGTGGAAGTCGTCACCTGCACGCTGGGCCTCTCCGGCTATCCCGTCGCCACGGACCTGGAACAGGCAATGCTCGACGTATGGGCCCTGTCCGAGGCAGTGAACGCCGTCGGCATGGCGCAGGCAGCGTAAATGGCCGGTGCAGCACAAGGCAGCGCACTGCCATCGGCAGTGCGTGCGCTGGCCGAAGCCGACTTCAGCTCAGTCGCGCGCAGCTTCCGGGCTGCGGGCTTCGCCGTTGAAGAACCGGCGGACGGCATCCTCACGATCAGGAAAGGCGGGAACCGTCCCGCCGTTCTGGTATCGGTCGGCGTGCATGGCGATGAAACGGGACCGATCGAACTCACCGCCTTCCTGCTCGACGCGCTCGCGCAGGAACCGGAAAAGCTGGCGGTGGACCTGATGCTCTGCGTCGGCAATATCGGCGCCATCCGCGAAGGCAAGCGCTTCATCGACGCGGACCTCAACCGCATGTTCCGTCCCGAACGCGGCACGCTGGCGGGCACCGCCGAAGCCGCGCGCGCGGACGTCATGATCGCCGCGACCAGTGCCTTCTTCGCCAATGCGGGCAAGGAGCGCTGGCACCTCGACCTGCACACGGCCATCCGTCCGTCCTTCTATCCCGCCTTCGCCATCGTCCCCGACCTGATCGAGGACAGTGCAAAGCGCAAGCTGATCGACTGGATGGGGGCGGCCGCGATTGGCGCCATCATCATGAACCCGGCCTCCGTGGGCACCTACAGCTACTACAGCGCCGAGCACCATGGCGCGGCGGGCACCACGGTCGAACTGGGCAAGATCGGCACCCTCGGCCAGAACGATCTGAGCCAGTTCGCGGACGCCAGCCGCGCCCTGGACAGCCTGCTGCGCGGCGAGGCCCTGAAGCAGGTGGCGCCGCCGCAGGTCTTCAAGGTTGCGCGCAACATCATCAAGCAAAGCGACGGCTTCCGCATGGCCTTCGGCAAGGACACGCAAAACTTCACTGTCCTCAAGCGCGGCGACGAGATCGCGCGCGACGGCGAAACGGTCTATCGCGTCGAGAATGAAGAAGAGTACGTCGTCTTCCCCAACCCCGACGTCCGCATCGGCCTCCGCGCCGCCCTCATGGTCACCCGCTAACGGTTCAGTCCGTGTCCACTTCTGGTGCCAGGGAAGAAATTTGGACACGAGCCCGTCCGTAGGGGCCGATAGGCTGAGCCTGTGTCCACTTTTCTTCCCTGGCACCAGAGTTGGACACGGGCTCAGCGGGAAGTTTTCGGCCGGGGTAGACTGGTGGAATTGCCAATCTTTTCGAGGAGTTCGTATGTCGATGACGATGTCGCAGGTGTCGGTGCCGCTGTTTGTGCGCGGCTTGAAGGTGCTGTCCACGCTGCTCGCCAAGGGCGAGGAGTTCGCCGCGCAGCAGGGCATGGTGCCGGAGGCGCTGCTGGCCGCCCGCCTGGCCGACGATATGCTCCCCCTGTCCGCCCAGGTCCAGCGCGCCAGCGATGCGTCCAAACTCGCCGTCCAGCGCATCTCCGGCGTCGAGTCGCCGAAGTTCGCCGACGATGAGACCTCTTTCCAGCAGCTCCAGGAACGCATCGCGAAGACCATCCAGTGGCTGGAGAGCGTGCCTGGCACCGAGCTGGACACGGGCGAGGCCAGGACCGTGGCCTTGAACTGGGGCTCCTTCAGCGCTTCCTTCCAGGGGCAGGACTATCTCCTCAGCTTCGCCCTGCCGAACTTCTATTTCCATGTGGTGACGGCCTACGATATCTTGCGCAACCAGGGCGTGAAAATCGGTAAGCTGGATTACCTCGGCCCTTTCGATCAGGCGTAAAAAAGCCGCCGGACCCCACAGGGGCGCGGCGGCCATGGCGGTGCAGCCTGGCTCAGGCTTTAGCCAGCTGGGCGATGGGCGCCTGCACGTTCTTGCTGCGCTGGGCGCGCGCCTTCGAAGGGGACGGAGCCTGCGCGGCGTTTGCCGGGCCAGGAGCCGAAACCGTTGCATAGCCCGCAGCCGGGGCGGGGGCGCCGGCCGCCGCCACAGGCGTGCCCTGGTGCGCCGGCAGCCAGCCGACAATCGCTGCGGTCGAAACAAGGCTCAGCAGGATAACGCCCAGCGCGCCAATCATCATCAGCGGGTGAACGCGGGAGGTTTGGGTCGGAATTTTTTGATACAGCGTCATGATGGGCTCCCCTGTGAGACTTGTTAATGCATGAGTCTCAATGTACCTTTGGCATCCTTGGCAATCTAGACATTGCGCTGTATCAAAAGTAAGTAACTGTAACTTTTTGAGGGTGGACTCGACATGAGCGGGCGCCAGTACGACCAGCTGATCTTCGATTTCGACGGCACCCTGGCCGACAGCTTCCCCTTTTTCCTGGAAGTCTTCGACACCCTGGCGGATGCCCACAGCTTCCGCCGCCTCGACCGCGGCAATCTCGACACCCTGCGCCACTACGACGTGAACCAGATGATGCGCCACGTCGGCCTGCCCCGCTGGAAGCTGCTGCCCGTGGCGCTCCAGTTCCGCGCCCTGATGGCCCAGAACATCGCCCGCATCTCCCTGTTCGAGGGCATGCGCGAGTTCCTGCGCGTGGCGTCGGAGCGTGGCCTGCGCCTGGCTGTCGTCAGTTCCAATTCGGAAGCCAATGTGCGCGCCGTGCTGGCGGAGGAGGCGGCCCTGTTCCACCATTACGAGTGCGGCGTGTCCCTCTTCGGCAAGCAGCGCCGCCTGCGCCGCGTGCTGCGCGAAGGCGGCGTGCCCGCCACCCGCACGCTCTGCCTGGGCGATGAGGTGCGCGACCTGCTCGCCGCCCATGCCGCAGGCCTGGATTTCGGCGCCGTGAGCTGGGGCTATGCCGCGCCCGAGGCCCTCGCCGCCCGCTCGCCGCGCCTGCTGTTCCGCTCCGTGGACGAGCTGGCGAGCCGCCTGGCGGCGCGCTGAATATTTCCACGCCGTTGTGTTTCTTATACAAAATTCCTTTAGGGCCGAGCCCGGCTCTGGGCCTATAATCGCCGGATTATTTAGCGCCCAAAGGATTTGCTTGTGAACCAAACGCTGGTCCAGAAACTCACCCGCATCAAGCCTGTCGAAGCCCACGCCGAAGATGACCACGCAGCCGAAGGCGGCCTGGCGCGCTCCCTCGGCCTCTTCTCCCTGACCATGATCGGCGTCGGCGCCACCATCGGCACCGGCATTTTCCTCACGATGGCCGAAGCCGTGCCCAAGGCCGGTCCCGCCGTGCTGCTGTCCTTCCTCATGGCGGCCGTCACCGCGGGCCTCACCGCGCTGTGCTACGCCGAACTGGCCTTCCGCATCCCGGCTTCGGGTTCCTCCTATTCCTTCGCCTATGCCACGGTGGGTGAATTCCTCGCCTTCGTCATGGCCGCCTGCCTGCTGCTCGAATACGGGCTGGCCGCCAGCGCTACCGCCATCGGCTGGTCGGACTATCTGAACAACTTCCTGAACAACGCCTTCGGCTGGGACATTCCTGCCTGGCTGCGCACTCCGCTCATTGCATCGAGTCCGGACGGCGCGGTCTGGCACACCGGCCATATCAACCTGCCGCCGATGATCCTGTGCGCCCTGTGCTGCATCCTGCTGGCGCGCGGCACGAAGGAATCGGCGCTCACCAACACCATCATGGTCATCATCAAGCTGGCCATCCTCGTCTTTTTCATGGTGGTTGCCTTCACGGGCTTCGACAGCGCGAACTTCACGCCCTTCTTCAAGACCGAAGGCGCTCCCGGCCTGGTGGGCATGGCCGGGGTGACGGCGGCCGCGGGCACCGTCTTCTTCTCCTTCATCGGCCTGGATACGGTGGCCACGGCGGGCGAGGAGGTGAAGAACCCCAAGCGCAACGTCCCGCTGGGTATTCTCGGCGCCCTGCTGATCGTGACCGTGTTCTATATCCTCGTTGCCGTGGCCGCGCTGGGCGCGCAGCCTGCGAAGATGTTCGAAGGCCAGGCAGCCGGCCTGTCCGTGATCCTGCAGAACGTAACGGGCAGCGCATGGCCTGCGCTGGTGCTGTCTGCAGGCGCCGTGATCTCGGTGTTCTCCGTGACCCTGGTGACCATCTACGGCCAGACGCGAATCCTCTACGCCATCTCGCGCGACGGCCTGGTGTCAAAAGTGTTCCAGCGCGTGAACCCGCGCAGCCACGCACCAGTCGTCAACACCATCATCGTGTCCATCGTCGTGGCCCTGCTGGGCGGCCTGGTGGATTCCACCTTCCTCTGGGATATGGTGAGCATGGGCACCCTCACCGCCTTCATTGTGGTCTCCATCGCCGTGCCGGTGATGCGCCACAAGGAGCGCAAGGCGGGCGAATACAAGAAGGGCGGCTTCCGCGTGCCCTTCGGCCCCTACCTGGTGCCGGGGCTGTCGATCTTCGCCTGCCTCTACATCATGGTCGACCTGCCGACCACCACCCGCGTCGTCTTCGGCGTCTGGATGGCGGCCGCCGTGGCGACCTATTTCCTTTACGGTATTCGCAATTCCCGTTTGAACAAGGCCTGAACCATGTACGTCAAAGCTATTGCGCAGGCGAGCATCCTCGCTGCAGCGCTCATTTCCTCCGCCGCCCAGGCCGACGGCATCCGCAGCTACCGCAACGTTGCGCTCTCCGCCGACGGCGAACGCATCGCCGCCATCGAAACGCCGGGCAGCGCCGAAGGCCGCCGCTCGCATGCCACCATCGTCGTGCGCGATGCGGGCAAGGGACAGATTCTCTGGTCCAGCGATCCATGCAGCAGCTGCAGCTACGACCGCCCAAGCTGGTCGCCGGACGGCCGTGCCGTGGCCTTCATCGGCCGCGACAGCAAGGCGGGCAGCGCAATGCTCTACGTGGCGGAACAGGGCAAGGCCCGGCAGGTCGCCACGGTGAAGGGCGTTGCCAGCACGGCGCGCTGGTCGCCGGACGGGAAGACGCTGGCGCTGCTGGCCACGCCGGGCGCACGCAAGGAAACCGGCGCCACGGCGGCAGGCGCGCGCCTGATCGGCGAGATCGGTTCCGAGGAAGACGCGCAGCGCATCGCTTCCGTGCCGGCGCAGGGCGGCGAACTGAAACTGCTGTCGCCCGACGACACCTTCGTCTACGAATACGACTGGACGCCGGATGGCAAGGGTTTCGTGGCCACGAGCGCCAAGGGCAATGGCGACAACAACTGGTGGGTGGCGAAGCTGACCTATGTGGATGCGGCCACCGGCGCATTGCGCGTGATCGCATCGCCGGGCACCCAGCTGAATATGCCGCGCGTGTCGCCGGACGGGCAAACGGTGGCCTTCATCGGCGGCCTGATGAGCGATTTCGGCGTTATCGGCGGCGACATCTACACCGTGCCGCTGGCGGGCGGTGAGCCGAAGAACATCACGCCCGGCTTCAAGGGCACTTTCAACGGCCTGGCATGGAAGCGCAAGAGCCTGATGGGCACCGCGCTGATGGGCGACCAGCAGACCGTTCTCGCCATCGACGCGCAAAGCGGCAGGACGGAGAAGCTGTGGTCCGCCGCAGTGAGCAGCAGCGGGTCGGATGGCCGCATGTCCTTTAACGCGGACGGCAGCATGGCCGCGGGCACCGTCGAGGACTTTGAACATGCGCAGCATATCGTGGCGGGCCGCCTGCCACAGCTGGCGCAAGTCACGCATGACAACGACGGCGCGGCGCCCCAGGTCTCGGTGCGCAATATCGCGTGGACCAACGAGGGCTTCAATGTGCAGGGCTGGCTGCTCGGCCCGCAGAAGACGGAAGCGGGCAAGCGTTATCCCATGATCGTGCGCGTGCACGGCGGCCCTGCTTCGGCAGCAGCGCCGCGCTATATCGATGCGGACGGCAGCGGCGATTCGATGGTGAAGGCCCTGATCGACAAGGGCTATTTCGTTTTCCTGCCTAACCCGCGCGGCAGCTTCGGCCAGGGCCAGGAGTTCGCACGCGCCAACCGCCGCGATTTCGGCGGCGGCGACCTGCGCGACATCCAGACCGGCATTGACGCTGTGCTGAAGACCGTGCCGGTAGATGGCGAACGGCTTGGTGTGATGGGCCACTCCTACGGCGGCTTCATGACCATGTGGACGGTGACGCATTCCAACCGCTTCAAGGCTGCGGTGGCCGGTGCGGGCATCGCGAACTGGATCAGCTACTACGGCCAGAACGGCATCGACCAGTGGATGATTCCCTTCTTCGGCGCCTCGGCCTACGACGACCCAGCCATTTACCGCAAGCTTTCGCCGATCGAAAGCATCAAGAACGCGAAGACGCCAACGCTGGTGTACGTCGGCGAGCGCGATGTCGAATGCCCGCCTGCGCAGTCGATGGAGTTCTGGCATGGCCTGCGCGCCATGGGCGTGCCAAGCTCGCTGGTGATCTATGAAGACGAGGGCCACAGCATCCGCAAGCCCGAACATGAACGCGACCTGCGCCAGCGCACGCTGGCCTGGTTCGACAAGTACCTGTCGAAGTAAAAAAAACCGGGCTGCGGCCCGGTTTTTTTATCGCCGCATCAATCGCGGCCGGCAATCGCCCTCAGCTCCGCCGCCTGGCTCGGCGAGAGGCGCTCGAAGCGGCTCGCCAGCGCAAACACGGAAGCGCGGTCGCGTACGCTGCTGCGCTGCGAAACGGCAGGCCTTACGTCGAACAGCGCGCGCAGCAGGGCCGCGGCGGCGTCGGCAACATTGCCCAGATAGCCACGCTCTGCGGCATGGCCGGTGAAGGTAGCGGTCGTCATATCAAACTCCTCAAAAACAGTTCTGCTGCGGTGCAGTATAGGACGCGCTACCTCATAAACAAACTTCCCGTTCATGATGGCCGTTATACAGAAAGCGTATGACCACGGCCCTCGTCCGTGCAAAAATCACTTTATTAGTGATTCTTCGCTACTGCTTTGCGGTATGATCCTTTGATATTTATCAATTGCTATTTCGACAGGTTATCGTATGTCTCTCCGCCTCAAGCTCATGGCTGCCTTGCTCGCGACAGGTCTCGCGGCAGTGGCGGTAGCAGGCGGCCTGGCCTATCTCGGCCTCAGTCACAAATTCGATGCTCTGCGCCGCGAGCAGGCGGCCGAGCACTTCTACAGCGGCGTCAACGCCTACTTCAACCAGTACGGCGACTGGACGACCGCCAGCGAACGCGAACCGTTCGACCGTTTCATGCGCCGCCGTGAAGGTGCGGCTCAACTGCGCAGCGATTCCCCGGGGCCAGGGGCGGAGGGTCCGCCGCCGCACGAGGGCGGTCCGCGTCCTCCGCATGGCGGTGGTCCGCGCCCGACGCGTCCCGAACCGCCGTTCCGTTTCGTGCTGGCCGATGCCGATTTCCGCGTGCTGCTTGGCGCTGGACGTTTCACGCCCGGCAGCGCGCTGCCGTCGCAGGTGCGCCTGGCGACGCGGCCTGTCGAGGTGAACGGCCGCACCGTCGCGCACGTGGTGGCGGACGGAGAGTTCGCTCCCAGCGAGCAGGATCGCGCCTATCTGCGCGCGATGCAGTCTTCGCTGCTGACGGGCGGTATGGCTGCCGCCGCGCTGGCCGTGGGACTGGGCCTGCTGCTCGGCGCAGGCTTGAGCCGCCGCCTGCAGGGCCTCACCGGCGCCATCCGCGCCATGCATGGCGGCGCGCTGCACCAGCAGGTGCCTGCCGAAGGCAGCGACGAAGTGGCCGTGGTGGCAAAGGCCTTCAACGAAATGAGCGAGAAGCTGGCGCGCAGCCACGAAGAGCTGCAGGTTTCCCACCGCAAGATTCTGGAACAGGCGGCGCAGCTGCGCGAGCTGAGCGTGCGCGATGCGCTCACCCAGTTGTACAACCGCCGCCATTTCGACGAGCAGGCATCCACGCTGTTCAAGCAGGCGATGCGCCACAAGCGCCCGCTCAGCCTCGTGATTGCGGACATCGACTACTTCAAGCACATCAACGACAAGTTCACCCACGCGACGGGCGACGCCGTGCTGCGGCAGATCGGAGAGATCCTGCGCACGCACATGCGCCTGAGCGACCTTGTTGCGCGCTATGGCGGCGAAGAATTCGTGCTGGCGCTGCCTGAAACGGCGGCCCCGCAGGCGCGCGCCCTATGCGACAAGCTGCGCGGGCTGATCGAGAACTATCCCTGGCACACGCTGCATCCCGACTTGCGGGTGACGATGAGCATGGGTGTCTGCGCCGATCTCGCCGCAGGAAGCGCCGAGGCCATGCTGCGCAAGGCGGATGTGCTGCTCTACCGCGCCAAGGAAACGGGCCGCAACCGCGTCTGTCACGTCTGAACGGTGACCGGCTCAAGGCCGTAGGCGGCGCGCGCCTTGTCGCATTCGGGCGTCCCTGCAGTGAACTCGCGGCAGGTGGCCGAGCGCTGCGGGTAGATGGCGCAGCCCACGCGGTGGCCAACTTCCCCTTCCAGCGCCACGCAGCGTACAGAACTGCGCTCCGTGCCGCGCATGGCAATGCGGTAGGGCGTGATCGGAATGGTCATCGCTTGCGGCACGGTGCCGCCGGGATGGGCATCGCTTTCGCCCCAGTAGAAGGACACACGGTAGTGCGCACAGCAGGCGCCGCAGTCCTGGCAGGATTCGGACATCGCTTCTTCATGCAGTAATACGGTGAGCGGAATATGATATCAAAATGACCGCTTGCGGAGAGCCCATGACACCGACGTTTGACGCCGAACAAACGGCAGCCCTGCTGCCTTATCCCCAGCTGGTGCAGGCGCTGCGGCGCGCCGTGGCAGAGCTGGCCGATGGCGCGATTCTCTGTCCCGCGCGGCAGGTCGAGCCGCTGCAGGACGGCGCACTGCTGCTGTCGATGGTGGCGACGGCGCGCGACATCGCCGTGCACAAGCTCATATCTGTCGTCCCGAACAACCCGGCGCGCGGCCTGCCCACGATTTCCGGCCGCGTGAGCGTGGTCGATGCAGTGGATGGCACGGTGAGGCTGGTGCTGGACGGCGCCACCGTAACGGGCCGCCGCACGGCCGCGCTCTCGATGCTTGGCGTCGAAGTGCTGCTGGGCCGCGCACCCCGTCATGTGCTGATCGTGGGCGCGGGAACGCAGGCGGCCAACCACGCGCAGGCGCTGTCCGAGCTGTATCCCCAGGCTCGACTCAGTGTAGCGGCCCGCAGCGCCGAAGCGGCTGCGCACTTCTGCGCGCGCTTTCCATTCGCGGCGCCGGCCCTGCTTTCGGAACCGGCGCCGGATGCCGATCTCGTCATCACCTGCACCACCAGCAGGCAGCCCGTCTACCTGCATCCCGCGCAGGCAGGGAGACTGGTGATTGCAGTCGGCGCTTTCAAGCCCGATGCGGCGGAGATCGGCGCGGATACGGTACGCGCCAGCCGGGTCTTCGTGGACGATCCGCACGGCGCCCGCCACGAGGCGGGCGATCTGCTGCTGGCGGGCGTGGACTGGGCGGGCGTGCAGGGCATTGCCGCCGCGCTGGCCGCAAGGCCCATGGCCGATACGGAAGCGGTGCTCTTCAAGACGGTGGGCTGCGCCGCCTGGGATCTGGCTGCGGCGCGTACGGCGCTGGCACGTAGCTGATGCCTCAGACGGGCTCCATGCTGACGTTGCGTTCGATCGCTTCGCTGTGCACGATGATCTTTTCGGCATCCGCCTGCAGCAGGCGGATGCGGCGCTGGACCAGCGGCCAGCCGGACCATTCGACGTTCTCCGAAGGCAGGACCGCAGCCTGCGGCGGCGCGGCTGCGGGCAGGGCCGCGCCATGCCGCGCCAGCGCCTCCGTCAGCGTGCGGCAGACCTGCGCATGGCTCTGCGCCAGCATGGCATTCACTTCGGCCGCGGGAATGTCCTTCGCATGCCGCCGCAGGATGGCGCGCAGCGCGGCCACATGCGCCACCAGCAGGTAGTTCTGCACGATGAAGAGGTTGATATCCTCCACCGCCCGCTGCTTGCTGGCCGGTTCGTCCACCATGCGCACCATGGCCGTGCTCAGGTCCGCCAGGCTGTCCATCAGGCCCTTGCGCTGGATGCGGTAGGGGAAGTCGTTGCGGCAATCGCCCTGAAGCAGCTCGAAGCTGGCCTGCATATAGCGCAGGTTCGCTTCCAGCACCCGGCGCACGAGGCGGGGAATGCTCTGGAACTCCCAGCTCGCCAGCACGAAGCTGAACACGGTGGCCACGGCGGCGCCGATGAAGGTATCGGTCAGGCGCTCCGACACCGCGCTGATCGTACCGCCCGCCACGAGGTTCATCTGCAGCAGGATCATCACGCTGACGGCAATGGCCGCATAGCGGTAGCGCAGGTAGACGAAGGTGGGCGTGGCAACGGTGGAAAGAATCAGCGCGCCAAGGATCACGGCCGGGTAGTTGAACCAGGTCAGTATCACCGCCGTGATGACGCAGCCGATCACCGTGCCCACGATGCGGTCCTTGCGGCGCTGCTTCGTCATGCTGAAGCTGGGCTTGAGGATGATGACGATGGTGAGCACGATCCAGTAGCTGTGCGCGGTGTAGGGCAGCACGGCGCCGATGGCCAGGCCCGCCGCAATCGCCATCGATACCCGCAGCGAGAATCGGAAGATCGGCGAATCCATGCGGAAGTGGGACAGCATCACCTTCAGCTCGTACTTCTGCTGCGAGAGGAAGGGCTGCATGTCCGCGTCCTTCCAGAAGGGCGTGCTGTCGTAGGCGCGCTGGCTTGCCACGTGCAGTTCGCCGATCATGTTGATGATGGCGCGCACCTTGTTGCGCTGGGCGCGCAGCACCGTCAGCGCTTCCTGAACGGGTTTGCCTGCCTCCACCGCCGCCTGCAGTTCCGCCAGCTGCGCCTCGATCTGCTTCAGCTCAGGCTCGTAGTCCACATTCTGCTGCGAGGCCCGCTTGCTGGTGACGGCAAAGGCGAGGGATTCGATATCGCGCGCCGCCTTGTAGGCCAGACCGTGCAGGCTGGCCAGCGCAGGCGAGTCGGCCAGGTGCCGGCGCAGCTGGGCATAGTCGGTGTGGGTGGACAGCACCTGCTCGTACAGGTCGAGCATGCAGACGTGGATCTGCACCACGATCGCGTCCTTGCGGTTGTTGTGGGCGCGCAGGATCAGGTCGCGCGAGGCTTGCTGGCGGTCGGCCAGCAAGGCCTGGTGCCGCACCAGCTTGTTGAACTGTTCGTTCAGGTTGTAGCGCGTGTCGTAGAAATCGGCCTTGATGTCGATATAGGCGGCCAGCTCGAACAGCGCTTCCGCCAGCACCTGCTGCTTGATGCGGTGGCGCAGCAGCCAGCTCACGCGCATCGCATAGGCGAGATAGGCGACGGCGCCCAGTGTGAACAGCCCCGCATGCACAATGGACTGCATGGGCGTGAGCTGGTGCTCCATCGACATCGTCATGATGAAGAGCGCCGCCAGCTGCAAGGGCATGGACTTCTTGCCGTAGACGACCATCATGCTGGCAAAGAAGCTCACCAGCACGAGCACCGCCATCAGCAGCCAATAGTACGGCCCGCACAGGCTGACCAGCAAGGTCACGGCGCCGCACAGCAGCACCGAGGCGGACATCTCATTGAACTTGTGGCGCAGTGGACTTGGCAGGTCCATCAAGGCTGTGCACAGCGCGCCGATACCCACCGTCATGGCGGTGTGCATATCGGACAGCTGCAGGGTGAACCAGATGATTCCGACCAGGCCCGCGCCGAAGCGCAGGCCGAGGTGGAAGTAATGACTGTAGAAGAAAGTGCGCGGGCTTAGTGCGTAGTGCATGGAATCGACAGCACCGGGTAGCGGCGCCATTCAGGCTCCGCGTGGCGCGCGCAATTGTGGAGGATGAAGTGCAGCACCGCATCCTGGTTCGACAGCAGCTCGGGATTGGCAGCCTTCCAGGCCTCGAACTTCGCCTTCAGCTCCGGTTCGGTGCGCAGCAGCTCCACGGCCAGGTCTTCGAACACGTAGTCCGAAATCGCTTCCTTCTTCTCCAGAACGGAGTTGAAGAAGCCCCAGCGGAAGAAGCTGTCGTGGGCCTGCGGCTCCAGTGTCTCCACCGCATAGCGGGCATTGTCCTGGTCCAGTGGGACGATATAGTCGCCGGTGTTCAGCGTGAAGGTTCCGCTGCGCTGCTCCACGTCCACAACGTCGTGGAACATATGGCCTTCGTAGGCATGGGCACGGGTACTGAGCTCGCCGATCTGGTAGTAGTGCGCCTGCACGGTCTGCGGCGCCTCCACGCGCGTCATCTGCACGCCGTTCCATTGCAGGCGCTCGATCACTTCGCGCCACTGCTGCGGCACCACGTAGGCCTTGGGCGCCGTGATCTTCACGTCCACCACGAAGTTGCAGTAGTAGGGAATGTCGCGCTCCCACGGCTTGCTGCGGTCGTAGGACAGACGGGTGTAGTTGCCCAGCACCGATGGATGGCGCTTGGCCTCGTAGCCCTTGAAGCGGAAGCTTCCCGGATTCTTCTCGTCCAGGCTCCAGCTGATGGCCCACTCCTTCTGCTGCCGCTGGGCGGTTTTCGCTTCCGCGCGCAGGCGCCTGATCTCTTCGCCGTGCGACACGGTGAACGCCATCGTCACCTCCACCAGCGTGCGCATGGATTCGTAGCGGTCGCGGAATGGCTTCAGCATATGCGTCTCGGGCATGAAGCCGATGATGTTGTGCAGGGCCGTGAAGCCGGTGGAGAAGCGCGGCACTTCCAGGAAGTCCACGATGCCGTCGTCCGGGGTATCCTTCAGCGGATTCACATAAGGCGTGGTGGGCCAGCCGCGCGCTTCCATGTCCTGGTAGATCTGCGGCAGCATGGTGCTGCGCATGTAGGGGCCGAGGCCGCTGCCCAGCTTGTCGGGCTGGGTCTGGATCAGGGTCATGGTGTAGGTGTAGTCCGCGCCGTTCGAGGTGTGGGTATCCACCATCACGTCCGGGTCCCAGGCGGTAATCAGCTTGTTGAAGAACTGCGCATTCAGCGTGTCGCACTTGATGAAGTCGCGGTTCAGGTCCAGGTGGCGGCTGTTGCCGCGGAAGCCGAACAGCTCCGGACCTTCCTGGTTCGGGCGCGAGGTGTTGGCGCGGTTCCAGCAGCCGTCCACGTTGTAGACAGGGACGAACAGCAGCACGGTCTTGCCCAGCGCCGCCAGGCGTTCCGGCTCGAAACACAGGTCGCGCACGATGGCCATGCAGGCGTCGATGCCTTCGGGCTCGCCGGGGTGGATGCCGTTATTGTTGAAGAATACAGGGCGGCCTTCGCGCTTGATCTGCTCGCGGTCGAATACGCCATCCGCGCTCACCACACCCACATGCAGGGGAATGCCGGCGTCCGATACGGCGGCCTGTTCGAAACGCAGCACATTGGGAAAGCGGCGCGCCAGCTCTTCATAGAAGGCGATGCACTCGGTCCAAAGTGTCGTCTGGTTCTGGTTGCCCTTTTCGTAGGGCGTGAGCATTTTTTCTGGCATGGCGGGAGGAGGTGAGGTGACGAGCCGGAATTGTACACCCGCACGATTGATATAGTTCATGCCCTCCCATGCTGCGGCATGCTAAATGTGGGGCTTCTTCGGAGGCCTGCCATGAGAATCCCGTTCGCCGTGTTGGCGCTGCTGTTCTGCCCCTTCGCGTCCGGCCAGCTGCACCGCCTCGACCTGCCCGCCGATGGCGCAAGGCCTGCCTGCGGAGAGGTGCAGCTCATTGGCGCCGTCACGGCCCTCATCCGCTGCGGAGGCATCACTGTGCTGGCCGACCCGGAGGGAGAATCGCCGGACGCCGATCTCGTGCTGCTGGCGCAGCCCGCGCCGGCGATTCGAAAGCTGGGCAAGGCCCGGGCTTTCGTCGCAAGTGAAGCGGCGGCGCCGGACCTGTCGGCGCCCGGATTCCACAATGTGCATGCGCTCAGGACGTGGGAAGCGATGGAGGTATTCAAGGGCGGGGCGAGGCTGCGCATCACGGCGATGCCGGGCCGCGGCAGCACACCCGGCATGATGCTGGACTTCAGCGGAGAGGGCAGCTACCGCATCTACATCAGCGGCGACGCACTCGCAGCGGGCGATCTGGAGGAGATACCCCGCCGCTTTCCCGGTGCCGACCTGGCGCTGCTACAGCGCGGCGGGCGGCGCCTCTTCGGCGTCATGCCGGACCGGGGCCGGGGAGCGCGCATGCTCCAGCTGAAGGAGGATGCGGCCTACCGCTTCCGGCCCGTGAAGCGTTAGGCCTTTGGCGCGTTGGCGTCGATCCAGCGCTCGAACGCGGCGCCGAACTTGGCCAGGGTTTCCTTGGTGCGCTCGTTATTGACCTTGCCCTGTTCGTCCAGATAGGTGGCGGAGCTGCCGATGTACGGGTCCGGCGCGGGCATGACCGGCGCGCCAAGCGTGACCATGGTCTGGCGCAGGTGGTGGTTGGCGCCGAAGCCGCCCAGCGCGCCCGGCGACTGCGACACCACGCCCACAGGCTTGCCGTTCCAGACGCTGTAGCCCACGGGGCGCGAGCCGATATCGATGGCGTTCTTCATCGCGGCCGGAATGGAGCGGTTGTGCTCCGGCGTCACGCACAGCACGGCGTCGCTGGCCTTGATCTTCGCGCGCAGCGCCGTCCAGGTGGCGGGCGGGTTGCCGCCGTCGTCCAGGTCCTGGTTATACAGGGGCAGGTCGCCGAGTTCGATGAACTCGAACTGCAGCGAAGGCGCCAGCTCGGCCACTGCGTAGGCGTATTTGCGGGTGAGTGATTCCTTGCGCAGGCTGCCAATCAGTACCGCGACTTTTTTTACGGACATGTGAACTCCTTGTTGGTGGATCCACAGATCGTAAACGAAAAAAAGCCGCGCTGCTGCGCGGCTTTCGGAAGAGGCGCGAACGCCCCGGCGTTGGGAGGCCGTGCTTACTCGGCGCCCATTTCTTTGAGCAGGTTGTCGGCCTTGTCCACATACTTCATGTTCCAAAGGATGTAGCGCAGGTCGACCTGGATATCGCGGGTCTTGGCCTTGTTGAAGTCCCAGTCCGAGATGATGGAATCGAGCGTGCCGTCGAAGGCCAGGCCCACCAGCTCGCCCTTGGCGTTCAGCGCAGCGGAACCGGAGTTGCCGCCCGTGATGTCCAGCGTGGCGAGGAAGTCCACCGGCACGGTCTTCAGCTTCGGATCGGCGTACTTGCCGAACTCCTTGCGCTTGATGGCGTCCAGCTGCGCCTTGGGCGCGTTGAACTCGCCCTTGCCCGTGTGCTTGGCGACCACGCCGTTCACGGTGGTGAAGGCGGTCCAGGTGGTGCCGTCCGCACCGTGGTCGCGGCTTGCCACGTTGCCGTAGGTGACGCGCAGGGTGCTGTTCGCATCCGGATACACGGCCTGGCCCTTGGTCTTCATGAAGGCGATCTTCGCTTTCATGTAGCTGGCGTAGGCCTGCTGGATGTTACCGGCCAGTTCCTCCTCTTCCGCTTCTTCCTTCATGGCCGCCTCGTACATGGCGACGGCGGCCTTGATGAAGGCGTCGTTCGAGGCCTGGAAGTCGGCAGGCTTCTTGTCCAGCCACGCGGTGCGCACGGCGGCGTCGCCCAGCTGGCTGCCGGAGTACAGCTTGTCCAGCGCGGCGGACAGCTCCGCATCGCTCATGCCCGCGCGCAGGCCGAGCGCAGCATCGAAGGCTGCCTTGTGTTCGGCCGCTGGCTGCGCCAGGTAGTTCTTCATGTGGTGCATGACGATGGCCTTGTCCACCTTCGGATCGTAGGTGCGCACCAGCGCCGCCACGCCCGACTTGAAGCGGGGCAGATCGCGCGTTTGGTAGCCCGCCTTGCGCTCCGCGTCAGGCTTCTGCGATTCGATGGCGAGACGGTAGAGCGAGCGGGCCGTGTTCAGCAGGCGCGGCTGCGAATAGCCGTAGTAGAAATCGGCCTTGGTGTCCGCATCGCGCTCGGCGATCAGCTTCTCCACCTTTTCGATATCGGCGGCGTATTCGGCCTTGCGCTTGGCATCCGCATTGACCCAGGCCTTCAGCTCCTCATGCTGCGCGGTCTTGCGCGCCAGGAAGTCGCTGTCCGCATAGGAGTCGATCATGCCCTGGCGGTTCTTGTAGTAGTTGTTGATGCCTGCGACCTGGCTGGCGTACTTCAGCGCCGTATCCTTGCTGTCCTTGGTCTCGCGGTCGATGACGGCCAGCGTTTCGCCGGAGGCCTTCACGAAGGCGGGATAGAACCAGTCGAAGGTGAACTTCACTTCCGAAGGCAGGCGGTGGCGGTTGGTGCGGCCGGGATAGCCCATGGCCATCACGAAGTCGCCTTCCTTCACGCCTTCCCTGGCCAGCTTCAGCACATGCTTCGGCGTGTAAGGGACGTTGTCCTTGCTGTAGTCGGCGGCCTTGCCGTCCTTGCTCACGTAGGCGCGGTAGAAGCCGTAGTCGCCCGTGTGGCGCGGCCACATCCAGTTGTCGGTGTCGCCGCCGAACTTGCCCACGCCTTCGGCAGGCGCGTGCACCAGGCGCACGTCGCGGATTTCCAGCTGCTTGATCAGGTAGTACTCCAGGCTGCCGTAGAAGGCGGGCACGCTGCAGCGGTGGCCTTCGTCCTTTTCGCAGGCAGCCACCAGGGATTTCTGGTTGCGTTCGATCGCATCGCTGCGCGCCTTGCCGCTCAGCTTCGCCACGTCGGGCGTAATGACCTTGTCGGTGACGTTCAGCACTTCCCTGGTCACGAAGATGCGGGTGCCGGGCGAGGCTGGCAGCTCTTCGGCCAGGCTGTGCGCCACGAAACCGTTCGCCAGCAGGTTGCGCTCGGGCGTGGAGTTGGAGGCGATGCTGCCGTACACGCAGTGGTGATTGGTGACCACCAGGCCCTGCGGCGACACGAAGGAGGCCGAGCAGCCGCCCAGGCTCACAATGGCGCCTGCCGGGAATTCGGTCAGCTTGGTCAGCGTAGCGGGATCGAGTTTCAGGCCCGCTGCTTTCAGTTGTTTTGCAATCTGCGGCAGCTGCTGGGGCATCCACATGCCTTCGTCGGCATAGGCTGCACCCGCGCTCAGGATGGCGAGCGCAAGGAGAGATTTTTTCATCGGGTCGATAGGAAGGTTGAGGCGATATAGAGTATCCGCATCACATTTCGATTCGTCAACCCGAAACCCGCCTGAGGGCCATTGGTGCAGCGCACCATGTTGCGCATCGGACAAAAAAAACCGGCACCGCAGCGCCGGCTTTCCCTGGCCGCCCGATTTAGCGTGCGCGCCCGCGGAACACGAGGTTCACGATGGCCAGCAGAATAACTGCGCCGAGGAAGGAGACCACCAGCGACATGACGCTGAAGTCATCCGAATTGATGGTGCCAGCGCCGAACAGTGGCGACAGCAGCCAGCCGCCCAGCAGGGCGCCAACGATACCGACGACGACGTTCAGGAACAGGCCTTGCTGTGCGTCCGTTTTCATCACCAGGCTGGCGAGCCAGCCAATCACACCGCCGATCACGATCCAGATAATAAAGCTCATCTTCATTCCCCTTATGTCGTTGACGAAATTGACGGGACCAAAGGCCCTGCCGTGAGAAAAAGTGTAGGCAGAACACCAAGGGTGGTCGGTGCGCCAGCGAACCGAAGACGTGATGAGAAAGCCTCCCCGAAGTAGCGTGCGGGAACGTACAGAATATCGGAGTCAGCAAGCCTATCGTGTGCTGGTTGGATCTTTTGAACCCCACAACGCGAAAGGAAATTCCATGAACCAATACGACAAGAATTCCCGTCTGGTAACCGGCCTGTTCACCGACCGCGCCAGTGCGGAACGTGCCTATCAGCATGCGACCTCGCGCGGCTACGGCAAGGACGACATCAATGTGATGATGTCCGAAGACACCCGCAAGCGCCACTTCGCCGCCGACGGCGCCGAAACCGAACTGGGTTCGAAAGCCGCTGAAGGCGCTGGCATCGGCGCGGGCGTGGGCGGCGCAGTAGGTGCCGCGCTCGCTGCGGTGGCTGCCGTGGGCACGACTCTTGTGCTGCCGGGCCTGGGCGTGGTCGTGGCCGGTCCGCTGGCTGCGGCGCTGGCGGGCGCCGGCGCCGGCGGCCTGACGGGCGGCCTGCTGGGCGCGCTGATCGGCGCGGGCATTCCCGAAGAGCGCGTCAAGCACTATGAGGAAGGCCTGAAGAACGGCGGCATCGTGATGGGCGTGCATACCCGCTCGGACGAAGACGCGGCGCACATCGAGCAGAGCTGGAAAGACAGCTCGGGCCAGCACGTGATCGGCACCGGCCTCGGCGCGGCAGGCGGCGCCATGGCAGGCATTGCGGCAGGCTCGCCGGGCGGCCCCGTGGGCATGGCGGCTGGCGCGGTGGTGGGCGGCATTGCAGGCGGCCTGGCGGGCAAGGGCGCTGCCGAGGTGGCGAATCCCAAGGCAGGCGATGACCTGAGCGATCACCACATGGCAACGGGTGTTGGCGCAGGCGGCGGCGCGCTGGCTGGCGCGGCCATGGGCGCTGCGGCCGGTCCGGTGGGCATGGCGGCAGGCGGCGCCATTGGCGCGCTGGCAGGCGGCATGGCAGGCAAGGGCGTGGGCGGCCTGGTGAATCCGGCGGACGAGAAAGTCTACTGGCAGGACAACTACCGCAACGAGTCCTACTACAACCCTGCCTATACCTACGACGACTACGATCCCGCTTACTCCCTGGGCTACAACAGCCGCGGCAAGTATCGCGGCACCTGGGACGAAAGCGAAAGCAGCCTGCGCAACGACTGGGAAACGGTGAAAGGCAAATCGCGCCTGACCTGGGAACAGGCCAAGAGCGCAACCCGCGCCGCCTGGGACAAGGTGGAGCGCGCCATGCCGGGCGATTTCGACGGCGACGGCCGCTAAGAGTCTAGAAGTGCCAGCGCAGCGCCACCATGGCGCTGTGCTCATTCTGCAGGGGCGCCTGGCCGATCTGGCTTCGCGCCCCGCGTTCGCTGCGCACGCGCAGCAGTTCCCCCACCACGGACAGGGAATCGTTCAACTGCATGCTGTAGGCGAGGGCGACGCCGTGTCCCGTTTCATCGTTGGGGTCTTCGGGCAGCGCGTCGCGGCCTGTGGTGCTGAAACGGTCGTAGCGCAGCGCGAGCCTGCCGGGGCCCACAGGGTGGCTGGCCAGGGCGTACCAGGACTTGAAGTCGACGGCCACGCCGTTCTTGCCCATGAGCGTGTCGCCGCGCATGGCCTGCATCATCAGCTCCCATTGTCCGGCAGGGCGCAGCACGGCGCTCACATGGTCGAAGCGTGTGCGCCAGCCGTACTGGCCGTCCACCACCACGAGGGGATCGGCGCGGTTGTCATAGTGCATTCCCGCCAGCTCCACGCGTGTGCCGTAGCGGTACTGGGCGCCCGCGTAATAGCCCAGGCGGCCATCCAGCTCGCGGTAGGGATGGATGGTGCGCGTCTGGCGCCAGATGGCGCCGTCCGGCCGGTAGACGGGCAGGTCCGGGAGCAGCACGGATTCGTTCAGCCCGGCGATGCGGTCGCTGATGGTCCAGCCGCGCCAGGCGAGCAGGGTGCCCGTGGGATCGTTGCCGCGGAAGAGGGCGGCCGTGAAGCCGATGTCGTGCGGGGAGCCGTCCCAGCGGCCGCTGCGCAGGAGCTGGAGTTCGATGCCTTTGGTGCGCAGTTCTTCACCGATCCAGCTGTTGATGGCGGAGGAGGAAATGGTGCGCGACGGCGTCCACGCGATGTCGTCGTAATCGATCTCCACGCTGGTTTGCGGGAAGAAAGCGCCCAGCTTCACGCCCGCCTTCCACGCGCCGGACGGCAAGGGCTTCCAGGCCAGCCAGGCCTCGCGCACATCCACGACGCCATGGTGCCTGTCGTCGGCGCTGAACACGGCTGAAGCGCTCAGGCTGTCCGCCAGGTCGAAGTCGCCGCGCAGCACGGCCTGGCCGACGCTGAAGGCATCCGAATCCCGGTCGTAGCGGCTCTTGCCCATGCCCGCCTCCAGCCAGCTGCGCCCGGCGTTCGAATGGACGGCGCGTACATCGAGCAGGCCGCGCCATTCGGCGGCGTGAACGGAAGCGGAGAGCAGGAGAATGACCGGAAGTAGCTTTTTCATGATAGCGGGCATGATACACGGCATTAAAAAGCCCCTGCACGCAGAGCGGGCAGGGGCCGGGATGGCGAACCGCAATTACTGCGCGGCGATCGCTTCCACTTGAATGCGCAGGGTGACTTCCGGTGCAAAGGCCGGGATGGCGTAGTTGATGCCGAAGTCGGTGCGCTTGAACTCGGCGGTCGCGTCCGCGCCACAGACTTCGCGCTTCATCTGCTCGTTCATCACGCACTTGAACTTGTTGATCTTCAGTGCCACGGGGCGGGTCACGCCGTGCAGGGTCAGCTCGCCTTCCACGCCCACCGGGGTGTCGCCCTGGAAGGTGAAGGACTTGCCCTTGTACACCACGGTGGGGAACTTGGCGACGTCGAACATGTCGGCGGACATGGCGTGCGAGTTCATCTTGTCATGGCCGAAATCGATGGAAGCCGCGTCGATGGTCACGTCCATGCTGCCGGTCTTCTTGGCGCGGTCGAGCTCGATGGTGCCGCTGGTCTTGTTGAACTTGCCGCGCCAGAGCGACAGACCCTTGTGGTCCGCTTCGAAGCTGGGGTAGGTGTGGTTCGGGTCGATGTTATAGGTGGTCGCGGAAAATGCAGAGCCTGCCGCAGCGGCAGCCAGTACAGCGATCAACAGCTTCAATTTCATACTATCTCCGTTCAAAAGAGGGGTTATTGGCCTACCACGTGGAACTTGATCGTCACTTCATCGGCGACCATGCCGGTGTCCTTCCATTCGCCTTCGCCGACATTGAAAGCGAGGCGCTTGATGGGCACCGCGCCGTCGAACACCTGCATGCCGCCTTCCGTTTTCACCGTCACCGGGAAATTCACATCGGCGCTCTTGCCCTTGATGGTCAGCTTGCCGCTCACGTTGAGCTTGCCAGGACCGGCGCTCTTGATGGCGCTCGACACGAAGCTGGCTTTCGGGAACTGGGCCGAGTTGAACCAGTCCTTTTTCGCCACCTCGCGGTTCATCTCCGCCTCGCCCAGGTCGAGGCTGGCGGTTTCCACGTCCACGGTCACCTTGGAGGTTTCCGGTTTGGCCGCGTTGTAATCGATAACGATAGCGTGCTTCTTGAACTTCGACTCGACCGGCACATTCATCTGCTTGAACACGGCGGACACGGAAGTCTTGGCCGGATCGGTTTTCAGGACGGCGGCGCCGGCCGCGAGGGACACGCCGAGCAGGCCGAGCAGGAGGGTTTTCTTCATGGGATCTCCGATTAAAATTTAAGGCAGCATACTCTTCAGCACGCTATCGCGGTCGACGAAATGATGCTTCAGTGCGGCGGCCACATGCACGGCCACGCCTGCAGCCAGCAGCATGTTCAGCCAGTAATGGATGGGCTTGAACAGCGCCTTGAGCTCGGGCGTGCCCTCGAACAGGGCGGGAATCTGGAACAGGCCGAGATACACCACCGGCACATTGGACGCCGTTGTGTACAGATAGCCGGAGATGGGCACAGCAAAGAGCAGCACATAGAGCAGCACATGGCTGGCATCGGCCGCCTTCACCTGCCAGGCGGGCATGCCGGCGGGATGCATGGGCGGCTTGTGCGCCAGGCGCCACAGCAGGCGGACGGCGGCGAGCGCCAGCACGGTCACGCCCATCCACTTATGCCAGGAGTAGTACTTGAGTTTGGCAGGGGTAATGCCGGGGATATCCGTCATCACCAGCCCCAGCGAAAAGGCGGCGACGATCAGCAAGGCCATCAGCCAGTGCAGCAGGATGGCGGTGTTGGTATAGCGCGGCATCGACTCTCCAGCAAATTAGTACGCATTAGGACTAAATATACCAAAGAAACGCCAACCCTGCTGACCTCAGGGTTGGACAGGAGCTCGACCTCAGATGGCTTTCGCGAGCTGGGCGGCGATGCCGGTGTAGTTGGCGGGGGTCATGGCCAGCAGCAGGTCTTTTGCTTCCTGCGGGATCGCCAGGCCGGTGATGAAGTCGCGCAGGGCTTCCTTCGAGATGCCTTTGCCGCGGGTGAGCTCCTTCAGCTGCTCGTAGGGGTTTTCGATGCCGTAGCGGCGCATCACGGTCTGCACGGGCTCGGCCAGCACTTCCCAGTTCGCGTCCAGGTCGGCTTCCAAGCGGGCCGGGTTCACCTCCAGCTTGTTCAGGCCGCGCAGGCAGCTGTCGTAGGCAAGCAGGGCGTAGCCGAGGCCGACGCCGATATTGCGCAGCACGGTCGAGTCGGTCAGGTCGCGCTGCATGCGGGACACGGGCAGCTTTTCGGACAGGTGCTTGAGCACGGCATTGGCCAGGCCCAGGTTGCCTTCCGAGTTCTCGAAGTCGATCGGGTTGACCTTGTGCGGCATGGTGGAGGAGCCGATCTCGCCCGCCTTCAGCTTCTGCTTGAAATAGCCCAGGGAGACATAGGTCCAGATGTCGCGGTTCAGGTCGAGCAGGATGGTGTTGGCGCGGGCAAACGCGTCGAACAGCTCGGCCATGTAGTCGTGCGGCTCGATCTGGATGGTGTAGGGGTTGAACACCAGGCCCAGGCGCTGCTCGATCACGTTCTTCGAGAAGGCAGGCCAGTCGAAGGAGGGGTAGGCCGAGAGGTGGGCGTTGTAGTTGCCCACGGCGCCGTTCATCTTGCCCAGGATCTCCACCTTGGCAATGCGCTCGATGGCGCGCTGAAGGCGGGCGATCACGTTGGCGAATTCCTTGCCCAGGGTGGTGGGGCTGGCCGTCTGGCCGTGGGTGCGCGAGAGCATGGGCAGCTCGGCGTTCGCGTGGGCGATCTCCTTCAGCTTGGCCACCAGGCCCTGCAGCGCAGGCACCATGACCTGGTCGCGCGCTGCCTTGAGCATCATGCCGTGGGAAGTGTTGTTGATGTCTTCCGAGGTGCAGGCGAAGTGGATGAACTCGGAGGCGGCCACCAGTTCGGGCACGTCCTTCACCTTTTCCTTCAGCCAGTACTCGACGGCCTTCACGTCATGGTTGGTGACGGCTTCGATTTCCTTGATGCGGGCCGCGTCCGCTTCGCTGAAATCGGCGGCCAGCTTGTCCAGCAGGGCCGTGGCGGGGGCCGGGAAGGGCTTGATCTCGGCAAAGCCCGCCAGCGACAGGGCCTGCAGCCAGGCGATCTCCACTTTCACGCGGTGGTGCATGAAGCCGGCTTCGGACAGGATGGGGCGCAGCTTGTCGGTTTTGGCGGCGTAGCGGCCGTCCAGGGGGGACAGGGCCGACAAGGTCGAATAGGGAGTAGTCATGGCAGGAGGAGAGGCAGGAAAAAACGCGATTTTACCATTGCAGGCCCCCTTCTTCAGCGCCTGCGCTGCGCCGCCGGCAAGATGCCGGATGGTATACTGTGGCCCAATCTTTCACTCTCGTCCTTTATGAAACTTATCGGTTCGCTGACCAGTCCCTATGTCCGCAAGGTGCGCGTTGTGCTGGCGGAAAAGAAGCTTGACTATGCCATCGAGCTGGAGGATGTATGGCTCCCGGAAACCACCATCCATGAACTGAACCCGCTGGGCAAGGTGCCCTGCCTGGTGCTGGAAGACGGCGACGTGATGTACGACTCGCGCGTGATCGTCGAGTATCTGGATACCCTGACTCCGGTCTGCAAGCTGCTGCCGCCCAATGGCAACGGCCGCGAGCGCGCCGCCATCAAGAACTGGGAAGCCCTGGCCGACGGCGTGCTGGACGCGGGCGTGGCCATGCGCCTGGAGCGCATCCAGCGTCCGCCCGAGCTGCAGAGCGCCGAACAGATCGCCCGCCAGATGGGCAAGGTGGAACGCGGCATGGCGTCCATGTCCGACCGCCTGGGCGACAACGCATGGTGCGCAGGCAACCATTATTCCCTGGCGGATGTAGCCGTGGGCTGCGCCCTGGGCTGGTTCAGCTTCCGCTTCCCCGACATCGACTGGCGCGGCGCCCACCCCAACCTGGGCAAGCTGTTCGACAAGCTGTCCGAACGCGCGTCCTTCAAAGACACGGTGCCTCAAGGCTAAGCCGCCCGCATGGCCAAGCTTCCATCCCAGGAACGCCTGCAGATGGCGGACATTGCGCGCCTGGCGGGCGTGTCCACCTCCACCGTGTCGCGCGCCCTGGCAGGCAGCCCCCTCGTCAACGAGGAAACGCGCACCCGCATCATGGACCTGGCGCGTTCGCTGAAGTACACCATCAATGTGGGCGCGCAGAACCTGCGCCTGAAGCAGAACCGCACCGTGGCCGTTGTGGTGCCGTCGGACCAGCACGTGCACCAGAGCCTGTCCGATCCCTTCTTCCTCAGCATGATCGGCTCCCTGGCCGACGCGCTGACCGAACAGGGCTTCGACATGCTCCTCTCGCGCGTGGACGCCGAGCAGCTGAGCGCCGCCGCCACGCCGTTCGATACGGGCCGCGTGATCGGCATCATCCTCATCGGCCAGTGGGGCCACCACGACCAGCTCAATGAAATGGCGGCGCGCCATGTGCCCGTGGTGGTGTGGGGCGCCCAGCTTCCCCAGCAGCTTTACTGCACCGTGGGCGGCGACAACGTAACGGGCGGCAGGCTGGCCGCCGAGCACCTGCTCGCCCAGGGACGCCGCCGCATCGCCTTCTTCGGCGACATCCGCCTGCCCGAGGTGGAGCAGCGCTACCGCGGCTATTGCGATGCGCTCCAGGCAGCAGGCATCGCACCCGACCCGGCCCTCTGCGTGCCTGCCACCTTCCTGCCCGAAGGAGGGCGCGAAGCCGTGGCCGAACTCGCGCGGCGCGGCGTGGACTACGACGCCATCTTCGCCTGCTCCGACCTGCTGGCCATGATGGCGATTAACACCCTGCGCGACCAGGGCCGCAAGGTGCCGGAAGACCTTGCCGTGGTCGGCTACGACGATATCGAACTCTCCTCCTATTTCCATCCTCCGCTCACCACCGTGCGCCAGCCCGTGCAGGCTGCGGGACGCGCCATGGTGGCGGCCCTGCTGCAGCTGACCGAAGGCCGGCCCGCCCCCTCCCTCCAGCTCCCCACCGAACTCGTGCAACGCGCCAGTTCCGCATAATTACAACCGTTTGCAAAGCGATTTGAACCTATAGCACAGCGTTTTTGCACAATTTATTGCAATCGATTGCAATTTTCAAAAAGCTGATGAATAATGAGGCATCTGCAACACAGCAGAAGCGCGCCGCCAGCAAGAATGCGGCCACTTGATAAGCCCAATCGGAGGAGACAATGGTTTTACGTACAGCCAAACTTGGCTGCATGGCTGCCGCCATCGCTGCCGCATTCACCCACACCGCCAGCGCCCAGCAAGCGCCGGAAACGAACGCCGTCCCGGCCGTGCAGGACTCCGCACCCGCCCCCGCGGACGGCCTGAACCTGGAGCGCGTCGTCGTCACCGGCACCGCCAGCCGCAGCACCAAGATGCGTTCGAGCGTCTCGGTCAGCACCATGGACGCCGAGAACATCGCCCTGGCCGCGCCCACCAGCGCCGCCGAAGTGCTGCGTTCCATCCCCGGCGTGCGCGCCGAATCCTCGGGCGGCGAAGGCAATGCCAACATCACCGTGCGCGGCGTGCCCATCTCGGCAGGCGGCGCGCGCTACGTGCAGATGCAGGAGGACGGCCTGCCCGTGCTGCAATCGGGCGACTTCAACTTCATCACGCCGGACAGCTACGTGAAGATCGACGGCACACTGGACCACCTCGAAGTGGTGCGCGGGGGCTCGGCCTCCACTCTCGCCACGAACTCGCCGGGCGGCATCATCAACTTCATCAGCAAGACGGGCGAGCAGGAGGGCGGCAATATCGGCATCCAGCGCGGCCTGGGCTACGACGAAACCCGCTACGACTTCGACTACGGCGGCCGCCTGGACGCGAAAACCCGCTTCTTCATCGGCGGCCATTACCGCACCGGCGAAGGCCAGCGCAACACCGGCATGAGCACGGAGGACGGCGGCCAGATCCGCGGCAATATCACCCGCGAGCTGGACAAGGGCTGGATCCGCCTCTCCTTCAAGCACCTGGACGACAAGGCGCCAACTGCGCTGCCGGTGCCAGTGCGTGTCACGAACGGCAAGGTCAGCGAGATCGCCGGCATCGATCCACGCAGCACCACCTTCTATTCGCCTTACTGGGTGCGCGACGTGTCGCTGACCAGGGAGAACGGCAAGGTCTCCAGCAACGTCAACGACGGCCTGCGCGTGAAGAGCGACGCCTTCGGCATCGCCGCCTCCTTCGACCTGGGCAGCGGCGTAACCTTGAGCGAGAACTTCCGCAAGTCGCAGAACAGCGGCCGCTTCCTCGGCGTCTTCCCCGCCAATAACGGCAAGGCGGGCAGCTACACCATCGCCACCGGTCCGGACAAGGGTAAGGCCTACAACGGCATGGCCTTCTCCGCCGTCGTCTTCAACACCTCCATCGACAATGCGGATAACACCCTGAACGATGTGAAGCTGTCGAAATCCTTCGCAGTCGAAGGCGGCAAGCTCACGGCCACCGGCGGCCTGTACTCGTCGCTGCAGAAGCTGGGCCTCACCTGGAACTTCAATGAGTACCTGATGCAGCTCACCGGCGACAAGCCGGCGCTCCTGCAGACGGCATCGTCCACGCCAGGCTATGTGGGCCCGGCCTGGGGCGGCTGCTGCATGCGCGCCGTGGACATGGAATACAAGCTGCTGTCGCCATACGTGAACCTGGGCTGGGAAAAAGGTCCGCTGAACGTGGACGCCAGCGTGCGCCAGGACCGCCAGCGCGCCAACGGCGCCGCCAATATCGCCACCGGCGGCCTGGCGTACAACCCGGCGGCCGGGCAGCTGGTCGACTACAACATCCATCACACTTCCTACTCCGTGGGCGGCAACTACCAGTTCGACCGCAATTTCGCCGCCTTCGCCCGCATCAGCGACGGCGTGGCCTTCAATGCCGACCGCATCCTGTTCGGAACGCCGCTCGACGGCAGCGCGCCGATCAATATCAACACGGTGCGGCAGGTGGAAGGCGGCGTGAAATGGCGTTCCGGCGGCGCAAGCGCCTTCCTGACCCTGTTCCGTGCCAAGACCGACGAAACGAACTTCGAGGCCACCACGCAGATCAGCACCGCGAACCGTTACGACGCCAAGGGCGCGGAACTGGAAGCGGCATGGAAGCTGGGCGACTTCCGCGTGAACGGCGGCGTCACCTACACGGATGCCGAGATCGTGGGCGCCGCACCAGGCATGGAAGCGACCATCGGCCACACCCCGCGCCGCCAGGCGCGCTTCACCTACCAGATCGCCCCGAGCTACACCTGGGGCGCGCTGACGGCGGGCGGCAGCCTGATTGGCACGAGCCGGTCCTGGGCGGACGATGCCAGCACCATCGAAATGCCGGCCTTCCGCGTGGTGAACGCCTTCGTGCGCTACGAGATCACGCAGCAGCTGAACCTCTCGCTGAGCGTCAACAACCTCTTCGACAAGATCGGCTATACCGAGGTTGAAGGCGACGGGCACGCCGCGCGCTCGATCGGCGGCCGCGCCGTGAAGCTTGGCCTGAACTACTCCTTCTGAAACTGGAACCTGCAATGCCGACGTCTTCCTCTTCGCACCTCCTGCTGAACGCCGTTCCGGAAGGGAGGCGCGAGGAGGCGAAGCGGCGCCTCGCAGCCTGGGGGCCTGCGCTGTACGGCTGCCTGAAAGGGCTGTACGGCGCACAGCCCGGCTTCGAGCAATGGTACGAAGGCCTGCTGGGCGACATCGGCCGCCTGCACGGCGAACGTCCCACGGCGCTGGCCGTGCTCGACGCCGCGCGCAGCGAACGGCCCAACTGGTTCCTCGGCCCGCAGATGCTGGGCTACTGCAGTTATGTGGACCGGCTGGGCGGCGACCTGCGCGGCGTGGAGCGGCGCATCCCGCACCTGCAGGAACTGGGCGTGCGCTACCTGCACCTGCTGCCCTTCCTGAAGATGCGCGAAGGCGAGAACGACGGCGGCTTTGCGGTCGCCAGTTTCGAGGCAGTGGAGCCGCGCTTCGGCAGCAATGCTGACCTGGAAGAGCTGACGGCCAGCCTGCGCGCTGCGAACATCAGCCTGTGCTCGGACTTCATCCTCAACCATGTGGCTGACGACCATCCCTGGGCGAAGGGCGCGCGCGAGGGCGACGAAGGCCTGCGCCGCTTCTTCCACGTCTTCCCCGACCGGGAGATGCCGGACCGCTACGAGCGCACGCTGGGCCAGGTGTTCCCGCAGGCGGCGCCGGGCAACTTCACCGAAGTGCCTGCGATGGGTGGCTGGGTCTGGACCACCTTCTATCCCTACCAGTGGGACCTGAACTGGTCCAACCCCGAAGTGTTCGCCGCCATGGCCGCCACCCTGCTGCGGCTGGCCAATCGCGGCATCGAGGTCTTCCGCCTCGATTCCACGGCCTTCCTGTGGAAGCGCGAAGGCAGCAACTGCATGAACCAGCCGGAGGCCCACACGATCCTGCAGGCCTTGCGCGCCATCGTCGCCATTGCCGCGCCGGGCGTGCTGCTGAAGGCGGAGGCCATCGTGCCCACGCGCGAACTGCCTGCCTACTTCGGCCAGCCGGACCAGCCGGAATGCCATATCGCCTATCACAGCAGCCTGATGGCGGCGGCCTGGGGCGCGCTGGCGGAGCAGGACACGGCGCTGCTGCGGCGCGTCGCCGAAGGCACGCCCGAGCTTCCGCCCAACGCCAGCTGGCTCAGTTACGTGCGCTGCCACGACGATATCGGCTGGAACGTGCTGAAGGCCGAGGCAGGGGAGGGCGGCCGCGATCCCGCGCTGCGCCTCGCCGCGATCTCGCGCTTCTTTAGCGGAGCGGAGGGCAGCTACGCGCGCGGCGCAGCCTTCCAGAGCAGCGATCCGGCAGCGGCGCATGGCAGCAACGGCATGGCCGCCAGCCTGACGGGCCTTGAGGACAGCGTGACGCCACTGGACGAAACGCTGGCGCTGCGCCGCCTCATGCTGCTGCATGGCCTCGCGCTCAGCTTCGGCGCCCTGCCGGTGCTCTACATGGGAGATGAGCTGGGCCAGACCAACGACTACAGCTACCGCGAGCGCCGCGACCGGGCCATGGACAGCCGCTGGCTGCAGCGCCCGCCACTGGACGAGGCGCGCTTCGCCCAGCGCCACGATGCGGACACGCAGGCGGGCCGCGTGTATGCGGGCCTGCGCGCCCTGATTGCAGCGCGCCGGCGCCTGCCCCAGCTTGCAGCGGACGCGCCGCGCGCCTTGCTGCCTGCGCCGCGTGCGGTGCTGGCGCTTGCTCGCGGCAGCGGCTTCCTGGGCCTATACAATTTCTCGGGCGCGCCGCAGGTTTTCACGCTGGACGGCAGTTGGCGCGATTGCCTGTCGCTACAGGAATATACAAAGGACGTGCAGCTCGCACCTTGGGCCATGCACTGGCTCGAACGGGCATAATGAAAGAATGGAGACAGGCATGGCCAAGTGTGTGGCAATGTTCGGCGAAGCGCTGGTGGACGATTTCGGCGTGGAGCAGGTGGTGGGCGGGGCGCCTTTCAACGCGGCGCGCAATCTCGCGGCGCTCGGTACGCCCGCGCTGATGGTGACGCGCATCGGCGACGACGGCAACGGCAGGCTGGTGCGCGCGGAGTTCGAGCGCTACGGCATGGTGCAATCCGGCCTTCAACTGGACGCGGAGCGGCCAACGGGCCGCGTGGCGGTGGAGCGCAGCCAGCGCGGCCACACCTTCCATATCCTGCCCGGCCAGGCGTACGACCATATCGAGGCGCCGCCTGCGCTGGCTGCATTGATGGGAGCGGAGCCCTCCGTGCTGTACTACGGCACGCTGGCGCAGCGCGACCTTGCGTCCCGCTCCACGCTGCTCGACCTGCTGGCGGCCAGCAAGGCCACGCGCTACCTCGACCTGAACCTGCGCGAAGGCCAGTACACCGAGCGCACCGTGTACGAGTCGCTGCGCCATGCGGACATCCTCAAAGTAAACGAGGAGGAGCTGGCAGCGCTCTTCGGCTGGTACGCTGAATCCGCACCGCAGGGGGTACGTGCCGACGATCCGCAAATGCGCGAGGCCTGCGCCCGCCTGATCGGCAAGTTCGCGCTGCAAGCCATGGTGGTGACCCTGGGCCCGCGCGGGGCGATGTATATTGGCGCGGACGGACGCCTGATCCGCGAGCACGGCAACGAAGAGCCGTGGAAGCTGGTGGACACCGTTGGCGCGGGCGATGCGTTCTCCGCCGTCTTCCTGCACGGCCATGTGCAGGGCTGGGACCTGGTGCTGACAATGGCGCGCGCCAACGCCTTCGCAGGCGCGATATGCAGCCTTTCCGGCGCGGTGCCGCCGGACATGGCCTTCTACGAACCCTGGCTCCAGCGCTGGCAGGCCTGACCTCACCGGAGAGCAAAGATGATGCAGCATAAACCGCATCTGTCCTTCCGGCAGATCGTCAACATGAACATCGGCTTCTTCGGCATCCAGTTCAGCTTCGGGCTGCAGCAAAGCAGCATGAGCCCCCTCTACAAGTACCTGGGCGCGGACGAGGCCAGCCTGCCTTACCTGTGGCTGGCCGGCCCCGTCACAGGCCTGCTGGTGCAGCCCCTGATCGGCGCCATGAGCGACCGCACCGTGTCGCGCTGGGGGCGCCGCACGCCTTACTTCCTGATCGGCGCATTGATCTGCAGCCTGGGCCTTCTCGCCATGCCCTTCAGCCCCGTGCTGTGGATGGCGGCGGGCCTGCTGTGGATTCTGGACGCGGCCAACAACGTCACCATGGAGCCCTACCGCGCCTACGTGAGCGACCGGCTCGCGGTGCGCCAGCACTCGCTGGGCTTCCTCACGCAGAGCGCCTTCACGGGGCTGGGGCAGACGCTCGCCTACCTTACGCCATCGGTGCTGGTCTACCTTGGCATCAGCCGCGACGCTGTGAACAGCCACCACATTCCCTACACCGTGATCGGCGCCTTCATTCTGGGCGCCGTGTTTTCGCTCGCGAGCGTTCTGTGGAGCTGCTGGACGACGCCTGAGCTTCCCCTGTCGCCGCAGGAAGAGGCGGCGCTGCGCGCAAAGCCGTCCGGCTGGCGCCACACGCTTGGCGAGATCGTGCAAGCGCTGCGCGACATGCCGCCCACGATGCGTCAGCTGGCCGTGGTCAAGCTGTTCCAGTGGTATGCGATGTTCTGCTACTGGCAATACATCATGCTGGCGCTGGCGTCCTCCATCTACAAGACCTCCGATCCCGCTTCGGCGGGATTCCGCGAAGCGGGCCTGCTGAATGGGCAGATAGGGGCCTTCTACAACTTCGTCGCCTTTCTCGCAGCCCTGGCCCTGGTGCCGTTCACGCGCCGCTACGGGCCGAAGATCACCCACAGCATCTGCCTGGCCGCCGCTGGCGCCGGCATGCTGTGCATTCCGCTGGCGACCCAGCCCGCGCAGCTTCTGCTGCCCATGGTGGGCGTGGGCCTGGCCTGGGCCAGCATCATGGGCAACCCCTATGTGATGCTGGCGGGGAGCATTCCCGCGGAACGCACGGGCGTCTACATGGGCATCTTCAACATGTTCATCGTGATCCCCATGATTATCCAGATCTTCACGCTGCCCCTGTTTTACCGCAGCTGGCTGAATGGCGACCCTTCGAACGTGGTGCGTCTGGCAGGCGCGCTGCTGCTGTGCGGCGCCGTGGCCGTGCTGTTCGTGAAGCTGCGGGCCGCCGCTCCGAACCCTGCCGCCCGCCCGATTGAAAACACGGTGTAAGGTTTTGCGGGGCCGCCCCGACAAAGGCTCATCAATAATTTCCGCAGGGAAAGGTGAGCCATGTTCCTCAGTAATCTCAAGATCAGCCGGCGCCTGGCGCTGGGCTTCGGCACGCTGATTGTCGTGATGGCCGTGCTGGCCGTCACCGGCGCCTCGCGCCTGATGGCGATCGAGGGCAAGACCGCCACCATCGTCGACAAGAACTGGGTGGGCGCCTCCGCCGCGCTGGAAATCGACATGCTCACCCAGCAGAACCGGGGCCGCACGCTCACCCTGTTCATCCACGAGGACCGCGATATCCGCATCGCCCAGTACAAGGCCATCGACACCAACCAGCGCCGCATCGCGGAACTGGTGAAGGTGCTGGAGGGACTGGCGCGCACCGAAGGCGAGCACGCGATGCTGGAGCGCCTGAAGAAGGCCTATGCCGATTTCCAGAAGGCTTACACCGCAGCGGCGGACCTGGTGGAGGAGGGCGACACGAAAGCGGCCGTCGCCACCATGACGAACAAGGTGGAGCCGGCGCTGGAAAAGGTGCTGCGACTCGTGGACGAGATTGTGGCGGCGCAGAAGCTGGAAATGTCCGGCAATGGCAGCGACATCAAGCAGAACATCGGTCAGTCCCGCGTGCTGGCGATTGGCCTCGGGCTGTTTGCAGTGGTCGTTGGTATGCTGGCCGCATTGCTGATTACGCGCTCCATCACCGGCCCGCTGGGCGCGGCCGTGGAGGTGGCGCGCCGTGTCGCGGAAGGTGACCTGAGCGCCAGCATCGCGGCAAAGGGGCAGGACGAAACGGGGCAGCTGCTCTCCGCGCTGGCGGACATGAACCGCAGCCTTGTGAGCGCCATCGCCCAGGTGCATGCGAGCACCGAGACGCTCTCGGTAGCCTCCGACGAGATCGCCGATGGCAACGCCGACCTGGCCGCACGCAGCGTGGAGCAATCGGCTTCCCTGCGCAGCGCATCGGCCATGATGAACGAGCTGACGATGACGGTGCGGCAGAACGCGGGCAGCGCCGAGCAGGCCAACCGCCTGGTCAACGATGCGGCAGGCGTGGCCTCGCGCAGCGGCCAGGCCTTCAGCGACGCCGTCAGCACCATGGGCGCAATACGCGACAGCTCGCGCAAGATCGTGGAGATCATCGGCGTGATCGACCAGATCGCGTTCCAGACCAATATCCTCGCGCTGAACGCCGCGGTGGAAGCGGCGCGGGCGGGAGAGCAGGGCCGGGGTTTCGCCGTGGTGGCGGGCGAGGTGCGCAGCCTGGCCCAGCGCAGCGCGGTGGCGGCGCGCGAGATCAAGCAGCTCATCGACAGTTCGGTCGAGCGCATCGGCCAGGGCACGGAGCTGGTGGACCATGCGGGCCGCACCATGCAGGAGCTCATCGGCTCCGTGACGCAGGTGGCGGGCATCATGGACGGCATCGCCGCCGCCAGCCGCCAGCAGGCCGCAGGCATCGAACAGGTGCACCGCAGCCTGGGCGAAGTGGATGAGATGACGCAGCAGAACGCGGCGCTGGTGAGCCAGACGGCAGCCGCCGCGGAAAGCATGCGCGAACAGACGGGGGCACTGGGCCGCGCGGTAAGCCTGTTCCGCCTCGCCTGAGCGCTGCGCGGGCGCCCGCTTCGGGTACACTGTCGCCATCGACAGCTATGCGGGTGGGACAGCCATGGAACACGCGGTACTGGTCTTCGGCGAGGCGCTGGTGGACGAATCCGGCAGCCGCCCGGCGGTGGGCGGCGCGCCCTTCAATCTCGCGCGCCACCTCTCGGCGCTGGGTGTGCGCAGCACCATGGTTACGCGCGTGGGCAGCGACGCGAACGGCGCGCTGGTGCAGGCCGAGTTCGAACGCTTCGGCATGAGCCAGGCGGGCCTGCAGCGCGACGACGCGCATCGCACCGGCCGCGTCATCGCGGCGGGCGATCTCGATTTTCCTCCCGAGCAGGCATACGACCATATCGCAGCGGGCCCCGCGCTCGCCGCGCTGCAATCGACGCGGCCGGACATCATCTGTTTCGGCACGCTCGCCCAGCGCAGCCCCACTTCCCGCGAAACCCTGCATACCCTGCTCGGCGCCAGCCAGGCCATGCGCTTCCTCGACCTGAACCTGCGCGACGGCCAGGTGGACGAGAGCATCGTGTTCGATTCGCTGCAGCAGGCCGATATTCTGAAGGTGAACGAAGAGGAGCTGCAGGTGCTGTTCGGCTGGTACTGCCATACCTGTCCTGAAACCGCGAATATGGATCACGCGGCAGTGGAGTCGGAATGCCGCGCCATGATGCACAATTTCTCGCTGTCGGGACTGATCGTCACGCAGGGAGAACGCGGCGCCACCTGGTACAGCGCGGATGGCGTGCGCATGTCGCAGCACGATGTGTCGCAGGCCGGGCAGTTTGCGGACACGGTGGGGGCGGGGGATGCATTCGACGCCGTTTTCCTGCTGGGGCGCCTCAAGGGGTGGAGCATCGAGCAGACGCTGTCGCGCGCCAATGCCTTTGCATCGGCCTGCTGCGGCGTGGCGGGCGCCGTGCCGCAGCTGCCGGATTACGCGCCCTGGCTGGAACGCTGGGCGCGCTGAAACTTATTCGGTATCGGCCATCTGGCTTTGCAGGTAGTTCTGGATGCCGATCTTGCCGATCAGGTCGATCTGCGTTTCCAGCCAGTCGATATGCTCTTCGGTGTCTTCCAGGATCTCCAGCAGCAGGTCGCGCGACACGTAGTCGCCCACCTTCTCCGCCTGCGCGATGCCTTCCTTGATCGTGACGTGGGCGCCGCGCTCCAGTTTCAGGTCGCACTCCAGCATCTCCTGGGTGGACTCGCCGATCAGCAGCTTGTGCAGGGCCTGCAGGTTGGGCAGTCCGTCCAGCATCAGGATGCGGTCGACCAGCTTGTCGGCGTGCTTCATCTCGCCGATCGATTCGTCGTACTCCTTCTTCGCAATTTTCTCGAAGCCCCAGTGGCGGTACATGCGCGCATGCAGGAAGTACTGGTTGATAGCGGTCAGTTCATTGGTCAGCTGCGCATTCAGCAGACGGATGACGTCTTTATCGCCCTTCATGGGTGTGCCTTTATTGTTGGTGTTGAACGAAGCCCATTTTGCCATGAAGGCAAGGCGGGCGTAAGGGCGCGGGGCCAATCAGGATTGCTAAGCTAAATGAAAACCATTATCATTTAGAACTCCCTTCCCATCCCAGAAAGTCCATCATGATGCTCCACGTTCCCGGTGTTTTGACCCCTGAACAGGTGCGCCAGTTCCGCCAGAAGCTGGCGGAAGCGGAGTGGATCGATGGGCGGGCCAGCGTGGGGCAGCAGGGCGCGGCGGTGAAGCGCAACCGGCAACTGGCCGAAGGGTCGCCGCTGGCGGTCGAACTGGGGAATGCCATCGTGCGCGCGCTCACGGCCAATCCCCTGTTCTTCTCGGCGGCCCTGCCGCTGCGCGTGCTGCCGCCCTTCTTCAACAGCTATACGGGCGGCGAGCATTACGGCCTGCACATCGACGGCGCCATTCGCGCCCGCAACGACGGCAGCCAGACCATGCGCGCGGACGTGTCCACCACGGTCTTCCTCAGCGATCCGGACGAATACGACGGCGGCGAGCTGACGGTGATGGACTCGTACGGCGCGCACGAAGTGAAGCTGCCGGCGGGCGACGCCATCGTCTACCCATCGAGCAGCGTGCACCGCGTGAACCCCGTCACGCGCGGCGAGCGCGTCGCCTCCTTCCTCTGGACCCAGAGCATGGTGCGCGACGACTGGCAGCGCACCATGCTCTTCGAGCTGGACCAGAACATCCAGAAACTGCGCGGCCAGCACGGCGACAACGACGCCACCGTCGGCCTCGCGGGCCACTACCACAACCTCCTGCGCATGTGGGCCGAGATGTAAGATTGGAGAACGCCATGACTCCCAGTTCAGTGCACACCCTCATCAACCTTGAGCAGACTCTTGCAGTGATGCGCTCGAATATGCTGACCAAGCAGGAATTGCACGATGCGCTCAAGAAGCAAACCAGGCGCGTGATTACTTTTGTCTGCTGTTGGTGCGCCGCCCTCGTGGCCGCCACCTACTTCATCGCCACGCAGGTGCGCTGAGCAAAAAAAAGCCCGCGCTGGGCGGGCTCGAAGGGCTCATAGAAATCTTTACGACAGCCGGAAGTTGATTGGCACCAGCACGTACACCGGCACCGGCTTGCCGTCTTCAATATAGGGCTTGAACAGGGTGCGCATGGCCGCCTGGCGGCCTGCCTCGTCCAGGTTCTGCGAGCCGGACGAGGTCTGCACCACCGCCTTCTCCGGCAGTCCCTTCTCGCTGATCAGCACACGCAGCGTCACCACGCCGCTCTCGCCCATGCGGCGGGAGATCGAAGGATACACAGGCTGCGGCGGGCGAACATATTCAACGGCGGACACCACGCGCGGACCGGCGGGCGCTGGCTGCGCGGCCGGAGCCGCTGGCGCGGGCGCGCTCACCGCCACGGGGGCCGGTTCAGCCGCCTTCTGCACCGGAGCGGGCGGCGGCGGGGTGATGGTGTTCTCGATCTGGATCGGCAGCACCGGCAGCACCGGCGTCACGAAGGCGGGCGGCTTGGGCGCCACTTCCACCATCTTGGGTGGCGCGGAGGGCGGAGGCTCGACAGGCGTAACGAAGGTCACATCGACCACCTGCGGCAGCTTCTGCACGGCTTCGTGCACCATCGAGCTTTGCAGCCCGTAGAACAGCACGGCGTGAATGCCGGCGATGACCGCCATTTTGCCCAGCTGGCCGCGCTTCTCTTGCCACAGCCCGGACAGGAAGGCGCCCGCGTCGCCGGACGGCAGGGTCATCGTACTCATATTTACTGGGTGAAGACGGGACGTTTCAGGACAGTCTCGTTGACCTGCACCGCCAGGTGCTCGGTCAGCACTTCCTTGGCGCAGGGCGCGCATTTGCCGCAGCAGGTGGCCACGCCCAGGTCGCGGCGCAGTTCGGCCATCGTGCTCAGGCCCATATCCACGGCCTGGCGGATTTCGCGGTCAGAGATGTTATTGCAGACGCAGACGATCATTGCCTTACCTTTCAGCCATTGTTGCTTGTAACTTAATGAGAATCATTATCATTACGTTTCCTATTCTGCCGGAAGAGAGCGTACAATGCAAGCAGTTCATGCAAATACAAACCATTCGCATTCAGCTTATAATGAGCGCACTGACTTTCCCTAAAGAATCCATCGACCCGGCCATGACACTTGCCCCCACCCTGATCAATCTGGACACGCTGGCGGCCGGGAAGAGCGGCACCGTTGTGCACGTGGCGCCGGGCAATCCGGCCGACACCGAAGACGGCGCCGACCTGGCGCGCCGCCTCATGGAGCTTGGCTTCGTGCCGGGAGAGCGCATCCGCATGCTCAAGCGCGGCATGCCGGGCGGCGAGCCGCTCGCCATCAAGGTCGGCAACGCCACCTTCGCGCTGCGCCGCTTCGAGGCGGCCCTGATCGCCATCCAGCCGGAATAAGCCATGGGTGCAGCTGAAAAGACGGCGTCCGCCGTGGTGCGCATGCCGATGGTCGCCCTGCTGGGCAATCCCAACTGCGGCAAGACCGCGCTGTTCAACCGCCTCACCGGCGCGCGCCAGAAGGTCGCCAACTATGCGGGCGTGACCATCGAGCGCAAGGAAGGCCAGTTCACTTCCCCGGGAGGTAATACATATAAGGTGCTGGACCTGCCGGGCGCCTACAGCCTCTCCGCCCATACGCCGGACGAGGAAATCACGCGCGACGTGGTGGCCGGCCTGCGCCAGGGCGAGGCCGCGCCGGAAGTGGTGGTATGCGTGGTCGACGCCACCAACCTGCGCTTGAACCTGCGCCTGGTGCTGGAGATCAAGCGCCTCGGCCTGCCCATGATTCTCTGCCTGAACATGGTGGACGTGGCCAAGAAGCGCGGCATCGAGATCGACGCGGACAAGCTGGCGCAGGAACTGGGCATGACCGTCGTCGAAACGGTGGCGGTGCAGAACGGCGGCGAGAAGTCCCTGCTGCGCGCGCTGGACCAGATGTGGCCTTTGCATGTGGCGCAGGCACGCCCGCTGGCCGCCATCGACGCGGTATCGGTGGAAGAAACGCAGCGCGAAGTGCGCCGCATTCTCTCCATCGTGTCCAACGACTTCCACGATACCGGCAACCTGACCGAGAAGATCGACAATGTAGTGCTGCATCCCGTCGCCGGTCCCGCGATTCTGGCCGTGCTGATGTTCCTCGTCTTCCAGGCCGTGTTCAGCTGGGCCGCCGTGCCGATGGACATGATTACGGCCGGTGTCGAAGGCCTGGGTGAACTGCTCAAGGCGCATATGGCGGACGGCGTGCTGCGCAGCCTCCTGGTCGAGGGCATCCTGGGCGGGGCGGGCAGCGTGCTCGTGTTCCTGCCGCAGATCCTGATCCTCTTCTTCTTCATCCTCGTGCTGGAAGACTGCGGCTACCTGCCGCGCGCGGCCTTCCTGCTGGACCGCCTGATGGGCGGCGTGGGCCTCTCCGGCCGCGCCTTCATCCCGCTGCTCTCCAGCTTCGCCTGCGCCATTCCGGGCGTAATGGCGGCGCGCACCATTCAGAACCCGCGCGACCGCCTCGTCACCATCATGATCGCGCCGCTCATGACCTGCTCCGCGCGCCTGCCCGTGTATGCCCTGATCATTGCCGCCTTCATTCCGGACCGCCAGGTCTGGGGCGGCGCCGTGAGCCTGCAAGGACTGGTGCTGTTCTGCCTTTATTTTGCGGGCATCTTCTCCGCCATGGGGGTGGCCTACTTCATGAAGCGCACCATGGGCGCCAAGCGCAACCAGCCGCTCATGCTGGAGCTGCCCAGCTACCACTGGCCGCACATGCACAACCTGGCGATCGGCCTGTGGGAGCGCGCCAAGATCTTCCTGACCCGTGTCGGCACCATCATCCTGACCCTGATGGTGCTGCTGTGGGCCCTGTCCAGCTTCCCAGGCGCGCCGGAAGGCGCCACGCACCCGCCCATCTACTACAGCGTGGCGGGCATGCTGGGCCGCGCGCTCGAATTCGTGTTCGCGCCGATCGGCTTCACCTGGCAGATCTGCATCGCCCTGGTGCCGGGCCTGGCCGCGCGCGAGGTGGCGGTGGGTGCGCTGGGCACCGTGTATGCGCTGTCCCAGAGCGGCGACGAACTGGCAAGCTCGCTGGCGCCGGTGATCGCCCAGTCCTGGTCCATGGCCACGGCTCTATCCCTGCTGGCCTGGTATGTGTTTGCGCCGCAGTGCATGTCCACCCTCTCCGTGGTGCGCCGCGAGACCAACAGCATGCGCTATCCGCTGCTGATGGCGGGCTACATGTTCGCGCTGGCCTATACCGCGTCCTTCCTCACCTACCGCATTGCCTTGATGCTGGGGAGCTGACCATGTGGCAGGAGATCGTTGTCGGCATCATCGTGGTTCTCGCCGCGCTGCACGCCTGCACGAAGTACCTGCCATCGGCATGGCGGCGCCAGATCGTCTATCTGCTGTCGCGGCGCGGCTTCAACCAGGACCGCCTGGCGAAAATCTTCAAGACCCAGTCCAGCTGCGGCGACGGCTGCGACACCTGCGGCTCCTGCGAGCCCGAGGCGCCGCCGGAACCGGATTCCAGGCGCCGCGTCATCAAGATCCACAAACAGTAGGCCTGTCACAAAACCGGGAGCCCGAACGTCTTGTTGTCCGTTGAGCTTACAATGGACAGATCATGAGCCCTTCCCCGGAAGAAGAGACCTTCACCCGCCTGCGTCCGCGCCTGTTCTCCATCGCCTACCGCATGCTGGGCACCCGCGCCGATGCGGAAGACGTGGTGCAGGACGCCTGGCTGCGCTGGCACGAGGCCGAGCGCGGGACGCTGCAATCGGCCGAAGCGTGGCTGGTCACCGTTACCACGCGGCTTGCCATCGACCGGCTGCGCACACGCAAGGTGGAGCGCGAGGCCTATGTCGGCTGGTGGCTGCCTGAACCCTTGGTGGAGCTGGAAGAGAAAACGCCGGAAACGGCCGCCGAGCTGGCGAGCGAAGTTTCGCTGGCGGTCCTGTGGGTGCTGGAGCGCCTGGCGCCGGAAGAGCGGGCCGCCTTCCTGCTGCGCCAGGCCTTCGATCATGACTATGCCGATATCGCCGCCATGCTGGGCAAATCCGAGGCTGCATGCCGCCAGATGGTGAGCCGCGCCCAGGCGCGGGTTGGAGAGGAGCGTCCCCGCTTCACGGTGCCGAAGGACGCGCACAAGGAACTGCTGGGCAAATTCATGCAGGCGGCGGCCGTGGGCGACCGCAGCGCCATGAAGGCGCTGCTCTCGGACGAAGTGCAGTTCGTGGCCGACGGCGGCGGCAAGGTCACGTCCTTCCTCAAGGTGCTGCGCGGGGCAGGGCGGGTGGCAGGCGTCTACTGGTCGCTGGAACACAAGTTCCCTGGGCAGGTGAGCTACCGCGCCGCCCAGATCAACGGCGAACCAGGACTGCTGCGCTACGTGGACGGGCAGATCGAGTCCGCCCAGTCCTTTATCGTGGACGATGGGCGCATCGTCGCCATTTTTGTGATCCGAAATCCCGACAAGCTGGCAGGGATACCTCGGAATATTTGAGAAAGGCTGTCACAAACCGGCTAAGCGCCACGTCTTATGAGCATGAAGAGGGCGCACAGGGCGTCCTCCAGACCCTGAAAGGCCAAATCATGACTCATACTGCACGTCTTCCTTTCATCCAGCTCGCGCCGAACAACCTGCGCGCCATGATCGAGCTTTCCGCCAGCGTGAAGAAAAGCTCGCTGGGCGCACGCCTTGTGGAACTCGTCAACCTGCGCGTATCGCAGATCAACGGCTGCGGCGTCTGCATCGACATGCACTGGCGCGACCTGATCAAGCAAGGCGCCGATCCGCGCCACCTGAACGCGGTGGCCGGCTGGCGCGAGGCCCCCTTTTTCAGCGAACGTGAGCGCGCCGCGCTGGAATGGGCCGAAGCGATGAACGCCCTGCCGCAGCAGGACCACACCGATGCCGCCTTCGCCAAGGTGAAGGACTTCTTCAGCGAGACCGAAATTGCGGAGCTTTGCTACTGCGTGGCAGTGATCCGCGGCTGGAACGTCATCAACCTGAGCCTGCGCAACCAGATCCCGGAGAACCCGCCGCCCGGTTTCTGACAGCGATGGTGGACGGCGGCAAAGCTGCTAAGCTGGCGTTTGCTCAACAACGAGGAAGCGCATGATCACCGTCCACCACCTGAACAACTCGCGCTCCCAGCGCGTGCTCTGGCTCCTGGAAGAGCTGGGCCTCGACTACGAAATCGTGCGTTACCAGCGCGACGCCAAGACCATGCTCGCGCCGCCGGAGCTCAAGCGCATCCACCCCCTGGGCAAATCGCCCGTGGTGGTGGATGGCGACGCCGTGCTGGCCGAATCCGGCGCCATCATCGAGTATCTGCTGGAGACCCATGGCGGCGGGCGGCTGGTGCCTGTCGCGGGCACGGTGGAAAAGCGGCGCTGGACCTACTTCCTCCACTACGCGGAAGGCTCCCTCATGCCGCCGCTGCTGCTGAAGCTCGTGTTCGATCGTATCGAATCCGCTCCCGCCCCATTCTTCCTCAAGCCCTTCACGCGCGGCATTGCGCAGAAGGTCAAGCGTACCTTCGTCATGCCCCAGATCGCCTCCCACCTCGACTATCTTGAAGGCGAGCTGGCCCATCGCGACTGGTTTGCTGGCGGCGAATTCAGCGCCGCGGACATCCAGATGAGCTTCCCGGTGGAAGCGGCAGCCGCGCGAGGGGGCCTCGACAGCACCCGTCCCCGCCTGAGCGCCTTCCTCTCCCGCATCCACGCCCGCCCCGCCTACCAGCGCGCCCTCGAGCGCGGCGGCCCCTTCCAGCTCAGCTGACAGCCCAGCCCGTGTCACCTTCTGGTGCCAGGGAAGAAAGGGTGACACGAGCGCTGCGCTAGCCGCGTAGAGCACAGTCCGTGTCGCACTTTCTTCCCTGGCACCAGGGTGTGACACGGGCTCTACGGTAGAATGCGCGGATGGGGAGATTGCTTGCCATCGATGGGTTGAATATCGTGCGGCGCGTGTATGAGGCCAGCCCGGAGCCGGATTCGGATCTGAAGGCCGAGATCGCGCTGCGCCATGCGCTGTCGTCTTTCCGCACCCTCGTCAACGACCACGATCCCAGCCATGTGCTGCCTGCCTTCGATTTCGGCGGCACCACCTGGCGCCACGCGCTCTACCAGGGTTACCGCGAGGCGCGCGATCCCATGCCGGCGCCGCTGCGCGCTGCGCTGCCTGCCTTCTATCAGACTCTCGAGAAGATCGGCCTGAAGCCGGTGTCCCTGCCCGAAGTGGAGGCCGACGATGTGATCGGCACCGTCGTCATGCGCTGGCTGAACGAGGGCCGCGGCGAGGCCGTCGTCGCGAGCACAGACAAGGACCTGCACTGCCTTATCGCCCACGGCGCCCTGGTCTGGGATCACTTCCGCAGCGAGTGGCACGACCATGCATGGGTCGAGAACAAATGGGGCGTCCCGCCCGACCAGCTACCGGACCTGCTGGCGCTGATGGGCGATGCCACCGATTCCATTCCCGGCGTGTCCCAGGTCGGCATGAAGACGGCCGCGAAGCTGCTGCGCACCTACGGCACGCTGGACGGCATCATGGCCGGCGCGGGCATCCTGAAAGACAAGCTTGGCGAAACACTACGAAAAGAGCGCGAGATGCTGTATCTTTCACGTCAGCTGGTTCAATTGAAGACGGATGTGCGGGTCGGCGTCAGCTGGAACATGCTGGCCTGGCACCGCGCCCCATAGGACGAAGACGATGTTAAAGGCAGTGATTATCGACGGCAGCGCAGTGGCGCGCGGCCTGCTCAATACCGTGCTGACGGAGGGCGGCTACGATGTGGCCGGCCAGGCCCATACCTGCGCGGCAGGCGCCGTGCTGCTGATTAAGTATCAGCCCCAGATCATCTGCGTGGCGCGCGATTCCGTCGAGGCGGACGTGGATGCCGCCAAGGCCATGCGCGCCGATTACCCGAAGGCGCTCATGTTCATGGTCTCCAGCGAGTTCGATGCCGCCAGCGTGCAGTGGGCGCATGGCCTGGGCTTCAATGGCTTTATCGTGAAGCCCTTCAACGCGGGCACGGTGCTCAAGACCATCCGCAATACGGTGATCGCCATGGTGAAGCGCCAGCAGAAAGCCCAGGCTGAAGCCGCAGGCACGGAGGAATCAGGCGGGGACGAAGCCTGAACCGGCAATGATGCCGCCGCCGAGGCAGACGTCGCCGTCGTACAGCACGGCCGACTGGCCCGGCGTCACCGCCCATTGGGCATCCACGAAACTCAGCGCAAAATTGCCGTCCTCGCGCGGCGCCACGTCGCAGGCCACGTCGGACTGGCGGTAGCGCGTTTTGGCGGCGATGCGGCCCGCTTCGGGCGCCACGCCCGCGATCCAGCTGGCCTGGTCCGCTTCCAGCGTTTGCGACAGCAACCAGGGATGGTCGTGTCCCTGCACCACCCACAGCGTGTTGTTGGCGATGTCCTTGCGCGCCACATACCACGCGTCGCTGCTGCCGTCCGCGTTCTGGTAGGTCTTCACGCCGCCGATGCCGATGCCCTTGCGCTGGCCCAGCGTGTAGAACGACAGTCCCACGTGTTCGCCCACCACCTTGCCGTCCGGGGTCTTCATCGGTCCGGGCTTGTAGGACAGGTAGCGGTTCAGGAAGTCGCGGAAGGGACGCTCGCCGATGAAGCAGATTCCCGTCGAATCCTTCTTGGCGGCGTTGGGCAGGCCAAGCTTCTCGGCGATCTTGCGCACTTCCGTCTTCGGAATCTCGCCCAGCGGGAACAGCGTCTTGGACAACTGCGCCTGGTTCAGGCGGTGCAGGAAGTAGCTCTGGTCCTTGGTATGGTCGAAGGCTTTCAGCAGCTCGAAGCGCTGGTTCTCCGTGTTCTGGCGCACGCGCGCGTAGTGGCCGGTCGCGATCAGGTCCGCGCCCAGGTGCATGGCGTGGTCGAGGAAGGCCTTGAACTTGATCTCGGCGTTGCACAGCACGTCCGGGTTGGGCGTGCGGCCCGCCTGGTACTCGCGCAGGAATTCGGCGAACACGCGGTCCTTGTATTCGGCGGCGAAGTTGACGGCTTCGATGTCCACGCCGATCACGTCCGCCACGCTGGCCGCGTCGATCCAGTCCTGGCGCGTGGAGCAGTATTCGGAATCGTCGTCGTCTTCCCAGTTCTTCATGAACAGGCCCACTACTTCGTAGCCCTGTTCCTTCAGCATCCAGGCCGCGACCGAGGAGTCCACTCCGCCGGACATGCCGATCACGACTTTTTTCTTGCTCATTCCATTCAATCCGGTTCGGTCACACTTCCTCGAACACCGAGGAGTGGGTATGCAGGATGTCCAGCGGCGCGCGCTTGCCTGCCAGGTATTCGTCCACGCAGGTGAGCAGCAGCGGGCTGCGGTGGCGTTCGCGGCAGGCCGCGATCTCGTCGCGCGTCATCCACAGCGTGCGCAGGATGCCTTCGTCCAGGGGCCGGTCGTGTTCCTTGCCCACATCGCCGCAGAAGGCGAAGCGCAGGTAGGTCACCGCCTGCCCCGTGCGCGCGGAACGGTAGCGCGACATGTACATGCCCACCAGCGCGGTGGGCGTGAAGTCATGCGCCGTTTCTTCGAGGGTCTCCCGCACCACGGCCTGTTCGAGCGATTCGTGCTGGTCCAGATGGCCCGCCGGCTGGTTCAGGCGAATGCCATCGCTGGTCTCTTCTTCGATCAGCAGGAACTTGCCGTCGCGCTCGATAACGGCGGCGACGGTGACGTTAGGTCTCCAGGTAAGCGGCATGTTTCATCCTTGAAAGAGGCGCTATTTTAGCCTGTTCCGGCTGAGCGCACCGGACCCGCCCCGGCGGGTGTGGGATTCTTCCAAATGTTGCAAACATAAAATGTTGGCTTTTATGAATCCATGTTAGATTTTAGCCAGTTTATCCACATTTTTGGAGGCACTTATGAGAATAGGCGTTCCGGCCGAGACCAGGCCGGGGGAGACCCGAGTTGCAGCCACGCCGGAAACCGTCAAGAAGCTGGCCGGGAAGCACACCATCGTCGTGCAGTCGGGCGCAGGGCTGGCGGCATCCATCACGGATGACGCCTATGCCGCCGCAGGCGCCACCATCGGCAGCGCGGCCGATGCACTGGGCGCCGAGATGGTGCTGAAGGTGCGGGCGCCCGATGCCGCCGAGCGCGCGCAGATGAAGCCGGGCAGTGTGGTGATCGGCATGCTCAACCCCTTCGACGCGGAAACCATCGTCGCCATGGCTGCCTCGGGCCTCTCCGCCTTTGCGCTGGAGGCCGTGCCGCGCATTACGCGCGCTCAGTCCATGGACGTGCTGTCATCCCAGGCCAATATCGCGGGCTACAAGGCCGTGATGGTGGCTGCGAACACCTATCAGCGCTTCATGCCCATGCTGATGACTGCAGCGGGCACGGTGAAGGCCGCGCGTGTGCTGATCATGGGTGTGGGCGTGGCGGGCCTGCAGGCCATTGCCACGGCCAAGCGCCTGGGCGCCGTGATCGAAGCTTCCGATGTGCGCCCGCCGGTGAAGGAGCAGGTGGAGTCGCTCGGCGCGAAATTCATCGACGTGCCCTTCCTCACGGACGAGGAGAAGGAAATCGCGCAGGGCGTGGGCGGCTACGCGCGTCCCATGCCTGCGGACTGGATGCGCCGCCAGGCGGAGCTGGTGCACGAACGCGCCAAGCTGGCCGATATCGTCATCACCACCGCCCTCATCCCCGGCCGCCCCGCGCCGGTGTTGATCTCGGAGGAAACCGTGAAGGCCATGAAGCCGGGCTCCGTCATCGTGGACCTGGCGGTGGAGCAGGGCGGCAACTGCCCGCTCTCCGAACTGGGCAAGACGGTGGTGAAGCATGGCGTCTACATCGTCGGCGAACCGAACCTGGCCTGCCAGGTGGCGGCCGATGCGTCCGCGCTGTACGCGCGCAATGTGCTGGACTTCCTCAAGCTGGTGATCGACAAAGAAGACAAGCTGCTGATCGACCGCGAAGACGAAATCATCAAGGCCACCCTCGTCGCCCACGCTGGCGAAGTGCTGCGCAAATAGGAGAGACATATGGAAGTCAGCCACACCATCATCAACCTGATTATTTTCGTGCTGGCGATTTACGTCGGCTACCACGTGGTCTGGAACGTTACGCCTGCGCTGCACACGCCGCTCATGGCGGTGACGAATGCGGTATCGGCCATCATCATCGTCGGCGCCATGCTGGCGGCGGGCCTGACGGATGGCGTCGTGGGACAGGTCGCGGGCACGGTCGCCGTGGCGCTGGCGGCCGTCAACGTCTTCGGCGGCTTCCTCGTCACCCAGCGCATGCTGGAGATGTTCAAGAAGAAGGAAGGCAAGGGCGCCAAGGAAGGGGGCAAGCAATGAGCTTCATTTCCATGAACCTGGTGACGATGCTGTATCTGATAGCGTCCGTGTGCTTTATCCAGGCGCTGAAAGGCCTTTCCTCGCCCGCCACGGCGCGCAAGGGCAATGCCTTCGGTATGACCGGCATGGCCATCGCCTTCGTGACCACTATTGCGCTGATCCTGAAGCTCAAATCGGAAGCGGCGGCGGGCGGCGGCATTGGCCTTGGCCTGGTGGCCCTCGGCGTGGTGGTGGGCGGCGCCATCGGCGCCTACCTGGCGAAGAAGGTTGAAATGACCAAGATGCCGGAACTGGTGGCGGCCATGCACTCGCTCATCGGCCTCGCCGCTGTCTGCATCGCCGTGGCGGCGGTTTCGGAGCCGCATGCCTTCAATATCGCCGCCGTGGGCGAGGCTCTGCCCATCGGTAACCGTATCGAACTCTTTATCGGCACCTTCGTGGGCGCCATCACCTTCAGCGGCTCGGTGATCGCCTTCGGCAAGCTGGCGGGCAAATACAAGTTTCGCCTGTTCCAGGGTGCGCCCGTGGTCTTCAGCGGCCAGCACATCCTGAACCTGGTGCTGGCGCTGGTGATGATCGCGTTGGGCCTGGCCTTCGTTTTCAGCGGCGGCGTGGAGCCGGCATGGACGCCTTTCCTGCTCATGACGGCCATCGCCTTCGTGCTCGGTGTGCTGATCATCATTCCCATCGGCGGTGCGGACATGCCGGTGGTGGTGTCCATGCTGAACAGCTATTCCGGCTGGGCGGCGGCAGGTATCGGCTTCTCGCTGAATAACTCCATGCTGATCATCGCCGGTTCGCTGGTGGGCAGCTCGGGCGCGATCCTGAGCTACATCATGTGCAAGGCCATGAACCGCTCCTTCTTCAACGTGATCCTGGGCGGCTTCGGCGGCGAGGCTTCCTCTGCCAGCACCGGCGGCGCGCAGCAGCAGCGTCCCGTCAAATCCGGCTCGGCGGACGATGCGGCCTTCCTGATGAGCAATGCGGAAACCGTCATCATCGTTCCGGGCTACGGCCTGGCAGTGGCACGCGCCCAGCACGCGCTGAAGGAACTGGTGGAGAAGCTCACCGAGCATGGTGTAACGGTCAAGTACGCGATCCACCCCGTGGCGGGCCGCATGCCGGGCCACATGAACGTGCTGCTCGCCGAAGCCGAGGTGCCATACGACCAGGTGTTCGAGATGGAAGACATCAACAGCGAGTTCGGCCAGGCCGACGTGGTGCTCGTGCTTGGCGCGAACGACGTGGTGAACCCGGCAGCGAAGGATCCGAAGTCGCCCATCGCGGGGATGCCCATCCTGGAGGCCTACAAGGCCAAGACCGTCATCGTCAACAAGCGCTCGATGGCGGCCGGCTACGCAGGCCTGGACAATGAGCTCTTCTACATGGACAAGACCATGATGGTCTTCGGCGATGCGAAGAAAGTCATTGAAGACATGGTGAAGGCGGCGGAGTAAGAGCATGGCAATGAAGCGGCGTATTGTGCGCGGGCTGATTGTGGTGGCCCTGATCGCAGCCTGGTTCAACGGGGCCAGCTATCTGGAAGCGAAGCGGATTTCGGTGCCGATGCCCTCGGCATCGCAGCCGCCCGCGCCCATGTCGGCCGCCGAGCGCGCAGCCCTGCTGGAGGATGTGCGTATCCTGTCCTCGCCCGAATACGAAGGGCGCAGGACAGGCACACCAGGCAACCGCAAGGCGCAGGCGCTGATCGAGCAGCGCTTCGCCGCGCTCGGCCTGCAGCCCTTCGGCGGCAGCTTCCGCCAGCCCTTCACCTTCAAGCACCGCAGCATCAAGGGCCTGGTGACGCCAGGGCGCCCTTACGAAACGGCCTATAACGACGCCACGAATATTGTCGGCTATGTGCGGGGCACGGCGGCGCCGGACCGCTACCTGGTGATCTCGGCGCACTACGATCACCTCGGCATCCGCAACGGCAAGCTCTATCCCGGCGCGGACGACAACGCATCTGGAGTGGCTGCCATGCTGGCGCTGGCAGCCCGGTTCAAGGCCAATCCGCCGCAGCATTCCATTATCTTCGCCGCTTTCGATGCCGAGGAGCTGGGTCTTGAAGGCGCCAATGCCTTCGTTGCGAGGTTGCCGGTGCCGAAGGAGCAGGTTGCGATGAACCTGAACTTCGACATGATCGCCCACAATAACGACAACCAGATCTTCGTCGCGGGCACCCACCACTACCCCTTCCTGAAACCCCTGGTGGAGCAGTCGGCAGCCGCCACGTCGGTGCACGTGACGGCGGGGCATGACCGCCCGCAGCTGCTGGCAGGATCGGTGGAGGACTGGACCTCCAGCTCCGATCATGGAGCCTTCCACAAGGCGGGCATCCCCTTCCTCTACTTCGGCGTGGCTGACCACGAGGACTATCACGCGCCGAGCGACACTTTCGCCCGCATCAACCCGGCCTTCTTCGCCAGCGTGACGCAGATGCTCACCGGACTGGCCATGTCCCTGGACCGCAACCTGGATACCATCGCCCAGGTTGCGGCAGCCCGCTGAGCGCTTGCATTGGCCGGGCGTTGTGCTATAGTCCCGGCAGATATATGGTAACGTTTCCATATGGCATAGCCGACCCAGTGGGCGGGGCTTTGCAGTATCCTTGCGCAATCTCAGACTGAATAAGGCGTTAGAACCTTGGCAACCATCAAAGATGTGGCCCGACTGGCTGGCGTAGGCCTCGGCACCGCTTCGCGCGTCGTCAGCGGCAAAGGCGCGGTCTCCCCGGCCACGCTGGCCAAGGTGCGCAAGGCGATCGAGGAGCTCGACTTCCGGCCTTCGCATGCGGCGCGCTCCCTGCTGTCGGGCACCACGCAGATGATCGGCGTGTACATCCCCATCCTGAAAGGCACCTTCTATACCCCCATTCTGCAGCTGGTGGACGCCGAACTGCGCGCCAACGGCATGCACATGGTGGTGGCTTTCGGCTCCGGCCAGGGCGACGCGCGCGGCCAGGCCATCGAAGGCATCGAATTCCTCATGCAGCGCGGCTGCGACGGCATCATCACCATGAGCACCGCGCTCCTGAACAGCGATATCGAAGCATTCACGGCGCGCGGCTGGAAAATGGTGGCGGTGAACCACAACGCCAACGGCCAGAGCGAACAGTGCTTCTATGTGGACCACCGCCAGGGCGGGGCGCTGGCCGCGGCTGCCCTGCTGGCGCACAAGCACAGCAAGATCGCCGTGATCGCCGGTCCTTCCAGCGCGCCGGACAACGTGGACCGCATCAGCGGCTTCATGGCCGAACTCCAGCGCTGCGGCATCGATCCCAAGGTGCTTTGGATCGCGGAGAGCGACTTCTCGCCCGAAGGCGGCTGGGCCTGCGCCGAGGAGCTGCACAAATCGGGCTATGAATTCACGGCCGTCTGGTGCGCCAACGACGAAATGGCGGTGGGTGCGCTGTCGTACTTCCAGCAGGCGGGCATCGCCGTGCCGCAGCAGGTATCGGTACTGGGCTACGACGATACGCCGAGCGCGGAATTCACCGCGCCGCGCCTGACCTCCGTGCATGTGCCCTGGCGCGACGTGACGCTGAGCGGACTGAATTCGCTGCTGAACCGCTGCTACGGCGGGGAGCGGCCGGTATCGAGGCAGTACCCTGTCAGCGTGACGCACCGCGCCTCGCTGGCCGAAGCAGCGCGCAAGTAAGAAAACAAGGCATGCGTTTTCGGCATGCCTTTATAAATGCCGTATATGGAAAGCTTTCCAAAAAGGAGATGGAAATGCACAGATTGATACGCCTGATGCTCTTCGCCGCGCTTCCGGTGCTCGCGGCCTGTGCGTCGGTGCGCGAGCCCGCGCCGCAAGGCCTTTCGATGATCCATACGGAAGGCACGCGCTGGCTGAATGCGCAGCAGCAGCCCGTTACCCTGCGCGGCGTCAATCTCGGCAACTGGCTGCTCAATGAGTTCTGGATGATGGAGCAGGGTTCGGCGGGCATCGACGACCAGTGCAAGCTGGAGGCGGTGCTGGACAAGCGCTTCGGCCACGCCGAACGCGAACGGCTGATGAAGCTCTTCCGCGATAACTGGATCACCAGCCGCGATTGGGACCTGATGAAACAGCATGGCCTGAACGTGGTGCGCCTGCCCTTCATCTACAGCGTGGTGGAGGACGAATACCGCCCGCGCCAGCTGCGTGCCGACGCCTGGCACTACCTGGACTGGGCGATTGCGCAGGCCGAGGCGCGCGGCATGTACGTCATTCTCGACCTGCACGGCGCCGTGGGCAGCCAGGGGCATGAACACCACAGCGGCTGCGCCAACCGGAATGAGTACTGGACCAATGCGGACTACCAGTCGCGCACCGAGTGGCTGTGGCAGCAGGTGGCCACGCGCTACAAGGACCGCGGCACGGTGGCGGGATACAGCATCCTGAACGAACCCTGGGGCACCACGCCCGAGAACATGGCCGCCGTGATGCGCAAGCTGTATGCGGCCGTGCGCGCGGCCGACCCGAACCACGTCATCATCCTGCCGGGCCATGTGAAGGGCATCGACGCTTACGGCAAGCCTTCGGACTACGGCATGCGCAACGTCGCCTTCGAAATGCACCCTTATCCGGGGCACTTCGGCTGGGCCAAGCCGGGCGTGGAAGTACACCGCAAGTGGCTCACCTGCGATGCCAGCGGCGGCGACACGGTCTGCGCCTGGGACGAACGCCTGAAGCGCCTCGACACCGCCTTCTTCGTGGGCGAGATGCAGCCCTATGCCTTCCTCGGGCTGGAGCGCGGCGGGCAGGTGGCGCGCGCTTCCTTCGACACCTACGCGAAGCTTGGCTGGGCGGCCACCGCATGGTCCTGGAAAGTCGTCACCCGGAAGGGCGGGCATGGCGAAGGCATCTGGGGCATGGTCACCAACGCTCCTATTGCGCCTGTACCGGAAATCGATTTCACGACCGCACCGCTGGCAGATATCGAAACCCTGTTCCGTTCCTTCGGCACCCAGCAATACGAAATCCACGAGCCGCTGCAACGCTGGCTCACCAGCACTTCTCCACGGAACATCAATGACATCCAATAAAGACCAAGACCTCCAGCGCAGCGATTTCGGTGCGGACTTCCTCTGGGGCTGCGCCACCTCGTCCTACCAGATCGAAGGCGCCGTCCACGAAGGCGGGCGGGTGGAATCGATCTGGGACCGCTTCTGCACCCAGCCCGGCAAGATCCGCGACGGCTCCAGCGGCGCCGTAGCCTGCGACCACTACCACCGCTGGCCGCAGGACCTGGACATGCTGAAGGACATGGGCGCCAACGCCTACCGCTTCTCCATCGCCTGGCCGCGCATCTATGGCGACGGCAAAACGCCCAATGAGGAAGGCATCGCCTTCTACGAGAAGCTGGTGGACGGCCTGCTGGAGCGCGGCATCGAACCGTGGATCACGCTCTACCACTGGGACCTGCCGCAGGTGCTGCAGGAGCAGGGCGGCTGGGCCGTGCGCAGCACGGTCAACGCCTATCTCGAATACGTGGACCTCATGACGCGCCGCCTCGGCAGCCGCGTCAGGCACTGGATCACGCACAACGAACCATGGTGCACGGCCATGCACGGCTACTGGGACGGCATGCATGCCCCAGGCATGAAGGACTTCCGCACCGCCGTGCAGTGCAGCCACAATGTGCTGGCGTCGCACGGCCTGGCCCTGCCCATCATCCGCCGCAACGTGCCCGATGCGCGCGTAGGCATCGCACTAAGCCTGCACCCGACCTACGCCGCGTCGGACAGCGCGGAAGACAAGGCCGCCGCGCAGCGCCACGACGGCCTGCGCAACCGCTGGTACCTGGACCCCCTGTACGGCAAAGGCTATCCCGCCGACACGCTGGCGCTGATGGGCGCCGACGCGCCGAAAATGGAAGCCGGCGACCTGGAAGCCATCGCCCGCAAGACCGACTTCGTGGGCCTGAACTACTACTTCCCCGAAGTGATCGCGGACGCGCCAGGCCACGGGCCGCTGCACGGCCGCATCGTGCATCCGGAAGGTGTCGAGCGCACGGCTTTCGGCTGGCAGGTGGCGCCGGAAGGCCTGACGGACCTGCTGGTGCGCATCCGCCGCGACTACGGCGCCCAGGAGGTCTATGTTACCGAGAATGGATCCAGCTACGAAGACGTGCCAGGACCGGACGGCACGGTGCAGGACCCGCAGCGCCTGTCCTATCTCCAGCGCCACCTTGCGGCGATGCGTGAAGCCATGCGGCAGGGCGTGCCGGTAAAAGGCTATTTCGCCTGGAGCCTGCTGGACAACTTCGAGTGGGCCGAAGGCTATATCCGCCGTTTCGGCCTGGCCTACGTGGACTTCGCCACCCAGCAACGCACCCTGAAGCAGAGCGGCCAATGGTATCGCGCCCTCCTCAAAGGAACTCGTTGACAAAAAAATCGTCCCGCCAAATAATGGCGATCAAAATTGGTAACGTTTCCAATTTTGAGAACAGAGGGGACAGACCCCGCACGGTGGCTCGGCGCCCCCGTCTGTCCCCGGAAACCCAGTCGACCACCAACCACAGTCGGAGACACGACCTTGACCCGCCGCCCCCTCACCGCTCTCGCAGCCGCAGTCCAGCTGCTCTGCGCCGCAAGCGCTTTCGCCGCCCCAGCGAAAGCGCCCCTCAACGACTGGCCACACATTACGAGCGCGGTGAAGCAAGACGCCGCGCTCGAGGCGCGCGTCAAGGAAATCGTTGCCAGCATGACGCTGGAGCAGAAGATCGGGCAGATGACCCAGCCCGAAATCAAGGCCGCCACGCCGGACGACGTGCGCAAGTACTACCTCGGCTCCGTGCTGAATGGCGGGGGCAGCTGGCCGAACAACAATAAGTATGCATCACCGCAGGACTGGGTGGCGCTGGCGGACCGCTACTACGAAGCGTCCATGTCCACGGACATGAAGCACAAGGTGCCCGTCATCTGGGGCATCGACGCCATGCACGGCAACAGCAATGTGTACGGCGCCACGCTCTTCCCGCACAACATCGGCCTTGGCGCCGCGCGCGACCGCGCGGGCGTGGGCCAGATGGCGGAAGCCGTTGCGAAGGCGGTGCGCGCCACTGGCATCAACTGGGTGTTCGCGCCCACGCTGGCCGTGGTGAGGGACGATCGCTGGGGGCGCACCTACGAGAGCTTCTCCGAAGACCCCTCCATCGTGGCCGACTACGCGGCAGTCTATGTGAAGGGCCTGCAGGGCAACCTGAAGGACGACGCCACCGTGGTCGCCACGGCCAAGCACTGGCTGGGCGATGGCGGCACGGCTGAAGGCAAGGACCGCGGCAGCACCACCGGCACGCTGAAAGACCTGATCAACATGCACGGCGCGGGCTACTACCCGGCGCTCGAAGCGGGCGCCCAGACCGTGATGGCCTCCTTCAGCAGCGTCACCGACCCCAAGGCAGGCACCAGCTTCGGCAAGATGCACGGCAGCCATGCGCTGCTGACGTCCGCGCTGAAGGAGAAGATGGGCTTCGACGGCTTCGTGGTCTCCGACTGGAACGCCATTGAAGAAGTGCCCGGCTGCGCCAAGGACAGCTGCGCCCAGGCCATCAACGCGGGCATCGACATGGTGATGGTGCCGGACGACTGGAAAGGCTTCATCGCCAACACCATCGCGCAGGTGAAATCCGGACAGATTCCCATGGCACGCATCGACGATGCCGTGACCCGAATCATCCGCGTCAAGCTGCGCGCCAACATGAAGAAGCCTTCCGACTCGGCCTACGCGGGCAAGATGGAAGCGATGCAGTCGCGCGCGCTGGCGCGCAAGCTGGTGCAGGAATCGCTGGTGCTGCTGAAGAACGACGCCAACACGCTGCCGCTGGCGCGCGGCAGGAAGGTCCTCGTGGTCGGCAAGAGCGCCAACAGCATGATGGACCAGACGGGCGGCTGGACGCTGACGTGGCAAGGCACCGCCAACACCAACAAGGACTTCCCGAACGGAGACACCATTTTGGCGGGCCTGCGCGACGCGCTGGGCGAAGCCAACGTGAACTTCAGTGCCGACGCGGCAGGCGTGGACGTGAGCAAATACGACGCCGTGGTCGCGGTGATCGGTGAGCACCCCTATGCGGAAGGCGACGGCGACATCGGCCCGGCGGGCAACCTGCGCCACAGCACGCGCTACCCGGACGACTTGGCCGTGCTGCAGGCCGTGGCTGGAAAAGGCAAGCCGGTGGTGACGGTGTTCCTCTCCGGCCGACCCCTCTACACCAACGATCTGCTCAACCTGTCGGACAGCTTCGTGGCCGCATGGCTCCCTGGCTCGGAAGGCAAGGGCGTGGCCGATGTGCTGGTACGAGCGGCGAACGGCAAGGTCAACGCGCCCTTCCACGGCAAGCTCTCCTTCTCCTGGCCGAAGGAGCCCTGCCAGACGCCGCTCAATGTCGGCGACAGGAACTACGCGCCGCTGTTCGCCTATGGCTATGGCCTCGGCTACGGCAAGGCCAGCAAAGTCGGCCAGCTGCCGGTGGACACGCAGACTGCGGGCTGCGGCAACACCACCTCCTACCCTCTGCACAACCAGTCCGACCGCGCCACCTTCCCGCTTTACGTGAACAGCGGCGGCGAGCGCCGCGCGTTGGGCTCCGACCTGAACACGGTGCACACCCTGCCGACGATAAAAGTGGAAACGGCCCAGGTCAATACCCAGCAGGACGCCAAGCGCGTGACCTGGACCGGCGCGGGGAGCATCGAGGCGCACGGCAAGAAGGCCTATGCCATTCCCGCGTATGCGGCGAAGGACGGCGTGCTATCCTTCGACACCATCGTGACCGCGGCGCCGCAAGGCCCGGTAGAGGTGGCGATGGGGCCTGCGTCCATCGACATGTCGAGCGAGTTCGCGCGACTGGCGGGGCAGGGCAAGAAAACCGTCAAGATTCCGCTCTCCTGCTTCATCGCGAAGGGCGCGGACCTGAAAAAGATCGATACCCCGTTCAAGGTGAGCGCACAGGGCGGCCTGGTGGCGGCATTCGCCAACATCCAGGTGACGGGCGGCGTGGCGGGCGACAAAGACACGCTGAGCTGCAATAACTAAAGAAGAGGAAGAGAGACATGGAACACTACTCGCAGGCGAACGCCATGCCGCAGGGCGTGGCTGGACAGTCCAATACCGGGCCGCTGGTCATCATCACCATCCTCTTCTTCATGTGGGGCGCGCTCACGGCGCTGAATGACGTGCTGATTCCGCACCTGAAGGCCATCTACACCCTGAGCTATGTGCAGGCGATGCTCGTGCAGTTCTGCTTCTTCGGCGCCTACTTCATCGTATCGATCCCGGCGGGCATGCTGATCCGCCGCATCGGCTACCAGATGGGCGCCGTGACGGGCCTCGTCATTGCCGCCTTCGGCTGCGCCATGTTCTACCCGGCGGCGCAGGCAGGCTATGGCCTCTTCCTCTTCGCCTTCTTCGTGCTGGCGGCGGGCATCACCATCCTGCAGGTGGCTGCAAACCCCTATGTGACGGTGCTGGGCGACCCGCGCACGGCATCCAGCCGTCTGACGCTGACACAGGCCTTCAACTCCCTCGGCACCACGATCGCACCTGCGGTAGGCGGCATGCTGATCCTCGCAGGCGCCATGCGCGGCGCGGACGAACTGGCGGCCATGACGGCGGCACAGCAGGAAGGCTATCGCGCGGCGCAAGCGGCGAGCGTCCAGGGGCCGTACCTGGCGCTGGCCGGAGCCCTTCTGCTGCTGGCCGTTCTCTTCGCCATGGCGCGCCTGCCGAAACTGAGCGGCGCCAGCGCGGACGGGAGCTCCAGCGGCGAATCCTTCGGCGCACTGTTCCGCCACAAGCACCTGGTACTGGGCACGATCGGCATCTTCGTCTACGTTGGCGGCGAGGTAAGCATCGGCAGCTTCCTGATCAACTACATGGGCGAGGCCCACATCGCCGGTCTCGCCGCTGCGGACGCGGCGCACTACGTGAGCCTCTACTGGGGTGGCGCGATGGTGGGCCGCTTCATCGGTTTCGCCGTCATGCGCACGGTCAGCCCGGGCAAGGCGCTGGCCTTCAACGCCGCATGCAGCATTGCGCTGATCCTGGTTGCGGTCTTCGGCAGCGGGCATGTGGCCATGTGGGCGATTCTCGCCGTCGGCCTGTGCAACTCCATCATGTTCCCGACTATCTTCAGCATGTCGCTGCATGGGCTGGGGCGCCAGACGGGCCAGGCCTCCGGCCTGCTGTGCATGGCAATCGTGGGCGGCGCACTGGTGCCCTTCGTGCAGGGAGCGCTGGCCGACAGCATCGGCCTGCAGGTGTCCTTCTTCGTTCCGGCCGCCTGCTACGCCTTCATCCTCTACTTCGGCCTGAAGTACGCCAACCTTCACAAGCAATAAAATTGCTTAATAGGGGACAGACCCCTTTAAGAAATACTTCGTAGGGCGAAATATTTCTTAAAGGGGTCTGTCCCCATTTAAGTAATTTTTATCGGCGGCCGTACATCATCAGCTCGGCCAGCAGGCTGCGGGCGGGGCTGGCGAGGTCGATGGCGGCGAGGGTGAGGCCGAGCAGGCCTTGCACGGGACTGTCGTTGGCGAAGATGCGCGCCATGGTGTCCGTCAGGCGCACCGTCATGTCGCGGTCGCGGCGGCGCAGGGTCTGGTATTCGGCCAGGCGCCCGGGCGTGGCATCCTGCGCCAGCAGGCGCGCCAGCACCACCGCGTCGCGCAGGCCGAGATTCAGGCCCTGGCCCGCCACGGGGTGCAGGGTTTGCGCGGCATTGCCGATGGCCGTGATCCGCGCGCTGTCCGTCACGCCTGCATTCAGGCCGAGCGGGAAGGCAAGGCGGCGCGAGGCGGAGGTGAAGCGGCCTACGCGTCCGCCGAACGTTTCTTCCAGGCGGTTGAGGAATTCTTCGTCGTCCAGTGCGAGTACCGCGTCCGCCGTGGCGGGGCGCATGCACCACACCATCGAATAGCCTTCGTCCTGCGGCAGCAGGGCCAATGGGCCTTCGTGCGTGAAGCGTTCGTAGGCGCGGTGCGCCACCGGGGCGCTGGAGGTCACCTGGGCGATGATCGCCGTCTGGCGGTAGTCGCGCTGCACTGCCTTTGCGCCCTGCTCGCCGAACAGGCCTCCTTCGGCCTGCACCGCAATCGCGGCCGTGATGGGAGGCTGGCCTTCGAGCGTGAGCTGCACATGGTCCTGCTGCTCTTCGATGCCGCTGACGCGTGCGGGCCGGAGCGAGCGCACTCCCAGCTGTTCGCAGACGCGGCCCAGCGCCGTGACGATGCCGCCGTAGCGCGCCACATGGCCCAGCGCGGGGACGCCTTCGTCCTCGCGCGTGATCATGCTGCGTCCAAACTGGCCGCGCCGCGATACGTGGATCTCGTGGATGCTCGTGGATGGCAGGGGCCAGGCGCCGATCTGTTCGAGGATCTGCTGGCTGCCATAGGACAGGGCCAGGGTGCGCGGATCGGCGCTGGCCTGTTCCAGGGTGCGTGCATCGATGAGCACAATGCGCCCGGGCTTCACGCCGCGCCGCGCCAGCAGCGCCGCCAGCGCCATGCCGGCCGGTCCGGCGCCGCAGATGGCGATGTCGTAATCGGGCATCATGCTTCGCGCATCAGCGCTTCGATATCGGCTACCGTTTTCGGGGCGGAACCGGTGAGCAGCTGATAGCCGTCCGGCGCAACGACGATGTCGTCTTCGATGCGGATGCCGATGTTCCAGAACGCCTCAGGCACGCCTTCCGCCGGACGAACATAGATGCCCGGCTCCACCGTGACGGCCATGCCTGGCTGCAGGGGGCGCGATGGGCGCTCGGCCTGCGTCACGTCGCGGTAGGCGCCCGTGTCATGCACGTCCATGCCCAGCCAGTGGCCGGTGCCGTGCATGTAGAAGCGCAGGTGTCGCTTGTTGGTGATGACGTCGTCCACCGTGGCCGAGAGATTGCGGTCGACCAGGCCGAAGTCGAGCATGCCCTGGGCCAGCACGCGCAAGGCCGCGTCGTGCATGGCGGAGTAGGGCTTGCCGGGCTGGATGGCGTCCAGCGCCGCCTTCTGCGCTGCCAGCACCAGTTCGTACAGGTCGCGTTGCGGTCCGCTGAAGCGGCCGTTGACGGGGAAGGTGCGCGTGATGTCGGATGCGTAGCCATCGAGCTCGCAGCCTGCGTCGATCAGAACCAGTTCGCCATCCTGCATGCGGCGGTTGTTGGCGTTGTAGTGCAGGATGCAGCTGTTGGCGCCCGAGGCCACGATGGGCGTGTAGGCCGGGAACTGGGCACCGTTGCGGCGGAATTCGTAAAGCAGCTCGGCTTCGATCTCGTATTCGAATTTTCCGGGCCGCGTGGCGCGCATGGCGCGTGCATGGGCCGCGCCGGAAATCTGGCCCGCGCGCAGCATGATGGCCTGCTCGGTGGCGTCCTTCAGCAGGCGCATTTCCTCGATCATGGGCAGCACATCGCGCAGGGAGGAGGGCGGCACAACGCCGCTGCGGGCCTGCTTGCGCACGCTCTCCAGCCAGCCGCGCACCTGCGCGTCCTGGGCGGCGTTGCGGCCCATGGGGCAGTAGAGGGTGGTGGCGTTGGCCAGCAGCTGCGCCATCTGCTCGTCCAGCGCGGCGATGGGATGGGCGATGTCGAAGCCGAAGGCTTCGCGCGCCGCATCCGGACCATGCCGGAAGCCGTCCCAGATTTCGCGTTCTTCGTTCTTTTCGCGGCAGAAGAGGATACTGTGCGCAGGCGCGTCGCCGCGTTCGGCCACCAGCACCAGCACCGCTTCCGGTTCCCCGAAGCCGCTCAGGTAATGAAAGCTGCTGTCGAAGCGGTAGGGGTAGTCGCTGTCGCCGTTGCGCAGCACTTCGGGTGCGGTGGGGAGGACGGCAACGCTGCCTCTCTCCATCTGCGCCAGCAGGCGGGCGCGCCGCTCGGCATATGGCTTCATGCGTTCATGGCCGCGTTCAGCTGTTCGAGCTGCTGCACGGTGCCCACGTTGACCCATTCGCCTTCGTACATCTCGCCCCCGATCAGGCCCTTGTCCGCATACTCGAATAGGAGCTTGCCCAGGCCCGCCTTCTGGCCCGGCGTGATCCCGTCGAACATCTCGGGGCGGTAGACGCCGATGTTGGAGAAGTTCCATTTGGGCTCGCCCTGGCCGGACACGGTGTACATGTTCAGCGCGAAGTCGCCCTTGGGGTTGTGCCAGGGATTGGGCGTGAGCCAGATCCAGGCGATGTCGCGCTGGTCGGCCGCATAGGCATTGCCCCACATGTCCTTGTCGTGCAGGACGCCCACCGCTTCGCTGAAATCGAAATGCGGGCAGTAGATGTCGCCGGAGAGCACGAGGAAGGGCTCATCGCCCAGCAGATGCATGGCGTTGGCGATGCCGCCCGCCGTTTCCAGGGCTTCCTTCTCGGCGGAATAGGCGATGGAAGCGCCGAAGCGGCTGCCGTCGCCCAGGTACTCCTCGATCATGTGGCCAAGGTGGGCGTGGTTGATGACGATGTCCTTCAGGCCCGCGCGCACGAGGTTGAGCACATGCCATTCGATGAGCGGGCGACCGCGCACCTTGAGCAGGGGCTTGGGGCAGCTGTCCGTCAGGGGACGCATGCGTTCGCCGCGGCCGGCGGCGAGAATCATGGCTTTCATGCTGGCGTCCTCAGAAGGTGTAGCCGACCTGGGGCTGGACGTTCTCCAGCGTGTCGAGCAGCTTGAGGAGGGGCTTGAGGTCGCGGTAGCGGCCCGCCGTCTTGCGCACGTACTCCATCACGGTCGGCAGGTCGCCCAGGTACATTGGCTTGTTGTCGCGGTAGTTCAGGCGGCAGAAGATGCCCAGGATCTTCAGGTGGCGCTGCAGGGCCATGTATTCGAAGTCCTTGTAGAAGTCGTCGAAGTCCTTGTGTACGGGCAGGCCCACGGATCTGGCATGCTGCCAGTAGCGGATCACCCAGTCCAGCACCAGCTCCTCGTCCCAGGACACATAGGCGTCGCGCAGCAGGGAGGCCGCGTCGTAGGTGATGGGGCCATAGACCGCGTCCTGGAAGTCCAGGATGCCGGGGTTGTTCTCGTCCATCCACATCAGGTTGCGCGAGTGGTAGTCGCGGTGCATGGTCACCTGGGGCTGCGCCAGGCAATTGGCGATGATGGTGTCGAACACCTTGTTCAGCTCCGCCGACTGGGCCTCCGTCAGCGTGGTGTTGAGGTGCTTGGCGATATACCACTCGGGGAAGATATTCAGCTCGCGCAGCATGAAGGCGCGGTCGAACTCCGGCAGCTGGCCGGGCTGGCTGTGCTGCTGGATCTTCACCAGGGCCGACAGGGCCTCGGCGTACAGGGCGGAGGCGTTGTCGTGGTTGAGCGCCTGCAGATAGGTGGTGGTGCCCAGGTCGGACAGCAGCAGGAAGCCGCGCGGCACGTCGTCGGCCACGATCTTGGGCACGGAAACGCCGGCCGCGGAGAGGATGCCGTCCACCTTCACGAAGGCAGGCACGTTCTCGCGCTCGGGCGGCGCGTCCATGGCGATGAGCGTGGGGCCGTGTGCGGCCTGGTGCTCGGGCAGCACATCGATGCGGAAATAGCGGCGGAAGCTGGCGTCGGCCGAGGCGGGGCGGGCGGAGTCGGCCTGCACCAGGCCCGTGCTCTGCAGCCATTCTTTCAACTGGACCAGGCGAACATCGGCGGCGCCTGCTGGCAAATTAGACAATAAAGACATGAAAACGGCCTGCGAAATCCGGTTGATGGAGACAATTCCCATATAATAAGGGATTCCAATTAAAAATTCGCCTTCAATGGTGTTTTACGCGTTCTTTTCATGAGCTGGTTTTTGGCCTCCCAACACAAGCAGCACTGGGCTTACGCCTTGACCGCACTGGTCGCCGCTTCGGCGGTGCCCTCGCACGCCCAGCAGCTTCCCGCCGGACCCCAGAAACCCGCCGCCCGCGTCGAGGACCCGGAGGCGCCGGTGACCATCCAGGCCGAGGAAATCAGCGGCCGCCCGGAGCGCGAACTGATACTGGAGCGCGACGTCGAGATCGTGCGCGACAAGATGCGCGTCACCGCCGAATCGGCCTGCTACCGCAATGTGGAAGCGGAAATCGAGGCGAAGAACAATGTGCGCGTCTGGCGTTTTGGCGACTATTACACGGCCGACGAGTTCCGCCTGAATACGGAAACGGGTGTGGGTTTTATGCTGCACCCCACCTACAAGCTGGAATTGAATAATGCGCAAGGCAAGGCGCAGCGCATCGATTTCCTGAGCGAAGAGCAGGCCGTCGTGGTGGAGGGCACCTACAGCACCTGCCAGGGCCCGAACCCGGACTGGTATCTGCGCTCCAGCACCCTGAACCTGGACACGGGCCGCGATGTGGGCATCGCCGGGGGCACCGTGGTCTATTTCAAGGACGTGCCCCTGATCGGCACGCCCGCGCTGTCCTTCTCGCTGTCGGGCGCGCGGCGCTCGGGCTGGCTGCCCGCGTTGCCGGGCTACAGCTCGCGCGGCGGCGCGGAGCTGACGGTGCCTTACTATTTCAATATCGCGCCCAACCGCGACCTCACCGTGTCGCCGCGCTACATCTCGCGCCGCGGCCTGCAGGTGGGCGCCGTGGGCCGCTACATCGGCGAGACGGACGAGGGCAACTACTATGAAGGCCGCAGCTTCATCGAGTACCTGGCGCACGACCGCAAGACGGGCACCGACCGCTGGCAGCTTACGTCCACGCACACCCAGGCCCTGGCCAAGGACTGGAGCTACGGCTGGAACCTGCGCGCCGCGTCGGACAACAACTACCCGAACGACTTCTCGAAAACGGTGGCCAGCAGCGCCGAACGCCAGCTGCTGCGCGAGCTGCGCACGGACTACCGCGGCGAGTACTGGAGCCTGACGGCGCGCGTGCAGAAGTACCAGGTGCTGCAGGACCCGGACTCGGTCACCGATCCGAGCCTGTTCGTGACGCGCCCCTACGACCGCCTGCCCGCCATCAACTTCCACGCCGCGCGCTACGACGTGGGCGGCTTCGACTGGCAGGTGGACAGCGAATTGACGCGCTTCTGGCATCCGGACCTCACGCGCGGCAACCGCCTCGTGGCCGTGCCGCAGCTGAGCTATCCCATCATCGGCCCGAGCTTCTTCGTCACGCCCAAGCTGATGCTCAACGCCAGCGCCTACCAGCTGGACGACAACCCCGACACGCCCGCCGTGGACGAGTCGAAGTCCCTGCGCCGCGCCGTGCCCACTTTCTCCCTCGATTCCGGCCTGGAGTTCGAGCGCGAGGCGAAGCTCTTCGGCCGCGCCATGACGCAGACGCTGGAGCCGCGCCTGTTCTACGTGTACACGCCCTACCGCGAGCAGAAGGACTTCCCGAACTTCGACACGGCCGAATCGACCTTCAACTTCTCGCAGATCTTCAGCGAGAACCGCTTCGTGGGCTCGGACCGCATCAGCGACGCCAACCAGGTCACGGCCGCCGTCGTGTCGCGCTTCCTGGAAGCCTCGGGCGCCGAGCGCCTGCGCCTGGCCTTCGGCCAGCGCTTCTACTTCCACGACCAGCGCGTGCAGCTGGACCCGAAAGCGAAGGTCAGCAACAGCAAGTCCGACCTCCTGCTGGCGGCAACGGGCCGCATCTCGGAAACGTGGGCGGTGGACAGCGCCGTGCAGTACAGCCCCGGCGAGAGCCGCGTGGTGAGCTCAAACCTCACCATGCAGTACCAGCCGGGCCCGAAGAAGGTCTTCAACGCCGGCTACCGCTACGTGCGCGACAGCTTCAAGAACGCGGACTTCTCCACCCAGTGGCCGCTGTCCCAGCGCTGGTTCGGCGTGGGCCGCCTCAGTTATTCGCTGAAGGACCACCGCGTGCTGGAAAGCCTGGTGGGCCTCGAATACAACTGCGACTGCTGGGTGTTCCGCATGGGCGCCCAGCGCTTCGTCACCACCGCGAACAAGACTTCCACCCAGTTCTTCGTCCAGCTCGAGCTGAACGGCCTGTCCGGTTTCGGCTTCGGCAACGCGCTGGAAGTGATGAAAAACAGTATTCCTGGCTATCAGCGCCTGAACGAGGGCTACCGCCGCTGATTCCGCGCTACACTACGCCTTTCGCTTTTTCACCCGACACATGAGCGTCCCCGATATGCGCAATACCCGTATGCACTCCATCAAACTCGCCGTCCTCCTGCTGTGCGCCCTGGGCGCGGGCAGCGCCAGCTGGGCCCAGAACGCGCAGCCGGCGGCCGCTCCCCAGACCGCGGGCGGCTTCACGCCGCCGGGCCAGTCGGCCAACCAGGAGATCGACTCGATCGCCGTGGTGGTCAACGATGATGTGATCACGCGCCGCGAACTGCGCGACCGCGTCACCACGGTGGTGCGCCGCATGCAGCAGCAGCAGGTGCAGCTGCCCTCGGCCTCCGACCTGCAGCGCCAGATCCTGGAGCGCATGATCGTGGAACGCGCGCAGCTGCAGCTGGCCAAGGAGATGGGCATCCGCGCCGACGACACCATCCTGGACCGCGCCATCGCCCGCATCGCCGAGCAGCAGAAGATGAATGTGCAGCAGCTGCGCAACCAGCTGGAGAAGGAAGGCACCACCTTCGCCGCCTTCCGCGAGGAGATCCGCGAGGAGATCATCATGCAGCGCCTGCGCGAGAGCCAGGTGGACAGCAAGATCCAGATCTCGGAAGGGGAAGTGGACAGCTTCCTGGCGGCCCAGGAAGCGGCGGCGCAGGAGCAGTTCGAACTGAATATCTCGCAGATCTTCATCCGCATTCCAGAGAACGCGACGCCCGAAGTCATCGCCCAGCGCCAGGCCCGCGCCGACGAAGTCATGCGCCAGCTGCGCACCGGCGCCGACTTCGCCAAGATGGCCGCCACCTATTCCGACGCCCAGGACGCGCTGCAGGGCGGCGCCGTGGGCTGGCGCCCGAGCGACCGCCTGCCGCCGCTGTTCGCGGACGCGCTGGGCAAGCTGAAACCGGGGCAGACCACGCCCGCCATGAAGACCGTGGGCGGCTTCTACATCCTGAAGCTGGTGGACAAGCGCAGCCTGGCCGAAGCCCAGGCCACGGCCGCCGTGCAGCAGACCCACGCCCGCCACATCCTGCTGCGCGTGACGCCGACCCAGACTGCGGCCGACGCCAAGCGCCGCCTGGCCGAACTCAAGGAGCGCCTGGACAACAAGAGCGCCACCTTCGAGGAGCTGGCCCGCCTGAATTCCCAGGACGGTTCGGCCGCCAAGGGCGGTGACCTGGGCTGGCTGTATCCGGGCGACGCCCTGCCGGAATTCGAGGAGGCGATGAACGCCCTGCAGCCGGGCCAGGTGAGCGGCGTCGTCGAAACCAGCTTCGGCTACCACCTGATCCAGGTCCTGGAGCGCAAGAGCGACGACATGTCCAAGGAGAAGAAGCGTAACGAGGCCCGCCTGGCCCTGCGCGAGCGCAAGATGGTGGAAGCGGCCGAGGAATTCCAGCGCGAGACGCGCGACCGCGCCTACGTCGAATACCGCGGCGAAGACCTGAAATAAGGCGGGAGCGGGCTTCATGAGCGCCAATCTGCAAGCACGGCGCCCTGGAGCGCGCCCCGCAACGCGCCCCACCATCGCCGTCACCACGGGCGAGCCGGCCGGCATCGGTCCGGAGATCGCCCTGCGCGCGGCCTGGGCGCGCCGCGCCGAGGTCAACGCGGTGCTGCTGGGCGACGCCGCCTTCCTGGCCATGACGGCCCAGCAGATCGATCCCGCCATCCGCGTCAGCGCCCTGTCCCTGCAGGCTGTGCGCAATGGCGGCCTGCCGCACTTCGGGCCCGAGCGCCTGTGCGTCATCGACATCCCCCTCGCCGCCCACGTGGTGCCGGGGCAGCTGAATAAAGAGAACGGCCGCGCCGTGCTGGCCACCCTGGACGCCGCCATCGAAGGCGTGCAGGCCGGCTGGTTCGAGGCCGTGGCCACGGCGCCCCTGCAGAAGAGCACCATCAACGACGCGGGCGTTCCCTTCTCCGGCCACACCGAATACTTCGCCGGCCGCACCGGCACGCCGCGTGTGGTGATGATGCTGGCAGGCCAGCCGCACGCCCCGGAGGACGCGCCGCCGCTGCGCGTCGCCCTCGCCACCACCCACCTGCCGCTGAAGGACGTGGCGGCCGCGATCACGCGCGAGAGCCTGGGCGAGATCCTCGACATCATCGCGCGCGACCTGCGCGGCAAATTCGGCATCGCCGCGCCGCGCATCCTGGTGGCCGGCCTGAACCCGCACGCGGGCGAGAACGGCTACCTGGGCCGGGAAGAGATCGACGTGATCGAACCGGCGCTGGCGGCCGCGCGCGAACGCGGCATCGATGCGCGCGGCCCCTATCCGGCGGACACGCTCTTCCAGCCCAAATACCTGCGCGAGGCCGACTGCGTGCTGGCCATGTACCACGACCAGGGCCTGCCAGTGCTGAAACACGCCACCTTCGGCCAGGGCGTCAACATCACCCTGGGCCTGCCCCTGATCCGCACCTCGGTCGATCACGGCACGGCCCTCGACCTGGCCGCGCGCGGCCTGGGCCTGGCGGACAGCCGCAGCATGGAAGAGGCCATCGCCGCCGCGCTGCGCATGGCCGATGCGGCCCGCAACACACCACAGAAAGACGCATGAAACACATCGCCCGCAAACGCTTCGGCCAGAACTTCCTCCAGGACGAGCGCGTCCTGCACGACATCATCGCCGCCATCGCTCCCGCGCCGGACGACGCCATGGTGGAAATCGGCCCCGGCCTGGCGGCCATGACGGACCTGCTGCTGCAGACGGTGAAGCAGATGCACGTGGTGGAGCTGGACCGCGACCTGGTGGCGCGCCTGGAGAAGCGCTATCCGCGCGAACGCCTGACGATCCATTCGGCCGACGCGCTGAAGTTCGATTTCGCCAGCATTCCCGTTCCGGCGGGGCAGAAGCTGCGCGTGGTGGGCAACCTGCCCTACAACATCTCCAGCCCATTGCTGTTCCACCTGGCGGAGATTGCGCCCCTGGTGCAGGACCAGCATTTCATGCTGCAGAAGGAAGTGGTGGAGCGCATGGTGGCCGAGCCGGGCAGCAAGGCCTACGGCCGCCTGTCGGTGATGCTGCAGTGGCGCTACCGCATGGCCCTGATGTTCGTGGTGCCGCCGGACGCCTTCGACCCGCCGCCCAAGGTCGATTCGGCCATCGTGCGCATGATCCCGATCGAGCAGCCCCTGGCCTGCGACGGCAAGCGGCTGGAGGCGGTGGTGCAGCAGGCCTTCTCCCAGCGCCGCAAGGTCATCCGCAACTGCCTGGCGGGCATGTTCACCGAAGCGCAGCTGCGCGAAGCGGGCATCGACCCCGGCGCCCGCCCCGAAACCGTCCCCGTCGAAGCCTACGTCGCCCTGGCCAATATTTCCTAATTAGGGACAGACCCTTTTAAGAAACTTTCTTAAAGGGGACTCGGCGTCCCCGTCTGTCCCCTTTAAGAAACTCAGGCAAAAAAAAAGCCGGCTCTGGGAGCCGGCTGAATCCATTTCCTTTGACAGAAGTGGAGGAGACAGGTGCAGTATGCGGCATGGCCGCATATGCGTCTAATTTATTCTGCGGATTCCTGTCATTCCCTTCGTGAATATCAGGTCTTGGGCACGCAGGCGATGCTGATGTTGGCGCGGTCGGCGTCGCCCATCACGCCCGTGCCGTTGGTGATGCTGCACTGCAGGCCCGTGGGCTGGGTCAGCACCGTCAGGCCGTAGGCTACGCCCACGGGAATGCGCTCGGTGTAGGTGAAGCCGGTGGCGTCCTTGGGAATGCTGGCGCCCGAGCCGTTGCTGCCGTTGATGATGGTCAGGCCGTCCGCCGTCAGGCCGGTCACCGTGCCCGACAGGGCGTAGGTGTTCTGGTTGCAGTTGATCTGCACGACGATGGTCTGGGTGTGGCCCGCCGCGCCGTTTTCCGTCCCGTCCAGGGGGGTGCAGGTCATGTGCTGCGGCTGGCTCTTGATGGTGACGTGGTATTCCGAGCCGTAGGAAATGGTGTTCGGGAAGCTGAAGCTGGTGGCGCCGGCCGGCACCGTGACGGTGTCGCTGCCGTTGGCCAGCACCAGGCCGGGATTGGGCACGGAGGTCTGCACGCGCACGGGATAGGTGACGAAGACGCCGCCGACGGTGAAGCTTTCCTTGCCGCCGCAGGCGGTCAGGACGAGGGCCGCGCCCAGGGCGGCGGCCGCGATGAGGATCTTGGCTTTCATGAATTCTCCAAAGGGGCCGCTCAGGCGGCAGGCTGGCAGCTGACGGCAACGTTGAGCACATCGCCCGAGGGCATGGTGCCCACGCCGTTGCTCACGGTGCAGACGCGGCCGGGCGGCTGGGCCAGCACGGTGACGCCGTAGTTGGCGCCGTCGAAGACCTTGGTGCTGAAGGTGAAGCTGGTCTGGCCCGCCGTCAGGGGCACGGTGGCCGAGCCGTTGGCCAGCACCAGGCCGTTCACGTCCAGGCCCGTCACGGTGCCGCCCAGCTGGTAGCTGTCGGTCACGCAGGTCACGCTCACCTGGCTTTGCGTGTTGTAGTAGTTGGCCTTGCCGCTGCCGTTGTGCACGGTGCAGGTGCTGGCCGTGGCGTCGGTCTTGATCTTGACGTCGAACTGGCTGTCCGGGGCGATCAGGTTGGGGAAATAGAAGCTGGTGGCGCCCGCGCCCACGGTCGTCGTCTGGTCGCCGTTCTGCAGCACCAGGCCGGGCTTGGTCAGGCCGCTGACCGAGCCGCTCAGCAGCAGGTTGTCATTGCCGCCGCCGCCGCAGGCGGCCAGCAGGGCCGCGCACAAGAGGCCTGCGCCCGCACGCACATACTTACTCTTCATATCGCCATTTCTCCCAGTCTGGGCCGCCGCGCGGCCCGAATCGGCGCCTATTTTAGTGCATTTGGCAAGTTGCGGGCCGATAAATCCTTGTAACAGCTTGTGACCGTGCGACAATGGGGCATGCGCCCGCAAGCCATCCTCTTCGACCTGGACGATACCTTGTGGCCCATCGCGCCCGTGATCGCGGCGGCCGAGCTCAGCCTGCACGCCTGGCTGGCCGCCCACGCGCCCCGGGTGGCGCAGGCCTTCGACATCGCCACCCTGCGCGCGCGCCGCCAGGCCCTGCTGGCGCAGGCGCCCGAGCTGGCGCACGACCTGGCCAGCCTGCGGCGGCGCGGCCTGGAGCACGCCTTCGCCGAGGCGGGCGAGGACGCGGCCCACATCGAGGGGGCCATGCGCCATTTCCTGGCCGCCCGCAACGCCGTCCAGCCTTACGACGACGTGCTGCCCGGCCTGCTGCACCTGGGCCAGTCCCTGCGCCTGGGCACCATCTCCAACGGCAATGCCGACCTTGAAGTCGTGGGCCTCGCCCACCATTTTGCGGTATCCCTGGCGGCCGCCCGCTTCGGCCGCGGCAAGCCCGATCCGGCCATCTTCCTGGCCGCCTGCGACGCCCTCGGGGTGGCCCCGGCCGCGGCCGTCTACGTGGGCGACGACCCGGAGCTGGACGTGCGGGGCGCCCAGCAGGCGGGCCTGCGCGCCGTGTGGATGAACCGCACGGGCGCGCCCCTGCCGCCCGGCCTGGCGCCGGAGGCGGTGGTGGCCAGTTTCAGCGAACTGATTGCCTGGCTGGAAGAGGAGTTGGCCGCGGACGGCCCCGGGGGTGCATAATAGGCGTCAACCGCAGGATCCCATCATGCAACTCGATACACGTGCCCAAACATTGCTCAAAGCGCTGGTAGAGCGCTATATCGCGGACGGCCAGCCCGTGGGCTCGCGCGCCCTGTCCAAGATTTCCGGCCTGGACCTGTCGCCGGCCACCATCCGCAACATCATGGCCGACCTCGAGGAGCTGGGCTATGTGGCCAGCCCCCACACCTCGGCCGGCCGCGTGCCCACGCCGCGCGGCTACCGCATCTTCGTCGACACCCTGCTGACGGTGCAGCCGCTGGACGAGCGCGCCGTGGAGGCCCGCCTGCAGCCGCAGGCGCCGCAGAAGCTGATCGCCAACGCGGCGCAGATGCTGTCCTCCCTGTCCCAGTTCGCGGGGGTGGTGATGGCGCCGCGCCACGAGTCGGCCTTCCAGCAGATCGAGTTCCTGCGCCTGGGCGAGAAGCGCATCCTGCTCGTCATCGTGGCGCCCGGAGGCGATGTGCAGAACCGCCTGCTGCTCACGGACGTGGACTACACGCCGGCCCAGCTGCAGCAGTCGGCCAATTTCATCAACCAGCACTACAGCGGCCTGTCCTTCGAGCAGGTGCGCGGGCGCCTGCAGAGCGAACTGGCCCAGCTGCGCGACGACATGGGCCGCCTGATGCAGGCGGCGGTGGAGGCGGGCAGCGCGGCCATGGCCGAGAGCGCGGAGGATGTGGTGATCGCGGGCGAGCGCAACCTGCTGTCGGTAAACGAGCTGTCCTCGAACATGAGCTCGCTGCGCGCCATGTTCGACCTCTTCGAGCAGAAGACGGGGCTCATGCAGCTGCTCGACGTGTCGAGCAAGGCCTCGGGGGTGCAGATCTATATCGGGGGCGAGTCCACCCTGGTGCCGATGGACGAGATGAGCGTGGTCACGGCGCCCTATACCCAGAACGGGCGCATCGTGGGCACCCTGGGGGTGATCGGGCCCACCCGCATGGCCTACGAGCGGGTGATTCCCATTGTGGACATCACCTCGCGGCTCTTGTCGAATGCGCTAAGCCAGGGCTAGACCTGCGGGGACGGACCCCAATTAAGAAACTTTTTTCTGCGGAAAAAGTTTCTTAATTGGGGTCCGTCCCCGCAGGTTACAAAAAAATTTCTTAAAGGGGTCCGTCCCCTCATTATTAATGGCGGTGCGGGCAGTTGGTCTTGATGCAGTTGCCGTAGATGGCGAGGGCGTGTTCGGCGATCTTGAAGCCGCGCTCGCTGGCGATGCGCTGCTGGCGCTGCTCGATGTCCTCGTCGATGAATTCCTCCACCCGCCCGCAGTCCAGGCACACCAGGTGGTCGTGGTGGGAGCCTTCGTTCAATTCGAAGATCGCCTTGCCGCTCTCGAAGTGGTTGCGGTTCAGGAGGCCCGCCTGCTCGAACTGGGTGAGCACGCGGTAGACGGTGGCCAGGCCCACGTCCATATTGTCGGCCAGGAGGATCTTGTAGACGTCTTCGGCCGTCAGGTGGCGCACCGGGCTGCTCTGGAAAATGTCGAGGATCTTCAGGCGCGGCAGGGTGGCCTTCAGGCCGCTGGCCTTCAGGTCGGTGGGGCTGTTACTCATGTTTGGTAGTCGGTTTGGGCTGGAGTGCTTTATGATATAGCGTTTTGGCACTTCTGCTCAATCCGAATTGAGGTCTTTTATGCGCTCCACCGTTTTGCTTTCCCTGCTGGTCCTGGCCGGCTGCGCCAGCCGCGGCCCCACCCAGGCGGCCGCCCCCGTCGACCCGGCCCAGGGCGTGCAGACCACCACCGTGACCCAGCTGCAGAAGTTCATGTGGTTCTTCTCGCCCTACCGCCCCGACATCCAGCAGGGCAATTTCGTGTCCCAGGAAATGCTGGCCAAGCTCAAGGAGGGCATGACGCGCGAGCAGGTCGCCTTCACCCTGGGCACGCCGCTCCTGGCCGACATCTTCCACGCCGAGCGCTGGGACTACCCCTTCCGCATGGCCAAGGGCAACGGCGAGCTGACCGTGTCCAATGTGGTGGTGTTCTTCGACAAGGAGGGCAAGGTGGCGCGCTGGGAAGGCGGCAACCTGCCCACGGAGCAGGAATACATCGCCCGCATCGCCGGCCCCGTGAAGCAGTTCGCCAAGGAGCAGAAGCGGGCGGCCGAAGGCACCACTGGCGCGACCAAGGCGCCGCTGCCGGCCGGCACCGACAACGCGGCCGCCCGTCCGGTGGAGGTCACGCCTCCCATCAAGCAGTAAGGACGCCCATGGCACTCAATATCGCAATCGCGGGCGCCAGCGGGCGCATGGGGCGCATGCTGATCGAGGCGGTGCTGGCGGACGGCGCGCTGCGCCTGTCCGGCGCCCTGGACCGCCCGGGCAGCCCTACTATCGGCAGCGACGCCGGGGCCTTCCTGGGCAAGTCGGCCGGCGTGCGCATCGCCGCCGACCTGGCCGAAGGCCTGCAGGGCGCGGACGTGCTGATCGACTTCACCCGCCCCGAGGGCACGCTGGAGCACCTGGCGTTTTGCGCCGAGCACGGCGTGAAGATGGTGATCGGCACCACGGGCTTCGACCCGGCGGGCAAGGCCGCCATCGGCGCGGCGGCGCAGAAGACGGCCATCGTCTTCGCGCCGAACATGAGCGTGGGCGTGAACGTGACGCTGAAACTGCTGGAATTCGCCGCGAAAAGCCTGGCCACGGGCTACGACATCGAGATCATCGAGGCCCACCACCGGCACAAGGTGGACGCGCCCTCGGGCACGGCGCTCAAGATGGGCGAGGTGATCGCCGGGGCCCTGGGCCGCAATCTGGACGACTGCGCCGTGTACGCGCGCGAAGGCGTGACGGGCGAGCGCGACCCGTCCTCCATCGGCTTTGCCACCGTGCGCGGCGGCGACATCGTGGGCGACCACACGGTGCTCTTCGCGGGCACGGGCGAGCGCATCGAGATCAGCCACAAATCCGGCAGCCGCGTGACCTATGCCCACGGCTCGCTGCGCGCGGCGCGCTACCTGGCGGACAAGCCGAACGGCCTGTACGACATGTACGACGTGCTGGGGCTGAACGCCTGATGGAGCACTTCAGCTTCGCCAGCTACTGGGAGCGCGGCGACGCGATCAGCCACGCCGTGGCCTGGCTGCTGCTGGCGATGTCGCTGGCGAGCTGGTTCTGCATCCTGGCCAAGGGCTTCACGGCCTGGCGCGTGCGCCGTAGCGCGCGCGTGGTGGCCGCCTTCTGGGACGCGCCCACCCTGCCGGACGGCGTGGCCGCGGTGGCCGCGGGCGACCCGGAAGGCATCTACACCGCGCTGGCGCAGCAGGCCGCCGCGCACGCGGACGGGGCGTCGGCCGCCGGCGGGCGTGCCAGCCTGGGCGCCGCCGTGGGCCGCGCCGAACAGGCCACGCGCCTGCTGCGCGATGCCATCCACCGCTCCACCACGCGCCTGGAAAGCGGCCTGACCCTGCTGGCCTCCATCGCCTCCACCGCCCCCTTCGTCGGCCTGCTGGGCACCGTATGGGGCATCTACCATGCGCTGGCGGCCGTCTCCTCCTCGGGCACGGTGCAGATCGACAAGGTGGCCGGCCCCGTGGGCGAGGCCCTCATCATGACGGGCGTGGGCCTCATGGTGGCCATTCCCGCGGTGCTAGCCTACAACGGCTTCAACCGCATCAACCGCCTCACCCTGAGCGAGCTCGATGCCTTCGCCCACGACCTGCACGCCTACCTGACGCGCGAGGACTGAAGCATGGCATTCGGCGCCTTCAACCACCACCGGCAGAAGGAGGCCATGGCCGACATCAACGTCACGCCCATGGTGGACGTGATGCTGGTGCTGCTGGTGATCTTCATTATCAGCGCGCCCATGTTCACCAACGCCGTGCAGCTGGAGCTGCCGCGCGCGCAGGCGGGCGCGGCGCCCCAGCAGCCGGACAGCATCGCGCTGGCGCTGGACGCGGCGGGCACCCTGTACTGGAACAACAGCCCGCTGCAGGCGGGCGAACTGGAAGAACGCCTGGCGGCGGCCGCGAAGCGCGAGCCCCAGCCCGAGCTGCAGCTGCGCGCCGACCGCGCCACGCGCTACGAGGCGGTGGCCCGGCTGATGGCGGCAGCGCAGCAGCACGGCCTCACCCGCCTGGTGTTCGTCACCGATCCGAAGGAAAAATAATGGCCAGCGTAACGATCGACGGCGCCGCAATCCGCGACGAAGCCACCTTCTTCGCCGCCAGCCGCGCGGCCCTGGAACTGCCCGAATACGTGACCAGCATCGACAGCTGGATCGACGCCCTGAGCTATCTGCGCGATACGGAGGGCATGACGAAGTTCCGCCTCAAGCCCAATGAGGTGCTGGAGATCGTGATCGAGCACGCGGACGCGATGCGCGCCGCCGTGCCCGAGCTGCTGGAGGAAGTCGCGTTCTGCGTGGGCGGCATCAACGAGCGCTACGAGGACTACGGCGAGAAGCCGGCCTTGAAGCTCGTGCTGCGCTAGGCCGCCTTCTCGCCCGGCGCGAGGGTCAGCACCTCGAAGCCGGTGGCCGTGACGGCCACCATATGCTCCCATTGCGCCGACAGCGAGCGGTCCTGGGTCACGACGGTCCAGCCGTCGGGCAGGGCGCGCGTGTGGTGCTTGCCCGCGTTGATCATGGGCTCGATGGTGAAGATCATGCCCGGCTGCAGGGTCAGGCCCTGGCCCGGACGGCCGTAGTGCAGCACCTGCGGATCCTCGTGGTAGACCATGCCGATGCCGTGGCCGCAGTAGTCGCGCACCACGCTGTAGCCCGCGTTCTCGGCCAGCATCTGGATGGCGTGGCCCACGTCGCCCAGGGTGGCGCCCGGCTTCACGGCGCGGATGCCCGCCCACATGGCGTCGTAGGTCACCTCGCACAGGCGGCGCGCGGCCTTGCCCACATTGCCCACGTAGTACATGCGGCTCGTGTCACCGAACCAGCCGTCCTTGATCACGGCCACGTCGATGTTGATGATGTCCCCGTCCTTCAGGATCTTCTTCGGGCTGGGAATGCCGTGGCAGACCACCTCGTTGACCGAGGTGCACACCGTCTTCGTGAAGCCGCCGTAGCCCACGTTGGCGGGAATGACCTGCAGCTCCTTGACGATGAAGTCGTTGCACAGCTTGTCCAGGTATTCGGTGCTGACGCCGGGCTGCACGTGGGGGCCGATCATGTCCAGCACGCGCGAGGCCAGCTGGGCGGCCACGCGCGAGAGCTCGACCTGCTCGGGCGACTTGATCAGGATGGCATTGCTGTTCCGCTTACGCATTCTGCAGCGCCTCCACCTCGACCGTCCCGAGCCGCAGCGGCCCTCCCGCGCTGTCGCCGCCGCGCAGGAGCAGCTGGCAGATCTCGCTGTAGCGCAGGTCGGGATTGGTTTCGGCCAGCAGGCCGATGCGGAGCCAGTGCTCGGCCTGGGCGTTGATCGAGCGGCTCAGGGCGCCGCTCGCAATGCGCAGGTTCTCGTGCATCTGGTCGGAGATCTTGACGATACCCATTCGAGGTGCCTTTATACGGTTTATATACGAACCGTATATTAGCACGTTTGGCGCTCAGCGCACCGCTTTCGGGTCGAAGTGGGGGTTATGGATGAGGCCCAGCACATTGCCGAAGGGATCGGCCAGCTCCGCCACCTTGATGCCTTCGCCCACGTCCTGGATGTCCGAGTGAGTGCTCGCTCCCAGCGCGAGGATGCGCCGGACTTCCTCTTCGATATTCTCCACGCCCCAGTAGACCTTCGTTCCGGCCTTGCCCGGCTCGCCGTCCGGCACCAGGCCCAGCTCGAAGCCGGCCACGTTGAAGCCCACGTAGAAGGGCTGGTCGAAATAGGGCTCCACCCCGAAGACCCGGGCAAACCAGGCTTTCGCGGCGGGCAGGTCGTTCACGGGATAGAGCGCGGTGCGCAGGCCATTGATCATGTTCTTCTCCTTGTTTGGCAGATGCCGCATCTTCTCACGCGCCGGGCGGCCTGCATTGGAAAAATGGAAAGCGGTCAGCCGTCCAGGCAGGCCTCACCCGGCATCATGTCGCCGACCCGGCGGCCCGGAACATGCCAGGCCCGCCGTTCGCCCCAGCACTGCTGTTGTGGCGCAGCCCACTCCACCGTCGCCTGGACGGGTGTTTGCGGAACAGGCTTTGGGGGCGGGGCGGCCTCGGTGGTTTGTTCCGCCGCCGCTTTCGCTTCCCGTGCGGCCTGCCGGCGCAGCACGACAGCAGGCTTCCATACGCGTTCCCCCGGCAGTAAAACGCCGATGAGCTCCCATGCATTGCGATGCGTGCTCTCGCAGCAGCTGATGAATCGGTTCGGCGAAGTCGGGCAACCTTGGTAGATCAGCTCGTCGCCCACGACCTCCGCATAACTGTGTTCGTGATGCAGCCAGATGCGAAGCTTGCTGCCTTCAGGCAGAAACAGCTGCTTCCAGCGGTATCCGCGCGGTGTGCCGGCACCGGAGTTCGCCGTCCGCTGCGCAGTGAGCCAGTCCTGCAAGGCCAGCTCGGCAGCCTCGGCGGGGTTCAGGGCGCTGCGCGTATCGCGCAGGTGGCTCATCAGGTGGAATAGGGTGTCGGGGTTTACTGCCAGACTCGCTATGGGAAACATGGGGAAAACCTCCGTTTTTTTCTGGTCTTTCGTGGTCTTTTTGGATCTTTTTTGGTCTTTTCCGGTACTTCTCGTGTTTGGACAAGAGGGAGCCGCGAAAGTTCAAAAGTACCAAAAAAGACCAGAAAAGACCTGAAAAGACCAGTCGTTTTCCCCACGTTTCCCATAGGGGGCTGGGAAGAAAACCGGCACCCTCAATCCCCCAGCGGCAGCAAGAATTGCTCGGGCGTGAGGGCGGCGAAGTCGTGGAAGTCGCGGATGAGGTGGGACTGGTCGAAGTAGCCGCATTCGGCGGCGACGGCGGCCCAGTCGGGGTGGCGGCGGCCGCGCACGGCGTCGGCGGCGCGGCGGAAGCGCGTGATGCGGGCGAAGAGCTTGGGCGTCAATCCCACCTGCTGGCCAAACTGCCGGGAGAGATGCTGGCGCGAGACTCCCAGCCGCGCGGCCAGCGGTTCGACCGCCAGCGCGCCGCCGGCCGCTTCGATGGCGCGCACGGCGGCAAGCGCCAGCCCGCCCTCCTGCGAACGGGCCGCGCGCCGCCGGGCAGCGCTGGCGCGGCGTTCCCAATGCTGCGGGAAGGAGAGCAGGGCGTTTTCGATGAGAGCGAGGCGCTGGAGGTCTGAAAGCTCGCGCTCCCACAAGGCGTCGTGCAGGCGGTCCGCCGCCGAGGCGCCCCAAAGCTCGGGCAGGGCGGCGCGCTGGTCGCTCAGGCCATCGAGGGGGATGCCGAGGAAGCGTCCTGCCGAACCAGGCCGGAAGCGCACCGCCACGGTCCGCACGGGACCTGCGCTGGGCACGATGACGGCGCTGCTCATCATGCCCACGGCGAAGGCTGGCGCGCCCGTATCCTGCCAGAGAATATCGACGCAGTTATCCGGCAAAACGCGATGCCGGAAAGGCAAGGCGCCGGGGGCGGGGCGGACGTGGGCGGTCCAGAGGCAGGCCACATGCGGGGCCAGGGCCGGGGAGGGCGGATATTCTCGATAGAGCATCATGGCACGAACCAGTATAATGTTCGGTTCATATCCAATCCAACCCAGCATCCCATCATGCAAGACAAATATAGTCCCGCCGACGTTGAAAAAGCTGCCCAGGCCCACTGGAAGGCCATCGATGCCTACAAGGCCGTGGAAAACGACCCGCGTTTCCCGAAAGGGAAGTACTACGCCTGCTCGATGCTGCCCTACCCGTCGGGCAAGCTGCACATGGGCCACGTGCGCAACTATACGATCAACGATGTGATGTACCGCTACCTGCGGATGAACGGCTACAACGTGCTCATGCCCATGGGTTGGGACGCGTTCGGCATGCCCGCCGAGAACGCGGCCATGGCCAACAATGTGCCGCCCGCGCAGTGGACCTATTCGAACATCGCCCACATGCGCCAGCAGATGGAGATGATGGGCCTGGCCATCGACTGGTCGCGCGAAATGACGGCCTGTAAGCCGGAGTACTACAAGTGGAACCAGTGGATGTTCCTGAAGATGCTGGAGAAGGGCATCATCTACAAGAAGACGGGCACCGTGAACTGGGACCCGGTCGACCAGACCGTGCTGGCCAACGAGCAGGTGGTGGACGGGCGCGGCTGGCGTTCGGGCGCGCTGATCGAGAAGCGCGAGATCCCCATGTACTACGCGCGCATCACCGACTATGCGGAAGACCTGCTGGACTACGTGGACCACAAGCTGCCCGGCTGGCCCGAGCGCGTGCGCATCATGCAGTCGAACTGGATCGGCAAGTCCACCGGCGTGCGCTTCGCCTTCACCCATGACATCAAGGGCGAAGACGGCCAGCCGATCGGCGGCGGCAGGATGTATGTGTTCACCACCCGTCCCGACACCATCATGGGCGTGACCTTCTGCGCCGTGGCGGCCGAGCACCCCCTGGCCACGCACGCGGCGCAGAACAATCCCGCGCTGCAGGCCTTCATCGCCGAATGCAAGCAGGGTTCCGTGATCGAGGCCGACATGGCCACCATGGAGAAGAAGGGCATGCCCACGGGCCTGTTCGTGACGCATCCGCTGACGGGCGCGCAGGTGGAAGTCTGGGTCGGCAACTATGTGCTGATCACCTACGGCGACGGCGCCGTGATGGGCGTACCGGCGCACGACGAGCGCGACTTCGCCTTCGCCAAGAAATACGATCTGCCGATCAAGCAGGTCATCACCGCCGAAGGCAAGGATTTCAGCACGGACGCCTGGCAGGAATGGTATGGCGACAAGGACATCGCCGTCGTGGTCAACTCCGGCAAGTACGACGGGCTGCGCTACGCCGAGGCGGTGGACGCGGTGGCGGCCGACCTGGCGGCCAAGGGCCTGGGCGAGAAGAAGGTCACCTTCCGCCTGCGCGACTGGGGCATTTCGCGCCAGCGCTACTGGGGCACGCCCATCCCCATGATCAACTGCGCCCACTGCGGCTCGGTGCCCGTGCCGGAGAAAGACCTGCCCGTGGTGCTGCCGGAGGACTGCGTGCCGGACGGCAGCGGCAACCCCCTGAACAAGCACGAGGCCTTCCTCAAGTGCGACTGCCCCAAGTGCGGCAAGCCCGCGCGCCGCGAGACCGACACCATGGACACCTTCGTGGACTCGTCCTGGTACTACATGCGCTACACCTCGCCCGGCTCGAACGAGGCCATGGTGGACAGCCGCAACGACTACTGGATGCCGATGGATCAGTACATCGGCGGCATCGAGCACGCCGTGCTGCACCTCCTGTACGCACGCTTCTGGACGCGCGTGATGCGCGACTTCGGCCTGGTAAAGTTCGACGAGCCCTTCGTGAACCTGCTGACCCAGGGCATGGTGCTGAATGAAACCTACTACCGCGAGGACGCGGCGGGCAAGAAGACCTGGTTCAACCCGGTCGACGTGGAGCTGACCACGGACGACCGCGGCCGCCCCGTCTCCGCCGTCTTGAAGGACGACGGCCAGCCGGTGCACATCGGCGGCACGGAGAAGATGTCCAAGTCCAAGAACAACGGCATCGACCCGCAGGCCCAGATCGAGCAGTACGGCGCCGACACGGCCCGCCTGTTCACCATGTTCGCCTCGCCGCCCGAGCAGACCCTGGAATGGTCCGGCAGCGGCGTGGAAGGCGCCAACCGCTTCCTGCGCCGCGTGTGGGCCTTCGGCTATGCCCAGCGCGAACGCATCGCCGCCGCGGGCGCCGCGCTGACGTCGTCCGCTTCCGCCGACGCGGCCAGGACGCTGCGCCGCGAGCTGCACAAGGTGCTGCAGCAGGCCGACTATGACCTGAAGCGCATCCAGTACAACACCGTCGTTTCGGCCTGCATGAAGATGCTCAACACGCTCGAATCGGCCAAGCTGGACGAGAGCGCCGAATCGTCCGCCGTGCTGTCCGAAGGCTTCGCCATCTTCCTGCGCCTGCTGAACCCCGTGGCGCCCCACATCACCCACGTGCTGTGGCAGGAGCTGGGCTATGCGGGCGACATCCTGGACGCGCCCTGGCCGCAGGTCGACCCGGCCGCGCTGGAGCAGAGCGAGATCGAGCTCATGATCCAGGTGAACGGCAAGCTGCGCGGCTCGGTGAAAGTGGCCAAGGGCGCCGACAAGGCCGCCATCGAGGCCGCCGCCCTGGCCGAAGAGAGCGTGCAGAAGTTCATGGAAGGCGCGCCGAAGAAGATCATCGTCGTTCCCGGCAAGCTGGTTAACATCGTGGTGTGATCATGAAAACTTCCCTCCCCGCCCGCCTGCTCCTATGCGCCGCCCTCGCGGGCAGCGTGGCGGGCTGCGGCTTCCACCTGCGCGGCTCGGGCGGCAACTACACGCTGCCGTTCCAGGCCATGTACATCGGCCTGCCCGAATCCTCGCCCCTGGCCATCGACCTGAAACGCAATATCCGCGTCAACGGCCACACCGCCGTGGTGAGCGACCCGAAATACGCGGACGGGGTGGTGGAGGTGATCACCGATCCCGAGAAAACACGCAGCAAGTCCATCCTGTCCCTGAACAGCAATGGCCGGGTGCGCGAATACCTCCTGAGCTACAACATCGTCTTCCGCGTCAAGGACAAGGCGGGCAACGAGCTCCTGGCCCCGACCCAGATCGTGCTGACCCGCCCCATCACCTTCAACGAAACCCAGCTCCTGGCCAAGGAGCAGGAAGAGGCCCTGCTGTACAAGGACATGCAGACCGACCTGGTGCAGCAGATGATGCGCCGCATGGCCGCCATCAAGCTGGCAGCGGCGCCCACCACCGCCCCCGCGCCCGCGGCGGCGCAGCAGTAAGGCGCGCCATGCAGCTGCGGGCCGAAGCGCTGGACGGCCACCTGGCCAAACCCCTGTCGCCGCTCTACGTCATCACCAGCGACGAGCACCTGCTCGCCCTGGAGGCGGCCGACAGGATCCGGCGCGCCGCCCGCGTCCAGGGCTACACGGAGCGCGAGGTGCTCACCGTGGAGCGCAGCTTCAAGTGGGGCGAACTGCTGGCCGCCAACCAGGCCCTGTCCCTCTTCGGCGACAAGAAGCTGATCGAGCTGCGCATCCCCACCGGCAAGCCGGGCAAGGACGGCGGCGCCGCCCTGCAAAGCTATGTGAAGGACCTGGGCCCGGACAACCTCACCCTCATCACCCTGCCCAAGCTGGACTGGCAGACCGCCAAGGCGGCCTGGGTGGGCGCCCTGCAGCAGGCCGCCGTCTACATCGAGATCCCCAATGTGGAACGGGCCCAGCTCCCCAACTGGATCGCCCTGCGCCTGGCAGCCCAGGAGCAGAGCGCCGAGCGGGCGAGCCTGGACTTCATCGCCGACCGGGTGGAAGGCAACCTGCTGGCGGCCCACCAGGAGATCCAGAAACTGGGCCTCTTGCACCCGCCGGGCAAGCTCAGTCACGAGCAGGTGCAGGACGCCGTGCTCAATGTGGCCCGCTACGATGTGTTCAAGCTGAGCGAGGCGATGCTGGCGGGCGACCCCGCGCGCCTCGTGCGCATGCTCGAAGGCCTGAAAGGGGAGGGCGAGGCCCTGCCGCTCGTGCTGTGGGCCGTGAGTGAAGAACTGCGCACGCTGCTAAAATTGAAGGCCGGGATGGCCCAGGGCCGCCCCTTAAGCGCCCTGCTCAAGGAACACCGCATCTGGGGCCCGCGCGAACGCATGATGGAACCGGCCCTGCGCCGCCTCTCGCAGGGCGCGCTGGAAGCGGCCCTGCAGCAGGCCGCCCAGGTCGACAAGATGGTCAAGGGACTGCGCGCCCGCGCTTTTGCGGGCGACGCGTGGGACGCCATGCTGCAGCTGGCGCTCAAAGTGGCAAAAGGACAAACATGAACACCCCGCAGGACAAGGCGCCCGACGTGGCGCAGTACATGCAGGAGCTGGGCCGGCGCGCCCGCGCCGCCTCGCGCGCCATGGCGCGCGCCGACAGCGCCACGCGCAACCGGGCCCTCCTGCTGATCGCCGAAGCCATCGAGCGCGACGCCGCCCTGCTGCGCGCGGCCAACCAGCAGGACCTGGACGCGGCCCGCGCCAGCGGCCTGGCCCCGGCCATGCTCGACCGCCTGGCCCTGTCGGACAAGGCCATTGCCACCATGGTCGAAGGCCTGCGCCAGATCGCGGCCCTGCCCGACCCCATCGGCGAAATCAGCGGCCTCAAATTCCGCCCCAGCGGCATCCAGGTGGGGCAGATGCGCGTGCCCCTGGGCGTGATCGGCATCATCTACGAAGCCCGGCCCAACGTCACGGTGGACGCGGCCGGCCTGTGCATCAAGAGCGGCAACGCCACCATTCTGCGCGGCGGCTCCGAAGCCATCCACTGCAACCGCGCCCTGGCGGCGCTGGTGAAGGCGGGCCTGGCGGCGGCCGGCCTGCCGGAAGACGGCGTGCAGGTGGTCGACACCACCGACCGCGCCGCCGTGGGCGCCCTCATCACCATGCCGGAATACGTGGACGTCATCGTCCCGCGCGGCGGCAAGAGCCTGATCGCGCGCCTGATGGCCGAGGCCACGGTGCCCATGATCAAGCACCTGGACGGCATCTGCCACGTCTACCTCGACGGCAAGGCCGACATGGGCAAGGCGCTGGACATCGCCTACAACGCCAAATGCCACCGCTACGGCACCTGCAACACCATGGAAACGCTGCTCGTGGCGCGCGATATCGCCGCCGCCGTGCTGCCGCCCCTGGCCGAGCGCTACGCGGCGCAGCAGGTCGAACTGCGCGCGGACGAAGAGGCCTACGCCATCCTGGCGGCGGCGGGCTACGCCCACCTGGCGCACGCCACGGAAGAAGACTGGGCCACGGAATACCTGGCCCCCATCCTCGCCGTGCGCGTGGTGGATGGCATGGACGCCGCGATGGAGCACATCCACCGCTGGTCCTCCAAGCACACGGAAGCCATCGTCACGGAAGACCACAGCGCCGCCATGCGCTTCCTGCGCGAAGTCGATTCGGCCAGCGTCATGGTGAACGCCTCCACGCGCTTTGCGGACGGCTTCGAATACGGCCTGGGCGCCGAGATCGGCATCAGCAACGACAAGCTGCACGCGCGCGGCCCGGTGGGCCTGGAAGGGCTCACCTCCCTGAAATACGTGGTCTTCGGCCACGGCGAAATCCGCCAGTAAAGGAAACGCATGCTCTGGATCAAAGCGCTGCACATCGTCTTCATCGCCAGCTGGTTCGCGGGCCTGTTCTACCTGCCGCGCATCTACGTCAACCTGGCGCTGGAAACGGCGCCTGCGGCGCGCGAGCGGCTGCTGCTGATGGCGCGCAAGCTCTACCGCTTCATGACGATGCTGGCCGTGCCCGCCGTGGCGCTGGGCCTGTGGCTCATGTGGATGCAATATGGCGGGCAGGAAGGGGGCATGCGCATTCCCGGCTGGTTGCATGCCAAGCTGGTGCTGGTGGCCCTGGTGCTGGGCTACCACCACGCCTGCGGCAGCCTGCTGAAAAAATTCGAGCGCGGCGTGAATACGCGCAGCCACGTCTTCTACCGCTGGTTCAACGAAGCCCCCGTGCTCCTGCTGCTGGCCATCGTCCTGCTCGTCGTCGTCAAGCCATTCTAATTTCTTAAAGGGGACAGACCCCTTTAAGAAATTTAATAAAGGGGTCTGTCCCCAATTAAGAAATATTTCTACGGATAAAGGGTACACCTATGACTTCCTATTTCTGCCCCTGCCCGCGCGGCATGGAGGGGCCGCTGGCCGAGGAGCTGGCGGAGATCGCCCAGCACAGCCCCACGCTCAAGGTGCATAACCAGGTGCCGGGCGGCGTGCACTGCTCGGGCGACCTGTATGACGCCTACCGCATCAACCTGCACAGCCGCATCGCTTCGCGCGTGCTCATGCGCATGGGCGTGTGCCATTACCAGAACGAGAACGACATCTACGACCTGGTGCTGGCCCAGCCCTGGGAGGAGTGGTTCGGCGTGCACCACACCATCCGCGTGGACGTCACGGCCATCAAGTCGCCGCTCAAGTCGCTGGAGTTCACCACGCTGAAAATCAAGGACGCCGTCTGCGACCGCTTCCGCGACATGTACGGCAAGCGTCCGTCGGTCAACACGCGCGAGCCGGACATGCGCATCGCGGGCTTCCTGGACCAGCGCCAGTTCATCATCTATCTCGACACCTCGGGCGAGGCCCTCTTCAAGCGTGGCTGGCGCACCGAGACGGGCGACGCGCCCCTGCGCGAGAACTTGGCGGCGGGACTCCTGCGCGTGGCGGGCTGGAAGCCGGGCATGCCGCTGTTCGACCCCATGTGCGGCTCGGGCACCATCCTGTGCGAAGCGGCCCAGATGGTGCAGGGCGTGCCGCCCGGCGCGCGCCGCAAGTTCGCCTTCGAGAAGTTCCACGACTTCGATCCCGGCCCGTGGCAGGAGATGAAGGCGGCCATCAAGCCGAACCCCCTGCCGTCCGAGCCCACCATCTTCGGCTCCGACATCTCGGGCGACATGGTGGCAATGACGCGCCACAACCTGCGCAACGCCGGTATCCTGTTCGAGATTCCCCTGAAGCAGATCGAGGCGCAGCAGGTGCAGCCGCCCACCGCGCAGCCGGGCATCCTGCTCACCAACCCGCCGTATGGCGAGCGGATCGGGGTGCGCGGCGACTCGAGCCTGGGCGACGACGAGCTGGCGAAGTCCTTCTACGCGGACCTCTCCAGCACCCTGAAGCAGCGCTTCGCCGGCTGGACGGTGTACCTGTTCACGGCCGACCTGGGCCTGCCCAAGCTGCTGCGCCTGAAGGAATCGCGCAAGACGCCCTTCTTCAACGGGGCCCTGGAATGCCGCCTGTTCCGCTTCGACATGGTGGCCGGTTTCAACCGCCGCGAAGAGGCCAAGCCGAAAAGCGAGTAAATGTTCCCCGAAACGCCAGCCAGCCTGCCCGACGCCGATCCCGTCCCGCCGCCCCCTCCCCAGCGCAAGCCGGGCCCCCGTCCCCTGGGCCGGCGCGGCCTGGCGGTGGTGCTGGCCGCGCTGTCCATGTTCGGCCCCTTCTGCATCGACGCCTACCTGCCCGCCTTCCCGCAGATCCAGGCCGACCTCGGGGCCAGCCCGCTGGAACTCCAGCAAAGCCTGACGGCCTATCTGCTGGCCTTCGCCGCCATGGTGCTGTGGCACGGCGCCCTGTCGGACGCCTTCGGGCGGCGCAATGTCATCCTTGTATCCCTGGTTGCCTTCACCATCGGCACGGTGGGCTGCGCCGCGGCCCACACGGTGCATTACCTGTGGCTCTTCCGCGTGCTGCAGGGCGTGTCGGCCGGGGCCGGGCTGGTGGTGGGGCGCGCCATCATCCGCGACCTGTATCACGACGCCGAGGCGGCCCGCCTGCTCTCGCTGGTGACCATGATCTTCTCGATCGCGCCCGCCGTGGCCCCCATCCTGGGCGGGGCCATCGTGCAGGTGGCGGACTGGCGCAGCATTTTCCTGGCCCTGGTGGCGTTCAGCGTGATCCTGTTCGCGGTGTGCTGGCTGCGCCTGCCCGAGACCCTGCCGCCGCACAAGCGCCAGCCCTTCAATCCCGGCCACCTGTGGCGCAATTACCGCATGATCCTGGCCTCGCCCCTGTTCCACCTGAAGTCCGGGGTGGTGGCCTTCAATTTTGCGGGGCTCTTCCTCTTCATCACAGCCGCCCCCGTGACCCTGCCGGAGCAGCTGCACCTGGGTCCGGGCGACTTCGGCTGGCTCTTCATCCCCTCCGTGGCGGGCATCTTCCTGGGCGCCCTGGTGGCCAACCGCTACGCGGGCAAGATCAGCTTCGCGCGCCAGATCGGCATCGGCTACGCCTTCCTGCTGGCGGCCGCCTTCGCCAACACGGCCTTCCACCTGCTGCATGCCCCGGCCCTGCCCTGGAGCATGCTGCCCATCTTCGTCTACACCTTCGGCATGTCGATGGTGGCCCCGGCCGCCACCCTGCTGACCCTGGACCTCTTTCCCCAGATTCGGGGCACGGTGGCCTCCTGCCAGTCCTTCGCCACCACCCTGATCGGGGCCGTAGTGGCGGGCATGCTGGCGCCGGCCCTGTCGCACTCCCTGCTGGCCCTGGCCCTGGGCCAGCTGGCCTTCGCCGCAGGCGGGCTGGGACTGTGGCTGGCCAGCCGCCTGTACCGCCGGCGCCTGGCCGGCGGGCGGCGAAACAACATTAACGGCGCTAAAATCGAAAAAGTTTAGCCGGAAATTTGTCTTTCCCTTAAGCTAGCGTACCTTTATGCTAAGATCGTCAACGGTCCGCGCGCCGGGCCATGGGAACGTCCACTGACGGCATCGCGAGCACATGCACCAACCTGACCACGACATCCGCAACCGATTGCTGATCGCAAGGCTGCCGGCCATGCCGCAGATCCTGATCAAGCTGATCGAGCTGCTGCAGACGGACGAGGCCGGCATGCCCGAGCTGGCGGCCCTCATCGGCCAGGACGCGGGCATGGCCAGCAAGATCCTGGGCGTGGCCAACAGCTCGGCCTACCACCGGGCCGGGCGCCAGGTGAGCCTGGAGCAGTCCCTGGTCTCCCTGGGCACGGACATGATCAAGACGCTGGTCATCAGCGAATCCGTCTACCAGACCTTCAGCAGCTTCCCCCATTCCGCCAGCACCGACCTGCGCGGCTTCTGGAAGCAGTCGCTGGCCGCCGCCGTGGTGGCGCGCGACGTCGCCCGCCTCATGGACTATCCGCAGCCGGAAGAGGCCTACCTGGCCGGCCTGCTGCACAATGTCGGCCGCCTGGCCCTGCTGGCCACGGCGCCCAAGGAATACGCCGCCAACTTCCTGGCGAAGGACGACGAGGCCCTGTGCGCCGTCGAACAGCGCACCCTGCAGATCACCCACACCGAGGCGGGCGCCTGGCTGGTGGAGCGCTGGCGCCTGGACTCCTTCCTGGCGGACTCCGTGCTCTACCACCACGAGCCGGTGGAGCGCCTGTCCTCCGCCCATCCCCTGATCCGCCTGGTGCGCCTGGCCCACCTCCTGGTCTGCCACGAGGACGAGGAAGAGGCGGTGGAGGAGGCGGCCGTGCTGTGCGGCCTGGAGCCCGCGGCCCTGGCCGGGGTGCTGAAGGCGGCCGCGCGCCAGGTGCAGCAGTCGGCCGACTACCTGGGCATCGACCTCACGGGCGTGGACGATATCGTCGCCCCGCCCGCCGCCCTGCCTGCGCCGGTGGACCCCGTGCAGCAGCGCCTGCAGCAGGAAGTGCGCGACATGGTGCTGGTCTCCGAAATGGGCCAGACCTTCGCCCGCCAGGAAGGCGACAGCGCCATGCTGGACGCGATGACGCGCTCGGCGCGCATCCTCTTCGATTTCGACTCGGCCCTGCTGCTGCTGGAAAGCCCCACGGGCCAGGGCCTGGTGGGCGCGGGCGGCAGCGAACAGCCGCAGCGCCTGGCCGAATTCTCCCTGCCCCTGGACCAGGGCGGAGCGGTGGCGCAGGCCGCCGCCGAACGCCAGCTCACGCTCGCGCAGCGCGAGGGCGGCGCCCTGACCCTGGCCGAGGAACAGCTCTTCCGCATGCTGGGCAGCGAAGCCATGGTCTGCCTGCCCCTGACGGCGAGCCAGCGCTGCCTGGGCGTGCTGGTGGGCGGCGTGGCAGCCTGGCAGCTGCCCGCCTGCCAGCAGCGCGCACGCTTCCTGCAGGCCTTCGGCCACCAGGCCGGGGGGGCCCTGGAAACGGCGCTCTCCGAGCGCGGGCACGCGCGGCGCCAGCTGGCCCAGGTGGCCGACGAATACCGCGAAGCCTCGCGCCGCCTGCTGCACGAAGTGAACAATCCCCTGTCCATCATCAAGAACTACCTCTCGGTGCTGGACAACAAGCTGGCGCGGCGCGAGCCCGTGGTGGGCGAACTCTCCGTGCTGCACGAGGAGATCGACCGGGTGGGCCAGCTGATCCAGGGCATGGCCGAGACCCCGGCCGCCGAAGGCGCGCGCGGCGCCCACGTGGGCAAGGTGGTGGACGAGGTGCTGCGCCTCTTCCGCAGCACGGCCTTCGTGCCCGCCTCCGTGCAGCTGCTCGTGCGCATGCAGGACGAGCACCACGACGTTGAGGGCGACCCGGACATGCTCAAGCAGATCCTGCTCAACCTCCTGAAGAACGCCATCGAAGCCCTGCCCGAGGGCGGGCGCATCGAGGTCGCGCACAAGGGCCTGGTGAACCGCGAGCGCCGCCTCTATGTGGAGCTGGCCGTGAGCGACAACGGCCCCGGCCTGCCACCCGCCGTGCTGGCCAACCTGTTCGCGCCGGTCGCCAGCAGCAAGGGCGGCACGCACCGCGGCCTGGGGCTGTCCATCGTCCACAGCCTGGTGCACAAGCTGGGCGGCGCCATCGCCTGCCGCAGCGGCAAGGGCGGCACCAGCTTCGAACTGCTGCTGCCCGCGCGCAGCGCCAATCCCGCCGGCGGCGCGCCCCGCCTGCTCGATTCCGTCCAAGGCCAGTCATGACCGCAGCCCATAGCGACGCCTTCTCTCCCCGCCTGCTCCTCGTCGACGACGAACCGCGCCTTCTGTCTTCCCTGCACGCCCTGCTGCAGGACCGCGGCTACCATCTCGTCACCGCCACCTGCGGCAGCGAAGCCCTGGCCCAGCTGGACAAGCTGGCCTTCGATCTGGTGCTGCTGGACCTGCGCCTGCCCGACATGAGCGGCCACGAGATCATGGACGTGATCAACGCGCGCGAGATGGACTGCGACGTGATCGTGATGAGCGGCGACGTGGGCATCGAGGCCGCCATCGGCGCGCTGAAGCGCGGCGCCTACGACTACCTGCGCAAGCCCTACAGCCCGGAAGAGCTGATCAAGACGGTGGAGAACGCGCTGCAGCAGCGCCGCCTGGCCGTGGACAACCACACCATCGCCCAGCGCCTGGAAAACTCGGAGAAGATGTACCGCTACCTGGTGGACAGCTCGCCGGACATCATCTACACCCTGAACCACGCAGGCGAATTCACCTTCATCAATGACCGCGCCAGCCAGCTCCTGGGCTATGAGCGCGAGGAGCTGCTGGGCAAGCACTACTCCGTGCTGGTGCACGACGAAGACCAGGAGCGCGCCCGCTACGCCTTCAACGAACGGAGGGTCGACCAACGCGCCTCGCGCAACGTGGAGCTGCGCCTGAAGTGCAATACCACGCACGGGGGCGCCGAGCGCACTTTCAGCAACACGCTGATGACGATCTCCCTGAACGCCATCGGCATGCACGTGCCGGACAACGCGGCGCGCAAGCAGGAATTCTTCGGCACCTATGGCGTGGCGCGCGACATCACGGACCGCAAGCGCGCCGAGGAGACCATCTCCTACCAGGCCTACCACGACATCCTGACCGACCTGCCCAACCGCGTGCTGTTCAAGGACCGCCTCGGCCTGGCCGTCATCCAGGCCAAGCGCAAGCTCTCCGAGCTGGCCGTGATGTTCATCGACCTGGACCGCTTCAAGCTGGTGAACGATACCCTGGGCCACGTGAAGGGCGACGAGCTGCTCAAGCTGGCCGCGGCGCGCCTGAAGGCCTGCCTGCGCAAGGGCGACACGCTGGCGCGCCAGGGCGGCGACGAATTCACCATCGTGCTGCCCGAGCTGCGCGACCGCAACGACGCCAAGCTCATTGCGGAAAAATTCCTGGAAACGCTGCAGAAGCCCTTCGACCTGGACGGCCACGTGGTGCATATCTCGGCCTCCATCGGCATCGCTGTCTACCCGAGCGACGGCGAGAGCATCGACGAGCTGCTGCGCCATGCCGACATCGCCATGTACCAGGTCAAGGCCCTGGGCAAGAACGGCCACAGCTTCTACCACGCCTCCATGCAGGACGTCTCGCACCAGAAGATCGTGCTGGAACAAGCCCTGCGCAAGGCCCTGGAGCACGGCGAGCTGGAAATGTACTACCAGCCGCAGGTGGACGTGGCCACGGGCCGCATCATCGGCGCCGAAGGCCTGATGCGCTGGAACCATCCGCAGCGCGGCGTGCTCTCGGCGGGCGAGTTCCTGCCGTTCGCCGAAGAGAACGGCCTGATGCTGCCCATTTCCGACTGGATGATCGGCGCCCTGTGCCACGACCTGCAGCAGTGGAACGTGGCGGGCGCGGACAACGTGCGCCTCTCGCTGAACCTCTCGCCGCAATACCTGGACCGGGGCGACTTCTTCGAGAAGATGCGAGGCGCGCTCACGCGCTGCGGCATCTCGCCCGCGCAGATCGAAGTGGAGATCACGGAGAACATCTGCATCCGCAATCCGCAGTACGCCATCGAGCAGCTGAACAAGCTTTGCCAGCTGGGCGTGTCCGTCGCCATCGACGATTTCGGCACGGGCTATTCCTCGCTGTCCTACCTGCACCGCTTCCCCATCCACACCATCAAGATCGACCAGAGCTTCATCAAGGAGATCCACGACGAGAGCGGGCACTATCCCGTGATCCTCGCCATCATCTCCATCGCGCGCGGCCTGGGCCTGCACCTGGTGGCCGAAGGGGTGGAGACCGAGGTGCAGGCGCGCTACCTGCAAGCCAACGGCTGCAGCACCATGCAGGGCTACTTCTTCCACCGTCCCATTCCGCTGGCAAGTTTCATGGGCGTGCTGGCGGAGCAAAAGCGCATCACCCTGCCGCCGCCCGCGCCGCAGGCCCTGCAGGCATAACGCATGGCCGCCGTCCTCGCTCCCGTGAAGACCGCCGAAGCCAGCTACAGCGCCGAATTCCTGCGCGTGAAAGGCCTGGCCGAGCGGGGCAACGCGAACGCCCAGCACAGCCTGGGCTTCATGTACTTCCACGGCGAAGGCGTGGCGCGCAACGAGGAACTGGCTGTGGCCTGGTACCGCCAGGCCGCCAACGCGGGCCTGGAGCATGCGCAATACAACCTGGGCGTCATGTACCAGAAAGGGCAGGGCGTGGACGCCGATCTGGCCGAGGCGGCGCGCTGGTACCGCCAGGCCGCCGAACAGGGTTACGCCGCCGCCCAATACAACCTGGGTTGGCTGTACGCGAAAGGCCATGGCGTGGCGCAGGACACGGAACAGGCTCGCCACTGGTTCAGCAAGGCCGCCGAACAGGGCGACGCGGGCGCGCAGAACAACCTCGCCATGATGTACGACACGGGCAAGGGCGTGCCCCAGGACTACGGCCAGGCCCTGTACTGGTACCGCAAGGCGGCCGAGCAAGGCTATGCGCGCGCCCAGTTCAGCCTTGCCCTGCGCTACGACAACGGCCACGGCATCGATGCCGACCCCGAGGAAGCCATCGCCTGGTACCGCAAGGCGGCGGGGCAGGGCTATGCGCCCGCCCAGTTCAACCTCGCCCTGCGCTACGACAAGGGTGATGGCGTGCCGCACGACGCGCGCCAGGCCATCCACTGGTACCGCAAGGCGGCGGCCCAGGGCCACGCCAGCTCCCACTTCAACCTCGCCCTCATTTACGACAACGGCGTGGGCGTCCCGCGCGACGCCGAGCGCGCCGTGGAATGCTACCGCTGCGCCGCCGAACTGGGACATGCCGCGGCCCAGAACAACCTCGGCCTGCGCTACCAGCACGGGCAGGACCTGCCCGCGGACGCCCAGCGCGCCGCCCACTGGTACCAGAAAGCCGCCGAACAAGGCTTCCCCGCCGCCCAATACCACCTGGGCCAGTTATACGAAGCGGGCGAAGGCCTGCCGCAGGACGACGAGCAGGCCCTGCACTGGTGCACCCAGGCGGCCGAGCAAGGCCATGCGCGCGCCCAGTCCGACCTTGGCCTGCGCTACGAAAACGGGCGCGGCGTGGCGCGCGACCTGCGCAAGGCCCTCTCCTGGTACTCCCGCGCGGGCGAGCAGGACTACGCCCCCGCCCAGTACATGCTGGCCCAGCTCTACGACCGCGACGACGGCCCCGCGCCGAACGTCGTGCGCGCCAACCACTGGTATCGGAAAGCGGCGGAGAACGGACACACCCTCGCCCAGTTCACGCTGGCGCTGCGCTGCGACTGCGGCCTGGGCATGGCGCGCGATTTCGCACAAGCCTTCCACTGGTATTTGCGCGCCGCCGAGCAAGGCCACGCGCGCGCCCAGCTGAACACGGGCCTCATGTTCCTCTCCGGCCAGGGCGTCGCTCCCGACGCCGCCCAGGCCCGCCACTGGCTCTCCCTGGCCCAGTCCCAGGGCATCCCCAGCGCCGCCCGCTACCTCCCCCAAGCCTAACGCCGAGCCCGTGTCCACTTCTGGTGCCAGGGAAGAAAAGTGGACACGAGCTCGTCGGTAGTGCATCTACAGCAGAGGCCGTGTCCAAGAATCTTCCCTGGCACCAGAGTTGGACACGGGCTGGGCTGTGAGTGGTGGTGATAATTGGTGATTAAGTTTGCGTTAAATCTGCCGTTAATGCGGTAGAGCGGCAAAAATGTCCGCCCTTCACGGACATGGCATGCAACTCAACACGAACCCACAATCGCTGTTCGCCCAACGCGCCCTGGAGCGCCATGGGATGGACGTGGCATCGAGCCTGCGCAGGCTGTCGAGCGGCCTGCGCTTGAACGCCGCCCGCGACGATGCGGCGGGGTTTGCCATCAGCGAGCGCATGAAGAGCCAGCTGCGCGGCCTCGATCAGGCCAACCGTAATATCAGCGACGGCATCTCCCTCGTGCAGACCGCCGAGGGAGCGCTGGGCAGTATCACCGAAATCTTCCAGCGCGTGCGCGAGCTGGCCGTGCAGGCGGCGAGCGATACGAACAATGCGCAGGACCGCGCCTCCATCCAGCTGGAGGCCTGGTCGCTGATCGTGGAGGCGCAGCGCGCCGTGCGCGAGAGCCGTTTCAACGGCATCAATCTGCTCGATGGAAGCTTCAGCAGCAACCTGCAGATCGGGCCCCGCGACGAGGATGTACTGCTGCTCGGGATTCCCTTCATCTTCCGCATCGAACCGGATGGCTACAGCATCGGCGATATCCAGCTTACCAGCCATGCCGATGCCACCAAGGCGCTGGGCTTCATCGATGCGCAGATACTGCAGATCGATATGGTGCGCGCGCGCCTGGGCGCGATGCAGAGCCGCCTTGGCTACGCCAGCAGCAATAACGCGACGATGATGGAGAACCTGGCGGCCTCGCGTTCGGCCATCGCCGATACAGACTTCGCCGCCGAAACGGCGCGCCTCACGCGCAGCCAGATCCTGCAGCAGGCTGCCATGGCCATGCTGGCCCAGGCCAATTCGGGACCGAGCCTGATCCTGCAGTTGCTGCGCCGCCTCTAACGCGCCGCCGGCAGCTGGCGCGCCAGCCAGTCGAAGGCCGCATCCTGCGCGTCGGCCGGGAAGGCGTGCCCGCCGGGCAGCACGCGCGCTTCGAATCGCCCGCCCGCATCCCATGCCTGCCACACGCGCCTCATCTTGCCGAAGGCCTGTTCGGCGGAGGCGAGGGGAAAGAGCTTGTCCTGCGCGCCGGTGAAGAAGAGCGCGGGCTTGGGCGCGGCGAGGCTGGCCACGTCCGGGAAATCGAGATGGCGCAGTAGGCCGGGGTGCAGCATCTGGAAGGCGGAGGAGCCGCGCAGCTGGTTGTTCCCCGGGACCATGAGCCCCTCCGTCGTCGCCATCCAACTCGCGGCCACCACGGCCTTGATATCGTCCGACAGCGCGGCCACCTGCCAGGCGCGGAAGGCGCCCATGGAAAAGCCGATGGCGGCCACGCGCCGCGCATCGACTTCTGGCAGCGACGCCAGGAAGGCCGCCGCCCGCACGTCTTCCGCCGCCATGGCGCCCGCCATCGAGCTGCCCAGGTTGAACATGTTCGCGGCCAGCGCCTGCTGTGTCTCGCCCGTCATCGGGCCGCGGTCGCCCCAGCCCAGTGCGTCCACCGCCAGCACGACGTAGCCGCGCTTCGCCAGCGCGTCGCCGGGATGGCGGCCCGAGAAGTGCTTGTCGGCCCAGGCCTGCGACGCGGCTTCCCGCGCGGGATCGGCCCAGGGCGCAATCATCTTCTCCTTGCCGATATCGAAGCGGGCGCCGTGATCGTGCAGCATGAGCGCGGCCGGATGCGGCCCTGCCGCCTTGGGCATTAGCAGCAGCGCACGCACGCGGTTGTCCGCGTTCAGGTTGAAGACGACCTGCCGCGCCACATAGCTGCCCCGATCCTGCTCCGCGATGACTTGCGGCGCGAAGGGCGTGCTGTCCCTGGGTTGCAAGGTGAGGTCCCAGACTTTTGCGCGGCCCGCAGCGCGCCACGCCGGAAGGTCGGCCACGTCCTGCGTCCAGGCCATGGGGAAGGTGAGCCGCGCCTTCAGCGCCTTCTCGTAGACGGGCAGGCCGTCCTTCACGCCTTCGCGCTGGTAGTCCTGCGCCTGCGCGGCTGCCGCCAACAGGCCCGCGGCGAGTATCACGCCATGTAACGATTGCATACAAAATTCCTCCGGCCTTTATCATACCGGCCAATATAGAATTGGGCGCATGAAGATCTCATCCATTGCGCGCTGCGCCCTCGCTGCCCTTTCCCTTTATGCCTGCGCCGCCAGCGCGCAGGAGGCTCCCGCCGAAGCGCCGGAGCAGGTTGTCGTTACCGGGCAGCGTCCTGGTCCCGGCCTGTGGAAGGTGAGCAGGGACGGCCACGTGCTGTGGGTGTTCGGCAGCTATTCGCCCCTGCCTGCCGGGATGGACTGGCGCTCGCACGAAGTCGAGGCCATTCTCGCGCAGTCGCAGGAATACATCCATTCGCCGGGCGCCCGCGCGGACTTCAGCTTCTTCCGCTCGGTGACGCTGCTGCCACGCCTGATCGGCATCCGCAAGAACCCCGACGGCAAGGAGCTGCGCGACGTGCTGCCTTCGGACGTCTACGAGCGCTGGCTGGCGGCAAAGGCGAAATACATTGGCGACGACGGCAGCATCGAGCGCGAGCGGCCCATGTTCGTGGCCGACACCCTGTTCCGCAAGGGACTTGCGAAGTCGGGTCTGGGCGACGGACGCCAGGTGCGCAGCACCATCGACGGCCTGCTCAAGAAATACAAGATCAAGACCACGCTGGCCGAAGTGAAGCTGGAGCTGGACGATCCGGGCAAGGCCCTCAGCAATTTCAAGCAGTCGCAGCTCGACGACGTGGCCTGCTTCACCAAGACCCTGGACGGCCTTGAAGGCGATATCGACGCCATGCGCCAGCGCGCCAACGCCTGGGCCATCGGCGATATCGAGGTCATCGAAAAGATGGATTTCGCAGGCCGCGACAAGAGCTGCCAGGACGCTGTCTTCAACAGCACATTCATGAAGAGCCAGCCCGGCCTCCAGTCGCTCGACATCCGCATGCGCGATGCCTGGATCGCCGCAGCCGAGAAGGCGCTGGCGGCCAACGCCAGCACCTTTTCCACCCTGCCGCTGAAGGATATCCTTGGCGACCGCAGCTACCTGGCGCTGCTGGCTGAGAAGGGCTATACGGTCGAGAAGCCCGAATGAGCGGGGTGTTCTACTCCGCGCGGTCGTAGGAGAACTGGATGCCCGGCGTGCCGCCTGTTTCGATGAAGAGATTGAGGAAGGCGGGCACGGTTTCACTGCGCGTCCAGTCCCGCTGAAGCTCGCAGAACAGCTGCACTGTCGAGATCAGCCTGGCGCCCGCCTGCTCCACGCGGCGCAGCGCCGCCTCATGCGCGGCCACCGAGGTGCCGCCTACCGCATCGACGGGCACATAGACTTCGTAGCCTTCGGCGAGCGCATCGAGGGCGGGGAAGGTGAGGCACGCTTCCGTCCAGAGCGCCGTCATGACCAGCTTTTTGCGCCCGGCCTCCCGCACTGCCTTCTTGAACTCCACATCTTCCCAGCTGTTGATGGAGGTGCGGTCGTAGGTGGGATAGCCTTCCAGGGCCTTGCGGATGTGGGGCACGGGAGGCTTGTTGAGTCCGGTCTTCACGTTGACGGTGGAGTGAACCACCGGCAAGCCGTAGGTCACCGCCGCCTTCGCGCAGCCGACGATGTTATTCAGCAGCAGCTGCCTGTCCATCGAGGCAATGGAGTTCACTTGCACGGGCTGGTAGTCGATGATGACAAAAGCCGCGTTCTGCGGCGTCAGCAACTGGTCCGCCCTGGGGTCACGCATGGTTTCGCTGGTCATGATGTTCTCGTTACCTGGGTGCGCCCGTTTCGATCGCGCGGACAGGACGGCGCGGACGCGTTCGCGGTCCCATCCAGAAATGCTCAGGCCGTTCGCGCCGTGGCGGCCTTGCCGAAACGCCCGTTCCTGAAGTCGTCGAAGGCCTGCTGGATCTCGGCCTCCGTGTTCATGACGAAGGGGCCGCGGCCAACGATGGGCTCGTCTATCGGCTCGCCTGTCAGCATGAGCAGCGTGGCTTCTTCTCCGGTTCGCAGGGCAATATCCTTGCCCTCGCGGCTCAGCAGGATCATCTCCGCCTCGCCCGCCTGTTCGTCCCCGTTGACGGTGACGCGGCCCGCCAGCACGACCAGCATGGCAGTGTGCCCTTCCGGAAGGCTGAGGGTGAAGTCGGCATTGCGGGCGAGCTGCAGGTCCCACATGTTGATGGGGATGAACGTTTGTGCCGGACCTTTCGCTCCGAGCAGTTCCCCGGCAATCACCCGAGCCTTGCCGCCGCCCTGGGGCAGGTCGATCACGGGAATATCCGCCGCGACAATTCCCTGGTAGCGGGCTGGCGCCATCTTGTCCCTGGAGGGCAAGTTCACCCACAGCTGGATCATGCGGAACCGGCCTCCAGATCTGGCGAACGCGGGCGCGTGATACTCCTCATGCAGGATGCCCGCGCCGGCTGTCATCCATTGCACGTCGCCGGGGCCGATGAGCCCGCCATTCCCGGCGGAATCCTTGTGCTCGACCTGGCCGTCGTAGACCACGGTAACCGTCTCGAAACCCCGGTGCGGGTGCTGGCCCACACCGCGCCGCTGGGTCGTGGCCTCGAAGTCGTAGGGACCGGCATAGTCCAGCAGCAGGAAGGGACTGGCGCGCTCGCCGAGGCTGTCGTACGAAAAAAGCGTGCGGACGGGGAAACCGTCGCCGACCCAGTGTCCACGGTTGTTGCCATAGCGGCCTACGACGTTCTTGTTCATCCCGGTCTCCGCGCGAAGGTGTGAGGTGTAGCTGCATCATAGTCCCGCAATGCGGACGGCGCGAATAAATTGGCATATTTGCAGAACGCCTACATTCCCGCATAGAATGCCGGTTACGCGGGTGTAGTTCAATGGTAGAACTTCTGCTTCCCAAGCAGATAGCGTGGGTTCGATTCCCATCACCCGCTCCAATTCCCCCGCTCCGTTCGCGAGCTAACCGACCATTCTTTCCGAAGACGCCATCCTTGGACCACGGCATGTGCCGTGCATCGGGGAGAATGCCATGTCCGACAATCTGCAGCAGCGCGGCCCGCAGGACCGCAGCCGTATCAACGTGAACGAGGAATGGGAAGTGCGCTACTGGACCCAGGAACTGGGTTTGAGCAAGGAAGAACTGATCCGCGCAGTGCAGGCTGCCGGGCCGAGCGTGAGCGCCGTGCGCCAGCACCTCGGCAAGTAAAGCTGCAAGGAGGAAAGACTCCGGATTTCCGGTGGCAAACGTGCGCAGGCGGGCACGCCCACCGTGCTAGCATGCGGCCTTTTTCAGCGCTGTATGACAGAAGATATTTGGGTCAAGGGCTTCGTGTATTGCGTGAACGTCGTCCAGCAGGACGAGGGGCGTTTTCGCGGCCAGATTCTGGTGAAATCGCACCGGTATTCGGGACGGAGCTTCGAACCGCCCGTCGTGATCGAAACCCCCGCCCTGTTCAAACGCGAACACGCGGCCGAGATCGAGGCGCGCGCCCTGGCGCGTGAGCTCATCGACAGCGGCGCAATGGAGGCCCGCTTGCAGCCCCCTCCGCCGAACGGTTCCGGCAATCAGGCCGGGCCGATATCCAGCCACACCGAGTAGGCCAGGCGCTTGCCTTCCCACAGGCCGCCGCCGCGCACCGCCGCGTCGCAGGACGTGAGGCGGCCTTCCAGCTCCTCGCGTTTCAACCGCTGGCGGAAGGCGAGGGCGTCCTTCGGCGCCAGATAGCCCACCATTTCGCCGCTCAGGAAGACGGCCACCGCCTTGTCCTCGTAGGGATTGTGATCGTCCGGCAGCAGCAGGGCCGTGTGGCGGGCATCGGCCTTGGCGTCGCCGTGGTCGCCCGCCAGGCGGCGGATGGTGTCGCGGTAGCGCGATTCGCCCAGCACTTCCAGTTCGAAACGGCCGCCGTCGCTCCAGTGGCGGGCCGGCGCGCCCTCGGGCATCGGCGTATACGAGCCTCCGGCGGGATGTTCGGGCCGGAAGGGCGCGGCTTTCGGCCGCCCCTTCAGCAGAAAGTACAGGGCGAGCAGTGCGACGACGATGATTGCGAGATTCAGGGCTTCAGCCATGGGGAGCAGGGGCGGGTTGGCAAAAGCGCTATTATCGCAGGCGGGCGCGCCTGGCGCGAATGCTATAATCGTTCCCTTTTGCTGTCGCCTTTCATGTCCTCCGATACGCCAACGAACGGTCCCGCACGGACCATGCTGTACGACCCGACCGAACACCGGATCCGCAGTTTCGTCACGCGCGCAGGCCGCCTCTCCACCGCGCAGGAACGCGCGCTGAACGAGCTGGGTCCGCGCTTCATGATCCCTTACGCCAAGGCGCCGCTCGACTTCGAGCAGGTGTTCGGCCGCAAGGCGCCCGTGGTGCTGGAGATCGGCTTCGGCATGGGCGATACCACGGCCTATATCGCGAAGAACGATCCGGCCAAGGATTTCATCGGCGTGGAAGTGCACACCCCTGGCGTGGGCAGCCTGCTCAAGCTGATCGGCGAGCAGGAGCTGTCGAACCTGCGCCTCATCCAGCACGACGCGGTGGAGGTGCTGAACCACATGATCCCGGCCAATTCACTGGCGGGCGTGCATGTGTATTTCCCCGACCCCTGGCACAAGGCGCGCCACAACAAGCGCCGCCTGATCCAGGCGCCTTTCGTGCAGAAGCTCGTGTCGCATCTGGCGCCGGGCGGCTACCTGCACCTGGCGACGGACTGGGAAGATTATGCGGTGCAGATGCTGGAGGTGCTGAGCGCCGAACCGGGCCTGCAGAATACGGCCGAAGGCTATGCTGAGAAGCCGTCCTACCGTCCACTCACCAAGTTCGAGAACCGCGGCCTGAAGCTGGGCCACGGCGTGTGGGACCTCGTGTTCACGAAGAAGTAATCACTCCGCTTCGTACACCGTTTTTCCTCCGACGATCGTCCGCAGCACCTTGATGCGGGCGATCTCCTCTTCCGGCACCGTGAAGTAATCGCGGTCCAGAACGATCATGTCCGCCAGCTTGCCCACTTCGAGCGAGCCGGTGTCCTTCTCCTGCCGCAGCACATAGGCCGCATCGATGGTGATAGCGCGCAGCGCCGCCAGCCGCGGCATGCCGGGCTGGGTGCCCAGCCTTCCCGCGTACTCCTCGCCCGCATCCGGCGCCGCTGTGCGCGTGACGGCGACCTTCAATGCAAACCACTGGTCGAGCGGGTCCACGGGCCAGTCGCTGCCGAAGGCGATGCGGGCGCCTGCCTGGCGCAGCAGCTCCTGTGGTTCCACGAGATCGTAGCGCAGCGGGCCCATATACGGCTTGAGGGCGCCGACGGTGTCCGGTGCGGGCTTGGCCCACTGGAAGGAGAGGACGGCCGTGGCGTCCAGCTGCGCGAAGCGCGAGTAGTCCACCGGGTCCACGATCTCGTTGTGCGCCAGCGCCGGCCGCGCAGCTTTGCCATGTGGCGTTGCGCGCAGGGCTTCCACTGCATCGAGGGTGTCGCGCACGGCACGGTCGCCGTCCACGTGGATATGCGGGTCGATGCGGGCGGCGGCGAGGGCGGCGAGCATGGCGCGCAGTGCGGGCTGGGTGAAGTAGCTGTCCGGACCCGCGCTGCTGCCGGGCGCCCATTCGCCTCTCGATTCGCTGTAATACGGCGCGAGCATGGCGCCCGTGAGCGCCGGGGCGGCGATCACACCATCCATGAACAGCTTCGCGTGGCGCACCTGCATCGACGGCTCCGCGCGCGCCGGCCCCTGGTCGAAGCGCCGTGCGAGCTGGCGGATGGAGGCTACGGCTTTCTTCGGACTGTCCTTCGGCTCCACCAGCACGGCGAAATGGGCACGTGCAGTGAGCTTGTGCTGGCGCTGGAGGGCAGCGAAGGCGGTGAGCGTTTCGGGGTCGGTATAGGCGTCCAGGAAGGTGGTTACGCCCTGCCTGCGCATCGCATCCAGCGCACGCGCCGATGCGGCGAGATTCTCGGCAGGCGTGAGCGGCGGCAGCAGGTTCATGGCCATATCCTGCGCGGCGTCCTCCAGCAGGCCGGTGGCCTTGCCTGCCGCGTCGCGCGCGATCTTGCCGCCGTGCGGATCGGGCGTGTTGTCGCGCACTCCGGCCAGCTGCATGGCGCGCGTGTTCAGCAGCACCGAATGGCCGAAGGAGGAGCGCACCAGCACGGGGCGGCGCGTGCGCAGCGCGTCCAGCATCGCATGGCTCATGGCCACGCCGTCCGGCTGCATACCCTGCTGGAACCAGTTGACCACGACGAGCCAGCGTTTGGGATCGCGCTCTCCGTCCTTGTCGATGCAGGCCTGGATGCGCGCCTGGAACTGGGGAACGGTGAGCTTCTCGTAATTCAGGTTGCAGTTCAGGAGGCGCGCGCCGCCGGATTGCGGATGCATGTGGGCGTCGATCAGGCCCGGCATCAGCATGCGGCCTTGCAGGTCGATCACCCGGGTGTTCGGGCCGATGTAGGGGCGCACGTCGTTGTCGTTGCCGGTGTAGACGATGTGCCCGTCCGTGACAGCGAGCGCCTGCAGCACGGTGTTCTGTGCGTCGAGCGTTACTACGGCGCCGTTTCGAAGCACCATGTCCGCCGTGGGGGCGGCGCTGGCGGCGCCGTAGAGAAGCGCCATGGCTGCGCAGCAGAAGATCCGTCGCATGGTCCTGTCCTGTTTGTGCGTTTAGGAAATGATACGCCACACTTGCGGATGGCAAGCGTGGCGCGCGGCTGACATATCCCGGCAGGACTGCCGCGGTTTCGGGAGAATGGCTTTTCCCAATCCTTGGAGGCGTCCATGATTTCCCGTCTATTCCTGCTCGCGGCCCTTTTCTGTACCGGCGCCGCGCAAGCCCAACAATACCAGGTGTATCGGTTCTGGTCGCCATCCGTGGACGTGCTGCTCAATGAACAGAGGCAGGCGGCGGGCGGCATATGGGTCGGAGGCCAGCAATGGGGCGTCCGCCTCGATGCCGATGGCACGAAAACAAAATTTGCCATACCGGGCTTCTTCGGTGAAGTAAACGGGTTTAACGAAAGCGGAACGGCGCTGATCACCTATTTCGGCAACACGCAAGGCCTGGGCCTGTGGTATCAGGACGGGCGGCGCACGCTCATCCCGCTGCCCGCCAGCACAATCATTACAAACAGTGGGCGCAGCCTCAACGACAGCAACGTCGTGGTGGGCGGAATGCACACAGGTTTTGGCGGGAACGCGGTGGTGCGGGGCTTTCGCTGGCAGGATGGGGTCATGAACATGCTCGACAGCGGCGGCTTCGCCCGCTCGGGCGCGTCGGATATCAATAATGCCGGAGAGATTGTTGGCTGGGCAGACAATGGCGAAGGCGAGCAGGGGGTAATCTGGCGCAACGGCGTGCTGCAAGTGCTGAACTCCCCCAGCGTCGCCAGCAGGGCCCTGTTCGTGAACGACCAGGGAATGGTTGGCGGCTACAGCATCGACAGCCAGGGAGGCCTGCACGCCGTCGTGTGGGAGAACGGTCAGATGATCGATCTCGGCCACGGCTGGTTACGGGCAATCAACAACAACGGTGCGGCAATCTGGTCCGGCGACCGCCACTATCTTTGGCAGGATGGCCGATCCATCGATCTGGCCACGCTCATCGACGAGCAGAAATACCTTGGCTACCAGCTCGACGATCTGTACGACATCAATGACCAGGGGCAGATCTCAGCCTCGCTGCGTGATCCGCTCACCAACGACTATTTTGGCGTATTGCTGAGCCCCTTCGAGGTGACGCCGGTGCCGGAACCCCACCAATTCATGCTGATGCTGGCCGGCCTGCTACTACTGCCGCGCCGCCAGAAGCGGCAGTCGCCCGGCGGGCAGGAAGGCCAGCAGGTTCCCGCCGAGAACCAGTAGCAGGCCGCCGAAGGCCGTCGCCGTCCACACATAGCCTTCGAACACCGTGGACACCGTCAGCGCGACGATGGGGAAGAGCACCGTGCAGTAGGCTGCGCGGTCCGCCCCGATGCGGCCCACCAGCATGAGGTAGGCCGTGAAGCCGATCACCGAGCCGGGAATCGCAAGATAGAGCAGGGAACCGATATAGCGCGCCGTCGGCTCGAACGCGAACTCCATGCCCGCGGCCAGCGAGCCGAGGGTGAGCACGGTGCTGCCGATCAGCATGGCCCAGGTATTGGTGGTCCAGGGTGTAAGGCCCAGCGCCTGCATGCGGCTGGAGAGCAGGTTCCCGGCGGAGAAGCACAGGGTGCCAAGCAGGGCGAGACCCAGGCCGACCAGCATGCCGCTGTCGGTCCAGTGGCCGCGCATCTGCGGCAGGAAGAGCAGGCTGATGCCGCAGAGGCCCAGCAGGGCGCCCGCCAGCACCTGGGGGCGGATGGCCTTCTTCAGGAAGATGCGGCCGTTGATCGCGTTCCAGATCGGCGCGGTGGAGAACACCACGGCCACCAGGCCGCTCTGCATCCATTGGCTGGCGTAGTAGAAGCACAGGAAGTTGAGGCAGAAGAGGGCCAGGCCCTGCGCGAAGAGATAGCGCCATGCACGGCGCGGCGGCCAGACGGGTTTGCGCAGCAGGAAGAGCAGGACAAACATCACGGCGGTCGCCATCCAGAAGCGGATGGCGATGGACACCGGGGCGGCAACGACGCCGAGCTGGAATTTGATGGCGATCCAGGTGGTGCCCCAGATCAGGACTGTCAGCAGGTAGAGGAAGGTATTCATGCCGCCAGTCTGCTGGGGCGGGGGGGCGGGCGCTTGTCTGTTCTTGCGCATTTTTCGGGGCTGTCCAGCAGCGATGGCGGCTGCGTGCTAGACTTTTCGGCATGGGTTCCTGCGCGCCGTCCTTTGCCGAGCTGTTTCCCGCCGCCGCGAACCGCGCTTCGCCTGCGGCGCAGTCGGCGCTGGCCGAGGCGCCGCGCGATGCGATGGCGCATGCGGTGTTCCAGACCATGTCCGGCACCGATGCGGTGCTCGAACGCTTCGCCTGGCTCGGCGACGGCCTGGCGGCTGCCGTCTGGAGCCGCAGCACGGATGAACAGCTCACGAGTTATGCCCAGCCGGGCCATCACACCCTGTCCTGCTATCTGGGCGGTGGCTACCGCGTCGAACGCGAGGGCGCGCCGGGGCAGTACGGGGCTCCCGGCCGCCTGTGCTCACTGCCGGACTGGCACGAATCGGAATGGGTGGTGCGCGATTCGCTGCGCCTCATGCACATCTACTTCATGCCGGAGCACTTCACCCGCCGCGCCGTGGCGGAGCTGGACCGCGAGCCGCGCGAGCTCACGCTGCAGGACCGGACGTATTTCGAGAATCCGCGTATCGTGCAGATCTTCGAGGATCTCCTGGTTACGCCCTGGGAGGACTCCGACCAGCTCCTGCGTGCCAACGAGCTGACCCACGAGGCGCTCAGCGAACTGCTGCACTCGCAGTCGATGGTGAAGCCTTCGCTGCGCGTGCGCGGCGGGCTCGCGTCGCACCTGCGCCGCCGCCTGTCGGAATACATCGAAGCGAACCTGCACCAGCCGATCACCCTGGGAATGCTGGCGGAATTGGCAAGCTTGTCGGAGTTTCATCTGGCGCGCATGTTCCGCGTGAGCTTCGGCATGCCGCCATCGAGCTGGATCGCGGCGCGCCGCATCGAACGCGCGCGCAGGCTGCTGAAGGAAGGCGAGCTGCCTTTGCAGCAGATCGCCGACGCCTGCGGCTACGCGGACCTGAGCCACTTCGGCCACCGCTTCCGCGATGCGCTGGGCGCTTCGCCCAGCCGCTTCCGTCAGGTCATGTCGGCCAGCAGCCGTACGATCTCCTCGCCGTAGGAAGCGAGCTTCTTCTCGCCCACGCCCGATACGCCGCGCAGGTCGTCCAGCGACTGTGGCTTGGCCTTGGCGATCTCGCGCAGCGTGGCGTCCACGAAGATGACGTAGGCGGGCACATTATGCTCGCGGGCCGTCCCCATGCGCCACGAGCGCAGCCTGTCGAAGATCTTCTGCTCCTCCCCATCCAGGTCCGTCTCGGTGTAGCCCTTGGGCGCAGCAGCGCGCTTCTGCTTGACCGGCTTCTGGTACTGGCGCAGCTGCACCTTCTGGCCGCCCTTCAGCACGGGACGGGCTGCGTCGGTGAGCTTGAGGGAGCTGTATTGTTCATGATCGACGGTGACGAGGCCCAGCGCAATTACCTGGCGCAGGATGGCGCGCCATTCCTGTTCGCTGCGGTCTGCGCCGATGCCGAAGACGGAGAGGGAATCGTGGTGCCAGGTCTTGATGCGCTCCGTCTCGATTCCGCGCAGCACCTCGATCACGTGGCCCGCGGCGAAGCGCTGGTCCACGCGGTAGATGGCGGAGAGCAGCTTCTGCACAGGCACCGTGCCGTCAAAGGAGACGGGCGGCAGCAGGCAGGTGTCGCAGTTGCCGCAGGGCGTGGAGGGTTCGCCAAAGTAGTCCAGAAGGCGCACGCGGCGGCAGCTCAGGGTTTCGCACAGGCCGAGCATGGAATCGAGCTTGGTGCCGAGGACGCGCTTGAAGCCTTCGTCCGCTTCCGATTCGTCGATCATGCGGCGCTGGAGCACCACGTCCTGCAGGCCGTAGGCCATCCACGCGCTGGCGGGCAAGCCGTCGCGGCCTGCGCGGCCGGTTTCCTGGTAGTAGCCTTCTATGCTCTTGGGCAGGTCCAGGTGGGCCACGAAGCGCACGTCCGGCTTGTCGATCCCCATGCCGAAGGCGATGGTGGCGACCATCACAATGTTCTCCTCGCGCAGGAAGCGGGCCTGGTTGTCCGCGCGCTTCGCGTGATCCATGCCTGCGTGATAGGGCAGGGCGCGAATGCCGTTCTCGTTCAGGAAGTCCGCCGTTTCCTCCACCTTCTTGCGCGACAGGCAGTACACGATGCCCGAATCGCCCGCATGCTCCGTGGTGATGAAGTCCAGCAGCTGCTTGCGGCCATTGGCCTTTTCCACGATCTGGTAGCGGATGTTCGGACGGTCGAAGGAAGACACGAACTGCGCCGCATCTTCCAGCTTCAGGCGGTGTACGATCTCGGCGCGGGTCTGCTGGTCCGCCGTGGCGGTGAGCGCAATGCGCGGCACGTCCGGGAAGTACTCGTGCAATACGGAGAGCTTGATGTACTCCGGCCGGAAGTCGTGGCCCCATTGCGATACGCAGTGGGCCTCGTCGATGGCGAAGAGGGCGATCTTCGAGTCCTGGAACAGGTCGAAGCAGCGCTGCGTCATCAGGCGCTCCGGCGCCACGTAGACCAGGTCGAGCTGGCCGGTGCGCACCAGGCGTTCGATGCGCGCGGCTTCTTCCCAGGTCTGGGTCGAATTCAGGAAGGCGGCGCGCACGCCCACTTCGGCCAGCGCATCCACCTGGTCCTGCATCAGCGCTATCAGGGGGGATACCACGACGCCGACGCCGTCGCGCAGCATCGCCGGAATCTGGTAGCACAGCGACTTGCCGCCGCCGGTCGGCATCAGCACCAGCGCGTCGCCGCCGTTGCCCACGTGTTCGACGATTTCTCCCTGCTGCCCGCGGAAGGCGGGATAGCCGAAGATCGTTTGAAGCAGGTGGAGGGCGCGTTCGCTGGTTTCGTTCATTGTTTCTAGTCGGCCCACGTCACCAGGCCGGAGTAAGCAGAGGCGATCACCACCAGGCCGAATACGATCCGGTACCAGGCGAACACCGTGAAGTCATGGGTTGCGATATAGCGCAGGAGCCAGCGCACGCAGAGGAAGGCCGATAGAAAGGCGGCCACGGTGCCCACGCCGAACATCGGCAGGTCGGCCGCGGAGAGCAGGGCGCGTTCCTTGTACAGGGAATAGAAGGTCGCCGCGAGCAGGGTCGGAATGGCGAGGAAGAAGGAGAATTCGGTGGCGGCCTTGCGCGAGAGACCGAACAGCATGCCGCCGATAATGGTGGCGCCGGAGCGGCTGGTGCCCGGAATGAGGGCGAATGCCTGGGCGAAGCCCACTTTCAATGCATCGAGCGCGCTCATGTCGTCCACGGACTGCACACGCACGGAGACCGGCTGCGTCCGGGCGCGGCGCTCCACCCACAGGATGACCAGGCCGCCAATGATGAAGGCCAGCGCCACGGGCAGGGGAGCAAAGAGCACAGCCTTGATGCTGTTCCCGAAAATGAAGCCAAGGATCGCCGCCGGAACGAAGGCAATGGCCACGTTCAGGGCGAAGCGCTGCGCCTTGCGGTCGCTGAAGATCCCCGCCAGTACCGCCCCGATCCTGGCGCGGTACTCCCAGATCACTGCCAGCATGGCGCCGGCCTGAATCGCAATCTCGAACACTTTGACCTTCTCGCCGGTGAAATTGAGCAGGCTGCCGGCCAGAATCAGGTGGCCGGTAGAGGAAATCGGCAGGAACTCGGTGAATCCTTCTACCAGGCCCATGATCAGGGCCTTCAACGCAAGAATGATATCCATTGTGTTTTTTATAAAAGGTCGGGAGAGAGGCGTGCAGCCCGCATGGCGCGGGCACGAAGCTTACCACGAGCGCTCTCCCAGCCGCACCCGCTAGGAGTCTGGCACAGGTAAAAAGAGAGGGTTTTGATGCAGCCTTAAAAAAACGCCGCCACGGAGGCCGTGGGCGGCGCAAGAGAGACTCCGGCATGACCATGCCGGGGAGCAGAACTCAGAACGTCATGTCCAGGCGGGCGCCGAAGTAGCGGGCGAAGTCGCGCGGCGGCAGCCAGGAGGTGGTGTTGACGGCGCGCGGCACATTCGGCGCTTTCGGGCTCCACGTGCCGTTGGCGATGCTGTTGTTCAGGCCAGCCGCATAGTGCTTGTCGAACAGGTTGTTGACGAACAGGGAAGCCTTGTAGCGGCCCTTCTTGTCGCTCAGGCCGAAACTCAGGTTGGTGATGCTGTAGGCGCCCTGCAGCGTCATCGGGTCCTGGTTCAGGGAGAACTGCGTGCGGCTCTGGAAGCGCGTGCTGCCCGCCACAAAGGCGTTGAAGCCCTGCGTGGCCAGTGGAATGTCGTACTGGCCGCCCAGGTTGATCTTCACCTTCGGCGCGTTCGGCAGCGTTTTGCCCGCCAGGTTCTGCACATTGGTGTTGTTGAACTTGGGGCTCTTGAAGCAGCCCGGCCCCGGGGTGGAACCGGTGCCCGCGTCGTTCAGCACGTTGTAGCAGGGGCCGTTCTCGAACTCGGTGATGGTGGCTTCCGTGTAGGCGAAGCTGCCATTGAGCTGCAGTTCGCGCGTCACGCGCACCGATCCTTCGACTTCCACGCCTTGCGTGCGCAGGCCGCCCAGGCTGTTCAGGGCCGTGCGGAAGATGCCGTCGTAGTCGAAGAAGCCCGCCGACTGCTGGAAGTTGCGGAAGTTGGTGCGGAACAGGGCCATGCTGAACATGGCCCGGTTGTCCCACAGGCTCTGCTTCCAGCCCAGCTCATAGCTGCGCGCCGATTCGGCCGGAACGGCGTCCTTCTTCGCCAGCGCCGCGGTAAAGCCGGAGGTCAGGTCGTAGGCCACGCCTTTGTGGCCGGTGGAGACCGTGCCGTAGACCATTGCGTCGCGGTTCAGGCGGTGCTCCAGGCCCAGCTTCCAGGTGTGGCTGCTGTTGCTGTCGGATTTCGTGTAGAACTCCGTCTGGGCGAAGGTTTGCGGCGGCACGGTGTAGCGGCGGAAGTTGTAGCCGGTGTCTTCGTCGTTGAAGCGGGCACCTGCGATAAGGCTGGTATCGGGGCGGAAGTCCCAGTTGCCCTGGCCGTAGATGGCCTTGTTCACGTTCCACGCATCCGCGCCGTAGCTGGTGCCGTAGTTGAAGATCAGCGGCGCCTTGGTCAGCTCGCGGTTCAGGTCATTCTTGCCGTACCAGAGGCCCACCACATAGCGCAGCGCACCCTTGTCCGGCGAAGTGAGGCGGAATTCCTGGGTGGTGGACTTCACGTTGAATACGCCGTACTGGTACAGCCCCCCGTGCATCTTCGTCGGCGAGCCGTCGGGCAGGGTGAGGTACTGCAGGATGTCGATATCGGTATCGTCGTTGTCCTGGTAGTCGTCCATGTGGTACTTGCTGTAGGACGAGATGGAGCTGAGCGTATGCCCGCCGCCCAGCGCATACTCGATTTTCAGTCCCGCGCCCCAGTCGTGGAACTTGCCGCCGGTGGGATAGTCGTTGCGGATATCGCGGTTCTCCGGATTGATATTGATGTCGCGCAGGACCACCGATTGCGGCAGCTGCGGCGCGTTGCGATACAGGCCGCCGGGCGTCATCGAGGAGAAGGCATTGGTGCAGCAGAACTTCTCGGTGCGGTTGTAGCGCGGCGCGAGGGTGAAAGTAAGGTCCTCCGTCGGGCGCCATTCGAACTTCGCGTTCAGGTTCTCGCCCTTGCTGCCATTGAGCTTGCCGCCGCTGGTGAGGTTGTTCAGGGTGCCCTTGTAGCTCGTTTTGCTGGCCGCGACGCGCATGCGGAAGGTATCGGACACGGCGCCCGAAACGCTCACGCCCGCGCGCCACTCATCGTCTTCCGTTACGAGGGCCGTGGTGTTCACCTTCACCGGTCCACCGATAGGCTTCGTGGTGATATTGAGCGCACCGGCAATGGAGCTCTTGCCGAACAGGGTGCTTTGCGGCCCTTTCAGCACTTCGATGCGGTTCACGTCCGCCAGGTCCTTGAAGGCGTTGGCCTGCATGCCGAGCGGAATATCGTCGACAATCACCGCTACATCGGCCTCGACGCCGATACCCAGCGAGAAGGTGCCCACGCCGCGCATATTGATGCTGAAGTTGCCGGGCTGCGTGCCGTAGGACAGGGTGAGCGCGGGCGAGAGGTTGGGAATATCGTCCAGTTCACGCACGTTCGCGCGCTGCAGCAGCTGGTCGCCCAGCACCGTGATCGATGCGGGAACGTCCTGCAGGTTCTGGGCGCGCTTGTTGGCCGTCACCACGACCGATTCCAGTTTGCCGCTATCAGCCGCTTCCTGGGCCTGGGCTGCGCCTGCGCAGAGCAGCGCGGCAGCGATAGCGAGGGGCAGGGGGCGAAGGCCCGGCTGCTGTTTCACAGATTGCATGTTTATCTCCTGATTATTATTCGATGAGCCGCCCTTGCGGCCCTGTGCTTCAGGTGGTGCGGAATGTTCGGGCAGTTCTCCTTTCGCTTATGGGGTTTCGACGGCCAGCGGCGTTTTCAGGCGTTCGGCGAATGCACGCACGCCCTTTTCCCACGCTGCGCCGTCCGCGTAGTCGCCGCCCTTGCTCCAGGCGGCGCCGAAGTAGTAGATGAAGGGTTTGCCCGGCGCGGCGTGGCCAAGCGCGAGGTAGTGCTGTTCGGCGTTGGCGAAGACCGCGCCTTTCGGCAGGATCACGGCACAGCCGGTGGCCCCGTCCTCGCCGTGCTGCGGCTCCCAGTAGCTCATCCAGCCTGCAGCCGCATCGCTGGCATACTGGCCTTCGCCCTGGCGCTGCACGATGCCCACGGCCACAGGCAGTGCCGCCTTGCCGCTGGCGGTGAAGCGGCTCTCGACGCGGGTGAAGTTCGATCCAGCGTCGATGGACATGCGCTTGATTTCCGATACCTTGCGGCCTGCCGCATCCCAGGCCGGGAAGCGCAGCTCGAAGACGGAACGCAGCGGGCCGTCGGCAAGCACTTTCCAGCTTTCGAAGTTGCGCGAGCTGTGGAACTTGCCGTCCTTATAGATGGTGCTTCCGCCGCAGCCGCGCGTACTGCCGACGTGGTAGTAGTCCATGCCTTCCCCGTTATCCTTGTGATAGTTCCCGGCGGCGTACCACTTGTCGAGAACGGGCGTACGCACGCGCTTCACCCACACGTCGATGCCGCTGCTTACCAGCTGCTCCTTCGGGTCCTTGATGATGGCGGGGCCGTAGGTACGGTGCGCAATGCGGTCGCTCTCCCATGCGAAATCGTCCAGGCGCTCGGGCACGAAGCGGGCATGAGTCCTCACGTCGGCCCGCGGCATGGCTGCCAGGCGGTCGGCGGACAGCACGAGGTAGCGGTGAGTTTCGCCTGCCGCCAGGTTGACGGGGAAGAGGATGCGGTCGCCGATCACCTGCGAGTTGAGGATGGCGGATGTCGCGGCATCCATCACCACTGGCGTGGCTACACCGCGCTGGAGCTTCGCTTCCGCCAGCTCATCGCCGCGCAGGGCCGGGCTGCGGTTGCTCACGCGGATCTCCTGCGGCTTTGCCTTTTCCAGCACCGCCATGCGGTACATCTCGCTCCCGGCCAGAAGGAAGGCGCCCACGCCATAGACTTCTGTCAGGCTGCTGTCGAAAACCTTGGGCGCGAGGCCGATGGGCTGCACGTGGGTCAGCTTGCCGTCGGCATCCACGTTTGCCACCAGCGCGCTCCAGGCCTTGCGTACCGCGGGCTCATACTGCGCACGGTCCAGCAAACCCTGGTTGACGCCCCAGGCCAGCGCGTAGGTGTAGAGACCGGAGCCGCTGGACTCCTTCATGGGATAGGTGGCCGGATCCAGCAGGCTGGCGCGCCACAGGCCGTCCTCCTGCTGCAGTTCCAGGATACGGGCGGACATCTCGCGGTACTGCTGTTCGAAGCGCGCGCGCGCCGGATGGCCAGCCGGGATGTACTGGAGCATGCGAACGAGCCCGCCCATCACCCAGCCGTTGCCGCGGCTCCAGAACACCTTCCTGCCGTTGGCTTCCTTGCGGCCGAAGTAGTTGCTGTCGCGGTAGTAGAGGTGTTCCTCCTTGTCGTACAGGTAGTCCGAGGTGCGCCACCAGTGATTGACCGCGAGGTCGAAATAGCGCTGGTCGCCGGTGGCGGCCCAGAGCCGCAGCCAGGCGGGAGGCGCCATGAACAGGGCGTCGCACCAGGACCAGCGGTCCTGGTTGCCTTTGACCGTGAATTCCAGCGTGCCTTCGCGCGGGTTGGCGAGAATATCGTCGAAGTGCGCGCGCATGGCGTCGATCATCTTCGGCTCGCGCAGCTGGAGATACAGCTCGGCGTAGGTCTGGCCCACGATATGGTCGTCCGCGTGGTAGTGGTTGGGGCCCAGTTTCCAGCCGTTCTTCTCGCCCATGGCCACCATCGCGTCGCGGTACTTGCGGTCGCCCGAGATATTGGCCAGCGCCATCATGCCGGTGTAGCCAACGGCCTGAGTCCAGTCGTCCGGGCGATGGCGGCTTGGGTTGGCCAGCTGCCAGTCCGCCACCTTCTCCATCGCCGACAGCACGGTCTTCGGGGCGACGGCGGCCGAAACCTGGGCTGCGATGGGCGCCAGGGCATCCTGGGCGAAAAGCGGGGCGCCGTGGCAGAGCGCGACGGCGAGCACAAGACCTGCGAGCTTCGGATGTTTCATGTTCTGTCTCCTTTGTGCCGGAAATGCTGGAAAGCTTTCCATTCTTCTTTAAAAAATATATGACACCGCTACCATTTTTAAGCTCAATGGAAGGGCTGCACCGCAGCCCTTCCAGTCAGCTCACTCGTACATCGGTCCTGCCGTGACGAAGGGACCGCCCTGGTAAATGGTGGGCAGGTCGTCGGGCGCTGGGCGTTCCGCCGTGTCCGGGAAGTTCGCGGCGAAGCGGCTGGAGCTGGACTTGGGCACATAGCCCAGGTGGGAAGCCTTGCGGTTGTCCCACCAGCGCGTTGCGTTGTCCGATGTGCCGAAGGTGATGGTGTGGCCCACGCGCGGCGTGAACAGGGAGCAGCGCAGCAGCTCCACCAGGTCGTCGTAATCGAGATAGGTGACCATCATGCGCGGGTTGCGCGGCTCGGGGAAGGAGGAGCCGATGCGGATGCACACGGTCTCGGTGCCGAAACGGTCGTAGTAGTAGCGCGACAGGGCCTCGCCGAAGCACTTGCTCAGGCCATAGAAGCCGTCCGGACGGAGCGGCATGTCGGCGTCCACGATGTCGGTGGTCTTGTAGAAGCCTACCGTGTGGCTGGAGCTCGCGTAGACCACGCGCTTCACGCCATGCTTGTGCACTGCCTCATACAGATAGTGCAGGCCAAGGATGTTGGCCTGCATGATCGGCTCGAAGCGGTCTTCCACCGAAATGCCGCCGAAGTGGAGGATCGCGTCGACGCCTTCCACCAGCTTCATGACGGCGCCGCGGTCGGCCAGGTCGCACAGCATGACCTCTTCGCCTTCACGTGCGGGGCCGAGATCCTTGATGTCGCTCACGCGCACCACATCGGCCCATGGCTTGATGCGGTCGCGCAGAACCTGCCCCAGGCCGCCGCCGGCACCGGTTAACAACAGGCGTTTGAAAGGTTTGCTGCTTTTGGTCTGATTCATGGTGTATTGGAAAGGTTTTCAAGAAAACGTTTAACTCAGTATAACGCTTTTCCGGGCCGAGTCAATCGCCAGCCTTCGCCAACCAACGGGTGCGGTCATATGTCGCGATGAATCCACGGGCCTACACTTTTTTTCAACGAGTTGCTTGTTCTCGAAAAAAAATTCGACTACTATCGAGTTAAACGTTTTCCACGACATGAGAAAACGACTAGACGAAGTGAACAAGGAGACCCCAGATGCAACAAGCAAAAGCAAGGATCAACAGCCGGCTGACGCCAATGGCTTTCGCGGTGGCGATGTCGCTCCCCGCGCTGGCGTGGGGCCAGCAGGCGCCGGCGGGCGGCCTGGATACCGTGGTGGTGACCGCGAACAAGCGCGTCGAAAAGCTGGAGCATGTGCCGATGGCCATCTCGGTGCTGAGCGAGAGCGTCATCCAGAATAACAATGTGCGCGACATCGAGGATGTGATCAACCTGTCGCCCGCGCTGAGCGTCACCTACGGCACCACGCCCGCCAACAACGGCATCAACATGCGCGGCATCGGCACCACCTCCATTGGCATCGGCGTGGAAGCCGACGTGTCGGTGATTCTGGACGATATCCCCATGGGCATGCAGGTGAAGGCCTTCCAGAACCTGGCCGAACTGCAGCGTGTCGAAATCCTGAAGGGTCCGCAGAGCACCCTGTTCGGCAAGGCCGCCATCGCAGGCGCCATCAACATCACCACCAAACCCATCTCGGGACCCCTGGGCGGCAAGGCCAGCGCCCTGTACACCGAAGACGGTGAATGGCGCCTGAGCGCCAGCGTGGGCGGCATGATGACCGACCGTTTCGGCTTCCGCATCTCCGCCAGCAACGAGCGCTTCCCCGGCCTGCTGTACAACCTGACCACCGGCCGCCACGCCAACGGCACGGGCGACAAGTCCCTGATGCTCAAGCTGACCTATCGCCTGACAGACGATATCGACATCGACTTCTCGCCGCGCATCAACCGTTCCGAGCGCACCTGCTGCGCCATCGCGCTCACCAGCATGACGCCTGCCACCGGCGGCCTTCTCAGCAACATCGCCCAGCTCCCCGCGAGCCAGCTGCTGGCCGGTATCACGCCGAGCAAGGACAACGTCAACATCCGCAACAACGACCGCACCGGCCAGGACTCCGTGGACCGTGGCGCTGGCCTGAAAGTGACGTGGTCCATGCCGAACGGCGGCACGCTGGCCTCCATCACCTCCGTGTCGCACTACACGGCGAACGACTCGCGCGACCAGGACTTTGTGGATGCCCCAACCCTCCTGTACTATCCGCTCTCGAACGGCAAGCCCGCGGGCGCCAACCAGGGCTACGTGCAGTATGGCGTCTTCGACGTTGGCTCGCGCTCCCAGGAACTGCGCCTGATCTCGCCGGACAGCGGCACGCTGCGCTATGTGGCGGGCCTGTGGTACGCCAAGAACACCATCGCCCGCCAGTTCGTGCGCGGCTACCGCGACGTGGTTCTCTCCACGCCCGCGGCCTACGACACCAGCACCTATAACAAGAACCGCGCCGTCTTCGGCCAGCTGACCTGGGACTTCGCGCCGACCTACAGCCTGCTGGCAGGCCTGCGCTACAACCGCGAAACCTCCGGCTACGTCTTCGCCACCGGCCTGCCGCCTCCAGGACCGTTCGTGCCGAGCGCCGTGTTCTCCAGCCTGGGCAACTCGGAGAATTCCATCACCGGAAAACTCAGCCTGCAGAAGCAGTTCACGCCAGGCGTGATGGGCTACGTGATGGGCGCAACCGGCTACAAGGGCATGGCCTACGACCTCACCTCCAGCCTGAACGCCGTCACGGCGGCCGAACAGCCGGTGCCTTCGGAAACCGCGAAAACGGTGGAAGCTGGCCTGAAGGGCAATTTCCTGAACAACCGCCTTACCGTGAACCTCGCGGCCTTCTTCAGCAAGTTCAAGGACTACCAGCAGAACTCGGGCAGCTACCTGCCAGGCACCACTACCTACGTCACGCGCCTGAACAGCGTGGGCGGCGTGCAGACCAAAGGCCTCGAACTGGACGTGTCGGCCCTGGTGATGGAAGACCTGGTGCTCAACGCGAACCTGGCCTACACCCGCGCCTCGATCACGGACTTCAAGAATGCGCCGTGCTACAGCGTGTCCGGCAGCCCGAACGGCGGCTTCAACGCGGCCTGCGTGCTGAAGAACCCCCTGTACGGCGGCCAGAATACCCAGGACATCTCCGGCGGCCAGATGCCGAATGCGCCGAAGTACAAGATCAACATCGGCGGGCAGTACGACCTGCGCCTGCCGAACCGCAGCTTCAACGGCTTCATGACCTTCAACACCCGCTATACCTCTGAAGTGATCACGAACCTGAACCAGGACCCGGGCAACCGCGTGCCGGGCTACGCCCTGACGAATGTGGGCATCGGCGTGCGCGACAAGAAGGACAAGTACAAGTTCACCCTCTTCGTGAACAACCTGTTCGACCATCGCTACGCGAATGCGGGCCTGGGCGGCGGCGGCAGCTGGAGCTCGCGCGCACCGAATCCGGTGGTGACGGTAACAACCACCAGCTGGGTGCCCGCACGCGACGCTTTCCGCTACTTCGGCGGCCGCCTCGACGTGAAATTCTGATTCCCTCTGCTTTCTGCCGTGCCGTTTTGCGCGCCACGGCAGTTTTTTTAGTTAGAATTGGTAGCGCTACCAAAAATAAGGAGAAATGGCGGTGACGAGAACGATCAAATGGCTGGCGGCCTGCCTCTGGCTGGCCAGCGCGCTGGCTGGCGCCCAGGAAGCGGCGCTGCAGAACATCTACGGACGCGAGCACCAGAGCCTGAATGGCCGCTGGAACTACATCATCGATCCCTATGAAACCGGCTATTACGACTACCGGCGCAAGCCCTTCGACCAGTCGGAAACCGGCGCCGGCGGCTTCTACGACGACCGCAGGCAGAAAGACAAGGGCGAAACCATCGAGTACAGCTTCGACCTCTCGCCCACCATGGCGATACCGGGCGACTGGAACTCGCAGAACGCGAAGCTGGAATTCTACGAAGGCACGGTATGGCTGCGCCAGCGCTTCAATGCGGCCCCGAAGGAGGGCAAGCGCTATTTCCTCTACTTCGGCGCAGTGAACTACGAGGCGCACGTCTACCTGAACGGGAAGAAGCTGGGCAGCCATAAGGGCGGTTTCACTCCCTTCCAGTTCGAGGTGAGCGGCAAGCTGAAACAGGGCGAAAACGTCGTCGTCGTGAAGGCGGACAATGTGCGCCGCCAGGACGAGATTCCCACCGTGAGCACCGACTGGTGGAACTACGGCGGCATCACGCGCGACGTGCTGCTGGCCGAAACGCCTGCCACCTATATCGCTGACTACAAGGTGCAGCTGGCCAAGGGCGACCTGAAACGCATCGAGGGCTATGTGCAGCTGGCAGGCGCGCAGCGCGAGCAGGAAATCGTGGTAGCCATTCCCGAGGCGGGAATCCGCAGCACCGTGCGCACCGATGCGAACGGCCGGGCCGCAATCAGTATTCCGGTACGTTCGCTGCGCTACTGGTCGCCCGAGGCGCCGAAGCTTTACGACGTCACCATCACCGGCGCGACGGATCGCATTGCGGACCGCATCGGCTTCCGCACCATCGAGACCCGCGGCAAGGACATTCTGCTGAACGGGAAATCCATCTTCCTGCGTGGCGTATCCGTGCACGACGAAAACCCGCTGATCCCCGGCCGCCTGCGCGGCGCGGGCGACATGCGCATGCTGCTGCAATGGGCGCGCGAGATGAACTGCAATTACGTCCGCCTGGCGCACTACCCGCACAGCGAGGAGATGATCCGGCTGGCCGACGAAATGGGCCTGATGGTATGGGCCGAAGTGCCCGTGTACTGGACCATCTCCTGGCAGAACCCCGACACCTACGCCAATGCCAACCGCCAGCTCACGGACCTGATCGTGCGCGACAAGAATCGCGCGAGCGTGGTGATCTGGTCCATCGGTAACGAAACGCCGGTCAGCGAACCGCGCAACGTCTTCATGGGCAAGCTGGCGGATGCGGCGCGCTCGCTGGACGGCACCCGCCTGATCGGCGCCGCACTCGAAGTGCACCGCAAGGGCGCGGAAGTGACGGTGGAAGACCCGCTGGCGGACAAGCTGGACCTGGCCAGCTTCAACGAGTATGCGGGCTGGTACTGGGCCAGCAACAAGGACATGCTGAACTTCCACTTCAACATCCCCTACAACAAGCCGGTGCTGATCACGGAGTTCGGCGCGGACGCCCTGGGCGGCTTCCACGGCGACTCGGATACGCGCTGGAGCGAGGAGTACCAGGACCAGCTGTACAAGAACCAGTTCCGCATGCTCGACGCCATTCCCGGCCTGCGCGGCATGACGCCGTGGGTGCTGGTGGACTTCCGCTCGCCGCGCCGTCCGCATCCCTACTTCCAGGACTACTGGAACCGCAAGGGCCTGATCAGCGAAACCGGCAAACGCAAACAGGCCTTCCATACCCTGAAGGCCTACTACGAGCAGAAACAGCAGCAGTACGCAAAGGAGAACCCATGAAGCGGCGCGCACTCGCAGCGGCAGCGCTCCTCCCAGTCCTGGCCTTCGCGCAGGACGCGCAGGTAGCGCGCAAGGTGGACGAACTGCTGAAGAGGATGACCCTGGAAGAGAAGGTGGGCCAGCTGCACCAGCTTTCCGGCCGCCAGTTCACGGGGCCGGAAAGCAGCAAGTACGCGGACAAGCTGGCCGATATCCGCGCTGGCAAGGTGGGCTCCATGCTGAATGTGAAGGGCGTGGCCGAAACCCGCGAAATCCAGGCGCTGGCCATGCAGTCGCGCCTGAAGATTCCGCTTCTGTTCAGCCTTGACGTCATCCACGGCTACAAAACGGTCTTCCCCGTGCCGCTGGGCGAGGCGGCGTCATGGGACATGGAGGCGATAGAGCAGGGCGCCCGCGTTGCGGCCATCGAAGCCGCGGCTTCCGGCATCCACTGGACCTTCGCACCCATGATGGACGTGGCGCGCGACCCGCGCTGGGGCCGGATCATGGAAGGCGCGGGCGAGGACACCTGGCTTGGCTCCCGCATCGCCGCCGCCCGCGTCAAGGGTTTCCAGACGGCGAAGCTGGGCGGCACGGATGCCGTGATGGCTACAGCCAAGCACTTTGCCGCTTACGGCGCAGCCATCGCGGGCCGCGACTACAACGCGGTGGACATGAGCGAGCAGCAGCTGCATGAGGTCTACCTGCCGCCCTTCAAGGCGGCGCTGGACGCAGGCGCTGCCACCTTCATGAATTCCTTCAACACGCTGAACGGCGTGCCTGCCACGGGCAGCGCCTACCTGCAGCGCGACATCCTGAAAGGCGCATGGGGCTTCAAGGGGCTCGTCGTGAGCGACTGGGCGTCGATCAAGGAAATGGTGCCCCACGGTTACGCCTCCGATCTCGCCGATGCTGCCGCGAAGGCGCTGAACGCGGGCAGCGATATCGACATGGAGGGCTATGCCTATACTGCACACCTGGCAGCGGCGGTACGCAGCGGTAAAGTGCCGCAGAAGCTGCTGGACGATGCCGTGCGCCGCGTGCTGGTGAAGAAGTACGAGCTTGGCCTCTTCGACGATCCCTACCGCTTCTCCAATGCGGAGCGGGAGAAGGCGGCGCTGAACGATCCGAGGCACCGCGAGATCGCGCGCGACGTGGCGCGCAAGTCCATGGTGCTGCTGAAGAACGAAGGCGGCGTTTTGCCGCTGGCTGCTGCCGCCAGGCGCATTGCGGTGATCGGCCCCCTGGCGGATTCCCGCCGCGACCTGGAAGGCGGCTGGGTAGTGCAGGGCGAACGCGCCGAAGTCGTGAGCATTGTGGAGGGCATCCGCCGCCGCGCAGGGAGCTCGGCACAGGTCACCCACGCCGCCGCATGCGCGCCCGGCTGCGCCACGCTGGACAAGCTGGATGCAGCCCTCGCAGCCGCCGCGCAGGCGGACGTCGTCGTACTGGCCGTCGGCGAAACGTGGGACATGAGCGGCGAGGCCAAGTCGCGCACGGACATTGGCCTGCCGGGCCAGCAAACTGCCCTGTTCGAAGCTCTCAAGGCCACGGGCAAGCCGGTGGTTGTTGTGATGCTGGCCGGCCGCCCGCTGATCTTCAATGAGGTTGCGGACAAGGCGAACGCCATTGTCTACGCCTGGTTCCCGGGAACCGAAGGCGGCAACGCCGTGGCGGACGTGCTGTTCGGCGACTACAACCCGTCCGGCAAGCTGCCCGTCACATTCCCTCGCAACATGGGTCAGATTCCCCTGTCCTACGCGCAGTACAACACGGGCCGCCCGGTGCTGGACGAGAAGAACGTCGTCTACAAATCGGCCTATATCGACTCCGTCAACACGCCGCGCTATGCCTTCGGCCATGGCCTGAGCTACACGACCTTCAAATACTCCGGCGCGGCGCTGAGCAGCGCAACGATGTCGCCCGGCCAGAAAGTAACGCTGACGGTGGACGTGGCGAATACCGGCAAAGCCGCGGGCACAGAAACCGTGCAGCTTTACCTGCGCGACCTGGTGTCCTCCTTGGTGCGCCCGCTCAAGGAGCTCAAGGGCTTCCAGCAGGTGCGCCTGCAGCCTGGCGAGCTGCGCCGCGTGAGCTTCACTATCGACCGCGACACGCTTTCCTTCTTCAACCAGCAACTGAAATGGGGCGCCGAGCCGGGTAATTTCAAGCTGATGGTCGGCAGTGCGTCCGACGACATCCGCGCCGAACTCCCGCTCCGCCTACTCGAAAAATGAACACTCCAAAGATCACCTCCCTGCGCGTCATTCCCGTGGCGGGCCGCGACAGCATGCTCCTCAACCTGAGCGGGGCGCATGCGCCGTTCTTCACCCGCAACCTGCTGATCCTCACCGACAGTTCCGGACGCCAGGGCGTCGGAGAAGTGCCCGGCGGCGAGGCTATCCGCCAGACCCTGCAGGATGCGGAAGCGCTGCTGGTGGGTCAGCCCATCGGCCAGTACAACGCCATGCTGAACGCCGTGCGCACAGCCTTCGCGAGCCGCGATGCGGGCGGGCGCGGGCTGCAAACCTTCGACCTGCGCATTGCCATCCACGCCGTCACGGCCATCGAGTGCGCGCTCCTCGACCTGGTGGGCCAGTTCATGGAGGTGCCGCTCGCGGCCCTGCTGGGTGACGGCCAGCAGCGCGACAAGGTGCCGATGCTGGGTTACCTGTTCTACATTGGCGACCGCCAGCGCACCGATCTGCCTTACGAAAATGGCGAGAACGCGGAAGACGACTGGTGCCGCCTGCGCCACCAGGAAGCGATGAATGCCAAGGCCGTCGTCGCCCTGGCCGAAGCGGCCTACAAGCGCTACGGCTTCCGCGACTTCAAGCTGAAGGGCGGCGTGCTGCGCGGCGAGGAAGAGATGGAAGCCGTCACCGCGCTGGCCGAGCGCTTCCCCGAGGCGCGCATCACCCTGGACCCGAACGGCGGCTGGCTGCTGAAAGACGCCATCCGCCTGTGCCGCGACAAAGGCGACGTGCTGGCCTACGCCGAGGACCCATGTGGCGCCGAGAACGGCTATTCCGGGCGCGAGGTGATGGCGGAATTCCGCCGCGCCACCGGCCTGCCGACCGCAACGAACATGATCGCCACCGACTGGCGCGAGCTGGGACACGCCATCCAGCTGCAATCGGTGACGATTCCGCTGGCCGATCCGCACTTCTGGACCATGCAGGGTTCCGTGCGTGTGGCGCAGCTGTGCCATGAGTGGGGCCTGACCTGGGGTTCCCACTCCAACAACCATTTCGACGTGTCGCTGGCCATGTTCACCCACGTGGCCGCAGCGGCTCCGGGGCAGATCACCGCCATCGACACCCACTGGATCTGGCAGGATGGCCAGCGCCTCACGAAGGCGCCCCTGCAAATCGTTGGCGGCATGGTGGATGTGCCGCGCAAGCCGGGCCTGGGCATCGAGCTCGATATGGCGGAAGTGGAAGCGGCGCACCAGCGCTACCTCGGCATGGGCCTTGGCGCGCGCAACGACGCCATGGCCATGCAGTACCTGGTTCCCGGCTGGACCTTCGACAGCAAGCGTCCCTGCCTCGTGCGCTGATAGAATCGCGCACCATGAGCGAAGAAGACAAACCCGTACGCCGCAAGCGCAGCAAGGGCAACAGCCTCACGCTGCGCGACGTCGCCCGGATGGCGGGCGTGGCGCCGATCACTGCGTCGCGAGCCCTGAACACGCCGGAAGCCGTGTCGGACAAGATACTGGAGCGCGTGCGCGAGGCGGTGGAGCGCACCGGCTACGTGCCCAACCTGCTGGCTGGCGGCCTTGCCTCGCGCAAGAGCCGCCTGGTGGCTGCGCTGGTGCCCACCATCACTGGCTCCGTCTTCCTCGAGACCGTACAGGCGCTGACTTCCACCCTGGCTGCCTCCGGCTACCAGATGATGCTTGGCCAGGCCGGTTACGCAGAGTCGCGCGAGGATGCGCTGCTGGAAGCGATCATCGGCCGCCGTCCGGATGGTGTTGTCCTCACCGGCATCATGCGCTCTCCGCTCGCGCGCCGCCGCCTCATCGCCAGCGGCATTCCTGTCGTGGAAACCTGGGACCTGACCCCGACGCCCGTGGATATGCTGGTGGGCTTCTCGCACGAAAAGCTCGGCGCAGCCGTCGCCGAATACCTGCACCGCCGGGGGCGCCGCCATCTCGCCGCCATCAGTGCGGACGATGAGCGGGCGGCGCGCCGCAACAAGGCCTACTCGGAACGCGCCCTGCAACTGGGCATCGGCGGCAGCGGCGGCGAGGTTCCGGCCCATGTCGTTCCCGCGCCGAGCGCCGTGGTCAGCGGCCGCGAAGGCCTCCGCGCGCTGCTGAAGCGCCATCCTGGCGTGGATGCGATCTTCTGCAGTTCGGATATGGTGGCCCTGGGCGTGCTGATCGAAGCGCAGGCGCAGGGCATCGAGGTGCCGCGCCAGCTCGCCGTGGTCGGACTGGGCGACCTGGCGCTTTCACGCGACCTGCATCCCGCGCTCACCACCGTGCGCGTGGACGGCACATTGATCGGCCAGACCGCCGCCCGCTACATCATCCAGCGTACGGAAGGAAAGCCGGTGGTGGACCCGGTCTGCGACGTGGGCTTCACCATCGTCGAAAGACACAGCAGTTAAATATTTTCCCGAAGTGAGAAAGCGTGAGCATCTGTTACAGATGCTCGGCTATACTTGGGCAAAATATAAAAGCAACACTTCCTACATGCTAAGAAAATTTCTCACCTCGTTTACGGGCGCAGGTGCTGCGCCGCCGCGCGCGCGTGGCAATCCGATTGAAGACGCCCTGCTCAAGCAGGTCGTTGAGGCGCGCGCCCAGGATCCGCTGATTGGAGCACGCGTCGCCGCCAGGGAACTGCTGCGCCGCCTCGGTAATATCTTCACCCAGGACCAGGGCGTGCACGCCGAATCCCTGTTCTGCGCCCTTGGCGCCCTGGGCGGCTACGCCTGCCAGGCGGCAGTGCGCGCACAGGCGACGGCGCGCGGCGTCGCCCCGGCCAGCCTGCTCACGGCGGAACGCGGCGCGGACGGCCACACCTACTACAGCGGCAATGCCCTGCATGCGCTGCTTGATGGAACACCGAACGGGCTCTGGCCCCTCATCAGCGAAAGCGCGCGCACCTTGCGTTTCGAGCTATTGCCGGACATCCGCGAGATCTTCCGCCATGTCGACAGCACGGTGGGTACTCCGGCTTTCGGCAAGCCGCGCAGCGCCGGGCCGCGTGCGCCGCGCGACCTGCCCTTCCTTTACCTGCGCACGCACTGGACGGCCTTCCATCCCACGGTGATGAAGTTCTGCTCCGCCCCCGAGCAGTGGCCCATGGTGTACGGCTTTGCGATCCGCGAAGCGCTGGAGCGCTACCGCCAGCAGATGGAGCCTGGCGCTGCTGCAACGCTGGCGATGGAATGCGCGGACGCCATGTCCAGAATCGATCTTGCCACCCACGGCCAGCCGGCCGAGCCGGTGCGCAGACCCGCGAGGGCTGCTACACTGGCTCCACTATGAAGATCATCCGCGCGACCCTCGACCAGCTGGAACAGACCCACGCTCTGTTGAACGAGTACTTCGAAGCCATCGATGTGGTCGTGCGCGATACGCGGGAGGGCGTAAAGGCCTTCCTCGGCGAGCCGGATCACGCATTGTGGCTGGCGTATGTGGGGGATGACGTTGCGGGCTGCGTGGCTTTGCGCCCGCTGCCGCAGATCGAAGGCGCTGCCGAATGCAAGCGGCTCTATGTGCGCCCGGGCCATCGCGGCCTCGGCATCGCCGAAGCCCTGCTCGACGCCATGGAAGCGCATGCCGCAGCGGGCGCCCGCCGCTGGGTGTACCTGGACAGCAAGGCCGGTCTCGACGCCGCCATCCACCTCTACAAGAAGCGCGGCTACACGGCCTGCGGGCGTTACAACGACAACCCGGAAGCCATCATCTTCCTGCGCAAGGCCATCACGACGTGATTGGCGGGGCGAGCGCCTCCACCGTGCCCTTCGCGGCAATACGCATCAGGGTCTTCGCCAGGGCTGCCGTATCCGGATAAATGCGGACACTGGTCACGCGGCCCCAGCGCACCTCGATAAGGTTCACCCCTTCTGCGGAGGTCTTCACTCCGTCGGTGCCATGGTTTGTCTCGGTCCATATTGCTTCGACCTGCGTTCGCCAAGGCCAGTCCGACACCCTGACTTCATGCAGCGTGAAGCTGATACCCTGGAGCAGGCGGAGGAGCCTCTCGTACCAGGCGCGGATGGCCTCCGGCGTCCTGCGCGTGCCCGACAGCGCATGCGTGCCCACAAAGTAGTGAACCGCGTTCGGCGCCAGTTCGCCCGTTATGGCCTCGATGCGCCCTGCGCTCAAGCCTGCGAAAGCATTGGTGATTTTACGGCGGACGATGGCGTGGTACATGTGACTGTTCCTTATGGGTTACGCGCTATTTCTTGGTCTTTTTCTTCTTCTTGTCGTCGTAGTCTTCGCCCTTGAGAACGGTCTTCGCCCATTTGGCCGTATCCTGGGCATAGGACTCGCTGAACTTCCCGCTGTCTTCCAGGTTGTCGTTGATAGCCGGATTGGGCTGCAATCCTGGAACCCACTCCTGAATGTTTTTATGCAGGCCTGCCATGTGTCCGGTGGACCTGTACTTGACCACCATTTCATTCCACTCATCTGCATAGGAATCGGCTTTCGAATGTTGAGTGAAAGTCTGGTAGAAGATAGCGTTGGAATGAAGCCGGTCAGCCAATTTCAAATCGAGGCTTTCCTTGAGCGGGTTGTGGTTGTAGTCCAGGGCCGCGTGGATCTTGCGTATGTGCGGACCGCCGGGTTTGTCCGGGTGATTGAAAGCGCCCGTGGATGACTGGATATCTTCCTTGTCATAGAAAACGGGCCTGGTTACAGAGGCACGCATGTCCTTCACATGGGCGTGAATCGCTTTCTCGCCATGGTCGAATTGCTCGGGGTCTTTTCCGCGAAGCAGCGACTTGACAGTCTCATTGTAAGCGCTGAACCCAGCGTACAGGTTTTCGGGCAGGAGAGCGGTTGCTGTACCGCGGTCTTTCAGGAAGACCGTGTTCTTTTCCTCTTCGGGATAGAGCAAGGAGGAGGGGACGGCGCCAATGGGAGGGAGTTTCGATGCTTTGCTCGCGGCTTTGTAGTTCTTGAACCTGGTTGGATTCAGCGCTACATTGAGTGTATCCGCGCCGACAAGTTCATCCCCCTCCACCATTGCTCCCAACTCCGTTGACTGGGAAATGCGCTTTGGCGGATGCCAGGACCGATAGATAGCCCGGCTTTCGCCGAATGCCTTTTCCAGCGAGTCCTTCGCCTCGTGCTGCTGGATATCTCGCTCAAGCATCTGCCCAAAATGGTATATCTCGTCGATGGGCAGGTTTTTCAGGTGATGGTGAAATTCCGAAAGCAGGCGCGTTTTCAGGGCCTGCTTTTCTTCTGGGCCCATCTTTTCAGAACGATCGACGTCTGCAAGCACCTGCATGAATGCCGCATAGGTATCTTTCTTGCCGTACGCTTGTAAGGGCTTGTCGTCCGGCGCCACATCCCTCCATACCACGCCTGGCTGGGTGGGGTGCTTTTCGCCGTCCTTGACCTTCAGCTTCGGCTCCTCCTTGTGTTCTTCTGCTTCATTGTCGGCCGCCTCCTCCTGTGGCGCCGGCAGTTCGGGGAGCGATCTCCCGGTGACGACGGAAACCCAGGGGTTGAGCTTTGCCTGGAGCTCGAAACGGCCATCGGAGGATTGCTGGATGCGAGTGTCTTTGGGCCGAAGCTGGCCGACCTGCCGGGCAAGCGACAGAGGATCCGATGAGCCCTCGATGCCCTTCATCTGGACTTGGCCATTGCCGATGCTGGCGGCCTTGGACGCCAGTGCATCCGCCACCGGCGTCGAGGAAGAATTGCCGACCGGTTTCAGGGATTGTTCGAGATGGGGGATGCTCACCGAGCCAATGTCGGGGACGCGCTTGAGCTGGACCTCGCCTTCCTTCAGCTTCCCCTGCCTGCCCCGCGACAGAAGGTCGTCTCCGAAAAGGCTCCGGGTAGTCTTCCTTTGAGCGACAGCGCGCGGGCTGTTGGCCACCATGTCCTGCAAGGCCTGCATCCGCGTGCCGGCAGGACGCTTGTCCGCAAGCTGGAATGTAGAAGTGCTGTGCTTTCGCTCCCGCGCAGGGGCCGGAGCATTCCTGTGATGTTTGTCCGCTTGCGTTGGCATGATGTCATCATGCGCCGCGCTTGCGCAAGTGTCAACAAGCGGGAGCGGTTGCCAGTTCCAGGTCCGTCAGCCAGCGGATCGCCTGCTCGCGGCTTGTTCCGCACATCTCCTCGGAGGGCTGCAGGCCGCCGCAGAACGCGGGCCGTTCCGGCTTGCCGAAGATGCGGCAGCGGTTGTCCTCTCCGAGCTGAATGCATCGTACGCCCGCAGGTTTCCCCTCCGGCATGCCGGGTATCGGGCTGGTGATGGAAGGGGCGGTGCAGCACGCCCCGCAGTTGTCGCGGCAGTTCATGGCGCTATTTTAGCGGCTGAGGAGCAGGGAGGCGCAGTAAAGCAGCAGTCCCACCACCCCGCCCACCAGCGTGCCATTGATGCGGATGAATTGCAGGTCGCTACCCACCTGCAGTTCCAGCTTGCGCGCAATGGTTTCGGCGTCCCACTTGTCGATCACGCGCTGGACGACTGCCACGATCAGGCCCCGCCGCTCCACCACCGCATCCGCAACGAACTCGCGCAGCCAGCCGTTCAGCCGTTCGCGGATGGTGTCGTTTTCCGCCAGCGTGCGCGCGAAGGCGGCCAGTCCTCTTTGCAGGTAGCCCGTAGTGCGCGACTCCGGCAGGTCGGCGTCCGCTTGCAGGCGTTCGCGGATGTCCTGCCACACGTCGCCCACGTATTCGCGAAACACCGGGTGTGCGAGGCCGCGCGCGAGCATGCCGCGCAGCTTCTCTTCGTATTCCGGCGAATGCGCGAGCTGTTCGATCAGGTCTTCCAGCGCGGCCTGGAAACGGGCGCGCCATTCGCTATCTTCGTCGCCCAGATCGTCGAGGATGCTTTGCAGGCCGTCCATCAGGCGTTCGAAGAATTTGTCGTCGATCATGCGCGGCATCCAGCGCGGGCTATGCTCGTGGACCTTCTGGCGCAGGTAGTCGCGGTTCTCTTCCAGCGTGCGCGCGACCATGGCCAGCACGCGCTGCAGCAGGCGCACATGCTGGCGGCCCGCCACGAGCACGGAAAGTATCTGGCCCAGCATTGGCGCGAGGCGCACGTCCTGCAGGGCGGAAGCCATGGCCTTGCGCACGAACTCGCCCGCGTCGCGGTCTTCAACCATTTTCAGCAGGGCGGGCACTGCACCAGCGAGGCGTTCGGCGACAGCCTTGCTGTTCTCTTCGCGCGCCAGCCAGCGCGCGGCTCCGCCCGCGAAGTCCACCTGCGCCAGTTCGCTGCGCAGCACTTCGTGGGTAATGAAGTTATGTTCCAGGAATTGCGCGATATTCGCGCCAATGCGGTCCTTGTTGCGAGGGATGATGGCCGTGTGCGGAATGGGCAGGCCGAGGGGATGGCGGAACAGGGCGGTGACGGCGAACCAGTCCGCCAGCGCGCCCACCATGGCCGCTTCCGCAAACGCCGCGGCGAAAGCCAGCCACGGCGCGCGGTGCTGCAGCAGCCGCGCGGCGACAAACAGGGCGCTCATCGCCAGCAGCAGGCCGGTGGCCAGCCTGCGCATGCGGCGCAGCCTTTCGAGCGGATCGCGTTCTGCCATGAAGGTGCTCCGGACGGACGGGATGAGTGCCATTATCCCGTCCGCACGCCCGGCCATATAGCCGCGATCTCACATAAGCGCGCCTACCAGCGTTTCAGGCTGGAAAATACATCGCCGCCGAGATAGCTGAAGTACATCCGCTCCTGGCTCACGGAGATCAGCAGGCGGTGCGCCCACAGGAAGTCCAGGCCCAGAATCATGTCGTGTGTGTCATCGCCATGGCGCGGCAGGGAGATCACCTGGAGCTGGGGCTTGCGGATGGTTTCGCTGCCGACGGCAAAGCTGTCGAAATCCGCGCTCCAGAAATCGTTCGCCTCGGTGCCGATGCCGTTACCGGCCATGCGGACCGGCGGAGCTGCCTTGTCGGCGGAAAAACCGGCTTTCTCCGCGAAGTGCTTTTTAACGATGGAACGTGACGCCCCCGTGTCGATCAGCGCGCGGCCCTTTACGCCATTCAGCATCACCTCCACAATCGGACGGCCGCCTTTCTGCATCTCGACCAGCGGCACGCTCATTGCGTCCGGATCCCAATAGGAGAGCCCGCGGTCCGCGCAGCCTTTCGCCTGGAAGAACTTGACGCTGCCCTCACGCAGATTCAGCTCCATATCGGTCTGCAGCAGGAAGTCGGAGCCGAGAACGGCGGCCACGTTCAGGTTCGCCAGCGAATCCACGACAGGGAAGCGCTTGTTGCGCGTGAGGATGGGGCCAACCCCTACCTCGCGCGGCTTGGCGGCAAACACGGTCTGTACGCCGCCAACCCCCCGCACCATCTCGGGCACGCCCTCCATTACTACCTTGCGTTTCTCCATTTCGCGGCGCACAAGGAAGGTTTTCTCGGCGCCTGTATCAAGCAGCATGTCGGCGGCTTCGCCGTTGATCTGGCCGGATACCGAGAGCGCTGCCGCCGTCTTCATCTTTGCAACGGGAAGAGTCAGCAGCTCGGAATATTTGCATTCCGATTGGGCGTGGACGGGAAGCTGCAGGAGCAGTGGGAGCAGCAGGCAAAGGCGGAAGGGTTTCATGGGACTGAAGGAAATCGAAGACCGCGACATTATGCTGTACTGGCGCGCTTTCAAAACTATCGCATTCTCACGCTTGTCAAATTGGCCGGACCAAATTACTATCTGGTCATGCCAAAAACGGAGGGATGATGAAGTCCACGATTTTTGCGGGAGTTCTGCTGGTGGCGTCCCTCCAGGCGCTTGCCGTTGAGCCGGAATGGTCCGCCGACCTGGGTAATGGGCGCTACCGCAATCCCATCCTGCATGCCGACTATTCCGACCCGGACGTGATCCGCGTCGGCGACACCTATTACATGACGGCGTCGAGCTTCAACAGCGTTCCCGGGCTGCCGCTCCTCACTTCGAAGGACATGGTCAACTGGAGCCTGGCCGGGCACGCGCTGCCGCGCCTTGTGCCGCAGACGCATTTCTCCCAGCCGCGCTATGGCGATGGAGTGTGGGCGCCCTGCCTGCGCTACCACGACGGCAAGTTCTGGATCTTCTATCCGGACCCCGACTTCGGCGTCTACGTCATCACCGCCGAGAACTTCGCGGGACCATGGAGCGAGCCCCGCCTGCTGCTGGCGGGGAAAGGCATCATCGACCCCACGCCGCTGTGGGATGACGACGGCAAGGCGTGGCTGCTGCATGCGTGGGCCAAGAGCCGTGCGGGCTTCAACAACGTGCTGACCCTGCGTGCCATGTCGCCGGACGCGAAGCGCCTGCTGGACGAACAGGGCGAGGTGGTCATCGACGGCAACCAGTTGCCCGGCTACCGCACATTGGAAGGCCCCAAGCTGTACAAGCACAATGGCTGGTACTACGTGTTTGCGCCCGCCGGTGGCGTGGAGGTGGGCTGGCAAAGCGTCTTCCGTTCGCGCAGCATCAGGGGACCGTATGAAGCGCGCATCGTGATGGAGCAGGGCGGAACGCCGGTGAACGGGCCCCACCAGGGCGCCTGGGTCAGCGCGCAGGATGGCAGCGACTGGTTCTTCCACTTCCAGGACAAGCAGGCCTTCGGCCGCATCGTCCACCTCCAGCCCATGCAGTGGCAGGACGGCTGGCCGCTCATCGGCCAGCCCGGTCCCAAGCCGGGCACGGGCAATCCCGTCGCCGAGTGGCGCAAGCCGGTGCTGGGGCAAACCGCGCAGGCCCCGGCTGCGAGCGACGAATTCAATGGCACGCAGCTCGGCGCGCAATGGCAGTGGAATGCGAATCCCCAGGCTGGGTGGAGTTCGCTGACAGCGCGTGAAGGCTGGCTGCGGCTGACTACACAAGCCGCAGCTCCCGACTCGGTACGCATGGCGCCAAATCTCCTGACACAGAAACTGCCGGGGCCCGCCTTTGTCGTCGATACGCGCATCGCGCTGCATGGCGCGGGAGAAGGCGACCGTGCTGGGCTCATCATGAACGGCTTGAGCTACGCGTGGATCGGACTGCGGCAGCGCGGCGGGCGCCTCCAGCTGGTGTACGCCACCTGTGCTTCCGCCGCGCCGCCTTGCCGGGAGCAGGCGGCATTGCTCCGGGAGGATGCTCCTGCATCCCTGTACCTGCGCATGCAGGTGACTGCGGACAGCCGCGCCATCTTCTCCTACAGCGTGGACGGCCAGTCCTTCACCGGCGCCGGCCCGGCGTTCGCAGTGTCGAAAGGGCGGTGGGTTGGCGCGCAAATGGGGCTCTTCAGCGCCGGCGACGCGCCAGGAAAGGGCTATCTGGAAGCGGACTATTTCCGCGTAACGCCCCGCTAGGCTGCTTCGGCGGCCTTCTGGCCGGGCGCGCACAGCGGAAGCCAGAGGGTGAAGCGTGTTCCTTCGGGCCCGCTCTCCCAGCGCACCGTGCCGCCAAGGACGGCGGCGCGGCGGCGCTGGTTCTGGAGGCCGCGGCCGCTGCCCGCAGCGAGGGCGCGGTCTGGATCGAAGCCCTGGCCGTTGTCCTCGATACTGACCTGCACTCCGTCGCTGGACGCTGCCGTGCGAACGCGGATTTCCGTGGCGCGGGTATGGCGCAGGATATTGGCCACGCACTCCTGGAGAATGCGCAGCACATGCAGGGCGCGCGAAGGGTCCAGCCAAGGCAGCGCTGGCACTTCCTGCACTTCCCAGCGCAGGCCGATGTTGCTGCCTTCAAGGCGCGGTTCGAGGCGGAAGCGCAGCGTGGCCAGCAGCAGAAGCAAGTCGGATTCCACAGGTTCCATCGAGTCGATGGTGAGCTTCAGGTCGTCCAGGCAGTCCTTGAGGATGCGCGACACTTGCGCGTCGGTGATCCTGCCATGTTCCACGGAGCGGATGGCGCCGATCAGCGAGGAGCCGAAGCCGTCGTGCATGTCCTGCATCAGGCGCTGCCGCTCTTCGCTGATGGTCTGGCGCAGCTCGATGTCGCGCAGGCGGCGGTGGCTTTCTTCCAATTCCGCCTCGCGTGCGCGCAGCCTGTGCGCCAGGCTCGCGTTGAGCTGTTCGGCCTCCTCGATGGCGCTCAGGTAGCGCCGGTACATCAGCGAACCGAAGGTGGCGAAGCAGATTGCGTTGGTGTAGGCGCCGAGATACCAGCCTTCCGGACTGACGAAATTATTCTGCAGCAGCCAGTCGCTTATCCCGAGCAGGACGCAGATGCCGATGCCGCAGGCCACAGGCATGCCTTCGCCGGACCGCCGCCACGACGCGGCAATGCCTGCGGCGCACACCGCCGCGCCCATGAGCGCCGCCACAACGTAGATCAGTGGCGTAACCTTGGGCGTGTTGTGCAGGAGCGGCAGCAGCGGCTGCGTGAGCAGGGCGACGGAAACTGTCAGTGCCACAAGGAAGCCGGTGAACGCGCGCTGCGGACGGCCATGCAGCTGCAGCAGGAAGATGTGCACCACCAGCACGAGCCAGAACAGGGAGTTGACCGTGAGCCAGGCGAACCAGTCGTTCCGGATGGGCAGCGATGAGTAGAAATGCAGCGTGCGGAAAAAGGCGGTGGCGCCGAGGCAGAAAAAGAGCAGGTAACCCGTTTCATCCCGCCGCCGCAGCCACACGAAGAGGGCGAACAGGCCCACCGCGAGGAAGGCCGCGCTCAGCATCGAGGGCAGCTCCTGCTGCAGCCATTGCCGCACCAGGTAGCGCGGACGCAGCGCGTCCACAGGTCCCAGCCAGAAGGAACTCGCGGCCACCCGGGATCGCTCCGAATGCTCCAGGCGCAGGAGAATCTCGCGCGGCTCCTTGCCGGAATCGAGGGTGAACCAGAGCGGGGTACGGCTGCTGTTCCAGCGCAACCCATCCTGCTGGTCGCGATAGGCGAGCTGGCCGTCGATGTAGACGGCAATGGTGCCATCGGTCTTGATGCGCGCGCCATACAGGGCCAGCGGGTGCGCCGTCAACGGCAGCGTGCCGGGTCGCAGGCGCAGCCAGGTCACGATCACTGCGGGCCGTTCGCCCGGCGGGCGGGCCTGGCGCAGGAGGGCGACGGGCGGCGCCAGCGGCAATTCCACACGCTGCCAGTTCCGGGGGAGGGCGGCAGCGTCCTGCATTTGCGGCGCATCGCTGAAGGCGGGAACGGTCACGTTCTGCCAGTCCGCCTGTTCCAGGCGCAGGCTGGCGGAGGGGCGATTATCCGCACCAAGGTAGGCAGCGCCTGCCGCGGCAAGCAGGGCCAGCGAAAGGGGCAGCAGCAGATAAGTAAAAAGCGAGGCGGTACGGGAACCCATGTTCAATCCGGGAGCAATCCCTGGCTGCGCGCTTCGAAGATGGCTTCAGCCTTCGAGGTCACTTTCAGCTTCCCGTAGATGCGGCGCACGAAGGTGCGCACCGTGAAATGCGAGAGCTGCATCAGGCGCGCAATCTCCTGCGCGGTGTAGCCCTTGGTGATCAAATCCAGCACTTCCTTCTCGCGCGCGGAGAGGGGAGAGGTTTCTTCCGGCTGGGGCGCGGCGGCGCTGCGCTGGCGGAAGCGCGCCAGCACCTGGCGCGCGATGATGGGGCTGATGGGGCTTCCTCCGCTCGCCAGGCTGCGGATCTCCTCGGTGATGCGGCTGGGCGAGCTGTCCTTCAGCAGGTAGCCGGAGGCGCCCGCTTCGATGGAGCGCATTACGTGGGTCTCGTCGCCGAAATTCGTGCTGACCATGATGCTGCAGCTGGGCCACTTCACGGCGGCGCTGCGGATCATTTCGATGCCCGAGCCGTCGGGAAGGCCCAGGTCCACCAGCAGCACGTCGGCGGGCGGGCGCTCCAGCAGGGCGAGGCCCTCCGCAAGAGTCTCGGCGCTGCCCGCCAGGCGCAGGTCCGGCGCCTCCTGCAGCACCTGCGCCAGCTCGGCGCTGAAGCGCAGGTCGTCCTCGACGATGGCGACGTGAATGGGGGACGGAGGGGCGGAGTTCAGCATGATCGGCCCATTCTACGCTGCCGGACGCAGCAGTCTGTAGCACATTCGTGCTACAGACAAACTTTCCCAACAAAAATACTATCCCGGCAATATTAACCAAGGGGATAGACATGAAGCAGGGACTTCTGGCCGGCATGCTGCTGGGCCTGTGCGCGGCTGCGGCCGCCGCGCCGGCCAAACCATCGAAGAGTGAACCGGATGTTGCGAAGACCGAAGCCATCGTTCACAACTATCTGCTGAAAAATCCATCGGTACTGCGCGAAGCCTTCGCGGTGCTGCAGCGCCAGGAGGCCGCGGCCGCCGAAGCCAAGGCGAAAGTCGCCGTCGGCGCCCTGCACAAGGAACTGTTCGCGCAGGCCTCGTCGCCCGTGGCGGGCAATCCGGACGGTGACGTGACCATCGTCGAATTCTTCGACTACCACTGCGGCTACTGCAAACGCGCCGCCCCGGTGCTGAAGGAAGTGCTGGCCAGCGATCCGCGCGTGCGCGTGGTCTACAAGCAGCTGCCGATTCTCGGTCCCGATTCCATCCTCGCCGCGCGCATGGCGCTGGCCGCCGAGCGCCAGAACAAATACCAGCCCCTGCACGATGCCCTGTTCAGCGCCGAATCGCTGGACGAGAAGGCTCTCTTCGGGCTGGCCGCCGCCCAGGGCCTGGATCTCGACCGCCTGCGCACCGACATGTTCAGCACCTCCGTTACCGAGGAACTGGAAAAGAATCTGGCCATGGCCGCGCCCCTGGGCATCAACGGCACGCCCGGCTTCGTCATCGGCGACAGCGTGGCGCCGGGCGCGCTGGACCTGAACGGCATGCAGCAGATGATCGCCGCCGCGCGGCGCAACGCAGCGAAGTAACCGGAGGCAGCAATGTTGAAGCGTTTGATATTCCTCGTCTGCAGCCCCTTGCTGGCGCTGACCATCCTTTCCCTGACGCCCGTGACGGCGTCGGCGCAGAAGCTCGAATTCTGCTGGAAGAGCACCTATGGGCGCGGCGTGGGCACCATTCCAGTCGGCTGCGCCGGTGGCCGCAACAAGGAAGTGGGCATGTGCTACACCCCCTGCAAGCCGGGCTACGACGGCGCAGTGACCATGTGCCTGCGCCAATGCCCCTCCGGCTATGTGAACACGGGCTTCACCTGCCACATCGACAAGCCCCTGCTGGTGGGGGCCAAGGTCGATGTCTGCAATTTCTCGTCCTCCTGCCCGAGCGGCTACACCAACGTGGGCCTGCTGTGCGGCCTGAACACGCCACCCGTGCCGCCCGGCTACAAGCCCGCCGTGGTGGGGCCGGCCGGTTCCGGCCTGGACCTGTCGCGCGAGGTGTATGACCGCGGCATCGGCCTGGCGCCATCCGTGTGCTCGGACGGCAAGGAGAACAACGCGGGCCTGTGCTACCCGAAGTGCAAGCCTAACTACTCCGGCATCGGCCCCGTATGCTGGGGCACTTGCCCAAGCGGCTGGACCGATTGCGGCATGGGTTGCGCCACCAGCGCGAGCAAATGCGGCTCGGTCGCCATCAGCCAGGTCGTTTCCGTGGGCAGTTCCGTGGTCAAGGTGGCGGGCCTGATCGCAACGGCGGGCCTTTCCGGCTCCTCGACGGCGGCAAACAGCGCCGAAGCGACCAAGCTGCAGCAGCTGATCAACGAGATGAAGGAAGCCGTGGCGCGCCACAAGGAGATGATCGACACGGCGCTGCGCGCCGCCGATGCGGGCTACACCACGAACCAGGCCACGGACCAGCTGATCCGGGCAGTCACCCCCGAGGAGATCGCCCAGGCCACCCTGCGCCTGGCCGCCCTGCTGGACCCATCCGGGCTGACGGGCGTGGCCGCGCAGTTCACCTATCCCACCTGCGACAAGGTGCAGACCCAGTAAGCCGGACGATTGGAGACCGACATGAAGTATTTATCCCGCATGCGCGCAACGCTCATGGTCCTGCTGCTGGCAGCCAGCGGCGCAGGCCTGGCGCAGAACAACCTGCAGGTCACGGCGGCCTGGTACGGCGTCGAAGGCGGCCAGCAGACCGCCGTCGTGAACGGCGCCCCCATCATGGACAAGCTGCGCAACGCCGTCGTCAACGGCACGCTCATGGTGCCGTCGAACATGAACGTGTTCTTTGGCGGCGATCCCTATCCCGGCGTGAAGAAGGTGCTGGCGGTGCAGGTCATGCAGAACGGCCAGCTCGTCAACCTGCGCCAGAACGAAGGCACGGACCTGGTCTTCCCCGGCACGCCCGGCAAGACCTATCTGCCAGCCCCGGTCGATTCACCGGTGGAAGTGCTGGGCGCCTGGTATGGACTGGAAGGCGGGCAGCAGTCCTCCGCGCCTGCGATAGCGGACAAGATCAAGCGCGGCCTCCTGAACGGCTACGTCTACATTCCGCCCGATATGAACGCCTTCTTCGGCAACGATCCGGTGCCGGGCAAGGTGAAGAAGGTGGCCGTGGCGGTGCGCTACCGGGGTGTTACACTCAACCTGCGCCAGACGGAAGGCCGCCCGTTGCTCTTCCCCGGCAAGGAAGGCGAGGACTATCTCGTCATGCTGCAGGCCACGCCTGCGGCGCTGCAGGCCGAGTTCGATCCGGCCTTCTATTCGCTCAAGTATCCGGACCTGCAGGAAGCCTTCGGCCTTGACCGCAACCGCCTGTGGGAGCACTACCAGCGCCACGGCATGCGCGAAGGCCGCGACCCGAACGCCAACGTGAGCATCAGTGCGCTGAAGATGCGCTATCCCTACCTGGTGGAGACCTATGGCGACGACAATGCGGGCTACATCAACCACTATGTGGCGGCAGGCGGCCGCTCGCGCTTCAACGCCGATCCGGCCGACACGCGCTTCCCGGACGGCGGCCTGTTCGCCGACCCGCGCCTGGCCTACTTCGATGCGGACTACTACTTCCGCAAGAATCCGTCCGTGTGCGCCGATCCGAACCTGGTCATCCCGAAAGGGGCGCCGAACGGCTGCGACCGGGCCAACGGTCCGCTGATGAACGTGACGGCGCTGGCCGAGCACTACATCCTCAAAGGCGCGGCGAACGGCTGGAAGCCGAACAACATGCCATTCGGTCCGCCACAATCCGCGAACGGCAAAGAGCTGATGCGCGCTGGAGACTGGCTGGGCGTGAATGAGTTCCTCATCTCGCGCGACGGGAAATCCATCGCCGTGATGCAGACGAATGCCGACTTCGCGGTGTACCGCGCTCCCAATATCAAGAGCGTCAACGCAGGCAATTACGCAGGCCACCACTCCGGCTTCGTCAGCAACGAAAACAAGGACAGCTTCTTCGTCACCATGCAGGGCGACGGACGCCTGTGCACCTACAAGGGAACGAGTCCGGCCAACAACAAGGGCTTCATCGGCTGCAACGCGCCGGAGCAGCCGCAGGGCCCTTACTATGTGCACCTGCAAAGCGACACCAACCTCGTGATCCGCTCGGGAACCACCATGTTCGACGACCGCGGCTACGTGTGGGACTTCATCAGCACCAAGCCCGCCAAGCCCGGCTTCTTCGGCAAGGTCGTTGGCGCCATCCGCACCATCGTCGGCTGCCGTTGAACGATGCGCCGTGCCCTGTTCCTGCTGTCGCTGATCGTCCTGCCCGTGCTGGCGCAGTCTCCGCCAGCCGCGCCTGCGGGAGCTCCGGCGCCTGCGGCGCACGGCCCGGCCCTGGGTGCGACGGGACGCCTCATCCCGCTGTCGCGCATTCCCGAAACCCAGATCCGCGAGCTGATCGCGGATCTGGTGAACTACCTCGAAGCGACGCAGGACCTGTACCGCATCGGCGGCGCGCCCGCTAACGCGACGCCCCTGCCGGACAAGGTGAAGGGGCTGGTCAATCTCGGCTACGACCGCGAGCCGGGCGTGGCGGCGCTGCGCATCGGCTACGTGATCATGCCGCGCCGCATACCGCAGCTGTGGATCGAAGGTTCGGCCGCCATGCAGTTCGAGGACGCACTGCGCCGCGTGCTGGACGAGCGCTCGCAAACACGCTCGAACCTGCGCCTGCGCGAACTCGAATCCCAGATCATCCACCTGAGCTACATCGATGCGGACGACGCGCTCTTTGCCTTGCGCGCCATGGGCTATTCGGCCATCACGGATGACAGCTCGCCGCTGGCCGACGACGTATCCAGTCCGGACATGGTGGAGGTGCCGTCCTATGCGCCAGCAGGCGGTTCGCAGTACGCCATGGGCGGTGGCAATACCTCCTATCCCAATTCCGTCGGCGCGGCGCCTGCCACGAACGGCGTGACCTCCTATGGCGGCGGTGGCTATGGCCAGTATCCCGGCAACGACCAGGCCTCCTCGAAATTCAAGCCGCTGAAGAACCTGCCGAAAAGCATAGGCATGGACAAGTTGCCGCTGGTGATCCGCATGCCGAATCCCGAGCGCAAGGAAACCGGCCTGGTTGGCGCCGTGGAGGGCGCCAACAACCAGGCTTCGCGCGATCAGCTGGGCATGACGAACATCCTGCCCAATGCCGCATCCGACTTGTCGCAGACTGTGGCCAACGGCATCAACGAGCTGCTGGTGCTCTATCACCCCGATTCGCCCGAACAGTTCCAGCGCCTGCGCCACCTGATAGAAACCACCATCGACCGGCCTGCGCGCCAGGTCTATATCGAAGGCCTTGTCCTCGAAATCAACAGCGACTCGCTGCGCGACCTCGGCGTGCAGTGGTCCGGCAAGCGGGGCAAGTACGGTCTGAGCCTCGGCACGCTCACGCCCCTGGGTAACGGCGGCTCGGCCCTCACGGCCACCCAGAACTCGCTGCAGAATGTGAACCCCATTGAGGTTCTGAACCGCATCAACGCCCTGGTGCAGGCCAACAAGGCGGAAGTGCTCTCGCGGCCCAGCGTCATGACCATCGACAACCGGCAGGCCACAATCCGCATCGGCACCGATATTCCCATCGCCACCAGCATCGACTCGGGCAATGGCAGCGGCGGCGGGCGCGTCTCCTTCAGCTTCCAGTACATCCCCACGGGCATCCTGCTGAACGTGCGGCCCCGCATCAACGAGAACGGCAGCGAAGTGAGCATGCTGATCGACGCCACGGTGTCGGCCTCCGTTCCAAACCAGGACCTGAAGGTGCTGGACTCAGAAACCAATGCGGTGCTGGCCTCGGCGCCTACGATTTCCACGCGGCGCGTGCAGACCTACGCGCGTATCCGCGACAATATGCCCCTCATTATCGGTGGGCTGGTGAGCCGCAACAACAGCCTCAGTTCCGACAAGGTGCCCGGCGTGGGCGAGGTGCCGGTGCTCGGGAAGCTGTTCGGCCACGAAGGCACCATCGACAACCGGCGCGAGGTGGTGGTGGTGCTCACGCCATCCGTTGTCACGGAAGACATTCACCAGACCAAGGCGCAGTACCCAAAGGACGACGACCGCTTCGACCTGTCGGACACGAACCTGATGCGCGAGCATTTCCGCATCCAGGCTGAGGACATGGTGGACGCGCAGTTCATTCTCGGGAATCCGCGTTTCGCGCATTACCGCGACGCCGTCACGCAGGTGGTACGCCGCCAGCCAGGCCTGGCGCAGCAGGCGCCGTTCTCCGCCTTTGTCAACGACAGGGTGCCGGGTGAGTTCATCTTCGTGTCCGGGCTGATCGACCGGCTGCTCATGCGCCACAAGGAGGCGGGCGAAAACCTGGATATCAACCGGCTGATCTTCTTCGAAGGCCTGCGCGGCTCCGATTTCCATCCCCAGTCGCTGGGCGGCCTGATGGCGGCCATGGGCGACGGCCGCGATCCCATGAGTTTCTTCGCGAAGAACAAGGGCAAGGCGCTGGCGCTGACCTTCCGTCCCATTGCGGGAACGGATGTGGCGGACATGTTCGCAGAGCCGGTTCCCGAGATCAGCCTGATCGACTGCCCGGACAGGGAAACCTGGCGGCGCAAGCTGTGGGAGCTGAACCACCCGTCTTCCGGCACGCGCTTCACCATCCTGATTCAGGATGAAAGCGACCTGGCGCGGGTGCGGCTGGCCATCGCCCTGAAGAACACCATCATGGTGAACGGCAAGGAGCCCGGCATCACCTTCCACAACTTCCAGCCCGGCCGCATGGTGCAGATCCAGCGCGCGCAGCCAAGCTGGGAGCAGGCGCTGGAAGGCTCGGTTGCCCGCAACTTCTTCATCGGCGAGTTCTTCTATCCTTACTTCATCGAAGAACACGAGCGCATGATCCGCGAACTGGATACGGCGCTGCGCAGGCCGGAACTCAAGCCCTACCTGGACGGCGTCTCCTTCCCCTGACCGCCGATCTCGATATCCTTGATATCCGCAATCGGCGACAGAAGCCCGGAATCGAAGGCCGCGAGCGCGGCGCCGCCGGACAGCAGGGCAGGCAGGCCGGGATTGGCGAGAGCGCTGCGGCCCATGGCGACAAGGTCCGCGCCTGCGGCAATTGCCTCCGCGCCGCGGCAGCTCTCGTGCAGGCTGCCGTTGGCTATGAGCGCGACGCCAGGCGCATATCGCCGTGCGAGCTCCAGGAGACTCGGGCCATCCGTGCCGAACGCCGGTTTCCAGGCTTCGAATTCCGTAACGTGGATATAGTCGGCGCCCGCGGCGGCGAGTGCGCTGAAGACGATCCTCGCGTCGTCCTCTTCCCCTGCCCATTTATGTGAAAAATCGTTCACCTTCGCCTGCGAAATGCGGATTCCTACCGGAGCCCGATGCCCAAGGGCTTCGCGCACGGCGCCGAGGACCAGTGTGTGTAGTCGGATACGGTTCTCCGTGTTGCCGCCCCACTGGTCCTCGCGCAGGTTCGTGTGCCGGGTGAGGAACTGGTCCAGGAGATAGCCGTTGGCGCCGTGTATCTCGACGCCATCGAAACCCGCATCCATTGCCCGCTGGGCGGAATGCGCAAAGCCTGCGGCGGCTTCCTCGATGTCCTCCTGCCTCATCTCGCGCGGCACCGGGTACGGGCCGCTGCCGCGATAGAACTTCATCTGCTCGCCTTTCGGCTGCACGGCTGAAGGCCCCGCGGTGTGGCCGCGGAAGCGGTTGCCCTGAGCCAGTGCGCCAGCGTGCATCAATTGGGCGACGATCTTACCGCCCGCCGCGTGCACGGCATCGACCACTGGGCGCCAGGATTCCGCTTGCTCAGCGCTGCTGATCCCCGGCTGGAACAGATAGCCCTGCGAATATGCCTGGTCCGTGTACATCCCTTCCGTGATGACCAGGCCGAAACCGCCTTCAGCGAAGCGGCGGTAGTAGCGTGCCATGCGTTCGGTGGCATGGCCATCTTCCGTCGCGCTGACACGGGTCATCGGTGCGACGGCGAGGCGGTTGCGCAGCCCGAGCTGCTTGATGCCGGTGGGCGAGAACAGGATCCCTGGCTCCATCATGCTTTCCTTTATGAGTGAGTTCATGAAAACCATTATGGGGAGCCGTCGTTCGCGCCACAAACGATGAATACTCACTTCCCGGATGAGAAAAACTAATCCTTTCGCTCCGCGCTGAGGAAGCGGAGAACATGCTCCATGTACTCACGCGGGGACTCCACGTTCGGGAGGTGGACGGTTGGCAGCATCACCAGTTCCGCGCCCGGTATCGCTGCGGCGATTTCCCTGCTGTGCTCCGGCAGCGTGACCGTGTCGTAGTCTCCGCCGATCACCAGCGTCGGGCGCCGGATGAGACAAAGGATGTTGCGCAAGTCGGCATCGCGCACGGCGGCAAAGGATCCGGCCAGTCCCCGCGGCGGGGTACGCAGGATCATCGAGCGGAAGCGCTGTATCGTGGCGCCGTTTTCCTCCCGCATCGCAGCGGGAAACCAGTTCGCCAGGAAGCTTTCCGCGGCCGCCACCATGGCGTTTTCCTGACCCAGCCCGGCGATCCGCGCGTCGAAGAACGAGGCCGGGCTCAGATGCGGCGCCGTGTTACTGAGGACAAGGCGATCGATGCGTTCCGGCGCGTGCACGCCGAGCCATTCGCCGATGAAGCCGCCCAGGGACAGGCCCAGGAAGTGGGCCCGGGCGATTCCCAGGTAGTCCATCAGCGCAAGCACATCGAGCCCCAGGCGTTCGACCGAGTAGGCGCCGGGTGGCGCATCGGAGCCGCCATGGCCGCGCGTGTCGTAGCGCACAAGGTAGAAATGCCGGGTGAGTTCATCGAGGTTGTCGTCCCACATGGTGTGGTCCGTGGCAATCGAGTTCGAGAGAATCAGCGGCGGTTTCGCCGGATCGCCGTCCAGGCGGTAAGCCAATCGTGTTCCGTCGCCGAGCAAGAGTGTGGTGGTCATGGAATTCTCCGGTGCTTGATAGGAGAGCCCATCGTACGAGCGCCCGCGGAGGAATGAAATTACAATGTTTAGATCGTCATTGTAAGAAGAATGAACATGCACGACTTCACCCTGCAGGAGCTCCAGTGTTTCGACGCCGTGGCCACCCATGGCGGTTTCGAGGCGGCGGCACAGGCCTTGCACCGTACGCATCCCGCAGTGTTTGCGGCCGTCGCGAAGCTGGAGCGCCGGCTGGGCATCGGCCTCTTCGACCGCACCGGATACCGCGTGCGGCTTACGGACGAAGGCCGCGCTTTCCATGCCAGGGCCCGCACGCTGCTGCAGGAGATGCGGAGCTTGCGCCGTTTTGCAGCGCAACTGGCGCTTGGGCAGGAAAGCGAGTTGCGTGTCGTGATCGGGGATTTCTGCCCACCCCGGCCGGTGCTGGGCATGCTCAGTAACTTTTTCGCCCGGTATCCCGAAACGCGGCTGCATCTGTCGCTGGAGGCGGTGGGCGGACCCGTGGAGCGCCTGCTGGATGGCGAAGCGGATTTGATCATCCACGGCATCAACAAGCGCGATCCGGCACTCGAATGGATCGACCTGGGCAAGGTCCGCTTTGTGCCGGTGGCGGCGCCCGGCCTTGTGCCGAAGGTCCACACCAAGCTCCGCCCGGAACAGCTGCGCTCCCGCACGCAGGCGGTTATCCGCGACACGGCGCGCCATTCGGCGCCGCAGGAGCACTTCCTGGTCGAAGGCGCGCACCAGTGCACGGTGCCGGACCACTCCACCAAGAAGGAAGTGATTCTCCAGGGACTGGCCTGGGGCCATCTGCCCGGGTTTCTTGTGGAAGAGGAGTTGCGCGCCGGGAGTCTGGTTTCCCTCGCCGGAAAGCATTTTCCCGGCAGCGTGGAGGACCTCGTCGCCGCGCGCCGCGCCGATCTGCCGCATGGCCCTGTCGCGCAGGCGCTGTGGAATCATATCCAGGACCGCCGCGCCTGAACCGCTGTATATCCGGCGGCGGCAGTACTGTACCGTCCAAAAACCGGCAAACTGTAGCGGTCGGCGATACCGCAGCGGAGATACACTGGAGCCATGACACGCCTGCCATTCAAGACAATCGACGTTTTCACTTCCGTGCCGTTCAAGGGCAACCCCGTTGCGGTGGTGCTGGACGCGCGCGGCCTCTCGGCGGAACAGATGCAGCAGATCGCGCGCTGGACCAACCTGTCCGAGACAACCTTCGTCATCCCGCCGACGGTGGCGGGTGCGGACTACCGCTTACGCATCTTCACGCCCGGCGCGGAACTGCCGTTCGCGGGCCATCCCACTGTCGGCACGGCGCATGCGCTGCTGGAGGCCGGCGTGATCCGGCCGAAGGGCGGCGTCGTGGTCCAGGAGTGCGGAACGGGGCTCGTGAAGCTGAAGATCGAGCAGGGGAACGATGGAAGGCAATGGATCTCGTTCGAGCTTCCAGCGCCGAAGATCACGCCTCTCGATGGGGAGCAGCGGCAGGAACTGGAGGCGATTCTCGGCGCACCGCTCGAACGCGGCTCGGCGCCTTGCCTGATAGACGTCGGCGCCCGCTGGGTGATTGCGCGCCTGCCGACCGCCCGGGCGGTTCTGGATGCAGAGCCGGACCTGAACCGGATGAAGCTGGCGGACCAGAAGGGCAGGCACACGGGCGTGGTGATCTTCGGCAGGCATGGCCCGGACAAGCAGGCGCTGATCGAAGTGCGGGCCTTCGCTCCGGCCCATGGCATCAATGAAGATCCGGTGTGCGGAAGCGGCAATGGCGCGGTTGCAGCCTACCTGCGGCATACCGCGCAGGCGGAGTTCGAAAGCGTTTTCCTGGCCACCCAGGGCCAGAAGCTTGGACGCGCAGGCGTGCTGCGGCTCTCCATCTCGCCCGACGCGATCCACGTGGGCGGCAATGCGGTGACTTGCGTGGACGGCTACCTGGCGCTGTGATCCAGCCGTTCGAGCAGCAAGCGATGCATTGCGCCCAGTTCGGCGTTCAGCTCCTCATGGCGTGCGACGAGGGCGTCCAGAAGATTCTGCTCTTTCCTTGATCCGGCGAGCTCGCCTTGCTCGATCAGCAGGGCGTAGCGCACCTCCGCCTGATTCTTTTCCCAGTCTGTGGCGTGAATGGCGAGATCGATACGCGCCAGATCCGCCTGCAACTGCACCGCTTCCTGCGCTGACAGGGCCCCCTCGCGTTCGGATTCTGCGATCACCCTTCCCAGCCGGCTGCGCGCCCGCGTATGCGCGCAGGAGAGCTGCCCCTCACGCACTGCCTTCGAGCACAAGCCCACCCTCACGATATCGGGAACATTCTCCGCCTCCTCGCCGCGCCGCCGGATGCCGTGCGCATCGATCACCACCCGTTCATGTACCAGGCGGCACGATGTGGCGCGCAGCGACGCAAGCTCTTCACGCAAAGCGGTCAGGATGTCGGACGGCGTGTTCATGGCCGCAGGATACCCGCAGCTCTCGTGGCGCACAACGGCAGCCTTTAACTATTTGCAACTTTCCCATCGACTGTTCTACAATTTTCGCAGCGACTTTTGGTATATCTGAACATAAAAGGGGCAGCATGCTTGCAAAACTAGACGATATGCCTGAGTGGCTGTACCGCGTGCTCAAGGCCATTCTCCTCATCGGCCTTGTGACGCCGGTTGTTCTCTGGGCCATGCAGTACAAGGGAGTCGCAGCCAATGCGGCGGCGGCATCGGTCCGCGACATCAAGCAGGACCTTGCGCGCATCGCCTCGCCGGTGAAGACGGTCGAACCGGTTCCTGCGAATGCTGGCGTGGATACGCTGAAGGGCATCGATGTGTCGCACTACCAGCAGAACATCGACTGGAGCAAGGTTGCTGGTGCGGGAGTCGTTTTCGCCTATGCCAAGGCGACCGGCGGGAGCAGCTTTGTCGATCCCGCGTTCAGCCGCAACTGGCAATCGATGCGCGAAGCGGGCCTGTACCGCGGGGCCTACCATTTCTTCCTCGCCGGGGACGATCCCAAGGTGCAGGCCGAGCAGTTCATCAAGACTATTGGCAAGCTGCGCCGCAAGGATCTGCCGCCGATGCTCGACGTCGAAACGGATGACGATACCGACATCGAGACCCTGCAGGAACGCGCCCTCGTGTGGCTGCAGACGGTGGAGAAGAGCACTGGCCGCACGCCGGTCGTTTACACCGACAATGGCTTCGCCGACAAGGTGCTTACCGATCCGCGCTTTGCCCGCTACCCCTTCTGGATCGCGGATTACGCAGGCTCGGTCAGCGGCGTTCCCAATCCATGGGAAAAGCGCGGCTGGCAGTTCTGGCAGTACGAGGACAGCGGAAGCGTGGCAGGCATCACGGGCGAAGTGGACCTGGACAAGTTCCAGGGCACTCTGGCCGACCTGCGGGCATTTGTCGAAAAATCCCACGTGAAATGAAGGGGCCACACATGGAACTTGCGAAGACGGAAGCGGACCTGCACGCGCCGGACATGGAAGAGGCGGCGCCCGGGCTGCGGGCGAGCCGCACGCGCCACTTGCTGGTCCTGGGTGTGCTGGCGCTGCTGGCCTTCATGGCCTTCAAGGGCGTATTCACCAGCATTCTCGATGGCGCGGTTGGCAGCCATATCGAGCAGGTCAACCGCCAATACCTGCAAGCGGCCGACCGCAGCACCACGCAGCTCCTGGAAGTGCTCAGCGCCGCGAAGGTCGCGCTGGCTATCCTTACCAGCAGCAAGGGGGGTATTTCCTTCTTCATCGACATCGAAGTGCAACTGGGCCAGTCGCTGAGCGCCATCTACGAAACGGTGAACTATGCCTGGATGTTCACCCTGGCCTCGCTGGCCGCAACCAAGATCCTGGACCTGCTGCTGGACGTCAGCAGGATATCGATGGCTCCCGTCCTCATGCTGTTCTTCTGCTGCACGGGCTTGTGGTACGGCCTGCGCAGCCGGTTCCCCGCTGCCGCTTCGGCTTTCTCGGGAGCGGCGGGTTCCCTGCTCTTTGCTGTGGTGCTGGTGCATGGCCTCGTGCCGCTGTCCATTTACGGTACGGCCGTCGCAAGCCAGCACGTTTTCCAGCCTCGGAAGAATGAGGTCTACCAGCGCTTCGCTTCCGTGCAGGCGCTGCTGCCGCAGCCGGACGCGCCATCCAATCTGAACAGCCAGGTCAAGAAAAGCATCACCTACTATCAGCAGTCCTCGCTGCCAAGGAGCGCGGGACTGCTCTCGGACGTTACCGCCCGCCACATCGTCGGGGCGGTCGCGGAATATGTGCTGGTGCCGCTTGGGCTGCTCTACGCCCTGTCGGCCCTCGCCCTGCAGGTGATCCGCCGGCTCTGGCCAAAATAGGGAGGGCTGGCTATCTGGGCTCGGCTGCGCTAGACTCGCCGCTACCGTTCAAACACAGGAAAGGAGGACATCGTGATTACTAACTCCCGCCGGGAAAACCACGAGCCCTGATTCCTGAATGTTGAAGACGTCGGGGCGCTCGGGGGGCAATCTCAATCAACCGAGGCGACTCAATGCAATTCATACCAACCATTTATCTGCCCGGCAGCTGTGCCGCTGCCATCTCGTTCTACCGTAACGCCATTGGCGCGCAACTCCTGTCGCAGCTGACAGCCGGCCCGGACAGCCAGAATCCAGGCGCCGAACCGAAGATCATCCGTGCCGCCATGCGCATCGGCGAAGGCGTGATCTATCTCTCCGAAGGCCATCATGCCGCGCCCGCTGCGTTCCAGGGCTTTTCCCTGGCCCTGAACGTGGCCGATCACGGAGAAGCGGAGCGCGCCATGCAGGCGCTTGCCGATGGTGGAACAGTGCAGTTCCCCCTGCGTAAAACGATGCTGGCCGACCCCTTCGGCAAAGTGATCGACCGCTTCGGCGTGCACTGGTCCGTGGAGGTTCCTGTCAGCTGACGGCGCGCAGATGGCCCGCATGCAGCGGCGGCCTTGGGGTGGCCGCTGCATGCGTTTTACGCGCGAAGTTCGGCGCCGAACCCTCCGCACGGATCTGGAACACGCTCACGGCGCGTACCAGGTTCCCCGCCTGATCGCGCAGCGATTCGGCTGCTGCCGCCGCTTCCTCCACCAGCGAGGCGTTCTGCTGCGTGACATTGTCCATTTCGCTGATCGCCCGGTTGATCTGTTCGATACCTGCGGACTGCTCCTGGCTCGCGCTCACGATCTCGCCAATGACATCGGTAACGCGCTTCACGCTGTTCACGACTTCGGACATGGTGGCTCCCGCATCGCTTGCGAGTTTCGCGCCCAGGCCCACGCGCTCCACCGAATTGTCGATCAGGGCCTTGATTTCCTTCGCCGCGCTGGCGCTGCGCTGGGCGAGATTGCGCACTTCGGCCGCCACCACGGCAAAGCCACGTCCCTGTTCTCCTGCCCGCGCCGCTTCCACCGCGGCATTGAGCGCGAGGATATTCGTCTGGAAGGCGATGCCGTCGATGACGCCGATGATGTCGACGATCTTGCGAGACGCTTCGCTGATGGAGTCCATGGTGCCCACCACCTGCGAGACAACGGCCCCGCCCTTGGCCGCGATGTCGGAAGCGGTGATGGCCAGTTCGTTGGCCTGGCGTGCATTCTCGGCATTCTGACGCACGGTGGACGTCAGTTCCTCCATGGAGGACGCAGTCTCCTCCAGGGCGCTCGCCTGCTGTTCGGTCCTGCTCGAAAGATCGCTGTTACCGGAGGAGATTTCGGATGCCGCGGTGGACACCGTTTCCGAGTCGTGCCGGACGGACGAGACCACGCCGGACAGCGAGGACTGCATGCGCTCCACCGCCGCCAGAATGCTGCGCGTATCGTTCGGCTGCACATTGAGTTCGCCGGTCAGGTCGCCGCTGGCAACCTTGGCCACGGCCTCGCACAGTACCATCGGTTCTGCGCCCAGGGCCTTCAGCAGGCTGCGCGAGATCAGGACTCCGGCGGCTACGGCCAGCGCGGTGGCGAGGGCGCTGAGGAGGATAAGCATGTTCCTGTCTGCGGCGGAGTTCTCCTCGGCTTCCTTGATCATCGTTGCGGAGCGCTGGGCGGTAGCTTGCGCATACTCGTTCGATGCGGCCACCAATGCCGCGAGGAGGGGACGGCACTCGTTGTTCATCTTGAGCACCGCCTCATCCTTCCTGCCCTGGAGGGCAAGGTCCACAATGGCCAGCGCGACGGGCGAATACCGCTTTTCGATCTCTTCAATCCTGTCGATCATGCGCCGCACTTCATCGGTTGCGGAGGGATGCCTGGCCAGCTCCTTGAGCTTGCGCAGATGGGACACCACGTCATCCTGCGCCTGGAGGACGATCTTCTTCTCCAAATCGCGATCCGCCGGCGTGGTCACAAGCACGAGATTCCGTGCCGCGACTCCCCGCATGCCGACCGCCTCCAGCATGGAATGCGCTTCCTCGGAACGGGCGCGGATGCCCTCCACATAGTTCTCGAAGTTCGCTGCTTGCCTGGAAATGCCGGTAATCGCCAGGACGGCGATTCCTGCCAGCAAGGCCACGATGCCGCCGAAGGCGACGGTAAGCTGAGCACGTACAGACAGTTTATTCACGATGTTCTCCTAGTTTTAATCTCGCCTGTTGCCTGCGCACGCCTGGTGGGCCGCGGAGGATCAGATTGGATGGTTGGCACAGGGGATAGGTGCTAGGTCCAACGAAATAAATTATTTGGTTATTTCGTTTTATTCGTTAAATTCAGTTTCTCACGAAAAATCACCAAAATCCACAACAGATTGTTTTTCTGTTGTGTTGACGCCCGGTAGCGTTGCTTGACCTTGCTGCAATGCAGGCTTATCATTAATGACTGACAAGTAAGTTACTAGTATTCGATTTTTATGCAATCCGAAACCAAGCCGCGCTGGGAGCGCCGCAAGGACGCACGGCCCCAGGAATTGCTGGCCGCCGCGCTGGAGCTCTTCGTGGACCGCGGCTTCGCCGCCACCCGTCTGGAGGATGTGGCGCGCCGCGCCGGGGTCTCCAAGGGCACCTTATATCTGTACTTTGAAAACAAGCAGGAGCTGTTCAAGGCCGTGGTGCGCGAGAATATCGTGCAGATCATCGGCAATACGGAGGACGAGTTCGCCACCGCCACCAATGTCAGCAGCGCCGAGCAGCTGCGCACCCTGCTCACCCGCTGGTGGCGCGAGTTCGGGGCCACCAGCGCCGCGGGGCTGGACAAGCTGATCATGGCCGAATCGGGCAATTTCCCCGAACTGGCCCAGTTCTATGGCGACGAGGTCATTGGCCGGGCCCACAGGCTGATCGGCGGTGTGCTGGCGCGCGGCATCGAGCGGGGCGAATTCGTGCCGCACGACCCGCAGGTGATGACGATGGTGCTGTGCGCCCCTGTTGTCATGCTGACCATGTGGACGCACAGCTTCTTCCCGTGCAACCACCAGGAAGTGGACCCGGACCGCTTCATGGACCACTTCCTGTCCATGATCCAGCGCGGCCTGAAGGCCCCCGATTAGCCGCTTTTTACGTAGTTCAGCCCCTTTAAACTGCAGACTGTCGCAATTTTCCTCTATGTCCAGTCATTATCGTTAATATGCCGTCCTGACCAGTTCAACGATAAAATGACGGATTCCCAATCCTTCACTGAGTCTTAAAAGATGAATATCGAACAAGCCCGTTTCAACATGATCGAACAGCAGATCCGTCCCTGGGATGTGCTGGACAAGGACGTCCTCGATCTGTTGCTGGTCGTGAAACGTGAGAATTTTGTGCCTGCCGCGTACAAGAATCTGGCCTTTGTCGACACCGAAATCCCCCTGCCGGGCGGCGAATCGATGATGACGCCAAAGCTGGAAGCGCGCATCGTGCAGGACGTGCAAGTCAAGAAGCACGAAAACGTGCTGCTGGTGGGCGCCGGTACGGGCTACCTGGCCGCGCTGCTGGCCTACCGCGCCCGCCACGTGACCGCCGTGGAGATTTCGCCCGAGCTGAAGACCATGGCGGAAGCGAACCTGGCGGCCAATGGCGTGAGCAATGTGACGGTGGAGCAGGGCAACGGCGCCCAGGGCTGGACCAAGGGCGCGCCCTTCGACGTGATCGTGTTTGCCGGTGCGCTGCCGGTGCTGCCGGAAGGCGTGCTGTCGCAGGTGAAGACGGGCGGGCGCATCCTGGCCATCATCGGCGAGTCGCCGGTCATGTCCGCGCACCTCATCACCCGCACGGGCGACAAGGGCTACGACACGAAGAAGCTGTTTGAAACCGATGTGAAGCAGCTGAGCGCGGCAGTTACGCCCTCGCACTTCACCTTCTGAGGCGGACGGGAATGCAGCACCTTACCGCCCCGGAACTGGCAGCCTGGCTGGGCGACGACAGCCGCGCCAAGCCTTTCCTGCTGGACGTGCGCGAACCGTGGGAGTTCGACACCTGCCATATCGCGGGCGCCCAGCTGATGCCGATGCAGACCATTCCGGCCCGCATCGACGACCTGGATGAAGATGCGGAGATTGTCTGCATCTGCCATCACGGCGCGCGCAGCCTGCAGGTGGCGGCCTTCCTGGAGCGGCATGGCTTCGGCAAGGTGAGCAACCTCACAGGCGGCGTGCATGCCTGGGCGCAGCAGGTGGACGACACCATGCCGCGCTACTAGGCGGAACAAGTTTTAGAAGTAGAAGAAGATCCTGAAAACTTTTTGACGACTCCAATGGAGATAGCAATGCAGAGACCCCTTATCGCCGTGCTGGTTGCCAGCGCCCTGTTTTCGCTCAACGCACAGGCGGCCGACCTGCTCCAGGTATACCAGCAGGCGCAGGCGAACGACGCAACCTTTGCCAGCGCGCGCAACGCGCTGACGGCTGGCCAGGAACGCATCACCCAGGGCCGTTCTCTGCTGCTGCCCACCGTGACCCTCTCCGGCCAGAACCTGCGCAACTACGGCGAGATGACGCCCTTTAACGTGGGCGAAGTGGTGATCGGCGACGGCGGCATCGGCGTCGTGGGCGTGCGCGACCAGGACAACCACACCAACCAGTACACCCTGGCGCTGACGCAGCCCCTGTTCCGCTGGGCGAACTACCAGCAGTATGAGCAGAGCAAACTGTCCCAGGCCCAGGCCGAAGCGCAGTTCGCGGCGGCCCAGCAGGACCTGATCCTGCGCGTCGCCCAGGCCTACTTCGATGTGCTGACCGCGCAGGACAACCTGACCGCGACCCAGGCGCAGAAGTCCGCCACCACCGAGCAGCTGGCATCGGCCAAGCGCAATTTCGAAGTCGGCACGCAGACCATCACCGACACGCACGAAGCCCAGGCGGCATATGACCTGGTTGTGGCGCAGGAGTTCGCCGCCATCAACGATCTCGAAGTGAAGCGCAACGCACTGCGCCAGATCATCGGCCAGGCGCCTGCCGGCCTGGCAGGCCTGCGCACCGGCGTGACCATTGCGCCGCCGGAGCCAGCCAACATCGAACCGTGGATCAGCGCGGCCGAAGACCAGAACTACGGCGTCACCGTGCAGAAGCTGGCGGTGGAAATCGCCAAGCGCGAAATCTCGCGCAACCGCGCGGGCCACATGCCCACGCTGGACCTGGTGGCGCAGAAGCAGCGCAACGCCATCAACACCGTTGGCACCACCAAGAACAACGCCATCGGCGTGAGCTGGAGTGTGCCGATCTTCAACGGCTTCCAGATCACCAGCAAGGTGCGCGAGTCCATCGCCCTGGAAGAGAAAGCGCGCAACGACCTGGAAGCGCAGAAGCGCGCCGCGGCGCAGACGGCACGCACCGCCTTCCTCGGCGTGAACACCGGCCTCTCGCAAGTGAAGGCGCTGGAAGCGGCGGAAGTATCGAGCAAATCCGCGCTCGATTCGAACAAGCTGGGCTACCAGGTGGGCGTGCGTATCAACATCGACGTGCTGAACGCGCAGCGCCAGCTGTACGCGACGCAGAAGGACCTGTCCAAGGCGCGCTACGACACCATCATGAACGGCCTGCGCCTGAAGGCGGCGGCCGGTACGCTGAAGGAAGCGGACCTGGCGCCAGTCAACGCGCTGCTGTCCAACTAAGCAAAACGCCGGCCCCGAGCCGGCGTTTTTTATTGCTGGCCGCTATTGGCCAAGCCAGCCGCTCATCATTCTCCAAGTTCGACAAATACATGCCGGGACAATTTGTGATTAAACGTCTAGCTTTGCTTTTCACTCTGGCTTTTATTTCTGGTCTCACCCAGGCTGCCGGCATGGACACACATTCCCAACGAGAGCATTCTCAGCCGACCAACTTTTCCTCTGCGACAGCATGGAGAGGAATGTATTTCATCGCCGTCACCAAGAAAAAACCGGGTGAAATCGATCTGTCGCAGGAGTTAATGAGCGGTTTGCTGTCTTCGATCAACGCACGTTCGGCGATTTACACGGGTGCGGCGATCGAACCTCAATATCTCATCAACGCCAAAGGCACTACAGCGTGGATCGGGATGTGGGCCTTCATTACACATGCGAATCCCGAGCTCCTGAAATCCTTGGGTAATGGTCCGGGACTGGCGTGGGTCACTCCCGCATGGATGAACAAGGCCTTCGGGAATCACATCAACTGGCCCGAGAAGATGCTGCGCTCCCATAAACTGGAATTAAGGGACTACAAGCTGGTGGCTATTCCCTTCCTGCTTCCCAACAACGGACTAGCCTTGAAAAATATGACGCAGTCAATCAAGGCGCCAGATGGAAGTGTGGAAGTGTTCGGTTTCCACGAATTCGATGAAACCAACCCGGAAGCGCTGCTCGTGGCACATGAAAGGGTCGCTCGGTTCATCGAGAAGGAAAGACCTGATCTTCTAAAACCCTGAGCGGCGATTCGATTCCATCGGGGACCGCCGTCTCGCGGGAACGACGGGTTAGCGTAGGCCGCTGCCTTCGCCGCCGAAGGAGCGCTCGATCAGTTCCACTTTGTAGCCGTCCGGGTCGGTGATGAAGGCGATGACCGTCGTGCCGCCTTTGACGGGGCCCGGTTCGCGTGTCACGTTGCCGCCGTTGGTCTTCACCGAAGCGCAGGTCTCAACGATGTTTTCGGTGGAGATGGCGATGTGGCCGTAGGCCGTGCCCATCTCGTAGCTTTCCACGCCGTAGTTGTAGGTCAGCTCCAGCTCCGCATGATCGGGATTGCTGCCGTAGCCGAGGAAGGCGAGGGTGTATTTGTATTCGGGATTGTCCGAGGTGCGCAGCAGCTTCATGCCGAGCACCTTGGTATAGAAGTCGATGGAGCGCTGCAGGTTCCCCACCCGCAGCATCGTGTGCAGGATGCGCATGTTCGTGTCTTTCGTTGGGCTGAAGACGCGATTGTATGCGACTTACTGCCGGTTCGCTGGCGTCACGCGCCAGATGGCATTGCCCACGTCGTCCGCCACCAGTAGCGCGCCGTCCTTGGCCACCGCAACGCCCACGGGACGTCCCTTGGCTTTGCCGTCCTGAGTGAGGAAGCCGCTCAGGATGTCCTGCGGGGGACCAGACGGTTTGCCGTCCGCGAAGGGGACGAAGATCACCTTGTAGCCGCTGTGCGGCTTGCGGTTCCAGGAGCCGTGCTGGCCGATGAAGGCGCCGCCGTGATAGGAAGTGGCAAACAGCTTGCCGTCGTAGAAGGCAAGGCCGAGAGAAGCAGTGTGCGCACCCAGAGCGTAATCGGGGACGATGGCTTTGGCGACGAGATCGGGACGCCCAGGTTCGGGGCGCTTGTCCACGTGCTGGCCGAAGTAGCTGTAGGGCCAGCCGTAGAAGCCGCCGTCTTTCACGGAGGTGAGATAGTCCGGCACCAGGTCGTTGCCCAGTTCATCGCGCTCGTTCACCACCGTCCACAGCGTTTTCGTTTTCGGTTCCCATGCCATGCCGTTGGGGTTGCGCAGGCCCGTTGCGAACAGACGCGACTTGCCGGTGGCGCGCTCCAGCTCCCAGATGGCGGCGCGGCCTTCCTCCTTCTCCATGCCGTTCTCGCCCACATTGCTGTTCGAGCCCACCGTCATGTAGAGGAATTTCCCGTCCGGGCTGGCGGTGATGTTCTTGGTCCAGTGGTGGTTCAGGGGGCCCGCGGGCAGGTCCATCACCTTCACGCCTGCTGCCGTGATCGAGGTCTGGCCTTCCTGGTAGGGGAAGCGCATCACCGAATCCGTGTTGGCGATATACAGGTCCTTGTCGATCAGCACCATGCCGAAGGGCGAGTTGAGGTTCTTGAGGAAGACGGTCTTCGTTTTCGCCATGCCGTTCGCGTCGATATCGCGCAGCAGCGTAATGCGGTTGGCGGACGGCGTGACGGCGCCCGCCTTCTTCATCTGGTGCTTCATGATCGCGCCCTTGATGCCCTTGCTGTCTTCCGGCTTGGGCGGCGCATTGGTTTCGGCCACCAGCACGTCGCCGTTCGGCAGCACGTAGAGCCAGCGCGGGTGGTCGAGGTTGCGCGCCATCGCCTCAACCAGGAAGCCTGCCGCCGCCGCCGGCTTTTCCTCGGCCTTGAACGGAGCGGTGGGCGCCACGTTCACGGTGGGGATCATCTTCTTGTCCGGCGCGGGCAGCACGGGATTGGGGCCGAAGCCCACCGCGTACTGCGAGGTGGCGGTCTGGGCGAGCACGGTGCCGCTGGCGAACAGGATGGCAAAGGCGGTGGCAGCTTTCATGGCGGTCTCTCAGTCGCGTTTGGTATTCGGCAGGGGATTGGCTTCTGCGTGGTTGCCAGGCGGCGCTTTCTGAATGCCCGGGGTTTCGCGCAGGTCGGTATCGACCAGGCCTTGTTCGATATCTTCCGCCGCCTGGCGGATCACGCTGCGCGGCTTCTGGTGCTGCAGCCCTTCCGGCGATTCGTCGCGTTCATGCGGCAGGCGCTTGCCGCCGGTGCGGTTGACCGGGGCGTTCGTGTTGACCCGGCGGTCCTTCTCGTTGGTTGCCATGATGCGGTCCTCCCAAAAACTTATCTGAAACACATCATATCCAAGGGAGCTCCGGCCGGTCGCCCGCTTGGACTGTTGGATTGTCGCCATTGTCATAGTGCATTTCTGGCATGAAATGGTTAGCATGGCGGATCGATTTCTCTGGGAACGAAAATTGAAACCTGCCATCGTCGAAACGGCCGTAGAGCCGATCGTTACCATCTGCCGCAACTGCAACGCCACCGCAGGGGGCAACTACTGCCACAACTGTGGGCAGGAGACCCGCCTGCATGCGCCGAGCTTCGGCGAATTCCTGCACGAGTTCGTGGGCCACTATGTGGCGCTGGAGGGAAGGCTGTGGGGCACCATCGGCCGCCTGCTGTTCCGGCCGGGCGCGCTCACCAATGAATACCTGGCGGGACGGCGCCGCCGTTTCGTCGAGCCGCTGCGGCTCTATCTCACGCTGAGCATCCTGTTCTTCGCTCTGTTCAAGTTCAGCGGCACGGCGCCGGTGCATGTGGGGGAAAAGGATGTGGACGTGAAGGTGGCCGCCTCCGTGCAGACTGAGGACGAGAAGGAGCGGGCCGAACGCAAGCACAAGAACCTGCAGGAGTTCAAATCCTCGGTGCCGGGCGGCCAGTATATGGAGGGTCTGGGCGAGGCCATCGACCGCTTCGACAACCTGAGCCCGGACGCCAAGACCCAGGTGCTGAAGGACGGCTTCTTCCGCTACGCACCCTATGCGATGTTCCTGCTGATGCCGCTATTTGCGGTCTATCTCAAGCTGCTCTACCTGGGCACGGGCCGCCGCTACGGCGAGCATCTGCTGTTCGCGCTGCACACCAACTCCTTCGCCTTCATCATGTTCGGCTCATTCCTCTACGTGCCGGACGGACTGGTGAAGACCGTGCTGGTGTTCTGGCTGCTGGGCTATCTGCCCTGGGCCATGCGGCGCGTGTACCAGAAGCGCTGGTTCGGCACCATCTGGCGCTGGCTGGTGCTGGCGCTGCTGCACACGCTGTCGCTTGGCTTCGGTGTTCTGGGCGCCCTGGGCATGGGCGTCGCCCTGGCGCACTAAGCGCGTTCAGCTCTTCGGCTGCCAGAGCTCGACCTTGTTGCCGTCCGGGTCGAGGAAGCGGCCGAAGCTGCCGTAGTCGTAGTCTTCGCGGGCGCCGAGCAGTTCGGCGCCGCCTGCCTGCACCTGCTTCAGGGCGCCGTCCAGATCGTCCACCACCAGGTTGAACATGAAGGGCTGGGAGGAGGGCGCGAAGTAGTCCGTGTCGTCCTTGAAGGCGCTGAACACGGTGCTGCCGCCGGGCGGCATGGCGGAGGGCTCGAAGGCCACGTAGTCCTCGCCGGGCAGGCCGAGGTGTTCGCTATACCAGCGCATCAGCGCCTTCGGGTCTTTCGATTTGAAGAAGATGCCGCCCAGTCCCAATACCTTTGCCATGTTGCCTCCCTGAGGTTGCCGCTCTTGCACCCTTGCCTGAGCGGTATTATACTGTGTAAACATACAGTGATTGCGGCGTACTGCCCAGTGGCGAGCGCGTAGCAATACGCCGCATTATGGGTTACCCTTCGGCGTGTCGCTACCCCCCAAACACCTGACGAGATTCCTATGTCCGCCACGCATGCCATGTACAAGACGATCGCGCTGGTTGTCCGGCCGAACACGGCGGGCATCGAGGACTCCGTGCAGAGCGTGCTCGATTTCCTGCGCGGGGCGGGCCACAGCGTGGTGTTCGAGACCGAAACGGCGGCCCACCTGAACATGCCGGACGTGCCCGCCATGAGCCCCCAGGGCATCGGCGAGAAATGCGATGTGGCGGTGGTGATGGGCGGCGACGGCACCATGCTCGGCATCGCGCGCCAGCTGGCGCCTTTCGAAGTGCCTCTCATCGGCATCAACCAGGGCCGGCTCGGCTTCATGACCGACATTCCGCAGGAGAGCATGCTGCCCGTGCTCGACAAGATCCTGCGCGGCGCGCACAAGGCCGAGCGCCGCACCCTGCTGGAAGGGCGCGTGCTGCGGGACGGGAAAGTCATCCACGTAGGCATGGCCGTGAACGACGTGGTGGTGTCGCGCGGCGCCGGCGCCGGCATGGCCGAACTGCGCGTGGATGTGGACGACCACTTCATGTACAACCAGCGCTCGGACGGTTTGATCGTGGCCACGCCTACCGGCTCCACGGCCTATGCGCTGTCGGCGGGCGGGCCGCTGCTGCATCCCACGCTGGGCGGCATTGTGCTGGTGCCCATTGCGCCGCATGCCCTGTCGAACCGGCCTATCGTGCTGCCCGATTCGAGCGAGATCGTCATCGAGATCAAGCGCGGGCGCGACATCACGCTCAACTTCGACATGCAGACCTTCGCCAGCCTCATGCCGCAAGACCGCATCCATATCCAGCGCTCGCCGCACACCATCACCTTCCTGCACCCGGAAGGCTGGAGCTACTACAACACCCTGCGCGAAAAACTGCACTGGAACGAATACCCATCAGGCGACGGAAAGATCTGAACTTCAAACATGCTGCGCACACTGTCCATCCGCGATTTCGTCATTGTCGACACCATTGAACTCGAATTCTCCGCTGGCTTCACCGTCTTCACGGGCGAAACGGGCGCCGGCAAATCCATCCTGATCGACGCGCTCACCCTCGCGCTGGGCGGGCGGGGCGACGCGAGCGTGGTGCGCGAGGGGGCGGCCAAGGCCGACATTACGGCCGATTTCGCGCTCACCCCGCAGGCCGAGGCCTGGCTGGCCGCGAATGAATTCGCGGTGGACGAAGGCGGCGCCCTGCTGCGCCGCGTGATCGACAACGCAGGCCGCTCCAAAGCCTTCATCAACGGCGTGGCGGCGACGGCGTCGCAGCTGCGCGAACTGGGCGACATGCTGGTCGATATCCACGGCCAGCACGCCCACCAGTCCCTGCTCAAAACGGATTCGCAGCGCGAGCTGCTGGACAGCCAGGCTGGCGCCGGCGCCAGCGTGAAGGAAGTGGGCGCGGCCTACAAGGCCTGGCGCGCGCTGGCGAAGCAACTGGAAGAGTTCGAGACCAATGCGGCCAACGTGCTGCTCGAACGCGAACGCCTCGAATGGCAGGTGGGAGAGCTGGACAAGCTGGCGCCGAAGGCGGGCGAATGGACCGAGATCGGCAATGAGCACAGCCGCCTGTCCCATGCGGCCAGCCTGATGGAAGGCGCGCAGGAGGCGCTGTCGGCCATTTCCGAATCGGACGACCATCCCATCGTTTCGCAGCTCTCGGCCCTGAACGGCAAGCTGGGCAAGCTGGTGTCGGTGGATGCCGAGCTCCAGCCGGTGGTGGACCTGATCGAATCGGCGCGCATCCAGCTGCAGGAATCGGCTTATGCGCTGAGCTCCTATCTGGACAAGGTGGAACTCGACCCCGAACGCCTGCGCCAGGTGGAAGGGCGCATGGAAGCGCTGCACTCCACGGCGCGCAAATTCCGCGTCGACCCGGAAGAACTCCCGGCCGAGCATGCGCGCCTGTCGGACAAGCTTGCGCAGCTGGCGGACGCCAGCGACATCGAGGGCCTGCGCCAGCAGGAAGCAAAGCTCAAGGCAGACTACATGGCCGCCGCGGGCAAGCTGAGCAAGGTGCGCGCGGCGGCCGCGAAGGCGCTGGGCGAAGCCGTCACGCACGCCATGCAGGACCTGAACATGACGGGCGGGCGCTTCGAAATCGCCCTGCATCCAGGCGAGCCGGGTGCGAAGGGCCTGGAGCAGGTGGAATTCCTGGTGGCGGGCCATGCCGGCGTGGCGCCGCGGCCGCTGGCCAAGGTAGCCTCGGGCGGCGAACTGGCCCGGATCTCGCTGGCGATCTCCGTCATCGCCTCGAACGCCACCACGGTGCCGACCCTCATCTTCGACGAAGTGGACAGCGGCATTGGCGGCGGGGTGGCCGAAGTGGTGGGGCGGCTGTTGAAGCGCCTGGGCCAGGAGCGGCAGGTACTGTGCGTGACGCACCTGCCGCAGGTGGCGAGCCAGGCAGGCAGCCACTTCCAGGTCGCCAAGAGCACGCTGGACAGCGGCAAGACGGCCTCCCGCATTGACATCCTCGACAGCAAAGCCCGGGTCGAAGAAATCGCCCGCATGCTGGGCGGCCTCGAAATCACCGCCACCACCCGCAAGCACGCCCGCGAACTCCTCGCCTCCTAACCGCGATACGACCGGTACGACTGAGCTCGTGTCCACTTCTGGTGCCAGGGAAGAAAAGTGGACACGGGCTCAGCGCTGGCGCCACTACGCACGAGCTCGTGTCCAAAAATCTTCCCTGGCACCAGAAGTGGACACGAACTCGGCGGTAGGGGATTGGCGCTTATAATGCGGGTCTCTCTCGGATCGATAAGAAGAATATGGCTTTTGCGAAGGAACCGCAGTTCGAGCACGGCGCTCCCAGCCGCAGCGCGGTGGTGCTCGTTAACCTGGGCACGCCGGAGGCGCCGACGCGCTCCGCCGTCCGCCGCTACCTGAAGCAGTTCCTGTCCGATCCGCGCGTGGTGGAGATTCCCCGCGCGCTCTGGTGGTTCATCCTGCACGCCATCATCCTGCCCTTCCGCTCCGGCCAGTCCGCCCAGAAGTACGCGTCGATCTGGACCCGCGAGGGCTCGCCTCTCAAGATCCATACCCAGGCCCAGGCCATGCTCCTGCGCGGCGCCCTCGGCGAGCGGGGACACTCGGAAATCGTCGTGGCCATGGCCATGCGCTACGGCTCGCCCTCGCTGCCCGAGGTGCTGGACCGCCTGAAGCAGGACGGCTGCGACCGCATCGCCATCCTGCCCGCTTATCCCCAGTATTCCGGCACCACCACGGCCTCCATCTGGGATGCCGTCTTCGCCCACTACAAACGCGTGCGCAATGTGCCCGAGCTGCGCCTGGTGCGCAGCTACCATGATCATGACGCCTATATCGAGGCCCTGCGCCAGTCCGTGCTCGCGCACTGGGATGCCCACGGCCGCCCCGGCAAGCTGGTGATGAGCTTCCACGGCGTGCCCAAGCGCACGCTCCTGCTGGGCGACCCCTATCACTGCGAATGCCACAAGACGGCCCGCCTGCTGGCCGCCCGCCTCAAGCTCGCCGAGAGCGACTATGTCGTCACCTTCCAGTCCCGCTTCGGCAAGGCGGAGTGGCTGCAGCCGTACACTGCCCCCACGGTGCAGCGGCTGGCCCGCGAGGGCGTGCGCCGCGTGGACGTGATCTGCCCCGGTTTCACCAGCGACTGCCTGGAAACCCTGGAGGAGATCAATATGGAGGTGCGCCACGATTTCATGGCCGCCGGCGGCCAGGATTTCCACTATATCCCCTGCCTGAACGACAGCCCGGCCTGGATCGCCGCCCTGGCGGAAATTGCCGAGCAGAACATGATCGGCTGGCCGACCCTGACGACGCCCGCCCAGCGCGAACTGCTGAAAAAACAGGCAGGCGAGCAGCGCGATCGTGCGCTGGCGCAGGGCGCTGCGCAGTAATCTTGCATAGTTGGCAGGAGATGCCGATAATCAGCACTTGCGGGCGGCGAGTGCCAGCCTGCTAAAATAGCCGGTCAGCGAAGGAATTCGCTCAGGCATATCCATGCGGTCGCCACGATCACCCAGACGACGATGGAGGCGGTTATCAGCGGTAATTTCATGATGCGCTCCCGGACGAGGTCTCCTCAGTGTAGCCCGCCGGACCTGCGCGCACTTCTCCTGAAAAGTAAGTTTTCCAGCGAGTTTGTTACCGTCTGTTTCAGGCTGCCGGGTGAATAACCCTTGAAATGCCAGGGGCTATTCCCATATTCGGCCCGTGCCGTTCGTTTCACAACATAAAACACGATTTGTAGGAGTCATAGATGCAAGATCAGGAAAATCAGGCAGCACCTAATCCCGAGGAGGACCTGGCCTCCGCCCAGCCTTCGACTCCCGCCGACCCTGCCATTCCCAGCCTGGAAGTTCAGCTGAGCGCCACCGAGGCGAAACTCGCTGAAATGCACGACGCCTTCATGCGCGCCAAGGCCGAAGCGGACAATATCCGCCGCCGCGCCCAGGAAGATGTGGCCAAAGCCCACAAATTCGCCGTCGAAAGCTTCGCCGAGGCCATGGTGCCCGTGAAGGACAGCCTGGAAATGGCCCTGAAGGTGGAAGCGCCTTCCGTGGAGAACCTGAAGGAAGGCGTGGAAATGACGCTCAAGCAGCTCAATGCCGCCTTCGAGAAGAACCGCCTGGTCGAGATCATGCCCGCCCAGGGCGAGAAGCTGGACCCGAACAAGCACCAGGCCGTGGCCGTGGTGCCGGCCGACCAGGAAGCGAATACCGTTGTTGCTGTGTTGCAAAAGGGGTACATGATTGCGGACCGCCTGCTGCGTCCCGCCATCGTGACGGCTGCCCAGCCGAAATAAGGTTTGTTGCCGTAGGCTCTTGAAAACAAACCCGCTTTTCACCATATAAGAAACCATCTGAACTTATTCAAAGTACATTAAAGGAAGAACAAATCATGGGCAAAATGATCGGTATTGACCTGGGCACGACCAACTCCTGCGTCGCCATCATGGAAAATGGCCAGCCGAAGGTCATCGAGAACGCCGAAGGCGCTCGTACCACCCCATCCATCATCGCTTACCAGGACGACGGCGAGATCCTCGTCGGCGCGCCCGCCAAGCGCCAGGCGGTCACCAATCCGAAGAACACCCTGTTCGCGGTCAAGCGCCTGATCGGCCGCAAATACGAAGAGAAGGAAGTGCAGAAGGACATCTCCCTGATGCCTTACGAGATCACCAAGGCCGACAACGGCGACGCCTGGATCGGCGTGCGCGACAAGAAACTGGCCCCGCCCCAGATCTCGGCCGAAGTGCTGCGCAAGATGAAGAAGACCGCCGAGGACTACCTGGGCGAGGAAGTGACCGAGGCCGTCATCACCGTGCCCGCCTACTTCAACGACTCGCAGCGCCAGGCGACCAAGGACGCCGGCCGCATCGCGGGCCTGGACGTGAAGCGCATCATCAACGAGCCGACCGCGGCGGCCCTGGCCTTCGGCCTGGACAAGACCGACAAGGGCGACCGCAAGATCGCCGTGTATGACCTGGGCGGCGGCACCTTCGACATCTCGATCATCGAGATCGCGGACGTGGACGGCGAGAAGCAGTTCGAAGTGCTGTCGACCAACGGCGACACCTTCCTGGGCGGCGAAGACTTCGACCAGCGCGTGATCGACTACATCATCGACGAATTCAAGAAGATCAATGGCCTGGACCTGAAGAAGGACCCGATCGCCCTGCAGCGCATCAAGGCTTCGGCCGAGCGCGCGAAGATCGAGCTGTCGTCTTCCGCCCAGACCGAGATCAACGAGCCGTACATCGCCATGGCGAACGGCGCGCCGGTCCACCTGAACCTGAAGATCACCCGCGCCAAGCTGGAATCGCTGGTGGAAGAGCTGATCGCCAAGACCATCGAGCCTTGCCGCATCGCGATCAAGGACGCTGGCGTGAAAGTGTCCGACATCGACGACATCATCCTGGTGGGCGGCATGACCCGCATGCCGAAAGTACAGGAGAAGGTGAAGGAGTTCTTCGGCAAGGATCCGCGCAAGGACGTGAACCCTGACGAAGCCGTGGCCGTGGGCGCCGCCATCCAGGGCGCCGTGCTGTCGGGCGACCGCAAGGACCTGCTGCTGCTGGACGTGACGCCTCTGTCCCTGGGTATCGAAACCCTGGGCGGCGTGATGACCAAGATGATCCAGAAGAACACCACGATCCCGACCAAGTTCTCGCAGGTGTTCTCCACCGCGGACGACAACCAGCCCGCCGTGACCATCAAGGTCTACCAGGGCGAGCGCGAGATCGCCGCCGGTAACAAGGCGCTGGGCGAGTTCAATCTGGAAGGCATTCCGCCCGCACCGCGCGGCACGCCGCAGATCGAAGTGACCTTCGACATCGACGCCAACGGCATCCTGCACGTGGGCGCGAAGGACAAGGCCACCGGCAAGGAAAACAAGATCACCATCAAGGCGAACTCCGGCCTGTCCGAGGACGAGATCCAGAAGATGGTGAAAGACGCCGAGCTGAATGCGGCGGAAGACAAGAAGCTGAAGGAACTGGCCGAGTCGCGCAACCAGGCCGACGCGCTGGTGCACTCCACCCGCAAGTCCCTGACCGAGTACGGCGACAAGCTGGACGCCAGCGAGAAGGAGAAGATCGAGGCTGCCATCGCCGATCTGGAATCCACGCTGAAGACCGGCGACAAGGCCGATATCGATGCGAAAGTGGCGGCCCTGTCCACCGCGTCGCAGAAGCTGGGCGAGAAGATGTACGCCGACATGCAGGCGCAGCAGGCTGGCGCGGCGGGCGGCGCGGAAGCGGGTGGCCCGCAAGGCGGCGCTTCGGAGTCGCGTCCCCAGCAGGACGACGTGGTCGATGCCGACTTCAAGGAAGTCAAGGACAGCAAGTAAGCGGTCCACACCGGTCGGTTAAACTCTGACCTGCCGAGCGGGCGGCCGTAACAACGGGGCTCGCTCGGCTTTTTCGCATAATCGGACACACAAGATGGCAAAGCGTGATTATTACGAGATCCTTGGGGTCGCCAAGAATTCGTCGGAAGACGAGATCAAGAAGGCCTACCGCAAGCTCGCGATGAAATACCACCCGGACCGCAACCCGGACAACAAAGAGGCGGAAGAGAAGTTCAAGGAGGTCAAGGAAGCCTACGAGATGCTGACCAATCCGGAGAAGCGCGATGCGTACGACCGCTATGGTCACGCCGGCGTGGACCCGAGCATGGGCGGCGGCGGGGGCTTCGGCGCCGGCGGCTTTGGCGACGCGTTCGGCGACATCTTCGGCGATATCTTCGGCGGCGGCCGCCGCAGCTCCGGCCCCCAGGTCTACCGCGGGGCCGACCTGCGCTACAACCTGGAGATCACGCTGGAACAGGCGGCGCACGGCTTCGACACCACGATCCGCGTGCCTTCCTGGGACAAGTGCGACACCTGCCACGGTTCCGGCGCCAAGCCGGGCACCTCGCCCGTCACCTGCTCCACTTGCGGCGGCCACGGCCAGGTGCGCATGCAGCAGGGCTTCTTCAGCATCCAGCAGACCTGCCCCAAGTGCCACGGCACGGGCAAGATCATTCCGGAGCCCTGCCCATCGTGCTCGGGCCAGGGCCGCATCAAGCGCAACAAGACCCTGGAAGTGAAGATCCCGGTCGGCATCGACAACGGCATGCGCATCCGCTCCACGGGCAACGGCGAACCGGGCACCAACGGCGGGCCGCCGGGCGACCTGTATGTGGAAATCCACATCAAGCCGCACCCGGTGTTCCAGCGCGAAGGCGACGACCTGCATTGCGAAATGCCGATCTCCTTCGCCAAGGCGGCGCTGGGCGGCGAGATCGAAGTGCCTACCCTGTCGGGCAAGGTGTCCTTCACCGTGCCGGAAGGAACCCAGTCGGGCAAGACCTTCCGCCTGAAGGGCAAGGGCATCAAGGGCGTACGCTCGGGTTATCCGGGCGACCTGTTCTGCCACGTGGCCGTGGAAACCCCGGTGAAGCTGACGGACAAGCAGAAGGAACTGCTGCGCGAGTTCGACCGCTCCACCGTGGAAGGCGGCTCCAAGCACAGCCCGCAGTCCAAGACCTGGATGGATAAGGTAAAAGACTTCTTCGAGTAATCGGGTAAACTACGGCCTGATTTCAATCGGCCGCCGCTCTGCGGACACGCAGACCGGCGGCCTCGCCACATATGACGGGAGCATCATGAGCGACACCAAACTGCAGCACCTCCTCGACAACAACAAGCGCTGGGCGGCTTCGATGACCCAGAAAGACCCGGACTATTTCAACCGGCTCGCCCAGCAGGCCTCGCCGGATTATCTCTGGATCGGCTGCTCGGACAGCCGCGTGCCTGCAAACGAGCTGCTTGGCCTGCCGCCGGGCGAAGTCTTCGTTCACCGTAACATCGCCAACGTGGTGGTGCACTCGGACCTGAACTGCCTCTCGGTGCTGCAGTTCGCCATTGAAGTGCTGAAGGTGAAGCACGTGATCATTGTAGGCCACTACGGCTGCAAGGGCGTGCATGCCGCGCTGACCAACACCCGCGTGGGCCTGGTGGACAACTGGCTGCGCCACGTGCAGGACGTGAGCCAGAAGCACGAGCGTTATCTGGGTTCGGTGCTGGAAGAGCGCGTGCGCAGCGAGAAGCTGTGCGAGCTGAATGTGGTGGAGCAGGTGGTGAACGTGTGCTCGACCACCATCGTGCAGGACGCCTGGGACCGCGGCCAGCCGGTGACGGTGCACGGCTGGGTCTACGGCCTGCGCGACGGCCAGCTGCAGGACCTGAACATGAACGTCAGCTCGGCCGCCGAACTGCAGCCGGTGCTGGCGCGCCGCCTCGAAACCTACTCGGCGGCCTGAGTCATCCTGCCGTCCAGCTCCTCGATGGTGGCGATGGACGGGGCGCGCGTCTTCTGAAGGCGCGCCGCCACTTTCTCCGCTTCGCGGAAGGTGCGGATCAGGTTGAGGCCCGCCAGCTTCTTCAGGTCCGCATCGCTCCATCCCCGGTCCATCAGTTCCGCGAACAGGTTCGGGTACGTCGACACATCCTCCAGCCCCTTGGGCATCGGCGGTACCGTCGCGCCGCCGTAGTCGGCCGCCAGGCCCACATGGTCTTTGCCGGCCACCTTTGCCACATGATCGATATGGTCGGCCACCTGCTTGAGCGTGGCTTGGGGCGCTTTGCCGTGCGCGGCGATATAGGCTGCCTGGGCAGCTTTCACCGCTTCAGAATCGCTGCCAGCTGCCGCTTTGGCCGCCAGGAGGCCCTTCACCCAGTTCATCGCTTCCGTGGACACGAAGGCGGGCACATAGGTGATCATCACCACGCCGCCGTTCTTCGGCACGCTTGCCAGCACGTCGTCCGGCACATTGCGCGGATGGTCCGTGACCGCGCGGGCGGAAGAGTGCGAGAAGATCACCGGCGCTTCCGAAGTGGCGATGGCATCGCGCATGACATCCGCGCTCACATGGCTCAGGTCCACCAGCATGCCGAGGCGGTTCATCTCGCGCACCACTTCCTTGCCAAAGGGCGTCAGTCCTTTGTGTTTCGGTTCGTCCAGCGCGGCATCGGCCCAGTCCAGCGTCACGTTATGGGTGAGCGTCAGGTAGCGCGCGCCTAGCATGTAATAGGCGCGCAGGGCGCCCAGGCTGTTCTCGATCATATGGCCGCCTTCGAGCCCGAGCAGCGAGGCCACGCGTTTCTGCCTGAAGGCGCGCTCGATATCGTTTGCGCTATACGCGGGCTGCAGCGCCTCTGGATACTTCGCGATCATGCGGCGCGTCAGTTCCAGCTGTTCCATGCCCACTTTCATCCAGCCCGACTTCAGCTCGCCCGGCACATACACAGCCCAGAACTGGCCGGTCAGGTGGCCCTTGCGCATGCGCGCGATGTCCGTTTCGTGCGGCATTGCGTGGTTCAGGTCATAGGCATCGATATCGTGATGCGGCTTGCCGTAGCTGGCGATGATGTAGGGCAGGTCGTTATGGCCGTCGATCAGGGGCGTGGACGCCAGCAGCTTGTTGGCTCGCTGCAGCGATGGCGATTCGGCTTGGACGGGCAGGGCAATCAGGCTGGCGAGGAGCGAGGCGATCAGGGTAACGCGATAGGTCATGTCGTACTCATGGCAAGTTGAGGGGCGCGAGCATTGTAGCGTGCCCGGGCTCGTCCGGGCACCTCGGCCGCAGCGGGAGACCGGACCTAAGGTAAGCACGGAGGCGTGCTGTGGACGTTCCGGCCGGCTCCCAAGCAGCGAGGGCCGGCGCGAATCCTTGGCGCACCCGGAGCATTCCGAGCACTGTGCGCATGAGGCCCGAAAAGCGCCAGGCGGCAGCCCACTCATCGCGGGCTCCGCCCCATATCGTCCCGAGCGTACCATCTCATGAGCGGGCTGGCGGTTATTCCGTGCAGGAGGATGGACGTAGTGACCGCTGCCAACGTGAATGCTACCAGCTGCTGCGCCAGCATTTCGGATACGCCATGGTTGAGTGCATACATCAGGTAGTACATCGAACCGATTCCGCGGATGCCGAACCACGCGATCAGGCTGGAACGCCGCAGTGACACCGCTGCATGACCCAGGCCGATAAAGACAGCCACGGGCCGTACGGCAACCAGAAGCACGGCTGTAAACCACCATAGGCCGGGGACCATGTCCATAAAGGGCAGCATCGCCCCTGTTACGATGACGAGCACGGGCTCGGCCAGCTTTTCCATCTGCTCGATGAATGCTTGAATCTTCCGCTGCATTGTCGCTCCCGTCGCTTCGTGCCGCTGCGCCGCAAGGGGAGGCCAGATGCGGAAGGACGCCAGCCGCACGCCTCCAGGCATCCGGCGCAGTGCGAGGCCGGCCGCGAACACGGCGAGAAAACCTGATGCATGGCACAGCTGCGCCAGCCCGAAGCAAACCGCGATAGTGCCGAGCGAGACAAACTCGTTCAAGCCCAGCGCCTCGTCATGGTGCGTGCGAAGGAATACGACCAGCGAACCAATCAGGATGCAGGTGAGCGCGCCGATGAGCATCCCGCCCAGCAATGCCCAGGCGACGTCCACCGCCAGCCAATGCCAGCCGAAGCGGCCAAGCTCGTGTTCGCCCATCAGGCCCAGTCCCAGCAGCACGAAGGGAAAAGCGGAGCCGTCGTTCAGCGCACCTTCGCCTGCGAGACTGAAGCGGACAGGGTCGGGGGCGCCTCCTGCCTCCGGCTGCACGCCTGAGGCCAGCACGGGATCGGTGGGCGCCAGAATGCCGCCCAGCAGAACTGCCGCGCCGAGTGGGAGGCCCAGTCCGAAGACGCCAAGGGCGGCGATCAGGGCGACCGTAATGGCCATCGATACGAAAGCAAGGCGCAGCGGAGCTGCCCAGCGGCGGTCACGCAGTGGCACTTCCAGTTTGATGCCTACGGCGAACAGCGAAATCAGGAGCGCCCCTTGGGCGAGCAGCTCCAGCCCGGCAGCGAAGCGGAAAGGGTCGGGGGCCAGCAGGTCGGCCAAGGCAGGCCCGAGAAGGAATCCGATGCCCAGATAGATCATGGCCCCGCTGAGGGGAAGGCGCTCCAGCAGAGTGCCTGCCAGCGCCATGCCGATGAGCAGCACTCCGGCGAACAGTATCCAGTACGTCATTGACATCGGACCGCCTTATGACCTGGTGACATTCTGACTGGGAAGATGTTCGCCGAGCCTGCACCGGGCCCATCTCCAGTGCCCGCCGCTTTTCGTCATTTTGCCGAATTGTCCCGTGCGGGCCCAGGTCCAGTGCTATGATCACAGCGCTTCGACCCATGGGCTGCAGCTGACTGGAGACTGATCATGGACACCAACCGCCGGCTCCCCGACTTCATCTCAGCCAACATTGAGCCGATCCTGCTCGCCTGGGACGATTTTGCGCGCACGATTGAACCGCCCGCGCTGACGATGAACGACGCGGATCTGCGCGACCACGCCCGTCTGATGCTGGGGGCGTTTGCCGACGACATCCGCACCGCCCAGTCGGACGAAGAGCGCATTGCGAAATCGAAAGGGCTGGCGAGGCGTAGCCATCAGGACACCCCAGCAGAAATCCACGCTCAGCAACGGCTTAGATCCGGCTATACCGTTGTGCAGCTCATATCGGAATACCGCGCTCTTCGCGCCAGCGTTCTGATGCTGTGGAGTGCCCAAGCGCAGGGCCGCAATGCGAGTATGGACCTCGCAGACATCACCCGTTTCAATGAGGCAGTGGATCAGGCGGTGGCGGAATCGGTGGCCCGCTACGAGCGTTTGGTCAAGCAATCGCAAAATATGTTCCTTGCGATCCTTGGACATGATCTGCGCAACCCGCTGGGCACGCTGATCATGGGCTCTACCTTTATCATGCAAGGGCTCGACCTCCTGCCGAAATACGTGCTGGTCGCGACCCGAATGTTCAACAGCGCCAAGCGCATGGACAAACTGGTCAATGACCTGGTCGACTTTACGCGTACGCATCTGGGACGGGGGATACCAATCAGTCCGCGTACCGAAAATCTGGGCGCCGTTTGCGAGCAGGTGGTGAATGAATTGCGCACTTTTCATCCGGACCGCGTGCTTGAACTGAATGCTCCGCCGTCGTTGAGCTCCTTTTTTGATGCCAGCCGGATCGCTCAGGTGCTGTCGAATCTGATCGGCAACGCTCTCCAGTACGGCAGCAGCGATGCGCCGGTGAGGATCGATGTGGCGGGCAATGACGACGATGTTTTCCTTGCGGTGAATAATCATGGGCCGGTAATTCCGCCAGAGAAGACGGCCAGCATCTTCGATCCACTGGTGCGTCTTTCGGGCGCCCGGGACTCTGCGCCGCGAGATCGGATGAGCCTGGGGATAGGGCTTTTCATCGCGCGGGAAATTGTCCATGCCCACGGGGGCTCGGTCGAGGTGCAGTCGAACATCACAGACGGCACGACGTTCACGGTGACCCTTCCGAGGAAACAGAAGACGGGGCTTCGCTCCACCGATCCTTAGGGAGAGTCGCGGCCAGCCGGGCCGGCGGGAGAGCGCTAGGCAGGGGTGGCCGCGAGCGGCATCTGTTCGAATACGGCATCTGCTGTTTCCGCCTGGCCCAGTGCCGACAGGGCGCCCAGGATCATCAGCCGCGATCCCATCTCGTTGTCAATAGCTGAAGTGTCGTTCATCATCGACAGCAGGCGGTCGGCGATGCGCATTGCCGCCTCGGGATCTATTTCGCCGGTGAACGCAGCAGCAATTTCTTTCCCGGTCACTTGCATATTTTTAAGTAAGCTGGTTTCCATACGAGTTCTCCTGTCCCGTGCCTGGCCTGCCCGAACACCGCCGGAGGATAGGGCCGACACCGGATCGCTTGCCGGGAAAGTGGCTTCCAGGGCGGCGTCCAGCAGCCTGTCGATATGGCTCGGTTCAGTCGGGGTCCCCGCTTGTACTGCCACGCTGGCCGGGCGGCCGGGCAGCGGGTGGCTCAGGACATACTGTGCCGCATCGAGGAAGCGATCGTAGCGATAGGGCCCGGCAGTATAGTAACGTCCGTCAAACCTGATTCCGAGCTGGAGCATTACGACTTCCTCGCCTGGCGTCGGGTCTTTCAGGGGCGAACGCGAAGGGGCACGGGTCGCGGGCATGCGGGATTCAGGACGCATGCGCACCAGTGCTGCATACCGCCGCGCATCGCCCACCTGATCGTAGTGGTACTCGCGAAAGCAGAACTGTCGCCCGTCAAACCAAATGCCGGCGCGGGCATCGTTAAACTCTTCATTCAGCAAGTCCTTGGTCTTGGTCTTCGGCGGCGCTGTCGATCGATATGGAATGGCCATGGAACCTCCGGTTTTTCATCATGAGCGCAAGCGAGCCGCGGCGGTCCATGCATTCGCTGGCCGCCCGCGGTAGGGGGGAGCTGACTACGATCATAGGCCCAAGCCGGCCGGACCATGTAGGGAATCGCGCCTTCACCGTGTGGGACAAAGCTGCGCCGTGCCGCAACGCCGCCGGAAAGGATATTTTCGCCTCAAAATAAAAAAATACATCCACTTGGATGGTGCTAGTATGGCGAATCACCACCCGGAGGCGCCAATGCCCGAATTGAAACCACGGCTCGCCGAGTCTGAAAAGATCACGGTGAACCTCATGCCCGTCGACCTTGGCCAGATTGATCTGCTGGTGCAGCAGGGCTTTTATTCCAACCGCACTGACCTGATCCGCACAGCCGTGCGTAATCAGTTGAGCCAGCACGCCGAGGCAGTGCGCCGCACTGTGGAGCGTGACGAACTCGTGCTCGGATTGCTTTCTTGCAGCCGTGCTGAGCTCGAAGCCGTACAGGCACGCGGAGAGATGCTGTCCCTGCGCGTCCTTGGTCTGCTCACCATTGCGGACGACGTACCGCCTGCGCTTGCGGCAGCGACCATTCGTTCGGCTACCGTCCTTGGCGCCTTGCATGCCAGTCCGGCGGTCCGTGCGGTGCTCGCGGGCCGCATCGCCTGATCTTCCCACGCAGCACAACACGAAAGCCCTTATGAAACCCGATATGGTATTGATGGCGCGTCTGCGGGAAGCGACGCTGCAGCTGATGAAGGATGGGCCGCTCGCTGCGACCGCTTCGATCAGGGAAGCGCTCGCGCAGCACAATCCGGACAGCGTACAGGACACGAGCCGTAGCGTGGCCACGCCAGAGATGAAGGACTTGAACGCCGCACCTGCATGGACAGGGTCGTCTGCGGCAGCGGGGCCGGAAGCGGAAGAGGCGCCGATGGCCAGCGCAGTGCAGGGGCTCAAGGCGATGGCGGCGGCCGGATTGCCGGACATCGCCGCGCTGGTGGCGCAACATGGCATTACCCTGCCTAAGAGTGTGGCGGAAGCTGCGGCCGGACGGCGGCGCGCTCCCCTCCGGGCGCCGCCGCTGCCGGATGGCGCACGCTATGTGGCGCTCTCGTACGAAGGACCGGCTGGCCAGCGCAACTACAAGCTGTATATCCCCAGTACCTGCACGGGACAGCCGGCAGCGCTGCTGGTGATGCTGCATGGCTGTACGCAGGACGCCGACGATTTCGCTGCCGGGACCAGGATGAATCGCCTGGCGGAGGAGGCCGCCTGTCTGGTGGTCTGGCCGGAGCAGTCGCAGCAGGCCAACAGCTCGCGCTGCTGGAACTGGTTCAGCGCAGCGGACCAGCAGCGCGGCAAGGGCGAACCCGCACTGATTGTGGGGATTGTCCGCCAGGTTATGGCGAACCATCCGGTGGACTCCGCGCGCATCTGTATCGCCGGCCTGTCGGCCGGCGGCGCGATGGCGGCAGTGGTCGGCGCATTGTATCCGGAAGTTTTCCATGCTGTGGGCGTGCATTCCGGCCTGCCCTTTGGCGCGGCACACGATCTGCCTTCCGCCTTGCAGTCCATGCGCACGGGCGCTTCCGGGACGCACCGGCATGGAAGCGGTCCGAAAGTCATCGTCATGCATGGGGACCGGGACGCAACAGTCCATCCCGCGAACGGGCAGCATATCGTGGCCGCAGCGGCCGCTTCGCACAGCGGCAGCGCGCCGGTGTCCCAAACCGGGAAGGCGCCGGGCGGGCGGCGCTATACCCGGTCCAGGTATCAGGACGGGAATGGCCAGGTGATTGCCGAGCACTGGGTGCTGCATGGAGCCGGGCACGCCTGGGCCGGCGGCAGCGCGGACGGGACTTATACGGACTGCGCAGGCCCGGATGCGAGCCGCGCCATGCTGCAATTCTTCGGCCTGCTGCCGCGTCGGGAGGGGAGCAGCTAGCCGGGTCAGCCCAGGTCCAGCTCGATCCACGTCGGCGCGTGGTCGCTGGGTTTTTCGCGGCCGCGCACTTCGCGGTCCACGCCAGCCGCCACCAGTTTGTCCGCCAGCGCGGGGCTGAGCAGCAGGTGGTCGATGCGCAGGCCTGCGTCGCGGCCGAAGGCATTGCGGAAGTAATCCCAGAAGGTGTAGATCTTTTTGCCGGGATGCATGGCGCGCAGGGAATCGGTCCAGCCTTGCGCCACCAGGCGGTGGAAGGCCTCGCGGGTCTCGGGGCGGAAGAGCGCATCGTCCACCCAGCGTTCCGGCTTGTAGACGTCAAGCTCCGTGGGCATCACGTTGAAGTCGCCGGCCATCACCACCGGCGCGCCTGTCGCCAGCAGCTCCTCGCCGCGCTTGATGAGGCGCTCGAACCATTTGAGTTTGTAGTCGAACTTGGGCCCCGGCGCCGGGTTCCCGTTGGGCAGATAGAGGCAGCAGATCACGATGCCGTTCACCACCGCCTCGATATAGCGGCTCTGCGCGTCCTCGGGGTCGCCCTGCAGGCCGCGCCCGATCTCCTGCGGCTCCACGCCGCGCGCCAGGATGGCAACGCCATTCCAGCTTTTCTGACCGTGCCAGATGGGGCAGTAGCCCGCGTCGCGGATGGCCTGCTCGGGGAATTTCTCCTGCGGCGCCTTCAGCTCCTGGAGGCAGGCTACGTCCGGCTGCTTCTCTTCGAGCCATTGCAGCAGGGCGGGCAGGCGGCTGGTGATTCCGTTGACGTTGAAGGTGGCGATCAGCATGGTCCGGTTCTCTCAAGTTTTCGCTATTGTGCACGGAGTGCGACACGATTGCCGCACCGATGTCCTGTCTTGGACAGAAAATGATAGACTGTATGTCTATACAGTATTGAAGCAGGCATGGAAACGATCGACAAGCTGGAAATCCTGGCGGACGCCGCGAAGTACGATGCGTCCTGCGCCAGCAGCGGCGCGCCGAAGCGTTCCTCCGAAGGCCGCGACGGTATCGGCGCCACGAACGGCATGGGCATCTGCCACAGCTATACGCCGGACGGCCGCTGCGTATCCCTGCTCAAGATCCTGCTTACCAACTTCTGCGCCTACGACTGCCAGTACTGCGTGAACCGGCGCAGCTCGAACGTGCCGCGCGCCCGCTTCTCCGTGCAGGAAGTGGTCAAGCTCACGGTCGATTTCTACCTGCGCAATTATATCGATGGCCTCTTCCTCAGCTCGGGCATCATCCGCTCCGCCGACTATACGATGGAGCAGCTGGTGGCCGTGGCGCGCGAGCTGCGCGAGGTGCACCAGTTTCGCGGCTATATCCACCTGAAGACCATTCCCGATGCGGATGCCGCGCTGATCGAGGCGGCGGGCCGCTACGCCGACCGCCTGAGCGTCAACATCGAGCTGCCAACGCAGAACAGCATCGAGCAGCTGGCGCCTGAGAAGAGCGTGCATACCATCAAGCTCGCCATGGGCAATATCCGCCTGAAGCTGGACGAGAAGGAAGCGGAGCCGAAGGCGCCTGTCTTCGCACCGGCGGGCCAGAGCACGCAGATGATCGTGGGCGCGGATGCGAGCGACGACCAGCGCATTCTCAGCACGGCCGAAACCCTGTACGGCAGCTACAAGCTGAAACGTGTCTATTACTCCGCCTTCAGCCCCATTCCGCAAAGCCCGAAAAGCGTGCCGCTCGCGCCGCCGCCCCTGCTGCGCGAACACCGGCTCTATCAGGCGGACTTTCTCCTGCGCGGCTATGGCTTCCAGGTGAAGGAGCTGTTGCCCGCCTCCGGCAATCTGGCTCTCGACATCGATCCCAAGCTCGCCTGGGCCCTCGCCAACCGCGAGCATTTCCCCATGGACCTGAACCGCGCGGAGCTGGCGATGATCGCGCGCGTTCCCGGCATCGGCCTGCGCAACGCCAAGCGTATCGTGGAGCTGCGCCGCATGCGCCAGGTGCGCTACGCCGACCTTTCGCGGCTGCGCTGCAGCATGAAGAAGATCGCGCCCTTCATCATCACGGCGGACTACTCGCCCGCGCGCGACACCACGCCATCGGAAACCCTGCGCCGCGCCATGGCGGACGCGCCGGAACAGATGCCGCTGTGGCCGGAGCTGCAGGCTGCGTAATGTTGTTGCTCGTCCGTTCCTTCGATGAGTGGCGCGCAGCGGCGCGACAGCTGATCGTGCGCCGTGCGCCTCCTGAATCCGTACAATGGACCGGACAGGAAGAAGGCGGGGACCTGCTCAGCGGCGCCATGCCGGAGCTGCCGCCGCAAGCCTCGCAACAGCCGGACGTGGCGCCGCGCGTGCCGCGCCAGCTCATGGAAATGCTGCAAAGCGCGGCCTGCTACCGCGATCCCGGCCGCTGGGCCTTCCTGTACCGCGTGCTGTGGCGCTGGCACCATGGCGAACAGGAGATTCTTTCGATGGCGGACGAAGATGGCGGGCGTTTGCAGCACATGGTGAAAGCCGTGCACCACGAGGTGCACGACATGCACGCCTACCTGCGCTTCCGCGAACGCCCCGAATCGGCTGGCGCGCCGCGCTATGTGGCCTGGTTCGAACCCGCGCACGATGTGCTGCACGAAGTCGCGCTGCATTTTGCAAAACGCATGGGCCGCAACAGCTGGCTGATCGCCACACCCGAAGCCTCCGTGCTGTGGGACGGCAGCACCCTGCACAGCACAGGCCCGCTGATGCGCAGCGCCGCCGACATCGACGATCCCGGCGAGGCGATGTGGCTCACCTACTACCGCAGCATCTTCAATCCCGCGCGCCTGAATGCGGACATCATGCACAGCCATATCCGCTCCCGCTTCTGGAAGAATCTGCCGGAAGCGGCTGTGGTGCCGCAGATGGTGTCGCAGGCCGCCGCCGGCGCGCGCAAGGTCGGCCAGCTCGATACGGTGGGCAAGCGCAAGGGCGCCACGATCCCCATTGCGCCGGAGGATGCGCAGCCCGAGCGGCAGCAGCCCAGCACCCTGGACGAATGCCGCCGCTGCGACCTGTGGCAGAACGCCACCCAGGCCGTGGGCGGGCAGGGCGCGCGCCGCGCGAAGGTGATGCTGGTGGGCGAGCAGCCGGGCGACCAGGAAGACCTGGCAGGCAAGCCCTTCGTGGGACCGGCGGGCGAGCTGCTGGACCGGGCGATGGACCAGGCGGGGATGGACCGCCGCAAGGTCTACATCACCAACGCCGTGAAGCACTTCAAATGGGAGCCGCGCGGCAAGCGCCGCCTGCACAAGACGCCCGGCCAGCGCGAAGTGATGGCCTGCCACTACTGGCTGGAGACCGAGCTCGAAGCCATCGGGCCGGACGTGCTGGTGGCGCTTGGCAGCACGGCGCTCAAGTCCATCATGCAGAGCGGGAGCGTGGCGCTGAAGGACCATTTCGGCAAACCCTTCCAGCATGAAGGCCGCTGGGTCGTGGCCACCTACCACCCTTCCTACGCATTGCGCGTGCCCAGCTCCGAGGCGCGCGCCGAGGCCCTGGCGGCGATCGTGGAGGCGCTGCGCACGGCGAAGCGCCTTTCCGAAGGCGGACCGCCGGAAGATCCCATGGCCGCCTGAGAGAACAACGCCCGATACTGGTGCGATTCTTGCTTGCTAGGGCAGCATGTACGTCATTTTGCCCTAATGTGATGCGTAACCTCCGTATCGTTGTTGTCAATCCGACCATTTCCCCTGGCGAGGAGGATGACGAATCCCTGCGCGCCCAGGCCGAGCGCGGGCGCATCCTGCGTATCGGCCTGCTGGAGGCTGGGCTGGACATCGTCGCTTCCCTCCCGGCGGACATGTACCTGCCCGAGCACATCGCCAAGCTCCAGCCGGACATGATCATCGTCGACGCCGAATCCGATGCGCGCGACGTGCTGGAACACATCGTCATCGCCACGCGGGACGAGCGCCGCCCCATCGTCATGTTCACCGAGAGCGAGGATACGGAAACCATGGAGGCGGCGGTGGCGGCAGGTGTTTCGGCCTACATCGTGGCGGGCCTGCAGGCGGAGCGTATCAAGCCGGTGCTGAACGTCGCTCTGGCCCGCTTCCGGCGCGAGCAGAAGCTGCTGGACGAGCTTTCCGACACGAAGAGCAAACTGGCCGAGCGCAAGGTGATCGAGCGCGCGAAAGGCCTGCTGATGGAGCGCCAGCACTGCAGCGAAGAGCAGGCCTACCGCAAGCTGCGCGGCATGGCCATGAGCAAGAACCTCAAGCTTTCCGAAGTCGCGCAGCGCATCCTGGACGTCGAAGACTACCTGGGCTGAGCTGTCCAGAATGATGCGGTGCACAATCCCAGTGCGCCGCCGTGCGCCACCGCGTGGCGCGCTGTCCTGCCCCCTTTCCCCTTCCTCATAGTGAGAACTGCATTGGCACGGCGGTTGCTTATAGGCTATCAGGCGCCATCGGGCGCCCGGTGTTACCGGCCAACGGCGGCAGGTTGCATCAGACAACGACGTCTGCCATCCGTGGGTTCGCTCAGGGAGGGGCAGGCTTTTTTTTTGGCCGACCGGCGTGCCGGTCCAACGAGGAAATGCCATGGAATTCAAAGAGCTTCAGGGAGAGAAAGTCGATGCCACACGCAGGACGATTTTGCATGGCGCAGCATTGGTAGCGGGAGGAAGCGTGTTGGGACTGTCGACAGGAGGAGCGTGGGCTGCGGGCTCGGACAAGCCGGAGAAGGAAGAAATCAGGATCGGCTTCATTCCGCTCACCGACTGCGCGTCGGTGGTGATGGCGTCCGTCCTGGGCCTGGACAAGAAATATGGCGTGAAGTTCGTGCTGAGCAAGGAGGCTTCCTGGGCGGGCGTGCGCGACAAGCTCGCGAACGGCGATCTCGATGCGGCCCATGTGCTGTATGGCCTCCTGTACGGCGTGCAGATGGGCGTCGGCGGCCAGAAGAAGGACATGGCCGTTCTCATGGGCCTGAACAACAACGGCCAGGCCATTACGCTGTCGAAGAAACGGTCCGACAAGGGCGCCGTGGATGGCCCTTCCCTAGCGAAGCTGATGCGCGGCGAGCAGCGCGAGTACACCTTCGCGCAGACCTTCCCCACCGGCACCCACGCCATGTGGCTGTACTACTGGCTGGCGGCGAACGGCATCAATCCCATGAAGGATGCGAAAGTCATCACCGTGCCGCCGCCGCAGATGGTGGCCAATATGCGGGTGGGGAATATGGACGGCTTCTGCGTGGGCGAGCCCTGGGGCCACCGGGCCATCATGGACGGCGTGGGCATCACGGCCACCACCACCCAGGATATATGGCGCGACCATCCGGAGAAGGTGCTGGGCTGCACGCTGGATTTCGCGAAGAAGTATCCGAACACCTGCCGCGCCATGATGGCGGCGATTCTCGAAGCGGGCAAATGGATCGACGCTTCGCTGATCAACAAGAACAGGATGGCCGAAGTCATTGCCGACAAGTCCTACGTCAACACCAGCAAGGACGCCATCGACCAGCGCATCATGGGCCGCTACCAGAACGGTCTTGGCAAAACCTGGGACGACCCGAACTACATGAAGTTCTATAACGACGGCGCGGTCAACTTCCCCTACCTGTCCGACGGCATGTGGTTCCTTACCCAGCACCGGCGCTGGGGCCTGCTGAAGGAGGATCCGGACTATATGGCGGTGGCGCAGTCCGTGAACCAGATCGACCTGTTCAAGGATGCCGCGGCCATGACGAAGACGCCCCTGCCCAAGAGCCCCATGCGCAGCTCGAAGCTCATGGACGGCACGGTATGGGACGGCAAGAATCCCAAGGCCTACGCGGCCTCCTTCAAGATCAAGGCCTGATCATGAGCGCCTCGCATACATCCGAAAACAAGGAGGTGGCCGCCGCTGCGGCGGCTGCCAAGCCCAAGCCCATGCCTGCGCCGCGCGGCAGGCAGCCCGTATCGGCGGCTTTCATGCTGGTGGTTCCTCCGCTGCTGGGGATTGCACTGGCGGTGCTGATCTGGCAGCTGCTGTCGATGAACAACGGCAGCTTCCCCACGCCCCTGGCCACCTTGCAGGAGATGGTGAAGATGCTGTCCGATCCCTTCTACCGCAACAGCCCGAACGACCAGGGCATAGGCTGGAACGTGCTGGCGTCGCTGCAGCGCGTGGCCATGGGCTTCGGCATGGCGGCGCTGCTGGGCATTCCCCTGGGTTTCCTGATCGGCCGCGTGCCCTTCTTCGGCGCCATGTTCGGGCCCATCATCAGCCTGCTCAAGCCGGTGTCGCCGCTGGCCTGGCTGCCGATCGGCCTGCTGGTCTTCAAGTCGGCCAATCCCGCCGCAATCTGGTCCATCTTCATCTGCTCCATCTGGCCCATGATCATCAACACGGCGGTGGGCGTGCAGCGTGTGCCGCAGGACTACATGAACGTGGCGCGGGTGCTGAACCTCTCCGAATGGAAGGTGCTCACCACGATCCTGCTGCCGTCGGCGCTGCCCTACATCCTCACCGGTGTGCGGCTCTCCATCGGCACGGCGTGGCTGGTGATCGTGGCGGCGGAGATGCTGACGGGCGGCGTCGGCATCGGCTTCTGGCTGTGGGACGAATGGAACAACCTGAACGTGCCGCACATCCTGATAGCGATTCTCGCCATCGGCGTGGTGGGTCTCGTGCTGGAACAGCTGCTGATGGCGCTGGCCAAGGCGTTCAGCTACGAGCAGACCTGAAAGGAGTTCATGATGAATCCGAAATTTATCGAGATCGACGGCGTGGAGATGGTGTTCCACACCAAGAAGGGCTGCTTCCACGCCCTGCATGGCATCGACCTGAAGGTGAGGCAGGGGGAATTCGTCACCCTGATCGGCCACTCCGGCTGCGGCAAGTCCACGCTGCTGAATCTTGTCGCCGGACTGCTCAAGCCCAGCGAAGGAACGCTGCTGTGCGCCAACCGCGAAATCGCCGGCCCTTCGCCGGAGCGCTCGGTGGTGTTCCAGAACCATTCACTCCTGCCCTGGCTTACCTGCGCCGAGAACATCCACCTCGGCGTGGAGCGCGTGTTCGGCCGCAGCGAAACGCGCGCCCAGCTGCGCGAGCGCACGATGCAGGCGCTGGCGCTGGTGGGCCTGACGGCAGCGGAGAACAAACGTCCGCATGAAATATCCGGCGGCATGAAGCAGCGCGTGGGTATCGCCCGCGCACTCGCCATGGAACCCAAGGTGCTGCTGATGGACGAGCCTTTCGGCGCACTCGATGCGCTCACGCGCGCCCATCTGCAGGACGAACTGCTGAAGATCGTGGCGGCCACCAGCTCCACTGTGGTCATGGTGACGCACGATGTGGACGAAGCGGTGCTGCTGTCGGACCGTATCGTCATGCTCACCAACGGGCCGGCGGCGACCATCGGCGAGATACTGGAAGTGCCGCTGGAGCGCCCGCGCGACCGCGTGGCGCTGGCGCAGGACGCACGCTATGTGGCGTGCCGCAGCGCCGTGCTGGAATTCCTGTACCGGAAACAGGCGCATCCTGCCAAGGAGGCCGCGTAGATGGCAGCACATACCGGCAAGCCGCTGGCGGGCGAAATCTTCGGCGCCCTGATTAATCTTTCAGGGCGCCGCCGCTTCACCTCGCAAAGACTGGTGCTGTACGCCGTGCTGGCTGCCCAGGGCCAGGAGGACGCCATCGGCATTGCGCGCGAGGCCCTGGAACTTTTTCGCGGCGCGCATACTGCGCTGCTCAGCGACAAGGACGGCTTGCCGGGCGTTTTCTGCGCCGAATTGCAGGAGGCCTATTTCGGGAAGCAGCAGGGCGACCGGCAGATCGTCCATTTCATGGAGCTCGCCGAAAGGACGCTTGGGGCAATGGAGCAGGCCAGCGCGCAGGCGGAAGCGCTGCTGGCGGAGCTCGTGCGCATCACCACGCCCACGCTCACCGTGCTGCACCAGATCACCGCCATCTATGAAGAGCAGTCGAAACTGCACGCTACCCTGATGAAGAAGCAACTGCGCGGCGTGATCACGGATATCGAGACCATTGCCAAACAGGCACGCATGGTGGCCTTCAATGCGCGCATCGTGGCCGCCCGCGCCGGGCATGCAGGGCGGGAGTTCGCCGTGGTGGCGGGTGTGCTCTCGAATATCACGAGCGAAATCGACGACATGGTGAGCTCCGCCCTTAGCACATCGGTGTGAGGGCTTTGCGCACCAATCTTGTGCAGTGCCGCACCGCGATATCGCAATTCGGGCCGGCTTCCCCCCTGTCCATCCCTCTGCGAAGGCCTGGCACGGCTCTTGCAAAGCATAGGGTGAGGGTCAACGGCGATCTTCCCAAATAGTGAGCGCAGCTCCAACGACGGAGCTGCGGAAAAGGACAACGGCGTCCGTGCAGTCCGGCCAACACAGGCCGCGCAGCACGGGCGCCTTTTTTGTTTTCAGACGGGATTCGAAAATGGCCAGCAAAGCTGACAGCATCAAGCTCTTCTCCTTCAGCACCCCGCAGATGCGGGCCTTCCACATGGCGTGGATGGCGTTCTTCGCCTGCTTCTTCGCCTGGTTCGCTTGCGCGCCGCTCATGCCTGTCATCAAAGGGGAATTCGGCCTCACGCCGGCGCAGATCGCGAACATCAACATCGCCGCCGTCGCCATTACCATCCTGGTCCGCCTGGTCATCGGCCCCCTGTGCGACCGCTATGGCCCGCGCAAGGCGCACACCGGCCTGCTGCTTCTGGGCTCCATTCCCGTGTTCGGCGTGGCCGCTTCGCAGAGCTACGAGAGCTTCCTCTTCTTCCGCCTGCTGATCGGCGCCATCGGCGCCAGCTTCGTCATCACCCAGTATCACACCACCGTGATGTTCGCGCCGCGCATCGTCGGCACGGCCAATGCCGCTGCCGCAGGCTGGGGCAATTCGGGCGGCGGCGTCACCCAGGCCACCATGCCGCTGCTGCTGTCAGCGCTGCTCATGCTGGGCGTGAGCGAATCCATGGGCTGGCGCGTGGCGCTGATCGTGCCGGGCGTGCTGATGATCGTCGTGGGCCTGCTGTACTACCGCCTCACGCAGGACTGCCCGCAAGGTAACTACGAAGAGCTGCGCGCCGCGGGCATCGAAGTCGAAGGCGGCAAGAAGGGCGGCTGGGAGAGCTTCAAGCTGGCCGCCGCCAACTACCGCGTGTGGATGCTGTTCGTGACCTACGGGGCCTGCTTCGGCATCGAACTCTTTATCCACAATGTGGCGGCCATCTATTACGTCGACCGGTTCGATCTGTCATTGGGCCAGGCTGGCATGGCGGCGGGCAGCTTCGGCCTGCTGGCGCTGTTCGCCCGCGCCCTGGGCGGCTGGATCTCGGACAAGGCCGCAAGGCGCGGCACCCTGAACAGCCGCGTGACGCTGCTCTTCGTGCTCATGCTGGGGGAAGGTGCAGGCCTTATCTGGTTCGCCCATGCGGACAGCGTGGCGCTCGCCCTTGTGGCCATGCTGAGCTTCGGCCTGTGCACCCACATGGCCTGCGGCGCCACCTATGCCCTGGTGCCCTTCATCGACCGCCGCGCCCTGGGCGGTGTCGCCGGGATCATCGGCGCTGGCGGCAACGTGGGCGCGGTGGCGGCGGGCTTCCTGATGAAGGGCGTCGGCAACACGCAGCAGACGCTGTCCTATCTCGGTTTCTTCGTGGCTGTATCCGCGCTATGCGCGATCGCCGTGCGCTTCAGCGCGGCCACGGCAGCAGAACACGCAATCAGCCCCACGGCAGCAGCATAAGGAGCAAAAGCATGAAAGTCCTGGTGATCGGCCACGGTATGGTGGGCCACAAATTCCTCGAAAGCCTGGCCGACAGCGGCGCTTCCGGCCTCGAAGTGACGGTGCTGTGCGAAGAGCCTCGTCCGGCCTACGACCGCGTCCACCTCTCCGAATTCTTCTCCGGGAAAAGCGCCGAACAGCTCTCGCTGGTCAAGGACGGCTTCTTCGAGAACAGCGGCTATGTGCTGAAGCTGAACGCCCGCGCCACCGCCATCGACCTCGCCGCGCGCAAGGTCACGGCGAGCACCGGCGAAGTGCTGGATTACGACAAGCTGGTGCTGGCCACCGGCTCCTTCCCCTTCGTTCCCCCGCTGGAAGGCAGGGACCGCAAGGACTGCTTCGTCTACCGCACCATCGAAGACCTGGAGGCCATGCTCGAATGCGGCAGCCGCGCGCGCAGCGGCGTTGTGATCGGCGGCGGCCTGCTGGGCCTGGAATGCGCGAAGGCCCTGCGCGACATGAACCTGGCGACGCACGTCGTCGAATTCTCGCCGCGCCTGATGGCCGTGCAGGTGGATGATGGCGGCGGCCGCATCCTGCGCAACAAGATCGAAGAGCTGGGCGTGACCGTCCACACCGGCAAGAATACCGTCGCCATCGTGGATGGCGAGGAGGGCGCCCACCGGATGCAGTTCGCGGACGGCAGCCACCTGGATGCGGACATGATTGTGTTCTCGGCCGGTATCCGCCCGCGCGACCAGCTGGCGCGCGAGTGCGGCCTGGCGGTGGGGCCGCGCGGCGGCATCCAGATCGACAACAGCTGCCTCACCTCCGACCCGAACGTGTACGCCATCGGCGAGTGCGCTCTCTGGAACGGCATGGTGTATGGCCTGGTGGCGCCGGGTTACGACATGGCCCGCGTGGCGGCGAAACATATGCTGGGCCAGGCCGCCGAGTTCACCGGCGCCGACATGAGCACCAAGCTGAAACTGATGGGCGTGGACGTGGCCAGCATCGGCGACCCGCACGCCAGGGCCGAAGGCGCGCGCAGCTACCAGTTCACGGACGAGCGCAAGCAGGTCTACAAGAAGATCGTGGTGTCCGACTGCGGCAAGTACCTGCTGGGCGGCGTCATGGTGGGCGATGCGGGCGAGTACGGCACCCTGTTGCAGATGATGCTGAACCGGATCGAGCTGCCGGAATCGCCGGAGTTCCTGATCCTGCCGCAGTCCGAAGGCGGGGCGAAGCCGGGCATCGGCGTCGAGGCGCTGCCCGCTGGCGCGCAGATCTGCTCCTGCAACGACGTGTCGAAGGGCGCCATCTGCGAGGCGGTCCGCGGCGGCGCAACGAGCATCGGCGCGCTGAAGAAGTGCACGGGCGCGGGCACCACCTGCGGCGGCTGCGTGCCCCTCGTCACCCAGATCATGAAGGCCGAGATGAAGAAGCTCGGCATGGACGTGAACAATCATGTCTGCGAACACTTCCCGCACTCGCGCCAGGAGCTGTTCCACCTGATCCGCGTGGGAGGCATCAAGACCTTCGGCGAGCTGCTGGCACAGCATGGCAAGGGCCTGGGCTGCGACGTGTGCAAGCCGCTGGCGGCCAGTATCCTCGCCACCTGCTGGAACGACTTCGTGCTGAAGAAGGAGCACGCCAGCCTGCAGGATTCGAACGACTACTTCCTCGGCAATATCCAGAAGGACGGCACCTACTCCGTGGTGCCGCGCATGCCGGGCGGCGAGGTGACGCCGGACGGTCTGATCGCCGTCGGCCAGGTGGCCAAGAAGCACGGCCTGTACACCAAGATCACGGGCGGCCAGCGCGTGGACCTGTTCGGCGCACGCGTCGAACAGCTGCCCGCCATCTGGGAAGAGCTGATCGAGGCAGGCTTCGAGACCGGCCACGCCTACGGCAAGTCCCTGCGCACGGTGAAGTCCTGCGTGGGCTCCACCTGGTGCCGCTACGGGGTGGACGACAGCGTTGGCCTCGCCATCGAGCTGGAAAACCGCTACAAGGGCCTGCGCACACCGCACAAGATCAAGTTCGGCGTATCCGGCTGCACCCGCGAGTGCGCCGAAGCCCAGGGCAAGGACGTGGGCATCATCGCCACGGACAAGGGCTGGAACCTCTACGTGTGCGGCAACGGCGGCATGAAGCCGCGCCACGCCGAGCTGCTTGCGTCGGACCTCGACAAGGCCACCCTGGTGAGCTACATCGACCGCTTCCTCATGTTCTACAGCCGCACGGCGGACCGCCTGCAGCGCACCAGCACCTGGCGCGAAAACCTGGAAGGCGGCCTGGATTACCTCAAGCAGGTCGTCATCGGCGACAAGCTCGGCATCGCCGCCGAACTGGAAGCGGACATGCAGCGCGTGGTCGACACCTACGCCTGCGAATGGAAGGAGGCCGTCAACAATCCCGAGACCCGCAAGCGCTTCCGCCATTTCGTCAACAGCGAGGCGGGCGACAACAATGTGGTGTTCATGGAGGAGCGCGGCCAGATCCGTCCGGCCACCGTCGAAGAGCGCAAGCGTATTCCCATCAAGGTAGCGTAAGGAGAGCGACATGAAACGTGAAAACGAAGCAGGCAGCTGGACCGCCATCTGCCAACTGGACGACATCGTTCCCAACACCGGCGTCTGCGCCCTGCTGGGCGAGGACCAGGTGGCCGTGTTCCGCCTGAACGACGGCACGGAGCAGCGCTTATTCGCCATCGCCAATTTCGACCCCAACGCCAATGCCTCCGTGCTCTCGCGCGGCCTGGTGGGTAATCTCGGCGAGCGCATCGTCGTGGCGTCCCCGCTGTACAAGCATCACTTCGACCTGCAGACCGGCGAATGCCTGGAGGCGCCCGAACATTCGGTAGCCACCTGGCCCGCGCGCATCGAAGGCGGAAAGGTCTGGGTCGGGGCATGAAACCCGCGCTGGTCGTCGTCGGCAACGGCATGGCGGGCATGCGCACCGTCGAGGAACTGCTCAAGCTCGCGCCGGACATGTACGACATCACCGTCTTCGGCGCGGAGCCTCACGGCAACTACAACCGCATCCTGCTCTCGCCCCTGCTGGCGGGCGAGAAGACGGTGGACGACATCATGCTCAATACCCGCGAGTGGTATGAGCAGAACGGCATCACCCTGCACGCGGGCGACCCGGTGCAGAAGATCGACCGCAAGCGCCGCGTCGTGCGCGCCCGCTCCGGCCTGGAAGTACGCTACGACCGCCTGCTGCTGGCCACCGGCTCACAGCCTTTCATCATTCCCGTGCCGGGGCACACCCTGCCGGGCGTCGTCGCCTTCCGCGACATCAAGGACGTGGAAGCCATGCTGTCCGCCGCGCGCACGCACAAGCGGGCCGTGGTCATCGGCGGCGGGCTGCTGGGGCTCGAAGCGGCCAACGGCCTGTCGCGCCAGGGCATGGACGTGACTGTGCTGCACGTGACGGACGCGCTGATGAACCAGCAGCTCGACAAGCCCGCTGCCCAGCTGCTGCAGGCAGCGCTGGAACGCAAGGGCCTGCGCTTCATGCTGGAAGCGCACACCAGCGAAATCGTTGGCGAGGAGCGCGTGACGGCGGTGCGCCTGAAGGACGGCACGGAGATTCCGGCGGACCTGGTGGTGATGACCGCAGGCGTGCGTCCCAATATCGCGCTGGCCCAGAGTGCGGGCCTGCACTGCGAACGCGCCATCGTGGTGGACGACACGCTGCAGACCTACGATCCCCGCATCTACGCCGTGGGCGAATGCGTGCAGCACCGCCGCGCCACCTTCGGCCTCGTTGCCCCGATCTGGGAGCAGGCGCGCGTCTGCGCGGCGCACCTGTCCGGTGCGGGCCACCGCCGCTACATCCAGCAGGCTACGGCGACCCGCCTGAAGGTCACCGGCATCGAACTCTATTCGGTCGGCGACATCATCGGGGACGGGGAAACCGAAGACCTCGTGCTGCGCGACGCGCGGCGGGGCGTCTACAAGCGCCTGGTGCTCGACGGCGGCCGCATCGCTGGCGCCGTTCTCTACGGGGACGTGCAGGACGGCCCGTGGTACTTCGACATGATCCAGAAGGGCGCCGACATTTCGGCGATCCGCCACCAACTGCTGTTCGGGAAAGCTGCATGAACTTGAATCAGGAACACCTGCCCATCCGCAGCACCTGCCCTTATTGCGGCGTAGGCTGCGGCGTGAAGGCCACGCCGCAGGGAGCGGCCGCGGCGCAGATCGTGGGCGACCCCGAGCACCCCGCCAACGGCGGAAGGCTGTGCGTGAAGGGCTCGGCCCTCAACGAAACCCTGTCGCTGGAAGGCCGCCTGCTGCATCCCAAGGTGCGCGAGAACGGCGTGCTGCGCCAGGTAAGCTGGGACGATGCGCTGGGCCGCGTCGCGGACAAATGGCGCGCCATCATCGGCGAGCATGGGCCGGATGCCGTGGCCCTCTACGTATCGGGCCAGCTGCTCACCGAGGACTACTACGTTGCCAACAAGCTGATGAAAGGCTATGTCGGCAGCGCCAATATCGACACCAACTCCCGCCTCTGCATGTCCTCCGCCGTGGCGGGGCACAAGCGCGCTTTCGGCGAAGACGTGGTGCCCGTGGATTACAACGACCTGGAACTGGCCGATCTCATTGTGCTGGTAGGTTCCAACCTCGCCTGGTGCCACCCCATCCTGTTCCAGCGCATCACGCGCGCCAAGGAGATGCGGCCGGAGCTGAAGGTGGTGGTGATAGATCCGCGCCACACGGCCACCTGCGAGCTGGCCGACCTGCACCTGCCCATCAAGCCCGGCACGGATGTATGGCTTTTCAACGGCCTGCTGACCTATCTCGCCAGCATCGGCGCGATGGACGAAGATTTCATCGCCCTGCATACGGACGGCCTGCAGGCCACGCTGGAAGCGGCGGCGATCACTCCGGAAGCGGTGGCTGCTGCATGCCGCCTTTCGCTGGCGGACGTGGCGGCCTTCTATGAATCCTTCGCCGCCACGGCGAAAACCGTCACGGTGTTCTCGCAGGGCGTGAACCAGTCCTCCGCGGGAACCGACAAGGTGAACAGCATCCTGAACTGCCACCTGATCGGCGGCCGCATCGGCAAGCCGGGTATGGGGCCGTTCTCGGTGACCGGCCAGCCCAACGCGATGGGCGGCCGCGAAGTGGGCGGCCTTGCCAACATGCTGGCCGCGCACCTGGACCTGGACAAGGCCGAGCATCGTTCCGCCGTGCAGACCTTCTGGGACTCGCCACGCATAGCAGAGAAGCCTGGCCTGAAAGCCGTGGACTTGTTCCAGGCCATCGAAGCGGGAAAGGTCAAGGCGGTCTGGGTCATCGCCACTAACCCAGTCGTCAGCCTGCCGGACGCCGACCAGGTGCGCCGCGCCCTGGAGCGCTGCGAGCTGGTGGTGTCCTCGGACATCATGCAGGACACGGATACGAACAGCTATGCCCACGTGCTGCTGCCTGCCCTGGGCTGGGGCGAGAAGGATGGCACTGTCACCAATTCCGAACGGCGCATCTCGCGCCAGCGCGCCTTCCTGCCCGCGCCGGGCGAGGCGCGCGCCGACTGGCAGATCCTCGCGCAGTTCGCCCAGCGCATGGGCTACGAGGGCTTTGATTACACGGGCCCCGAGCAGGTCTTCGACGAGCACGCGCGCCTCAGCGCCTGGCGCAACACGCCGCAGGAGCTTCCCCGCATCTTCGACATCGGCGCGCTGGCAGGCATGGACCGCAGCGGGTACGACGCGATGAAACCCCTGCAATGGCCCGCGGCCATTCGCGGTTCCCGTGGCCGGGTATTCGCGGACGGCCGCTTCTCCCATCCGGGCGGGCGCGCGAAGTTCGTGCCCACCGCACCGCGTGCACCCGTGAACGGCACGGACAGCGAATACCCGTTGGTGCTCAACACGGGCCGCGTGCGCGACCAGTGGCACACCATGACGCGCACGGGCAAGGCGCCCAAGCTTGCAGAGCATACGGCCGAATCCTTCGTCGACGTGCACCCGCAGGACGCGCTGCTTTGCGGTATCAAGGAAGGAGAACTGGCGCGCGTGAACTCGCGCTGGGGTTCCATGGTGGCGCGCGTCAGGCATGGCGGGGGCATTGCGCGTGGCAGCGTCTTCATTCCCATCCACTGGAACGCGCAGAATGCTTCGGACGGCCGCGTGGGCGCCGTCGTCAATCCCGCGGTCGATCCCGTATCGGGCGAGCCGGAATTCAAGCACACGCCCGTGAGCGTGGACCGCTTCCCCGTGGCCTGGTACGGCTTTGTGCTCAGCCGCAGCGCCCTGGACCTGGACAGCGTGGCCTACTGGACAAGAGTGCAGGGCAAGGAATTCGCCCGCTACGAACTGGCAGGGCGCAACAGGATCGTCGATTTCGGCGGCTGGGCGCGTGGCCTGCTGGGCATGGACGACGCGGATGCGGACTGGCTCGAATACACGGACCGCGGCGCAGGCGTCTACCGCGCCGTGCACCTCGTGGACGACCGCGTGGAGCAGTGCATCTTCGTCTCCCGCACGCCGGACCTTCCCGCGCGCACCTGGCTCGCCAGCCTGTTCGCGCTCGAAAAGCTGGGCGACGCCGAACGCGCGGGCGTGCTGGCGGGCCGCCCGCTGCAGCAGGGCGCCGATGCGGGACCGACGGTGTGCTCCTGCTTCGGCGTAGGCCGCAACACCATCTGCGAGGCGATCCGCGAGCACGGGCTGAAGACGGCGGCGGAGGTCACGGCCTGCGTGAAGGCGGGCGGCAACTGCGGCTCCTGCGTGCCGGAGCTGCGGCAGCTCCTCGCCACCGCGAGCAGCGCGGCCTGAATCAGCGGCGGCGCTGGAAGCCTTGCGGCGCTGGCGCCCCGCGTTTTTCGATATGGCGGAAGATGATGCGGCCCTTGCTCAGGTCATAGGGCGAGAGTTCCAGCGTGACCTTGTCGCCAGCCAGAATGCGGATGTGATTCTTCTTCATGCGGCCGGCCGTGTAGGCGATCAGTTTGTGGCCATTTTCGAGATCCACGCGGAAGCGCGAATCGGGGAGGATTTCGGACACTTGTCCGTTCATTTCGATCAGTTCTTCTTTGGCCAATTCAATTTCCGGAAGCGTCCCTGGCGGGACAGGATGAAGCGCAAAGCGCGCGGTGCTGAAGAAAAAAAAGCCCGCGTCACTGCGGGCTTCGTTTCAAATGTGTAACCAATGCCTTGGCCGGAGCGCTTGCCCATGCTATCTGCATGGTGCTCACGCGGCGGGCGCCTATGCTATCTGCGTAGTGCCTCCGTCGTGTAACCGGGCCAATGTATCCGGAACTACAAACCGCCGGAACCGGATCTCGCTGTCGCATTACACAAGCGTCGTGCGAGGGTCCGTGGCGGGCGTGCCGAAGGTCAAACCTCAGGCACAAACGGAGTATAGCACAGTTTTTGTGCGGCGCACAAAACAAGCGGAACCACGGATTCCGATTGGCGCAGGCGCAAGGATGGCATCGTTGAATTGTGCTAAATTAGGTCATCAGTCATCGAAGCGCTCTTCGCGGAGCTGAACTGTCATGCGCCGACCCATCGTACTCGTCCCGGCTTGTACGCGGCAGATTGGCCTGTTCCCCAATCACGCTGCGCAGAACAAGTATGTCAACGCCGTCGTTCTTGGCGCGCGCTGCATGCCTCTGATTCTGCCTGCGCTGGGCGACCTCGCGGACCTGGAGGCCGTGCTCGCCGTGGCGGATGGCGTCATGCTCACCGGCTCCGCATCCAATGTGCATGCGGACCTGTACGGCCAGGCCATCCATAACCCGGCCTTGCCGCTCGACGCCGCGCGCGACGCCACCACCCTGCCGCTGATCCGTGCCGCCATCGGGCGCGGCATGCCGGTGCTGGGCATCTGCCGCGGCTTCCAGGAAATGAACGTGGCCCTGGGCGGCACGCTGCACCAGGCGGTGCAGGAACTGCCGGGCATGATGGATCACCGCGACAAGGAAGATGACTCTCTGGAAGTGCAGTATGGCCCGGCGCACCGCGTGCTCTTGACCCCAGGCGGCAAGTTCGCGGAAATGCTGGGCAACCCGGCCGAGATCATGGTCAATTCGCTGCATGGACAGGGCGTGGACAAGCTCGCCCCCGGCATCACGGTGGAAGCCGTAGCCGATGATGGCCTCGTGGAGGCCTATACCGTCAGTACCGCGTCCGGCTTCACGCTGGCCGTGCAGTGGCATCCCGAGTGGCATATCACGGAAAACCCGGATTCGATGAAGATGTTCCTTGCTTTCGGCAAGGCGTGCCGCGACTACTGCGACAGCAAGGAGCGTGCATGATGTTCACCTACGAAGCCTGGGCCGGCGGCATTCCGTAGCTGTTCTCGCCAAGTCTGTGCAATCAGTGCGCCGCATGCAGTTCTTCCGCGGCGCGAACAAGGACTTATGGGAGTGAGAAATGGCTATCCGAGAAAACTTTACCTACACCGATATGGATGAGTGGCTCAATGCAAAACGGGTCACCGAGATCGAATGCCTGGTGCCGGACCTGACCGGCGTTGCGCGCGGCAAGATCCTGCCGCGCGCCAAATTCACCGAGGAACGCGGCATGCGCATCCCGGAAGCGGTGCTGGGCATGACCGTGACGGGCAATTCGCCCACGGACGATCCGGCCTACGACCGTGCCATCTCGGCCACGGACCGCGACATGATCCTGAAGGCCGACCCCACCACCATCACCATGGTGCCCTGGGCCACCGACCCCACGGCGCAGGTGATCCACGACTGCTACTTCGCCGACGGCCGCCTGGTCGATTTCGCGCCTCGCTCCGTGCTGCGCCGGGTCATCAAGCTGTATGAGGAGAAGGGCTGGAACCCCGTGGTGGCGCCGGAACTGGAGTTCTACCTCACGGACAAGATCTCCGACCCCGACCTGCCGCTCAAGGCGCCCATCGGCCGCAGCGGCCGTGCCGAAACCTCGCGCCAGGTCTACAGCATCGACGCGGTGAACGAATTCGACCCGCTGTTCGAGGATATTTACGACTACTGCGACATGATGGGCCTCGATGTCGATACCCTGATCCATGAAATCGGCGCCGGACAGATGGAGATCAACTTCCTGCACGGCGAGCCGCTGGACCTGGCGGACAAGGTGTTCTTCTTCAAGCGCACCCTGCGCGAGGCGGCGCTCAAGCACTCCATGTACGCCACCTTCATGGCCAAGCCCATGGCGGGCGAACCCGGATCGGCAATGCACATCCACCAGAGCGTGACCGATTCGAAGACCGGCTGGAACATTTTCAGCAATGAGGACGGCTCGCCTTCGCAAGCTTTCAAGTATTACATCGGCGGCCTGCAGCGCTACATGCCTTCCGCTCTGGCCATCGTGGCGCCCTACGTGAACTCCTACCGGCGCCTGGTGAAGCACACGGCCGCGCCCATCAACATACAGTGGGGCGTGGACAACCGCACGGTCGGCTTCCGCGTGCCCGAATCGGGTGTGCAGGACCGCCGCGTGGAGAACCGCATCATCGGATCGGACGCCAATCCCTACCTGGCCCTCGCCGTGACTCTCGCATGCGGCTACCTCGGCATGACGGAGCAGCTGGAACCCACACCCATTACCACCGGGAGCGCGTATGATATGAAGTACGAGCTGCCGCAAGGACTCCCTGAAGCACTGGCAGCGCTGCGCGCGGAAGAAAAGCTGCGCACCGTGCTGGGCGAGCGCTTCATCGACGTTTACGCCGCGATCAAGGACCTGGAACACCAGGAATTCATGACCGTGATCAGCCCGTGGGAACGCGAGCATCTGCTGCTGCACGTATGAGAGGAGTCCATCATGACCACCAATCCCGTGGCGCCGGAACTGCCGGACACGCAGGCGCTGCAGCGGCTCGACGCTGCGCACTATCTCCACCCCTTTACCGACCATAAGGCCCTGGCCGAAAAAGGCGCGCGCGTCGTGGTGCGCGGCGACGGCATCTACCTGTGGGATTCGGAAGGGCGGAAGATGCTGGACGGGATGTCCGGGCTGTGGTGCGTGAACGTGGGCTACGGCCGCAACAGCATCACGCAGGCGGTGGCAAAGCAGATGGACACGCTGCCTTTCTACAACAGCTTCTTCAACACCACCAATATCCCGGCGGTGCAGCTGGCGGCGAAGCTTTCCTCGCTGGCGCCGCCAGGGTTCAGCCATGTGTTCTATGCAGGCTCCGGCTCGGAAGCGAACGACACCAATGTGCGCATGGTGCGCCGCTACTGGGACCTGATGGGCCAGCCCGGCCGCCAGGTCGTCATCAGCCGCCAGAACGCCTACCACGGCAGCACCATGGCGGGCGCATCGCTGGGGGGCATGAGCGGCATGCACGTGCAGGGCGGCCTGCCGATTCCCGGCATCGTGCATATCGAGCAGCCCAGCTACACGGCGCACGGCGAGGGCATGACGCCGGAGGAATTCGGCATCGTCGCCGCCTCCTGGCTGGAAGAACGCATCAAGGAGCTGGGGCCGGACAAGGTGGCCGCCTTCATCGGCGAGCCGATACAGGGCGCGGGCGGCGTGATCATTCCGCCATCGACCTACTGGCCCGAGATACGCCGCATCTGCGACAAATACGATGTGCTGCTGATCGCGGACGAAGTCATCACAGGCTTCGGGCGCCTGGGCAGCTGGTTCGCTTCCGAGGCCTTCGGCATGCGGCCTGACCTCATCACCTTCGCCAAGGGCGTCACGTCAGGCTATGTGCCCATGGGCGGCGTTCTGGTGAGCGACCGCATCGCGCAGGTACTGGTTGCGGGCGGCGACTTCAATCACGGCTTCACTTATTCTGGCCACCCGGTGGCCTGTGCGGCGGCGATGGAGAACATCCGCATCATCGAAGAAGAAGGCCTGGTGGAGCGCGTGGCGCACGACACGGGACCTTACCTGAAGCAGCGCTTTGCCAGCCTGGCGGCCCATCCGCTTGTGGGTTCGGCCGAGAGCCATGGCTTTGTGGCGGGGCTGGACCTGGTGCGGCGCAAGGCGGCGCGCGTACACCACCAGGCGCGCTTCGATCCCACGCTGGCTGTAGGCATGATCTGCCGCGGCCACATGTTCGAGAACGGCATGATCATGCGCGCCGTTGGCGACCGCATGATCATTGCGCCGCCCCTCATCATGACGCACGCCCAGATCGACGAGATGATGCAGAAGATCCGCTACTGCCTGGACCTCACCCTCGACGATCTCACCCGGCGCGGCTGGCTGGGCTGAATCAGGCCTGGGCGCCGGCCGCGTGATGCGGCTCATGGCGGTTCTTCAGCACCTGCGGCGCCAGCGAACCTGCGAACATGCCCGCGAAAGCCGCCAGCAGGCCTGCAAGCTGGCCGGGGAAGGCCGTTCCCAGGTCGGACACCTGGGGGAAGAAAAGAATCCACACGGCGATGCCCGCTGCGATGGAGACGATGGCGCCCTGCGTCGTGGCGCGCTTCCAGTACAGGCCCATCACCAGCGGCACAAAGGCCCCCACCAGCGTCACCTGGTAGGCACTCGACACCAGTTCGTAGATCGAGGTGCCCTGCATGGCGATGGCATAGGCGAGCACCAGCGCCGCGAAGATCACGATGGTGGCGCGCATGGCGAACAGCTGCTCCTTGTCCTTCATGTGCGGGCGCAGGTTCTTCAGGATGTTCTCGACGAAGCTGGTGGAAGGCGCCAGCAGCGTGGCGGAGGAAGTGCTCTTGATGGCCGAGAGCAGGGCGCCGAAGAAGAGGATCTGCATCACGAGCGGCATCTTCGTCATCACGAAAGTGGGCAGCAGGCGCTGGTAGTCGTTCTTGGCGATATCCATGGCGCTGTCGCCCATCACCACCACCGCGGCGGCCACGATGAACATGGGCACGAAGCCGAAGAGGATATAGCTGGCGCCGCCGATTACGGCGCCGTTGCGCGCGGTGGGTGCGTTCTTGGCCGACATCACGCGCTGGAACACGTCCTGCTGCGGAATGCTGCCGAACATCATGGTGATGGCCGCGCCGATGAAGAAGACGATGTCCGTGAAGCTCGGCTCGGGCAGCAGGCGCCACAGGTCGGCCTTCTGCGCCATGTTCAGCACATTGCCTGCGCCGCCCGCCAGGTCGGCGGCGAAGAAAGCAATCACCGTCATGCCCACCACCAGCACGATCATCTGGATGAAGTCCGTGATGGCCACGGCCAGGAAGCCGCCCACCACCACATAGATCAGCACCGCCAGGGTGCCGATCACCATGCCGGTGGCCGGGGCCATGGCGCCGTTGGTCAGCACGGAGAACACCAGGCCCAGGGCCGTGATCTGGGCCGCCACCCAGCCCAGGTAGCTCAGGATGATGGCGACGGAGCAGAACACTTCGATGCCCTTGCCGTAGCGCTGGCGGTAGTAGTCGCCGATGGTGAGCAGGTTGAGTTTGTACAGCTTGGAGGCGAAGAAGAGGCCGACGAGGATCAGGCAGGTGCCCGCGCCGAAGGGGTCTTCGATCACGGCATTCAGGCCGCCCTGCACGAACTTGGCGGGCACGCCCATCACGGTTTCGGCGCCGAACCAGGTGGCGAAGGTGGTCGTAATGACCATGATCAGGGGCAGGCTGCGGCCTGCCACGGCGAAGTCGCTGGTATTTTTGATCCGCGTGCCCGCCCACATGCCGAGGGCCAGGGTGCCCAGCAGGTAGAGCACGACGAAAACGATCAAAGTGGTGTTCATAAGGCGCGCTCCGGGAGGGCGAAAAAGTTATCAGGCGGAAAATCCGCGATTATAAAGCCAGAACCTGACGGTTGGACCAACTTTGCTAGTATTTGTCCTTCAAGAGGAGGGAAACTGACATGGCAACAACAGCTTGGCACGAAAGGGCGGCCGCCCTGACCATCGACGGCCGCGCGGTGATCGGCGGAGACCGGGTGGAAGCCCGCTCCGGCCAGCGTTTCGACTGCATTTCGCCCATCGACGGCCGCAAACTGGCGGAAGTGGTGCGCTGCGATGCCGCGGATGTCGACACGGCCGTCGCCGCATCCCGCGCTGCCTTCGAAGACGGGCGCTGGGCCGGTTTCGCGCCCGCGAAACGCAAGCGCATTCTCATCAAGTTCGCGGACCTGATGCAGAAGAATGCCGCCGAACTGGCCCTGCTCGAAACGCTGGACATGGGCAAACCGATCAAATACAGCCAGTCGGTGGACGTGGCGGGCGCCGCCAACTGCATCCGCTGGTACGGCGAGGCCATCGACAAGGTGTATGGCGAGATTGCACCCGCGCCTTCAAACAGCCTGGCGCTGATCACGCGCGAGCCGGTGGGCGTGGTGGGCGCCATCGTGCCCTGGAACTACCCCATGCTCATGGCCTCGTGGAAGATCGCCCCCGCGCTCGCGGCAGGCAACAGCGTGGTGCTCAAGCCATCCGAGAAGTCCCCGCTGACGGCGCTGCGCCTGGCGGAGCTGGCGCTGGAGGCGGGCGTTCCGGCGGGCGTGTTCAATGTGCTGCCCGGCTTCGGCCAGGAGGCGGGCAGCGCGCTCGCCCTGCACATGGACGTGGACTGCATCGCCTTCACAGGCTCCACGCGCGTGGGCAAGCAGATCATGCAGATGGCGGGGCAGTCGAACCTGAAACGGGCATGGACGGAACTGGGCGGGAAATCCGCCAACATCGTCTGCGCGGACTGTCCGGACCTGGATGCGGCGGTGTCTTCGGCCATCGGCTCCATCTTCTTCAACCAGGGCGAGAGCTGCAATGCGCCTTCGCGCCTGTTTGTGGAGGAATCGATACGCGAGCGCTTCATCGAGAAGGCGCTGGCCATGGTGCCGGATTTCGCGCCGGGCGATCCGCTGGACGAGAACACCGTGATGGGCGCCATCGTCGACGATATCCAGCTGCGCACGGTGATGGGTTATATCGAGCAGGGCAGGGCGGCTGGCGCGCGCCTGCTGGCGGGCGGAGAACGTGTGCGCACGGAGAGCGGCGGCTACTATGTGGCGCCGACCATTTTCGACCGGGTGGACAGCGGCATGAGCATCGCACGCGAGGAGATTTTCGGGCCCGTGCTGTCGGTGCTGAGTTTCACGAGTCTGGAGGAGGCGGTGAAGCAGGCCAATGCCACGCAATACGGCCTGCACGCGGCGGTGTGGACTTCGGACCTGAGCAAGGCGATCCGCACCTCACGCGCCCTGCGGGCAGGCACCGTGCACGTCAACCAGTACGACAACGACGACATCACGGTACCTTTCGGCGGCTACAAGCAGTCTGGCAACGGCCGCGACAAATCGCTGCACGCGCTGGACAAGTACACGGAGCTGAAAACCACCTGGATCCAGGTTTAGAAACAGTGCTCCAGGGCCGGGAAGGACCCGTCCTTCACGGCCGCCACATATGCCGAAATGGCCGCATCGATGCTGGTCTGGCCATCCATGAAGTTCTTCACGAAGCGCGCTTTCCGCCCCGGGAATACGCCCAGCAGGTCATGCATCACCAGCACCTGTCCCGAGCAGTCCGGACCCGCGCCGATACCGATGGTCGGCATCGCCAGCATGTCCGTCACTTCCTTGCCCAGCGCCGAGGGAATCGCCTCCAGCACCACCATGGAAGCGCCGGCGGCCTGCAGCTTCAGCGCATCGGACTTCAGCGTTTCGGCGCTCTCGGTCGTCTTGCCCTGCACCTTGTAGCCGCCCAGCTGGTGTACGGACTGCGGCGTGAGCCCGACGTGCGCGCACACCGGCACCGCGCGCTCCACCAGGAAGCGGACTGTATCGGCCACCCACGCGCCGCCTTCGATCTTCACCATGTGCGCCCCCGCCTGCATCAGCTGCACGGCGTTGTTGAAGGCCGCCTCCGGCGTGCCATAGCTGCCGAATGGCATGTCCGCCACGATCATCGCGGACTTCGCGCCGCGCGCCACGGCGGCCGTGTGATAGGCCACTTCCTGCACCGTCACCGGCAGGGTGGAGGTGTGGCCGTTGCAGACCATGCCCAGCGAATCCCCGATCAGCAGCACTTCCACGCCGTTGCGCTCCATGAGCGAGGCGAAGCTCGCGTCGTAGCAGGTGAGCATGCTGATCTTCTCGCCGGAAGCGCGCAGGGCGTTCAGGGTGGGAATGGTGACGGCCTTGCTCTGCACCGTCCTGGCCGGCGCCGGCACTGGGGCCGCGCCGCCCATCTCTTTTCCTTGCAAATATCCGGACATGGGAAATCCCTCAATAAAGATGTTTCGGCGCGTATTCTACTGCGGGCGCGGGCTATTTGCCGACGAAGAGGAAGGCGACGGCCGCCATGATGCTGAGGAAGGCCCCAAGGTGGCGCCAGCTGAGCGGCTCGCCCAGCACGGCCACGGCGAAAATGCCGAATACGATGAGCGCAATGGCTTCCTGCACCACCTTGAGCTGGCCCGCGCTCCAGCCGCTGGCAAAGCCGATGCGGTTTGCCGGTACTGCGAGGCAATACTCCACGAAGGCGATGATCCAGCTGATGAGGATCACCGTGAAGAGCGGCTTGTTCATGCCGCCCTTGAGGTGCCAGTACCAGGCGATAGTCATGAAGATATTGGAGGCGGCGAGGAGGAGGAGGGTCTGCATTTCAAGTGTCCAGTTTCGCGATGGGCTGGTCCTGCACCAGCGGCAGGAATGCGGCGGCGGGGCCATGGCCCGGCACGTGCACGCCAGGGGCGATTTCCAGCAGGGGTGCCAGCACGAAAGCGCGTTCGGTCATGCGCGGGTGCGGTACGGTGAGCGTGGCGGTGGCAATCTGCTCCTCGCCGTAGAGCAGCACGTCGAGGTCCAGTGTGCGCGGCGCGTTGCGGTAGGGGCGTTCGCGGCCGTGGGCCTGCTCGATGGCCTGCAGGGCTTCCAGCAGGCTTTGTGCGTCGAGCGCGGTGCCGATGCGGGCGACGGCGTTGATGTAGTCGCCGCCGCTGGAATCGATGGGGGCCGTGTGGTAGAGGCTCGACGCAGCTTCCAGCGTGCAGCCCGGGGCGCGGCGCAGGCGCTCGATGGCGTCCAGCACGTTCGCGCGTGCGTCGCCCAGGTTGGCGCCGATGCCGATGTAGGCAGTGGTCATTGGCCGCTGGCTGCGTCCCCGGCGGGGCCGTTGCCGCCTTCGCCGCCGCCGCGGCGGTTGCGGCGCGGGCCGCGGCGCCGGCGGCGCTTGGGCGGAGCGCCGTTGCTGTCGGGCGGCGCGCTATCGAAATCGTCCGCTTCGTCGGCCTGCGCGTCGTCTGCCGCTTCGGCTTCGGCATCGGCGCCGCCTTCCTCGCCTTCCTTGTGGCGCTGGCCGCGGCGCGGCGGGCGCTTGCGCTTGCTGCCTGCGCCGCTGCTCACGGCGGACACCATCTCGGCGCGGATGACTTCATCGGCCTCCCAGAAGGCCGTCCACCAGTCGCCCAGCTCGGGATCGATTTCACCCGAGGCGCAACGCAGCAGCAGGAAGTCGTAGCCTGCGCGGAAGCGCAGGTGCTCCAGCAGCTTGTACGGGTTCTTGCCGTTGCGGCGCTCGAAGCGCGGCTGCATGGCCCAGATGTCGCGCATGTCCGAACCGATCTTGCGCTGCAGGGCCAGCTTTTCGGTCTGCGATTCGAGCACTTCGTCCGCCGCCAGGTGCAGGGCGGGAATCGGGAACTCGCCCGCAGCCTGGTAGGCGTTCCACTTCTCCAGCACCTGGTGCCACAGCAGGGAGGCGAACAGGAAGCCCGGCGACACGGTTTTCCCGGCCATGATGCGGCGGTCCGTCGCATCCAGCGCCAGGGTCACGAACTTGAAGCCCAGGGGCTGTTCCAGCACCACGTCCAGCAGCGGCAGCAGGCCGTGATGCAGGCCTTCCTTGCGCAGCTGCTGCAGGCAGGCCAGGGCCTGGCCGCTCATGAGCAGCTTGAGCATCTCGTCGAACACGCGGGCGGCGGGCACGTTGTTGATCAGCGGCGCCATCACCTTGATCGGCGCGGCGGTGGAGGGCTCGATGTCGAACTTCAGCTTGGCCGCGAAACGCACGACGCGCAGCATGCGCACCGGGTCTTCGCGGTAGCGCGCTTCCGGCTGGCCGATGATGCGCAGGGTCTTCGAGCGGATGTCGCCGATGCCGCCGTGGTAGTCCAGCACCTGCTGCGTGGCCGGGTTGTAGTACATGGCGTTGACGGTGAAGTCGCGGCGCTCGGCGTCTTCGGCCTGGCTGCCGAAGGTGTTATCGCGCAGCACGCGGCCATGCTCGTCCTTCGGCGCGTTGTCCGTGGTGGTGCCGCGGAAGGTGGTCACCTCCAGCAGGTCCTGGCCGAACATCACGTGCACGATCTGGAAGCGGCGGCCGATGATGAAGGCGCGGCGGAAGAGGCGCTTCACCTGCTCCGGCGTGGCGTTGGTGGCGATGTCGAAATCCTTCGGCTTCACGCCCAGCAGCAGGTCGCGCACGGCGCCGCCCACCACAAAGGCTTCGAAGCCCGCTTCCTGCAAGGTGCTGGTCACGCGCACGGCATTGGACGACACCATCTTCGGGTCGATGCCATGCTGGTCCGGGCCCAGGATATCCGGTTCGTGGTTCGTGCGTCCCTTGACGCCAAGGATCTTGCGGATGAATTTCTTAATCATTGAACAGATGGATTAAAGGCCAGCCTTGCGCGGAAGCATGGGAAGAGAGCTTGGCGTTGGGATTGGTCGCGATTGGATGGCTGACGATGGACATGAGCGGCAGGTCGTTGTGCGAATCGCTGTAGAAGTAGACCGCATCGAAATGGTCCAGCGTCTTGCCCATCTTCTCCAGCCAGGCCTTGGTGTGCTCGATCTTGCCCGGGCCCTGGGTGGGCGTGCCGAGCAGCCTGCCGGTGATGCGCCCGTCCTCGCTCACTTCCGGCATGGCCGCGATCAGGTGCTCCACGCCGAAGGCCCTGGCGATGGGCGCCGTCACGAAATGGTTGGTGGCGGTGACGATGGCCACCAGGTCGCCCGCGTCCTTGTGCTTTTGCAGCAGTGCGCGCGCGGCAGGGCGGATGTTCGGCACGATGACTTCGTCCATGAACTGCTGCTGCAGCGCCGCCAGCTTCACCGGATCGAAGCCGGACAGGGTGCCGAGCGAGAATTCGAGGTATTCCACCGGGTCCAGGGTGCCTGCCTGGTACTGGGCAAAGAAGGCGTCGTTGCGGCGGGCGAATTCGACCGGGTCGACCGCGCCCAGGCGGCAGAGGAACTGGCCCCATTCGTAGTCCGAATCGATGGGCAGGAGCGTGTGGTCGAGGTCAAACAGGGCGAGGTTCATTCTTCTTTCGCTTCCGCCTGCAACCACTCGCGCAGCAGCGGCAAGGTGATCGGGCGTTGGGTTTCCAGGGAATATTGGTCGAGCGAGTCCAGCATCGCGGACAGCGAACGCATGTCGCGCTGAAAATGGGACAGCAAATAGGGTAACACGCCGGGCGACAGCGTCAAGCCGCGGGCCGCGGCGGCCTGGCTCAGGGCGGCCACCTTCTCGTCGTCCGTGAGGCCGTGCAGCTGGTAGATAAGGCCCCAGCCCATGCGCGTGCGCAGGTCCTCGCGCACCGGCAGCACGGCGGGCGCCACGGCGCCGCTGCACACCATGAAGGCGTTGTTGGCGCGGATCTCGTTGAAGAGGGCGAAGGCGTCGATCTGGGCCACGGGCGAGAGTTTCTCGCAGTCGTCCAGCAGGTACAGGTCCACCTCCGGCGAATACACGAATTCGGACTCGATGGAGAAGGGCGAGATATAGCGGGCGCGCTCGGTGGCGCCCAGCGCCTTCAGCAGGTGCGACTTGCCCGAGCCCACCTCGCCCCACAGGTAGGCGAAATGCTCGCGCGAGCTGCGGCCAGCGAACTGGCGCATGAGCGCCGCCGCTTCCGCATTGCGGCCCACCTCGAAGGAATCGAGGGTCAGCACCGGTTCCGCGCCGAGGTCCAGCACCAGCTGCTTCATGCCTGCCCCGATGTCATTTGCATAACTTTTTTGTCCATCGCATCAGCCATTATAAAAGCTGCTGCGCAGGTAGTGACGGCGCAGGTGGCGGAAAGCCACCATCAGCAGGGCGGAGGCGGGCAAGGCGAGCAGCACGCCCACAAAGCCGAACAGCTGGCCGAAAGCCAGCAGGGCGAAGATGACGGCCAGGGGATTGAGGCCGATGCGCTCCCCCACCAGGCGGGGTGTGAGGATAAAGCCCTCGATCACCTGGCCCAGGCCATAGATCACGGCCACGGCGAGAATGCCGCTCCAGTCGCTGAACTGGAGCACGGCGCCGATCAGGGCCAGGAAGAGGCCCAGGCCGAAGCCGAGATAGGGAATGAAGACCAGCACGCCGCTGAGAATGCCCACCGGCAGGGCCACATCGAAACCGGCAATCGCCAGCGCGGCCGAGTAGTAGATGGAGAGCGCCAGCATCACCAGCAGCTGGCCGCGCAGGTACTGGGCCAGCAGAGCGTCCGACTCGCGCGCCATCTCCACCGTGTAGGCGATGTAGCGGCGCGGTACGGCGCCCGCGATGCGCGCCAGCAGCTGGTGCCAGTCGAGCAGAAGATAGAACAGCACAACGGGAATCAGGGTCAGGGTGGCCAGCCAGCCCAGCACCGCCGTGCCGCCCACGCGGGCCGAATTCAGGATGGCGGCCCAGATCTGGTCCCCGCTCGTCGCCATCTGCTCCTCGACCATGCTGCGGATGCCCGCCGAGTCGAAGCGCAGCTGCACGCCCAGCTCCTGCAGGCGGGGGCTCAGGGTGTCATTGAGCTTGGCCAGGAAGGCCGGAATGGCGGCCTGCAGCAGGGGAATTTCCTTGCGCAGCACGGGCACCACGATCAGTACCAGGGCGAGGATGGCTGCGAAGAATAGCAGGATCACGATGGTCACCGACACGGCGCGCGGCATAGGGAAGCGGCCCAGGCGCACCCGGTCCAGGCGGTCCACGCCGGGATTCAGGCAATAGGCGAAGATGGCGGCGGCCAGGAAGGGCGTCAGTACGGGACCGAGCAGGACCAGCAGAAAGAGGAAACCGAGCCACACAGCCATCCAGAAAGCGGTTTGTTTTTGTTCTGCGCTCAGGGGAAATGGCATGTGAAGGGCGTTTTTCAGCGAAAAAGGGCTGGTTGGCGAGGCATTTTGATAAAATAGCGGACTTGCCGGATTTGCGACCACTTGTTGCAACATTGCGGTGTCCGCCTTCTATTTTACCGCCTCTGCTGCGAAATACACCATGAGCCAACCTTCGAATGTTTCCCTGTCCTACCGTGACGCCGGCGTCGATATCGATGCAGGCGACGCTCTAGTTGAAGCGATCAAGCCATTCGCCAAGCGCACGATGCGCGAGGGCGTAATGGGCGGCATCGGCGGCTTCGGCGCCCTGTTCGAGATTGGCAAAAAATACAAGGAACCGGTGCTGGTTTCTGGCACGGACGGCGTGGGCACCAAGCTGAAACTGGCCTTCGAACTCAATCGCCACGACACCGTGGGCATCGACCTGGTGGCCATGAGCGTGAACGACATCCTGGTGCAGGGCGCCGAGCCCCTGTTCTTCCTCGACTACTTCGCCTGCGGCAAACTCGATGTGCCGACGGCGACGGACGTCATCAAGGGCATCGCCAAGGGCTGCGAAATCTCCGGCTGCGCCCTGATCGGCGGCGAAACGGCCGAAATGCCCAGCATGTACCCCGCCGGCGAATACGACCTGGCAGGTTTCGCCGTGGGCGCGGTGGAGAAGTCGAACCTGATCGACGGCTCCAAGATCGTGCCGGGCGACGTGGTGCTGGGCCTTGCCTCCTCGGGCGCGCACTCCAACGGCTACTCGCTGGTGCGCAAGATCATCGAAGTGGCCAAGCCGGACCTGAACGCCGACTTCCACGGCCGCAAGCTGGCGGACGTGCTGATGGAGCCGACCCGCATCTACGTCAAGCCCCTGCTGGCGCTGATGGCATCGATGGAAGTCAAAGGCCTGGTGCACATCACGGGCGGCGGCCTGGTCGAAAACATTCCGCGCGTGCTGGCCGACAACCTGACGGCCGAACTGGATGGCAAGTCCTGGACCATGCCCCCGCTGTTCAAATGGCTGCAGCAGCACGGCGGCGTGGCCGACGCCGAAATGCACCGCGTCTTCAACTGCGGCATCGGCATGACGGTGATCGTCTCCGCCGAGAACGCGGATGCGGCGGTGGCCCAGCTGACGGCGGCCGGCGAAACCGTCAGCCGCATCGGCACCATCCGCGCCCGCAAGGAAGGCGAGCACCAGACCATCGTAATCTAACAGCTCAGCCCGTGTCCACCTTGGGGTCAGACCCCAGAAGTGGACACGGGCTCTGCGGTTAGCGCTTCAGAATCTTGGCCACCGGTGCCGGGCGCAGGCGGTAGGCGTCCGGCATGCCGGAGCCCAGCAAAGGCCTCAGGTACAGGCGGAAGGCGTCGGTGACGTCGGTGCCGCTGGCGGCGATGAATTCGTCCTCCATGGTGCGCGTCTTGCCCGCCACCGTTTCCAGGGGCAGCAGCTCGTAGTCCGCCGAATAGAAGCCGGTGCGCTTGATGGCGACCGAACCGTCGCGGTCGCCCCACATGGCGTACTGCACCGCCTTTTCCCCCACTTCGCGCGCCTCGCGCTGGTCCACGTCCGACACGCAGCCGATGAAGGAGCGCTGCAGGTAGCCGAAGGTGTCGCCGCGCACGCGCTTGATCCCCAGCTTGGCCTTGATTTCGTCGCACAGCAGGTCCGCCAGCGCGCCGGTGCCGGAGAGCTGCACATTGCCGTGTGCGTCGCGCTCCACTTCCTTCGCCAGCAGCGTGGCAATGGGCTCGCCGCTGGCATCGTGAATGCCTTCGGATACGGCGATCACGCAGCGGCCATAGCGCTCGTAGGTGGACTTCACGTCCGCCAGGAAGCGCTCGATCGAGAACACGCGCTCCGGCAGGTAAATCAGGTGCGGCCCGTCGTCCGGGAATTTCTTGCCCAGCGCTGCCGCCGCCGTCAGGAAGCCGGCATGGCGGCCCATCACCACGCCCACGTACACGCCAGGCAGGGAAGCGTTGTCCAGGTTCGCGCCCGCGAAGGCCTGCGCCACGAAGCGTGCGGCCGAGGGGAAGCCGGGCGTATGGTCGCTGCCGACCAGGTCGTTGTCGATGGTTTTGGGGATGTGGATGGCGCGCAGCGGATAGCCCGCGGCGCGCGCCTGCTCGCTGACGATGCGCACCGTGTCCGATGAATCGTTGCCGCCGATGTAGAAGAAGTGCTCGATCTCATGGGCGCGCAGCACATTGAAGATCTCGGCGCAGTATTTGAGGTCCGGCTTGTCGCGCGTGGAACCGAGAGCGGAGGAAGGCGTGGCCGCCACCAGCTCCAGGTTATGGCTGGTTTCCTGGGTCAGGTCGACAAAGTTCTCGTCGATGATGCCGCGCACGCCGTGCAGGGCGCCGTACACCTTCGTCACCTCGCGGAAGCGCCGCGCCTCCAGCGCCACGCCCACCAGCGACTGATTGATCACGGCGGTCGGTCCGCCGCCCTGCGCTACCAGAATCTTGCCGGAACCCATAGCCAGTCTCCTCCATCAATAAGGAATCGGAGCCGCCAGCTTACTCCGTTTTTGCGCTCGCGCCGATATTCTGGTCGAGGAACTTCTCCACGCGCTTCCAGAAGTCGAAGCGGTTCTCCGGCAGCGCCCAGCCGTGCCCCTCATGCTCGTACTCGATCCACTCGACCTTCTGGTTGGTGGGCTTCACCGCATCGTAGAAGCGTTTGCCGTGATAGAGCGGCACGCGCAGGTCGGAGCTGCCATAGGCCAGCAGCAGCGGTTGTTTGATCTTTGCCGCCAGCAGCAGTGGCGAAGTGCGCTTCAACTGCTCTGCGTCCTTCCCGGGATCGCCGACAAGTTGCGGCATGCCGTACTTTTTCCAGGCATCGCTCATGTCCGAGGGCAGGGTCCAGCTGCCCTTGTACATCAGTTCGATGTCCGTCACGCCGGCCCAGTTGACGCCGCAGCGGAAAAGGTCGGCGTCATTGATAAGACCCATCAGGGTGGAATAGCCGCCATAGCTGGAGCCCGCGATGCAGATGCGCTTCGGATCCGCATAGCCCTGTGCAATCGCCCAGCGCGCTCCGTCCGCGATGTCGTCCTGCATTTTCAGGCCCCACTGCTTGATGCCTGCCTGGTACAGCGCCTTGCCATAGCCCGTGCTGCCCCGGAACTCCGGCTGCAGCACCACGTAGCCGCGCGAGGCGAGGAACTGGGCCTCCTCGTTGAAGGCCCACGTATCACCGCGTACCCAGGGGCCGCCGTGCACCAGCACCACCATCGGCAGGTTCTTGCGGCCGCCGTGCGGCAGGGTGATCCAGGCGGGAATACTGAGGCCGTCGCGTGCCTTGTAGTTGACGAGCGCGCGCCGGGACATCTTCGTCGAATCGATCTGCGGCAGCGCATCCCCGAGCCGAATCAGCTTGCCGGTATCGGCGTTGTAGACCAGGTAGACGAGGGGCTGCACGTCAGAGTATGCCGCGACCACCACGTTGTTGACGGTGGGATCGGAGGGAGGCATCACGACGTTGATGGTGGCTGGCAGCAGCTTGTCGATGGTGTTCTGCAGCGCCTGCATTTTCGCGTCGAGCCATTGCGTGCTCAAACCGTCGGCGACCACCGTAAAGCCCTGCAGACCGGCCGGCGAGAAGGCCAGCCTGCCGGCGAAGTCGTAGTCTTCCAGCTGCACTACAGGCTGATCGCCCAGTTTGCCCGTTTCGATGTCGTAGGTGTACACCGCGGACTTGTCGCGGCCACGGCTGCTGTTCACATAGAGTGTGCCGTCCGGGCCAAAACCGAGGGGCTCGAACGAATCGTCGCTGTCCAGGTAGCGGTGGAACTCGGCCAGCGGGCGCCATTCGTTGCCACGCTTCGGGTCGCGATAGAGCACGGTGGATGTGCCTTCGTCCGAAGCGAGCGCCAGCCGGGGTTCGCCTGCGTAGTCCAGCAGCCAGCGCTTGACGGTGCGCGGTCCGATGAAATTGATGGCGCGTCCGGTACGGGTATCGAGCCGGATGAGGCGTTTGTGGCGGATGGTGAAATCATGGTCGCCCTCGAACTCCACGCTCTGGACGTAGACGAAGCTCGAATCGCGGCGGGCAGTGTGCGGAATCATGAAGGTATTCCAGGGCAGCTGCCTGTCGATACCGGTCTCCTCGACGAAACGGTAGTTCCGGTGAGCCAGGGGACGGGGTTCCGTACCGTCGCGGTTCACGGCGAACAGACCCGGCGCAAAGAATGCCTTGCCGTCCGCTTTCTGAAGGTCTTCGGAATCGTAGATCAGCCGTTCGTCGTTCACCCATTGGAAGTTGCGGACGTCGGCGTCGCGGAATTGTGCGACCACGTTGACCTTGCCCGTCGCAACCTCGAAGACGGCGAGCCGCTGGCGTGCGCCGTTGCCGGATACGCGGGCCGCCACGTACTTCCCGCTGGGCGAGATCGCGGCGGCACTGAATTGAGGATTGTCGAAGAACGCTTCCACTGGCGGCGGCGCCAGTGCCGCCGGACTGGAAACCTGCTGGGCGCCGGCAGCGCCCGCAACGAGGAGAATGCTGATCAGGGAGGAGATAAAGCGCATGGACTTGTGTTGTCGTTTTAATGCAGCGACGATAGCACAGGCCCACCGGCAAAAAATCCTCACATTCTCACGCTTGGCTCACTCTGTTTTCGCGCCAGCGCCGATATTCTGGTCAAGGAACTTTTCGACGCGCTTCCAGAAGTCGAAGCGGTTCTTCGGCACGGCCCAGCCGTGGCCTTCCTCCGGATATTCGATCCATTCCACGTTCTGGTTCGTCGCCTTCACCGCGTCGTAGAAGCGCTTGCCGTGGTAGATGGGCACCCGCAGGTCCGCGCCGCCGTAGGCCAGCAGCAGTGGCTGCTGGATGCGCGCGGCCTGCTGCAGGGGCGATGTGCGCTTCAGCTGTTCGGCGTCCTTCTCGCGGTCGCCGATCATGCTGGGCATTCCGTAGTCCTTCCAGGAGTCCGTGAGGTCCGACGGCGTGAACCAGGAACCTTTGTACATCAGCTCAATGTCGGTCACTCCGGCCCAATTGACGCCGCAGCGGTACAGGTCCGGATCGTTCACGAGGCCCATGAGCGTCGCATAACCGCCGTAGCTGGCCCCCGCGATGCAGATCCGCTTCGGGTCCGCATAGCCCTGCGCGATGGCCCAGCGCGTGCCGTCCGCCACATCGTCCTGCATTTTCAAGCCCCATTGCTTCCATCCCGCGTGGAAGAGCTTCTTGCCGTATCCCAGGCTGCCCCGGAATTCCGGTTGCAGGACCACATAGCCGCGCGAGGCCAGGAACTGCGCCTCGTCGTTGAACTCCCAGGTATCGCCGCGCACCCACGGGCCGCCGTGTACCAGAACGACCATGGGCAGGTTCTTCTTCCCGCCGCGGGGCACGGTGAGCCATGCGGGGATGGTGAGGCCGTCGCGCGCCTGGTAGCGCACAAGTTCGCGCTGGCCCACCATGGATGGCTTGATCTGGGGACGGGTTTCACCAAGGCGCACAAGCTTGCCGGTCTCGCCGTTGTAAATGAAGTAGATCGCCGCCTGGGTATCCGAATATGCCTTGACCATCAGGTTGCGGGTGGTGGGGTGCGTTGGGGGCGTGACGATATTGACGGTGGAGGGAAGCATGGCGTCGATGGAATCCTGCAACGCCTGCATATCCTTGTCCAGCCACTGCGTGCCCTCCGCGTCGCTGACGAAACGCACGCCCTGCAGCCCACGCTCGGAGAACAGCAGGCGGCCCGAGAAATCGTAGTCTTCCTGGAGCACCACGGGCTTGTCGCTCAGCTTCCCGGCGTCGAGGTCGTAGCTGAAAACGGCATACTTGTCCCGGCCTGCATTGCTTCGCACGTAAAGCGTGCCGTCCGGCCCGAAAGCCATGGGCGTGAAGGCGCCTTCGCCGCCGAGGTAGCGCTTGAACTCCGCCAGCTGGCGCCATTCATTATTGCGCTTGGGGTCGCGGTAGTGGATCGATGCCTTGCCGTCCACGCTCACCATGGCCAGGCGCGGCTCCCCGTTGTAGTCCATGAGCCACTGCTTGACGTTGTGCGGCCCGGCGTAACCGGACACGCGGCCGGTCAGGGTATTCAGGCGCAGCAGGCTGACATGCGCAATTTCGTTGATGCCTGCATACTCCCGGCTCGCCACATAGGCGAACTCGGAGTCCTGCTTGCCGGTTTGCGGCATCATGTAAGTGTGCCAGGGCAGCAGTACTTCACCGCCGCCATTGCGCACGAAGCTGCCGCGCCGTTCGGCCAGGCGCTTGAACTTGCTGCCGTCGCGGTTGACCGCAAAAAGGCCGGGGGCAGAACGGATTTGGCCTTGACCGAGGTCACGGTCGGCGGAATCGAACAGCAGACGGTCGTCGCTCACCCATTGGAAGCGGTTGACGTCCGCGTCATCGAACTGCGCAACCGCTTGAGCTTTGCCGGTGGCGATCTCGTAGACCGCAAGCCGTTCGCGTGTCCCCTTTCCTCCCACGCGTGCTGCGACATATTTGCCGCTCGGGGACAGCGACGCCGCGCTGAAGGACGGGTTATCGAAGAATGCCTCTACCGGAGGCTTGGCATCGGCCTGCGCCTGAACCGAAGGGAGGGCCAGCAGGATACCGGCTGCAAAGCACAAGTGGAGTAAGAAACGGCAGGGACGCATGGCATGCTGTTGTAGTTTATAGGCCCGCCAACATACCATACGGTTCCCTTGGAAATGTCGCCAATTCTCACATTGGAGCTACAGCTCTAGCGGCAGGCGGCGGATGCGCTTGCCGGTGGCTGCGAACAAGGCGTTGCACAGCGCCGGCGCGATCAAGGGCGGGGCAATCTCGCCCAGCCCCGTTGGCGCGGCGCCCGGCTCCTCCACGAAGTGGACCTCGATCCTGTGCGGCGTTTCGCCGTTGCGGCAGAAGGGCGTATCGTGGAAGTTTGTGTTGGTGACGGCGCCATCGGCCAGCCGCACGCCGCCGTGCAGGGCGGCCGACAGACCCCACATGATGCCGCCTTCCACCTGCTGCCTTGCGCCGTCCGGGTTGATGACAAGGCCGCAGTCCACCACCGCCACCACACGCGTGATGCTCAGCTGCCCGCCGCGCACTTCCACGTCCGCCACCATGGCGCAGTAGCTGTTGCCGTGCATGTAGGGATAGGCCGCGAAGCCGCGTCCGCGCTGGACGCCCGGTTCTGACGGCAGCAACTTGCCCCAGCCTGAAAGCTCGGCAGCCTTCTCGACGACCTTGCGCATGCGGGCCTGGCTGACCTTGTAGCGGTCGCCCGAGGGCTTGTCTTCGCCGCTGCGCATGAGGTCAAGGCGGAACTGCACCGGGTCCTTGCGCGCAGCCTGGGCCAGTTCGTCGATGAAGCATTCCTGGCCGAAGGCCCAGTGATTCGCCACCACGGAGCGCCAGGCGCCGCCCTGCAGCGGGCTGGCGCCCTGCAGGCTGGCGAAGGCATAGCGCACATGCGGCGAGTCGTACACGAACCAAGGATGCTCGCCGCGCGGATTGCCGAAGTAGGCGCGCGCTTCGTCGTGCTCGTAGGACGCCAGCGAACCGTCCGGATTGAGGGCAGCCCGCAGGCGGCTTTGCGAATAGGGATGGTAATGGTCGTGGCGCAGGTCGTCCTCGCGCGTCCACACCACCTTGACGGGAACATTACCCGCTGCCGCTGAAACGCGCAGCGCCTCGATGGCGGTGTCCATGTAGAAGCGCCGCCCGAAGGCGCCGCCCGAGAACTGCGGCGTGACGACCACTTCGCTTTCGGGCAGCTTGAAGATCTTCGCCAGTTGGTTGCGCCAGCCGATGGCGCCCTGCGTACCGACCCAGACCTCCGCGCGGCTGCCCTTGTGGTGGGCGACGCAGTTCATCGGTTCCATGCAGGCGTGGGCCTGGAAGGGATACACGTATTCGGCGGCGAGCACGTTGGCGCGGTCCGCCGGGGCGCTGCCGGTCTCCTTCACGACAGCGAGTTCGCGGTCGAGCGCCTGGGCGGCGTGCGCTTCCCAGCTCGCGTTAGAGTGCAGGACGCCAGCCGGTTTTTCCCACTCCACCACCAGCGCCTTGCGTCCCTGCATCGCTGCCCAGGTGGAGGTGGCGATAACAGCGACCGATTCCTTCGACGAGAAGAACAGCGCCGGAGCGGCCAGGTTGTTGGTGGGCTCCTCGTGCGCCTCGATCTTCACCACGGCGCGCACGCCGGGCACTTTCAGCGCCGCCGAGGGATCGAAGCGCAGCACGCGGCCGCGCAGCTGGGGCGCGCGTTCCAGGCTGGCGAAGAGCATGCCCGGAACGGAGAAATCGATGCCGTAATTCTGCTTGCCGCGCACGATGGCGTCCGCGAAGACGTTCACCTGCTGCTTGCCGACCACATCTCCTGAAACCCGTTCGGAGAGCGTGGGCTGCAGCTTGCGGAACTCGTCGCGGTTGGCCGGACTGCCGAGTGCTGCCGCGTCGGCGGCGAGCGCGCCGAACGCAAGGCGCTGCCTTGCCTGCGGACCGGTCACGAAGCCGCGCGCCGTCCTGCATTGCTCCGGTGCGCACCTCCAGCGCTTCGCGGCGGCCGACAGCAGCGCAGCCCGCGCCAGCGCTGCGCCGCGGCGCAGGTGCAGGTAGTTGTCCTTGATGCAGTTGCTGCCGCCGGTGCCGCTCAGTACATAGCGGGTGTCGGCGGTGTCCGGCACGGGAAGCACGCGGATCTGGGCCATGTCCGCGCCCAGTTCCTGGGCAAAGATCATGGCCATGCCGGTGCCCACGCCCTGGCCCATTTCGTGATGGGTAAGCCAGAATTCGAGCGTATTGGACGGCAGGATGCGCACGAAGTAGCCTACTTCGCTGCCGGTATCGGACGCGGCCTGCGCGGGGAGCCAGCCCTGCATCAGCAGGCCGCCGCCCGCCAGGGCGCTCAGTTTGAGAAAGTCGCGGCGGGAGGTGCTCATGCCTTGCCCTTCCCGGCCGCCATCTGGATGGCCTGCCGCATGCGCGGATAGGTGCCGCAGCGGCACAGGTTTCCTTCCATGCCTTCGGCGATCTGCGCCGCACTCGGCTTGGGATGCTTTTCCAGCAGCGCCACGGCACTCATGATCTGGCCGGACTGGCAGTAGCCGCACTGCGCCACATTGCAGTCCTTCCAGGCCTGCTGCACGGGATGCAGCTTGCTGGTTCTGGCATCGGCCAGGCCTTCGATGGTGCGGATCGGCTTGCCCGCCACCGAGCCCACGGTGGTGCTGCAGGAGCGCACAGCCTCGCCGCCCACGATCACGGTGCAGGCGCCGCACAGGCCAGCGCCGCAGCCGAACTTTGTTCCAGTCATGCCGAGCATGTCCCGCAGCACCCACAGAAGGGGCATGTCCGGGTCAGCGTCGATTCCTACGGTCTTGCGGTTGATATTCAGCTGCAGTGGCATTGATTAGCCCTCCCCTGAAAACATCCATTATGCAAGTGAGGGCTTGCGGCGATCTGTCGCAAATTTGTAGCGCCGTCAGGCCCGGTTTTCGGGGGAGCGGATGGTGTCGATCAAGGCCTCGGCATCGCTCTCCGGCGGCGGAGTAAACCAGCTGACGAGGACCAGCGCGAGCATCCCCGCCGGAACGCCGAATACGCCCGCAGAGATGGGGGCGATGTTGAACCACTGTCCCGCAGCGCCGCCACCGAGAATGGGATTGGTGCGCAGCATATAGAACAGGCAAACGAGGAATCCTGCCACCATGCCCGCCACTGCGCCCTGCCTGTTGGCGCGCCGCCAGAACACGCCGAGCACCAGCGCCGGGAACATGGTGGATGCGGCCAGCGAGAAGGCGGCGCCGACAAGGGAGAGAATGTCGCCCGGCTTGGTGGAGGCCGCATAGGCGGCGATGAAGGCCACACCGAGCAGCAGGAGCTTGGAGATCGTCACCCGCTTCTGGGTGGAGGCGCGCGGGTCCACCAGCTTGTAGTAGATATCGTGCGACAGCGCGTTGGAGATGGCCAGCAGCAGGCCGTCCGCCGTGGAGAGGGCCGCCGCCAGCCCGCCCGCGGCAACCAGGCCGGAGATCACATAGGGCAAGCCCGCGATTTCCGGCGTGGCCAGCACCAGAACGTCGCCGTCGATGGCGATTTCCGCCAGCTGCACAATGCCGTCCCCGTTCACGTCCGTGATGCTGATGAGGGGATTGGCCTTGTCCACGTTCGCCCAGTAGGACACCCAGGTTGGCAGCCGCGAGAAATCCGTCCCTGCCAGGGCGCTGTAGATGTCGTACTTCACGAGCACGGCCAGCGCGGGAATCGTCAGGTAGATCAGCAGGATGAAGAACAGCGTCCAGAACACCGAGACCCGCGTTTCGTGCACGGACGGCGTTGTATAGGAGCGCATGAGAATATGCGGCAGCGCCGCCGTGCCGATCATCAGGCAGAACACCAGCGCCAGGAAGTTGTTGCGCTTGATATCGGACTGCTGCCTGTCCTTGCCGGGGAAGGGAACGGCGTGCGGCGAAAGCTGGCGGGCGCGCGCCAGGTTGAAGTCGCGCTGCTCGGCCCACACGGTTTCCGCATCCTCCGCGTTCTTGGGATAGGCGATGAGGGCGCGCTCCGCCTTGCGGATCTCCAGCAGCGAGGCATTGCGCAGGCGTACCCGCTCCAGGTCGTGCTGCACCTGCGAGCGGCCGGCTTCCCAGGAAGCGGGCAAGCCATCCAGGCGCGCCTGGAACTCGGTAGCGCGCTGGCGGTAGATGTCGCGCACTTCCTTTTCCCGCGGATCGGCCAGGAGCACAGCCTCGCGTTCGCCCAGCTTCGGCAGCAGCTTGCCGTAGGCGACCTGCGGCACGGGGTTGTCGCTGTGTTTCGCCGACAGCCACATGGCCGGAATCAGGAAGGCGACGAGGATGATGATGTATTGCGCCACCTGCGTCCAGGTGATGGCGCGCATGCCGCCCAGGAAGGAGCACACCAGAATGCTGGCCAGGCCGAGGAAGATGCCGACCGAGAAATCCACGCCTGTGAAGCGCGAGGCGATAAGGCCTACCGCATAGATCTGCGCCACCACATAGGTGAAGGATACGATGATGGTGGCGGCAACCGCCATCAGCCGCACGGTGCGGCCATGGCGCTCGCCCCCGTAGCGCGCTGCCAGGAAATCCGGGATCGTGTACTGCCCGAAGCGCCGCAGGTAGGGAGCGATGAGCAGCGCCACCAGGCAGTAGCCGCCCGTCCAGCCCATGATGTAGGCCAGGCCGTCGAAACCGTGCAGGTAGAGGCCGCCCGCAAGGCTGATGAAGCTCGCCGCCGAAATCCAGTCCGCCGCAGTCGCCATGCCGTTGTAGAGGGCAGGCACACGGCGCCCGGCCACGTAGTACTCCGCCACGTTCGAAGTGCGGCTCAGCACCCCGATGGATGCGTACAGCACGATGGTGGCGAACATGAACATGTAGCCGATCCACACCCGCGGCATGCCTTCCTTTTCCAGCACCGCGAGCGCCACCAGGAAGCAGGCGAAGCCCAGCGCGAACAGGAGGTAGTAGCGCGACAGGCGCGCGAAGAGGCTGCGCTTCAAGAATTCTCCTCCAGCGCCGCGCTGTCGATGCGGCGCATGCGCCAGGCATACAGGCCGATGATGGCAAGGTAGACCAGCGAGGCGCCCTGCGCCGCGAGATAGAAGGATACGGGCCAGCCGAAGATGGAAAGGCCGGTCAGTTCGCGCGCGAAGAACACGGCGCAGAAGCTGGTGGTCAGCCACACGCCCAGGAGCCACAAGGTCATCTTGCGGGTGCGCAGCCAGTGGCGTTCGCGTGCATCAGCCATAGTAAGGCGGCTCCTCTTCCGCTTCGGGTTCGGCTTCCAGCAGCGGGAAGGACAGGCGGAACAGCGCGCCGGGATACTTCGGCGACTGCGCGCGCGGGTTGCTGAACAGGTCCACTTCCGCGCCGTGCTGCTGCGCGATCTCGCGCACAATGGCGAGACCCAGCCCGCTGCCAGCGGCGCTGCTGCCGAGGATGCGGTAGAAGCGCTCGAAAACGTGCTGGCGTTCGGCGGGCGGAATGCCAGGCCCCGTGTCCTCCACCTCCAGCACGGCCTCCTTGCCGCTGCGGCGAACGCGCACGGTGACGCTGCCGCCGGCGGGCGTGTAGCGCAGGGCATTGTCGATCAGGTTGGAGAGCATCTCGCGCAGCATCACGGCATTGCCGTTGATGATGGTGTCTTCCTGCTGCTCCTCGAAACCGAGGTCGATGCGGTAATTGAAGGAAGCCTGAACCCAGTCGCGCACCACGCTGCGCGCCAGGTCCGTGAGGTCCAGCGGCTCGTGCACGGCGCCGGCCTGCGGCTGGTTCTCGGCGCGGGCCAGCGCGAGCAGCTGGTTCACGAGGCGCGTTGCCGCCTCCGAGCTCTTGGCCAGCTGTTCCAGCGAGCGGTGGATCTCGTCGTGGTCCGTCTGGCGTAGTGCGAGCTCGGACTGCATGCGCATGCCCGCGAGCGGCGTTTTCATCTGGTGCGCCGCGTCCGCGATGAAGCGCTTCTGCATTTCGATGGACTGGGAGAGCCGCGCCAGCATCTCGTTCAGGGAACGCACCAGCGGCGTGATTTCTTCCGGCACCTGGTTGGGGGCGATGGGACTGAGATCGTCCGAGCTGCGGGCGCGGATGCGTTCCTGCAGTTCGGCCAGCGGCAGCAGCCCGCGCGAGAGGGCGAACCACACCAGCGCCAGCACCACGGGCAGGATGATGAACTGGGGCAGGATCACGCCCTTGATGATTTCGTTGGCCAGCTTGGCGCGCTTTTCCAGCGTTTCCGCCACCTGCACCAGGGCCAGGCGCGGATCGCGCTTGCTGTCCTCTTCCAGGTTGACGAAGGAGTAGGCCACGCGGATCGGGGTGCCGTGCATATTGTCGTTGCGGAAGTGGACCGCGCCCACGCGCAGGGTATCCTCCTCGGCGCGGGCCTCGGGCTGGGGCAGGTCGCGGTCGCCGTCCACGTAGCGGCCTTCCGGCCCCATGATCTGGAAATAGACGTTGTCCACATCGTCCGCCCGCAGGATGTCGCGCGCCGAGCCGGGCAGGCGCTGCACCAGCTTCCCGTTCACTTCGCGCACCTGCTGCGCCAGCACGGTGACGCTGTCTTCGAGCGCGTGGTCGAAAGGCTGGTTGGCGATGGACTTGGCGACCAGGTAGGTGATCGCGATACTCATGGGCCACAGCAGCAGCAGGGGAGCGAGCATCCAGTCCAGGATCTCGCCGAACAGCGAGTGCTGGATCTCGACCTCTTCCCCTGCGGCGGGGGCAGCCTGCTGGTTCACTTGGCTTCGGCGGCGCTGGCGCTGGAGTATTTCTCCAGGCAGTAGCCCAGTCCGCGCACGGTGGCGATGCGCACGCCGCCCACCTCGATCTTCTTGCGCAGGCGGTGCACATAGACTTCGATGGCGTTGTTGCTCACTTCCTCGCCCCATTCGCAGAGGTGGTCCACCAGCTGTTCCTTGGACACCAGCCGCCCCGTGCGCGCCAGCAGGATCTCCAGCAGGCCCAGTTCGCGCGCCGAGAGGTCCAGCATCTGCTCATTGATATAGGCGCTGCGGCCCACCTGGTCGTAGCTCAGGGGCCCGTGCTTGATGACGGTGGAGCCGCCGCCCTGGCCGCGCCGCGTGAGGGCGCGCACCCTTGCCTCCAGTTCGGACAGGGCGAAGGGCTTGGCCATATAGTCGTCCGCGCCCAGATCCAGGCCGTTGACGCGCTGCTCCACCGAGTCGGCCGCCGTCAGGATCAGCACGGGCAGCAGGGAAGAGCGGGCGCGCAGGCGGCGCAGCACTTCCAGGCCGGACATCTTCGGCAGGCCCAGGTCCAGGATCAGCAGGTCGAATTCCTGCGTGGAGAGCGCGGTATCCGCTTCCTGCCCGTTTTTTACGCAGTCGATGGCGTAGCCGGACTGGCGCAGGGAGCGCGTGAGTCCGTCGGCCAGAACGCTGTCGTCTTCGGCAAGTAAAATACGCATCCCTGATATATATCACAAACCCTCATACAGTACTTGCAAAAAATACTGGATACCTATACAGTATCACCTGTACCGAACAACTTTGCCTGAAAGACCACCATGGACGACAAAAAAGCTGTAGTACCGGCCTCCGAAAAAGCCAAGGCACTGGCGGCGGCACTGGCCCAGATTGAGAAGCAGTTCGGCAAGGGCTCCGTGATGCGCATGGACGCCAGCGCCCCGATCGAGGAAGTGCAGACCGTGTCCACCGGCTCCCTAGGCCTGGATATTGCGCTGGGCGTCGGCGGCCTGCCGCGCGGCCGGGTGGTCGAAATCTACGGTCCCGAGTCCTCGGGCAAAACCACGCTGACCCTGCAGACCATCGCCGAGATGCAGAAGCTGGGCGGCACCTGCGCCTTCATCGACGCGGAACACGCGCTGGACGTGACCTATGCCCAGAAGCTGGGCGTGAACCTGCACGAGCTGCTGATCTCCCAGCCGGACACCGGCGAACAGGCCCTGGAAATCTGCGACGCGCTGGTGCGCTCCGGCTCCGTGGACCTGATCGTGGTGGACTCGGTGGCGGCCCTGACCCCGCGCGCCGAAATCGAAGGCGACATGGGCGATGCGCTGCCAGGCCTGCAGGCCCGCCTGATGTCCCAGGCCTTGCGCAAGCTCACCGGCACCATCAACCGCACCAACACCCTGGTCATCTTCATCAACCAGATCCGCATGAAGATCGGCGTGATGTTCGGCAGCCCGGAAACCACTACCGGCGGCAATGCGCTGAAGTTCTACGCCTCCGTGCGCCTGGACATCCGCCGCACCGGCTCCATCAAGTCCGGCGACGAGGTGATCGGCAACGAAACCAAGGTCAAGGTCGTCAAGAACAAGATTGCGCCGCCGTTCAAGGAAGCCCACTTCGACATCCTGTATGGCGAAGGCACCTCGCGCGAAGGCGAAATCATCGACCTGGGCGTGGAAGCCAAGATCGTGGAGAAGTCCGGCTCCTGGTACAGCTACAACGGCGACCGCATCGGCCAGGGCAAGGACAATGCGCGCACCTTCCTGAAAGAACGTCCGGAACTGGCGCGCGAGATCGAGAACAAGGTCCGCGCCTCCCTGGGCGTGCGCGAGCTGCCGCCATCGGCGGCCGAAGCTCCGGCGCCCAAGCTGAAGGCAGTGGAGTAAGCCTTAGCCAGACCTGTCGCCACCGTCCCGCACTGCGGCACGGTGGCGATTGCATTTCAAGGACCCGCCATGCCCCAGCCTCCCCTCAGCCTGAAAGCCCGCGCCCTGCGCCTGCTCTCGACGCGCGAGCACAGCCGGGTGGACCTGCGCCGCAAGCTGGAACGCCATGCGGAGGAGGGGGACGACGTGGAAGCCCTGCTGGACTTCCTGGAAAAGAACAACTGGCTGTCCGATCCCCGTTTTTCCGAATCCCTGGTGCACCGCCGCGCGGCGCGCTACGGCAACAGCCGCATCCTGGCCGAGCTGCAGAGCCACGGCATCAGCGGCGAAGCCCTGCAGGAGGCGCGGGCCGGGCTGGCCGAGGACGAAACGGCCCGCTGCGTGGAGGTGTGGCAGCGCAAATTCGGCGAAGTGGCGGCCGATGCCGAGGGGCGCAGCAAGCAGATGCGCTTCCTCATGCAGCGCGGCTTTTCCCAGAAAGCCATCCGCGTCGCCATGCAGGGCACCGCCCCGGATGAAGATTGTTAGCAGAGGGGACGGACCCCAATTAATTTAATTGGGGTCTGTCCCCGGTGTCCAAGTCGACCACCGAACACAGTCCGCCAACCGTGTTCGGTGGCGGACCGGGTTTTCGGGGACAGACCCCATCCGGGGTCTTATATCTTCAACATACGCTAAATTATGTCTGCGGGCATGCCAGTCTGATAGGTCTGTGGGAGCAAATCCCGTGGGACAGCCAATGACGGCATGCTCGATTCTTTGTAGCCCGAACAGTTGTCAGGGGGCGAACCCCGGATCAGTAAGAATGGGAGAAAGAATCATGCAGAACGCAGACGATGGGTTGTACGTCGGGATCGATGTCAGCAAGAAGAGTCTGGACGTCGATAGTCTTCCGCTGTCACATCGGGCGCAGTTCCCCAATGACGCGGGTGGTCATCAGAACCTGAAAGCCAGGTTGTTGCAGCTACAGCCGCGATGGATCGTGGTGGAGGCGAGCGGCGGTCTCGAAATGGAATTGGTCAGCGTACTGGCAACTGCGGGGTTGCCAGTGGCGGTCATCAATCCCAAACAGGCCAGGGATTTCGCCAAGGCCATTGGCGTGCTTGCGAAAACTGACCAGGTCGATGCCATTGTTCTGGCCCGCTTCGGGCAAGCGGTCAAACCGGCACTGCGTCCAATTAAAGACGGTGAGCTACGCCATCTGGAGGACGTTCTGACTCGAAGACGCCAGTTGGTCGATATGCTCACAGCTGAGAAGAACCGAAAGCTGCAGGCGACCGCTCTCATTGCAAAGAGATCAATGAGCATATTGAATGGCTCGAGCAGCGTATCAAGGGCACCAATGGTGATCTGGGGCGGGCTATCAAGGAAAGTCCGCTATGGCACGCTAAAGCCGACCTGCTCTCATCCATCCCCGGCGTAGGCTCCATCACCGTCGCAACCCTGCTGGCGCAGTTACCCGAGCTTGGCACGCTCAATCGGCGCGAAATCGGTGCGCTGGTTGGCGTCTGCCCATACAGCCGTGACAGCGGCAAGATGCGGGGGAAGCGAAGAATTTGGGGTGGCAGGGCATCGGTACGGGCGGTCCTCTACATGGCCACCTTGGTCGCCATCCGACACAATCCCGTCCTCAAAAGCGCCTACGCCCGGCTGCTCGCGGCAGGAAAACTCAAGAAAGTAGCCATCGTGGCTTGCATGCGCAAGCTGCTCGTCACCATGAACGCCATGTTGCATAACAACGAGAGGTGGGCAGCAACCCTCGATTAATTAATCAAGACAGTTGCTGTCCCCTGCGCTACCCTTTGGTCAGGCCGCATTTTTCCTCAGCCCCCGTCCGGTGTGCTACACTTTTGTAGTTTGATGCAGCACCGCGGGTGCGGTGGTTGTCCGTAGAAGCTGCGGCAACGTACTTTTCTGTACATGGCTGCTTACTAATTTGGCCACGAAAGTGGCATCGGTCTTATGTCCCTGTCAACTCCAGTCTCCCGCCGTGAGCTCCGCCACACGCGCGCCATAGACATCCAGGCGTTCGCGCGCGAGGATGGCCTGTGGGACCTTGACGCCCATATCACCGACATCAAAGTCAACGACACCCTGCTGGCTTCCGGCTTGCGCCAAGGCGGACAGCCCCTGCACGATCTCTGGCTGCGCATCACCGTGGACAAGCAATTGACCATCGTCGATGCCGAAGCCGTCTCCGACGCTGTACCTTACCCCGGCTTTTGCAACACCATTGGCCCGGCCTACAAGGCATTGATCGGCCTGAACCTGATGAAGGGCTTTCGCCAACAAGTGAAAGAGCGCCTGGCCGGTATCGCCGGCTGTACCCATCTGACGGAACTGGCCCAGGTCCTGCCCACGGCTGCCGTCCAGGCTTTCGCCAATGACGTGTGGCCGACCTACGACAAGGCCACTGCCGCCCAGTCCAGGGAGAAACCGTTCCAGCTGGATAAATGCCACGCCCTCCGCACCGATGGCGGCGCAGTTGCCCAGTTCTACCCCGCGTGGGTGGCCAAAAAAGCCGATGCAGCATAGGTGCTGTTATACCTGTCACTTTTAGCAGTATTAACCCGATTATTTAAATCAGTATCAGAAGGGAAGCCAGCATGAAAATCCATGAGTATCAAGGCAAAGAGATCCTCCGAAAGTTCGGAGTGACGGTTCCGCGCGGCATTCCGTGCATGTCCGTCGATGAAGCAGTGAAAGCTGCCGAAACCCTGGGCGGCCCGGTGTGGGTCGTGAAGGCGCAGATCCATGCTGGCGGCCGCGGTAAAGGCGGCGGCGTGAAAGTGGCCAAGTCCCTGGAACAGGTCAAGGAATACTCCAACCAGATCATGGGCATGCAGCTGGTCACCCACCAGACCGGCCCTGAAGGCCAGAAAGTGCGCCGCCTGCTGATCGAAGAAGGCGCGGACATCAAGAAGGAACTGTATGTCTCCCTGGTGACCGACCGCGTTACCCAGCGCGTGGTGCTGATGGCCTCCTCCGAAGGCGGCATGGACATCGAAGAAGTGGCAGAGAGCCACCCTGAGAAGATCCACTCCATCGCCATCGACCCGGCCGTGGGCCTGACCGACGCCGACGCAGCGTCCATCGCCGCCAAGATCGGCGTGCCGGAAGGCTCCATCGCCGACGCCGTCACCAACCTGAAAGGCCTGTACAAAGCCTACTGGGAGACCGACGCATCCCTGGCCGAAATCAACCCGCTGATCCTGACCGGTTCGGGCAAGGTGATCGCCCTGGACGCGAAGTTCAACTTCGACTCCAACGCCCTGTTCCGCCATCCTGAAATCGTGGCCTACCGCGACCTGGACGAAGAAGATCCGGCCGAAGTGGAAGCCTCCAAGTTCGACCTGGCCTACATCTCCCTGGACGGCAATATCGGCTGCCTGGTGAACGGCGCCGGCCTGGCCATGGCCACCATGGACACCATCAAGCTGTTCGGCGGCGAGCCTGCCAACTTCCTGGACGTGGGCGGCGGCGCAACGGCCGAGAAAGTGACCGAAGCGTTCAAGATCATGCTGAAGAACCCGGGCCTGAAAGCCATCCTGGTGAACATCTTCGGCGGCATCATGCGCTGCGACGTGATCGCCGAAGGCGTGATCACCGCATCGAAGGCCGTGTCCCTGCAAGTGCCGCTGGTCGTCCGCATGAAGGGCACCAACGAAGATCTGGGCAAGAAGATGCTGGCCGAATCCGGCCTGCCGATCATCTCCGCCGACACCATGGAAGACGCAGCCAAGAGCGTTGTCGCCGCTGCAGCAGGTAAATAATTAAGGAACCAACATGTCTATTCTGATCAACAAAGACACCAAAGTCATCACCCAGGGCATCACCGGCAAGACCGGCCAGTTCCACACCCGCATGTGCCGCGACTACGCGAACGGCAAGAACGCCTTCGTGGCTGGCGTGAACCCGAAGAAGGCCGGCGAAGACTTCGAAGGGATTCCCATCTTCGGTTCCGTGAAGGAAGCCGCTTCCGAAACCGGCGCGACCGTTTCCGTGATCTACGTGCCGCCCGCAGGCGCTGCCGCCGCGATCTGGGAAGCCGTGGAAGCCGAACTGGACCTGGCCATCTGCATCACCGAAGGCATTCCCGTCCGCGACATGATGGAAGTGAAGGACCGCATGGCCAAGGCCGGTTCCAAGACCCTGCTGCTGGGCCCGAACTGCCCAGGCCTGATCACCCCTGACGAAATCAAGATCGGCATCATGCCGGGCCACATCCACAAGAAAGGCCGCATCGGCGTCGTGTCCCGTTCGGGCACCCTGACCTATGAAGCCGTGGGCCAGCTGACCGCGCTGGGCCTGGGCCAGTCTTCGGCAGTGGGCATCGGCGGCGACCCGATCAACGGCCTGAAGCACATCGACGTCATGAAGATGTTCAACGACGATCCCGATACCGACGCCGTCATCATGATCGGCGAAATTGGCGGTCCGGACGAAGCCAATGCCGCCCGCTGGATCAAGGACAACATGAAGAAGCCGGTGGTCGGCTTCATCGCTGGCGTGACCGCGCCTCCGGGCAAGCGCATGGGCCACGCCGGCGCGCTGATCTCCGGCGGCGCCGATACGGCACAGGCCAAGCTGGAAATCATGGAAGCCTGCGGCATCAAAGTGACCAAGAACCCGTCCGAAATGGCGCGTCTGCTGAAAGCAATGCTGTAATCCTTTCGCAGTTTGGTCATAATGGCGGGGAGCTTCGGCTCCCCGTTTTTCATTGGAGGATGCGTTTGGCGAAACTGATCATCTCGCGCGAGGGCAATGTGGAGCAGACCGTGCAGCTCACGAAGGAGCGCATGACGGTCGGCCGCCGCCGCCACAACGACATCGTTCTGGACCATCCCACCGTGAGCGGCGAGCACGCCGTCGTCACCACCATCCTCGACGACTCCTTCCTCGAAGACCTGCACAGCACCAACGGCACTTTCGTCAACGGCCAGCGTGTGGCCAAGCACATCCTGCAGGACAAGGACGTGATCACCCTGGCCAAGTACAAGATCGCCTTCGTGGCGGATGGCATCCGCCCCGCCGCGCCGGCGGCAGCGGCGCGTATCGAAGTGCTGAACGGAAGGAGCGCGGGAAAGCAGCTGGCGCTCTCCAAGGCCCTGACCAGCCTGGGGCGGCCCGGCGTCCAGGTGGTGGTGATCGCCCGCACGCCGCAGGGCTACTCGGCCGCGCACACAGAGGGCAGCGAGGCCCCAACCCTCAACGGCAAGCCGCTGTCGCGCGAGCCGCAGCGCCTGGCCGATGGCGATGTGCTCGATCTCGGCGGCACACAGATGGTCTTCCGCGGCTAGCACAGCCCCCTACATGCGGTTCCCCGGCTGCAGCGCCTTCTGCAGCGATGCCACATCCACCGGCTTCACGAAATACTGGTCGAAACCGGCGGCCTTCGCCAGCACCTTGTCCTGCGCCTGGCCGTAGCCGCTCACCGCGATATACATCGCATCCTTGTGCTCCGGGCGCGCATGGAACTGGCGCGAGAGCTCGTAGCCATCCAGGTCCGGCAGGCCGATATCGAGGATGAAGACGTCGGGATGCATCTCGGGCGCGTGCTCCAGCGCACCGCGTGCATCCGCCTCCACCGCCACATGGTGGCCCTGCGAGCGCAGCAGGGTGGCAAGGGACTGCGCGGCATCGGCGTTGTCGTCCACCAGCAGGATCTGCAAGGGCGATGCGGCGCCGTGGCCATGGCCGTCCGCGGTTTCCGTCTCTTCCACGCTGCCTGCCTTGGAGAGAACGGGCAGCGTGAGCTCGAAAGTGCTGCCCTTGCCGGGACCATCGCTCTTTGCCGTCACTTCGCCGCCATGCAGGCCCGCGATGCTGCGCACCAGGGCCAGGCCGAGACCCAGCCCGCCCTGCGAGCGGTCCGGCGTGCGCTCCGCCTGTGTGAACAGCTCGAACACATGGGGCAGCAGCGCCGCGTCGATGCCGATGCCGTTGTCGCTCACGCTGATGCGCACGTGCCCGTCGTCCACGTCCATCGCCAGGCGGATCTCGCCGCCCTGGGGCGTGTACTTGGCGGAGTTATTCAGGAGGTTCGTGACCACCTGCACCAGGCGCGTACGGTCGCCCAGCACCAGGGGATGGGACGAGGCCAGGCGCGTCGTGAGCACGTGGCGGCGCGATTCGATGAGCGGCATCGATTGCTCGATCGCGCTGTTCAGCACAGCCTTCACATCCACTTCGTTCCGGTCGATGGACACGAGGCCGCGCGTCACGCGCGACACATCGAGCAGGTCGTCCACCAGCTCGGTGAGATGCTTCACCTGGCGCGAGATGATATCGCTGGAGCGGCGTACCATGTTCTCGTTCTGGCCCGGCAGCTTGAGCAGCTGGGCGGCCGTGCTGATGGGGGCAAGGGGATTGCGCAGCTCATGCGCCAGCATGGCAAGGAAATCGTCCTTGCGGCGGTTGGCATGCTCCAGCGCCTCCTCCGCTTCGCGCTGGGCGGTGATATCGGTATTGGTGCCCAGCCAGCGCACCACCTTGCCATCAGCGCCGCGGATCGGCATGGCGCGCGACAGGAACCAGCGGTAGCTGCCGTCCGCGCCGCGCAGCGGGAAGGTGTCTTCCCAGACTACCTGCTTTTCCACAATGGCTTCGCGGTATTTGGCCACCACGCGCTGCACATGGTCGGGATGATGCACCTTCTCCCAGCCGTAGCCCTTCATCTGTTCCAGGGTGGTTCCCGTATAGGCGAACCAGCGGTTGTTGTACCAGAAGATGAAGCCACCGCTGTCGGCCATCCATGCCAGTTGGGGAATGTTCTCGGCCAGGGTGCGGAAGGTCGCTTCGCTTTCCTTCATCGCCTCCTCCGCCAGCTTCTGATCCGTAATGTCGATCACCACGCCCGGCATCCAGGTGGGACTGCCCTGGCGGTCGTGGTGGACTTTGGCGCGCGCGTGGATATAGCGGATTTCCCCGCGCGCGTTGCGCAGGCGGTGCACATGCTGGAAGGGCGAGCCCGTTTCCAGCGCCTTCGCGATTTCGGCCTCCACGGAGGCCACGTCGTCCGGATGGACCTGGCGCAAATAGGCGCTGACCGGGCCGCCGTGCGCCTCCTCCTCGGACACCTGGAACAGGCGGGCGAAATTGCGGTCGGCGTAGATCCTGTCCTGCTTCAGGTCCCAGTTCCAGGTGCCGATTTCGGCCGCTGTCAGCGCGGCCTCCAGACGGTACTGGGCATCGCGCAGTTCCTCCTGGGTCTGCTTCCAGTCATGGATGTCGGTGCTGGTGCCCATCCAGCGCACGATCTCGCCCGCCTCGTTACGCACCGGCAAAGCCCGGCCAAGCACCCACCGGTACTTGCCCGAACGGTGGCACAGGCGGAACTCGGCTTCATAGGGGGCGCCCGTGGCCAGGCTGTGCTGCCAGCGTTTCCAGGCGCCCTCGATATCGTCCGGATGAAACACCTTGGTCCATTCGTCTCCCATCGCCGAATCGGCGGAACGGCCGACGAACTCGTACCACTGCTTGTTGAAGTAATCGTGGAAGCCGTCGGGCAGGGTGGACCAGACGATCTGGGGAATGGCATCGGCAATCTGGCGGAAATGCGCCTCGCTGCTCTCCACCGCCTGCTGCTTGCGCACCTGCTCGGTCACTTCGACCACGCTGTGCAGGATGCAGACCACATCCCCGGCGCGATCCAGCACCGGCGTATTCACGGGATCCCAGTACCGTTCCTCGAATTCTCCGCTCTCCGAGCCGCGCACCGGAATATCGTATTTCTGGACCGGCATCTTGTCGGGCGCCTTGTTGCGCAGCACCCGGCTCAGGGAAGCGCTCAGGTTTCTTACCCCGGTGGCCGCGGGGGCCGCAGGATTGTCCGGGAAGGCCTCGAACAGGCCGCGGTCCAGAAGCATCTCCCGCGTCGCCTTCGTCGCCTGCAGATAGGCCTCATTGACCGCAAGGATGGTGAGATCGGGCCGCAGCAGGAGATAGGGCACTGGTGTCGACTCGAACAGCAGTTCGAAATCCGGCCTCAGCGTATGGGAACGGTTGGAACTATTCATTCACACACATTCCTCCGCGAAAGGATAGCAGGAGCGCTACATTGTGGAATGTATGCGCCGGTCGCCGCGAAAGACGCGTTCCTGTTGGCTGGGGGGACTGACAAATTTCGTCAATCTGTCAGTTTCTGGCGGCGATGTGACAATCCTGGCGCGCCATTTTGACAAATTCTGTCAACGATTGTTATCGAAGCGATCATGTTTTGCCGGTTTTAGGCCCCTAATTGGGCTGGCACGCCGATTGCTCTACCTCAAGTGTGGTACCCAACACCGTGTTCAAAACCTGAGGAGTCGCAAAATGAAATCCATGAAAATGATGAAGCAACAAGCACAAGCCGGCTTTACCCTGATCGAACTGATGATCGTCGTGGCGATTATCGGCATTCTGGCCGCCGTGGCAATCCCCGCCTACTCCGACTACACCATGAAAGCCAAAGCCAGCGAAGTGAACTCGATCACCGCTCCGGCCCGCCTCGCTATCGGCCAGGCCTTCAATGAAGGTACCCTGTCCGCCAGCACCACCAATGCCACCCTGGGTCTGGAAGCTGCTGCCAACATCAAGAGCGCTTACGTGAAGTCCGTGACTGCCGCTGGCACTTCCGACACCGTCGGCACCGTGACCGCCGTCCTGACCGGCAACAGCACCATCGAAGACAAGACCGTGGTCTACAAACTGACCTGCGCTCCCGGCGTTGGCTGCAAAACCACCATCGACGCTACCAGCACCCTGGACGAAAAATACCGTCCGAAGGTCTAAGCACCTGGCATGATCTGAAAATGGCCGCGCAAGCGGCCATTTTCTTTTCCGGGGCTATCCTGCTGGGCACTTGAACCGCGCGTTAGCGGTGGACACCACCCTGCCGGGATATGTTTCCTCCCACACTTCGGGGTCGCCCGGCTCGCTTCCCACGGTATCGGCGCCAACGCCAACATCCACCAGGAACAGGTAAGGCGGCGCCTCCCCCGGCCAGCAGCCGTCGGTACATTTGAGCCGAAAAGTCATTTCGTACTTTTTCGGGACGCGCAGTTCAGCCGACTGGCTATAGCCTGGCTCGAACATCCTTCTGTACAGCCGCTTCTTGCCTTCCGGGCTCAAGTCGAACCACTTGCTGCCATCCTTTTCCCACGGCTCCCAGCCCCCTGCCTTGAATTGCTTCTGCAGATCTTCCAGCACGACTACTGCCTGGTCAAAGGACAGTTTTTCCAGCATGGGTGATGTGGAGACTGTGTCTACCACATTGTGCATGTAGCCTACGAGAGCGAACTTCGTGGGGGGGAGAACAAATCCGTGTTGCGGGTCATTAAAGCAGAGCACCACGGCAGGTTCGGTGACGAAGGTTTCTCCAGACTGAATGTGCAGATCGTTGCTTGGAGCGTTTGAGCGTTCCAGCACTGGATAAGTGGAGGCCTCGACAACTTCTTCAAAAGGCTGGCCAACCCGGAACGCCAGAACGGTCGGCGCCTTGATTGGAACAGAAGCGTATTGCCAAATACCGATCCCGATAGAGGGCACCGCGACCCCAAGCAAGATCGCCACGCTATATCGCTTCACTCTACACCTCCCCCTGCTGCGATCTTGCGCAGTGATTCCTCAACATAGGGCCGCTGTGCGCCTTTCAACAACTCGTCAAAGCGCGCAGCGGCTCTGGCGACGAATTGCATTCGCTCGTCAACCACCCAGAGCTTTGCTCCACGCAGTTTTGGGAAGTACGAGGTCCAGCCATCCTTTGCTTTGCACTGCGCGGAGAGAGTCAACTGAATCTCCAAATACACACCGGATGGGAAGTTCATTGCCCAGGCGAGCTGGTTTTTGGCCAGTGCATCTTGCATGTGAGGATCGTTGTAGAGGATCGCCTGCAAAATGTTCACTTGCTCATGCCAGGCGAGCGCCTTTACTTCTTCCGAGAGATCTCCTTCCTCGATTCGTTTGAATCCTCTTCGGATCTCTTGGAAAGGGACGCCGAACTTCAAATAATTCTTCGCCCTCCATTCAACCTTCGCGGCGATGTTCTGCCGGTTGGGTAAGTAAGCATCCAATTCAGCCAGGCCGCGCTCCATGTAGAAGCGATGAAGCGGGTAGATGTCGAGGAACAAGTGCATGTTCCCGAACCCCAGGCGGTCATGTACGAAGTCCGCGCCGCTCCGGATCATCATCGGCATCGCCTCCATTGCCGCCGCCTCGGCGCTGCTGCCGGCCCAACGCCGGGCAGCTTCGAGTTCTTGCCGGTTCCTTTCCGACAACGTCCGCGCATGCAGCAGGCCGCAGCCAACCTGTTTGGACGCGAACGCTGCCAGCCCTGCCCACTGAAAGCGCTTGTCCGCCAGCCAGAGCTTCGCGTAGGCAGCGTTGATACGGCGGTTCCGTTCATCGATGTCCTCGATGAACCTGCCGTTCACCTTGATCAGGTCTTCGGCTTCCTTCTGGAAGGTCATCCACAAATGTTCGGGCGTCAGCTGAAAGCTGGCGATGCCTTTTTCCACCGTCGCAGCAGGCCCGACAAAATGATGCACCTTGCAGTCCTCGATAGGCTGGAGGTTCTGGCCTACCGCAATGCCGTGGTACTTGTGCTTGGGGAAGTAGGAGTTGGACATGGCATGCTTCCCATCGCCTCATGCCGCATCCGTCTCTTCGACGTACCACCTGATGAAGGACGCCCGCTCTTTGGCCGTCAGCGGCCGTGTCGCACCATGATGGTCTGTCGTCCCGTCGATGACCTTGTCCGCGAGCTCCAGGCGGTAGCGGCAATGTTTGAAAGGCTGTTCGGTGTCGCGGTCCAGCAGAAGGAGGGGAATGGCGTCGGTGGTGGGGATGCTGCTGCCAGCGGCATTGAGGTTTGCCGCTGTCTCGGCAGCCGCAGCTCGTGCCGCCGCTATCGTGTGCGAATTGGCCTCGATGGTCTGGTATGAGAAGCCCTGGTTGGCGATGAGACGTGGCGGCGGGACGCACTTGCAGATGCAGAGATCGTCGCTCAGCGCTACCTGCTTGCCATTGAAGACGTCGCTGAGCCGCGGGCCGTCAGGCTGGATCACGCCGACCGAGTTGCACGCGGGGCAGGAAACCTGGTCGCCGGCATAGGCGACCGTGGCGCCGTTGATCGACCTGAACGAATTGGCGGAAATGACCTTGCCGCCCGCCGTCGTGCTCGCACCGACGGTGATGTGATATCTGCTGACCATGGCATCCCTTTTCGATTGGTGGAATGCTCAATCTAGTCAAGGACGAGGCCGCTATCTTGACGCAACGCAAGAGATGCAGAAGGGCAGACTGGTGGTAGGATGCGCCGATGAAACTCGTGCTCAACCTGATCGGCGTGCTTGCGGTGGCGCTTGGCGTGCTCGGCATTTTCCTGCCGCTGCTGCCGACCACGCCCTTCCTGCTGCTGGCTTCAGCCTGCTTTGCGCGCGGCTCGACCCGCCTGCACAACTGGCTGCGCACGAACCCAGTGTTCGGGAAATATCTGCGAGACTACGAGGAGGGGCGAGGGCTCCCCTTGCGTGGCAAGGTCGTGATCCTGCTGCTGATGTGGGTATCGCTGGGCTACTCGATGGTCAAGACAGGCAAACCGGTGCTGATCGCCATGCTTGCCCTGATCGGCGCCGCCGTCACGCTTTTCCTGCTGCGCTACGTGCCCACGATGCGGGAGCAATAACGACAGAACTCACGCTGGGCAGTCATTGGACGTCCACTACTCCGCAGACGCCAACATTTCCACGCTCCTATGTCCCTTACCTGCAGCAATGCGTCGGTTGCGAGCAGAGTCATCCCGACAAGGTCTTTACTCTCTCATTTACTCGCTCATTTCAGTCCTAAACGGCGGAGGATTTCAACTTCTCGCAGACGCTGGAAGTACCGTGAACGACAAGTGGCGACGATAATAGTTATCTCTTTACAAGATAAGCCGCGCTCGAAATTGGTATTGATTATAGTTTTGGTCGCATGCTATTGTATTGCCGAGACCTGCGGTCAGACCTTGTGTCGCGATTCGCGATACGTGTATCAATTGTGGGGGGCTATGCTTCCTATCGATATCCTAGCAGAAGTAGTCATGGTGAGCCGTGCGCCGCCAAAGAGTTTCCGCAGGTCTCTCCTTCGCCATAGAAAAGCATATGACACAGTTGGCTGCGTTAAAAAAAGCAAGCTCTTTAAACGATGTGGCCGACCTATTGGGCTATAAGCCCGCTGCATTGGCGTATATCTTGTATCAAATCTCAGACGAAAATAAATATACGTCGTTTTCCATACCTAAACGTAGCGGTGGTGTACGTGAAATCAAGGCTCCTATCGACAAAGTTAAGGCCTTGCAGAAGAAACTGGCGAATGTACTGGATCATTGTCTCGATGAACTGAATGCGGTCCATCAGTATAGATATCAATCTTCACATGCGTTTCGTAAAAATAAATCGATATTCACAAATGCAAGTAATCATCGTGCAAAGCGATGGGTGTTTAATATTGATCTAGAAAACTTCTTTACGGCCATTAACTTTGGCCGCGTTCGCGGCTATTTCATCAGAGACCGGCAATTTGAGCTTGCCCCTAGCATAGCAACAATTCTTGCGCAAATCGCTTGCTCTGGGAATTCACTTCCACAAGGAAGTCCTTGCTCACCGGTTATTTCTAATTTGATTGGACATATTCTCGATGTCCACTTGGCTAAGCTTGCGGCACGCGTTGGATGCCGGTACACCCGCTACGCTGATGATATCACCTTTTCGACAAACGATCCCCAATTCCCCTCCGCGATCGCCATTTGTGATGTTGAGGATTCTAGAGTCTGGCATATAGGGAATGAGCTGCAATGTCTAATCGAAAGCTCTGGGTTCGCCGTTAACATTAAGAAAACACGGATGCAATTCAAGGACTCCCGTCAAGATGTAACTGGGCTTATTGTTAATCGGAAAATAAACGTTAAGAAGGAATACAGACGCACTGTGAGAGCAATGGTAAATAGATTGCTCACCGTGGGGCATTTCGAGCGTAAGAGAAGGGTCAAAAATAACGCCGGTGAGTGGGTTCTGGCCGATGTTGCAGGCACGGCTGAAGAACTGCATGGAATGCTTGGCTTTATTGAAAGCGTAGACAAATACAATTCTTCCCTGCCACTGAAGAAAGGGGGGAAGAGAAAAGAAGGCGAAAAAACAGGTGTAGATGAGAAGCGACTAACTGCAAGTACTGGCAAGGACAATTTATATCGTCGCTTTTTATTGTATAAAGAATTTTTTGCGGCACCTTGCCCGGTAATTCTTTGTGAAGGCGAGACTGATAACGTCTATTTGATCCATGCTATACGGAGTAGGGCTGCCGATTTTCCTATGCTGGCGAAGGTTTCGGAGACGAACGAAATAACGATTACTCCGCGTTTGTATAAGTATGTGAAGACAAACAGTGGCAGGATGCTCGGTCTTGGGAGTGGTGGTACTGGCGATTTGGGTAAGCTGATCAAGAATTATCTATCAGAGCTTCATCGTTTCGTTCGGCCGAAACAGCAACATCCTTTCATAATATTGATCGATAATGATGCTGGAGCTATAGGCGGTGGACGGCCTCTGGAGGTTCTGCGAAAGAAGGGTGTAGACATCGATAGAACGGCGCCCTATATTTTTGTGATGGGAAACTTGTACCTCGTTCCTACTCCGCTTCTGGGAAAAGAAGAGTCAATGATAGAAGACCTCTTCGGTCAGAATGTGCTGGACGAATCCTTAGACGGGAAGACTTTTTGCAGAAAGAACAAGGCAGATAACGGTAGGCACTTTGGTAAAACGGTTTTTGCCCACAAAATAGTTAGACCGAATGCTGATCACATTGATTTTTCTGGGTTTGATCCTCTACTCATAAATATTACTGCGGTCATTGAAGACTTCTATAAGAAACATCCGCGTGTTGCCTAGGGTTCTCTTGAGGTTTAGGTTGCACTGTGGCCCCGGGCAGTTCGAGGGGCTTTCATCGGTGTCGTGACGGAGCTTTCAGCGCTGGAGTTCGAAGCGGCTTCGATGCCTCGCCGGAAGTGGTAGCGCTCAGATTGTTCCAGCAATGATCTAGACGGCGATGCAATATCCCAGCGACATGAAAGTAACTAGAGGAAAAGTAGGCGGATACTATGGCCACCTGACAATTTGAGCCAATATTTGCCGATATGCGCGCGTATGCGCTGAGTTCAGCCTGACCAGTCGCCGGACTTTCCGCCATGCTTCTCGCGCACGCGGATATCGCTCATCACCATGCCCCGGTCCACCGCCTTGCACATGTCGTAGACGGTGAGCAGGCCCACTTGCACGGCGGTCAGCGCCTCCATCTCCACGCCGGTTTTGCCGTAGGTTTCGACCTGTGCGCGGCAGTGGACCGCAGACGCGGCTTCGTCGGTTTCGAAGTCCACCGCCACGCGCGTCAGCGCCAGGGGATGGCAGAGCGGCACCAGGTCGCTGGTGCGCTTGGCGCCCATGATGGCGGCGATGCGGGCAATGCCCAGAACATCCCCCTTCTTGGCGCTTCCCGATAGAATAATGGCCAGCGTTTCGGGCTTCATGCGGATGCTCCCCGTCGCTACGGCGATGCGGTGGGTTTCGGCCTTGGCGCCGACATCGACCAGGTGGGCCTGTCCGGTGGAGTCGAAATGGGTCAGCGTCTGGTCGGTCATAAGGCGGAGGAGGGCATAAGCCCGGTTTCAGAAATGACAGGTATGATAGCACCGTGAATGCCACCCGTTTTCCCCGTCGTCTGCTGACTGCCGCTGCGGTCTCGCTGGCCTGCGCCGCGCCGCTGGGCCAGGCGCAATCCGCGCTGGCGCCGTCCAATGTGCCGAACCTGCCGTCGTTGGGAGATACCTCGCGCGAGGCGCTTTCGCCAGTCACCGAGCGCAAGCTGGGCGAGGAGATCATGCGCGATATCCGCTTCGACCGCGATTATCTCGACGATCCGCCCATCCTCGAATACCTGAACAATCTCGGCAACACCCTGGTGAGCGCCCGTCCCGGCGCGCGCGGCGAGGCAAACTACGACTACTTCTTCTTCGTGGTGCGCGATCCCATGCTGAACGCCTTCGCGCTGCCCGGAGGTTTCATCGGCGTGCACTCGGCGCTGCTGCTGGCGGCGCAGTCGGAGTCCGAACTCGCTTCCGTGCTGTCGCACGAAATCGGCCACGTGACGCAGCGCCACATTGCCCGCCAGCTGGGCGAGCAGAAAACGGATGCGCTGATTCCGCTGGCGGCCATGGTGCTCGCCGCCCTTGCCGCGAAATCGAATCCGGATGCGGCGATGGGCGTGATGTTGGGCGGGCAGGGCCTCGCCATCCAGCGCCAGCTTAATTTCGGCCGCGACGCCGAGCGCGAGGCGGACCGCATCGGCTTCCAGATCATGGGCGCGGCAGGCTACGACACCAGCGGCATGGTGGGCTTCTTCCAGCGCATGCAGACGGCCACGCGCAACTACAGCGACGTGGTGCCGTCCTACCTGCTCACGCACCCGCTCACGACGGAGCGCATCGCCGACATCCAGGCGCGCATCCGCGAGCAGCCGTACCGCCAGCGCGTGGATGCCCTCGACTTTTATCTCGCCCGTGCCCGCGCGCGCGTGCTGCAGGACCAGACCACCAAGGGCCAGGCGGAGACGGAACAGTTCTTCCGCATGCTCATGGCGCAGCAGAGCCGCCAGGCGATTGCGTCCGGCCAGTACGGCATGTCCATGCTCTCGCAGAAGCGCAAGGACTACGCGGCCGCACAGGAATGGCTGGACAAGGCGCGCGCCACCATCGACGCTCCCGCGGCGAAGGGCGCGTTCAGTTCGCCGCTGCCGAAGGGAATAGCCGAGACCATGATGGCCTTCCAGTCCATCGACATCAAGCTCGATCAGGAAGACAACAAGGAAGTGATCGCCAAGGCCATCGCGGAGGCGGACGAGGCGCAGAAGCGCTTCCCCCTGTCGCGCGGCGTGGTGTGGCAGTACGCGGATGCCCTCATCAAGGGCGGCCGCTCGCAGGACGCCGAACGCTTCCTGCGCGACCAGCTGCAGCTCTATCGCAGCGAGCCGGAGCTGCAGGACCTGCTGGCGCAGGCCTATTCGAAACTGGGCAAGATCGCCCTGCAGCACATCGCGCTGGCGGAATCGTATTCGCTACTGGGCGGCACCATGGCCGCCCTCGACCAGCTGGCGCTGGCGCGCAAGGCGCCCGATGCCTCCTACTACGATCACTCCGTGATCGATGCGCGCGAGCGCGAATGGCAGGCGCGCAGGCGCGAAGCCATGGGCGACAAGAAGAAGGACTGAGCTTAAGGGGCGGGCAGGCGGCGGAAGCCGAACTGCTCGGGCACGCGGCCGTGCTCCAAACGCTCCACCGCAACACCATCGAGCGTCAGCGTGCCCGCAGGCCGCGTCATCCACGACAGCAGGACTTCATCGTCCGCGGGCTTGCCGTCCAGCCGGAGCCGGGCCAGCACCTGCGCCACATCGCGGTCATCCAGCTGCGCCACCACGTCCCCGCTTTGCAGGATCAGTTCACCCGCCTCGGTGAGGAAGACCTTGTCGACGGCGCCCAGCGGCTGCTGGGTGTGCAGCATGAAGCCCTGCGCCGGATCGGTGCGCGCGATATAGGGCGTGGCTTCGAGATTGAGGTAGACGCGCTGCGGTCCGTTCTGGAAGTACCAGTTGCCGTGCTCGTCGTGCAGGTAATTGCGCTCGATAAAACCGGTCAGCGCGCGGTTGGCCAGCTTGTCGCCGGGGAGGTTCAGGTGCTGGGCGCGCTCGTCGCGCATGCGCCAGTTGCCGCGCGCATCGAGCAGCAGCCAGCCGTAGCAATGCGGAACGTTCGGCCACTTGGCCATGGCCTGCTTGACGATATCATCCATGCTTCAAGCTTCGCACAGTTGGGTGGGCGCGGGCGCGCTGATGGGGCGTCCGCCTTCGAGGAAATGGAGCATGCGCTGCGGCAGCCATTGCAGGCTTCCCGGCAGGCGTCCGCTGGCGAAGCCCACGTGGCCGCCATGCGCCGGGTAGTCCAGCACTACATGCGAGGAGGCATGGCGCGGCAGGTGGCGGCCGGGCAGGAAGGGGTCGTTCTGCGCGTTCAGCACCAGGGTGGACACCGTGATGTCGCCCAGCACATGCTTCGCGCTCGCGCGGTCCCAGTAGTCTTCCGTGTTGCGGTAGCCGTGCAGGGGAGCGGTGACGACATTGTCGAAGCTGTACAGGTCGTTCGCGGCCAGCATGGCTTCCAGGTCGAACAGGCCGGGGAACTGGCGGTGCTTGGCCACGCACTTGGGCTTCAGGGTCTGCAGGAACATGCGCTGGTACAGGCGGTTGAAGCCGCGCGACAGGGCCTCGCCGCCGCGCGCCAGGTCCAGCGGGGCGGATACGGACACGGCCGCATCCACGATCTCCGCCTGGTGCTGGGACTCGCCCAGCCAGCGCAGCAGCACATTGCCGCCCAGGGACACGCCGCAGGCGTAGAACTTGCCTTGTGCGCGGGGGCGCAGCTTGCGGATGATCCAGTCCACCTCCTGCGCGTCGCCCGAGTGGTAGAAGCGGGGCGCCAGGTTCTCTTCGCCGGAGCAGGTGCGGAAGTGGGGCACGGCGCCGGACCAGCCGCGCGCGCGCAGCTCGGCCATCATGGCGCGGCAGTAGTGGCTGTTGGAGGAGCCTTCCAGGCCGTGGAAGAGCAGCACGAAGGGCTGTCCCACTTCGCCATCCACGAAATCGACATCGATGAAGTCGCCGTCCGGCGTGTTCCAGCGCTCGCGGCGGAAGGCCACCTCCGGCTTGGCCATCAGCGTGGCCGGATAGATGGTCTGGAAATGGCCGTTCGGAAGCCAGAAAGGTGCTCGATAGTCCATGGCGATCAAAACGGGGACGGGCCCCGGTGCACTAGTGCAGGACGGCTGCGCGCGGATCGGCGGGGGCCGGGCCGGCGGCTACCGATGCATGATGCAACACAATCCGCCAGCCTTTCGGTGTTTTTACGTACACATTGGTCGCGATCAAATGGGCGGGTTCGCCCGCAGCGGCCGCAACACCTTCGATCACGGTGTGCACGGAGCTCATCAGGTTGTGCGTTTCGTGCAGCTGGGTGGGCACGATATGCAGGCCGCCGTGCTCCAGGATGGTGCTCCAGGAGGCACGGATGGCGCCGTGGCCGATCAGGCGCCCGCCGCCGGGATGCACGCAGACGATCTCGTCGTCGTCAGCCCAAAGGGCCATCAACGCGTCCACGTCGGCGCGGTTGAGGGCGTCGTAGAAGGCCGCCTCGCATTCGGCGGCGCTGCCATTGAGCTGTTTTTTGGCCATCGCTTAGTGGTGCGACGCCACAGTGCCCGGCTTCAGGCGGTACTGCGTGCCGCAGTAAGGGCATTTCGCGTCGCCGTGGGCGTTGAAATCCAGGAACACGCGCGGATGCGAGGACCACAGCGGCATGGCCGGATTAGGGCAGTGGGCCGGGAGGTCTTTGCCGTCGAGTTCGACTGGGGCGGTGGCATTGCTCATTTCTTCGTGCTCCGTGGATCAAAAAGCACGATTTTAACGGATTCGGGCAGGCAAAAGGATTCATCGGTAAAATGTCGGTCTCCGAGTGCCAAGGCCGCCAGCGATCGATTTTCAATGTGTGGCAATCCGACCACATGAACGACACCGACCGCCAGCCCGATATCGCCGCCCACCACGAGGCTTCGTGGCGCGAAGGCATCCGGGTTGGCATGCCGACCCTGTTCGGCATCGCTGCCTGGGGCGTGGTGGTGGGGGTGGCCATGATCAAGTCCGGCCTCACCGTGCCGCAGGCCCTGGGCATGACGCTCCTGGTCTTTGCCGGTTCCGCCCAGCTGGCCTCCCTGCCGCTGATCGCCGCCGCCGCGCCCATCTGGGTCATCTTCGCCACCGCCCTGGTGGTCAACCTGCGTTTCCTGATCTTCTCCGCCCTGCTCGCCCCGCATTTCGCCAGCCTGCCCTGGTACCGGCGACTGGCGCTGGGCTACACGGCGGGTGACCTCACCGTCGCACTCTTCCTGCAACGCTATCCGGACGTGCGGCCGGAGGCGGGCAAGGTGTCCTTCCTGAAAGGCCTGCTGCATCCGAACTGGCTGGCCTGGCAGGGCGGCTCCATCGCGGGCATCTTCCTCGGCAACCAGGTGCCCGCCGACTGGGGCCTGGGCTTCGCGGGCACGCTGGCCATCATCTGCATCCTGGTGCCCATGGTGGCCAGCAAGCCCGCCCTGTGCGGCGTGCTGGTGGCGGGCGTGGTGGCGGTGCTCGCGGCGGGCATGCCTTACAAGCTCGGCCTGCTGGCCGCCGTGGTGGTGGGCATGGCGACCGCCATGGCCGTGGAAGAAATCGGCGGCCGGAAAGCGAAAAATGTCTGACCTCGAAATCTGGATCACCATCATCGCCCTGGCCGTGGCCACAGGCATCACCCGCAGCGGCTTCTGGCTGGTGGGGCACCGCGTGAACATTCCGCCGCGCGTGCACGAGATGCTGCGCTATGCCCCGTCCTGCGCCCTGGCCGCCATCGTGGGGCCGGACCTGCTGCTCGATCCGTCCACCACCCAGCTCACGGTGCTCAATCCCAAGCTGGTGGCGGGCGTGGCCTCCATCGGCTGGTATCTGTTCCGCCGCAACATGCTGGAAACCATCGTCTTCGGCATGCTCCTCTTCACCGCGCTGCGTTTATTGCATTTGTTTTAATTAGCGAAATTCCAAAGTGAGCTTGCGGTAAAATACTGGTCTTTTCCTCACCCATCCTTTTGGAAGGCCATGCTGAACTTCATTCGTCTGCAGGATCTGATCGCGCAAAATGCGCTGCAAGGCAAGCGGGTATTCATCCGCGCCGACCTGAACGTACCGCAGGATGATGCGGGCAACATCACCGAAGATACGCGCATCCGCGCTTCCGTGCCCGCCATCAAGGCCGCCGTGGCCGCAGGCGCCAAGGTCATGGTGACCTCCCACCTGGGCCGTCCCACCGAAGGCGAATTCAAGCCGGAAGACAGCCTGGCGCCCATCGCCAAGCGCATGGCCGAGCTGCTGGGCCAGCCGGTCGAACTGAAGCAGAACTGGGTGGACGGCGCGGGCCTGGAAAACCTGCAGAACGGCCAGGTGGTGCTGCTGGAGAATGTGCGCGTCAACAAGGGCGAAAAGAAAAATTCGGACGAGCTGGCCCAGAAGATGGCCAAGCTGTGCGACGTGTACGTGAACGACGCCTTCGGCACCGCCCACCGCGCGGAAGCCTCCACCCACGGCATCGCCAAGTTCGCGCCCGTGGCCTGCGCCGGTCCCCTGCTGGCCGCCGAGCTGGATGCCCTGGGCAAGGCCCTGGGCGCACCGGCCCGCCCGCTGCTGGCCATCGTGGCCGGTTCCAAGGTGTCCACCAAGCTCTCCATCCTCGAATCCCTGGCCGACAAGGTGGACAACCTGATCGTGGGCGGCGGCATCGCCAACACCTTCATGCTGGCCGCCGGGCTGAAGATCGGCAAGTCCCTGGCCGAGCCGGACCTGGTGAAGGACGCCAAGGCCATCATCGAAAAGATGGCGGCGCGCGGCGCCCAGGTGCCGATTCCCGTGGACGTGGTGTGCGCCAAGGAGTTCTCGCCCACCGCCGCCGCCACCGTCAAGGACGTGGCCGACGTGGCGGACGACGACATGATCCTGGACATCGGCCCGAAGACGGCCAGGCAACTGGCGGACCAGATCGCGGCGGCGGGCACCATCGTCTGGAACGGCCCGGTCGGGGTGTTCGAGTTCGACCAGTTCGGCGAAGGCACGAAGACCCTGGCCATGGCCATCGCGAACTCGAAAGGCTTCTCGATTGCGGGCGGCGGCGATACCCTGGCGGCGATTGCAAAATACGCCATTACCGATAAAATTGGCTATATCTCCACCGGCGGCGGCGCCTTCCTGGAATTCCTTGAAGGCAAGACCCTGCCAGCAGTCGACATCCTGGCGCAACGCAGCCAGAAGTAAGCCCGAGGCGCAGCGCAAGCTGCGCCTTTTTCGTCATCTACAACGCTAACGTTTCAAGGAATCCTCAATGTCCCGTGGCACCAAAATCGTCGCAACCATCGGCCCAGCTTCCACCGACCTGAATGTCCTGATCAAGATGATCCGCGCGGGCGTGGATGTGGTGCGGCTGAACTTCTCGCACGGCAAGGCGCAGGACCATATCGACCGTGCCAAGCTGGTGCGCCAGGCAGCGGCCGAGTGCGGACGGGAAGTGGCGATCATGGCCGACATGCAGGGGCCGAAGATCCGCGTGGGCAAGTTCGAGGGCAACAAGATCGACCTGGCCAACGGCGACAAGTTCATCCTGGATGCGAAGTGGGGCGAGAACGGCGAGCTGGGCAACCAGGAGCGCGTGGGCCTGGACTACAAGAACCTGCCGAACGACCTGCGCGCGGGCGACGTGCTGCTGCTGAACGACGGCCTGATCGTGCTGGTGGTGGACCGCATCGTGAACCACGAGATCTACACCACGGTGAAGATCGGCGGCGAGCTGTCCAACAACAAGGGCATCAACCGCCAGGGCGGCGGCCTGACCGCGCCCGCCCTGACCGCCAAGGATATGGAAGATATCAAGGTGGCCATGAGCTTCCAGGCCGATTATCTGGCTATCTCCTTCCCGAAAAACGCGACCGACATGGAAATGGCGCGCCAGCTGGCCAATATCGCGGGCGAACCCTTCGGCCACAAGCCGATGATGATCGCCAAAATCGAGCGCGCGGAAGCCATTCCCTGCCTGCAGGAAATCCTGAACGCCTCGGACGGCATCATGGTGGCGCGCGGCGACCTGGCCGTGGAAGTGGGCAATGCCGCCGTGCCCGCGCTGCAGAAGCGCATGATCCGCATGGCGCGCGAATCGAACAAGCTGGCCATCACCGCCACCCAGATGATGGAATCCATGATCTTCAACGCCGTGCCGACCCGCGCCGAGGTGTCGGACGTGGCGAACGCCGTGCTGGACGGCACGGATGCCGTGATGGCCTCGGCCGAGACCGCCTCCGGCCGCTACCCGGTCGAGACCGTGGAAATGATGGCCGCCGTCTGCGTGGAAGCGGAACAGTCCGAGTACAACAAGCTGGACGCCGACTTCCTCAACGTGCGCTTCACCCGCATCGACCAGTCCATCGCCTACGGCGCCCTGTTCACCGCGCACCATCTGCGCGTGAAGGCCATCGTGGCCCTGACCGAGTCGGGCTCCACCCCGCTGTGGATGAGCCGCCACAATATCGACACCCCGATCTTCGCGTTGACGCCAAGCGTCACCACCCAGCGCAAGGCTTCGTTGTACCGTAACGTACGCGCCCACTATCTGCTGCAGGAAGGCAGCAGCGGCGAAGTGCTGAAGCAGGCCGAGGAGCTGCTGGTCGAGTACGGCGTCGCCAAGAAGGGCGACATGATCGTCGTGACCTGGGGCGAGCCGATGGGCCAGGTCGGTGGCACCAATGCGCTGAAGATCGTGAAGGTGGGCGAGTTTTCGTAAGCGGCCGCAAGGATTCAGGCCGTCCGCTGCGCCACGAGCGCGGTGCGGCGGCCGCACAGGTTTTCATTTGATTGGAGTACTACCATGTCTCTCGTATCCATGCGTCAACTGCTGGACCATGCCGCCGAACACGGCTATGGCCTGCCGGCATTCAACGTCAACAACCTGGAACAGGTGCAGGCCATCATGGCTGCCGCCGACGCCGTCAACAGCCCGGTCATCATGCAGGCCTCGGCAGGCGCCCGCAAATATGCCGGCGAAGCCTTCCTGCGCCACCTGATCGACGCGGCCATCGAGGCCTATCCGCACATCCCGGTCGTCATGCACCAGGACCACGGCCAGTCGCCCGCGGTCTGCATGGCCGCCATCCGCTCGGGCTTCAGCTCGGTGATGATGGACGGCTCGCTGATGGCCGATGGCAAGTCTGTCGCCTCCTATGAGTACAACGTGGAAGTGTCGCGCGAGGTGGTCAAGTTCTCCCACGCCATCGGCGTGACGGTGGAAGCGGAACTGGGCGTGCTCGGCTCCCTGGAAACCATGAAGGGCGACAAGGAAGACGGCCACGGCGCGGAAGGCACCATGACCCGCGAGCAGCTGCTGACGGACGTGGCCCAGGCCGCCGACTTCGTCGAGAAGACCCAGTGCGACGCCCTGGCCATCGCCATCGGCACCTCGCACGGCGCCTACAAGTTCACCCGCAAGCCCACCGGCGATATCCTGGCCATCGACCGCATCAAGGAAATCCACGCCCGCATCCCCAACACCCACCTGGTGATGCACGGCTCTTCCTCGGTGCCGCAGGACCTGCTGGCCATCATCCGCGAATTCGGCGGCGACATGAAGGAAACCTACGGCGTGCCGGTCGAAGAGATCCAGGAAGGCATCCGCCATGGCGTGCGCAAGATCAACATCGACACCGACATCCGCCTGGCGATGACGGCTGCCGTGCGCAAGTACATGTTCGAGAATCCTTCCAAGTTCGACCCGCGCGATTTCCTGAAGCCTGCCCGCGCGGCGGCGGAAGAGATCTGCAAGGCCCGCTTCCTGGCCTTCGGCTGCGAAGGCCGCGCCGGCCAGATCAAGCCGATCCCGCTGGAAAAGATGGCCGAGCGCTACAAGGCGGGCGAGCTGGCCCAGATCGTCAAGTAAGATGCTGACGGGCCGCTGTCTCTGCGAAGGCGTGCACTACCGGGTCGAGGGCCCGGTGGCCTACGCCAGCCACTGCTACTGCACCATGTGCCAGCGGCAGCACGGGGCGGCGGCCGGCAGCTATGCCAACGTCGCCAGCGCCGACTTCCGCTACGACAAAGGCGCGGAGCTGGTGACGGAATTCGCCTCCTCCGCCACGGCACGGCGCGGCTTCTGCCGGGTGTGCGGCTCCTCGCTCACCTGGCGCAGCACCGAACGCCCCGACCGCATCGCGGTCTCCCTGGGCACCATGAACCCGCCGTACGACGGGCCCGTGGACCACGAATTGTTCCCTGAACACAAGCCCGGCTGGGTGCCGGGCACACAGCTATTCTCAAAAAACTAGGAAATATGATGTCCGGAGTTCTGCAAACCTCGATCAAGTCGCTGCCCTTCCTGCATCGCGGCAAAGTGCGCGATATCTACGCTGTCGGCGACGACAAGCTGCTCGTGATCCAGACCGACCGCCTGTCGGCGTTCGACGTGATCCTCGACGACCCGATCCCGAACAAGGGCAAGATCCTGACCGAGATGTCGAACTTCTGGTTCCGCAAATTCGGCAACCTCATGCCGAACCACGAAACCGGCATCGACCCGCTGAGCGTGGTGGCGCCGGAAGAGCGCGCGCAGGTCGAGGGCCGCGCCATCGTCGTCAAGAAATTCAAGCCGCTGGGCATCGAAGCCATCGTGCGCGGCTACCTGATCGGCTCCGGCTGGAAGGACTACCAGCAGACCGGCGCTGTCTGCGGCATTCCGCTCCCTGCGGGCATGCAGGAAGCGCAGAAGCTGCCCGAAGTGCTGTTCACCCCGTCCACCAAGGCCCCGGCCGGTGCGCACGACGAGAACATCTCCTTCGAAGAAGCCGAGAAGATCGTGGGCGCGGATGTGGCGCGCCAGGTGAAGGACATGGCGATCAAGCTCTACACGCAGGCGGCGGAATACGCGGCCACGCGCGGCATCATCATCGCCGATACGAAGTTCGAGTTCGGCCTGGACGAGCAGGGCGTGGTGCACCTGATCGACGAAATCCTCACGCCCGACTCCTCCCGCTTCTGGCCCATGGCCAGCTACAAGGTGGGCAGCTCGCCGGAATCCTTCGACAAGCAGTTCGTGCGCAACTGGCTGGAAGCCCAGCCCTGGAACAAGAAAGCGCCCGCGCCGCGCGTGCCGCAGGACGTGCTGGACCAGACCTCCGCCAAGTACGCGGAAGCGCTGCGCCTGCTGACCAAGTAAGCCATGACGCAAGCCGAGCACGCCGCCTCCGCGGCGGACATCGCCCATGCCGCCGCGATTCTCGAATCCGGCGGCCTGGTCGCCTTTCCCACCGAGACCGTGTACGGCCTGGGCGCGGACGCCGAGAACCCGGCGGCTGTCGCGCGCATCTACGCGGCGAAAGGGCGGCCCAGCGACCACCCCGTGATCGTGCACGTGGCCCCCGGCGCCGATATCGATTACTGGGTGAGCGATGTGCCGGCCGAAGCGCGCAAGCTCATTGCCGCCTTCTGGCCCGGCCCCCTGACCCTGATCATGAAGCGCCACGCCCACATTCCGGACGCCGTATCGGGCGGGCAGGACACGGTAGGCATCCGCTGCCCCTCGCACCCGGTGGCGATGGCGCTGCTGGGCGCCTTCAAGGGCGGGAAAGGCGGCGTGGCCGCGCCTTCGGCCAACAAGTTCGGCAACGTCAGCCCCACCACGGCCCACCACGTGCGCGACGAATTCGGCAGCGACCCGCAGCTGGGCGCCGTGCTCGATGGCGGCTCGAGCCAGGTCGGCATCGAATCGACCATCCTCGACCTTTCCCGGCTGGCCACGCACGGCCCGGTGCTGCTGCGTCCCGGCCACATCACGGCGCGCCAGATCGCCGACGTGATCGGCGTGACGCCTTCGGCGCCCGACCAGGCCGCGCCGCGCGCCTCGGGCACGCTCGAATCCCACTACGCCCCCAAGGCGCCGGTGGCCCTGCTCGAAGGCGACAGGATCGTCGCCACGCTGGCGGCGCTGGCGGCCAAAGGGAAGCGTGTCGCGCTGATCCGCTACTCCGACGCGCCCGCGGGCGCCATGCTTGCGGCAGCGGCGGCGGCAGGGGGCGCGGCAACGGCCCGTCCCGCGCCCTCGGTCGCCCTGCCGGGCGAGCCGGCGGGCTACGCCTTCGGCCTGTACTCGGCCCTGCGCGCGATGGACCGGGCGGATGTCGACCTCATTGTCGTCGAAGCCCCGCCGCAGACGGAGCCCTGGCACGGCATCAACGACCGCCTGCGCCGCGCCGCCCACGGCGCCACCGGCATCATCCCCCGCCTCCTCGCCTGAGGACGCAATATTGGCGGGTTTGCCAGTTTGTGTGGACGGGGCGCGACAGCGGCGATGCGGCGGCGCAAAACGGATGAGGTCGCTGATATGATCGGCAGTTTGCCGGTCGCGCTGTGCACCGGCCTAGTCCGGAGTTCATCGTGTTTCGCCTGTCCCGCCTTGCCTTGCCTGCTTCGATTCTTCTGTTGTCCGCCTGCGGTGGAGGAGAGGGAGGCAGCGGCCCCGGCGGTGTGAGCCTGCCCTCGGGACCGGTCGCCTCGCCCGCGCCCGCCCGCGGCAGCATCGTGACGCCAGCCACGAAACTTGCCGCCATCGAGCCCGGCGTCATGAAGGCCGCCCTGGACAGCGTGCAGGACGGCCTCACCGCCATCACCAGCACCCCGCGCTGCACCGTCACCGCCTATTCCGTGCAATATCGGACCGCCGCGCCGCTGAACGCGCTGAGCGATGCGGGCGCGGCCATCATGGTGCCCAGCGGCAGCGACCCGAACTGTACCGGCGCGCGGCCCGTGCTGCTCTACGCCCATGGCACCAGCCTCGACAAGACTTACAGCATGGCCAGGCTGAGCGGCGAGTCCCAGCTGATCGCCGCCATGTTCGCCGCCCAGGGCTTCATCGTCGTCGCCCCCAATTACCAGGGCTACGCCGGATCCAACCTGGGCTACCACCCCTATCTGGACGGCGAGCTGCAGTCGGCAGACATGATCGACGCCCTGCGCGCCGCCCGCGCGTCCTTCCCCGCCATCGGCGCCAACCAGTCGACGCGCCTCTTCATCGCGGGCTATTCGCAGGGCGCCTATGTGGCCCTGGCCACGCAGAAGGCCATGCAGGGCCTGGCGGGCGAGTTCAGCGTGACGTCCGTCGCGGGCCTGTCCGGCCCTTACGCGCTGGCGCAGTTCTCGGACAATGTCTTCGCGGGCAATCCCGGCCAGGGCATCACGGCCTTCCTGCCCATGATGACGACGGCTGCCCAGCGCAACGGCGGCGCCGTCTACACGGCGCCGGGCGAGATGTACGAGGCCGAATATGCGGCTGGCGTGGAGAACCTGCTGCCCGGCACCCTGAGCAGCAGCGAGCTGGTGAAGCAGGGCAAGCTGCCGGAAACGGCGCTCTTCGCGTCGGCCTCGCTGCCGCAGGGCGCTCCTGCGTATTTCGGCCCGCACAATCTGGTGCGCACGGCCTACCGCAACAGCTATATGGCCGATGCCGCCGCGAACGCCTGCGGCGCCAGCAGCGCGTCGCCTCTGAGCTGTGCACCGCAGAACGCCCTGCGCAAATGGATGGTGCGCAACGACCTGCGCAGCTACCGCCCAGCCCAGCCCCTGCTGCTCTGTGGCGGCAACGAGGACCCCACCGTGCCTTACGCGAATACCCAGTCGGCCGCCGCCTACTTCCAGGCAGCGGGCGCAAGCCCCACGGTGCTCGACCTCGACACGGCCAACGGCCTGAACGACCGCTGGCTGGTGGAGCGCGCCGGTTTCGCCGCCGCCAAGCTGGCCCTGAAGGCGGACGCGGTATCGAAAGGCCAATCCGTTTCCCAAGCCATGGCGGACGGCTACCATGCCGGACTCGTTGCGCCGTTCTGCCTCATGGCCGCGCGCGATTTTTTCAAGGCTTCTTTGCCGTAGGTCAAGTTTGTTGCGATGCAACTTCGACAGACCTGTTGTTTTTACAAAATTCGCTTGTGTAACACATGAAAACGCTGGCATATTAGTTGTGTTGCGAATAGCACGTCCGTTCGTTTAGAACAAGAACACTTTAAGGAGACACAATGCGTTACACCAAACTTGCTTTGGCGGCTATGACCGCGGCCGTGCTCGCCGCTTGCGGCGGCGGCTCCGGCGCCCCGAAGGCCGGCGACAATTCCCAGCAACGCGTGAAATTCGCTTCGCAGGTATCGTTCGGCGACAGCCTGTCCGACGTGGGCACCTATGCCGTCGGCACCGTCAAGGCGCTCAACGGCGGCAAGTGGACCATCAACGGCAACAACACCTCGATCAATCCTGACCTGACCGGCAAGAACTGGACCGAGCTGATGGCAGCCCAGTTCGGCCTGCCCGCGCCTTGCCCCGCCGTCACCGGCCTGGATGGCGACGCGACCAAGGGCTTCAGCGTGCCAGTCACCACCAACGCCAGCTGCTTCGGCTACGCGCAGGGCGGCGCCCGCGTGAGCAACCCCGTGGGCAGCGGCCACAAGGCCACCGGCAGCGCCTTCGGCGCCCTGACCTACCCGGTCAGCAAGCAGATCGACAACCACCTGGCGAAGGTAGGCGGCAAGTTCAAGGGCGACGAAGTCGTCTTCATGATGGCCGGCGCCAACGACATCCTGGGCCTGCTGGGCTCGCTGCAGCTCAACGCGACCGCCGCCGGCACCGCCGCAGGCAAGCAGGCCTTCGCCACCAGCCTGGCGACTCAGCTGGCTGCCGGCGCCACCAACCCGGCCACCGCCGCGCAGGCCATCGGCCTCGCCATGGCCACGGAAGCGGCCAAGCCGGGCAGCACCGACCAGACCGTGGTGACGGCCGGCGTGACCGCCGCTGTCATGGCAGGCAATACTGCCGCCGGTTCTCCGGCCGTCTATGGCCCCATGGTCGCCAAAGCCCAGGCTGATGCCGCCACCGCCGGCGCCAAGGCTGGCGCCGACTACGCCGCTGCCCAGGGTCCTGCCCAGGTTGCCGCAATGGGCGCCCTCGGCACCGAACTGGCCAACATGGTGAAAACCAAGCTGATCGGCAATGGCGCCAACTACGTCGTGGTGATGAATATCCCTGATGTGGCCACCACGCCGTCGGCCGCGTCGAAGGATGCCAATACCCGCGGCCTGATCGACAACATGGCGAAAGCCTTCAACGCCGCCCTGGCCACCGGCCTGGCCAGCGAAACCAAGGCCCTGCTGGTGGACGTGTACACCGTGAGCCACGACCAGATCGTGAACCCTGGTCCATATGGCCTGACCAACGTCACCGATACCGCCTGCGACCTGACCCCGGCCAAGAATCCGCTGGGCCAGTCGGTGGTGTGCACCGCGTCCAACCTGAAGGCCGGCGACGTGAGCCACTACTCCTTCGCGGACGACCTGCACCCAACCCCGTTCAACTACCTGTTGCTGGCGCGTTATGTGTCCAAAGCCATGGTGACCCGCGGCTGGCTGTAATCAGCGCCGTTGACTAAAGAAACAGGAGATAAGATGAAGAAAAATATGAATACCGCGGTCAAAATGCTGGCGCTGGCTGCCGCCCTGTGCGCTTCCAGCGGCGCCATGGCGCAAGCCAAGGGCGACTGGGTCGTCAAGGTCGGCGTCAACAAGATCACCCCGAAAGTGGAGAGCGGCAACGTCAGCGCTCCGGCCCTGCCGAACACCAAGGCCGACGTGGGCACGGACACCAAGCCCATCCTGAACATCGGCTACTACATCACCGACAACTGGGCTGCCGAGCTGGATCTGGGTATTCCCTACCGTCATGACGTGTACGGCGCCGGCGCGATCGAAGGCACGGGCAAGCTGGGTACGGCGGATGTACTGCCGCCGACGGCCTTCCTGCAGTACCATTTCTTCCAGCCGAACACCTTCATCCGTCCGTACGTGGGCGTGGGCCTGACCTATGCCTACTTCCGCCGCGAGCGCGGTTCGACCCAGCTGAACGCGCTGCTGAACACCGGCGGCACGGGGGCGACGTTCTCGATGGAAGCCAAGTTCGCCGTCAGCGCCCAGATCGGCGCGAGCGTGCGCATCAACGACCACTGGTCGATCGATGGCGGCGTGATCAAGACCAAGCTGAAGACGACGGCCAGCTATTCGACGGGCCAGACCCAGTCGCTCAAGCTGGACCCGGTGGCAGTGAACCTGGGCGTCAGCTACAAGTTCTAAGCGCCACGGCCAATAAAAAACCCCGCATCGCTGCGGGGTTTTTTTTATGCCCGTCCGATTTACTGGAAGGCCTGGATGCCCGTCTGCGCGCGGCCCAGGATCAGGGCGTGGATGTCGTGCGTGCCTTCGTAAGTGTTCACCACCTCCAGGTTCACCATGTGGCGGATGATGCCGAACTCGTCCGAAATGCCGTTACCGCCCAGCATGTCGCGCGCCGTGCGGGCGATGTCCAGCGACTTGCCGCAGGAATTGCGCTTCATCATGGAGGTGATCTCGACGGCGGCCGTGCCCGCATCCTTCATGCGGCCCAGCTGCAGGCAGCCTTGCAGGCCCAGGGTGATCTCGGTCTGCATGTCGGCCAGCTTCTTCTGCACCAGCTGGTTGGCGGCCAGGGGGCGGCCGAACTGCTTGCGGTCGAGCACGTACTGGCGCGCCGTGTGCCAGCAGCTCTCGGCCGCGCCCAGGGCGCCCCAGGCGATGCCGTAGCGCGCCGAGTTCAGGCAGGTGAACGGGCCCTTCAGGCCGCGCACGTCCGGGAAGGCGTTCTCTTCCGGGCAGAACACATTGTCCATCACGATCTCGCCCGTCACGGAAGCGCGCAGGCCGAACTTGCCGTGGATGGCCGGGGCGCTCAGGCCCTGCATGCCTTTTTCCAGGATGAAGCCGCGGATCGCGCCTTCCTCGTCCTTCGCCCACACCACGAAGACGTCGGCCACCGGGGAGTTGGTGATCCACATCTTCGAGCCGGTCAGGGAGTAGCCGCCCGCCACTTTCCTGGCGCGCGTAATCATCGAGCCCGGGTCGGAACCGTGGTTCGGCTCAGTCAGGCCGAAGCAGCCGATCCATTCGCCGGTCGCCAGCTTGGGCAGGTATTTGCGGCGCTGCTCTTCGGTGCCGAACTCATAGATGGGCACCATGACCAGGGAGGACTGCACGCTCATCATGGAGCGGTAGCCGGAGTCGATGCGCTCCACTTCGCGCGCGATCAGGCCGTAGGCCACGTAGTTCAGGCCGGGGCCGCCGTACTGTTCCGGAATGGTGGGGCCCAGCAGGCCGAGTTCGCCCATTTCGCGGAAGATGGACGTGTCCATGCGCTCGTGGCGGAAGGCTTCCAGGATGCGCGGCGCCAGCTTGTCCTGGCAGTAGGCGGCAGCGGCATCGCGCACCATGCGCTCGTCGTCGGTCAGCTGGTCGTTCAGCAGCAGCGGGTCGTCCCAGTGGAAAGCGGCGCGGGCTTGGCTCATTGTGTGTCCTTGTCTCTGGTAGGAATATTCGATCCTGCCATTCTATGCCCCGGACGCCATGGCGGCTTTCCAAATGGCGACACCAATTTTGCGTTTTCAGCCCAGGGTGCGGAACTGGCCGCCGTGGAAGACCAGGGGCGGCTGAGGAGAGATTTCGCAGTGCTCCACTTCGCCCACGAAGATCACATGGTCGCCTTCCGGATAGCGGCTGCGGTTATGGCATTCGAACCAGGCCGTGCAGCCCTTGAGCACGGGCTGGCCGGTGCGCGAGAGCTCGAACTCCACAGTGCCCCAGGGGTCGGCGCTGCGGGTGGAAAACAGCCGGGCCAGGTGGGCCTGGTCGGCGCTCAGCACATTGATCACGTAATGCGAGTTGCCGGTGAAGATGGGCAGGCTGTTGGCGCCCGTGCCCAGGCTCCACAGCACGAGCGGCGGGCTCAGCGATACGGAATTGAAGGAGCTCGCCGTCAGGCCGCGGTAGCTGCCGTCGGCCAGCCGTGTCGTGATGACGGTGACGCCGGTCGCGAACTGGGAAAGCGCTTGGCGGAAGTGCAGGCTGTCGAAGCCGGGCGCTTCCGCGCGGGGGGAACTCGTATTCATGGTCCCCCATTATGCCAAAGAATCGGCCGCGGACTTAAGCCTTGTGGGCCAGCTCCGCGAACATGCCGAGCAGGCGGGCCAGGACGGCCGCGCCGAAACCGTTGCCGATGGCCGAAGAAGGGCAGGTGGAGGTAGTGGGAAGGGCGGAGCTGAGCATGATAAGACATCCTTTCTGAAGAAAGTTTTTCTAAATCTGGCTTATATTGTTATCCTCAGAAAAACGATTGGCAAACGAGAAATACTGAGCCGATGAACAAGGAAAACTTATGCATGACCCGACCCGGCCCCTGCGCTCCCTCTCCGGCCTGATGGATTTCGACAGCACCGCCCGCTGGGGCAGCTTCAAGCTGGCCGCCCAGGAGCTGCACAAGACTCCGGCGGCCGTCAGCCTCCAGGTCAAGCAGCTGGAGGAGGCCCTGGGCTTCCCCCTTTTCGTGCGCCATCCCCGCCATATTTCCCTCACCGAGAAGGGGCAGGCCCTGTCCATTGCCGTATCGCGCATGCTGCGCGAGCTGCGGGTGCAGGTGGCCAGCCTGCAGGACAGCAGCGAGGAGAACGTGCTGCGCATTACCACCACCCACTCCCTGGCCTTCAAGTGGCTGGCGCCGCGCCTGGGCCGCTTCACCAAGCTCTATCCCGAGCTCGACATCCAGATGAACGCGGGCGACCGCCTGGTGGACGTGGAGGACGGGAGCGTGGACGTGGCCCTGCGCGCAGGTCCCCTGGAGGGCAGGACAAATGTCCTCTTCCGCGACAGCAATGTCGTGGTCTACAGCCCGAGCCTGCTTGCGCCGGGACAGGAGGCGCTGGAGATTGCCGACCTGAAGCGTTTTCCCCTGCTATATGACGATAGTCCCGAGACATGGATTGCCCTGCTGCGCGAAAATGACGCGCTCGACGGCCGCTACGACTTCTCCCGCGGCTTCAGCCATCAGGGCGTGCTGGTGCAGGCGGCGGTGGCGGGGCACGGCATTGCGCTGGCGGGCTACCTGGTGGTGCACGACGATATCCAGAGCGGGGTGCTGAAGCGCCTGCCTGTGCGCAGCGAGCCGAACGGCCGGGGCTACCGCTTCGTGGTGGCCAGCAGCAAGGCCTGCCTGCCCAAGGTGGCCCGTTTCCGCGACTGGATCACGGGCGAGATGCAGGAAATGCAGCAGGCGCTTGCCGCCGCACAGGCCGGCACCCTATAGGAATGCGCTGGCATCAAGTTTGCGTTACATTAGGAATCATCGACAAGGGGGCGGTATGACGACAAATGCGACCACCGAAGTCGCCGTACTGGGCGGCGGATGTTTCTGGTGCACGGAGGCCGTGTACCTGGAAGTGAAGGGCGTGGCCAAAGTCGAATCCGGCTACACGGGGGGCCAGCAGCCCAACCCCACCTACGAGCAGGTGTGCAGCGGCACGACCGGCCACGCTGAAGTGGTGCGCCTGGAATTCGACCCCTCGGTGATCAGCTACCGCGAGATCCTCGAAATCTTCTTCACCATCCACGACCCCACCACCCTCAACCGCCAGGGCAACGACGTCGGCACGCAGTACCGCTCCGTGATCTACTACCAGTCGCCCGAGCAGGAAGCGACGGCGCGCCAGGTCATCGCCGAAATGGCGCACGTGTGGGACGCGCCCATCGTCACCGAGCTGTCCCCGGCCCAGCCTTACTACAAGGCCGAGGACTACCACCAGAACTACTTCGCCCAGCACCCCCTGCAGGGCTACTGCGCCTTCGTGGTCGAGCCCAAGGTCGCCAAGTTCCGCAAGACCCAGACCCGCTTCCTGAAGTAAGGCTCAGCTGTATATGTAGTTGCGCGACCAGGGCAGGGCGCGCGGGTGGCGGCCGGCCTTGCCGCACACGATCTGGTACAGGCTGATCCAGTCCTGGTCGAAGGCGTAGCTGCAGCCCGCCAGGTAGACGTGCCAGATCCGGAAGCGCTTCTCGCCCGCCAGGGCTTTCACCTTGTCCGCCTTCTCCTCGAAATTGTCGGTCCAGATGGCGCAGGTGCGCGCGTAGTGGCGGCGCAGGTTCTCGATGTCGTAGGCCTCCAGGTTCCCCTGCTGCATCGCCTTCAGCACCTCGCCCACGTGGGCCAGCTCGCCGTGCGGGAACACATATTTCTCGATGAACTCGCCGCCCCCGTAAGGGGTCTCGCCGTTGTTCGGGTCGGTGGAGGTGATGCCGTGGTTCATGCACACCCCGTCCTCGGCCAGCAGGCGGTTGATGATGCCGAAGTAGTCCGGCAGGTGGCGCACGCCCACGTGCTCGAACATGCCCACGCTGGTGATGCGGTCGAAGCTGCCGCGCACGTCGCGGTAGTCCTGCAGGCGGATCTCGACGCGGTCTTCCAGGCCTGCCGCCTTCACCCTTTCCCGCGCCAGGGCGTACTGATTCTCGGAGAGGGTGATGCCTACGCATTTCGCCCCGAACTTCTGCGCGGCGCGGATCACCAGGGCGCCCCAGCCGCAGCCGATGTCGAGCAGGGTCTGGCCCGGCTGAAGGCGGATCTTGGTGAGGATGTGGTCGATCTTCTTGAGCTGGGCCGTGGCCAGGTCCTCGTCGCCGTTCTCGAAGTAGGCGCAGGAGTACACCATGTTCGGGTCCAGGAACTGCTGGTAGAACTCGTTGGACACGTCGTAGTGGTAGCGGATGGCCTCGGCGTCGCGCTTGCGGTCATGGCGGAAGCTGCGCACGATACGGGAGAGCTTGCCGTCCGCCTTCAGGGAGGAGCGGGCCAGGGCGTTGACGACGTTGATCATGTCCTTGGCCGCGCCGCGCACCTCGATCGCGCCTTCCACATAGGCCGTGCCCAGGTTGGACAGGGAAGGCGTGAGCAGGTAGCGCGCGGCCGAAGCCTGCGGCAGGCGGATCGTGACGCGCGGCGCCTCGTTGGAAAAGTCCAGTTTCTGGCCGTTCCACAATTCCACCCGCAGGGGCAGTTTCATCTGGTTGGTGACGCCTGCCATCCAGGCGCTGAGTCGGTTTTGTACGAACAAGATAGCCTCCGGTAAGTACTGCGAACAAATCGACTGCGCTGCATGGCTGGGCGGGGTCAGGGCTGGATGCGCTCCTTGCGCCAGCTGCCGTCCGCTTGCAGCGTATACACGATCCGGTCATGGAAGCGCGATTGGCGCCCCTGCCAGAATTCCACCCGTTCCGGCTTCAGGCGGTAGCCGCCCCAGTGCGCCGGACGCTGCGGCTTGCCGCCGCTGGCCGCTTCCACGGCCGCATAATTCGCTTCCATCTCGGCCCGGCTGGCGATCGGCTGGCTCTGGCGCGAGGCGATCGCGGCCAATTGGCTTTTCACCGGACGGCTGTAGTAGTACTTGTCGCTCTCCTCGGGCGCGGTGCGCTCCACGCGGCCCTCGATGCGCACCTGGCGCTCCAGCTCCGGCCAGAAGAACAGCAGGGCTGCATAGGGGTTCTGCGCGAGCTGGCGGCCTTTCTGGCTCTCGTAATTGGTGTACCAGGTGAAGCCGCTTTCGTCGTACTGCTTGATCAGCACGATGCGCGAACTGGGGCGCCCGTCATTGCCGACGGTGGCCACGCTCATCGCGTTCGGCTCGTTCACCTGCGCCTTCATGGCTTCGCTGAACCACTTGGCAAACTGCGCGACCGGCTCGCCCAGCGTGTCTTCCTCCGACAGGCTGGCCCGGCCGTAATCCAGGCGCAGGTCGGCCAGTGCAATGCCGCCTGCCTGCGCTGCCGCGGGCCCGATATTGCGGCGCCGCTTCATGGCCTCGCCCAGGAGCTGCATCTGGGCCTGGCTGAAAATCCGTTTCGCCATCGGGGCGATCACGCCCTCTTCGCTCTCCATATGGGCCTGGTAGGCCGCGCAGAAGCGCGCCACGTCGGCAGAGGACAGGTAGGCGCTTGAGCCGTTGGCAATCTTGTCCAGTTGTGAATTGATTATATGCCAATCCAAATCCATCTGCTCGTGCTGTGCAAGGATCTCCGGCGCCAGGCGGCGCAGGGTCTCGGCATCGCTGCCGCCGGTGCTCGCGGCCAGCATGGGCAGCAGGTCCTGCTCCTCGTCCGCATGGTGCAGGGGCGCGGCCTGGTTGAAGTATTTCTGCACGGCCTGGGCGGCCTGCCGGGCGGCCGCGTCGGTGCCATGCACGGGCAGGTGGGTGAGCAGGCTGTTCAGGGTATTGAGCTGCTTGCGGATCTTGTCGTGGCAGTGTTTCAGGACGGCGATCGGCTGGTCGAAGCCGGGCGCGGAATCGGGCAGGAGAGAAGTCATGGTGGGTACTGTTATTGGCTTGCCAAGGAAATCATTGTAGACGAAGCGCTGCGCCAGCGTCCGGTAAAATGGCGGGATGACTGAACACGACATCGACTTCGAGCGCCGCTTCGGCGGCATCGCCCGGCTTTACGGCGAGGCAGCGCTGGCCCGCTTCCGCAGCGCCCACATCTGCGTGATCGGTGTCGGCGGCGTGGGCTCCTGGATCGTGGAGGCGCTGGCGCGCAGCGCCGTCGGCCGCCTGACCCTGATTGACCTGGACAACGTGGCCGAATCGAACATCAACCGCCAGATCCAGGCCCTGAGCGGCACTCTGGGCATGGCCAAGGTGACGGCCTTGGCCGAACGCGTGGCCCAGATCAATCCCTACTGCGAAGTGACGCAGATCGAGGACTTCCTCACGGCCGACAACCTGGACGAGATGATCGGCTCGCGCGGCTACGACTACGTGATCGACGCCATGGACAGCGCCAAGGTCAAGACCGCGCTCGTGCACTATTGCCGCAGCAGGGCCATTCCCCTGATCGTGATCGGCAGTGCGGGCGGCCAGACGGACCCTACCCGCATCGAAGTGCGCGACCTGGCGAAGACGGAGCAGGAGCCGCTGCTGAAGAAGGTGCGGCGCAGGCTGCGCAGCCAGTACAACTACCCGCCCAACTCGAAGAACAAGCTGAACGTGGACGCCGTGTTTTCCATGGAGCCGCTGAAGTTCCCGGAAACGGGCGAGGTGTGCAGCGTGGACGGCGACGACAAGGCGCCGCAGCAGGGCGGCCTCACGGGCATCAACTGCGCCGGCTTCGGCTCGGCCATGGTGGTGACGGCCACCTTCGGCATGGTGGCGGCCGGCCACCTGCTGCGCAAGCTCGCGGCCGAAGTGGAGCAGGCGCCGCTCAGCGCGGAGCCAGCGGCAGATACTGTCCCGTCGCCATAACCGACTCCACCAGCGCGGCTTCGCGCACTTCCCATATCACCGCTTCGAAAGGCTGCCTGGGCGGCGCCGCCTTCGCCTCGCGGGCCAGCGTGATATGGGGGCGGAAGGCGCCGTGCGTGGCGGGCGCGAAACCTTCTTCGCCGAGCTTCGCCATCAGGTCCTCGTAGAGCATGTTCAGCTCCGGAGGAATGCGCGACATGCCTGCCCAGGCAATGCGCGGCTTCGTAAAATATCCGTAGCAGTCGATCTCCAGCCGCAAAGGCGGCACGGACAGGCTCTCCAGAATCCCCCGCAGCACGGGCAGCCGTTCGGCGGGCTGGTGGCCGAGGAAGGCCAGCGTGAGATGCAGCTTCTCCGGCGGAATCAGGCGGCCCTGCACGGGCGCCTGCAGCTTCGCCAGCGCGCTGCGTACCGCATCGTCCGGCCAGAGCGCAAAAAATAGTTTGGGGCTGTGATTTGCTATCATGATGCCGCCTCAGAAATCAGAAGAAAGATATCATGACCCGATTCTCCGTATTGCTCGCTTTCCTTTGCACCGCTGCCGCCGCCCAGGCCCAGGCGCCTGCACCGGCCGCTCCGGCGCCTGTCGTTGTCGGCTCCGCCGCGCCGGGCCCCGCGGCGGACCAGCTGATCATCACCGATGTCGTGGAAGGCAAAGGCCGTCCCGTCGCCAGCGGCGACACGGTGCTCGTGCATTACTCGGGCTGGCTCTACCGCCCGCTGGCGCGCAATATGCGCGGCATGCAGTTCGACTCTTCCATTCCGCGCGGCGAGCCGCTGGAAGTGAAGGTCGGCCGCGGCATGGTCATCAAGGGCTGGGACCAGGGCCTGATCGGCATGAAGGAAGGCGGCAAGCGCACCCTCATCATTCCGTCGGACCTGGCTTACGGCCCGCGCGGCCAGGGCAATATCCCGCCGAATTCGGCACTGACCTTCGAAGTGGAGCTGGTCACCATCAAATAAGGCAAGCCAATGAAAACACCAGCACTGATCTTCGCGCTGCTCGTCGGCGCGGCTGCCCAGGCGCAGACCCAGACGCCGCCCCAGCCTGAAGCGGGGGCCCAGTCCGCGCAGGCCGAACCTGCACAACCTGCACCGGTAGCCGAACCTGCCGCGCCGCAGCTGATCGTCAAGGACACCCAGGTCGGCAAGGGCCGCGAAGCCGTGAGCGGCGACACCGTGCGCGTGCACTACACGGGCTGGCTGTACAAGCCCGAGGCGAAGGACGGCAAGGGCAAGAAGTTCGACACCTCGCTCGAGCGCGGCGTGGCCATCGAATTCAAGCTTGGTGCGGGCCGCGTCATCAAGGGCTGGGAGCAGGGCATCGCGGGCATGAAGGTGGGCGGCAAGCGCACCCTGATCATTCCGCCCGAGCTGGCCTATGGCGCGCGCGACATGGGTAACGGCCTCATTCCCGCCAATTCGACCCTCATCTTCGACGTCAGCCTGGTCAGCGCGAAATAGGCGTACACTGGTCTCCCCACACACCGTGCGGAGACCACGCCATGAATATTGCAAACGACGTCACGGGACTGGTCGGCAATACGCCGCTGGTCCGCATCAACCGCATGGCCGCCGGCGCGAAGGCGCAGGTGCTGGCCAAGCTGGAGTTCTACAATCCGGCCCATAGCGTGAAAGACCGCATCGGGCTCTCCATGATCCAGGCGGCCGAACAGGCGGGCCAGATCCGTTCCGACACCATCGTTATCGAACCCACGAGCGGCAACACGGGCATCGCCCTCGCCATGGTGTGCGCGGCGCGCGGCTACCGCTGCACGCTGGTCATGCCCGAGACCATGAGCCGCGAAAGGCGCATGCTGCTGCGCGCCTACGGCGCAGAACTGATACTCACGCCCGGCAGCGAAGGCATGGCGGGCGCCATCCGCAAGGCCGAGGAGATTGCGGCATCCGATCCGCGCTATCTCATGCCGCAGCAGTTCAACAACCCCGCCAATCCTGAAGTGCACCGCCGCACCACGGCCGAAGAGATCTGGCGCGACACGGACGGCCAGGCCGACATCCTCGTCGCTGGCGTGGGTACGGGCGGCACCATTACCGGCGTGGGAGAAGTGATCAAGGAGCGCAAACCGTCCTTCCGCTGCATCGCGGTCGAGCCGGAAGCCTCGCCCATCCTGTCGAAAGGCGTGAAAGGGCCGCACCCCATACAGGGTATCGGCGCGGGCTTCGTGCCCAAGGTGCTGAACACGCACATTTACGACGAGATCATCTGCGTGAAGAACGAAGACGCCTTCGAATATGCACGGCGCGCGGCGCGGGAAGAAGGCCTGCTGGTCGGCATATCGTCCGGCGCGGCGCTGTGGGCGGCGCTGCAGGTGGCCTGCAGGCCCGAGAACGAAGGACAGACGATCGTCGTCATCATTCCTTCGTTCGGCGAACGCTACCTGTCGACGCAGCTGTTCGCGGGACTCGCGGATCAGTGATGATGGTGGCCATGATCGTGATGATCATGGTCGTGGTCGTGGCCGTGCTGCTCCGCCGGCTCCTGCAGGCAGCAGGCATGCTCGGTGGTGCCTTCCTCGGTCTGCAAGGTCGTATGGTGAATGGCGAACTTCTCCTTGAGCTGCCGCGCGATCTCGTCGATGGCGCGGTCGCCGGGATAGCCTGACGGCACGACGAGATGGGCCGTGAGCGCCGTTTCGGTGGTGCTCATGGGCCAGATATGCAGGTCATGCACTTCCGTCACGCCCTTGCAGCGGCGCAGGAAGGCCTCGACTTCGCCCGCGTCCACATTCGCTGGCACGGCCGCCATCACCATGCGCAGCGACTCCTTGAGCAGGGACCAGGTGCCCAGCAAAATCATGAACACGATGGCCAGGCTCACCAGCGGGTCGAGCCACACCCAGTTCGTATACATCACCACCAGGCCCGAGACCAGCACGCCGAGCGAGATGGCCGCATCGGCGGCCAGGTGCAGGTAGGCGCCGCGGATATTGAGGTCATGCTTGCTGCCCGCCATGAACAGCCAGGCCGAGATGCCGTTCACGGCGATGCCCACGGCGGCCACGATGGACACCGTGGCGCCCTGCACTGGCGCCGGGTCGAGCAGCAGCTGCACGGCCTCCCACGCGATGGCGCCGCAGGCCAGCATCAGCAGCATACTGTTGAAGAGTGCGGCCAGCATCGAGCTGCCGCGCAGGCCGTAGGTATAGCGGCCCGTGGGCTGGCGCTTGCCGAGGATGGCTGCGCCCCAGGCCAGCATCAGGCCCAGAACGTCGGAGAGGTTGTGGCCCGCATCGGCCATGAGCGCGGTCGAATTGGCGACGAAGCCATAGCCGAATTCCACGGCCACGAAAATCGCGTTCAGCGTGATGGCGATGGCGAAGGCGCGGCCATGGTCGGCGGGATCGCCGTGGTGGTGATGTCCATGGTCGTGGCCATGTCCGTGATGATGGTGATGGCCGCTCATGCTTCGCTTCCGGTGGAGGGTTCGGCGATATGTTCCAGCATATCGTGGAGGACGCCGCTGATATGCGCATCGGCGGCGGAATAAAACACCTGCTTGCCCTGGCGCTCCGACTTCACGATGCGGGCCGCGCGCAGCAGGCGCAGGTGGTGGCTGACGAGGGAAGGGCTCAGATCCAGGGCGGCGGCGATATCCCCCACCGCAATCGGCGCCGCCACGCAGGCCAGGACGATGCGCAGGCGGGTCGGGTCGCCAAGCAGGTGGAACAGATCGGCCAGCTGGGCGACCGAGGCGTTATCGGGAGACATAACTCATCTTCAACATTTGAATACCTATTCAAATGTTAGCACATTTCTTAAAGGGGACAGACCCCTTTAGGAAACTCAGGGTGTTGCTTAAAGGGGTCTGTCCCCTTTAAGAAATTCAGGGCTTGGCCATTTCGGCCTGGAGGGCGGCGCGGGTCTTGGGGTCGAGGCGGGGGAGGATCTTGTTGTATTTTTCGCCCGTGGCGATGGCGGCGATCTGCTCGGAGCTCAGGGCCGTGGTTTGCACCACCGGCGCCGGGGCGGGCTTGGAGAACATGGCCTGCAGGCCGACCACCAGCAGGGCGGCCAGCAGCGAGAGTCCGGCCGATACCGCCATCAGCCGCAGCTCGCGCGGCGTGAACAGGGGGTGCTGGGTGGCGATGGGCTTCACCGTCGCCGCTGGCGCGGGATGGAAGCCTGCCGGACGCGCCGGCTCGCTTTCTTCGAATTCGGAACTGCCGCGCCCCGGCTGCGGCAGGCCGCCCGCCTGGCGCGCGAGCGCCGTCAGCTCCTGGGAGGCGGCGTCGATCTGGGCGATGTGGCGCTCGACCGCGTCGGCCAGCACCGCTTCGTTCAGCGCCACCAGCGCGAAGATGGGATCGTCGACGTCGACCTTGACGCCGGTCTTTTCGAAGACGAGGCTGCGCAGTTTGTGCTGGTCCATGGCCATTACCAGTCCACCTTGTCCAGCTGCTCGAACAGGTCCTTGAAAATGACCTTGATGCGCTGCTTTTCCATGACGTTGAACTTGTCGCTGGCCTTCACTTCGTCCAGCGTCAGGCGCGCCGTGTTCATTTTCTTGAGGTCCGCGCCGAAGGTGTCGGCATTGCGCTGGGCGAGCACCACGTGGCCTTTCACCCGGCCGGAGTTCTCCGCATAGGTCTGCGAATCGAGGAAGGCTTTGCCGGAGGCCGATTGCAGCAGGCCGAAATGCTCGTTCTGCCACAGCACCAGCGGCACATTGGTGGACTTGGCCGTGGAGACGAAGCCCATGGCCGTGTCGTGCAGGGTGTCGCCGCCGCCCACGATGGTGTGGATGTAGACCTTGCGGCCCGATTCTTCCAGCAGCGAGAAGCAGTCGTTCTCGATCAGGTAGGCCACCAGCGGCGAGAAGGTGTTCGCGCCGTTGTCGATGACGCAGTTGCCGTCTTCTTCCAAAATGTCGATCATCAGCGAGTCGAAGCGCTTGGGATCGATGGTGCGCGATTCGGTCATCACCGGCACGTGCTTCACGTTCAGGGATTTGTAACGCGAGAAGGTGGGGTTTTCCTGGTCTGTGTCGTAGCAGCGCAGCGGGCTCCCGTCCCGGGTCTTGAGCCATTGCGCCAGGATGGTGGAGACCAGCGTCTTGCCAATGCCGCCTTTGCCCTGGAGGATGAAGTGAACCGTGTTTTGCATCGAATAAGACTCCCGAATCGCTTATTGTCAGTGACAGGAGGCCGAGCCGCGATCGCCCGCTTCCTGTTCCGGGACATCCGGATTGCCCCGCGCAGGCACGGTCCGGAACTCCCAGTCGTAACCATCTTCCCTCAGCTCCAGCCGCAATACCCCGAGATGGCTGTTGCTGCGCGCCTCGCTGCGCGGCCGCACGAGGCGGAAAGGGGTGAGGAAGGCGCCGCCCGTACCTGCCACGAACTGGCGCGGTCCGCCCGCGTCTTCCCGGCCGTCCGCATCCATGGGCGGAAAGCGCTCGTAGTCGTGGTCATGGCCGGACAGCACCAGTTCCGCCCCCGCCGCATGCAGCAGGCGCCAGGCCTCGCGCATGCGCGGGTTTGGCGGGTGCCCGCCGGAACTATACAGCGGAGCGTGCCAATAGGCGAGCGTGCAGCGCGCGGGATGGCGCGCCAGGTCGTCTTTTAGCCACAGGAGCTGGGCCTCCTCCTCTGCCCTCTGCAGGTGGCTGTTCAGGGCGACGAAGTGCCAGCCGCCCTGGTCGAAACTGTAATATCCGCGCCCGCGCGGACCGGCCGCCGCACCAAAATACGCGTAGTAGGCGTCCGCCTTGCCGCTGTAGTACTCGTGGTTGCCGGGAACGGGACGGGTGATGGCCTTGAAGCGCCCCCATGACGGGTGGTAGCAGTCGCGGAATTCGGCCTCCAGGCCATTGGGATAGGTGGTGTCGCCCAGCGTGAGCACCAGTTGGGCGTCGGGCCCGATGAGGGCCGCCGTGGCGGCGGCGCCGGAGTGGGCGGGGCGGCTGAAACGGCAGTCGGCGATGTCGCCCGCGGCGTACACCACCAGGGGCGCCGCTCCCGCGCGGCCGGCCAGCGCCAGGACGGCGATTGCGGCGGCGCGCAGGCGGCTGCCCAAGTCAGTTGATGAAGCGGAGCAGGCCTTGCAGGGCGTGGATCACGGTCTGCTCGCGCACCGCATGGCGGTCGCCCGAGAAGACCAGGCGCTCGGTGTGCACGGTGTCGCCATTGGCCCAGCCGAAGCACACCGTGCCTACAGGTTTGCCAGGCACCGCGCCGCTTGGACCGGCGATGCCGGTGGTGGATACCGCCACATGGCCATTGCTGTTCCCCAGCGCGCCCTGGGCCATGACGGCCGCAACTTCCTCGCTCACGCTGCCAAATTGTGCCATCATGGCAGCAGGGACATCCAGCAGCTCAGTCTTGGAGGCGTTGGAATAGGTGATGAAGCCACAGTCGAACCAGCCGGTGGAGCCGGCGATTTCTGTAATGGCCTGCGCAACGCCCCCGCCGGTGCACGATTCGGCGGTCACCAGCAGCATGCCTTTTTCCTGCAAGGCGCGGCCCACCTGGGCCGCCAGTTCGTTGATGTCCGTACTCACGTGTGGCTCCTTTGGCAAAGACTGCGATGGAGCCATTCTAGCGCGCCCGCCCGCCAAGCGGCCACGCGCACGGCAAAAAAGTTGCGGGTCCGGCAGGGCGCAATGTCGCGCGCCCGATTCGAGCTGGACGATACAATGCTTTCCAGGTCCGGGTGGCGCCACCCGGCCGCTGACTGGCGAGGTATGGTGACTGCACACAGCTGCTTGCGGCCCTTGCGTTGGGCATGGCTTTTGCTGGTCCTTGCGATCGTGCCGGCGCTCGCCCCTGCGCAGTCCGGCGGCCTGGAGCGCCAGGTCAAGGCCGCCTATCTCTACAAGTTCAGCGGCTTCATCGAGTGGCCCGAGGGCAGCTTCGCCCGCCCCGACAGCCCCCTGGTGATCGGCATCGCGGGCGACGACGCCCTGGCCGAACAGCTGGAACGCACGGTGGCGGGACGCAGCATCAACGGCCGCCCCGTCCAGGTGCAGCGCCTGAAGAAGGGCGAGCCCCGCGCGCCGCTGCACATTCTCTTCCTGGGCGCCGACCGCGCCGTGGCCCAGGACATGCTGGCCCAGTACAAGGGCCAGCCGGTGCTCACCGTATCGGACCGGGAAGAAGTGTTCGGCATGGGCAGCGTGATCAACTTCGTGGTGGCCGAGGAGCGCCTGCGCTTCGAAGTCTCGCTCAAGGCCGCGGCGTCGGCGGGCCTGCGCGTGAGCGCGCGCATGCTGGCCGTCGCCTACCGCGTGCAGCAGGAGGGCGCATGATACGTTTGCGTTCAGTCCACCATAAGCTGCTGGCCATTGTAATGGTGGCCACGCTGGCCGCGCTGTTCGTGTCCATCGGCGTGACCATCGCCTACGACCTGCATGCCTACCACCAGAGCATCCGCGCGGACATGGAGACCCAGGCCGAACTCCTGGGCCATATGAGCTCGCCCGCCCTGGCCTTCGACGATCCCCGCCTGGCGCGCGAGAACCTTGGCCTGCTGCGCCTGCGGCCGAAGATGTATGCGGGCGCCATCTACAATGCGCGCGGCGCGCTCTTCGCCAGCTACGTGGTGGCGGGACGCGCGGCGGCCATTCCGCAGCAGGCCAGCGAAGAGGGCTTCAGTTTCGCGGGCCGGCGCCTGGTGCTGTACAAGCGCATCTACGACAACGGCGAGCTGCTTGGCACGGTTTATCTCGACGCGGAGTACGAGATGCTGAGCCGCTTCTTCGATTACCTGGTGATCGGCGTGCTGGGCGCCGTGCTGGCGGTGGGCACGGCGTACCTGGTGCTGCGCCGCCTGAGCCACGTCATCACGCAGCCGCTGATGGGCGTGGCCAGCGTGGCGCGCGAGGTGGTGGCGACGGGCGACTTCTCGCGCCGCGCGGACCGCATCGGCAAGGACGAAATCGCGGACCTGGCGGAAGCCTTCAACAAGATGTTGTCCGAGATCCAGAGCCGCACCAGCGAGCTGGAATCGTCCAATGCGGAACAGGCGCGTGCGCAGCAGGAAGTGCTGCGCCTGAACGCGGAGCTCGAGCAGCGCGTGCACGAAAGGACCATGCAGCTCGAGCTGGCCAACGGCGAGCTGGCCATGGCGATGGAGGAGGCCCGCAGCGCCAACCAGGCCAAGTCCGCCTTCCTCTCGTCGATGAGCCACGAGCTGCGCACGCCCCTCAACGCCATCCTCGGTTTCGCCCAGATCCTTACCTCGGACAAGCTGCCCTCCACACTGGAGCAGAAGAAGGAGTTCGCGGGACATATCCTCAAGTCCGGCCGCCACCTGCTGGCGCTGATCAACGAGATCCTCGACCTGGCCAAGATCGAGTCGGGCACGGTGGCGCTGTCGATGGAGCCGGTGGAGATGCAGGACATCCTGGCCGAATGCCGCACCATGATGGAGCCGCTGGCGGCCCAGCGCGGCATCCGCATCCTCTTCCCTGAGCACTGCCAGACCGCCGTGCAGGCCGACCGCACACGCCTGAAGCAGATCCTGCTGAATCTCCTGTCCAACGCCATTAAATACAACCGCGAGGGCGGGGCGGTGGTGGTGGACTGCAGCGAGCCTTCGTCCGGCAGCCTGCGCCTCTCCGTGCAGGACACCGGCATGGGCCTGAAGCCCGAGCAGCTCAACATGTTGTTCCAGCCATTCAACCGCCTGGGCCAGGAAACAGGGGCGGAAGAGGGCACGGGCATCGGCCTGGTGGTGACCAAGCGACTGGTCGAGCTGATGGGCGGCAGCATCGGCGTCTCCAGCAGCGTGGGCGTGGGCAGCATGTTCTGGATCGAGATGAAGAGCACCACCCCCGTCGCCGCGCACCTGGGCAGCGAGCCTCCGCCCGCCATGCCCGCCGTGCACGACGCGGACAGCACCACTGTGCTCTATGTGGAGGACAATCCCGCCAACCTCAAGCTGGTGGAGCAGATCATCAGCTACCGGCCCGGCCTGCGCCTGCTCACCGCGCCGGACGCTCAGTTGGGGCTCGAAATGGCGCGCGCCCACGAGCCCGACATCATTCTCATGGACGTGAACCTTCCGGGCATGAGCGGCCTGGAGGCGCTGCGCGTGCTGCGCGCCGATTCGCGCACAGCCCATATTCCCGTGATCGCCCTCACGGCCAACGCCATGCCGCGCGACGTCGAACGCGGACTTGCGGCAGGATTCTTCCGATACCTGATCAAGCCGATCAACATCGATGAATTCACGGAGGCCATCAACAGCACCATGTCCTGGCTGGCCTCCCGCAAGCAAGGAAAGGAAACGTCATGATCGAGAAGGCAGACCTGCTGAATGCCCGTATCCTGATCGTCGACGACCAGCAGGTCAACGTGCAGCTGCTGGAATACCTGTTGTCTTCCTCGGGCTACCAGCAGGTGAGCGCCACCAACGACCCGCGCGTGGTGGCGGACTGGCACGCGCAGCACAACTACGACATCATCATTCTCGACTTGCACATGCCCGGCATGAACGGCTTCGAAGTGATGAAGGCGCTGCGCCCCCTGGAGCCGGAAGGCTATCTGCCGGTGCTGGTGGTGACGGCCCAGCCGGACCAGAAGCAGGCCGCCCTGGACGCGGGCGCGCGCGATTTCGTCAGCAAGCCTTTCGATCCGGTGGAAGTGCTGACCCGCATCCGCAACCTGCTGGAAGTACGGCTCATGCAGCGCCAGGCGCGCGACTACAACACCCTGCTGGAGCACACGGTGCGCGAACGCACGGCCGAGCTGCAGCGCTTCCGCAGCGCGATGGACGCGACGGCCGACGCCATCTTCCTGTTCGACAGCAGCAGCCTGGCCATCGTGGACGTGAACGACGGAGCCTGCCGCATGCTGGGCTACCGGCGCTCCGAGCTGCTTGGCGCGCAGCCCGAGGCGCTGGGCCTGGGCAGCGGCGAGGCCCTGCAGCGCTATGCGGGCGCGCACAGGCATGAGGAGCACAAGGCGCGCAGCCCCGAGCTGGTGGAAGCGGAACTGCGGCGGCGCGACGAATCGCTGGTGCCGGTCGAGCTGTACTGGCAGATGCAGCAGGACGGCGATGCGGCCCGGCCCACCCTGATCTGCGTGGCGCGCGACATCACCGAGCGCCGCGTGGCCGAGGAGCAGCTGCTGCACATGGCCCATTACGACAGCCTCACCGGCCTGCCCAACCGCACACTGTTCTACCGCACCCTGGCCGACGCCATGGACCTGGCGCGCGACAAGGAGTGGCGCATCGTGGTGCTGTTCATTGCGCTGGACCGCTTCAAGAGCGTCAACGATTCGCTGGGCGGCGCCATGGGCGACGAACTGCTGCGCGAGTTCAGCAACCGCCTGGTGCAGTGCGCCCGCATCCGCGACACCGTGGGCCGCCTGGGCGGCGACGAGTTCGGCCTGATCCTCGCCATCACGCGCGGGCAGCAGGAGGCGGTGGACATGGCCACCGAAGTGCGCGAGGCCCTGCGCGTGCCCTTCGACCTGGACGGCCATCCCGCCACGCTGACGGCCAGCATCGGCATCGCCATGTATCCGGACGACGCCACCGATCCCGAAACCCTGGTGAAGTACGCCGACACGGCGATGGGCCGCGCCAAGGAGGCGGGCCGCGACTGCTACCGCTTCTTCACGGCGGGCATGAATGCCCAGGTGCTGGCGCGCCTGGACATGGAGATCGCCCTGCGCCGCGCCCTGGAGCAGGACGAGCTCGAACTCTATTTCCAGCCCAAGGTGAACCTGCATACCGGCCGTGTGAGCGGGGCCGAGGCGCTGCTGCGCTGGAACCGCCCAGGCCACGGCATCGTGATGCCGGTCGAATTCGTGGGTGTTCTGGAGGATACGGGGCTGATCGTGCGCGTGGGCTCCTGGATCATCGACGCCGCCTGCCGCCAGATCGCCGCCTGGATCAGCTCACCCGTCGGCCAGGTGAAGGTGGCCATCAACGTCGCCAGCCGCCAGATGGTGGAGGGCGACCTGGAGAAGGAAGTGAAGGAGGCGCTCGCCCGCCACCGGGTGCCGCCGGAGCTGCTGGAGCTGGAGCTGACGGAAAGCGCCCTGATGTCGAATGCCGACCGCACCATTGCTGTGCTGAAGAGCATGAAGGAGATCGGCATCCAGGTCGCGATCGACGATTTCGGCACCGGCTATTCCTCGCTGGCTTACCTGCAGCGCTTCCCCATCGACAAGCTGAAGATCGACATCGCCTTCGTGCGCGACATCATCACCAATCCGAACGACGCCGCCATCTCCCTGGCCATCATCAGCATGGCGCACAGCCTGAAGCTGCGCGTGATCGCCGAAGGCGTGGAAACGCGGCCCCAGCTCGAATACCTGCGGCGCAACCGCTGCGACGAGATCCAGGGTTACTACTTCAGCCGTCCCCTCAGCGGGGCGGACATGGGCGCGCTGGTGGAGGCGGGAACGGGGCTGCCTCCCGACCCGGCCGAGGCGGAGGAAGCGCCGCAGACCCTGCTGCTGGTCGATGACGATGTGAACGTGCTCTCCTCGCTGCACCGCCTGTTCCGGCGCGACGGCTACCGCATTCTCACCGCCTCCACGCCCAACGAGGCCTTCGAGCTGCTGGCGCTTTATCCGGTGCAGGTGATCATGTGCGACCAGCGCATGCCCACCACCAGCGGCACCGAGTTCCTGAGCAAGGTGAAGGACATGTATCCGGATACGATACGCATCATCCTCTCCGGCTACACGGCCCTGGAAGCGATGCTGGATTCCATCAACCGCGGCGCCATCTACCGCTTCTACACGAAGCCCTGGGACGACACCCAGCTGCGCGACAATATCCGCCAGGCCTTCAACCACTACTGGCTGATGCACGGCAGCGAACGCCGCGCGGGCGATGCCGAAACGGCAAATTGATCAGGAAGCGAAGTGGTCGAAGCTGGCGAGCGCCAGGTCGAGGGGGGAGCCTTGTGCATCCACCAGGCGCAGTCCCGCTTCGGCCTCGATGCGGCCCACGCGGGTCACGGCCGTATCCGTGGCCAGTCCCGCGGCCAGCACGGCATCGCGCGCCGAAGCTGGCGCCGTGAAGCACAGTTCATAATCGTCGCCGCCCGCTGCCGTGAAGGCGCGCCGCATGGCCATGTCGCGGGTGGCGAGCACCGGCCCGGCGGGCAGGGCGTCCACATCCAGCGTGGCTCCCATGCCCGAGCGCTCCAGTATGTGGCCCAGGTCTCCCACCAGGCCGTCCGAGATGTCGATGGCGGCGTGGGCGATGCCCTGCTGCGCGAGCGCCATGCCGAGCTGCACGCGCGGCGTGGGCAGGTGCATGCGCCGGCCAGCCGCCTGCTGCTGCGCCGCGTCCAGTGCGTATTCGCCCCGGTAGCCCGCCAGTGCAAGCCGCGCGTCGCCCAGGGTGCCCGAGATCCAGATATCGTCACCGGCCCGCGCCGCGTCGCGCCGCAGGGCGCGGCCCGGCTCCAGTTCGCCGAACACGGTGACGCAGATATTGAGCGGGCCCTTGGTGGTGTCGCCGCCTATCAGTTCGCAGCCGTGCAGGTCGGCCAGTTCGAACAGGCCAGCGGAAAAGCCTTCCAGCCATTCGCGATTCGCCTCCGGCAGGGCCAGGGCCAGCGTGAAGGCCACGGGGCGCGCGCCCATGGCCGCCAGGTCGGAGAGATTCACGGCCAGGCTTTTGTGGCCCAGGCGGCGCGGATCCTCGCCCGCGAAGAAGTGGCGGCCTTCCACCAGCATGTCCGAGGAGATGGCCGTCAGCATGCCCGGCGTGGGCGCCAGCAGCGCGCAGTCGTCGCCGATGCCCAGCACCGCGCGCTGCGGCTTCGCACGTTCGAAATACTGCCGTATCAGGCCGAATTCGGAGAGCATGGTCAGATCTGCACCATCTCGAAATCGCGCTTGGCCACGCCGCAGTCGGGGCAGGACCAGTCCTCGGGAATGTCGGCCCACGCGGTGCCGGGGGCGATGCCTTCGTCCGGCAGCCCGGCCGCCTCGTCGTAGATGAAGCCGCACACCACGCACTGGAAGGTCTTCACGTCATTCTCCCGACAGTTTGGCGAGGGCCGCGCGGTAGTTCTTTGCGTGGCGCTCTTCCACATTGGACAGGGCGCCGAAGCGCTTGGCCGCCACCTCCAGCATGCGGCGGAAGGCCGCGGCATGCTCCTGCGATTCGCCGATCTGCTCCTGGAACTCCTCGGCCGCCGCCTGTTCGCCTTCCTCCAGCGCCAGGTGGCGGAACTGGGGATACATCTCGCTGAACTCGTAGGTTTCGCCCTCGATGGCGATTTCCAGGGCGCGCGCGGGCGTGGTGCGGTCGCGCGGATAGAGCAGGTCCAGGTGGCCGAAAGCGTGCAGCACCTCCTGTTCAGCCGTCTCCTCGAAGAGCTGGGCCACCTCGGGGGCGCCCGCCGCCCGCGCCAGTTTGGCGAAATAGCGGTACTTCACGTGCGCCATGGCTTCACCCGCAAATGCGGCTTCGAGGTTCTTCAGGGTTGGCGATGACATCGGCTGACTCCGTCGTTTTCAGGAACTATTGCAATTTTTTATTATTTTGTTGATTTTAATAGAAATTTAATTCGGCTGTTACCCTTGGTGAAAATACCTAGTTTTGTGGATAACGCCCCTCTGCTAGAATCGAAGGATTTCAGACAGCACACACGGAAGGCAGTACGGTAATGGATTCCTCCCCCGAGAAGAAAGAAGAACTGAGACAGCAGCTGCGCCTGGCCGCACTGGAATATCATGAGTGCCCGCGTCCCGGCAAGATCAGCGTGACGCCGACCAAGCAGCTGACCAACCAGCGCGACCTGGCGCTGGCTTATTCTCCCGGTGTGGCCGCGCCCTGCGAAGAAATCGTTGCCGACCCTGCCAATGCCTACAAATATACCGCACGGGGCAACCTGGTCGCGGTCATCTCCAACGGCACCGCCGTCCTCGGCCTGGGCAATATCGGCGCCCTGGCGTCCAAGCCCGTCATGGAAGGCAAGGGCGTGCTGTTCAAGAAGTTCGCCGGCATCGACGTCTTCGACATCGAGATCAACGAGCAGGACCCGGACAAGCTGATCGACATCATCGCGGCCCTGGAGCCCACCTTCGGCGGCGTGAACCTGGAAGACATCAAGGCCCCCGAGTGCTTCTACATCGAGCGCAAGCTGCGCGAGAAGATGAAGATTCCCGTCTTCCACGACGACCAGCACGGCACCGCCATCATCGTGGGCGCCGCCATCCTGAACGGCATCCAGCTGGTGGGCAAGAACATCAAGGAATGCAAGCTGGTGGTCTCCGGCGCGGGCGCCGCGGCGCTGGCCTGCCTGGACCTGATCGTGGACCTGGGCTTCCCGCTCGAGAACATCTACGTCACCGACCTGGCCGGCGTGGTCTACAAGGGCCGCAAGGAGCTCATGGACCCGGACAAGGAGCGCTTCGCGCGCGACACCCCGGCCCGCACCTTGGGCGAGGTGATCGCCGATGCCGACATCTTCCTCGGTCTTTCCGCCGGCGGTGTGCTGAAGCAGGACATGGTCAAGCAGATGGCCCCGAACCCGCTGATCCTGGCGCTGGCCAATCCCACGCCCGAGATCCTGCCGGAAGAAGTGAAGGCCGTGCGCGGCGACGCCGTGATCTGCACCGGCCGTTCGGACTATCCGAACCAGGTCAACAACGTGCTGTGCTTCCCCTACATCTTCCGCGGCGCCCTCGATTGCGGCGCCACCACCATCACGCGCGAAATGGAAATCGCGGTGGTGCACGCCATCGCCGAACTGGCGCACGCCGAGCAGTCGGACATCGTGGCCACCACCTACGGCTTCACCAACCTGGCTTTCGGCCCGGAATACCTGATCCCGATGCCATTCGACCCGCGCCTGCTGATCAAGATCGCCCCGGCCGTGGCCAAGGCGGCCGAGGAATCGGGCGTGGCATCGCGCCCGATCAACAACCTGGAAGCCTACGCCGACAGCCTGCAGGAATTCGTGTACCGCTCCGGCTCCTTCATGAAGCCCCTGTTCTCGGTGGCCAAGGCCCAGCATCCGGACCTGAAGCGCATTGTGTACGCGGAAGGCGAAGAAGAGCGCGTGCTGCGCGCCGTGCAGGTGGTGGTGGACGAGCGCCTGGCCCGTCCTATCCTCGTGGGCCGTCCGCCCGTGCTGGAAAGCCGCATCCAGAAGTTCGGCCTGCGCCTGAAGCAGGGCGTGGACTTCGACGTCATCAACCCGGACTACGACGACCGCTACCGCGACTACTGGACCTCCTACTACGAGCTCACCAAGCGCAAGGGCGTGGTCGAGGAATATGCGAAGCTGGAAATGCGCCGCCGCCATAGCCTGATCGGCGCCATGATGATCAAGAAGGGCGACGCGGACGGCATGATCTGCGGCACCTTCGGCACCACCCAGCTGCACCTGCACTACATCGACCAGGTGCTGGGCAAGCGCGCGGGCGCCAACGTGTATGCGGCGATGAACGTGCTGGTGCTGCCTGAGCGCCAGGTGGCCATGGTGGACACCCACGTCAACGAGAATCCGACGGCGGACCAGCTGGCCGAGATCACCATCATGGCGGCCGAGGAGATGCGCCGCTTCGGCCTGCACCCGAGCGCGGCCCTGCTGTCGCACTCGAACTTCGGCTCCTCCAACAGCGAGTCGGCGCAGAAGATGCGCGCCGCCCTGGCCCTGGTGCGCGAACGCGCGCCGGAACTGGAAGTGGACGGCGAAATGCACGGCGATACGGCGCTGGACTCCAAGCTGCGCCGCAAGCTGATGCCGGACTCCGACCTGGAGCGCGACGCCAACCTGCTGGTGATGCCGAACATCGAGGCGGCCAACATCGCCTACAACCTGGTGAAAACGGCGGGCAACGGCATCGCGGTCGGCCCCATCCTCCTGGGCTGCGCCGCGCCGGTGCATATCCTGACGCCATCGGCCACCGTGCGCCGCATCGTCAACATGACGGCGCTGTGCGTGGTGGATATCGTCGCCCAGCGCAAGGGCTGAGCGGGATGACGGCCGACCTGGTTCTCGCAAGCGTCCACCACCTGCTGGCCTTCGGGCTGTTCGCCGTGCTCACCGCGGAGCTCATGCTCGTGCGCTACGCGGTGAACCCGGTGGCTCTGCGCCGCCTCGGCGTGATCGATGCGGTGTATGGCCTGGTGGCCGTGGCGCTCATCATCGTCGGCTTCGCGCGGGTCTTCCACGGCGCGAAGGGATCGGAGTTCTATCTGCAGAATCCCGTCTTCTGGACCAAGATCGCGCTGTTCGCGGCGGTGGGCCTCCTGTCCATCGTGCCGACCGTGCGCATCCTGCGCTGGCAGAAGCGCCTGAAGGCCGATGCGGGCTGGCAGCCGCCCGCCGCGGAGCTGCAGCAGGTTCGCCGCTTCGTCATGATCGAGATCCATATCGCGGCCTTCATCCCCATCGCCGCCGCCATGATGGCGCGGGGCGTGGGCCTCGGCTGACACGGGCTGCCGGTAACAAGATGTAACTCTTGTAATGCCCTCCCGCCACGGTGAAACGGGCGGGATGCCTCTGTTACAATGTCGGGCTATATTGTCAAAAGTTCCATTGGATACCGAATCTATGCAAACGACCAAGCGCGCCCTGATCACGGGCATTACCGGCCAGGATGGCGCCTATCTCGCACAGCTGCTGCTCGAAAAGGGCTATGAAGTCAGCGGCACCTTCCGCCGCACCAGCTCCGTCAACTTCTGGCGCATCGAGGAACTGGGCATCCAGAACCATCCGAAGCTGAAGCTGGTCGAATTCGACCTGACCGACCTTGGCACCTCCATCCGCCTGCTGCAGCAGGGGAACTTCGACGAGATCTACAACCTGGCCGCGCAGAGCTTCGTGGGCGTGTCCTTCGAACAGCCCGTAACCACCGCCGAAATCACGGGCGTGGGCGTGGTGAACCTGCTGGAAGCCATCCGCATCGTCAATCCGAAGATCCGCTTCTACCAGGCCTCCACTTCCGAGATGTTCGGCAAGGTGCAGGCCATTCCGCAAAAGGAAGACACGCCTTTCTACCCGCGCAGCCCTTACGGCGTGGCCAAGCTGTACGCCCACTGGATGACGGTGAACTACCGCGAGTCCTACGGCATCTTCGGCAGCTCGGGCATCCTGTTCAACCACGAGTCCCCGCTGCGCGGCCGCGAATTCGTGACCCGCAAGATCACCGACTCCGTCGCCAAGATCAAGCTGGGCAAGCTGGACGTGCTGGAGCTGGGCAATCTGGACGCCAAGCGCGACTGGGGCTTCGCCAAGGAATACGTGGAAGGCATGTGGCGCATCCTGCAGGCCGACAAGCCGGACACCTATGTGCTGGCCACCAACCGCACCGAGACCGTGCGCGATTTCGTGACCATGGCCTTCAAGGCCGCGGGCATCGCCATCGAGTGGCAGGGCAGCGGCGAGAACGAGACCGGCCATGACGCCCAGAGCGGCAAGGTGCTGGTGCGCATCAGCCCGAAATTCTACCGTCCGGCGGAAGTGGACCTGCTGATCGGCGATCCCTCGAAGGCCATGAAGGAACTGGGCTGGAAGCCGAACACCTCGCTGGAAGAGTTGTGCCAGATGATGGTGGAAGCCGATATCCGCCGCAACACCGCAGGCTTCTCCTTCTGACCATGACGCGCCGCCTGGAGCTGCTCTCCCCGGCGCGTGAAGGCGCAGGCAAACGCGCCCTCGTGACCGGCCTGGCCGGCTTCACCGGCGACTACGTGGCGCGGGAGCTGCGCCTGGCGGGCTACGAAGTCTTCGGCACTTCGGTGCCTGGCCATGCGCACGCGGAAAACATGATCGCGGTCGACCTCACCGACCGCGCCGCCGTGGCGGCTGCCGTGCAGCAGGTGCAGCCGGACGTGGTGGTGCACCTCGCCGCCATCGCCTTCGTTGCCCACTCGGACATCGAGCAGATCTACCGCGTCAACGTGGTGGGCACCCGCAACCTGCTGGAAGCGCTGGCGGTCCTGCCGAAGAAGCCTTCCGCCGTGCTGCTCGCATCGAGCGCCAATATCTACGGCAATACGGACGTCGAAAATATCCACGAGGATGTTCCCGCCGCCCCGGCCAACGACTACGCCGTGAGCAAACTCTCCATGGAATACATGGCGAAGCTGTGGATGGACAAGCTGCCCATCATCATGGTGCGGCCTTTCAACTACACGGGCGTGGGCCAGCACGAGAACTTCCTGCTGCCGAAGATCGTTGCCCATTTCCGCCGCAAGGAAGCGCGCATCGAGCTGGGCAACCTGCACGTATGGCGCGATTTCTCGGACGTGCGCGTCGTGTCCGCCGCCTACCGCCACCTGCTGGCAGCTCCCGAGGCCATTGGCCGCGTGTTCAATATCAGCTCCGGCAAGGCCTGGTCCCTTGGCGAGGCGCTGGAAATGATGGAGCGCATCGCGGGCTACAGGATCGATGTCTTCGTGAACCCGGCCTTCGTGCGCGCAAACGAGGTGGCGCGCCTGACGGGCGACAACCGCCGCCTGGCCTCCGTGGTAGGCGCCATCGAGCCGCCGCCGCTCGAACAAACTTTGCGCTGGATGTACGAGGCGTGAGCCAGGCCGCAGCCATTCCGCGCATCGGCCTTTCCACGACGACGACTGAACCCGGGCTGACCGGCGGCCGCCTCGATGGAATCGGCGTCTACAGCCGCGCGCTGCTGCGCTACCTGCCGCAGGTGGGATGCGCGGTACAGCCTTACTCCTTCGGTCCCGCCGCCAGCCTCACGGTCGGCAAGCCGATGCCTTCGTCCTTCCCGCTTGCCACCCTGCGCGACCTGGTCACACCGGGGCGCCAGCACATGGATGTGGATCTCTTCCACGCCACCGACTACCGCATCGTGCGCATGGACAGGCCCGTGGTGGCCACCCTGCACGACGCGCTGCCCATCGTGCATCCCGAGTGGTGCAACCCTCGCCTGCGCGGCCTGAAGAACTGGCTGCAGGCCAGGGCCGCGCGCAAGGCGGACCGCGTGATCGCGCACACGCATTACACGATTCCCGAGCTGGTGACGGCCTTCGGCGTGGACGAGAGCCGCATCAGCGTCGTTCCCTGCGGCGTGGACGATGAATGGCTGGAAGCGCCCGCGCCGGAAGCGGTGGCCGCCGCCCTGGCCGAGTACAAACTGCGGCCCGGTTATTTCTTCTTCGTAGGCACCATCCAGCCGCGCAAGAATGTGGACCGCCTGCTGGAAGCCTATCTTGCGCTGCCCGCCAGCATCCGCGCCCAGCGCCAGCTCCTGGTCGTGGGCGCCGCCGGGGCGCGTTCCGAGGGCACGGTGGCGCGCATCAAGGCCGCGCAGCAGAACGGCGAGAACGTGGTGTGGCTGAGCAGCCTCACCAGCCATGAGCAGCTGCGCCACCTCTACGCGGGGGCGGGCGTGTTCGTCTTCCCTTCGCTGTACGAAGGCTTCGGCATTCCGGTGGTGGAGGCCTTCGCCTCCGGCGTGCCCGTCATTGCGGCCAATACCACCTCGCTGCCGGAAGTGTCGCGCGGCGCGGCTCTCGAAATCGATCCGCTTTCCACGCCAGAACTGGGCGCCGCCATGCTGGAAATGGCGCGCGACGATGCACTGCGCAAGCGCTGCATCGCGGCGGGGAAAGTGCGCGCCGTGGACCTGACCTGGCGCGAAACGGCGCGCAGGACTGCCGCCGTCTACCAGCAACTTCTGAAGTAAGCATCATGCGCGTCCTCCATTTCTACAAGACCTACTATCCCGACTCCTGGGGTGGCGTCGAACAGGTGATCCGCCAGATGTGCGTGGGCACGTCCAGCCTTGGCGTGCATAACGAGGTGCTGACCCTCACGCGCAACGGCGGCCCGGAGGAAATGGTGATCGAAGGGCACACGGTACACCGCGCGTCCCACAACTTCGAGATTGCATCCAATGCCTTTTCCTGGGCTTCCCTGGGCAAGCTCGCGCGCCTGGCGGAGGAGGCAGACATCATCCACTACCACTTCCCCTGGCCCTTCATGGACATGGCGCACTTCATCGCGCGCGTGAAGAAGCCGAGCGTGGTGACCTATCACTCCGACATCGTGCGCCAGAAGAAGCTGATGGTCTTCTACGCGCCCCTGATGCACCGTTTCCTCGGCAGTGTGGACGCCATCGTGGCCACCTCGCCCAACTACTTCGCCTCGTCCGAAGTGCTGAAGCGCTATAACGGCAAGGTGCGCTCCATCCCCATTGGCCTGGACAAATCTACTTATCCCGTGGCGCGCCCGGAGCTGCTGCAGCAGTGGCGCGAGCGCTGCGGCGAGCGCTTCTTCCTCTTTGTGGGTGTGCTGCGCTACTACAAGGGCCTGCATATCCTTCTGGATGCGATGGCGAAGCTGGACTATCCGGTAGTGATCGTGGGCGCGGGCCCCATCGAGCAGGAGCTGAAGGAGCACGCGCGGCGCCTTGGCCTGACTCATGTGCAGTTCGTGGGCGCGGTCGACGAGCACGACAAGGTGGCGCTGCTGGAACTGTGCTATGCCATGGTGTTCCCGTCGCACCTGCGCTCGGAAGCCTTCGGCATATCGCTGCTGGAAGGCGCCATGTACGGCAAGGCGATGATATCGAGCGAGATCGGCACCGGGACCACCTACATCAATGTGGACGGAGAGACCGGCCTGGTGGTGCCGCCGGACGATTCCGAGGCTTTCGGCGACGCCATGCGCAAGCTGTGGGACAAGCCTGAGATGGCGGCCGAGATGGGCCGCCGCGCGGAAGTGCGCTACTGGGAGCTGTTCACGGCGCGCCAGATGGCGGAGAACTACACGGCGCTGTACCGCGAGCTCACCGGCCGGAATTAGCGTTCGGCCCAGCGCTCCATGATGTCGCGGATGGCGGGCATCTGGGCCAGGAAGAGATCGACCAGCGCGGGATCGAAGTGGCGTCCGCGCTGCTCTTCCAGATAGCCGATGGCCTTTTCCAGCGGCCAGGCCGGCTTGTAGGGGCGGGCCGAGGTGAGCGCGTCGAATACGTCCGCAATGGCCACGATGCGGCCCTCCAGCGGAATCTCCGAACCTGCCAGCCCTTTCGGGTAGCCCGTTCCGTCATACTTCTCGTGGTGGGCCAGCGCGATATTGCGCGCCAGGCGCAGCATGCCGTGCGGATGCTCGCCGATGATGTCGCCGCCGATGGTGGCGTGGCGCTGCATCACTTCCCATTCCTCGGCATCGAGCTTGCCGGGCTTTTGCAGGATCCTGTCCGGAATGCCGATCTTGCCCACGTCGTGCATGGGCGCCGCGTGCAGCAGGTCGTCCGCCTCCGCCTCGCTCAGGCCCGCGGCCACGCCCAGCAGGCGCGCGTAGTGGCTCATGCGGATCACGTGCATTCCCGTTTCGTTGTCCTTGTACTCGGCGGCCAGCCCGAGGCGCTGCACGATCTGCAGGCGCGTTTCCTTCAGTTCGTCCAGCCGCACCAGCGAGAGATGGGTGCGCACGCGGGCGCGCACGATGGGCGGGCTCACGGGCTTGGTGATGTAGTCCACGGCGCCGGCTTCGAAGCCGCGCACCTCGTCGTCCTGGTCGCTCAGGGCCGTGACGAAGATGACGGGAATGGCGGCAGTCGCCTCGTCCGCCTTCAGGATGCGGCAGGCCTCGTGCCCGCTCATGCCGGGCATCATCACGTCCAGCAGGATCAGGTTGGGCTGCTCCTGGCGTGCCAGTTCGAGAGCGCGCGCGGCGTCCTTGGCGAACAGCAGGCGGTAATGGTCTTGCAGGATCTGGCGCAGGAGCTGGAGGTTGCTGGCTTCGTCATCCACCGCGAGGATAAGCGGCAGTTGCTGGAATGTTGTCATTACTGTGGTTCCGGTACGGGGGCGAGCAGGCTCGCGGTAAGCGCCTGCAGGCGCTGGCGGGCCAGCGCGAAATCGAAATCGTCCAATGCGAGGTGCAGCTGGGCCATGGCGGCAGGCGCCACATGGCCTTGCAGCATGGCGGAAAGGCGGGTCAGGGCCGCATCGTCCAGCGCGCCGCGCGCCAGCGACTGCTCCAGCGTACGCGATACGGCGCTCAACTCGGAGACGTCCAGTTGCGGCAGGGCAGGCGGCGCGGGCGGCAGCTGCTCGGCGCAGTCGAGCGCGGCGAGGGCATGGCGCGCATCGGCCAAGTGCGTCGACAGCCGGGCCAGCGCGGCAGGCAGCGCGTCGCTGTCCTGGCAGGCGCCGTGCTGCTCGATCTCGGCCAGGGCCGGCGCCAGCTGTTCGAAACCGAGATTGGCGGCGACGCCCCGCACGCGGTGGGCCAGGGCTTGCAAGGCTGCGTAGCCGGCGCGCTGGTGCAAGGCTTCCATCGCCTCGGCGCAGCTGCCGTATTCCTCTTCGAAGCGGCACAGCGCCTGCTGATAGGGCAGGGCGTTGCCGCCCCAGCGCAGCAGGCCCGCTTTCTGGTTCAGTACCTGGGGGCCGCGGTCGGCAGCGGGAGCGCTGACCGGGCCCACGGCTTCGAGGCCCAGCACGCGGGCGATCTCGTGCGACAAGGCGTACCAGTCCACCGGCTTCGACACGAAGCCGTCCATGCCTGCGGCGGCGCTGGCGCGGCGGTGCGCATCGAGCACGCTGGCCGTCATGGCGACGATGGGCACGCGCGCGCGGCCGCTGCGTTCGGCCTCGGCGCGGATCATGCGGGTGGCGGCCAGGCCGTCCACATGGGGCATCTGCACGTCCATCAGGATCACGTCGAAGTCCTGCTGCGCCGCCAGTTCGGCGGCGTGGGCGCCATCGTGGCCCATCACCATGGTGTGGCCATGCTTGCCGAAGAGGAGCGACAGCAGCTCAAGGTTCTGCGCCACATCGTCCGCCGCCAGCACGCGCAGCGGCGGCAGGTCGAAGGCGATGCGCTGGCGCTGGCGCGGCAGGTGGGCCTGGCGCGGCGCGAGCGCGGGCTTGAGCGGCAGCTCGATGTGGAAGGTGGTGCCTTCGCCCGGCGCGCTCTCGGCCCAGATGCGGCCGCCCATCAGCTCCACGAGCTGCTTGCTGATGGTGGTGCCCAGGCCGGTGCCGCCGAAGCGGCGCGTCATCGAGGCGTCGGCCTGCGTGAACGGTTCGAAGATGGCCGCCAGGCGGTCCGGCGCAATGCCGATGCCGGTGTCGCTGACGGCGATGTGCAGGCCCTCGCCTTCCTGCTGCACGGCGAGCGTGACGTTGCCCGCGGCGGTGAACTTGATGGCGTTGTCCAGCAGGTTGGTGAGCACCTGGCGCACGCGCAGTTCGTCGCCGTGCAGCCAGGGCGGCAGGTCGGGCGCGATCTCGATCTTCAGCTTCAGGTCCTTCATGCTGGCCGTGGCGTTGTAGGTGGACGAGAGCTCGTCGATCAGGGCCAGGAGATTGAAGTCGGCCAGCTCCAGTTCCACGGCGCCCTTGTCCAGCTTTGCCGTGTCGAGAATCTCGTTCAGGAGCCGCAGCAGGGCGCGGCCCGCATTGCGCACTGTGTCGAGGTGGGCGCGCTGGTCGGGACGCAGTTCGGTATCGAGCAGCACGTCCGTGAAACCAAGAATGGAGTTCATGGGCGTGCGGATCTCATGGCTCATGTTCGCCACGAAGGTGGCGCGCGACGCGGCCGCCAGTTCCGCCTTCTCCTTCGCGTGGCGCAGGTCCTCTTCCATCTGGCGCCGTTCCGTGATGTCGAGGATCACGCCGTCCAGCCAGTGCGCCTCGCCGTCGTCGCCCCGCACCAGGGCGCCGTGCTCCCACATCCAGCGCAGGCTGCCGTCCGCATGCCGCAGGCGGTACTCCGCGGTGTAGGGCTGGCCGGTGGCGACGCAGTGGTCGATGGTGGCGTTCAGGCGCGGCAGGTCGGCGGGCGTGGTCAGCTCGTCGAAGGTGCGCGAGCGCTGGGGGCCGACGAAATCGTGCACGGGGTAGCCGAGAATGCGCTCGACGCCGTCGCTCAGGAAGACGAGCGAGCGGTCGCCTTCTACACGGCAGCGGAAGGAGATGCCGGGAATATTGCGGATCAGGGAGCGGAACTGCAGCTCGCTCTCGCGCAGGGCCTGCATGATGGCGCGGCGCTCGCTGATGTCCGTGATGAAGAGCACATAGAGATCGCGGTCGGCAAGGCGCGCGTGTCCCATGGCGCGGCGGATAGGCAGGATGCTGCCGTCCTTGCGCAGCGCCGTGACTTCGGAACCGGCGCGGGCGCGGGCATCGTCGCCGGTATCGAGGAAGTGCAGGAAACCGTCGCGGCGCGAGCGGCCGGGATCGGCCATCAGCGTCTGGATATGCTTGCCCCGGATTTCCTCGCAGGTCCAGCCGAAGATGCGTTCCGCCGACTGGTTGAATTCATGGATGATGCCCTGGCTGTCGACTGTGATGACCCCGTCCACCGTAGTGGTGAGCAGGGCGCGCATCCAGCTTTCGCTCTGGTGCAGGTGGCGGTACAGCTCGCGGTAGCGCAGCAGCCCGTTCGCGCCCATCACGAAGATGGTGAACAGCACCGTGATGGCGCCCACGGCCAAGGCGATGAAGCTGGTGTCGGTGGGGGCGGAGCCGGGCGGCGGCACGCCGATGAAGCGCGCGGCCGCCATGCCCGTGTAATGCATGCCCGAGATGGCGCAGCCCATGACGACGGCGCTGATCATGAGGCGGGTGCCGGGACGCAGCTTCAGGTAGGAGCCGCGAAGGCCGAAGCGCACGCCCAGTGCCAGCGTGGCCAGCACCACCGCCACCACAATGGAGAGGGCGAACATGGCGGGATCGTAGTGCAGGGCGAGGCCGACGCGCATGGCTGCCATGCCGCTGTAGTGCATGGCGCCGATGCCCGCCCCTACCAGTACGCCGCCCGCCAGCAAGGTGCGCCAGGTGAGCTGGGCGCGCCGCGTGATCGAGAGCGCCACCATGGAGGCTGCCAGGCTGGGCAGCATGGACAGCAGCGTGATCAGGGGATCGTAAGTGGTGTAGGTGCACAGGTCGAAGGCCAGCATGCCGATGAAGTGCATGGCCCACACGCCCGCCCCCAGGGCCAGGCTGCCGGTGAACAGGGTCGCCAGGCGCAGGGTGCGCGAAGGGGCCGCGCGCGACTGGCCCGCCATCTGCAATCCCATCCACGAAGCGAAGATGGCGACCAGCACCGACAGCACCACGAGGCGGGTGTTGTACAGGCCGTAATTCAGCAGAGATGGGTCTGCTGGCGGCGAGAACAGGTTCTGCAGCGATGCGTAGTCCATGGGGTGGGAAGGGAGCGGGAGCTGCTCAACCTTACCATATTTCCGATCGGAAAACCTGACCTCTACTGGCTGGCCTTGTGCCTGCGCAAACGCTTCCCTCTGGGCGCTTTTCAGTCTTGCTATTTTGTCGTCGCGCTTTCGCGACGGGGTGTTATCAGGTCGGCTAGCATGCACAGCAACAGGGCGCCCGCTGCGAGGGTGAAGAGCAGGCGGTGGTTGCCATTGCTGGCGGACAGGAGCCAGGAGCTGCCGTAGCCCGCCAGCGCCTGCATCAGGGCAAAGATGGTCGTCGAACGGCTCCAGGCGGCCGAGTGCGCGGCCGCATTGCCCTGCACCGCCTGCGAGATCTTGCCGAGATAGACGGGCACAATTCCCGGAGGGAAGGTGCCCAGCACGAAGGTGGCCAGGGCGAGCGCGAAGTGCTGCCGCGAAGTGATGAGGACGGCAATGGCCGCGCCCTGTCCCAGCAGGGAGAGCACGCTCGTGGCGTGCACGCCCAGCCTGTCGGCCATGGTCCCGTACAGCATGGGCCCGATCACGGCGCCCAAGCCGTAGAGCACCCAGAACAGTGCCGCATCGTGTGCGCCCCAGCCCAGGCCGCGTGCGATAAAGTCCACGATGAAGATCATCATCGGCACCAGGCCCACCGCGCTTAGCGCGTACTGGAGGTAGAGGAGGCGGAGCGCGCCCGCGTGGCCGTTCGGCGGCGGCGCGGCTGCGGCTGCTCCCGGGGCAGCCGGGAGCGGGTGGGGCCACCAGGTCCAGCTCATCACCGTGAGCGCGAGGGCCATGGCGCCCAGGCCGATCCAGGTCTGGGTCAGGCCCATGGAGAGCAGTTGGGGCAGCACCGTGCCGGAGCCCGCGATGCCCAAGCCCACGCCGAGGAAGATCATGCCGCTGGCCATGCCGCGCCGCTGGGGCGGCACGTGGGGCAGGATGGAAGTCGCCGCCAGCACCATGATGATGCCGCCCGACAGGCCCGAGAGGAAACGCCACACGAAGAACCAGCTCACCGAGACGGGAATGGCGCAGGCGAAGAAAGTGAGGGAGGCCAGCGCCATCATCAGCTGCAGGGTGAGGCGGGCGCTCAGGCGCTGGGCCAGGGGCCGTCCCGCCAGGGCGCCGGCCAGGTAGCCCACCAGGTTGGCGGCGCTGAGGAAGAGCACATCGTCCGCCGCGAACCATTTCGCTTCGATCAGCGGGGGAATGAGGGGCGTGTAGGCGAAGCGGGCGAGGCCGATGCCGACCAGGCTGGCGCATAGCCCGGCAAAGATGGCGCGCATGGGCGCGGGAGAATCGGACTGCATGGGGACACTTTCCTTGGCCGGTGATGTTTGACAGGGTAGTCAAATTTGACGCATGTGTCAAGAAAGCCTAAAATCCCTCCATGGCCGGTATCCGACAATTCAACGAAGACAAGGCGCTTGAAAGCGCCATGCACCTCTTCTGGCAGAAGGGCTTCGGCGCGACCTCCATGCAGGACCTGGCGGAGGCGACCGGCGTGCTGCGCGGCTCCCTCTACAACGCCTATGGCGACAAGCAGTCCATCTTCCTGCTGGCCTACAGCCGCCACAAGGCCCGTTTTCTGGGCGCCGTGGGCGACGCCCTGGACCAGCCGACCCTGGAAGAATCGCTGCACGCCTTCCTCGATCTCTGCATCAGCTCCATGAGCGAGCCCTGCAGCCCGGACTCCCCTGCCACGCGCGGCTGCATGACCACCCGCACCGCCACGGAACAGGCGGCCCAGGAAGAGCCTATCCGATCGGCCCTGCGCGAGCTGGTGGACGAACTTTCCCGCCTGCTGGAGGCCCGCCTGTCTGCGGCCGCCGAAGAGCTGACCCTGCCGTCCGCCGCGGCCGCACGCCTGCTCGTGCTGCACACGCGCGGCATGGTGGTGATCGAGCGGCTCTACCACGACGCTGACAGCCTGCGCGCCAGCGCGGACGCCCTGGTCAGCCTTCTTCTGCGCAAGTAAGCCTGGCTAGAAATCCTCTTGCCTAAGCCAAGCTTAAGTTGTACGATGACATACAACTAGCAGCTGATCTCGCTGGAGACCGAGAGATCGAACGATAACCACTTCTAAAAAGTGATCCTATGAAGCTGAATGAGCCTGTCAGCCAGCAAGTCGTTGGCAAGTACAGATGGACCATCTGTGCGCTCCTGTTTTTCGCCACCACCGTCAACTACCTCGACCGCCAGGTGCTGAGCCTGCTGGCGCCGCAGCTCTCCAAGGAATTCAACTGGTCCAATACGGACTACGCGAACATCACGGCCGCCTTCCAGTTCGTCTACGCGGTGGCCATGCTGTTCGCAGGCCGCGTGGTGGACCGCATCGGCACCAAGAAGGCCTATATCCTGGCCATCGTGATCTGGTCGCTGGGTGCAATCATGCATGCCTACTCCGTGCCCATGGGCTCCGCCGTCGGCAGCGTGATGGGCGCGCTGGGGCTGGCGGTGGTTCCCGCTTCCATCCTCGGCTTCATGCTCTCGCGCGCCGTGCTGGCGGTGGGCGAGGCGGGCAACTTCCCCGCCGCCATCAAGGCCACGGCCGAATACTTCCCGAAGAAGGAGCGCTCCTTCGCCACCGGCATCTTCAACTCCGGCGCCAATGTGGGCGCCATTCTGGCGCCGCTCACCGTGCCCTGGATTGCGCTGACCTGGGGCTGGCAGGCCGCCTTCATCGCCATTGGCGCCATCGGCTTCGTGTGGATGGTGGCATGGCAGATCCTGTACGACGCGCCGGAAAAGCAGAAGCGCCTGGGCGCCGATGAACTGGCCTTCATCCGCAGCGACACAGGCAGCACCGCGCAGGCCGCGCCTGCGGGCGCAAAGGTGCCGTGGTTCCGCCTGCTGGCCTACCGCCAGACCTGGGCCTTCGCCTTCGGCAAATTCATGACCGACGGCGTGTGGTGGTTCTTTCTGTTCTGGCTTCCCAAATACCTGTCGGCCCAGTATGGCATGGGCCCGGCGGACATAGTCATCCCTTTGGCCGTGTTGTACAGCATGACGATGGTAGGCTCCATCGGCGGCGGTTACTTCCCGGCCTATTTTATGAACCGCGGCCAGTCTCCCTATGACGGCCGTATGAAGGCGATGCTGGTGATCGCGCTCTTCCCGCTCGTGGTGCTGCTGGCGCAGCCGCTGGGCGGCGTGAGCCCCTGGCTGCCTATCCTGCTGATCGGCGTGGGCGCCTCGGCGCACCAGGCGTGGTCGGCCAACCTGTTCACCACCGTGTCCGACATGTTCCCGCAGCGCTCCGTCGCTTCCGTGGTGGGCATCGGCGGCATGGCGGGCGGCATCGGCGGCGTGGTGATCTCCAAGCTGGGCGGCTGGCTGTTCGACTACTACGGCGCGCTGAGCCAGATCAGCACCGGCTACATGATCATGTTCACCATCTGCGCCGTGGCCTACCTGCTCGCGTGGGGCGTGATGAAAACCCTGGTGCCGCGCCACAAGGAAATCACGGACCTCTGATGCGCATAGCGCTGGCGATTGCCCTGCTGTGCGCGGCGGGGCAGGGCGGCTGCACCGGTATCACGGTGCAGCCGTTTGGCTTTATGCCCACCGGCGAAGCAGTCGAGAAGGTCACCCTGGCCAACGAGCGCGGCATGCGGCTCTCGTATATCGACTACGGCGCGACCCTGCTGCGCGCCGACGTGGCGGACCGGCAGGGCCGGCGCCGCAACATCATCCTCAATCTCCCCGACCTGCCATCCTACCTGCGCACCCAGCGGCGCTTTGCCGCGGTGATCGGGCGCTACGCGGGCCGTATCGGCAACGCGCGCTACACATTGGACGGCGTCACGATCCAGTTGCCCGCCAATGCGAAAGGGACGGCCCTGCATGGCGATCCGCACGGATACGACAAGCGCCTGTGGAAGCGGCGCGACTTCGCCGATGCCGCCTCCATCGGTTCCGTCTATACGCTTGTTAGCCCGGACGGGGACCAGGGCCACCCTGGCAGGCTGGAAGTGAGCGTCACCTACCGCCTGCTGCGCAAGCGGGACGAATTTCGCATCGAGTATGAAGCGCGCAGCGATGCGCCCACGGTGGTGAACCTCACCAATCACGCCTACTTCAATCTCGCGGGCGCTGGCAGCGAAGGCATTGCAAGCCACCGCTTCCGCTTCGGCGCAAGCCGCTACGCGGTGACGGACGAAAAGAAGGTGCCTACCGGCGAGCTCGCGCCCGTGCGCGGAACCCCGCTGGATTTCACCCGGCCTGCCAGCGCGGGCGCAAATCCTGCTTTCGATCACAGCCTCGTATTCGACAGGCCGGGCCTGGTGGCGGTGATCGATGAAACGGAGAGCGGCCGCCGCATGGAGGTGCGCACTTCCGAGCCCTCGGCCCAGTTCAATACGGGTGGCGGTTTCGACGGCAGCGAAACGGGAGGGGAGGGGCGCGCCTACCAGCGCAACGATGGCTTCGCGTTCGAGACCCAGCACCTTTCCGACAGTCCCAACCAGCCTGGCTTCCCTTCCACCGTGCTCCGCCCCGGCCAGGTCTTCCGCTCATGGACCAGCTTCCGTTTTTCCATTGCAAAGTAACGTTTAACTTGCGGCCGTGGATGAATTTTAACCGCCGCCATCATGTTACTATCGGGTTCGCGCGTTAAGCGATTACCGTTTCCGATAACTCCATGAAGAAAAATGTACCGACCATCCGCGATGTCGCGGCGGCAGCCGGCGTCTCCACGGCCACCGTATCCAAGTTCATGAATGGCACGCAGCGCTTCTCGCCTGCGGTGGAAGCGAAGGTCACCAAGGTCATCGCGGAACTCGGCTACAAATCCAATCCCCTCGCGCAGTCCATGATCACGGGACGCACGCGCACCGTCGGTTTGTCGGTGCTGGACGTGGCCAACCCCCACTTCACCAGCATCGTGAAGGGCGCAAACCGCGTGGCCCTCCAGCATGGCTATACCGTGCTGCTCGTGGACACGGAAGAGAATCCGGGCCGCGAGCGCCCCCTGCTTGAAGCCCTGAGCCGCCGGGTGGACGGCATGATCGTTTTCTCGCGCATGCAGGAAAAGGAGATGGGCTGGCTGGTGGAGCTGGACAAGCCCCTTGTCTTCTTCGGCCGCCTGAGCCACCTGAACCTGCCGCACGTGGCCAGCGACGACCACCGCGGCGCCTACATGGTCACGCGCCATCTCGTCACGCTAGGGCACAAGCGCATCGCCTACCTGGGCTTCTCCAAATCGCGGCGCGACGAGGAGCGCATGGGCGGCATCCGCGAATGCCTGGCGGCGCATGGCATGTCGCTGCAGGTTTTCGACGGCAGCGCGCCCTCGGCGCTGGAAGGGGAGCGCATCTGCTCCTCCATCATGCTGGGTTCCGAACACCCCGATGCACTGATCTGCTACAACGACCTCATGGCGCTGGGCTTCATGAAGGCCGCGCAGACGCTGGGCTTCAAGCTGCCCGCCGATATCTCGGTGGCCGGTTTCGACAACATCCAGTTCGGTAACTACACCTCGCCGCCGCTTACCACCGTGGACCTGCAAAGTGAGCGCATGGGCGTCGCGGCCATGGAAAAGCTGCTGGATACCATCGAGGGCAAGCCTACTACCAGCTTCACCATGATCGAGCCGCAGCTGATCCTGCGCTCCTCCACCCTCAACCGGAACTAACTTTTCGCTTTACCTGCGGAGCAAAATCTTCTACCATCAAGTTAAACGTTTAACTTCCATGAGAAGCCGATGAGACTTTCCCGCACCATCCTCTCCGCAGCCCTGCTGGCGCTGGGCGCCGCACCCTTGGCCCAGGCCGGGAATCCCTATGCGGACTACGTGCCGCCGCTGTCCGCGCAGCCCCTGAACCGCATCGTGCAGGACAACGCCTATAAGCAGCTGGACTACTTCTTCCGCAAGCTGGCCGAGGAAAAGGAAGGCATAAAGATCGACGGCTATGCGCCCTTCAAGAGCGGCGACAAGTTCCTGCCCGGGAAAGTGGCCGCAGGCCTCGGCCATGCGCTGCTCAACACCCCGAAGGACGATCCGCGCCTGCCGCAGCTGCTGCAGCAGTACAGCGACATCGCCGACATGACGGTGGACATGGACAACCACACTTGGGGCATCTACTACTACATGCTCATGCTGCGCCAGCTGAAGGACGCGGGCCTGCTGGAGCGCGCCATCAAGCCCGCCACCCTCGAAAAGCTGCGCAGGCAGCTGGACTGGCGAGCCTTCGTCACGCAGCCGGGCTATGAGCTGATGAACCTTCCCACCAACTACTACGGTGTCGCCTTCAGCATCGCGCGCCTGCGCGTGCTGATGGGATGGGAAGACGACAGCGGCGCCAAGGTCCTCCTTAACAAGATGCTGGAACACTACGCCGCCTATTCCGGCAAGTACGGCTTCTCGGACGAGACTTCGGGCGAAGGCCGCTTCGACCGCTACAGCATTCTGCTGATTGCCGAAATCTGCGAGCGATTCGTGGAGACCGGCGTCGAAGTCACGCCGGACCTGAAGGCCATGCTGCGCAAGGCCGCCACGGTGGCGCTGAATGTCGCCAACCCTTCCGGCAGCGGCTTCAGCTTCGGCCGCAGCCTTGGGCCCTACGGCGAGACCGCGATGCTGGAGATTCTCTCCATCTCCGCCTATCTCGGCGTTCTCACGCCAGAGGAAAAGGAATACGCCTACGCCTACAGCTCGCGCATCGCGGCGCGCTACATGGACTTCTGGTTCAACCCCGCGATGAATTCGGTGGACATGTGGAACCAGGGCCGCCGCACGGACACTTACCGCGGCAAGCACCGCATCCTGGGCGAGAACTTCTCCCTGCTGCACCAGCTCATCTTCACCAACGAGCAGTGGAATATGGCGGGCATGAAGGACAAGGCGCCGCGCCAGGACCTGCAGGCATGGCTGGACAAGACCCAGCCGAAGTTCAGCCTCACCTGGTTTGCCCAGGGCGAATACGACCGCGCCATGGCCGTCTTCCGCGACAGGAAGAACGTGTTCAGCCTCCTCATGATCAACGGCGGCCAAAGCCAGTACAACAACAGCCCCTACTACCCGCTGCCTTTCGCGCCAGGTATCGTCAGCGGCATTGCGGACAGCGGCTCCGCCCACCCGCAGCTGCTGCCGAAGATCACGCTGGCCGACGGCACGGAATTGCTCGGCACTTCCTACATCCGCAACATCAAGGACAGCCGCAAGGGAGGCCGCTACACCGTGAGCTACCACCAGGACGAGCTGGCGAAACAGGGAGGCAAGGCGCCCGCGAAGGACAGCCGCATCAAGCTCGATTCCGTTTACACGATGGCGCCCGGCGTCATCACCCGCACGGACACCTACACGCCCGTGGGCAAGCAGGAAGTGAAGCAGATATCGCTGGACTTCGCCTCCTTCTCCGACGGCGCGAAGGTCCAAGCGGGGACGGTGCGCTTTGCGGAAGGGGCGGTGTACGAGTACAGTGTGAAGGGGCTGGGCGGCTGCAAGGCCGAGCCCACGAACGGCAGCGACTTGTACAAGGCGCCGTATGGCCCAATGAAGACCCTGGTCAGCTGCAGCAGCGGCCAGCTCACGATGGACAAGCCGCTCGTCATCCAATGGACCTTGAAATACCGCTAAGCCATGCCACACCTGAAGATCGAATACACGGCCAACCTCGACCAGCATCTCGACATGCAGGCGCTCTGCGTGGTGCTGGCGCGCACGCTGACGCAGTTCCAGGACGATGAGGGAGTATCGGTTTTTCCGCTGACGGGAACGCGGGTGCTGGCCTATCCGGCGCCGTATTACGCGGTGGCGGACGGCGCGCCCGACCGCGCTTTCCTCTACCTCACGCTGCGCATCACGGCGGGCCGCGACCCGAAGCTGCTGGAGCGCATCAGCAAGGCCCTGCTGGCGCAGGCCGACGGCCAGCTTGGCCGCGTGAAGTCATTGCGCTCCATCCGCGCCACTCTCCACATCGACGAGGGGCATCCCGTGGCCGAATCCAAATGGGCCTCCGCATAGCAGAGTTCGTGTCCAACCTTGGGGTCAGACCCCAAAAGTGGACACGAGCTCACCCGTTGAAGGGGCTGTCGGCGAGGCCCTGAACGCCGGGGCGCAGAAGGACGACGGCGCCGCCCCATTCCGCATCTTCGGCCTTGCCTGAAACGATGGATGTCACCAGCAGCGTGCGCAGGTCCGCGCCGCCAAAGGTGCACATGGAGGGTTTCGCGAAGGGGAGGTCGAGCTTGCGATCGAGCCTGCCGTCCGGCGTAAAGCGCAGCAGGCAGCCCGCATCGTTCGCGCAGCTCCAATAGCAGCCGTCCGCATCCACCACCGCTCCATCGGGGCGGCCCACATGCTGGGCGAGGTCCGCGAACTCGCGGCGCCGCGTTGGCGTGCCGGTTTCAGTGTCGTAGTCGAAGGCCCAGACCTTGCGGCTCTTGGGATGGGAATCGGAAAGGTACATGGTCCTGCCGTCCGGCGACCAGGAAAGGCCGTTCTGCGTGAACAGGCCCTCGACAACGGGCGAGGACAGGCCGCGCGCATCGTAGCGATACAGCTTGCCGGCGTCCTTCCCCGCGCTCATGTCCATGAACATGGTGCCGCTCCAGAAGCGGCCCTGCCGGTCGGTGCGGCCGTCGTTGAAGCGCATGCCTTCGCCGAGTTCACCGGCGGCAGGCGAGGCGAGGAGAGTTGTCTCCGCCTCCCTGCCTTCGCCCAGCGCGACACTGAACATGCCGGTTTCCATGCCTGCTATCAGGCCCCCGCCCGAACGCGGTGCGATGCAGGCCGCCATCTGCGGCACTTCCCAGTAGCGCGACACACCGGCGGCATCGAGCCGCCAGATGCGCTTTGCCGGGATGTCGACCCAGAACCAGGCCTGCTGCGCCGCATCCCACGCCGGGCTTTCGCCCACCGTGCACTGAACGCCGCTTACGCGTTCCATGCAAGGTCGCCGTTGACGACGCGCGCGATGTTCAGCGGGTTGTCGTTCGACAGCTCGGGCGCCAGCAGCTCCGCAGGTACGTCCTGGTAGCACACCGGGCGCAGGAAGCGGTCGATGGCCGATGCGCCAACCGACGTCGAACGGCTGTCCGAGGTCGAAGGGAAGGGGCCGCCGTGCACCATGGCATGCGCCACTTCCACACCCGTGCCGAAGCCGTTGAACAGGATGCGGCCTGCCTTGCGTTCCAGCGTTGGCAGCAGCTTGCGCGCCGTCGCGATATCGGCGGCCGTCGCGTGCACGGCAGCGGTGAGCTGGCCTTCCACGTGTTCGGCCACCTGAACCAGTTCGGCCTCGTTGCGGCAGCGGATCAGCAGCGAGCATGGGCCGAAGATTTCGCCTTCCAGATCCGGCTTGGCCAGGAAGTTGGCGGCATCGGTGGAGTACAGCGCTGCGACGGCGCCGCAGGTCATGCCGGTCGTCGCGCCCTGCGCCACCAGCGATACGCCTTCGATGGCGGCCAGCTTGGCCACGCCCGAGGTGTAGGCCTGGTGGATGCCGGGGGTCAGCATCGTTGCGGGGTTCTTCGCTTCGATGGCGGCCTTGGCGCCTTCGATGAACTTGTCCAGCGCCGGGCTGTCGATAGCCAGCAGCAGGCCGGGATTGGTGCAGAACTGGCCCGCGCCCAGCGTGAGGGAATCGGCGAATGCCTGCGGCAGCCTGGCGTTCGACTGCAGCGCGCCTTCCAGCATGAAGACGGGATTGATGCTGCTCATTTCCGCATACACGGGAATCGGCTCGGGACGAGCCGCCGCGGTCTTCATCAGCGCGATGCCGCCGCTGCGCGAACCGGTGAAGCCCACCGCTTTGATATGCGGATGCGCCACCAGGTTCTGGCCGATGGTCTGGCCTGCGCCGATCAGCATGGAGAACACGCCTTCCGGCATGTCGCATTCGATCGCCGCCTTCTGCACGGCCTTCGCCACCAGCTCGGAAGTGCCGAGGTGGGCCGAGTGGGCCTTCACCACCACCGGGCAGCCCGCAGCCAGCGCGGACGCCGTGTCGCCGCCCGCCACCGAGAAGGCGAGGGGGAAGTTGCTGGCGCCGAAAACGGCCACCGGGCCCAGGCCGATCTTGCGCAGGCGCAGATCGGGACGCGGGGCGGGCTGGCGGTCGGGCAGGGCGGAGTCCAGGGTCGCTGTCAGGAAGCGGCCGTCGCGCACCACTTTTGCGAACAGGCGCAGTTGGTTGCAGGTGCGGCCACGTTCCCCCTCCAGACGGGCTTGCGGCAGGCCGGTTTCCTGCATTGCGCGTTCGATCAGCGCAGGGCCCAGATCCATGATGCGGTCGGCGATGGTTTCGAGGAATTTCGCGCGGCGCTCCAGCGGCAGTTCGCGGTACTGGTCGAACGCCGTCCATGCCAGGGCGCAGGCGCGCTCCAGTTCCGAAGCGCTGGCCAGCCCGAAGGCCGGTTCGATTTGCGCGTTGAGCGATGGATCGACTGCCTTGACCGTGCCTTCCTTGCCTTGCACGGCCTGGCGGCCGATGATCATTTCGCCTTTGATTTGCATGCTCGTTGCTCCTTTATTGCGGGCCTTGTGCCTTCATCAGTTTTTCCAGCATCGCCATCTCTTCCTCGGTGAGGTCGGTCAGCGGTGCGCGGACGGGACCTGCATCATAGCCTGCAATCTTCGCGCCTGCTTTAACGATGCTCACCGCGTAGCCGGACTTGCGGTTGCGGATGGCCAGGTAAGGCAGGAAGAATTCGTCCAGCATCTTGTTCTGCGCGGCGTGATCGTTCTTCGCCACGGCGTGGTAGAAGTCCATGGCCAGGCGCGGCATGAAGTTGAACACGGCCGAGGAGTAGACCGGCACGCCCAGCGCCTTGTAGGCGGCGGCGTAGACTTCCGCGGTGGGCAGGCCGCCCAGGTAGCTGAAGCGGTCGCCCATGCGGCGCCAGATGGACACCATCAGTTCGATGTCGCCAATGCCGTCCTTGAAGCCGATCAGGTTCGGGTTGCGGTCGGCCAGCTTCTCCAGCGAGTCCGGGGTCAGGCGGCAGGCGCCGCGGTTGTACACCACCACGCCGAAGTCCACGGATTTGCAGACCTCTTCCACGTGGCGGATCAGGCCATCCTGGCTCGCTTCGGTCAGGTAGTGCGGCAGCAGCAGGATGCCCTGGGCGCCCACGCGCTCGGCTTCCTGGGCGTAGGCGATGGCCTGGCGGGTCGGGCCGCCGGCGCCGGCCAGGATCGGCACCTTGCCGCGGCAGGTGTCCACGGCGGTCTTGATGATGCCGGTGTATTCGTTCGGGGTCAGCGAGAAGAACTCGCCCGTGCCGCCTGCCGCGAACAGGGCGGAGGCGCCGTAGGGAGCCAGCCATTCCAGGCGCTTGGCGTAGGTGTCGGCGCGGAAGTTGCCTTCGGCGTCGAAGTCGGTGACCGGGAAGGACAGCAGGCCGGCGGACAGAATGGATTGAAGTTCTTTAGGTTGCATGTCTTCTCGCTCTCGATAAGAATATGGAAAGAAATCGGTTTCAGAACCGATGTTGTATGACATCGTACAACTATGGGCGGCGCAAAGCAAGCGCTTTCGCGCAGTGCTCAGGCCGAAGCGCCGGTTCCGATGGATTCCTGGGCCTTGCGCAGGCGTTCGCGGCTGTGGGAAAGGTGGGTGCGCATGGCGGCGCGGGCGCCTTCCGCGTCCTGGCGCAGGATGGCCTGGTAGATATCCTCGTGCTCGCGCTGCACGCGCTGCAGGTAGACGGCGGGATCGTCGTGCGCCAGCTGGGCCGAGTTCACCCGCGCGCGGGGAATGATCGTATTGCCCAGGTGGCTGAGGATATCGACGAAGTAGGGGTTGCCGGTGGCCTGGGCGATCAGCAGGTGGAACTGCACATCGGCCTCCACGGTGAGGCCTTCCTTCATGCGCTGCACCACTTCGCCCATCTGGCGCAGCTGCTCTTCGCTCCGGCGCGAGGCGGCCAGCCAGGCCGCTTCCGTTTCCAGCGAAATGCGCAGCTCCAGGATGGCCAGCACATCGCCGATGGTGCGGATGGTGTCGGCCGAGATGCGCAGCTGTGTCGGCGGCTCCAGTACGAAGGTGCCCACGCCATGGCGCGTCTCCACCATGCCCGCCGCCTGCAGCCGCGAGATCGCTTCGCGCACCACGGTGCGGCTCACGCCATGCAGTTCCATGATGACGGACTCGGTCGGCAGCTTCTCGCCGGGTTTGAGCACGCCGTCGCGGATGCTGGTGGTGAACTGCTCCACCACGCCTTCCGCAAGATTGCGATGGCGCTTTTTGGGCAGGGCGATAGGGGTGGCAAGGGAGGCGGTCATTTGCGCATTATAGCAGCGCGTTGTACGACAACCACGTCGATGCACGAATATTCCTGTTCGTGTATGATCGTGTACTCATTAAGCATTGTCAGGCATTCATGACCCTCCCCGAAGAACGCAGGCGCCACATCCTCGATACTCTGGAGCAGGAAGGCCGGGTGCTGGCTGCCGAGCTGGCCACCCGCTTCGCCACGTCCGAGGACACCATCCGGCGCGACCTGCGGGAAATGGACGTGGCCGGTCTGCTGCGGCGCGTGCACGGCGGGGCCGTCAAGCGCCATGGCGGCCCGCCGTCCTTCAGCCAGCGCGAGGCGGCCCAGCAGCCGCGCAAGGCCGCGCTGGGCCGCACCCTGTGCTCCCTCGTGCGGCCGGGCGACGTGGTGCTGGTCGACGCAGGCTCCACCAACCTGGCCATGGTGCGGCAGCTGGACGACGGCCATGCCCAAACCATCGTCACCAACAGCCCGCCCATCGCCATGGCCCTGGCGGACTTCCGCCTGACCCAGGTGGTGCTGCTGGGCGGCACCCTGAACGGCCAGCTGGGCGCCGTGCTGGGCTCGCGCACCCTGGATGAACTGTCCACGATGCATGCCGACCTGTGCATCGTGGGCATGTGCGGCGTGGAAGCGCGGCGCGGCCTGTCCTCCACGCATGCGGACGAAGCCGTGTTCAAGCGCGCCATGCTGGAGCACAGCGGGCGGCGCGCCGCCGCCATCCTGAACGAGCGCCTGGAAGCGCCCGCGCCCTTCCATATCGCCCCCCTCAGCCACCTCGACCACCTGGTGCTCGAACACGACGTGCCGGCGGAGCTGCTGGCCGGCCTGCGCGAGCGCCAGCCCGGTCCCGAATGTCTTCTTGCCGAAAAGGTCCGCCCATGAGCGCCGTGCTTCCCGCCACCACCTCCACCGTGCGCGCCGCGCGCTGGGCCGTGTCCACCGTCTTCTTCCTCAACGGCGCGGGCGTGGGCCTGTGGGCCGCGCATGTGCCCGTGGTGCAGGCGCGCGCGGGCATCGACACCGGGGTGCTGGGGCTGATGCTGCTGACCATCGCGGCGGGCGCCATGTCCGCCATGCCCCTGGCGGGCTGGCTCAGCGCGCGCTGGGGTACGCGCTCCGTCATGCTGTGCTCCGGCCTGGCCTTCGCCGTCATGACGGCCGTATTGACCGCGCTGAGCGCCGTGCCCCTGCTGTTCACCGCCGCCTTCTTCTTCGGCGCCAGCAACGGCATCATGGACGTATCCATGAACGCCAACGCCAGCGAGGTGGAAACGGCGCGCGGCGAGCCCACCATGTCGTCCTTTCACGGCTTCTTCAGCCTGGGCGGGCTTGCAGGCGCCGCGCTGGGCGGCCTGCTGATCGGCCTGGGCTACGGCGACGGCAGCGGCACGCTCGCAACCAGCATGATTACTGTGGCGGGCCTGGCGCTTGTCGCACCCCGCGTGCTGGTCGTGCCGCCCCACACCGGCGCCAGCCATTTCGCCCTGCCGCGCGGTCCCGCGCTCTTCCTGGGGCTGCTGGCCCTGCTGTGCATGGCCGTGGAGGGCGCCCTGGTGGACTGGAGCGCGCTGCTGCTGACCGAGCGCACCGGGGTGGACGCGGCCACGGCCGCCATGGGCTACTCGGCGTTTTCGATTGCCATGGCAGCCTGCCGCTTCGCGGGCGACGGCCTGGTGCTGCGCTTCGGCGCCCAGCGCATGATGGCCGTGGGCGGCCTGGCCATGTTCCTCGGCCTGGCGCTGGCGGCGGCCAGCCCCTGGTTCATTCTGTCCTCGGCAGGCTTTGCCCTGATCGGCCTGGGCGCGGCCAATGTGGTGCCCCTGATCTTCGCGGCGGCAACGCGCCTGCCCGGCATGTCGGCAGGCGGCGGCCTCGCTACGGCCGCCACGGTGGGCTATACAGGTTTGCTGATGGGCCCAGTAGCCATCGGCTGGGTGGCGGCGCACAGCAATATCGCCGTCGCGCTGGGCGGCCTGTCGCTCGCCGGACTGGTGATTGCGTTCAGCACCGGCGCAGTCAAAAAAACTGCACAGTGATCGTTGGTGAGTTTCTGCCTGCGCAAAGTTAGTAAAATGTACTGTCCAAAATCAACAACTGGGGGCATGGATGGACAGGATTGTTTCGTGGGTGGCGGTAGTGGTGCTGGCGTTGGTCAGTTTTTTTCTGTTTCAGCAGGCCAGCAGCGCCAAGGCCGATGCTGCAGCGGCAAGGAAGGAAGTGAAGACGATCGTCAAGGAAGTGGACAGAGTCCGCAAGACCCATGTCGACGCCGGATTACTGAGCCAGGCCCACAAATTCACATTTGCGGCGATTGAAGACTCCTTCTCCAAAGTGGCCCAGGACAAGGGAATGACCTGGCGCGCGGACATCGAGTTCAAATGGAACTACAAATACGAATTCGGTTTTGATATTCCGACCGATTGGCGGTGGAACCTCAAGGAGGTGGAGCCCGGTGTGGTGTCCCTCGATGTGCCTCCGCTTCGCCAGCTCAACACATCCGACGTCGCTGTCACACAGGGAGTCACCATCAACAAGGCCAGCGGGACCCATCTGACCGATATGACTAGACAAGTTCAGAAGGATGCGGAGGAGATCGTCCGCCTGCGCGCAAATTATTACCTGGGTAACGAAACCATCCAGAAGACCGCCAAGGCCGGACTGGCGAGCTTCATCCTCAATATCCTCAATTCGAACACGCCGAAGGACAAGCTGCCGCTGCATAAAGTCATCGTCAATGTTGCGGCGGAGGCATCTTGAGCGCGCTGGCAACGGTGCTGCTGGCGGCCGCACTGCAGGCCCAGACTGGACAGGCCACGGAATGCGGCAACCTCGTCAAAAAACCGTACAACAACACGCCCGAGTTCTTCGCGCCGGACGGCACGCGTGGCGAAGGCATCCAGATATGGATTGACGGGAAAGCGGCCGCCATCCCGGACACGCGGGCCGGCTGCCTTCCCATTCCTCTGCGCCTGAACAATGTGGGCGCGCTGAAGACTCCGGCGAAAGGCCCCTGGCCGGGACAGACGGGGAAGGACAAGAAAGGGCATGCCATCTTTTCCAGCGTCGAAGCGGGCATTGGCGCCTGGGGTATGTGGATTAAGCGCCGCGCCGAAGCCGGACCGCAGACCGCCATGTCGATCATGAGCCTGTATGCGCCGCCCAACGACTGCGTCGGTTCGGTCGGGATCTTCCCGAACTGCCCCTACGGCCCCAACCCCACTGCGGCATACGCGGAAGCGGTGGCGGCAAGCATCGGCAAGGGCAAGGATGACCCATTGCCGCTCGACGGCGCCTGCGGAGACAACCGCCAGGTCCTTTACGCCCTGCTGCAGAGGATTGCGACGGTAGAGATAGGGAACAATTTCTGCGGCGTCCACAAGGGATCCGCAGGCTCGACCTGCGTGATCGATCGCGCCATGTTCGACCGGGCCATGGACAAGGCTTTCACCTGTAAGGCCGGGTAAGTTGGGGGAGGTTTGAGTCAGCGGATGTGCTGATGGTGCCCGAGGCCGGAATCGAACCGGCACGCCTTGCGGCGGGGGATTTTGAGTCCCCTGCGTCTACCAATTTCACCACTCGGGCGCAATGCGAGCCGCATTATCACTGATTTAAGTGGCTCCGGCAACCCTCGAGCCGGACGGGTGGCGGCTCTGCTTGCTTTCCATCCATCCGGGAAGGCGTGCATTCTATCCCGCGTTTTTGGCGTTTTGTCGCTTTCAGGGATCTTCCGAAATTGCCATTTGCTACCTTGTCACTGTCGCCGCACATTACTGAGAGGCGGGGACAAACAGGCAACCACTTGGAGAATCCCATCATGAAGAAGACCTTTATCGCGGCCCTCGCCGTGTTTTCGCTCACCGGCATGGCCACCGCTATCGCCGGCCCGCAATCGCTGCAGGACCCGGCAAAGGCCGGCAGCGTCCAGATCAGCACGACCCAGGCTCCCCGCTACCAGCTCGGCACCAGCGAGTTCCTGGACTATGCCTACACCTACAAGTTCGACAATGGTTCGGTGGTGCGCTTTTCCGAAAAAGCCAACCGCTACTATGCCGAGATGAAGGGGGCAGAACGCACGCGCCTGTATCCCGTGGCGCCGGGCAAGTTCCGCACCGCTGAAGGCGTGGACGTCGCTTTCTCCGACCGCGGTGAAACGGTCGCCGTCACGAACATGCACCTGCTGCCCAACCCGGTTGCCATGCTGCCGGTGGAAGGCGCCGTGATCGCACGCCGCTAAGTTTTCCGCGGCCGTGAAAGAAAAAGGCCCGCCTGGGCAGCGGGCCTTCCTGTCTTACGCTGCCAGGCGCAGCGCTTCAGTGTCCAGGCGCTCTTCCAGCAAGGCGAAGACCTGGTCCTTGGTCAGCACATACTGTTCCATCAGCACGTCCCGCAGGCCTTCCATCACCGTGCGGTAGTCGCCGATCGCCTTCAGCGTATCGCTGTAGAGCTCATCGGCCTTGGCCTCCACCTGCACCAGGGTGTGCTCGCCGCTCATCTCGCTCTTGAACTGGCTGTAGTCCAGCTTCGAGCGCGAGTACATGGACAGGCGGTTCACCATCATGTCCAGCATCGAGGTGGCTTTCTGGATGTCGTTCTGGCTGCCCACGGAGATGCCGCGCGCGCCGTAGAACAGTTCTTCCGCCGCCACGCCGCCGTACAGCTGCATCACGTCGCGCTCCATCTCTTCCAGGGTGCGCAGGGACATGTCGTCGCCTGCGGACAGCACATAGCCCAGCGCATTCAGCTTGGATACCGACTCGGTCGAGATCTTCAGCAGGTGCGACTTTTCCTTCACTTCCGCCAGCGGCAGGCCTTCGCGCAGATAGGGGTCGATCTGCATGAAGAAGTGGCCCAGCTCGTGCAGCGCGATGCGCTCGCGCTGGCGCGTCTTCTCGGCCGTGGTGGCGCGGTCGGTGAGGCCGATGGTGGCGCGCTCGAAGGCGCGGAACATCAGCTCCGTATTGATCACGCTCTTTTCCTGGATCGACAGCAGCGAGGCGCGGTCCACCACCGTTTCCAGCAGCGCGGGGCTGAGGTTGTTGGTGATTTCGGCCACCTGGTTCAGGTCCATGTCGCTCCAGTCCACCAAGCCTTCTTCCTTGCGCTTCAGGAAGGAGCGCAGCAGCTCTTCGCGCTCGGCCTTGTTCGGCAGGCGGAAGTTGATCTTCACGGAGAAGCGGCGCAGCATGGCTTCGTCCATCTGCGAGTTGTTGTCGTCGAAGTTGGAGGCCACCACCCAGATCACGCCCTTGCCTTCGTCGCTCTTCACGCCGTCCAGCAGGCCAAGCAGGGTGTTGGCGGTGTCGTCTTCCCACTTCTTCTCGCCGCGGCCGCGCGGCATGAACAGGGCCTGCGCCTCGTCCAGGAAGATGATGCAGTTGCCGCGCGCGGCCGCCTTGCGGTAGAGCGAGTTCAGGGCCTTGGAGCCGCCGCCGATATAGCCCGACTCCAGCGCCGAACCGGAAGCCTGGATCAGCGGATAGCCCAGGCGCTTGGCCAGGTAGCCCGCCAGCTTGGTCTTGCCGGTGCCTGCGGGGCCGGTCAGCATCACGTTGAAGGGCTTGTCGATATTGTGCTGCTTGTAGACGGCGCGGTTGCGGATCATGTCTTCCAGGTGCAGCACTTCCTGCTTGATGTCTTCCATGCCGATCAGGTCGTCCATCGAGCCTTTCAGCTTGTCCGGCGCAATCACGGAGGCGGACAGGCCCATGCCGGGAATGCCGAACTTGAGCACGAAGAGCAGCAGGGCCACCACGAAGATGTCGAAGGCGTGGCGCTGCACGAAGGAGCTCACGGCCGCGGTGGCGCCGCCGTCATCCTGCAGCACGGCCTTGTGCGAGGCCAGGAAGTCTTCCTTGGCGATGGCATAAGGCACGCCGTTGCGCAGCAGGACTTCGCGCTCCAGGTTGATGTGCGAGGTGCTCGGCACCTTCACCACGTGCAGCTCGGCCGTACCCTTCAGCTTGTAGATATAGCGCGGCGAGTCCGACAGGGGCCGCGCGATCAGCAGGTAGTCCAGCTTGTCGCGTTTCGCAACCAGGGCCGTGATCTCGGCAATATCCTGGGAGCGCACGATGGGGCTGCTGTCCTGCGCGGTCTGGTTGGAGAAGGAGAACCAGGCCACGGCCGCGGCCAGCGCAAGCGCCAGGCCAATGCGGACCCAGGTGTTCTTGAGTGCGAGCTGAAGTTTGTAGAAATTGAACATGGAGCAGACTCAATAAGCCAAACGGTGTCGGTTAAATGTCGGGGAGCGATTGCAGCGCGGCGGTGGGGCGCTGGCAGATCTGTACAGCAGGAGCCGGGGGCGCGGGGCGGGGCGCAGCCGGGAGAATGTTATTGTCGATGCCGAACGGCAACGTAGCGTATATGTGGACTATAACGGCGTCCGCAAGCTTTGTGTTTGATGTCCTGAAGAAAAATCGCCAGCGCGCAACAGCGCAAAACTGCAAGATTTTATTTTTGTTCAGCCCAGTGCTCGTACTTGCGTTCGATGCGCGCGAAGCTGCCGTCGCGGCGCATTGTATCAAGGCTGGCGTTCATGCGCTCGACCATCGCGTCCGGTACGGAAGGGTTGCATGCCAGATAGACCTTTACTTTATAAAAGGTCAGCACGGGCTCGATCTGTCCCTCCAGGTGGAACTGCTGGAGCGCATTGCTGCCGGGACGGATGGAGATGGCCCACAGGTCGATGCGGTTGAGCAGCAGCTTGCGGGGGTTGAGGTGGTCGTTCTGCACCGGGTCCACCTGGAAGCCCTGGGCGCGCAGGAAGTCGTCGCGCGCGTCGCCGTTATAGGTGCCGATGCGCAGGGGCCGGGCGTCCTCCAGGCTGCGCAGCTGGAACTTGCGGTCCGTGCGCCCGACGAAGACCCATTCCGCCTCGTCCGTGGGGCCGACCCACTTGAACAGCTTTTCGCGCTCGGGCGTGCGGGTGGTGGAATAGACGCAGGTGTTGGGATCGCGCTGGGCCATGGTGAAGGCGCGCTTCCAGGGCAGCAGGTCGAGCTTGTACGCCACCCCGCTGCGGCTCAGCATTTCACGGATTTTTTCGGTCTCGCGCCCGGTGATCTCCTCGCCGTTCTTCATGCTCGAAGGCGGCGAATGCTCCGTGGTCACCAGCAGGGCGGGGAAGGCGGCGGGAAGCGGAGGTGCGGCGTGGCCGGGCAGGGCGAAGCCTGCCAGACAGAGCGCTACAGCCGCCAATCCTCTTGCCATCCCGTCCTCTACGATTACGCCAGCTGATCCCGCCGGTTGAAACTAGCATAACAGTACCCTGTCGGGCTCAGCAATGTCAGAGCGGCAAGGTCTTATGGTGCGCGGCGGAAAAGACGGAAACGCTCGTTGCGGTCGGATGCGCGCCGCCCCTCCCACAGCAGGGTCCACTGAGGGCCGGGATGCGCCGCACCAGCGCCGCCCCGGGTACTGTCTTGCAGAAGCAACAGATCGCAGTGGCCGGGCCGCACGCCGTCGAAGCGCAGCTTGCCGTAGAAGGCGAAGGAGGCGCGCTGGGCGGGCCCCGCATTGCTGGCGATGCAGCGCGCATCGGCGGGCACGGCAGCCGCAATCTGGTGCGCCACCGCCGCATAGCTCTTGCTGTAGTTGATGTTGGGCAGGAACAACGTCATGAGCAGAATCCAGATCAGGATCACCCCGCCCGAGGAAAGCACCACGGCGCGCCACAGCACGGAGGGGCGGCGCGATACGCGCCAGTGCACCAGCAGGAACCAGCCCACGGTGGCGAACAGCGCCACGAGGAAGGCCAGCCAGTGGAACTCCGGCACATAGCCGGGAATGAGCTTGAGCACGTTGCGCGCGGGCTGCTTCGGCCAGCCGGTCAGCTGGGCATACCAGAACACCCACAGCACGGCCGCACCCAGGGTCAGCACCATGACGGAGAACCAGTCGATGGCGTTGATGGCGCCGCGCTGCACCGTCAGCAGGCCGAAGGCGGCCATGATGGCCAGGGGCGGCACCAGCAGCAGGAGCTGGGCGTGTTCGGGCGCCGGGTGCAGCAGGAGCAGCAGGCTGGCCATGGCCACGAAGGTGGTGGGCACCACGATGTGCAGCAGGTTGCTCTGGCGGCGCCAGGCCCACACGGCCCACAGGGCGAAGGGCCAGGCAGGCCAGAAGAACCACACGCCATCCTTCAGGAAGGTGGACAGGGACTGGGCGCCCGGCCAGGAAAGCTGGGCCAGGTTCCAGGCCCACCAGGCCGCCAGGGGAGGCTGGCCGTAGGGCTGGAGCAGCCAGGCGGGCAGCAGCCACACCAGGGCCAGGGCCAGGGCTGCCGCCAAGGTCACGGCCAGCTCGCGCAGGGTGCGCGCGGCGGGCAGGGCGAGGAAGCGGCTGCAGATGAAGAGGGCGGCCAGCAGGGCAAGGGGGGCGACCCAGCCGCGCGTGAGGACCATGAGGCCGAGCGCCAGGCCGATCAGGGCGGCATTGCGCAGGGAGGGCTTCTCCATGTAGCGCACGGAGCGGTACAGGCTGAGGGCGAGCAGGGAAGTGAGCAGGGACTCGGAGGTGGTCTCGTGGCTGTGGGCCAGCAGGCCCATGCAGCCGAGATAGATCAGCAGGGCGGCGTCGGCCAGGGTGCGGCCGAAGTCGTCCGGCTCGGGCTGGCCGCCGAAGGCCAGGCGCAGGGGCTGGGCTTCGGGACGGCGGCCCAGGGCGAAAGTGGTGTACCAGAGGGACAGGGCGCCCAGCAGGAAGACGGCCACGGCCGAGAGGTGGCTGGCCATCACGTCGCCCGTCAGCCAGCCGAAGAGCTTGATGCACAGGGCGCCGAACCAGAAGGCGAGCGGGCCTTCCTCGGGGGCGGAGAGCCCGGCGATATTGGGCCAGAGCCAGTCCTGCCAGCTGCCGTGCGCCATGGTCCACATGATGCCGAAGCTGGCGGCGTCGTCGTTCTTCCAGGGTTCGCGTCCGATCAGGCCCGGCAGGATGTAAAGCAGGCCCAGGGCAAACAGGGCCCAGCGCGGCAGGGCGAGAACGGCGGCGGCGGGAAGACGGACAGGCTTCATGCGGAGGAATGCTTATTATTGGAAACTGGGAGTATCAGGCAAAACAATAAAAAAAGGCAGCCGCAGCTGCCTTTTTTTCGTGGCCGGGCTGATTAGCCTGCAGCGACGGCGGTCTTGGAACCGACTTTGCCGAACTTCTGGCGGAATTTTTCCACGCGGCCGGCGGTGTCGACGATCTTGTGCTGGCCAGTAAAGAAGGGGTGGGATTCCGAGGAAACCTCGATCTTCACCAGCGGGTATTCCTTGCCTTCGTAGGTGGCGGATTCACGGGTCTGGATCGTGGAACGGGTCAGGAACTTGAAGTCGCAGGACAGGTCGTGGAACAGGACTTCGCGGTATTCTGGATGGGTATCAGCTTTCATGCGTTTCTCTCAAAGTTTGGTAGCCAAACAGCACTTCGGCGGTCCATATTGCTTCTCGACCCGATTGCTGATCACTTGCCAGGGTTTAAACAGCCGACTAGTTTAGCACAAAAAAAAGCCCCCGCGAAGCGGAGGCCTGTTGCGGTGGCTGTTCTTAGCCGCCGCGGCGCATCATGTCGAAGAACTCGGTGTTGGTCTTCGTGGCGCGCATCTTGTCGAGGATGAACTCCATCGCCTCGATTTCGTCCATCGAGTACAGCAGCTTGCGCAGGATCCAGATCTTCTGCAGCTGGTCCGGCTTGATCAGCAGCTCCTCGCGGCGGGTGCCGGACTTGTTCAGGTTGATCGACGGGTAGACGCGCTTCTCGGCCAGGCGGCGCTCCAGGTGCACCTCCATATTGCCGGTGCCCTTGAATTCCTCATAGATCACGTCGTCCATGCGCGAGCCGGTTTCGATCAGCGCCGTGGCCACGATGGTCAGCGAGCCGCCTTCTTCCACGTTGCGCGCCGCGCCGAAGAAGCGCTTCGGACGCTGCAGGGCGTTGGCGTCCACGCCGCCGGTCAGCACCTTGCCCGAGGCCGGGATCACGGTGTTGTAGGCGCGCGCCAGGCGGGTGATGGAGTCCAGCAGGATCACCACGTCCTTCTTCATTTCGACCAGGCGCTTGGCCTTTTCCATCACCATCTCGGCGACCTGCACGTGGCGGGTGGCCGGTTCGTCGAAGGTGGAGGCCACCACTTCGCCGCGCACCGAGCGCTGCATCTCCGTCACCTCTTCCGGACGTTCGTCGATCAGCAGCACGATCAGGGTCACGTCGGGGTGGTTGGCGGTGATGGCGTGCGCAATGTGCTGCAGCATCACGGACTTGCCGGACTTCGGCGAGGCCACCAGCAGGCCGCGCTGGCCTTTGCCGATGGGGGCGATCAGGTCGATGATGCGGCCGGTGATGTTCTCGGCGCCGTTCATCTCGCGCTCCAGGCGCAGGGGTTCCTGCGGGTGCAGCGGCGTCAGGTTCTCAAACAGGATGCGGTGCTTCGAGGCCTCCGGCGATTCGCCGTTGACCTTGTCTACCTTCACCAGGGCGAAATAGCGTTCGCCGTCCTTCGGGGTGCGCACCTCGCCCTCGATCGAATCGCCCGTGTGCAGGTTGAAGCGGCGGATCTGGGAAGGGGAGATGTAGATATCGTCGGTGGAGGCCATGTAGCTGGCGTCCGGCGAGCGCAGGAAGCCGAAGCCGTCAGGCAGCACTTCGAGGGCGCCGTCGCCGAAGATCTGCTCGCCCGATTTGGCGCGCTTCTTCAGGATGGCGAACATCAGCTCCTGCTTGCGCAGGCGCGCGGCGTTGTCGATATCGAGACCGATGGCCATTTCCAGCAATGCGGAAACGTGTAAGGCCTTGAGTTCAGATAGATGCATAGGTGTTTGAGTGTCCCGGGATGGGAAAGTAAGGTAGGGGAGGGAACTGCGTGGACTTAATTGTCAAAAGGGAAAGGGCTGATGCCTCGATCCCCGGCCAGGCAGGCAGTGCTGCGGGCGCAGCACCGCCAATATAACTCAAATATTGCTGTCAATAAAAGAGGTCAGCTGTCCTTTCGCCATGGCGCCCACTTTTTGTGCCGCAGGAACACCATTTTTGAACAGGATCAGGGTCGGAATGCCACGGATGCCGAATTTGCCCGGCACGGCCTGGTTCGAATCGACGTCCAGCTTGGCGATGGTCAGCTTGCCATCGTATTCCTTGGCCACTTCTTCCAGGATCGGGGCGATGCTCTTGCAAGGGCCGCACCATTCGGCCCAGAAATCGACCAGCACCGGGCGGTCGGCCTTCAGCACGTCCGCTTCAAACGATGCGTCGGTAATGTGTTTGATATTGTCGCTCATCTTGTTTCCTCTTCGAGAGGGTGGGATTAATGTTGCCTGGCACCATGCCATGGGCGTTACATGGAGGCGCCACCGCGTCTTTCAATGCAACAATCATAACCTATTTTCCAGCACCGCGTCCGCGCCTCAGTCCTCGCTCGCGAAAGTGGTGTTGGCCATGATCTGCTCCGTGATGCGGGCCAGCAGGGGCCAGAGGCGGGCCACCAGGGCGCGCGCCATGGCCGCCTCTTCCTCCTGGCTGGAGGCGGGCAGCTTTTCCAGGCGCTGGCACAGGTCGCCCAGGCCCAGGGCGCCCACGGTGCGGGCGGCGGCCTTGACCCGGTGCCCCAGTTCGCGCACCTGCTGGATGTCGCCCGCCTGCAGGGCGTCCTCCATGTCGCTGAAGGCCTGCTCGGTGCTTTGCAGGAACTTGAAGGCGAACTTGCGGATCTTGTCCGGGTGGTAGCCCAGCAGCTGGGCCAGCACCGTCAGGTCGATCACTTCCGGGTCGCCCGCCAGGGTGGGGAAGGCGGCCGCCGTGCGCGGACGGGCCTCGGCGGCGCGCGGCGTGCGCTCGGGCAGCCAGCGGGCGATGGTCTGCACCATGAGCGCGGGCTGGATCGGCTTGGAGATGAAATCGTCCATGCCCGCCTCGATGCAGCGCGCGCGGTCGTCGCTGGTGGCGGTGGCTGTCATGGCCAGCACGCGCTGGTTGGCCAGGCGGGCGTCGTTGCGGATGCGGCGTGTGGCTTCCAGGCCGTCCATCAGCGGCATCTGCACGTCCATCAGCACGCAGTCGAAGCTGGCCTGGCGCAGCAGGTCCAGGGCTTCCACGCCGTTGTTGGCGAGGCAGACCACGCAGCCCGCCTCCTCCAGCATTTCGAGGGCGATCTGCTGGTTGAAGGTGTTGTCCTCCACCAGCAGGATGCGCGCGTCCTGCAGGGTGGCCAGGGCCGCCGTGTTGCGCGCGCTGTCGGCCAGGGCCGCCGCGGCATCGCCCACCTGCTTGATCACGTCCGGCACGGTGCGTTCGGAGATGCCCAGCTGCGCCGTGAACCAGAAGGTGCTGCCCGCGCCGGGGGCGCTGCGCACGCCCACTTCGCCGCCCATCAGCTGCGCCAGCTGCTTGCAGATGGCCAGGCCCAGGCCCGTGCCGCCGTATTCGCGGGTGGTGGACGTGTCGGCCTGCTGGAAGGACTGGAACAGCTTCCCGATCTCGCTTTCCGACAGGCCGATGCCATGGTCGCTCACCTCGAAGCGCACCAGGCAGTGCTGCTCGTCCGATATCACGTTCACCACCCGCACTACGATGCTGCCTTCCTCGCTGAACTTGATGGCGTTGTTGGCATAGTTGATCAGCACCTGGCCGATGCGCAGCGGGTCGCCGCGCAGCACGGCGGGCAGCGTCGGGTCGATGTCGAACTCCATCAGCAGGCCCTTGCCCGCTGCCTTGGGGGCGACCACGGTGGTGAGGGTCTGCATCACGTGGTCCATGGCGAAGTCCAGCTGCTCGATTTCCAGCTTGCCGGCCTCGATCTTCGAGATGTCGAGAATGTCGTCGATGATGCGCAGCAGGTGTTCGCCCGCGAAGCGGATCTTTTCAAGGTAGTCGCGCTGGCGCGGATCGAGCTCGGTCTTCAGCGCCAGGTAGGCCATGCCGATCACGCCGTTCATCGGCGTGCGGATTTCGTGGCTCATATTGGCGAGGAACTGGCCCTTGGCCAGGCTGGCCTCCTCGGCGATCTGCTTGGCCTGGTCGAGCTGTTCGGTGCGCTGGGCCACGCGCTCTTCCAGGTGGTCGTTCAGTTCGCGCAGGGCGCGTTCGGCCTGTTTGCTCTCCGTGATATCGATGGACATGCAGATCAGGTAGGCGGGCGTGCCGTTCTCGTCGAACACAGGCTTTTTGAAGGTGCGCAGGTGGCGCAGCTGCTGCAGCGAAGGGTTCCACAGCGATTCCTCGAAGTCGATGAGGGCGCCGCAGGCAAAGGCCTCCAGGTCGCGCTGGCGGAAGCGCGCCATCTCCTCGGGTGGATGCTTGTGGGCGTAGACGCCGTTCTCCAGGTCCTCGAAGCGGTAGCCGAACTGCTGCTCGCTGGCGGGGTTCATCAGGATCATGCGGCTTTCGGCGTCCTTCAGGAACAGGCCGATGGGCATCATCTTGATGATTTCCTGCAGGCGCTGCTCGCCGCGCCGCACCGCGTCTTCGCTGCGCTTGCGGTAGGTGATGTCGGTGAGGCTGGCCACGGCCATGGTGGCGGCGCCGTATTCGTCGCTCATGGGCTCCGCGTTCACGGAGAGCCAGCACATGCCGCTGTCGGCGGTTTCCACGCCCATGACCACGTCCCGCACCGATTCGCCGCTGTGCAGGGCGCGCCGCACCGGATGTTCTTCGGGGGCGAAGGGACGGCCATCCTCGTGCACGCCGGGCCAGAGAGAGGCCCCGCTGGCAGCCGAATTGCCCAGCATGCGGCTGGCGGCCGCATTGCATTCGAGGACAGTGCCCTCGCCGTTCAGTACCACCAGGCCGTTGGTGACGGCATTGAAGACGGAGGCCATGCGCTGGCTGGAATTGCGCAGCGCCACTTCGGCCAGGCGGCGGTCCGTGATGTCCGTGATCATGGCCAGCGTGCCCGCGTAAGCGCCGTTGTCCGCGTACACCAGGGTGGTGGAGAGCAGGCACCAGAGCGAGGAACGGTCCTTGCGGTAGAAGCGGGCGTCGCCCTGTTCCGCCTGGCCGGGGCGCCGCTGGTGGTGCTGGCGCTTGAGCAGGGCGCGGCTTTCCTCGTCCATGAAATCGCTCATGGGGCGGCCCAGCATGGTCTCGGGCTCGTAGCCCAGCATGCGCGCCATGGTGGGGTTGACAAAGGTGGTGCGGTCTTCCGCATCCGTCATCCAGATGCCTTCGGCCGCCGTCTGCACGATCAGGCGGTAGCGCTCGGAGCTCGTGTGCAGGGCTTCGTCGCTGCGCTGGCGGCGGGTCATGTCGCGCAGGGACACCACGGAGAGCTGCTGGCCTGCCAGCTGGATCGGCGCGATATGCACCATGGCCGGGAAATGCTTGCCGTCGCTGCGGCGCGCCGTCAGCACGCGGCCCGGCAGGCGGGGACGCGAGAACAGCTCGCGCAGCCCGCCCGGCACGCTGCGCATCACGTCCGGCACCAGCAGTTCCATGGAAAGGCCCTTCATCTCCTCCGGCTGGTAGCCGAAGCAGTCGGCGCAGGCGGCGTTCGCATAGCGTACGCGCCCGCTGCTTTCGGCCGCCAGCATGGCGCCGGGCATTGCATCGAGGATGGCGGCCACGCGCGCCTCGTCGGCCTGGCTGCGGTCGGCGATATCGGCCATGGTGCCGCTGATGCGCAGCGGACGGCCTTCGGCGTCGCGCGCGATCACCATGCCGCGCGCCAGCACCCACTTCCAGCTGCCGTCGCGGCAGCGCATGCGGAACTCCCAGAGGAAGTGTTCCTTTTCCGCTTCCGGCGCCTCGACGCGCGCCATTTCCTGCACCAGGCGGGAACGGTCGTCGGGGTGCACGTGGCCCAGCCACTGGCCCACGTCCGCGGGGCGCAATTCGCCATCCGCGTAGCCCAGGATTTCGCCGTAGCGCGGCGAGAGCTTGAGCTCTGTCTTCTGCGGCTGCCAGTCCCACAGCCCTTCGCCCGATCCTTCGAGGGCGAAGCTGGCGAAGCGCTCCGCGTCGTCCAGGCGCTGCTCCGCGCCGCGCAGTGCAAAGGACATGCGGCGCAGGCGCCAGGCGGCGAAGGCCAGCAGCAGCGCACCCAGCGTGCCTGCCGCCAGCCAGACCCACAGCGGGCCGCGCTCGGGCTCTTCGTACAGGAAACCCTGGAGCGGAAAGCCGGAGGGCATCATGCCCAGGGAGGCGTAGGTGTCGGCGATGGCGCGCCAGCGTATGGGACTGCTGCTGCCCAGATCCGCTACGTCCTGCGCCAGCAGGGGCGCGGTCTGCTGGGCCTCGAACATCAGCTGCTCGCGCGTATGGCGGCTGGGGTAGCGAGCCAGGATCAGGTCCACGATCTCGCCGGGATGGGCCATGGCGTAGCGCCAGCCCTTCAGCGTGGCTTCGCGCATGGCGCGCACGCGTTCGGGGTGGCTGCGCAGCTCGTTCTCGGTGGTATACAGCACGTCGCCGTAGAAATCGATGCCGGCCGAGCGGGCGGTCTGCATGTCGAAGCGGAAGCCCGCGCGTTCCAGCACGAAGGGCGCTTCGGTGACGTAGCCCGTCATGGCGTCGACGCGGCCGCCGATCAGGTCTTCATCCAGGTTCGAGTGCGGCAACAGCTTCAGGTCCTGCAGGCGCACGTTCTGCTTGCGCAGGTAGGCGCGGATCTCGTCGTCGCCCAGGGCCAGCATCACGCGGCTGCCGGGGCGCGGCAGCGTGCCGCCGGAGTCGTGCCGGGTGAAGAGGGCCAGAGGCGAATGCTGGAAGATGGGCGCCAGCGCCACCACGGGCTGGCCTTGGGCGCGGCGCAGCAGCAGGCTGCTGTTGCCGGTGCCGTACTGGGCGTGGCCGTCCAGCACCGCCTGCACCGGATCGCTGTCCGGCTCCGCCTCGAGCAGTGTCACGTCGAGGCCCGCGGCGCGGTAGAAGCCCTTGTCCTGGGCGGCGTAATAGCCTGCGAACTGGAACTGGTGCGTCCATTTCAGCTGCACGGCGACCTTGTCGGCCGCAAGGGCCTGCATGTCCCAGGCCAGCAGCGTGAGCGCGGCAAGACGCAGCAGGCGGGGCGGTCGCAGGGCAGTTCCCATATGCCGGAGGCTCAGGAAACGGTGCCGGTGAACTGGTAGCGGTGGCCGGGATGCCACATGGTGGCGATCGAGGCCACCTTGCCGGCAGAACGGGTCTGGCGCTTGAGAACGAGGCAGGGCTGGCGCGCTTCCATTGCCAGCATGTCGGCGATGTCGCGCGGCGCGGCCAGGGCCTCCAGGCTGTAGCTCGCGCCCTGCAGCGGCGCGGCCGCCACAAGGTATTCGTTGGGCGTCTGCTGCGTGAAGTCCTGATCGATGTAGTCGGGTGCGCACAGCGGGTTGACCCAGCGGTCCTCCACCTGGATCGGCACGCCATTCTCGTAATGCACCAGCACCGAGTGGTAGAGGGCATGGCCGGAGGGCAGGTCGAACTGCTTGGCCAGCAGCTCGTTGGCCTTGGCGCGTTCCAGCAGGTGCAGGCGGCTGCGGTGGGCATGGCCGCGTGCGCGCACTTCGTCGGCGATGCTGCGGATCTCCAGCAGGGTGGCCTGGTACTTCTGCGGCGCCACGAAGGTGCCGGAGCCCTGGCGCCGCGTCAGCACCGCCTCGGCGGTCAGTTCGCGCACGGCGCGGTTGACCGTCATGCGCGACACGCCGAACTGCTTGACGAGGGCCTGCTCGGAGGGGATCACATCGCCTTCTTTCCAATGGCCGGCAGCGATCTGCGCGACCAGGAAGTCCTTGATGCGCTGGAAGATAGGGGTGCCGTCTTGTGCTTGCGTTGCGTCCAATGCGTTCTCCGCGGGCGGGGTCTTGCGATTCTAGCATCGCTTTTACCGAATTCAAAAGCAAGAGCCGGAGTGTAGGATGGAGGCTGGCTCCTTACCATGCAGCCATCGACATTCATTTTGGAGCAGAAGATGAGCACCGCCACCTTCCAGACCGACGAGGAACGCTGGGCCGCCGTACAGCAGCGCGACCGCGAGGCAGACGGCCAGTTCTACTATTCGGTACGCACCACCGGCGTGTATTGCCGTCCCTCCTGCGGCGCGCGCCCGGCCCTGCGCGGCAACGTTGCCTTTCATGCCACGACGGCCGATGCCGAAGCGGCAGGCTTCCGTCCCTGCATGCGCTGCAAGCCGGACCAGCCGCCATTGGCCGAGCGCCACGCGGCCATGGTGGCCGAGATGTGCCGCCTGATCGACGCGTCGGAAACGGAGCCGGACCTGGCCAGCTTGGCCGAGGCCAGCGGCATGAGCCGCTTTCACTTCCACCGTATCTTCAAGTCCGTGACGGGAATTACGCCCAAGGCCTACGCCAGCGCGCAGCGCAAGGCGCGCATGCAGCAGCGCCTGGCCAAGGAAGCCACCGTGACGGACGCGATCTATGCGGCGGGCTTCAATTCCAGCGGCCGTTTCTACGCCGAGTCGCAGCAGGCGCTGGGCATGACGCCGTCCGCCTTCCGCGCGGGCGGCAGCGGGGCGGTGATCCGCTTCGCCATTGCGGAGTGTTCGCTGGGCGCCATCCTGGTCGCCAGCACGGACAAGGGCATTTGCGCCATCCTGATGGGCGACGATCCCGAGGAACTGGCGCGCGACCTGCAGGACCGCTTCCCGAAGGCCGAACTGATTGGCGCCGATCCGGACTACGACAAGGTGGTGGCGCGCGTCATCGGCTTCGTCGAGGCGCCCGAGATCGGCCTCGACCTGCCGCTGGACGTGCGCGGCACCGCCTTCCAGCAGCGCGTATGGCAGGCCCTGCGCGAGATCCCGGCAGGCCGCACCGTGAGCTATGCCGAGCTGGCGGACATCGTCGGCGCCCCGAAGGGCGCGCGCGCCGTGGCGGGAGCCTGCGCCGCCAATGCGATTGCGGTGGCGATTCCCTGCCACCGCGTGGTGCGCAACGACGGTTCCATTTCCGGCTACCGCTGGGGCGTCGAGCGCAAGCAGGCCTTGCTCGAACGCGAAAGCTCGAAATGAGCGGGGCGTTCGACTGGGACCGAATCGCCGAAGAACTGGACGCCTTCGGCTGCGCCGTGCTGCGCGGCGTGCTGACGCCGAAGCAGTGCGCTGCGCTGGCGGAAGGGTATGCTGACGCGGATCTGTACCGCAGCCGCGTGGTGATGGAGCGCCATGGCTTCGGACGCGGCGAATACCAGTACTTCCGCTATCCCCTGCCGCCGCTGATCGCCCGGCTGCGCGAGCGCATGTATCCGCCGCTGGCGGAGATCGCCAACCGCTGGTACGAGGCCATGCAGGTGGATGTGCGGTTTCCTGCAACGCACGAGGAATTTCTGGAACGCTGCCACGCGGCGGGCCAGACCCGTCCCACGCCGCTGCTGCTGCAATACAAGGCGGGCGACTACAACTGCCTGCACCAGGACTTGTACGGCGACCACGTGTTTCCCTTGCAGGCCGCCTTCCTGCTGTCACAGCCCGGCGCCGATTTCGAGGGCGGCGAATTCGTGCTGACCGAGCAGCGTCCGCGCATGCAGTCGCGCGCGGAGGTGGTGCCGCTGGAGCAGGGCGACTGCGTGATCTTCCCCGTCTTTCACCGTCCGGTGAACGGCACGCGCGGCGTCTACCGCGTCAACATGCGCCACGGCGTCAGCCGCCTGCGCTCCGGCCAGCGCCACACCCTCGGCATCATCTTCCACGACGCCGCCTGAGTTCAGGGCAGGTCACGCTCCACCCAAATAAGACCAGCGTAAGCCACCAATGATGTGACCAGACCGACGGCGACCGCAAGGACGGCTGCCGTTGGATCGAAGGCAAGAACAGCCACACCCAGCGAAACCCCTCCCGCCAAGGAGGAGGACAGGGTGGTAAACCATAGAGACTTCCGACGAACAGGCTTGCATGAAGATGGTGGCTTTGCGGTGTCCATGATTGATCCTTCACAGAGCAACAATAGCGTGGGCAAGATAGCCGAGCGTAAGTGCGGCCAGTGTTAAGGCGGAAGCAAACAATTTATATCCTGTCGGGGGCCGCCACCTGGGGTCAGCGCCACGCTCAGCCATTGCCGCCAGCAATTGCATTCCGCAGACCCCCGCACACAATATACATCCCCACACCGGCTAGGAAAATGGCGGTTGTTCGAGCATTCTTTGACCGCAGGTGATGAGATCAAAGAGTGCTCGTGCGCTACCGTGCTGGCGATGATCGCTGTCAAGGTCAGGGCAGTTCGCCCGCCGAGTGAGGGTCGATCGAGTAGGGGTGGTGTTCGTCCAGGAAGCCCGGCTGGGCGCGCACGCGGGCGATCCACGCTTGCACGTTCGGATAGTCCTGCAGCGGCAGCCCGGCTTCGTCGGCGCGGTGGGTGTAGGCGAACAGGGACATGTCCGCGATGGTGTAGTCCTCGCCTGCGATGAAGGGCCGCATGGCCAGCTCGCGGTCCAGGATCGACAGGGCCTTGAGGCTGCCGTTGCGGCGCATCTCCACCAGCGTGAGCGGGCGGCGCGCTGCCTTGCCTGTCATCGTCCAGTGCCGCAGCGTGGCGATGGCGCCCACATAGTCCTGCTCGAACGACATCCACTGCTGCACCTTCGCCTGGCCGAACGCATCGGCGGGCAGGTAGCGCGTGCCGTGCGCGAGGAAGGTGAGGATGGCATTCGATTCTGCCAGCACGCGCCCATCCTCAAGGCGGATCGCGGGTACTGCGCCAGCCGGGTTCACCGCAAGGAAGCCAGACTTCTGGCCTTCGCCTTCGAAAATGCTGACGATCTCGGTGTGGTAGGGCATGTCCAGGTGGTTCAGCAGCAGGCGCACCTTGTAGGCATTCTGCGATGGGAGGTAATCGTATACGGTAATCATGAAGGTCTCCAGTCGAAAGGATGATTGGACCAGCCGGTGAAATTCGCTACACTCTGATTCTTGCTTTTGAATCCGACAATCGTGAAAGGCCGACCATGTCCCTCCGCCGCAATCTGCTCGCCGCCGCCTGCCTCGCCTTCGTGGCCCAGGCCCAGGCGGGTACCGTCATCGACAATGCCAATGGCTACACGCTGAACGCGAAGAACCAGCTGGTGAAGTTCTCCTCGCTGGCCTTCGACGACGACGGCCGCATCGTCGCCGTCGGCACGGCCAACGAGGTGGCTGGACGGGCCAAGGGTTTCCGCCATGTGGACGTGCAGGGCCGCACGGTGTTGCCCGGCCTGATCGACGCGCACGGCCACGTGCTGGGCCTGGGCGCCATTGCCACCGAAGCGGACCTCTATACGCCGCCGACCCTGGAAGCGGCCCTGAAGTCGGTGGCGGACTTCGCGAAGAAGAATCCGCAGCGCAGCTGGGTTATGGGCAATGGCTGGAACCAGGAGATCTGGAAGCTGGGCCGCTTCCCCACGGCAGCGGAACTGGACAGCGTGGTGCCGGACCGCCCGGCGCTGATGCAGCGCGTCGACGGCCACGCCATGTGGGTGAACAGCAAGGCGCTGGCGCTGGCCGGTATCACGAAGGACACGAAAGATCCGGCAGGAGGCAAGATCGAACGCGACGCCAGCGGCAACGCCACCGGCATCCTGGTCGACGGCGCCATGGACCTGGTGCGCGCGGTCGTTCCCGCGCCAACCGAGGCGGAGGCGCGCGCTTCCCTGGACGGCGCGCTTGCCGAAATGGCGAAGGTAGGCCTGACCGGCGCCCACGACGCAGGCATCGACGTGGGCACCGACCGCCTGTACCGCGATTACGCAGACCACGGCAAGCTTACCGCCCGCATCTACGCGATGATCGGCGGCGCCGAGGCGGACTTCGACCAGCTGTCGAAGAACGGGCCGATGCAAAGCTATGCCGGCGATCTTTATGCCCTCAGTTCCGTGAAGCTGTATTCGGACGGCGCCCTGGGCAGCCGCGGCGCAGCCCTGATCAAGCCTTACAGCGACGACCCGCACACCCACGGCCTGCTGTTCTACAAGAACGAAGAGATCATGGCCAAGATGGAGAAGGCCATGAAGGCGGGCTACCAGGTCAACGTGCATGCCATCGGCGACGCGGGCAACCGCCAGATCCTGGATGCTTACGCAAAGCTTCTGAAGAAGTATCCGGGCAGCGCCGCGCGCCGCCACCGCATCGAACATGCTCAGGTGGTGGCGCTGGAGGACATCCCGCGCTTCAGGAAGCTGGACATCATCCCCTCCATGCAGCCCACCCATGCCACGTCGGACCAGAACATGGCCGAGCAGCGCGTGGGTTCGCAGCGCATCAAGGGCGCCTACGCCTGGCGCACTTTCCTGAAGCAGGGCTCGCGCATCGCCTGCGGTTCGGACTTCCCCATCGAGTCGCCCAATCCCTTCCAGGGTATCCACGCTGCCGTGACGCGGCAGGACATGGCCAACGTTCCCTCGGGCGGCTGGTACAAGGAGCAGGCGATGACGCTGCAGGAAGCCTTCCGCTGCTTCACGCTGGATGCAGCCTATGCGGCGCGCCAGGAGAAGATGCTCGGCTCCCTGGAGCCGGGCAAATGGGCGGACTTCATCGTGACCGACCGCGATCTCTTCACCGTGCCCGCCTCCGAAATCGGCAAGATCGGCGTTCTTGAAACCTGGGTCGGCGGCAAACAGGTCTACAAAAAATAAGAGTTGACTGGGTTGTATAGACAACTTATCCTGTGACGATCCGCGGGTGCGTCCGGCCCGCCCTTCACATGAGGAGAAGAGATGAGCAGCCAACCGAGCAACGATCCCCGTTTCGACGCCAGCCGCGATATCCGCGCACCGCGTGGTCCTGAGCGCGTCTGCAAGACCTGGGGCGCGGAAGCGGCCTACCGCATGATCCAGAACAATCTGGACAAGGAAGTGGCCGAGAACCCCAAGCACCTCGTGGTGTACGGCGGCATCGGCCGCGCCGCGCGCAACTGGGAGTGCTTTGACCAGATCCTCGCCTCCCTGAAGGAGCTGGAAGCCGACCAGACCTTGCTGATCCAGTCCGGCAAGCCGGTGGGCGTGTTCCAGACGCACGAGGACGCGCCGCGCGTGCTGCTCGCGAACTCCAACCTCGTGCCCAAGTGGGCCAACTGGGAACACTTCAATGAACTGGACCGCAAGGGCCTGTTCATGTACGGCCAGATGACGGCGGGCAGCTGGATCTATATTGGCACCCAGGGCATCGTGCAGGGCACCTACGAAACCTTCGCGGAAGCGGGCCGCCAGCACTTCGGCGGCGACCTCAAAGGGCGCTGGATCCTGACGGCGGGCCTGGGCGGCATGGGCGGCGCGCAGCCGCTGGCCGCAACCATGGCGGGCGCCGTGTCGCTCACCGTCGAATGCCAGCAGAGCAGCATCGATTTCCGCCTGCGCACCCGCTATCTGGACAAACAGGCCGCCAGCATCGACGAGGCGCTGGCCATGGTGCGCGAGCACAAGGAGCGCGGCGAGGCCATCTCCATCGGCCTGCTGGGCAACGCGGCGGACGTGCTGCCGGAGCTGGTGAAGCGCGCCCAGGCCGGCGGCCTGGTGCCGGACCTGGTGACCGACCAGACCTCCGCGCATGACCTGATCAACGGCTACCTGCCGCGCGGCTGGAACGTGGCCGACTGGAAGGCTGCGCAGCAGGACTCCAGCCGCCACACGGAACTGAAGAAGGCCGCCGCCCGCTCCTGCGCGGTGCACGTGCAGGCCATGCTCGACTTCCAGCAGATGGGCGCGAAAGTGGTCGACTACGGCAACAACATCCGCCAGGTGGCCTTCGACGAAGGCGTACGCAATGCCTTCGACTTCCCCGGCTTCGTGCCCGCCTATATCCGCCCGCAGTTCTGCGAAGGGCGCGGCCCCTTCCGCTGGGTGGCCCTGTCCGGCGATCCGGAAGACATTTACAAGACCGACGCCAAGATCAAGGAGCTCTTCCCCCACCACGCCCAGGTTCACCGCTGGCTGGACATGGCGCGCGAGCGCATCGCCTTCCAGGGCCTGCCTGCGCGCATCTGCTGGCTGGGACTGGGCGAGCGCCATATCGCGGGCCTGGCCTTCAACGAGATGGTGCGCAGCGGTGAACTGAAGGCGCCTATCGTGATCGGCCGCGACCACCTGGACACCGGCTCGGTGGCGAGCCCGAACCGCGAAACGGAAAGCATGAAGGACGGCACCGACGCAGTCTCCGACTGGCCGCTGCTGAACGCCCTCCTGAACACGGCGGGCGGCGCCACCTGGGTGTCCCTGCACCACGGCGGCGGCGTTGGCATGGGCTACTCCCAGCACTCGGGCGTGGTGATCGTGGCAGACGGCACTGATGCCGCGGCAAAGCGCCTGGCGCGCGTGCTGGTGAACGACAGCGGCTCGGGCGTGATGCGCCATGCGGATGCCGGTTATGAGAGCGCCGTTGCCTGCGCCAAGCGCAATGGCCTGAACCTCCCAATGATCAAGTGAAGCAGACGATGAAGCAGAACAAGAACGGATGGACCCTGAAGCCCGGCAAGATGACGCTGGGCGAACTGCGCGCCGCCTGGGGCGCGCACGCCAATGTGAGCCTGGCCGCCGAAGCCTGGCCGGTGATCGAAGCTTCCGCCCAGGCGGTGCAGGCTATTGTGGCCAAAGGCGATGCAGCCTACGGCATCAACACCGGGTTCGGGCTGCTGGCCAAGACCCGCATTCCGGACGACAAGCTGGAACAGCTGCAGCGCAACCTGATCCTCTCGCATTCCGTGGGCACGGGCGATCTGATGCCGGACCATGTGGTGCGCCTGCTCATGCTGATGAAGATCGGCAGCCTGGCGCGCGGCTACTCCGGCGTGCGTCCCGTTGTGATCGAAACGCTGATCGCCCTCTACAACGCCCGCATCATGCCTGCCGTCCCAGTCAAGGGCTCGGTGGGCGCATCGGGCGACCTGGCGCCGCTGGCTCACATGACGCTGGCGCTGCTGGGCGTGGGCGAGGTGCGCGTGAACGGTGAGCTGATGCAGGCGGCCGACGCGCTGAAGGCGGCGGGCATTGCGCCCGTGGTGCTCGCGGCAAAGGAAGGCCTGGCGCTGATCAACGGTACCCAGGCCTCGGCAGCCCTGGCCCTGCATGGCCTGTTCATGGCCGAACGCCTGCTGGAAGCCGGCATGGTGGCAGGCTCGCTCTCGCTGGATGCCGCCAAGGGCAGCGATTCGCCTTTCGACGCCCGCGTGCACGAAGCGCGCGGCCAGCCGGGCCAGATCGCCGCGGCATCCATCTACCGCCAGCTCGTGACGGGCAGCGCGATCCGCGCCTCCCACCTGGTGGGCGACGAACGCGTGCAGGACCCGTACTGCCTGCGCTGCCAGCCGCAAGTCATGGGCGCCTGCTGGGACCTGATCGGCAATGCCTCGCGCACCCTGCTGATCGAAGCCAATGCCGTCACCGACAATCCGCTGCTGTTCAACGACGGCGAGGTGCAGGTGGTTTCGGGCGGTAACTTCCACGCCGAGCCGGTCGCCTTCGCGGCGGACACGCTGGCTCTGGCCATCGCCGAAATCGGCAGCATTTCCGAGCGCCGCATCGCACTGCTGATCGACGCCACCCTTTCCGGCCTGCCGCCCTTCCTGGTGCGCGAACCTGGCGTCAACTCGGGCTTCATGATCGCCCACGTCACGGCTGCCGCGCTGGCATCGGAAAACAAGTCGCTGGCGCATCCCGCCAGCGTGGACACCATTCCCACCTCGGCCAACCAGGAAGACCATGTGAGCATGGCCACCTTCGCGGCGCGCCGTCTTGACGATATGGCGCACAATACGGCCACGATCGTCGGCATCGAACTGCTGGCCGCGGCGCAGGGCATCGATTTCCACCGCCCCCTGCGCACGGCGCCGCACCTGGAGCATGTGCATGCCCAGCTGCGCCAGAGAGTGCCGTTCTTCGATGCGGACCGCTTCTTCGCGCCCGACATCGAGGCTGCGAAGCAGATGGTAATGAAAGGTGAACTGAGCGCAAGCTGCAAGAGCCTGTTCACGCCGCTGCACCCGTAAGAAGGAGGAGCCATGGACTTCCAATTCAAGGCAGGCAGCCTGCCGCTGCTGGTGTCGATGCCGCACGCGGGCACCGACATTCCGGACGATATCGCCGCCAACATGACGCCTTGCGCGCAGGTGAAAGCCGATACCGACTGGCACCTGCCGGAACTGTATGGCTTCCTACAGGAGATGGGCGCCTCCACGCTGTCCGCGCGCTGGTCGCGCTATGTGATCGACCTGAACCGGCCGCCGGAAAACACCAATCTCTATCCCGGCCAGGACACCACGGCGCTGTGCCCCGTCGATACCTTCGGCCGCGAGCGGCTTTACCTGCCGGGCAAGGCTCCGAGCGAGGCCGAGGTGCAGCGCCGCCTGGCGACGTACTGGGAACCCTACCATCTTCAGCTGCGTGAAGAGCTGGACCGCCTGCTGGCGCTGCACGGCCGCGTCGTGCTGTGGGAGGCGCATTCCATCGCCTCCGTCGTGCCGCGCTTCTTCGATGGCAAGCTGCCGGACCTGAACTTCGGCACGGCCAACGGCGCCAGCTGCGATCCGGGCCTGAGCGACGCGGTGACGGGGCAGGCGAAGGATGACGGCCGCTACACCATCGCCATCAACGGCCGCTTCAAGGGCGGGCACATCACCCGCTTCTACGGCAAGCCGGAGCAGGGCGTGCATGCGATACAGCTCGAAATGTGCCAGTGCACCTACATGGACGAAACGGAGCCCTTCGCCTACCGCCCCGACCTGGCCGAACAGGTGCAGCCACTGCTGCGCCGCATGACGCAGGCGGCGGCCGACTGGGCGCGCGCATGACGTCCAAGGCGCTGTTTGCGCACAGCGCCCTGCTGGCCGACGGCTGGCATGAGGGCGTGCTGCTGCAGTGGGACGACGCAGGGAACCTGACCTCGGTGCAGGCTTCGGAGGCTCCGCAAGGCGTACCGCAGGCGCGCTTCGTCATGCCCGGCATGGTGAACCTGCATTCGCATGCCTTCCAGCGTGCCCTGAGCGGCATGACGGAGCAGGCGGGCGACAGTCCGGACAGCTTCTGGACCTGGCGCGACCTGATGTACCGCTTCGCGCGCAGGATCACTCCTGAGCAGATGAGCGCCATCGCCGCGCAGCTGTACAGCGAATGCCTGCGGCATGGCTATACCTCCGTCTGCGAGTTCCATTACGTTCACCGCGCGCCGGACGGGAACCTCTATGCGCGCGCCGCCGAAACCGCGCTGCACGTGGCCGACGCGGCACGCTACACGGGCATCGGCATGACCATGCTTCCCGTCCTGTACAGCTATTCGGGTTTCGGCGAGGCGCCGCTCAAGCCCGAGCAGGGCCGTTTCCGCAGCAGCGTTGACGACATCCTGCGCATTATCGGCGAACTCGATGCGCAGCGCGGCCCCCAGCTGGAAGTGGGCCTGGCGCCGCACTCCCTGCGCGCCGCATCCGTGCAGCAGATCAGGGAAGCGCTGGCGGGCCTGCCTGTGCAGCGTCCCGTGCATATCCATATCGCGGAGCAGCAGGGGGAAGTGAAGCAGTCCCTCGACTTCAGCGCACGCAGGCCGGTGCAGTATCTGTACGACCACGTCGAGGTGGACCAGCGCTGGTGCCTGGTGCACGCCACCCATCTCTCCGAAGACGAGATCTCCGCGATAGCCCGCAGCGGCGCCGTGGCGGGCCTGTGCCCCACCACCGAGGCCAATCTGGGTGACGGCATCTTCCCGCTGGAACCTTTCCTGGCCCAGGGCGGCGTTTTCGGCGTGGGAAGCGACAGCCACGTGTCGCAAAGCCCGGTGGAAGAACTGCGCTGGCTCGAATACGGGCAGCGCCTCAGCCAGCAGCGCCGCAATATCGCGGTATCCCCGAAGCAGCGCAAGGTGGGCGATTTCCTGTGGCAGGCCGCGCTTCGGGGCGGCGCGCAGGCATCCGGCCGCCCGGTGGGCGAGCTGGCCCCGGGGAAGCGGGCGGACCTGCTGGTTCTGGATGAGCAGCATCCCAACCTGCATGGCCTGGCCCCTGCCGACGTATTGAGCACCCTTGTTTTCAGTGGAAATGATAATCTAGTGCGCGACGTGATGGTCGGCGGCCGCTGGGTGGTGCGCGACCGGGAGCATGTGGCGCAACCGGCCATCGCCGCTCGCTTCAGACAGACGCTGGCCGAACTGCGCGAGCTACGATCATGACCCGACTGATTCAGTACGCAAGCCTGCACCCAACGCCCTGGAAGAACGGCGGCGGTTCCACCACGGAACTGATTGTTTGCCCGCCCGGCGCCACCTTCGACGATTTTGAATGGCGCGTCAGCATCGCCACCATCACGCAGAGCGGGCCTTTCTCTGTCTTCCCCGGTATCGACCGCACCCTTACCCTGATCGAAGGCCCGGGAGTGGTTCTCGACGTGGGCAACGAAAGGCAGGTTGCCCTCAGCGAGCGCGAACCGATGGTCGCTTTCCCCGGGGAGACTGCCGTCACCGCCACGGTGGACGGCGCGGCCACCACCGACTTCAATGTGATGACCCGGCGCAGCTGCTGCACCCACCAGCTCGAGCGGCGCGTGGTGCGTGATTTTTCGACGCTGGAGCGTCGCAGCGACTGCACGGTGATCTTCCTCGCGGAAGGCGAAAGCATGGCCGTCTTCAGCGGCAGCGAGCGTATTGCCATGGTGCGCTATGATGCGGTGGTATTGGACAAGGAAGAAGTCTGGACGCTCGAGGCGGGCCAGGCGACAGTCTTCATTGTCGACATCATCCGCAACGAGGACAAGGAAACATGACGCAACGCTGGGATCTGTTGATCCGCAACGTGAATCTCGCCACCATGTGTGGCGGCTACGGAGAGCTGCGCGACGCGGCGATTGCCGTCAGCAATGGCCGCATCGCCTGGCTCGGGCCCGACGCGGACGCGGCGCAGCATGGCACGGCCTACGACACGCGCGATGCCGCGCGCTGCTGGCTGACTCCCGGCCTCATCGACTGCCACACTCATATTGTCCACGCAGGCAACCGCAGCGACGAATTCGAGGCGCGCCTCAACGGCGCAACATACGAAGACATTGCGAAGGCTGGCGGCGGCATCATGTCCACCGTGCGCGCAACGCGCGCCGCGAGCGAGGAAGAGCTGCTGCGCCAAAGCCTGCCGCGCATTGGGAGCCTGCTGGCCGAAGGCGTCACCACGCTGGAGATCAAGTCTGGCTACGGCCTGTCGCTGGAGGCGGAGGCAAAGATGCTGCGCACGGCGCGCCGCGTCGGCGGCCTGCTTCCCGTGCGCGTGTCCGCCACCTTCCTCGGCGCGCACGCGCTGCCGCCGGAATATGCCGGACGGGCGGACGACTACGTGGACGCCGTCTGCGCCATGATCCCCAAGCTCGCCGCCGATGGCCTGATGGACGCGGTGGACGCATTCTGCGAACGCATCGGCTTCACCAACGAACAGACCGAGCGCATATTCCGCGCGGCAAAGGAGCAGGGCCTGCCTGTCAAGCTCCATGCCGAACAGCTTTCCGACCAGCGCGGCGCGGAACTGGTGGCGCGCTACGGCGGTCTCTCGGCGGACCACCTCGAACACCTGAGCGCCGCGGGCATCGATGCGATGCGGCAGGCGGGAACGGTCGCCGTTCTGCTGCCGGGGGCCTACTACTTTCTGCGCGACACCACGCCGCCGCCCATTGCGGCGCTGCGGGAGGCGGGCGTGCCGATGGCCGTGGCCACGGACAACAATCCCGGCACCTCGCCCATGGCGTCCCTGCTTCTGGCCATGAACATGGTGTGCACCCTGTGGCGCCTGACGCCCCTCGAGGCGCTCACCGGCTGCACGGTGAACGCTGCACGCGCCCTCGGCCTGCAGGACGACATCGGCACGCTGGAAGTAGGCAAACGCGCCGACTTCGCCCTGTGGCAGATCGCCCGGCCCGCGGACCTGTCCTACGCCTTCGGCTTCAATCCCTGCAAGGCGGTGGTCAACAATGGTTTGTGGCGCAATCCCGTCGTTCCGGTGACAGGACGCCAGTGAGGGCGGTGTGGATCTGGCTGGCCGCCAGCCTCTTCTCCCTGAATGCCTGTGCCGACGAGGGCACGCTGCGCGTTGGCTCCAAGCGCTTTACCGAGTCCTATATCCTCGGCGAGATCATCGCGCAAACGGCGGCCCCGCATGTGAACACGGAGCATAGGCAGGGGCTGGGCAATACCGCCATCGTGCTCGAAGCGCTGAAGTCGGGCAGCATCGACATCTATCCTGAATACCTGGGCACCATCGACCAGGAAATCCTGAAGAACGACAAGCCTGGCACGCTGGAGGACATGCGCCGCGCGCTGGCGCCGCTGGGGCTTGGCGTAGCCGTGCGGCTCGGCTTCAACAACAGCTACGCGCTGGCGGTGCGCGGCGACATGCCGCTAATGTCAATCGCCGATCTGGCTGCGCGCAAGGAACTCAAGTTCGGCCTGTCGCATGAATTCATCGGCCGGGCGGACGGCTGGCCGGGCCTCGCACGCCGCTACGGGCTGCCACAGCAGCCGAAGGGGCTCGATCACGGCATCGCTTACGAAGCGCTGGCGCAGAAGGAGGTGGATGTCATCGACATCTATTCGACCGATGCCAAGATCGCCGAATACGGCTTGCGCGTGCTGGCCGACGACAAGGCCTACTTCCCGCGCTACGATGCCGTGCTTCTTTATCGCCTCGATCTGCCGCAGCGCTTTCCCCAGGCGTGGCAGGCCTTGCAGCGGCTTGAGGGGCGCATCGGCGAGAAGGACATGATTGCAATGAACGCGGCGGCGGAATTGCGGGGGCAGGCATTTGCGGCAATCGCCTCACAATGGATCAGGCGCGTCCCGGAAGCCGCTGACCGTGACCGGTTGCGGACTGGGACACCGGGGACAGACCCCGTCCGGGGTCTGTCCCCTGCGGCGGCGGAGAGTTCGCTGCTCGCGAGGATATTCGCGCCGGACCTGTGGCCTCTCACGCGGCAGCACCTCGCGCTGGTGGGAATCTCGGTGGCCATCGCCTGCGCCATCGGCATACCCCTCGGCGTGCTGGCCGCCTTCGCGGCGCCGCTGCGCCAGCCCGTGCTCGCCGCAACCGGCGTGCTGCAGACCATTCCCTCGCTGGCGCTGCTGGCCATGCTGATCCCCTTGCTCGGCGCCATCGGCACGCTGCCCGCGCTGGTGGCCCTGACGACCTACGCCCTGCTGCCCATCGTGCGCAACACCTGCACCGGCATCGCGGGCGTACCGGCCGGCCTGCGCGATGCGGCGCGGGCATTGGGCCTGAGCTGGCGCCAGCGCCTGGTGCACGTGGAACTGCCCCTGGCCATGCCGGTCATCCTGGCAGGGGTGAAGACGGCCGCCGTGATGAGTGTCGGCACGGCAACGATCGCGGCCTTTATCGGCGCGGGCGGCTACGGGGAGAGAATTACGACGGGCCTGGCCCTCAACGACAAGCAGCTGCTGCTGGCCGGCGCCCTGCCCGCCGCGGTGCTGGCACTGCTCACGCAGGCTGTTTTCGAGTTGGCCGAACGATGGATATGTAAGCAACCATCGAGTATCGGTAAGATTTTGTAAAGCCCGGTTGTTTCAGCCGGGCAGGGGACTATAGTGAAACTGTTGATTCATCTCCCCTCCCAACTGACAACTGGGTTCGAGCCCACGCCGCAAATTGCCGCGTGGGATCTTTTTTTCAGGCGGCGGCCAGCGCGTCCAGTGCGTCGCCCGTCACGCGGCAGATGCGCCAGTCCGGCATCACCACCGCGCCCATCTTCTCGTAGAAGTTGATGGCGTTCTCGTTCCAGTCCAGCACGGACCATTCGAAACGGCCGCACCCCCGCTCCACGGCCAGCTTCGCCAGGGCCACCAGCATGTCCTTGCCATAGCCCTTGCTGCGGCGGTTCTGCTTCACATACAGGTCTTCGAGATACAGCCCCTTCTTGCAGAGGAAGGTGGAGAAGTTGTGGAAGAAGAGGGCGAAGGTCACCACCTCGCCGTTCTCTTCCTCTCCCACGATGGCTTCACAAGGCGGGCGAGGGCCGAACAGCGCGTCCAGCAGCATCGCCTCATTGGCCACGACCATATGCTCGAGTTTCTCGAACACGGCCAGTTCGTAAATCATGCCAAAGATATGCGGCACGTCGTCGGGACGCGCGGGACGGATGTTCAACTTGCTCATGATGCTTTCTTCAGTGGTTCAGGGAGGGACGATTCGGTGGATACCGGCTTGAGCGCCGGCGCGCGCAGGGCCCACGCCACGCTTGTCAGGCAGAGCAGCATGCCAACGCATTCCACGAGGCCGGGGCGGAAATGTTCGAGGCGGATCGACAGCAGCACGGCGATCACGGGCGTCACCACGCCGATGTACACGGCCTTCTGGCTGCCGATGCGATCGATCAGCGTGAAATAGCAGGCGAAGGCGATCACGGAGCCGAACAGGGACAGGTACAGTAATCCTGCCCAGTACTTCGGCGCCGTGGGCAGCACGAAACTCTGGCCGCTCACGACGACCCAGCTGGCGATCAGCAAGGTGCCCCAGAGCATGCCCCACGCCATGGTGAGCAGCACATTCGCTTCATTCTGGCGCACCTTCACCACCAGCACATTGCCCATCGAGCTGGCGACGGTGGCGCACAGGCCGAGTGCCAGGCCGAGCAGGAAGTGGCCCTGGCCGCCCCGCTGGATATCGTGCAGGGCCTGGCCGATGGACTGGTAGAACAGCAGCACCACGCCGCAGATGGCCACGCTGCCGCCCGCCCAGATGCGCCAGGTCAGCGCCGTGCCGAACACCAGGCGCATCAGGATCGGGTTCCAGAACACCATGAGTGCGAACAGCACACCGACCAGCGCCGACACCAGGTACTGCTCGGCCGAGTAGGTGCAGATATAGCTCAGGCCGAAGGTAGCGCAGCCCTGCAGGATGGTCCAGCGCTGGGCCGGCCATGCCAGGCGCAGGCGGTCGCCGCGCGCTGCGCACCAGGCGAACAGCACGGCCGAGGACAGGGCAAAGCGGTAAACGACGGAGACGGCAGGGGGCGCCTCGCCCAGCTGCAGGGTAATGGCCCAGAAGGTGGAACCCCAGATGAGGCATGCGGTGATGAAGAGAAGAGGAGAGGGCATCGGGCAAGTATACGCGCTTCTTCTTCAGCTTGCCGAGGGGACAGGTTTTGTTGCGGCGATGCCGCTGGCGCGGGGAAGGCCGTGCGTCCGCCGCGCGGCAGGCGTATTATGGAAAGACTAAGTACGCGTTCGGGGTTGGCAATGCAAAGGTCGTTGCAAGTCAAGGTTTGGACCGTGGTCGGCTATGTCGCCGCCATGCTCGGTGTGCTCGTCATCTTCGACGTGCTGCCCTCGCATCTCCTGCCGCGCGTGCCCGGGCTGAGCTGATCAGTAAGCCCAGCGCAGGCGCCGGTACAGGAAGCTCAGCACAAACAGCGGTCCGATCAGCAGGAAGCGCAGGTCATCGAAGAATGACGGCTTCTTGCCCTCGATCTTGTGTCCAATGAACTGCCCGGCCCAGGCCAGCACGAAAATCGCCAAGCTGAGCGGCAGCACGGCGATGGGCGGCAATGCCGCGAGCACGCCCAGCATCACCATGGACATCAGCAGCATCCCCTTGGCGAAGGGCACGGACAGGCGGAAGTAGTACACCATGGCCGCCGCTGCGGCGACGGCCGCCAGCAGCGGATGCAGGGCCCACAGCAGCCCCAGCAGCGAAAACACGATCAGCGGCACGCAGACGATGTGAATCAATTCGTTGGCGGGATCACGGTGGCTCTCCGCATACTGCGCCAGCAGCTCGTGGATGGTACGTTGGTCGCTCATGGGCACTCCGGTATTGTTGGCAAAGCGCTACCGTTTGATTCTACTCCCAAACACCGGCCGCCGATGCACGGCTTCGCTTAGAATGCCGTGGATGAGCCCTTCCACCGACCTCCGCAAGCGCTGTTTCGCCCCCGTGGTGGACGAGCGCACCCGCCTGCTCATCCTGGGCAGCCTGCCCAGCGAAAAATCGCTGGCGGTGCAGCAGTACTACGGCAACCGCCAGAACAAGTTCTGGGCCTTGATGTCCGGGGTGATCGGCGTGGAACTTGTTCCCCTCGACTACGAAAACCGTCTGCGAACCCTCCTCCAGCATGGCGTCGGCCTCTGGGACGTGGTGGCCCAAGCGCACCGCCCGGGGAGCCTGGACAGCAGCATCCGCGACCGCGACGACAATGATCTGCCGGGCTTGCTGGCGCGGTTTCCGGATATCGAGGCGTTAGCCTTCAACGGTGGCACGGCGCACGCGCTCGGCCTGAAGGTGCTGGGCGAGCATGCTTCGCGCTACCGCATCTTCAACCTCCCATCGAGCAGCCCCGCTTACACGCTGGCCTATGCGCAAAAACGTGAGGTGTGGTCGGCCTTGAGTCACGTACTGAATTCGAAAAGGAAGATACATGCTTAGAAAACTGGCCTTTGCCGTAGCGATTGTTCTCGGTTGCGCGAAGGCGCAAGCGGAGACCTGCAGTTACAAGATCGAGAAGGTCGCCTATAAAAATCTGGTGGCGAATCTCTATCTGCCGCAGGCGGACCGCAAGCTCCCGGCCGTGATGGCCTTCGGCGGTTCCGAGGGCGGTTTATCGACCGGGAATTCGAGCGGCGAGATGCTGGCCCCGCATTGCATCGCAGTGCTGGCGCTGGCCTACTTCAAGGAGGCGGGGCTCCCGATGACCCTCGACCAGATTCCGCTCGAGTATTTTATCGACGCGCTGGACTATGTCTCCCAGGCGCCGGGCGTGGATGCTGCGCGCATCGGCATTGTGTCGGGCTCGCGCGGAAGTGAAGCTGCCTTTCTCGTTGCCAGCATGGATGCGCGGATCAAGTCCGTGGTGGCTGCAACGCCGAGCGAAGTGCCCTGGTATGGCCGGACGATGCCAAGGTCGGCCTGGACCTATCGCGGAAAGGACATTCCCGCTCTGTCACTGGATGACGACCAATCGCTGCCGCTGGCCCGGCGATTCGAAATGGCGCTGGACAAGGTCGGCGAGTGGTCCGGCTACCGGATTCCTGTAGAACGGATCAACGGTCCCATCTTCCTCATCTCGGCCAGGAACGATGAAATCTGGCCGAGCACGCGCATGTCGGAGGATATCGTCAACTACCTGAACACAAAGGGATTCAAATTCCCGGTGCGGCACGAAGCCTGGCCGACCGGGCACGGATTCAGCAAGGAAGCTGCACCGGGTATCAGGCAATCGGTCGTGGAGCAGTTCCTTCGCACGCTGTAATCAGGACGCCTTGGCCTTCTTCTGCTTGCGCTCCTTCTCGTAGCGCTGCCATTCCTCGAACTGCGCCTCGTGGCGCAGCACGCGGGAGTTGGGATCGATGGTATACAGGGCCCCAGCGGGCAGGCTGATCTCGCCTTTGCCGTCGGCCATCGCCAGCCGCTCGATACGGCCGTTGATGCGCACTTCGATTGGCATCGGGAAGGCAGCGCCGTTCTTCAGCTTCCAGCTCAGTTGGAGCTTGCCGTCCTTGCGCTCCTCCACTAGTTCCGGCAGCGCGGCCTGGTACAGGTAGGCGTCGAAGAACCAGCCCAGGTCGCGGCCGCTCACTTCCTTGACGATGGCGATGAACTCCTTGCTGCTGCTGTAGCGCGGCTGGAAATTGCCGGGGCGCGGCGTTTCGGTGCCGTAGACCATGCGGCGCGTGGCGCGGAAGAAGGCATCGTCGCCGATCAGGTTGCGCAGGGTGTGCAGCACGAGCGAGCCCTTGACGTAGATGTCCAGGCCAGGGCCGCCGCGTTCGTCCTTGTAGACGTCTTCGATGCGCATCGGCTTGCCGCTGACGATGGGAGCCTTGTTGGCGATCTGCTTGCGCTGGTTGAACAGCTCCGAATGGAAGGCCGCCTCGCCGCGCATGTGCTGCAGGTAGAGCGGCTGCATATAGCTGCCGAAGCCTTCGTGCAGCCACATATCGTCCCAGTCCGCGTTGGTCATCTGGTTGCCGAACCACTCGTGGGAGAGTTCATGGTGCAGCAGCCAGTCGTACCCCAGGGGCGACTTGGCATAGCCGTTGCCGTAGGCGTTGATGGTCTGGTGCTCCATGCCCAGGTGCGGCGTTTCGACCACGCCCATCTTCTCGTCGCCGAAGGGATAGGGGCCGATATAGCTTTCGAAGAAGGCCAGCATCGGCGCGAACTCCTCGAACAGCCCCGCAGCCTTTTTGTCATGGCCTTTCAGATACCACATGCGCAGCGGGATCTTGTTGCCGTATCGGCTGTCGTACTCGCCGGACAGCATTTCATAAGGGCCGATATTGAGGGAGATGCCATAGGTGCTCGGGTTCTTCGCGCGCCAGTGATAGGTGCGCCAGCCGTCCTTCTCGTCCATGCCTGCGGAGATGCCGTTCCCGGCCGCCACCAGAGGCGCGGGGACGGTGACGTGCATATCGATCTGTTTCGGTTTGCCTTGCGGATGGTCGATGCAGGGCAGGATCAGGTCGCAGCCCTCGCCTTCGACGGCGGTGGCGATCCATGGCAGGCCGTCCTCCGTTTTGCTCCATACGAAGCCGCCATCCCAGGGCGCGCGCTTGGCCACGTGCGGCACGCCGCTGTAGCGGATGCGGACGGTGGTGCTGGCGCCCGCTGCGAGCGGCGAGGGCAGAGTGAGATACAGACGGCCTTCCTCGTTGCTGATGGCCGATGGAGCAAGCGCCACGCCATCCACGCTCGCGAAGCTGACGGGCAGGTTGCGGTCCAGTTCGACGGCGATGCGCGAGACCGGCGCGGTGGCCAGGAAGGTCAGGGCAGCATCCCCGGCAATGCTTTTGGTGGCAGGATCGACGCGCAGCGCGAGATCCACTTTTTCGAAGCTCAGCGCCAGCTGTTCAGGCGAGCGGGCGGAGCCGGAATTGGCGGTGAAATCGGTCAGCGGCGGCTGGGTCGCGGCGCAGCCAGCGAGCACGGCGCCGGCGGCGAGGATAAGAGGAAGGCGTGTCATATTGTCCCGAAGGGTTATAAATTCTCGCAGCAATATAGCAGCTACGGCTAAGCCCCTGTCCACTTCTGGTGCCAGGGAAGAAAAGTGGACACGACCTCGGCCCTAGCCATGCTACGGCTGCGCTTGTGTCCACTTTTCTTCCCTGGCACCAGAGTTGGACACGAACTGGGCTGTGGTCAGGGGAGGTAGGGGGAGAGCTCGGGGGCGGTGCGCCAGCGGGCGGTGAGGAAGTCGAGGAAGGCGCGGGCGGCGGGGCCGGGCGGCTGGGAGGGGCGGACGCAGTAGACGCCGGTTTCGCGGCCCGTCCATTCGGGCAGCACCTGCACCAGCTCGCCCTGCAGGATGGAGGCGGACATCGTGACCGCGGAGTGGAAGGCAATGCCGTGGCCGTCCAGGCAGAAGCGGTGGACCGCGTCCCCGTTGTCGGCCCGCAGGCGGCTGCGGGGACGGATGGTGCGTTCGCCACCCGCGCCCACGAGGCGCCAGTTCTCGCCGTCGTGGCTTGCCGTGGACACGAGGCAGCGGTGCTCTTTCAGTTCGTCCACCGTGGGGGGCGTGCCATGCTGCGCGAGATACTGCGGCGATGCGACGAGGATGCGCCGGTTGCGCAACAGCTTGCGCGCCAGCAGGTTGGAGTCGTCCATCTGCCCGATGCGGATCGCCAGCGTCAGGCCTTCGCCCACAATGTCCACGTAGCGGTCGGTCATGATGAGGTCGAGCTGGACGTCGGGGTAGGTTTGCATGAAGGCCGACAAATGCGGCACCACATGCTGCCGCCCGAACACGAGCGGCGCACTGAGCTTGAGTATGCCGCGCGGCAGTTCCTGCTCGTCCCTGATGCGCTCCCACGCGCCCCGCAGCTGTTCGAGCGCCGCGCTGCATTCGGCGAAATAGCGCTGCCCGGCCTCCGTCAGCGACATGGCCCGCGTGGTGCGCGCGATCAGCACCACGCCCAGATGCCGCTCGAGCGTCTTCACCAGACGGCTGACGGAGGAGGCGGTCATGCCCAGCTCCTCCGCCGCGCGCACGAAGCTCTGGCGCTCGGCGACGGCGACAAAGGCGCGGACCAGGTTCAGGGAAGGCGCTTCCATTGCTTCCTCGGTGGAATGAATGTGTGTCGATTGTAGCTATTATCGTCGCAAAGCGCCGTGCATAAAATGGACTTTTTCACGGAGCCGCCATGAACAGCCCTTTCCACTCCCTGCACCTGCAGGCCACACCCATTGTCCTGCCGAACGCCTGGGACGCGGGCAGCGCGCGCGCCATCGCCGCCGCTGGCGCGCAGGCCATCGCCACCACCAGCGCGGGCGTCGCCTGGTCGCTGGGCTACCGCGATGGCGATGTGCTGCCCCTGCAGGAACACCTGGCCGCCGTGCGGCGCATCCGGCGCGTGGTGGACATTCCGCTCAGTGTGGACATCGAAGGCGGCTATGCGGACGATGCCGCCACCGTCGGCGATAACGTGGCGCGCTTCATGGAAGCCGGTGCGGTGGGTATCAATATCCAGGACGGGAGCGGCGAGCCCGCGGCGCTGTGCCGCAAGATCGAGGCGGCGCGTAAGGCTGCCGAAAGCGCGGCCCTTCCCTTGTACATCAACGTGCGCACCGACGTGTATGCGCGCAAGCTTGCGCCGCCGGGCGAGTACGTTGCGGAGGTGCTGAGGCGCGCCAGGGACTACCGCGAGGCGGGTGCGGACGGCATCTTCGCCCTCGGCGCTTCCGAGCCGGAGGAGATCCGGGCCATCGCCGGGGGCACTCCGCTGTTGCTGAATGTCGTGGCATGGCCGGGCCTTGCGCCAGCCGCGCAGCTTGCGGCCCTGGGTGTGCGCCGCATCAGCGCCGGCTCCTGGCTGCCGCAGACGATGTGGGCCCATACCTCCGTCATGGCGCGCGCCTTCCTCGCGGACGGACGGTCGGAGCCGCTGCTGGCCCATGCCGCGTCCTACGCGGAGGTGAACGCCAGCTTCGGAGTTTGAGTACGAAGATCAGGCTGCGCTGGGGGCCAGCTCTTCCAGCACCGGCGGCGCGAACTGCGAAGTGAGGAAGCGGGCGATGCGCTGCTGGGTTTCCGGCAGATAGGGAATGTTCATGTGGTCCGAGTCCGGAATGGTCTCGTCCAGGCGCACGCTGGTCAGCTGGGACACCAGCTGGTCGGTGTGCGAATGCGGCACGATGTCGTCGCTGGCGGCGCGCAGGATATAGGTGGGCGCCTTGAGCAGCGAGGCGTATTTCACCGACTCGAAGCGGTGCTTCAGCACGAAGCTCACCGGCACGCCCCGGAAGCGGCGCTGCGCGATGGCGAGAATGGAGTCGTAAGGCGTGATCAGCACCATGGCGCTCGCGGGACGCTCCTTCGCCACCTGCACCGCCACGCCGGAGCCGAGGCTGCGGCCGACGACGGCAATGCGCGTCTTGTCCACATTGCGGCGGCTGCACAGCCAGTCGAAGAGCATGCAGCCGTCTTCCACCATGTGTTCTTCTCCCGGAATGCCGCGCGAATCGCCGTAGCCGCGGTAGTTCATGGCCAGCACAGTCATGCCGGGGAAGAGGGTGCCCGCGTCGCGCGCCACCCACGACACTTCTTCCGAACGTCCGCCAAAATACAGCACCGCCGGATGCGGCCCCGGTTCCCGAGGCGTCATGAGCCAGCCCGCCAGCCGCGTGCCGTCGTTCGCGCGCAGGACAACGGCGCGCGTGCGGTGGCCTGCGCTGCGCGGGCTCTGGACTTCGCGGATCAACGTGGGATTGAACAGCAGGCGGCGCTGCCCGGCCGCCATGACGGAAACAGCACTGGCCCACAGGAAGCCCGCCACGCCCGCCACAAGGGCCATTTTCCTGGAATTATTCATGGCTCCAGTCTAACGGCAAACGCAACAGGGCAGCGCCCGATGCGCCAACCCTGTTGCATTTTTAGCGCTTACTGTGGCGGAAGCACCATCAGCTGCAGGCCGGAAGCCTGGCCCGGCGCATGGTAGACGCGCTGGGTGGCCTTCTTGAAGTCCTCGGGCTTCGCTTTGGGGATGCTGACGAAGGTCTGGGGATTCAGGTCCACCAGCGGGAACCAGGAGCTCTGGATCTGCACCATGATGCGGTGGCCGCGGCGGAAGGTGTGATTGACGTCGCCCAGGTGGTAGCTGATGGCCTCGACCTTGCCCGGCACGAAAGGCTCGGGTTTCTCGAAGCTGTTGCGGAACTTGCCGCGCAGGGGATTGCCGCGCACCAGCTGCTGGTAGCCAGCCATGGTGAGCTTCGGCGGCGCAACGTCCCGGCCGCGCTGCTCCGGGGCTTCGGGGTATTCATGGGGATAGACGTCGATCAGCTTCACCACCCAGTCGGCATCGGTGCCGGTGGTGGAAACGAAGAGCTTCGGCGTGACCGGACCCGCAACCGTGAGGTCTTCTTCCAGCACATCGCTCTGGTACACCAGCACATCCGGACGGGTGGATGCGAAGCGCTGGTCCGACACGGCGTATTCCTGCGGCACGCCGGTGGCCGGATAGGCGATGTAAGGCACGGGACGGCGCGGATCGGCGATGTATTCGTCGAAGGCGGCGCCGCCCGAAGGCTGCTGCCAGCTCAGCTTACCGTCCGGCGCGAGGAAGAGAGTGCGCGCCTTGGCCGGCGCGGGCGGCCAGGCCGTGTACTGGCGCCACACGTTGCTGCCCGTTTCAAACACCGTGACCTCGGAAATCGGCTGGGCGGGCTTCACGCCTTTCAGGTGCTGTTCGAAGAAGGGGAACTGGATCTTGCTGCGGAAGTATTCGCTGGTCTTGCTGTCGAACTGCACGTGGCCCAGGCTCTTGCCCTCGCCGCGCGCCCAGCCGCCGTGCACCCAGGGGCCCATCACCAGGCCGTTGAAGATGCCCGCGTTCTGGCGTTCGATGGCGTGGTAGGTGGTGAGCGGGCCTTGCGGGTCTTCCGCGTCGAACCAGCCGCCCACGGTGAGCACGGCCGCCTTGATGTTCTTCAGGTGGGGAGCGATATTGCGCTCCTTCCAGAAGCCGTTGTAGCTGTCGTTCTCGATGGTGGGCTGGATCAGGGCGCGCTGCTTGTCCGTCAGCGTGCCGAGGATATTGGACAGGGTGAGCTTCTCCAGGAAGAAGTCGTAGCCGTCGGCCTTGTCATAGTCGAAGCGGTTCCAGGTTTTCGGCAGCGGCGTCGGGTTCTTCTCTTCCGTGAAGGCGGAGTAGAAGTCGAAGTTCGCCGCCAGCATGAAGGCGCCGCCGTGATAGGAGTCGTCACCCATGAACAGGTCTGTGACCGGCGCCTGCGGCGAAGCGGCCTTGATGGCCGGGTGCGAATCGATGATGCTGGCCGAAGTGTAGAAGCCGGGATAGCTGATGCCGTAGATGCCGGCCTTGCCGTTGTGGTTGGGGACGTGCTTGAGCAGCCATTCCATGGTGTCGTGCATGTCGCGGCTCTCGTTGCCTTCGCCCGCGGTGAGCTGGGCTTTGGCATGCGGCGTCATCTCCTGCCACTTGCCCTCGGACATGTAGCGTCCCCGCACGTCCTGGTAGACGAAGATGTAGCCCGCCTCCTGGAATTCCTTCGATGGGCCGATGGACTGGGGCATGAAGTCCACGCCGTAATGCAGCTCTCCGCCGTGCTGGGTGCCGGCGCTGTAGGGCGTGCGCTGGATCAGGAAGGGATAGCTCTTCGAGCTGTCCTTGGGCACATAGACGGTGGTGAACAGGCGCACGCCGTCGCGCATGGGAATGCGGTATTCGTACTTGGTGTAGTGCTCGCGAAGGCTGGGCTTGGCGGCCTGCGCTTCGTCGGCGTGGACGGTCTCCAGCGCTGCCGCGTGGGCGGCGCCGAAGGCCAGGGAAAGGGAAAGGGCAAGAACGGTAAGCTGGCGGGGCATGATTTCCTTCAATACGATGAATACATGGGGCCGCCAGTGTAAACCGTATTGAAGGAAAAGTAATTAATTGGCAGTTCGCGGGGCCTTGTTCGACTGGGCCTGGAGGCTGCGCAGGCGGTCCAGTTTGCCTGCATACAGTTCATGGTCCTTGCGCGTCGTGCTGCTCGCTTCCGCCTGCTTCATGTGTTCGTTCGCGGCCCGGTAGTCGCCCAGCTGCCAGGAAGCCAGCGCATACCAGAAATGGAATTCATGATAGTCCGGCTCCCGGTCCAGTTCGCGCGCGAACATCTCGCGCGCCTTGCGGTAGTTCCCCTCCTCCATGGCCTTCTGGCCGAGGCGGAAGTAGTGGAACGCGGGTTCGGGATCGATGCTGGCGAGCTTTTGGCGGTACATGGCCGCTTCCGCGGTCTGGCCCCGCTGGTCGAGCAGGTTGACCAGGTTCTGCATCACGGCCACGTTCTCCGGGCTGCGGGCCATGGCGAAGCGCAGCACGTGTTCAGCCTGCGGCAGGTTGCCATGGCGCTGGTAGATGACGGCCAGGGTGTTGTAGGCCTGCAGCAGGTCGCCGCGCGTTTCGATGGAGCGGCGGGCCCAGCGGTAAGCGTTGTCCAGCTTGCCCTGGGCGAGCGCCTCGGCGGCGCGGTTGTTCATGAACATGGCCAGGACGGTGCCCTCGTCGATGATCTCCTCGATCTTGCGGTAGCTGTCCGGAACCGGCATGAAGTCCACGACGCGGGAACGGTAGTAGCCGAAGCCCTGGTCCGACAGGCTGCGGTGCGAGCCCAGCACTACGTTGACGTGGCCGCTGTTGAAATAGATGTCGCCGCTGCGTGACCAGGTGGTGCCGGAGATCACGTTCTGGAACTTCACCTCCATGCCCATCTCGCGCGCCAGCGCCGCCGTCATGATGACGAGCGACAGGCAGTTGCCCATGCGCGATTCGAAAGCCTGGGCCGCGGTGCGGGTGACGGCGGAATCGTAATCGAGCTGGAGCTGGTCGCGCTTGTACAGCGCGTCGAACAGCGCCTGCTGCGCCTCGCTGCGGCGCATGGTGCGACTGACCGAGGCCGCATAGTCCTTCATCGCAGGAGTGAGCGCGAAGATGGCTTCGGTGGGGATCTGGTCGTCCGCAGCCTGGAACAGGTGGTCGGCAAACAGGTCGTCAGGCGGGGGAGCAAGCGGCGCAATGGAACAGGCGGAAAGCAGGAGCGCGCCCAGGATCAGGGCTAGGTGTTTCATGATGGACCTCCAAGTCATGAACTCAGTATCCTCCTGAGAATTTAGCTTGTCAAAGCCAAAGTAGGGTTGCCGCTTTGGCTATTCCTGCCCGCCTTCCTCCACGCGGATATCCGTGATGCCCTGGGTGCCAAGGGCGTCGCGCAAATCCTCCACGGCCTCCTGCAGGTCGTCGCCCAGGTCGAAGGGGCGGTTGCTGCTCGCGAGCAGCTGGTCGCCGCCATAAAGAGCGGCGCGCAGCACCACTTCGCCCTGCGCCTCGGCCGGGGCGATGCGCACGTGCACCGGTCCGCCATGGCTGCGCGCGGCGGCGCCCAGCTCGGCGATCAGGGCCAGGGTGCCGCGTTCGGCCAGGGCCTGGCGGCGGGCGCTGAAGAAATGGTCCTGGTAGAGGAAGTTGAGCTCCAGGCTGCGGCCTGCGGACGCCAGGCAGCGGCGCAGCAGCGGCGCCGCCTTTTCCGTCCACGCCTGATAGCGTTGCATGCGGGTGGCGAACCAGGCGTCTGCGGCGGCTTCGTCCTGCGGCACCTGATAGAAGGGATCGTCCGCCCGCTTGAGCGAGAAGCCGAGCAGGAAGCGCAGCTCCATGGCCTCGTCTTCGGGACCGAAGGCGGAGGGTGCCCAGCCTGCGATGCTGCGTTGCAGCGCGGGCGCTTCGCGCATCTTCTTGTCCGTCAGCGAGGCGGCCGCCTCGCGCGCCATGGCGTGCATCTGGCTGTAGCCGATGCGGATGGCTTCGTCGGCATCGTAGGCATGCTGCACCAGCACCAGGCGCGCGCGTGGGCTTTCCAGCCCCGCCTCGGAGAAGCTGGCCAGGAGGGCGCTGTAGGCGGCCTCGTCCTGGAAGGTCTCGGCCTGCACCAGGCCGCCCCGGCTGTGGACGAAGAGGGGAATGGCGAAGGCGTCGATCTCCATGGGCGGCGCATTCTCGCGGGTCAGCAGCTGGGTGCAGGCGGCGTCCTCGATGGCGCTGCGCAGCAGCTGGTAGGCGCCGATGTCCTCGTCGCGCGCCAGCTCGATGGCGCCGTACAGGATCTCGTCCTTCTGCTGGTTCAGGTAGCGGCGCAGCAGGCGCTGGAATTCGCGCTCGCTGGCGCGCAGGGCGTCTTCATCCTCCTCGCGCTCGGAAAGGGCAAGCGCCAGGCTGCTCAGGGCCTGGCTCAGGACTTCTTCTTTCTCTTCGGGCGGGGTGGCGGATTTGCGGGGCTGGGGACGCTTGTTCTTGGGCATGTGCTCGTGCCCGGCGGCCCGGGCTCAGTGTTCGGTATGGAAAGTCTCGTGCAGTTCCTCGAGCAGGTCGTCGGCTTCGTCCTCTTCCACGCCAAGGTGCTGGCAGGCCAGGGCGCCGCCTTTTTCCCATTCGAGCGAATCGCGGTTGCCATGGTAGCGCTGAATGCCCCGTTCGGCCAGTACGGAGGCGGCCACCAGGGAGCGGATGGCGTCGTCGGTGTTATCGTCCTTCAGCACTTCGTAGTCGTGGTGGTGCAGGATGGCCCAGGACACGTCCGGCGACAGGCCCCAGTTGCGGGCCAGCAAGCAACCGATTGCCGCGTGGTTCGTCTGATGGCGCTCATCCTCGATGTCGGTGAACTTGCGCTCGGCGGCCTTGGTGGCGCGGTCGAAGGTGTCGCGATAGTCGGCGAAGCGCTCCATCAGCAGGGGCACGCCGATGTCGCAGAACAGGCCGAAGGTGTGGGCGATGTCCGGCGGGGCGATGCGCAGCTTGCGCGAGATGAACACCAGGGCCTGGGCGCGGCGCGCCGAGGTTTCCCAGAACTGGTTCAGGGCGCCGTCCTTGTCGCCCACGGCCTGGCGGGCCAGCAGGCCGGTCAGCAGGGCGGCGCAGTGGTTGATGCCAAGGAAATTGATGGCCTGCTCCACGGACTTGGCCTTGCGCGCGGCGCCGAAGAAGGGCGAATTGGCCAGCTTGAGCAGGGCGCCGGACATGCCTACGTCGTTGCCGATGATGCGGGCGATGCGGCGCGGAGAAGGGTCCTGTTCCCCCAGTTCCTGCTGCAGGTCGACCAGCAGGCTGGGACGCGGCGGAATACGGATCGAGCGCAGCAGGGCGTCTTCGACTGAGTTATCCATGACCGGGGCGGGGGCTGCTACAGTGTTCATCTGAATATCGGTTCTGCTAAGGTGCCTGGCTATTATCGCCTGTTTCGGCAGGGCAATTGCATGCCGTGATCGTTTTTTCTTCACTTTTTGTCGCTATTCGGGTGTTTCGATAGCGAAAAGACAGTGTTTCGCGGGCCGCGCTAGAATGCCAGCATGACAACTACGCTTGCAGGGATCGATTTCAGCCATCCTTCGCACGAGGTGGCCCGCCGCCTGATCGGCGTGATCGCGCTGGTGAACGGGGTTGGCGGCCGCATCGTGGAAACGGAGGCCTACGACCGGGAAGATCCGGCATCGCACAGCTTCTCCGGCCCCACTGAACGCAACCGCTCCATGTTCGGTCCGCCTGCCCACGCCTATGTCTACCGCTCCTACGGCATCCACTGGTGCCTCAATTTTGTCTGCCGGGAGGACGGGCACGGGGCGGGAGTGCTGATCCGCGCCATCGAGCCCCTCGCGGGGCTGGATGCGATGCGCGAGCGGCGCGGCGTGGAGGACGTGCGCCTGCTGTGTTCCGGGCCGGGCCGCGTCTGCCAGGCCCTGGGGGTCACGCGCGCCAACGACGGCATGGCCCTGTCCTCGCCGCCTTTTGAACTGCACGCGCGCGAAGGCACGGTGCAGGTGGTGGAAGGGCCGCGCATCGGCATCTCCAAGGCCATGGAAGTTCCCTGGCGCTTCGGCCTCGCCGGTTCCCGCTTCGTCAGCAAACCCTTCCGCTAACGGCCTCTAGGCGCTGTGGCGTTCCGGTGTGCGGGCGGCGGCGGGGCGCGGGGGGACGGCGCGCATGGGGCTGTCGGGCGCGCGGCGTTCGACCGCGGGCGCCAGCGCCGCCTGGGGCAGGGCAGGGACGCCGCCGCCATCCAGCTCGAATACCGCCACCGCGCGCGACAGGCTGACGGCCTGCTCCTGCAGGCTTTCCGCAGCGGCGGCCGCCTGCTCCACCAGGGCCGCGTTCTGCTGCGTCACGTCGTCGATCTGGCCCACTGCACTGTTGACCTCGGAAATGCCCTGGGCCTGCTCCGCGCTGGCCTCGCTGATGCGCTCGATGATGTGGTTCACCTGCTCTACCGAGGCCACGATATCGCCCATGCTGCTGCCCGCCTGGCTGACCGAGGCCACGCCGCTGTCGATGGTTTGCACCGATGCCGCAATCAGGGCCTTGATCTCCTTGGCCGCCGCCGCCGAACGCTGGGCCAGGGTGCGCACCTCGGAAGCGACCACGGCGAAGCCACGCCCCTGTTCTCCGGCGCGCGCCGCTTCCACCGCCGCATTCAGCGCGAGGATATTGGTCTGGAAGGAGATGCCGTCGATGACGCTGATAATCTCCACGATCTTGCGCGAACTGGCGCGAATGGAGTCCATCGTGCGCACCGCGTCCGACACCGCCTCGCCGCCTTTCTGGGCCATGCTGCTGGCCGTGGCCGCCAGCCGGCAGGCTTCGCGCGCGTGCTCTGCGTTCTGCCGCACGGCCGTCGTGAGGCTGGCCATGGCGCTGGCGGTCTCTTCGAGCGAGCCGGCCTGGCGTTCCGTGCGGTTCGACAGGTCCTGGTTGCCGCTGGCGATTTCATGCGAGGCCGTATCGATGGACTGCACGGCGCCGCGTATCGTGCTCAGCGTCTGGTTCAGGCGCGCGATGCTCTGGTCCAGCACGCGCGAGGTTTCGGCGATCTCGTCCTTGCCCTCGCTGCTGTTCTGGTGAGTGAGCTTGCCCGCCGCCAGGGCGCGCACCACATCCGCGATGGCGTTCACATCGCGCAGCAGGGCCGAGCGCACCCGCATCGACACCAGCAGCGAAAGCACGATGGACAGCAGGCACATGCCCGCCATGGTGCTGCCCAGCGAGCGGAAGTCCGCCTTGGCCACGGCAAAGGCTTCGGCGCTCATCTCCTGCTCCAGGGCCGAGAGCTTGGAGAGCTGCTCGTTCAGGCTCACGAACTGGCGTTCGGCCTTGCTCATGGCATTGGTGGCGATGGACTGGTCCACCTGCGCCAGCTCGATGGTTTCCTGAACCGCCTTGTGGTAGCCTGCCAGCGCCTTGGACGAGGCTTCCAGCAGCACGGCCTCGCGCGCATGGGCCTCCTTCGCCAGCGCCTCGAGCTGCTTGCCGATCTCCTTGTGCCGGTTGCGGATCTGGGCCGTCAGCGCGTCCAGCCGGTTCTGCGCGAAGCTGCCGTTGGTCCAGGCCAGCAGCTGGTATGCATTCGCGTGCGCAAAGCGCGCTTCGCCCGCCACGTCCGCCGCCGCCTTCATGCGGGCGGCGCGCACCTGCACCAGGTTTTCCATCGATGCATTCTGCCGCACCATGCCGTACCAGGCGCTGGCCGTAATCGCCAGCAGCAGAACCAGCACGACGCCGGGCGCGAGCAGCAGTTTGGGACCGATACGCAGTCGATTGAGCATGGCGGGCTCCCGCGTCTATTTTTTGTAGATGCCGGCTTCCAGCACTACATCCCCCACGCGCAGGATGTAGGTGGTCTTCGGCTCGATCTTGCCGCTCTCCGGGTTCTTGTACATATAGTCCACCCAGCCCTTGCCTTTGGCGGCGGCCAGCTCGATGATCTCGCGCCGGTAGCGTTTGCCGCTTGCGTCCGGCACGTCCGTCAGGTCCTTGCCCACGATGGTGGGATTGTAGGGGTGGGCCAGCACGATGCCGGTCTTGATGTCGCGCATGTCCACGTACAGGGCGCCCTGCACGAAGTCCGGGTCCTTGGCCGTGATTTTCTTCATCATCTCGTCCTTGCCGTGCGCCTTGATGAAGCTGGCGCCCCGCTCGGCCATCGCGATCGCGTCTTTTTCCGTAATGTCGGCGGCGAAGGCGGACGCCATCGCCAGGCAGGCCAGGCTGCCGATCAGCAGTGATTTCATAACGCATCCTTTGGAAAGAGAAGGGAAGTGCCAAATGGCAATGATGCCGATTGGAATATATGCCGCACAGCTACAGTGGAGATTGAGGCGCCGCAAAGCCGGGCCGCACGGCTGGGTTTGCGGGCATTTTGCTGTTGCAGTATTATTAATTTTTGCCTAAGGCGGAGGAAAAATGCTGGGACGACTGCTCGCCTTGCCCTTCGGCTCCATCTGGAAGCTGAAGACGCTGTGCATCGGCACGAAGAACCCCTTGTTGAAGAAGCTGTACACCAGCGTGTACGCCCTGTATCAATACGAGAACAACAGTTCGCTGGCCTGGAATTCGAGCTTCGAGAGCGAGCCCTGCTTCCCGCACGGGATCAAGAGCATCTTCGTTTCGGGCGACGCCCGGATCGGCAGCGGCTGCGTCATCTTCCAGCAGGTGACGATAGGCTCGAACATGCTGCCCGATTCGAAGGGCCTGGGTGCGCCGGAGATCGGGCGCAACTGTTACATCGGCGCCGGGGCCAAGATCGTGGGCAAGGTGAAGGTGGGCGACAACGTGCGCATCGGCGCCAACGCCGTGGTCTTCCGCGACGTGCCGGACAACAGCGTGGTGGTGGCGGGCTCTTCCGAGATCATCCGCAAGGACCGCGCGCCGGACAACCGCTTCTACCGCAAGGCGGGCGGCTGGGAATGCTGGGAGGAGGCCGCCTGGCGCCCCGTGACGGACGAGGCCGTACTGGCCAAGCTGAAAAGCGTTGAACTGCGTTAACGCAAGTCCCGATTTATTTCCTGTTGGATATTGAGTTCTGGCAACGCGGCGGAATGCCGTATCACTAGCATGTGGATTCCTACCCCATCAACAGGAGACCACCATGAACGTCGCCGAGCCAGCCAAGTTCAAGCCCTATACGCGACAGAGCATCCGCCAGGCCCGCCAATGGCAGTGGCTGACGGAAGATTTGCGGGAAGCGGTGCAGGTGGTATCGCGCGTGCTGCCCTTCCGCACCAACGAATACGTGCTCGAACAGCTGATCGACTGGAACAAGGTGCCGGACGACCCGATCTACCGCCTGACCTTCCCGCACCGCGACATGCTGCGCCCGGACGAATATGCGCGCCTGCGCGACCTGGTGCAGGCGGGCGACGAAGCGGCCATCGAAGCCTGCGCGCGCGAGATCCGCCTGCGCATGAATCCCCACCCCGCGGGCCAGATGACGCACAACGTGCCGCGCATGAACGGCCTTCCCCTGCGCGGCCTGCAGCACAAGTACAAGGAGACGGTGCTCTTCTTCCCCAGCTCGGGCCAGACCTGCCACGCCTACTGCACCTTCTGCTTCCGCTGGCCGCAGTTCGTGGGCATGGACGACCTGAAGTTCGACGCCAGCGAAACGGCCGAACTGGTGGCCTACCTGAAGCTGCACCCGGAAGTGACGGACGTGCTGATCACCGGCGGCGATCCCCTCATCATGAATACGCGCTCGCTGGCGGGCTTCATCGAACCCCTGCTGGCGCCAGAGCTGGCGCATATCCAGAACATCCGCATCGGCACCAAGTCGGTAGCCTACTGGCCGCAGCGCTTCGTCTCCGACAAGGACTCGGACGACCTTCTGCGCCTGTTCGAGAAGGTGGTGGCCTCGGGGAAGAACATGGCCATCATGGGCCACTACAATCACGCCGTGGAACTGCGCCAACCGATTGCGCAGCAGGCCGTCAAGCGCATCGTCGGCACCGGCGCCACGCTGCGCATGCAGGGGCCGCTGATCCGCCACATCAATGAAGACCCGCACAGCTGGGCCGAGCTGTGGCGCACCGGCGTGCGCCTGGGCGCCATTCCCTACTATATGTTCGTGGAGCGCGACACGGGACCGCGCGAATACTTCCAGCTGCCGCTGGCGCGCGCCCACGAGATCTTCCAGCAGGCCTACCAGATGGTGTCCGGCCTGGCGCGCACCGTGCGCGGACCTTCGATGAGCGCCTTCCCCGGCAAGGTGGTGATCGACGGCGTGGTGAACATCGGCGGCGAAAAGCTGTTTGCGCTGCAGTTCCTGCAGGCCCGCAATCCCGACTGGGTGCGGCGTCCCTTCTACGCGCAATACGACCCCGAAGCGCACTGGCTGGACCAGCTCAAGCCCGCCTTCGGCAAGGAGCGCTTCTTCTTCGAGAGCGCGCCGGTGCCCGAGGAGGCGCCGGAACGCAAGGTGATTCCCATCTCCCAGGGGCGCGCACGCTGCGCCAGCCATAGCGACGCCGCCTAAGGCCATGCCATGGACCCGCACCCCGCCGGCGTCCTGCCCATGCCGGGCAGGCAGCGCATACCCGGCCAGCTCTCGGCGCTGGCCGTGCTCTGCCTCGTGTTCCTTCCCTACGCGCTGGGGCACTACCTGTCCTGCCTGCTGCGCAATGTGAACGCCATCCTGGCGCCGCAGCTGGTGTCGGCGCTGGCGCTGTCGCCCGGCCAGCTTGGCCTGCTCACCAGCGCCTACTTCTTTTCCTTCGCCTTCGCCCAGCTGCCGGTGGGGCTGGCGCTGGACCGCTTTGGGCCGCGCCGCGTGCAGTCGGCGATGCTGCTGCTGGCCGCCATCGGCACTTTCGCCTTTGCCGGCAGCAGCAGCTTCACGCAGCTGATCTGGGCGCGCGGCATCATGGGACTGGGGCTGGCTGGCTGTTTCATGGCGGCGCTCAAGGCCATCTCCACCTGGATCGCGCCGGCGCGCCTGCCATCGGTGCAGGGCTACCTGATCGCGGCGGGTGGGCTCGGCGCGGCCTCGGCCACCTTGCCCGTGCGGCTGGCGCTGCACCACATGGACTGGCGCTGGGTCTTCATCTGGCTCGCAGGCGCCTGCATCCTGGTGTCGCTGCTGATCTGGCTCCTGAGTCCCACGCCGCCCGCCGCGCAGCCCAAGCCATTTCATCGCAGGATGGTGCTGGAGATCTGCAGCCACGCATCCTTCCGAGAAGTGGCGGCCCTGGTGCTCATACCGCACACGGTGTTCTTCGGCGTGCAGGGCCTGTGGATAGGACGCTGGCTCACCGACGTGGCGAAGCTCGGCGAGCAGTCCGTGGCCTGGCTGCTTTACCTGAGCATGGCGGCGGTGATTTTCGGCGCCATTGCGGTGGGCATGATCACCGAGTGGGCGGGACGGCGCGGCATTCCGCCGCTGACAGTGGCGGGTGTGGGCGTGTCGCTCTTCATCATCGTGCAGACGGGTTTCGTGCTGGGATGGGCGCCGGGATTTCCCATGCTCTCCGTGCTGTTTACGCTGGTGGGCACCATCACCGGCATCGAGTACGCCATCGTCACCCAGTCCATGCCCTCCACGCTGACGGGGCGGGCCTCGACCTGCCTTAACCTGCTCATCTTCCTCGGCGCCTTCCTTGTGCAGGCAGGCTTCGGCCAGGTGATTGGCATGTGGCAGCCGGACTCGATGAACCGCTATCCCGCGGCCGCCTACCAGACCGCATTCGGCATCCTCATCGCGGCGCAGTTCCCTGGCCTGTGCTGGTTCGTGATGCGCCAAAGGAGGCGGCTGCGCGGAACGCTGTAGAATCTGCACTTTGACAAGCAGCAGCGAATTCCGCGCGTAGGAGATGACATGAAATTGGTGCGTTACGGCCGCCCCGGCAAGGAGAAGCCGGGACTGATCGATGAGGAAGGCAAGGTGCGCGACTTGTCCGGCGTGGTCAGCGACTTCCACGGCGCGAACCTGTCGGACAAGGTGCTGCGCAAGCTGGCGAAGATCCCGCACGATACGCTGCCCCTGGTGCGCGGCAACCCGCGCTTCGGTGTGCCCGTGGCGAAGGTGGGAAAATTCATCGGCATCGGCCTCAATTACGCGGACCATGCGGCGGAATCGGGGCTGCCCGTGCCCACCGAGCCTATCGTGTTCATGAAGGCCATCAGCTGCCTCTCCGGGCCGGACGATCCCATCATGCTGCCGAAAGGCTCGAAGAAAACGGATTGGGAAGTGGAGCTGGGCGTGGTCATCGGCGCCCGCGCGCGCCATGTGAGCGAAGCCGATGCCGAGAAATACATCGCGGGCTACTGCGTGGTCAACGACGTGTCCGAGCGCGAGTTCCAGCTGGAGCGCGGAGGGCAGTGGGACAAGGGCAAGGGCTGCGACACCTTCGGCCCGGTCGGCCCCTGGCTCGTCACGCGCGACGAAGTCTGGAACGTGGACAAGCTCGATCTCTACCTGGAACTGAACGGCAAGCGCATGCAGACCGGCTGCACGGACACCATGGTGTTCAAGGTGCCGCAGATCGTGAGCTACCTGTCGCAGTTCATGACCCTGGAGCCGGGCGACATCATCGCCACCGGCACGCCGCCCGGCGTGGGCATGGGACGCGAACCGCAGCGCTTCCTGAAGAAAGGCGACTTCCTGCGGCTGGGAATCGCCGGCCTCGGCGAGCAGCAGCAGGACGTCATCGGCTTCCAGGAATTCTGAATCAGGCGGGGCGGATGCTGGCCAGGGCGCGCTCCAGGGTGTCTTCCAGGCGCATCACCACCTCCCCCAGATCCGTTTCCGTTGCAATGAAGGGCGGCGCCAGCAGGATATGGTCGCCGCGCCGTCCATCGGCAGTGCCTCCCATCGGATAGACCATCAGCCCGCAGCGCATGCCCTGTTCCTTCACGGCCGCATGCAGCGCCAGGTCGGGGTCGAAGGGGCGTTTGGTCTCGCGGTCCTGCACCAGCTCCAGCCCGATCAGCATGCCGCGCCCGCGGATATCGCCCACATTGGGATGCGCGCCGAAGGCCGTGCGCAGCATGCGCTTGAACGTGGCGCCGCGCACCGTCACGGCGCTCAGCAGCGCGTCGCGCTTGATGATCTTCTGCACCGCCAGCGCCGCCGCTGCCGCCACCGCGTGCCCGATATAGGTGTGGCCGTGCTGGAACACGCCGCTGCCTGCGCGCAGGCGGTCCATGATGTGGTCGCGCGCCAGCACCGCGCCAATGGGCTGGTAGCCCGCGCCCAGGCCTTTGCCGAGCGCCACGATATCGGGAACGATGTCGTCCTGCTCGAAGGCGTACAGGGTGCCGGTGCGGCCCATGCCGCACATCACCTCGTCCTGGATCATGAGAATGCCGTAGCGGTCGCACAGGGCGCGCACTGCCTTGAAGTAGCCGGGCGTCGGCGGCACGGCGCCCGCCGTAGCACCCACGACGGTCTCCGCGCAGAAGCCGATAATGTTCTCCGCGCCCACTTCGTTGATCTTCGCCTCCAGCTCCGAGAGGAGGCCCGCCGTGTAATCGTGCAGGTCCTGTCCCGCAGGCCGGTGGCGGTATTCGTAGCAGGGCGACACGCGCGCGACGTCCATCAGCAGCGGTTCGAAAGGCTTGCGCCGCCACTCGTTGCCACCCAGGGCCAGCGCGCCCAGGGTATTGCCGTGGAAGCTCTGGCGCCGCGCGATGAAGACGCGCCGCTGGAATTCGCCGTTCTCCACGAAGTACTGGCGGGCCAGCTTCATCGCCGTTTCCATCGCCTCCGATCCGCCCGACACGAGATAGACATGATTCAGGTCGCCCGGCGCATCGGCCGCCAGCCGCTCCCCCAGCTCCTCGGCTACGTCCGTGGTGAAGAAGCCGGTGTGCGCATAGGCCGTGGTCCTGAGCTGCGACTGCATGGCTGCCAGCACGTCCGGGTGGCTGTGGCCCAGCGAGGACACGGCGGCGCCGCCGCTTGCATCCAGATAGCTGTGGCCCTCCGCGTCGCGGATGGTCATGCCGAAGGCGCAGACTGCGGCGGGCGGCGTTTTATGCAGGTGGCGGTGAATCAGTCGTGTCATGGCGCGTTCCTCCTGTGGTGATCGACACCTGACAGTAGCCTGCGGGCAAGATGGCGTTTTTGATTTTTGCCGAGTCCTGTGCGAATATCGGAGCACCATGACAGACCGCCTCGGCCCCATCCCCCTCGACCAGATGACGCCCCAGCAGCGCCAGGCCGCGCAATCCGTGATCGACGGGCCGCGCGGCGCGCTGTACGGCCCCTTCGTGCCGCTGCTGCGCAGCCCGGAGCTGATGGACTGCGCCCAGCGCATGGGCGAATACCTGCGCTACCGCAGCGCCATCGGCACGCGGCTTTCCGAACTCGCGATCCTGGTGACGGCGCGGGCCTGGAACCAGCAGGTGGAATGGGCCATCCATGCCCCGATCGCGGCGCAGGCGGGCATTGCGCAGGAAGTGATCGACGCGATTGCGGAATACCGCGAGCCCCCGGGGCTGACGCCGGAAGAACAGTCGGTCTTCGATTTCTGCATTGAGCTGCAGCAGGAGAAGCGCGTCTCGGACGCCACCTATGGCGCGGCGCTGCACCACTTCGGGCAGCACGGCGTGGTGGACCTCATGGGCCTGTGCGGCTACTACACCTTCCTCGCCATGGTGATGAACGCAGCGCAGACGGCGACGCCCGTGTCGCCAGCTGCGCCGCTTCCCTGAGGGTCAGGTGTAGGGCTTCACCACCTGCATCTCCCAGCGCTCGTTCGGGTTCCCGCCGCCCCAGTCCCACAGGCACACCGCGCTGCCAGCGCCCGGCGACTGGTCGCTGCCCGCGACGTTGAAGTTCTGGCCCGTGTCCCATTTGAAGCGGATTGCGACGTCGGTGCAGTTCCAGATCGAGAACAGTTTGCCGTCCACGGCGAGGTTCTGCCTGTAGCCCTTGGCCAGCAGCGCCTTTCCAGTCTTCGCGTTGAAGAAGGCATAGCACTGCTGGCCGCCTTCGTCGTCGAAGCGCAGCCTGTCCCACAGCTGCTTCTCGTCGCCATCCGCCAGCGGCTGCACCCTGACGGCGCCCGCGTCGTCGGCCGACACGACGAGGGTAGTGCTGCCGGACTTGTAGCGCAGGGCGATCCTGACGCGGTCCTGATACACCGGCATGACGGGCGGCGCGATGGTCCAGCACTCGTTGGCGCGGCCTCCGCCCCAGTCCCATACCCAGACAGGTCCCTCATTGGGATGATCGTCGTTTCCCGGCACGTTCAGGTTCTGGTCCGAATTGTTTGCGGGACGGATGGCTGCACCTTTCAGCGACCATCCCAGCGATTTCGGAACCTGGACCAAGGGCGTTTGCCAGACCTTGCTCCTGTTGAGGCCCCCCGCCGCGGCCAGGCCGGAGGCGACGTTCACGAAGCAGTAGTTGCCGCCACCCTGATGCAGCTTGTACCAGAGCTGCTCCTCGCTTTTCCTGTACGCGCGAACCACCACATCACCGGCGGGGTTCCCGAGATCGACCGACAGGGCCAGGTCGCTGCGGGCCTGCAGGCGCACGGCAACGATGAGGGAGGGATCGATTGGCTTATCCTGCCGCATCGTGGTACGGCCTTGCGGTCCCATGGGCCCTTGCTGGTTGCTTGGCAGTCCTCCCGCAAGTTTCAGCCCCAGCTCCACAAAACCCCGTTGATCGGAGGTCAGGTCGCCGTAGATGCCTGTGGCCCTGGTGTATTTCGATGTGCCGTGCCGCCCAAGCCTGCCCCTGAACTGTACCCAGGACTGGCGGTTGACCGCCTGGCCTTGTGCGTCGATGCCGATTTCGATGAACGCCGGGCTCCAGCGCTGGTAAATCGAGTCGGGAAGCACGTCGATGGGGTGAGCGCCCCATTCGCCGATGTCCACACCTCCCGGCAGGATCTGCCAGTCGGCGGGATTCTTGCCCTTCATGTTATAGGCGGCATGAGAGTTGAAGGCCAGGCCTACGAGCACCTTTCCGTCCACGCGGAGCACCTCCTCGTCGCAGTAGAAGGCGTCGTTGCCGTGGGCCTCGAAACGATGGCGCACCGGCGCCGGTTCGGAGCTGCCCGGAGCAGCGGAGAGCCGGACGCTATACGACTCAAGGTCGCCCTCGTGTTCACCGTATGTCGGGACAATGCAGTTGAAATCGTCGCCGGGGCGCAATGCGCGCATTGTCTGCGCGCCGTTGTAGGCGAACAGAAAATGGTAGTTGATGTCGATGAACACGCCGTTCGGATCGCGCTGCACCGACACATAGACGGGCGCCTCGTTCCAAGGCTGTCCCGCGTAGGCATCGGAATGGAGCTGGAGCCGCAGGTTCTTGTCCGTGTTGGCGCCCAGGTCATTGGGAGTCAGCTTGTCCGCTACCACCGTTCCCTGCGCATCCCAGTCGACTTCCCCGTCCGGCTTCAAGGGCTGGCGCAGCAGAACAGCCTTATTGAGCAGGAATTCGATGCTGCAGGGGCGGTAGCGCTCGCGCGTGTGGTAGCACAGCGCGGGGGCGAATTTCGCTATGAGCTGTTGATTCGTGTACTTCTCGAGTATTCCCTTGATCAGCGGTGTGCTCATTGCTTTCCTTTCGAAAGTCACGACAACGATCCGAGGTGCGGGAACATGCTACAGGGCAATGGCGAATCGCGCATGCTTTTTCAGGAGCACGCCGCGATTCGGCCGGGGACGAGGGGCCTGTCAGCCGAGGATCTTCTTCAGCCAGGCGGAGATGTGGACGACTTCTTCCTGGCACAGCGAGTGCTGCATGTAGTACTCGTGCCATTCGACCTGGTAGCCCAGCGACAGCAGGAGGTCGCGCGAGGCGGTGGCGCGGGCCACGGGAATCACGGGGTCCATGCGGCCATGGACCATGAAGATGGGCGTCTGCCGGCTTTCGGCGCTGCGCTCGGCGGCCACCTTGTCGGCCAGCGGCACGTAGCCGGAGAGGCACATCAGGCCCGCCAGCTTCTCCGGATGGCGCAGGCCCGCCTGCAAGGTCATGGCGCAGCCTTGCGAGAAGCCCGCGAGGATAATGCGGCTGGCCGGAATGCCGCGCGCCTTCTCGCGCGCGATCAGCGCTTCCACCAGCACCTGCGAATCGCGCAGGCCTTTCTCGTCTTCCTGGCGGCCAAGGTCGGTGTGGATGATGTCGTACCAGGCGCGCATCACGTAGCCGCCGTTGATCGTCACCGGCATGGTGTTCGCATGCGGGAAGACGAAGCGGATGCCGGGCAGGCCCGCCAGGTCCAGTTCATCGACCAGGGGCACGAAGTCGTTGCCGTCCGCGCCCAGGCCGTGCATCCAGATGATGGCAACTTCGGGGCTGTCCGAGGTGCAGACTTCGATGTTCTCAAGGATCTTGGTCACGAGCTTTTCCTTATCGCGGATTTGGGGCGGAAGGCCTTGCACACGGCTTCGTCGGTTTCGATATACGGGCCGCCGATCAGGTCGATGCAGTAGGGGACGGCGGCGAAGATGCCGCCCGCAATCTGCTTGCCGTCCGCATCCTTCAGGCCCTCGAGGGTCTCCTTGATGGACTTGGGCTGGCCCGGCAGGTTCATGATGAGGGCCGCATGGTCCGGCGTTTCGCGGATCACGGCCACCTGGCGCGAGAGGATCGCGGTGGGAACGAAGTGAAGGCTGATCTGGCGCATCTGCTCGCCGAAGCCCGGCATCTCCTTCGTGCCTACGGCCAGAGTGGCCTCGGGCGTCACGTCGCGGCGCGAAGGGCCGGTGCCGCCCGTGGTCAATACGAGGTCGCAGCGCACCTGGTCCACGAGTTCCACCAGCGTGGCCTCGATCTGGGCGCGTTCATCGGGAATCAGGCGGGTTTCGACGCGGAAGGGCGTGGCCAGGGCCTTGGCCAGCCATTCTTCGAGGGCTGGAATGCCCTGGTCCTGGTAGACGCCGCCGCTGGCGCGGTCGGAAATGGAGACTAGGCCGACGACCAGCTCACTCCTCATCGTCTTCGCCTTCCTCTTCTTCCCCGGCGGCTGCGGCGGCAGCGCCCTTGGCCTTGGTGTCGATGTCCTTCAGGATCTGGAAGATTTCGCGGTAGGCCTTGGGCGGCTTGTTTTCGGCCTGTTCCTTGCGCGCGTTGCGGATCAGGGTGCGCAGGTGCTGGCCGTCGAGTTCAGGATGCTCGCCCAGCAGCACGGTCAGGGCCTTGTCGTCCGCCAGCAGCTTCTCGCGGCGGCGCTCCAGGGCGTGCAGCGCGGCCGTATCGGCCTTGGAGGCGCCTTTCCAGCCCTCGATGGTCTGGCGGATCAGCGCCACTTCCTCGTCGCTCAGGGTGCGCATCTTCTTGCCCACGAACTGCAGCTGGCGGCGCCGCCCTTCATGGTTCTTGATGTTCTGGCATTCCAGGATGGCGTCGCGCACGTCCTCCGGCATCGGCACGCGCTTGACGCGGTCGCGCGGCTGCTCGACCAGCTCCTGGCCGAGCTCCTGCAGGGCGTCGGACTGGCGTTTGAGTTCGGTTTTGGACGGGCGTTCGTACTTTTCCTGGAATTCGGAAGACTGGAAGCCGACGGCGCCCCGGTTAGCATTTGGCATGATGAGCTGGGCGCGGTAGGAAACCGCGCCTGTAAAAACTGTAAACGGCTGCTATGATACCCGTTTTGAAGCCTTGCCGAGCCAAAACACCCATGAGCGAATCCCATTTCACCCATAGCCAGGACCAGTTGAAACAGCTTGCACGCGACGTGCTGCAGTACGCGCGGCAGGCGGGCGGCAGCGACGCGGCTGTCGAGATCAGCGAAGGCAGCGGGCTGTCGGTGTCGGTTCGCAAGGGCAAGATCGAGACCATCGAACAGAACAAGGACAAGGGCATCGGCGTCACCGTCTTCGTCGGCAAGAAGCGCGGCAATGCCAGCACCTCGGACTTTTCCACCGCCTCCCTGAAGGCCACCGTGGAAGCGGCCTACAACATCGCCCGCTTCACGGCGGAAGACGACTGCGCGGGCCTGGCCGACGAGGACATGCTGGAGAAGAACCCGCAGGACCTGCAGCTCTTCTACCCCTGGCCCATCTCAACCGAGGAAGCCGTGGAGCTGGCGCGCCGCGCCGAGCAGGCGGCCTTCGATGTCGATCCCCGCATCAGCAACAGCGAAGGCTCGGGCGTGCACGTGCAGCAGTCGCACTTCGTGTCGGCCAACTCGCGCGGCTTCATCGGCGGCTATCCCTATTCGCGCCACACCCTGTCGGCCACGCCGATTGCGGGCAAGGGCGCCCACATGCAGCGCGACGACTGGTACAGCTCCGTGCGCGATCCGAAGAAGATGGCTTCGCCGGAAGCGATCGGCCGCTACGCCGCCGAACGCGCCCTGGCCCGCCTGCATGCGCGCCAGATGGCCACGCGCACCTGCCCCGTGCTGTTCGAAGCGCCCCTGGCCGCAGGCCTGCTGGGCGCTTTTGTGCAGGCCACGTCCGGCGGTGCGCTATACCGCAAATCCAGCTTCCTGCTCGACTCCCTCGGCAAGTCCATCTTCCCATCGCACGTGCATGTGGTGGAAGACCCGCACGTGATCGGCGCCATCGGCTCTGCACCTTTCGACGAAGAGGGCGTGCGCACGGCGCGGCGCGACGTGGTGAAAGACGGCGTCCTGCAGGGCTACTTCCTCTCCACCTACTCGGCGCGCAAGCTGGGCATGAAAACCACCGGCAACGCGGGCGGCTCGCACAACCTGTCGCTCACTTCCTCGCTCACGCGCCCCGAGGACGATTTCGCGGGCATGCTGAAGAAGATGGGCACCGGCCTCCTGGTCACGGAGCTGATGGGGCAGGGCACCAACTACGTCACCGGCGACTACTCGCGCGGCGCCTCCGGCTTCTGGGTCGAGAACGGCGTTATCCAGTATCCGGTGGAAGAGATCACCATCGCGGGCAATATGAAGGAGATGTTCCAGCAGATCGCGGGCGTGGGCACGGACGTGCTGGTGCGCGGCACCAAGCAGACCGGCTCCATCCTGATCGAGAAGATGGTCGTGGCAGGGAACTGACCTGTTGCACAACATCATATTTTGATTGCAAGCTTGCAAGCGATTCCATACACTGTGTCCCAGCATTTCAGTGCTGTAGCGTTTTCCGTGACGTCTAAATCCTTGAGGAGACATATCGTATGGAACGTCGTTCCTTTATCAAGAAGGCAGCAGCGGGTGCGGGTGCAGGCGTAATCGCCGCGCCGGCCCTGGCCGCGGATGGCCTGCCCACCATTAACTGGCGCCTGGCCTCCAGCTTCCCCAAATCCCTCGACACCATCTTCGGCGCAGCCGACACCTTCACCAAGCGCGTGTCGCAGCTCACCGGCGGCAAGTTCAACATCCGCTCCTTCGCAGCCGGCGAGATCGTGCCTGGCCTGCAGGTGATGGATGCCGTGCAGGCGGGCACCGTGGAGTGCGGCCACAGCGCGTCGTACTACTACTTCGGCAAGGATGCGACCTTCTCCTTCGACTGCGCCGTGCCTTTCGGCCTGACCTCGCGCCAGCACACCGCATGGTACGACCAGGGCGGCGGCCGCGAACTGACGCGCGCCTTCTTCAAGGACTACAACATCATCAACTTCCTGGGCGGTAACTCGGGCACGCAGATGGGCGGCTGGTTCCGCAAGGAGATCAAGTCCGTGGCGGACCTGAAGGGCACGAAGATGCGCGTGGCAGGCTTCGCAGGCCGCGTGCTGGAGCGCCACGGCGTGGTGCCGCAGCAGCTGGCCGGCGGCGACATCTACCCTGCGCTGGAAAAGGGCACCATCGATGCGGCGGAATGGGTTGGCCCATACGACGACGAGAAGCTGGGCTTCTTCAAGGTGGCGCCTTTCTACTACACGCCGGGCTGGTGGGAAGCTTCCGCATCCTTCTCCTTCTACGTGAACATCAAGGAGTGGGAGAAGCTGCCGAAGGAATACCAGGCTGCCATCGAAGCCGCGAGCTACGAGGCGCACGTGGGCATGCAGGCCGAGTACGACGTGAAGAACCCGACCGCCCTGGCACGCCTGCTGAAGAACGGCGTCAAGCTGCGCAACTATCCGAAGGACGTGATGGAAGCCTGCTACAAGACGGCGCAGGCGGTGATGGAAGAGGAAGCGGCCAAGAACGCCAAGTTCAAGAAGATCTACGAGCCGTGGAAGAAGTTCCGCCAGGAGCAGAACCAGTGGGCATCGGTGGCGGAAGCCACCATGCAGAACTTCCTGATCAGCGCAGGACGTGGCGGCAAGTAAGCTGCCCTGCGGCTCCGCGAAAACCCGCCTGCGTGGCGGGTTTTTTTTATGTGCGCCCAGCATGGGCGTACTCCTGCGGGTGCAAGTCCCGCCGCGAGCTGACCACAGTGAGCGGAGCGAAGCGCAACTGCGGAAGGGTAACCGACCGTGGGAAGGAAGCGTGGAGCGTAAATCATGAGCCGAGGAACACGAATCGCATAGAAGGCACTGCTGCTCAGGGCAAGCGGGCATAAAACCGCAAAGCTCTTGTGGTCAAAGGACGGTGGTGTAGATGCGGCGGTTGTGTGATGAAGGAGTGCGGCCCTTACCTGGGGACGCCCCGCTTTATGCCTGAAAGGGTGACGAAAAAAAAATCGGAGCGGGGTCTCAGCAGAGGTCATAGTAGCTGGAGGTAGCGCCGGGAAGGCTCGACTCCGCCAGTGAAGGACCGAACGAGAAGGAGTGAGTCCGATATGCCGATGCAGCCAGCCATGCGTCAGATGCCCGTGCAGGCGGGGCGGGAGGCCGTAAGGCAAGGTGAAGCCTTGTCTGATGCTTTCAGCGACGAAGCGGAATGCCCGCGGCATGCCACCGGAAACACGGGGACAGCGCTGCTTGCTGCGGCGCTGACAACAGAGAACCTGCGGCGGGCGTTCAAGCGTGTGCGCGCCAACAAGGGAGCAGCTGGCGTCGATGGTCTGGACATCAACCAAACCTCTCATCATCTGGCGACCGCGTGGCCGGGCATACGCGAACAACTGCTGTCAGGGACGTACCGGCCCAGCCCGGTGCTCCGGGTGACGATCCCGAAACCGGACGGCGGTGAGCGCGAGCTTGGCATCCCGACGGTGACGGATCGCCTGATCCAGCAAGCACTCCTGCAGGTGCTGCAACCGATACTTGATCCCACCTTCAGCGAGCACAGCTACGGCTTCCGTCCGGGTAGGCGTGCGCAAGACGCGGTCTTAGCCGCCCAAGCGTATGTCCAGTCGGGCCTGCGAGTCGTGGTTGACGTTGACCTGTCGAAATTCTTCGATCGGGTCAATCATGACATCCTGATTGACCGTCTGCGCAAGCGCATTGAAGATGCCGGGGTCATCCGGCTGATCCGGGCCTATTTGAACAGCGGCATCATGGACCATGGCGTGGTGCTGGAACGGACTGATGGAGCGCCTCAAGGTGGCCCGCTCAGCCCGCTACTTGGCAACATCATGCTCGATGAGGTGGACAAGGAACTGGAGCGGCGCGGCCATCGCTTCGCGCGCTACGCCGACGATGCGAACGTCTACGTACGCAGCATCAAGGCGGGGCAGCGGGTGATGGCGCTGTTGCGGCGCTGTTATGCCAAGTTGCACCTCATGGTCAACGAAAGCAAAAGCGCGGTGGCCAGCGCCTTTGGTCGCAAGTTCCTCGGTTACAGTCTGTGGGTGGCACGCGGAGGCCAAGTGAAGCGCGCAGTGGCTCATAAGCCGCTGGCAGCCTTTAAACAACGCCTCCGGGAGCTCACCGGCCGCTCCGGCGGGCGCAGCATGGCGGAAGTGGTGGCAAAACTACGCATCTATATGCTGGGATGGAAGGGGTACTTCCACTTGGCGCAAACTCCGAAGATTTGGCGGAGACTCGATGAATGGCTGCGTCATAGGCTGCGGGCAATCCAGCTCAAGCACTGGAAACGCGGAACTACCATGTACCGGGAATTGGTCAAACTTGGGGCCGCGCCATCGGTGGCAAAACAGGTGGCGGCGAATAGCCGTCGCTGGTGGCGCAACAGTGACAGGCTGCTGAAAACCACCCTCACTATTGCCTACTTTGACCGCCTGGGTGTGCCTCGCCTTTCCTGACCTCAACTTCTTGAACCGCCCGGTGCGGACCCGCATGCCGGGTGGTGTGGCAGGGGATCGGTCAGTCAAACTGACCGCCCCTATGCCTATTTGCACAGGGCGCTCTTCGGCTCCCCGCAGCTGATGATGCGTCCCACGTCCGGATTGGCGAGGTAATCGAGATGGCCCGCCACCGGGTCCGCAATCAGGCCAAACCATGTGGGCGTGTTCGAGACCAGCACATTGTGCAGAACGACCCCGCTCTCCGCATAACGGTCCTTGAGCAGGGTGTACGACAGCAGGTCGCTGGGATCGGTGAAGGCCACCAGTATCAGGCGGGTGACCGAGCGGCGGCCCGCATCGGGCGGACGGCGTTTCAGCAAGAGCCGCTGCAGGCTGTCGGGCAGGGCGGGTGCGGCGCTGCGGCCAGCGCCATCCAGCGGCTGGTCCGCGAGCGAGAGCAAGGGGATCTGGTTGGCGGCCATGATGAGGTAGGAAAGCCTGCCCACCACCTCCATCGCTGCGCGCTGCGTGGCCGGCGTTTCGCTCATTTCGAGCAGGGTGTCGAAGAGGATCTTGCTGCCCAGGCTCTCCGAGATCACCACCAGCGGCGAGGAGGGATCGGACTCGCTGCTCGCCCGCAGGATGGCCTCGCGCATCGCGGCGCGGATCTGCGGCCGCGACACACCCTGGTAAATGAGGGCGTCGGGAATGCAGTCGTCCACCAGCCAGTCCTTCACCTGCGCGTTCCACCGCGCGCGCTTCAGCGTGTACGGCGTGGCGCCGGTACAGATCTCCGATTTCCCGCTCTGGTCATAGCACAGCTGCTGTTTGAGGGGCGTGGTGAGCGGTGACCAGACCAGGGCCTGGAAACGCAGTTCTCCCGCAGGCGTGGTGACGGTGCTGGGAATGATCTCGACGCCCCCCGCGAGGCCGCGCAGGCCGGGGCCCGGTTTGGTGCCCACGTTGGCGCCCAGCTGCTGCGCCAGCAGGTCCACGGTTTCGGCGGCCCAGGTGGCGTCGTGCGTGCACATGCCGTGAACCAGCATTACGTCCGCCCGGCGCGATGGCGACTGTGCCGCGAAATCCGCAAGGCCGGGGAAGGAGGCGCCAGCCTCCGCGAATTGGGCAGGCCGGTAGGGCATGGTGCAGCCGGCCAGCAGCGCCAGTGCGGCGATCGTCAGCTTTTTCATAGGGGCCTCCTTGTGCTCCTATCTTCCGACGACGCGTCCGGCGGCGCTTGATGAAGATCAGAGAGCGGGCACGAGGAACACGCGCGTCGCCGGGTCCTGGTCCTTCATGAATCGCACGATGGCCGAAGTGGTGACGGTATCGATCTGGCCCGCCATGCGGCGGTCGAAGGGATGGTCGTCGAAAGCCACATTGGCGCGGAACATGCGCGCCCCGAGCCGCGTGGCCGCGTTCACCTCCACCGTAATGGGACGGAAGCGCGCGCTGCGCAGCCACTTCTGCGCTTCCTCGCGCGTTTCCACCTGCCCCTGGGGGCTGGCGGCTGCGGCATAGTTCTCCAGCACCCACTGGTTCGAGTTCTGGTACTGCGTGGAGAAGGCGTAGGAGAGCATGTTGTAGCGCTTCTGGTGCAGGCGCACCGGCGTGCGGCTGGCCAGCTGCTGCGCGAGGCGTTGCTGCACCGCTTCGCCCGGAATGGCGATCTCCGCCTCGTAGCGGTACATATCGTTCAGGAAGAAGTTCCCCAGGCCTTCGTTGTAGAGGGCCGAGTTCGCGCTGCCGCAGTCGTTCAGTTCATGCACCACGGTCCAGCGGCCTTCCGGATGATCGCGCCAAACGATGGCCATGTGCGAGAAGCGCAGGCCATATTTGGAGAGGTCCTGTCCTGCGCGGGAGATCAGCGCCACCTGGGCGCCGCTTTCATCCAGCAGCTTGAAGCTGCGCTCCGCCAGGTCCAGCGCTTTCACCGCATCCTGGACCGTGACGGGTTTCTCCTCGCAGGTCTGGCCCGCCTGTGCGCGCGGCGCCAGGCAGCCTGCCGCAAAGAGGAGGCAGATCAGAAGACGCTTCACTCAGCCCTCCACGCGGCTGTGGTGCAGCAGGGCCTTGCCTGCTTCGTTCGGGATGAAAGCCAGTACCTTGCCCGAGGCCACCAGCAAATGGCCCGTCGAAACGGCCGTCACCTGCACCACCGTGCCAGCGGCGACGGAGAGGCCCTTTGCCGCCTTGCCGCTGAGGCGGACGGTGGCCGTGCTGGCGTCGGAGGCGCCTTCAAGCAGGATCTCGAGGTCGTCGCCGATCTCCTTCACGCTCGCCACCACCACGCTGCCGGTGACGGCGACGGACAGCACTGAACCCGCCACTACCGTCGCCGACATGTCGCCAATGGCGTTGGACGGATTGGAAGCCTGGGAGGCGTCGCCCGCATGGCTGGCGCTCATGGCGATGCTCAGAAGGGTGGCGATCATCAGACGTTTCATTCTTGTTCTCCTCGTTGAAGTGGCGCCATCATCGCCGCGCCGCCGCCAGCCATCAAGGAAAAGTTAATCCGTAGCAAGATATTACGGATAAGGTATCGAAAAGTGATACTATCATTCTGCTATGTCGACCACTGTACAACTTATTGATGCGCTGAAACGGCAGCTCAAGGCCAAGGGTGTAACCTATGCCGACCTTGCCGCGAAGCTGGGAATTTCCGAGGCGAGCGTGAAGCGCACCTTCGCGCTGCGCCATTTTTCGCTGGAACGCCTGGAGCAGGTGCTTGCCGCCATCGGCATGGATTTCATGGAGCTGGCGCAGGCGGCGACGGATGCGCCGCACCTGGTCACTCAGCTTACGCGGGCGCAGGAAGAAGAGATCATCGGCGACAAGCGCCTGCTGGTGGTGGCGGTGGCGGCGCTGAACCTGCTGCCGCTGGAGCAGATCGTGGCGACCTACCGGCTCACGGAGGCCGAAGCGCTGGCCTACCTGCTGCGGCTGGACCGCATCGGCTTCCTGATCCTCAGGCCGAACAACAGATACCGCCTGCTGGTGGCGCGCACCTTCAGCTGGATTCCGAATGGACCGATCCAGGCTTACTTCCGCGACGAGGCGTATGGGGATTATCTGGACAGCCGTTTCGACGGCCCGAAGGAGCTGCTGCAGCTGGTGAGCGTGATGCTCTCGCCGGCGTCCACGCAGGCGCTGCTCGACCGGCTGCGCCAGGTGGCGGACGAATTCTCGCAGCAGCATCAGGACGATGCGCGGCTGCCGTACGACCAGCGCCACTCGCTGACCTTCCTGCTCGCCGCGCGGCCCTGGATGCCGAAGGCATTCCAGAGCCTGATGCGCTAGCGCTTAGCCGCGGCGCAGGGCCTGCAGCACGGGCTGCAGGATGGCGGCGCCCAGCTTCATGGAGCGCGCGCCGTTCCAGCCGTTGACGTCGTCCGGATCGTTCGCGTTGTCCTTGAACGGCATTTCCAAGGTCAGCGACAGGCAGCCGAAGAGGTAGGTGATATGGGGCGAACCCATGGTGAGCACTTCCGGTGTGAAAGGGGCGTCCGGATAACCGAACTCGCTCTGGAAGTCCGGGCTGGCGATCTTGAAGTCCTCGATGAAGCGGTCCTGCTCGGCCTTCTGCTCCTTCGTGAAGTTCTCCAGCGAGTCGCTGCCTGCGATGAAGACGTAAGGCAGGCCTTCGTCGCCGTGGATGTCCAGGAACATGTCGCAGCCGGTTTCCTTCATCTTTTCCTTGACCAGGAAGACCTCGGGGCTGCGCTCCATGCTCGGCGTATTCCACTCGCGGTTCAGGTTCGCGCCCGCGGCGTTGGTGCGCAGGTTGCCGCGCACAGAACCGTCCGGATTCATGTTCGGCACCACGTAGAACACGGCCTCCTTCAGGCACTGGCTCGCGAAAGGATCGGCCGGGTCGAGCAGCGCTTCCAGCATGCCCTCCACGAACCACTCGGCCATCGTTTCGCCAGGATGCTGGCGCGCGATGACCCATACCTTCTTCTTCGCATCGGGATCGCCCACGATCAGCATGTTCAGGTCGTGGCCGTCCAGGGTCGTGCCCAGGTCCACGATCTGCGTCAGGGGCGAGAGCTGGGCGCTGTCCAGCAGGGACAGGTGGCGTTCCCACGAATACGGCTCGAAATAGGCGTAGTACACGCTGTCGTATTCCGGCGTGTGCTCGATGGTCATCACTTCGCCGTCGTAGCTGGTGGGCACACGGAACCAGGTGTCGCGGTCGTAGCTGGCCACGGCCTGGTAGTCCTTCCAGCCGTCCGGATAGGCGGCCTTGGAGGCATTCAGGAAGCGCATCGTCAGCGGCGTGGCGCCGGCGCCCTGCACGCGGAAGTAGAACCACTGGATGATGTCGGCCGCGCTGTCCTTGCGGATATTGAGATCGATGTCGCCCGCACTGGTAATGCTGACCACATCGATGGCGCCAGCGTCGAACTGGCTGCTGATTTTGATAGACATTGTGTGTCCTGTGAATTAATCGGGTGCGCCGTAGCGCGGAGGCGACATGATAGCGGTTTTGCACCAGCCACGCATAGCAAATGGCGCCAAACACTGTGGCCGATCATGCAAGCTTTCCATGGCGAAGTACAATGTCCCGATAACAGCCCAAGAGGAGATCGTCCATGCAACGCCGTTCCTTCCTGAAGAAAACCGCCGCCGGTGCAGGCGCGGCCACCCTGGCCGCGCCGGCCCTGGCGCAGGCCCAGCCAGCGGTCAACTGGCGCCTTGCCTCCAGCTTCCCGAAGACGCTCGACACCATCTTCGGCTCGGCCGACCAGTTCGTAAAACGCGTGTCCCAGCTCACCGGCGGCAAGTTCAATATCCGCCAGTTCGCGGCGGGCGAAATCGTGCCCGGCCTGCAGGTGATGGACGCGGTGCAGGCGGGCACGGTGGAAATCGGCCACACCCCGGCTTACTACTACTTCGGCAAGGACCCGACGTTCGCCTTCGACTGCGCCGTGCCCTTCGGCCTCACCTCGCGCCAGCAGACGGCGTGGATGGACCAGGGCGGCGGCCGCGAGCTCCTGCGCGATTTCTACAAGGGCTACGGCATCATCAACCTCCTGGGCGGGAACACCGGCACCCAGATGGGCGGCTGGTTCCGCAAGGAGATCCGCAGCGTGAAGGACATGCAGGGCCTGAAGATGCGCGTGGCCGGTTTCGCGGGACGCGTGATGGAGCGCATGGGCGTGGTGCCGCAGCAGATTCCCGCGGGCGACGTGTACGCGGCGCTGGAGAAGGGCACCATCGACGCGGCGGAATGGGTCGGTCCCTACGACGACGAGAAGCTGGGCCTTGCGCGCGTGGCGCCGCACTACTACTCGCCCGGCTGGTGGGAAGCAGGTCCGCAGCTCTCCTTCTACATCAACATCAAGGAATGGGAGAAGCTGCCGAAGGAATACCAGGCAGCGCTGGAAGCGGCGAGCTACGAGTGCCACGTCATCATGCAGGCCGACTACGACGCCAAGAACCCGGCGGCCCTGGCGCGCCTGCTGAAGAACGGCGCCAAGCTGCACAACTTCTCGAAAGACATCATGGACGCCGCCTACAAGCATTCGGCAGCCGTGATGGAAGAGGAGGCGGCGAAGAACGCCAGGTTCAAGACGATCTACGAACCGTGGAAGAAGTTCCGCCAGGCCCAGAACCAATGGGCCTCGGTGGCCGAAGCGACGATGCAGAACTACCTTATCAGCGCTACCCGCCGCTAGCCGCGGAGCCGCGCCATGCGGCGGCGCAGGTGTGGCGACAGCAGGACCAGCCCTGCCAGCAGCATGGCATAAGTGGCGGGTTCCGGCACTGGAGCCGTCATGGTAACGGCGGTGTACTGTTCCACATAGACGGAAAAATACGACACGGCGTCGCTGTCATTGCGGACGACGAATGACAGCTCGCGATCCAAAGACATGTCCGCGTCATCTCCATGGGCCATCAGAACGCCTTGATCCCAGCCGATTGGGCCAGTAGGCGTTAATGCGTAGATCTGGCCAAAACTGTGGGCCTGGAACGGGTCGGCTTCGTGGCCCACACGCTGCAAGGCCCCTGAGAACTGAACGCTCATGCGCAACGCGGAGTGAGGTGCAAGCCCAAGGCCCAGGGAGCTCGTTAAAGCGATATATGATCTCTCCACGTCGGTGTTCATGGTGGCGGACGTTCCCGTGCTTTCGCTGCGCGAACTGAACATGCCAGGCAGGATTTCCAGCTCAATACTGGCCCCATGCGAAGCGTAGTACAGGCCCATATCGGGCGGAACCGGGAGCTGATCGCTGTGTTGAAATTCCGAATACGAGGTGCCGTTGATGTCTAGCCAGCCAGCGCGGTAGCTATGGGCGTTGCCATAATACAGCTCTGCAGTTTGGCCATCGCCTGGCGTAAGATCCTGGACGGTCAGGCTCAGATTGGTGATTTGCGCCGTGGCTGTCCATTCGGCTCTGGCGGAATAGCTTGAGAGCAGCAGGCAGGCGAAGAGAATGCAAGTCAGGGAACGAACGGTCATGGTGGCCCCCGGGAAGGAAATGTCCCGTTAGCTTATCCATACGCTGGGCCCGCGGCGCACGATACCAACAGGAATCTAGCGCAGTCCTCCGAAGCGTTCTAGGAAGGCTGGCTGCACCGGCTGGGTTTCCGGCGCCTCGCGCTGAAGGGCGGCGAGGACATGGCGGCCGGAGGCTTCGTAGCTCAGCTGGTAGAGCTCGCGCGCCAATTCGTAGGCGGCCGTACCGGGCCAGGGATCGGGCAGGAGCTCGATAGGCAACTGCGGGTCGTGCAGCTGCACGCGGCGGTAGGCGTGGATGAGCAGGGTACGCAGCATGAAGGCCTGCTGCGGCGTCAGGGCGGGCTGTTCCCTCAGCAAGGCACGCAACGGCGAGAAGTGCGCCACGAAGCGCTCATACCCCGCCACCACCTCGGACAGGTCCCAGCCCTCCGCGATCAGGTCCGCCAGCGGCTTGCCCTGCACACCCGGCAGCTGGGCCGCCAGCGCCACGTAAACCTTGTTCCGCATACCGGTGCGGCCCAGCAGCTCGTCCAGCGCCTCGGCATCGCCTGCGGGATGCGCGGCAATGCCCGGCGCGATCATGCTGTAGCCCTCCCACAGCAGCTCCTTGCGCAGCGCGGTGCGTTCGGGGGCGGTGATGCTGCCTGCGCCCAGCACCAGGGTCCAGCTGCCGTCCCAATGCAGCTGCAGGGGCGCGTAGACGCGCCGGAACGCCCGCGTGAAGCGGCGCATGGCCTCGGGCGTGATGGCATACGCGCTGCGGCGTCCGTCGCGCTGGGAGCCGAGCCAGCCTTCCTGGGCCAGGCGGAACACGGAAGTACGCAGCAGCCTGTCGTTCACACCGAAGGGCTCCAGCAGCTCGATCAGGCTGCCCAGCCAGGCCTCCCCGCCGTGCGGGGCAATGGCATCCCCGAACACGGTCATGACCAGGGACTTGGCGCGCGGCGGCTCGCTGGCCAGGGACTGGGCGATCCAGCCGTCAACGGAAGTGATTTTCTGCATAGACACTATTCTAACCAGCGGCTGCGAAGGGATACGGAATTTTTATATGACACAAAAATCCCGTAGTCAAAGCGGAATTTGTATCGTATGATGGACTGATACAGAATTGGAGGCAAGCCATGTATGCACAAATGGTGGAAACCGGGCTGAAAAACGTCCGGACGCTGGATGACATGAGCGAGGAGGAGCGCGCCTTCCAGGAGCGCATCGACGCCGGCATCAAGATCGAGGCCAAGGACTGGATGCCCGAGGCCTACCGCAAGACCCTCATCCGCCAGATCTCACAGCACGCCCACTCGGAAATCGTCGGTCAGTTGCCGGAAGGTAACTGGGTGACCCGCGCCCCGACCTTGAAACGCAAATCGATCCTGCTGGCCAAGATCCAGGACGAGGCGGGCCATGGCCTCTACCTCTACAGCGCAGCCGAAACCCTCGGCGTATCGCGCGACGAGCTGCTGGCTGCCCTCCACTCGGGCAAGGCAAAGTATTCGAGCATCTTCAACTACCCCACCCTGAGCTGGGCCGACATGGGCGCCATCGGCTGGCTGGTGGACGGCTCGGCCATCATCAACCAGATTCCCCTCTGCCGCTGCTCCTACGGCCCGTATTCGCGCGCCATGATCCGCGTGTGCAAGGAAGAATCCTTCCACGCGCGCCAGGGCTACGACATCATGATGGCCCTCGCGCGCGGCACGCCCGAACAGAAGGCCATGGCGCAGGATGCGCTGAACCGCTGGTGGTGGCCATCGCTCATGATGTTCGGTCCTTCCGACGCCGACTCAGTGAACAGCGCCCAGTCCAGCAAATGGCGCATCAAGCTGTTCTCGAACGACGAACTGCGCCAGCGCATGGTGGACCAGACCGTGCCCCAGGCCGAGTTCCTGGGCCTGACCATTCCCGACCCGGACCTGAAATGGAACGAGGAGCGCGGCAGCTACGACTTCGGCGAAATCGACTGGTCCGAATTCCACAACGTATTGAAGGGCAACGGCCCCTGCAACCGCGAGCGCCTGCGCACGCGCGTCACCGCCTGGGAAGAAGGCGCGTGGTTCCGCGAGGCGCTCGTCGCCCACGCGGACAAACAACAAGCAAAGAAGGCCGCGGCCTGAAGGAGACAGCATGAGCAAAGAATGGCCCCTGTGGGAAGTATTCATCCGCAGCCAGCACGGCCTGGCGCACAAGCACGTGGGCAGCCTGCACGCGCCGGACGCGGAAATGGCGATCAACAACGCGCGCGACGTCTACACGCGCCGCAATGAAGGCGTGAGCATCTGGGTGGTGCGCGCCGCCGACATCGTGGCCAGCAGTCCGGCCGACAAGGGCGCGCTGTTCGAGCCGTCCAACAGCAAGGTGTACCGCCATCCCACCTTCTTCCCGATGCCGGAAGAAGTGAAGAATCTCTGAGGCTGCGCATGGATCACAAAGTCAACTACCTGCTGCGCCTGGGCGACAACGCGCTGGTGCTGAGCCAGCGGCTGTCCGAGCTGTGCGGCAAGGGTCCGGCGCTGGAAGAAGACATGGCGCTCACCAACGTCGCCCTCGACCTGCTCGGCCAGGCCCGCATGTGGCTCGGCTACGCGGGCGAGCTGGAAGGGCAGGGCCGCGACGAGGACCGCCTGGCCTATCTGCGCGACGCGCACGACTTCCGCAATGTGCTGCTGGTGGAGCAGCCGAACGGGAACTACGCGCACACGCTGATGCGCCAGTTCTTCTTCGATACCTGGCACTACTTCCTGATCGGCGCGCTGACCAAGTCGTCCGATACCCGCATAGCGGAAATCGCCGAGAAGTCGCTGAAGGAAGTCACCTACCACCTGCGCCGCAGCGGGGACCTGATCGTGCGCCTGGGCGACGGCACTGAAACGAGCCACCGCTACACGCAAACGGCGGCCGATGAACTGTGGATGTACACGGGCGAAGTCTTCAACTACGACGACACCGACCAGGCCATGGTTGCCGCCGGCATCGCGCAGGATGCGGCGATGCTGCGCCAGCAATGGCTCGACCACGTATCGGACATCTTCGGCGAAGCCACGCTCGCCATGCCGCCGGCCGATGCATGGATGCAGAAGGGCGGCAAGCAAGGCCGCCACACCGAGCACCTGGGCTACCTGCTGGCCGAGATGCAGTTCCTGCAGCGCGCCTATCCTGGAGCGGAGTGGTAAATGTGCGCCGCTGACGTTGCCGAGGCGGTGAGCGCAGACCAGGTCTGGGCCTGGCTGGCGGACGTCGCCGATCCCGAGATTCCCGTGATCTCGGTGGTCGATCTCGGCATCGTGCGCGATGTCAAAGTGGGCGACGGCGGCTGCACCGTCACCATCACGCCCACCTATTCGGGATGCCCCGCCATGCAGGTGATCTCCGATGCCATCGGCGAAGCGCTCAAGGCGCACGGCCTGCACAGGATCGGCATCGTCACCCAGCTCTCGCCAGCGTGGACCACCGACTGGATGAGCGAAACGGGCAAGGCCAGGCTGAAAGGCTACGGCATCGCCCCGCCCGCGCAGAAGGTGGTGGACATCAGCGGCCTGCGCGGCATTTCGCGCGGCCCCGGCAGGCTGGAAGCGCCGGACGTCGCCTGTCCCCATTGCGGATCGCACCACACGGAACTCACCAGCCAGTTCGGCTCCACGCCCTGCAAGGCCCTGTACAAGTGCCTGGACTGCCGCGAGCCGTTCGACTACTTCAAGTGCCACTGAACACCATGAGCAAATTCTATCCACTGGCAGTCGCCAAAGTGCACAACGAAACGCGCGACTGCATCGCCGTCACCTTCGCCGTGCCGCCGGAACTGCAGGACAGCTTCAAGTACCAGCAGGGCCAGCATCTCACCCTGCGCACGCTGATCGGCGAGGAAGACGTGCGCCGCTCCTACTCCATCTGCTCCGCGGTGCAGGACAGCAGCCTGCGCGTGGCGATCAAGCGCACCCCGGGCGGCGCCTTCTCCACCTGGGCCAACGAAGCGCTGAAGCCGGGCATGACCATCGACGTCATGCCGCCCATGGGCCACTTCAACGTGCCCCTGTCGGCGGAGAACAAGCGCAACTACCTCGCATTTGCGGCGGGCAGCGGCATCACGCCCGTGCTCTCCATCATCAAGACCACCTTGCTCACCGAGCCGCAAAGCACCTTCACTCTGTTCTACGGCAACCGGGCCTCCTCGTCGGTGATCTTCAAGAACGAGCTGATGGAACTGAAAGACAGCTACCTTGAGCGCCTGAACATCGTCTACGTGATGAGCCGCGAGCAGCAGGACATTGAACTCTTCAACGGCCGCATCACGAAGGAAAAGACGAAGCAGCTGCTCCAGCACTGGATCCGCATCGAAGACTACGACACCGCCTTCATCTGCGGCCCGGAAGACATGATGCACGGCGTGTCGGAAGCGCTGCAGGAAGCGGGCATGCCCAAGCCGAACATCAAGATCGAACTGTTCGCCGCCAGCATTCCCAAGCACCAGCACAAGCCGCGCACGCAGGCCGAGATGGGCGCTGGGCAGCAGACCGAAGTCACCGTCATCATGGACGGCAACGCCGCCACCTTCAGCATGGACAAGGACAAGGAATCCATCCTCGACGCAGGCCTGCGCGCGGGCCTGGACATGCGCTACTCCTGCAAGGGCGGCGTATGCTCCACCTGCCGCTGCAAGGTACTGGAAGGAAAGGTGGACATGGACGTGAACTACGCGCTGGAAGACTACGAGATCGCCCGCGGCTTCGTGCTGAGCTGCCAGAGTTTCCCCGCAACCGACAAAGTCGTCATCGACTTCGACCAGGCCGAATAACAATTTCTTAAAGGGGACAGACCCCTTTAAGAAACAAATACAAGGAGGCAACAGTGAGCTACCAGAATATCCTGTTCGAGATTAAGGAAGGCATCGCCAAGCTGACGCTGAACCGTCCCGATAAGCTGAACAGCTTCACGCAGGCCATGCACCTCGAAGTGCGCGACGCGCTGGAGAAGCTGCGCTCCGACAAATCGGTGCGCGTTCTGGTGCTGACGGGCGCGGGCCGCGGCTTCTGCGCCGGGCAGGATCTCTCCGACCGCGCCGTGGAGCCGGGCGCAAAGGGCGTGGACCTGGGCGAATCCGTCGAAAAATTCTACGCGCCGCTGGTGCTGGCGTTGCGCGACTTGCCCATGCCTGTGATCTGCGCCGTGAACGGCGTGGCCGCAGGCGCCGGCGCGAACCTGGCGCTGGCCTGCGATATCGTGCTTGCCGCGAAATCGGCCAGCTTCGTGGAGGTCTTCTGCAAACTGGGCCTGATTCCGGATACCGGCGGCACCTGGATTCTCCCGCGCCTGATCGGCCACGCGCGCGCCACCGGCCTCGCCATGCTGGGCGAGAAGCTGAGCGCCGACCGCGCGGAACAGTGGGGCCTGATCTGGAAGGCGATTCCGGACGAAGTGCTCATGAACGAAGCCATGGCCATGGCCGAACACTTCGCCACCGCGCCCACCAAGGGCCTCGCCTACACGAAGAAGGCTTTCCAGATCAGCTACCACAACACGCTGGAAGAACAGTTGAAACTCGAAGGCCAGATGATGCGTGAGCTGGGCAACAGCCACGATTACCGCGAGGGCGTGGACGCCTTCATCGCCAAACGCGCACCACAATTCAAGGGGGAATAAGCATGGCGGCTATCGCACGGGGAAGTGTGGTTGCCGTTATCGGCAGCGGGGCAATGGGTTCGGGCATTGCGCAGGTGGCAGCGGCCGCCGGGCATCAGGTGAAGCTGTTCGATACGCGCGCCGAAGCCGTGAGCAAGGCCATCGCCGATATCGGCGCCGTCTTCGACAAGCTGGCCGAGAAGGGCAAGATGAGCGCCGCCGACGCGGATAGTGCGCGCGCCCGCCTGCATGGCGTGAACGGCCTGGCCCAGGTGGCGGATGCGGCGCTGGTGGTGGAAGCCATTGTGGAGAACCTCGACGTCAAGCGTTCCCTGTTCGCGGACCTGGAAGGCATTGTCGCCGATGACGCCATCCTCGCCACCAACACCTCGTCCATCTCCGTCACGGCCATTGCCGCGAAGCTCCGCCGCCCGCAGCGACTGGTGGGCATGCACTTCTTCAATCCCGTGCCCCTGATGGCGCTGGTGGAAGTGATCAGCGGCGTGGCCACCGATGCCGCCGCCGCGCAGGCTGTGTATGACACGGCCGCCGCCTGGGGCAAGAATCCGGTGCATGCCAAGTCCACGCCGGGCTTCATCGTGAACCGCGTGGCGCGCCCTTTCTATGCCGAAGGCTGGCGCCTGCTGAACGAGCAGGCGGCGGATGCAGCCACCATCGACGCCGTTCTGCGCGAAGCTGGCGGCTTCCGCATGGGACCCTTCGAGCTGATGGACCTGATCGGCCACGACGTGAATTTCTCCGTCACCCAGTCCGTCTTCAATGCCTACTACAACGATCCCCGCTTCACACCATCCGTGCTGCAGCAGGAGATGGTGAACGCAGGCTTCCTCGGCCGAAAATCCGGCCGAGGCTTGTACCAGTATGGCGCGGACGCGGCGAAGCCCGAACCGAAAACGGAAGCGCTGCGTGAAAAGCCGGAGTACGTGGGCTACAGCCTCGAGGCCGGCGCGAATGGTGCGCTCACCCAGGGCATGGTGGACCGCCTGAAACAGCACGGCATCGCCGTCACCAACCGCAAGTCCGCCGAAGGACATCAGCACGCGGAGGCCCCGGCCTTCCACTGCAACGGCGCCGCCATCTACCTGACGGACGGCCGCACTGCGACGCGCCGCGCGGCAGACAACAAGCATCCCGATACCATCGTCTACGACCTCGTGTTCGACGCTGCGGCTTCGCCGCGCATCGCCATCGCGGCGGCGGACCAGTGCAGCCAGCGCGCCATCGACGCCACCATTGGTATGTTCCAGGCCGCGGGCTTTGCCGTCACCCGCCTGGACGATGTTCCCGGCCTGGCCGTGATGCGCACTGTCGCCATGCTGGCAAACGAGGCGGCGGACGCCGTACAGCAGGGCGTGTGCAGCGCTGCCGCGGCGGATATCGCCATGCAGAAGGGCGTCAATTATCCGCGCGGCCCCCTGGCGTGGGCGGATACGGTGGGCGTGAAGCACATCGTCACGGTACTGGAGAACCTGGCGCAGGCCTATGGCGAGGACCGCTACCGCGTGTCGCCGCTGCTGCGCCGCAAGCAGGCAAGCGGAGCGAAGATCCATGCATGATGCGGCTTCCGCACTGAATCCCCAGGCATTGGCCGAGGCGGCAGGCGCCGCCATGTATGCGCGCGATACGGCAAGCCAGAGCCTGGGCATGAAACTGATCGAGATCCGTCCCGGCTATGCGCGCATGACGATGCCGGTGCGGGCCGATATGCTGAACGGGCACCTTACCTGCCATGGAGGCTTCATTTTCGCGTTGGCGGACAGCGCCTTCGCGTTCGCGTGCAACAGCCATAACCTCAACACGGTAGGCGCGGGCTGCACGATCGACTACCTGGCGCCAGGCCGCCAGGATGACCTGCTGACCGCCGAGGCGGTGGAGCAGGCGCTGGCCGGCAAGACCGGCATTTACGACGTCACCGTCAAGAACCAGGACGGCCGCCTGATCGCAACCTTCCGTGGCAAATCGCACCGGGTCAGCGGTGAAGTGGCGCCCGTCCAGCGCTGAAGAGGAGACCGGAATGGTCCAACGACATCCCGCGCCATCGGACCTGGAGCCGATCGAGCGCGCCAGCAGGGACGAGCTGCAATCGCTGCAGCTGGAACGCCTGAAGAAGACGCTGAAGCACGCCTACGAGAACGTGCCGCACTACCGCAACGCCTTCGATGCAAAGGGCGTGCATCCGGATGACCTGAAGTCCCTGGCCGACCTGGCGAAGTTCCCGTTCACGGACAAGAAGACCCTGCGCGACAACTATCCCTTTGGCCTCTTCGCCGTACCGCGCGAGCAGGTGGTGCGCATCCATGCGTCGAGCGGCACCACCGGCAAGGCCACCGTTGTCGGCTACACCCAGAACGACGTGAACATGTGGGCTGACATGGTGGCCCGTTCGATCCGCGCGGCGGGCGGCCGCAAGGGCGACATGGTGCACATCTCCTACGGCTACGGGCTGTTCACGGGCGGCCTTGGCGCCCACTACGGCGCCGAGCGCCTGGGCTGCACGGTCATTCCCATGTCCGGCGGGCAGACGGAGAAGCAGGTGCAGCTGATCCAGGACTTCAGGCCCTCGATCATCATGGTCACCCCGTCGTATATGCTCAACATCATCGAGGAATTCCAGCGCCAGGGCCTGGACGCGGCGGAATCCTCGCTCAAGGTGGGCATCTTCGGCGCCGAACCGTGGACCGACGCCATGCGCGGCGAGATCGAGAAGCGCGCGGGTATCGACGCGGTGGACATCTACGGCCTTTCTGAAGTGATCGGCCCCGGCGTGGCCAGCGAGTGCATCGAGAGCAAGGATGGTCCCGTGATCTGGGAGGACCATTTCTATCCCGAGATCATCGACCCCGAAACGGGCGAGGTGCTGCCGGACGGATCGGAAGGCGAGCTGGTATTCACCTCGCTCACGAAAGAGGCGATGCCCGTCATCCGCTACCGCACGCGCGACCTCACCCGCCTGCTGCCGCCCACATCGCGCGCCATGCGCCGCATGGGCAAGATCACGGGCCGCTCGGACGACATGCTCATCATCCGCGGCGTGAACGTCTTCCCAACGCAGATCGAAGAGCTGATCCTGAAAATGCCCAAGCTCGCGCCGCAGTACCAGCTGGTGGTGTCGCGCGAGGGCCATCTCGACAAGCTGGACGTGATCGGAGAACTGCGCCCCGAAGTGAAGCTGACCGACAGCGAAACCGGGGCGCTTGCGCGCGAACTGGAGCACCACATCAAGACCTATGTCGGCGTGACGACGACAGTGAAACTGCAGGCCGCCGACAGCATCGAACGAACCCTCACCGGCAAGGCCAAGCGCGTGCTGGACAAACGCCCCAAATAAGAAGGACATATCAATGAACGAAGCCTTTATCTGCGACGCTGTGCGCACTCCCTTCGGCCGCTACGGAGGCGCGCTGTCTTCGGTGCGTGCCGACGACCTGGCCGCCGTGCCCATTGCCGCCATCATGCAGCGCAATCCGGGCGTGGACTGGGCGAAGGTGGACGACGTCTACTACGGCTGCGCCAACCAGGCGGGCGAGGACAACCGCAACGTCGGCCGCATGGCTGCGCTGCTCGCAGGCCTGCCAGCCGAGGTGCCAGCCAACACCATCAACCGCCTGTGCGGATCGAGCCTGGACGCCATCGGCATTGCCGCACGCGCCATCAAGTCCGGCGAGGCCCATCTGGTGATCGCGGGCGGCGTTGAGAGCATGAGCCGCGCCCCCTTCGTGATGGGCAAGGCCGACAGCGCCTTCTCGCGCAGCGCGAAAATCGAGGACACCACCATCGGCTGGCGCTTCGTGAATCTGCTGATGAAGGCGAAGTATGGCATCGACAGCATGCCCGAAACGGCGGAGAACGTGGCAGAGGAGTTCAAGGTCAGCCGCGAAGACCAGGACGCCTTCGCCCTGCGCAGCCAGCAGCGCTGGGCCGCCGCCAACGCCGCAGGCCATTTCGCCAGCGAGATCGTGCCCGTCACCATTCCGCAGAAGAAAGGCGACCCGAAAATCGTCAACGCCGACGAGCATCCCCGTCCGGACACCACGCTGGAGCAGCTGGCAAAGCTGAAGGGCGTGGTCAAGCCGGAAGGCACGGTCACCGCGGGCAATGCCTCGGGCGTCAACGACGGCGCCTGCGCCGTGCTGCTGGCTTCCGCTGCAGCGGTTGACAAGTACGGCCTGAAGCCGCGCGCCAAGGTGCTGAGTATGGCGACGGCCGGTCTTGCTCCGCGCATCATGGGCTTCGGTCCCTCGCCAGCGTCGAAGAAGGTGCTGGAACAGCTGGGCCTCACCATCGGCCAGATGGATGTGATCGAACTGAACGAGGCCTTTGCCGCACAAGGGCTGGCCGTAACGCGGGACCTCGGCCTGCCTGACGATGCAGCCCATGTGAATCCAAACGGCGGCGCCATCGCTATCGGCCATCCCCTGGGTGCGTCGGGCGCGCGCCTGGTTACCACCGCCGTCAACCAGCTGGAACGCACCGGCGGGCGCTACGCCCTGTGCACCATGTGCATCGGCGTTGGCCAGGGCATCGCCGTTGTTATCGAACGGGTTTAAGCGATGGTCAAGGTTTATGAAATCAACGGCGTGCGCCCGGTCGTCCACCCGACGGCCTACGTGCACCCGACGGCGGTGCTGATCGGCGATGTCATCGTCGGTCCGCGATGCTACATCGGGCCCCTTGCGTCGCTGCGCGGCGACTTTGGCCGCCTGATCCTGGAAGAGGGCGCGAACGTGCAGGACACTTGCGTGATGCACGGCTTCCCCGCGTCGGACACGGTGGTGGAAGTGGATGGCCATATCGGCCACGGCGCCGTGCTGCACGGCTGCCGCATCGGCCGCAACTCGCTGGTGGGCATGAATGCCGTGGTCATGGACAACGCCGTCGTCGGCGCCGAGAGCATCATTGCCGCCATGAGCTTTGTCAAAGCTGGAATGGTCATCGAACCGCGCAGCATGGTGATGGGCACGCCCGCGCGCGTTGTGCGCCAGGTGACTGACGCGGAACTGAAATGGAAAAACTCGGGCACGGCGCATTACCACGACCTGGCCGTACGCTCATTGCAAACGATGCGTGAAGTCGAGGCGCTGACGGAAGTGGAGCCTGACCGCCAGCGCATGCAGTGGGAAAGCTCGCTGCCGCTGCACCAGCACAAGAATGCGTCCGAATGACGCAATAACGAACGGAGATCACATGTCCAACGTAGCAACCCTGCAAAGCTTCATCGGCGGCCGCTGGCACGGCAAGGAAGCCGCCTCGCCGCTGCACAGCGCCCTGACCAACAGCCTGATTTACCATACCCACGCCGAAGCCATCGACTTCGCCGAAGCCGTGGACTATGGCCGCAAGACCGGCACTCGCTCCCTCATGGCACTGGACTTCCAGCAGCGCGCCGCGTGCCTCAAGGCGCTGGCGCTCTACCTCATGGAGCGCAAGGAGGAGCTGTACAAGGTCTCCCACCTCACCGGCGCAACCCGTGCGGACAGCTGGGTGGACGTGGAAGGCGGCATCGGCACCCTGTTCGCCTACGCCAGCATGGGCAGCCGCGAGCTGCCATCGTCGAACGTGCTGCACGAAGGCCCGGCCATGGCGCTCGGCAAGCGCGGCGGCTTCTCCGGCACGCATATTCTCGTTCCGCGCGGTGGCATCGCGGTGCACATCAACGCCTTCAATTTCCCCATCTGGGGTCTGCTCGAGAAGTTCGCCCCGAGCTTCCTCGCCGCCTTGCCCTGCATCGGCAAGCCTGCCACGGCAACGAGCTATCTGACGGAAGCCCTGATCCGCATGATCAACGATTCCGGCCTGCTGCCGGATGGCGCCCTCCAGCTGGTCATCGGCAGCACCGGCGACCTGCTGGACCGCCTGGGCGGTTCGGACGTGGTCACCTTCACCGGCTCCGCCGATACGGCCGCCAAGCTGCGCGCCAACCGCAACCTGATCGCCAACTCCGTTCCCTTCACGGCGGAAGCCGATTCGCTGAACTGCGCCATCCTCGCGCCGGACGTTCAGCCGGACGATCCCGAATTCGACCTCTTCGTGAAGGAAGTGGCGCGCGAGATGACGGGCAAGGCTGGCCAGAAGTGCACGGCCATCCGCCGCATCATCGTTCCGCGCCAGCAGGCGGACGCCGTGGCGGAACGCCTGCGCGAGCGCCTGGCCAAGGTTACGGTGGGCGACCCGTCCGTGGAAGGCGTGCGCATGGGTTCTCTGGCCTCGAAGGACCAGCAGCGCGACGTGGCCGCGCAGGTGGAACGCCTGGCGGCAGGCAATGAGCTGATCTTCGGCGCCAAGGGCGACTTGAAACTGATTGGCGAGGGCGTATCCGAAGGCGCCTTCTTCTCCCCGACGCTGCTCATGTGCCGCAACGCCATGGAGAACGACGCCGTGCACGACATCGAAGCCTTCGGCCCTGTCAGCACGCTCATGACCTATGGCGACATGGACGAAGCCCTGGCGCTTGCCGCGCGCGGCAAGGGCAGCCTTGTTTCGACGCTGGTGACGAAAGACCCGAAGATCGCGGCGCATGCCGTTCCTGTGGCGGCGGCGCACCATGGCCGCGTGCTGGTGCTGGAACGCGAAGCATCGGTGGATTCGACGGGCCACGGCTCGCCGCTGCCGCAGCTGAAGCACGGCGGTCCTGGCCGCGCGGGCGGCGGCGAAGAACTGGGCGGCATCCGCGCCGTGAAGCACTTCCTGCAGCGCACCGCTGTGCAGGGATCGCCGACCATGCTCGCGGCCATCACTGGCGAGTATGTGCGCGGCGCGGCCGTCAAGGAAAGCGACCTGCACCCCTTCCGCAAATACTTCGAGGACCTGGAAGTGGGCGACTCGCTGCTGACGCACCGCCGCACGGTGAGCGAAGCGGACATCGTCAACTTCGGCGGCGTATCGGGCGACTACTTCTACATGCACTTCGACGACATCGCCGCGAAGGACACCCAGTTCGGCAAGCGCATCGCGCACGGCTACTTCGTGCTGTCGGCGGCGGCAGGCCTCTTCGTGTCCCCAGCGCCCGGCCCCGTGCTGGCCAACTACGGCCTGGACAACCTGCGCTTCATCACGCCGGTTGGCATCGGCGACACCATCCGCGCCCGCCTCACCTGCAAGCGCAAGGTCGACCGCAACCGCAAGGACGACAAGGGCGTCGGCCAGGGCGTGGTGGCCTGGGACGTCCAGGTCACGAACCAGAACGACGAACTGGTGGCCAGCTACGACATCCTCACTCTCGTCTCCAAGCGCAGCTAATAGTTCAGCCCGTGTCCACCCTTGGGGTCTGACCCCAAGGGTGGACACGAGCCAGGCTGTTACTGCGTTACCAGGCTGACCTTGTCGACGACGAAGGAGGTCTGGAGCGACGAGTCTTCCGTCATGGCGAAGGACAGGCGCACCGTCTGGCCTTTGTACGGCAGCAGGCTGAAGGTGCGGACCTGGTAGCCGGTGGCCTTGTTCAGGTTCGAATAGGTCGCCAGCGTGCCAAGCACCGTGCCCGCCGTGTTCTTCACCGTGACCACCAGCTTGTCGTAGGCGGTGCTGCTCGTGGTTTCGGCGGTGTCGATGTGCAGCGCGAAGCTCAGCGAGGCGGAGGTGGCGGTCGATGGAATCGCCACGTCCTGCGTCAGCGTTTCGGTCGCCGTGCTGCCGTTACCGCCCAGCCATGCGTAGCGGGAGCCTTCGTAGGCCGTCTGGCCACTGAAAGTACCGATCACGCCCGTGGTGCCCGCCCAGCCCGTGGTGCCGGATTCGAAGCCGCCGTTGACCACGCGCTCGGTGGAGGTGCCGCCGCCGCTGCTCACCGTGAGGGTCGCATTGGCGGAGGTGGCGGTGACGGGGGTGGTGGAGGAATCCGTCACCGTTGCCTTGAATACGGCGCCGTTGTCGGTGCTCTGTGCGGTGAAGGAGTAGGTGGCCGCCGTCGCGCCGCTGATCAGGGTATTGTTGCGATACCACTTGTAGCTGTATGGCGCGGTGCCGCCCGTCGCGCCCACCGTGAAGGAAGCGGTGGCGCCCGGTGCTACCGTGATGCTGGCCGGCTGCGTATTGATCGAGACCGAACCGCCGCCCGTGGTTTCGGGAACGTCCGTGCCCACATTAATGGCCGCATAGGCGCGCTTCACCGCTGTCGCTTCCGCGCTGCCCACGCCATACAGTTCTTCCGCCGCCTGCAGCACCTTGTTGCGTGCATCCGCGTAGTTGGTGGACGAGGTGAACTTGGTGGTCGCTGCCTTGAACCAGATGCGGTAGGCCTTGTCGTTGCCGATACCGGTCATGTTGCGCGGGTTCTGGGTCAGGTAGGAGCTGTAGTAGTCGCTGGCCGAATCCGCGCTGGAACCCTGGGACAGGAAGTAGAACATGCGGTTGTTCGGGCCGCTGCTGTAGTGGACGTTCAGGGTCTTCAGCGTGTTGCTCCAGGCATTGGGGCTCTTGCCGTCCTTGCTTGGCTTGTAGAGCCAGCGCAGGGGCTGCCCGCTCTTGCTGATCTCCTTGCCGGTCATCCAGTCGTTGCCGGTTGCCGGGACCACGGTGCCGGTGCCGCCAGCGCGCGCATAGGCTTCCGTCATTTCGCCCGCGATGTCGGAGTTCGACTCATTCAGGCCGCCCGATTCGCCCGAGTACACAAGGTTGGACGTGGCGTCGATCACGCCGTGGCCCATTTCGTGGCCGATCACGTCGATGGAGCCCAGGTTGTTGAAGCTGGTGCCACCGTCGCCGATGTACATGCATTTGCAGCCCGGCTCGAAGAAGGCGTTGTCGTACTGGGTGTCCACGTGTACTGCGATGTAGGTGGAGGTGTTGTTGCCGTCCAGGCTTTGCCAGCCCAGCACATTCTTCATCGTGTCGTAGGTGTTCATCAGGCCCCACAGCGCGTTCACCGCGGCGGTCTGGCCGTTGGCGTTTGTGGTGCTGCCGCCATTGATGTACTGCAGGCCGTCGCCCCAGGTGTTGGTGCTGTTGGTGTAGATGCTGCCCGGATTCGGGTTGGATTCGGGGCTGTGATTGGCGTTGGTGATCGCCATGCCGCCGTACTGGCCGCCGACGCCACGGGTCGCGTCCAGCATCTGGTAGGTGCTGCCGCTCAGGGTGGTGTTGATCGGCACCGTGCCGTTGTACTGGCTCTTGCCGCTGCCGACGACGTTCTGCAGCGCTTCCCACTGGGCGATGATGGCGCCGGTCTTTGCGTTCACCACGGTGTCGTGATACACCAGCTTCCGGCTGTCGGCCATGCGGGTTTTCACGAGATAGGCCAGCTCGTAGTGGTCCACCACGTCTTCCACATCCATGGCGTTCAGCGCCGAATCGGGCTTGTTGGCCGCGGATGGCAGGCGCACCGTTTTCATGACGGGCCAGATCAGCAGCTCCGCTTCCGGTTTCCAGCGATGGGCGCCGCCCGGCGATACTTTCTGCACCACCTTGGCGATGGCTTCCTCGGCCGTTATCGATGGGGTGAGGTCGGTCAGTCCGCCCGCGGCCTGAGCCCGTGCGCCGCCCAAGCCGCCGCGCCGGTCGGACACGGATTCGCTGAGGATGTCGCCATCGTCGTTCGTCACCACCACGGATTCAGAGCCGAACACGCGCAGGCCCTTGAAGGTGTGCTGCGCGCGGCTGATGCGGGTGCCCTGTGCGCCGGGGTGCTGCTGGCCGAGGCGGAAGCCGTGTTCATCGTCCAGGCCTGCCGCGGCGCGGCGGTCGGCCAGGCGTGCTGCGAGGTTGGCGTTTTCGCCCGCGCTCATGGCGCGGCCGGGTGCGGACATCAGCGTCTGCGGCAGTACGCCGCGTTCCTGCGCCTGAACGGCGGGCAGTGCAGCCAACGCGGCAGCGACGGCGAAAATGCTTTTGCGTAGTGTCATTTCATCTCCGTGATTTTTGGTGAGGGAAGTGGAGCCGCAGACTTTTCCGGCGGCGCCGGAGTGCGGGTGAACGCGACACTATTCCTCCCGCTTTGGCGGTGTCAAAAATCTTTGGAAATGAGTCGTACGCGGCGCAGGTGTTAAGAATGAGACATTCACGGCGTGTATGAATCGCCTGCGCAACAGCTTGCGCGCACGTCACGAAATCTTTTGCAAATTTCGCATCATGCGTCGTACACTGAAATCATGCACCGGAGGGCCACGCATGCACCGACGGGCTTAAACACGCAGCGCACATTCCTGCCGCGCTGAGGCAAACATCAGGGACGCAAAATGAGCAAAGATTCTCGCAGCATCCTCCGCCCACCCGCCAAGGCACGGCCCCCAAGTTAGGCAGCGCAGTACCACTCGACATCGAAACCTGTTCCCCTCGCCGCGAGCGGCGCCGGGGTGGCTATTCTTTTTTCCTGCGAGTCCAATGCTGTCCATTACAAACAAAGTCGAACGCATCGTGCTGGAGTCGCCCTTCCTGAGTGAAGGCTTGCGGCGCGGTTTGATCAATCTGTCGGAGCTGGCGCGGCAGCTGCAGCCGCAGCTCGAGTCGGACCTGTGGAAGCCCGTGGGCCAGGCCGCCGTGGTGATGGCGCTGCGCCGTGTCACCGAGCGCCTGCCCGCCGCGGCGGCGCATGGCGATCCGGCCCTGACGCGGCGCCATGGGCAGCTCACGGCCCGCACGGACCTGGTGGAGATGACTTACCGCCACTCCGAGGCAACCGACGCCTGCCACCGCCAGCTGCTGGCGCAATCGGGCCTGCTGCAGGGGCTCTATCTCACGGTGACGCGGGGAAGCAATGAGGTGATGGTGGTATGCAGCCGTCCCCTGATCCCGCTCGTGGAGGAAGTGTTTGCGGGGGAGCGCCTGCTGGCGAGGCTCGACGACCTGAATGCGGTGACCTTGCAGCTGGCGGCGGAATCTCACCGCACACCCGGCGTCTATCACGGCATTCTGAAGAAGCTGGCGTGGGACAAGATCAACCTCGTGAACATGATCTCGACCCACACGGAACTGACGCTGCTGCTGGAGAAGGAGCACACCGGCGCTGCCTTCTCCGTGCTGTCAACCCTGGTGACGCACTAGGGCTTACTTCTTCTCCGGCTCGGCCGTCTCCGGCTCCAGGTTGAAGGCGGGCTGCTCTTCTTCCTTCGGCGCTTCCTCCGTGGGCGGTGCGCCGTAATCGGCTGGCTGGTCGATCTTCAGCTCCAACTGCTCGTTCATGTCGGTCTTGGACTCGATGGAGACGAGGCTTGGGAAGGCGATGATCAGCGCCACCATGACGACCTGGATCAGCACGAAGGGTATGGAACCCCAGTAGATATCCGTGGTCTTCACTTCCTTCGGCGCTACGGAGCGCAGATAGAAGAGGGCGAAGCCGAAGGGCGGGTGCATGAAGGAAGTCTGCATGTTCACGCCCAGCAGCACGCCGAACCAGATCAGGTCGATGCCCAGCTTCTCCGCGACAGGACCCACCAGCGGCACCAGGATGAAGGCCAGCTCGAAGAAGTCCAGGAAGAAGGCCAGCACGAAGAACATGATGTTGACCACGATGAGGAAGCCCGTGACGCCGCCCGGCAGGCTGGAAAGCAGGTGCTCCACCCACAGGTCGCCATTCACGCCGCGGAACACCAGCGCGAACACGGTGGACCCGATCAGGATGAAGATCACGAAGCAGGAAAGGCGGGTGGTGGACATCATGGCCTGCTTCAGCAGGCCGAAGTTCAGGCGCCGGTTCATCAGGGCGAGCAGGATGGCGCCCATCGCGCCCATGCCGCCGCCTTCGGTCGGGGTGGCGACGCCGATGAAGATGGTGCCCAGCACCAGGAAGATCAGGGCCAGCGGCGGAATCAGCACGAACACCACGCGTTCGGCCATGCGCGAAAGCAGGCCCAGTTTCAGGTAGCGGTTTGCCAGCGCGAAGGCGAAGGCGCCGATGATGCCCAGTGCGGCGGAGAAGATGCCGACTTCGTCCTGGTGCGCTTCAGGATGGCTTGCATCGTAGAAGTGGGTGAAGGCATAGGCGCCTGCGACGGCGGCCAGCAGCAGCACAGCCAGCGAACGCACGCCGCTGTCGCCGTTCGGCTCGCGCAGGTTGCGCGCCTCCGGCGGCAGGGCGGGCACATGGCTGGGACGGAAAATGGATACAGCCAGCACATAGCCCGCATACATGGCGGTGAGCAGGAGGCCCGGCACGAAGGCGGCGCGGTACATGTCGCCCACGGAGCGGCCCAGCTGGTCGGCCATCACGATCAGCACCAGCGAAGGCGGAATGATCTGGGCCAGCGTGCCCGATGCGGCAATCACGCCGGAGGCAAGCTTCCGGTCGTAGCCATAGCGCAGCATCACGGGCAGGGAGATCAGGCCCATGGAGATCACGGAGGCTGCCACCACGCCGGTGGTTGCCGCCAGCAGTGCGCCCACGAAGATCACGGCATAGGCCACGCCGCCGCGAATGGGGCCGAACAGCTGGCCGATGGTATCCAGCAGGTCCTCCGCCATGCCCGAACGTTCCAGGATCAGGCCCATGAAGGTGAAGAAGGGAATGGCCAGGAGTGTGTCGTTGGCCATGATGCCGAAGATGCGGTTCGGCAGCGCCTGCAGCAGTTCGGGCTTCAGCAGGCCAAGCTCAATGCCGACCAGGCCGAAGAACAGGCCGTTGGCGGCCAGCGCGAACGCCACCGGAAAACCGGACAGCAGGAAAATCACCAGCGCGCCGAACATGATCGGCGCCAGGTTTGCAATGATGAATGCTTCCATGTCTCTTGATCCGTTCTCTTTGTTATCAGCTGATCTTGTTTGCGGACTTGATTGCTTCGATTTCTTCCTCCGGCGTCACCGCGTGCTTGCTGATGGCGCTTTCAGGCAGCTTGCCCTGCAGGTAGGCCACGCGCTTGATGATCTCGGAAACGCCCTGCAGGATCATGAGGATGAAGCCGATCGGGACGAGTATCTTTGCGGGCCACACGATCAGGCCACCGGCGTTGCTTGACATCTCGGCGCTGCGCACGGATTCGATGCCGAAGGGGATGCCGAAGTAGAGGATGACGAGCGAGATCGGCATGAGGAAGAGCAGGAAGCCGAACAGGTCGATATAGACCTGGGTGCGGCGCGAGAAGCGGCCGGTCACCACGTCGATGCGCACGTGCTCGTCGCGCCGCAGGGTATGCGGCGAGGCGAGCATGAAGACTGCGGCAAACAGATACCACTGGATCTCCAGCCAGGCGTTCGAGCTCATATTGAGCGAATAGCGGATGATCGCATTGCCGGTGCAGATCACCACCGCCAGCAGCAGCGCCCATGAGACAGCGCTCGCAATCTTGTCGTTCAGGGCATCGATCGCCCTGGAGAGTGGCATGAACATCTGAGTCTCCTCTTATTGTCGGTATTGGAATGCTGCTAGCCGCTGCGGTGCTACGTGGCGAGTTGTTTTCTCACTCTTTCGATGGCGGCGCGGACCTGGTTCGGCGCGGTGCCCCCCACGTGGTCGCGCGCGGCCACGGAGCCTTCCAGCGTGAGCACATGGAATACGTCGTCGCCGATCAGCGGGGAGAACTGGCGCAGCTGGTCCAGCGACAGGTCGGACAGGTCGCAGCCTGCGTCCACGCAGGTGCGCACGGCGTGCGCCACGGCTTCGTGCGCGTCGCGGAAGGGCAGGCCCTTCTTCACCAGATAGTCGGCGAGGTCGGTGGCGGTGGCGTAGCCCTGCAGGGCGGCGGCGCGCATCGCTTCCGGCTTGACGGTGATGCCGCCCGCCATGTCGGCGAAGATGCGCAGGGTGTCGACTACCGTGTCCACGGTGTCGAACAGCGGTTCCTTGTCTTCCTGGTTGTCCTTGTTGTAGGCCAGGGGCTGGCCCTTCATCAGGGTCAGGAGGGCCATCAGGTGGCCGTAGACGCGGCCTGTCTTGCCGCGGGCGAGTTCCGGCACGTCGGGGTTTTTCTTCTGCGGCATGATGGAAGAGCCGGTGCAGAAGCGGTCCGCGATATCGATGAAGCCGACGCGTGGGCTCATCCAGATCACCAGCTCTTCGGACATGCGCGAGATGTGCGTCATGATGAGCGAGGAGGCGGCGGTGAATTCGATGGCGAAGTCGCGGTCCGACACGGCGTCCAGCGAGTTGTGGCAAACGTCGTCGAAGCCCAGGGTCTTCGCCACGCGCAGGCGGTCGATAGGGAAGGTGGTGCCGGCCAGCGCGGCGCTGCCCAGCGGCAGGCGGTTCACGCGCTTGCGGCAGTCGGCCATGCGCTCGGCGTCGCGGCCGAACATTTCGACATAGGCCAGCATGTGGTGGCCGAAGGTGATGGGCTGCGCCACCTGCATGTGGGTGAAGCCGGGCAGGATGGTATCGGCGTGCTGCTCCGCCAGGTCGGTGAGGGCGCCGCGCAGCTGCTTGAGCAGGCCCACGATGTCGTCGATGGCCGAACGCACGTAGAGGCGGATATCGGTGGCCACCTGGTCATTGCGGGAGCGGCCCGTGTGCAGGCGCTTGCCCGCGTCGCCAACCAGTTCGGTCAGGCGCTTTTCGATATTCAGGTGGACGTCTTCGAGGTCCAGCAGCCATTCGAACTGGCCGGATTCGATCTCCTGGCCGATCTGCGCCATGCCGCGCTGGATGTCCGCCAGGTCGCTGGCGGGGATGATGCCCTGGGCCGCCAGCATCTCGGCGTGAGCCAGGGAACCCTGGATATCGGCCTTTGCCATGCGGTTGTCGAAGAAGACGGAGGCTGTGTAACGTTTCACCAGATCCGAGACTGGTTCGGAAAAACGCGCCGACCAGGCTTCGCTTTTTTTGGAGAGTTGTGCTGTCATGATAAATGTCCCGTTGTTTTACCGATTATAAACAAGGTTGGCAGGAGGGGTTAAATCGCCAACTTGCCGCTCATCGGTGGTATCGTTTCGTTTTTATCGCAAAAGGAAAAACGATGAAGAAACTTGCAGCACTCGCGGTACTCTGGACCGCCATGGCCGGCGCCATGGCCCAGCAGGCCAAGCCTGCCGACGTGGCCAGCGTGGACGGCATCATCGCCGCCCTCTACGACACCATTTCCGGCACCGCCGGCCAGCAGCGCGACTGGGACCGCCTGCGCTCCCTGTTCAAGCCTGACGGCCGCATGATCGTGCACAGCCCGAACAAGGAAGGCGGCATGAACACCCGCGTGATGACGGTGGAAGACTATATCAGCCGCGTGGGCCCCGTTTTCGCCAAGGACGGCTTCTTCGAATCCGAACTCGCCCGCACCGGCGACCAGTTTGGCCAGATTGCACAGATTTTCAGCACCTACGAAGCGCGCCACGCCAAGGGCGACAAGCCCTTCATGCGCGGTATTAACAGCATCCAGCTGGTGAACGACGGCCAGCGCTGGTGGGTGCAGTCGCTCCTGTGGCAGGCCGAAACCGAAAAGAACCCGCTCCCGGCCGAATACACCAAGCCGCGCGGATGACGGAGCCACTGACAGTCAGTGACGACAAATCGCGGCTGGATGTCGGCCTAATTCATCGCTTCCTGAGCGAACAGTCCACCTGGGCGCTCGGCATTCCCCGCGAAACCGTGGAACGCAGCATTGCCGGTTCCCTGTGCTTCGGCGGCTATCTTGACGATGGCCGCCAGGTGGCATTCGCCCGCGTTATCACGGATTGCGCCACTTTCGCCTATCTCGTTGATGTATTCGTGCTGCCGGAACACCGTAGCCGGGGTTATAGTTTGCGCATGATGGACGCGCTCATGGACCATCCCTCGCTCCAGGGCCTGCGCCGCTTCCTGCTGGCCACCAGCACGGCGGCGCCCCTGTACGCGCGCTACGGCTTCACGCCCCCCGCCAAGCCCGAGGCTTTCATGGAGCGCAATTTCCCGGACATTTACAGGAACGCGAAAGGAAGCTAGCGCCATGTTCAAGCTGCCCACTGCCCGAACCGCCCGAATCTGGATCGCTCTGGCCGCAGCTTGCGCACTGCCCCTGGGCGCGGAGGAGGCGCAGAAAGGCCCTCTGCTCAAGGTGGCCCCGCAGGCCCCTGCGCTGGCGGCCGTTACTCCTGCTCCTTCCCCCGCCGCCCCGGCCCAGCCTCCGTCGGCGAACGCCCAGGGATCGCTGGTGATCATCGGCGGCGGCCTGCGCGGCGACAACGCGGACGTCTGGCAGCGCGTGGTCAAGCTGGCGGGAGGGAGGGGCGCCCGCATCGCCGTCTTCCCATCGGCGGCGGGCAACCCCGAGCGCGCTGCGGCCGGCATCATCTCCTACCTGAAGAAATACGGCGCGGATGCCTTTGCCGTGCCGGTGGCCATCCGCCTGGCGGGCAGCGACTACCGCAAGGCCGCCGACGATGCCGCGCTCGCCGAGAAGATCCGCAAGGCGGACGGCGTGTATTTCGCAGGCGGCGACCAGGGACGCATCACCAAGGCCCTCGTGCGCGAGGATGGCACCCATACCCTGGCGCTGGAAGCCGTGTGGGACCTGTACCGGCGCGGCGGCGTCATCGCCGGCACCAGCGCGGGCGCGGCCATCATGAGCAGCACCATGTTCTACAATCCCAAGGCGGTGCTGGCCATGCTCCGCAGCGGCATTACGGACGGCCACGAGATTGCGCCCGGCCTGGGCTTCATCGGCGACGACGTCTTCGTCGACCAGCACCTGCTGGTGCGCGGACGTTTCGCTCGCATGATTCCGGCCATGCTGGCCAAGGGCTACCAGCTCGGCCTCGGCATCGACGAGGACAGCGCCATGGTCGTCAACGCCCAGCGCGAGGTGGAGATCATCGGCTACAAGGGCGCGCTGCTGATCGACATGTCGCGCGCCACCACGGACAAGGACAGCCCGCACTTCAACGTGGCCAACGTGGCGATCAGCTACCTGGACCGGGGCGACAAGTTCAACATCGCCACCCGCAGCTTCACACCCTCCTCGGACAAGGCTGGCGGGCGGCTCGATACGGCGCGCCCCTTCCTGCGCGGGCCTGTCTACAGCAACGACATCCTCGGCAACAGCGCCGTGATTGACCTGATGGAAAGGCTGATCGACAGCGACCAGCAGGAAGCCATCGGCATCGCCGCGGGCAATCCGCGCAGCGCCGGTCCCGAACTGGGCTTCGAATTCCGCTTCTCCAAAACGCCCGACAGCGTCGGCTACGTGTCCAGCGTGGCCGAGGCCTATTCCGTGCTCAATATCCGGCTCGACGTACGCCCCATCGAAATTGCCCGTCCTCTCTACCACTACAAGTAAAAAAGGAGTTCCTGAATGACCATCATCACCCGCGCACGGCTCGCTGCCGCCGCGCTGCTGCTGGCATGCGGCGCCGCCAGCGCCACCCAGCCCGCGACCATGCGCCTCGACTACCTCCACAGCGGCAACGCCCTGAGCGAGAGCTATGCCATCGAAAGAGTGGTGCTCGAGCCGCTGCCCTGGCCGGGCGACTTGGACCGCGCCATCGACGACACCAACCGCGGCGTCAACAAGGTGGAGGTAGTGGACATCAAGAGCGGCAAGCTGCTGTACACGCGCGGCTTCTCCACCATCTTCGGCGAATGGCGCACCACGGAGGAGGCTGCGAAGCTGACGCGCGGCTTCGGCGAATCCGTGCGCTTCCCCAAGCCAGAAGGGCCGGTGCGCGTGCGCATCCTGAAACGCGACGAACGCAACGAGTTCTCCATCGTCTGGAGCGTGGATGTGGACCCGAATGCGCTGGACGTGGTGCGCAAGCAGCCGCCGGCGCCCGCCAAGCCGATCGCCATCCGCGTGAACGGCCCTTCGCCGCAGAAGGTGGACCTGCTGATCATGGGTGACGGCTATACCAAGGCAGAACTGCCGAAATTCGAGCAGAACGCGCGACGCCTGGCGGACTACCTGTTCAGCGTGAGTCCCTTCAAGGAGCGCGCGAAGGACTTCAACGTGTGGGCGATAGCCGTGCCGACGGAGGAATCGGGCATCAGCCGTCCCTCGACCAATACGCATCATGCGTCCGCGCTCAACACCCGCTACGACATCTTCGGCAGCGAGCGCTACGTTCTCACCACGGACAACCGCGCCCTGCGCGACATCGCCCAGCACGCGCCGTACGAATTCATCGAAATCCTCGTCAACAACGACACCTACGGCGGTGGCGGCATCTACGGCCAGTTCAGCACCGCGGCCGCCAGCAACGACTGGGCCAACTACCTCTTCGTCCACGAATTCGGCCACCACTTCGCGGGGCTGGCGGACGAGTACTACACTTCGCCGGTGGCCTACCAGTCCACTGGCGAGCGCCCCGAACCCTGGGAGCCGAACGCCACGGCGCTGCGCGATCCGGCCAATCTCAAATGGAAGAAGCACGTTAAGCCCGGAACGGCCCTGCCAACCTCATGGCCGAAAGCCGAATACGAAGCCCATTCCCGCGACTACCAGAAACGGCGCGCCGAGCTGCGTAAGCAGAACCGCCCGGAATCCGAAATGAGCCAGCTGTTCAAGGAAGACCTGGCGTGGACGAATGCGCTGTTCTCGAAAGTGCCGAACGCCAAGGTGGTGGGAGCCTTCGAAGGCGCGAACTACGAGGCCACCGGCTACTATCGCCCGCAGCAGCAATGCGTGATGTTCGACCGCAGCGAGGCCTTCTGCACGGTATGTGCCGAAGCCATCGGCCAGACCATCGACCTCTATTCACGTAAGTAAGGAAACAAAATGTTTCATGGTGCGGCAGCGCACAGTGCCAGCTGCCGGGTGTGCCTATTCTGGATACGCAACAAGAACAAGAAGCGTATCCAGACCACAAACAGAAAGGTGCACATCATGAACAAACTGCTCGCAACCCTGCTCGCAGGCGTTTTCGCCACTGCTGCGTACGCCCAGACCGCCACCACTCCGGCCGCGAATCCGGACGTTGCCAAGGAACAGGCCAAGGCCAACAAGGACATCGCCAAGGCCGAGGCCAAAGAAGCCAAGAAGGCGGCCGAGGCCGACAAGGACGTAGCGAAGGCCCAGGCCAAAGCGGACGAGAAGAAAGCCAAGGCCCACGCCAAAGTTGACAAGGAGCACGCCAAAGCCGCCGAAAAAGTGGCCAAGGCCGACCCGGAAGACAAGCTGAAAGCCGAAGCGAAAGGCGACAAGGAAGTGGCCGAAGCGAACGCCAAGGCCATGAAAGTCGACGCCAAGCAGGACGCCAAGGTAGCGAAAGAAAAAGCCGAAGCCGACAAGGACAAAGCCCAGGCCGCCGCCAAGACGGCCGAAGTGAAAGGCAAAGCCATGGCCGACGTGAAAGCCGAAGCCGCCAAGCATTAACAGCTCAGTTCGTGTCCAACTCTGGTGCCAGGGAAGATTTTTGGACACGAGCCCAGCGCTAGCGGCTTAGTGCCGGGTCCGTGTCCAATTTTCTTCCCTGGCACCAGAGTTGGACACGGGCTCGGCTGCTTTTAGCTGTTCGGGAGGAGGCCGGTGGGTTTGATGCGGGTTGGCATGGGCTTGCCTTTGCGGGCGCGCTTGCCGATGTGCGGGGCCAGCGCCGTCGCACCGAGCTTCTCTTCCTTGGGCTTGGAGGCGTTGCCCGTGCCTAGCACTGTCACGCCTTTTTGCGTGATGGCGCGCGCGGCGACCAGCTTTTCCTTGTCGCCCAGGTCCATCAGCGTGACGCCACGGCCGCCGTTGGACAGTACCTTCATTTCGTCCATGCCGAAGACCAGCAGGTTGGCTTTTTCCGAAATCACCGCGATGGCGCTGCTGCCTTCCGCCACCACCGTCGGGGGCAGCGGCTTCGCGCCTTCATCCAGCGTGATGAAGGCCTTGCCGCCCTTCAGGCGGCTCACCATGTCTCCCGCCTTCGCAATGAAGCCGAAGCCTGCATCGGATGCCATCAGCAGCTGGGTGTTTGCGGGGCCAGCGAAGTAGTGCAGCAGGCGCGCGCCGCCCGAAAGGTCGACCAGGGTGGTGATCGGCACGCCGTCGCCGCGTGCGTTCGGCAGCGCCGCCACCGGCACGGAGTACACCTTGCCGTTGTCGCCGAAGCCGAGCAGGGTGTCCACCGTGCGGCACTCGAAGGCGCCGTACAGCGAATCGCCAGCCTTGAAGGTGAACTGCGCCGGGTCGTGGCCGATGCCGGTACGCGCGCGTACCCAGCCCTTTTCGGAGATGATGACGGTGACCGGTTCGTCCGCCACCTTCTGTTCCACGACAGCCTTCTGCGCTTCTTCGATCAGGGTGCGGCGCGCGTCGCCGAACTGCTTGGCGTCCGCTTCGATTTCCTTGATGATCAGGCGCTTCATCGACGATGGATTGTCGAGCAGGTCCTGCAAGGTCTGCTTTTCCTTGCGCAGGTCCGCCAGCTCCTGCTGGATCTTGATCGCTTCCAGGCGCGCCAGCTGGCGCAGGCGGATCTCGAGGATGTCTTCGGCCTGCCGGTCGCTGAGGCGGAAGCGTTCGATCAGCGCCGCCTTCGGTTCGTCCGAATTGCGGATGATGTGGATCACTTCATCGATATTCAGGAGGATGGTCTCGCGGCCTTCCAGAATGTGGATGCGGTCATCCACTTTCGCCAGGCGGAACTGCGTGCGGCGCGTAACCGTGGAGAAGCGGAAGTCGATCCACTCCTGCAGCACTTCGCCCAGGCCTTTCTGGCGCGGGCGTCCGTCGCCGCCGATCATCACGAGATTCATCGGCGCCGAAGTCTCCAGCGAGGTATGCGCCAGCAGCATCAGCATGAATTCGGTCTGGTCCTGGTTCTTGGACTTGGGTTCGAACACCAGGCGCACCGGCGCATTGCGGCCCGATTCGTCGCGGATGGTGTCGAGCGAGCCGAGAATGAGCGACTTGAGCGCCAGCTGTTCCGGCGACAGCGCCTTCTTGCCCAGCTTGACCTTTGGATTGGTGAGCTCTTCGATCTCCTCCAGCACCTTCTGCGCGGAAGTCCCCGGCGGCAGTTCGTAGACTACGGCCTGCCACTGGCCGCGGGCCAGCTCTTCGATTTTCCAGCGCGCGCGCACCTTCATGCTGCCGCGGCCCGAGGCGTACATGTCCGCAATCTGCGCCGCTGGCGTAATCAGCTGGCCGCCGCCTGGATAGTCCGGACCGGGAACAATGTTCATCAGTTCCGCATGCGAGAGCTTGGGGTTGCGGATCAGCGCCACGGCCGCATCGGCCACTTCGCGCAGGTTGTGCGAGGGGATCTCGGTCGCGAGGCCCACCGCAATGCCGGATGCGCCGTTCAGCAGCACCATGGGCAGGCGCGCGGGCAACAGGGCCGGTTCTTCGGAGGAACCGTCATAGTTCGGAATGAAGTCCACCGTGCCCTGGTGGATTTCGTCCAGCAGCAGGCGCGAGATCGGCGTGAGGCGCGCTTCGGTATATCGCATTGCCGCGGCGCCGTCGCCGTCGCGCGAGCCGAAGTTGCCCTGGCCGTCGATCAGGGGATAGCGCAGCGAGAAGTCCTGCGCCATGCGCACCAGGGCGTCGTACACCGACTGGTCGCCGTGCGGGTGCAGCTTACCCAGCACGTCGCCCACCACGGTGGCGGACTTGCGCGGCTTGGCCGTGGCGTTCAGGCCCAGTTCATTCATCGAATACAGGATGCGGCGCTGCACCGGCTTCTGGCCGTCGCACACGTCCGGCAGGGCGCGGCCCTTCACCACGGAGATGGCGTAATCGAGATAGGCGCGCTCGGCGAAGGTGGACAGCGTCAGCGTTTCGCCGCCGTCGCCGCCATTGCCGCCCGGCTGTTCCGGCTGCGGCTCGTCAAAGAGGTTTGCTTGAGTCATGTCGAATTCGTGTTCTGTTTAGATGTCCGCTTCCACTTCGTTGCCGTGCTCCTCGATCCATGCGCGGCGGGCGGCGGCTTCGCCTTTACCCATCAGCATGTTGAAGCGCGCGGCGGCTTCGGTGTGGGCGAAATCGCCCAGCGATACCGGGAGCAGGCGGCGGGTGTCCGGGTTCATGGTGGTTTCCCACAGCTGCTCGGCGTTCATCTCGCCCAGGCCCTTGAAGCGGGAGATGGACCAGCTGCCGTCTTTCAGGCCGTCCTTGCGCAGCTTGTCCTCGATGGCGGTGAGCTCGCCGTCATCCAGCGCGTAGAGCTTCTGGATCGGCTTCTTGCCGCGCGCCGGCGCGTCCACCCGGTACAGGGGCGGGCGGGCGATGCAGATATTGCCATTCTCGATCAGGGCCGGGAAGTGGCGGAAGAAGAGCGTGAGCAGCAGCACCTGGATGTGCGAGCCGTCCACGTCCGCATCGGAGAGGATGCAGATCTTCCCGTAGCGCAGGCCCGAAAGGTCGGGCGAGTCGCCGAAGCTGTGCGGATCGACGCCGATGGCCACGGCGATGTCGTGGATCTCGTTGTTGGCGTACAGGCGGTCGCGGTCCGTCTCCCAGGAGTTCAGCACCTTGCCGCGCAGGGGCAGGATGGCCTGGAATTCCTTGTCGCGGCCCATCTTGGCCGAGCCGCCCGCAGAGTCGCCCTCCACCAGGAAGAGTTCAGTGCGCGCGGTGTCGCTCGATTCGCAGTCCGTCAGCTTGCCCGGCAACACGGCGACGCCGGAGGACTTCTTCTTCTCCACCTTCTGCGCCGAGCGCAGGCGGGACTGGGCCTGCTTGATCACCAGCTCTGCGAGCTTCTTGCCATAGTCGATGTGCTGGTTCAGCCACAGTTCGAGCGCGGGCTTGGAATACGTCGATACCAGGCGCACCGCATCGCGCGAATTCAGGCGTTCCTTGATCTGGCCCTGGAACTGCGGGTCCAGCACCTTCGCGGACAGCACAAAGGAAGCCCGCGCAAACACGTCTTCCGGCAGCAGCTTCACGCCTTTCGGCAGCAGCGAGTGCAGTTCCACGAAATTCTTCATGGCGCTGAACAGGCCATCGCGCAGGCCGGATTCGTGGGTGCCGCCGTTCGGCGTTGGAATCAGGTTGACGTAGGACTCGCGCACGATGGCGCCTTCCTCCGTCCATGCCACCACCCAGGACGCGCCTTCGCCTTCCGCGAAGCCTTCCGCATCCGGTCCGGCGAACTGCTCGCCCTCGAACAGGGGCACCACGGTTTCGCCGCTGGAGGTTTGCGCCAGCGCTTCGGTGAGGTAGCCGCGCAGGCCGTCGTTGTACTGCCATACCTGCTTATCGCCGGTCTTGCCGTTGATCAGGGTGACGGTGACGCCGGGCAGCAGCACGGCCTTGGAGCGCAGCAGGCGCTGGAGCTCCACCTGCGAGATCAGGGGCGAATCGAAATATTTCGGATCAGGCCACGCGGTGACGCGCGTGCCGGACTTCTTGCCGTCCTTCGGCGCAGCCTCGGAGGCCAGCGGCTGAACGAGGTCGCCGTTCTCGAAGGCGATGGTGTGGAAGCCGTTGCCCTTGTCGTCCTTGCGCCAGACGGAGATTTCAAGGCGCTTCGAGAGTGCATTGGTGACGGACACGCCCACGCCGTGCAGGCCGCCCGAGAAGGCGTAGGCGCCGCCGGAGCCCTTGTCGAATTTGCCGCCCGCGTGCAGGCGGGTGTACACAATCTCCACCGTCGGCACGTTTTCTTCGGGGTGCAGGCCGACCGGGATGCCGCGGCCGTCGTCGTCCACCGTCACGCTGCCGTCAGGGTTCTGCGTGACGATAATGTTTTTGCAATGGCCGCCGAGCGCCTCGTCGGAGGCGTTGTCGATCACTTCCTGAATGATGTGCAGCGGGTTCTCGGTGCGGGTATACATGCCCGGACGCTGCTTGACTGGTTCCAGCCCCTTGAGGACCCGGATGGATGATTCGCTGTAATCGGAAACAGGTTTTTTAGTGGCCATACTTGAGAGAAGCGGTTCTTGGTTAACGCGGATTCCTGCGCATTCTATCCTCAACAAGGGGGAATGAACGAATCCGGGCGGGAACTGTGGTTAAATGCCGTAAAAACAACGTCAACATCGCATGTCCGCTGAGCAGACCGAGAAGTTCCCGTTCGCCGTAGGCCTGGTCGGCTTTCCGCCGCAGGCTGCCGCCGCCATTGCGCAGGGCCTGAAACGGGCGCCGGGCAAGGGGCCGGCGTATTTTTGCCTGTCCGCGCACTCTTTGCAAGAGCCGGATTTATATTTGGCTAACGGCACCCATCTGTCCACGCTGGCGGCGCTGGAAGGACTGACGCAGGGCGGAACGCGGCCGGCACTGGTGCTGGGCGCGCCGGGCATCGAACTCGCGCATCCCGATTTTCCCTATCCGAACCTGCGCCTGCCGGTACAGTGGGACAGTGTGTTCCACGAGCTTGGAAAACTGGTGGAGCGCCGCGCCGAAGCGCTGGCCGAGCGCGCGGCCAGCGGCCAGCCAGCGCCGACGGAGCGCCGCCGCAGCCCGCGCGTGGACCTCGACCTGACCGATCCCGCCGAGTACCTCGCCATGCGCCAGCCCGCGCCGCACGGCGAGGTGCTGGTGGTGGACCGCAGCGATGCCCTGGCCGTCCACATCGCAAAGCTCATGCGGCGCCAGGACGTTGCCGCCTCCTGGGCGGGCGGCGCGGACGAGGCCATCGCCGCCTGCCGCCAGCGCGCTGTGGCTGTCATGCTGGTCAATACGGCTGTCGTCGACGCTTACGCTATGGCTGAGGCGGTGCCGGATTCCACTGTAGTGGTGCCGATGGTCGCGGATGCGGCGGAGTATGACGCGGAGCGCGCGGCGGCCGCAGGCATCGCGGGCTTCGTGGACAAGCCGGTGTCGGATGCGACGCTGCGTTCGGTGCTGAAGCGCCTGCTGCGACTCAGCTGACTTACTTGCTCAGCGTGCGCATTGACCGCTCCAGGCCTTCGAGCGTGATGGGGAACATGCGGTTGTTCATCAGCTGGCGGATCACGGAGATGGACTGCCGGTACTCCCACAGCCCCTCCGGCTCGGGATTGAGCCAGATGAATTTCGGGAAGGCGCTGGTGAAGCGCGTGAGCCACTCGGAGCCCGCTTCCTCGTTGTTGTATTCGACCGAGCCGCCCGGCTGCAAAATTTCGTAGGGGCTCATGGTGGCGTCGCCCACGAAGATCAGTTTCGTGTCGGGCGGGTATTTGCGCAGTATGTCCCAGGTGGGGAAGCGCTCGGAGTTGCGTCGCCGGTTGTTCTTCCACAGGTAGTCGTACACGCAGTTGTGGAAGTAATAGAACTCCATGTTCTTGAATTCGGTCTTCGCGGCCGAGAACAGTTCTTCCGTGCGTTCGATGTGGTCGTCCATGGTGCCGCCCACGTCGAAGAGCATCAGCACCTTCACGTTGTTGCGGCGCTCGGGCTGCATCTTGATATCGAGGTAGCCCGCGTTGTTGGCCGTGGCGCGGATGGTCTGCTCCAGCGCGAATTCCTCGGCCGCGCCTTCACGCGCGAACCTGCGCAGGCGGCGCAGCGCGACCTTGATGTTGCGCGTGCCCAGTTCACGGTCGCCGTCGTAATCCTTGTAGGCGCGCGCTTCCCACACCTTTACCGCCGTGCGGTTGCCGCCCTTGCCGCCGATGCGGATGCCCTCGGGATTCGTGCCGCCGTTGCCGAAGGGCGAAGTGCCGCCCGTGCCTATCCACTTGCTGCCGCCTTCGTGGCGTTCCTTCTGCTCCTTCAGCAGCTCCTGGAGGCGTTCCATCAGCTTGTCGTAGCCGAACTTCTCCAGCGCCGCCTTCTGCTCTTCGCTCAGTTCGCGCTCCATGCGCTTGACCAGCCACTCCAGCGGAATGGCGCTGCTGGTCTCGAAGGCGCCGTTGATGCCCTTGAAGTACTGGGCAAAGGCGCGGTCGAACTTGTCGAAATGGGCTTCGTCCTTCACCAGCGCCAGGCGCGAGAGGTAGTAGAAGTCGTCCATCGATGGCGCGATGACGTTCTTTTCCATCGCTTCGAGCAGCGTGAGGAATTCCTTGATCGTGACCGGAATTTTCGCGTCTTTCAGCGTGAAGAAGAAGTCGATGAGCATCAGCGTTCCTTCGCCAGCAGGTAGTTGAGCTGCGCCTTCACTTCCGGCCACTCGCCGCGCGCGATGCTGTACATGACGGTGTCGCGCACGGTGCCGTCGCGGCGGATCGCATGATGGCGAAGCACGCCGTCCTTCTTCGCGCCCAGGCGCTCGATGGCGGCCTGCGAGCGGTAATTGTAGTTGTCCGTGCGGAAGCCGACCAGGGCGCAGCCCAAGGTTTCGAAGGCGTGCGTCAGCAGCATCAGCTTGCACGTCGTATTGACGTGGCAGCGCTGGCGGCTCAGCGCGTACCAGGTGTAGCCGATTTCGGCGCGGTCGATGGCGGGCACGATGTCGTGGTAGCTCGTGGTGCCGATGACGGCATCGGTGGCGGCATCGATCACGGCGAAGGCCAGGCGGGAAGGGCGCATCTCCAGCGCGGTGGCGATATAGCTCTCCGTCTGCTCCGGTTCGGGCACGGAGGTGATGCGCAGCTTCCACAGCTCGCCGTCGCGAGCGGCGGCGCGCAGGCCGTCCGCGTGCTGCGGCCCCAGGGGCTCCAGGCGCACGCCGTTCCGTTCCAGCGTAACGGGCAGCACGTTGATCATCAGCGGTTCGTCCTCGACATGAACACCAGGCGCTCGAACAGGTGCACGTCCTGCTCGTTCTTCAGCAGGGCGCCGTGCAGGGGCGGCACGATTGTCTTGTTGTCCTGGCTGCGCAGCGCTTCCGGCGGAATGTCTTCGGCCATGAGGAGCTTGAGCCAGTCCAGGAATTCGGAGGTGGAGGGCTTCTTCTTCAGGCCCGAGACCTCGCGCACTTCATAGAAGGTGCGCAGCGCCTGCGCCAGCAGCTCCTGCTTCAGGTTCGGATAGTGGACCTTCACGATGGCTTCCATCGTGTCCTTGTCCGGGAATTTAATGTAGTGGAAGAAGCAGCGGCGCAGGAAGGCGTCCGGCAGCTCCTTCTCGTTGTTGGAGGTGATGATGACTAGAGGACGGTGTTTTGCCGTCACCATCTCGCGCGTTTCGTAGACGTAGAACTCCATGCGATCCAGCTCGCGCAGCAGGTCGTTGGGGAATTCGATGTCGGCCTTGTCGATTTCGTCGATCAGCAGCACCACCGGCTCCGGCGCGGTGAAGGCCTGCCACAGCACGCCCTTGACGATGTAATTGTGGATGTCGCGCACTCGCTCGTCGCCCAGCTGGGAGTCGCGCAGGCGCGACACGGCGTCGTATTCATAGAGGCCCTGCTGGGCTTTCGTGGTCGATTTGATATGCCACTGCATCAGTGGCATGTCCAGGGCAGCGGCCACTTCTTCGGCCAGCATGGTCTTGCCGGTGCCCGGCTCGCCCTTGATCAGCAGGGGGCGCTGCAGGGTCAGGGCCGCATTCACAGCCAGTTTCAGGTCATGGGTGGCGACGTAGTTCTCGGAGCCCTCGAAGCGCTGAGCAGGGGATTGCATGGACAAATTTCCCGGAGAAAGTGGAAACTTCCGAGTATACGCGAGATCGCCAGGCCGGGCCTTGGCGTCCGAGAAACAATATGGACTTCAGGAACCTTCTCAGGTTAAAATCGCAGGTTGATAGTGCAAAAGTCAACTTTTGCGACGGCAGTATCCGATTACCTCTGATGAAGCTAGCCAACATGATGAAAAATATCTTCGCACTGCTCGTGCTCGCGGGCGCCGCTCAGGCAGCCACGGCGGCCGAGATCGTCGGCAAGGCCGAGGCAGCACCGAACAAGATTGAAATGTGTATCGGTTGCCACGCCATCCCCGGCTACAAAGCGACCTTCCCGGAAGTGTTCCAGGTGCCGAAGATCGGCGGCCAGTCCGCCAAGTACATCGAAAACGCGCTGCGCGGCTACGCCAAGGGCGAGCGCAAGCATCCTTCGATGAAGGGCATCGCTGTCAGCCTGAGCGACCAGGACATCGCCGACATCGCCGCCTACTACTCGCAGCAGAAATAAGGACACAGCACCATGAAGAAAATCGTATTCGCGCTGATCTGCTCCGCCGTGTCCCTGAGCGCCATGGCTGGTGGCAATGTTGCCAACGGCAAGGCTGTCGCTGACAAGTACAGCTGCTTCGCCTGCCACGGCAAGGACTACAACACCCCGATCGACCCCAGCTATCCGAAGCTGGCCGGCCAGCACAAGGACTACCTGGTGCACGCCCTGACCGCCTACAAGCGCGGCGACGGCGCCAACGGCCGCAGCAACGCGATCATGACCGGCCAGGTCAAGCCGCTGAGCAACCAGGACATCCAGGACGTGGCCGCCTACCTGCACAGCCTGCCCGGCTCGCTGGTTAACCACCGTTAATATTTCTTAAAGGGGACTCGGCGTCCCCGTCCGTCCCCTTTAGGAAACAAGCAAGAAAGCCCGCGACTGCGGGCTTTTTGTTTATATGCGGCGCTTGACGGCTTCCACGTAGGCCTCGCCGTCCGGCGGCAGGCCCGTACGCTGGGACTTCCAGATCATCTCGCCCAGGCATTCCATGATCTGGTGCTGCGCTTCGTGCGCGGAATCGTATTTGCGCGTGAGCGCTTCGCTGGCGGCGCGGATGCCGCGCGGGGAGTCGATGGAGACCTGCTCGCTGATCGAAAGGTGCATCGAAAGATGCAGGAAGGGGTTGGCCTGCCCGCCCTCGACCGAGTAGTCGCGCGCCAGCGCGGCCTCCACATCGCCCAGGGCGTCGTCGTATTCGGGATGCTGCAGCACCCAGTCCAGCGCCATCGCTTCGAGCGGGGTGAGGACTTCCTTGCTGCGGTGCTTGCGCAGCACTTCGCAGAAGAAGCGCCGCACGTCGTGGGAGGAGGGGGTGAACATAGGGGCGCTATTGTACAAAAAAAGGGCAGCCCTTGCAGGCTGCCCCGGTTTCAGCCCTTGGCCGGCACGGCGAGGCGGACCTCGCCGCAGTCCGGCTCCGCTTCGGGCGCCGCAGGCTGCGGCGCTGCCTTGGCAGGCTGCTGCCGGTTGGCGGGCGTGCCGGGCTGGTTGCGAGGCTGGCGCAGGTAGCGCGAGTTGTGGCGCCGGTCGCCGTGCGGCGGCCAGCTCAGGAAACGCGAGAGCTCCTGCAGCGCGCGCTGGTAGACCTCGCGCTTGAATTCGATCACCACGTCCAGCGGCACCCAGTACTCGTGCCAGCGCCAGGCGTCGAACTCGGGATGATCGGTCACGCGCAGGTTCACGTCGCAATCGCGCGCGCACATGCGCAGCAGGAACCAGATCTGCTTCTGGCCACGGTAATGGCCGCGGATCTCGCGCTTGATGAAATGGTCGGGCACTTCATAGCGCAGCCAGTCGCGGGTGCGTCCCACGATCTTGACGTGTTCCGGCTTTAGTCCGATCTCTTCTTCCAGCTCGCGGTACATCGCCTGTTCCGGCGTTTCACCGTATTTGATACCCCCTTGCGGGAACTGCCACGAGTGCTCGCGCACCCGCTTGCCCCACCAAACCTCGTTGTGAGAGTTGAGCAGGATGATGCCGACGTTGGGGCGAAACCCTTCCCGATCGAGCATATTGCACCTCAAACTTTCTGCGGCCGAGCGATCCTCTTACATTTTTGCCCACAAATCTGCCTGCCAGCAGCGTTTTCGGGGTAGGAAAACGGCCGGAAAGCACGCAATTGAACGCATTTGTATAAAGTATGGATGCATCAGCCAGCTAATCCTTTAAAATTAGGTTGATTATAACCCTCTCTTTTTAAAAGAATTCATAGTTATGCGTGCTTCCCGTTTTTTTATTTCCACTCTTAAAGAGGCGCCCTCGGACGCGGAAATCGTCAGCCACAAGCTGATGATGCGCGCGGGCATGATCAAGCGCCTGGGTTCGGGCATCTATACCTATATGCCGATGGGCCTGAAAGTGATCCGCAAGGTGGAAGCCATTGTTCGGGAGGAAATGAACAAGGCTGGCGCCATCGAGCTGCTGATGCCGCTCGTGCAGCCCGCCGAGCTGTGGCAGGAAACGGGCCGCTGGGACAAGATGGGCCCCGAGCTTATGCGCGTGAAGGACCGCCACGGCCGCGAGTTCGCCATCCAGCCCACTTCCGAGGAAGTGATCACGGACGTGGTGCGTTCGGAGATCAAATCCTACCGCCAGATTCCGTTGAATTTTTACCACATCCAGACCAAGTTCCGCGACGAACGCCGTCCGCGCTTCGGCCTGATGCGCGGCCGCGAGTTCACCATGAAGGATGCCTACTCCTTCGACCGCGACCTGGAAGGCATGCAGAAGTCCTACCAGATCATGTTCGATGCCTACACCAAGATCTTCACGCGCTTCGGCCTGAAGTTCCGCGCCGTGGCGGCGGACAACGGCGCCATCGGCGGCACCGGCTCGCATGAATTCCACGTGATCGCCAGCACCGGCGAGGACGCGCTGGTGTACTGCCCCACCTCCGACTATGCGGCCAATATCGAAGCCGCCGAAGCGGTGGCCAGCGGCGCCCGCGCCGCAGCAGGCGCCGCGCTGACGAAGACGCCGACCCCCAAGGCCAGCAAGTGCGAGGACGTGGCGGCCCAGCTGAAGATCGACCTCAAAACCACCGTCAAGACCATCGCGCTGACCGTGGAAAAGGAAGAGGGCAAGAAGCAGTACTTCATGCTGCTGCTGCGCGGCGACCATGAGCTGAACGAGATCAAGGCGGCCAAGGTGCCCGGCCTGGCGAACTACCGTTTCTCCACCGAAGCGGAGATCGAGGAAGTCTACGGCTGCAAGCCCGGCTACCTGGGCCCCATCGGCACCAAGGCTCCCGTGACCGTGGTGGCCGACCGCACCGTCGCCAGCATGGCGGACTTCGTCACCGGCGCGAACGAGGTGGACTTCCACTACACGGGCGCGAACTGGGGCCGCGACATGGCGGAACCGGCCGTCGTCGCCGACCTGCGCAATGTGGTGGAAGGCGATCCTTCGCCGGACGGCAAGGGCGTGCTGGCGATCGAGCGCGGCATCGAAGTGGGCCACGTCTTCCAGCTGGGCACCGCCTATTCGGAATCGATGAAGGCCACCTTCCTCGACGAGAACGGCAAGCCTGCGCCCCTGCAGATGGGCTGCTACGGTATCGGCATCACCCGTATCCTGGGCGCGGCCATCGAGCAGAACTTCGACGACAAGGGCATTATCTGGCCAACCTCGCTGGCGCCTTTCGAGCTGGTGCTGTGCCCCATGGGCTACGACCGCAGCGAGACCGTGAAGGAAGAAACGGACAAGCTGTACGACGCTGCGCTGGCGGCGGGCATCGACGTCATCATCGACGACCGCGGCCTGCGTCCGGGCGCCATGTTCGCCGACTGGGAACTGATCGGCGTACCGCACCGCGTGGTGATCGGCGAGCGTGGCCTGAAGGAAGGCAACCTGGAATACCAGGGCCGCCGCGACGCGGAAGCCACCAATGTCCCGCTGGCGGACATCGTCGGCTTCATCAAGGGCAAAGTGCAGCAATGAGCACCGCGCGCCTTCATCAGCGAACTGGCCGGGAACGCCGGCGCTGGTGGGCGCGGCCTTTGCGCTGGTGGCACACCGTGGCTTTTGCCAGCGGTGTGCTGTGCGCACCCTTCGGCTTTGCGGGGAACCAGAAGGAGGAGGCGCTCGCCGACTCCGTGCGCGTGGCGCTGTCCAGCGCCATCATGGATGCGCGGCCGCCGAAGCCGCGCTTCAGCGACCCCTCCGAACAGCAGCGGTATCACGCCTGGCTGGCGGACATGTCCCAGCGCCTCAAGCGCAAACTGCCGGACGACCTGGTACGCACCGAGTTCCTCGAAACCGTCTGGTACGAAGCCCGCCGCGCCGGGCTGGAACCGGGGCTGGTGCTTGGCCTGATCCAGGTGGAATCGGCTTACCGGAAATACGCCGTGTCGATTGTTGGCGCGCGCGGCTACATGCAGGTCATGCCCTTCTGGACCAATGTGATCGGCGACAGCGACCGCCGCAAGCTGTTCAACATGCAGACCAACCTGCGCTACGGCTGCGCCATCCTGCGCATGTACATCGACATGGAGCAGGGCAATCTCTACCTCGCTCTGGGCCGCTACAACGGCAGCCGCGGCCGGCCCGAATATCCGAATGCCGTACTCAAAGCCTGGAACAACTGGAAGTAAGCCGCTTTTGGGCTAAGATGTCAGCCTTTGAATAGCGGGAGCGGCATATGCGGTTGAGGATAGCGGCGCTGGCCATGGGCGCAGCATTGTCGGCGGGCTGCGCGGGCATATCGTCCGTGCAGGAAGGACCCAGGAACATCATCCTCTTTGTCGGTGGCGGCATGGGCTTCAATACGCTGACCGCCACGCGCATCTATGCCGTGGGCGAGTCCGGCGATCTCGCCATCGACACCCTGCCGGAATCGGCCTTCGTCAAAACCTGGTCCAACGATATGCAGGTGACGGACGAAGCGGCCGCCATGTCCGCCATGCTCACCGGCCACAAGACCAATAACGGCGCGCTCGCCATGAGCGATTGCGCAAGCGGCGGCAAACCTGTGCCAACCCTCATGGAACTGGCCGCGCAGCGCGGCATGGGCACGGGACTGGTGAGCAATGTCGAGATCACGGATGCCATGACGGCCGCCGCCTTCGTGCACAGCTGCCGCCATCCCGGCAGCGAAGCGGCTGCCGCGGCCTTGAGGGCCAGCGGCATCGACGTGGCCCTTGGCGGCGATGCGGCGAAACAGCCGAACCTTCCGCAAATGACCGTCGAGGCCATCGAGCGCCTGTCCCGCAATGGCAAGGGTTTCGTGCTGCTGGTATCGAACGGCCTGATCGACCGCGCCGCGCACGGTGCGGATGCGCGCGCGGTGGTGGAAGAGGCGGCGGCGCAGGACAGGGCGCTGCGCGCCGCTATCGACACGATGCAGCAGCGCGACCCGGGCCTGAAGCACACCCTTATCGTCGCCACGGCAAGCCACGACAGCACGCTGGTGTTGAACGGCTATTCCACCATCACGGGCAGGACCACGGCAACGGAGCCGGGCGTACTGGGCCTGCTGCGGCGCTATGGCAGCGGGAAGCTGGCCAAGGACCTGGACGGGGCGCCCTACACCATCATCGGCTTCGGCAACGGCCCGCACCGCGTGGATGCCGTCCGGCCCGAAAGCCTGGACGCAAAGGCCGTCGCCAGCCCTGACTACCGCTATGAAGCTGCCGTGCGCAATGCCCCGGATGCGACCTCGCACGGCGGCACGGATGTTTACCTGGGCGCCATTGGCGCGGGAGCGGAGCGCTTCCGCGGCACGATCGACAACACCGATGTTTTCAAACTGATCAAGGCTGCGGCCGGACTATGAAAAAACTCTTCCTGGCATTGGCGCTTGCGGCCATCGGCGGCACGGCCGCGGCGGCCGATGCAAAGAACATCATCTTCTTCCTCGGCGACGGCATGGGCCCTACCGTGATCACGGCGGCGCGCATCCACGGCCACAAGGAAGAAGGCCTGCTCAAGTTCGAGCGCCTTGAGCGCGTGGCGCGCCTCAAGACCTATTCGCACGACGCGCAGACCACGGACAGCGCGCCATCGATGGGCTCCTACATGACGGGCGTGAAGATCAACAACGAAGTGATCTCGATGTGGGATTCCCAGCCCAGCGCGCCGCAGAAGGACGCAAACGGCAACCTGGGTGTCGATACCTGCAAGGCGGGCAACGGCAAGCCGGTGCCGACCATCCTGGAGCTGGCGAAGGCGTATGGCAAATCCGTTGGCGCGGTGACGACCACCGAAGCCACCCATGCGACGCCTGCCTCCACCTATGCCCACCATTGCCACCGCAACTCCGGCTACGCCATCGCAGTGCAGGCCGTGCCTGGAGGAGAGGGCTACAACGCGGCGCTTGGCGACGGCCTGGATGTGCTCATGGGCGGCGGCGCCATGCACTTCACACCCTACGACAAGCAGAACAATCCCAAAGGCCGCATCGACGGGCGCGATCTGCTGGCGGAAATGGCGGCGCGGGGCTACGCGGTGGCGCGCAGCAAGGCCGAGATGGCGGCTGCGAAGCCGGGCCGCAAGTTCGTTGGCCTGTACGGCGAGAGCCATCTGGAATATGAACTGGATCGCACGGCCACGCCGCCGCGCGGCGAAGGCGGGAAGCAGCCGAGCCTCTCGGAGATGACAGCCAAGGCCATCGAACTGCTGTCGCCGAATCCAAAGGGCTTCTTCCTGATGGTGGAGGGCGGGAAGATCGATCACGCCCTGCATGGTTCGAATGCCCGCCGCGGCATTGTCGACCTGCTGGCCTTCGACGACGCCATCCAGACCGCCATCGACCACATGCAGCAGATCGACCCCGGCCTGCGCAACACCCTTATCGTGATCACGGCGGACCACGACCATACGCTGGCGTTCAATGGGCCCTCGCCGCGCGGCGCGTCGGTGCTGGATATCGTGCGCCATGCGGACGGCAGCCCGGCGCACGACGCCGACGGCCACACCTACACTGCGCTCACCTTCGGCAATGGCCCGAACCGCAAAAACCAGCGCAGCGATGTAAGCAGCGAGGAGGCGATGGGCGAGGACTACCTCCAGGAGACCGGCGTGCGCCTGCGCGGCGAAACGCATGGCGGCGGCGACGTGAAGCTCTACGCCACCGGCGCAGGTTCCGCCGTGTTCAAGGGCACCATGGAGAACACCCGCGTGTTCGAGCTGATGAAAGCCGCTTACGGCTTCTGAATTTCCCCGGCCGGGCGGCGCAGCGCCCCCGGCACCAGGGCGGCGCTGAGCAGCACAAGCACCGTCAGCAGCAGGGCGACAGGCAGCAGGCCCCGTTCCAGCAGGGGCGCCGCCGCCATGGTGGCGCCCGAGGTGGCGGCAAAGGCAAGGAACATCAGCAGTCCCGCTGCCTTGCCCGCGTGTTCATGCGCCAGCGAGAGGGCGCGCGACATGGTCGAGGGACCGCGCACGCCCAGGCCGCAGCAGAACAGCGCCCATGCCGCAGTCAGGGCTGCAGTCGAGCGCAGGTCGGCCAGCGCCAGTGCGGTCATTGCAATGCCCGATGCCGCCTGCATCAGCACTCCAAGCCTTACCATGCCTTCCACGCCGTAGCGCTCCACGGCGCGCGCACCCCGCGTCGCACCCACCATGAAGCAGCCGACGCCGCAGATCTGCAGCAGGGCGAAGGCCGACACCTCACGGCCCAGCCAGTGCGTGACGAGATAGGGCGCGCTGGCCACGAACATGAGCAGCGCGCCGAACATGAGGGCGTAGCTGAACGCATAGCGCAGGAAGGGCAGGTTGCGCAGCAGGCCGCGCGGCGCGGCCGGAGAGGCGGCCGGTACTGCGTGCACCGCATGGCTGCTGATGATGCGGGTGACCATGGGCGCCAGCAGCAGGGCCAGCGCGGCAATGATCCAGAAGGCGTAGCGCCAGTCCGCCAGCATCACCAGCGCGGCGCCAGCGACGGGGCCGAGCGCGGGGATCACCGATTCGGCCATCGCCACCACGGCCATCGCGCCCACCGCTTCCGTTTCGCTGAAGCGCCGCCGTATCAGCGCGGGCACCGCGACGGTTGCCGCGCCCGCGCCCAGTCCCTGGAGCAGGCGGCCCGCCAGCATCGTATCGATATCGCCCGCCATCGCGCACAGCAGGCTGCCCACCGCCAGCAGCGCCGTGCCGCTCAGGATGGTGGCCAGGTCGCCGAAACGGTCCGCCGCCCAGCCCCACACAAGCTGGGAGGCCGCAAGGGCCAGCATGAACACGGCCATCGTGGCCTGGGCCGCAGTGACGGATGCGCCCAGCTGCTGCTGCATGGCCGGCAGAGCAGGGAGGTAGAGGTCGGAAGCCAGCAGGCCAACGGCGGTAAGGCTGGCGAGGGGAAAGGCGAGGCGGTGTTGTGGGCTCATATAAAAAAAATGCCCCGAGCGCGAAGCGTCGGGGCCTTCGGCCGGCGTTGCGGCCGGGGGAGCTTATTTCAGGTGATCGGAAATCAGCTTGGTCATTTCGAACATGGACACTTGGGCTTTGCCGCCGAATACGGCCTTGAGCTTGTCGTCTGCATTAATCATGCGGCGGTTCGCTGCATCCTGCAGATTGTGCTTCTTGATATAGTCCCAGACTTTCTTGGTCACTTCGGTACGCGGCAGAGCGGAGGAGCCAACCACGGCGCCCAGGGCTGCCGATGGGGTCATCGCTTTCATGAATGCTGCGTTGGGCTTGCGTGCTGCGGGTGCTGCTTTCTTCGCTGCGGGCTTGGCTGCTGCTTTTGCTGGTGCTGCCTTCTTTGCCGGAGCCGCCTTGGTGGCTGCCTTCTTTGCTGGTGCTGCTTTCTTGGCTGCTGTTGCCATATTCGAGCCTCCCTAAACAAACAATGGAAAATTGCGCAATACAATCGCACGGCTAATATTGGTGGGGATTTCGCCGTGATGCAAGCGTTTTTCGCGTTTTTTATCGGAAACGACACGTAAAACCGCCCTCTCCAATGAAAAAAGCCGCCTGCGCAGGGCGCAGAGCGGCTTTTGGCCAGGGCCGGAGGCGTTTAGCGCAGGCCCGGCATCATGCCCTTCATGGAGCGCATCATCTTCATCATGCCGCCGCCGGAGAGCTTTTTCATCATGGTCTGCATCTGCTCGAACTGGTTCAGCATGCGGTTCACTTCCTGCACCTGAACCCCCGCGCCGGCCGCGATACGGCGCTTGCGCGAGGCCTTGATCAGTTCAGGCTTGGCGCGTTCGGCCGGGGTCATGGAGTCGATAATGCCCACCATGCGGCGCACCTGCTTGTCCGCCTGGTCCATGTTGGCGCCGCCCGCCGCCTGCTGGAACTGGGCTGGAAGCTTGTCCATCAGGCTGGCCATGCCGCCCATCTTTTTCATCTGGCCCAGCTGCGCCTTGAAGTCGTTCATGTCGAATTTGCCGCCCGACTTGACCTTGGCCGCCAGGTCGGCCGCCGCTTTCGCATCCACGCCCTTGCGCGCTTCCTCGACCAGGGCGAGGATGTCGCCCATGCCCAGGATACGGTTGGCCATGCGCGCCGGGTCGAAGGCTTCCAGGCCGTCCAGCTTCTCGGACACGCCAGCGAACTTGATCGGCTTGCCCGTGATATGGCGCACGGACAGCGCAGCGCCGCCGCGCGAATCGCCATCGAGCTTGGTGAGCACGATGCCGGTCAGCGGCAGCGCGTCGTTGAAGGCCTTGGCGGTGTTGATGGCGTCCTGGCCCAGCATTGCGTCGACCACGAACAGGGTCTCCACCGGCTTGACCGCGCCGTGCACGGCGGCGATTTCCTTCATCATCTCTTCGTCGATGCCGAGGCGGCCCGCCGTGTCGATGATCAGCACATCGTGGTAGTGTTTCTTCGCCCAGTCCAGCGCGGCCAGGGCGATGTCGACCGGCTTGTCCGCCGCGGTGGAGGGGAAGAAGTCGGCGCCAACCTGCTGGGTCACCGATTGCAGCTGCGCGATAGCGGCCGGACGGTACACGTCGGCCGATACCGTCAGCACCTTCTTTTTCTTCTCTTCCTTCAGGTACTTGGCCAGCTTGCCGGTGGTGGTGGTCTTGCCGACACCCTGCAAGCCTGCCATCAGGATGATCGCGGGCGGCTGCTGCGCAAAGCTGATCTGGGACGCATCGGGTCCGAGATCGGCGCCCATGAGGGCGGCCAGTTCGCGCTGCACCACGCCCACCAGGGCCTGGCCCGGCGTCAGGGAAGAGATCACCTCTTCGCCCAAGGCCTTTTCCTTCACCTTGGCGATGAACTCGCGCACGGCGGGCAGGGCGACGTCGGCCTCCAGCAGCGCCAGGCGCACTTCGCGCAGCATCTCGGCCGTGTTGGCCTCCGTCAGGCGGGCCTCGCCGCGCATGGTCTTGACGACTTTGGCAAGGCGTTGGGTCAGATTGTCTAGCATGGAGACTACCTACTAATATAAATATGGCGGAAACCCGTCATTTTACCCGAGTGCGGGCCGCGCAGGTGCCAGCCACAAGCTCACGGATTGTCACAGCTGTGCACATTCATGGCGCATAGTGGCCTGTATTAATTGACAATCGGCGGCGCTGCCGTCATCTTGCCAGCTTGTCCATCAGAGGAGAGCTGGATGCTCAACGAAGCACTGACGCAGGCCCAGGCAGGGGCCGAAACGCAGGAAACCATTACCTTCAACGCCAGCGGCAGCGAATACTTCCGCATCTGGATCGTCAACCTGCTGCTCACCATCGTCACACTCGGCATCTATTCGGCCTGGGCCAAGGTGCGGCGCAACCAGTACTTCTACTCCAGCACCCGGCTGGCAGGAAGCAGCTTCGAATACCACGGCGACCCCAAGGCCATCCTTATCGGCCGCCTCGTTGCGCTGGCAATGGTCGTCTTCTACAACGTGGCCTTCCGCATCTCTCCGGCTGCGGGCCTGGTGATGTTCGCCGTGCTGGCTGGCGCGATGCCCTGGCTGCTGTGGCGCAGCCTGCAGTTCGCGCTGCACAACAGCAGCTACCGGGGCATCCGCTTCGGTTTCGACGGCAGCGTGGGCAAGGCCTACAAGGCCTTCCTCGGCATGATGCTGCTGAGCGCCCTGAGCTTCGGTCTTCTCGCGCCGTTCGCGCACCAGCGCCTGAAGAAGTTCCAGCACGGCGAGGCGCGTTTTGGCAGCACGAAGTTCAGCTTCGATGCGTCCGTGCGCAGCTTCTACAAGATTTACCTGGCCCTGCTCGGCCTCATGGTGCTGGGCTTTGCGGCGACCTTCGCCCTTGCGTTTCCCGTGCTTGAACTGGTCGGGAACGATCCCTTGAAGCGTGGCCTGGCCACGTACATCGTCGCCTTTCTGATCTATCCGTGGATGCTGGCCTTGACCTGGCTGTTCATGGCCATGGTCCAGAATCTCGTCTGGAACAATACGCAGCTTGGCGAACACCGCTTCCAGTCGGGCATGCGCTGGGGGCGGCTGGCCTTCATCTATGTCACCAACACCCTCGGCATCATCCTCACGCTGGGCTTCTTCACCCCGTTCGCGAAAGTGCGGGCGATGAAATACCGCCTCGAGTCGATCTCCCTGGTGGCCGTGGGCGGGCTGGATAACGTGGTGGCACGGAATGCAGCCGATGTCGGCGCCACGGGCGACGGCATGGCCGACTTCCTCGGCGTGGATCTTTCGATGTGATGGAAGAGGCGGTCAGCGGCCGTTACTTCGACGGCAAAACCTCGCGCGCCCACCGCGCCGTCCTCTCTGTGAAGGGCGGCGAAGCATGGCTGGAGGGCGAGGTGGAGCGGCGCGATGCAATGGCCACGCTGCGCGTTTCGGAGCGCAGCCAGCGCGCTGCGCGCAAGATCACATATCCGGACGACAGCTATTTCGAGGCCGACGAACAGGCGGCCCTGAATACCCTGCTGGCGGCGAGCGGCCACCGCGACGGCGCCGTTGTGAAGGCCCAGCAAAGCTGGCGCCTCGTGCTCGGCGCGCTGGCGGCAACGATCGCGGTGCTTGCGCTGGGCTACCGCTACGCACTGCCCGCGGCCGCTGATTCCATCGCGCGCGCATTGCCCGAATCGGTGGAACGCCAGATGGGGCAGGGCGTGCTGGCGCTGCTGGACAAGAATGTGTTTCGCCCCTCCCGCCTGAGCGGGGAGCGCCGCCGTGGCATTGCAGAGGCATTCGCCGCGCTGCGGCCCCCACGCGGCGAGAGTCCTGCCTACCGGCTGCTTTTCCGCCAGAGCCGTGTCGGACCCAACGCCTTCGCCCTCCCATCCGGCGACATTGTGCTGACCGACGAAATGGTGGAACTGCTCGATAACGACCAGGCGGTGCTGGCCGTGCTGGCGCACGAACTGGGCCACCTGCACGAGCGCCACATGTCGCGGCGGCTGATCCAGAGTTCCGCCGTCGCCGCCGTTACGGCGCTGATGTTCGGCGACGCCAGCGGCTTTGTCGCCAGCCTGCCCGCCGTCGCCCTGGACATGCACTACTCGCGCGACGCGGAGACCGAGGCCGACGACTACGCAGCCGTCATGCTGCGCCACAATGGCCGTCCGCTCTCCGACATGGAAGCCGTGTTCGCGGCGCTGGAAAAGGTGGACCGGGGTTTCGGTGTGCCATACCTGAACAGCCATCCGCCTTCCGCCGAACGGCTGCAGCGGCTGCGCAACATGGCGCAGCCGTCCTTGCCCTGACTCAGTGCGGCACTACCAGCCGAATGACGGAGCCTCCTGCCAGCAGGCCAAAACTGAACGGACCGAGAGCGACCAGGCCGGATGGGCCACTTAGCGCACCGGGGAGACTTCCGAACATGTTGCTCTGGTTGTTCTCCGTTCCGGCCGCGATGCTGGTACTGCCATTGGGAGCGGTGCGGACGATGACGCCGCGCGTGGCGTCGGCTGTGTATCGGTTGCCCAGCGCATCCACCACCGTGCCCACGCCAGCCGGGATCGCGTCGATGGTGGTGACGACGCCTGCCGGCGTGATCTTGCGGACCTTGTAGCCTGTGCTGTAGATCGTTTCCGGATCGTTCGCGTACAGGTTCCCTTCGGCGTCGGCACCGACAAGAACCGGCTGGACGAAGCGTGCGGCGGGTCCTGCACCGTCCACCTGACCCGCCACTGCTGTCGTGGACCCGGCCAACAGGGTCACTACCCCTTGCGGGGAAACCTTGAAGATGGCGCCTCCAATCGTCGACGATATTCCGAAGCCTGTCGAAGGAACATCGGAGATATACAGGTTCCCGTTGCGATCGGAAACCATGCTCTTTGGCGTTCGTACGACAGCGCTTTGCGCGAAGGTGCTGACTGTTCCTGCCGGCGTCACCCTCAACAGCGACAGGCCTGTTCTGGTCGGAAGGTGGGGATTGGTCAGGGGGAAATCGATCAGATAGAAGTTGCCTGCCAGGTCGCCGGCCACCAGATTCGGATAGGTGTGGAAACGGCCAGCCAGCAAGCTCGCGTCGCCGTTCGCTTGCAGCGTGCTGACCTGTTCGGAGTTGACGGCGTACAGGACTCCGGTGCTGCCGTTGATTAGCCACCCTGCGGTGTCATAGCGCATTGGCACGCTCGTGACCACTCCGGCTGGCGTCACCGTTCGCAGGAGCCTTGGCTGCTCCCCGCTCCCCGGAGCCTCGAGCACCATCAGGTTGCCTTGCGCATTCACTGCGATACTTCCGGGCGTGACGAAATGCGCCGAGCTGCCCGTGCCATCCTGGGGCGTCATGAAGCCCGTGCTGTTCCCGGTAGGCAGAGTGCCTGCGATGGTGGATACGCTCCCGTCGAGGGCGACCTTGCGCACTAGTACCGAGTCGATCACATACAGTTCACCGCTCGGGGCGCGCGCGACAGAAACAATATGGCGGAAGCGTGCAGTACCCGCGGATCCATCGATCGGATTGGGCATGGCGGCGCCAGTAATCTCGCCGACCAGCGGGACGAGTGTGCCGTTCGAAGACAGGGTGCTGATGCGCTCAGGCTGGATCACATAGAGGGTGCTGCCGCCGCTGTAGAGCCTCAGGCCCTGTTGAAGGGAATAGGGCATGGTGAGCAGCGTGACGATGCTGCCATCCGCCTTCAACTGGCGAATGCTGATAGTACTGAAGTCGTTCTCCGTGAAATACACCGAGCCTGCTGGACCCGCTGCCACGCTGGCAGGATCGATCGTGCCGTTGGCGCTGAGCGTACTGACCACGCCTGCGGACGTCATCTTGCGTATGGAGTTCGCGTCGGCAAATATCAGGTTGCCGCTGTCGTCTGCAGCAACGGAGCGGATACCCTGGAAGCTTGCCCGAGTGCCGGCACCATCGATTCTGCCAGCGCTGCCTTCGGCCAGCTGCGTCAGCCCGGCCGGTCCGGGATCGGGGTGCACCGTGAGCTTGATGGTTTGGGTGATGCTGCCCGCGCTGGCGTTGACGGTCACAGTGGTGGCCGTAGTCACACCGCCCGGAGGAGGCAGATACTGCACGCTGGCGCCGCTGCTGGCCGACAGCGTTCCAGGACCGGCGGCTAGCTGCCAGCTCACCGCCGCGCCGCCGGTCACCGTGGCATTGAGAGGAAGCGCCTTGCCATTCGCCGTGGTCACGTCCTGGCTGGCGCTGAGCGACAAGGTCACGGGCCCCGAAGGTGGGGGAGGGGCGCTTTCACCGCCGCCGCCTCCGCCGCAGGCAGCCATTGCCGCCGCGATCAGGGCTGCGAGCGCATGATGGGTAATTCGATGCATGACAAACTCCAATCTGTACGAATCGCAGATTATCTACGGTGGAGCGTCCCGGTAATATCACCAATTGTCACAGCGCCCCTGAAAATGGGAGATATTTTGTAAGCAAACCTTGCTATTATCCGGACACAAGAGCAAGACGGCCGCGGGCCATTTCCATTTCTTTTTTCGAGGAGCGAGCGGATGAAACTGAACGTGATCGGCAAATCGGTAGCGCTGGCAGCAGCGTTGGCAATGGCAGGCGGCGCGCAGGCCCAGGAGGTGGTGCGGCTCGGGAACCTGAAGTTTGCGCATTACGGCGCCGTTTCCTATATCAAGGAGATCGCGCCCAAGTGCGGCATCAAGGTCGAGGAGCACGTCTTCGCCAAGGGCCTGGATGTGATGCAGGCCATCATCGCCGGTGAGCTGGACGTGGGCGCGACCGCATCCGAAGCCGCGATCTCCGGCCGCGCTGGCGGCGCGCCGATCTACGTGGTGGCGGGCTTCGCCAAGGGCGGCGCGCGCCTGGTCGGCCGCACGGACCTGAAACTGAAATCCGTGAAGGACCTGAAGGGCAAGCGTGTGGGCGTCACGCGCGGCGGCATCCAGGAAGTGCTGCTGCTGGCCGAACTCCAGCAGGCGGGCCTCACGGTCTCGGACCAGCCGGGCAAGGATGTGCAGCTGGTCTTCCTCGCCTATGCAGACCTGAACCAGGCGCTGCTCGGCAAGAATATCGACGCCATGATGCAGTCCGAGCCCCAGTCCTCCCAAGCGGTAAACAAGGGCTTCGGCACGGAGATCATCAAGCCATACGACACGCCCATCGGCGAGCCGGTGCGCACCATGGTCATGACCGAGATGTTCTACAAGGAGCGCCGCCCTGTGGCCGAGAAGTTCATGCGCTGCTTCGTGGAGGCGACCAAGACCTTCATCGACAAGCCTGCCGTGGCCGAGAAGTATGTGCGCGAAGTGGTGTTCAAGAACCAGATCACTTCCGACGACTTCCAGGATGCCATCGGCAACTCGCCGTATTCCTACGACATCACCCCGGAGCATATCCAGACCACGACGGACGTGATGGTGAAGACGGGCGTGGGCAAAATGAGCCGTCCGCCCGTGGCCAAGGACTGGGTGCGCACGGACCTGCTGGAGCAGGCCAAGAAGAGCCTGGGCGTGAAGTAAGGTGCCCGCCATGGCCCGAATCGCTTGGCGCGAAGTGGGTGTGGGCCTGGTTGTTCCGGCCCTCGTGATCGCGGTATGGCAGCTGGTGTCCCAGAAGGGCTGGGTCAACCCGCAGGTGCTGCCGTCGCCGCTGGCCGTGGTCACCAAGTGGATCGAGTACCTGCTGCCGCTTCAGGCCTACGATCCGGCCAGCGGGCAGGGCAGGCTGGCCTGGGCGCTGTCCGGGGAGCTGATACACGATTCGCTGGGCAGCCTGTACCGCGTGGTGGTGGGCTTCGCCATCGGCGGCGGGCTTGCGCTGCCGATCGGCCTGGCCATGGGGGCGAGCGCGCGGGTCTACGCTTGGCTCAATCCCCTGGTGCAGCTGCTGCGGCCCATTCCGCCCATCGCCTACATACCCCTGTCCATTCTCTGGTTCGGGCTGGGGAATCCGCCCGCCGTCTTCCTTATTTCCCTCGGCGCCTTCTTCCCCGTGCTGATGAACACTATTGCTGGCGTGCGGCATGTGGATGGCATCTACCTGCGGGCTGCGCGCAACCTCGGCGCCACCGGCACCACCATGTTCGTGCGCGTGATCCTGCCTGCGGCCGTGCCCTATATATTGAGCGGCGTGCGCATTGGCATCGGCACCGCCTTCATCGTGGTGATCGTGTCCGAAATGATCGCCGTGAACAACGGGCTGGGCTTCCGCATTCTGGAGGCGCGCGAGTACTTCTGGTCCGACAAGATCATCGCCGGCATGATCACCATCGGCCTGATCGGCCTGGCCATCGACGTGGCCATGAACCGCCTGAACAACTACCTGCTGCGCTGGCACCGCGGCCTGGAGAACTGAATGAGCGATCCGCACATCCTTATCAGCGACGTACAAAAGGTGTTCAAGACCGCGGAACGGGACGTGGTGGCGCTCAAGGACATCAGCCTGGAGATCCCGCGCGGGCAGTTCGTCTGCCTTCTGGGGCCTTCGGGCTGCGGCAAGTCCACGCTGCTGAATGCCGTCGCAGGCTTTGCGCTGCCAAGTTCCGGCAGCATCACAGTGGATGGCGCCGAGATCACGGCGCCGGGACCGGAGCGCGGCATGGTGTTCCAGGAATATGCGCTTTTCCCCTGGATGACGGTGGCCGACAACGTTGCCTTCGGGCTCGAGATCAAGGGCCTGCCGAAGGCGCAGATCGAGCAGACGGTGGGGCAGCTGCTCAAGATGCTCTCCCTGAACGACTTCCGCAACCGCTACCCCAAGGACCTTTCCGGCGGCATGCGCCAGCGCGTTGCCATCGCGCGCGTGCTGGCGCTCGATTCGCCTGTGATGCTGATGGACGAGCCTTTCGGCGCCCTGGATGCGCTCACCCGGCGCAATCTGCAGGACGAACTGCTGCGCATCTGGTCGGAGCTGAAAAAGACCATCATCTTCGTCACCCACAGCATCGAGGAAGCGATCTACCTGGCGGACCGGATCGTGGTGATGACCTACCGCCCCGGCACCATCAAGCGCGACATCATGGTCGAGTTGCCGCGCCTGCGCGACCCGGCGGCGCCCGAGTTCAATGCCCTCAAGCGGGAGCTCGGCCAGCTGGTGATGGAGGAGCAGCAGCGCCACCACAACGACGAACTCCGCCTCGCCGCCGTCGACTGACATCGCTTTCACGAGGGCGGCGGCGTGATAAACTGAGCTGATGCAGACTTATTTTCTGATTGCAGCGGTGGCGCTTTACCTGGCCTGCGCCGTGCTGCCCTCCCGGAAGGCTTCCCTGATCGCCGCCGTCACCGCCGTGGCCTGGCTGCTGCACGGCGCCGCGCTGTGGACGGATGTCATTGCGCCTGGCTCGCTGCGCCTGGGCTTCGCCGCCATGCTGTCCTCCGCCCTGTGGATTTCGGTAGGCGCCTACTGGATCGAGAACCGCAACTTCCCGCTCGACGGCCTGCGTCGCATGGTCATGCCCTGCGCGGCCGCCGCCGTTGCGCTGCAGGGCGTGTTCCCCGGCGCCCTGGTGCCGCTGGCGGGACGCTCCCCCATGTTCGGCTGGCATATCGCCATTGCCACCCTGGCCTACAGCACCCTCACCATCGCCGCCTTCCATGCCGTGCTGATGGCGCTGCAGGAGTCGCGCCTGCACACCCGCAGCGAGAAGCCTGGCCTGATCTGGGCCGCCCTGGACCAGCTGCCTGCCCTGCTGACGATGGAGAAGCTGCTGTTCCGCCTCATCGCCTTCGGCTTCGCCCTCCTGAGCCTTACCGTCCTCTCGGGCATCGTGTTTTCCGAAGAATTGTTCGGCCAGGCCCTGAAGTGGGACCACAAGTCCGTCTTCACGCTGCTGTCCTGGCTCCTGTTCGCAGCGCTGCTCGCCGGCCGCCATTTCCGTGGCTGGCGCGGCAAGACGGCGCTCAGTTTCACTCTCGCCGGCTTCGCCACGCTGCTGCTGGCGTATGTCGGCAGCCGCTTCGTGCTCGAAGTGGTGCTGCATCGAGGTTTTGCATGACACGTATTCTTTTCTGGCTGGCGCTGGCCTTCCTGGTCGTCGCCGCCATCCGCGCCAAGCTGAAAGGCTCCAGCCGCCATCCCCGTCCGCAACAGCCGCCCGCCCGCCGCGCCCCGCCCAAGGAGGATGCGGAAACGGAACCCATGCTGTGCTGCGCCCATTGCGGCGTGTACTACCCGGCGTCCGAGAACGTGCCAGCCGGAGGGCGCAATTACTGCAGCGCGGCCCACGCGCCCGCCAATTAAGCGGTGATCGCGCGCCTGCCCAACCTGTCGGCGGAATCGCGCGAGACCTTCTGGCGCTCGCTGCAAACCCTGAACGGCACGCGGGTGGTGATTGCGGTCGTGCTGCTGGCCTACCTGAGCTTCGATCCGGGGAGCCCGCGCTCCGCGAGCAGCTTCTTCAACGCCCAGATCTGCGCGGTTTATCTTTTCCTCTCCGTCGTATTTACGCTGGCTGCCGCACGCTGGCGCCGCCGCTTCATGCTGCAGCTGGCCTCCCAGCTGGCCTGCGACCTCACGGTAATCTCGCTGCTGTATTTCGGGGCAGGGGGCGTGCGCAGCGGCCTGGCCATCCTCTACCTCTTCCCCCTGGCCGGCTGCGCCATCCTCGCGCCCCTGATGATGGCCCTGTTCGCGGCGGCCATCGCCAGCCTTTTCGTGCTGGCCGAAGGCAGCTGGCGCATGCTGGTCTCCGATGGCGAAATGACGGTGGTGCAGGCTGGCCTCTACGGCGCGGCCTTCTTCGCCGCCGTGCTGGTGGTGAACCGCATGGCGGCGCGGCTGATCGGCCAGGAGGAGCTGGCCGTGCAGCGCGGCATCGAGGTCGGCGTGCAGCAGGCGGTGAACCGGCTGGTGATGTCGCATGCGGGCGATGGCGTCATCGTCCTGGGCGCCAGCGGCGAAGTCTATGCCAGCAACCCGGCCGCCCAGCAGATGCTCGGCCTCACCCAGTCCATTGCCGATTTCCGCCTCAGCGACAATCCCTCGCTGCTGCCGGTGGCCCTGGCCTATGACGAGTGGCGCGTCAATCCGGCCCAGTCCAGCGCCTTCATCACCGTGAAGCCTTTCAACGATCCCGCGCTGCAGGAGATGACGGCGGCATGGAGCGCGCGGCGCGACGTGGCCGTGCACCTGAAGGTGCGCTTCGCCGCAGCGGATACGGCGGCCCTGGGCACGGAGCGCAACGTGATCTTCCTGCAGGACGTGACGGCCATCGAGAATCAGGCGCAGCAGCTCAAGCTCGCCTCCATGGGGCGGCTCACGGCAAGCATCGCCCACGAGGTGCGCAATCCCCTGTCCGCCATCGGCCACGCCACCTCCCTCATGGCCGAGGACCTGAAGGAGCCGGTGCATGTGCGCCTGCTGAAGATCATCAGCGACAATGTGGCGCGGGTCAACCGCATGGTGGAGGACATCCTGCAGCTGTCGCGCAAGGCGCAAGGCCACAGCGAGCCCCTGGAGCTGGAGCGCTTCCTGGCCGAGCTGAAGGCGGAGTTCGACGATACCCATGGCCTGGCGCCGGAAGTGCTTTGCCTTGGCGGCGTAGCCCGCCACACGGTGCGTTTCGATCCCCTGCATCTGCGGGAGGTGCTGCTCAACCTGCTCAACAACGCGGTGCGCTACGCCAGCGGCAAGCCGGAAAGCATCCGCGTCTTCGTTGTGCAGGCGCGGGGCAGGCCGCTGGAGCTGCACGTGCAGGACGACGGTCCCGGCATCAGCACCGAGGTGAGGGCCCACCTCTTCGAGCCTTTCTACACCACTTCCAGCAAGGGCACGGGCCTTGGCCTGTATCTGGCGCGGGAACTGTGCTTGAATAACGAGGCCATGCTGGACTACGAATACCGCTTCGACCGGGAAGTGCAGCCGGACGGGAGCCGCAAGTCCAGCGGCCGTTTTGTGATCACTTTTGCACTGCCGCCTTCGCGCTGAGCCAACCACACACTATATATATGAGTTCTCCCCGCGTTCTTGTCGTCGACGATGAAGCAGACCTGCGTGAGCTGCTGGAGATCACCCTGCTCAAGATGGGCCTGGACGTGGACAGCGCCGCCACCCTGCAGGAGGCGCGCGGCCTGTTCGCGGCGGGGGATTACCAGCTGGTGCTGACGGATATGCGCCTGCCGGACGGCCTGGGCCTGGAGCTGGTGCGCGAGGTGTCGGCCAGCGGCCGCAACACGCCCATCGCCGTGGTGACGGCCTTCGGCAGCGCGGACAACGCCGTGGTCGCGCTGAAGGCCGGGGCCTTCGACTATGTAAGCAAGCCCGTGCAGCTGGACCAGCTGCGCGTGATGGTGCAGTCCGCCCTCAAGCTGGATTCGGCCTCGGCTCCCGCCGTCCCGCGCGGAGAGCCGGTGGACAGCCGCCTGAAAGGCGACTCCGCCGCCATGCAGGCCCTGCGCGCCCAGATCGCCCGCCTGGCCCGCTCCATGGCGCCCATCGCCATCACCGGCGAATCGGGCAGCGGCAAGGAAGTGGCGGCGCGCGAGATCCATGCCCAGAGTTCGCGTGCGGACCAGCCCTTCGTGGCCGTGAACTGCGGCGCCATTCCCGAGGCCCTGATGGAGGCCGAATTCTTCGGCTACCGCAAGGGCGCCTTCACGGGCGCCGCCGACGAGCGGGACGGCTTCTTCCAGGCCGCGAACGGCGGCACCCTCATGCTGGACGAGGTGGCCGACCTGCCGCTGGCCATGCAGGTGAAGCTGCTGCGCGCCATCCAGGAGCGGCGCGTGCGCAAGATCGGCGCAACGGCCGAGGAACCGGTGGACGTGCGCATCATCAGCGCCACCCACCAGGACCTGGCGCGCTGCGTGGAGCAGGGCAGGTTCCGGCAGGACCTGTTCTACCGCCTGAACGTGATCGAGCTCTCGCTGCCGCCCCTGCGCGAGCGCCTGGACGACCTGCCGGTGCTGACCGACGCCATCCTGGCCCGCCTGGCGCGCGGCGGGGAAAAGCCGAAGCTCGGTCCCGGCGTGCTGGAAGCGCTGGCGGGCTACAGCTTCCCCGGCAATGTGCGGGAGCTGGAGAATGTGCTGGAGCGGGCGCTCGCCTATTCGAACGACGGCGTGATCGATGCCGCCGACCTGTCGCTGAAGGGCGCCGCCGTCGCCGCGCACGCCCCCGACGCCCCGGCCGCCTCGGCGCCATCGTCCGCCGCCGCGCCAGCGGAGGCATACGCGGCTCCCGCATTCGCCGCCGGCGACAGCGCAGCGCCGCCCGCCGCCGGGCCTTCGGCATCCACCCGCATGCCCCCGCTGCCCGACCTCTCCGTCCTGCCGGACAACCTGCCGGCCTACCTGGAAATGGTCGAGCGCGAGATCATCCAGCGCGCCCTGGTGCAGACCCAGTACAACCGCACCCAGGCCGCCCAGCTGCTGGGCATCAGCTTCCGCCAGCTGCGCTACCAGATGCAGAAACTGAACATCCAGGCCCCCAATTCCTGAGTCCACGCGAGACCGCCGCATCGACTATAATGCCGCTCCCGCGCGCCGGAAGGGCGTAATGCTGTGGCGAAAATGCTGTCTCTTGCACAATAAAAAGGCAGCAAAAAAGTGATGGTTAGTGCTTGCTTTCGCCAAGCGCCTAGAGCTATCCGCAGGTCCAAAAAGTCAATAAGAAAAACGCAAAATTTTTTAGCCGGGACCGCTTGTCTCTTGTAAGGTGCGTCACTACAATTAGTGCGTCACTTAGAACCCCTCACTAAATCTAGTGGTATTAGTTGCTTTACATTAAAAGTTGCTTTTGCATAATAAGAGCACTCTACAAACCTTCGCATGCTGTTCTCAGGGAGCTGAAATGCAATCTACTCAAGACATGACCACCAATCCAGCAGCGCCTCTCGCAGGCGCAGCAGGCGCGCCATCCGGCGGCCTGACGACGCCGGCCAGCGCGCTGGGCGACTACCGCATCATCCGCCGTAACGGCGCGGTCGTCGCGTTCGAACCGTCGAAGATCGCGGTCGCCATGACCAAGGCCTTCCTCGCTGTGAATGGTGGCCAGGGCGCCGCGTCCGCGCGCATCCGCGACTTGGTGGAACAGCTCACGAACAGCGTGGTCAACGCGCTGGTGCGCCGCCAGCCATCCGGCGGCACCTTCCACATCGAAGATGTGCAGGACCAGGTGGAACTGGCCCTGATGCGCTCCGGCGAACATGAAGTGGCGCGCGCTTATGTGCTGTACCGCGCCAAGCACATGGAAGAACGCCGCCTCAAAAAAGAGGCCGCGGGCGCTGGCGCCATCGCCGAGCCGCAGCTGCACGTCACCGAGAACGGCGCGCGCCGTCCGCTGAACATGCAGGAAGTGCGCGACCTGATCAACGCCGCCTGTTCCGGCCTGGAAAAACACGTCGATGCCGACGCCATCCTGGCCGAAACCGTGAAGAACCTGTACGACGGCGTGCCAGTCGAAGAGCTGCACAAGTCCGCCATCCTGGCTGCCCGCGCGCTGATGGAAAAGGACCCAGCCTACTCCCAGGTCACCGCCCGCATCCTGCTGCACACCATCCGCAAGGAAGTCTTCGGCAAGGAGACCCCGCAGGCCAAGGCCGCAGCCGAGTACATCGAGTACTTCCCCAAATATATCGCCAAGGGCATCGAGAACGAGCTGCTGAACCCCGAGCTGGCCAAGTTCGACCTGGCCAAGCTGTCCAAGGCCCTGGTGGCCGACCGCGACCTGCAGTTCGGCTACATCGGCCTGCAAACCCTGTACGACCGCTACTTCCTGCACGTGCGCGATATCCGTATCGAGATGCCGCAGGCCTTCTACATGCGCGTCGCCATGGGCCTGGCCCTGAACGAAGACAACCGCGAAGCGCGCGCCATCGAGTTCTACAACCTGCTGTCGACCTTCGACTTCATGTCGTCGACCCCGACCCTGTTCAACTCCGGCACGCTGCGCTCCCAGCTCTCCTCCTGCTACCTGACCACCGTGTCGGACGACCTGGAAGGCATCTACGACGCCATCAAGGAAAACGCCCTGCTGGCCAAGTTCGCGGGCGGCCTGGGTAACGACTGGACCCCGGTACGCGCCCTGGGCGCCCACATCAAGGGCACCAACGGCAAGTCGCAAGGCGTGGTTCCCTTCCTGAAAGTGGTGAACGACACCGCCGTGGCGGTGAACCAGGGCGGCAAGCGCAAGGGCGCCGTCTGCGCCTACCTGGAAACCTGGCACATGGACATCGAGGAATTCCTCGACCTGCGCAAGAACACCGGCGATGACCGCCGCCGCACCCACGACATGAACACCGCGAACTGGATTCCCGACCTGTTCATGAAGCGCGTGATGGAGAAGGGCGACTGGACCCTGTTCTCGCCATCGGACTGCCCGGACCTGCACGACAAGGTGGGCAAGGCCTTCGAGCAGGCCTACCTGGGCTATGAAGCCAAGGCGGCTGCGGGCGAGATCCGCGTGCACAAGAAGATTGCGGCCCTGGACCTGTGGCGCAAGATGCTGTCCATGCTCTTCGAAACCGGCCACCCATGGATCACCTTCAAGGATCCTTGCAACATCCGTTCGCCGCAGCAGCACGTGGGCGTGGTGCACAGCTCGAACCTGTGCACCGAGATCACCCTGAACACCAACGACAGCGAAATCGCCGTCTGCAACCTGGGTTCCGTCAACCTGCCAGCCCACATGAAAGAGGGCAAGCTGGATCACGTGAAGCTGCAGAAGACCATCCGCACCGCCATGCGCATGCTGGATAACGTGATCGACATCAACTACTACGCCGTGGACAAGGCCCGCAACGCCAATATGCGCCACCGTCCGGTGGGCCTGGGCGTGATGGGCTTCCAGGACTGCCTGCACATGATGCGCGTGCCTTACGCCTCCCAGGAAGCGGTGAGCTTCGCCGACACCTCCATGGAAGCGGTGTGCTACTACGCCTACCTGGCCTCGACCGAGCTGGCCGAAGAGCGCGGCCAGTACGAGTCCTACAAGGGTTCCCTGTGGGATCGCGGCATCCTGCCGCAGGACTCCGTCAAGCTGCTGGCCGAAGAGCGCGGCGGCTACCTGGAGCAGGACCTGTCCTCCGCCATGGACTGGACTCCGGTGCGCGAGCGCATCAAGCAGTTCGGCATGCGCAACTCGAACTGCGTGGCGATCGCCCCGACCGCGACCATTTCGAACATCATCGGCGTGTCGGCCTGCATCGAGCCCACCTTCCAGAACCTGTACGTGAAGTCCAACCTGTCGGGCGAGTTCACCGAGATCAACGCCTACCTGGTGCGCGACCTGAAGGCGCGCGGCCTGTGGGACGAGGTCATGATCGCCGACCTGAAATACTATGACGGCTCCCTGTCGAAGATCGACCGCGCTCCCCAGGACCTGCGCGACATCTACGCCACGGCCTTCGAAGTGTCGCCGACCTGGCTGGTGGAAGCGGCCTCCCGCCGCCAGAAGTGGATCGACCAGGCCCAGTCGCTGAACATCTACATGGCCGGCGCCTCGGGCAAGAAGCTGGACGAGACCTACAAGCTGGCCTGGCTGCGCGGCCTGAAGACCACCTACTACCTGCGCACCATTGCCGCGACGCACATGGAGAAATCCACCACCAAGACCGGCGCCCTGAACGCCGTGCCGGTGGATGGCGGCCTCTCCGCCGCTGCCTCGGCAGCCTCCTCGACGGCCGTGCCGACCGCCGCCGCGCCCACCACGGTGCAGGAGATCCAGGAAGGCGCCGCCTGCTACCTGCGGCCGGGCGATCCCGGCTTCGAAGAGTGCGAAGCCTGCCAGTAAAATATGAACACACCGCCCTCCGGGGCGGTTTTTGACCCTATCGAGGAAAAAGAAGATGCTATCTTGGGACGATGAAACCGCGGCCGCGCCGCGCCAGCCACAGATGCCCGCCGCCGCCGAAGGCGAAAGCACCGCCGAGCAGGTTGCCCTGCGCGTGAATGCGGACGACAAGCGCGTCATCAACGGCCAGACCGACGTCAACCAGCTGGTGCCCTTCAAGTACAAGTGGGCCTGGGACAAATACCTGGCCGGCTGCGCCAACCACTGGATGCCGCAGGAAGTGAACATGCAGCGCGACATCGAGCTGTGGAAGAACCCGAACGGCCTGTCCGAGGACGAGCGCCGCCTGGTGAAGCGCAACCTGGGCTTCTTCGTGACGGCCGACTCCCTGGCCGCCAACAACATCGTGCTGGGCACCTACCGCCACATCACGGCGCCGGAATGCCGCCAGTACCTGCTGCGCCAGGCCTTCGAAGAGGCCATCCATACCCACGCCTACCAGTACATCGTGGAGTCGCTCGGCCTGGATGAGCAGGAGATCTTCAACGCCTACAACGAGGTGAAGTCGATCCGCGACAAGGACCAGTTCCTGATCCCCTTCATCAACACCCTGACCGACCCGTCCTTCACCACCGGCACCGTGGAGAACGACCAGAAGCTGCTGAAGTCCCTGATCGTGTTCGCCTGCCTGATGGAAGGCCTGTTCTTCTACGTGGGCTTCACCCAGATCCTGGCGCTGGGCCGCCAGAACAAGATGATGGGCGCCGCCGAGCAGTACCAGTACATCCTGCGCGACGAGTCCATGCATTGCAACTTCGGCATCGACCTGATCAACACCATCAAGCTGGAAAACCCCCAGCTGTGGACGGCCGCCTTCAAGGAAGAGATCAAGCAGCTCTTCCTGCAGGCCGTGGAGCTGGAGTACCGCTACGCGGAAGACACCATGCCGCGCGGCGTGCTGGGCCTGAACGCCACCATGTTCAAGGGCTACCTGCGCTTCATCGCCAACCGCCGCGCCGTGCAGATCGGCCTGGACCAGCTGTTCGACCAGGACGAGAACCCCTTCCCATGGATGAGCGAGATGATCGACCTGAAGAAGGAACGCAACTTCTTCGAGACCCGCGTCACCGAGTACCAGACGGGCGGCGCCCTGAACTGGGACTAAGCCTCTCCCGCTGCAAGGAAAGCCCGGCCGGTGCCGGGCTTTTTTATTGCGCCCGCCTGCCCGGCCCTTGCTTGCCCGCGTCCAGTACCCATGCAATACTGGCTGCCATGGACGCCCTGGAAGCCAGAGTCAGCTCCTTGCTGAGCGAGATCCGCCGTGCGGCTGCCGGGGACTTCACCGGCCTGGGCCTCGTGTTCTACCGCCCGCCGCTGCGCCTGCCCAGCCACCCCCTGGGCGATCCGGCCATGTTCCGGCCGCACCTGCCGCTGGCCGGCGATTTGCGCATCGCCCAGGTGCTGGCCGGCATCTCGCGCACGGGCAGCCCCTGGCACGACGGCTTCCACCTGATCGATTGCAGTGCTTTCGCCCTGACGCAGGTCTGCCAGTTCCTGTCGCCCCCGCTGGCCCTGCTGGACCCCCCTGAGCCAGATCAATACCCGGTTGGTGCGCGCTGGCGTGCGGCGGCCGCCATCTCCAGAATGCCAGAAGTGGCGTTATCCGCCCTCATTGGACGACAGGGTAACGCGGCTATCTTCAGGCAGGGCCTGCAGGTTCTTCAGCATGAGCGACCAGGCGCAAAATCTGACGGTGACGGCGAAGGAGTTTGAAGCACTCAAGAAGGCCTTTGCGCTCATCGTTCTTCTCTGCCTGGCCCTCCAGCTCCTGAACCGCTGGGACACCCTGGACAGCCTGGGCTACCGCGACCTGCTGCGCATGGCATCGTCCGCCGTCTTCGCCGCCACCATCCTCTCGCTCGCCTTTTACAAGTGGTGCTGGCGCTGGGGACCGATTCCCGGCTGGATCGGGCGGCCCGCCATCCGCGGCATCTGGATCGGTCCTTGACTTCGCACTATGGCCGCGCCGAGGGCGAGCCGCCTCTCAGCCTGCCCATCGCCTTCATCGTCCGCCAGACCTATCTCACGCTGACCATCCAGAGTTTCACCGCATCGCAGACGGGCGAATCGCGGCTGGAGGCGCTCATGCATAGCGACCGCACCGGTGCGACGCGCCTGCTCTATATCTATGAGCTCAAGAACAAGTATCCCGGCAAGCGGGAGCTGGTCAATGGAGCGGGCGACCTGCTGCTGGCCATGCGCGACTCGATCCTCGAGGGGGATTATTGGACCGACAGTCCCAGCCACGGCACGATCTGGCTGCATCGCGTCAGCAAGAAATGTGGAGGCGCAGAGCGCTTCGAGGACATCGCCGAGCGCTGGCCGGACGAACCGCAGTGGAGGCGTCAGGGCAGGTGAGGGCGTTGCGATGCGTGACGCCAGGCCGAGGGGGCGGCGGGTATAGTTCCGTCATGAGCGCCCCCTTCTATATAGTGATGAACGCCGGTTCCGGCAACGCCGACACGGCCCTGCGCGAAGCGACGGCGGGCGAGGTGCTGTCCGCGGCCGGGCGCGAGTTCCATCTGCGGCTGGTCGAGGAGCCCTCGCAGCTGCCCGACATCGCCGCCTGGGCGGTGCGCGAGGCGGGAGCCAACGGCGGCATCGTGATCGCCGCGGGAGGCGACGGCACCATCAATGCGGTCGCGCATCATGCCGTGGGCAGCGGCTGTCCCTTCGGCGTGCTGCCGCAAGGCACGTTCAACTACTTCGGCCGGACCCACGGCATTCCGGAAGACCTGGCCGACGCCGTGCGCGGCCTGCTCGACGCGCGCGCCGAAGCGGTGCAGGTCGGCATGGTCAACGAGCGCATCTTCCTCGTCAATGCCAGTATCGGCCTCTATCCCACCATCCTCGAAGAGCGCGAGGCGGACAAGAAGCAGTTCGGCCGCAGCCGCATCGTGGCCATGCTGTCCGCCCTCAAGACGGTGCTCGGCGCCGTGCGGCTGCTGCGCATCACGGTGGAGCTGGATGGCGTGAAGCGCCATCTGCGGACGCCGACGCTGTTCGTCGGGAACAACCGCTTGCAGCTGGAGCAGGTGGGCATGCCGCCCTTGTCCGCTGCGGTGGACGAGGGAGAGCTGGCGGCCATCGCTCCGAAGGCTGTGGGCCGAATGGGAATGCTCGGCCTTCTGCTGCGCGGCGCGTTCGGACAGCTCGGCGATGCCGCCGACGTGGAGGCCTTCAGCTTCAGGCGCATGACGGTGAAGCGCCGCGCGCTGCCTGGCCGTCATCGCATCAAGGTCGCCACCGATGGCGAGGTCCACATGATGACGATGCCGCTCGAATTCAAAGCTGTCGAGGGAAAACTGCTGCTGCTTCGTCCTTTGCCGGTCCCAATGCTCGATTTCTGATGCGCGGATGCGCCGCGCTGTCTCTTTATCACGACGGACCTCGACGCGAGGCGTCGCGGCATCCTCGCGGTCTCCCACTCGAATTCATCGCTTTGCATACGTCCTTTAGGTAAAGGCGTTATGCGAAGCATGACAAATCGTTGAACGATGGATTGGCCTCGCCGAAGCGCTTCATCGGAGGTTTTGCGGCCTCGCTTATGTGCGTTAGCTCGCTGATCACTTAAAAAAAAGCGCAAGAAAATCGCGCGCACCCGTTGCGTTCATGTAAGGTTTTCGTGTACTTTACGAACTTGAAAACGCGTGAATTTGCAAGCGCTCTTTTTTGAGTGTGTTGTAACCGCAAAAGCCCGAACAAAAAATAGGACCCAAGCTCGCACAAATATGCTTAAGACCACACCGTATTCCGGCTGAACCGCCTCGCCTGACCTGCTTCAGGCCGGGCGGTTTTTTCTTTGAGCCGATGTAACGTGATGTGGCACAGGCCCTCGTCGAACGGAGCTGAACACACGCCCTCGACCACCCGCCACCTACATATATATATTCCGAGCCGCGGCTGCCAGCATCGACGCTGGAGCGGCGGCCCAGATGGCTGAAGCGCTGCAAAAGTGAGGAGTTGCAGCAGTTCAGCCGGTACCGAATTCATTAGCGCAAACATCGCTTTGCTTGTGCCGATGAATAATTCGCCCGGCGTCTTCGCGAAGGCCCGGACGGGTTTCAATCTATGTAAATCATCCGGATGAAGGAGAAGAAAATGGCAACTGCAGCAAAGAAAGCAGCACCGAAGAAGCCAGCCGCCAAGGCTGCCACCAAAGCCGCCGCCAAGCCGGCAGCAAAGAAGGCCGCTGCCAAGCCAGCAGCCAAGAAAGCCGCCGCCAAGCCAGCAGCTAAACCAGCTGTGAAGAAGGCAGCAGCGAAGCCAGTGGCAAAGAAAGCCGCCGCCAAGCCAGTAGCGAAGAAGGCAGCCGCCAAGCCAGCAGCGAAGAAGACCGTCGCCAAGGCAGCAGCCAAGCCAGCAGCAAAGAAAGTCGCAGCGAAAAAGCCAGTAGCGAAGAAAGCAGCAGCCAAGCCAGCAGCGAAGAAGACCGTCGCCAAGAAAGCCGCCGCCAAGCCAGCAGCAAAGAAAGTCGCTGCTAAAAAGCCGGTAGCCAAGAAGGCCGCCGCCAAGCCGGCAGCGAAGAAGACCGTCGCTAAAGCCGCTGCCAAGCCAGCCGCCAAGAAGGCTGCTGCCAAGAAGCCTGCTGCGAAGAAGGCCGCTGCCAAGCCTGCAGCCAAGAAGCCTGCTGCGAAGAAGGCCGCTGCCAAGCCTGCCGCTGCCGCCAAGAAGCCTGCTGCTGCCAAGAAGCCTGCCGCTGCCAAGAAGGCTGCTCCGAAGAAGGCTGCTGCCAAGCCTGCCGCCAAGCCAGCTGCTCCTGCCGCTGCTGCCAAGCCGGCCGCGAAGCCAGCTGCCAAGAAGGCCGCTCCGAAGAAGGCCGCCGCCAAGCCTGCAGCCAAGCCAGCTGCAGCACCGGCGCCTGCCGCTGCTTCGGCTCCAGCAGCCGCTGCTCCAGCCGCGAAAACCGTGCTGGCTCCAGCCGCCGCCTGGCCTTTCCCAACCAGCACCCGTCCTTCCTAAGCTACGCTTAGCCTGATGGGCTGAAAAGCCGCTGTGTGAGACAATCGCACAGCGGCTTTTTTTATGGAGAATGCTCGTGTTTGATATTGTGAGGCTGATCGTCGATACCGTTGCCGGCCTGCTGGGCGGCGTCCTGCTGCTGCGATTCTGGATGCAGGCGATCCGCGTGCGTCCGCCCGCGAGCGTGGCGCAGTTCACTTTCCAGCTGACGGATTGGCTGGTGCGCCCCCTGCGCCGCATCGTGCCGGGCGTGGGCGGCTATGACTGGGCCAGCCTGATTGGCGCTTTCCTGATCGTGATCCTGGCCACCGCCATCCTGCTGATCGCAGGCGCCTCGCCCGAGCTGGTGGCGCTGCTGGCGCTGCGCCGCTTCCTGCAATGGATTATTTACGGTTTCATGTTCCTGCTGGTGATCGAGGCGGTGTTCAGCTGGATCAACCCGCATGCGCCGATGGCGCCTTTCGTGCGTGCGCTCAATGAGCCGCTGCTGCGGCCCATCCGCCGCGTGGTGCCGCTGGTGGGCAATCTGGATCTGTCGCTGCTGGTGGCGCTGATCCTGCTGCAGATCGCCAACCTGGTGCTCGACAAGCTGTTCCTCTTCTAGTCTGCCACCGATTGAACGCAGGGGACAGACCCTGTTCGGCGTCTGTCCCCTCTGTCTTCTTAATATCGGTAGCCGAACGCCGCTTCGAAGCGGTCGCCGATCTGTTCCTTCGTCAGCACGTGGTTCTGGGCGCCCTTGTGGGCGATCTTGATCGCGCCCAGCAGGCTGGCCAGGCGGCCGGTGGTCTCCCATCCCAGATCATGCGTCAGGCCGTACAGCAGGCCGGCGCGATAGGCGTCGCCGCAGCCGGTGGGGTCCAGCACCGCTTCGGCCTTCACGGCCGGAATATCGATGCGGGTGCCCTTGGTGTAGATCTCCGAACCCTTCTCGCCGCGCGTCACGATCAGCGCTTCCAGGCGGCCCGCGATATCGGCCAGCGACAGGCCGGTACGGTCCATCAGCAGTTCGATCTCGTAGTCGTTGGTGGTCACATAGGCGGCCTTGTTGATGAAGCCGATCAGCTCATCCGGCGTGAACATGGGCATCTGCTGGCCCGGGTCGAAGATGAAGGGGATATTCAGCTTGTGCAGGTCCTCGGCGTGCTTCAGCATGCCGAAGTGGCCGTCCGGCGAGATGATGGCCAGGCGCGCCGGGGCGGCCTTGGCCACTTCGTTTTCGTGGGCGTAGGACATGGCGCCGGGGTGGAAGGCGTTGATCTGGTTGTTGTCCGAGTCCGCCGTCACGAAGCACTGGGCGTTGTAGGCGTCCTTCTTGATCAGGATGTTCTCGGTGGAGATGCCCAGCTTCTGCAGGCGCTCCAGGTAGGCCGCGCAATCCTGGCCCATCACGCCCACGATGCGCGGGTCGCCGCCCAGCAGCTTCAGGTTGTAGGCAATGTTGCCCGAGCAGCCGCCGAACTCCGTGCGCATGGTTGGCACCAGGAAGGAAACGTTCACCTTGTGCAGCTGGTCGGCCAGCAGGGTGTCGCCGAAGCGGCCCTCGTACTGCATGATGATGTCGATGGCGAGCGAGCCGCAGATGATGGAGGTCTTGTTCATGGTGATTTCTTAGGGGTAGAAGATGGCGATGTGGTAGCCGGAGGCTTTCACCTGGCTGAGTTCAAAATAGAGCTTCACGGGCTGCTCGCTGCGCGGGGCGAAGCCCTTGTCCAATTCGGCCTGCGAGGGCAGGTAGTCGCGCGGGGCGAAGACCCGGCGCAGCACGGGCTTGTCGGCGCTGTCGTTCAGCACCAGTTCAATGGAAGGCCAGGCCTGCGGATTGCGGGCCTGGTTGCGCAGCACGGTGACGTAGCTGTAGGTATTGTCGGCCAGGGTCTGCAGCTCGCCCTGTTCGATGGCCAGCATGTCGATCTGCATCGGCAGCTCGACCTTGCAGCCCAGCGGCTGGCAGAGGGAGTTCAGCGTGGGCTTGAGCTGGGGGAAGCTGGCGGCCAGCGGGTTGCGGAAAGTGGCCACGCCCTGGGCCAGCAGGCCGGCCAGCAGGATGGGCGTGCCGAAGGCCATCACCACCTTGCCGACGCGCTGCAGGCGCTGGCGGCGGTTGGCGCGCTTGACGAAGCCCGGTTCGTCGCCATCCGCTTCGGCCTCCGGCTCTGGCGCCATGGCAACGGCGCCTGCGGCCAGGGAGGCGCTTTCCAGCGCAGGCAGCTCGGCGGCGGCCGATTGGTCGGCGCTGCGTTTGGCTTCCGCGTCGTCGTCGGCCGTGCCTTCCGGCGGCGCGGGCGGGGCGGCGCCGGCGTCTTCCGCTTCGCTGGCGATCGGCTCTTCGGCGGGCTCGGAGTCGGGCGCAGCTTCCCGGGCAGGCAGGTCGTCGAAGTGGTGGGCGTCGTCCAGCGCGGCGGCCACGATATGTTCCTGCGGCGTGTCGGCCTCGCCCCCGGCAGCGCTGGGCGCGGGAAGCGGATCGGCAAAGGCGTCCGGGTCGACGATGAAGTCCAGGGTCTCGGCTGCGGGCGGCTCTTCCGGCTCGCCGTCTTCGGCGTGCGCCTCTTCCGCATCGGGCTCGCTCAAGGGCTGGACACCTGCTTCGGCGACCTCGCCTTCCTCCGTGGTCTCGGCGGGAGCTTCTTCGGTATCGATATCCGCCGCCAGCGCTTCCATAAGCTCAGGCTCGGGCTCGGGAGGAAGCGCCGGGCTTTCTTCTGCCAGCTCCGGTTCGTCCAGGAAGGCCGCAGGCGCCAGGGCGGCGGCGGTTTCCTCGACGGTTTCGGGGTGAGGGCTTGCCACAGGCACGGCGGGCATGACGGGGGAGGGCTTGGCAAGCGGCTCCACAAGGGCCGCATTGCCGTCGAAGACTTCATTGCAGGCGCCGCAGCGCACTATGCCCCCACGCAATTTCAACTGGTCGTGGGCGACCCGGAAGATCGTATTACAGTGGGGGCATTTGGTGGCGAGCGCCATCGCAGCGGGCGGGCCTTAGCGCGCGGGAGGTACGGTATCGCTGCCCAGACGGCCGTGCAGCGCGACCCACCCGTCATGTTCGGCCCACACGCCCATCTTGATGAAGGGCGCATAGGCCGCCGCCACTTCCTCCGCCTGGCGCGCGAGCACGCCGGACAGGATCAGGGAGCCGCCGTCGGCCACTCGGCCGGACAGCATCGGCGCCATCAGTTTCAGCGGCGAGGACAGGATGTTCGCCACCACGATGTCGAAGCGCTGCTCCGCGAAGGCGGATTGCGCAAAATCTTCCGGCACGAAGTATTCGATGTCGGCCACCGCATTGCGTTCGGCATTGTCGCGCGCCGATTCGATGGCCTGCGGGTCGATATCGACACCGGCCACCGGCGCGGCGCCCAGCTTGCGCGCCACCATGGCCAGGATGCCGGAGCCGCAGCCGTAGTCCAGCACTGACTTGCCCGGCGCGGGATGCGCTTCCAGCCACTCCATGCACAGGCGGGTGGTGGGATGCGAACCGGTGCCGAAGGCCAGGCCGGGATCGAGCTCCAGCACGAGGGCGGAAGCGTCCGGCGCTTCGTGCCAGCTCGGCACCACCCAGATGTTCTTGCCGATATGGATAGGCTCGAACTGGGACTGCGTCAGGCGCACCCAGTCCTCGTCCGCCACCTTGCGGGTGGTGAACTTGGGAACTTCCGGCAGATGGATTGCCTCGGCGGCGGCAGCCACGATGGCTGCCTGGTCGGCATCGACGTCGGTCAGGGCCACCACGCGGCTGTGTTCCCACGCGGCTTCCTTGGGCTCCATGCCCGGCTCGCCGAACAGCGGTTTTTCCGCGTCGGTGCCTTCGTCCGCATCCTCCACGGACACGGACAGGGCGCCCGCCTCCATCAGCGCGTCGGACAGGGCCTCCGCGTGATCGAGGGCGACTTCGATGACGATTTCAGTCCAGCTCATGAACCGGCCTTTGGCATTTCGGACAGGCGCTGCTCCAGGTAATGGATGTTGGTGCCGCCTTCGATGAAGCGGCCGTCCACCATCAGTTCGCGGTGCAGCGGAATATTGGTGAGGATACCCTCAACCACCATTTCCGAGAGCGCGATCTGCATGCGGCGGATCGCCTGTTCGCGCGTGGCGCCATAGGAGATCACCTTGCCGATCATGGAATCGTAGTTCGGCGGCACGAAGTAGCCCGCGTAAGCGTGCGAATCGACACGGATGCCGGGGCCGCCCGGTGCGTGCCACGCCGTGATGCGGCCCGGCGACGGGGTAAACTTGAACGGGTCTTCCGCATTGATGCGGCACTCGATGGCGTGGCCGGAGAGCATGACGTCGCGCTGGCGGAAGCGCAGCTTCTCGCCGCAGGCGATGCGGATCTGCTCCTGCACGATGTCGATACCGGTGATCATTTCCGTGACCGGGTGCTCCACCTGCACGCGGGTGTTCATCTCGATGAAGTAGAACTCGCCGTTCTCGTACAGGAACTCGAAGGTGCCCGCGCCGCGGTAGCCGATCTTGCGGCAGGCTTCGGCGCAGCGGTCGCCGATCTTTTCGATCAGCTTGCGCGGAATGCCCGGCGCCGGCGCTTCCTCGATCACTTTCTGGTGGCGGCGCTGCATGGAGCAGTCGCGCTCGCCCAGCCAGACGGCGTTCTTGTGCTCGTCGGCCAGGATCTGGATCTCCACGTGGCGCGGATTCTCCAGGTACTTCTCCATATAGACTTCGGGATTGCCGAAAGCGGCGCCCGCCTCGGTCTTGGTCATGGTCACGGCGTTCAGCAGGGCCGCCTCGGTATGCACCACGCGCATGCCGCGTCCACCGCCACCGCCGGCGGCCTTGATGATGACGGGGTAGCCCACCTTGCGCGCAATTTGCACGATCGCCTTCGGATCGTCCGGCAACGCGCCATCCGAACCGGGCACGCAGGGCACGCCTGCCTTGATCATGGCCTGCTTGGCGGAGACCTTGTCGCCCATCATGCGGATCGCTTCAGGACGGGGGCCGATGAAGACGAAGCCGGATTTCTCCACGCGTTCGGCGAAGTCCGCGTTCTCGGACAGGAAGCCGTAGCCGGGGTGGATCGCTTCGGCGTCCGTCACTTCCGCCGCGCTGATAATGGCGGGCATGTTCAGGTAGCTCTGCGCCGAAGCGGCAGGGCCGATGCAGACCGATTCGTCGGCCAGCTTCACATACTTCGCGTCCTTGTCCGCTTCGGAGTGGACCACCACGGTCTTGATGCCCAATTCGCGGCAGGCGCGCTGGATACGCAGCGCGATTTCTCCACGGTTGGCAATGAGGATTTTTTCAAACATGGCTTTTCTATGTTTGTGGGCGCCCGGCAGGGTGGCCGGGCGCTCTTTGTAGATGAGGGATAGGCGCTGGAAGACGGCGGGCGGCGAAGCGCCCGGCCTGTCTTAGCCGATCACAAACAGGGGTTGACCGAATTCGACCGGCTGGCCGTTCTCGACCAGGATCTGGGTAATGACGCCGCCTTTGTCGGCATCGATTTCGTTCAGCAGCTTCATCGCTTCGATGATGCAGAGGGTGTCGCCTTCCTTCACGGTGGCGCCCACTTCCACGAAGGGAGCGCTGCCCGGAGCGGAGGAGCGGTAGAAGGTGCCGACCATCGGCGACTTCACGACATGGCCGGAAGGTTCGGCAGCGGCGGCCGCCACGGCGGGAGCGGCTGCGGCCACGGGGGCTGCGGCCGGTGCGGCAGCCGGAGCGAAATGGGCCGGAGCGCCTTGCGGCTGCATCATCACGACCTGGTTTTGCGGCATGGCGGAGGATTTGACGATACGGACTTTGCTTTCACCTTCGGTCACTTCCAGTTCGGCGATATCCGACTCGGCAACCAGGTCAATCAAGGTCTTGAGCTTGCGTAGATCCATCTGAGACTCCGTTTATAGCTTGTTTTGAGAATTATGTGCGCCGCGGCCAAGGTGCATGTAGCGGTAAAAATGCGCGCAAGATCGCGTAGATTAACTGCTTTTTAAGGCAAAGTCGATGGCAAAACGATATCCGTCGATGCCCAGGCCGCAGATCGTTCCCTGCGCGAGGGCGCTGAGATAAGAGTGGTGGCGAAATGCTTCGCGCTTGTAAATATTAGAGATATGTACTTCAACAAAGGGAATGGCCACGCCCGCCAACGCGTCGCGCAGGGCCACGCTGGTATGGGTATAGCCGCCCGGATTGATGACGATGAAATCCACTCCCTCGCCGCGCGCGGCGTGGATCCGGTCGATCAATGCCCCTTCGTGGTTGCTCTGGAAGCAGGCCAGGCTTGCGCCCGCCGCGGCGGCCTGCGCCTGGGCAGCCTGCTCCACGTCCGCCAGGGTGTGCGCGCCGTAGACTTCAGGCTCGCGCGTGCCCAGCAGATTGAGGTTCGGGCCGTTCAGCAGCAGCAGGTTTTTTGCCATGTTCCTGACCAATTTCCGCGAAAGTTCCGCATTTTGCCGCTAAGCCCAAGCATTGGCAAGAAAAAAGAACTTGCCAAAAATGCTACATGCTTGCTAGGTCAGAACGCAATTGATCGAATTTCAGGCGGCCGAGATAGGTCTTCTTCACCTGTCCGTCAGCGCCGATCAGCACCGTGAAGGGCAGGCCGCCCTGGGTATTGCCGAAGGTGCGGGACAGTTCCGAGCCGCCGATGCCGCCTACATAAAGAGGGTAGGCAATCTTGAAGCGCTGGCCGAATTCGGCGATGTTGGCCTGGGAATCGATACCGATGCCGATGACTTGCAGCTTCTTGTTCTCGCCCGCGAGCTGAGACAGTTCCGGCATCTCCTCCACGCAGGGCGCGCACCAGGGCGCCCAGAAATTCACCAGCAGCGGTTTGCCCTGGTGCTGGGCCAGGGCCTGCTCCACGCCCTTGTCGTTCAGCATGCGCTGGCTGAACAGGGTCTTGGCGGGGCCGGTGACGCCGGGCGCCACGGTGGCGGTGATGGGCGGGGGGGCTTCGGCCTTGTGGCGGGTGCCGTACCAGGCGCCGATGGCGCCGAAGATCACGGCGACGAGGCCGTAGAGGGCGAGCTTGTTCTTCTTCATTGTTCGTGGGAGCTGGTGGTTAATAGGGCGCGGACCTCGGCCAAGCTGGCGCGCAGGGGACGGTCGCCCTGGCGCTGCTTCTTCGCGCCGCGCAGATCGTCCTGTTCGTACAATTCCACATGAACGCCTTCCTTCTGCCAGATAAAGCTCACGGTTTCGACGGGATCATAGCGCGGTCCCTTGAAATGGTCCGATTCCGAGATCTCTATATTGAGGTTCCGGTTCAACAGGAAGATTTCGACGTCCTTGGCGCTGTCGGCGAAGACCTGGAGCCGGATATCGTCATGCTCGCCCGCGCTGCCGTTGAGCACAGAACCGGTGAGGTAGGGCTGGTACTGCTCCAGCATCTCCATCACCTGCAGGGCCACGGTGCGCAGGCGGAAGAGGAGGGCGGGCTGGGTGTCGGCATTGAAGAGGGCGTGGTAGAGGCGCACTTCCTCCTCCACCTGGGCGTCGTCCGGCAGCAGGTCGCGCTTGGCGTTGGCCTGGGACTCGCCGAGGATCTGGCGCGCCGCCTTGCGCTTGGCCGTGCCATAGTCGGCGCCGTCCTGGGCCACCATGCGGGCCGCAGCGGCCGCGATCTCGGCGCGCAGCTGCTGTACTTCGTCGAAGGGGTTCTGCATCATGGACGTGATCATACTCTGAACCGGGATTTTCCAGCGCCTCAGGTAAAATCCCGTTCTTGACCATTTGCGATACTGATCATGCACATTCACATCCTCGGCATTTGCGGCACCTTCATGGGCGGCCTGGCCGTGCTGGCGAAGGAAGCCGGGCACCGCGTGACGGGCTGCGACGCCAACGTCTACCCGCCGATGAGCACCCAGCTCGAAGCCCAGGGGATAGACCTGATCCAGGGCTTCGGCCCGGAGCAGACGGCGCTGAATCCGGACCTCTACGTGATCGGGAATGTGATCTCGCGCGGCAATCCGCTGATCGAAGAGATCATGAACCGCAACCTGCCCTTCATCTCCGGCCCGCAATGGATCGGCGAGCATATCCTGCGCGACAAATGGGTGCTGGCCGTGGCCGGCACGCACGGCAAGACCACCACCTCGGCCATGCTGGCCTGGATTTTGGAGGACAACGGCTATGCGCCGGGCTTCCTCATCGGCGGCGTGCCCATGAACTTCGGCATCTCTGCCCGGCTGTCGGGCAAGGGCGCCGACTCCGAATTCTTCGTGATCGAGGCGGACGAATACGACACCGCCTTCTTCGACAAGCGCTCCAAGTTCGTTCACTACCACGCCAAGACGGCCATCCTGAACAACCTGGAATACGACCATGCCGACATCTTCCCCGATATCGGCGCCATCGAAACCCAGTTCCACCACCTCGTGCGCACGGTGCCTGGCATCGGCCGGGTGATCGTGAACGGCGACGAGGAATCGCTGCAGCGCGTGCTGAAACGCGGCTGCTGGAGCGAGAAAGAGATGTTCGGCAGCAGTCCCGACGCCCACTGGACCATGCTGGAACACCCGGACGGCTCCTTCGACGTCATCTTCAACGGCAAGCACGAAGCCACCGTCCACTGGAAGCTCACGGGCAAGCACAATCGCTACAACGCCCTGGCCGCCATCGGCGCCGCGCGCAATGTGGGCGTGCCCATCGCGCAGGCAGCGAAATCGCTGGAGAGCTTCGAAAGCGTGAAGCGCCGCATGGAAGTGCGGGGCGTGGTCAACGACATTACTGTTTACGACGACTTCGCCCACCACCCCACGGCCATCGCCACCACGGTGGGCGGCCTGCGCCAGAAGCTGGGCCAGATGGGCCGCATCCTGGCCGTGCTGGAGCCGCGCTCCAACACCATGAAGCTGGGCGCCATGAAGGACGCTCTGCCCGGAAGCCTGAAGGACGCCGACCTGGTCTTCGGCTACGGCAGCGAAAAGGCCCTGGGCTGGAGCCTGGGCCGCGCCCTGGCGCCGATGGGGGAACTGGCCACGGCCTACGAAGATATCGATGTGATGGTGGAAGCGATCAAGGCGGCGGCCCGTCCGGGCGACCACGTGGTCATCATGAGCAACGGCGGCTTTGGCGGCGTGCATGGCAAGCTGCTCGAGGCCCTGAAGCGATGATCCTGTACCTGCACGGCTTCCGTTCCTCTCCGCTCTCCATGAAATCGCGCCTGACCGGCGAGCGCATGGCGCAGTTGGGACGGTCGGCCGAATTCCTCGCCCCCCAGCTGCCCGCCTCGCCGCGCCAGGCGATGGAGGAGGCCATGGCCATGGTGGCCGGAGTTCCGCCGGAGGAGCTGAGCATCGTGGGCTCGTCGCTCGGCGGCTACTACGCCACGTGGATGGCCGAGCGCCTCGGCTGCAAGGCCGTGCTGCTGAACCCCGCCATCGTGCCCATGCTCGACCTGAGCAAGCACGTGGGCGTGACCACCGAATACCACTCGGGCAAACCCTTCGAATTCAAGCAGGAATACATCGGCGAGCTGCGCGCCTTCGAAGTGGCGCAGATCAGCAAGCCCGAACGCTACTTCCTGATTGCCGCCACGGGCGACGAAGTGCTGGACTACCGCGACATGGTGAAGCACTACGCGGGCGCGCGCCAGCGCGTGATTCGGGGCAGCGACCACGCCATCAGCGAGTACGCCAGCTATGTGGACGAAGTGCTGGCCTTCTGCGGGGTGGCATGAGAGAGCAGTCCCTGCGCCAGGCGAACTGGCATGGCCATGTGCTGGCCGTCAATGCGCCGCAGCCGCTGCGGCACTGGCTGACGAGTGGCGGATCGCTCACGGCCAAGCTCAAGGCGCACAGCGGCGCGTTCCGCGTGCAGCGCCTGCACCAGAAGACGGCCATCTGCCTGCGCGACGAAGCTGCGGCCATCGGCCTGCACCGGCCCGGCCGGGTGTGGGAGCGGGAAGTGCTGCTGCGGTGTGATAATACGCCCGTGGTGTTTGCGCACACGGTCGTGCCCATGTCGGCGGACGCCTCGGACTGGCCCCTGTTCAGCGCGTTGGGCGAGCGCTCGCTGGGCAGCACCCTGTTCGGCGACCCCATGGTGCGCCGGGGCGAACTTGAATATGCGCGGCTGCGCGCGAGCCATCCGCTCATCCAGCGCGCCCGGGCTGCGCTGGAGAGCAACGGCTTTGCGCGGCCCGATGAACAACTGCTGTATGCGCGGCGCTGCCTGTACCGGCGCCGCGAGGGCGCGCTGCTGGTGACGGAGGTTTTCCTGCCGCCGGTGCTGGCGCTGCGTCCCCACAAGATTACGAACACGAGATAAATAATGAACGTCTTTTTTGAAGAATCCGGCGATTTCAAGGTCGGAACCGTGCTGTCGCAGGCTGGCGAGGCCTATCAGGTGGAGATGGCCAGCGGCAAGCGCACCAAGGTCAAAGCCAAAGACGTGCTGCTGCAGTACGAAAAGCCCGACCCCGCCACGCTGATGGAGCAGGCCAAGGCCATTGCGGCCGAGATCGACCTGGACTTCCTGTGGGAAGTGGCGGGCGAAGAGGAATTCGGCTTCGCCGAACTGGGCGCGGAATACTTCGGCCACGCGCCGCTGCCGCACGAGGCGGCGGGCCTGATCCTGAGCCTGCATTCCTCGCCCATCTACTTCTACAAGAAGGGCCGCGGCCGCTACAAGGCGGCGCCGGAACAGTCGCTGAAGGCGGCGCTGGCGGGCATCGAGAAGAAGAAGCAGCAGGCCATCGTCCAGCAGCAGTATGTGGACGAGCTCAAGGAAAACCGGCTCCCGGCGGCCATGCAGAACATCGTCCAGCAGCTGCTCTTCAAGCCGGACAAGAACACCATCGAATGGAAGGCCCTGGAAGCGGCCTGCGACGAGCTGCACAGCTCGCCTGCCCGCCTGATGCTGGCGGTGGGCGGCATCGGCTCGGCCAAGGACCTGCACATGGCCAAATTCCTCTTCGAGAACTTCCCGCGCGGCCACGGGTTCCCGGATGTGCCGGTGCCCGGCGTGCCGGACGGCCTGCCGCTGGCGGCCGTGGAAGCCTTCTCCATCGACGACGTGACCACCACCGAAATCGACGACGCCTTCTCCGTAGTGCACCTGGAGGATGGCAAGGTGCGGGTGGGTATTCACATCGCCGCGCCCGGCCTCGGCATCAAGCCGGACGACGCGATCGACAAGCTGGCGCGCAGCCGCATGTCCACCGTCTATATGCCGGGCGACAAGATCACCATGCTGCCGGACGCCATCGTGGACGCCTTCACGCTGGCCGAAGGCAAGACCTGCCCCGCGCTCTCGCTCTACGCGACGCTGGACCCGTCCAGCTGGGAAGTGCTCTCGACGGAAACGCGCGCCGAGCTGGTGCCCATTGCCAACAACCTGCGGCACAACGAGCTGGACGACGTGGTCAACGAGGCTACTCTGGCCAGCGGCGAAGGCGAGTACCCGCGCAAGGCCGAGCTGACGCTGCTGTGGGGCTGGGCCCAGCACCTGGAAGCGGGCCGCATGGTCAAGCGCGAGGCCTTCGGCCTCAAGCCCGAGCAGAACAACCGCGTGGACTTCAACTTCTACGTTGAAGACGACGTGGTGACGATTACCCGCCGCAAGCGCGGCGCGCCGCTGGACAAGATCGTGGCCGAGCTCATGATCTTCGCCAACAGCACCTGGGGCAAGCTCATGCACGACCATGGCGTGCCCGGCATCTACCGCAGCCAGGGGCAGGGCGTGGGCGGCTGGAACGCCAAGATGCAGGTGCGCATGGTCACGCACGCCGCGCCCCACCAGGGCCTCGGTGTCGACCAGTACGCCTGGAGCACCTCGCCGCTGCGCCGCTACACCGACCTCGTCAACCAATGGCAGATCCTCGCCTGCGCCCAGAACGGCGTGACGGCGCCGCTGGTGGCCCCCTTCAAGCAGAAGGACGCCAACCTCTTCGCGATTGTCTCCGCCTTTGACGCCGCCTACGCCGCCTATGCCGATTTCCAGTCCAACATGGAGCGCTACTGGTGCCTGCGCTGGCTGGGCCAGGAAGAGGCCAGGCAGGTGGAGGCCGTGGTGCTGAAGGACGAAGTGCTGCGTCTGACGGAGATTCCCCTGATCATCCGCCTGGCGGGCATGCCGCCGGTGGCACGCGGCGCGCACGTCAAGCTCGACGTCATCCGCTGGGACGAAGTCGACCTCTCGATCGAAGCCCGCCTGCTGGAAGTGGAAGACCAGGCCCCTGAAACCGACCTCGACTTCGACGACGAAGAAGCCCCGGCCGACCCGGCCGCGCCCACCGACGCCGCCGCCGAAGTCGCCGAGCTCGCGAGCGAAGCCGTCGTCACCGAACCCGGCCAATCGTAGCCAAACCCTACGAGTTGCTTAATTGGGGACAGACCCCTTTAAGAAATTTTTTAATTTCTTAAAGGGGTCTGTCCCCAATTAAGCAACTTTTTTCGCGGTAGAATGGAGCAATGTCTGTTCAAGAAAACCGCTTCCTGTTTATCGCTACGGCTGTTTCCGTGGCGGCCCATGCGGCACTGCTGACTGTGCATTTCGTGGCGCCGAAAGAGTTCAAGATCGAGCCCACCGATCCCAGCCTGGAAGTCATCCTCGTCAATGCCAAGCACGCGCAGAAGCCGCTGAAGGCCGAGGCGCTGGCGCAGGCGAATCTGGACGGCGGCGGCAACGCCGATGCGGGCCGAGCCAAGTCGCCCCTGCCGGACATGCGCAAGATGGAGACCGGCGATTCCGTCAAGGCCGCCAAGCGCCGCATCCAGGAACTGGAGCAGCTGCAGAAAAACCTGCTGACCCAGGTGGCGAAGACTACCCCCTATCGCGCTTCCCCGGTCACGGAGAAGTCGAAGCCCGATCCCACGCCCACGGGCGCCGACCTGATAGAGAGCAGCAAGGCCATCGCCCGCATGACGGCCGAGATCACCCAGACCATCGAGGACCAGAACAAGCGGCCCAAGCGCACCTACATCACGCCCAGCACGCGCGAGGTGGGCTATGCCATGTATTACAAGCAGCTGCAGCGCCGCATCGAAGAGATCGGCACGCTGAACTTCCCGCAGAAAAACGGCCGCAAGCTGTATGGCGAACTGGTGGTGATGATTCCCATCTTCCAGGACGGCAGTATCTACATGAAGGAGGGCGGGGCGCGCATCCAGTCGAGCTCGGGCAATCCGGCCCTGGACGAGGCGGCCCTGGCCATCGTGCGCCGCGCGGCGCCTTTCGGCAAGTTCCCGCCCAATATGCTGTCCAGCGACCGCGACGACCTCTGGGTCATCATCACCCGCTTCAAGTTCACGCGCGAGGAAAAACTGGAAACGAATCTCGGAGGCTCGAACTGATGGACCGCTACTGCGTTTTCGGCAACCCCATCGCCCACAGCAAGTCGCCCGAGATCCACGCCGCCTTTGCCGCGCAAACGGGGCAGCAGCTGAGCTACGAGAAACGCCTGGCGCCGCTGGACGGCTTCGCCCAGGCTGTGCAGGACTTCATCGCCGAAGGCGGCAAGGGCGCCAACGTGACCCTGCCTTTCAAGCTGGAGGCCCACGCCCTGGCCGATGCGCTCACCGTGCGCGCCCAGGCCGCCGGCGCCGTCAACACCCTGCTCTTCGGAGCGGACGGCATCGTCGGCGACAACACCGATGGCGCCGGTCTCGTGGCCGACATCACCCGCAATGCCGGCGTACCGCTGGCGGGCAAGCGCGTGCTGCTGCTGGGTGCTGGGGGCGCGGCGCGGGGCGCGGTGCTGCCTATCCTGGAGCACCGGCCGTCCGCCATGGTGATCGCCAACCGCACCGTGGCCAATGCCGAGGCCCTCGTACAGCAGTTCTCCGCATTGGCGGGCACGGGCGTGCTCTCGGCCAGCGCCTTCGAGGCGCTGCAGGGCAGCTTCGATATCGTCATTAATGCCACATCGGCCAGCCTGAATGCGGCCCTCCCGCCCATTCCGGCCACAGTATTTCACCAAGGAACGCTCGCATTGGATATGATGTACGGAAAGGAACCGACCGTCTTCATGCAGTTTGCGGCTGAACACGGCGCCACCGTCCGCGATGGGCTCGGCATGCTGGTCGAACAGGCCGCCGAGGCCTTCCAGGGCTGGCGCGGCGTGCGGCCAGAAACGTCGGCGTTATTGGTGCAAATGCGTTCAAAACTATGACAAAAGCGCGCAAGTCGCCCGGCCGCTGGAGCTGGGTGAAGTGGCTGTTCATCATTCCCATTGTCCTGTTTGCGGCCGTTCAGGCCTATTTTTTCGTTCAGATCTGGTGGTGGGTAGACCATAACCCTTCCATGACGGCCTTCATGCGCGAGCAGCAGTCGGCCCTGCGCGAGAAGAATCCCAAGGCCAATATCCAGCAGCAGTGGGTGCCCTACAAGCAGATCTCCAACAACCTGAAGCGCGCCATTATCGCCTCGGAGGACGCCAATTTCAGCGACCACGAAGGGGTGGACTGGGACGCGCTGGAGAAGGCGTACGAGCGCAACCAGAAAAGCAAAAAGGTGACCCACGGCGGCTCGACCATCACGCAACAGCTGGCAAAGAACCTCTTTCTGTCGGGATCGCGCAGCTATCTGCGCAAAGGCCAGGAGCTGATCATCACCTATATGCTCGAATCGCTCATGGATAAGCAGCGCATTTTCGAGATCTACCTGAACGTGGTGGAGTTCGGCAAAGGCATCTTCGGCGCGGAGGCGGCGGCAAAGCACTATTACGGCATTCCGGCGGCGCGCCTGAATGCACCCCAGGCCGCCAAGCTGGCCGTCATGCTGCCCAATCCCCGCTATTACGACGCCCACCGCGACACGAATTACCTGAACCGGCGCACCGCCACCATCCTCAAGCGCATGAATTCAGCCGACCTGCCCCGTTAAGGAGAACACTATGCTGCGCCGACAATCCGGAATTAGCCTCGTCATGGTTGCTGTGCTCATGGGCGGCCTGGCTTTCCTGGCCATGGTGGCCATGATGTCCATGCGCCACGAGAAGAACTACTTTGCCGTAGGCCTGGACAAGGTGCTGGGCAAGTCGGCCGCCGTGGCCACCGCGGTGGCGCCGGAAGCGGCCGCGCCTGCCGCCGAGCCCCTGCGCAAGTGCGTGATCGACGGTAGAACCGTGGTCTCGAACGTGGAATGCGGCCAGCGCGGACGCAAGATCGATATCCACGAGTCGCGCGGCATCGAGTCGCCCAAGGTGCCCGATACCCATCCCTCGGAGGATGCCGCGGCGGCCATGCGCGAAAAAATGATCGAAAAGGCGGCGCGCTAGACAAAAAGTGGCGCGGCGGGGTGGTCTGGCCCCGCGCTTTGCGGGTACACTTGCGCTGTTTCGTTCCCACCGTCGGCTGAGAGTGCCTATGATTAATGTCTTCGTATTACAAAACGGCCGGCTCAACCAGGTGCCTATTGAGACGCGCGAAGATCTGGAACAAGTGGCGCCGGTGTGGGTCGACCTGACGGACCCGACCGATGATGAACGCGCCTGGGTCAAGGCCATCTATGGCGTGATCCTGCCGGGCGAAGACGAAGTCAAGGATATCGAGGCTTCGGCCCGCTACTACGAAGCCGAAAACGGCGACCTCCACCTGCGCACCGACTTCCTGCTGGAAGAAGACGACGGCCCCTCCCGCGTGGTGACAGTTGCGTTCATCCTCGCCAAAAAGATGCTCTTCTCCGTTCATACGGACGATTTGCCGGTGTTCCGCCTGGTGCGCATGCGCGCCCGCTCGCGCCCCGGCTCCATCGCCGACTACATGGACGTGCTGCTCGACCTGTACGCGACGGACGCCGAATATTCGGCAGATGCGCTGGAAGGCATCTACCAGAAGCTGGAAGAGGTTTCAGGCCGGGTGCTGCAGGAACAGTTCACCGACAAGGACGCGGCGGACGCCCTGAGCGCCATCGCCCACGAGGAAGACTTGAACGGCCGCATCCGCCGCAATATGATGGACACGCGCCGCGCGGTCAGCTTCCTGATGCGGGGCCGCCTGCTCAATTCCGAGCAGTTCGAGGAGGCGCGCCAGATTCTGCGCGACATCGAATCGCTGGACGGCCACACGTCTTTCCTTTTCGATAAGATCAACTTCCTGATGGATGCCACCGTCGGCTTCATCAACATTAACCAGAACAAGATCATCAAGATCTTCTCGGTGGCGTCCGTGGCCTTCCTGCCGCCAACCCTGATCGCCAGCGTCTACGGCATGAACTTCGACTTCATGCCGGAGCTGAAGTGGAGCTTCGGCTACGGCTGGGCCTGGGGCCTGATGGTGGCGAGCGCCATCGCCCCCTTCCTCTATTTCCGGCACCGGGGCTGGCTCAAATAAGAAAAAGCGGCGCAAGCCGCTTTTTTTATTCCTCGCGTTTCAGGTTGAGGAAAATATTCGCGGCAAAGGCGAGGACCGAAGCGGCCACGGTGAATTCCGATGCGACCAGTACCGGAACAATCTGCATATTCCCCGTCAGGAAAATCGTCGCCAGCGCCGCCATCATCACCGGCAGCCCGATATTCATCAGCCAGAAGTGGGCCTTGGCCAGTTTGCTGAGGCCTGCCTTTGGAAATACGGTGTAAATTAGGCCGGCCAGGGCCAGCGTTGTCCAGCCCAGCAGGTTGACGTGGGCATGCACTGGACGCAGGGTAAAGTCGCGCGTCGCGCCCATCATCATTCCCATTACCACCCCGACGATTAAGTACAGTACGGACAGCTTGATCCAATTGATCCCTTGTGCGGATTTGGTTTGCATGATCTCTCCCGGATTACGTTGTTGTAAGAGCCGCCGATTCTAGGGATCGAACTTCATCGAATTGTCGTGCAATTGTCCTCTTACGAAATTTTTAAGGTAGGCATGCCAGGATCTGATGCGATCGCGCCAGAAGCTGGCGCGTTTTCCTTGTCAGGACGTCACAAACATGCCGAATACGGCAGCCGCCATGACCGCAACGCCCAGCCAGCCGAGCATGCGGTGCCGCCGGGTCAGCGTGAACCGGCCCATGACACGCGGGCTCTGCGCCATCAATACCATCACGGCCATGATGGGCACGGCAATTACCCCATTGATCTGCGCCGACCACACGAGCGCTTTAACGGGATCGACCGGTGCAAAATCCAGCGCCATTCCGCCAATCGTCGCCAGCGAAATAATGGCGTAGAACTCGCGCGCCTCCAGGATTTTCAAATTCAGGCCGCTCTTCCATTTAAAGCTTTCCGTCACCGCATAAGCTGCGGAACCGGCGAGAACGGGAATGGCAAGCATACCGGTGCCAATAATGCCGAGCGCAAAAATCCAGAAGGCGAATTCTCCCGCAATCGGCCGCAAGGCTTCCGCCGCCTGCGAGGAGCTCTGAATATCGCGGATGCCGTGCGCGCCCAATGTCGCGGCGGCGGTCACGATAATGAAGAAGGCCACGAGATTGGAGAAGCCCATGCCGATGAGGGTATCGAGCTTGATCCGGCGCAGGTGGCTTCCCGCCTTGGCCGGGTCGCGCAGCAGGCCGGGCGTTGCGCTGTCGCGCAGCTCCTCCACCTCCTGCGAGGCCTGCCAGAAGAAGAGATAGGGTGAAATGGTCGTGCCCAGCACGGCGACCACCATGCCCAGGGACTCGCCGTTCCAGGCCACCTCGGGCAGCACCGTGGAGCGGATGACGTCGGACCAGGACAGCTGGACTGCAAATACGGTTGCCACATAGGCAAGCAGCCCCAGCGTCAGCCATTTCAGCATGCGCACATAGCTGCGGTAGGGCAGGAAGATCTGCAGGCTCAGGCAGATAAAGCCGCAGGCCAGGGAGTAGATGTGGGCGCTGCCCACCCCCGCGACCAGCCGCAGCGCCTCGCCCATGGCCGCGATATCGGCCGCGATATTGATCATGTTGGCTATGAGAAGCAGCAGCACGATGCCGTAGAGCAGGGCGGGCGAGTAGGCGCGGCGGATGTTGGCCGCCAGGCCGCGCCTGGTCACAAGGCCGATGCGGGCCGAGACCAGCTGGATGCCCACCATCAGCGGATAGGTCAGCACCACCGTCCACAGCATGTTGAAACCGAACTGGGCTCCGGCCTGGGAATAGGTGGCGATGCCGGATGGATCGTCGTCCGCCGCGCCGGTGATGAGGCCGGGGCCGAGCGCCTTGACGGCGTCGTGACGGGAGAGGTGCTTGAGGAATTTCATGGTTCCGGTCCGTGCATGGGCGCACGCAGCCGGAACGAAGGCCGGCCTGCTAGCGCAAGGTGGTAGAGGGAGTTGTCATAGCGGAACGGAGTGTAGCAGCGGGGAGGGCCGGGAAAGTGTCGATGTTGTTACATTAAGCATTGCTTAAGGCAGGGCGGGCCCGGCGCCCGCCTTGCGTCCGTTTACTTCAGCGACGCAAACACCTTGCGTGCCGCGGCGATGGTGGCATCGATCACCGCGTCGTCGTGCTGCGCCGAGACGAAGCCCGCCTCGAAGGCCGCAGGGGCGAAGTAGACGCCTTCATCCAGCATGGCGTGGAAGAAGACATTGAACTTCGCGCGGTCGCCCGCCATCATTTCCGCGTAATTGCGCGGCGGCTCGGCACTGAAATACAGGCCGAACATGCCGCCTTCGTAGTCCGCGCAGAAGGTCACGCCAGCCTCGCGCGCGGCCGCCGTCATGCCTTCGGCCAGGCGCTTCGCGCTGGCGGTGAGCTTGTCGTAGAAGCCCGGCTGCTGGATCAGCTTCAGCGTGGTCATGCCCGCCGCCACCGCCACCGGATTGCCGGACAGCGTGCCCGCCTGGTACACGGCGCCCAGCGGCGCCATCTTCTCCATCAGGTCCTTGCGTCCGCCGAAGGCCGCCACCGGCATGCCGCCGCCGATCACCTTGCCCAGCGCCGTCAGGTCCGGCTTGATGCCGTAGAGGGCCTGAGCGCCGCCCAGGCCAACGCGGAAGCCGCACATCACTTCGTCGAAGATCAGGATGGCCCCATGGCGCGTGCAGAGGTCGCGCAGGGCCTGCAGGAACTCGGGCGTGGCCTTGATCAGGTTCATATTGCCCGCCACCGGCTCCACGATCACGCAGGCGATCTCCTTGCCGTAGGACGCGAAGGCCTCTTCGATCTGGGCCACATTGTTATAGTCCAGCACCAGGGTGTGCTTCACGAAATCTTCCGGCACGCCCGCGGAGGTGGGGTTGCCGAAGGTGAGCAGGCCGCTGCCCGCCTTCACCAGCAGGGAGTCGGCGTGGCCGTGGTAGCAGCCCTCGAACTTCACGATCTTGTCGCGGCCCGTGGCGCCGCGCGCCAGGCGCAGCGCGCTCATGGTCGCCTCGGTCCCGGAGGAGACCAGGCGCACCTGTTCGATGGAGGGCACCAGGCGGCAGATCTCTTCGGCCATTTCGATCTCGCCCTCGGTGGGCGCGCCGAAGGACAGGCCGCGCGCAGCCGCATCCTGCACTGCCTTCACCACTTCGGGATGGGCGTGGCCGACGATGGCCGGGCCCCAGGAACCGATGTAGTCGATATAGCGCTTGCCGTCCGCATCGTAGAAGTAGGGGCCGTCGGCGTGGGTGATGAAGCGCGGCGTGCCGCCCACCGAACGGAAGGCGCGCACCGGCGAGTTGACCCCGCCGGGCGTGGTTTTCTGGGCGCGTTCAAACAGCGTATCGTTCTTCGAGATAGTCATGGATTCAGCTTATTGCATTTGAAAGAAGGGATTCGGCACGAACTTGCCCATGCCGTAGCGGCGCGCATGCGACAGCGCGCCGTGCGTGAATTGTTCCGCCAGCTCCACGGCCTGCGGCGCATCCGCGCCTTGCGCCATGTAAGCGGCGATGGCGGCCGACAGCGCGCCGCCGCAGCCGATGAAAGGCCCGGCCAGGTGGCGCCAGGGATCGTGCCGCAGCACGCCGCCATCGCCGTAGAGGGTATTGGCGCGCAGGGAGCTGTCGCTGCGGCCCACGTGCGCCTGCGTGCCGGTCACCAGTACGTATTCGCAGCCAAGGTCGATCAGGTGCTGCGCGTCGTCGGCCACGGTTTCTCCATTGGCGGGATCGCGCCACGTTTCCGCCAGGCGGCCCAGTTCAACCTGCGACAGCATCACCAGCGTGGCCTGCGGCACCAGCAGCTGGCGCAGCACCGTCAGCAGTTCTTCGGGGTCTTCCTCCTCCGGCAGCTGCGGCAGCTGGGAGCTGAAGGGATCGAGAATCAGGGGCGCATCGGGGTAGTCCGACACCACTTCGGCGATCGAGGAGATATGCTCCATATTGTCCACCGCGCCGATCTTGAAGGCGGACACCTGCACGTCTTCCAGCACCACGCGGGCCTGGTCGGACACCCAGTCCGGCTCCACGTGCTGCTGGTCCTCCACGCGCGCGCTGTCGCCGATCAGCAACGCCGTGGTCACGGCCATGCCCTGGCAGCGCAGGGCGGAAAACACGGCCAGGTCGGCATGCACGCCGATGGCGCCGACCGGGTCGGCGGGACCGAATGTCAGGATGAGTGGTGAAGTTTGGTTTTGCACGGCGGGTAGATTAAGATACCTGATTCGGCATTTTACTTGATTGAGGAAGGCAGAACGTGAGCAGCAACGATACCCAGGAGTTCAAGAGCTGGATGTGCCTTATTTGCGGCTGGATCTACGACGAAGAGGCCGGCCTGCCCGATGAAGGCATCCCGCCCGGCACCCGCTGGGCCGACGTGCCGATGAACTGGACCTGCCCGGAATGCGGCGCCCGCAAGGACGACTTCGAGATGGTGGCGCTGTAATATTGGCAAGTCCCGCACGTCTGCGGGCGTGCCGCCGCTGAGCTGCCCCCTGTGCTATCGTACGGCAAAACAGGTGGACTTATATGACGACTACGCCGCAAGCGCCCGGTTTGAAGATCATGGTGATCGACGATAGCAGCACCATCCGCCGCTCCGCCGAGATTTTCCTCACCCAGGCCGGCTACCAGGTGCTGCTGGCCGAAGACGGCTTCGACGCCCTGGCCAAGATCAACGACCATCACCCGGATCTCGTGTTCTGCGACATCCTCATGCCGCGCCTGGACGGCTACCAGACCTGCGCCCTGATCAAGAAGAGCGCGAAATTCCATGCCACGCCCGTGCTCATGCTCTCCTCCAAGGACGGCCTGTTCGACCGCGCGCGCGGCGCCATGGTGGGCTCCTCGGCCTACCTCACCAAACCCTTTACCAAAGACAGCCTGCTGGCGGCCGTGCGCGAGCATACCGGCGCCGCGGCGGGCGCATAGGACCGCCGTATGCCCATCCACAAGATCCTCATCGTCGATGACTCGCCCACCGAGCGCTATTACCTGAGCGACATCCTGGTGCGCAACGGCTACCAGGTCACGACGGCGGAAAGCGGCGAGGAAGCGCTCAGCAAAATCAAGGCCAGCAAGCCGGAACTGATCCTGATGGACGTGGTGATGCCGGGCGCGAACGGCTTCCAGGTCACGCGTTCCATCGCGCGCGACCCGGAACTGCAGGACGTGCCGGTCATCATCTGCTCCAGCAAGAACCAGGAAACGGACAAGATCTGGGGCCTGCGCCAGGGCGCGCGCGACTATCTCGTCAAGCCCGTGGACGCGGCCGAGCTGCTGTCCCGCATTGCGGCCCTCGGCTGAACGATGAACGGCGAGCCGCACGATAACGACACCAAACCCGGCGGCGCCGAACGCCGCAGCCGCCTGCGCCAGTACCAGGTGCAGCTGCTGGAACGCATGCAGGCCGCGAAGAGCGGCGAGCGCCTGCCCGACCGCGCCCTGGGCCTCGATATCGGGGGACGGCACTATCTGCTGGACCTGACGCAGGTGGGCGAGATCGTGCCGCTGCAGGCCGCCACGCCCGTGCCGCTCACGCAGGACTGGTATCTGGGCCTGGCCAATATCCGCGGCAGTCTCACCGGCGTGATCGACCTTGCGCGCTACGAGGGCCGGGAGCCGCTGGCGGCGGGCATGGAGGCGCGCCTGCTCAGCTTCGCGCCGTCCCTGGGCTTCAACTGCGCCCTGCTGGCCAGCCGCGTGCTGGGCCTGCGCAAGCCCGAGGACATGGCGGAGCAGCCGGACGACGAAGCAGCGCCGCCCTGGCGCCGCCAGCAGTGGCGCGACGCGGAGGGCCAGCTCTGGCAGCGGCTCGACCTGGCGCAGCTCGTGCGTGAACCCCGCTTTCTGCAAGTCGGTCTGTAGCGCCGGCCTTTTAACCGAGGAATGGACCCGATGGCATTCACCTTGTTTTCACGCGGCGCAGGCAGGAATACTTATGAGGCGCCCGATTCGCAGTTCGCCGACGCCGAGCTTCCGCCGCTGGACGACGGCGCGCCCCTGCGCCTGCGCGACGCGCTGCGCCGCCGAGGCAGGGAGGGCGCGCCTGCGGACACCGGGCCCGGATTCAAGCTGCCGCTCATCGGCCATCTGCCGCCGCAGCGCCAGCTTAGCTATCTCATCACCACGCTGGCCGTGAGCCTCGCCCTCAGCGCGGGCTTGGTGGCGTTCAACGGCCACCACAGCGCCGTGAAGGCGGCGCGCACCCAGCTTGCAGGCGACGCGCTCATGCACTCGCAGCGCCTGGGCAAGGCCGCGCCCAACGCCGTGCAGGGGAATGCCGACGCTTTCCGCCAGCTGGAGGAAAGCCGCAATGAACTGAACCGCGATCTGGGCCTCATGGTGGAAGGCGGCCTGTATCGCACGCGCAGCGTCGGCAGCCCCTCCGCGGGCCAGCTGGAGAAGGCGCGCGCCGCCCGCCAGCGCTGGACCGCTTCGGACAAGGCGGCCGGCACCATCCTTTCGCTGCGGGCGGAGCTGTCCATCATGGAGCAGACCTTGCGCAAGCTGAATGCCATGTCGCCGGACCTGCTGGCGCTGACCGAGGAGATTGCAAGCCTCAAGCTCCAGCACGGAGGCAGCGCGCGCGAGCAGGCAGCCCTGGGCCGCCTCACCATGCTCACCCAGCGCATGAGCCGCAGCGCCGGCGAATTCCTCGGCGCGGGCGGCATCAGCTCGGAAACCGCCTTCCAGCTGGGGCGCGACGTGACCGTGTTCCGCACCACGGTGGACGCCTTCCTGAACGGCAGCGATACCCTGCAGATCGCCCCGGCGCGCGACCCCGAGCTGCGCCAGCGGCTCACTGCGCTCAAGACCCAGTTCGAGGACTATCAGGCCCTGGCGGCGCAGATCCTCGACCGCACCGACAAATTCATCGCCGCGCGCAGCGCGGAGCGGCTGATCTTCAGCCAGAACGAAAGCCTGCGCCAGGGCCTTGCCGATCTGCTGGAGTCCTACCGCAACGAGCAGGATTCGCTGGACTACACTTTCTGGCTCATGGTGGCGGGCGGCATGCTGACCCTGCTGACCGGCGCCGCCATCGGCCGCGTGCTGCTGCAGGACTCGCACAATCGCGCGCGCGGCGCGGAACGGCGGCGCAAGGAAGCCGAGGCCCAGCGCCTGCAGGCGCAGAGCAAAGAGGAAGAAGCGAAGGCGGAGCACGACAAGGCGCAGGCCGCGATCCTGCGCCTGATGAACGAGCTGCAGGAAGTGGCGGACGGCGACCTCACGGTGCAGGCCACCGTTTCCGAGGACATCACGGGCGCCATCGCCGACTCCGTGAACTACACGGTCGAAGAGCTGCGCGGCCTGGTGGGCCGCGTCACCGTAACGGCCGAACAGGTCACGGCGGCTTCCACGCACGCGCAGGGAATCTCCAGCGACCTGCTGCTGGCATCGCAGCAGCAGTCGCGCGAGATCCAGGACGCCAGCGCCACCGTGCTGAAAATGGCGCAGGAGATTACCGACGTTTCGCGCTCCGCTTCCGAATCGGCGGACGTGGCGCGCCAGTCCGTGGCTGCAGCGCGCCAGGGCGCAACGGCGGTGCAGAATGCCATCAGCGGCATGCACGAGATCCGCGACCAGATCCAGGAGACCTCCAAGCGTATCAAGCGCCTTGGCGAATCCTCGCAGGAGATCGGCGAGATCACCGAGCTCATTTCCGACATCACGGAGCAGACCAATGTGCTGGCGCTGAACGCGGCTATCCAGGCCGCATCCGCCGGGGAGGCGGGGCGCGGCTTCTCCGTGGTGGCCGAAGAGGTGCAGCGCCTGGCCGAACGCTCGGCGGAGGCGGCCAAGCAGATCGGCGCGCTGGTGCGCACCATCCAGACCGATACGCATGACGCGGTGGCCGCCATGGAGCGCTCTACCCAGGGCGTGGTGGAAGGCGCCAGGCTGTCGGACGCCGCTGGCGCCGCGCTGGAGGATATCTCGCAGGTGTCGAACCGCCTCGCTGAACTGATCCAGGGCATTTCGCTGGCCACCGGCATGCAGGCCACGTCCGCCAATGGCGTGGCCCAGAACATCCAGCATATCCTGCAGGTGACGGAACAGGCGCAGGACGGCACGCAGCAGACCGCGCAGTCGGTGCGCAAGCTCTCGGTGCTGGCGCAGGAATTGAAAAACTCGGTATCGCGCTTCCGCATCACCAACTGAGGCCCCAATGAACAAAGCTGATCTGCCGACTTCGTCCACGCCGCCTTTCGATCCGGGCCCGCTTTCATGGGTCATGGGCGAAATCCGCGAGGCGCTGGCGCGTTCGAAGACGGCGCTGTTCGAGGCGGGCGGCCGCGATCCCGAAGACCAGGCCACGGCGCTGCAGCATGCGAAATCCCACCTGCACCAGGCGCATGGCGCGCTGCAGATGGTGGACGTGGACGGCGTGGTGCTGGTCACCGGCCTGGCCGAGCAGGCGCTGGACCGCTTCAAGGACGGCAGCCTGAAGGTGAATGCGGACAATGTGCAGGTGGTGGCCAACCTCTATCAGGCGCTCGCGGAATACCTGCAGGAACTGGTGGACGGTGCGCCCTTCCAGCCGGTGCGCCTCTTCCCCTATTTCCGCGACATGCAGCGCATGCTGGGCGCGGAGCGCGTGCATCCGGCGGACCTGTTCTTCCCCGATTTCTCGCAATGGCCCGAGCTGCCTGCAACGCCGGACGCCGGTGTGCCGGACTTCGCTGCGCTGCGCCAGCGTTTCGAACGCGCGCTCCTGCCTTTCCTGAAAGCGGCCGACGCCGCTGCACAGGCGGCATCGGCCGCCGCCCTGCGCGATGCCGTGGCGGCGGTGGCGGACACGCAGGCCGACCGCCGCCTGCGCGTCTTCTGGCGCACCATGCAGGCCTTCGCGGAACTGGTGGCGTCGGGCCAGTTGCCCAACAGCCTGTATGTAAAGCAGCTGTTCGGCATGATCAATATGCAGATCCGCCTTCTGTCGCAAGCCGCGCCGCAACTCCCGGAAGCGATGCTGCGCGACGCGCTGTTCTTTGTCGCAGCGGCGGACGAATCGCAGCTCAGCCCCCTGGCGCTACAACTGCGCAGCGCCTATGCCCTGGACGGCATGGTGCCGCAGAACTACGATGAACGCCGCTACGGCCAGCTGGACGAGCAGGCGCTGGCCCGCGCCGGGAATGCGCTGGCACAGGCCAAGGCGGCCTGGCACCGCATCGAGCAGGCCGACCCCGATCCGCAAGTACACAGCGAGTTCACTGCCGCCCTGTCGCAACTGGCCGGAGAGGCGGGCAAGCTGGGTCTCGCGCCGCTGGCAGCGCTGATGCGCCAGCTGTCCAGCGTAGCCGATGGCGCGCTGGCTGTAGGGCGAAGCGAGGAACTGGGGCTGGAAATGGCGGGCGCGCTTCTGTTTGCGGAGCATGCGCTGGCGCAGATTCGACGCCTGCCGGACGGTTTTACCGCCTATGCCGATACCATCGGCGCGCGCCTCCAGGCCCTTCTGGCGGGCGACACGCCGCCTGCGCCCGCGCAGTGGCAGGAGGCGCTGGCCCAGCAGCTGCAGCAGGACGACACGGTGGCGGCGCTCGCCGCCGAAATGCGGGCCGCGCTGCGCCAGGTGGAGAAGGTGCTGGACGAGTTTTACTCCGATGCGTCGCGCCGTTCCGAGCTCACCGGCCTCGACCCTGTGCTGCACCAGCTGGAAGGCGCGCTCTCGGTGCTGGACCAGGACGACGCCATGCGTGCGGCAGCGCACGTGCGCAGCGCCGTTGCGACCCTGGCGCAGGACAGCGGCGACAACGCCAGACAGCTGGACGAGATTGCGCAGAACGTCGGAGCCATGGGCTTTTTCGTGGACATGCTGGCCCAGAACGCCGCAGGAGCGCGCGAGCGCTTCGTATTCGACGAGGCGCAAGGCAGCTTCCGTGCGGTGCCGTTCCGTAAGATCGCTGGTCCCGAATCGATTCCGGTGCTGGACGAGAAAGTGCCCGCGCCGCCGCCGCTATCGCCAGCTGCCGCTGAGACAGTGGCGGACGAGGCGGCGGACGCCGAGCTGCTCGAAGTGTTCATCGCCGAAGCGCAGGAAGTCCTGGGACTGATTGGCGAGAAGCTTGGCCCGGCGCGCCCTGAGCTGCAGACGGTGGATGGACTGACCGTGCTGCGCCGCTCCTTCCACACGCTGAAGGGTAGCGGGCGCATGGTGGGGCTCACGGAATTCGCCGACGCGGCAGCCGCCATCGAAAGAGTGCTGAATGTGCGCCTTGCCGACGAACGCGCGGCGGATGAACACCTGCTGGCGCTGCTCGACTGGGCGCGCGCAGAGCTGGATGTGTGGGTCGGCGAGATCGTCGCCCATGGCATGTCGCCGCGCCAGGCCGCTCCCGTCATGCAGGCTGCGTCGCAGGTGCAGGCGGGCTATGGCTTCGAATTGCCGGCCGAGCCGGTGGAGGACCTGGAAGCGGAAGCGACGCCGGATATCGCGGTGGCCGAGCCGGAGGAACCGGAAGCCACAGGCGACAACGTCAAATTTGTCGGCCGCCTCGCGATACCGCTCCCGCTCTACAACATCTATGTGTCGGAGGCGGACGGCCTGGTGCGCCTGCTGGCGGAAGATTTCGCCGAATGGCGCCAGGCCGCGCAGCGGCCCGTCAACACGGAAGCACTGCATGCCGTGCACACGCTGACCGGCATTTCGGGCACGGTTGGTTTCAAGGCATTGCGCGAGCTCGCCCACGCGCTTGAAACGAGCATGCAGGCCCTGTCGGCGCCCGCACCGCAGCTGGACCCGGCGCAGCACGATCTGCTGGATTTCGCGGTCGCCCGCATCCGCCAGATGCTGGAAAGCTTCCGGGCGGGCGAAATGCCGGATGAGCAGCCCGAGCTCATTGCCGCACTGGATGCGATGCGTGAGGAAGTGGCCGCGCCGCGCGCGCAAGGCGAGCTGAATGCGCGGCTGGACAGCATGTTCGCCGACGCGGCGAGCGCACCTGCGCCCGTCACGGAAGACGATCTCGCGGCGCGCCTGGACGCCCTGTTCACGGACACCTACCATGCGCTGATCGCCAATCCGCCTCCCCTGCCGGAGCGGGGCAGCGAGCTTCGTCCCACGCCGCAGCTGGCGAAGCAGGACGAGCATATCGACGACCTGTTCAACGCAGCCTTCGATGACGCCTTCGCCGAGCCGCCGCTGACGCAGGTCGCCCCTCCGCCGCTGCCACAGCAGCCGGTCGCCATACCGCCGGTCGCGGTTCCGGCAGCGCCGGAGCCTCCGCCCGGCCCGCTCGAAGCGCTCGGCCTTGAGCCGCCATCGGCCCCTGAACCCGATTACGCTGCCGCGCCCGAACTGGTCGCCGCCGAGCCCGATCCGGAGATCGAGCTGCTCGCGCTGCCCGCCGCCGAAGCAACCCTGTCGGAAACTGCGCCCTCCGCCATCGGGGACGATATCGACCCCGACCTGCTGCCCGTGTTCCTGGAAGAGGGCGCCGACCTGCTGCCGCAGGTGGGCGAAACCCTGCGCGCCTGGCACAACGCCCCGGCCGACACGGCCCACGCCCACACCCTGCAGCGCATCCTGCACACGGTGAAAGGCAGCGCGCGCATGGCCGGGGCGATGCGCCTGGGCCAGCACGCGCACGAAATCGAAACGCACGTCGAGAACATGGTCCACGCGGGCAGCGTGCCGCAGCAGGCCTTCGACGAGCTCATGGCCCATTACGACCATGCCCTGCTGCTGTTCGAACAGCTGCAGAATCCATCGCCAGTCGAAGCGCCGCAGGCCGAAGAACAGCCGGAGGCCGAGGCAGGCGAGGCCGCCGATGCCGCCGCGCGGCAGCCTCTGGTCCGCGTCCGTGCCGACCTGCTGGACCGCCTTGTCAACCAGGCAGGTGAAGTGGCCATCACCCGTTCGCGCCTGGAAAACGAGGTGGGCGTGCTGCGCACCTCGCTGGCGGACTTCCAGGACAACCTGGCCCGCCTGCGCCGCCACCTGCGCGAAGTGGAAATGCAGGCCGAAACCCAGATTGCATCGCGCCTCTCCATCGCGGGCGAACGCGAGTTCGATCCGCTGGAGTTCGATCGCTTCACCCGCCTGCAGGAACTGACCCGCATGATGGCGGAAAGCGTCAACGACGTCGCCGCCTTCCACGAAGGCCTGATCCGCTCTGTGGACAGCGCGAGCGACGATCTCGCCCAGCAGGCCCGCATGACGCGCGAGCTCCAGCGCGACCTGATGCGCGTGCGCATGGTGCCCTTTGCCAGCATCGCAGAGCGCCTCTTCCGCATCGCCCGCCAGGGCGCGAAGGAAATGGACAAGCGGGTCAACCTCGATATCCGGGGCGGCGCCGTGGAGATGGACCGCGGTGTGCTGGAGCGCATGTCCGCGCCCTTCGAACACCTTCTGCGCAACGCCATCGTGCACGGTATCGAATCGCGCGAAGAGCGCAGCGCCCACGGCAAGCAGGAGACCGGGGAACTGCTGGTGGAGGTAAGCCAGCAAGGCAATGAAGTGATCCTGGAGTTCAGCGACGATGGTGCAGGCCTGGACCTGGACCGCATTCGCGCCCGCGCCCGCGAGCGTGGCCTGAGCGGCGATGCGGAACTGGGCGATGCCGACACTGCGCAGTTGATCTTCGAGCCCGGCTTCTCCACGGCGGACACGCTGACCGAATTGGCGGGACGCGGCGTGGGCATGGATATCGTGCGTGCTGAAGCGTCGGCGCTGGGCGGCCGGGTGGAAATCTGGACCGAACGCGGGAAGGGTACGCGCTTCACCATCCATCTGCCGCTCACCCTCGCCGTCACGCAGGTGGTGCTGCTGGCTGCGGGAGGGAAGACCTACGCCATTCCCGCCGTGCTGGTGGAGCAGGTGTTGCAGATGAAGGAGGGCGCGCTGGCCGAGGCGTCGGCGTCCGGTATGCTCACCATGCAGGGCCAGAGCGCAGCGCTGCACTACCTGCCAGCCCTTCTGGGCGACAGCGCCGCGCGCCCATTGGCGCAGCGCTCGACGCCCGTGCTCCTGCTGCGCAGCGGCGCGGACCGCCAGGCCCTGCACGTGGACGAGATTCTCGGCAACCGCGAAGTGGTGATCAAGAATATCGGCCCGCAGCTGGCGCGCGTGCCCGGCATTGCGGGGGCCACGGTGCTCGGCTCCGGCGAGATCGTGCTGATACTGAACCCCGTGGCGCTGGCCCAGCAGCCCGGCCGCGCCGCGCCTTCGGCGCTGCCGCCGGTGCAGGCGGAGGGCCTGATCATGGTGGTGGACGATTCGGTCACCGTGCGCAAGGTCACCCAGCGCCTGCTGGAACGCGAGGGCTATGCCGTCATGCTGGCGAAGGATGGTGTGGATGCACTGGAACAGATCCAGGACCGCAAGCCGGACCTCATGCTGGTGGATATCGAAATGCCGCGCATGGACGGTTTCGACCTCACCCGCCACATTCGCGGCGGCGAGGCCACGAAGGACATCCCCATCATCATGATTACCTCGCGCAGCGCGGACAAGCACCGCAACTATGCCATGCAGCTCGGCGTGAACGCCTATTTCGGCAAGCCCTTCCAGGAGCCGATTCTGCTGGGCGCCATTGCGGGCCTGCTGCCTAAGCAGCCTTGACGACGGCGTAGCGTTCCAGCGTGCGGCGGCGCGCCTCCTCGTGTTGCACGATGGGCAGGGGATAGTCCCGGCCCAGCACGACGCCGCGCTGCGCCAGCAGCTCCTGCGGCAGGAGCCAGGGCGCGTGGATCTCCTTGTCCTGCAGCCCGCGCAGCTGCGGTAGCCAGGCCCGGATGAATTCACCCGCGCCATCGAACTTCTGCGACTGGGTGACAGGGTTGAAGATGCGGAACCAGGGCTGGGCGTCGCAGCCGGACGATGCGGCCCATTGCCAGCCTCCGTTATTTGCGGCGAGATCGAAGTCGTTCAGCCGCAGTGCAAAATACGCTTCGCCGCGCTGCCAGCTGATGCCCAGGTCCTTCACCAGGAAGCTCGCCGTGACCATGCGCAGCCGGTTGTGCATGAAGCCCGTGCGGTTCAGCTGCAGCATGGCGGCATCCACCAGCGGATAGCCGGTACGCCCTTCGCACCACGCGGCAAAGGTCTCATCCGCCTCCGGCCCGCTTTCCCATTCGATGCGGTCATAGGCGGGCCGGAAAGAGGCGCCTGCGGCATGGGGATGATGGAAGAGGATCATCTGGTAGAACTCGCGCCACACGAGTTCCGAGAGCCATACCTCGCCCCCGGCGCCCGACTGGCCGCGTGCCGACAGTTCCGCCGCCGTCCGCACCAGGTGGCGGATGGACACAGTGCCGAAGCGCAGGTGCACCGAGAGGCCCGAGGTGCCGCGCCGGGCCGGGAAGTCCCGCGCCACGCCATAGTCGGCGAGATGGGGCAGGAATGCTTCGAGCAGCCCCGCTCCGCCGCTCATGCCCGTCTGGATGCCGAGCTCCCGCAGGCCGCTGCGTTCGAAGCCGAGCGCCTCTAGCGAAGGCAGGCCGCTGCGGCCGGGCGCCAGCCGGGACGCGAAAGGCTCGATCCGCCAGGGCGCGAGCACCGATGGATCCCATTCGAGCTTCTTCAGCCACGCCCTCTTGTATGGCGTGAATACGGAAAAGGGCGTGCGGGATAGGGACAACACTTCGGACTTCTCGAAGATCACCTGGTCCTTGAACAGGCGCAGCGCGCGGCCTTTCGCGGCGAGCGCCTGTGCCACGGCCTCGTCGCGCGCAATCGCCCGCGGTTCGTAGTCGCCGTTGGCAAACACGGTATCGGCGCCCAGCTCCTCCGCCAGGGCCGGGATGGCGGTGGCTGCCTCGGCATGGCGTACGATGAGGTGGCCGCCCAGGACTTCCAGCTCCCGCGCCAGCTCGGCCACGCTGGCATGGATGAACTCAACCCGGCGGTCGACGCGGGGCAGGGCGGCGAGGATCGCCGTATCGAAAACGAAAACACAGTAAACGCGGCCGCAGGACCGGAGCGCGTGGTGCAGGGCGGCGTGATCGAAGCTGCGCAGGTCGCGGCGGAACCAGACGAGACCAGTACTCATGTGAAATGTCCAGGACAAAAAAAAGAGCAGCTATTATTGCCGAGAATCATGCCGAAAGGCTGTCTTGCTGGCCCGCGCGGGTGGCTGAAACGGCAATTCATAGTAAACTGTCGGCATATTCCACAAGATTCCGCTGGAATAGTGAAGAAATATCAAGAGATTGCCAGCAGAGAGCACCGCGTATGAAGAAAAGCAAAGTCAGCAAACCTCTAGCTGTGCCCGGCATGATGCAAGAAAGCGGCGATCCCTTGCAGAGCGCCGAAGCGTCCATTTCGCCTGCGCTGAACCTGGCCAACCACTTCCTCATCGCCATGCCTTCCATGCAGGACCCCGTCTTCGGCGGCACCGTCGTCTATGTGTGCGAGCACAACGAGAACGGCGTGCTGGGCGTGGTCATCAACAAGCCCACCGACATGACCATGGACGTGCTCTTCGAGCGCATCGACCTCGAAGTGGAGGCGCAGGGCGGCCGCTATCTGGAATCGGCGCCCATCATGTTCGGCGGCCCGGTGCAGGACGACCGCGGCTTCGTGCTGCATACCCCCGGCGCGCGCTACTCCTCCTCGCTCACCGTGACCAACGACGTGGCCTTCACCACCTCCATCGACGTGCTGGAAGCGGTGGCCAAGGGCAATGGCCCGGAGCGCATGCTGGTGTCCATCGGCTACTCGGGCTGGAGCCCAGGACAGCTGGAGGACGAAATCAGCCGCAACGGCTGGCTCACTGTCACTGCCGACCCGCGCATCCTGTTCGACATGCCGATCGAAGAACGCTATGTCGCCGCCATGAAGCTGCTGGGCATCGACCCGCTGATGCTCACCTCCGAAGCGGGCCATGCATAGTCCTGAAACGGTATTCGGCTTCGACTTCGGCCTCAAGCGTATCGGAGTCGCAATGGGGAACACAATGATCGGCCAGGCAGCACCGCTGGCCGTTATTACATCGGTCGGCAACGATGCGCGCTTTGCCGATATCCGGGCCCTGATCGAGAAATGGGGCCCGACCCGCTTCGTGGTCGGCCTGCCCCTGCACCCTGACGGCGCCGAACACGAAATGACGGCGCGCTGCCGCCGCTTCGCCAACCAGCTGCACGGGCGCTTCAATATTCCGGTGGTGCTGGTCGATGAACGCTACTCCTCGGCCGTTATCCAGGCCAAACGGGGCGAAGTGATCGACGACCGGGCCGCCTCCATCATCCTGCAACAATACTTTGACGAATATGTCCCTCAATAATCCTTCCGGCCTCGATGCAGAACGGCTCTACGCCAGCCTGCTCGAACAGGTCAAGACCGGCCTGGCGGGCGCCAGCGAACCGGCCATCGTCGGCATCCATTCCGGCGGCGCGTGGATCGCCGAGCGCCTGGCGCGCGATCTGGGCCTGGGGGCGCGTTTCGGCGTGCTCGATGTGTCCTTCTACCGCGACGACTATGCGAAGAAAGGCCTGCCTGCCGAGGTGAAGCCCACCTCCATCAATTTCGACGTGAGCGGCGCCACCATCCTGCTGGTGGACGATGTGCTCTATACCGGCCGCACCACGCGCGCCGCGATCAACGAGCTGTTCGACTATGGCCGCCCGGCGCGCATCCTGCTCGCCGCGCTGGTGGACCGTGGCGGACGCCAGCTGCCGGTGGCCGCCGACTTCGTGGCCGCCACCACGCAGGTGGAGCCGGGCCAGGCGCTGCGCCTGAAGCAGGACAGCGCGGGACAATTCACTCTGACCATCGAACAAGACCATGCTTAATCCGCAACTGAACAAACACGGCGAGCTGCAGCATCTGCTGACGACGGAAGGCCTGCCCAAGGCCATCGTCAACCAGATTCTCGACACCGCCTCCTCCTTCGTGAGCGTGTCCGACCGCGAAGTGAAGAAAGTGCCGCTGATGCGCGGGAAGAGCGTGTTCAACCTGTTCTTCGAGAACTCCACGCGCACCCGCACCACCTTCGAGATCGCCTCGAAGCGCCTGTCGGCGGACGTCATCAACCTGAATATCCAGGCTTCCTCGACCACCAAGGGCGAGTCGCTGCTGGACACCATCGACAATCTCTCCGCCATGCACGCGGACATGTTCGTGGTGCGCCACTCGCAGTCCGGCGCGCCCTACCTGATCGCCAAGCACCTGCACGACACGAAGCAGAACCACGTGCACGTGGTGAACGCGGGCGACGGCCGTCACGCCCACCCCACGCAGGGCCTGCTGGACATGTACACCATCCGCCACTACAAGAAGGACTTCACCAACCTGACGGTGGCGATCGTCGGCGACATCCTGCACAGCCGCGTCGCGCGCTCGGACATCCACGCGCTCACCACGCTGGGCGTTCCCGAGATCCGCGCCATCGGCCCGCACACGCTGCTGCCGGGCGGCCTCGATCAATTGGGCGTGCGCACCTTCACCAACATGGACGAAGGCCTGAAAGGCGTGGACGTGATCATCATGCTGCGCCTGCAGAACGAGCGCATGAGCGGCGCGCTGCTGCCATCGGCGCAGGAATACTTCAAGAGCTACGGCCTCACGCCGGAACGCCTGGCGCTGGCCAAGCCGGACGCCATCGTCATGCACCCCGGTCCCATGAACCGCGGCGTGGAAATCGATTCGGCGGTGGCGGACGGGCCGCAGGCCGTGATCCTGCCGCAGGTGACCTTCGGCATTGCGGTCCGCATGGCGGTGATGAGCATTTTGGCAGGAAACCAGGGATGAAACTTCATATCAAGAATGGCCGACTGATCGATCCGGCCAACCAGATCGACGGCCAGCAGGACCTCTACATCGCGGACGGCAAGGTCGCCGCCGTGGGCGCGGCGCCCGCAGGCTTCGTGGCCGACCGCACCATCGACGCGCAAGGTCTCGTGGTGGCGCCGGGACTGGTGGACCTTTCGGCCCGCCTGCGCGAACCGGGCTACGAATACAAAGCCACGCTGGAATCGGAAATGCAGGCCGCCATGCAGGGCGGCGTCACGAGCCTGGTCTGCCCGCCGGACACCGACCCGGTGCTCGACGAGCCGGGCCTGGTCGAAATGCTCAAGCACCGCGCCAAAGGCCGCAACCAGGCCAATGTGCATCCATTGGGCGCGCTTACCATCGGCCTGAAAGGCGTGGCGCTGACCGAGATGGCCGAGCTCACGGAAGCAGGCTGCGTCGGTTTCTCGCAAGCCGAAGAACCGGTGACGGATACCACGGTGCTGCTGCGCGCCATGCAGTACGCGAAGACCTTCGGCTATACCGTGTGGCTGCGTCCCCAGGACGCCTACATCGGGCGTGGCGGCGTGGCGCACAGCGGCCCCCTGGCCTCGCGTCTCGGCCTGTCCGGCGTGCCGGTGATGGCCGAGACCATCGCCCTGCACACGATCTTCGAACTGATGCGCGCCAGCGGCGCGCGCGTCCACCTCTGCCGCATCTCCTCCGCGGCGGGCCTGGAACTGGTGCGTGCTGCCAAGGCCGAGGGCCTGCCGGTCAGCTGCGACGTTGGCGCCCACCATGTGCACCTGACGGACACCGACATCAACTTCTTCGATTCCAATGCGCGCGTGACGCCCCCCTTCCGCACTCAGCGCGACCGCGAGGCCATCCGCGCCGGCCTGCTGGACGGCACGGTCGATGCCCTGTGCTCCGACCACACCCCGGTGGACGACGACGAGAAACTGCTGCCCTTCGGCGAAGCGTCGCCCGGCGCCACAGGCCTCGAACTGCTGCTCTCGCTGGCCGTGAAATGGGCGGACGACTATGCCGCCGCGCAGCAGGGCGCAGGCGCCCTGTCCCGCGCGCTGGCGCGCGTCACCTGCGAAGCGGCCCGCGTGGCGGGCCTGGACGCGGGCACGCTGGGCGTCGGCAAGGCTGCGGACGTGGTGCTGTTCGACCCGGCTGCGCGCTGGGAAGTGAAGGCGTCGGCGCTGGCCAGCCAGGGCAAGCACACGCCCTTCCTCGGCTACGAAATGCCGGGGCAGGTGATGGCCACCATCGTTGCAGGCCGCGTGGCCTTCGAAAGGAACGCGCGCTGACATGGCTGTAGCAATACGCCTGGTGCGCGTGATCGCGCACCTGTTCCGCGGCATGGCCGTCTGCGCGCTGGTCTTCCCCTTCATCGGGGCGGAAGCGCGGGACATCCACATCCGGCGCTGGTCGCGGCACCTGCTCGCCATCTGCGATGTCAGCGTGCAGATCACGGCGGGCAGCGCTGCGCCGCGCCAATGCGCGCTGGTGGTGGCGAATCACGTATCCTGGCTGGACATCTTCGTCATCAACGCGCTGTACCCATGCCGTTTCGTGGCCAAGGCCGAAATCCGCTCCTGGCCGCTGGCGGGCTGGCTGGTGGAGAAGGCGGGCACCGTCTTCATCGCGCGCGGCAACCGGCGCGACCTGCGGCACATCTTCAAGGGCCTGGTGGACACGCTCAAGTCAGGTCAGCGCGTAGCCTTCTTCCCCGAAGGGACCACGGCCCCGCAAGGCACGCTGCTGCCCTTCCACGCCAACCTCTTCGAAGCCGCCATCGATTCGAAAGCGCGGGTGCAGCCCTACGCGATCACCTACGTCGACGACCGCCTGAAGCCGCACCCCTCGGTCGACTTCATCGGCGACATGACCTTCGTGCAAAGCATGATGGCCATCCTCAAGGGCGGCCCGATCCGCGCGCGCGTGACCATCCTTCCCGCGATCCAGAGCGCCGGCTCGCACCGCCGCGACCTCGCCGCCGCCGCCGAAAAAACCATCCGCACCGCCCTGCGCATCCCTGAAAGCGACCCACCCGACAACGCCGATATTTCTTAAAGGGGACAGACCCCTTTAAGAAATTTCTTAAAGGGGTCTGTCCCCTTTAAGAAATTTTTGCTTGGCGGTATTGGGTGCAGGGGATTTGGAGGAGGCTGTGGTCGTCCAGGCAGACGGCCGAGAGCTGGCCGCCCCAGACGCAGCCGCTGTCCAGGGCGATAATGCCGGGCTTGACCTGCAGGCCTAGAGCCGACCAGTGGCCGAAGACCACCGTCACGTCCGCCGTGCGGCGGCCGGGCACTTCGAACCAGGGCATCAGCCCCGTGGCCGGGTCGGCATGCGCGCTTTCCTTCATCTTGAAGTCCATGACGCCTTCCGCCGTGCAGAAGCGCATGCGGGTCAGCGCATTGACGATGCAGCGCAGCCGCGCCGCACCCCGCAAGTCGTCGTCCCAGCGGTCGGGCTGGTTGCCGTACATTTCGGCGAGAAAGCCGGTCCAGTGTTCGCTGCGCAGCGCCGCCTCGACTTCGCCCGCCAGGGCCATGGTCTGGGCCGCCGTCCACTGGGGCAGCACGCCGCCGTGCACCAGCAGGTGGCCGGCGCGCAGAATGGCCATGGGGCGGTGCCGCAGCCAGTGCAGCAGGGCTTCGCGGTCGGGCGCGCGCAGGATGGTGTCGAGCGTGTCGGAACCCGATTCGGGACGGATCCCGTTGGCCACCGCCAGCAGATGCAGGTCGTGGTTGCCCAGCACGGCATCGATGCGCCCGGCGCTGCCTTGCGCCAGGGCCTGCACGTAGCGCAGGGTGGAGAGGGAGTCGGGCCCGCGATTGATCAGGTCGCCGCAGAAGAGGATGGAAGGGGGCTCGCCGCCACGTTCTGCCTCGCGCGCCAGGATGCGCTCAACTAATGAAACGGTTTCTCCATGACAACCCTGGAGGTCGCCAATCACATAGGTAGGCATATTGTTCCCTGAAGCACGATTGCATTTTTTCAGCGGGACGGCGGCGCTTTCACATACAATCGCGGTTACAACTTCATCAACTTGCTGGACTGGGATACTAAATGATTTTCGTGACTGGCGGTGCTGGTTTTATCGGCTCTAACTTCGTCCTCGACTGGCTCCAGCAGTCGGACGAGCCTGTTCTCAACTTCGATAAGCTGACCTACGCAGGCAACCTGAACAACCTGGCCTCGCTCAAGGGCGATGCGCGCCATATCTTCGTGCGCGGCGATATCTGCGACCGCGAACAGGTGGAAAGCCTGCTCAAGGAACACAAGCCGCGCGCCATCGTCCACTTCGCGGCGGAAAGCCATGTGGACCGCTCCATCCACGGTCCCGGCGAGTTCATCAACACCAATATCAACGGCACCTTCAGCCTGCTCGAAGCGGCCCGCGCTTACTGGAGCGGCCTGCCCGAGGCGGAGAAGGCGGACTTCCGCTTCCTGCACGTGTCCACCGACGAAGTCTACGGCACTCTCGGCCCGGAGGATCCTCCCTTCAGCGAGACCACGCCCTATGCGCCGAACAGCCCGTATTCGGCGTCCAAGGCGGCTTCCGACCACCTGGTGCGCTCCTACCACCATACCTACGGCTTCCCCACGCTGACCACCAACTGCTCCAACAACTACGGCCCCTACCACTTCCCGGAAAAGCTGATTCCGCTGATGATCGCCAACGCCCAGGCGGGCAAGCCCCTGCCCATCTACGGTGACGGCCAGCAGATCCGCGACTGGCTGTATGTGAGCGACCACTGCGCCGCCATCCGCCGCGTGCTGCAGGACGGCCGCCTGGGCGAGACCTATAATGTGGGAGGCTGGAACGAGATGGCCAACCTGGATGTGGTGCATGTGCTGTGCGACATCCTGGACTCGCTCAAGCCCAAGGCCGACGGCAGCAGCTACCGCAGCCAGATCACCTATGTGAAGGACCGCCCGGGGCACGACCGCCGCTACGCCATCGATGCACGCAAGCTGGAACGCGAGCTGGGCTGGAAACCGGCCGAGACCTTCCAGACCGGCATCCGCAAGACCGTGCGCTGGTATCTGGATAACCAGGACTGGGTGCGCGACGTGCAGTCCGGCGCCTATGCCAAGTGGATGGAAACCAATTACTTCAACCGGGAAGTCGCCTGATGAACTCGAACCGCAAAGGCATTATCCTCGCCGGGGGCTCCGGCACCCGCCTGTATCCGGTCACCATGAGCGTGTCCAAGCAGCTGCTGCCGATCTACGACAAGCCCATGATCTACCACCCGCTCACCACGCTGATGCTGGCGGGCATGCGCGAGATCCTCATCATCTCCACGCCCCAGGACACGCCACGTTTCAAGGAGTTGCTGGGCGATGGCAGCCAATGGGGCCTGAAACTGAGCTATGCCGTGCAGCCTTCGCCGGACGGGCTGGCCCAGGCCTTCCTGATCGGCCGCGAGTTCGTGGGCAATTCCCCCTCCGCCCTGATCCTGGGCGACAACATCTACTACGGCAACGACCTGGACGCGCTCCTGAACAACGCGGCCCGCCGCACGGAAGGGGCCACGGTCTTCGCCTACCATGTGCACGACCCGGAGCGCTATGGCGTGGTGGAATTCAATGCCGACCGCCAGGCGGTGAGCATCGAGGAAAAGCCGAAGCAGCCCAAGTCCAACTACGCGGTCACCGGCCTGTATTTCTACGACAACCAGGTCTGCGATATCGCCGCCAGCATCAAGCCGTCCGCACGGGGCGAGCTGGAGATTACGGACGTGAACAAGGCCTACCTGGAAGCGAAGCAGCTGAAGGTGGAGCTCATGGGCCGCGGCATGGCCTGGCTCGATACCGGCACTCACGAATCCCTGCTGGACGCCTCCCAGTTCATCGCCACCATCGAGCGCCGCCAAGGCCTGAAGGTGGCCTGCCCCGAGGAGATCGCTTTCCGCAAGGGCTACATCGATGCGGCCCAGCTGGCGCGGCTGGCGGAGCCCCTGAAGAAAAACGGCTACGGCCAGTATCTGCTGCAGATTTTGGAAGACAAGGTAATCCCCCGATGAAAGTGATTCCGACCGCGATCGACGGTCTGCTGGTGATTGAACCCACGGTCTTCGGCGATGACCGGGGCTTCTTCTTCGAAAGCTATAACGAGCGCCGTTTCCGTGAATTGACGGGAGTTCGCGCGGAGTTCGTGCAGGATAACCACTCCCGCTCGGCGCGCAAGGTGCTGCGCGGCCTGCACTACCAGATCCAGCAGGCCCAGGGCAAGCTGGTGCGCGTCACTGCGGGCAGCGTGTTCGACGTGGCCGTCGACTTGCGCAAGAGCTCGTCGACCTTCGGCCAGTGGTACGGCCTCGAACTGTCCGCCGAGAACAAGCGCCAGCTCTGGATCCCGCCCGGCTTTGCCCATGGCTTCCTCGTTACCAGCGAACACGCCGAATTCCTGTACAAGACCACGGACTACTACGCCCCCGAGCATGAGCGCGCCATCCTGTGGAACGACCCCGCGCTGGGCATCGAATGGCCGCTGGACGGCGAGCCTCTCCTGTCCGGCAAGGACCAGAAGGGCCTGCTGCTCGCCGCTGCGGAAGTGTTCGAATGAAGATCCTGCTGACCGGCTGCACCGGCCAGGTAGGCTATGAGCTGGAACGCAGCCTGCAGGGCCTGGGCCAGGTGGTGGCGGTGGACCGCAGCCGCATGGACCTTTCCGACCTGGACCAGGTGCGCGCCGTGATCCGCGCCGAACGTCCGGGCCTCATCGTCAACCCTGCCGCCTACACGGCGGTGGACAAGGCCGAAAGCGAGCCCGGACTGGCGCACCGCATCAATGCCGAGGCCCCGCGGGTGATGGCGGAGGAGGCGAAAGCCCTGGGCGCGGCCCTGGTGCACTACTCCACCGACTACGTCTTCCCCGGCGACGATCCCGCTCCCCGCAGCGAGGACGATGCCACCGCGCCCATCAACGTCTATGGCGCCAGCAAGCTGGCGGGCGAGCAGGCCATCGCCGCTTCCGGCGTCCGCCACCTCATTTTCCGCACCAGCTGGGTGTATGGCATGCGCGGCAAGAACTTCCTGCTCACCATGCTGCGCCTGGCGAAGGAGCGCGAGGAGCTGCGCATCGTCGCCGACCAGCACGGCGCCCCCACCTGGAGCCGCACCATCGCCGACACCACGGCCCTGGTGCTGGCGCAGGCGGCGCAGGGCGGGGAGGGCTGGTGGCGCGAGAACGGCGGCATCTACCACCTGAGCAGCCAGGGCCAGACCACCTGGTTCGATTTCACCCGCGCCATCCTGGAGCAGGCCGGCATCGAGTGCAGGCTGGTGCCCATCACCTCGGCGGAATATCCGGTTCCTGCCCGCCGTCCGCATTACTCCGTCATGTCGTCCCAGCGCCTGCTGGACCGTTTCTGCTCCCTTCCTTCGTGGGAGGAGGCCCTGCGCCTCTGCATGAACTGAGTGGGAAAGCGCGGCGTTTGCTAGAATGCCGCGCCCTGAGCGATTATTCTTTTACTCAGCATTAATCCGGTACAATCGCCGGTTAGCGCTCAGGCCCCAACCCCATAAAAACCGATGTTTTCTTTTCTAGTAAGCTTTGTCGCTTCCGCCCTGCTGACCCTGCTGGTCATCAAGGAGGCGAGATTGCACGGGCCCGCGCTGGATGCGGATTTTCACGGCGTCCAGAAAGTCCACGCCCATTCCGTGGCCCGTATTGGCGGGCTCTCCATTTTCCTCGCCGTGTCGCTCAGCGCCTGCATCTCCATCTGGCGGGTGCCTGCCATGACGACCTGGATGCTGTCCCTCCTTTCCTGCGCCAGCTGCGCCTTCGTGGGCGGCATCGTGGAGGACTATACCGGCCGGGTGAGCGCCGCGCGCCGCCTGATCCTGACCATGATCGCGGCCCTGCTGGGCTATTTCCTGCTCGATGCACGCATCGACCGCCTGGACTGGATCAATATGGTCTGGTCCCTGCCTTATATCTGGCTGACCCTGCCATTGACGGTATTGGCCGTGGCGGGCATTGCCAACGCCATTAATATTATCGATGGATTCAATGGACTGGCCAGCGTGGTTACTATCTGCATGCTGCTGTCCCTGGGTTATGTCGCCTTGCAGGTCAGCGATATGTTCGTGCTGGTGGCCGCCCTCATGGTGGCGGGCGCGACCGCGGGTTTCCTGATCTGGAATTATCCCGCCGGCCTGATATTCCTGGGCGACGGCGGCGCTTACTTTATCGGCTTTATGCTGGGCGAACTGGCCCTGCTGCTGGTAATGCGTAATCCGGAAGTTTCTACGTGGTATGCGGCCTTGCTGTTAATTTATCCTACTTTTGAAACTTTATTTTCCGTGTATCGACGAATGTTTATTCGCGGAAAATCTCCGGCCATGCCGGACGGTATCCACCTGCACAGCCTCATCTTCCGCCGCGTGGTGCAGTGGGCCGTGGGCCGCAAGGATGCGCGCGCGCTCATGCGCCGCAACTCCCTCACCTCGCCCTATCTCTGGATGTTTTCCCTGATGGCCGTGATTCCAGCCACGGTATTCTGGCGCCATACCTGGGTCCTGATCTGTTTCCTGCTTCTGTTTATCAGCAGTTATGTCTGGCTTTATGTCCGGATAGTGCGGTTCAAGGCGCCGCGCTGGATGATACGTCACCGGAAAAACTGATATCCCGATAATGGTGTATATTGCGCCAGCAAGAGACACTTTATTAACTTAAAGGGATATGACAAATGGATCTGTCGAATATGTCGGCTTCCGATTTGCGCAATCTGCAGGAGCAGATCAAGCGCGAATTGAAAAAACGTGAATCGCAGGACCTGCAAAAGGCGCGCGAGCAGATTTTCGCCATCGCACAAAGCGTGGGCCTTCCGCTGAAAGACCTGGTTGCCAACGGCCGCAATAAAGGCGGCACGGTGGCGCCGCGCTACCATAATCCGAAGGATCCATCCCAGCAGTGGACCGGACGCGGCCGCCAGCCCAAATGGGTGCGGGAATGGCTCGATTCCGGCAAATCGATGGACGACCTGCGCATTTAACACCCTCCGCCCGCCTGGCGGCAGCACTTGCCTGCCGCCAGCATCGCACTTACCATACTGCTTGTTTCCAACCTCGCAAGCCTGCGGCTTCGCCTCTTCCTATTCCTTATGGTTTCCCTCTCCAAATCGATTTTCAAAGCTTATGACATCCGCGGCATCATCGGCAAAACGCTGGACGCGGGAGTAGCCCGCCAGATCGGCCACGCTTTCGGGCTGGCGGCGCTGGCCAGGGGAGAGGGGGCGGTGGTCATCGGCCGCGACGGCCGCCTGTCCGGACCCGAGCTGGCGAAGGCGCTGGCCGAGGGCCTGCAGTCGGCGGGCGTGAACGTGATCGACCTGGGCGTGGTGGCCACCCCCATGGTCTACTTCGGCACCAATGTGCTGGAAACGAAGTCCGGCATCATGGTGACCGGCAGCCATAACCCCCCCGATTACAACGGCTTCAAGATGGTGCTGGCGGGCGAGGCGATCCATGGTGAAGCCATCACGGGCCTGTACCAGAGCATTCTCGACAACGCGGACAAGCTGGCCGAAAAGCCGGGCAGCTACCGCACCCACGATATCCGTGCCGCCTACCTGGAGCGCATCATCGGCGATGTGAAGATCGCGCGCCCCATCAAGATCGCCGTCGATTGCGGCAACGGCGTGGCGGGCGCCTTCGCGGGCGACCTGTATCGCGGCATGGGCTGCGAAGTGATTGAACTGTTCTGCGAAGTGGATGGCAACTTCCCCAACCACCACCCGGACCCCGCGCATCCCGAAAACCTGCAGGATCTGATCCGCTGCCTGCAGGAGACCGACGCCGAAATCGGCCTGGCCTTCGACGGCGACGGCGACCGCCTGGGCATCGTCACCAAGGACGGCCAGATCATCTACCCGGACCGCCAGATGATGCTGTTCGCGGCCGATGTGCTGAGCCGCCATCCCGGCGAGCAGATTCTCTACGACGTGAAGTGCACCCGCCACCTCGCGCCCTATATCACCAAGGCGGGCGGCAAGCCCCTCATGTACAAGACCGGCCACTCGCTGGTGAAGGCCAAGCTGAAGGAAACCGGCGCTCCGCTGGGCGGCGAGATGAGCGGCCATATCTTCTTCAAGGACCGCTGGTACGGCTTCGACGATGGCCTGTACGCCGGGGCGCGCATGCTGGAGATTCTCACGCGCGAGAAAGATCCCTCCGCCCTGCTCAATTCCCTGCCGCAGTCGGACAGCACGCCCGAGCTGCACCTGCACCTGAAGGAAGGCGAGAACTTCGCTCTGATGGACAAGCTGCGCAGCGATGCGAAGTTCCCCGGCAATGAACAGATCATCACCATCGACGGCCTGCGCGTGGAGTATCCGGACGGTTTCGGCCTGGCGCGCTCCTCGAACACCACGCCGGTGATCGTGCTGCGTTTCGAAGCCGAGACCCCGGCCGCGCTGGAACGCATCCAGGGCCAGTTCAAGCAGGTGATCCTGGCTGCCAAGCCGGACGCCGAGCTGCCTTTCTAAGCAGCGCATGAATATCCTGCTGGTGCGCGTCTCCTCGCTGGGGGACGTGCTGCACAACATGCCCATTGTGGCGGACATCAGGCGCCACTTCCCCCATGCGAACATCGACTGGGTGGTGGAGGAGGGCTATGTGAGCCTGGTGCGCCTGAACAGCCAAGTGCGCAACATCATTCCCTTCGCGCTGCGGCGCTGGCGCAAGAGCCTTGGCGACAAGGCCACCCGCGCCGAGATCGGCGCCTTTTTCCGCAGCCTGCGCCAGCAGGAATACGACTACGTCTTCGACACCCAGGGCCTGCTCAAGACCGGCATCATCATGGGCGCCGCGCGCGGCCGCTTCAAGGTGGGCCTGGCCAACGGCAGCGAAGGCTCTGGCTACGAAGGCATTTCGCGCATCTTCCACACGAAAAGCATTCCGCTCGATCCGCGCACGCATGCCGTGGCGCGCGGCCGCCTCGTGGTGGGCGCGGTGCTGGGCTACACGGTCGATACCCCGGCGGACTTCGGCCTGCCAGATGTCTCGCCATCGGATCCGCGTCCCGAATGGATGCCTGCCGAGCCTTACGTAGTCTTCTTCCACGGCACGGCGCGCGACACGAAGAAATGGGCGCCCGCCAACTGGATCGAGTTGGGCAAGGCGCTTGCGCCCATGACCATCCTGCTGCCCTGGGGCTCGGAGAAAGAGAAGCAGGAGGCCGAAACTTTGGCCGCCGCGCTGCCCAATGCGCGCGTGCTGCCGAAGCTCTCCATGGCCGATGCCGTGCTGCTGGCGCGCCACGCGGGGCTGGCGGTTGGCGTGGATACAGGCCTGACGCATATCGCGGCCGCCTTCACGCGGCCTGTGGTTGAAATCTACTGCGATTCGCCGCGCTGGAAAACGGAAGGCAACTGGTCGCCAAAAATCATCAACCTGGGCGACGCCGGTTCGCCGCCGCCGGTGGCCGAAGTGCTGGCCGCCGCCCGAACCCTGCTCGCCTGACCATGCTCCGCCTCTATACCCTGGTGTGGTGGCTGTCCCTGCCCCTGGTGCTGCTGCGCCTGTGGCTGCGCGGACGGCAGGAGCCGGGCTACCGCCAGCACTGGAACGAACGCCTCGGCATCTACGGCCGCCGCGCCGCGAACGACGAGCCGCATACCATCTGGGTGCATGCCGTCTCCGTCGGCGAAACGCGCGCTGCGGAGCCCCTGGTCGACGCCCTGCTCAAGCAGTATCCGCTGAGCCGCATTGTGCTCACGCACATGACGCCGACCGGCCGCGCTACGGGCAAGTCCCTGTTCGGCAAGCACGGCGCGCGCCTTGTGCAGTCCTATCTGCCTTATGACATGCCATCGCTGGTGGGCCGCTTCGTCCGCCACTTCGAACCGCGCATCTGCATTCTGATGGAAACGGAGGTCTGGCCGAATCTCATCGCCGAATGCGGCCGCCGCAAGGTGCCTGTCATGCTGGCGAATGCGCGGCTCAGCGAACGCTCGCTGCGCAAAGCACAGCGTTTCGGCGGCATCATGCGGGAAGCGGCGCAGGGCATCGGACATGTGGCGGCACAGACCGAAGCCGATGCAGAGCGCATCCGCAGCCTTGGCGCGCCGAAGGTCGACGTCACGGGCAGCATCAAGTTCGACGTCGTGGTGCCTCCTGCCGCGCTGGCGCTGGGCGCCCAGCTGCGCCAGCAGATCGGCCAGCGCCCCGTGCTGCTGTGTGCCAGCACACGCGAAGGCGAGGAGGAATTGATTCTCGATGCCTTCGCCCGCGCCGCGCTCCCCGAAGGCACACTGCTGCTCCTGGTGCCGCGCCACCCGCAGCGCTTCGATGCGGTGGAAGCCATGGTGCACGAACGTGGCTTCGCCGTTCAGCGCCGCTCGGCACTGCGCGAGCCCGGCGCTGTGGTGGAGGGGGCAACGCGGGTGCTGCTCGGCGACTCGATGGGCGAAATGTTTGCTTACTACTCCGCCTGCGATATCGCCTTCATCGGCGGCAGCCTTCAGCCCCTGGGCGGGCAGAACCTGATCGAACCGGCGGCGCTGGGCAAGCCGGTGCTGGTGGGGCAGCACACCTTCAACTTTGCACAGGCGACCGAAGATGCGCTCGCAGCCGGCGGCGCGCGCCGCGTGGCCGATGCGGACGAATTGATGCGCACCGCCGCGGCCCTGCTACAGGACAGCGCTGCACGCGAAGCGATGGGGCGGAATGCACTAAGCTTCGCCAACCAGCACCGCGGCGCCACCGCCCGCACCCTCGCGCTGCTGCCTCCCGGCCTCTGACATTTGTCATGCCGGATTGATGGCATTTTGCTCTGGCTGGGGCAGTCCGCACATCCCATACTTCTCTCATCAACCTCAGGGAGAAGACCATGCTGAAACCACTGCTCACCGCAGCCGCGCTGGCTGCGGCCTTGCCCGCGTTTGCGGCTTCAACGCTGATCCGCGATGTCCGCGTTTTCGACGGCCAGCGGATGCATGAGCACAGGAATGTGCTGATCGAAGACGGCAGGATCGCCGACGCGGACTACAAGGGGGCGGCAGGTCCCGCCACGGTGGTCGATGGCAAGGGGCGCACGCTCCTGCCCGGGCTGATCGACTCGCACGTGCATGCCTACCGCTACCTGGACCTGCCGCTGCTGTTCGGCGTGACCACGCAGGTGGACATGTTCACCGCAGTGCCCATCATGCAGGATATGAGCGCACGGATGGCGCGTGGAGAGAACCGCGACCGCGCAGACCTGTTTTCGGCGGGCACGCTCGCTACGGCACCGCAAGGCCATGGCACCGAGTACGGCATTCCCATCCCGACCCTGACCCGTCCGGACGAGGCGCAGGCCTGGGTTGATGCGCGTATCGCGGAAGGGTCCCACTTCATCAAGATCGTGCTGGAGAGCGGCAGCGAAAGCCATCCCGTTGCGAGCCTGGACCTGCCTACCGTGAAGGCGCTGGTGGACGCTGCGCACAAGTGCGGCAAGCTGGCGGTCGTCCATATCGCCACGCTGGCGAACGCGCGCGCCGCGCTGGAGGCGGGCGCGGACGGCCTGGTGCACCTCTTCGTGGGCGAGTCGATCGGCAAGGAGGATCTGGCGGCCTTCGCGAAGCTTGCGCGCAGCCGCAAGGCCTTTGTCATTCCCACCTTCAGCGTGATGGAGAGCATCGCAGGCGTCCAGGAGCAGGATGTGCTGGACGACAGCAGCATGACTTCGCTCCTACTGAAGGAGCAGGTGCAGCCCCTGAAGGGCAGCCACGGCACCTCGCACCAGCCCGGAAAGCTGGCGGCGCCGCGCGCCGTGGTGAAGGCGCTGCGCGGCGCGGGCGTGAAACTTCTGGCCGGTACCGACGCAGGGAATGTCGGAACCCAGTATGGCGCCAGCATGCACCACGAACTGCTCTCGCTCACCCAGTCCGGCATGAGCCCCATCGAGGTGCTGGCGGCGGCCACCAGTACGCCAGCCGAAGTTTTCCGCCTCGGCATGCGGGGCCGTGTCGCGAAAGGCTACAAGGCCGACCTGCTGCTGGTGGAGGGCGACCCGGCAAGCGATATACGCGCGACGCGCCGCATCGTGGAGGTGTGGAAGGACGGCGAGCCCGTTTCGCCGCTGCGCAAGGCGCAGATGGCGAAAGTGGCCGGGGAGGCGGCCGTGCGGCAGGGCGCGCAGGTCGTCCTGCCCGCGGATGGACGTATCGGCCTGTTCAGCGCGGGAAAGCTGGGAAGTCCCTTCGGCATGGGCTGGCAGCCGTCCACGGACAGCTTCATGGGCGGCAAATCGGCCGTGGAACTGGCCTATGCGGATGACGACGGAACACCGGCCGCCGAGGTCCGGGCCAGCGTTCAGCAGGGCTTCGCCTACCCCTGGGCAGGCATTGTCTTCGCTCCCGGCTCCGGGCCGATGCAGGCCGCCGATCTCAGTGCCGCGACAGTGCTGCGCTTCCGCGTGCGCGGCGATGGCCAGCGCTATGCGGTGGCCATGATGTCCAAGGGAGGAACAATCCCTGTCAGCCTGCCCTTCACGGCGGGCGAGGAATGGAGCGAGGTGAGTTTCCCGCTCTCCGCATTCAAGGGGGTAGACGCTGCGGCGCTCACCATGATAGCGTTCAACGCAGGCCCTAAACCGGGCGCGTACCGCTTCCGCATCGCCGACGTGCGGCTGACCGACCAATAAGGAGAACGGCATGAGGAAGATACGGCAATTGCTCGCAGGCCCGTGGGTCCCGCCTGCCGTGGGCAAGGCGCCGTATCTATGGCTCCTGTCCCTTAACTTCTTCATCTGGAAGTTCTTCTATACTCCGCCCACGGCGCTGGAAGTGCTCCTGCTGGTGCTGACGGTACTGGTCTTCGTGCCCATGTACTTCGCCAGCTACTGGCTGCGCAACCGGAAGCTTGTGCCGGTGCTGCTGGCGACCTTCGCGCTCGGCCTGGCCTGGGCGCCATTCAATTTCGGCGCCTGTACCTTCTTCATTTTTGCCGCCGCAATGTGCGCGGGAATCGAGAACCGCCGCGCCGCCTATGCGTCGATCGCCGCCATCCTCATCGGCGCCTCGCTGATCGCCTTGGTGGTGGACCTGCCGCTCAGCTTCCTGATGCCTACCCTGGCCGTCGGCACGCCCGTCGGCATCGCCTCGGTGATGGACGCCACGGTGCGCTGCAAGCAGATGCAGCTCCTGCGCAAGCAGGAGGAAGTGGAGCATCTGGCGCGGATCACGGAACGGGAGCGCATTTCGCGCGACATGCACGACCTGCTCGGGCATACGCTTTCGCTCATTACGCTGAAAGCGGAACTGGCTGGCCGGCTGCTGGAACGCGATCCCGGCGCCAGCCTGCGCGAGATCCGGGATATCGAGACCAACGCGCGCCAGGCGCTGGCCGAAGTGCGCAGCGCCGTCAGCGGCTACCGCCAGACGGGATTGCAGCACGAACTGGCGCAGGCGCGCACCGCGCTTGCCGCTGCCAATGTGACCCTGGACGCGCAGGTGGCGTCCTTCGCTATCCCTGCCACGGCGGAGAGCGTGCTGTCGCTGGCGCTGCGCGAAGCCGTCACCAACATCCTGCGCCATGCGGACGCGCGCCGCTGCGAAATCAATATCGCGCTGGAAAACGGGGTGCTGAGCTGCCGCATCCGCGACGACGGCGAGCGGCTGGCAACTGCTGCCGCCATCGAGCGGGGCAACGGCCTGCGCGGCATGCAGGAACGCGTGGTGGCGCTGGGCGGACAGCTGAGGCTGGAGGTGGCGCGCGGCCTGTCGCTGGAGCTGCGCCTGCCGGTTGGAGCCGCAGCATGATCCGCGTGCTGATCGCCGAAGACCAGGCGCTGGTGCTGGGCGCGCTCGCGGCCCTGCTGAAGCTGGAAGGCGACCTGGATGTGGTGGGTCAGGCGCGCAACGGCCAGGAAGCGCTGGCACTGTGCGCCGCACTGCGTCCGGACGTGGTGCTCACCGATATCGAGATGCCCCTGATGACCGGCCTTGAACTGGCCGCCGCGCTGGCCGAACATGGTTGCCCGGCGCGGGTCGTCATCGTGACCACCTTCGCGCGCGCGGGCTACCTGCGGCGGGCCATGGCGGCGGGCGTGCGCGGCTATCTGCTGAAGGATGCGCCATCCGAATCGCTGGCTGCCGCCATCCGCACCGTCCACGCCGGCGGCAGGGCGATCGCGCCCGAACTGGCGCTGGAAAGCTGGAGCGGCGGCGAAGATCCGCTCAGCGAACGCGAACGGCAGGTGCTGCGGCTGGCAGGAGAAGGGCGCAGCGGCGCAGAGATTGCGAGGCAGCTCGCCCTGTCGGAAGGCACGGTACGCAACTACCTGTCCGAGGCGATCAGCAAGCTCAATGCGGGCAACCGCGTCGAGGCCTTCCGGCTGGCGCGCGACGCAGGCTGGCTTTAATAGAGCACGGGCATTTCCTGCGCGCGCTTGCGCAGGAGCTGCTTGGCTTCCTCGTACTGCGGATAGATGCGGCCCACGTTGGCCCAAAAGCGTGCGCTGTGGTTCATTTCCAGGATATGCGCCAGTTCGTGCGCCACCACATAGTCGATCAGCGGCAGCGAGAAGTGCATCAGCTTCCAGTTCAGGCGGATGTTGCGCTCCACGGTGCAGGAGCCCCAGCGCGTGTCCGCCGACGATAGCGAGAAGCCAGCGTACTGCACCCCCAGGCGCGCGGCGTAGAGATCGAGGCGCTGCGCGAACAGGCCTTCCGCCTGCTGCCTGATCCAGTTCTTGAAACGTTCCCTCACCAGCTGCTCCGTGGCGCCCTGCACCAGGCCCATGGAGAGTTCCTGCGTGGCAGGGTTGTAGTCGGTGCGGTTGCGGGGCGCATGGTACAGGCGCAGCGTCACCTCGCCGCCCAGGTAGGGGATGCGCGCGCCGTCGTCCCACGAAACCTTCGGCTTCTCCAGCCGCGCGGCGCGCCGCTGGCGGCGCTCATCGAGCTTGGTGAGAATCCAGTTCTGCTTCGCGCGGATGGCGTTGTCGATATCGGCCAGCGAGCAGCGCTTGGGCGCCGTGACGCGCAGGCCGTCGTCGTCGATCATGAAGCCGATGGAGCGGCGCGTGGAGCGCCGCAGCACGTATTCGAGCACGAATTCACCCGCCAGCAGCTGGCGCCGGGTCTCGCCGGGAACCGGCGGAGCAAGCACGGGGTCCGGACGGCGCAATTGCACGGGAGGGCGCAGCAGGTTGACGGTAGCAGGCCCCGGAACGGGGAAGGAGGAAGAGGGCGATGCGGATGCTGGTGATGCAGGCGCCGTGTCGGCGGGCGGGGCGCCGGCGAACAGGTCGAGCTGGTGCTCGCCTTCCTGCGCCGGCGCCATTTTCGCTGTGGCCAGATCGTCTAGCCAGCGTTGTAGGCGTGGGGCGAAATGACGCGCATTTCTGATTCTATCCACTGTTCCACCTGTTCCATCATGCTATCGGCGCTCTGGCCCTCCGGCGATATCGGTTTGCCAACCGATACGGTGATCTTGCCAGGGCGCTTGATAAAGGAGTTCTTCGGCCAGCATTCACCGGAGTTGAGCGCTATGGGCACCACCGGCGTATTCGTTTCCACCGCCAGGCGCGTGCCGCCGCTCTTGTACTTTCCGGCCTGGCCGACCGGAATGCGTGTCCCCTCGGGGAACATGATAATCCATTGGCCGTCTTTCAGGCGGCGTTTTCCGTGCGCCACCACCTGCTTGAACGCGTTCTTGCCCTGCTTGCGGTCGATGGGAATCATGCGCAGGAGCGCAATGCCCCAGCCGAAGAAGGGAATATAGAGGATCTCCTTCTTGAAAACGAACACCAGGGGCCGCGGCAGGTTCGCCAGCAGGAAGATGGTTTCCCATGCCGACTGGTGTTTCGCCAATACCACAGCGGGACCATCCGGGAAGTTTTCGTAGCCCTTGAATTCGTATTCGATGCCGCAGATCGTCTTTGCACACCAGATCACGAACACATTCCAGCGCGAGGTGATGTAGTAGCGCTTGTTGTAAGGGAGCGGCGCCGCAAGCATGCAGACGAAGGACCAGATGACCGTTGCAATCACCATCACGAGCGTGAACAGCAGCGAGCGCAGAAACAGGGCGGCGTTACGCAAAGAGAATCTCCATCGGAATCAGTTGACGGCTGGCGTGGCGGCGCGCTTCAGGATGTGCTGCACCGTCGCAGCGAGGTCGGGAAAGGTCATTGTACCGGGCGGCAGGCCGCCCGTGGCCGCTGTCTTCTCGCCTTTCCCCGTCAGCACCAGATAGGGCACGCAGCCGACGATGAAGCCTGCCTGCAGGTCGCGCAGCGAATCGCCGATGGTGGGTACGCCTTTCAGGCTCACCTGGTAGCGCTTGGCGATTTCCACGTACATGCCTGCCTTGGGCTTGCGGCAGTCGCAGTTGTCCGCCGCCGCGTGCGGGCAGAAGAACACGGCGTCGATATCCGCTCCCACCTGCTGCGCCAGCCGGTGCATCTTGGCGTGGATGGCGTTCAGGGTGGTGATATCGAAGAACTGGCGCGCAATGCCGGACTGGTTGGACGCGACCACCACGCGGTAGCCCGCCTGGTTCAGGCGCGCAATGGCTTCCAGCGAACCGGGAACGGGAATCCACTCCTCGGGCGACTTGATGAAGTCCGGCGAGTCGTGGTTGATCACGCCGTCCCGGTCGAGAATAACGAGCTTCAGCGCAGGCATGTCAGGCGGCCAGCTTGGAGATGTCCGCCACGCGGTTCATCATGCCGTGCAGGGAAGAGAGCAGGGCAAGGCGGTTATTGCGCAGGGCGATATCGTCCGCCATCACCATCACGTCGTTGAAGAAGGCATCCACGTCGTCGCGCAGCTGGGCCAGGGTCTTGAGCGTGCCGGTGAAGTCGCCGCGCGCGAAGGCGGCATCGACTTCCGGCTGCACGCGCGTGACGGCGGCGGCGAGGTTCTTCTCGGCCGTGTCCTGCAGCAGGGCGGGGTTGACGGTGGAAGCCTGGGCCAGCGCTTCCTCGTTCTTCTTCAGGATGTTGGTGATGCGCTTGTTGGCCGCGGCCAGCGAGGCGCTTTCCGGCAGGGCGGCGAAGGCCTGTACGGCCTCCAGGCGCTGCACGATATCGTCCAGGCGGTCCGGGTTCTGGGCCACTACCGCTTCGATCTCGTTCGGCGTGAAATTGCGCTCGCGCAGGATGCCGCGCAGGCGGTCGAGCATGAAGGCATTGACCTCCGCGCTTGGATCCTTGAAGTTCGGCACCGGGGCGAACTGCTTCGCCGCATCGGCCAGCAGGCCGCTGATGGTCAGCGGCAGGCGCTTCTCGACCAGCATGCGCAGCACGCCCAGCGCGTGGCGGCGCAGCGCGAAGGGGTCCTTGTCGCCCGTAGGCTGCAGGCCGATGGCCCAGATGCCGACCAGGGTCTCCAGCTTGTCGGCGAGTGCCACGGCGGTGCCGGTGCTGGTCGAAGGCAGGGCGTCGCCTGCGAAGCGCGGCTGATAGTGCTCGGAGGCGGCCAGCGCCACTTCTTCCGGCTCGCCGTCATGGCGGGCGTAGTAGGTGCCCATGATGCCTTGCAGTTCGGGGAACTCGCCCACCATGTCCGTCAGCAGGTCGGCCTTGGACAGGCGCGCACCGCGTTCGGCCAGCTTCACGTCGGCGCCCAGTTTGGCGGCGATGGCGGTAGCCAGCGCGGTCACGCGCTCGCTGCGCTCGGCCTGGGTGCCCAGCTTGTTGTGGTAGACCACGTTCTTCAGCAGGGGCAGGCGCGATTCCAGGGTCTTCTTCTTGTCCTGCTCGAAGAAGAATTTGGCGTCGGACAGGCGGGGGCGCACCACGCGCTCGTTGCCGCCGATGATGGCGCCCGGCGTCGCGGTCTCGATGTTGGACACGATGAGGAAGCGCGAGCGCAGCTTGCCGTTCGCATCCGTCAGCGCGAAGTATTTCTGGTTGGTCTGCATCGTCAGGATCAGGCATTCCTGCGGCACGGACAGATACTGTTCCTCGAAGTGGCACTCGTACACCACCGGCCATTCGACCAGCGAGGTCACTTCGTCGAGCAGGGCTTCGGGCATCAGCACCTTGTCGGCGCCCGCCTTCTGCAGCAGGGAGGAACGGATCTTTTCCTTGCGCTCCTCAAAGCTCGGAACGACCTTGGCCTTTTCCAGCAGCGTGGCGGCGTAGGCGTCCGCATGCGGCACCGTCACGGCGCGCTGGCCCGGCGCGGTCAGGAAGCGGTGGCCGTCCGTGGTGCGCGAGGCGGTCAGGCCCAGCAGGGTCAATGGCAGCACCGTTTCGCCGTGCAGGGCGATCAGGCTGTGGGCGGGACGCACGAACTGCACGGTCTCGCCGTCCGGACGCTGGTAGCTCATCACCTTCGGAATCGGCAGCTTGGCCACGGATTCCTCCAGCGCGGCCTGCAGGCCGCTTTGCAGCTGCGAGCCCGGCGCGGTATAGGTGTAGAAGAAGCTTTCGGCCTTGCCGTCCTGGGCGCGTTCCAGATCGCTTACCTTCAGGTCGGGGAAGCCCAGCGCGGCAAGCTTCTTGGCCAGCGGCGCGGTGGGGTTGCCGTTCGCATCCAGCGCCACGGCGACCGGCAGCACCTTCTCGCGGATAGACTTGTCCGGCGAGGTGGCGCGCACCCTGGTGATCGACACCGCCAGGCGGCGCGGGGTGGCATAGGTGGTGGCTTCGCTGCCGTCTTCCAGGAAGTCGCGCGATTTCAGGCCGTTGACGATGCCGGCGCTGAAGGCCGCGCCCAGCTTGGCCAGCGCCTTCGGCGGCAGTTCTTCGGTCAGCAGTTCGATGAGCAGGGTCTGATTCATGTTCTTGTATCTTTAAGCGTTGCCAAGCATCGGGAAGCCGAGGCGTTCGCGGGATTCGTAGTAGGCCTGGGCCACCATGCGGGAGAGGGCGCGCACACGGCCGATGTAGGCGGCGCGCTCGGTCACGGAGATGGCGCCGCGCGCATCCAGCAGGTTGAAGCTGTGCGAGGCCTTCATGATCTGCTCATAGGCGGGCAGCGTGAGCTGCAGTTCGATCAGGCGCTTCGCTTCCGCCTCGTGGTTGGCGAACTGCGAGAACAGCAGCTCGGTGTTCGAGTGCTCGAAGTTGTAGGCCGACTGCTCCACCTCGTTCTGGTGGAACACGTCGCCGTAGGTGAACTTCTTCTTCACGCCGTTTTCTTCCAGCTCGGTCCATACCAGGTCGTACATGTTCTCCACGCCCTGCAGGTACATGGCCAGGCGCTCGATGCCGTAGGTGATCTCGCCCAGCACGGGCTTGCAATCGAGGCCGCCCACCTGCTGGAAGTAGGTGAACTGGGTCACTTCCATGCCGTTCAGCCAGACTTCCCAGCCCAGGCCCCAGGCGCCCAGGGTCGGGCTTTCCCAGTCGTCTTCCACGAAGCGCACGTCGTTCTGCTTCAGGTCCAGGCCCAGGGCTTCCAGCGAACCGAGATACAGGTCCAGGATGTTCTCCGGCGCGGGCTTGAGCACCACCTGGTACTGGTAGTAGTGCTGGCCTCGGTTCGGGTTCTCGCCGTAGCGGCCATCCTTCGGACGGCGCGATGGCTGGACATAGGCCGCGCGCCATGGCTCGGGGCCGATCGCGCGCAGGAAGGTGCCGGTGTGGAAGGTGCCCGCTCCCACTTCCATGTCATAGGGCTGGAGCAGCGCGCAGCCCTGCTTGTCCCAGTAGGATTGCAGGGTCAGGATAATTTGTTGGAATGTCAGCATCGTAGTCGTTCGGTGGCGCGCACAGGCGCGAGCGTTATCGGTTCGCCAAAACGGCTCATTTTAGCGGTTTTTAGCGCGGACTTGTAGAGATTTGGACCCCAGACAGGCCGCGATCAAGGCCAGTATCGCCAGCGCCAGGATCAGGCGGTTCTGCAGCAGGATGTAGGGCGTGGAGCCCCCCATGCCCTGCACAGTGGCATTCAGCACGCCCGGCTGGTAGTAGGGCAGGCTGGCGCGGACGATGCCGCGGCTGTCGATCATCACCGTCGCGCCGCTGTTGGTGGCGCTCAGCATGGGGCGTCCTGTCTCCAGGGTGCGCATCTGGGAAATCTGCAGGTGCTGGGGAATGGCCAGCGACTCGCCGTACCAGGCCAGTTCGGAAACGTTCAGCAGGATGGTGGCCGGGGCGGCATCGCCCGCCAGCTGTTCCGCGATCTCCTCGCCGAACAGGTTCTCGTAGCAGATATTGGGCAGCACGCGCTGGTCCTTCACGCGGAAGGAGGGCTGGAGCACGGCGCCGCGCGTCTGGTCGCCCAGGGGAATCTGCATCAGGTTCGTGAACCAGCGGAAGCCGGGCGGAATGAATTCGCCGAAGGGCACGAGGTGGTGCTTGTCGTAGCGGTAGGGCTTCGAAGCCAGCGCCGGGGCTAGGCCGATCACGCTGTTCGAGTACTGCGAGGGGCTGTCCATGAGCGGGATGCCCAGCACGATGGCGCTGCCGGTCTTGCGGGCGTACTGGCCGAAGCTGTCCAGGTAGCCCGCGGGCAGCTGATAGGGGAAGAGCGGCACGGCCGTTTCCGGCGTGGCGATCAGGTCCGCCGGAGCGGCCATCACGGCCTGCTGGTACTGGCGCAGCGTGGACTGCATGTGGTTCGGGTCGAACTTGGCCTGCAGCGCGATATTGCCCTGCACGAGGCGCACTGAAAGAGGCTTGCCTTCGGCATGCGTCCATTCGATGAACTGCAGCCCGAAGCCGCCCAGCCAGACCAGGGCCAGAGTCGCCAGCGCCATGGGGCGGCTGCGGTGCATCAGCAGGAGCAGGGCGCCCGCGCTCAGCGCAACGAGCCAGCCGATTCCGTAGACGCCCAGCAGCGGCGCATAGCCGGACAAGGGAGACACATTGTGCGCATAGCCTGCGGAAGCCCAGGAGAAGCCGGTGAACAGCCAGCCGCGCAGCCACTCGGCCAGGGTCCACACGGCAGGCAGGAGGAGCAGGTTGGCGGTGGGCAGCGACATGGCGAAGCGCTTGCGCAGCCAGGCCGCGCCGCCCATGGCCATGGCGGCATAGCTGCCCATGAAGAGGGCCAGCAGGGCGATGGAGACCGCGGCCAGGGGCGCGGCCAGTCCGCCGAAGCGGTTCAGCGCCACGTAGAGCCAGTGCACGCCCGCGAAGCACCAGGCGAAGCCGAAGGCCCAGCCGATCAGCGCACCAGCGCGCACGGAGGAAGCGCGCAGCACCTGGTAGAACAGCACGGCGAGGCAGAGCAGCTGGAGCGGCCACCAGCCGAAGGGCGCGAAGGAAAACACGCTGGCCGCACCGGCCAGCGCGGCGATGATCATCCTGCTGCGGAGACTGCGTTCGGGTGGTGGCGGCTCGCCGGGTTGGGCGCGGCGAAAGCGCATCAGTCCTGCTCGTCGATGGAGGGAGGCAGCTTCTCGACGGTCAGCACGTGGATCTGGCGGGCGTCGGCGCGCAGCACTTCGAAGCGCAGGTTGCCGATGTCGAACTCGTCCCCTTTATGCGGCATGCGGGCGAGATGCTTGGCGACCAGGCCGCCGATGGTGTCCACATCCTCGTCGGAGAGGTCGGTGTCCAGTTCCTCGTTGAACTGGCTGATCTCGGTGAGCGCCTTCACGCGCCAGCGCGGGCCCAGCTGGCCCTCCTTGATCGAGATGATGTTGTCCTCTTCTTCGTCGAAATCGTATTCGTCCTCGATATCGCCGACGATCTGCTCCAGTACATCCTCGATGGTGATGAGGCCCGCCACGCCGCTGTACTCGTCGACGACAATGGCCATGTGATTGTGGTTGGCGCGGAAATCGCGCAGCAGCACGTTCAGCCGCTTCGATTCAGGAATGAAGATTGCGGGGCGCAGCATGTCGCGCACGTCGAAGGATTCTTCGGCGTAGTAGCGCAGCAGGTCCTTGGCCAGGAGGATGCCCACCACCTTGTCGCGGCCGCCCTCGATGGCAGGGAAGCGCGAGTGGGCCGTCTCCAGCACCAGGGGCATCCATTCCTCGATGGGCTTGGAGATGTCGATCACGTCCATCTGCGAGCGCGGGATCATGATATCGCGCGCCGACAGGTCGGACACCTGGAACACGCCCTCGATCATGGACAGCGCATCGGCGTCGATCAGGTTGCGTTCATGGGCTTCGTGCAGAACTTCAAGCAGCTCCGAGCGGTTCTCGGGCTCAGGGGAAATCAGTGCGGTGAGTCGCTCCAGGAGCGATCGATGTGGTTTAGCGTCATTCCTGACGCTACTAGAGTGCTCTTGCATAGTAGGCGTGAGCCATTTGTTTCGAAGTTATATAGGATACACCAAATGCCGGACCCGAGCCGTTTCCTTCAGGCGTAGGGGTCTGCGTAGCCGAGCTCCCCGAGCAGCTCAGTTTCGAGGGCTTCCATTTCGGCGGCCTCCTCGTCGTCCTCGTGGTCGTAGCCTTGCGCGTGCAGCACGCCGTGGACGATGAGGTGGGCCGTGTGCTCTTCCACGCTCTTTTTTTGTTCGCCCGCTTCGCGCTGCAGCACGTCCGTGCAAAGGATGATGTCGGCGCGCGTCGGCTCGTCCTCGGCGATCTCTTCGCCTTCGTTGTAGGCGAAAGTAAGCACATTGGTGGCATAGTCCTTGCCGCGGTATTCGCGGTTCAGGGACTGGCCTTCCTCGGCATCGACGAAGCGGATGGTGAGCTCGGCGGGGGCGAAGAGGGCGGCCTTCACCCACTTGCGGATCATGGGACGGGTAATGCTTTCCTGCAGGCGGGGATCGGCGTACTGCACCGACAGGGCCAGCTTATTTTTTTGTTCGGACATTGCGTGCTGTTGTTGTTTTGACGGGTTTGAGCAGCGGCGCGATGTCGGCCGTGCCCTGATGCGCCTTGTCGTAGGCGTCCACGATGCGCCCCACCAGCGGGTGGCGCACAACGTCGGTGCTGGTGAACTGGCTGAAGGCGATGCCGCGCACATCGCGCAGCACCTGCACGGCGTCCACCAGGCCGGATTTCTGGTGCTTCTGCAGGTCGACCTGGGTCACGTCGCCCGTCACCACGGCCTTGCTGCCGAAGCCTATGCGGGTGAGGAACATCTTCATCTGTTCGACCGTCGTGTTCTGCGCTTCATCCAGGATCACGAAGGCGTGGTTCAGCGTGCGGCCGCGCATATAGGCCAGCGGCGCAATTTCGATGGTCTGCTTCTCGAAGAGCTTCTGCGTGCGGTCGAAGCCCAGCAGGTCGTAGAGCGCGTCGTACAGGGGCCGCAGGTAGGGATCGACCTTCTGCGCCATGTCGCCCGGCAGGAAGCCGAGCCGCTCGCCCGCCTCCACGGCAGGGCGGGTGAGGATGATGCGCTGTACGGCGTCGCGCTCCAGCGCATCCACCGCGCAGGCCACGGCCAGGTAAGTCTTGCCCGTGCCCGCAGGGCCGACGCCGAAGCTGATGTCGTGTTCCAGGATATTGCGCAGGTAGCGGATCTGGTGCGGCGTGCGGCCGCGCAGGTCGCTGCGGCGCGTCTTCAGCGCGGGGCTGGTGACATCGGGATCGTTGAAGGGCGGCTCTTCGTGGGCTTCGCCGTCTTCTTCCGGCGCGGCGCTGGTGCGCTGCTCGACAAGGGCGAGCTGCACCTCTTCCACGGCGATGGACTTGTCGGCCACGGCATAGAATTTTTCCAGGATCTGCACGGCGCGCTCGCCGTTCTCGCCGCTCACGATGAATTTCTCGCCGCGGCGGAAGATGGTCACGTCGAGGGCGGCGGCAATCTGGCGCAGGTTCTCGTCCAATGGACCGCAGAGATTCGCCAGGCGCGTGTTGTCCAGTGGTTCAGGGGTGAAGTAATGCGGCTGTACAGGTGTCTTCGTTTTCAACGCTTATCCATTCAGGGGCGCGGCCAGCTCGCCGCGCAGGGAGTAGGAGAGGCTTTCGGTAATGCGCACGGCTACCATCTTGCCATGCATGGCGGCTGCCGCGTCGCCACCATCGAAGAGCACCGTGCGGGTATTGCCTGCGCGTCCCTGCAGTTCGCTGCCGCCTTGCTTCGACGGGCCTTCCACCAGCACCTGCATCACCTGGCCCACCATGGCTTCGCTGTGCCGTTTCGTCTGGCGGTCGATGAGGGCCTGCAGGCGCTGCAGGCGCGCCAGCTTCACTTCGTGCGGCGTGTCGTCGGCCAGGTTCGCGGCCGGGGTGCCGGGACGCTTGCTGAAGATGAAGCTGAAGCTGTTGTCGAAGTCCACGTCCTCCACCAGCTTCATCATCGCTTCGAAGTCCTCCTCGGTCTCGCCGGGGAAGCCGACGATGAAGTCGGAAGCGATGGTGACGTTCGGCCGCACTGCGCGCACCTTGCGGATGATGGACTTGTACTCCAGCGCCGTGTAGCCGCGCTTCATGGCCCCCAGAACACGGTCGGAGCCGTGCTGCGCGGGCAGGTAGAGATGGTCCGCCAGCTGCGGGATCTTCGCATAGCAGTCGATTAGGCGCTGGGTGAATTCCTTGGGATGGCTGGTGACGAAGCGGATGCGTTCGATGCCGGGAATGGCCGCCACATATTCGATCAGCATGGCGAAGTCCGCCACCTGGCCTCCGTCCATGGCGCCGCGGAAGGCGTTCACGTTCTGCCCGAGCAGCATCACTTCCTTCACGCCCTGGGCCGCGAGGCCCGCCACTTCGGTCAGCACGTCCTCGAAGCGGCGCGACACTTCCTCGCCGCGTGTATAGGGCACCACGCAATAGGAGCAGTACTTGCTGCAGCCTTCCATGATGGAGACATAGGCAAAAGCGCCTTCCACGCGCGCCGGCGGCAGGTGGTCGAACTTCTCGATCTCGGGGAAGCTGATGTCCACCTGCGGCTTGCCGCTGTGGCGGCGCAGCTCGATCATCCTGGGCAGGCGGTGCAGGGTCTGCGGGCCGAACACCATGTCCACGTGCGGCGCGCGCTTGACGATGGCTTCGCCTTCCTGCGAGGCCACGCAGCCGCCCACGCCGATCAGCAGTTCCGGATTGTTCTGTTTGAGCTTGCGGAACACGCCCAGGTCGGAGAACACTTTTTCCTGCGCCTTTTCGCGCACGGAACAGGTGTTGAGGAGAATGACGTCCGCTTCTTCGGGCGTTTCGGTGCGCACCAGCCCATCGCTGGCGCCGAGCAAATCGGCCATCTTGTCCGAGTCGTACTCGTTCATCTGGCAGCCGAAGGTCTTGATAAATACTTTTTTCTGCATTGCGGGAGTTTACCGTAAACGGCCCCCTTATCCCTGGCCGGCGCTGGCCGCCCTTGGCAAGGTTTTCATATCTTCGGGGAAATGAACGTTAATAAACGTTATTTGGACGAAAAACTGCCGTTTGTAACAATTTCCCAAAAGTTCTTGCGTGCGCCACACAGCGCCCCCATGTGTTGAAATAACATTGTTGTCAAGATTTCAGCAAATGCTTGACGTTAGTCAACCTTGCATGGAGTCGCAAAGTCGGAGCGGGCTTTTTTGGGTTTAAACTGTTGCTGTATTGATAAGTTGGACCTGAAGGCGGCCGGCCCATGCGTCACCACAGTGGCGTACACGTTCGGAACTTATTTGGAAATGACAAGTCTTTCCTAGTGTTCGGAGCAGCATCTTCACATCAACTATATCGACGAGGATCAATCATGGCACACCACGCTCTCGCTTCTCAAGAAAGCTATAACCCGAATCATTTGCTGGATATCTTGCTCGGCAAGATGCAGCTGAAAAACGACGCTGCCCTGTCGCGCCTGCTGGAGGTGGCTCCTCCGGTGATCAGCAAGATCCGCCACCACCGCCTGCCGGTAGGCGCCTCGCTGCTGATCCGCATGCATGAAGTGACCGGCATGAGCATCCGCGACCTGCGCGACCTGATGGGCGACCGCCGCACCAAATACCGCCTGTCCGACGCGCAAGGCCGTCCGAAGCCGGAAGACAAGCAGGCCCAGGCAGCAGCCTCCCAGGCTCAGCAGCCTCAGCAGCAAAAAACGGAAGGCGGCAACGGCGGCAACTACGCCCACTGACGGGCCGGGCCTGGGCTTCGCTCAGGCCAGCAGCACCAGCGAGATCTCTTCGAATTGCAGTTCGGTCTCGCGGAACAGTTGCATGCAGAATTGTTCGTCCAGGCGCAGCGCCTGCCAGGCGACGTTGGACAGCGGCGGCGCCAGGTCGTCCGGCTGCTGGGCCAGGTCCAGCGCATGCACCATCGCATCGGCGACGTGGATAATCGTCGCCAGGAAACCCGCGCCCGGCGCTTCGGGCGCATGGTGGCCGCCGATGGCCAGGCGCATTGTGTCCGAGAAATTCCAGTGCTCCGCCAGCGCCAGGCCTGCCTCCACGTGGTCCACCCCCAGCACTTCCCTTTCCGCTTCCAGCAACTGGCAATCCCGCGATGAGCGCAGGGCCAGCACCTCCGCGTATTGCTGGGGGAAGCAGGCCGCCAGCACCAGACGGCCGATATCGTGCAGCAGGGCGGCCGTGAAGGCATAATCCTGATTGAAGCGCATGTGGCGCGCCAGCACCTTGGCGCAGCAGGCGCTGGCAATGGAGTGGCGCCAGAAGGCCTTGTGGTCGAAGCCCGGGCAGGCGCTCTCGGCGAAGCAGCCGGTAACGGCCGCTGCCGTAATGAGATTGCGCGTGCTCTGGAAGCCGAGGTAGGTGATCGCCTGCTGGATGGTGGTGACCTTTACCTGCAGCCCGTACACGGAGGAATTGGCCAGGCGCAGCGTTTTCGCCGTCAGGGCCGTGTCGTGCGAGACCTTGCGCGCCAGCACGGAAATGTCCACATCGTCCTGGTCGATGCTGTTCAGCAGTTCCATCACCACCGCAGGCAGGGAGGGCAGGTCTTCCAGGGTGCGTACCACGTCGTCGTAGCTCAGCTGCGGGTTCATGCGGCCTCCCGTCCCAGGCGGTAGATCGAGACCATTTCACGCAGCACCCCGGCGGCGTGATCCTCTTCGCGCTCGGGCGACAGGTGGCGGAAGAGGTAGGCAATGCGTTCGCGGATGCGGGCGTTCAAGGCCGCCTGCTCCTCGGGACTGAGAGCCGGCGCCTCCACCGGCAGGTTGGCAATGCCGTGGCGCGGCATGAGGCCGAGCATGGTCTCGGTCAGGACCGTACCCTGAGGCAGCAGCATGTGTCCTTGTGAATCAAGCAAGTCGGCCGAAAGGACCATGCCCGCCTGCACATCGGACAGGGGCAAATGTCGGAAAGCAGCACTCATCTTCGTCTCCCGTTCAGGAGACCATCTTATCATTGCTAGGCGGAAAGTTGCTATTTGGAAGTGAGGTAGTTTGTGGCAGATCTACCCATCCGTATTCTTGCTAATCAGCACCATTTCACTTACATTGAATGTCTGACTCAGGCGGCTAGGAGCATGGGATGTTCGGGATTCAGGCGCGGCTGACTTGCCTGTTCGTGGTGATCGTGACCGTGGTGCTCGGCATCTCCGGCACGTATGCGCAATATGGCCTGCAGCATGAGCTGGAGGTGAACAACCAGCGCCTGCGCGACGGCGTGCTCACGCGCCTGCAGACCAGTCTGCCTTCCGCCCTCTGGGACCTGGACAAGGCCAAGGTGGACAATATCGTCACCGCCGAGATGCTGCCGCCCGAGCTGGTGGCCATCCGCGTCTACGACACTTCCGTCGGCCTCTTCACCGGCAAGCAGCGCCGCCCGGATGGCACCGTGGCCAATGTGGGCGGCGACGACGCCGTGGGCGGCACGCCCGTGGTGGCCGACCTGGGCTACCGCGACGCCGGTTCGGCCACGGGCAGCCTGCGGCCCGTGATCGTGGGCCGCGTCGTCGTCAATTTCAGCCGCGACCAGATCGAGGCCACCCTCGCCGCCGAGATCCGGCGCAAGGTGGTGGAGGTGCTGCTGCTCGACCTGATCCTGGTGGTGGCCCTGGCCTTCAGCCTGCGCATCGTGTTCGATCCCATCCGCAAGCTGCGCGACGGCCTGTTCGAAATGGCCACGCGCGGCAGCGACGAGGTGGTGGAGCTGCCGGAAAAGCGCAAGGACGAACTGGGCGACGTGATCCGCGGCTTCAACGCCATCCAGCGCCGCGTGAAGGCTGTGCTGGGCCGCGCGCGCCAGGCCGAGGACGCGGCGCGCCGCTCGGCCGAGGAAACGGCCCAGGCCCTGGACAATCTGCGCGAAACGCAGGAGTCCCTGCTGCAGGCCGAGCGCCTGGCCTCCCTGGGCGGCCTGGTGGCGGGCGTGGCGCACGAGATCAATACGCCGGTGGGCATTGCGCTCACCAGCGCCTCGGTGCTGGCCGAGGCCACGGAGGAGATACACAAGACCGTCACCAGCGGCACGGTGAAGAAGTCCGAAATCCTCAAGTACATTGCCACGGCGGGCGAAAGCGCGCGCCTCATCATGAACAATGCCTACCGCGCGGCCCACCTGATCCACAGCTTCAAGCAGATCGCCGTGGACCAGGTAAGCGAGGCGCGCCGCCGTTTCGAGCTGCGCGAATATATTGAGGAAGTCGTCTCCAGCCTGCAGCCAAAGCTGAAGAAGACCCTTATCGTGGTCGACATCAACTGCCCGCCGGACATCATGCTCGACAGCTACCCCGGCGCCCTGGCCCAGGTCATCACCAACCTCACCCTGAACTGCGTGGACCACGCCTTCGACCCGGACTGCGCGGGGCGCATCGCCATCAATGTGCTCTCGGACGGCGAATGGGTGGAGATGCAGGTGGTGGACAACGGCAAGGGCATCCCGCCGGACATGATCGACAAGGTCTTCGACCCCTTCGTGACCACCCGGCGCGGGCAGGGCGGCACGGGCCTGGGCCTGAACATCGTCTACAACCTGATCGCCAAGCAGTTCGGGGGCTCGATCACGGTCAGCAGCGTGCTGGGACACGGCGCCAGCTTCGTGCTGCGCATTCCCCGCATCACGCCCGGCGAGGAGCCGGAAGTGCCGCAGGCGGACACCCGGCTGCACGCCTGAAGGCCCTGCCGGGCGCTTGCTTTGGCGCGCCTGACGCATACTTTACGGGCATGGAGGAAATGAAACGATGAGTGTAAAGCGGCAGATTGCCCTGCTGCGCGGCATCAACGTGGGCCGCGCCAAACGCGTCGCCATGGCCGACTTGCGCAAGCTGCTGGGCGATCTGGGCTTCACCGGCGTGCGCACCCTGCTCAACAGCGGCAACGTGGTGTTCGACTGCAGCGCGCGCCAGGCCGCGCAGTCGGGCACGCGCATCGAGGAAGCCATGGTGCTGAAGCTGGGCGTGGCCGCGCGCGTGATCGTGCTCGATGCGGCCCAGCTGGATGAGGTGGTGCAGGACAATTCCCTGCGCGGGGTGGCCGACGATCCCTCGCGCCTGATGGTGGCGGTGCTGAGCAATCCGGCCGACCGCAGCAAGCTCGAAGCGCTGGCCCACCAGGAATGGAAGCCGGAGGCTTTCGCGCTGGGCCGCTGGGCGGCCTATCTCTGGTGCGCGGACGGCGTGCTGGCCAGCCGCACGGCGGCGGCCGTGGGTTCCGTGCTGGGCGATGCCGTCACCACCCGCAACTGGAGTACCATCACCAAGCTGCACGCATTGGCGCGTGAGCCTGGATAAGAACAAGGAGAACAGGATGCCTCTCATCAGCGGCGAATTCGAGGTGAAGATGGCGGCCGAGCCTCTGGCCGCCCTCACGGAAAACAGCGGCATCGGCCGCATGACCCTCGACAAGCGCTATACCGGTCCGCTGGACGCCGTGGGCAAGGGCGAGTTCCTCGCCTACCGCAGCAGCGTGCCCACCGCCGCCGCCTACGTGGCCATGGAGGTGGTGGAAGGCGTGCTGGAAGGGCGCAAGGGCAGCTTCGCTCTGCAGCACGGCGGCGTCATGGGCGGCCCCTACGACGGCCTGCGCATCATCGTGGTGCCCGATTCGGGCACGGGCGAGCTGGAAGGCCTCTCCGGCAAGATCGATATCCGCAGGGACGGCGGCAAGCATTTCTACGATTTCGACTACACGCTGGGCGGAGCCTGATCGGCTACAATGCCGCCTTTTTCGCGTTCCGGACCATGAACAAGGATCTGCTCAAGGGCGCGGCCATCGTCATCGCCGTTGTGGTGGTGCTGGCCGCAGGCGCCATCCTCCTCTCGGAGGACGGCTGGCACAAGCTTACCTGCGTCGGCCGCGCCGTTGCCAGCGGAGTCTCCATCACCAACATTCACAGCGTCTGCGGCCTTTAAACGCTAGCCTGCCGCCTCGCGCTGGCGGCGCGTGGTGATGTTCTCCCGGTTCAGCCCCCAGTTGTCCGTCTCCACCTCGTCGATGATGACGAAAGTCGTGGCCGGGTCCTTCCCGAGCACGCGGCTCAGAAGGTCGGTGGCGCCTTCGATCAGTTCCAGCTTCTGCCGTGGCGTGACGCCTTCGTTCGTCACCTTGATATTCACGTAGGGCATGGCGTTTCTCCTTACAGGCTGCCCGCAGCCGCGCCGCCGTCCACCGGCAGGATCGCGCCCGTCGTGAATTCCGACTCGGTCAGGTAAAGCACGGCGTCCGCCACATCCTGCGCCTTGCCCATGACGCCCATGGGGCTCAGGCCGCGCAGGAAGTTCTGCGTGCCTTCGTCCGTGCTGTGCAAAGGCGTGTCGATGATGCCGGGCGCCACCGCGTTCACCTTCACGTTCGATGCCGCCAGTTCCACCGCCAGCGCGCGCGTTGCCTGGTTCAGGCCGCCCTTGATCAGCGAAGGCAGCAGGGTGGGGACCCTCACGGTCGGCTGCGAACCCAGGCTCGCGGTAATGGTCACGATATGGCCGGACTTGTTGGCCGCCATGTGCGCTGCTGCCTGCTGCGAGGGATAGAAGAAGCCTTTGAGGTTGGTGGCCACGATGGCTTCCAGTTCGTCCTCGCTGTAATCGACGGTCGGCTTGGCGATGAAGATGCCCGCGTTGTTCACCAGGATGTCCACCTTGCCGAAGCGGGCGATGGCCTGTTCGAAGAGGGCCTTTGCCGTGGCGGGCAGCGCGATGTCGCCCGCCACGGGCAGGAAGTTGGCCGGATTTCCCAGCTTGTCCGCCGCCGCCAGCAGGCGGTCCATGGTGCGCGCATTGCCCACCACATTGTAGCCGCGTGCCAGATAGCTTTTCGCGATAGTGAAACCGAGGCCGCTGGATGCGCCGGTGACGATGACGGTTTTGTTCGTGCTCATTTTCAGATCCTTCCTAAGGTTGCTTGCGATGGATGGACTATACTGATGCGCCGGAAGTCGATAAATCCGGTTTTTCGCAATTCACTTGATACATGGTGTAACGAATGAAGCGGCATTTCGACGATCTGCAATTGGGAAGCATCGAGCTCTTCGTGCTGGCGGCGGAGCTGGCCAGCTTCACCGCGGCCGCCGCGGTGGCGGGCGTGACGCCTGCGGCCGTGAGCCGTTCCGTGTCGCGGCTGGAGGAAAGGCTGGGCGTGCGGCTCTTCGTGCGCACCACGCGGCAGATACGCCTCACCGACAGCGGCGCGGCCTACTTCGCCCAATGCCGGGAAGCGCTCGCACAGCTGGTCGAAGCCGAGCGCGAAGTCACGGGAGGGCAGACGGCGCCCTCAGGCCTGCTGCGCATCAGCGCTCCCACGCCTTATGCGCATTCCCGGCTGCTGCCGCTTCTGCCGCAGTTCCGCAAGCTCTATCCGGACGTGCAGGTGGAAGTCCACGTCAGCAACCGCAATATCGACTTTGCTGGTGAAGGCTATGACCTGGCGATACGCGGCCGCGACCCTTCCGATTCGAGCCTGGTGGCGCGCAAGCTGGAGGAGGCGGAACTGGTGATGGTGGCTTCGCCGTCCTATCTGAAGCGCGCGGGGAAGCCGAAAACGCTGGCCGATCTGGAGAAGCATGACTGCCTCCAGTTCGAGCTGCCCAGCACGGGCCGCAAGATTCCCTGGCTGCTGATGGACAAGGGCGCCGTCATCGAGGTCTACACCTCGGGCAGCTATACGGTTTCGGAGGACTATCTTGGCCTGGCCACCCTCGCGCGCAGCGGCGCCGGCATGGTGCAGACCTACCGCTTCATCGTGGAGGAAGACCTGGCGCGCGGTACGCTCGTGGAACTGCTGCCTGCGCTGGGCGGCACATCGCGGCCCTTCTTCCTCCTGTATCCGCATGCGCGCCATCTCTCGCTGCGCGTACGAACCTTTGTCGACTTCCTGACCGGTAGGCGCAAGCCTGAATAGCTCTTTTGTACGCCAGGCTAACGCGCAGCACCTTTCTCTGATCCCTGACAAAGATATAGCAGTGGCCCCTTCCCGATGCCTGGCCACTTTAATGTTACGCAACTCCATCCGTGTGCATTCAGGAAAGAATTAGCACTCGCCAACGACTTTGGAGTGCATCGATGGCAATCGACGTCTATCTGCAGATTGATGGCATTAAGGGGGAATCCACCGACTCTGCTCACCAGGGATGGATCGAAGTCACCTCCGCCCAGCTCGGAGTGAACCAGCCGCGAAGTGCTACCGCTTCGACGGCTGGCGGCCACACAGCGGAACGCTGCGAGCACAGAAGCATAGCAATCACCAAGCTTGCCGATCTATCGTCGCCGATCCTCATGCAGACCTGCGCGGCCGGAAAAACGATTCCCCGCGCCAGGCTGGAGTTCCTTCGTGCAGACGGACAGGGCGAGCGCGTGAAGTACTACGAGGTCGAGCTTGAGAATGTACTGATCGGCAGCGTCAATCAGACGGTACACGAAGGGGACGTCCTTCATGAATCCGTGGCCCTGAAGTTCTCAAGAGTCAAATGGAAATAAACCCAGCAGAAAATAGCAGGCGGAGCGGGCGGCAACACGGCAGGCGGATGGGATCTGGCCAGCAACAGGATCGCGTGAGGAGGCCGAATATGGTGCTCGAAGTCCAACCGAAAGACGCGCGAGGCTACTTCATGCTTCCGCAGGCGCCGGAAGAAGCAGGGTATTACGTTTATGGTACGCCTGCTGGAGGAGCAGGGCAGTTTGCCCATTCTGCGCTCCTGTCCATGGTCAACTTCGTCGAACGGGAATGGCAAGCCACGGAAGCGAGGAAATTCGGCGTTGGGAATATCAGCCTTGAGAACGGCGGGAAGTACAAGAAACACGACAGCCACAAGAATGGTTTGCAGATCGATATCCGCGCCTTGCGAAAGGATGGCCAGCATCTTGCGGTAAGCCGCTTCGACCATCAATATGATCAGGATTCAACTGCTAAACTCATCTCGATCTTCCTCGCCTACCCTTCCGTGAGGCTTATCCTCTTCAATGACATTGCGATACATGGTGTGCGGCCCTGGCCCGGACACGATGACCACTTCCATGTGGGTCTGCGAGCGGTGACGAAATGAGAAACTACATTCTGATGACCTGTATCACCCTCGCTCTCACTTGCGCTCATGCCCAGGAGCGGTCTGCGCAGCCGGTGCCAACAAAATCATTGAAAGCCGAATATTCGATATATGCGGGGGAGATTGGCAATGAGCGGGCGCCGACAAAGTCAGATCGGAAGCTGGCAGTGGAAATAGCGGGCCAGGCGGCGAAGGAAATCTTCGATTCGATTTATCCCGATGCATCAGTAAGATGTAGCGACGAGAAGGGTGAGCGGCTCCGCCGTAAGAAGAACCTGTGGTGCAGCTACCATCCTGACGAAGGATACAGATGCTATCTTGGGTTCGACCTGCGGACGGGCGATAGCATTCCCGGCGCGAGCTGTTAGTCGGCAAAGACCTGCTGGTACCAGAGCCGGAAGCTGTTCTGCTCCGGGCGGAAGGCCAGGCAGTCCCAGTTGTTGTAGGTGTCGCTGGTGCCGAAGCAGACCACCGCGCGGCTGCCGCGCTGGAAGAAGGGCGGCCGGTCCAGCATGCGCCCCTTGTCGCTCAGGTCCTTGTCTCCGGGCAGGGCCGGGTTGCATTTGAAGGCATCCGTCCCGCCAGACCTGTTCCAGTCGGAACCCTGGCGGCTGAGGCGCGCGTCGCGCAGGATCTCCCGGTCGAGGTCATGCGGTTCCCAGCCGCCGGGCGTGCGCAGGACAGCGACGCGCCGCACGGCTCCCGCGGCGTCCTTCACCACGGCAGCCAGCTCCTGTACGCCCGCAGTGCCGAAGGCGGCTTCGCAGCGGGCGAGTACTCTGGCGCCGGGATAGGCCGCTGCTAACGCCTCGCCGGCAGGATCGGCAGCTGCCGCAGCGGCGGACAGCATCGTGGACAGGATGGCGATCACTCTCATGGCCCTACTATAAAGCCGATTGCCGGGTTTGCGTTAGACTGTCGCCTCGACAGTCATCTTCCGAGGCACATGAAGCCATCCACTTTTGCGCTGTTCCTGGCAGGCGCCGTGCTCGCGGGCTGCGGCGGCATGAAGAAAAAGAACGCGGACGCCCGCCCTGCAAGCGCAAACCCGCAGGTGCTGCTGCTCGGCGAGGTCCACGACAATCCCCAGGGCCACAAGCTGCGCTATGAGGAGCTGCGCAAGCGCGTCGAAGCGGGCTGGCGTCCCGCCATCGCCATGGAGCAGTTCGACCGCGACCAGCAGGACCTGCTGAACGACGCCCAGAAGGGCTGCGTGGATGCCGCCTGTGTCATCCGCCTGATGAAGAAGCCGGGCTGGGACTGGCAGCAGTACTACGGCATCATTCAGCTGGCGCTGGACCACCAGCTGCCCCTCATTGCCGTCAACCTGTCGCGTGCCGAAGCATCGAAGACCGTACGCGACGGCCTGGCCTCGGGCTTCGACGAAAAAACGCGCGCCGCCTACCGCCTGAACGAGCCCGTATCGGCGGACTTCCGCAAGGCGCAGGAGAACGAAATCCGCGAAGGCCACTGCAATATGCTGCCCGACATGATGCTGCCGGGGATGGTGGATGCCCAGATGGCGCGCGACGTGTGGATGGCGAAGCTGATCCGCGACCAGCAGCCGCGCGACGTTGTCCTCATCGCCGGGAACGGCCATGTGCGCAAGGACCTGGGCGTGCCTTACTGGCTGAACGCCGTGCAGCCCGCGCTGACGGTGCGCAGCATCGGCTACCTGGAGCCGAAGGGGAAGGGGAAGTACGACGAGGTGCGCGAGATCCCCGCCGCGAAACGCGAGGACCCCTGCGGCAAATTCAGGAAGTAGTTACTTGTACATCGGCCCGTCGAAGACGAACTTGCCGCCCACATACAGCGATACAGGGTCGTCCTCAGGCGGATAGGCGCCGCTGTCCGGGAACAGGTGGCTGAACTGCGAGGAGCTGTCCTTCGGGCGGAAGCCGAGATGGGAGGCCTTGCGGTTGTCCCACCATTTCACCGCGTTGTCCGAGGTGCCGAACAGGATGGTGTGGCCCACGCGCGGCGTGAAGAGCGACACGCGCAGCGCCTCCACCAGGTCGTCGTAGCTCAGCCAGCTCGCCATCATGCGCAGGTTGGCCGGTTCCGGGAAGGAGGAGCCGATGCGGATGCATACGGTCTCGATGCCTGCGCGGTCCCAGTAGTAGCGCGAGAGCTGCTCACCGAACACCTTGCTGATGCCGTACATGCTGTCCGGCCGCGTCGGAGCGTCCGCGTCGATATATTCGCTCTGCTTGTAGAAGCCCACGGCATGGTTCGAGCTGGCGAACACAATGCGCTTCACGCCGTGGCGGTGGGCTGCCTCGTAGACGTTGTAGGTGCCCTGGATATTGGCGTGCATGATCGCCTCGAAGGTGTTCTCGGTCGAGATGCCGCCGAAGTGCAGCACCGCGTCCACGCCTTCCAGCAGCTGCAGCACGGCCGCCTTGTCCGCGAGGTCGCACTGCACGATTTCTTCGCCTTCCTGGGCGGCGCCCATGTCGCCGATATCGCTCAGGCGCACAACATCCGCCCACGGCTTGATGCGTTCGCGCAGGATCTTGCCCAGGCCGCCGGCCGCGCCGGTCAGCAGCAGGCGTTTGAATGGTTTGCTCATGTTGACTCTCTTTGGTTTCAGGTCACTGGCGCAGGGTTGAACAGCACCAGTGCATTATGCAGTTTCCAGTGTTCGGCCCACGTCTTCTTGCCGCTTGCGACGTCCAGCATCAGCTTGAAGAGCTCCCAGCCCACGTCTTCGATACTCGCCTCGCCGCTGGCGATGCGGCCCGCGTTCACATCCATCAGGTCATGCCAGCGGCGCGCAAGATCATTGCGCGTGGCGACCTTGATCACCGGGACTTCGGCCAGGCCGTATGGGGTGCCGCGGCCGGTGGTGAACACGTGCAGGTTCATGCCTGCTGCCAGCTGCAATGTACCGCAAATGAAGTCGCTCGCGGGCGTGGCCGCGTAGATCAGGCCTTTCTGCGCCAGCTTCTCGCCAGGCGACAGCACGCCGGAGATGGGGGCGCTGCCCGATTTCACGATGGAGCCCATCGCCTTCTCGACGATATTCGAGAGGCCGCCTTTCTTGTTGCCCGGCGTGGTATTGGCGCTGCGGTCCACGCCGCCGCGCTTCAGGTAGCTGTCGTACCACTCCATCTCGCGGATCATGGCCGCGGCCACGTCGGCATTCACGGCGCGGGAGGTGAGCTGGTCGATGCCGTCGCGCACCTCGGTCACTTCCGAGAACATCACGGTGGCGCCCGCGCGCACCAGCAGGTCGGTGGCGAAGCCCACTGCGGGGTTGGCGGTGACGCCGGAGAAGGCGTCGCTGCCGCCGCACTGCACGCCCACCACCAGGTCGGAGGCGGGGCAGGGCACGCGCTGGCGGGCATTCAGCACCTTCAGCTGTTCTTCGGCCGTGCCCATGATCGACTCGATCATCGACATGAAGCCCACATGGCCCGCGTCCTGCAGGCAGACCACCGGCGGTTCGGCCGTGGTGCTGCCGTCTGCGCGGCGAATGGGAATGGAGCCCGCCGGGAACAGGCGGGTGGGCTGCAGCTTCTCGCAGCCCAGGCTGACGACCATGGCCTGGCCGCCGAAATTCGGGTTCTTACTGATGTTGTGCAGGGTGCGGATCGGCACCATGGCGTTGGGCGCATCGATCGCCACGCCGCAGCCGTAGGTGTGCTCCAGGCCCACCACGTCGTCCACATTGGGATACTTCGGCAGCAGCTCGGCCTTGATGCGCTTCACGGCGAATTCCACCACGCCGGATACGCACTGCACGGTGGTGGTGATGGCCAGGATATTGCGGGTGCCCACCGAGCCGTCCTCATTGCGGTAGCCCATGAAGGTATAGCCTTCCAGCGGCTCCGCAGGCGGCGGCGCCACCGTTGCGATGGGGAGGTTCGACAGTTCGCGCGCGGGCGGCATTTCCACCAGCGCCTCGGAAACCCAGCTGCCGCGGGCGATATCGCGCGCGGCGCGGCCGATGGTGACGTTGTAGCGCACGATGGGCTGTCCCTTGGCGATGTCCTGCAGCGCGACCTTGTGCCCCTGGGGCACGCCTTCCACCAGCGTCAAACCGTCCTCGAATACGGAGCCCGCGGGCAGGCCGCCATCGTTTACCACGATGGCGACATTGTCGTTCGCGTGCATCAGGATGCGGCGCGGGGTGTTGGCTGTCATCGTTGCTTCCTTCGCTGGGTTCGTGGTCCGAGTATGACAGATGTAAAAAAATTTGGCTAGTCCACATTGCTAATTTGGTCTGACCGCTTTAGAATGGCCTGACCAGATAGCAAAACAATACTGGCCTACCGGAGACACAGTTCAATGATCAAGAAGCACGAAGCGCTGGCGCACGAACCACGGCTTTACCGTGTCGTGGCCGACCGCATCCAGCAGCTGATCCGCGAGGAAGGCATTGCGCCCGGCTCGCGCCTGCCCGCCGAACGCGAGCTGGCGGCCAAGCTGAATGTGAGCCGCGCTTCCCTGCGCGAGGCTCTCATTGCGCTGGAACTGGGCGGTGTGATCGAGGTGCGGGGCGGCTCCGGCGTCTATGTCAGCGAACTGCCCGATGCGGCGGATGCGCTGGCCGAAGCGGCGGGGCCGGGACCTTTCGAGGTGCTTTCCGCGCGCCGCCTGATCGAGGCGGAAATCGCGGCCATCGCGGCCCGCTCCGCAACCGATGCCGCCATCGACGGCATCCTGAAGGCCGTAGTGGAAATGGAGGCGCACCACGCCAACAAGTCCAGCAACGAACAGGCCGACCGCAACTTCCATCTGGCGATTGCCCGCGCCACCGGCAACAGCGCCCTGGTGGGCACCCTCGACTACCTGTGGAGCCAGCGCGGCCGCCTGTGGCACAAGCTGAAGGAGCATTTCCAGACAGAGGAACTGCGCCAGGAAACCCTGAAGGACCACCGCCGCATCCTGGAAGCGATTGCGGCGCACGACCCGGCGGCTGCCCGCAAGGCGATGCGCGCCCACCTCGAACGCGTGACGAGGACTTTCTCGCGCGGATAAACAGGCGCCGGAGAGCGCAACAGATTATCGACCGCCTGCAACCTCGGCCCCTGGCCCTCGTTTCAGCGGCACGGAACACGCGAGGTGTTCCACCCGCAGCACCATCTGAACAACTAAGGAGACTGAAGCATGAACAAGCGCGAAAACCCAGGGGCCAAACGTTTTGTACTGACCTCGATCGCGATGGCGGTAATGGCAGTGGCCAATCAGGCGGCGGCACAGAACGAGGCGTCGATGGCGCGCGTGGAGGTGACCGGCTCCAGCATCAAGCGCATGGCCAGCGAAGAGGCCCTGCCTGTCACCACCATCAAGGCGGAAGAATTCACCCAGCGCGGCATGACCACGCTGGCGGACGTGATGATGGCGCTGCCGCAGTCGGCATCGCTGGCGCCGTCCAATGCCGGTTCCGGCACCAACATCAACCTGCGCGGCCTGGGCGTGAACCGCACCCTGGTTCTGCTGAACGGCCGCCGCCTCGCCAACGAGGCCATCGCCGACGGCTACGCCAACCTGGACACGATTCCCTTCAGCGCCCTGCAGCGCGTGGAGATCCTGCGCGATGGCGCCTCCTCCATCTACGGTTCGGACGCCATCGGCGGCGTGGTGAACTTCATCACCAAGCGCGAGTTCGAAGGCGCCCAGATCACGGGCCAGGTGGTGACTCCCGAGAAATCGGGCGGCGGCGACGAGCGCCGCGCCACCCTGACCTTCGGCAAGGGCAGTCTGGCGAAGGACGGCTGGGCCGCCTACGCCACCATCGACTTCCACGACCGCAGCCGCCTGGCCTCGAAGGACCGCGCGGAACTGAGCTCGGATGAACTGCTCACCAGCATCGGCCGTGCGCCCACCCTGGGCAGCGGCGGCAACGCCATGCCGGCCAACTTCACCACCTCCACCAACAAGACTGCGCAGAACCCCTACGCGGGCAAGTGCTCGCCGCCATACTCGAAGATCGGCGCGAAGAACACCTGTATCCTGAACAGCAACGAGTACGGCACCGCCCTGCACGAGAACCAGCAGGTGAGCTTCTACGCCCGCGCCACGAAGCAGATCAGCGAAGACCACACCTTCCAGGTCGAGTACACCCGCGGCCAGGAGCATATCCTGGCCGCGCGCAACCCCACCAATGCGGTCGCCGTGAACGGCGTGAACGCCATCCTGCCCTCCAGCTCCAAGTGGTATCCGGGCGGCAGCGGCGGCGTGCCTGCCGTCGCCGGCCTGAAGGGCGAACCGCTGACCGTGACCTGGTCCGTGGCCGACCTGGGCGTCGCCATCCAGAAGGACAAGCAGATCAACCAGCGCCTTGCCTTCGTCGACGAAGGCAAGTGGGGCGCCTGGGACTACCGCACCGGCCTGGTGATCGGCCTGAGCGACCGCGAAAACTACTATGACACCGGCTTCGTCACCGGCCAGGGGCTGCTGGACGGGCTGAAATCCGGCGCGCTGAACCCATTCGGCCTGCAGGACCAGGCGGGCCGCGACTACCTGAAGACCATTTCGGTGGATGGCCAGAAGAACCGCGATTCCCGCAGCACCTACAAGGGCATCGACTTCACCGCCAGCCGCTCGCTGATGGAGCTGCAGGGCGGCTCCATGGCCCTGGCCATCGGCGCCGACCTGCACCGCGACACCACGCGCGACGACAAGCTGCCGATCCAGAACCAGGTGACTTACCTGAACAGCACTTCCTCGCACGGCGAAGGCGCGCGCAACGTGGCCGCCATTTACGCCGAACTGGATATTCCGCTGACCAAGACCCTGACCATCAACGTGGCGGGCCGCGACGACTACTTCAGCGACTTCGGCAACACCTTCAATCCGAAGGCCAGCTTCCGCTGGGAGCCGAGCAAGGCCATCATGTTCCGCGGTTCGGCCAACACCGGCTTCCGCGCACCGACCCTGTTCGACGCCTACGGCTACCGCCTGCCCGGCGCCACGGGCAAGAGCTCGGGCCGCTGGGACGATCCGGTCCTGTGCCCTGGCGGCACGCCAGGCGTGGCTGGCACGGGCAAGCCGCTGCCGGGCTATGTGCAGTCCGAGGTCTGCAACGTGCAGCTGCCGAAGCAGGTGGGTTCCAACCCGAACCTGAAGCCTGAGGAATCGCGCGGCTTCACTCTGGGCACCGTGATCGAGCCGACCAAGTCGCTGACCCTGTCCTTCGATTACTGGAACATCCGCATGAAGGACATGCTGGCGAACTTGCCCGAACAGGTGTACTTCCTGAATCCGGCGAAGTACGCTTCGCTCTTCGTGCGCAATCCGGACGGCACCCTGGCCTACTTCAACAACACCACCATGAACCTGGGCGGCCAGAAGGCAGCCGGTATCGACGTGTCGGCCAGCTACAGCTTCCCGCGCACCAGCTACGGCGACTTCCGCGTCCAGCTGGACGGCACCTACCTGACCCGGTTCGACAACCAGCTCTTCCCGGGCGAGGAATGGGTTTCGAACATCGGCCGCTTCGGCAATGCCAGCAACGGCACCACCTCCAGCTTCCCGATCATCACCTACCGCTGGAAGCACACCCTGCGCCTGAACTGGAGCAAGGGTGACTGGACCGCGCAGGCAACGCAGAACTACAACTCGAAGTACGAAGACCAGAATCTGGTGGCGCAGCAGTACTGGCGCGACATCAATTCCTACAAGCCGTGGAACCTGACCGTGGGCTACAAGGGCTTCAAGAATATCCAGATCGTGGCAGGCATCACCAACGTGTTCGACACGAACCCGCCGGTGACGAACCACAGCGGCTATTCCTTCGGCTACCTGAGCAGCGCGGCCAGCCCGATCGGACGCTCGTACAATCTGCGTGCGACCTACACCTTCTGATGAAACCTGCGGGCGCTCCGGCGCCCGCTTTTCGTTTACGGGAAAGCATATGAAACGAATGTTTGCCGCGGCGCTGTCCATGATCTCGGCCGCCGCCGCGCTGGCCGCCGCTCCCGACGCGCGGCCGGTACGCTTCATCCTGGTGGGCGACTCCACCATGGCCAACGCCAGCGGCTACGGCGACGCCTTCTGCGCGCGCGTGATCCGCGCCGACACCTGCCTGAATCTCGCCAAGGGCGGCCGCAGCTCCGGCAGCTTCCGCGCCGAAGGCCGCTGGGACGAGGTGCAGGGCCTGCTGCGCGGCAGCGCGGCCTACCGCAGCACCTATGTGCTGATCCAGTTCGGCCACAACGACCAGCCGGGCAAGCCCGGACGCTCCACCGACCTGGCGACCGAATTCCCCGTCAACATGGCGCGCTATGTCGACGAAGTGCGCGCCCTGGGCGGCAATCCCGTGCTCGTGACGCCGCTGACACGCCGCAGCTTCAGGAACGGCGTACTGGAAAACAATCTCGCCCCCTGGGCGGAGGTGATCCGCAAGACGGCAGCCGCAAAGAACGTGCCGCTGCTCGACCTGAACGCCGACAGCTACGCGGCAGTGCAGGCCATGGGACCGGACGAGGCGGATACCCTCGCCGTGGAACCCAGGCCCGCAGCGCCTGCGGCGCCCGCGAGCGGCGCCGCCGCCGAACCCCAGGGCGCACCCAGGAGCGCCTTCGACTACACCCATGTCGGGCCCAAGGGAGCTTCCCTCTTTGCGCGCATGGTGGAGAAGGAGCTGAAGACTGCAGTGCCCGGCATCGCCAGCGAATTCCGTCCGGAGGCGCCATGATGCTCCGACCCGCCGCCGTGGCGCTGCTGCTGGCCTCCGCGCCGCTGCATGCCCAGGACAGCCGCCGCGTCACCGAACCGGTTCCACCGCAGGCCTGCGTGACGCTTGCCGCGCAAGCGGCGGCTGACGACACCCAGCGCATCCAGTCGGCCATCGGCCGGTGCCCGGCAGGGCAGGCCGTGCGCCTGAGCGCCTCGGAAGGAAACGCAAGCTTCACGGCGGGCGCGCTCACCTTGCGCAGCGGCGTGAGCCTGCTGATCGATTCCGGCGTCACCCTGATCGCTGTGAACGATCCGAAAGGCTACGACCGTGGCGCCAACACCTGCGGCACCATCGACCAGAACGGCAAGGGCTGCAGACCCTTCATCACGATAGCCAAGGCAAAGGGCAGCGGCATCTACGGAGAAGGCGTGATCGAAGGGCAGGGCGGCCGTGTTGTGAAAGGTCTGGCCGAATCCTGGTGGCAGCTGGCGCGCCGTGCACAGAAGGAGGACGCACGCCAGAACGTGCCGCGCCTGATCGAGGTGACGGACTCGCAGGGCATCACCCTGCATAAAGTCACGCTGCGCAACTCCCCAAACTTCCACGTCACCCTCAACAAGGTAGACGGCTTCACCGCCTGGGGCGTGCGCCTCGATACACCCGCTACCGCACGCAATACGGACGGCATCGACCCCATCTCCTCGCGCAACGTGACCATCGCGCACAGCTTCCTGCGCACGGGCGACGACAATATCGCCATCAAGGCGGGCAACAACGGCCCCACCGAGAACATCTCGGTGCTGAACAACCATTTCTACAACGGCCATGGCATGTCCATCGGCAGCGAGACCAACGGCGGCGTGCGCCGGGTGCTGGTCGAGAACCTGAGCATGGACGGCGCGACATCCGGCCTGCGCATCAAGAGCGATGTGTCGCGTGGCGGCGCCGTGGATGGCGTGGTGTACCGCAATGTCTGCCTGCGCAACATCAAGGCGCCCATCGACTTCGCCACGCGCTACAACGACAAGGCCAAGGGCTCCCTGATCCCCTCGTACACCAATATAGTGCTGGACGGCGTGCGCAGCCTGACGCCCGGCCGGATTATCGTGGGCGGCTACGATGCGGCGCATCCTGTCCGCGCAGTGCTGCGCAATGTGTCGTTGCCGTCCAGCGCCATGCAGATCGAGCATGCGGCCATCGACGGCAGCTGGATGGGTGATGGCGCTCCCGCCTGCGAAGGGCGGTTCGCACCGTTCCCGGAAACGGCTCCGCCAAGCGTGCGTCCGCAGCTCAGCCTCGCCGATGCGAAACGCTACGACTATCGCGAAGTGCTGAAGTATGTGGGCCGCGCGGGCGAAGAACGGGTGGACCCATGGGATCCGCTGGCCGATCCCCTCGCCAAGGGCGCGGTGTTCAAGCCGGACTACACGGTCGACGCCTCCGCGCCGGAGGATGGGCTGAGGCGCTTCCGCAGCGTGCAGGCGGCAGTGAGCCGCGCGGTGGCCGATATGGCTGGACGCATGGAGCGCATCTACATACTGGTGAAGCCCGGCGCCTACCGTGAACTGGTCTACATTCCGGCCGCGAGCGCGCCGATCACGCTGTATGGCGAAGGCAAGGACGCTGCTGCTACGCGCATCAGCGCCGGGCTGGATGCGGCAGTGAAGGGCGCCAGCTATGCCGAGGACTTCAGTGCACAGTTTGCAAAGGCTCATCCTTCGATTCAGGAGATGCATGCCCTGATCAAGGACCGCCCGAACATTTCCACCAGCGGCTCGATGACGGTCTGGGTACGCAACAACGGCTTCCAGGCGCGCAATATCACCTTCGAGAACTCGTACAACAAGGCTACCGGCAATGCGCGCGAGGAATGCGGCGAACGGTCCTGTGGCAACCAGGCTGTCGATGCGCAGATGAACAAGGTGCACCATCAGGCGGTGGCCCTGCTGGTGGAAGGCGCGGACAAGGCGCAGTTCGAGAATGTCCGCCTGATAGGTTTCCAGGACACGCTCTATCTGAAGTCGTCCGAAGCTCGTGTGACGTCGCGCAGCTTCTTCAACAAGTCCTATATCGAAGGCGATGTGGACTTCATCTTCGGCGACACCACCGCCTTCTTCTACCAGAGCGAGATCAAATCCCTGGGCGACCGCAGCACGTCCTATGTGGCCGCGCCCAACACCAACTGGAAAACGAAGTACGGGCTGGTGTTCGATACCTGCCGCTTCACACACGACAATTCCCCGAACGCGCGCGAAGGAAAGTTCTATCTGGCGCGCCAGTGGTTTCACAACAGCCGCTGCACGCCTTACGGCACGGTTCCGGTAGAGGGCTACAGCTGCACGCTGGGCACGGAGAGCGTGTACAAGGCGCCGAAAGGCACCATTACGCCGACCGTACTGGAAACTGTCGGCAAGGTGGCCATCCTCAATTCGAGCATCGGTTCCCACATCCACCGCACCCACCCATGGTCCGACTGGAACCGCAACGGCACGCTCCCTTACCGTCCGGCGCAGTTCACTTCGGACGATTTCTGGAACAACCTGCAGAAAGCCGGTATCGACCCGGTGAAGGATCTCGGCTACAGCCGGAAGCCTGAACCGGCCGACATTTATCTGGCAGAGTTCAACAATTCAGCGGAATAAAGGATCACAGCAATGCAAAACGTAAACCAGGCGCGCCGCACCCTGATCAAGGCCACCGGCCTCGCGGCAGCGGGCGGCGCAAGCCTCGCGCAGGCCGCCACCGCGCCCGATCCGTGGCTGGAAGCGGAAGCCATTGTCAAGCGCCTGTCGCGCCGCCCCAGCTTCCGCAAGCAGGATTTCCCCATCACGAAATTCGGCGCAAAGACCTGCCAGCTCATGAAGGTGAAAGCCTGGATCTCGCACGACAATCAGGAGACCATTGCCACCGCCGCGCCGAACTCGCCGGACTGCTACCAGGCCATCGCATCGGCCATCAAGGCCTGCCACGCTGCGGGCGGCGGCCGTGTGCTGATCCCCGCCGGGAACTGGTACTGCGCGGGCCCCATTGTGCTGCTGTCGAATGTGAATGTTCACCTGGAAAAAGGCGCCCACATCTACTTCAGCAACAAGCCGGAAGACTATGCGAAGTACGGCGACTTCGATTGCGGCAGGAACGGCAAGCTGGTGATCTCGCGCTGGCAGAGCAACGACTGCCTGAACTTCTCGCCCATGGTCTACGCCTATGGCCAGGACAATATCGCCCTGACCGGCGACGACTGGACCTCCATCCTGAACGGGCAGGGCGGCGTGCCATTCAGTGCCGAAGGGGACTGCTGGTGGACCTGGAAGGGCCGGAACCGCACGCTTAACCCCGCTTCGCAGGCCAACACGCCGGGCTACAAGGAAGGCAAGATATCGCAGCGCGATCCCAACCCGCTGAACCCGAAATCGCTGGCCGAAGTGGCGCCGAATCTCACGGAAGAAGAGCGCCTGCTGATCCAGGGCGAAGGCCAGCGCTGGCGCGCGGACGAGCAGTATCTGCCCGCGCTCTCCGAAGCGGGCGTTCCGACGGCGAAGCGCGTGTTCGGCCTGGGCCACTACCTGCGCCCGCCCATGATCCAGTTCATCAGCTGCACCAATGTGCTGATGGAAGGCTACCAGGTGATGCATACGCCGTTCTGGCAGCACCATCCCGTCCATTGCCGCAACGTGGTGATCCGGAAGGTGCACGCCAACAGCGCGGGCCCGAACAGCGATGGTTTCGATCCCGAAGCCTGCGACCAGGTGCTGGTGGAAGGCTGCACCTTCGATACCGGCGACGACTGCATCGCCATCAAGGCGGGCAAGGACCTGGATACGCAGTATGGGCCATCCCAGAACATCGTGATCCAGGACTGCATCATGCAGAGCGGCCATGGCGCTGTGACCCTGGGCAGCGAGATGGCGGGAGGCATACAGAACGTGTACGCCCAGAACCTGCTCTTCGAGAACATCCACTGGAAGACCGACCCGCTGAACACGGCTATCCGCCTGAAGACGAATATGAACCGCGGCGGATACCTGCGTAATTTCTACGTACGCAACGTGAAGATCCCCAACGGCGTGCAGACTACGCCGTCGTTCTACGCCTCGCTTCCCGGCTCGCCGATTGCCTCGCGCACGGTGGCCACGGCGGCAGGAGCGGTCGTGACCTTCGACTGCGACTACACACCCACTGCAGATACGGTCCGCACACGCCCGCCGATGGTGGACAACGTGCAGATCTCGAACATCACCGTCGGCAATGTGGACTCCAGGGGCAGGCAGGTATCCTGCTTCCAGGCCATCGTGATCCTCGGCCCGGTGGCTTCGGACTACAACGGTCCGCAGCCGATGCCGCAGGTGCTGCCTGTCACGAACGTGACGATCAGCGACTGCGATTTCGGCACGCCGGTGAATGCCGAACAGCCCTTCTACCTGTACAACGTGAAGGGCCTCAAGCTCGATCGCGTGCGTGTGGGCGGCAAGGACTACAGCACCACGCTTTCCGCCTGAGCGTAAAAGGCCATCGTGCGGCTTCGGCCGCTCGCCCGTGGTAAGGTGTAGGCGTCAACCTGCACTTCGGAGACCGCACGATGGAAAGGACTTATCAGGAAAGGGCGCCCTCGCGCGCCGAGATCGATGCGCTCAGCGGCCCGGCGCTGCTCGAATTCGGCACCAACTGGTGCGGCTACTGCCGCGCTGCCCAGCCGCTGCTGGCGGAAGCGTATGCAGGCAAGGATGAGGTGCCGCACTATAAGGTGGAAGATGGACCGGGACGGGTTCTCGGCCGCTCCTTCAAGGTCAAGCTCTGGCCCACCATGATCTTCCTCAAGGACGGCAAGGAAGTGGCGCGCGTGGTGCGTCCCGCCAGCGCCCAGGAAATCCGCGAGGGCTTCGCGCAGATCGCCGGATGAGAGTCATTCCCGCGCAGGCGGGAATCCAGGAGTGTACGATACACCCCTGGGTTCCCGCCTTCGCGGGAACGACGCACGAGGGCTGCGATGTTGATACTTACGAACGGCCGGTTCCACACCGTGGACCGGAGCAAACCTGTTGCCACGGCCGTGGCAATCGACCAGGGAAAATTCCTCGCCGTAGGCAGCACGGAAGAGGTGATGCGCCACCGCACGCCGGACGCGCAGGTGGTGGACCTGAACGGCCGCACCGTTATCCCCGGCCTGAACGATTCCCATCTTCACCTGATCCGTGGCGGCCTGAATTACAACCTCGAACTGCGCTGGGAAGGCATGCCCTCGCTGGCGGATGCGCTGCGCATGCTGAAGGAACAGGCCCTGCGTACGCCCAGCCCGCAATGGGTGCGCGTGGTGGGCGGCTGGACCGAATTCCAGTTCGCCGAAAAGCGCATGCCCACGCTGGACGAGATCAACGCCGCCGCACCGGACACGCCCGTTTTCGTGCTGCACCTCTACGACCGTGCCCTGCTTAACCGCGCCGCGTTGCGCCAGGTCGGCTACACGAAGGACACGCCCAATCCGCCAGGCGGCGAAATCCAGCGCGATGCATCCGGCAACCCCACCGGCATGCTGATCGCGCGGCCCAATGCCATGATCCTCTACGCCACCCTGGCCAAAGGACCGAAGCTGCCGCTGGAACAGCAGATCAACTCCACGCGCCAGTTCATGCGTGAGCTGAACCGCCTGGGCGTCACGAGCGCCATCGATGCGGGCGGCGGCTTCCAGAACTACCCCGAGGACTACCAGGTCGTCGAACAGCTGGCCGCGCAGGACCAGCTCACCATCCGCATCGCCTACAATCTCTTCACGCAGAACAAGGGGCAGGAGCTGCAGGACTTCGAAAAGTGGACGGCCATGGTCTCGCCGGGGCAGGGCAGCGACTATTACCGCCACAACGGCGCGGGCGAAATGCTGGTGTTCTCGGCCGCCGACTTCGAAGATTTCCTGGAGCCGCGCCCCGAGCTCGCGCCATCCATGGAGGCCGAGCTGGAGAAGGTGGTGCGGCACCTGGTCGAAAAGCGCTGGCCCTTCCGCCTGCACGCCACCTACGACGAGTCCATCAGCCGCATGCTGGACGTGTTCGAGAAGGTGGACCGCGACATTCCCTTCAATGGCCTGCACTGGATGTTCGATCACGCAGAGACCATCAGCCCGCGCAATATCGATCGCGTCAAGGCGCTGGGCGGCGGCATCGCCATCCAGCACCGCATGGCCTTCCAGGGCGAATACTTCGTGGAGCGCTACGGCGCGGAAGCCGCAGCCGCCACGCCGCCCATCAAGCGCATGCTGGAGAACGGCGTGCCTGTCGGCGCGGGCACAGACGCCACCCGGGTGGCGAGCTACAACCCGTGGACAGCCTTGTACTGGCTCGTATCCGGACGCACGGTCGGCGGTCTGCGCCTCTACGACGCGGGCAGCAAGCTCGATCGCGCAACGGCGCTCGAGCTCTGGACCGCAGGCAGCGCCTGGTTCTCCAATGAGCAGGGGAAGAAGGGCCGCATCAAGGAAGGCATGCTGGCCGACCTCTGCGTGCTGTCCGCCGACTTCTTCAGCGTGGAGGAGGAGGCGATCAAATCCATCGAGTCCGTGCTGACCATCGTCGGCGGAAAGATCGTGTACGGCGCGGCCGAGTTCACGCCGCTGGCGCCGCCGCCTCTTCCCGTCCTGCCCGACTGGTCGCCGGTAGCGAAGGTGCCGGGCCACTACCGTCCGGCTGCCGCGGTACAGCACCAGTGCAGCGGACCCTGCGCGGTGCACAGCCACGCGCATGACGTCGCGCGGCGTTCGAAGGTGCCTGTTTCCGACTACTCCGGTTTCTGGGGCGCTTTCGGCTGCAGCTGCTTCGCCTTCTGATCCCTCGAGCCAGATGCTTGATATGCCCCAACTCGTCCTTTTTGTGGTCGAGCAACAATGCTTTCGAATTTCCCCAATCGTTCGGAGGCTCCATGGCGCTGGATGTGTATCTGCAGATCGACGGTATTCGGGGCGAATCGGCTGATTCGGCTCACCAGGGGTGGATCGAGGTGACTTCTGCTCATTGGGGCGTAACGCAGCCGAGGAGCGCAACCGCGTCGACAGGTGGAGGGCATACCGCTGAACGTTGCGAACACCGGACGCTGTCGCTATCGAAGATCACGGACCTTTCCTCACCGATTCTCATGCAGACCTGCTCGACGGGGCGGACTATCCCGAAAGCCAAGCTTGAATTCATGCGTGCCGATGGTGAAGGGAGGCCCGTCAAGTATTACGAGGTGGAGCTGGAGAACGTAATGATCTCCAGCATGGACCAGATGCTCGGGGATAGCGGTCTTCTTCAAGACGATATTGGCCTCCGCTTCTCGAAAGTCAAATGGAGGTACACACAGCAGAGGATTGGTGGCGGCATAGGTGGCAACACAACTGGCGGCTGGGATCTTGCTGGCTGCAAGTGCGCGTAGCGGAGCCGGTAATGCTTGAAGTCCAACCGAAGGACTCGCGCGGCTACTTCATGTTGCCCCAGGCGCCAGAAGACGCTGGCTACTACGTGTACGGAATGATAGGCAACCGGCCTAACACCGGTCACTTGGCTCAGTATGCCCATCCGAACCTGATGTCCTTGATCTTCTATATCGAGCGCGAGTGGCAGGCTATCGATGATCGGAAGTTCGGCATTGGTAACATCTGTGTGGCTGGTGGGGGCAAGTATGACAAACATGCTAGCCACAAGAAGGGCATAGAGATGGATTGCCGTCCCGTCCGGAAGGACGGGATGATTGGCCAGGCCGCGCGGGTTTCATTGAACGATGCAGTGTATGACCGGACCGCAACCACGAAGCTCATTCGACTGTTTGTAGATCATCCGATGGTCCGAATTGTCTACTTCAACGATGACAAAGTGCAGCACGCGCTTGGCAGTCGTGTAAGGTCATGGCCCGGCCATGATGACCACTTTCACGTCGAAATCTGGGAGCGCCCATGAATTGGTATCGCATTTGCATTGCTAGCGCACTTGCGCTGTTTTCCCTCGCTCACGCCACCGAGAGGAAGGAGGAGGGCTCGCCTCCGAAGGCCCTGAGCGGTGATTACCAGATCTACGGCGGCACCTTGTCCGAGATGCAGGCACCCACTGCTAGAGACCGTAAGGTGGCATTCATGTTCAAGGGGCCGCTGGCAAAAGACCTGTTCAACCAGATCGGTCCGGACGCGAAGGACGCGTGCAGCGCGGCCACAGGCTACCGCGAAAGGCGGAGGGGACACCTCGTCTGCACCCGCGATGAAGATGGGTATCTGTGCTACTTCGGCCTGGATGTCCCGACAGGCAAAAGCACTTATGGCGTCATCTGCTAGAGCACATCATGATGCTGGCGGGCGGGCATAGCTCACCGTCAGCATCTCCCACTGGTGCCCATCGGGCTCGTTCCAATAGACCATCTTGCCGCCGTAGTCCGTGTTGATCTTCAGGTCAACCGGGCCGTGCACGGCGCTGCGGTAGGGAATGCCGCGCGCCTTCAGGCGTTCCAGGGTGGCGTCGAACTCCGTATCGCTCAGGCGGAAGCAGAAGTGGTAGACGGGGAAGTCCTCGTCCGTATCGATGAAGTCCAGCGTGAGGCCGTTATTGACGTAGACCGCCGCGAAGGGCCCAAGGCTCTGCGGCGTCCAGTGCACGCCCAGCAGTTCGGCCAGCAGCCGGGCCGATTCGGCCTTGTGCCGCGACGGGACAATGGTGTGATCCAGTTCGATAGCCATGGCGTTCTCCCGGTCGATGACAGAACCCCATGATAAACAAAAAGCCGCGCGTGCTAAAGTTGTCCGGGTTGATACTCACATGGAGCTCCCTTGAAGACTATAGGCCTAATCGGCGGCATGAGCTGGGAATCCACCGTGCCCTACTATCGCCAGATCAATGAAACGATCAAGGAACGGTTGGGCGGCCTGCATTCGGCCAGGCTCGTTCTTTACAGCGTCGACTTCCACGAGATAGAACAGCTTCAGCGTGACGGTGACTGGGACGCGGCAGGCGACATTCTGGCGAGGGCCGCACGTTCGCTCGAGGCTGCGGGCGCGGAGTTCCTGGTGCTCTGCACGAATACGATGCACAAGGTCGCCCAGGCTATTGAAGCCGCCGTCGCCATTCCCTTGCTGCATATCGCCGATCCGACCGGAGCCGGAATACGGCAGGCAGGATACAGCGCCGTGGGCCTGCTCGGCACGCGCTTCACCATGGAGCAGGCCTTCTATCGCGACAGGCTGCGCGAACGCCATGGATTGCGGGTGCTTGTGCCGGAAACGCAGGACCGCGAGACCGTGCACCGCATCATCTACGAAGAGCTCTGCCTGGGTGTGGTGAAAGCTGAGTCGCGGACGGAGTATCGGAAGATCATGCAGGGACTGGTCAAGCAGGGCGCCCAGGCGATCATCCTGGGGTGCACGGAGATTTCGCTTCTGGTGAGCCAGCAGGACGCGGACGTTCCCCTGTTCGACACGACGGCCATCCACGCCCGGGCCGCCGCGGAGGAGGCGCTTGCAGAGCACAGGCCATAAGGAAAAAGCCGCTGTCCTTGCGGAACAGCGGCTTTTTTCCTATGCCGGATCAGGGATCGAGCGGGTCCCAGGGATCGACACGCAGGGACTTCAGGGACGGCCTGAACTCCAGTTCAAACGGCGACAGGCGGGGGCCGACAACGCCGGGGTGGTAGCCCAGCTCGGCCGGGTTACGCGCCGCGAACTCCGGGCTTTCGATGTAGCGGCTCTGGCTCGGGTTGGCCACGATCAGGGTCGGCTTGTCGATCGGCGCGCCCATGGCCGCCAGCTCGCGCGTCACGTTGCGCAGGTTGGTGGTCGTATGGCGCGCATACGGCTCGATGACGATGCGGTCCGCCGGCACGTTGTAGCGTTCGATCAGCTGCTTGCGCATTTCCACGGCTTCCACGAAGTGCGAGCCTTTAGGATGCACCGCCGCGCCGCTGACGACGATGAAGGCCGTATTGCCCTCGGCGAAGCGGTTGGCCGCGACCTTCATGTGCAGCTTGCCGCGTGCGCTCATCGAGATGGCCGGGTTTTCCGGTCCCACGCCGGGGATGATGATCGCCGTGTACTTGTAGCGCTTCCAGTCGATAGTACGCGCAAGCGCGAACGGCGCGGTGTTCAGGCCCTTGTCGAGCGGCTCGAACTGCACGGCGTCGTTGCGCTCGTTCACGTCGATGAGCGCAATGGCCAGCGGAATGCTCGGATCCAGGTTGACACCCGGGTCGTTGCGTCCGGCATCGGCCAGCCAGAGGGCGTCCGCCACGAGCACCTTGAACTCCTCGCTGCCGGGCTTTTCCACCGGGCCGTCGATCATGGGGTAGCGCGTTTCGTTGCCGAAGCCGTAGGTCTGCAGGATGGCGTTCAGGCCGCGCAGCTCGCGCACGACCTGGGCCTTGGCCCCGTCGTCGAACACGACGGGCCGCTTGCCGGGCGTGGCCGGCAGGGCGGCCACGGCGCCCGCCACCGCATCCATTTCCTCGTCGTTCCAGGTGGATGCCAGGAACAGGCACTTGGACGCCTGCTGGCAGGCGTCGATGCGTTTCTTCCGCGTGTCCAGCACGGCGGCCAGGCGCTCGGGCACCTTGCCTGCCTGCAGGCTCGATACCGCCGGGAACATGCGTTCCGCCATCAGGCTCCAGTGCTTGTCGCGCACGGCGGCTTGCGAGGGAAGGGCGATGGCCAGCGCCATCGCGAACAGAAAATGCTTTTTCATGTGAAATCGATCCTTGGTTGAGGTCCTTACCATGCCTTGCTCACGACCAGGCGTGCGCTGCGGCCGAACACGGGGCGGCCGTAGATGGCCGTGTTGCTGCCCTGGCCGGCTAGCGCATCGGTACGCGGATTGCCTTCGGTAAGGCCCTTGGCGTTGGTCAGGTTGTCGCCGGTGAGCAGCACCTGCCAGTCGCCGCGCGTCACGGAGATGCCGGCGCCGATCGTGTGGTAGGACGGCAGCACGGTGGTGTTGAACAGGTCGACATAGCGCTTGCCGGTGAAGGAATAGCTGCCGAACACGTCCACCACCTTGTCGCCGGCGGTGAAGCTGTAGCTCGGGCGGATATTGCCGAACACTTTTGGCTCCCGCACGATCTGGTTGCCGACCACGCGCGACGGATCGGCGCCGGAGGCGTTCACGAAGTTCTTGTACTTCGGATCCTGCACCGTCACCGAACCGCTCAGGACCAGGCCCTTGGCCAGATGCCAGGCGCCGTCGATTTCGGCGCCATTGATGGTGGCTTCGCCGAAGAAGGGCAGGGTCTGGTCGTTGCGGCCGGTCTGCGGATTGAAGGCGATGAAGGAGCTGTTCAGCGGCTTGAACTGGGCACGGAAGCCGGTGATGTACAGGTAGGAGGCGCCAAAGGTCGTCTTGAAGCCTACCTCGTACTGGTTGGCCTTGGTGGTCAGGATCAGTGCCGAGACCGACGAGGCGTTCTGCATGGTCGGCGGCACCTCCAGGTGCGAGGCGCGCACATAGCCGCCGAACATGCTGGAGAAGTCGTAGTTGGCGCCTACCGTCCAGTTGGTGGTGTGCGGCTTGATGACATTGTTCTGGCGCTCGCCCGTGAAGGCGCGCGTCGCGTTGTCGGCCAGGGTGGCCTTGTCCCCCAGGTCCACCTGCTTGGTCAGCAGGGCCCAGCCGTCATAGTTGTAGCGCTCGGTACGCACGCCCGCGTCGAGGCGCAGCCTGTCGCTCACCTCCCAGGTGTCGTTCACGTACAGCGCCGCCATCTTGGCATCCACGTCGCCCTGGTTCAGGGTGGTGGTGTAGCGCAGCACGCCCTTGTCCGTGACGGAGCCGAGCACCGCGCCGGTGGCGGAGTAGGCGATCAGGTCGAGGGTGCGCGGCTGGTTGTGCAGCTCGATCAGCATGTCGTTGTACTGGGAGCGGCTGGTGGAGCCGTAAATGCTGCCGTAGAAGCCCACTTTCACGTCATGCTTGCCCAAACCGGTTTGGACACTGCGCGTGAAATTGATGTCGGTCTGATGCGAATAGAAGTCCGCCTGCAGGTTGCGGAATTGGCCTTGCATCACGAGGCCGCCTGCCGCAGCCGGATCGTATGCCTGCGCGCCATTGGTGCCGGAGAGGGCATAGCCGAGATGGTCCACGGCGCCGAAGGCGGTCCTGGCGGCGGCCAGGAAGCCGTTGGCGAAGGTCGTCGCGGTGGCGGGGTTGGAGGTCGAATAGAAGGCGTCGAAGTCCAGCTTGCCCTTGGTGAAGCCGGCCTTGGCCGACAGTTCCCATTCGCCCACGGCGCCTTCGAACTGCAGGCCGATATTGCCGAACTTCAGGTGGCGGCCGTTGGCCAGGTCGCGCTGGTCGGTGCGCTGCGCGCCGTTGCCTTCCTGGTTTTTCATGGGGACATTGCGCAGGGCCGGCGAATTCATCGTGCCCTTGAAGTAGTCGATGTAGCCGTCGAGCGACTGGGCAGGGTTGCGCGGATCGGATACCGGAATCGGCAGGTAGAACACATTGTGGTCGTTCAGGAAGTTGGCGCTCAGCTTCCAGGTGCCCGCATCCGTCAGGTGCTTGATGTTGGCGCGGATCTGGCCGCCGCGGTCGTTGGGGAAGCCGGGGTCGCGGTGGCCGTCGTCTTCGCGCACGAAGCCGCCGATGGCGTAGAAGGTGCGGTCGTCGATCTTGCCGGACTGGACCGCGTCAATACGCTTGAGGCCGGTGGTACCGAGCGACACCTGGGCCTTGCCCTGGGTCTTGTTACCGCCCGTCACCGTGGTGCTGTTGATGATGGCCGCGGCCTGGCTGGCGTAGATCGGCGCCGGGCCGCCGCGCACCACTTCCAGCGTCTTCGTCATCAGGTCGTAGCGGTTCATGCTGTCGCCGCGGAAGAAGTAGCCGTTAATCTCCGTCATCAGCGGCAGGCCGTCCTGCTGGAACAGGGCGTAGCCGTCGTCGGTGGGAATGCCGCGCACCCGCGTCACGTTCTGCACTTCGCCGCCGGTCGCTTCCACCTGGATGCCCGGCAGCTTGCCGAGCAGGTCGGCCATGTTCAGGGGCGCGAGCTTCTGCACATTGGCCTGCGACAGCGCATTGACCGCATAGGACACGTCGAAGCGGCGTTGCGGGCGCGCCGAGCCGGTCACCACCACGACCTGCGAATCGGGGGTCTCGGCCGCCTGTTCCGCCACCGGCGTCTCGGCCGACGTGGCCTGGGCAAAGACGGGCGTGGACAGCGCGTACAGTGCGCCGATCGCGCAAGCCAGAGTTGTTCTAGAGGTGTTCATTTTTGTTCTCCCTAATTGATATGCGGACCGACTTCGTCCTTGTGGTACAGCCCAGAAAACTTCAAACCGAAAAACAGGATGAAGGCGTAACACGCCGCCGGCACCAGGAACGAGTGCTGCAGGCCGACGGCATCGGCCAGCACGCCCTGGGCGAACGGCACCAGCGCACCGCCGACGATCGCCATGCACAAGATGCCGGACGCCTGCCCCGTCAGTGTCCCTACCCGGTGCAGCGCCATGCTGAAAATGGTGGGGAACATGATCGAATTGCACAGGCCGACTGCCAGGATGGCCCACATGGCAGCCCGGCCGTGGCCGAAGACGGCGGCCAGCACCAGCGCAATGGCGCTGGCCGCGGTGAACGCGAGCGCCTTGCCGGGGCTCACGGAGCGCATGACGGCAAAGCCGATGAAGCGCCCGACCATGGCGCCGCCCCAGTAGTAGCTGACGTAATGCGCCGCGTCGGCCGGGTTCAGGGCGGCGATCGCCGGCATCTCGAGGAAATTGATGAGGAAGCTGCCGATGCTCACTTCCGCGCCCACGTACAGGAAAATGCCCAGTACTCCCAGCACCAGGTTCCGGTGGGCCAGCAGGGAGCGCGCGCCATGGCGCGGCAGGGCCGCATCGTCGGCATGCTCGATTATGGGCAGCCGGGCCACTGCGAACAGGCACGCCAGCAGGAGGAGGGCAGTGGCGAGCACCAGGTAGGGCAGCTGTACGCTGGCCGCCTGGCCCGCCGCATCGCCCGCGAGCGTCCCCGACAGGATCAGGATGCCGCCCAGCGCGGGCGCAATCGTGGTGCCCAGGGAGTTGAAGGCCTGCGTCAGCGTGAGCCGGCTGGACGCCGTCTTCGGCGCGCCGAGCGCCGCCACATAGGGATTGGCCGCCACCTGTAGGATCGTGATGCCCGCAGCCAGCACGAAGAAGCCGAACAGGAAGAGCCCATAGCCGCCGGTCGCGGCCGGGTAGAACAGGGCGCAGCCCGCCGCCGCGACCGCCAGTCCGGTCACGGCGCCGTACTGGTAACCGATCTTCCTGATCAGCATCCCTGCCGGCAGGGAAACGAGGAAGTAGGCGCCGAAGAAGCAGAACTGCACCAGCATGGCCTGGCTGTAGCTCAGCGCATAGAGCGCCTTCAGGTGCGGGATCAGCACGTCGTTCAGGGCGGTGAGCAGCCCCCACATGAAGAAGAGGGTCGTGACGATGACGAGCGGGCCGGTGGCGCCGGCCGCAGCCTGCTCCGGCTGCCGTGGCGGGTATTGCGATATGTGTTCCATGCGATGGTTTCCTGTCGGGTGTTGAGCGGATCAGGCCAGGCCTGCTTCGAGTTCGTCGAACAGCCGCTGCATGTCGGCCGGGCGCGGGGGCGTCGCGCCGGCCTGCAGGCAGGCAGCGGAACCGGCAGCGAGCGCGGCATGCAGGTGGGCTTGCAGGGAGCGGCCGGGATGGCGGGCAAGGCTGTGCAGCAGGCCGGCCACGCTGGCGTCGCCCGCGCCGACCGTGTCGGCCACGGCGACCCTGGGCGCGGCCGCGTCGCAGCACTGCGAGCCGAGGAAGAGGCTGGCGCCCTGGCCGCCGCGCGTCAGCAGGCAGCAGGCGGCGGGGTTGAAGGTGCGCAGCCGCTGCAGCGCCACCTCCGGCCCGAGGCTGGGGAACAGCCCGCGCAGGTCCTCGTCGGAGACCTTGATCACGTCGGCCAGCGTGGCCATGCGCTGCAGCGTGGGCGCGTGGCGCTCGTCCATCACCTTGCGGTAGTTCGGGTCGTAGCTGATCCGCACGCCCTGCGCCTTCAGCTGCTGCGCCAGCGAGACCAGCTTCGAGGCCAGCGGCTCGCGCACCAGGCTGATGCCGCCGAAATGGGCCCAGCGCAAGGCCAGCGACCAGCCGTCGGGCAGCGCGGCGGGATCGAAGTGCAGGTCGGCGCTGTCGTCGCCGATGAAGAAATAGCTCGGGGGTTCGCTGCGTTCCACCACGGCCAGCAGCGGCGAATGCGGTACGCGCTGCAGCAGGCGCAGGTCCAGGCCCACCTCTTCGCTGGCGGCCCACAGCGCGTCGCCGAAGCGGTCGCAGCTGATGGCGCCGGCGAAGGCGGCCGGCTCGCCCAGCACGGCGAGGGCGCGCGCCACGTTCCAGCCCGAGCCGCCCACGCGGCTGACCCACTGTTCGCCGCCCTGGTTGATCAGGTCGGTCAGCGCCTCGCCGGCGCACAGCATCGCCGGTGCGTCACGCATGGCCGGCCTGCTCCAGCGCGGCCACGATGTCGTAGCAGGCGCCCATGGTGTGGTAGTCCACCTTGCCGGCCGGGCTCTTCTCTTCGCTCAGCTTGCGGTTCTCCCGGTCCAGGATGCGGAACCAGGCGCCGTACTCGTGGTCGACGAAGTGGGTCCAGCTGTATGCCCACAGGCGCTGGTACCAGTCCCAGTAGGCCGCATTGCCCGTGCGCTGCGCCAGCAGGGCGGCCGCGGCCGCGCTCTCGGCCTGCACCCAGAAATACTTGTGGCCGTCGCACACGCTCAGGTCCGGCGCCAGCGAATAGCACAGGCCGCCGTACTCGGCATCCCAGGCCTTGTCCACCGCCACCGCGAACAGCCGTTCCGCGGTCGGCAGCAGCCAGCCCAGGTCATGCTCAAGCACGCCCCGGGCGCGCGCTTCCAGCTGCACCAGCAGCTTGGCCCATTCCGTGAAGTGGCCCGGCTGGTAGCCCCAGGGACGGAACAGGTTTTCCGGATCGTCGATATTGAAGCTCCAGTCGGGCTGCCATTGCGCGTCGTAGTGCTCCCAGACCAGGCCGCCGCAGCGCGCGGCCTGCCGTTGGGTGATGTGGCTGGCGACGGTGTAGGCGCGCTCCAGATAGCGCCGTTCGCCGGTCGCCTGGTAGGCCGCCTGCAGGGCCTCGCAGGCGTGCATATTGGCGTTCTGGCCGCGGTAGGGGGACAGCAAGCTCCAGTCCTGGCTCGCTTCGTCCGCGTACAGGCCCGCCTGGGCATCCCAGAAACGCGCTTCCATCAGCTCGAAGGTCTCGCCGATCCATGGCCGGGCCTCGTCCAGCCCTGCCATGCTGGCATGGGCATAGGCGAGCAGCACGAAGGCCAGGCCGTAGGCGTGCTGCGTGCCGTCCGCCACCTCATGCCCTTCCAGTGTCCAGGCGTAGCCGCTGCCGTCGGCGTTGCGGTGCACGTCGCGCAGGAAACGCAGCGCATGGGCGGTTCCTTCGCGGTAGGCCGGATAGCTGAAATGGCGGTAGGCCATGGCGTAGGTGAAGACGAACCGTGTGCTGCTGACCAGGTGGCGGTGGCGGGTGTCGTAGACGGTGCCGTCGTCCATGAAGTAGTGATAGAGGCCGCCGGACGGATCGATCGCGCGCGGATGGTAGAAGCACATGGTGTGCCGCGCATGGTCGAGCAGGACGGAGGGACTACGGAAGTTCGGGAGTTTGCGCATACGGTTTTCGTTTTGGAGCCGTCTTCAGTGTTCGCCGCTGCTGGCGCGGACGATGAGCTCGACGGGGGCGGTGATGTGGGACGGATTCTCTTCCGGCGGGTTCAGGAGCAGCTCGACGCCAGCGCGGCCCAGCGCCTCCTTCCCTACGCGAACGGTGCTCAGCGGGGGGATGGCCGCGGCGGCGGCGGCGATGTCATCGAAGCCGACAACGGCAAGATCCTGCGGCACCTTCACGCCGGCGTTCCGGCAGTACTTGAGGGCGGCCAGTGCGGCGCTGTCGTTGTAGCAGAACACGGCATCGGCGGGCTCTGGCAGGCTGAGCAGGCTGCGCATCGCTTCGGCCACACCGGCATCGCCCTCGCCCATGGCGGACACGCACACTTCCAGGTCAGGGTCGGCGTAAACCTTGGCATCGAACAAGGCCTGCCGGAAGCCCCGGTTGCGCTGCTGGATACTGTAATGGGCCAGCGATCCGGACAGCATGGCGATGCGCCGCCGGCCGCTGCGCAGCAGGTGCTGGGTGGCCAGGTAGCCGCCGCGCATATTGTCCGGGTTGACCGAGGTGAAGCCGCGCTGGTGCATGTCCACGAGCACGATCGGGCGGCCGAACTGCTGCAGCGCGGCCAGGACCTCCGGTTCGACGAAACCGGCGCAAACGATTGCGTCAGGCTGATGCAAACGGATTTGGGCCAGCACTGGATCTGCGGCGCTGACGGCAATGAAGGAGAGGGCAATGCCCTGGTGCCGGCAGGCTTCTTCCGCCCCTTGCAGCACGGGCGAGAAAAAGGGACTGGAGGAGAGGGTGTTGTGCTGGCTGTGCAGCAGGAAGGCGATGCGCCGGATCCGGCCCTTCTTCAACTGCGAGAAGTCATAGCCCAGCCGGAGAGCGGCGTCGCGCACCTTGGCGCGCGTTTCCTCGGTCATGCCAACCTGATTCTTCAGCGCGCGCGACACGGTGCCGATCGACAGTCCGGTCGCATTCGCGATACCGCGCAGGGTCGCCTGGCTCATGCCTGCGCCCCCTTGGAATACAGCTGGCTGCCAGGTGTGCCATGCATGGAATTCAATTGCATGCAGAGTCTCCGTTATCGGTTTTAATAAACGCCTATGGCTGCGTTTCGCGGAATGCGTGCCGCCTTGCTTGGCGCGTTCCTGCTGGGTTCTTTTATAACAGTGCCCTTTTGACAGAGTCAATTAAGGATGAGGAAAGGGTCTGTTTTTAGTCTGTTTAGTAAACAACGATGTCGCGAACTGGCATCTTGCGCAGGACTCGCGTTGTTTCTCGTGATGGGGAGGGGGCAGGGAGGAAGTACAGCGCAGCGCCGGCGCCATAACAAAAAAGCCGTTGATTCAGCTGAATCAACGGCTTCCGAATTCTTGGTGGTGATAGGTGGACTTGAACCACCGACCCTAGCATTATGAATGCTATGCTCTAACCAACTGAGCTATATCACCGCGAGAGGCATTATTATCGTCGCTGATCCGGACCTTGTCAAGAAAGCGCAACGACATTTTTTGAACTTTTCTGGTGCTTATTGAAGTTTTTGCATGCACTGGTCCAGGATCTGCGCCGTGGCATCGGGCGCCAGGCAGTCAATGACCGTCCGCTCGGGCATGGCGCGCAGCCAGGTGAGCTGGCGCTTGGCCAGCTGGCGCGTGGCGATGATGCCCGTTTCGCGCATCTGCGCGTAGTCGATCTTCCCGTCCAGGTATTCCCACACCTGGCGGTAGCCCACGCAGCGCATCGAAGGCAGGCCGGGATCGAGGTCGCCGCGCGCCCGCAGGCCTTCCACTTCGCGGATCAGCGCATCGTTCTCCAGCATGATGTCGAAGCGGCGCGCGATGCGCTCGTGCAGCACGGCGCGGTCCGAAGGCTCCAGCGCGAGCGACAGCAGCTCGAAGGGCAGCTCGCTCTTCTCGCGCTTCGCCAGCAGTTCGGACATGGGCCGCCCGCTCAGTTCAATGATTTCCAGCGCGCGCTGGATGCGCTGCGCGTCGTTGGGCTTCAGGCGCGCCGCCGTGGCGGGGTCGAGCTGCGCCAGCCTTGCGTGCAGCGCGGGCCAGCCCCGCTGCGCCGCCTCCTGTTCCAGCGCCACGCGCAGTGCGGGATCGGCGCCCGGCAGGTCGTCCAGCCCGTCCTGCAGGCCTTTGTAGTACAGCATGGTGCCGCCGACCAGCAGCGGCAGCTTCCCGCGCGCGACGATTTCGTCCACCAGGCGCAGGGTGGCATCGCGGAACTGCGCCACCGAATAGCTCTCGAGCGGGTCGATGATGTCGATGAGGTGGTGCGGCACGGCCGCCAGTTCCTCGCGCGTGGGCTTGGCCGTGCCGATATCCATACCCCGGTAGACCAGGGCGGAATCGACGGAGATGATCTCGGCGGGAATGCGTTCGGCAATTGCCAGCGCCGCTGCCGTCTTGCCGGAGGCGGTCGGCCCCATGATGGCGACCGCCAGCGGACGCGATGACTGCTTCATAAGGATTTACTGGCCGCGCAGGAAAAGCTTGTCCAGCGCGCTGATCTCCACCTGCACCCAGGTCGGGCGTCCGTGATTGCACTGGTCGGCACGCTCGGTGTCTTCCATCTGGCGCAGCAGGGCGTTCATTTCGGGCTGGGTGAGGATGCGGTTGGCGCGCACCGCCGTGTGGCAGGCCAGCGTGCCAAGCAGCTCGTTACGCCGTTCGATCAGGATGCGCGAGCCGCCGTATTCGCGCACATCGCGCAGCACGTCGCGCGCCAGGGTCTGGGCGTCGGCGTTCTTCAGCAGGGCGGGAACGGAGCGCACGGCCAGCGTGGTCGGCGAGAGCACCGCGATATCGAAGCCGAGCGTGGTGAGCGTTTCCCCGTGTTCCTGCACGGTGCCCACTTCCACCGCATCGGCATAGAAGGTGACGGGAATCAGCAGGGACTGCACCTGCATGTCCGTGCCCGCGATCTGCGCGTCGAGCGCGTTCTTCAGCTGCTCGTACAGGATGCGTTCGTGCGCGGCATGCATGTCCACCAGCACCAGGCCCTTGCTGTTCTGGGCAAGGATATAGATGCCGTGCAGCTGGGCCAGCGCGAAGCCGAGCGGGAATTCGTCCTGCGACATGGCGGAGGAGGAAGCCACATAGGGCGCCGCCTCCGGCATGGCGTATTCGCGGCGCGGCGCGGCTTCGCCGTCCGGCTGCGCGGCGAACAGGGCGCCGTAGCGCTCCGTGCTCTGGGCCACGCCGGCGCCGCTGCCATTGCGCGCGAAGGGCGATGGCGAGAAGGTGGGCGTGTAGTCCGGCTTCAGGATGGAGCCGAAGGAGGTCTGCTCCTGCGGACGCCATACGGGGCCGCCGCCGAGCGTATCCGCCGCGGGCAGGGGCGAGGGCACGCTGCCGTGGGCGGTGGCCGAGGTCTGCGCCAGTGCGCGCTGCACAGCATGGAACACGAACTGGTGCACCGCGCGGCTGTCGCGGAAGCGCACTTCGATCTTGGAGGGGTGCACGTTCACGTCCACCAGGGCCGGGTCGAGATCGAGCGCCAGCACGTAGGAGGGGAAGCGGTCGCCGTGCAGCACGTCTTCATAGGCGGCGCGTACGGCGTGCACCAGCAGCTTGTCGCGCACGAAGCGGCCGTTGACGTAGAAGTACTGGCAGTCGGCGCGCGCCTTGGATGCGGTAGGCAGGCCCGCGAAGCCGTGCAGGCGCAGCACGCCCGAGCCTTCGTCGATGGCCAGGCGCGCTTCGGCGAAGGTCTCGCCCAGGATCTGGGCGCTGCGCTTGGCCATGTCGCTCACCATCCAGTGGTCCACGGTGCGGCCGTTGTGCGAGAGGGTGAAGGCGACGTCCGGCCGCGCCAGCGCAATGCGGCGCACGACTTCGGCGCAGTGTCCGAATTCCGTCTGCTCGGATTTCAGGAACTTGCGGCGCGCGGGCGTATTGAAATACAGGTCGCGCACATCGACCGTGGTGCCCTGCGAACCGGAGGAGGGCACCACGGTGCCAAGGTGCGAGCCTTCGATTTCCCAGGCGTGGGCCGCGTCGGCGGTGCGAGAGGTCAGGGTGACGGCGGCAACGGAGGCGATGGAGGCCAGCGCCTCGCCCCGGAAGCCGAGGGTGCCCACGTTCTCCAGGTCGTCCAGCGAGGCGATCTTGGAGGTGGCGTGGCGCGCCAGGGCGAGGGGCATCTGGTCCGGCGGGATGCCCCGGCCGTTGTCGGTGATGCAGATGCGTTTGACGCCGCCTTCCTCCAGCCGCACGGTGATCTGGGTGGAACCCGCATCGAGCGCGTTTTCCAGCAGTTCCTTGACGACGGCGGAGGGGCGTTCAACGACCTCGCCCGCGGCAATCTGCGAAATCAGCTGGTCGGGCAGGGCGCGGATCGGGCGCGGCGGGGTCGGGGCGTTCATGGGGCGTGATTATAACTTGGCTATTTGCCTTGCTCGCGAACCGGGATGGTCACGTTGCAAAGATCCACATGGCCTGCGGCCACCTTGGTCCAGGGACCGCCGCGGTTGCGCTGGGCTTCGGCAATGGCCTTGAAGCTGGCCGAGTCGGTGCGCATCACTTCCAGCTTGCTGCGCTCGGCCTCTGGCACATCCGCCGCCACCCGCACGGACTTGATGGCCACCATTTTCTCCGGCTTGTCGTAGAAGCCCATGGGGGCCGGGCCGCGCGGCAGGGTGGAGAGCAGGGGCATGCCTTCGACCACGCGGCCGACGACGGTGATATTGCGGTCCAGCTGGCGCGGGGCATTGCCGATCACGGCGTACAGGGCGCCGCCGTTGCCGCTGTCGGACTCGTTGCCGCGTCCCACGCCCACCATGCCGTAGCAGTGGGTGAGCCAGGCTTGGCCGCTCTTCGGGTCGCGCGCGGAGGGGAAGCCGTTCGAATGGCCGACCTGGGGCGCGTAGCCGTCCTTGTCCGGCAGGCGGGTGAACTGCCTGTCGTTCTTCAGGGGAACGGTGAATTCGCCTTCCAGCTTCTCCTTGGCCGTTTTCAGCGGTTTCGGCTTGTCCTCGTTCGGGTCGCCCCACTGGGCCACGAAATTGTCCTGGGAGCGCAGGATGGCCAGGCCGTCGAAATAGTTCTCCCGAGCCATGGTTTTGATATTCGCCACATGGTTGGGGGCGAAAACGGGGGAGAGTTCGATAACGATGCGTCCGCCCGGCACTTCCATGTAAAGGGTGTTTTCGGCGTCCAGCGGGCGCCATTCGGAAGGCTTGGAAGCCTTGATCACGTCGCCAACCGAGGGCTTGGGCGGCAATTCGGCGGCAGACAGGGGCAGGGCGAGCAGCGCGAGCGCGGCGGGCAGGGCTTTCAAAACTTGCATCCAGGAATCTCCTTCGAGGGTGGGCCGCTTGCTGGGCAAAGTCGAAGAATTGTAAACTGGAACGTGAACGGTTTGGAAACTCCCGCCCCCGCCTGCCCGCTGGTGTATGATTCCCGCCGCAACCTTTTGGGATATTTATGGATTTCGTTCAATTGCTGGACATGCTGGTTCACGTCGACAAGGCGCTGGGCCAGCTGATTGCGCAGTACGGCACCCTGATCTACGCGGTATTGTTTTTCATCATCTTCGCCGAGACGGGTCTGGTCGTGCTGTTCTTCTTCCCCGGCGATACCTTGCTCTTCATTGCGGGCGCCTTCTGCGCGACGGGTGAACTGCATCTCGGCCTGCTGATCTTCCTCCTGGTCACGGCGGCCATTCTCGGCAATACCACCAATTACTGGATAGGCGAGGCCATCGGGCAACGCATGTTTACCCACGATTACCGCTGGATCAACAAGGATGCGCTGCAGCGCACCCATAACTTCTTCGAAAAGCACGGCGGCAAGACCATCATCCTGGCCCGCTTCGTGCCCGTGGTGCGCACCTTCGCTCCCTTTGTGGCGGGCGTGTCCGACATGACACTGGTGCGTTTCCAGCTCTATAACGTGACGGGCGCCCTGCTGTGGGTGGTGTCGCTCACCGTGGCGGGCTACTTCTTCGGCAATATTCCCATGGTGCGCGACCACCTGACGGCCATCGTGCTGTTCGGCGTCGGCGTCGCCGTTGTCCCTATGGCATTGGGCGCGGCCTGGAAGATCGGCCGCAAAGTTCTGGGGCGCTGAAAGGCTCAAGTTTTTCCCCAGCGCATCCGTTAACCGGAATAATGCTTCTTCTCTTTCCGGATTGCCATGCGTACCCTCATCGCCCTGACTGCCAGCTGTCTCCTCGTCGGGACTGCGAGCGCCAAAGACGCCCCGGCCTCCGCGGCCAAGGGTGCGGGCGCAGCCAGCGCCGCCTCGGCGGCGGCGTCCGCGCCGGCCGCCAGCGCACCGGCGCTGCCGGCCATCAAGCCCGTGGTCAAGCCCGCCCGCAAGCTCACTCCGCGCCAGCAGGAAGAGCAGGCGGAGGCTGAGCTCTCCGCCAAGATCGCCGAGCGCCTGGCCGAGATGCGCGCCAACCAGGCGGCCCGCATTGCCGCTGCCGCCAAGGCCAAGAAGGAACGCGAGGCGCGCGAAGCCAAGGCCCGCCTGGCCGCCGCCTCGGCGCCGCCGCCGCGCGCGACGGGCACCTACTGGACCTACGAGGGCGAGTTCGGCCCGGCCAACTGGAGCAAGATCAATTCCGACTGGGCCAAGTGCAATGGCGGCACGCGCCAGTCCCCCATCGATATCCGCGACGGCATCAAGGTCGACCTGGAGCAGATCGCCTTCGACTACCGTCCTTCCGCCTTCAGCGTCACGGACAACGGCCACACCGTGCAGGTGCAGGTCGGCGGCGGCAATTACCTGAATGTGGCGGGACGCATGTTCGAGCTGCAGCAGCTGCACTTCCACCGTCCGGCGGAAGAGCGCGTGAACGGCCGCAGCTACGAGATGGGCATCCATCTCGTGCACAAGGACGTGGAAGGCAAGATCGCCGTGCTGGCGCTGATGCTGGAGCGCGGCCGTCCCCAGCCCGCGGTGCAGACCATCTGGAACAACCTGCCGCTGGAGAAGCGCGACACCTTCACGCCCTCCATCGTGCTCGATCCGAACGACCTGCTGCCGGAGCGGCGCGACTACTACACCTATATGGGTTCGCTCAGCGAGCCGCCCTGCACCGAGGGCGTGCTGTATCTGGTGATGAAGGAAACCGTGCAGGCGTCGCCTGCGCAGCTGGCGCTGTTCAGCCGCCTCTATCCGCTGAACGCGCGCCCCGTGCAGGCCGCCGCCGGCCGCATGATCAAGGAATCGCAGTAATGGTGTGAAGGCCGGTCCACTCGGCGCCGGCCGCCAGCGCTTTCTTGTCCACCCGCGCAGGCTCGATGCAGACGAACTGCTGCCATTCCTCGTCCGCCATGTCCGCCAATGCCGCGGCGCCTTCCGCGCCCGGATTCCACACCACGAATTCCGTAAAGCCCTGCTGCTGCAGGCGCAGGCCGTTCGCGCCCGTGTGCAGGGTGAGTTCCGGGGGCGCGGCGTAGATGTTGTCCAGCTTCGGGCCGAAGGCGATGCGGCCGTCAGGCAGGCCTTCCAGCGCGCTTTCCGTGAAGGCCTTCACGGCGTAGTAGGTGTGCAGGGCGCAGGCGAAGTCCCAGTCCTCCGTATCCGTGTTGCGCACGTTGAAGCGCATCTCGATGGCGTTGCCGCGCAGGGTGAAGCGCAGCAGCAGGGCGAACTTGTGCGGCCAGCCCTGTGCCAGCGCGGGCGGCACGTTCGCTTCCGTCAGTGCGAATTCGGCCCAGGCGTCGCCGTTGTCCGCGCTGCCGATGGCGGCCAGCGTCCAGGTGGAAAGGCGTGCCACGCCATGGCGCTGGCCCGTGCCGCGCGTGGAGAACTGGGGGAAGATCACGGGCACGCCGCCACGGATGGCGGCGCTGCCGTCCAGCGGCGACTGGCGGCTCATGAACAGGCGCTCCTTCCCGTCCGCGGACTTCCACGACACGAGGTGGGCGCCATAGAGGGCGATGGTGGCTTCGGCGCCGTCTGCCGATGCGATGCGGACGGCGGGCAGTTCGCCCACGGCGAGCATTTCGTTCATGCGTCTTTCCTTGTTATGTCAGGCGGTTCTTGGCCAGCGGCGGGTTCTTGGCGAAGTAGCGGCGGATGCCTTTCACGATGGCGTCCGCAATCTGGTCCTGGTAGCCGTTGTCCAGCAGGCGCGCCTCTTCTTCCGGGTTCGAAATAAAGGCCGTTTCGACCAGGATGGACGGAATATCGGGCGCCTTCAGCACCACGAAGCCCGCCTGTTCGACGGAGCCCTTGTGCAGCTTGGCGATGCCGCCGATTTCCGTCAGCACGGCCTTGCCCACTTTCAGGCTGTCGTTGATCTGGGCGGTGGTGGAAAGGTCGAACAGCACGCTGGCCAAGTGCTTGTCGGCAGCCCGGGTATTGGCGCCGCCGATCAGGTCGGCCGTGTTCTCCTTGTTCGCCAGCCAGCGCGCGGCGGAGGAGCTGGCGCCCTTCTCGGACAGCACGAAGACGGAGGCGCCGCGCGCGCTGGGCTGCACGAAGGCGTCCGCGTGGATGGACACGAAAAGGTCCGCGTCCACCTTGCGCGCCTTCTCCACGCGCTGGGGGAGGGGCACGAAGAAGTCGCCGTCGCGCGTGAGCATCACGCGCATGTTCGGGTGCTCTTCAATCTTGAACTTCAGGCGCTTGGCAATGGCCAGCACGATGTCCTTCTCGCGGCTGCCCCGCGCGCCGATGGCGCCCGGGTCCTCGCCGCCATGGCCGGGGTCCAGCGCAATGGTCAGCATGCGCGTGAGCTTGCGGGCCGGAACCTTGGGTTCAGTCTTCTGCGGAATATCCGGACGCGGCGCCGCTTCGGACGGCACGCCGGGCGAGGCGATCTTGTTGTCCGGCAGGGGCAGCACGTCTTTCGGCGCGGGCTCCTGGCCCACGGGCGTGCCGTCCTTCGACCATTCGCCCTTTTCGATCATGGCCGCGATGGGGTCGATCTCCTGCACCGGATAGAGGTCGAAGATCAGGCGGTGCTTGTACACGCCTACCGGCGGCAGCGTGAACACCTGCGGCTTGATCTCCGCCTTCAGGTCGAACACGAGGCGCACCACGTTCGGGCGGTTCTGCCCCACGCGCACCTGCTGGATGTAGGGGTCGTTGGACTGGATCTTGGCAACCAGCGTTTTCAGCGTGGGATTGAGCTCCAGGCCTTCGATGTCCACCACCAGGCGCTCCGGGTCCTTCACGATGAAGTGGGTGGCCTTCAGGTCCGAATCGTTTTCCAGCGTGACGCGGGTGTAATCCTCGGCGGGCCAGACGCGCACGGCAAGGATCTGGGCGGCGCGCGCAGGCAGCGGCGCGAAGACGGAAAGCAGCAGCGTGCCGCCCGCCTTGAGCACGGTGCGGCGGCGGCGGGCTATGGGTTCGGCTGGAATTGGAGGCGTTGCAGGCATGACTGACCTATAGCTGAGGACGCATGCAATTCTACATCACGTCCCGCGCCCGAAATCGTCAGGAAAATGTCGATATCGGCCTTCGGCAGCACCGGTTCTCCCTTTTGCGGCCATTCCACGATGCAGATGTTGTGACCATTGAAATCCTCGCGGAAGCCCGCGTCCAGGAACTCCTCCGGGCTGCTCATGCGGTACAGGTCGTAGTGGATGATGTCCACGGCTGTCCCCTCCAGCTGCACGCGGTAGGGTTCGGAGAGCGTATAGGTTGGGCTTTTGACATTGCCGCGATGTCCCGCGGCCTGGATCAGTGCGCGGGTGAGGGCGGTCTTGCCCGCGCCGAGGTCCCCGTGCAGGTAGATGACGAGGCCGGGCGCAAGCGCGCGGGCGAGGGCGGCGCCCAGTGCGCTGGTGGCCTGTTCGTCGCGAAGGTGGGCTGTGAAGTGCTGCATCGAATAAAATGGCTGCCTGAATCCTGTTGATGCCGTGCCGATGTCCCTCTCCACCTCCCAGCTTGCCGAACTTGCCGATGCCATCAAGGCATGGGGGCGAGAACTCGGCTTTGCGGAAGTGCGGATCGCGGATATCGACCTGTCGGCCGCCGAAGCGGGCCTGCAGGCCTGGCTCGACGCGGGCATGCACGGCGAGATGGATTATATGGCAAGCCACGGCATGAAGCGCGCGCGGCCCGCCGAGCTGGTGCCGGGCACGGTGCGCGTCATCACGGCGCGCATGAACTATCTGCCCGCATCGCTGGACGAGGATTGGCGCGAACGCGAACGCGCGCGCCTGGCCGATCCCTCGGCCGCCGTGATCTCCGTCTACGCACGGGGCCGCGACTACCACAAGGTGCTGCGCGCCCGCCTGCAGCAGCTGGCGGACCGCATCCGCGCCGCCACGGGCGAATTCGGCTACCGCGTGTTCACGGATTCCGCGCCGGTGATGGAGCTGCCGCTGGCCGAAAAATCGGGGCTGGGCTGGCGCGGCAAGCACACGCTGCTCATCAACCGCAGCGCCGGGTCCATGTTCTTCATGGGCGAGATTCTCGTTGACCTGCCGCTGCCGGTGGACGAATCCACGGAAGCGCACTGCGGCCAGTGCTCCGCCTGCATTGATGTCTGCCCTACCCAGGCCATTCTGGGCCCGGGCAGGCTGGATGCGCGGCGCTGCATCTCCTATCTCACCATCGAGCTCAAAGGCGCGATACCGGAGGAGCTGCGGCCACTGATCGGGAACCGGGTCTACGGCTGCGACGATTGCCAGACCGCCTGCCCCTGGAACAAGTTCGCCCAGCGCGCCACCCTGCCGGATTTCGACGAGCGCCATGGCCTTGGCACGGCGGGCATGGTGGAGCTGTTCGGCTGGAGCGAGGAGGAGTTCAACCGCCGCATGGAGGGAAGCCCGATCCGGCGCATCGGCCATGAGCGCTGGCTGCGCAATCTTGCGGTGGGGCTGGGGAATGCCGCCGCGCTTGGCGCGCGCGGCGATGCGGCGATTGTCGCGGCGCTGGAGGCGCGCCGCGGGCATCCTTCTGAGCTAGTGCGCGAGCACGTTCTGTGGGCGCTGGCGCGCCACGCGGCCTAGCACGTAAGCCGCCGCGCCCCAGGCCAGTACCGTCACCAGCGAACCTTCCACGCCATAGGCGCCGCCGCTCAGCCATTCGGGACCGGCAGGGACTACCTGTATCCAGCCGCGTGCAGGATGGCCCGACACCGGCACGGTCAGGAAGGCATCGAACAGATAGTTCCACGCGAAGTGCATGCCGATGGCGATCCACACGCGCCGCGTGACGAGATAAACGGCCAGCAGCCCCGCACCCGCCACCGCCGTGGCGACGATGGCCAGCACGGTCACATGCTCGTTCGGCACGTGGGCCAGGGCGAAGAGCAGCACGTTGGATATGACGGCCGTGCGCAGGCCCCAATATTGTTCGGCGATGCGGAACAGGATAGCGCGGAACACCAGCTCTTCGAACGTCGCCACCAGCACCTGTTCGGGCAGCGGCTTGAGGATGGCGCGCCAGTCGCCCACGCCCTGCACCTGCATGGCGCCGCACAGCAGGAGCACGCCCGCCACGCCGATGGCCAGGGCGGCGCCGATACCGATGCCCGCGCCCAGCTCGTGCAGCACGCCGGGCCCGGACGCCTCCAGCGGCGCGCGCTGTTCCACCTTGCGCACGTAGAAGCGGTAGCCCAGCATGCAGCCCACGGCGGCCAGCAGCACGGGCCAGGCGGTGCGCATGGGCTTCGGCACAAGTTCCGACAGCAGGAGCACCAGCGCCATCGTGCCCAGCGAAGCCAGCGCGGCGAGCAGGATGCGGACGACGGGATTGGCGAGCAGCCGCTTGCGCAGCGGAGCGGGACTGGCGGCGATGGAAGTGTCCATGATTCTCCTTATCGTTTTTTATTCGCGGTCATGGCGGCGCGGATACGCTCGCCGAAAGGCTGCTGCTCCAGGGCCGCAATGGCTTCGGCCAGCGCCTCGGAAAGGGGATGGGACATGTCGGCGTCCAGCGAGTCGGCTGCGCCCTTGGTGGCGGCCCAGCAGCGCTGGAGCTTGGGCAGCATGGCCTTGCCGTGGGGGCTGAGGCTCACCAGCTTCTGGCGCGCGTCCAGCGTGCCGGGCGTGCTGACGACCAGGTCGGCCTTCAGCATGAGATTCACCGTCTGCGTGGCGGCGGGCTGGGTAATGCGGGCGCGTTCGGCGATCTGGCCGAGCGTCAGCGGCCTGCCCTCGGCGAGGGCGCGCATGACAGGGGTGTAGCGGGGGCGGTAGTCGAGTCCCGCCGCGTCGTAGGCTTCGCCCACGGCGCCGTCCAGCAGTTCGATCAGATGGCGCAATTGAGTGCCGAGTCCAGGTTTCATGGACCCCATGCTAGCACATAATTACATAAGCGCTTAACTAATTTTGAGGCGGAGGGCGGACCAGTCCTGGTCGATGGAGATCATGGCAACGGCGGTAAGGCCGATGCTCTCGGCATAGGCATTGATGCGGTCGCGGTGAAGGCCGGTGTGCAGTTTCGAGGTGCCCTTCACGTAGCACACCCACAGGGCGCCTTTCGGTTCCAGCCGCGTCTTCGCCTTCGGCAGCTCCCGTTCGAGCTCGGCCTCGCTGTCGGCAAAGAGCAGGATCAGGTCCGCCGCGCCCTTGGCGGCCAGCTTCTCCTGCGGCAGCTGCGCCACCAGCCCGGCATTCGCCGCCCCGGCATTGATGACGGCAATGGCCTTCGCCTTGGCCGCAAAGAGTTTGTCTGCGACAGTTTTTTCACTCAAGTGGGCACCTATTTCAGCAGGCCGGCGAGTTCGACGGCGGTTTTGACCTGCATCTTGTCGAAGATGTGGGCGCGGTGGACTTCGACGGTGCGCATGCTGATGCCCAGTTCGTCCGCCACCACCTTGTTCATCTTGCCCGCCAGGATCAGGTCGAGCACTTCGCGCTCGCGGGTCGAGAGCGTGGCCAGGCGCGCATGCACGGCGGCCGAGGCGGAAGCGTGCTTCGATTTCTCCAGGCCTTCCTGCACGCGGTCCATCAGCTCGTTGTCGTTGAAGGGCTTCTCGAAGAAGTCGAAGGCGCCGCGCTTCAGGGTATCCACAGCCATGGGCACATCCCCATGGCCGGTGAGGAAGATCACGGGCAGGCGCTGCGTCAGGCCGCGCGCCGCCAGCTGGTCGAAGACGGCCACGCCGTTCATGTCCGGCATGCGCACGTCGAGCAGAACGCAGTCGCCTTGCGGATCGAACTGGCCCGCCTCCACATAGGCCAGGAAATGCGCCGCGCGCTCGTAGCTGGTGGCGGCGATGGAGCGCGAGGAGGCCAGCCACGAGAGCGAGTCGCGCACCACTTCTTCATCGTCCACGATATGCAGCATGGTTTGTCTCCGTCTTATGCGTTGGCGCCGGATGCCGGCAGCGTGAATGTGAATATAGTACCGCCTTGCGGATTGTCGCGGTGCGTGAGTGTGCCGCCATGGAATTCGATGGCGGTGCGGCAGATGTTGAGCCCCATGCCCATGCCTTCGGCCTTGGTCGAGAAGAAGGGCGAGAACAGGCGCTCGGCCACTTCGGCCGGAATGCCGTGTCCCTGGTCGATGACGGAGACCGCCACCATGCCGGACGCCGCATCGCGCTCCGCCTCGACGCGCAGCACGCGCCGCGACGGCGGCAGGTTGGCCATGGCTTCGATGCCGTTGCGCGTGAGGTTGAGCAGCACCTGCTCGATCATCATGCGGTCGGCGCGCACCAGGGGCAGGGTAGGCGGAATGGCGGTCTGCAGGCTCACCTGGTGCTGGTGGGCCTGCAGCTCGATCAGGGCGCGTATGCTGTCCAGCATCGACGCCACGGCCACGTCCTGCCGCTCCGCCTCGCGCTTCTTCACGAATTCGTGCACGCTGCGGATGATCTGGCCCGCGCGGCGCGCCTGGGCGCCTGCCTGTTCCAGCGCGGGCTTGAGCATGCCCGCGTCCACGGACTGGCCGTTGCCGCCTGCCCGCGTCAGCACATTCAGGGCGCCCGTGGTGTAGCTGGAAATGGCGGCCAGGGGCTGGTTCAGTTCATGCGCGAGCATGGAGGCGATCTCGCCCATCGTCGCCAGGCGCGCGCTGGCCTGCAGCTTTTCCTGGTGCTCGCGGTTCAGTTCCTCGATGCGCTTGCGGTCCGAGATGTCGAGGATGGAACCCATCCAGCCCGTGTGGCGGCCTTCGTTGTCCACCAGCGGCGCCTCGAAGATCAGCACGGGAATACGCGTGCCGTCCGGGCGCTGGAAAATGGTTTCGAACTGCGGCGTCACCGTCCCGGCCAGCACATTGGCCAGGCGGTGCTGGTATTCGGCCATCACTTCCGGCGCCCAGTAGGGCATGGGCGGCGAGCGGCCCACCAGCTCTTCCTCGGGGTAGCCCACCATCTGGCAGAAGGCGGGATTGACGTAGGTGATGCGCCCTTCGAGGTCGCGCGCGCGCAGGCCGGTGACCAGGGAGTTCTCCATCGCCGTGCGGAAGGCCATCTGCTGGCGCAGGGCGTTTTCGGCGGCAAGGCGGCGCGAGATGTGGCCCCACAGGGCCAGCAGGCTCCAGAGCAGGCCGAGGGAGAGCGCGATCACGGAACCCACCAGGAGGTTGGGCAGCAGCTTCGGCTCGCTCTTCACGCTGTCCGTCATGAGGGTAATGGAGGCGCCGGGCAGGTCCAGCCCCCGCTTGTGGGTATACACGCCGTGGCCGGGACCGGCGGCGGTGCGCCGCGCCAGCACCTTGTCGTCGCGGTCGAGGAGGGTGATCTGGTTGTCCTGGGCGAACCACCACGGCACCATCTCTTCCAGGATGGTGCTCAGCTGATAGGTGGCGACCAGGCTGCCGATATAGTCCGCGCCGCGGAACAGGGGATAGTGGTAGTCCATGGTGACGGCCCCCGGCGCGCCCGCCGGATTGCGCGACTCGGCGTCCGGCTGGCTGTAGACGGGGTTGTGGCTGCGCACCGCGCGCTCGGCCGCCGCCAGCGATCCGGGCGAGAGGCCCGCCAGCACGGGCAGCACGGCGTCGCTGGAGGCGATCACCTTGCCTTCCGGCGTCACCCACATCAGCCGCTTCAGTTCGGGGCCGATCTTGAGCATGCTCTCCATGCGCACGTGCAGCTTCCGGTCCTGCAGCTGGCCGGACAGGATCTCGTTGGCCAGGCTGCGCACGTCTTCCTCATGCCGTCCCATCTGGAAGCGGATGGTCTGTTCCACCCACAGGGTATCGGCAATCAACTGCTCCTGGCGCTCGCTGCTTTCCATCTGGCGCGCCTGCCAGGGCAGCCAGATCAGGATGGCCAGGAAAAACAGCACCAGCACGATGGGCAGCAGCCAGCGCAGCGGGGCGGGGAAGCGCGGACGGGTAAGAAGGGGCTGCTTGGTCATTGGCTGAGGGTAACGAATCCGCCATCGGGAGGTATTGTGGTTTTCCACAGTTGTCCCGCAACATGGCTTTGTCCACAATGGTATGGCAAGAATAATAATCCATCTTTATTTTGGGGACACTCATGAAGCTGAAGACCATCCTGGTCGCGCTGAGCGCGGCCGCCTGCCTCACCACCAACGCCTTCGCCCAGGCGCCCATCGTCATCAAGTTCAGCCACGTTGTGGCGACGGACACGCCGAAAGGCCAGGCCGCCGAGCGCTTCAAGCAGCTGGCCGAGAAAGCCACCAACGGCCGCGTGAAGGTCGAGGTCTACCCGAACAGCCAGCTGTACAAGGACAAGGAAGAGCTGGAAGCCCTGCAGCTGGGCGCCGTCCAGATGCTGGCCCCGTCGCTGGCCAAGTTCGGTCCGCTGGGCGTGAAGGAGTTCGAAGTATTCGACCTGCCGTACGCCTTCCCGAACAAGACCGCGCTGTACAACGTGACCGAAGGCCCCATCGGCAAGGGCCTGCTGAAGAAACTGGAAAGCAAGGGCATCACCGGCCTGGCCTACTGGGACAACGGCTTCAAGATCATGTCGGCCAACAAGCCGCTGAAGCAGCCGGCCGACTTCAAGGGCCTGAAGATGCGCATCCAGTCCTCCAAGGTGCTGGACGCGCAGATGCGCGCCCTGGGCGCCAACCCGCAGGTGCTGGCCTTCTCCGAGGTCTACCAGGCGCTGCAGACCGGCGTGGTGGACGGCACCGAGAACCCGCCGTCGAACATGTACACCCAGAAAATGCACGAAGTGCAGAAGTACGCCACGGTGTCGAACCACGGCTACCTGGGCTATGCAGTCATCGTGAACAAGAAGTTCTGGGACGGCCTGCCGGCCGATATCCGCACCGCCCTGGAAGGCGCAATGCGTGAAGCCACCACCTACGAGAAGGCGATCGCCCAGCGCGACAACGACATGGCCCTGGACGCCATGAAGAAGGCCGGCAAGACTGAGTTCTACACCCTGAGCGCTCAAGACCAGGCCGCATGGCGCAAGGCCCTGCTGCCCGTGCACAAGCAGATGGAAAGCCGTATCGGCGCCGACCTGATCAACGCGATCAACAAGGAAGGCGCGAAGTAATTCGCCTCACCCACGGGACGGTGTTCTGCCGTCCCGTTTTAACATCCCCAACTCTTTCTCCTGAAAGAACATCATGAAATTCCTGGACCACCTGGAAGAGTGGCTCATTGCGACCCTCATGGGCGCAGCCACTCTCATCATCTTCATGGCGGTGGTGCACCGCTACCTGTCCGGCCTGCCCATTCCCTGGCTGCAGGACGAACTCATCCAGATCAACACGAGCTGGGCGCAGGAGCTGTGCATCTACATGTTCGTGTGGATGGCCAAGTTCGGCGCGGCCTATGGCGTGCGCACCGGCATCCACGTCGGGGTCGACGTGCTGATCAACCGCATGGACGACAAATGGCGCAACAAGTTCATCATCTTCGGCCTGCTGGCGGGCGCCCTGTTTACCGGCATTGTCGGCACCCTGGGCGCGAGCTTCGTGTGGGAAATCGCCCATACCGACCAGACCTCGGCCGACCTGGAAATGCCGATGTGGCTGGTGTACCTCGCCGTGCCGCTCGGTTCCTATCTGATGTGCTTCCGTTTCCTGCAGGTGATGGTGGCCTTTATCCGCACCGGCGAACTGCCGAAGCACGACCATTCCCACGTTGAAGGCCTGGACGAAGAGCTGGCTGCCGAAAAAGGAGCCAAAGCATGAACGCGCTGATTATCTTCGTCCTCCTGCTGGCGCTGATGCTGACCGGCATGCCGATCTCCATCTCGCTCGGCCTGACGGTGCTGACCTTCCTCTTCACCATGACCCAGGTGCCCATCGAGTCGGTGGCCCTGAAGCTGTTCACCGGCATCGAGAAGTTCGAGATCATGGCGATCCCCTTCTTCATTTTGGCGGGCAACCTGCTCACCCACGGCGGCGTGGCGCGGCGCATGATCAACTTCGCCAGCTCCTGCGTGGGCCACTGGCACGGCGGCCTGGCGCTGGCGGGCGTGCTCGCCTGCGCCCTGTTCGCGGCGGTGTCGGGCTCCAGCCCGGCCACCGTGGTGGCGATCGGCTCCATCATCCTGCCGGCCATGGTCAAGCAGGGCTATCCGAAGCGCTTCGGCGCGGGCGTCATCACCACCTCGGGCGCGCTGGGCATCCTGATCCCGCCGTCCATCGTGATGGTGATGTATTCGGTGACCACCAACACCTCCGTGGGCAAGCTCTTCATGGCAGGCGTGGTGCCGGGCATTATGCTGGCCTTCCTGCTGGGCCTGACCACCTGGGTGCTGGCGAAGAAGCACAACTACCCGCGCCTGCCGAAGGCCACCTGGGGCGAGCGCTTCACAGCCTTCCGCCGCAGCGCCTGGGGCCTGTTCCTGATCGTGATCGTGATGGGCGGCATCTATACCGGCATGTTTACGCCGACGGAAGCGGCGGCCATGGCGGCGGTCTACGCCTTCATCATCGCCGTCTTCGTCTACAAGGACCTGAAGCTCAAGCAGGTGGGCAAGGTGCTGCTGGATTCGGCGTCGATGTCGGCCATGCTGCTGTACATCATCACCAACGCCGTGCTGTTCTCCTTCCTCATGACGAGCGAGCAGATCCCGCAGGCCATGGCGACCTGGCTGACCGGCCAGGGCCTGGGCACCGTGACCTTCCTGCTGGTGGTGAACGTGCTGCTGCTGTTGGCGGGCAATGTGATGGAACCGTCCTCGATCGTGCTGATCATGGCGCCCATCCTGTTCCCGGTGGCCGTGGCGCTGGGCATCGACCCGATCCACTTCGGCATCCTGATCGTGGTGAACATGGAAGTGGGCATGTGCCACCCGCCGGTGGGCCTGAACCTGTATGTGGCCTCGGGCATCACGAAGATGGGCATTTCCGAGCTGACCGTGGCAGTGATGCCGTGGCTGCTCACCATGCTCGGCTTCCTGCTGCTGGTGACCTACGTACCACAAATTTCGCTGTGGCTGCCCAACTTGATTTACTCGTAAACTAAATTTTTACTTCCTTGAAAGAAACAGGAGAAAAACGGAAAAGGATCAGTTATGATTCATCCGCTCCTGATTGGTGCAACAAATAAGCTTATGCACCAAAGTAGCAAGGACACGGAATTTAGTGGGGAGTGCAAATAAGAAAACGGTAGCCATACCGCGGATAAATCGAGGAGACCCGCGGCCCAACGATGTTGTTGGCATCACCGTCCAGCGGCGGCCACAAGCTGCCGGGACGGGACCAAACGACCGGGGCCGCGCCAAGTAATAATTCAAAACGCACCGGACGGTGCGTTTTTTTTTGCCTGTGCGGGGGCGGTGGTGTAGCATCGTTGCCACAGGTATCAGGAGTGCAAGCGTGTCCAAAATACAACAGGCGCAAGATATTTTTTCCGCCATCGTCCATGCCCCCTTTGGCGCCGTGGGCGTGCGCACGGCAGGCGGGCTGGTGACGGAAATGTTCTATCTTCCCGCCAGCGCCGGCGAGAAGGCCCCCACCGACCCCGTCGCCGAGCGCGCCGCCGAGCAGGTGCTGCGCTACTGCGCGGATGCCGACTTCCCCTTCGACCTGCCGCTGGCCCGCGTCGGCAGCGAGTACCAGCGCAGGGTGTGGGACGAGCTCTGCAGCATTCCGCGCGGCCAGGTGCGCACCTATGGCGAGCTGGCGAAGCACCTGGGCTCCGTGGCGCGCGCCGTCGGCCAGGCCTGCCGGGCGAACGCCTTCCCGCTGGTGGTGCCCTGCCACCGTGTGACCGGCACCCAGGGCCTGGGCGGCTTCGCGGGCGACGACAACCAGACCGGCTTCACCCTCAGCGTCAAGCGCTGGCTGCTGGCGCACGAAGGACACCGCGAATACGCATGGCAGCAGGCAACCTTGCTCTGATCGACGAGTTCTGCGACAGCCTGTGGCTGGAGGACGGCCTGTCGAAGAACTCCCTGGACGCCTACCGGCGCGACATGCGCCTTTTCGCGCACTGGCTGGAGACCGTGCGGCCGGAGGTGGCGGACCTGCATGCGGTCAGCGCGGCCGACATCCATGCCTATTTCTCTGCGCGGCACCCGGAGAGCAAGCCCAGTTCCGCCAACCGCCGCCGCTCCGTGCTCAAGCGCTTCTACCAGCTGGCGCTGCGCCAGCGGCGCATCGCGGAAGATCCCTGCCTCAAGCTCATCTCCGCCAAGCAGCCCGCACGCTTCGTCCATACATTGAGCGAAGCGCAGGTGGAGGCGCTGCTCTCTGCTCCCGACGTACGCGAGCCGCTGGGCGTGCGCGACCGCACCATGCTGGAGCTGATGTACGCGAGCGGCTTGCGGGTGTCCGAGCTGGTGGCCCTGAAATCCCTGGAACTGAGCCTGAACGACGGGGTGCTGCGCATTACCGGCAAGGGCTCCAAGACCCGGCTCGTGCCCTTCGGCGCCCAGGCGCGGCACTGGATCGAGCGCTATGTGAAGGAGGCGCGCGGCGCCATCCTCAACGGCCAGCAGGACGATGCCCTCTTCATCACGGGCAGGGGCGGGCCGATGACGCGGCAGATGTTCTGGGTCATCGTCAAAAAATGCGCGGCCAGGGCGGGCATCGACGGGCCGCTCTCGCCCCACACCCTGCGCCACGCCTTCGCCACCCATTTATTGAACCATGGCGCCGACCTGCGCGTGGTGCAGCTCCTGCTTGGCCACGCCGATATTTCCACCACCCAGATCTATACGCACGTTGCGCGCGAGCGCCTGAAGCAGCTGCATGCGGTACATCATCCGCGCGGCTGAAAAAATCTGCGAAGCTGAAGCTCCGGCATAATGGTACGGAAAGGGGGCGCGATCATGGCAAAGACGAATTTCCAGTACGAAAAGCGCCAGCGCGAGCTGGAGAAGAAGCGCAAGGCGGAGGAGAAGGCCAGGCGCAAGCTGGAGGCCAAGCACCGGCCGGCCGGCGAACAGCAGGCCGACGAGGCGGGCTTCGAGACCCCGGAAGCGAGCCCCATGGAGGCGGACGGGGCCGTCTAGCGCGCGTCAAACAAACCCGGTTTAGCGCGGCAAGGCTTGCGCGAACTCAATCGGAACGCGGGCGCGGGCGGCAAGAATGGGGGCATGAACCCGTCCGATTACCATGTCGCCGAACTGCCCACCTACGCCGCGCGTGAAATGATCGGCCGCATGGTGGCGGCCATCGAATCGGCGCCGCTGGTCGCGGTCCACAGCGTCGACAGCGCAGGCGTGGTGCGCTTCTGCAACCGCAGCTGCGCCGAATTGTGCGGCCTCAGTCCCCAGGAGGCCATCGGCCTGCCCGTGCGGCAGCTGCTCTCCTATGGCGAACGCCAGGCCGAGTACGAGGCCGTGGTGGCCGAAGTCTGGCGCAGCGGGCGTCCCAGCCCCTCCGGCGACTGGCTGGTGCACACCTTGAGCGGCAGCGACGTCTGGCTCTATTCCACCCGCGTGCCCATTTTCCAGGATGGCGCCGTCAAGCAGATTTTCTGCATGGACGTCGACGTCACCGCCCGCAAGCGCGAGGAAAGCGCCCTGCTCGCGGCGGGCGCCAATTTCCGCCAGATGTTCCTGCGCTCGGGCGACGCCATTCTCCTGCTGCGCAATGGCCTGATCGAGGACGCCAACCCTTCGGCCCTGCGCCTGTTCAAGTGCCCCGAGGTCACGCGCCTGCAGGGCAGGGGGCTGGCCGATTTTTCGCCCCTGCAGCAGCCGGCCGGCGGCCTCTCCGCGCCCGCGCTGGCGCAGCTGGAAAAGCAGGCGCACGAGCAGGGCAACTGCCGCTTCGACTGGCGCTATCTCGATTGCGACGGCAACCTGTTCTGGGGCGAGGTGCTGCTGACGGCGATCACCCTGAACCACGAGCACCTGTTCTACGTGGTGGTGCGCGATATCTCCTCGCGCAAGAATGCCGAGCGCGCGCTGTATCTGGCGGCCCAGGTCTTCGAGAACAGCCGCGACGCCATCCTGCTCAGCGACCGGAACCGCCGCATCATCGCCATCAACCGCGCCTATACGGAGATCACGGGCTGCACGGCGGACGAAATGGTGGGCGAGCCCCTGAGCGTGTACCGCTCGGGCGGGGAGGACGAGTCCTTCTACCGCGAGATATGGAACCAGATCGACGCCACCGACCACTGGCAGGGCGAGATCTGGGCGCGCCGCCGCAGCGGCGAGCTGTTTCCCGCCTGGCTGGCGCTGACGGCGATCCGCGACAGCCACGACCGGATCAGCAACTATATGGGCATCCTGTCGGACATCACGGAGCGCAAGCGTTCGGAGGAGCACACCCGCCACCTCGCGGAACACGACTTCCTTACCGACCTGCCCAACCGCGTGCTGCTGCTGGACCGCCTGAGCCTCGCCCTCACTGCCGCCCGCCGCAACAGCACCATGCTGGCCATCCTTTTCCTGGACCTGGACCGCTTCAAGGAGATCAACGACACCCTCGGCCACCAGGTGGGCGACCTGCTGCTCAAGGAGGTGGCGGCCCGCCTGCTCAAATGCGTGCGCAAGGTGGACACCGTGAGCCGCCAGGGCGGGGACGAATTCGTGATCATCCTGGCCGACATCGGCGGCATCGACCATGCGGCCCACGTGGCCGAAACGGTGCGCCATGCCATCACCCAGCCCTATCATCTGGGCGAGCACGAGCTCAATATCTCCACCTCCATCGGCGTGGCGATCTACCCCAGCGACGGCGACGACATCGATACCCTCATCAAGAACGCCGATACCGCCATGTACCACGCCAAGCAGGGCGGGCGTAACAACTTCCAGTTCTTCAGCGGCGAAATGAACGAGCGCATCGTGGAGCGCACCAGCTTCGAGAACGGGCTGCGGCGCGCGCTGGAGGAGCAGCAGTTCGAGCTGGTGTTCCAGCCGGAGCTCGATATCCGCAGCGGGGCGCTGATCGGCGTGGAGGCCCTGATCCGCTGGCGCCACCCCGAACTGGGCCTGCTGCTGCCGGAGCGCTTCATCGCCATCGCGGAAGAGGCGGGCCTGATGCAGGGCATAGGGAGCTGGGTGCTGCGCCGCGCCTGCCGCCGCGCGCGGGGCTGGCACGATGCCGGGCATCCGCTGGTGGTGGCGGTGAACCTCTCGCTGGCGCAGTTCATGCACAAGGACCTGGCGCGCACGGTGCGCGAGGCGCTGTCGGAGTCAGGCCTGCAGCCGCACTACCTGGAGCTGGAGCTGACGGAAGGCCTGATCATGAAGGGCGGGCACACGGTGGCCGATACGCTGTCCGCACTGCGCGGCCTCGGCATCCGGCTTTCCATCGACGATTTCGGCACCGGCTATTCGCGCCTGGACCAGCTGAAGGACTACCCCATCGACAAGCTGAAGATCGCCCAGGCCTTCATGCGCAACGGCGGCGACGCCACGGCCATCCGCACCATCATCGCGATGGCGCGCAGCATGCACATGAAGGTGATTGCGGAAGGGGTGGAGACCGCCGAGCAGCTGGAGTTCCTGCGCCGCCACGACTGCGACCAGTACCAGGGCCACTACGCCGACCGCCAGGTGCAGGCCAGCGGCCTGTCACGCCTGCTCCACTAGCTGTAGAGGCGCAGGCGCACCAGCACCTGCCCGTGGTCGGAAGCTTCCGGCCTTTCCTGCTGCAGGTGGTCGTTGAAGTAGTTCACGTCCACCACCTCGCCGATGGCGCGCGGCGACTCCCGGTTGAATTCCTCCGATACCAGCACATGGTCGATGGTGGAGTAGTGGCCTTCGTGGATGCTGGTGTAGCCCACATTGCGCAGGCGGTCCTGCCGCAGCTGGATCTGGTGCGAGTCGTAAAGGCGGCCGCGCCGCTCCTCGCCTCCCTGCATATTGCCGTTGCCCAGGACGATGGTGGTGGTGACTGCATCGGCCGTGTCGTTGAAGTCCCCGAGCACGATGCAGGGACGGCGCGATTCGCGCATCATCTTGCTCAGCAAAACGCGCAGCGCTACAGCCTCGGTGCCGCGCCAGACCAGGGAACGCAGGCTGGCCATGGCGTACACCAGCGGGTCTTCGCCGTTGTCGCCGTTGCGGTAGTCGGGGCGGCGCGATTTCAGGTGCACCACCACCACATCCACCACGCGCCCTCCGGGCAGGGCCACCTGGGCGTGCAGGGGCGCGCGGGCGAAGCGGTCCGAGTCCGGGTTGCCCGAGTCGCAGGGCACGTCTTCCGGGAAATTGGCGTAGACCGCCGGTTCGGCCGCCAGCGGCAGGCGCGATACCAGGGCCACATTGGGCGTGAGGCGGTCCGCGTGGGGATCGGGATCGAAGCCCGCATGGGTCGCCTCGCGGTATTTGCGGGTGCGGGAGAGCACGTCCAGCAGCGCGGCCTGGGAAAAGATCTCCTGGAAGCCGATGACGTCCGCATCCAGCTCGTCGATCTGCTGCGCGGTCCAATTCGCCTTGGCCTCGTACTCCGCCTCGCTCAGGGGCAGCAGGTTGTCGTACAATTTCGCGCCCGCCGGGGCGAGGTTGCAGACATTGAAGGTGGCAAAGCGAATTTCTTGCTGCATAATGAGAAACTCCTTTATATACGATTAGCGTATCACGGCATGGCCAGGAAAGAGCACATTTCAGAAACGCCCGCGACGGCACTGCTGCGCAAGCACAAGGTGCCGTTCACCGAGCATCCTTACGAGTACGAAGAACATGGCGGCACCACCGTTTCCGCGCGCGAGCTCGGCGTGGACGAGCACCATGTGGTGAAGACCCTGGTCATGCAGGACGAAGCAGCCAAGCCGCTGATCGTGCTGATGCACGGCGACTGCAAGGTCTCGACCAAGAACCTGGCCCGCAATATCGGCTGCAAATCGGTGGAGCCTTGCAGGCCGGAAGTGGCGCAGCGCCACACCGGCTTCATGGTGGGTGGCACCTCGCCCTTCGGCACCAAGAAGGCGATGCCTGTCTATGTGGAGGAAAGCATTCTCGGGCTGGAAACCATTTATATCAATGGCGGGCGGCGCGGCTTCCTGGTCTCGATCCGCCCTCAGGTGCTGACCGAGGTGCTGGCCGCGAAGCCCGTGAACTGCGCGCTGGCGGAATAAAGAAAACTAACAAAGGAAACAAGGGGATATGAATACTGTACTGCTCGTCATTGCCGCCTATCTGATCGGCTCCATTTCCTTCGCCGTCGTGGTGAGCAAGGTCTACGGCCTGGCCGATCCGCGCACCTACGGCTCGGGGAACCCCGGCGCCACCAACGTGCTGCGCAGCGGCAACAAGGGCGCCGCCATCTGGACCCTGGTGGGCGACGCCTTCAAGGGCTGGCTGGCGGTGTGGCTGACCACCTACTTCCAGGAACGCCTGGGCGTGGACGACACCGCCATTGCCCTGGTGGCGCTGGCCGTGTTCGTCGGCCACCTCTGGCCCGTATTCTTCCGCTTCGTGGGCGGCAAGGGCGTGGCCACCGCGTTGGGCGTGCTGCTGGCGCTGAACGTCTGGCTTGGCGTGGCGACACTGGTGACCTGGCTGGTGGTAGCCTATGCCTTCCGCTATTCCTCGCTGGCGGCACTGATCGCGTCGGTGTTCGCGCCCTTCTACTACGGCCTGCTGTTCGGCGTGGAGCCCCAGCTGTTCGCCGTGCTCGTGATGAGCGGCCTGCTGATCTGGCGCCATGGCAAGAACATCGCCAACCTCATGGCCGGCAAGGAAAGCCGCATCGGCAGCAAGAGCGCCGCCGCCCGCAAAAAGTAAAGGACCTGCCATGGCCGCCCCTGTGCGTATCGACTTTGTTTCGGATGTAGTCTGCCCCTGGTGCGCCATCGGCCTGAAATCGCTGGAAACCGCGCTCAAGCGGCTGGAAGGGGAGGTGGAGGCCGAGCTCCACATCCAGCCTTTCGAACTCAATCCCGACATGGGGCCGGAGGGCGAGGACATCGCCGAGCACCTGGGCCGCAAATACGGCGCCGCGCCCGCCCAGCTGGCGCAGTCGCAGGAAATGATCCGGCAGCGCGGCGCCGCCCTCGGCTTCGAGTTCGCCATGGACAAGCGCAGCCGCATCTACAACACCTTCGACGCCCACCGGCTGCTGCACTGGGCCGAGCAGCAGGGCAGGCAGCGCGAGCTCAAGCACGCCCTGCTGGCCGCCTACTTCACCCGCGGCGAAAATCCCGGCTCCCACGAGGTGCTGCTGGCTGCCGCCGAATCCGCGGGGCTGGACCGGGAGGCGGCCGCCGATATCCTCAGCTCCGGCCGCTTCGCCCAGGAGGTCAGGGATGTGGAGCAGTTCTACCAGCGCAACGGCATTCATTCCGTGCCCGCCATCATCATCAACGAACGCCACCTGATCTCCGGCGGCCAGCCGCCGGAAGTGTTTGAGCAGGCCCTGCGGCAAATAGTGTCGGAAAAGTAAAACTCTTATCCTGGTTACAACCTCTGCGGATTGCGCTACACTGGCCGGTACAGCCCATAAACGAGCATCCCGGAGAGAGTTCATGGCAGCGGCAGAACAGTTATATCCCAGCTTTCCGCAGCCCGCGGACGAAGTGCACCGCCTGGCGGCCCTGCACCGCTACGAGGCGCTGGACGAAGCCTGCGGGCCCGACTTCGACTTCCTGGCCGAACTGGCTTCCCGGCTGTGCGGCACGCCCTATGCCTTCCTGACCCTGGTGGACGGCGACCGCACCTGGTTCAACGCCAGCCACGGCCAGTCCCACGATTCCCTGCCGCGCGGCCAGAGCTACTGCTCCCTGGCCGTGCTGGATGGCGAGCCCACCGAAATCCCCGACCTGCAGCGCGACGCCCGCACCATGCACATGCCGATGACGGTGGAGGAGCCGGGCATGCGCATGTACAGCGCCATGCCGCTGATGAGCGCGGACGGCCATGCCATCGGCACCCTGTGCGTGATGGATACGGCGCCGGGCCGCCTGGGCGCGGAGCAGCGCAACCTGCTGGCAGGCCTGGCGCGCCAGGCCATGCGCCTGATCGAGGCGCGCGCCCACCAGAAAGCCCTGCGCCTGGCGCAGAAGGAGCTGGAGCTGCTGGCCACCACGGACGAACTGACCGGCATGCACAAGCGCCGTTCGCTGCTGCACCGCCTGCAGTTCGAGATCGCCCGCGCGCGCCGCTTCCGCACGCCGCTTACGGCCCTGATGATCGACCTCGATCATTTCAGCCAGCTCAACGAGGAGCACGGCCACAGCCTGGGCGACAAGGTGCTGGGCGAAGTGGGGCGCCTGATCCGCGAGAACGTGCGCGTGATCGACATTCCCGGCCGCCTGGGCGGCGCGGAACTGTGCGTGCTGCTGCCGAATACCCCGCGCGAAGGCGCGCACAAACTGGCCGAGAACCTGCGCGCGAAGATCGAAGCCCAAGTACACTACGAGGGCGCGCGCCGCATCACGGTGACGGCCAGCCTGGGTGTCGGCCTGTTCGACGACATGCAGGTGAAGGATGCCGACAGCCTGCTGCGCGCCGCCGGAGAGGCGCTGGACCGCGCCAAGGCCCAGGGACGCAACGGCGTCGCCAGCTGAATATGGAGAGAAACGTTTAAATGCCTACTGCAATCTGGAACGGCGTTGTGATCGCGGAAGCGGCGCCGGACGAAGTCGAGATCGTCGAGCACAATGTCTATTTCCCGCGCGAGCGGGTCAAGCAGGAATACCTGAAGAGCAGCAGCCACACCACCCTCTGCCCGTGGAAGGGCGTGGCCAGCTACTACGACGTGGAAGTGGACGGCCAGCTGAACAGGAACGCGGCCTGGTACTATCCCACGCCGAGCGAGGCCGCCAAGGCCATCCGCAACCGTATTGCCTTCTGGCACGGCGTCGAGGTGAGCCACTAAGGCTCGGCCCGGCGCGTGGACAACCTCACCCATTCCTTCGCCGGCCTCGGCGTTGGGGAGCTGGTGCAGCGCTCGCTGCCGCCGGAGGCCGAACCGGCGCGGCAGCGCACCCGGCACCGGCTGCTGCTCACGGCCTGCGCCGCCGCCAGCAATTTCCCCGACCTCGACCTTTTCCTGACCCGGCTGCTGCCCGCGCCCCTGGGCTATCTGCTGCACCACCGGGGCCATACCCATACCATCCTTTTCGCGCTGCCCCAGGCCCTGCTGCTGTTCGCGCTGCTGTGGCTGCTGTGGCCGAATGCGCGGGCCCTGCTGCGCGAGAGCCGCCACGCCCGGCTGGGGCTGGCGGTCGCCATCGCCGCAGGCTTCGCCCTGCACCTGACGATGGACTTCCTGAATTCCTACGGCGTGCATCCCTTCTATCCACTGAACAATGGCTGGTTCTACGGAGACATGGTCTTCATCGTCGAGCCCGTATTCTGGGTGGCCTTCGGCGTGCCCCTGGCGCTGACGATCGGCTGGTCCGCCGTGCGCTGGCTGGCGCTGGCGGTGCTGGCGGGAACGCTCGTCTACTTCAGCGGCAAGGGCTATCTCGGTCCCGGCTCGCTGGCCGGCCTGCTCGTTCTGGGCGCGGCCCTCGCTGCATTGCGCCTGCTGCACATGGAAAGCAGGCGCGCCCTGGCGCTGGCACTGCTGGTGTGCGTGGGCTTCGTGGCGGTGCAGGGCGCGGCATCCCGCCTGGGACGCCAGCGCATCGAACAGGCTTTGCAGGCCATGGATCCGCAGTCGCGCGTGCTGGATGTGGCCATGACGGCCTTCCCGGCCCAGCCCCTGTGCTGGTCCTTCGTGTCGGTGGAGAGCGATGAAGCGGCGGGCAGCTACCGCCTGCGGCGCGGCCTGCTGAGCCTTGCCCCGTCCTGGATGCATGCACGCGAATGCCCGCAGGCTTTCCGCGATCCGGCCCGGTTTGCCGATGCAGAAGGCCGCCTCCAGCTGTATTCCGAATGGCAGGGCAGCCTGCCCATGCTGCGCGAACTGGCCGCGCGCGACTGCCACGTCAACGCGTGGCTGCGCTTTGCACGAGCGCCCGCGCTGGACGGCGACAGGGGCAGCGATATGCGCTTTGCCGCCACGCCGCGCGGCAACTTCACGACGCTGGAAGTGGCGGGCGGGGAGCATGAGAGCTGTCCCGGCCATGTGCCCCCATGGGGCTATCCGCGCGCCGACCTGCTCGCCCCGGCGCTATGATGGGCTGCCATGAACGCCCCTGATTCCGCGCCGCGCGCCGAGGGCGCGCCTGCACCTTCCTCCAGATCCTCCGATCCGCACCAGCGCTTCGGCAAGCCCTCCGGCGGCTGGCGCGCGCAGCTCTACGCCATCATTTTTGAATCCGACACGAAGAAGGGCCGCGCTTTCGACCTGGGGCTGATCGTCGCCATCCTGCTGAGCGTGACCTGCGTGGTGCTGACCAGCATGGCGCCGGTGGCCAAGGAGTACGGCGAATGGCTGATCGGGGCGGAGTGGTTCTTCACCGTCCTGTTCACGGTGGAATACGTGGCGCGCTGCCTGTGCGTGCAAAGGCCGCTGCGCTATGCGACCAGCTTCTTCGGCGTGATCGACCTGCTGTCCATCCTGCCGAGCTATGTATCGCTCTTCATTCCCGGCGCCCACGTGCTGCTGGACGTGCGCATCCTGCGCCTGCTGCGCATGTTCCGCATCCTCAAGCTCACGCTCTATATCCAGGAATACAGCATGCTGGGGCACGCGCTCATGGCGAGCCGGCGCAAGATCATGGTCTTCCTCTCGGTGGTGATGCTGATCGTGTTCCTGCTGGGGACCGTGATGTATCTGGTGGAAGGCCCGGCCCACGGCTTCACCAGTATTCCGACGGCGGTGTACTGGGCCATCAGCACCATGACGACGGTGGGCTTCGGCGACCTGGTGCCGAAGACGGATATCGGCCGCGCCATCGCCTCCATCATGATGCTGCTTGGCTGGGGCATTCTCGCGGTGCCGACCGGTATCATCAGCTCGGAGATCACGCATCAGCGCGGCCAGCACCTGCGGCCGCGCCGAACGTGCACCGGCTGCCTGGCTGAAGACCATGAAGCCAGCGCACGCTTCTGCCGCAGCTGCGGCAAGGAGCTTCCCGCCCTGCCTTAGGCGGCCAGTTTGTCCGCAGCGAAGTCGGTCGAAAGGGCGGTCTCCAGCCATTCGCCCAGCTCCTTCTCCACAAAGGCGTTCTTCTCGCGCACCCGCGCCACCGTGTCGCTGCCCAGCTGCAGGCGCACCGGCGGCCTGGGCGCGTCGGCCAGCACCAGCATGGCTTTCGCGAGCTTGGCCGGGTCGCCGGGCTGCTTGTGGCTGACGCCCGAGGCGAATTCGCGCATTGCGCCCACGGTCTCCGCATAGTCGCCGATGCGGGCGGCCGTTTCGACCAGCGAGCTCGCATCCAGGAAGTCCGTGCGGAAGAAGCCCGGCTCCACCACCGTGACATGCACGCCCAGCGAGGCCAGTTCCTGCGACATGGCCTCGCTCAGGCCCTCCACGGCGAACTTGGTGGAGCAGTAGACGCCCCAGCCGTGATAGCTCGAATAGCCGCCCACCGAGGAGATGTTGATGATATGGCCGCTGCGCTGGCTGCGCATCTGCGGCAGCACGGCGCGGCTCACGTTCAGGACACCGAAGACATTGGTCTCGAACACGCGCCGCACTTCCTCGGCCGAGGATTCCTCCACTGCGCCAAGGAGGCCGAAGCCCGCGTTGTTGACCAGGATATCGATGCGGCCGAAGCGTTCCACCGCCTTGCTTGCCGCGACGATGGATGCGGCTTCCTTCGCCACGTCCAGCGCAAGGGCCAGCAGGTTTTGGTGCTCGCCCAGCGCGTCGATGACGGCTTGCGGGTTGCGCGCGGTGGCCACCACCTTGTCGCCACGGGCCAGGGCCTCGCGGGCGATGAGTTGGCCGAAGCCGCGGGAGGCGCCAGTGATCATCCAGACTTTGCTCATGATTCTTTTCCTTTCGAGGTGTTTGATGGAGCAAAGTGTAGGCATCCGCACGGTGTTACACTAGATCATGTAAAGATGATTCATTTTCATCTTCTGGTTGTAAATCGATATGGACAAGGCCAGGGTCATGACCCTCTTCATCGGCGTGGTGCGCGCCCGCAGCTTCAGCCAGGCGGCTGTGGAGGCGGGGCTCACGCCGCAGGCGGTGAGCAAGGCCGTGCGCCAGCTGGAGGACCATCTCGGTGTGCGCCTTTTCCACCGCACCACGCGCAGCCTGAGCCTCACCGACGAGGGCCAGCGCCTGTTCGAACTGGCCAACCCCGGCCTGCGGCTGCTGGATGAAGCATTCGACCAGGTGCAGAACAGCCGCCGCGAAGTCGATGGCCTGATCCGCATCGCTGCGCCCACCAGCTTCGGCACCCACTTCCTCGCGCCGCTGCTGTGCAGCTTCCAGCAGCAGTATCCCGGCGCCAGCTTCGACCTTCAGCTGAGCGACCAGTTCCAGGACCTGATCGAGGGCAGGATAGACGTCGGCTTCCGCGCCGGACATCCGCCGGAGCGCAACCTGGTATCGCGCCACATCGGCGACATCACCCTGCAGATCTGCGCCGCGCCGTCCTACATCGAACGGCACGGAGCGCCCCGCACGGCGCAGGAACTGCTGCAGCACCGCTGCACCGGCTTCCGCCAGCCGAATACGGGACGCCTTGTACCCTGGGAGCTGCGCGGAGAGGGCGGCACCGTCTACATGGACGTGCCCTGCGTGGCCACCTTCAGCACCGCCGAAGCGGAGGTGGAGGCCGTGCGCGCGGGCATGGGAATCGGCCAGCTGGCCACCTACATGCTGGGCGGCGACGTGGCGCAGGGCAGGCTTGTGCACCTGCTGCCGGAGCTCGACACCAGCAACGCGGGCGTGTACATGTACTACCAGCAGCGCAACCGCATGCCGCTGCGCGTGCGCCACTTCATCGACCACGTGATCGCGGCCTCGCAAGGCGCCTTCACCGCAGCGCGCAGGAGGAACTAGATGGACCGCTTTTACCTGATGAGCGTTTTCGTGGCCGTGGCCGAGGAAGGCGGCTTTGCGGCGGGAGCGCGCCGCCTCGGCATGTCGCCGCCCGCCGTGACGCGCGCCATTGCGGCGCTGGAGGAGAAGCTGGGCGTGCGCCTGCTGGAGCGCACCACGCGGCATGTGCGCCTTACCGAAGCGGGCCAGCGCTATCTGGAGGACACGCGGCGCATCATCGCCGCCGCCGACGAGGCGGACGAAGCGGCGGCAGGCATCAACGCCGCGCCGCGCGGCCTGCTGGCCGTGACGGCGCCTGTGCTGTTCGGCCGCATGTACGTGATGCCGGGGATTGTGGACTATTTACAACGCTACCCTGGCACCGAAGTGTCTGCCGTTTTTGTTGACAGGGTGACCAATTTGATTGAGGAAGGGCTGGACGTGGGAGTGCGCATCGGCGAACTCCCGGACTCCAGCCTGCGTGCCCTGCGCGTGGGCCAGGTGCGGCGCATGATCTGCGCGGCGCCGGCTTACATCGCTGCCAACGGCCAGCCCGCCAGCCCGTCCGAACTGGAGCGCCACACGCTGATCGTGAACACCGGCGCCAGCGTGCAGCCGGAGTGGCGTTTCATAGAGAAAAACGGGGTAAACGCCTACCGCGTCCACCCCCGCCTGACGGTCAGCAGCATCGACGCGGCCATCGAAGCGACGCGGCGCGGACTGGGTCTCACGCGCTTGCTGTCCTATCAGGCCGCGCCCTGGCTGGCGAGCGGAGATCTTGTGCCGGTGCTAACGGAATTCGAGCTGCCAGCGGTCCCCGTGAACATCGTTCACCGCGATGGGCGGCGGGGTTCGGCGCGCGTGCGGGCCTTCATCGACCTGCTCGCGGAACGCCTGCGCGGCGATCCCGCTCTTGCCTAGTTGTCCACAGGCGTGTTCAAGAGGGTGGTAAGGAAACCTTCGTTGCTGCTATGCTGGTATATACAAATCAGGAGATTCATCATGAACGACAGCAGCAACACTGCGATGGCCCAGCAGAAAGCGGGTGCAGCGCAGGCAGCGGGCACCAAGCCGCTGCGCAGTGAACGCATGGCCGCGCGCGGTGTGGACTTGCGCAAGAAGAATGTACGTACGGGCACCTACGCCGCCGGCGGCCTGCTGGCGCTGGTGGGTCTTGCAGCAGTGCTGCTGGGCTGATCAGACGGTGCGCAATTCGTCCAGCGGCCAGCGCGGGCGGACATTGAAGGAATAGTCGCGCTGCGCCGCCTGCGGATTGATCCGCAGCCGCATCGCGCCCGCAAAGGCGATCATCGCGCCGTTGTCGGTACAAAACTCCAGTTCCGGGTAGTAGACCCTGAAGCGCTTCTTCGCGGCCGCCGCATTCAGCGCAGCGCGCAGCTGGCTGTTCGCGCCTACGCCGCCCGCAATCACCAGCCGTTTCAGGCCGGTCTGCTTCAGCGCGGCCAGGCATTTGGCCGTCAGCACATCCACGATGGCATCCACGAAGCCGCGCGCGATGTTGGCCTTGTCCTGGTCGCAGACATTGCTCTGGTTTTTCACCACCGTCAGCACGGCCGTCTTCAGGCCGGAGAAGCTGAAGTTCAGGTCCTTCGAATGCAGCATGGGGCGCGGCAGCTTGTACGCTTCCGGATCGCCGAATTCCGCCATGCGTGAAATGGCCGGGCCGCCCGGATAGCCAAGGCCCAGCAGCTTGGCCGACTTGTCGAAGGCCTCGCCCGCCGCATCGTCGAGGGTTTCGCCCAGCAGCTCGTACTGGCCCACACCGTCCACGCGCATCAGCTGCGTGTGGCCGCCCGAGACCAGCAGCGCCACGAAGGGGAATTCGGGCGGATCGCTCGCGAGCAGGGGAGAGAGCAGGTGGCCTTCCAGGTGGTGCACGCCCAGCACCGGCTTCTCCAGCGCGAGGCCAAGGCTGCAGGCAATGGAGGAACCCACCAGCAGCGCGCCTGCGAGGCCCGGGCCTTGCGTGTAGGCGATGGCGTCGATATCGGCGGCGCGCGTCTGCGCCTTATCCAGCACCTGTTCGAGCAGCGGGATCGCACGGCGGATATGGTCGCGCGACGCCAGCTCTGGCACCACACCGCCGTATTCCTCATGCATGGCCACCTGCGAATGCAGGGCGTGCGAGAGCAGGCCGCGCTCCGTGTCGTACAGAGCCAGGCCGGTTTCGTCACAGGAGGATTCGACGCCGAGAACGATCATGAAATGCCGCAGAAATCAAAAGGGGAATCCGCCATTGTAATGGAAAGCGGACGCGGCTTCATGGTGCCAGCGGCCGGGCCGCTGGCGGGGAAGGGGGCTTAGGGACGGTCCAGCAGCTCGGCGTGGGCCTGGCGCAGCATCTGCGCCGTGGTGTCCCAGTCGATGCAGCCGTCGGTCACGGAGCAACCGTATTTCAGCTCGGAGAGGTCGGCCGGGATCTTCTGGTTGCCGCCCACGATGTTCGACTCGATCATCACGCCCACCAGCGACTCGTTGCCGTGCACGATCTGGTTCACCACGTCCGTCATCACGAGGGGCTGCAGCTCGGGCTTCTTGTAGCTGTTGGCGTGCGAGCAGTCCACCACGATATTGGCGGGCAGCTTGGCCTTGGCCAGCGACTGTTCGGCAATCGCTACCGACACGGAATCGTAGTTCGGGCGGCCGTCGCCGCCGCGCAGCACCACGTGGCCGTAGGCATTGCCGCGCGTGCGTACGATGGACACGTTGCCCTGGCTGTTAATGCCCAGGAAGGCGTGCGGGTTCGCCGCAGACAGGATGGCGTTGATGGCGATGCCGATATCGCCGTCCGTGCCGTTCTTGAAGCCCACGGGCGTCGAAAGGCCGGAAGACATTTCGCGGTGCGTCTGCGATTCCGTGGTGCGGGCGCCGATGGCGGTCCAGGCGATCAGGTCGCCCAGGTATTGCGGCGAGATCGGGTCCAGGGCCTCGGTGGCGGTGGGCAGGCCCAGTTCGCACACGTCCAGCAGGAACTGGCGGGCCTTCTCCATGCCCACGTCCACGCGGAAGGAATCGTCCATGAAGGGATCGTTGATATAGCCCTTCCAGCCGGTGGTCGTGCGCGGCTTCTCGAAATACACGCGCATCACCAGCAGCATGGTGTCCTTCACCTCTTCCTGCAGCGCCTTCAGGCGGCGTGCATAGTCCAGGCCCGCGACGGGATCGTGGATGGAGCAGGGGCCGACCACGACGAAGAGGCGCTTGTCCTTGCGGTCCAGGATGGCGCGCAGGTCTTCGCGGCCCTTGGTCACGGTATCGGACGCCTTGTCCGTCAGCGGCAGTTTCGCGTGCAGCGCTTCGGGCGTCGGCATCGAAGCGAAGGAGGTGACGTTAATATTCTCGAGGTCTTGGGCAATCATGATGCGGCTGCTTGTTTCATTAGGGGGACCTGATAGTGTAGCGCGAAATGCGGTAAGCTGTTTGAATGACGACCAAGGAACCCTTCAAGGCCGCGCCCTTCATCAAGGAGATCGGCCGCGGCGCGCACGGCGCCCGCGCCATGAACCGCGACGATGCACGGGCATTGTACGAAGCCATGCTGGACGGGCGGGTGAGCGACCTGGAGCTGGGCGCCATCCTGCTGTCGATGCGCATCAAGGGCGAATCGGTGGAGGAGCTCGCCGGTTTCCTCGACGCCGCCGAAGCCTCTTTCGCCCCGCTGCGCGCGCCGGATGGCGAGTATGCGCCGGTGCTCATCCCCAGCTACAACGGCGCCCGCAAGATGGCCAACCTGACTGCGCTGCTGGCGCTGCTGCTCGCGCGCGAAGGCGTGCCTGTGCTGGTGCACGGCGTGGCGCACGACCCCGGCCGGGTGGCGACGGCCGAAGTGTTCGCCGAGCTGGGCGTGAAGGCCGCGGCGAATCATGCCGAAGCCGAAGCAGCGCTGAGTGCAGGCAAGGCCAGCTTCATCACCATCGGCGCGCTGGCGCCGAAGCTGGCCTACATGCTCGCGCTGAGGCAGGTGCTGGGCGTGCGCAACTCCACGCATACGCTGGTCAAGATCATGCAGCCGTTTGCAGGCGCTGCGCTGCGGCTCGTGTCCTACACCCATCCCGAATATCTCGAAACGCTGGGCGAGTATTTCACGGCGGCGGCGCCGCACGAGCGCGGCGACGCCTTCCTGATGCGCGGCACGGAAGGCGAGACGGTAGCGAACGCCAACAAGGCGCAGAAGATCGACTGGTTCCACGAAGGCCAGCGCACGGTGCTGGTCGAAAAGCAGACGCTGGTGGAAACGCTGCCCGCGCTCCCCGAAGACAAAAGCGCGGCGGCCACGGCCGCCTGGATCAGCGCGGTGCTGCGCGGCGACGTTCCGGTGCCCGACTCCATCGCCCAGCAAGTCTCCCACTGCCTCGCCATCTCCCGCACCCTCCGCCAGCGCCACAGCTGACCTCGTGTCCACTTCTGGTGCCAGGGAAGAAAAGTGGACACGAACTCGACACTATGTGTCGCTACAGCTGACTTCGTGTCCAAAAATCTTCCCTGGCACCAGAAGTGGACACGGGCTGGGCTGTTGGTTCGCGTAGAATGCCGGGTTTGATTCGGGGGCGGCATGGCGAAAGTGTTTGATGTGGCAGTGGTAGGCGCGGGCGCGGCGGGGATGATGTGCGCGGCCACCGCAGCACAGCGCGGCAAGCGCGTGGTGCTCATCGACCACGCCGAGAAGCTCGCCGAGAAGATCCGCATCTCCGGCGGCGGCCGCTGCAATTTCACGAATATCAACGCCGGGCCCGCCAATTTTCTGTCGGAGAATCCCCATTTCGCCAAGAGCGCCCTGTCGCGCTATACCCCGCAGGATTTCCTCGCCCTCGTGCGCAAGCACCGCATCGCTTACCACGAGAAGCACAAGGGCCAGCTGTTCTGCGACGATTCCGCCGAGCAGATCATCAATATGCTCAAGGCGGAGTGCGCCGCTGGCGATGTGCATTGGCGTATGCCGTCCAAGGTGGAGAGCGTTGCGCAGACGGAGCAGGGCTTCCTGCTCGCGACGGATTCGGGCGATCTCGCCGCCACCGCCCTCGTGATCGCCACCGGCGGCCTGTCCATCCCGAAGATCGGCGCCACCGATTTCGGCTACCGCATCGCCAAACAGTTCGGCCTGAAGCTGGTTGAGCCGCGCCCGGCCCTCGTGCCGCTGACCTTCGACGAGGCGTCCTGGGCGCCCTTTGTCCCCCTGGCGGGGATTTCGCTGGAGGTGGACGTGGAAACCGGTTCGCTCAAGGGCCGCAACCCCACCGGCGCCCGCTTCCGCGAGGATCTGCTCTTCACCCATCGCGGCCTGTCCGGTCCCGCCATCCTGCAGATTTCGAGCTTCTGGCAGCCGGGCACGCCAATCACCCTCAACCTGCTGCCGGAAATGGATGTGGCCCAGGCCCTGATCGAGGGCAAGTCCACCATCAGGAAGCACCTGGGCAATGTGCTGTCCCAGTGGCTGCCCGCCCGCCTGGCCGAAGGCCTGCTGCTGGCGCATGGCTTCAATGCCGACGCCCGCCTGGCCGACATGCCGGACGCCCAGCTGCGCAAGCTGGGCCAGGCCCTGAACCAGTGGACCATCACGCCCAACGGCTCGGAAGGCTACCGCAAGGCGGAAGTGACCCGGGGCGGGGTGGATACCAGGGAGCTGTCCCAGCAGTCGATGATGGCGAACAGGGTGCCCGGCCTCTACTTCATCGGCGAGACCGTGGACGTGACCGGCTGGCTGGGCGGCTACAACTTCCAGTGGGCCTGGGCTTCGGGGGTAGCGGCCGGGCTGGCAATCTGATATCATGGCGATCCCGGCTTGGGGTTTCAATCTCTGTCCAAGCCAGCAGTACACATCAGCCTGAGTTGTCACTAGCCACACACTCCAGGCGGCACAAGACATGCGCTCCTCTTCCATTTCTGGAAAAAAGCTGCTAATATCGCTGTCTCTCTGAAACCCTAACGGTTTGAATTTTTACATGACCACTATTCGCCTTAAAGAAAACGAGCCGTTCGAAGTCGCTATGCGCCGCTTCAAGCGCACGATCGAAAAAACGGGTCTGCTGACCGAACTGCGCGCTCGCGAGTTCTACGAAAAGCCAACCGCAGAGCGCAAGCGCAAGCTGGCCGCTGCCGTGAAGCGTCACTACAAGCGCATCCGCAGCCAGCAGCTGCCGAAGAAGCTGTACTAATTCCGCTGCCGCATGGCGGGCCTGGCGTTGGCGTCTGCGCCCCGGGCCCGATTGCGCAAGCGTTCACCCGCTCCGGTTTACCGCAGCGGGTTTTCCTTTTTTAGCTATCCTTTTTGAGGTTGCCATGAGCCTGAAAGCCCAGATTTCCGATGACATGAAAGCCGCCATGCGCGCCAAGGACACCCTGAAGCTGGGCACCATCCGCCTGCTGCAGTCCGAGATCAAGAACCGGGAAGTGGACGAGCGCATCGAGCTGGACGATACCCGCGTGGTGGGCATCATCGAAAAGATGATCAAGCAGCGCAAGGATTCGATCTCCCAATACGAAGCCGCCGGCCGCCAGGACCTGGCGGAGCAGGAAAAGGCCGAAATGGCCGTGCTGCAGGCCTATATGCCCGCCCAGCTCTCCGAGGAGGAAGTGGCCGCCGAACTGAAGGCCATCGTCGCCGAAGCAGGCGCCACCGGCCCGCAGGACATGGGCAAGGTCATGGGCCTGGCGAAGGCGAAGCTGAGCGGCCGCGCCGACATGACCGTGGTGTCCGCCATGGTGAAGAAGGCCCTGACCCAGGGTTGATGGTTCCGTCCGCACGCTTGAGCAGGGTCAAGCCCCTGCTCGGCCGTGCGGTATAGTCTGATCTGCAACAAGCTTCCCAGCCCACGTGATTCCACAGTCTTTCATTGCCGATCTGCTCAATCGCGTCGATATCGTGGACGTGGTGGGCCGCTACGTGCAGCTGAAAAAGGGCGGGGCGAACTACCAGGGGCTGTGCCCCTTCCATAACGAGAAGTCGCCCAGCTTCACGGTGAGCCCCACCAAGCAGTTCTACCACTGCTTCGGCTGCGGCGCCCACGGCACCTCCATCGGCTTCCTGATCGAATATTCCGGCATGGGCTTCGTGGATGCCGTGAAGGAGCTGGCCCAGAACGTGGGCATGATCGTGCCCGAGGCGGACGACAAGATTCCGCCCGCCCAGCGCGCCGCCCAGCAGGCCCAGTCCATGGCCCTGTCCGAGGCCATGAGCACGGCGGCCGACTACTACAAGGCCGAGCTGCGCAAGGCGCCCGAGGCCATCGCCTACCTGAAAAAGCGCGGCCTGACGGGCGAGATCGCAGCCCGCTTCGCCCTCGGCTACGCTCCCGGCGGCTGGGACAACCTGCGCGCCGTCTTCCCCAAGTACGACGCCCACGCCCTGGTCGAGGCCGGGCTGGTGATCGACAAGGTGGACGAGCAGGGCCGCCACATCAAGCGTTACGACCGCTTCCGCGAGCGTGTGATGTTTCCAATTCGCAACACCAAGGGCCAGGTGATCGCCTTCGGCGGCCGCATCATGGAACAGGGCGAGCCAAAGTACTTGAATTCCCCGGAAACGCCTTTATTTTCAAAGGGTTCCGAGCTGTACGGCCTGTTCGAGGCGCGCCAGGCGATTCGCGATGCGGGCTATGTGCTGGTGACGGAAGGGTATATGGACGTGGTGGCGCTGGCCCAGATGGGCTTCCCCCAGGCGGTGGCCACCCTCGGCACGGCCTGCACCACGACCCATGTGCAGAAACTGTTGCGCCAAACCGACACGGTGATTTTCAGTTTCGACGGCGACCGCGCCGGCCGCAAGGCCGCCCGCCGCGCCCTGGAAGCCTGCCTGCCGCATGTGTCGGACGACAAGACCATCAAGTTCCTGTTCCTGCCGCAGGAGCACGACCCGGACAGCTATATCCGCGAGTACGGCACGGAGGCCTTCGAGCAGCAGGTGCACGAGGCGATGCCGCTGTCCCAGTTCCTGCTGCGCGAGGCGGCGGGCGACCATGACCTGGACGAGCCCGAAGGCCGGGCCCGCACCCAGTTCGACGCCAAGCCCATGCTGCAGGCGATGGCCCCGTCCGCCCTGCGGCTGCAGATCGTGCGCGGCCTGGCGTCCATGACGCAGAGCTCGCCAGCTGAGATCGAGGCCCTGTTCGAGCTGGCCAAGCCGGTGTCCGTGGCGCGCAAGGCCCCGCCGAAGAGCAAACGGCAGGAGCCGGTGGGGCTGGAGCTGAAGATCATCCGGGCGCTGATTACGCACCCGGCGCTGGCCCAGGACATCGACGAGGATGCGCTGGAAGCCTGCCTCCAGCTCGGCCAGGACGCCTGCGAGCGCCTGGTGCAGCTGGTGGCCCTGTCCCAGGCCCTGGGGCCGCACGCCACCTTTGCCGCCCTGGTGCAGCACCTGAAGGAGGAGGGCGGCGAGTACGATGCACTGATCGGCGAAATCGCCGCCGCGCCGGAGCCGGATGTGGAAAGCGAGCGGGTGTGGCTGTCCGCCACCATCCGCCACCTGAAGCTGGATGCCCTGAAAACCGAGCTCAACCAGCTGTTTGCGGCGGGCCTGTCATCGGACGAACTGGGTGTGCGTTACCGGGAAATCACCTCGAAGCAGAACCAGCTGATGCGGGAGGACGAGGCGGCGAGGGCGCCGCGCTAATTGCAACAAGATGCCAGGGGACAGCGGGGGCTGCACTTCTGGCAATTGTAAAGTGGCGTGCTATAATAAAACGCTAAGTATTTCAATACTTTGGCATGGTTTTTCAGTTCAGAATTTGTGTTTGTTTTCAGTAAGTTAGGCTCTTGATCGGCGTGCAATGGGGCGTCGGCGGCCAGAGCCGGACTTGGGTTGAGACGGCGCGAGTTTCTTGTCGCCGAGCGGGCCGGCCCCGCGTCCTCACCTCCATGGCTCTAGCCCCCGCGCGCTGCCGTACAGTATTATTTCTGCCACGCAAGGCAGAGCATGCTGTTGCGTGGAATGGAGCCTGACCGCAGTAGCAGTTTTAGCAGTGCCGGGGTGGATTATCGGCATCATCCTAAACCGTTAAGCAAGTCGTTGTGACATCGAAAGCGCCTGTGCCAGCAAAGAAACCTGAAACCAAAGCGGCTGCAAAGCCCAGCAAAGTGACCGCCAAGGCCGCCAAGACGGCCGATAAAACGGAGACCCGCGCCAAGGCGCCGCCGGCGGTCAGCCAGACCACGGATGCGGCGGCGCTGGCCGCCATCGACACTTCGGGCTACGTGCTCCCCACCGTCAAGGTGCCGGGACGGCGCGGCCGCAAGCCGAAGGAATTCCAGCCGGAGAACGACGAAGTCGCCGCGCTGAATGCCGTCGAGCGCGCCGAGCTGAAAGCCGTGGACAAGGCCAAGGCCAAGGACCGCAAGGCCAAGGAAAAGGCCCTGCTCAAGGACGCCTTCTCTTCCGACACGGAAGCGACGGAAGAGGAACTGGAACGCCGCCGCCAGAAGCTCAAGACGCTGATCAAGTTCGGCAAGGAGCGCGGCTTCCTCACCTACGCCGAGATCAACGACCACCTGCCGGACAATATCGTCGATCCGGAGGCGATCGAAGGCATTATCGGCACCTTCAACGACATGGGGATCGCCGTGTACGAGCACGCGCCCGATGCCGAGACCCTGCTGCTGTCCGACAACGTCGCCACCGTGACCAGCGACGACGAGGCGGAAGCGGCCGCCGAAGCGGCACTCTCCACCGTCGACTCCGATTTCGGCCGCACCACCGACCCCGTGCGCATGTACATGCGCGAAATGGGCTCGGTCGAGCTGCTGACCCGCGAAGGCGAGATCGAGATCGCCAAGCGCATCGAGGACGGCCTGAAGGACATGATCCAGGCCATCTCCGCCTGCCCGGTGACGATTGCCGAAATCATCGCCATGTCCGACCGCATCCGCCTGGACGAGATCAAGATCGACGAGGTGGTGGACGGCCTGGTGAACGAGGATGAAGACGCCTCGGCCCAGGTGGGCTCGGACGAAGAGGAAGAGGACGAGGACGCCGAGGAAGAGGACGAAGAGGAAGAAGAGGAAGCCAGCCCTTCGGGCGCCGCCGCCGGCTATTCAGCCGAGCAGCTGGAAGCGATGAAGCAGGAATCCCTCGAAAAATTCGACAGCATCGCCGACCAGTTCGACCGCATGCGCCGCGCCTTCGAGAAGGACGGCTACAACTCCAAGGCCTATGTGAAGGCCCAGGAATGCATCTCGCAGGAGCTGCTGGGCATCCGCTTCACGGCCAAGGTGGTCGAGAAGCTGTGCGACACCCTGCGCGGCCAGGTGGACGAAGTGCGCCACATCGAGAAGCAGATCCTGGACGTGGCGGTGAACAAGTGCGGCATGCCGCGCGCCCATTTCATCAAGGTCTTCCCGGGCAACGAAACGAACCTGGAATGGGTGGACGGCGAAGTGGCCGCGGGCCATGCTTACAGCGCCATCCTGGGCCGCAACATCCCGACCATCAAGGAACTGCAGCAGCGCCTGATCGACCTGCAGGCGCGCGTGGTGCTGCCGCTGCCGGACCTGCGTAACATCAACCGCCAGATGGCGGCCGGTGAAATGAAGGCGCGCAAGGCCAAGCGCGAAATGACCGAGGCCAACCTGCGTCTGGTGATCTCGATTGCGAAGAAGTACACCAACCGCGGCCTGCAGTTCCTGGACCTGATCCAGGAAGGCAACATCGGCCTGATGAAGGCGGTGGACAAGTTCGAATACCGCCGCGGCTACAAGTTCTCCACGTATGCCACGTGGTGGATCCGCCAGGCCATCACCCGCTCCATCGCGGACCAAGCGCGCACCATCCGTATTCCGGTGCACATGATCGAGACCATCAACAAGATGAACCGCATCTCGCGCCAGATCCTGCAGGAAACGGGCGCGGAACCGGATCCGGCCACGCTTGCCATCAAGATGGAAATGCCGGAAGACAAGATTCGCAAGATCATGAAGATCGCGAAGGAGCCGATCTCGATGGAAACGCCGATCGGCGACGACGACGATTCGCATCTGGGCGACTTCATCGAGGACAACAACACCCTGGCGCCGTCCGACGCGGCCCTGCACGCCTCCATGCGCGGCGTGGTCAAGGATGTGCTGGACTCGCTGACCCCGCGCGAAGCGAAGGTGCTGCGCATGCGCTTCGGCATCGAAATGTCCACCGACCATACGCTGGAAGAGGTCGGCAAACAGTTCGACGTGACGCGCGAGCGCATTCGCCAGATCGAAGCGAAGGCCCTGCGCAAGCTGCGCCATCCTTCCCGCTCGGACAAGCTGAAGAGCTTCCTCGAAGGTAACTAAGACTTGACGGGGGCCCTGCGGGGCCCTATCCTGCCGAGTCCTCAGGGCCTCTAGCTCATGCTTGGTTAGAGCAGCGGACTCATAATCCGTTGGTGCCCGGTTCGACTCCGGGGAGGCCTACCAATACATTTGACTGCACCGTCAGAAAGCGTCAAACTAGCCATACCACTCATCCCTTGAAGTGTCACTTGCCTGGCTCCTCTCGGGACGAAAAAGCCGCTCTCCTGGGCGGCTTTTTCACATTTGGAGGAAAGGAGTCAGTCGTGCCGACCAATCCGAAACCGCCAAAGCGAACCGTCGTCTATGTTGACGGTTATAACCTTTACTACGGTAGGCTGCGGGGAACCAACTTCAAATGGTTAGACCTTGTCCATCTGTTTGATATCTTGCTGGCACGCCGAGATCAGAATGAGGCATTGGACAAACTAAGATTGTTCACCGCCCCGGCGCTCGCAAAGTTCGCGACACATGGGGCAGCATCCGTAGAGGCGCAGTCGGCGTACCATCGAGCATTGAAGGCAAAGTACGGCGACCGGTTCGAAGTGACCTACGGCAATCACTCATATGACAAGAGTGGCACCTTGCTTCCGAGGTTTGCGCGTGGGCGACCGTTTGACCGGACTGATCGGGTGCGGGTCTGGAAATTGGAGGAAAAGAAGACTGACGTAAATCTTGCGCTTTGCATGTATCGGGATGCATGCCGGGGTTCGTATGATCGAATCATTCTGGTTTCCAATGACAGCGATGCAGAGCCAGCTTTGGAAGCAATTCGTCAGGACTTTCCCCACCTATTGATCGGAATTGTGGTACCTCTCCCTCCACATGCGACGGGGGCGCAAGTGCACCGTCGGGTAAGTGGGTCCCTTGGGAAGTACGCTGATTGGACTGTCGCCAGCCTTCATGATGAACAGTTATTCGAGGCGCAGTTACCAGAAATGGTTCCTACGAAGAAAAAGCCGATTCATAAGCCATCACATTGGTAGTTGGTTTTCCAGTTGCGCCTACCTCTTCGGCTCATAGCGTAAGGCCACAGCGCCAGAGCCGTATTCGATCCTGTCTACGAGCTTGAGGTCGACATACTTCGTCAGGCCTGCGAACAGGGTCCGGCCGTGGCCGGCGATCCGGGGATGCACGACGAATTCGTATTCGTCGATCAAGCCCAGTTCCGCCAGGGCCTGCGGGAGCGTGACGCCGCCCACGAACAGGCTCTTGCCCGGCTCCTCCTTGAGCCGCCGGACCGACTGCTCCAGGTCGCCACGCAGAAGCTCGGCGTTCCAGTCCACCTGCGGCAGAGTGCTCGACACCACATACTTCTTCGCGCCGTCGATGGTGCGGGCGAAAGGTATCATCCAGTCGTCCATCCAATCAGGGAACACGCCGTCACGCGGGCGCCATGCGCTCTCCATCATTTCATAGGTCGCCCGGCCGAAGAGAAGGGCGTCCGCCTGCGCGATGCTCTCGGCGGCGCGGCGGTGCAGCTCCTCGTCCGCAATCATGGCATTGTGGTCGCAGCATCCGTCCAGGGTGACGTTGATCGAATATTTGAGAGTGCGCATGGATGCTCCTTGTTGGCTTAGCGGGTTTTCTTCAGCACTTCCTTCTTGAACCAGTCATCGAGCAACTCCATCTCGTAACGGTACATCTCGCCGTCGTACCGGTTCCCACTCATCAGGTAGTTCGAGTCGGATATCTTGCTTTCACCCTGGCTGATTACCTTCCCATCCCGCGTGATGGCGTAGCGCAGGTGCATGCGGGGCCAGTCTACGTCGCCCTTCATCACGCGGACATCGCGTACCGCCACGCGCGGGAATACATCCCCCGCCATGTCGATATCGAGGAATTCCACCGTGAGCTCCTGGCCTGCAGGGAGCTTCTCGGCCAGCTTGCCGAGGTGCTCGCGGAGCTGGGTTTCCATCCATTCCCGGTCCGGTGGATAGCGTGGGACGTCGGTCATTTTCTCCGGGGCGGCGAAGGTCACGGTCACGGCGGCTGCCGCGCTGCCCACAGCCGCAAGCGCCAGCAAGCCGAGCGTACAAATAAGCTTTTTCATGATGCACTCCTCTTCGAAGAAGCTCAATATACGCCATTCCCCGGAGACCGGTCCGCTGTGTCACCCCTGCCGCAGCACCTTCACCACGGCCGCGAACTCTTCGCGCGCGTATCCCGCTTCTTCCGCTTGGCGCAATAACTTCGCGATCTGGGCGGGCAGCTCTGCGTTCAGGCCCTTCGCGCGCATCGCATGCTCGATGCGGCGCGTTGCATCCACTGAGATTGACAAGGGGCTCTGCGTGATGGAGAAGTCGTTGGCGGCGACAGCCTCTGCTTCATGCCGCAGGAAGGCGCCGAAGGACGGCGCCACGGCCTGCGTGATGTCCCCATAGGCCCGCAGGTCCAGCCCTTCGCGCTCCGCCAGCGCCATGCCCTGGAAGAAGCCCGCGGCCGCACCGTAGATGTAGCTCAGGGTTGCAAGATCCATAGTGGATGCGGCGCCCGGATCTTCGCCGAGATACACGGCATTGCCGCCAAAGACGGCGAGCACACTGCGTACGCGGTCGTAGTGATCCGCCGCGCCGGAGACGAGGATCGTCGTGTCCGGCATCCCCATCTGGTCCGGCGCCACCTGGAGCGCGCCGGCGACATAGCCGCCACCGAGTGCAGCGATACCCTCGGCGGCCTTGCGCGCTTCCTCTGGGCTGGTGGTGGTCAGTTGCACCAGGGTCTTGTCCCGCAGCGCGGCGGATACACCTTCCGCCGCCAGCACCTGCGCCGCAGCGGCGTCGTCGTGGACGCTCATCACGACGATGTCGGCGGGCTGGATGGCCTCCGATGCCTGCGCCGCAACCACCGCGCCTGCTGCGGCAAGGGCATCGGCCCGGCCCGGCGTGCGGTTCCATACGTGCACGGTCATTCCCGCTTGCAGCAGCAGGCGGGCAAGCGTGGTCCCCATCTGGCCCAGACCAATGACGGCAATTTTTTGCATGACGATCTCCTGTAAAGTTGGAGGCGCCAGTATCCTGATGTACCATAAACATCGTCAAGTACGCACAATTTTGTCAGGTACTACTCATTCGGTAAGTTTTGGAGAGTCATGGAACAGCCTTTCAATTGCGGAATCGGCCCCGCCTTCGAAGTCATCGGCGGCAAGTGGAAGGCCGTGATCCTGTACGAGCTGCATGAGCGGCCCGTGCGCACGGGCGAACTGCGCCGCCTGCTGGGCGGCATCACGGAGAAGATGCTGATCCAGCAGTTGCGGGAAATGGAGGCGGATGGCCTGGTAACGCGGGTCGCGTATCCGGAAGTGCCGCCGCGCGTCGAGTATTCGCTCACGTCCCTCGGCGCTGAACTCAACAAGGCGTTGGGGCCGATTGCCGATTGGGGCACGCGCTACGCCAAGCTGCGGCCAGCCCGCTGACGGAAGGAGAATCGGAATGCACCCCTCGGACAAGGCCAGCATCGTGCGCCAGCTGGAACTACTGGGCGTGGAGCGGGGCGACACCGTCATGGTGCACGCTTCCCTTCGTGCCGTGGGCCCGTTGGCGAATGGGCCGGTGACGCTAGTTGAAGCCATTCTGGAACGGGTAGGGCCGGAGGGGAATTTGATGGCCCTCGTTTCGTGGAACGAGTCCCCATACGAGGAAACACTGGGGCATGAAGTTGTTCCCGAGGAGGTGCGTGAACGCTGGCCGGCCTTCGATCCCGAAACGGCGCCGTCCTATCCCGGCTATGGCGCGCTCAATGAGTTCATCCGCACATACCCCGGCGCGCGCAGAAGCGCTCATCCCGATTCGTCGATGGTTGCCATCGGCCGTGATGCAGAGTGGCTCGTGTGGCCTCACGAGATGGGCAGCGCCTACGGACCCGGCTCGCCTATCGAGCGCTTCCTGAAGCTTGGCGGCAAAGTCCTGTCCATCGGGGCGGGCGAAGATGCAGTCACCGTGCTGCACTTTGCGGAGGCGCTTGCGGACATTCCGGGCAAGCGCCGCGTCACGTACTCCATGCCCTTGCTCCACTCTGGCACGCGCGAATGGATAAGCGCTTCCGATTGGGATTCCAACGGCATCCTGGACGAATACGCCGTCGAGGAGAAGCCCGATGCAGTGGAGCGCATCGCCCGCGACTATCTCGCCCTGGGCGTGCACAAGGAGGGGCTGGTCGGCCGCGCCCGCACGCGGCTGATCGATGCAAACGCCATCGTCGGCTTCGGCATCGCCTGGCTCGAACAGCGTCACCGGCGCGCCCTTTAGCTTGCCTTTAGCGACAGCCGCCCGTTCGATGCCAGAATGGGTGGATGAGTTTCCACGTGCATAGAACCATAGAACACGGGGCGGTGAATTACCGCATCCGGGAGCAGGTGGCTGCGCCGCCGCCCGCCGTGTGGGCCGTGCTGGCCGACGTCGCCGCCTGGCCGGAGTGGACACCCACCATGGGCCAAGTCAGTTTTCTGGACGAGCCCAGGCTTGCCATCGGCACTTGCGTGCGCATCCGGCAGCCGCGCCTTCCCACTGCCGTATGGGTGGTTTCGGCCCTCGAGCAGGGGCGCAGCTTCGCGTGGCGTACCGGAGGCCTTGGGGTGGTGGCTCATGCGCACCATGCCGTGGAGGCGCTGCCGGATGCCTCGGGCGGCATGCATTCGCTGGTGACGCTATCGGTCGAGCTGCGCGGCCCTTTTGCGAAGTTCATGAATCGCCTGATCGGCCGCCTCAACGAGGATTACCTGAAGCTGGAGATGGCCGGGCTTCAGAAGCGCTGCGCCGCTGCCTGAGCTGCAATTTCGTTCAAGACCAGTTCCTGCTTTGTCCCTATCTTGGGGTGAAAGGAGGATCACATGAACGAACGAACCCGAGGTTATCTCTATCTGACGGGCGCGATGGCGCTGGTCGGCAGCACCGTCGTGGCCAGCAAGCTGTCGATTGCGGCGATCCAGCCGATGACGGCGACCGCCATCCGCTTTGCCATCGCCACCCCGCTGTTCCTGTTGCTGATGTGGATAAGCGGCACACGCTTCCCTCGCATCGGCGCGGAGGACTTGCCGGTGCTGCTGACGCAATGTCTCGCCGGCAGCGTGGGCTACACCGTGCTGCTGATGTACGGCCTGCGTTACGCCTCGGCCAGCGACGCGGGGCTCATCATCGGCATGTTGCCGGTCGTATCGGCACTTTGCGCCGTGGTGCTGCTGAAGGAACGGCCGGACGCGCGCTTGGTGATGGCTGTGCTGGTGGCGGGGGCCGGAGTCGCGCTGATCGCCCTGCGCAACGGGGGCAGCGGCGGCAGTTCCATTGCTGGCAACCTGCTGGTCGGCGGCGCCGTGCTGTGCGAGGCGCTGTTTTTGCTGCTGCAGCGGCGCCTGAGGAAGGACATCGAGCCGCTGGCGCTGTCCACCATCCTGTCCGGCACGGCGCTGCTGTCGTCCGCCGTGCTGGCCCTGGGAGAAACGGGCGCGTCGCGTTTCGAGCCGCAGGCGCTCCAGGCGCTGGCTTACTATGCCGCCGGACCGACCGTGGTGGGCTTCGTGCTGTGGTATGCGGGGGCGCGCCGCGTCAGCGGGACGGAGGCGGCGGTGCTGACGGCGATAGCGCCTGCCTCCACGCTCGTGCTGGCGATGCTGGTGCTTGGCGAGCAGCCGGGCTGGCGCGAAGGGGCCGGGCTGGCCTGCGTGCTTGCCGCCATGGGCCTGCTGATGGCGCGCGCGCCACAGCCCAGGCGGAGCTAGCGGAGCAGCCTGCGTGCATAGGCGCCGGGAGCGATTCCAAAAGTGCGCACGAATATGCGGGTCAGGTGGCTCTGGTCGGCGAATCCAGCCGTTGCGGCGGCGGTGGAGGGCGGCTGCCCTGCCGCCAGCAGGCGTCGGGCGAGATGCAGGCGCCGCTGCAGCACATAGGCATGCGGTGTAAGGCCCGTCATCGCGGCGAAGCCGCGCAGCAGCTGGAACTTGCTGACGCCAGCGTCGTCCGCCAATTCCTCAAGAGGGTGGGCATCGGCAGGCATGTCGTCGATGCGTTCGCGTACCTGCACGAGGCGCTCAAGGGGCGGCGGGCCGCCCTTTGCCCCGCCGGAGAGAAAGGCAAGCAGCGGCAGAAGCGCCTCGTCAAGGCCACCCTCTCCAGATGCGGCCATGGCGGCGCGCGCAAAGAGCGTCTTCACGCGCTGGTCGCTGACGACCGGTCCCTTGAGATCGGCCTCGCGCCGGGCGCCCTCCGTGAGGTCGGCTGCAAGGTCTGCGACGAGTTCAGGGTCAAGATAGAGCATGGTCCAGCGGCGCGCTTCGCCGCCCAGGGCGTGGCCGTCGTGAACCTCGCCCGGCACCACGTTGATCAGGTTGCCCGGCAGCGCCTCCACCATGCCGCGGCGGCTGCGCGAGCGCTGGCCGCCGGACTGCAGCAGGCCAATCCCGTATTGGTCATGCATATGGGCGGGGAAGCTGCGCGCAGAATGGCCGTGCACCACGTCGATGCCGGGGTGGCGGGAAACAATCTGGAAGTCGCGGGACGCACTCATGGGCTCAATAATGCCCGATAGCCTGCCGCTTGTGTGGCTTGGGCCCGATCTTTAGCCACCGCTTAGAAAGGCGCCGCCGTTCGGCGATACCATGCGGGCATTCATCGTGTTCCTGGAAGGCTTGCCATGCTCCGTTTTGCCCTGCGCGCCGGTATTGTGATCGGCATACTCGACATCCTCAGCGCCATGGTGTTCTGGTATGCCTTGCGCGGCATGCCGCCGGAACGCATCCTGCAGAGCGTGGCGGCTGGATTGCTGGGACCTTCCGCCTTCAGCTGGGGCCAGCCTGCGGCGCTCCTGGGCGGCGTGCTGCACCTGCTGATGGCCGTGGTCATCGCGGCCATCTTCGGACGCTGGGCTGCGCGCAGCCCATACTTCGAGCTGTATCCCTACCGGATGGGCGCACTCTTCGGGCTCGCCGTCTACATCGTGATGAACATGGTCGTTGTCCCGCTGTCGAATGCCGTACACCCAAAATTCAATTTGTGGTGGGTCAGCTACAACGTGGTGTTCAGCCACATGATCTGCGTGGGCCTGTGCCTTGCATGGATGGCACGCGACAGCTTTCAAACGGCGGCCAGCCCCGCCGCCTGAGTGCCGTGCTCGGAGACTTGGCTCAGCGGCAGCGTGATGCGTACGCTTAAGCCGCCGCCCGGCGCCTCGCCGAGAACGATGCTGCCCTCCATGTGCGCGACGGCCCGCGCAACGATCGACAGCCCGAGGCCGCTTCCCGACGCTGCGCTGCCGGGAATCCGGTAGAAGCGTTCGAATACCCTGGCTCTCAGCTCCGGCGCAATGCCCGGCCCCTGGTCCGCTACTTCCAGCGTGGCGCGGTTGCCGGAGGTGGACAGCTTCACGAACACGGTGGTGCCGGCCTGCGTGTACTTGACGGCGTTATCGAGGATGTTGTCGAGGGCATGAACGACGCTCTCACGGTGCAGCGGCAGCACAACACCGGGCTGGCATTCGAGTTCCACGTCAATGCGCCGGCCGAGGCCCAGCGTGGCGAAGGCAGCGGCCCGCTCGACGAGCAGTTCGCTCAGGTCGATCTCCTCGCGTTTCAGGTCGCGTGCGTTGGCGCCGGAACGGGCGTAGGCCAGCAGCTGGTGTACCGTGTGGGCGCCCCGGCGCAGGCCATGCACAAGGCCGTTGTGCGCCGCCGTGCGCTGGCTGCTGTCGCCTGCCGCAAGCAGGTTGTCCGCATTGGCCTGGATGATGGCCATCGGCGTCTTCAGTTCGTGTGCGGCGTCGGCAAGAAGTTCGCGCTCGCGGCCGATACGTTCGTTGAGGCGGGCCATCAGAGCATTGATGGCGCCAACCATCGCTTCGAGCTCGCTGTGGCGCGCGGGCGGCAATGGCGACAGGTCCGCGCTATCCCGGCTGCGCACTGCATCGATGATCTCCCGGACGGGGCGCAAACCGATGCGCACCGCGATGAGTACTGGAATGAGAAGCAGCGGAAGACTGATCACCAACGGCAGGAAGACGTAAGTCGGATTCGATTTCCGGACCAGGAAACTGAGAGTGTCTTCGGTCGCCAGGCGCACCACCAGACCAGTGCTGTCCTCGGCGGTGGCCGCCAGCCAGGTGCTGCCGTCTACCTTGAGCTGCTGCATACCCGGGGTGGGCAGGCCTTGTGGCAGCCCTTTGTCGTTGAAGATCTCCCGCCCGTCCTTCCATACCTGGAACGCGATGGGACCCGCGCAATCGGCGTAGTAGACGGTACGCAGCTCCTTCTCCAGCTCCATGAAGCGCAGGCCCTTGCCACCGGGTCCGCCGCTCCCGGCTTCGGGAGCCAGCGAGTGGGCCGCCATGCGGGCGAGTACGGCAAGTTCCTGCTGCTGGCGCGCGCGGCTTGCTCCGGCAGCATCCAGGAGCATCGCCGCCAGCATCACGACCCAGAGCGCGAGAATGCACAGCATGAAGGAAAGTACCAGGCGCGCGGCCAGGGAGCGCAGTGTGAACTTCATTGCCTATCCTATTTTTCGATGACGTAGCCGACCCCGCGCACGGTGCGGATGTAATTGCCGCCGATCTTTTTCCGCAGGTTGGACATGTGGACGTCCAGCGTCTGGGCGTCGCTGTTGGGAGTCGCCCAGGCTTCGAGCTGGCGCCGGGTGATGACGCGGTTTACGCGCCGCATCAGGGAACGCAATAGCGTGAATTCAGTGGGCGACAATGCCAGCGGCGTACCATCGCGCGTGGCCGCCATGCGGCTTTCATCCAGCGTGAGGCCGCGCACAGTCCAGGTGCTTTCCTTGCCGCTTGCCCAGCCATTGGCGCGGCGCGCCACGGCGCGCATGCGTGCCAGAAGCTCGCTGGTGGCGAAAGGCTTGACCAGGAAATCGTCTGCGCCCAGGTCCAGGCCGCGCAGCCTGACGTCCAGCGCGTCGCGCGCCGTGACGATGACGATGGGCAGCTCGACGCCATCGGCGCGCAGGCGAGCCAGCAGATCCAGTCCGTCGCCGTCGGCCAGGCCCAGGTCCAGCAGGCCGACGTCGAAACGCTGCTCACGAATGATCCGCTCCCCGTCGACGGCACGGCGCACCCAGACTGCATCATGATCTTCGCCCAATGCCACATGCAGGGCCTGCCCCAGTTCGAGATCATCTTCGATCAAACAAATACGCACCTGCCGCCTCCACATTGAGCTGGCCTGAAGCTGGCGCAAAGCCATCCTTAAGCGGCGGCAGCGCATACTCTTCTTGCGGCGTGGCCCTACGCCGCTTTTAGGATGTCATTGAATGCACCCGTTCGCCCGGCCGGCGTCAGTCGCGCCGGGCTTCTTTTCCGAGTCTAACTCTGTTCGGTTAAGATTTGCTAAAGGTTGTGCCCGCCAGCGGACGCCAGCGCCGCATGTGTCGCATCCAGTACACGCGCGAACCGCGCACCCCTGCTTCGAACGGCGCGTTGCGCGCGCCGAGCCTTCAATCCGTTCCAGCCGCTTGCAGGGCGCCTCCAGCCGTGCAAAAAAAAAACGGCGCCGAACGGGCGCCGCGTCACAGCCTCTCAGAAGGAATACCGCGCTCCGAGCTTCAGGTAGCGGCCAATGGCGCCGCTCGAATCCATCGGGTTGTAGCTCATGGCGCCGTAGGTCAGCGGATCGAGCGGAGCGATCTTGTCCAGCACATTGCTCACCGAGCCGAATAACTGGAGCTGCTTGCTCGCGTTGTAGCGCACTGACAGGTCGACCGTGGTGAAGGAGGCGAGGCGGCACTCCTCGTTCGGGGCGGGCGAGTTGTCCGCTTTCCTGGACGCGCAGCCGTCGCCGGCGAAGTAGCGGTTTTCCATGCCGGAGCGGTAGTTCGCCGTCGTGGTCACGTTCCAGTCCGCGCGGTCCCAGCTTACGGTCAGGCTGCCCTTGTTCTTCGGCGTGCCGGCGCAGTTGGAGGTGTCGCAGTTGCCGTGCGTGCCGGCGTACTGGTACTGGACGGTGGGCGACTCGACGCGCAGCCAGGAGGAGATATGCGTCCAGGTCAGGCCCGAGGTCAAGCGTCCGTAGTCGCCCAGGCGCAGGCGCTTCTTCACGTCCAGGTCGATGCCGCGCACTTCCGTATGGCTCGAGTTGCGGTAGGGCGCGTAAGTGATCAGCAGCGTGCCGGTGTTGGGGATGACGTTACCTGCAGCATCCTTGAGGTTGTTGTCCGAACGGATGGCGGTGGGCAGTGCCGCGGCCTCGTTATAGGCCATCGGGTTGATTTCGTTCTCGCGGCGGATGCGCCACGCATCCACGGCGACCGATACATCCTGCAGGGGGTCCCACACCATGCCCAGGGTCACACCACGCGAGGTTTCCGGCTTGAGGTTCGGATCGCCCACCTTGATGGCCGTGATGGCGGCTGCACAGTCGTTGGCGGAAGCGCCCGGACGCGGCGTGCCATTGGGGCAGCGCACCGGGTCCTGCGCCGAGGCCGTGCCCGTGGACTGCGATTCTCGTCCCGACTCGGCTGGTCCGGGGGCGCGGAAGCCTTCAGCGTAGGTGCCGCGCAGCGCGAAATTGCGCAGTGGCGTCCACTTGAAACCCGCTTTCGGCGTGGTGGAGTGGAAGGCGCGGTAGTGGTCCTGGCGCACGGCCGCGGAAAGCTCCAGGCCCTTCAGGATAGGCGCTGCCAGTTCGGCGTAGGCCGCCGTGATCTTCTCGTCCCCTTTGGCCGCCACGTAGGACTGGTTGATGCTGCCATTCTCCGATCCGGAGAGCGAAGGGTTATCCACTTTCTCGCGGCGGTGCTCGGCGCCGACGGCGAGGCCCAGCATGCCGCCGGCCAGGGGCATCAGCTCGCGCGAAGCCTTGGCATCGATCACATCGAGCTTGGTCGTGGAATCGGACGTGGCGGTGCGCACCATGGCCGCGTACAGCGACGCAGGATTCTTGCTGGCCTGGGCGCCCATGTAGTAGGGGAAGTAGGGACTGGCGGGATCGCTCAGCGCTGCCTTCAGCACCGGCATGTTGAGGGCTGTGGCGCGCAGGTCGAGCGCCGATTGGGAATGCAGGATCCCGGCGTCGATATCCCAGCCGCCGATCTGCCCGCGCAGGCCCGCCACGACGCGGGAAAAGGTGTTGTTGGCCTCGCGCAGGTTGTCCACGTCCACTGCGCCGTAGCGCACGCGCGCGGGGGCGCCAAAGGGATTCTGCGGGTGGCTCGGCGCCACCAGTATCGTGCCCGCGCCGGAGCCATAGCTGATCACGCCGGTCGGGTTGGCGCCGTTGGGCGGGAATGCCACGGTTGGCGTGATGGTGGGCGGCGCCAGGTGCGAGGAGGTGTCGCGCTTGGAGTAGCTTGCTTCCGCATAGGCCTGCATGTCCTCCGACACTCTCCACGTTCCGCGCGCATACAGGTTCACGCCGTCGATCTTCGGCTGCATGCTGCGCCACTGGTCCTGGTGCGCCACGCACTGGGTCGGATCGGTCTGCACGCTTCTCGAGAGCTGGGCGCATCCAGGCAGGTAGACATATTGATTGTTGGCCGGATTGCGCAGCGCGCCCACCGGCGTCGCGCCGGGCACGCCGCCACGCAGATCGCCGGTGGCAAACTGGGTGGCCACCGAATAGCCCCAGGGCCGCAGGTCGCCATGGCCGATCCACGCGCGGCTGGCGCGGTCGCGGTTGAACAGCTCCTTGTTGCTGTAGACCTCTGCATTCAGCAGCACGTTGTAGCCATCGTCGTCCACTTTGCCGCGGCCCCAGGTGAGGGAAGCCTTCGCGCTCTCGCTGTCGTTGTATTGAAGCGCCTGTCCGATGGTCGCCTTGAGGATGGTGCCCTCCAGGTCCTTGCGCAGGATGATGTTCACCACCCCGGCAATGGCATCCGCGCCGTAGATGGAGGAGGCGCCGTCCTTCAGCACCTCGATCCGTTCCACTGCCTCCATCGGCACCGTGGAGAGGTCGGTGAATGTTTTTTGGCCGTCGTCGGCGCGGGCGAAGGGCGCCATGCGGCGGCCATTAAGCAGCACCAGGGTCGAGGTGGCGCCGAGGCCGCGCAGCGAGATGGCGGTGGAACCTGCGGCGAAGCCGTTCACGAAGCCAGTCGGCAGCGAACCGGCGCCATCGGAGGTCAGCGTCTGCAGGTATTCGGCCACCGTACCCTTGCCGGACCTGGCGAGGTCCTCGCGGCTGATGACCTGGACGGGGGAGGCGGTTTCGGCCTGCGCGCGCTTGATGCTCGATCCTGTGATCTCAACGCGCTGCACAGGACTGGAATCCTGGGCGTGGACGGCAAGCGTGGCGGGAGCTGCGACAGCCAGTGCGACGGCACGGGCCAGGGTACGGCGTTTCAACATGTTTGATCCCTCGGGTTGTTATAGTGGATACGGCGACCACATTCTCGGGATCACAACTGAAGCTCGGCTAAGGGAAAGCCTAAGACTGGCTAAAGGCCGCGGTGAGGGGGCGAGTCGGCGAGGGTCGCAGCCACAGGGCAAGGCAGGTGCGCCATTCGTGCGCTTCCAGCGCGGCGGACAATACCCATCGGCCTCAGATATACGGAGTGATGTGCTTCAGGGCGTTCTCCACGTACTGCTCCTTCTCGCCCACCGCAGCCACGTAATGCAGCGCAGAAGCCGCCGCGTCCAGGCCTTCCGTTTTCGCGATCACCCACGCGGCGAGATACGGCGAAGCCAGGCAGCCGCCTGCGGTGGCGACATTGCCGTTAGCGTAGAACGGCTGGTTCAGCACCTCCACGCCTGCTTCCTGAACCCATGGCTTGGTGGTGAGGTCGGTGCAGGCGGGCACGCTGCCAAGCAGGCCAAGCTTCGCAAGGATCAGCGTGCCGGAACACTGGGCGGCGATCAGTTGCCTTGCCGGGTCCAGCGCCAGCCGGGACATGAGCGCGGCATCGGCGACCACTTCCCGTGTCCTGATGCCGCTGCCAACGATCACCGCATCGGCGCGGCGCACCTCTTCCAGCAGCGTTTGCGCGCGCACGGTAACGCCGTTCATCGACGTCACTTCCTCCTGTGGACAGCACAGGCTCACCTTCCAGTCAGGCTTCCTGATCCGGTTGAGAATACCGAGAGCCACGATGGAATCGAGCTCGTTGAAGCCGTCAAAAGTCAGGATGGCGATGTGCATGGCCTGGCCCGTGGAGTGGAAGTGACGTCCATCTTACCTCAGCATCAAGCAATCTTCCCGAGCGTGGTTTCCAGCTTGCCGAAGAAGTGCTGCCAGCCGTACTGGGCGCCCTGGTAGGCGCGTTCCTCGCTTGGACGGAAGCCGGATTGCTCCATGCGCAGGTTCACGCCGCCATCGGTCGGGTCGAGCGTGAAGGTCACGACCGTGCGCAGGTCGTCGGATACGCCGGGCACCGAGGCGTTCCAGGTGTAGGTAAGCAGGCGGTGAGGTTCCGCCGCCAGCACTTCGCAGTCGATGCGGCCATCCCAGCCTGGCTGCGGCTGGGTGTGCAGGGAGAAGTGGCGGCCTTTCACGGGCTCGAAGTCGTTCTTCATCAGCCACTCTTCGATGAGGGGCTGCTGGGTGAGTGCGCGCCATACCTTTTCGGCGGGGTGCGGCATGAAGCGTTCGATGACGACGGTGCGGGTTTCTGCTGCATTGTTCATAGGTTTGCTCCGAAAAATCCCGTCCGTAAGACGGGGAGGGTGAAAAGAGGTGACTGCGAAGCAGCCGATCTCCTTGAGTTTTACAAAATACTGTATAAAATTACAGTATGCTGCTCGTCTATCGTTACCGGGTAAAGTCGCTGACCGGACTGCTGCAACAACAGGCCCGCACGGTGAATTTCGTCTGGAACTATTGCAATGATCGGCAAAAGGACGCCTTGCGTTTTAGCCGTCCATGGTTGACCGGCTTTGACCTGAATAAACTGACGGCGGGCAGCAGTAAAGAACTGAATCTGCATTCGGGCGTCATCAATGCTGTGTGCGAACAGTTCGCCAGGTCCCGCGTGCAGCACCGTCGGCCTTACCTGCGCTACCGAGGCCGCAAGTCGCTCGGTTGGGTTCCGATGAAGGGACGCGACCTCCATCGAAAAGGTAATGCGTTCCGCTTTGCTGGCAACACCTTCCGCGTGTTTTATTCGCGCCCTCTGCCTGATGGGAAGATCAGGGACGGTTCCTGCTTTGCGCAAGACCGGCGTGGAAATTGGTTTCTCAATATTGTGATCGAAGTCGCCGAGCCTCCCGCACGTCCGCTTAGTCACGGTGTCGGCATCGACTTGGGACTGAAAGACCTTGCCGTGCTGTCCAATCAGGAACGTATCCATGCCCCTGGCTTTTACCGCAAGGCGGAAGCGGCGCTGGCGGTAGCGCAGCGGGCGCACAAGTGGCGCAGGATCAAGGCGATTCACATGCGCGTGGCACGGCGGAGGTTGGACTTTCTGAACAAGCACTCTGCGGAGCTCGTGCGTGCGTTTGACCATATCGCCGTGGGCAATATCAATGCTAGTGGTTTGGCCCAAACCAGCCTGGCCAAATCCGTACTTGACGCTGGCTGGTCGACCTTCCGCAAGATGCTGATGTACAAGGCCATTAGGCATGGCGTACGGTATGTGGAAGTGGACGAACGCTTTACCACCCAAACCTGCTCGACTTGTGGCGTGCTGCCCGATTCGCGGCCGAAAGGTATCGCAGGCCTTGGAATAAGAGAATGGACTTGCAGTGATTGTGGCGCGGTACATGATCGTGATGTCAATGCTGCGATGAATATTCTCCGTCGCGGACGTGCGACGCTGGAAGCAGGAATCTCCATCCTTAAGGGCGGAGAGAACGTCAATGGTCCATCCTATTGAGTAGGTCTTCGAGGCGATCGAACTTCTGATCCCAGAAGACGGCGTAGAAATGAAACCAGTCCATCATGGGCGCGAGCCCTTTCGGATTGGCGGCGTAGTAAGTCTCACGGCCCTGGCGGCGGTCGTTCACCAGACCGGCAACTTTCAGCTGGCCAAGGTGCTTGGAAACGGCTGGCTGGGAAACGCCAGACGAATCCGTGAGCGCGTGCACGGTCAATTCCCCGTCCTGACTGAGGCGTTCGAACAGCGCACGCCGCGTAGGGTCGGACAGTGCTTTGAAAACTAAGGTCGGTTCTGCGGACACGTTGGCAACTCACATGAATGAATCGATCGGGGCGACAAGGCCAGTGCGTTAACAATAACCATATGGTTATGAGTTGTCAAGCGGCGCTGATGCGGTAGGCTAGTGGCTTTACAACCTGATGAGCTGCCAAAAATGATCATTGCGCGCTTTCTCCTCGCCGTATGGCTGGCCTTTTTCTCGCTCGCGGCATCGCATGCGGCGGAGCCCGTGCATATCAAGTCGAAGGTCCTCAAGGAAGAAAGGCAGTACCGCGTGCAGCTTCCGGCCAGCTATGGCTGGGACAAGGAGCGGCGCTATCCCGTTCTGTACCTGCTCGACGCCCAATCGCATTTCGCTTACACCGCGCCGATGGTGGCGTATCTGGCGCGCCAGGGAGATATTCCCGAGATGATTGTGGTGGGGCTGGACAGCACGGTGCGCATCCGCGATTTCACGCAGACCGACTGGCGCACGGCCTGGGTGGGCGGTGGCGGTGCAGGAAACTTCCTGCGTTTTCTGTCTTCCGAATTGATCCCCGAGATCGAGCGCAAGTACCGTGCAGACGGCTTCCGCATCCTGTCCGGCCATTCCGCGGGCGGCCAGTTCGCGCTGTACGCCTTGACCGCGGAGCCGTCGCTGTTCCGGGCCTACTTCGCGATCAGCCCAAGCCTGGATTGGGACAACAATCTGCCCCAGCGTTCACTCGACGCCTTCCTCGCTTCTGCCCCGCGTGTGCCCGCCTTCCTCTACGTCGCCCGTTCCGACGATGCCGGAAGAGCGCTGGAGGACTACGACAAACTGGTTGACACGCTCAAGGCGCGGCAGCCCGCAGGCTTCCGCTGGCACAGCCAGCCCTTCCCGCAGGAGACGCATGGCACGATACCCCTGCTGGCCCACATCGATGCCTTGCGCGCCCTGTACAAGGGCTACCGCTTCCACAACGACATGGCGCCGAAGGGAATCGGCTACGCGGAGCAGCACTTCGCTGAGGTGTCGAAGCAGGTGGGCTGGGAGCTCCCGGTTCCGGAGGAAGTGGTGAACACGCTCGCATATGAAGCGATGGCTGCGGGCAAGCTGGTGGAGGCGATTGAGCTGTTCAAGCGAAATGCGAAGGACCATCCGCAGTCCGCCAATGCGTTCGATGGATTGGCCGACGCCTACAAGGAAGTGAAAGACTGGCCTGCAGCCCGGCGCGCCGCCGAACGGGCAGTTGCGCTGGCGACGGAGCAGAGGCACCCGCGACAGAAATACTTCGCCGACCAGCTCAGGAAGCTTAATTGGCTAAGGGCAGAGGAAAGCCGATAGGGTAGTTTAGATCGCCTATAACAAAAAAAAGGCTACTAGCAGCAGGAAAGCTGCAATCTGCGCCACAACGCCCGAAATTGAACTATTGTTGTGCCGCATAAAAAATGCTTTAAGTTTCCGTAGTTCGATTTGCTCGCGCCAGTTGATTTCCAGTTCGGTTAACGCGTAGAGCTCGAGTGCGAGTGCCATTGATAGGCAGAATCCCTGAATCCTGCTGGCCCAGGCTAACGTAAAGGCGGCAATTAGAAGTGTTAAGGCGACAAGTCTGAATTGTGTTTTCATGGGGCCAGCTATGGAAGGGTGCTGCGCGTTCTTGGGGGGGCGTGCTGAAAGGTGCTGATTTGGTCCTATCGAAGGTAATTGTTGTAGGCAGCCTAAGTTTCGGCATTCGTCAATGCCGGTCGTCTTCGTGCGATTATTCCTTTGATGTCAATCGAATTCCCGGTGGAGCGTGAGGCGGTCGTCGTCATAGGGAAGCAGGCCGAGACTGGCGTAGAGCTGGCGTGCGGCGGGATTGCTTGCGCCCACTTCCACATGCACTGATTTGCAGCCGCGTGAGCGGCTGTCCTCCAACAGGGCTTCCAGCAGCCGGCGGGCAATGCCGCGCTGCCGATGCGGTGCGCTGACGAAAAGGTCGTCGATGATGGCGCTGAGCGCACCGAATTCCATCGCGTAGCGCACGGTGAGGACGGCGTGGCCGATCAGGGCTCCATTGTCCGCGACCCACACGGCGCCCAGCGCTGGCTGGGAGATCAGCGTGCGAAAAGCCTGCAGTGCCCAGTCCCGGTCCAGCGGGTAGTGCGACTCCGCATAGAAGGCTTCCATCAGGTCCACCAGCGCGGGAGCGTCTGCTGCGCTGGCCAGGCGGATGCGGATATCGCTCAATGCAGGTGCTCCAGTGGATTGGCGACGGCCAGGTCGCCGCCCATGCGCGTCTGCACGCCAGGAGAGGTGATCGGGAATTCGGCTTTGCCCCCATGGCGCGTGTAGATCATCAGCCACGACATGTTGCCCGGCTTGACAGCTTCCTGCTCGAAGCCGGTGGTCTTGGCGATGCCGCTGCTGTCCCTGGCGCCATTCACGGTAAAGCGCACCAGCTGGTCCAGCTTGGGCGATTGTACGTCCAGGATGGAGGCGAGCAGCACCAGCGGCTGGACGGAGAACACGTGGTAGTGCAGCGCCTTGCTGGCGCGCGCCATCTCGAGAGGGAGCGAGCCGTCGCCGGCGACCTGCGACATGGCGTGGTCGAATACCTTGCGTCCCCACGCGAGCTGGCGTTCGTCGCCAACCACCGCGCCTGCTGCCGCGACAGCGAGGCCCTCCCAGTAGTAGTGGTTATTGCGCACACCCTTCCTGGCATCCGAATGCGCCATCGTTTCGTCGGCAAGGGACTTGAACCAGGCTTCGATGACCTGCTTCTGCTCGGGGGACGCCTCGCTCTTGACGCGGGCGTAGCTGAGCGCCAGGCCGGCCAGCGTCCACTTGCGCTGGTACCAGGACTGTTCGGTGCTCATTTTGCCGAGCATGGCCCGCCGTCCGGCCCATGCCGCCATCCAGTCCAGGGCGCAGCGCCGGTCGTCCGCGCGGGTGCTGCCAGCGTTCTTCGACACGGCGGAGAGATAGTCTTCGATCGGCTTTGTGTTGGCGATATTGCGCGCGCGGAGCACGGGGTCGATCACGGAATGATGCTTGTCCGTGTAGTAGCTGTTGGCGTCGATGTCGATCACGGCCTGCGGCGGCGCCGGGCAGGCTGCGGCGGCATTGACTGCGGCCAGGGCGAGGGCCAGCGCCAGAACTGGACGCATCCTTATGCTTCCTGTTGCGCGAGCGCGCGGCAGAAGGCGGCTGTCGCTTCGTCCATCGGGAAGCACGATTCGATGTGCAGCTCGTCGATGGTGATGTCGCGCGGCGTGCCGAAGGTGGTGATGGTGGAGAAGAAGCTGAAGGTCTGTCCTTCGTGGTTGAAGGTCGTTGTCAGCAGGGGGCCGGGCACTGAGGACAGGTCGCGCAGCCGCCAATGGGCAGGTACGCCAGGGTAGGCCAGCACCTCATCGAGCAGCGCGCGCGCCGTGGCGTCCAATGGCGAACGGGCGACCAGGGCGTGCAGGTGGCTGATCAGGTGCCCAGCCACTTCTTCCCAGTTCGCGAGCGAAGCGCGCAGGTCGTCCGGATCGAAGACGTGGCGCAGCATGTTGCGGTGGGGGCTGGCGCGGCCTCCCAGCATGGCGCCGGTGAAGCGCACGGCGGCTTCGTTGGCTCCCACGATATCCCAGTGCCGGTTCAGCAAAAAGGCGGGATAGGGCTCCTGCTGGTGCAGGATGAAGTCGATGGCCTGCCGCACCTGCGAGAGCTCGGGCGTACCCAGCTCGGATTCGGGGTAGCGCGGCGCATAGCCCGCCGCCACCAGCAGCGCGTTGCGCTCCCGCAGCGACATTTCGAGGGTGTCCGCCAGCCGTGCCAGCACGTCGCGGCTTGGCTGCGCCTTGCCGGTCTCGATGCAGCTCAGGTGGCGGGCGGAGAGGCCCGCGTCCAGCGCCAGATCGAGCTGGCTCAGACGGCGCGCGGCGCGCCATTCGCGCAGCAGCGCGCCGACTTGGGAGGGCGCGATGGCGCCGGATGCATGCATGTTCATGCGTATATCTTAACTCCGGCCGGGATTTTCTTTCCATGACCTCGGAGGTCATGAAGATATGACGTCCCGCTTCATTGATCCGATACGGCCGAAATCGAATAATGGCAGCACGATCAAACGACACAAGGAGCCATCATGCAACGCCGCACTTTCCTCCATCTCGCCGCCGCCACCGCCGCCAGCGCACTGCCGTTCAGCCATGCAGGCGCGCACGCCATGGATGCCCAGGCATTCCACGCCGCCCGCCGCTACATGGCCCTGGATGCGGGCCGCGTCGCCTATATCGACCGTGGCCGCGGCGACGCGGTGCTCATGCTGCACGGTTTCCCGCTTAACAGCTTCCAGTGGCGCGGCGTGATCGAGCGCCTGTCGCCGTACCGCCGCTGCATCGCGCCGGACTTCCTGGGCCTGGGCTACACCGAGGTGGCCGATGGCGCGAGCGTGGCGCCGGACGCGCAGGTGGCCATGCTGGCCGCGCTGCTGGACAAGCTCTCCGTCCGCACCGTCGATATCATCGCCAACGACAGCGGCGGCGCGGTAGCGCAGATGTTCATGGTGCGCTATCCCGAGCGCGTGCGCAGCGTGCTGCTGACGAACTGCGACAGCGAGCACGATTGCCCGCCGCCCGCCCTGAAGCCCGTGATCGACATGGCCAAGGCCGGCGTATTCGCCGACGAATGGTTCGTGCCCTGGCTGAGGGACAAGACGCTCGCGCGTTCGGCCCAGGGCTTGGGAGGCATGTGCTACGCCGATCCGGCGCATCCGAGCGATGAGGCGCTGGAGTGCTATCTGGGTCCGCTGGTGAGCACGCCGCGCCGCAAGGCCGCCATGCACGCCTATGCCATCGCGCTGGAGCGCAACTGGCTGGCGGAGATCGGGCCGGCGTTGAAATCGAGCAAGGTGCCGGTGCGCGTGCTGTGGGGGATGGGCGATACGATCTTCTCGCCTTCCAATGCGGACTATTTCGACCAGGCCTTCGGCAATCCGCGCGGCGTGCTGCGCATTCCGGGCGCCAAGCTGTTCTGGCCGGAGGAGCGCCCGCAGCTGATCGCCGCCGAGGCCCAGGCCCTCTGGAACATCAAGGTGTAAGGGACAGGAGCTTTAGAAATATCAAACCTTGGTCGAGGATGCGTTGTTGCCGAAAGGAAGCCCATGATAGATTTTCTGACCATCAACTGTTACGGAGCTCCGCATGAAATTCTCGGACTGGAAGGTTGGCACCCGCCTGGCAGCAGGCTTTGCAGTGATGGTGGCCCTGCTGATGGGCCTGGGCTCCCTGAGCGTGCTGGCCATGAACGAGACCAGGGACGAAACGGTTGTCGTGCTTGAGCAGGCGCTGCAGACCGAGCGCATGCTCAAGGAATGGCATGGCGTTATCGAAGTCAATCTCGTTCGTTCCGTTGCCGCGGCCAAGGCCAGCGATCCGGCGGTGCAGAAGCAGTTCGAAGAAGCCATTGCGCAGGCTTCGGCCCGGGCGACCGCGCTGCAGAAGACCATCGGCGAGCGGCTGCCCGATGGCGAGGCGAAGAAGCTTTTTGAAGAAGTCCATCAGCGGCGGGCCGCCTACCGCGAGGCGCGGGCGGCGGCCTTCAAACAGAAGCAGGCCGGTAACGTGGAACAGGCCAACCGCTTCTTCGATACGGAGCTGGCCAGCCAGGCGAGCGGCTATATGGCGAGCCTGGACAAACTGGTGCGCTATCAGCAGCAGCTGATCAACCGCAGCGGCGAAGACATCAAGGTCCTGAGCGGGCACACGGCGCAAGCGGTGACTTACGCTTCGCTGCTGGCGATTGTGGTGGCAGCCGGGATGGGCTACGCCATCGCGCGTTCCCTGCTGCGCCAGCTGGGAGGCGAGCCGGCCTACGCGGCGGAAGTGACGGCGCGCATAGCGGCAGGCGACCTGTCGCAGCCTGTGACGCTGCGCGCGGGCGACCGCAGCAGCCTGCTGTTCAGCATCGCCCAGATGCGCGACAGCCTGGCAGGCATTGTGGGCGAGGTGCGCTCCGGCACCGACCGCGTGCTGCACGCGTCGCGGGAAATTGCGGGCGGCGTGTCCGACCTGTCCGGCCGCACGGAGAAATATCCTCGCACTCAATGCCGCGGTGGAAGCGGCAAGGGCGGGCGAGCAGGGACGCGGCTTTGCCGTGGTGGCCAGCGAGGTACGCAATCTGGCCGGCCGTTCCGCCAGCGCGGCCAGGGAGATCAAGTCGCTCATTGAAAGTTCGGTGAGCCAGGTGGCGCAAGGCAGCGCTCTCGCGGTGCGTGCGGGGGAAACCATGGCGCGCGTGGTGACGAGCGTGCAGCAGGTGTCCGACCTCATCTCCGAAGTCACCACCGCGAGCGGCGAACAGGCCGCAGGCGTCGAGCAGATCAACGAGGCGGTGGTGCAGATGGACGTGGCGACGCAGCAGAACGCGGCCCTGGTGGAGCAGGCCGCCGCGGCGACGCATTCGCTGGAGGAGGAGGCGCTGCGGCTGTCGGAATCGGTCAGCAAGTTCCGTCTGGCGGACGAGCGCCGCCCGGCCGCCCAGGTCGCCGTGCTGCACAGGCAGCCGCAGGCCCGCATGCAGCGCGCCGCGCGCACGCTTCAGCGCGCGGCCTGAACGTCAGAAGTACTTGGAGAGATAGAAGGCGCCCGAGTCGGGGAAGATCGTCGCGATGCGCCCGCTCAGGCGGGGCAGCAGCTTGGCGATGCCGGCGGTGACGCAGCCGCTCGAGCCGCCCGCCAGAATGCCCTCCTGGCGTGCGAGGCGGCGGCAGTAGTCCAGCGCCTCCTCGTCCGTCACCTGGATCACATCGTCCACCACGCTGGCATCGAAGCTGGCGGACGGTGAGCGCTTGCCCACGCCCTCCATCACGGTTTCGTACTCGCCTTCGTTCTCGGTGCTCGTCACCATCCTGCGGTAAGCCGAATTCACGGGCTCCACGCCGATCACCTTGATGTTCGGGTTCTGGTCCTTCAGGTAGCGGCCAATGCCCGAGATCGTGCCGCCGGAGCCGATGCCGCATACGAAATAGTCGAGCTGGCAGTTCAGCTGGAACCACAGCTCGGGCGCGGTATCCGAATAGTGGGCCTGGCGGTTCATCTCCGAGCGGTACTGGTCGAGATGGTAGGCGCCCGTGTCGGCGGCAATGCGCTCGGCCACCGAGTGGTAGCTGCGCTCATGCGATTCCGGCACGTCGGCAACGCACACATGCACCTCGGCCCCATAGGCCTGGATGCGTCTCACCTTTTCGATGCTGGTGCGGTCCGGCACCGTGATATCGCACTGCAGCCCGTAGACCGCGCTGGCCATGGCCAGCGCCGCGCCGGTGTTGCCGGACGAGCTTTCCACCACGCGTTCCAGATTGGGCGGGGACTGGCGCAGCATATGGCGCACCATGCGGTCCTTGATGCTGCCGCCCGGATTCATGAATTCCAGTTTGGCCACCACCTCGGCATTACGAAACAGCCGCGAGAGCATCACCACGGGGGTATTGCCGATGGCCTCCATTACGGAACCACGGATTTGAGAAATATGTTCGGACATCATGCCGGCCTCCATGCGTATTGCTTATTATTAACAGAAAGGCTAGCACGGTCGATTTGGGGACAGCGCGCGATTGACATTGGGCTGCGGTAAAATGGCAGGTTTCCGGAATTGCCTAAAAGGGTTTGTCCCCATTTAAGCAAGATTTCTTAAAAGGGGACAGACCCCTTTAAGCAATATTTTTGATTGAGGTAGCGCGATGAAATGGGCGATTGTCGGTTTCTACATCCTGGCCGTTCTGCACATCCACTTCCGTGGCCGCGTGCGGCTGCCGATCGGGCGCCAGCTGTTCGACCACTCGTCCTTCATGGCTCCCATCAATATCTTCATGCACTGGTTCTCGCGCGTGCCGTCCACGCCCTACCTGAACGTGGCCGATTTCCGCGAGCTGGCGCCCCTGCAGCAGAACTGGCAGACCATCCGCGATGAGGCGGAGAACCTGATTCGCCTGCAGAAGATCAAGGCTTCGGAAAAGAACGACGACGCGGGCTTCAATTCCTTCTTCAAGGCAGGCTGGAAGCGCTTCTACCTGAAGTGGTACGACGCCAGCCATCCTTCGGCCGAGCAGCTCTGCCCGCAGACCTATGCGCTGCTGAAGAGCATCCCATCCGTGAAGGCGGCCATGTTCGCCGAGCTGCCGCCCGGCGGCAAGCTCAATCCCCACCGCGATCCCTTCGCCGGTTCCCTGCGCTATCACCTGGGCCTTGCCACGCCCAACGACGACCGCTGCTTCATCGACGTGGACGGGGAGCGCCACAGCTGGCGCGACGGGGAAGGGGTGATGTTCGACGAGACCTATATCCACTGGGCCATCAACGGCAGCGAGAGCAACCGCATCATCCTGTTCTGCGACGTGGAGCGCCCCATGCGCTTCCGCTGGGCCCAGGCCATCAACCGCTTCCTCGGCAAGACCATGATGACGGCCGCCGCCTCGCCGAACGAAACGGGCGACCAGGTGGGCCTGGTGAGCAAACTCTTCCGTATTTCCTTCTATGCGGGCCAGTACCGCCGCCGCTTCAAGGCCTGGAACAAGAACGTGTACAAGGTCACCAAGGTGGCCCTGATCATCGGTCTGGCGGCGCTGATCTATTACATCTGAGGCCGGATGGCGACGCTGTCCTTGCGGCGGCGGCGCGCGGTGAGGCCGATGGCCAGCAGGCCCGTGGCCAGCATGGCCCAGGTCTCGGGTTCCGGGGCGGGGGCGAGAATGGTGCGCTGGTCGCGCCCATACAACACCAGGTTGGAGAAGCCGGGGATGTTGCCGCCGTCGTTCAGCCAGTCGATCTTCCAGCGGCCCGCCAGGGTCTGGCGCGCATCGATCACCTGATTATCGAACAGGAAGGAGCCGCCGCCGTTCGCGGCGTGCATGGCCAGCACGAGGTCGATCTGCACCTTGTTGGCCGTGGCGTTGGTAATCGTCCAGCTGCCGCTCGTGTGCGCGGCGTTGTCGAAGGCGAAGGTGAAGTTGAAGGTGCTGCTCTGGTCCCGGATCGCGCCGCTCTGGCTGATCCGTTCCAGCGAGGTCCAGGAACCGGTGCCGGTGGGGGCGAACTCGCCCGCGAAGCCGGAGGTGCTGCGCATCGGATTGACGCCCGAATACACCGTATCGTCCGACCAGAAGGCGGGACCAGTGCCGCCGAGGCTGGCGTCGTCCACCGTCAGTTGACCTGCCGACCCGGCCTGGGCCTGGGCGGCGGCGAGCGCCAGCGCGGCCAGCAGCTTGTGTTTCATTTTCAACATCAGGTGTTGCGTCGGAGACAATTATTTCAACAATGAGGTATCCTACCGAAAGTCCCGGTAAATTGATACTTTCTTGTTAGCTAATTGGGCTACCTGGGCTTGCGGCGCGCTTCTTCGGGGGTGAGAATCCAGATGCGGTCGATGTCGCCGTTGGCGTCTTCCGTGTAGTTGACCACGTAGCTGCCGCGCAGGGAGGCCATCGGTTCCACCAGGTTTTCCTGGTTGAAGATGCGGCCCGAGGGCGAGAGGCGGCGCACCTTGCCGTCCAGGGTGAGCTCGGGGAAGTAGCCGGGCGCCATGCGGCCGCGCTTGGCGTTGGCGGGAAACTCGCGCTCCTGCTGGGCCCGCGCGGGCAGGGCCAGCACGGCGGCACAGCCGATCAGGGCAAGCATCAGGTGGCGGCGGGACATGGCGGCTCCGGGAAAGGAAAGCCTTAGCTTACCGCATGGTGGCGAACATGGCGATCACTGCCAGCCCCATCACTGCCGTGCAGATCCAGCCCAGGATGCGCAGGCGCCGCGAAATGGGCAGCCCGCCCATCACGTCGGCCTTGCTGGCCAACGCCATCATCACCGCCATGATGGGCACCGCGATCACGCCGTTGATTACCGCCGCCCAGAACAGGGCCTTGATCGGGTCGATGGGCAGGAAGCCGATGCCGACGCCCGCCATGGTCGAGGCGATGATGATGAGATAGAACTTGCGCGCGGCCGAGAACTGCAGCTCCAGGCTGTTCTTCCAGCGGAAAGTGCCCGCCATGGCATAGGCCGCCGATCCCGCCAGCACGGGAATGGCGAGCAGGCCGGTGCCGACTATACCCAGCGTGAAGAGCACGAAGGCGAATTCGCCCGCGATGGGTTTCAGGGCCGAGGCGGCCTGCGCCGAGGAGCCGATGTCCGTGATGCCGTGGGCATGGAGCGTGACCGCCGTGGTCAGCATGATGAAGAAGGCCACCAGGTTGGAGAAGCCCATGCCGACCACGGTATCCAGCTTGATGCGCTGATACTGCTCGGGGGCCTGGGCGGGGTCGCATTTGAGCGGTTCGGCCTGCGGATCGGCGCGCAGTTCTTCCACCTCCTGCGCGGCCTGCCAGAAGAAGAGATAGGGGCTGATGGTGGTGCCGAACACAGCCACCACCGTCGTCAGGTATTCGGGGCGCCAGGACAGGTGCGGCACAAGGGTCGCATGCAGGGCTTCGCGCCAGGGCACGTTCACCACCAGCACGGTTGCCACATAGGCCAGCAGCGCCAGGGTCAGCCATTTCAGGATGTGGACGTAGCGCCGGTAGGGAATGAAAACCTGCAGCAGGAGTGAGAGGATGCCGAAAGCCAGGGCATACCAGTGCGGCCTGCCGCCCGCGATCAGGCGCACCGCGTCGCCCATCGCCGCGATGTCGGCGGCGATGTTGATGGTGTTGGCCACCAGCAGCAGGCTCACGAGGCTGTAGAGCAGCCAGGGCGGCGAATGGTGACGGATATTGGTGGCGAGCCCACGCCCCGTGACGCGGCCGATGCGGGCGCTGATGATCTGGATGGCCGCCATCATGGGGAAGGTCAGCAGCATGGTCCAGAGCAGGCCGAAGCCGAACTGGGCGCCCGCCTGGGAATAGGTGGCGATGCCGGAGGGGTCGTCGTCCGCTGCGCCCGTAATCAGGCCGGGGCCCAGCTTGCTCAGCCAGGATTGCCCCGAGGGCGGCACGGTGGCCGATTCGGCCGCCGTGTCATGAAGGGATTCGGATGGGTCCATGCCCCATGGTAAGCGCCGCGCTCGGCTGTTTCAGTGCGGTGACGAACTCACGGTGAACGCTGTTGACCGTGCCGCGCTTCCCAGGCCGCCAGCGCTTCGCGGTAGCGCTCCATCGCCTCTTCGTAGAGGTCGTAAACGCAGTGCACGCAGCCGCTGCCGCAGCAGTCGCCCGGCTTGGGCGCCGCAGGCGGCTCGGGGCGCGGGTCCTCCGGATCAGGCATCGCCCTGGGCCAGCAGCGCCTGGTTGCGGCCGCGGATCTTGGCCCGGTACAGGGCCTGGTCGGCCTGGGACACCAGCATGTCCGGCGTGCTGCCTTCGGACGGCACCATGGACACGACGCCGATGCTGATGGTCACCTTGCCGAAAGGCGATTCGTCGTGCGGCAGGGCGAGGCGGGCCAGTTCGGCCACGATGGCCTGGGCCGTCGTGAGCGCGTCGGCCGCATCCGTGGAGGCCGAGAGCAGGGCGAACTCCTCGCCGCCGTAGCGCGCCACGAGGTCCGTGGTGCGGCGGCCGTACTTGGTGATGAGGCCCGCCACCGTGCGCAGGCAGGCGTCGCCCGCCACATGGCCGTAGCGGTCGTTGTACTTCTTGAAGTAGTCCACGTCCAGCATGGACAGTGCGAGGGGCTGGCCCGTGCGCGCGGCGCGCCGCCATTCCAGCTCCAGCTGGGCGTCGAAGCCGCGCCGGTTGGTCACGCCCGTCAGGCCGTCGGTGGTGCTGAGCGCGGCCAGCTTGCGGTTCGATTCCTCCAGCTCGGCGGTGCGGGCGGCCACCACCTGCTCCAGGGCGCGCTTGAGGCGGGTGAGCCGGCGCACGCGCCAGCGGTAGGTGCCCCACAGCAGGAGGAAGGTCAGGCCGCCCGCGAGGATGCCGAACCACCAGGTGCGCCAGAAGGGCGGGGTGATGGTGATGTTGAGCGAGGCGGGCACCTCGTTCCACTGGCCGCGGTGGTTGGAGGCCTTGACCCGGAACACATACTTGCCGGGATTGAGGTTGGTGTAGGTGGCGGCGCGGTGGGCGGCGTCCGTTTCCACCCAGTCCTCGTCGAAGCCTTCCAGCTTGTAGGCGTAGCGGTTGAGCGCGGGCTCCGTGTAGTGCAGGGCGGCGAACTCGAGCGAAAAGGCGGAGGCTTCGGAAGAGAGCGTCAGGGACACGGGCGCCGTGACCGAGCCTTCCAGGGTCACGCCCCGGTGCGGCACGCCGTCGCTCAGGGAGTGGTTGTAGACTTTCACGTCCGTAATGGCCACCTGGGGCGGGGCGGACTGGCTGCGCACCTCGCGCGGCATCACGGCTGTCATGCCGTGCACGCCGCCGAAGTAGAGCATGCCGTTCGGGCCGGGCGTGGAGGAGTTGACGGTGAAGCCTTCCGTCATGCCGTCCGAGGCGGTGTAGAGCACGGCCTTGCCCGTGGCCGGGTCCAGGCGGTAGAGGCCGACGATGGTGCTGGCCCAGACCTGGTCGTCCAGGTCGCTGCGGATGGCCAGGATCTTGGCGCCGTTCACGGCCTCGAAGGAGCGGAAGGTGATGGTGTCGTTCGGCCCCTGCACCACCTGCTGCAGGCCCTTGCCGGTGCCGATCCAGATGCGGCCCAGGGAGTCTTCGTGCAGGCTGGAGACGTTGTCGTCGGCCAGGCCGTCCTTGTCGCTCATGCTGTAGCGGAAGTGGCGGAACTTGCCGGTTTTCGGGTCGAGCAGGTCGAGGCCGCCGCCGTTCCACTCCGAGCCCATCCACACACGGCCGTTGCGGTCCTCCAGCACGGAGGAGGTGCCGTTCACGCTGCGGCTGTCCGGATTGGCCGAGTCGCTGCTGTAGATGCGGAAGCTGTCGCTCTCGATGTGGTAGCGGATCAGGCTGTTGCCCGTGGCCAGCCACAGCACCCCGCCCCGGCCGGGTGCGATGGCGTTGATGTAGTCGCTGGCCGTGTTGCCGAAATGGATGGTGCGGAAGCTGCCGTCCGGATCGTCCAGCCGGTTCAGGCCGTTCGAGGTGCCCGCCCACAGCGGCCCCTCCGGCCCCTGGTAGAGCGAGTAGACGATGTTCTGGCTCAGGCTGCCCGGCTTCTGCGGGTCGGACACATAGCGCTTGAGCACCGTGTTCGAGGCCGGGTCGAAGAGGCTGATGCCCACATTGCCGCCCAGCCAGAGCTTGCCGCCCGGCGCCGTCGCAATGGCGAGCACGGCGTTGGACATGGGCAGGCTGTTGTTGTCGAAGTAGTGGGGCACGTAGCGGGTGAAGCCCGTGCTGTTCAGGTTCACGAGGCTGATGCCGTCCGTGAAGGAGGCGATCCACAGCATGCCGCTGCGGTCCTGCACCATGGCGCGCAGGTTGTCGCCGGGCAGGGAGTAGGGGTCGTTGGCGTTGTGCACGAACTGCTGGAAGCGGCCGTCCTTCGCGTTCCAGCGCAGCAGGCCGGCCGAGAGGGTGGTGGCCCACAGTGTGCCGCTGCGGTCGATATAGAAGTTGGTGACGCGGCTGTTGGGTGTGCTCTCCCACTTGCGCTCGGACCAGGGACGGCGGCTGTTCCAGCTCACCGCGCCCGTTTCCGTGCCCACCCACAGGGTGCCGCGGCTGTCGAACTGCAGGGCGCGCACGATATTGCGGCGCGGGTCGGGGCGCTCGGCCGTATCCACCTGGTGGTGGACGAAGGTGGAGGCGCCGGGCGCCAGGTAGTCCAGGCCGCCCGGCCAGGTGGCGATCCACAGCCCGCCCCTGGGATCGAGGGCCAGCGCGTTCAGGTCGTTGTTGCCCAGGCTCCTGGGATTGGCCGGGTCGTGCACGTAGAGCACGAACTTGCCCGTGTCCGGGTCGAAGTGCTGCAGGCCGCCCCAGGTGGCGATCCACATGCCGTTCTTGCCGTCGGAAATGATGCTTTTGATAATGCGGCGGTTGTTCGGGCCCTCGTTGGGCACGAAAACGGTGAAGTCGTTGCTGACGGGGTTGAAGCGGGCCAGGCCGTTCTGGGTGCCGGCCCAGATGCGGCCCTGCTTGTCCTCGTAGAGGGCGGAGACGCGGTCGTGCGGCAGGCTCTTCGGGTCGGTGGGCTTGTTCACGTACTTGACGGCCTGGTAGCCGTTGTAGCGGTACAGGCCGTTCACATGGGTGCCGATCCAGATGAAGCCCTGGCGGTCCTGCATGAGCGAGAGCATGGAGGGCTCGTCGATGCCCAGCGGCCCCAGCTTCTTGAAGCGCAGGGTGGGCGGCGCGGCGGACTGGGCCAGGGCGGCATCGGCCAGGCTCAGCAGCAAAACCACGGGCAGCAGGGCGCGCAGCAGGCGGCGCAGCAGGGAGAGGGTCGTCGGCATGGGCCGATTATACCTTCCGCTTAGGCAATAAAATCACCCGGAAACGGTGCTTTCTGTGCGGTTTGGCGCCGAAACGGGTATCATCCGGGGTTGGCCGCTCTGGCCGCTGTCCGCGCACCCTGTTGTATTAACGAAGAAATTTATGTCCGAGATTGAAACCACCGCCGCCACTGGCGAAGCGCCCGCCGCACCCGCCCAGGTGCGTTTTGCCGACTTCGGCCTGTCGCCGGCCATCCAGCGCGCACTGGACGACCAGGGCTACGAATACCCCACGCCCATCCAGGCCAAGGCCATTCCCGTGGTGTTGCAGGGACGCGACGTCATGGGCGCGGCCCAGACCGGCACGGGCAAGACCGCCAGCTTCTCCCTGCCCATCATCCAGATGCTGCTGCCGCACGCCAGCGCGAGCATGAGCCCGGCGCGCCACCCCGTGCGCGCCCTGGTGCTGGTGCCCACCCGCGAACTGGCCGTGCAGGTGGCCGAGAACGTGGCCGCCTACTGCAAGCACACCCCGCTGCGTTCGACCGTGGTCTTCGGCGGCATGGACATGAAGCCGCAGACGGCCATCCTGCGCAACGGCGTCGAGATCGTGATCGCCACGCCGGGCCGCCTGCTGGACCACGTGGAGCAGAAGAGCGTGTCCCTGGGCCAGGTGCAGATGCTGGTGATGGACGAGGCGGACCGCATGCTGGACATGGGCTTCCTGCCCGACCTGCAGCGCATCATCAACCTGCTGCCCAAGCAGCGCCAGAACCTCATGTTCTCGGCCACCTTCTCGCCCGAGATCAAGAGGCTGGCGAACAGCTTCCTGAAGGACCCGGTGCTGATCGAGGTGGCGCGCAGCAACGCCACCGCCGACAAGGTGACCCAGGTGGTGTACAAGGTGGGCGAAGAACACAAGCGCGACGCCGTGGCCCATATCCTGCGCCAGCGCGACGCCAAGCAGGTGATCGTGTTCTCGAACACCAAGATCGGCGCCTCGCGCCTGGCGCGCAGCCTGGAGCAGGAGGGCATGAAGGCCGCCGCCATCCACGGCGACAAGACGCAGCAGGAGCGCATGGCCGCGCTGGAAGCGTTCAAGAAATACGAGATCGACGTGCTGGTAGCCACCGACGTGGCGGCGCGCGGCCTGGATATTTCCGACCTGCCCTGCGTCATCAACTACGACCTGCCGTATAACGCGGAAGACTATGTGCACCGCATCGGCCGCACCGGCCGCGCGGGCGCCTCGGGCGACGCCATCTCCATCTATTCGGACAAGGACGAGCGCCTGCTGGCCGATATCGAGAAGCTGATCAAGCAGACCATCAAGCGCGGCGAACTGGAAGGCTTCGTGCCTTCCGGCCGCAGCGAAGAGCGCCATGGCGACCGCCGGGCGGCCCGCCGCGGCGCCGACACCGACCGGGGCGCCGAGCGTGGCCGTCCCGCCGAGCGGAGCGCCCGCCCCGCCGGTCCCTCCCCCCGCCGCGAGAAGGTCGACCCCTGGTTCCTCAAGCCCTATGAGCCGAGCCGCAGCGGCAGCGCCGCGCCGGCTCCCGCTCCGGCGTCGGGCAGCATCACCAAGGCCAAGCCGCGCGTGGCCGCGCTGCTGGGCGGCCTGCCCAAGCCCTGAAGGCCGCTGCGCCCCGGATGCGCCTGGCCCTCACCTACCTCCTGCTGGCCCTGATCGCGACACTCGTCAACATCGGGCTGCAGGACATCACCCTCCAGCTTTACGCGGGCGCCTTCCAGGTGGCCGCCTCGGTGCTGGTTGGCACGGCGGGCGGCCTGCTCGTCAAGTACGCGCTGGACAAGCGCTACATCTTCCGCTTCCGTGCCGATAACCTCGGCCACGACAGCCGCGTCTTCGCCCTCTATACGGCAGCGGGCCTCGTAACCACTGCCATCTTCTGGGGCTTCGAATTCGGTTTCGACCACCTCTTCGGCAGCAAGCAGGCGCGCTACGCAGGCGCCATCCTGGGCCTGGGCATCGGCTACCTCTGCAAGTACCAGCTGGACAAGCGCTTCGTGTTCGCACGGAGCGCCTCATGACGCGCATCAGCGGCTGGGGGCGTTATCCCTGGGCCGAAGCCCGCATCCAGCATCCCGCCACGAATGGCGATGCCGCGCGCCTGCTGGCGCAGTCGGCCCAGCCCCTGATCGCACGCGGCATGGGCCGCAGCTACGGCGACAGCGCCCTGGCCGATGAAGTGCTGGGCAGCGAACGGCGCCAGCTCCTGCTGGACTTCGACCGCGGCGCGGGCATCCTGCGCTGCCAGGGCGGTGTGACGCTGGCGGACCTGCTCGGCTTCCTGGTGCCGCAGGGCTGGTTCCTGCCTGTCACGCCGGGCACCAAGTTCGTGACTGTCGCAGGCGCCATCGCCAGCGACGTGCACGGCAAGAACCACCATGGAGAAGGCTGCTTCAGCGCCTTCGTCGATGAAATTGAACTGCTGCTGGGCGACGGCCGCGTGCTGCGCTGCTCGCCGCAGGAGCACGCGCCCCTGTTCCACGCCACCTGCGGCGGCATGGGGCTGACCGGCATCATCCTCAGCGCGCAATTGCGCCTGAAGCGCATCGCCAGCGCCTGGATCGAGCAGACCACGCTGAAGGCGGGATCGCTTGCGGAAGTGGCGGCGCTGATGGAGGAGCACCGCGGCGCGCCGTATTCCGTGGCCTGGATCGACTGCCTGAGCACGGGCCGCGCCATGGGCCGCTCGCTGCTCATGCTGGGGCGCCACGCGGAAGAAGGGAGCCTGGAAGCGGGCCGCCCCGCGCGCCTCGCCGTGCCGGTGGACGCGCCGCAGCTGCTCCTGAACCGGCACGCCATCCGCGCCTTCAATGCCCTCTACTACCATCGCGTGCGGCGCGTGTGGCAGGTGGAGCGCGTGCATTACGAACCTTACTTCTATCCGCTGGACGGCATACGCGGCTGGAACCGCCTGTACGGCAAGCCGGGCTTCGTGCAGTACCAGATGGTGGTGCCGCGTGCGGCGGGTGTACAGGGGCTGGGCGCGATCCTGGAGCGCATCGGCGCCTCGCAGCGCGGCTCCTTCCTCGCTGTGCTCAAGCTGCTCGGACCCGAGAACGGCAATCACCTTTCCTTTCCGCTCGAAGGCTACACGCTGGCGCTGGACTTCAAGGTTTCGCCCGGCCTCTTCGAACTGCTGGAAGAGCTGGACGCCATGGTGCTCGCGCTGGGCGGGCGGCTCTATCTGGCCAAGGACAGCCGCATGAGCGCCGCCACCTTCCGCGCCGGCTATCCGCGCCTTGACGCCTTCCGCGGCGTACTGCGCGAGTACGGCGCAGCGGGGCGATTCGCCTCGCATCAATCCCGAAGACTGGACATCTGACAATGAAAAAAATACTGATCGTTGGCGCTACCTCCGCCATCGCGGAAGCCGTTGCGCGCCGCTACGCCGGCCAGGGGGCGGCACTCTTTCTGCTGGCCCGCAATGCCGAACGCCTGGAGGCCCTGCAGCAGGACCTGCGCATCCGCGGCGCCGCGCACGTGGCCCATGCCATCTTCGATGCGAACGATTTCGAAGGCCACGGTGCCGCCATCGAACAGGCTTCCGCAGCCATGGACGGTATCGACACGGTGCTGATCGCGCACGGCACGCTGAGCGACCAGCAGGCCTGCCAGCGCGACGTGGGATTGACGCTGAATGAGCTGAAGACCAACGCACTGAGCGTGATCTCGCTGCTGACGATTCTCGCCAACCGCTTCGAGGCCCAGCGCCACGGCACGCTGGCGGTGATTGGCTCCGTGGCTGGCGACCGGGGACGCCAGTCCAACTACGTCTACGGTGCGGCGAAGGGCATGCTGGCCATTTTCCTCCAGGGCCTGCGCAACCGCCTGCAGAAGGCAGGCGTGCAGGTTCTCACCATCAAGCCGGGCTTCGTGGACACGCCCATGACCGCTTCTTTCACGAAGGGCGCCCTGTGGGCCGCGCCGGATGCCGTGGCGGCGGATATCGTGAAAGCCATCGCGCGGGGCAGCGACGTGCTGTATACCCCCTTCTTCTGGCGCGGCATCATGGCCATCATCAAGGCAGTGCCCGAGAGCGTGTTCAAGAAGCTCAGCCTCTGATCATGAAAGTCCTGAAATATCTGCCATTCGGCGCGCTGGCCGCAGGCCTGGCTGCGCTGGTGCTGGCCTACCTGCAGCACAAGATCAATCTTCTGCTCTTCTTCAATTCCGACGCGCTCTACCTGCCGTCGCTGTACCAGGATATCGTGCAGCGCGGCGGACGCCTGTCGCAATGGTTCCTGACGCCAGCGCCGTACTTCTTCCCCGACTGGCCGCTGTACTTTGCCGCGAACGGCCTGTTCGCCCAGGCCTGGCACGCAGTGGCGGCCTATTTCGTCTTCCAGGCGGTTCTGCTGTGCGGCGCGCTGTACCTGCTTGGCCGCCTGCTCGCACCCGGCGCCGTGGCCTCCACCAGCGCCGCCGCGGTAACGCTGTTCATCGCTCTGCTGGGTGCGCAGGGCGCGTATCCCTACGTCTACCTGCTGCTGAGCGCATACCACGTGGGCGAGTTCCTTCTTTCGCTGCTCTCGCTGGCGCTGCTGGTGCAGGCCCTGCGCAAGGACGGCCCTCTGCCGCCAACGCTGCCCGCCGGCCTGTTCGCGGCGGCCACGCTGGCCGTGATGTCGGACAAGCTCTATGTGCTGCACCATGTGCTGGCGGTATTGGCGGCCTTTGTGCTGATGCGCCGCCGCTGGCAGCCGGTCCGGCGCAATCTGCTGGTGTTGGCGGGCGCCCTGCTGGCAGGCTGCGTCGCAGGCGCGCTGCTGCACAAGCTTCTTGTGGCAAATCCAGTGGGGCTGCCGTGGAAGTTCACGGTGAAGGAACTGGCGCGCAATGCGCGCGATATCGCCGCCCTGTGGGGCGGGTTGTGGCAATTCAGCCCGCTCGCGGCGACCGTGACGCTGGGCTGGTACGCCGCTTTGCTGGCGCTCCTGCCCGGCACCCTGCGCGGGCGCGGCTGGCGCATCGAGGAGCGCGGCACTGCGCTGCTGGCGGTGAGCAGCCTGGCCAGCTTTGGCGGCCTGCTGCTCGTGATGCTGCTCTCGCGCGCGCCAGTCACCATCCGCTACTTTATTCCCGTCTTCTGGCTGCCGCTCGCGCTGGCGATGCCCATGCTGCATGCCGCCCTGCCGGAACGCGCGCGGCGTGCGCTGCTCCCGCTGGCCTGGCTGGCGCTGCTGGCGGCCCTGTGGCAGCTGGTATCGCTCGCCCGCGGCGAGCCGCGCGCCGTGCAGGGCGCGCCTTATCCGGAGGAGGTGGCCTGCATCGACCGCGCCCTGCGTCCCTACGGCGCTGTGCATGGCATCGCGGGCTACTGGGAAGCCTCGCGCATTACGATGCTGAGCCAGTCCGGCATCCGTGTCGCTCCCGTGACCGCCACGCTGGAACCGAACCGCTGGATCACCACGGGGCGCAATTTCCAGTCCGCCTACGACTTCGCGCTGGTGCCGCGCGATGCTGCGGCGGCAGACCAGCCGGAGGAAGCGGCGCTGCGCAGGCTGAACGGCGAACCGGCGGCGCAGGCCGAATGCGGCATGCTGCGGGTGCTGGTGTACCCGCGCGCGGCGCTGAAGCTGCCCTGATTCAGGCGGCCAGCCAGAAGATGGCGGCGAACAGGCCGCCCACCATCAGGCTGGTGCGGTCCTTCATGGCGAATACCACGGGATCGTCGTGCATATTGCCGCGGTGCGTGATCAGCCAGGTGCGCGTGATCCAGTGGAGAAGCAGGGGGCAGGCCAGCCAGATCAGCTGGGGCCTGCGGTACATGGCGGCGGTGGCGCTGTCGTTGATGTACAGGGCCAGCACCATCACGGACAGGTAGCCCGACGCCGCGCCCAGCGATGACAGCATGTCGAGGTCTCCGGTGGTGTACCCGCGCCCGCGCGCTCTCTCGTGGCGCGTGCCGCGCCCGAGCTGGCGCTTCAGCTCCGCGAAGCGCTTGACCAGGGCAAGGCTGAGGAAGATGAACATCGAGAACGCCAGCAGCCATGAGGTCAGCGGCACGGCGAAAGCGAAGGCGCCGGCGATCAGGCGCAGCGTGTAGAGCAGGGCGAGGGTGATGGTATCCAGCGCCATCACGCGCTTGAAGCGCAGGGAATAGGCGAGCGTCAGCACGTAGTAGGCGCCGAGCGCGGCGCCGAATTGCCAGGGCAGGAGCGTCGCCGCCAGCCCGAAGGCCGCCGCCAGCAGCAGGGGAGCACCAAGCAAGCCGTAATGCAGCGGCAGCGCGCCCGACGCAAAGGGGCGGCGGCGCTTGCTGTGGTGATGGCGGTCGTCCGCCACGTCCAGCAGGTCGTTCAGCAGGTAGACGCTGGAGGCGCACAGGCCGAAGCAGAGGAAGGCAAGCAGGCCCGCAAGCAGGCTTTCGGGCTGCAGCGCGAGATGCGCCGCCATCAGCGGCACAAAGAGCAGCAGGTTCTTCACCCACTGGTGCGGCCGCATTGCGCGCAGCAGGTTGGGCAGGAGGCTGTCCTGCTGGCGCAGTTCCTGCACCACGTTGCCCAGGCCCGCGGCCCGGGCCCGCACCAGCGGGCTGGCATTGACGACATAGGCCTGGCGCGCGGCGCCCCATACGGCGATGTCGTCCAGCGAGTTCCCAGCGTAATCGAAACCCTGGTGGCCGAAGAGCTGCACCAGGCGTTCGCGCTTGCGGTGGGCCGAGAGGTTGACGCCGTCGCCGGTGGCGAGAACAAGATCGAAGAGCTTGAGATGCTGGGCGACCTGCTCCGCATAAAGCTGGTGGCTGGCCGTGGCCAGAACGATCCGGCGGCCCGTGGCCCGTTCGCGCTCGATCAGGGCCAGTACCTGCGGGTCGTAAGGGAGGGCGGCGGCGTCCAGCGGAACGCTTTGCGCGAGCCGCGCCTTCAGCACCGCCTTGCCGCTGGCCAGCCAGCCCAAGGGAGCCAGCGAGAAGGGGCGGCTGCGCGCGAAGCCCAGCGCCGACTCGAGAAGCAGGTCGGAGCGCAGCAGCGTTCCATCCAGGTCGATGACCAGGGGAGGCTGTACCGCGGGGCCGGCGCCGTCCGCGGCGCTCATACCGCTTCGTTCAGGCCTGCCACCACCTTCGGCAGGTGCTCGTCCAGCCCCACCCACAGGGGCAGGCGCAGCAGGCGCTCGGACAGCTTGTCCGTATTCTCCATGCTGCCGTGCGTGCGGCTGAAGCGCACGCCCGCCGGTGCGCTGTGCAGCGGCACATAGTGGAACACGCTTTGAATCTGCTGGCGTTTCAGGTTGGCGATGGTCTGGGTGCGGTGTTCCAGCGAATCGAGCAGGATGTAGTACATGTGGGCGTTATGCACGCAGCCTTCCGGCACGACCGGGCGGCGCAGCTTTCCCGCTGCCTCCAGCGGGGCGAGCGCCTCGTGGTACTGGTCCCAGATGGCGATGCGGCGGTCGATGATGCCGCGGCCTTCTTCCAGCTGCGCCCAGAGGAAAGCGGCGATCACCTCGCCCGGCAGGTAGGAGGAGCCGATATCGACCCAGGTGTACTTGTCCACCTGGCCGCGGAAGAACTGGCTGCGGTTGGTGCCCTTCTCGCGGATGATTTCGGCCCGCTCGGCGAACACCGGATCGTTCACCAGCAGCGCACCGCCTTCGCCCGCGATGATGTTCTTGGTCTCGTGGAAGGAGTAGGCGCCCATGTGGCCGATGCTGCCCAGCGGACGGCCCTTGTAGGTGCCGAAGATGCCCTGCGCCGCGTCTTCCACCACGATCAGATTGTGGCGGCGCGCGATGTCCATGATGGTGTCCATCTCGCAGGCCACGCCCGCGTAGTGCACGGGCAGAATGACCTTGGTGCGCGGGGTGATGGCCGCCTCGATTTTCGTTTCGTCGATGTTCAGCGTGTCGGGGCGGATATCCACGAACACCGGCACCGCGCCGCGCATCACGAAGGCGTTGGCGGTGGAAACGAAGGTGAAGGAGGGCATGATGACCTCGTCGCCTTCCTTCACCTCGGCCAGCAGCGCCGCCATCTCCAGCGCCGCCGTGCAGGAATGCGTCAGCAGGGCGCGCTTCGAACCCGTGCTCTGCTCCAGCCAGGTGTGGCATTTCTTCGTGAAGCTGCCGTCGCCGGACAGGTGGCCGTTCTGGTGCGCCTGGGCGATGTGCCACAGTTCGCGGCCGGTCATATAGGGCTTGTTGAAGGGGATGTTTTGCATGGTGTTTATCCTTGTGAGGCGATGACGGTGCCGAGGCAGATCAGCGCGACGCCCACGACTCGGGCGGTCGAGAGGGGTTCGTGAAACAGCCATGCGCTCAGGAGCAGCACGATCACGAAGTTGAGGCTCATGAACGGGTAGGCATGGCTCAGCTGGAACTTGGTCATGGCGCCCATCCAGGACACGGAAGCGAGGAAGGCGGCGGCGAAGGCGGCAATGATCCAGGGGTTGAGCAGCAGGCGCATGAGGAAGGCCAGCTTGTCGGCCGGATCGGCAGGCAGCGCGCCCGCCTGGGCCACCTGCATCTTGATGGCGATCTGGCCGAAGACGGTCAGGAAAATGGTCAGTGCGATATAGAGATAGTTCATGGCTCAAAACCACTGGTGGAAGGTGTAGTAGCTGGACGAAGGCTCGAAGCCCTGGCGGCACCAGACCTTCTGCACCGACAGGTTGTTGATCTGGGTGGACACCACCATGCTGCGGAAATCGCGTTCGGCGGCCCAGTTCTGCGCCAGCTGCATCAGCGCGTGGTACAGGCGCTGGCCCTGGTGCTCGGGATGCACGCCGAACAGCACGCCCTCGAACTCCTGCTGGCCCAGGTCCTTCAGGGTGGCGAAGGCCACGATGCCGCTGTCATGCTCGATCAGCAGCACGGCGCTGGCCACCGCCGTGCTGCGGCAGGAATTGCCCGCCCACTGGGCGTAGACGGCGTCGGCGTCTGCACGGTTCAGCTTCGGATCGCTGTGGTAGTGGCCGAAGTAGCCCTCGAAAGTGCGGCCCGCAAGAATTTCCACGGCCTCCGCATCGCCCGGCTGCGCAAGGCGCCAGCGGTAGCCCGGCGGCAGCGCAACTTGCTGGGCCGCGATCTCGCGGCGGCGGTAGTACACCAGCGTGTCCGTCAGGAAGGCGCCTGCCTGCTCCAGCTGCTGCACGAGCGCGAGGTGGCTGGTGGAGCAGCGGGCGATGAGCATGCGCACACCATTCTGGGCGCACCATGCCTTCACGGCCGCCGCGCTGTCCTCCGCTTCGAGATTGGCCTTGGCGGTGACGATGCCGAAGCGTTGCTGGTCCAGTGCCGATAAGTCGATCTTCATCTGCAGCCTTTCAATGGAGATGTTCGTTGCGGGCGGCGCGGGCGTCGTAGCGGGCGCTGTCCGTGGCGCGGCGCACGATGTACAGCGGCCGCTTCTTCGCCTCGTCGAAGGTCTTGCTGAGGTAGATGCCGATGATACCCAGGATGCCGATGATCAGGCCGCCGATGAAGTAGAGCGAGACGATCAGGCTGCTCCAGCCGGGAACGGGCGATCCCTGGAGCAGGGCGCGGCCCAGGATGAAGCTGCCGAACAGGAAGGACACGGCCGCCATGGTGAGTCCCAGCTGGGCGGCCAAACGCAGCGGCTTGTCCGAGTAGGCGATGATGGTATCGGTGGCCAGCTTCCACAGCTTGGCGAAGGTGTAGCTCGATGTGCCTTCCAGGCGCTCGGCGTGCTGCACCTGCAGGCCGGTGGTGGGGAAGCCCATCCACTGGACATGGCCGCCGAAGAAGCGCAGCTGCTCGCGCATGCGCGTGAAGTTCACCACCACCTTGCGCGACATGATGCGGAAGTTGCCGCTGTCGCCGTCGATGTCGATATCGGCCAGGTAGCTGAAGAGGCGGTAGTAGAGCCACGAGGTGGCGCGCTTGAGCAGCGGGTCCTGGCGCTTGCCGCGCAGGGCCAGCACCACGTCGTAGCCTTCCTGGGCCTTGTGGTAGAGGCGGGGAATCTCTTCCGGCGCGTCCTGCAGGTCGCAGTCCATCACCACCACCCAGTCGCCCTTGCAGATGTCCAGGCCCGCCGTGATGCCGTAATGCTGGCCGAAGTTGCGGCTGAACTGCAGGCCCACCACGCGCGGATCGGCGGCCGACAGGCGCTCGATCACCTGCCATGAGCGGTCCGGCCCGCAGTCTTCGACCAGCACGATTTCAAAGCGCGGCGAGACCGTTTCGAGCGCGGCCTTCAGGCGCGCATACAGCTCGTCGAGCATTTTTTCGGCGCGATAGACAGGGATCACGACCGAGATGAGGGGATTGGCTTGTTCCATTCTTTCTCCAACTATTGCAGGCGCACGGCATCGATGCCGTGCAGGACCAGCTCGCCCTTGCCATTGCTGAAGGCACGGAATTCGACCAGCTTGAGCGGCTCCGCGGTATCGAAGTCCACCTCCAGGCGCTGGCGTCCCGCCTGCGCAATCGGGGTCTTGCCGTGCACCGCCTGGCCCGCGCTGGACGACACGTCCACATGGCCGAAGCCTGCTTCCGCTTCGCCCTTCGCCTCGACATCGAAGCTAACGCGGTAGCGCCCGGGCGCCAGTTTGCGGAAGGGGCCGTAGTACAGGGCGCCCTCGGCGCCGGGTCCGGCGGCCAGCGCGCCGCCGCGCAGTGCCCCGATCTGGTGCGGCGTCTTGTCGTTGATCGGGTAGCTGACAGGGCTGCGCAGCATCTCGTCCCACATCGGCAGCGTAGCCATGTTGCTGCCGTACACCAGGATGTTCCAGGTCTCGAAGCGCAGCGTGCGTACCGGCTCGCCGAGGTGGCGGGCCAGGTAGGCGCGGTCCACGGTGGCCAGTTCCGCATCGTTCAGCAGCAGGAAGGTTTCACCCTCCCAGGCCGCGGGCTCGAACCAGCGGTTCGACGCCAGCACCCGCATCGGCACCGGCACGCCCTGTTCGAAATTGACCTGGCGGATCTTGATGGTATGCGAACTCAGTACCGTGAACTTCCCGGCCTGCCAGAAGCTCGCATAGCCGTACTTCAGGTTCTGCTCGTGCAGGAAGTGCACGAGGCGCATCGGATCGGTGGGCAGCTTGAGGGAGGGCGGCAGTCCGGCGAAATGCAGGTAGTAGGGGAAGAGATAGGTCGGCGCGGCGCTCAGCGACAGCACCGCCACCACCGCCAGTCCGGCGACACGCTCCTTCAGGCCCAGGTGCAGGCCGTCCACCGACAGCGCGGCCAGGATCATCAGCATGTTCAGCACCGTGGGCACCAGGTAGCGGATGGCGCCATCGGGGCTGCCCGCATCGGCCACGGTGGTGGTGAGCATCATGATCAGGTTCAGGCACAGCGCGGCGGCCGTGAAGGCGGCGCAGAACAGGCGCCCCGGGTGCTTCGGCCCGAGAATGCGCAGCATGGCCACGGGCAGCAGGTAGAGCATGGCCAGTCCCGTCAGCAGGCGCAGGATGCGGTAGGCCCCTGCCGGATGGACCACGTCCGTGCCCAGGCGGGGAAGGGCGTCGAAGAGGATCAGCAGGCCCTGGATCACCGCTGCGAGCTGGCGCCGCATGCCGTCGAAGTCCAGCCAGGCCAGCTCCGTCAGGCCGGGAGCATTGTGCACGTGGCGCATGGTGTAGCCGTTCAGGAGCACGCCCAGCACTCCGGCCAGCACGAACAGCCCGAAGCTGCGCCAGTGGCGCAGGCGTTTCACCGGAAGGTGGGCGCGCTGCTGGCGCAGCTCGTTCAGCTTGAGCGCGAAGGCGGCGGCGGCCAGCGGCAGCAGGTAGAACACAGCGGCACGCTGGGGGTTGGTCCAGAACACCTGCAGCGACACCAGCATGCTGCCCAGCGACCACCACCAGTAGTCCCTGCCCGTGGCGTGCAGCTGGCGCCAGTAGCAGTAGAGCAGGAAGGAGGCGAGATAGAACAGCGTGCCGTAGGCGGCCTGGCCGAACACGTGTTCGGCCATGATGAGGGAGATGCCCGCCGTGATCACCAGCAGCCCGGCCAGGCGGGCGGCGCGCGACACGTCCAGCAGGGCCGTGAACAGCCAGGCGCTCCAGATGATGAGCACTGCCGACAGGCAGTCCGAGAGGATATGGACACCGATCCCGTTGGGCAGGAAGGCCAGCAGGGGAACGATGAAGGCCTGGGTGCCGAAAACCCACAGGTCCTTGTTAACGTAGTTCCAGTCGCGCGGGAAGAAGCGCCCCGTTTCGTAGATCTCCTGCGCCAGCAGGTTCTTGACCGCGGCGTCGGAATGGAAGATCAGCTGGTAGTCGAAGGTGAGGAAGAACAGCAGCAGCGCGAGGTTGCAGCACAGCAGAAGCGGCAGGATGCGCCGGCTTGCGACGCCATGGTCGGAAAAAAGAGGCGGCATGGAACGGAACGCTTTCTGCGGACGATGAGTAACCGCCGAGTATAAGCGTTGCTTGTGAAAAACACAATGAAGCGGGCCGCCCCGGGGAGGCGGTTCTTGCAACAATTTGTAAGGCTGCTTCGCCGCTAGGGGAGGCGCGTGGCGGCGGCGCCGTGCCATTGCCCGCCGAGGATGACGTCCAGCATGCGGCGGGCGCTCCCGGCCCAGCTGAGATAGGACATGGCAGCCGAGGCGGGAGCCTTGCCTTCGGCGTGCAGGGCCAGCCAGGTTTCGATGTCGTCCGCGATTTCGCCCGGCGTCACGCCGCCGAAATACCACGCGTGTTCGCCGCCTACCTCGCGGAAGACGGGAAGGTCGCGCGCGATCACGGGCAGGCCGTGCTGGGCGGCTTCGATCAGGGGCAGGCCGAAGCCTTCGCCGCCGGATGCGGCCAGCAGGGCGCTGGCGCTGGCGTAGAGGGCGAGCAGGGTGCTGTCGCTGGCCTGCTGCATCCAGAACAGGCGGCGCCCGTTTTCGGGATGCTGCTGCAGGCGCTCGGCGAGGCGCGCCGTGTTCCAGCCCTGCTTGCCGACGATGGCGAGGTTCACTTCCACACCGCGCTCCCACAGCTGTTCGCAGGCCTGCAGCACTTCCGAATGCATCTTGCGCGGTTCCAGGGTGCCCACCATCAGCAGCGTGGGACGCTGGCGCAGTTCGGCGGGCAGATCGGCGGCGGCATCGGTATCGTCCGCCGCGCGCGCGGTCTGCAGGTCGGCGCCAAGGGGGGCATAGCCCACCTGCAGCATTCCGTGGCGGCGCGGGGGATGCTGGTCCAGCCATTCCAGCAGTTCGTCCGCAATGGCGCGGGCGTTGCAGAGCAGCCCGTCCGCCACCGTGGCGGCGCTGGAGAGCCAGCGTTCGAACCAGGGCTGGGCGCCCGCGAAGAACCATTCGGGGTGCTGCAGGGGCAGCAGGTCGTAGACGGCAAAGTAGAGGCGCACGCCGTGCGCCTTCAGGCCCGCCAGCACAGCCAGGTTGCGCGGCACCTGCTCCGGCGCCAGGTCCACGCCAAAGAACACGTCGCCCGCGCGCACGGCAATCGGCTCTTCCTCGCCTTGCGGCGCGGGCTTCAGGGCCACGGCATCCGGCACGTAGGCGTAGAAGCCGCCCGCGTCGTACACGGGCGCCACGCGGTAGCCGGCCGGCGGATCTGCCAGCAGCGCGGCGAGTACGCCGCGCGCCACGCGCTGGATGCCCGAGCGCGCGTCGGTGCGCACCAGCTCCGAGAGGTCGAGCAGCAGCTGCGCGTCAGCGGACATGGGCTGCGCCTTCGTTCGGCTCGCAGGCCACGCCGTCCAGCGCGGCCATCAGTTCGGCGGGCAGGTGGGCGGCCAGCATGGCGCGGCCCGCGCTGTCTTCCGTGGCGGGCCTCGCCAGCATTGCAGTCAGCTGCAATACGCCGCGGTTGGCGACGGACTGGCTGGCCGGCAGCGGCTCGGCGCCGCCCAGCTGGAGCAGCACGTCCTGCGGCCAGAGCGAGGCCACGCCGTCGTCCAGCGGCAGTTCGGGGCGGCCGATCAGGCCCAGTGCGAAGCGGCGCGCATAGCGGTAGCGGCCATCGTCCAGGCGCACCGGTTCGACGCGGAAGCCGGGCGCCGCATGTTCGATCAGCTTGAGCACGAGGGCCAGGGCGGCCGGGTCGCGCTGCGCCGCTTCCTGCGCCGCGAGTTCCGTCACGTCCACCAGCAGCTGGCGGGTGCTGCCCGCAGGAGCATTGGCGGCGATGGCGGCGGCCACCTGCAGCCAGTCCTGCTCGGTCGGCGCGAAGCCCGTGTCGATGGCGGACAGGCCGTCCAGCAGGTTGCGGTAGTGCGTGGCGCGGTGATCGTGCGCGAAGGCTTCAATGGACTCGTGGTACAGGCGCGCCACGCGTGCGGGGTGGTGCTCGGTGGACATGTAGCGGTAGCCCGCATCGCCGATTTCGCGCGCGAACTCCGGCTCGCGGCGCAGCTTGGTCATGGCCATTGCCAGTTCGGTGGACGAGAAATCGTCCGGCAGGCGCACGGCCACCCCGTCCGGCATTTCGGCGGCCGAGCCGTGGCGGTTGATGATGGTCGGCACGCTGTAGGAGAGGCAGTCCAGGATGGTGCCCGAAGTCTCCCCGCGCGTGCGGGTGCGCAGCTGCACGGCCACATCGGCGGCGGCCAGGTAGGTTCGGTAAAGCTCCTGGGTGGCAAAGCCGGTGATGCGGATGCGCGGGTGGCCCGCCATGCGCGCCGACAGCGCGGTGCCGAAGGCGCCCACATTGTTCTCGCCCACGAAGACGAGGTGGCAGCTGGCGTCCTGGTGCAGGGGCGATTCGAGCCAGGCTTCCAGGATGCGCTCATTGCATTTGGTGATGGAGATCAGGCCGAAGGAGCACACCAGGAAGTCGTTCGCGCCCATGCCCAGGCGCACGCGCGCGGCGGCGCGGTCGAAGGGGCCGGGCAGCAGGCGCGGAAGGGCGACCAGGCGCCAGTCGTCGCCAGTGCCGGGACCGTACCAGCGTTCGGCCAGCTCCTTCGAGTGCGAGGAATGCACGATGATGCCCGCCGCGTGATCCAGCACCGACTTGTTGCAGGGGTATTCGTAGTAGGAGGCTTCGCGTCCGCTGTCGCGTTCATGCACGAGGGCGCGGTAGCCGTGCGAGCCGTACAGGGCTTCGCTGTAGGCGTGCGTCTTGCCGCCCGCCGCCGAGATGTAGTGCAGGGCGCCGCTCAGGTAGAAGTCGTGCAGGGCCACCACGCCGGGATGGCGGCGCAGCATGTCGAACATGTGCGAGTGGAAGGACGAATTGCCGAAGTGGTAGAGGATGCGGTCGTAGCGCTGGCTGTTCTGTTCGAACCATTCCACTGTGCGCTGGGTGAAGTTGGCCAGCAGCCAGCGCTCGCTCACTTCCGAGGGCTGGTGCACCACGATGTCGATGTCGTAGTAGCGCGCCAGTTCCGGCAGCATTTCGCCGCTGGTATCCGCGATGCCGGTGCGCTCTGGCGGCAGCGGCGAGATATAGGCCAGGCGCGGACGGCGCGCGGGCGTGGCGGGAACACTGATGCGCTGCGCCTGCTGGCGTTTGTCGTGCAGGGCTTCGAAGGCGTCCAGGGTCTTGCGTGCGCTGGCGTCCCAGGAGAACTCCTTGGCCTGCACCAGGCCGTGGGCGCGCAGGCTGGCGTGGAAGTCGCGGTCCGTCAGCGCTTGCTGCATGCGTGCGGTAATGTCCTGGATGCGGGTGGGGTCGAACAGCGCGTCGCTGCGGCCGATCACCTCGGGAATGCTGCTGTTGTTGGAGCCGATGGTCGCGATGCCGCAGGACATGGCCTCCAGGGCTGGCAGACCGAAGCCTTCCTGCAGGGAAGGGAAGACGAAAAGCTCGGCGCTGTTGTAGAGGGAAACGAGGTCGTCGTCCGGCACGAAGCCGGTCAGCACCAGGTCGCCGTCCGGAATGCGGAAGCCGGAGGCCAGGGCCAGCAGGCGCTGGCGCTCGTGGTCCGGCACGCTGCACACGATGGCCAGCTGGTGCTCTTCGCGCAGGGCGCCCGGCAGCAGGGAGTAGGCCTCGATCAGGCCTTCGATGTTCTTGCGGTAGTCGATGCCGCCCGTGTACATGATGAACTTGCGGTGCAGCTTGTACTTGTCCTTCAGCGCCTGCGACTGTTCCGGGCTCAGTGCGCGCGGCTGGAAGATGGTGTCCACGGCGGAGGAGATGTTTACCACCTGGTCTTCCGGCAGCTGCAGGGCATCGATCGCCTCGCGCCGCGAGTGGCCGGAGATGGCCAGCAGCAGCTGGGCGTTCTTCAGGCTTTGCAGCTTGCGATGGTACCAGTTCGCCACATGCGGGTCGGTGAGGTAGGTCTCCTTGCGGACCAGCGGGATCAGGTCGTACAGGGTGACAGCCGTGTTCACGCGGTTCCGGCTGTGCATGACGGACACGCTGGCGTCCTCGCCCAGGCCTTCGAACAGGCTCGATACGTGCACAATGTCCGCCTGCTGGCTGGCCAGGTAGTGCTCGCGCACCTGCTCGGCGGCGCGCACGCGCCAGCTGTTGGCGACCTGGTGCTCCCAGATGGCGGTGGGCAGCTCGTAGGCGTTGATATGCTTCTGCGGCACCAGGCCGTCGAAGGTCTTGCGCAGGTTCGCCACGCTGTCCGGGAAGCGGCCGTTGACGGCAATGCGGAAATCGTGCTGCGGGCCCTGGCGCAGCATGCCCAGGGTGAGGGCCATCGAATAGCGGCCGATGCCGCGGTGGGTGCTGGAGCCCTGGCAGGCTTGCAGGTCTAAGACGATACGCATAAGGTCCTGTGTTCGGTAAGCGTTAGCGGCGGCCGCGCTGCAGGTCTTGCCAGACCTGGCGGGCGCCTTCCGGCAGGTCTTCCAGGCCGGCGGCCATCACCAGCGGTTCCGGCGCCGCGGCGCCTTGCTGGCTGCCGCGCATGAGCAGGCGGCGCGCCACCTGCACCAGGCGCGGGAAGCGCGCGATCTGGCGGCGCACGAAGAAGGCCAGCGCGGGACGGGACAGCACGAACTGGATGGCCCGGCGCAGCAGGCCTTTCACGATGCGCACCAGCAGGGCGCGCACCCGCGCGAGCCGGCGGCGCACGCCGCCCTTGATGCGTTCCACAAAGGCCTTGCCGTCGCGCAGGGGCTTGGTGATGCGCCAGGACAGGCTGTTGTTCAGGGCCTCGATCTGCTCGTAGGCTTTCTTCAGCTCCAGCTCCACGATGCCCGCGTGCGTGGCGCGAGCTGTGAGCGGCGGGATCTGTCCCTCGGCGGCGGCGGCGCGCTGCGTCATCACGGCCAGTTCCGCCTCGGCCTTCTGGGTCAGCTTTTCCTGCTTCGTGAGCAGGGCGTGCTTCTCCTGCCATTCCTTCACGTGGTTCTTGGCCCAGGTGCGCGCCTCGTCCGCCGCCGCTTCGGCTGCGGCAGTGCGCTCGCGCCACTCGCGCAGGGGATGGCTGTACTCGTGGTCCTCGCACAGCACGAAGCCGTCCGCCGGGTGGGGCGGCAGTGCAAGCGCAGCCTTCAGTTCCGGCTTGCCCGGAGCGGTGTAGAAGAGATTGAGGCCGTCCTCGTGCGCCAGCTCATAGCCTGCGGCCTCCGCCATAGCGCGGCAGCCGGGCGTCACGACGAGTATCCAGGGCTGCCAGCGGGCGAGATCGAAACCCTGCAATACCTGCTCTTCACCGCCGCCGGTGTCGATCTTCAGGAAGTGGATTACCGGGGCGGCGTGCTCGGTGCAGATGGCGTCGAGGCTTGCGGCCTTCACCTGGCGCAGTATCACCTCGTTGCCTTGCGCGCCGAGTTCGCGGCCGCGTGCTTCATCGAGAGTGGAGAGCAGGGCGCCAGGCACTTCGTACAGCGTGCGTTCGCCCGCCTCCGCCGCGGCGGCCAGCGGCAGGTTGATGTCGGCGGGACGCTCGATGCGCAGGCGGCGCTGCAGGCTGGGCGCGGGTTCGAGGTTGATGCCGCGCCAGCCGCGCTCGTAGAAGGCCTGGGTCACGGAGTGGCGGCGCGGATCGCCCGCGCCCACATCGACGTAGAAGCCCTGGTCCACTTCGCGCAGGGCGCGCATCAGCAGCACGTCTTCGAAGTTCTGGGCGTAGGAAGTAAAGCTCATGGTTGGACTCCGCCGGCGTGCAGCACGACCTGCGGGTCGAGCCAGGTGCAGCCTTCAAAATAGCTGTGCTTCAGGTTCATCACTTCGAATACCAGGGCCAGGTCGCGCCATTCGTAGTTGGCGGTGAGGTGGTTGTCCGAGCTGTGCAGCGCGGTCGCCACCGAATAGCTGCCTGGGCCCAGGTTGAGTGGGAAGGCGAAATCGAACACGAGGCGCTGGCCCGCTTTCAGATTGCGCTGCGACAGGCCCTTGTGGAAGGTGTTGGTGCCGAAGATGTTCTGGCCCAGGCGGTCCTTGATGCGGTAGCCGAGGGTCATTTCCTCCAGGTCTGCATGTACCGCCACCTCGATGCGCAAGGTGACCGCATTGCCCGTGCCGTGCACTTCGGCAGGCTGGCCTGCGGCGTCGAGCAGGGCGATGGAGGCCACCGTGGCCTCACCCGTGCCCGAGATGGTTTGCATCTTGCCGTTCTCGTGGGCCTCCTGGCGCACGCTCTCGCCTTCGCGGTCGGCCAGCATGGCGTTGTAGTAGTCCATGATCTCTTCGGGCGCGCCTTCCTTCACCACGCGGCCCCCGTCCAGCAGGATGGCGCGGTCGCACACCGACTGGATGGCGCCCTTGTCGTGCGAAACGATCAGCAGGGTAGTGCCCTGCTGGCGGAAGGCGCGAATGCGCTCGAAGCTCTTGTGCTGGAAGTAGGCGTCGCCCACGGACAGGGCTTCGTCCACGATCAGCACATCCGGGCGGCGCGCGGTGGCCACGCTGAAGGCCAGGCGCATCTGCATGCCGCTCGAATAGACGCGCACCGGCTGGTCGATATATTCGCCGATTTCCGCGAAGGCCTCGATCTCGGGCATGAGGGTATTCAATTCGTCCATGCTCAGGCCCAGCAGCTGGCCCGCCATGTAGACGTTCTGGCGCCCCGTGAAATCGGGATGGAAGCCCATGCCCAGCTCCAGCAGGGCGGCCACGCGGCCGCCGATGCTCACCGAGCCGCTCGAAGGCGCGGCGGTGCCGGTAATGAGCTTGAGCAGGGTGCTCTTGCCTGCGCCGTTGATGCCGATGATGCCCAGCGCCTGGCCGGGATCGACGATGAAGTTCACGTCCTGCAGCACGTGGATCAGCTGGTGGCGCGGGGCGCCCGGCAGCATCCATTCCAGCAGGCGGGCGCGGTGATTGGGATAGCGCTTGTAGGCCTTGCCCAGGCCCCTGACCTGAATTTGTCCGTTCACAGTTCGTCCACCATTTCCCCCGCGCGGCGGCGGAACAGATGCATGCCCAGGGCGCACAGCAGCACGCCCAGCACGGCCACGGGCAGCAGGCTGCCCCAGTGCGGCAGCTGGCGGTGCACGAGAATGTCCTGGTAGGCCATGATGACGGGCGCCATGGGATTCCACACCAGCAGGCCGCGCACTTCGGCGGGCAGCACGGTGGCGGGATAGACCACGGGCGTGAACCAGAACCAGAACTGCAGCAGGATATTGAAGAACTGGCCCACGTCGCGGAAGAACACGTTCAGGATGCCCAGCACCATGCCCAGGCCGATGGCGAACACGATCTGCAGGGCCAGCACGGGGAAGAGGGCGAAGAAGCTCCAGCCGGGGAAGTTGCCCGAGACCAGAAGGAAGGCGGTAAACAGGCCGAAGATGATGGCGAAATTGAGCAGCGCGTTGAGCACCACGATGATGGGCAGGCAGAGGCGCGGGAAATTGAGCTTCTTGATCAGGCCCGCGTTGTCGATGAAGACGCTCTGCCCCTTGGTGGTGATTTCGGCGAACAGGTTCCAGGTGAGCACGCCCGCGCACAGGTAGATGCTGTAGGCGAAGCTGGAATCGGCGCCCGGCAGGCGGTTGCGCATCACCTGCGAGAAGATCACGGTGTAGACCACGATCATGGCCAGGGGATTGAGGATGGTCCAGGCCGCGCCCAGCAGGGAGTTGCGGTACTTGGACTGGAATTCGCGCTTTACGCTGCCCGCGATGAAGCCGCGGTAGTTGGCGATGTTCTGCAGGCGCCCGAGCACAATCATGGGCAGGCTCCGGCGCAGGGTCGAAGCAGGGGGAGAGCTGTCATGTTCTGTTCTTCTTCTGTTGAGAGGCGCGCGCCGCCAAAGCGCGCGATTATACCGCAGCGGCCGAGCCCGCCTGGGCCGGCCGCCCCGATCAGGCGTTGCCCTCGACGAGCGCCTGGAGGTCCTGCGGCTTGAGGATGATGAGGCGGTGCGTATCCTTCTGCACGATGCCTTTCTGGGCCAGCGTGAGCAGGGCGCGCGTGACGGTTTCCCGGCTGGTGTTGATCATGTTGGCAATGTCCTGGTGGGTGGGCAGGTTCTCCACCACGTCCGGCTGGCCGGGCTGGGTCTTTTTCATCTGCACCAGGAAGGTGTAGATGCGGCGCGTCGTGTTGTTGATGCTGAGCAGGGAGCGGAACTCCGAGTCGCGCTGGATCTTCTCGGCCAGGTGGCGCAGCATCTTGTTGGCCACGGACGGCGAGTGCGAGAACAGGTGCAGGGCCGCCGGAGCGGGCAGGAAGGCCACCAGCACGGGGCTCATGGCCACCACGGAGGCGGTGCGCACGGAATTGTTGATGACGGCGATTTCGCCGAAGAAGTCGCCGGGCGCCAGCATGCGCAGGCCGATGGCGCGGCCGTCCTCGGTCACGTCGATCACCTGCATCTGGCCCGAGAGCAGGAAGAGCAGGCCGTCCCCCGCGCCGCCTTTCTGCAGCACGACGTCGCGCTTGGCGTACTGGCGGAAGCGCAGTTCGGGCTTGATGCGGGCCATGTCCTCGTCGCTGAGGTCGGCCAGCAGCGGAATCTTGCGCAGGTGCACCTGCACATTCTGCGTCGGGGCAGGCTCGGCCCCCCCGGGGCTCAGGCCGGCAGGCGCTGCTTTGGTTTGTTCAGCTGCGGTGCTCATGGTGGTATTTTACAAAAAATTGCCGGAGTGCCGCCTAACGCAGCAGTTCCAGGGCCAGGGCCGCGCCGGCAATGCCCGCGCCGTTGGCGGCCAGGTCGCCCCAGCTGAAGCCGCGGTCCGGCACCAGGGCCTGCAGGCATTCGATCAGCCAGCCCAGCAGGAACAGGCCCAGGCAGGCGGCAAGCGTGGGGCCGCGCGGCGCCAGCGCCGTCAGGGCGGCGAAGGCCAGGGCATGCAGCAGCTTGTCGTTCGGCAGGGGCGGCAGCCAGCGGTTCGGCAGCAGGCAGCCCAGCAGCACGCCCAGCAGCATGCCGCCGAACAGTAACACTTCCAGGCTCATGCACTCAAGCGCTCAAAGTAAGCAAATGTAAGGCGCTCAGCGCGATTCATAACGCCAGCTGAGGGAGATCTGGCGGCTGTCGTACTCGAAGATCGAGATGTTTTCCTTGTTGCGCACCCGCCGCAGCTCCAGCTGCAGCTGCTGGCCGGGGCTGATGGGCCAGAGCAGGGCGGCGCGCGCCGTGCTGCTGGACTGGCGGCGGCTCACGTCGACCAGGCCGGGCGCATAGGTCTGGGCGCCGCGCCAGTTCTGGCGGCTCCAGTCCAGCTCGCCTTCCAGCCTCTCGCCCAGGCGGGCATGGGTCATCAGGCGCACATTCCAGCCCTCGCGGTCGCCGCCCGGACGGTTGCTGCGCGCCTCGTCGTCCTGCACCCCCGCGCTGGCCTGGGCCGAGGCGCTGCTGCCGCGGTAGGACAGCACGGCGCGCACTTCCAGGGTGGTGGCGTCGAAATTGGTGAGGGTGCGGTAGTGCGACCAGGCCGAGCTGCCCACCAAACTCAGGTCGTACTGCTCGGGCAGGGGGAGGGGGGCGCGCGCCCGCAGCTGCAGCTGGCCCTGCTCCTGGTAGAGCTTGCCGCCCAGGGTCAGCAGGCTGCCCATGAGCACGCCGCGCATGCGCCACTTGCCCCAGCGCCAGGGCCGCTCATAGCCCGCGAAGAGGGACATGGTGTCGTACTGCTCTTCCCGGTCGTGCTCGCGGGCATGGAACTGGAGGAAGGCCAGGTCGCCGCGCGCGCTGACCTCGCGCAGGTAGTCGGCCGACACGGTGGTGAAATGGTCGGCATGCGGCAGGTATTCGGGCAGCAGTTCCAGGGGCGTGCCGTCGCCCGCCTTCAGCTCGGAATTGCTGGCGCCCTGGTTGACGTTGGTGTCGTAGCCGCGCTGGACCTGGACGGACCACTGCTGGGCCGCATTGCGCCAGCTGCGGCAGCCCTGCACGCGCTGCTGGCGGATGATGTCGGCCACGCTGGGGGGCGGATCGAAGTTCGTTTCGATGTCCTGGAACAGCGTTTCGGCTTCCTTCGCATGGCCCAGGGCGCACTGCAGGAGCGCCAGGTCCAGCCATTCGCCGGGATTGCGGGGGCCTTCCGTGATCATGCGCTGCAGCAGCAGGTCGGCCTCGTCGGCCCGGCCCTCGCCCAGGGCGCGCATGGCTTCCATGTACAGGTCGGGCGCCGCCGCTTCGGGCTTTACCTCCTGGGCGCAGGCCGCGCCGCACAGCAGTAGAAGGGCAAGTAATGCAGTCTTCAAGTGTTTCCTTTGGGCGCCAGGGCGCTCAGCGTGTACAGGGTGGTGTCGGTGTCGCGTCCGCGCAGCCGGGTCTGGCCGATCTGCGACAGGGCATGGCGCCGCGCCTTCGCGGCCGTGCCGGGTCCCACCACCACATTGAAGGGTACGTCGCGCGCCGCAGTTTCTAGCCGCGACGCAACGTTCACGCTGTCGCCGACGGCAGTATAAATGCTTCTGGCCGTGGAACCGAAATCGCCGGCCATGGCTTCGCCGCTTTCGATGCCGATGCGCACGCGGATGGGCGCGGCGCCCCGGGCGGCGCGCGCCGCGTTGAATTGCTCCATGGCCGCCATGATGCCGAGGGCGGCGTCCAGGGCCTGGTCCGCGTGGTCGTCCACCGGCAGGGGCGCGCCCCAGAAGGCCACCAGGCCGTCGCCCGTGAACTTGTCCAGGGTGCCGCGGCAGGCCAGCACGGGTTCGGTGAGGCAGTTCAGGAATTCGCGGGTCAGCTGGGCCGCCTGCTCCACGGGCAGGGAGGCCACGTGGGTGGTGTAGCCCTGCATGTCGGCGATGAGGGTGGTCACGTCGCAGCGGATGGGCGCCAGCGGATCCGACAGGTTGCTGCGCAGCAGCTCGTCGACCACCGCGTCCGCCACGTACTGGCGCAGCGTGCCCAGCAGGCGACGCGAATGGCGCTGGGCCAGCTGCCAGGCCAGGGGCACCCCGGCCGCCAGCAGGAAGAGGCAGGAGAACAGGGGGCCGGTGACGGCGAACAGGGCGTCGTGCCGCACCATGAACCAGGACAGGGCCAGCCACGCTACGGCTGCCCCGCCCAGCAGGGCGATATTGACCCAGGCGGACAGGCGGCTCAGGGTGTAGCTGCTGAGCGCAGCCAGCAGGATGGCGTAGGCGATGGCGATGCTGCGGCCGGGCCAGGGGGCGGGCGCCAGGCCTTCCCGCGCATCGAGCTGGGCCGTGAGGGCGGCCGCGTGCACCAGCAGGCCGCTGGTATTCGGGCTGAGCGGAGTGGCCACGCGGTCCGAGAGGCCGAGGGCGGAAGAGCCCACCAGCACCAGCTTGCCCGACAGCCACTCCTGCGGCACCGTCTGCTCCAGGATGTCGGCGGCGGGCACCACCAGATAGGCTTCCCAGGCGCGGCTGTAGGGCAGGCGGCGCAGGCCGTCGCCGCTGGCCAGGCCGCCCGTGGGGCCGCTAGCCGCCTTCACGGGCTTGGCGCAGCACTCCAGCAGGGCCAGGGACAGCGCCGGGAAGCGGCGGCCCTGGTACCAGGTTTGCATGGGCAGGCGGCGCAGCATGCCGTCGCCGTCCGGAATGAAGCCGATATTGCCGATATGGGCAGCCTTGGCCAGCCCGGCATGGTTGGCGACATAGCCGCGCGCCTCCACCGCGTCGCCCAGCGGCGCGCGGCGGCCGCCCACCAGGCGGCCCACCTGCAGGCCGGCATTGCCGTCGAACACAAAGGACTGGGGCAGCACGAGGGGGCCGAACTGGGCCAGCAAGGCAAGGCGCTGGTCGCCCGCCGCATCGGCCGGTTCGGGCAGCACGATGTCCAGGCCCACGCCGCTGGCGCCATAGGGACCGATCAGGTTTTCCAGCATGTGGGCCAGACGGTCGCGCGGCCAGGGCCAGGGGCCGATGCGGCGCAGGCTGGCTTCATCCACATCGATCACCACCAGGCGTTCTTCCGGCGTCTGGTCTGCCTGGGCGCGCACCAGGGCGTCGCGCAGCCTTTCCTCGCCGGACGGGGGCGTGCCGGAACCGGCCTGCCACTGCGCCCAGGCCGTCAAGGCGACAGCCGCCAGCGCCACCAGCAGCCGTGCCAGCGGCGCCAGGGACGCCTTGGCGCGGATCGGTAGCGGAAACCCCATGTAAAAAAGCGAAAAAAGACAAGTAAAGAAGTTGCGTATAACCTACGAGTATAGCGCCTTGCCGAGGGCGTCAGGAAAAAAAATTGTACTCTCGGCAATACACTTCTGTGGCAGCCACCCGACAAGAAAGCGTGAGAATTGGTAACAGTATTAGGAGTGTGGCAAACGGAAGGATACAGTTCGTGTACCGTTCGCGAAAATTTCTACGTGGTTGTGCACTGCAAGGTGATTTGTGACCTACGTCACAGAAATTGCTGAGCATCAGCGGACAATAGATATGAATTATAGGAGTACTGCCATGTTGTCTCGAATCGTTACACTGCCGGCCCTGCGCCAGAGCCTGGGAATCCTGGCTCTGCTCGCCTGCGCGGGCCTGGCCCAGGCGGGAGAAGCGGGGCGCATCGTATTCGTGAGCGGCGACGTGCAGAACGCCAAGGGCCGCGTGGCCCTGAACGATGCGGTGCAGGAAGGCGACGAGCTGAAAACCGGCAAGGACGGCTACGTCTACCTGAAGACCATCGACAGCGGCCTGCTGATCCTGCGTCCATCCAGCCGCGCCCGCATTGCCGCCTATCATATAGATAGCGCCAACCCGTCCAACACCCGCGTGAAGCTGGAGCTGCTCTCCGGCGTGGCGCGCAGCGTGTCCGGCTCGGGCGTGAAGGCCGCGCGCCAGAACTTCCGCTTCAACACCCCCGTGGCCGCCATCGGCGTGCGCGGCACCGACTTCACGGTGTTTACCGACCAGGAAACCTCGAACGTGACGGTGCTCTCGGGCGCCATCGTGGTGAGCGGCTTCGGCGGCGCCTGCCAGCCGGGCGGCATGGGCCCCTGCGAAACGGGCAGCAGCCGCGAACTGACTGCGGCCAAGCCGGGCCAGATGATGCAGGTGCGCCGCGGCCAGGCCGAACCGCGCCTGCTCTCCAGCGGCAGCAGCAACAGCGCGCCCGACACCGTGGCGCCGCCGCGTGGTGACGAGCCGCCGAAAGAGGGCGGTTCGCCTGTGACGTCGACCGACCCGGTTCTGGATCCTCGCAAGGCGACTGCTGTCCTTCAGCAGGGCCTGACCGTTCGTCCTACCGTCCAGCCTCCGGCGCCGGAACTGCCACCAGTCGTTACTGGTCCCTCGGAGCCGCCTGTCGTCAGCCCGCCGCGGGTGGTCAGTGAGCTGGCTTGGGGGCGCTGGGCGCCGGTTGGGGCAAAAGCGGCAAACCTGGATGCGGCAAAGCTTAATAGCGAACAGGCGAAGCTGCTGGCCACCGGCCCTTATTATTCCGTGTACCGGACGAAGGGGGAATTCGAGATGCCGCAATCCGGAAGTGTAGGATTCCAGTTGGCCCAGAGCGAGGCGGTTGTCCAGAACAATGCGACACTCGCCCTGTCCCCCGCCACTCTGAACAATGGCCAATTAACCGTCGATTTTGGCGCGCGGACGTTTGCGACCGGCTTTGATCTGCAGGCGGGGAGCGAGAGCTACCGCTTCCAGTCCAACGGCAGGATGTCTGCAGATGGCGCATTTTCCTCCATCGACCGTTTTGTGCCGACTGATAATCTGTCCGTCAGCGGTGCAGTTGGCAGCAAGAATGACGCCGCCTATATATTTACCGGCCGGATTGGCCAGGACCGGACGGCACAAGGCGTGACCTACTGGACCAGAAAGTAAGCACCTCTCTCTATTTTTAAAGGCGCTGCTGTGGCAGCGCCTTTTTTGTTGGCGCACAGTTAACAGAGCTTGATCGGCGCAGTAAACCGATATAATTATCGTTTTGCCGTGCGAAGACGACGTGCGACTTAATTGATGGCGTAACTGGAGTATTGATTTCGCCATAAGTTCCACCCATAATGTGGCGCGGATCTTTTTTGCAAGTTTTTTTGTGAAAAAAAGCGACAAACGCCGTGTTATGTGACGATCGTCACATAAAAGGGGGTTGGTCTCTGCCATCATGGCGCCGTAGTACTGCAAGGCGTGTCCCGCAAGCAGCTTATTAATCTCTAGGAGAATGTTTTAATGGCTACCGCTAACGAAATCCAGCAACTTTACGTTGCTTATTTCAACCGTCCAGCTGACAAGCTTGGTCTGCAATTCTGGCTCGACAAAGCGAATGCAACCAGCATCGCCGCCGTTGCAGCAGGTTTCTCGCAATCCGACGAATACCACGCACAGTACCCTGACGAAGATCCAATCCAGCAAGTGCGCGCTATTTACAACAACCTGTTCGGCCGTGATCCTGAGCCGGAAGGTCTGCTGTACTGGGCTGGCAAGCTGACCGCAAAGACCGAAACCTTCGGCTCCATCGCGCTGACCATCGCCAATTCGGCACAGAACGCTGACAAAGTGGCAATCGACTCCAAGATCGCTGCTGCTGCCGCTTTCACCACCTCGCTGACCACCACCGCTGAAATCGCTGGCTACTCCGGCGACAAGGCCAATGCCGTGGCCCGCACCTGGCTGTCCAAAGTGGTCGACGCCACCACCCTGGCTTCCGCCATCGCTCCTGCTGCCCTGGACGCAGTTGCCGCTGACGCTGCTGCCGCACGCGACGGCGAAGTGAACGTTCCAACCTCGCACACCCTGACCACCGGCGTTGACGCTGGCGGCGCATTCACCGGCGGTGCCGGTGCTGACGCCTTCATCGGCAATGCTTCCACGCTGTCCGCTCTGGACCAGCTGGACGGTGGTGCTGGCACCGACAGCCTGACCGTGTTCGGCGTGGACAAAGACGGCGCCCCTGCTCCTGTCGACCTGTCGCTGCCAACCTCGATCAAGAACATCGAGACCCTGACCGTGACCGCCACCGCTTCCAAGCTGGTGAACGACGCTGCTGACGTGTCCGCCTGGACCGGCCTGACCTCCGCACGTTTCGACGTGAAGGGCGGCGCTGTGCAGACCATCACCGCAGCTGACACCACCGCTGTGACCGTGAACAACACCGACGGCGGCGTGACCGTGAACGGCGGCTCGAGCGCTACCGTTGCTTCCGGCGCTACTGCTGTTGCCAAGGGCGGCGCTGCTGCTGCTGGCCTGGCCGCTGCTGCAACCGCTGCTGCAACTGCTGCAACCGCTGCTGCAACCGCCAAGACCACCGCTGACAACCTGAAGACCGCAACCGACACCGCTGCCGCTGCTGCTGTGGCTGCTGAAGCCGGCGACGGCGGCAGCAACGACCTGGCCGCGATCGAGACCGCGTTCAACGGTACCGTTGGCGTGTCCGCTGCTGACAAGACCACCGTGTCGACCGCGAAGGCTGCTGTTGGCCAGACCGACGCAGGCCTGTTGGCTGTGATCAACGACATCAAGACCGCGAACGCCGCTGCTGCAACCGCTGCTGCAACCGCCAAGACCGCCGCCGACAACGCCAAGACCGCTGCCGACGCTGCTCTGACCAACAACCACGCTGGCGCGATCAAGATCACCGGCACCGGTGGCCTGACCACCGCTAAGACCGTGGGCGGCACCACCGTTGACATCACCGACGACGGCGAAGACAGCCTGACCTCCGTGAGCGCCGACGGCCACACCGGTCTGGCAACCCTGACCGGCGACAAGCTGACCTCCGTGACGCTGGCTAACACCTCCGCCGCAGCCAACATCGTGAACGCGACCGTGAAGCACACGCTGAACCTGACCGTGAACGCTGTGACCGGCGCCGCCGCCATCACCGACGCAGCTGCTACCACCGTGAACCTGACCGCCACCGGCGCCAAGTCCACCACCAAGTCGGACATCAACCTGACCACCAACGTCGCTGACACCCTGAACATCACCACCGGTGCTGCCCTGACCCTGACCACCACCGCTCTGGCTGCTGCTGACAAGCTGGAAACCGTGACCGTGGCTGGCGCTGGCAGCCTCTCCGCTGACTTCTCCGGCGTGGCAAGCCTGACCAGCCTGGACATGACCGCTGGTACCGGCAAGCACACCGTGAAGGTGGACGGCACCGTGGCTGAAGCTGTCATCAAGGGCGGCTCCGGCGTGGACGACCTGACCACCGTGGGCGCACTGGATGCCAAGAGCACCGTGGATCTGGGCGCAGGCAACGACGTGTACCGCTTCGACACCGCTGCTGCTGCTGGCGCACTGGTGGCTGGCGGCGACGGCACCGACGCCCTGGCAGTGAAGGACGGCTCGCTGATCAACTCGGCTGCCGCCAAAGTGTACAGCGGCTTCGAAGTTCTGGAAGTGGCTGGCGGCCAAGGTTCCTACGACATGTCCATCCTGGGCCTGACCGACGTGACCCTGACCGGCACCGCACTGGCTGCTGCTGCGACCATCGCTAACGCTGCTGCTGGCACCACCCTGGGTATCACCGCCACCGCGAAGACCAACCTGACCACCGGCCAGAACCTGACCTACGCGCTGAAGGATGCTACCGGTTCCGCTGACGCGATGACCGTGACCCTGACCGCTATCGACGGCAACGACAATGGCGTGGCCAACGGTATCGTGACCGTGACCAAACTGATCGCTGCTAGCATCGAGACCGTGAATGTGGTTTCCGCTGCTTCGACCGTCGATGCTGACGACGAAGACACCACGGAAGACGACGAGTCCCTGACCGCAGCTGACTACACCAACACGATCTCCACGCTGACCGCCGACAAGGCCAAGACCGTGGTGTTCACTGGTGAAGCCAGCGTGAAAGTGAGCGCTCTGCAGTCCGACGCCCTGACCAAGATCGACGCGACCGGCGCCAGCGGCGACGTGACCGTGACCGCTGTTCAGGATGCCAGCGGCGGCGCGGCCAAGAACGCTGTTTCCTACCTGGGTGGTTCGGGTGTTGACACCTACACCGCTTCGGGCAAGGGCGACATCATCGCCGGTAACGCCGGTGCTGACGTGATCACCCTGGCTGGTGGTAAGGACACCGTGGCGCTGACCGTGGCGACCGACTCCGTGCTGACCCTGACCGACAAGACCGGCGACGGCAAGGCTGACGCTATGTCCGGCTTCGACTCGATCAGCAGCTTCGCCTCGGGCGCTAACGACGTGCTGGACCTGTCCGGCCTGCATCTGGCAACCGGCTCGACCCGCGGCGCGATCACCCTGCATACTGCAACGGCTGATACCGCTGTAGCGCTGGAAACTGCAATCGGCACCGGCACCGGCTTCTTCAACGACGGCGTCGCTAACCGCGGCCTGTCGCTGGTGACCGCTGGCGCGAACAGCTACCTGTTCATCGACGCTAACGGCGACGGCAACTACACTGCTGGCGCCGACGCTGTGATCAAGCTGGTTGGTATCACCTCCATCGTTCTGGGCGACGTCGCCTTCGGTTAATTCCGGAAGCGGGGGAGCTGCGCAAGCGGCTCCCTGTTGCGAAGACGCAAAAACCCCGGCTCCTTTCGAGGAGACGGGGTTTTTTTACGTCTGCGGAGCTGGGCGGGGCCGGGAAAAACTGCTAAGGTTGCGGTTTTGCTTATTGTAAGGAGTTCCAATGTCTGACTGGTCCGCCGGCTATGTTGCCGACATCGGCTATACCTTTGGGTACTATAGTGAGCTGAATCCGATGCGGATCCAGCTTGCGTTCCTGAATGCTGGACTGGTCTTTCCCGAGGTAGGCACGGCCTGCGAACTCGGTTATGGGCAGGGCATCAGTATCAATATGCACGCGGCCGCCTCCGTCACCGAATGGCACGGTACCGACTTCAACCCCGCTCAGGCAGGCTTTGCGCAGGAGCTGGCCGGTGTAGCGCGCTCCAACGTTAAGCTCTACGACGAATCCTTCGCTGAGTTCTGCACCCGCGATGACCTGCCCCAGTTCGATAGCATCGGCCTGCACGGCATCTGGAGCTGGATTTCCGATGAAAACCGCCACATCATCGTGGACTTCGTTCGCCGCAAGCTGAAGGTGGGCGGCGTGCTCTACATCAGCTACAACACTCAGCCCGGCTGGGCATCCATGGTGCCGATGCGTGCTCTGCTGACCGAGCACAGCGAAGTCATGGGGGCACAGGGCGTTGGCATCGTGCCGCGTATCGATGCAGCACTGGAGTTTGCCGAGAAGTTAATGGCGACTAATCCGATGTATGCTCGCGCCAATCCGTTGATCAATGACCGCCTGAAGGCGATGAAAGGCCAGAATCGTAGTTACCTGGCCCACGAGTACTTCAATCGCGACTGGCACCCGATGCCATTCGCGAAAATGGCCGAGTGGCTCGCGCCTGCCAAGCTTGACTTCGCTTGCTCGACGCACTACTTCGACCACATCGAATCGATCAATATGAGCCCGGAACAGATGGCTCTGCTCAAAGAAGTGCCTGACCGCATGTTCCGCGAAACCGTGCGCGATTTCATGGTTAATCAGCAGTTCCGCCGGGACTACTGGGTCCGCGGCCTGCGCAAGTTGCCTGATTTCGCGCGTGCTGAACAATTGCGCGAGCAGCGTGTGATCATGACCACGCCGCGTCAGGACGTGCCGCTGACCATCAAGGCAGGCATTGCGGACGCTAACCTGCAGGAGTCCGTCTACGGTCCGATTCTGGACGCGCTGGCAGACAATAAGATCAAGACGTTTGGCCAGGTCGAGAAGGCTGTTGCCGAGCGTGGGATCAAGTTCCCGCAGGTTGTCCAGGCGCTGTTCGTAATGATTGGTGCACACCACGTCTTCCTGGCGCAGCCGGATGCAGTAATCGCAAAGGCTCGGCCGGTTACCGACCGCCTGAACGCCTACCTCTGGGATATGGCACGCAGTACGGGCGACATCAATGTCGTCGCCTCGCCAGTCACCGGTGGCGGTTTCACGCTGGGCCGATTTGGGCAGCTCTTCCTTCTGGCACGAAAACTCGGCCACAAGACGCCGGGCGACTGGGCGAAATATGCGTCCTCGGTCCTGACTGCCCAAGGTCAGCGGATGCTGAGGGATGGCAAAACGGTGGATGATGTGGAAGAGGAAGTGCGTGAGCTGACCGTCCAGGCTACCGCCTTCAATGATAAGATCATCCCGATCCTGAAGTCGATGGGAATTACTTCGTAGCAAGTTTTTCTGAATTCGTCGCACCAAACTGTAAAAAATGTGACGAACATCACATTTCGCGCAGGAATTGAGCGATAATGGCGCGTCGCCGCACTGTGCGGGCGCGCCATTATTTTTTGCACTGTTATGCATTCAATGAAAAAAACCTACTCTCCAAAGAACGAGATCGAAAAAGTTCTGCTGTCGTTCAAGCGGACCTTCTTCACCGTCGGCAGCTTCAGCGCGGTCAGCAACCTGCTGATGCTCGTGCCCTCCCTGTATATGCTGCAGGTCTATGACCGGGTACTCCCCAGCCGCAACGAGCTGACGCTCCTGATGCTGACCCTGATGATGCTGGGCGCTTATCTGTTCATGAGCGCCTTGGAACTGGTGCGCAGCTACGTGCTGATCCGTGTCGGTGCGCGCTTTGACATGGACCTGAATAAGCGGGTATACACCGCCGCATTCGAACAGAACCTGCGCCGCCGCGGCGGCAACGCCGGCCAGGCCCTTCAGGACCTCACCTCCATTCGTCAGTTCCTCACCGGGAACGCGCTGTTTGCCTTTTTCGATGCGCCCTGGTTCCCCGTCTACTTGATTGTCATCTTCCTGTTCGAGCCGTCGCTGGGCGTCTTCGCGCTGTGTGGCACGGCCGTGCTGGTGGCGCTGGCATATATCAACGAACGTGTCACCCACAAGCCGCTGGGCGATGCGAATACGATGGCAATTGCTTCGTCCACGCTGGCCAGCAACAATCTGCGCAATGCGGAAGTGATCGAGTCGATGGGCATGCTGCCCAATCTGATGGGCCGCTGGTTCAAGGTGCACGGCCAGTTCCTGCGCCTGCAGGCCGATGCCAGCGAAAAAGCGGGCTTGGTGAATGCTGCAACCAAATTCGTGCAGGTTTCGCTGCAATCGCTGGTGCTCGGTTTCGGTGCGCTGCTGGCGGTGGAAGGCAAGATCACGCCGGGCATGATGATCGCTGCTTCCATTCTCGTCGGCCGCGCGCTGCAACCGGTGCAGCAGCTGATCGGCGTCTGGAAATCCTTCGCCAGCACCCGCAGCGCCTATGAGCGGCTGACGGCCCTGCTCGCCGACAATCCTGAGCGTACGGCTGGCATGGAACTGCCACGACCAGTGGGCGCCCTCGCAGTGGAGGGCGTCACCGCGGCTCCACCGGGTCTGCAAGCTCCAGTGCTGCGCGGCGTGAGCTTCGCTCTGTCGCCCGGCGAGGCGCTGGCAATTGTGGGTCCAAGTGGCTGCGGCAAATCGACGCTGGCCCGCCTGCTGGTCGGCATCTGGCCTTCTGTGGCTGGCAAGGTACGCCTGGATGGCGCCGACATCTTCCAGTGGAACAAGGCCGAACTGGGCCCGTATATCGGCTATCTGCCGCAGGAGATAGAGCTGTTCAGCGGGACCGTCAGCGAGAATATCGCCCGGTTCGGCGAGGTGGATGCGGAGAAGGTTGTGCTGGCGGCCAAGCGCGCCGGGGTGCACGACATGATCCTGCATTTGCCGAAAGGCTACGACACAGTGCTGGGTGACGGCGGCGCCGGTCTCTCCGGTGGCCAGAAGCAGCGTCTGGGCCTGGCGCGCGCCATGTATGGCGATCCTTCGCTGATCGTCCTCGACGAGCCCAACTCGAACCTCGACGAGGCTGGCGAGGCTGCGCTGCTCCAGGCTGTCAACGACCTGCGTCAGCGCGGCAAGACCATTGTGCTGATCACCCACCGCACCAGCGCGATTGCCGCCACGAACAAGCTTCTGGTACTGCGCGACGGCGTGGTGCAGATGTTCGGTCCCACCCGCGATGTGCTTCAGGCGCTGGGCGAGGCCAATCAGAAGCAACTGCAGCAACAGCAGGCCGCAGCTCAGGCCCAGCAGCAGGCGCGTGCCGCCGCTGCCGCGGACAAGCCTGCCGCCACCACCGAAACGGAGCAACCATGAGTTTTCTGCCCACCAAGAAGAACGACGCGCCGGTCGAGGTCATCTCGCACGACGTGACGCCGATTACGGTCAATACCGATGCCCGCGCCTACGCGCGGGTCGGCTGGATCGTTGTACTGGTCGGAGTGCTTGGCTTTATCATCTGGGCCAGCTTCGCACCGCTCGACAAGGGCGTGCCCATGCCCGGTTTTGTCGCCAAGGAAGGCAACCGCAAACAGGTGCAGCACCTTGGGGGCGGCACCATTGAGGACATCCTTGTTCACGATGGCGATGTGGTGAAGAAAGGCCAGGTACTGGTGCGGATGAACAGCGTGGTCGCCAAGTCACAGGCGGAGACCACCCGTGCGCAGTACATCACTGCGCGCCTGCAGGAAGCGAGGCTGCTGGCGGAGCGCGACGGCCTGAAATCCATCAGTTTCCCGGCCGCGCTGGAATCTTACAAGGATGACCCGCGCGTCATCACCGGTTTCGCTTTGCAGCAGCAGTTGTTCTCTTCGCGCCGTCTGTCGCTGGAGAGCGAGCAGGCTGCAGTGGCAGAGAATATCGAAGGCCTCAAGCTTCAAGTGAAAGGGCTGGAGGAGTCGCGTGAGAGTAAAAAGGCCCAGCAGAGCATCCTCAAGGAGCAGCTGGAGAACATGCGCGACCTCGCGAAAGAAGGGTATATTGCGCGCAGCCGCTTGCTTGACGTCGAGCGCACTTACGCGCAAGTGAATGGCGCCATTTCCGAAGATATCGGCAATATCGGCCGCTCGAAGCGTCAGATCATCGAGCTGGGCCTGCGCCGTGCCCAGCGCCTGCAGGACTTTCAGAAGGAAGTGCGCACGCAGCTGTCGGATACGCAGCGCGAGGCGGAAGCGCTGGCTAGCAAGATTGCCGCCCAGGACTACGAACTGGCCAACTCCGAAGTCCGGTCTCCTGCGGACGGCGTGGTGGTTGGCTCGACGGTATTCACTCGTGGCGGTGTGGTGGGTGCGGGAGCGCGCATGATGGATATCGTGCCGGCCAATGACCCCCTGGTGGTGGAAGGCCAACTGCCAGTCAACCTGATCGACCGCGTTCACGTCGGCTTGCCGGTGGAGCTGATCTTCTCCGCCTTTAACACCAATCGCACACCGCATATTCCGGGTATCGTGACGCAGGTCTCTGCAGACCGCACGGTGGACGAACGCACTGGCAATGCCTTCTACAAGGTGCGCGCCAAGGTATCGGACGAAGGCCGGAAGGTCATCACTGCTAAGAAGCTGGAGATTCAGCCGGGTATGCCGGTGGAGATGCAAGTGAAGACCGGCGAGCGTACGCTGATGAGCTATCTGCTGAAGCCGGTGTTCGACCGCGCGCGTTCCGCTCTGTCCGAGGAGTAAGCATGAAGGCCCAAGGAGCAATTCTAAAAAGCCGGGCCGCGCGTGCTGTGTGCGGCGCCATGGCCGTGCTGGCCCTAAGCCATGCGGGCAGTGCATCCGCGATTGGCCTGATGCAGGCGTATCAAACCGCTCTGAAGAACGATCCGACCTACCGGGTCGCTCAGGCGGAGTACGAGGCGGGCCTGGAGTACAAGAACATTGGCCGCGCCGGACTTCTGCCCAACCTCTCGGCGAACTACGCGGCCAGCAAGGTGCGTGCGGACGTGGAGGGTAGGGATATCCTTAATCGGGAAACGCTCACCCACCCGAAGTATGTCAGCCGCGTGGGCAATGTCCAGCTCAGGCAAACGCTGATCAATTTCGATGCACTGGCGCGCTACAAGCAAGGCAAGGCGCAGACCGAAGTGGCAAGCCATCAGTTCGACGCCCAAGGACAGGAACTGGCGCTGCGTGTCACCTCGGCCTATATCGACGCACTGTTCAGTAATGAGCAGCTGAAGCTGGCCACGGCGCAGCGTGAAACCTTGCGCGAGCAGCGCAAGGTGAACGATCGCCTGTTCCAGAAAGGTGAAGGCACGAAGACTGACATGCTGGAGACCCAGGCCAAGCTCGATATCGCCGAGGCGGAAGTGCTGGAGGCGCAGGACGCCCTGCGCACCAATCTGGCGACCCTGTCGGGTATCGTCGGCGAGGAGGTGACCTCGCTCGATGAACTCGTGCCTGAGTTCCGCATGCAGCCTGTGAAGTACGGCTCATTCGAAGAATGGCTCAAGTCTGCGCTGGACAACAATCCCGAGCTCGAAGCCCAGCGCAGCGCAATCGAAGTGGCGCACCAGGAAGTGAACAAGAGCCGCGCGGGGCATACCCCCAAGCTCGATTTTGTTGCGACTTACAGCAAGAATGATTCCGAAACGCTGAATACGTACACCCAGGACTCCACGCAGCGCTCGGTGGGTATCCAGCTAACGGTGCCGCTGTATTCGGGTGGTTACGTGAACGCCGTGACACGCCAGGCAGTGGCAGGGCAGGAGCGGGCACGCGCCGAACTGCAAGCTCGGATCGACAAGATCACCGTCGAACTGCGCAAGCAGTATGGTACGGTGATGAGCAGCGTGCAGCGGCTGCAGGCGCTGGACAAGGCGGTGGAGTCCAGCAAACTGCTGGTAAAAGCTACTCAGCAGAGCATTCTGGGCGGTGTGCGCATCAATCTCGACCTGCTGAATGCGCAGCAGCAGTTGTATACGAACCAGCGCGACCTGGCGCGGGCGCGCTACAACTATTTGGTTAGCGGCCTTCGGCTGCGTGCCGCTGCCGGTATGCTGACCTTCGACGACGTCCGCGAAGTCGCCAGCTACTTCCGCTGACCCCTCCTCAGGCTGCGGACGGCTCCGTCCGCAGCCGCTTCCCGCTCAATACCCGCGACAGATAGCGGCCGGCCTGGTTGGTCGGCTCTTCCACCGCCACGTGCACCGCATACGCGGCCGCAATGGCGCAGGGCAGGGCGACCAGCACGGCGGCGCCGAAGGGCAGGCCGTTCGCCATCAGCACTTTCAAAAGGCAGTACCCCATCAGGCTGTGGACGCAGTACAGCGGATAGCTGACGGCCGCAAAGAAATCGAGCACGCGCGAGGCGCGGAAGCGCTCGCGCAGGAAGTAGCAGGCGCCGAACACGAGGTAGGCGCAGTAGTACCACACCGTCACCCAGGGGAACTGGCCCTGCTGCGGGCCGATGGACCAGGTGAAGCTGAAGGCGCCCACCACCAGCAGCGAGCGCACGACGAGGGCGCGCGTGGAGATCAGGCCCGTCACATGCTGGTAGAACTGGATGCCCGTCACCATGAAGACAATGTAATTGAGCTCCATGGTGACCGTCGTCAGGATGGGCGCGAGGCCGGGCGTGGTGGCGAATTTCCAGGTGCCGTAGGCGGCCAGCGCGACGAGGCCCAGCAGCCATGGGGTGCGGCGGTAGAAGAGGGTGCTGAACAGGGCGGCCAGCAGGTAGAACTTGATCTCGATGGCGAGCGTCCAGTTGACGGCATCCATGGACGGCACACCCAGCACGTTATGCACCAGCAGCGCATTCGCGGCCAGCACGCCCAGGTCGTAGCTGAAGGCCTGTCCCCAGTAGCGCGCGCTGCACCAGATGGCGAAGGTGCCGATGGCGAGGCAGGCTGCATAGGTGGGGAAGATGCGCAGGGCGCGGTGCACGAGGAAGCCCGGCACGCTGGCCTTGCGCAGGCTGAAGGGGATAACGAAGCCGCTGATCAGGAAGAAGATGGCGACGCCGAAAGGGCCCTGGTAGGGCAGCTCGAACATGCGCACCCAGGCGCCGGGCTTGAAGTGCAGCTCGGGCGAGAAGGTGCGCGCCGCGAGCAGGGACTGTTCGGCAAAGTAGGTGCCGAAATAGTGCGTCATCACCACCAGCATGGCGGCGATGCCGCGCAGCTGGTTGGCGAAGATGAATTTGTCCATCAAGCCGGCTGCTTCACGCAGGCCGGGCAGGATACGCCGTACACATAGTCCGGCGAGAGCTGCTGGCGCGGAGTGACCACGGCGCGGCAGGCGAAGCACTGCACGGTTTCCGTAGGCTCCAGCTTCGGATTGAGCGCGGTGCGGTAGTCGAACACGAAGCAGTCGCCCGTGTAGTGGTCGCCGCCTACTTCCTCGAAGTACTTCAGGATGCCGCCTTCGAGCTGGTACACGTTCTCATAGCCGATGTTCTGCATGTGGATAGCCGCCTTTTCGCAGCGGATGCCGCCTGTGCAGAAGGTGACCACGGTCTTGCCGCTGAAATCGGCCTTGTGTTCTTCGATCACTGCGGGGAACTCGGTGAACTTCTTGATGCGGTAGTCCACCGTGTTCTCGAAAGTGCCCACGTCCACTTCGAAATCGTTGCGGGTGTCCACCATCACCACCGGTTTGCCATCGTCGTCGTGGCCCTGGTCCAGCCAGCGCTTGAGGGTCTTCGCTTCCACGAACGGCGCGCGGCCTTCTTCCGGCTTGATGAGGGGCATGCGCATGGTGATGATCTCGCTTTTCAGTTTGACCAGCATGCGCTTGTGCGACTGTTCGGACGACAGGCTCTCCTTCACTTCAATATCCGCGAAGCGCGGGTCCTGGCGCAGCCAGGCCAGGTATTCGTCGATATTGGCACGGGTACCGGAGAGGAACATGTTGATGCCCTCGGGCGTCAGGAGGATGGTGCCTTTCAGATCCAGGCGCGCGCAAATCTCCTGGTAGCGGGGGCGCTGCGTTGCCGTATCGTCAAACGTAATAAATTTATAAGCGGCGATGTTAACGAAGGGTGTAGCGTTGGACATGATATTTCAGTACAGTGGAATGCTGACATTATAAAGCAGGACCCGTCCGCCGAAGACGGCGCCCGCCCCAACGCCAGCCTATGAAATCACTGAATATCGCCTACAACCCACGGATCGACCAGCTGCGCTGGCTGGCGGCGCTGATCGTTTTCCTCTTCCACTTTTATATCGAATACCGCGCGGCGGGCGGCGCCGCCATTGGCAGTCCCTGGTGGGGCATTGTGACCGAGGGGCACACGGGCGTGGGGCTCTTCTTCACGCTATCGGGCTTCCTGTTCATGCGCATCGCCCAGGGCAAGGGGGAAATCCAGTACCGCGACTTCCTGCGCAACCGCATGCTGCGCATCTTCCCGCTGTTCTTCGTGATCTTCCTGCTGGCCACCTCCATCCAGCGCGACCGCTTCCAGCCGCAGGACCTGTTCTACATCTTCGCCACCAACCTGGGCGACTCGCCCACCTCGCGCAGCGTGGTCACCGGGGCGGCGTGGTGCATTTCGCTGGAGTTCATGTTCTACCTGGTGTTCCCCTTCATTGCCCGCTTCGCGCTGGAGCAGGGGCCGCGCTATCTGCTCAAGCTCATCGCGCTCATGCTGTTCTTCAAGGCGGCGGCCTATGCGGAGAGCGAGCGCAGTACGCTCATGTACTTCAGCACCTTCGTCGGCCGCTTCGACCAGTTCCTGGTGGGGATGCTGGCGGCCGAGCTGTTTGTGCGCTGCCACGGCTGGCTGCGGCGCCACGCGCTCTGGCTGGCCCCCGCGGCGCTGGCTCTGGCGCTGGGGAACAGCGCCCTTCAGGCCTCCATCGCGCCTTTCAATGCTTCGCCCAAGTCGGCCTTCTGGATCTTCTGGTCGCTGCAGGAGAGCGCCGTGTGGGCGGTGCTGATCCTGGGCTGGGTCTCCTTCGAGCGCCGCCTGCCGCACTGGCTGGAGAAGGCCCTCTGCCACGGCGGGAAAGTCAGTTTTTCCTTCTACCTGCTGCATGCGGCCGTCATCCACAGCCTTGGCCGCAACGTGGGCCTGCCGCAACTGCTCGAGCAGCCCCTGGCCAATGCGCTGGCCTTGGGCGCCATCGTCTACGGCGCCACCTGGGCCCTGGCGACGCTCAGCTACAACACTATCGAGGAGCCCTTCCTGCGCATGCGCCGCCGCTACGGCCGCGAGGGTACACCTAACTAAAAAAGGAACAGGTGAACACGTTGTTTGCCCTGGCTTGTGGCGTATCATGAAATGGCGTAGACGATATGACATGCTGATGGGATGCCTGCACTTATTTCCAGGACCATTACCTTCAGCAAGCGGCGGCTGCAGTGGCGAATTCCTGAGTGGTTGGAAGTTGAGCGAGATGCAGCGTTTGCATCTGCTGCGGTCCGGAAAACTCGGAGGTGGACGATGACGAGCATCCTTGAATCATATTGGCAACTAATGCTGCAATATCTCGATGGGAAGATGTCGACGGAGGGTTTTCAAGATGCGTTCATTGGCCGTTTCAAAAAAGAGAAGCGGGCCATGAACGAAACCGAGTACGCTCTGCTCGATGAGCTGTTCGGCGACGCTGATGCCTGGTCTGGCGATCCCGTGCTGAGAGCAGAGATGCCCGATTTTTATCTGGATGAGGCTGCACTGCGGAAGCAGGTTGCAAGCGCAGCGGAGCGCATCGGGAAACTTCTGCCGTAGGGCTCGGCGCGGTAAAATAGCTGAATTCGATTCAGCGGGCGACATCAGATGAACATGGCAGTAGCAGAACAGGAAGAGGGCGCGGCGGCAGCCGTGCCAGCGGGACCCGATTTCGTCCACCTGCGGGTGCACTCCGAGTACTCCATCGTCGATGGCCTGGTGCGTATCGACGACCTGGTGAAAGCGGCCGCCAAGGACAGGCAGGCGGCCCTCGCCGTCACCGACCTGGCCAACCTGTTCGGCATGGTCAAGTTCTACAAGGCCGCGCGCGGCAAGGGCGTGAAGCCCATCGTGGGCTGCGATGTCTGGATCCAGAACGACGAAAACCGCGAAAAACCCTTCCGCATCATGCTGTTCGCGAAGAACCGAATGGGCTACCTGCAGCTGTGCGAACTGCTGTCGCTCGCGTGGCTCACGAACCAGTACAAGGGGCGGGCCGAGATCCGCACCGAGTGGCTGGCGGAGCTGGCGTCGAAAACCTACGAGCTGCTGCCCGGCGAAAGCGGCGCCAATGGCCTGATCGCGCTCTCCGGCGCACAGTTCGGTGACATCGGCCAGGCCATCGACAACGGCAACCTGGAGCTCGCCGAGGCGAATGCGGCGAAGTGGGCCTCCATCTTCCCCGGCCACTTCTACATCGAGATCCAGCGCGCGGGCCAGGCCAACCAGGAGGCGCAGGTGCGCCATTCCGTGGCGCTGGCGGCCAAGCTGCGCCTGCCCGTGGTGGCGACGCATCCGGTGCAGTTCATGTCGCAGGAAGAGTTCATCGCCCACGAGGCCCGCATCTGTATCGCCGAAGGCGAGATGATCGCCAATGCCAAGCGCGTGAAGCGCTTCAATGAGCAGATGCGCTTCCTCTCGCAGGCCGAAATGCGCGAGCTCTTCGCCGACCTGCCTGCCGCGCTGCAGAACTCCGTGGAAATCGCCAAGCGCTGCAACCTCACGCTCACGCTGGGCAAGCCGCAGCTGCCAAACTTCCCCACGCCGGGCATGACCATCGACGAGTTCCTGGTCGCCGAAACGAAGAAGGGCCTGGAAGAGCGCCTGGTGCACCTGTTCCCGAATCCGGAGGAGCGCGAGAAGCAGCGCCCGCGCTACGAGGAACGCCTGGCCTTCGAGAACGAGACCATCATCAAGATGAAGTTCCCGGGCTACTTCCTGATCGTGGCGGAATTTATCCAGTGGGGCAAGAACAATGGCGTGCCGATCGGTCCGGGCCGTGGCTCGGGTGCGGGCTCGCTGGTGGCCTACTGCCTGAAGATTACCGACCTCGATCCGCTGAAATACAACCTGCTGTTCGAGCGTTTCCTGAACCCGGAGCGTGTGTCGATGCCCGACTTCGACATTGACTTCTGCCAGGAGAAGCGCGAACTGGTGATCCAGCACGTGAAGGACCTGTACGGCCGCGACGCCGTGTCCCAGATCGCCACCTTCGGCACAATGGCGGCGAAAGGCGCCATCCGCGACGTGGGCCGCGTGCTGGACTTCGGCTACAACTTCTGCGACGGCATCTCGAAGCTCATTCCCTTCAAGCCCGGCAAGCCGGTCTCCATCGCCGAGGCGATCGAGGAGGAGCCGCTGCTCAAGGAACGCCTGGAAAACGAGGAGGAGGTGAAGCAGCTGCTGGACCTCGCCCAGCAGGTGGAAGGCATTACCCGTAACATCGGCATGCACGCTGGCGGCGTGCTGATCGCGCCGGGCAAGCTCACCGACTTCTGCCCGCTGTACACCCAGTCCGGCGACTCGGGCGTGGTGTCGCAGTACGACAAGGACGACGTGGAAGCCGTGGGCCTGGTGAAGTTCGACTTCCTGGGCCTGACCACGCTCACCATCCTGGACCGCGCCGTCAACTACATCCGCGAGCTGGACCCGGCCGACAAGGACTTCGACCTGGCCACGGTGCCGCTCACCGACCGCCCCACCTACGAGCTGCTGACCAAGGCCAAAACGGTGGCCGTGTTCCAGCTTGAATCGCGCGGCATGCAGGGCATGCTGAAAGATGCGCGTCCCGACCGCTTCGAGGACATCATCGCGCTGGTGGCGCTCTACCGTCCGGGCCCGATGGACCTGATTCCCGACTTCTGCAAGCGCAAGCACGGCGAGAAGTTCGACTATCCCGATCCCCGCACCGAAGGCATCCTGTCCGAAACCTACGGCATCATGGTGTATCAGGAGCAGGTGATGCAGATGGCGCAGATCATCGGCGGCTACTCGCTCGGCGGCGCGGACATGCTGCGCCGCGCGATGGGCAAGAAGAAGGCCGAGGAGATGGCCGAGCACCGCGAAATCTTCCGCAAGGGCGCGGGCGAGCGCGGGCTCACCACCGAGAAGGCCGACGAGATCTTCGACCTGATGGAAAAGTTCGCGGGCTACGGCTTCAACAAGTCGCACGCCGCCGCCTACGCGCTGCTGTCCTATCACACTGCCTACCTGAAGCACCACCACACCGCAGCGTTCATGGCAGCCAACATGTCGCTGACCATGGACGACACCGAGAAGGTGAAGATCCTGGTGGAGGATGCGATCGAGGTCTGCGGCCTGAAGATCCTGCCGCCGGACGTCAATCTCTCCGCTTACCGCTTCCGTCCCGACGGCCCTGCGCCTTCGGTCACGGGCAAGAAGGTCACGGCCATCCGCTACGGCCTGGGCGGCGTGAAGGGCGCCGGCCAGAACGCCATCGAAGCGATCATCGCCGCGCGCGAGGCGGGCGGTCCTTTCACCAGCCTGTTCGACTTCTGCAAGCGGGTGGACAAGAAGCAGATCAACCGCCGCACCATCGAAGCGCTGATCCGCAGCGGCGCCTTCGACAGCTTCGGCGTGGACCGCGCCGTGCTCTTCGCATCCGTGGGCTTCGCCATGGAATGCGCCGAGCAGGAAGCGCGCGCCGCGAACCAGGTCAGCCTGTTCGGCGGCGACGACAGCGACCTGGTGGCCCCGCCGGAATACGTGCAGGCCATGCCCTGGACCGACCGCCAGAAGCTGGCCGAGGAAAAGATCGCGCTGGGCTACTACCTGTCCGGCCACATGTTCGACGCCTACCAGGCGGAAGCCCGGCGCTTCGCGCGCACCAAGCTCTCCGAGCTGGAGCCCTCGCGCGACCAGCGCATGATGTGCGGCGTCATCACCGGCATCCGCACCCAGATGACCCAGCGCGGCAAGATCCTCATCGTCACGCTGGACGACAAGAGCGCGGTGGTGGAGGTCACGGTCTACAACGAAGTCTTCGAGGCGAACAAGAAGTGCTTCAAGGAAGACGAGTTCCTGTGCGTGACGGGCAAGGTGTCGGAAGACCGCTTCACGGGCGGCCTGCGTATCTCGGCCGAGAAGGTGCACGACATCACCAGCGCGCGCCTGCAGTACGGCCGCCAGCTGGGATGGCTGCAGCCGCAGGCCATTGCGCCCGCCAAGCTGCAGGAAGTGCTGGCGCCGCACCGCGACGACTACGGCCTGCCGATCCAGATGCGCATCAAGCCGCAGGGTATCGAATGCGTGCTGCAGCTGGGGGACGACTGGCGCGTGGCGCCTTCGGATGAACTGCGCACGGCCCTGGAGCAGGTGCTGGGCGCGAAGGACATCGCCGTCGAATATTGAGGTTGTGGCGCGAAGGCGCCACACCTCATTACAAATTCACTGAACATGGGCGACAGACTTCGCCCATGGCGAAGAAAATACTGTGCTTTTCCATTCGATAGAAATGGTGAAGACAGTGGCACAACTACAAGTCCCCCTTTCCGGCCGCAACTATGTCGATGCCTTGCTGGCCGAGGGGCCGCACTGGAACTACCAGCGCGGCAACACCATCACTTATTCCTTCTCCCTCAACAGCTTCGACCCGAACCGCGCGGAATATGTCGAAGGGGTGGTGCACGAGATGAGCGAAACGCAGCAGGCGAACGTGCGCCAGGCCTTCGCCCACGCCAGCGCCATCACAGGCATCCAGTTCGTGGAGACTTCCGATACGGCGCAAGTCCATCTGTGGAGCGGCGACCTGCAGCGCGGCATCGGCGCCCTGTGCACCGCGACAGACGATATCCGCTACGGCGCCGGAGGCGAGGTGGCAAGCTACAGCGCCCGCGCATGGATCTACATGGACGACCATGATTTCGGCGCACAGAACGCGACCCTGAACCCCGGCACGCGCGGCTACCAGACCCTGTTGCACGAGATGGGCCATATGCTCGGCCTCAAGCATTCCTTCGAGGGCGGCATCCAGTTGCCTGCGGAGGACGACAACTCCACGCTCACGGTCATGTCCTATACCACCAAGGGGCGTCCCGCCTCCGCATACAGCGAATACGACGTGGCGGCGCTGAACTGGCTCTACGGAGGCGATGGCCTGGGCGGCGCGCGCGGCCTCAATTCCGCCACCGGCGCTCATTACCTGAGCGGCACCTCCCGCAACGACCTGCTGGTGGGCGGGAGCGCGGGCGACCTGCTGGAGGGCGGGGCGGGCAACGACATCCTGGAGGGATGGTACGGCGGCGATGTGCTGAACGGCGGCGCCGGATTGGACACGGTGCGCTATGGCGGCAGCCGCGCGGACCATTCGATCGGCCGCACGGCGGAAGGCTTCACCGTCACGGCCCGAAACGCGCAGCACAGCGACACCCTGCTCAATAGCGAGCGCATTGCCTTCGGCGACCTGCATGTGGCGCTCGATATCGATGGCGTAGGCGGCCAGGCCTACCGGCTTTACCAGGCGGCCCTGAACCGCCAGCCGGATCATTTAGGGCTCGGCTTCTGGATCGCGAAGATGGACGACGGCATGAGCCTGCACGGGGCAGCTGCTGGCTTCATGGCCAGTCCGGAATTCGCGGGGCTCTACGGCAGCGCCGATCCCGAGCCTGGCGCCTTCCTCACCCGGCTGTACAGCAATGTGCTGCACCGCGCCCCGGACCAGCCCGGCTACGAACATTTCCTGCGCGAGTTCGCCCGTGGGGTCAGCAAGGCGGAGGTGCTGGCCATCTTCAGCGAAAGCGAGGAGAACCGCGCTCAGCTGATCGGCGCCATGCAGAACGGAGTGGAATACCTGCTCTACAACGCATAGGGGCAGTTGACTTTTTGCTTATTGACGAAAATACTATCATTTTCCAATAAGCAATTAAGTTATGCCCACCGTAAATGAAGTGACGCACGCGCCGCTTTCCGGCCGCTACTATGTCGACGCCCTGCTCGACAATGGTCCCGGCTGGAATTACCTGACCTCTGGCAACAATACGATCTACTACACCTTCGCCGTAGACCGCAGCAATGCGCGGGAAAGCGAGGCCATTGCCGGCTCCGCAGGCATGCTCAGCGCATCCCAGCGTGCCATCGCGCGGGACGCCATGTCCTACATCAGCGACATCACGGGTATCAACTTTGTGGAAACCTCGGTGAGCGCAGAGGCGCAGGTTCACCTCTGGAGCGGCGACCTGACGAACGAGGAAAGCGCGGGCTACTGCACCTGGAATACCCACTACCGGTATGACGGCTCTTTCAATATCCTGGAGTACGAAGCCAATGCATGGATCTACCTCGACAGCGGGCGATATGGCACCTACAACGCCGATCTGACGCCCGGCAGCGGGGGCTACCAGGTCCTGCTGCACGAGCTGGGTCATATGCTGGGCCTGAAGCACAGTTTCGCAGGCGATATCACCCTGCCGCAGGCGGAAGACAATACGGCACACACGCTCATGTCCTATACCTTCGAGGGCGGGCCGTATGATGCCTTCGGCTACTACGACTACGCGGCGCTGGCCTGGCTGTATGGAGGCGACGGGCTGGGCGGGGAGCTGGGCATCAATTCGGCAGGAGGTGGCCAGGTCCTGTTCGGTTCACTCGAAGCGGATCTTCTCAAAGGAGGCAACGGCGACGACCTCTTGTTCGGCGGCCCGGGCAACGACTCCCTGGATGGCGGCACCGGCATCGACACCGTGCTGTATGGCGACGCGCGCGCGGGCTATGTGATCAGCAAAGCGGAGCAGGGGTTCAGGGTGAAGGGGCCGGATTCGATGTCCGGTGAAGACCTGCTGCTGAACGACGAGCGCATCCTCTTCGAAGACAAAGGGGTGGCGCTCGATGTCGATGGCGTTGCTGGCCAGGCATACCGGCTGTACAAGGCGGCGTTCGACCGTGAGCCCGACCTGCCAGGCTTCGGCTTCTGGCTCGCGCGCATGGACGGCGGCCAGAGCCTGCTCAGCGTGGCGCAAGGCTTCATGGGCAGCCCGGAATTCACCACCGTGTACGGCGGACCGGACCCGGAGAGCGGACGCTTCCTGACGAACCTGTATGACAACGTGCTGCACCGTGCGCCCGACCAGGCAGGCTACGACCACTTCCTGCGCGAGTTCGCGCGCGGCGTGAGCAAGGCGGAGGTGCTGATGATTTTCAGCGAGAGCGCGGAAAACCAGGCCCAGCTTGTTGGCCTGATGCAGAACGGCGTGGAATACCTTCCGTACCAGGCCTGAGCGGCCTTACATGTCCTTCAGGCCCGTGATCGCGTAGCCCTTGCTGCCGATCTGCTCGGGCAGGTGCTCGATGTGGAAGTCCGGCAGCTCTTCGGCGTCGTCATCGACTTCCATGGCGCGGGCGGTGGGCTCCCAGTCGGTATTGATGGCTTCCTGGGGAATCGGCTTGCCTTCCGGCACTGCCAAGTAGGAAAAAATGCCGTCGTGTTCGGGTCGTCGGTAAATGTCCAGGCGCATTGCGGTTCCTCCAGAGGGTTGATCGGCTCCAGGCCACAGCTTGGCAGCCCGTGCGCCACAACTCCGTTCGCTGGCGCACGGTCCAGGAACCGATTCTACTCTTCCACCGGGAAAGGAGCGCAACTCAGGCCAGGGCGCGCGCTTCCTGCGGGTCGATGTCGCGCAGGCCCGTCACGGCCTGCACGGTGCGGTCTTCGGCCCGTTTCAGCACCACGGCGCGGTTGCTGCTCTCCTGGTCGCGCTGGTTTTCCTTGTGCCACAGGTGGTAAACCTCGGTGGCGAAGGCGCCGTCCTTGCGCAGCACGCCCGCGTTAAACAGGCGCACCACCAGGTCGGAGTCCTCATGGCCCCATCCCAGGAAACTCTGGTCGAAGCCGTTCACCAGCTCCAGGTCGCGGCGCCAGACGGCCAGGTTGCAGCTCTTGATGCGGCGCCAGCTGAAGCGTTTACGCTCGCGGCCCAGGTCGGGCAGCACCAGCACCGTTTGCAGGAACTTGTTGAAATGGCCCGCAAGGCGCAGGCGCAGCCGCTGCAGCCAGCCCAGGCCGTTCAGGTCGAGGTGCTGGTCCAGCAGCCGGCGGGTGTAGTCGGGGCTGAGCAGCACGCGGCTGCCCGAGACCAGGAAGCCGGGGCGGGCCAGCTTGCGATGCTGGGACACGAAATTGCGTCCGGGAATACAATCGCCATCCAGGAAAACGATGTAGTCGCCGCTCGCCGCCAGGGTGCCCAGATTGCGCACCCGCGCCGCCCGGAAACCCAGGTCCTCCTGCCAGACGTGGAGTAGCGGAACGGGTGTGCGTTTTTGCAGTTCCTCTACGCAATTACGCGTGTTGTTCGAGGAACCATCATCGGCGATAATGATTTCGAAATTCCTGTCATCCTGCGCGAACAAAGCTTCGACTACAGCAGCTAGCGCGTCGGGGCGGTTATAGGTCGTGACGATAACGGAGATTTTTGACGCTTTTTGCATGAATTCGATGAGATACCTGTTGATTTTTGCAAGAAAGCTACAAAAACAATGAATGAATAATACTTTAGCCAAGAACGCCGACCCCAAGACCGTTGTTGTCACCAGCCTGGTTTTCCTCCTGCCCTTCCTGGCCCTGATCAGCAAGATCGGCGTGGGCCTGTGCAGCTTCGGCTTTCTGCTGGCGGCGCTCTGGTGCAGCAAGCAGAGCATGCCTCTGTTCCGGCGTCATCTTAGCGATATCCGGGGCGTTTTGATAGCCTTCGGCGCTTATTTCATCTTCGCCGGACTGGTGGTGCTGCTGAGCGGTGAAGTCACCCTGCGCGGCTGGGAAAAGCCCAGCCGCATGCTCATCGCCGCCACGGCCCTGGCCGCCATGCTGGCCTGCCGCCCGAGCCGCCGCGCCTTCTGGCTGGGCCTGGTCGCGGGCGTGGTGGCCGGAGCCTGCGTGGCCGTCTACCAGCGCTGGTTCGAAGGCGTGGACCGTCCCGGCGGCATGATGAACGCCATTACCTTTGGCGACATCCTCCTCTGCATGGGCCTCATGTCGCTGGCGGGCGTGCTCGACTTCCGCGGGCGCGAGCGCCTGATTCCCGCGCTTGGCACCGTGGCGGGCCTGGTAGGCACTGTGGCCACCGGCACGCGCGGCGGCTGGATCGCCATCGTTTTCTCCGCGCTGCTCTTCCTGAAATACGGCCACTACCTGCGCGGCAAGTTCGCCAAGAGCGCGGCCGCCTTGGTGGCCGTGCTGATGATCGCCGCCTACCTCATTCCCCAGACCGGGGTGCAGCAGCGCCTGCACCAGGGCGTGAGCGATGTGCGCACCTACTACCAGGGCGCGGGCGCCTTCACCAATGTGGGCGTGCGCCTGGAGCTGTGGAAGGGCGCGCTCATGCTCTCGGCCCGCCATCCCTGGACGCCTTCCAGCCCGCAGCAGGTCACGCGCGAGCTGCAGCAGCTGGTGGCGGAAGGCCAGCTCCAGCCCTTCGTGCTGGAGTCCGAGCACTTCCATAACGACCTGCTGCAGGCCGTTGTCTTCAACGGCATCCCCGGCGCGCTGCTCTGGTTCATGACGCTGCTGCTGCCCTTCCTCTTCTTCCTGCGCGTGCTGAACCGGCACGAGTCGGCGGGGGCGGGGCTCATTGCGCCCGCGCTGGCGGGCATGCTGCTGGTGCTCAGCTACTTCAGTTTCGGGCTCTCCGAAGTCATCTTCTGGTCCGTGCGCAGCGCCATGTTCTATGCGCTCATGCTCTTCGTTCTCATGGGCTTCTGCCTGAACGCGAAAGAGACCGATGGCCGCTGAACGCATCCTCGTCATCTCTCCCAACTGGATCGGCGATGCGGTGATGGCGCAGCCACTGCTGCAGCTGCTGCGCCAGCGCTATCCCGCTTCGCCCATCGACGTGCTGGCGCCCCCCTCCGCCGCGCCGGTGTGGCGCCAGATGGCGGAGGTGAGCGATGTGCTGGAAACGCCGTTCCGGCACGGCGCCTTGCAGCTCAAGGAGCGCTGGCGCTATGCGCGCATGCTCAGGCGGCGCGGCTACGCGCGCTCCTACGTGCTGCCCAACACCATCAAGTACGCGCTGATCCCATGGCTTGCCGGCATCCGTCACCGGGTGGGCTACAAGGGCGAGTCGCGCTATGGTCTGGTCAACGTCATGCATCACGACGACGTGCCGCCGAGGCCCATGGTTCCCTTCTATGCCGCGCTGGCGGACGAACCTTCCGCGCCTTTGCGAAAAGACGTGCCGCGCCCGCGCCTGTCCGTCAGCGAGGAGCAGATGCGCGCAGCGTGCGGGAAGGCCGGCGTGCCTGCCGGCGTGCCGCTGGTGGTGTTTGCGCCGGGCGCGGAATTCGGTTCCGCCAAGCGCTGGCCGCCTGAGCACTTTGCTGCGCTTGCAGCTCAGGTGCTGGCGCAGCTGCCCGATGCGCGAATCGCACTGCTTGGCGGCCCGAAGGATGCTCCTGTATGCGAAGAAGTGCAGGCTGCGGCGGGTACGGCTGCCGCATCCATTCACAATCTGGCGGGACGTACCAAACTGGATGAAGCGGTGGCCCTGATCGGCCAGGCCGCGGCGGTGGTCAGCAACGATTCCGGCCTGCTGCACGTGGCCTCGGCCCTGAATCGGCCCGTGATCGCGATCTATGGGCCTACGGACCCGGACCATGCGCCGCCGTTCTCGGATATCGCTGCAGCGCTGTCGCTGCGCCTGGAATGCTCGCCCTGCCGCCAGCGCGAATGCCCGCTGGGTCATCACCTTTGCATGCGGCAGCTGGAGCCGCAAAGCGTGTGGCAGACCTTGCAGCCCATGCTGCAGCCCGCCGCCCGCTAACGGCTCGCGTAGTACTGGGCCAGCTCCTTCACTTCCTGATCCGTCAGATGGCGCGCCGCATTGCGCATTTGCGCATGCAGGTCGTTGCGCCGCGTTCCGTCGCGGAAGGCGAGCAGCTGCTGGTGCAGGTAGGATTCGGGCAGGCCATCCAGCCAGGGCGTGGCGGGCTTGTGGATTTCAAGCGTATGGCAGGACGCGCAGGCGCCGATGTTTCGCATGGGCGCGCCGTTGCGCACCAGGCGGGGCGTGGAACGGTTCATCCGGTCGGTGAGGCGCTCGCGCGGCAGGTAGGCGTAGTAGCTTGCCAGGTCGCGCATGTCCTGGTCCGACAGGCCGTCCATCAGCGGCTGCATGATGGCGCTCGGACGGTGCCCAGTCTGGAAGTCGCGCAGCTGCTTGTAGGTGGCGCTGGCGGCCTGCCCAGCCAGGTGGGGCGAACCGGCGGGGCTCATGCCGCGCGCGCCGTGGCACATGGTGCAGCGCAGCGCCAGGGTGGCGCCCCGGCCGATTGAGGCGCTGTCCGCCGTGGCCATCATCTGCGCCATCACGATCACGTCGCTCGAGCGATTGCCGGTATCCACATCGAGGCCGGCGCTGTAATAGGCTCCCGGGGCTCCTGCCGCGCGGCAGATCGACTCCCACAGGCTGGCTATCGCCTCCCGCGCATGGGCGCGTGGTATCCAGACAAAGCCGATCAGCGCCGCCACAATGGCGATGCAAGCCAATGCAAGCACGCTGCCTGTGAACCAGCGGTTCTTCAGCGAGAACAGTCTTTCGCCGTTCATGGCTGGCTCCCTATGGGCACGGCGGGTACGGAGGTCTGCGGCAATGCGATCAGCTGGCTGATGGGATAGCCGTAGTTGACGACGGAGAGCCCGATCATGAGCGCGAGCCAGAGCCCGTAGCCGTTGAGGGCCAGAGGCGTGCGCTCCGCATGCACCGTCTGGCTGAAGGTGAACTCCGGCAGATTGATCTGCTCCGCGCGGTGGCCGCGCGCCAGCACCAGCAGGAACAACAGGCCGGAGACCACCAGCAGCAGGCCCCCGATGAAGGTGATGATGACGGTAATGGCCTGCGGCGCAACCGCAGGGTCGCTGTAATCGAAGTAGGCCATGCGGCGCGGCATGCCCATGATGCCGACCACGTGCCAGGGGAAGGTGAGCACGATCATGCCAACGAACCACAGCCACAGCTGCCAGCGCATGGCGCGCCCGTTCTTCAGCGCGCGGCCCGTCAGGTGAGGCCACAGGTCGTAGGCCAGGGCGAAGTACATGATGACGATGGCGCCGCCGAAGATCAGGTGGAAGTGGCCCGTGATCCACTGCGTGTTGTGCACGGCGAAGTCCAGCTGGTAGCTCATGTTGATCAAGCCGCCCGCGCCCCCGAAGCCGAGGAGGATGAAGGAGAAAGCCACGGCCAGCATCATGGGGTTGTGCCAGGGCAGGCGCTTCACCCAGCCCAGGACGCCCGTGCCGCCGCGCAGGCGGCCCGCAATCTCCACGGAAGCGGTGATGGTGAAGATGGTGAGCAGGGTGGGCACGGACACCAGGCCGGTAAACACGGCGTGCATGAACTTCACGCCGGAGCCTACCTGCGGGTCCTGGAACAGGTGGTGCACGCCGATGGGCATGGAGAACACCAGGAAGAGGATGAAGGACAGGCGCGCCATGGTGTCGCTGTACAGCCTTCCGCCGATGGCGCGCGGCACCAGGGTATAGAAGGCGATATAGGCAGGCATGAGCCAGAAGTACACGATGGCGTGCAGCGTCCAGGAGAAGAACACGCGCGCGAGGCCCGCATCGATGGTCTGCCTCAGGCCCAGCGCCACGGGAATGATCTGGAACAGCAGCTCGATGGCGGCGCCGAGCGAGGTCCATGCCCACAGATAGGCGCCCGCCACGTTGGCGAACATGGGCAGGGGCACCACGCCGCCCGGATGCGCCTTGCGCCACGCATGCAGGTTCACCGACATCAGCGCCACCCAGATCCAGGAACCCACGACGACCAGGACGATGCCGATATAGTAGAAGGCATTGCCGATGAGGGGCGGATAGAAGGTGTAGAGCACCGAGGCCAGCCCCATCGACACGGGCGCCATCGCGGTGACGGTTCCCAGCACGACGAGGCCGAGGCCCGCCCATGCCCAGCGCTTGCCGATCAGCGCCTGCTTGAGCGAAAGCTCCACGATCGCATAGCCGAAGCCCATGGCCACCAGCGTCGGAAAGACATAGCCCATGGCCGAACCGTGGGCGGTGACGGAGCGGTAGTAGAGCTCCGGATTGCCGATCCAGTCGCGCAGGGGGCTGCGGATGTACATCTGCCATTCTCCCAGCAGCAGGGCCGCGAAGAAGGCCGCGAAGGCGATCCAGAAATGCCACAGCACGAGGCGGCGGGTCTCAGCGCTTGACACAGTTTGCCCTCCCGTTCGCGGCGGCGCGGTCGAATTCTTCCGGCTCCACCACCTTCACCCGCGCCCACATCGCGGCATGCCCGATGCCGCAGAATTCGTGGCAGGGCATCACGTGCTCGCCGGCGCGGGCAAAGCGGGTGCGGAACTGCGAGATATAGCCGGGCGCCAGCATCACGTTGACGTTGGTGTCCGATACCGAGAAGCCGTGCATGACGTCGGAGCTCGTGCCGCGGATCAGCACAGGCGTGTCGCGCGGCACCAGCACGCACTGGGGCGTGAAGGCATACTGGCTGCCGAGCAGGCGAACGGTGACCGAGCCGTCCGCCTCGCGGGCCGATCCCAGGTTCGATTCCACGAACTCGCCGGAGAGGTGCAAGGTGGCGGGATCGATGGTTTCCATGCGCAGCGGCGGCATCGCGGCCCAGTGCAGGCTCATATACACCACCATCCCCGTCAGGAAGACGATGATGCCGCCCACGATCAGCGCCCAGCGCCGCTCGGCCCGCACTGCGGAGGTATGGACGTCCGCTTCCATGGCTCAGGCGCCTCCCCGCGCAAGAAACACCAGCAGGTAGAAGGCAAGCCAGATCGCCAGCACCGCCGCGACGGCGGCTCCGGCCACGGCGAAGGCGCCGCCCGGTCCTTGCGCCACGATCGTTTCGATCCGCGTCTGGAGGCCGGGATCGTCGCTGTCATCGGGTTCGGCGAACATGGGCTCTCCTAGTCGAGGGAGGCGGAACGCAGCGCGTTCACCTCGCGGTTGTTCACTGCGCCTGCACGGTTGCCCCAGGCGTTCCGGATATAGGTGACAACGGCCGCAATCTGCGCGTCCGTCAGCTCCTGCGCGAAAGGCGGCATTCCGTAGGGCATGGGATTCTTTCGCGTGCCGGGCGGGTAGCCGCCGTTCAGCACCATGCGGATCGGGTTCACGGCGGAGGTCATGGTGATGGACTGGTTGTTCGCCAGCGGCGGGTAGTGGGGCAGCTTGCCGCGCCCCTCCGCGCCGTGGCAGCTCGCGCACTGCCTGGCATAGATGCCCTGGCCTTCGCTGAACAGCCTGGCCACGTCCGCGCGCTGCGGCGCATTCGGCGGCGTGGCCTGCACCGGCTGGTCGCTGGGCAGGCTTTTCAGGTAGACCGCCATGGCGCGGATGTCCTCGTCGGACATGTACTGCAGGCTGTTATAGGTCACCTCGGCCATGGGCCCGTAGACCGTGCCCCGGTTCGACACGCCGGTCTGCAGCAGGGCCATGATGTCCTCGATGCGCCATGTGCCCAGGCCCGCCTCCTTGTTGGACGTGAGCGAAGGGGCGTACCAGTTCTGCATGGGAATCAGGCCGCCGCGGAAGGCCTCCGCCTCGGACGAGCCGCCCAGGGCGTTGATGGGGGTGTGGCACATGGCGCAGTGGCCAAGGCCTGCCACCAGGTAGGCGCCGCGGTTCCATTCCGCCGACTTGCTCTTGTCCGGCTGGTACTCGCCCTCCTCGAAGTAGAGCGTGCGCCAGCCGATCAGCAGGTTGCGGTTGTTGTAGGGGAAGCGCAGGTCGTGCTCGCGCGTTTTCTGGCGCACCGGCGGCACCGAGCGCAGGTAGGCGAAGATGGCGTCGCAGTCGGCCCGCGTCACCTTGGTATAGCTGGCGAAGGGCATGGCTGGATAAAGCAGCTTGCCGTCGCGCCCGCGGCCCGTGTGCATCATCTTGTAGAAATCGTCCGCGCTCCAGCGGCCAATGCCCGTTTCGGGATCGGGTGTGATATTCGGCGCGTACAGGGTGCCGAAGGGTGTGGGCATGGCCCGGTTGCCGGAGAAGATCTTCGCGCCCGGCACCGTGTGGCAGGCAATGCAGTCGCCCGCCTGCGCCAGGTACTTGCCCCTTTCCACCAGGGAAGCCTGGGCGGCCGGACGCGGCTGCGCCAGCACGGCGGCCACGGGAAGCAGGAGGACAGGAAGATAGGCGAGGCGCATGGCATTGTCCCTATCGGCCCTGGCTGCCGCAGGCCATCGGCAGCTTGGCGCCGGATTCCTTGGCCGGCCGCACCCCGGGGTCCACCGGCAGCGAGGCCAGCCATGCCGACACGGCCGCCACCTCCGGCTCGGTGAGGCTGGAGGCGATCACCTGCATGCAGTCCGGCGCCACGGCCGTGCGCAGGCCGTAGCGCCAGGCGCCCAGCTGCGCGCTCACGTAGTCGGCCCGCAGGCCCAGCAGGCCGGGAATGCCGGGCTCGCGGCCCGCCAGGCCCTGGCCATGGCAGTGCACGCAGGCAGGAATCTTGCGTGCCGGAACGCCCTCGAAGACGAGGCGGCGCCCTTCCATCAGCTGCTGCGCAGGCCGGTTGACGGCGGGCTGCTGCAGGGGCGGCGGGTCGAGCTCGGCGAAATGCTGGGCCATCTTCATCAGGTAGGCGTCCGGCAGGTAGGCCAGCATGTAGTTCATGGGCAGGTATTTGCGGCGGCCGTCGCGGAAAGCCACGAGCTGGTTGTACAGGTAGCCAGCCGGCTTGCCTGCCAGGCGCGGGAAATAGACGTTTTCGACACCGCGGCCCTGCACGCCATGGCAGCCGATGCAGGCGCGCACGCGCTCCTCCATCGTGTCGGGGATCCTGTCGGCGCCGGGAGCCTGCGCACGAGCGCAGGGAGCGCCGAGCAGGGCGGCGCCGAGGGCAAGCGAGCTGGCAACTGTCGAATGGACGCGGCGCAAACGGCGACTCCTTCCCCAGGCACCGGGCGGTGCCATTGCTGAAGCTGGCGTGAATGGTTGGGCCTACGATAGCACGCGCCTGCGCCGGACGGCGTACGAATGGCGCGGCTTACATCAGGATGACGTCGTACTGTTCCTGATGGTAGGCGGTCTCGACCTGAAGCGAGATCTTCTTGCCGATGAAGTCGCCAAGCATGGCGAGATGCTGCGATTCCTCTTCAAGGAACATGTCCACCACTTCCTGCGAGGCGAGGATGCGGAACTCGCGCGGGTTGAACTGCTTCGCTTCGCGCAGCAGCTCCCGCAGGATCTCGTAGCAGATGGTGCGCGAGGTCTTCACCTGGCCCTTGCCCTGGCATGCGGGGCAGGGCTCGCACAGGATATGCGCCAGCGACTCGCGCGTGCGCTTGCGCGTCATCTCCACCAGGCCCAGCGCCGAGAAGCCGCTCACGGACACCTTGGTGCGGTCGCGCGCCAGGGCCTTCTTCAGTTCCGCCAGCACGGCATTGCGGTGCTCCCCGTTCTCCATGTCGATGAAGTCGAGGATGATGATGCCGCCCAGGTTGCGCAGCCGCAGCTGCCTTGCAATCGCATGGGCCGCTTCGAGATTGGTCTTGAAGATCGTGTCCGCGAAATTGCGCCCGCCCACATAGCCGCCCGTGTTGACGTCGATGGTGGTCATGGCCTCGGTCTGGTCCACAATCAGGTAGCCGCCGGACTTCAGGTCGACGCGGCGCCCCAGCGCGCGCTGGATCTCCTCCTCCACGCCGTACAGGTCGAAGAGGGGGCGCTCTCCCGTGTAGTGCTGCAGGCGGGTCTGCACGCTGGGCGTGTAGACCTGCGCGAATTCGGTCAGGCTCAGGAAGTTCTCGCGCGAGTCGACCTGAATGGTGGCCGTATCGTCGCAGACGAAGTCGCGCAGCACGCGCTGCGCCAGGCTCAGGTCCTGGTGCAGCAGGCTGGCGGGCGGCCGCGTGCGCGCGCCGTGGCAGATGGCGCTCCAGGTCTTGCGCAGGTATTCGATGTCGGCCTGCAGGTCGGAGTCGCTCGCGTCCTCCGCCTGCGTGCGCACGATGTAGCCGCCTTTCTCTTCCGGCGGCAGCAGGCTTTGCATGCGGGCGCGCAGCGCCTCGCGCTCCGATTCCTTCTCGATCTTCTGCGAGATGCCAATGTGCGAATCCTGCGGCAGGTAGACCAGCATGCGGCCCGCAATGGAGATCTGCGTGGACAGGCGCGCGCCCTTGGTGCCGATGGGGTCCTTGATCACCTGCACGGTGAGCACCTGGCCGTCGAAGAGCAGCTTCTCGATGGGGGTGGGATTGGTGTTCTGGCCGTCGTGCGGGCGCGCTTCCCAGATGTCGGCCACGTGCAGGAAGGCTGCGCGTTCCAGGCCGATGTCGATGAAGGCAGACTGCATGCCCGGCAGCACGCGCACCACCTTGCCCGAATAGACGTTGCCCGCCAGGCCGCGCGTGAGCGTGCGCTCGATGTGCAGCTCCTGCACCGCGCCTTGCAGTATCAGTGCAACGCGCGTTTCCTGGGGCGTGATGTTGATGAGGATATCTTCGTTCATGGCAGCACGCCTGCCCGGCGCAGGAGCTGCGCTGTCTCGAACAGGGGCAGGCCCATGATGCCCGAGTGGCTGCCTTCGATATGCTCGATGAAGACCGCGGCCAGGCCCTGTATGCCGTAGCCGCCCGCCTTGTCGTACGGTTCCTGCGTGGCGCAGTAGGCCTTGATGGCGGCAGGCGACAGGTCCGCGAAACGCACCTCGGAAACCTGCGTAATGTGCTCGGAGAAGTCCTGGTAGCGCACGGCGATGGCGGTCATGACTTCATGCGTGCGGCCCGAGAGCTTTTCCAGCATGGCCACCGCTTCGGCATTGGTGGCGGGCTTGCCGAGAATCTCGCTGCCGATGGCCACCGTGGTGTCGGCCGAGAGCACGGCGCGCTGGGTGAGGCGGCGCTTGTGCACCAGGTCGAAGGCGAAATCCGCCTTTTCATTGGCCACGCGGGCCACGTAGTCCACTGGCGCTTCGCCGGGCAGCACTTCCTCGGTGACATCCGGCCCGCGCGGACCGTCGCTGCGCAGCAGCAGCAGTTCGAAGTCGACGCCAATCTGCCGCAGCAGTTCGCGCCGCCGCGGGCTCTTGGAAGCGAGGTAGATTTTCTTGTCGACCGGTTTCATCGCCATGGTTCGGTTGAATTGTTACACGCGATGATACGGGTGATTCTGCGTTATTGTCCACGCCCTGTATAACTGTTCCGCCAGCAGCACGCGCACCATGCCGTGCGGCAGGGTCATGCTGGAAATGCGAATCATTCCCTCGGCGCGGGCCTTGAGTTCGGGATCGAGGCCGTCGGCGCCGCCGATGAGGAAGGCGGTATCCCGGCCGTCCTGCTGCCAGAGCTGCAATTGCTGGGAAAGTCCGACGCTGGTGAGGTCCTTGCCGCGCTCGTCGAGGGCGATGATGCGCACGGACTTGGGCAGGGCCGCCTCGATGCGCTCCTTCTCGAGCGCCATGGCGGTGGCGGCGGTCTTGCTGCCGGAGCGCTCGACAGGCTTGATTTCCTTGAGCACGATGCGCAGCTCCGGCGGCATGCGCTTCACGTATTCGGCGAAGCCGGTTTCGATCCAGCCGGGCATCTTGTGCCCGACCGCAGCGATGATCAGCTGCATTTACTCGGCAGCTGGCTTCTTGATGCGCTTGATGACGGTCTTGGCCGGGGCTTCGGCTGCCTTGGCGGCAGACTTGGCCTTCGCTTCCTTGGCCGCCTTGGCCGAGGCCACGGAGGACTTGGAGGCGGCAACCTTCACCTTCTTGCCTTCCGGCGCTTCGATGGCCGGTGCGGCTTTCTTCGCGGCGGCCTTCTTGGCCACGGCGCCCGCGGCGGCGGCGGCCTTCACGGTGCCCGGCTTGCGCGCCGGCGCCTTTTTCTCGACCACGGCATCGGCTTCCTTGGCGGCCTTGGAGGCAGCCAGGTGGCCGGACTTCTTCTTCGGCGCCGCTTCCGCCTCGGCGGCGGCCTTGCCTTCGGCCGAGGACTTGCGCTTGGCCGCGCCCAGCTTCACGGGCTTCTCGCCCCAGATCTCTTCCAGGCGGTAGTAGGCGCGGATGGGCTGCTGCATGATGTGCACGATCATGTCGCCCAGGTCCACCAGCACCCATTCGCCGGTGTCTTCGCCTTCGATGCCCACCACGTCGCCGCCGGCTTCCTTCACCTTGTCGCGTACGGACGAGGCGAGGGCGCGGGTCTGGCGGTTGGAGGTGCCGGAAACGATGCAGATGCGGTCGAACAGGCTGGTCAAGCCCGTCGTGTCGAAGAGGACGATGTCCTGGCCTTTCACGTCTTCCAGGGCATCGACGACGAGGGCTTGCAGTTTTTTGATATCCATTTAGTTCTTATAAAGATTGTGTTGTTCAATATAGTCTAGCACTACCTGCGGGACAAGCGAGTTTGCCTCGCCCCCCTGCTGAAGCGCTGCCCGGATGCGGGTGGCCGAGATGTCCACCGCCAGATCCGGCGCCAGGCAGGCCAGTCCTGCCGGGGTGGCGCGCACCGTATGGGGCGGCGCCAGCCGCTGGCGGAACTCGGCGGCCACGGCGCGCGGCACCTGCGGCCCGTCCAGCGTGAAGCCGGGCCGCGCCGCCACGCAGAAGTTGGCCAGCCCGAAGAGCGACTGCCAGTCGTGCCATGTGTCGAAACGTTCCAGCTGGTCCGCCCCCATCAGGAAGCAGAGCGAGGTGGCTTCGCCCAGCTCCGCGCGCAGGGCGCGCAGCGTATCGACGGTGTAGGTCGGCTTGTTGCGCTCGATCTCCTGGCGGTCGATCTCGGCCGCGAAGGGCTGGCCCGCGAAGGCCAGGCGCGCCATCTCCGCCCGCTGCTCCGGCGTGGCCACGAGGGCCGACTTCTGCCAGGGCAGGGTCGGTATCACGCGCAGCCGGTCCGCGTGCAGCAACTGGACAAAATGCGCCGCGAGCGCGATATGACCGTTGTGGACCGGATCGAAACTGCCTCCCAGCAGTGCGATACAGGCCGTCACGGAATCAGCCAGTCGCGGTGCGGAAGGAAGTCGGTGTACAGCGCCGCTTCCGGCGTGCCGTCTTCCGGATGCCAGTCGTAGCGCCATTTGACGACTGGCGGCATCGACATGAGGATCGCCTCGGTGCGTCCGCCGGATTGCAGGCCGAAGAGCGTGCCGCGGTCGAACACCAGGTTGAATTCGACGTAGCGGCCGCGCCGGTAGGCCTGGAAATCGCGCTCGCGTTCACCGTATGGGGTGTCCTTGCGCGCGTTCAGGATCGGCAGGTAGGCGGTGAGGAAAGCATCGCCCACGCTGCGCATCATGGCGAAGCTTTGCTCGAAGCACAGCGCATTGAAGTCGTCGAAGAAAATGCCGCCCACGCCACGCGCTTCCTTGCGGTGCTTCAGGTAGAAGTACTCGTCGCACCACTGCTTGAAGCGCGGGTGCAGCTCTTCGCCGAAAGGCTGCAGGGCATCGCGGCAGCTCTGGTGGAAGTGGCGCGCGTCGTCCTTGTTGCCGTAATAGGGCGTCAAGTCCATGCCTCCGCCGAACCACCACACCGGCGTGCCGTCTTCCGTGGTGGTGGTGAAGAAGCGCACGTTCATGTGCACCGTGGGCGCATACGGGTTGCGCGGATGGAGCACCAGCGACACGCCCATGGCCTCCCACGCGCGCCCGCCGATGCCGGGGCGATGCGCCGCAGCCGAAGCGGGCAGCTTCGCGCCCGTCACGTGCGAGAAATTGCAGCCGCCGCGTTCCAGCACATTGCCTTCCTCGATCAGGCGCGAAATGCCGCCGCCGCCCTCGGGGCGTTCCCAGGCATCGCGCAGGAATGGCGAACCGTCGGCCTGCTCCAGCGCACCCACGATGCGCTCCTGCAGGCCGAGGAGGTAGGCTTTGACTTGTTCCGGATTCGGCTGCATGGAGCTCAGTGCTTGAGGCCCCGCCAGCCGATGTCGCGGCGGTACTGCATGCCTTCGAAGGAGATCTTGTCCACGGTCTCGTAAGCCTGCTTCTGCGCCATCTTCACGCTGTCGCCCAGGCCCACCACGCAGAGCACGCGGCCGCCGCTGGTCAGCAGCTGGCCGTCCTTTTCCGTGGTGCCCGCGTGGAAGGTCACCGACTCCGGCGTTTCGGCCGGAATGCCTTCGATCACGGCGCCCTTGGCCGGATTGTCCGGATAGCCCGCGGCGGCCAGCACCACGCCCACGGCGGTGCGGCGGTCCCATTCCAGTTCCACGGCGTCCAGCGTGCCGTTCACGGCGTGCTCCATCACGCCCACCAGGTCCGTCTTCAGGCGCGACATGATGGGCTGGGTTTCAGGGTCGCCCATGCGGCAGTTGAATTCCAGCGTCTTCGGATTGCCCGCCGCGTCGATCATCAGGCCCGCGTACAGGAAGCCGGTGAAGGGAATGCCGTCCTTGCCCATGCCCTGGATGGTGGGGTTGATGATCTCGCGCATCACGCGCGCATGCATGGCCGGGGTCACGATCGGAGCAGGGGAGTACGCGCCCATGCCGCCCGTGTTCGGGCCCTGGTCGTTGTCCAGCAGGCGCTTGTGGTCCTGGCTCGTGGCCAGGGGCAGCACGTTCTTCCCGTCGCACATGACGATGAAGGAGGCTTCTTCGCCCGCCAGGAATTCTTCGATCACGATGCGCGCGCCCGCGTCGCCGAAGCGGTTATCGGCCAGCATGTGGTCCACTGCCTGGTGCGCTTCGTCCAGCGTCATCGCCACCACCACGCCCTTGCCCGCGGCCAGGCCGTCGGCCTTGATCACGATGGGCGCGCCCTTGGCGTTCACGTAGTCGTGGGCCTTCTGCACGTCGGAGAAGGTTTCGTACTCCGCCGTGGGAATGCCGTGGCGCTTCATGAAGGCCTTGGCGAAATCCTTGGACGATTCGAGCTGCGCGGCCGCCTTCGTGGGGCCGAAGATCTTCAGGCCGCGCGCACGGAACAGGTCCACGATGCCGCCCGCCAGCGGGGTTTCTGGACCCACCACCGTCAGCGCGATATGCTCCTGCACCACGAAGTCCGCCAGCTGTTCCAGGTCGGTGATGGCGACATTCTGCAGGCGCACGTCGCGCGCCGTGCCGCCGTTGCCCGGTGCAACGTACACCATCTGCACGCGTTCGGATTGCGCCAGTTTCCAGGCCAGTGCATGTTCGCGGCCGCCCGAGCCGACTACCAGAATTTTCATAAGGACTTGTGAGGTGGGTTGAGCTTAGTCTTCGATGACGGCGTTGGTATAGACTTCCTGGGTGTCGTCCAGGTTTTCCAGCGCGTCCAGCAGCTTCTGCATCTTGATGGCGTCGTCCCCCGTGAACACGGTCTCGGTGGACGGCTTCATGATCACTTCCGCCACTTCGGCCTTGAAGCCCGCCGCTTCCAGCGCATCCTTCACGGCGGCGAAATCGTTCGGCGCGCACAGCACTTCGAAGCCGCCTTCCTCGTCCGCGACCACGTCCTCGGCGCCCGCCTCCAGGGCCGCGTCCATCAGCTTGGCCTCGTCGGTGCCGGGGGCGAACAGGAACTGGCCGCAGTGCTTGAACAGGAAGGACACGCTGTTCTCGGCGCCCATATTGCCGCCGTATTTGCTGAAAGCGTGGCGAACTTCGGCCACCGTGCGCACGCGGTTGTCCGTCATGCAGTCCACGATAATGGCCGCGCCGCCGATGCCGTAGCCCTCGTAGCGTACTTCTTCGTAGTTGGCGCCCTCGTCGCCGCCGGTGCCGCGCGTGATCGCGCGTTGCACGTTATCCTTCGGCATGTTGGCGTCGGCTGCCTTGTCCACCGCCAGACGCAGGCGGGGGTTGGCGTTGATGTCGCCGCCGCCCATGCGGGCCGCGACCGTGATTTCCTTGATCAGGCGCGTCCAGATCTTGCCGCGCTTGGCGTCCGTTGCAGCCTTTTTATGCTTGATATTGGCCCATTTGCTGTGTCCAGCCATGTTCGGTCTTCCTTAGACGGTATGCAATCGAGGGCGGTATTCTAGCATACCGCCCCCCTCGGATTGCGCGCCCGCCGGGGAAGCCTCAGGCGATAAACGGCGTGTAGGTGATGCCGTTCTGGATGCTGCCAATGACCTGCGCCTGGTTCTCCGCGCTTTCCGCAAAGCCCAGCAGGATTTCCTCGCGCGTCACGCCCAGGCTGATGGCATGCAGCCAGGAGTCCAGGCCTGCCTGGTCATAGGGCCGGTGCAGGGCGTTCAGGTACAGCTTGGCCAGGAAGTCCGCGTCCGAATTGCTGGCATACATGGTGCGGAACTCGTCGCTGTTGAAGAAGCCGGAGGCGATGTCGCGCATGCTCCAGCCCCGGTCTTCCGCCACGCTGAGCCAGAAGCCCATGCCTGCCTGGTCGGGCTGGCGGTTGAACACCGCCTGGTAGAGGCGGTAGATCTGGCCCGCGTCGCCGCTGATGTCGTAGGCCACGGCCGTGTCGGCGAACTGCACCCGCTCGATGCCGACCAGGGTATCCGACTCCCCACTGGCGCTCGTGAGCACCCCCACCGGCATGCCTGTGGCCGGATCGCGCCCGACGGTGTAGTCCGCCCGCACGCCGGCAAACACCGCCGTGTCGAAGCCTGCGCCACCGTCCAGGGTATCGTTGCCAGGACCGCCGGCGAGCCAGTCGTGGCCTTTACCCCCATTTACCTGATCGTTGCCGGCTTCGCCATCCATGCGGTCGTTGCCATCGCCGCCGAACATGATGTCGTTGCCTGCTCCCCCATGGAACACATCGCCAACAGTGTCGGGAAGGTTGCCGCCCTCACGATAGATTTCACCGCTGTACAGACGATCGTCGCCGTTTCCACCACTCATAATATCTGCTCCTCCATTGCCATAAATGTAATCATTACCATCACCGCCGGTCAGTGTGTCGTTCCCGTTGGTGCCTCCCAAAATGAGTGTGTCCGCCATGATTCCACTCCTTTTTGTTGCCGAAAAAGAATGTAATTTTTATAACGAAAGAGTACGCCTAAAAAGACGAGCTGTCGCGTCTGCGCAAGCAATTTCGCGCGGCAACATTTCAGATTGGAAAATGGGCCCCGCCAGCGGGAAAAGCCTGTTTCTCTTACAATGAAGGAATGACCACAAGCACAAGGGATGCCGCCGCCGCGCGGGCCACCTATCTGAGCGGGCTCGCGATCGCCATCGGGGGCGCGGTGCTGTTTTCCACCAAGGCCGTGCTGGCCAAGCTGATGTACCGGTATCACATGGATGCGGTCACGGTGCTTGCCTTCCGCATGCTGTTTTCCCTGCCCGTGTTTGCCGCCGTGGCCGTGTGGAAGATGCGCAGCGGCCCGCCGCTGTCGAACGCCGACCGCTGGCGCATCGTGGGCCTGGGCCTGGTGGGCTACTATCTTTCCAGCTTCCTCGACTTCCTGGGTCTGCAATACATCACCGTGGGCCTGGAGCGCCTGATCCTCTTCCTCACGCCCAGCTTCGTGCTGCTCATTTCCGCTTCGGTGCTGAAGAAGCACATCAGCCGCGCCCAATGGCTGGCGCTGTTCGTTTCCTACGGCGGCATCGTGCTCGTCTTCCTGCATGACCTGGAGGGCGGCAACCGCAATGTGCTGGTGGGCTCGCTGCTGGTGCTGGGCTCGGCCGTCAGCTATGGCCTGTACCTGCTGGGCTCGGGCGAGATGGTCAAGCGCATCGGCTCGCTGCGCCTGGTCGCCTATGCCATGTGCGTGTCCAGCGCCGCCTGCATCGGCCAGTTCTTCCTGCTGCGGCCAGCAGGCATGCTGGTCCAGCCCATGCCCGTCTACTGGCTCTCGCTGATGAACGGCCTGCTGTGCACCGTGATGCCCGTCTTCATGACCATGATCGCCGTGCAGCGCATCGGCGCGGGCGTGGCTTCCCAGGCAGGAATGATCGGCCCCGTGTCGACACTGCTGCTGGGGGCCGTCATACTGGCCGAACCCGTGAGCGCCTGGCAGCTGGCGGGCACCGCGCTCGTCATGTCCGGCATCTACCTGCTTTCCAACGCCAAGAGAGAACTACGTCCATGAAGCCCCGTATCGCCCTCATTGCCCACGACAAGAAGAAAGACGACATGATTGCCCTGGCGGGCGAATACGTGGAGTTCCTGCGCCAGTGCACCCTGACCGCCACCGGCACCACGGGCGGCCGCCTGGCCAACGAGCTGGGCCTGGCGGTGGACCGCAAGCATTCCGGGCCGCTGGGCGGCGACCTGCAGATCGGCTCCCTGCTGGTGGAGGACCAGATCGACGCCGTGATCTTCCTGCGCGACCCCATGACGCCGCAGCCGCACGAACCGGACATCAACGCCCTGGTGCGCGCCTGCGACGTGCACAATGTGGCTTGCGCCACCAACGTCGCCACGGCCCACCTGGTGCTGGACCAGCTGCGCGCGCGCTTCGCAACCCAACAGTAAGGAGGCTGCCATGAGCAAGGCAATCCGCATGTCCCGGACCGGCGGTCCGGAGGTGATGGAGTATGTGGACGTGGACGTGGGGCCGCCCGGCCCCGGCGAAGCCACCGTGCGCAACGAGGCCATCGGCGTGAACTTCATCGACGTCTACTTCCGCACCGGCCTCTATCCCCAGCCCCTGCCGAACGGCCTGGGCCAGGAAGGTGCGGGCGTGGTGGAGGCGGTGGGCGAAGGGGTCACCGAGGTGAAGGTAGGCGACCGCGTGGCCTACGCCGCCCGGCCCAACGGCGCCTACGCGCAGCTGCGCAATATGCCTGCGAACATCCTGGTGGTACTGCCAAAGCAGATCGCCTTCGATACCGCCGCCGCGATGATGCTGCAGGGCATGACCGTGCAGTACCTGCTGCACCGCACGGCCCAGCTGAAGCCGGGCGACACGATTCTCTTCCATGCTGCCGCGGGCGGCGTCGGCCTCATTGCCTGCCAGTGGGCGCGCGTGATGGGCGTGAACCTGATCGGCACCGTGAGTTCGGAAGAGAAGGCGGCCCTCGCCATCGAGAACGGCGCGGCGCACGCCATCAACTACAAGCGCGAGAATTTCGTGGAGAAGGTGAAGGAGCTCACGGAGGGCAAGGGCGTTTCCGTGGTCTACGACTCCATCGGCCAGGACACCTTCTTCGGCTCCCTGGACTGCCTCTCGCCCCTGGGCCTGATGGTGAGCTTCGGCAATTCCTCCGGACCAGCGCCCGCCTTCTCGCCTTCCGAGCTGCAGTCCCGCGGTTCGCTGTACGTGACGCGGCCCACGCTGGGCCACTATGTGGCCAAACGCGAAGACCTGGAAGCGTCAGCTAAATCCCTGTTCGGCGTGGTGGCCAGCGGCGAGGTCAAAATTGCAATCAATCAACGCTATAATCTGGCCGATGTGGGACAGGCCCACACCGATCTGGAGTCGCGCAAGACCACCGGTTCGTCCATCCTTTTACCGCACTGAACATGACTGAACCTCATTCGCAGGACGATGACGACGGCAGCCCGAAGTTCGGACGGCTGCTCATCGTTCTGCTCTGCGCCGTGGCCCTGGTGGGCCTCATCACTTTCGCCAGCGAAAAATATTTTTCATGACACGACGTATCCTTGCCGCCGCGCTCGTCCTGGGCGCGGCTGGCGGCGCGCATGCCGCCGCACCGCAAACGCCCGAGCAATGGCGCGCCGCCCTCCAGCGCGATATCGAGGCGGGCTACCAGCTCACCCTGGAGAACCACCCCGGCGTGCATGATGTGCACAACACGGATTTCCTCAAGCACCTGCAGGCCGCCCGCGACGGCGCGCTGGCGCTGTCCGGCAAGGTGGAAGACGCCGCGGGCTATGCCGCCGCCATCCAGCGTTTTACCGTGCTGGTGCGTGACGGCCATGCGGGCCTGTTCTGGAAAGTGGATTCCTATCTCAAGCCGGAGCGCTGGCCCGGCTTCGTTGCCGTATGGCGTGGCGACGGCATCTATGTGTACGCCTCCGAGCCGGGCGGCCCGGCGCGCGGCGCGCAGATTTTGTCCTGCGACGGAAAGTCCGTAGAGCAGCTGATGCGGGACAATCTGTTCAGCTTCCTCGGCCGCATCGACGAGCCGGGCCAGTGGTGGTCCATGAGCCGCTGGCTGTTTACGGACCGCCACAATCCCTTCATCCAGCTGCCCCAGCGCTGCGAATTCCTGAGCGAAGGCAAGCGCAGCACGCGGCAGCTGGCCTGGCAGGAGCGGACCGACCAGTACGTGAAGTGGCGCAACGAAGCCATCAACGGCGACCGCCTGCCCGTGGGCCTGACGGAGCCGCGTCCGAAGCTGTTCTGGGCCGCCATGCCCACATTCACTCCGGAAGCGGCCGACCGCGACGCCTACGCCGCCATGAATCGGGAGGTGGCCGCGAAGCGCGACCGCTTCCTCGACGCGGATGCCGTGGTGATCGACCTGCGCCACAACCAGGGCGGTTCCTCCACCTGGAGCAGGAATTTTGCGGCGGCGCTGTGGGGCGAGGGCCGTGTCAAGCGCCGCATGGACGCCTACTTTGCGAAAACCGAAACCTGGTATCGCGCCTCGCCCGGCAACACCGCCTATTTCGGCGAGCTGGCCGAGCGCATGGTCGCCGAGAAGCAGCCGGACACGGAAGCCTGGGCGCGCGGCATCTCCAAGGGCATGCAGGCGGCCCTGGCCAAGGGCGACAAGTTCTGGGTCAAGCGCGACGAGGACGACGGCAAGCCCGTGCCCAATCCCGAGGCGGACGTGGCGGGCGATCCGCCTGCGTTCACGAAGCCGGTGTACGTCATCGTGCCGGGCCAGTGCGCAAGCGCCTGCCTCGACGCGCTGGACGTGTTCACCCGCTTCCCGAACACGAAGCTGATCGGCGCGCCCAGTTCGGCCGACTCCACCTACATGGAAGTGCGCCTCGTTATGCTGGAATCGGGCTTGGCGGGCGCCATCATTCCGAACAAGGTCTACGTGGGCCGCCCACGCGGCAACGGCGTGGGCTATGCGCCCGCCATCATGGTGAGGGATGTGGACTGGTCCACGTCCACCTTCCTGAGAACCGTCGAACGCGACCTGGCCGGAAAATGACAGTTAAGTGTAGCAGCCCAGACAGACCTGACATCAACGCCGGAGAAGTTAGAGTCCTATGCAATTGCCCTGGGCAGAGGGGGGCGGCATCATTTGCGGCCTCCTAACCCTTGACGCGCTCCTTCTCGGAACGGACGAAACATGCACGGGAATATCAAAAAGGCGCTTCTTCACAAAGCACAGGAACTCAATCGTTGTGCTTCAGAACATTTGTCAACCGTTCAAGCTATCGTGGGAGAGTTGGACGCGCACGTTGATGGGCGAACAAAGGTTGATGAGTCGAGAATTGCTGACCTTGTCAGCAAGCTGACCAGGTTCACTCTTGGGGTTCCGGTATCCATACCACTAGAATCAAACACACATTTCACAAGAGGCGTGAAGTACTCGGAAGGCGACAACGGACGCTTCTATAGAACGACCTCACGTCTTTCATATATCCCGGAAGATCTCGCGCACCGTGCTCCGCAGGGACGGTTAAATGCGGCGAAGGAGCCGGTTTTCTATGCAAGCCTTGATACGCAGAGCGCTAGTGTCAGTGCCGTTTTGGCAGAGATCAACGCGGTTACAGGCGATGTCGTAAATTTCCTTTACTCGACAACTCGCCGTGACCATGCAGGAGCGCTTCACGTAATACCAATTGGTATCATGGCTTATTTCAAGCGTGGCGTTCCGGTTCCTTTTAGCCTGCATCCGTCGTTCAGGGCGATTCATCAATTTCTTTGCGAACAGACTGATCCCGTCGCTATGAGCGCAATTCACTTGTGCGACGACTTCATGGACACGCTTCTATGTGCGCCTGTCATCGACAATGATGGCAGAGAAAAGCCGGGGCTATACGATGTTACGTCGGCGCTTGCGAGAGATTTCTTGGCAACGCCCATTCTCGATGGGATACTTTATCAATCAACGAAGTCTGAGCAATTCCCCAATGTTGCACTGAAGCCGAAAGCAGTTATTGAAAAACTCACCTACGTCGCCGCATCGGCGTACAGGGTTGTGGATACAAGCGAAGAATTTGGATATTCGCTTCAATGTCTCGGCAATGGCATAGTGGATGGCGAGAACATAATCTGGCTGCCTTAATTTGGGCGCGGCAAAGCCATAGTTACGATGCCGTCGAACGGCGGCAACGGGTACGGATGTATCCAGTTATCGGGCCGTGGGTCAGGTCAAGTTCGAGCCAGTACAAATTAAGGTACGTATGGGGATACCTGCCTTGATGTGCGATGTTTAGCAACTACCTGCACACGATCTCGACCACCGGCGGCGCTGGTGCCTTTGGTAGCGAAGTTCTTACCGAGCACTCTCGCACTCCGGTCCCGTCGATACGACGGAATAGTTGAATTTCGCCGCCCTGTCCGTAGGCGCAATAGACCCAGCTCTCCCCGTCGGAACCAACCGGGTATCGCGTTTCGCTCCAGCCAACCTTGGACTTTACATCGCTGCCACGCAGGTCTGCCGGTGGATAGAGTTCGACGGGGCCTCCCACCATACCGCCGCCTGAAAGCAGCAGTTCCGGTCGAACAGTTGCTATGGCGCCTTGCCACTCCTGCGGCACTTCGGCAAGTTTCACAACTCGGGTCAGGTAGCGTTCAGGACATTGCATGCGCAATTCGGCCCCGAGAGCTGCAAGTGGTATAGATGCGATGGCAGTCACAGTCAGGATAGTTTTCATTTCACCACGTAGAAATGCTCTGCGTTGTCGGAGTCGTCATAGATGTTGCCCTCGCTGTGCATCTTTTGTCCCCGGCGCGGAACGCTGCGGACGCTGATGGCCTTTTTCCGATCGCCGGTCCATTGGTCCATCATCACGATAGAGGTAGGTTTGCCGTCAGGACCCCTCGGCCCGAATTCGACGAAAAATGCAGCGTGATTACCTTTCGTCTTGCCCGGCCAACGCCCTTCTCTTGTAAAGTTGGCGATCACGGTTCCCGGTGCAATGATTGTCGCATCCAATACCCGCTCTCCCTGCCGCCAAGTTGTGGTGTGGCCGACGTTAGTGTAGTGCTGCACCAGCCGGACGCATTCACCGCCGTCCACCTTGGGTTTGTCCTGTAACTTTCTCACGTCGCTGTACACGTATGGCATACCTGCACCTCACGCAGCGATTTTGTTAGCCGCGCAATCCCAACCGCCGGTAGTGCTACCTTGTACCCCACCCTGGATGCTTTGCTTCGTATAGGCCCACTTGATCTTTGAATACGCCAGTTGGACATGCTCCGTGATAATGCCCCCGTCAGCACTATTCGGTGCCACGTCCGAAATCATCACGTGCTCCAGCTCCACTCGAAAATAGGGGATAGGTTTGCCGTCGCCATCTGCTCGCATGAACTCGAATACAGCTTTGGCAATTGTCTTGCCAGCGGCGCAGGTCTGGAGCAGGATCGGCGAGGCCAGGTCCGCAAGCTTGTCGAACTTGATGTTGGCAAGCTCGGCACGGCCACTGGTGTGGCCACCTGCCGTCGATATCGTCGTGGCCCGCGGTTGATGGACAGCCTAGACAACATGGGAAATTTCGATCCAGTCCCTGTGCCTCTCATCGGTCGATTCTCCCTTGATGCCCTCAATTTGCAGGTATGCGTCAACGGCCATGATGTGTCCCCCAAAGAAATCGGTTGAGAGACCATTGTCGTGATGGTCGACTTTCGGTGAATTGATGGGCGTCAACTAACCCAGGCTGCAAAGCGGTACGCCGGTCAAAATAAAAATGCCGTTCAGAACTAATTGAACGGCATTTCATCGGAGTTCCTTTGCCTACTGCTGCTGGGGCTTCAGCTCCAGCTCCACCCGCTTCGCCTTCCCGCTCTCGCCAGGGAATCCCGTGAAGGCGCTCTGCACCAGGGCGGGCATGACCAGTGGCGTGGACTGCTTGCGGCTGGTGTTGTTCACCGTAACGTCGAACAGCTTCTTGCCGGACATATTGTTGATCGTCACCCGCAGATTGCGCTCGTAGTTATGCTGGATGACCTCGCGGAACTGCATCGGCCCGTACATCCAGGGATCGTAGTACGGACGGAAGCCGTAGTAACGATAGCGGTAGCGGCCCGGATAGTAGTGGTAGCGGGCGAAGCCGTAGGGACCCCAGTAAGGACCCATGTAGAAGGGATCGGCCGCTTCCAGCACGCGGGTAGGGCGGTCGATGGTGCTGAACTGCATGCCCACGCGCAGCTTGGCCTGGTCCGGGCTGCCGGCCTGGGTAAAGCCCAGCTTGGCCAGCTCGCCGCTCACCAGGTTCTGGTAGCTGCGGTATTCCAGGGTGTCCTCGGCCGGGGGCGGGGTCTCGAAGACATACGATTTGTCCTGCAGCTCCGGCGGCCACTGATGGAAGACGGTGACATCGCTGCGCAGGGTGGTCGCACACCCGCCGAGCAGCAGCGTGGCTGCGGCAGCAAGGATGGCTAAGGCTCTCATGATTCTGCTCCTACATTGAATTGGTATTTCCTGTCCATCAGTTTAGGACTGGCACTCCTCGTACGCATGAATATTACAGAATGTTACGGCAGCTGTGGCAGCAGAAACTTTCACCCCCTGTTCCGCTACGGTGCGGCCCCTCGGCAGGGGCCGTGTTGGTAAAATAAGGTTTTCGTCTTTACCACACCTCCTGCCATGCGTACCGACAGCCCCCAGACGATTTATCGTAAAGACTACACCCCTCCCAGCTACCTCGTGGAGACTGTTGAACTCGGCTTCGACCTCGATCCTGCGCGCACCATTGTGTCCAGCCGGCTCACGCTGCGCCACAATCCGGACAGCAAGAACCGCGACCTGGTGCTGCAGGGGGAGGAAATCGAACTGGTGGCCCTGCGCCTGAACGGCGTGGCCCTGGACGAAGGCCAGTATGTTCTGGGCGCCAACACGCTCACCATCCGCAAGGCGCCGCTGAACGCCGTGCTGGAAATCGAGACCCTGTGCGCCCCGGAGAAGAACACCAGCCTCTCGGGCCTCTACGTTTCCAACGGCAACTTCTTTACCCAGTGCGAGGCCGAAGGCTTCCGCCGCATCACCTACTTCCCGGACCGCCCGGACGTGATGGCCAGGTACACGGTGATGCTGCGCGCGGACAAGGCCAAGTACCCCGTGCTGCTCTCCAACGGCAACCTGGTGGAAGAGGGCGAGCTGCCGGACGGCCGCCACTACGCCAAGTGGGAAGACCCGTTCAAGAAGCCGTCCTACCTCTTCGCCCTGGTGGCGGCGCGACTCGTGTGCCAGGAAGAGACCATTACCCTGCAGTCCGGCCGCGAAGCCCTGCTGCAGGTATGGGTGGAAGAGGGCAACCTGGACAAGACCGACTACGCCATGCAGTCCCTGAAGAACTCCATCCGCTGGGACGAGGAGCGCTGGGGCCTGGAGCTGGACCTGGACCGCTTCATGATCGTGGCCGTGGGCGACTTCAATATGGGCGCCATGGAAAACAAGGGCCTGAACATCTTCAATACCAAGTTCGTGCTGGCCAACCCGCGCGTGGCGACGGACATCGACTACGCGGGCATTGAAGCCGTGGTGGGCCACGAGTACTTCCACAACTGGACCGGCAACCGCGTGACCTGCCGCGACTGGTTCCAGCTCTCGCTGAAGGAAGGCCTCACGGTGTTCCGCGACCAGGAATTCTCGGCCGACATGATCGGCACCGATACGGGCCGCGCTGTCACGCGCATCGACCAGGTGCGCACCTTGCGCCAGGCCCAGTTCCCCGAGGATGCGGGCCCGATGGCCCACCCCGTGCGTCCCGACTCCTTTGTGGAGATCAACAACTTCTACACGCTCACCGTGTACGAAAAGGGCGCCGAGGTGGTGCGCATGTACCAGACCCTCCTGGGCCGCGAAGGCTTCCGCAAGGGCATGGACCTCTACTTCGCCCGCCACGACGGCCAGGCCGTGACCTGCGACGACTTCCGCGCCGCCATGGCGGACGCCAACCAGCGCGATCTAAGCCAGTTCGAACGCTGGTACAGCCAGGCCGGCACGCCCATCGTCACGGCGCGCACGCGCTACGACGAGAAGGCGAAGCTGTTCGAGCTGACCCTGAGCCAGCGCTGCCCCGCCACGCCGGGCCAGGCGAAGAAGCTGCCCTTCCACATTCCGGTGGCCGTGGGCCTGCTCGATGCGGAAGGCCGCGACCTGATTCCCACGCGCGTGCTGGAACTGACGGAAGCCGAACAGACCTTCCGCTTCGAAGGCATCGCCGCCAAACCTGTGCCATCCCTGCTGCGCGATTTCTCCGCGCCCGTGGTGCTGGAATATGCCTACACGGACGAAGAACTGCTCCACCTGTTCCGCCACGACTCCGATCCCGTGAACCGCTGGGAAGCCGGCCAGCGCCTGGCCATGGAGCGCCTGCTCAAGCTCACCGCCGCCGTGCAGGCAGGCGAGGAACTGGAGCTGGACTACACCTTCATCGCCGCCCAGCGCGCCCTGCTGCTGGACGAGTCCCTGGACGCCGCCTTCCGCGAGCAGGCGCTCATGCTGCCATCGGAGACCGTGGTGGCGGAGAACATGGAAGTGGCCGATCCCCAGGCCATCCACGCCGCGCGCCAGTTCATGCGCAAGACCATTGCCACGGTGCTGCGCAGTGAACTGCTGAACACCTACCGCGCCAACGCCACGCCGGGCGCCTACAGCCCGGACGCCGTGTCGGCGGGGAAGCGCGGACTGAAGAACCTGGCCCTGTCTTACCTCGCCCTGGGCGGCGAGGCGGAAGCCCTGGAGCTCGCCGAGCGCCAGTTCAACGAAGCCACCAACATGACCGACCGCTCCGCCGCGCTGATTGCGCTGGTGCACAGCGGCGGGAGTCCCAGTCGTATCCTGGACGCCTTCTACCAGGAATTCAAGAGCGAAGCACTGGTCGTTGATAAGTGGTTTTCTATACAGGCAATGGCGCCGTCGACCGATGTGCGAGCTGTGCGAGACCTTATGCGGCACCCCGCTTTCACGCTGAAGAACCCGAACCGGGCGCGCAGCCTGATCTTCAGCTTCTGCAACGGCAATCCCGCCCAGTTCCATGCGAAGGATGGCAGCGCCTACGACTTCTGGGCCGAGCACGTGATCAAGCTCGACGCGATCAATCCGCAGGTCGCCGCGCGCCTGGCGCGCAGCATGGACCGCTGGCGCCGCTATTCGCCGGAGCTGCAGGTGCACATGCGCCACGCGCTTGAACGCGTCGCCGCCGCCACGCCGCTGTCCAACGACGTCACGGAAGTCGTCAGCAAGGCGCTCTCGAACTAAGTCACAGATTACAACTACTACAGGAACTTCATGAAACGCATCAGCCTCACCCAACACCTCGTCGAAGAACAACGCCTCCACCACAACATCCCCGCCGAGCTGCGGCTGCTGATCGAAGTGGTGGCGCGCGCCTGCAAGACCATCAGCCACTCGGTAGGCAAGGGCGCCCTGGGCGACGTGCTGGGCGCGCTCGAATCCGAGAATGTGCAGGGCGAAGTGCAGAAGAAGCTGGACGTGATCTCCAACGAGATCCTGCTCGAAGCGAACGAATGGGGCGGCCACCTGGCGGCCATGGCATCGGAAGAAATGGAATCCATCCACCCGATTCCCAACCGCTACCCGAAGGGCGAATACATGCTGCTCTTCGATCCGCTGGACGGCTCCTCGAACATCGACGTGAACGTCTCCATCGGCACCATCTTCTCCGTGCTGAAGGCCCCCGAAGGCATGGCCGTGCCCACCGAGAAGGACTTCATGCAGGCGGGCAGCAAGCAGGTGGCCGCAGGCTACGCCGTGTACGGCCCGCAGACCATGCTGGTGCTCACCACGGGCAATGGCGTCAACTGCTTCACCCTGGACCGCGAAATGGGCTCCTGGGTGCTCACCCAGCGCAATATGCAGATTCCGCCGAAGACGAAGGAATTCGCCATCAACATGTCCAACCAGCGCCACTGGCACCCGCCTGTGCGCCGCTACATCGACGAACTGCTGGCAGGCAGCACCGGCCCGCGCGGCACGGATTTCAACATGCGCTGGATCGCCTCCATGGTGGCGGACGTGCACCGCATCCTGAACCGCGGCGGCGTCTTCATGTACCCGGCCGACCTGCGCGACACCTCCAAGCCGGGCAAGCTGCGCCTCATGTACGAAGCCAACCCCATGGCCTTCATCGTGGAACAGGCGGGCGGCATGGCCACGGACGGCAAGCACCGCATCCTGGACATCCAGCCCGAAAAACTCCACCAGCGCATCCCGGTCTTCCTCGGCTCTCGTGACGAGGTGGCGGTGGTGACCGGCTACCACCACGCCTAACGTCGTTCCCGCGCAGGCGGGAACCCAGGAGTGTGCCAATACACCCCTGGATTCCCGCCTGCGCGGGAATGACGCATCGGGTACTAGACCGCGGCAGGAATTGTTTGTTAGAATATTGCTCTTTGCCGGTGTAGCTCAGTTGGTAGAGCAGCGCATTCGTAATGCGAAGGTCGTAGGTTCGACTCCTATCTCCGGCACCAGATTCAAGCAAAAGCCCGCATGTGCAAGCATGCGGGCTTTTTGTTTTAATTGATCAATTGACGATACAGCTCTGGGCTCTAGTCGAGATGATTATTTGTATGAATCTTCTGGTAGAGTGGTAAAAACTGTGGAGAAAAAGATGGTCGACGTACATCAGTCAGATGTCGAGGATAGAACAGCAAATTGGAATCGCTGTATTTATGTGGATCAGACAATTGACGAAGAATTGGTTCGTATACTCACGCCTCAAATACTGCGTCTGCGATCGGAAAGCAGTCAGCCGATCACCATCGCCATAAATAGCGCCGGCGGTTCTATCTCTGCAATGGAGACCTTGGTTGGGTTGCTCACTGGGCCGGATCAGGACGGAATAGAAGGCAAAACTGTCGCAGTTGTTACTGAGCGTGCATATAGCGCTGCGGCCGTGCTTCTTGCTTCTAGCTCTTATTCTGTGGCTTTGCCACACACGGATATCCTTTTTCACGATGTCAGGTATGGCGGCATGGAAGATGTCACACCGGCCAGCGCCAAAGTCGCCGTGAGTCAACTACAGGAGATAAATGAAACGTTCTCCTTACAACTAGCTGATCAGATTTTCAGTCGCCTCGTCTGGAACTATATTCACTTCATTGGCGACTTCGAAGGGATTGTTGCGCAAAATGACAAGGTTCACTCGCAGTTCGCCAAAACTATAGCCGCATGCAAGGCCGTCTATGATGGCGAGAACGGCGTTGATCTGGCGAGCTTTGCAACATGTCTTTGGGTGAACGTGTCTCGGGAAAATGAGTGTCTAGTGCTCAACGCTATGCGCCACCTGCACAACTGGGGGATTATGACGAATCTCGCCAAATCCTTCCCAGATTACAGGCAAAAAGGGCGCCATTCGCGGCCCGGTCTTTTGGACGGCCCCAAGAAACTCTTCGAAACTATCAGCAGGGCTACGAAAATAGCCGATTCATCTGATGTATGGAGCGCGAGTGAAGCCGACATGAAGTTGGTAATCTCATTGCTAGTCGCAAACGCTACTCGTGCAAACGTCGGTCGCCCTATGCCGATGGCAAAATTGTTAGATGTCGTGTCGGATGATTTTAAAATGATTAGATCCATTGACGATCCACGACATCTACGCAGTACGATCGGTTTCCTCACCAAGCATAAAGAGATTTTCTTCTCAGGGGACGCGCTAAGGGCATTAAATGGAAAAGATGAGGAAGCTAAGAGGCATGCGTTAGCTCGTGCGCTCCCGAGCGGGAAAATGTTTTGGCAGTTTTGCGTCCTATTGTGCAGAGAATTGTTCAATGGGGAGCACAAAATTACCCCCACGGACGCGCAAGTCCTTGGCCTAATTGATGAAGTCCCAGGAGAGAATGTTGTTGAATCCCTGCGCGATTGGTTGAAGTCCAAACTCCAACCACCTCAGGTGAAACGAGGCCGACGAAAAGTCAACGAAGCTTAGATCGAGGGATGGGCTTCCCCGCGAGCATGCCCGCCTCGTTTTTTATCAGTGAAGGCTTGTTCCGCTGCACAACTGCAACAAAGTCAGACTGCGATGCAGAAAGAAAGTTCTCTGCTCGCGTGACCGCGGCCTTGGACGCGACAACGCTAGTCTTCTGTTTCCCAGCCGAGCTATGGTTCCTGGTTAGCGAAACAACCTTGGCATGCTTAGCGACTTTCATGTTCACTCCTATGTACTCCGTAGTGTACACGATCATGGATTCCCCAGTTTTTTGTGAAGGCGTACGACTTTACGTCCTTTCACGACCTCATTCACATAGCCCAGCTGCTTGTACATCGAAACGAGTGGTTGGACCGGATTCTGTATGGATGTCTCACTGCATTCTGCCAAGATGGCAAAGGTGTCGAGAAAGCGAGTAGCAATCGCAGCAACCAATCCTTTTAGTGGATGTGCTCTTGGGTTCCCCTCCAGATAATGGATTGAGGCGACAACCCGGCGATTACTCACTCGCCCACAAGCAAGTCCGCATAGTTCGTCGCCATGCCAGATAGCCAATTCTACCCTACGAGGACGACGGCGGAATTTCCGCGCTATGTAGCCCCACTCAAACCCTCCCCAGGTATCCGCTTGTGCCAATGCCTCATCCGATAAGTCGGTCAATCTTACCCCCTCAGGTGCAATCGACGCAATGTGCGGCAGCGTCATTTCTCGCGCTAACGCGCGAAGGTGAATGTATGTGTCTGCGGAGGTGTTCGCTGTCTTGAGCATCGAGCAAGAGACGTGTAGGAGGAAAGCTGATTGTACGACACTTCGCAGATATCTTTGGAGCGCCAACGCTCAAGAGACAATAGGTCTTATCGGTTGCAATTATGGCAGTGGCCATAAGTACCTGCTGTCATAAGTCACGCCGAACCGAAGCGCGTTCGAGATGGCGCTGCTACAAAGTGATAGCAAAACAGGCGCCTGGGCCTACGAACTTCGCGTAGCGTACGGCGCCGCCGTTGCGGTGGACGAGCTGGCGGACCATGGCGAGGCCGATGCCGCTGCCTCTGGCCTTGGTGCTGAAGAAGGGCGTGAAGATGTTGGCCAGCAGGTGATCGGGTACACCGGGGCCATTGTCGCAGACCTCGATGCGCAGGCGGGCGCCGCGTGTGAGGCGCGCTGTCACCGAGATCATTGGCTGGGAAACGTTCGCTGTCGCTTCCTCGGCGTTGTGCAGCAGATTGACGAGGGCCTGTTCCAGCTGGCCGGAATCGGCCATCAGTTCCAGCGAATCCGGTTCGACGCTGAAAGATGCGTTGGCGAACAGGGCGCGCAGCCGCGCGAACATTTCGCTCAGCACGATGCGCTGGGGCCGCGCTTCGGGCACGCTTGCCAGGGTGCGGTAGCCGCTGACGAAATGCGTCAGGCTTTCCGCGCGGCGGCCGATGGCATCCATGGCTGTGCCCAGATCGCCACGCAGGTCGGCAGGCAGTTCCGCGTCCCGCAGCATCTCGCGGGCCGTCTGCGACAGCGAGGCGACCGGGGTGAGGGAGTTCATCATTTCGTGGGTCAGCACGTGTACCAGCTTCTGCCAGGCGCGCATGGCTTCCGCTTCCAGCTCGTCCTCCACCGGTATCAGGGCAATCAGGCGCTGGGGCTCGCCATCGAGCGTGACCGCGTTCGATGTGGCGAGCGCACGCTCAGGGCCGGCTTCCGTTTCGTACTCGACGATCTTGCGCTGGCCAACCGGGAGGCTGGCCAGCACCGAATGAAAAGTCTTTGTCTCGATGATGCGGCCGGGCGCGAGCAGGCGGCGTGCGCGCGTGTTCAGCGTGGTCACTTCTCCCCGTGCGTTGGCGCTGAAGATGGCGACCGGAGCATGTTCAAGCTGGGTCTCGAAGTGCAAGGCGCGGGAGGACAGCTCTCCGAGCTCGCGCGGCAGGCCAACCGGCACTTCCAGCGGCAGCGTTTCTGCATTGACCTGCAAGCGCCGGATTGCTCCCCGCAGCAGCGCTGCGCCGAGGACGGCGCCAAGCGCTCCGCCGGCAAGCAGGGGAGCCTCGCCAGCATGCCAGCCGATGCCAGCGGCTGCAGAAGCCGCGGCGAGCAGCAGCGTACCAGAGGCGGCCTTGCGTGCCGGTGCGCCCTCAGAGGCCATATTTGCCCAGCTTGCGGTAGAGGGCGGCGCGGCTTACGCCAAGCAGGCGCGCGGCGCGGCTGATATTGCCCTGTACCTGGGCGAGGGCCGCAGCGATGGCGTCGCGTTCCAATGCGTCCAGGCGTATCGTGTCGGCTGCACGGTTCACAGCAGGCGCCATTTCCGGCTGCGCCATGCCGAAATCGGCAAGCGCGTAGTTCTCGCCATCGCAGAGGATCACGGCGCGCTCGCAGGCGTGCCGCAGGGCGCGCACATTGCCCTGCCATGGGTTGCTGCACAAGGCGTCGAGCGCGGAAGGGGAAAGCTGGCGGGCAGGCTTGCCGTACTGCCGCTGGTAATGGGCGAGGTAGTGGTTCAGCAGCAGGGGAATGTCTTCCCTGCGCTCGCGCAGCGGCGGCACGCGCAGCACAATGGTGTTGAGCCGGAACAGCAGGTCCGGCCGGAAGTGCTGCGGGTCGTACAGCGACGCTTCCGCCAGATTGGTGGCGCTCACGATGCGCACGTCGATCGTTTGCGGACGGTCGGCGCCGAGCGGCGTCACTTCGCGGCGTTCCAGTGCGGTCAGCAGCTTGGCCTGCGCTGGCAGCGGCATGTTGCCGATTTCGTCGAGGAAGAGCGTGCCGCCGGAGGCAGCCAGGAAGCGTCCCGCGCGATCATTGCGCGCATCGGTGAAGGAACCCTTGCGGTGGCCGAAAAGCTCGCTCTCCAGCGTTGTTTCGGGAAGGCTGCCCATGTCCACCGCCAGGAACTGGCCCGTGGCGCGGCGCGACGCTTCGTGAATGGCGCGCGCAGCCAGCTCCTTGCCCACACCGTTCTCGCCCAGCACCAGTACATTGGCCTCGGTCGGCGCCACGCTGGCGATCAGCCTGCGCAGCTGTTTCATTGGCGGCGAGTCACCCATCAGGGCGCTGTTTTGCGTCGGCGCGGCGGACGTCGTGCGTTGGATCATCGCCTCATCGACGGCGGCGGCAAGGCGCGCGTTGTCCCATGGCTTGGTGATGAAGTCGGCGGCGCCGCACTTCATCGCCTCCACCGCCAGCGCCACATCGGCGTAGGCTGTCATGACGATGACCTGGGGTGGATTCGTCAACGCGCGCAGGCGTGCAAGAGCCTGCATGCCCTCGCTGCCGTCCGTGCGGCCCGCCTGGAAATTGAGGTCGAGGAGCACGACATCGGGCGCGCTCTCCTGCAAGGCATTCGCAAGCTGGCCGGGGTGCGCCAGCGTTGTGATGCGCGCGCCTGTGCGGCGCAGCGAAAGCTGCGCGGCGTAGGCCACATCGGCGTCGTCTTCCAGGATGAGAATGTGGGCTTGCATGATCGGCCGATTCTAGCAGCGGCGCTTCATCGCGGGCAATCTCCGGAGCTCGCTGCACGGTCAAGTGTCCGGAATCGGACACCCAGGTGTGCGATAGCGGTCGCGCGGTATTGCCAGGTTCCTGCCGTAGCCGTTGCGGCGGCGGTGGCACGCTTGTTGCTGAATACCGGGCATGACACATTCGAACGCAAACATTTCCGGCAATTCCATGGACCAGGCGCTGCCGCGGCGCAGGTGGCGTGGCGGGCGGCTGAAATGGATCGCCGCCGTGGCGGCGATGGCTGCAGCGGCCATGCTGGCCTGGAGTCTCATGCCCAGGGGCCTGCGGGTGCCGCTGGCTGAGGTTAGGATCGCGGTGGTGGAGCAAGGCGTATTCCGCGACGATGCCGTCGTGCGCGCAACAGCCGCACCGCTGCATTCGGTGATGCTGGATGCTGTGGAGTCGGGCCGCGTGGAGGAGGTCTTCGTGCGCGACGGCGCCAAAGTGAAGAAGGGCGATGCGCTCTTCCGTCTCTCGAATCCGCAAAGGCGGCTCGAAATGCTGGCGCGCGAATCGGAGCATGCGCAGCAGATCTCGAACCTGACCAACATGCGCGTTACGCTCGAAGCGGCGAACACGGAACGGCAGCGCCGTGCATCCGAGCTGGCTTTTGCGCTGGAACAGGCCAGGAAACAGCACGAGCGCCAGCGGGCACTTGCAGCGAAGGGTTTTGTGTCGGCCAGTGCTCTGGAGGAAGCGGCGGACCGCGTGGTGCAGCAGCAGCGGCTCTTCGATCTGGCGCGGGAGAGCAACCGTGTGGAAGCGGGCATCCAGCGCAATGCCATCGAGCAGATGGAGCAGGCGACGGCGCGGCTGGCCGCCGGTTTGCGCCTGGTGCGCGAATCGGTCGACGCGCTGGCGGTCCGTGCGCCCGCTGACGGCAGGCTGACCGACTTCTCCCTCCAGCTGGGAGAGGCGGTGAGGGCGGACCAGCATCTGGGCCGCATTGACGACATGGAGCGCTACAAGCTCACGGCCCAGATCGACGAATACTACCTGAACCGCATCGTCGCGGGCCGCGCCGCGCGTGCGCAGATGGGCGGACGGACGTATGCGCTTACCGTCAGCCGCATCTTCCCGCAGATCCGTGACGGCAAGTTCAACGCCGAGCTCACCTTCGCCGATGTTCTGCCGCAGGGGCTACACCCCGGCCAGAGCGTGGACGTTTCCATCACGCTTGGGGAACCTGCGCAGGCGCTGGTCCTGCCCAATGACGCCTTCGTCAACGATACGGGAGGCACGTCCGCCTATGTTGTGCAGGCGGGACAGGCCGTGCGCAGGAATATCCGGCTTGGACGCCGCAGCCACCGGCAGGTGGAAGTGCTGGAGGGATTGCGCGCGGGCGAACGCGTGATCGTTTCCTCGTACGCGGCCTTCGGCAAAAACGACCGCATCGAACTCACCGGAAAATGACACAATGACTGAAAAAGGAGATGGCATGCTTAAACTGAAAAACGTCGGCAAGACCTTCGAGGGAGGGGAGGTGCGTACCCGTGCGCTGGACGGCATCGACCTGGAGGTCGACGCGGGCGAGTACGTGGCCGTGACCGGACCGTCCGGCTGCGGCAAGTCGACGCTGCTCTCCATCCTCGGCCTGCTCGACATTCCAGATACAGGCGAATACTGGTTCGAGGGCCGCAACCTGGCGGGCATGCGCGAGCCGGAACTGAACCTGCTGCGGCGCGGACGGCTCGGCTTCATCTTCCAGAACTTCAACCTGATCGACGAACTGACCGTCACCGAGAACGTGGAGCTGGCGCTGGAGTACATGGATGTGACGGCGAAGGAGCGCCGTGCCCGCGCAGCCGCCATGCTGGAGAAGCTCGGCATCGCCCACCGCGCGAAACACCGGCCATCGCAACTCTCCGGCGGCCAGCAGCAGCGCGTGGCCATTGCGCGCGCATTGGTGGCCAGCCCTGCGGTGCTGCTGGCGGACGAACCGACCGGCAACCTCGATTCCGCGCACGGCGATGAGGTCATGCGCATCCTGCGGCAGATCAATGGCGAGGGAACCACCATCGTCATGGTGACGCACTCCCCATCGCATGCCGCCCAGGCCTCGCGCACCTTGCGCCTGCTCGATGGCCGCATCCTCGTCGATGCCTTGCAGGCCGCGTGAGGTGGGCATGAAACTGCGTGACTTCCGTTTTGGCTGGCGCATGCTGGCAGGAGAGCCGGTGTATTCCCTTGTGGTGCTGGGAGGGCTGAGCATCGGCCTCGCGGCGGCGCTGCTGCTTTTCAGCTATGTGCGCTACTCCTGGGGCTACAACGCACAGGTGCCGGATGTGGACCGGGTCTATGTCATCAAGCAGCGCTACAACGTCGATTCGCTGTCGCCGTGGTTCGACCAGGCTCCGCTCTTCCTGCGGGAAGTGGCGGCTGCAACGCCGGGTGTCGAGGCCGCCACCGCCTATCTCCCCGCGCGGCCCGACGCGATGGGCTTGACGGTACGGGTGGGCGCCCAGCTCTCGCGCCTGAATGGACTGACCGTGCTGCCTGGCTTCGCAACGATGCTGGGGTTGAGGACGGTCCGTGGCGACCTGGAAGAGGCGCTGGCGAAGCCGGAAGGCATCGCCGTGACGGAAGCAGCGGCGCGGCGCCTGTTCGGCACCGTAGATGCACAGGGCGCCACCATGCAGGTCGAAGGCAAGCTGCTGCAGGTGATGGCGATAGTCGAAACACCAGCGTCCAACACCACAGTGCCCTTCGAAATGCTCACAGGGGTGAATTCCCTTATCGTCGATGAGGAGGTGCGCAAGCAAATCGTGACCGGTGAACAAGGCTGGTGGGGCAAGCTGCTGGTCCGCACGCGGCCGGACGCACCCTTGCAGCCCGTCGCCGATGCCTTGCAGGCAGCGGTAGACCGGCACCCATCGCAGCATACCCACCCGCCGGAGGTCATGCAGCGGCTCGCGGGGCGCAAAGTGCTCGATGTGGTGCTGTCCCCGCTGCGCGAGGCCTACTTCGACCAGCAGGTCGGCGGCAATTACATTTCGCAGCCTGGTCCGCGCGGCAACCGCGCCGTCGTCGCGGGCCTGGGAGCGGTGGGCCTGCTGATTCTTGTTCTGGCGGCGATCAATTATGCGAATCTGGCTGCAGTGAGGCTGCTGCGGCGGCAGCGGGAAATCGCCATGCGCAAGGTGCTTGGGGCGAGCGTGCGGCAGATCGTGCTGCAACTGCTGGCGGAGTCCATGCTCGTCGCGATGTTCGCCGCGGTATCGGGCCTGCTCCTCGCCTGGGCAGCTTCGCCGGTGTTTGCCCGGCTGATGGACCGCGAACTGGAAAGCATGCTGACTCCCTGGAACCTTGGCCTCGCACTCGCCCTTGGACTTCTGCTCGGCGCTGCCACCGCTATCTATCCCGCTTGGCTGGCGCTGCGCGTTCGGCCCGCGCAGGCGCTGGCGGGCAAGGCGGATGCGGAGATGGCGCACAGTGCATCCTTGCGGCGCAGCCTGACGGTGTTCCAGACGGCTGCGGCAATGGGCCTCGCAGGCGTGACAATGGCGGTGGTCTGGCAGACAGCCTTTGCACTGAAGGCGTCGCCCGGATTCGATCCTTCCAGGCTTCTGATCGTGGACCTGCCGGAGGCAGTCCGCTACAGCAAGACAGCGCAGGGATTCATGGCTGCATTGCGGGCGCAGCCGGGCATCGAGGGAGTGGCGATATCGGAGGACGCGGTAGGCCGCCAGAAGACCTCCTGGGTGCGTGACCTGAAGCGTCCCGGAGGCGCCAGCGCGGTCATGGACATGAAGTCCGTCAGCGCCAACTTCTTTACCCTTTACGGCGTGGCGCCGCTGGCAGGGCGCCTGTTCGACGCCTCCCTCGACAAGGAGGACGATGCGGTCCCCCTGATCCTGAATGCAATGGCCGCGCGGGAGCTCGGCTTCTCCAGTCCCGCCGAAGCACTGGGCCAGACGCTGCTGTTCACTGGATTCGACAACAAGGTCGTGCACAAGCGCGTTATCGGCATTGCCCCCGACCTGCGTTTCCGCTCGCTGCGCGACGCACCGCGCGCGACGGCATACGAGCTCTGGACGGCGGGCGCTACGCTGACGGTGCGCGCGGCCTCCCTTCCAGACGCGGAACGCACAGTGCGCGGACTGTGGCCGGGCTACTTCCCCAATGCGATGCCCAGCATTCAGCCCGCGGCTGCAATCCAGCAGGCGAACTACGACGAGGAAGCGCGGGTGTCGCGGCTTCTCGCTGCCGCAAGCTGTGTTGCCCTGGGCATCGCGGCCTTTGGTTCCTATGTCATGGCGGCGCGCAGCGTGCAGCGCCGTGCCAAGGAGTTCGTGCTGCGCAAGCTGCATGGCGCCCGCCGGCGGGATATCGGCCTGCTGCTGGCGCGCGATTTCGGCGCACTGGTGCTGATGGCGGCCGTGCTTGCACTGCCGCTGGCGGCGCTGGGTATCGAGCGTTATCTGGCGGGCTATGTCGAGCGCGCGCCGGTAGGCTGGTGGACTATCGCCGGGGCGCTGGCTGCCACCGCACTCGTCGTTTGCATGGCCGTAGTGCGGCACGCGATTCTGGCCATGCAGGCGAAACCCGCAGATGCCCTGCGGCTGTAGGCGAAAGGCCTGCCCGCGGTTCAGGGCAGGGCATGGCTGTCGCCGACCAGTGCATGCATGGTGCCGAACTGCTCGCGGTACTCGCCCGGCGTCAGGCTGGTGTGGCGCTTGAACACCTGGCGGAAGTGCGCCACGTCCTGATAGCCGACCTGCATGCCCACGCGCTGGATGGAGCTTGCCCCGTTCTCCAGCAGTTCCTTTGCCGCGCCGATGCGCAGCGCCTGCAGGTACGCTCCCGGCAGCTGTCCCGTGGCTGCCTTGAAGCGGCGCAGGAAGCTGCGCGGGCTCATATTCACGCGCGCAGCCAGCACATCCGCCGTGATCGGCCTGGCGAAGTTCAGGCGCAGATACTCTTCGATATCGCGCATCTCGCCGTCTTCGTGCGGCCGTGTGAGCAGCGGGACGCTGTAACTCGTCTGGTTCTTGCGCGGCATGGCCAGCAGCAGTGACTTCGCGCACTGCAAGGCCACTTCACGTCCCGCGTACTTCTCCACCAGGAACAGGCTGAGGTCCATCGATGCATACACGCCGCCGCTGCAGAACACGCCGCCGTCCTCGGTAACGAAGCGCTCCGGGTGCCATTGAACGAGCGGATAGCGTTCCCGCATCTGCTCCGCAATCGCCCAGTGCGTGGTGGCGACACGGTGGTCCAGCAGCCCGGCCTCGGCCAGGTAGGCGACGCCCGCGCAGATGCCCGCGACGGCGCTGCCTTGCGCATGCCGTTCCCGCAGCCACTGAACGATGCGCGGATCGGCGGGCTGCTCGTGGAGGTTCACGGTCGGCACCAGGATCAGGTCCGTGCTGCCCACGTCCAGCACATCCACATGCGGCATGATGCCCAGCGCACCGATGCATTCGAGCCGCCTGCCGCCGATGGACGCAAGCTGCACCTCGAAGCACGGCGCATGGGGCTGGCCATGGAAGCCGTTCCACAGCCTGCCCGCGGAATGAAAGATATCGATCGGGCCGAGCGCAGGCGAAGAATAGGTCGCATCGACCATCAATACGGTGACCCGGGTGAGCTGCCGCGGGTTGTCAGGTGTCGGTTTCATAAGCCTTGCACTATCGCACGGAGACCGTTGGCATTCCCGCCAACCAGGGGTGGCAAATGCGCCATCGTCGTCAAAAAGGCGCATATCCCACCGCTTTTTGGCGGAAATCCCATCTTCTTGCCCACCGCCGTATCTGGGAAAGTAGCACATCGCCGCAAGAAAGGAAAAATATGAACATCGCAAACGACGCCGTGGCCAGCTGCCCGGTGGGACTGGACACTGGCAGGCTGCGCCTCCAGGTGCGCTCCATGTATGAGCGCGTTGCCAGGGACCCGGCCGAAAGCTTCCACTTCAATACCGGGCTCGACTACGCCGTGGCGCAACTTGGCTATGAACGCGCCGCCCTCAAGCAGCTGCCGCGGCGCTGTGTGGACCGCTTCGCTGGCGTCGGCAACCCGCACCGTGCGGGACAGATCGCGGAAGGCGCCACCGTGCTCGACCACGCCTGCGGTGCAGGCATGGACCTGCTCCTGGCCGCCACGAAGGTGGGGCCGAACGGCCGGGTGATCGGTGTGGACATGACACCGGCCATGCTCGACAGCGCATGGCTTGCCGCCCACGAGGCGGGGTTGACCGGGCGGGTGGTCCTGCACCAGGGTGTGTTCGAGGACCTGCCTGTGCCGGATGCGAGCGTGGATGTGGTGCTCTCGAACGGCGTTCTGAACCTGGCGCCGGACAAGCCGCGCGTCATGCAGGAGATTGCGCGCGTGCTGCGGCCGGGCGGGCAGCTGCTGCTTGCCGATGTGGTGGTCGACCGTCCGCTCAGCGCCGCGGCGCGCAGCGATGCGGACCTGTGGGCCGCCTGCGTGGGTGGCGCCGTGCAGGCGCAGGAGCTCCTGCGGTTGGCTGACGATGCCGGGCTGGCCGGCAGCCATATTGTCGAAACATTCGACTGCTTCCGCGGCACTGCCGTGGAGCGCAAATTCGGGCGCGCCGTGCGTGTGGCGGCGGTGTCCATCTCGGCTCGGAAACGGGCATGACCTGCGGCATTTGCCGCCTATTCAGAAGGAAGGAAATACCATGTTGAAGAAATTTGTCATCGAGCGCGACGTCCCAGGCATCGGCAGCAACACGCCGGACGGCTTCTGCGCCATCGCCAAAACCTCGAACGCCGCGCTGGATGCGCTGGGGAACGACATCCAGTGGCAGGAAACCTTCGTTGTCGCGGACAAGACCTACTGCGTCTACCTCGCCAAGGACGCGGACATCATCCGCAAGCACGCCGAAACGAGCGGCTTCCCCGCGAACCGCATTTCGGAAGTGGTCACCGTAATCGATCCATCCAGCGCCGCTGCCTGAAGCGGAATCAATAGCTGGTCAATGCCGCCGGCTGGCCGTTCTTGAAGGTGAAGATGGTCACCGGCGACGATTTCATGTCGCCTTTGGCGTCGAAGGCGTAGGTGCCCGCCACGCCGCTGTAGCTGCCCGCTGAAATGGCGGCCCCCACCTTGGCGGGATCGAGCGAGTTCGCCTTCTGCATGGCGGCGGCGTACATCTGCATCGCGTCGTAGTAGGAAGCGGCGTACACGTCCGGCTCGGCGTTGAAGCGCTTTTTGAACTTGGCCTTGAAGGCCGGGCCCTGCGCCGCCTTGTCCAGCAGGGCGCCGCCCTGCGAGCACAGGACATTGCTGCCCACCGCGTCGCCACCCAGCTTGCCCAGTTCGGCGGTGCAGATCGTGTCTCCGCCCAGCAGCCTGGCGTTGATGCCCAGCTGCCTGATCTGGCGCGCCATCGGCCCGGCCTGCGGTGCATAGCCGCCGAAGAAGATGGCTTCCACTTTCTTCGCTTTCAGCTTGGTGAGGATGGCGGTGAAGTCCACGGCCTTGTCGGTGGTGTACTCGTGGGCTGCCACCGTCATGCCGGAGGCGCGCGCCTGCTTCTTGAATTCCTCGGCCAGGCCCTGGCCGAAGGCGGTGCGGTCGTCGATCACGGCGACCGTTTTCAGTTTCAGTTCCTGGGCCGCGTAGAGCGCCATCTTGGAGCCGAGCTGGGTATCGCTGGCATTCACGCGGTACAGGTTTTTGTAGCCTTGCTGCGTGAGCTTGGGGTTGGAGGCTACCGAGGCCACCACGATGCCCGCGTCGTTATAGACGCGCGATGCGGGAATGGCCACGCCCGAGTTGTAGGGGCCGACCACGTACTTGATACCGCTGTCCGAGAACTTCTGCGCGACCGAGACTCCGGCTTTCGGATCGCCCTGGTCGTCCTCGGACACCAGTTCGAATTTCACTTTCTTGCCGCCGACGGTGATCGGCTTGGCGTTGAGCTCCTCGATGGCGAGGCGCGCGCCGTTCTCGTTGTCCTTGCCGGAGAAGGCCTGGGCGCCCGACAGGGGACCGCTGTGACCCACCTTCACCACTGCTTCCTGCGCCATGGCGCCTGCAGCCAGGCCTGCCAGCGCGAGCGCGCCCAGGGAATGCTTCACATTCATCGGATCTCCTGTCGTTTGTTATGAGAATCCGTGAATTATCCACAATACTGCCGGGACCGCAAGCTAAGTCTTTCCGGGAGGCAGGGGAGGGATCTGCTGGCTTGGCAGCGTTTGCGGGTCGGGCGGGACGGCCTCGGATGGCTGAAGGCCTTCGAGGCCGGATACCGCGCCCGGTTCGGCGCCGGCAGCGCGGCCCTCGTCGATCTCGAGCTCTACCGTGTCCTTGATGAGAGGCGGTCGGTTCATGGCATACCTCCTTTTGCAGCAGGGTGCACGCGGCGCGGCGCCGCGTCCGTGTTCCGGCTCACACAATCGGCGCATTTGCCCGCTGCTGAGCACCCCGCTCGACCTTTGTTAGATGACGCACGGTGAAGCCGCAACGATCGGCCTATTGTTGTCCGTGCAAGACCGCAACCACTAACGAACGAGGAATCACATCATGGACAACAGCAAGGACCAGAATGCGAATGCAAGCGGGACCGCTAGCGGCACCGTAACGCCGATCGGCAACACCACCCGCAACGACCTGCACAGCAGTATCGACAAGGCTGCCGAGAAGAGCGCGTCGGCGCTCGAGCGCGCCGCCACCAGCGCCCGCGACACGGCGGACAAGCTGGCCGAGAAAGTGCCGGAAGCCACCGACCGCATCGTCAACAAGGCGCACGAGGGCGTGGACCGCCTGAGCGATGGCATGAACAATATGTCCGGCAAGCTGAGCGAGAAGGCGGGAGAACTGAGCGTGGCTTACAAGCGCTTCGCGGAAACCGGCGCCAGCTATGTGCGCAAGAGCCCGGGGGTGTCGGTACTGGTGGCAATGGCGGCGGGATTTGCCGTGTCGAAGCTGCTGGGGTCGCGGAAGCATTGATTGCCTGGACGCTGCCGACTGTGTTCGGTGGCGGACTGAGGTATCGGGGACAGACCCTGGTTTCGGCTTAGCCGAAAGCAGGGTCTGTCCCCTCTGCCGTTACTGCACTACGGCTTCAGCTGCCGGGATTTCCTTGTGGCGGCGCAGCTTGTGGGCCACGCGGCGCATCAGGTGCTCCAGGTCGTCGATGTAGGTGAAGACGGCGGGCACCACCAGAAGGCTGAGCAAGGTGGAGGTAATCAGGCCGCCGATCACCGTGATCGCCATCGGCGAACGGAAGCTCGGGTCGGCGCCGAAGCCCAGGGCCAGCGGCATCATGCCCGCGCCCATTGCAATCGTCGTCATCAGGATCGGACGGCTACGCTTGTGGCACGCGTCCACCAGCGCATCGAAGCGGCTCATGCCCGACTGGCGCGCGAGAATCGCGTAGTCCACCAGCAGGATCGAGTTCTTCGTCACAATCCCCATCAGCATGATCAGGCCGATCATCGACGGCATGGACAGCGCGCGGCCCGTGATCAGCAGCGCCACGAAGGCGCCGCCGATGGACAGCGGCAGCGCCGCGAGAATCGTCACCGGCTGCATGAAGTCCTTGAACAGCAGCACCAGCACGCCGTAGATGCACAGCACGCCGATCAGCATGGCGATGCCGAAGCTGGCGAACAGCGCGGCCATCTCCTGCGCGTCGCCGAGCTCCGCCTGCTTCACGGAAGGCGGCAGGTTCTTCATCGAAGGCAGTGCGCGCGCCTCCTCGTTCAGCTCACCCAGGGAGCGGCTGCCCAGTTCCACGTCCAGCGTCACGTTGCGGCTGCGGTTCAGGCGGTCGATCTGGGCCGGGCCGCTTTCCATCGTAATGGCGGCGACGGTCGAGAGCAGCACGGGACCGTTCCGGCCCGGCACGGTGAGGCGGCCGATGGCGTCCAGGTCGGCGCGCACGGCGTCCGGCAGCTTCACGCGGATCGGCACCTGGCGCTCGGGCAGGTTCATCTTCGTGAGGTCGAAGTCGTAGTCGCCCGCCGTCGCCACGCGCACGGTTTCGCCGATGGCGTTGGCGGTCACGCCCAGGTCGGCGGCGCGCGCAAAGTCGGGACGCACGATGATCTCGGGGCGCACCAGCGAAGCGCTGGAGGTCACGTTGCCGATGCCCTTCAGCGTGCGCAGTTCGCGCTCGACCTGCTGCGCGGCGGCAGTCAGCGCCACAGGGTCTTCCGAACGCAGCACCAGCTGCATCTTCACACCCGTATCCGGCGGACCCACGGTGAAGCGGGCGCCAGGGATGGCGCGCATCTTCTCGCGCAGGGCGTCGTCGATCTGCGCCATGGATTCCTTGCGGTCGTTGCGGTGCTTGGTGGTGATGGTCATCACGGCGCGGCGCGCCTCCGCAGCGGCGCCGGGAGCGAATGCATCGCCTGCCGAACCGCCGCCGATGGAGCTGTAGATGCCGGTAATCGAGGGCACCTGCATCGCCAGCACGCGCGCCTGTTCCGCCACGGCCTTCGTTTCGGCCAGGGTGGAGCCGGGCGGCAGCTCCAGGGTGATCTGGGTCTGGTTGCGGTCCGCCGGGGGCACGAAGCCCGTGGGCAGCAAGCCCACGAGCATGATGGAGCTGAAGAAGAACACGGCCGATGCGATGGCGGTGAACAGGCGGTGCGTCAGGCACCACTTCATGGTGCGCATGTAGCGCTGCATGATCCAGCCGTCCTTCTCCTCGCGGTGCTTGGCGGGCTTCAGCAGGTAGGCGGCCATCATCGGCGTCAGCAGGCGCGCCACCACCAGGGAGGCGAGAACCGCCAGCACGGCGGTCCAGCCGAACTGCTTGAAGAACTTGCCGGGAATGCCGCCCATGAAGGCGGTCGGCAGGAACACGGCCACCAGCGCGAAGGTGGTTGCGATCACGGCCATGCCGATTTCGTCCGCCGCTTCGAGCGCAGCCTGCATCGGCGTCTTGCCCATGCGGAGGTGGCGTTCGATGTTCTCGATCTCCACGATGGCGTCGTCCACCAGCACGCCCACCACCAGTGCCAGCGAGAGCAGGGTCACGGTGTTCAGCGTGTAGCCGAACCAGTAGATGCCGAGGAAGGCGGGCAGCACGGAGAGCGGCAGGGCGGCAGCGGCCACCAGGGTGGCACGCCAGTCGCGCAGGAACCACCATACCACGAGCACGGCGAGGATGGCGCCTTCGTACAGCAGCTCCATGGAGCCCACGAAGTTCTCGTCCACCGGCTGCGCATTGTCGATGGACTGGCGGATCTCGATGTTGGGATTCGCTGCGCGCAGCTCTTCCACTGCAGCGCGCACGCCGTTGGCCACGTCGGTCTCGCTGGCGCCCTTGGTACGGAACACCTCGAAGCCGATCACGGGCTTGCCGTCCTGCGTGGTCACGGAGCGCGGCTCGGCGATCGTGTCGGTCACGGTGGCCACCTGGTCCAGGCGCACATGGCGGCCGTCGCCCAGCGGAATATCCATGGCCGCCAGGGCCTGCGCGCTCTGCACGGTGGCGATGGTGCGCACGGACTGCTCGGCGCCGCTCACGTCGCCGCGGCCGCCGGGCGCTTCCTTCTGCACCTGGCGCAGCTGGCGCGATACGTCCAGCGCGGAAACGCGCAGCGCCGCCATGCGGGCGTCGTCGAGCTCCACGCGGATCTCGCGGGTCACGCCTCCGGTTCGGTTGACGGCGCCCACGCCGGGCACCGCCAGCAGGCGCTTGGCAACGCTGTTGTCCACGAACCAGCTCAGGTCCGCGTCGTCCATCTGCGTACCGCTGTTGGCCTTCGACGTGGTGACGAAGGTCAGCACCACGCGGCCAGCGGTGGAGACCTTGCTCACCACGGGGTCGCGCAGCTCGGCGGGCATGTCCGCCTTCACGCGCGACACGGCGTCGCGTACGTCGTTCACCGCGTCGGAGATATTCTTCTCCAGGATGAATTCGACAGTGATGGTCGCAGTGCCGTCCAGCACCTTGGTGTAGATGTTCTTGATGCCTTGCAGCGTGGCGACCGAGTCTTCGATCTTGCGCGCCACTTCGGTTTCAAGCTGCGCGGGCGCGGCGCCCGGCAGCGAGGCCGTCACGTTCACGATGGGCAGTTCGATATCGGGGAAATCCTGCACCGGGTTGGCCTTGTAGGCCAGCAGACCCGCGAGCGTGAGCAGCACGAACAGCATGATCGCCGGGATGGGATTCCTGATGGAGAGGGCTGAGAAATTCACGGAGCCTCCTTATTTGGATGCGCGGGCGCCGCCTGCCGGGGGCGCGACACGCGGCGCATTGCTTACTGCAACGAGGTCGCCGTCATTGAGGAAGCCTGCGCCGCTCTGCACCACGACCGTGTCCGCGGCAATGCCGCTCAGGACCTCGATGCGGTCGCCGATGCGGCGGCCAGGCTGGATCTTCGTCTGGTGCACGCGCGAATCCTGCGACAGGCGGAACACGTAGCTGAAGCCGTCGCGCACGGCGACGGACTGCTGCGGCAGGGTGAAGGCGCCCGACTCGCCCAGCTCGAACTGGCCGGTGGCAAACATGCCTGCCTTGAAGGGCGCATTGGCGCCGGTATCGGTCGGCAGGTCCACATAGACCAGGGCGGAGCGGGTTTGCGGGTCGACGGTCGGCGCGATCATGCGCACCTTGCCCGTCAGCTCGCTGCCGTTGGCTGCCTTCACGCGCGCCGCGCCGCCCACGCGGATATTGCGCAGGTCCGCCGCCGTCACCTCGGCGCGCCACTCCAGCCGTCCCTGGCGCACCATGCGGAACAGCTCCGTGCCTGCGCCCACCACCGCGCCCACGGTGGCGCTGCGCGCGGAAATCACGCCGCTGTCCGGCGCCACCACCTGCGTGTAGCGCAGACGCAGCTGCTGGGAGTTCAGGGCGGCGCGCGCCGATGCGATGCGGGCGTTGGCCGTCTGCTCTGCGGTCAGGTACTGGCTGATCTGCTGTGCGCTCAGTGCGCCGCTCGATTCCAGCGTACGGGCGCGGGCCGCATTGGCTTTGGCCTCGGCCGCAGTGGCTTCCGCTTCCAGCAGCGCTGCTCGCGCCTGCGCCACGTCCGCGTTCACGGTATCGGCCGAGAACACGGCCAGCACCTGGCCCTTCTTCACCACGTCGCCCACGTTCACCCGCACTTCGGTGAGGCGCAGGCCGTTCGACTCGCTGCCGATGCTGGCCTCCTGCCACGCGGCGACGTTGCCGTTCGCGGTCAGGCGGATCGGCAGGGTGGTCTTTTCAGGGCGGGTGACGCTGACGGTGAGGGCGGGCTTCTGGGCCTCTTCCTTCTTGTCCGCGGCATTGGAAACGGGGCTGTACACCGCGATGCCCACGCAGGGCAGCACGAAAGCGGCCAGCAGGAGGGCGGCCATCGGTTTCATAGTCTGTTTGTTCATGGAGTATCCGATCATGTTTTTGTCTTATTGGGCCGCGGTCCAGCCGCCGCCAGCGGCGCGGTACAGGGAGATCCACGCGGCGCTGCGTTCGCGCTGCAGGGCCACCACGGTGTTCTCGGCCGCCAGGCGGGTGCGGCGTGCATCTTCCAGCTCCAGCAGGCTGGCCATGCCGTTCTTGTAGCGGTCTTCCGTGGCCGTGAACGCCACGCGATAACCTTCCAGGGCGGTTTGCGCGTCCGCCGCGCGCTGGTCCGTGCTGTCCAGGTTGACCAGCGCCTCCTCCACCTCGCGCACGGCCTGGCGCACGGCGCCGCGGTAGTTGCTCACGGCGGTCTCGTAGCGCACCTTGGCGGCGTCCACGGCGGCGCGGCGCAGGCCCGCGTCGAACAGCGGCAGTGTCATTTGAACGGGGCCCAGGGTCCAGGTATCGGCGGTAACGTTTTCACCAGCGGCGTGAATACGGCCGCGGCCAACCGAACCGGTAATGGAGAGACGCGGGAAGCGTTCGGCGCGTGCGCCAGCCACTTCGAAGCTGGAGGCTGCCACTTCGCGCTCGGCGTTGAACACGTCCGGCCGCTGCGCCAGCGTTTCCGCAGGCAGGGCAGGAACGGTCACGCCCTGCGCGGGAGACAGCGCGGCCGATGCGGCGCCCGCTGCCAGCCTGGCGCGCAGCTCGGGCTCCGGCAATGCAGTCAGCGCCACCAGCGCCTTCACGTTGATGTCGCACAGGGCCTGCTGCGCCACGGCGCGCGAGTTGCCGTCCGCCGCGCTGGCGCGCGCGAGGGCCGCGTTTGCGGGGGACTGGAATCCGGCCTTCGCCATGAGCTCCGTCAGGCGCGCAGTGCCCGCACGCGAAGCTGCATCCTGGCGCGCCACGTCCAACAGGCGTTCGCAGGCGCGCAGGCCGAAGTACTGGTTCGCCGTTTCCGCCGCCACCGACACGCGGGCGTCATGCCAGCCTGCCTGGGCTCCTTCCAGGCGCGCCTGCGCCGCATCGCGCGCCGCGCGGTTGCGGCCGAACAGGTCGATCTCCCACGACGACTGGAGCAGGGCCTGCGAGGTGGTGTTCGACGGCACATTCGCCTGCTGCTGGCTCATGCGGGTGGAGGTGAGCACGCCGTTCAGGTTGGGCAGCAGGGCCGCGCCGCTGGCCACGCTCTGGGCGCGCGCATCTTCGATGCGGGAACGCGCCGAGGCGATGGTGGGGCTCACGTTCTGCGCCGCTTCGATCAGCTGCACCAGCAGCGGGTCGCCCTGGCGCTGCCACCAGCCGCTCAGCTCCGGCAGTTCGCCCTTGTGCGGCAAGGGCGCCTGCCATTGCGCGGGGGCCTGCGCATCGACCTTCGAGGCCGGTCCCTGCACGGCGCAGGCGCTGAGCGCGAGCGCCGCCGGAACGGCCAGCCATATGTTCAGTGCTTTCATAGTTTCCCTTCTCTGAGTTTTTTTTGTTCGGCCAAGATCATTGCTTCCGCGTAGTCCGCCAGCCGCGTGGTCCACTGCGCAATGGCATCGGGCGCATTGAGCAGCTGCGGCGTAATGGAACCGATCACGTCCCTCACCAGCATGAGCTGCAGGGCGAGGCCCGCAACCGAGTAGGCAAGGCGATGCGTTTCTTCGTCGGGCGTAACGCCGAGGTAGCGGGCCAGCACGCGCACCAGCGCCATGTGTTCGGGCTTGATGCCCACCTCGATTTCGCGCGTCCACATGCCGGTGGGCTCCACCATCTCGCGCATCCACATGCGCATGCACAGCACGGCGAGCTCGCCTTCGGCCAGTGGCGCCAGCATCTGCGTGTAAAAGCCCTCCAGCATTTCGCGCAGGGTGAAATGGGGCTGGTCGAACAGTTCGATGTTCTGTTCGGGTGGCGGAATGAGGTCGGTGAGGGCGGCACGGTAGATGCCTGCCTTGTCGCCGAAGTAGTAGCTGATGGCGGCCACGTTGGCGCCTGCCGCCAGGGCAATTTCCCGTGTCGAAGTGCGGGCGAATCCCTGTTCGGCGAACAGGCGCATCGCCGCCATGAGCAGGCGCTCGCGCGATTGTTCTCCATCGGATCGCGATTTTCTAGGGGAATGTTTTTCTGTCATCTCACTATTACATCACAGAATTTAAACAATTGATATAACTAAATCGATTGTTTCATTAATGTTGAGTTCCATGTAACAGTGCGATACAAACTGGCCTTTGGCAGACGGACGCGGCTGGCGTATAAATAAGGCTCACCATACGCCAAGGAAACACGCCATGCGCCCGTTCCGCTGCCTTCCGCTACTGCTTCTGGCCTGCCTGCCGCTGCTGCACGCCGCCCCGCTGACGGGAGAGCAGGCGGCCGCGCACGTGCTGAACCGGCTGGCCTTCGGGCCGCGCCCCGGCGACATCCAGCGCGTGGCGGAAATGGGTGTGCAGCGCTATGTCGACGAGCAGCTGCAGCCGGCGTCCATTCCCCTGCCGGAGGAGCTGTCCCGGCGACTGCATGCCCTGCAAACCCTGCAGGAACCCGCGGGCGCGACACTGGGCCGCTTCCTGGAAGTGCGCGCCATGCGCCGCGACGAGGACGAAGCCTTCAAGGCGAAACGGCGCGAGGTCTTCGGCCAGATCGCGAACGAGGCCGCGGAAGCGCGCCTGCTGCGCGCCGTGGAGAGTCCGCGCCAGCTGGAGGAGGTGCTGGTCGATTTCTGGTTCAACCACTTCAACGTTTTTTCCGGCAAGGGAGAAGTGAGGGCGCTGGCCACAAGCTTCGAACGCGATGCGATTCGTCCTTATGTGCTGGGCTCCTTCCGCGACCTGCTGGGCGCCACGGCGAAGCACCCGGCCATGCTTTTTTATCTTGATAACTGGATCTCGAAGGCCAATGGCCTGAACGAGAATTACGCGCGCGAACTCATGGAGCTTCACACCATGGGTGTGGACCAGGGCTACACCCAGAAGGACGTGACCGAGCTTGCGCGCATGCTCACCGGCTGGACCTACCGCCCGCGCAAGCTGGTGGGCGACAACGAGACTTTCTTCTTCGATCCCAAGCGGCATGACAAGGAAAGCAAGCAGTGGCTGGGCTGGACCATCCACGCCAAAGGCCAGACGGAAGGCGAACATGCGCTGGACGTGCTGGCCCTGCATCCCGCCACGGCGAGGCATATCAGCCACAAGCTTGCGCAGTACTTCGTGGCGGACGTTCCGCCTCCTGCGCTGGTGGACCGCATGGCGCGCACCTGGCTCGAAAGCAGGGGCGATATCCGCACCGTTCTGCGCACCCTGTTTTCCAGCGCCGAGTTCATGGACTCCAGTGTGGCGGGCGCGAAATTCAAGACGCCATACCAGTACGTGGTGTCCGCCGCGCGCGCCAGCGGCACCGGCATGACGGACGCGAAGCGCATGCAGGGCGTGCTGGCCCGCCTCGGCATGCCGCTCTACGGCTGCCAGACGCCGGACGGCTACAAGAACACGCAGGATGCCTGGCTGAATCCCGATGCGCTGGCCATGCGCATCGGCCTTGCCGCCTCGCTGGGCCAGAACGCCAGCGTGGAGACTGTGCAGGCCGCGCTCGGGCCATCCATCGCGCTGCGCACGCAGGAGGTGGCGGCCGCCAGCCCCGAAAGGCTGCGCAGCGCCCTGCTGCTGGGCAGCCCCGATTTCATGCAGCGCTGAGGAGAAAACCATGCAACGCCGCGATTTTCTGAACGCCCTGGCCGCCGGTGCCGGGCTGGTGGCGCCTCTTGGCCGCGAAGCCTGGGCGGCCTCGCTCGCCGCGCCGGCGCCGCACTCGCGCAAGCTGATCGTCATCATGCTGCGCGGCGCCGTCGACGGCCTGAATGTGGTGGCGCCGGTAGGTGATGCGGAATACGCCCAGCTGCGTCCCACCATCGCGCTTGCCAGGCCGGGGCAGGAAGGGGGAGCCATCGACCTGGACGGCTACTTCGGCCTGCACCCCGCGCTCGCACCGCTGCTGCCTCTGTGGGAACAGAAGAAGCTCGCCTTCATCCACGCCAGCGGCTCGCCGGACGGCACGCGCTCGCACTTCGATGCGCAGGATTACATGGAGTCGGCCACGCCGGGCGTGAAGAGTACGCCGGACGGCTGGATGAACCGCCTGGTGGGCGCGCTGCCCGGCGATTCGCGGCCCACCCGCGCGCTGAGCATCGGGCCCACCATGCCGCGCATCCTGAGCGGCCGCGCCGCCGCCGTAAACGTCGCGAACGGTGCAGCGGGTACGAAAGGCACGGTGCTGGATAACCGGCCCGCGCTGGGCGCCGCCTTCGACGAGCTGTATGCGGACAACAAGCGCTTCGGCAAGGTCTACATGGACGGCCGCGAGGCGCGCAAGGAAGTGATGGCCGCCGCAGCCAATCCCATGGCGGCGGAGATGATGGCTGCCAACGGCGGAGCGCCTTTGCCGAACGGCTTCCCGGACGATGCGGCGCGCCTTGCCACCCTGCTGCGCAACGACCCGAACATGCAGCTGGCTTTCGTTGCGCTGGGCGGATGGGACACGCACGCGAGCCAGGGCGCGGCAACGGGCCAGCTGGCGAACCGCCTGTCGCCCCTGGCGCAAGGCCTGGCCGTGCTGGCGCAGCGCCTTGGCCCCATGTTCGACGACACCACGATTGTCGTGATGTCCGAATTCGGCCGCACGGCACGCGAGAACGGCAACCGCGGCACCGACCATGGGCATGGGAATGCGATGTGGGTGTTGGGTGGAGGCGTCGCCGGAGGCAGAGTGCTGGGAGAGTGGCGCGGTTTGGAAGAGAAGGCGCTGAACGAAGGACGCGACCTGCCGGTGACGACCGACTTCCGCACGGTGCTCGCCCACATCGCCGAACGCCATCTGCGCCTGCCCGACAATGAGCTTGTGCGCATCTTCCCTCAATTGCCACGAAGCGCCGCAGTCGATTTCCTGCGGCGCGCGTGAAGGGGCTTCAGCCCCGCATGCTTACGGAGCCACGTTGCCGGTCACCACGCAGCCGGTTCCCGATTGAACCAGGTTGGTGCCATTGGCGGTAGAGGTGTTGCCGGTGGCCAGGCTCGGGCAGTTCAGGTAAATGCCGAGGCTCCCCTGGCCCAGGACGGAATTATTGCTGACAACGCTGCCGTTTCCGGCGAGGATGCCGTGGCGGGTATTCAAGCCGACGATGTTGTTGATAACGGTAGACCCCGTGGAAACGTTGATACCATCGCCGTTATTCGTGGCAGTGCTGCCGGTGATGCTGCTGCGCGCGCCCAGATTGAAACCGGTGTCGACATTGCGGAGGGCGACGCTGTCGATAACGCGTGCGCCGCTGGCCAGGAAGCCGGTGTGGGCGTTGTCCATAGCGCTCATGCGCTCGATGGTGGAACCAGATCCAATGAGGTAGACGCCATGGCGGAAATTGCGCACCACGCCGTTGCGCACAGTGATGCCGGAACGGGCCGTGCCGCCGCCGGTGGTCACGCCTTCCCCGCTGCCATTTCCCGAAATGGTGAAGCCATTCAGGTCCAGGGTGACGTTGCTCGCCTGGATTTCGATGCAGTTGCCGCTGGCCGAGAGGTTAGCGGTGAGCACATAGGAGCCCTCGCTGGAAATGGCCTGGCAGGTATCGATTGGCGTGCGGCTGTCCTGCGCCTGGGCGCCGAAACTGGCCAGGACGAGGGATACGCCGATCAGGACTTTCTGTTGAACTTTCATTGTTCTACCCTTTATTTAGAAGTAACTTCCGAAAGGAAATTGTGTCAAATGCATAATTTCCGGAGGGAATTATGCTGCGGGTTTCCGGGGCATTTGTCCTGAAATTGTCGGGAAATAGCTTGCTCAACCGAAAATTTTGGGTCATGTTAAGCTGCCAGCTTTGCCGCCGAAGCGCGGGACAGGCGGCCGGGACAACTCGACATGGGACGGATTTGATGGAGCAAACGGCATCTTCGCAGCACGGCTTCGCCGACAGGCAGGCGCGGTACATGAAACGTCACACCCGGCTGCTAGGCGCCGCCGTGCTGGCGGCAGTGGTGACAGCTGCCGCACCGTCCAACGCAGGGCCGTCGGTCTCGCCGTCGGGCGTTCCGGCCATCAGCGAAGCGATGCTGTCTCCCGAGTTCTGGATTCGCCGCGCGCCATCGCCCAACGCAGTGCTGCTCGATGCACGGCAGGTATCGGAAAAGCGCCAGCGCGCTTACGGTCCGCAGGGCGGATTGATCGACCTGGCGCAGCTTCCGGCCACGTTGACGAAGGTCCAGGTGGCCGAATGGCTGGGGAACGCGCAGCAGACACCGATAAAGGCATCCATCGACGAAAGCGGGCGCCCCGTCACCGAGGAACTGCTTCGCGGCTTGCAGCAGAACGCCGCGGTGGACCGGATTCCCGACACGACGTCCGCGCGCTATGGCCTGAGCGTGCGCCGCACCTACCTGCGCACGCTGCCGTCCGACCGGCGCCTTTACGCGTCCGAGGACTCGCGCGACTACGAAAGCCTGCAGGGAGGCGTGCTGTTCCCGGGAGAGCCCGTGATCATCGTCCACAAGAGCGCAGACGGGCAATGGCTGCTGGTCATGAGCACACAGGGACCGGCCTGGGTGAAGGGAAGCGACATCGCGGAAGGGACAAGGGATGCCGTGTTCTCCTACGTAGCGAAGGCGCCTGGCCGCGTCGTCACGGGCGATCATGCGCGCACGGTATTTACACCGGAGGCGCCCGACGTATCGGAACTGGACCTGGACATGGGCGTTGCGATGCCCCTGGCCGAGGTGAAGGAGGGCGAAGCAGTGAATGGCGCCAGCAGCTATGTATCGTGGCCGCTCCTGCTCCCGGCGCGCCAGCAGGACGGCTCGCTCACGTTCAAGCCAGCGCTCCTGCGCCGCACCGCGGACAGCGCGCCGGGCTATCTGCCGGTGACCCGCGCAAACATCATCCGCCAGGCATTCAAGTTCCTCGGCGAGCGCTATGGATGGGGGCATCAGTTCAACGCCCGCGACTGCAGCGGCCTGACGAGCGAAACCTACCGCAGCATGGGGCTGCACCTGCCGCCGAATTCCGGGCTGCAAGGGAGCAGCGCGGCGCTGAATCATCAGCTCTTTTCGGCGCGCGATTCCCATGCCGACCGCGTGCGGGCGCTGGCGAAGGCCCAGGTGGGCGACCTCGTGGTGGTGCCCGGGCATGTGCTCATGATCATCGGCCATGTCAACGGCGAACCCTATGTGATCCAGGACGTTCCTTACGCCGTGTTCAAGGATCCCGCGACGCAGCAGATCCGCAAGACGAAGCTGAACCAGGTATCCGTGACGCCCCTGCTGCCGCTGTATGCGGACGACAAGACGCTGTACGTCGATGCGATGACCAGCCTGGTGCACGTCACCCGGCCGTAATCCGGGGCAAAAAAAAAGCCCGCAAGCCGGAGGCCGCGGGCGAATTCCAATTGTTCGGAGAACGCTTGGAGGAGACAGGTCCACTATATCCCAGTCTATGTTGCAGTGCAATACCGTATAACTACGATATACCCAGAATTTATACGGCAGAGAGGGAAAGTTATACTTGTGCGCAGCAGCAAAGGAGCAGCTCGGCCGCTCAGTTGCTTGCTGCGCTGCGCAGGGCCGCAGGCAGGAAGGCCTCCAGGGCGGGCAGCAGGGCTTCCGGCTCGAGGGTCTTGGGCAGCACGCCCGTGAAGCCTTCCGCGCGCAGGGCCGCGCCGCCGTCGTCGATGGCGGCTGCGCTGGCGGCGAGGATGGGAATGGCGCTGGTCGCGGGATCGCCCCTCAGGGCGGCGAGCACGCCATGCCCGTCGAGGCGGGGCAGCTGCAGGTCGCAGAGGATGAGGTCAGGCCGTTCGCTGCGCGCCACCGCCACGCCCGCGACGCCGTCGGCGGCGGGCAGCACGGTATGTCCGAAAGCAGTCAGCAGGTAGCTCATCAGGTCCATATTGACCTGGTTGTCCTCGATGACCAGGATGCGCGCCCCCATTTACTTGCGGGTCCTCAGGGACAGGGTGAAGGTCGAACCCTTGCCGAAATCGCTGTTGAAGGAGAGGGAGCCGCCCAGCAGGTTGGCGAGATTCTGCGACAGGTAGAGGCCAAGCCCCGCGCCTTCCGCGTGCCGGGTGGAGGTGGAGTCCAGCTGCGAGAAGGCCTGGAACAGTTTTGCCTGGTCTTCCTCGCGGATGCCCGCGCCGCTGTCGGCCACCGAGAACTCCGTGACCTTGCCCTCGGCGTCGTCCCGCTGGCCAAGGGTGATGCGCACCGTGCCCTTCTCGGTGAACTTGATGGCATTGTTGGCAAGGTTGATCAGGATCTGGGTCAGGGCGCGGCGGTCCGTATCCAGCGAAATCGGCTGGGCCGCCAGCTCCACGTCCAGCGTGAGGCCTTTCTGCGCGGCCAGCGGGCGCAGCGTTTCGCACACTTCGCGCACGAGATCCTGGCACTGCACGGTTTCCACGGACAGCGTCACCTTGCCCGCTTCGATCTTGGCCACATCGAGGATGTCGTTGATCAGCGAAAGCAGGTGGCGCGCGCTGGAGCGGATGGTGTTCAGCTGCTTGTCCTGCTCGGGTGTGAGCGGGCCGGGAAGCTTCATGAGCAGCGCGCCCGTGAAGCCGATGATGGCGTTCAGCGGCGTGCGCAGCTCGTGCGACATATTGGCGATGAAGGCCGACTTCATGCGGCTTGCCTCGGCCAGCTCGAGATTCTTCATGGCGATCTCGCGGTTGGTCGCTTCCAGCTCGCCCGCATGCTGGGCCAGGCGCATATTCAGCTCGATCACCTGGCGCTCGCGCGCCTGCAGCTCGCTGTTGACCTGCACGGCCTGTTCGTAGGTGGAGATCAGCAGGTCCAGGATCTGCTGGCGCTCCGCGTTGATGAAGTGCTTCTGGTCGCCGAGGTAGAGCGCAATGCCCACCTCCATGTTCGAATCCTTGCGCAGCTTCTGGTTGACCAGCATGTGGCCAATACGGTTGAGCAGGTAGTCCTCCGCATACGGCTTGCGGATGAAATTGTCCGCGCCGCACTCGATGCCGCGGATGATGTCTTTCGGGTCGGTGAGGGAAGTGACGAGGATGACGGGAATGTCGCGCAGGCCGGGATCGCCCTTGATGGAACGGCACAGCTCATAGCCATCCATTTCCGGCATCACGATATCGGACAGCACGAGATGGGGCTTCCGCTGATGAATCGCTTCCAGCGCGAGCCTGCCGTTGGCGGCCACGCGGGCCCCGTAACGCATCGACTGGATCAGCCGGCGCAGGCGTTCGGCCTGGGTGGGGCTGTCCTCGACAATCAGGATCTCGATTTCATCGGGCGCGATTTCATAGCTGGAATCCACAGCAGCCGTCTCCGTAGTGTTGATAATGCTCTACGCCACTATATCGGATTTGACCCTGCCTCGCCATCGCCCTGGAAGCCACCCGCGCGGTAGGTGAGCACCAGTGTGTCGCGGTAGCCATGTTCTTCCAGCGGCTGGATGGGCGTGGACTCGTGAATCACGGCCGCGTCGTCCAGCAGGAGCATGGTCCAGGGCTCGGTCATGGTGAAACGCTTGCCGTTGGGCCCACTCGCTTCAAAGATGCGAGTCTCCCCGCCCTTGATGCCGTGGCGGCCGACCAGGATCACCGCCACATAATCGACACCGTCGCGGTGCGCGCCTTCCGGCGTGGGGCGCCCGATGCCGTCCGCGGTATCGATGCGGAACTGGTGGGCCTCCACGTACCAGGTCTGCTGGCCGCGCGCGGCGCTGCAGATCTTGCCGAGGGCCGTGAGCAGGCCTTGCCAGCCCGGCTGCTCGATGGTGGCGGGATTCACGGGCTCGAACATGCGGCGCATGCCGCCATGCAGGGCGTTGTATTCCACCGGCTGCCAGTGGGCGCGGTGGGCGCTCTGGCTCAGGGCCTCGCCTTCCTGCACGAAGCAGGAATGGCGGCGGCGCCGGTAGCGGCCTCCGTCGCGCAGGTAGTTGTCGAGAGCCAGGTCGTCCCAGCTGGCGGCGAGCTTGTTCAACTCGGACAGCGGGGCGCCGGAGAGGGCTGCCACGTCGGCGGGGGCAAGCAGGGCATAGCCGTCGCCGCGCAGGGCCTGCGCCACCTGTTCCAGGGGCGTGAATGCGGGGAATGCAGTTGTCATTCCCTCATTGTACGCCCAGCTAGAAGGCGGTGCTGAGGGTAAGGCGGAAGGACCGCGATTCGATGGGGTGGAAGTGAATATCCTCCACCGGCGCCGCTTCGCCCTTGAGGCGCGAGGCGTAGTAGTAATCGATGGCGGAATCGCGCCGGTTGGCCAGGTTGAAGCCTTCCAGTTCGATGTGCATGCGCTTCGTGAGCTTGTAGCCGAGGCGCCCATTCAGCGTCATGCTGCCCTGTGAGCGCACGCTGTTGTCCTCGGCCAGGGGACGGGGACCGAAGTAGCGCAGGCGCAGGGAGCCGCTCCACGGTCCGGCGGGGGATACCGTCAGCGCGAGCTGGCCTGTGCCCTCGATGGCGCCTGGAATGCGGCGGCCTGCAGGATCCGCGTCGCGGTAGCGGGCGCGCGCGAAGGCAAGGTCGGCATCGATGGACATCCACTTGAGCGGCTTCCAGTAGTTCGAGAACTCGATGCCGTAACGGCGGCTCGGACGGCTCGCCTCCGTCGTTCCCGCATCGCCAACGAAGACCAGCTCCGAATCGAAATCCAGCTTGTACAGCGAAAGCGAGGATTGCAGGCCGCGCAAAAATTCGCTGCGTGCGCCGAGCTCCTGGCCGCGCGAACGCGCCAGCGGCGTGGCGGGATTTTCCTTGTCCAGCACGCCGCGCGCATCGTTGCTGTGGAAGCCGTTGCCGGCGTTGAGGTAGAACTCCGTGTCCGCCCAGGGACCCAGCACGACGCTGGCACTGGGGCTGAGCAGCGTGTCGTCCGCCTTGCCCACACGCGCAACGTCAAAACGGTAACGGTCGGCACGCAGGCCGGCGCTGGTGCGCAGCACGGCGTTCCAGCGCGTCTGGTTCTCGACGTAGGCGCTGCCGCTGGTCTCCACGATATGGTCCTCGCGCGTCACGGCGAGCGCCTGCCGCGCCTTCGTCCTGTACAGGCCATTGAAGATATTGTCGTTCTGGACCTGAACGCCCACAGTGGTGACGGAAGCGCGCTCGCCTTCGTGCCAATGCCAGCTGTGGCTTGCATTCAGGCCGCTCGTCACGCGCCGGTCCGGCTGGGCGAACTGGTCGCCGTTCACGGAATCGTCCAGGAAGTAGGTGAAGTTCGAGAACAGCTGCAGGCGGTTGGCGATGACGTAGGCGCTGATCTTCGACGAGCTTTCATCCGTTGTGCGGCGCCAGATGCCGGAAAGGCTCATGCGCCGTGCCTCGCCGCCGTCGCTGCTGTCGATGGCGTCGAAGCGGCCCAGCGATCCATCGTCCACCGCGCGCTGCGGAATCTGGTCGGTGGCGTTCCAGCTGCCGCGATAGGCCATGGCCGCCACGCTGAAGCCATTGTTGGCATAGCCCTGGCTGTAGCGCAGCACGGCGTTCAGCTTGCGGTAGTTGTCGCCCTTCGTGAAGGGGCCGTCGTTGTGCAGGGCCTCCACCGCATAGAGCATGCTGCCGCCTCCCAGTTCCGGCGCATCCGCCAGCAGCGCGCGGCCATAGCCGTTCTGGCCCGCCGTGGCGCTGGCGATGCCCCGGGTCAGCCGGTTGGCGTAGGTGATGGCGGTGGCGCCCGCCGAGGCGAAGTCGCCTTCGCTGGCGGAATAGGGGCCCTTCTTGTAGTCGAGCCGCGCGCTCAGCTCGGGGATCAGGAAGTTCAGGTCCGTCCAGCCCTGGCCGTGGGCGTGGCTGCGCTGGTTCACGGGCATGTCGTCGACCGTGGTGCGCAGGTCGGTGCCGTGGTCCAGGTTGAAGCCGCGCAGGTAGAACTGGTTGGCCTTACCCTCGCCGCTGTGCTGGCTGACGATGAGTCCCGGCGTGGCTTCCAGCAGTTCGCCGGGGCGGTAGCTGGTGCGGTCCTGGAGCTGGCGCTGGGTAACGCTGCCCGCCGCGGCGGAATCGGCGATGCCCAGCTGGGTGGCGCGCGAGCCGTCGATCAGCACGCGCTGCAGGAAAGGATCGTCGGCGAGGGCCGCGCGTGGCGCAAAGGCAGCCAGCAGCGCAACCGGCAGTGCAGCGCGGCGGATCATGGAAGTACTTGTTCGGTCTGGGGCAGCTTGAAGACCAGCGTCTGCGCCGCGCGGCTTGCCCCCTGGCGGTCGACGTTGACGGTGTTGATCTGCGTGGGCAGGAAATCGGTCAGCACATTGTTGCGCAGTACCGCGCCTGCGGGCAGGGCGGTCTTCTCTATTTCCTGGTAGACGGTGACGTTGTCCGCGTTGGCGGTCATGCCCACCCACTGTATGGGAAGGCGCTTGCCGCTGGCGGTGAGCGTGAACTGCTTTTCGAGGTAGCGGCGGAACACCGCCTGGTCTTCTTCCAGGCCAAGGTCGAACTGGCGCTGGTAGAGGTTCATGAGCAGCGATTCGACATCGTGCGCGGTATAGGTGTGCACGATCTCGGTATTGCCAGTATTGGGATTGAAACTGATGTCCGCCATGCCCATGTGGTAGTTATGGGCATGGGCGGCGGCGCTGCATGCAAGCAGCGCCGCCGCAAGGACGGCATTGAATCGAGGGAACTGCATTACTTCTTCGTTTCCGCTTCCTGCTTGGCAGCCGCGCCGTTACCGGCGGCCGGCTGGCCCGATTTCTCTTCCTTCTTCGGCTCCTCGGTCTTCAGGGGAGTGTTGAAGTCCTTCATCAGGTCAGTGCCGCCGCGCTGGGTCTTGAACAGCTCCAGGCGCGACTGGCTCGCCTTGCGCGGCCAGCTGTTGTTGCTGGTGTCGATGTCGGCGGTTTCCCAGTAAGGGTCCTGCACCAGCGAGACCATGGGTTCGTCGGTGACGATCAGCTTCGTGATCTTCTTCGGCGAATAGCGCCACACTTCGGCAGGCACGCGCTCGACATACTTCTTGCCCGACTTGAGCTCGATCTGCAGGATCAGCGGGGAGACCAGGCCGCCCACGTTGGTGAAGTCCACCAGGTAGAGGTGCTTGCCCTTGGCCAGCAGGTCCTTCTGCCACGGCTCCAGGTCCTTCAGCTGTTCCGCGTACTTGTTGCGGTCCGCATTGGTGACGGTGAAGTCGTCATGCTCGTTGTAGAAGTCCTTCAGCTCCGGCTGCGAATCCACGCGGCGCGGCATGCCTTCGTTGCGCTGGTCGGTGATGGAAACCGGCTCCTCGGCCTTGCGCGCCTTCTGCCACGCCTTCTCGACTTCCGGATTCTTGCTGCTCACGCCGAATTCGGTGATGCCGTCCAGGCTCACATCCACCGGGTCGGTGGTGTAGAACCAGCCGCGCCAGAACCAATCCAGGTCCGTGCCGGAAGCGTCTTCCATGGTGCGGAAGAAGTCGGCCGGGGTCGGGCGCTTGAACTTCCAGCGCTGCGAATACTCGCGGAAGGCCTTGTCGAACAGCTCGCGGCCCAGGATGGTCTCGCGCAGGATGTTCAGCGCGGTGGCGGGCTTCGCATAGGCGTTGTTGCCGAACTGGAGGAGCGATTCCGAGTTCGTCATGATCGGCACCTGGTTCTGCGAACGCATGTAGCCGACGATATCGCGCGCTTCGCCGCGGTCGATGGGGAAGTCCTTCTCCCATGCCTGGGCGGCCAGGAATTCGAGGAAGGTGTTCAGGCCCTCATCCATCCAGGTCCACTGGCGCTCGTCCGAGTTCACGATCATCGGGAAGTAGTTGTGGCCCACTTCGTGGATGATGACGGAGATCAGGCCGTACTTGGCGCGCTTGGAATAGGTGATCTGGCCGGTCTTCTTGTCCTTGGTGGGACGCGGGCCGTTAAAGGAGATCATCGGATACTCCATGCCGCCCACCGGGCCGTTCACGGAAATCGCGATCGGGTAAGGGTAGTCGAAGCTGTACTTGTTGTACTGCTCGATGGTGTGGATGATCGACGCGGTGGAATACTTCTCCCACAGCGGATTGCCTTCCTTCGGATAGAAGGACATGGCCAGCACATTGGTGCCATCCTTCTTGTAGCCCTGCGCATCCCAGATGAACTTGCGGCTGGAAGCCCAGGCGAAGTCGCGTACGTTCTTCGCCTTGAAGCGCCAGGTCTTGGTCGCCTTCGAGACCGACTTCTCGGCCGCTTCGGCTTCCGCCTGCGTCACGATGATGACGGGCTGCTTGGCGGTCTTCGCGCGCTCCAGGCGGTCGCGCTGGGCGGCGCTCAGCACCTCGCCGGGATTCTGCAGCTCGCCCGTGGAAGCGACAATATGGTCTGCGGGCACGGTCACGGCCACGTCGTAGTCGCCGAATTCCAGCGTGAATTCGCCGGCGCCCAGGAACTGCTTGTGCTGCCAGCCCGTCACATCGTAGTAGGCCGCCATGCGGGGGAACCACTGGGCCACTTCGAACAGGTCGTTCTTATCCTCGGGGAAGTGCTCGTAGCCTGCGCGGCCGCCCAGGACTTTCTGCTCATTGATCTTGTAGGTCCAGTCCAGGCTGAAGCTGAAGCGCTCGCCCGGCTTAAGGGGCGTAGGCAGGTCGATGCGCATCATGGTGCGGTTCACCACGAACTTCAGCGGTGCGCCGCTGGCCGACTTCAGGTTCGAGAGCTTGAAGCCGCCGTCGAACTCCTGGCCCACCAGGATGCTGCGCATGCCTTCGAACTTGAAGCCATCGTCCGCGCCGCGCGGGCGGGTCCAGGCTTCGCGCGAAGGCGCGGTCTGCATCATGCGCGCGTCCGAATCCCTGGCATAGATGTTCTGGTCCAGCTGCACCCACAGGTAGCTCAGGGTATCGGGCGAGTTGTTGTGATAGGTGATCGTTTCGCTGCCGGTGATCGAACGCTCGGCCTCGTTCAGCGTAGCGCGGATCTTGTAGTCCGCGCGCTGCTGCCAATAGGCGTGGCCCGGTGCGCCGGAAGCGGTGCGGTACTGGGTCGGTGCCGGGAGGAGTTCGTCGAGCTGACGGAACTTATCGTCGAAGGTTGGCGCCGCGAAGGCGGCCGTGGAAAGTGTTGCTGCAAGAACTGCAAATGACAGACGCTTCATCAATGCCCCGCTTCTATAGTTGTAGAAATAGCCGGACTATTCTAAGCGCGAGGTAACTTCCCCAGCGTAAATTTATTTGTAAAAAACCTGAAATAAACTGTCCGCCCGGACGTCCGCGGACACTTTTTCTAAATGCTCAGTCTGTGTCCAAGTCTGGTGCCAGGGAATAAATTTGGACACGAGCCCGTCCGTGGTCATCTAGGGATGAGTTCGTGTCCAAATTTATTCCCTGGCACCAGATGTGGACACGGGCTCGGCGGTGAGGTGGAGCTTGAGCATTTCGGCGGCCTGGCGCAGGGCGGCGCGGGAGGCGGGAAGGGCGCTGAGGGCGTTGAGCAGGCCGAAGTCGTGGATCATGCCCTGGTAGCGTACCGTCGTGACGTCGACGCCGGCCTGACTGAGCTTGCGGCCGTAGGCTTCGGCTTCGTCGCGCAATACATCAAACTCGGCGGTCTGGATCAGGGCGGGCGGCAGGCCCTCCAGCTGGTCCAGCGATGCCTGCAGGGGGGAGGCGTGGATTTCGCGGCGCTGCTCGACATCTGGGGCGTAGTGGTCCCAGAACCAGTGCATCATGCTGCGGGTGAGGAAGTAGCCTTCGGAGAATTCGCCGTAGGAGGCCGTGTCGAAGCCGGCGTCCGTGGCGGGCCAGAGCAGCACCTGGGCGCGCAGCGTCAGGCCGCCTTTTTCCTTGGCCAGCAGCGCCACCGCGGCAGCCAGGTTGCCGCCCGCGCTGTTGCCTGCGATGGCGAGGCGGTTGCCGTCCACACCGATCTCGTGACCGGATTCCTGCACCCAGCGCGCTGCACTGTGGATCTCTTGCAGCGCCACGCCATACTTTGCCTCCGGCGAGCGGCTGTATTCGATGAAGACGGCGGCGGCGCCGGAATGCACCACCAGTTCGCGCACCAGGCGCTCATGGGTGGGGAAGTCGCCCAGCATCCAGCCGCCGCCATGCAGGTAGATGAAGGCGGGCAGAGTCCCCTCGGCCCCAGGAGGGCGCACGACATGGAGGCGCAAGGGCTTTCCCGCCAGCTCGATGCTGTGGACGGAGACTTGCGCATCCGGCAGCGCCGCGCCTTTCTGGGCGGCGGCCAGCACAAAACGCGCGGCGGCAGGGCTCAGGCGCTCCAGGGGCTTGCTGCCTGCCAGGGCTTGCAGGAAGCGGGCGGTGCGGGGTTCGAGGCCGGGATGCTTCAAGCGTTTTTCATGAGGCTGTCGCGCAGGGCGTCCAGCTGCTTTTTCATGCCCACGACCTGGTCCACGCTGCAATTGCTGGCGCCGAGCACGAGCTCGGGCAGCTTGGCGGCCTCGTCGCGCAGGGCGTTCCCCTGCGGCGTGAGGGCGACGATGACCTGGCGCTCGTCGCTGGCCGAGCGGGTGCGGGTAATGAGCTCGGCCTGCTCCATGCGCTTCAGCAGGGGCGTCAAGGTCGCGGAGTCCAGGTAGAGGCGCTCGCCCAAGGCGGAGACCGTCTGCTCGTCCTGCTCCCACAGCACCATCATCACCAGGTACTGGGAATAGGTGAGCCCCAGCTTGCGCAGGATTTTGCGGTACAGCTTGTTCATCGCCAGCGAGGTCGAGTACAGGGCGAAGCACAGCTGGGCGCCCAGGCGGGGCACCTGGCGCAGGGGATTGTCGGTATCGTCTGCCATGCCTGCAGTATAGATAGCGCGCGATCTAGTTGCAAGCGATATCCGCCACGTTTGTGCTTGCCAGCGCTTGCCATTCGGTCTATCGTTTCCGGACGTGCCAATCGATGCGCGAGGGGATGACAATGAATAAGGCAGACCCGTATCACCCGACGGCGGCGGAGCAGCGCGCCGCACCCGCCGAGCTGTTCCTGGTGCAACTCGATCCACAGCATGTCGTCGACGGCGTGCGCTACGACGGCAGCTATCTGGCCGACGAGGTGCGCACCTGCGGCACCATGCGCGAAACCTGTCCCGTGTGCCGCGAGGGCCGGCTGCAACTGGTGCTGCGCCAGAAAAATGTCCGCATTGCCCATCTGTTCTGCCTGGAGTGCACCCGCTGTTTCGGCGCTTTCCTGGAGGACGGCCGTCCCGCCCTGATCGAATAGCGACGATTGGCCAGGGCGCCGCCCGCAAACCGCACTGCCTCGGGTATCATGCTTCCATTGCGGCAAGCTGCCGCGGGGAGATGCTTTTAGATGAATGGCCAAACGAGGCCCGTGATCCTGATCGGGGATGCGGCAGCGGAAAACCTGATCCAGCTCAGCGGTGTGCTGCAGGAACGCTATGAGATCAAACTGGCCGACAACGGCAATGCCGTGCTGCGCGCGGCGCAGCAGCTGCCCCGGCCCGAGCTGATGCTGCTCGATGCAGGCCTGGCCGATCCCGACACTTTCGATGCCCTGCGCCAGCTGCGCAGCATTCCCGATACGGCCGCCATTCCCGTCATGATGATGGTGGACGCGGGCGACTACGCCCAGGAGCAGCGCTGCCTGCTGGCCGGCGCGGCCGATGTGATCACCCGCCCCCTGCAGGCGGACACGGTGCAGGCCCGCGTGGGCAACCAGCTCCAGCTGCAGCATGCCCACCTGCTGCTCAAGCACCAGCGCCACCACCTGGAGCATCTGGTGCAGGACGTGACCACGGAGCTGACCCAGATGGCCGATGCCGTGATCTGGGCCATGGCCACCCTGGCCGAGCTGCGCGACAACGAAACGCCGAACCACCTGAGCCGCATGCAGCACTATGTGCAGGCCCTGGCGCAGAAGCTGCAGCACCATCCCCGCTTCGCCGCCGAGCTCAGCGACAACAACATCAAGCTGCTCTTCAACGCCGCGCCCCTGCACGATATCGGCAAGGTAGCCATTCCCGACGCCATCCTGCTCAAGCCCGGCCGCCTGACGCCCGAGGAATTCGAAGTGGTGAAGATGCACACCGTCTACGGCCGCGACGCCATCGCCGGGGTGGAAGACCGCATGGGCGGCAGCAACACCTTCCTGCGCTTCGCGCGCGAAATCGCCTATTCCCACCAGGAGAAATTCGACGGCTCCGGCTATCCGCAAGGGCTGGCGGGCGAGGATATTCCTGTGTCGGCGCGCCTCTTGGCCGTGGCCGACGTCTATGACGCCCTGATCTCCAAGCGCGTCTACAAGCCCGCCTTCACCCACGAGACCGCCATCGAGCTGATCCGCCAGGGCAGCGGCGAGCATTTCGATCCGGACGTGGTGGACGCCATGCTGGCCATCGAGGAAGAGTTCATGAGCATCGCCATGCGTTTCCAGGACGATACAGATAAGTCATTACTGTTGTGAATTGACTATTGCTGTATGTTATAGTCGATTCATCTAGGCAGGGTGGAGCGAAGCATGCGGATGAGGGGGTACGTGGCGCTTGCAGTCGGACTGTGCCTCACCGTCTGGGTCTGCCTTTTCGTCATGGAAGTGCAGGACCGCCAGATCGACGAATCCTTCCGCCGCGACACCGAGAAGATTGCGCGCGACACCAATGTGCGCATGCAGACCTACTTCGATTCCCTGCTCAGCATCCAGGGCCTGTTCGCTGTCGCCAGGGACATCGACCGCGCCGCCTTCCACGACTATGTGCTCCAGTTGCGGCTCTCCGAGCGCTATCCGGGATTCCAGGCCATTCAGTTCGTGCGGCGCGTGCCGCAGGAAGACCTGGCGCGCCATGTCGCCGCCGTGCGCGCCGACCGCAGCCTGAAGCCTGAGGGCTACCCGAACTACACGGTGCATCCCGCCTCGCTGCGGCCCGAGCACTTCCTCATCGAATACAACGAGCCGATGGAGCATAACGAGAATGCTTTCGGCCTCGACCTGGCAGCCCTGCCGACCCACCTGCGCGCCCTGGAGCTGGGGCGCGACACGGGCCGCCTGATCGCCACCGAAAGGGTCATCCTGGTGCAGGACGCGAGCGGCCAGCCCGGCTTCGTGGCCCGCCTGCCGATCTTCCGCCCGGACGCGCCGGTGGCAACGGTGGACCAGCGCCGCGCGGCCCTTGTCGGATTCGTCGCCATCGTGTTCCGCGTGTCAGACCTGATGCGCGAAGTGGTGGATCAGGCGCTCCTGCCGGACCTGCATATCGCCGTCTACGACGCGGGCTACCTGCGCGACGGCGGCGCCGACGCGCCTTCCCTGAACAACCTCATGTACGACAGCGCGGGCAAGGTGGGCAGCGGGCCCCATGTTTCGCTGGAAGACCTGCGCTCGCGCCTCACGCTGAACGTGGGCGAGCGGCGCTGGGTGCTGCAGTTCGACGGGCATCCCGGAAAGCGCTATAGCCGCAACTACCTCACCATCGCCCTCATCGCGGGCGCGGGCACGCTGATCAGCGCCCTGATTTCGGCCCTGCTGATGCTGGCGCAGCGCCACCGCGACATGGCCGAAACCCTGCGCGTGACCGTGGGCGAACAGCGCGCGCTGCAGGACAGCGCCATCGTCGGCATCGCCCTGATCCGCGATGGCCGCATCATGCGCTGCAACCGCGGCCTGGAAGAGATGCTGGGCTATCCGAGCGGCGCCCTGGCGGGCTGCCCCAGCACCGCGCTCACCCGCGGCACCACGACGGAGGACGTTTTCGTCTGCGGCCCGGATGGACAGCGCGTGCACGGCGAGCTGGCCCTCACGCGGCACGACGGCGCGCAGCTATGGTGCATGGTGAACGGCAAGGTGCTCGATGCAGCCGCCCCGTCCAAGGGCTGCGTGTGGGTGATCTCGGACATCAGCGACCGCAAACAGACGGAAGCCGCGCTGGTGGAGGCGAAGGAAGGCCTGGAGCGCAGCCTGAACGAGCTGGCGGCGCAGAAGGCCAATGTGGAGCTGGCGCACCAGGACCTTTCCGCCGTGCTGGTGACGCTGAAGCAGGCGCAGGCCAGCCTGATCACTTCCGAGAAAATGGCCTCCCTGGGTGCGCTGGTGGCGGGCATCGCGCACGAGCTGAATACGCCTATCGGCAACAGCCTGCTCACCGCCACGGCACTGAGCGACATGGTGGCCGATTTCGAACGCAAGCTGGCCGACGGCGGCATCCGCCGTTCGGCGCTCGATGCCCATCTGGCGGACGCGAAGACGGCATGCGCCATCATCGCCAATTCCCTGGGCCGCGCGGCGGACCTGATCACCTCCTTCAAGCAGGTAGCGGTGGACCAGACCTCGGACCAGCGCCGCCGCTTCGCGCTGGCCGGTGTGCTCCACGATACCCTCGCCACCTATGCGGCCCAGCTGCGGCGCGCGAACTGCGAAGTGAAGGTGGACGTGCCCGAAACGCTCACGCTCGAATCCTATCCGGGCAGCGTGGGCCAGGTGCTGAGCAACTTGATCAACAACGCCATGCTGCATGCCTTCGAGGGCCGCGCACACGGCCGCATCACCATCACGGCGCGCGAAGAAGGCGAGGGCATGGCGGTGCTACGCTTCCAGGACAACGGCGTGGGCATGAGCAGCCGCGTGCTGCACCAGATCTACGATCCCTTCTTCACCACCAAGATGGGGCAGGGCGGCTCGGGCCTGGGCATGAACATCGTCTACAACATCGTGACAGGCGTCCTCAAAGGGAAGATCGACATCGAGTCGGCGCCCGGCAAGGGCACCAGCATCACCATCACGCTTCCCCTGCGCGCGCCCGTTCAGGAAGATGAACTGGCCGCCACGTAGCGCTCGCGCAGCAGGCCGAGCATGGCTACATTCAGTTCCCAGGCGTTGCTGACCGGCTGGCGGGTATAAGGCTGGGTGAAGGTATAGGGCGCAGGGCCGAATTCGGGCGTGATCGTCATCGTATCCGCACCCGCCGCGCGGCGCAGGCTCACGATACGGTCCCACCACGCCAGATGGGCGGCCAGCTCCGGCGCCGCTTCGGGCGCACGGAAGTCCGCCACCTGCGGCCCCTGCGCGTGGCCCACGCGCGCGTGAATGTGCCGCACGCGCGGCAGCACCGTCTCCAGCATTCCGGCCTGGTCTTCCAGCAGCGATTCGCAGGCCACGCACCAGTGGGAGAGATCGGCCGTCAGCTGCAGCTGCGGCAGGCGCTCCAGGTAGGGCAGCAGCAAGGCGGGATGGCCGCTGAAGCGGCTGCGGTGAATTTCGTGGACGATGTCCACACCGTGTTCGCGCGAGACCGCGGCGGCGAGGGCAATCAGCTCCTCGTTCTGCTGCGGGCTGTAGAAGTCCTTGCCCGTGTGCGAATTTACCAGCAGCGGCCTGGCGGCGCAGGCATTCTCCAGCAGCTCGCCCAGGGCGCGGCGGTGCGCCTCGAAGCCGCTGTGGAATACGGTTTCCCATTGGGCGACAATGAGTTCCAGGCCCGCGTCCGCAATGCGCCGCACCCAGTCGCCGCGCGCGGCCGCGTCGAGCGGCAGGGACATTTCGATACCGTCGAAGCCAGCTTCCAGAACGCGTGCGATGAAAACTTCCGGCGGCAGCTCATTGCTGCCCCAGTGTGGGGCGAAGATCTTTACCTGCATCAGATGAAGCCCCGCACCGGGAAGGAAGCGTCGCGCTGGATCCAGTTCAGCGGCGAATACTCGCTGCGGGCATCCGTCGCGTGCAGGGTATAGGCGTGGCGCGAAACGGGCGAGCGGTTGGGGGCGCTGTAATGCGGCAGCAGGCCGTGGAAGCAGACCAGCGCGCCCGCCTTGCATTCGAGGGGAACGGCGGTGCTGTCGTCGGGCCAGGGCGTGCTGTCCAGCTTCTCGACGGAGATATCGTCGCCCTTGCGCACGAAGCGCTCGCGCAGCGGCGAGCGGTGGCCGCCCGGTTCGGCCCACAGGCAGCCGTTTTCCAGCGTAGCGTCTTCCAGCGCGAACCAGAATGTGGTGACGCTGATAGGCGTGGTGTCGAAATAGGTGGCGTCCTGGTGCCAGCGCACCTCGCCGCCGATGCCGGGCTGCTTGAAGATGTACATGGACTGCCAAACCTGCGGCTGCTCCAGGCCCAGGTCGCGCGCCACGGCGGCAAGACGGACGTCGGTGGAGAAGGCGCGGAACACGGGGTCGAGATCGTGCATTGCGTGCCCGATCTTGTTGATCGACAGCTCCTTGGCCTGTTTCAGCTGGCCGTCCGGGCCGAAAGCCTCTTCCTCGAAGAAGCAGCGCACGGCGTTATCTGAGCGCAGGAAGTATTCGTCCGCCTTCTTTTCCTGCTCCTTGGTGGTGAAGATGCCCTGGGCCACCGATGGATCGAATTCGTTGACAATCTGGGCCGCCCGCGCGCGCAGCGCGGCAATCTCTTCGAGGCTCTTGAAGCCGGGGATGACGATGTAGCCGTCCTTCTGGTACTGCTCTTTCTGGGCTGCGCTTAGCATGGCGTGGTGCTCCTCGATGTGATGGAGCCATTGTACGGAGGGAGGAAGCTTCCAACAACGCGCAAGCGGTTGACACATTGTCTGCAAAATGGAGACAATCGCAGCATGGACCAGCTGAGGGCAATGGAGATTTTCGTGGAGGTGGCGCGCCTGCGCAGCTTCAGCGGCGCCGCGCGCAAGCTGGGCATGACGCGCGCCATGGTGAGCAAGCATGTGCTCCAGCTGGAGGACAGGCTGGGCGCCCGCCTGCTGCACCGCTCCACCCGCGAAGTGAGCCTCACGGACGCGGGCCAGGCCTACCTCGAACCCTGCTCCGCCGCCGTGCTCCAGGCGCAGGAGGCGGCGCGGGTAGTGACCCACGCGGGAGCGGAGCTGGCAGGTCCACTGCGCATCCAGGCGCCGTCCAGTTTCGGCAGCGAGTGGCTGGCCGATTCGCTGGCCCGTTTCTGCCTGCCGCATCCGCAATTGCAGCCGCTCCTGCACGTGGACGACGCGCTGCTCGATCCCATCGAACACGGTTTCGACCTCACCATCCGCGTCGGCGGTATTCCCGACAGCAGCGCGCTCGCCATCCGTCCTCTCGCGCCATGCCGTGGCGTTCTGTGCGCCTCGCCCGCCTATCTCGCCAAGTTCGGCCAGCCGAAGGCGCCGGAAGACCTGCACGCCCACCGCTGCCTGCACTTCAGCCACCTCACGGGCGGCACGGCCTGGCATTTCCGGCGCGGCGCCGAAGAGACCACCATCCGCGTCAAGGCGGCATTCACCGCCAACAATGGACTGGTGCTGCAGCATGCGGCGCTGCGAGGGCTGGGCATTGTGTACAGCACCAGCTTCCTCGCCTGGCGCGAGCTGCTGGACGGCAGCCTGGTGCAGGTGCTGCCGGAGTGGGAACTGCCGCTGAATCACCTGAGCGCACTGTATCCGGCCAGCCGCAGGCCTTCGCCGAAGGTGCGCGCGCTGATCGATTTCCTGCTGGCGGAATACAGCCCTGTGCCGCCCTGGGACAGGGCGCTGGGCATCAGGCAGGCGTGATCTGCCAGGCGCCGTCCGCGTACACCCTTTCGCCGTCCAGGTAAACCGCTTCGGTAATGGCAAAAACGTCCACGTGATAGCGTGCGTCCTTGCGCTTGAACTGGGGCTTCTGGTACTGGCCGTGCTTTGCGCCCAGTGAAAGGTGGATGCCGCACATGCGCTCGTAGGTGCCGATGTCGTCCACCGTGCGTTCGAAGGAGAAGGCGCGATTCATACCAAAGCCCAGTTCGCGCAGCCACACTTCGCCTTCGTGGGCGCGGATGATGCCGAGCATCTGGTCGAATTCGGGTGTGCTGTTTTCGGCGCCGGTGACGCGGCCCTTTTCCACGATCATGGTGATCGGCGTGGCGGGACGGTTGACGTGGAAGGAAGTGTCGCCGAACACGAACACCCGCACACGCCCGCTCACTGCCTCCAGGTCCCGCGCTTCGGTGAACACTTCGCCGATGGGAAAGAGGCCGCCCACGTTCTTCATGGCGCCGTAGTCGCCGATATTCAGCTTCGCTTCCTCGAAGGGCGAGGCGAAGACGAGCTGCTCGCCGCCGCTGTCCACCACCGCGCGCTGCGCACCGTTGATGCGCGCCCTGAGTGCGTGGCCGACGCCGCGGTAGTAGTCCCGGTCGTAGGCCAGCGCCTCGATATAGTGCAGGCCCTGCTGTCCCGGCATGCGGGACAGGTGCATATGCTCGATCACCTTGAGCCCCAGCTTGAACAGCTCCATGCGGATGCGGTAGTCGTTGAGGCGGAAGCTCGTGGTCTGGATCAGCACCACCAGGTCCTTCGGCTGCAGGCGTGCGAAGGCGTCCAGCACCTCCTGCGGCGCCACGGTGTCGAAGTCGATGAACTCGCCGTCCGGCAGGGCGCGGCGATAAGCTTCCGTCAACACCTCGTTCAGCTCGCTGCGGCGGTCGAACACGACGAGGGCGCGCCGGGGCGGCGCGTGCTCGATGGCGAAGGCCAGGGTGTCGCGCACATTGCGCGCGGCGAGGTCCCGGACGGCGGCTGGGAAAACAGGCATGATTGACAACGGAAGAGTGTGGTAGAAGCCACGGCATTATACGGCGAGCGGCTTGAAGCGCCCGAACCGCCCATGTAGAATCGATGGATATAGCCGGGGGGTAACATCGGCCGATCACAGTGGAGCAGGGATGAGCATTCAGTTTGGCCAGGATCTGCCGCAGGAGCGGCCGGAACCCCAGGGCCGCGCGGCGCTGCTGGTGCCGACGGCCACCATCAAGGACGACGTGCTGCAGCAGGTACGCAAGGGCGCGGCCATTGTCGGCTTCGGCAATCACGACCGCACCGTCACCATCTATTACGAGAGCAACCGCTTCAACGAGCCCGGCCTGCAGAAGTGGGAGCAGCGGGCGCGCAAGGCCTACGACCGCATGGTCGAGAACCTTCCCACCACCTCGAAGATGACGGTTCGCCAGGACTTCTTCGAGCAGGTCGGCTACATCAACGGCAAGGGCATCACCATCCGCCATATGGACAAGCTGAAGCGCTGGCTGGAGTTCTCCGACGCCCTGGCTTCGGCGCCGGAAACCGATTTCATCGCCTACGCCGCGCCTGCCGCGCCCAAGAAAATCAAGATCGAGTAAAGTTGTAGGGAACGTAACTCCCGCCTGAAGGGTAGGGGGGGCCGCCAAGTCCCCGAAACAAGAGATCTCAGCGGAGCCATTTCCGAACAACTAAGAGTGTGGCAGCAGACACAAACAATCCGATCAGTTGTCAACGGCGCCGAAATAGGTGGGTATGAAAACACCCGCTGAGGCATTTAGATTAGCGGCCCTAAGGTGAGCAGGAACCGCTGGGTCATTACAGGCTCTCGTTAATCGGTGCAAGACGTCATAGGAGAAATTGGTGACTTGTCCCCGAGCGTCTCTCGTCTGCACGATATTGCCTGTCGCATCCACAACATAGTTTGTCGAACCACTGTCGGGGCTCGCCGTCTGGGACTGGTCTCCTATGCCATTGACCGTGTAGCGGGTTGTTAAGTTCCTCGGGTTACCCCAATGCGCTGGTCCTGCTGGTCGTAGGTATATGAAATAGCGGGTGCCGGCTGGGTTGGCGAGGGCTGGGGAAGCAATGTTGATCAGCTGATACCGAAGCACTCATCACATATTCGATTTTCTCAGGGCCCTTCTGCTCCTCATGAAGATCAAACGTCTGCAGGCTCCAGCTCACCCGAAGCTTGGGGTCAAAGAAGCAGTAGGAGCCTTCTCCATTCTTTGGGAGACGATACGCCTCAGTTGCCAGCGTAGAAATAGTCTCCTCAATATCACGACAAAGCTTGGTTAAACCAGGAGGACATCGCTCATGCGCATTCCTTGCGATCAAGTTCAGCCGTTCGGGAGGAACAGTTTCGTTGATATGGCGGAAAACAAAGGCTTGGAACCCGGGATCTGATCTTCGCATCGCATCCAGTTCTTTGACAGCGTGCCAATGCTCGGCCAACAAGACGGTCACGGCCTCGCTAAATCCCTCAGCTATTGCACCATCGTCACAATGACCGTAGCGTAGAAATTGTTGATACAACTCTTGCCATGACGTCGCTGTCGCGGCCACATACTCAGCTTGTTCCTCCTCTTGCGGAGAACACAGGCGGGTTTCGGCAAGTGAACAGGAAACGGAGAAGCTGAGAATCCAAGCTAATAGCATACGCTGAGCCATTATTGCACCGTAATAGTTTGAATTGGATCGGTTGAATGTAGCGCACGAAGAAAACTCGTCGCCTCGTCGGACGTACGAATGCAGCCCTCTGTTTTAGATTGTGGACCACCGCGCCCAGAATGGACTCCCATGCCAGAACGTCCTGGCACGGAGAACACAAAGTTTCCGTTTGAGCCAAACCGACCCGTGATGCCGCTTTCTGGATGTGGCCGATGATGCGAGTAGGGATAGGTGCCGTTGGGCCAAGGCCCGTTGCTTGTCGAGGTCGTATTGTTCGCGGCAGGATACGTCCCCACGGGATTGCCACTACGGTCTGTGATCGTGATCGTGCCTGTTGCGCGATTGAAAACGATATCTGACAAACCAAGTGGGTCCACCCTGCCAAGGGGATTGTTGTGAACATAAGAATAGGTGTTGATCCCTCCTTCTAGCCCAATCGGATCACTTTGGACGTATCGTCCTGTCAGGGGTTCGTAATCTCGATGGTAGTTATGATGAAGTGCAGTTTCGGAATCATAGTACTGCCCAGGAAAGCGAAGGTTGTAGGTGAAGGCTTCGGGCCCTGAGGGGTTTTCGGTCGGCGCTGTCAGGGCATACGGATCGGAATTATCCCAGCGCCATATGGTCGCATTTCGTTCCGAATCAATTAGCACTCGTGGGGTGTCGATGTGGTCTGCGTAAACGTAGTAGATGCCGGGTCGCGACTTGTTTGCTCCTGGCCTTACAACCGCGACCGGAGTGTTGCCGAGATAGACTGTTTCCTGAATAGTTTGGCCGGATGCATCGTACTCGCCCAGGATCAGCGGTTCCATTGGGTCGTAGACGAAGTGGAGCCTTCCCCCTTTGATGAGGGATTCTGGGCCGGTTTTGAGTACGCGCTCGCCTAAGCCGTTGTAGGCGTAGGTGACTTTTCCGCTACCGGTGAGCGCTGCCTGCATACGGCCGCGTGCGTTGTAGATGTAGTTGGTGCTACCGTCGCTGACAAGGTTTCCCATGGCGTCGTAGGTCAGCATCCTTGCAGACGGCGGGCCGCTTGTCGCCAGCAGGCGGTTGCTGAACTTGTCGTAGGTGTTCACATAGGTACTGGCGCCGAAAGTCGAGGTCACGCGGTTTCCATTCTCATCATAGCGGTAACCCTGTGAGGTGCCCGCACCGGTGAAGTGGGTGAGGCGGTCGAGATTGTCGTAGGCGTAGGACTGATCCAGTGCTGTATGCGGCGGCTTTGCTTGCAGCCGGTCGCTGTGCTGGGTGCGTACTATCCTGCCTGCGGCGTCATATTGGAGCTTGCGGAATACTCCGGCGCCCAGGTCATATCCTACGAGTCTCCCATCCAGATCGTATTGGCGAATGTAATTGCGTGCGGCGCCAAGGGTGGGGCTGCCCCAAGTCCACGAGAGAACGGGACCAAATGGCTGGTGACGGATATCCTGCAGCAGCGGGATGGTCAGGGCATCGGCGGTCACGAGCGTCATTTGTTGGAGCCGGCCTGCGTCGCTGTAGGCAAACTGAATGCGGTTGCCGCTTGGGTAGCGCATGGATGTCACCTTGCCGAGGGCGCTGCCACTCTGGCCGTATTCATAGCTCACGATGAACGTTTTCGCGCCGGTGGTTTGCTCCTTAGCCAACAGTCTGCCTTTGCCATCGTAGCGGTAGCGCGTTTGTCCGGATTCGTCGGTCATTCTGCTTACCTTTCCGATAGCGCCGGGTGAGCCGGTGTCGTACTCGAATGTGGTTGGCGTGCCGCTTGCATAGCTTGCTCTCGTCAGGCGGTGCAAAGCGTCGTAGGAGAAGTTGGTGACTTGGCCCCGGGCGTCTCTCATCTGCACCACATTGCCTGTCGCGTCCACTACATAGCTTGTCGAACCAGTGTCGGGGCTCGCCGTCAGCGATCGGTCTCCTATGCCATTGACCGTGTAACGGGTCGTTAAGTTCCTCGGATCGGTAACGCCAATGAGCTGGTCTTGCTGGTCATAGGCGTATGAGATGGCGGGTGCTGGCTGGATTGGCGCAGGCTGGGGAAGAATCTGCTTTGCTATCCTTCCCAGCTTATCGTAAGCCTGCACAGTGGCCTGACCCGTTGGGTTGACCACCCGTGTGAGCCTGCCTTCCGCATCGTATTCATAGTGTGTCATGTCCTGTGCGCCAGCCACGGCGGGAAGGAGGGCGGCAATACACACCGCCAGTTTGAGTGCGTGGGTTTTCATTTTGTTTTCTCCGTGCTGTCCTGCAGGCGGTTAAGTACGTCGTACACGCGCGTTATCTGCCGTGTCAGCGTTCCCGAGGCGTCGCGGATTTCTTCGCGGATGCGGTTGCCCATGCCGTCCAGGGTGTACTCGACCGAGTTGCCTGCCTTGTCGGTAATGGCCGTCAGCCGCTCCGCCTGGTCATAGCTGTACTGGAGGTAGGACAAATCGGGAAGGTCCACTCTGCTGAGAAGTCCGGCAGGGTTATAGCTGAAGCTTGTGGTCTCGGCATCTGGCGTGCCTGCTGCAATAACATGGCGGGTCATGCGCTGCAAAGCGTCGTAGCTGCGCTCAGTTACTGTTCCCTGTGGCGTACGGATGCTGGTGGCCAGGCCGGATGGGGTGTATTCCAGGTACTCGGTAGTGTGGCCTTTGGCGTCGGTGACCTTATGCAGGTCGCCGGAAGTGTGCGATGGCGCGGTATCGGAATAGTATTCGTATCCGGTGGTGTTGCCGCCGCCTGCGCCTGAAACTTCAGTGCTGGACAGAATCTGGCCCATGGCATTGTAAGCGTAGCTGGTGACGCGGGCAGCGCCATGTGCCGTTGCAGCGAAACCTTGCGCACCAGTCTGGTCGGTCGTGGGCTGCTCTATGCGCTTGCAGATCACTGCTATCGGTGATCCATCGGGCAGCTTGCCCCCGTTGGCGCAGGTGAAAACTTTGCCGTCCGGGTCCGGCTGGCCGTTGTAGACATAGCTCGTGATCCTGAGCGGCTCGGCAATGCCGGTCTTCAGTCGCCATACCGGGTGCCAGCGCGTCGATATCTTGCGTTGTCCCGGCGCCGGTTGCGCACTGGCGGCAGGGCAGCTTTCTGCAGCGCTCAAGCCCTGGATCCGGCTGATTTCCAGGTTCCTCGTAGCGTGATTGGCGAAGCAGATTTTCAGGCCATCGAATTTCACCAGGCTGGATAGCCCGCCATCGCGATCATAAGTAAGCTTGTGCGCTGCTGACGCGCAGCCGGAACCGCCAGGCTGGCTGATCTCAGTGATGCGCTCCCGCTGATTGATTGCCTTGTACGAGTATATCCGTACCGCCCCAAGCGGATCGGTGACGACCGTACTGCTGCGGTTCGGGTAGGAGAAGGTGTGGCGATATGCTGTACCCGCGTGCTCGGAACTGAGGACCCTACCTTCGTCGTCGTAACTGAATTGGGCAAACTTCACGTCCGGGTCATGTTCTATGCTCTCAAGAAGAAAGCGGCTCTGCCATGTATCGCCGTCCGTGTAGTGGTAGCGCGTGGTGGCAAGTTCTTCCTTGTCGGACGTCTGCTGCGAGACGGAACGTAGCCTGTACGTGCCGACCAGCCGGTTTTCCGTGCCCACCGCTTCATACTCATAGGCTACCGAGCCGCCTGCATTGCCTATCGCTGAGATATTTTCTTCAGGCGTCCATTCGATATCGACGATGCGGCCGAAGGTATCCGTGATCCGGGTCAGTCTGTTTTCCTGGTCATACGTGTAGACGATGCCGGCGCCGCCTGCGGCATGCGTACTCGCCAGCCGATAGTCCTCGCCCGCTTTTTCGTAAATGTCCAACAGCCCCTGCGGCTGCAGGTGCGCCCACTTGTCAAAGCCGGGCCCAATCGGCGTCAGAATGGTATCCGACGCGGTTGCCTGATAGCGCCCATCCGTTTGCTTGTACTGTTCGACGCTGCCGTCGTTATCTGTAATTGTGACCAGCGAAGGAGCGGATGCAGACGATGCTGGCAGGACACTGAGACTTCGCTGGAATGAGAAAGACCAGAGCTTCCGCCCCGCTGCGGCGGGCATCGCCTCACGTATGGAGCGGTAGGAACGCGCTATGCGGTGGAGATCCGTCGGTCCCCAGACAAAATCAATCTCGTCTTCCACCTTGGCCCCGGACGTCACGGTGACAGGATTGCCTACCTTGTGCGAAGGCTCGTTCGATGAGCAGTTCTCGGCCTTGGGCTGGCGCCAGATGCGCCGCGTACAAACGCCGGGCCAGGCGCGATGTTCTTCGGGACCACAGCGCAGAAAGGTACTCAGGCGATATTTGGTGCCAGTAAATTTCAAGCGATACCAGCAGTGGTAATACGCGCCATTCCAGATGCCGGAGAGCGGGGCTGGTTCAAGGTATAGAAACTCGTCAGGCCACATCCGGAAGTTGAGCCGGCATGCTTCTTCTGGTGTCGCTGCCGCGCGGGGCGGAAAACCATATACCCAGCCTGGCGAATCGTCGATCTGCGCATGGCATAGAGATGGAAGTTGGAGCAGCAGTAAAAGGATGAATACGAGAGACTTCATGATTCCCCCTGTGGATGTTGGCCCGAACTCGCGTTGACGAGAGACCAGTTCATCGTAGATGGGGCGGCAAATCGCAGCCTGTTCAAGCTCACAGGATGTTGTTATAAAAATATCGAAATTAAATCTATGTCAATTTCGTGCTTGGCTCTGAGGAAGGTGATTCACGGTTGTTGTATGCAGTGTGAATATTCACGCTCTGGCGGATTATTGCCTGAGAGCATGTGCTACTCTGGAATCACGGGCTCGACGAAGTCCGGTCAAGAAGACATTCCAAAACGAGGAGATACATCGCTATGAAATACCTGTTCCGTCACCTGCTGCTGGCCCTGTTTGCCCTCGCTGTCGGCGGCTCCGCTTCCGCCCAATCCACCCATCGCGGCACGGCCGACGAGGCGGTGGCCATGGTCAAGAAAGCGGTCGCCTATCTGGAAAAGAACGGCCGCGCCAAGGCGATTGCCGCCTTCAACGATCCGAAAGGCGAGTTCATCAACGGCGACCTGTATGTCTTCATGTTCGGCACCACCGGCGATGAACGCGGCGTGGCCCTGGCCCACGGCCAGAACCCGAAAATGGTGAACAAGAACCTGGTGGAGCTGAATGCGGGCGGGGTTTACCCCATCAAGGAGTTCCTGAAGATCGCCGGCAGCCCCGCCGGCAAGGGCTGGGTGTCATATAAATGGCCGAATTCGGTCAGCAAGAATCTCGAAGATAAGTCCACTTACGTCGAGAAGGCGGGCGATGTGCTGATTGGAGTTGGTATTTATAAATAATTTCCGCTATTTGCGCGTAACTTGCGCCTAATATCTTTCTACGCCCCGCTTCCTGCGGGGCGTAGTTTTTTCATCCGGATGCGTTATGATGGGCCCAGCAGCACGCGCTCGCCAAGGCAGAGCTTGTGTTCAATGCAGTCGAACAGACCGGATGAAACATGGCATACAGATGGCACAGCGAAGACAGTGCCTGGCTCGAACACGCGCCGGGCACGGGGTCCAGCCGCTTTGAACTGGAACGCAGCAGGGAACTGAGTCCCGTCGCCTGGGCTCACGCACGCGGACGCCTGGCAGATGTGGCGGCCGTGCTCGGCGCAGCGCTTCCAGCGAGCTGCGATCACGCGGCGATCTTCCCCGAAAATTTTGCGTTCTGCCCCGATTGCGGCGCTCCCTTGCTGCAGGCGGGCGATGCCCCGCGCCTCATCCCGGCCTGGGCCGCGCCGCCCGGCACCGCCGCGCTTCCTGCCAGCGCCTGGCCTTTGCCCAAGCACGCGCCGCAGGGACTGCCGCTCACTTCCGCTCCCTTGGCGCAGGCGCTGGAGAAGCGGGCGCCCGAGCCTGCGGTGGGCCAGGCCGAGCTGCGCCTGCCCGTGCCGCCGAATGCAGTCAGCGCCTTCATCTCCGGCACCTTCGGTTTTGCTGCGCAGCGCCTGCTGGCGCTGGCCTACACGCGCAATGTGCTGCAGTACTGGGACCCCTGCGCCAGCCATTGGCAACTGCTGGCGCCGGAAGAGGGCGCGGCGCAACTGCGCTTCGAGCGCTCCGCCTTTGCCTGGCTGCCTGCATCCGGCGGAAGGCGGGGCGAGGTGGGACTGCTGCCGGGCGATGGCGGCCTGTATCGCCTGCTCGTCAATCCCGTCAACGAAAGCTTCCGCACGGAAGCCGTGCTGCACGCGCCGCTGGCGTCCAGCCCGGGCGCGGCCGGCCGCTATATCGCCTGCCTTGTGGCTGCCCCGGAGGGGCCGCGCCTGTGGACAGCGCTGGCGGATGGCGCCGATCCGGAATCCCTCCCGGTCAACGGTTCAGAGGTGCCTGACAGTGGCTGGTCCCGGCCCTACAGCTATGACGGCGCCCTCGTGTGGCTGCATGAGCGCGGCCATCTGCTGTGGCATCCGGGACGCGCGCCGCAATGGCTGGCCTGGCCCTTCCCGTGGAAGCCGCGCCTGCAGTTCGGCGGCCCCGCCCGCAGCCGCGACGGCCGCCTGTGGCTGATCGGGCACGACGGCGAGAGCTATTCCTTTCGCGAGCTGGGCCGCGCCGGAGGGCAGGTGCAGCCCATCGACGGCGCGCGCCTCGGCTTCAATACGCTGCTGTTCCGGCGCGGGCACCAGGTCAAGAACGATCCCTGGTCGGTGGAAGACGTGGAAGACCAGCGCCATGGCGATGCCCTCGTGCTGCCGCTGCTGGAGAACATCTCGGCCACGCGCAGCCAGCCTTCCGGCCTGGTGCTGCGCATCGAGGGCTATACCGGCAAGGCGGAGGCGGCGCTCAGCGGCGAGCTGCTGCCCCGCACCCTGTTCGAGTGGGTGGGGCAGCGTAATGTGATCCTGGACGAAATCGTGCGCCTGCGGCATCCGGCGGACTGCCTGCCCTTCGTGCATAACGACTGTCTCTGGCTGCATCACCCGTCCTGGAACCATATCCGTGGCTGGCGTCTTGGGGAGGAGCCATGAAGGCGCTGCTGTTCGCGCTGTGCTGCGCGGCCGCCGCACCCGCAGGCGCCGTATCGCACGTGTTCCTGGTCCAGAACTCGGGCTGGATGGAACCGTTCTACAGCGACCCGGCCTCGCAGTACAAGGCGCTGGTGCGCGAGGTTGCGCTGGCGGCCGTGCAGCCTGGCGATGCGCTGGTGATGGCCTCCTTCAACCAGAGCCTTCCCGGCGCGCCTTCGCCCAGGGCCCTGCTGGCGCTGAAGGTGGATGCGAAGCCGCCGCGCGACGCCATCGCGAACGCCCTCGCATCGCTGGCCGTGGCGCGCAAACCGGGCAGCAGCGCGCTGGCCGATACGGACCTTGGCGAGGCCGTGCGCGCGTCCATGGACGTGGCGCTGGGCGGCAAGCCCGGCCTCGTGTGGCTCTTCACCAATAACCGCAACAGTCCGAACAACGACCAGGCCACGGCGCGCCGCAACCGCGAGTTCTATCAGCTGATCCACGAGGGCGGCGCAATCCGCAAGGCGCTCGCCTTTCCCCTGCATATGCCGGTGCATGGCGCCAGCTACAGCGCGAACGGTTTGATGGTGTACGTGTTTGCCGTGCAGGAGGAAGGGGCGCGCGAGCTGGACCGCCTGATGGCCAGCGGCCGCGTGCAGCAGGTGATCACCGAGCCGCCTGCGCGCCTCAAGCCCCTGGACCAGGACACCGTGCGCCTGCTGCCCGCGAAGGTGGAGAACCTGCCGGGCGTTGCCTTCAGCACGCTGCCCAATGGCCTGCTGCGCGCGGACATCGATGCCGATACCGGGGCCGCGCAAGGCGCTTCGGCACGCATCGCCTGGCGCATGGAGAACGCCATCTATCCCTACACCATCGCACACGCGAGGATCGCGGCCCGCGCAGATATCGCAGGCAGTGAAGCGCCGATCCGGCTGGAACATGGCGCTATCACCGCGCTCAGCCCCGGCAAGCCGCAGGCCATGGCTTCCGCCATGCCGCTGCCGCTTGGGGAGCTGCCAGGCAAGTGGTCCCTGCAGGCCTTGCGTTCGGCAGGTTCCGCGCAGGTTCTGCCGGCACGCATCGAGGTCCAGCTCGCGGACCAGAAACTCGAACTGTCGCAGGCGTTCCGGCAGCGCATGGCGGCGCTCTTTCCAGGCGATCCGCTGCCAGAGATCTTCACGCCGCCCGCGCAGATACAGGGTTCGCGCGCCACGCTGCCGCTTGAGGTGCGCGTTCATTACGGCATGGCGCCGCTGGCCATGGCGGCAGGCGCCGCGCTAGCCCTGCTGGGCGCCGCCGCAGCGGCGACGGTGGCCATGACGAGGCCGCGCAAGGTTCTCCTCACCATAGACGGAGAACCCCGTACCGTGCGCGCCAAGCCCGGCGCGCGCACGCCGCTCTACGATCGCACCGGCATGCAGGCGGCAACGCTTCACACCACCGTTTTCGGTAACCAGCTGGCGGACGTGCGCGAGGGCGCGCAGGTCCGCCTTGGCAAATGAGGACACCATGCAGACACCAGATCCAGGATTCAAAGTCCCCGACAGCAAGTCCCCGAAGGCGCCGGATGGCTCCAATCCTGCGCTCTCCACCACGCCGCCTCCGGCAGCGGGAACGCCCATCGAGGTCGCGCCGGTCGCCGGGGCGCCTGCCACCGATACCTCAACGCGCGACATCGCCATCGGCAGCGGGATATTCGTGGTGCTGCTGCTGGTGTTCTTCCTGGCGCGGAACGCCTATGCCAACCACCTGGTGCGCAAGCGCGTGTCGCCCGCGTCCGCCGACACGGCGGGCTGGCTGATGTTCTTCGGCCTCTCCTTCCTGAGCGCGGCGGTCGTACTGGGCCTGCTCAATGCAAGCAAGTTCCTGAATCTCGCCGTCACCGGCACCTTGCTGGTGTTCGGCATCGCCGCGCTGGTGGGCGCCTTCATTACCGGCCGCCGCTAGGAGACGCCCATGGACGAGAAGAAGACGGAACTCAAGGTAGACCTGCGGCCCACGCTGTTCATCGGCGCGGGCGGCACGGGCATGGAAGTGCTGATGCGCATCCGCAGGCGCATTCTGTCCGCAGTGTGGAACCGCCACCATCCCACCCGCGTTGACGCCATCGGCGACTTTCCCGTTGCGCGCTTCCTGCATATCGACCTCGATAGCGGCGCGGTGATCGACGAGGGCAAATCGCAGCGCACCGACCCGTGGTACGAGCTGGTGAAACTCAGCGACGAGGAAAGGCTGGTCGAACCGATCGATCTGCAGCAGTACCACGAGTCGGACGACAGCCTGGCGCGCTTCCCCCTGATCGAAAGCTGGATGCCGCTGCGGCCGAAGAAGCTGCGTTCCCTGGGTATCGATCCGTCCAAGGGAGCGGGCCAGATCCGCGCCGTGGCGCGGCTCTACCTGTACGACAAATATCCCAAGCTGCGCGGCCGCATCAAGGGTGCGCTCAATTTCCTGAGCGGGAACGCGGGCCAGGAGCGCAAGGAAAACTACCAGCGCCTCGGCCTGCAGGTGGATACGTCGAAGTTCCGCATTGTGGTGATCGGCTCCAACGCGGGCGGCACCGGGGCGGGAACGATGATGGACCTGGGCTGGATCGCCAAGGCCATCGCCCGGCAGGAGGTGGCGGACAGCCAGGTGGACGCGGTGATGTTCATGCCCACCGGCTATGCCCGCGCCAACAAGGAACGCACCGAGGCCAATGCCTACGCCACGCTGATGGAACTGGAAACGGCCATGCGCGACATGAACGCTCATGTTCGCTGGGCGGACCCGGACAGCCTGACAGGCCGTGGCGCGCCTTTCGACGACGTGTACCTGGTCGATACGGCCAACCTCGCCAACAAGGCCACGCTGGACGTGAAGGACGTGTACCAGATGGTGGCGGACTCCCTGTTCGAAGACTTCGCTTCCGCCGATTTCGCCAACCGCAAGCGCTCCGTCGCGGTCAACCAGCAGCAGCACAAGCTGGGGCCTTTCAATCCGCGTGTGCCGGAGCAGCGCTTCGGCGACATGCGCCTTTCGTACTCGAAGGTGTACTCGGCCTTCGGGCAGTCGGTGCTCGATACCCAGCAAAGCCTGCGCGAGGACATACGCGCCTACGAGCTCGCGGGGCTGATGGTGAAGGCCTTCTTCGGCGTGATGGGCAGCGATGGCGCGCCTGCGCGGCGGGCCGGGGACCAGGAGCGCGACGTCTTCATGCGCGAGCACATGGCGATGAGCGAGCAGCCATTCGACGAGTTCCCGGACTTCCGCCGGGGAACCGTGGATACGACGCCCTTCCACGAATACGCGCTGGTCGGCCAGCTCCTGCAGGACAAGGACGAGCGCTCCCTGCTGGAGCGGGTCGAGAGCAAGGTGCAGATGGAGATCGACCGCATCATGGCGGGCTACGACCTGAAAGTGTGGCGCGAAAAGGTGGCCGAACTGCTGCCGCAGCTGGAACGCGACGCCATCCGCGAGGCGGGCGCCACGGCGGAGACGAGCGAGGACAGGCTGAAGCGCCACACCAGCGAACTGGCGGTGCGGCTGAAGGAGCGCGTGCGCAGCCGCCTTTACGCCCTGCTGGACGACCGCAAGCAGGGCGGCCTGGAGTTCGTGCTCTCCCTGCTGGAGCAGGTCAAGGGGCGCCTGGCGCAGCGCGACCTGCCGCACATGGAACGCAATGCGCTGCGCTACCGGGAGATGCGCGATGTGCTGCGCACCCGCCAGGTGGAGGAGTCGCTGAACAATCTCACCCAGGCCTCCGGCAAGCTGCTGGGGCGGGAACAGCAGTCGCGCGAAGTGATGGCGCACCTGAAGCGCGACCTCTCGGACTATCTGCGCTTCCACATGCTCGCCGTGGCGGCAGGGCAGGCCATCGTCCTGCTGAAGGAGATGTCGCTCTGGCTGGGCGATATCCGCACGGTGGACGAGAAGGGCCGGGGGGAATGGACAGGCATTGCAGGGGAATTCCAGGAAGGCCGCCGCAGCGTGGAGGCGATGCTGGGCGCAGTGGACCAGCGCATTGCCCAGCTGCGGGCGGACGCCCAGCACGAACACGCCACCTATATGAAGCTGGCCAGCGATACGCCGCCGGAGCCGGTGCGCCTGAGCGGCGATGTGAGCGCCTGGAGCGAGGAGGTGCTGCGCGAATTCGGCGGTTCCGCGCGCCTGTTCCCGCAGCTGGGCGAGGAGAAGCTGCGCGCCTCACTGCTTCTCAAGCTGTTCCGCCGCGCGCAAGTGCAGCTGGCGACCGTGCAGCCGGGCGATGCGCCCGCCACGGACCCGCTGCTCGAAAGGCTGCTGACGCTCACGCCGCAGGAGCGCCAGCGCATCTTCAACGAATGGATACGCAGCGCCATGCCATGGGTGAACGCGCGTTTCGGCGCCGAGTACACGCCGAACGCCGACCAGTTCAAGTGCTTCATCGGCGTGGCGGACGCCCATGCCTGGCGCAGGCTGGAAGGCGAGCTGCGGGCTGCCGTGCCAACAGGCTTTTTCCACGGCGACCTGCTCAACCTGGTCAACACGGGCATCGGCGGCCGGGCGGTCTGCTACATCGAGCTTTCCGGCTTCCCCATGACAGTGCTGCGCGGCCTGCCGACCTGGCGCACGTCCTACCAGATCGAGAACCCGAAGATTCCCACACACCTGCATTTCGATTCCACGCGCTTCCGCCACCCCATTTCGCCGAGCATGGATGAACTGAACCGGCTGGCGGACGACTATGAATGGTTCCTGCAGGCCGTAGCGCTGGGCGTGTTGCGCCGCAAGGCGGACCTGGCGGACCGGGAAGCGAGCTTCCAGCCGCACGGCCAGTATCTGTTCGAGGTGGAGCGCGGATCGGGCGAGTGGCTGCAGATCGGGAATGAGTTCGCAATACGGTCCAACGGCCTGCCGCCTTACTACCGCGATCAGTTGATTGCCGCCGTCCAGCAGCGCCTGGGCAGGATGGGGCCGCACCAGATGCTGCTGCTGGCCACCCTCATGCGGCACTATCAGCTGCGCGTATACCAGCCGCGCCTGGAGGTCGATGAAACGGGCGCCGAACTGCCGTCGCCCTCGCTGCCGAACATTACGGCACGGCGGCTGCACGACGCCTGGCTGCGCCGCGCGCACGCTTCCGATCCTGCGCTTGGTCCCGCCAGCGAGGAGCGGGCCATGGAATCGCTCGCGCAGTGGAGCGAGATCGTTCCCGGATCGGCCAGCGACAGCTACAGCTGGGAGGTGCAGCAGCAGGCGGACAAGCGCGTGCTGCGGCCCGAGTACCTGGCCAGCGAGTCCGCCGCGGTTTCCATCTTCGGCAGCGCGCCGCCGCTGGCGCCTGACTCGCTGTACAAGGTCTTCCTCGACCGGGTACAGCAGGGGCCATTCAACCTGCAGGAGCTGGCGCAGCGCATTGCGCGCGGCGAGATCGTGCGTGGAACGAAGCTGTGGAATATGCGCTGGGTGCCGCATGTGGACCAGTGGAAGACGGCCGCCGAGCTGCCTGAGGTCGCGGCGCTCTTCGAAGGCGCGATTCCCGATCCGCAGGACGATATTCCCGACCCGGAATAAGGAGCAGCGGTGACCGAGCTTCATGCCTGCGTGAACAGCGAGTGCGGGAAGACCTTCCCGCGCGCGGTGAACTTCTGCCCCTACTGCGGCGTACGGCAGCAAGGCACAGCCGCGCCTCCGGCAGCGGCCCGTGCGCCGGACCTTGCGCAGGACATCGCACCAGCCGGCCGGCAAGCGGCGGAGCGGGCCGCTGCCGACATGGCAGCCGCCGAACGCGTGGCCGCTTACCGCGCTGCGGCGGGGCGGGCGTCTGCCGGGCGGGCCGCACAGGAACGCGAGACAGCGCAGGCCACGGCAGATGCGGCGGCCCCACCGGCCGCCGCACCTGCGCAGGAGAGCAGCGCGCCACGCGCGGCCCGGCCTCCGGTGCGCGAGCCCGTGGGGAAGGGCACCTGGGTCGTTGTCGCCTTGCTCCTGCTGGCCATCTGGCTGATGGTGAGGCCGGAGAACCGGACGAAGAAGTTCGAAGGCCGCGTTGCCGAAGCAATTGCGCAGGCTGGCGGCTGCCGCATTGGCGATGCGCGCGCCGGGCTGGCGGAATTGAAGACCGCGAAGGCGTCGGCGGAACAGCTCCAGCGTGTGCAGCAGGCGATCAACGATGCGGCGCCGGCCTGCGACAAGGCACGGCAGCGGGCGAAGGCCTGGACCGAACTGCAGCCCGTGCTGAACGGCGCATTGAAATCCAACGCGCCCGACCGCGCGGCAACCCGGTTGAAGGCTTTCACCGCCAAGTGGGGCGAGGACGCGGAAACCGATGCCTTGTTCGCGCGCATCGACACCATGCGCGCCGAGAACCTGCTGGACGAGGCCCGCAGCTGCATCGCGCAACGCAAGCGCGCCTGTGCGGAAGCGAAGATACAGGCGGCGGAAAAGCTGAACCGGCCCGAAGCCGCGCCCCGGCTTCAGGCCTTGCGCGAAGACCTTTCAAGGCTGCTCGAAACCACCCTGCTGGATGAGACTCCAGCGCCCGCGCAGTAGCCAACATAGCGCTCCGCCCGGCCCGATTTTGCTATGCTGGGGAGAAAGTTTGTTGGAGGAGTGGCTATGCGGACACAGCACTGGATCGGCATCATCATTCTCGGGCTCGCGCTGGCGGGCTGCGACAGGCAGGAGGACAAGCGGATCAAGGAAGGCCCGGCCGAACGCGCCGGGCGCCAGATCGACCAGGCGGCGGCCAAGGCGGCCGTGGAACTGGACAAGGCGGCCGAAGATGCAGGCCGCACCATCAACAAGGCCGCCGAGGTGATCGGCGAGAAGATGGAAAAGGCAGGCGAGAAGGTGCAGGATTCGGCGCGTGAGGCGCGCGCGGAGGAAGAGCGGAAGAAGAAAGAGGAGAAGTAGCGTTCAGCTGCTGGTTTTGCGCTGCACGTTCAGCGGCACCACATTGCTGGCTGACGGCGGCGGCACACCCGGCGCTCCGCCCAGCACCACGCTCAGGTCCACGAAGCCTTCGCGCCACGCGCGCTCCAGATCCTGCTCGATGTGCTCCATGGTGGTGCTGTGGAAGTTCGAGAAGCCGCGCACGCCGTAGGCCCTGTTGCGGCCATGTGCCTTCGCGAGATACAGGGCCATGTCCACCAGGTTGACCGCGCGCTCCCATGGCAGCGGGGTATTGCCCGGCATGAGCGGGAAGGGCGCGAAGCCGACCGATACATTGACCGGGATGGCGGTGCCCTGGTAGTCCAGAGGCTGGGTGGAGATGCTGTACAGGATGCGCCGCGCCACTTCCTCCAGGCTGCTGCGCGGCACCGAAGGCAGGAAGGCCAGGAATTCTTCGCCGCCCCAGCGCACGATCATGTCCGTTTCGCGCAAGGCCACGCGCAGCTGCTCCGCAATCATCTTCAGCACGGCGTCGCCCGCGGCGTGGCCATGGGTGTCATTGACGTGCTTGAAATGGTCCACGTCCAGCAGGAAGAGGGCGCCCACCATTTCCTCGTCGCTGCCTGCGCCGCGCCGTTCGTGGTGGTTGTGGGCCCGCATGTATTCCTGGAAGTGGCGGCGGTTGTAGAGGGAGGTGAGGGGGTCCAGGGAGCTTTGCTGCTTGAGCTCCAGGTTCTTCACTTCCAGCTGGGCGTTCGCCTGCCGCACCTTGCGGTAGAGGAGGCCCACGATGACCGATGCGAGGGCGAACACCAGTGCCAGCAGCCACCACACGCGCTGCTGCAGCCGGCGGTTATCCAGCTCCGCGCTCTTCGCCAGGTTCTCGTGGCTCAGCGACTCGATCTGGCGCTGCTTCTTCTCGGCGTCGTACTTCTCCTGCAGCTCCAGCACGGCTTTCTGCCTTGCCTTCTCGAACAGCTCATTCGACAGCCTGCGCTCGCGGTGGTAGGCGGAAACGGCGGCGGCATAGTCGCCCGCGCGTTCCAGCGCATCGCCGTACTCGGTCAGGATGATCTGCAGTTCGGGCTTGTCGTTCAGTTTTTCATAAACGGCCAGCCCGGCTTCGAAACTCTTCTTCCCTTCGGCGACGCGCCCCATGCCGAGGTAGGCCTGGCCGATGTTGATGCGGGCCGTGGCTTCGGTGCGCGTGTCGTTCATCTTCAGCGCTGCCTGCAGCGATTCGTTGCCGAAGCGGAGGGCGCTCGCATAGTCGCGCTGCTTGAGGTAGATGTCCGAGAGGTTCACCAGCGTGGTGGCCTCCATGCGGCGGGCGCCCAGCTTGCGCACCACTTCCAGGCCGCGCAGCAGGGCGCGCATGGCGCGTTCATCCTGCTGGGTGTCGATGGCCAGGCCGTACTCGGTGCTCAGCGCAATGGCCAGCCGTCCGGGTGAATTGAGCTTGTGCGCCACTTCCATGGACTCGGCCTGCACTTCCCAGCCCTTGTCGTATTCCTTGAGCTGCACATAGACCAGCACCAGGGCGTTGAGGGCCATGGCCAGCGGGGTCAGGTCTTCGGTGATGGGGCGCGCCAGGTCCACGGCCAGCTGCAGCTTGGGCAGCGCGCTGGGGAAGTTCCCCTGTTCCGCAAAGCTCTGGCCCGCCGTGATCGTGGCCTGCACGCGCAGCGGCATGTCGTTCGTGGTGTTGGCGATCTTTTCGGCTTCGAAGGCCACCGCATGCGAGGCTTTCAGCTCGCTCATGGCGGACAGCGTGTAAGCCTTGGCCAGCATGCCCTTGGCGAGAAGGGCGTTGTCCTTGTGGGCCTTGCCGAAGGCGATCAGCTGTTCAGCGGCCTGCAGGGATTTTTCGTTGTCGTGGATGCCGCGCCAGGCGGATGCCATCTGCACCAGGAATTCGCCATAGGCGGCGGGCGGTGCGCTGCGCGCTTCGCTGTCGATCTTCTGCAGGCGGTGCAGGGCCTGGTCGGGCATGAAGCGCACTTGCTCGCGGATGGCCGCGATCTCGCTATCGAGCGGAGTCTCGCCGAAGGCGAGTACCGGCGCAAGCAGGCAGGCCGCTCCCAGCAGCCTTATGCCACGCGAGATCGTCGATGCCGGTAATCCTGCCAACTTTGTGTCCTCGAGCCTGCACGGCGCCTATCGACGGCGCGAATCGTGTCATTCCATTATAGGTCGTTGCAGTTCGGAAATTCAGGATCGAGAAGACTTTTTTTCGAAAAGTGACCTTTTCCCTACACTTCGCACCAATTTGTTGATAGTTAGCCAGCGTTGTCACGCAGCCAACTGCTGCAGCAGGTAGAGGCGCTGGTACAGGCCCTGGTCGATCTGCATCAGTTCATCGTGGGCGCCCGCTTCCGCGATGCGGCCGTGATTGAGCACGATGATGCGGTCGGCATCGCGGATGGTGGACAGGCGGTGGGCGATGGCGATGATGGTGACGCGGCCGCGCAGCTCGTTCATTGCCGCCTGCACGATCTGCTCCGTGGCGCTGTCGATGCGCGAGGTGGCTTCGTCCATGAGCAGGATGCGCGGCTGGCCAGCCAGGGCGCGCGCAATGGCGATCAGCTGCTTCTGGCCGGAGGAAAGGCGTGAGCCGCCTTCGCCGAGCATGGTGTCGTAGCCATCCTCCAGCGCCTGGATAAAGCCGTGCGCGTGCGCCGCCCGCGCCGCCGCCTCGATCTGCTCCTGCGGCAGGCCGCGGCCCATGTCGATATTCTCGCGCGCCGACGCCGCGAGCAGGAAGGGGTCCTGCGGCACCAGGCCCACGTCGCTGCGGAACTGCTCCGTGTCGATATCGTCCAGGGGGCGGCCGTTCATCAGTATGCTGCCGTGGCGCGCAGGGTAGTAGCGCAGCAGCAGGGACATGAGCGTGGACTTGCCGCTGCCCGTGTGGCCCACCACCCCGAAGAAGGCGCCCTGCGGGATCGTGAGCGACAGGTCGTGCAGCACCGGCTGGCCGGGGTTGTACTCGAAGTCCAGGTGGCTGATGGCGATGGCGGGAGCGTCCGGATCGTTGGCTGCGCTGCGCACGCCGTGCCGGCCCGCATGGTGTTCCTGCGCGTCCTCTTCCGCCAGCAGGGCGGCCACGCGGCTCGTGGCCACGACGGATTGCTGCAACTGGCTGAACTGCATGGTGATCTGGATGAGGGGCTCGATCACGCGGGCGATGTAGTTGATGAAGGCGTACAGCACGCCCACTTCGGCGGCGCTCATGCTGCGCTGGCCGAAGGCGAAGATCACGCCCGCAAGCAGGATCACGTTGAGCATGTCCAGCGCGGGGCGCAGCAGCCAGGCGTTGGCGCGGATCTCGGCCACGCGCTGCGTGTAGTGCTGTTCATTCGTTTTTGCGAAGCGCTCGGTGAAGCGCTCGCCCGCGTTGTTCGCCTGCAGGACGCTCATGCCGCCGATGGATTCCGCCATCTGCGCATTGATCTCGCTGCGCAGCTGGCGCGCGCGCGTCACGGCGGGCGCGCTCAGGCGCTGGTAGAGGAAGACGATCAGCAGCACGCAGGGCAGCAGGGCCACCACGATCAGCATCAGGCGCCAGTCCAGCCATGCCATGGCGCACACCATCCCCACCAGCACGATGGAGTTGTCCAGCATGACGAACAGCACCTGGATGTAAAGCCCCTTGACCGCTTCGGTATCGTTTGTAACGCGCGAGACCAGCTGGCCGGTGATGGCGCGGTCGAAGAAGGCCATGGGCAGGCGCAGCACGTGGCTGTAGACGCGTTCGCGCAGGCGCTGCACGGAGCGCATGGCGAGGCCGGAGAGACGCACCAGCTGCATGTAGCGCAGGATGGTGGAGGCCCAGCCGGTGAGCAGCACGCCCGCCAGCAGCAGGCCCATTGCCGTCCAGTCCAGGCGGCGCGGCAGCAGGTGCTCGTCGATCAGGCGCTTGCCCAGCAAGGGGCCGAGAACTTCGAGACCGGCGGCGCAGATCAGCCAGAGCAGGGCCCAGTAAAGGTGGTGCATGTCCGGCCTGGTCACGCTGTGCAGCAGGCGGTAGGAAAGCGCCATGGAGCGCTGCTTGTCTTGGGTCTCAGGCTGCATCGAGGCTGGCCTCCAGTTGTTGATAGCGCCACTGGCTGGCATACCAGCCGTTCAGGGCGAGCAGTTCTTCATGCGTGCCCGACTCGCTGATGCGGCCATCGCGCAGCACCACAATGCGGTCCGCGTCCACCACGGCGCTCAGGCGGTGGCTGGCGATGATGGCGCTGCGTTCGGGCCGCGCGCGGCGCAGCTCTTCGAGGTGTTCCAGGATGCGCGTCTCGGTGCCGGTATCGACGGCCGACAGGGCATCGTCCAGCAGCAGGAGATCGTTATCGGACAGGAGCGCGCGCGCAATCGCCACGCGCTGGCGCTGGCCGCCCGAGAGGGTGATGCCCCGTTCGCCCACTTCGGTCTCGTACTTCTGCGGGAAGAGCTGGATGTCGTCGTGAATGGCTGCGAGGTCGGCGGCGTGCTCGATTTCGGCGCGCGTCGCTTCCGGCCGCGCCAGCGCAATGTTCTCCGCGATGCTGGCCGAGAACAGGAAGGATTCCTGCGGCACCCAGCTGATGGCGTCGCGCAGCGTGGCCAGCTTGTACTCCTCCAGGGCATGTCCGCCCCAGCGTACCGCGCCCTGCTGCGGCGTGAGCTGGCGCAGCAGCACGCGCAGGAGGGTGGACTTGCCCGCGCCCGTCGGCCCCACGAGGCCAAGCGTCTGTCCCGGCTTGAGCGTGAGCGACAGGCCGGAGAGCGCAGGCGTGGTCTGGCCGGGGTAAGCCACGGTGATATCGTCCAGCACCAGTTCTCCCGGCTCGAATGCCGTGACGGTGCCGCGGTCGTCGATGGAGAGCGGCTCGTCCAGCATGGGCTGGAGCCGCGCCCAGGCTGCGCGCCCGCGTTCGATCAGCGACAGCACCCAGCCCGCCGCGAACATGGGCCAGATCAGCAGGCTCAGATACATGCTGAAGCTGGTCAGCGCGCCGATGGAGAGCTGGCCGTTCCATACCAGGTAGCCGCCGTAGCCCAGGGACAGCACGGCCGCCGCGGACAGCGTGAGGCCGAACGCGGGTTCGTAGGCGGCCTCCCAGCGCTGGGAGGTGAGGTTGGCCTGGGCGGCATGCCCCGCCAGTTCGGAGAAGCGCGCGCTGCTGCGCTGTTCCAGGCCGAGCGTACGCAGGGTGCGCACCCCGGAGAGGGTCTCCTGCACATGTTCGTTCAATGCGCTGAAGCGCTTCAGGGAATCGGCGGAGGCGGTGTGGATGTGGCTCGAAATGCGCCAGAAGGCGTAGGCCATCAGGGGGAAGGGCAGCAGGGCCACGAGGGCGAGGCGCCAGTCCACGCCCAGCAGCATCATGCCCAGCACCATGGCCAGCGTGAGCGAGCCGTCGAAACCCGCCAGCGCCGCCTCGCCCGCCGCCATTTCGATGGCGTCGATGTCGTTGGTGGCCAGCGCCATCAGGTCGCCGGTGCGCTGCTTCTGATAGAAGGCCGGCCCCTGGCGCGAAAGGCGGCGGTAGAAGCGCGTGCGCAGCTCCACGCCCAGCTGGTAGGCGGCCGAGTAGAGGCGGATGCGCCAGGCCACGCGCAGGGCGTAGTTGAGCAGTCCGACCAGGAGCAGGAGGCCGACGCCGGTCAGCAGCTCATGGGGACCAAGACGGTGGGCGGCAAGGTCGTCCACCATGGAGCCGATTTTTCGGGGAATCCAGATGCCGATGATGGCAACGCCGGTCAGCATGACAGCCGAACCGGCATAGGCGCGCCAATGCGAACGCACGAAGCCGCCGATAAGCCTCGATAAACTCATGAAATATCCTTGCAGTGAGCCCGCTAGGATACATCAGGATAGATTTGTTGACAGGGCGCAGACGCAGCAGAGGGGACCGACCCCGGACGGGGTCTGTCCCCGGTGACGAGGCCCGTCACCGAACACAGTCAGCGAAGCTTATTTGCGCGGCTTCGCGGCTACCGGAATGGAAGTCACCGCCTCCGACACCGCCTTGGCCGCCGCGGCGGGCTTGGCCTTCACCGGTTTGGCGTGGACCACTTCCTCATCCGCCTCCACGGGCGCGGCGGCGGGTGCGGAAGCCGTGGCGGCGGCGACCAGGTCGGCCGCCTTCCCGGCAGCAGGCTGCGCGGCTTCCACCACCAGCTGGGCCGTCTTCCTTGCCTCGGCGGGGGCGGCCGCCGCGGCCGTGCGCACCGCCTCGTTGGCGCTGCGGGCGGCGCTCAGCTGCTCCTTGGCCGTCTGCAGCAGCTCGGCCTGCGTCTGGCTGGCGATGGTAAACAGCTCGCGGCCGTAAGCCAGCACGGTATCGATGGGCGCCTTGGCCGCATCGGTGCTGAAAAACTCCTTGGGATCGCGGGTTTCGAACAGCCTGCGCGCCGCCTCCGAGCCCTGCTCGACCGTGGTGCGGGTGGTGCTCAGGTTGAGGGCGATGACTTTCTGCGCCCCTTCGAAGGTTTTGCTGGCAAGGCGGTTCAGGATATCGAACTGGGTTTCGAATTGCGTTTTGGCTGCCTGGGACAACTGCTCGGGAATCGGAAACATACTCTCTCCTGCGAACGGTTAGAAATGGTGCGATGCAATATCCCATTCTAGTCAGGATTGGTCGCGGCGCAAAGCGTTTTTCGCTTACTTCGCATCAAAATTAATGCAGCGCAACATTGCACGAAGGGGCGCGCGATGCCTACAATCATCCATCGACGCGAGCGGAGGAAGAGGATGGATGCTGTCATCAGGAACGCAACGCTGCCGGACGGCAGGCAAGGCATCGATATCGCAATCGATGCCGGGCGCATCGCCGCGATCGGCCCCTGCCTCCCCGTGCAGGCGCGGCAGCAGTTCGACGCGGAAGGCGATCTGGTAACCCCGCCTTTTGTGGACGCCCACTTCCACATGGACGCCACGCTCAGCTACGGCCTGCCGCGCGTCAACCAGTCAGGCACCCTGCTTGAGGGAATCGCGCTGTGGGGCGAACTCAAACCTTCGCTGAGCCAGGATGCGCTCGTGGAGCGCGCCATGCAGTATTGCGACTGGGCGGTGGCGCGCGGCCTGCTCGCCATCCGCACCCACGTGGACGTATGCGACGACCGCCTGCTGGCGGTGGAGGCCCTGCTGGAAGTGAAACGCCGCGTGGCGCCATATCTCGACCTGCAGCTCGTCGCCTTCCCGCAGGACGGCCTGCTGCGCAGCCCCACCGCCTTCGCCAACCTGAAACGCGCCATCGCCATGGGCGTGGACGTGGTGGGCGGCATTCCCCATTTCGAACGCACCATGGCCGACGGCGCCGAGTCCGTGCGCCTGCTCTGCGAATTCGCGGCGGACAAGGGCCTGCGCGTGGACATGCATTGCGACGAGTCGGACGATCCCCTGTCGCGCCATATCGAAACCCTGGCGGCCGAAAGCAACCGCCTCGGCCTGCACGGCCGCGTGGCCGGTTCCCACCTCACTTCGATGCACTCGATGGACAACTACTACGTAAGCAAGCTGCTGCCGCTGATCCGCGAAGGCGGCGTGGCGGCCATCGCCAACCCTCTCATCAACATCACCCTTCAGGGACGGCACGACAGCTATCCCAAGCGGCGCGGCATGACACGCGTGCCCGAGCTCATGGCCGCTGGCGTCGACGTGGCCTTTGGCCACGACTGCGTGATGGACCCCTGGTACAGCCTTGGTTCCGGCGACATGCTGGAGGTGGCGCATATGGGCCTTCACGTGGCGCAGATGACAGGCCAGCAGGCCATGCGCGCCTGCTTCGACGCGGTGACGCAAACGCCCGCGCGCATCCTGGGCCTGGAAAGCTACGGCCTGGAAGAGGGCTGCCATGCGGACCTGGTGATGCTCGATGCAGCCGATCCGGTTGAAGCGATCCGCCTGCGGGCGGCGCGCAGGATGGTGATGCGGCGCGGGGAGGTGGTGGCCGAATCGCCGCGCGCCGTCGCAAAGCTTGCGCTGCCCGGGCGTCCGTCCCAGGCCGACTTCCGCCTTCACCGCGCGGGGCAGGCATGAGCGCCGTGATCTCCACCGCGCGCCTCACGCTGCGCGTGATCAGCGTGGACGACGCGCCGTTCTATTTCGAACTGGTGAATAATCCAACTTGGCTGGCCGGTATCGGCGACAAGGGCATCCGCACCCTGGAGGCAGCGCGCGAAGCGATCATGAGCGGACCGGTGGCAATGCAGGAACGCCTCGGCTATTCGCTGTATGTCATGGAGCGCACGGAAGACGGCACGCCCATGGGGCTCTGCGGCCTGATAAAGCGCGACAGCCTGCCGGATACGGATATCGGCTATGCCATCCTGCCGCGCTACAACGGCCAGGGCTATACCTACGAGGCTGCGACTGCCGTGGTGGCGCATGCCCGAGACCATATAGGCCTGAAAAGACTGCTGGGGATTACCTCGCCGAAGAACGAGGCGTCCAATTACCTGCTGCAGAAGCTCGGCCTGAAATTCGTGCGCGTCATCCATACGAGCGACACCGATCCGGGAACGAATCTGTACAGCATCACCTTCTAAGGGGAGCGAGATGAAATTTTCAGATCTGAAGATTGGTTTCAGGCTTGCGCTGCTGGGCGCCTTCTTCCTGCTGGCAGTGCTGGTGGTGGGCTACCAGGGATTGAGCGCGCTGTCCTTCATCAAGGAGCGCAACGAGTCGGGCATGGCGCGTTCGACGACGCTGACCGCGGCGGTGGACAAGGCGCGCAGCTCGCAGGTGGAGTTCAAGATCCAGGTGCAGGAGTGGAAGAACATCCTGCTGCGCGGCGGCGACGCGGAAGCCCTGCAGCGCTACACCGATGCGTTCCGCAAGAGCAGCGACCAGACCCAGGCCGAACTGCGCGAACTGCGCGGCCTGATGGAGAAACTGCAGCTGAAAACCGAGCAGGTGGACGTGGCGCTGCGCATGCACGACGAGCTGGGACGCAACTACTTGAACGCACTGAAGCAGTACGACTCCGCCAATCCGGAAAGCGCAAAAGCCGTCGACGCGCTGGTGAAGGGCATGGACCGGGCGCCGACCAAACAGATCGACGGTATTGTGGAATACATCGGCGAACAGTCGCGCAAGCTGATGGGAGAAGTGGCGCGCGATAACGAGGAGGCCAACAGGAGCGCCACCATGTCGCTCGGCATCATGCTGGCAGTGACGCTGGCGCTGGGCGCGGCCATTCTGGTGTGGCTGGTGCGGGGCATCACGCGCCCGCTGTCCCAGGCCATCGATATCGCCAAAACCGTGGCATCGGGCGACTTGCGCTGCAATGTCGAGGTGCGCTCGAAGGATGAGGTGGGCCAGCTGCTGGCGGCACTGAAGCAGATGAACGACAACCTCGCGAGCATCGTGGGCCGGGTGCGCGCAGGCACGGAGCAGATTGCGGGGGCCTCGACCGAGATCGCCACGGGCAACCTGGATCTTTCTTCCCGCACCGAGGAGCAGGCGGGCGCGCTGGAGGAAACGGCATCGTCCATGGTGGAACTCACGAGCACTGTGCGCCACAACAGCGAGAACGCCAACGAGGCAAGCAGGCTGGCCGATGCGGCCTCGCAGATCGCGGCGCGCAGCGGGGCAACCGTGTCGGACATGGTGCAGACCATGGAAGCCATCAACGAGTCCTCGCGCCGCATCTCGGACATCATCGGCGTTATCGACGGCATCGCCTTCCAGACCAATATCCTCGCCCTGAACGCGGCGGTGGAGGCGGCGCGCGCGGGGGAGCAGGGGCGGGGATTCGCCGTGGTGGCGAGCGAGGTGCGCAACCTGGCGCACCGGTCCGCCGGCGCGGCGAAGGAAATCAAGGAGCTGATCGGCGTATCCGTGCAGCGGGTCGAGGCGGGTACGCGCCTGGCCGGTCAGGCAGGCGTGACGATGGACGAAGTGGTGAACAGCGTGCAGCAGGTGACGGCCATCGTCAGCGAGATAGCCTCCGCCAGTTCGGAGCAGCAGCAGGGCATCGAGCAGGTGAGCAGCGCCATCAGCCAGATGGACAGCGTGACGCAGCAGAACGCGGCGCTGGTGGAGGAAGCCGCAGCGGCGGCGGACGCCCTGCAGCAGCAGGCTGCTGCGCTGGCGGAAGCGGTGTCCGTCTTCAAACTCCACGACACCCCGCGCCTCTCGCCGCAGCGCCTTCCGGCGTTGATCAGCTAAGTTCGCCGAAATCGGGCATGCTTGCGAATGGAAGAATCAGCGTGTCCGGATCGTTCGGCAGTGGGACGAAGCCGTATCTTTGGTAGAAGGCGGCAGCTCCTTCTTTTGCGTCAACGAAAAGCGCAAACCCGCCCACAGACTTGGCTGCGCTATATGCACGCTCCATCGCTTCAATGAGAAGATACTCGCCCAGATGACGGCCCTGCGCCGTCCTGTCGACAGCCAGACGGGCTACGGTATAGCCCGGTACCGTTCGCGGCAACTTCTTGCGCATGCTGGCGGGGAGTTCTTCCCTGCTTGTCAACGTTCGAACCGCCAGTGTCACGAATCCGTTAATCCTGCCTGGGTTCTTCTCGTCCAATGCGACGAAAGTCCGTGACATCCCATTTTTCTGGTGTTGCATCGCTGTCGTCTGCAGCCAGCTATTGAGTGCAGGATTGCCGCAATCAAAGCTGCTTATGTCATGCACGCTTTCGAGCGGTTTTAGTTCCGGCGCCATATTTCGCTTTCTTGAAGCGCTCAAAAGCACGCGTCAGTGCGGCATTCGGGGGAGCAGGATTCTCAAGCAGGTCCAGCATCATGGCTGCATCATCGCGGGACATAAGGATCATCTTTTCCCGGTCGATCACACGTTGCGCTTCCTTCAGTGCTGCCTGAATGACAAAGCTGTTCAAGGTCGTTCCGGACAACTCGGCAGCCTCGCTCAGCGTTTCCGCCACGGAGCTGGAAACCCGCGCAGTAATACGCTCTCGTTCCGTAGTTGCTTTCATATGGCTAACCCACACGTCACTTGATGTGGAGGATAATAGCATACTGGTGCCAATTTGCCGCCAGGCGTCAAAATGGCACCTTTGGCGCCCTTACGCCCGCGCAGCAATCGGGTTCTGCTGCGGACTGCTCGCGGCATAGGCGCCGTCGCCCAGCAGGGCGTGGACCAGCGACATCGCCATCAGGAAGAGCGGATATTCCCAGCCGCCGCCGGCGCTGGTGAATACCCAGCCGTTCCCGGCGTGGACGTACAGCGCACCCGCCAGCACGGGCAGCAGAAGCAGCGAAACGAGCCTGCCGCGGTAGCCCGCCAGGATGGCGGCGCCCCCAACGATTTCCGCCGCCACCACGGGCCAGGCCAGCCAGCCGGGCAGGCCTTGCGACACGAAGAACTGGCTCGTTCCCGCCATCGTAAATACCAGCACTTTCAACAGCGCGTGCGAGATCCACATTGCACCCAGGCTGACGCGCAGCAGTGCGGCGGCCAGGTCGGGACGGCCTGCGTTCGAAGTTTGCATGATCTTCATCCTTTCAAGGTAATTGCAAATGCAACTAAATCGCATTGTAGTTGCAGATAATTGCAATTGCAACTAAAATTATGCGCATGAAGAAAACGTCCGAAGCGGCGCAGGATTCGTCCTGGCCCTTGTTCCTGACCGCGCATGCTCTGCTCACGGAGCTGATCGAGCGCAGGCTGGCGGAGGCCGATCTGCCGCCGCTGGGGTGGTATGACGTGCTGTGGGCGCTGGAACGTGCGCCGGAACACCGGCTGCGCATGTCGGAACTGGCGCAGCACGTGGTGCTCACGCGCAGCAATTTGACCCGCCTGGCGGACAGGCTGATGGCGGCGGGGCTGCTGTCCCGCGAGCAGGACCTGAACGACCGGCGCGGCGCCTATGCCGTGCTGACGGCGGAGGGAAAGGCGCTGCGCAAAAAAATGTGGCCGCACTATTCGGCGGCCATCGGCGAGCTTTACGACTCGCGCCTGTCGGCGGAAGAGCAGCGCGTGCTGGGCAGCGCGCTGCGCAAGCTTATTTCGGGGGCGCGTTCTTAGAAAAGAACCAGAGCAGGGGCAAGTGCACGCGGCTGGCCCACGATTGCTCGTTGTGGATGCCGCCCTCGTCCTCGTAGTAGTAAAGGTCCTTGCCCTGCTGGTAACCCTGCTTCAGCATCGCATCGCGGAAGAGCTTCGTATCCTCGATGCCGTCCGCCGCGTTGCCCGCGTCGATGTAGAACTGCACCGGCAGATGCGGAGGCGGCGAAGACACGAAGGCGCGCTGGTTCCACCAGAAGGAGCTCGATACGCCGCCCGCCTTGGAGAACACCTGCGGATAGCGCTGCGCGATATAGACCGAAGCGATGCCGCCCAGCGAGGAACCCATGATGGCCGTGTTGCCGCGGTCGGGAAGTGTGCGGAACTCCTTGTCCGCCCAGGGCTTCACGGTCTCCACAATGAAGCGCGCGTAGTCGTCCAGCTTCCCGCCGCCAACGAAAAGGTCGCAGCAGGGGGTATATTCGGAGATGCGGTCCGGCGTGTTGTCGATGCCGACCACGATCACCTCCTTCATCTTGCCGCTGGCGATCAGCCGGTCCGCCACTTCATCGATATTCCATTCCACGCCATAGGCGGCGCTGCGTGCGTCGAACAGATTCTGGCCGTCGTGCATGTAAAGCACCGGATAGCGCTTGCCGGCATTGGCCTCGTAGCCGGGCGGCAGGTAGATGCGCAGCTTGCGCTCGTTGCCCAGTTGCGGCGAGCGGAAACCGTCAACGATCTTCACGGTGCCGTTCGAGGCAGCAGGCGCTTCCTGTGCGGCGAGCGGCATGAGGCGGTAGCCGTGAAGGTCGGTGCGATTGCGCGCGCCGGACTTTCCTCCTGCGTCCGCATAGGCCGCATTCGACTGCAGGTAGCTCATGTTGTAGAAGTCGCTCATCTGCAGCGTGTAGCGGCCCGGCTTGAGCTGGGCGTACAGGGGCGTGGAGTAGGAAGGCTGTTTAGCGTCGGCGGGAGAGTGGGGCATCTGCACCACGCCTTCCGCCACGGTGGCGCCGGATGCATCCCGTACGCGCAGCCACTTCACCCCGTTCGTGATGCCAAGGTTGATCTGGTGCGCGGTGTTGCGATACAGGGCCTGCACCGCGTAGCGGCCTGCCTGTGCAAGCTGCACGGTTTCGCTTCCGCCGGTGGCAATGCCTTGGTCCAGGCACACGGGCGCACTGTGGTGGCTGCGGTTGCCGGAATCGGTGAACACGGCTTCGGCTGCGTAGCAGGCGTTGCCGAGGGCCGGCGTAAGGTCGGTCCAGCTGCTGCCCGAAATGCGTTCCGCGACCAGCTTGCCGTCGCGGTAGATGTTGTAGGCGATGCGGCCACGGTCCGGCAGAACAGTGCCTGCGGCAAGCGGCTCCTTGCCTGAAATGGCAAGAACGGGCTTGCCGCCAACGCGCTTCAGGGAGGCGATCACCGGCTCATGGGGCGCGAACACGGTGCTGTCCTGCTCCAGCACGGGCGCGCCGATACGGGTGATCTCCTGGCGGCCGGGCATCAACTGGCCGAGCGTCACCTCGATCTGGCTGTCGTCTGCAATTTCGCTCCACTTCGCGGGCATGTTGAGCGGTTTGCCATTCTGCGCCACACCCTGCACGAAGTAGTATCCAGCCCTGTTTTCCGCAGGCGGCAGGGCGATCTTTACGCGCAGGCGCTTGCCCTGCAGGACGAGCTGGTCGAGGACGATGGCTTCGCTGCCCTGGAACAGGCCGCCCCGCAGCCGCGAGGTGATGAAGGGCTTGATGTCGATGCCGTCGGTGGTGGTGGAAATGCCGAACATGGTGCCGATCACAGCGCCCAGGTAGCCGCCAACGGACCAGAGCTGGCGGCGCGAATTGACTACCGGGCCGTCCAGCGCTGCCTTGCCCGGGAAGTGCAGCACCGTCTGGCCGGAAAGCCACTCCAGGTTCTCCATGTTCGAAGCGCTGACGGCGGCGCCGCGCAGCAGCGTTTCATACGCGGCATCGGCGACCAGTACATTGCGCGTCATGGCCGCCGCTTTCAGTCCGTAGGCGGTGACGAAGGGCCAGATCGCGCGGTTGTGGTAGACCGGCATGTCCTGCTGCTGGGGCCAGATGACGGGCGCGCCCATGGGGCCATGCGGATAGTGTGCCATGATGCTGCGCGCCTGCTCGGCATCCGCCACGCCGGTGACGATGGCGAGGGACTGGCCCAGCCAGTCGAACTTGTGCAGCGGCGCGCCGTCGAAGTGGCCTGCGGTCAGGCTGCTGTACATGCCTGCGTCGTTCAGCCAGAAGCCCGCATTGATTGCCAGCTTCAGCGCAGCGGCCCAGCCCTTGTATCGTTCCGCCACCGCGGTGTCGCCTGCCTCCTGCGCCAGTTGCGCGGCCAGCGTCAGCGCCTTGTAGTGGCCGACGTTGGTGGACAGGGCCTTGGAAGAGGCCATGCTCGCGAGGTCGCCCGGAATCCAGGATGCGTAAGTCTGGTCGCGCCAGTCGAGGAAGGACTGTTCGCCCCTGTACAGGCCATCGGCGGCATCGTAGGCCGCAATGCGGTCGTTCTCGATGGTGTTGACCAGCGCCTTGAGGGCGGTGGCGGCAAATGCGGCGCGTTCGTTCGCGGGGAGGGCCTTCAGCGCTTCGTCGGCGCCGAAGGCCCAGCTGACGCGGTCCGTGCTCACGGGCCAGCTGCCGCCGCTGCCGGTATCCTGGATGATCTGCAGGCCGTCGGCGGTGCCTGCGGCTTCCGGCGGCTTTGCCGCACCTTCGCGGTAGCCGGAGAGCTTGAACAGGAGGGAGTTGCGTACGCGCTTCGGGTCGAGCATGCCGAGGCCGAGATGGGCGGCGTAGGACAGGTCGCGCGTCCATACGTAGTTCCACTTTTCGCCCGTTTCGAAGCATTCGCAAGGAATTGGCTGGCCGCCGTTGTAGCTGCCGTCGCGAATGGCGGAAACCGAATCCTGCTTCATCTCGTTCACGGCCAGGGCAAAGAGGCCGTCGAAAGGAAGGAAACCGCTGCGCACGCGCGGCAGGTCCGCCCGCTCTGCATAGGTGACCGACTGCGGATCCCCTTCGCGCAGCGCCATGCTGGTGCTGTGGGTATAGCTGCGCAAGGGCGCGGCAGGATCGGGCGAGGCGATGTTGACGGATTCCTGCTTGCCGAAGGCGCCGAACTGCATGGCTTGCGCCGCTGCGTGGCCGGTGCAGGACAGCAGCCCGGCCAGCATCATCATTTGGGTAAGTCTGTTCATTGAAGCTCCAGGATCAATGCCGAACGCGCAGGCAGCGTAATGCTGTCCCGCAGGGGATATTCCTTGCCGCTGATGACATCGCGCCCGCTGCGCACGCCGGCCAGCATTTCGCGGAAACGGCCTGCGTCGAGGGTGACATCCTTTGTATTGCGGTTCAGTGACACCATGACCTTCTTCTTTCCGTCGTAGCGGAAGAACACGTAGCTGTCCTGCTCCGGCCCGAAGTGCATGGTCTTGCCGTGGTGGATGACACCCGCGCCCTTGCGCCAGTTCAGCAGCTTTTTCAGGAAGGCCTGCGCCTCGCGCTGCTGGGCGCTCAGGCCTTCGCCCGTGAAGGCATTGACCTTGTCGCCTGCCCAGCCGCCCGGGAAATCCTGGCGGTAGGATGGATCGTCGCGGCCCTTGGTGGTGCTGGTCATCAGCACTTCGCTGCCGTAATAGAGCTGCGGGATGCGTGGCGCGGTGAGCACGTAGGCCATCGCCATGCGGAAGAGGGCGGGATCGCCGTGCAGGACGCTGAAGGTACGCGCCAGGTCGTGGTTACCTTCGAAGAGCACAAGATTGTGCGCGTCCGGATACAGGTAGTCCATCGACAGGGTTTCGTAGAGGTCCTTCAGGCTCCAGGTTCCATCCGTGTCCGAAAGGGCCTTGCGCAGCACGTCGTTGAGCGGAAAGTCCATCATGCTTGGCATGTAGGAGCGGTAGCCGTCGAAATTCTGCTTGCCGCGCTGCCAGCGCGCCACAATGGGCACATGGTTGCTCCACTCCTCGCCAACGAGGTTGATGTTGGGGTATTCCTGCGTGAGGCGGCGCGACCACTCGGTGAGGAAGTTCACATTGGAGTAGCCGTAGGTATCCACGCGCAGGCCGGAAAGGCCTGCGTACTCGATCCACCAGATGCTGTTCTGGATAAGGTAATTGGCCACATAGGGATTGGCCTGGTTCATGTCCGGCATGCCCTTGCTGAACCAGCCCTCGGTGAAGTTGCGCGCATCCTCCTTGCTGGCGTAAGGATCCTGCGTGGCGACCCGGTGGTGCGCTGTCATCACAGGCTTGCCTTCGTAGCTGATCCAGTCGGGCATGGGCATGTCCTGCATCCACCAGTGCCTGCTGCCGATGTGGTTCAGCACCACGTCCTGGATCACGCCGATGCCCTTCGCCTTTGCCTGCGCCACGAAGCTGCGGTAGTCCTCGTTGCTGCCGAAGCGCTCATCGACCTTGTAATGATTGGTGGAGGCGTAGCCGTGGTAGGAGTAGGCCGGCATGTCGTTCTCCACCAGGGGCGTGGGCCAGATCTGCGTGTAGCCCATGCCTGCCAGGTAGTCCAGGCTTTGCGCCATGCCGCGCAGGTCGCCGCCATGGCGCCCGGAGCCGTTCTTGCGATCCAGCTTGTCCGCCAGGCGCGGCACGCTGTCGTTGGCGGAATCGCCGTTGGCGAAGCGGTCGGGCATGAGGTTGTAGATCACGTCCTCGGGGCCGAAGCCCTTGCGCTGGGCGGAGCCGGGCTCGCGCTCGAGGAGCCGGTAGCGGTAGCTGGCCGCCGTTTTGCCGTCACGGCTGAAGCTGATGTCGAACTGGCCGGGCGCCGCGCTGTCCGCGAGCGCCAGATCGATGAACAGGTAATTCGGGTTGGCCACGCGCGAAACCGCTTCGATGCGCACGCCGGGATAGTTCAGCGCGGGCTGCAGGTCGGCGATATGCGCGCCGTGCACCATCAGCTGCAGCCGCTTGTGCTGCATGCCGCTCCACCAGAAGGCGGGCTCCATGTGCTCGATGCGGTAGCCGCTCGCCTGGGCGGCGGGGGAGAGGGCGGCGGCCATCAGGAAGGCCAGCGCTGTGCGCTTCATGCGTGTCTCCTTATTCTGTTAGTAGCGGAACTACAAACTTGTAGGTTTGCAAGGATGGTACACCAAACTGAGCGGGGTGGCGTGTAGTTCGACTACAAGTGTCCGGAAGCATCTGTGTAGCCTAAATACAACGCAACAGCACCCTTCATAGGGAGAAGGCCAACAAATGCCCGTAGTTTCGCGTAGTCGAGCGGAGCATTTATTGACACTGAATCTAGTTTTAGTACAAAATTCCCACAGGACGTCCAGAAGAACGTCCGTTTGCCTTGGATTCCCGTGTAGTTGAATTAAGCGGATTTGTCGTTGCGCTACGGGAAAATTGATTAATGAGTGAGGGGACTTTATGAAAATTTTCGCGACCGAGCGTAGCTCGCGCACGGCCCTGCAACTGAGCCCGGTAGCCGCTGGCTGCGCCCTGTTCGTTGCAGCACTGGCTAATCCTGCCTATGCCCAGGCCCAATCCACCCCGGCCGCCGATGCGCCGATCGCCACCGTGACCGTGTCGGGCATCCGCCGCGGTATCGAGGACGCCATCTCGGTCAAGAAGGACGCCACCTCCATCGTCGAAGCGATTTCCGCTGAAGACATCGGCAAGCTGCCGGATGTGAGTATCGCGGAATCGATCGCCCGCCTGCCAGGCCTGGCCGCCCAGCGCGTCGCCGGCCGCGCCCAGGTGATCTCCGTGCGCGGCCTGTCGCCCGACTTCGCCACCACGCTGCTGAACGGCCGCGAACAGGTGTCCACCGGCGACAACCGCTCCGTGGAGTTCGACCAGTATCCGTCGGAACTGCTGTCCGGCGTGACCATCTACAAAACCCCTGACTCCGGCCTGATCGGCCAGGGCCTGTCCGGCACCCTCGACCTGCAGACCGTGCGTCCGCTGAACTTCGGCAAGCGCACCGTGGCGCTGAACGTGCGCGGCGAGAAGAACTCCATCGGCCGCATCGCCAACACCGATGCGCTGGGCAACCGCTTCAGCATCAGCTACATCGACCAGTTCCTGGACCGCACCCTGGGTGTGGCCGTGGGCTTCGCTCACCTGGAATCGCCAGTGCTGGCACAGGAAACCGGTATCTACGAACCGTGGAAGACCGATTCCCGTCCCGGCGTTGCCGCCGGCACCACCATTACCGACGGCATCAAGTCGCTGGCACGTTCCGGCTACAACCGCCGCGATGGCCTGATGGGCGTGATCCAGTACCGCCCGAACAAGCAGTGGACCAGCATGGTCGACATGTACGCTTCCATCTTCAAGCATGAAGACACCGCCAACCAGTTCGAAGTGAACCTGGGCGGCTGGAACGGCGGCATCGATCCTGGCCTGCAGTTCACCAACGTCACCAAGAACGGCAACGCCATTGGCAGCGCCACCGCCAACAACGTCTACCCGCTGGTGCGCGGCATGTACACCAACCGCCGCGACGATATCCGCGCCATCGGCTGGAACAACGAAGTGCGCATGGACGGCTGGAGCCTGGTGGCCGACGCTTCCTGGTCCAAGGCCAAGCGCGATGAGCTGAGCCTCGAAAACAACCTGCAGCTGGGCGCCACCAACAGCGCCGCTTCGCTGGACAACCTGAACCTGACGTTCACCTCCGGCGGCTTCCCGCAGATGGTGCCGACCCGCCGCACCTACAGCGATCCGGCCCAGCTCTACGTGAAGGGCACGATCTACGGTTCCGGCTACGGCAAGACCCCGTTCGTGGAAGACGAGCTGAAGAGCTTCAAACTGGCCGCCAATATCCAGGCAACCGGCGCACTGGAGAAGTGGTTCTCCGGCTTCGACGTGGGCTTCAACTACGCGAACCGCGAGAAGGCCAAGGACCAGCCGGAAGGCGGCATCAACCTGGTGGGCAACCCGACCACGATTTCGTCCGACCTGCTGTATCCATCGGTGGGCCTGGGCTTCGCCGGTGTCGGCACCATCCCGGCATGGAACGTTCCAGCCGTGGTCTCCAAGTACATGAGCTTCAAGCCGACTTCGACCGAGAGCTACCTGATCTCGAAGAGCTGGCTGGTGTCCGAGAAGATCAGCACCGCCTTCTTCAAGGCGAACATCGATCATGACCTGGGCGACGTGACCCTGCGCGGCAATATCGGCGTGCAGGCGCAGCACACCAAGCAGTTCTCCGATGCGAACTACTGGGATGGCACCGCGCCTGCCGGCAAGCAGGTCAAGCCTGTCCACGACGGCAAGACCTACACCGACTACCTGCCAAGCATGAACCTGGCCTTCGGCCTGCAGAACGACCAGACCGTGCGTGTGGCGCTGGCCAAGCAGCTTGCACGTCCGCGCGTCGACCAGCTGCGTTCCGCCCTGGACTTCGGCGTGAGCGAAACCACCTTCAAGCCGGGTGCGAGCGGCGGCAATGCGCAGCTGGATCCATGGCGCGCAAAGGCGTTCGACCTGTCGTATGAGAAGTACTTCGGCAAGAAGGCCTACCTGGCTGCCGCGTTCTTCTACAAGAAGCTGGATACCTACATCTTCACGCAGACGAAGACCTACGACTTCTCGAAGTTCATTCCTGGCACCATCGCCAATACGCAGTTCGGCGACTACAAGGCGCCGTACAACGGCAACGGCGGCAAGATGAAGGGCCTGGAACTGTCCGGTTCCCTGCCTCTGAACATGGTGACCCCGGCGCTGGACGGCTTCGGCGTGATCGCTTCGGCGAGCTACAACGATTCCGACATCACGATCGAGGACGACGGCTCCAACATCGGCCAGCACATCCCGCTGCCAGGCCAGTCGAAGCACGTGTACAACCTGACCATGTACTACGAGAAGAACGGCTTCGAAACCCGTATCTCGCAGCGCAAGCGTTCGGACTTCGTGGGTGAGATCGGCAACTTCGCAGCGGAACGCACCCTGCGCTACGTCGTCGGCGAGAACGTGATCGACTTCCAGATCGGTTACAACTTCAACGACGGCCCGCTGAAAGGCCTGGGCCTGGTGCTGCAGGCGAACAACCTGCGCAACGCCGCCTACGAAACCTACAACGGCAACCGCAACCAGCAGCTGGAGTACCAGAAGTACGGCCGCACCATCCTGCTGGGCGCAAGCTACAAGTTCTGATTCCGGAACTGAACGGCCAAAGAAAAACCCCGCCGCGCAAGCGGCGGGGTTTTTTGTTTGATGCTGCGTTTACTTTGCCTGCGCAGCGAGCTGCCTGTTCTGCTCATCGAGCCACGCCTTCAGCGGCGCGAAGTAGTCGAGCAGGGCCTGGCCGTCGATGCGGTCTTCGCCGCTGATGGCTTTCAGCGCTTCCGGCCATGGCTTGCTGACGCCCATTTCCAGCATCGCCTGCAGCTTCTTGCCTGCCTTCTCGTTGCCGTAGATCGAGCACTGGTGCAGCGGGCCGGTATAGCCAGCCTCGCGGCACAGCGCGCGGTGGAACTGGAACTGCAGCAGGTCGGCGAGGAAGTAGCGGGCATAGGGCACGTCCGCAGGCACGTGGTACTTGGCGCCCGCGTCGAAGCCGTTGGGCAGCGCAGGCGCGGGACGCTTCACGCCCATGTACTGCTCGCGCAGCTGCCACCAGGTCTTGTCGTAGTCGGCAGGCTGGGTCTTGCCGCTGTAGACGTCCCAGCGCCACTTGTCCACGGAATAGGCAAAGGGCAGGATCGCCACTTTCGACAAGGCGCGGCGCAGCAGCTCGCCGATATCGGCCTTCGGGTCGGGCGCCTCGTTCATCAGGCCGACCTGCTTCAGATAGCTCGGCGTGATGGACAGCGCCACCGTGTCGCCGATCGCTTCATGGAAGCCGTCGTTCGCGCCGTTGCGGAACAGGACGGGCTGGTTCTGGTAACCCAGGAAGTAGTAGACGTGGCCCAGCTCGTGATGAATCACCGTGAAGTCTTCGGCGGTAGGGTTGATGCACATCTTGATGCGCACGTCATCCTTGCCGTCGATAGGCCATGCGGAAGCGTGGCAGACCACGTCGCGGTCGCGCGGCTTGGTCAGCAGCGAACGTTCCCAGAAGGAGGCGGGGAGTTTCTGCATGCCGAGCGAGGTGTAGAAGCGCTCCGCATACTGGGTCATCTCCTTCGCCGTGGTCTTGCGCTCCTCCAGCACCTTGCTCAGGTCAAAGCTGCTCGCGCCTTGCTCGGGCTTCAGCAGGGGATAGATATTGTCCCAGGTCTGGCTCCACATATTGCCGAACAGGTGGGCGGGAACGGGGCCCGTAGGCGGCACCACGTCCGGCCCGTAGGCGGCGCGCAGCTTGTGGCGGGCGTAGGTGTGCAGCGAGTCGTACAGGGGCTTCACCTGCTGCCACAGGCGCTCCATCTCCGCGGCGAAAGCTTCCGGAGGCATGTCGTACTGGGAGCGCCACAGGGAACCGGTGTCCGCAAAGCCCATCTCGCGCGCGCCCTTGTTCGAGAGCTGGACGAAATCGGCGTAGCGCTGCTTGTACGAAGCAGCCTGCATATGCCAGCCCGACCAGGCGTCCAGCAGCTTGGCCGGATCGCGGCTCGTGGCCAGGATCTTTTCCAGCTCGCCCAGCGGCATGCATGCCGCTTCGCTGCCGTCCGCATTCTTCGGGCAGTACTTGGCCTTGCCGTAGGCGCCCGTCAGGGCGGCGCGCGCGCTGGCATAGGCGGCTCGGTCCTTGGGGTCGGACAGCATGAGGCTCAGCTGCAGCAGCTTGAGCTTGCGCTGCTCGTCGGGTTTCAGTTTCAGGCCGTTGTAGCGGCGCGCCTGGAGGGCGGCTTCGCCACTGGCCGTGAGCGCCAGTTCGCCAAAGTAGGCGGCGATGGCTTCCGTATCGTCCGTAATGAAGTTCGAGCCAACCCACTCGGCGCGAGCCTGGTCCAGATTCAGCTTGTCGAACTTTGCTTCCGTGCTTGCCAGGAAGCGCTGCGCTTCCGCAGCATTGGGTTTTGCCGTGGCAGGTGCTGCATTGGCATAGGCGGCGCTCAGTGCGAGCGACACCGCTACTGCGATGGTTTGTTTCATCGTTATGGTCTCCTCAGGTATGAAGCTGGGCGCTAATATAACTGAATCCGGACTGTTTTCCTCAGCCGGAATCTGTCATGCTCCTGGCATCGATACCAATAACGCCTTTCGAGACCGATGGAATTCAAACAGCTTGCTCCACTGGCCGCATTGCTGGCCGCCTTCCCCGCCTTTTCCCAGAGCGCCAACCGCCACTTCGAGGGGTTCCGTGCCAGCAGCAATGTGCTGGAAATCGTCACCAGCGACGGCCGATACCTGATCAAGCCGTATTCCGCCACCGTCGTCGAAACGACCTTCGTGCCGAAAGGCGAGAGCGCGATCGATGCATCGCATGCGGTGATCCTCGCGCCTTCGGCCACCGCAGCCCTGCGCGAATCGCCCGGCCGGATTGAGTTCGCCACATCCGGCATCGTGGTCACGGTGGAGAAGAGTCCTTTCCGCATCAGCTACGCCTACAAGGGCCGGCCGCTGGTGGCGGAGAAGTCGGGCTATGCAAAGGCGGACGGGATGGAAACCATCGAGTTCGCGCTGGACGATGGCGAGGCCCTGTATGGAGCCGGGGCCCGCGCGGTGGGCATGAACCGCCGGGGCAACCGCTTCCAGCTGTATAACAAGGCGCACTACGGCTACGGCAGCCGTTCGGAGCTGCTGAACTTCACGATCCCGATGGCGCTCTCCTCGAAGAAGTACGCCATCCATTTCGACAATCCGCAGATCGGCTATCTCGATTTCGACAGCCGCAGGAACGGCACGCTGCGCTACGAGACCATTGGCGGCCGCAAGACCTACCAGGTGATCGCGGGCGAGCAATGGGCCGATGTCATGGCTGCCTACACCAGCCTCACGGGCCGCCAGCCGCTCCCGCCGCGCTGGACCTTCGGCAATTTCGCGAGCCGCTTCGGCTACCACACGGAGGCGGAAACGCGCGCCGTGGTGGACAAGTTCGTCGCCGAGAAGATCCCGCTGGATGCTGTGGTGCTCGATCTCTACTGGTTCGGCAAGGAAGTGAAGGGCACCATGGGCAACCTGGCCTGGGACCGCGACAGCTTCCCCAACCCGGAAGGCATGATGGCGGACCTGGCGAAGAAGGGCGTGAAGACGGTGGTCATCACCGAGCCCTTCGTGCTCACCACGTCGAAGCGCTGGCAGGAAGCCGTGGACCGCAAGGCGCTGGCCACCACGAAAGACGGCAAGCCCTACACCTACGATTTCTTCTTCGGGAACACCGGCTTGATCGACATCTACAGCCAGCAGGGCAAGGACTGGTTCTGGGATATCTACAAGGACCTGAAGAAGGGCGGCGTTACCGGCTGGTGGGGCGACCTGGGCGAGCCGGAAGTGCATCCTTCCGCTCTTCAGCATGCGGTGGGCAGCGCCGACCAGGTGCACAATATCTACGGCCACGACTGGGCGCGCCTCATCGCCGAGGGCTACGCGAAGGAGTTCCCGAAGGAGCGACCGTTCATCCTGATGCGGGCGGGATATTCCGGCTCGCAGCGTTTCGGCATGATTCCCTGGTCCGGCGACGTAAGCCGCAGCTGGGGCGGTTTGCAGTCGCAGATGGAGATCGCGCTGCAGATGGGCATGCAGGGCATGGCCTATATGCATTCGGACCTGGGCGGGTTCGCATCGCCGGTGCTGGACGACGAGCTCTATGTGCGCTGGCTGCAGTACGGCGTGTTCCAGCCCGTGTTCCGTCCTCACGCGCAGGAGGAAGTTCCTGCGGAACCGGTGTTCCGCGAAGGCGCGGCCAAGAAGCTGGCTGCGGAGGCGGTACGCCTGCGCTATGCCATGCTGCCCTATAACTACACGGCGGCGTTCGAGAACAGCCGCACCGGCATGCCGCTGATGCGTCCCATTCTGTTCGAGGAGCCTGACAGCGGCGACGCAGCGGCCATGTCCTCCACCTACCTGTGGGGCAGCGATTTCCTCGTGTCGCCCATCGTGGAGCCGGGCGCGCTGCGCAAGGAAGTCTATTTCCCCAACAAGGGTTCGATGTGGTTCGACTTCTATACGGACAAGCCCCACCGCGGCGGCATTACCGAGGTGGTGCCCGCGGTGGCCGAGCATATCCCGGTGTTCGTGCGCGCGGGCGCCTTCATCCCACTGGCGAAGCCTGTGCAGTCCACGCGCGACTACTCCACCCGCCATATCGACCTGCACTACTACCATGACGCCAGCGTCAGCTCCTCCACCGGCAAGCTGTATGACGACGACGGCGAAACCGCGCAGGCCTACGAGCAGGGCCAGTACGAGATCGTCCGCTTCAACAGCGCGGCGGCGCCCGGCGAACTCACGCTGACGCTGAGGACTGAAGCCGGCAAGGCATGGAAGCCGGTCTCGCGCGGCTATACGGTGCAGGTGCATAACGTGGCGTCCCGCCCGAAGCGCGTGGCGATCGGCCAGCGAGGTGCGGACTTCCAGTGGGATGCGAAACGCAAACTGCTCACAGTGCAGGTCCCAGCTGCCGCCGCCGCGGAGACCCGCATCTCGGTAGCGCTGTAGATTCTGTAGTTGGCAAGGCGAAAGTCTGTTGTTTGACTACAGACTTTCACGCTGTGCCCCGGAAAAGAGCGGTTTGCTCGATTGACATGCGAAATGGCGCATGTTATTTTGCTACAAATTGACCTGCGCACTCAGCCGCAGATAACGGGGACACGGTAGATGCAATCTTCTTCCATCAAGCCCAGGCTGTCGTTCTGGCAGCTCTGGAACATGAGCTTTGGTTTCTTCGGCATCCAGTTCGGCTTCGCGCTGCAGAACGCGAACACCAGCCGGATCTTCTCCACGCTGGGCGCGAACCAGGACGAGCTTCCGCTGCTGTGGCTTGCGGCGCCGGTCACCGGCCTGCTGGTGCAGCCCATCATCGGCTACCTGAGCGACAACACCTGGCACGCGAAATGGGGCCGCCGCCGTCCCTTCTTCTTCCTTGGGGCACTTCTCGCTTCCATTGCCCTGTTCCTGATGCCGAATTCAACGGCCTTGTGGATGGCCGCTGCCGTGCTGTGGATGATGGACGCCGCGATCAATATCTCGATGGAGCCTTTCCGCGCCTTCGTCGGCGACAAGCTCGATGCCTCGCAGCAGACGGCCGGCTTCGCGATGCAGACCTTCTTCATCGGCTGCGGCGCCGTGATTGCCTCGCTGCTGCCAACCCTCTTCGCCTGGGTTTTCCACGTCAGTAACGAGGCGGTGAACGGCAGCATTCCCGACACGGTGCGCTACTCCTTCTATGCGGGCGGCGCCGTGTTCTTCTTCTCCGTGCTGTGGACGGTGCTTACGAGCTCCGAGAACCCGCCCGAGAATCTGGAGCAGTTCCGCGCAGAGCGCGCGGCATCGCGCGGCCTTGGCCATGCGCTGAAGGATATCTTCAGCGGCTTCCGCCGCATGCCCAAGACCATGGTGCAGCTGGCGTTCGTGCAGTTCTTCACCTGGATCGCCCTGTTCGCCATGTGGATCTACACCACCAGCGCTGTGGCGGACAATGTATTCGGCACTACCGACGCCCAGTCCTCGCTGTACCAGGAGGCGGGCAACTGGGTAGGGACCATGTTCGCGGTGTATAGCGGCGTATCCGCGCTCGCGGCCTTCGTGCTGCCGGTGTTCGCGCGCGCCTTCAGCCGCAAGCTGGTGCACACCGTCTGCCTCCTCATCGGCGGCCTGAGTCTCATCAGCATCTTCCTCATCACGGACAAGCATATGCTGCTGCTGCCGATGGCGGGCGTGGGCGTGGCCTGGGCCAGCATCCTGACCATGCCCTACGCGATTCTGGCCGGCGCGCTGCCCGCCCACCGCATGGGCTACTACATGGGCGTGTTCAACTTCTTCGTCGTGATCCCGCAGATCGTCAGCGGCATCGTGCTGGGCTTCTTCATCAAGCACGTGTTCAACGGCCACGCGGCCAGCACGCTGGTGCTGGGCGGTATCTCGATGGCGCTGGCCGGAGTGCTGACCGTGTTCGTGAAAGATTCGGCCAAACCGGCGGGTTAAGCGCGCGCCGCCGCACGATTGTTCGGGGTAAAAAGGCGGTTGCGCCGGCGCTCATCGGGCGGCCGGCAAGACCACCCACTCGGAGCGAACATGGCAATCCAAACGGTATCCAGCACACCCATTCCAGGCCAGCGGCCCGGAACCTCCGGCCTGCGGAAGAAGGTGAGCGTCTTCCGACAGCCCCACTACCTCGAAAACTTCGTCCAGAGCCTGTTCGATACGCTGGGCGGCCTCGCGGGCAAAACCCTCGTTCTCGGCGGCGATGGCCGCTTCCACAACCGCAGCGCTATCCAGACCATACTGAAGATGGCCGCAGCCAACGGAGTGGGGCGCGTGCTGGTGGGACAGGGCGGCATTCTCTCCACGCCCGCCGCCAGCTGCGTGATCCGCAAGCGCGAGGCGCTGGGCGGCATTGTGCTCTCGGCCAGCCACAATCCCGGCGGACCGGACGGCGACTTCGGCATCAAGTACAACATCTCCAACGGCGGCCCCGCACCGGAATCCGTGACGGAAGCCGTGTACGCCCGCAGCGAGACGATCAACTCCTACCGCATCAGCGACGCGCCGGATATCGACATCGATACCGTTGGCACACTCCTGCTGGAGCAGATGCAGGTGGAAGTGATCGACCCGGTGGCCGACTATGCGGAACTGATGCAGCGCCTCTTCGATTTCGACGCCATCCGCAAGCTGTTTGCGGGCGGCTTCACCATGTGCTTCGACGCCATGCACGCGGTATCCGGGCCTTACGCCAAGGCGATCATCGAGGGCATGCTGGGCGCGCCGCAGGGCACCGTCATCAACGCCGTGCCGCTCGAGGATTTCGGCGGCCTGCATCCCGATCCCAACCCCGTGAACGCTGCCCAGCTGATCGAACTGATGGCCGGGGTGGACGCACCCGACTTCGGCGCCGCATCGGATGGCGATGCGGACCGCAACATGATCGTCGGCCGCAAGTTCGACGTCACACCCTCGGACAGCCTGGCAGTGCTGGCGGCCAACGCCACTGTGGCGCCGGGCTACCGCGACGGCATCAAGGGCATAGCGCGTTCGATGCCGACTTCCCGCGCTGCCGACCGGGTAGCCGAGGCGCTGGGTGTGCCCTGCTACGAAACGCCGACCGGCTGGAAATACTTCGGAACCCTGCTCGACGCAGGCAAGGCCACGCTGTGCGGCGAGGAAAGCTACGGCACCGGCTCGAACCACGTGCGCGAGAAGGACGGCCTGTGGGCCGTGCTGTTCTGGCTCAACCTCATTGCCGTAACGGGCAAGTCCGTGCAGCAGATCGTCGCTTCGCATTGGGCGCGCTTCGGGCGCAACTACTATTCGCGGCACGACTACGAAGGCATCGACGCTGGCGCGGCGAATATCCTGATGGACGATTTGCGCGTGAAGCTCGCCAACCTGGCGGGCCAGGACATGAACCACTACACGGTGGCGTTCGCGGACGATTTTTCCTACACCGATCCCGTGGACGGATCGCAGGCGCACAAGCAGGGCGTCCGTATCGTCATGACGGATGGATCGCGTATCGTGTACCGGCTCTCCGGCACCGGTACGGAAGGCGCCACGCTGCGCGTTTACCTCGAACGCTACGAGGCCGATCCGTCCATGCACAACATCCCAACGCAGCAGGCCCTGGCCGCGCTGATCGCCATTGCGGACAGCGTTGCCAACATTGCTGCCAACACGGGGCGGAGCAATCCGTCCGTTATCACCTGAAAGGAAAGGCCGCATGAAGTTGACTCCCATCGCACTGTCCGTTTTGCTGGCTGCCACTTGCGGCGCCGCACTGGCAGCAAAACCAAAGCCCTTCGCATGGGAGAATGCGACCATCTACTTCCTGCTCACCGACCGTTTCAGCAACGGCGATCGCGGCAACGACCTGGCCTACCACCGCAAGGCGGATGCCGCGCCGCTGCGCGGCTACATGGGCGGGGATTTCAAAGGCCTGACGGCAAAAATCAAGGAAGGCTACTTCGACAGCCTGGGCGTGAACGCCATCTGGACCACGCCGCCCGTCGAGCAGATTCACGCTGGCACTGACGAAGGCACGGGCAAGTCCTACGGCTTCCACGGCTACTGGGCCCGCGACTGGACCGCCATCGACGCCAACCTGGGCACCGAAAAGGACTTCCGCGACTTCGTGGAAGCTGCGCACGCGCGCGGCATCCGCGTGCTGCTGGACGTGGTGATGAACCATACCGGCCCGGTGACGGAGGAAGATCCGGTCTGGCCATCCGACTGGGTACGCACCAGCCCTCAATGCCAGTACAAGGACGTTCCCACCACCGTCAGCTGCACGCTGGTGAAGAACCTGCCGGACGTGCTGACCGACAGCGAAAAGCCTGTTGCGCTGCCGGAGGCTCTGGCGGCGAAATGGAAAGCGGAAGGGCGCTACGAGCGCGAGGTGAAGGAGCTGGACGACTTCTTCGCCCGCACCGGCTATCCGCGTGCACCGCGCTACTACCTGATGAAGTGGCATGCCGACTGGGTGCGCAAGTACGGCATCGACGGCTTCCGCGGGGACACCGTCAAGCATACGGAGCCCGGCGTATGGAAGGAGCTGCGTACTGTAGCCGAAGCGGCCTACGAGGACTGGAAGAAGGCCAACCCGAAGAAGGTGCTCGGCGACGGCAAGTTCTACATGACGGCGGAGGTCTACAACTACGCCATCGCGCATGGCCAGGAATTCGACATGGGCGGCGGCGAGAAGGCCAACTTCTACCAGAACGGTTTCGACAGCCTGATCAACTTTGGCCTGATCCATGACGCCAAGGGCGATTACGAGAGCCTGTTCAGCAAATACTCGGCGCTGCTGAATGGACCTTTGAAAGGCTACTCGGTGCTGAACTATCTGGACTCGCACGACGACGGCAACCCCTTCGACGGTGCGCGCCACAAACCTTTTGAGAGCGCCAACAAGCTGCTGCTCGCCCCGGGCGCCGCCCAGATCTACTACGGCGACGAGACTGCGCGCCGGCTTGACGTGGCCGAGGCTGTGGGCGACGCGAAGCTGCGCTCCTTCATGAACTGGGACGACCTGAAACGCAACGCGCAGCGGGAAGGCTACAAGACAGCCGCGGTTCGCCAGCACTGGAGCAAGCTGGGTCTCTTCCGCCAGCAGCACCTCGCCATCGGCGCGGGCGTCCACGAGAAGCTGGCTGACAAGCCCTACACCTTCAAGCGCACGCTGGGCGAGGACAAGGTGGTGGTGGCGCTCGATGTGCCGACCGGCCAGCCGGTGGACATTACGGTCGGCGGCGTGTTCGCGGACGGCACGCGCGTGAAGGACGGATATTCCGGCGCCAGCTACACGGTGCGCAAAGGAGTTGTGCGCACCAGCGGCAAGTTCAACACCGTCCTTCTCGCGAAATAATCCTTACTCCACGAAGACGACGGCAGTACGGGGCGGGACGGTGAAACGCCCCGTGGCGCTGTCGTAGCGCGCGCTGGCTGCGCGCTTGTCCGCTGCTTCCTTGCTTGAGTGGACAGGGTGCAGTCGGTACGCCATGCCGGTATCGGCCGGAATGATCGCCTCCTCCTTGCCCACGTTGATCAGGTAAACCAGCGATTTGAACCTGGCGCCGGCGTCTCCCGTGCCGTCGATGCGCGCTGCGACAACGGTTGGCACCTGCTCCGGTCCCGTATTGAGGAAATGCAGGCGCTGGCCGATATCGTCCGCCGTGCGCAGGCGGAACAAGGTGCTGCTGTCGCGGATCCGGAGAAGATCGCGGAAGGCGTCGCGGGTGAAGGCGATATCCACAGGCGAGGGTTTCAGTTGCGCGTCCGCCAGCAGTGGCTTGAGGAGCGCGTAGTCCTTGCCGTTGTCCGCTGCTGGCGGGAGGCCGGTCCCGAAGTAATTGTGCTGGTAGCTCCAGTCCAGGCGGTTGAACCAGTCGCCGGACTCGAAGCTGTTGCGGTCGAGCGATTTGGAGCGCAGGATGTCGAAGCCAGCGTGGTAGTAGGCCACGCCCTGGCTAAAGGCGTTGATCGCCGCAGCGAGCACCTGAACGCGGGCGCGATCCGCCGTACTGGTTGCGCGGGGCAGGCGCAGGACGTTGAGGTCATACAGCGTCTGGTTGTCGTGATTCTCCACATAGTTCACGACTTCGCCGGGCTGGCTTGCGTAACCGGCAGGCTGGCCGCCGCCGTACACCATGGCTTGCAGCTCCCGCACCTCTCCCGTATGCGTGCGAAGGCGGTAGCTGCGCACGGAACCCGCTAGTCCAACCTTCACCATGTCCGCCGCGTTCAGAAGTTCCTCGCGACTGTGGGCCCCATGGCCGTTGGGGTCGTAGAAGAGGCCATTGATATAGCCCTGCTGCGAAAACATCTTCTCGCCTGAATCGCCTGCCCCGCCGCCGCGCACGGCGTCCCTGCCACGGTCGCTGAAGGTGCCGATGCCTGTGCCATTCAGCGACAGCTGCGAAGCCTGCGCGAAGCGCGCGCCGTTCGCCACCTCGCCGAAGTTCCAGCCCTCGCCAATCAGGTTGACGTGGCGCCCAGCCGCCTTGTTAACGCGCTCCTGGAGAGCCAGCATGGCCTCGCGCGGCTGGTGGCCCATCAGGTCGAAGCGGAAGGAATCGATCTTGTAATGCCGGGCCCACAGCTCGGCGGAATCAATCATGAGCTTGGCCATCATGCGGTTTTCGGTAGCCGTGTTGAAGCAGCAGGTGGACTGCTCGATCTCGCCGCGGGCATTACGGCGGTGGTAGTAGCCCGGAACGATGCGGTCCAGGACAGAGGCTTCCTCCTGGCCCGCGCGATAGGTGTGGTTATAGACCACGTCCATGCCGACGCGCAGCCCCGCCTTGTGCAGCGCCATCACCATCTCGCGGAACTCCACGATGCGGCGCGCGCCATCGGCGGCGTCCGTGCTGTAGCTCCCTTCCGGCGCACTGTAGTGATAGGGATCGTAGCCCCAGTTGTAGCAGTCCTTCAGCATGGAGCGCGCAATGAGCGCCTGCTGCTCCTCGCTGTCTGGCGCGCCCGCAGGTGCGGGCGACACGCAGCCGTGCTCCGGAATGCTGCCGATGTCATAGACCGGCAGCAGGTGAACGTCGGTCATCCCCGCCCTGGCGAGCGCAATGAGGTGGCGCATCCCCGCCGAAGAGGTTTCCTTGAACGCCGTGTACTTGCCGCGGTTCGCGGCGCTGACCGCCGGGTCGTTGATCGAGAAGTCACGCACATGCAGCTCGTAGATCGACATGTCCGGCTGAGCCTTTACGTTGAGCGGTGCGCGCGACGCATCCCAGCCTGCGGGCTTGAGGCTGGAGTCGTTCAGGTCGCCGATGTAGCTGCGCTTCGAATCGCTTGTGAGGCTGATCGAATAGGGATCGGTGACGAGGTTGCGGACCAGTCCCGCCGCTGGCGTGAAGACGTCCAGCGCATACTTGTAATACCTGCCCTTCGCGGGTGCGGGAATGCTGGCCGACCAGATGCCGGTTTTCGCATCCATGCGCATCGGCGCGACCCTGCTGGCCGAAGACGTGCCGGTATCGTAAATGCAGACGGCCACGTTGCGCGCTGTGGGAGCCCAGAGCTTGAATACCGCGCCGGACCGGCTCAGCGTCACGCCCAGCGCCCGTTCGTTCTCCGCTGATGAATAGATGTCATCCAGCGCCCCCGCAATCTGAAGGGCGGTCGATTCCAGCACGATTCCGTTCGCATCCTCGCGTACGAGAAGGAGCTGGCTGCCGAGCAGTTTCGGATCGATGGCAGCGGAGAGAAGGGGGCCCTCTCCAGCAAAACGGAAGCGCTGCGGCACTGTGCCTTCGGCAATCGGCAGGGACAATGCTCCGTCCGCGCCCTCAACCTGCTTGCCAACTCCGGCCTGCAGGGCTGCCTCCGCCGAATGATAGAGCTTGAACTGTCCTTCCTTGCCCGCGCCCGGCCATATGATAGTTCGGCCATCCAGCCACAAAGCGCGCGCCTCCATGGAGGGCGCCGCGTGCAGGACGGTGGCGAAGGGGCCATTGCAAACTGCCAGCTGGGGCGCCGCGTAGGCGTTGTCGAGCGGCGCGGCCAACGCCGCAATAGTGATGAAGTGGGCGAGGGGTTTGATGGCCAGTCTCCAGAAGGAATGCGCTGGCCGGTATGTTACCGGAAAGCGGGCTATTTGCGGCCGGTGCTGATCTGGTATTTCTTCATTTTGTCGTACAGCGTTTTACGCGGCACCATCAGGCGGTCCGCTGCGATGCCGACATTGTGATCCGCCTCCGCCAGCGCGCGCAGGATCAGATCACGTTCGTAGGCATCCACCTGCTGCGGCAGCGAACCCGAAGTGTATTCGGCTGCTTGCGCGGCAGCGGCCTGCGGCGCGAGGCCCAGCGTGAGGCGCTCGGCGAAATTCCGCAGCTCCCGCACGTTGCCCGGCCAGTCCGCAGCCTGCCAGGCCGCCATATCCTGAGCGCTCCACTGGGGCAGGGGACGCTGGTAGCGCAGCGCGGCCTCCTGCACGAAGTGGGCCAGCAGCAGCGGAATATCGTCCCGTCTTTCGTTCAGCCGAGGCAGATCGATGGTGACGACGCCGATGCGGTAGTAAAGGTCTTCGCGGAACCTTCCCTCGGCGCTGAGCTGGAGCAGGTTCGCCTTGCTGGCCGCGATGACGCGGCAGTCCAGAGGCACAGCCTCGTTGGCCCCAAGGCGCTCAAGGCGGCGTTCCTGCAGCACGCGCAGCAGCTTCACCTGCAGCGACATCGGCATGGTCTCGATCTCGTCCAGGAACACCGTGCCGCCGTTGGCGTATTCGAGCTTGCCGACACGGCGCTTCTGCGCGCCGGTGAACGCCCCGGGTTCATGGCCGAAGATTTCGCTCTCGAACACGGATTCCGGGAGCGCGCCGCAGTTGATGGCGACGAAATTGCCCTTGCGGCCGCTGGCCGCGTGCAGAACCCGGGCTACAACCTCCTTGCCCGTGCCTGTCTGACCGTTGATCAGGATATCGACGCCAGCGGGGCCGACATTGCGGATAGTGAGCTTGAGCTGCTCCATGGCCGGGGAGCGGCCGATGAGGTCCGGCGTATCCGGATGCAGGGCGCGGGCGGTGCGCAGCTGCCGGTTCTCCAGCACGAGATTGCGCCGCTCCTGGGCGCGGCGTACCGCGTCCATCAGCCGTTCCGAGGCGAAGGGCTTCTCAATGAAATCGTAGGCGCCGCTGCGCATCGCCTCCACGGCCATGCTCACATCCCCGTGACCGGTGACAACGATGACCGGCAGTTCCGCATCGAGCGCCACGGCCTGCGCCAGCAGCTCCAGGCCTGAACGGCCGGGAAGGCGCACATCGGTAACCAGTACGCCGCCGAAGTCCGCGCGCAGCAGGGCCAGCGCTTCCTCAGCACTGGAACAGGCCTGCACGCTGAACCCGCCCAGCTCGAGCGTTTGTGCTGTAGCCAGGCGCAGCGAGGCTTCGTCTTCAACCAGGATGGCTTGCGCGTTCAATCGGATACTCCTTTCGCCAGGGGCAGGCGCAACTCGAATTCCGCTCCGCCGCTGGCCTGATTATGCGCCGAGAGCTGTCCGTTCATCGCCTGCACGATGGACGAGGAAATAGCCAGGCCGAGTCCCAGACCTTTGCCGGACGGCTTCGTCGTAAAAAATGGCTCGAACAGATGGGCGGCAACCTGCTCGGGGATGCCACTGCCGCTGTCGGCAATGCGGACGATTGCCTGCCCGTCTTCGCTCGCCATGGTGACGCCGACCTCGCGCCGGGGCGCATCCTCGACGGCGTCGAGAGCATTGCGCAACAGGTTGATCAACACCTGCTCGAGGCGCACGGGATTGCCCGCAACCAGCAGCGGCTCCTCGCCCGTGCCGCAGAGGAGCGTTACGTCGTGGCGCCGAAACTCGCTCTCGAGAAGGAAGACGGAAGCGCGCACGGACTGGGCCAGGTCCACAATCGAAACTGTCTCGTCCCGCCGCGCAAAGCCCTTCAGCTGGGAGATGATGGCGCCCATGCGCGCGCTGGCCTCCCCGATATGGGTGAGATTCTTCTCGGCCTGTTCGCTTTGGCCGCGTGAAAGGAAGGTACGCGCATTGTCCGCAAAGGCGCGGATAGCGGCGAGAGGCTGGTTCAGTTCATGGGTGACGCCAGCGGCCATCTGCCCGAGCATCGTCAGCTTTCCCGCCTGGATCAGCTCATTCTGCGTGCTGCGCAGCAGATGCTCGGTCTCCTGCAGTTTCGCGTACTTCTGCTCCAGATGCCGGTTCGTATCACTCAGTTCCTGCGTGCGCTGGACGATGCGGTCCTCCAGCTCGCGCGCGGCCTGCTGCAAGGCCTCGCGCGAAGCCATGCGCTCCTCCAGGCGGCGGCGGCGCTGGTGCATGGCCCAGTAGCTCGCGCCAGCGCTGGCCAGCAGCAGCGCAGCGGCGAGGGCCCACAGCGCACCCGCGCGGACAACGCGCGTCTGGCCCGGAAAGAGCATCAGGTGCCAGCCGAGGCGCCCGACCGGCTGCGTCACGAAGTCGCCGGGATGGCGAAGGAGAGGCGTGATGTTCTGGCCCATATACTGCTGCGTGCGCGCGAGTTCCTGCCGCGTGCCCAGGTCGAGCGGATGCAGGCTGTGATAGCGCCATGCGGGGCGGTTGCTGAGGAAGATCACGCCGCTGCGGTCCGCGAGCACGATGGGGTCTTCGCTGCTGCCCCAGGTGTGTTCAAAGTCGGCGAGGCTGATCTTCACCGCGATGACGCCGGCGATGGGGCCTCCCTTGCTGCCGTTGCGGTACACCGGCTGCGCGATGAAGTAGCCCGCCTCGCTGGTGCTGGTGCCGATACCGTAGAAACGTCCCGCGCGCCCCTGGATAGCCTCCCTGAAGTAGGGACGGTAAGAGAAGTTCTTGCCCACGAAACCGAGCGGCTGATCCCAATTGCTGGCGCCGAGGGTCAGGCCGGTATGGTCCATCAGATAGAGAGCGCCGACCTTCGCCTGCTGCTGGATCGTCTGCAAGGTCGCGTTCAGGCGGGCGATGGCGGCGGGATCGTTCGGGTGGGCGAGGGCGTGGGTGAGGTCCGGCTGCTGGCCGAGGACGAAAGGCAGGGTTTCGAAGCGTTCCAGGACCGATTGCAGGTCCGGCGCCATCAACTGCAGCTGGCGCTGCCCCTGCTCCAAGAGCTCCGCGCGCGCCCGATGCGCACCCAGCGCAAAGGCGCCCGCAATAATGCAGGCCGCAGCCATCCCAACCGGCAGCAATAACAGGAGCTTTCTAACGCGCATAAACCGATTCTACTGCACAGCCCGTGTCCACTTCTGGTGCCAGGGAAGAAAAGTGGACACGAGCTGGGCCGCGAGCGGGCTAGCGCAGAGCTCGTGTCCAAAAATCTTCCCTGGCACCAGAAGTGGACACGGGCTCGGCGGTGGTTAGTCGACGGCGGCGAGGCGGAGTTCGTCGTTGTGGTGGCGCTGCTGTTCTTCCATTACGAGCATGCCGAGTTCGCGCTTGAGGGCGTTGAATTCGGCCGCCGCCGGGTCGCGCAGGCGCGGGAGCTCGACCATCATGTCGCGCTTGACCGTGCCGGGACGGTAGGTCATCACCACAATGCGGTCGGCCAGGTAGACGGCTTCCTCGATGCTGTGCGTGACGAAGATGATGGTCTTCTTCAGCTCCGACCAGATGCGCAGCAACTCGTCCTGCAGGTTGCGCCGGGTGAGGGCGTCCAGCGCGCCAAACGGTTCGTCCATCAGCATGATGGGCGAGTCGAGCGCCAGCACCCGCGCAATCGCCACGCGCTGGCGCATGCCGCCGGAGAGGTCCTTCGGGTAGCGGTTGCGGAAGTCGCTCAGGGAGAGCATCTGCAGCAGCTGCGCGACCGTCTGCTCGATCTGCGCTTTCGGCATGCCTTTCACTTCCAGGCCGAAGGCGATGTTCTTCTCGACCGTCATCCATGGGAAGAGGGCGTATTCCTGGAAGACCATGCCGCGCTCGGGACCGGGGCCGGTAATGAGCTGCCCGTCCGCCGTGATCTCGCCGCTCGACGGCAGGGAGAAGCCTGCAATGGCGTTCAGCAGCGTGGACTTGCCGCAGCCCGATGGGCCCAGCAGGCACACGAACTGCCCCTGCGGGATTTCGAGGTTGATGTCCTTCAGCGCGATCACTTCGCGGCTGTCGGTCTTGAAGACCTTGTTGACGCCCTTGACGTTGATGTGGGTCGCGCTCATGTCAGTTCTCCAGGCCGCGGTGCCAGCGCAGCAGGTGGTTATTCAGTTTGTTCATGCCGATGTCGATGATCAGGCCCAGAATGCCGATGCTGATCATGCCCGCAATGATCTTGTCGGACCAGAAGTACTCGCGCGCCTCAAGGATGCGGAAGCCCAGCCCGTTGTTCACGGCGATCATCTCGGAAACGATGACCACGATGAAGGCGGTGCCGATGCCGATACGCACGCCGGACAGGATGTAGGGCACGGCCGCAGGCAGCATCACGCGCACGAACATCGCCCGCTGGCTCACGCCAAGGTTGCGCGCAGCACGGATGTAGATGCCGTCCACATGGCGCACACCGGCGATGGTGTTCATCAGCACCGGGAAGAATGCGCCCAGCGCGATGAGGAAGACCGCAGGCGCATTCCCAAGGCCGAACCAGAGGATCGACAGCGGGATATAGGCAATCGGCGGAATTGGGCGCAGCACCTGCATCATGGGGTTGAGCCATGCGTACATGCGCTGGCTGGCGCCCATCATGAGGCCGATGGGCAGCGCCAGGCCGGCGCCTACCGCGAAACCGACCAGCACGCGGTACATGCTGCCCAGCGTATCGGCCCAGAGTTCGCCGGAAAGCGCCCATTCCAGCCAGGACTGGGTCGCCGGATCGTGCGCCTGCAGCGGCAGCGCATATTCAACCCACTTGGTGAGCACCGCCAGCGGCGATGGCAGCACCTGAGGGTTGATCCAGCCTTGCATCGCGCTCGCCTGCCAAAGCGCGATGACGATTACGGGCACGACCGCGCCCACGGCGATCTCTCGCCATTTCAGAGTTGCCATCGTGTGCTCCGCTTATTTGATATTGAGGCTTTTCTTGGCTTCGTCCAGCAGGTCGGTCCTGACCCACTCGGCGGCCACCGGCGGACGGCGCATCTTGCCCACGCCCGTCTTGGCCATCACGTCCGTCGTGATCTGGATGTGCTGCGGCGTGATGTCGTAGGTGTATGGCGAGTTGCTGATCGCGTCCTGGAAGTCGTCGGAGGTGATCTGGCCCTTGAAGATCACTTCGCGCACGTATTTTTCGGCCACCGGCTTCTGGTCGATGAAGGTCTTGGTCGCCTGGACGAAGCACTTCATGAATTTGGCGGCCGTGGCGCGCTTGTCCTTGTAGAACATCTCGCTCATGACCATGGTGCGCACCGGTTCGCCGATCGGCGTGTCGTAAGGCTTCATCACTTCCACGCCGAAGCCTTTGTTGATGGCCTGCGAGGACTGCGGTTCCGATTGCATGATCGCGTCCAGGTTCTTGCCGAGCAGCGCCTGGTTCAGGTCCGCGAAGGCGAGGAAGACGAGCTGCACGTCCTTGCCCGGCTGGTCGGAGAAGGTGAGGCCTGCCTGCTGCAGTTCCGCAGCCAGCAGCACTTCGTGAATGCCGCCGCGCGTGACGCCGACCTTCTTGCCTTTCAGGTCCTTGATGGATTTCACCGGCACGTCGCTGCGCGCCACCAGGCGCGCGCCGCCCTTGGCGAAGCCCGCGACGACGAAGATCGGTGCGCCGTTGGCGCGGCCCTGGATGGCGGCTTCGGATGCGGTGGCGCCCACGTCCAGTTCACCGGCGAGGATGGCCTGCATCACGTCCGGGCCTTTGGCGAAGACGTGTTCTTCGACCTTGATGCCGCACTTGGGCGCAATCTCCTTGATGTACGAAACGGCGCCATAGTGGGCGAACTTCAGGTTGCCGAGGCGGACCACTTCCTGCGCATTGGCGGAGGTGGCGAAGGCTGCGGCGAGGGCGAGGGTTAACAGGCGGGTCTTGCTCATGCTGGTCTCCTTGGTTGAATAGTTTGGGGAGACTAAGAGCAGCTTCCGTGCCAGCGCACGGCTCGAAGACTAAGTGCTTGATTTGCTTCGTTTGCTGCGCCGCCGCAGATGCGGCGGGCAGGGAGGCGGCGGGCGGAATTCCGGAAATTCCGCCGCGCCGTGTGCGGTTTTCCGTCCTCAGGCCTTGGCCGGAATGGCGCCGTAGCAGGTGGCGGCAGGTTCGGTGACGCGGTAGTTGTCCACCATTTTGTAGCGCATGGCGTAGAGCATGAAGACCAGCGCCGTGAGCAGGGCGAATCCGGCGAAGAAGAACATCTGGAAGGCGATGGTCGACATGCCGGTGCCCGCGATATGGCCAAGCACCGCGTCGTTCTTCACGCTGGAGTTCACGATCAGCACCCACAGGTTGCCGACGGTGACGGCCAGCTGCCAGAAGCCGGTGATCGAGCCCTTCATCGATGCGGGGGACTGGCTGTATGCGAATTCCAGGCCGGTGGCCGAAACCAGCACTTCGCCCATCGTCAGCACGATATAGGGCAGCAACTGCCACAGCAGGGACATGGGCGTGCCTGCATCCATCGAGATCTGGATCCAGCCGATGATGATCCAGGCCAGGCCCGAAAGCGCAATGCCCGCGCCCATGCGGCGCAGCGCGGTCGGTTCGATGCCCAGCGCACGCAGGATGGGGAAGATCAGGATGTTATTCAGCGGGATGAGGATCATCACCATCAGCGGGTTCATGGCCTGCATCTGCGCGGGCAGCAGCTGGAATTCCCAGCCGAAGATGGAGAGCATGGGGCTGGTCATGGAGTTCGCCTGCACGATCCAGGTCGATGCCTTCTGGTCGAAGAGGGACCAGAACGGCGTCACCAGCGCGAACACGATAAGGATGCGCAGCACCGCGCGCACGCCTTCAACCGCTTCGTCGCCATGCTTGCCGCGTGCGCGCTCCAGCTGCATCGAGGTGCCGATGCCGCCGAAGGCCAGCACCAGCACGAGCGCGGTGCATGCGCCGATCACGAAGCCCCATTTATAGGACATGATCAGCGAAGCCACGGCGCCCAGCGCGCCGATCAGCGCCACCACCAGGCCGGGGCGGCCTTCGCCGGGCTTCTTCGCCAGCAGGGCGGTTTGCGCCACGCGCGTGAAGGAGTTCTCGTTCGGCGCGGCTGGCGGCACGTTCACATACTTCTTGCGGCCGGACCAGAGCACGATCCAGGCGGTGAGCATCAGCAGGCCGGGAATGGCGAAGGCGATGGAGGGGCCGAGGTTCTTCAGGAACACCGGCATCAGCAGCGACGCGAAGAAGGAGCCGAAGTTGATCATCCAGTAGAAGGCGTCGAAGACGATCTTGGCCTTGTTCTTGTTGGTCTGGTCGAACTGGTCGCCGACGAAGGCGGAGATCAGCGGCTTGATGCCGCCAGAGCCCAGCGCAATCAGGAAGAGGCCGAAGTAGAAGCCTGTGAGGTTGTCCTCGAAGACGGCAAGGCAGCCATGCCCGATCACATAAATGAGGCTGAGCCAGAAGATGGTGTTGTATTTGCCGTAGAAGCGGTCGGCGAGGAAGCCGCCCAGCAGCGGGAAGAAGTACACGCCGATCACGAAGGTGTGGAAGACGTGTTTCGCTTCGCTCGTGCGGTCTTCCATCAGCGGGATGAAGGCAAGCAGGGTGCTGATCAGGAACGGCGTGAGGATGTTGCGCATCCCGTAGAAGCTGAATCGCTCGCAGCCTTCGGTGGCGACGATATAGGGAATTTGGCGCGGTAGCGGCCCGTTCCCGGCGTGTGGCTCTGCTTGTGACATGAGGTCTCCCGGATTTTTGATATGGACGCGATGCTATGCGAACGGGGTGGGATTGGCAACCGCTGAGTGTGCTGCACTGTAGTTTGACTACGGTATCGATACTACGAAAATCATTAAGTCATTGATTTTCAACGAATATATAGAACTACACAGGCGTCGCTTGCCGTTGAATAAACGGCATAGTTCATGTATATTATCTACAAAGCAAATCCGGGGACAGCAATATGAGCAAACACACGAATCCGAACTGGTGGCAGGAAGCGATCATCTACCAGGTTTATCCGCGCAGCTATCTCGATACGAACGGCGACGGCGTCGGCGACCTGGCCGGCATTACGGACCGGCTGGATTATATTGCGAAACTGGGCGTGGACATCGTGTGGATCTCGCCTTTCTTCAAGTCCCCCATGAAGGACTTCGGCTACGACGTGTCGGACTACTGCGACGTCGATCCCCTGTTCGGCAATCTCGCGGACTTCGACAAGCTCATTGCGAAGGCCCACAGCCTGGGCGTGAAGATCATGATCGACCAGGTCATGTCCCACTGCTCCGAGGAGCATCCCTGGTTCAAGGAGAGCCGCAGCAGCCGCGATAACCCGAAGGCCGACTGGTTCGTGTGGGCCGATCCCCTGCCGGACGGGAACCCGCCCAACAACTGGCTGTCCGTCTTCGGCGGCTCGTCCTGGCAATGGGATTCGCGCCGCAAGCAGTACTACATGCACAACTTCCTGGTCAGCCAGCCGGACCTGAACTTCCACAATCCCGAAGTGCAGCAGGCCTTGCTGGACAGCCTGCGCTTCTGGCTCGAACGCGGCGTGGACGGCGTGCGCATGGACGCCTGCAATTTCCACTTCCACGACCGCCAGCTGCGCAGCAATCCTCCCGCGCTGGTGCGCGACACCGCCACCGTGACGGACGTGAACCCTTACGGCATGCAGGCCCATATCCACGACAAGAGCCAGCCCGAGAACGTGGCCTTCCTCAAGCGCCTGCGCCAGCTGCTGGACGAATACGGCGCGGTAGCCATCGGCGAGGTGGGCGCGGACGATGCGCTGGCCGTCATGGCCGAATACACCGCGGGCGGCGACAAGCTGCACATGGCCTACAGCTTCAACCTGCTGAACAACATCTGCACGGCGAAGCATATCCGCACCCAGGTGGAGGACTTCAAGGCGCGCGTGAAGGATGGCTGGGCTTCCTGGTCCATCGGCAATCACGATGTGCCGCGCGTTGCTACGCGCTGGGGCGGCGGCGAGAATCCCGCCGCTTTCGGCAAGCTGGTGCTGGCAATGCAGCTTTCGCTCAAGGGCACGCCCTGCCTGTACCAGGGCGACGAGCTGGCCTTCACGGAAGCGGAAGTGCCGTATGAGCTGATCCAGGACCCTTACGGCATCACCTTCTGGCCCGAGTTCAAGGGCCGCGACGGTTGCCGCACCCCCATTGCATGGACCGATGGCGAGAACGGCGGTTTCACGAGCGGCAAGCCATGGTTGCCTGTCGCGCCGGAGCACAAGGCCGTTGCGGCCTCCCTGCAGGAGGGCGATCCCGATTCGCCGCTGTCCTTCGCGCGCCGCATGATCGCCTGGCGCCGCACCATGCCGCAGCTCACGCGCGGCGATATCGAATTCCTCGACGCGCCCGAACCGGTGCTGGCCCTGCGCCGCGACCTGCCGGGCGAGCGCAGCGTGATCGCCATCTTCAATCTCGGCAAGGAGCCAGCGAGCTTCGCGCTGCCCGCCGCGAAGGGCGCACAGAAGCTGGACCAGCCAGGCCTGCCGGGCGAAGTGAGGGATGGCGAAGTGAAGCTGCCGGGTTACGGCGCCTGGTTCGGCTACGCAGCCTGAGGGGGGCGAAATGAAACAGCTCGACGCCGACCAGAAACTGAACCGCGCCGCCTTCGCCGACGGCCCCCGCCTGCTGGCCGATATCGGCGCCACGCACGCACGCTTTGCCCTGCAGACGGCGCCCGGCGAGTACCAGGCCGTGCGCGTGCTCCAGTGCGACGACTTCACGGGCATTGTGCCGCTGCTGCGCAGCTATCTCGCGGACCATCCCGGCATCAACCTGAATCACGGCGCGCTGGCGCTGGCCAACCCGGTGCATGGCGACTATATCCGCATGACCAACCGCGACTGGCAGTTCTCCACCGACGAAGTGCGGCGCGAACTGGGCCTGCATACCCTGCTGGTGGTGAACGACTTCACCGCCCTGGCCATGGCCATTCCGACATTCAAGCCGGATGACCTGATGCAGGTGGGCGGCGGGGCGCCTGCGGCGAACTCGGTGATCGGCGTGCTCGGCCCCGGCACGGGCCTCGGCTGCTCGGGCGTGATTCCCACCATCGACGGTTTTGTCACCCTGGGCTCGGAAGGCGGCCACAATAACTTCGCCCCGGCGGACGAACGGGAATACGCCATCCTGCAGTACGCGTGGCAGACCTGGCCGCACGTGTCGAACGAGCGCCTGATTTCCGGCCCCGGCATGGAGATCATCTACCGCGCCATCGCGCGCCGCAATGGCCGCAATGTGCGCGACCTCACCTCGCAGCAGATCATCGCGGGCGCCTTGAAGGACAAGGAACCGCTGTGCGTGGAAGTGCTGGAGTGCTTCTGCGCCATGCTGGGCGGCGCAGCGGCGAACCTGGCGGTGACGCTGGGTTCCTTCGGCGGCATCTTCATCGGCGGCGGCATCGTGCCGCGCATGGGCGAGTGGTTCAAATCTTCGCCATTCCGCACGCGCTTCGAAGCCAAGGGCCGCTTCTCGTCCTATCTGGCCGAGATTCCGACCTATGTGATCACCACGCCGAATCCGGCGTTCTACGGCGTGGCCACCATTCTTTCCGAGCACCTGCGCGGCCGCAGCGGCGCCAATACGCTGATGGAGCGCGTGCAGCATCTGCAGCACGAGCTCACGCCCGCCGAGCAGCGCGTGGCCCAGCTGGTGCTGGAACAGCCGCGCCTTGTGCTGAACGAGCCGATTGCGGATATCGCGCGCCTCGCCGAAGTGAGCCAGCCCACCGTGATCCGCTTCTGCCGCTCGCTGGGCTTCCTCGGCCTGGCGGACTTCAAGCTGAAGTTCGCCAGCAGCCTGACGGGCGCCATTCCCGTGCGCCACAGCCAGGTGCGCGTGAGCGACAGCACGCACGACCTGAGCGCGAAGGTGATCGACAACACCGTCTCCGCCATCCTCAAGTTCCGCGACCAGCTGGACGTGCGCTCGCTGGACCGCGCCATCGCCCTGATCAGCAAGGCGAAGAAGGTGGAGTTCTACGCCATGGGGAACTCGCGCGTGGTGGCGCTGGACGGCCAGCACAAGTTCTTCCGCTTCCGCATTCCCACCGCCATGTATGGCGATTCGCACCTGTTCACGCTGGCCGCCGAGCTGCTTGGGCCGGGCGACGTGGTCATCGCCATCTCCAATTCCGGCAAGCTGCCGGAGCTGCTCGAAGCCGTGGATGCGGCGCGCGCGGCAGGGGCGGACGTTATCGCCATTACCAGCAGCCAGTCGCCGCTGGCCAAGCGCGCGAGCGTGTGCCTGGCGGTCGATCACAGCGAGGACAGCACCACCTTCCTCTCCATGATCTCGCGCATCCTGCAGCTGCTGCTGATCGACATTCTCTCCGTGGGTATCTCGCTCGACGAGCAGAACGCGTCCCTCGTCCTCGAAAACAAGGCAGGCAAGACCCACGAAAGCCGCCGCCTGCTGATCTCCCACCTCGACAACTGAGATCCCGGCTGAGGGCGGCCTGCGCAAGCGGGCGGCCTTCGCTCGTCCTAAAAAAAGCTTGCACTTCGCGCAAAAACGTTTACGATATATCTTATTGCGATATATCTTAATGAGGATCATCATGTTTCATTTCCTGCGCAAGCACGCATTCCACAGTCACCATCACCATCATGGCGGGGGCGGCCGTGGCCGCGGTCCCCGCATGTTCGACGCCGGCGCCATGCGCTATGTGGTGCTGCAGCTGATCGCCGAAAAGCCGCGCCACGGCTACGAAATCATCAAGGAGCTCGAACAGCGCGCGGGCAGCGGCTACGCGCCGAGCCCTGGCGCCATCTATCCGCTCATGGCCATGCTCTACGACATGGGCCATGTCTCCATCAGCCATGAAGGCAACAAGAAGCTGCACAGCATCACGCCCGAAGGGCAGGCCTTCCTCGACGAGAACCGGCAGATGGTGGATGCGCTGATGGCGCGCGTTCCCGAGCAGCGCCACGGATCGGACGACCTGCGCTCGGTCATGCACGAACTGAAGGCGGTCGTGATCTCCCGCGCCCGCGACGCTTCCGCCGACCAGTCGCGGCACGAGCAGATCGCCGCCATCCTGCGCCGCGCCAGCGCGGAGATCGAGGCCCTATGAGCGCACAACCCTTATCTCCAGGCCGCGAGCGGCTGATCCTTTGGCTGCTCGCGCTTACCCAGTTCACCGTCATCATGGACTTCATTGTGATGATGCCGCTGGCGCCCCAGCTGATGCAGGCCTTTTCCATCAGCGCTGCCCAGGTTTCGGGCGCGGTGTCGGCGTACGCCTGGTGCGCCGGGCTTTCCGGCCTGCTCGCCGTGACTTATATCGACCGCTTCGACCGCAAGCGCATGCTGCTGTCGGTCTTCCTGCTTTTTAACCTCTCCAACCTGGCCTGCGCGCTGGCCCCAAGCTTCCATGTGCTGGTGCTCTCGCGCGCTTTCGCAGGGCTGACGGGGGGCGTGCTGGGCGCCATCGTCATGGCCATCATCGGCGACCTCATTGCGCCGAACCGCCGTGGCTACGCCACCGGCATCGTCATGACGTCCTTCAGCATGGCCGCCGTGCTGGGCGTGCCGCTCGGCGTGAGCATGGCCGCGAAGTTCGGCTGGCAGTCGCCGTTCTACCTGCTGGTGGTGTTCTCGATGGTGATCTGGCTCATGGGCGCAAGCGTGCTGCCGCCGATGAAGGACCATCTCGGCGCGCCGGTTCCCCTGTCGCAGGCGCTGCCACGGCTGATTGGGCTGTTCCGCGTGCCGGCACACCTGAAGGCTTTTGCGCTCTCCATGCTGAACATGTTCACGGGCATGCTGATCATCCCATTCATCTCGCCTGTGCTGGTGGGGAACCTGGGCGTGCATCCGGGTGATATCACCTGGATCTATATGGCGGGCGGGATCGCGACCTTCTTCACCTCGCGCATGATCGGCACCTGGTCGGACAGGGCGGGCAAGCACCGGGTCTACCGCTACGCGGCCATGTTCTCCATCCTGCCCACGCTGGCGATCACGCACCTGCCCCAGCTCTCGCTGGCCGCCTTGATCGTCTTCTTCCCATTCTTCATGGTGTCCATGTCCGGCCGCAATGTGCCGATGCAGGCGCTGATGACGACCATTCCCGAGCCGCAGAAGCGGGGCGCCTTCCTTAGCGCGAACTCCGCGCTGCAGCAGGTGGGAACCGGGCTGGGTGCGCTGGTGGGCGGCATGTGGCTGACCACGGACGCGTCGGGCCGCATCGGCGGCTATGGCTTGAATGGCTGGATCGCGGCAGGGCTGATCGTGGTCTGCTGCTGGTGGGTGGGCAATGTGCGCGGCGCGAGCGCCGCTCCTGTCAGCTCGCCTGCCTGACGATCAGGTCCAGCAGGGTCTGGGCCTGTTTCAGCACGGGGCCCGCCAGCGAATCGCGGTCGATTTCGCCGAAGCCGCCCTCCCGCACGTGCAGGCCGTCCGCACCCAGGAAACTGAAGCGCACGTTGCCGATGGCGGGCGGGCCGCCCCGTTCGCGCAGGGGCGCCTTGGCGGCGGCGGGAATGGCGGCATGCACCAGCATGCGGGCCTGGTGGGCGATATCTTCCGGCGCGCCTTCGAAGACGGCCACGCGGCCGGTGTGGTTGATGTAGCGCGCGCTGCCATCGGCATAGGCGGCCAGCGCGTCCAGGCCTTCCTTCATCGGCACTTCGACCACAACGCCCAGCAGTTCCGTGGAATCGGATTGGGCGCCGGACTTGCGCAGCCAATGCCAGGCCAGCAGGCGCACGCGGCTCTCTTCGGCGGCGTCGTCCGCGATGGCTTTCACCACGCGGGGATCGGGGCTGTCGCCGAACAGGTGGCTGGCGGGCTTCCCCTGGGGCGCGACGAGGGAAGGATCGTCGCAGAACAGCAGCTTGTAGACGAGGTTCAGCTCATCCTGCTGGTAGGGGTTGGCGGCGGCCTTGCGGCCGCCGAAGACGGCGAGTAATTTCTTGAACATGCCGCCATCATAAGCCATTTAACGCCAGCCGCTGAGTCCTTCTGTGGCGTTCACGTGCTTCCAGCTGGGGCGCGCGCATACCAGGTCCGCCAGCTTGTTCAGGGCAGGCCACTCCGTCGCGGGACGCGGCATCTTGCGTGACCAGCGCATGTACATGGTCAGCATCAGGTCCGCGGCGGAGAACTGCTCGCCCAGCAGATAGGGGCCGTTGGCGCTCAGCCGTTCATCCAGTTCGGCGAAGCTCGATTCGATGCGGCGGCGCAGGGCGTCGCGGCCCTGGCAGTTCTCCTCCGTAGCATCCAGGTCGGCGGGGTAGAACCACAGGCGGTAGGCCGAGCCGAAGGTGTTCGCCATCCACACCACGTCCTGCAGGAAGCGGCCGCGCAGCGGGGAGCCCGGCTGCGGCGCCAGCCCGGCTTCGGGATGGCGCTCCGTCAGCAGCAGCATCAGCGCGGCGGATTCGCGCAGCACTTCGCCGTCCACCACCAGCGTGGGCACCACGCCTTGCGGGTTGAGCTTGAGGTAGGAGGCGTCGCGCTTCTTGCTCAGGTCAACTTCCACCAGTTCATAGGGTGCGCCGATTTCGAAGAGCGCGGCATGCAGCGCCAGGCTGGCGGCGCCGGCGGAGTAGTAAAGTGTGTACATGGGTTTCCTTATTGCGCGCTGCGGCGCGACATGGGTTTTTTGGTATCGCGCCACTGGTCGAGCGATTGCAGTTCGTCGGTGACCGCGTCTTCGACGAGGATCTCGCCATCGGTGGTCGAGACCAGGAAGTTCTCCCAGCGCACGGCGGCTTCGGGACGGTTCTCGATAAAGCTGAACTGGTAGAAGTCCTTGCCTTTCACGGCGCGCGGTTCGGGGTCGTATTCGATCAGGGCGCCGTGCACCTTGCCGCCGGAATTCTTCTCGATCAGGGCGGACCAGGCTTTCAGCTCGGGCAGCGCCATGAGGCGTTCGGTCGCCTGCTCGCGGCTCAGCACCGAAGGCGCGGGCGGCTGCACGGGCGAAGGCGCCGTGGCCTGGGGCGCGCTGCGCTGCGGCACGGCCTTCTCGGGCTGGGGATAGAGATACCAGACAGCCAGCCCGGCGGCCAGCAGGCCCGCCACGCTGCCGGCGATGGCGGGAAATCGAAGGGGAGAGCGGGATGACATCGCGGCAGGCCTTGGAGATCGATGGAGCGGACATACTAAACCAAAGTTGTTGCTGCATCAATATTTCCAATGGCCTGATGCATCAGGGAGGCTTGGGCGGGAACCAGGAATCCCATGTCTCCTTGATGCCTGCCTTGACGATGGAGAGCGCGTCCTTGTCGCCTTTGAGCAGCGCCGTGAAGTAGCTGCGCGCCTGCTTCAGCGTGACGTCCGGCGGCAGCGGCGGCACCTTGGGATCGGTCACCATCTCGATCACGCAGGGGCGGTCGCTGGCCAGGGCGGCATCCCACGCCGGGCCCACGTCCTCGGGGCGCTCGACCTTGATGCCCTTCAGGCCAAGCAGCTCGGCGTAGGCGGCGTAGGGGAAGTCCGGCACGGTCTGCGATGGGGCATAGCGCGGATCGCCGCCCATGGCGCGCTGTTCCCAGGTGACGAGGTTCAGGTCCCCGTTCTTCAGCACCATGATGGTCAGCTTGCCGTTGCCCCAGCCCTGCCAGTAGCGCGCAATGGTGATGAGCTCATTCAGGCCGTTCATCTGCATGGCCCCGTCGCCCACCAGCGCGATGGCGTGGCGTTCGGGCAGCGCGAACTTGGCGGCGATGGCATAGGGCACGGCGCAGCCCATCGTGGCCAGCCCGCCGGAAACGGTGCACATCATGCCGCGCCGGATTTTCAGGTCGCGCGCCATCCAGTTGGTGGAGGAGCCGGAATCGCCGGTGACGATGCAGTTGTCCGGCAGGCGAGGGGAGAGCTCCCAGAACACGCGCTGGGGATTGATGGGGTCCGCATCGTTCATTGCCCGCGCTTCGAGCACGCGCCACCAGCGCGCCACGTTTTCGGCGATGCCGTCCTGCCAGCTGCGGTCCGTCTTGCGTTCGAGGAGCGGGATCAGCGCGCGCAGGGTGTCGCGCGCATCGCCGATCAGGTTGAACTCCATGGGGTAGCGCAGGCTGGCGCGCCGGCCGTCGATATCGATCTGCACGCCACGCGCCTTGCCTTCCTTCGGCAGGAATTCGCCGTAGGGGAAGTTGGAGCCGACCATGAGAAGCGTGTCGCAGCCGTTCATCATGTCGTGGCTGGGCTTCGTGCCGAGCAGGCCGATGGAGCCTGTCACGAAAGGCAGGTCGTCCGGCACGGCGGCCTTTCCCAGCAGGGCTTTCGCAATGCCCGCGCCCAGCAGGTCGGCCACCTGCAGCAGTTCGTCGGTGGCGTGCAGCGCGCCTGCTCCGGCGAGTATCGCCACCTTCCTGCCCTCGTTGAGGATGCGCGCGGCCTGCTGCAAGGCCTGGGCGGGCGGCACATGGCTGCGTTCCAGGGCGCCGATCCCCGAGTGCACGGAACCGTGCTCGCGCGGCGGTTCGGCCACCGCGTCCAGGTCCTGCACGTCGTTGGGGAGGATGATGCAGGTGACGGTGCGCTGCTCCTTCGCGATGCGGAAGGCGCGGTCGATGAGATGGCGCACCTGCGCCGCATCCGTCGCCATCTGCACGTATTCGTGGGCCACGTCCTTGAACAGCGAGAGCAGGTCCACTTCCTGCTGGTAGTCGCTGCCGAGGGAGAGCCGCTTCTGCTGGCCCACGATGGCCACCACGGGCTGATGGTCCAGCTTCGCGTCGTACAAACCGTTGAGCAGGTGGATGGCGCCGGGGCCGGAGGTGGCAAGGCAGACGCCCACCTCGCCGGTGAACTTGGCGTGCGCTGTAGCCATGAAGGCTGTCATCTCCTCATGGCGGGCCTGGATGAAGGCGATCTTGTCCTGCCGCTCGAAGGCGCCCATGATGCCGTTGATGCCATCGCCCGGATAGGCGAACACACGCTGCACGCCCCAGGCATGCAGCCGCTCCAAAAGAAAATCCCCGACCGTCTTCGCCATGGCGCCCTCCCGTCAGGGCAAGATGATAGAAGCCCGCCGCCGGCGGTGGCGCACGCAATCCTCAAGGCAATAAAAAAGGCCGCTTCCAAAGAAGCGGCCCTGTTCAGACGGTGAGGTCTGGCGGCTATTACATCATGCCGTCCATGCCACCCATGCCGCCCATGCCACCCATGCCACCCATACCGCCGGCTGGCTTGTCTTCCACAACTTCAGCCACCATGCAGTCGGTGGTCAGCATCAGGCCAGCGATCGACGCTGCGTTCTGCAGGGCCGAACGGGTCACCTTGGCTGGATCCAGCACGCCCATTTCGACCATGTCGCCGTAGGTGCCGTTGGCAGCGTTGTAGCCGTAGTTGCCTTTGCCAGCCAGCACGGCGTTCACGACCACGGACGATTCCTCGCCTGCGTTCTGAACGATCATGCGCAGCGGCTCTTCCATCGCGCGCAGAACGATCTTGATACCGGCTTCCTGGTCGGGGTTGTCGCCTTTCAGGCTCAGTGCAGCGCGGGCGCGCAGCAGGGCCACGCCGCCGCCTGGGACGATGCCTTCTTCAACGGCGGCACGGGTTGCGTGCAGCGCGTCTTCCACGCGGGCCTTCTTCTCTTTCATTTCGACTTCGGTGGCTGCGCCAACCTTGATCACTGCAACGCCGCCAGCCAGCTTGGCCACGCGCTCCTGCAGCTTCTCACGGTCATAGTCCGAGGTCGCTTCTTCGATCTGCACGCGGATCTGCTTGACGCGCGCTTCGATGTTGGAGGCTTCGCCAGCGCCGTCGATGACGATGGTGTTTTCCTTGCCCACTTCGATGCGCTTCGCCTGGCCCAGTTCTGCCAGCGAGATCTTTTCCAGGGTCAGGCCGACTTCTTCAGCCACCACCTGGCCGCCGGTCAGGATGGCGATGTCTTCCAGCATGGCCTTGCGGCGGTCGCCGAAGCCAGGAGCCTTCACTGCGCAGGTCTTCAGGATGCCGCGGATGTTGTTCACCACCAGGGTGGCCAGCGCTTCGCCTTCGATGTCTTCGGCGATGATCAGCAGCGGACGGCCAGCCTTGGCCACTTGCTCCAGCACGGGCAGCAGGTCGCGGATGTTGGAGATCTTCTTGTCGCACAGCAGAACGAACGGGTTCTCCAGCACGGCAACTTGCTTGTCCTGGTTGTTGATGAAGTACGGGGACAGGTAGCCGCGGTCGAACTGCATGCCTTCCACGATATCCAGCTCGTCGTTCAGGGACTTGCCGTCTTCCACGGTGATGACGCCTTCCTTGCCCACTTTTTCCATCGCTTCAGCGATACGCTCGCCGATCGAGGAATCGGAGTTGGCGGAGATCGCGCCAACCTGGGCGATTTCCTTGGAGGTGGTGCAGGGCTTGGCGATCTTCTTCAGTTCTTCGACGGTCGCTGCCACGGCCTTGTCGATGCCGCGCTTCAGGTCCATCGGGTTCATGCCGGCGGCCACGAACTTCATGCCTTCGCGAACGATGGCTTGTGCCAGCACGGTCGCGGTGGTGGTGCCGTCACCGGCGTTGTCGCTGGTCTTGGAAGCGACTTCCTTCACCATCTGCGCGCCCATGTTCATGAGCTTGTCTTTGAGTTCGATCTCTTTGGCGACCGACACGCCGTCCTTGGTGACGGTAGGGGCGCCGAAGGAGCGCTCCAGCACGACGTTGCGGCCTTTCGGGCCCAGGGTGACTTTAACGGCGTTGGCGAGGATGTTGACGCCTTCAACCATCTTGGCGCGCGCTGCGTCGCCGAAAATAACTTCTTTAGCTGCCATGTTTGTATTCTCCTGAATTCTTTAAAAGGGCCGATTACTTGTTAACGATGGCCATGATGTCTTCTTCGCGCATCACCAGCAGCTCTTCGCCGTCGACTTTGACGGCCTGGCCGGAGTATTTGCCGAACAGAACGCGGTCACCCACTTTCACTTCCAGCGCGCGCAGGGCGCCGCTGTCGGTCACTTTGCCGTTGCCTACAGCCAGCACTTCACCCTGATCCGGCTTCTCGGCCGCTGCATCAGGAATGATCAGGCCGGACGCAGTTTTGGTTTCCTGGTCCAGACGTTTGACGATGACGCGATCGTGCAAAGGGCGAAGGTTCATACAAAACTCCTTTTATATTCAGTGGGGTTAATGCTATTTATGCAAGACTGCTCAACATTGTTAGCACTCGGTACTAACGAGTGCCAACAATTATAGGGACGACCACATGCGATTTCAAGTCGGGAAGTTTGCGGACGAGCAAAAAGACGCCGGCCCGGGGCCGGCGTGAAAACTGAGGAACAGCGTGAAACGATGGCGCCGGGGTGCCGCCATCCCCTTTGAGTCGCAGGTAAGCCGCGTTCCTGACAAAGAAGATGACGCAAGAGTGCCAATCTGATAACTTGTTACCTATGGAAAACACAAACATCAGCCTGCTGGGGAAGCGCAGCTCCATCAATGTGCGCAAAGTCCTGTGGACGCTGGAGGCCCTCGGCCTGCCGTACGAACTGGAGGAGGAGTGGGGCAGCGGCCACCGCGATACCAATGTTCCCGAATTCCTGGCCCTGAACCCCAACGCCATGGTGCCCGTGCTGCGCGACGGCGCGCTCGTGCTGTACGAATCGAACACGATCTGCCGCTACCTGGCGGGCGCCTACGGCAAGGGAGCGCTGCTGCCTGCCGAACCGGCCCGCCGCGCGATGGTGGAGCAATGGATGGACTGGCAGGCCACGGAGCTCAATCCCGCCTGGCGGCACGCCTTCATGGGGCTGGTGCGCGGAAGCCCGCAGTTCGCCGACGCGGCAGGCATCGAAGCCAGCGCCGCGGCCTGGAACGCGAAAATGCGCATCCTGGAAAGCCAGCTCGAAAAGACGGGCGCCTACGCCGCCGGTTCCAGCTTCTCGCTGGCGGACATCGTGCTCGGGCTCTCCACCAACCGCTGGAAAATGACGCCCATCGAACACGCCGCGCTGCCCGCCGTGGAAGCGTGGTACGCCCGCCTTGCCTCGGAGGCGGGATTCAATCAATTCTGTGCAAACGGTACGCCATGACGATCAAGCCATTCATCACCGCATTCATGCTCGCCGCCTCCTTCGCCGGAAGCGCGGCAGCCGCCACCACGCAGCAGCTCATCGCGGACGCGCGCGCCCATATCGGGAAGAAGGAGTATGCCGCCGCGGCGGCATCCTTCCGCCAGGCCATGGACCAGGGCGCGGGCCATCCTTCCGTGATCTACGACGCAGCGTGCGCGCTGGCGCTGGAGGGCAAGCGCGAGGAAGCGCTCGCAATGGCCGAACGCGCCGCCGCGGCAGGCATGCGCGGCCGCCTGATGGTGGAGAACGACAGCGACCTGCTCCCCCTGCATGGCGACGCGCGCTGGGCCGCCGTGCTCGAAAAAATATCGGCCAACGACGCCGCCTACCGCGCGCTGCGCTCGGACCCGGACCGCGCACGCATTGTCACCAGCGATATCGACCGCTTCTGGTCCGTCTACGACCGCGCCGCGCAGGCCGCCGATCCCGGCGCGCTGTACGACACCGACTATCTGGAACCGGGCAGCCCCGGCCTGCACAGCTTCATCAACATGCGCATCCGCAGCGGCGCCTCCCTGCATGCCGTCACGCAGAAGCACGCCCGCTACTACAAGGCGATCCGCGCCAATACGCTGCGCGTGAAGGAGATGGAGGGCGAGATCCGCGCCTCGCTGCACAAGTTCAAGGCCCTGTACGACGATGCCACCTTCGGCGACATCTACTTCGTCATCGGCGCCCTGTCCTCCGGCGGTACGGCGAGTTCCGATGGCCTCATCATGGGCGCCGAAATGTTCAGCCGGGACGATTCCGTCCCCATCGACGAACTCTCGCCCTGGCTGCGCAATGGCACCAAGACCGCCGCGCTGATCCCCAACATCACCATCCATGAACTGATGCACACCCAGCAGCAGGTGCCGGAAAACACCCTGCTGGCAGGGGCGCTGAAAGAGGGCACGGCGGACTTCCTGGCATCGCTCATCTCGAACGGGAACTTCAACGAAGTCACCTACGCCTACGGCTACAAGCACGAAGCGGCGCTGAAGCAGGCTTTCGCGGAGGACGTGAAGCGCAATGAGCGCAAGCGCTGGTTCGGCGCGGGCAGCATGGAAGGCGACCGCCCGGCGGACCTGGGCTACTTCATGGGCTTCCGCATCGCCCAGGCCTATTACAACAGGAGCGCGGACAAGAAGGCGGCGGTGAAAACCCTGCTCACCTACCGCGACCCGGAACAGATCCTGCGCGAGAGCGCGTATCTGCAGTAGGCCGGACTGAAAGCGGTTGACCGCCCTTTCGTGCGGCCCTATAGTGGCGAAATGATTTCAGATTTCCAAGAACTCTCCGACAAGATCGCCCAGCTGGCCGAGCTGACGCAGTCCCTGCGCCGCGAGAACGCCCAGTTGCGCCAGGCTAATGCTGCTTTAGTTGCCGACAACATGGGCTACCAGCGCCGGCTGACGGAAGCGTACGAACGCGTGACGGCGCTGCTGGAAAAAATTCCTGCGCCGGCTGAAGAAGCCGCGCCTGAAAAAGAGGATGCGCAATGATCCATGTCGACGTGACCATCATGGACCAGCCCTACCGGCTGGCCTGCAAGGAAGGCGAAGACCGCGCCCTGAAGGAAGCGGCGCTGCTGCTGGATAAGAAAATGAGCGGCATCCGCGAGAGCGGCAAGGTGAAGGGCAATGACCGTATCGCCGTGATGGCGGCCCTCAGCATGGCTGCCGAATTCCTGACCGCAAAATCGCCGGCCGGTCCCCTGTCGGACATGTCGCTGCTGGAAGTGCAGCAGAAGATCGGCGCCATGCACAAGGTGCTCGACAGCGCACTGACGCCACAAGAAAATCTGTTCTGATGCGAAAAAGCCTTTCGCCGAGGCGGCGAGAGGAGTAAACTCCGTGTCACCCTGCAGTGTTCGCGATTGTCATATATTCCTTGAACCATTTACATGCATCGGTTGCGGAAATTTGTTCGACGGGCGTGAGCGTCGCTTGTCCGATGAACCCGAAGTTGGACTAACTGCAACCACCTTGAGCCGTCAGGTTCGGGATGCCGGCATAGCGGCACAGGCGGGGCCCTCTACCAAAAAAGCTGCACCATCCGGTGCAGCTTTTTTTTCGTCCCAAGTCCCGGGACATTAATTTATTGTGGTTAATTTCCGAGGCTAAAAAGCAACATTTGATGGGAAAAGGAAAGATATCTTCTCTTGCCAGCAAGCTTTGCTCACTATAATCCCCCGCAGCAACTCAAAACTATAACTCCTGCTTTCTTGGTTCCAAGTCTTCTGCCACCTAGTAGTTAATTACAAGGCAGCGACGGTGAACGCCAACATGCCGCCGTGCTTCTCGGCGGCGCGCGACCGCATTGGAAATTACCGTTTCCGCGGCAGCGCTTGCAGCCCATTCCCGTCGTGAAATGCCGGACCAATGGGGCCGTGATCCGGCGCCGGGGGAAAAGGGAGTTATGTCCAGAACGCTGAACGTCGCACAGGAAGTTGCATTCGTACTGACGGATATCGAGTTTGCCGAAGACATTCTCGAGAATCTGCCGCCGCATATCTGGCCCGTCGCCATCGACCATCGTCGCGATGCGCTCACCGCCATCGCCCGCGAGCTTGCCAGTTTTCCTCGCCTGAGAAGCATCCATCTGTTCTGCCACGGGGAGCAGGGCCTGCTCAAGCTTGGCAGCGACTGGCTGTGTACCGGGAACCTGCACAGCTATACGGCCGCACTCGACATGATTGCCACGGCGCTGCGCGGCGGCGACCTGCTGCTGTATGCCTGCGAAGTGGCGCGCGGTCCCCAGGGCCAGGCCTTTACCGCGAGTCTTTCGCGCGTGGTGGGCGCCAACGTGGCGGCGTCCTCGCGCCTGGTGGGCGAAGCCCGCCTTGGCGGCAGCTGGGAGCTGGATCAGATGCAGGGCAGCCTTGCCACCACCCCGCTGGTCTTTGCCGGTTTCCGCGGCGTGCTGGCGGTGAACGGCTCGCTTTCCCTGACTGGCCTGCAGCAGGTGGGACAGACGCTGACGGCGGTGATCAGCGACTCGAACGGCTTCAACCCCGCGAACGTTCTGTACCAGTGGTACAGGGTCAACACCAGCACATCGGCGGAGACCCTGCAGCCTGCGCTGTCCGGGACGGGCGACGCGTTCAAATCGGTCTTCCTCGATCCTTCCATGGAAGGCTGGACGATGAAGCTGTACGTGAGCTACACGGACAGCTCGGGCAACGCCGAGACCCCGTCCGCGGCGAACGTGTGGTACGTGAGCCACCAGCAGATCTTCATGGACCACACGTCCATCACGATGAACGAGGACGGCAGCAGCAGCAGTACCAGCACGCCGGTGACCGTGACGCTGGACGAGAATTACCTGAGCAGCAGGGAATACGGCTACACCTCCTCCCAGATCAAGTACGTGATCAGGCAGATGCCCACGCATGGCGTGCTTCAGTTCAATGGCGGCAGCATCGTCCTGAACACCACATCGCCGCCTGTGGCCGGAACCATTTTCACCCAGGACGATATCGACCAGGGCAAGCTGACCTACACGCCGGACGCGAACTATAACGGCACGGACTCCTTCAAGTTCAATGTGTTCGACGGCGTGTGGTCGCACAACGACGACCAGACTTTCAGCATCACGATCAGCAAGGTCAACGACACGCACACGGGCGACGCCGCGGTCACCCTGGTGGCGGTGCAGGGCGACACGATCCATGCCACGCGCGGCGACATTGCCGACATCGACGGCTTCAGCGCGGCCACGCCGCTCAGCTACCAGTGGGAGATTTCGGACAACGGCACCAGCGGCTGGACAACGATCGGCGGCGCGACGTCGGACTCATATCTGCTCGGTATTCCGGAGGCGAACAAGTACCTGCGCGCGGTGGTCACCTATACCGACGGCCAGGGGCACACCGAGGTTTCGTACAGCAATTCCACCAACCAGGTCATTCCGAATACGCCGCCGACGCTGGCCGCCAACAACGGGCTCACTGCCACGGAGGAAACCGAGATCCGCATCACGGCGGGCGAACTGGCCGTATCGGACGTCGAGCAGCCCAAGGCGCGCCTGGTTTACTCGCTCACCGCCTTGCCGCTGCATGGTACGCTGACCGTCAACGGTGTTGCCATCACGGGCACCGGCGTGGCGTTCACCCAGGCTGACATCGAGAACGGCGCGCCGGGCATGGGCGTGCGCTACACGCCTGCGCTCAACTACCACGGGAGCGATGGGTTCACCTTTACCGTCAGCGACGGCTCGGGCGGCAGCATCGGCAGCACGACCTTCAGCATCAACGTCAACAATGTGGACGACGCTCCCGGCGGTACGTTGAGCTATTCGGGCACCGTCAGCGAAGGCGAGACTCTTACCGCCAGCAATACGATTACGGATGGCGACAATATCGCAGCCCCCGGTATCGGCTACGCCTGGCAGGTGCAGGACGGCCTGGGCGTATGGAACACGGTCGGCACGAGCACTACCCTTCTGCTCGACCATGCCTATGCCGGCCATTCCGTCCGCCTGCAGGCCAGCTACGTCGACGGCACCGGCCATGCCGAGACCGTGACGACTGCGGGCGCGGTGGTCAACACCATTCCCACGCTCACCAATGCGGGGCTCACCGTCAACGAGGACACCAGCATCCGCATCACGCCGTCCGAGCTGGCGCTGGCGGACCCGGAGCAGGGCGCCGCGGCGCGCGTCTTCACGCTCACCGCCTTGCCGCTGCATGGCACGCTGACGCTGAACGGCACGCCGATCGGCGCCGTACCGGCCACCTTCACCCAGGCCGACATCGAGAACGCGGCGCCCGGCATGGGGCTGCGCTACCAGGCGAATAGCAACTACAGCGGCGCCGACCGCATCCTCTTCACTGCCAGCGACGGCGCGGGCGGCGCCATCGGCAGCACCCAGTTCGACATTTCCGTATCGGCGGTGAACGACACGCCGACGGTGGATACGAACCTCGGGCTCACGCTGAATGAAGACGACGGCGTAACGGAAATCACATCGGCGATGCTTGTCTCCTCCGACGTGGACGATTCGGCCGATGACCTGGTCTACACCATCGAGACCGGCCCTGCCAAGGGTACGCTCAGCCTCGCCGTTGGCGCGACCTTCACCAAGGCGGATCTCGCGGCGCACCTGCTGACCTATCGGCCGAATGCGGACGCCAACCTTGGCGACTCCTTCAAGTTCAGCGTGAAGGACCCGCACGGCGCCATCCTGGAACACCAGACCTTCAGCATTTCGATCAATGCCCTGGACGACGCCTATACCGGCGGCACGAGCTTCACCGGCACGGTGAGCGAGGGCGAGACCCTGACCGCTGCCAACAATCTGGCGGACGTGGACGGCATGCCCGCGCCGGGCGTCGCCTACGAGTGGCAGGTGAAGGATGGCCTGGGCGTGTGGAACGCCGTGGGCGCCGCCAACACGCTGCTGCTCGACCCTTCCTATGCACACCACGAGCTGCGCCTGAAGGCCAGCTACACCGATGGCGGCGGCAAGGCCGAAGTCAGCTACAGCGCAGTCCAGGTAGTCAACAGCAAGCCGGCGGTGACCAATAACGGCATCACGGTAACCGAGGACAGCACGGCAGTGCGCATCACCCCCGCCGAACTGGCGGCGGCCGACGCCGAGCAGGGCGCTGCATTGCGCCTGTTCACCCTGGGCAGCCTGCCCACGCACGGCAAGCTGTATCTCAACGGCGTGGAGATCACCAGCACTGCCCAGACCTTCACCCAGGCCGACATCGAGAACACGACGGCAGGCATGGGCCTGCGCTACACGCCGACTGGGAACTACTTCGGAGCGGACAGCTTCACTTTCACGGTCAGCGACGGCGCAGGTGGCACGGTTGGCAGCCAGACCTTCAATATCGCCGTCAGCAACGTGGACGATGCCCCTGGCGGCACGGTGACCTTCACTGGCACCGCCAGCGAAGGCGAAACGCTCACGGCCCACAACACCATCACGGACGATGACGGCATTCCTGCGCCGGGCATCAGCTACGAATGGCAGGTGAAGGACGGCCTGGGCGTGTGGAATGCAGTGGGAACGGGTGCGACGCTGCTGATCGACCACGCGCATGCGGGCCATGATATCCGCCTCAAGGCAATCTACACCGATGGCGGCAGCAAGAGCGAAAGTGTTCTCAGCGCAGTGGACACGGTCAACACGATGCCGACGGTGACCAACAACGGCATCACCGTGACCGAGGACAGCACAGCGGTGCGGATTACGCCTGCCGAACTGGCAGCGGCCGACCCCGAGCAAAGCGCCGCACTGCGTGTATTCACCCTGGGCAGCCTGCCTGCGCACGGCAAGCTCTATCTCAACGGTGCGGAGATCACCAGCACCGCCCAGACCTTCACCCAGGCGGACATCGAGAACACCACGGCGGGCATGGGGCTGCGCTATACGCCGACGGGCAACTACTTCGGCGCCGACAATTTCAGCTTCAGCGTGAGCGACGGTGATGGCGGAACGGTTGCCACGCAGACCTTCAATATTGCGGTCAGCAACGTCGATGACGCGCCTGGCGGCACGGTGACCTTTACTGGCACCGTCAGCGAAGGCGAAACGCTCGCGGCCCACAACACCATCACGGACGATGACGGCATTCCTGCGCCGGGCATCAGCTACGAATGGCAGGTGAAGGACGGCCTGGGCGTGTGGAATGCAGTGGGAACGGGTGCGACGCTGCTGATCGACCACGCGCATGCGGGCCATGATATCCGCCTCAAGGCAATCTACACCGATGGCGGCAGCAAGAGCGAAAGTGTTCTCAGCGCAGTGGACACGGTCAACACGATGCCGACGGTGACCAACAACGGCATCACCGTGACCGAGGACAGCACAGCGGTGCGGATTACGCCTGCCGAACTGGCAGCGGCCGACCCCGAGCAAAGCGCCGCACTGCGTGTATTCACCCTGGGCAGCCTGCCTGCGCACGGCAAGCTCTATCTCAACGGTGCGGAGATCACCAGCACCGCCCAGACCTTCACCCAGGCGGACATCGAGAACACCACGGCGGGCATGGGGCTGCGCTATACGCCGACGGGCAACTACCATGGCGCCGACAGCTTCACCTTCACGGTCAGCGATGGCGATGGCGGCACGGTTGGCGCCCAGACCTTCAACATCGCCGTGTCTTCGGTGAACGACCTGCCGGGTGGCACAGTCACGATATCTGGCACCGTAAGCGAAGGCGAAACGCTGACGGTGGCGCACAGCCTGACCGACGCGGAAGGCGTGGGCGCGGTCAGCTACGAGTGGCAGGTGAAGGACAGCCTGGGAGTGTGGAATGCCGCCGGAAGCGGCAGCTCGCTGGCGCTGGCATCTGCCTATGCAGGCCATGAGCTGCGCGTGAAAGCCAGTTATACGGATGGCGAGTCCAACGCGGAGAGCTATACCACGGCGCCAGTGCTGGTGAACACGAAGCCGCTGCTGGTTGCCAACACTGGCCTGTCGATTGCCGAAGACGCAGCCGTGCGCATCACCCCCACTGAATTGTCCGTGAATGACGACGACCAAAGCGCAGCGCTGCGCGTGTACACCGTCGGCACGCTTCCGGCGCACGGCACCCTGAGCGTGAATGGCGTGGCCCTGACCGCGGCGGGCCAGACATTCACCCAGGCGGACATCGAGAACGCTACCCCGGGCATGGGAGTGCGCTACACCCCATACGCAAACTACTACGGCGCGGACCTGTTCAAATTCACCGTGTCCGATGGCGCGGGCGGCGCCATCGCCAGCACAGACTTCGCCATCACGGTGGCGGAAGTGAACGACCTGCCGGGTGGCGCCGTCGGCATCGCGGGCAGCCCGATGGTCGGCCAGGTGCTGGCGGCATCGAACACCCTGACCGATGCGGAAGGCCTCGGCGCATTTACCTATGTATGGGAAGCCTCGGCGGACGGCAGCTCGGGCTGGGCGGCCATTCCTGCCGCAACAGCTGCCTCCTATACGCCGCTGGCCACGGACCTCGGCAAGTTCCTTCGCCTCAAAATCGCCTATACGGATGGACGGGGAACGGCCGAAACGGTCTACAGCAACGTGTCGGACAGGGTGGTGCCAGTACCAGTGCCCACAGCGAGCGACGACCGCGATGGCGTGAGCAGCGACATCGAGAGCAGGGCGCCCGCGATGGGCAGCGGCTTGCTGGGCGACGGCAACGGCGACGGCATCCGCGACGCGGAACAGGGCTATGTGACTTCGCTGCCCTGGGTTGCCAATGGCGGCAAACCTACCAGCTATGTCACGTTCACCAACGACCTGAAGCTCGACCAGCTCGCGGCGCGCACGCTGGCGTCTCCTGCCGCGCTGCCGATCGACCTGAAGATACCGGTTGGCCAGGTCGAGGCATCGATCAGCGGCATTGCGGCCGGGCAGACCCTGAAGATGACGACCTATGTCTCGTCGGATATTGTCCTGAACGGCTACTGGATGCAGAACCGTCACGGGGAGTGGGTCGATGTGAGCAGCAGTATTGTCACCGCGGGGGGCAAGACGCGCATCGAGTTCGCGGTCACCGACGGCGGCGAATTCGACGCGGACGGCAAGGTGGACGGGCGTGTCACGGAGATCGGCGCCCCCGGCAGCTGGAGCACGGACCACGACAAGGATGGTATTCCCAATGCCGTGGAAGGTAACGTGGGGAAAGGCGTGGACCAGCGCGACAACTTTGTGTTCGAGCGCGGCGACCTGTTCGTGATGCAGGCCTACCGCGACACTTTCGGCCGCGAAATCGGCGCGGAAACGAAGGACGTGCTGCAATCGAAGCTGGACAATCACATCGCCAATGAGGCGCAAATCGCCAAGGAGATCATCGACCAGCAGCTCGATATTCTGGGCGACCTGCCAAGCCTGTACATCGCCGTGTTCGGCCAGCCTGCGGAGAAGGCGGCGTTCGACAGCTGGAATGCCAGCCTGCACAATGGCATGGACGCCTCGAAGATTGCCGAGCGGCTGTTCTCCTCCGACTGGTTCGGCAAGAGTACCGGTCTGGTGGATGATGGCGCCTTCGTGTCGCAGCTGTACAGGAATGCCCTGAACCGTGCTCCGGAGCAGGCCGGATACGACTTCTGGCTGGCGCAGCTGCAGGCCGGGAAGTCGCGTGCGGACATCGTGCATGGCGTGATCGAGTCGCAGGAATTCCATGCCCTGCACGATGCTGCCAACGCCGTGACGGCGCTGTATGTCGACCTGCTCGATCGCACGCCGGAGGCGGCCGGGCTGGCCTACTGGACCGGTTTGAGCCAGGCGGGCATGAGCCATGTGGACATGATTGGAGGCTTCCTCAACAGTGCGGAGTATCATAGCCGTTTCTACTGAACCGCCATTTTGGGGAGCCCGCAATGCAGTATTGGCTGATGAAATCGGAGCCGGACGATGTCAGTTTCGACGACGTGCTGGCCTCGCCGCGCCAGACCACCTCGTGGTACGGCGTGCGCAACTACCAGGCGCGCAACTTCATCCGCGACCAGATGAAGGTCGGGGACGGGGTGCTGTTTTACCACTCCAGCTGCGCGGTGCCCGGCGTGGCGGGCGTGGCGGAGATCGTGAGCGCGCCGTATCCGGATGCCTCGCAGTTCGATCCCAAGAGTCCTTATTACGATCCCAAGGCCACGCCCGAGCAGCCCCGCTGGACGGGCATCGACGTGAAGGCCGTGAAGAAAGGGCGCTACGTGGAGCTGAAGGAGCTGCGCAGCCATCCCGAACTGGAGAACATGCGGCTGCTGGCCAAGGGCAGCCGCCTGTCGGTGATGCCGGTGGAACCGGAAGAGTGGCGCTTCATCCTGAAGCTGATCGGCAAGGCGGCATGACGCGGCCTTTCAGCAGCCTGAAAGGGCTCGGGCCGCGCAGCGAAGGCATGCTGGCGCAAGTGGGCATCCACACCGTGGAGGCCCTGCTGGCGTCTGATCCCTACGAAGTCTATGCGCGCCTGAAGGCGACGGTTCCGGGCACCAGCCTGAATGCGCTGTATGCGTTGATCGGCGCCATCGAAGACCGGCACTGGCTGGACATCAAGCGCGAACGCAAGGGCGAGATCCTGATGCGCCTGGAGGATATGGGGCTGGCGCCGCGCTAGGCGCGCACCGGGCTCGCTCCGTACACCTTGCGGCGGTAGGACCACACCAGCATCGCGATCCCGGCCACGATCATGGGCAGGGACAGCACCTGGCCGGAAGTGACGGGCAGGCCCGCCACGTGGATCTCCCAGTCCGGCGTGCGGAAATACTCGGTGAAGAAACGCGCGCAGCCATACAGCAGCGTATACATGGCGCCCACCGCCAGCTGCGGACGCTCCTTGCGCGCGAACAGCCAGAGAATGGCGAAGACCAGCAGGCCGTCCACCAGCATCTGGTAGATGGGCGAGGGATGGCGCAGGCCTTCCAGGAAGACGGCGTTCACGCCGATGGGATAGTGCGTGTCCGGCCACAGCATGGCCCAGGGCAGGGAAGGATCGGCCACGCGGCCGGGCAGTTCGGCGTTGATGAAATTGCCGAAGCGCCCGCAGGCATAGCCAAGCGGCACCATGGGAGCGATGAAGTCGTAGACATCCAGCAGGTTGCGGCCCGCGCGGCGCGACCAGAACCACATCGCAACCAGCACGCCGATAAAGCCGCCGTGGAAGGACATGCCGCCGTGCCAGACCATGAAGATCTCCAGCGGGTTGGCGGCGAAGTAGGGCAGGCGGTAGAACAGCACTTCGCCCATGCGGCCGCCGATCACCACGCCCAGCATGCCGTAAAAGAGCATGTCATCCAGGTCCTGGTTCTTCCAGCCCAGCTTCGCGATATGCGGCTGCTTCACGCGCACGCGGCCGAGGGCGATGAACAGCGCGAAGGCCAGCACATACATCAGGCCATACCAATGGATCGCCACGGGACCGATGTGCAGCGCCACCGGATCGGGCATTGGATGAATCAGCATTCAGAGTCTCTTTCGCATCAATTCTAGGAAGCCGCGCAGCACGGGCGAGGCATTGTCGCGGCGCCAGGCCAGGCCGGTCTCGACCAGCGGCGTGGACTGCGCCAGCGGGCGGTATTCTACGCCGGGCCGGCGCAAATTCGAGACCGATTGTGGCACAAGTGCGATGCCCATGCCAGCCGACACCAGGCTCACGATGGTCTGCATCTGGATCGCCTCCTGCCCGATCACGGGCGTCATGCCCGCGGCGCGGAACACGGACAGCACCGCGTCGTACAGGCCGGGCGAAATCGCGCGCGGGAAGATAATGAGCGGCAGCGGCGGCAGGGTGCGCAGGCTCACCATGTGCTGCCCATGCAGCTCCGGCAGGTTCGCGGGCGAGGCGAGAATCAGCGGCTCGTTCAGCACCGGCATGTAATCCAGCTCCGCCTTGGCTTTTTCCGGCAGGGGCGGGATCAGCAGGCCCGCATCGATGCGCCCGTGCAGCAGCTCTTCCAGCTGCAGGTCCGAGGTCGCCTCCTGCAGCTGGATCTGCACATGGGGATAGACGGCGCGGTAGGCGCGCAGGGAAGGCGGCAGCACGCTGTAGTCGGCCGAGGACACGAAAGCCAGCGACAGGCGGCCGGAGGCGCCCGTGGCGGCCCGCTTCACCACGCCGGACAGTTCCTGGGCCTGGGCCAGCAGGCGGCGCGCCTCCGGCAGCAGGGCCTCCCCGGCGGGAGTGAGCGCCACGCCGCGCCGGTTGCGGTCGAACAGGGAGGCGCCCAGCAGGTCCTCCAGCGCCAGGATGGTCTGCGACAGCGGGGGCTGGGTCATGTGCAGGCGTTTCGCGGCGCGGCCGAAATGCAGCTCCTCGGCCACGGTGACGAAATAGCGCAGCTGGCGCAGTTCTATGTTGGCGCTCATTTCCTGTGATATGTAATTCGACTCACTGACTATTAAATCATATATTTGACATATTCTGCGGGGAAAGGCACTCTGATGCCCTTACCCGAAGGAGACCGCCATGCCCGAATACCGCTCACGTACCACGACCCAAGGCCGCAATATGGCAGGCGCCCGCGCCCTGTGGCGCGCGACTGGCATGAAGGACGGGGATTTCGACAAGCCGATCATCGCCGTGGTGAATTCCTTCACCCAGTTCGTTCCCGGCCACGTCCACCTCAAGGACCTGGGCCAGCTGGTGGCGCGCGAGATCGAAGCCTCGGGCGGCGTGGCCAAGGAATTCAACACCATCGCGGTCGATGACGGCATCGCCATGGGCCACGGCGGCATGCTCTACTCGCTGCCCTCGCGCGACCTGATCGCCGACTCCGTGGAATACATGGTCAATGCGCACTGCGCGGACGCCATGGTCTGCATCTCGAACTGCGACAAGATCACCCCGGGCATGCTGATGGCGGCCATGCGCCTCAATATTCCCGTGGTCTTCGTGTCCGGCGGGCCGATGGAGGCGGGCAAGGTGCTCAAGGTGGTCGATGGCGGGGCGCAGAAGGTCATCAAGCTGGACCTGATCGACGCCATGATCAAGGCGGGCGACAAGAACGTGTCCGATGCGGACGTGGCGGAGGTGGAGCGCTCGGCCTGCCCCACCTGCGGCTCCTGCTCCGGCATGTTCACCGCGAACTCCATGAACTGCCTCACCGAGGCGCTGGGCCTTTCCCTGCCCGGCAACGGCACCATCGTCGCCACCCACGCAGACCGCAAGGAACTGTTCCTGAAGGCCGGGCGCCTGATCGTCGACCTGGCCAAGCGCTACTACGAACAGGACGACGCCTCGGTGCTCCCGCGCAGCATCGCCAGCTTCGCGGCCTTCGAGAACGCCATGGCGCTGGACGTGTCGATGGGCGGCTCCACCAACACGGTGCTGCACCTGCTGGCGGCGGCGCACGAAGCGGGCGTGCCCTTCACCATGAAGGACATCGACCGCATCTCGCGCAAGGTGCCCTGCCTGTGCAAGGTCGCGCCGATGACGGACAAGTTCCACATCGAGGACGTGCACCGCGCTGGAGGCATCATCTCCATCCTGGGCGAACTGGCGCGTGCGGGCCTGCTCGACACCTCGCTGCCGACGGTCCACAGCAGGACCATGGGCGAGGCCATCGAAAACTACGACATCAAGCGCGCCGACGACCCCGAAGTGCACAAGCTGTTCCGCGCGGCGCCGGGCGGCGTGCCCACGCAGATCGCCTTCTCGCAGGCGGAGCGCTATGAAGCGAACGACATCGACCGCGCCGGCGGCTGCATCCGCGACATCGCGCACGCCTATTCGAAGGACGGCGGCCTGGCGGTCCTGTACGGGAACCTGGCGGAGAAGGGCTGCATCGTGAAGACGGCGGGCGTGGACGAAAGCATCCTGAAGTTCAGCGGCAAGGCGCGCGTCTTCGAAAGCCAGGACGCGGCGGTGGAAGGCATTCTGGGCGACACGGTGCAGGCGGGCGACGTCGTCATCATCCGCTACGAAGGTCCAAAGGGCGGGCCGGGCATGCAGGAGATGCTCTACCCCACTTCCTATATCAAGTCCAAGGGCCTGGGCAAAGCCTGCGCCTTGCTGACGGACGGCCGCTTCTCCGGCGGCTCCTCGGGCCTCGTCATCGGCCACGCCTCGCCGGAAGCGGCGGAAGGCGGCGCCATCGGCCTGGTGGAGGAAGGCGACATGATCGACATCGACATCCCCGCGCGCACGATCAGCCTGCGCATCGGCGATACGGAGCTGGCCGCGCGCCGCGCCGCGATGGAAGCGAAAGGCGCGGACGCCTGGCAGCCGGTCAAGCGCGAGCGCTACGTCTCGCAGGCCCTGCAGGCCTACGCCGCCCTCACGACCAGCGCCGACCGCGGCGCCGTCCGCGACCTCAGCCAGCTCAAGCGCTAGCTACCTGCTTGAGCGCTTATTTGCGCTTGGGGTCGTTGAAGTTTTTGGCGACGCGGGCCTGGCGGCGCTTTTCGTCTTCGTTGTGGGCCTTGCGCTTGTCCAGGCCCAGCATGGGTTCGAGGAACTCGAACCAGATGAAGGCGGCCGCCATCAGCCCCACTATCCACCACCAGGACAGCTCGGCAAATTTCCACACTTCGAAGTAGCGCAGCGCGCACAAGGCTGCAATGATGATAATGATGGGCATGGGCAACTCCTGTTGAACGCCCATCTTACAAAACATTACGATTTATGGGGAGGTTTTTGCCGCCCCATCGTCAACGCGGCCACCTCTCCCTGCGTTCTGGAAACGCGGTAGAATGAGTTTGGTTTTTCTTTGGAGAAAATGATGAAACGTTCCCTGATGGTTGTCGCGGTGCTGGCCTCTGCGTTTGCTTCGCAGGCTGCAATGGCGAATCCGGATCTGGCCAAGGCGAAGAATTGCATGGCTTGCCACGCTGTGGCCAACAAGCTGGTGGGCCCTGCTTACAAGGATGTGGCAGCCAAGTACGCGGGCCAGAAGGACGCCGAAGCCAAGCTGGTCGCAAAAGTGATGAAGGGCGGCTCCGGCGTGTGGGGCGCAGTCCCGATGCCCGCCAATCCGCAAGTCAGCGAAGCCGAAGCGCATACGCTGGTGAAATGGATCCTGGCGCAGAAGTAATTCTGTAGCACCAGCAAAAAGGGACAGCCTCGGCTGTCCCTTTTTTATTTACTTGACCACTTCGAGCAGGGTCTTCTTGCCGTTCTTGTAAGTGAAGAGCGTCAGCGCGCCGTCCTTGATGTCGCCGTAGTTGTCGAAGGCAATAGGGCCGGTAATGCCCTGGTATTTCACCTTCGCCAGGTAGGGCAGGTATTTGATGGGGTCCGCGGAGCGGGCATTGGCCATGGCTGTCGCCATCGTCATCACCGCATCGTAGTAGTAGGGCGCGTAGATCTGCACCTCCACCCCGAAGCGCTTCTTGAAGCGCGCCGCGAATTCGTCCATGTTCTTCTGCTGGCCTGCCAGCACGCCGCCCGCTTCCGCGCAGGTGACGATGTCGTCCGCATTGCCGGCCAGCTTGGGCATCGCTTCCGTGCAGATGCCGTCGCCGCCCATGAATTTGGCCTTGATGCCCAGCGCCTTCATCTGGCGCAAGAGCGGGCCGCCTACCGAGTCCATGCCGCCGAAGAAGATCAGGTCAGGATTCTTGGCCTTGATGCTGGTGAGGATGGCGTTGAAGTCGGTGGCCTTGTCGTTCGTGAACTGTTTGTCGACGATGGAAACGCCCGGCCCCTTGACGGCCTTGGCGAACTCGCTGGCCACGCCCTGGCCGTAGGCGGTGCGGTCGTCGATCACGGCGATGCGCTTGGCGCCCAGCTTGGTCACGGCGTATTTGCCCAGCGTGCTTCCCAGCTTGCTGTCGTTGGCCACGACGCGGAAGGCCGTGTTGAAGCCCTGGTGGGTGTAGACGGGATTGGTCGCGGCGCCCGAAATCTGCGGAATGCCCGCGTCGTAATAGATCTTGGAGGCGGGAATGGTGGTGCCCGAGCTCTGGTGGCCCACCACGCCGTTCACCCTTGCGTCCACCAGCTTCTGCGCGGCAGCCGTACCCTGTTTCGGATCGGAGGCGTCATCTTCCGGCACCAGCACCCATTTCACGGCTTTTCCGTCGATCTTGAAGCCTTTGGCATTCAGGTCTTCGATGGCGAGGCGGGCGCCGTTTTCGTCGTCCTTGCCCAGGTGGGCGGAAGGGCCGGAGATCGCGGCCACGTGGCCGATCTTCACCACTTGCTGCGCACCGGCGCTGCCTGCGAAGGCGAGGGCCAGGGCCAGAGGGATGAGCTTGCTTTGCATTGTATTCTCCAAAAAATAAAGGCCGTCCGCGCAAACTGGACGGCCTGCGATTCCCGCGGTGAAGCTTACTTCACCACTTCCATCTTCGTCTTCTTGCCGCCCGTGTAGGTGAACAGGGTCAGGGCGCCGTCCTTCACGTCGCCGTACTGGTCGAAGGAGATCGGGCCGGTGATGCCCTGGTACTTCACCTTGGCCAGGTAAGGCAGGTATTTGGCAGGTTCGGCCGACTTGGCGTCCGCCATCGCGGTGGCCATGGTCATCACGGCGTCGTACACGTACGGCGCGTACAGCTGCACGTCCGAGTTGTACTTCTTCTTGTAGCGCGCCACGAAGTCGTCCATGTTCTTCTGCAGGTCCGGCGTCACGCCGCCCGCTTCGGCGCAGGTCACGCTTTCGTCGGCGGCGCCGGACAGCTTCGGCAGGGATTCGGTGCAGACGCCGTCGCCGCCCATGTACTTGGCCTTGATGCCCAGCGCGCGCATCTGGCGCAGCAGCGGGCCGCCCACGGAGTCCATGCCGCCGAAGAAGACCAGGTCAGGGTTCTTGGCCTTGATGCTGGTGAGGATGGCGTTGAAGTCGGTGGCCTTGTCGGTGGTGAACTGCTTGTCCACGACCGAAACGCCCGGGCCCTTGGCGCCCTTGACGAATTCACCCGCCACGCCCTGGCCGTAGGCCGTGCGGTCGTCGATCACGGCGATCTTCTTGGCCTTCAGCTTCTCCACGGCGTATTTGCCCAGGGTGCCGCCCAGCTTGTTGTCGTTGGCGACCACGCGGAAGGTGGTGTTGAACTTCTGCTTGGTGTAGACCGGGTTGGTGGCCGAAGGGGAAATTTGGGGAATGCCGGCGTCGAAGTAGATCTTCGAGGCGGGAACGGTGGTGCCCGAATTCAGGTGGCCGATCACGCCGTTCACTTTGGCGTCCACCAGCTTCTGGGCCACGGTGGTGCCCTGTTTCGGGTCGCCGCCGTCGTCTTCCAGCACCAGCACGAACTTGACCGGCTTGCCGTTGATCTTGAAGGGGCGGGCGTTCAGTTCTTCCACCGCCATCTTGGCGCCGTTTTCATTGTCCTTGCCGAGGTGGGCCGAAGGACCGGAGACAGGGGCAACGTGGCCGATCTTGATGATTTCCTGTGCGCCGGCGCTGCCAGCGAACGCGAGGGCGATAGCGAGCGGCATGAACTTCGTCTTGAACAGCATATTCATTCTCCAGTGAATGTGAAAACGGCAGCGCCTCCGGGACGCCGGCTCTGATTGTACAGGGGCAGAAGGTACAACAAAATGTTCAATTGGAAAAGCGGGATTTCCCCAGCCTTACTTTTTCCGGGCCTGCAGGTGGGTGATTTCCTGTTGCACCGCCCGGGTGACGATCTTGCCCAGCGTGTCGTGCAGCCCCTCGCGCAGCTGGCCGGTGAGTTCCCGCAGGGACTGGTCCAGCACTTCGGCGATGCTGTCGCGGATGCGCTGCTCCAGCACGAAGTCCACCCGCGACTGCAGCTGCTGCAGGATGCGGACGGAAACCTCCTTCTCGAACTGCTCCCAGTCCGTGCCCAGGAAGGATGCTTCGGCCGCAGGCTCTGGCGCCGGCGCCGGCGCCGGGGCGGGGGCTTCCTCGCGCACGACTTCGGTGAGAACGGGAATGCTGGCGTCGAATGCCTGGTTCATGCTTGTCCTACGTTGAGGTGGGTTGGCTGGAATTCCTGGCGCTTGTAGGCGATGAAGCGCTGCCTGCCCGCGGCGGTGTCGGCTTCGTCGGTCGAGATCACCTCGATGAGGCGAGGGAAGCTCTCGAACTGGGCCGGGGCGCGGCGCGAGAGGTTGACCAGCACGTCCGCCTGCGGCAGCTCCGTGTCGTCGCTGTCGGCCAGCACGATGGCGCTGTCCGGCGCCAGCGGGTCGTTGACGTGGGCGTGCGGCAGGAAATCGGTGGAGGAGAAGGTCCACAGCGCCTGGTCCAGCTCCGCCAGCTGGGCTGCATCCTCCGTCATCACGACGATGCGGTTGCGCGCGCCGTAGGCCTTGCGCAGCAGGCGGCAGGCATAGGCGATCTTGTCCGGGACATTGCTGTGGAAATCGATTCGGGTCATGAACGCTATTCTAAAACTGAAAATCGGGTGGGGCGTTGACCGGCGGCTTGCGCTTCAGGCGGGCCTGCTCCTCCGCCGCCACCTTTGCCGCGGCCACGGCCTTTTCTTCCTCGGTGGGCTGGCGCGGCGGGGCGGCCGGAGTGGGGGAGGGCCACTGGTAGCCCTGCGGCAGAACGCGCGTGAGCGGGTAGCCTGCGTCGGTCAGCATCGTGTCCCAGGCCACCTGCTCGAAGCCGATCTGCTTGCTGCGCCCCACCAGGAGCAGGGGCAACTGGCCGTTGCTTCCGGCGCGCTTCAGGGCGGCATAGTCCTCGTTCGTGGCGACCGTCTTTTCCGCAAAGGGAATGCCGCGCGCGCGCAGCATGTTGCGCGCTTCGGCGCAGGCCGCGCAGTCCGCGGTGGTGTAGAGGGTGACGGGGCGGGCGCGGGCAGGCTCCGCCAGTTCGTAAGGCAGGGAGACCGGAGCCCCGGTGGCGAAGTTCTTCACTTCCGCCCTGGCGGCGGGCGGCGGCGTGTCCGTATAGTGGGTGACGCCCCTGGCGTCCTTCCACTTGTACATCTGCGCCTGGGCCGGGAGGACCAGGCAGGCCAGCAGGACAGCCGCCAGCTTCTTCATCGCTACACCGCCATCCCGCTGTGGCGCAGCAGGGCATCGATGCTCGGCTCGCGGCCGCGGAAGGCCGTGAAGGATTCCAGCGCCGGGCGCGATCCGCCAACGGACAAAATCTCTTCCAGGAAGCGCTTGCCGGTCTCGGTGGAGAGCCTGCCGCCATCCAGGGCCGCCGCCTCCTCGAATGCCGCGTAGGCGTCGGCGGACAGCACCTCGGCCCACTTGTAGCTGTAATAGCCCGCCGCGTAGCCGCCTGCGAAGATATGGCCGAAGGAGTTCTGGAAGCGGTTGAAGGCGGGTGGAATCACGACCGAGAACTTGCGGCGCACTTCGTCGATCACCTCCTGCACCGGCTTGCCGCTTTCCGGCTGGTAGTCGTAGTGCAGGTGCATGTCCAGCAGGGCGAACTCCACCTGGCGCAGGGTCTGCATGCCGGACTGGAAGTTCTTCGCCGCCAGCATCTTGTCGTAGAGCTCGCGCGGCAGGGGCTTGCCGGTCTTGACGTGGGCCGTCATGTGGCTCAGCACGTCCCACTCCCAGCAGAAGTTCTCCATGAACTGGGAAGGGAGCTCCACCGCGTCCCATTCCACGCCCGCGATGCCGGAAACGCCCAGTTCCTCCACCACCGTCAGCATATGGTGCAGGCCATGGCCGAACTCGTGGAAGAGTGTGATCACTTCATCGTGCGTGAACAGGGAAGGCTGGGGCTTGCCGTCGATGACGGCAGGTTCCGTGAAATTGCAGGTGAGATAGGCCACAGGGGTCTGCAGCTTGCCGCCTTCCACGCGGCGGCTGCGCGCGTCGTCCATCCAGGCGCCGCCGTTCTTGCCCGAGCGGGCATACAGGTCCAGGTAGAACTGGCCGATCAGCTTGCCGTCCCGCTCGATGCGGTAGAAGCGCACGTCCTTGTGCCACACGGGGGCGCTGTCCGGAACGATATTCACGGAGAACAGGGACTGCACCAGGCGGAACAGGCCGTCGATCACTTTCGGCTCGGGGAAGTACTGCTTCACTTCCTGGGCGGAGAAGGCGTAGCGCCGTTCCTGCAGCTTTTCCGAGGCGTAGGGCAGGTCCCAGGCTTCGAGCTTGTCCAGGCCCAGCTCGTCTTTCGCGAACTGGCGGAGCTCGGCCACATCCTTCTCCGCGAAGGGACGGGCGCGTTTGGCCAGGTCTTCCAGGAAACCAATCACATGCTCGGGGCTCTGGGCCATCTTCGGCACCAGCGAGACCTCCGCAAAATTCGCATAGCCCAGCAGCTGCGCCTCTTCCGCGCGCAGCTTCAGCAGCTTGACGATATTGCCGCTGTTGTCCCACTTCTCGCGCTCGCTGAACACCTCGCCCAGCTCGGAGGCCTTGGTGGCGTTGGCGCGGTAGACCTGCTCACGCAGGGCGCGGTTGTCGGCAAACTGCAGGATGGGGTAGTAGGAGGGGAAGTGCAGCGTGAACATGTAGCCGCTCTTGCCCTCCTTCGCGGCCAGCGCCTTGGCGGCGGCCTTCACGTCGTCCGGCAGGCCGGACAGTTCGGCTTCGGTCTCCACCACCAGTTTCCAGTCGTTGGTGGCGTCCAGCACGTTCTCGGAGAAGCGGGTGGAGGTGGCAGCGTGCTCTTCCTGGATGGCGGCGAAGCGTTCTTTCTTGTCGGCGGGCAGTTCCGCGCCGCCCATGCGGAAGTCGCGGATGGCGTTCTCGACGATGCGCTTGCGGGCGGGCGACAGGGCGTTGAATTCGGCGCTCGCGCGCAGGGCCTTGTATTTGGCGAAGAGCGCCTCGTTCTGGGCCAGTTCGGTCCAGAACTCGGTGACCTTGGGCAGGTTCTCGTTGTAGACGGCGCGCAGCTCGGGCGTATCGGCCACATTGTTCAGGTGGCTCACAATGCCCCAGGCGCGGCCCAGCAGCTCCGTGGAGTTCTCCAGCGGGGTAACGAAGTTGGCCCAGCTGACGCTGTCCGCGGGGCCTTCCAGCTGCCTGACGACCTCCCGGCTCTTGCCGAGCAGTTCCTCAATGGCGGGCGTAACGTGTTCCGGCTTGATGACATCGAAGCGCGGCAGGCCGGAAAAGTCCAGCAGGGGATTGTCTTGAGTCATAGTCTTTTCCAAAGGTTGTTCGACCCGGCCGCGCCGCGCCTTCGATCAGACGCGCTCAGCCGACTCGATGGTATTCATCAGCAGCATGGTAATGGTCATCGGGCCCACACCGCCCGGCACGGGCGTGATGTGCGCGGCCACTTCCTTGTTGGCGGCAAAATCCACGTCGCCACACAGTTTCCCATTATCGTCGCGGTTCATGCCGACATCGATCACGATTGCGCCGGGCTTCACCATGTCCGCCGTCAAGGTATTGCGGCGGCCGACGGCGGCCACCACCACGTCCGCCTGGCGGGTGTAGAGGCCCAGGTCCGGGGTGGCGCTATGACAGATGGTGACGGTAGCGTTCGCCTGCAAGAGGAGCAGGGCCATGGGCTTGCCCACGGTGTTGCTGCGGCCGATCACCACGGCGTGCTTGCCGCGCAGGCTGACGCCGGTCGATTCGATCAGCTTCATGCAGCCGTAGGGGGTGCAGGGCCGGAAGCCTTCCAGGCCGGTCATCAGCTCGCCTGCCGACAGCACGGAGTAGCCGTCCACGTCCTTGGAGGTGGAGATGGCTTCGATGACCTTGTGCGGGTTGATATGCTTGGGCAGCGGCATCTGCACCAGGATGCCGTGGATCGTGGGATCGTTGTTCAGCGCCTCGATCCGGTCCAGCAGGGCCTGCTCGGTCAGGTCGGCCTCGTACTTTTCGAAGACGGAGTGGATGCCCACGTCGCCGCAAGCCTTGATCTTGTTGCGCACATAGACCTGGCTGGCCGGGTCTTCGCCGACCAGGATGACCGCCAGGCCGGGCTGCTTGCCCTTGGCGGTCAGTGCGGCGGCGCGGCCGGCGATTTCAGCGCGCAGTTGTTGGGAAAGTTTGACTCCGTCGATCAGTTGGGCAGACATGGGGCGTTCGGGAAAGAAGGAAAAACGCCATTATAAATTACCTGTCCAAATGCTATTGCGGGGCCATACCATAGGGCGTGGTGCAGCGGCCGTCGGATGGCTTGCCTTTTTCGCACTGGTAGGAACGGCGTGCCGTGACCATGTGGTAGCGCGCCGCCACGTCGTAGTCGCCTGCGCCGAGCGACTTGTTGCAGCGGTAGGCTTCCCACTTGACGCCGTCCAGGGTGGGGCCGCCCGCCGCCCAGGTGCCGCCTTCGCAGCCCTGGCGGGCCAGGGCGCTTTCGACCGAGGGTTCGTCGAAGAGGACCTGGTTGTCCAGCCCTCCATGGCAGGCCCAGCCGCCGCTTTTGCCCTGGCGGCAGACCGCCAGCATTTCCTGGACCACGGGGCCCAGTTCGATCTTCCGCTCGGGGCGCGGGCGCTCGGCGGCTGGGGCGGACGGTGCAGTCGCCGCGAGCTGCATCTGCTGCTGCTGCGCGGCGTAGGTGAGCACGGGCGCCGGGGACGCCATCACCGGCCTTGGCGCCTGCTGCTGGGGCGCCGGACGTGCCGGAGGCGGTGTTTCCTGCGCGGCCGGCCGCGAAGGCTGGGATGGCTGGCTTCCCTGGGCAAGGCGGGCGCGGATTGCCGCATCCTGCCGCCGGTCCTCGGCCTGGCGCTCCGCGCGGTCGCGCGATTCGCGCTCGCGCTCGGCAGCCTGGCGCTGCCGGATGCGCTCGGCGTCGCGCAGGGCCGCCTGGGTCTGGCGGTTCACTTCCTGCATGTGGGCGTTCATCTCGGCGCCCTTCTGCAATATATAGAGGCCGATATCGTCCTTGCGGCTGTTGCGCATTTCGGCATCGGCGGCGGCCCACTCGGCCTCGCGGCGCCGCTTCTCCTCTTCGTAGCGGCGGTCCGATTCCGCTTCCGCCTCGCGCCGCTCTGCAGCGCGCGCCTCCATGCGGTCCTGGTAGACCTGGTCCACACGGTACAGCCAGGTGCGCCCGTCAGCCACGGTGCAGGCTTCGCGGTCGTAGCTGCGGCTGTCGGACTTCACATGCGTCATGTCGTTGTAGCCGGTGACCTGGCAAGTCCCGTCGCCGCGCGCGATGCCATCGACGGTGCGTCCGCCATAGAAATATTCGGTGCCCGTTGTGTTGTTGATGGTGTATTTGGCGATGGCGGCAAATTCCAGCTTGCCAGCGACAAGCTCCGGTCTCCCGTTCGCGGAGATGAAGCGCTTCACCTTCACGATGTCGCGTTCGCGGTCGCTCTCGGGACGGACAATGTTGGGCAGGAAAGGCTGCTCGCCATCATTCAGGGTGCGGGAATCCAGATGCAGGGTGCGGTATTCCATGTTGCCGGTTGGCCGGCCGTCCGCGAACTTGACGAGGTATTGCTGCAAGCCGTTTCCCGACAGCAGCTCGACATCGCCGTCGGGCATGCCGTTGACGCAGGCGCCCTTGACCATGAACAGGCCGGCGGGGGTGCCGGGGCAGGCGATCTTCTTGACCCTGATCTCGCCTGGCCCTTCCATGCTGTAGATCACCTTGTCGTTGATTTTCAGCTCCCAGCCGTCCAGTCCGCTGTCCAGCAGTTTCATGTAGCGGAACTTCGTGGGACCGCTCACGCGGAACTTGCCGTCGGCGGTCAGCACCTCGAACAGCCAGGGCTCGTGCTCGTGATACCGCTCCAGCAGGTTGCCGCGCGGATTGGTGTGTTCCTGCTCGCCCCCGATCCTGGGGATGGCGCCGCTGTCGTATTCCCCGAACCAGTTGGTGGCGCGGACGGTACTGTTGTCCTCGGCGGCGAACAGCGTCCCCTTGCCCCGGAAAGCGCCGCTGCCCTTCCAGCACTGGTAGTTCCCGGAGAACGAGAAACCCTTCCTGTCCAGCTGGCGGGTGGCGGCGCCATCGTCCGAGCAACTGATGAAGTTGCCGAAGAGTCCGGCGTGCGCGGAAGGGGCGGCGAGAATGCCCGCCGCCAACAGGGATGCGCCAAGGGTTCGGAAGTGCATGGAGGGCCTCATACGATGTATACCCAAAGGTAACATAAACGCAATTTCTTTCGGTAAATTTCGTATTATGAAACGGCATACCGTAATTTGGAAAATGCCAAAAACACTGTTAGAATCTTCGCACTAATTTCGCCCTCTTCGTGAATAATCGACGGACTAATTAAAGGAGACACGTCAATGTCAGCTCAACTCGACCAGGTCACGGCCCAGGCCGTCAACGATCCTGATTCGCTCGAAACGAAAGAATGGCTTGACGCGCTCGAGGCCGTCATTGAAAACGAAGGTCCGGAGCGCGCGCACTACCTGATGGAACGCCTGGTCGACCTGGCCCGCCGCCGCGGCGCGCAGATTCCGTTCTCGGCCAACACCGCCTACGTCAACACCATCCCCGCCCACCTGGAAGCCCACTGCCCGGGCAACCTGGAATACGAAGAGCGCCTGCGCTCCTGGATGCGCTGGAACGCCATGGCGATGGTGGTGAAGGCCAACCGCGCGGACGGCGACCTGGGCGGCCACCTGTCCTCCTTCGCCTCGCTGGCGAACATGCTGGGCATCGGCTTCAACCACTTCTGGAAAGCGCCGACCGAAGAACACGGCGGCGACCTGCTCTACATCCAGGGCCACTCCTCGCCGGGCGTGTACGCCCGCGCCTTCCTGGAAGGCCGCCTCACCGAAGAGCAGCTGCTGAACTTCCGCCGCGAAGTGGACGGCAAGGGCCTGTCCTCCTACCCGCACCCGAAACTGATGCCGGACTTCTGGCAGTTCCCGACCGTGTCCATGGGCCTGGGCCCGCTGATGGCGATCTACCAGGCGCGCTTCCTGAAGTACCTGCACGCGCGTTCCATCGCCAACACCGAAGGCCGCAAGGTATGGGCCTTCTGCGGCGACGGCGAGATGGACGAACCGGAATCGATGGGCGCTATCGGCATGGCCGCGCGCGAGAAGCTGGACAACCTCGTCATCGTCGTCAACTGCAACCTGCAGCGCCTGGACGGGCCGGTGCGCGGCAACGGCAAGATCATCCAGGAACTGGAAGCGGACTTCCGCGGCGCAGGCTGGAACGTGGTCAAGGTCATCTGGGGCCCGGGCTGGGATAACCTGCTGGCCAAGGACAAGGACGGCATCCTGCAGCGGGTGATGATGGAAACCGTGGACGGCGAATACCAGAACTACAAGGCCAAGGACGGCGCTTACGTGCGCAAGCACTTCTTCGGCAAGCATCCGAAGCTGCTGGAAATGGTCGCCAACATGAGCGACGACGACATCTGGCGCCTGACCCGCGGCGGCCACGATCCGCACAAGATCTACGCCGCCTTCAAGAACGCGCAGGAAAGCGTGGGCAAGCCGACCGTGCTGCTGGTGAAGACCATCAAGGGCTACGGCATGGGCAAGTCCGGCGAGGCGCGCAACACCGCGCACCAGACCAAGAAGCTGGACGACGAGGCGATCCGCGAAATGCGCGACCGCTTCAACATCCCCATCCCGGACGACAAGCTCGCCGAGATCCCCTTCTTCAAGCCGTCCGACGACGCGCCCGAGATCAAGTACCTGCACGAGCGCCGCAAGGCCCTGGGCGGCTACCTGCCGCAGCGCCGCGTGAAGGCGGACGAGCAGCTGACCGTGCCGCCGCTGGACGCCTTCAAGGCCGTGCTGGAGCCGACCGCGGAAGGCCGCGAGATCTCCACCACCCAATCCTTCGTGCGTATCATCACCGCGCTGCTGCGCGACCAGAGCCTGGGCCAGCGCATTGTGCCTATCCTGGTCGACGAATCGCGCACTTTCGGTATGGAAGGCCTGTTCCGCCAGATCGGCATCTTCAACCAGCAGGGCCAGTTGTACGAGCCGGTCGACAAGGACCAGGTGATGTACTACCGCGAAGACAAGGCGGGCCAGATCCTGCAGGAAGGTATCAACGAAGCGGGCGGCATGAGCTCCTGGATCGCGGCGGCGACTTCGTACTCGACCAACAACCGGGTGATGATTCCGTTCTACACCTTCTACTCGATGTTCGGCATGCAGCGTATCGGCGACCTGGCATGGGCCGCCGGCGACATGCGCGCACGCGGCTTCCTGATGGGCGGCACCGCAGGCCGCACCACGCTGAACGGCGAAGGCCTGCAGCACGAGGATGGCCACAGCCACATCATGGCCGCCACCATCCCGAACTGCGTGCCTTACGACCCGACCTTCGGCCATGAGCTGGCGGTCATCATCCAGGACGGCCTGCGCCGCATGGTGGGCGAGCAGGAAGACGTGTTCTACTACATCACCATCATGAACGAGAACTACGCCCATCCAGGCCTGAAGCCAGGCCAGGAAGAGGGCATCCTGAAGGGCATGTACCTGCTCCAGGAAGGCGACAAGAAGGCCAAGGAGCGCGTGCAGCTGATCGGCTCGGGCACCATCCTGCGCGAATCCATCTTCGCGGCGGAACTGCTGAAGAACGACTGGGGCATCGCCGCCGACGTGTGGTCCGCTCCGTCCCTGACGCTGGTGGCGCGCGAAGGCCAGGACTGCGAGCGCTGGAACATGGTCAACCCGACCAAGGAACAGCGCGTACCTTACGTGACCGGCCTGCTGCAGAAGACCACCGGCCCGGTCATCGCCACCACCGACTACATGCGTGCGTTTGCGGACCAGATCCGTCCGTTCATTCCGAAAGACCGCACCTACAAGGTGCTGGGCACCGATGGCTTCGGCCGCTCGGACAGCCGCGTGAAGCTGCGCGAGTTCTTCGAAGTGAACCGTTACTACGTGACCGTTGCCGCCCTGCGCGCCCTGGCCGACGAAGGCAAGATCGCCATGACGGTGGTCGAGAAGGCCGTCGCCAAGTACGGCATCAACCCGAACAAGCCAAATCCGGTGACCCAATAACGAGAATACGGAGCAAACGCTATGAGCATTGTGGAAGTCAAAGTCCCGGATATCGGCGACTTCAAGGAAGTTGAAGTCATCGAGCTGATGGTGAAGGTCGGCGATACGATCAAGGTGGACCAGTCGCTGATCACCGTTGAATCGGACAAGGCCAGCATGGAGATTCCTTCCTCCGCCGCTGGCGTGGTCAAGGAAATCAAGGTGAAGGTGGGCGACAAGGTCGCGGAAGGCTCGCTGCTGCTGATGGTGGAGGCCGATGGCGCCGGCGCTGCGGCGCCCGCTCCGGCCGCTGCCGCCGCTCCTGCGCCTGCCGCTGCGGCGCCTGCGCCAGCCCCGGCTCCCGCCCCGGCTCCCGCCCCGGCGGCGCCTGCTGCCGCCTCGGGCCCCATCGAAGTGAAGGTGCCGGATATCGGCGACTTCAAGGAGGTGGAAGTCATCGAGGTCATGGTCAAGGTGGGCGATACCGTCGCCAAGGACCAGTCCCTGATCACCGTGGAATCGGACAAGGCCTCGATGGAGATTCCATCGTCGCACGCCGGTGTCGTGAAGGAGATCAAGGTCAAGGTTGGCGACAAGGTGGCCGAAGGCTCGCTGGTGCTGGTCGTTGAAGGCGCCGCTGGCGCGGCTCCTGCGCCGAGCGCCCCGGCTCCTGCCGCTGCTCCCGCTCCAGTTGCCGCCGCTCCGGCCCCTGCCGCCGCGGCGCCTGCGCCTGCTGCCGCATCCGCGCCTGCCGTCAGCGGCAAGGCGGCCCACGCATCGCCCTCCGTGCGCAAGTTCGCGCGCGAACTGGGCGTGGACGTCGGCCGCGTGCCGGGCAGCGGCCCGAAAGGCCGCATCACCCAGCAGGACGTGCAGAACTTCGTGAAGGGCGTGATGTCCGGCGCCGTGGCTTCCCCGGCTGGCGCCGCTGCGCCTGCGGGCGGCGGCGCGGGCCTGAACCTGCTGCCATGGCCGTCGCTGGACTTCAGCAAGTTTGGCGAAACGGAACTGCAGCCGCTGCCGCGCATCAAGAAGATCTCCGGCCCGAACCTGCACCGCAACTGGGTGATGATCCCGCACGTAACGCAGTTCGAAGATGCGGACATCACCGAGCTCGAAGAGTTCCGTGTCGCCTCGAACGCGGCCAACGCGAAGAACAAGGATGCGGTCAAGCTGACCATGCTGGCCTTCGTGATCAAGGCATCGGTCGCCGCGCTGAAGAAATACCCGTCCTTCAATTCCTCGCTGGACGAGAAGGGCGAGAACCTGATCCTGAAGAAGTTCTACAACATCGGCTTCGCGGCCGATACGCCGAACGGCCTCGTGGTCCCCGTGATCAAGAACGCGGACCAGAAGAGTGTGACGCAGATCGCGAAAGAGATGACGGAACTGTCGCTGCAGGCGCGCGAAGGCAAGCTGAAGCCGACCGACATGCAGGGCGCAACCTTCACCATCTCCTCGCTGGGCGGCATCGGCGGCACGCACTTCACGCCTATCGTGAATGCGCCGGAAGTGGCGATCCTGGGCCTGTCCAAGGCCGCAATGAAGCCGGTGTGGGACGGCAAGCAGTTCGCTCCCCGCCTGATGATGACGCTGTCGCTGTCCTACGATCACCGCGTGGTCGATGGCGCGTCCGGCGCACGCTTCGCCGTGTATCTGGCCGAGGTACTGGCCGATATGCGCAAGATCCTGCTGTAAGGAGGCCGCAATGACCGTAGAAGTGAAAGTGCCGAACATCGGCGACTTCAAGGAAGTGGAAGTGATCGAAGTGATGGTGAAGGCGGGCGACACGATCAAGGTCGACCAGTCCATCGCCACCGTCGAATCCGACAAGGCATCCATGGAGATTCCTTCGACCCACGCTGGCGTGGTGAAGGAACTGAAGATCAAGGTTGGCGACAAGGTCTCCGAAGGCAGCCTGCTGCTGATGCTGGACGAGGCGGCAGGCGCCGCCGCCCCGGCTCCTGCGCCGGCTCCCGCGCCGGCCGCTGCGGCGCCAGCCCCTGCGCCCGCTCCTGTGGCAGCCCCCGTAGCGGGCGGCTACAGCGGCCAGGTGGATGTGCAATGCGACATGATGGTCCTGGGCGGCGGCCCGGGCGGCTACTCGGCCGCCTTCCGCGCCGCGGACCTGGGCATGAACACCGTGATCGTGGAGCGCTATGCCACGCTGGGCGGCGTCTGCCTGAACGTGGGCTGCATCCCTTCGAAAGCGCTGCTGCACCTGGCGGCCGTGATCGACGAAACCGCGACCATGAGCAAGCACGGCGTGAAGTTCGCCAAGCCTGAAGTCGATATCGACGAAGTGCGCAAGTACAAGGAAGACGTCATCAAGAAGATGACGGGCGGCCTGGCCGGCATGGCCAAGGCGCGCAAGGTCAATGTGGTGCAGGGCGTGGGCCAGTTCGTCAGCCCGAACCACATCGAAGTGACCGCTGCCGACGGCACGAAGAAGGTTGTGCAGTTCAAGCAGGCTATCATCGCCGCCGGTTCCTCCGTGGTGAAGCTGCCTTTCGTGCCGGAAGACCCGCGCATCGTGGACTCCACCGGCGCGCTGGAACTGCGCCAGATCCCGAAGCGCATGCTCGTGATCGGCGGCGGCATCATCGGCCTGGAAATGGCTACCGTCTATTCCACCTTCGGCGCCCGCATCGACGTGGTCGAAATGATGGATGGCCTGATGCAGGGCGCGGACCGCGAGGCCGTGAAGGTCTGGCAGAAGTTCAACGCCCACCGCTTCGACAACATCATGACCAAGACCAAGACCGTGGCGGTCGAGGCTCTGCCGGAAGGCATCAAGGTCACTTTCGAAGCGGCGGAAGCCGGCGCCACCGCGCCCGCGCCGCAGGTGTACGACATGGTGCTGGTGGCCGTGGGCCGCAGCCCGAACGGCAAGAAGATCGCCGCCGAGAAGGCAGGCGTGATCGTCACCGACCGCGGCTTCATCAACGTGGACAGCCAGATGCGCACGAACGTGCCGCACATCTTCGCCATCGGCGACCTGGTGGGCCAGCCGATGCTGGCGCACAAGGCCGTGCACGAGGGCCACGTGGCTGCGGAAGCGGCGCACGGCGAGAAGGCGCACTTCGACGTGAAAGTGATTCCGTCGGTCGCCTACACCGATCCTGAAGTGGCGTGGGCAGGCATTACCGAGGACGAAGCGAAGGTCAAGGGGATCAAGGTCGAGAAGGGCCACTTCCCCTGGGCCGCCAGCGGCCGCGCCGTGGCCAATGGCCGCGAGGAAGGCTTCACCAAGCTGCTGTTCGACGCCGAGACCCACCGCATCATCGGCGGCACCATCGTCGGCACGCACGCTGGCGACATGATCGGCGAGATCGCGCTGGCGATCGAGATGGGAGCGGATGGCACGGACATCGGCCGCACCATCCACCCGCACCCGACGCTGGGCGAATCGATCGGCATGGCCGCCGAAGTCTACGAAGGCGTCTGCACCGACCTCCCGCCTCCGCGCAAGCGCTGATCTGGCGCTCCTACAGCCGAGCCCGTGTCCAACCTTGGGGGTCTGACCCCAAGGTGTGGACACGGGCTCGGCTGTTTCTGGTTCAGGCGTCTTCCTTGTTGTGGAAGGGCGCGAACCAGGTGACGAGGAAGGAGGGGATGGTGGCGGCCATCACGAACCAGAAGTAGTTCACGTAGCCGAGGAACTGCTGCAGGTGGCCGCTCACCAGGCCCGTCACCATCATGCACATGCCCATCAGGCCCGTGCCGAAGGCGTAATGGGTGGTGGTGTACTTACCGGGCGCGAGCTGCTGCATCAGGTAGATCATGAAGCCCACCGAGCCGAAGCCGAAGAAGAACTTTTCCACCGCCACGCCCACGCTGATCACCACCAGGCTGGCAGGCTGGTAGTAGGCCATCAGCAGGAAGGTGACGTTGGGGATATTGACGGCGCAGCACAGCAGGAACAGCGTGGGCCTCAGGCCGCGCCTGGCCACGAACAGGCCGCCCAGCAGGGAACCTACCAGCACCGCCACCAGCCCGTAGGTGCCGTAGACGATGCCGAGCAGTTCGTTGGACAGCCCCAGCCCGCCCTTTGCCACCGGGTCCACCATGAAGAAGGGGCCGATCTTTTCCAGTAGCCCGATGCTGAGGCGGAACAGGAAGGCGAAGCCGATCATCAGCCACACGTCGCGCTTGCCGAAGAAGGTGACGAAGGAATCCTTCAGGATGAACCAGGCCTGGCCGATGGAGGAGGGCGCATTCTCGGCGCGCGCGCCTTCGGGCATGGTTTTCATGTGCCACAGCGCCATCACCAGCGCGAGCCCGGCTGCAAGGAAGAAGACGATGCGCCAGGCATCGATCCATTCCGGCCCGAATACCTTGGAATCGTGATGGAAGTACTGGCTGTGCAGCCAGCCGCTCAGGTAGACCATGCCGCCCGAGGCGACGATGGGCCCGATATTCCAGCTCAGGCTCTGCACGCCGCAGTACAGCGACTGCGAGCGCCCGTCCAGGGCCGTGACGTAGACGCCGTCGGCGGCAATGTCCATCGTGGCGCCAATGAAGGACAGCACCGTGAACAGGAACACCAGCAGCACCATGTAGTCCGGCAGCGCCATGGCCAGGGCCACGCCCGCGAAACCCAGCGCGATGGCGAACTGGGCGCACAGCACGAAGAACTTCTTGGTGCGGTACATCTCCACCACCGGCGCGAACAGGGGCTTGATGGTGTAGGCGAGGATCAGGTAGCTCGCGTATTCGGCCGCCTTGCCGTTGTCCATGCCCAGGTTCTTGAACATGATGGCGGTGACGCTGTTGAGCATCACATAGGCGAGGGCCATGGTGAAATAGGTGCTGGGCACCCACAGCAGGGGGCTGGCGCCGGCGCGCGGCATGCTGGCGGCGCCGATCTCGGATGGCAATGCGGACATGGTGTCTCCTTAAAAAAAATGCCCGGCTATGCTGCCGGGTCATCCGTGCTGGATCAGCGGGCGCGCTGGGCGTCGATGAAATCGCGATACCAGAGCGCACTGTCCTTGGGCGTGCGGACCTGGGTCTCGTAGTCCACGTGGACGATGCCGAAGCGCTTGGCGTAGCCGGAGTTCCATTCGAAGTTGTCCAGCAGGCTCCAGAGGAAATAACCCTCCACCTTCACGCCGGCGTCCATCGCCTTCTTCAGCGCCGCAAGATGGTGCTCCACGTACTCGATGCGCTTCGCGTCCGGCACGCGGCCGCCGACCAGCTGGTCGGCATTGGCCATGCCGTTCTCGGTGATGAGGATGGGCGGCAGCTCGTAGGCGGCGTTCAACTTGAGCAGCAGCTCGGTCAGGCCCTGCGGGTAGATTTCCCAGCCCATGTCGGTGAAGCCCAGGGGCGGCTGGGGCTGGCGCGGCGGCGTTTCGGCGCTGCAGAAGGCGCGGAAGTAGTAGTTACAGCCGAGGAAGTCGATAGGCTGCTGGATATCTTTGAAATCGTTATCATGCACGACCGGCGCATTGGCCCCATGGGCTTTCAGGGCAAGCTCCGGATAGCGGCCCTTGAAGATGGGGTCCATGAACCATTCCACCGAGCGCGAGTACTCGAAGGCGGCCAGGTCGCGGTCGGCCTGGCTGTCCGTTGCGGGGTCGGCCGTCCACTGGTTGAGCACGATGCCGAGCCTGGCGCTGCTGCCCACCGCCCGCATGGCCTGCATGGCCAGCCCGTGCGACAGCAGCAGATGGTGGGAGACCTGGATCGACTGCTTCAGGTCGGCCACGCCGGGCGCGAACTGGGCGTTGCCGTAGCCGAGGTTGGCCGAGCACCAGGGTTCATTGTGCGTTGCAATCGTTTTCACGCGGTTGCCGAAACGGCGTGCCACTTCCGCTGCATAGACGGCGAAGTGCTTGGCGGTATCGCGGTTCAGCCAGCCGCCTTCGTCCTGCAGGCCCTGCGGCAGGTCCCAGTGGTAGAGGGTGACGTGCGCCTCGATATTGCGCGCCTCCAGCTCGCCCAGCAGGCGGTCGTAGAAAGCGAAGCCCGCCTCGTTCCATGCGCCCTTGCCCTGAGGCTGCACGCGCGACCAGGCAATGGAGAAGCGGTAGGCGTCCACATGCAGACTGGCCATGAGGGCCACGTCCTCGGCGTAGCGGTGGTAGTGGTCGCAGGCCACATCGCCCGTGCCGCCATCGATGATCTTGCCCGGCGTATGGGTAAAGGTGTCCCAGATGGACGGGCCCTTCCCGTCGGCGGTGGCGCCGCCCTCGATCTGGAAGGCGCTGGTGGCCACGCCCCAGGTGAAGGAGGGCGGGAAATGCTGGAGTTCGCTCATTGTGCAGGTTTTGAGTTTTGGTTTGAAAACGATTTCACGAGTGTCCGAGCATTAAACAGCATGCCATCCCCGGTGTCAATTGCTGAAGTGAGAAAAGCCGGCTGCGGACGCAGCCGGGTGGGCGGACTTAGCCGCGGAACTGGTCGAAGTTCTTTTCGTAGTCGGCCAGATTGTCGGTCAGCATCTTACGGAACTGCTCCTGGAAGTGTTCCATGCCTTCCTTCTGCATCTCGCGGAACTGCTCGACCGTTTCCGCATTGCGCGCCAGCAGGTGGGCGTTGAAGCGCGCGGCGGCAAACAGCAGGGCTGCCGCGGCCAGGCCGGGCGTGGCGCCGCTTTCACGGCCCTCGTTATTGGTGTGCTGGATCAGGGAGTTGCTCAACTGCCAGAACAGCTGGTCTTCATTGTTCTCTTGCTCGCTCATCGGGGGCTTTCGTTAAGGTGGACTGGCTATGCTGACACGAACGGGGGAGGGCTGCAAGAGTGCGAAAAAAAAACCGGGCGTGGCCCGGTCTTTGTTCAGTTGGCGACGAAGCGCGGCGGTATCTCGATGCCGCCTTCATGCGCCGCATTGGCGTATTCGCGCAGTTCGTTGATGGCGAGGTCCAATTGCTCCTTGCTCGGATTGGCCTGGAAGCCCCGGATGCGTTCGTTCAGCGAGGCGACCTTCTTGCTCCATTCGAGCCGATCCATCTTGCTCATACTGCCCTCCCTACAAAATTATTCTTAAGGGAATCAGTATCCGGCAGCGGGCGTTCCCGCTCCGTGCGTTGCCGCACATATCGCTGAGCAGCTTAGCGGAGGACGCTGCGCAGGAACAGGTCCACGGCGAACTCGACAGAAGGCGACTCCTCGCGGCTCAGCGCTTCCACCCCAAACAGATAGCGCTTCAGGGGATCGCCCGTCAGGCAGTTGATCAAATGCACGGCCAGCTGGTTGGGCGGCATGTCGTCCCGCAGCTGGGCGCGGATGTCGGGGCGCTCGAAATAGCGCGTCAGCATGAGGCGGGTCTGCTGGGGCCCGCCTTCGAAGAAGGCCTGGGCCAGCTCGGGGGTCGCATGCGCCTCGGCAATGACCATGCGGTGCAGGTTGATGACGGCCGGCGACGCCAGCAGCTCGTGGATGCGCTGGCCCACGTCCAGCAGCACCTCCCGGATCGGGCGCTGGCTCGATTCCAGGTCTTCCATCGAGGAGAAGAAATGCTCCCGCCCGCGCAGGAGGATGGCCCGGAAGAGGCCGGCCTTGCCGCCGAATTTCACATAGATGGTGCGCACCGCCACCCGCGCGGCGCGCGCAATCATTTCCAGGCTCACCTTGCTGTAGCCCTTGCTCAGGAACAAGGTGGCCGCCGTGTTCGTCAGTTCGAACATGCGCGCCTCCGCCTCGCTGGCCTTGGGGCGGCCGGGCTTGGAACAGGCGGGGCAGGAAAGATCGATCTGCTCGTCGGACATTGCGAAAAGAGACTCCGTCAAAAGAAAACAGGCTATCAGATGCCATTACTTTACACCATCCGGCTCGGAAAATGAAATGAAATCGTTTCATTTCTTGACTTGTGGGATTTTTGCGCTAATAATGCTCCGAACACATTTCATTTTGATGGAGCGTCCCATGTCCACCCACCACGCAGAACAAAAACCGCTGAGCGCCGTTCCCGCAGCTCCTGCCGCCCAGGCCGCTCCCGCCCGCACCCCGCCCAACCGCCGCGTCCTCGTGGGGGCAGGGCTGATCGCACTGGCCGCCCTGGTGGCGGGCGGCCGCATGTGGTATCGCAGCCATTTCTATGTCGAGACGGAGAACGCCTATGTGGCGGGCCATGTGCACCCAGTGTCCTCGCGCGTGGCGGGCGTGGTCGGCAAGGTGCTGATCGACGATAACCAGATCGTGAAGCAGGGCGATGTGATCGCCGAGCTGGATCCGGTGGACCAGCAGATGAAGGTGGACCAGATCAAGGCCCAGATCGCGAGCGCGCGCCAGCAGGTGCTGCAGGCCGATGCGCAGGTGGCGCAGGTGAATGCGCAGGCCAGCGCGGCCGCGGCCCAGGTCAAACAGGCAGAGGCGCTGCAGCTGCGCGCCACCCAGGACGCCGAGCGGTACAGCCAGCTGTACACGGCGCAGATGAAGGCGGTGTCGAAGGCGGAACTGGATGCGGCCAATGCGAGCCGCGCCAGCGCCGCCGCCGACGTCAGCGCGCGCAGGGACAGCGCCGCCGCCGCCCGCGCCCAGATCACCGCCGCCGCTTCGGCGCGCGACGTGCTGAAGGCGCAGATCGAAGTGCTGAACGTGCAGCTGAAGGACGCGGAGCAGCAGCTGGCCTATAACAAGATCCTCGCGCCGGTGGGCGGCCGTATCGGCAAGCGCACCATCGAAGTGGGCCAGCGCATTCAGCCCGGCCAGCAGCTCGCGGCCATCGTGCAGGACAACGTCTGGGTCACCGCCAACTTCAAGGAAACCCAGCTCGCGGATATGCACGTGGGCCAGCCGGTCCACCTGAGCATCGACGCGCTGCCGGGCAAGGAACTGGTGGGCCGCGTGGACAGCTTCTCGCCTGCCTCGGGCGCGCAGTTCGCGCTGCTCCCGGCGGATAACGCGACCGGCAACTTCACCAAGATCGTGCAGCGCGTGCCCGTGAAGATCACGCTCAAGCCGGAAGACATCAAGGCCTACAGCGGCCGCCTGGTGCCCGGCATGTCCGTGATCGCCGAAGTGGCCGTCAAAGAAACCGCCGCGCACTAAGGAGCGCTCGCAATGAGCACAACGCAAACGCTTCCCGGCACGGCCGGCGCGGCGGTGCCCGCACGCACCTGGATCGCGGTGGCGGCCGGCATGCTGGGCGCCTTCATGGCGGTGCTGGACATCCAGATCACCAACTCCTCGCTGCGCGACATTCTCGGCACCCTGTCCGCCACGCAGGAGGAGGGCTCCTGGATTTCCACCGCCTACCTGGTGGCCGAGATCATCGTCATTCCCATGACGGCCCTGCTGACGCGCGTCTTCGGCATGCGCGGCTACATGATGGGCACCACGGGCCTTTTCCTCGTCTTCTCCACCCTGTGCGGCTTCGCATGGAACCTGGAGAGCATGATCGTGTTCCGCATGATGCAGGGCTTCACGGGCGGCGCGCTGATCCCGATGGCGATGACGCTCGTGATGGCCAAGCTGCCGCCTTCCAAACGCGCCACCGGCATGGCCATCTTCGGCCTGACCGCCACCCTGGCTCCGGCCATGGGCCCCACCCTGGGCGGCTATCTCAGCGAGCTGTACGGCTGGCCTTCCATCTTCTATATCAACTGGGTTCCCGGCCTGCTGCTCATGGGCGGCATCGCCTACGGCCTGGATGCCGAGAAATCGAAATGGGAGCTGCTGCGCGATGCGGACTGGCTGGGCATCGGCCTGATGGCGCTCGGCCTGGGCTGCCTCACCATCTTCCTCGAGGAAGGCAACAGCAAGGACTGGTTTGACTCCGGCTTCATCATCACCTTCGCCGCGCTGGCGCTGTTTGGCTTGCTGGGCTGGGTCGTGACCAGCGCCATGCGCGCCCAGCCATTCGTCAACCTGGGCCTCTACGGCCAGCGCAACTTCCTGGTGGCGACGGCATTGTCGGCCGTGATGGGCATGGGCCTGTACGGGTCTTCCTTCCTGCTGCCGCTCTTCCTGAGCCAGATCGCGGGCTACTCGCCCATGCAGATCGGTGAAGTGATCATGTGGGTCGGCCTGCCGCAGCTGTTCATCATGCCTTTCGTGGCCAAGCTGTCGTCGAAGTTCGACAACCGGCTGCTGTGCACCATCGGCCTGCTGCTCTTCGGCGGCTCCTGCCTGATGAATGCCTTCATGGACGCGAGCACCGGCTACGACCAGCTGATGGTGTCGCAGGTGATCCGCGCCATGGGCCAGCCCTTCGTGATGCTCACGCTGTCGAACTTCGCCATGAACGGCATCCAGCCCAAGGACATGCCATCGGCTTCGAGCCTGTTCAACATGACCCGCAACCTGGGCGGCTCCATCGGCATCGCCATGCTGGCGACGGCGCTGACCCAGCGCGAGCACTTCCACTCGGCCCGCCTTGGCGAATCCATCACCGGCTTCTCGCTGGCCGTGCAGCAGCGCCTGGACTCGATGACGCAGGCCTTCATCGGCCAGGGCATCGATCCGGTATCGGCAGCGGACAAGGCGCTGAAAGCCATCGACGGCATCGTGCGGCGCGAGTCCTACGTCATGGCCTACAACGACGGCTTCCTGATCGTGGGCGCCATCCTGCTGGCCTGCATTCCGATCCTGTGGCTGTCGGACAAAGTGAAATCGCCCTCCGGCGCCGGCGGCGGCGCGCATTGAAAAGAACGAGGTAAAGAAATGACCAAGCAATTCCAACGCATGACTCTTGGCGCGGCCGTTGCCGCCGCTGTGCTGGCGCTGTCCGGCTGCGCGACCGTGGGCAGCGACTTCAAAGCCCCGGCCAATGTGAGCGAAACGTCGTTCCGCCATGCGCCGCAGGGCGCGGCCAGCGGCGCCCGCCTGCCTGCGCAGTGGTGGACCGTGTTCGGCGACGAGACCCTGAACCGCCTCGAGCAGCAGGCACTGCGCGACAATCCATCCGTGCGCATCGCCGCGCAGCGCATCGTTCAGGCCGAAGCGCAGCTGGGCCTCGCGCGCGCCAGCCAGCAGCCGTCGGTGAACGTGAATGCAGGCATCTCGAATGCCCGCACCTCGGCCAACACCTCGCAGGGCCTGGCGCTGGGCGGCCGTTCCATCAGCGGCAACAACTTCTCGGCAGGCGCCGCCTTCTCCTATGAGCTGGACCTGCTGGGCCGCGTGCGCCGCGCCGTCGAGGCGGCGGACGCGCAGGCCCTGGCGGCGCAGTCGGACCGCGACGGCGTGCTGCTGCTCCTGTCCTCGCAGGTCGCCACCGCCTACTGGCAGCTGCGCGGCCTGGATGCGGAAATGGCCATCCTGCGCGGTGCGCTGGACACGCGCCGCGAAACGGAAGAACTGGTGAACGCCCGCTTCAACGCCGGCCTTTCCAACGAGCTCGATACTTCGCGCGCGAAGATCGAACGCGCCAATGCGGAGGCGGACCTGGAAGAAGTGCAGCGCCAGCGCAACCAGCTGGAGCACGGCCTGGCCGTGCTGCTGGGAGCTTTGCCCACCACTACCGTGCTGCCCGCCGTTGCGGAAGCAAAGCTGCCGCAGCCGCCTGCGATTCCCGTGGGCGTTCCGGCCACCGTGCTGGGCCACCGCCCCGACATCGCGTCCAGCGTTGCGCAGCTGCGCGCGGCCAATGCGAACGTGGGCGTGGCGGAAGGCGCCTTCTATCCTTCGCTCAGCCTGACCGGCAATTTCGGCTTTGCTTCCGAGAGCCTGGGCGACCTGCTGAAAAGCGGTTCGCGCGCCTTCAGCTTCGGACCCCTGGCCCTGTCGCTGCCGGTGCTGGATGGCGGCCGCAACCAGGCCAACCTGAACATCGCGAAGTCGCGCTACGAGGAAGCGCTGGCCAACCACCAGAGCAAGCTGCTGACGGCGCTGCGCGAAGTGGAAGACTCGCTCTCCGACGTGCAGCAGCGGCAGCAGCAGGCGCAGGTGCAATCGGCCTCGCGCGAGGCGGCGGAACGCGCCTACCTGGTCGCGCGTGCGCGCTACGAGCGCGGTCTTTCGACCTATCTGGACGTGACCGATGCCCAGCGCAGCGCCCTGGCGGCGGACCGTGCGGGCGTGCAGATCGGCACGCAGCGCCTGCTCGCCTCGGTCGCCGTCGCGCGCTCCCTCGGCGCCGGATGGTCCGCTAACTGAAACGTTCCAGCACGAAGTCGATGAAGGTGGTGAGCTTCGGCGTGGGCTGGCGGTCGCGCGGGTAGAGAAGGTGCACGGGGCGCGCGGCCGGGACGTAGTCTTCCAGGATGCGCACGAGCCGCCCCGCCGCGATATCGCGCGAAAGAATCATCTCCGCCTGCATGGTGATGCCGAAGCCGCTCAGTGCCGCCATGCGCAGCGCATGCGTGCTGTTGGACCGCAGCCGCGCAGGCGGGAAGGCGCGGCCGTCCTTCTCGCCCTTCAGACGCCAGCGTCCCTGCGCCGACCAGCCGGTGAAGTCGAGGCATTCGTGTTGCGCCAGATCGGCCGGAACGCGCGGCACGCCGCGCCGTGCAAGATACTCGGGCGAGGCGCAGATAGCCATGCCGTAAGGCTTCAGGGGCCGCGCGATCATCGTCGAGTCGCCCAGCACGCCGATGCGCACCGCCGCATCGAAACCTTCCTCCACCAGGTCCACCATCCTGTCGTTCAGGCTCAGTTCCACACCGATCTCGGGATACAGCGCCAGATATTCGGTGAGGGCAGGGCTCAGCCACTCGGCGCCAAACGATACGGGCGCCGAAATCTTCAGCTGCCCGCGCGGCGCGCCGCGCATCGCCTCGGCCCCGCTTTCCGCCGCCTGGATCTGCGCCAGGATGATGCGGCACTGGTCCGCATACTGCCTGCCGATCTCGGTGAGCGACTGGCGCCGCGTCGTGCGCGTAAGCAGGGCTGCGCCCAGCCGCTGTTCCAGCGAGCGGATATGTTTCCCCACCATGACGGGCGAAATCTTGAAGCGGTCCGCGGCGGCCGTGAAACTGCCCTGGTCCACGACCGCGACGAAAATCTCCATGCTGCGCAGCTTGTCCATTACTAACCTATGGTTTGGAATGATGTTCATCCTAACTCATTTATTCCTGTTTGGAAGAATTGGATACTGGCCGCTCTTTGACCATACAGGAGAGCAGTAATGAAAATCGTCGTGATCGGCGCCACGGGCGCGGTAGGCAAGGCAGTGGTGGAGCAGCTGGGCCAGCGCCACGAGATCGTCACCGTCGGCGGCACCGGGGGCCAGTACCAGGTGAAGTTCGAGGACGAAGCCTCGGTGCGCGCCCTGTTCGCCAAAACGGGCAAGGTGGACGCTGTCGTTGTCGCCGCGGGCGATCTGCATTTCGGCCCGCTGCACGAGATGACGCCTGAGCAGTTCCGCAAAGGCCTGAACAGCAAGCTGATGGGGCAGATCAACGTGGCTCTCATTGCGCAGGAATACCTGAACGACGGCGGCTCGATCACGCTCACCAGCGGCATCGTGGGCCAGCAGCCGATCCGCTTCGGCGCGAATGCGTCTGCGGTGAATGCCGCGGTGGAAGGCTTCGTGCTGGGTGCGGCGATCGAACTGCAGCGCGGCCTGCGCATCAACGTCGTGAGCCCGACGGTGCTGACCGAATCGCTGGACAAATACGGCCCCTTCTTCTACGGCTTCGAATCGGCCGATGCCAGGCGCGTGGCCCTGGCCTACAGCCGAAGTGTAGAGGGCGCGGAGACCGGCAAAACCTATAAAGTTTGGTAAAGACAGGATTACAATGTGGCCTCCTTTCAACTGTTGAGAAAAGGCCACATGAACAAGATCCTGATCCCGATGGTGCTGGCTGCCGCCAGCGCCGCTGCCGTGGCGGCGCCCGCCACCGTCGCAGAGCTGAACAAGATGACGCAGCGCTTCGCGCCGGTGGAGCTGAAGGCCGATACGTCCGGCCTCAGCGCAGGCGACCGCAAGGCCATCGCCAAGTTGATCGAAGCGGCGAAGATCGTCGACACGCTGCAGCTGCGCCAGCGCTGGGAAGGCAACGAGGCGCTGTGGGCGGCGCTGCAGAAGGACACTTCGCCGCTGGGCAAGGCCCGCGCCGAGTACTTCTGGCTGAACAAGGGCCCGTGGTCCATCATCGACGGCAACCAGTCCTTCCTGCCAGCCGACATTGCGGGGATCAAGATCCCGGCCAAGAAGCCCGAGGGCGCCAATTTCTATCCGTCCGGCGCATCGAAGGAAGCGCTCGAAAAGTGGATGAACGGCCTGGCCGCCAAGGACAAGCAGGACGCGCAGTGGTTCTTCACTACCATCCGCAGCGGAGCGGACGGCAAGTTCAAGACCGTGAAGTATTCGGAAGAATACAAGCCGGAGATGCAGAAGCTCTCCGCGCTCCTGAAGGAAGCCGCCGCCGCCACCGATAACGCATCGCTGAAGAAGTTCCTGAACCTGCGCGCGGACGCATTCCTGAGCAACGACTATCTCGCCTCCGACTTCGCGTGGATGGACCTGGACTCGCTGGTGGACGTCACCATTGGCCCGTACGAGACCTACAACGACGAACTGTTCGGCTACAAGGCCGCCTTCGAAGCCTATGTGAGCATCCGCGACGAGAAGGAGACGAAGAAGCTGGACTTCTTCGCCAAGCACATGCAGGAGCTGGAAGACAATCTGCCGCTGGACAAGCAGTACCGCAACCCGAAGGTTGGCGCCGTGGCGCCGATGGTGGTGGTGAACGAAGTGTATGGCGCGGGCGACGGCAATATGGGCGTGCAGACGGCCGCCTACAACCTGCCGAACGATGAGCGCATCATCAGCCAGCGCGGTTCCAAGCGCGTAATGCTGAAGAACGTGCAGGAAGAGAAGTTCAAGGCCACGCTGACGCCGATCTCGAAGATCGTTCTGCGCGCGCAGGACCAGAAAGACGTGGATTTCAACTCCTTCTTCACCCACATTCTCGCGCACGAAATCACGCACGGCCTCGGGCCGCACATCACGAAAGTGAAAGGCGTCGCCTCCACGCCGCGCCAGGACCTGAAGGAGACCTACTCCACCATCGAGGAAGCGAAGGCGGACGTCACCGGCCTCTATGCCCTGATGTACATGATGGAGAAGGGCCAGCTGAAGGACACGCTGGGCCAGGGCGCCGAAGCCGAACGCAAGCTGCACACCACCTTCCTCGCCTCGGCCTTCCGCACCCTGCATTTCGGCCTCACCGACTCGCATGCGCGCGGCATGGCGATCCAGATGAACTACCTGCTGGACAAGGGCGGCTTCGTGTCCCACGGCGACGGCACCTTCTCGGTCGACTTCAAAAAGATCAAGCAGGCCGTCATGGACCTGGACCGCGAGTTCCTGACCATCGAAGCCACGGGCGACTATGCCGCCGCCAAGGCCATGATGGCCAAGTACGTGGTGATCCGCCCCGATGTGCAGAAGGCGCTGGACAAGATGAAGTCCGTCCCGAACGACATCCGTCCTTCCTTCCCGACCGCCAAAGCGCTGTTGGCGAAATAAGACAGTCCGTTTGCGGTAGAGCAAAACCAATCTTGCTCTACCGCTAATCTCTTGTTGGTCCGCAGCAAGACCCTGGCTTTCGTGGTAACGTTTCCTTTTGTTACTTAACATCCAGACCAGGGACATTTCTAAATGGACATCGAAAGCACCAAGATCAGCACCCGCCTTTCCATTGGCTTTGGGCTGGTTTTCCTCCTCCTGATTGTAGTGACGGCGCTCGGCATCAACCGGGTGCAGAAGATCGACACCATCCTCACCAACGTCAGCGACGTGAACAACGTCAAGCAGCGCTACGCCATCAATTTCCGCGGCAGCGTGCATGACCGCTCGATCGCCCTGCGCGACGTGGTGCTGGCGGCCGATGCCAATGCCGCCAGGCCGCATATCGAAACCATCCGCACCCTGGCTGACAACTACGCCAAGTCCGCCGCGCCCCTGGACCAGCTGCTGGCCAGCCGCAAGGACACCAGCGCGGCCGAAAAGGAAGCCATTGCGGGCATCAAGGAAGCCGAGGCGAGGACCCAGCCGCTCATCGCCAAGGTGATCGAACTGCGCCAGGCCGACAACACGGCCGAAGCGGGAACGCTGCTGGCGCAGCAGGCGGCGCCTGCCTTCACGAGCTGGCTCGCCGCCATCAACAAGATGATCGACCTCGAAGAGAAGATGAGCCAGGACCAGGCGGAAAGCGCCAAGACCGTTGCGCGCAGCTTCTTCTTCTTCATGGTGGTGCTGTGCGGGGTTGCGATCGCCATCGGCGTGGCGGCCGCATGGTTCATCAGCCGCGGCCTGCTCAAGCAACTGGGCGGCGAGCCTGAATATGCGGCCTCCATCGTGGCCAGCATCGCCGCTGGCAACCTGGCCGTGAACATCGACACCAAGGCGGGCGACCGTTCCAGCCTGCTGCACGCCATGCGCGGCATGCGCGACAGCCTGGTAAACATCGTTAGCCAGGTGCGTGCCGGTACGCAGACCATTGCCACCGCATCGCGCGAGATCGCGGCGGGCAACCAGGACCTGTCGGCCCGCACCGAAATGCAGGCCGGGAATATCGAACAGACCGCATCGTCGATGGAAGAACTGACGGGCACCGTGAAGCAGAACTCCGACCACGCGCGCCAGGCCAACCAGCTCGCCATGTCCGCATCCGAAGTGGCGACCAAGGGCGGCGCCGTGGTGGAAGAAGTTGTGAGCACCATGGCATCGATCAACGAATCGTCCAAGAAGATTGTGGACATCATTGGCGTGATCGACAGCATTGCATTCCAGACCAACATCCTGGCCCTGAATGCGGCCGTGGAAGCGGCGCGCGCGGGCGAGCAGGGACGGGGTTTTGCTGTGGTGGCGACCGAGGTGCGCAACCTCGCCCAGCGTTCCGCTGGCGCGGCGAAGGAGATCAAGGCACTGATCGACGATTCCGTCGAACGCGTGGACGCTGGCGCGAAGCTTGTGGACCAGGCGGGCGACACGATGAAGGAGATCGTGGACAGCGTGAAGCGCGTGACGGACATCATGGGCGAGATCTCCACGGCGAGCCAGGAGCAGACTGCGGGCATCGAGCAGGTGAACGAAGCCATCTCGAACATGGACGCGGTGGTGCAGCAGAACGCCGCGCTGGTGGAGCAGGCCGCTGCCGCAGCAGCCTCGCTGCAGGATGAAGCGAATCACCTGGAATCGGTGGTCAGCGTGTTCCGCCTGGACGACTCGCAGCAGAGCGCGCCGCTGGCGCCGCCGGTGAGCGCCGTGGCGTCCGCCGCCGCCGTGGTGCCGATGCCACGTCCCGCGCCGCGTCCGCAGGCGCGCCTCGCAGGCGCCCGCAAGGCCGCCGCAGCGCGCAAGGCCGCCCCCGCCGCTGCCGCCGCCGAAGAAGACAGCTGGGAAGAGTTCTGATGAGCAGGGGACAGACCTGAACAGGGTCTGTCCCCGGTACCCCAGTCCGCCACCGAACACAGTCCGCGGCCTTAACAATCCCTCAAACATGCCTATTTCCACAAGCAAATATTTTGTAACAGCCCATCCCGGCCTGTAACAAATTGCGCTACGGCATGTATAGTGAAACTTCGAATCAGGAGTTTCACCATGTCAAAATTCCCCGCCGCCGTCCTCCTTTCTCTTGCCGCAGCAGGCGCCAGCGCAGGCCAATTGACCGCAACGGAAACGCGCTGGCTGACGGCCGGTTCGCCGGTGCTGGCTTACGCGAAGGAATTGAAACTCCCCATCGACATCATCGTCCAGCCCCAGGCCGGACCAAACGATGTTCCCATGGCCATGGGCTTCGCCGACGGCCGCTGCAAGCTCGTGCTCTCCATGCGCGGCAACCCCAACGCGGAATCGATTTTCGACGGCGTGCCGGAAGCGCAGCAGGGCGTGCTGATCGAAGCGATGACGGCGCATGAGGTGGCCCATTGCTGGCGCTACGCGCAAGGCAGCTGGCACGCGCTGCCCTCCGGCTTCGTGGAAGTTGGGCAGGAACAATCGGACAGCCCGGAACTGCTCGAGCTCTCCAAGCAGATGCGCGAAACCCGCCGCGAAGAAGCCTACTCCGACCTCGCTGCGCTGGCCTGGACCCAGCGCACGCACCCCGGCGACTACGCACGCGTCCATCGCTGGCTGGAAGGCGTGCGGGCGGACCAGCCCAGCCATGGCTCGCACGACACGCGCGCCTGGCTCAAACTTGCGGGCAATGGAGGCCAGTTCGCGGCTGGCGCCAGTCTTTTTGACCAGGTGAAAGTTCTGTGGAGCGAAGGGCTGCTTCAGTCTGAATAAAGTAAGGCCGAGGTGTGGTCTGTGTTCGCTCACGCACAGAAGGAATGTGCCCAACAGCGTTAAATCTTCATGCCAACCATCCTAAAGGGGACCGACATGAAGAAACTCGTATTCCTGACGCTGGCCACTGCCGCTAGCGTTGCGTTCGCACAAAACACTGACAGCGCCGGCTACAAGGCCGCCCACGAGAAAGCCGAAGCCGACTACAAAGTCGCCAAGGAACGTTGCGACGGCATGAAGGGCAACAGCAAGGACGTGTGCAAGGAAGAAGCGAAAGTGGCGCGCGCCCGTGCCGAAGCCAATGCCGTAGCCCAGTACAAGAACAACAAATCGGACATCGACCGCGCCAACCGCAAGCTGGCCGACGCCGAGTATGACCTCGCCAAGGAAAAATGCGATGACCTGAGCGGCAACGCCAAGGACACCTGCCAGGCGCAAGCCAAGGCAGCGAAGAGCTCCGCCATTGCAGGCACCACGGCCGACAGCCGCACCGGTGTTCTGGTCGATAACACCAACCGTTCCACCGTCGCTGCCAACGCCGCCGATGTGCGCGACCGTACGGCCGCTGCCGCCAACACGGCTGCCGACCGCACCGCCAACGCTGCCGAAAACGCCAAGGACAAGACCGTGGCCGCAGCACATGACATGAAGGAAAAGACTGCGGAGAAAACGGCTGACGCATCGCAGGCCATGTCCGACACCATGATCACCACCAAGGTGAAAGCCGACATGGCGGCCGACAAGACTGTGAAGGCGATGGACGTGCACGTCGAGACCCAGAACGGCGTCGTGATGCTGAGCGGCTTCGTGCCCACCAAGGCGGAAGCCGATCGCGCCGTGCAGCTGGCCAAGGGCGTGAAGGGCGTCACCGACGTGAAAAGTTCGATTCAAGTGAAGAACACCAAGTAAGCCGGTTTTCTTCACCTCGCGGCCTGCGCAATGCAGGCCGTTTTTTTATGCGCTATCTTCCTCGCGGCGCCATACGATGCGGCCCGCTCCCGCTTCGTTCAGGCGAAGCTGCAGGCCTGCCGCATCCCCGGCGGGGAGGCTGAAGGTGAAGCCGACATCGTCGCCATGCACCACTTCGTCCAGCCTTGCGCCCGCGGCATCGAGCTCCCGGCGCAGCAGTCCTTCCAGCGGGTAGGGGACAGCGCAGCGCAAGGTCTGCAGCCGGATGATGGGCACCTTCTGCGCTGTGAGCAGGGCCTGCGCCACGCTGTCGGTATAGGCGCGCACCAGGCCGCCCGCGCCCAGCTTCACGCCGCCGAAGTAGCGCACCACGGTTGCCAGCACCCCTTCCAGATCCTGGTGGCGCAGCACGTCGAGCATGGGACGTCCTGCCGTGCCGCTCGGCTCCCCATCGTCCACTGCCGCCGACTGGCCGCCCGCCAGCAAGGCCCAGCACACATGCGCCGCGCCGGGATGCTGCGCACGCAGCTGCGCAACGACGGCCTGCGCACCCGCCCGGTCAGGCATGGGCTGCACGCAGGCGATGAAGCGGCTTTTTTTGATGAGGAGTTCAAAGTTGACTGAGGCGGCTAAGGTATGAGGCATGGCGCCATCTTAAAACAAAACTCGCGGCGGGCGCAGTCGTGTCCGTTCCCCGGCTCAGTTCAATTCCGGCTCGAGTGCCGCCGCGACGTCGAACAGGCGGCTCTCTGCACCTGGTGCGCACACAATCATGACGCTGGGCGGCAGCCCCGTGGCCGGGTCGGCGAAACGCCAAGCCGGAATGGCCATCGCTGGCAAGTCAAGGTAATTGCAGAAGGTAAGCGGCGTCATGAGCTTGTTCAAGCCGGGACGCAGGGTCTTTCTGTTCATCTGGCCGTGCTTGGGCGCCAGCATGCCAATGGTTGGCAGCACAAGGATGCCGTCCTCGCCAAGCATGGCGCGGTAGTGGTTGCGTGCGGAATCGAAGAAAGCGGCCAGGCGCGTCATCTGGCGTACATCGCGTGGCTTGGACAAACGGCCGAGCGTAGCGCCGTGCAGTATCCAGGTAAACAAACCGGGATCGATGCCCGGACGGCCTGTTACTTGATGCCATGCTTCGCGCCACACGCTGAACTTTGGAGCGCCATCGGGACTGAGCAATGTGTGCCAGTCCTGCTCGAAGTCGTACAGGATCACGTCGGCGCTGCGAACAAACATCCGGGGCACGTCGTCGAACGCCGGTGTTTCCGGTCTGAGTCCGGCCTCGACGAGGAATGACAGGGCGGCGCTTAGTGCCTCCTGGATGCACGGCTGTTCCACACTGTAAGGGAAGCGGTCCGGTACAAGCAGGCGCAAGCCTTCCAGAGGTGCCGGAGCACGCAGAGGCTCGCGCGCAATCACCTCATAGACCAGACGGGCATCGCGCACGCTGCGAGCGAGAGGACCGACAGCCAGCCAGTTGGCCGAGTAACCCGCTACGCTGGGCCAGGTGCCCTGTTTGTCGACTGCGCCTGAAGCAGGCTTGAAACCGACCACACCGCAAAAAGCGGCCGGTATGCGGATTGAGCCGAGGATGTCCGACCCGAGGCCGATCAGGCTGGCGCCGGATGCCACGAGCGCACCTTCTCCGCCAGTTGAGCCTCCGGCCACACGTTCCGGGTCGAGCGGGTTGTTGGTTCGCCCAAAACGTGGATTGCTCGTTTCCCCCGTCATCGCAAACTCGGGAATATTGCTGCGGGCGACGATGATCGCGCCAGCATCGCGCAGGCGCCGGACCACCGCCGCATCGCTGCCTTGTTGTTGGGGACGCATCCGTAGGGAGCCCGCTGTGATGCTGGTCCCGGCAAGGGCGAACGTCTCCTTGACCGTAACCGGCAAGCCGCAAAGGGGCCCCGGGCGTCGCTCAAACGCTTGGCGGCGCGCGATCTCGTCCAGGATTGTCGTGCAAGCGTTGAGCTTGGGCTGGCTCAGTTGGAGTTGGCCCAGTTGCTGCTCGAGGAGAGCGCTAGCGGTCAGTTGGCCTGCGCGCATCCGCTCCAGATAGGCACTGGCATCGGGCATCGGTAAACGCTTGGAATTGTTTGGCATAAAAGGGTTCGACAATGGACGAGTTGGCATTTTGCCACCAGTGCGACAGGGCTAGCCGCAATAGACAAGCCTTTTTTGCAATGGGTACGCCATACGTAAAGATAAAAGGGGCTTGAGAGTATCTGTTCCTGAGAAATTCATCTGCGCGGACAATATGCTTTTATCTACGGACGAAAAAAGGCTTTCCCGCCGAAGCGGCAAAGCCTGATTTGTTACCGCTGAATAGGACTAGTCGGCGGAAAAAGCTCAGGACTGGGGATTCGGCAATCCTGCGATCGCGGCGGTGAAGGACGCTACGGCCGGGCGCGCTGCGAACGCGTCGACGGGGTAGGACGCGCCCCACACCGGCGAGTGGTCCCCCTCCAGCGCGGTCGGAGGTGTGCCGCTCGCCGGGAAGGTGTAGATCCCGAACTCGGTTTCCGATGACCCGGCGGCTCCTTTCCAGAGCTCGTCCGAATACTCGAAACAGCAGGCGCCCAGGAAGGTGCTGCCTGCAGCCTTCGCCAACGGAAGAATCGTCGAGAACTGGTTGTAGAGATTGTTGGCCTGGGTGGTTTCGCCGCCGTTGGCGTTGCTCCAACCGAGCTCGCCGTAGAACCAGTACATGCCCGGGAATGCCGCTGGAAACGCCGCATTGTATTCGGTCAGCTGGGCGCCGGTCTGGTAGGAGTTGACCGATGCGATGAAGCGCGTTGCAGGAATCCCGGCGGCGGTGAAGGCATCGCTGAGCGCCTGGATCGCGTATTGGCCCATGATGGGATTGGCGGGCGGGTTGGGCTGCGGAATGCTGGTGTTGACCGGATTGATCGCGGTCGTGACCGGGCTGGTGAAAGGCAGCACATTAGCGGCGGGAATGCCAAGGCTCGCCTCCGCGGCGATGATGAGACTCGCGACCGCCGCAATGTCCTGCGCCTCGCAATAGCCGTAGGCGCCGCTATTGCTGTTGTCGTATTCATTGCCGATGGCCCACATCACCACCGGTCCGGGCGCCTTGTTGTTCGCATAGACTTCGGTGACGATTTCGGTGATCCACGACGCCAGATCCGTGCTCGACGAGGGGCCTGCGGGATTGGCGTTCTGGGTCCGGTTGTTGTACGCGGTGCCCGTGAAGAAATTGCTGATGGGGACGATGACGCTCAGGCCTGCGTTCGCCGCGGCAGCGAGAAACGGCTGGTGATTGCGCATCCAGTAGCCGTTCGGCGCCGGCACGCTCCAGTTGTACATTTTGATCGTATTGCAGCCGAAGCCCGCGATCGTACCGAGATCGTTTCGCTGGCCCGGGCTCCACAGCGCCTGGAAATCCGCATTCGCGAAATCGGTATCGCCATACTTGGACGGCGCAGGCAGGCTGGCGTAATCCGAAGGCGAGGGTTCCCAGTTCATGCCGATCATCGGTTGCAGGAGTACGCTGGCGATCAGGCTCCATTGGTTCTGCGGCGCGGCCGATGACGTGGAAACGTAGACGAGGGGACCCGCCGGGCCGCCGGAGGCACTCGCCAGCAGATAGCCGGGATTGTTCTGGAGCGAGAGCTGGGAGGTGGCAGCATCGTAGTTCCACTGCTGGAGGTATCCGCTGGCGCCCTTTGCCGCCAGGGTCGCGGCGCTTCCGTCCTGGAGCTGGCTGCTTGCGATGCTCAGGCAAAGGTTCGCCGACGAGGAGAGGACAAGATAGCCATCCGCCGTGAGAGCCCAGCCTTGCAGGCCGGAGGAGCCCTGATTCAGCAGTGCTATCGCCGAGCCCGCAGTTCCCTGTGCCGCCGTTACGACTCCACCGCCAACGTTGCTAATGTAGAAGTTACTCATGTATGGTCCCTCGGTACGTTATTGAAAGTAACTATTGCTTATTTTTCAATCCCGATGCTACCTGAGGAGTTCTTCTTGTGGGGAAATATCTTTATACGGCGGACGCAAAAAAGGCTTTCGCGCCGAAGCGGGAAAGCCTGATTTGCTGCTGCTGAATTCGGTGGTAGGCCGTGCGGGATTCGAACCTGCGACCAACGGATTAAAAGTCCGCTGCTCTACCAGCTGAGCTAACGACCCGAAAGAGGCCGCATTATACACATCGCAATGACGGTCTGCCAAGTGCCGCGTGCGGGCATCAGGCCAGCGCCGCCGTCACCTTCAGCACTTCTTCGGCCGTCGTCACGCCCTCGCGGATTTTGTGGGCGCCCGCAATGCGCAGGGGCTTCATGCCGTCCGTGGCGGCCTGCCTGCGCAGCGCGCCGATGTCGGTCTCTTCCTGCAGCAGCTGGTTGAAGGGCTCGGTCACCGTGAGCAGCTCGTAGATGCCGGTGCGGCCGCGGTAGCCTGTCTGGCGGCATTCGGGGCAGCCCACGGGACGGTAGACCTTTTCCGGCTTGGGGATGTTCCAGGCGCCGCCGATGCTTTGCCAGATGTCGTCCGCGATCTCGCCATCGTCCTGCTTGCAGTCCGGGCAGAGGGTGCGCACCAGGCGCTGGGCCATGATGCCGATCAGCGTGGCCTCCAGCAGGTAGTAGGGCACGCCCAGCTCCAGCAGGCGCATGACGGCGGATGGGGCGTCGTTCGTGTGCAGGGTGGACAGTACAAGGTGGCCCGTCAGCGCGGCCTGGATCGCCATCTCCGCCGTCGCCAGGTCGCGGATCTCGCCCACCATGATGATGTCCGGGTCCTGCCGCATCAGGGCGCGCACGCCGTCGGCAAACGAGAGGTCGATGCCGGGCTGCACCTGCATCTGGTTGAAGGAGGCTTCCACCATCTCGATGGGGTCTTCCACCGTGCAGACGTTGACCTCGGACGTCGCCAGCGCCTTGAGCGTGGTGTACAGCGTTGTCGTCTTGCCCGAGCCGGTGGGGCCGGTGACGAGGATGATGCCGTGCGGGCGGTTGGTGAGCGCGTCCCAGCGCGCCGCGTCTTCCGGCGGGAAGCCAAGCTCCGGCAGGGTCTTCACCACCACGTCCGGATCGAAGATACGCATCACGAGCTTTTCGCCGAAGGCTGTTGGCAGCGTGGAGAGGCGCAGTTCGATCTCCTGGCCGCCCGCCGTGCGGGTCTTGATGCGGCCATCCTGCGGGCGGCGCTTTTCGATGACGTCCATGCGGCCCAGGAGCTTGATGCGCGCCGTCATGGCGATCATCACCACGGCGGGAACCTGGTAGACCTGGTGCAGAACGCCGTCAATGCGGAAGCGGATGGCGCCCATCTCGCGCTTGGGCTCAAGGTGAATGTCCGAGGCGCGCTGTTCGAAGGCGTACTGCCACAGCCAGTCCACGATGTTGATCACGTGCTGGTCGTTGGCGTCCACCTGCTTGTTGGACTTGCCCATTTCGACCAGCTGCTCGAAGTTGTTGCGCAGGGCGACGTCCTGGCCGGTCGTCTTGCTGGCCTTCTTGATCGATTTGGCGAGCGAGAAGAACTGCGAGGTGTACTGCGCGATATCGAGCGGATTGGCGATCACGCGGCGGATGGCGCGGCGCGAGACCTTGGCGATCTCGCTCTCCCATTCCAGGGCGAAGGGATCGGCCGTGGCCACGGTCAGCGTGTCCGCGCTGATCTCCACGGGCAGGATATTGAAACGGGCCGCATAGCTGGCGGACATCACGTCCGCCACGCGCGTGAAGTCCACCTTCAGCGGGTCGATGCGGTAGAAGGGCAGGTGGCTGCGTTCGGCCAGCCATTCGCTCAGCGCATCGAGCGTGAGCAGCTTGTGCGGCGGCTTGGCCGAAAGCAGCTTGCAGTGCGCCACCGCGCACAGGGGATGCATCACCCCCGAGGCGTTGCGCAGGATGCCCTGCGCCTGGTTGTAGTGGGCCTTGACGTCCGCCTTCGCGACCATGCCATCGGCGAGGAGCCAGGTGAAGATCTGCTGAAGGTCGAGCGCTTTCGCCATGAGGTATCCGTGTCAGCTCGCCAGCAGGCCCTTGACCCAGGACTTGGCCGGCAGTTTGGTTTCGGCCGCGATCTGCGCGGCCCGGTCTTTGAGCGCCTGTGCATCGATGGCGCGTTCGGTCTTGAAGGCTATCGCCACAACATTCCCATCATGCACCTGCGGCAGGCTGAGAACTTGCGGGAAGGCGAACTTCATCGCCTTCAGGTTCTTCGCGTAGCTCGGGTGATCGCCAAAGAGGTTGACGGTCATGATGCCATCGGCCGTCAGGCAGGCGGCGCAGGCCTGGTAGAACTCCGGCGTGTCGAGCACGGGGCCGCGCGCGGTGGCGTCGTACAGGTCCACCTGCAAGGCGTCGAGGGTGCCGTGGTTGGCGGGATCGTTCACGAAATCCATGGCGTCGCCTTCCAGTACCTGCAGGCGCTCGTCGTTCGGCGGCATCTTGAACATGGAGGCGCCGATGGCGATGACGGAGGGGTTCAGCTCCACGGCCGTTACCGAGGCTTCCGGGAAGGTCTTGTAGCAGAACTTGGTGAGCGCGCCGGTGCCCAGGCCCAGCTGGGCGATGCGGCGCGGCGCCCGGTTCCACAGCATCCAGGCCATCATCTGCTGCGCGTATTCCAGCTCGGGCCAGTCCGGCTTGCGGATGCGCATGGCGCCCTGCACCCATTCGGTGCCGAAATGAAGGTAGCGCACGCCGTCCTGTTCGGACAGGGTCACCGGCGCGAACTTGGGCTTGCGGGATACGGCCGTCCGGGGGGACGCGGGACGGGACGACTCTTCTTTTTCGATGGATTTGCGTTTGATAAGCATGGGCTATTATCCCGCGAGCTCTTGCCATGAGGCAAGCGCCCAAATAAAAACTGCCGGCCATTGCTGGCCGGCAGTCACCCGAGGAGGCGGGTTGTGATGCTCTTTACTGCATGGGCTCGACCGACACGCGCAGGCGCAGGCGCTCGCCCGGGTCGTAGCTCATGAAACTGGTGTAATTGCGGCCGCGGTAATCGTACACCACCTCATAGCCGTTCGGACGCTGTTCCCAGTTGTCGACCATGCGGCACTGCTTCACTGCCTGCTCGGTCACGCCGCCTGGGCCGGCGTTCTGGTTATCCACGCGGTCGCCCACCACGGCGCCGGCGATGGCCCCGGCCGCGGTGGCGGCCGTCTTGCCGTGGCCGCTGCCCACCTGGCTGCCCAGCAGGGCGCCGGCCACGCCGCCGATGATGGAGCCGCCCACGCTGCGCTGGGGCTGCTGCTGGACCTGCACATACTCAGTGCGGCACTCCTGGCGCGGACGGTTGATGCGTTCCATTTGCGGGGTGACGCGCACCACGCGGGCGTAGTCTTCGAACTCGACAGCCTGAACCGCCGGCACGGCCGCGCCCAGGCAGAGTGCGGACAGGATCAGCTTCGTTTGCATTTTCATATCAGTACCTCGTTTGTATTTTATTCAGTTCGGGTGGCAGTTCAACGGGAAATGGGAAGTGCACAGCCCTATAGTAACGCGGGTGCGTGTAACGTTCCTGCGTTCATGGCAACAAATTGTAACCCCTCGGCGCCAAGCTTGCCGGGGATGCTGCCGTACGGCAATGTCTCGCAAAATGCGCGGAAAATGGCTGATTTTTAACGTTTATTTCGCCATGCAGCACATTCAAGTTGATTCATGCTGGACAACACGTTACCCTAACACCCTGGGATCACATTGACAGAGAGAAATGCGACTACGCCCAGGCAGGCGCGATGACCCGCCCGTCCGGACAATTGTATAGGTGTTTCACAATAGCAAAAAAACAAAACCGTACAGAACAGGTCGATTTGAGGGAAAAATGAGTTTGTTGATAACCGTGCCGCCCAATCTTGTCCAGTCCATCCGGGCCTTCCGGGTGGTGGAACTGCAAGAAGAAGCCGGCCGCCTGGGACAGCATTTCCTGTATGCGCACTGCCACGCTGGCCTGACCAAGCAGCAAGTACTGGGGATCATTGCCGAATCCTTCCGCTTTCCCAAGCCCTGCGGTAAAAACTTCGACGCGCTGCGCGAAACGCTGACCAATACGCTGCATCAGGCCGGTCCCCAGCCGGGCTTCCTGATTGTGCTGGAGCAGCTGCCCAACACGCAAAAATTCGACCGCGAAGCCCGCGAGACCCTGCTCGACGTGTTCCGCGACGCGGCCGATTACTGGGCCGAAAAGAAAGTCCCGTTCCGGGTTTTCTACTCCTTCGAATAGTCCGCTTTTGGCCCGCGCTCTGCCGCAGCGGGTACAATGGCGGGTTATGAAAAACATCGTCATCCTGATTTCCGGACGCGGCAGCAATATGGAAGCCGTGGTCAAGGCCGCCGAGGCCGAGCAGTGGCCGGCGCGTATTGCCGCCGTCATCAGCAACAAGCCGGATGCCAAAGGGCTGGAATTTGCCGCCCGCCATGGCATTCCCACGGCGGTGGTCGCCAACAAGGAATATCCCAGCCGCGAGGCCTTCGATGCGGCGCTGCAGCAGGTGATCGACAGCTACCAGCCGGACCTGGTGGTGCTGGCGGGCTTCATGCGCATCCTCACGCCCGGCTTCGTCGAGCATTATGCGGGGCGCATGCTCAATATCCACCCCTCGCTGCTGCCGCTCTTCCCCGGGCTGCATACGCACGAGGCGGCGCTGGCCTCCGGGCTGGCCCAGCACGGCGCCACCGTCCACTTCGTGACGGCCGAGCTGGACCATGGTCCCATGGTGGACCAGGTCGCCGTGCCCGTGCTGCCGGGGGATACGGTGGACACCCTGTCGGCCCGCGTGCTGGAACAGGAACATGTACTTTACCCGCGCGCCATCCGCTGGTTTATTGAAGATAGACTCACGGTCGAGGATGGCAAGGTCCGTGTGGACCATACCGTTAATTAAGGATTGAAATGAGATTGCCACCAGCCGTACTCGCCAGCGCCGAAGAAGTGCTGCGCGAGATCCTGCGCTTTACCGCGCCGGCGGACACCACCCTGTCGCGCTACTTCAAGGACCACCCCCGCCTGGGCGGACGCGAGCGCGGCGCCATCGCCGAATGCGTCTATGCCGTGCTGCGCAACAAGGCCTTCTTCACCGACTTCGCCGAAGGCGCGGGCGGCGCCACCATGCGCCGCCTGATGCTGCTGGGCATGTCCGACGCCGTGGGCGCCGATGCGCTGCCCGGCCTCACCGAGGAAGAGGGCGAATGGCTGCAGCGTGTGGCCCAGATCGACCGCAAGCTGCTGCATAAATCCATGCGCACCAACATGCCGAAATGGCTGTTCGAGAAACTGGTGGAGCAGTACGGCGAAGAAGAAACCCTGGCCCTGGCCGACGCACTGAACACGCCGGCGCCGCTGGACCTGCGCGTGAACGCCCTCAAGGCCGGACGCGACGAAGTGATCGCCAAGCTGGCCGAGGCGCCGATTGCCGCCAATCCCACGCCCTATGCGCCGCTGGGCCTGCGCGTGCTGAAAAAGCCCGCGCTGCAGAACCTGCCGCTGTTCAAGGAAGGCGCCATCGAGGTGCAGGACGAAGGCAGCCAGGTGCTGGCGCAGATCCTGGGCGCGAAGCGTGGCGAGATGGTGGTCGACTTCTGCGCGGGCGCGGGCGGCAAGACGCTGGCGCTGGGCGCGCAGATGCGCAATACGGGGCGCCTCTACGCCTTCGACGTATCGGAAAAGCGCCTCGCCAAGCTCAAGCCGCGCCTGGCGCGTTCGGGCCTGTCCAATGTGCACCCCGTGGCCATTGCGCACGAGCGCGACGCCAAGATTAAGCGCCTGGCGGGCAAGATCGATCGCGTGCTGGTCGATGCGCCATGCTCCGGCATGGGCACGCTGCGCCGCAATCCGGACGTGAAATGGCGCCAGCCGCCGGAAGCCATCGCCGAGATGCACGACAAGCAGGTCTCGATCCTGGACGGGGCGGCGCGGCTGGTGAAAAGCGGTGGCCGCCTCGTGTACGCCACCTGCAGCCTGCTGAACGAAGAGAACGACGCGGTCGCGGCGCAATTCCTGGAAAGCCACCCCGACTTCACGCTGGTGCCGATGAAAGACGTGCTGGCCGAGCAGAAGATCGACCTCGACATGGGCGACTACCTCAAGCTGCTGCCGCACAAGCACCAGACGGACGGCTTCTTCGCCGCCGTCTTCGAGCGCAAGCCCATGCCCAAACCCGCCCCCGCATCCACCGAGGACAACTGACCAGTTCGTGTCCACTTCTGGTGCCAGGGAAGAAAAGTGGACACAAGCGCAGCCGTAGCGTGGTCAACAGACGAGCCCGTGTCCAAAAATCTTCCCTGGCACCAGAAGTGGACACGGGCTGAGCCATAGGAGAGGTATGAAGCAGATTCCGCTGTCTAATCTGATCAACGACCTGCTGGGCGATCTGCGCGATCCCGGCTTGATGTGGCAGCTCGGCGCTCTCGTCGTGGCCATCGTGCTGGGCTGGACTTTGTCGGGCATGATCCGCAGCCGCCTCGCCCAGCGCGAGGTGCACGGGGTGCAGCGCTTCGGCGTGGAGAGCTTCGGCCGTGTCGTGGGACCGCTCGCCATCGTCTGCCTGCTGGCGGCCGCGCAGGTTGTGCTGCAGCGCTGGCATCATGTAAATCTGCTGAAGGTGGCGCTGCCGATCTTCGGCTCGCTTGCCGTCATCCGCTTCGTGTTCTTCCTGCTGCGCCGCGTCTTCGCCCGCCAGGGCCAGCTCGGCGCCGCCCTCCTGACCTTCGAGAAGATCTTCCAGCTCCTCGTCTGGCTTGCCTTCGCGCTCTACATTACCGGCCTGTGGGACGATATCTACCGCCATCTGGATGCCATCGTGCTGCCGCTCGGGAAGTACCGGGTGTCGGTGGCCGCTATCTTCCAGGGCGCCATCTCCGTCGTCGTGCTGCTGGTGCTGGCGATGTGGGCGGGCGCGGCGCTGGAGGAGCGGCTGATGAACATGCCCACCCTGCACACGAATCTGCGCGTGGTGCTGGCGCGTACGGGGAGGGCGCTGCTGATCCTGGTTTCCGTGCTGCTGAGCTTGTCGCTCGTGGGCATCGACCTGACGGTGCTGTCCGTGTTCGGCGGCGCGCTGGGCGTGGGCCTCGGCCTGGGCCTGCAGAAGATCGCGAGCAATTACGTGTCGGGCTTTATCATCCTGCTGGACCGCAGCCTGACCATCGGCGACATGATTACCGTGGACAAGTTCAGCGGCCAGGTCACCCGCATCAATACCCGCTATACCGTGCTGCAGGGCCTGGACGGGGTGGAATCCATTGTGCCGAACGAGATGTTCGTGTCGAGCCCGGTTCAGAATTCTTCCCTGTCGAACAAGATGCTGGCGCTGAGCACCAAAGTCACCGTGGCCTACGATTCGGACCTGGACCAGGTGCTGAAGCTGCTGGAAGAGGCCGCCGCTTCGGTCGAACGGGTGTCGGCGGAGAAGCCGCCGGGCGCCACGCTCCAGGCCTTCGGCGCCGACGGGCTGGAGCTCCAGCTGAGCTTCTGGATCAGCGATCCCGAGCACGGCAAGGGCGGGGTGACGTCGGACGTGAACCGCGCCGTGTGGAAAGCCTTGAAAGACAATCGGATATCGCTGCCTTTCCCCCAGCGCGAGCTGCGCATTCTGGGTCCGCTGCCCGATGTTGCGCTGTCGCAGAACCGTGTTGATGAGCAGGCAACTTTCCGGGATTCGGCGGGAAATGCGCGTACAATCACGTCCGATACAAGCGAAAACACCGGCCGCTAAAGCCCGACCGTCGGGCCTCTAGCCGGGGCAATTACCGTGGAGTAGTAATTTGAACGCAGTACTGGAGTTCCTGACGCATGGCGTCTCCGGCCTGTCCAACTGGCAGACCGTGATTTTTACGCTGATCGTGACGCATATTACGATCGCGAGCGTGACGATTTATCTGCACCGCCATCAGGCGCACCGCGCCCTGGAGCTGCACGCCCTTCCGAGCCACTTCTTCCGCTTCTGGCTGTGGCTGACCACCGGCCAGGTGACCAAGGAGTGGGCCGCCATCCACCGCAAGCACCATGCGAAGTGCGATACCGAGGAAGATCCGCACAGCCCGGTGACCCGCGGCATCAAGAAAGTGTTCTGGGAAGGCGCCGAACTGTACCGCGCCGAGTCGAAGAACAAGGAAACGCTGGAGAAGTACGGCCACGGCACCCCGAGCGACTGGATCGAGAAGAACCTGTATTCGCGCTTCAGCTGGCAGGGCGTGGCCCTGATGCTGATCGTCGACTTCATCCTGTTCGGCGCCAAAGGCATTACGGTGTGGGCTGTGCAGATGCTGTGGATTCCCGTGACGGCCGCCGGCATCATCAACGGCATCGGCCACTACTGGGGCTACCGCAATTACGACTGCTCGGATGCCGCCACCAACATCATCCCCTGGGGCATCATCATCGGCGGCGAGGAGCTGCATAACAATCACCACACTTATGCGACCTCGGCCAAGCTGTCGTCCAAGTGGTACGAGTTCGATATCGGCTGGGGCTATATCCGCGCCCTGGAGATGCTGGGCCTGGCCAAAGTGAAGAAGCTGCCGCCGGTGCCGAAATTCGCCGAAGGCAAGCTGAAGGCGGACTTCGACACGCTGCAGTCCGTCATCGCCAACCGCTACGACGTGATGGCCAAGTATGCCAAGTCGGTCAAGCACGCCTGGAAGGAAGAGCTGGAGCACCTGAAGGACAAGGCGCAGCTGGAATCGCGCTTCCTGAAGTCCTCGCGCAAGCTGCTGCAGCGCGAACCGGCCAAGCTGGAGGCGCCGCAGAAGCAGCAGCTGATCGAGCTCTTCCAGCACAGCAAGGCGCTGGAGACCATGCACAATATGCGCGTGGAACTGGGCGTGATCTGGGAGCGTTCGCACTTCTCGCGCGACGAGCTGGTGCACAAGCTGCAGGACTGGTGCGAGCGCGCCGAGGCGTCCGGCATCAAGGCGCTGCAGGACTTCTCGCTGCGCCTGCGCAGCTACGCGTAAGCGGAAAAGATGCAATGAACGGCGGCCCTTCGGGGCCGTTGTTGTTTCCGGCGGAGGAAAAGGATGAGAGCCTGGTTATTGGCGCTGCTGTGCGGCGTGGCCCTGTCGGCGCAGGCCCAGGGCTGGGTGGTGCGCATCGACGGGGCGGGGCCGCTGAAGGTGGGCATGGACTTCGATACCGTGAACCGCGTGCTCGGCGAGCGGATGGTGCGCGTGCCGCCCGAGCTGCGGGCATCGCCGGAGTGCTTCTATGTGATTCCCGCCGCGGAGCCGCGCGTGGGACTCATGTTCGTGAAGGATGTGCTGCGCCGGGTGGACGTGGAGGAGCCGGGCGTGCTGAACGACCGCGGCATCGGCGTCGGCGACCCGGCGGACAAGGTGCTGCGCCTGTACGGCGAAGCGGTGCATGTGACCCCGGCGGACTATGAGCGGAGCGAGCGCTATCTGAGCGTGCGCTCCGGCAGCGGCCAGCACGGCTTCCGTTTCCGCGCCAGCGCGGGACGCGTCAAGTCCTACCATGCAGGCAGCTGGGACCAGGTGGAGTACATGGAGGGCTGCCTTTAGAGGTCGCCAGGCGAAAAAAAACCGCTCCGTAGAGCGGTTTTTTGCGAGAAACCGGGATTACTTGATCTTGGTTTCTTTGTAGGTCACGTGCTTGCGTGCTTTGGGATCGAACTTCATGATCTCCATCTTGCCAGGCATCGTGCGCTTGTTCTTGGTGGTGGTGTAGAAGTGACCGGTACCTGCGGTCGATTCCAGCTTGATTTTGTCGCGGCCAGTTTTCGCCATGATAGCTCCCTATTAAACTTTTTCGCCACGAGCGCGCATGTCGGCCAGGACGGCGTCGATGCCGACCTTGTCGATAACGCGCAGACCGGCGTTGGACAGACGCAGGGAGACCCAGCGGTTTTCCGATTCAACGAAGATACGGCGGTTCTGCAGGTTAGGCAGGAAACGACGTTTCGTCTTGTTGTTTGCGTGGGAAACGTTGTTGCCGACCATCGGCTTCTTCCCAGTAACTTGGCAGACACGTGCCATGACGCACTCCTTTGATAACTTCCGAAATTGGAAAAAACAAGAGTATATCCAAAAAACTCAGATTTTTCAATCACTTGCGAAAAACAATTGTGTCTCGACTAAATCGATAAATTTAACATTTGCCGCAAGCTAGATTTGACCATGTTCGGCGAAGGAGTGGACGCGGCTGCCGGCCACCACGAAATGGTCCAGAACCCTGATGTCCACAAGGGCCAGGGCCTGCACCAGGGCCCTGGTGAGCAGCAGGTCGGACTCGCTGGGTTCGGGTGTGCCGGAAGGGTGGTTATGAGCCAGCATGACGGCGGCGGCGTTGCGCGCCAGCGCCTCGCGCACCACTTCACGCGGGTAGACGCTGGTGTGGGTGAGGGTGCCACGAAATAGTTCGCGGGCCTCGATGAGGCGGTTTTTGACGTCCAGGAACAACACGTGGAAGGCCTCGTGGCGTTTTCCCGTCAGCGCGGCCTGGAGGTAGGTCTTCACGGCCTGGGGCGAGCTGAGGGTGGGCCCGGTACGCAATTCTTCGGCGATGGCGCGGCGGGCAAGTTCCATCACTGCCTGCAGCTGGGCGTATTTGGCCGCGCCCAGGCCGGGGATACGGGTGAATTCGGCCTGTCCGGCCGCGAACAGGGCCTGGAGGGAGCCGAAATGGCGCACCATCTCGCCCGCCAGATCCACGGCGCTCTTGCCGCGCACGCCCACGCGCAGGAAGACGGCCAGCAGCTCGGCGTCGGACAGGGCTTGCGGGCCTTCGCGAATCAGGCGTTCCCTTGGACGCAGATGTTCCGGCCAATCCGTGATGCCCATATCGACCTCCGTCGTTCCGCCGATTTGCTTAGTTACTGCCCTCCAGGCAGGCCTGGCAGGCTGCGTCGGAGAATCGTTTCTGGCACCAGCGCTTGCCGGGCTCCTTTTTCTCGATCTCACGATACTCGCCGCAAGTACCGGCCGACAGCGTTGCAATAGCAGGCTGCTGGAATTTCACGCCATCCTTGTCGGCCATCGTCATGCGCGAGCCGTTTTCGTCGGCGCGGAAGTCAAGCATGCTGCCCTTGGTAATCAGCGACATGGCCGCAGCCTGGCTCTGATCCGGACCCGCCACCAGGATGGCAGCCATGCGATGCTTGGAATCCAGTGTGATCATGGCGTTGCTGCCCTCGTCGGCGGTGACATAGCCGCCGCGCTCGATGCCTTCCTCGTCGTAAATAATCAAGCCGCTGGCCTTGGTGCCGCGTTTGGAAACGCGCCCGCCTGCCATCACTGCGTCCGGCACGTCGCCGCCGAGGCGGGCGCGGATGGTGCCTTTGCTGTCGACCACGACCACTTCACGCGCCTTGATGCTGCCAAATACCGCATCCTTCACCGCCACGCCAGCCACCGCGACGCCGCCCACCAGCGCCAGAACGCCGAACAGCCACGCTGCATTCTGGCGCGCGACGCGCTTGCGCAGGCTGGCGTTTTCCTGCTCAAGGGCTGCCAGCCGTTCTTCGATCGATTTGCTCACAGCTCTCCGCCTTGCTTGTTATAGGGAAGGCGAGCATATCATGCGTATTATCGGCCGCGAGCATCGGCCCGCACTGAGGCAGGCCAAGCTGGCTTACAATAGCGGTTTGCACGTAAAAAGTATTGCCATGTCTGACACTCAAGCTGCCGTCGTTACCAAGTCGGCCTACCTGACCCTGCACTACCGCCTTGCCACCCTCGATGGGGCGGACATCGTTTCCACCTTCGCGGGCAATCCGGCCACGCTGATGCTGGGCCAGGGCCAGCTGGCGCCCGTGCTGGAGGATCTGCTGATCGGCCTGCCCGAGGGCACGCACAAGGTCTTCGACCTGGAACCAGGCGTCGGCTTCGGCCCGCGCAACCCGGACCTGATCCAGCACGTGTCGCGCGCCACGCTCGACGAGAACTCGGTGCCGGGCGCCGATTACAAGGTGGGCGACCTGGTGGACTTCGCGGCGCCGGGCGGCGGCCGCTTTGCGGGCATCCTGCGCGAGCTGCGCGAGGACTCCGCCGTTTTCGATTTCAACCACCCGCTGGCTGGCCAGCCGGTGAAGTTCGAAGTGAACATCATCTCGGTACTGTAATGGACAAAGAAATTCTCCTGGCCCAGCCGCGCGGCTTCTGCGCTGGCGTGGACCGCGCCATCGAAATCGTGGAACGCGCGCTGCAGCAGTTCGGCGCGCCCATCTACGTGCGCCACGAGATTGTGCACAACGCCTATGTGGTGGAAGACCTGCGCGCCAAGGGCGCCATCTTCATCGAGGAACTGGACGACGTCCCCGCGGGGAACACGCTGGTGTTCTCGGCCCACGGCGTATCGAAGGCCGTGCGCGCCGAAGCCGAGGCGCGCGGCCTCTCCATTTTCGACGCCACCTGCCCCCTGGTCACCAAGGTGCACGTGGAAGTGGCCAAGATGCGCAAGCAGGGCTGCGAGATCGTCATGATCGGCCACGACGGCCATCCTGAAGTGGAAGGCACCATGGGCCAGGCGGAAGAGGGCATGCACCTGGTGGAAACCGTGGACGACGTGGCGAAGCTGAACGTGCGCAATCCCGAGATGGTGGCCTATGTATCGCAGACCACCCTGTCCGTGGACGACACGGCGGACATCATCGCCGCCCTGAAGGCGCGCTACCCGGCCATCATCGAGCCGAAGAAGGGCGACATCTGCTACGCCACCACCAACCGCCAGGAAGCCGTGAAGTTCATGGCGCCGCAGGTGGAGGTGGTGATCGTGGTGGGCAGCCCGAACAGCTCGAATTCCAACCGCCTGCGCGAAGTGGCCGAGAAGAAGGGCACACCGGCCTACATGGTGGACAACGCCTCCCAGATCAACCCCGCCTGGCTGGAAGGCAAGTTGCGCGTGGGCGTGACCGCCGGCGCGTCGGCCCCCGAAGTGCTGGTGCAGGCTGTGATCGACCGCCTCAAGGAGCTGGGCGCGAAGAGCGTGCGTCCCCTGGAGGGCGTGGAGGAGCACGTGACCTTCCCCCTGCCCAAAGGCCTGGATGGCAATAAAAACAACACGACTATGTAACAAGCGCCTCAGAGGTGTTCCATTTGCATGAATTTAATTTAGAATATTCCCGATTTTTCAGCGTTTAGTTTTATGCAAACATCGCTATCATTGCGAACGCTTTGAAAAATTGCCGTTCTGGCGACTCTTCTGCTCAACAGAAAGCCGCCGGAACCCGGATAACACGCAGTCGCGTCGAACGGCGGCACTTCGGAGACAGTTGGAGTTTCCGGGTGCCGTTTTTGTTACCTGAAGGGGCTTTCTCACGATGGATACATTTATCCAACAAATTATCAACGGGCTGGTGCTAGGCAGCATGTATGCGCTGGTCGCCCTCGGGTACACCATGGTGTACGGCGTGCTGAACCTGATTAACTTCGCCCACGGCGACGTGCTGATGATCGGCGCCATGATCGGCCTGACCATCCTGCGCCTGCTCGAAGCGTATGCGCCCGGCCTGCCGGGCTACGTGCAGCTGGCCGTTGCCATCATCGGCGCCATTCCGCTCTGCATGCTGGTCAACATCATCATCGAACGCGTGGCCTACCGCCGCCTGCGCAACGCACCCCGCCTCGCTCCCCTGATTACCGCCATCGGCGTGTCCATCCTGCTCCAGACCTTCGCCATGATGATCTGGGGCCGCAATCCGCTGCCCTTCCCGCAGCTGCTGCCAAGCGATCCAATCCTGGTGGGTGGCGCCGTGATCAGCGTGACCCAGGTGCTGCTGCTGGTGCTGGCCGCCGCCTCCATGTTCGGCCTCGTGATGCTGGTCGAGAAAACCCGCATGGGCCGCGCCATGCGCGCCGTGGCGGAGAACCCGCGCGTGGCGGGCCTCATGGGCGTGGACTCGAACCGCGTGATCGTCGCCACCTTCGGCATCGGCGCCGCGCTGGCCGCCGTGGCAGGCGTGATGTGGGGCGCGAACTACGCGTCCATCCAGTTCGCCATGGGCTTCGTGCCCGGCCTGAAGGCTTTCTCCGCCGCGGTGCTGGGCGGTATCGGCAATATCTACGGCGCCATGATCGGCGGCATTGTGCTGGGCATTATCGAGAGCCTGGGCGCAGGCTACATCGGCGACCTGACCGGCGGCTTCCTCGGCTCCAACTACCAGGACATCTTCGCCTTCGTGGTGCTGATCCTGGTGCTGACGATCCGTCCGTCCGGCATCATGGGTGAACGCGTCGCCGACCGCGCATAAGAATAGGAACACGAAACATGGCACTCCTCAATTTCGAAGTCCAGAAGAATCCGAAGAAAGCCTATATCAGCATGGGCGTCGTGCTCGTGCTGATGATGGTCTTCCCCTTCATCGCCCAGAACTTCGGCAACTCCTGGGTACGTATCGTCGACCTCGCGCTGCTCTACATCATGCTGGCGCTGGGCCTCAATATCGTGGTGGGCTTCGCGGGCCTGCTGGACCTGGGCTATATCGCCTTCTACGCGCTGGGCGCTTACATGACCGGCCTGCTGGCGTCGCCCCAGTTCGCGACCCTGCTGGAATCGCTGATCAACCTGCACCCCGGCACCGGCGAAGCGCTGGCCGCGGTGCTGGGCGAGGATATCCGCACCAACGGCATCCACCTTTCCGTGTGGGTCATCGTGCCGCTGGCCGCAGCGCTGGCAGGCGTGTTCGGCGCGCTGCTCGGCGCGCCGACCCTGAAGCTGCGCGGCGACTACCTGGCCATCGTGACCCTGGGCTTCGGCGAGATCATCCGCATCTTCATGAACAACCTGAACGATCCGATCAATGTCACCAACGGCCCGCAGGGCATCAACCTGATCGACCCGATCCGCGTGTTCGGCGTGAACCTTGCAGGCGAGGCGGGTTCGCGCGCCACCGTCTACATCGGCAGTTTCGCCATGCCGTCCGTGAACGCCTACTACTTCCTCTTCCTGCTGCTGACCGTGGTCACCGTGTTCATCACGGCGCGCCTGCAGCATTCGCGCCTGGGCCGTGCCTGGGTCGCCATCCGCGAAGACGAAATCGCAGCGAAAGCCATGGGCATCAACACCCGCAACGTCAAGCTGCTGGCCTTCTCCATGGGCGCCACCTTCGGCGGCGTGGCGGGCGCCATGTTCGCCTCCTTCCAGGGCTTCGTGTCGCCCGAATCGTTCTCGCTGACCGAATCGATTGCCGTGCTGGCGATGGTGGTGCTGGGCGGCATCGGCCACATCCCCGGCGTCATCATGGGCGGCGCGCTGCTGGCGGCGCTGCCGGAAGTGCTGCGCCACGTGGTGGAGCCGCTGCAGCAAAAACTGTTCGGCCATGTGCTGATCGAAGCGGAAGTGCTGCGCCAGCTGCTGTACGGCCTGGCCATGGTGCTCATCATGCTGAACCGTCCTGCGGGCCTGTGGCCGGCGCCGAAGCATGAAGACCGTCCGGATGCCGACTCCGACACCAAAGACCAATCGTCCGGCGTCATGCCAGCCTGAGTGAGCGAAACAGAATGAGCCAACAAGAAGTTCTCCTGAATATTGCGGGCGTCAACAAGCGCTTCGGCGGCCTGCAGGCGCTGACGGACGTCGGCATCAAGATCCTGCGCGGCCAGATCTATGGCCTGATCGGCCCGAACGGCGCGGGCAAGACCACCTTCTTCAACGTCATCACCGGCCTGTATCAGCCCGATACCGGCACCTTCGAACTGGCCGGCAAGCCGTATTCGCCTTCCGCGCCGCATGAAGTGGCGAAAGCTGGCATCGCACGCACCTTCCAGAACATCCGCCTCTTCGGCGAGATGACCGCGCTGGAAAACGTGATGGTGGGCCGCCATGTGCGCTCGCACCAGGGCGTGTTCGGCGCCGTGTTCCGCCACAAGGCAGCGCGCGAGGAAGAGGCGTCGATCCGCCGCCGCGCCCAGGAACTGCTGGACTTCGTGGGCATCGGCCAGTTCGCCAACCGCACCTCGAAGTTCCTGTCCTACGGCGACCAGCGCCGCCTGGAAATCGCGCGCGCCCTCGCGACCGATCCCCAGCTGCTCGCGCTGGACGAACCGGCTGCGGGCATGAACGCCACCGAGAAGCTCGCGCTGCGCGAACTGCTGGTCAAGATCAAGAACGAAGGCAAGACCGTGCTGCTGATCGAGCACGACGTGAAACTGATGATGGGCCTGTGCGACCGCATCTCCGTGCTCGAATACGGCAAGCTCATTGCGGAAGGCCTGCCTTCCGAGATTCAAAGCAATCAGGCCGTGATTGAGGCCTACCTGGGAGGATCGCACTGATGGGTGCCAATGTACTGAAAGTCTCCGGCCTGAAGGTCGCCTACGGCGGCATCAAGGCAGTCAAAGGCATCGACCTGGAAGTCAACGAAGGCGAACTGGTAACGCTGATCGGCGCCAACGGCGCGGGCAAGACCACGACGCTGAAAGCGATCACCGGCACGCTCCCGCCCTGCAAGGTGGAAGGCACGGTTTCCTACCTGGGCCAGTCGCTGAAAGGCACGCAATCGTTCCATCTGGTGGAGAAAAAGCTCGCCATGGTGCCGGAAGGCCGCGGCGTGTTCACCCGCATGACCATCCGTGAAAACCTCATGATGGGCGCCTACACGCGCGACGACAAGGCGGGCATCGAGGCGGACATCGAAAAGTGGTACGAAGTCTTCCCGCGCCTGAAGGAACGCTCGGCGCAGCTGGCGGGCACCCTGTCCGGCGGCGAGCAGCAGATGCTGGCGATGGCGCGCGCGCTGATGTGCCACCCGCACCTGCTGCTGCTGGACGAGCCCTCCATGGGCCTGTCCCCGATCATGGTGGACAAGATCTTCGAGGTGATCCGCAATGTCTCGAAGGAAGGCATCACGATCCTGCTGGTCGAACAGAACGCCAAGCTTGCTTTGCAGGCGGCCCACCGCGGCTACGTGATGGACTCCGGCGTCATCACCATGAGCGGCAACGCCGCCGACATGCTCGACGACCCCCGCGTCAAAGCCGCCTACCTCGGCGAATAAAAAACTGCTGTGTTCGTGTCCACTTCTGGTGCCAGGGAAGAAAAGTGGACACGAGCTCGGCCCTACATGCTTAGTGCAGAGCACGTGTCCAAATTTCTTCCCTGGCACCAGAGTTGGACACGGGCTCGGCTTTAGGCGAGAAGGGCGGCGAGGCGGGGAATGTCGATGTTGCCGCCGCTGAGGATGACGCCGACGCGCTTGCCGCGCAGCCCGTCCTGCATCGCGCGCGCCGCCGCATAGCCCAGGCAGCCCGTCGGCTCCACCACGATCTTCATGCGCGAGGCAAAGAAGCGCATCGCTTCGATCAGCTGCGCATCGCTCACCGTCAGGATGTCGTCCGCATTGCGCCGAATGATGGGGAAGGTGAGCTGGCCCAGGTGCTGCGTCTGCGCGCCGTCCGCAATCGTCTTCGGGGTGTCGATGTGGACAATGCTGCCGCTGCGGAAGGATTGCTGGCCGTCGTTCCCCGCTTCCGGTTCCACGCCATACAGCTTGCATTTCGGCGAGAGCGCCTTCGCCGCCAGCGAAGAGCCGCTCAGCAGGCCGCCGCCGCCCATGCAGACGAACAGCGCATCCAGCTCGCCCACGTCCTCGAACAGTTCCTTCGCCGCCGTGCCCTGGCCTGCAATCACGTCCGCGTGGTCGTAGGGCGGGATCAGGGTGTAGCCGTGCTTCTGCGCCAGTTCGCGGCCGATCTGTTCGCGGTCCTCCGTGTAGCGGTCGTAAATGATCACGTTGGCGCCGTAACCGCGCGTCGCCGCGACTTTCGATTCAGGTGCGTCGTGCGGCATGACGATGGTGGCGGGCATGCCGATCAGCTTTGCCGACAGCGCAACCGCCTGCGCATGGTTACCCGACGAGAAAGCGACCACACCCGCCTTCTTCTGCTCGGGACTGAAGCGCGCCAGCGCGTTGTAGGCGCCGCGGAACTTGAAGGCGCCCATGCGCTGCATGTTCTCCGCCTTGAAGAAGAGCTCCGCGCCCAGTTCCTCGTTCGCCGTGCGCGAGGTGAGCACCGGCGTGCGGTGGGCCTTGCCTTCGATGCGTTTCGACGCCGCGACGACGTCTTCGTAAGTCGGTAGTTGAAGTTCGCTCATTTGCTTTTCCTGTGTGATTACCATGGCCAGGCGATGCTGCTGCCTGCGCCGCTTGCCAAGGCGCGCTGCCGGAGCATGCGCGCCACCGTGAGATCCTGCAGGGCGATGCCCGTCATGTCGAAAACCGTGACGTCGTGCGCCGCGCGCGCCGCCGCGCCGCTTGCCAGCACGGTTCCGAGTTCTTCCGCCGGATGGCCCGGGCTCCATTGCAGTTCGCCCAGGGTGCGTGCCTGCGCCAGGTCGTCGGCCCAGACGCGGGCGCGCGGCAGCAGGCCTTCCGGCAGTTCGCGCTTGCCGCGCGTGTCGCTGCCGACGGCATTGATGTGGGTGCCGGGCTTCACCGCATCCGCGTCGAAGAGCACGGCGCGCCCCGGCGTGGCGGCGATGACGATGTCGCTTGCCGCAACCGCCTCGTTGGCATTGACCCCCGGCGAAATATCGCAGCGCTGTGCGAAGCGTGCTTCGAAGGCCTCGTCACGGCGGCCCCCGGATGCCATGTAGCGCACCGTGCGCAGCGAGGGCAGGAAGCGCAGCGCATAGTCCAGCTGGGCCACGGCCTGCACGCCGGTGCCGAAGACGCATACGCTGCTGCTTTCGGGCCGCGCCAGCGCGAGCAGGCCGATGGCGCCTGCCGCCGCCGTGCGCGTCGTGGTCACGGCGTTGCCATCGATGAGGCACTGCGGCCGGCCCGTGTCGGGATCGAAGAGCATGATGGTGGCCTGGTGCGCATCGGCGCCATGCGCGCGGTTGCCCGGCCAGAAGCCCGCTGCCTTGAAGCCAAGCAGCTGCTCGTCTTCCACGTTGCCGGATTTGATGCCGAAGATCCCGTTCGGCAGCGGCTCGCGCACCAGCGGGAAGATGCGCCCCGCGCGGCTGGCATGCAGCAGGAAGGCCTCGCGTGTGGCCTCCAGCACCGCCTCGGGGTCGAGCAGGGCGGCTGCCTGGTCGCGGTCGAGCAGAAGCAGCTGGCTGGTTTCGCTCATGGGGCGTCCTTATTTGGCGTAGTTGTAGACGGCAGCGCGCGATACGCCCAGGTGAGCCGCCACGGTTTCCATGGCGCGCCGCATTTCGGTCAGTCCCGCTTCCCTGAGTTCGCGCATCAGCATGCGGCGCTGGTCTGCGCTCAATGCGCGGGGCGTGGTGGCGTGGCGCGCGGCGAAGGTGTCGATGTAGGCGCGGATGGTGTCCGACCCCGCCGTCGACAGGGTTTCCTTGATGCCCGCGCTGGTATTCATGCTGCCGAACTGGCCAAGCAGGTTTTGCAGTCCCTGGAACAGCGTCAGGTCGATGTTCATGCACAGGGCGGCGATGTAGTTGCCCTGGCTGTCCTTGATGCCGATGGAGGTGCTCTTGGCCTGCCGCCCGTCCGGGAAGCGGTTGGGGTAGTTGGCCACCACCTGGGCGAAGTCCGGGTCCGCAATGCGGGCGAGCCCCAGTTCGGTGGCCGGGTCGCCCACCTCGCGGCCGGACAGATTGTTGTGGATGGCGAGTACGGTGTGTTCGGGATCGCACAGGTCGTGCAGCACCACTTCGCCGAAGGGGGCCAGCGTCTGGCCAAGACCGGCGGCGATGTGCTGCAGCTGCTCCAGCAGCTGTTTCTGTTCAGGGGTATGCATTTGGATAGATTATCTCGATTTGGACGAAATGTATACTCTTGGACGAAAAAAAGCCCCGGACGAGGCCGGGGCAGACGATTCCGCTTGCTCGCGGATCGAGGAGATTACTTGGCAGCAGCAGCCGGTGCAGCTTTCACAGCCGAGGTGAACTGGTTCACGGCGGCGTTGACGTTGGCTTCCAGGGTCTCGGCAGCCTGCTTGGCGGTCTTGCTGAACTGCTCGTAGCCGGCGCTGGCGCTGCCCAGGGCGGACTTGAACAGGGCCACGGCGTTCTCGGTGCCGGCCGGGGCGTTCTTGCTCACTTCTTCCACCAGGGAGATCACCTTGCGGTTGGTCTCGGCGATCTGGGTCTCGGCGGCCTTGCTGAACTCGGCGGTGGTGCCGGTAGCGATCGAAGCCAGGTGACGGCCGTAAGCGATGGCTTTCTCGGCGGTCGGCTGGGCCTGGGCGGCGGTCAGCGAGAAGAATTCCTGCGGATCCTTGGCGGCCAGCAGCTGCTTGGCGGCGGAGGAGGTCTCTTCCAGGGAGGCCTTGGCAGCGGTCAGGTTCAGGTCCACAAACTTCTCAACGCCTTCGAAGGCTTTGTTGGTCAGCGCGGAGAAGATGGCGAACTGGCTTTCAACATTGGCCTTGGTCGCATTGGAAAATTGTTCAGGAATCGAAAACATGAAGCTCTCCAAAAAATGAATTAGTCGTTGATAGGTCCTGCTGTTCCGGGTAATAAACAACATTGTGCAACGCAACATGGACCATTCTACGGGTCTGAAATCAGATGTCAAGCGTTTTTTGTGCGACGCACCAAAATATCTAAGTGATTGTTCTGGTAGGAAATTTTTAGGCTTTCGGGCCTCCTCCGGCAGGGCCTTCTGACGCGTGATAGACTCGACAGATGTCCAGTCAGCCACACGCAAGTTTCCTCTCGCCCATTCCCCTGTTTTTCGTCTTCCTGTGGAGCACGGGCTTTGTCGTGGCGAAGTTCGGCCTGCCTTACGCGCCGCCGCTCACTTTCCTGCTGCTGCGCTTCCTTGGCGTCCTCGTCCTCCTCGCGCCGGCCGTGCTGGTGCTCAAGGCACCCTGGCCGGCAGGGAAGGTGGCCCATATCGCCGTTGCGGGTATCCTGGTGCAGGCCTGCTATCTCAGCGGGGTGTGGTGCGCGATCAAGCTGGGCATGCCTGCGGGCCTGTCGGCCCTCATCGTGGGCATGCAGCCCATCCTGACCGCCTTCGCCGCGCCCCTGATCGGCGAGCGCGTGCGGCCGGTTCAGTGGCTGGGGCTGGTGTTCGGCATCGCGGGCGTGGCCCTGGTGGTCTATGCCAAGATCAATCTCGTGGGCCTGCGCTGGGAGGCGGTGGCCCTCTGCGTGGGTGCGCTGCTCGCGATGACGGCGGGCACTCTGTACCAGAAGCACTTCTGCCCCCATTTCGACCTGCGCACGGGCACGGTGATCCAGTTTGCGGCCTCCACCGTGGTGGTGCTGCCCTTCGCCATCTGGCTGGAGGGCCTGAACCTGTCGCTGGATGCGGTGCAGTGGACGCCGCGCTTTATTGCCGCTTTGCTGTGGTCGGTACTGGCCCTGTCCATTGGCGCCATCTTCCTCCTGTTCAAGCTGATTCGGGGCAGCGGGGCGACGCAGGTGACGAGCCTGCTCTATCTCACGCCCCCGACTACAGCCCTTATGGCCTGGCTCATGTTCGGCGAGGCCTTCAGTTTTCTCGGCATGGCGGGCATGGCGCTCGCCGTAATCGGTGTAGTATTCGTTGTAAAGAAGTCAAAGTAGGGATTTCAGCATGATTTCAAGCCCCGACCAGCAGGCGGTAGACGCCGCCATCACTTCGCGCCGCTCGATCCGCGCCTTTCTGCCCACGCCGGTGGCGCGCGAGGACATCGAGGCGATCCTGCAGGTCGCGGCCCGCGCTCCTTCGGGCACCAATACCCAGCCGTGGAAAGCCTATGTGCTCACGGGCGAGGCCAAGGCGCGCCTGTGCGCCCGGATTGTGGACGCGTACAAGGATCCCGAGCAGAACCGCCAGCACACCGAGGAATACGCCTACTATCCCCGCGAGTGGAAGTCGCCCTATATCGACCGCCGCCGCAAGGTGGGCTGGGACCTGTACGCCCTGCTGGGGCTGACGCGCGAGAACAAGGCGGGCATGGCCGCCCAGCACGCGCGCAACTTCACCTTCTTCGATGCGCCCGTGGGCATGATCTTTACCATCGACCGCATCATGGAGCAGGGCTCCTGGCTCGATTATGGAATGTTCCTGCAGAATATTATGGTGGCCGCACGGGGCAGGGGACTGGATACCTGCCCCCAGGCCGCCTTCACGCAGTTCCACCGCCTGATCGCGAAAGAACTCGATCTCTCCAGCGACGAAATGGTGGTGTGCGGGATGGCCCTCGGTTACGCCGACCCTGAGAAAATCGAGAACTCCTTGATCAGTGAACGCGAGCCGGTTGCCAGTTTTGTTAAATTTATGGAGTGACAAGCATTCGTTGTGCGACAGCCTCAAGAATCGGCTTTACCTCTTGCGCTACTGTCTACAATCGAGCGAAAAACGTTAAATTCGCTTGCGCTGGATCAGTGATTTGCTACACTGCAACGGCGCTGTTTTGCTCTGTTCCGGGGAATTATCCATGTTCAAACTTGCATTGACTGCCTTGATTTCCGCTCTCTTCGTGTCGCTGCCGGTGGCCGACGCGCAGGCGGCGAAAGCAAGCGCGAAAAAAGTAAGCGTGAAAAAGGCCGGCGTGCGCCGCATGGCGCCGGAGAGCGTGATCCCGCGCGAGCGCATCATCAAGCGCGTCATCACCGTGAACGGCAAGCGCAAGGTGGTGTACCAGCGCGTAACCAATGTGGGCGGCGCGATCTCGAAGCCGACCATGGGCGACCTGGCGGGCCTGAACCTGACCCGCGATCCCCTCGACCTGAAATCCAATGTGGCCCTGGTCGTCGACCAGGCCAATTCCGAAGTGCTGTTCGAAAAGAACGCCAATGTGGCCCTGCCCATCGCTTCGATTACCAAGATGATGACCGGCCTGGTGGTGGTGGAAGCCAACCAGGACATGGACGAAATGCTCACGGTGACGGACGAGGACGTGGACCGCGAAAAATTCTCCAGCTCGCGCCTGAATGTGGGCGACCGCCTGACCCGCCGCAATATGCTGCATATCGCGCTCATGAGCTCGGAAAACCGCGCCGCCTCCGCGCTGGGACGCAATTATCCGGGCGGCCTGCCTGCCTTTGTGGAAGCCATGAACGCGAAGGCCCAGTCCCTCGGCATGAACGACACCCACTACGTGGATTCGAGCGGCCTGTCGAAAATGAATGTGGCGAGCGCGCGCGACCTGGCCAAGCTGGCGCAGGCCGCGTACGAACACCCGATCCTGCGCGAGTTCTCCACCGATCCGAAAGCGATCATCGAGCGCAATGGCCGTCCGGTGCAGTTCGGCACCACCAACGGCCTCGTGTCGCCGAAGTCGGGCTGGGAGATCGGCCTGCAGAAGACGGGCTTCATCAACGAAGCAGGCCGCTGCGTGATGATGCAGGCTGTGATCGAAGGCCGCGCCGTCATCATGGTGCTGCTGGATGCGAAAGGCACCGCGGCGCGCGTGGGCGATGCCATGCGCATGCGCAAGTGGCTGTCCGCCCTGAAGCCGTCCTTCACGGACAGCGCGGGCGGCAGCGCTCAGTCGGCCACGGGCATGTAACCCAGGGTTGCGGAGATCTGGTTGGCGGTGCTGACCAGGTCTTCCAGCCATTCCTCCTGCAGGCGGTCGGCGGGCGCCGAAATCGACAGGCCTGCCACCAGCTTCCCCGAGTCGTCACGGATGCCTGCGGCCATGCAGCGCACGCCCAGTTCCAGTTCCTCGTTGTCGCGCGCATAGCCGCGCGCGCGCACCAGGCTCAGCTCGCGTTCCAGCTTGGCCAGATCCGTAATCGAATTCTTGTTGTGCCCCGCCAGGCCCGTGCGGGTGGCGTAGGCGCGGATGGCCTTGGGCTCGTCCACGGACAGGAAGAGCTTGCCCGTCGAGGTCAGGTGCAGGGGGCCGCGGCCGCCGATGGCGCGCACCACCTGCATGCCGGAGCGCTCGGAGAAGGCGCGGTCGATGTAGACGATCTCGTCGCCCTGGCGCACGGAGAGGTTGATGGTCTGCTGCGTCTTCTTGTGCAGGGAGCGCATGAAATCGAGCGCCGCTTCGCGCACGGAGAGGCGGCTCTTGACCACATTGCCCAGCTCCAGCAGGCGCATGCCCAGGCGGTAGGTGCCGGGCTCGATGCGGTCGACGAAGCGGGTCACCACCATATCGTTCAGAATGCGGTGGGCCGTGGAAGGGTGCAGTCCGGAGACCTTGGACAATTCCTTCAGGCTGACCGGATCGGGATACTTGGCCAGCGCATCGAGCAGCGCCACCATGCGTTCGATAACCTGGATGGTGGTTTTTTGTTCGGGGACAATTTCGCTTTTCATGATGTGGTTGGTGCAGTGCAGTATGCGTGCTTCACTTTATACCATGATGTGAAAAAAAGTGGAAATACGCTTTGCGCGCAAGAGCGGGGGCTATAATTGATGCACCGAATCAAAATCGTGCCCCATGGAACAGCCAATCAGCGAATTCAAAAGCAAAAGCGGCCTCAAGCGTATCTTTTCGGCCTTCTTCTATTCCATGGATGGGCTCAAGTCGGCCTGGCAGACCGAGCACGCCTTCCGCCAGGAGCTGATGCTCTTCGTGGTGGCCTCGGCCGTGGCGCTGGCCCTGCCGCTCTCGGCCTATCAGAAGCTGCTGCTGATCGGCGTCATGGTGCTGGTGCTGATCGTTGAACTCATCAACTCCGCCATCGAGGCCGTGGTGGACCGCATCTCCCTCGAGCGCCATCCCCTCTCCAAGAACGCCAAGGATTTCGGGTCGGCCGCCGTGCTGCTGGCCTGCCTGCTCGCCGGCGCCACCTGGGCCGTGGTGCTGTTCAACCGCTTTTACTAGGCTATATGTATTGGCGGCATAAGAAACCGCGAAATACTTCGTTCTCATTTATATAGGACGGCTCTATCCTGCGATTTCCAAACAAACAGGGGAAATCCAATGCTGTCCAAGAAACTGCTCGCTCTTGCTGCCTTTGTCTCGCTGACCGCCCAGGCGGCCGACATCAACCTGCTCAACGTCTCCTACGATCCCACGCGTGAGCTCTACCAGGACGTGAACGCCGCCTTCGCCAAGGACTGGAAGGCGAAGACCGGCGACAACGTGAAGATCAAGCAGTCGCACGGCGGCTCGGGCAAGCAGGCGCGCGCCGTGATCGACGGCCTGGAGGCGGACGTGGTGACCCTGGCACTGGCTTACGACATCGATGCCGTGGCCGAAAAGGGCCTGGTGGACAAGGCCTGGCAGAAGCGCCTGGGCCACAACTCCACGCCTTACAGCTCCACCATCGTCTTCCTGGTCCGCAAGGGCAACCCGAAAGGCATCAAGGACTGGGGCGACCTGGTGAAGCCCGGCGTCGCCGTGATCACGCCCAATCCCAAGACTTCCGGCGGCGCGCGCTGGAACCACCTTGCCGCCTACGGCTACGCGCTGCGCCAGCCGGGCGGCAGCGAGGCGAGCGCCCGCGAGTACCTGAAGAAGCTGTACAAGAACGTGCCCGTGCTGGACTCCGGCGCGCGCGGCGCCACCACCACTTTCGTGGAGCGCGGCATCGGCGACGTGCTCCTCGCATGGGAAAACGAAGCCCTGCTCGCGATCAAGGAGCTGGGCCCGGACAAGGTGGAGATCGTGGCGCCTTCCGTGAGCATTCTCGCCGAGCCGCCCGTCGCCATCGTGGATAAGGTGGTGGACAAGCGCGGCACCCGCAAAGTGGCCGAGGCCTACCTGAATTTCCTCTACACTGATGCAGCGCAGGAGATCATCGCGAAGAACTACTACCGCCCAACGGTGGAGAAGGAAGCGAAGAAGTACGCCGCCCAGTTCCCCAACGTGAAGCTGTTCACGATTGCCGATGTGGCGGGCGACTGGACCCGCGCGCAGAAAACGCACTTCGCCGACGGCGGCGTGTTCGACCAGATCTATCAGACGAAATAAGGAGCAAGCATGGGAGCAGCGCTGCTATCGAACTACCGGGTCCTCGTGGTGCCCGGCCTGTCCAACAGCGGAGAAGAGCACTGGCAGAGCCGCTGGCAGCGCCTGTATCCCGGCTTCGAACGCGTGAACCAGCAGGACTGGGAGACTCCCAATCTGCAAGCCTGGCGGGCAAATGTGGACCGTGTGCGCCAGGAGGACCGCAGGCCCACGCTGATCGCGGCCCACAGCTTCGGCAGCCTGGCTTCGGCCCTGAGCGTGGCCGAAGACCCGCTGGGCGTCGAAGGCCTGCTGCTGGTGGCGCCTGCCGATCCGGACAAGTTCGGCCTGGCGGCCCGGCTGCCGCAAGGCCCGCTGCCTTGCCCCTCCATCGTCATCGCGAGCAGCACCGACCCCTGGATGGACATCGGCAAGGCCCGCGAATGGGCCGCGCGCTGGGGCAGCCGCTTCATCGATATCGGCGAGCGGGGACATATCAATTCCGAGTCCGGGCTGGGCGACTGGATTTTTGGCCAGCAGCAGTTGCAATTGCTGGCCGAAACAGCGCACAATGGCAGTCCGTTGTCTGTTTAACTATCTTGGAGACTTCCATGACTTTACGCCTCGGCGACACCGCCCCCGATTTCGAGCAGGATACCTCCATTGGCCGCATCAAGTTCCACGAGTGGGCGGGCGATTCCTGGGTGGTGCTGTTCTCTCATCCGGCCGACTTCACGCCGGTGTGCACCACTGAGCTGGGCCTGACCGCCAAGCTGAAACCGGAGTTCGACAAGCGCAATGTGAAAGCCATCGCGCTGTCCGTGGACCCGGTCGATGCGCACAAGGAGTGGATCAAGGATATCGAGGACACCCAGAAGACCGTGGTGGGCTTCCCCATCATCGCCGACTCGGACCGCAAGGTGTCCGGCCTGTACGACATGATCCACCCGGAGCAGAGCGCCACGGCCACCGTGCGTTCCCTGTTCGTGATCGATCCGAACAAGAAGGTCCGCCTGATCATCACCTACCCGATGAGCACCGGCCGCAACTTCGACGAAGTGCTGCGCGTGATCGACGCCCTGCAGCTGACCGACAAGCACACCGTGGCCACGCCGGGCAACTGGAAGGACGGCGACGACGTGATCATTCCGCTCACCGTGCAGGACCCGGATCTCCTCAAGCAGAAATACCCGAAAGGCTATACGGCGCTGCGCCCCTATCTGCGCGTCACGCCGCAGCCGAACAAGTAAGCGCTATTGCAGCGTTGGTGAAGAGCGCCCTTCGAGGCGCTCTTTTTGTTGGGCGAAGTAGGCGGGCGGCAGCTGCTTCAGCATCTCGCGCAAGGCGACGATATCGTTGCGCGCGCAAACGATGCACTGCGGATTGGTGCGGCCTTCCGTGGGCGTATATTCCACGGCGCCCAGGATGGCGTGGCAGATGGAAGCGAGCTTCTCTTCCGCCGCCGGCGGCATCTGCGGCGCCACTTCATGGAATTCCGCGCGGATGGCGCGGGTGGCCGAGAACACCGTGGCCTTTTCGAACTTCGTGTACGCCTGCAGGGCCATCTCGGTGAGATCGCACAGGCGGTCCGTCAGCAGCAATGCATGGGTCATGGCTGTCTCCTGAATTGTTCTGTGTCCATCATAGGCCATTTTTTCCTTTTTTCCACTTCCCTCTGCAAAGCAACAGTGCCAGGTTTGCAACGACCCTGGCTGTAGCGGGGCGGACCCGCTCCGTCAAACAACTCAGAAATAGGGATAAGAAAATGAAGGTAAAACCTCTGATCGCCGCAATCGCCGCCATTACCCTGGCTACCGCGGCCCATGCCGATACCCTCCCGGCATGCTTCAAAATGACGAACGATAGCCTGAACCGCTTCTATGTCGTTGCGCGGGATACGGGCAACCCCATGGCGCTGCAGACCAGCACCGAATCGGCTGCCGTGAATGTGTACGAGCACGTGGTCTTCAGCTACCAGCCGCCGGAACGGCGCCTGTACCTGCAGGGTTTCATGAGCGGCATGGCTTCGTTCCGTCCTGATGGAGCGCTGGACTGGATCGCCGCGGGCGCGGTGACCGGCTTCGACAACAGCTCGGGCTCGGTGATGACGACCCGCATCTCGCTGGAGAACGAGCAGTGGCAGGTGCAGCGCTCGACCTTCACGGGTTCGCTCACTACCCATGCCCTGCAGCAGGTGCCATGCACGCTCCCTTGAGTCCGCTTATATCGGCTTTGACATCTAAGCAAATGACAAAAGGTTAGTTTGATATATAACGCGGCTCTGCGATTATTCGCTCCTATTAGTCGAAAATGTAATAAGAGGGAGTGAATATGACAGCAGTCGTGATACCGGTTCCTGTGCCGGTAGCTGTTCCGGCCCGGCGCGCGCCTTACCGCGTGATGCCGGGCTTTAAGCTGTCCCTGGGCTTTACGATCTTCTACCTGACGCTGATCGTCCTGATTCCGCTGTCCGCCGTTTTCCTGAAGACTTTCACCATGACCTGGGAAGGCTTCTGGTCCGCCGTGACTTCCGAGCGCGTGGTGGCGTCCTACAAGCTGACCTTCGGCGCCGCCCTGATCGGCGCCAGCATCAACGCCTTCTTCGGCGGCATTGTGGCCTGGGTGCTGGTGCGCTACCGCTTCCCCGGCAAGCGCCTCATCGACGCCCTCGTGGACCTGCCGTTCGCGCTGCCCACCGCCGTCGCGGGCATTACGCTGACGGCCCTGTATTCCTCCAACGGCTGGTTCGGCCGCTATATCGAAGGCATGCTCGGCCTCAAGGTCGCTTTCACCCCGGTCGGCGTGGTGGTCGCGCTCACCTTCATCGGCCTGCCCTTCGTGGTGCGCACCGTGCAGCCCGTGCTGGAAGATGCGGAGCGCGAACTGGAGGAGGCTGCGGCCAGCCTGGGCGCTTCCTCGCTGCAGACCTTTCTCCGCGTGGTGTTCCCCACCATCCTGCCTTCGCTGATGACGGGCTTCGCGCTGGCCTTCGCGCGCGCCACCGGCGAATACGGCTCGGTGATCTTCATCGCGGGGAACATGCCCATGGTTTCTGAAATTACGCCGCTCTTCATCATCACGAAGCTGGAGCAGTACGACTACGCAGGCGCCACCGCGATTGCCGTGGTGATGCTGGTCGCCTCCTTCTTCATGCTGTTGACGATTAACCTGCTGCAGGCCTGGGCCCGCGGAAAGTCGGGGAAATAAGATGGCCACTCAACACCGTGGCGAACTGCCAACCGTTTCCGATGTGCTGGAGCCGTCCTGGGTGCGCTATGCGCTGCTGGCGGTCGCACTGGTTTTCCTGACGCTCTTCCTCTTCGTGCCGCTGGTGGCCGTGTTCACCGAAGCGCTGCGCAAGGGCTGGAGCGTTTATGTGGAATCCATCCTGGACGAGGATGCGATTGCCGCGATCAAGCTGACGCTGATTACCGCGGCCATCGCCGTGCCCCTGAACATGGTCTTCGGCATTGCCGCCTCCTGGGCGGTGGCGAAGTTCGAGTTCCGCGGCAAGAGCCTGCTGCTCACGCTGATCGACCTGCCGTTCTCGGTGTCGCCCGTGATTTCGGGCCTGATCTATGTGCTGCTGTTCGGCGCACAGGGCTGGTTCGGCGAATGGCTGGCGGCGCACGACATCAAGATCCTGTTCGCCGTGCCGGGCATTGTGATCGCCACCATCTTCATCACCTTCCCCTTCGTGGCGCGCGAGCTGATTCCGCTGATGCAGGCCCAGGGCAGCGAAGAGGAGGAGGCGGCGGTGGTGCTGGGTGCATCCGGCTGGCAGACCTTCTTCCGCGTGACGCTGCCCAACATCAAATGGGGCCTGCTGTATGGCGTGATCCTGTGTAACGCGCGCGCCATGGGTGAATTCGGCGCGGTGTCCGTGGTGTCCGGCCATATCCGTGGCGAGACCAACACCATGCCGCTGCAGGTCGAGATCCTCTACAACGAATACAACTTCGTGGCCGCCTTCGCCGTGGCATCGCTGCTGGCGCTGCTGGCCCTGGTCACGCTGGCCCTGAAAACCTTTATCGAATGGCGTCTGCACGAGAACTACGCCGACGACGCAACGGAGCACTGATATGACGATCGCAGTCAAGAACATCAACAAGCGTTTCGGCGACTTCGTCGCCCTGAACGACGTCTCGCTGGACTTCCCGCAGGGCGAGCTGACCGCGCTGCTCGGCCCCTCCGGCTGCGGCAAAACCACGCTGCTGCGCTGCATCGCCGGCCTGGAACATCCGGACTCGGGCCAGGTGCTGCTGGATGGCCAGGATGCATCCGACCGCCACGTGCGCGAGCGCCAGGTGGGCTTCGTCTTCCAGCACTATGCGCTGTTCAAGCACATGACCGTGTTCGAGAACGTGGCCTTCGGCCTGCGCGTGAAGCCGCGCAGCGAGCGTCCCTCGGAAGACCAGATCCGCCGCAAGGTGAAGGACCTGCTGGAACTGGTGCAGCTGGACTGGCTGGCCGACCGCTACCCGCCGCAGCTCTCCGGCGGTCAGCGCCAGCGTATCGCCCTGGCCCGCGCCCTGGCCGTGGAACCGCGCGTGCTGCTGCTGGACGAGCCCTTCGGCGCGCTGGACGCCAAGGTGCGCAAGGAGCTGCGCCGCTGGCTGCGCCGCCTGCACGACGACCTGCATGTTACCTCCATCTTCGTGACCCACGACCAGGAAGAGGCGCTGGAAGTGGCCGACCAGGTGGTGCTGATGAACAAAGGCCGCGTCGAGCAGCTGGGCGCGCCGGACGAGGTGTACAACCATCCCGCATCGCCTTTCGTCTACGGCTTCCTCGGCAACGTGAACGTATTCCATGGCCGCGTGCATGGCGGCGTGCTGGCCACCGACGGCATCCAGCTGGACGTGCCGGAATCGACCCGCGAAGGCAAGGGTATCGCCTATGTACGCCCGCACGATCTTGAGATCGACCGCTATGCGGCAGGCGCCGAAGGCATTGTGGTCAAATTGCGCCGCGCCCACGCCATCGGCCCGCTGGCCCAGCTGGACCTGGAGCGCGCCGACAATGCGGAGCTGATCGAGGCGACCATTTCGAATGACCGCTTCCGCAACCTGGAGCTGAAGGAGGGCGAGACCCTGGTGGTGCGGCCCAAGCGCATGCACGTGTTCGTGGACGAAGGAGCTTCGATATGAACTTCCAGCAGCTGCGGTCCATCCGAGAGGCGGCGCGGCGCAACTACAACCTTACCGAAGTCGCCAACGCGCTCTTCACCTCGCAGCCTGGCGTGAGCCGCCAGATCCGCGAGCTGGAGGACGAACTGGGCGTCGTCATTTTCGAGCGCAACGGCAAGCGTCTGACCGGCCTGACGGAACCGGGCAAGGGGATACTGAAGATCATCGACCGGCTGCTGGTGGAGGCCGAGAACCTGCAGCAGGCCAGCCTGGAATACAAGGGCCAGAGCAGCGGCACGCTGACCATCGCGGCCACGCACACGCAGGCGCGCTATGCGCTGCCCAAGGCTGTGCAGGCATTCCGCGCCGCTTTCCCGGACGTGCGCATCGCCCTGCAGCAGAGCGCGCCGGAGCATATCGCCGAGTGGGTTTTGTCCGGCAAGGCGGATATCGGCATCGCCACCGAAGGCCTGTCGCAGTTCCCCGATCTGGTTTCCTTCCCCTGCTACCGCTGGAGCCACCTTATCGTGGTGCCGGACGGGCATCCCCTGCTTGCCCGCTCACCGGTGAAGCTGGAAGACTTGGCCGAGTTCCCCTTGATTACCTATGACGTGGGCTTCACGGGCCGGGGCCATATCGACGCCGCCTTCGACCGCGCCAACGTGAGGCCGGACATTGTGCTGACGGCCATGGACTCCGACGTGATCAAGCAATACGTGGCCCTCGGCCTCGGCGTCGGCATCGTCGCTTCCATGGCTTTCGACCATGGCCGCGACAAGGGCCTGCGCGCCATCGAGGCCTCGCACCTGTTCGCGGTGAACACGACGCGCCTCGCCGTGCGCCGTGGCGCCTATCTGCGCACCTATGCCTATGAATTCATCCAGCAGTTCGCACCCGAGCTCACGCGCAACGCCATCGAGCACGCCCTGATCGGCACTGAGGCGGCGTAAGGCGCTTTCATTGCATTGCCGAAGCGGCAATGCAATGTTAAAGTCGCCCGCATGTCGCCATCACGCCGCACCTTTCTCTTCCAGGCGATGGCAGGCGCAGGCCTGCTGACGCTGACTCCGCTGCCCGCGCTCTCCGCGGCCGCCATCTCCATTCCCAATGTGACCGGCCTGTACACGGTCGAAGTCGCGAAGGCGGTGGCGCCCGCGTCGACGCAGGAAGCCGCACGCGCCATCAGGGAGTGGCAGGGCAGGGTTGCGATTGGTGGCGGCCGCTACAGCATGGGCGGGCAGGTCGCAGTCCGCGGCGGGCTGCATCTGGACATGCGCGGCATGAACCACCTGGTCAGCATTGATGCCGCGAACCGTGTCGCCCGTGTGCAAGCGGGCATGCGCTGGCGCGACCTGCAGGACGTGCTGGATCCCGTGGGCCTCGCCGTGAAGACGATGCAGAGCTATGCCAACTTCACGGTCGGCGGCGCAGTTTCGGTCAATGCGCATGGACGCTATGTGGGCAATGGCCCCGTCGGCAATTCCGTGCGCGCCCTGCAGCTGGTGCTGGCGGACGGCAGCATCGTGCAGGCGAGCCGCGACGAGAACTTCGACCTGTTCCGCGCCGCCATCGGGGGCTATGGCGCCGTTGGCCTCATTACCGAGGTGGAGCTGGACCTGGCCGCCAACACGCGAATCGAGCGCAGCGTCAAGGAAGTGAAGCTGGAGCGCTACCCGGACTACTTCGAGCGTGAGGTGAAGCAGGCGCACGGCTGCGTGCTGCACAACGCCGACCTGCTGCCGCCATTCTTCGATGCGCCGGTGGCCGTGTCGTGGCGCGAATCCGGCAAGCCGCTGACGGAAAAGGCCCGGCTGGTGCAGCGGGGGCAGACCTATGCGATGAACCAGAACGTGATCTTCGTTGTGACGGAACTGCCGGGCGGCAGCCTGTTGCGCAGCAAGGTCCTGCATCCCCTGCTCATGTCCCAGCCTGCGGTCAAGTGGCGCAACCACGAGGCAAGCCTGGATGTGGCGGAGCTGGAGCCGCGTACCAGGGCCATGTCGACCTATGCGCTGCAGGAGTATTTCGTGCCGGTGCGGCACTTCGCCGCTTTCACCCGCAAGATGGCCGCGATCATCCGCAAGCACGATGCGGAGGTGCTGAACGTATCGGTGCGCCATTCGGATGCGGATACGCTGGCGCTGCTGCCTTGGGCGAAGGAAGAAGTGTTCTCCTTCGTTGTCTACTTCAAGCAGCGCAGCACTCAGGCGGCCTTGCGGACGGTGGGAGCGTGGACTCGGGAACTGATCGATACGGCCTTGAGCTTCGGCGGCCGCTACTACCTGCCATACCAGCCGCACGCCACCCGCGAGCAGTTCGGCAAGGCCTACCCGGAAGCGGTACAGCTGCGCGCCCTCAAGGCGCGTGTCGACCCGGGCGGCAAATTCTCGAACGAGATGTGGGCGAAATATCTGTAGGGGGGCGAAATGGGATTGAGACTGTTTGCCGTGGCGTCCAGCCTTGCTGTACTGGCCGTGCTGGCTGCGTTTGCGGCCTTTCTGCAGAACTGGATACCGAAGGGTATCGATACCGGCATGCCGCCGATAGAGGGCGGCATTGTATTCAATCTGCTGCTGCTCGCTTTCTTCGGCATTGTGCACAGCGCGCTGGCGCGGCCTGCCGTCAAGCGCAGGCTGTATGGCGCAAATGCTGCGTGGAGCAGGCCGGTGTATATCGCCGTCAGCGCATTGCAGCTCGGCGCGCTGCTGGTGCTGTGGACGCCGATGCCGGGCGTTGTCTGGCATTTTTCCACGCCCGCTGCGGTCGGTGTTTTCCTAGCGCTGTACGGCGCAAGCCTGCTGCTGGTGGCGTGGGCCATCTTCAGCATCGACGCGCTGCACTTCTTCGGCCTGCGAACGGCGGAGCCGCCGTTTGCGCTGAAGGGGCCTTACCGCTACGTGCGGCATCCGATCCAGACAGGGCTGATCGTTGCGCTATGGTCAGCGCCGCACATGAGCGTGGGCCATGCGCTGATGGCCGCCGTGCTCACGGCCTACAGCGTGCTGGCCACCCTCAGGCTGGAGGAGCATGACCTGGAGGCGGCGCTCGGCGAGAGCTACCGCGCCTACCGGAGGGATGTGCCTGCGCTGCTGCCACGCCTGTGGCGCCGGCGCTGAGGCCTACTGGCCCGGATTGGGTGTTTCAGCGTGGATGGCATCGACCGCCGCGGCCAGTTCCGGCGTGAGCTTCACTGACCAGGCATCGATGTTGGCCTTGAGCTGTTCGAGCGTGGTGGCGCCGATGATGGTGGAGCCGACAAACCAGCGCGAATAGCACCAGGCCAGCGCGAGCTGCGCGGGCGTAAGGCCGTTGGCGCGTGCCAGTTCCGCATATTGGCCCACAACCTTCCATACCCCGGGCCGCAGGTAGCGCGGGCTCCAGGTGGGCGGGAAGATGGTGAGGCGGCCGTGCGCCTTCAGGTTGTCGTGATACTTCGCGCTCAGCTGGCCGAAGGCGAGCGGGCTGTAGGCGAGCAGGCTCACGCCCTCCCGGTAGCAGGTTTCGTCCAGCAGGCTGGTTTCGAAATGCCGCGCACTCAGGTTGTACAGGTTCTGGATGGTGGCGATGCGCGGCAGGCCCTTCATCTCGGCCTGCTTGATGAATTCCGCCACGCCCCAGCAGGTTTCGTTCGACACGCCGATGTGGCGGAGCTTCCCTTCGTCCACCAGCTTGCCCAGCGCGGCCAGGGTGTCCTCGATGGCCACCGCGCGGCGCTCCTTTGCGGGATCGAAGGCGCTGGCGCCGAAGATGGGCACATTGCGGCTGGGCCAGTGCAGCTGGTACAGGTCGATGTAATCCGTCTGCAGGCGTTTCAGGCTGGCTTCCACGGCAGTACGCAGGTTCTGCTCGTCGAAGTTCTGTTTTCCGCCCCGTATCCAGTGCATGTTGGAGTTCGGCCCCGCGGCCTTGGTGGCGATGACCACGTCCGCACGGCGGCCGCTCTTCTTCAGCCAGGAGCCGATGAAGCGTTCCGTGGAACCCTGCGTAGCGGCGCGCGGCGGCACGGGATAGAGCTCCGCCGTGTCGATGAAGTTGATGCCGCGCTCCAGCGCATAATCGAGCTGGCTGTGCGCGTCCGCTTCGGTGTTCTGCTCGCCGAAGGTCATGGTGCCCAGGCAGATCTTGCTGACTTCAAGATCTGTGCGGCCGAGCCTTGTCTTCTCCATGCGGGCGCTCCTCAGCGGCGCAGCGCGTCGGCGCAGTCGCGCACCAGCGCGGGGCCCGCGTAAATCAGGCCGCTGTACAGCTGCACGAGCTGCGCGCCCGCGTCGATCTTGGCCTTCGCGTCCGCGCCTTTCATGATGCCGCCGACCCCGATGATGGGCAGGGCGTCGCCCAGTTCCGCCTTCAGCAGGCGGATCACCTGGTTCGAGAATTCGAACACGGGAGCGCCGGAGAGGCCGCCCGCTTCGGCGCCATGCTGCATGCCTTCCACGGCCGTGCGGCTCAGGGTGGTGTTGGTGGCGATGACGCCGTCGATCTTGTGGCGGATCAGCGCATCGGCGATGTTCTTCACCTGGTCGCCATCCATGTCCGGTGCGATCTTCAGGGCCAGCGGCACGTAGCGCTTGTGCCGGTCGGCGAGGCGCTGCTGCGCGTCCTTGAGCTGCGCGAGCAGGCCATCCAGCTCCGAACCGCCCTGCAGCTGGCGCAGGTTCTTCGTGTTCGGCGAGGAGATGTTGACCGTGACGTAGCTGGCGTAGGGATAAACCTTCTCCAGGCAGTGCAGGTAGTCTTCCGCGGCGCGCTCGATGGGGGTATCCGCATTCTTGCCGATGTTCAGCCCCAGCACACCTTCCTTGCGCTGGTAGAAGCGCGACGACTGCACGTTGGCCACGAAGGCGTCCACGCCGCCGTTGTTGAAGCCCATGCGGTTGATGATGGCATGCGCGGCGGGCAGGCGGAACATGCGCGGCTTGGGGTTGCCCGGCTGGGCGCGCGGCGTGACGGTGCCCACTTCGATGGAGCCGAAGCCCAGGTCGGCCAGCGCGTCGATGAAGGCGCCGTCCTTGTCCAGGCCTGCGGCCAGGCCGACGGGATTCTTGAACAGCAGGCCCATGACCGTGCGCGGGTCGGGTTTCGGCGGCTGCACGATGGCGCGCGTGAGGCCCAATGCGGACAGGCGCTTCAGGGCAGGGAGGGTGAAATGGTGCGCGGCTTCGGCGTCCACCGAGAACAGCAGGGGACGCGCGAGGGAATACAGGAATTTGTCGGACATGGGGCAATCAGCAGATGAATTGCCGCCATTTTACCTTGGCATGACGCTCCATACCCCCTTGCGGCGGGCTTCCAGCGGCTGGAAGTTGATCTTGTAGTTCATCTTCTGGCTGTCCTCGATCCAGTAGCCGAGATAGACATAGGGCAGGCCCAGTTCGCGGGCCTGGGCGATCTGCCACATGATGTTGTAGGTGCCGAAGGAGGCGCCCGGCACGTCCGGATCGAAGAAGGTGTAGACCGAGGACAGGCCGTCGCTCAGCATGTCGATGATGCTGACCATGCGCAGCGTGCCGTCCGGTTCGCGGAATTCCACCAGGCGCGTGTTGACCCGGCTTTGCAGCAGGAACTGGGCGTACTGGTCGCGGCTGTCCTGGTCCATGCCGCCGCCCGCGTGGCGTGTGCTCTGGTAGCGCAGGTAGAGGGCGTAGTGCTCGTCCGAGAAGGAAAGGCTGGCGACACCCGTCTTCAGGCTGCTGTGGCGCGCCCAGGCGCGGCGCTGGCCGCGCGAAGGCTGGAAGCCCTCGGCCACCACGCGCACGGGAATGCAGGCCTGGCAGCCGTCGCAATAGGGCCGGTAAGTGAAGATGCCGCTGCGGCGGAAGCCGTTCTTCACCAGCTCGGAATAGACGTCGGCATTGATCAGGTGCGAGGGCGTCGCCACCTGCGAGCGCGCCTGGCGCGCATCCAGGTAGCTGCAGGGGTACGGTGCAGTCGTGTAGAACTGCAGCGTCGCAAAAGGAAGGTCGTTTAGCTGCGTCATGCAATCCCGTCCGGTACGAAGCCGTATGGCCATATCATAACGCGTTCCCGCCCGCTTCTGTGTGTGGTATCGCTCAGAACGTTGACGCAAAGGGGGGCACGGGCTCCCAGTGCCGGATGCGCGGCTGGTCGATGGCCTGCTTCAGGAGGGCGAGGAAGTCGTTGCGCGGGATGGGCGAGGCGCCCAGCGAGGCCAGGTGGCCGGTCTCCTGTTGGCAATCGATCATCCTTACCCCGTTCAGCTTCAGGAAGTGCACGAGGTAGGCGAGGGCGACCTTGGAGGCGTCCGTCACCTTCGCAAACATGGACTCGCCGTAAAACATGCGGCCGATGGACACGCCGTAGGCGCCTCCCACCAGTTCGCCATCCAGCCAGACTTCGGAGGAGTGGGCGAAACCGAGCTTGTGCAGGCCGGTGTAGCCCTGCACGATGTCTTCCGAAATCCAGGTGCCGGGGCCGTCCTTGCGGGGCGCGGCGCAGGCGCGCATCACCTGCTCGAAGGCGCTGTCGAAGCGCACCTGCCAGCGGCCGTCGCTGCGGCTGCTTTTATCCACCTTCTTCAGGGTTTTCTTCAGGCTGTCCGAAATCTTGAAGCGCTCGGTCATCAGCACCATGCGCGGGTCCGTGCTCCACCACAGGATGGGCTGGCCCTCCGAAAACCAGGGGAAGATGCCGCGCTGGTAAGCGGCCAGCAGGCGCTGCGGGGAGAGGTCGCCCCCGGCCGCCAGCAGTCCGGGCGCCTCGGTGGTCAGCGCTTCGGAAACGTCGGGAAAGGGGGTGTGGGCGTCGAGCCAGGGGATCATGAGTCGGTGATCGGACGCATGGGACGGGTGATGTCATGCTCGTGGAAGCCGTAGCTGCCCCCTTCGCGCACCTTGCGGCGGTCGGCGAAGAACAGTTCCAGGGTCTTGCGGATGGTGGGGAAGGCCAGCTCGTCCCAGGGTATTTCGGCTTCCCTGAACATTTTTACGTCCAGGCTTTCCTCGCCCGGGGAAAAATCCAGGTCGCGCAGTGTTGCCAAATAAAACATGTGCACCTGATGCACATGTGAAACGTTAAGCAAGGTGAACAGTTTGCCAAGTTCGATGTTGGCTCCGGCTTCCTCCTGGGTTTCGCGGGCCGCCGCGTCGGCGGTGGTTTCGTTGTTTTCCATGAAACCCGCGGGCAGGGTCCAGAAGCCGTAGCGGGGCTCGATGGCGCGGCGGCAGAGCAGCACCTGCAGTTCGCCCTCGCGCTCCCAGACCGGGATGGAACCGATGACCATCTTCGGATTCTGGTAGTGGATGGTCGAGCAGTTGGCGCACACGTAGCGCGGACGGTTGTCCCCGGCAGGGATGGCCAGTTCGACCGGATGGGCGCATTCGGAGCAGAATTTCATAGGAAAAGGGACGAAAACTTGTCTAATGCTTTACTTTACACCGCCTGCCCCGAGCACGGTGGCGAGCTGCGTCAAAATAAAGCCGGTCTATCGACCGGAAAAGCGGCATTAAGATTGTCTAAATTGGCTGGAGCGCGTATAATACTCGTATCAGACGCGGGGTGGAGCAGTCTGGCAGCTCGTCGGGCTCATAACCCGAAGGTCACAGGTTCAAATCCTGTCCCCGCAACCAGAATTCATCAAAGAACCGTTCCAGGCTCGCGCCGGGACGGTTTTTTTGTATGCTGAGCCGCTCCGGCGGCTTGCTGGCCGCGCTGGTCCTGCATCTTCTTGTGCTGGTGTTTGCCCTGCGCGGCGTGGCGCCCACGCCCTTATCCCAGCTCGAATCTCTGCGTTCCCAGATTGTGTGGCTTAAATCTCCTGCTCCGAAGCCGGAAAAGCGGCCGGTTTCCCCTGCGCCAATTTCCCGGCGCGCTCCTGATAAAACCATTGCTGCTTCTCCTGTGGAGCCGGAGAAAAGCGCCACCATTTCTGAACCGGCTAGGCCGGCCGAACCGGCCGAGCCCCAAATGAATATGGAAGCGCTGGTGCGGCAAGCCGGATTAATCGGCAAGGAATTATCTGCCAAGGAAAAAAACGTGCCAAACCGCGACAGTTTCGAACGCAAATTGGCGCGCGGGCTGGCCGAAGCGCGCGATGGGGTCAAGCCGAAATGGTTTGAGGGCGCGCGTATCGAACTGTTCAGCGCCCCCGATGACCCGCGCAAGATATACAAGGTCACCACCGCGTTCGGCGAGTACTGCGTGTTTTATCCGGACAAGAGCAAATCGACGCCCGATTCCGGGCAGGCCTATTTCGGGCAGCCGACCATGTCGAGCTGTCCAGTTCGCTTCTGATCGTGCCAGCTTCTGGCGCGTTTGCGTCAGAAGCTGGCATATTCCGGGCTCAGCGTCCGTCTGCCGCGCGCAGGAAAGCGATCATCTCGTCATTCATGCCACGGCCCAGGCGAAGGGTGGGCTCGCTTTCGGTTGCGGTGCGGAATCGGCCGATCGTTTCGGGGTTGGTTCCCACCATGTCCCGGAACAGCGCCATCCATTTTGCGGACAGGGTGCGCGCCGCCGGGTTATTCGGCGAAGGATCGGCCCGCATTTGGGCCTTGATCTGTTCTATTAATCCCGGCCATTCCTGTCCCCGGCTGTCGAAATGCCTGCGCATTTGTGCCAGCTCATCTGGCAGCAAATATTTGGCGTACAGTCCGAGTTTTACTTCGCTGATGGCGCGCATGATATAGGACCGCATATCCAGGCCGATGCCGGTTTCCTTTTGAACCGAGGGCTCGGAAATATGCATGCGGTCCAGGCGGCTCATCAGTTCGATATTGCCGCCGGTATCCCGGTCCAGCATTTCCATCCAGCGCAAGGCCAGGTGATGGGCGTCTTTTGGCGTGAGGCCGCCTTCCATCGCCTGCTTTACCTGCATGGCCAGAAGCTTCCATTCATATTCCGCTTCCGGGTTCTGGTACAGCGGCAGCTGCTCCAGTTCTTCTTTTGAAAAATACTTTTCGTACATAGTCATCAGCTCCAAAGTCGTCAGCCACGCGGCCAAAGCCGGTTCCTCGCCTTCGGAAAGCTGTTCATGCAGGCGTGTCAGCTGGGCGCGGACGCGGCCGGCTTCTTCGATCTGCCGGTCCAGCGCTTCGATCTGCCGGACCACAATGGACAGGGGCGAGGCCTCGGGATTGGCCAGGAAAGCCCCGATGTCGGTCAATGCCATCCCGAAACGCCGCAGGGCCTGGATGTGGTGCAGGCGGACGACGTCCTGATGGCAGTACAGCCGGTAACCGGAATCGGAGCGCGCCGAAGGCTGGAGCAGGCCGATACTGTCGTAATGGTGGAGGGTGCGGACCGTGAGGCCCGCGCGCGTTGCCAGTTCACCAATTTTCAGCATCCGTCAGCTCCTTTTCTTCATGCGTGACGCAAGCTTGGAGCCTGACGTTACGTGAGGGTCAATAGTTTGCTGACGCGATATTGCGCCAAGGCGCAAGGAAGTGCAACGGCTCAGCCCGCTGTCGCGGCCAGGCTGGCCCAGAGATGGGCGGCGGCCATGGTGCGGTGAGGCTGGTATTGCTGGAGGATGCGTTCGGTGCGCGCCATGTCCGGCTTCGATTCCTCGCCCAGCAGGCGCTGGAGGGCGGCGCGGATGGCCACGTCGCCGTGCAAAGAACAGTCCGCATAGCCGTAGCCGCGCAGCAGGCCGTAGTTCACCGTCCAGGGTCCGATGCCCTTGACGGCCAGCAGATTGGCGCTGATGGTCTCGATGGGATTGGCCGCGCTGGGGACGAGATCGAGCTCGCCGCCCGCCACAAGCCCGGCGAAGCGCAGCAGGGTTTCCGCTTTCGCTGTCGAGAACTTCCGGCTTGTGAGGTCTTCTGCCGTCAATTTGACGACATCTGCGGCCTCTGGATAGCACCAGAGGCCGCTGCTGTGCTGCCGTCCGGCCTGCAGGATGAAGGTGCGGCGCAGGGAAATGGCAAACGGCAGATTGATCTGCTGCCCGATGATGGCCCAGGTCAGCGCCTCGAAAACGGTAGCCGACTGCACGATGCGCAAGCCGGGCTGGGCACGGACAAGGGGGCCGAGCAGCTTGTCGTTCCTCGCAAAGGCGCTGAAATCGGCAGGGTCGATGCGCAAGCCCAGGATATTGCGGGCCGCTTCGTGCACCTTGGCGAGCAGCTGGTCCGGAAACTTGCGCTTGCCCGGCAGATCGGCCTCCGCTTCGCAAAGTGCAGCCTTGCCCAGTTCCACCGTGAGCACGACGGGCACGCCGTCGAGCAGCATCCCCTTGCGCAGGCGCTCCGGGGATACCTCTTCCGCGACACTTTCCGCGTCGCGGCTGTGGAAGGCCATCACATCCTGCACCCGGTAGCCGGGAGGCAGGTCGAGCGTGAATTGCTGCTTCATGCGGTCTCGGCCTTGCTCGCCCAGGGCAGCTTCGGCTTATAGCCCGTCACCAATGCGGTCCCGGTGATGACGATGGCGGCGCCCAGCACGGTGTACCAGCCGACGATCTCGTGCAGGAACAGCGTGCCCCAGAGAATACCGAACAGTGGATTCAGGAAGGTGACGGTCAGCGCCGAAGTGGGGCCAACGTCGCGGATCAGGCGGTAATACAGCAGATAAGCGACGCCCGAGCACAGCACGCCCAAGGCAAGCGCAGCGGCCATGATGCCCATGCTCGCCTCCCCGGTTTGCGGGAAGACGGCAAGCGACGGCGTGACGAGCAGGGCAGCCGCCCACATGCTGCCGTGGGCATTGGCGAACGGCTCCACGGACTTGGCAGACTTCGCGTAGGTGCTGGCGATGCCATAGTTAAAGGCCGCGAACAAGGCGGCGGCAATGGCGATGCCCGCGCCCTCGCGCGAGCTCACATGATCGAAGCCCACCAGCAGGGCCACGCCGGCGGTGCCGAGGACCAGTCCCAGCATCACGCGCGCGCTCACCATCTGCCGCTGCCAGACGGCGCCGATGACGGCGCCCCAGATGGGCGCGGTGGCATTCAGCACCGACAGCACGGAAGCGGACAGCGTCTTCGCCGCATAGGCAAAGAGCAGGAAAGGCAGGGCCGAATTGAAGAAACCGAGGATCAGGTAATGCTTCCAATGCTCGCGCACCTGGAGCGGCTTGCGCATGAAGAAGCCGATAGTGGCCAGGAAGAGGGCGGCGAAGACCAGCCGGTACTCGATCAGCACGGCGGGCCCCAGCACCGGCGCCGCGATGCGCATGAACAAGAAAGACCCGCCCCAGATAGCGGCAAGCAAAACAAGGCGCAGCAAATTCGCAGTACTCATCATCATCCAATCATTACAGTCCAGCCCGTGTCCAACTCTGGTGCCAGGGAAGAAATTTGGACACAGCCTCAGCAATAAGTGCTACAGCCGAGCTTGTGTCCAAATTTCTTCCCTGGCACCAGAAGTGGACATTGTGATGGGGAAAGGGTATCGGGGATAGCCGATTCTTGCTATCGAATTCTTTAGTTAGCGCAGAGCTCCGTTGTGGCGGGGGAGAGGGCCGCCGCGTGGTTGACCTGGAGCGCGGAGGGGACGCCGTTCTTGACCGCCGTCATCTCGGCCAGGATGGAGATGGCGATCTCCGCCGGGGTCTTGCTGCCGATGTAGAGGCCGATTGGGCCGTGCAGGCGCGCCAGCTGCTCGGGCGTCAGGTCGAACTGCAGCAGGCGCTCGCGCCGCTTGGCGTTGTTGACCCGGGAGCCGATGGCGCCCACATAGAATGCGCCGGATTTCAAGGCTTCCATCAGGGCCAGGTCGTCCAGCTTGGGGTCGTGCGTCAGCGCCACCACGGCACTGCGGCTGTCGAGCTGCATGCTGAGGACGAGGTCGTCCGGCATGGCGTGCACGAGCTGCACTTCCGGCAGGGCCCAGCCTGCGCGGTATTCTTCCCGCGGGTCGCAGACGGTAACGTGGTAGTCCATGGCCGTCGCAATCTGCGCCAGGAAGCGGGAGAGCTGGCCCGCGCCGATGATGAGCAGGCGCCAGCGGGGGCCGTGCTGTGTGGTCAGGACCCCATCGCCCAGTGTGAGCACGGCGCCGGGACCGGCAGGACTCAGGCTGGCTTCGCCCGTCTTGAGGTCGAGCCGGCGTTCCACCAGCTGGTGCTGTTCGAGCCGTTCGAGCAGTTCGCCGATGCGGCTGTGCGGGCCTAAAGGCTCGATCGCGAGCTGGATGGTGCCGCCGCAGGGCAGGCCGAAGCGGTGGGCTTCATCGGCCGTGATGCCGTAGCTGACCACTTCGGGCGCGCTGCGCGTGATGCCTTCCTTGCGCACACGGTCGATGAGGTCGTCCTCGATGCAGCCGCCGCTCACGGAGCCGACCACGCTGCCGTCGTCGCAGATGGCCAGGGTGGCGCCAATCGGCCGGGGGCTGGAGCCCCAGGTCTTGATGACGGTGACGAGTTCGCAGCGGTGTCCGGCGGCAATCCAGCCTGCGCTGGTCTTGAGTACTTCGAGGTCAATGCTGTCCATGCATCAACTATACACGGACTTATTTGCGCTTGCAGACCGCCTTCATGGCCCCCGCATAAGGGTGTTTTTCGCCCACTTCCTCGGGGTCGAAGGACTCGTATTTGTACGTGCCGAGCGCCTCGCCGCGCGCCATAGGGCCGGCGTACAGCAGCTGGGTCTTGAGGGTGATGGTGCGCGCTTCGCAGTCGTAGATGTGCTGGGCGCGCAGGGAGCGGTAAGGCTTGCCGTCCGGCGCGCTCTGGTCCTTGTCGAAGGACTGCAGGGTCCAGGCCTTGCGCCCTTCCTCCGTCTTGCGGATGGTGCTGCGGTCGATGTAGACCGTGCTGCCCTTGTCGCCGCCTGCCTTGGCCCAGGGCGCGGCCTGGGCCAGCATGGGCAGCAGCATCAGCAGCGCGCACAGGGCTTTCATGGCTTTACGGCGTCAGCGGACGTTTCGCGTTCTGCTTGGACTTGATTTCGGCCACGCTGCGGTCGATGGGCGCCATGCGGCCCGTCGCATTGGGGTGGGTCGCGCTGTAGCCGTTCAGCACCGTCGGCGGGTACTGGGTGAACACGCGCTGCCAGAAGCTCTTGTACTTGTCGATGCTGTAGCCCGCGCGCGCCAGCATGTAGAGCGCCAGGTTGTCGGCGGCGATCTCCATATCGAGCGGGTAGGCTTTCATGCCCGCCGTTCCGATCAGCATATTGAGGTCCGGGTTCACGCTGGCCAGGTTGTCGATGATGCTGCCGATGGCCGCGTTGTTGCGCATCGTGACGGAGTGGCCCAGCACATTGTGGGCGATGTCCTTGGCCAGCACGTAGGCCAGGTTCTCGTCGCTCTGCGCGAAATTGATCATGCCGCGGGTGACCAGCACGCGCGAGCCGTCCGCATAGGAATTGATGTTGTCCGAGTTGCCCAGGTCCACGCGGATGGCGCAAGCGCGCGTCACCGGGACGTTCAGGGTCTGGCGATTGCCGTTGCGGGCGATGGTCATGCTCAGCGACGCCCGGCTGGAGACCAGCGGCCCGAAGACGGCGGCGGCCTTGGATTCGGCATCGCGGCCCGTAGGCAGGTTCTTGCCGTCGGCGGCCACCAGGTCGTCACCCTTGCGCAGGCCGGCACGCGCCGCGCCGCTGCCGGGAAGGATGCCCGAGACCTGCAGCACGTCGTCATATCCCAGCACGGCGGCCGAGGCGTCGTTGTATTCGCCCGGGTAGGACCAGCGGTTCTTGGCGGTGAAGCCAAGCAGGTTGCGCGCCTGGGTGCGGCACAGTTCCGCGTTGTTGATCAGGATGGGGGCGGCGACGCGGTACAGGCGGTCCTGCAGGTTCACCATGGTGCGCAGCGTTTCGCGCGCGGCGGCCTGGCGGGCCGTGACCACAGGTTCCGAAGGCGGCGGGGGCGCAACTGGCTCGGAAGGCGGAGCGGGGGGCGGGGCGGTGGTGGCGCAGGCGCTCAGCAGCAATGCCGCCGCGATCGCGGCCCAGGCGTTCCGGTTATTGTTCTTTTCTCCTGCCATAGTCCTTCCTCAGTGTTTGCCGGTGCTGCCGAAGCCTCCTTCGCCCCTTTCGCTGGCGCCGAATTCTTCGACGATGTTAAAGCCGACTTGCAGGACCGGTACGATGATCAGCTGGGCGAGGCGCTCCATCGGGTTCAGCGTAAACGCCGCATGCCCGCGGTTCCAGGTCGAGACCATGAGCTGGCCCTGGTAGTCGGAGTCGATCAAGCCTACCAGATTCCCGAGAACAATGCCGTTCTTGTGGCCCATGCCGCTGCGCGGGAGGATCATGGCCGCATAGCCCGGATCGCCGATGTGGATGGACAGGCCGGTGGGAATAAGAACGGTTTGCCCGGCCTCGATCACCATGGGCGCATCGATGCAGGCGCGCAGGTCGAGGCCCGCGCTGCCGGGGGTTGCGTAGGCCGGCATCTGCTCTTTCATGCGCGGGTCGAGAATTTTGACGTCGATGTTTTTCATGGGCGGCGGAACAGGGAATGCTGGTCGATGCGTTTGGATATTTCAGAAATGAGCTGGCGTGCCAGCGTGAGCTTGCTCGCGCGCGGCAGGATGGTGTGGCCGTTCTCGTCGAAGAGGATGATCGTGTTGTCGTCCTGCCCGAAGGTGTTGTGGCCGATGTTCCCCACCAGGAGGGGAATGCCTTTGCGTTCGCGCTTGGCTGCCCCGTATTCGATGAGGTTTTCCGATTCGGCGGCAAAGCCCACGCAGTAGGGATGGCCTGCCAGTGTGGTGCGGGAGGCGGCGGAAGCCAGGATGTCCGGGTTCTGTTCGAACTGGAGCTGGGGCACGCTGCCGTCGCCTGTTTTCTTCACCTTCTGCGCGCTCGGGTTCACCACGCGCCAGTCCGCGACCGCGGCGACGGCGATGAAGACGTGCTGGCCGTCCAGCGCCGCCATCACCGCGTCATGCATCTCCTGCGCGCTCTTCACGTTGACGCGGGTGACGCCGAAGGGCGTGGGCAGGGCGGTCGGCCCGGAGATCAGCATGACTTCCGCGCCCGCCTCGTGGGCGGCGCGGGCGACGGCATAGCCCATCTTGCCCGAGGAGAGATTGGTGATGCCGCGCACGGGGTCGATGGCTTCGAAGGTGGGGCCGGCCGTGATCAGCACGCGTTTGCCCGCCATGACCTTGGGCTGGAAGGAGGCGATCAGCTCTGCCAGCAACTGCTCGGCTTCCAGCATGCGGCCCATGCCCACCTCGCCGCAGGCCTGGTCGCCTGCCGCGGGGCCGAGAATGGCGATGCCGTCTTCGCGCAGCTGGGCCACATTGCGCTGGGTGGCGGGGTTGGTCCACATCTCCACGTTCATTGCGGGCGCCACCAGCAGGGGCACGTGGCGCGGCCGGGCCACGCACATGGTGGAGAGCAGGTCGTCGCAGGCGCCATGCGCCAGCTTGCGGATGAAGTCCGCCGAACAGGGAGCGATGATGACGGCGTCCGCCTGGCGGGTCACGTCGATGTGGGCCATGTTGTTGGCCACGCGCGGGTCCCACTGGCTGCTGTAGACCTGCTTGCCGGAGAGGGCCTGCATGGTGACCGGCGTGATGAAGTGCTCGGCGGCGTCCGTCATCACCACCTGCACCGACGCGCCTTCCTTGGTCAGCGCGCGGCACAGTTCCGCCGCCTTGTAGCAGGCGACGCCGCCAGTCAGGCCGAGAACGATCTTCTTGCCAGTCAGTTCCATGATGCCTCCTTGCGCTTACCGGTTCACCCGGCGCAATTCGTCCAGTATAAACAGTCCGGCGCCAATGCAGATGGCGGAATCGGCGATGTTAAAGGCGGGGAAGTGGCCCAGGCCGCGCCAGTGGAAATCCAGGAAGTCGATCACATGGCCGTACACCAGGCGGTCGATCACATTGCCGATGGCGCCGCCCAGGATCAGGGCGAGGGCCCAGCAGAACAGGCGCTGGCCGGAATGCCTGCGCAGCAGGTAGACGATGTACAGCGCCGCGCCGATGCCGATGGCGGTGAAGAAGTAGCGCTGCCAGCCGCTCTCGTTGGAGAGGAAGCTGAAGGCCGCGCCGCGGTTATAGGCCAGCACGAGATTGAAGAAGCTGGTGACCACCTTTTCTTCGCCGTAGACGAACAGTTTGCTGATGGTGATCTTGGAGAGCTGGTCGAACAGGATGACGATGGCGGCAATGCCCAGCCACGGCGCAAGGCTGGAGGAAGGCGCGTTCGAGAAGGTTTTCTTGTTGGTGGCCATGTGTTCTCAGGTGTGTTGGAGGCCGCCGCCGCGCCATGGCACGGCGGCGGGACCGGAACTGCTTGCTGCTTAAGCGACCTTGCGCACTTCGCCCGCGCCATGCAGATTGCTGTCGCAGCGGCCGCACAGGGTGGGGTGGGCTGGATTGACGCCCACGTCCGCGCGGTAGTGCCAGCAGCGCTCGCACTTCGCGTTCTGCGAGGCGGCAACCGCCACCGCCTCATCCGCTTCCTTCGCCACCTCGATGGCCTTGGCCAGGGAGGTGATGAAGACGAACTTCAGGTCGTCGCCCAGGCTGGAGAGCGCCTTGTACTTCTCGCCCGAGGCCTTGATTTCGAGTTCGGCCTGCAGCGAGGAGCCGATGGCGCCCGAGGTGCGCAGGTCTTCGAGCTGCTTGGTGACGTCCGCGCGCACGGCAAGGATGGTGGCGTACTTCGCCAGCAGGGCTTCGCTGTCCGGCACGGCGGGCAGCTGCCACCAGGTTTGCGTGAAGATGGTCTCGTCGCTGGAAGCATAGGCTTCCGTGCCGGCGAACGAGGCCCAGGCTTCTTCGACGGTGAAGGAGAGCACCGGCGCCAGCATGCGCAGCAGGCTTTGCGTGATGTGCCACAGTGCCGTCTGCGCCGAGCGGCGGGCCTTCGAATCGACGGCCGTGGTGTACAGGCGGTCCTTCAGGATGTCGAGGTAGAAGCCGCCCAGGTCTTCCGAGCAGTAGTTCTGCAGCTTGGACACCACGGGGTGGAATTCGTACTGCTCGTAGTGCTTCTCGATGGAGGACTGCAGCACGGCGAGGCTGGCCAGGGCGTAGCGGTCCGTTTCCAGCATTTCGGCCACGGGCACGGCGTTCGCCTTGGGATCGAAGTCCGAGGTGTTCGCCAGCAGGAAGCGCAGGGTATTGCGCAGGCGGCGGTAGGACTCCGTGACGCGCTTCAGGATCTCGTCCGAGATCGAGAGCTCGCCCGTGTAGTCGGTCGCGGCGATCCACAGGCGCAGGATGTCGGCGCCCAGGGTGTCGGAGATCTTCTGCGGCGCCAGCGTATTGCCCAGGGATTTGGACATCTTCTTGCCTTCGCCATCCACCGTGAAGCCGTGCGTCAGCAGCGCCTTGTAAGGCGGGCGGCCGTTCAGCATGGAGGAGGTGAGCAGCGAGGAGTGGAACCAGCCGCGGTGCTGGTCCGAGCCTTCCAGGTACAGGTCCGCCGGGAAGTGGGACTGCTGGGCATGCGAGCCGCGCAGCACGGTCTGGTGCGTGACGCCCGAGTCGAACCACACGTCCAGCGTGTCCTTGTTCTTCAGGTACATGTCCGCTTCGTCGCCCAGCAGCTCTTTCGGGTCGAGGGCCAGCCAGGCGTCGATGCCGTTCTTCTCGACGCGCTGCGCAACCTGCTCCAGCAGTTCCTGGGTGCGCGGATGCAGCTCGCCCGTTTCCTTGTGCACGAAGAAGGCCATGGGCACGCCCCACTGGCGCTGGCGCGAGAGGGTCCAGTCCGGACGGTTGGCGATCATGCCGTGCAGGCGGGCCTTGCCCCAGTCAGGGAAGAACTGGGTCTGGGCGATGCCTTCGAGCGCGGTCTCGCGCAGGGTGGCGCCGCCGTCCAGGGGCTGGATGTCCATGCCCGCGAACCACTGCGAGGTGGCGCGGTAGACGATAGGCGTCTTGTGGCGCCAACAGTGCATGTAGCTGTGGTCGAACATCTTCAGTTCGAACAGGGCGCCCGCTTCGCGCAGGGCGTCGCAGATGGGCTTCGAAGCTTCCCAGATCGTCATGCCGCCGAAGAGCGGCAGGGTGGAGGCGTATTTGCCGTCGCCCATCACGGGCGTCAGGATCTCGTCGTCCTTCATGCCGTGCTGGCGGCAGGAGATGAAGTCTTCCAGGCCGTAGGCAGGCGCGGAGTGCACGATGCCGGTGCCGCTGTCCGTGGTCACATAGTCGGCCAGGTACATGGGCGACAGGCGGTCGTAGAAAGCGTCGCGGCCGTGCAGCGGATGGCGGAAGGCGATGCCTCCCAGCTTGGCGCCCGTGGTGGTGGCAATGACCTTGCCTTCCAGCTTGTAGCGCTGCAGGCAGGCCTCCACCAGGTCCTGCGCCAGCAGGAGCAGGAGGGGAGCGCCGTCGCGGCTCGTTTCGACCAGTGCATAGGTCACTTCCGGATTGGCGTTCAGCGCCTGGTTGGACGGGATGGTCCAGGGCGTGGTGGTCCAGATCACGACGAAGCCGTTCTCGGTGGGCAGCGTGTCCAGGCCGAAGGCGGCGGCCAGCTTGTCGAACTCGGCGAACTTGAAGCCCACGTCGATGGCCGGGTCGCGCTTGTCCTGGTATTCCACTTCCGCTTCCGCCAGGGCGGAGCCGCAGTCGAAGCACCAGTTCACCGGCTTCAGGCCGCGGTAGACATAGCCCTTTTCCAGCAGCTTGCCCAGGGCGCGCAGCTCGTCTGCCTCATTGCTGTAGGCCATGGTGAGGTAGGGATTGTCCCACTCGCCCAGCACGCCCAGGCGGATGAAGCCCGCGCGCTGGCGGTCGATCTGCTCCAGCGCGTAGGCGCGGGCCTTCGTCAGCACTTCGGCGGTCGGCAGGTTCTTGCCGAACTGCTTCTCGATCTGGATCTCGATGGGCATGCCGTGGCAGTCCCAGCCCGGCACATAGGGCGCATCGAAGCCCGCCATGGTGCGCGACTTGACGACGATGTCCTTCAGGATCTTGTTGACGGCGTGGCCCAGGTGGATGTCGCCGTTCGCATAGGGCGGACCGTCGTGCAGCACGAACTTGGGACGGCCGGCGGCAGCCTTGCGCACGCGCTCGTAGATCTTCTTTTCCTGCCATTGCTTCACCCAGCCCGGCTCGCGCTTGGCGAGGTCGCCGCGCATGGGGAAGGGCGTTTCAGTCATGTTGACCGGGTACTTGCTCTCGGCCTTCTTTGCTTTGTTTTCGGACATATCAGGTTTTCTTTATCGTGTTTCGGTGTGAGTGTCGTTGCGGTGGCGCGGCACTCAAATTCGGTCGGTGGCGGTGACGGCGCCGCTGCGCTCGCGGAAATAAGCGCGCGCTTCCATCGCGTCGCGCTCGATGGCGGCAGTCAGCGTGGGCAGGTCGATGAACTTTTCTTCGTCGCGGATCTTGTGCAGGAACTCGACGCGCACGCGTTCGCCGTAGCAGGAGCGTGCAAAGTCGAAGACATGCACTTCCAGCAGCACGCGGCCCGCATCCTCCACCGTGGGACGCACGCCCAGGCTGGCCACGGCAGGCATGGGGCCCGCGGCCAGGCCGTGCACCTGCACGATGAAGATGCCCGAGAGGGCGGGGCGGTGCGGTACGCGCAGGTTCAGGGTGGGGAAGCCCAGGTCGCGGCCCAGCTTCTGGCCATGGATCACATGGCCGGAAATCGAATAGGGGTGGCCCAGCAGCTGTTCGGCGCGCGCGAAGTCGCCTGCCGCCAGCGCGGCGCGCACGGCGGAGGAGGAGATGCGGATGTCGCCGTTCATCACCGTGGGCAGGGTCTCGACCTGGAAGCCGTAGCGCCGGCCCGCTTCCTTGAGCAGGGCCACATTGCCCGCCCGCTTGGCGCCATAGCAGAAGTCGTCGCCCACCATCAGCCATTTGACGTGCAGGCCCTCGACCAGCACGCGCTCCGTGAATTCCTGGGGCGTGAGGGAGGCGAAGCTGTCGCTGAAGTGTTCGACGATGACGCGGTCGATGCCGTTATTGGCCAGGGAAGCGAGCTTGTCGCGCAGGTTGGCGATGCGGGGTGGGGCCTTGTCCGGCTGGCCCATCCTGCGGGCGAAGAACTCGCGGGGATGGGGCTCGAAGGTCATGACGGCCGCTTCCAGGCCCAGCGACGAGGCGGCAGCGCGCACCTGCGCCAGCAGCGCCTGGTGGCCGCGGTGGACGCCGTCGAAATTGCCGATCGTGAGGGCGCAGGGCGCGCGCGCCGCTGCGTTCGGAAGTCCGCGAAAAACCTTCATGAGGTGTGTGATTCTCTTGTTTCTCTGCCTGAATGCTCGATTATAGCCCGCCCACAAGCAAAAAGCGCCGCCTGCTGGGGCAGGCGGCGCTTTGCGGACAAGCCGAAGGCCGGGATCAGCCGGAAATCGGATTGTTGATGTACAGCACCCAGTAGCGGGCCAGTTCGGCTTCGCCGCTGGTGCCGCGCACCGATTTCAGGGTGCTGATGGCAGCCGCTTTCTTGCCAGCGCGGAACTGGGCGATGCCATAGTGCAGCTTCATCGCTTCCGGATTGCGCGCGGTGCCGAACTTCATGGCCTGGTCGATCAGTTTCAGGCCTTCCTCGCCCTTGCCGTCGCTCACCAGCGCGAAGCCGATGTTGGCCAGGGTGTCGGCGTCTTTCTGGGCAATGGCTTCGGCCTCGTCCTTCGCCAGGTTGGCGCTGTGCTCGGCCTGGCTCTTCACGGCCAGGTCTTTCAGGCGCTGGTGGCGGCCGGCGTCGGTGCCGGTGCCCAGGGCGCCCTTCTTGTAGCCCTGCTCGATGATCTTCAGCGATTCAGGCGCATTGCGCGCCTGCAGCGCGAGCTGGCCCATTTCCATGAATTCGGCCGGCTTGGCCAGCTGGCCCAGGGCCAGTTTCAGGCGCATCACGTCCAGGTTCAGGGTAGGGGAGAAGCCCGGCTTGCCCACCACGCGGTTCAGCAGGTCGGCCCAGTAGGAGGCTTTGGGATACTGGCCGGCCAGCTTTTCCAGGGTCTGCACATAGCCGGCCTTGTCGTTCTGCTTGAGCTGGATATTGGCCAGCATCTGCAGGTTCTGCTCGCTGGTCTTGCCCTGCGACTGCAGTTCCTTGGCCGCTTCGTTGTACTTGCCGCTGATGTAGTAGGTCTGGATCAGCAGGTCGCGCATGGTGCCGTTGTTCGGATTGTCCTTCAGGGCGCGCTGGATCCAGGTGATGGCCTTGTTGTAGTCCTTGGCGCGGTAGTACATGCCGGCCAGGGCTTCGGTGAATTTCGGCTGTTCCGCGGCGGACAGGCGGCCGGAGTTGATCACGGCCTCAAAGGCGCGGGCAGCGGTGTCGCTGTCGCCGGCGGCGGCGGCGGCCGAGGCGCGCACGCGTTCAATCTGGTATTTCTCGAATTCGGTCTTGCCACCGACGGCGTCGGCTTCTTTCAGTTTCGCCAGGGCTTCGCGGTTCTTGCCGGACGAGGCCAGGCGCTGGGCTTCCTGCAATGGTTTGCCAACTTCGGCGCGCACGGTATCGGCAGCATACGCGGCCGGAACCAGGCCTGCCAGCGGGGCGGCGGCGCTAAAACCAATGGCGGCCATCACCAGGCCGAGATGAGCGAGACGGAACTTGGACATGGGTTAAATTTCTTTCATCAAAAAACGAAATAGGCAGGATAACCTGCCTATCACGGAAAATAAAGAGCCGTACTTACTGGAACTGCTCGTTGCCGACCAGACCGATTTTCGTCACGCCCAGGCGCTGGGCCGAAGCCATCACGCCTGCGACTGCGCTGTACTGTACCAGCTTGTTCGGACGCAGGTGCACTTCCGGCTGGTCAGCTTGCGCTGCCACGTTCATCAGTTTCTGTTCCAGCGCGGAACGGTCAGGAACAACCTGGCCATCCCACAGGACCGTACCGTCAAAGTCCACGTCGATCGTCACAACCACGGGTTCCGTCGTCTGCGGCGGCGGGGTGCCCACCGGCATGTTCAGGTTCACCGAGTGATTCGCTTTTGGAATCGTGATAATCAACATGATAATGAGCACCAGCATGACGTCAATCAGCGGTGTCATATTCATTTCCATCATTGGTTCCGGATCAGCTGCTGCTCCGCCCGGAGAACCGACATTCATACTCATGTAGTGTTCCTTTCATGGCCGCCGCCCCCCGTGAGGGCGGGGCGGCGTGTCCAATTACATCTTGTCAGGCGGTTCGGTGATGAAACCGACCTTCTGGATGCCAGCGCGCTGGGTGGTGAAGATCACGCGGCCGATCGATTCGTACTTGGCGTCCTTGTCGCCGCGCACGTGCACTTCCGGCTGCGGCAGCTTCACAGCTTCCACCTTCAGCAGATCGAACAGCTCATTCGTATCGCGCATCTTCTTCTGATTCCAGTAGATGTCGCCATCCTTGTTAACCACGATGTTGACATTTTCCGGCTTCGTCTGGATCGCCTGGTTGATCTCTTCCGGCAGCTGAATCTTCTGCAGTTTGAGAACGACCGGGCTCGTGATCAGGAAGATAATCAGCAGAACCAACATGATGTCCACGAGGGGCGTCGTGTTGATCTCCGACATTACCTGATCTTGATCTCCGCTATCGGAGCCTACGGACATCGACATGGTTAATTACCCAATCTTTTTAGCAGCTTTAGCAGCGGAATCGGCGGTGGACATGGCGCCCGAGATCAGCACGGAGTGCACGTCTGCGGAGAAGGTACGCACGTCTTCCATCACGGTCTTGTTACGACGCACCAGCCAGTTGTAGCCCAGAACCGCAGGAACTGCCACTGCCAGACCGAAGGCGGTCATGATCAGCGCTTCACCCACAGGACCTGCCACCTTGTCGATGGAGGCGTTACCGGTCATACCGATGTTGGTCAGTGCACCGTAAATACCCCACACGGTACCGAACAGACCGATGAACGGTGCGGTCGAACCGACGGTTGCCAGGAAGGACAGGCCGTCCTGCAGACGGGACTGCACCTTGTCCACAGCGCGCTGGATGGACATGGTCACCCAGGTCGACAGGTCGATCTGCTCCAGCAGGGCGCCGTCGTGGTGGGCGGTAGCCTTGGTGCCGGTTTCAGCGATGAAGCGGAAAGGCGAGCCTTCGGCCAGGGTGGTGGTGCCAGCGGCGATCGAGGAAGCTTTCCAGAACTTGGCGGAAGTTTCCTTGGCTTGACGCATGATCTTCATCTGGTCGATCAGCTTGGTGATGATGATGTACCAGGAACCGATGGACATCAGGGACATGATGATGATGGTGCCGCGCGGGACCCAGCCCGATTCCCACACAGCCTTGATGCCGAATGGGTTTTCCACTTCTTCTTTTGCCACGGGAGCGGCAGCAGCAGCGTCAGCAGCTGGTGCGGCGGCAGGGGCGGCAGCCGTATCCGCTGGGGCGGCGGCTGGGGCTTCGGCAGCGGCCGAGGCAGGAGCGTCGGCCATCGCTGGCGCGCTCACCAGGGCGGTTGCTGCGGTCACCGAGAACAGCACAGCGGCCAGTACAGCGGACAAACGGGTATTCTTAAACATGCTTCCTCCAAATTGATAAAATAATCAGTTCGCTGAACATAACGACAACGAAATTACTAAGTGGGACGGTGCAGCTGTCCCGGGTTATTCCAGCGTCCAGACGTATTGCATTTGCATCCACGCTTGTTCCGGCTTGCCGTCAACCATGGTAGGCTTGAATCGGCACTTGCCGATACCCACCTGAGCAGCCTTGTCCAGGTCCCGGAAGCCGCTGGATTTCACGACTTTCGAGTCCGCAACGCGGCCATCTACTCCAATCAGGAACGATAGGGTTACCGTACCCGTTTCTTCGTTACGCAGCGACGATTTCGGCCATTCCGGCTTCGCGCAGGTGCTGAAGTCAGCCACTGCGGGAACGCGGACGGACTGGGCCGGCGGCGCTGGGGGTGCAGGCGGGGCCGGCGGGGCCGGGCGCTGCAGTTCGTTCGATGCCGGCTTCACATTGGTCGCGTTGGCGATCGTGTTCTGCGGTGGCGGAGGCTGCTGAACCTGTACTTCAACCGGCGGAATGAAGGGGGGCGGTGGCGCCTTCATTTCTGGCGGTGGAGGCGGTGGCGGCAGCTCCTTCGGTGGCGGCGGGGCCACTTCTTCGATGATCTTGGTCTCAACAGGCTCGATCATCTTATTGATCATGCGCTTGCCCAGGCCCGATACGATCCCGTAAGCAGCCACTACGTGCAAGGCCAATACTACGGCGATGCCGGTATAGTTCTTTTTGCCGCCCTTCCCGTTATCACTAAAATCCATGACTGCTTTCTCCAATACCAACTCTCTTGATACTACTAAACCCCGAAGAGGCGGCACAAAGCTACAGCCGCATCCGGGACGTCGGCGAATTATACATACGAATTTACGAAATCACATAGAAATTTGATCCATAAAATCGGCTTAAATTTCATGATCTTACGGCAACTCCGGAGTGTGCACTGCACCATTCCGGCGCACGGTTTTGGGCGGCTGCGGCCCCGCTTTGGGGCGGCCGCCGGGGCCACGTGGATAAATTTAGCCTTTTGGTAAAACGCCGAATTTTTCGCACTTTAGCAAACGTTTGCCTATTGAAAATTTGGTGCACGAGTTGCCCTGTTGCAAGTTATTTCAAGAACAAGACACCGGCCCAGTATATGCAAAAGGCGTGCAGAGTAGCGCACGGATGATGTAAAACATGTAAGGATGAAATTTCACTACAGGGAAGAGCCCGGCAGGCGGCCGCCTGCCCGGGTTCTCAGAAGATGCGCCCGCGTTTCTCGCGGCGGCATTCGAGGGTGGAGACCAGCTGGCCCTCGGGCGTGACGGTGTCGAGGTGGACGTCGAAGCCCCACAGCCGGGCCACGTGCTTGAGCACCTCGTGGGCCTGCTGGTTCAGGGGGCGGCGGTTGAACTGCGTATGGCGCAGGGTGAGGGCGCGGTCGTCCCGGGTATTCACGGACCACACCTGGATGTTCGGTTCGCGGTTGCCCAGGTTGTACTGGTCGGCCAGCTGCTGGCGCACGTAGCGGTAACCCATTTCGTCGTGAATGGCCGATACCGAAAGTTTCTCGTTCTTGTCGTCGTCCAGGACGGCGAAGAAGTGGAAGTCGCGGATCAGGCGCGGCGAGAGGAACTGGGCGATGAAGCTCTCGTCCTTGAAGTTGCGCATGGCGAAGTCGAGCGTCTTCTTCCAGTCGCTGCCCGCGATATCCGGGAACCATTCCCGGTCTTCCGCCGTCGGGTTCTCGCAAATGCGGCGAATGTCCTGCATCATCGCGAAACCGAGGGCATAGGGGTTGATCCCGTTGTAGTAGGGACTGTGCACCGGCGGCTGGTAGACCACGTTCGTATGGCTCTTCAGGAACTCCATCATGAAGCCGTCGCCCACCACGCCCTCGTCGTACAACTGGTTGAGGATGGTGTAGTGCCAGAAGGTGGCCCAGCCCTCGTTCATCACCTGGGTCTGGCGCTGCGGATAGAAGTACTGGGAGATCTTGCGCACGATGCGCACGATCTCGCGCTGCCAGGGTTCGAGCAGGGGCGCGTACTTCTCTATAAAGTACAGCAGGTTCTCTTCCGGCTCCTGGGGGAAGCGCGGCGCCGGCCGGTTCACTTCCTCCTCTTCGCGCTTGGGCACCGTGCGCCACAGCTCATTGATCTGGGACTGCAGGTATTCCTCGCGCTCCTTCTGCTTCTGCTGCTCCTGCGCCAGGGAGAGCTTGGCCGGACGCTTGTAGCGGTCCACCCCGTAGTTCTGGATGGCGTGGCAGGAATCCAGCAGCAGCTCCACCGCATCGATGCCGTGGCGCTGCTCGCATTCCGTGATGTAGTTCTTGGCGAAGACCATGTAGTCGACGATGGCGTCGGCGTCGGTCCAGGTGCGGAACAGGTAATTCCCCTTGAAGAAGGAATTGTGCCCGTAGGCCGCGTGCGCGATCACCAGGGCCTGCATGGTCAGGCTGTTCTCCTCCATCAGGTAGGCGATGCAGGGATTGGAATTGATCACGATCTCGTAGGCCAGGCCCATCTGCCCGCGCTTGTAGCCCTTCTCCGTGGAGAGGAAATGCTTGCCGAAGGACCAGTGGGCGTAGGACACGGGCATGCCCACCGAAGTGTAGGCATCCATCATCTGCTCGGCCGTGATGATTTCCAGCTGGTTGGGATAGGTATCCAGGCCGAAGCCCTGGGCCACGCGCTTGATCTCCTCGTGCGCCTGCTCGATCAGCTCGAAGGTCCACTCGGACTGCTCGGGCAGGGCGCGCGGGTGGGGCGGCCGTTTCGTCATCTGGTTCATTATTTGGGCTGCTTCTTGAACAGTTCACGGAACACCGGATAGATATCGGCCGGCGTCACTATCTTTTGCATCGCGAAGTGGGGATGCAGTTCCGGCACCTGCGCATACTGCTCCCACAGGTTTTGCGGCGGCCCGTCGGTGATCTCGACGTAGGTGTAGTACTGCACCTTGGGCATGATGGTGTTGGCCAGCAGCTGGCGGCACAGCACGGAGTCGTTGTCCCAGTTGTCGCCGTCCGAGGCCTGGGCCACGTAGCTGTTCCACTGGCCCGCGCCATAGCGCTCGTCGATGATCTTGTTGAGCAGGTTCAGGGCCGAGGACACCACCGTGCCGCCCGACTCGCGCGAGTGGAAGAACTCGTTCTCGTCCACCTCCAGCGCCGCCGTGTGGTGGCGGATGAAGACCACCTCGATCTTCTCGTACACCCGCTTCAGGAAGAGATAGAGCAGGATGAAGAAGCGCTTGGCCGTGTCCTTGCGCTGCTCGTCCATGGAGCCCGACACGTCCATGATGCAGAACATCACGGCCTGGGTCATGGGCTTGGGCACCTTGATGCGGTTGCTGTAGCGCAGGTCGAAGGGGTCGATGAAGGGAATGGCCAGGATGCGCGTGTGCAGATGGTGGATCAGCTTCTTGAGCTCCACCACGCGCGGGTCGGCCAGCGGCGTATCGTTCAGCAGCAGCTCTTCCAGTTCCTTCTCGGCCTCGGCCAGCTGCTTGCGCGGCTTGCCGCCCACGGCAATGCGCCGGCCCAGAGCCCCGCGCAGGGAGCGCAGCACGTGGATGTTCGAAGGCGTGCCGGACACGGTATAGCCGGCGCGCTGGTTCTTGAACTCCACGGTGGCGGTGAGCTGGGTCTTGACCAGGTTGGGCAGCTCCAGGTCCTCGAAGAAGTAGTTCATGAATTCTTCGCGCGAGAGCTCGAAGATGAAGTCGTCCTCGGTGGTCTGGTCGCTGTTGCCGGCCTTGCCCTTGCCGGACCCGCCGCCGCCCTTGGGGCGGGCGATCTGGTCGCCTTTCTGGTATTCCTCGTTGCCGGGATTCACCACTTCCCACACGCCGCCATGGGCGTGCCCGAACGAGGGCTCGTTCACGTCCTTGACGGGAATCGAAACCTTTTCGCCATTCTCGATGTCGGTGATGGAGCGGCCCTTGATGGCGCGCCCGACCGCATCCTTGATCTGGCTTTTGTAGCGCCGCAAGAAGCGTTCGCGGTTCACCGCGGACTTGTTCTTGCCTTGCAAACGACGGTCGATGAGGTAAGTCAACGATGCCTCCTGTACCAGGCTTTCGGGCACAGACCCCGCAGGGCTGCGCCCTCTGTCCCCAATTATCCCACCGTCAGCTTACGACGACTTCCTCACACGCAGATACCATTCGCACAGCAGGCGCACCTGCTTGGCGGTATAGCCTTTTTCCACCATGCGCGCGACGAAGTCGGCATGCTTGTTGGCATCTTCGGCGCTCGCCTTCGCATTGAAGGAGATCACCGGCAGCAGCTCCTCGGTGTTCGAGAACATCTTCTTCTCGATCACGGTGCGGAACTTCTCGTAGCTGGTCCAGGCCGGGTTTTTGCCGCCGTTGTTGGCGCGCGCGCGCAGGCCGAAGTTGACGATCTCGTTGCGGAAATCCTTCGGGTTCGAGATGCCGGCCGGCTTCTCGATCTTTTCCAGCTCGCTGTTCAGGGCCTCGCGGTCGAAGCTCTCGCCCGTGTCCGGATCGCGGTATTCCTGGTCCTGGATCCAGAAGTCGGCGAAGGTCACGTAGCGGTCGAAGATGTTCTGGCCGTACTCGGAATAGCTTTCCAGGTAGGCCGTCTGGATCTCCTTGCCGATAAAGTCCACGTAGCGCTGGGCCAGGTGCTCCTTGATATAGGAGAAGTACTTCTGCTCGGTCTCCGGCGGGAACTGCTCGCGCTCGACCTGCTGCTCCAGCACATAGAGCAGGTGCACCGGGTTGGCCGCCACTTCCGTGGAATCGAAGTTGAACACCTTGGACAGGATCTTGAAGGCGAAGCGGGTCGACAGGCCGTTCATGCCTTCGTCCACGCCCGCGTAGTCCACGTACTCGTGGATGGACTTCGCTTTCGGGTCCGTGTCCTTCAGGTTCTCGCCATCGTAGACCAGCATCTTGCTGAAGATGGAGGAATTCTCCGGCTCCTTCAGGCGCGAGAGGATCGCGAACTGCGCCATCATGCGCAGGGTGCCCGGCGCGCAGGGCGCGGCGCTGAGCGAGGAGTTGCGCAGCAGCTTGTCGTAGATCTTGATCTCGTCGGACACGCGCAGGCAGTAGGGCACCTTCACGATGTAGATACGGTCGAGGAAGGCCTCGTTGTTGCGGTTGTTGCGGAAGCTCTTCCATTCCGATTCGTTCGAGTGCGCCAGCACGATGCCGTCGAAGGGAATGGCGCCGAAGCCTTCCGTGCCCTTGTAGTTGCCTTCCTGGGTGGCCGTCAGCAGCGGGTGCAGCACCTTGATGGGGGCCTTGAACATCTCCACGAATTCCATCAGGCCCTGGTTGGCCAGGCACAGGCCGCCCGAGTAGCTGTAGGCGTCCGGATCGTCCTGGGCGTAGTCTTCCAGCTTGCGGATATCGACCTTGCCCACGAGGGAGGAGATGTCCTGGTTGTTCTCGTCGCCCGGCTCGGTCTTGGCGATGGCCACCTGCTTCAGCACGGAAGGGTAGCGCTTGACCACACGGAACTGATTGATGTCGCCGTTGAATTCATGCAGGCGCTTCACCGCCCAGGGGCTGGGAATGCTGCGCAGGTAGCGGCGCGGAATGCCGTAGTCCTCTTCGAGGATGGTGCCGTCCTCCTGTTCGTCGAACAGGCCGAGGGGCGACTCGTTGACGGGCGATCCCTTCAGGCAGTAGAAGGGCACCTGCTCCATCAGCGCCTTGAGTTTTTCTGCAATCGAGGACTTGCCGCCGCCCACGGGGCCCAGCAGATACAGGATCTGCTTGCGTTCTTCCAGGCCCTGCGCCGCGTGGCGGAAATAGGAAACGACCTGCTCGATCACTTCCTCCATGCCGTAGAACTCGCGGAAGGCGGGATAGATCTTGATGACCTTGTTGGCGAAGATGCGGGACAGGCGCGTATCGGTACGGGTGTCCACCAGGGTCGGCTCGCCGATGGCTGCCAGCATGCGTTCGGCCGCGCTGGCATAAGTCAGCGGGTCCTTCTTGCATAGCTGGAGATATTCGGAGATCGACATCTCTTCTTCTTTGGTGCGCTCGTACCGTGAGGCGTAGTTGTCAAAAATGGTCATGTGCATGTCCTTTTCGGGTAAACCTGCTTTCACTGTGGTCGGCAGTCATCGCGCGGCTGCTGGCCTGATCCTTGGGTGCTGCTCCTTGTCTGTTATTGTTTTTGCGTGCCGGCTTGCTTGCGGCGGCATGGATTGCCCATGCCTCGGAGCCGGCGTTTTTATGGGGCGCGCGGAGTGGATTCCGGCGTCTGAATGTGTGGGTCGAAACGCTTCTTACGTCTATGAAATTGATTATTGCTCTTATGGTGCTGGAAGTCAAAAGATTATCCGGCACGCGCAAAATTTTTCGTAAACGTCTGATTTTGCTGTCAAAACTTGCGCACGTTTCGCCACACATTGCGCATCATCCACTCGGCGTGTTGCCACTTTTTTCACACAGTAGCACGCCTGCAAAAGCCGTGCTGAACACCGCACAAACCGTGCGCTGGTAGAGCGCATGAAAACTGCCGCCGTCTTGCGCTAAGATGCGCTGTCAGCTTGCCAATTCCAGGGACCTCGAATGAACACCCAACTTCGCCATATCGTGCAGAACATGCCCAAGGCCGAACTGCATATCCACATCGAAGGTTCGCTCGAACCGGAACTCATTTTCGCGCTGGCCGAGCGCAATGGCGTGAAGCTCGCCTATCCCTCGGTCGACGCGCTGCGCGCGGCCTATGCCTTCAAGGACCTGCAGTCCTTCCTCGACATCTACTACGCTGGCGCCAGCGTGCTGCTGAAGGAACAGGATTTCTACGACATGACGGCGGCTTACCTGGCGCGCGCGAAGGCGGACCATGTGCGGCATGCGGAGATCTTCTTCGACCCGCAGACCCACACCTCGCGCGGCGTGCCGATGGCGGACGTGGTCAACGGCATCCACCGGGCCTGCGCGGACAGCGGCATCAGCGCCTCCCTGATCCTGTGCTTCCTGCGCCACCTGAGCGAGGAGGACGCGCTGGCAACGCTGGACGCGGCCTTGCCCTTCCGCGGCAAGTTCATTGGCGTGGGGCTCGATTCTTCGGAAGTGGGGCATCCCCCCGAAAAGTTCGCCCGCGTGTTCGAGAAGGCGCGCGGCCTCGGCCTGCACCTCGTGGCCCATGCGGGAGAGGAGGGGCCACCTGCGTACATCCAGAGCGCACTGGACGTGCTGAAAGTGGAGCGCATCGACCATGGCGTGCGCATCCTGGAGGACCAGGCGCTGACGAAGCGCGTTGCCGAGCAGCAGATCGCGCTGACCGTCTGTCCTTTGTCCAATATCAAACTCCGTGTATTCGACACCATGCACGACCATAACCTGCTCAAGCTGCTGGACGCAGGACTGGCCGCGACCGTGAACTCGGACGACCCGGCCTATTTCGGCGGCTACATGAACGACAATTTCGTGGCCGCCTTCGAAGCCTTGCCGCTCGGCCTGCAGCACGCCTACCAGCTCGCGCGCAACAGCTTCGCCGCCTCCTTCCTCGATGCGCCCGCCAAGCAGCAGTTCCTGGACGAGGTGGACGCCTACTTCACCGCCTTCAACGTGGTCTGATCCATGTTCCTTCAAGCCCTGAGAATGACCGCGCGCGACTGGCGCGCCGGCCAGCTGCGCTTCCTGCTGGTGGCGCTGATCGTTGCCGTCGCGGCCCTGTCGGCCGCCGGTTTCTTCATCGACCGCCTGCGTTCCGGCCTGAATCGCGACGCCCATCAGCTGCTGGGGGCGGACCTCGTGGTCAACGCCGACCAGCCCGTCGCCCAGGCCTGGCGCGAGGAGGCCCGCAGGCGCGGCCTGCTGATCGCCGAAACGGCCATCTTCCCCAGCATGGCCCAGGCAGGGGCGGGCGATGCCGCGCAATCGGTGCTGGCCTCACTCAAGGCCGTAAGCGACGGCTATCCCCTGCGCGGCGCGCTGAAGATCACTACCGATCCGTCGCAGGCCATCGACAGTGTCGGCACGCCGGCGCGCGCGATCCCGGCCCCTGGTACTGTCTGGCTCGATGCCAATCTGCTGGGCGCACTGAATGTGAAAGTGGGCGGCGAGCTGCGCCTGGGCGAAAAGGTCTTCCGCGTGGCCCAGCTGATCGCCACAGAGCCCGACAGGGGCACGGGTTTCCTGAATTTCGCCCCGCGCGTGATGCTGCCGCTGTCGGACCTTCCCGCGACAAAGCTGGTGCAGGACGGATCGCGCGTGAGCTACCGCCTGCTGCTGGCCGCGCCCGCCCCCTCGGATGCCGGGGCCTTGCGCGCCTATGGGGAGTGGCTGCGGGAGACCATCAAGCGCGGCAACATCAAGGGTGTGCGCATCGACTCGCTGGAGGACGGGCGGCCCGAAATGCGCGCCACCCTGGAGCGCGCCGACCGCTTCCTGTCCCTGGTGGGCCTGCTCTCCGCCATGCTGGCCGCCGTGGCTGTCGCCATGGCCGCGCGCCGCTTCATGATGCGCCACCTGGACGCCTGCGCCATGCTGCGCTGCCTGGGGCTGACGCAGAACCAGGTCACGGCCATCTACCTGATCGAATTCCTGCTGGTGGGGCTGGCGGGCAGCCTGCTGGGTGTTCTGGCCGGTTTCGGCAGCCACTACGTGCTGCTGGAGATGCTAGGCAGGCTCGTGTCGGCCGACCTGCCGCCGCCCACCGTTCTGCCTGCCCTGCAGGGCCTCGCCACCGGCATGCTGCTGCTGGCGGGCTTCGCCCTGCCGCCCGTACTCCAGCTGCGCAATGTGCCGCATAACCGTGTCATCCGCCGCGAGCAGGGCGCCCCGCAGCCGGCCGCGCTGGCGACCTATGGCCTGGGTCTTGCCAGCTTCACGGCCCTGCTGCTGTGGCAGGCGGGCGACCTGCAGCTGGCGCTGTACACGGCGCTCGGCTTCCTCGGGGCCTTCGGCCTCTTCGCGCTGGCGGGCTGGCTCGGCCTGGCCTCGCTCAAGAGCCTGCGGGGCGTGTTCAACCATCAGGGCTGGCGCTTCGCGGTGACCTCGCTGCAGCGGCGTCCCGGCGCGACGGTGGTGCAGGTGGTGTCGCTGGCGCTGGGCCTGATGGCCCTGCTGCTGCTGACCGTTGTGCGCGGAGACCTCATGACGGCCTGGCGCAGCGCCACGCCGCCGGACGCGCCGAATCACTTCATCATCAACATCCAGCCGGACCAGAAGGAAGCCATCGCCGGGCGCCTGCGCAAGGCTGGCGTGGCGGAGATTCCGCTGTATCCCATGATCCGGGGCCGCCTGGTGGCGGTGAACGGCAAGGCCGTGACGGCGGATACCTACACGGACGACCGCGCGCGCGGCCTGGCTGCGCGCGAGTTCAATCTCTCCACCATGACCGAGCCGCCCGCGCAGAACAGGATCGTGCAGGGGCGCTGGTACAGCGACGCGCCCGGAAGCGCCGAGGCCTCGGTGGAGGAGGGCCTGGCGCGCACCTTGCGCCTGAAGCTGGGCGACACCATGCGCTTCGATATCGCGGGTTCCCCGGTGGAGGCGAAGATCACCAGCCTGCGCAAGCTGGAGTGGGGCTCGATGCGGGTGAACTTCTTCGTCATCATCAATCCGGCCGCCATGGCCGACACGCCGCAGACCTGGATCACCTCCTTCCACCTGCCCAAACAGTCCGCGGGGACGGGCAATGCGCTCTCGCGCGACTTCCCGAACCTGACGGTGGTGGATGTGGGCAGCGTGCTGCGCCAGATCCAGGCGGTGCTGGACCAGGTGATCCAGGCCGTCGAGTTCCTGTTCGCCTTTACGCTCGCTTCCGGTGTGCTGGTGCTGTACGCGGCGCTCATGGGATCGCAGGACGAGCGCACCCGCGAGGCGGGCCTGCTGCGGGCGCTGGGCGCCACCCGGCGCCAGCTCTCGCAGGCGCAGCTGATCGAGTTCCTGCTGGTCGGTTCGCTGGCGGGGGGGCTGGCGGCCAGCGGCGCGGCGGCCATGGGCTGGGGCCTGGCGACCTACCAGTTCAAGTTCGAATGGGCGTTCACTCCGGGAGTATGGCTGGCGGGCCTCGCCGCGGGCGCGCTGTGCGCGATAGCGGGCGGCTGGCTGGGCTTGCGCAACGTGCTGAGGCAGCCGCCCCTGCAGACCTTGCGCGAGGCCTGAGTTCAGGCGCGTTCGGCGCGCAGGTATTCGTTGAAGGCGTAGACCGGCGATTCGAGGTAGTGGTCGGGCACGTCGAACAGGGCCCAGTAGTAGGTCTCCCGGCCCAGGCAGACCTGCGGCGCCGCGCAATAGCGGTGCCATTGCTCGCCCACCGCCGCGGAATACATGCCGTCCGCGCCGGGCTGGCTGAAGAAGGGAATCACCCGGCGTTCGCGCAGCGCCTCCAGCAGCGAAGGGGGCGCGTCGTTGTCGCGGGCGATTTCGTAGTGGGAGCACATGCTCTTTTCGGTCTCGATCACCATGAGCTGGGCGCGCCCGTGGCGGTCGAAGAACAGTACGCCGGTAGGGCCGTGGAACAGGTAGTGCTCCACCAGCCCATGCTCCCGGCGCAGGCGCTGGATCAGTGACGCCATCGCCTGGCAGCGCAGGAATCCATAGTCGTGCAGGGCCAGCATCTCGCCCAGGGTTTCGGAATGGTCGATGAAGTAGGCCTGCTGCATGGCCTGGATTTCCTGCTCCAGGCGGTCCAGCGCATCCTCCGCGCTCTTGCGGATATAGCGGTCGATCAGGCCGCGGTTGAAGGCGTCCACGGCGATCTTCTCGTCCGCCGCGCCGGTGAACAGGATCTTCTTGCAGGGGATGCCCTGCAGCGCCTCGCAGAATGCCACGCCGTTCATCTGCGGCATTGAATAGTCCACCACCAGCACCGAGGGAATGGCGAAGCGCTGGCGCTGGCCGCACACGCGGAAAATGCGGCGCACATCCACCGCCACATTGCGCTGGTCCGGCGGCAGGTTCAGCACGTCCACATTCACTTCCAGCGGCAGCTCGCTGCGTTTGGCGCTCGCCTGGAACCAGTTCAGGGCTTCGGTGGTGTTGTGGAAGGTTTTGCTGGCGATCGAGGAATCGAGCTGGAACACGACGCTTTGCAGGAAGGAGTCGCTGTCATCCACCAGCACGGTGGTCGTGGGGTGACTCAGTACGGGCAGTTTCATAGGGCACCTGAACGTGGAAATTCCAGTATGAAGATAGCATAAGCGCTCTCGCGGGAGATACAGCGGATATTGGCGTTCCAGGCCTTCATGATCTGGCGGCACAGGGCTAGGCCGATGCCGGTGCCGTTATGGGACGGATAGGCGTAGAAGCGCTGGAAGATCAGCGGCACGCGCCGCGCCGAGATGCCGCAGGCGGTGTCGATGAACAGCAGGCGCGGGGTGGCGCGCGCGCCGTCCACCACGATGCGCACGCGCCCTTTTCCTGCGCGGTGAATCGCCTTCATGGCATTGCGCAGGAGGTTCAGCAGCACCACCACGGCCAGCTCCTGCTGGCCGGGGAAGCGGAAATTGCTGCGCACCTCGACGCTCACCATGTCGCTCTGGGCCGGGCCGGTAAAGGGATAGCGCCGCATCGCCGCCTGCACGGTCTCCTCCATGGACACGGTCTCGAACGGGTCCATGCGGCGCCGCGTGGCGCTGGCGCTGACCAGGAACATGTCGATCAGGTGGTTCATGTGGCGCACCTCGTACTGGATGCGGGTCATGGCCTGGCGCACTTCCTGCTGGCGTTCCTCGTCGCCGTCGCCGCATTGCAGGAGGCGGGTCAGGCCGCGCACGTTCGCGTCCACGCTGGCCAGCGGCGTGCGCATCTCGTGCGCCACGGTGCCCAGCCCTTCCTTCAGGCCGCTCAGTTTCTGCTGCTCCAGCGCCGCGCGGCCGATGCGCACGGCGCTCAAGGCGGAAATGGCAAACGCATGCACGGGCAGCTGTTCCAGCACGGAAGGCAGAAGCAGCAGCGAGGTCCGGCCCTGGATGGCGACGCAGGCAACGGCCAGCAGGGTTCCGGCCAGGTAGGCGGGAACGGCGAGGCGCATCTCGAAATGGAACAGCGCGACCAGGGCCACCATGAGCACCTGGCCCCACAGCCTCCCGCCCTCGTTCATGAGGAACATGTAGCTGCAGAAGAAGGGCAGGAAATACGTCAGCGCGACCGCCACATAGATCTCGCGGTAGGGATAGCTGAAACGCGCGGCGGCCAGCCCGGCCAGGGCAATGGCCATGCCGATCAGGCGGGCCGTTACGCTCTCGTAGGGCTGGGGGAAGAGGACGGTGCAGACCCAGTAGTAGGCGGGGAAACCGGCCACCCCGAGCCAGGCCAGCAGCGTCACGCGCAGGGCTCCCTTGCTGTCGTCGCGGCGATAGCGGAGCAATGGGCCGAAGCGGCGGCGGGTACGGAAGTTCCAGGGCTGGTCGGGCGCAGTAGGCATGGCAGTCGGCGGGCTGTTCCGAATCTTCCATGGTGCAAGCAAACAGGACCGTTTTGAAAGAAATCGACGCTGAGTTTGATCTTGATCAATACGTACCGCTTTGCTGCGTTATGATGGCAGCTATGACTGAATCACGCACCCTATATGACGTCATCGGCGGAGAGAGCGTTCTGCGCGCGATGGTGGACCGTTTTTACGACCTCATGGAGCTGGAGCCCGAGTTCGCGGGCATCCGCGCCATGCATCCGCCGTCCACCGACGGCTCGCGCGACAAGCTGTTCTGGTTCCTGAGCGGCTGGATGGGCGGACCGGATCTCTACCAGGAGCAGTTCGGCCACCCCCGCCTGCGCGCCCGCCACCTGCCATTCGCGGTGGGAACGAGTGAGCGCGACCAGTGGCTGCGCGCCATGGCCTGGGCCATGGAAGATGTCGGCATCGAGGAGGACTTGCGCCTGCGCCTCATGCAGTCCTTCTACCAGACGGCCGACTGGATGCGCAACAAGGCCGACTGAGATGGAGATGCTGATCCTGTTGGCGCTGGTGGCGGCGGTACTGGCCTTGCAGCTCGTGCTGCTGTGGCGCGCGCGCGGCCAGGGCGGTGGCGAGATGGCCGAGCGGCTGGAACGCGTGGAGCGCGAGGTGCGCATGCAGTTGCAGGCCACGGCCCAGGCGCAGCGCCAGGAGATGGGGCATACCCTGTCCCAGGCCCACGCAGCCACGGTGCAGCAGCTGGACAGCATGCGCCGCCAGATCGAGGCGCTCACCGAATCGAACGCGCGCCGCATGGCCGAGGTGCGGGCGACGCTGGAAGGCCGCATCCGCGAACTGCAGGCCGATAACGGCGCGCGGCTGGAAGAGATGCGCAAGACCGTGGACGAGAAACTGCACGCCACGCTGGAGTCGCGCCTGAGCGAATCGTTCCGCCAGGTGTCGGAGCGGCTGGAGCGGGTGCACCAGGGCCTGGGCGAGATGCAGCAGCTGGCGCTGGGCGTGGGCGACCTGAAACGCGTACTCACCAATGTGAAGACGCGCGGCACCTGGGGCGAAGTGCAGCTGGAGATGCTGCTGGAGCAGATGCTCACGCCGGACCAGTATGCGAAGAACGTGGAGACTGTAGCAGGCAGCAATGCGCGCGTGGAATTCGCGCTCAAGCTGCCGGGCCAGAAGGAAGGCGCGCCGGTGTGGATGCCCATCGACGCCAAGTTCCCGAAAGAGCAGTACGAGCGCTTGCTGGAAGCGGCCGACCAGGCCGACGCCGAAGCGCTGGCGCTGGCGGGCAGGGAGCTGGAGCGGGCCGTGCGCGTGGAAGCGAAGACCATCGCCGAGAAATACCTGTCCCCGCCGCAGACCACCGATTTCGCCATCCTCTTCCTGCCCACCGAAGGCCTGTATGCGGAGGTGATGCGCCGTCCCGGCCTGGCGGACGAGCTGCAGCGCGTGTGCCGCGTGAGCATCGCCGGGCCTTCGACCTTGTCGGCCCTGCTCAACAGCCTGCAGATGGGTTTCCGCACGCTGGCGCTGGAGAAGCGCTCCTCCGAAGTGTGGGAGGTGCTGGGCGCCGTCAAGACGGAATTCGCCAAGTTCGGCGACGTGCTTGCCGCGACGCGCACCACGCTCGAGCGCGCGGCGCGCAATATCGAGAACGCCGAAGTGCGCAGCCGCCAAATGGCGCGCAAGCTCAAGTCGGTGGAGGCGCTGCCTGCGGAAGCGGCCCAGCTTCTGCTTGGAAAAGATACGGACGACGACCCGCAACAGGAGAACTGAATGGCCGCAAACCGCCGCAACAAGATCGTCAGCGCCACCGAAGCAGTGGCCCATGTCCGCGATGGCGATACGGTGGCGACGGGCGGTTTTGTCGGGGTGGGATTCGCGGAGAATATCGCGGTGGCGCTGGAGCAGCGCTTTCTCGCCAGCGAGTCGCCGCGCGGGTTGACGCTGGTGTACGCGGCGGGGCAGGGCGACGGCAAGGATCGTGGCCTGAACCACTTCGGCCACGCGGGCATGGTCAAGCGCGTGATCGGCGGGCATTGGAGCCTGGTGCCCAGGCTGCAGCAGCTCGCGATGGACAATGCCATCGAAGCCTACAACCTGCCGCAAGGCGTCATCAGCCAGCTGTTCCGCGACACGGCGGCAGGCAAGCCGGGATTGCTGACGCATGTGGGCCTGGGCACGTTCGTCGATCCGCGCCACGGCGGCGGCAAGATCAATGCGCGCACCACCGAAGACCTGGTTGAACTGACGACGCTGGGCGGCGCCGAGCACCTCTTCTACAAGGCCCAGCCTATCCACTGCGCCATCATCCGCGGCACCACGGCGGATGCCTGCGGCAACGTGTCGATGGAGCGCGAGGCGCTCACGCTGGAGGCGCTGGCCATTGCGATGGCGGCGCACAACTCGGGCGGCATCGTCATCGTGCAGGTCGAGCGCATCGCGGAAGGGGCGATCAATCCGCGCCAGGTGAAGATTCCCGGCATTCTGGTGGACTTTGTGGTGGTAGCCGAGAAGCCCGAATACCACATGCAGACATTTTCCACGCATTACGATGCAGGCTTCGCGGGTGAAGTGCGGGTGCCGCTTTCGGAGATTGCGCGCATGCCGCTCAGCGCGCGAAAGATCATTGCGCGCCGGGCGCTGATGGAGCTAAGGGACGGCGACGTGGTCAACCTCGGCATCGGCATGCCGGAAGGCGTGGCCAATGTGGCGGCGGAAGAGGACCTGCTGGACCGGGTGACCCTGACGGCGGAGCCGGGCGTCATCGGCGGCATGCCCGCGGGCGGCCTGAACTTCGGCGCCGCCACCAACGCGGACGCCGTGATCGACCAGCCTTACCAGTTCGACTTCTACGACGGCGGCGGACTCGATGTCGCCATCCTCGGGCTGGCGCAGGCCGACCGCTGCGGCAATCTCAACGTGAGCAAGTTCGGGAGCAAGCTGGCCGGATCGGGAGGTTTCATCAACATCAGCCAGAACGCGAAGAAGGTGGTCTTCGCCGGCACCTTCACGGCGGGCGCGCTGGAAATCGCTATCGAGGGCGGGGCGCTTCGGATCGTGCAGGAAGGGGAGTGCTGCAAGTTCGTGGAAGAAGTGGAGCACCGCACCTACAGCGGCACCTACGCCCGCGAAAAAGGCCAGCCAGCGCTGTTCGTGACGGAGCGCTGCGTATTCCGCCTGTGCGAGGATGGCCTGGAGCTGACCGAGATCGCGCCCGGTATCGACCTCGAACGCGACATCTTTGGGCAAATGGAATTCCGCCCCCGCGTCGCCGCCGGCCTGCGCCAGATGGACGCGCGCCTCTTCGCCGACGCCCCGATGGGCTGGACGCTCACCGGGCACGGCTAAGCTGTCAGGCCAGGCCTTCGAAGAGGAGAACGTCGACCATGTCCCCGGGGGCGACGCTGCCCTGGCCGTCGTGCAGCACAACCATGCAGTTGGCTTCGGACATGGAACGCAGGATGCCCGAGCCTTGCGAGCCTGTGGTGCGCACTTCGCGCTGGCCGTCCGCGCCAAGGGAGAGGATGCCGCGCTGGTATTCCGTGCGGCCCGGCTTCTTGCGGATCGCGCTCTGGGAACGCACGCGCAGCAGCTGGTCGTCCGCCGCCTCCGCACCCATCATGCGCAGCAGGGCGTGGCGGGCGAAGAAGTAGAAGGTCACCATCACCGCCACCGGATTGCCCGGAAGTCCGAACAGGAAGGCGCTGCAGCCGTTGGAGGCGATCTTCCCGAAGGCCATGGGCCGCCCAGGACGCATGCCGATGGTCCAGAAGGCGACTTCGCCCAGCGTGGCCATGATCTGCTTCGTGTAGTCCGCCGCGCCCACCGATACGCCGCCCGAGGTGATGATGGCATCCGCGCTTTCGCAGGCGCTGCGCAGCGCTGCCTCCAGCGATGCCGGGTCGTCGCGCACGATGCCCATGTCGATGATGTCGCAGCCCAGCCGCGTGAGCATGCCGAACAGGGTGTAGCGGTTGCTGTCGTAGACGCAGCCTTGCGCCAGCGGTTCGCCGATGGAGCGCAGTTCGTCGCCGGTGCTGAAGAAGGCCACGCGCAGCCTGCGCCGGACCGGCACCTCGGCAATGCCGAGCGATGCGATCAGCCCCAGGTCCGCCGGGCGGATGATCTTGCCCTTGCGCAGGGCAGGGCTGCCTTCCTTCAGGTCTTCGCCCTTGAAGCGGCGGTTGTCGCCCGTGCGGATGCTGCCCGGTTTCACTGTCACGCTGCGCTCACTGATTTCGGCAGCATGCTCCTGCGGCAGCACCGTGTCGCAGCCTGCGGGCATGACGCCGCCCGTCATGATGCGCACGCACTGGCCGGGGCCCGGCGCCAGATCGGACGTGCGGCCCGCATACACGGTGCCGATCACTTCGAAAGTGGTTGGCGTACCGGCCTGCAGCTGGGCGCCCGCGAAGGCGAAACCGTCCATGGCCGAGTTGTCGTGGGCCGGAACGCTGATCGGAGAGATGATGTCCTCGGCCAGCACGCGGTCGAGCGCAGCGCGCAGGGCCACCTTTTCGACCGTCTGCACCGGCTGGATGAAATCGCGGATGATGCGCTGCGCCTGCGTCACCGGCAGCGCGTCGGGATCGTAGTCCGACAGGCAGCTCACCACGTCCTTCAGCGTCCGCGCGCCCGCAGAAGATTCTTCCTTCTGCAGTTCCTCCAGCGTGTTGATGTTGCGGAAGGCTGCCGAGTCGCTGAACATGACTTCCGCCACCTTGATGGATTTGTACCAGCCATCCATGCGCCGCGCACCGCTTTGGAGGTAGGCGTCCAGATGCGGCTTTACCGACACCTTCATCAGGCTGAATACGGGATGCTGCTGCTTGTGCGCGGCCCCCGATTCATCCGCCTCCATCGTGGCGGCGACAGCAAGGTCGGCATCCTGCGCCTCCATGGCGTCGTACAGGCGCTGCACCAGGTCGGACGGCAGGAAAGGGGAGTCGCAGGGCGCGGTGACGAGCAGCTCCGTGCTGCAATGCCTGAGGCCTGTCTGCAGGCCGGCAAGGGGGCCTTCGAAGCCCTTGAGTTCATCCGGCAGCACCGGCACGCCGAGCGCCTCGTACTGCGGCAGGTTGCGGTTCGCGTTGATGGCGGCTTTCGCCACCTGCGGCGCCAGCTTTTGCAGCACGTGCGAGGCGAGCGTGCCGCCGCGGAAGGGTTGCAAGCCTTTGTCCACCCGGCCCATGCGGGTGCCGCGTCCACCGGCCAGTATCAGTGCGCTGACTTTCTCTTTGATCGTCAAACTACCCCCCAATATAGGACATCTCGACCTTGCGCTCGCTGCCGTGCGCCAGGCCGTCGGTGTTGATGGTGCGAAGTTCGGAATAGCGGTCGCCGCGTGCGCGCCAAATGCCGGCTATGGCGCCGGACAGTTCGTTGTCGCTGTGGCCGTCGCGCAGCAGGGCGCGCAGGTCGTGGCCCTGCGTGGCGAAGAGGCAGGTATACAGCTTGCCTTCGGTGGACAGGCGCGCGCGCGTACAGTCGCTGCAGAAGGCCTGGGTGACGCTGGAGATCACGCCGATCTCGCCGCCGCCATCGGCATAGCGCCAGCGCGCGGCGGTCTCCCCGGTGTAGTTGGGATCGGCCTGCACCAGCGGCATTTCGGCGCCGATGCGCCGCACCACCTCGGCGGAAGGAATCACTTCCTTCATGTTCCAGCCATTGGAGGCGCCAACGTCCATGTATTCGATGAAGCGAAGGATGTAGGGCGTGTTCCTGAAATGGCGCGCCATGGGCAGGATTTCCTGGTCGTTCATGCCGCCCTTGACCACCATGTTGACCTTGATCGGACCCAGCCCCACGCTGTGGGCCGCGTCGATCCCGTGCAGCACGTCTGCAACCGCGAAGTCGACGTCGTTCATGCGTTTGAAGGTGGCATCGTCCAGGGAGTCGAGGGATACCGTCACGCGCTGCAGGCCTGCGTCCTTCAGGGACTGTGCCTTGCGCGCCAGCAGGGAGCCATTGGTGGTCAGCGTCAGGTCGAGCGGTTTGCCAGTGACCGTGCGCAGATTGGCCAGCATTTCGATCAGCTTCTCGACATTTTTGCGCAGCAGGGGCTCGCCGCCGGTGAGGCGGATTTTTTCGACGCCGTGCGCCACGAACAGGCGCGCGATGCGCGTAATTTCTTCGAAGGTGAGCAGGGAAGAGTGCGGCAGGTACTGGTAGTCCTTGTCGAACACTTCCTTCGGCATGCAGTAGACGCAGCGGAAATTACAGCGGTCCGTGATGGAAATGCGCAGGTCGTGCAGCGGGCGCGCGAGGGCGTCGGCCAGCAGCCCGTCGGGCGCTTCTGGCACGAGCGGAACGGCGGGCTTGCTGCCCCGTTCCTGCTTGAGCAGGATGATTCTCTCAGTCATTCCTATACGATAGCACGATGCATCACCAGCCGTGCAGCGCGAGGCCCACAGCGGCGCAGGCGGCCAGCAGTGTAATGGTGCCAACCCGATAACGCATGAGGGCGAGCGCGCCGGCGGCTGCCATGGCGATGGCGGTCCAGTCCCAGCGTGCCGCCGCGTGAAAGACGTGCGCACCAAAGAAGACGGCGAGGCTGGCGATCACCCCCACCACGGCGGCGGAAATGGCCGTCAGCGGGGCCGTCATGCGGATATTGCCGCGCGTCGCCTCCACCAGCGGGCCGCCCACGAGAATGAAGAGGAAGGAGGGGACGAAGGTGAACCAGGCCGCCGTGGCCGCACCTGCGATGCCGCCCAGGCCGGGCCAGGAACCGAAGACTTCGTGCGTCCAGCCGCCGACGAAGCCGACGAAGGCGACGATCATGATCAGCGGGCCGGGCGTCGTTTCGCCCAGCGCGAGGCCGTCGATCATCTGCCCCGGAGTGAGCCAGTGATAGTGATCGACCGCGCCCTGGTAGACGTAGGGCAGCACGGCGTAGGCGCCGCCGAAAGTGAGCATGGCGGCCTTGGTGAAGAACCATCCCATCTGCGCCGGCGGGTTCCGGATGCCCGTGAGGGCGGCCAGCAGCAGCCATACGCCCACCGTCAGCAGCAGCCCCATGGCCACAGTAAGCGCCAGGCGGCGGGAGCTGAACAGGGCGTGCGGCGGAGTGGGAGTGTCGTCGCCGATGAGCGCGGGACCGTAGCTGGCCGGGGCGGATGTTGCCGCATGGCCGCCGGGGCTGAAATGACCGGGCAGATAGCGGCCGCCAAGCCAGCCTGCCAGCGCCGCGCCCAGCACGACGGCAGGGAAGGGAATGTGCAGCAGGCTGATGGCCATGAAGGCCAGCGCGGCAAGGGTAATCAATGCAGCGTTGCGCAGCGTGCGCGTGCCGATGCGCCAGGCGGCGGCCAGCACAATGGCCACGACGGCGGGCTTGATGCCGTACAGCACCCCGGCCACCGCAGGCACGGCGCCAAAGGCAAGATAGATCCAGGACAGCAGCATCAGGAGCAGCAGCGATGGCAGCACGAAGAGCGCTCCGGCGATGATGCCGCCGCGGGTGCGGTGCATCAGCCAGCCGATATAGACGGCGAGCTGCGTGGCCTCCGGGCCTGGCAGCAGCATGCAGTAGTTCAGGGCATGCAGGAAGCGCTGCTCGGAAATCCAGCGGCGGCGCTCAACCAGCTCGCGGTGCATCATGGCGATCTGCCCGGCGGGGCCGCCGAAGCTGATGAAGCCGAGCTTCAGCCAGTAGCGGAAGGCTTCGGCCAGGCTGACGGGATCAGGACGGTTCATGGAAGCCCTTGGGCGGGGACAAGAAAAAAGGGAAGCCCGAAGGCTTCCCTTTGATGCTGCGTTCCAGCGTCATCCGCTTAGCGGCGGGTGTCGACCTGGATCAGCGGCTCGTCCGGAACCGGCGGCGCTGGCTTGCGCTCGCGCGGCTTGCGGACCGGCGGCTGGATCTGGGCGGCGGCTTCCTGCGCGGCGCGCAGTTTGGCCGGGTCGGTGGCCGCCATCGTCAGGCCGGCGGCTTCCAGCACCTGGTTCATGTCCACCGCTGGCGCGGGGGCGGGAGCCGGGGCCGGCGCCGGCGCAGCTGCCACCGGGGCCGGGGCTGGAGCAGGCGCCGGGGCGGGCGCTTCAACAGCTGGCTGTGCAACCGGAGCTCCGGCGCCCGACGCTGCGATTTCCGCCTCGGCAGGTTCGGCCGCTACAGCCGGCGCTGCGGCTTCTTCGGCATGCACCACGGGCGCTGCGGCAACAGGCTCGGGCTGCACGGCAGGCTGGACCACTGGGGCGGCGGCAGGGGCTTCCACCGCAGCCGGAGCTTCGACAGCAGGGGCCGCTTCGGCCACCGGCGCAGCAGCTTCCACTACCGGCGCTGCGGATTCCGCCACTGGAGCGGCTTCCACCGGCGCGGCAGGGGCTTCAGCCACCACCGGCGCATCTTCCGCCGGACGGGCCGCCAGTTTTTCCTCGACGGTTTCCACCGGTGCGGCGACAACCTCGGCGCCTTCCGCGCCTTCTGCCGCTTCCATGCCCTCGGCGCCTTCGCGCTCGCGGCGGTTGCGGTTACGGCCGCCACGGCGGCGGCGGCGGCGCGGCTCGTCGCCGCCTTCGGCGCCATCAGCCTCTTCGCCTTCCGGACCCGCATTACCCGCGGACTTCACGGCGCCCACGTTCTCAGGCGTGCCCGTGCCGGTGCCGACCGGGCCGACGCCAGCGGCGGCCAGCGCCAGTTCTTCAGCCTTGGCTTCGGCTGGCACATTCTTGTCGGCGCGCGGTTCACGCGGCTCGCGTGGCGGACGCGGTGGGCGCTCGGCGCGTTCGCCCTTCTCGGCGCGCTCGCCGCGCGGGGCTTTCGCCTCCACCTGGCCTTCGGCGCCTTCGCGCGGCTCACGCGGTTCGCGTGGAGGACGCGGCTGGCGCGGCGGACGGGCTTCGGCAGCTGCCTTGCCCGTGCTTTCCTCGGCGCCCGCACGGCTGCCCGGTTCGCGCTCCTCGCGCTCGCCGCGGCCCTTGCCGCGGTTGCGGCCGCGCGGGCCGCGTGCATTGCGTTCGCCGCGCTCGCCGCCCGCAGGCTTGCTCACGATGGCGGGGGCTGCCGGTTTGGCAGGTTCTTCGGTCTTGCCGGTGAAGAAAGCGATCAGCTTGGCGAAGAAGCCTTTTTCGGCCGGAGCGGCTGCCACAGGGGCGGCTTTCGCCGGCGCTGCGGGAGCGGCAGCGGCGCTGCGGTCCACCATCGGCGCCGGCTGGTCCGGGGTGATGGTCTTGACCACGGCTTCCTGGCGCGGCTTGGCGTCTTCCTTCTGGCGTTTGCTGAAGGCCATGTCGGTTTCGGCCTGCTCTGCCATGGTGTAGCTGGCGGCGTGGTCTTCCAGGCGCGGATCGTCGTGCTTGATGCGTTCCAGCTTGTAGTGCGGGGTGTCCAGATGCTTGTTCGGGATCAGGATCACGGTAATGCGGTGGCGGCTTTCGATCTTCAGCACTTCGCCGCGCTTTTCGTTCAGCAGGAAGGCGGCAACGTCCACCGGCACCTGCACGTGGATGGCGGCCGAGTTTTCCTTCATCGCCTCTTCCTGGATGATGCGCAGCACCTGCAGGGCGGAGGACTCGGTATCGCGGATATGGCCGGTGCCCGAGCAGCGCGGGCAGGTCACGTGCGAGCCTTCGGACAGGGAAGGGCGCAGGCGCTGGCGCGAGAGCTCCATCAGGCCGAAGCGGGAGATCTTGCCCATCTGGACGCGGGCGCGGTCATGGTGCAGGGCGTCCTTCAGGCGCTGTTCCACTTCGCGCTGGTTCTTGGCCACTTCCATGTCGATGAAGTCGATCACGATCAGGCCGCCCAGGTCGCGCAGGCGCAGCTGGCGGGCCACTTCCTCGGCCGCTTCGCAGTTGGTGTGGAAGGCGGTGGTTTCGATGTCCGAGCCGCGGGTGGCGCGGGCCGAGTTCACGTCCACGGAGACCAGGGCCTCGGTGTGGTCGATCACGATGGCGCCGCCGCTCGGCAGGGGCACGGTGCGCGAGTAGGCCGTTTCGATCTGGTGTTCGATCTGGAAGCGCGAGAACAGGGGCACGTCGTCGCTGTAGCGCTTGACGCGGTGCACCATGTCCGGCATCACGTGGCTCATGAACTGGTGCGCCTGCTCGTAGATATCGTCGGTATCGATCAGGATTTCGCCGATATCGGGCTGGTAGTAGTCGCGGATGGCGCGGATGACCAGCGAGGATTCCTGGTAGATCAGGAAGGCGCCCGGCGCGGACTTGGAGGCGCCTTCAATGGCGCGCCACAGCTGCATCAGGTAGTTCAGGTCCCACTGCAGCTCTTCGACCGTGCGGCCGATGCCTGCGGTGCGGGCGATGACGGACATGCCCTGCGGCAGGTCCAGCTTGTCCATGGTTTCGCGCAGTTCCTGGCGTTCTTCGCCTTCCACGCGGCGCGACACGCCGCCCCCGCGCGGGTTGTTCGGCATCAGCACCAGGTAGCGGCCGGCCAGGGAAATGAAGGAGGTGAGGGCCGCGCCTTTATTGCCGCGTTCCTCCTTCTCTACCTGGACCATGATTTCCTGGCCCTCGCGCAGCGCTTCCTTGACGGAGGCGTTGCGCACGTCCACGCCTTCGCGGAAGTAGCTGCGCGCCACTTCCTTGAACGGCAGGAAACCGTGGCGGTCTTCGCCGTAGCTGACGAAGCAGGCTTCCAGCGAGGGTTCGATCCGGGTGATGACGCCTTTGTAGATATTGGACTTGCGCTGCTCGCGTCCGGCGGTCTCGATGTCGATATCGATCAGTTTCTGACCATCGACAATGGCGACGCGCAATTCTTCCTGCTGCGTCGCATTGAACAACATGCGTTTCATTTTTTATTAACTCCGCGGGCCCATAGGCCAAGCAATGCCCTTCCGGGGAAGGGCTACCATAGGGATACACGCGAGAATTAAGGAGGCTGCGGGGAAATGCCTTGTCATGCGACAGCGCGCACGGGCGCTGCTGCCGCAAAGGGCGCATGGAGCCGATCGTTTTGCCGAGTGTCGCACTGCTGGCAACTCATCCGGACATCCCGTTCTGACGGGGCGGAGAATGCAGGCGTGCGCGAAGCGTCGAGCCAGGGCATCTTGTATGGTGCCTGGCGAAACGGCAAGCGTTATCAGTTCCATCAACCGGCGAGCAACGACTGTAGTGCTTGCTCGCCGGACTTATCCTTAATATCCAGCCAGTCTAATTCCGGCATTCCGTCGCCCGACCCGATCACAACAGTGGTTGCCACCCTGGCCTGCGCCGAAATGTGCGCATACATTTATTTCCACTGAATTTGCAAAATGGCGAGGCCAGTGGTGACGCCCCTGTGTAAAATTGTACTTTTCTTTCTTACACGTGCAGCAGCCAAACCGCCGCGAGACGATTATATATTCAAAATGAAGGACTTAGAGGGAATTTCTGGGAAGGCAAGGCAAAAGCCTGCGCAAGCGGCTGTTGCAACTTCTCCAACAAAGGTCCTGCCGCAGGCGCAATTCGTGACAATTGGCGAAGAAGAGGCCGGTCAACGGATAGATAACTACCTGTTGCGTGTTTGCAAAGGCGTACCAAAAAGCCACATCTACCGTATCCTGCGCTCGGGCGAAGTGCGGGTCAACAAGGGCCGCATCGACCAGTTGTACCGGCTGCAGGAGGGCGACCAAGTGCGCATTCCGCCCATCCGTATCGCGGAGAAGGCCGAAAATGCCGTCCCGGCCGCCGAATTTCCCGTCATTTTCGAAGATGCCCACCTGCTGGTGGTGGACAAGCCGGCCGGCGTGGCTGTGCATGGCGGCTCGGGCGTCTCCTTCGGTGTCATCGAGCAGCTGCGCGCCTCGCGGCCGGACGCCAAGTTCCTGGAACTGGTGCACCGCCTGGACCGGGAAACGAGCGGACTATTGCTCCTGGCCAAGAAGAGGTCGGCGCTTACTCATCTGCACGACCAGATGCGCGACGGTGAGACGGACAAGCGCTACTACGCCCTGGCCGTGGGGGACTGGAAGAACAAGCGCCAGCACGTGAAGTTGCCCCTGTTTAAGTACTCGACGCCGGACGGCGAGCGCCGCGTGGTGGTGCAGGCCGACGGCCAGCCCGCGCATACGGTGTTCACGCTGCTGCATAAATATCCCGGCTTTGCCCTGCTGGAAGCCGAGCTGAAAACGGGCCGCACGCACCAGATCCGCGTTCATCTGGCATCGTCGGGCTTTCCCATCGCAGGTGACGACAAATACGGCGATTTCGCCCTGAACAAGGCGCTGCAGAAGGCCAATGCGACGCGCGGGGCCCTCAAGCGCATGTTCCTGCACGCCCACCAGATCACCTTCACCCATCCGGAAAGCGGCAAAAAAATGACCCTCAAGGCGCCGCTCGCCCCCGAATGCGAAAAATTCTTGGTAAGCTTGGGCAAACCGCTGGATTAAGTAAACGACAATACATGCCAAGAAAGCAATTTGATCTGATCGTCTTCGACTGGGACGGCACGCTGATGGACAGCACCGCCACCATCGTGAAGTCGATCCAGGCCGCGGCCAAGGACCTCGGGCTGCCCATTCCGAGCCGCGAGGCCGCCGCCCACGTTATCGGCCTCGGCCTCACGGAGGCGATGGCGACGGTGATGCCCGGCCTCGACCAGAAAATGCTGGGCCGGATGCTGGAGCGCTACCGCTACCACTACCTGAGCAAGGACCATGAGCTGACCCTGTTCGACGGCGTGCCGGAGTTGCTGGACGAGCTGAGCCAGCAGGGCTATTTCCTTGCCGTCGCCACCGGCAAGAGCCGGGTCGGCCTGAACCGGGCCCTGAATGCGGCCAAGCTGCTGTCCACCTTCCACGCCACCCGCTGCGCGGACGAGACCTTCTCCAAGCCCCACCCGGCCATGCTGCAGGAGCTGACGCGCGAGCTGGGCCAGGACCTGAAGCGCACCGTCATGATCGGCGACACCACGCATGACCTCATGATGGCGCAAAATGCGGGATCGTCGGGCATCGCCGTCGAATACGGCGCGCACCCGGTGAGCCAGCTGGCCGCCTGCGGCCCCCTGTTCTCGGCCCGTTCGGTGCCGGAACTGCAGCAGTGGCTGAACGAGAACGCCTGATGAGCGAAGGCATCCTGATCTGCGCGGCCGCCGACGTCGTCGACGGCGGGAAGGGCATCCGCTTCCCCGTCCTGGCGGGCGGCGACGCGGAGACGGGCTTTGTCGTGCGCCATGGCGGGCGCGCCTACGCCTACCTGAACCGCTGCGCGCACGTTCCCGTCGAGCTGGACTGGATGCAGGGCGAGTTCTTCGAATCGAGCGGCCTGTACATCATGTGCGCCACCCATGGCGCCATCTACATGCCGGAGAGCGGGCATTGCGTTGGCGGTCCCTGCCGCGGCGGAAGGCTGCGTCCGATCGCAATCAGCGAGCGGGACGGGCAGATTTACTGGCATCCGGACGACTATGTGCGGCCGTGCCCACCGAAAGAAGACAATCATGAGTGAAGAGAACAGCCACATCCCGCCAGCCCCCGCTCCGGCCCCCGTGCCGCCGCCAGTGCAGCCGCCCATCAACTGGGAGCGCGAGGTGCTGGAAAAGCTGGTGTTTGCCACCATCAAGGAGCAGCGCGCCAACCGCCGCTGGAGCATCTTCTTCAAGGTCTTCATCCTCGTGGTGATCTTCCTGGCGGTCGCCAACTACTTCAACTTCAGCATCCTCAGCGGGGATGCGGAAGTGGGGCGGCACACGGCCCTGATCGAGATCGAAGGCAATATCGAGAGCGAGGGCAGCGGCTCGGCGGCCGTCGTCATTCCGGCCCTGAACAAGGCCTTTGCCGACAGCGGCTCGGTCGCCATCGTGCTGCATATCAACAGCCCCGGCGGCAGCCCCGTGCAGGCGGGCATGATCGTCGACGAGGTCCGCCGCCTGCGCAAGGGCTATCCCGACAAGCCACTGTATGCGGTGGTGGACGAGATCTGCGCCTCGGGCGGCTATTACATCGCCTCGGCGGCGGACAGCATCTACGTCAACAAGGCCAGCGTGATCGGCTCGATCGGCGTGCTGATGGAGGGCTTCGGCTTTACCGGCACCATGGAAAAGCTGGGCGTCGAGCGCCGCCTGCTGACCGCCGGCGCCCACAAGAGCTTCATGGACCCGTTCAGCCCGCAGTCCGACAAGGACAAGGCGCATGCCCAGCAGATGCTGAACGAAATCCACCAGCAGTTCATCGAGGTGGTGCGCTCGGGACGGGGCAAGCGGCTGAAGGAAACGGACGAGACCTTCTCCGGCCTGTACTGGACCGGCGCGCGCGCCATCGACATGGGCCTGGCGGACGGCCTGGGCAGCGTGGACAGCGTGGCGCGCGATATCGTGAAAGCCGAGGACGTGATCGACTATACCCAGCACGAAGGCCTGCCGGAACGTGTGCTGAAGAAATTTGGCGCCTCGGTGGGAGCGGGCGCCATGAAGGCCACGGTGGAGGCCGCGAAACCCGCGCTGCGCTAGGCCCAAATCGCCCTTGCATATCCGGGCTTGTGACCTATAGTGGTCATGTAGTTCGGAACAAGGGAGGGCAAATCAAGCATCGCTCAGTTATCTGCACCAACTTGGGTGAACTACTCCGAGCGCATCACGGATGCGAAAAAGAGAGAATTACAATTCCTCGTAAGAGTCCTGTGACGGGACTGGAAAACGGCGGCCTCGTGCCGCTGTTTTCGTTTCTTCCTCAGCAAACGATTGCGCGCTGCCGCCACTTTGGGCGAAGCCCCCGTGGCGCAGCCAGGCCAGAAAACGTTCCTGCGTCAGTTCCAGCCAGCGCGCCTGCGGCATGGGCTGGTGCAAGGCATCCTCCGCTTCCTCAGGCAAACGCCAGCGGGCCACCGCCAGCGCCGCCGTGTGGCGCGCCGCGGTATGACGGGCGAGCGACGCCCGGTCGACAGTCAGTTTCATGCTCTCTCCGTGTTGTTGGTCACCAATTTTCCGATAGGAACGTTCAGCAGATTCCTACCATGCTTTCAGTGTAGCAATACGAATTGGTCAGGCCATTGATCTGCGTCAATCGCGATGTCATACCACTTTCACCCAACGCAATCGCCTGGCGCATGGCGCCATTCCGGTAAAATTCTGTCATGAGCAAACAGACACTAGACCGCATCCTGCAATCGCAGGGATTCGGCACCCGCAAATACTGCCGCGCCCTCATCGAGGACGGCGACGTGATCGCCAACGGCGAACTGCAGAGCAGCTACAAGACCCAGATCGAAACCGAGGGCCTCGTGCTCGAAGTGTTCGACGAGCGCTGGGTCTACCGCGAGCACGTCTATCTGGCCTTGTACAAGCCCGCCAACTACGAATGTTCGCGCAAGCCGAGCCATCACCCGGGCGTGCTCGAACTGCTGCCCGAGCAGTTTACCTGGCGCGACGTGCAGCCGGTGGGCCGCCTCGACCATGACACCACGGGCCTGTTGCTGATGTCGGACGACGGCCCCTTCATCCACGCCCAATCCTCGCCCAAGCGCCATGTGCCGAAGGTCTACCAGGCCACCACCCAGGAGCCGGTGACGGATGCCCTGGTGCAGCAGCTGCTCGGCGGCGTCCAGCTGCACGATGAACCTGGGCCGCTGGCGGCGCTGGTCTGCGAGAAGAAGGGCGAACACCAGCTGGAGATCGTGCTGGAGCAGGGCAAATACCATCAGGTCAAACGCATGCTGGCCGCGGCGGGGAACCATTGCGCCGCGCTGCACCGCTCGGCCATCGGACGCCTGGGGCTCGACGCGCTCGGCCTGAAGGAGGGCGAGTGGTGCTATCTCAACGAGGAACAGCTGGCCATGCTGGCTCCGGCCTGAGGTGTCATAAGGATCCGATCAGCGCCTTCTGGCGCGCGAGGCAGGCCTGCAGTTCGATTTCCGGCGCCTGGCGCACCAAACGCGGCGCACGCGGCGCAGCCAGGGCGCGCGCCAGAGCCTCGCCCAGCGCGCCGTGATCGTGGAAGGGCAGCAGCTGCGGCTGCAATGCGGCCGCGAACTCGCGTACCGGCGGGGTATCGGAGGCGATCACCGGCATGCCGCTGGCCGCCGCTTCCAGGAAGGACCAGGAGAGCAGGAAGGGCGTGGTCAGGTAGCAGTGCGCCTTCGCCACGTTCAGCAGGCCGAGGTAGCTGGCGCGCGGAATGTGTCCTACGAAATGGATGCGGCTCAGGTCGAGCTTTCCATCCAGCTCGGCCAGCATCTGTTCGCGCCAGCTGCGCCCGCTGGGATGGCGATAGCTGTAGATCTGCTGGTCGAGCCCCGCAATCACGGTCTGGGCCCTGGGGCGCTGGCGCTGCAGGGCGGGCAGGGCGCGCATAAACACGGGGAAGCCGCGCAGGGGTTCCAGGCTGCGGGCGACGTAGCTCAGCACCTCATCGCCGGCGCCAAGCCGGATGGCGCCGCCGCCGGGCTGCTGGATGTCCAGCCGGGCATGCGGCTGGGGCTGCAGCGCGGCGAGGTCGATTCCGTCGTGGATCACGCTGATCTTCGGCTGGTAGGCTGCGGGAAAGGACGCGCGCTGCCAGTGCGTGGGAGCGATGCCTGCGTCCGCCGCATCGAGCGTGAGCAGCTGGAGGGCATTGCGCATGCGGGTGCTGGCGCGCAGCGCGAAGCTCATGCGCGGAGCCTCGGGATCGAAGTCCACGTCCGGCGCATCGGCCGAATAATAGTATTCGCAATAGACCAGCAGCTTCGCCGCCGGGAACACATCCTTGATGAAGAGGGCTTCACCCCAGCCGGGATGCGCGTAGATGACATCCGGCTCGAAACCCGAGGCTTTGAGCTGCATGGCCGCCGAAGCGCAGGCCTCGGCGCGCAGCACGTCCTGTTCGTTTTCCGCCAGCAGGGCATGGGTCTGCGGCGCGCGTTCGCGCAGCAGGCGGTAGCGCTGCACCTCGACACCGGGCGGCGCCGGGTTGTCGTTGAAGGCCAGGGCCACAACGCGGTTCCCCCGCTCCGCCGCCAGCGCAGCCGACAGGTGCACGAACTGGGCCGGAAAATTCTGGTGGATGAACAGGATGTTCATCTTGCCGCGTCAGCGCTTCGTTTTGCGCTTGGCGCGCGGTTTGGCTGCAGCCTTCGCGGCCTTTGCGGGTTTCGCTTCCTGCAGTACGGCCTGCACATTGACGCCGATCCCGGTCAGGTGTTCCAGCCCCGTCGGCCCGCTCAGCACGGCGCCGCTCGTCACCGGCAGCATGTAGGCGCCGGAAAAATAGGCCCAGCCCGTGAGCTGGTAATTGGCGGCGCCCGGCCCCGCCAGGCCGATGGAGAGGGCGACGATACGTCCTCCTTCGCCACGGCTGCCGAGGAAGCGTCCGCTGGGCACGACGGGGGAGTGGCCCTTGCCTTCCATTGTGATGCGGCAGACGAGGTCCACGTCCTCCGGCCGGTCAGGCCAGAGCAGCTGCAGGCCTTCCAGCCGGCCGCCATCGCCAGTGCTGCCGAGCAGGGCGCCGCCGCTCGCCACCTGTTCGCCTGCGCCGTCCACGTATCCGACAACGCTCACGCCCTGCGCGGGCACCTGCAGTGCGGGGCGGGGCGGGGACAGGTCGATGGCGTCCAGCCGCAGCTCGGCCGGTTCGGCGCCATAGGCGCTCACCAGCAGCTCGACCGGCGCCGTTGCCACCTGGAGCACGATGCAGTCCTGCGGGCCGCGCAGCACGGCCCCGTGGGTGCCGGGGGTGGACAGCTGTTCCATGGTCCCGCAATGGGCGGGATCGCCTGCCGCGCGGCCGATGCTCAGGGGGCCGCCGCGGCCCGGGTGGCGCAGGATGTAGAGGCCGGGCCGCAGCACGACCGTCGAGTGATGGATGGTTTGCATTCGCGCAATACTAGCACGCCACAGGGGTGATTTTGCCTCCTACTTTCTCTATGGAAATCTCCAATTAACGCGGGTTTTGCCCTCTGTTCGGCCCATGGCGCATTTGCTGGCGCGGCAATAATGTCAGCTATCGAAACAGGAGTGCCCCATGGCGGAAGACAGCGACGCCGAAAAGACCGAATCAGCCTCACCCCGGCGCCTTGAACAGGCGCGCGAGGAAGGCGACGTTCCCCGAAGCCGGGAAGTGGCGACGTTTACCGTGCTGATGGCGGCGGGCGCCGGCCTGTGGATGACCGGTTCGGGCCTGGTGCGCCAGCTCAGCTCCACCCTCGTGTCCGGCCTCTCGCTCACCCGCGAGCAGGTGTTCGATCCCGACGTGCTGATCCACCGTATTCTCATGGACCTGGTGCAGGTGCTCATCGCCTGCCTGCCGCTGGGCGCGGCCGTGATGATCGTGGCCCTGGCCTCGCCCCTGCTGGTGGGCGGCTGGCTGTTCAGCTCCAAGGCCTTCACCCCCAATTTCATGAAGCTGAACCCGATCAACGGGATCAGCAACCTGTTCTCCAAGAACTCCCTGGTCGAGCTGGTGAAAGCCATCGCCAAGACCGTGGTGGTGGGCGCCGTGGCCTACCTCGTCATCATGAAGAACAAGGAAGCCATGTTCGGCCTGGCCAACGAGCCGCCGCGCGAGGCCTTTGCGCACCTGCTGGACATGATGGCCATGAGCTTCCTCTTCCTTGTGGGTTCGCTGGGCTTCATCGCCGCCATCGACGCGCCTTACCAGATGTGGCACTACGCGAACAAGCTGAAGATGACGCGCCAGGAAGTGATCCAGGAATCGAAGGAATCGGACGGCAATCCCCAGATCAAGGGCAAGATCCGCCAGATGCAGCGCGAGATGGCCAAGCGCCGCATGATGGCCGACGTGCCGACCGCCGACGTGGTGGTCACCAACCCGACCCACTATGCGGTCGCGCTGAAATACGCCGACGGCTCGCGCGGCGCGCCGAAGGTGGTGGCCAAGGGCACGGACGAAGTGGCGGCCAAGATCCGCGAGCTGGCGAAGGAGCACAAGGTCGCCATCCTCGAAGCGCCTGCCCTGGCCCGTGCGCTGCACAAGCATACGGACATCGGCGACGAGATCCCGGCCCGCCTGTACGCGGCCGTGGCCGAAGTGCTGGCCTATGTCTACCAGCTGCGCGCCTACCGTCCGGGCGGCCATTATCCGGACCGTCCGAGCAAGCTCGACGTGCCGGCCGATATGGACCCGCACAACCCGGCCTCGCAGAAGAAGCCTGACAACAACTAAGTCATACCAAGGGAAGCTGAATCATGAACAGCCTGAAAATGCCAGCATGGATGGCCGGATTGTCCGGCGTGAACGGCCGCAGCCTGGCGGCGCCGATCCTGATCATCATGCTGCTGGCGATGATGATCCTGCCGCTGCCGGCTTTCATGCTGGACCTGTTCTTCAGCTTCAATATCGCGCTGTCCATCATCGTGCTGCTGACCAGCCTCTATACGGTCAAGCCGCTGGACTTCATGGCCTTCCCGACCGTGCTGCTGGTGTCGACCATGCTGCGCCTGTCCCTGAACGTGGCCTCCACCCGCGTGGTGCTCACCGAAGGCCACACCGGCGCCGACGCTGCCGGTAAGGTGATCGAGGCCTTCGGCCACTTCCTGATCGGCGGTAACTACACCGTCGGTATCGTGGTCTTCATCATCCTGACCATCATCAACTTCGTGGTGGTGACCAAGGGCGCGGGCCGTATCGCCGAAGTGGGCGCGCGCTTCGCCCTGGACGCCATGCCGGGCAAGCAGATGGCCATCGACGCGGACCTGAACGCGGGCCTGATCGGCGAAGCCGAGGCGCGCCGCCGCCGCTCCGAAGTGTCCCAGGAAGCCGAGTTCTATGGCGCGATGGACGGTGCGTCCAAGTATGTGCGCGGCGACGCGGTGGCCGGCATCCTGGTCACCGTCATCAATATCGTGGGCGGCCTGCTGGTGGGCCTGATCCAGCACGACATGCCTTTCGGCGAGGCGATCAAAAACTATACGCTGCTGGCCATCGGTGACGGCCTCGTGGCGCAGATTCCTTCGCTGGTGATCTCGATCGCGGCCGGTATCGTCGTGTCGCGCGTGGCCGCTGAAACCGACATCGGCACCCAGGTGATCGGCCAGCTCTTCGCCAAGCCGCAGGTGATGTACGTGACGGCCGCCATCATCGGCGGCATGGGCCTGATCCCCGGCATGCCGAACCTCGTGTTCCTGCTGCTGGGCGGCGCCCTGGGCGGCGCGGGCTACCTGCTGTCCAAGCGCGCCAAGGCGGAAGCCGAGCGTGCCGCCTCGCCGGAAGCGCAGGGTGCTGCAGGGGGCGCAGGCGCCGCCGGTGCAGCGGCGCCTGCCGAATCGGAAGAAGCCACCTGGCAGGACGTGATGGCGGTGGACACCCTCGGCCTGGAAGTGGGCTACCGCCTGATTCCGCTGGTGGACAAGGCGCAGAGCGGCGAGCTGCTGAAGCGCATCAAGGGCATCCGCAAGAAGTTCGCGCAGGAAGTGGGCTTCCTGGCGCCGCCCGTGCATATCCGCGACAACCTGGAGCTCAAGCCTTCCGCCTACCGCATCACGCTCAAGGGCGTGGAAGTGGGGGCGGGCGAAGCCTACAACGGCCAGTTCCTGGCCATCAATCCTGGCATGGCCAGCGGCACGCTGCCCGGCCTGGCGACCACCGACCCGGCCTTCGGCCTGCCCGCCGTGTGGATCGACGCCGGCATGCGCGACCAGGCCCAGGGCATGGGCTATACCGTGGTCGACGCAGGCACGGTGGTGGCGACGCACCTGAACCACCTCATCACCACGCACGCTTCCGAGCTGCTGGGCCGGGGCGAAGTGCAGGCGCTGCTGGACCACCTGGGCAAGGAATCGCCGAAGCTGGTGGAAGACCTGGTGCCGAAGATGATTTCCCTGTCCGCGCTGCAGAAGGTGCTGCAGAACCTGCTGCAGGAAGGCGTGCATATCCGCGACATGCGCTCGATCATCGAGTCGCTGGCCGAGCACACCGCCCAGACGCAGGACCCGAACGAGCTGACGGCGCTGGTGCGCGTGGCCCTGGGCCGCGCCATCGTGCAGCAGCTGTTCCCCAGCGGCGGCGAGCTGTCCGTGATGACCCTGGACAACCGCCTGGAGCGCCTGCTGATGCAGGCCCTGCAGACGAGCGGCGGCGAGGGCATCGAGCCCGGCCTGGCCGATACCATCGCCCAGCAGGCGCAGCAGGCGGCCGCGCAGCAGGAAGCGCTGGGCGTCACGCCCGTGCTGCTGGTGCCGGGCCCGCTGCGTGCGCTGCTGTCGCGCTTCCTGCGCCGCGCGCTGCCGCAGCTGAAGGTGCTGTCGCACGCCGAGATCCCGGAGACCAAGACCATCCGCGTCACGGCGCTGGTGGGCAACCCGGCCTGATCGTGCCCGTCCTTTGCGCCAGTCGGCCACCCGTGCCGGCCGGCGCAATAGACTGGCAGGATGGCCGACGATTTCGACGCGCCGTGGAAGGATGCCATCACGCGCTACTTCCCGGACTTCCTCGCCTTCTACTTCCCATCAGCCCACGCGGCCATTGACTGGACTCGTCCCTACGTCTTCCTCGATACCGAATTGGCGGCCATCGCGCAGGATGGCAGGCAGGGCAGGCGCATCGCCGACCGGCTGGTGTCGGTCCACACGCTGGCGCAGGGCGAGCGTCGTGCTGGCCGACCGGGGCAAGTGCTGGCGTCCCCGCAGTTTCGGCTACGAGCTGCTGGGCTGCAGCCTGCGCCTGCGCTTCGCGGCGGCCAAGCTGCAGGACCATGCGAAGAGCATGGACGCGCTGCTGGGCAATCCCAATCCCTTCGCGCTCGTGACAGCGGCGCACCTGCTGACCGGCAGCACGCGCCGGGCTCCGCATGAGCGCTACGACGCCAAATGGCGCCTCACCCGGCTTCTCTATGAGCGCTCCTGGGACAAGCAGCGTATTATCGATTTGTACAAGGTGATCGACTGGATGATGCGTCTGCCACCTGAGCTCGAGAAGCAATTGTGGAGCCGCATTTCCACTTTCGAGAAGGAGAGCAACATGGGCTGGATATCGAATGCTGAACGCTTCGGCATGGAAAAGGGCCTCGAACAGGGCCTGGAGCAGGGCAGGCGCGAAGGGATTCTTGCCATGCTGACTGCGCAATTGGAGCGGCGCTTTGGCGCGCTGTCCGGTACCGTGCGTGCAAGGCTCGATGGGGCCAGCTCCGAGCAGCTGCTGCAATGGGGCGCCAGGCTGTACGACGCGAGCACGCCCGAGGAGCTGTTCAATTAACAATCAGCCATCCGGGAAATACAGGGGATTTCCCGGCCTGTTCCACCGATGATTTCTCTTGGGCATCGTCAATAATTTGACCATACGAGTCGAACCGCGCGTGCGAAACGCGGGACCAGCCCAACAGGAGTCGCAATGAACGTCAAAAAATTTACCGCGCCCACGTCGCGTGAGGCGCTGCGCAAAGTGCGCGAAGCCCTCGGCCCGGATGCGGTGATCCTCTCCAACCGTCCCATGGACGGCGTGGTGGAGATCCTGGCCCTGGCCAATGACGATGCCGCTTCCCTGGCCAGCCCCGCCGCCGATTCGCCCATGGCCGCGCCCCAGCCCCAGCTGGACTTGGACGAGGCCCCGGCCGCCCGTTCGGCCAGCATCGCCCAGGCCTATGACGAGGCCATGGCCGCCCGCCTGAACGCTCCCCTGAACATTCCCCAGCGTCCCGCCCCGGTGCGCCCGGCAGCCGCTCCCCGCGCCGCGGCCACGGCTCCGGCCCGTCCCGCCGCGCCGCGCGCCGCCGCGCCGGCCCAGCCCGCGATGGACATGGACCGCATCTCCGCCATGGTGGCCGACGCTGTCAACGCCGCCAAGGCCAACGCCGCCGCCGAAATGAGCACGATGATGAGCGAACTGCGCGCCATGCGCGGCATGATGGAAACCCAGCTGGCCGAACTGTCCTGGGGCAATACCCAGCAGCGCGACCCGCACAAGACCACCGTGCTGCGCGAGATGCTGGCCGCGGGCTTCTCCGCCACGCTCTCGCGCTACCTGCTCGACAAGCTGCCGCAGGGCCGCAGCGCCGCCGACAGCCGCGACTGGATCCGCACCGTGCTGACCCGCAACCTCTCCGCGCTCGGCAACGAGGACGCGCTGCTGGAGCAGGGCGGCGTGTTCGCCCTGGTCGGCCCCACCGGCGTGGGCAAGACCACCAGCACCGCCAAGCTGGCCGCGCGCTGCGTGATGCGCCACGGCCCGGAAAAGCTGGCCCTGATCACCACCGACGCCTACCGTATCGGCGCCCATGAGCAGCTGCGCATCTACGGCAAGATCCTGGGCGTGATGGTGCACTCCGTGAAGGACGAGGCCGACCTGCGCATCGCCCTGAAGGAGCTGAAGAACAAGCACACCGTGCTGATCGATACCGTGGGCGTGAGCCAGCGCGACCAGATGGTGACCGAGCAGGTGGCCATGCTGCAAGGCGCGGACGCCGACGTGAAGCGCATTCTCTGCCTGAACGCCACCGCCACCCAGGAAACCCTGAACGAAGTGGTGCGCGCCTACCAGGGCAGCGGCCTGGCGGGCTGCATCATGACCAAGCTGGACGAAGCGGCCTCCCTGGGCAATGTGCTGGACGTAGTGATCCGCCAGAAGCTCCAGCTCTACTACGTGTCCAACGGCCAGCGCGTGCCGGAAGACCTGCACCTGGCCAAGCCCGCCGAGCTGATCGAGCGCGCCTTCAGCCTGAAGCAGGGCGCCGCCGCGACCCAGTACGCCGATTCCGAACTGCCCCTGCTGATGGCCGCCGCGGGCGCCGACAGCATGCTGCGCGAGGTGCACCTTGGCTAACTTCAATTTCGACCAGGCCGAAGGCCTGCGCCGGATGCTGGCCGGCCCGCGGCCGCGCATCGTCACCTTCCTCTCCGCCACCCCGCAGGACGACAAGGGCGCCATGCTGGTCAACCTGGGCGCGACCCTGGCCCGGGCCGGTACGGACGTGACCCTGGTGGACGCCTGCGCCAGCGCGCATGGCGTGGCTTCCCGCCTCGGTGTGGACGACGGCGCCAGCCTGCTCAGCGTGGCGCGCCAGCAGTGCGCCCTGAACGAGGTCATTCACCAGGCGCCGCAGGGCTTCAACGTGGTCTCCATGACGCGCGGCGAAATGCGCCGCGGGCCGGACGAAGGCCGCCGCCTGGCCAAGGCCTTCGACGTGCTGGCCGCGCAGACCGATATCGTGATCGTGGACGGCGAGTTCGACGGCGAGGCCTTCCCCGTGCCCGTGATGGCCAGCTCCGACATCGTGGTGCAGGTCTCGAACAGCGCCACCTCCATCAAGAACGCCTACATGATGATCAAGCGCCTGAACCATGAACTGGGGCGCCGTCCCTTCGGGATTGTTGTCACGGGAGCATCGGAGGCCGAAGCCCGTGTGGTTTACGATAATATGGCGCAAGCGGCAAGCCGCTACCTGGCCGTGAACCTCGTTTCCATGGGTTCGGTGCCGGCGGACGAATACCTGCATCGCGCAGCGCGCCTCGGGCGCGCGGTGGTCGATGCCTTCCCGCTGGCAGGCGCCTCGGTGGCCTTCCGCCAGCTGGCCGGACGTCTGGCCCTGGCGGGCTCGCCGGCATACTGAACAGGGAGTGGCAACCATCTTGGCGCCTGAGAAGAACTAGAACTATATGTACACGGTCAAAGGGAAAGTGGACAAGGAATCCTTGCTGACGGAGCATATGCCGTTGGTCAAGCGCCTTGCCCACCACATGAAGGCCAAGCTGCCGCCCAGTGTGGAAGTCGATGACCTGGTACAGGCCGGGATGATCGGCCTGCTCGACGCCATCAACCGCTACGAAGAAACCCACGGCGCCCAGTTCGAGACCTATGCGGTCATGCGCATCCGCGGCGCCATGCTCGACGAATTGCGCAGCAGCGACTGGATGCCGCGCTCCATGCGCCAGGACATGCGCAAGATCGAGAACGCCATGGCCGCGCTGCAGCAGCGCCTGGGCCGTCCGCCCAGCGAATCGGAAGTGGCCAAATCGCTCAAGCTCTCGCTGGCGGACTACCAGGAGATGCTGTCCGAAGGCGGCGGCCACCAGCTGGTCTACTACGAAGACTTCCACGACGACGACGGCAACGACAGCTTCCTCGACCGCTACGCGCACGACGAGGACGCCGATCCCCTGCGCGCGCTGCTCGACACCGACTTCCGCCAGGCCGTGATCGACGCCATCGAGGCGCTGCCGCCGCGCGAGAAGATGCTCATGGGCCTGTACTACGAGGAAGAACTCAATCTGAAGGAAATCGGCGCCGTGATGGGCGTATCCGAATCGCGGGTTTCGCAGCTGCACACGCAGGCTGTGGCCCGCCTGCGCGCCACCTTGCGGGAGCAGGCATGGACTGGTCCAGCATAATCGGCCTTGTGCTGGCGCTGGCCGGCCTGCTGGTGGGCCAGTCGCTGGAAGGCGGCAAGGCCGCCTCGCTGATCCAGCCTGCCGCCTTCGCCATCGTGGTGGTGGGAACGTTCGGCGCCGTCATGCTGCAGACCCGTCCCGCCACCCTGCGGCGCGGCGTGCGCATGCTGGCCTGGGTCATCCGTCCGCCCGAAGACACGCGCGGCGCCCTGGCGCGCGACATCGCCGCCTGGAACCAGACCGTGCGCCGCGAAGGCCCGCTGGCACTGGAGCGCCACATGCTGGGCACCAAGGACTACTTCACCGCCAAGGGCCTGCGCATGATCGTGGACGGCATCCAGCCGGACAAGATGCGCCAGCTGCTCGACACCGAGATCACCGCCTTCGAGATGGCGGAGCGGCAGGCCGTGCGCATGTGGGAATCGGCTGCGGGCTATTCGCCCACCATCGGCATCCTGGGGGCGGTGCTGGGCCTTATCCACGTGATGGAAAACCTTACGGAACCGAGCAAGCTCGGTTCGGGCATTGCGGTCGCCTTCGTGTCCACCATCTACGGCGTGGGCCTGGCCAACCTGCTGTTCTACCCCATTGCCAACAAGCTGAAAAACATCGTGATCCAGCAGGTGCACCAGATGGAGATCGCGGCGGCCGTGTTCAACGACATCGCCATGGGCGACCTCTCGCGGGTGATGGACGAACGCATCGCCACGCTGCTGAGGGAGCAGCACTGACATGGCCTTCGTCTACCGGCGCGCCCGCAGGAAGTTCGACGAGGAGCCGGAGAACCACGAGCGCTGGCTGATCTCCTACGCCGACTTCATCACGCTGCTGTTCGCCTTCTTCGTGGTGATGTACTCCATCTCCTCGGTCAACGAGGGCAAGTACAAGATCTTCTCCGACGCCCTGGGCGACGCCTTCGGCGGCCAGGGCGCGGCGCGCCGCATCGACACCGACATTCCCAATCTGCCCCTGCCCAATCCCGCGTTGAAACGGCGCCAGGAAATGATGAAGCGCGAGCGCACCCAGCTCACCAAGCTGGCGCAGGACCTCATGTCCACCATGGCGCCGCTGGTCAAGGAAGGGAAGGTGAGGGTGACGCAGACCAGCCGCGGCGTGAGCGTGGAGATCAACGCCAGCGTGCTGTTCGAGCCGGCCGATGCGCGGCTGACGAACGAATCGCGCGAAGCCCTGCGCGCCGTGGCGGGGCTGCTGAAGAACGATCCGCATGCGGTGCAGGTGGAAGGCCATACCGACAACCAGCCGATCCGCACGGCCTTCGCCTCGAACTGGGAGCTGTCGGCGGTGCGGGCGGCGGCGGTGGTGCGCCTCTTCATCGACGCGGGCGTGGCGCCCGAGCGGCTCACGGCCGTGGGGCACGCCGCCAACCACCCCGTGGCCCCGAACGACACAGCCGAAGGCCGCGCCCGCAACCGCCGCGTGGCGGTGACGATCCTCTCCAACCTACCGGACGTCGTCAAAGAAATCCCCACCACCCCGGCGCAATGAAAATTTCCTAATTGGGGACAGACCCCTTTAAGCAACACCCTAGGGTGTTGCTTAAAGGGGTCTGTCCCCAATTAGGAAATTTTTGGTGGATCAGCCGGCGACGAAGCCGCGGCTGGCGGGGCGGGGGGCGGTCTGGCCGTTGGGGCCGTAGACGGGGGCCGCTTGCGGGCGCAAGGCCTGCAGGGCGCCCTGGGTGTGGCCCAGCTGGCGGTTGATCAGCATGCCATTCAGGCGGTTCAGTTCCTTCGCTTCGCGCGTCTGGTCCAGCAGCTGCTGCCAGAGCGCCGCGCCGGCGTCGCCGCCATGCGCGGCCAGCCACGCGTCCATGCCCGATTCCTGGGCCGCAAAGCCCGCCGCGCCCAGCTGACGGTGGCGCTGCGAGGCCAGCACCGCCATCTCGCCGATCAGGGCCGACTTGCGCGGCGTCAGTTCGCTCAGCGCATCGATCTCGGCCGCCACCAGGCACTGCTGTTCCTCTTGCAGGACGTCCAGCAATTGTGCGATCAGGGCCTGCTCGGCGCGCAGGCTGTCCATCGGGGTGGCGGTGTGCATGTTCTACCTATCGTTTGCGGGAGTGCAGCAGGTCCTTGACCGTTTCCAGCAGGCCGTCCGCCACTTTCTCCGAATTGACCTGGAATTGGCCATCGGCAATCGCCAGCTTGATGCGCTCGACCTTCTTGCTGTCGAAGACCGCATTCGCGCCGCTGGTGCCGCTGGCCGCCAGCGCCTGTCCTTGGGCCGACAGGCGCACATTGTCCGAGCTGGCCTGGGTCTGTGCCGCGGTCGCCGCGGCCTTTTCGGCAGTGCGCGCACTGCCGGCCGTATTGGGCGAGGACGCCGGCAAGCCGTTCGTGCTCTTTAATGTATCGTTGATTTTCACAGCATCTTCCTCGTCTGGTTGGAGTACTTTTACCCCGGTACACGAGTCATATATCGGCGCAGGCGGCGAAAACTTTAGCCCGGCCGGCAAATCCTCAGAACGCGACCTCGACCAGACCTCCTGCCTTGGCGACGCCCGAGACCTGCTGGCCGCTCGCCGTCCTTACCTGCACCACCTGGCCTTCCGACGCATTGCCGGTGGCCTTGCCTTCCGATGAAATGCTGAATCCGGCGCCGGCCGCCACCAGGCGCACCAGCTGGCCGTTCTGCACCACGGGCTTGTTCCGCATGTTGTCCAAACGCAAAGGCATCCCGGCCGCGAGCGAAATATTGCTGCTGCGGCCAACCACCTGCGCTTTGTCGGTGACGATGTTGGATGGCAAGGTCGTCAGGTCCGCCTGCAGGGTCACCAGCTGGCTTTCCTGGATGGTCTGGCCCTGGGCCAGCGGCACGCCGGCGGCAATATAGTTGCCCAGCACCGACACGTTAGCCTGAATATATACCGTCCATGTGGAGGGCGCCGCACACCTGACGCCCACCGAAGTCTTGCCCCAGGCGCGCGCGCCGGGCATCAGGAAGGCCTCCGGCGCGGCGCAGGGGCCGAGCGCCGTGCGGCTGTCGATGGCGCCCACCGTGACATTCACCTTGCCCGGCAGGCCGGCGCTCTGCACCTGCAGGAATTGCTCGACCGTCTGGCGCAGGCGGGCGGCGTCCGTCTTGGGCGGCGTCTGCGCCTGGGCGAGGGAGCTCAGCAGCAGCGCGGCAGTGAACATCGGCAGTTTCATGGCGGGCACTTCATACAGTGGGGAATGCAGCCATCTTAAAGGCGGCCGTGTAAAGCGAAGCGGGGAATAGGGCGGAAAAGCCCGTCTTTCTCATCGGATTGTTTGCGCCCCCGGCTCCGTATGATCGAACCTGTCACTACCAGAAGATGCCATGGAGCTGCCATGCTAGGGAAACTCGACGATTACCTGCGATTCAATGAGACCGCGCTCAGCCTGCGCTCGCAGCGCCAGTCCGTCATCGCCTCGAATATTGCCAACGCGGATACGCCCGGCTACAAGGCGCGCGACATCGATTTTAGCGCCGCCCTCAGCAATGCGCTGGGCAATGCGAACCAGGCCGGGCTGAAGACCACCGCAGCCAAGCACTACGGGGCGCCCGCGCAGGACGGCAAGGCCCTGCCCGACGGCACGCCGCTGCTCTACCGCGGCGTGGTGCAGGGTTCGGTCGACGGCAATACCGTGGACATGGATGTGGAACGCAATCAGTTCGCCGACAACGCGCTGCGCTATGAAGCGGGCGTCACCCTGATCAATTCCCAGATCAAGGGCCTCTTGGCGGCCATTCAGGGAGGTCAGTAATCATGTCGCTGTTTAATATTTTCAATGTATCCGGTTCGGCCATGAGCGCCCAGGCCCAGCGCCTGAACGTGGTGGCGTCGAATCTGGCCAATGCCGATTCGGCCACCAGCGCCAACGGCACAGCCTACCGCGCCAAGCAGGTGGTGTTCGAAGCCACGCCCGCGGGCGACAAGGCTTCCACCGGCGTCAAGGTGCGCCAGGTGATCGAGGATCCCTCGCCCCTGAAGCAGGTCTACGATCCGAAGAACCCGCTGGCCGACGAGAAGGGCTATGTGAGCATGCCCAATGTGAATGTCGTGGACGAGATGGTGAACATGCTGTCGGCCTCGCGCTCCTACCAGACCAATGTGGAAACCATGAACGCAGCCAAGTCGCTGCTGCTCAAAACCCTCACCATCGGACAATAACCATGGCCGTCGCCACCACCAATACCAATACCGCGCCGTCCTCGGCCCTGCTGAACGCCGTGAACCCGAAAGGGCCTTCCACCAGCGACAAGATCTCGGCCGAGCAGGACAAGTTCATGACGCTGCTGATCACCCAGCTCAAGAACCAGGATCCGCTGAACCCGCTCGACAACGCCCAGGTCACCAGCCAGCTGGCGCAGCTGAACACCGTGACCGGCATCAACAAGCTCAACGATACGCTGGAAACCCTGCGTTCGGACCAGCAGGCCGCCGCCAACCTGCAGGCAACCAGCCTCATCAACCACGGCATCCTCGCCCCCGGCACCTCCATCCAGGTCACGGAAGGCAAGGGCATCTTCGGCCTGGAGCTGGCCACCTCGGCCGATGAAGTCACGGTCGACATCAAGGACAAGGCCGGCAACATCAAGCACACCATCACCATGAACGACGTCGACGCCGGCGCCCTGCCCATGGTGTGGGACGGCAAGCTGAAGGACGGCAGCACCATCGCCGACGGCAACTACGTGCTGAGCGTCAAGGCCAAGGTCAAGGACGAGCCCCTGACCAGCGAGCAAGTGCGCACCCTCAGCTTCGGCACCGTGGCCAGCGTGTCGAACGGCGCCGGCGGCGTGAAACTCAATATTCCGAACCTTGGTCAGCTGACCATGGACGACATCAAGCAAATTCTGTAAGCCCACCACACACAGGGGAAAACCATGTTCCAACAAGGTCTCAGCGGCCTGAACGCCGCCACCAAATCGCTCGACGTGATCGGCAACAACATCGCCAACGCCAGCACCGTGGGCTTCAAGAGCTCGGAAGCCCAGTTCGCCGACCTGTACGCGAACTCGCTGAACGGCGTGAGCGGCAACAACCCCGGCATCGGTGTGAGCGTCGCCCGCCTGGCGCAGCAGTTCACCCAGGGCAATATCGAAACGACCAACAATCCGCTGGACATCTCGATCAACGGCGGCGGCTTCTTCCGCACCGTGGTGGACGGCGCCGTGCAGTACACCCGCAATGGCCAGTTCCTGCTCGACAAGGCCGGCACCCTCGTCAACGCCCAGGGCGCCCAGGTCACGGGCTACATGGCGAACAAGGACGGCCTGATCCTGTCCGGCGCGCCCGTGCCCATCGTCATCGATACCGCCGACCTGGCGCCGGTGCAGACCACCAAGGCCAACTTCAAGATCAACCTGGACTCGCGCGCCGAGATCCCGGCCACCGTGCCCTTCGATGCGGCCGACCCCACCACCTACAACAAGCAGACCGTGCTGCCCGTCTACGACTCGCTGGGCAACGAGCACGTGATGTCGATGTTCTATGTGAAGACGGCCGGCGGCCAATGGGATGTGTATGCCGGCAACGACGGCCGCGAAGCCCAGGCCAAGCGCGTCATGCAGATCACCACCACCGATGCGGCCACCATTACCGCGCGCGCCGACTATTTCACCGCCGTCAACGCCGTTCCGGCTGACCCGGCCGCCGTGCTGGCCGCGCAGCAGGCCTATTCGGCCGCCGCCGGCGCCGCCGTCGTGGCCGAGGCGACGGCCCAGGGCGCGGATGCGGCAACCATTGCGCGCATCACCGAGCTGTTCACGGCGCCGACCGACGTGGGCGCCGTCGCGGGCAACAACCCGGACATCATCAACGCCGCCTTCGAGAAGGCCGTGTCGGTGCCGGCCGTGAAGGTGGGCACCCTGGTGTTCAACAAGTCCGGCCAGCTGGACGCGGCGGCCATGGCGGCCCTGACCCCGGCCCAGACCCTGCCTTTCAATATCAGCCTGCCCATCTTCCCGGACAATGGCGCCATCCTGAACATGCCGATCGCCACCACCTTCGACGGCATTACCCAGTACGGCCAGCCCACCTCGGAAAAACTGTCCAGCCAGGACGGCTATTCCTCGGGCACCCTGCAGCGCTTCGCGGCGGACGAGAACGGCGTCATCATCGGCCAGTACAGCAACGGCAAGTCGCGTCCGCTGGCCCAGCTGGTGCTGGCCGACTTCTCCAACGTGGACGGCCTGACGCCGCTGGGCAACAATGCCTGGGCCGAGAGCTCGGCCTCCGGCGTGCCCCAGATCGGCGTGCCGGGCGAGGGCGGCATGGGCCTGATGCGCTCCTCCTCCGTGGAATCGTCGAACGTGGACCTGACCGAGCAGCTGGTGGACATGATCACGGCCCAGCGCGTCTACCAGGCCAATGCCCAGACCATCAAGACCGAGGACTCCGTGCTGCAGACCCTGGTCAACATGCGCTAAGCCTGATGCGGGAGTAAGCCATGGACAAGCTCGTCTACACCGCCATGACCGGCGCCAGGCACATCCTGGACCGGCAGGCCTCCACCGCCAACAACCTGGCCAACGTGGCCACCACCGGCTTCCGCGCCCAGCTCGACAGCTTCCGCGCCGTGCCGGTGGTGTCCGAAGGCCTGCCCACGCGCAGCTTCGTGGTCAACGCCACCTCGGGCAGCGACTTCAGCGCCGGCCCCATCGAAACCACGGGCCGGCCGCTGGACGTGGCCCTGCGCGGGGAGGGCTTTATCGCGGTGCAGTCGCCCGACGGGTCCGAGGCCTATACCCGCAACGGCAGCCTGAAGATCAGCCAGAACGGCCTGCTGCAGACGGGCGCCGGGCACACCCTGCAGGGCGAGAACGGCCCCATCGCCATTCCGCCCAATACCGAGATCGCCATCGGCGCCGACGGCACGGTGAGCGTGATCGACACCAACCAGACCCAGCCGGGTCCCGCCAATGTGCTGGGCCGTATCAAGCTGGTCAATCCGCCAACGGCGGGGCTGGAGCGGGGCTCGGACGGCCTGTTCCGCCAGCGCTCGGGCCAGCCGGCCGACCCGGACGCCACGGTGCGCCTGGCCGAGGGCGCCCTGGAGGGCTCCAATGTCAATCCCGTGGACGCCATGGTCGACATGATCGCCCTGGCGCGCTCCTTCGACACGCAAATGAGCCTGTTGAAGAATGCCGAGAATAACGCTGCGAAAGCCACCCAGATCCTCGCTTTGAATTGATCCTGAACGCCGCATAATGCTTTCATGAAAAAGGGCTTTTGCCCTGACAGGAGAAAGCAGATGATTCGTTCGCTATGGATCGCCAAGACGGGCATGGAAGCCCAGCAGACCCAGATGGACACCGTGTCCAACAATCTGGCCAACGTCAGCACCAACGGCTTCAAGAAATCGCGCGCCGTCTTCGAGGACCTGCTGTACCAGAACGTACGGCAGCCCGGCGCCGCCTCCTCCCAGCAGACCCAGCTTCCCTCCGGCATGCAGGTGGGTACGGGTGTGCGCCCCGTGACGATCGAGCGCATCCACACCCAGGGCAACCCCCAGGCCACCGGCAACGACAAGGACCTGATGGTCAACGGCAACGGCTTCTTCACCGTGCTGCTGCCCGACGGCACCACCGCCTACACCCGCGACGGCTCCTTCCAGCGCGACCAGAACGGCCAGATGGTGACCTCCACCGGCTATGTGCTGCAGCCCGCGATCACCATTCCCATCAATGCCAGCAGCATCACCGTGGGCAAGGATGGCACGGTTTCCGTGACCCTGCCGGGCCAGGCCGCGCCCCAGCAGATCGGCAATATCCAGCTGGCCACCTTCATCAACCCCACCGGCCTGGAGTCGAAGGGCGAGAACCTGTACGTCGAAACGGGCGCCTCCGGCGCGCCGCAGGACAATGTGCCCGGCACCAACGGCACCGGCGTGATCCTGCAGGGCTATGTGGAAACCTCCAACGTGAACGTGGTGGAGGAGATGGTCAACATGATCCAGACCCAGCGCGCCTACGAGATCAACAGCAAGGCCATCACCACTTCGGACCAGATGCTGCAGAAACTGTCGCAGATGTAAGCGAGACACCGCCATGAACAAAGCCCTTATCGCCCTGACCGCCGCCGCCCTGGCCGGCTGCGCCAGCACCCCCACCAGCATCGTGGCCGGTCCCACCACGGCCCGTCCCCTGGTGGTGGCCCAGCCCGCGCCGACCAACGGTTCCATCTACCAGGCAAGCAGCTACCGCCCCGCCTTCGAAGACCGCCGCGCGCGCCAGATCGGCGACGTGATCAATATCGCCATCACCGAGCGCACCTCCGCCGTGAAATCGGGCGCGAGCTCGGCCAGCAAGTCGGGCAGCGTGAACTTCGGCGTGCCGGGCCCCCTGCAAGGGAAGTTCGGCGCCGACCTGTCCACCAGCGCCAACAACAAGTTCGCCGATGCGGACAACCAGTCGGCCAGCAACACCTTCACGGGCAATATCGGCGCCACCGTGGTCGAGGTGCTGCCCAACGGTAACCTGATCGTGGCGGGCGAGAAGCAGATCGCCATGAACAAGGGCACCGAGTTCATCCGCATCTCCGGCATGGTGAACCCCGATTCCATCGGCCCCGGCAACACCGTGGCCTCGACCGCCATCGCCGATGCGCGCGTCGAATACCGCACCAATTCCCACGTGGACCGTGCCGAGCTGAGCTCCATGGCCTCGCGCTTCTTCCTCAGCCTGCTGCCATTCTGACCATGAAGACCTTCGCCACGACCTGCAAGGTGCTGGGCCTGAGCCTGGCGCTGCTGCTGGCGCCCGCCGTGCAGGCGGAGCGCATCAAGGATCTCGCCAGCATCGCCGGCGTGCGCCAGAACCAGCTGATGGGCTACGGCCTCGTCGTGGGCCTGGACGGCACGGGCGACCAGACCACCCAGACCCCGTTCACCGTGCAGAGCATTGCCTCCATGCTGCAGCAGATGGGCATCACCCTGCCGGCGGGCATCAACATGCAGCTGAAGAACGTGGCCGCCGTGGTGGTCACCGCCTCGCTGCCGCCGTTCTCCCAGCCGGGCCAGCAGCTCGACGTCACCGTGTCGTCCATGGGCAATGCCAAGAGCCTGCGCGGCGGCACCCTGCTGATGACGCCCCTGAAGGGCGCGGACGGCCAGGTCTACGGCATGGCCCAGGGCAATCTGGTGGTGGGCGGCGTGGGCGCCCAGGCGCCGGGCGGCGGCGCTTCCGTGCAGGTGAATCACCTGTCCGTGGGCCGCATTTCCAACGGCGCCACGGTGGAACGCGCCGTGGCCAGCAATGTGGGCGAGGGCGGCAATATCCGCCTGGAGCTGCACAACACCGATTTCTCCACCGCCAGCCGCGTGGTGCAGGCCATCAACGACAAATGGGGCAGCGGCATCGCCTATGCCCTGGACGGCCGCGTGATCCGCGTGCAATCCCCCAACGGCAGCGACCAGCGCGTGGCCTTTATCGGCGAGCTCGAGCAGCTGGACGTGAATCCGGCCAAGCTGGCTGCCAAAGTCATCATGAACGCCCGCACGGGCTCGGTGGTGATGAACCAGGCCGTCACGCTGGAGGCGTGCGCCATCTCGCACGGCAACCTCACCGTTTCGGTCAACAGCGAGCCCCAGGTGAGCCAGCCGAACGCCTTCTCGCGCGGCCAGACCGTGGTGACGCAGAACAGCCAGGTCGACATCAAGAAGGATAACGGCAAGGTCATCATGCTGCCGGGCGGCGCCGCCCTGGCCGACGTGGTGAAGGCCCTGAACGCCATCGGCGCCTCGCCCCAGGACCTGCTGGCCATCCTGCAGGCCATGAAGACCTCCGGCGCCCTGCGCGCCGAGCTGGAAATCATCTAAGGACCAGCCATGATCCGCCAGACCAGCAGCCCGAAGGAACTGAGCGCGCCCGACCTTGCCATCGACAGCAAGGGCCTGGGCGACCTGCGCCGTTCCGCGCAGGCCGGTTCGCCGGAGGCGCTGAAGACGGCTGCCCAGCAGTTCGAAGCGATGTTCATCAACATGATGATGAAGAGCATGCGCGAGGCGGCCCCGGCGGAAGGCATGCTGGACAACCAGCAGACCAAGATGTTTACCACCATGCTGGACCAGCAGACCAGCCAGAACCTGGCCAAGAAGGGCGTGGGCCTGGCCGACGTGCTGATCCGGCAGCTGTCCAAGACCAGCGGCGTGCAGGGCATGGACGCGGCCGTGGCCAGCGGCGTGGAGAGCGACGGCGCCGTGCTCAAGGACGGCGGTTTCTCGCGCAGCCTGCTCGACGCGGCGCGCCTGCAGCGCTCCATCGAGGCGGCCGGCGGCGCCAGCGCCGTGGACACGGCCGCCGCGGCGTCCGGCGCCGCGGGCGGTTCGCGCCTGCCGCACGTGAAGGCCTTCCAGGACAAGCTCGCCAGCCACGCCGAGGAGGCCAGCCGCGCCACCGGCATCCCGGCCAAGTTCATGCTGGGCCAGGCCGCCCTGGAGAGCGGCTGGGGCCGGCGCGAGATCAAGGGCCGCGACGGCAGCGCCAGCCACAATCTCTTCGGCATCAAGGCCGGCGCCGACTGGAAGGGCAAGGTGGTGGAGGCGGTGACCACGGAATACGTGAACGGCCGGGCGCAGCGCCGGGTGGAGAAGTTCCGCGCCTACGACAGCTACGCGGACAGCTTCAAGGACTACGCCAAGCTCATCACCAACAATCCGCGCTACGAGAAAGTGCTGGCCAGCGGCGGCGACGCCGCCAGCTTCGCGCGCGGGCTGCAGAAGGCGGGCTACGCCACCGATCCGAATTACGCCACCAAACTGGCGGCCATTATCAAGAAGACACTGGCCTAAAGCGCAGGCCATGTGTGCCGTTAACAGACCAAGCGGGAAAGAAAACACATCATGAGCAGTCTACTCAGCATTGGTAAGAGCGGTTTGCTGGCGGCCCAGACGGGCCTCGCCACGGCAGGGCACAACATTACCAATGCCAGCGTGGCGGGCTTCAGCCGCCAGCAGGTGGTGCAATCGACCACGAAGCCCATCGGCATCGGGGTCGGTTTCGTGGGCACGGGCACGGAAGTGGCCCAGATCAAGCGCTTCTACGACGACTTCCTGAACAAGCAGCTCATGGGCGCCCAGGCCACCCAGTCCTCGGTGGACGCCTACTACAGCCAGATCAGCCAGATCGACAATATGCTGGCCGACAGCAGCATCGGCATTTCGCCCGCGCTGCAGGACTTCTTCAAGGGCGTGCAGAACGCCAACTCCACCCCTTCGCTGCCTGCCGCGCGCGACTCCATGCTGTCCGCCGCCCAGACCCTGGCCTCGCGCTTCCAGGAAGTGAGCGGGCGCCTGACGGAGATCCAGGCGGGCGTCAACAGCACGATCACCGCCAGCGTGGCCCAGATCAACTCCTATGCGGGCGAGATCGCCAAGCTCAACAACCAGATCGCGGGCCTGAGCCTGGACAAGAACAACCCGCCCAACGACCTGCTCGACCGGCGCGACCAGCTGATCCGTGAACTGAACCAGCACATCCAGGTCAACGTGATGCCGAGCGATAACAATATGCTCAGCCTCTCCTTCGGCAGCGGCCAGCCCCTGGTGATCGGGGCCACGACCGTCGAGCTGGGCGTGAGCACCTCGCCGACCGACCCCAGCCGCGTGACGGTGGGCTACCAGACCTCGGGCGGCGTCTCGGCCCTGCCCGACAGCGCCTTCACGGGCGGCGCCCTGGGCGGCGTGATGAAGTTCCGCAGCGAGTCCCTGGACCGCGTGCAGAACTCGCTCGGCCAGATGGCGGCGGGCCTGGCGGCCAGCTTCAACGACCAGCACAGGCTGGGGCAGGACCTGAACGGCGACCTGGGCGGCAACTTCTTCGCCGTCACCAAGGCCTATGTGGGCTACGACACCCGGAATTCGCCCTCCAGTGCCGCCACGATCGACGCCACCATCACGAACGCGAGCCAGCTCACCAGCATGGACTACGACGTGAAGTACGAAGGCGGCCAGTACGTCGTGCGCCGCAGCGACGGCCAGACCACCTACCTGCCCGACCCGATGACGGACCCGGTCGAGATCGACGGCGTCAGCTACATGATCACCGGCGCGGCGGTGGAGGGCGACCACTTCCAGGTGCGCCCCACCTACAACGCGGCGGCCGAATTCAAGGTGGCGATCACGGACCGCAGCAAGATTGCGCTGGCGGCCCCCGTCGCCACCTCGGTGGGCAGCGCCAACAAAGGCAACGGCACCATCACGCCGGGCAGTGTGGACGTGGACTACCTGACCGCGGGCAATGCACTGACGGCGCCCCTGCCCCTGACCTTCCACCAGGCCGATCCGGCCGACCCGGCCACGCGCACCCTGGACGGCTTCCCGGGCACGACGGATATCGTGGTCACGCTCCAGGACGGCAGCTCCACCACCTATCCGGCCGGCACCACCACCATTGCCTACGAGCCGAACGCCACCATCCGCTTCAACGGCATTACGGTGACGGTGGCGGGCGAACCGAAGGAAGGCGACGTGTTCACCGTGGCGCCCAACAGCAGCGGCGTGGGCGACAGCCGCAACGGCGTGCTGCTGGCGGGGCTGCAGACCAAGAACATCCTGGCTGGCAATACCGCCACCTTCCAGGGCAGCTACGCCCAGACCGTCAACATGGTGGCCAACAAGACGCGCGAGATGCAGATCAGCAGCGAGGCCAGCGAAACGGCGGTCTCGCAGGCCAAGGCGGCCGTGCAGACCGTGTCCGGCGTCAACCTGGATGAAGAAGCGGCCGACCTGCTGCGCTACCAGCAGGCCTACCAGGCGGCAGGCAAGGTGATGCAGGTGGCCAGCGAACTGTTCGACACGCTGCTCTCGCTGCGTTGATATAAGAGGATTTCACCATGGGCATGCGGATCAGTACCAGCCAGATTTACGATGCGGGCGTCAGCCAGCTGAGCACCTTGCAGGGCAACCTGCTGAAGACCCAGCTCCAGCTCTCCACCGGGCGCCGCGTCCTCACGCCGTCGGACGACCCGGTCGCCTCGGCGCGCGCGCTGGAAGTGACGCAGTCCAAGGAACTGAACACGCAGTACGCCACCAACCGCCAGACGGCGAACAGCACCCTGTCCCAGGTGGACCTGGCGCTGAGCTCCGTAGGCGACCTGCTGGACGACGTGAAGGACACGGTGCTGTATGCGGGCAATCCGTCCCTGACCCCGGCCAACCGGGAAGCGCTGGCGGTCGAACTCGAAGGCCGGCTGCGCGACATGCTGGCGCTGGCCAACAGCGCCGACGGCACGGGCGGCTATCTCTTCTCCGGCTACAAGACCAACACCCAGCCGTACGTCCAGACCGCCACGGGCGCGAACTACTTCGGCGACCAGGGCGTGCGCGAACTCCAGGTGGCGACGGGGCGCAAGCTGGCCATCAGCACCTCGGGCACCTCCATCTTCGAGAACAACATCACCGGCAACGGCACCTTCCTGACGCAGGCCGATCCCGGCAACGTGGGGCGCGGCGGCACGGGCGTGGTCTCGCCGGGTTCCGTGGTCGACGCGGCCCTGCTGACGGGGCACGACTACACGGTCGACTTCACCATCACGGCCCAACCGGACGGCACCAACCTGACGGAATACACCGTGACGGACGCCACCACGGGTACGCTGCTGACGTCGCCCGCCCTGCCGTACAAGGCGGGCGACCCGATCGTCTTCGACGGAATGCAGTTCGACATCAAGGGCGAACCGGCGCATGGCGACATCTTCACGGTCAAGCCGAGCCAGAACCAGTCGCTGTTCACCACCATCCAGGGCGTGATCGACACCCTGCGCGGCCCGGCGGGCACGCCGGCGGATGGCGCCGCGCTGACCAACGCCCTGAGCATCGCCAACCAGAACATCACGAATGCGCAGGACAATGTGCTGTCCGTGCGCGCCTCGATCGGCGCGGGGCTGAAGGAAGTGGACTACCTCGACAGCTCCGGCATCGACATCAACATCCAGTACGAAGCGCAGATCGCCAAGTTCATCGAAGTCGATCCCATCGAAGCCATCTCCCGCTTCACCCAGCAGCAGGCCAGCCTGGAAGCCGCCCAGAAAAGCTTCAAGGCCGCCTCCTCCCTCTCCCTCTTCAACTACCTCTAATTTCTTAAAGGGGTCCGTCCCCTTTAAGAAACACCCTAGGGTCTTTCCTAAAGGGGACAGACCCCTTTAAGAAATTATTTCCGCTTGCGGGGGAGGGTGTCGCCCTGGCCTTGCAGGGCGCGTGGTTCGTGGCGGGCTTTTTCGGTGCCCTGGTGGAAGAGGTTGAGCATCGGGGTGGTGAGGTAGGGCAGGGAGATCATCAGCACCAGGAAACCGGCCCCCAGCGTGATGGGGAAGCCGATGCCGAACAGGTTCAGCTGGGGCGCGGCGCGCGTGAGGATGCCCAGCGCGACGTTGGTGATGAGCAGCGCCGCGACAATCGGCAGCGAGAGCTGCAGCCCCGCATTGAAGATCTTCGCGCCCCAGGTGGCAACGTTCCAGAAGCCGCCCCCATGCAGCATCTCGGCTGAAATGGGCATGGTGACGAAGCTTTCCGCCAGCGCCTCGAACAGCAGCAGGTGCACATTGGCCACCAGCAGCGACAGGGTGGCGATCCAGACCAGGAACTGGCCGATGGCCGAGGAGCGCCCCTGCGACATGGGGTCGAAGAAGCTGGCGAAGCCCAGGCCCATGGTGAGGCTGCTGATCTCGCCCGCCATTTCCACCGCCGCAAACACGATGCGCATCACGAAGCCCATGGCCACGCCCGTAATGAGTTCCTTGGCGAGGATGATGAGCCCGGCCCAGGACGTGGGCTCGGCGGCCGGTACGGCAGGCACCGTGGGGGCGATCACCAGGGCGATCATGACGCCCAGGCTGAGCTTGACGGTCGCGGGAATGCGGCTGTTGCCGAACACGGGCGCGGCCGCGATCAGGCCGAGGATGCGGGTAAGCGGCCACAGCAGCCCGGCGATCCAGGCGTTGACGTCCGCGGCCGAGAGGAAGAGCACTTAGCTCACCAGGTTGGGAATGCCCGTGAGCACCTGGCGCATGTAGTCGAGCATGACCGACAGCATCCACGGCCCGGCCACCACGAGGGCCACGAACACGCCCACCAGCTTGGGAATGAAGGAGAGGGTGGATTCGTTGATCTGGGTCGCCGCCTGGAAGATGCTGACGATGAGGCCGATCACCAGGGCCACCAGCAGCAGCGGGGCCGCCACCAGCAGGGTGACTTCCATGGCCTGGCGGCCCATGGTCATGACGGTTTCGGGATTCATCGCTCAGCTCCTCAGTAGAAACTCTGGGACAGTGACCCCAGCAGCAGCTGCCAGCCGTCCACCAGCACGAACAGCATGAGCTTGAAGGGCAGGGAGATCACGGCGGGCGACATCATCATCATGCCCATGGACATGAGCACCGAGGCGACCACCATGTCGATGATGAGGAAGGGAATGAAGATGGCGAAGCCGATCTGGAAGGCCGTCTTCAGCTCGCTCGTGATGAAGGCCGGGATCAGCACGCGCAGGGGCACATCGTCCGGGCCCTGCAGGGCGGGCGTGCGCGAGATCTTCACGAACAGGGCCAGGTCGGCCTGGCGCGTCTGTTTCATCATGAAGGTCTTGAGCGGCGCCGCGCCCCGTTCCAGGGCCTGGGTCACATTGATCTCGTTGCGCTGCAGGGGCTGGTAGGCCTCGGTGTAGATGCGGTCGAACACGGGCCCCATGACGAAGAACGTGAGGAAGAGGGCCAGGCCCACCATGACCTGGTTGGGCGGCGCCGTTTGCGTGCCGAGCGCCTGGCGCAGCAGGGAGAGCACGATGATGATGCGCGTGAAGCCCGTCATCATCAGCAGCACCGCCGGCAGGAAGGTCAGCGCCGTCATGATGATCAGCGTCTGCAGCGACAGGCCGTAGTTGGTGCCGCCGCCCGGCGCCGGGGTGGTGGTGAAGGCCGGGATGGTGGGCTCGGCCGCCGCCCACAATGGCAGGGCCAGGGCCAGCACGCCGCCCAGCACGCTCAGGATGCGCTTATTTGCCATTGCGCTTTTCAATCGTCTGTTTGAACCATTCCGCGAAATTGGCGGCCGGGAGGGCGCCATGCGGCTGCTCCGGCAGGTCCGGCGTTTCCTGGCGCGGCAGGGTGGCCAGCGCGTTCATGCGCCCGGGCGAAGCGCCCACCACGATCCATTGCTCCCCCACTTCCACCACCAGGATGCGCTCGCGCGCCCCCACGCTCAGCGCGCCCACCAGCTTGACGGTGGTGCCGCCCGTGATGTGGCGCGGGCCGAAGCGCTTGAGCATCCAGGCCAGGCCGACCAGCAGGCCGAGCACGACGGCCAGGGCCAGCACGGTCTGCAGCAGGCTGCCGACGGCGGACGGCGCGGCGGCGGGCGACACGGCCGGAGCGCGCGCGCCCGCCAGGGCGGCCTGCTGTTCGGGCGTGGGCGCAGCCGCGGCGGGCGCTGCCACAGGAGCCTGCGCAGGCGGGGCGATGGGCGTTTCCGCGGCCGCCGGGGCAGGCGGGGCGTCCGCCTTCTGGGCTGAGGCAGGCAGGGCGCAGAAACACAAACTGGCAGCCAAGGCTGCCAGCAGGAAGGAAACGGAACCGTTCTTCTTCATTTATTCAATTTTCGGATGCGTTCGGAAGGTGTGATGATATCAGTCAAACGGATACCGAACTTGTCATTCACGACCACCACCTCGCCCTGGGCGATGAGGCAGCCGTTGACCAGCACATCCATCGGCTCGCCCGCCAGGCCGTCCAGTTCCACCACCGAGCCCTGCGCCAGCTGCAGCAGGTTCTTGATGGCGATCTTGGTGCGCCCCAGCTCCACCGTCAGCTGGACCGGGATATCGAGGATGAAGTCGATATCGTTATGGGTCTCGGTCTTGGCGGCGGTCTTGCCGAAGTCCTTGAACACGGCAGCGGTGGCAGCCTGGCTCGCCATGGCCTCCGCTTCCGCCTTGGCCTGCTCGGCAATGGCCGCGCCCCAATCGTCGTCGAGGCTGCTTTGATCGTCTTGGTTGTCAGACATGGTTCTCTCCTGTTACTTCGTGCCCTGGCCGAGATTGTCGCTATTGGCCAGCAGCTTCTCTACCTTGAGGGCATATTGTCCGTTCAGCACGCCATAGGTGCATTCGAGCACCGGCACGCCGTCCACCGTCGCTTCGATGGTTTCCGGAATATTGAGGGGGACGATATCGCCCACCCGCATGTTCAAAATCTCGTCGAAACTGGTCTTGGCCGTGCCCAGGCTGGCCACCAGCTCCACTTCGGCGATCTGGATCTGCTGCGTCATCAGGCGGATCCAGCGCTTGTCCACTTCCAGGGCCTCGCCCTGCAGGGAAGAGGTCAGGGCATCGCGGATCGGCTCGATCATCGAGTAGGGCATGCAGAAGTGGATCTGGCCCGACACCGAACCCAGTTCCACCGTGAAGGTGGAAGCCACCACCACCTCGTTCGGCGTGGCGATGTTGGCGAACTGGGTGTTCATCTCGGAACGGATGTATTCGAACTCCACCGGGAACACCGGCTCCCAGGACTTGGTATAGGCCTCGAACACGATGTCCAGGATGCGCAGGATGATGCGCTGCTCCGTCTGCGTGAAGTCGCGGCCCTCGACCCGGGTATGGAAGCGGCCGTCGCCCCCGAACAGGTTGTCCACCAGCAGGAACACGAGGCCCGGGTCGAAGACCATGAGGGCCGTGCCGCGCAGCGGCTTCATGTGGATCAGGTTCAGGTTGGTCGGCACCACCAGGTTGCGGATGAACTCGCTGTACTTGGACACGCGCACCGAGCCCACCGACACCTCCGCGCTGCGGCGCAGGAAGTTGAACAGGCCCACGCGCAGCAGACGGGCGAAACGCTCGTTGATAATTTCCAGCGTCGGCATCCGGCCACGGACGATGCGCTCCTGCGTGGCCAGGTTGTAGGTCCGTACTCCCGCGACTTCCTCAGGCGCGACGGCGTCGTCCTGATCGCCGTTGACGCCCTTCAGAAGGGCATCAACTTCTTCCTGGGAGAGAAAATTATCCGCCATGACTCAATGACTACTGAATGATAAAGGAGGTAAACAAGACTTCGCTCACGTCCTGCTCGGGTTCGCCGGCCGTGAAGGGCTGCTTCAGGGTCTGCATGATCTCCGTGCTCAACTGCTGCTTGCCTTCCGGCGTATTGATTTCCGATGCATGTTTGCTCGACAGCAGCAGCAGGATACGGCTGCGCACCTTCGGCATGTTTTTCTTGATCAGTTCCACCTGCTCCAGGCCGCCCACCTGCAGGGTAAAGGCCAGCTGCAGGTACTGCTCGCCATCCTCCGGCTGCAGGTTCACGGTAAAGGGCTCGATGGCCACGTACTCGGGCGGCGCCACCTCTTTCTTGGGCGCGCTTTCCTCGGTCTGGTCGCCGCTCTTGTGCAGGAAATACCAGGCTGCGCCGCCGCCGGCCAGGCCGAGCACCAGCACGGCTGCACCGATCATGATCAGCAGCTTCTTCTTCGAACCGGCTACGGGCGCCGCCGCTTCGGGCTTTGCCTCGGCTTTTGCTTTGGGATTCGCTTTCATTCGGGCCTTGCGGAAGTATTGGTTATCGTCGCCATTATGTCATTATCGGCATAAGCCGGGCTGACGGATACGCCGAATAGAGGGCAATACAATGCCCATCTCAAACGTTTCAATATTATAAATTCTTAAGCAAAGGTATCGACCGCACCCAGCACGCTGCGCCGCACGACGGGGGCGGGCGCCTCGGTTTCGGCCGCCACCGAGCCCGCGCCGAAGCGCGCGCCGCCGTTGCCGGAACGGTTCGCGGCCGCTTCCGCAAAGGCCTGCTGCTGGTCCGACATGCCGGACGATACCGTTGCGTTGCCCAGCTGGATACCGGCTTCGCTCATCATTTCTTTCAGTTTCGGCAGGGCGTTCTCGATGGCCTGGCGCACCTCCAGCTCGGCCGAGGAGAAGGTCGCGCTGGCCTGGTCGTTCGACACGTTCAGCACCACCTGCAGCGGGCCAAGGTCCGGCGGGTTCAGGGTCAGCGAGGCGCTCTGGTCGCCGCCCGCCACCATCCATACCACCTTCTGGCCCAGCTGCTGGTCCCAGGCATTGCTGCCCACGCGGGCGTGCAGCTGGTTGGAGGCGGCTGCATTGGCCGCCTGCGCGGTCTGGGCCAGCTGCTGCGCGGCCTGGGGCGCCACGGGCTGCGGCGCGGCGGGTGCGGCGTCCGGCACGGGCGCAGGCGCCGCTTCGGCCTTCATCATCTCGGCTGGCGCGCGCAGGGCGGCGCCCTCGGCGGGCTTGTTTTCGGCACGGGGAGCCTGGACGCCGGCGGCCTGCTCGGGCTTGCCCTGCAGTTCCGCTGGCAGGGTGAAGCCGGTGCCGGCCTTGCCTGCCTTGGCGTCGGCCTTGCCCTCGGCGGTCACCGGTGTCGCATCGGCGGGCGCCACGGCGGCCAGGGCGGCATCCACGGCGGAACGCTCCCCGGCGCTGTCGGCGGCGAGCAGGGAATCGGCTGCCGCAGGCGCGGCGCTCTCCTTGCCCGACGCGCCGATGGCGGCAATCTCCTGCTGGGCGGCGCCGACGGCCGGTGCAGGCTGGGCGGCCTGCTGGATGGCGGCTGCCGCGGCAGCGGCTGCCTGGGCAGCGGTGTTGTCCGCCGCCCCTGCCTGGTTGTAGGCGGCCACCATGGCCAGCATGTCGGTTACGGGGTCCACGGCGGAGCTGTCGGCGCCGACAGCATCGGTGGCGCTGTCGGCCGGGGTGGCGGCTGCCGCCTGTTCCGTGACAGGCTCGGCGGGTTCAGCCGATGCGGCGGCCTGGCTGGCATCGGCGGCGTCCGCCGCCTCCGCCTGCTGGCCTGCCTGGGCGCTGCCCGCCTGTTTCGGGGCCCCGGCGGCATTGGCCTGCTGGCTGCGCGCCTGCTGCGCGGACTGGGCCTGCTGGCGGGACGCCTGGGCTGCGGGTGCGGGGGCGTTGGCCTGCTTGGCGGCCGGACGTGCCGGGGCGGACGCCGGAGCGGAAACCGGCTGGGCTTCCATCTGGCGGGCCAGGGTCAGCTTGAATTGCTGGTCGTCCTCGCCCTGCAGGCCGCTGCGGGCCGGGGAGGGGGAGGTGTTGAGGGCCGGATTCTGGATTGCCTGAGTCTGCATGATATGCGCCGTCTAAAGTGGGGAACGCTCAGCGTTTGTAAAAGGCCTGGCGTGCCGCGTGTTCGTCCATGGCCTTCTGGTCGCGCTTGGCTTCCAGTTTCTGCAACTTCGCTTCCTCGCGGTCGAGCAGCGTCGTGTACGACATGCGCTTGCGCTCTGCCGCCTGCCAATTCGTCTTTTCCAGCTCGCCACGCTTCTGGGTGTGGCGCAGCACCTCCTGCTGGCCGTGGATCGCGCTGTCCAGCTTTTCCATGAAAGCCTGGAAGTTGCGATACGCCATGGGGGTGATGCCAGCCTGCTGGGAGGCTTCGAAGCGGCGCGCGTACTCGTCGCGGTAGCCGATCAGCATGTTCAGCTTCTCTTCCGCATCCTGCACGGCCTTGAGGGCCGCACCCAGCCGTTTCGCCGCGTCGTCGGTCTCCCGGCGCGCCAGATCGATCAGGGTTTCAAGTTGCGTGGTCGAGGCCATGGCTCATTATAGGGAAGGGCCGCGCCATCCCATCAGTCGAATAGCGAGGCTAATTGGCCCAAACTCTGGCCCATGTTGACCTGTTCCGTGATCTGCTGTTGCAAGAATTGCTCGATTTCGCCGTGCAGGTTGATGGCCTCGTCCAGCACGGGGTCGGTGCCCGGCGTGTAGGCGCCCACCGCGATCAGGTCGCGGCTGCGCTCGTAGCGCGAGAACAGCTGCTTGAGGCGGCGCGCCTGGTTCTGGTGCTCGTGCGAGGTGATCGAATGCATGGCGCGGCTGATCGACTGTTCGATGTCGATGGCCGGATAGTGCCCGGCTTCGGCCAGGCGGCGGTTCAGCACGATGTGCCCGTCCAGGATGGCGCGCGCCGAGTCGGCGATGGGGTCTTGCTGGTCGTCGCCCTCGGTGAGCACTGTGTAGAAGGCCGTGATCGAGCCGCCGCCCAGTTCGCCATTGCCCGCCCGCTCCACCAGCACGGGCAGCTTGGCAAAAACGGAAGGCGGATAGCCCTTGGTGGCGGGCGGCTCGCCGATGGCCAGGGCGATCTCGCGCTGGGCCATGGCGTAGCGGGTGAGCGAATCCATGATGAGCAGAACATTCATGCCCTTGTCGCGGAAGTGCTCGGCAATGGCCGTGGAATAGGCGGCGCCCTGCATGCGCATCAGGGGCGGGGTATCGGCCGGGGCCGCCACCACGACGGAGCGGCGCAGGCCTTCCTCGCCCAGGATCTGCTCGATGAACTCCTTGACCTCGCGGCCCCGTTCGCCGATCAGGCCGACGACGATGATGTCCGCCTCCGTATAGCGCGCCATCATGCCCAGCAGCACGGACTTGCCGACGCCGGAGCCCGCGAACAGGCCCATGCGCTGGCCGCGGCCCACGGTGAGCATGGCGTTGATGCAGCGCACGCCCACGTCCAGGGTTTCCACGATGGGCGCGCGGCCCAGGGGATTGGCGGGGCGCACATTGATGGGGGCGCTGTCCGTGGTGTGGATGGGGCCCAGGCCGTCGAGCGGGCGTCCCGCGCCGTCCACCACGCGGCCCAGCAGTTCCTGGCCCACGGGCAGCTGGCGCGCGCGGTCGCTGATGCGCCGGCGCGGATGGGGCGCCGCGCCCGGCTTCGGAATCAGGGGTTCGACGGGGAAGACGCGGGTGCCGGGCACAATGCCTTCCACGTCGCTCTGGGGCATGAGGAAAAGGCGCTCGCCTTCGAAGCCCACCACCTCCGCCTCCACCTTGCCGCCGCTGGGCAGGGGCACGGTGCAGGCCGCGCCCACGGCGAGGCGCAGGCCCACGGCCTCCATCACCAGGCCCGCGACGCGGGTCACGCGGCCCGACACCTGCAGCGGCTCGACGAAGTCGAGCAGGGCGCCGCAGTCGCCGAGGAAGCTGCGCCAGCGTCCGGCGTGCAGCTGGGCTCCTTGCGGGGCGTCCATCTCAGGCCAGCCAGTCCAGGTCTTTGCCGAGCGCGTGGCTCAGGCGGGTCCAGCGCGACTGCACCTGGGCGTCGATCTGGTTGGTGGCGGTGTCGATCTTGCAGCCGCCGCGCTCGATCGTGGGGTCTTCCACCACGCGCCAGCCGCCCTTGTCCAGCTCCTCGCCGATGCCTTCGCGCACCACGGCGGCATCCTCCGGGTTGAGCATGAGCAGGGCGGGCTGCTGCACGGTGGGCAGGTATTCGACGGCCTCGCGCACGATGGGAATGATGAGTTCGGGGCGGGCCGGCAGGGCCTGCTTGAGCATGCCCTTGGCCAGGTGCAGGGCCAGCTCCAGCACGTCGTTGGCGATGAGCTGGTCGGCGCCGCGCAGGGCTTCCGAGAAGTTGGCGGCGATCGATTCCATGGGCGCCAGCAGCTGCTGGGTGGCCGCGCGCCCCGCGTCGAGGGCGGCGGCCTGGCCGTCCGCATGGCCGGCGCGGTAGCCGTCCTCATAGCCCTGCTGGCGCGCCTCCTCGCGGATGGCGGCCAGTTCCTCCTCCGTCGGATATTCCGGCGGCGGCGGGGCGTTGAGCTCGGCCTCGTACTCGGCCTGGCGCGCCGCTTCCTCCGCGGCGGCGGCTTCGGCTTCGGCCGCGGCGGCCGCCGCGGCTTCCTCCTCCTCGCGCTGGCGGGCGGCCACGGCGCTCGGGCGCAGGTCGCCGAAGGACTTCATCTCCCAGCGCTGGAAAGCGGTCTGCTGTTCTTTCGGAATATGGGCCAAACTCTTCCTCGCTCAGTACGGCATCAGACAAACGAATCGTCGCCCTTGCCGCCCAGTACGATCTGGCCTTCGTCGGCCAGGCGGCGCACGATCTGCAGAATCTGCTTCTGCTGCGCTTCAACTTCCGACAGGCGCACGGGGCCCTTCGATTCGAGGTCTTCGCGCATCATTTCGCCGGCACGGGCCGACATGTTCTTGAAGATCTTCTCGCGCAGTTCCTGCGAGGCGCCTTTCAGCGCGATGATCAGCATCTCCGATTGTACTTCGCGCAGCAGAAGCTGGATGCCCCGGTCGTCGATATCGATCAGGTTGTCGAACACGAACATCTCGTCCATGATCTTCTGCGCCATGTCGTTGTCGTAGTTCTTGATATTGTCCATGACGGAGTTTTCCTGCTCGCCGCTCATGAAGTTCAGGATCTCGGCCGCCGCGCGCACGCCGCCCAGGGTGGACTTCTTGATGTTCTCGTTACCCGACAGCAGCTTGGTGAGCACGTCGTTCAGCTCGCGCAGGGCGGCCGGCTGCACGCCGTCCAGGGTGGCGATACGCAGCACCACGTCGTTGCGCAGGCGGTCCGTGAAGTGGCCCAGCACCTCGCAGGCCTGGTCGCGTTCCAGGTGGACCAGGATGGTGGCGATGATCTGCGGGTGCTCGTTGCGGATCAGCTCGGCCACCGAGTTCGAGTCCATCCACTTCAGGCTCTCGATGCCGGAAGCGTCCTTGCCGCCCAGGATGCGCGAGAGCAGCACGGAAGCCTTGTCGTCGCCCAGGGCCTTGGTCAGCACCTGGCGGATGTATTCGTCCGAATCCAGGCCCACGGTGGAGGCGGCCGCGCATTCGTCGCGGAAGTCGTCCATCACCCCCACCACCTGCTCGTGCGGGATGCTCTTCATGGTGGCCATGGCCGCGCCCAGCTTCAGCACCTCGCGCGGGCCGAGGAATTTCATGACCTCGGCGGCCTCGGTTTCGCCCATCGCCAGCATGAGGATGGCGGCTTTCTGCAGTCCGGTATTTTCGGTGCTCATAAATGCTTGACCTTCGGTTTAGTCGTTGTTGCCGATCCACGCCTTGATGACGTTGGCCACGATGCGCGGATCTTCGTTCGCGAGCTTCTTGGCCAGGGCCAGGTTGTCGCGGTAGGTACGGGCCGTGTTCTCTTCCATCTCGGCGATCTGCTGGGCCAGGATCTCCTCCGGCGTCGGGCCCGCCGGCTCGACGATCTCCGGCACTTCCGGCTCCGGCTCGGGCGCGTTGATCTCGTCGATCTTCTTGAAGACCGGACGCATCATCGGGCGCACGATGCGCAGCACCACATACAGCAGGATCAGGGCCGTGATCAGGAACTTGGCCAGCTCCTTGGCCAGGGGCAGGTTGGCCGGATCGCGCCACCAGTCCAGGGCCACGGGCGCCTCGCGGTCCACGCCGTCGAAGGGCGCGTTGGCCACGCTGACGGAGTCGCCGCGGTCCTGGTTGTAGCCCATGGCTTCGCGCACCAGGCTGTTAATCTTGTTCATTTCCTCGGCGCTCAGGGGGCGCACGGTGACCTTGCCCGTTTCCTTGTCCACGATGCGGCGGTAGTTCACCACCACGCCCACCGTCATGCGCTTCAGGCCGGCCATCGCCTTCTGCTCGTAGCGCACGGTCTTGTCCACTTCGTAATTGGTGGTCGATTCCTTGTGGCTGTTGTTCGAGGACGAGGCCGCCACCTGGCCGGCCGGGGTGCCCGGCGCGGCCGCGTCGATGGGCGCGCTGGCGTCGGCCGGCGGCTGGTTCGACAGGGCGCCCGGCACGCCGCCCGGGTTGGCGTTCTGGTTGCCGCTGGTCTCGCTGCTCTGCTGGCTGCGGATGGCGGAGGCGGCGGGCGGCGAATTCGGCTTGTACATCTCGGCCGCCTGCTCGATCTGGGAGAAGTCCACGTCCGCCACGGCTTCGGCGCGCACATTGCCTTCGCCGACGATGGGGGTGACGATGGATTCGACCTGCTTGATCACCTGCTTCTGCAGTTCCTGCACGTATTTCAGCTGGCTGGCGTCCAGGTTCTTGGCATTGTTGCCAGCGCTGCCATTCTTGTTCAGGTCCGACACCAGGGCGCCGGACTGGTCCACCACCGTCACGTTGGCGGGCATCAGTTCCGGCACGCTGGAGGCGACCAGGTGCACGATGGCGCTGGTCTGGGCCGGGTCGATCACGCGGTTGGGGTGCAGGTTCAGCAGCACGGAAGCGGTGGGCTTCTGCTGCTCGCGCACGAAGACGGAAGGCTTGGGCAGGGCCAGGTGCACGCGGGCCGACTGCACGGCGGCGATGGATTCGATGGAACGGGCCAGCTCGCCTTCCAGGGCGCGCTGGTAATTGACCTGCTCCAGGAACTGGGACACGCCCAGCTTCTGGTTCTCCATGAGCTCGAAGCCCACATTGCCGCCCTTGGGCAGGCCCTGGGCAGCCAGGCGCAGGCGCACATCGTGCACCTGCTCGGAAGGCACCAGGATGGCGCTGCCGCCTTCGGAGAACTTGTGCTTGACCTGCATCTGGTCCAGGGCGGCCGTGATGGCGCCGCCGTCGCGGTCGCTGTAATTGGAGAACAGCACCTTGTAATCCGGCTCCTTGTTCCACAGCCAGAGCATCAGGATCACGGCCAGCACGCCGGCCGCGGCGCCGCCGCGGGCCAGGTTCTTGCCCATGGGGGTCTGGAAGAAGGAAGGCTTCTCCTGCGCCTGGTCCTCAGCGGGAGCGTCGATATCGAGTTGTTCGGCGGCTGCTGCCATGAGTGGTTTCCGAATGGTTGTTAAGGGCCTGGGCCACGCCGGGACGGAACGGGCCTGAAGCACATTATCGGTCTCTGAGGCAAGTTTTAATCGCAGGAAAAGAAGCCCGTTTCCCGTCCTCCTCCTGCCTGCATCTGGCGCTGGCGCTGCTATTCTGGAAGCCTGACGGTAGAGCTCATTGTAGCGCGCCCAGGGCCGGCAGCCCTGTGGTTGTTTCGCTATAGCAACAATATGGAGTCAAGATGAAAACAGGCGGCATTGACAGCGGCCAGATCCAGGCCATGATTGCCCAGCTGAAGGCGGCGGCGCAGCGGCCGGAGGCCATGGCGCCGGGCGTATTGCGTCCGGACGCGGCCAATGCGGCCCAGCCTTCCACCAAGGTCGACTTCTCGGCCGCCCTCAAGGGGGCGCTGGACGGCGTGGCCGAGAGCCAGAACAAGGCCGAGGCCCTGGGCAAGCGCTTCCAGATGGGAGACGAATCGGTCAACCTGTCGGACGTGATGATCCAGATGCAGAAGGCGAGCATCAATTTCCAGGCCACGGTCCAGGTGCGCAACAAGCTGGTGCAGGCCTACCACGACATCATGAACATGCAGGTATAAATTGCTTAAAAGGGTCTGTCCCCTTTAAGAAACAAAAAGGAGCCCGGGGTGGCTCCTTTTTGTTTTTCAGCCGAGGCCGGCGAGGCGGGCGTTGCGTTCGCGTTCGAGCTTGGTGATGTAGCGCTGCACGGCGGCCAGGGCGCCGCGGCTGAGGTCGACGAACTGGCAGCCGAGGCGGCGGTTGGTCTTGCCGTTCAGGAGCGTCACTTCCTGCGCGCTGCGGATTTCCAGATCGGTCGTGATCGGGCCGTCCGGCAGGTCGATGCGGCAGTTCTTGAAGATCATGCCCGGCGTGTCGCCCAGCATGAGCTTGGGGTCGAGGATGGCGATGCCGCCGCAGCTGATGTCCGACAGGGGGAAGGTGTTGTCGCCGCCGCCCAGTTCCACCGGAATGGGAATGTGCACCCGCACGGGGTTGGTCACCGGCGTGGCCATGCGGTAGTACTCGCGCCGCTGCAGGCGGATCATGGTGGCGGGAATCGCCACCTGCAGCGCGGCGCGGCCGTCGTATTCCATCTCCTCGGCGCCGTCGCTCGAGAAGAGGATGCGGATCTTGTCCAGCGAGGTCTCGAACTGCAGGGAATGGGCCGCCAGCACCCGGCGCGTCTGGTCGCGGCTGATGGGGCAGTCGAGCACCATATAGCCCTCGTCGGGCTCGACATCGAGGATGGAAGTCACGGCAACGTCGGACTCGCCCCGGACCAGCATGCGCAGCAGCTGGTTCTTCTCGCCGATGTTGCGCAGGAGGGAAACGATTTCGCGGCGCGACTCGACTGTGTAGTCGTGCCAGTTCTCCATTTCCTCGTCAAAATTGATAGGCTGCGCTTGCATCAGTTACCGTTTTCTGGGGTAGTGTTGGGTGGTTCGCTCAAGTCCGGGGCCGGGGGCAGGGGCTGTCCAGACTTTTGCGCCGATTCAATATGATATAACCAGGCCAGCAGTTCTGCAATTACCCGGTAAAGGGCCGGCGGAATTTGGCTGTCGAGGTCCACATCCATGAGAAGGGACACCAGTTCCTTCGATTCATGGATGAAAACGCCGTGCTCTTCGGCCACGGCGATGATCTGTTCCGCCACCAGGCCGCGGCCCTTGGCCACGACCTTGGGCGCGCGCGTGCCTTCCTTGTAGGCCAGGGCCACGGCGCTCTGCAGGGGGCGGCGGGCGTCTTCACTCACCATCGCCTCCTCCTTCGGCCTGGATGCTGAGCGAGGACAGGGGCGAGCCCGCCGCCTCCAGGGCCTGCTGCAGCTGGCCGGCCCAGGCGCGCAGAGTCGCCGCCGTTTCCTCGCTGCCCGCTTCCACCTGCAGGTGCACCTGGCCGCCCGTCAGCGTGACATTGGCCGCCAGCTTGCCCAGCAGGGGGAAGCTGAAACGCAGGCCGCTGCGCCATACCGGCTCGGGTGGGCCGCCGTCTTCGCCCGGCTGCTGCTGTTCGGCTTCGTCGCGCCGCAGCTCCCAGTGCATGGGCTGGCCCGGCCAGGCTTCGCCCTGCCACTGCACCCGCGCGAGTTCCTGGGTGTGCAGCTGCTGGTTGATCAGTTGCGCCCCGCTCAGGTCGGGCCCGCCCTGCGCCTTGGCCGCCGCCTCGCTGGCCGACTGGGCCGCTGCCTGGGCAAAACGCTGCATCTGCGGCTCGCGCGCCAGGTCCTGCAGGGGGCGTTTGCCCTGGGCCCATTCGGCCACATGGGACTCGTAGAAGAGGCCGCTGTCCCCCAGGGCGCGGCGCAGCTGGCCCTCGATCTGCTCGGGATCGGGACTGCCGCCCTGCAGCAGGGGCGCCTTGCCGTTGATGGTCACGGGCACCCCAGGCGCGGTATAGGCGGTGGAGAGGGCGCTGGCGATGGCGCGTGCGGCCGGGCTGAGCGAGGCCTGCGGTGTCGTATGGTCGAGCTGGGGCAGCTGTTCGGCAGGCGTCAGCGGGGCTTTGCTCAGCAGGGCTGCACCGGGGCTCAGGGGCCGGGACGGCACGCCCGGCAGCCCGGCATCCGGCAGGTCGGGCGCCGGCGCTGCGGCGCCGTTGGCTCCCTGGGCTGGCGCGGGCTGGCCAGGCTGGGCGGGTGCGGCTGCTTGCGGCAACCCGGGCGGCATTGCTGGGGCGGGCAGGCTGCCAGGCGGCAGCGCCGCTCCGGGCGCCGGCGTGGGCAGGGGGGCAGGCTGGCCGGATTGCGGCTGGGGCGTGGGACGGGGCGCTGCCTGCGAAGGCAGGCTGTCCGTGTCCGGCAGGCCGGGCGCGCCCTGCGGCAGGGGCGGCGCCTCCTGCGCGGCGGCGGCCTGCACGGGCTGGCCGCCGATCTGGAACATGGGGCGGGGCTGGGCCGCCAGCACGGTCATGGGCACTTCGGCCCCGACCTGGGTGCCTGCGGGAAGCACCATGCGGGCATTGGTGTTGGCGATGCGTACGAGGTAGCTGCCGTCGTCCATCTTCGACAGCACCTCGGCGGCGAGGGATTGGCCCACCAGCGGCGCCAGGGCGCGCTGGAAGGCGGCCTGGCGCGGGTCGACCGAGGAAAGGATGGGACCGGCCGGGGTGAGCGGACGGACTGCCGGGGCGTCCAGGCGGCTGACCACGACGCCCTCCCTGCTCAGACGCCGCCGTAGGCGTTGGCGAGGCGGCGCTCGGCGCCGGTGCTGTTGATCAGGCGCGACAGCTGGGCCATCCAGGGCATGGTCAGGTCGCGCACCTTGCGGTCGTCGTCCAGCATCTTGCGGATGAGGGAGACCTTGCGCTGGCGCTGCTCGCCGTCCAGCTCGATGGCCGCCTCATTGGCCTTCAGCTTCTCCACATGGGCCGTGACGCGCTGCTCCAGCGCTTCCAGGCGGTCCCAGTCGGCGTTCCCGGCGGCCGATACCATCTGGCCCGTCAGTTCGCCCATGGCTGCATACACGGACAGCACTTCTTGATTCGTCATCATCATTGCTTTACACACTCGCGAGAACAGGGGCAGGCTTCTGGCCGTTCAGGGCGCCCGGCACGGCGGCCGGGGCATCGCCGATCTGGTTCCAGGTGTCGCGCAGGTCGGCCAGCAGGCGGTGCACTTCCTCCAGGGCTTCCGGCTGGTTCTGGATATTGCCCGTCAGCAGACGGTTGCTCATGTATTCGTACAGGGCGTCCAGGTTCTGGGCGATGCTGCCGCCCACCTGCTTGTCCAGGCTCGCGCGCAGGCCGTTGTCGATGATCTGGATGGCCTTGGAGATGGCCTTGCCCTTTTCCTCGATATTGCCGGCCTTCATGTGCGTCAGGCCGTTGAGGATGGCCACGATGGCGCCGTCGTAGAGCATGACGATCAGCTTGTGCGGCGAAGCGGCGCTGACCCCCGTTTCGAGGCCGACCTTGGCATAGGCGTTGACGCCGCGTTGCGTGTTTCCGAACATGAGGCTCTCTCCTTCTCAGTCTTGTTGCTTTTAGCTGTTGGCGGCCAGGGCTGCCAGTTGCTGCGACAGGTATTGTTGTGTGGTCTGCATCTGGGACAGGGTGACATCCAGGGCAGTGTATTGCTTGCGGTAGCGTGCTTCGATATCGTCCAGCTTGTCTGCGAACTTCTGGCGCGCGCTGGCGATATCCTTGATCGATTTGTTGATGCCGTCCGTGCGGCTGCTGATCAGGCCCGACTTCGCGAGGAAGGTGGTGGCCAGGTTGTTCAGCTGGTAGGCGTAGCCCTGCGAGAAGCTGACGGTGCCGCGGTCGCCCGTGGTGCCGCCGGTGATGTCCACCTTCAGGCCTTCCACTTCCGAGCCCGCCGCGCCGGTCAGGGTCTGGCCGCTGCCGATCACGGCATGGCCGCCCAGGGTGCCCGCCACGTCCAGGCCCGCCGTCGGCGTGGCGGCGCCGAAGACGCTGTCCACGGTGCTGCCGCTGACGTCGGCCAGCGCGATGTTGGAGGCCGAGCCGTACTTGGACGAGGACAGCACCAGCTTGCCGTCCGCATCGATGCTGGCCGTCACCGCGGCGCCCTTCTTGGAGAAGGCGGCAATGCCGTTGATTGAGGACTGCAGCACCTTGGCCAGTTCCTCCGGCGTGTAGTCGCCCGCCGGGATGGTCACGGTGGCAATATTGCTGCTGCTGCTCGGCACCGTGTCGTTGAGGATCACGGACCAGCTCGTGTCGCTGGCGATGGTGGTCGTGGGCGCCACGGCGGCGTCGCTCTGCAGCGCGCCCTGGGTTGCCATCTGCGTGATCGACAGGGCATAGGTGCCCGGCTTGGTGGCCGAGGTCGAGCTCACGAAGCTGACCTGGTTGTCCGTCGTGTTGCCGATGGCGCCGAACAGGGCGCCGATCTCGTCGAAGTTCTCGTCGATGGCCTTCTGCAGCTTGCCCGAATCGAGGGACAGGGTGCCCGTCTTGTCGAAGGTGATGCCGATCTGGCTCAGCGTGGTAAGGCTGCCGCCGATGCCGGTGACGGAGGTGCCCAGCATGCGGCGCAGCTGCGCCTGCACGGACTGGGCCGTGGCATCGCCCTGCAGGGGGCCCGCCGCCTTCGTGTCGGGATCGTAGGCCGTGAGCTTTTTCAGCGTGCCCGTCAGGTCGTTGTAGGCCTTGACGAAGCCGTTGATATTCTCTTTCAGGGAAGAGGTGTTCTTGCTGATGTTCAGGGAGCTGCTGCCGACCTTGGTCACGGTCAGGCTCACGCCCTGGATCGCCTCGGACACATTGTTCGAATGGGCGCTGACGGCAATGCCGTTCACCGACAGCTTGGTGTCCTGGGCAGCCGAGGTCTGGGTCAGGTTCTGGGCGCCGGCCGGGTCGTAGGCCAGCAGGGCTTCCAGGGCGGCGTCGGCCGGGTCCGGATCCGTGCCCGCGAGCGAGATCTTCATGGAGGCATTGGCGCCCGTGGCCGTCGCCGTAAACACCAGGTGGTAAGGATTGGCGCTGCCGTCGTTGACGATGGTGGCCGTCACGCCGATATTGGCCTTGTTGACGGCGTCGCGGATGCCTTCCAGCGAATTGTTGGTGGAGTCGATCACCACCGTGCCCGAGGCCAGGGTCGCGTCCTGGGTGAAGGCGCCGCTCAGGTAGCTGCCGCCCGTGCCCGCCGTCAGGCCGGCCAGGGCCGGGTTGCTGCCGCCCACGGTGATGGGGCTGGCGTTCGTGGAGCTCAGCACGATGCTGCTGCCCGCCGTGACGGTCGAGCCGCCGTTGGCCGCGCCCGGCGCCAGGCCGATGCCGCCGCTCACGGCCGCCGGGCTGCCCGTCACGGTTTCCTGCACCACCACGTTGGCGCCGTCGGCGCGGGTGAACTGCAGGTCGCCCGCCGCAGCCGTGCCGCTGACGGTGATGCCCGCATTGGTGAGCGCCGTCAGCACGGGGCTGGGATCGGCCAGGGCCGCGTCGATGCCGGCGGCCGTCACGCCGTTCCCGGCCAGCACGCCCGCGCCCTGGGCCGCGATCTGCACGCCGCCCACGGAGAGGGTGTAGCCGCCGTCGGCGCCCGTTTCGATGTCGCCGAAGGTGGCGAACAGGGTGGCCGAGCTGCTGGCTGCGCTGGCGGTGGCCGTGACGCCCGTTGTCGTGCTCTTGGCATTGATGGCTTCAGCCAGGGCGCGCGCGCTGCTGGTGGTGCTGTCGGTGGCGATGGCCGTGCCGTTGATGGTGAGGGCGCCGTTGCCGATGCCGCTGCTCAGGACGCCGGCGCCGAGGGCCGTGCCGTTCAGGCCGAAGTTGCCGCTGCCGATGCTGCCGAACTGGAAGGACAGGGTGGTCCGGGCGCCCAGGCCGATGGCCGACTTGCTGCTGGCCACGCCTGCCGAGGTCAGGGTCTGGGCCTGCGCCAGCTGCTGCACGTTGACGTTGTAGTTGCCCGCCACCGCCTTGGCGCCGGCCGAGGCGCTCAGCACCGTGGCGTCGCCCGCGATGGCGCTCAGGGCCTTGAAGTCGCTGGCCTTGGTCAGGCCGCCCAGGGCGCTCTGGAAGACGCCGATGGCCCCGCTCAGCGAGCCATAGGCGCTGAGCGTGGCCTGGAAGGCGGCCGTCTTCTTGTCGTAGTTCGCCAGCGGCCGCGATTCCGCCTGCATGAGCTGGCTGACGATGCCGTTGACGTCAAGGACGCCTGTGCTGGATGAAACGCCGGAGGTGGCCACGGTTTGCTCCTGAGAAAGCAACAATATAAGTGATTATCGGCAGTTTCAAACGGGACTTGAGAGGGGAAAAGTCCGTCCAGTTCGCCGCTTGCGAAAACGCCAAAGGCCGCCGTCCCGCGGAGGGAGGGCAGCCCGGCTTGTGGGGAGCCTGTTTCAGGCTTCCTGGCTGATCAGCAGGCCTATGCCGCTGTCCAGTGATTTGGCGATCTGCAGCGCTTCCGGCGTGGGGATCTGGCGCAGCACTTCCTTGGTGCTCTGGTCGATCACCTTGACGATGGTGCGCTTGCTGTCGTTGTCGATCGAGAACTCCAGGCTCTGGGACTTGGCCTGCACCGAGCGGTTGATCTGCTCGACGGCCTCTTCCAGCTCGCGCTGGGAAGGCACGGCGGCCTTGGCGGTCACGGCGTCCACGGTCTGGGTGGGGGCGGCGGCGCGGCCGCTCGCCTGGGCAGCGCCGGAGTCCGGCAAATAGCTGCTGCGTTCGGTTTTAGTGCCTGCGGCTGAGGCTATCGCGTCGATAGTCATGGTGCCTCTCCTTCATGGTAAAAGTTCCCCGACTGGAAAAGTCCAGGCGGGGAACCGCTTGCTTGCTACTTTGTTACGCTAGCGATTAGCCGCGCAGCAGGCTCAGCACGCCGTTCGGCAGCGAGTTGGCCTGGGCCAGCATGGCGGTACCGGCCTGTTGCAGGATCTGGCCGCGGGTCAGGCTTGCGGTTTCGGCTGCGAAGTCGGTATCGACGATACGGCTGCGGGATGCGGACAGGTTCTCGGTGGTCGCGCTCAGGTTCGAGATCGCCGACGAGAAGCGGGACTGCAGTGCACCGTAGGCCGCGCGCTGGTTGTTCACGGTCGACAGGGCGGCATCGGCGATCTTGATGGCCAGCTGGGCGCCGTCGAAGGTGGTCACGTCCAGGTCAGCCACCGACTTCAGGGTGGAACCCTGGGCGTTGGTGCCTGCCGCGGCTTCGCCCAGACCCAGGCCGGTGCCGGCGTCGGTGATGGAGAAGCTCGAGTCCGAGTCGAAGGTCACACGGCCGTGGGCCACGGATGCGGTACCGCCGGACGTTGCCTGGGACACCGCTGCAGCTGCCAGCAGGTCGCCATCCGCCTCGTAGGTCGACAGGTCGAAGGTGGTGTTGTTCGAGCCGCTGTTCAGGACCGAAATGTCTTCGCCGGTGGCGTTGGTCAGCTTCAGGCCGCCGTTCTTCTGGTCGTACTGGGCGGTCACGCCGGTTTTGGCCGACTGGGCATTGATGGCGTTGATGGCGCCGGCGTAGTCGGTAGCGGTGCCGGTGGTGCCGGTGCCGCCCACTGCGAAGGAGATCGACACTGCGGTGCTGTTGTCCGAGGTCAGGTCGATCTTGTAGGACTCGCCGCCTTCCAGCTTCATGTTCACTTCGGTTTTTGCCGTAGCGGTCACGCCGGTGTCGGAGGTCAGCTTGTTCACTTCAGCCGCGATGGACTTGGCGGTGTCGGTAGCGGTGGAGGTGTAGCTCTTCGAGCCGCGGGAACCGCTGACGGTCAGCTGGCCGCCGGCGAGGGCGGTGTCGACCTGCACAGCGTCGTTTTCCAGACGGTTGTTGCCGTAGGTGTTGGTCAGGAAGTTCGCGCCGTTTGCCGAGATCAGCTGGTTGGCATCCGCACCGATCTGGAAGTTCGCCGTACCCATCGTGCCATCCAGCAGGGCCTGGCCGTTGAAGGTGGTGGTCTGGGCGATGCGGTTCAGTTCCTGGGACAGCTGGCCAACTTCGGTCTGCAGAGCCTGACGGTCCGAAGCGGAGTTGGTGGCGTTCGAGGACTGCACTGCCAGTTCGCGGATACGCTGCAGGATGTCGCCCGAGGAGGACAGTGCGCCTTCGGCCGTTTGAGCCAGGGACACGCCGTCGTTCGCATTGCGGGTTGCCTGGTTCATACCGCGGATCTGGGAAGACATACGGTCGGAAATTGCCAGACCTGCAGCATCGTCCTTGGCGCTGTTAATGCGCAGACCCGAGGACAGGCGCTGCAGGGACGTGTTCAGGCTCGACTGCGACATGCTCAGGTTGCGTTGCGAGTTCAGCGAAGCGATGTTGGTATTGATAACTGAGGCCATGGTAATTCTCCAAAACTTGTACTACTGATTGGGCAGTTTGCTCTTCAACTTTGGCCCGCTCCGCTGTACTGGAACGATCAAGCCGCTGTTGTTTTGGGTAACGGTTGCCCATGGGGAAGCTTTAGGGAGAAATGAGAGGGAAAATTTGCGGTTTTCACTCTCAAGCGAGGTCGATTGCGCCCGCTTAAACGGCCCGGTTTTGGCGATCTTTAGGCCGAAAAAAAGTTTTTTTTCACGCGAAAAAAATGGCCCGGAAATGAAAAAGCCCGCCGGGAGGCGGGCCGGGGAGGGCGGGAACCATGGCTAATCGGCCACCACCACCCGGTTCTTGCCGGTCTTCTTGGCAATATACATGGCCGCGTCGGCGCGCTTGACCAGCTCCGTCTGCTCCTCGTGGGGGCGGCGCAGGGCCACGCCCGCGGAGAAGGTGATCAGCACCTTCTCGTTCTCGTGCATGAAGAAGTGGCGGGTGAGCTCGCGCTGCAGGCGGGTCATGGTGGCCACGGCGGCCTCGATGGTGGTCTCGGGCAGCAGGATGAGGAATTCCTCGCCGCCGAAGCGGGCGATCACGTCCATCGAGCGCAGGGTGTCCTTGACGATCTTGACCAGGTGCTTCAGGGCGCCGTCGCCCGCGATATGGCCGTAGGTGTCGTTGAGCTTCTTGAAATCGTCCAGGTCCAGCACGGCGATGCACAGGGGCGTGTTGCGCCGCTCCGAGCGCGCCGTTTCGCGCTCGAACACATCGTCCAGGCCGCGCCGGTTCAGGCTGCCCGTCAGCTGGTCTTCGCGCACCAGCTCGCTCATATGCTGCAGCTTCGCTTCCAGCTGGTGGATGCGGGCCTCGGCGTCCTCCACTTCCTTGCGCGCCGTCACCATATTGTCGCGCGCCTTGAGGGCCTCGTCCTGCACCAGGCGGGTTTCGTGCAGCACCTCGTCCAGGATCTTGTTCAGTTCCGTGATGTTCTCGGCCTTGCTGATCTTCACCGAATAGCCGCCGATCTTCTCGTGGAAGTTGCCGGTGGACACAGCCACCGAGCCCAGGCGGTCGATAAAGGTCATCATCATGTTCTTCACGGTGGCCTTGACGTCGGCAATGCCGTGCTTGAGCTGGCCCTGCTTGTAGATCACGTCCTTCAGGCTGCGCGTGGCTTCCTCCAGGGCGCGCTGGTCGATGGGGCCGGAGATCAGCTCCTGCACGGCGTCGATCTGGCCGCGCAGCCAGGAATCGTCGTCCAGCAGGCCGCTCACGTTCTCGAGCAGCAGGCGGAACAGGCGCAGCAGCAGCTCCTGCTGCTCGCCGATGTCGCCGCTGCGCAGCTCGATCTGGTAGCACAGCTGCTTGAGGCGCACGGCGATCTCGGACAGGGCGGCCTCCGTGTGGGCCTCGCGGGTGGCCGCGCCCAGGGCCTCGGCTTCCTCCACCAGCTTGGGCGTGCCGCTCAGCAGGGAGGCCACGGCGAAGGTGAGGGTGCGGCTCAGCAGGTCGCGCAGCAGGCGCGTCTGCTCATTTTCCGGCAGGGGCGCCAGCTCGATGCCGCCGCGCTTGACGGGACGTTCCGCCAGCTCGGACAGGGCGCGGGCATAGCTGTCCCAGTCGCGCGCCTTGACGGCGCGGTTGAAGCGGCGGCCGAACTCGGCCAGGTCGCCCGGCTGTTCGGTCAGGCGGGCGGCAAACTGGCTCAGCATGTTCTCCGGGCCCGGGTCGGCCGGTTCGGCCGTGCCCGCCAGAGGCGGCGGCGCGGGCGGCGTGGTCCCCGCGATTTCGTAATAGATCTCGGTGTAGGCTTCAGGCGTCGGGGCGATGCGGCGGGTGGCCAGGCGGCGGAAGGCTTCGCGGGCAATGTCGGCCGGGTTCTGGCCAGGGCTTGCAGGTGGTTTGCTCGACATCTGAGGTACTGCCTTTACAAAAGATTACCGATAGCCTGAATCTTATGGTACTGCTGAGCTGGTCAATCGGGCAATAAGCGGGCTCTTCAGTACTTACTTTTCGGCATGGCTTTTGCCTTGATAGTAATTATTCAATGAGATGGTTGCGGATGGCGTAGTGCGTCAGTTCGGCGCTGTTCTTCAGCTTCATTTTCACCAGCAGGCGGGCCCGGTACTCGCTCACCGTTTTCACCGACAGCGACAGCTCCTTGGCGATCGCGCCCACCGTCATGCCGGAGGCGATCATGGTCAGGGTCTGGTACTCCCGGTCCGACAGCGTCTCGTGCAGGGCCGCTTCGTGGTCGTCGCCCACATGCTTGGCCAGTTCCTGGGCCAGGGCGGGGCTGATGTACTTCAGGCCGCCCGCCACGGTGCGGATGGCGTTCACCAGCTCGCGCGGCGCGCTCTGCTTGGTGAGATAGCCCGCCGCGCCCGCCTTCAGGGAGCGGATGGCGTACTGGTCCTCGCGGTGCATGGACAGCATGAGCACCTGCAGCTCCGGCTTCTCCTTCTTCAGCTGCTTGAGCACCTCGATGCCGCTGCGGTCGGGCATGGAGATATCCAGCAGCACCACCTGGGCGCCGGACTTGCGGAACAGGCGCAGCGCATCGCTGCCGTTCTCGGCCTCGCCCGCCACGACGATATCGCGGGTATCGGCCAGAATCTGCTTCAGGCCCTCGCGCACGATGGCATGGTCGTCCGCGATGAAGACCTTGATGACGCTTTTCTCAGACATGCACTCTCGCTATCTCGTTACTGCAACTTCTTGACCACTTATTGTATCGCGCGGCCGGGGTATTTTGATCGCGACAACAGTCCCGCCCCCCGGGGCGTGGCTCAGCGTTAACGTTCCGTTCAGGGCGCGCGCCCGTTCCGCCATGCCGCGCAGGCCGAAGGAGGCGGGCTTGCCGCGGTCGGCGGGGCCGATACCCTTGCCGTTGTCCGTGATCTTCAGCGCAATATGCTGGCGGGTGGGCGCCAGGCGCACGGAGACGCGCGAGGCCTGGGCGTGCTTGGCGATGTTGGTGAGCGCCTCCTGCACGATGCGGAAGAGGGCGGTGGCGCTGTCCGCATCCAGGGCCACTTCCGGCTCGCTGGACTGGAAGCTGCAGGCCAGGCCCGCCTGGCTGGCGAACTCCTTCACCTGCCACTCCAGGGCCGCGACGAGGCCGAAATCCAGGATGGAAGGGCGCAGGTCGAGGGTAATGCGGTGGGCGGCGTCGATGGTGCGGTCCACCAGTTCATCCACATAGGCCGCCTTCTGGTGCAGGGCGGGCTCCTCCGGCAGGCGCGCCGCCAGCATGGCCAGGGCCATCTTGATGGCCGTGAGATTGCCGCCCAGGTCATCGTGGATTTCGCGGGCGATGCGGGTGCGCTCCTGCTCCTTCACCTTCTCGCTGTGGGCCGTGAGCTCGGCCAGGCGGGCGCGGCTGGCACGCACCTCCATCTGCTCCAGCTTGGACTCCGTGATATTGGTCATGATGCCCTCCCACTGCACGGCGCCATCGGCCAGCCTGTGCGGGGTGGAGCGCAGGTTGATCCACTTCACATCCTTCCAGGCATCGATCCAGATGCGGCCCTCCCAGTTCCAGCTCCACAGCGAAGCGGCGGACGCGCGCATCGACTCCAGGTAGGACGGCCGGTCCTCCGCCAGCACCAACTGCAGGAAGCGCTCCGGCTCGGCATGCAGCTGGGCGGCGGGCAGGCCCAGCAGCGCCTGGCAGCCCTCGCTCAGGTAAGGGAAGGCCACGCGGCCGTCGGCATGCTGGCGGAACTGGTAGACCAGGCCCGGGGTATGGGACACGATGGCATCGAAGCGCGCCTGCACCTGCTGCAGGGCCGCGTCTTCGGCCATGAGCAGCAGCAGGGTGCGGCCCTCGCCGTGGGTCGACAGCAGGCGCAGGGTGGCCGGATAGCTGCTGCCGTCGGCGCGGCGCAGGGTGGCGGCCCGGTCCGGGCCATCCAGCGGCGGTGCGAGGGGCGCGAGCACGGGCAGCTGCAGGCTGGCCAGGGCCTCCTCGGCGTAGCCCGTCTGGCGCAAGGCCGCGGGATTGGCGGCGACGCAGCGCAGCGAATCCGGATCGAAGAGAAAGAGTTCGCTGCGCGTGGATTGCCAGATCGCGTCCAGGCAGGAAGGGGCTTGGCTCATAAATGTGTACAATCGGTCAGCATTCGCTGGATGATACGTGACACCCGCAACATGAACAAAGCATTCGTAAAAGAAACCGACAACGAGGACGAGGACGACATCGCCCAGGCCCCGGCGATCCCGCCCGGCTCGAAGAACTACATGACGCCGGCGGGCTATGCCCGCATCAAGGCCGAGCTGCTGCAGCTGATCGACGTCGAGCGGCCGGAGGTGGTGAAGGTGGTGCACTGGGCCGCCTCGAACGGCGACCGTTCCGAGAACGGCGACTACATCTACGGCAAGCGGCGCCTGCGCGAGATCGACCGCCGCATCCGTTTCCTCACCAAGCGGCTCGACCTGGCCGAAGTGGTCGACCCCAGCGTGCACCATGGCAGCGACCAGGTCTTCTTCGGCGCCACGGTCACCTATGCCAATGAGGACGGTGACGAAAACACCATCACGATTGTAGGGATCGACGAATTCGACCCCCTGAAAGGGAAGGTCAGCTGGATCTCCCCCATTGCCCGCACGCTGACGAAAGCGCGGGAAGGCGACACGGTCGTCCTCCACACCCCCAAGGGCCCCGAGCAGCTCGACATCCTCGAAGTTTCCTACCCCTCCCCATAATTTCTTAAAGGGGACAGACCCCTTTAAGAAATAAATTCTAGGGCACCATCGTTTCTTAAAGGGGACGGACCCCTTTAAGAAATTTTCGTCGCTATTTGAGATGCAGCAGGGAGTGTTACTGATGAGCTGTCATGATTATGGAGATCGTGACTCTGGAGGTGCGTATGCCGCGTCGTGCACGCTTGCTGCTGCCGGGAATGCCATTGCATATCGTCCAGCGAGGGCACAATCGGCAGCAATGCTTCTTCAATCAGACGGACTATTTGTTTTTCCTCAGCCTGCTTCAGGATTTTGCGGGACGCCTGAACTGTCCCATCCACGCCTACGTCCTGATGACGAATCACGTGCACGTACTGGCCTCTTTCAGCGAACTGACCGATATCGCTTGTGTAATGAAGGGGGTAGCCCAGGAGTACGCGCAATACATCAATCGCCGTGCTGGCCGCACCGGCGCGCTGTGGGAAGGCCGATACCGCTCCTGTCCCGTGCCAACGGAGCGTTATGTGATGGCTTGCCAGCGATATATCGAGCTGAACCCCGTGCGTGCGGGCATGGTGGATTCGCCAGAGCTCTACCGTTGGTCAAGCTATAACGGGAATGCGGGATTCCGCGAGGATCCATTACTCACCCCGCATTTTCTCTATGAAGGCCTGGCTCCCGACCCGGGTGAACGGCACGAATGTTACCGCCAGCTGTTCCGCCGCCCGCTCACAGTGAAGCAACTCGAGGAGTTGCGCGGCAGCATTAACTGCGGGCACGTGCCTGGTGCATCGGGCGGTAAACGGGGGCGTCGTTGGAACAACTAGGAACATTTCTTAAAGGGGACTCGGCGTCCCCGTCTGTCCCTTTAAGCAATTATTAGCCGCGCTCGCGGGTGACGCGGTTGACGCCGGCGACTTTGCGCACGTTGCGCAGCAGGCCCGCCAGGTGCACGCGGTCCTTGACCTGGATCGTGAAGCGCAGCTGGTGCAGGACGTGCTCGCTGTCTTCGTCCATTCCCACAAAGGTGATGTTGCCGTCCGATTCGCCGATTTCCGCCGCCACCCGCGCCAGGATGCCCTTCTCGTTGTTGATGAGCAGGCGGATGCGGCTGTCGAAGCGGCGGTTGAGCTCGCTGCCCCATTTCACGGGAATCCAGCGGTCCGGCTCCTTCTGGCGCTGGCGCTTGGCCACCGTGCAGTCGGCCGTGTGCACCTGCAGGCCCTGGTCGCGCCGCAGCTGGCCGATGATCTGGTCGCCCGGAATCGGCAGGCAGCAGGGCGCCAGCTGCACCGACACGCCTTCGCTGCCGTAGATGGTGACCGGGTCGAGATCGGCCGCGCTGTTGTGGTCCACCGGCACGCTGGCCGATTCGCCGCCCAGCAGGCCGAAAATGTGGCGCGCCACCAGGGCCGCCATGCGCTTGCCGATGCCGATGTCGGCGTACAGCTCGTCCATCGACTTCGCGCTCGATTCGTTGAGCAGCCTTTCCACCAGCGGCTCCGGCAGTTCGGGGTCGACGCCGATGCCGTTCAGCGCCTGCGTCAGCAGCTGCTGCCCCAGGCTGATGGATTCCGGCAGGTTGATGGTGCGCAGGTGGTGGCGGATTGCCGAGCGCGCCTTGCCTGTGCGCACGAAGCTGAGCCAGCTCGGGCTGGGCCGCGAGTTGTTGTCCGTGACGATTTCCACGATGTCGCCATTGCGCAGTTCCGTGCGCAGCGGCGCCGGTTCGCCGTTGATCGTCACCGATACGGTGTGATCGCCGATGCCCGTGTGGATGGCGTAGGCGAAGTCGATCGGCGTCGCCCCGCGCGGCATGGCGATGATCTTGGACTTCGGCGTGAACACGTACACCGAGTCCGGGAAGAGGTCGACCTTCACATGTTCCAGGAACTCGGCCGAATCGCCCGTCTGCTGCTGGATGTCGAGCAGGGACTGCAGCCAGGCGTGCGTGCGCTGCTGCATGTCCGACAGGTTGTTCTCGCCGTTCTTGTACAGCCAGTGCGCCGCCACGCCCGATTCGGCCGTGCGGTGCATCTCCTGGGTGCGGATCTGGAATTCCACCGGTGTGCCATACGGGCCGATGAGCGTGGTGTGCAGGGACTGGTAGCCGTTCAGCTTGCGGATGGCGATGTAGTCCTTGAACTTGCCCGGCATGGGCTTGTACAGCGAGTGCAGCGTGCCCAGCGCCACATAGCAGTTGGGGAAGCTGTCCACCACCACGCGGAAGCCGTACACGTCCAGCACCTGGGAGAAGGAGAGGTGCTTGGCCCGCATCTTCTTGTAGATGCCGTACAGCGTCTTCTCGCGGCCGTACACCTCGGCCGGAATGTTCGCCATCGACAGGGTGTTCTTCACCGAATCGAGAATCTTGCTGACCACTTCGCGCCGGTTGCCGCGCGCGGCCTTCACGGCTTTCGAGAGCACGTGGTAGCGCATGGGGTAGAGGTGGGCGAACGCCAGGTCCTGCAGCTCGCGGTAGATATTGTTCAGGCCCAGGCGGTGCGCAATGGGCACATACACTTCCATGGTCTCGCCCGCGATGCGCCGCTTCTTCGAGGGCGCCATCACGTCCAGCGTGCGCATATTGTGCAGGCGGTCGGCCAGCTTGATGAGGATGACCCGCACGTCCGAGGCCATGGCCAGCAGCATCTTGCGGAAGTTCTCCGCCTGCGCCTCGATCTGGCTCTGGAATTCGATCTTCTCCAGCTTGGAGAGGCCGTCCACGAGATGGGCCACCGGCGCGCCGAAGCGCTCGATCAGCTCATCCTTCTTGACGTCCTGGTCTTCCATCACATCGTGCAGCAGCGCGGCCATGATGGCCTGGGCGTCCAGCTTCCAGTCGGCGCAGATCTCGGCCACCGCGATGGGGTGGGAGATGTAGGGCTCGCCGGACTTGCGCACCTGGCCCAGGTGCATCTCGTCGGAGAAGCGGTAGGCTTCCTTGACCTTTTTCAGGTCCGCTTCCGACATGTACTCGGCCAGCTTTTCGCTGAGGTGGGTGATGGTGGCCACGCCCGCGGTCACGGTGGGGGCGGCAAGGGGAGAGGTGGAGATGGACGGCGCCGCAGGCGCGGCCGCTTCCGGCTTGGACTTCGCCGAACGGCGCGCCCGCGGGGCGGGCGCTTCGCTGATGCCGGGATCGGCTGGGGTCAGGTTCATGGCTGGTCGCAGTGACGTTGGTCGAGAACCTGTGACACGGTAAAAACGCTGATCGGGAACCCAGGTTCCCAGCTTACATTGGGACCTTTTTCAGCATTTCCAGACCGACCTTGCCGGCGGCGATCTCGCGCAGGGCCAGCACGGTGGGCTTGTCCTTGGCTTCGACTTTCGGGGTATGGCCTTGCAGCAGCTGGCGGGCGCGGTAGGTGGCGGCCAAGGTCAGCTGGAAGCGGTTCGGCACATTCTGCAGGCAATCTTCAATCGTAATACGGGCCATTTACAACTCCTGATGTCAATTCGGTATTTATTCGGCGGACGCGGCATGGATGCCCAGCTGGGCGAACAGTGCGGCGCTGCGGGCGGCTTGTTGCGCGAACCGGCAACGGGCCGATCGGACGATCGCGCTCAGCTCGGACAAGGCGACCGGAAACTCTTCATTGATAATAACATACTCGAACTCCGGCGCGTGGGCGATTTCGCCGCCCGCCGCCAGCAGGCGCCGGGTGATCACGTGCGGTTCGTCCTGGCCGCGCTTGTTGAGGCGCTCTTCCAGCGCGGCGATCGAGGGCGGCAGGATGAAGATGCCCGCCGCCTGCGGAAACTGCTTCTTGACCTGGCGCGCGCCCTGCCAGTCGATCTCCAGCAGAATGTCCGTGCCCGCCTTCATCTGCTCTTCCACGAAGATGCGCGAGGTGCCGTAGTAGTTGCCGTGCACTTCGGCCCACTCCAGGAATTCGCCCGCTTCCGCGCGGGCCACGAAGTCCTGCGGCGAGGTGAAGAAATACTCGCGGCCGTGCTGCTCGCCCGGACGGGGCGGGCGCGTCGTGGTGGAGATCGAGAGCTTGATGGACGGTTCCTGCGCCAGCAGGGCGTTCACCAGCGTCGATTTGCCGGCTCCGGAGGGAGCGGCCACCATGAACAGGCTGCCAGAGAAGTGTTGGCTCATAAGAAATAGTCGTTTTGCCTGGGCGAGGGCCCAAAGACGTATTTTACCAAGAGCAATCGCCAAATCCCACTCTTTGCTTGACGACTGGACCGACCGGTCTATAGAATGTTTTCATGAACAAAGCGCCCACCACCCGCGACCGCCTGGTCCACGCCATGATCCACACCCTGCAGCACAAAGGCCTGCATGGCGCGGGCCTGAGCGAGATCCTGGCCCAGGCCCAGGCGCCGAAGGGTGTGATGTACCACCATTTCCCCGGCGGGAAGAACGAGCTGGCCGTGGCGGCCATCGAAAGCACGGTGTCGTACCTCTGCTACAAGATGGACCAGTACGTGGAACGCGAGCAGGGCGATGCCGCCGCCGCGCTGCGCCTGTGGATCACCCGCGCCATGGAAGGCCTGTACAGCAGCCGCTTCGAGCAGGGCTGCCCGCTCGCGGCCGTGGCCCTGGAATCCACCGCGGCGGACGTGGAGCTGCGCCAGGCCCTGGCCGCAGGCTTTGCGGCCCTGCGCGCGCGCGTCGCGGCGGCCTTGCTCCAGATCGGCCATGCCCCGCGCCGCGCCGAGGGCCTCGCTGCGCTCATCATCTCCGCCTACGAAGGCGCGCTGCTGCAGTCGCGCGTGGCGCAGGACACCGCTCCCATGGAGCAGACCACCGAAACCCTGCTGTCCCTGATACGCAAGGAGTAAGCCATGAGCCAGATGCCGCCCGCTGCCCAGCAGCCCGAGAAACTCACTCTTCACGCGGCGGACGGCTATGCGCTGGCGGCCGTGCGCTACCGCGCGGAAGGCGCGGAGCGTGCGCGCATCGTGGTGGCAGGGGCCACGGGCGTGCCGCAGGGCTTCTACCGCCGCTTCGCCGAATACGCCGCGAAGCGCGGCTTCACCGTGCTCACCTTCGACTACCGCGGCATCGGCCAGTCCGCCCCCGCCAGCCTGCGCGGCTTCGGCGGCGATTTCCTGGACTGGGCACGGCTCGACCTCGCAGCGGCCGTGGAGGAGATGGCGCAGGCGGGCACGCCGCTGTACATGGTGGGCCATTCCTACGGCGGCCATGCTTTCGGCCTGCTGCCCAACCATCACAAGGTGAATGCGCTTTATACCTTCGCCACCGGCGCGGGCTGGCACGGCTGGATGCCGCTGGCCGAGCGCCTGCGCGTGCTCTTCATGTGGCGCGTGATGGGGCCGTTGATGACGCGCCGCCACGGCTTCCTGAGCTGGAGCCGTCTGGGCATGGGCGAGGACCTGCCGCTGCAGGTCTACCGGCAGTGGCGCAAATGGTGCGCCTATCCGCGCTACTTCTTCGACGATCCTTCCATGTCGCTGGTGACGGATGGCTTCAGCCGCGTGCAGGCGCCCATCATGGCCGCCAATGCGCGCGACGACCGCTGGGCGCCGCCCGCCTCGCGCGACGCCTTCATGGCGGGCTACCGCAACGCGCCCTGGTTCGGCGTGGACATCGATCCCGCGCGTTCAGGGCTGGGCAAACTTGGCCACATGGGCTACTTCCGCGCGCACGCCGAACCCTTGTGGCGTGCGGCCCTGGACTGGTTCGAAGGGGTGGGCGAAGCGCCGCGCCGGGGGCATCCGCCGGTATAATGCGGGCATCGCCCACACCCGAGGTAACGATTCATGACGCCGATGAAGCCTGCAGCGCTGGCTGCACTGATGCTGGCCTGCGCCTGCGCCCAGGCCGCCGATGGTCCTGTCATCAACCTCTACTCCTCGCGCCATTACCACACCGACCCCGCGCTCTACGAGAACTTCACGAAGCAGACCGGCATCGCCGTCAACCGCATCGAGGCGGGCGAGAACGAAGTGGTCGAACGCATCAGGAACGAGGGCCCAAGCAGCCCGGCGGACGTGCTGGTGACCGTGGACCTGGTGCGCCTGGCGCGCGCCAATGCGGAAGGCCTGCTGGCGCCCGTGCAGTCGGCGGTACTGAACGAACGCATTCCCGCCCATCTGCGCACGAACGACTGGTTTGCCTTTTCGGTGCGCACGCGCGTCATCGTGCATAACAAGTCGGTGAAGGCGGAGTGGGTGCAGAACTACGAAGACCTGTCCCATCCGCGCCTGAAGGGCAAGCTCTGTGTGCGCAACGGCGGCCATCCCTACAACATCTCGCTGGGCGCTTCCATGATCGAGCACAATGGCGAGAGGAAGACGGAGCAGTGGGCAAAGGGCGTGGTGGCCAATATGGCGCGTCCGCCGAAGGGCGGAGACCTGGACCAGGTGCGCGGCGTGGCGGGCGGCGAATGCGGCGTGGCCCTCACCAACTCCTACTACCTGGGCCGCCTGCTGCGCTCCGAGAAGCCGGAGGACCGCAAGCTGATGGAGAACATCGAGATCGTGTTCCCCAATCAGAAGAACTACGGCACGCACGTGAACGTGTCCGGCGCGGGCGTATTGAAGAACGCGCCCAACCGCGAGAACGCCATCAAGTTCCTGGAGTATCTGGCCTCGGACGAAGCGCAGGTGTATTTCGCGGACGGGAACAACGAGTGGCCGGCCGTGCCCACGGCGAAATCGGCCAATCCCGGCCTGGCGAAACTGGGCAGCTACAAAGGGGACAAAACGCCCCTGGGCCGCATCGCGAAACACCTCGACGCCGTGCCCGCGATCTACGAAGCGGCAGGCTGGAAGTAAAAAAGCGGCCCATCCGGCCGCTTTTTTTTATGTGCGCCCAGCATGGGCGTACTCCTGCGGGTGCAAGTCCCGCCGCGAGCTGACCACAGTGAGCGAAGCGCAACTGCGGAAGGGTAACCGACCGTGGGAAGGAAGCGTGGAGCGTAAATCATGAGCCGAGGAACACGAATCGCATAGAAGGCACTGCTGCTCAGGGCAAGCGGGCATAAAACCGCAAAGCTCTTGTGGTCAAAGGACGGTGGTGTAGATGCGGCGGTTGTGTGATGAAGGAGTGCGGCCCTTACCTGGGGACGCCCCGCTTTATGCCTGAAAGGGCGACGAAAAAAAAATCGGAGCGGGGTCTCAGCAGAGGTCATAGTAGCTGGAGGTAGCGCCGGGAAGGCTCGACTCCGCCACTGAAGGACCGAACGAGAAGGAGTGAGTCCGATATGCCGATGCAGCCAGCCATGCGTCAGATGCCCGTGCAAGCGGGGCGGGAGGCCGTAAGGCAAGGTGAAGCCTTGTCTGATGCTTTCAGCGACGAAGCGGAATGCCCGCGGCATGCCACCGGAAACACGGGGACAGCGCTGCTTGCTGCGGCGCTGACAACAGAGAACCTGCGGCGGGCGTTCAAGCGTGTGCGCGCCAACAAGGGAGCAGCTGGCGTCGATGGTCTGGACATCAACCAAACCTCTCATCATCTGGCGACCGCGTGGCCGGGCATACGCGAACAACTGCTGTCAGGGACGTACCGGCCCAGCCCGGTGCTCCGGGTGACGATCCCGAAACCGGACGGCGGTGAGCGCGAGCTTGGCATCCCGACGGTGACGGATCGCCTGATCCAGCAAGCACTCCTGCAGGTGCTGCAACCGATACTTGATCCCACCTTCAGCGAGCACAGCTACGGCTTCCGTCCGGGTAGGCGTGCGCAAGACGCGGTCTTAGCCGCCCAAGCGTATGTCCAGTCGGGCCTGCGAGTCGTGGTTGACGTTGACCTGTCGAAATTCTTCGATCGGGTCAATCATGACATCCTGATTGACCGTCTGCGCAAGCGCATTGAAGATGCCGGGGTCATCCGGCTGATCCGGGCCTATTTGAACAGCGGCATCATGGACCATGGCGTGGTGCTGGAACGGACTGATGGAGCGCCTCAAGGTGGCCCGCTCAGCCCGCTACTTGGCAACATCATGCTCGATGAGGTGGACAAGGAACTGGAGCGGCGCGGCCATCGCTTCGCGCGCTACGCCGACGATGCGAACGTCTACGTACGCAGCATCAAGGCGGGGCAGCGGGTGATGGCGCTGTTGCGGCGCTGTTATGCCAAGTTGCACCTCATGGTCAACGAAAGCAAAAGCGCGGTGGCCAGCGCCTTTGGTCGCAAGTTCCTCGGTTACAGTCTGTGGGTGGCACGCGGAGGCCAAGTGAAGCGCGCAGTGGCTCATAAGCCGCTGGCAGCCTTTAAACAACGCCTCCGGGAGCTCACCGGCCGCTCCGGCGGGCGCAGCATGGCGGAAGTGGTGGCAAAACTACGCATCTATATGCTGGGATGGAAGGGGTACTTCCACTTGGCGCAAACTCCGAAGATTTGGCGGAGACTCGATGAATGGCTGCGTCATAGGCTGCGGGCAATCCAGCTCAAGCACTGGAAACGCGGAACTACCATGTACCGGGAATTGGTCAAACTTGGGGCCGCGCCATCGGTGGCAAAACAGGTGGCGGCGAATAGCCGTCGCTGGTGGCGCAACAGTGACAGGCTGCTGAAAACCACCCTCACTATTGCCTACTTTGACCGCCTGGGTGTGCCTCGCCTTTCCTGACCTCAACTTCTTGAACCGCCCGGTGCGGACCCGCATGCCGGGTGGTGTGGCAGGGGATCGGTCAGTCAAACTGACCGCCCCTATGCCTATTCCAGGTTCTGCACCTGTTCGCGCATCTGCTCGATCAGGAGCTTGAGCTCCATCGACGCATCGGCCAGTTCCTTGACGGAAGCCTTGGCGCCCAGCGTGTTCGCTTCGCGGTTCAGCTCCTGCATCATGAAGTCCAGCCGCTTGCCGACCTGGCCGCCCTTCTTGAGGATATGGCGGGTTTCCGTCAGGTGGGCGGACAGGCGCCCCAGTTCCTCGGCCACATCGATACGGATGCCGTAGAGGATGACTTCCTGGCGAATGCGCTCCATTGCATCCTGGCGCGACAGGCTGCTGTTCGAGTTGCCCGCGGCAAGCCCGAGCGCTTCCTGCATGCGCTCCACGGCTTTCTGCTGGAACTGCGCCACCACCTGGGGAATCAGGGGCGTGATGCGCTTGACGATGCCTTCCATGGACTCGATGCGCGAGATGAGCATCGCTTCGAGCGCAGCGCCTTCGCGCTGGCGGCTGTTGACGAAAGCCTCCACGGTGCGCGCCATCAGCGCGCCCACGTCAGCCTGCAGCGTCTCCTGGCCGATCTGCGCCTCTTCCACCACGCCGGGCCAGCGCAGCAATTCGGCCACGGACATGGCCTGCGCGCCGGCAAAGTGCTTTCCCACCTCGGTCTGGAGGCGGGCCAGCTCGTTCAGCAGGGTGACGTTGAGGGCCTGGGTGCCGGCAGCTGCGGCCTTGCGGCCAAAGGAGAGGCGGATCTCCACCTTGCCGCGCGTGATGGCGGCCATGATGGCAGACCTTAAATCGGGTTCGAGTGCGCGCAGGTCGTCGTTGATGCGGAACTGAAGGTCAAGGAATCGCGAATTGACGCTCTTGATCTCGATAGTCAGAGTTCCCGCTGCGCTCTCGCTCGTGGCAACCGCGTAGCCTGTCATGCTGGAAATGCTCAATGGATATCCCCGATTTTGTCTTTACAATACATGGTTTTGTCCACACAATCCGGTTGTCGAGGCGAGGAACATATGGCTGCACAAAACAACGCCCCACTGCCGGATGGGCTGGAAATAGCTGGTTACCGCATTGTAAAGAAAATTGCGTCCGGTGGGTTCAGTATTGTCTACCTGGCCTATGACACGGACGGCAATGCGGTCGCCATCAAGGAATATTTACCAAGCGCGCTCGCATTACGTCAAGAGGGCGAATTGGTCCCTGTGGTGGAGAAATCCAAGCTTTCCGTCTTTAGAATAGGGCTGAAATGCTTTTTTGAAGAGGGTCGGGCCCTGGCCAGAATTTCTCACCCAAATGTTGTAAGAGTGTTGAATTTCTTCCGTGCGCACGATACCGTGTATATGGTGATGGCCTACGAATCGGGACATTCGCTTCAGGAGCATATTCAAAAACAGCACCAAAGAGGTGCAAACGTCGGCGAAAAATTCATTCGCCAAATATTCATGCAGACCCTGAACGGCCTGCGCGAAGTCCACGCGAACAAGCTGCTGCACCTGGACCTGAAGCCCGCGAACATCTATCTGCGGCGGGACGGCACGCCCATGCTGCTCGATTTCGGCGCCGCGCGCCAGACCGTGAACACGGACAGTCCCAAGCTCACGCCCATGTACACGCCCGGCTTCGCCGCACCCGAACTGTATTCCAAGACCGAAGCGCTCGGCCCCTGGACCGATGTGTACAGCATTGGCGCTTCCATCTTCTGCTGCATGACCGGCTCGCCGCCGCAGCCTGCGGACCAGCGCCGCAAGGAAGACAAGATGGAAGCCCACTTCACCAGGCTGGAAGGCGAGTATTCGCCCGAGCTGCTGCGCGTGGTGCGCTGGGCGCTGGAACTCGATCCGTTGGCGCGTCCGCAAAGCCTGTTCGCGCTGCAGAAGCTTCTGCGCCTGCCGGAAGTGGAGAGCGCGCCGCCGCCTGCGCCAAGCGCATTGGACAAGCTGCGCGGCCTGGTGCAGCGCATGGGCCTTGGCCGCAAGCCCGCGCCGGACACCTTGCAGGGCTGAGCCGATGCAGTTCTCCGTCTACCAGGAAAGCCAGATCGGCGGCCGCAAGGTCAACCAGGACCGCATGGGCTACAGCTACACGCGCGAGGCCCTGCTGCTGGTGCTGGCGGACGGCATGGGCGGGCATCTGCGCGGCGAGGCCGCCGCGGAGATCGCGTTAAAGACCTTCTCGGAGATGTTCCAGCAGCAGGCCAAGCCCTATGTGAAAGGGCCGGAGCGCTTTCTCGAAGAGGCCTGCATGGCCGCGCACCGCGGGATCCACAAGTACAGCGCCCTGGAGAACCTGCCGGACACGCCGCGCACCACCATCGTGGCTTGCCTCATCCAGCACAATATGGCGATCTGGGCGCACTGCGGCGATTCGCGCCTGTACTGGCTGCGCGGTGGCCAGCTCATGGCGCGCACGCGCGACCATTCGCATGTGGAGAAGATGATCGACCGGGGCCAGGTGCCCGCGTCGGCGCGCGCCAGCCATCCCGACCGCAACAAGCTGTATAGCTGCCTTGGCGCCTCCAGCCTGCCGCGCGTGGAAGTCTCCGGGCGCGCCAGCCTCCTGCCCGGCGACCAGATGTTATTATGCTCGGATGGCCTGTGGGCCATGGTGCCTGAAGAGCAAGTGCTGCACACCATGTCGGGCGAAACCATCGTGCGCGCGGTGCCGGACCTTGTGAAGGCGGCCCTGAAACGCGCGGGTGAGCACAGCGACAACGTCACGGCGCTGGCCATCATGTGGCAGGGCAGCGCGGTGGTGGACAGCATCGCCACGTCGACGATGGCCATGTCCACCATGGTGTCCACCGAGGCGATGCCGGAAGACGCGCCCAGCACCATCGTGCAGGGGAGCCCGGGCGACGCGGCCTTCAACGACGAAGACATTGAAAAGGCGATAGCGGAGATCCGCGGCGCCATCGAGAAATCATCCCAGCTACTCAAATAGGAAGAACATGAGCTTTGAATCCCGTCCCAGCGGCCGTGCGGTCGATGCGCTGCGCACCGTGCGCCTGACCCGCAACTACACCAAGCATGCCGAAGGCTCCGTGCTGATCGAATGCGGCGACACGAAAGTGATCTGCACCGCCAGCATCGAAGAGAAGGTGCCGGGCTTCCTGAAGGGCAAAGGGCAGGGCTGGATGACGGCGGAATACGGCATGCTGCCGCGCTCCACGCATTCGCGCATGGACCGCGAGGCGGCCAAGGGCAAGCAGAGCGGACGCACGCAGGAGATCCAGCGCCTGATCGGCCGCTCCCTGCGCGCCGCCTTCGACCTGCAGGCTTTCGGCGAGCGCACGCTGCACCTGGACTGCGACGTGATCCAGGCTGATGGCGGCACGCGTACCGCGTCCATCACCGGCGCCATGGTGGCGGCCTACGACGCCTTCAGCAAGCTGAAGGAGCGTGGCATGATCGAAGCGATCCCGGTCAAGCATTTCGTCGCGGCCATTTCCGTCGGCGTGTACAAGGGCATGCCCGTACTGGACCTCGACTACGTTGAAGATTCGGACTGCGATACCGACATGAACATCATCATGACGGACAGCGGCCACTTCGTGGAAGTGCAGGGCACCGCGGAAGGCGACGCCTTCGACCGCGCCACCATGAACCGCCTGCTCGACCTGGGCGACAGCGGCATCAAGCAGCTGGTCGCGCTGCAAAAGCAGGCACTGGAACTGTAAGCCATGACCCGGAAACTGGTGCTCGCCTCGAACAACGCGGGCAAACTCAAGGAATTCAACGAACTGCTCGCCACCGTGGACTTCAGCGCCCACCCGCAGGGCGAATTCGGCGTGCCGGAGGCGGAGGAGCCTTTCTTCACCTTCGTCGAGAACGCGCTGGCGAAAGCGCGCCATGCCTCCCGCCTCACGGGCCTGCCCGCACTGGCGGACGATTCCGGCGTCTGCGTCAACGCCCTGGGCGGCGCGCCCGGCGTATTCTCCGCGCGCTATGCGGGGGAACCGAAATCGGATGCTCGCAACAATGAGAAGCTCGTCGCGGAGCTGGCGAAGCATGAAGACAAGTCCGCCTACTACTACTGCGTGCTGGTGTTCGTGCGCCATGCGGACGACCCGCAGCCCGTGATTGCGGATGGCCGCTGGAACGGCGTCATGATGCCCGAGCCGCGCGGCGAGGGCGGCTTCGGCTACGATCCTTATTTCCATGTTCCGGAGCTGGGCAAGCGTGCCGCCGAGCTGTCGAAGGAAGAGAAGAACCGCCTGTCCCATCGCGGCCAGGCCTTGCGCGCATTGGTAGAGAAGCTGAAATGATCCCCATCAAACCTGCCGGCAGCAAGCCCGCCGGCACGCGCAGCATCGACAGCGCCGCAGGCGTGGCGATGCAGTACCTGCAGCCCGGTGCACTGAACCTGTCCGCGCTGCCGCCGCTGTCCCTGTACATCCACTGGCCCTGGTGCGTGCGCAAATGTCCGTACTGCGACTTCAATTCGCACGAGGCGAAAGGCGAGGTGCCCGAGCAGGCCTACCTTGACGCGCTCCGCCGCGATCTGGAAATGGCGCTGCCTCTCATCTGGGGCCGCAAGATCTATACGGTCTTCATCGGCGGCGGTACACCGAGCCTGATGTCCGCGGCCGCGCTGGATCGGCTCATGTCCGACCTGCGCTCGCTGCTGCCGCTGGACGGTGCGGCCGAGATCACGATGGAAGCAAACCCCGGCACATTCGAGGCGGAGAAGTTCCGCTCCTACCGCGCCAGCGGCATCAACCGGCTGTCCATCGGCATCCAGAGCTTCAACGAGCAGCACCTGAAGGCCCTGGGCCGCATCCACGGCAGCGGCGAAGCGCGCCGCGCCGTCGAGATCGCGCAGGCGAACTTCGACAACTTCAACCTGGACCTGATGTACGCCCTGCCATCGCAGACGCTGGGGGAGGCGCGCACGGACCTGGAAACGGCGTTGTCCTTCAAGCCGCCGCACCTGTCGCTCTACCATCTCACGATGGAGCCGAATACCGTCTTCGCCAAATACCCGCCGCAGCTGCCGGACGACGACACCAGCGCCGACATGCAGGACCTGATCGCGGAGATGACAGCGGCGGCGGGCTACGGCCACTACGAGGTATCCGCCTACGCCCAGCCGGGCCATCAGGCGCGCCACAACCTGAACTACTGGCAGTTCGGAGATTACCTTGGCATCGGGGCGGGGGCTCACTCCAAGCTCTCCTTCCCGCACCGCGTGCTGCGGCAGGCGCGCTACAAGCAGCCCAGGAGCTATATGGAGCAGGTGGCGGCGGGCAATCCTGTGCAGGAAGAGCACGAGATCGGACGCGGCGACATGGGATTCGAGTTCATGCTGAACGCACTGCGGCTGCAGGACGGCTTCGCCCCCAACCTCTTTGCCGAGCGAACCGGCCTGGCGATGAACGTGATCGAGAAGCAGCTGCAGGCGGCGGAAGCCAAGGGGCTGCTCTACCTCGACCACCAAGTGATCCGCCCCACGGAGCTGGGCCACCGCTTCCTCAACGACCTCCAGCAGATGTTCCTGGGTTGATTAGAACGAGACGCAGGGGACGGACCCTGCTTTCGGCATAGCCGAAACCAGGGTCTGTCCCCGGTGCCCGAGTCCGCCACCGAACACAGTCAGAAACTTCCCGCCAGCTTCAAATCCGGCTTCTCCACCCACCGCGCGAGTGCCTCCGCCATGCGCTCGCTCTCGCCAATGGCGAAGTTCCAGTCGCGGATGCGCGCCTGATGATTCTGGCCATAGTGCTTGAAGTCCGAGCGGTCAGGCAGCTTGCCGTTCGGCAGGCGCGCGACAAATGAGGCCGAAGGCGACACCAGCACCACATTTTCCACCGCCGCATCGCGCGCACGGCGCCAAGGCATGGACTTGTCCAGCCACCCCGGAACGATATGGTCGGTAAAGTGCGGATACATGACCAGCTCTTCGCTGCGCTGGTAGGGCAGGTGCAGGTGGTAGTCGATCAAGCCCCCGTCCCAGTACGCGCCGTCTGGCGCGCCTGCAATGCCCGTCACCGCTTCCAGCACCAGTGGAATTGAGCCGGATGCCAGCAGCGCATCGCGCAGGTTTTCTTCCGACAGATTCACGAAAGTGGATGCAAAGGCATCGAAGCCCTTCCGCAGCCAGGCCGCATCGTCGCGCGCATCGTGGAAGACCACGCGCTCCATCGCCTTTGCCAGCCGCGCGCGCGACATGGTATTTCCAACGGCCGCCAGCAGGAAACCCGCCATCTCGCGCCAGCGCACACCGCGCGTGGCAGCCAGCGGCCCGATGCCGCGCGCGGTGATGATGGACAGCCGGTAGTCCGGATTGCATAGCGGCTCCGAGCCGCGTCCGTCCAGCACCTCGTCGAGCAGCCCACGGCAGGTGCGGCTGACATAGGCCGCGTCGATCTTCGCAGGATAGGTCTGGTGGGAATAGTGATACGCGAGGCGGCGCAGCGCCGCCACGGGATCGTGGAAGGCCGCAGCCGCCATACGCCAGGCGCCGATGGAAGCGCCCACCAGGCGGCGCTCGCGCGGCGCCTGCTTCAGCCAGTCGCCGAACATCCAGCAATCGATGCCGCTGAGGATCAGGCCTTTCGGTCCGCCCGCAGCGGCGGGAACGATGGCGATATCGGCTGCCTGCAGGCCTTCGGCCGCAATGCGCTGCCGCGCCCGCGGACCGAGGCGGATGCTGATGGGCGAGTCCATTGCGCTACTTCAGGCCTCCGCCCAGCGCGCGGTACAGGTCGATGGCGCTGGTGGTGCGCAGCAGGCGGGCCTGCACCAGCTGCTGTTCGGCCGTGAACAGTTCGCGCTGCGCGTCCAGCACGTCGAGCGAACTCGCCACGCCGTTCTCGAAGCGCAGCTGCAGCAGGCGCAGGCGGTCGGCCTGCGCATCCTGGATCGCCCGCTGGGCCGCCACCTGGCCGCCCAGATAGGTGCGCGCCGCCAGCGCATCGGCCACCTCGCGGAACGCCACCTGAATGGTTTTCTCGTAATCGGCCACCGCAATGTTCTTGCGCACTTCGGCCAGGTTCAGGTTCGCCACATTGCGGCCGCCCTGGAAGATCGGCAGCGTCAATTGCGGCACGAAGGACCATGTGCCGTTGCCGCCGTCGAACAGGCCGGAGAACTCGGGGCTCGCGCTGCCGATGGCGGCCGTGAGCGAAATGCGCGGGAAGAAGGCTGCGCGGGCAGCGCCGATATTGGCGTTGGCCGCCTTCAGGCGCTGTTCCGCAGCCCGGATATCCGGACGGCGCGCCAGCAGGTCGGAAGGCAGCCCGGCGGGGACGGCGCTCATGGCATCGATCTGCGCATCCGTTGCCATCACGCCGCTTGCCGCCTGGGCAGGCGGGGCGCCGACCAGCAGCGTCAGCGCGTTCTCGGCCTGCGCGCGCTGGCGGGCCAGGGCGAGGGCGGATGCACGCGCCGTTTCCATCAGCGTTTCGTTGGAACGCAGGTCCAGGCGGGAGGACGCGCCCACTTCCACACGCTGCTGCGTCAGTTCGTAGGTGCGGCGGCGAGCCTCGTAGGTGCGCTGGGCCAGCGAGTACTGCTCGGCGTAGGCGCGCTCGGTGAAGTAGGCTTTCGCCACTTCGGCCACAATGCCGATCTGCGCCGCCTGGCGCGCTTCGTCGCTTGCCAGGTATGTTGCCAGGGCCGCATCGCTCAGGCTCTTCACGCGGCCGAAGAAGTCCAGCTCGAAGGAAGGGATGGACAGCCCGGCATCGAAACGCCCGCCGGTGATGGACTGGCCGGTGCCGTTGACGAAGCCCGGCGTCTTGCCGCGTGTTTCGGAAAGGTTGGCGTTGACGCTGGGCAGGCGGTCGGCGCGCTGGATATTGTAGGCGGCGCGCGCCTCCTCGATGCGCAATGCGGCGGTGCGCAGGTCGCGGTTGTTCTCCAGCGCCGTGGCGATCAGCTGCTGCAGCCGCTCGTCGGCGAAGAATTCACGCCAGCCGGTATCGACAGCGGCCCGCGCATCGGCCGCAGGCGGCACGGTCCCTGTGGCGCCAGCAGCGGGCGCATTGGCGGGGAACTCGGCTGCCACAGGGGCGGCTGGGCGTTCGTAGACAGGCGCCATCGAGCACGCGGACAGCAGGCCCGCCGCGAGCAGGACGGCGGCAGTGGATCGGAGAGTCGGTTTCGTCGTCGTCATTGCTTGGTCTCCGGCAGGTCGAGTTCATGCGCTGCCAGGCGGCGCTGGCGTTCGCTGCCCTTGAAGATGCGGCGCACCACCACGAAGAATACGGGGACAAGGAATACGGCCAGCACGGTCGCTGTGATCATGCCACCCATTACGCCCGTGCCGATGGCGCGCTGGCTTGCCGAACCGGCGCCGCTTGCCACCACGAGCGGCAGCACGCCGAGAATGAAGGCCAGGGAGGTCATGATGATCGGGCGGAAGCGCAGGTGCACCGCTTCCAGCGTCGCCTCGATCAGGCCCATGCCCTGGGCCTGCAGGTCCTTGGCGAACTCGATGATCAGGATCGCGTTCTTCGCGGAGAGGCCGATAATGGCGATCAGGCCCACCTTGAAGTACACGTCGTTCGGCAGCTCGCGCAGGTGGGCGCCGAGCAGGGCGCCCAGCACGCCGAGCGGCACCACCAGCAGCACGGCCACCGGGATCGACTCGCTCTCGTACAGGGCTGCCAGCACAAGGAAGGCCGCGAGCATGGACAGGGCGAACAGCGCAGGCGCCTGCGCGCCCGAGGTGCGTTCCTCCAGCGACTGCCCGGTCCATTCGATGCCGAAGCCCGGCGGCAGCTGGGCCGCCAGCCGTTCAAGCTCCTCCATCGCCTCGCCCGTGCTGTGGCCAGGCGCCGCGTCGCCGCTGAGCTTGATGGCGGGGTAGCCGTTATAGCGCACCAGCTGCACGGGGCCATTGACCCAGTGCGAGCGGACGAAGGAGGCGAAGGGCACCATATTGCCCGTCGTCGCGCTCTTCACGTTCAGGCGCAGGATGTCCTCCGGCTGCATGCGGCGGGTCTGGTCTGCCTGCACAATCACGCGCTGCTGGCGGTTGCTGCTGTTGAAGTCATTCACATACGAGGAGCCCAGGGCGACGGACAGCGTGGAATTGATGTCGGCAAAGGTCACGCCCAGGGCATTGGCCTTTTCGCGGTCGATATCGATCTGCAGCTGCGGCGCGTCTTCCAGGCCCTCGGGACGCAGGCCCTTGATGATGGAGCTCTTGCCGGCCATGCCCAGCAGCTGGTTGCGTGCGTTGATCAGCGCTTCATGGCCCAGCGAGCTGCGGTCCTGCAGGCGCGCCGTGATGCCGGTTGCGTTGCCCAGTTCCCGGATCGGCGGAGGGCTCAGCGGGAACACGATGGCATCAGGGATGCCGGACAGGGCGCCGAAGGCCGCGCCGGCAATCGCAGTCGCCGACTGGTCCTTGCCGCGCTCCTTCCAGTCCTTCAGCGGCACGAACACGAGGCCCGCGTTCTGGCCATTGCCCGAGAAGCTGAAGCCTGCGACGGCAATGGTGCGCGCCACGCCTGGCTGCTTGCGGAAATACTCGTCCACCTTCGCCAGCACGGCCTCGGTGCGGCTGCGCGAGGCGCCGGGCGGAAGCTGGACGTTCGTCACGATGTAACCCTGGTCCTCGTTCGGCAGGAAGGAGGAAGGCAGGCGCACGTACAGCCACGCCACAATGCCCAGCAGGGCCACGAAGATCAGCATGAAGCGCCCGGTGCGGGTGACGATCTTCGCGACGGTGCCCTGGTAGCCGCGTGCGGTGCGTGCAAAGCCGCGGTTGAACCAGCCGAAGAAGCCGCGCTTCTCGTGATGGTGGCCCGCTTCCACCGGTTTGAGCATGGTGGCGCACAGGGCCGGGGTAAGGGACAGCGCCATGAGCGCCGAGAACACCATGGCCGACACCATCGACAGCGAGAACTGGCGGTAGATGGCGCCCACGGCGCCGCCGAAGAAGGCCATGGGAATGAACACCGCGATCAGCACCAGGGTAATGCCGACGATGGCCCCCGTAATCTGCGACATGGCCTTGCGCGTCGCCTCGCGCGGCGACAGGCCTTCCTCGCTCATGATGCGTTCCACGTTCTCCACCACCACAATGGCGTCGTCTACGAGGATACCGATGGCCAGCACCATGCCGAACATGGTGAGCACGTTGATGGAGTAGCCGAACATCTGCATGGCGGCGAAGGTGCCCATGAGGGCCACCGGCACCACGATGGTCGGAATCAGAGTGTAGCGGAAGTTCTGGAGGAAGAGATACATCACCAGGAACACCAGCAGCACCGCTTCGAGCAGGGTCTTCACCACTTCCTCGATGGAGATCTTTACGAACAGCGAAGTATCGTATGGCACGGTGTATTTCAGGCCGGGCGGGAAGTACTTGGACAGCTCCTCCATCTTTGCCTTCACCAGGTTGGCCGTCGCCAGCGCATTGCCGGTGAGGGACTGCTGCACGGCGATGGCCACGAAGGGCTGGCCGTTCAGGCGCGCGCTGATGTTGTAGTTGGCGCCGCCCAGCTCCAGGCGCGCCACATCCTTCAGGCGCACGGTGGAGCCATTGGGATTCGCGCGCAGCACGATATCGCCGAACTGTTCCAGCGACGTGAGCTGGCCGGTCACCACCACGGGCGCCTGGAAGGTCTGCGAGGCGGGATTGGGCAGGTCGCCGATGGTGCCGGATGCCACCTGCGCGTTCTGCGCGCGGATCGCCGCCGTCACGTCGTTCATATTGAGCTTGTAGCCCGTGAGCTTGTTCGGATCGAGCCATACGCGCAGCGCGCGCTCGGTGCCGAAGAGCTGGGCCTGGCCCACGCCCGGCAGGCGCTTGATCTCGTTGACGACGTTGCGGGCCATGTAGTCGCCAATGGCGTTCGGGTCCATCTTGCCGTCGGTGGAGTAAAGGCCCACGAACATGAGGATGTTCGAACGCGCCTTGTTCACCTGCACGCCCTGCTGCGTCACCGCCTGCGGCAGGCGCGATTCCACGCGCTTGATGCGGTTCTGCACGTCCACGGCCGCCAGGTCGGGATTGGTGCCGGGCACGAAGGTCACGGTGATGGTCACGCCGCCGCTTGCATCGCTTTGCGACTCGACGTACTGAAGCCCGTCCGCGCCGTTCATCTCCTGTTCGATCACGCTGGTGACGGCGTCGTCCAGCACCTGGGCGGTGGCGCCGGGATAGTTGGCGTTGATGACGATGGACGGCGGTGCGATGGTGGGGTACTGCGCCACCGGCAGCATGGTGATCGACAGTGCCCCACCCAGCAGGATGAAGAGCGCGATCACCCATGCGAACACGGGGCGGTCAATGAAGAATTTTGCCATCGATGCTGTCCTTTACTTGGCCGCCGCGGGCGCGGTGGCGGGAGCTGCCGGTTTCCATGCCACCGGCGTCACAGGAGCGCCCGGCTTGGCTTTCTGGAAGCCCTCGACGATGATGCGTTCCCCGCCTTTCAGGCCCGAACTCACCACCCAGTTGTTGCCTTCGGAAGCCTCGGCCTTCACCGGCTGCGCGCTGACCTTGTTGTCCGGGCCCACGATCAGCACCGAGGAGCCTTCCGCGCCGCGCACGATGGCCTGCTGCGGCACCGTGATGGCCGCCTCGTTCACGCCCTGTTCCAGGCGTGCGCGCACATACATGCCTGGCAGCAGGGTGCGTTTCGGGTTCGGGAACTCGGCGCGCAGGGAAACGGAGCCCGTGCTCTCGTCCACGGCCACGTCGGAGAACAGCAGTTTGCCCGTGGCGGGATACTGCTGGCCGTCCTCGGTAATCAGCGTCACGCGCGCCTGGTCCTTGCCCGCGCTTTTCAGCTTGCCGCTCGCCAGCGCTTCGCGCAGGCGCAGCAGCTCGGTGGAGGACTGGGTCATGGTCACATAGATAGGGTCCAGCTGCTGCACCGTGGCCATGGGCGTCGCTTCGCCCTGGCCCACCAGCGCCCCCTCGGTCACGAGCGCGCGGCCCACGCGGCCGGAGATGGGCGAGGTCACCGTGGCATAGCCCAGCGTCAGGCCCGCATTGGTGCGGGCGGCGCGGGCATTCGCCAGGTCGGCGGCCGCCTGCTTCTGCGCCGTCACCGCGTCGTCATATTCCTGCTGGCTCACGGCCTGCGCCGCCAGCAGGGGCTTGTAGCGCTTCGCCTTGAGCTCCGCCTGCGCCAGGTTCGCTTCCGCCTTGGAGACGGCCGCCTGGGCGCTCTCGAAGCTCGCCTGGAACTGCGCCGGGTCGATTCGGAACAAAACCTGTCCCGCCTTCACGTCGCTGCCTTCCTCGAATACCCGTTTGAGCACGATGCCCGCGGTCCGTGCGCGCACCTGGGCGATGCGGTAAGCCTCCACGCGGCCCGGCAGCTCATCGGTTACGGCGACGGAGCCGGGAGCAACGGTAATGACGGAAACGGTGGGGGGAGGCGGTGCCGGAGGAGGAGCGTCTTTCTTGCCGCAAGCCGCCATGAGCGACAGGGTGATGACTGCGAATGCAAGGGAAGTGTGACGAGGTACAGATCTCATGGATGTCTCGTTTCTGCGTTGGGTTGGGACAGGTGCGGGACATTGTATATCACTGTCATTTGTAACGTTTTGTATAGACAAGCTGCTAAAAATGGCAATAAAAAAAGGGAGCCGAAGCTCCCTTTTTTGTGTGCGTGGCGGGCGATTACTTCATGCCGGCGATGATCTGCTTCAGCTTTCCGGAGTCGGCGAAGAAGGCGCGGATGCCCTCGGCCAGCTTCTCGGTCGCCATGGCGTCCTCGTTGAGCATGAAGCGGAAGGTTTTCTCGTCCACCGCAATCTTGCTCATGCCGGTAGCGCAGGAATCGGCGGCGGCCAGCTTGCGTTCGGCGGGCCCTTGGGTATCGGCCAGCTTTTGCAGCAGGTCGGGGCTGATGGTGAGCAGGTCGCAGCCTGCGAGTTCCAGAATCTGGCTGGTGTTGCGGAAGCTGGCGCCCATCACCTCGGTCTTGTACCCGAACTTGCGGTAGTAGTTGTAGATGCGCTTCACGGACTGCACGCCCGGATCTTCCGCGCCCTGGTAGTCGATGCCGGTGGACTTCTTGTACCAGTCGTAGATGCGGCCGACGAAGGGGGAAATCAGCTGGACGCCCGCTTCGGCGCAGGCAATGGCCTGGGGCAGGCAGAACAGCAGCGTCAGATTGCAGTGAATGCCTTCCTTCTCCAGGATCTCGGCGGCCTTGATGCCTTCCCAGGTCGAGGCGATCTTGATCAGGACGCGCTCGCGCGGAATGCCCGCCTTCTCGTACAGGGCGATCAGCTCGCGGCCCTTGGCCACGTTGCCCGCCACGTCGAAGGACAGGGCGGCGTCGATCTCGGTGGACACGCGGCCCGGAATGATCTTCAGGATCTCGGTGCCGAAGGCGATCAGCAGGTGGTCGATGATCTCGCCGGTGGAGGCGCTCGGGTTGTCCCGCACGGCCTTTTCCAGCAGGGGCTTGTATTCGTCCTTCTGCACGGCCTTCAGGATCAGCGAGGGGTTGGTGGTCGCGTCGCGCGGGGTGTAGGCTTTGATCGACTGGAAGTCGCCGGTGTCGGCGACGACGGTGGTGTACTGCTTGAGCTGTTCGAGTTGGTTCATTTTGCGGCCGGGTGCAAAGGTTGGGGACGAAACCGCTATTGTACCGCGAGGCCCGGATTTCATGGTGTTTGGGACAGCCGCCCGCGCACGAAGGCGATCGCCGCGCGCACGGCGGGCGACACGCTGTCGCGGTGAGGGTAGACCGCATACAGCGGCCAGTCCGGCCCCCGCACCTGGGGCAGGATATGAACGAGGCGGCCGGCGCGCACGTCCTCCTGCACGTCCAGCCGGGACTTGCAGGCGATGCCCAGACCATCCACCGCCCAGGCGCGCACCACGCCGCCGTCGTCCGCCACGCGGTTGCCGCTGACGGTGATTTCGGTGAGGCCGCCCGCCCCACGGAAGCGCCAGATATTCGTGCGCAGCTGGTTCAGGTTGTGCAGCAGGCAGTTGTGCTGGCGCAGGGCATCCAGGGTCTTCGGCGTTCCATGCAGCTTGATATAGGCGGGGGAGGCGACGAGGATGCGCTCATTGGCTGCCATTTCCTGTGCGATGAGGGTGGAGTCGTCCTGCCTGCCGTAGCGGAAGGCCAGATCGAAGGGATCGCGAAACAGGTCGCTGCGGTAGTCCGAGCATTGCAGGGTCAGGCCCAGCTGCGGATGCGCCGTTTGAAAGGCGTCCAGCCATGGGCGCAGCACATTGCGGCCCCAGTCGGCAGGCGCCGAAATGCGCAGCTGGCCGTGCAGGGCCTTGCGGCTGTCGTTCAGGGCAGCTTCGCCATCCGCCAGCACCTGCAGCGCGCTGGCGCAATAGTCGCGGAAAAGCTCGCCCTGCTGCGTGAGCCGCATGCTGCGCGTGGTGCGCTCGAACAGGCGGCAGTCCAGCTGCCTTTCGATGCGTTTCAGGCTCGCGCTGGCGGTCGCGGGCAACAGGCCAAGGTCGCGCGCGGCGGCGGAGAGATTGCCCGTTTCGGCAATGCGCAGGAAGAGTTTCAGGTCGGGAAGCTGATACATCGATTATCAAATGAGATTTGATGGTCAATCAATTATGGATGTGTTTATCTAATATGGCAAAGCTTTCATACTTCAACCCATCAAGGAGGAACCATGAAAGCCATTGCCCTGCAACGTTATCTGCCGCCGGAACTGCCGGAATCCCTGTTCGACACCGACCTGCCCATGCCTTCCCCCGGCCCGCACGACATTCTGGTGCGCGTGGAAGCCACCGCCATCAATCCTCTCGACAACCGGGTGCGGCGCCCGAAGGACAAGGTGGAGGAGCAGCCGCGCGTGCTGGGCTGGGACGCATCGGGCGTGGTGCTGTCCGCCGGAGCAGCCGTCACCAGGTTCCGGCCCGGCGACAGCGTCTACTACGCCGGGGAGCTGGGCCGCCAGGGCAGCTTCGCCGAGTTCCAGCTGGTGGATGAGCGCCTGGCCGCCCGCAAGCCTGAGTCCCTGAACCATGCGGAAGCCGCTGCCTTGCCGCTCACGGCGCTCACCGCCTGGAGCGCGCTGTTCGCCCGCATGAAGGTGCCGCGCGATCCGGCGGCAAATGCGGGGAAGCGCATCCTCATTATCGGCGCAGCGGGCGGCGTGGGTTCGATGGCGGTACAGTTTGCCGCGCGTGTTGCCGGCCTCGAGGTGATCGCCACCGCATCGCGGCCGGCGTCCGCCGACTGGGTCCTTGCGCTGGGCGCAAGCCACGTGATCGACCACCGGAAGGATATTCCTGCCCAGATGGCGCAGGCAGGCTTCCGCTACGCCGACTATGTGCTGATACTGAGCGACACGGACACCTACTATCCGGCCGCCGTGCAGGCCGTTGCGCCGGAGGGCACGATAGGCACGGTGGTGGAAGCGACAAAGCCCATCGACTGGGCCGCGCTGTGGGACAAGAGCGCCACCCTCGTGTGGGAGATGGTTTTCACCCGCAACGAGTACACGCCCGAGCGCAGCCATCTCATTGGCGAGATGCTCGCCGAGGTGGCGGCGCAAGTGGATGCGGGCCTCGTCCGCAGCACGATGACGGAGCACGTTACGCCGCTGAATGCTGGAACCCTGCGCGCGGCCCTGCAGCGCATGGCGGAAGGGCGCAGCATCGGCAAGACCGTGCTCTCCGGCTTCGCGCCGTGACGGCGCAGCGGCGGGCGCGCCGCCTTTTCCTGCTGGAGTGCCTGCTGGTCTACTTCGCGGTCGGCATGTTCTACATCCTGCCGCTGTTCGTGGCGCGGCAGGGACACGACGAGATGCAGGCGGCGCAATTGATCGGCGCGGGCGCTGTCGGCGCCATCGCGTGTTCGGCGGGAAGCGCCTGGCTGGTGCGGCGTGCGGGCTTGCGCCGCCTCGCGCCGCTGGGCAGCGCCATCTTCGCCCTGGGCGCGCTGCTGTTCGCAGCCGGGGCATGGGCAGCTGCGCCCTTGCCGCTGCTCTTTCTCGCATCGCTGATCCAGGGCTGGGGATGGGGGCTATGCTTCACATTGCAGCCGCTGTGCATGGCGTCGGCGAGCGAAGCGCCGCAGCGCGCGCCTGCGCTTCTGCTGCTGGGTGCCGTGGGCAGCATCGGCAGCGGCGCCGCGCCCCTGGTGGCAGATATGGTGCTGGACAGCGCGCCAGGCGCCTTCGCCTGGCTCTTCCTCGCCGCCGCCGCATGCAGCGCGGCGGCCTTCTTCCTGTGCAGGCGCGGCGTGCATCTGGCAGGCGATGCCCGGCTGCCGCCGTGGGATCGCGCTGCGCACGAGGTGGCAGCGGCGAACCGCGCCATCTCCGGCGCTGCGGCCGTGCTGCGCTGGCCCGGCGCGGCCTTCTACATCATGGTGGCGCTGGCTGCCTGCACCTATACCAGCATGGTCAATTTCCAGACCGGCTTCGCCGCGGCGCAAAGCCAGCGCTTCGGCGTCTTCTTCCTGTGGTACACCGTGGCAGCCATCGCGGCGCGCTTCGCGGCGGCATGGCTTGGCAGGCGCTGCGAGCTCGCGAGACTGCTGCCTCTGCTGATTGGCCTTGTACTTGCGGGCCTGGCGCTGCTCGCGCTGGCGGGGCGCTCCGCATACTTTTATGCGGCAGGCGCATTCCTGCTGGGCGGGGGCTATGGCCTGGCCTACCCGCTGATGCAGGCGCAGGCCATCGCCCACGCCCCGCCGGGAGGCGCGCCTGCGGCAATGTCGGTGTTCAGCATGAGCTACCTGGTGCCGCGCTACGGCTTTCCGTTCGCGGCGGCGCTGCTGGTGGCGGGGGGAGGGTATGAGGCGCTGCTGGCGGTGCTGGCTTGCGGCACCGCCATCGCGCTGGGACTGTCGCTGCTTAGCCGATGAAGGAGTCGAACTGCACTTCGAATTCCTGCAGCGCCTTCTGCGCGTTCTGCATCTTCTTGCGGAACTCCGGCCCGCGCTTGAGCGCCAGGCCCACGGCCAGCACGTCGATCACTACCAGATAGGCCAGGCGCGCGGAGATGGGCGTGTACGGGTCGGTGTTGAAAATCAGGTCGATGGGAATCAGCACCGTCGCAAGGTCCGCCAGCGGCGTGCCGGATGGCGCCAGCACGATCACGTCCGCACCGCCGTCGCGCGCCAGGCTCACGGAGCGCACCAGCGCCGGGCTGTTGCCGCGCTGGGAAATCGCCACCAGCGCATCGCCCTTGCGCAGCAGGGCTGCTGCAATGCTGTGGATGGCCGGGTCGGAATAGGCGACTGTCGGCACGCCGGAGCGGAAGAACTTGTGCTGCGCATCCGCCGCCACGATGCCGGAGGTGCCCTGGCCGTAGAACTCGATCTTGTTGGCCTTGGACAGGATGTCCAGCGCCTGCTGGATCGGTTCATGGCGCAGGTTGTTGCGCAGGTCCAGCAGCGTATTGATGGAGCGGCTGCAGATCTTGTTGACGAGATCGGAGGCCAGGTCGTCCTGCGTGGGCTGCTCATTCAGGCCGGGCAGGGCGAGGGCAAGGCCCTGCGCCAGCTTCAGCTTGAACTCGTGCCAGCCGTCATAGCCCAGGGTGCGGCAGAAGCGCACCACGGTAGGCTCGGAGACCTGCGCCGTCTTGGCCAGCGCGGTGATGTTGGCGCCCACGGTGCGGCTGGGATTGTCCAGCACCGCCAGCGCCACCTTGCGCTCGGACTTGGACAGCGAGTCGAGCTGGGTACGGATCGAATCAAGTAGCACGTGCAGCGCTCCGCTCAGTCTTCCGGCAGCGCTTCTTCACGCCATTGCAGGCCGTCGCGGCCGATCAGGGCGCTGGCGGCGGCCGGGCCCCAGGTGCCCGAGGCATAGGGCAGCGGTGCGGTGTCGTCCTGTTCCCAGTTATTGAGGATAGGCTCCACCCACTCCCATGCCGCTTCCAGTTCGTCGCCGCGCATGAAGAGGGTCAGCTGGCCGCGCAGCACGTCGAGCAGCAGGCGCTCGTAGGCGTCCATGCGCGGGGTCTTGAAGGTTTCGCGGAAGTCCAGTTCCAGCTCGGCCTGTTTCAGGCGCATGCCTTCGCCCGGCGTCTTGGCCATGAGGTTCATGCGCAGGCCCTCGTCCGGCTGCAGGCGGATCACCAGGGAGTTCGGCTGGAAGCTGGAGGTGGGCTGGTTGAAGATGGAGTGCGGAATCTGCTTGAAGCGCACCACGATCTCCGCCAGGCCGTCCGCCATGCGCTTGCCGGTGCGCAGGTAGAAGGGCACGCCCGCCCAGCGCCAGGTGTCGATTTCCGCCTTCATCGCCACGAAGGTCTCGGTGCGCGAATTCTGCGGCGCATCCGGTTCGTCGCGGTAGCTCGGCACCGCCTGGCCATCGACATGGCCGGCGCGGTACTGGCCGCGCACGATGTTCTGCGCCAGCGTGGTGGGGGTGAAGCGCTTCAGGGAGCGCAGCACCTGCAGCTTGGCGTCGCGCACCGCATCCGGCGCGATCGAGGCGGGCGGCTCCATGGCCACGATGCAGAGCAGTTGGAGCAGGTGGTTCTGCAGCATGTCGCGCAGGGCGCCCGAAGTGTCGTAGTAGCCGATGCGGTTGCCCACGCCCAGCTTCTCGGCGATGGTAATCTGCACGTCCGAAATCCATTCACGGCGCCACAGCGGCTCGAACAGGATATTGCCGAAGCGCAGAGCCAGCAGGTTCTGCACCGTTTCCTTGCCCAGGTAGTGGTCGATACGGTAGATCTGCGATTCGTCGAAGAACTTGCCCACCTCCGCGTTGATCTGCTTGGCGGAGGCGAGGTCGCGGCCCAGTGGCTTTTCCAGCACCACGCGCGAATTCTTCGTCACCAGGCCGCTGGTCTTCAGGTTCTCGCAGATTTTCGAGAAGATGGCGGGCGGCGTGGCCAGGTAGTAGACGCGGATCAGCGCCGGGTCGGGACGCAGCGCCGCCGACAGGGCCTTGTAGGAAGCGGCATCGGTGGCGTTCAGCGATACGTAGACGATGCGCTTGGTGAAGCGCTCCCAGTTCTCCGGCGTGACCTTGGGCGACTTGATGTGCGGCCTGGAGGTCGTGTTCACCGTATTGATGAACTCTTCCTGGCCGGCCTCGTGGCGGCCGATGCAGATGATGCGGGCATTGGGCGGCAGGTCGCCGCACACGTCGCGGCTGAACATCGCGGGCAGGAGTTTGCGCATTGCCAGGTCGCCGCTGCCGCCAAAGAGGACCAGGTCGAAATCGGAGAGTGCCATATTCGTTATCTTCTGAAAATTTACGACTGTTTATCTATACGTTCGTGTAACTATACTACCGGACGCCTTATCCCACATAAGCCGCTTCGATGCGGCCTGCCACCGGCACGCGTACCGACAGCACCCGCCCGCTGAGCGGGTACTGCGCCAGCTCTTCGGCGGGGCGCTTGCCTGCGCTCGTGATGTAGAGCGTGCGCAGGTCGGCGCCGCCGAAGGCCACCATGGTGGGGCACTTCACGGGCAGCCTGATCTCGTCCAGCTCTTCGCCGGAAGGGGAGAGCTTGAGGATGCGGGCGCCCTCGAACATCGCCACCCAGTAGTTGCCTTCGCTGTCCACCGCGGCGCCATCCGGACGGCCGCCGTAGCTGGGCGAGGCCTTGTCCGACGGGAAGACGCGCAATTCCCGCTCTTCGCCCACGGCGCCCGCCTGCACATCGAAATCGAAACGCCGCACGCGGTGCGTGGCGGTGTCGGCGTGATACATGGTCCTGTTGTCCGGGCTGAAGGCCAGGCCGTTGGAATTCGTCATGCCGCCCGACCAGGCCTTGCGCAGCCTGCCGCGCTCCAGCACATACATTTCGGCTGCGGGCTTGTCGCGCGGCTCGTAGATGGTGCCGACCCAGAAGCGCCCGGCCGCATCCACTTTGCCGTCGTTGAAGCGCGTGGTGGACTGGTCGAACGGCGCCGGCGCGATGGCGCTCACTTCGCCGCTGGCGGTGTCCAGGTGGATAAAGCCGCTGCGCGTGGCGGCCACCAGGCCGCCGCTTGCATTGCGCGCGAGGGCAGAGGGTTCGCTGGCCATCTTCCAGGATGCGTGCTTTCCGCTCGCGGTGCACAGGCGGTGCACGGCGAAGCCTTCGATGTCGACCCAGTACAGGGCCTTTTCGTCCGGCGCCCAGAGCGGGCATTCGCCCACCACCATGGCCTCGTCGAACGCGACGTCAACCTTCGCATCCATCACTGCACCTTCGCGGCCTTGGCCATCACGATCAGGCCATTGGTCGAGCTGTCGTGCTGGGCCGGGCTCACTTCGCCCGCCAGTTCGCCCTGGATCTGCTTTGCCAGCACCTTGCCCAGTTCAACACCCCACTGGTCGAAGCTGGCGACATCCCAGATCACGCCCTGCACGAAGGTCTTGTGCTCGTAGAGCGCGATCAGCGCGCCCAGCGTCGCGGGCGTGAGCTGGTCCATGAGAATGGTGTTGCTCGGACGGTTGCCGGGGAAGGTCTTGTGCGGCAGAAGCGCCTCGACCTCGGCTTCCGGCAGCTTCTGGGCCTTGAGCTCCGCGCGTACTTCTTCGGCCGTCTTGCCCTTCATGAAGGCCTCGGACTGGGCAAAGCAGTTCGCCAGCAGCGCGTCGTGGTGGCCTTCCAGGTCGTGCGTGGCGCGCAGCGCGGCGATGAAGTCGATGGGGGTGACGTCCGTACCCTGGTGCAGCAGCTGGAAGTAGGCATGCTGCGCATTGGTGCCGCACTCGCCCCACACCACCGGGCAGGTGGGCGTATCGACCTGGCGGCCGTTGCGCGTCACGCGCTTGCCGTTGCTTTCCATGTCGAGCTGCTGCAGGTAGGCCGGGAAACGCGACAGGTCCTGGTGGTAGGGCGCAATCGAGAGCGAACCCGCGTCCAGGAACTGGCGGTTCCAGAAGCCGATGAGGGCCAGCAGCACGGGCATGTTCTGCTCCAGCGGCGCGGTGCGGAAATGCTCGTCCATGGCGTGGGCGCCCTCGAGGAAGGTGCTGAAGTAGCCGAAGCCCACGGCCAGCGCCACGGACAGGCCGATGGCCGACCACACCGAATAGCGGCCGCCTACCCAGTCCCAGAAGGGGAACATATTGTCTGGATCGATGCCGAAGGCCTCCACGGCCTTGGTGTTCGTGGACACGGCGACGAAGTGGCGCGGCAGGTCCGCTTCCTTCGCCTCGCACAGGAACCATTTGCGCGCCGTCTGCGCGTTCAGCATGGTCTCGGCGGTGGTGAAGGTCTTGGAAGCGACGATGAAGAGCGTGGTCTCCGGATTCACTTGCGAGAGCACCGCGTCCATATCGTGGCCGTCCACATTGGACACGAAGTGCATCTTCAGGCGCGGGTGGGCGTAGGAGCGCAGTGCCAGCACGGCCATTTTCGGGCCCAGGTCCGAGCCTCCGATGCCGATATTGACGACGTCCGTCACCGGCTTGCCGCTGTAGCCGAGCCACGTGCCGTTGCGCACCTTGTCGGTAAAGACGCGGATACGGTCGAGCACCGCATGCACGTCCGCATTCACGTCCTGGCCGTCCACCACCAGCTGTTTGCCACGCGGCATACGGAGCGCCGTGTGCAGCACGCTGCGATGTTCGGTAAGATTGATTTTTTCGCCAGACAGCATGGCGTCGCGCTGCGCCTCCACGCCCCGCTCCCGGGCCAGGTCGAGCAGCAGCTCGATGGTGCGCGCGTCGGCCCGGTTCTTCGAATAGTCGAGGAAAAGGCCTGCCGCGTCGGTGGTCATCCGGGGGAAGCGCTGCGGGTCGGCGGCGAAGAGCTGGCGCATCTGCCAGTCGCGCGCCTCGGCGGCGTGGGATTGCAGGGCCTGGAAACTGGCGGTCGTGGTGAGGGCGGGCTGTTGCATGTTCTGATGGCGGTTTGGGAATATTATCCAACTATACAGCAAAAACAGGTAAATTCACTACAACTGTTTTTGTGCGGTGCAAATTTTTTTTCTGTCGAGGGAGCGGGCTGCTGTGGCTTGCCAGGTGGAATTGCTCTGCAGCACACATTACGGTGTTGCGGCTCGACCTTTCACTCAATTCTGTAGTAAAATTTCGAGAATTCATCGATAAGGAAAGACCATGGCATTGCATCCAGTCCTGGAAAAAGTCACCGCGCGCATCATTCAGCGCAGCCGTCCCTCGCGCGGCGCCTACCTGGCGCACCTGCAGGCGGCCCGCATGAAGGGACCGCAGCGCGGTTCGCTCTCCTGCACCAACCTGGCGCACGGTTTTGCCGCCTTCCCGGCCAACGACAAGCTGGCGCTGAAGGAAGTGCGCAAGCCTTCCGTTGCCATTGTCTCGGCCTATAACGACATGCTCTCGGCCCACCAGCCGTTCGAGAGCTTCCCCAAGATCATCAAGGATGCCGTGCGCGAAGCGGGCGCCGTAGCGCAGTTCGCGGGCGGCGTACCGGCCATGTGCGACGGCGTGACCCAGGGCCAGCCGGGCATGGAGCTCTCGCTGTTCTCGCGCGACGCCATCGCCATGGGCACGGCCGTCGCGCTGTCCCACAACATGTTCGACGCCGCCCTCTACCTGGGCGTGTGCGACAAGATCGTGCCGGGCCTCCTGATCGGCGCACTGCACTTTGGCCACCTGCCTGCGGTGTTCGTGCCGGCCGGTCCCATGACATCGGGCCTCTCGAACAAGGAGAAGGCCGCCATCCGCCAGCGCTACGCCCAGGGCAAGGCCACACGCGAAGAGCTGCTGGAAGGCGAGGCGCAGTCCTATCACGGCGCGGGCACCTGCACCTTCTACGGCACGGCCAACAGCAACCAGATGCTGATGGAGGTCATGGGCCTGCACCTGCCGGGCGCCGCCTTCATCAACCCCTATACCCCGCTGCGCGATGCGCTGACGGCAGCCGCCGCGAAGCGCGCCGCCGAAATCACGGACCAGGGCAATGAATACATCCCCGTTGGCCATGTGGTGGACGAGAAGTCCATCGTCAACGCCATCGTGGCGCTGCTGGCCACGGGCGGCTCCACCAACCACACCCTGCACCTGCCCGCCATCGCGAAGGCGGCGGGCATCGTGATCGACTGGGACGATTTCAACGACCTCTCCGCCGTGGTGCCGATGCTGGCCCGTATCTACCCGAACGGCGATGCGGACGTGAACCACTTCCACGCTGCGGGCGGCACCGGCTTCGTGATCCACGAGCTGCTGAAGGCCGGCCTGCTGCACGACGACGTGACCACCATCCTGGGCAAGGGGCTGAGCAAGCACTGCGCCGAGCCTTTCCTGAGCGCGGACGGCAAGGGTGTGGACTTCAAGTCGGCGCCGGACCAGAGCGCAGACGAGAACGTGCTGCGCACCGCCGCCAATGCCTTCTCGAAGGATGGCGGCATGGTGCTCGTGCAGGGCAACCTGGGCCGCGCCATCATGAAGGTCTCCGCCGTGAAGCCTGAGCACCGTTCGGTGGAAGCGCCGGCGCTGGTGTTCAACTCGCAGGAAGACTTCATGGCGGCCTACAAGGCGGGAAGCCTGGACCGCGACTTCGTGGCCGTGATCCGCTTCCAGGGCCCGCGCGCCAACGGCATGCCCGAGCTGCACGCCCTGACCCCGGCGCTGGCGAACCTGCAGGACGCGGGCCGCAAGGTGGCGCTGGTGACGGACGGCCGCATGTCCGGCGCTTCCGGCAAGGTGCCTGCGGCCATTCACGTGTCGCCCGAGATCCTGGCAGGCGGTCCGCTTGGCCTGGTGCGCGACGGCGACGTGATCCGCCTGGACGCGGCCAGCGGCACGCTCGAGGCATTGGTGGCATCCGACGTGTGGCATTCGCGCGCGCTGGCGCAGGCCGACCTGTCGCCGAACCATATCGGTATGGGCCGGGAGCTGTTCACCATGTACCGCAAGAGCGTGTGCGCGGCGGAAGGCGGCGCCACCACCTTCCCGCTGCCGTCGCCCATCCCGACCACCGTGGAGCTGCACGGCGGCGACAACGTGGGCAATACCGTGCCCGGTTCCGATGAAGATTTCCTGATCAATAAGAAAGCCTGACCATGACCCTGCTCGACATTATGCGTACTTCGGCCGTGATCCCCGTGATCGCGATCGACGATCCCGATCACGCCGTGCCGCTGGCGAAAGCGCTGGTGGCAGGCGGCATCCGCGTGCTGGAAGTGACGCTGCGCACGCAGCACGGCCTGGGCGCCATCCGCGCCATGAGCGCAGTGGAAGGCGCCATCGTGGGTGTGGGCACGCTCACCCAGCCGGAGGAATTCGCCGCCGCGCGCGACGCAGGCGCCGTGTTCGGCGTATCGCCGGGCCTCACGCCTTCGCTGGTCGCAGCCGCCAAGTCCAGCGGCCTGCCGCTGCTGCCGGGGGTGATGACGCCGTCCGAAGTGATGGCGGCGCGCGAGCAGGGCTTCCATCAGCTCAAGCTTTTCCCCGCGGTGCCGGCAGGCGGCGTGGGCATGCTCAACGCGATTGCGGGGCCGCTGTCGGACGTGATGTTCTGCCCCACGGGCGGCATTTCGCAGGAGACCGCGCCGGCCTTCCTGGCGCTGAAGAATGTGGCCTGCGTGGGCGGTTCCTGGCTCACGCCGAAGGACGCCATGAAGGCCGGGGACTGGGACCATATCACGGCGCTGGCCAAGGCAGCGAGCGCGCTGAAGCCATGACAATTACTTGAAATATATTCCAGAAAAATCGGCGCATTAATGCGCCGATTTTTTATTTGCCTGGTATTTGGAGGGAATTTGATGAAGCGAAATATTCCGCAGTGATATTTGCGGAGCTTCCAATAGTTTCCCTGAGAAGATAACCGTCAGTTTGTTAAAAGTGCCAGCTTACAATCCGGGCAAGCTGTGTGTTTTTTGCGACCAGTAGTGGAAAAATTGTTTCTTGTGTCTTGCGTTACGGAAATTCTCGTTGCATCATCTCAGCAGTTCGGGGCGTCATCCCGTGCCGCCGAATTGAATACTTCCGCATTAGTTTCCTGAGTAATTCGACCGCGTTTTATTCATGCCTGGAGAATATCTGGTGTCCCGGTCCCAATCGAGTCTGCTGGCTCCGCATTACCCCCTCATCCTGGCCTTGCTGGCAGCTCCCGCACTGGCCGTGCTGGGTGGCTGGCAATGGCCCGCACTGCTCGCCGCGGCCGCCCTGGCGGCCCTCGGTTTTGCCGCCAGCCGCCACGCGGCGGCGCTGAACGCCAAGCCGGAAGACGCCATCCGCCACTACCTGGACAGCCGCCAACACTTCAGCGAGGAAGTATCCGGGGTCTGGAGCTCCCACCTCGAGGCGTCGCGCGCGCAGATGGAAGGCGCCGTGGTGTCGCTGATCGAACGCTTTTCCACCATCGTCAGCCGCCTGGAGCAGGCGCTGGCCGCATCGTCGGCCTCCCAGTCCGGCAGCGACGTGGTCGGCATCTACACGCGCAGCGAGCAGGAACTGCGCTCGCTGCTGTCCATGCTCGAAGAGGCGGCGGCCAGCAAGTCCATGATGCTGCAGAAGATCGAAGGCCTGCAGGTCATTACGGCGCAGCTGCAGAAAATGGCGGCCGACGTGGCCAGCATCGCCTGGCAGACCAACCTGCTGGCGCTGAATGCGGCCATCGAGGCGGCGCGCGCCGGCGAGGCGGGACGCGGCTTCGCCGTGGTGGCCAACGAAGTGCGCATGCTGTCCAACCGCTCGGCGGAAGCGGGCAAGCATATCTCGCAGCAGGTGGGCCAGATCAGCTCCGCCATCAACGCCACCTGCAGCGCCGCCGCCGACTCCAAAAAGCAGGAAGAGCGCTCGGTGCATGCGTCCGAAGAAATGATCAATCGCGTGCTCTCCGGCTTCCGCGGCGTGACGGACGGGCTGGTGGCGTCGTCCGAACTGCTGAAGCACGAAAGCGCGGGCATTCAGTCCGAGGTGGCGGAAGCCCTGGTGCAGCTGCAGTTCCAGGACCGCGTGAGCCAGATCCTGAGCCACGTGCAGCAGAACATCAGCCGCCTGCCCGCCATCCTGGACGACAACCGGCGCCAGTTCGCGGCGGATGAAGCCCTGCAGCCGCTGAATGCGCGCGCCATGCTGGCCGAACTGGAAAGCACCTACGCCATGGCGGAAGAAAGAACACTGCACAAGACCGGCGCACTACCAGCGCCGCAGCAGGAAGAAGAGATTACATTTTTCTAGGGAGAACCTGACATGGCCAAAACCATCATGGTAGTGGACGACTCGCTGTCGATCCGCCAGGTCGTCGGCATCGCGCTCAAACAGGCGGGTTACGACGTTATCGAAGGCACCGACGGCGCGGACGCGCTGGCCAAGCTCAAGGGGCAGAAGATCAACCTCGTCATCAGCGACGTGAACATGCCCAATATGGACGGCATCACCTTCGTCCGTGAGCTCAAGCAGCTCCCTGCCTACAAGTTCACTCCCGTCATCATGCTGACCACCGAATCGCAGGAAGAGAAGAAGCAGCAGGGTCAGGCCGCCGGCGCGAAAGCCTGGATGGTGAAGCCCTTCAAGCCCGAGCAGCTGCTGAACGCGGTGCAGAAGCTGGTCATGCCTTAGGACCGGCAGCGCTTTCTTACACGGAGAAGCACCATGAGTATTGGCGAAGAGAGCCAAGGGGCGAGGTCCGCCCTCGCCATTGAAGGCGAGCTGACGATCTACCGCGCCGCCGAGCTGAAGCCGGTGTTGCTGGAGGCGGCGGCGGGCGGCGCGCTGGCGCTCGACCTGTCGCAGGTGACGGAGTTCGACAGCGCCGGCCTGCAGCTGCTGCTGATGGCGCAGCGCCAGGCTACGCTGCAGCTGCTCGCGCCCAGCGATGCGGTATGCGAAGTGCTGGCGCTGCTGGACATGACGAGCCAGTTCACCATTCTCGAAGGAGCCACGGCATGAGCATTGATATCGATGCAGTGATGCACACCTTTATCGCCGAAAGCCGCGAGCTGCTGGACGAGATGGAGAACGCCCTGCTCGCGGTGGCCCAGCCCGAAGGCGGCGCGGAGGCGGTGAACGCCATCTTCCGCGCGGCCCATACCATCAAGGGTTCGGCGGGCATGTTCGGCCTGGAGCCTGTGGTGGCCTTCACCCATGTCGCGGAAAGCGTGCTCGATCGCGTGCGCGACGGCCGCCTGCCCGTCAGCGACGAACTGGTGGCCCTGCTGCTCGCCTGCTGCGACCATATCGGCTCCCTGGTCGACGCCGTGGAAAGCGGTGAACGGGACGGCAACGAGGCGCTGGCCGCGGCCGGAGCGCCGCTGACGGCCCAACTGCAGGCCTATCTGGGCGAGGGCGCCAGCGCGGCGCCCAGGCTTGCCGCTGATTCCGCTGCGGATGTACGCGGCGAAGCGGAGCACTGGCATATCTCCCTGCGCTTTGGCCAGGACGTGCTGCGCAACGGCATGGACCCGCTGTCCTTCCTGCGCTACCTCGGCCAACTGGGCGAAATCACCGGCATCGCCACCCTGCACGGCGCGCTGCCTGCTGCCGAAGACTTCGATCCCGAATCCTGCTATCTCGGCTTCGAGATCGCCTTCCGCAGCAGCGCGGACAAGGCGGCCATCGACGGCGTGTTCGAATTCGTGCGCGAAGACTGCCTGGTGCGCATCCTGCCGCCGCACAGCCTTATTACCGCATACATCCAGCTGATCGGAGAACTGCCGGAAGAGCGCAGCCGCCTGGGCGAAATGCTGGTGAAGTGCGGCAGCGTGACGGCCCACGAATTGGAACAGGCGCTGGCGTTGCAAAGCGCTGCCGGCGCGCAGGCTGGGCCCATCGGCGCCATTCTGGTCGAGCAGGGCGCCGTGCGTCCCCCGGTGGTGGATGCCGCGCTGGCGAAGCAGAAGCAGGCGGGCGAACCGCGCGCCGCGCAGGAGAACCGTTCCATCCGCGTGGATGCGGACAAGCTGGACCGCCTCATCAACCTGGTGGGAGAGCTGATCATCGCGGGCGCCAGCGCCAACGTCATCGCGCGCCGCACGCAGATCGCCGAACTGCTTGAATGCACCTCCACCCTGAGCGGCCTGGTGGAGGACGTGCGCGACAGCGCCCTGCAGCTGCGCATGGTGAAGATCGGCGCCACCTTCAACCGCTTCCAGCGCGTGGTGCATGACGTGTCGCGCGAGATCGGCAAGGACATTCGGCTCTCCGTCAATGGCGAGGATACGGAACTGGACAAGACTGTGGTGGAGAAGATCGGCGATCCGCTCACCCACCTGGTGCGCAACGCCATGGACCATGGTATCGAAAGCGCCGAGCTGCGCGCCGCGCGCGGCAAGCCTGCTCAGGGCTGCGTGGCCCTCAACGCCTACCACGACTCCGGCAGCATCGTGATCGAGGTGAGCGACGACGGCGGCGGCCTGAAAAAGGAGCGCATCCTGGCCAAGGCCGTGGAGCGCGGGCTGGTGGAGCCTGGCCGCGTGCTGAGCGACAAGGAGATCTATGGCCTGATCTTCGAGCCGGGCTTCTCGACGGCGGAGCAGGTCACCAATCTGTCGGGCCGGGGCGTGGGCATGGATGTGGTCAAGCGCAATATCCAGGCCCTGCGCGGCAGCGTGGAGATCGCGAGCGAGGAGGGCGTGGGCACCACCGTCACCGTGCGCCTGCCCCTGACCCTGGCCATCATCAACGGCTTCCAGGTCGGCCTGGGCAAATCCGTCTTCGTGATCCCCATGGACATGGTAGAGGAGTGCGTCGAGTTCCGCGAAGAGGAAGGACGCGACTACATCGACCTGCGCGGCCAGGCGCTGCCCTTCGTGCGCCTGCGCGAGCGCTTCGCCGTATCCGGGCCGCCGGCGCGCCGCCAGAGCATCGTCGTGGTCCGCTATGGCAGCAAGCGGGCGGGCCTGGTGGTGGACAGCCTGCTGGGTGAGTTCCAGACCGTCATCAAACCGCTGGGCAAAGTGTTCAGCGGTGTGCGTTTCCTCAGCGGCTCCAGCATTCTGGGTAACGGCGAAGTGGCGCTGATCCTGGACATGGTGGCTCTGCTGAACGGCATCGAAAACGAAAACACCGAGGCTCTTGCAGCCTAGATTCAACTCTTACTTCTACATCGGAGAGCATCATGCTCAAAAATCTTAAAATCGGCGTCCGTCTTGGCCTGGGTTTTGGCGCGCTCATTCTTTTCCTGCTGGCGATCGCTGTGGTAAGCGTGCAGCGCATGGCCAGCATCGATGCCGCCACCGACGAAATGGTGGAAAGCAGTTACCCGAAGGTGGCCATGGCCAAGGACATGCAGCGCATCGCCGCCGAGAATGATGCCGACATGCGCGCCATCCTGCTGGCCGCGAACGAGGCGGAAGGAGAGCAGTACCGCAAGACCATCGAGGCGAACCGCGCCGAGCTGGCCGAAATGATGGCCAGGGTCCAGAAGCTCATCGCCAGCGAGCGCGGGCGCGAGCTGTTCAAGGACATCGCCGACAGCCGCGCCGTGGTGGAATCGAAGTACGAGCAGTTCTACCAGCTGGCGCGCAGCGACCGCAAACACGCCGCCGACTACGTGCGCAGCGATGTTGCACCTGCCAGCGCACGCCTCAACAAGGCCCTCGATACCCTGGCAGCCCACCAAGCCAAGGTCATGACCGCATCCGCCGCCGAGGCCAACCAGACTTACGAGGCAACGCGCACCCTGGTGATCGAAATTTCCGTGGCAGCAGTTCTGCTGGCGCTGGCGATTGCGGCCTTCATCACGGTCAGCATTACGAAGCCTCTGCGGGAAGCGGTGGACGTCGCCAACCGCCTGGGCGAGGGCGACCTCACGGTGAGCATCGGCAGCGTGGCGCGCGATGAGGCGGGTCAGCTGCTGGCGGCCATGCGTACCATGGTGGAGAAGCTGCAGCAGGTGGTGAGCGAAGTGAATGGCGGCGCACAGGCGCTGGCCGGCGCCTCGGAAGAGGTGAGCGCCACGGCGCAGTCGCTGTCCCAGGCGGCCAGCGAGCAGGCCGCGGGCGTGGAAGAGACCAGCGCCTCCCTGGAGCAGATGACGGCCTCGATCTCGCAGAACACCGAGAACGCACGCGTGACCGACGGCATGGCGGCCAAGGCCGCCCAGGAAGCGGCCGAAGGCGGCGAGGCGGTGAAAGCCACCGTTACGGCCATGAAGCAGATCGCCAAGCAGATCGGCATCATCGACGATATCGCCTACCAGACCAACCTGCTGGCGCTGAACGCGGCCATCGAGGCGGCGCGCGCGGGCGAACATGGCAAGGGATTCGCCGTGGTGGCGGCCGAGGTGCGCAAGCTGGCCGAGCGCAGCCAGGTGGCGGCGCAGGAGATCGGCGAAGTGGCCACGAACAGTGTGGAGCTGGCCGAGCGCGCCGGCAAGCTGCTGGACCAGATGGTGCCGAACATCCGCAAGACTTCCGACCTGGTGCAGGAGATCACGGCCGCTTCCGAGGAACAGTCCTCGGGGGTGGGCCAGATCAATTCCGCCGTAGTGCAGCTGAGCCAGACCACGCAGCAGAACGCCTCCAGCTCCGAGGAGCTGGCTGCCACCGCCGAAGAGATGAGCAGCCAGGCGGAGCAGTTGCAGCAGGCCATGGCCTTCTTCCGCGTCGAAGGTTCGGGCCGCACGAATGCCGTGGCCCTGGGCCGCCGCCAACCCGCGCCCGCACGCGAAACCGTGCGCCGCGGCGCCACCCTGAAGCTGGCGGATCCGGTGGCCGTGCAGGGCGCGCCGGACGAGGCGCACTTCACATCATTCTGAGGAGGACCGCATGAAGCAAGAACAGGACGGATCGCAGCAGTACCTGACCTTCATGCTGAGCGGGGAGACCTTCGGTCTCGGCATCATGGCGGTCAAGGAGATCATCGAATTCAGCGGCATCACCGAAGTGCCCATGATGCCGGACTGCATACGCGGCGTGATCAACCTGCGCGGCGCCGTGGTGCCGGTGATGGATCTCTCCGCGCGCTTCGGCAAGGCGCTCTCGGTGCCGGGCAAGCGTACCTGCATCGTGATCGTGGAGCTGGAGGTGGACGGAGAACGCCAGGTCACCGGCGTGGTGGTCGATGCGGTGAACGCGGTGCTCGATATTGCCGATGGCGAGATCGAGAAGGCGCCGTCCTTCGGCACCCGCATGCGCGGCGATTTCATCGAAGGCATGGGCAAGGTGAACGGCAAGTTCGTGATCCTGCTGAACGTGCACAATGTGCTGGCGCTCGAGGCCCTGGCCAATATGCCGGAGATGACGGCGGCCGATCTCGCCGCCGCATGAGACCATGAATGCCTTCCAGATCAGCGAGCAGGAGTTCGCGCAGTTCCAGCGCTTTATCTTCAACATCGCGGGCATCACCATGTCCGCAGCGAAGAAGGCCCTGGTCAGCGGGCGGCTCGCCAAGCGGCTGCAGCATTACCAGCTGCCCAGCTATGCCGCCTACTTCAAGCTGCTCTCGGACGGCCAGTCGCCGGACGAGGTGCAGCTGGCGGTGGATCTGCTGACCACCAACGAAACCTACTTCTTCCGCGAAGCCCGCCATTTCGAGCTGCTGCGCGAAGCCGCGCTGGATGCGCGTGCGGCCTGGCGCAACACGCCGTTCCGTGTGTGGAGCGCGGCCTGTTCCTCCGGCGAAGAGCCGTACAGCATTGCCATGGTGCTGGCCGACTGCCTGGGAACGAACCATCCATGGGAAGTGGTGGCGTCGGACATCAGCACCCGCGTGCTGCAGCGCGCCCGCACCGGCCACTATCCCATGGAACGCACCCAGCATATCCCGCAGGACTACTTGCGCCGCTTCTGCCTGAAAGGCATGGGCGAGCAGCAGGGGACGCTGCTGGTGGAGCGTTCGCTGCGCAGCCGCGTGCAGTTCCGGCAGGTGAACCTGAACACGGCCTTGCCCGATCTCGGCCAGTTCGATGTGATCTTCCTGCGCAATGTGATGATCTACTTTAACGGCGACACCAAGCGCCAGGTCGTTGCGCGCGTCGTGGGACAGCTGCGGCCGGACGGCCACTTCTTCATCGGGCATTCCGAAAGCCTTCACGAGGTCACGGACGCCGTGCGTGCCGTCGTGCCTTCCGTCTATCGCAAAGTTGGGCCGCGCAAGGCATGAAACAGATCAGTGTAATGGTGGTGGACGACTCCGCCGTGGTGCGCAAGGTGGTCGGCGCGATGCTGGCGACGGCGCCGGGCATCGAGATGCTGCATGCGGTCTCCGATCCCTTGCTGGCGATGGAGCGCATGAAGCTGCAGTGGCCGGACGTGATCGTGCTGGACGTGGAGATGCCGCGCATGGACGGCATCACCTTCCTGCGCAAGATCATGGCCGAGCGGCCCACGCCCGTCATCATCTGCTCCACGCTGACGGAGAAGGGGGCGGAGACCACGATGGCGGCCATGGCGGCAGGCGCGGTGTCCATCATCACCAAGCCGAAGCTGGGCCTCCAGGAGTTCCTGAAGGAGAGCGCGGACGAGCTGATTGGCGCCGTGCGCGCTGCCGCTGCGGCCAATGTGCGCAGGCTTGCTTCGCGCAGCAGCCTGCCGCCCGCCGTCCCCGTCAAGCATACGGCGGACGTGATCCTGCCGTCCGCGCCCGAGGGCAGGAGCACGCTGCAGACCACGGAGCGCGTGGTGGCCATCGGCACGTCCACCGGCGGCACCCAGGCGCTGGAAGAGGTGCTGACGGCGCTGCCGCGTGTCACGCCGGGCATCGTGATCGTGCAGCACATGCCGGAGAAGTTCACGGCGGCCTTTGCAGCGCGGCTGGACGGCCTGTGCCAGATCCGCGTGGCGGAGGCGCGCCACGGCGAACGTGTGCTGCCCGGCCAGGCCCTGATCGCGCCGGGCGGCAAGCACATGCTGCTGCGGCGCGATGGGGCGCAATACTATGTGGATGTGATCGACGGGCCGCTGGTGAATCGCCACCGGCCTTCGGTGGACGTGCTGTTCCGCTCAGTGGCCAAGCACGCGGGCGCCAATGCGATGGGCATCATCATGACGGGCATGGGCGACGACGGCGCGGCCGGGCTGCTCGAAATGCGCAAGGCCGGGGCGCGCACGGTGGCGCAGGATGAAGAGAGCTGCGTGGTCTACGGCATGCCGAAGGAGGCGATGAAGCGCGGCGCGGTGGAAAAGACGGTGGCGCTCAAGGCCATCGACAAGGAAATCATCTCGCAGTGCTCCACGCATAGGAATAGCTGAGGCGGGCCGCAGGGCAGGGGTCAGACCCCGAACGGGGTCTGACCCCGGTGCCTCAGTCGACCGCCGAACACGGTCGGCGCGGACTGGAGTTCGGTAACGGACTGGGATGTCGGGGACAGACCCCCTGGGGTCTGTCCCCTCTGTCTATTCCAGCCCTGGCGGCTGGGCGACGGCGCGGTTGCGGCCCAGGCGCTTGGCGGCGTAGAGGGCGTGGTCGGCGGCGCCGATCAGGGCCGGCACTTCCATCGGGAACTCCGGCGTCAAGGTGGCGATGCCGATGCTGACCGTGATCTGCTTCAAGTCCCCACCCGCGAATTCGTGCGGAATCTGCTGGCCGATAATGCGCATGCGGATGGCCTGCGCCATCTGCATGGCCTGGGCCGCGTCGGTATCGGGCAGGATCATCGCGAACTCCTCGCCGCCGTAGCGCGCCAGCACGTCCGTGGAACGCTGCAGCATCGAGGCCATGGCGGCCGAGACGCGGATCAGGCAGTCGTCCCCCTGCTGGTGGCCGTAATGGTCGTTGTAGGGCTTGAAGTAGTCGATGTCGATCATCAGCAGGGAGAGCTTGGCGCCGTTGCGCTTGGCGCGCCGCAGCTCCTTGTCGATGGCCACGTCGAAGTGGCGGCGGTTGGCCACGCCCGTCAGGCCGTCCAGGAAGGTCTGGGTGCGCAGCAGCTCGGTCTGTTCGCGCAGCAGCTTCTCGCGCGCTGCCGCCATGCTCACGTCGTTCAGCTGGATCAGGCAGTAACGGCCTTCGCCCGGCACTTCCACCGGCGTGACGGCCAGCGCCTGCTGCATGCGCTCGCCCCGCCCCTGCGCGCCGGGATTGCCGTACAGCGGGAAGGGCGCCCGGTTGAGCGTGGGCGAGAGCAGGGAAGAGAAGTTGTTGCTCAGGGCCTGTTGCACGGCCGCTTCCACGCGCAGGCCGCGCAGCTCGGGGAAGAGTTCGAAGAGATTGCTGCCGATGGCCTGGTGCGCGTCCCAGCCGCTATGGCGGGTCATCCACTTGTTCCACAGGACGATGCGGTGCGCGCTGTCGAGCACAATCGCGCCCACGCTCACGGCCTCCAGAACGCTTTCCAGCAGTTGCAGACGATTCGGTTCCGCCATGCTCAATGCTGTCCCATGGCCCGCGCCAGGTACAGATTGATCTGTTCCTTCAGGTCGTGCAAGGCGGATACGTCAAGGATGAAGGCCACATAGCCGTGGATCTGGTGCTTCTCCAGGATGAAGTCGATGTGCAGCATCAGCACCACGGTGTCCGCCCGCTGGCCGGAGGCGCTCAGGATCTCGTCGCTGGTGCCCACGTGGTAGACGGGCAGCGAGCCATGCAGCTCCTGCTGGAAGATGTTGGCCAGGGTGCCCACGCAGGAGTTGAGGATGATGTTGCCGATCTCGCTCATCGCCTCCTGCTCCATCTCGGACAGGGCCTGGAGGGGCACGGATTCGCCCACCATGAGGCGCACAATCTCCAGGCTCTTATCCTCCGGGAACATGAGGATGGCTTCGGTGTGGAAGGCGCCGTCGAAATGCTGGCTCACGCCGCAGATCCTGTCGCCGCCGCCGCGCCGCACGCCGGAGAGCAGCTGGGCCGCGTCGGCGCGGCTGAGGAAGCTGATCGAGGGAACCGACATGGTGACCGGTTCGCTGACGATGGAACTCATCGCGGCAGCCGCCTGGCCTACCCCGATGTTGAAGATCTCCACCAGGGCGTCGTGCTCGAGTTCGCTCAGCTCGACCATGGTCAGGCTTCCAGCGGCGCCACGAGGCGCGCGATGCGTTCGGCGGTGATGGGCTTCTCCATGAAGGCGATGCCCATGCCTTCGGCGCGCGCGCGGGTGGCGTCCTGCACATTGGCCGTCAGCAGGGAGATATGGGCCTCGGGCAGCAACAGGCGCAGCTGCTCGGCCGCGGCCACGCCGCCCATGCCGGGCATGTTCACGTCCAGCACCACCAGGTTCGGCTTCAGGGTGCCGGCCTTGTCCAGGGCCTCTTCGCCGGTGGCGGCTTCTTCGATTGTCCAGTCGGCGTGGCGGGCGAGGATGTACTGCTTGGCCATCAGGCGCGATACGCGGCTGTCGTCAACGATCAATACGACCGGGTTGGCTACCATGTCTCACTCATCTTTATTACTTTTAGGGATTGACCATTTTCTCACATCGTATCAGGGCTGGTGTGTATAAATTTACGAAATTTGTTGTCCAATCGTAATAATGACGGGTCCCGCCGAGGGGGCTTCCGGTAAAATGGCGGGTATTCCTGCCTTACTATTTTTGCACTATGACCCAAGACGAACTGAAACAGGCGGTCGCCCGCGCGGCCATTTCCTATGTGGTGGAAGGAGAGATTATCGGTGTGGGCACCGGCTCCACCGCCAACTTCTTCATCGACGAACTGGCGAAGATGAAGGACCGCATCAAGGGCGCCGTGGCGTCCTCGGAAGCGACGGCGGCGCGTCTGCGCGGCCACGGCATCCCCGTCTTCGACCTGAACGAGGTGGCGGAGATCGCCGTCTACATCGACGGCGCGGACGAGATCAATGCCCTGGGCGCCATGATCAAGGGCGGGGGCGCGGCCCTCACGCGCGAGAAGATCGTCGCTTCCGTATCGAAGCAGTTCGTCTGCATCGCCGACGGCTCCAAGCTGGTGGAGACCCTGGGCAAGTTCCCGCTGCCGGTGGAAGTGCTGCCGATGGCGCGCAACGCCGTGATGCGCAAGCTGGCGGCCCTGGGCGGCCAGCCCAAGGTGCGCTGCAAGGCCGGTTCGGACGAGATCTTCGTGACCGACAACGGCGGCAACATCATCGACGTGGCCGGCCTGGCGATCACCGATCCGGTGGCGCTGGAAACGCAGATCAACCAGATCGTGGGCGTGGTGGCCGTTGGCCTGTTCGCCGCCCGCGGCGCCAACGTCTGCCTGCTGGGCATGGCGGACGGCGTACGCACCCTGAGCTACTGAGATGCGGCGCCTCGCACTGCTGGCAATGGCGGTCGCTCTGAGCGCCTGCGCCTGGCGGCCCTGGCCCCAGGCCGCGGCGGAAGCGCCGCCCGTGGCGCGCAGGCCTGCACCGCCGCCCACGGCGGCCGACGGTACGCCGCTGGCGCAGCACGAGGGCACCGATATCCAGAAAGTGGAGTTCAAGCCGGGCGTATCGTCCGCCACGGTGGAGCGGCTGGCGAAGCAGGCGGGCTGCGAAGGCGGGCTGGGCGCGGGGCTGATGACGGCGCCGGGCCCGGTCGAGGTCTACCGCATGGCCTGCAGCGACGGCCGCGTTTTCTTGGCGCGCTGCGAGCTGCGCCAGTGCAGGCCGATGGCCCGTTAGCCGTCGTTCCCGCGCAGGCGGGAACCCAGGGGTGTATCGCCGGCTCTCCTGAACCGCCCCGCCTTCGCGGGGACGATCTCACTTGCAGCCTTCCGTCACCTTCACCACGCGGATCCTGACCTCGCTCACCTTGCAGGCGGGGCGCGGCTCGATCTTGTACGTGTCGCCGTAGCAGCCGCTCAGGCCCACGAAATTGTCCGCCACGCCGCGGCTCACGATGTTGCTGCCCGGGCAGCTCGCCTCGTAGTGCACGTCGATGCAGGACACCACCTCCTTGCCGCCCCTGGGCATGGTGCCGTTGGCGTAGTAATGGCCTTCGCCGTCCGGGCATTTCCCCACACCCAGCTGGATCTCGCGCGCCATGCGCTGCAGGTAGGCGGTGCGTTCGGCCTGTTCGGCGGCCTTGTCGCGGCGTTCCTGTTCCAGCCTGTCCGCCCTTTGCTGCGCCAGCTGGCGTTCGCGCTCGGCCTTTTCCTGGGCCGCGATGCGTTCGCGTTCAGCGCGGTCGCGCCTGTCCTGGGCCTCGCGCTCGCGTTCCCGCGCTTCGGCAGCGCGCCGCTCGTTTTCCCGCCGTTCCGCGGCCAGGCGCCTGTCTTCGGCAGCCTGGCGCTGGTCGCGCTCGCGCGCCGCCTGGCGGCGCCGGTCCGCCTCGCGCTCGTCGGCATCGCGCCGTGCCCGGTCGCGCTCGGCCTGCTGCGCCGCGAGTCGGCGGTTGGTTTCCGCGAAGGCGGCCGCCGTGTCGCGGTTCAGCTTGTTGAGGATGGCGGCATTCTCCGCCGCCTTCTGCTGGATATAGCGCGTCAGCATGGCCGCGGTGCTTTCGCTGGGGCTGCTGCTCTCCTCTTCCATTTCACGCTGGCGGCGGCGGGCTTCGGCCTCCCTTTCCTCGGCCAGGCGTTCTTCTTCCTCCTCGCGCGCGATGCGTTCCCGCTCGGCGCGCTCCGCTGCCAGGCGCCGCTCTTCGGCTTCGCGCAGCTCGCGGGCTTCCTCCTCCTTTTCTTCGTACAAGGCCAGGCGGCCCCGCGTCAGACTGCTGCGGTCGGCAGCACTGCCCGCCGACTTGGCCGCCTTGGCGAGCGCGGACTCCGCGCAATCGTAATCGCGGCGCAGGGTGCAGAGGCGGGCCTTGTCCAGCGCGGCCTGGAAATCCTGTTTTTCCAGCTGGTCGAGCTTGTCGCTCATTTCCAGCAGTTTGTTCTGGCCGGCGCCCGGCAGGGCGAGGAACAGCAGCAGGGCAGGGAAGAAGCGTCGCATTTATGCTCATCGGAAATTGACTTACAAGCGGTAATGTAACAAGATTTGCCGGTCCCGCAACATCTTTCGGCCGCTCCATGACTGATTTCCGCCTGCTTCCCTTCCTGTTCGCCTCCAGCCTGGCAGTGGCCGCGCCGTCCAGGCCCGCCCCGGCGAAGCCTGCCCCGTCCGTCCCCGCGCCGGCGGCCGACTCGCTGCTGCGTGTGGCCTGCGACGAGGACGGTGCGGGCGCCGAAGTGAGCATCAACGGCAAGTTCAAGGGCGAATGCCCGATCGATATTGCCCTGGCAGAAGGGCTGTACAAGCTGCGCGTGCTGAAACCGGTCGACGCCTTGCATGAGCGCGATTTCATGCAGGAGGTGAGGATGGGCAGCGGCGTGGTCAAGAAGGTGGAAGTCGCGCTCTCCGCGCCGCACCTGACCGAGGAAGGCCGGCGCCAGGAAGAAGTTCGCCGCGCAGCCGCCGCGAAGGCCGAGGAAGAGCGGCGCGCTGCGGCTGCCCGCGCGGAAGCCGAACGCCAGCGCGTGGCCGACGAGGCCGCCCGGCGCGAACAGGCCGCTTTCGCCGCCGTGCTGGCCAGGGCGGAAGCGGGCGACACGCCTGCCATGGTCGAGGTCGCGCGCCGCTATGGCGAGGGCGCGGGCGTGGCGGCCGACGAGGTGAGCGAAGCCAGCTGGCTGGAAAAGGCCGCCAGCAAGGGCGATCCGGGCGCCATGTTTACCATCGGCACACGCTACGAGAACGGCATCGGCGTGCAGAAGGACTACGCGAAAGCCTATCGCTGGTACCGCCCTTGCGCCGATGCGGGCCACGCGCCCTGCGTGGGCGCCGTGTCGGCCTTCTTCCTGAACGGCTGGGGCGTGCCGCGCGACTTGGCGCAGGCCGTGCAGTGGGCGCGCAAGGGCGAAACGCTGCAGTCGGGGCGGGCCGTGTTCGCGCTCGCCAACCTCCATCAGGCGGGTCTGGGCGGGCTCGAAAAAGACATGGAAAAGTACCAGGCCTATGTGCTGCAGGCTGCAAGGCTGGGCGAACCGCGTGCCATGTACTACCAGGCCCTCATGGAACTGAAGACCGATCCCTGGCCGCAGGAGCAGCTCGACAAGTCGCGCGCCTGGCTGGAGAAGGCCGTCGCTTCCGGCGCCGAGGGCGGCTATGCCGAAGCCAAGTCGCTGTACTGGCTGGGGAAGTTCTACCTGAATGGCCAGGGAGTGCGGAAAGATCTCAAGACGGCGGGCCGGATGATCGAGCGCGCCGCCCAGCTGGAGGACGCGGACGCGATGTCCCTGCTGGGTCTCTGGTATATGGAGGAGTACAAGGGCGAAAATCCGATCGGCAAGCGGGACGACAAGGTCGCCGCTGGCCTGTTCCGCAAGGCCGCCGAGGCTGGCGAGCCGGAAGCGATGCAGAACCTGGCTTACTTCTATTACTACGGGAAAGGCGGGCTGCCCCTGAACCAGGCCTTGGGCAAGGAGTGGCAGCAGAAGGCGGCGAATGCGCGTCTGGCGCGCGCCTTCGCCCCTTTCCGCTGAAGGCTGCTAGCTGCTCAGGCCGTCGGGGGCACGTAGCCCGCGGCCGCGTCGGCGCCTTCGCCGAAGAAGTGCTTTTCCATCTGCGCCGCCAGATACTTGCGGGCGCGCAGGTCCGCCAGGTTCAGGCGGTTTTCGTTGATCAGCATGGTCTGGTGCTTGAGCCAGCCATCCCAGGCTTCCTTCGACACGGATTCGTAGATCTTCTTGCCGATTTCGCCCGGCACGGGTGGGAAAGCCAGGCCTTCGGCTTCCTTGTTCAGTTTGATGCAATGGACGGTACGGGCCATCTGTGCTGCTCCTAAAGCGTGATTCGAAAACCAGATTATAAGGTCTTCACGAGAACCTGGGATTTGCGCTGCCAGTTATACATGTGCTGGCGGTCCTTGGGCAGGGCGTCCACCGTGGCGGGCACGAAGCCGCGCTTGATGAACCAGTGCGCCGTGCGCGTGGTCAGCACGAAGAGCTTGGTGATGCCGCTGGCGCGGGCCCGGTTCTCCATGTGCTTCAGGATGCGTTCGCCGTCGCCCTGGGCCTGCACTTCCGGGTTGACGGTCAGGCATGCCATTTCGGCCATTTTCTCTTCCGGGAAGGGGTAGAGGGCGGCGCAGCCGAAGATCACGCCGTCGTGCTCGATGACGGAGAAGCGCTCGATTTCGCGCTCGATCAGCTCGCGGCCCCGCTTCACCAGGGTGCCGTCTGCTTCCAATGGCTCGATGAGCTTGATAATCCCGCCGACGTCCTCAATTGTGGCCTGGCGCAGCGATTCCAGGTTCTCGTGCGAGATCATGGTGCCCACGCCGTCGTGGGTGAAGAGCTCCAGCAGGGCCGAGCCGTCCATGGCGAAGGGCACAATGTGCGCCCGCTCCACGCCGTTGTTGCAGGCCTTGACGCAGTGCTTCAGGTAGAAGGCGGTGGCATCGGGCAGGAAGCCCGCCTGCAGCACGGCTTCCGCCTGGTGCGAGGAGAGCTCGCGGATTTCGGCGCCGCCCAGGTCCTTCATCATCTCCGTTTCGGTGATGAAGATCAGTTTGTCCGCATGCAGGGCGATGGCGGCGCTGCAGGCCACATCTTCCATGGTGAGGTTGAAGGCCTCGCCGGTGGGCGAGAAGCCCAGGGGCGAGAGCAGCACCAGGCCGTCCGAACCCAGGATGGAGTGGATGGTCTCGGCATCCACCTTGCGGGTCACGCCGGTGAGTTCCAGGTCGATACCGTCGATAACGCCCAGCGGCTTGGCGGTGATGAAGTTGCCGGAAATAATACGGATGGCCGCATGGGACATGGGCGTATTCGGCAGACCCTGGCTGAAGGCGGCCTCGATGTCCAGGCGCAGTTCGCCCGCGGCCTCCTTGGCGCATTCCATGGCCGCCGGGTCGGTGATGCGGATGCCGTTGTGGAAGCGGCCCTCCACGTTCCGCAGGGCCAGCTGCTCGGCCACCTGGGGACGCGAGCCGTAGACGACGGTCACGTTGATATCCAGCGCGTGCAGCAGGGACAGGTCATGGGCCAGCACCTGCAGCGCGCCGGCGGCGACGAGCTCCCCTGGAAAGGCCACGACAAAGGTCTTGCCGCGGAAGGCGTGGATGTAGGGCGCGACAGAACGCAGCCAGTGGACGAATTCGACAGGGTTTTCCATGCGCCGCATTATAATTCGCTGCGCGGTTTTCGCAGCAAAACTATGTAAAAAACAATGTCAGAAGCACGCAATAAGCCTCAATCTCCCGCTAAAGTCCCGCAATCCGATGCTCAGCAGCGTCACCCGCGACCATCCCGGGGCGCTTCGCCGTCCGCCGGCGGGCCCCGGCGCGCCCGCGAGGAGCGTGCGCCGCTGACGCCGGAGCAGAAGGCCGCGCGCGAGGCCGAACGCGCCGCGCGCGAAGCGGAACGCCTGTTCCGCAACCCGCTGCCGCCCATCACCTTCCCTGAGGACCTGCCGGTGTCCGGCCGGCGCCTGGAGATCGCCGAGGCGCTGACGAAACACCAGGTGGTGATCGTGTCCGGCGAAACCGGCTCGGGCAAGACCACCCAGCTGCCGAAGATCTGCCTGGAGCTGGGGCGGGGCCAGAAGGGCCTGATCGGCCACACCCAGCCGCGCCGTATCGCCGCGTCGTCCACCGCCAAGCGCATTGCGCAGGAGCTGGGATCGCCGCTGGGCGAGCACGTGGGCTACAAGGTGCGCTTCAACGACACCCTGCACAAGGGCGCCTCGGTCAAGCTCATGACGGACGGTATCCTGCTGGCTGAAACCCAGACCGACCCGCTGCTCAAGGCCTACGACACCATCATCATCGACGAGGCCCACGAGCGCAGCCTGAACATCGACTTCCTGCTTGGCTACCTGAAGCAGCTGCTGCCCCGCCGCCCGGACCTGAAGGTGATCATCACTTCGGCCACCATCGACGCCGAGCGCTTCGCGCGCCACTTCGCGCAGGAGGGCAAGCCCGCCGTACCGGTGATCGAGGTCTCCGGTCGCCTGTATGCGGTGGAGATCCGTTACCGGCCCGTGGAGCGCGAACAGATCACACTGCCGGAAGGCTCCAACGCCGCGAAGCCCCAGCTGCGCGCCGCAGCGGCCCTGCGCGAGAAGCGCGACCTCATGGACGCCGTGGTGGATGGCGTGGACGAAGTGTGCCGCATCGGTTCCGGCGACGTGCTGGTCTTCCTGCCCGGCGAGCGCGAGATTCGCGATGCGGCTGAAGCGCTGCGCAAGCACCATCCGCCGCATGTGGAGATCCTGCCCCTGTTCGCCCGCCTCTCAGTGGAGGAGCAGGACCGCGTGTTCCGCACCACGAACGCGCGCCGCATCGTGCTGGCCACGAACGTGGCAGAGACTTCGCTGACGGTTCCCGGCATCCGCTACGTGGTGGATGCGGGCCTGGCGCGCGTGAAGCGCTACAGCTACCGCAACAAGGTGGAGCAGCTGCAGATCGAACCGATTGCGCAATCCGCCGCCAACCAGCGCGCGGGCCGCTGCGGCCGTGTGGCCGACGGCGTCTGCGTCCGCCTCTACGAGGAGCAGGATTTCAACCAGCGCCCGAAATTCACGGATCCGGAGATTCTGCGCTCCTCGCTGGCCTCGGTCATCCTGCGCATGAAGTCCCTGCATCTTACGGACGTGGAGACCTTCCCCTTCATCGAGCCGCCGCTGGCGCGCGCCATTGCGGACGGCTACCAGCTGCTGCAGGAACTGGGCGCTGTCGATGAAGCCAACCAGCTGACGGCACTGGGCCGCAAGCTGGCCAAGCTGCCGCTCGATCCGCGCGTGGGCCGCATGATCCTGGCCGCGCAGGAGAACGCCTGCCTGAGCGAGATGCTGGTGATCGCCTCCGCGCTCTCCGTGCAGGACCCGCGCGACCGCCCCATCGAGCACCAGCAGGCCGCAGACCAGGCGCACAAGAAGTTCGCGGACGAGAAGTCCGAGTTCCTCAGCTACCTGAAGATCTGGCGCTGGTTCGAAGAGGCCATCGAGCACAAGAAAACCAACCGCCAGCTGGCGGACAACTGCCGTTCCAATTTCCTTTCGCAGCTGCGCCTGCGCGAGTGGCGCGACGTGCATTCGCAGCTGCTCACCATTGTGAAGGAGCAGGGCTGGCGCCTGAACGAGGCGCCTGCCACCTACGAGAACCTGCATCTGGCCCTGCTCACCGGCCTGCTGGGGAATATCGGTTTCAAGTCGGACGATGAGCCGGGCGCGGGATACCTCGGCGCGCGCGGCATCCGTTTCCACGTGTGGCCCGGCTCTTCGCTGTCGAAGAAGCCAGGCAAGTGGATCATGGCGGCCGAGCTGGTGGAAACGAACCGCCTGTATGCGCGCTGCGTGGCGCAGATCCAGCCGGAGTGGGTGGAGAAGATTGGCCTGCACCTGCTGAAGAAATCCTGGGGCGAGCCGCGCTGGGAGAAGCGCCCCGCCCAGGTGACGGCGGCGGAGAAGGCCACCCTGTATGGCCTGATCGTGTACAGCCAGCGCCGCATCAACTACGCCCTGCACAACCCGGCGGAAGCGCGCGAGATCTTCATCCGCGACGCGCTGGTGGGCGGCGACTACGACACCCGCGCGGCCTTCTTCGCCCACAACCACAAGCTGGTGAAGGAGATCGAGAACCTCGAACACAAGTCGCGCCGCCAGGACGTGCTGGTGGACGACCAGCTGATCGAGGCCTTCTACGACAAGCAGATTCCGGCCGACGTGGTGAACGGCGCGGGCTTCGAGGCCTGGTACAAGAAGGCATCGCAGGACGATCCCAAGCTGCTGTTCCTGATCCGCGAAGACCTCATGCGCCACGAGGCGGCGGGCGTGACGACCGACCTGTTCCCGAAGAAGATGATGGCGGCGGGGCTGGAGCTGCAACTGAGCTACCACTTCGAGCCGGGCAGCGTGCGCGACGGCGTCACGCTCACCGTGCCGCTGTATGCGCTCAACCAGCTCTCGCGCGAACGCAGCGAATGGCTGGTGCCCGGCATGCTGAAGGAGAAGGTGCACCTGCTGCTCAAATCCCTCCCGCAGAAGCAGCGCCGCCACATGGTGCCGCTGCCGGAATATGCCGCGAAGTTCTGCGACCGCATTCACGACCGCCTGGCCTTCGGGCGCGGTGACCTGATCGATGCCATCATTGCCGATATCCGCGAGCAGATCACCATCAACGTGCTGACCACGGACTTCAAGCCCGAAACGCTGCCCGCCCACCACTTCATGAACTTCAAGGTGGTGGACGAGCATGGCCGCCAGCTGGACATGGGCCGCAATCTCGCCAAGCTGCAGGCGGAATACGGCAGCCAGGCGCGCGAGAGCTTCCAGAAGATGGCCGAGGCCACGCCTGCGCAACTGGCGCAGCTGACGGGAGGTGCTGCGCCGCCGCCCAAGCCTGCGCACGGCGGCATTGCGGCCGATGCGGCGCGCGGCTCCGTCAAGGCAGCGCCTGCGCCCGCGCCGGAAGCTGCCGCCCCGGCAGCCCACAGCAATATCACCAGCTGGAGCTTCGGCGAGCTGCCGGAACTGCTGGAGATCAAGCAGGGCAAGCTGAGTCTTATCGGCTTCCCCGCGCTGGTGGACAAGGGCACACACTGCGACCTGGAAGTGTTCGACGATCCCAACGTGGCCGCGCGCACGCACCGCGTGGGCCTGCGCCGCCTGTTCGCCTTGCAGATGAAGGACCAGATCAAGTTCGTGGAGAAGAGCATTCCGAACCTGCAGCAGATGGGCATGCAGTTCATGTCCATGGGTACGCAGGAGGAGCTGCGCGACCAGATCATCAACAAGGCACTGGATATCGCCTGCCTGCAGGATCCGCTGCCCACCGATGCGGCCTCCTTCGGCAAGCGCAAGGACGAAGGCAAGTCGCGCCTGGTGCTGCTGGTGAACGAGATCGCGCGCCTGGTGGGGCAGGTGCTGGCCGAATTCCACGGCCTGCCCAAGCGCCTGCAGGGCGTGAACCAGCAGGCCGCGCAGGACATGCAGGAGCAGCTGAAAGGCCTGGTGCACAAGCGCTTCATTGCGGACAACGAGTTCTCCCAGCTTTCGCACTTCCCGCGCTACCTGAAGGCGATGAACGTGCGGCTGGAAAAACTGCGCGCCGATTCAACGCGCGATGCGAAGGCCATGGCCGAATGGCACCAGGCGGCGCAGCCTTACCTGCGCGTGGCGCGCGACAAATCGGCGGGCAAGAATACCGATCCGCGCCTGGTGGAATACCGCTGGATGCTGGAGGAATTGCGGGTGTCGCTGTTCGCTCAGGAGCTGCGGACACCGATGCCGGTGTCCGTCAAGCGCCTGTTCAAGGTGTGGGAGTCGATGCAGCGCTAGGAACTCAGATGCGGTCCTTGTCCGGATCGATGCTGGTGTTCTGGTTCGACAGGCCGCCCACCTGGTTCACGTTCTTGCCGTAGGGGTCGGACTGGCTGCTGCCGCCGAGATCGGACTGGCTGCTGCCCGAGCCGATGCCGCTGCTGCTGGTGCTGGCGCCCGTGCTGTAGCTGCCGCCGCTGCCGCTTTGCATGGTGCTGGTGCCGCTGCCCATCACGCTGCCCGTGGAGGTGCGCTGGCCCGGCATGGCCTGCTGCGTGCCGTAGAAGCTGTGGATGGCGCTGCTGAACTGCTGGTCAGCCATGTCGGGCCAGCGGTCCTTGTCGAAGCCTGGCGCGTTCTCCAGCTTCTCCTTGGTGCAGTCGAGGATGAAGCGCTTGTTGACGGTATCGAGCTGCAGCGCCTGCCATGGCACGGCAAAGAGCTTGTCGCCCATGCCCAGAATGCCGCCGAAGGACAGCACGGCATAGGCGATCTGCCCGGTCTGCATGTCCAGCATGATTTCCTTGATATCGCCCAGGTCTTCTTCCTGGCGGTTGTACACATCTTCGCCCATCAGGGTATCGGCGCCCATCAGGCGGGGGCCGGGGCCCTGATTGTCGTTGTCACGATAGATGCCAAACGGGTCTCGGTCTAGGTAGCTCATTTCGGTCTCCTGTGATTCGAAAAACCAATCGAAAAAAATCCACCGCAGTCATGCACGGCGGAGCGAATTTCAGCATAGCGCAGTCCCATTTTTCGCGTCCTTGCAGGGATTCAACAGTGCGAGGTGCTGGACAACACCGCAAGTAAACCTTGCCAAATCGGGCCGCACGGAGTACTGTATATACATACAGTATTTCATCCATTACGAACATGGCCCGCCCTGACCCGATCACGGCGCCGGAGGCCTTGCATCCCTCGCTTTGGCTTGCATCGCAACTGGCGCGTTCCGCTTCCCGCTGCGTGGACACGGGCTATGCCGCCCTGTCCGCCCAGCTGCCGGGCGGCGGCTGGCCGGTGGGGGCGTTGAACGAGCTGCTGCTGCCGCAGGCGGGCGTGGGCGAAATGCGGCTGCTGCAGCCTGCGCTGGTGCGGCAGAAGGGGCCGGTGGTGCTGGTGCAGCCGCCGCAGATTCCGCAGACCCTCGCGCTGTCCGCGCTGGGCCTGCCGCCTTCGCGCCTGATCTGGGTGCGCAGCAATCCGCGCAGCTCGGACGGCCTGTGGGCGGCCGAGCAGATTCTGCGCAGCGGCAGCTGCGGCGCCGTGCTGCTGTGGCACCAGCATGCGCGCGGCGAACACCTGCGCCGGCTGCACCTGGCGGCGCAAAGCGGGGACACGCTGTTCTGCATGCTGCGTCCCATGTCGGAAGCGCGCGAGGCCTCGCCGGCGCCGCTGCGGCTGGCCCTGGAACCGGTGGCGGGCGGCGTGCAGATCGCTTTCCTGAAGCGGCGCGGGCCGCAGCGTGATGAACCGCTGTTTTTACCTTTAACACCTTCTTTGCTGCAACGACGTCATGCGCCTCTGGATCGGCCTGCATCTGCCCCGGCTTCCGCTGGAAGTGTTCTGCCCGTGCTGGTCGGATGATGCCTGCACGGTGGTGCTGGAACAGGAAGGCGTGCTGGCGGCATCCGCCCAGGCGCTGGCGCTGGGCGTAAAGCCGGGCATGCGGCGCAATGGCGCGCTGCTCATGGCGCCCGAAGCGCAGATGATGGAGCGCGACCTCCTGCGCGAGGCCGAGGCCCTGCAGGAGGTGGCGATGGCGCTCCTGCAGTACACGCCGCAGGTGGCGCAGGGCGAGGATGCGACCTTGCTGCTGGATGTGGGCGCCAGCCTGCGCCTGTTCGGCGGCGTGCGTCGCCTGTGCCGCCTGGTACGCCGCACGATGCGCGAACTGGGCTTTACCGCTGTGCTGAGCTGCGCGCCGACGGGGCGCGCGGCCTGGCTGCTCGCGCAGCACCGGGGCGGCCGCTCTTTAACAACGGAATCCATGCTGCGCAGGCTGGCGAGCGTGCCGCCCGCCGTGCTGCCGCCCGCGCGGCCCTATCTGGCCTGGCTGGACGGCATCGGCTGCTTCAGCTTTGCCGACCTGTGCCGCCTGCCCCGGCCCGGCCTGCAAAGGCGCTGCGGCCGCGCCCTGCTGGACGTGCTGGATGCGGCGCGCGGCGAAGCGCCGGAAGTGTACGACTGGATCGAAGCGCCGCCCACTTTCCAGGCCAAGATGGAGCTCTTCGGCCGCATCGAGAACACGGACCTGCTGCTGTCCGGCGCGGGCCGCCTGCTGCAGCAGATGACGGGCTGGCTGTGCGCGCGCCAGCTGGCCGTGGAAGGCATACGCCTGTCGCTGGAACATGAGCGGGGCAGGGTGGCCAAGCCGCCCACGGTGGTGGAGATTGTGCTGGCCGAAGCGGTATGGCGCGACGATCACCTGCTGCGGCTGCTGAAGGAGCGCCTGGGCAAGCTCACCCTGGAGTCGCCCGTTATCGGCCTGCGCCTGGATGCGGCGCAGGTGAAGCCCATGGCGCCGCTCAGCGACTCCCTGTTTCCCGAGCCGGGCGGCAACGCGCAGGACCGCCAGCGCCTGTTCGAAGTGCTGGCCGCCCGCCTCGGCGCGGACCAGGTGCTGCAGCCTGCGCCGAAGGCGGACTACCGCCCCGAGCACGCCAATGCCTGGGTGCCCGTGCAGCAGGCCCTGCGCGCGGCCGAAGTGCAGGCCCAGCTGCCGCCTCAACCCCTGCTGCGGCCCACCTGGCTGCTGCCCAAGCCGGTGCCGCTGCTCATGCGCGACCACCGCCCCTTCTACGGTTCGCCGCTGCGCATGGTGTCCGGCGCCGAGCGCATCGAAGCAGGCTGGTGGAGCGACGCCCAGACGCGCGACTACTTCATCGCGGAAGGGGAGGACATGGTGTTCTACTGGGTCTACCGCGAGCGCCTGAGCGGAGGGGAGGAGGGGCAGCGTTGGTTCCTCCACGGCCTGTTCGGCTGACAGCCTACGCCACCTCCCAAGCCATGCCCCGCTGCACCGCAGGCCGGGAACCCACCAGCGAGAGCCAGCGCTGCCAGTGCGGCTTGTTGTCCAGCTTTTCCCCGAGCACGCCCTTCAGCCGCTCGGCCGCCGCGTGGGACCAGGTATAGCAGGCGATGTCGGCAATGGTGTAGTCCTCGCCCGCCACGTAGCGCGAAGCGGCCAGTTGCCTGTCGAGCACGCCAAGCAGGCGGTCCGCCTCCTTGGCGAAGTGCGCGATGGCGGCGGCATCCTTCTGTTCCGAAAAATACCCCAGCTGTCCCAGCATCGGCCCCAGGCCGCCGATCTGCCAGTGCAGCCACACCAGCGCCTGGTAGCGCGCCGCGCCCTCCGGCGCCAGCAGCTTCCCGCTGCGCTCGGCCAGGTAGCTGAGGATGGCGCCGCTCTCGAACATGGTGAGACCGGCCTCGTCGTCCACCATGGCGGGAATCTTGTTGTTGGGAGAGAGGGCAAGGAACTCGGGCTTGAACTGCTCGTCCTTGTGCAGGTTGACGGGCACGATGCGGTAGGGCCAGCCCAGCTCTTCCAGCATGATGACCGGCTTGCGCCCGTTGGGCGTGGTCCAGGTATGCAGTGTGATCATGTGCAGCCTCCTGGCTGCACTGTAGCGAAGGCGGGGAGGGCCGGGCGCACCGCTGGCGCGCCCGGCGGTGCTGCTTACAGCGCCTGCAGGATGGCTTCCAGGCGGTCCGGCGTGCCTTCGATGCGCTCCAGGCGCGGGTACTTCAGGCCTTCATGGTAGTCGAAGGACACGGTGCGGTACTGGCTGCCCTGCTTGACCAGCAGCTCGATCGGCTTGCTGTCCGTTTTCGCCTTGGTAATGGCATTGCGCAGCAGATCGGCCTTATAAGCCTGGCCGTTCACGGCCAGCACGGTGGCATTGGCCGTCAGGCCGGCCTTGAAGCCCAGGCCTTCCCACACAATGCTTTCCACCTTGCCTTCATTGCTCAGCCAGAAGCCCAGCGAGTACTGGAAGCTGGTGGCCTTCGACATGCCTTCCACCGTCTTCTGGAACTCGGTCGGCTTGTCCGCGTAGACCAGCTTCCAGCCCGCGCGGGCCAGGCCGTCCAGCGGCGCCGGGCCGATGTTCTCGACGCGGGTGCGCAGGAAGGAAGCCCAGTCGTAAGGCTGAATGCCGTTCAGGAAGCTCACCACGTCGTCGAAGCTGTAGTGCTCGGCCGTCACCTTGCCGTCGGCCACGCCGAAGAACTTGCGGGCGAAGTCGTTCAGGGAGCGCTTGTCGCCGGACAGCTCGCGAATCTTCGTATCCACGTCCAGCCAGATCAGCATGCCTTCCGAGTAGTAGTCCTCGCTGCGCTGCCAGTTGCCCCAGACCTGGGGGCGGCGATAGTTGATGATGGGGTCGTTGGTGGTATCCACCAGGGCGCGCCAGCTGCGGCCCGGCACCGTGGAATAGTAGGCTGCCGTCGCGGCGATCAGGTCGCGCACGCTGGCCGTCTTCATCAGGCCCGAACGCGCGGCCAGCACCTGGCCCCAGTACTGGGTCTGGCCTTCGTACACCCACAGCAGGCTGTTTTCCAGCGGGGTGTTGAAGTTCGGTACGTCCTGGCCTTTCGGGCGGCGGAACTTGCCGTTCCAGGAGTGGGTGTATTCGTGCGGCAGCAGCGCACGCACGGGCTCGCTCTTGGCCCAGTCCGTGAAGTAGTTGGTCTTCACGCCGTTCTCGCTGGACTGGTGGTGTTCGCGGCCGATGCCGCCGAACTCCTCGCTCAGGGCGAACAGGAAGTCGTAGTGGGCGTAGTGGTGGGAGTCGAACAGCTTGTAGGCCTGCTTGACCATGGCGCGGTGCGCCTCGATCTGTTCAGGCTTGGCTTCCAGCGCTTCCTCGTTGTCGGCCACGATGTTCAGGTTGACCGGCACCTTCGCGCCCGGATCGAGGTCGATGCGCTTGAAGTAGCGGCCCGCGAACACGGGGGAATCGACGAAGGTTTCCACGTCGGTGGTCTTGAACTGCACTTCGTCGCCGTTGCGGCTCGCCGTTTCCAGCGCCGTGCCGAACTGCCAGCCTGCGGGCAGCTTCATCGTGGTCTGGATCGGAATGCGGCGGGTGTAGTAGCCCGCCGGGTACATGGTCATGGACTGCCACTGGATGCCCAGGATGTCCGGCGTGACGGCGATGCGGCCCTGGCTGCCCGTGATGGGCGAGAGGTGCTGGTATTCCAGCTCCAGGGTCTTCGCGTCGCGCGGCACATCCACGTGGAAGGCGTAGACGTAGAGCGGATCGCGCTTCCAGGCCACGGGCTTGCCGTTGGCCGTCACCTTCAGGCCCGCCAGCTGGTTCAGCGCGCCCGTCGGACCGTGCTGGGCGGTCACCCACTGGGGATAGAGCAAGGTCATCTTGCCCGGCTTGACAGGGATGGTCTGCTGGATGCGGAAGACGTGCTGGGTGGTGTCCGAAGCGTCGATCTTCATCTGGATGGTGCCCGGATAGGGCTGGTCCACCGGCTTGGGAATCGACTGGGCGCTGGCGGAAAAGGCAGTGGCCAGCAGCAGCGGCAGCAGGGCGAAGCGAGGGGCAAAAGGCAGGGTCATTTTCTTCAGTAGGTGAATGGTCCAGCCGGCGAGTGTAGCACGCTGGAAACATCGAATGTTTCAAAAAGTAACAGCAAAATTTTTCAAAAAATACCCCTTGAAATCATTTTGGCCAACCGTATATCGGGATCAGCGGTTGCCCATCCGGGGACCGTTGGACATATCGCTTAACTTGAAAAGGATATCTATCATGCGTACTTTTGACCTCACTCCCCTGTACCGTACCGCCATCGGCTTCGACCGCCTGGCCCAGCTGCTGAACGACGCCCAGCGCGGCGACTCCGCGCCCAGCTACCCGCCGTACAACATCGAACTGGTGTCCGAAGACCAGTACCGCATCGTGATGGCGCTGGCAGGCTTCGAGCGCAACGAAATCGACATCACCACCGAGCGTGATTCCCTGCAGATCGTCGGCCGCAAACAGCGCGACGGCGTGGAACGCACCTATCTGCACCGCGGCATCGCGGCCCGTGATTTCGAGCAGCGCTTCCAGCTGGCCAACCACGTCAAGGTGACCGGCGCGTCCTTCAACAACGGCATGCTGACCATCGAACTGGTGCGTGAAGTGCCCGAAGCCCTGAAGCCGCGCAAGATCGCCATCGACGGCGTGACCAACAACGTGACTGCCCTCGAGCAGCCGCGCGAAGCAGCGTAAGACGGAGCGGGCCCCGGCCCGCTGAACAGCAGTGACCAAAAGGCCGGGGCAACCCGGCCTTTGTACGTTCAGCTTAAGCAAGCCGTAAGGCTGAGATTAAGTGATGCCTAAGCTTGCTGGCCCATATTGAACACATCGACATCATTCAATTCGGGAGTGCAGCAATGCGCAACAACAAACACTTCGGAAGCTTCACCTTCAAACGCATGGTGGCCGCGCTGGCCGCCGTTGGCGTGCTGGGCGCCGGCGCTGCCATCGCCGTCCAGCGCAACATGACCGCTCCGGCCGTGCCCCAGGCTGCGGCCGCCGCGCCCGCCGTACCGGCCAACGCCGCCGCGGGCGCCCCGGCCCCCACCCCGGCGCCCATGATCGCGCTGCCGGACTTCAGCGTGATCGCATCGCGCAACGGCCCCGCCGTGGTCAACATCAGCACCACGGGCCGCGTGCGCACCGCCATGGACGACCGCGACGCCTTCGGCGACGATCCCTTCGCCGAGTTCTTCCGCCGCTTCCAGGGCCCGCAGCGCGGCCGCGAGATTCCCAGCCACGGCGTGGGCTCGGGCTTCATCGTCAGCGCCGACGGCGTCATCCTGACCAATGCCCACGTGGTGCGCGATGCGCGCGAAGTCACCGTCAAACTCACGGACCGCCGCGAGTTCCAGGCCAAGGTGCTGGGCTCGGATCCCAAAACGGACGTGGCCGTTCTCAAAATCGATGCCAAGAACCTGCCAGTGGTGCCGCTGGGGCGTTCGACCGACCTGAAGGTTGGCGAATGGGTGCTGGCGATCGGCTCGCCTTTCGGTCTGGAGAGTACCGTTACGGCGGGGGTCGTCAGCGCCAAGGGCCGTTCCCTGCCCGATGACAGCAATGTGCCCTTCATTCAGACCGACGTGGCCGTCAACCCCGGCAACTCGGGCGGCCCGCTGTTCAACACGCGCGGCGAGGTGGTGGGCATCAATTCGCAGATCTACAGCCAGACGGGCGGCTACCAGGGCCTCTCCTTCGCCATCCCCATCGACCTGGCCAACCGCATCAAGGACCAGATCGTCGCCACCGGCAAGGTGGTGCACGCCCGCCTCGGCGTGACGGTGCAGGAAGTGAACCAGAGCTTTGCCGATTCCTTCAACCTGGAGTCGCCGGAAGGCGCCCTGGTGGCCAACGTGGAGAAGGGCAGCCCGGCCGAACAGGCAGGCCTGAAGCCGGGCGACGTGATCCGCAAGCTCAATGGCCAGAAGATCGTGGCCTCGGGCGACCTGCCTGCCCTGGTGGCGCTGGCCACGCCGGGCGACAAGGTCACCTTGGAAGTCTGGCGCCAGGGCAAACCCGTCACCCTGAGCGGCAAGCTGGGCAATGCCAACGAGCGCCGCTCGCTGGCAGTGATGGACGACGACGAAGGCACGGCCAAGCTGCGCCTGGGCCTGGCCCTGCGCCCCCTCGACCCGCTGGAGCGCCGCCAGGCTGGCCTGCCTTCCGGCCTCGTGATCGAGAACGCGGGCGGCGCCGCCGCCAGCGCCGGCGTGCAGCCGGGCGACGTGCTGCTGTCCGTGAACGGGCGGGCGGTGAATTCGGTGGAGCAGGTGCGTGAAATGGTCGGCAAGTCCAGCAAGTCCGTCGCCCTCCTGATCCAGCGTGGCGATGAACGCATTTTTATTCCGGTACGATTGGGATAAACTGCGGGCCTTGACGAAATAGAAAGGTTGACCATGCGCCTCCTGCTGGTGGAAGACGACACGATGATCGGCGAAGTAGTGCTCGACCTGCTGAGGGCCGAGCACTACGCTGTCGACTGGGTGAAGGACGGCGCCATGGCCGACACGGCCCTGCAGACCCAGACCTACGACCTCGTGCTGCTGGACTTGGGCCTGCCCAAGAAGGACGGCCTGGAAGTGCTGCGCTCCATGCGCGCCCGCAAGGAGCTCACCCCCGTGCTGGTAGCCACGGCGCGCGACGCAGTGGAGCAGCGCATCGCCGGCCTCGACGCGGGCGCGGACGACTACGTGCTCAAGCCTTACGACCTGGACGAACTGCTGGCGCGCATCCGCGCCCTGTTGCGCCGCTCCGCGGGCCGCGCCGAACCCGTGTTCGAGCACAAGGGCGTGAGCATCAATCCGCAGACGCGGGAAGTCATCAACAACGGCCAGCCCGTCAATCTCTCCGCCCGCGAATGGGCCGTGCTGGAAGCGCTCATTGCGCGGCCCGGCATCGTGCTCTCGCGCGCCCAGCTGGAAGAAAAGCTGTACAGCTGGAAGGACGAAGTGAACAGCAACGCCGTCGAAGTCTACATCCATGGCCTGCGCAAGAAATTGGGCAGTGAACTGATCCAGAACGTGCGCGGGCTAGGCTACATGGTGCCCAAGCTATGATGGCGGTCCCCAAGGTCAACGTCTCCCACTCCCTGCGCGGCCGCCTGCTGTGGTTCCTGCTGGCGGCCATCACCATGGCCGCCGTGGCGCAGGCCATGATCGCCTACCGCAGCGCCCTGCACGACGCCGACGAAATCTTCGACTACCACATGCAGCAGGTGGCCCTGTCCCTGCGTTCCAGCGCGCCGCTGGCCAATGCAGGCGGCACGGTGGCCGACCCCGGCAACGACGAAATGGTGGTGCAGGTGTGGACGCCGGACGGCATCCAGGTCTTCCGCTCGCTCTCGCGCGCCGAACTGCCGCAGCGCGCCGTGCTTGGTTTTTCCAATGTGCGAGCAAAAGGCACGACCTACCGCGTGTTCTCCGTCCAAACCAGCAACCAGACCATCCAGATCGCCCAGGACATGGCCGTGCGCAAGCGCATGGCAGGCGCGCTGGCCCTGCGCACGGTCGGCCCTATCGCCCTCATGGCGCCGGTGCTCATGCTGGTGGTGTGGTGGGTGGTGAGCGGCTCGCTGGCGCCGGTATCGCGCGTGCGGCGCCAGGTCGCCACGCGCCAGGCGGACGATCTCTCTCCCGTATCGGAAGCGGACCTGCCGGACGAAGTGAAACCCCTCGTGCAGGAACTGAACCTCCTGTTCGGCCGCGTGCGCAACGCCTTCGACGCGCAGCAGCACTTCGTAGCCGACGCCGCGCACGAACTGCGCTCCCCGCTGGCCGCCTTGAAGCTGCAGGCCTTGAGCCTCGAACGCGCCGAGGATGAACAGGCCCGCTCGGTCGCCGTGCAGCGCCTGACGGCAGGCATCGAACGCGCCACCCGCCTCGTCGAACAGCTGCTCGTGCTGGCGCGCCAGGAGGCCTCCGAAGTGAAGCTGGAACCGGTGCAGCTGACCGATCTCGCCAAGCGCACCCTGGCCGACCTCGCAGGCGCCGCTCAGGCGCGCGAAATCGACCTGGGCCTGCAGCACGCGGACGAAGTCACCGTGCAGGGCAAGGGCGATGCGCTCCTCGTCATGCTGCGCAACCTCCTGGACAACGCCATCAAGTACACCCCGCAGGGCGGCACCGTGGACCTCTCGCTGCACGATACGCCGCAAGGCGTGCAGCTGGTGGTGGAGGACAGCGGCCCGGGCATCTCGCCCGAAGAACGCGAGCGCGTGTTCAGCCGCTTCTACCGCGTGCCCGGCAGCGAAGCGGGCGGCAGCGGCCTTGGACTGGCCATCATCAAGGCCATCGCCGAACGCCACGGCGCCACGCTCACCCTGGACAGCTCCGAACGCCTCGGCGGCCTCAAGGTGCTGGTGCAGTTTCCTGGAGTGAAACCCGGCTAAAATACCGCCATCGACATAGTCAAAGGGCGGGGCATGAAAAAAATCGGCTTCTCGGGCACGCTGGACCCGATCACCAATGGCCACATGTGGGTTATCGGCGAAGCCCGCTCCATCGCGGAAGAAGTCGTCGTCTTCCTCTCCGAGAACTCCACCAAGCAGCCCAAGTTCTCCGCCGAAGAACGGCGCGCCATCGTGCTCGAAAGCTGCGCCGAGCGTGGCTGGCACAATGTGCAGGTGCAGGTCGTGAAAAGCGACTACACGGCGCGCGTCGCCCGCCGCCACGGCATCGACTACCTCATTCGCGGCATCCGCACCACCGCCGATTTCGACTACGAAAACCTGATCCAGCAAACGAACGTCGAAGTGATCGGCGGCGCTAAGACCCTGTTCGTGATGCCCCCGCGCGACCTCGGCTCCGTGAGCTCCAGCTTCGTCAAGGCGCTCGAAGGACCGGTGGGCTGGAACTGGACGATGAAGAAATTCGTGCCGGGCCCGGCCTACCGCGCCTGGGTCATGAGCTGGCTGCGCAAGGAATGGGACGCATTGTGGCGGCCTGCCGATGCAGCGGCGCAGGCCAACGTCAACCACTGGTTCGAGCTGCTGACGGGGGAGGGCGCCTACGGCGGAGCCGCGCGCGCCTATCACAACCTCGACCACCTCGTGCACGGCCTGGCCGAAATCCGCGCCTGGGCCGCCAACACGAAGGCAGCGAAGCGCGACGCCGACATAGTGCGCGCCGCCTTCTGGTTCCACGACGCCCAGTACGATCCGGCTGCGGCCAAGGAAGGCCTGAGCAACGAAGAAGCCAGCGCGCGCCTGTGGCTCTCCAGCGGCCTCGAAAGCGACGCAGGCCGTGCCGACGAAGTGGCCCAGCTGATCCGCGTCACCGACCACTTCCAGGGCAGCAGCATCACCCATCCGCTGAAGGACGCCATGCTGGGCGTGGACCTCGCCATTCTCGGCCAGGACCAGGAAGTATATGGAGCATATGCCCGCGGCATCCGCGCCGAGTACGCCCACATCGTCGGCGACGACTACCGCCACCAGCGCGGCCAGGTCCTCCAGCATCTCAGCGCCAAAGCCGCCTCCGGCAAACTCTTCGCCGACGCCTACTTCGCCGACCAGTACAACACTCTCGCGCTTTCCAACATGGCCGACGAGCTCGCGTCCCTCGCCTGATCCGTCGCTGGACGAGCCCGCCCATTGATCACGAATCTCCAGTGCCGTTGATTTTCGGCAAGTTTTAGGTCCCATACGGCAACATCAACCTGATATATAGCAGACCTCAGGCGCCCACACCCCTTTAGCATCACTGAGACTCGGTAGAGCGACTATTCTCGTGAGAAGGGGAGCCATCATGCGGAATTTCCAAGAGCACGCCGACGCCACATCGATGCGCCGTGCAGTTCGTGTCTTGGTGCTGTTGCTATCCTCATGGTCTTGGCAGTGCTTGGCACAAGACAGCGGTCAAGGCTGGATGTATTCCAGGTCGTTTGTTCTGGACGATGTCGGGTATGCCTCGACACCTGATGAAGCGTGTCGGCGCAACCTTCGCATTTTGAAGGATGAATTTTTGTTCGCTGAACCAGCAGCTCATGTCAGTGCTGCTTGGAGCACAATGATGTACGATTGCTGGTATCGGCATGACTTAGGAGGTGGTAAGTACAAACTGGGCACTAGGCTTGTTTGTTCACGAGGCCTGGGCCGGGCATGGCCGGGGGTCTGTAGCCGCCCCCTCCGCCGCCAACCAAAACCCCCAGCAGCTTGCCTATCAAGCGAACCCACTAGCACAGTAGGTAATCCAGTCGCGGTTACTTCAGGAAGCAAGGTGGAAGACGTCACAGATTTTGAGTGGGGCCCTTCATCCCTGCATCGCGTAGTTCGCTTCTATCGATCCATGCGCGAAGCAATGCCCGGCTTGTCGCGAGGCCAGATCTGGTCTTTTTCTTTCGACCGTAGCTTCGACGTGACAGGCACCACCCCTTACGAGGTCACGATCACCAACAGCGACGGAAGTCTCGACAGGTATTCGAGAACTCGCGAGGGATTTCGATCACAGACTTCGACCGGCGTATTGAAGCCGCTGGATGCTGGCTTTTACAGGTGGGCTCATCTACAGCCGACTGGACTGTTAGACATCTACGAGAGAGCCGGCAATGGTTATCGGTTGGCGAGCACGCACACCGCTGCAGGACTCCGGATCAACTATGTCTATGACGAGGGAGACAGGTTGACTCGGATTGTTGATGGATTTGGCCGGGCCGTTGATCTCATATGGACGACAGAGGGGACCCTTGCCGAGATCAGCAATGCGGAAGGTGCTTCCGTTTATGAGCATGAAACCGTAGGTGCCGGGATTGCGGGCGTGTACAGGGTTCGCAGCCAATCCAGACGGAATCTGAGAAACGAGGAACTGAAAAGCACGCGCTACCACTATGTCGATGGGGACACGTGGCAGAGCCACTTCCTTATCGACAGCATCGAACATGAGCCGGGAGTAAAATTCGCTCAGTTCACCTACGACAACGAAGGCCGGGTTCTGGTGTCAGAGCACGCTGGGAGTGCCTACCGCTACACTTTTTCCTACCCGGACAGTTCCAGCACCATCGTCACCGATCCGCTGGGAGCCATTCGTCGATACGCGTACGCGGAAATCAACCAGTACAGCCGCATTACGGAGATCAACCAACCCGGGGGATCGGGTTGTGGCCCGGCGGCGCGCAAATTCGACTACGATCCCAACGGGGCGTTATCCAGTCTGGTCAAGTTCAATGGGCAGAAGATCTGTTTCGTCAGCCATGCCATCCGCGCCTTGGAGATCAGCCGTATTGAAGGGCTGGCCTCTGCCAGCAGTTGTCCGGTCAGCGCCTCCTTGGCGTTAGGCCAACGCAAGATATCGACGAACTGGCATCCGGTATGGGATCTGAAAACGGGCATCGCCGAACCTCTCAGGATCACAAACTTCATCTATAACGGCCAGCCAGACCGGGACGGAAAAACTCTTCAATGCGCCGATAGCGGTACGCTGCCGGACGGGACACCGGTAGCGGTGATTTGCAAGCGCATCGAACAGGCAACTCTTGACAGTACTGGTAACAACGGCTTTGCCGCCGTCCGGAGCGGTCCACCACGCGTGACGACGTACACATATAACGCCGTAGGCCAAATGTTGTCCAGCACGGCGGCAGATGGCAGCACGAGCCGCTATGAGTACTACGTAGAATCGTCTCCGTCACATACGATGGGCGACTTGTGGAAAGTCATCGATCCCAAAGGCCACGTCACCGAGTATCTGGAGTACACACCGTCGGGCCTTGCGACAAAGATCCGTACACCCCAAGGTACACTGACAGAGCGTAGCTATGATGCTTTGCGGCGCATCACCAGCCAAGTCATCGTGTCGGGGACACCGGAAGCGGAAACGACCACTTTCAGCTATAACGCGGTAGGATTGTTGGGTAGGGTCGACCTACCGGATTCATCATATCTTCAATACAGCTATGATGCAGCGGAACGTTTGACCGCCATTTCAGACAAGGCCGGCAACACCATTCAGTACACCCTGGACGGCATGGGCAATCGCGTCCGCGAGGAAGTGCGCGACGCATCAGGAGCACTGAAGCTGGAGGTGACGCGCGTGTATGACGTCCTCAATCGCCTTCAGGACAGCACGGAGAAAGCCAAATGAAAACTCCGTCCATTACATTGGGATTGTTGCTGGCCGCCTCCCTAGCTTCTTCACCAAAAGCGCAGAATATGACGCGCCATGAGTACGATGCCGAAGGTAATCTGACGCGAACTGTCAATCCGTTGGGGCACGCCACGCAACAACAGTTCGATACGCTGGAAAGGGTGACTAAACAGACCCTTCCCGCACCCATCGACGGTCCTTCAGCGCCGACGATCTCCTACGCCTACGATTCCCAGGACCAACTGACCGGTGTCACCGATCCAAGGAATTTGACAACGAACTATACGGTCAATGGCTTAGGCGACCGCTCGCTGACGAAGAGCCCCGATACAGGTTCCACTAGCTACGCCGTGAACGCCGTCGGCGACGTAGTGCAGACGAAAGACGCGCGGGGGCAGGTCACCAATTTCAGCTATGACGCGCTGCATAGGCTAACTAGGGTGAGCTACGCGGGTAGTGTTGGAGCCACGTTCGAGTACGACACAGGATCGCCCGGCGCAGTGGGAAAACTCAGCAGAATGACGGATGACTCGGGACAAACGCGCTACCAGTACGATGACCGGGGACGACTCCTCAGCAAGGAACAAACCATCGGCACACGAACGTTTGTCGTGAGTTATGAATACGGAAGAAGCGGTGGTGCTTTGGGAAAGGTGACTGCGATGCGCTATCCAAGCGGGAATACTGTTCGCTACACGTACAACAATACAGGCCAATTGGCGGAAATGACGCTGGTGACTGTGGACAGAGCGACCGTGCCGCTGCTGCAGGATATCCGCCATCAACCTTTCGGCCCCGTGAGCTCATGGACTTGGGGCAGTACGGCATTGGGCGCAGCGCGCCACTACAGCCGGGAATACGATCTGGATGGCAGAATCGTTGGTTACGACCTAGGCAACGGTGTATTCCGTAAATTGGAGTATGACGCCGCAGGAAGGATAATCCGCACACTGCATGAAAATCGCCTGCAAGGCAAGCTGCTGCCAGAGCTCGACCAGTCATACGTCTACGATAACCTTGACCGGCTAACTTACTTCTCCGGCGCAAACACCTCCCAAGGCTACAGTTACGACGACAATGGCAACCGCGTGAGTTCGACGTTTGGCGTCCATACATACATCAACACCTACGACAACGCCAGCAATCACTTGATGGCGATGAGCGGCCCGCCATCTGCACGAGCGCTTAGTTACGACGCCTTGGGCAATCTAGTTAGCGATGGCAACATCAAGTTCGCCTACAACGCCCTTGGTCGCATGCAGTCGGCGACAAGCAGCGTTAGCAAAGTCACCTATTTCTACAATGGAATGGGAGAACGTGTACTTAAAAAGGCGACCGAAACGCGCGTGGAAGGAGGTAAGATTCATTTTTTATATGACCCAACGGGGGCCTCCCTGCTTGGTGAGTACGACACCTCCGGCCAATCTGTTCAGGAAACGATCTATCTCGGCCCGATGCCCGTTGCGGTCCTGAAGCCAGGAGTAACTAGTAGGTCCCAACCTGGCATCTATTACGTCTATGCGGACCACATCGAGACACCAAGAGTGATCGTTGACTCGCTGCGAAATACGGTGGTATGGCGCTGGGATAATTCCGATCCGTATGGACTCGATGCAGCGGTTGGGACATCAACGGACCGCGGAACTTTTATCTACAACCCTCGCTTCCCGGGGCAATACTACGACCGAGAAACCGGGCTCCACTATAACGGCCAGCGGGACTACGATGCGCAATCGGGACGGTATATCCAGTCTGACCCGATCGGCCTTGCTGCTGGGCCGAATAGTTATGCCTACGTATCAGGCAATCCGCTGTTATACACTGATCCCTTTGGATTGATTAGTGCTGCGGACCTGCCCACTATTCCCCGGCCGACAGTTGACTTCCTGACTGGCATTGCAGACGCTGCGTCCTTGGGATTGGGTCCCGTGGCCCGGCAAGCCCTTGGTGTAGATGGCGGCGTGAATAGATGTTCGACCGCCTATGCGGTGGGGGAGTGGGCATCACTCGGTTTCGGTATGGGGCGTATGCTATATGCCGGCATTGCCAAGGCAGGTGCCGCACTAGCCACGAACGGTTCAGAGGCCATGGTTTTCCGAAATGGATTGAAGAGAGTTATGAGGGGGCCGTTGGCAGGCTCAAATTATAGGATCAAGAACTATGGAGATCTAATGAACGAATACGGGTCTGATGCGGCTATCAAAGTCGCAGCCGGGCGAACCAACACTCCCATCAATGCTGTCGGGGCGGATCTCGCTTTTGGCGGGCCAGCTAACGCAATGAGTTGCGGGTGCCGGTGATGCGAAAATTCCTTCACATCATAATTTGGGCGGCCATATCGCTTTCGGCCGGAGCAGTGGGAAGCTACTTCTTTAGGCTGGATTTTTTGTGGGCATCCGTCATAGCCGGCATGGCATTGATTGTGAATGGAATGATTGCCGAGTGGGAAGATCGTGATAAGAAATAAATGACGGAAGCGTCGATTCAAACTGGCGGTCACCTGACTTAAGCAGATACCCAACAGATGTCGCCCTACACGCCACCGCTGGACGAACGAACATAGGCACAAATGCGTACGGCGCAGGTGTTGCTATAACTGGTACGGTAGTCGCAACCTGTGGCTGCCCAATGTATCGTACTCCCCATCCTCATGTCTGAATTATGCACATACCTGGACAGGAAGTTGAAGAAGAAAACAATGATGGTAGGTAGGCGGTTCCAAAGGGGGCTTGTGGTCGCTGGAGCGGTGTCGCTCGCGCTTGTTTTCCTGCCACCTCTTTTGGTATCAGAGCTTGAAGCCTGGGACGAGGCAGAGCGCCTATTGCCACGCGACGAACGGTTGGAAAGACTGTGTGGTGCCGACGCACACATCCAACTGAGCAGATGGCTCTATACCTACAAGTTCGTCGGCGGGGAAGCACTCGCGAAATTTAAGGGCTGGGCATGGAGTACATCTTGCCGTATCCAGTTCGAAATAGAAATGCGGCGGCAGCAGCTTAGGTGGTCGATAATCGCCTTTAGATACCAAAGTATGTGAGCTCCATCCCCTAAGCACAGTGTGTGGACGACCCCCAACGCAGATATTAGCGGAAGGAGCTTTTCGGCAGACCGGGAGCAGTGATGAGGCGCTCTCAGTCATTGTGCGATAGGAGCGATCGTGAAAACTGCAAAAGAAGTCTTCCTCTATTTTCTTAAGGCGTTTATTTTTGTGGCGACGTTCTGGTTGTCCTGGATCTTCATTTTTAGACCCCTCTCGGTTTCACACACGCACGTTTCAGTGTTCGCAGATGCTCAGGAAAGGCAGCAGGCCAAAACGTACTCTCAGCAGCTTCAAAGGGCGGATGAGCAGTTGGCGGCGGTGGAGGCGCAACAGAAACGGATGGATGCGTTGCTGACGCAGCATGAACAGCATACGAAACGATATGAATCAGTGCTTCAAAAATGGGAGCAGCAGACAGGTATTCGCAAATAAGACAGAAAAACGCCCCGCACAGTGCTGTGCGAGGCGCAAGGTACTACGGGGTAATTCAGCTTAGAACTTAACGTACAGGCGGGCGAAGTAGGAAGCGCCGTTCAGGCCGAACTGCACGCTGTCGTACTTGAAGCCGTTGTCCGTTTCGTCCGGGTTCTGGCTGGTCGGCTTGACGTTGAAGATGTTGTTGCCGCCCATGGTGAACTTCATGTTCTTGTTGATGGTGTAGGTGAAGCTCAGGTCCGCCGAGGTCTTCGCTTCGTACTTCGCGTTTGGCACGCCGCCCGCTGTGCCGCTGAAGGTGCCCAGCGTTTGCGGTCCGAAGTGGATGATCTTGAAATCCGTTTCCACCGGGCCGGTCACGTAGTCGAAGCCCAGCGTGGCCTTGCGGCGCGGGCCGCCTTGTTCGATGAACAGGCGCTCACGCTCGGACAGCAGCACGTCCTCGAAGCCTGCCAGCGAGGCCGGGGCGTGGATGTCGGTCACGTCGGTCTTGCTGAAGTTCATGGCCAGGAAAGTGGTGAGCTTGTTGCCTGCCAGGGTGCCGCGGTGCGATGCGGTCAGGTCCAGGCCTTGCGTCTTGGTGTCCACCGAGTTCACGAAGAACTGCGCCTGGCCTACGCCCAGCGTGGACAGCTTGGCTGCCAGCTCGGGGTAGTTGTCCGCATCGAAGCGGCCGGACAGCACGATGCGGTCCTTGATCTTGATGTGGTACAGGTCGGCCGTCACGGAGATGGCGTCGCTCGGCGTCCAGGTGGCGCCCAGGGTGAAGCTGCGCGAGGTCTCTTCCTTCAGCTTCGGAATGCCCGCCAGGGTGGCCACGGCGCCGCCGTTCGGGGCCAGCACCACGTCGGTGGGCACGCCGCCGATGAAGTCGGTGAAAGTGGAGGAGAAGTAGGCCTGCTGCAGCGAGGGCGCGCGGAAGCCCGTGCTGGCGGAGCCGCGCAGCAGGGTTTCAGGGGCCACGCGGTAGCTGCCCGCCAGTTTCCAGTTGAGGGTGGAGCCGAAGTCGCTGAACTTCTCGTAGCGCAGCGCGCCTTGCAGCTTGGTCTTGGCGTTCAGGTCCGATTCCAGGTCCAGGTAGGCGGCGCTGCTGTGGCGGCGAGCGTTGGTGATGTCGCCTGGCTGGAAGCCGGGGAAGCCCTGGCTGCCGGCGTTGCCGCCAAAGCCCACGCCGTCGGCGTCGATGTAGGAGCCCGGTTCGCCCGCGAAGATCTTGTATTTCTCGACGCGGTATTCGCCGCCGAATGCCACGTTCAGGCCGTCACCCGTGACGCCGTTGAAGTAGCGGTTGAAGTCGAGGTTGGTGGTCCACTGCTCGAAGGAGAAGCCGCCCGCGTCGAAGTGGTTGGGGCTGATGCCCTTGCCGCCGCCCACCAGATCCTTGTTGGCGATGGAGGCGTTCAGCGTATTGCTGATGTTGTACATCAGCTTGTTGTAGCCGTAGGTCTGGGAGATGTCGGTATTCCATTCGCCCAGCTGGCTGCGGTGGCCCACGGTGGCGTAGCGGTCGTCCAGGTCGCCGTTGATGAAGGGGACGAAGCCGTCCGGGTACATCGCGGCCGAGTTGCGGCTCGGGATGTCGTCGGAACCCACGCCGCCGCGTGCAAAGGCGGCACTGGAGGCGTCGCGCGTCTGGGCGCCGCCGGTGAAGTAGAAGCGGCCCGTCGCGGTCGGGATCTCGCCGTTCACGTAGACGGTCTTGTTCTTGGTCTTGGTGTCGCCGATGATGCGGGGATTGTCCGGCTCGGAGCGGTCGGAGCGGCCGCGGTCCAGGTATTCGCCCGTGATGCCCACGGTGCCGCCTGCCATGGCGAAGCCGCAGTAGGCGGAGGCCAGGTAGTTCTTGCCGTCGCCGGCCGAGTACTGGCCGTAGCCTGCCACCGCTTCGCAGCCCACGTTCTTCTTCAGGCCGATATCCATGACGCCGGCAATGGCGTCCGAACCATACTGGGCGGCGGCGCCGTCGCGCAGCACCTGCACGTCCTTGATGGCCATGAGCGGGATGGCGTTCAGGTCGGTGCCGGTGTTGCCGCGGTTGCGGGCGCCGAACAGGTTCACCAGGGCCGAGGTGTGGCGGCGCTTGCCGTTTACGAGCACCAGGGTCTGGTCCGAGCCCAGGCCGCGCAGGGCAGCCGAATCCACCAGGTCGGCGCCGTCTGCGCCCGTCTGGCGGGTGGAATTGAAGGAGGGGGACACGAAGGTCAAAGTCTGCGACAGGTCGAACTGGCCGCCCTGCTCGGAAGCGCGGGTCAGCGGAATAATGTCGACCGGCACCACGGTGTCGGTGGTGGAGGTGGCGGCCACGGCGCGGCGCGAACCCACCACATTCACGGTCTGGATATCGCTCTTGGCCCCAGGGGCAGCGGTTTGCGCGAGGGCGGCGGGGGCCAGCGAGAGGGCGGTGCCGCCATACAGGGCCAGCAATACAGCTTTACGAAGCGTGGAGTTTGAAAACACGTTGGCATCTCCCATGGAAAAATTTGATTCTATGCGAACCGGTCCATGGTGAACTATGACTAATTTTGGTCTTGTGACAATTTTGCGAACATACATTATTTACTGTATGTACAACGCAACAGCTAGGCCGCTTCGGCGGCTCCGCCGATCAGGATGTGTTCGCCCTCCAGCACCGTGTCGATCCGGCAGGGCTGGCCCTGCCGGGCGCCCTGGTAGAGGCTGACGCTGCGGCCGAGGTGGACCGTGAGTGCGCCAGCGGCCACGCCGGTGGCCGCATCTTCCAGCGCCGGGTCGAGGTGGTTGAAGTTGCGGCCTTCGAAGCTGCCGTCGCTGCGGCGGCACCAGGCGTAGCAGCCGCTTACGCCGTGGGCCTTGCCCCAGGCGAGGACGGCAGGCAGGTCGGGTTCCAGGGCTTGCAGGGTGGCGCTGTCCTGCACTTCGAGCAGCAGCTTGGGGCTGCCGACCGAGGCAATGGCGGGAGGGGAGGCGAGGACGACGCCGGGCTGTGCCAGCAGCTGGCCGGGCAGTTCGGGCGGCAGCGGAACGTCAGGCGCCGCCTGGCGCGCCATGCCGATGAAGATGCGGCCGTCCTGTGCGGACAGGGTCAGGAGCTGGCCGCGCATCGCCGTGCGCACAATGAGGGGGCCGGGCTGGCGGTCCAGCAGCACGCGTCCAGCCGCGAGGGTGGCGTGCAGGCAGAGCGGGCTGCGGGTGTGGGGATAGAAGTAGTCCAGCGTGTAGGCGGCCTCGCTGTCGCCGGCGGTGACGAAAACGGTGGCGGGTTTGCCAGCGTCGGCGGCGAAGCGCTGGCGTGCCGCTTCGTCGCGTGTGTCGTTCAGCATCACGAGAGCAAGGTTGCCTTCACCGGCGCGCACGCCGAAGCATTTCAATTCAAAAGTTTCCATACTTCACAGCATAACGGACTCCGCCGGAACGCGTGGGGGAGGGGTATAATACTGTATGTTTGTACAGTATTAAGCCATGGTTCCCCGCTCACAGTTCGGATTGCCCGCCTATGCAGAGTTGTTCTGCATGACGAACTTTTCCTTCCTCCAGGGCGCCTCGCACGCCGAGGAGCTGGTGCTGCGCGCCATGGAGCTGGGCTACGAGGCGCTGGCCATCACGGACGAGTGTTCTCTGGCGGGCGTAGTGCGTGCACACGGGGAAGCGAAGCGGCATGGGTGGGACGGCAAGCTCCTCATCGGCAGCTGGTTCCGCCTCACCAATCCGGATGGCAGCCATGCCCTGTCCCTGCTGGCCATTGCGCAGAACCGCAACGGCTACGGCAACCTCTCCGAGATGATCACGCTGGCCCGCACCCGCATCGCAAAGGGCAGCTACCTGCTGCATCCGGACGATTTCGCGGCGCCACCGCCCGAACGCGCCCACCTGCGCGGCCTGCCCGATTGCGCCGTGATCCTGCTGCCCGACTATCCGGTGTACGAGGCGGGGGATGTGGACCGCCTGCACCGCCAGGCGGCGTGGATGTCCGCCACCTTCGGCGGCCATAGCTGGATCGGCCTGACCATGCTGCAGCGCGCCTTCGACGACGCGCACCGCATCAGCATCGACGAGGTGGCGCTGCAGCACGGCATGCCTGTGGTGGCGGCGGGCCATGTCTGCATGCACGTACGCTCGCGCAAGCCCATGCAGGACATGCTGACCGCCGTGCGGGTAGGCCGCCCGGTGGCGGAATGCGGCTACGAACTGTCGCAGAACGCCGAGCAGCACCTGCGTTCGCGGCTGCGGCTGGCCAACGTCTATCCGCGCCGCGCGCTGGAAGAGACCATGCGCATTGCGGGCAGCTGCGCATTCTCGCTGGAGGAGCTGAAGTACGAGTATCCGCACGAGCTGATTCCCGAGGGGCATACGCCGTCCAGCTATCTGCGGCAGGAGACCATGCTGGGGGCGCACGAGCGCTATCCGGAAGGCATACCGCTCAAGGTGATGGAGCTGCTGGAGAAGGAGCTCGAACTGATCGCCGAGCTGCGTTACGAGTTCTTCTTCATCACGGTCTACGACGTGGTGAAGTTCGCGCGGGAGCAGAAGATTCTTTGCCAGGGGCGCGGATCGGCCGCCAATTCGGCCGTCTGCTACTGCCTGGGCGTGACGGCCGTGAATCCCAACGAGAGCAATGTGCTCATGGAGCGCTTCCTGTCGCGCGAGCGCGCGGAGCCGCCCGATATCGACGTGGACTTCGAACACCAGCGGCGCGAAGAAGTCATCCAGTACGTGTACAACAAATACGGACGCCACCGCGCCGCCATTGCCGCCACGGTGATTTGCTACCGCTCCAAGAGCGCGCTGCGCGACAGCGGCAAGGCCCTGGGCGTGGACCTGGCGGTGGTGGAGAAGGTGGCCAAGTCTCACCACTGGTTCGACAGCGCGGAAGCCTTCCTCGACCGCGTGGCCGAATGCGGGCTCGATCCCACATCAAAGATGGCGCGCGAATGGGCATGGATGGCGCAGCTGCTGCGCGGCTTCCCGCGCCACCTGTCCCAGCACGTAGGCGGCTTCGTCATCGCGCAGGACAAGCTGTCCCGCCTCGTGCCCATCGAGAACGCGTCGATGAAGGACCGCAGCGTGATCCAGTGGGACAAGGACGACCTGGAAGAACTGGGCCTGCTGAAGGTGGACGTGCTGGCGCTGGGCATGCTCTCGGCCATGCGCCGCGCCTTCGACCTGTACGGCGAGCGCCACGGCGCGCCGCTGGAGATGCATACGGTGCCGCGCGAAGACCCGGCCACCTACGACATGATTTGCGAGGCGGACACCATCGGCGTGTTCCAGATCGAGTCGCGCGCGCAAATGAGCATGCTGCCGCGCCTGAAGCCGCGCTGCTACTACGACTTGGTGGTGGAGGTGGCCATCGTGCGTCCGGGCCCGATCTCGGGCGGCATGGTGCATCCCTACCTGCTGCGGCGGGAAGGAAAACAGACGCCCGACTGCGAACCTCGCCTGGAGCCTGCTCTGGGAAGAACGCTGGGCGTGCCCATTTTCCAGGAGCAGGTCATGCAGATCGCCATGCTGGCAGCAAACTACACGGCAGGCGAGGCGGACCAGCTGCGGCGCGATATGGCGGCCTGGAAGAAAAAGGGCAATATCGAGCAGCACCAGCGGCGCATCAAGGAGAACATGGTGAAGAACGGTTTCGATGGCGACTTCGCGGACCGCATCTGCGCCCAGATCACCGGCTTCGGAGAATACGGCTTCCCGGAATCGCACGCCGCCAGCTTTGCGCTGCTCACCTATGTGAGCTCCTGGATCAAATGCCATGAACCGGCGGTCTTCCTGTGCGCGCTGCTGAACAGCCAGCCAATGGGCTTCTACAGCCCTTCGGCCCTGGTGCAGGATGGCCGGCGGCACGGCCTGGAAGTGCGGCCTGTCGATATCGCCATCAGCAACTGGGATTCCACCCTGGAGGAGAAACCGGCGGATGCGAATGGCGTGCGGCCGCAGCCTGCGGTGCGGCTTGGCATGTCGCTGCTGCGCGGCATGCGGCCCGAGTCGGCGCAGCGTATCGAAGTGGCGCGCGCGATCCGTCCCTTCGACAGCGTGGCCGACCTGGCGCGGCGGGCGGACCTCGAACGGCACGACCTGCAGGTGCTCGCGGGCGGCAATGCCCTGCAGGGCTTGTCCGGCAACCGGCGGCAGGCGCTGTGGGATGCCGTGGGCGCCGTGCCGGACAAGGACCTGCTGCGGCCCACGAAGCCGCAGGAGGAAGCGCCGCAGCTTCGTCCGCCCACGGAAGGCGAGGAGATTCTCCACGACTACCGCGCGCAGGGGCTGACCCTGGGCCGCCATCCGCTGGCGCTGCTGCGCCCGAAGCTTTTGGCCAAGCGCTTCCTGCCCGCCGAAGTGCTCAACACCTTCAGCAACGGCCAGCTGGCGCGGGGCTGCGGCCTGGTCACCGTGCGGCAGCGGCCGGGAACGGCGAACGGGGTGCTGTTCATCACCATCGAGGACGAAACGGGGAATGTGAACGTCATCGTCTGGCCCGACCTGGTCGAGCAGTTCCGGCGCGAAGTACTGGGCGCTTCGCTGCTGGGGGTGTATGGCATCTGGCAGCAGGAGGGCATCGTGCGCCACCTGGTCGCCAAGCGCCTGGTGGACCTCACGCCCATGCTGGGCCGCCTGCCCACCTCCAGCCGCGATTTCTGCTAGCTCTGGCACAATACGGCGATGAACCCTACGATCCGTTTCGCCACGCCGGATGATGTGGACGCCATCCGCGCCCTCATCATGGACCTCATGCCGATGATGACCATTCATCCGGATGCACAGGGCGCCGAGCAGTTCCTCGAGAGCTTCGGCGTACCGGCCATGCAGCGCTATGTGAGCGCGCCGAACTTCCGCTACCAGCTGGCCTTCGTCGAAGGCGAGCTGGCGGGCGTTGCGGCCGTTCGCGACAACAGCCATCTCTTCCATCTTTTCGTGGCGCGCCGCTTCCACGGCCAGGGCCTGGGGCGCGTGCTGTGGAAGGCGGCGTATGACGATGCGCTCTCGCTGGGCAACCCCGGCCAGTTCACCGTGAATTCGTCGGTGTATGCCTTCGACATGTACCGGCACTTCGGCTTCGAACCCACGAGCGGGAAAATCGAGCAGCATGGCATTGCTTACATCCCCATGCGCCTGGCCGTATAAAAAAAGAGCGCGCCGTCCAGTGAGGAGCGGCGCGCCTGCGGCCTGGTGATGGCCGAAAACGAGGAAATCGCTGGCCCGTCTTAGCGGGCGCTCTGGTTCAGGTTCGCGGGGCTGGTGCCGTAGTAGTTGTGCACCTCGGTAGCCCAGGCCTGGTTGGCCATGTCGGGCCAGTTGTCCTTGTCGAAGCCGGGCGCATTCTCGATGCGGTCCTTGTCGATATTGAGGGTCATGCGGTGGTTGGCGGTGTCCAGCGACAGCGCGTCCCACGGCACGGCGAAGAGCTTCTCGCCGATGGTGAGCACGCCGCCCGAGGCCATCACCACGTAGGACACGCGGCCGGTCTGCATGTCGAGCATGATCTCCTTCACGGTGCCCAGGTGTTCGTTCTTCAGGTTGTGGACATGGTCGCCGATCAGCGTGTCCGCGCCCATCAGGCGAGGGCCGGGACCACGGTGGCCACCATCGCTGTAGTTGCCGTCTGCGTCGCGTTCGTAACTCATGGTTGCCTCCTGTTGAAATAAAGATATTCTCCGCCTCGACAGCGGCGGGGTCTGTTCGCTGGCACACATTTTTGGCGCGATGATGAAGAAACGGGCAATTTGAGATATAATTTCAATTTCCCGCTAGTGCCGTTCGGCACCTGATCTCGCAATGACCAAATTTGTCTTCGTCACCGGTGGTGTCGTGTCTTCCCTTGGCAAAGGGATTGCCGCCGCCTCCCTCGCCGCGATCCTGGAATCGCGCGGCCTCAAAGTCACCATGCTCAAGCTGGACCCGTACATCAACGTGGACCCTGGCACCATGAGCCCCATGCAGCACGGTGAAGTCTTCGTTACCGACGACGGCGCCGAAACCGACCTCGATCTCGGCCACTACGAACGCTTCATCAGCACCCGCATGCGCAAGGTGAACAACTTCACCACCGGCCAGATCTACGAATCCGTCATCCGCAAGGAACGCCGCGGCGAATACCTCGGCAAGACCGTGCAGGTCATCCCGCACATCACCAACGAGATCCAGGATTACATCCGCCGCGGCGCGGAAGGCTACGACGTGGCGCTGTGCGAGATCGGCGGCACCGTGGGCGACATCGAGTCGCTGCCCTTCCTGGAAGCGGCGCGCCAGCTCAGCCTGCGCGCGGGCCGCAAGAATTCGGCCTTCGTCCACCTGACCCTCGTGCCCTACATCGCATCGGCCGGTGAACTGAAGACCAAGCCCACCCAGCACTCGGTACAGAAGCTGCGCGAGATCGGCATTTCGCCGAACGCGCTGCTGTGCCGTGCCGACCGCGCCATTCCCGAAGACGAGCGCGCGAAGATCTCCCTGTTCTCGAACATCGAAGAGCGCGGCGTGATCTCCGTGTGGGACGTGGACACCATCTACAAAGTGCCGCAGATGCTGCACGACCAGGGCCTGGACGCGATCATCTGCGAGGCGCTGGACATCAATCCCGCGCCGGCCGACCTCTCCGTGTGGAGCAAGCTGATTCACACCCTGGAGAATCCGAAGCAGGAAGTGTCGATCGGCATGGTGGGCAAGTATGTGGAACTGACCGAGTCCTACAAGTCCCTGACCGAGGCGCTGCGCCACGCGGGCATTCACACCGAGAGCAAGGTCAATATCGAATACATCGACTCGGAAGAGATCGAGGCGAAAGGCACGGCGGAACTGGCGAAGTACGACGCCATCCTGGTGCCGGGCGGCTTCGGCAAGCGCGGCGTGGAAGGCAAGATCAAGGCGGCGCAGTTCGCGCGCGAGAACAAGGTGCCTTACCTGGGCATCTGCCTCGGCATGCAGGTGGCGCTGATCGAATACGCCCGCCACAAGGCAGGCCTCACGAACGCCAACTCCACCGAGTTCGAGCCGAACACCGACCAGCCGGTGGTGGCCCTCATCGACGAATGGCAGAACCACGACGGCAAGGTCGAGAAGCGCGACGCGAACTCCGATATGGGCGGCACCATGCGCCTGGGCGCGCAGGCCTGCGCCGTGAAGCCGGGCACCCTGGCCTCCGAAATCTACGGCAGCGTGGTGACCGAGCGCCACCGCCACCGCTACGAAGCGAACAACCACTACCTCGGCCGCGTCGAGGAAGCAGGCCTGATCGTGGCGGCGCGCACGCCGACCGAAGACCTGTGCGAAATCATGGAACTGCCGCGCGAAGGCGAGAACGCCCACCCCTGGTACATGGGCGTGCAGTACCACCCTGAATTCAAATCGACCCCGCGCGACGGCCATCCGCTGTTCACGTCCTATATCAAGGCCGCGCTGGCGCACAAGGCGGCAGGCGGCAAGGGCCACCTGAAGGCGGTCGCACTGCAAGGAGATGCAGCATGAAACTGTGTGGATTCGACGTCGGCCTCGACAAGCCGTTCTTCCTGATCGCTGGCACCTGCGTGGTGGAATCACGCCAGATGTCCTTCGATGTGGCGGGCCAGCTGAAAGAGATGACCAGCGCGCTGGGCATCCCCTTCATCTACAAGTCCTCCTTCGACAAGGCCAACCGCTCCTCGGGCACCTCGTACCGTGGTCCCGGCATGGAGAAGGGCCTGGAAATCCTGGGCGACATCAAGCGCGAACTGGGCGTGCCGGTGCTGACCGACGTGCACACCATCGAGGAAATCGAAGTGGTGGCGTCGGTGGTGGACGTGCTGCAGACCCCGGCCTTCCTGTGCCGCCAGACGGACTTCATCAACGCTTGCGCGCAGTCCGGCAAGCCGGTGAACATCAAGAAGGGCCAGTTCCTCGCGCCGCACGACATGAAGAACGTGATCGACAAGGCGCGCGCCGCGGCCCGCGCCAAAGGCCTGAACGAAGACAACTTCATGGCCTGCGAACGCGGCGTTTCCTTCGGCTACAACAACCTGGTATCGGACATGCGCTCCCTGGCCATCATGCGTGAGACCAAGGCGCCCGTGGTGTTCGACGCTACCCACTCGGTGCAGCTGCCGGGCGGTAACGGCACTTCCTCGGGCGGCATGCGCGAGATGGTGCCGGTGCTCTCTCGCGCGGCGGTGGCCGTGGGCGTGGATGGCCTCTTCATGGAGACCCATCCGAACCCGGCCACGGCCCTGTCCGACGGTCCGAACGCGGTTCCCTTGGGCCGCATGAAAGAATTGCTGTCCACTCTGATCGAACTGGACCGCATCACCAAGAAGGCTGGCTTCCTCGAATCCAGCTTCAACTGATCTGATGTCGGCGGGCCCCGCGTTACAAGCGCCGGGCCCGCTTCCACATCCGGCCATCCTCTGTTACCCTTGCTGCAATTTTTGCGCGTGCGTATCCCGCGCAGTCCGTGACGCTTTAACTTTGGAGAACAAGAAATGAGTGCAATCGTAGACATTATCGGCCGCGAGATCATCGACTCGCGCGGCAATCCCACCGTCGAATGCGACGTGCTGCTGGAATCGGGCGTGATGGGCCGTGCGGCCGTGCCGTCCGGCGCCTCGACCGGCTCGCGCGAAGCGATCGAGCTGCGCGATGGCGATCCCAAGCGCTACTTCGGCAAGGGCGTGCTGAAAGCCTGCGAGCACATCAACACTGAAATCTCCGAAGCCATCATGGGCCTGGACGCCAATGAGCAGGCCTTCCTGGACCGCACCCTGATCGACCTGGACGGCACCGAGAACAAGTCCCGCCTGGGCGCGAACGCCATGCTGGCCGTGTCCATGGCCGTGGCCAAGGCGGCCGCCGAAGAGGCTGGCCTGCCCCTGTACCGCTACTTCGGCGGCTCCGGCGCCATGCAGATGCCCGTGCCGATGATGAACGTGATCAACGGCGGCGCCCACGCCGACAACAACCTGGACATCCAGGAATTCATGATCATCCCGGTTGGCGCGCCCACCTTCAAGGAAGCCATGCGCTACGGCGCCGAGGTGTTCCACACCCTGAAGAAGATCCTGCACAAGAAAGGCCTGACCACCGCCGTGGGCGACGAAGGCGGCTTTGCTCCCTCCGTGGCCTCGCATGAAGAAGCGATCAAGCTGATCATCCAGGCCATCGAAGAAGCGGGTTACGAGCCGGGCACCCAGATCGCGCTGGGCCTGGACTGCGCGGCATCCGAGTTCTACAAGAACGGCAAGTACGAGCTGGAAGGCGAGGGCCTGTCCCTGACGGCCGCCGAGTTCACCAACCTGCTGGCCACCTGGTGCGACAAATACCCCATCATCTCCATCGAAGACGCCATGGGCGAAGGCGACTGGGAAGGCTGGGCCACCCTGACCGCGGCCCTGGGCAAGAAGGTGCAGCTGGTGGGCGACGACCTGTTCGTCACCAACACCAAGATCCTGAAGGAAGGCATCCAGAAAGGCATCGCCAATTCCATCCTCATCAAGATCAACCAGATCGGCACTCTGACCGAGACCTTCGCCGCCATCGAGATGGCCAAGCGCGCCGGCTACACCGCCGTGATCTCGCACCGCTCGGGCGAAACGGAAGACTCCACCATCGCCGACATCGCCGTGGGCCTGAACGCGCTGCAGATCAAGACCGGCTCCATGTCCCGCTCCGACCGCATGGCCAAGTACAACCAGCTGCTGCGCATCGAAGAAGACCTGGGCGACATCGCCAGCTACCCGGGCCGCGAGGCGTTCTATAATCTGAAGTAAGAGAAACTTTTCCGGCCGGCACTCCCGGCCGGATTCTTATCCGCATGCGCTTGATCACTGTCGCCCTTGCCGCCCTGCTGCTGCTGATCCAATACCCGCTCTGGCTGGGGAAGGGTGGCTGGGTGCGTGTGGCCGACCTGGAGGCGCAGGTGGAAGAAGCGCACCAGAAGAACGACGCCCTCAAGCAGCGCAACGCCAAGCTGGATTCCGAGGTGCGCGACCTGAAAGACGGCACGGGCGCAGTGGAAGAGCGCGCGCGCTACGAGCTCAGCATGATCAAACAGAACGAGATCTACATCCAGATCCTCGGCAAGGGCCAGACCCGCCCCGAAGCCAGCGCCACCCCCGAACCCACCAAAAACTGATACAGCCCAGTCCGCCGGCGGCCGTCCCGTCCACTTCTGGTGCCAGGGAAGAAATTTGGACACGAACTCGGCCCTAGTACGCTAGTGTTGTGCTCGTGTCCAAATTTCTTCCCTGGCACCAGGTTTGGACACGAGCTGAGCTTTATTGCTTGGTGTCGGAGGCGTGGAGGAGGGCTTCGGCGGGGGCGTCGCTGACGAAGAGCTGGGCGCAGTCGACGGCGTCGTAGTCGTAGTGCTTGCCGCAGAAGTCACAGTTGATGCCGAGCCGGCCTTGCTCTTCCAGCGCCGCTTCCACTTCTTCGCGGCCCAGCATCTTGAGCATGTTGCCCACTTTCTCGCGCGTGCAGGTGCAGTGGAAGCCCGGGTGCATGGGGTCGAAGACGCGGATGGTCTCTTCCCAGAACAGGCGTTTCAACAGCACGTCGATCGTCGTTTCCAGCAGTTCTTCACGCTTGAGCGTGTTGCCCAGCATGACGGCGCGGTTCCACGTTTCCAGCGCTTCGTCTTCCGTCACCGGCGCCGCTTCGGCCTTGCCGCCGTGTAGCGGCAGCTTTTGCAGCAGCAGGCCGCGCGAGACTTCGTCGTTGGCCGCCAGCCACAGGCGCGTGTCGAGCTGCTCGGAACGCAGCATGTAGTGCTCGATCACCGTCGCCACGTCTTCTCCGTCCAGCGGCACGATGCCCTGGTAGGGCTGCTGGCCCGGCACTTTTTCGGCCGGGTCGAGAGTGATGATGAAGCGGCCCTTGCCATGCTGGTTCAGCATGGCCGTCAGGCCCGCATCGTCGGGGATGGCGTCGCTGTTCAGCTTGGCGGTCGCGCGCAGCTTCAGCTCAGAGTCGCATTCCACCACCAGCAGGCGCACGGGACCGTCGCCGTGGATCTGCATCACGATGGAGCCGTTGAACTTGAGATTGGCCGAGAGCAGGGCGGCGGCCGCCACCATCTCGCCCAGCAGGCGCTTCACGGCCGCCGGGTATTCGTGGCGGGCCTGCACTTCGCGCCAGGTGGTGGAAATGTCGACCAGCTCGCCACGTACGGCGGCGTTCTCGAAAATGAATTTTTGCAGCGTATCCTGGGTCATGCTTTATCCAATCTTTTTGAGTTGCGTCTTGAACAGCTGGCCGCGTTTCACGTAGCTGTCGGCGCTGCCCTTCAGGCGCGCCACGTCGTCCGCCGTCAGTTCGCGCACCGCCTTGGCGGGCGAGCCGATGATCAGCATATTGTCCGGAAATTCCTTGCCCTCGGTGACCAGCGCGCCCGCGCCCACCAGGCAGCCCTTGCCGATCTTCGCGCCATTCAGGATCACGGCCTGGATGCCGATCAGGGCGCCGTCGCCGATGGTGCAGCCGTGCAGCATGGCCTGGTGGCCGATGGTCACATCGCTCCCCACCGTCAGAGGGTAGCCCATATCGGTGTGCATCACCGTGCCTTCCTGCACATTGCTGTTCTCGCCGATGGTGATGCGCTCGTTGTCGCCGCGGATGGTGGCGCCGAACCACACGGAGCTGTTCGGCTTGAGCGTCACCTTGCCGATCAGGGTGGCGCTGTCGGCCACGAATGCGGATGCGTCGATCTCGGGCGCATGCTCGCCCAGCTGGTAGATGCTCATGTTGGCCCCGAGGTGGAATGTTTTGGCGCTATTTTACGCCCTGGCACTGCGTGTCCTGAAATTGGAACGGTCGTGCTATTATGCTGTTTTTGCGGCAGCAAGGTTCGCATATTGCGCCACATGCGCGCATTTCAAGGCAGATCACGATGAAAGCTTCCCGTTCCGAATTCCTTAGCGTGCGCGGCCTGCGCACCCATGTCCGCCACTGGGGCCGCGAGGGCGCGCCCAAGGTCTTCATGCTGCACGGCTGGATGGATGTGGGCGCCTCCTTCCAGTTCGTAGTGGACTGCATGGAAGGCGACTGGCATGTGATCGCGCCGGACTGGCGCGGCTTCGGCCTCACCGAGCGAGCGGGCACGGATACCTACTGGTTCCCCGACTACGTGGCCGACCTCGACGCCATCCTGCGCCACTACCAGCCGGAAGGGCAGGTCAACCTGCTGGGCCACAGCATGGGCGGCAATGTGTGCGGCATCTATGCGGGCGCGCGGCCCGAGCGTATCCGCCGCTTCATCAATCTGGAAGGCTTCGGCCTGAAGGCGGCCACGCCGGAGCAGGCGCCCCGCAAATACCGCCAGTGGCTGGACGAACTGCTGGCGCCGCCCGAGATGCGCGCCTATCCGAGCCGCGAAGCCGTGGCGGCCCGCCTGCAAAAGACGAATCCGCGCCTCAGCGACGAGAAGGCAGCTTTCCTGGCCCAGCACTGGTCCGCGCCGAACGCGGCGGGCGAATTCGAGATCCTGGGCGACCCCGTTCACAAGCAGGCCAGCCCGCTGCTCTATCACGCGGAAGACTTCATGGCCTGCTGGAAGGCCATCACCGCGCCCGTGCTGTGGGTGGAGGCGGAGGACACCAATATGTGGCTGTGGATGGGCCCGAAGGAAGAGGCCCGCCACGAAGTGGACCGCCGCCTCGGCCACCTCGCGAAGGTCACGCCGAAGATGATGCCCGATGCGGGCCATATGCTGCACCATGACCAGCCCGAGCTGCTCGCAAGGATGGTCGAGGACTTCCTGGCCGGGGAATAATCAGTCGGCGTACAATGCAAACTTCGCCACAGGATGCAAAGTTTGTATGTTGAAAGTCGATCTGCACTGCCATTCCAACGTTTCCGACGGCGTGCTTCCGCCCGCCGAAGTGGCCGCGCATGCGCGCCGGGGCGGGGTGGATGTGTGGGCGCTCACCGATCATGACGAAGTCGGCGGCACGGCAGCCGCCCGTGCGGCCGCAGCGGAGCAGGGCATGCGCTTCGTGCCGGGCGTCGAGATATCCATCACCTGGGGCGGCGAAACCGTCCACATCGTGGGCCTGCAGATCGACGAGAACGACCAGACCCTGCAGCAGGGCCTGGAAGCGACCCGTTCCGGCCGCGATGCGCGCGGCAAGGAGATCGGCGCGCAGCTGGCCAAGGTGGGCATTCCGGATGCCTACGAGGGCGCCCTCGATTACGTCGACAACCCGGCCCTCATGTCGCGCACCCACTTCGCGCGCTTCCTCGTCGATAAGGGCTATTGCCGGGATATCCCAGAAGTTTTCAAGAAATACCTCTCGCCGGGCCAGCCCGGCTATGTGGAGCACCGCTGGGCCACCCTGGCCCAGGCCGTGGGCTGGATCAGGGGAGCGGGCGGCGTCGCCGTCATCGCCCACCCCGGCCGCTACAAATTCACGCCCATGCAACAGGGCGTGCTCTTCGACGAGTTCAAGCAGCTGGGCGGTACGGCCATTGAGGTGGTGACGGGCAGCCATACGCCGGACCAGTACCCGGAGTACGCGAAGCTGGCGAATGCCTATGGCTTCCTGGCCTCGCGCGGCACGGATTTCCACGCGCCAGGGGAGGCGAGGGTGGATTTCGCTCTGCTGCCGCCCCTGCCGTCGAGCGTCACGCCGGTCTGGCATGACTGGTTCTGACAAACTCTTGTATTTCTCTTCTTCATCCCTATCTTAATGTTCGGTTAATCCCGGAGACCTCGATCCATGAAACGTATCATCCTGTTTATTGCCACCAACCTCGCCGTGATGTTGGTGCTGTCCATCGTTCTGTCGGTGCTCGGCGTGGGCCGTCCCGGCGCGGGCGGACAGCTGCAAATGGGCAGCCTGCTCGTGTTTTCCCTGGTGGTGGGCTTCACCGGTTCCATCATTTCCCTGCTCATGTCCAAGCCCATGGCCAAGTGGTCCACGGGCGCGCGCGTGATCGATGCGCCCCAGAACTCCACCGAACAATGGCTGGTGAGCACGGTGCACGGCCTGGCGCAGCGCGCGGGCATCGGCATGCCTGAAGTGGCCGTGTACGACGGCGAGCCGAACGCCTTCGCCACCGGCGCCTTCAAGAATTCCGCCCTGGTGGCCGTGTCCACCGGCCTGCTGCAGTCCATGAACCGCGAGGAAGTGGAGGCCGTGCTGGGCCACGAGGTGGCGCACATCGCCAACGGCGACATGGTGACCCTGACCCTGATCCAGGGCGTGGTGAACACCTTCGTCGTGTTCCTGGCGCGCGTGGTCGGCTTCTTCGTCGATAAGGTCCTATTGCGCGGCAACGACGACGAAAACCGCGGCCACGGCATCGGCTATATGGTGACGGTGTTCGTCTGCGAAATCGTGTTCGGCCTGCTCGCTTCCATCATCGTGGCCTGGTTCTCGCGCCAGCGCGAATTCCGCGCCGACGCCGGTTCGGCCCGCCTGCTGGGCAGCACCATCCCCATGCAGAACGCTTTGGCCCGCCTGGCGGGGCAGGAGCCGGGCGCGCTGCCGCAGAATATCGCCGCTTCGGGCATCAGCAACGGCGCCGGCTGGTCCGCGCTGTTCTCCACCCACCCACCGTTCGAGCAGCGCATCGCCGCCCTGCAGGCGCTGCGCTAAGGTATGAGTCAATACTTCCAGGTCCATCCCCTCAACCCCCAGCCCCGCCTGATGAAACAGGCAGTGCAGATCATCCACGGGGGCGGGGTGGTGGCCCTGCCCACGGATTCCTGCTACGCCCTGGTCTGCCACCTGGACGACAAGGCCGCCGTGGAGCGCCTGCGCCGCATCCGCGGCATCGACGAGAAGCACCACCTGACCCTGCTGTGCCGCGACCTGAGCGAGATCGGCGTCTACGCCCGCGTGGACAACCGCCAGTTCCGCCTGCTCAAGAACGCCACGCCGGGGCCCTTCACCTTCATCCTGGAGGCCACGCGCTGCGTGCCGCGCCGCCTCAGCCACCCCTCGCGCAAGACCATCGGCCTGCGCGTGCCGGAAAACAGCGTCGTGGAAGCCCTGCTGGGCGAGCTGGAGCAGCCCCTGCTGGGCGCCACCCTCACCCTGCCGGGTGACGACGAGCCCCTGAACGACCCGGAAGCCATCCGTGAGCGCATCGGCAAGCAGATCGACCTCATCATCGATGGCGGGGCCTGCAGCTTCGAAATGACCACGGTGGTCGACCTCACCGGCGAGGATGCCGAGCTGGTGCGCCACGGCCGTGGCGACCCCGCGCTGCTGGGACTTTGAGGCCGCCCCTCCCAACCCTGAGATCCGGCCCGGCGCACCCGGTCTGGTAAAATTTTGCCCATGAGTGATATCTCCCAAGCCATCCAGACGATCGCGGTCTATGCGATTCCCGTGCTGTTCGCGATCTCGCTGCACGAAGCAGCCCATGGCTATGTGGCCCGCTATTTCGGCGACCCGACGGCCTCCCAGCAGGGCAGGCTGACGGCGAACCCGATGAAGCACATCGACCCCTTCGGCACTGTGGTCCTGCCCCTGATTCTCTACCTCACGATTCACATGCCCTTCGGCTACGCCAAGCCCGTGCCGGTGGACTACAGCCGCCTGCGCAATCCCAAGAAGCAGATGGGCTTCGTGGCCGCCGCCGGACCGGCCGCGAACTTCGCCATGGCCCTGGGCTGGGCCGTCATGCTCGTGCTCCTGCGCGGCATGGGGATCAGCGAACCCTTCCTGGTGGGCATGGCGGTGGCGGGAATCAACGTCAATGCCGTGATGTGCGTCTTCAACCTTATTCCCATTCCACCGCTGGACGGCGGGCGCATCATGACGGCCATCCTGCCCATGGAGCTGGCGCGTCCGTACGCCAGCATCGAGCGCTACACGCCCTACATCTTCATCGGCCTGATCGTGCTGATGTACACGGGCGTGCTGAGCTCCCTGCTGTCCGGCATGGTGAGCCTCTTCGTATCGCTGATCGGCCTGCTGGTGCTGCCGCTTAATCTCTTACTGAACTGACCGCCATGTATCCCGACCGCGTCGTTTCCGGCATGCGTCCCACGGGGACCATGCACCTTGGCCACTACCATGGCGCCCTGAAGAACTGGATCCGCATGCAGGCGGAGCAGCCCTGCCTCTTCTTTGTGGCCGACTGGCATGCCCTGACCACGCATTACGACGATCCCTCCATCATCGAGAAGAGCACCTGGGACATGCTGGTGGACTGGCTGGCGGCGGGCATCGACCCCACCCAGGCCACGCTCTTCATCCAGTCGCGCGTGCCCGAGCACGCCGAGCTGCACCTGCTGCTGTCCATGGCCACGCCCCTGGGCTGGCTGGAACGCGTGCCCACCTACAAGGACCAGATCGAGAACCTGTCCAACCGCGACCTGGCGACCTACGGCTTCCTCGGCTACCCGCTGCTGCAGGCGGCCGACGTGCTGATCTACCGCGCCAGCGAAGTGCCGGTGGGCGAAGACCAGGTGCCCCATATCGAAATGATGCGCGAGATCGCACGCCGCTTTAACCACCTCTACGGCAAGGAGCCGGGCTTCGAACAGAAGGCGCAGGAGGCGGTGAAGAAGCTGGGCAGCAAGCGCGCCAAGCTGTACAACGAACTGCGCACTGCCTACCAGCAGGAGGGCCAGGACGACGCCCTCGAACAGGCCAAAGCCATGCTGGACGATGCCCAGAGCCTGTCCATGATCGACCGCGAGCGCCTGTTCGGCTATCTGGAAGGCAGCCGCAAGATCATCCTCGTGGAGCCGCAGGCCAAGCTGACCGAGGCCTCGCGCCTGCCCGGCCTGGACGGCCGCAAGATGTCCAAGAGCTATGGCAATTCCATCGCCCTGCGCGAGGACAAGGATGTGGTGACGAAGAAGATCCGCACCATGCCCACCGACCCCGCCCGCGTGCGCCGCACCGATGCAGGCGAGCCGGAACGCTGCCCCGTGTGGCAGTTCCATGTGGTGTATTCCGACCAGCCTACCCAGGAGTGGGTGCAGAAGGGCTGCCGTTCCGCGGGCATCGGCTGCATCGAGTGCAAGCAGCCCGTGATCGACGCCATCGTCAAGGAACAGGAGCCCATGCACGAAAGGGCCCAGCCTTACCTGGACGATCCCTCCCTGGTGCGCGCCATCGTCGCCGACGGCTGCGAAACCGCCCGCAAGCTGGCCCAGGAAACCATGCGCGACGTGCGCGAGGCCATGGGCCTCTCCTATAGCTGATGGACGCCGTTTCCCCCTGGATCGCGCGCTTCGCGCCCCTGGTGCCGGGCGGCGAGGTGCTGGACCTGGCCTGCGGCAGCGGCCGCCATTCCCGCCACCTGGCGGCCCTGGGCCATGCCGTCATGGCGGTGGACCGCGACCCGGAAGCCCTGGCCGCGGCAGCCGGTCCCGGCATCTGCACCAGCGAAATCGACCTGGAAGCGGAGGGCGCCTTGTGGCCGTTCGGCCCCGGCCGCTTCGCGGGCATCGTCGTCACCAACTATCTGCATCGCCCCTTGCTGGATGCCATGGCGGGCAGCCTGGCGCCGGACGGCGTGCTGCTCTACGAGACCTTCGCCGACGGCAATGCCGCCTTCGGCAAGCCATCCCGCCCCGCCTTCCTGCTCCAGCCGGGCGAACTGCTGGAACTTGCAAATAAGCATGGGCTGCGTGTCATCGCTTATGAGGATGGCATCGTTAACCACCCGAAACCGGCCATGGTTCAGCGAATTTGCGCGGTAAAGGCCGATTTTCCGCGGGAAGCAGCCCTTCTTGCGCCGTTCGAGGGTTGATTCCAAGCCGAAATGCACCACAGGCACAGGCTATCGTCTACAATCCTTGTTTTGAATAATACTTAACGCTATTGGTTCCTATGATTAAGGGCAGTATTGTTGCAATCGTCACCCCCATGCACCCGGACGGCAGTCTGGACTACGCGGGCCTGAACCAGCTGATCGACTGGCATATTGCGGAAGGCACCGATGGCATCGTGATCGTCGGCACCACCGGCGAGTCGGCCACCGTGAGCGTGGAAGAGCACTGCGCGCTGATCAAGGCCACCGTAGACCGTGCGGCGGGCCGCATCCCCGTGATCGCAGGCAGCGGCGGCAATTCCACCGTGGAGGCCATCAACCTGACCCGTTTCGCCAAGGAAGCCGGTGCGGATGCGACCCTGCAGGTGGTGCCCTACTACAACCGTCCGACCCAGGAAGGCATGTACCAGCACTTCAAGGCCATCGCCGAAGCGGTGGACCTGCCGGTCATCCTGTACAACGTGCCCGGCCGCACCGTGGCCGACATGTCGAACGAAACCATCCTGCGCCTGGCGCAGATTCCGAACATCGTGGGCGTGAAGGATGCCACGGGCAATATCGGCCGCGGCTACGACCTGCTGCGCCTGGCCCCGGCGGACTTCGCCGTCTACTCCGGCGACGATCCCACCGCCATGGCCTTGATGCTGGCCGGCGGCAAGGGCAATATCTCCGTCACCGCCAACGTGGCGCCGCGCGCCATGGCCGAGATGTGCAAGGCCGCCATGGCCGGCGACCTGAAGACCGCCATCGCCCTCAATAACAAGGTATTCCCTCTGCACCAGAAACTGTTCGTCGAGCCCAATCCGGTGCCCGTCAAATGGGCGCTGGCAGAGATGGGCAAAATGCCGGCCGGTATCCGCCTGCCGCTGGTGCCGCTGGCCAAGGAATACCAGGAGACCGTTCGCGCCGCCCTGCGCGAAGCGGGTGTGTTGAACTAAGCTCTTCCGTAGCTTCTACCTCAGTAACCACATGACTATTCGCAAGAAAGCTTCCCTCACCCCGCAAAGCGGGCTCGTGCTCGGCGCCATGGTGCTCAGCCTGTCCGGCTGCGGCATGGTCGAATCGGTGGTCGGCAAGACCACGGTGGACTACAAGTCGGCCAAGAAGGCGAACACCCTGGACGTGCCGCCCGACCTGACCCAGCTGTCCAAGGACGCGCGCTACGCGCTGCCCGATTCCGGCGGCATCGGCGTGGCCACCGCCTCGGGCTATGCGGCCCAGCGCGCCGCCATGGGCGGCGTGGCTGCCGGTCCTGTGGCCTCGACCAATGAAGTGGCCAGCACCGGCAACACCAAGGTGAGCGTGGTGCGTTCCGGCGACCAGCGCTGGCTGGTGGTCAAGCAGAGCCCGGAAGTGCTGTGGCCCCAGCTCAAGTCCTTCTGGGAGGAGTCCGGCTTCACCCTGGCCCAGGAGAACGCCACCGCAGGCGTGATGGAAACGGAATGGAACGAGAACCGCGCCAAGATTCCGCAGGACTTCATCCGCAACACCATCGGCAAGGTCTTCGATTCGGCCTATTCCAGCGGCCAGAAGGACAAGTTCCGCACCCGCCTGGAGCGCCAGCCTGACGGTTCGACCGAAATCTTCATCAGCCACCGCGGCGTGGAAGAAGTGCTGACCGGCCCGCAGAAGGAAATCGCGCAGTGGACCGTGCGTCCCACCGATCCCAACCTGGAAGCCGTGTTCCTGGCCAAGCTGATGACCAAGCTGGGCGGCGGCGAGGAAGCCCAGTCCCGCGTGGCCGTGGACAATGCCATCGTGCAGCCGCTGCACGCCTTCCTGAAGGGAGAAGGCGCGGGCCGCTACGTGGAAACGGACGAGGGCTTCGACCGCTCCTGGCGCCGCGTAGGCCTGGCGCTGGACCGCGCCGGCTTCACCGTGGAAGACCGCGACCGCGTGCAGGGCGTCTACTTCGTGCGCTACGTGCCGGACACCGCGGAGGTGAAGGGCTGGTTCTCGCGCATCTTCAGCTGGAACTCGGACAAGGACAAGGAAGCCCAGCGCTACCGCATCCAGGTCAAGGCCGGCACGGCCAACACCAGCCAGGTCACGGTGCAGAACAACCAGGGCCAGCCGGATGCAACGCCGGTGGGCGAGAAGATCCTGACCCTGCTGCAGGAACAGCTGAAGTAACAAGCCTCAGCTCTAACGAAAACCGGCCCGAGGGCCGGTTTTTTTATGCGTATCGAAGGGCAGGGGACAGACCCTGCTTTCGGCACAGCCGAAACCAGGGTCTGTCCCCGAGATCCCAGTCCGTTACCGATCACAGTCCGCCAACCGTGTTCAGTGGCGGACTCAGCTACCGGGGACAGGCCCCCTGAGGCCTGTCCCCTCTGCAGCTGCCAATCGCACAGGCGAAAAAAAACCGGCCTTGCGGCCGGCTTTTTTTCCCTGCGAGCTGATTACTTCGAAGCAGCAGCGGAAGCGGCGTCAGCAGCAGCGGAAGCAGCGGAAGCGGCTGCGGAAGCAGCAGCAGCAGCGTCGGAAGCGGCGGCAGCAGCAGCGTCAGCGGCTGGAGCGGCAGCAGGAGCAGCAGCGTCAGCTGCTGGCGCGGCTGCAGGAGCAGCAGCTTCTGGGGTTGCTACTGGAGCAGCTGGGGTTTCTTCTTTTTTGGAGCAAGCAGCCAGAGCAACAGCCAGCAGGGAGGCGATCAGCAGGGACTTTTTCATTTGTTTTCCTTAATTAATTCACAAAAATTAATAACAATGTTGCGATGAATAATTACCGGTAATTATCGCTCATTAGGGCGTTTCGTATGCTTTCGTACCGTACGGTGCCTCAGACATCGTAAACTTCCTAACCCAATATTATAGCGTTTTTTGGTGCGTCGCAATAGCAAATCGAGCCAGATTCGCAACTATTTTGCGTTCTCGCAATATTTCTCTTCTGGGCCGATCTGCCCGCTTCTCCCGGCATTGCCGGCCTACCGGTCGAACACGCGCATTGTACATAGTTTTTTGTCACAATCCAGTGGTGTTCGATTGCAGGCCCGGCAAGGTTTCCATCCAGATAGCGTCGAAGCGTTCCGCGCTGTTGCGGGTGGACTCCGGATCGTCCAGGCACACCTCGCCGCGGAAGTGATCGCAATGGAATCGGCGCACGATATCGCGGCCGTCGGCGATGCAGAAGGAATCCGTCAGGTGGCGCAGATTGCGCGGGGTGAGGCGGCACTCGATCTGGTGCCGGTAGTCGTCCAGCAGGCGCAGGAAGCGTGCATGATCGCGCTCGATCAGTTCATTGCTGTGCGCCGCCAGCAGCAGGCGGCCGCCGCCGCGCAGGAAGGCGCGCAGCTGCGCATCCGTGGAGGAGGCGCCCAGTTGCCACCAGCCGAAATCCGGGTCGAACAGCTGCAGGGTCAGGCGCGCCCGGCCCATGCAGGTCTGCAGGGCGGCCTGGAAGGCGCTGCGGCTGTCGAACAGCTGGCGGTCCATGTCCGGTCAGTCCGCCAGTTCCAGCCAGCCGTCCGTGTACCAGGCGAACAGCGCTTCCATCACGTCTTCCGACGCTTCGGCCACTTCCGCACCCGTCAGGGCCCGCTCATTGGCCAGCGTTTCGAGGGAGGCCTTGTCGGCCTTGCCCACGGCGAAGGATTCGCCATTGATGAAGACGTTCTTGCCGCGATAAAGCATCTGCGTCTTGCGCGAGAGCTTCACGCCCTTCTTCGCGGCAGTCTGGCGGAAGCGGCCCGCCGTCAAAGGCTGGGCCGGGCCCGTGAAGAAGACATTGTGCTTGGGCTCGGAAAGGTATTCTCCCAGGAAGATGGTGATGTCCTCCTCCGTGAAGCGCACCTTGTTCAGTTCCTCCGCAATGGTGGACAGCATGTGCTTGGGGATTTCCGCGGGCTTCTTGCCTGCTTCCAGGTCCGGGTCGGCATAGCGGCCGGGCAGGTCGATGGAGTCGGCCATGAACTGCAGGAAGGCTTCGCCCAGTTCCTGGTAGGCGGGCGAGCGGAAGCCGATGGAATAGGTCTGGCAGTCGCCGATGGCCACGCCGTCATGCGCATAGTGCGGCGGCAGGTAGAGCATGTCGCCCGGCTCCAGGATGAATTCCTGTTCCGGCTTGAACTTGCTGAGGATCTTCAGGGGCAGGCCTTCCACCAGGCTCAGGTCCTTCTGCGCGCTGATGCGCCAGCGGCGCTGGCCTTCGGCCTGCAGCAGGAAGACGTCGTAGGAATCGAAATGGGGACCCACGCCGCCGCCGTCCGTCGCGAAGCTCACCATGAGATCGTCCAGGCGCGCATCGGGCACGAAGCGGAACTGGCGCAGCAGCTGGTCGGCCGCATCGCTCTGCAGGTTCACGCCCTGCACCAGCATGCTCCAGGCGCGCTGGCTGCGCGGCGGCAGGCCTTTCAGCGGGCCGTGCTGCATATCCCATTCGCCATCCGTCAGCGTGACGAGGCGGGATTCCACATAGTCCTTGGTGGCCAGGTCGGCCAGCGATTCAAAGGGGAGCAGGGGCTTGAAGCCGGGAATGGCCTGGCGGATCAGCAGGGGCTTCTTGTGCCAGTAGTCGCGCAGGAATTGCGCAGGCGACATATCGCCCAGAAGAGGTAGTTTTTTCATGCCCCATTATAACAAGCACCCCGGCGATGACCCTGTCGTGCAGGCGGTATAATCCGGTCAGCTTATTACGAAAGGAAGCCTTATGAAGATCGCCAAGAACACAGTCGTGACTGTGCAGTACAAACTGTCCGACGCCCAGAACAATCTGATCGAAGACGGCAGCCAGCCCATGGTCTATCTGCACGGCGGGTACGAAAACACCCTGCCCAAGATCGAAGAAGAACTCGACGGCAAGGAAGTGGGCTATGCCAACACGATCCAGATTGAGCCGGAGGATGCCTTTGGCGATTACGACGCCAGCCTGGTGAAGGTTGAGCCGCGCAGCCGCCTGCCCGAGCCCCTGGAGGTGGGCATGCAGTTCGAAGGCATGCCGGACGGCGACGACGGCGACGAGGAAGCCATGATCTTCACCGTGACCGACATCGCGGACGACAAAGTGGTGCTGGACGGTAACCATCCCCTGGCCGGCATGGCCCTGCGCTTCGAACTGAAGGTGATGGACGTGCGCGAAGCCACCGAAGAAGAGATCGCCCACGAGCACGTGCACGGCGCCCATGGCCACCATCACGGCGACGAGGACGATGAAGGGGAAGAGGGCGACCACTTCCGCACCCATCCGATTCACTAAGCGCTACGCCTAAGCAGTCCCCTGAAGGCCGGTCACTTCTCTCGTTTGTTGTGGAAAGGGACCGGCCGCGGAACTCGTTCCGCGTCATAGAACCATCCCTTCCAATGCACGATAAGCTGATTCGGATTTTTTATGAATGCGATCGTGCAGCCAAGTTCCACAACCGCCACGGGATTCGGCAAGCCAAGCTTCTGTGAGCTGGCATGTGCTTGTTCAAGCAGGTAAAGGCGAGGCTCGACCCATTCGGTTTCAAGGCTGGGCGCTGAACAGATCCTGCTGCCAAGCTCCACCCGGTCTTTATCAATCGTGAGAACCCTGCCAACCAGCTGTCGGGCCTCGCGCTCATCGAGTGCGGCGATTTCAGACGTATCCAATGCGGCAGTAAAGCGCCATGACCCGATGATCTCTTTTCCCTGATCCATGGCATGGACGGGCGCTAGCCGTACGCTGGTCAGCAAACAAACCCCTACTATCGCGAGCGCGCGAAAACACTGATGCAGTTCCGATCCGTAAAGGCGCCGCATCGTTATCGCCCTTTGCTGGCTGCAGCCTTGGTGGGCTGTGCAACGCGAAATGGCGCGCTCTCCTCCTTGCGCCGCTTTATCAAACCAGTTGCCGTGACCAGCTTCGTCTTGCCGCCCTCGTGGATGGAAACCTTGGTGAGCCTGGAGATGTTGCTGGCAGCTCCCGCAAAGTCTCCGCGATTGACATATCCAAAAGTGTCGCGTGCACCTGTGGCCCCAACATTGAATGTCAAACTGCATAGCGCGTCAAACTGAGCCTGATTGAGTGCGACTGTAATGTTGCGTCGGACGGCCTTCTCCGCTTCGGCCACGCGCCGCTCGAACTCCATGTCTACTTGTCCTGCGCTGACTCTCTTGCCCAGTTCATCAGCGCTGCAAACACCTTTGTGTGCAAGAATTCCTGCACCCCACGTGCAGTTTCCTCGGTTCCTGCCCATATCGTTGTAGTAGTGGTAGACCGCCTTTTCCGTCGCGCGCATCCGGGTTTTGGCTTCCGGACTCATTCTCATACTTGCACTCGAACCTGAAGACGATCCGGCTTGTTCGTTCATTCTCTTCTCCCCAGTTGACTGGCAAGCCAATGTAGCAGCCAGGAAAGATGAACTTTTGAGCTCGCGCATAGGACGTCAGCGGCATTCCTGCAGCATGGAGGGATCGCATACATCTGGAGGAGCTATGGCCATCGACGTATACCTGCAAATTGACGGCATCAAAGGGGAGTCGCGCGACGACCGCCATAAGGATTGGATTGAATGCACCACGGTCAACTGGGGAGTCACGCAGCCCAGAAGCGCCACTGCTTCAACCGGAGGAGGGCACACGGCTGAACGAGCGGAACTGCAGGAGGTGACGTTCAGTAAAGTCGCCGACTTGTCGTCGCCGATCCTGCTTCAGCAATGCGCGATGGGACGGACGATTCCCAAGGCGAAGTTTGAATTCATGAGAGCGGACGGCAACGGTACGCCGATCAAGTATTTTGAGATAGAGCTTGAAAACGTGCTGGTCGGCGCGATCCATCCTGGCATCGAAGCGGGATCGATACTTGGCGAGCACGTTAGCCTAAAATTCTCCAAGGTGCGCTGGCGATACACGCAGCAGAACATTGGTGGCGGTGCAGGGGGAAGCACTGTTGGAGGCTGGGATTGTGCGGCCAATAAGGTCGCTTGAATTGTGAATCATTTTACGTACCGGCCACAGTTTTCATTTGAGCGCTGCTTGGGGAGTATCATTGCTTGACTTGGGCTCCAGTGAGATGGCAATGATTCCTAAACAACTTGAATCAATCACGCAAGACGACGTACAGCAGCTGCTCGAAAATGCCGTTGTTGAAAGCCGGACTATCGAATACAAGAAGGTCCCGCCAGCAAATTCCGATGGAGATAAGGTGAAGTTTCTGAGAACTGTCTCTGGTATGGCCAACACCGATGGCGGTGATCTAATTTACGGAATAGAGGCAAACGAGGGAGTACCGGTAGCTGCGACTGGAATCCCGCTTCTGGAAATAGATTCGCTTAAGCTTCGCCTTGAGTCAATGCTGCAAAACTGTGTGGAACCGCGTATCCCAGGCGTGGCAATGCATATAGTTCCCATGCAAGATGAAGTCTGTGTTCTCATCGTGCGTATTCGCCGCAGTTGGCTTCTTCCGCACCGTATTGCAGTAGGAAGTCACGTCCAGTTCTATGCGCGTGGGTCAGCCTCTACGTTCCCGATGGACGTATCTCAGCTTCGGGAAGCGTTTCTTTACGCCGACCAGCAGGCGGCGAAGGTGCAAAGTTTTGTAGTGGACCGACTGCTGAGGATTGAACAGCGTCGGACTCCAGTGTCATTGACCGACGGAGTTAAGGTGGTACTTCATGTTCTGCCACTTTCGAGCCTTGCGCGAAATAATAACCAGCAGCTCGTCGTCCCGAAATCAGAGCGCTCTGACTTTCCCCTATACGAGGATTCGACGAAACTGCAAAGACCTAATGCGGATGGATTCATACTCACCGATCAGCGCGGCTCAGATTCTGAAATGTATACGCAAGTATTTCGCTCTGGGGCAGTGGAAGCAACCATGGTGATAGATACTAACCGTACGGACAAAGGCATCCCTAGCTTTTTCGTCGAAGTCCCGACTCTCCGCACCCTGGAAAAGATAGTGGAACAACTTTCCCAACGTGGGATTTTGGCGCCATATGTAGTTAGCTTTTCATTCATCGGCGTGGAGGGACATTTCTTAATGATTGGAAGTCGGCCGCCGTATCGTGCCACCCGTTATTCGGAGCCAGTATTAATACTGCCGGATGCACTGATTGAAGATATTCAGTCATTCCGCAGCTGGGAGCTAATGCGTCCCATATTCGACATTTTTTGGAACGCTTTCGGGTACGAAGGTAGCCCGAATTATGATGCCGACGGGAACTACAAATCGTAGAATTCGGCATTCTAGCTGATCAACGTTCCTTACTTCTCGGCGCTACGCAGCGAGAACAGGTCGCCGCTTCCCGGCGTCACTTCGATCTCCGCCCATTCCCCCGTCAGGCTTACATGCCCCAGGTTCCCGCGCCACACCAGGGTGCCGGGTTTCGCCGTATCGTCCGGCGCGCGCTCCTTGGTGGTGTCGACCAGCAGCACCTTGCCGGGATACTTCTCCGCCAGCGCACGCACCAGGCGCCGCGTTTCGGCGAAACCGTCCTGCTTGCGCGTGAAGCCGGAGAGGAGCGAGAAGCCTTCCTCGCGGTGCGCGCCGAGATCCCCATCCGAAAACAGCACGATGCCCTGCAGCTTGCGCCGCTTGGCCAGGCCGAAGAGGCGCTGCAGCCATGAGCGGTTGGCCACCAGCCTGTCCTCATATTCGCTGTTGCGCCCTGCCTCGGTGAGGAAGTGGTTGTTGTTCGAAGGGAGATTGATGGTGGCGAACAGCACGCCCCCTTGTTCCCAGTGCGCGTTCTCCGCATAGCTGCGGAACTTGGCGATATTCGACTGGCGGCTCAATTCCATCTTGCGCTCGCCCAGCGAATCGGCGCTGTCGAAATAGATTTCGCGGATGCGGTTCAGGCGCTCGATGGCGTTCGAGCGGCCTGCCGAATTGCGGCAGCCGGTCCAGTCGCTCGCGGCGGGCAGCAGCACCAGTGGGCGGTCCGAAGTGTTGAGCAGGGCGCGGCGCTGCGTGTACAGCTTGTCGCTGCAAGGTTCGCTGGCCGACTTGATGCCGCTGGCCAGCACGAAGGCGGGACGCGATTCGTTGGCCTCGGCGATGGCGCGTTTCAGGTCTTCGTCCCCGGTCTCGCTCGGGAAGGTGTGGCCGATCACGCCGAAGTGGAAGGGCTTCTGCTTGGCCGCGTGCGCGGGCAGGCCGCCCAGCAGGGCGCCTGCAAGCAGCAGTGGCGCCAGCCGCATCATGCCGCGGCGTTCTGCGCGACGCGCTTCAGCTGGTACAGGCGTTCCAGCGCTTCTCGCGGCGTCAGCGCATCCGGGTCGATGCCGTCCACCGCGTCGAGCAGGGCCTGCAGGGCAGGGTTCAGCGCGGCCTGCGGCTCGGGCGCATCCACATCCTCTTCCTGGCGCGGAGCGGCGAACAGGTCCAGCTGCGCCGTGGCGTCCAGCGCCTGCGATTCCAGGCGCGCCAGGTGCTTGCGCGCGGCCTTGATGACGGTCTGCGGCACGCCTGCCAGCTGCGCCACCTGCAGCCCGTAGCTCTGCGAAGCGGGACCAGCCTGCACCGCGTGCAGGAAAACGATGCTGTCCTTGTGCTCCACAGCCGACAGGTGCACATTGGCCGCGGTCGGGTGGCTTTCGGGCAGTTGCGTGAGCTCGAAGTAGTGGGTGGCAAACAGCGTGAAGCTGCGGCTTGTGTCGATCAGGTGGCGCGCGATGGCCCAGGCCAGGGCCAGGCCGTCGAAGGTGGAGGTGCCGCGGCCGATTTCGTCCATCAGCACCAGCGAATGCTCGGTTGCGCCGTTCAGAATGGTGGCTGCTTCCGTCATCTCCACCATGAAGGTGGAGCGGCCGCCCGCCAGGTCATCGGTGGCGCCGATGCGTGTGAAGATACGGTCGATGGGGCCGATGGTGGCGTTGGCGGCGGGCACGTAGCTGCCGATATAGGCCAGCAGCGTGATGAGCGCGACCTGGCGCATGAAGGTCGATTTACCGCCCATGTTCGGGCCCGTGATCAGCAGCAGGCGCCGTTCGCTGAGCAGCTTGCAGTCGTTGGCGATGAAGCGCTCGATCTGGTTCTCCACGACGGGGTGGCGGCCTTCGATGATGTCGATGCAGGGCTCTTCCACCAGCTGCGGCGCACACCAGTTGTGGCGCAGCGCATGCTCGGCCAGCGCGGTGAGGGTATCCAGCTGCGCCGCCGCCTGGGCGATGGATTGCAGCGTGCCGATGTGCGGCGCCAGGTCGCCCAGCAGCTGATCGTAGAGCTGCTTCTCGCGTGCCAGGGCCTTGTCCTGCGCGGAGAGGGCCTTGTCCTCGAAGGCTTTCAGTTCGGGCGTGATGTAGCGCTCGGCGTTCTTCAGGGTCTGGCGGCGGCGGTAGTCGTCCGGCACCTTGTCGGCCTGGCCGTTGGTGACCTCGATGTAGAAGCCGTGCACCTTGTTGTATTCCACGCGCAGGTTGGCGATGCCGGTGCGGGCGCGCTCGCGCGTTTCCAGGTCCACCAGGAACTGGCCCGCGTTCTCGGACAGGCCGCGCAGCTCATCGAGTTCGGCGTCGAAGCCGCGCGCAATCACGCCGCCGTCGCGCACCATGTTGGCCGGTTCTGGCATCACCGCGCGCACCAGCAGGTCCACGCAGTCTTCCGGCGTGGCCAGGGCGTCGTGGATGGTGTGCAGCAGGCTGCCGCTCGTGTCGTGCTGCAGGCTGCGTTCCAGGGACTTGCGCAGCTTGGGCAGCTGCTGCAGGCCGTCGCGCAGGCTGGCCAGGTCGCGCGGGCGCGCCGTGAGCAGGGCCACGCGGGTGGTGATGCGTTCGATGTCCGGCATGTGCTGCAGGTGGTAGGCCAGGGAGCCCGTGACGTCGTTCTGCATCAGCGCGGCGATGGCGTCGTGGCGGGCGCGCGCCACCTTCTGATCGCGGCGCGCGTGGTGCAGCCAGTAGCGCAGCAGGCGCGAGCCCATGGGGGTGCGGCAGTGGTCCAGCAGCGAGAACAGCGTGGGCGATTCCTGGCCGCGGATGGTTTCAGTCAGCTCCAGGTTGCGGCGCGTAGCGGCGTCGAGGCCAATGAATTCGGACTCCGTTTCGCAGGTGAGGCTGCGCACGTGCTGCAGGCCCCGGCCCTGGGTCGAGTGCGCGTAGCGCAGCAGGGCGCCTGCCGAGCCGAAGGCCGGGCCCAGGCCGTCCGCACCGAAGCCCGTCAGGGTGGCCACGCCCAGCTGGTCCAGCAGGGCCTTGTGCCCGTGCACCACGTCGAAGTGCCACTCGGGCACATTGTTCACGTGGCAGATCGAAATGTCGTCGAACAGTTCGCCGCTGTCGGCGCGCAGGATTTCGGCAGGGGCGATGCGCTCCAGTTCCTGCATCAGGCGCGTCTGCACCGAACGCTGGTCGCCGGAGAACTCCATCAGACGCAGTGCGCCGCTGGCGAGGGACAGCCAGGCCAGGCCCGCCGTGGTGTGCTTGCGCTGGTTCATGAGGAACATGGCCAGCAGGGGACGTTCCGACTTTTCCGGCAGCAGGTCGGCATCGGTCAGCGTGCCGGGCGTGACGATGCGCACTACCTTGCGTTCAACCGGCCCCTTGCTCGTGGCGGGATCGCCGATCTGCTCGCAGATGGCGCAGGACTCGCCCAGCTTCACCAGCTTGGCCAGGTAGCCGTCCAGCGAGTGGAAGGGCACACCCGCCATCTTGATCGGCACCCCGTTCGACGAGCCGCGCGCCGTCAGCGTGATGCCGAGAATGCGCGAGGCTTTCTCCGCGTCGTCGTAGAACAGCTCGTAGAAATCGCCCATGCGGTAGAACACCAGCATGGTCGGATGCTCGCCCTTGATGCGCAGGTATTGCTGCATCATCGGCGTGATCTTTCCCTGAATCTCGCCGCTAACCTCTTGATTTGACGCTATATTCATTCTTAAGTATCTGATTTCGTTCAGCAATTTTTGATAGCGAGCACCGTTCACTCTCATATCGTCGCCCATCAACACATCGCTACACTTGCTGTTTTGGCGTAACTTTTTTGGTTTCCCAAACGGAAGTTACGCTAAAATCCTCGACTGTGCCGGCAATTCCTGATAAACCTACGCCGGACCTACGCCGAGGTCACTATGCAATTCGATGCGCGCGCCGCCAAGCTGCTGGAGGCAGGCCAACACTTTACCATTTCCGACTGCCCCGGTCTGCGCCTGGAGGCGACTGCAACCAGGCGTTCCTGGATATACCGCTACAAAAGCCCGGTGGACGGCCGTATGCGTCAGGCGAAAATTGGGGAGTGGCCGGCAATGTCGCTGGCGGTGGCGGCCGTTGAGTGGGAGCGGTTGCGCGGCGCGCGCGCCAACGGCGATGATCCCAGCGCCACGCGCCGCGCGCAGCGCAACCTTGACCGCGCGGAAGCTGCTGCCGAAAGAGAGCGCCAACTGGCGGATACTGTCACTGTCCTGGATCTATGCAACCACTACTACGCGAAGCACGTGCTCCGGAACCGCGGCACGAAGGGCGCGGCGGAAGTGCGCAGGATTTTCGACAAGCAGCTGGGCGCGCTCGGTGATATGCGCGCGGCCGATGTCACGCGGTCGGTAGCGTTCGACCACATCGAATCGTTGGCCGATACCCCAGTGCAGGCCGGCAAGGTCCGCGCGGAGCTGGGTGCTGCCTGGGATTACGGGCTCGATTCCGGCCGGCTGCCGGAAAGCGTTCCGAACTGGTGGCGCCTGATCCTGCGGGGGAAGTTACGAAGCAAGGGGCGCAAGCTGCAGGGGCAGCAGGTCGGTGTGGCCAAGCGCGTCCTGAGCGAGGCCGAATTGACGGTCCTGATCCCCTGGCTGCCCAATTTCTCACGCCTGGTCGAGGATGCGCTGACGGTCTACCTCTGGACAGCCGCGCGCGGATCAGAGCTGTGCTGGATGCATGCCACCGAATTTACGGATGAGCCGGACGGGCTCTGGTGGACCTGCCCGCTCGGGAAAACCAAGAACCGGCGTCGCGAGGGTGCGACCGATTTCCGCGTTCCGATCGTTGGGCGCGCGGAAGTTGTGGTGCGCAGGCGGCTCGCCGTGGCCAACGGTGGGCACCTCTTCCCCTCAAGCGGCAAGTTCGATCACGTGCAGCAGAAGACGATCGGCGCCCAAGTGTGGATGCACATGCCTTACGCGCAAACCCGTCCCACATATGAGCGGCCACGCTTGCCGGTCGATCGCTGGGCGCCGCATGATCTTCGGCGGACGTCGCGCACGCTACTCGCATCGTTGGGTTGTCCTGAAGAGGTTGCTGAGGCCATCCTGGGACACATGAAACCAGGCGTCAAAGGTATCTACAATCGTCACGAATACGATGCCGAGAAGCGCCTTTGGCTCACCCGTCTTGACGAGAAGCTCGAAGCCCTGGCTGCCATGTCATCCGCTGCACAGAACCTGGTGAGCCGCCGGCGCAAAGAGAAGGAGGTTGTGTGAGCGAGGACTTTATCGAGGTGATCGACAGGCTACCTGGGGCGAAGCAAAGGTTCGCGCGGTTCTTGGAGCACATGCCGAGGACGCCTGATCCTGTCTTACTGGTGCTTAAGGCCCACCTTCTGGTGGAGGAAATCCTAGGTGATTTGATCGAGTCAAAGCTTCCGAATCCGGGCGCCCTGAACGTGTCGAGCCTGCACTTCCATCTGAAGTCACGCTTAGCCCGGGCACTGATCGATGAGCGGGATGCGAACGGCCTACCGTTCCCGACAGACGTTTGGCCAATGGTCGATGCTCTCAACGAACTGCGCAACGAGTTGGCGCACAAGCTGGAAAGCAAAAAGGTGGATGCCAAGTACAAACAGTTTGTCGAAGCTGTGCGGCCGTCATCAGCGGGCGCGTCTGACGACCCACCTCTCGCGAACCAGTTGGCCTTCTTGATCGGCTACCTGGCTTCGATCGAGGAAATGATCCGGTTCGGAACGGTTGACCTGTCCGGCTTGAAAATCGGTATGCCCGGCGCTTGAGGTTAGCCCGCTGATGTGATGCGCGGCTCGTGACAAAGTGAGAGAAATTCAAGGCTGGCATCTTGTAAAATGGCAATTTAATTTGCCAATCCGAACACACGATGATCCAGCTCAATGCTCGAATAACTTTTTTTGATATCACACGCTGTGGATATTATCCTTACGGGCAAAGCACCCCGCAATTTGGTTCTGTGGACGATGTATTTACCCAACTGCGCAAGTGGTCCACTGGAATGGAGCTCCAGCAGACCAAAGTACTCGACACCAATGACCAGGATGCGGAACCTGTGTACCTGTTCGGGATCGAGAAAGGCGCTACGGGTTGGGTAGTATCCACCTGGAACGAAATTCCACATTCGGACGCTGGTGTTCCATCAGTGAGCATGAAGGCAAAAGTCGGTAGCGCGCAGGTCAAGATGAATGCGATCGACCAGTTTTCCATCCCTGGTTATCCGAGCTACTTTTGGATCATCCCTGGGGAGAACGTTCTTGCGACGGTCCGCTTTGAAATGAGCCGTTCTGGCCAAGGTGGGTTGGTCAGCTACGTGAGCCAGTTCATGGCCCAATTTTCCAGTTACGTGATCAAGAAAGTGAGCGGTACAGACTCGACCGTTGTCGGCTACACCGACAAGGGGGATGGCGTCCCGCAACAAGGCGTGAGGCCGGTGTTTCGCACTTCGGTGTCTCAGAAGCCCGATCGCCACAAGAAGCTCATTGCAAACTACGCTCGGATCCGTCGCGTGATCCGCCGCGGGCATGTAACGACAACGAACGCGGTGGGCCGCAAGGCTTGGCAGGGCGCAATCGCGTTCATCCGAGGCTTGTCGGCCAGCACCAACGCAGTGGGGCAGCGAGTAATGATGGAAGTCGACTACCGCCCAACGAAGGCTGAGCTGGAAGCGATGATCGAGGCGGAAATGAATGACCCAAATACGGACGGATGGGATGATATGGGATTCATGCTCGACAAGGATCCGAACCCACATTGGCTTGGTCGAGAAAGGTGTAGGGGTGAAATCACGCTCAATGTTAATATCAAAAACGATACTATTGAGTTGGCGTCGCTGGTGAAGGCGCTGGAAGACAAGAAGAAAACTATCCTCGATTTCCGCAAATGAAGCGTGTAATGTTCTTAGTCGTTGTGGGGATAGTCGCCATAGTGTTCTGCGTGGCGGCTCTTCTTTACGGCCAGAACATTCCCTTCGCAAATCAGTGGCCATTGTTTGAGGCGTTGCGAACCACCGCGTCGATCATTTTTGCAGTGGTCGGTGCCTGGCTTGCAATTATTTACCCTGAACGCTTAAAGCTGTCCTTCAAGAAGAGTGGCGATAGGAAGAGCGCCGGCTCAGATAATGTGGGCTTGCTGCTCACGCCGGCCGTGCACTCTACAATCATATTGGTCTGCTTGCTATTGATCGGGATCGCGGCGCCGCTGATCAAGCAGATTCCCGGGATTCTGCAACACGTTGTGTTCCTGCGAGGTATCTCGTTCTTTCTGCTAACAATACTCACGTTGTGGCAAGTCGCAATCGTAGTGATTGCGGTTTTCCCGGCCGCATTCATCAAAGATGCCTACGACGCCGAACGGGCTATTGCACATGCTGAATCCCTGCGTAACAGCTTAGCTACAGTCGTCAACGGCGATGAGACACGGCCCACCTAAACGTGCGTCTTTCGTCGGCTGGTGTTCGGCGGGGGAGGCAGGGTTGAGACAGGGCGCAGTTCGGCCCATTCTTCCACTTCCCGAACGAGCCAAGCTACGCGGCGGCCGGAGAGTTGCCGCGGTTTCGGGAACTCATTGTCGCGAACAAGCTTCTGGACTGTCGCCTCAGCGAGTGTCAGGATTGCGGCTACTTCGTTCAGTTCCAAGTACAGTGGCTTCATTGCTTGTTCCATCACCTACCGGGGCGCGTAGTCGAACGGGTGACCTGGCGCTCGTTTTGACAGACAGGTAGCGTTGGCATGTTGCCCTTTCGCGTAAGGGCCGCAGTAACGGCGGCTTGCCAACCCTGCCAGAGATAGTCCGTGGGACTGACATACCGTCCGTCTTCCTTCCCGATGCACTGTCCCATTGATATGGCCCAGGCCTCGAACGCTGCGCGTTCCTTCTTGTTGCTCATGGTTTGCCTCGTTTGAGATTTCACCTGCGCGACCTTTTCTCTATTCAAGGTCAAGGCTGTGATGGTTTGATGCGAGTTCGATTTCATCCGGTGCATGTGGTTCGGCGTCCCCGGCGAGATACAAGCGTACATCGATCCCGCCGCCGTTGTCCTGAAAGTAGAGTGCCTTGATAAATGCGTTGCGGCCGCCACGTTGGACCGGGTGGCCGGTTTGCAGCGCGTGCAGGAGGACGCGGTTGTGGCGCTCCGCATCAGGGCGGCCTGGTTGCTTATGCGCCCTGTTCACGTCGCCCTCGCATTTGCCGTCGAACTGGGCGGTCTGTATGCGTTCGCTCATGGCGTCCCTTGGTCGCAAAGGCCATAAGAGGACGAGCAGCCAGCGGGATCGTCCAATTGATTGAGTAGCGAAAACTGTCTGCCGCCGCGGCTCGTCTGCGCCCACTCCACCACCTGCCACACTTCGTTACGCGAGTAGATGGCAGAGGCACGCAACCCTCCCTGATTGTCTACCTTATGAAAGAAGGTGCTGTAGCCGCGCTTGCTAGCCAGCGACACGATGCGTTCCCACTCGCTGATGCGCACCAGGTGATGGCGCCGGCGCAGATTGGTCTGGCGGATTTCATCCTTCTTTGAATTGATGCATGGCGCGCAACCCACACGGTCGCAGCCCTCGGAATAGAGCGGGTTCGGATGACGGCCGCGGGCAGCGCAGTACTCGAAAGCCTGCTTTTTGGTCCAATCAACGATGGGCCTATAGATGAACATCCGGCCACCCAGCGGCTCAAATTTCAGCGCATCCTTGCGCGCTTCGGACTCATCGCGCCGCACTCCCTGCCAACTGACAACCGTATGTCCCTGCGCCGGACTGTCTTCCGTGTACGCATACGTGGGAGGCAGGGCACACTGGTTCTCGCCATGGCGGCCGTAGGGATTGTTCGTGTCCGTGGTCGGCTTGAAGCTGCGATAGACCAGCTCCAGTTCGTCGCGGCTCGGCAGGTACCAGTCGTCGGCGCCGTTTACGGCGAGCCCGCGGGCCCACTTCGCCATCTTGCTGCCCGCAGCGGCCATTGCCTGGGTGTTGGCAAAACCGTCCACGTAGCTCCGCGCGCCCTCGATCATCGCAAGCGAGTCGTGCCACGGCATCTCGATTTCCCCTTCACGGGGTGCGACAACCAGGCCATACACTTCTCCGTACAGCAGATAGAGGCCAGCGAAATAACCGCCGTTCAGTGCGGCACCGATGGCGGCCGGGAGGGGAGGGATGTCCATATTCATGATGATCCTTTCAAGAATCGTTGTATTGCGGATTAAGCGCCCATGACGGCGCAGAAAACTTCAACCTGGGCGACGGCCCGGGCGAATACGTTCAACGGCAAAATCGGCAGTGCTTGTTCAATCAGTGCCACGTCCGTGCGCAGCGCCTCCGCCTCCGCATCCTTGAGGCCCACTTTGCCCACACGCTCGTAGCGGTCGCAGATTGCGTTCATAGTCGCCGTGGCGGTTTCCAGGGGTTCTCCCTGCATGCCAGCGGCCTTGAGGGCTGCGAGCATCTTCGACAGCTGGTTGTAGGCCGCTGGTGAAGGGGCTCCGATCAGAGCTTCAACAGCCAACCGGATTTCGAGCGCCAGGCGCCGCGCTGTCTCGCAGGTGATCGGAACGTTGGCCTCGCGCTCTACCCGGGCGCGGCGCGGTTTGGCGGAGGTGGCCACGTTATGCAGTCTCCTCGACCTGCTTCTTCAGTCTGGCGGTCAAGTAAGCGTTATCCGCTTTCAGCGAATAGACCTCTCGCTCCAATTCCTGAACCCGTGCAAACGCTGCCCGGGCGGCCTGTTCGCCAGACTGAAATGTGATGCGCCAGCTCTCGAAGGTCATTACGGCTTCCCGATCACCAGCGCGTACGGGCCGCTGCGCGCCTGGTCGACGTATTCCTTGAACGCGGCTTCGACGGCGTTCAGCGGGCGGTCCAGCTCATACCAGAATTTCAGCTTGCCGCCTCCCAGGCGGTACTTCAGGCGAGCCTTGATCTTGAAGCCTTCACCACCCTTGAACAGGCGCAGGCCGATCGAGAATTCGCGGGGAATTTCCAGCAGTCCGCCCCCGGCACGTGCTTCCGTGGCTTCCGTGTACTGGAACTGCACCTGGCCATTGTCCAGGCGCTTGCTGCTGCTGAAGTTCACCTCGGTCGTCGCCTGCAGCGTCAGGGCCACCTTCAACAGCGTGTCGCCGCTCGGTTCCTGAATATCCGCGATGTTGTCTTCGAGGAAAATGGCGAATGCTTCCTGCTCCATCGGCTTTTGGTTGTGGCTCAGCCAGTTGCTGAATTCGCGGCTCAGTTCGGCCTGATAGACAGCGCGGTAGTCGCGCCAGCCAGCGGAGTTATCCTCGGCGTAGTCGCTATGGTCATTCAGCACCGCCGTCAGGGTGCGGGTTTCGACGTCCGCATAGACGCGGGTGGTCATCGGGTCGCCTTGGTCGCTGACGTAGGTGATGAAGCTGTCCAGGTCACCCAGCGTCACTGTGCCCGCCTTGCGGCGCGGATGCGGCGCCGCCTTTTCCACGATGCCGGTCAGGTCGATGTGCTTGTAGCCTTCCGGCACCACGAAGTGGTAGGTCCCTTCCAGGGAGCGGAAGCGCGTTTCAGCGGCGGCCTGCCGCGTGATCATCTGCAGCGCGCTCTCGGTGAGTTGCAGCGACTCGTGCGGCAAAGCCACAGAGGCCAGCGGGGCCGCGCCAGGCATGGCGCTGGTATCTTGGGTGTTCTCGGACATTATGCTTCCTTGAATGAGGAGGGTTGACCATTGCCTGCATCGCGCAGGTCCAGGTTGTGCTGGCGCGGGTGATTGCGCGACAGGTCGTTGTCTTCGGTCAGCCAGAAGAAGTCGCTGCCGCGGTCCGGCTTCGGCACCTTGGCCGTGATCGTGTCGATGATCGAGACCTTGTCCACGTCCGAGCCGCGGCCGGAGGGTTTCACATCGATCTTCAGCGTCAGCGAGCCGGGCTTTCCGGTTTCCTTGACGGCGGCGAGCAGCTCCGACAGCTGGCCGGTCATTTCTGCATGGGCGCGGCCATCGCGCAGGTCCTGAAAGACCAGCGAGAACGCCTTGCCGCCCTTGGCGCTCATGCGGCCTCCAGCACAGGCTTGAGGTCGTTGACAAGCACCTTCCACGGCGCGCCATTCATTGCGCCTGGCACGCTGACCGCGGCGATCCTGGCGCCGTTGGTGATGTCGGTCTGGATGGTTTCGACGGTTCCGGTCTGCGACCCGTGTTCCGTGTCGAAGGTCACGGCGCTGCCGGGACCGATGGGCTTCTTCATGAAGTCTCCTTTCTTGGTTGGTGATCAGTAGCGCTTGCCGCCCGCAGCCAGGCGCGCGGCGGGCTTGTGGTCGTCGCGCTGAAGGTTGTATGCGATCTTCTCGGCGATGGCCGCGCCCACGTCGTAGCCCAGCGCGCCCGCCAGGTCGAAAATGCGGATAACCGCGTCGGCCAGCTCCACTTCCAGCATGTCGCGCGCAGGCAGCTTGTCGTCTTTCAGCCCCTTGCGGTGGCCTTCCATGCCCTCGGCAACTTCGGACACGATCAGCATCAGCGTTTCACCGACGTTGCGCTCCAGGCGCCTGCCGGTAGCCGGGGCGTTCCACCAGCCCGCGTGGACGGCGGCGCCATGGCATTGCTGGTTCAGGATCTGGCCTGCCGTCAGCAGGGCAGGGGCGTTCAGTTGAAAATTCATAAGGTCCTCTCAGGAATCGTTGTCATTGGCCTGCAGCTTCTTCACATCCACCCGGGAGCGCCGCTGCATGTGATAGCGCGCCCGGTTTTCAAGAACGATGCGCAGCGCTGGGTTTTCCAGCATCTGTTCCAGCGGCATGCTGGTGTTCAGCCCGCGCAGGGCAATTTCGAGTGCAACGCGATCGGGCTGCACCTGGTGCATGGCTAAAACCCGTGAAAGGTCGCGTGGACTGCGCGGCGCAGCGAGGACAACACACTCGCGCCTCGGCGACGGTAGAACAGGTATTCGCGCAGAAGGTTCATTGCTGCTCTTCGCCTTTTGCGGCCCGATTGGCGCGCTGCGAATACACTTGGCGCAGGATGGCGGCACTTTCGGGGTCGGAATCCGACAACCACCCAGCGAGAAATGGCACGAAACTGGACTTCCGAAGCCCTGGATCGTCCGGGTACTCCCTGAGGGAGGCTTCGGCGGCGGCCTTGATCGCCGCCCTGTATTCCTGGGCGTTCATGCCGCCCGCTCCTGCACGCGTTGGTACTCGGCCCAGATCGTGCGGCCTTCATCCACGCCGGCGAAAAATGCATCGGCGCCCGACGTGCCGATCTTGTACGGGCACCCAAGGGGTTTGCCGACAAAATGCGTGAGCAGGATGGCGCGCACGCCCGCCTTGTACTCGTCGCTGCGATGCATACGGCCACTGCCAGGGCAGAAGGCCTTGGCAAGCAGCTGGGCGATAATTTCCGCGGGCGTTTGCTTGAAACGGTCCGCTTTGGTCGTGGGCAGCATGGCCATCGTCGCCTCCATCAAGGAAAGGAATTGATGAAGGATTAAATTGGCAATCTGCGGACGGCGCGGGCGCGGCCAGCGGCCGACTTGTGACCGGTGCTCTGGTAGCCATTGCCGAAGCCCTGGTACCAGGCATAGTCGGCGTAACCGGCGTGCTGCTCGCAGGACCAGTACCAGTCGCGCTTGAAGTGCTCGGGAAGGTTGGCGAAGAGCAGCGCTTGCTCGCGGCGGGTGGGCAGTTCGCCACCGGCCGCCGCGGCGAATTCGAGGGCCGCATTCCAGTTGATGGAGTCGGCCTCGTCGGCGAGCAGCACCAAGTGCTGGTCCGGCTGGTCGCCGACGCCACGGATCAGGCCGGCGTAAGTGCCGCCGTCGAAGGCGCTGCCGATTTTAGGGAACTGCAGAGTGGTGTTGGTGCTGCTGGCTTCCGGCTGGGCGGTAGGGGCGTTCATCAGGTTCTCCATCGTTGTTGAGCTGCGATGGAGAAATATTAGGCATACCTAAAGAATTGGTCAAGCTAAATTTTCGGTTTGCCTAATTTTTTTTGTGTGCTCACACTGATTCCGTTGCTTGAGAGGGGGAGGGGCTTTCGGGACTACGTTGCGCAGGCGTTCTCCTTAACATCTCCTAACGGGGCGATTGCATGGCCTAGCGCGTCATACAGTCGAAGCGTCTTGGACATGCCTTGCACGAAGGCCTTAGTACCTTGCTGGTCGATGCCAATGTACCCCTTCTTCCCAGTAATTCGTATGAGAACTTGCTGTGCAGTGACGATCTTTCGGAGCGCGCCCAGCTCGGGATCAGTTAGCATTATGTGTATGGATTCCGAGACTGCATTGTGACTATTTTCTTTCTCGATACTGCCGAGATCTAATTCACGGTCGATGACGAGTGAGTCGTCCGCCATAATCCCAAGTCGCTCTATGAACAGCCATTCTCCTCCGCGAAATGTTGGCTCTAGCAGGATTTTTGGATGGGAGCAATCCTTTAAGGAAATATACCCGTCTATAGACGCCTTGCCCGTGGGGCCAGAGTATTTGGCTCCGTCAGTTGACCACCGCAAAACCGGGTCCCTGAAAAACAAGATTTTTCTGAAATTATCACGGCGGCCCACCATAGAGAGGTCGCATTTTGGCGGGGCCTTGTCGAAGCACGCAAAGAAATCGGTCACGCCATTTTCATCAGTGATGCCGGAATCCAAAACGTAGGCTGGATTCTTCTTGTCGCGAAGCTGTTTTACGCTGATTTTATCGAATGTGCCATTGACCGCCCGGCTCCATTGTTCGGCTGTAGCGCTCCTCTCGCCTACCTGGCTGGCTGAGGGGCGGCTATCTGCTTGTGCGCTACGCCCGCATCCAATAAGCGACACGCAAATTAAGCCAACAAATGCAAGAGATTTCATCATGGCGGCCTCAGAAACGATCACCTTCGCGTCGAACAACTCGACCAATAATAATGCACTCCGATCCTTTACACATTCTTCGATAGAATCGGCGTTGATCATGGTTGTCTGAAAGAAGCCACCACTGACCGGCATCTCTTGATAGACGTTTTACGACCGGCTCGCCTTCATAATTAAAAGCGAAAACAGCATTATCCATTGGTTTTTTGTCGGCAAGATTGATGACCACTGTATCGCCTTCGTAAAGGGTCGGCTCCATACTCTCTCCTTTGACCTCGATCGCTATGAGCTGAGCTGGATCATATCCTTTGCGCTTAATCCACTCTTTGGAAATGTCCGTCGTGCCGCCATCGCGCTCATCTGGCTCAGTTCGAAACCCGGTGACGCCAGCTCTTAACTGTAATGCGACCTTCGGAATTTGGACAAAATGAGGACTACCGTCCTCTGCTACATTGACGAATCGGGCGCCAGGGAGCATTGTTGTCGTGCTGTTGCTGCCATGTAGTAGCCATTCAGGAGTGATGTTTAGCGCGCTACACACTCGCACCAGGTTCGCACCCTCAATCATCTTTGTCTCGCCATTCTCCCAGTCGGTCACCGTAGGGGGAGAAACGCCAATGAGCTTTGCAAAGGCGGATTTTCGCAAACCCATCGCTTCGCGTGCTTGTGTAAGTCTTCTATGCCAGTCCATTAGGCAATCCTAACAACATAGGCGTGAGAGATGCCTAAAAATTGCTTGCTTTTAGAATTAGGCATGCCTAAAATCACTCCATGTCTAAGCTTGCTACGCCTGATGAAATCATTGACGCCTTAGGCGGGACGTCTGAAGTCGCGCGCATGTGTGAAGTCCGTCCGCCGTCAGTTTCTGAATGGCGCCGTCGCGGCATCCCCAAGTCTCAACTGAGGTTTTTGAGGCTTGCAAACCCCAAAGTCTTTGAGGCTCTTGAGGGCGGTGGCGCTTGGGGAAGGCGCTCCACGGACCAAATTAACTCGTAGCCGGTAGTGCAGATCCAGCTGGTTCGCAGGGCGCCCTTGGCGCGTCCAAAATGTTGCACTTTGGAAATTTTCATGTGACTACGATTGTGCTTTGTCCATGCCGAAGATTATCGAATTTCCAATTTGCAATTTCTCCATTTTTTTTGAAACTTACGAAATGAACATTCAAGACGCCTTCCATAAGACCGTGCACGAGGCCCCAGGTGGTTGCGAGGCCATCGCTGTTCGGCTTGGTATGTCAGCGCAGATCCTGCGCAACAAAGCCAATCCGAACAACATGTCGAACCGTGTGCTGCTGGAGGATGCCGACCAGGTCATGGGCATCACGGGCGACATGCGCGTACTGCACGCGCTGGCGGCCAATCACAGCCACGTATGCGTGAAGGTCGATCCCGCGGCGCCGGTGTCCGACCTGGGCCTGCTGGATCTCGTCGTCAAGGTCATGACCAGCAATGGCGATGTCGGCGCGGAAGTGAGTGCGGCACTGATGGACGGTCGCATCGATGCTGCCGAGATCGAGAAAGTACGGGAGGCGGTCTACCGTTCGAACCAGGCCATGCACCAGCTGCTCGACCGGCTTGAGCAGATTGCGGGAAAGTGAGGAGCGAAATGGCGAAACTGTCGAATAATGCCGAAAAGCCGCTTTCCACGGGCCAGATGGGGCGGTACCGCCCGGGGGGCGCTTACATGGTGCTGCGGGACGGTGCACTGGATTATCGCAATTTTCCCTCCCGCGTCGGGAGCCAGGAGCTCCCATACAGGTCGCCCGCTGTGGAAGTAGCGGAGAGCGCGACCGATGCGTGACCTGGGCCTGAGTCTCCCTTTCGCTAGCATGCCCTTGTGCGGAGTTGCGTATGGCTGACCTGGCCAGCGTGATCGCGCAAATGGCAGTAGATCTGCCACCCATGCCGCCCGGGCACCCTCGCCTGAACGGTAAGATCAACAAGTTCGGCAAGGGCAAGAAAGCGTGGTACCGCCTACGCGAATTCACGCTACGTTCCGGCCGAACGGTGGTTACAGGGGCATATGGACTGTGGCAGGGACAGAACCCAAACACCGTTTCCGTGAAGGTCGATTGGGAGGGGGCTACCGACGAAGAGCGCGCTGAGGCAGCGCGCCGCCAGGCCGAGATTGAGCAGGAGGAAGAGCGGCGCCGCGAAAATGCCGCTCGCTTCGCAGCCAACCGTGCGGCGCAAGAGTGGAAGCGTGCTGGAGCGGTAACTGACCCTGCAGCGGTTCCATATCTGCAGCGCAAGCAGATCGATGGCGAGGGTGCGCGTGTGGCCCTCGATGGCACACTGCTGGTGCCTGCTCGCCGCTACCGTACTGGGCAGCGCGCAGAGCTGGCGTGCGTACAGAAAATCGCGCCAGATGGCGAGAAGCGCTTCAATGCCGGTGCCGACATGTCAGGGGTTGCATGCCTGATCGGCACCATCGTGCGCGGTGAAACCCGCGTCATCGGAATTGGGGAGGGATACGCTACCGCTCAGACAGTGCGCCGCGCTTCCGACTGCCGGGTGCCGCTGATGGTGGCATTCAATGCGGGCAATCTGCTGGCCGTTGCGCGCCAGCTGCGCGAGGATTTTCCTGATGCCCTGCTGCTGTTCTTCGCGGACGACGACTGGCAGCTCGTACAACGCTACCAGCGCGATCTGTCCGAGGACTTTGATGTCGAAACGGCGCCGCCTATCGATGGCGCTGATCACGTGTGCCTCAATGGGAAAGGCGAGTCGGTAACGGTGCGTGCCACCTGGCGCAAGGACTCGACCAACACACCGTACATTGAATGCGACATCCGGGCAGGCCGCCGCGTGCGCATCCTGAAGTTTGAGAACGCTGGGCTATCGAAGGCGCGTGCGGCAGCCGCAGCCGTCGGGCGGTCCATGGTCTGCGTGCCAAAATTTGAGCAGCGCGGCGAGAACAAATGGTCGGATTTCAATGACCTGTGGGTGAACGAGTCGCCGGAGGCGGCGTGCGCACAGATCGCTTCTGCCCTGGAGGAGGCGCACGCTGCGGCCGATAGCCCGTGGGGCACCCTGGCCGCACAGGAAGAGGGGGAGAGGTCTTGCGAATCGCCTCCGTCGGCTGCTGCAGGGGAACCAACCTCTCCCCTGCCAGAGGACGAGCTGGTCAGTTTGCGGGTGCCTACGTTGGAGGTTCTGCTCTCGCATTTCGCATTAATCTATCCCACCACCGATGTATGGGACGGGCTGCGCAAGCAGCGCATGAAGAAGAGCTCTTTCACGGCTTGGGTAGGGAAGGAGCTGGCCTCGCAGTGGGAGAAGGCTGAGACACGCCGAACGATTCTCCGTGAATCCCTCCCGGCGCTGGTCGGCGGCAAAGCCGTCGGTCCAGGCGGAGAGGGAGGAAAGCTCGGCGAAATGCTGGAGCACCTGACGCTGCTGCGCGGGACGGAAACCGTGTGGGACGGCATTGGGCAGCAGGTGATGTCGCTCGGCGCCGTGCGGGCCGATTACACCGCCGACCTGACAGCTCGCTGGCAGGAACACAGCTTGCGTAAGACGGTGGAGGCGAAGAACCTGGTGTTCGACCCCACGCAGCGGGCCGATCCTGTCACACACGTGAACATCTTCCTCGGCTGGCCGCTCACGCCGAAACGCAACGATGAGCTGGTGAAGCCAATCCTCGCGCTCCTGTCGTCCCTTTGCAACGCCGAGGACCGGATCGACGAATGTGTGGTGTGGATACTGCGCTGGCTGGCGTATCCACTCCAGCACCCGGGCGCGAAGATGCAGACCGCGCTGCTGATGTTCGGAGAGAAGCAGGGGACGGGCAAAAGCCTCTTCTTTCAGGACATCATCGCCCCGATTTATGGCGACTATGGCACCGTGGCCAGCCAGCACCAATTGGACTCCACGTTCACTGCCTGGCGTTCTCGCAAGCTGTTCGTGCTCTTCGAAGAGGTGTTGTCGCGCGACGACAAGTACAGCCACAACGGGACACTGAAGTACATGATCACAGGCAAGCAGATGAGCATCAACCAGAAGAACCTGCCGGAGCGGACCGAAACGAATCACATGAACGCCGCGTTCCTGTCGAACGAGCCGCAGCCGATACCGATCGAGCTTGAGGACCGACGCATGATGGTGATCGAGGCCAGGGCGAAGCAGGACGAGGCCTTCTACAAATCCGTCACGGACGCCATCGCGGCCGGAGCGATTGAGGCCTTCTATTACTACCTGCTGACGTTCCCGCTGGAAGGCTTCAACGAACACACCAAGCCGCCGATGACGCTGGCCAAGGAGCGCGTTATCGAGTTCGGCCTAAGCGGATGGATGTCATTCCATCGCGCCTGGAAGGACGGCTACCTGGATGCGCCGTATTGCTCCTGCCTGAGCGAAGACCTGTTCAACATCTACCGGCGCTGGTGCGACAAGAGTGGTGAGAAGCCGCTCACCCTGTGCAAGTTCGCCGGCCTGATCGCCAGCAGGGAGCACAAGGCGAAGAAGAAAGTCTCCGTTGGGAACAAGCAGGCGAAGTCCCGAATGATGTTCATCATCGGGGATAAAGACGACAAGAAGAGCTTGGAGAACGATCTCGAGCACTTCAGGAAGGAAGCCGATGTTCGGGCGGATGGCGCGCTGGGTTAGCGCAGCCTATGCACGGTTGGTAACGAACCCTGCATAGCGCAAAGCCGCATGAATGCTCGATCTGAGCAGGGTGTCAGGGTTTGCAGGGTTCGCCGCACGTATGCGAGGAAAGTTGGGTTGGCACGTGAAATTTGTTGCTCACCACGTTGTAAACAACCCTGAAACCCTGCATACCCTGCCCAGAAGTAGAGTTGGAGCCGCTTTGCACTGTGCAGGCTTCGAACGTAAGGCTGCTAAGGCTGCAACAAAGATGATGAAGGAATGGGAAATGAAAGTCGATGTTCGAGAAGCGATAGCGTCGATAACGCGCCACACCACGCAGACGCTGCCAAAACAGCAGGCGTTCGCTACTCGCGTCGCGCTGACCCGAACTGCCCATCTGGCAGCGCAAGCCGAGCAGCGCGAGATGCGCGACGTCTTCCGTAATCCCACACCCTACACGCTGTCTGGCGTCGCGGTCCGTGGCGCCACCGCACAACGGTTGTCCGCCGAAGTGAAGCTGAAGGACGACGCGACAAAAGCGACGCCTGCTTCCAAGTTCCTGGCGCCTCAGGTGAGGGGTGGCCTGCGAGGCCAGAAGCGCTTCGAACGCGCGCTCCAGGCGGTGGGTGCCATGCCCGCTGGCTTCCGGGCCGTGCCCGGCAGCGGCGCCCGCCTGGATGCCTACGGCAACATGAGCCGCGGGCAGATCGTCCAGATCCTGTCCTACTTCCAGGCTTTCCCAGAGATGGGCTACCGGGCGAATACCACGGCGGCGCGCCGCGAGGCGCTGGCCCGCGGCACAAAGCGGCAGCAGGGCTACGTGTACTTCGCAGGCAGCCCGGGCGACCGCCTGCCGCGAGGCATCTGGCAGCGTGTGCAGTTCGCACGTGGCACGGCAGTCAGGCCGGTGGTGATCTTCGTGCGCAGCGCCGTCTACCAGGAGCGCTTCGACTTCGAATACGTCGCACAGCTGACGGTCGAACGCGAGTTCGCGGGGCAGTTCGCGAAAGCCTGGATCGAGGCGCAGGAGACCGCACGATGAACCCCTTCCACCCATTTGTTGCTGCGACGAAACGGTTTCCAAGGTACTCCGCTGCCTCGGGTGGCAGGGGTAATTCGAACCCTGTCTCCGCGCTAGTCACAGCACCATCCCCAGGGGGTTGTATTGTCGCAGCCTGACCTGAACCAGCCCATGACCCAAGCCGCATTCGGCGCGCTGGTCGGCATCAGCCAGCAGGCGGTCGGCAACCTGATCGCCCGCGAGGTGCTGGACCCCAGCATGCCGGGCCTGCAGATGCTCCACGCGTACTGCTCGCATCTGCGCGAGCAGGCCGCTGGCCGCGCGGCCAATGGGGACCTCGACCTGGCGCAGGAGCGCGCAGGCCTGGCGCGCGAGCAGCGCATCCGCGTGGCCCTGCAGAACGCCGAGCGCCTAAAGGTGCTGGCGCCGGTCACGCTGATCGAAGAGGTGCTCGCGAAATCCGGCGCGCGCGTTGCCGCAATCTTCGACGCGATCCCCGGCGCCGTCCGCCGCCGCGTGCCGAGCCTTCCGGCCGAGGAGGTCAAGGCCATCGCGCACGAGATCGCGCGCGCCCGCAACGTCGTTGCCGGCATGTCGCTCGCCGATTTGCGCGACGATCCCGCTGGCGCGTCGGGCGATGAGTCTGCTGCGGGTGACATGGAAGACGAGGAGGGTGGCCAGTGAGCGATATGTACGAGGTGCTGGGCTGGGAGTCGCCCGAATTCGGCGCCACCGTGCAGCGCGGCCTCGGCGCGTTCGGCGTGCCGGAACCACTCAGTCTCGAGCAGTGGGCCCGGCAGCACTTCTACCTATCGAAGGAATCCTCGTACGTGGAAGGCGCGTGGACGCCGTGGCCCTTCCAGCGCGCGATCATGGCCTGCATCAGCAACGACGATATCCGCTTCATCGACTTCATGAAGTCGGCCCGGGTCGGCTACACCAAGATCCTGCTCGCCGCCATCGGCTACTTCGCTGAGCACAAGCGCCGCAACCAGGCGCTGTGGCAGCCGACCGACGGTGACAACGACGAGTTCGTAAAGACCGAGCTGGACCCGATGCTGCGCGACGTCGGCGTGATGGCGCGGGCGATGCCGGCGCACCTCGCGCGCCACAAGGACAACACGCTGGCCCAGAAGAAGTTCCTGGGCTGCCTGCTGCACACGCGCGGCGGTACCGCGGCGCGTGCTTACCGCAGGATTTCAGTGGATGTGGCCTTCCTTGACGAGCTAGATGCCTTCCTGCGCGACATCGACAAGGAGGGCGCGCCCGACATCCTGGCCGCCAAACGCGTGGAAGGTGCGACGTTCCCCAAAATGGTTACGGGATCGACGCCGAAGCTCGCGGGCTTCTCGCTGATCCAGGACCGGTACGAGGCCGCGGACGAGCGCTTCAAATACGCCATTCCATGCCCCGGCTGCGGCAATTTCCATCCGCTCGTCTGGGGCAAAAAAGACGACGCGACCGGCATGCGCTGGCTGCCCGGCGATCCCGACTCTGTGCGGCACCTCTGCCCGCATCCTGGCTGCGGCACGCTCATCACGCAAGCGGAGTACTTGGCGCTGGCGCCGCAGGGGCGTTGGCAGAACGTCGACGGCAGCGTGACCATCGACGCCGACGGCGTGTTCCGTAATGCCCTGGGCCATGAGATCGCGCCGATGGAGCACATCGCGTTTCACGTCTGGACGGCCTACAGCCCGGCCGCGACGTGGTCCAACCTGGTGGACGAGTTCCTGTCCGCCTACGCCAAAGCGCAGGCCGGCGACATCACGAAGCTGAAGGCCTTCACCAACACCACCCTCGGGCTGCCATGGGAAGTCGAAATGGAGAAGACCGATGCCGACCAGCTGAAGGAGCGCGCCGAGCCATACGCCTACGGCACGGTGCCGCTGGGCGGCCTGTTGCTGCTCGCCAGCTGCGATACCCAGGACAACCGGATCGAGGTGCTGGTGCGCGCGATAGGCCGCGGCATGGAGGTGTGGTACGTGGACTATCGCATTTTCTATGGCAACCCGTCAGAGGATCAGGTGTGGAGCGACCTCGCTGAATACCTGTGGGAGGCGACTCTCGTGCACGCGGGTGGCGCGCCGATGAAGATCCACGCGGCGGCGATCGATACACAGGGCCACCACACGCATGCGGTGTACAGCTTCGTGGCGGCACAGGCACGGCTCGGGCACAAGATTTATGCGGTGCGCGGCAGCCCGGGCGTCGAGAAGCACATCAAGAACGGGGTCGGCAAGGTGGACATCGACTGGCGCGGCAAAAAGGTCAAGAAAGGCCTCCTGCTTTGGCACGTCGGAACCAACCTGGCCAAAGATCTTATATACGGCCGCCTGCAGATCACCAAGACCGGGCCTGGCTACACCCACTTTTCGAAGGACGCAAGCGATGAGTTCTACAAGCAAATGGCCGGTGAGGCACGAGTTGAGCGCGCTTCCGCCGGCGGAAAGGAATCGCGCTGGACGCCGCTGCGCAAGCGCGTTGAAGCGTGGGACTGCACAGTTTATGGCGTCTGGCTGGAGACTCACCTCGACCTGCCGAAGAAGAGCGCCCGCTTTTGGGACGAGCTGGAAGAGAAGGTGGCGCCGTCGATAGTGGACCTGTTCGCGGCGCCGGCGCCGGCCGGTGATCCAGCAACTGCGCGCGAGGTGAAGGTTACGCCGCCGCCCGCAACGCCGGCGCCTGTGTCGGGTCGTGCGGTGGCGCCAAGTCCCTTCGCTTCGGACGGCTGGGCAAGTAGGGGATTCAGATAATGCATGAACAACAACTAGACATCGTGGGAGCGATCCTGGCCGAGATGCGTGCCACGCTTGGGGATGCCGCGCTCGACCCGAAGACCGAGCGCGAGCTGGAAGCGAAGTTCCGCCGCGCTTGGGGCGGGCAGGCTGTGTACGTGAAGAAGACCGGCACCGACGCCGATGCCCGCGCGGAGATTATCCGGGCCCGGTTTAACGGGCGCAACAGGGAGGAGCTGCAGGCGGAGCTGGGCTGCAGCAGGAGCCAGTTCTACCGGCTCCTCAAGGGCAGCTGAGACTGTCCCGGCTTTGCGTAGAAATGGGACGTGGGCGCTGATAGGGTGCCCCTATTCGCAACGAAAAAGGAGTTCGAAATGTCCGTCGCAACCGATATGCTGGCCAAGTACATGCAGGCCGAGCTGGCGATCCTCGAAGGCAAGGAGGTCCAGTTCGAAAACCGCAAACTGCGGATGGAGGACCTGGACAGCGTGCGCGCAGGCCGCAAGGAATGGGAAGCCAAGGTCGCGGCGGAGCGCGCGCGGGCAGCTGGGCGCCCGACATTCGGCGGCGCCGGGTATTCGGTGGCCAGCTTCGCGGGGCGCTGATGGAGTCGCAGAAGAAAGTCCGCCTGAATGGGCTGGACCGGCTGATCGCGTTTCTCTCGCCAGCGGCCGGCGTGAGGCGCATGGCGGCGCGCCGCGTGTTGGGCCAGTATGAGGCGGCCAAGCCATCGCGCCTGCGCAAAGGCCTACGGGCCGGCCGCGCGCCGGACGTGGACGTGCAGCAGGGCGCCGTAGCGCTTCGCGAACAGGCGCGCCACCTGGAGCAGAACCACGACATCGCGCGCGGCGCGCTCCGCACGCTGGTGAACAACGTGGTGGGCCCATCCGGGATCGGCATCGAGCCGCAGCCCCGCGGCAGGGACGGCAAGATCCACGAAGCATATGCCAAGGCCCTGCGCGACGCCTACCGCGACTGGGCCAAGGCGCCCGAGGTTACGCAGCAGCACCACTGGGCCAAGACGCAGCGCCTGGTGGCAAAGACCTGGCTGCGTGATGGCGAATGCCTGTCGCAGCACCTGATCGGCAATGCCACCGGCCTGGTGCACGGCACGCGCGTGCCGTACTCGGTCGAGTTGATCGAGCCTGACTTCATCCCGATGGAGTACCACGACGCCGCGGCGAATATCTGGCAGGGCATCCAGCGCAATGCCTGGGGTCGGCCGACCGCTTATTACGCTTACAAGGAATTCCCTGGGAGCGACACCTGGGCGCGCAAGCAGTTCGAGGTGAAGCGCGTGCCGGCCGAGCGCATAGTGCACCTGAAGTCAGTGGACCGCATTGGGCAGATGCGCGGCGTGTCCGAGTTCGCCAGCGTGATCACTCGACTGGAAGACATCAAGGACTACGAGGAGTCGGAGCGCATTGCGGCGAAGGTCGCGGCATCGCTGACCGCCTACATCAAGAAGGGCTCGCCTGACGATTTTCAGGTCACGGAAGGTGTGGCCGGTACCGCCTCTGCGCCCAGGGAGATGAGCTTCGCACCCGGCATGATCATCGACACCCTTGTCGCAGGTGAGGAAATCGGGCTGATCGATTCGAACCGGCCAAATCCGAATCTGGTGACGTTCCGCGGCGGCCAGCTGCGGGCCGTCGCCGCCGGCTTGGGCGCTAGCTATTCCAGCCTCGCGCGCGACTATAGCGGCACCTATTCCGCGCAGCGCCAGGAGCTGGTGGAGCAGTGGATCAACTACGCCGTACTGACCGACGAGTTCGTCGGCCAGTACGTGCAGCCGATCTGGAGCACGTTCGTACAGGCCGCGCACCTTTCCGGCGTGGTGCCGATGCCCGCAGACGTCGATCCCGACAGCATGGACGATGCACTTTTCATCGGCCAGTCCATGCCGTGGATCGACCCGCTGAAGGAGGCCATGGCGTGGCTGCAGCTGGTGCAGGGCGGTTTCGCGAGCGAAGTGGAGGTCATGCGCAAGCGAGGCGTCAACCCGCGCGACCAGCTGGACCAGATCGACACCTGGCGCAAGGATGCCGGCTCGCGCGGCCTCGTCTTCTCCTCCGACTTCAAAAACCACAGCAAGGCGGCACAGCCCGAGCGCGAGGTTGATCCGCCTCCCGGGCCTGCAGACGAGTAGTGCGCAGCGGGTCCGCATTAGCGGGCCCGCCGCATTTCGGCAGCTCATCAATTCTGTCTCACTTTTGCGTAGAAATGGGACGATGCAAATTGGAAACTGCAGGCTCAGAACAAGGAGCCTTGAATGTCCGGACCAGCAACCAATCCCAGCGCACACCCTGCCAAATGGTACTCCGTGCGCGCCCAGACGAAGCCTGCGGCATCGACCGGCGCGCGCAGCGCTGAGATCCTGATCTACGGCGACATCGGCGAGAGCTGGTATGAGGATACCGTCGCCGCCAGGGACTTCGTGCGCGAGATCGATGCGCTGGACGTGGATCACATCACCATTCGCATCAACAGCTTCGGCGGCTCGGTCCCGGACGGTATCGCGATCTTCAACGCCATCCGTCGCCACAAGGCGACGGTCACCACGATCGTGGATAGCGTCGCCGCGTCCGTGGCGAGCCTGATCGCTATGGCGGGCGACAGCATAGAGATGGCCGAGAATGCGCTGTTGATGATCCACGCCCCATGGCTAAACTGGGTCAGCGGCAATGCCGTGCAGCTGCGCGAGTATGCCGACCAGCTGGACAGCTTTGCCGAAGCCATGGCAACCAGCTACGCGGTCCGCTCGAATGATAAGGCCGCGGCGCTCGCCCTGCTGTCGGATGGCGTCGACCACTGGTACACCGCGGAGCAGGCGCTCGCGGAAAAGCTGATCGACGTCGTCGTCCCGGCGCTGCCTCTCGCGGCCGCCGCCACCCTGCACGGTTCCATCAAGGCGCGCTTCGCGTCGTTCCCAATGCTGTCGGAAGCACGCGCTGCTGCTGTCCCGCCGGCACCTATTACTTCCACTCCCGAGGAGAGCAACACCATGTCTGCTGCAACCCCTGCTGCCGCCGCGCAGCCCCTGAACGAAGAGCAGATCCGCGCCCAGGCGTTGGCTGCTGACAAGGCCCGTCGCACTGCGATCGCCCAGGCCTTCGCCAAATTCACCAATGTCGAAGGCGTGCAGGCGCTGCAAACGGCCTGCGTGGACGATCTCGACTGCACGGTCGAGAAGGCGAACAAGCAGCTGCTGGCGCACCTCGGTGCCGGTACGACCCCGGTCGCAGGCAGCGGCCCGCGCATCGTCACCCTGGAAGACGAGCGCGACAAGTTCCGCGCCGGCGTAACCGCTTCGATTATGGCTCGCGCCGGTCTGGCCAAGGATGATACGGCGAACAACTTTCGCAGCTACTCGCTGATGGACATTGCCCGTGCTTCGGCAGAACGCGCGGGTATCAAGGCCCTCGGCATGGACAAGATGGCCCTGGTCGCCGCAGCCTTCACCGGCACGGGTTCGGACTTCCCGATCCTGCTGACGAACATCGCCGAGAAGGCGATGATGAAGGGCTACGAGGAAGCCGACGAAACCTTCCAGAAATGGACCTCCACCGGCGTGCTGACCGATTTCAAAATCGGCAAGCGCATCGAGCTGGGCTCGTTCCCTTCGCTGGACCTGATCCGCGACGGCGGCGAATACCACAATGCCCAGATGGGCGAGCGCGGCGAGAGCGTGCAGCTGGCGACCTACGGCAAGATGTTCAACCTGACCCGCCAGACGATCATCAACGACGACCTGGATGCATTCACCAAGATCCCTCGCGCCATGGGCCGTGCCGCGATCCGCACGGTTGGCAACCTGGTGTATGCCGTGCTGACCCAGAACCAGGTGATGTCGGACGGCGTCGCCCTGTTCCATGCCGACCACAAGAATCTGCTGGCCGGTGGCGGCCTCAGCACCGCCGCGGTGGACGCCATGCGTGTCGCGATGGCCACCCAGAAGGACGGCGAGGCCATCCTTAACATCCGTCTGGCCAACATCCTGGTGCCGATCGCGCTGGAAGGCGCCGCGCGCGTGGTTCGCGACAGCGAGTATGACGTCGGCGCCGCTAACAAGAACAACACCGTGCCCAACTCGGTGCGCGGAACCTTCGAAGTCATCTCCGACGCGCGCCTGGACGCCGCCTCGCCGACCATCTGGTACGGCGCAGCGAACAAGGACATGCACGACACCGTTGAGGTGAGCTACCTGGACGGCGTGCAGTCTCCGACGCTGGAGCGCCAGGAGGGCTGGAATGTCGATGGCACCGAATTCAAAGTGCGCCTGGACGCGGGCGTGAAGGCGCTTTCCTTCCGCACCATGGCCAAGAACCCGGGCGCGTAAGCGCCTTACCGCGCGCGGCGCCCGGCGCTGCGCGTTTCATTCAACGATTCAGGAGCCAAAGATGGCAAAGAACTATGTGCAAGAAGGCGGTGTGCTGGACTACACCAATTCCACCGGCGCAGCAATCCTGTCCGGCGCCCTGGTGGTGCTGAACAAGCGTGTGGGCGTTGCCTTGGCCGACATCGCTATCGGCGCCACTGCGTCGGTTGCGGTGGAAGGCGTGTTTACCCTGCCCAAGCTTTCCACCGACGATACGAAACTCGGCGAGGAGCTCTACTGGGACGCGGCGAACAGCCGCCTGACCGAAACCGCCTCGGGGAACACCAAGGCCGGCTTTGCGGCGGCTGATGCTGGCGCCGGCGTCGCAACCGTTGCACTGAAGCTGAACGCCTGATGTTCGACCAGCTCGAAGCCCGGCTCCACCTGGCGGCCCTGGCAAAGCTTGCGAACGCGCGCGTCGTCATCGGCGGCGAGGAGGTGCCGGTTGTCTTCGACGCGCAATTCAAAGTCGGGATGGTCGGCACCATCGGAATGGGCGCCGCGGCGCCGCAAATGATCCTGGCATCGGACAAGGTGCCGGAATCGTTCGTCGGGACTTCCGTCACCGTGAATGGCGCAGTGTGGCGTGTTGCCGACTGCCAGCCGGACGGCACTTCCATGGCCGGCCTGACGACTGTGCTGCTGGAAAAGGCGGCATGAGCGCGCACCAGCAGGTCCTGGACAAAGTAGTTGACGTCCTGAAGGACGCCAATGTTGCAAGCGGCAAGGTATTCGCGTCGCGGGCTCGTGCCCTTGGTAGGGAGGTAGGGCGTGCGGTCGTGGTGCGCCTCGAGCGCAGTGCCTCCACGCTGCCAGAGGTGCTCGGCGCGCGACCAACCTGGCACACCCTCATTAGTGTGGAGTGCTATGGACGCGGAACGGCAGACGAGCCGAACACCGCGGCGGATGCTGTGCTCGACCAGGTGTTCGCCTGCCTGGACGCCAATGCAACCCTAGACGGCACCGTTTCGGCTCTCGAGCCATCGGAAGGCGAAACGCTGACCTGGGACAACGACGAATTGGATTCCAGCCTGGCGTGCGTGACGGCGCGCTTCGTTATCACCCACCAGACACAAGGAAGGACACTGAACCCATGACCACCGATACCGCCAATGACGCCGGCGCCGCGCCGCAACCATCGGCTGCGACGAAAAGTGTGGTGCTCCAGCCTGGTCTCCGGATCGCGCCGGTGGCTGTAGAGCCCCAGGTGGGCGGCAGCTTCAAGCGCGACCCCGAGACCGGGCAGCTGGCTGCTGCCACCGCAAACAAAATCGAAAAGGAGTAAGCAATGAGCCGCCTCATCCGCAAGACCGCCATTCTGGCGAAACTGGAAACCACTTATGCACAGGATGCTGCGCCGAGCGGCGCGGCAAATGCGCTGGTGGTGAGCAATCTGAGTATCAACCCGCTGAAGGCCGAGAACGTGGACCGCGACATCATTCGCGCGTATCTGGGTAATTCGGAACAGCTGGTCGGCGCGACCTATCTCGAAATGGGCTTCGACGTCGAGCTGGTCGGTTCCGGCGACGCTGGCGTCGCGCCAGCCTGGGGCCCGCTGATGCGTGCCATCGGTTTTGCAGAAACCATCACGGAGGATGTCCGTGTCGACTACACGCCGATCTCCAATGCGTTCGAGTCCGTCACGATTTACTGGTACGACGACGGTGTGCTGCACAAGGGGCTGGGCGCCCGCGGTACCGCATCGATGGACCTGTCCGTGGGCAAGAAGCCTGTCATCTCGTTCAAGTTCGTGGCGCTGGACGGCGGCGTATCCGCAGCGGCGAATCCGTCGACCGATCTGTCCGACTGGCGCGTGCCCCAGCTGGTGACGGACGCAAATTCCGGCAACCTGACTTTCGGCGCGACGCATTCCGCTCTGCTGGCGCCAGCGCTGACCGGCGGCACCTTCTACCCGAGCCAAGGCCTGATGGTCGATCTGGGCGTGACGGCCGAGTTCCAGGCAGTCTTGGGCGGTGAGTCGGTGCCAATCACTGATCGCAAGGTGACCGGCGACCTGAAGCTGGAGCTGAACGCATCGCAGGAAGTTGCGTTCCTTACCCAGGTGAAGGCGGCCGGTCTCACCAGCATCGGCCTCGAGCACGGCACGGTCGCTGGCGACAAGGTGATGGTGTTCATGCCGGCCGTGCAGCTGGTGGACCCGACCAAGGACGAGCTGAAGGGCTCGCGCTTCAACGGCTTCAAGCTGCGCATGACGCCGCTCACCGGCAACGACGAAATCCGCATTACGACCAGTTTCTAAACACCGGCGCCGCCGGACACAAAGGAGTTACATGAGCAAGTTCAAAGTTTTGGTAGGCGACATCTTCCGCGCCACTGTGAAAGGCACCGTGCCGGGTGAGGATGGCAAACCCAAGGACTTCGAGTTCGTCCTGATCTGCAACCGTTCGAGCCAGGAGGAGGTCAAGAAGGCCTACGAAGGCAGCGGCCTGATCTACGCGGACTTCCTGAAACAGAAGGTGAAGGGCTGGGATGGCCAACAGCTGGTGCTCGACAACACCACTGGACAGTCGGCCGAGTTCAGTGAGGAAGCCTTCGACGCGCTGCTGTCGATCCAGGCTATGGGCCTGGTCTGCTTCAACGCCTACAACCGGGACAACGGGGCGAAGGAAAAAAACTAGCAGCGCTCGCGCGCGCTTGGGCCCGTGGCCAACTGGTAGACGAGGAAAGGACCGCGCGCGAGGAGGACGAGGTAGACAAGGCCCTTGCCGCGCTGGCCGGTGTGAGGTGGGCAAAGGGCGGGAGAACGGAGCAAGCCTACCTCTACCTTTGGCCGGAGTGTGTGCCGGCCTGGAATCTGTTTCACGCGGTGGGCACGCAGTGGCGCTATGCCGAAGGTTTCCGGACCGGCTTGGACTATTCGGCACTGGACATCGTGCTGAAGCGGCGAGTGGCGGAGGAGCTGCGCGACCAGCGCTTCGTTGAAGTTCAGATCATGGAAATTGCTGCCGTCGAGGCATGGGAAGAAATGCGTAATGGCTGAAACACGCGTCATCATCACAGCGCAGGCCGAGCAGGCTGTGCGGGAATTCGAGCGGTTGCGCGCCAGCGCAACCGGCTCGATGCAGCGCGTTGACGATTCCTCCCGCCGTACGGCAGCTGCACTGCGCCAGGTGCCGGCGCAAGTCACCGACATCATCGTGAGCCTACAGGCCGGGCAGGCGCCGCTCACCGTGCTGCTCCAGCAGGGCGGCCAGCTGCGTGACATGTTCGGCAGCACGGGCGCCGCAGCGCGGGCGCTCGGCGGCTATGTGGTCGGCCTGGTCAATCCGTTCTCGATAGCTGCTGCGGCGGGAGTTGGCCTGGCCGTCGCGTACAACGAAGGACGGAAAGAGGCGGAAGCCTACGCCCGGGCCATAGCTATGAGCGGAAACGCCGCCGGTGTGTCCGCAGGTCAGCTCGCCGATCTCTCTCGCGAAGTGAAGGATGCCGCGGGCAGCACGCGCGGCGACGCCGCTGCAGCGCTCGCTGCCATCACCGCAACGGGCGAAGTGTCAGCGCAAAACCTGGCGTCTTTCAGCACCAGTGCCATTGCAGCTCAGAAAGAGCTCGACATCAGCATCGAGAAAACGGCCGCCAACTACGCTGAACTGGGCCACTCCCCGGTCGAGGCGAGCCTCAAGCTGACCCAGCAGTACCACTACCTCACCGCCGCGACCTTTGAGCAGATCAAAGCTTTGGAGGATCAAGGGCGGACCGAAGAGGCTGCCGTGATCGCTCAGGCGGCTTACTCCACCGCGTTCGAACAGCGCGCCAAGGAGGTGCACGACAACCTCGGGCTGGTCGAGCGCGGCTGGCGCGCGGTCGCTGGCGCCGCCAAGGGCGGCTGGGACGCAATCCTGGATGTCGGCCGCGAGGAAGGGCCGGAGGCCAAGCTGGCGAAGGCGCAGCAATACCTGGCATCGCTGGAGGCGCAGTTATTGGTCGCCGCCGACATGGACCGGGTCTCCCCGCGTAAGCGCAATGTCTCGTCGCTGAACGATCAGATCGCAAAGCAGAAGGCCGTCATTGACGGCATCATGCAGGAGGCCGCCGCCCAGAAGTGGAACGCCGAGCAGAAGGCGATCAGCGTCAAGCTGGACGAGGCGCGCATCAAGTGGGTTCAGGACGGAAATCGCTTCCTCACCGACCAGCAGCGCCTAGAAAAGGAGTTGGCCACCACGAGGCAGGCCGGCCTCGACGCCGGTGTTTCCGACAAGGATATCGCCGACCGCCTCGCTGCGGTCCGGCGGCAGTATTCTTCGCTCAGCAATGCAGGGCTGGCGGCGCTCCAAAACCAGCGGGACCTGCAGCGCGAGGTGCTGGCGGGCAGCCTGCAAGCGCTGGAAAGCCAGCATCAGCAGCAGCTGATCAGTGACGAGCAATTCATCGCCCGCAAGCGCGACCTGCAGCTCAAGGAGCTGGTCGCCGATGTCGCCGTCGCTCAGAAGCAGGCCGACCTGGCCGGAGGCCAATCCGACCTGTCAAAGCGGCAGGAGTATCTCGGCCAGCTGGCGGTGCTGGAGCAGCGGCGCAAGAACATCATTCAGGCGGCTGCGGATTCGATCGCAAAAGTCGGCTTCGATGCGGCGAAGGTCGTTTCCGACCAGTCAAAAGCCTGGCTTGCCGCCTCCGCAAATGACCGGGCCTCTCTGACGGAGGATGCCACGCTGTTCGCTAAGACTGGCGAGGCGCGCAAGATCGCGGCCGCCCAGCTCAAGGTGGACGCCGAGGCACGGCAGGTTGTCCAGAAATGGCAGGAGAAGGGCCATGTGCTCAGCGCGCAGGAAGCCGAAGACTTGGCGAAGGCAACGTCTGCGCGCAAGGCCGATATTGCCAGCCTTATGGGGCAGGCGCAGGCCTACGCCGGTGCCGAGCAGCTGCGTCAGGAGAACCGGCGGTTCGCTGCGGACGCCATCCTGGATGAGGAGGCGCGCGCAGCCGCAATCCGTGAAATCGACGCCGACATGTGGCGGCAGCGCATCGAACTGGCCGGTGAGGGCACCGAGGCCCAAAAGCAACTGCAGGCCGAGTTCGCGCAGTGGTACGCCAACCAAGTCGCGAAGCCGCAGCTGGACCAGCAGCGGCAGATGGTGCAATCCCTGGAGCGCACCTTCCACGACACGTTCGTGAGCCTTGAAGGCGGCGCCAAGAATGCGGCGACACGGGCACGCGACTCCGTCAAGAACCTGTTCTTCGATTACCTGTACCAGCTCACCCTGAAGAAGTGGGTGGTCAATATCGCCGCCTCGCTTACCGGTAGCGGCGGCATCGCTGGTGCGGCGCAGGCCGCCAGCGGGAACGCCGCGGCGTCGGCGGGTGGGAATGCGCTGAGCAACCTCGCAGGCATCGGCTCGGCGGTTTCGGCATTCACGGGCACCCTCGCGACTGGCTTCATGAACACGGTCGTCGGAACCGGAGTGAGCGCCGGCCTGCAGGCGGGCGGCGCCATGATCGCGAACGGCGCGTTCGCCTCGGGCGCCGGCATGGCGTTGGGCGCCATTGCGCCATACGCGCTCGCCCTGGTGGCCGCCGTCAAGCTCTTCGACAAAGGCAAGGAGAAGGACACCCGGCTCACCTTCACCAGCAACAACAGTCCGGGTAACATCAGTATCAACGAGCGTGGCAACGAAGGCAAAGTGGGGCAGTCGTATATCGACGGGTACTCGACCGGCGCGTTCGGCACCTTTGGTCTGTCCTCGACGTTCTGGATGGACGGGCGGCAGGATGCGGTTCAGGGCTTCATTAAGTCCGTGACCCAGGTGGACGACTCGCTGTCGGCCTTCCTGAGCACCGCTGAGAGGGCGTCGGTAAAGGATGCGATCACCGGCAAGTCCTTCACCGCGCGTACGGGTGCCGAGGGCGCCAACCCCAATGCCTCCGGGCAGCTGGACGCCGTGTTCGCAAACCGCCTGAATGCGATTTTTGAGGGTGTGAGCCCTGGGCTGTCCAGCCTCATTGCCGGTTTCAAGGGGACGACCGACCAGCTCGCCGCCGAGGCGCAGGCCCTGCTGCAGTATCGCCAGGCGCTTGCCGGCTCCGGTGAGGCGATCTTCGGCGTGGCGGTCACGCTGCAGGACCTGGCCGCATTGCGCGGTCCGACCGAGTCCGTCAGCGCCGCGCTCTCGCGAGTCACGACCGAATTCCAGACGACGAACGCCGTAGCCGCTGCCTTGGGCAAGACCGGCGCGGAGTTATATGGTGTCGGCCTCGCGTCTGCCGCGGCGCGCGAGCAGCTGATCGAGGCTGCGGGCGGCGTGGAAAAGCTCAGCCAGAGCGTGAGCGGTTTTTCGGAAAATTACCTTTCCGAGCAGGAGCGACTGGCACCGGTGCAGAAGTACGTGACGGAGCAGCTTGCTGCCATGGGGCTTGCTGGGATCACATCCCGCGAGCAATTCAAGCAGGTGGTGATGGGATTGGACCAGACTACTGCGGCCGGCGCCAAGCAGTTCGCACAGCTGATTGGCCTCCAGGCGCAGTTCGCGCAGCTGTATCCCGCGATGAATGACACCGCTGACTCGTCGCAGGTGCTCTCTCAACGGCTAGCCCTTGAGGCACAAATCTACGACCTGACCCATACGACGGCGCAGGCCACGGCGCGGCAGCGGCAGGCTGAGCTCTCTGCGATGGATGCGACTCTGCGTCCGTTGCAGGAGCGCGTTTACGCTCTCCAAGATGAACAGGCCGCGGTCGCGGAGATCAAGGCCCAGGCCACTGGCCTGATGTCCAACGTGAACGCGGCATTAGGTGAAGTGAGCTCAGCGATCGATGCCGAGCGCCGTGCGAAGCAAAAGGCACACGATGAAGAACTCGAGGCGCTGCGGGCGACCACACAAGCCGAGAGCGAGCGCTTTGACCGCCTGCGCGGGTTGTCCGAATCGCTCCGTTCGGCGATGCGGCAGATCCGCGTCCCCGGGAATGAGATGGCGCAACGTGCGGAAGCGCGGTCCCAGATCCAGGCAGCGCTGGCAATTGCCAAGGCCGGTGGCGCGCTTCCGGATGCCGATGCGCTATCTGGCGCTTTAAGCACGCTGACGCAGGATGCTGCCAGCAGTTTCGGTTCATACCTGGAATATCAGCGGGATGCATACCGTACCGCGAACGAGATTTCTGAACTCTCCGGGATTACGGATGTCCAGCTTGGCGTGCAGGAACGCCAGCTGATCGTCCTGAAGAACCAGGCGCTGGCGATCGACAAGGCCCATGCGGCGGAGATGTTTCGTCTGGACGGGATTTTCTCGGCCGCACAGCAACAAGTGGCTCAGTTGACGGGCGCGAATGCCATCCTCCCAACCATTCCTGCGGCGATACAGTCGCTGCAGGCCGCAATTGCTGCGGCGATGGCCAACCCGGTAGCAGCCGCACCGTCGGCCGTGAAGAGCGCATACCAGGCCTATCTGGGCCGCGACGCGAGTGCCGACGAGGTGACGTATTGGCAGGGCCAGGCTGGCATGGGCAAGGACGTGGTCGGTGCGATCAAAGGCTCGAACGAGGCGAAGATCCAATCGCTCTACAAGGAGCTGCTTGGACGTAGCGGCGAAGCTGCAGGGGTCGACTTCTGGGAAGCGGCCATGGATGGCGGTCAAACGATCGAGCAGATCCGCCAGCAGTTCCTGGACAGCACCGAGTACAAGGCCAAACATCCGCCAGCGTTCGCCAACGGTGGCTTCCATGCCGGAGGCGCTCGCATCGTCGGCGACGGGGGCGGCCCAGAACTGGAGGTAACCGGACCATCCCGCATTTATAGTACCTCGAAGATGAAGGATCTTCTGCAACAGGATTACTCGGTCCTGGTGCGTGAACTGCGTAATCTGGCCACTCGGCTTGACTCGATAGTTTCGGCCACCGGGCGTACTGCAACGGCCGGGGAAGAATCGAAGCGACTGCTGACCCGCGTCACGCGCGGCGGTGATTACCTCGTCACGAAGGAGGTCGCGACGTGAGGGTGACGGTTCCGATTCAAATCACTGACGCGATGTTGGTGAGCACGACGGTGGTGGAGGAGGCTCCCATGGCGTACAACTCTGCTACGTCCTACGCCTTGGGGGCGTTGGCGAGCCGAGGAAGCCTTGGGGGAACCATTTCTGTGTTCAAGTCGCTGCAGGCGGGCAATGCCGCGAACACGCCGGAAAGCAGTCCCACTTGGTGGCAGGCGATCGGTGACACCTACGGCACTTACGACGTCGCAGCGACCTACGCACTCGGTCACAGGGTGATTGATCCTGCCGGGCACGCAGTCTACGAATCGCAGTTAGCTTCCAATACTGGCCAGCCGCTTGGGACGGGGACTGCTTGGCTCAAGCTCGATGAACCCACGAACCGGTGGTGTGTCTTCGACCAACTTCGCAATACGCAAGCGACGGCGCCGGTCGATATGAGTTACGTGATTGCCCCGGGACAGCGAGTGTCGACCGTCGCGGTGGTTGGCCTTGACGCGCACGCCGTCGACATACTTGTCCACGTGGCTGGCGAACTGAAATATTCCCGGACGGAGAACCTGAAGAAGCGCAAGTCTTTCGGATGGCGTGACTACCTATACGGGGCCTTCGCCTATCGGAAAAACGTCCAGTATTTCGATTTGCCACCCTACCGGAATGCGGAGATCACCGTCGTCGTGCGCAAGTCATCGGGCACGCGCCGCGTTGGCGGAATCCATCTCGGTAATGCTGTCTACATCGGTGACATGCAATACAAGGCTCGCTCAGACCACTTGAATTTCTCGGTCATCGAGCGTGACAAGTTCGGACGCGCCAAACTCGATCCTGAGCGGTCGGTTCCGAAGGCTATTGGGACCGTTCTGTTCCCGAAGAAGCTCACCTCGCGCATTCTGCAACTGCGTGAGGAAACGAATGGCCGACCTGCCGTGTGGTCCGGACTGGATGACTTCAGCCTGGATTACTTCGAACCACTGTTCATTTTCGGCCTGCCAAAAGAATTCAGTATTGACTTGGAATCCCTGCCGCAAGGCGTAATCAACCTCGAAGTGGAAGAACTATGACCGATATCGTCGCCCCAGCGCCGATTGACGAGCTGCCCGTGGGGCCCAGCACGGACGATCCCGACAATTTTGATGACGAAGCCGATGACTGGGTTGCTGCGCTGCCGGGCATGGTCCAGCAGACAAACGCAGCGACTGCGGCGACCTACCAGAACGCCCTGGCTGCGGCAGAGCGAGCAAATGCTGCGCAGTCCGCCGCCGGCGTCGCCGTAGCGAGGGCTGAGGAAGCCGACAGTGCATCCTTGGCGGCCGAGGAAAGCCGGGACCAGGCGGTAGCAGCTGCTAACTCGCTTACTGTCAGCGCTGAACTTGCCCAGAATTGGGCAACGAAGACGGATGCTGAAGTGGAGCCAGGACAGGGCTACGGCGCGAAGAAGTACGCGACTGATGCCGCTGATGCCGCCCTCGCTGCTCAGGGATATGCTGCATCGGCCTCGCCACGACCGATTCAGGCTGGCAACGCGGGCAAATTCCTTCGTACCAATGGCATCACAGAGTCCTGGGAGTTCGCAGGCATTTCCGAGGTCTTGTCCGTTGCAACGACGGATTTCACCTTCACGGGTGTGTACCAATACCTGCCGGTGCAGATGGCGACCAAGGGCAAGTCGGCCAAGTTGCCCGATGCGACCAGCCTGACCCCGGGCGGGCCGATGTACATCATCGACAATTCGCTAGGGGAGGTCCCAGCTGGCATCCGCAACAACGCGGGCACACTAATTGGGGCCATGGCCGCTGGCGGGATTGCCTACGTATCGCTGAAGACGGCGGGCACACAGGCGGGAGTGTGGTCCATTACTGGGACCGGGCTGGAGGCAGGGCTGGTCGTGCAGGATACCCCGCTCCCGGCTACCTATGGCGGCACCGTCGCCATGAAGGCCAATGTGGTGCTGGACAGCGATACCTCGGTGCACTTCGTGCAGATCGCCTCGAACGGCTTTGCAGCCATCCTGGTAGACAACGCAGGTAAGGTGGTCAGCACGCCGCTCACAATCAGCGCGGCCAGTGGTGATGTGCCAGCTGCGGCGTGGAAGGTAACCTCAACGCAGTTCATCGTATTCTATGGCCCGGACCCTGGGCAAAGTCTCAATACCACGAATCATCGGATCTCACTCGTCAACGTGTCGGGCACCTCGCCGTCGCGCACGATGTCCATCGTCAGCTCGCCCACGCTGACCACCGGCTCGATTCCAACTTGGGGTGGGGAGGATTCTACCGGCGCCTCTCGTCTGGTACAGCTCAGTGCTACGTCTTACCTGTGCGGCTATGTCGAAAGCAGCAATGTAGCCAGTGCTGTGGCAATCCAGGTTTCGGGGAATACCGCCACAATCGGCAGCCCGGTACCAATCCCCAACACTACTACCCAAAGCACGCTCATCGGATCACAGAGTGTCTACTTGTGCGGCTCCAATGTCCTGATGATTTTCGGGAACGTTGGAACAGGCTTCTATGAGGCGGTTATGTTGACCGTGTCGAACACTACGACCGGAAAGGGGGCGGTAGTGGCGACCGGAATGGCGTACAGCGGGAGCAACAGCACACCAGTGGCAGTTTTCTCGGCGACCAGAGCACTGATGCTTGGCAACAACAGCGGCACGACTGTGGGCTACGTTTATTTGGCGATCAGCGCACTCTCCATAGTGCCAAATTCCTTCGCCAGCTTGGAGACCGGACTTACGTTTGAGCAGGGCTACAGTTCGAGCAACTTACCTGCAAATCGGTTCACACCTCGCCTGTTTCCCGTATCAGCCTCCGCAGTGATGGCGATCTGGACGACCAACACCGGCCTCTGGCGGATGACCATTCTCACCGACACAGGAACCGGTATCGGTGTCAGCAGCTCGGACACCATGAGGAACGTATCCGCTGCGACAGCAGGTGGTGTCGGCTCTGCCACCCTGCTGCCACCTGGCACGGCAGAATTCGTTACGGTTGCCGTGGACGGGGTTTCTATCAGTGGCACGGTGGCGCCCAAATACCGTCTGGTTCCATACAAGGTTACTGGAACTGCTATCACGACCGGTACGCATGAGCGGATGGAAAAGGGATGCAGCTATGTAGCGGCCTCGCTGCCACACCCGGCAGTCCGAATGTCGTCTGGAGTTTACGTCATGGGCATGCAGCCTGGCTCGGACAATCCTTCATCGGACCTCCTGGTGTTCTCGTCCAATGGCGAAAAAATCAACATGAAAGGCTCAATCTCCGTGCCGGGCCTCGTCAACGTTCCGCACAACATCTGCACCCCCAGCACCAGTCGTATCGTCCTGGTGGCAAGTGCGGCAGGCGGTGCAGCGGGCCTGACCAGTGGCAACCGAATTCGAGTCCTCAACGTGGAGATTGCAGCATGACCCAAATCCTGATTCAAGGCGAAACCATCCTCGCCATCCATGTGGTGGAACAAGGAGATGTCATTAGCGCGCCGGACATCATCTATCCGAAATCCGTCCTCAGCGATTGGAGCATCGTGGAGGTTGACTTACCTGCCGATTTCCAGCTGGGGGCCTACAAATGGGAGGCTGGCTCACTAGTGCCCCTGCCGCCGCCAGCAGGCCCCGCGCTCTCGCGCCAGATCACCGTGCTGGCGATGCGCAACCGCTTCACCAAGGCGGAAAAGATTCACATCGACCTTGCGTCCATTGACGACCCGGCGAAGTCGTTGGCGGAACGTCAACAAGCCGCCGAAATCCGGGTGCTGCAGGCCGATCTCGCCGCATCTAGCTACGTCGATCTGGACCGCGAGGACACGCGCGACGGCGTGCTGCAGCTGGAGCTGGCAGGGATCCTGCCACCTGGCCGCGCGCTGGAGATCCTGGACGCGCCCGTCGAGCTCTCGGAGCGGCCGATCAAATGAAACTCGCCTCCTACAAGGCCACGCGCCCAGGCCTGCACGGCATTGCGAATGTGCTCATCCGTATCCGGCTTGGTGGCCAATACAGTCACAGCGAGATCGTGTTCATGCCTGGTGACGGGGTCGACGCCCTGATGCCGGATGGGACCTGCGAACCAGTGAACGGCGCCTACTGGTGCGCATCCAGCGTGGCTGCCGAGCGCCTGCCGGCATGGTCGAAGCGGCGGCCAGGTCGCGCCGGCGGCGTGCGCTTCAAGCGCATCCAGCTGGACCCTGACAAATGGGACCTGCTGGATCTGCAGCGCGATGCCCGACAGGCGGCGCGCTGGTTCGTGGAGAACGAGGGCATGCCATACGATTGGCAGCTGATCCTCGGCTTCATTGCCTGGTTCATCCACGAAGATGAAGGGCGTGTCACATGTAGTGAGGCTTGCGCTTCTGCTGGCGGACACCCGGACTCATGGCGCTTTGACCCCTGCGCGCTGGCTGCTGCACACACCTGCGTTATTCCGACCGCCGGCTGACCGGCACCAAATGCACCACGACTATGAAAGATTTTATGGCAATCGAAACGACAGCTGGCGCGGGCGGCGTCATCCTAAAGATCCTCGGCGTGCCGGTATTGGCCGGCGCCGCCGCCACTGCGCTGGGATTCCTGTTCATGTGGCCCAAGAGCATGCGCGAGGGCTTCGTGCGCTTCACGTGCGCGATCACCTCGTCCTTTACGGCGGGGCCACTCCTGGCGATGGCGGTGTATGCCAAATGGCCGGAACTCTTCGACGCGGCGCGACACGCTGCAGCTGCCGCGCACGTGGACCCACTCCTCGGCATCCTGGGCGTCGCTGCGCCATTCCTGCTCGCGGCGGCGTTGCCGGCCTGGTGGATTCTCGGCGGAGTATTCCTGTGGTTCGAGCGTCGCCGTGGCAAGGATATTGGCGAGATCGCGCACGATGCAGCCGAGGTCGTCAAGGACGTGCGGGGTGCTCTATGAAGCTGACCGAGCATTTCACGCTGGAGGAACTAACTGAATCGCAGATCGCAGTGCGGCACCGGCTCGACAACAGGCCTGGTCCCGCAGCGCTCGCCAACCTGCGGCGTCTTGCGGCGCTGCTCGAACAGGTGCGCGCGGTGGCCAGCCGTCCCATTGCGGTATCGAGTGGCTACCGTTCGCCGGCTGTGAACGCGGCGGTGGGCGGGGCCGGTAAAAGCGCGCATCTACTCGGCCTGGCCGCAGACATTACTGCGCCCGGTATGACGCCCAAAGAGCTTGCGCGCGTCGTCATCGATGCTGGGGTGGTGTTCGACCAGCTTATTTTCGAGGGAACTTGGGTACATATCGCCCTGTCGGAAGGCCCGCCGAGGGGACAGGTTCTGACTGCGGTATTCGTCCCTGGTGGTGTCGTCTATGAGAGAGGTATCGTCTAATGTCGATCCGGCTGCTTGCGTATGGTGCGGGGGCACTGATCCTATTGACGGCCGCCACCTGGGCCATTCACTCGTATAACGAGGGGTTGCGTGAACAAGGCCGTGAAGAGGTTCGGAGGCAGTATGCGGCAGCTTTGGCGGCAGCTAAAGAGCTGGCGAGGGAGAAGGAGAAATTCTGGCATCAAAAAACTGAGGAGGCACGAAAAAATGCGAACGAACGCGATATCACGATACGGAATCTGGCTACTGCTGCTGGTGCTTCCTCTAGCAGCCTGCGGGAGTATCTCTCCGGCCTCAGTCGCGCCGCTGCCGGCGCCACCGCGGATGCCAACCGTAACTCAACCGTTGCCCTCGCAGCCGTACTCGACAACTGCCAAACAAGATATCGAGAGCTGGCTGAAAAAGCTGACCGGCACGTGAACGATGTTCGAACCCTACAGGAGGCGTGGCCTCAGTAGCTTACGTTTTCCTGCTCTGCGCTCTGTTCACGGCTGCAACTACGTCAGCCAGTTCGCCGATGACGATATAGACCCGAGGTGTGGTGCCATGGATCGGGATCGTTATGGACGCCGCACCATTGCTATGTTGCACGAGGTCGAGAGCGGCTCGCTCCAGTGCCGAGGTCAGTTCCTTGCGTCTGGCTTCCCAGATCTCGTTCATCGGGGCTCCCTTTTACTGCGCTGGAATCGCTCAGGCGGTACGGCGCCCGGCCGCTTCAGCTTGAACCAGTTCGGGGAGCGCACGCCTGGCTCATATACCGAATCTGCACGCTTCCCTACAATGCCCTCTAGCTTCAGCTCCAGCGCATGTGTATAGAGCCACGATAGGGGATTCGTGACTTCGCTTCCATCGAGGTGCTGGACGTATAGCACATGATCCAGCTGGTGCGCCAAAAGCTTTGCCAGCTTGGCCTTTCGCTTTCGAAGTGGTTCCGACATTACAGGCCGGCCTTTGAACTGGAGCAGGTCGAACACACAGTAGGTAACGGGAGGCGCGCCCGCAGGGAGGCTTCTCCGGCGAGCCCGAGCTTGGAGGGCGTCGAAGTCCGACCGGCCAATCTCGTCCAGCATACTCACCTCGCCATCCACGATGGTAGGACCACCCTTCAAGCCTCCCAGTGCTTCAGCCACTTCAGGGAACCATGCCGTGCAATCCGTACCGTTCCTCGTTCGAAGCCTGCAGCTTCCGTCGCCAAAGAGGGCCAATACGCGGTAGCCGTCATACTTGATCTCGGCGACATAGTCAGCCTGGTCCGTTGGCGCTACCGTGCGCTCGTCGAGCAGCATTGGCGTCAACTGGTCAAAGACAAGCCCGGCCACCTCGCACTCAGCGGCCGAGTTTCTGCCTTACGGCGTCTGCACTGACGCCGACCTCCCCAACCACTTTTCGCAGCTGCTCTTCCGTGACCTGCAGCTGTTCTGTCCAGTAGCGGACCTCATGTGGTTCATTCACGTTTATGCGCGCACGATCTTGGGCGCCACGGTTCTTGAGATCGTCCATGTCAAATCCTCCTTTTCTCCAGTATCCGCGCGGCCGGAGGCCGTGTACGTTCGATCACACACGTTGGAAGTGAAGAGGATGGTCCTTACGCTGCTAGCTTGTGCTCGTAGTACGGTCGCTCCTTGTCCTCAAGCAGCGCCTCGGAGTCGGTCGGCGAGGGCGCACTTAGCCAAGCCTCTACGTTCTCTGGCTTAAGTGGAATAGGGCAGCGGTCGTGGCCGGCCGCTGCCACCTCTGGTGGTGGCTCGTCGGTGATGATTGCGAACGAATCCAAGTCCGGTTCGCCCGATCCGGTCCAGTGGGACCAAAGGCACGCCAGGTGCATCACCTGTCCCCCTTCAGGTGCGAACTTGAGGATGACGTTCTCCTCCACCTCACCGGGCGAAAGCTCGCGCCCGTCGAGTCGGTGCCGCTTTACGTTCTCGAAGAACTCAGTCGCAACAATGATGGCGTGGGTGCTTGCGAAGACATTCTTCCAATAGCCATCCAGACTGTCACGTCGAGCATTGTATGTACCCGGATATTTTGTATCGAAGAACGCGGGCCTGCCAGCCGGTCTGCACAGGTACCGCATCGGTCGAATGTGGAGCTCGCCGTCGTCACCGCGGAGCATCACAGGGCAGAAATTCCCAGGGAAGATTCGATCGTCCTTCTCCAAATATTCTATTCGCTCCAGGTCATTCAGCATTCGGGTGAAATCCTGAATCTTCTTGGTAGCGATGCGCTTATCCTCGCTCGCCTTCTTTGTAACCTTTGTCGCCAGCGTCCGCTCGGCATCGGCCAAGCGGCGCTTTTGCTCAAACAACTTCTCTTGCAGGAGCGGGATCTGCGCGGCGTCGTACGCACGCACGAGTTCCTGACATTCCTTCTCGCCCTCATTCGTCGGGGTACCGTACTTGAAGGCATCGGTGAACGACTTCGGCACGACGATCTTTTCGCCGCGGGCGCGCCGGTTGAGGAGCACGACAAATTCCTCGATATCTACGTGGGCGCCGAAATGCTTCACGTAGCGCCTGTAGTCTGCCCACACCTTCGCTGAATAGCACATAGTCTGTGTCTGCCTCGGTCCGCTTATCTGAAAACTTGATCTTATCTCAAAGCGGCGTATAAAATACTGTATGCATATACAGTATTGCCAGGAGGAAAAAAGTGAAAGTGTGGGCAGTTCGCCGGCGGGATGCTGGGGCGATTCTTTCGTGCCCAGAGGATGGACTGATCCTGCAGGAGCCACTTGAGCTGCGTATCGAGACCACCACTGATCAGGGGACCAGAGCACCCATCAAGGTAGCCCGGCTCAAGTTGGCTGTTCCTTTGCGAACCATCGTAGAGTTGACCAATGTACGACTATTTCGACTCAGCGATCAAGCCCTATTGCTGGTCGGTATCGAGCGTGGGCGCGACGACTATAAGAACGTCATCGGCTGCATGCAGTCATGGTATTGCAGGATGGCGCCGCCGTTCGACCAAGGGAGGCTGCGCATCCGCAAGCTCTTCAAACGTGGCGCAAAGGAGCAGAACAAGGACTACTGGTGGCCGGGGCCGATCTCACTTCGGTTCGAGCAGGATTCCGAATTGGGGCGCATCACCGCAATTGCGGAAGTGGGCCAACGAGGCACCATGGGATACCAGCTTTTGGATGCCGACATTGCCTGGATGGGGGAGGACCGGTATCAACTTGACGGATTCGAGCGCCACGGTGCGTGGATTGATAAGCCCTCAGCCGTATTTCAACAAAGCTGGCTGTGCGCATACGATTTCCCTGTACCCACTGAAGGGTGGGACAAGCGCGACATGTAAGCACCTGATGTGGACGGCTTCCCTGAGAGTTCGCCAAACGCGGGCCTGTAGGATATTCTGCACTTTGGGCCAATTGCCAGAACGAAGAACTCGAGCGGAGGAGCGCTGTGACTATCACCTATATTGAGAGCAACGACGATTGCCGTCCACTTACTGAGATTGACCGCGCTCGGCTTACAAAAGAACTCAGATTGGCGACCGAAGAAGTGGCCTTCCTAAACGACCATATTCTCGATATGGGCGCCTCTCATCTTTGGTGGAATCGCGAACAGGATCGGCGGTACATTCTCAAGCAACTTGCGGCAGGCTCATTTCTACCTTTTGAAGAAGAAGATCTGACCAAGCCTTTTTTGTTACCGAACCCCATAGTAGAAGGTTTTGCGTGATCTTGGCCTATTCGAGGCGGTGGGTTCGACCCTAACTAGGCCGAATGCTCAGTAGATCTGAATGATGTCGGCCTCTGGGCTGTGAGCGCCGCGGTCCCTCGGGGCTCAGGACACGTGCAATAGCGTTTAGCGGGACGCCGCATTCCGCCAAGAACCGAGCAGTCCAGTGCCGTCCACGTGTCACCACCAGCCTCAGGCCTAACTCGATCAGCTCTTCCTTCTCAACAAGCGCAGAGATCGTACGCATGGCTTCTCCTGGGTATCCAGTAGGAGTGTGGCGGTGGCGTATCGCGACGAATTGATCTGGGCTAAGAGTGCAGTACTCTCCGCCATCTTCCAAAATTTGGAATTTGATGTTCCAAAGAAATAAAAGGGCCACAAGCGCGAACTTGTAACCCTCTGAGGTCTAGTAAGTCAGTTTTCCGGCCTTCGCGTCTGCTAAGAAGTGCCTTAGTCGCTATCCTTGGCCACCGACCATAGTCTAGCCCGAACCATCCGCTCAAGCTCAGCCATTTGCGGTCGGCCTACTCTTTCGAGCTCTTTGGTTCCCTGAAACGAATCCCACGTTTGCCCGTATGTATGTTTTTTGTACTCCAAAATTCGATATTCGAACTCGACATTGCTGCCGATAATCAACTCTAATATCGAGCGGAATTTTTCCGTAAAACCATCGGGGAAGAAAATGCTGGTAGCGTCGACTTGTTGCCGACATTCGCGCCATTTGTTATTGCAATCAATTGCCCGTTGCCATTCCGACCATATGTAGTATTCGTGTTGTCGTTCTTGTCCGGCCAGCTGGGACAGTTCCCTTCGTTGCCACTCCTCCATACCGCGTTTGGTAAGGTGACGTTCGAGCTCATCAGCGTTCATCCTGGAAACATCAGCAACCATAGACCCGATACTTGCTGCAGAACTGTCAAAAGCTAATCGCAACAGGCGCCAAGATTCGGTTAGTGCAGTGAATTCGTTGTCGTAGAGCTTCTTCGCTCGATGTATTTCACGGTCGATTGATGATTGGACCATTCGGATGGAGTGGTCCTGCTCCGCCTTCAGGTTTTGCAGCCGCTCGGCGAACTTATTCTCCAGCCATTTACTGCCGAGCCATTTAAAAAGTGCGTAAGCCGCGCCGGCGAAGCCGACAGCCGTTATGCCGAGAAAACCCAAATACTGAAATGCAGTCGCAAAAGCTTGCTTTGTGTCCATCTAGCGTCGTCCCCCTGCCCATCGGCGTAACTTTTAGCGTAGGTTTCGAAAGTCAAGCCCTGGTTTCATAGGGGAAACACACTGCTGCATCATCGGCGTGACCTTCTCGGAAGGGCTGTTCTTGACGGCGTCGGCGTTGATTTCGTTCGGGATGGCGCTCATTGTTTCAGTGTCGGTTGCACAGGCGCCGCAGGCGCCCTTAAACGCAGCATTTTACCTCTTCCGCGTGCAGGCATGGCGTGTTTGGCCAGCGGGAGCCGCCCCGGTCAAAGGGATGTATCATCGGCAATCGTCCGGGCTGCCATTGCCCGTCAATGCCTGAACGAGAACGTATGAGAACGATACTGTCCAAGTGGAGCCGGGTTGCGGGCCTGGCTGTGATGCTGGTGGCGGCCTGGTCCGCCCAGGGAGCGGAGCGGGATTGCAAGGAACGCCGCCAGTCGGAGATCCGGCATAGCCTGGACATGGCGGTCCGCACCGCGCCCGTGGCTGTGCCGAACGCGGACGGCGCTTCGCTGCGCTACGAACTGGGCCTGACCAATTTCTCGTGGGAGCCTCTGACGCTTACGCGGCTGGAAGTGCTGGATGCCCGGACGCAGGCAGTCATCCACCAGGCGGCAGGGGAGAAGCTGGCCGCATCCATCGGCCCCTACCTTGGCGCCCCCCGCACTTCGCCCGAGCTGATCAAGCCGGGCCAGACCGTCATCGTCTACCTCGATATCGCGTTGCCGGGCGCTGCGCCCGCCGCCGTGCGGCACCGGGTCCACCTCAGCGCCGATGTGGGCGGGCAGCAGCAGCCATACTGGATCGAGGCCGCGTCCACGCAGGTGGATGCGAGCCCCCTGCCGGTACTCGGGCCTCCCCTGAAAGGCGGGCCATGGGTTGCCGTTTATGACCCGCAGATGGAGCGCGGCCACCGCCGCACGGTATTCACCCTGAACGGAACCCAGCGCATTCCGGGGCGCTACGCCATCGACTGGATGCTCGCCGCTCCTGCCTCGGGCAGGCCGCCCAAGCTGGGCGGAGGGGCCGAGGTGCTCGCGGTGGCGGACGCGAAGGTGGCAGCGGTCCATGACGGCGTTCCCGAGCCCGCGCCCGGCACCGATCCGCGCCGCACACCGTTTTCCGGCGCTCCGGGGAACTTCATTGTCCTCGACCTCGGCAACGGCAAATTTGCGACCTACGAGCACCTGAGCCCGGGGCTTCTGGTGAAGCCGGGCGACCCGGTGCGCCGTGGACAGCTTATCGCCCGGATCGGCACGACCGGCCACGCGGTCCATCCCCACCTGCATTTCCACCTGGGAGATTCCGCCGATCCCTTGCTGGCCGATGGCCTGCCTTTCCTTGTCGACGGCATGAAGACGGCAGGCGTCTACGATACGCTGGGGATGGCCGTCAGCGGCGGAGCATGGAGGGAAGTGCCCGCCGCGCCGGTCAGGGCAACGTTCCCGGCGGCGAACAGCGTTGTTCATTTCCCGGCAGACGATTAGCACATTCCCGCTTTTGTCTGCAAAATTGTCCAATTAATGTAATTTCCAATCGTGCGCACCGGGCACAAAGTTGCAAACGGGTATAGTGTCGTTATGGAAAAACTAAAGGATTTGGCGGCCATCGTGGCCGAGGCGCAGCGGGGGGAACTGGTGTTTCCCACCAGCGTCAATGCGGCCTTGGCGCTGCAGCTGGTCCTTGCCGACCCGGACTGCCACGACGAGGAGGTGATCCGCAAGGTGCTCGCCGAGCCCATTCTCGCGGCGCGTGCCGTGGCGCTGGCCAATTCGGCGGTGTTCCGCTCGAATGGGGCAGCGCTCGTGACGAGCGTGCGGGCCGCCGTGATGCGCCTCGGCTACCGCAATCTCTATACCCTGGCCGCCGCCATGGTGGTGCGCCAGTTCGGCGCCAAGATCCAGGACCGCGAACTGCGGGCGCAGGCGGAGCAGCTGTGGCGCTACACGGCCCATGTCTCGGCGCTGGCCTACGTGATCGCCGCCCGCGTCACCCGCGTGGATGCGGATACCGCGCTCTTCGCAGGCATCATGCACGAGGTGGGCGGCTTCTACCTGCTGGGGCGGGCCGACGCCATGCCGGGCCTGCTGGAGGACCCCGAAGACTGGATGGGGGCGGCGCAGGAAATCATCGCCCGCGAGCTGATGAAGAAACTCAAGGTGCCGGAGCCGGTGGCCAATGCCGTCGTGGCCCTGCGCGGGGCGGTGGTGGGCATTCCGCCAGAAGGCCTGCGCGATACCCTGCTGCTGGCGCGCCATCTGAGCCCCGTACCTTGCCCGTTGCCGCGCAACGAGGACAGCTATCCCACGCACAGCGCCGCGCTGGCGCGCTATCTGGACGAACACAGCGAGATCCTCGCCTGCCTGGACGATGCGGCGGAAGATGCCAAGTCGATGAGCAGCGCGCTGCTGGTCTAACCCAGCACTTCTTCCAATGTGTAGGGGCAGTCTGCAGGAAAGGTTTGCTTCGGGAGGCCGGTCTCGTCCACCGCTTCGGCCACTGCGTGCGGGTAAGCGTATGCGAGCATGGCAGGAAGTTCGCGCCGCAGGCTTGGGCTGTCCATGAGCACGGAGCCGATTTCCCTGCGCTGAAGCCGGATGGTCGCGCGCCAGCTTTTGCCCATTCGTTCGGGCTGATAGGCAGCTTTCAGGAGATGCGCAAGCAGGACCACCAGCCTGCTGCGAAGCTCGTGCCGCTGATGGCCTGCCATGCTCGCGATCTCGTCGAAAAGGTTGGGGATGTCCAGCAGCTCGAAACGCCGGTCGCGCAGGAAAGCCGCCTGCGACTCCGCCCAGAGGGCGAAATCGTCCTCGTACAGGGGCACTGCTTCGGACGCGCCAGCGAGCTTCATCGCACACCTCCCGCTTCACGGTAGCACCATCGGCCGGGAAGTCCAGCCCTATCGGCTGCGGCCCTGAGGGCGCTCAGGCGAGGGTGGCTTCGAGGATCTGGACCAGGGACTGGATGCCTTGCGCATCGACCTCGTCGAAGCGGTTGGGCAGGGGGCTGTCCAGGTCGAATACGCCGACGATGGCGCCTTTCGAGAACACCGGCACTACCAGCTCGGAGCGCGAGTTCACGTCGCAGGCAATGTGGCCGGGGAAGGCATGCACGTCCGGCACAACGATGGCCTCGCCTTTTTCCACCGTCGTGCCGCACACGCCCCGGCCCTTCTTGATGCGGATGCAGGCGGGCTTGCCCTGGAAGGGGCCGAGCACCAGTTCGTCTTCCGTCTTGAGGAAGTAGAAGCCCGCCCAGTTCAGGTCCGGCATGCTGTTGAAGACGAGGGAGCTGAAGTTGGCGGTATTGGCGATCCAGTCCGTTTCGCCGTGCACCAGGCCTTGCAGCTGCGAGCGCAGGTCGACGTACATGGCCTCCTTGGCTTCGGCGCTGTCGGTGGAGTAGGCGGTGTCGCTGATGGTGAAAGTCATGGTGTGCGGGCTAAAAAATACGGGAAAGCGGGCATGTTACAGGGATTTACGGGCGGCTGCCGAAGAGTTTATTGTCAACAATTTAATGCGCACGATTGAAACACTCGCTATCTTTTTGTCAAAAAATTGGTAGCATTAGGCAACGTCAAAAACAGTTGCCCTGCCGGCCTTCCGCCCGGGCGGCTGGTTTTTTGCGTCCGGACGAATCCAGACTGAAGAATTGTTGTGACTTCCCCAATCAATATCCTTGTTGTCGATGATATTCAGCAGAATCTCGTTGCTGTCGAAGCGCTGCTGGCCCGGCCAGGCGTCGCCCTGCTGAAGGCATCCTCCGGAGCGGAGGCGCTCGAACTGCTGCTCGTGCACGAAGTGGCCTTGGCCCTGATCGACGTGCAGATGCCGAACATGGACGGCTTCGAGCTGGCCGAACTGATACGCGGCAGCGAACGCACGCGCAGTATTCCCCTGATCTTCCTGACCGCCGCGCCGCGCGAGGCAAGCTACAGCTTCCGCGGCTACGAGGCGGGCGCAGTCGATTTCCTCTACAAGCCGATCGATGCGAAGGCCCTGGCCAGCAAGGTCAATGTGTTTGTCGAACTGTTCCAGCAGAAGAAGCAGATGGCGCAGCAGCTCGAGGAACTGAAGCGCGCGCTGCGCCTGAACGAGCTGTTTACGGCGGTTCTCGGCCACGACCTGCGCACGCCGCTGTCGGTGGTGATGAACGGCGCCATGCTGCTGCCGATGATGACGGACCACCCCAAGGTCGGCGTCACGGCCCAGCGCATCCAGAGCAGCGCGCGCCGCATGGCGCAGATGGTGGACCAGCTGCTGGACCTGGCGCGCGTGCGCAGCGGCGAGCTGCAGCTGCGCTGCGCGGGCCAGGATCTGGAGCAGATGTGCCGCACCGTGGCGGAGGAATTCCAGGCGGGCGACAAGTCCCAGCGCGTCGTCGTGGAGGTGGAGGGCGATACGCAGGCCCATGTCGACGGCGGCCTGCTGTCGCAAGTGATCTCCAGCCTGATCGCCAACGCCCTGCAGCACGGGGATCCCGGGCATGCGGTACTCCTGCGCATCGATGGCCGGGTGCCGGAGAACGTGGTGCTCACGGTCAGCAATCGCGGCATCATCCCTCATGCGCGCCAGGCTGCCCTGTTCGACCCCTTCCAGCATGGCAGCGAAGCGCACAAGCCGGGGCAGGGCATCGGCCTGGGGCTTTATACGGCCTGCGCCTTCGTGAAGGCCCATGGCGGCCGGATCGATGCGGCCGCCGATGAAGCGCTCGGCACCACCGTCTTTACCGTGCAGCTGCCGCGGCGCGCGGCGGAAGCCTGGGCGGCATGAACTTGAGCGGCCGTGCGCACCTGAAGGCAAGCGATTGCTACCAGCCGCAGGGAGGCGGCGCCGTGGGCGAACTGGTACGGTCCTTCGACTGGCCCTCCACGCCCCTGGGCAGCATGGATGGCTGGACGCCCGCGCTGCGCACCACGGTCGATATCGTGCTCAATTCACCCATCGCCATGGTCCTCATGTGGGGCCCCGAGCACGTGATGATCTACAACGACGGCTATGCCGAAATCGCAGGCAAGCGCCACCCCGCCGCGCTTGGCGGCAAGGTGCCCGAGATCTGGCCCGAAATCTGGGACTGGAACCGCGCTATCCTTGAGAGCGGCTTCCGTGGGGAGCTGCGCCAGGAACTGGAAGCGGGCATGGTCGTGGAACGCAACGGCGTCCCCGAGGAAGTCTGGTTCGATCTCTTCTACACTCCCGTACACGACAGCTGCGGCGAGGTGGGCGGGGTGCTGTGCTCCGTGGTGGAAGTGACGGAGCGCGTGCGCCGCGCCCGTTCGCTGGACCGCCAGCATTTGCAGCTGGAAGAGGAAAGCAAGCTGCTGCGCCAGCTGTTCGCCCAGGCGCCCAGCTTCATGGCCGTGCTGCGCGGACCCCAGCATATCTTCGAGCTGGCCAATGAGCCTTATGCGCGTCTTACCGGTGGGCGGGAGCTGATCGGCAAGCCGGTGGCGCTCGCGCTGCCCGAGCTGCGCGAGCAGGGCTTCGTCGAGCTGCTGGACCGCGTCTACGCCAGCGGTGAACCCTTTGTGGGCAGGCAGATGAAGGTGGAACTGCGCGCGCCGGATTGCGGCATCCAGGCGCGCTACCTGGATTTCGTCTACCAGCCTTTGCGGGCCGACAATGGCGCCGTGACAGGCGTTTTCCTGGAAGGCTCGGACGTTACGGACCGCATCATCACCGAGGAAAGGCTGCGCATGGCCCAGCAGGCGGGCGGCATCGGCAGCTTCGAATGGTTCCCCGCCACCGGCAAGGTGCTGGCATCGAGCACCTACCGCCGCATCTGGGGGCTGCCGGACGATGTGGATATCACCGCCGACCTGCTGGTATCACTGGTTGACGAACGTGACCGCGACCGCGTCGGTCCGCTGCGCATACGCGAAGGCGGCAATCCGCTCGAGTATGCGGAGTACCGCATCCGCCGGCCGGACAATGGGGAGCTGCGCTGGCTGGCGCGCCAGGGCGAAGTGACCGAAGGTCCCACGCCGGACCGGCGCCGCTACGTGGGGGTGGTGTTCGATATCACGGAACGCAAGCAGATCGAGCAGGAGCTGCGCACCAGCCAGGACCGCCTTGCCGCCATCTTTGGCCAGGCCTCCGTCGGCCTCTCCGAACTGAACCTCCAGGGCCGCTTCCAGCGCGTGAACGGCGCCCTGTGCCAGATGCTGGGGCGCACCCAGCAGGAGCTGCTCGGCCTGCACATGGACGACCTGATCCACCCGGATGACAAGGCCGAGAACACGGCGTACGTGGAGCAGCTGAAACGCAGCGGCCAGCCCTTCACGCTGGAGAAGCGCTACCAGAAGCCGGACGGTTCCTGGGTCTGGATCTCCAGCAGCATGAGCCGCCTGGACGACGAAATGGGCCAGCCGCTGGCGCTCATTGCGGTGAAGACCGACATCACGGAAAGGCGGCGCATCGAAGTGGCGCTGCGGGACCTGAACGACACCCTGGAACAGCGCGTGGCGCGCGAGATCGCCCAGCGCGACAAGGCCGAGGAGGCGCTGCGCCAGTCGCAGAAAATGGAGGCGGTGGGCCAGCTTACCGGCGGCGTGGCGCACGACTTCAACAACGTCCTGCAGATCATCTCCGGCAACCTGCACCTTTTGCATCACCACCTCGGCGGCGACGAAATGGCGAAGCGCCGCCTGGAGATGGCGGTGGCCGCCGTGGAGCGCGGCGCGAAGCTGTCCTCGCAGCTGCTGGCATTCGCGCGGCGCCAACCCTTGCAGCCTGTGGTGTCCGACCTGGGTCGCCTGGTGCGCAACATGGACGAACTGCTGCGCCGCGCGATGGGCGAGGCGGTGGAGCTGGTGACGGTGACCGGCAGCGGCTTGTGGAACACCATGGTGGACCCGGGCCAGATCGAGAACGTCATCCTGAACCTCGCCATCAACGCGCGCGACGCCATGAAAGGCGAAGGCCGCCTGACCATCGAGCTTGGCAACGCGGTGCTGGACGAGTACTACGTCAACAACCTGATCGACGTGCCCTCTGGCCAGTACGTGATGCTGTCGGTGACCGATACCGGCTGCGGCATGCCGTCCGAGGTGCTGCAGCGCGCCTTCGAGCCCTTCTTCACCACCAAGCCGGAAGGCGAGGGAACTGGCCTCGGCCTTTCCATGGCCTATGGCTTCGTCAAGCAAAGCCGCGGCCATATCAAGATCTACAGCGAAGTGGGGCAGGGCACGAGCGTGAAGATCTACCTGCCGCGCTCCATGCAGGCCGAGGCCGAGGAGTCAGAGCAGGAAGACGGCCCGATTCGCGGCGGCGACGAAACCATTCTGGTGGTGGAGGACGACGCAGGCGTGCGCCAGGTGGTGCTGGACATGGTGCGCGCCCTCGGCTACAGCGTATTGGAAGCGGAGAACGGCGAAAAGGCCCTGCGCATCCTGGAAGGCGGCGCCCACGTGGACCTGCTGTTCACGGACGTGGTCATGCCCGGCCCCTTGCGCAGCCCCGAGCTGGCGCGCCTGGCCAAGGAACTGGTGCCCGACCTGGCCGTGCTGTTCACCTCGGGCTATCCGCAGAACTCCATCGTGCATGGCGGCCAGCTGGATGCGGGCCTTGAACTGCTGAGCAAGCCGTACCGGCGCGACGAACTGGCGCGCAAGCTGCGCCATGTGCTGAACAACCGCGAACATGCCATCAAGGCGCGGCAGCGCCGCCATGGCGCCGCCAGCGACCTGCTGCCGCCCATGCCCTCCATCGAGCAGAACGCCTCGCTGCGCGTGCTGGTGGTGGAGGACAACCTGGATTCGCAGCAGATGGTGTGCGAGCTGGTGGGCATGCTGGGCCACACCGTCAGCGGCGTGTCCGACGGCGAAACGGCCTGGGAGCTGATGCAGAACCAGGACTTCGACATCCTGTTCACGGACGTGAGCCTGCCCGGCATGTCCGGCATCGAACTGGCGCGCAGGGCGCAGCGGCGCAAGTCCATACGCGTCATCTTCTCCACCGGCTACGGCATGGATAAAGTGGAAGGCCTGGAGTTCCGCGCCAGCCTGCTGCGCAAGCCCTACGATCTGCTGGAGCTGAAGGCGGCGCTCGACCAGGCCCGCTCCTGAGTTCCTACGGGCCGAGTAGGCTCCGTCCTATGGAAGAAAGTCCGCGCCGCGCCTACAGTGTAGGCGTCAAATGGCGAATGGACGAAGATGGTCACCAGAAAACTGAATGTGCGCGAACAGCGTGGCGTGCAACGCAGCGGCGCTGCGCGCGCGAGCCGCATCCGCAGCCTGCTGCGCAATGTCTTCGGCGTGGACAAGCTGCGCGCCGGGCAGCAGCGCGTGATCGACAGCGTGCTGGAAGGCCGGGACACCCTGGCCATCATGCCCACGGGCAGCGGCAAGTCGCTGTGCTACCAGATTCCCGCTTCCATCCTGCCCGGCACCACCGTCGTGGTCTCGCCCCTGATATCGCTCATGAAAGACCAGTTGGAAAGCCTGGAGGAAATCGGCATCGGCGCGGCGCAGCTGAACAGCAGCCTGTCGCGCGAAGAGGAGATGGAAGCGCTGGAGAGCGTACGCAGCAGCCAGAGCCGCATCGTCTTCTGCACGCCTGAGCGCCTTGCCTCGGCGGACTTCCTGGAAGTGCTGAAGGAAACCGACATCTCGCTGCTCGTGGTGGACGAGGCCCATTGCATCTCGCAATGGGGGCATGACTTCCGGCCCGCTTACCTGGAGATCGGCGCCGCCATCCGCGCGCTCGGCGGCCCGCCGGTGCTGGCGCTGACGGCCACCGCCACCGACGACGTGGTGCAGGACATCGCGCAGCAGCTTGGCGTGCCGCGCATGAACGTCATCAACACCGGCATCTACCGTCCCAATCTGCACTACCGCGTGGTGCAGGTGACCAATCCCCAGGAGAAGATCGACCAGGCGATGCGGCTGGTGCGCGAGTCTCCCGGCGTGGGCATCGTCTACACGGCCACCGTGAAGGCGGCCGAGGAGCTTCATGCCCTGCTGGAGGAGGCTGGCGAGAGCGCCGCCATCTATCACGGCAAACTGCGGGCGAGTGAGCGCAAGGAAAACCAGGACTTGTTCATGAACGGCGAGCGGCGCGTGATGGTGGCCACCAACGCCTTCGGCATGGGCATCGACAAGAGCGATACCCGCTTCGTCATCCACCTCCAGGTGCCCGCTAATCTGGAAGCCTACTATCAGGAGTCCGGCCGCGCGGGCCGCGACGGCAGCGATGCGGAGTGCACGCTGCTCTACTTCCAGGACGACAAGCGCGTGCAGCAGTTCTTCCTCGTGAAGCACTATCCCGGCGCGGAGGAGCTGCGCGCGGTGTACGAGGCCGCCGCACAGCTGGCGCCCTTCAGCTACGCCGCCCTGAAGGGTGCCCTGGACGAGCTGCCGGACAGCAAACTGAAGGTTTGCCTCAAGCTCCTCAAGGACGGCAAGCTGCTGCGCCAGAACCGCAAGCTGGAATACCTGCCGACAGCGCGCGAGCCGCGCGCCCGCGACTTCGAGCAGCGGGCCGCCATCTACGAACAGAAGCAGGAGCGCGACAAGGAGGCGCTGGAGCAGATGGTGGCGTACGCCCAGAGCGGCTACTGCCGCTGGAAGCTCCTGCTCGACTATTTCGGCGACGATTCCGCCGGGATCGAGCATTGCGGCGGCTGCGACAACTGCCTGTCGCCCCCTGCCGAGGCGGTGGAGGATGTCGTACTGCCCGCCGCCGTACCGCCGGAACCCGAGCCCGAACTGCCCGGATTCACCGTCGGCAGCCAGGTGCGCGTGCCCAAGTTCGACATCGGCACCGTGCTCTCGGTGGCGGGCGGCCAGGTCACCATCGAATTTCCCGAACACGTGACACGCACCTTCATGGCCGAATTCGTGCAGCCTGCCTGAACGTGCGCTGGCGGACGGAGCCTGCCCGGCAGCTTTGGCTACAATGAGCCAAACAGTGTTGAGAGCATGCCATGTCCGATATGGTCGTCGTCCGCAAAGAGGGGCTCTTCTGCGTCCCTGGCGGTTTCTACATCGACCCCTGGCGCCCGGTGGACCGCGCCGTGATCACGCACGGCCATGGCGACCATGCGCGGGTGGGCCACGGCCACTACCTGGCGGCCGAACCGGGTGTCGGCATCCTGCGTTCGCGCCTGGGCGACATCACCGTCCAGGGTCTGGCCTACGGTGAGCAGGTCGAACACAATGGCGTGAAGATCTCCCTGCATCCCGCCGGCCACGTTCTCGGCTCGGCGCAAGTGCGCATGGAATGCGGCGGCGAGGTCTGGGTCGCCTCGGGCGACTACAAAGTGGAAGGCGACGCCACCTGCACGCCTTTCGAGCCGGTGCGCTGCCACACCTTCATCACGGAATCCACCTTCGGCCTGCCCATCTACCGCTGGGAGCCGCAAAGCGAGACCTTCGCCGATATCAACGAATGGTGGCGCCGGAATGCGGCGGAAGGGCGGGCAAGCCTCATGCTGTGCTACTCCTTCGGCAAGGCGCAGCGCATCCTGAGCGGCCTCGATCCTTCGATTGGTCCCATCATCTGCCACGGCGCCGTGGAGCCATTGAACCGCGTCTACCGGGAGGCAGGCGTGCCGCTGCCGCCCACGCGCATGGTGAGCGAAGTGGACAAGGCGGACATCCGCCGCTCCATGGTGATCGCGCCTCCGTCGGCCGGAGGATCGCCATGGGCGCGCCGCTTCGGCGATTTCAGCGACGCCTTCGCCAGCGGCTGGATGCTGCTGCGCGGCGCCCGCCGCCGCCGTGGCGTGGACCGGGGCTTCGTGCTGTCCGACCATGCGGACTGGCCGGGCCTGATGCAGGCCATCAAGGCCACGGAGGCGCAGCAGGTCATCGTGACGCACGGCTCCATTCCCGTGATGGTGCGCTGGCTGTGCCAGAACGGACTCGATGCGAAAGGCTTCGACACGGAGTACGGCGACGACGAGGCGGAAGACATTGCGGGCGCAGGCGCCGCCGCGGAAGGCGTAGCGGCGGAACCCGATCCCGTGGCCGCGCGCTGGGCGGTGGCGGACAAGGCGGAGGCGGCGCGCGCGGCAGGCAAGGCGGCCAGCGGGGAGGGCGGCGATGCGTGAGTTTGCCCGCCTCTTCGCCGAGCTGGATGAAACCACGGCCACCAACCGCAAGCTCGACGCGCTGAAATCCTATTTCAGCCACGCCGCGCCGGAGAATGCCGCATGGGCCGTCTATTTCCTCGCAGGCGGCAAGCCGCGCCAGGCCGTGCCGGTCAAGCTGCTGCGGCAGTACGCCACCGAATACGCAGGCCTGGACGACTGGCTGTTCGACGAATGCTACGACGCGGTGGGTGACCTTGCCGAAACCATCGCCCACATCCTGCCCGAACCGAGGCACCGCAGCGATGTGGGTCTGGCAGAGTGGGTGGAACAGCGCATTGCCCCGCTGCGCGGGGCCCAGCCGGAGGTGATACGGGAGGCCCTGTTCTCCTACTGGGACCAGCTGGAGACCCGCGAACGCTTCCTCCTCATCAAACTGATTGGCGGCGGCTTCCGCGTCGGCGTGTCGCGCCTGCTCGTCACGCGCGCGCTGAGCGCCATCGCCGCCGTGGACGGCAAGCTGATTGCGCAGCGCCTCATGGGCTGGACGGACGGCAGCGTGAGCCCCACGGCCAAAGGCTTCCTGCAGCTGATCTCCGCGCAGTCCGACCAGGAGCACGCCATGCGCGGCGGCCAGCCCTATCCCTTCTTCCTCGCCCACCAGCTCCAGGCGGCGCCGGAGACGCTGGGCGGCCTCGCGGACTGGCAGGTCGAATGGAAGTATGACGGCATGCGGGCGCAGCTCGTGTGCAGGCAGGGTGGCAACTGGCTCTGGTCGCGTGGCGAAGACCTGATCAGCGACCGCTTTCCCGAGCTGTCCTCCATCCGCCTGCCCGAGGGCACGGTGATCGACGGCGAGATCCTGATCTGGAAAGCGGGCGATGCGCCTGCGCCGTTCGCCGACCTGCAAAAGCGCATCGGCCGCAAGACGCTGTCGGCGAAGCTGCTGGCCGAACTGCCCGCCGCCCTTGTCGCCTACGACCTGCTGGAACAGGATGGCGTGGACCTGCGCACCCTGCCGCAGTGCGAGCGCCGCACGCTGCTGGAGAAGCTTGTGGAGCAGGTCGGCGTGCCGCAGCTGCGCATCTCCCCGCTGGTGGAGGCCGGGAGCTGGGAGGAGCTGGCGGAGATCCGCGAGGAGTCGCGTATGCGCGGCGTGGAAGGCATGATGCTCAAGGCGAAAGCGGCGCAGTACGGCGTGGGCCGCACCAAGGACGTGGGTACGTGGTGGAAGTGGAAGATCGACCCCTACAGCGTGGACGCGGTGCTGATCTACGCGCAGTCAGGGCATGGCCGCCGCGCCTCGCTCTATACCGACTATACCTTCGCCGTGTGGGACAGCGACGACAGCGGCGAGCGCAAGCTGGTGCCCTTTGCCAAGGCCTATTCGGGGCTGACGGACGCCGAGATCGCGCAGGTGGACAACGCCATCCGCCGCACCACCATCGAGAAGTTCGGGCCGGTGCGCAGCGTGCGCCCCACCATGGTGTTCGAGATCGGCTTCGAAGGCATATCGCTGTCGCCGCGCCACAAGTCCGGCATCGCCGTGCGCTTCCCGCGCATCCTGCGCAAGCGCGACGACAAGACGGTGGACGACGCGGATACCCTCGATACGTTGAAAGGCCTGCTCGCCCAGGCTGGCGGCTCATGAGCAAGGCCGCTGCCGCGCAGCAGATCGACGAGTGGTTCGCGCGCAGGGGCTGGAAGGTCTTTCCTTTCCAGCGGGCCGTATGGAAGGCCGCTGTGGCAGGCGAGTCCGGCCTGCTGCACGCCACCACCGGTTCGGGCAAGACCTTCGCGGTGTGGTTCGCGGCCCTGCAGCGCGCGCTGCGCGAGAAGACGGGACGGCGCAAGGCAGGCCTTCGCGTGCTGTGGATCACTCCCATGCGCGCGCTCGCGGCCGATACGCTGCGCGCCCTGCAGGAGTCGGCGGCGGAGCTCATGCCCGGCTGGAGCATCGATGCCCGCACGGGTGACACCTCGTCCGCCGCCCGCGCGCGGCAGGCGAAGCACCTGCCGGAGACGCTCATCACCACGCCGGAAAGCCTCACCCTCATGCTGAGCAAGGCCGACGCGCACAGCCAGTTCGCGATGCTGGACATGGTGATCATCGACGAGTGGCATGAGCTGATGGGGAACAAGCGCGGCGTGCAAACCCAGCTCGCGCTGGCGAGGCTGCGGAACTGGAATCCGCAGCTCGTGGTGTGGGGCCTGTCGGCCACCCTCGGCAACCTGGAAAGAGCGACGCATGTGCTGCTGGGAGTGGAGCAGGGTGGCGCCATCGTCGAAGGCAGCGTGCGCAAGGAGATCCTGGTCGATACGCTGATTCCGGAAAATCCTTCGCGCTTTCCCTGGGCGGGCCACCTCGGTATCCAGATGCTGCAGCCGGTGATCGCGGAAATCGAACAGCACGCGACGACGCTCGTGTTCTGCAACACGCGCTCGCAGGCGGAGCTCTGGTATCAGAACATGATCGACGCGCGGCCGGATTGGGCAGGGCTGGTCGCACTTCACCACGGCTCGCTGGACAAGGAAGTGCGCGACTGGGTGGAGCTGGGCCTGAAGAAAGGGCAGCTGAAGGCCGTGGTCTGCACGTCGAGCCTGGACCTGGGCGTGGACTTCCTGCCCGTGGAGCGCGTGCTGCAGATCGGCAGCGCAAAAGGCATCGCCCGCCTGCTGCAGCGCGCCGGGCGCTCGGGCCACGCGCCTGGCCGCGTATCGCGCGTGACCCTGGTTCCCACGCATACGCTGGAACTGCTGGAAGCGGCGGGGGCGATCCAGGCCGTGAAGGATCGCGATATCGAGGCGCGGCCCGTCCCGGAGAAACCGCTGGACGTGCTGGTGCAGCACCTCGTCACCATTGCGCTGGGCGGCGGCTTCCGCTCGGAAGAATTGCTGGCCGAGGTGCGCAGCGCCTGGTCCTACCGCGATCTGAGCGAAGAGGAATGGCAGTGGGCGTTGGACTTCGTGGCGCGCGGCGGCCAGAGCCTTACCGTCTATCCCGAATATCGGCGCGTGCTGCCGGACGAGGAAGGCGTCTACCGCGTGCCCGATGCCGCCATCGGCCGCCGCCACCGCATCGGTATCGGCACCATCGTGTCGGAGGCCATGATCCAGGTGAAGTACATGAGCGGGGGCCGGCTGGGCACCGTGGAGGAGGGCTTCATCTCCCGCCTGAACAAGGGCGACCATTTTCTCTTCGGCGGACGCATCCTGGAGTTCGTGCGCGTGCACGAGATGACAGCCTATGTGCGCCGCGCCACCGGCGCCAAAGGCGCGGTACCGCGCTGGCAGGGCGGGAAAATGCCCCTGTCGTCGGAACTCGCGCACGCCGTGCTGGAGCAGATGCGGCTGGCCACCGAGGGAACCTACAAGGGCCCCGAGATGCGTGCCGTGCGCCCGCTGCTGGAAGTGCAGCAGCGCTGGTCCGCCCTGCCAACGCCAGTCGCCACGGTGATCGAGAGCCTGCACAGCCGCGAGGGCCATCACCTCTTCATGTATCCCTTTGCCGGGCGCGCGGTGCACATCGGCCTCGCCTCGCTGTTCGCCTACCGCGTGGGCCGCAGCAGGCCCACCACCTTTTCGATTGCGGTGAACGACTACGGCTTCGAGCTGCTGGCGCCGGAAGCGGTGGACTGGCCGGAGGTGTTCTCGGAACTGGAGGGCAGGAACGTTGGCCTCTTCACGACCGAACACCTGCTGGAGGACACCCTGGCCAGCCTGAACGCCACTGAACTCTCGCAACGCCGCTTCCGCGAGATTGCGCGCATTGCGGGCCTGGTGTTCCAGGGCTATCCGGGCCAGCCGAAGAGCAACCGCCAGCTGCAGGCTTCCTCTTCCCTGTTCTTTGAGGTCTTCCGCAAGCACGATGCGGGCAACCTGCTGCTCACGCAGGCCCAGCGCGAGGTCCTGGAACAGGAGCTGGAGCTGAACCGCCTGCGCGCCACGCTCACCGAGCTGCAGGCGCGCCGCGTCAGCTATCATGAAACGCAGCGCGCCACGCCTTTCGGCTTCGCCCTGATGGTGGAACGGTTCCGCGAGAAGCTCACCACGGAGAAGCTGTCGGACCGGGTGGCGCGCGTGCTGCGTGAACTGGAGAAGGCTGCGGGACCATGAGCGGGCTGGAGATCGAACTGGCGGGAGAGCGCGTCGTGCTGCTGCCGCAGAAGGCGCTGCTGTGGCCGCGCGAGAGAATGCTGGTCATCGCCGACATCCACTTCGGCAAGGCGGCCTCCTTCCGCGCGCTCGGCATCCCCGTCCCGCGCGGCACCACCACGGAAAATCTGCTCAGCCTCGATGCGTTGCTGGAGGCCTGGGACATCGCCCACATCGTTTTCCTCGGCGACTTCCTGCACGCGAAGGCGGCGCACGCGGTATCGACCCTGCGCGCCATGCTCGCCTGGCGCGCGCGCCACACCAGGCTGCGCCTGACCCTGGTACGCGGCAACCACGACTGGCATGCGGGCGACCCTTCCGAACTGCTGCAGGTCGGCATGGTGGACGAGCCTTTCGACGTGGGACCCTTCTCCTTCTGCCACCACCCCGACACTGCCGCAGCGGGCTATGTGCTGGCGGGCCATGTGCATCCCGTCTACCGCCTCAGTTCAGGCTGGGAGTCCCTGCGCCTGCCTTGCTTCCTGCTTGGCGAGCGGCGCGCCATCCTGCCTTCCTTCGGTGCGTTTACCGGCGGTCACGTGATCGCGCCGCTTCCTGGTGAGCGCGTTTTTGTGCTGGCGGAGCAATCAATTTTCCCAATTGAAATTCGGTAGGCGATATCCTACATCGATATCTGTAGGCGTCCTATATTGCCTCTGCAGTGCATGCCCTACTATGAAGACTCCTGAAGCCCGATCGTTACGAAAAAGATCGTCGCTGGTCGGTGATAGCGATCGGGCTGCGGGAATCCCCCCAAGACCCCTCCCGCCATCAGCATTCCATTGACCCCCACTTCAGGAGAACCACCATGGCATCATCGAATCAGGACAACCGAGGTAACCGACAAGGCGAATCGCAAGGGAACAAGCAAAGCTCGACCCGCAATCGCGGCTTCGCATCGATGGACCCGCAGCGCCAGCGTGAAATTGCCTCCCAGGGCGGACGCGCAGCGCACGCCAAAGGCACCGCACACGAGTTCACTTCAGAGGAAGCTCGCCGCGCCGGCGCCATGAGCCACAAGAACGGCAATCGCCAGAGCGCATCGCGCGGCAACCAGGGCGGCCAGCAGGAGCAGGCAGAGTCCCGTACCGACAATCGACAGGGCTGATCGTACTGAACGGACGCCGCAAGGAGATGAGCATGAACACTCCCTCGGACAAATCCCGTCAGAAGAAAAACAGCGAGCAGAATTTTGTACTGGTCGATACCGACCATCCGGGCTTGGGCAACGTGGACATCCCGGAAACCGAAGTACGCCGTGTAGACAAGCCAATTCCAGGCAGTCGCCAAAGCGCGGTTGATCAAGGTTCCAAGCAGGGCGGGGAACCTCCCGGCACCGAAGGCGGTGCGCCGGGCCCGGAAGCCAGTTCCGGCGTTTGAGTGAAATCGGAAGCCCCGGCTCTTGGCCGGGGCTTTTTGGTTTACGGCTTAGAACAGGAAGCTGGCCGTCAGCTGCGCGGAGCGCTCGGCGCCCAGCGTCAGGCGCGCGCCGCTGTTGTTCAGCGTGTTCAGGTAGAACTTGTCGAACACGTTGTAGACATTGAGCTGCAGGCTCACGTTCTTGTTGACCTTGTAGCTGAGCATTGCGTCCGCCACCGCGTAGGAGGGCACCGAAGGCACGTTCTGCAGCGACACATCCACGCTCGGATCGATCACGCGCTTCTGCTTCGACATATAGCGCGCGCCGCCGCCCACCGTGAACTGGTCGGAGAGCTTGTAGCTGGTCCACAGCGTGGCGCTCAGGTCAGGCGACCAGCGCGTGGCGGCGCCCGCTGCATTGTTCCCGGTGGTGCCTTCCTTGATGGTCGCGTCCATCGTGGCGAGGCCCGCGATGATGTTCCAGCGGTCCGTGATCTGGCCCACCGCGCCCAGCTCCACACCTTCCACGCGGCGCTTGCCCAGCTGCGAGTAGGTATTCGTGGCCGTATCCAGCAGCGTGATTTCGTTCTCGTTCTCGGTGCGGTAGAGGGCTGCCGTCAGCGCCAGCTTGTTCTGCAGCACGTCCCACTTCGTCCCCAGCTCGATGTTCGTCGTCTGCTGCGGCTCCATGTTCGGGTTATTGATATTGCCCGCCGTGGCGCTGAGCGAGAAGTTGGCGCTGCCCGGCGGCGTCTTCGAGTTGGCGTAGGACAGGTAGACGCTGCCGTTCGTTGCAGGCTTGTACAGCACACCCGCCTTGAAGCTGGCCAGTTCGTCCGAGGCCTGCACGCGGCTGCCGACCAGGCTGCCCACGGGCAGGGTGGGGTGGCTGGTGGCCGTGGAGGCGGTCACACTGCTGGTCGCGGTCTTGTAGTGCTCGTAGCGCAGGCCGCCGTTGAGCTGCCACTGCGGGCTCAGTTCGATGGTGTCGAAGGCGTAGACGGCGGCAGTGCGGGTCTTGCCGTCCGTGTAGGCGCCGGTCAGCGCCGGAGCATAGGCGCTCAGGGTATCGGCCGGATTCGGCGCATACAGGTTGGCGGCGGCCACTGTTCCCAGTCCGGCGCGGGTGGGCGAGAACTGCGATTCGGACAGCAGCTCGATACCGGCGGAGAGCGTATGGCCCACATCGCCCGTCTTGAAGGCGCTCACCAGGTTGGTGGTGTTGGCGAGGATCTCGTTATCCTGCAGCACGCTCTGGCGCGAGCGGCTCACCGTCCAGGTGTTCTGCGCCCCGCTCGCCGTCAGGGTATTGATGCCGGTAAGGATGCGGTCCATGCTGGACTTGCCGTAGCGCGTGGTGTTCGTCAGCGTGGCGCCCGAGCCCAGCTCGTGCTCGATCTTCACGGTGCCCATGTCGGCATCGATCTTCTCGTAGTCGCTGTTCAGGCCATAGTAGTTCTCCCGGTCCACGCGCGGCGCGCTGCGCAGGGAGGCGCTGGCGTTGTAGAAGCCGGGGATGCCGACCGAGGGCAGGCCGCCGTCCGGCTTGTTGTCCTGGCGGACATGCTGCGAGAACAGGTAGACGCGGGTCGGCGTGCCGAGCCCCAGCGCGACCGATGGCGCGATGCCGCGGCCTTCGCGGTCGATGACCTTGCGGCCCATCTGGCCGCCATCCTGGGCGTACACATTCAGGCGGAAGGCGCCCGTTTCGCCGAAGGTGCGGTTCAGGTCCGCGGTGGCGCGTTTGGTCTCGCCGCTGTTGTAGCTCACGGTGGCGCCGGTGGAGTTCTCGCGCGATGGCAGCTTGCTCACCAGGTTGATGTAGCCTGCGGTGGCGCCGCGGCCGATATCGGCGCCCGCCGGGCCCTTGGATACTTCGACCTGCTCGATATTGAAAGCGTCGCGCGTGACGGCGCCAAGGTCGCGGATGCCGTCGATGAAGACGGAGGTCTGGGCCGAGAAACCGCGCATCTGGAAGGTGTCGCCCGCGCTGGTGTTGCCGTTCTCGCCCAGCTGCATGGTGATGCCCGGCGTATTGCGCAGCGCTTCCACGATGGAGCTCGCGCCCTGTTCCTGCAGCACTTCCTTCTTGATGATGGAAATGGTCTGGGGCGTATCCACCAGGGGCTGGGTCAGTTTGGGCGAGGAGACCTTCTCGGCCTTGTAGGGCAGGTCGGCGCTGGCTTCCACCTTCACTTCCGACATGGTTTTCTCGGCGACCTGCGCGGAGGCGGCCATGGGCAGGCCGATGGCTGCGAGGGCGAACAGGGATTGGTTCAGCAGCGGCTGGGTCGCCAGCGTGTGCTTGCGGGAGCGGATAGGGGACAAGTGATTTCTCCAGTAGTGGTCGTCATAGGCTGGCGGTCCACTGCTGGAACTGGCTGGCGCGTCATTATTTCGGCGCAAATGGTAATGCTTCTCAATTGCATTTGCAAGCTTTACATTAGAATACGAAAGCTTCGTTGACTGTGCAAATGATAATCATTATCATTTGACGGTATCTAATTCGAAAGCGCAAATTGAGCGGTCCCGACACCAAGCAAGCGAAGGCTGCCAGCAAGGCAGTGTGGCTGAAGAACCTGCACCAGTGGCATTGGATCAGTTCGGCACTATGCCTGCTGGGCATGTTCCTCTTCAGCATTACGGGGATTACGCTCAACCATGCGTCCCAGATTGAAGCCAAACCCAGCATCGAGCGCAAGCAGGGCAGTGTGCCAGCGCCCGTGCTGGGCGAGCTGAAGGCCTTCGCCCAGGAGCACGACGGCATCAAGGCGCCCCTGCCCGCAGCGGCGGAGCGCTGGCTGCTCGACACCTGGTCGCTCAAGGCGGGCGGGCGCGATGCGGAATGGTCGGCGGACGAAGTCTATCTGCCCATGCCGAAAGCGGGCGGCGACGCCTGGGTGCGCATCGGACTCGAAGACGGCGCCGCCGAATTCGAGAACACCGACCGGGGCTGGATCTCCTGGCTGAACGACGTGCACAAGGGCCGCAACACGGGCACGGCCTGGAACTGGTTCATCGATATTTTTGCGGCGGCCTGCCTGGTGTTCTGCGTTACGGGCCTGCTGATCCTGAAGTTCCACGCCGCCAACCGTCCCTTCACCTGGCCCATGGTTGGACTCGGCGTGCTCATTCCCTTTGTTATAGCCCTGCTATTCATCCACTAACATCCTCACAGGCACAACATGAAATCTCGCTACACCGTCGCACTGGGCCTTCCCCTGCTCGGCACCTCCGCGATGGCGGCCGACCTGGCCCTCAAGCTGGACATCCCGCAACTGAACGTGGCCGAATACCACCGTCCCTACATCGCCGCCTGGATCGAAGGCGCGGACCAGAAGGTGGCCGCCAATCTGGCGGTGCTGTACGACGTCAAGAAGCGCGACAACGCAGGCACCAAATGGCTCAAGGACATGCGCCAGTGGTGGCGCAAGGCTGGCCGCGACCTTGCCATGCCGGTGGACGGCGTGAGCGGCGCCACGCGTTCGCCGGGCGAACACACGCTGACTTTCCCCGGCTCGAAGGAAGCGCTGGCGAAGCTCCCAGCGGGCCAGTACACCCTGGTGGTGGAAGCGGCGCGCGAAGCGGGCGGGCGCGAACTGGTGAAAGTGCCGTTCGCATGGCCGCCCAAGTCGGCGCAGGAGATTCCTGCCCAGGGCAAGGAAGAACTGGGCAAGGTCGCCCTCCAGCTGAAACCATAAGGAGCAGCGCATGAAACTGAGCAAAACCCTCATCGCGCTGGCCCTGGCCGGCGCCGCCTTCGGCGCCCAGGCGCACAAACCGTGGCTGCTGCCCTCGTCCTCGCTTGTCGATTCGAAGGAGCCCTGGGTCACCGTCGATGCGGCCGTATCGGAAGGCCTGTTCGACATCGATCACGTGCCGCTCAAGCTCGATGGCATCACGGTCATCGGTCCGGATGGCGCCACCGTGCCGCTGCAGAACGCGCAGACGGGCAAGCTGCGCAGCACCTTCGATGTGAAGATGGCCAAGCCGGGCACCTACAAGATCGCGCTTGTGCAGCAGAACGTGATGGCGTCGTGGAAGGTGAACGGGGAGACCAAGCGCTGGCGGGGCAGCGAAGAAGCGATGGCGAAGGAAGTTCCGGCCAATGCGGACGAGCTGAAAGTGTCGCGCACCAGCAGCCGCCTGGAGACCTTCGTCAGCGCCAACAGCACGGACGACGCGGTGCTCAAGCCGACGGGCAAGGGCCTGGAGCTGGCGCCGGTGACGCATCCGAACGATATGCGCGCGGGCGAAAAAGCCACCTGGCGCTTCCTTGTCGACGGCAAACCGGCGGCCAACCAGGCATTCAGCCTGATTCCGGGCGGCGTGCGTTATCGCGGCACGCTTGGCGAAATCCGCCAGTCCACGGATGGCAATGGCGAGATCACCTTCACGATCCCTGCCGCAGGCATGTACCTCGTGAGCGCCAGCTGGCCCGCGATGGCCGCGCCGCAGCCCGGCCAGCCGCCGCAGATGCCTGCGCGCCGCCTGACCTACGCGGCCACGGTCGAAGTCCTGCCGCAATAAGCCATGCCGCCAGCCGCCGCGCGCCGGATACTGCTGCCTCCGGCCATTTCGCAGGAGCCGCCGCCCACAGGGGGCGTCCTGCGCGAGTACAGCGGCGAAACCATGGGCACCACCTGGTCCGTCCGGGTGGTGGAGGGTTGGCCCGCTGACCATGGGACGGATGCCGCCGCACTGCAGGCCGAGCTGGATGCCGTCGTGGCGCAGATGAGCCACTGGGAGGCGGACTCGGACCTTGGCCGATTCAACCGCGCGCCTGCTGGCAGCTGGCACGTGCTGCCGGAAGCGTTCTTCCACGTGCTGTCATTTGCCATGGACGTGTCGCGCGAATCGGGCAGAGCCTGCGATCCGTGTGCGGGCGAAATCGTGAACCTGTGGGGCTTCGGCCCCCACGGGCGCTTCGGGCAGCCGGACTTTGTGCCGCCTTCGCCGCAAGCCGTGCAGGACGCCATGCGCCGCCAGCGCAGCATCGAGCTCGATGCGCCGCGCCGCCGCGCCTTCCAGCCCGGTGGCGTGCAGCTCGATCTCTCCGCCGTTGCGAAGGGCTACGCCGTCGATTGCCTCGCACGCCATCTGGACGGGGCGGGCGTTGCCAACTATCTGGTGGAAGTGGGCGGCGAGCTGCGTGGGGCTGGCGTGAAACCGGATGGCCTGCCCTGGTGGGTCTCGCTTGAAAGCCCGGAGCAATCCGCTGGCGAAATCGTCGCCGCCCTGCACGGGCTGGCCGTGGCGACCTCCGGCGATTACCGCCGCTACTTCATGCACGAGGGACGGCGCCATGCGCACACCATCGATCCGCGCACGGGCACGCCGGTATCGAACGGCGTGTCCTCGGTAACGGTGGTGCATGAGCTGTGCATGGCCGCCGATGCCTGGTCCACTGCGATGACGGTGCTGGGCGCCAGGGATGGCGTGGCGCTGGCCGAACGCAAGGGCCTGGCCGTGCACTTCCTCGTGCGTGAAGAAGGCGGCCTGCGCGAATACATGAGCAGCGCCATGCGCGCCATGCTGGAAGAAGAATGATACTGACGAACGACACCGGCAGGCTGGCATTGACCGCCGCCTGCTTCGCCGCCTACGGCCTCACATGCCTGCTGCCCTGGCTGCGCTACCGCCGCAAACGCGCCGCAGCGCGTGCCGACGCGGCCCCTGGCGGCTGGCTGCTGGCTTATGCCAGCCAGACCGGCAATGCGGAAGACCTGGCGCGGCAGACCGCCGCCACATTGCGGCTTGCCGGAATCGCCGTGCAAACCATGGAACTTTCGACGCTGGACGAAGCCGCACTGCGCGGCGCCGAACGCGCGCTCTTCATCGTCAGCACGTACGGAGAAGGGAATGCCCCCGATGCGGCGGCAGCCTTCGCCAGCCGCATCATGACGCGCGCGCTGCCGCTGCCTTCATTGCATTACGCCGTGCTGGCGCTGGGCGACAGCGCCTACAGCCAGTTCTGCGGCTTCGGCCGCGCGCTGGACGCGTGGCTGGCGGAGCAGGGCGCGCAGCCGCTGTTCGAGCGTATTGACGTGGACCGCAGCTCCTCGCAGGCGCTTGGCCACTGGCGCCAGCAGCTCAGCCACCTTGCAGGCACGAGCGATGCGCCCGACTGGGGCGCCCCAGCCTTCGCGAGCTGGCGCCTGGCCGAGCGGCGCATCGTCAATCCTGGCAGCGCAGGCGCGCCGCTCGCGCATCTCGAGCTGGAGCCGGTTGAAGGAAGCCTGCCGGAATGGCAGTCCGGCGACCTGGCGCAGATCGCGCCGCCTGCCGATGCCGAACACGCGCGCGACTACTCTATTGCATCGATACCGGAAGACGGCCGCCTGCACCTGCTGGTGCGCCTGCACGGCCACGCGGACGGCAGCCATGGCGCCGCCTCCGGCTGGCTGCATCACGCTCCGCTCGGCGCAACGGTTCGGCTGCGGCTGCGCCAGCACCGCCGCTTCCGGTTGGAGGACAACGCCGCGCGTCCGCTGATCCTGATCGGGAATGGCAGCGGCATGGCAGGCCTGCGCGGCCACCTGAAGGCGCGCGTGCTGGCCGGGCAGGCGCGCAACTGGCTTCTGTTCGGCGAGCGCAATGCGGCGCACGACATGCACTACGGCGAGGAGCTCGCGGCGTGGCGCGAAGCTGGGCTGCTGGAACGCATGGATCTCGCCTTCTCGCGCGACCAGCAGGAACGGCGCTATGTGCAGGACCTTTTGCCGGAACACGCGTCCACGCTGCGCGCCTGGCTTGCCGATGGCGCAGCAATCTATGTCTGCGGCAGTCTCGAAGGCATGGCGGCTGGCGTAGATGCCGCCTTGCGCCAGATCGCCGGCAATGCGGAACTCGATGCGCTGGCAGCGGCGGGCCGCTACCGCCGCGACGTCTACTAGGCCAGCTCCTCCAGCCCGCGTTGGAGGCTGGAGAGGCTGGGATTGTCCACGAACACGCAGCGCTTGCCGGTGCGTTTGCAGAAATCCTTCACACGCCAGTAGGCGCTGTGGCTGATGCAGCCGGTCTGGCAGATCACCAGGTCCGCCGCTGCAAGGCTGGATTCGAGCCTGCCTGCATTGTCTTCCAGCCCTCCGTCGTGATGCGCGAACTGTGCGCCGCTGCGCTCGACCAGCATGCGGTAGCCCGCCACGCTGCCATTGCGCCCGCCCACACACAGCACGCTGCGTTCCGCCAGTTGCGGCAGCAGCGGCGCCGCAGCGGGCGGCGGCTCGCTGGACTCCGCGCTGGCGATGGATTCGGCGGCGCGTGCGGCTGCTGCCGCATCGGCCAGTTCGCGTTTCAGTTCGGCGACCTGCTGGCGCAGCCCGTGTTCGCGGTCGAGGCTCAGCGCAAGCTGCTGCTGCAGGCGTTCGCGGCTCGCCAGTCCCGGAATCGAGGCGCGCAGATGTTCCAGCTCCTGGCGCAGCGAATCGATCATGCTGTCCCGGCCCACGAGCTGGGCGCGCAGCTGCATGGCCTGCGCCGCATGACGCTCCTGCTCCTCGCGCCGTTCGAGCTGCATGGCGGCGCTGCGCTGCCGGAGCCGCGCCATCTCCTGTTCCAGCTGGGCCTTCTCATCGAGCACCGCATGGAACCGGTGAATGTCGGCGCGCGCGCAGGCTCCGGCCTGGTGCTGGATCATGTGCAGGTCGCGGCACATTTTTTCTTCGAGCGCCGCGGTGCAGCGCACATGCGTGAGCGCGGCCCAGAAGGCGCCCGGCACCTCCGCGCCGCCCGCCACGGCGGCCTGCCACAGCTGGGCGAGCTGTTCGCTGCTGCGCGCCTGCCGGAAGCGCAGCAGCACGGGCGCATAACGCCGGTCCAGTTCCTTCTGCACGGCTTCCGAAAGCCGGTTGCGCGTGCCGCATTCGCTCACCACGCCCACGTGCACCTCGTAGTCGTCCGCCATCACCGTGCCGCCCGTGACCTTGCCCACCAGCTTGCGCAGAGCGCCCAGCGGCAGGCCGGTGCCGATCAGGGGGCAGTGGCAGGCGTGGCCGAGATCCCACAGGCGGCGCCGGCGCGGGCTGGCGCCGTCCGCCGCTGCCTGATGCCTGTCGCACATGGCGTTCAGACGGCCTGCGGGGCCGTGCGGTGGCGGGACATGATGCGGCTCAGGAAGCCGTCCTCCTGCGGCGGCAGGGAGCGCTCCACGACGGAGGCCCACTGTTCGGAGAGCTGCTGGCAGGTGGCGCTGAGCACAGGCGCCAGTTCCGGCAGGCCTGCAAGGGCCTTCAGGTGGCGTTCGATGACGGAAGCGAGCTTGAGGCAGGCGCCCCGGTCCGCGCTGGCAGTGTAGTGCGACATGAGGTGCAGCACGGCGCTCAGCATCAGTTCGGGGCGATGGCCTGGCTGGACGGGGGAAGCGAAAATGGGGGCGGTGTGTTCGATAGCCATCGGACTCTCCTTGGGAGTGGGTCGCTGGCTACCGCCGGGGCGGATGGCTGGCTGGGATTGGGTCAGGCGGTCAGGATCAGCTTGTTCAGCTGGGTGATGCGCAGGCGGTAGATGCGGCCGGCGTGCTCGATCTCGACTTCGCGCTGGTCTTGCATGAGGCTGGCGGTGCTGAAGCGGCGCACGGCCGGGGCAGCGGGGGCCGCAGCGTTGGCGCCGGCTGCGGGCGCGAGGGCCGCTGTGCCGGGTGGGGCGGTCGTACTTGGCATATGTCGTCCTCTAAATAAGAATCATTCGCATTTGAATTATTGGCCAGCCGTGCCGGAAACGCAAGTGTTTTCTGTACAAATGAAAAAAAGCCCGCCGAAGCGGGCCAAGCTGGGTAAGCCGAGTGAGAGATCAGACTGCCGCGACCAGCTGCACGGGCGGGGCGGCGGGTTCGGCGGCCTTGCCGCGGGCCGCGCCCGGGGCTTTGGCGCGCGAACGCGAAGGCGGCAGGCGGCGCAGGGTCTTGAGGGCTTCGGGATCCTTGATGCCGATGGTGCGCTGGTCCACCGTGATGAGGCCGATCTCGTTGAATGCGGAGAGCGTGCGGCTCACGGTTTCCAGGGTCAGGCCCAGGTAGCTGCCGATTTCATGGCGCGTCATGCGCAGGTTGAACAGCTTGCTCGAATAGCCCATCTGGGCGAAGCGTTCGGCCAGGGAGATGAGGAAGCGGGCGACGCGCGCCTCCGCGCTGAGGGCGCCCAGCATGCCGATCATGGCCTGCTCGCGCACCAGTTCGCGGCTCATCACGCCGTACATCATGTTCTCCAGTTCCAGGTGCACGCGGCCGAGGGCCGTGAGCTTCTTGAAGGGCAACAGGATGAGGTCGCAATCGGAGAGGGCCACCGCTTCCGAGGCGTAGTGGCGGGTGTGGATGCCGTCCACGCCCAGCATGTCGCCCTTCATGGGGAAGCTCAGCACCTGCTCGTTGCCGAATTCGTCGATCAGCACCGTTTTCAGGAAGCCGGAATTGACGATGTAGAGCGTGTCGAAGGCCTGGCCGATGGTGTGGATGCGCTGGCCCGTCTTGAACTGCACGTGCTGGAACAGCAGTTCATCGGTATGGATATTGCAGGCCGGAATACGCAGCAGGTCGCAGACTTCTTTAAGGTTGGACCACAGCCGGCCTTGACGTTGGCGGCCCGCTTCCATGACGGTGGCGGGGCTGGTGGCACGCATGTCGGTAGTTTGCATGGAGTGCATGCTGTTCTCCTGTTCAGGTCATCCGAGTGCCGGAAGTTGGACTACGGGGTTTTTACCGTGCCGTCAGAACATGCTGAATTCTTGGCGGCAACTCACTTCGAATGGTTTCAGTATGCCAACTAGGTGGTAGGAATGATATCGGTAAGCGCTGAATATGCGCGTAGGAGCAGGCGTCAGGGTGTAGGAATCTTCCTAGTGCCTCGGCCTGCCGCCCAGAGGGATCAAGGGGGCGGAGCAGGGGGGCGAGGGGTGGGAATCTTTACGTCTTGAACGGCGACAGCAGCTTGTGCGCAACCGCGTATTGAACCATTTCGGAAAGCGAGCTCATCCCCATCTTCTGCATGATGCGGGTCTTGTGGGTGCTCACCGTCTTCACGCTCAGGTGCAGGCCGTTGGCGATCTCGGTGATGGATTTGCCGGACACGAGCAGGGAAAACACCTCGAATTCCCGGTCCGACAGCTGCTTGTGCAGCAGGCTCTCGTTGGGCGTCATGATATTGAGGGCCAGCTGCTCGGCGACCTCGGTGCTGATATAAGGCCTTCCAGATGCCACTTTTCGGATGGCCCCCACCAGCTGGGTGCCCGCGGACTCCTTTGTGAGATAGCCCTGGGCCCCGGCGCGGATGGCGCGCACGGCATATTGTTCTTCCTCGTGCATTGTCAGGATGAGCACGGCGAGCTTGGGCGCCTCGCTGCGCACCTGGCGGATCAGGTCCACGCCGCTGCGGCCCGGCATGGACAGGTCGAGCAGCAGCAGGTCGAAGCCGCCCTGGCGCACATGGCGCAACACCTCGAAACCGTCGGTCGCTTCCCCGACGATGTCCACATCCTGGGCGCCGTCGAGGATGCGTTTCAGGCCTTCGCGCATTATCGTGTGGTCATCGGCGATAACGATTCTTATCATTGATATGGGCCCGGAAAAAAGCAGATCTTGAATGCATTATTACATTAACTGGTATGCAATGCTTGGTGGAAACGATCCCGCAAGTTGCTGAAATCACTCGGCTTGCGGCTCCTTCAGCAAACGGTGCACCAGAACTGGTATGCGCGTATGCGACAGCACCTTGTTGGTAACGCTCCCCAGCAGGAGCTGGCCCCAGCCGCTGCGCCCGTGGGAGCCGATGAAGATGAGGTCGCAGCCATTGTTCTGGGCCACGTCCACGATCTTCAGGGCCGCGCTCTCGGAAAAGGCGGTCATGGCCTCGCAGCGCACGCCCTTCCTGGCGCAGGCCTCGACGATGGACTGCACGTGCTCGGCGCCCGCGCGCGCCATGGCGGCGCGGTATTCCTCCTCGCTCGGATAGCTGGGCGGAATGATCTCCACATAGATGGGGTACTGGTATTCCGGCGCCACGAAGAGCGCCAGCACCTCGGCCCCCATCTGCTGGGCAAAGGACACGCCCGCGCAGGCGGTCATGCGCGACACGGCCGAGCCATCGGTCGTGACCAGGATCTTGCGGTACATAACAGCCTCCCTCGAAAGAGTGGACCACAAGTTCATTGTAGTCCGATTTGCAAGGCTTGCCAGCTTGGAAAGATTTGATATCGCTCAAGAAACAGCGTGGAACAGCGCAAATTCGGCGCAAATAGTGCTTTTAAGCAGAACCCAAATACAACACTAGCCGGAAAGGGCTTCACTTTGGCCAGTCTTTGGGGATAGGGTGATTGAACAAGGGGGCAGGCCCCTGCTACACTCGCGTAAGTGCGTTAATATTGCCTAGCGTCATCGCGGAATGAGCGTGGAGCAAGAACGGCAGCAATTTTTTGATTATGGAGAAGCAGGGATTATGACCGACGCCGCTGATGATTTCGACGCATTATTCGAGGAAGTGTCCGCGCAGCGCGCCAGCGCCCCGGCTCCGGCCCCGGCACCCGCTCCGGCACCGGCCGCGGCGGCAGAAGACGATCTGGAAAGCCTGTTCGACGAAATCTCGTCCGCCCGCCCGGCCGCGCCTGTCGCCGCCGCGCCCGCCGCTGAAGCGGCTCCGGCCGTAGCGGCCGAGGAAGCCAGCCACGACGGCAGCATGTTCGAACGCCTGGGCGGCATCGTCCGCCTGCTGCACGACTCGCTGCGCGAACTGGGCTACGACAAGGCCCTGACCGAAGCCTCCTCCCAGATCGTGGACGCGCAGGACCGCCTGGAATACGTGGCCAGCCTGACCGAGCAGGCCGCCAACAAGGTGCTGAACACCCTGGACGACGGCATGCCCGCCCAGGACGTGCTGTCCAAGAAATCCAAGGAAATGGAAGACCGCTGGGCCGCCCTGTTCGAGGGCAAGCTGAGCATCGAGGAATTCAAGACCCTGGCGGGCGACTCGCGCGCCTTTGCCCAGGCCGTGTCCGAAGCGACCGAAGCCGAGAAGGCCCGCCTGCTGGAAATCATGATGGCCCAGGACTTCCAGGACATCACCGGCCAGCTGATCAAGAAGGTCGTGGTCATCACCAAGACTGTCGAGAACGAGCTGGCGCAGCTGCTCAAGGACAACGCGCCGCCTTCCGTACGCGAGAAGATTGCACAAAAAGAGGTGTCGCTGATGTCTGGCCCGTCGACGCCGAACGTGGCACTGAGCCAGGATAGTGTGGATGACCTTCTTGCCGATCTGGGATTCTAATGGACGATATGCTCAAGGAGTTCGTCGTTGAGGCGATGGACCTGGCAGTCAACGTCGAGGAGCACCTGCTGCGCCTCGAACGCGACCCAGACAACAAAGAGACATTGAACGCGGTGTTCCGCTCCTTCCACACCATCAAGGGTGGGGCGGGCTTCATGAACCTGGGCGCGCTGGTCACGGCCTGCCACCTCACGGAAAACCTGTTCGACGCGCTGCGCACGGGCGCCGCGCCGGTGACGCCGCTGTCGATCGAAGCGGCGCTGCAGGCCTCGGGCTTCGTGGCCGACCAGCTGTCCGAACTGAACAACGGCGCCGCGCCCGAAAGCCTGCCCGCCATGCCGCCGGACCTGGAAGCGATCCTGAAGGACGCCATCGAGGGCAAGGCCAGCGCGGCGCCGGCCAAGCCTGCCGCCGCGCCCGCGCCGGCCCCTGCCGCAGCCACCCCGGCTGCTGCCGCGCCGGCCGCCGCCGCAGCGCCATCGGCCGATGGCCTGGACTGGGAAGGCATGTACGAAGCCGTAATGCCGCCGGGCAGCTACACCCGTCCTGCGGCGCCTGCGGCAAGCGGCGCCACGCCGGAAGCGCTGGCGGCGGCCTCCGCTGCCGCTGCGGAAGCCCCCGCCGGGAAAAAATGGGACGGCGTCGAGCGCCGCGAGGAAAGCAAGCCCACCACGGCGCCGGCCAAGGAAGAAAGCATCCGTATCGACGCGGTCAAGCTGGACGCGCTGCTCGAAGTGGCGGGCGAATCCGTGCAGGCCGCCAACCAGGCCGCCGTGCTGCTGGAGCGCCTGCAGCAGTTCAAGTTCGAAGGCCAGGCCGCCACGCTCATGTCGGCCCTGACCGAAACCCTGGAGCGCGCATCGCGCTACTCCACCGAACTGCAGCGCGCCACCCTGGCCACCCGCATGCAGCCGGTGGGCCGCCTGTTCCAGAAATTCCCGCGCCTGGTGCGCGAACTGGCCAAGGATCTGGGCAAGGAAGTCGAACTCACCATCGAGGGTGCGGAAACGGAAGTGGACCGCGTGGTGGTGGACAGCCTCTACGACCCGCTGGTGCACATGCTGCGCAACGCGCTGGACCACGGCGTGGAAGCGCCGGACGTGCGCGTGGCCGCAGGCAAGCCCGCCAAGGCCTATATCTCCCTGAAGGCATGGCAGGAAGCGAACAGCGTCATGATCGTGCTGCAGGACGACGGCAAGGGTATGGACCCCGCCGGCCTGCGCCGCAAGGCGGCCGAAAAGGGCCTGATCTCGCCGAGCGCCAACCTGACGGACGACGAGTCCTACCAGCTGGTGTTCCTGCCGGGCTTCTCGACCAAGGAAGTGGCGTCTTCCGTGTCCGGCCGCGGCGTGGGCATGGACGTGGTGAAGACGGCGGTGGAAAAGAACCGCGGCGCCATCCACATCGAATCGGCGCTGGGCAAGGGCACCAAGTTCGCCATCCGCCTGCCGATCGAACTGTCGATCGTGCCGACGATGCTGGTCTCGACCTCGGGCGCGCTGCTGGCGCTGCCGATGGCCGTGGTGCAGCGCGTCGTGGAACTGCCGGAAACCTTCATGGAAGTGGGTGGTGCGCCCGTGCTGAAGGACCAGGGCCGTCCGCTGCCGGTGCGTTCCCTGGCCGGTGCGCTGGGCTACGAACTGTGCTCCGAGCGCGTGGGCATCGTCATCAATTCGCCCCAGCCCTATATCCTGTCGGTGGAAGCGGTGGACGGCACTGCCGACCTCGTCATTAAACCGATGACCGCCATTGCGGTGGAAGGCATTACCGGCACCGCGCGCTCCGCGGAAGGCGAGCTGGTCCTAGTAGTAGGCCTATCCTTCCTCATGGACGGTTGCAGGAGCAATGTACGGATGGCGGCATAACAAAGCACCATCACCCAGTACCCAAAGCCTGCGACTCAACACCGCAGGCTTTTTTAATTTCTTAAAGGGGACAGACCCCTTTAAGAAAGTTTAATAAAGGGGTCTGTCCCCAATTAAGCAATAACTACGGCGCCGTCAGGCGCGCTTGGCATCAGGACGTATCGGCTCACGAGGCGGAATCCGGGCTTGTTTTGCAGCGCACAAACTGTGGCATAATCAAAATGGAACTCTCTCTCACAGGCAGTAGCAGCAATCATGAAGACGCTTTACGACAAACTCTGGGAATCCCATGTGGTGCGCACGGAGGACGACGGCACCGCCATCCTGTATATCGACCGCCATCTCGTCCATGAAGTGACCAGTCCACAGGCCTTCGACGGCCTGCGCGCTGCCAACCGCCAGCCGTGGCGCCTGTCCGCCACCCTGGCCGTGGCCGACCATAACGTGCCAACCACCGACCGCTCCCACGGCATCGAGGACCCCGTCTCCCGCCTCCAGGTGGAGACCCTGGACGCGAATACGAAGGAATACGGCGTCACCTATTTCAACATGAACGACAAGCGCCAGGGCATCGTGCACGTCATCGGCCCGGAGCAGGGCGCGACCCTGCCCGGCATGACCGTGGTCTGCGGCGACTCTCATACGTCCACCCACGGCGCCTTCGGCTGCCTGGCGCACGGCATCGGCACCTCTGAGGTGGAGCACGTGCTGGCCACCCAGACCCTGTTGGCGAAGAAGTCCAAATCCATGCTGGTGCAGGTGGACGGCGCTCTGCCCCCCGGCGTGACGGCCAAGGACATCGTGCTGGCCGTGATCGGCAAGATCGGCACCGCGGGCGGCACCGGCTACGCCATCGAATTCGGCGGCTCCACCATCCGTTCCCTGTCCATGGAAGGCCGCATGACGGTCTGTAACATGGCCATCGAGGCGGGCGCGCGCGCCGGCATGGTGGCCGTGGACGACACCACCATCAACTACGTGAAGGGCCGTCCCTTTTCGCCCGCCGGCCCGCACTGGGAGCAGGCCGTGGCCTACTGGCGCACGCTGCATTCCGATCCGGGCGCGAAGTTCGACATGGTCGTCACCCTGAACGCCGCCGAGATCCGCCCGCAGGTCACCTGGGGCACCTCGCCCGAGCAGGTCACCGCCATCGACGGCCGCGTGCCCGATCCCGACCAGGAGAAGGACGCCGTCAAGCGCGACGCCATGGAGAAGGCGCTGGTCTACATGGGCCTCACGCCCAATACCCCCATCTCCGATATCCGCATCGACAAGGTCTTCATCGGCTCCTGCACCAACTCCCGCATCGAGGACCTGCGCGCCGCCGCCGCCATTGTGCGCGGCAAGCAGCGCGCCTCGAACGTGAAGCTGGCGCTGGTGGTGCCAGGGTCTGGCCTGGTGAAGGAGCAGGCGGAACGCGAAGGCCTGGACCAGGTCTTCAAGGCCGCTGGCTTCGAATGGCGAGAGCCCGGCTGCTCCATGTGCCTGGCCATGAACGCCGACCGCCTGGAACCGGGCGAGCGCTGCGCCTCCACTTCCAACCGTAATTTCGAGGGCCGTCAGGGCCAGGGCGGGCGTACCCACCTGGTATCGCCTGCCATGGCGGCCGCCGCCGGTATCGCCGGCCATTTCGTCGATGTGCGCGCCCTGCGCTGACCCATAACAACCAGTTCAAGAGTCCAAACACATGAAAACCATTATCGCCATCGCCCTCACCGCTATCGTTCTAACTGGCTGCAACACCATTTCCGGCATCGGAAAGGACGTTCAGAAAGTCGGCCAGGTAGTGGAAGGCGCCGGCAAAAAATAACACCGCAGTACGGCGGGCCGCGACGGTCCCGCCGTCGCACCAACCCGCTGAGTATCATGGAAAAATTTACTGTTCTTGACGGACTCGTTGCACCGCTCGACCGCGCCAATGTCGATACCGATGCGATCATTCCGAAGCAGTTCCTGAAGTCGATCCGCCGCACGGGCTTCGGCCCCAACCTGTTCGACGAATGGCGCTACCTGGATCACGGCGAACCCGGCATGGACAACAGCAAGCGTCCGCTCAATCCGGACTTCGTGCTGAACCAGCCGCGCTACCAGGGAGCTTCCATTCTCCTGACCCGCAAGAATTTCGGCTGCGGCTCCTCGCGCGAGCATGCGCCCTGGGCGCTGGAGCAGTATGGCTTCCGCGCCATCGTGGCGCCCAGCTTTGCCGACATCTTTTTCAACAACTGCTTCAAGAACGGGCTTCTGCCCGTTGTGTTGACTGAAGCGCAGATCGATCATCTGTTCAACGAAGTCAAGGCCTTCCCCGGTTACCGCCTGGTGGTGGATCTTGAAAATCAGCGCATTTCCACCGCCGATGGCAGCATCTCCTATCCCTTCGAGATCGACGCCTTCCGCAAATACTGCCTGATGAATGGACTCGACGATATCGGCCTGACCTTGCGTCACGCCGACAGCATCCGTGCTTTCGAAGAGCGTCATCTGGCGAGCCAGCCCTGGCTGGCCAACGTCATTTAACTCTTCGAGAAGAACATGAAAATCGCAATCCTGCCGGGCGATGGCATCGGCCCGGAAATCGTCAGCCAGGCCGTGAAGGTCCTGAATGCGCTGGGCGAACAATTCGAGATGGAGACCGCGCCCGTTGGCGGCGCGGGCTACGAGGCCCATGGCCACCCGCTGCCCGAGGCCACGCTGGCGCTGGCGAAAGCCGCCGACGCGGTGCTCTTCGGCGCCGTGGGCGACTGGAAGTACGACACGCTGGAACGCGCCCTGCGCCCCGAGCAGGCCATTCTCGGCCTGCGCAAGAACCTGGGCCTGTTCGGCAACCTGCGTCCCGCCATCCTCTACCCTGAACTGGCTGGCGCCTCGACGCTCAAGCCTGAGGTGGTATCGGGCCTGGACATCCTCATCGTGCGCGAACTGACCGGCGACATCTACTTCGGCCAGCCGCGCGGCGTGCGCGAGTGCCCGGACGGCCCTTTCAAGGGCCAGCGCGAGGGCTTCGACACCATGCGTTATGCGGAAGGCGAAATCCGCCGCATCGCCCACGTGGCCTTCCAGGCGGCGCAGAAGCGCGGCAAGCGCCTGACCAGCGTGGACAAGGCGAACGTGCTCGAAACTTTCCAGTTCTGGAAGGACATCGTTACCGACGTGCACAAGGAGTATCCGGACGTGGCGCTGGACCATATGTACGTGGACAACGCCGCCATGCAGCTGGTGCGCGCGCCCAAGAAGTTCGACGTGATCGTGACCGGCAATATGTTCGGCGACATCCTGTCCGACGCGGCGGCCATGCTCACGGGCTCCATCGGCATGCTGCCATCGGCCTCGCTGGATGCGAACAACAAGGGCCTGTACGAGCCTTCGCACGGCTCGGCGCCGGATATCGCGGGCAAGGGCGTGGCCAATCCGCTGGCCACCATTCTCTCGGCGGCGATGATGCTGCGCTTCTCGCTGAACAGGGCGGAGCAGGCGGACCGCATCGAGAACGCCGTGAAGAAGGTGCTGGCGCAGGGCCTGCGCACGCCGGATATTTACGAAGAAGGCACCACCAGGGTGGGAACGGAACAAATGGGCGACGCGGTTGTCGCGGCTCTCGCATAAATCAACATCAAGGGAAATCAAAATGAAACTCGTAGGTCTGGTAGGTTGGCGCGGCATGGTCGGTTCGGTCCTGATGCAGCGCATGCAGGAAGAGGGCGACTTCGCCCACATCGAACCGGTGTTCTTCTCGACGTCCAACACGGGCGGCGCTGCGCCGGCCATGGCGAAGAACGAAACCACGCTGAAAGACGCGAACAATATCGATGAACTGAAGCGCTGCGAAATCATCATCTCCTGCCAGGGCGGCGACTACACCAGCGCCGTGTTCCCGAAGCTGCGCGCGGCTGGCTGGAACGGCTACTGGATCGACGCGGCCTCCACGCTGCGCATGGAAAAGGATGCCGTGATCGTGCTCGATCCGGTCAACCTGAACGTAATCAAGGACGCCATGACCAAGGGCGTGAAGAACTTCATCGGTGGTAACTGCACCGTGTCCTGCATGCTGATGGGCCTGGGAGGCCTGTTCAAGCAGGACCTCGTGCAGTGGATGACGTCCATGACCTACCAGGCGGCATCGGGCGGCGGCGCTCAGCACATGCGCGAGCTGCTCACCCAGTTCGGCACCATCAACAGCTCCGTCAAGGCGCTGCTGGACAATCCGGCTTCCGCCATCCTGGAGATCGACCGCCAAGTGCTGGCGACCCAGCACGGCCTGTCCGCCGACGAGACCAAGCAGTTCGGCGTGCCGCTGGCGGGCAACCTGATTCCCTGGATCGACAAGGACCTGGGCAACGGCCAGTCGAAGGAAGAGTGGAAGGGCGGCGCCGAGACCAACAAGATCCTGGGCCGCGGCGCGGACTTCGGTTCCACGCCGATTCCGGTGGATGGCCTGTGCGTGCGCATCGGCGCCATGCGCTGCCACTCGCAGGCGCTCACCATCAAGCTGAAAAAGGATGTGCCGCTGGACGAGATCAACGACATCATCGCCAAGGACAACCAGTGGGTGAAGTTCGTGCCGAACACCCGCGAGGCTTCGATGCGCGACCTGACCCCGGCCGCCGTCACCGGCAGCCTCACCATCCCGGTGGGCCGCGTGCGCAAGCTGGAAATGGGCGGCGACTACATCTCCGCCTTCACCGTTGGCGACCAGCTGCTGTGGGGCGCGGCCGAGCCGCTGCGCCGCATGCTGCGCATCGTGCTGGACAAGTAATCAAACACTTGCGGTTTCCGCTTCAAAGGGCTGATTTCACAGGGAAATCAGCCCTTTTTCTTTGGATTGATGCCATTTTTTGGCATAGGAGGCACAGAAGGGGGCTCCAGAGGGGCGGAATGCTTGCATGCCGCAGGGCATGATGTTATGTTGGGACGTCTGGGAGACCGTCTACGCTCCTCTGAATAACTCACATAACACCCAACTATGCCAGTACAAAAACGCTCCAGGGCCGTTTCGTTCGCTTTGCAAACACTCACCGGCGCGGTCCTCAGCGCAGTGCTTACCTCCGCAAATGCTGCCGGCCTTGGCAAGCTGACTGTGCTCTCCTCCCTGGGGCAGCCGCTGCGCGCCGAGATCGAACTGACCGCCGTGTCCGCCGAAGAGGCCGCGGACCTGCAGGCCCGCCTGGCGCCCGCCGAAGCCTTCCGCGCGGCGAACATCGACTTCAACCCGGCCCTTCTGAGCCTGCAGTTCGAGATCGAACAGCGGGGCGGACGCCAGTTCATCCGCGTCTCCTCGGCCCAGCCGATCAACGAGCCCTTCGTGGACATGCTGCTGGAACTGAAGTGGGCCAATGGCCGCCTGGTGCGCGAGTACACCTTCCTGCTGGACCCGGCCGACATGCGCAACACCCAGGCGCCGCAAGTGGCCGCGCCGGTCGACATCGGCCGCGCCGCCCAGGCAGGCGCGCCTGCCGTGCGCCCGGCCCCGGCTCCCGCCGCCGCGCCATCCGCTTCGGCGCCGCCGCCACCGCCGCCCGCACCCAAACCGCGCCCGCAGCGCGAGCCGCGTCCCGCGCCGGAACCGGCCGACACCTCCACGGCCGCCAGCGAATACAAGGTCAAGCCGGGCGATACGCTGGGCCGCATCGCCGCCGAATTCAAGCCTGCGGGCGTATCGCTGGACATGATGCTGGTGGCGCTCTACCGCGCCAACCCGGACGCTTTTGCGGGCAACAACATGAACCGCCTGAAGTCCGGCGTGATTCTCTCCGTGCCCGATTCCGACGCCATCCGCGGCGGCGCCAGCCAGAGCGAGGCGCGCGGCGTGGTGGTCGCCCATGCGGCGGACTTCAACGCCTACCGCAACAAGCTCGCCGGCCAGGTGGAAGCCAGCACGCCCGCCAAGGAAGCCGAACCGGCCCAAAGCGCGGCAGGCAAGATCACGGCCAAAGTGCAGGAAAAGCCGAACGCCGTGAATGAGGCGAAGGACCAGTTGAAGCTTTCCAAGGCGGGCGAAACCTCCGGCAAGGCAGGCCAGACCGCCAGCGTGGAAGACAAGATCGCCAAGCAGCAGCAGGCCGCCGAAGCGGCGGCCCGCGTGAAGGAACTGGAAAAGAACGTCAGCCAGCTGGAACAACTGATGGCGGTGAAGAACAAGTCCGCCGCCACGGCGCAGAACAAGGTGCCGGAGATGGACGTGTCGGGCAAGCCCGTTGCCCCGCCAAAGTCCGCGCCCAAGGCCGCCGTGCCGATGCCTTCGCCGATCGAGCAGCCGACCCTGATGGACAAGCTGATGGAGAACGTGCAGCTGGTCGGCGTAGGCCTGGCCGCGCTGCTCGCCGCCGTCGCGCTCATGCTCTCGCGCCGCCGCAAGGCGCAGATGGTGCTGCCGAAGCACGAAACCAGCATCCTGGGCGATGTGGGCACGCAGGCCCCTTCCATGTTCGCCGAACCGGGCGGCCAGAATGTCGACACCAGCAACAGCGTGTTCAACTCGAACTTCGCGCCCTCCGCCAGCCAGCTCGATACCAATGAGGTGGACCCGGTCGCCGAGGCGGACGTGTACATCGCCTATGGCCGCGACGCACAGGCCGAAGAGATCCTGAAGGAAGCGCTGCGCACCCACCCCGAGCGCAATGCCGTGCGCCTGAAACTGCTCGAGATCTACGCCAACCGCAAGGACCTGCGCGCTTTCGAGATGCAGGCAGGCGAGCTGTATTCGCACACGAAAGGGCAGGGCGACGACTGGGCGCAGGCCGCTGCGCTGGGCTTGTCCATCGATCCGCAGAATCCCCTGTACGCCAGCGCAGCGCAGGCTGCGGGCGCAGGTGCGGCAGCGGGCGCCGCTGCAGGCGCCGCGGCCTTCCCCGACGAACTGCCTCTGACGGCTGCCGATTTCGCCAGCGACTTCGCCGCCGCGCCGCCTCCGCCAGCGGAAGACAATATGCTGGACATGGACCTGGGCGCGCCCGCCGAACCGCCGGTTGCCGAGGCGCCTGCGCCAGCGCCCGCCGACAACCTGATGGACTTCAGCTTCGACGAAGAGCCCACCGCCCAGCCGGCGCCGACGCCTCCCGCGGCCGAGCCGCCGAAAGCCGCCGACGACAACATGCTGGACTTCGACCTCGGTGGCCTGAGCTTCGAGCCGCCATCGAAGCCTGCGGAAGCGCCCGCACCGAGCGCCTCGGAAGCTCCGGCCGCCGAAGCCCTGGACCTGTCCTTCGACATGGGCCTGGAGAAGACCGCCACCCCGTCGAACGATGGGCCTCCACTGGCTGACCTGAACCTGGACTTCAACCTCGACCTGCCGGGCGAGGAAAAGGCCGCTGCAGCGGCTCCTGCGCCCGAGCCGGAACCCGTGCCCGAGCCGGAACCCGAACCCGGGCCTGCGCCCGCACCGGCCCCCGCGCCAGCGCCTGCCGATCCGCTGGCGGAACTGGACATGATGGACTTCGACCTGCCCGGCACCTCGGCGCCAGCTCCGGCACCGGCCCCGGCGGAACCGCCCGCGGCGCTCACCGCCGACGACTTCAAGCTGGACCTGCCAGCCGAAGAGCCGCCCGCGGCCGCTCCCGCAGCGGCGAGCCAGGAGTTCGACCTCTCCGGCCTGGACCTGGAGCTCGACACCGCCCAGCCAGCGGCCGAAGCTCCGGCGCCATCGCCGCAGGCCATGGCCGGTGCCGAACTGTCCGCCCACCACATGGAAATGGACACGAAGCTCGACCTGGCCGTCGCCTATCAGGAGATCGGCGACAAGGAAGGCGCCCGCGAGCTGCTGGACGAAGTGATCCGCGGCGGCAGCGACGCCCAGGTGGCGCGCGCCAACGAGATGAAGGCCCTGCTGGGCTGATGCAGCTATAATCCCTGCTCCGCAGACCAACCGCAGAGCAGGGAAGTGAAACGCATCGCACTAGGAGTCCAGTACAACGGCGCCGGCTGGCAAGGCTATCAGGTGCAGCCGCACGGCCAGACGGTGCAGGACAAGCTGGAACAGGCGATCGAACAATTCGCCTGCCTGCGCATCGGCACCACCTGCGCGGGCCGCACCGACGCCGGGGTGCACGCCCTGAACCAGGTCGTCCACTTCGACACCGGTATCCAGCGCGAGCCGCACGCCTGGGTGCGCGGCATCAACGCCTTCCTGCCCGACTCCATCGGCGTGCGCTGGGCGAAGGTCCTGCACGACGTGATCCCCTACAGCGAAGACCCCGCCGAATTCGACCCGGCGGCGGACTTCCACGCCCGCTTCAGCGCCCGCTCGCGCACTTACCATTACCTGCTCTACAACCACCAGGTACGTTCGCCCCTGCTGGCCGGGCGCGCAGGCTTCTGCCACCGGCCGCTAAACATCGAACGCATGCGCGAAGCCGTCAGGCCCCTGATCGGCCGCCACGACTTCAGCGCCTTCCGCGCTGCGGGCTGCCAGGCGAAGACGCCGGTGAAGGACATGTACGAGATCGGCATCGAACGCCATGGCGACATGATCCTCTTCACCTTGCGCGCCAGCGCCTTCCTGCACCACATGGTGCGCAACCTGGTCGGCTCGCTGGTCTATATCGGCCAGGGCAGGGAGCCCATCGAGTGGCTCGGCCAGCTGCTGGAAGGGCGCGACCGCGTGCAGGCCGCGCCCACCTTCATGCCCGACGGGCTGTATCTCGCCGATATCGAGTACGATGCCAAATGGGAGCTGCCGCGCGAACAGCCGCGCATCCTCCCCGCTTTCTGAGGACCACATGCACCGCACCCGCATCAAGATCTGCGGCCTGACCCGCGAAGAAGACGTTGCCGCCGCCGTGAGCGCGGGCGCCGACGCGGTGGGCTTCGTCTTCTATCCCAAAAGCCCGCGCTATGTGACGCCGCAGCGCGCGGCGGAACTCATCGCCACCTTGCCGCCTTTCGTTACCGCGACAGGCCTTTTCGTCAACGCCGGCGCGGAAGAAGTGGCTGCCACCGTGCTCTCGGCCCCGGTCTCCCTGCTGCAATTCCACGGCGACGAAACGGCCGCGCAGTGCGCCGAGGCGGCGCACGCGGCCAACCGCGCCTACATGCGCGTCTTCCGCGTGAAACCGGACACCAGCGGCGAAGAGCTGCTAGAATATGAACAACAAAGCCGTAGCTCCAGCAAGCTGTTCTCGGGCCTCCTGCTCGACACCTTCGTGGATGCCTATGGCGGCGCAGGAAAGGTTTTCGATTGGTCTCTCATTCCAAAAGATCTCGCGCATCGGGCCGTTTTGAGTGGTGGCTTGAGCGTACACAACGCGACTGGCGCGGTAGCACGCGTTCGCCCTTACGCGGTTGACGTCAGTAGTGGCGTCGAAGCCGCCAAGGGCATCAAAGATGCCCGTTTGATTGCCGAATTCATTGCGGCGGTCCGGGCAGCCGATGCCACTATTGAAAGAGATCCCCACCATGAAAGCCCAAGCTAAAGGCCTGTTCCACGCCACCGACTACCAGCTTCCCGACGCCACCGGCCACTTCGGCCCCTACGGCGGCTCCTTTGTCGCCGAAACCCTGACCTACGCCCTGGACGAGCTCCGGGAAGCCTACGCCAAATACAGCCAGGACCCGGCCTTCCTCGAAGAATTCCGCTACGAGCTCAAACACTTCGTCGGCCGTCCCTCGCCTATCTACCACGCCAAGCGCTGGAGCGAAATCGCGGGCGGCGCGCAGATCTACTTCAAGCGCGAAGACCTGAACCACACGGGCGCACACAAGATCAACAACGTCATTGGCCAGGCGCTGCTGGCCAAGCGCATGGGCAAGCCGCGCATCATCGCCGAAACGGGCGCGGGGCAGCACGGCGTGGCCACGGCCACCATCTGCGCGCGCTTCGGCCTCGAATGCGTGGTCTACATGGGCTCCGAGGACGTGAAGCGCCAGGCGCAGAACGTCTATCGCATGAAACTGCTGGGCGCCACCGTGGTGCCCGTGGAATCAGGCTCGCGCACCCTGAAAGACGCGCTGAACGAAGCCATGCGCGACTGGGTCACCAACATCGAAAACACCTTCTACATCATCGGCACGGTGGCGGGCCCGCACCCATACCCCATGCTGGTGCGCGACTTCCAGTCCGTGATCGGCGAAGAGTGCCTGGTGCAGATGCCCGAACTGGCAGGCCGCCAGCCCGACTACGTGGTGGCGGCGGTGGGCGGCGGCTCCAACGCCATGGGCATCTTCTACCCCTACATCGACCAGAAGGACACGAAGCTGGTAGGCGTGGAAGCGGCGGGCGAAGGCATCGAGACCGGCAAGCACGCCGCCTCGCTGACGATGGGCTACCCCGGCGTCCTGCACGGCAACCGCACCTACCTGCTGCAAAGCGAGGATGGCCAGATCATCGAGACCCATAGTGTTTCGGCGGGCCTGGACTATCCGGGCGTGGGTCCCGAGCACGCCTGGCTCAAGGACTCCGGCCGCGCCACCTACGAGCCGATCACGGACGAGGAAGCGCTGAAAGCCTTCCACGACTGCTGCCGCATCGAAGGCATCATCCCCGCGCTGGAAAGCTCGCACGCCCTGGCCTACGCCGTGAAGCTCGCGGCCACGCTGCCGAAGGACCAGATCGTGCTGGCCAACCTCTCCGGCCGCGGCGACAAGGATATGCACACCGTCGCCCAGCGCGCCGGCCTCAACTTCAGCTAAGCCTTTTGTTGCTTAAATGGGGACAGACCCCTTTAAGAAACAAACCATATTGCTTAAAGGGGTCTGTCCCCTATTAAGAAACTAATTGCTGAGAGAGAAGATATGTCTCGTATTGCTGCGACGTTTGAGGCGCTGAAGGCGCAAAAGAAGACCGGGCTGGTGACGTTCATTACCGCGGGCGATCCGGCGCCTGCTTCCACCGTGCCCCTGCTGCATGCCCTTGTGGCGGGAGGGGCGGATGTGCTGGAACTCGGCGTGCCCTTCTCGGATCCAATGGCGGAAGGGCCCGTCATCCAGCGCGCCTGCGAGCGCGCCCTGGTCCATGGCGTCGGCATCCGCCATGTGTTTGAGTACGTGAAGGAGTTTCGCAAGACTAACCAGCATACGCCTGTGGTGCTGATGGGCTATGCCAACCCCATCGAGCGTATTGGGGTGGATGAGTTCATTGCGGCCTCGAAAGAGGCGGGGGCGGATGGGGCCATCGTGGTGGACTATCCACCGGAAGAGTGCGAGGAATTCGCCGCGAAGATGCGGGCCGCCGGACTGGACCTGATCTTCCTGCTGGCGCCCACGTCCACCGAGCAGCGCATCGCCCAGGTGGCGAAGGTGGGCGGCGGCTTCAGCTATTACGTGTCGCTCAAGGGCGTGACCGGCGCCGGCCATATCGATACGGCCGAGGTGTCGCAGCGCATCGAGGCGATCCGCAAGCACGTGAAGCTGCCCATCGGCGTGGGCTTCGGTATCCGCGATGCGGCAACGGCCAAGGCGGTGGCGGCAGTAGCGGATGCAGTGGTGATCGGCAGCCGCATCATCCAGGAAATCGAGGCAGCCACGCCGGAAACGGCGCCCGCCGCCGTGCAGGCCTTCGTGGCAGGCATCCGGCAGGCTCTTGATTCGTAGGGGTGCGCCGAGCGTAATGTTGTGGCTCTTGCAACTTTAGAGGGAAGGTTCGACAGGGCAGGCCAAAACGGCTACACTTCCGGCCTACGTTAGTGCAACAGGAGAAAATATGAGCTGGTTAGAGAAACTGCTGCCGCCGCGCATCCAGCGCTCGGACACTGCCGCTCGCAAGACGATGCCTGAAGGCCTGTGGGTCAAGTGCCCCTCCTGCGAGGCCGTCCTGTACCGTACGGACCTGGAGTCGAACCTGCACGTCTGCCCGAAGTGCGATCACCATATGCGCATCCGCGCCCGCGAGCGCCTGGATGCGCTGCTGGACGCAGGCGGCCGTTATGAGATCGGCCAGGAGACCCTGCCTGTCGACACCCTGAAATTCAAGGACAGCAAGAAGTATCCGGATCGCCTGAAACAGGCCATGGAAGCCACCGGCGAGACCGATGCGCTGATCGCCATGGGCGGCTCGATCATGAGCCTGCCCGTCGTGGTGGCCTGCTTCGAGTTCGAGTTCATGGGCGGTTCCATGGGCTCCGTGGTGGGCGAGCGTTTCGCCCGCGCTGCACAAGTGGCGCTGGAGCAGAAGGTGCCTTTCATCTGCATTACCGCCACCGGCGGCGCACGTATGCAGGAAGGCCTGCTGTCGCTGATGCAGATGGCGAAAACCACTGCCATGCTGACCAAGCTGGCCGAGAAGAAGCTGCCCTTCATCAGTGTGCTGACCGATCCCACCATGGGCGGCGTGTCCGCTTCCTTCGCCTTCATGGGCGACGTGGTGATGGCTGAACCGAAAGCCCTGATCGGCTTCGCCGGTCCGCGCGTGATCGAGAACACCGTGCGTGAGAAGCTGCCGGAAGGCTTCCAGCGCGCCGAGTTCCTGGTGCAGAAGGGCGCCGTGGACATGATCGTCGACCGCCGCAAGATGCGCGAGGAAATCGCCCGCCTGCTGGCGCTGCTGCAAAACCAGGCCGCCGAAGTGCTGGCCTGAGATCCATCCCCGATGGCGCGCGGGGCTTTCCGCGTGCCGTCTTCCTGAAGTGCCTCCTATGTCCCAACTCCCGACTACCCTGCCAGAATGGCTTGCGCTGCTTGAGTCGCGCCATGCCGAAACCGTGATCAATATGGGCCTGGACCGCGTGCGCGCCGTCAAGGAGCGTATGCAGCTGGCGTTCAACTGTCCGGTCATCATGGTGGCGGGTACGAACGGGAAGGGCTCGACCTGCGCCATGCTCGAATCGATCCTGCTGCGCGCGGGCTACAAGGTTGGCCTGTACATCAAGCCCCACTTCCTGGATTTCAACGAGCGCGCCCGCATCAATGGCGATCTGGCCACGGATGCGCAGCTGGTGGAGGCTTTCAATGCCGTGGAGGCGGTGCGCGGCGAAACCACGCTGACCTATTTCGAGTTCACCACGCTCGCCATCATGCACCTGATGTCGAAGGCGGGCCTGGATGTGGCCATCCTCGAAGTGGGCCTGGGCGGCCGCCTCGACGCGGTGAACGTGGTGGATGCGGACGTGTCCATCGTGACCTCCGTCGATATCGACCACGTCGATTACCTGGGCGGCACGCGCGAGCAGATCGGCTTCGAGAAGGCAGGCATCTTCCGGACCGGGAAAGCCGCCATCTGCAGCGATCCCGTGCCGCCGCAGTCGCTTATCGATCACGCCCGCGAGATCGGCGCCGACCTGTGGCTGATGGGCCGCGATTTCAACTACTCGGGCGACAAGCAGCAGTGGAACTACGGCGGGCGCACCATGCGCCGCAACGCGCTGGCCTATCCCAGCCTGCGCGGCGCGAACCAGCTGCTGAACGCCTCGGCCGCGCTGGCGGCGCTGGAGGCGCTGAAGCTGGAGCTGCCCGTGGGCGCGCAGGAAGTGCGCACCGGCCTCGTGACCGTCGAGCTGCCGGGCCGCTTCCAGGTGCTGCCGGGCCGCCCAAGCGTCATTCTCGACGTGGCCCACAACCCTCACGCCGCGTCGGCGCTGAACCAGAACCTCGGCAATATGGGCTTCCATCCCTACACCTTCGCGGTGTTCGGCTCCATGCACGACAAGGACATCGACGGCGTGATCAAGGCCATGTCCGAGCATGTGGACCACTGGTGCCTCACCGGCCTGCCGTCGCCCCGCGCGGCGAGCGCGGAGGAGCTGGCGGCCAAGGTCCAGCTGAACCAGCCCGACAAGGCTGAACGAACCATCAATGTTTTCGAGACTCCCGCCCAGGCCTACGCGAATGCGCTGAGCCGTGCCGGGGAGAATGATAGAATTGTGGTCTTTGGATCGTTCCTCACCGTGGCAGGCGTCATGGCGGCACGAAAGTCCTCACTCCACTGAGAAACTCACGCATGGGCTTGTTCTCGAAACTCGGTAAAAACAAGCAGGAATCCACTGGCGAAGACAGTGGCTACTATCGCGCAGCAGACGACAGGTCGCTGGCCGACAAGGCCAAGTCCAAGCGCGCTTCCCACAGCGAGGGCGGGGCCACCCGCAACCGTGGCCGCGCCGCGCGCGATGCCGCCGCCGATCCCGTTTTGCCGGAAAAGAAGCGCGCCCGCCGCCGCCTGGTAGGCGCCGTCGCGCTGGCGCTGGCCGTCGCCATCGGCCTGCCGATGATCCTCGATTCCGAACCCAAGCCCCTCGCCAACGATATCGCCATCCAGATCCCGTCCAAGGATAAGCCGATGGAGGCCGCCCCGCAGCCCGCGCCCGCCGCCCCGGCGAAAGTGGAGCAGGCCGCAGCCCTGGACAAGAGCGAAGAAATCATCGAGCCGCCGCCCGCCAAGACGGTGACCGCGCCGCCGCCGGTGGCCGAGGTGAAGCTGGCGCCGGAGCCGGCCGGCAAGCCGCCGAAAACGGAAGTGAAGGAGGCGCCAAAAGCGCCCGAGGCGAAGCTTGCCAAAAACGAGCACAAGCCGGAAACGAAGGAGGCGAAGCCCGAGCCCAAGCGCGCCGAGGCCAAGCCGGAGCCCAAGGAGAGCCGCAGCGACGATGCCCGCGCCCTGGCCATCCTGGAAGGCAAACCTGCCGCCTCCACCCGCTATGTGATCCAGATTGCGGCACTGTCGAAGCAGGACAAGGTAGAAGAATTGCAGGGCAAGCTGCGCGAGGCAGGCATCCGTTCCACGGCACAGAAGGTGAGCACGGCCAACGGCGAATTGACGCGCGTGCAGGCCGGTCCTTTCGCCAGCAAGGAAGAAGCGGAGAAGGTGCGTGCCAAGCTGACAAAGATTGGCCTGAGCGGCAAGCTCGGAACCGTCTGAGGCATTGCAGCGAGCAGTCGGCGTGACGATTTTCGATTACCTGGTGCTGTTCGTGCTGATTGCTTCGCTCATCATCAGCATCATGCGCGGCTTGGTGAAGGAAATACTGTCGCTGGCCAGCTGGGTCGTGGCTTTCGTGGTTGCGAATGCTTTTGGGGCTTCGCTAGCCGCCATGCTGCCCCCGGCCATTCCGGGTGAAGTGATCCGCCTGATCCTCGCCTTCGTCGTGCTGTTCATCGGCGCGCGCCTGTTGATGGGTTTATTGTCAATGGCCGTGGGCGCGCTGATCGAAGCTAGTGGGCTGACGGTGGCGGACCGCCTGCTGGGCACCATCTTTGGACTGGGCCGCGGCCTTGTAATCGTGCTGGCCGCCGTCATATTGTGCGGGATGACGTCGATCCCGCAGCAGGAATTCTGGAAGCGCGCGCTGCTGAGCCCTTTGGCGGAAGACGGCGCCCGCACCGTGAAACCATTTCTGCCGGCTGCCCTGGCGCAGCACGTGCAATTTTGAATACCTCAAATCCGTAGCATTCGTTTAGGAGCACACCATGTGTGGCATCGTCGGCGTCGTTTCCCACCAACCCGTCAACCAGCTGCTGTATGACGCGCTGCTGCTTCTGCAGCACCGCGGCCAGGATGCGGCAGGCATCGCGACCAACCATAGCAGCATGTTCAGCATGCACAAGGCCAATGGCCTGGTGCGCGACGTTTTCCGCACCCGTAACATGCGTTCGCTGATGGGCAATTCCGGTATCGGCCATTGCCGCTATCCCACCGCCGGTTCGTCCAGCGAAGAGGAAGCGCAGCCGTTCTACGTGAACGCGCCTTTCGGCATCACCCTGGCGCACAACGGCAACCTGACCAACTGGGAACAGCTCAAGAACGAGATGTTCAAGAACGACCGCCGCCACATCAATACGGACTCCGATTCGGAAGTGCTGCTGAACGTGCTGGCCCACGAGATCCAGAAAGCCACCACCGGCTATTCGCTGGAACCGGCTACCCTGTTCCAGGCCGTGACGGTGCTGAACCGCCGCGTGCGCGGCGGCTACGCTGCCGTGGCGCAGATCGCTGGCGTGGGCATGCTGGCCTTCCGCGATCCGCATGGCATCCGTCCCCTCTGCCTGGGCGAGAACGATACGCCGCAGGGCAAGGAGTACCTGATCGCCTCGGAATCCGTGGCGCTGGAAGGCATGGGCTTCCGCTTCGTGCGCGACGTGGAGCCGGGCGAGGCCATCTTCATCGATGCCGACAACCAGCTGCACAGCCGCATCTGCGCGGATAATCCTTCGCTCAATCCCTGCGTCTTCGAGTTCGTTTACCTGGCGCGTCCTGATTCCGTGATCGACGGCGCCTCCGTGTACAGCACCCGCCTGAAGATGGGCGAGTACCTGGCCGACAAGATCAAGCGCGAAGGCCTGGCGGACGATATCGACGTGGTGATGCCGATTCCGGATTCCTCCCGTCCCGCCGCCATCCAGCTGGCCCTGCGCCTGGGCAAGGAATACCGCGAAGGCTTCATCAAGAACCGCTACATCGGCCGCACCTTCATCATGCCGGGGCAGTCGCTGCGCAGGAAGTCCGTGCGCCAGAAGCTGAACGCCATCGGCGATGAATTCAAGGGCAAGAACGTGCTGCTGGTGGACGACTCCATCGTGCGCGGCACCACCAGCCGCGAGATCGTGCAGATGGCGCGGGACTCCGGCGCGAAGAAGGTGATCTTTGCCTCCGCCGCGCCGCCCGTGCTCTACCCGAACGTGTACGGCATCGACATGCCGACCCGCGACGAGCTGATTGCCCATGGCCGCACCGTGGAAGAGGTGTGCAAGGAGATCACCGCCGACGCGCTGGTGTACCAGGACCTGGATGACCTGAAGAAGGCCATCTCCGACGTGAACCCCCAACTGAAGCAGTTCGAGGCTTCCTGTTTCGACGGCAAGTACATCACGGGCGACGTGTCGGCCGACTACCTGGACCGCATCGAATACGCACGCCACCATCCGAAGGAGAAGGGCGTGGAGGATGCGGCGCGCACCCAGCTGAACCTCAACTACGCCACCACGGAAGCTTGATGAAACAGTACGGCTTCACCACCACCATCCTGCACAACGACCGGCAGAAGCCGGTCGAGCAGAACTCGCTGCACAAGCCCATCCACACCGCCGTGGCCTTCGGCTATTCGGACGCGCGCCAGCTGGCTTCCGTCTTCCAGGGCAAGGAGCCCGGCTTCCGCTACGGCCGCCAGGGCAATCCCACCGTGTCGGCGCTGGAGGACAAGGTGAACAAGATGGAGGACGGCGTCGCCACGCTGTGCTTCGCCACGGGCATGGGCGCCATCGGCGCCGTGTTCCAGGGCCTGCTGCGCTCGGGCGACCATGTGGTGTCGTCCTCCTTCCTGTTCGGGAACACGAACTCGCTGTGGCAGACGGTGGCAGGGCAGGGCGTGGGTGTGGATTTCGTGGATGCGACCGACGTGGCCAACGTGGCCGCGGCGCTGAAGCCGAACACCCGCCTTGTCTTCGTCGAGACCATCGCCAACCCGCGCACCCAGGTGGCGGACCTGAAGCGCATCGGCGAGCTGTGCGCAGAGCGCGGCATCCTCTACATCGTGGACAACACCATGACCACGCCCTATCTGTTCCGCCCGAAGGCGGTGAAGGCGGGCCTGGTGGTGAACTCGCTGACCAAGTCCATCGGCGGCCATGGCAACGCCCTGGGGGGCAGCCTGACGGACACCGGCATGTATGACTGGTCGAAGTTCCCGAACATCTTCGAGAACTACAAGAAGGCGGCGCCTGCGATGTGGGGCATCACCCAGATCCGCGCCAAGGGCCTGCGCGACTTCGGCGCTTCGCTGGCGCCGGAAGCGGCCCACCATATCGCCGTGGGTGCTGAAACGCTGGCGCTGCGCATGGAGCGTACCTGCGCCAATGCCAGGGCGCTGGCTGAAATGCTGGAGAAGGACGAAAGGGTGGCCGCCGTGTATTACCCGGGCCTGGCCTCGCATCCCCAGCACGGCGTTTCCACGGAACTGTTCAAGGCCTATGGTTCGCTGTTCAGCTTCGAGCTGAAAGAGGGCATCGACTGCTTCGACTACCTGAACCGCCTGAAGATCGCCGTCCCGGCTTCGAACCTGGGCGACACGCGCACCCTGGTGATTCCGGTGGCGCACACCATCTTCTACGAAATGGGGGCTGAGCGCCGCGCCTCCATGGGCATCGCCGAATCGCTGATCCGCGTTTCGGTGGGCATCGAAGATACGGCCGATCTGCTGGAAGATTTCCGGGGTGCGCTATCGGCTGGATAGCGCAATGCAAGTGAATTGCTCCTCTTCCGGAGATGAGATAAGGTGTGCTGCAGTCTCTCAATCCTGAAAGGAGCCTTACATGAAAGCCCTGAGCGCAATTGTTCTGGCCGCCCTGACAACCGCCGCATCGGCCGCCTCCCCATTCGACCATCTCGGCTACAGTCAGTCGGGCTGCGAGCCGCCCGCACTCAAGCCGGTAAGCAATGAGGAGGCTGCGCAGCGCACGGAAGCGGCATACCGGAGCTGGCAGGCTTGCTATAAGCGCTTTGCCGACCGGTTGAACGCCGAGTTGGTCAACAATAAGGAATTCCCGGTAGAGCTGTTCGTGGCGTTCTCGGAAGAGGCGCAGGCGGCAGTAGCCGGTGTCGAAAAACAGCATGCGGACTGGGTCGCGCTATCGCGCCAGATGGCGGAGCTGGAATTGGCCCAGTTTGCAGTTATGGAGGCGCGCCGGGCGACGGAGGCGCGCCGCCGCGAGCTGGCGTGGGAATCGCGCAGCCGGCCCGTGATATCGGCCAAGCCCAGGTAATTTCCAGGGATCGGCGTCCGGCGCCTGAAGATCGCCGCTCTGGCCTGAACTACCAGGGATCGGCGCCCGGCATCTCGTAAGGATGCTGCCAGCCTGGCAGGGCCGCGATGCGGTTCAGCCAGGCCTGCACCAGCGGCGGATAGCTCACGCTGGCCTGCCCGGGCCAGTACATATAGCCGCACAGGGAAAAATCGGCTGCGCTGACCTGGTCGTCCAGGATGAAGGCGCGGCCGTCCGCCAGCTCTTCTTCCAGACGGATCATGTCCGCATCGAAGCGGCGGCGGAACCAGGGCAGCACCGTGCCCGAATAAGCGCCTTCGTCGTCGAACTTCTGGCCGAAGCGCAGGTGGGCCATGGACATGCCGACCCGGTTCGCTTCCCAGAACAGCCATTCGCGCACGCGTTCCAGCCGCTCCTGCGTTTCGCCGCCATAGGCGTTCAGGTGTTCGGCCATGTGCAGCAGGATGGCGTTGGACTGCACATAGGGCCTGCCGTCATGCACCAGCAGCGGCACTTCGCCGTATTTCGCCAGGCTGCGGAAAGGCTCGGGACGGTCTTCCCGCGCCAGGCGCAGGTCGATCTCCTCGTACTCGTGCGGCACGCCCGCCACGTTCAGCATCAGCTGAACCTTGTAGCTGTGGCCGGACTCGCAGCTGCCGTAAAGCTGGAACCCCATGCTCAGTGCCAGGTGCGCAGCAGGCCGACGGCCAAGCCTTCCAGCGCGAACTCGTCATCGGGGTTGACGGTAATGGTCTTGAAGTCCGAGTTCTCCGGCAGCAGTTCGATCACCGAGCCCACGCGGCGGTAGCGCTTGACCGTGACTTCGTTGCCCAGGCGGGCGACGACGATCTGGCCGTTCTTGGCGCTGTCCACCTTCTTCACGGCCAGCAGGTCGCCGTCCATGATGCCCACGTCGCGCATGGACTCGCCGCGCACTTTCAGCAGGTAGTCCGGCTTGGAGGTGAACAGGCTGGGGTCGACGCTGTAGCTCGTCTCCAGGTTTTCCTGGGCCAGGATGGGGGAACCGGCGGCGACGCGGCCGATGAGCGGCAGGCTCATCAGTAGCGGGGCAGGGACGTGCGCCATCGGCGTGCTGGACTCGGCAAAGGAGCCCAGCAGGCGGATGCCGCGCGAGGTGCCGGCGGTAATTTCGATGGCGCCCTTGCGCGCCAGCGCTTTCAGGTGCTCCTCGGCGGCGTTGGCGGACTTGAAGCCCAGCTCGGCCGCAATCTCGGCGCGGGTCGGCGGGAATCCGGTGTTCTCGATCGCGTCCTTGATGAGATTGAGGATTTCTTCTTGCCTTGCAGTCAGCTTGATCATGGTGTGTCACTGTGGATATCGACAGACTGTATTTTTGTACAGTGCGAGGGATATTGCAAGGAATTTGTTGTTTTGGGCGAAATATTTCTTAAAGGGGTCTGTCCCCCTGGCCGCTCTTCCAATCAGCAGCGAAACCTGCTATGCTTGCGGGCTTACCTCTTCCCACACTCGTCTTGACGCCGGGGTGGGCTATTTTCACAGTCCTTAAGGGAGTTTGCATGCGTCACTATGAAATCGTATTTATCGTCCATCCGGACCAAAGCGAGCAAGTGCCCGCGATGATCGAACGTTACAAGGCCAGCGTGACCTCGCGCGGCGGTAACGTGCACCGCGTGGAAGATTGGGGCCGCCGTCAAATGGCGTACTCGATCCAGAAACTGGCCAAGGCACACTACATCTGCATGAACATCGAGTGCGACAACGAGACTCTGGTCGAACTGGAAACCGCATTCAAATTCAATGATGCCGTGCTGCGTCACCTGACCGTCAAGATGAAGAAAGCGGAAACCGCTCCTTCGCCGATGATGAAGTCGGTCCAGCGTGAAGACGCGGCCAAGAGCCATCGCGCCGAAGCACCAGCAGCAGCCGCAGCGGCCTAAGTCTTAGCAGGAAACGGAACTGAACCAACTCCAGTTCACCGCCCTCATCACCGAACGGGACGCCTTGCGCTACACCCCGGCCGGTCTGCCGATTGTGAATGCAGTACTGCAGCACAGTTCGCAACAGATGGAGGCAGGCATCGCCCGATTGACCGAGTTCGACATCGCCGCAGTCGCTGCGGGGGAGATTTCAGGACGGTTCAACGCGGCGGCCCTGGGCGGAGTCTACGAGTTCACGGGTTTCCTGGCCAAGAAAAACCGCAACAGCAAAAGCCTGGTATTTCACATCATTGATTTCCGTGCTGCCGAGAGCAGCGCACATTTAGATACAGGAGCCTAAAATGGCATTCGGTAAAAAGTTCGACAAAAACAAAGCTAAGCTGAAAGAAAAGCGCAAGCAGCAAAATCCTCTGTTCAAGCGCAAGAAGTTCTGCCGCTTCACCGCCGCCGGCGTTGAGCAAGTGGACTACAAGGATGTAGACACGCTGAAAGACTTCATCCAGGAAAACGGCAAGATCATGCCAGCCCGTCTGACCGGCACCAAGGCGCACTACCAGCGTCAAGTGGACACCGCCATCAAGCGCGCCCGCTACCTGGCCCTGCTGCCTTACACCGATCTGCACCACGCTTAATCGGCCATCCTGGAGAACACTATGCAAATCATTCTGTTGGAAAAAGTTATCAACGTCGGCAACCTGGGCGACGTGGTGAAGGTCAAGGACGGCTACGCACGTAACTTCCTGATCCCGCAAAAACTGGCACGCCGTGCCACCACCGCCGCTGTGGCCGAATTCGAAGCCAAGCGCGCTGAACTGGAAAAAGCCGCCGCTGCCAAGCTGGCTGCCGCCCAGGCGCAAGGCGAGAAGCTGAACGGCATGACCGTCACCGTGGCCCAGAAGGCCGGCGTGGATGGCCGCCTGTTCGGTTCCGTGACCAACTACGACATCGCCGAAGCCCTGACCAAGGCCGGCTTCGCCGTGGAAAAAGCTGCCGTGCGCATGCCGACCGGCCCGCTGAAGACCACGGGCGAGCACCCTGTGTCCGTGCAGCTGCACACCGACGTGGTGGTCGAAGTGACCGTCGCCGTCGTGGGCGAAGCTGCCTAAGTCCAGGCCTGGAATTCCTTCCACGCCAAGACTGTTGTACAAATAAAAAAGCCGGGTTCGCCCCGGCTTTTTTATTGCCGGAATTTTTTGACGCCTTGCTGAAGCAGGTATAATGCCCGCCATGAACGCCGCCGCTCCATCCGATCCGCAAGTCGACGCCCTCCGCATCCCGCCCCATTCCATCGAAGCCGAGCAATCGGTGATCGGCGGTCTGCTGCGCGACAACGCGGCCTGGGACCGTATCGCGGACTTCATGCACGCGGACGATTTCTACCGCTACGACCACCGCATCATCTTCGAACAGATGGTGCGCCTGATTAACGCCGGCAAGCCCGCCGACGTCATCACCGTTTTCGAAACCCTCACCATGCTCGGCAAGGCCGAGGAGGTGGGCGGCCTGCAGTACCTGAACGCCATGGCGCAGAACACGCCGTCCGCCGCGAACATCCGCCGCTATGCGGAGATCGTGCGCGACCGCGGCGTGCTGCGCAAGCTCATTACCGTGGCCGACGAGATCTCGGGCAACGCCTTCAACCCCCAGGGCAAGGAAGTCAAGCAGATGCTGGACGAGGCCGAGTCCAAGATCTTCGCCATCGCGGAGCAGGGCGCGCGCGGCGCCTCGGGCTGGACGGCCGTGCAGCCCCTGCTGACCCAGGTGGTGGAGCGCATCGACGAACTCTACTCGCGCGACAGCGGCAGCGAGATCACGGGCGTGCCCACGGGCTTTATCGACCTGGACCGCATGACCTCCGGCCTGCAGCCGGGCGACCTGGTCATCGTGGCGGGCCGTCCTTCCATGGGCAAGACCGCCTTCTCCGTGAACATCGGCGAGAACGTCGCCATCGAGGCGGGCCTGCCCGTGGCCGTGTTCTCCATGGAGATGGGCGGCGCCCAGCTGGCCATGCGTATGCTGGGCTCGGTGGGCCAGCTGGACCAGCACCGCCTGCGGACCGGCAAGCTGAACGACGAGGACTGGCCGCGCCTGACGCACGCCATCCAGAAGATGAACGAGGCCCAGCTCTATATCGACGAGACGCCGGCCCTGAACCCCATCGAGATGCGCGCCCGCGCGCGCCGCCTGGCGCGCCAATGTGGCAAGCTGGGATTGATCATCGTGGACTACCTGCAGCTGATGCAGGGCTCGCAGCCGGGCGACAACCGCGCCGCCGAGATCTCCGAGATCTCGCGTTCGCTGAAGGGCCTGGCGAAGGAGCTGCACTGCCCGGTGATCGCGCTGTCGCAGCTGAACCGCTCCCTGGAGCAACGACCGAACAAGCGTCCCGTGATGTCCGACCTGCGCGAATCCGGCGCTATCGAACAGGACGCGGACGTGATCATCTTCCTCTACCGCGACGAGGTGTACAACCCCGACTCGCCGGACAAGGGAACGGCCGAGATCATTATCGGCAAGCAGCGTAACGGCCCGATTGGCGCGATCCGCCTGACGTGGATGGGCATGTACACCAAGTTTGGCAACTACACGGGTAACCTGTCGATCTACCAAGGCGACTAACCCAGAGGGGCCCTCGGCCCTGGCAGTACCGACGAATCAATTAACGGAGAATAAAATGTTTGGACGCTTGATGCCCACCGAGGGCAAATTCTTTGACCTGTTCAACCAGCACGCGGAACTGTGCGTGAAGGGCGCGCGCGAGATGCTGGGCCTGATGACCAGCTTCGACGACCTGGAAAACCGCGTGCACGCCATCGAGAGCATCGAGAAGCAGGCCGACAAGATCACCTATACCTGCGTCGACCTGCTGCACAAGACCTTCATCACCCCCATCGACCGCGACGACATCCACAAGCTCATCACCAAGATGGACGACATCCTGGACATGATGGAAGACGCGGGCCAGACCGTGTCCCTGTACGACCTGCACTCCGTGACCCCGGAAGCGAAGCGCCTGGCCGAACTGGTGCTGGCCTGCTGCGAGAAGGTCAAGGACGCCGTGGCCCTGCTGGCCAACATGAACAATGCGCGCGACATCGTGGCCATCTGCGAAGAGATCGACCGCCTGGAATCGGACGCCGACCACGTGATGCGCGCCGCCATGTCCAAGCTGTTCCGCGACGAGCCTGACGTGCGCAACCTGATCAAGATGAAGGCCATCTACGAGATCCTGGAAACGGTGACGGACCGCTGCGAAGACGTGGCCAATATCATCGAAGGCATCATCGTCGAAAACGCATAAAAAGCCCTCGCAGGCATCAGAAAAGAATAATCTATGCAGACCCTCCAAATCAGCATCTACGCCCTGGCAGCACTGATCTTCCTCGCGCTGGTGTTTGACTTCATGAACGGCTTCCACGATGCCGCGAACGCGATTGCGACCGTGGTGTCCACCGGCGTCCTGAAACCGCAGACCGCGGTGGCCATGGCCGCCTTCTTCAACTTCATCGCGATCTTCGTGGTTGGTCTGAAGGTGGCGACCACCATCGGCAAGGGCACCATCGACCCCCATGTGGTGGACCACTACGTGATCTTCGGGGCCCTGGTGGGCGCCATCGTCTGGAACCTGATCACCTGGTACTACGGCATTCCTTCGTCTTCCTCGCACGCCCTGATCGGCGGCCTGGTGGGCGCCGCGGTGGCCAAGGCGGGCACGGGCGCCCTGATCTCCGGTGGCCTGATCAAGACTGTCGTCTTCATCGTGGTGGCGCCGCTGCTGGGCTTTGTGCTGGGTTCCGTCATCATGCTGCTGGTGTCCTGGGTGTTCGTGCGCTCCACACCGCGCAAGATCGACGGCTGGTTCCGCCGCCTTCAGCTGGCGTCCGCGGCAGGCTACAGCCTTGGCCACGGCGGCAACGACGCGCAGAAAACCATGGGCATCATCTGGATGCTGCTGATCGCCTCCGGCCACGTGGCGGCGGGCGACGCGGCGCCGCCCACCTGGGTCATCGTGGCCTGCTATGCGGCGATTTCCTTCGGCACCCTGTTCGGCGGCTGGCGCATCGTGAAGACCATGGGCCAGAAGATCACCAAGCTCAAGCCCGTAGGCGGCTTCTGCGCGGAGACCGGCGGCGCGATCACGCTGCTGATGGCGTCCTTCTGGGGCGTTCCCGTTTCCACCACCCACACCATCACCGGCGCCATCGTCGGCGTCGGTTCGGCGCAGCGCCTGTCGGCCGTGCGCTGGGGCGTGGCGGGCAACATCGTGTGGGCCTGGATCTTCACGATCCCCGCATCCGCCTTCGTAGCCGCCATCGGCTGGTGGATCGGCACGCACATCATGTAAGCAGCTGCGCGCTGCAGAAAAAAGGGGGCCGCCGGCTCCCTTTTTTTTCGCCCGCAGAGGTTAGAATGTCCCGATGAGACTTCTGACCCGCATCATTCCCGACGGCTTCACCGCCGCACTCCTGATTACCGTCGCGCTGGCGACTGTGCTGCCCTGCGAAGGCGCTACCGCCGTCGTTATGGGCAGGATCACCACCTTTGCCATCGGTCTGCTGTTCTTCTTCCATGGCGCGAAGCTCTCGCGCGAGGCCGTGATCGCGGGGCTGACGCATTGGCGGCTGCACCTGCTGGTGCTGTGCCTCACCTTCGTGATGTTCCCCGTGCTCGGCCTGCTGATGAAGCCTCTCGCGGGCAGCGTGCTGACGCCGGAGCTTTATGTCGGCTTCCTTTTCCTGTGCATGTTGCCGTCCACCGTGCAGTCCTCCATCGCCTTCACGTCCATGGCGCGGGGGAATGTGCCGGCGGCGGTGTGCAGCGCGTCGGCGTCCAACTTCCTGGGCATCTTCCTCACGCCGCTGCTGGTGAGCGCTTTTGTCGCCACCGGCGCCACGGCCCGTTCTCCGGCGGACGCGGTGATTGCGATTACCCTGCAGCTGCTTGCGCCTTTCATTGCGGGCCAGGTCATGCGCCGCTGGATCGGCCACTGGGTGGACCGCAACAAGCACCTCATCAAATACACGGACCAGGGGTCGATCCTGCTGGTGGTCTATACGGCGTTCAGCGAGGCGGTGGTGGAAGGCCTGTGGCACAAGGTGCCGGTGGAGGCGCTCGCCGGCGTGGTCGTGGTCTCCTGCGTGCTGCTGGCCGTGGTGCTCTATCTCTCGGGCTGGTTCAGCCGCAGGCTGGGTTTCAACAAGGAAGACCAGATCACCATCGTCTTCTGTGGCTCGAAGAAAAGCCTGGCGAGCGGCGTGCCGATGGCCAAGGTGCTGTTTGCGGCGTCCTCGCTCGGCATGATCATCCTGCCGCTGATGATCTTCCACCAGATCCAGCTCATGGTCTGCGCTGTTCTCGCCCAGCGCTTCGCGAAACGCGATTCGCAGTGAAGCACGCCGCGCAGCTGCGCGCCCTGGCACATGCCAGTCCGTGGTTCATGCCTCTCCTGAAGGCGGGCGCCTCGCTGGGTTTGAAGGACTGGTGCATCGGCGCCGGAGCAGTGCGCACGCTGGTCTGGGACGCCCTGCATGGCCGCACCATGCCGCCCGCGCTGGCCGACGTCGATTTCGTCTACTTCTTGCACGGCGCCGAGAATGAGGAAGAACTGGAGCTCCGGCTGTCGCTTGCCGCACCCGGTATCCCATGGGAAGTGACGAACCAGGCTACCGTGCACCGCTGGTACGCGGCCCAATTCGGGCGGCCCATCGCTCCGATTCCTTCCCTTGAGGCGGGTGTCGCAGGCTGGCCAGAATTTGCGACCTGCGTGGGACTTGCTCTGCATGGCGGCGACGTGCGGGTCGTCGCGCCCCATGGCCTGGAAGACCTTTTCGCCATGCGTGTGCGCCGCAATCCGGCGTCAGTAAGTAAAGAGGAATTCGCTGCCCGCCTTGCGCAGAAGCGCTTCAGCGAACGATGGCCGCAGGTGAGGACCGAAATGGCTTGATGTTGTCTCATATTTGAGATATTGTCTCGAATATGGGAAATGACAACGCATTTGAGCTGCGGCTGATCGAACGGCTTGCGGCGCTGCGCGAGGAGCGCGGCTTCTCGCTGGAGGAGCTGGCCAATGCCAGCGGCATCAGCCGCGCGACCTTGTCGCGGCTGGAGCGGGGCGAAACCAGCCCCACCGCGCAACTGCTCGGCAAGCTGTGCGCCGTCTACGCCATGCCGATGTCGCGGCTGATCGCGGAGGCGGAGGCCCAGCCCGCGCAGCTGATACGGGCCGCCGAACAGTCCACCTGGGCCGATATCGAGAGCGGTTTTACGCGCCGCATGGTGTCGCCGCCCGCCAAGGGCTTTCGCACCGAGCTGATCGAAGGCCGCCTGCCGCCGGGCGCGGTCATCGACTATCCGCTGCCGCCGGTGCGCGGACTCGAACAGCACATGTGGATGCTGAGCGGCGTCCTTGAATACACGCTGGAGGGTGTCACCCACCGCCTGCAGAAGGGCGACTGCCTGCGCTTCCATCTCTTCGGCGCCACCCGGTTCCACTGCCCCGGCCCCCACGCCGCCCACTACCTGATAGCAATATGCGAACCCTGATCGAACTCGATGCCGCCGGCCTGCGCGCCGAGGCGGATGCGCTGGCCGAGGTGCTGCGCGACTGTGTGCTGAACGGAGCCAGCGTGGGCTTCGAGCTGCCTTTCCCGCATGACGAGGCGCGCGCCTTCTGGCTTGGCCTTGTGCCTTCGCTGGAGCGCAGGGAGCGCCGCCTGTTCGCGATGCGCGGCGAGGACAGCGTCATCTGCGGCACGGCCCAGCTGGTGCTGGCAGGGATGCCCAATGGCCGCCACCGCGCGGAGATCGCGAAGATGCTGGTGCATTCGCGCGCACGCCGCCAGGGAATCGCCCAGACCCTCCTGCTGCATGCCGAGGCCTGCGCACGCGAAGAAGGCCGCAGCCTGATCGTGCTCGATACCTGCACCGGCTATCAGGCCGAGCCCATGTACCTCAAGCTCGGCTACCAGGTCTGCGGCACGATTCCCGATTTCGCTACCATGCCCGACGGTACGCTGGGCTCCACCACCGTGATGTACAAGCGCCTGTGATCCGCATCGAAGCCGAAGACCCCGAATCGGCCGATGCGGCGCAGCTGATCGGCGAACTGTCCGCCGCGCTGGCCGCGATAACCGGCGACAGCGGCAAGGCGTCGTTCAGCGCGGACGATGTGCGCGGCGCAGGCGGATGCTTCGTGGTGGCGCGCGACGCCCAGGGCAGGGCGCTCGGCTGCGGCGCCGTGCGGCCGCTGGAGGATGGCGTGGCGGAGCTGAAGCGCATGTATGCACGGCCCGGAAGCAGGGGCGTGGGGCGCGCCGTGCTCGCATACCTTGAGTCGGCGGCAGCGGCCATGGGCTACCGCGAGCTGTGGCTGGAAACGCGGCTCGTGAACGAACGCGCGACGGCCTTCTACCTGAAGCACGGCTACCGCCGCATCGGCAATTTCGGCAAGTACGAGGGCAATGCCCTGGCGGGCTGCTACGCCAAGCGGCTTACTTGATGCAGACCATGCGGACCATCTTGATGTCCGTGAGACCCGCCAGCACTTTCTCGATGCCGTCCATCTTCAGCGTCATCATCCCGTCCTCCAGCGCGGCGGCCAGCAGCTGGGCCACACGAGCATGCTCCTGGAGCAGCTTCTTGACCTTGTCCGTGCCGATCATGAGTTCGTGCAGGCCCACGCGGCCGCGGTAGCCCTTGTTGCACTCCTCGCAGCCGACCGCGCGGTACAGCGTGAAACGGCCCTTGTCGTCGGCGTAGCGTTCGCGCCAGCCCGCCAGCACGGCGGCGCGCGAACCCGTTTCGTCGCGCTGGAAGGCCTCGGTGTTGTTCAGCTCTTCGCAGTATTCCATCAGGAGCACCTGCAGCTCCAGCTCCGTGGGATGGTAGGCTTCGCGGCAGCTGGTGCACAGGCGCTTGGCCAGGCGCTGTGCCAGGATGCCCAGCAGGGCGTCGGCGAAGTTGAAGGGGTCCATGCCCATGTCCAGCAGGCGCACGATGGATTCGGGCGCGCTGTTGGTATGCAGCGTGGCGAACACGAGGTGGCCGGTGAGCGAGGCTTCGATGCCCATGCTCACGGTCTCCTTGTCGCGCATCTCGCCCACCATGATCACATCCGGGTCGGCGCGCAGGAAGGCGCGCATCACGGTCGCAAAGTCGAGGCCCGCCTTGCGGTTCACCTGCACCTGGCGCAGGCCTTTCTGCGTAATCTCGACCGGGTCTTCCGCCGTCCAGATCTTGGTGTCCGGCGTGTTCAGGTAGTTCAGCACCGAGTGCAGGGTGGTGGTCTTGCCCGAGCCGGTGGGGCCGCAGACGAAGAACAGGCCATAGGGCTTCTCGATGGCCGAGCGCAGGCGCTCCAGGTTCGCGGGCAGCACGCCCAGCTTGTCCAGCGGGATCGGTTCTCCCGCTGCGAGAATACGCATCACCACATCTTCCACGCCGCCCGTGGAGGGAATGGTGGCTACGCGCAGCTCGATATCCAGCGGGCCGTACTTGCGGAACTTGATCTTGCCGTCCTGCGGCTTGCGGCGCTCGGAGATGTCCAGGTCGCACATGATCTTGATGCGTGCGACCAGCGCGGCGCGGTAGGCTGCGGGAATCTCGATATAGGGCACCAGCGTGCCGTCCTTGCGGAAGCGCACGCCCGTCTTTCCCTTGCCGGGCAGTGGCTCGATGTGGATGTCCGACACGCCCTGGCGGTAGGCGTCCACGATGATCTTGTTGACCAGCTTGACCAGCTCGTTCTCCACCGCTTCCGAGACATCGGCCGAGGCTTCGCCGTCCTCGTCGTCCACATCCATCCCGGACAGCAGTTCGCCCACGCTGGCGCTGTCGCCCGATGCGGCGCCGTAGAACTGGTCCAGCGTCAGCTCGAACTCGCGGGCCGTCGTTACGCGGAACTGAAGCTTCTTCGATTTCGGGAAGATCTGGGTGACCAGGCGCGCATTCGCGGTGGCTTCCGGATCGATCGCCAGCACCACCAGGCCTTCCTTTGTGTCGTCCAGGGGCACCCAGCCATGCTCCTCGACGAACTGGCGCTTCAGGTTGCGCAGCAGTTCAACGGGCTTCACGCGCTCGGATTTGAAAGGCTCGTAGGGCACGCCGTAGAAACGGGACAGCGACTGGCCGATGGCGCCCAGCTTCAGGTTGAATTCTTCCAGCAGCACCTCTTCGAGGTCGGAGTCCTTCTTGCGCGCCGAGCGCATGGCCAGTTCCAGCTCGGGCGCCGCGAGCACGGCATCTTCCACCAGGCCGTCGTACTTGCTGCGCACCAGCTGGGGAGGCTTCATGCGCTGGCTGAACGCCACCGACAGGGTCTCGCACAATTCGCGCACGCCTTCCACGGCGATGGGAGTGAATGGCTGGCCGCTGCGCGTGTTGATGAACTGGACCACGCCCAGCATCTCCTTCGACTGCACCGAGACCAGGGGCGCCACCAGCATCTGGCGCGTGCGGTAGCCGGTGCGCTGGTCCACGGCCTGCTGGAAGCGCAGCTCCGGCGAGATGCGGCGCAGTTCCTGCTCGTCGTAGACGTCGGAGATATTGAGCACCTGGCGGTTCAGGGCCACATAGCCCGCAATGCTTTGCGGCGTGACGGGCAGGCGAAGGTCCTTGAACGATGTGAGGCCGGTCTTCACCTTTGAAACGATGCAGTCTCCATCCACCGCATAGAGGGTGAAGCGGTCGCACTGGAACAGGTCGCAGAACTCCATGCCCAGGTCGAGCATGATCTCATCGAGCTTGCTCGTGGCGTGGATTTTCGTGGTGACCGCTTGCAGCTTGCGGAAAAACTCAAGACGCAGGTCGGTGTCGCCCATGGCTTAGAGCTCGACTTCCAGGCCCTCGTACGCCAGCACGACCTTCAGGCCGTTCGGCAGCGGCTCATGGCGCGCCATCACTTCGGCAAACACGGCTTCCAGCTCGTCGTCGCTGCGGGTCGGCTCGTGGTGGGTGCAGTAGAGCTGCTTCACGCCGCAGCGGATGGCCATGGCCAGTGCGCTGTCGAAGGTGCCATGGCCCCAGCCCACCTTCGACGGGTATTCCTCGCGGGTGTAGGAGCTGTCCACGATGAGGGCATCCACGCCGCGCACCAGGTCGTCGATGGCGGCCGTGCGCTGCTCCACATGCAGCTGGAAGGCGGCGTGCTCCGGGTGGTCCACTGGATAGATGTTGAACAGCGGCTCATGGTCGCCCGTGAAGAACACGGACTTGCCATGGCAGTCCACGCGGTAGCCAAGGTCGGTGACGGGGTGGCTCATCACCACATTGCGCACCGTGGCGTCGCCCACCTGGACCGCCTCGTCCACGCCCACCGTGCGGTACTCGATGGTGGCGTCCATCTGCGTTTCGCTGACAGGGAAATAGCTGTTCTGCAGCTGCACGCCCATCACATGTTCGATGCCCTTGCCCGTATCAGGATCGATGGCGCCGTGCAGGCGCACGCGGCTGCCCTTGATGAAGAGCGGCGTGAAGAAGGGCAAGCCATGGATATGGTCCCAATGGCTGTGCGTGATGAAGATATTGGCCAAGATGGGGCGCTTCCCGGAAGCGACCAGCGATTGGGCCAGGGGAAACAGGCCGGTGCCGCCGTCGATGACAATCAGGGTATCGTCGTCGCTGCGGATCTCGATGCAGGTGGTGTTGCCGCCATAGCGCACGGTGCGCGGGCCGGGGGAGGGAATGGAACCGCGAACCCCCCAGAATTTGAATTTCATGTGCTCAGACCCCTGTGATCACTCTTTTTATTGTTGCTCTGCCGCACTACCTATGCCCACGGCAGCGCAGCGAAAATATCCTGCGATGATAGCCGTTTTTTCATCGTTTCTGAGCGTGAAGTTGCGATTTGGGGCCATTGTAGGGTTTTCTGGGTGGCAAATCTGCATTGTTTTGTATTTCCAGATGTACACGAAGGAGCAGTAACGTTACACTTCCAAAATTATGTCCATGCATCAATAGATGCGGAAGTTGAACACCATGCAGGAACTCAACCACGCCCAAATCGCGCAGCGGCTGGACCAGCTCACCGAACTGAGCGTGGCTCTGGGCTCCAGCCATAACACCGATCTGCTGCTGGAGCGCATTCTCCAGGTGGCGAAAGGCATGACCAATTCGGACGGCGGCACGCTTTACCGTCCCAGCGAGGACCGCCGCAGCCTGGTGTTCGCCCTCAGCATCAACGACACCCTGGGCATCCACCTGGGCGGATCGAGCGGCAAGAAGGCCGAAATCCCGCCTGTGCCCCTGTTCGATGCGGAAGGGGAGCAGAACCTCGCTTCCGTGGCGGCCTACGCGGCCAACAAAGGCCAGTCGGTCAATATCGAGGACGTGTACCAGGCCGAGGGCTTCAACTTCTCGGGCATGCGCAATTTCGACCAGCAGTTCAACTACCACTCGCAGTCCTTCCTGACCGTGCCGATGCGCGACCACGAGGGCGAGCTGCTGGGCGTTCTCCAGCTGATCAACTCCAAGGACCGCGACACCGGCGAGATCCGCGCCTTCACGCCCACCGACCAGCGCTTCATCGAGGCGCTGGCTGCTCAGGCGGCGATGGCGCTCACGAACCAGCTGCTCATTCTCCAGCTGGAGAAGCTGCTGGAAGCGCTGGTCAACCTGATCAACATCGGCATCGACGAGAAGTCTCCCTACACCGGCCGCCATTGCCAGTTCGTGCCCGAGCTGACCATGATGCTGGCCGAGGCGGTGCACGAAACGAGCGAGGGTCCGCTGGCGGACTTCCGCATGAGCGACGCCGACCGCAAGGAGCTGTGGTTCGCGGGCCTGCTGCACGACTGCGGCAAGATCACGACGCCAGTTCACGTGGTGGACAAGTCCACCAAGCTGCAGACCATCTTCGACCGCATCCACATGGTGGATACGCGCTTTGAAGTGCTGCTGCGGGACGCGGAAATCCGTGCACTCAAGGCGCAGCTGGCTGGCGGCGATGCGGACACCATCCAGAAAGCGCTGCAGGCCGAACTGGCGCAGCTGCGTTCGGACCGCGATTTCCTGCGCGGCGCAAACGTTGGCGGGGAGGGCATGAAGCCTGAGGACCAGGAGCGCGTGCGCCAGATCGCCCAGTACCGCTGGACCAATCCGGAAGGGCAGGATGCACCATTCCTCAGCGAGAACGAGCTCACCAACCTCACCATCCGCTTCGGCACCCTGAACGACGACGAGCGCAAGATCATCAACAACCACATCGTGGTGACGGTGCGCATGCTCGAATCGCTGCCATGGCCGAAGCACCTGCAGAAGGTGGCGGAGTTCGCGGGCGGCCACCACGAGCGCATGGACGGCAAGGGCTACCCGAAAGGACTGACGCGCGAGCAGATGTCCGTGCCGGCGCGGGTCATGGCCATTGCCGATATCTTCGAGGCGCTGACCGCGCACGACCGCCCGTACAAGAAGGCCAAGTCGCTGTCCGAGTCGCTGCACATCCTCGGCAACTTCAAGCTGAACGGCCATATCGACCCGGACCTGTTCGACATCTTCATCCGCAAGAAGGTGTACATGCAGTTCGCGCAGAAGAACCTCAGCCCGGAGCAGATCGACGAAGTCGACGAGTCGAAGATCCCCGGCTACGTGCCCTGACGCGCGGAGCACCCCTTGCCACTGAGAGCCCCCAAGTTCGCCAAGGTAGCAGGCCGCGTCGCCGCCAAGTACGGTGTGCGCTGGCTGGTCGGCCTGGCCCTGACGGCCATTGCCGCCCTGCAGATCACCCACTACCTGCACATGGACCTGGTGGACCGCATGGACACCGGCATCGCCGACCTGCGCATGCGCCTGGAAAAGCCGGTGCTGGACCAGAACGTGGTCATCGTGGATATCGACACGAAGAGCCTGACGCAGGTGGGCCGCTTTCCCTGGAGCCGCGACAAGGTGGCGCTCCTGGTGCGCCAGCTCACCGAACACTATGGCGTGGCGGGCGTGGGCTTCGACGTTTCCTTCCCCGAGCCGGATACCAGCTCCGGCTACGGCGTGCTGCAATCCCTCGCGCGCAACCAGCTGAAGGATGTGCCGGGCCTGGAAGGCCAGCTGCAGCGTCTGGAAACCCAGATGGACTACGACGGCCTGCTGGCCCAGGCCATGGAAGGCCAGCCCGTGGTGCTGGGCTATAACGTATCGACCGAAGCGGCGAAGAAGGGTGTGCTGCCCAAGCCCGCCTTCACCGTGGAGGACCTGAACGGGCGCACCCTCGACGCCTTCGACTCCAAGGGCTACGAAGCCAATATCGAGCGCCTGCAGCAGGCGGCAGCGGGAGCGGGCATCTTCACGGCGCTGCCCGATTCGGACGGCGTGGTGCGCACCACGGCCCTGCTGCAGAAGATAGGCGACGGCTACTATCCCACCCTGTCGCTGGCTACCGTGGCAGCGGCGCTGAACGCGCGCGCCATTGCGCCCATCTGGCAGGGCACCGTCGATACGCTGTCGGACGCGGAGCGCACCAATGGCGGCCTGGATGCCATCGCCCTGTTCCACGAGCAGGGACGCATCGCCATTCCCGTCGGCGCGGGCCTGACCACCACCGTGCAGTTCCGCGGCACGGGCGGCCCGGAAGGCGGCGCTTTCCGCTATGTGTCCGCGGCGGATGTGATGGCGGGCCGCACGCCGAAAGAACAGCTGGAGAACAAGATCGTCCTGGTCGGCACCACGGCCGCGGGCCTGAACGACCTGCGGGCCACGCCGGTCAATGCCGAATACCCCGGGGTGGAGATTCACGCCAACGTGATCAAGTCCATCCTGGAAGAGAGCTTCAAGGCGCGGCCGGACTTCGCGCTCGCCATCGAGTTCGGCCAGGCCGTGCTGATCGGCGTGGTGCTGACTTTCGCCCTCGCCGTGCTGCCGCCGCTGTGGTCCATCCTGATCGCGGCGGCTGCCCTGGTGGCGGCATCGGCCTTCAACTACTACCTCTACACCGACCTCGATGCGGTGACCAATGTGGCGATCACGCTGCTGCTGATCGTGCTGCTCTTCGTGTTCAATGTGGCCTGGGGCTACTTCTTCGAAGTGCGGCGCGGCCGCGCGCTCGTGTCCCGCTTTGGCGAATACGTGGCGCCGGAGCTGGTGGCCGAAATGGCGGAGAACCCCGAGCAATACAATATGGACGGCGAAAGCCGCGAGCTGACGGTGATGTTCGTCGACGTGCGCGGCTTCACCACCATCTCCGAAGGCCTGAGCCCGCGCCAGCTGCGCGAGTACATCAACCTGTACCTCACGGCCATGTCCGAGGACATCCGCGACAGCCACCGCGGCACGCTGGACAAATACATCGGCGACGCCGTGATGGCCTTCTGGGGCGCGCCCGTGGCCTTCAACGACCACGCCAGCCGCGGCGTGGCCACGGCCCTGCTGATGCAGGCCAGCGCCGCCCGCCTGAACGAGGACTTCCTGAAGCGCGGCTGGCCCGAGCTGAAGATCGGCATTGGCCTGAACAGCGGCATGATGCACGTGGGCGACATGGGCTCCAGCATCCGCCGCGCCTACACCGTGATGGGCGACGCCGTGAACCTGGGCTCGCGCCTGGAAGGCATCACCAAGGTCTATGGCGTGGGTATTGTGGTGGGCGAAACCACCCGTATCCTGGCCCAGGAGTTCGCCTACCGCGAACTGGACCTGGTGCGCGTGAAAGGCAAGAACGAACCCGTGGCCATCTTCGAGCCTATCGCCCGGGAAGACCAGATCGACGAGGCCACCCACGCCGAGTTGGCAAAATGGCACGAGACCCTGGCCCTGATCCGTTCCCAGCAGTGGGACGCCGCAGAGGCAGGGCTGAAGGAGCTGGCCGCGCGCTTCCCGGTGCGCCCCGTCTACCAGCTCTACGAAGAGCGCATCGCCTTCTACCGCGAACACCCGCCCGGCGCCGACTGGGACGGGGTGACCACCTTTGAGACCAAGTAGCGTCTACAAATTTCCGACAAATTCCCGGACTTTCTGGTAAGAAATAATTGTGCTTCCGGGGTATTCTGAGCCTCATGGGGCGCTGCAAGCCGCATTTTTGTGTCGGTTTTGCCTGAAATTTCTTCATGGAATGAGGAAAACGTTTATTTCCGGGACGTAAATGCGGGATAATCTTGTTGCGCCTGAGACAGGGGAGCGGCAAGTCAGATTAACAAGACTTGTATCAAAAAAAACACCCAAAACTACAACATCCTGAGCCGACATATGAAATACCGCTTTGCGCGCCTGCTCGCAGGCTCGATCCTTGCCACTGCTGTCGCCGCCGCGTGGGCCCAAGAGCCCGCGACCGACGTGATCCGTTTCGAGATTACCCGCTTCGACATCACCGGCAACACGCTGCTGCCCGCCGACGTGGCCCAGCGTGCCGTGGCGCCTTTCGTCGGCAAGGACCGCGACTTCGGCAGCGTGCAGAATGCCCTCGAAGCGCTGGAAGAGGCCTACCGCGCAATCGGTTACTCCGTTGTTTCGGTGGAGCTGCCGGAGCAGGAACTGGACCGCGGCGTGGTGCAGCTGAAGGTGGTGGAAACGAAGATCGGCCGCGTCACCGTAAAGAACAACCAGTACTTCGACGAGGCCAACGTGCGCCGCGCGCTGCCAGGCCTTGAGCCCGGCCAGACGCCGAACCTGCGCGACATCTCGAAGAGCCTGAAGCTCTCGAACGAGAACCCGTCCAAGAAAGTGGCGATGAAGCTGCAAAGCGGCGAGAAGGACGACGAGGTCGATGCGGCGCTGGAAGTGACGGACGAGAGCCCGTGGAAGGTCATGATGAATGGCGATAACACGGGCACCAGCACCACCGGCAAGACCCACCTCGGTTTCGTGCTGCAGCACGCGAACCTGTTCGGGCGCGACCACGTGGCCAGCCTGCAGTACACCACCACGGCGGAAAAGCCGGGCGCGATCAAGGTGTATGGCCTGGGCTACCACGTTCCGCTGTACGCCCTGGGCGATTCGCTGGACTTCTTCGCCAGCTATTCGAACGTGGATTCCGGCACCGTGACCGCCGGCATCTTCGACCTGGCCGTGAGCGGCAAGGGCGCCGTCTACGGCGGCCGCTATACGCACAACCTGATGAAGCAGGGCGAGTACGAGTCCAAGCTGGTGTACGGCGTGGACTACAAGGCCTTCAAGAACAGCATCCTGCTGCTCGGTACTGAGCTGGGCAACAACGTGACGGTGCATCCGCTCAGCGTGACCTATCAGGGTTCGCTCGGCATGCCGGACGGCGAGCTGGGTGGCTCGGTCTCCCTGATCCGCAACGTGCCGGGCGGCTCGCGCGGCAAGCAGGAAGACTTCACCCGCGTGCGCACCGGCGCCAAGGACGATTACACCCTGCTGCGCCTGAGCGGCAGCTACAGCACGGTGCTGCCGCAGGACTGGCAGTTCCGCGCCATCATCAACGCCCAGTACACGCGCGACGCGCTGATCCCCGGCGAGCAGTATGGCGCGGGCGGCGCGGGCTCGGTGCGCGGCTTCGGCGAACGCGAGATCTCGAACGATTCGGGCGCGGGCGCGAACCTTGAGGTGTACACCCCGAATTTGTGCGGCAACAAGGCCTGGCAGTGCCGCGCGCTGGCGTTCTACGACAACGCCTATGTGAAACGGAACCACTCCCTGCCGGGTGAAATGACCAGTACTTCGATTGGCAGCGTGGGCCTCGGCCTGCGTTTGCTGGTTTCCAGCTACGTGAACCTGCAACTGGACTACGGGCATGTGGTGCGGGCCGGCGCTACCCAGCGTGACGGCGCGGACAAACTGCACGTGCGGCTTGGCCTTTCTTATTGAGGCGGACATCATGACACATCTCGACCAACACCAGCGCGCTCCGCAAGGGGGCTACCAGCTGCAGCGCAAGCTGCTGGCTGCAACCATCGCGGCATGCTTCGGCGTCGCTCAGGCCAATCCCACCCTGCCACAGGTGGTGGCGGGCCAGGCCACGTTCAGCCAGCAGGGCAATGTGTTCTCGATCACGAACACGCCGAACACGATCATCAACTGGCAGAGCTTCTCGGTCCAGCGCGACGAGATCACCCGCTTCATCCAGCAAAGCAGCGACAGCAAGGTGCTGAACCGGATCACGGGGCAGGACCCGAGCCAGATCCTGGGTTCCCTGCAGTCGAACGGCCAGGTCTTCCTCATCAACCCGAACGGCATCATGTTCGGCAAGGACGCGCGCATCGACGTGAACGGCCTGGTGGCATCCAGCCTGCAGCTCTCGAACGCCGATTTCCTGGCTGGTAAGAACAACTTCAACGCCGAAGGCCATGCCGGCAAGGTCGTGAACCAGGGGCAGATCACCACGCCCCAGGGCGGCAAGGTCTTCCTGATTGCGCCTACCGTGGAGAACCATGGCGTGATCACCGCGCCGAACGGCGAGGTGCTGCTGGCTGCGGGCAAGAGCGTGCAGCTGGTGGATTCCTCGAACCCTGCCATCCAGGTGGTGGTGTCGGCGCCTGAAGACCAGGCGCTGAACCTGGGCCAGATCGTGGCGCAGGGCGGCCGCGTGGGCATCTACGGCGCGCTGGTGAACCAGCGCGGCATCGTGAACGCCGACAGCGCCGTGCGCGGCGAGAACGGCAAGATCATCCTGAAGGCCAGCCGCACCGTGCTGGCCGATGCAGGCAGCCGAACCACCGCCACCGGCGCGGGCAAGGGCGGCGATATCCAGATCCTGGGCGAGAAAGTCGGCCTGAACGGCGACGCCGTGGTGGACGCGAGCGGCCAGCAAGGCGGCGGCTCGGTGCTGCTGGGCGGCGACTACCAGGGCAAGAACGCAGCAGTGCAGAACGCGAAGCAAACCTTCGTTGGCAAGAACGCCGTGGTGAAGGCCGATGCGCTGGCCAGCGGCGACGGCGGTAAAGTCATCGTCTGGGGCGACGAATCGGCCCAGGCCTACGGCGCCATTTCCGCGCGCAGCGCAAACGGCAAGGGCGGTTTCGTCGAAACCTCCGGCCACTACCTCGACGTGGCGGGCCTGCGCGTCGATACCACAGGCAAGGACACCAATGGCGTCTGGCTCCTGGACCCTTACAACATCGAGATCGTTTCCAGCAGCGGCGGCTACGGCCTGGCCGACATGGCCGACTTCAATGGCGGCGCGGGCGGCACGGCCACCTCGAGCATCAACGCGTCCGACATCAATGGGGCAGGCACGAATGTGGTGCTGTTGGCGAAGAACGACATCAACGTCAATGCCGCTGTCAACATCACAACGGCGAACGTGGGACTGACCGCACAGGCGGGCAACAACATCAACGTGAACCAGGCCATCACGACCAACGGCGGCGCCGTCACCCTCTCTGCGGGCGATATCGCATCCGGCACGGCCAATGCTGCCGGCACGGTCTACGTTAACCAGGGCATCACGACCGCTGGCGGCAACGTGGTGCTCAAGGGACCCCGGATCGATGTCGCTGCGGCGGTGAACTCTTCCGCGGGCGACATCACAGCAACCACCCAGCCGGGCGGCACGATCAATATTCTCGCCTCGGGCAGCCTGAGGGCAGCTCCGGCCTCCATTACGGATCCGCAGCCTACCATTGCGCTGACGGCGGACAACCTGGATATCGCGGGCAGCATCACCAACTCGGACAACGGCGGCGGTTTCGTTTCGATCGCCACGCGTACCGTTGGCCGGGAAATCAATATCAATGCGGCGGACACCACGAGCGCAAGCTCCATGTCGCTCACGAATGACGAGCTGGCCCACATCGATGCCTACGAGCTGGCTCTGGGCAACGCCAACGGTGGCACCATCAACATCAATTCCGAGTTGAATACCTCGGGCAAGAGCATGCACTTGTCGTTCCAGTCGAACAACGACATCAATGTGAATGCCCTGGTGCGCGCCGACACCCTGCATACCATCTACATGGGTACGACGGGCTCGGGCAAGTTGAATGTGGTGAGCGGCGGCAGCGTCCGCGCTGGCGACGTCTACCTGCGCTCGGACGACCTGCGCCTGGGCGGCGCCGCCGGCACTATTGCAGGCAACACTGTCTATCTGGACCTGGAAAGCAGCACGGCTGCACTGAAGGTCGGCTCGGACCCGAGCGCGCAAGTCACAACGGCGGAATTGAAGACTCTTTCCGCGACCAATATCAAGATCGGCAGCGCGGCCGGCTACCTCGGCACGACCAGCGTCGAAGGTACGCTCGATCTGAGCACACAGACTGGCCTGAGCCGGGTGACGCTGGAAGGGGGAGCGGTTGCAATAAACGGCGCGGTAACTGTGCCTGCCGAGCTGGAACTGAAATCTTCCGGCGCCGTGAGCGGGAGCGCTGCGGTAACGGCCGACAAGTTGTACGTCACAGGCGCCTCCGTCGACCTGGGTGGCCTGAACGATGTGAACAAGCTGGTGGGTTCCGCCAGCACTACCTTCGCGTTCAAGGACGTCGATGGCATTCAACTTGATAGCGGCAACGGCCTGGAAGGCGTCAATGCCGACAGCATTACCCTGACCGCCAGCTCGCTGACCCAAACCTTCAGTGCACCGCTGGTGGCCAACGAGCTGACCCTGCTCGGAGGAGGCAACTACACCTTGAGCGGTGTGGCCAACCAGGTGTCGAAGCTGACGGCAAACGGAATCAGTTCCCTGGACTACACCGGTTCCACCAGCCTGACGCTGGAATCGCTCACCATGCCGAGCACGGTGACCGCATCGCATATCAATGTGAACCTCTCCGGCAGCGCAACGCTGACCGCGAAACAGGTCGATGCGAAGACCAACGCTGTCACCTTGGCTGCACCAACGGTCACCGTACCTGCCGGCGGTCAGGTGCTGGGCGGCGGCGTGATCGTCAACACCAGTGCACTGAATATGAGCGGAACGCTGACGGCAAGCACGGTTTCACTGTTGTCCAGCGATGATATTTACGTCGGCGATACCTTCAGCGCGGTGGAAGGCTCTGCGCTGCGCCTGACTTCCGCAACCCTGGGCAAGATCGACGCGCAGGCAATTTATGTCTCTGCGGGGTATGGCGATGACCTGACCGTGGGTACCGTCACTTTGCCTTCGTTCACCTCGCTCTACACGCAAGGCATCCTGGACATCAGTGGCACCGTGACGGCGTCCAAGGGCTTGGCCATGGCCGCGGCGAACTATGACCTGACGGGCGCCAGCATTGCCGCCGGCAGTTATGCCGTCAACTTCTCCACGTCTCGCTCCAATGGCCTGATGCAGGTGAATGGCACCCAGGACAGCACGACCACTTACCTCAATAGCGCCATGCTCGACGCGGTCAGCGGCGAGGTGCTGGTTGGCGGCGCGAATGGGGTCACCGTGGCAGGCGCGGTCGACCGGGGCGCACGTAACATCGTCCTGGTGTCCAACTCCGGCTCGATCGACATCAATGCACCGGTGACAGCGGCGGGTGTCACGCTGCAGGCGAATTCGATGAACGTCAACGCAGCGATCAATGCCACCAACAAGGTGAACATTGCGCCACTGACGGATGGCGTCACCAAGTATTCCATGGTTATTGGGGCGGATTGCTCCACCAGCAATTGCCTGTCCTTCAAGGATCTCTCCTTCATCAATGCTCCCAAAGTGCAGTTCGGGATGAGCTATAACACCAGCACGATCGACATCGCGGGCATTGGCGGCACTGGAGATACGGCCAGCAATGCGGCCATCACGCAAATCACACTCGACGCTTCGGGCAATATCGCTCAAACGGGTGCGATCGGCGTGTCCACGCTGAACATTCTTACCCCGGGCACCGTGACCCTGAATAACGCCGCGAACGCGGTTTCGAATGTCCTGCTGGGGACCAGTACAGCCAAGGCACAGGGCGTCGATTTCAAGACCACGACGGGCTTGAACCTCTTCAACGCCTATGTCACCGATACGCTTAAGCTGACCGTTGGCGGGTCGCTCACGAGTACCGGCGCCATCGTGGCCGACAAGCTGCAGGTGCAGGCGGATGGCGCTGTGGGCACCAGCTCTCTGGCGCTGTCGACGAAGGTCAACTACCTGGATGTGGTCACGAACGGCAGCACGGGAAATTCGATCAATATCGTGAACAACAGCTCGTCGGCCCCGCAGGCATTGCAGGTCGACCAGTTGGTTGTTGGCAGCGGCGATGGCAGCATCACGCTGAGCAATTACGGCGCGACCACGATCGCGGGTCCGGTGACCACCAGCAGCGGCAACATCAATGTGGCAGCCCATAGCCCGTTGACCGTCAGCGGCAACGTGCAGTCCACGACCGGCAACATCACCCTCGAGGCAGGTGCAAGCGGTTCGAGCAGCGACAAGCTGACGATCAACAGCTCGGTGACCACTGGCGGAACGGTTCTGCTGAAGGCAGGTGATGCCATTCTGGGCAACGGCACCGTCACCGGCAGCACCGTCACCAGGACGCCAAACCTGAATCCTTCGAGTCCGCCACCGGTGAGCCCTCCGCCCGTGAGCCCACCGCCCGTGAGCCCGCCGCCCGTGAATCCACCGCCCGTGAATCCTCCGCCGGTGAACCCGCCGCCGGTCAATCCGCCGCCAGTGAATCCGCCGCCGGTCAATCCACCTCCGGTGAATCCGCCGCCCGTGAATCCACCGCCGGTGAACCCGCCGCCGGTCGATCCGCCGCCGGTCAACCCGCCGCCGGTGAATCCGCCCCCGGTCGATCCGCCGCCAGTGAATCCGCCGCCGGTGAATCCGCCGCCGACGGCCGACATCTGCACCATCGCTCCGAATTCGGCGCTGTGCCAGGTGCTGTCGCCGCCTACCGCGAGCGAGCCGGAAAAGCCAGTGCAGGCCGCAACCAAGGAAGTGATCAAGACCATCACGCGTGAAGGTTCAGGGTCGGGATCCGGTTCCTCCTCGGGTGGTGGCAGCAGCAGCGGCAAGGGCTCCGACAGCAGCGGTGGTCCGGCCGCGACCGACAAGGACGAGCAGAAGAAGGCCGAGAAGGAAACGGCCACCACTGAAAAACAGGGAACGCAAAATGAAAAACCACCTGCTAAAACCTATTGCAACTAATTCGCTGCGCGGTTTCCTGGTCCTGGCCCTGTGGGCCGTCAGCACGCTGGCGCTGGCGGGCCCCGTGGCAGGCACCGTGGTGCAGCTGAGCGGGCCGCTGCTGGCGAAGAAGGCCAACGGCGCCACCAAGATCCTCTCGCTGAAGTCCGAGGTGGAGAACGGCGACACGCTCATCACCGAGAAGAACACCTACGCGATGGTGAAGATGATCGACAACAGCACCATGACGCTGCGCCCCGCAACGTCGATGACGATCGAGAACTTCAGCTTCGACGATGGCAAGCCGGAAGGCGACGAGGCGAAGTTCAACCTCGTCAAGGGCGGCCTGCGTTCGGTGACCGGCCTGCTGGGCAAGCGCAGCAAGGAGAAGTTCGCGCTGAAGACGCCCGTGGCCACCATCGGTATCCGCGGCACGACCTTTATCGTGAACTATTCGCCGCCACTTCCACCCGGCGCAGGGGCCTTGCTGGGCGGCGGCCTGCCGCCGGGCGCAGCTCCCCCGCTTGCGCCGCCGTCGTCCAGTGGCGGCAAAGCTCCTGCGGCGCCAGTGGCGCCAACGGCGCCGCCTGGTCCGCCGCCAGGCCTGCACATCGCCGTGCAGGACGGCGCAATCATGGTCCAGAACCCGGGCGGCACGGCACAGTTCTCGGCAGGGCAGTTCGGCTATGTGCCGAGCGTAACCCAGCCGCCGGTCGTCGTTCCCCCGAACAATCCCGGCCTGCAGTTCACACCGCCGCCGAGCTTCAATTCCTCGACCGGCCCCACCGCATCCTCCGGGCCCGGCCAGGGTAGCGCAGTGGACTGCGTAGTACGTTAATCCTCCCAGGTCAGGCGCTGCGAAACAGCGCTTGACCTTCCCATCATGGGATACTTCATGCTGTGGCCAAATCATGGTCAAGGAGTATCCCGATGAGCACTTCCCCCCATACCCAGGCAGTAAAGATCGGCGGCATGAGCTGCGCGTCCTGCGTCGCCCGTGTCGAGAAGGCGCTTGAGGCGGTGCCGGGCGTAGGCAAGGCCAGCGTCAATCTCGCCACCGAAACGGCGCGTGTCGAATCGGCCCAGGCCCTGGATTTCGGCCTGCTGCAGGAGGCGATCGAACGCGCGGGCTACCACGCGGAAGCGGCCAACGACGCCTTTGCCGGCCCCGCCGCGGCGCCGGCGCCTGCCGCCGAGCCGCTGCTGGGCGAGGGAGCCCGCGTCGCCCTGGCGGCCGCGCTCTCGCTGCCGCTGATGCTGCCGATGCTGCTCGACTGGCTGGGCTATCACTGGATGCTGGATTCCCGCATCCAGTGGCTCCTGGCCACGCCCGTCCAGTTCGTTCTCGGCGCGCGTTTCTACCGCGCGGGCTGGAAGGCGGCGATGGCGCGCTCCGGCAATATGGATCTGCTGGTGGCGCTCGGCACCAGCGCGGCCTATGGCCTGAGCGTCTACCTGCTGCTGGCGGGGCAGGAAGGCATGCCGCATCTCTATTTCGAAGCATCGGCCGTGGTGATCACTCTTGTCCTGCTGGGCAAATGGCTGGAGGCCCGGGCCAAGCGCCAGACGACGGCTGCAATCCGCGCCCTGCAAAGCCTGCGCCCTGAATCGGCGCGCGTGCGGCGCGGCGCGGAAGAAGTGGACGTGCCCGTCGCGCAGGTTAGGTCTGGTGACATGGTGGTGGTGCGGCCTGGCGAGCGCATTGCAGTGGACGGCGTGGTGGCCGAGGGCTCCAGCCACGTGGACGAATCCATGATGACGGGTGAAAGCCTGCCGGTGCCGCGCGAGACCGGCGACCGCGTCACGGGCGGCTCCATCAACGGCGAAGGCATGCTCGTTGTGCGCACCACCGCAGTGGGCGCAGAGAGCACCCTTGCCCGCATCATCCGCCTGGTGGAGGACGCACAGGCCGCCAAGGCGCCTGTGCAGAAACTGGTGGACAGGGTGAGCGCCATCTTTGTTCCCGTGGTGCTGGTGCTGGCCGCGCTCACCTTCGCCGGATGGGCGTGGCACTCGGGCGACCTCGAACTGGCCACCATCAATGCGGTAACGGTGCTGGTGATCGCCTGCCCTTGCGCGCTCGGCCTGGCGACGCCCGCCGCCATCATGGCAGGCACCGGCGTCGCCGCGCGTCATGGCATCCTGATCAAGGATGCAGAAGCGCTGGAGCTGGCGCACAGGATCGATACCGTCGTTTTCGACAAGACCGGCACGCTGACCCAGGGCCGCCCCGTCCTGGCGAAACTGAAGGCGGCAGAGGGTGTGGAAGAGCAGCGCGTGCTGGCGCTGGCCGCTTCCTTGCAGCGGGGCAGCGAACATGCGCTGGCCCGGGCGGTGCTCGATGCGGCAGCGGGTTTGCCGGTCCCGGCTGCGGCGGCAGTGTCCGCGCTGCCGGGGCGCGGCCTGCAAGGCAGGGTCGAGGGACGGAGCGTGCTGCTGGGTAGTTCTCGCCTGATGCAGGAGCAGGGCATCGCTCTGCAGGCACTGGAGGAGGGCGCGCGGCAGCTGGAACGCAGCGGCCATACAGTGTCCTGGCTTGCGGATGCGGACCAAGGGCGCCTGCTTGGCCTGCTGGCCTTCACCGATCCGCCCAAGCCCAGCGCGCAGGGAGCCGTTCAGCGCCTGCAGCGCCGCCACATCGCTGTGGCCATGCTCACCGGCGACAACCAGGGCAGCGCGGATGCCATCGCCTCCAGTGTCGGCATTGCGGAGGCCTACGCCGACCTGCTTCCCGGGGACAAGACCGAGCACGTAGCCGCGCTGCGGCGCAAGGGCGCGGTGGTGGCCATGGTGGGCGACGGCATCAACGACGCGCCCGCGCTGGCCGCTGCGGATGTAGGCATCGCCATGTCCGGCGGCACGGACGTGGCCATGCATGCGGCTGGGGTGACGCTGATGCGCGGCGATCCCGCTCTGGTGGCCGATGCCATCGACATCTCCCAGCGCACGATGCGCAAGATCCGCCAGAACCTGTTCTGGGCCTTCGTCTACAATCTGGCTGGTATTCCGCTGGCTGCGCTGGGCATGCTGAGCCCCGTCGCGGCGGGAGCGGCCATGGCGCTGAGTTCCGTCAGCGTCATCACCAACGCCTTGCTGCTGCGCCGCTGGCAGCCGGGCAGCAAGGAGCACGCATGAATATCGGTGAAGCCGCTGCCGCCTCGGGCGTCAGCGCCAAGATGATCCGCTACTACGAGAGCATCGGCCTCGTGCCCGCGACGCAGCGCACTGACAGCGGCTACCGCATCTACGGTGACCGGGACCTGCACACGCTGCGTTTCATCCGCCGTGCCCGCGACCTGGGGTTCTCGCTGGAGCAGATCAAGGGCCTGCTCTCGCTGTGGCAGGACAAGCAGCGCGCCAGCGCGGCGGTGAAGAGTATCGCCCTGTCGCATGTGGATGAACTGAATCAGCGCATCCGGGAACTGACCGAGATGCGCGACACGCTGGCATCGCTTGCGAGCTGCTGCCATGGCGACGATCGTCCCGACTGCCCCATCCTGCAAACGCTCGGGCACCTGGAAACCAGGCAGGCTTGAATGGAACCCTACGTGCTGTACTACTGGCCGACCATCCAGGGACGCGGCGAATTCGTGCGGCTGGCGCTGGAGGAGGCGGGCATCCCCTATGCCGACGTGGCGCGGAACAGGAAGGGCATGCCAGCGCTGATGGCGTCCATCGACCACGCCCAGCCGGGAACGCCCTCGTTCGCGCCGCCCGTGCTGAAGGCGGGGGATCTGCTGATCGGGCAGACGGCGAGCATTCTGCTCTTCCTCGGCGCGCGCCACGGCCTGGCGCCGCGCAGCGAGGCGGGCAGGTTATGGTGCAACCAGCTGCAGCTGACGATTGCGGATATCGTCAACGAGGCGCACGACACGCACCATCCCGTGTCCACGAACCTCTACTACGAGGACCAGAAGAAGGAGGCGAAGAAGCGCGCGCAGGATTTCACCAGCGGGCGCATTCCGAAATACCTCGGCTACTTCGAACAGGTGGTGCGGAACCATGCCGGGCGGGGCAGGTTCGCCGTTGGCTCGCGGCTGACGTATGTGGACCTTTCCCTGTTCCAGCTGGTCGAGGGCCTGCGCTACGCCTTCCCCAAGGCGATGGCAAGACTCGAGCCGCAATGGCCCGAACTCATCGCCCTGCACGATATGGTGGCAGAGCGGCCGAACATCGCGGCCTATCTCGCGTCGAAGCGGCGCATTCCCTTCAACGAGGACGGCATCTTCCGCCGCTACCCCGAACTGGAACGCTGAATCAGGCCGCGCTGAGGACGGGGTAGCCCGCCGCCGCAATGGCCTCGCGCACCTCGTCCAGCTCCGCATCGGTGTCGATCTTGACCTGCCTGCTGGCCAGGTCGATATCGACCTTCGCATCGCTGTCGAGCGCCTTGACGGCCCTGGTGACGGTGGCCACGCAATGGCCGCAGCTCATCTTGTCTACTTCCAGCTTGTACATAACAACTCCTTCGCAGTGGTGATGGCTTCACTCTAGTCCTTCCCACCGTGGCAAGGTCAAGCGAATGCGGTCTACAATATTCGCATGACAGCCAAACAATCCATCGTACACATCGCCCTTGTCGTCCGCGACTACGACGAGGCCATCGACTTCTACGTCAACACGCTCGGCTTCGAGCTGCTGGACGACAGCTATCAGGCCGAGCAGGACAAGCGCTGGGTGGTGGTGGCGCCGCCGGGCGGCAGCGGCACCACCATCCTGCTGGCGCGCGCCTCCAAGCCCGAGCAGGAAGACTTCATCGGCAACCAGGCGGGCGGCCGCGTCTTCCTCTTCCTGAACACGGACGACTTCTGGCGCGACTACCGCCGCCTGCAGGAGCGCGGCGTGCGCATCGTCCGCGAGCCCAAGGAAGCGGACTACGGCATGGTCGCCGTCTTCGCGGACCTCTACGGCAACCTGTGGGACCTTTTGCAGCTCAATCCCGATCACCCCATCGCCCGCCGCGTCCAATAAAAAATTGCCTAAAGGGGACAGACCCCTTTAAGCAATTTTTGCGCTGCTGCTCTTGTTTCTTAAAGGGGACTCGGCGTCCCCGTCTGTCCCCTTTAAGGAATTTTTAGAGCACGTCGCTGGCGTGGTCGGCGAGGCGCGAGCGTTCGCCGCGCGCCAGGGTGACGTGGCCGCTGTGCGACCAGCCCTTGAAGCGGTCCACCACGTAAGTCAGGCCGCTCGAACCTTCCGTCAGGTAGGGCGTGTCGATCTGGGCGATATTGCCCAGGCAGAGGATCTTCGTGCCGGGACCGGCGCGCGTCACCAGGGTCTTCATCTGCTTCGGCGTGAGGTTCTGCGCTTCGTCGATGATGAGGAACTTGTTGACGAAGGTGCGGCCCCGCATGAAGTTCAGGGACTTGATCTTGATGCGCGAACGGATCAGGTCCTGCGTCGCCGCACGGCCCCATTCACCCGCGTCGCCGTCGGATTTGTTGAGCACTTCGAGGTTGTCGTCGAAGGCGCCCATCCACGGACCCATCTTCTCTTCCTCCGTTCCGGGCAGGAAGCCGATGTCTTCGCCCACCGGCACCGTGACGCGGGTGACGATGATCTCGTTATACAGCTTGGTCTCCAGCACCTGCGCCAAGCCGGAGGCCAGCGCCAGCAGGGTCTTGCCCGTACCGGCCTGGCCGAGCAGGGTGACGAAATCGCATTCCGGATCCATGAGCAGGTTGAGCGCGAAGTTCTGCTCGCGGTTGCGCGCGGTCACGCCCCACACATTGTTCTTGTTGTGGCTATAGTCGCGCAGCACCTTGATCACGGCGGTCTTGCCGTTCAGCTGTTTCACCTGGCCGTAGAAAGAGGACTCGCCGTTGTTCGGCTCCAGGTAGACAAACTGGTTCACCAGCAGCGAAGGCACGAAGGGGCCGGTCACGCGGTAGAACGTGGTGCTGTAGCCGTTGCGCGTGTCCTGCCAGGACTCCATGTCCTTGCCATGCTTGTTCCAGAAGTCGTCCGGCAGCTGGACGATACCCGAGTACAGCAGGTCGGTATCTTCCAGCACGTGGTCGTTGAAGTAGTCTTCCGCGGGCAGGCCCAGGGCGCGCGCCTTGATGCGCATGTTGATGTCCTTGGACACCAGCACCACCGCGCGGCCAGGCTGCTCGCTTTCCAGCGAACGCACCACGGCCAGGATCTGGTTGTCGGCCTTCCCTTGCGGCAGGCCTTCCGGCAGGTCCGCCACCTGCACCCGGGTCTGGAAGAAGAGGCGCCCCTTGGCATCCTTGTTGCCCAGCTTCGACAGGGGGATGCCCTGCTCGATGGCGTCTTCCTCGGTGCCGCCCACCAGCGCGTCCAGGGTGCGCGACACCTGGCGCGCGTTGCGCGCCACTTCGGACATGCCTTTCTTGTGGTTGTCCAGTTCTTCCAGCGTCATCATCGGCAGGAAGACATCGTGCTCTTCGAAGCGGAAGAGGGACGTCGGGTCGTGCATCAGCACATTCGTGTCGAGCACGAAGAGCTTCGTCAGGCCGCTCTTGTCGGCCTTGCGGCTGGTGGAGGACTTGATCTGCACTTCATGCGGCTTGTGCTTGGCCGGATGCGGCGCTTCGGCCTTGACGGGCGTGAGCTTGCTGCGCGCGGTCTTGGCGCGCACGGGCGCTTCGGCCGCAGGCTGCGGCGCGGGCGGCGCCAGCTTGAGCGCGGGCGCTTTCTTCGCGGCGGTTTTCTTTGCCGCGGGCTTGGCGGTCTTCGCAGCTGCCTTCACGGCCGCTTTCTTCGGCGCAGGCGCTGCTTCTTCGTCGGGGAAGGGCACGGCGTTGGCGCCGCCGGCCTTCGGGTAATCTTTTGCCAGCAGGAGCGTGGCTGGCTTGGTAGGCAGTTTTGGCAGTGGCATCAGGATCTCAATATGAAAAATGTCCGCACACGCCATGGCAGGAGCCAGGGTGCGTATCGGAGACTGGTTTGGATAATAAGGATGCCTGCGGGCTTTGCGTGCCCGTAAAACATACCGGGAGGCGGCCGGACAGCCGCCTGGCAGTTTGAGAAGAGGAACTCGCTTGACTCAAAATCTGGCTAACACACTTCAAGGTTCTGCTGCGGTTGAGCATCGCTGAGTGTGCAGCGCGTTCGTTCAGCCCTGACGCGCTACAAATTCCAGCACTTCGTCCACGTGATTAGGTACTTTCACGCCTCTCCATTCTTTCACCAATCGGCCGTTTGCGTCAATGACAAACGTGCTGCGCTCGATTCCCCGTACTTCTTTGCCATACATTTTTTTCAGCTTCATGACATTGAAGATCTGGCACAGCGCCTCGTCGGGGTCGGAAATGAGCTCGAAAGGCAGGCCCAGCTTGGCCTTGAAGCCTTCGTGCGAACGCAGGGAGTCGCGGCTCACGCCATACACCTCGGCGCCCGCGGCGGTGAACTTGTCGTGCAGGTCGCGGAAGGCCATGTTCTCCGTGGTGCAGCCCGGGGTATTGTCCTTGGGGTAGAAGAACAGCACGGTGGACTTGGCCGGACGGCCGGAGAGCTGGAAGGTCTGTCCGCCCGTCATGGGAGCGGAAAAGTCGGCGATGAGGCTGTCGGCCACAAGGTTCTCCTGGAGGAAGTGTTATTTTGGTCTTTAATATTGAGGCAAGTTTTCTGTTTTCAAGACTTTTCGATGATGAGGGCGAGCAGCACCTTGCGCCCTTCGCCCATCAGGATGTTGTAGGTGCGGCAGGCGGCGTTCGTGTCCATGCACTCCACGCCGATCTGGCGGCTGGTGAGCGGCGCGCTCAGGCGCGGATGCACGAAGCGCTGGCGCTCCCCGGTGCCCAGGATGACGACGTCCGGCTGCTCGGCCAGCAGCTGCTCGAAGTGCTCCACCGTGAGGGAGGCGAAGTTCTCCACCGGCCAGGGGCGGGGCGCGACCTCGGGCAGCACCAGCAGGCTGGCGTCGTAGGGCTTGGCGTTGATCTCGACGCCGCCGGGGAAATAACCCGTAATGGTTTGATATTGCTGGGTAGAACTGGCGTGAAGCTTCATGATCGGAGGGGATATTGCTGGCAAAAGAGCCTTTATTGTAACGTTTTCCCCGCCAGCCGCCCCCGGTGGTTGATTAAATCAGGCGCATTCGGCAGAATGGGTTTTATTTTCGCAATGCAGCATTTTTACACCGGGGAAGATTTTGCGACCGATTCAGAAATCGAACAAGCTGGCTGAAGTTTGCTATGAGATCCGTGGTCCCGTGCCCGAAAAGGCGCGCCAGATGGAAGAAGAGGGCCACAAGATCACCAAGCTGAACATCGGCAACCTGGCGGTGTTCGGCTTCGACCCGCCCGACGAGATCGTGCACGACATGATGGTGAACCTGCCCAATGCGGCAGGCTACACCGACTCGAAGGGCATGTTTGCACCGCGCAAGGCGGTGATGCACTACACCCAGAGCAAGAACATTGCGGGCGTGAGCATCGACGACATCTACCTCGGCAACGGCGCCTCGGAGCTCATCGTGATGTCGATGAACGCGCTGCTGAACAACGGCGACGAGGTGCTGGTGCCCGCGCCGGATTATCCCCTGTGGACCGCGGCCGTCAGCCTGTCCGGCGGCCGCCCCGTGCACTATATCTGCGACGAGCAGCAGGACTGGTATCCCGACATCGAGGACATGCGGCGCAAGATCACGCCCAATACCAAGGCCATCGTCGTCATCAACCCGAACAACCCGACCGGCGCGCTGTATCCGGACGAGGTGCTGCTGCAGATTATCGAGCTGGCGCGCCAGCACCAGCTCATCATCTACGCCGACGAAATCTACGACAAGGTGCTGTACGATGGCGCCCAGCACACTTCCATCGCCTCCCTGTGCGAGGACCTGCTGTGCGTGACCTTCAACGGCCTGTCCAAGAACTACCGTTCCTGCGGCTACCGCGCCGGCTGGATGGTGGTGTCGGGCGAGAAGAGACACGCGAAAGACTATATCGAAGGCCTGAACATGCTGGCCTCGATGCGCCTGTGCGCGAACGCACCGGGCCAGTTTGCCATCCAGACTGCGCTCGGCGGCTACCAGAGCATACAAGACCTGGTGGGCCCCGGCGGGCGGCTGCTGAAGCAGCGCGACCTGGCATACCAGCTGCTGACCGACATTCCCGGCGTCAGCGTGGTCAAGCCCAAGGCAGCGCTGTACATGTTCCCCCGTCTTGATCCGAAGGTCTATCCGATCGCGGACGACCAGCAGTTCGCCTACGATCTGCTGGCAGAAACCAAGGTCCTGGTGGTCCAGGGTACGGGCTTCAACTGGATATCGCCGGATCACTTCCGCGTGGTGTTCCTGCCCAATACCGACGACATGACGGACGCCTTCGGACGCATTGCGCGCTTCCTGGACGGCTACCGGAAACGGCAGGGCTGACCCGATCAACACGCAACAAGAACCAGAATTATGAAATCCATCAAAGTAGGCCTGCTGGGTGTAGGCAATGTGGGCGGCGGCACCTTCGACGTCCTGAAACGCAACCAGGAAGAGATCCGCCGCCGCGCGGGCCGCGGCATCGAAGTCGTTGCGGTATCGGCGCGCAACCTGGAGCGCGCGAGGCAGCGCACGAACGGCGAAGTGAAGGTGGTGGCCGATCCCTTCGACATCGTCAACGATCCCGCAATCGATATCGTCGTTGAACTGATCGGCGGCTACGACACCGCGAAGGAGCTGGTGCTGAAGGCCATCGCCAACGGCAAGCACGTGGTCACCGCCAACAAGGCCCTGCTGGCCGTGCACGGCAACGAGATCTTCAAGGCCGCGCAGGAAAAAGGCGTGATGGTGGCCTTCGAGGCTGCCGTTGCAGGCGGCATCCCCATCATCAAGGCGCTGCGCGAAGGCCTCACCGCCAACCGCATCGAATGGATCGCGGGCATCATCAACGGCACCACCAACTTCATTCTCTCCGAAATGCGCGACAAGGGCCTGGACTTCGGCACCGTGCTGAAACAGGCGCAGGAGCTGGGCTATGCGGAAGCCGATCCCACCTTCGACATCGAAGGCGTGGACGCGGCGCACAAGGCCACCATCATGTCCGCCATCGCATTCGGTATTCCCGTGCAGTTCTCCAAGGCGCACGTGGAAGGCATCACCAAGCTCGAAGCCGTGGATATCCGCTATGCCGAGCAGCTGGGCTACCGCATCAAGCTGCTGGGCATTGCCAAGCGCGCACGCGTGAACGGCACGGAAGGCATCGAGCTGCGCGTGCACCCCACGCTGATTCCATCCAAGCGCCTGATCGCGAATGTGGAAGGGGCCATGAACGCCGTGCTGGTGCAGGGCGACGCCATCGGCGCCACGCTCTACTACGGCAAGGGCGCGGGCGCCGAGCCTACCGCTTCCGCCGTGATCGCGGACCTGGTGGATATCACCCGCCTGGCCACAGCCGACCCCGAGCACCGCGTGCCGCACCTGGCCTTCCAGCCGAACGAGCTGGCGGACATCGCCATCCTGCCGATGGCCGAAGTGACCACATCCTACTACCTGCGCATGCGCGTGGCCGACCAGCCTGGCGTGCTGGCCGACCTCACCCGCATCCTGGCGGACGGCTCGATCTCCATCGACGCCATGCTGCAGAAGGAGCCGGCGGAAGGCGAAACCCACGCCGACATCATCATGCTCACGCACCAGTCGCAGGAAAAGAACGTGCAGGCGGCCATCGCCCGCATGGAAGGCCTGCCCACGGTGCTGGGCAGCGTGACCAAGATCCGCCTCGAAAACCTCGCGTAAAAAAAGACGGGTGACGCTTGCGCGTCACCCGTTCTAAGGGGAGGTACTTCTACTACTCTCAGATGCTGGTACTGCGGGTACTACTGGGACTTGCTCACTTGCTAGCGACGGTCAGTTCGCTCTTCACTTCCTTCACACCGGCCACGGCGGATGCCGCCTGGATCGCCTTCGTGCCTTCATCGGTGCTGGCAACGGTGCCCGTCAGCACCACCACGCCCTGGTTGGTCGTGACACCGATTTGTTTCTGGTCTGCCAGCGCAGCCTTCACCTTGGAAGTCAGCGCGGTATCCCCGGTCGCCGCAGCGGCGCCCGCCATCGCGGCATCTTGTTGCGGCTCGGCAGCAATGACGGTCAGCGAAGCGGCACCCATGGTGGCAGCGGCCAGCAGGGAGGCGATCAGTTTGGTATGCGTCATGGTCTTATCTCCATTCATGGTTGAGTAACGCCGAGTGTGACGTTAGCCCCTGTATCGCAAGTGCCGTGCCAGCTTGCGAAAAGCCAGCAAAATCAAGGGCTTGCAATATTGCCGTTCCGACCAGAAATAAAAAACGCCCGCCATCTGTCGGGACCTGGCGACAGATGGCGGGCGCAATCGTATAAGTGGCTGATTTTTAAGGAACTATTCTTGTCGCTCCTCGGCGACAGGTGGACCGTCCCCCCTGAACTGGCTGGCGTTGAGGTCGTATTTCTGGAGCAGGCGGTAGAACTCCGTGCGGTTACGCTCGGCGAGCCGGGCCGCGTCGGCGACATTGCCATCCGTCAGCTTGAGCAGCTGCACGAGATAGTTGCGCTCGAAGCGCTGCTTCGCTTCCGTATAGCTGAGCACTTCCAGCGAGGGCACCCGCAAGGCGCGCTGGACCAGCGAGAGCGGCACCAGGGGCGCCGTGGCCAGCGCGCATACATGTTCCACAACGTTGTAGAGCTGGCGCACGTTGCCCGGCCACGAGGCGCGCGTCAGCGCTTCCAGCGCGTCCGGCGCGAAACCGTTCACGGTCTTCTGGTATTTCGCCGCCAGGGATTGCAGGAACTGCGTGGCCAGCAGGCCGATATCCTCGCGCCGCTGCGACAGGGGCGGCAAGGTGAGCGTGATGACGTTCAGGCGGTAGTAAAGGTCTTCGCGGAACTGGCCTTCCAGCATGGCCGCGTCCAGGTCGCGGTGGGTGGCGGAGAGCACGCGCACGTCGACCGGGCGGCCGTTGTCCGATCCCAGCTGGCGCACCACGCGCTCCTGCAGTACACGCAGCAGCTTCACCTGCAGCAGCAAGGGCATGTCGCCGATTTCGTCGAGGAAGAGCGTGCCCCCATCCGCCGCCTGCACCAGGCCTTCGCGGCTCGCCACGGCGCCCGTGAAGGCGCCTTTCACATGGCCGAACAGTTCCGACTCCAGCAGCTGTTCCGGTATCGCCCCGCAGTTGACGGCGATGAAGGGCGCCTTGGCGCGGCGGCTGGCGCGGTGGATGGCGCGGGCCAGCAGCTCCTTGCCCGTGCCGCTCTCTCCGCGTATCAGCACGCTCGCATCCGATGCCGCGACGAGGCGGGCCTCCGCCAGCAGCTCCGCCATGGACTGGCTGCGGCTGATGATCTCCGCGCGCCATTCGTCGTCCCGCGAGGTGTGCGATGCGCTGGGCGCCGTCATGCTGAGGGCCTGCTCGATGCGTTCCAGCAGCACCTTCGCATCGAAAGGCTTGGTGAGGTAGGCGTAGGCGCCAAGCGTCGTGGCCTCCACCGCATCGGGAATGGTGCCGTGCGCGGTCAGCAGGATCACGGGCAGGGCAGGGTATTCGCTGCGGATCTGCTGGAACAGGGCCATGCCGTCGCGTTCGGGCAGGCGGATATCGCTGATGACCATGGCAGGCAGTTCGATGGACATGCGGGCGAGGGCCGCCTCCGCGCTGTCCACGGCCGTCACGCGGTAGCCGTTGGCGGTGAGCCGCATGGAGAGCAGGCGCAGCAGGTCGGCATCGTCGTCGACCAGGAGGAGATGGGCGCCGTTCGCCATCATTTGCCTCCCGGTGTGCTGCCGGTTTGCGGCCGGACAGGGAGGCCGCGCTCGATGGCCTTCAGCGCCTCCAGCGTTTCGTTCAGCTGGTCCGTCTTGCGCTGGTTCTCCTTCAGCTGCGCCTGAAGCTTCTCCGCATGGTCGGCCAGCCTGCGCGCCTCGGCGCAATGCGTGGAGAGCAGCTGCGCGAAGGACTTCAGTCCCTGCGCTTCTGGCTCGCCCGCTGTGGCCACGGTATCGAACAGGGCCTGGGCCCGCGCCAGGTCGCCATTGCCATGCGTGAGCATCAGGATCATTCCCGACTGGAGCATGAGCTTGGGCGTGCGCTGCTGGAGAGTGAGGCCGCTCAATTCCTTGAGCAGTTCTCCCTGCGTCATGCGGCGCAGCGACTGGTGATAGGCCAGCAGCGGCGAGACCTCGTCCGGCGGCGGCACCGGCGCCACCGATAGCGGCACCGGCTTCACCGGAGGGGGAGAGGGCAGCACGTGCGCGGGAGGGCGTGGCGGCTGCGCGGCGCACCCGGCCAGCATCGCCAGCAGGCAGAGCGAGGGGATATTCTTATTCATAAGGCAGTTCGATCCTGAAGTGAGCACCCTGCGGCGAGGGAAGAAGGCGCAGCCTGCCGCCGTGCGCGTTGATGTATTCGCGCACGATGGAAAGGCCGATCCCGTTGCCGCGTCTGGCGCCCGGCGGCTGGCGTTGGCCCTGGTAGAAGGGCTCGAAAATATGGTCGGCGTCGGCATCCGCGACACCGGGCCCGTTGTCGATGCAATCGAGGGTAAGCAGCTTGCGGTAGGCCGAGAGATGGAAGCGCACCGCGCCCCCTTCGGGGCTGAAGCGCACCGCGTTCGACAGCAGATTGCTCACGGCGGCGGAGAGCTTGTCCGCATCCACGTTGACGGGAGGCGCATCGCCTTCCACCGTCACGGTGAGGCCGCGCGCCTGCCATTGCAGGCGCTGGGTTTCGATCACTTTCTCTATCAGGGCCTTCATGTCGGCAGGCTCGCGCAGAAGGCGCTGGGCCTCGAAGCTGGCGGCGTTGTAGCGCAGCAGGTCCTCGATCTGGTTTTGCAGTGACGCGGTGTTCTGGTGCAGGATGGCGGCGATCTCGCGCTGGTTGGGCGCGAGCGGACCGGCGACTTCGTCCTCCAGCAAGGCCACGCCTTCCACCAGCGCGGCGAGCGGCGTCTTGAGTTCATGCGAGATATGGCGCACGAAGCGCGACTTGTCCGCCTCCAGTGCGGCGAGGCGCTGGCGCAGCCAGTCCAGATGCTGGCCGAGGCGGCGCAGGTCGTGCGGGCCTTCCACCACGATGGGCAGGTCGTAGCGGTTGCCGCCCAGGCGGCCCACGGCCGTTTCGATCTGCTTGAGCGGGCGCGCCAGCCATACGCCGAAGCCGAAAGCCAGGATGGCCGCGAGGCCGATGGAGCCCGCGGCGAGGCCTGTCATCGTATGCCGCCGCGCTTCCAGCTCGCGCAGCACCTCGTTGTTGCGGCGGTCGACCTCCATCTTCACCTCGTCCGCCAGTTCCTCGTTGATGGCCGGGAGGCGGAGGAGGGCAGCATTCAGAAGCTGCTGGCGCGCGTTGCGCCGCGAACGCGGCATGTCCAGCGCCTTCCAGGCGTTCTCGCCCTGGCGGCGCCAGTCCTCGAAAGCGCCGCGCTGCGCGTTCGGCAGCCCGCCGGCAATCGCTTCGAGGGACGCCTGGGCATCGCGCCAGGCCTCCGCGTAGCGCTCGCGGAAGACGGGATCGTTCAGCACCAGGAACTGGCGCGCGCTGCGCTCCATGGCCACGCTGCGCTCCGCCAGGCGCTGGGCATTCGCGGTAAGGAGAAGCGCGTCGCGCCCGGTGGCCCGGCTCAGCGCCGCCAACTGGTCGAGCGTCACCAGCGCGTGGATCGAGCTCGCGCTGAGCAGCAGGGCAATCAGCAGGAAGACGCCCAGCAGAAGTTGGCGGAACGAAAGCTTTGTGATCATGATGCGAGGGCGGTTGACCTAGCATCATAGGAGAAAACCCAGCAGCGGCGCGTCCGCTTGGCTCAGCAGCCCAACGCCTGAGCCCGTGTCACCTTCTGGTGCCTGGCACCAGAAGGTGACACGGGCTCGGCTTGAGAGCGCTCAAGCCTGGCTGGGGCGTTGACTTGCCATGTTGTCCGCCGTGCCATTGTGATGTATGTTGTCGATTCTTAATAATCAACCTCAGCGACATGAGCAAATCCAGCCAGTTCACGCTGCTGACGCAGCGCCGCTTCGCCCCCTTCTTCTGGACGCAGTTCCTCGGCGCCTTCAACGACAACCTGTTCAAGACGGCGCTGATCGTCATCCTCACCTTCGACGCGGCGAAGTGGACCACGCTCTCGCCCTCGATGGTGACGAACCTCATTCCAGGTCTCTTCATTCTTCCTTACGTGGTGTTCTCCGCCACGGCAGGGCAGATCGCGGAGAAGTTCGAGAAGTCCGGGCTCACGCGCTTCATCAAGTGGCTGGAAATCGGCATCATGGCCGTGGCGGGCATAGGCTGGTTTACGCATACGCTCTGGCTGCTGATTCTCGCTATCGTGGGCATGGGCACGCACTCCACGCTGTTCGGCCCCGTCAAATACGCCTATATGCCGCAGCAGCTCAAGCCCGAAGAACTCACCGGCGGTAACGGCATGGTGGAGATGGGGACTTTTGTCGGCATCCTGCTGGGCCAGATCGCGGGCGATGTGATCGTGATGCAGCAGCCCTACGGCATCCACATGGTGGCGGCGGGAACCTTGCTGTTCGCCGTGCTGGGCCTCATGGCAGCCTACCGCATTCCCGTCACCCCCGCACCGGCCGCCGAACTGAAGATCAACTGGAATCCGCTCACGGAAAGCTGGCGCAACATCTCCTATGCAAAGCAGAACCGGACGGTTTTCCTTTCCATGCTGGGGAACTCCTGGTTCTGGTTCTACGGCGCCCTGGTGCTGGCGCAGTTCCCCGTCTATGCCATGAACTACCTGCATGGCGACCATAGCGTGTTCGTGATGCTGCTGACGGCTTTCTCGCTCGGCATCGGCGCGGGATCCCTGCTGTGCGAGCGCCTGTCCGGGCATAAGGTGGAGATCGGCCTCGTGCCCTTCGGCTCCATCGGCCTTTCCCTGTTCGGCGTCGACCTGTACTTCGCCAGCCTTGGCTACACCGCCGCCTCCTCGGTGGATGCGCTGGGCATGCTGGCGCAGCCCGGCGGCTGGCGCGTGGCATTCGATGTGGTGATGATCGGCGTGTTCGGCGGCTTCTATATTGTGCCGCTGTTCGCGCTGATCCAGCTGCGCTGCGATCCCAAGCATCTCTCGCGCACCATCGCGGGCATGAATATCCTGAATGCGCTGTTCATGGTGGCCGCCGCGGGCGTGGCCATGCTGCTGCTCGGCCATGGCTTCACCATTCCCCAGCTCTTCCTGGCGACGGCGATCATGAACGCGGTGGTGGCCGTGTACATCTTCTCGCTGGTGCCGGAGTTCCTCATGCGCTTCCTCGCCTGGCTGCTCATTCACACCCTGCACCGCGTGAAAGTGCAGAGCGCGGACCGCATTCCGGAGGAGGGCGCGGCAGTCCTGGTCTGCAACCATGTGAGCTATGTGGATGCCATTGTGATCGGCGCGGCGAGCCCGCGTCCGATCCGCTTCGTGATGGACCACCGCATCTTCAATACGCCGCTACTGGGCTGGATCTTCCGTACTGCCAAGGCGATTCCGATTGCGCCCGCCAAGGAAGACCCGTGGCTGCTGGAGAAGGCCTATGTGGATATCGCGCACGCGCTGCACGACGGGGAGCTGGTGTGCATCTTCCCGGAAGGACGCCTGACTGCAACGGGCGAGATCAATGAGTTCAAGGGAGGCATTGCGAAGATCATCGAACGTTCGCAGGTGCCGGTGATTCCGATGGCGCTGCGCGGCCTGTGGGGCCACCTGCTCAGCCGCAGCAAGGATAACGTCTTCGAGCGCGCCTTCCGCAAGGGGCTGCGCTCGCGCCTGGCCCTCGCCGTGGGACAGCCGGTGGCGCCGACCGTGGCAACGCCGGAACGGCTGCAGCAGGCCGTGCTCGACCTGCGGGGAGACTGGAAGTAATCAGAGCCCGTCGATGTTGACGAGCTCGTTTGCGTACATGCCGAAGACCTGGCGAATCAGCTCCAGGTTCCCGGCATCCAGCAGCAGGCTCAGGTCCGGCTTGCGGTTCAGCTCCAGGTTCATGCGCACGCCATCCTCAAACTGCTTGCACTGCACCGACAGCACGCGCGGCGTCACGGCGTCGTCCCACTCTTCGCGGAACAGCGGCTGCGGCTCGGGCGGCTGTTTCAGGTCGGGATTCTGGTTCACGGGGATATGGCGCAGCAGCCACAGCACGATGGAGCCGGGGAAGATCACGCTCGACGCCTTGTTGTCCGTGTAGGTGAACTTGACCACCAGGGCGTTGCCGACAAGGTCGGCCATGGTGAAGGAGCTCTTGACTTGGCGTACTGCGGTTTGTTTCACGGCGTTCCCCGGTGGTTGGATAGCGCAGGCATTCTAGCGGACGGGACCATGCTCGGCAACGCTTCGGGCCCCGCCCATGCCGGTTTTGCAACAGGCGCCGAACGTGGTACTGTATCGTCCGCAATCTGTACAACTCGTTACAAAATGATTATGCGGAAGTAATTGATACTTCTTACAATCAAAACTTCCGACTCACAGAAAGAACGAACAATAATGAAGCGCATTTGGCTTGCCAGTCTCTCCGCCGCCACCCTTGCCTTGCTGACCGCCTGCGGCGGCGGGGGCGACGATCCCGCTGCGCCGAGCACTAGCACCCCGGTGGCCGTGAGCGGCCTCTACACTTCCGACTTCAGCCAGGCCCCGGCAAACTGGGCAGGCTGGAACGGCGAATCCAGCGATTACACGGCGGCTACCGCGCCGACCGGCGTGGCATTCGAGCAGCGTGCGCTTCCTGCACCGTATGTCGACACCAAGGCCATGTTCATCGGCGGGCGCAACAACAGCGACGACGCCTTCCTGTACATCAAGAAGCAGTTCACTGGCCTGACGGCATCCACCAACTACACTTTCACCATCCAGGCCAACCTGGTGAGCAGCGCGCCTTCCGGCTGCCTGGGTGTGGGCGGCGCTCCGGGCGAATCGGTGTACGTGATTGCGGCCGCCTCGCCGACCGAGCCCAAGGCCACGGCGGACAGCACCGGTTACACCAAGGTGAACATCGACCGCGGCAACCAGGGCACCCCTGGCGCGGCCAGCATGGTGCTGGGCAATATCGCCAACGGCGTGGCCTGCAATGCGCCTCCGCGCTACGTTGCCAAGCTGCTGCGCAACACCACCGGCATCACGGTCAAGACCGATGCGGAAGGCAAGGTGTGGGTCTTGTTCGGTATCGACTCCGGCTTCGAGGACACGAGCAGCATCTACCTGCAAAGCCTGACGATCAGCTTCGTACCAGTCACCACTACCTGATTCCGAAGCCATCTCAAAGAAAGGGCCCGCTTGTGAACTGACCCCAAAGAGTTGGACAGTTTAGTTAGGCAGCCAAGGGCTGAGTCCGGAATTGTACCGGGCTCAGCCCTTTTAGTTTGAGCTTGATGCGGTCATGGTTGTAGTAATGGATGTAGCGCTTCAGCCCAGCCCTGAGTTCCTCGACGCTGTTGAACTTATTGAGGTAGAAGAACTCGGTCTTCAACACCGCGAAAAAGCTCTCCATCGCCGCGTTATCGAGGCAGTTTCCCTTCCGCGACATGCTTTGCACCAGCTCGCGTTGGTGGAGCTGACGCTGGTAGGCGGGCATACGATATTGCCACCCCTGGTCGGAATGAAGCATCGGTTTGTCGTTGGGGCCGAGTTTCGCCAGTGCCTGCTTCAGCATTGAGCTGACCAATTCGAACTTGGGACGCTCGGCGGTTTCGAAGGCGACGATTTCGCCGTTGTAGAGATCGAGCACAGGCGAAAGATACAGCTTCCTGCCGGCCACATTGAACTCGGTCACATCGGTAACCCACTTCTGGTTGGCGGCATCGGCCTGGAACTGGCGGTTCAGCTCGTTCGATGCAGCACGCCCCACCTCGCCCCTGAATGATCGGTATTTCTTGGGTCGAACCAGCGATTTCAGTCCCAGCGTTCCCATCAAGCGCTGTACTTTTTTATGGTTGACCAGCAGACCCAGCTGACGCACCGCGGCAGTGACGCGGCGATAGCCATAACGTCCCTGGTGACGATTAAATATCGTCTTGATCTGCTCTTTAACCTGCGCGTGCTTGTCGCCGCCTTGAAGCACTTTCTGCTGGTAGTAGAAGGTGCTGCGCGGCAGCTTTGCCAGCTTCAACAATCCGGCAATTGGATACTGCTGCCTTAGTTCCTGCACTACTTGCGCTTTTTGGCGGGAGTCGCCTTCTGCTGTGCTTGAACCAAGGCTCGCAACTTTTTTAGATATGCCACCTCCATGCGGAGATGGTTTACCTCCGCCAGCAGCTCCTCGCGGGTGCGCGTGTCATCGTTGGGGGAATCTTCTGTTTTTTCCGTTGCGGTTGCCATCTTGCTCGGTTTTCCTCGTTGGCCGGGCTGCAGGGCATCCAGCCCGCCATTTTCGTAACTACGCCCCCAAGCAGCCAGAATGCCAGGATTGCGGATATTGAACTGAGCGGCCGTCTGACCGTATGAAAGTTCATTTTCCCACATGTGCCGCAAGACTGAGAGCTTGAACTCGGCACTGTAGTGGCTGAACTTCTTCTTGAGTCCTCCGACACCATGGGCCCGGAACGACTCCACCCAGCGTCGCACCATCCCATATGCGACCCTATGCTCTTGCGCGATCGTCCTGTAACCGGCCCCGCCGCGCAGGTACTGCTGAACTACCGCTAGCTTGAACTTCTCATCGTACTTCGTCATGAAAAAACCCCAAAAGTTGGTGTCCAACTCTTGGGGTTCAGTTCATTGATGCGGGCTTTTTTTTATCCCGGAGCCTGCCAGCTCATGGCGTTGTAGACCCCGTTGCTGCCCTGCGATACGAAGCCGCAGCGCTGCAGAAGCCGCTGGGCCGGGCTTCCCAGCAGCACATCCACGTGCAGCGGTACGCGCATGCGCACGCCCTGGGCCTGCAGGCTGCGCAGCAGGCCGAGGCCGATGCCCCGGTTGCGGCATTCGGGCAGCAGGCTCATGTCAATGATGCGGATTTCGTCCTGGCTGTAATTCACGTAGAGGCGGCCGATGGGCAGCTCGTGCTCGGTGATGATGGCCAGGTCGGCATAGGGATAGAGCTTTTCGAAGTGGCTCTGGCGGGCCCGGTACAGCAGGGAGAGCAGAAGGGCGCCTGTGCTGGCGTCGCAGCCCTCCATATGGGAGACATCGCCGCGCGTGAGCGCGTACAGCTGCTCCATGAAAGCCTGGTCGGCAGGTTCGGCGGCGCGCATTTCGATAGTGCGTGGAGTCCGGGTGGCCATAGCGGTGCGTCTTTCCTGAGCGAGAGAACGGCGTTGGCGAAGCGGGAGCTGCGTAATCATCATAACACCAAGATTGGACGGTTTGACAAATCACTGCTGTGTGTACACAGTGGAGGCTGAACTTCCCTCTCCAATGGAGCAATATGAGCAGCAATTTCGTGATTCCTGCGCCACAGATGGCGGCCCTGCCGGTAGCAGGAACGGAGGCGCGCTTCCCCGTGCGCCGTGTCTATTGCGTAGGCCGCAACTATGCGGGCCATGCGCGCGAAATGGGATCGGACCCCACGCGCGAACCGCCTTTCTTCTTTTGCAAGCCCGGCGATGCCCAGGCCGTTGTGGCCGTGATGCCGGGCGTCACGGCGCAACTGCCTTTCCCGCCCCAGACCAGCAACTTCCACCACGAGTGCGAACTGGTTGCCGCCATCGGCAAGGGCGGCGCCAATATTCCGATCGGCGAGGCGCTCTCGCATGTGTTTGGCTACGCCGTGGGCCTCGACATGACGCGGCGCGACCTGCAGGGAAAAATGAAAGACGCGGGCCGCCCCTGGGAAATCGGCAAGGCCTTCGACTATTCCGCGCCCGTGGGCCTGCTGCACCCGGCCGCTTCGGTGCCGGGCATCGAGAAGGCGGCCATCAGCCTGCAGGTGGATGGGGTGATGAAGCAGGACAGCCATGTCAGCCACCTGATCTGGTCCATCGCCGAGACGATCGCCAACCTCTCCACCCTGTTCACGCTCGAACCGGGGGACCTGATCTTCACGGGCACGCCGGAAGGCGTGGGTGCCGTGCAGCGCGGCCAGACCCTGACCGCGCGTATCGAAGGCCTGTCCGAGCTCTCCGTCCGCTACGTTTGAGCGCGCAGCGCCGCGATGGCCTGCAGGCCTTCCAGCGCTCCGGCGGCGATGCCGGCGTCGCGGCGGTTGGCCACCTCCGGCTCGCGCGGATTGATCCGCACCAGCCGCCCACCGCGCGCCACGATGCCCTGGCTGAAGTAGCGCACCGAAGGCACCGCCGTGCCCGCGCCCAGCTCGATGACGAGCGGGCGCTCCACCATCTCCAGCCAGGCCTCCAGACGCCGCGCCTGCTGCGCGCTGCGCCGTTCGATCCAGCCGCCGTCGCCGAACATCAGAATGTTGGGCCGGGCCAGTCCGCCGCAGTGGGGGCAGCGCGGGGCCTCGTTCAGCAGGCGGCAGCGTTCCTGGTCCACCTCGGGCGCGAAGGACTCGGCTTCCCAGATGGCGCTCTCGCAGCCGTCCATGCATTGCAGGTGGTGGATGGACCCGTGGCATTCGTAAATTGCCGCGGGATCGAAGCCTGCGCGCTGGAATTGGCCGTCCACATTGCTCGTGAAAACCCGGCAGCCCTGCGGCATGGCCTCGCCCCAGGCGCGGAGCAGGCCGAACCCCGCATGCGGCCGCGTGGACCGGTACAGTGCGAGGCGGTGGCCGTAGAAGCCCCAGGCCAGGCCAGGATCGCGCTCGAAGGCGACGGGGGAGGCGATGCGGGCGAAGTCCATGCGGCTGCGGCCGAGCGCAGGGTAGGCCTTCCAGAAGCCTTCATTGCCGCGAAAATCCGGCAATCCCGAGTCCACGCCCATGCCCGCGCCGGCGGCAATGATAAGGCCGTCGGCCTCGTCGAGAAGGTCGGCGGCGCGGCGGATCTGGGCGGTATCGAGGGCCATGGAAAGATGAGTGCAATCAGTTCGCAAGAAAGGATAGCAAAACCTTCAACCCCTCTGCTATAATTCGTGGCTCGTCGGGGCGTAGCGCAGCCTGGTAGCGTACCTGCATGGGGTGCAGGGGGTCGGAAGTTCGAATCTTCTCGCCCCGACCATTAGAATCAGGCACTTACAGTGCTGGGTGTATGTATACTCAGCACTGTATTTTATACAGCCGTATAATACTCAGCTGTTCTCCTCGCCCTTCGGATGGCGCCCAGCCCATTCCGCATTCCACTCGGCAACTACCGCCTCTTCTTCCAGATCTTTCCGAAACTGCTCGGCCAGCATGCCCAGGGCATCATTCTTGCCGTAGATCATGTGTGCGATCTGGCGTGCCTTCATGATACGGCGGCGCAGGCGTGCGATCTCCCATAGAAGCCGCAGCACGTCGTCGGCACTGCGGCGCGCTTGGATTTCGAGAAGCTCAGCCTTGGTGAGCGAAGGAGGATATTTCATGGCCAATGTACTGTATGCAAACACAGTATATCAGTCAGCGGGGATTACTTCGAAAGTGCCTTGATCGTGTCGTCCTTCACCTTGTTGGCGCGCGTCGTGCCGAACTCGAACGAGAAGACCTGCTCAATCCAGCCCAGGGCGCGGCCAAGGATCAAGGTGATGACTGCCTTCGCATCGTTGTCCAAGCCCGAACGCCACACCATGATCGCCAGGCAGAAGACCACCAGCGCGCCCGCGCCGCCCGCGAGCATGTTGGCGCGGTAGTTCAGGATGCCGACCTTGGCCAGATCCACGTCGCGGGCTCGGGCGTTCTGGGTGTCAGCCAGGTACATCTGCTCCAGCTGCAGCTGCTGCGCGGCCATGGCCTCCTGAAACTCCAGCACCTTGTTCGGATCAGCCTTCAGGGCGGCCAGCGCGCTTTCGCCGTCCGGCTGGCCGGTGATGGCCTGGGCCACGCCGACAACCTTCTCCGCAACCTCGGCCGCCTTGTCGCTGCCGGACAGGATCTTGATGATGTTCGGCGCATACTGCGCCAGTTGCATAGCAATCGGAATCAGGGGGCCCATCATTTCACTCCTACGGTGGTGGTGGCGATATCCCAGTTGCGCGCCCAGGTCTCTGGGTGCGGCTTGCCAGGCCGCCAGGCCGCTAGATACTGCTGCCAGCCTTCGTCCGGGTTCTGGGGGAGCTCCTTCGGGACCGTGTAGATCAGGAGCCGGGCCGCTGCGGCGGCGACGAGGTCCTGGTAGCGCATGGCTTCCCATAGCGCTTGCGGTTCGGGCTTCACGTTGAATGCGTCGCAAAGCTCGGCCATGTGGGCCGCAGTGCTTCGATGGGTGAGCACGCCCTTGCAGCCGCCGCCCTTCTCGAACTGCCAGAAGGAGCAAGCGGGGCCTTCCTCGGCGCCCCCGGCCAGCACCTGGCGGCGGTGGTTCAAGCCGGTTTCCTGCAGGGCGATGGCCAGCATAAAGCGCGCGGCGCGGATGTTAGCGGGGATGCCAAGGGTCGCCAGCTCGTTCAGCGCGGGCATGATGGCGGTCTGCAGCAGGCGGATGGGCGTCATTCTTCATTCTCCCGTTCGTCCTTGCGGTAGGCGCGCCACGTGCGCGCCAGCTTGATCAGCTGGATCGCCAGGACTACGCCTGCCGTCACCAAGCCAATGCTCATCGTCGCCGTACTCAACCAGCCCTGAATCAAATCTAGCTTGGCAGCCGCTCCAGCCGAAGTCACCGCCGCTGCCACGCCGGTAGCTACTTTCGGATTGCTAGCCGCTTCTACGGCCGTGCGTACGATTTCTGGCTCGTTCATTCATTCGCCTCTTTAAAATCCGATCAACCGCGCCGACCAGCAGCGCCGCAAACCATATCGATCCCGAGATAATCAGCAGCATGACGGTCTGGTAGTAACAATCTGCCCCATTGCACATAGCTCAAGCCCCACATGAAAGTGTTGTAAATCACTGGCGGGGCATAGGCCAGATAGAGCGCCCATCCGAGCGCATTGCCGACAATGGAAACGAGACATAGGGTCTCCATGTCGGTACAAAGTCGCCCAGACAATAGCCAGGGCGTTGACCACAGCAAGAAAAAATCAACCGCCGCGGCGCTCCCGTGAAAGATCAGCATCCCAGCGGGCGTGTTCGGCAGATCAGCGGTCACAACGGCGTGAATGTCCATGGCGAGCCAGAACACCACTCCGAGGATCAAGCGGGAGCGCCAGCAGTTCATTTCTTAGGCTTCGGAGTCTGGGGTGGGGTGGAAGTTTTCTTTTCAGGCGGTCGCTGTTGGCCACCACCTGCACCCACTGCGAACAGGTCTTTTTTCATTTGCTACCTTTCAAAAAAATGCCCGCTTATGCGGGCTGGTCGTTGGAAACTTTGCGCTGCTCGGGCGGGAACTGATACCGGCTAAGCTCCTTCTGGTAGGCGTTCCAGCAGTGGTTCGGACCCTGGAATGGATAGAACAAGCTGTCGATGACGACTCTGAATACCTTGTACGGGTAACGGTCGCCGAGGCGGCCGCAACGCGACGAGACAGTCTCGTCTGCCCAAGTCTCGGTGCTAAACGGATTGCCTAGAACGACATTGCAAAGCTGATCGAAGGCGATAAACAGTTGGTAGAAGCCGTGCCTCACGTTCATTTCTATTCTCCAAAAATGGGTGGCCAGCCAGTTTTGTAGTCGTAGCTTGCCGGGTTTTCGGCGGCTTCCATGCCGGCCTTATGTTGCAAGGCGACTTTGTAGGTGTTCGATTCCTGCAACTCGGCAGCACTCATAATCGTGTGGGCCAAACTAGCCGTTACTGGGACATGCCCGTTGTCCATCGTTTTAACGGCTATTGCATTGCCTTCCGAGTTCGTCAGAATCGCATTCATATCGCCCCCAGACGCCGCCACCAAATCCGCGCGCCGTGCTGCGGCCAAGAATTGAGAACGGGAGATCAGATCACTATGGAACCAGTGAGGACCGACCGGGAATCCGCCTTGCAAGATCCTGGCATCACGGAGCTGCTTGATCGCTTCCCATTGCCGCAGCGCGGCCAGAGAAACGGCAGCAGCCCGGTTAGCATCGATCTCCGCTTGTTCTTCTGGCGTGGCATCACGCTCTTTCTGCACCTTTTCGGTGTCGTCCCAATAGCAAATTTTGTCCATTAGCTGACCTCTAGTTTAGTACCCCGTAAATCTTGATACTCCCGCCTGCTGCAAAATTAGCTCCGCCTGACCAATAGAATCGAATGCCGCTGACAGCATTGGCGGACACGAAGTTTGATCCGATGGTGTCTGCTTGCGCCTGGGTCGCCGTACCAGTCATGCACATGGTGTGCGAAATCAGGACCTTTGCGGACGCTGCGCTATTGGCGTTGTGGACGTGGAGAGTGCCACAGACCCCGCCCGTACTGTTTGCCAGAACACTAGCCGTGGTTACAGACATAAACGAATCGCCCGTTGTGGCCGTGCCCGCAGTTACAGAATCATTACCGTATGTTGCGCCAGAGTTCACTGAGCCGGCAATCGCAAACCTAGCACGCAGGACATCCGATGACGCAGGGATAACACCACTGATCTGTATGAGATAGTTGTCATAAGTTGACGTAAAGGTGCTGAGGAAATCTACGTTGGCTGCCGCTGTCGGCGTAAGTGATGCGATAAAGATTACCCCCGGGGACTGCGAGATAACGGAGGTACCGCTAGCCTTGGTGTAGTACATGCATCGCACGTTTCCGGCCCCGTCGCCACGGAACTTTGCGCGGTCGCCGGCTGCGGTGGTGATACTTGCGCCACCTGGGAGGATCAGGCTCGTAGCGTTGTGCGTCAGCGTAAGTACGCCATCAAATACCAATTCGTACTCATGCCCCGAGGTGAGTGTGATAGCGGTGATTGTGGTGGTCCCGGTGATGTGCGCAAAATCGCCAGGCGCGGTGTCAAGGTTGATTGTTGCAGCGCTGGCGATATCCGGCCCCTTGATCCCGGCGCTATCGCCAATGCGCTTGAGTTGGCAAGTGCCAGCGGTATCCAGCAGAATTTCGTACCACTGATTTGGCATAATCTCGCCGCCAACGCAGGCGGCTCCATTCACCTGCACCGTAACGGCAGCTAGGCCAGAAATTGCCACGGTCGTTGCGCCGGTATTGGCCGAAGCCCCAGACTTGAATCGGAAATACTGGCCTATCGCATAGGCGGTGATCGCAGGGGTAGGAGTGAGCGTCAGCGCATTCGCGGTGCCACCAGCAGTTCCCGCGAATGTTGCGGTTTGCGTCTGCGCTTGGCCCAGGGTCGCGGAGTCCGTCGCCGCAGTACCAGCGCCCATTCCCGTGAACTTGAACCCGCCCATCGGCAGATTGGCAGACGGCGTAGTAACCCCCGTGCTGGAAATACTCTGGGTTAGGCCGGTTGCTATATCATCAATGGTATTATTGAACGCCGTGCTACTGATGGTAGTATTGGTAACGACCGGATTACCGGGCGTGAAGGGCGTAAAGACGCCACTGCCATTACGGGGCATATGAACTCCTGAACGTCATCCCGACGTGCAAAAAAAAGCCGCATGAGCGGCTGAAGGAAAGAAAATGAAAACCTTGCTTGTTTTTCTTTGCGTAGTGTTATCTGGCTGTGTCAGCGTTAAACCGACCTATCTTGCGGATGGCTCCATGGGCCACTCAATTACCTGTAACGGCGGTTACCAGACAATGGGCGCATGCGTTGAGAAAGCAGGCGAGATCTGCGGCGCAGCTGGATTTTCTATCGTAGATCAGTACGGCAGTGCGGTGCCTTTTTCGGTTGCGTCTGGCGGCATCGAGGCTGACCGCAACAAATCTAAAGGATCATTTAACGCTGTCTCTGGTGTCAGCACTAAACGCAATATGTTTGTGAAATGCAAGGGGTAACGTATGGAGACTTGGACAATCGCTTTGATCCTAAAACCGCTTGGTGCGCTTTTTCTATTCGGTTGCTGCGCGCTCCCTGGACGTATCTTCGTCCAGCGCCATATGAAGGATGGAAAGTGGAAGCGCTTACTGCTGCGCCCCATTCACAACCGCTGGTAGTGCCATTGCTTGACCTTGCGCGGAGATGCGCAGATATTCAGCGATCTTGGACGGTGGGACACCTGCCCGCTGCATTGCCTTGAGTGTTGCTTCCGGGTCCATCAGGGTCTCAGCTAATAGATTGCGCATGCGCTCGTCCGCCCCTTTGTACAGCTTGTCGCCAGCCATCTGAGCCAAGCCACCCAGACGGCTACCGAACGGTATAGCCCCAGCCCAGGTAGGAATGCCGGACTGGTCAATCAGGTTGGACATAGACATTTTCTGTACTGTGTCCGAACCGACACCACGCCCGGCGCTGTCTGCCGCTGCCTTTAACTGCGCGTCCTTCACAATGCCAGCCAGTGTCTGCATTTGCTCGGGCTCCATGGTTCCTGCCATAGTGGCACCACGCATACCCGTTACATTTTTTGCTAGCTCATCTCCATTGCGTAGTGCTTGGGCGAGGGCATCAGCGCGTGACTTGAATGGAACTGCCGTGTTATCGGCCAAGGCAGGAACAAACCGGTTGTAGAGCTCTTGGCCGATATCCATTTGGTTGATCGGCTTGCTCATTTCAGCGTACGTTTGCCGAGCAGCGCCGTACTCTGGAATGCGCTGTTCAAGCCACTGCAAGAACTCGTCTTTGGTCCCCATTGCGGCTTTTCGCTTGGCCTCAACGAACCCCCTTGCGGGATCTTTGATAGCAGTATCCAGGCCCATCTTCAGGTCATGAAGCGCTTGACCAGAGTATTGTGCGGGTGCTTGTTGTGCTGCGCTCCGCATTGGGTTGCCGGAGGCGTCCAGAATCCCTGCACCTGCCGGGGCAGGGCCCTGCGGCATTGCAAAAGCCTGGCCCCTCTCTTGGGCGAGGTTCTTTGCCTCTTCCATCGCAGCCCGCATGGACGGGCGTTGCATGAGCTGTTCAAACTCTGAGTCGCCGGGTACGGTTGCTTTCTTTGCGGTGTCGTACAAGGAGTTCGTCGCCTCGTCTCGCGCCGCGATAGCGGCTGCCTTGTCCTCTGGATTCTTCGCAATGCCACGTAGAGCATTGACCAGGGCCGCTCGCTGGGTATCATCAACTGCACCAAAGCCACCAGGGTCTATTGCCCGCGCTGTCCTTTCCAAGGACGCCATGCCTGCATCCTGTGCTGCTTGCCCGGCAGTCGGGGAAAATCCTGGCGTGGCACCACGATTGGCGACCAAGTTAGCCATCGCCTTTGCCCGGTCACCAACTGCGCTATTAATCACCCTGCCAGCAATTTGCTGACGCCCTTTTTCAGTAAGAGGATCGGAAAGGGCCTTAAGTACTTTGCCTGTCCTGATGGCAAGCGGAACAGCGCCACCAGCAGCCGCGCCTATACCGATGTTCTTGAAACGGCTATCGTCGGTGCCCACTGGCTGTATAGCAGATGAGGCAGCGCCGACCAGCGCGCCCCCAGTGATAGTGTTCGCACCGGGGATCATGGCCGTTGGGGCGGCGGCTGCGACATTGCCAAAGATATTGCCAGCTAGCCCGGCGCCGGTATTCATCAGAGCAGCGTCGCGCTTCTTAGCCTCGTCGATGTCCGCCCTAGTTGGCAACCCCATGGTATCGGCAAACGACGAACCGCGACCGCCAGTAACCAAATCGGAGAGTCGCTTTTGTGGTGGCGCCACTGCCTCGATACCTTCGCGCAAAAGTTGACCAGCACCGCGCCCGATATCCACGAACGCCTTGCCAGTCCCCGCTAGGAACTTCTGCGTTCCGCTCATGCCTTCTGTTGGGTCGGATGGTGCGGCGGATTGGGGCGTCGTGGTAGCTCCGCGCATCTTCATGATTTCGGCAGCCAGCATGCGCGCCGCATCAACGTCGCCAGCAGCATCAGCGTTGCGTAGTGCGCGTTCGAGCCGTGCGATATCAGCCATTACCGTCCCCCGTACTTCTTGAGAAGCGAATCGATATCCCCGCCACTCGGGCGCAGATCGACGTTGAAATAATCGGCAATGCCAGACGTTGCGGGATTAGATCTAGCCTTCTCTACTTTCTTTTGGTGCTGCGCGAACTTGAATTGAGCCACTCGCCTTGACGCATTAGCGACGATCCGCAGTTCTGCCGGGGTCATGCTGTCGATATTCCCCGAGATAGCCTTCTCGGCCAGCTCACTTTCTTGATTGGTAACCTGGCCTTGACCCTGCATGAGCTTGCGGCCTTCCAAGGTCAACTCAGCCAGGCCACGCACAGCCTGGCGGGTATTCGCGATCTTCTCTTGCTCGTCCCTGCCAGCAATCCCAAGCGTATCTCCGAGCTGCGCAAAAGCCATGCGCTTAGACGCCAGCGGGCCGGTGAACAGTTTGTTAGTTTCTACGGCTTTCAGGACGCGGTCCGCTGCGTCAATTTGTCCTACGGCTCCCTCTGCCTGCTCTTGCGACTTGGTGAGGATTGGCCCGACTTGGCCAGCGATGCTTTCTGCGGCCTTCAGGTCGGTTTTAACAGACACACTGGGCGCGCCAGCCCTTGCCTTCTTGGTTGCATACTCTTGGTACGGCATGTTGGGTACGGGGCCGTTTGGTCCCATAGCGAACGGCTCATTAGGGTTCATTGGGGCGAATCCCTGAGGCGTCGTATCGTACTCGCTGCGGTAAGTACCGTTATCATTGATGATCTTGGTGCGATCTTTCACACCATCAATGTATTTGGTTTTTCCGCGCTTGCTTTGAACGTAGGCATTACCGAACTGATCGTATTTTGGATCGGTCGAATACTCGTCCTCGGCCAGCAGACTTTCTAGCATCTTGCCGCCCAGCGCTGGGTTATCAGGGTAGATCGCACGAAGCTGTTCCCACTTGCGCTTTTCCTCTGGCTTGTACTTTGGCGGGGTGAATCCGGGACCCTCCACCTTTGCTTCGCTCGAACCCTCGGCAAACATGCCCTCTGGCGCAGAGGTAGTGATTATGTCGGCCAAGCGTTGCCGCTGCTGCTGCACCAAGCCCGCTTGCTTCTTGTCAGCCTCATCAAAGCTGCGCTTAGCCACCAATGCCTGGGCGAGTTTAGCCGCGTGCTGAGTGATACTGGGAGGGACGTAGATGCCTCCGACGTTCTGGCCTTGGTCTGGAGTCAGGGATTGCTGCTGGAGCGCTTCGGCCATTCTCCGCTGACGCTCCAGTGCGGACTGCTGCGCGGCCAGGTCTGGCTGGGAAACGAGGCTTACATTGTTGATCGCCATTACGCCACCTTGGAATAGTCAACCATCTTGACGCCGGATGGGTGGTCGATCACCGCGTCTGGACGGATCTTCTCAATATCCTGCGCCATCACACCCATGTGGGTAGCCAGATCGCCCTTATAACGGAAGGTGTAGACCGGCATGCCTCCGTCGGTCGTGCCGATGCGTTTGATTCCCTCTTTGACGCGTCTGTCAGACATGAGATAGGCACTGCCCAGACCAAAGAGCCCGTTCATCATGTTGCCGCCCTGCGCAGCCTGAGCGTTGTACCGTGACATATTAGCCTGGTCCTGTGCCTGCGCACCTTGGAAGACTGGGGCAGCCTGGACTTGCTGGCCTGAGTACTGCTGGAACTGAGGGACGTTGACTTGCGCCCCAGTTCTGAGCGCATTGATCTCGTTCAATGGCAGTTGGCGCGTGGTGAGATCTTCCTGAAGCTGCTGCTGGCGTGCTTGGTTACCGAACTGACCGGCAGCGAGACCCTGATTGAAGTTCTGGCCATTTGCCGCGAGCCTCTGCCCGAACATCTGCCCGGCAGCCGCGTTCTGAAATTCAGCCCTCTGCGCGTTCTGACCAAACTCCTGTGCGTTGGCTGCGTTGCTGAAGCCAGCGCGGGTGGCCGCCTGCCCGAATTCCTGCGCGTTAGCAGTGTTGGCCAAGTTAGCCCGCGACAGGCCCATATCGTTCAGGCGGCTTTGCTCCTGACCGGCCGCCAGAATGGCCGAATCACGGGCGCCGGAGTAGGCATCATTCTTCGCCCGGGCGAAATTGTCCATCTCGCGTTTGTACGCCTCGCTGCCTTGCATAATCCCCTGGTTCGCCAAGCGTGCCGTCATATCGGCTTCGCTTTGCTGGAATTGCGGGTCTAGCCGCGATGTCTGGCGGCGGTACAGCGCGTCTTCGACCTGTTGCCCAGACTGATCAAAGCGCGGATCAATGCTCCCTTTTATGGCGTTCTGTTGACCGGCGATATCGTATTGCACCGCCCTGCGAGGGTCGGCAATTTGGGTAGTGATACCATCCGTACCTGCCTCGGTCGGTTGCACCCCAACGCGACCTGTCATTGTCGGAAGCTTGCTGGTGTCGAACCCCGTGCCGAGCATGTTGCCGACCCGGGAAATGCCTCCTTCAGCCAGATCCCCCATACCCTGGCTAATGCGATTCTGCTGGTCGAAGAGCTTCTGGCCGACATCGCTGAGCTGCTGATTTACTGTCGCCTGGTCGCCGTTGTACGTGACAGTCTGGGTGCCGTAGGGGTTGATGATGTTCGGGTTGCTGAGCTTGGCGCTAGTGCGCGCTGCGTCAACATTTGCGGCACCTTGGGCCTGTGCTGCGCCCACGTAGTCCGGCGCTGGTGGTGGCTTACCTTTACTTCCCATGTTTAAGCTCCAAGAATCTGCAATCGGCTTTGGTCATGCAGTAGACGAGTAGGTCTCCGGTCGGGTCAGCGTCCTTGAGGCGCGTTTCCAACCTGAACCCGAGGTGTTCATCGAACTTGCGTGCGGCCGCATTGCCCTCTGCGACCAGGCCCGTAATTCGACGGACCTTCAGTTCTTCGAAGGGGTAATAGAACGCGTACCAAAGGAATTCCCGCGTTAGCCAGCGCTTGCCGGGGAGGGCCGCTACGTGCATGCACACGGAAGCACCGTTGTAGTTGTCGAACACGACGCCCGCTATTAGCTGCCCTTCATCCTCTAGGCCAATAGCTTGATAGGACGACCAGCACGCACCGCCGAGTATGGTTGAAACGAATGCGCCGACGCGCTCTGGCTCGTAGGCAATGATCCGCCTCACACGACGCCCCCGACCTCGTATAACCAGTCAGTAGCGGCCCAGGAGACCTCATTGGTAGCTGAAACGATCTTCATGCGCAGAGCGCAGCAGTAGCCAAGCCCCTGGATGGACTGCCAGTCACGGTAGATCGTGGGACCGCCCCACACTGCTTGGTCCCACTTCGCCACGTCCCAGAGCGCCGATGCATTTGACACCGTGATAGAAGCAGTTACGTCCGCGTCCTCAAAGTCCACGTTCAAGCCGAAGCTCGGCATCGGGGTTTCGGATGCGGTGAAGACTGGCCGCGCCATCTTCCAGTGCTTTGTGCGCCCCATCGCGCCGAAGTAGTTGAAGGCCGTTTTTACCTCTGAAGTAATGGCTACAGTGCTGTCGTCGTTGTACTGCCAGGCCCGGCAAACTTTGCCATTCGCGCCGAAGTACAGGTTATCGTTGAACAGCTCGAAGCAGTTGGCATTCCATCCTTTGAACCTGCACCATGCATTCGTGAGGGTGTTCATCACGTATTGGTGGGTCTCGATCCCAGGATTGACAGGGACGTTAAAGAGCAGCATGTTCTCTTTCGGGAAGAGAATCGGATGCCAGCCGAAGTTATTGAGGTAGCTGCTGGTTGCCTGTGTCACGGCGCCCGAGATCTTGTCGGAGATCGCGCTGCGCGTGTCCAGGCGTGTGGATTCCAGGGCTGCAGAGAGCGGGAAGAAGCCGTCGAGGGTCATCAAGACCAGATCGCCGCCGACCTTCACAAAGCATTTATCCGACACTGGGGCGCCCAACTGATAAATGCCGACCAGTGCGAACTCCGATGCCGATGCCGGGTCCGTACCGCGATACACCGCTATCTCGCCCTTGGACGTGACAATCACCAAGTGATCGTCCATGCCGTAGCCACCGTCAAGCGTCCATGTAGCCGTAGCGACGATCTTGCCGCCCAACTTGAAGAGCGGGCCGAGAGGAATTTCCGAAGCTGTGCCTGAGATCGAATTAATACCGAGATACCAGATGGACATGCTGTCCTTCTGCACTAGGAATATTCGCTGCTTCCAAATATTGATGTTGCTGAAGTTCGCCGTTGTTAGAGACCCGATTCCCGTTACTGCGGGATTCGTCCAACTCGTGCCGTCGTACAGAAGCGCTAGGTCAGCTCCATTCACGGCCCAAAGAAACTGCCCTCCAGCCGTACGGAAGTTGATGTAATTCAGCTTGTCGCTGGTCAGCGTTGAGTACACGGCTGCGCCGACTACGCCTTGCGAGCTCGCATCGAAGATCTGTGGACCACACACTGCGAACAGCTTGCTGCTAGTCGGCCCCGCGTACGCCATAAGGGTATTGACCTGATTTGGGAGGCCGGTCGCCCAATCCTGGGAGCCAAGACGCATGAGCACATCGCCCGTGCGCGGGAACCAGTTGTCTAGAATGACAGCATCGGTTGGTGCCATATTGGCCAGCGGGTCACGAGCATTCCATCCCCCTACAGGCGCAGGAAGGGATGCGGACTGGCTTACTTGTCCACGCGGAGGTTTGCGACGAGAGACCATTACTGTTGGCCGTAACCAGCATCCGGGATCGACCCCGGGCTAATAAACATTTGGGTAGAGCGATTGCCCATGCTGAGCGTTGGCGCGCCTTTGTCTTGTGCCTTCGCCTTCTCTAACTGGTCGTCGTAGTCTGCACGTAAGGTTGTGACATCGAGGCCCTTAGCGTTCCACAATTCGAACTTGGCCCCGGTAATCATCAGGCGATCCGGGTAGAGCGCGCTATCGGTGTCTGCCGTGAACGATGTCTTGTAGGTCGTGCCGTCAACAGCCACTACCCAGCTCTTTGACATGTACTCAAGTCCAAGGCGCGATGTCGTGGTGGCGGGAGGCCAGATTTGTAGGGTATTCCCCAGGATGCGGTAACGCATGCGCGGCCCAGTGGCCACGATGCCGCCCTTGAGGTACTGCCATTCCTGCGCGCTCTTCGGGCCGAGCAGCTCCCAATGGTTCGTCTTATCCCAATCGGTGCGATTGATTGGGCGGTTCCAATCCGAGGGAAGGGCGTACTTTGTCTTGGTGAAGGTGATCGATACCGATCCAGTCTCGGTAGCCGCTTGATCAAGCGTGACCTGGGTTCCCGAGTCAACCGACTGAATGTAGCAATCCGAAGCGATACCATCACCGGTTGCCATGAAGGTATCCGCCGCAAGAGAAGCGGTCGAAGACAGTCCAGTGACGATGGCCGATCCACTAGTGATCGATCCGGTGAGGGTTAGCACCGTCGTGGTGAACCTATATTCCTTGTCCAGGCGTTGCCACTCTGCCTCGGTAACGAGATCCTGCCCGACCTTGTTCAGTAGGGCGAGTATCTGGACGGCTTGCTTATCGGTGCTCGTGGCGACCGAGCTCGGACTCGGCAAGCCAAGCTCACCGGCAACAGCCTGGGCGAGTTCAAGGAGGGTCATTACTCAGCCTTTGGTGGACGGCCACGGCGTGGCTTGTCTTCTGCTTTGGGGTCTTCCGTGCCGTCCTCGACAGCTTGCAAACGTGCAGCAAGGTCTGCCAACTGCTGTTTGAGCATGGCGTTTTCCTCGGAAACCTGCTCGAATTGCGCTGCGTATCGGGCCACTGCGCCAGAGTCCTTCTGAACGGCCAGGAACGCCTGCGCTTTCGCCACCAGTGCGCGTGCGCCAAGCCCGATGTTCGCTAGGTTCTGGTCCGAAACGGCTGCCAGTTGTTCAATGGTGTAAATATGCTTGTGGGTGAGGTCACGGAGCATGCCTTCATCTGCGGCCACTTCTGGCCATTGCTCAAGAGGGAATCCGGATGCCTTGATCTCTTCACCCGATAGGTACGCTTGCCAGTGCTTCGGCCAGCGGTGTGTGTCATCCTCTTTGACCTGGCGATTGACTACTGTCTTGTTATCGCCTGGGAAGATGATCTCAACAAAATCCTTGGCTACGCCCTTCTCGTTGCGCTTGTAAAAGCGGACGTAAGCCGAATCGTCACTACCGTGCTTTACGTGGCCGCCATGGACGGTCGTTTCTGCAAACATTGGGACTCCTGTTTAATGAAGAAGGGGGAGCCGAAGCCCCCCCTTGGAAAGCGCAGCGGGTTGCTGCGCGAAATGCCTATATCGGCAAGCGTTACAGCGTGCGACCGACGCGCGGCCAGTTGATGAAGCCCGCCACGGTGCCAGCGGAACCACCGTTTGCTGCATCCAGAATCACGCCCTCAATGACTTCCGCGCCTGCGGTAGCATCGTCATCGATCTGGCCAGCAGTAGCGGTGGAGTTCAGGGCGGTGTACGCGGCGCACGACGCCGCCACGCGGACCACACCGACACCGTAGATTTGCACCCAGCCGTAGTCGTTATCTGCGAATGCGACTCGTGCAATGCCTACGGGCTTGCCCTGGCCGGTGCCCGGCGCAGTAGTGGTGGTGGTGGACATGGCGGCGTCAAACGAGCTCACATCAATGTCGCAGACGTAGCCGTCGCCAGTGATGGCGCCGTTCGCCTGAACATACATGTAGCCCTTCGCGCCGTCGCTGCTAGTGTTGAAGCCGATCTGGCCCACATCGAATTCAGCCGTCGTGCTGGTTTTGGTAGGGTCAATGCCAAAGATATACATATGATTCTCCGAAAAGAGTGAAGGGGCCGTAGCCCCCTCGATTAGTCCTTCAGCACGCCCTGCAGGAAGGCGTTCGACAGGGTCATGTTGCCCGCCCAGGCGGTCAGCTTCACCATTGCATCCTGATTGACACTGAAGCGGTCTGGGTCAAGCGGAACCATGTTGCGGTCCTTGTGCGGGCGCAGGTAGATGTAGTTCGTGTTGAGGAAGTACATGTGGTTGCTTGGAGCCGCACCACCGTAGCCGCCGTCGAACACCACGTCGGCGTCCATAAACTTCAGGGAGCTGAAGCCAGCCTGGGCCATGTCGTCCGACGTAATGCGCTGGATGGCTTGCAGCGACTCCCAGTACAAGCGGAAGTAGTTGTTGTCTGCGATGATCAGGTCCGGGCGATCAGTGCCACGAACCAGTTGCAGCCAGACGCGGTTCATGTAGCTCTGAATGTTCGCCGACGTAGCTGCGGCGCCGCCATCCGTTGTTGCGTCATACGACACATTGCGGAAGAACGACCAAGTAGCGCGATTGATGCCGCCGACGGTGCCAGTGCTAGGGCTGTCGGCCACCAGCAGTTGCAGACCGCCGATTTGTTTGCCACCGTCTGCAGTGCCGTCCGAGTAGCAGTCAGCAGACAGGTTGTTCTGCATGGTGCGCTCGGCGTTCTTGATGCGCGACTCCAGCAGGTCGATGACCTTCTCTTTGCCGGAGTTCTGAAGCTGTTCCAGGCCAGAGATCGACACCGCGACAGCGGCCTGCTTCCAGTCGAATTCTGCTGCGGTGAACACGTCGGACGGCTGAATGTTCAGGGTTTCATAGCCGGAGTAGCGTTTGTAGGTGCTGTTCTCGGCGTATTCCAGCTCTTGAACGATAGTGCGCCCACCATCGACAGGCTTCACGTTGCCGCGCTTATTCAGGCGGTTCAGCAGAGCGTTGTTCTTGGTGACGTTGTCAGCCAGTTTGCCGCTCCGATTGCGGAGCGTGGTAGTTACGATTTCAGAAAGATTAGGCGAAGCCATGTGATATCTCCGTAAATAGGAATGCGCCGCTTCCCAGCGGTGCTAAGTGAGTTACATGCGACCAGCAGTACCGCTCATCGCGGCCATGAGGTCATCACGAATGCTGACGCCAGTTACCGGCACGGCTGCGCCTGACGGGGACCCCGTGACGCTGACGGCTTTCGCTTTTGCCTTCGTTGCAAGCTCGGCTTTTTCCTGAATCCGCTTCGATTCCTCCGCTTGGAGTAGCGATGCGCGAATATCTGGCCGCGCCCAGCAAGCCTTCTCGTATGCGTCTTTCAGATCGGTGGCATACCCCGCTTGCAGCAGACGGGACATGTCGTCACGCACACTGTCGAAGTGAGGGGCATCCGCACCGGACGCAAACTGCTCAACTTGCTTTTGGAGCTCGGCCATCTCGGCTTCTTGATGCCTTGCTGCTTCCTGCTGCTTCTCGTACTCCGTTTTCTGGATATACGCTTCCAACTGCTGGACACGGCTCAGTGCGTGTTGCAGATTGGGGTCCAACTGGCCCGGCTCTGCCTGTTCTGGCATCGCAAGACCGTAATCCTGTGCAAGCTTGGCGAAAGCCGCCTGCTTCTGCGCCGGGGAGCCGGTGCGCAGCGTGTACTCAGCCTGGATGAGCGCCTGGAACGCCTGTTCCGGTGTCGCTCCTAGTTGGCTTATGTATGGCATCCACTGGTCAAAGACCGGCTTCACCGACTCCGCGAACTTGGCGGCTTCGGCGTACTTCTGGATGCCCTTGTTGAAATCTGTCTCCCGGCGCAAGATTTCGTCCTGCACTTCGGGCGGTAGGTTGTTGAAGTGGTCTTTGACCTCTTGCCGCCAGCTCTGCGGGGCCTTCTTGGCCTGGACAGGCGGGGCGGGTTCGGCTGCTTGCTGGTCGGTCGCCTGCTGGGCGGCTTGCTCCGCCTCCTTGCTGGCAAATCGTCCTCGCTCATCGCGCAACCGTGCTTCGGTTTCGGCTGCTGTCTCTGTGGACACAGCCTCACTTGGATCACTGGTTTCCGTCTGTGCTTCTTCTGCCCCACTCAATGCGGCTGCCAGCGAATCGCGCAGGCCGTCATCGGTGGCGCCGTTCATTTCAGCGTCCGACATAAAAACTCCATCAAAGGCCCATGCTTCGGGCGTGGGGAAAGACCCGCTTCCCAGCGGGGTACTGCATGGCACAAGGGCCAATCCATCAAAGGGACCGTGACACCTCCCGGCGTGGTGTGGTCAGCCCGATATGCGGGCGTAGAGCTCTTCCCGCAGCCCTCCGACTTCGGGAATGTCTTTCTTCGGCGCTGGCAGCTTTTCGTTGCCCACTTCTACCATTCCGTGCGCCTTCAGGTGTGAGCGGTGCTGGCTGCGGCTGGTAATCATTTCGCCGGTAATCATCGACTTGTAAGGCTGGATATCTGCAGCGACGAACGGTGCGCAGATAACGCGCTCCACCATCTTCCCGCAGCACTCCGGTAGTTCCTTGTAGCGGGACACGGGCAGGAATACGTCCTCTTTCTTGCCGCAGGCTGGGCATTTGGTCGCGTAGATCGGCATTACTGCTGCACCTCACTGGCAATCTCGCTCGTGGCTGCCTGGGTGGCTTCGTCCTCAACCTTGGCCTTGGACGCGATGTTTGCTGCTTCGATCTTCGTTGCAGCATCCAGCTCTGCCTTCCAGCGCTCAAAGCGTTCATCCATCGCCGCTTCCATGGTGCGCATCCGCTCTTCCATGGCCATTTTCTGCTCCGCCAAAGCCAGTTCCATCTGCATTTCGCGCTGGTGGCGGGCTTCTTCGGCTTGCTGGCGGGCTTGTTCAAGCTGCTGCTCGCCTTGGAGCTTTGCCTGAGCCAGGGCTTGTTCTGCTTGCAGCTTTTGCTGTTCCGGGTCGGGGCCTTGCGGCTGTTCGGCTTTCTTGCGCAGCTTCTCGATAGCTTCTTCGAAGGCGCCCTCCAGGCTGCGGCCAGCCTTGAAGCCGCGTACAGCGAAAAGCAGGACCTCGCCGAGCAATGGCGCAATCTCTGGCGGAGCACTCAATGCCTGCTGGACGAATCCACCTACCGCTGTGATGAACTCCATGCGGTCCTGCTTCTCCTGCTGCTCGTCCACCTCAAGCAAGGAGTCCGACGAGATATCGATGCGGAAGCCGCGCATCGGCTCATTGCGCAGAAGCTCGATAGCCGGGCCCACAAGAGCCTTGTCCTGCTCTGACATCTGCTCCACGCCCGAGATCATGGCGATGGTCTCTGGCTGGTAGTGCTTGCAGATGATTTGCGCCTTGATGCGCAGTAGATCGGTAGCAAACTCCGCAACTGCACCCTGCATCTTCTTCAAACGGAGGGAGGCGAACTGCCCTTTGGTGCGGGTGGCTGTAGCGGTCTCGTTGGGGTCAGATGCCCCACGGATGACGTCCGCGATACCCGACACCTCATAGATGACCGCCTTTGCCTGCTCCCGCGCCATGTACAGGGCATTGAGCGCTTGGACGATCTGATCCAGAGGCACGAAGTCCATCACGCCCTTGATGCCACCTTTTTCCGCGAACGCGGCCCAGGTATCTACGGGGATCAGCTGGGTATTGCCTCCTTCGGTGAATAGACGCTTGATTCCGTCCTGCGACGAGTCGTAGACGCCCGCTACTTTGAGAGCTTCGGTCAGCCCCTCGATCCGCTCGCAGATCAGGTCGAGCTCTTTGGCCTGGTCCTGATAAAGGCAGTAGTCCGGTACCGGAATAAGGCTGTTGGTCGTGACCGTCGAATAGATTGGCTTGGGGCAGGGGAAGAAGGCCTCCAGACCCAGCGGGTCGCGCTTCGCATCCAGCGCCTCTTCGCTCGACTTCGATAGCCAGACAACCAGCCCGGCTTTCTTGTCCCAGACCTCGTAGATCCGCGCCTTCTTCAGCGATTCGCCCTCGGGAGTGGCAAGCGCCTCGTCCTCCAGCGGCGATTTCATGTCCAGGGCTATCTGCTTGCCCTTTTCTTCGCCAAAGCGCTTGATTAACTCCTTGCGGTCTAGCGGAACGATGCGCCAGACAACGGACACCTCTTCCCAAGTACGGGCGACGTTATGGCCGAAGTCCTCCCAGTGGACGTAATCTACCGGGCTGCACTCGTAGTCGATAACCTCTGCCGTGTCAGGCTGGGCGCCTTCCGCTTGCTTGTCTACCTCGGGCACGTCCTCGGTGATCTGTGCTGACGGCAACGCCAGGGACTTCATCACCGGGATATAGCGGACCCATGCAATCCCTCGCCCAGGTAGTACGCGATCCTCTACGCTATTCAGGACCGCCGACGAGTAGTCGGTGTACTGCTCAATCTCGTACTGCAGCGCGCGCTCAAGGATCATGGACGCGACACGCGCTACTGGGTCCTTGTCCTTATGGCGCCGCGTCACTTCCGGCTTAGGCAGGCGTGCAAATACGGCCGGGACGACCGTTTGAACGTTCGCCCACAGAATGTTGTAGCGAGCCTCGGTCGTACCTGTTGCTTCTGCCAGATCGTTTCGCTCATCGCGGTAGCGCTTGACGACCTTCTTGCCGCGCTTATGCCACGACTCATAGGTGCGCTCGTACAGCTCGATATCGAGCAAGTAGCGCCGCTTCAGCGAAGCGAGATCAAACTCTTTATCCATTAGGCGACGAAGAACGTAACGTCAGCAGTCCCGCCAATGGTGGCGTGCAGGCCATTCGCGAGCGAAGCCGGGATAGGGTAGAAGGTAGCCGCCGTCAGGCTGAAGGTGTTCACCACGACCGTCCCAGAGGCAGCCGAGGCATTGTCGTACAGCTTGAGCGTTCCAGAGCTGGACGAAGCGCAGAAGACGCCGATAAGCTGCGCGGAGGCCGTTGCAACAACTCCCGTCGCCGTCTTATTGACCGGTGCGCCAGTGTTTGAGTAGATCATATTCTTCCTTTCCCTTTCGGGCGCTGTGCCTTCCACAGATCGTTAAGCGTGGCCTGTTCAAGGAACTTGTTCTCAGGCTTGATGATGGGAGGCTTGGTCATCTGCATAATCAGGCAGCCGTAGCTGTACCCGTCGCCATCGTGCGATGCCCAATCGTGCTTAGGCTCGCTGCTAAAGATCTTCTTCTCTTCGTCGTACTCAAACGACCATGCCCGAAGTCCGTCAAGGCCGCGCTCTAACCGAGCGGCGTTGAATGCCACATGCGGTGTTACCACCCTGGCCGCATTGATCCGGTCGGCCTTCTTGGAGTCAGGCGTGATGCGAACGCGATCCGCGCCAAACTTCTTGATGAATATCTCCAAGGCGCTATGCTTTGCGGCGAACGTCTTGGCCCTGGCATCGTGGGGAAGCCAGATCTTTCCGAGTGCTGGCTTGCCGTCGCTCAGCTTGTAAGGCCTGAACTTAGCTTCCAGCCTGTCTGCCCATTGCTCCGCATCCAGGCCCCAACCGCCGTCGTAGTCGAAGACGTGATGCCCACCTAGACGCGACTGCCAGAAGTACCATGTAGCCGTATCGCGCCTGCCAAGGTCGGCAGAGACTTCAAACGGTGCACCGTTCGGATCGAAGTCAATCTCATCGCTGACCCGGCCTTCACGCTCCGCAATCCCGATGGAGCGCGCCAGGATGGCCCCGAGGTTCGCCGCATCGAAGGAGCACAGATATTCCTGCTCAAACTTCGCGCGCCCGTACTCGTCGCCAAACTCGGCTATGTACGCCTCCAGCTCTACAGCAAGCTGCTCAGGCGTAAAAACGCCCGTCTGATTCGCATCCAATATCTGGGCGAACGATCCGGGTGTCTTCTGTGCTGCTTTCAGTGTCGTGTAGGCGTGATTCCTGCCCCGCGACGTTGTGATGAATATCTGCCAGCCGTTGTTCTCCAGCAGGATCGGCCTGAGATAGGCGCGTGCTGTTGGATTGGCTAGCGCCCACTCCGAGTACACAATCCCTGCAGGCGTCGAACCCACAAGGCTGTTGTAGTTATCTGACCCAACCACCTGCCATGACGATCCGTTCTTAAACTCGATCATCATCTCTTGGTTGCGCGTGGTCTTGCGCAGCTCGGGCGGGAAAGCCTCGTCAATCCTGCGCCTCCCGGTGTGCGGATTCACCGCATCCCAGATTGCCTTACGCGCCTGGCTGTACTCCGGCAGCATGTGCCAGTAGCCCGCCACCCGCTCAAAAGCCGCACACGCGGCCCTGTGAAGCGCAATCTCGTCCTTCCCGCTACGTCGGTGCCAGATCAACTCCGCGTGCCGCCCACCACCCTGCAGATACCGCCATGCTGGGAGCTGGTATTGGCGTGGCTCCCACCCGTTGGGCAGGTCGATGTCCATTAGAAGTGTTTGATGTTGACAGTGATACTGCTATCAATCTCGCCTTCATGGGCAACGGCACTAAGATCGGGCAGCGACTTGCGCAGCAGTATTTCGATTGCCTTGATCTGTGTTGGCGTCAAATCGTTCAGGCCAAGTGCATGATCGGTAAGACGATTTATCAGCTGACTTGCCTGGATCTTCGTTCGCACCTCGTCTTGGTGCCTCTTACGCATTCTTGCGGCCATATCTCATCACCGTGGAGCTTTCGCTTCGGTGCCGTGAGCAAAAAAAAAGCCCAGCGGGAGCCGGGCGAAGTCCACCGCTTAGGGTAGTGGAGGAGACAGGGAAAGTCCGTCTAGTGACACTGAGACAGATTACAGATTAGATAGTAATTCCTGCATGACACTTTTGTCTCGGGGTATTTTGTCATGACACTTTCATTCGTTGCAGGAGGTATTTTTCCTCCGCTGTATGCCACATGCGATAGTCCAAATGCTCGTAGCACCAGTTCAACCGAAGGTGGTACACCTGGCGCGGAATTTTGATGACGGCGGCTTTAGTCTTTGCCGGTCGCTTGTCCATGTACTCCAGATGGATGATCTGCTTGAATGCCGGGGCCATTAGTTCAATCTCCCGATTCAGACGGAGTACGTCATCAGGGATTGACCTAAGGGTCTCGGTCGAGCGGTTGCTAGTCTGAACTCGCTCCGTCGCAAATGCGGACTGCTTCGGGTAGCCGGTTCCTACAAAGTCCATGTAGAACCCGGCCCACTCGTTTAGCAGCTCCTTGATGCGGCTCATGTCTTGTTTCATTCCCCCTCCCTAAACAGTCTCGTATTCATCACAGCGCCGCTTTGCCAGCACGCTCTTTACTTCAGGGTTGTTGCATACATCTGTGTTTCCTATCCTGTCCCTGTGGATGCAGCCCTTACAGGTCCTTTCCTCTTCCTCGATTAATGCATCGAGAGGGTCTTTGTACATTCGGACTGGATGCGCGGTCATGGCTTCCTCGCTGGCAAAGGCTTGATGACGTGGCCCAGGCCTTCATAGAACTCCTGAAAACTGCAGTCCCATGGAACCGAAATGCGCTCGTAGTCGTTCATTGCGTAGTCCTTCATGCAGTGCGGGCAGTAGATGCGTCGCGTCCCTGGCGAGAACTGCTGAAGCACCATGTAGCTGGGATGAAATCCGAGCGCGCATTTGATTTTGTTCAGGATTCTCATGCTCTCTCCTTCCTCAATTCCCTAACCTTGGCCTGGTAGTGCGCTTTCATGGCCCTGAGTTCTTCGTGTGTCCACTTGCGTGGTGTGTTGTCCGATTCCAGTGCCTCGACCCGTTCCAAGCCGATTCGTGCGATCAGGCCGATTCTGTAATCGACAGCGTTCCCGGCTTTGTTCCTGTTGCAGTACACAAGCTGGGCGTGCACGTTGTCCTCGTTGAAGCGCAAGTGAGGCGCGGAGCCGGTAGAGCGGTAGTGGCCAGCGTCCCATCCGTGGGAGTTCAGCCCGTCAACCTTTGTCTCAGTCCTGCCGCAGCAGATGCACGGCTTGCCAGCGTCCCGGAGCCGGATTGCTTCGTTAAAGACCTTTTGCACCTCCGCGACGAGCTGCGGATACGTCTTCAAGCTCTCTCGCTTCGCCCGATCCGCCCTGCGCTCCATCTTCTTCGCGTGCGCCTCCTTCTTCACCCTGGCCCGTACTGCTACCTCCACAGCACAACCTGGAGAACACGCCTTATGCCCCATCCCCCGAGATTCGAACTCTGTACGACAGATCACGCACTTGCGTGTTGCCTTCCGTTTGAATGCGGTGCGGGGAAGGGGGGCGTTCAATCGAACCCCCGCTTCTTGATCTTGTACTGCTCTGGTCTGAGTTCCGGCCTCCAGCTGTGCGACAGGTTGTCGAAGCGTGTCTGCGCGCCGACGTAAGTTAGTCGCGCCATGCCGGTCGATCCTTGGCGCTTCTTCGCCACGATCGCCTCAGCGGTTCCCCGATCGGGCGATTCCGGGTTGTAGACTTCGTCCCGGTACAGGAAAATGATCGTGTCTGCGTCCTGCTCGATGGCACCCGATTCCGCTAGGTCGGATAGCATCGGGCGCTTGTTCGGGCGCTCTTCACATTTCCTGCTCAGTTGGCACAGGAGCACGATGGGGCAGTCCAGTTCCTTCCCCAGGGCGAGTAGCGAGCGCGTGTACTCGCTCACCTGCTCGTGCCGCCGTTCCAGCTTCGATCCCACGATGAAGCTCAGCTGGTCGATCACCAGCATGTCGAGGCGGCCTGCCGAGCGCTTGACCTTCCTCGCCTTTGCCCGGATCGCCATCATGTTTAGGCCAGTCTGGTCGTCAATGAACAGTCCCATATCGTTCACCCGCTGGGCGGTCGCGGTGAAGCGGTTCCAGTAGTCAGTGTTGGAGTCCGGGCAGCGAAGCCATGCCAGGGGGATCTGGGCCATTGCCGAAATGTTCCGGTCAATGACCTGATCGCGAGCCATTTCCATGGAGAGGAAGGTGGAGATTCCGTCATCCATCGCGATATGGCGTGCTAGACCGAGACCGAATGCAGTCTTGCCCATGGCCGGTCGAGCGGCGACGATGTTGAGGGTTCCCCGATCCAGCCCGCCGCCGAGAATCTTGTCCAAGTCTGTCAGGCCGGTCGAAACGGGCTTGATAGCCCCGGTATGGCGTCCCTCCAGGGTGTCACAGTAGGCCGACATCATGGTCGCCATCCGCTGTGGCTCCTGCGTCGCGCTAGACCGGACCAGCGCCTCGATACGCCCCACCACCATGTCGGCAATCTCGCGCACGTCCGTCTGGCCCGCGACAGCGTCTTGGATCTGCGTTGTCAGGGCCAGGAGGTCACGGCACTTTGCTTTCTCGACCACAATGTCGGCGTGGCCACGCACGCGGGCGCCGGTTGGCTCCACGGCTCTCAGTTTCCCCAGGTACGCCAAGGCGTCCTCAACCCGACCGCTGACCTTGTCGGCGACGGTCATGGGATCGATGGCCTGGTTCGCCGCAACCAGCCGCAGGATCTCGGCGAAGATCACGCGATGCTCCGGGCGGTAGAAGTGCTCGGCCTGCAGGAAGGTGACGCGATCCAGGGCAAGCGGGTCAGCCAGGAGCGCGCCTAGGACGGACTGCTCGGCTTCAATGGAAATTGTGTTCGACATGTCGCTCATGCGTGGCCTCCAGCTGCGTGCTTGTTCTTCGCCTGTACGCCCTGTGTCGTCAGGACATAGCCGCCCTCGCTGCTGGCGCGCCACAGCGTGAACCAGTTGCCGCGAACGGAGTTGCTGAACACCTTGCGCCAGTCGGCGTACTTCTTGTGCCGCCCGTTGCCGTCAGTGCTCCCGTAGCGCTCCTTGAACTCCAGCCAGTGAAGCCGCAGAAAGTCGTCCGGTATGCCCGCCTCCTCGGCGTACACGAACACCGGAGAGCCGTCAGGAATGGGCTTCTCGTTGTTCGCCTTGCAGGTGGACAGGAATGTCGGGAGGTCAATCGCTGCTTTTCGCTTTGGTTTCTCGATTTCAGAAACGGGAGGAGCGACAGCGACGGGCGGAGCACTTATGTGATCCTTTCCTTGATCCTTGATCCTTGATCCTTGATCCTCCGACGAATATTCGCGAACATTCGCGATGACTCTCGGGGCAGGAACGAATTCAGGGATTTTTGACTTGCTGGGCTTATCAATCTTCTGATGAATCAACCAGTTAGCGATTTGCAGATAGTTCTGCGAACCGACCTGATAGCGAACGATGCAGCCTTCGCGCTCAAGTTCTGCAAGCCATCCGTCAATGAGTGCTGGAGCGTCGTCATCGTATGGAAAAAGAAGGCTCGCGAGCATTCGCGAATTTCCGCGAAGCCTCCCTTCATCGTCGGCAATCGTCCAGAGTTGGAGAAACGTCAGCCGAGCATCGCGCGAAACGTTGCCCATGCTCTCCGACTGGGGGAACTCAGGCTTGATGGTGCGAATCCTTGCCATTGCTCACACCCCGCAGTACTGAGCAATCTTGCGCATAGCGGCCTCGTACTGCTGGCCAGTAGCACCAGGGTTCAACGTGGCCCATTCCAGTTTCATGGCCTCGTAGCGGTACATGTCTGTGGCTGGCGCGCGGCGTGTGGCGCGTTTGCGGCCGTAAAGACCTTTGATGGCGTGGCGCATGGCTATTTCCGGTTAAGCGTTACGAGGGCAATCAGGAATGCTTTTGCAACCTTTTTGCCGTATGGGTCGAGTTGTGCAAGCATCTGCAAGAGCTGGGCGTCGTCAATCTCTTTCGGCCCTGCAAGGTGTGCGTCAGGGCGGAGGGTGGTGGGGCCTTGGGAATTCATTACGCGGCCTTCCAGGCACCAAATAACGCGGCTACGAGGGCATCCCGGACCATGCCGATCTGCTCGGCCTGTTTGTGGATGACGCGGCGCTGAGCGACGTTCTTGGCGGCGGCAATGGAGGGTGCTTTAATGGCCTTCATAGAGGGACGCTTAACAGGCAGCTCGATGGGGCGCTCTTTGCGGACACGTGGCACCTTGGGTGGCTTCGCTCTCACCACAGGCTCAGGCAGCGGGATCGGTGTAGCGTCCAGCACACTGAACGTCATCCCCTCAACGCCGCGCTTCCAGGGCTCGCGCTGGAGTCTCTTGGCCGTGGTCAATTGATGCAGGTAGTACAGAGCCGATGAAATGGTCGTGCCAATATGGCGCGCGACTTCCGCAGCATTCACCGGGCGATCCTTACGCACTGCATACGCAAGCGCGTAGTTCATCTGGTTCAGGCCCTTTACGTAATGACGCTCTGGCATGGCGACCTCCTGCAATCAGTCGAAAGAAAGCTGTTCCGGGGTTTCAAGACGGTTCAGGTGCTCGCGCGCCAGGTGCATCAACGTGTCGATGGTCTTGGCGTCGTAGCACTTCATTTCGCTCGGCACGACCTTCAAACCCAGCACACTCAGGAAGGCGCACGCGCGCTCCAGATCGGCTGCCACGAAGCGAGACACCGTCGATTCCGATGTCTTCAGACGCTCCGCCATGTTGTTCTGACCAACGGACGAAATCCGTTGCAAGGCCAGCGAGTGGTACTTGCGTGCCTTTTCAGCGTCGGCGGATGACACTGGCGTCATTGGGTTAGCCCTCCCTGTCTGTGGTGTCGAGTTCCGGCCAGATCCGCATCCAATCGTCCGGACGCAACTCTTGACGGGTTACAACACCGCAAGTGAAATGCCAGATAGCCACGCATCGTTCGGGAGAGATGGGAGTCTTGCCGCTCGCCATTTGGGAGAGGTAAGAAGGGGACACACCAAGCGCTGCAGCCAGGGTGGAAGCTCGCCCGCGCTCGCTCGCAATGTAGGTTTTGAGATTCATAGCGATACTTTAGTGTGCACTAAACACGAAGTCAAGTGATTACTAATTGAGCCGCAGCTAAACTTTCAGAATGGACATAATGGAAATACGGCGTGAGAACTTAAGGCGGTGGGTCGAGAAAAACGGCGTGCCAGTGAAAGAGCGTAGTTTTTTTTCCCAGCTGAAAAGCGGAGCTTCCTTCGGAGAAAGGCTTGCCCGAAGGCTAGAGCGTGACTACAAGATGGGCGATGGTTTTCTAGACAGACTCGATGCGGAGGTGGCAGTTGAGCAGCCCGTTTCGCCAGTTGATGCGATAGGTCTACGTGTGGAGAGTGCGGAGGAGCTACGACTTCTCACCGTCTATCGACTCGCCAACCAGCGAGAGCGTAGGGAGATTGACGAAGCGGTGGAGGCTGTCAGAGGACATATTGCAGCCAGGACCACTGGTTACTAAGCGGAGCTCGCTTTTCGTAGACGCTGGCCACGCGCTAGCGTACCGACGAGCGATCCGAAGTAAGGTGTCCTGGGCGTGGGGGTCGCAGCCGTAGAAGAGTTGAACAAGTTCGGTGGCCCGGTGCATATCGTCCTCGCTGCGGTGGAATTGTTAATTTTCCTCTGCGGGATCACGGAGCGGTTTGCTCTGCTGGCAGCCAGATTCTTAGCTTCGCGTGTCGTTTCACTGTAGTGAGGTAGCTCAAAAAGTTCCACCTGTGGTTGTTACAGGTCGTAACAATTAGGCTTTTAACATTTAACGCAATTTCCATTGGGCAACCGCGTGGTGCCACGGGCCGGGCTACATGAAACCTATATTTTGGATGTTTCTTTTTGTTACAAGTTTTAAGCGTTAAGTGGGGGGTACTGAGATGTATGAAACTGGCCTCGGCGTAGCGTTTTTAGTTTGGCTCTGCAATTTGATCCTGCTTCTAACTAAGATCAATTCACAGGCAGAGCGAAACCTACGCAAGATCGGCATGCGCCATAGCTGGCTTACACAAACGCCCAAGCAGCGTACCGCGTCCGACGCCAAGCGTGGCATTTTGGGAACTGTTGGCAAGTTTGCGCTCATCCAGTCGGTTGCTTTGGTGTCGGTAATTCTCAGCTGGGGATATGTCCTCTGGGCCATAGGGGCAATACTGTACGCCCATGCGAAAGACTATGGTGCCCCACAGGAGGTCAAAGAATTTCGCTGGCGTATGCGAAACCTTGATCTGCCACTTGACGAGATCATCCGAGGAATGCTCAAAATCTCTGGTGCGGAAGTGTCAATCGATGACGAAAGAGAACGAATCCAGGCTTATTTGTTTGAGAACGACATTCCGGCGCATTGACGCGACACAAACCGGAGAGGAATTTATGGAGATTAAGCGACTAATCATGGAGCTAAACCGGACTGTCGAATTCGTGTTTTTCCTCGCATTTTTGGGTTTGGTAGCATGGCTCATCCCTAACCCCTTCAGCGACGAAGTGGTCGTCCATCAGAAAATATGCCTTGAGAATTGTAAGACGTACGTGCTCACCAAGACGACGTTCAGGGCAGACTCCAACAATGGGACGGTAACGTTTTGGTCAGAGGGTTACCCTATAACCTTGCATGGCTGTTCGGTCAAAGACGCTTCTACATGGTCTTGTTCCGACAAGTCAATGCTGGATGGTCAGCTAGCGGGGGCAACCGGCCAGATCGGGAAATTACGATGGTTGCTTGCCTTGCCTAATGCTTCGAATTGAGATTTTCTTAGGTGGGATGGTTACGGTTGTGGCAGGAATCGCCTCTGCCTGGCTCTCCACAAAGGAGATTCACAAGCCATTGCAGAGCTTTCCACCGCGCTTGAGCGCAAGCATGCGAGCCTCCTGGCTGGGCAATCTTCCGATCAGAAGATCCAGGCATTTGAGATCCTGCATCAATCCCTTCTTGCAGCGCTGCAGTGATCAGAGCCATGTGCGAATCGAAAGCGCGACGCGCAACAGGTGACTTTTCGCGTTTTTCTTGCGCTGTGTATGGCGGCTTTATACGGTCGATCAATACCTGCACGTCTGCCCAACTGTGACAGTTAGTAGTCAATAGATAGCCGTCAGGCCCCGTTTCCCGCACCTTATAGACTCCGTTCGATCTGCTGCTGATCTGTAGCGTCCGCGCCTTCATCAGACCTCCCTGGCAGTTGTCCGTCCTCAAAGTTTACGACGTAACCCAGCGGTTTACCAGCGTTTCCACATTCTTGATATCCTCTCCTCATGTGCGGCCGCATTGACCAAAGCGATCTTGACGACCTACTCAGCGACTTCAGCTGGGCAGATGAAGCCTATCGGCGGAGCCGGGCGGAGCCTTGCTGGAACGTGGCGCCGACGATGCGCAGGGCAGTCTTGCACGTGGAGGGAGGGGCGCTGGCACTCGATGATCTGCATTGGGGATATCAGGCTGCCTGGGCGGTCGGCAAAGTCCCCATGGCCATCAACGCCAAGCTTGAGAAGATCACTGGCAAATACTGGTCCGGGCTCCTGAAGCGGGGCCGCGTCATCATGCCCGCGAATGGCTGGTACGAGTGGACCGGCGAGAAGCCCAATAAGCAACCATGGCACATTCACCGGGCAGACGGGCACTTGCTGTACCTGGCGGGCCTGGCCAGCTTCGGGCCGGAAGGGGAGATACAAGCTGCAAATGGCTTCACCCTTATTACCGCTGACGCCCATGGCGGCATGATCGATATCCACGACCGCAGGCCCATTGTCTTCACGGCAGCCGATGCCGCAACCTGGCTAGATCCTGCTACCCCGCCCGAGCTGGCCGAACAGTTGGCCCGAGAGTGCGCCTTGGGCCCTGAGTACTTCGCCTGGCACAAAGTCGATAGGGCAGTGGGCAACGTGCGGAATCAGGGTTCGCAGTTGGCGCTGCCGATTTGACCGACATGCCAGGAGCAATAGAGCTGCGGCATTGCTAAATGATAGGCTGCATTGCGGAATCATATTGACTGAGTATGCCCGTATGGGTATCATCGGTACCGAGCAGGTAAATCCTAGGGCAACCGCGATACCGAAAAGGCGTCGTAAGCGCGTTGTAAACGCGTCGATCCTAGGGGCTGCCACCTAATTCCAATGGCTCCGTCTGACGCGGGGCCATTTTTCTTTCTGGGGCTGTTAGTGCTGATTTACGTCGATGAGAGTGGCGACCTGGGCTGGTCGTTTGATCAGCCTTACGGCAAGAGGGGATCCAGTCGTTACCTGACGATAGCTGCAATGCTTATACCGGATGCTCTTGATCATTTGCCAGCTCGCAAGGTTAAGCACCTGTACCATGCCGGACGATGGGATAAAACCCGAGAAAAGAAGTGGGTGGACATGCCCGAGGCATCCCGCGAAACCTACGCCAAGTCTGCAGTTGACCTTTGCGCCAAACACAAAGAGGTCGCTTACAGAGCCATCGTCGTCAACAAACAGCGGGTAGCCCCGAACCTTCGGGCCGATAGTAACAAGCTTTACAACTATATGTTGAAGCTACTCCTTTTGGACGAGATGCGGCGCTATCGTCACGTTACCCTGGTCCCTGATCCGCGGTCGATCAAAGTAGAGAATGGCAATTGTCTCCACAGCTATCTCGAAATGGCACTCTACGAAATCGAAGCGGATACTACGGTGGAGATACTGAACCGGGACAGTAAGTCCTGCCTAAATCTTCAGTTTGTCGATATGTTGGCTGGGGTCGTCGGGACTCACTATGAGTTCAAAAAATCAAACCACTGGGAAACACTCAAGCCGTTTGTTAGAGTGAAAGAGTTGTTTTTCGCCGAATCGACGGCAGCTTTGTCCGCACCCCCTCTGCAGAAGCATCGGGCCTAAGTCCTCTCCGGAGGCCGCTACGCAGAACAGCGAGTACTGCCTGCCCCACCAGCCCGCCCCGAGCGGGCTTTTTCATTCCCGCCTGTTCCGCTCCACAGCCCTGGCAATATCCTCTAGCCCTCCCACAGCCACGTAAAGCTGCGGGCTTGTCCCTTCTATCGGTATCCAGACCGACGCGGCGCCGGATTGCCCCAGCACCTCCAAAGCCGCCCGCTCAAGCTCGGCAGCCAGCTTCTTCCTTCTCTCTTCCCATAGGTCGTTCATAGCCTCCTCCTTGGTCACACCTTAGCACGGAGAAAAATATCGTCCTAGAGTTTATAAAACACTTGACATTGAATTTAGTTAGAACTAAAGTTCACTCATCGGCACAAACACTCCACAAACACCCAAGAAACCCCAGGAGAACCCATGAACACGAAATCGACCCGGGAACAAAAGCGAGCAGAGAAGCGCAAGGCAGGGCAGTTGCGCGGCTACTTCGGCGCATCGCTGATTGCGCACTTTGAAGAGCAGCGTCCGGATCTGCGTCTTCGTAAGCAGGTTCACGAGGCGCACGCAGCACGGGCCGCAGCCAAGCGCGCGGCGAACACTTTCTAAGCGCATTGGGCGCGGCAGATAACAGGAGCGAAGAACATGAATGCCACCGAGAAACGTATCGCCAAGTTGGAAGCGGCTTTGACCGATGCAGAGCGGATCATTTCGACCGCTCTCCGGGAAGGCCAACTGCGCACGCAAACCGAAGTGCAGAAGCAAAACGAATTTGACGCCCGTGGACTGATTGGGGGCATCCGTGTGGTACTTGCCGCCTAACAACCCCACCGCACCACCAGCAAAGGAGAACGATATGGCGTGCAACTGCAAAAAGGATCTGGAAGAAAAGCTGTTGGAGCGCTTTAAGGAGCAAAGCCCAGAAGCCAATGGGCACTGCGTTTCGCTGCAAGGCTACGCGCTGATTTTTGGCGAGAAGCTGGAGCAAAAAGGTTGCATGACCATCGCTTCTACCGCTTCTTTCCCCTTGAAGAAGGGCGGCATGAAAGAAAAGAGGCAGACGCAAAACATGGTTTTCACATACTGCCCGTTCTGTGCCGAGAAATACTAAATCACCCGCGCCGCCAGCATGGGGCGCAGATAAAAACCTGAAGGAGCAGAGATTGAAAACTACCCTGAACGAAATCCGCAAACACAGCCCTTGCGAGGAAGGCTGGGCGAAGCTGCTGCGCTCGCTGGATAAGACCAAGGCCGACGATGAGCTGGTCAGCATCATTCAAATCCTCGACAGCAACGGGCTGGATGATGCGCTCTGGTGCCTGCGCGCAGTGAAAGGCTGTGACTGCGAGATTCGCCTGTATGCAGTTTGGTGTGCACGGCAAGTGGAGCATCTGATGGAAGACGAGCGCAGCAAGCGGGCGCTGGTTGTCGCTGAGCGCCACGCGAATGGCGAAGCCACCGACGACGAACTGGCCGCTGCCGGGGACGCTGCCGGGGACGCTGCCTGGGCCGCTGCCTGGGCCGCTGCCAGGGCCGCTGCCGGGGACGCTGCCAGGGACGCTGCCAGGGCCGCTGCCTGGGCCGCTGCCAGGGCCGCTGCCGGGGACGCTGCCAGGGACGCTGCCAGGGCCGCTGCCGGGGCCGCTGCCTGGGCCGCTGCCGGGGACGCTGCCAGGGCCGCTCAAGAAAAGCGCCTGCGCGAGGTTTGCGCGAAGTGGGAAGCCGATCAGCTCAAGGCTGCGGCGTAAGGAGCTAGCCATGCGCTACATCGTGAACATCGACTTTAAGAAGGGCCCGAGCTTCGGCACGGACGTTGAAGCGGACGACCGCTTTAAGGCCGAGAGCATGGCATTGCGTGAGGCTCGCCGCTACGGCTTCGAAGACGCGCCCAAGAAGGTGACCGTAACGCCTCTTCATCCAGAGACAAGCCATGCCTAACTTCCATGGTCGGATCGTGAGCGGCGAGAAGTACGACGAGCTGCGCGAGCAGCAAGAGGATGCGTACCAAGCCGAGTTCGACCGACTGGTTGAGGCCGAGCGTGAAGAGTGGATCGAGAACTTCGGCAGCCTGGAAGGGTTCAAGCCCAGGTTAGCAGCGATCCACGAGGCAGCAGTACGAGCAACAGAACCCGAATACACAGACTAGGAGCAGAGCATGCGAGTCGTTTTCCGCCTTTACCGTTTCTACCGCCGCATTGGCATGGGCGCACGTGCAGCCTTCATGCGTGCTCTGAACACCTACCGTCACGGCTACTGAGGACACCATGAGCAACGCACTTGCAATCGTCACTGGCGCAATCCAGGAGGCCCGCGAGGACTTCTCCCGCGTGCTGGTGGATCGTTCCATCAGCTTTGAGCGGGAATCGGGGTTTGCTATCCAAATCCTGCAGAACAACGATTTCGCCATGAAGATCGCCATGGGCAGCAAGCAATCTCTGCTCGCAGCGGTCACGAACATCGCGGCAATCGGCATCAGCCTGAACCCCGCGCGCAAACAGGCGTATCTGGTGCCTCGCGGCGGGAAAATCTGCCTCGACATCAGCTATATCGGCTTGCTGGATCTGGCTGTGGCTTCTGGATCGATCAAATGGGGCCAAGCGGAGGTTGTGCGGGCCAATGACGCCTTCACCCTCAACGGCTTCGACAAGCCGCCTACGCACGCATTCAACCCGTTCGGCACGGATCGCGGGGATATCGTCGGCGCATACGTGGTGGCCAAGACAGCGGACGGCGACTACCTAACTACCACGATGGCGATTGAGGACATTTACTCCATCCGCAACCGCTCCGAATCGTGGAAGCGCAACAGCAGCGGCCCATGGGCGACCGACGAGGGCGAAATGATCAAGAAGACGGTCATCAAGCGCGCCTACAAGCTGTGGCCCAAGACCGAGCGCATGGATACCGCCATGAACCAGCTCAATAACGAGAACGGGGAAGGGCTGGCAGCGCCCGATCAGCCGAATGACTGGCTGGACGTTGCGCCGCTGATTGCGGAAGCGTTGCGCACCAAGACCGACGACGAGGCGCTCGCGTACTGGAAGGCGAACAACGGACGCCTTGCGAAGCAGCCCCAGGATCACGCCAAGCTGAAGGCCGAGATTGCCCGCCACCGCGCCGAGCTGCGGAAAAAGTCCGCTGGCGATGTGGTGGACGTTCAGGCGACCGAAGTGCCAGCGACCGACACCCAGGCATACGAAGACGCATTCGCGGGGGTACAGGAATGAAGTTCATCGAGGTTCCACAGGGTAGCCCCGACTGGCTCCAAATGCGTGCGGGCCTCATCACTGCCAGCCGCTTTGCCGACGCTGTATCGGTCTGCACCCGCAAGTCAACTGAGCGCAATGTGGGCGATCCAACCGCCGTCGCTGAGCGCTATGCCGCAGATGTAGCCATGGAGCGGATCAGCGGTCGCCCACATGGTGAACCGGTGAAGGCTTGGGTTCTGGAGCGCGGGCACGAAATGGAGTCGGTTGCACGCCGACTGTACGAGGCTCGCCCAGGTCAAGAGGCGTTCGTAACCGAGGCTGGCATTTGCATCGATGACCGCAACGTATTCGCCTACAGCTCGGACGGGTTGGTAGAGCGCGATGGCCTGATCGAGGTCAAGGCTCCAATCGACACCGTGAAGATTGCGCACGTTCTGGAAACCGGCGACGTATCCGAGTACATCCACCAGATGCAGGGAGGCATGTGGATCACTGAGCGGGAGTGGTGCGATTTCATCATGTACGTGCCCGAATTAGCACCTGTAAAGCGTGACCTGTACGTGAAGCGCATCCACCGCGACGAAGCGTTCATCGCCGACATGGCCACGCGCCTGGAGCAGTTCAACGACCTCGTAGGCCGCTACGAGCGCATCTTTCGCAAACAAGCAGCGTGACCGGGCCCCAAGCGGGTAGTGGGGCAAAACACCCGCAGCGTGAGCCAGCTTTCTCCTTGGTGTTCCGGTTGGTGATTGCGCGACGTGCCCGGTAACGGGTGCCAGTTGGGGAAGGGCCAACGACCTCGTAGGTCACATGCCGGAGGGACGGCACGCTAGCCTGAATGCGCACAGGCCCATGGCGGCATGGTTAGAGCCGCACTAACAGAACAGGGGATGAAATGAACAAGGATAACGATGCTAAAGCTGTAGGGGCGGTGGCGGAAGGCTGGAAGCTGGTGCCGGTGGAGCCGACCGAGGACATGGTCATACGCGGATTTGAGTCGCGGCCCGATCCAGTATTCCAGCCCGAGCACTGGGACGCGTACGAGCAAATGTCCGGCTGCCAGCAATCCGCATTCGCAGCACGCCTTTGCTACGCCGCCATGCTCGCCGCCGCTCCACCAGCACCAGTACAGCCAGCGGTGCAGGGGTGGATGCCGATTGAGACGGCTTCGAAGGATTGCGTTTTCCGCGATGGAGGGCATCAATACGGCCCACATATTCTCCTGAGTGATGGCTGGAGTGTGGTTCGTGGTCGGTGGTGGGAGCACGAAGGCGGCGCCAGTAACTTCTTGCAGGACGGTGGGCGCGCTTACTTTCCTTCGACTTGGCAGCCCCTGCCATCCCCTCCCACTTCTAAACAGAAGGAGCAAGAGAATGGATGACCAATACGAGAAGGATGCGGCTGCCCTGCAATGGGCCGCAACGCTGGAAGAGTGTGCATCCATGCTGGGCATGAAAGAAGGCGAGGCGCTGACGGACGTTCCGAAGAAGCTGCGCGCGCTCCTGGCCGCTGCCGGTAACAGCCAATCTCAGGATGCCGTAGATGCTGCGCGCTATCGCTGGCTGCGTAATGCGGATCAAGCCATTGGCAACGTGATTGACAAGGAATTTGCTCCGGGGCGGTGGGAGTACCGATCTGGCGAAGAGCTCGATGCCGCCATCGACGCCGCTATCGCAGCCATGGGCAAGCAGGAAGGCGGTGCCGCATGAAGACCTACATGGACAGGGCGAAATGCCCGAAGGGCCACAAGTTTCACATCTTTCGTCGTGTGACCACCGCTGGCCGCAAGGTATCCACCTATTGCCCGTTGTGCCGCTGTATGCGCCAGATCGTTGCAGGGCCAGCGCCTAAGCAGGAAGGCGGGGAAGGGGCATGAGCGCCTGCTACATCGTCAGCGTGAAGTGGACACGCCGTGACAGCCCATACATCACGTTCTGGCGCCCTGATGACTGCGGGTACGCATGGCCGCTTTCTTGGGCTGGCAGGTACGCCGAGGACGATGTGCTTGCCAATAAGGACTACTACCACAATGGGGTGAGCACTATCGCTGTGCCATGCATGCTGGTTGATAACCTGGGCGTGCCGCCAGTGAAGGGAACCGTGGATGGCGATGCTGGGCCGGTGGTGTTGAACAACCGCACGAACTGGAATTGCATCCTGGAGTTCGCGCTGCCTGACCCGCTTGACAAGCCTCAGCCGCAGTACAAAGGCGCCCGCAAGGCTATGGGCAAGGAGGCGGGCAAGTGAGCGACGACCTGTTCTACCTGCAAGACAGCAGGAGCTACGTCGGTAACGACATGCTGTTCTGGGCGAAAGACGGCAATGGCTATACGACCGATATCAGCAAGGCCCAGGTCTATAGCAAGGCCGACGCCGTGGCTCGGCACCAGATCCGGGAAACCGATATCCCTTGGCCGAAGAGCTATATCGATGCCAAGACGCGCCCGGCAGTGGATATGCAGTATGTGAAGTGCGACGAGGCGCTTGCGGGCACGGGAATCGTTCTCACGAAGCCGCGCAGACCGCGCGCCGAGGTCCATAACTGCACCGGCTGCGGTCGGTTTATCGGGGACATCCAACGCTACCTAAACGACTGTCCCAACTGCGGCGCGGACAACCGCCCCTGAACACCACCCCGCCCAAAGTGGCGGCTATTACCCTGAAGGAGAATGAATTGGAACTGATCGAACTGAATGTGCCGGTGCAACGCGATAAAGAAGGCTGCTGGACGAATCCAGGCGTGCCTAACTTCGATGAAGACCACGAAGCCTACAAGGCATGGCTGGAGGCGCAAGGGCTTGAAACCACTTACGCTGCGCTGGAGTCGGAAGACATCGACCACCCAGCATACGTCCGTTACTTCGATGACGGCGAGGCTGACATCTCGGACTGGACTCCGGTGCTGCCCGCCGCTGGCGAAGGCTGGCATACCCTGAGCATCCACATGGGCGAAGACACTCCGTATTGGGTCTGGGCGCGCCGCGTCGCCTCCTAATTTCCCGCCTTCCCTGAAAGGAACATGATGAATGCCAAAGACCTGAAAGACCTGAAAGAACTCGAAGCCTTAGCCACTGAGGGGCCGTGGCACTCGCCTGGGATGGGTGAGATTCACATGGAATCGCACGATAGCGTTGCCGAAATCTGCTTCCCACATGAACATGCCGAGCCCGGAGAGAGGTTCGGCAAGCAGGAGGACGCCGACTTCATAGCCGCGATCCGCAACGCTGCTCCGGAACTGATCGCCCTTGCCGAGAAAGCAGTTAACGAAAATATGCAAAAAGTGCATATTTCTGATGCCGAGAATGCCATGCAGCCCACCCCCACCACCGCAGAGAAAGGAGCGGTGGACTTGAGCGGGCTGCCCGAATACACCGGCGACAGCATCAGCAAGACTTACTGGCAAAAGCACGAAGAGTTCTATCTTGTCAGCGATGTCCGCGCCCTTCTCGCCGCGCAGCCTGTAGACAATACGGACGAAGAATATCCAGTAGACACGGATGAGCAGCACGCTGCTCGCATGGCATTCCTTTACGGCGAACGCGAGCGCTTGGCCGCGCAGCCTGGAGCCCACCCTGACGACAACTGCGAAGGCTGGGAAGTACTGGCGATGGCGCTAGCCGAGGAAGAAGGCGCAGACCCGCATCAACTGATCTGGGAAGGCAACCCGCCCGAGCCGTGGGGCGAGGTCTGGCAGCGCTACGCGGGCGAGGCCAAGCGCATGATCGAGATGGTGCGCAAGCATGCAGTCGCCCCTGTAGCCAGCAAGGAAGCGGTGAGCGACGAGGCCGAAGAGGACGCCTATGTCATCGACCGCATGGGCAAGTTGCTGGCGGGGGTGGCCGTGGCGTTGAAAGGCCCGGAGGCGGCGCGGCATCGTCACGGCTATCAGGACCTGCCGGAACTGGCTGAAAAGCTGGTGCTGGAACTGGAGTTGCATCGGTTGAAGGATGCCCAGGCCGCCGCCCTTAGCGCCAGCGCTGAGAAAGGGGAGAACGCATGAAAGAGCGCCCAATTCTCTTCTCCGCGCCGATGGTCCGCGCCATCCTGGACGGCAGCAAGACGCAGACGCGGCGCGTTGTGAAGCGCAGCTCTCGCTTCCCGTTCGATTTCGTCGGCGGCAACGGCCAGATTAATGACCCCACGTGCTGGGGATTTGAGTGTGCCGAAACGGCCCAGTGGTGGGTGCTGCAAACCGACGGCGATGAGTCCTTGCGGCAGATTCCATGCCCCTACGGCCAGCCTGGCGACCGCCTGTGGGTGCGCGAAACCTACGCCGACATCGGCCCGCGTCTTACCTACCGCGCCGATACAGATGACGGCGCACATTGCGTCGTCCAGCGCTGGACGCCTGCGATCCATATGTTCCGCGCCGACAGCCGCATCCTGCTGGAGATCGTGTCGGTGCGCGTGGAGCGCCTGCAGGACATCAGCCAGGATGACGCACGTGCGGAAGGCATCACGGACGGCGACTGCGTGAACTGCGGCGAGCCAGAAGCGAAGTGCGCATGCTCTTTCCCGATGCCGGACTACCGGGATGCCTACTGCAACCTATGGGAGACCATCAACGGCGCTGGCGCCTGGGACGCCAACCCGTGGGTATGGGTAGTCGAGTTCAAGCGCGCCAGCGCAGGGAAGGAGTGAGCAATGACCGAGTATCTTAGTCCAGAAGAAATCGTAGCGCTGACGCACTACAAGCGCCCGAAGGAGCAGCTGGAAACTCTGGCTGCCCTGGGAATACCTGCCAAGCGCTTGCGCGACAACACGGTGCGCGTAATGCGCATGCACCTGCAGGCGCCGGCCGCTGGCACCGCAGCGCCCGTCGGCCCTCGCCTGAAGTCCTCGAAGAAATGAGGAAGCGGAAGACCAACAAGGGTTTGCCGCGCAGGGTCTACCTGAAGAACGGGGCGTACCGCTACCTGGCGGCTGAGCCGATGATGGACCCGCGCTCAAAGCGGCTGCAACGCTGGATTCACCTGGCCACGGTGGAAGAGGGCGAGAGCCGCATGCTGATCGCCCTGGGAGAGCTGCTGGGCGCCAAGGTGAACGAGGAAGGCTCGATGCCGCACCTGTGCGCCATGTTCAAAGCGGAGCGCCTCAACGGCTACAGCAAGACGACCATCGAGGATTACGGCCGATACCTGGACCAGATCGCCGCGGACTTCGAGGAGTTCCAGGTCGGCGACGTGCGCACGCGGGACTGGTCCGAGTTCCTGAAGAACAACTACAAGGGGAAGGCCAACAGCGCGCGGAAGATCACCGCGCTGGCCCGTAAGGTATTCCGGTACGGGATATCGGAGTTGGGGCTGCGGCAGGACAACCCGCTCGACCAGGTGGACCTGAGCCGCTACAAGCCTGAGGGCCGCACAGCCGTTCCGACGCACGAGCAGCTGGCGAAACTGCGGGCAGCCGGGATGGAGAGCATTGCCAGGAAGGATACCGGGAGCACGGCGCCAACGGCCAGCGGACCGATGTTCGCCTGCATCATCGACATGGCCTACTTGCTCTGGCAGCGCGCCATCGATATCCGCCTCATGCGCGAAGAGCAGATCGTGGACCGCTATATCCGCATGCGGCCGACCAAGACGGCGAAGAGCAGCGGCAAGGCGGTGGACATCCTGATCACACCAGCCATTCAGGAGGTGATCGACCGCGCCAGGCGCATCAAGGCGGAGCGAGGCATCCCAGGCGACACGCTGTTCCCGTCGAAGAGCGGCAAGCCGTACACGAAGTCCGGGCTGTCCTCGATGCTGCGCCGGGCCAAGGACCGGGCAGGCCTGGAGGGGGAGGTGACGTTCAAGGATATCCGCGCCAGGGCGGCGACGGATGCGGCGCTGCGCGGCCAGCAGAGGGAAGAAATCCAGAAGCGCCTGGCTCACACCAGTGCCGAGACCACCGAGATCTACATCAAGGAACTGGTGCCGGACGTGTCCGAACTGGCGATGGCGCTACCCTGGAAACCTGTATAAAACCGCGCCGGAAATAGCATGTTCTCGGGGCGTGGACGGCAGTCGTTGAGATACTGTATTTTATACAGCTCTACTGCAAAGCCAGCATTCATGCGGGTTTCAAGCCAGAAACCATCTGCATGGGGTGCAGGGGGTCGGAAGTTCGAATCTTCTCGCCCCGACCATTAGATTCAATGACTTAGGCCAGCTCTTTGAGCTGGCCTTTTTCATTTGCACGCCGGGCAGCCCGCTGGCGTCGGTGAGTGCGCGCACATAAGCGCCGCGCGCGCCACGCTACACTCAAGCCAAACGTGACAGGGAGGCTGCGATGCTGCAAATCGCCACAGACGACAAATCGATCGACTACAAGGGCTACCAGATCTGCATGGGTTCCGTCTACAAGGACGGCAAGGTGGTGTTCAGCTACTTCGTGCCGCTGGGAGCGGGCGATGGCGGCATTGAACTGGGACGCCTGCTGGTGGACCAGATGGAGCTCCAGTAGCGCTCACGCACGGATCTTCGGCTTGCCCGCGTGTTTGGCACGGATTGCGTCGATCCGTTCCCAGATCATGTCCAGCTCTTCTTCTCCGCAGGCGTGCATGTCGATGCCGTGCGCCAGGCACAGCGCGGCCAGGGTGACCATCACGCCGCCCGCTTCCTGCCGCTTCTCGCCCGCCGCGCGGCCGAACACGTAGTCCACCAGCTGGTGCGCTTCCTGCGCCGTGCAGCCGCAGGACTGCGCGAGCTCCAGCGATTCTTCAAGAAAGCGGTGATTGCGCTCGGTGCTGTCGGCTGCAATCTCCGCGCCGAAGCAGGCCAGCATCCATGGCTGCACGCGCTGCTGAAATGATTCCATGATTTCCTCCTGTTGCGCACATTGTAAGGGCCTGCGCTACAATCGCCTCCGGTTTTGCGATCTTCCCCAATACCTCACGGAGGGCGTATGAAAGCGATTCTGTTCTTTTCGGCGGCGCTCGCCGCCACCTCGGCCTTTGCCCATCACGGCTGGAGCGAATACGACTCCAGCAAGCCGCTCCAGCTAAGCGGCACCATCATCGACAGCACTTACGGGCAGCCGCACGGCATGCTGCACCTGAAAACGGCGGACAAGAACTGGACCGTCGTGCTGGCTCCGCCATCGCGCATGGAAAGCCGCGGTCTGAAGAAGGAGGTGATGGCGGCGGGCGCGCAGGCCATCGTCTATGGCTACCCGCACCGCACGGTGAACAATGAGCTGCGCGCCGAACGCATCACCATCCAGGACAAGACCACGGAGCTGCGTTGATTTCCTCGCTCGCGGCCTGGCTGGAGGCGACGCCGCTCTCCGAAGCCATGCGGGGCAGCGTATGGCTGTATCCCTCGGTGGAGATCGTGCACATCGTCGGCTTCGCGGTGCTGGTGGGTTCGATTGCCATGTTCGACCTGCGCCTGCTGGGCTGCGCGAAGGCGTTGTCCGTGCGGGCGCTTGCGGCGCACCTGCTGCCCTGGTCGCTCGCCAGCCTGCTGCTGATTGTGCCTGCGGGGCTGCTGATGCTGAGCGCGCAGCCGCAGGACTTCCTGGGAAACCGTACCTTCTGGCTGAAGATGGGCTTGATTGCGGCGGCGGGGGTGAATGCCGCACTGTTCCATGTCGGTGTTTACCGCTCGGCGGAGGAATGGGATACCCGGCGCAGCGCGCCGCCTTTGGCGCGCCTGCATGGGTTTCTTTCCCTGTGCTTGTGGATCGGGGTGATCTGCTGCGGACGGCTGCTGGCGTATACCTGAGCGTCAGTTGATGGTGAGTACTTTGTTGAGGCTGGCCACCACGCGCGAGTAAGGCAGGCTGGCGAAGAAGGGGTGCCAGTTCTTGGGCGCGATGAAGTTGTGGCTGTTCCCCACGCGCCATACGGGCACGACGGTGCCCGCCAGGCCCGCGAACTTCGCCGCTTCCTGGAGCGTGATAAGAATGGTCTGCTGATCGCCTGGATCCTTGTCGCCGAATTCCGTATCGAGCGGTATGATGATCAGATCCACGCCCTGTTCGCGGATGTGGGCGATTTCAAACTGTTGCATTTGTTTCCTCTTTAATAATCAAGCTGGCATTACGGCAAGACGTATTCTATTCTAACAAGCCCGTTCAAAAAAGTAACAATGCTTATGCGAATTGCAGCAATTTCTGACATCCACGGGAACCTTCCCGCTCTGGAAGCGGTGCTGGCCGATATCGCCAAGCGTGGCGCGGATGTCACGGTCAACCTCGGCGATATCCTGTCCGGCCCGCTTCAGCCGCGTGCCACGGCGGAGCGGCTGATGGCGCTGGACTTCCCCACCATCGCGGGCAACCACGAGCGCCAGGTGCTGACGCACGCTGTGGAGCGCATGGGGGACTCGGACCGCTTCGCCTATGACGAAATCACCGAGCTGCAGCGCGCCTGGCTGCGCAGCCTGCCGTCCACCTTGCGGCTCACGCCCGATGTGCTGCTGGTGCATGGCACGCCGTCGTCGGATCTGGTGTACTGGATGGAGTCGGTGGATGACCGTGGGCAGCGGCAGGCCAGTTACGAGGAGGTGCTGGAGCGGGCAGGGGATGCGCAGGCTTCGCTGATCCTGTGCGGCCACACGCATGTGCCGCGCAGTGTGCTGCTTGATGACGGGCGGCTGATCGTCAACCCCGGCAGCGTGGGGCTGCAGGCGTATTCGGATGTGCATCCTTTGCCCCACAAGGCCGAGAACGGCACGCCGCATGCGCGCTACGTCATCATCGAACGTATTGGGCAGCAGTGGCAGGTGGAGCACATTGCGGTGGCCTACAACTGGGATGAGATGAGCTCGCTCGCCAACGCCAACGGACGCCCCGATTGGGCGCATGCGCTGGCTACCGGCCGCATGCCGCGTCAGTAAAGTCCGCTTGCGTGGCCGATGAGGGAGAAGGCTGCAAGGAGTGTGGCAATCTGCGTGCCAATTACCCAACGGATTTCATTGCGCAGGGCGCGGACTTCGGTTTTGATGTCCCGACTGGATTCCTCCAGGGCGACGAGCCGAATCTCAAGCGCAGAGAAGCGCGATTCAAGCGCGGATACGCGGGATTGGAGCGAACTCACCTGTGCCTCAAGTGCGGCTATGCGCGCCTGTAGCACGCGAAGTTCGGCGCGAATCTCGATAAGCTGCTCGGTATGCTGCTGCAGCGTATCAAGAGATTTCGCCAGCGCTTCCACAGCGGCCTCCAATCTTGCCAATCGTGCCTCGCGACCATCATCCGCCCTGTCGTGGCGGGCGTCAACCGGTGTACCATTCATAGGTCCTCCTGAGTCTGTCGAACGGCAATGCACGGGGGGCGCTGAACTGAAGACTTAGCCGCCGGGAGAGAAGATGCGTGCACCGATATTGCTTGGACTGATTTTGTGCGCACAAGCTGCGCAGGCCGCTGAGCCGGAGGACGACAGCATCGTCACCGACCGGCCGGACTTCGTGGAGTCGAGCAATGTGGTGGGCAAGGGCCGCTTCCAGATCGAGACCAGCGTAGCGCTGGAGCGTAACCGCGACGCGGGCGTGCGCGAACGCACCTCTTCCACACCAACCTTGCTGCGCTACGGCGTCAGCGATACGCTGGAGCTGCGCGCCGAAACGGATGGCCGCATGCGCTATCGCAGCGACGGGCCGGAAGGCGCGCTGCGCCAGCGCGGCTACGCCGACACCTCTATCGGGGTGAAATGGCACGCGCGCGACGAGGACGACAAGGGCCCGTCCATCGGCCTGCTGCTGCACGCCGACCTGGACTCCGGCTCGAGCGCGTTCCGCGGGCAGGGCGTACGCCCGTCCCTGCGCTTGGCCGCCGAATGGGAGCTGCCGGACGACTATTCGCTCGGCATCATGCCCGGCCTGATCTGGGACAAGAACGACACCGGCAAGCGCGCCGTGAACGGCATCTTCGGCATCGTCGTCGGGAAGTCCTGGACCGACAGCTTCCGCACCTTCGTCGAACTCTCCGCGCCGCAGATCGCCAAGGCCCGCAACGGCGGTTCGCAATACACCTTCGACCTGGGCGGCGCCTGGCTGCTGAGCAAGAACTGCCAGCTGGACGCGGCCTGGTCGCGCGGCCTGAACCGCAACACGCCGGACAATGCTTTTACTATCGGCATCTCCATCAAGATATAGTAAATTGCTATTGAATTGATTTAATTAATTATCTTTGTTAATCGTCTTGCCCTCCATAGAATGAACACATGTTCAAACAGAGGAGTGCAAGACCATGAATCCGCCAATTACCACCGCCTCCGGCATCCCCGTTGCGGACGACCAGAATTCCGCCAGTGCCGGCGCGCGCGGCCCCCTGCTGCTGCAGGACTTTCACCTGATCGAAAAGCTCCAGCACTTCAACCGCGAGCGCATTCCCGAGCGCGTCGTCCATGCGAAAGGCTCCGGCGCCTACGGCACCTTCACCGTCACGCACGACATCACGCGCTACACCAAAGCGAAGCTGTTCTCCGCCATCGGCAAGCAGACCGAAACCTTCGTGCGCTTCTCCACCGTGGGCGGCGAGAAGGGCAGCGCAGATACGGAACGCGACCCGCGCGGCTTCGCGGCCCGCTTCTACACGGAAGAGGGCAATTGGGACCTCGTGGGCAATAACACGCCCATGTTCTTCATCAAGGACGGCATCAAGTTCCCGGATTTCATCCACACCCAGAAGCGCTGCCCGCGCACCAATCTGAAGTCACCCACAATGATGTTCGACTTCTGGAGCAAGGCGCCCGAAAGCCTGCACCAGGTGACAATGCTCTTCAGCGACCGCGGCACGCCGGACGGCTACCGCCACATGGACGGTTTCGGCAGCCACACCTATAGCCTGATCAACGAAGCTGGCGAGCGCGTGTACGTGAAGTGGCACCTGAAAACGCAGCAGGGTATCCGCAACCTGAGCGCGGCGGACGCGGTGCGTATTGCAGGCGAAGATCCCGACTACGCGCAGCGCGACCTGGTGAACGCCATCGACCGTGGCGACTTCCCGCGCTGGAATGTCATGCTGCAGGTGGCGACGGAGGCGGAGCTGGACGCATGGAGCGCCCGCACCGGCTGGAATCCCTTCGACCTCACCAAGGTCTGGCCGCACGGCGACTTCCCGCTCATTCCCGTGGGCGTGTTCGAGCTGAATCGCAATGCCGTGAACTACCACGCGGAAGTGGAGCAGGCCGCGCTGTCTCCGGCGAACATCGTGCCCGGCATGGGCTTCTCGCCGGACAAGATGCTGCAGGCCCGCCTGTTCGCCTATCACGACGCCCAGCTCTATCGCGTCGGCACCAACCACCAGCACCTGCCCGTGAACGCGGCGCGCTGCCCCGTGCATAACCACCAGCGCGATGGCGCAATGGCGATCAATAACGGCGGCTCGGCGCAGAACTACGGCACGGTGGCCGCGGGCGGCGCCAAACGGGAAGGCCTGGGCCATGGCGAACCGCCGCTGGCGCTGCATGGCGCGGCTGCGCGCTACGACGGCCGGGGCGCCGAGGACGACTACACGCAGGCAGGGAACCTGTTCCGCCTGATGCCGCCGCAGGAACGCCAGAACCTCTTCGACAACCTGGCAGGCCCCATGAGCCAGGTGAGCGACGAGATCATCCTGCGCCAGCTGGGCCACTTCGACAGGGCCGATCCCGCCTACGGCGCGGGCGTTCGCGCGGCGCTGAAAGCGCGCGGCCGCAACATCGACTGAGTTGACGAAAGGGCAAGCGGGAACGTTTGCCCTTTTTGCGTAAACCCGGCAAAGCGAGGACAATAGCGGGATCGCAATTTCGTGGAGCGGGAACCGACAATGCCAATCAAAATCAGCCAGAACTTCGACTCGGGCGCCATCGAGGTGGTGAACGCGGACAATGCAGCCAACATCGAACTGAAACTGCGCAAGGATTCGCACGCCGACATCTGGCAGTGGTTCCACTTCCGCGTACAGGGCGCGCGCGGCCAGGCGCTTCACATGAAAGTGCTGAACGCTGGCGAGGCAACCTATGCGCAAGGCTACGAGAACTACAATGCCTGCGCGAGCTACGACGGCGAGAACTGGTTCCGCGTGCCCACCTCCTTCGACGGCAAGGTGATGACCATCCGCCATACGCCGGACCTGGACAGCTGCTACTACGCCTACTTCGAGCCCTACTCGTGGGAGCGCCACCTGCGCCTGCTGGGCGAAGTGGCCGAAAATCCCCTGGCGCGCGTGCACGATATCGGCTCCAGCGTCGATGGCCGCGACATGAACCTGGTGGTGATCGGCGACCCGAAAGCGGAAAAGAAGATCTGGTTCATCGCGCGCCAGCACCCGGGCGAATCGATGGCCGAGTGGTTCATCGAAGGCCTGATCGATGCGCTGCTGGACGACGCCAACCCCATCGCCCGCAAGCTGCTGCAGCGCTGCGTGTTCTACATCGTGCCGAACATGAATCCGGACGGTTCCGTGCGCGGCAACCTGCGCACCAATGCAGCGGGCGCGAACCTGAACCGAGAGTGGATGACGCCGACCCTGGAGCGTTCGCCGGAAGTGCTGTGCGTGAAGCAGAAGATGCACGAAGTGGGCATCGACATGTTCTTCGACATCCACGGCGACGAGAACCTGCCCTACAACTTCGTGGCCGGTAACGAGATGCTGGAGAACTTCACGCCGGAACGCATGGCGGCGCAGAAGGCCTTCATCGAGCGCTATAAGGCGGCCAGCCCGGACTTCCAGGACGCAGTGGGCTACCCGGTCAGCAAGTACAAGGAAGACATGCTCACGCTCGCATCCAAGTACGTGGGCCACCACTTCGGCGTGCTCTCGCTCACGCTGGAAATGCCCTTCAAGGACAACGCCGACCTGCCGTCGCCGACGGTGGGCTGGAACGGCGCGCGCAGCGCGGCGCTGGGCATGGCCATCCTGCAGCCCATCCTGCTGTCGCTGGACGACTGATGGGCGTCGAGATCGAACGCAAGTTCCTGGTGGCTCACGACGGCTGGCTGCGCCAGGGCGAGCCGGTACTGCTGCGCCAGGGCTACCTGTCCTCGCATCCGGAGCGCGTGGTGCGCGTGCGGATCGAGGGCGAGCGCGCGGTCATGACGATCAAGAGCAAGGCGGTGGGCGTCAGCCGGGGCGAGTGGGAATACGAGCTGCCGATGGCGGACGCCGCCGAGTTCCTTGACAGGCTGTGCGAGCAGCCCATCATCGAGAAATACCGCCGCCGCATCCCCTACGGCGGCTTCGTGTGGGAAGTCGATGAGTTCCTCGGCGCGAACGCCGGGCTGGTGGTGGCCGAGATCGAGCTGCCCTCGGAAGAGCAGGCCTTCGAGAAGCCGGACTGGGTGGGCGAGGAAGTGACCCACGACGTGCGCTACCTCAACTCCAACCTCATCAAACATCCATACTCCCGCTGGTAAGGCGCGCGCTTTCGTACTAGTCTGGAGGAATGGACAACGACGTTCATTCGCGCCTCGCGCACATCGAAGCCATCCTGCCGACCTTGGCAACAAAGGCCGACGTGGAGGCATTGCATGCGGAAATGCTCAGGGTTGCCAGCGAAACGCAGAAATGGATGTTTGCTTCCGTAATTGGAATATTCATAGGTTTCGGCGGGCTGTTTTTGGCGATGGGGAACTTCTATCTAAAACAGCAGCCCCCGCCGCCCCCGGTCCAGGCCAGCCCCGCGCCGCAACCAGCAGCAGGAGCAGCGCCGCCGGTTCAGCAATGGGGATCGGTGACAATTAACCCGCCTCAGCCGCCATCCAAATAAAAAGCCTCGCAGTGCGAGGCTTTTGTTTAGTGGAAGTGCTCGGTGCCTGTTGGGGCGTCTTCCGGCATTTCGGCGTGGACCAGCTCGCCTGACGGGTCGGCGAAGAGAGGGGCGCCGCAGTCGTCGCAATACTCGGCCACATAGCGTTCGCCCAGCTTCTTCACGATGGTCACGCCTGCGGCATTCAAGTGCTCGACAATTTCCTCGACCGGCGTGCGCGGCTGCAGCAGCTCGGCCAGGCCGCCTGCCAGCGGGCCTTCGGGCGGCGTGCCTTCCTCGTCTTCCTGGCCGTAGAGTGGCCACACGACGCCATAGATCACGTCCGACTCGGCGCGGCGGGTGAAGGCCACGCGGTATTCGTCGATCTGGCCGTCCGCGTTCTCCTCGCCGAAGCCCGCAATCACGGCGCGCAGGTCGGAGGGCTCCCAGGCCAGGGAATGCGTGAGGTAGTGCACGGCGGCGCGGATCGAGATGGGGCGGATCTGCTTGTCCGCCTCGCGGCAGGCCATGTAGTAGGCCTCCGGCAGCAGCAGTTCGATGCCGCAGCCGGGCAGCAGGCGCGCCACGGTGGGCATGGCCTGGGTGCGCCACTGTTCCAGCGCCAGGCGGCGTTCCTCGGCCTGGTGCAGGTGGGCGCCCGGCATCTGCCAGCGGAACATCGCTTCGCCTGCCGGGGCGACCACGGCGGCCACCAGGTAGCGCGTGTCGGCCAGGAAGGGAGCGGTTTCCTGGATCTTCACTTCCGTCTTCACGGCCGCGCCCTTCAGCGCGGCCAGGGCCAGCTTGTGGGTCTTGCTGTAGGCCTCGGCATGGGTGCGCGGCAGCTGGTCGATGGAGAACAGCATGGACGACATCGCCATATGCGTGTTGTCGGCCAGCAGATGCGCCGAGAAGTGGGCGGACAGGGTGTTCAGCACATCGGCCGGAATCGGTCCCGAGGCGATCGAGAAGCGGGTCCAGGCCAGGATGGGGGCGGCGACCAGCAGCACGTCGTATTCGGCGTCCTCATGCACGATGGTGGCGGACTCGCTGACCGCTTCCACGCTGTCCATGAGGATGTCGTAGGCGTTCAGGTCCAGGCTGAAGAGGGCGTTCAGGGCGCCGTCGACGGTGTCCTGGTGGCCGGTCTTGAGCAGCTTGTGCAGCTGGTTGTCGAGCGCACGCTCCCAGTTGCGCTCTTCAATGCGGCTGGACGCCTGGCCCACGGCCTGGGCAAGGGTGAGAAGGCGCTGGCTGTCGGCGGACAACTTATGGGATGAATCTTTGGATGGGCGACGCATGGCGCTTACGGTTCTCAGTCAGAAAAAATTGCAATTACTCGTATTGTAGTGGATTCGGCAAGGGTGGGGACGTTCAATGAAAAACGCCGGGATGACCCGGCGTTTTTGGTGCGATACCTCCGGCGGGCGCTTAAGCTGCCAGCAGTTGGCGCAGCACGAATGGCAGGATGCCGCCGTGCTTGTAGTAGTCCACTTCGATCGGGGTATCGATGCGCAGCAGGACCTTCACTTCCTGGCTGGAGCCGTCTTCGCGGTGGATCACCAGCGTTGCCAGCTGCTGGGGCTTGATCTCGCCTTCCAGGCCCTTCAGGTCATAGATCTCCTTGCCGGTGATGCCCAGGGTCTCGACGCTGTCGTTGCCGATGAACTGCAGCGGCAGCACGCCCATGCCCACCAGGTTGGAACGGTGGATACGCTCGAAGGAACGGCAGATCACGGCCTTCACGCCCAGCAGCTGGGTGCCCTTGGCCGCCCAGTCGCGCGAGGAGCCGGTGCCGTATTCTTCGCCGCCGAAGATCATGGTCGGGGTGCCTTCCGCCACATACTTCATTGCCGCGTCGTAGATCGACAGCTGTTCGCCGCTCGGCTGGTGGATGGTGATGCCGCCTTCGACTGCGGAACCGTCGGCCTTCGGCGGGATCATCTTGTTCTTGATACGCACGTTGGCGAAGGTGCCGCGCATCATGATCTCGTGGTTGCCGCGGCGCGAGCCGTAGGAGTTGAAGTCGGCCTTCATCACGCCGTTTTCCTTCAGCCACTTGCCTGCCGGGCCGTCTTCCTTGATCGAGCCTGCCGGGGAGATGTGGTCGGTGGTGATGGAGTCGCCGAACACGCCCAGCGCGCGCGCGCCGGTGATGCCCGCTGCGGCGGCCGCAGGTTTCATCTGGAAGCCTTCGAAGAATGGAGGCTCGGCGATGTAGGTGGACTCAGGCCAGTTGTACACCTGGCCCTCGGTCGAGGACACGGCTTCCCACAGCTTGCCCGGAGCGCCCTTCACGTCGGCGTAGTTCTCCTTGAAGACCTTGGAGTTCATGGCGAACTTCATCAGCTTGTTGATCTCGGCGGAGGTCGGCCAGATGTCGCCCAGGTAGACGTCCTTGCCGCCCGTGCCCTTGCCAACCGGCTCGGTCATCAGGTCGCGGGTCACGTTGCCGGCGATGGCGTAGGCCACCACCAGCGGCGGCGAAGCCAGGAAGTTCGAACGGATGTTCGGGTGGATGCGCGCCTCGAAGTTGCGGTTACCGGACAGCACCGCAGCAGCCACGATGTCGTTGCTGGTGATGGTGGCGTTCAGTTCCGGCGTCAGGTCGCCCGCGTTGCCGATGCAGGTGGTGCAGCCGTAGGCGGTCACGCCGAAGCCCAGCTTTTCCAGGTAGGGCAGCAGGCCGGCGGCGGTCAGGTACTCGGTCACCACGCGCGAGCCGGGGGCCAGCGAGGTCTTGATGTGCGGGGCGACGGTCAGGCCGGCTTCCACGGCCTTCTTGGCCAGCAGGCCCGCGGCCAGCAGCACGCTCGGGTTCGAGGTGTTGGTGCAGGAAGTGATCGCCGCGATCAGCACGTCGCCGTTCTTCACGTGCACGCCATTGCTGGTTTCGTACACGGTGGTCAGGTCTTCAGGGTTCTTGTTGAAGCCATTGGCGGTGGTCGGCTTGGAGAACAGGTCGGTGAAGGTGGCCTTCACGTTGCCGATCTCGATACGGTCCTGCGGACGCTTCGGGCCAGCCAGCGACGGGGTCACGGTGGACAGGTCCAGGTGCAGTTCGCGGGTGTAGTCGATCTGGCCGGCCTTCGGCACGCCGTACATGCCCTGGGCCTTGAAGTAGCCTGCGAAGGCGTCGATCTCGGCGCGGGTGCGGCCGGTGCCTTCGAAGTACTCGATGGTGGCGTCGTCCACGGGGAAGAAGCCCATGGTCGCGCCGTATTCCGGCGCCATGTTGGCGATGGTGGCGCGGTCGGTCACGGTCAGGGACTCGGTGCCTTCGCCGAAGAACTCGACGAACTTGCCCACCACTTTCTCTTTACGCAGCATCTCGGTGATGGTCAGCACCAGGTCGGTGGCGGTGCAGCCTTCGCGCAGGGCGCCGGTCAGGTTCACGCCGATCACGTCCGGGGTCAGGAAGTACACAGGCTGGCCCAGCATGCCCGCTTCCGCCTCGATGCCGCCCACGCCCCAGCCCACCACGCCGATACCGTTGATCATGGTGGTGTGCGAGTCGGTGCCCACCAGCGAGTCAGGGTAGTACACGCCGTCGGCATTGTGCACGCCGCGCGCCAGGTATTCCAGGTTCACCTGGTGAACGATGCCGAAGCCCGGAGGCACGACGCCGAAGGTGTCGAAGGCCTGCATGCCCCACTTCATGAACTGGTAGCGTTCGTTGTTGCGCGAGAATTCCAGCTTCATGTTCAGGTCCAGGGCCTTGGGCTCGCGGAAGTGGTCGATGGTCACGGAGTGGTCCACCACCAGGTCCACCGGAACCAGCGGCTCGATCTTCTTCGGGTTCACGCCCATCTTGGAGGCCACGTTACGCATGGCGGCCAGGTCGGCCAGCAGCGGAACGCCGGTGAAGTCCTGCAGCACCACGCGGGCCACGACGAATGGAATCTCGTCGACGCGGTCGGCGGTCGCGCCCCAGTTCGCCAGCTGGCGCACGTGCTCTTCCGTGACCTTCTTGCCGTCGCAGTTGCGCAGCACGGATTCCAGCACGACGCGGATCGACACCGGCAGGCGGGAGACTTTGGCGCCCAGGGCTTTTTCCAGCGCAGGCAGGGAGTAGAACTTACCTTTCTTGCTGCCGGAAATAGGGAATTCCTTGAGCGTATTCAGTGTGTTGCGGGACATGACCTCTCCTTCAGGTGGGTATCGTCTGTTATTGATGTTGAAGCTAAAACTGTTACTGCATTCAGGTTTGCGGGGCGGCCTGCGGGGCCTCCACGCTGGCCGGTTTCAACTGCTCGGCATTCCGGCATTCATTGGCAAGCTGGCGGTTCAGTTTCGAATCGAGCAGCATGCCCTTGGCGGGAATGCCGATCCAGATCAGGCCATACAGCTTGTTCTCGAAGCGCTGCGCGCCGGTGGTGGTGGCCACGCGCGTCAGGCGGTGCAGGCGCTTCTTCCAGCGCAGCGCGATATGCGAATCGTCCGCCGCGTTCTCGTAGATCGTGATGTTGCTGCCCACTTCGCAGGTGTAATCGGTGACGGTGGAGCCTTGCGTATCCGGCTCGTCGGCCTCGGGGTCGGGCGCCTTGGGCGCAGGGGCAGCCTTTGCCCTGGCTTTCGCCTTCGGCTTGGCGGCTGGCTTCTTCTGCGCCTCCGCCTTGGGCGTATCGGCGGCCAGGGCTTCGCTGTAGAACAGCAGGGTGCTGGCGGCGAGGGCGGCCAGGCTGAGGGCGGTGAGCAGTTTGTTCAGACGCATTACGATGCTCCTTGTTCGTTCATCAGCGCCGCTCCCGCTTCCGGCAGCGGCAGGCCTGCGAGGCGGGCGCGCTGCAGCACGGTCCAGTAATAGCGGTAGCTGGCGCGGTCGTGCAGGCGGCCGTGCATGCTGATCGGGCCCCACTGCGCCTTCTCCGCCTCATGCAGGATGGCGGCGGCCTCGTTCACTTCCGAGGCGCGCGGCGTGAAAGCCTTCACGATGGGCTTGATCTGGCTGGGATGGATGCTCCACATGCGCGTGTAGCCGAATTCGGCGGCCGCGCGCTGGGCGTCCGTGGCCACGACGGCGCTGTCCTTGATCTCGGTGGTCACGTTGTGCGACGGCGTTTTGCCGTGGGCGTGGCAGGCCGCTGCGATCTCCAGCTTGGCGCGCACCACCAGCGGGTGCGCGAACTGGCCCGGCGTGCGCATGGCATTGGCCGGAATGGCGCCGTGGTGGGCGGACACGAAATCCATGATGCCGAAGGACAGGCATTCGACCTGGGGCAGGGCGGCGATCTCGAACGCTTCGCGCAGGGCGCCGTGAGTTTCGATCAGCACGTGCAGGGGCAGGTCGGCGCGGCCCGCCTTGGCCGCGTGCTTGTTGACGATATCGATGGCGCGCATCACTTCCTGCGCGTTTTCGGGCTTGGGCAGCACGATATAGGCCAGCTTGTGCGCGGCGGCGCCGACGATGATTTCCACGTCGCGCTCGAAATGGGGGCTGTGCAGGTCGTGCACGCGGGCGCCGATGCGGCCGTGCTGGTTCGCTTCGTCCAGCAGCAGCTGGGCCACCAGCTGGGCGTGCGCTTCTTCGTTGCCGGCGGCGGCGCCGTCCTCGCAATCGAAGGTGATGTCAAAGACAGGGCCAAGCTCTTGTTGCAAGGCCATCGACTTGCGCATCAGCTTTTCGGAACCTGCGTAATGGTCGCAGGCCGGCAGCAGATGCGGCTGGCGTTTGCCCTGGAATAAAACCTCGGATGGGTGCATCGGTGTAGCGGAAACAGGTACAGAAACGGATGCCGCCGCGCTGCTGTCGGCAGCGCGGCGGGTCTTGCGGATCGGTTTGACCGGCTCCACAGCGTTAAGGAATTACGGCAGCAGGTGCTTCACGCCTTCGCGCTCTTCGGTCAGTTCCTTGAGCGTGATGTTGATGCGCTCTTGCGAGAAGGCGTCGATTTCCAGGCCCTGCACGATCTTGTATTCGCCGTTCTCGGTGGTGACCGGGAAGCCGAACATGATGCCTTCAGGGATGCCGTAGGAGCCGTCGGACGGCACGCCCATGGTGGTCCACTTGCCGTTGGTGCCCAGCACCCAGTCGCGCACGTGGTCGATGGCGGCGTTGGCAGCCGAAGCAGCCGAGGACAGGCCGCGCGCTTCGATGATCGCGGCGCCGCGCTTGCCCACGGTCGGCAGGAACACGTTGGCGTTCCATTCCTGGTCGTTGATCATGTCCTTGACCGACTTGCCTTCCACGGTGGCGAAGCGGTAGTCGGCGTACATGGTCGGGGAGTGGTTGCCCCACACGGTCAGCTTCTCGATGTCCTTGACGGCCTTGCCGGTCTTGGCGGCAACCTGCGACAGGGCGCGGTTGTGGTCCAGGCGCAGCATGGCGGTGAAGTTCCTGGCCGGCAGGGAAGGGGCCGACTTCATGGCGATGTAGGCGTTGGTGTTGGCAGGGTTGCCCACCACCAGCACCTTCACGTTGCGCGAGGCGACGGCGTCCAGCGCCTTGCCCTGCACGGTGAAGATCTGGGCGTTCGCTTCCAGCAGGTCCTTGCGCTCCATGCCCGGGCCGCGCGGACGGGCGCCCACCAGCAGGGCCACGTCGGCGTCCTTGAAGGCGGTCATCGGGTCGGAGTGGGCGGTCATGCCGGCCAGCAGCGGGAAGGCGCAGTCGTCGATTTCCATCATCACGCCTTTCAGCGCTTTCTGGGCTTTCTCGTCAGGGATTTCCAGCAGTTGCAGGATGACTGGCTGATCTTTGCCCAGCATGTCGCCGTTGGCGATGCGGAACAGCAGGGAATAGCCGATCTGGCCGGCGGCGCCGGTGACGGCAACACGCATTGGGGTTTTAGCCATGGTGAATCTCCAAAGTGGATAGAAAACGGTCGAAGCTGGGCCTGTGCCTGGCTTGGGAACTTATAATGATACCAAAACCGGCAGGGTCTTTCTGCCGCGCGCGCGGCAATTTCGACGGCGAGTGTAGGCTCAGCATGGCCTTCTGTCAATCATATCTTATGTCTTATATAAGACAGATAAGTTGTCGGGTTTTACTGGACGGGTTTTGCCTTTTGTGGTGAAATCGCGGTCTATGAACCCGGTCCCGCCCAACAATACCAGTGCAGGTGCAGCCTCGGGCGCGCCCGCTGCGGCGAGCTCCGGAGCGTCCGCGCCGTCCCCCACCTTTTCTCCGCTGTACCAGCAGATCAAGGCCCTCATCACCCAGAGCCTGCAGTCGGGCGAGTGGAAGCCGGGCGAGATGATCCCCAGCGAAGTGGAGCTGGCCAACCGCTACAAGGTGAGCCAGGGCACGGTGCGCAAGGCCATCGACGAGCTGGCCGCCGAGAATCTCGTGATGCGGCGCCAGGGCAAGGGCACCTTCGTGGCCACCCACCACGAGGCGCGCGCCCATATCCGCTTCCTGCGCCTGCGCCCGGACGAGGGCCAGCCCAGCTACCCCGCCTCCACCTTCATCGAAGTCAAGCGCCTGCGCGCGCCCGCCGACGTGGCGCGCCTGCTGGACCTGAAATCGGGCGACGCCGTCATCTACATCAAGCGCGTGCAGTCCTTCGACGCCGTGCCCACCATCGTGGAAGAACTCTGGCTGCCTGGCGCCATCTTCAAGGGCCTGACGGCGGAGCGCCTGTCCGAATATAAGGGGCCGATGTACGGCCTGTTCGAATCCGAATTCGGCACCCGCATGATCCGCGCAGAGGAAAAGGTGAAAGCCGTTTGTGCAGGTGCGGAAGACGCGGGCCTGCTCAAGGTGGAACCGGGCACGCCCCTGCTCAGCGCCGAGCGCGTGTCTTTCACCTACGGCGACAAGCCGGTCGAGCTGCGCCGCGGCCTGTATTTGACGGACCGCCACCACTACCAGAACGACCTGAATTAGCGATAAGGAAATGGCATTATCGGGTTTGCAAGAAATAGACCGCGCCGCAACATAATTTTTGTTATATGTAAGAATACATATTGGTGAGATGTGGGAAATCGGCGAAAATCGCAGTCTCACTCCCGTAGCCGGGCTCTGCGGGAATCATAATTTAGCAATAGCATAGGGAGGTTTTGTCATGTCAGAAGCCGTAAGGGGAGCACCCAAAAAAGAACGGCGGGAGTTCCGTAACATCCATGTCCTGGAACTGTCCAACTACCGCTTGCCTTTAGCCGGCGTCGTTTCCATCCTGCACCGCATCAGTGGTTTCCTGATGTTCGCGCTGCTGCCGGTGGTGCTGTACCTGCTGCAACTGAGCATTCAATCCGAAATCTCCTTCGCCTACTTCCAGGGCATCGCCTCCCACTGGTTCGCCAAGCTGGTCATCCTGGCCCTGGTGTGGGCCTACATGCAGCACTTCTGCGCGGGCGTGCGCCACCTGATCATGGACACCCACGTCGGCCTGGACAAGGATTCGGCCCGCAAGAGCGCCGCCACCGTGCTGGTGATCAGCCTGATCGTAACGGCCCTGGTTGCCCTGAAACTGTTCGGAGTGTTCTAAAAATGGCTAACAACAATATCGGCCCGAAGCGCCTGGTCGTGGGCGCCCACTATGGCGTGAAGGACTGGCTGGCCCAGCGCGTGACCGCCGTCCTGATGGTGATCTACACCGCCGTCCTCCTGATTTCCTTCCTCACCGGCAGCAACTTCACGTATGAAGGCTGGGCCGGCCTGTTCGCGAAGCAGTGGTTCAAGCTCTTCAGCATGGTGACCCTGCTGGGCCTGTTCTACCACGCCTGGGTGGGCATGCGCGACATCTGGATGGACTATGTGAAGCCGGTCGGCATCCGCCTGACCCTGCAAATTGCCACCATCGGTTGGCTGATCGCTTGTGCCGTGTGGTCGGTGCAGATTCTCTGGAGTGTGTAAATCGTGGCAGCTATCAAATCTGCAATCCCTACCCGCCGCTTCGACGCGGTGATCGTTGGCGCCGGCGGTTCCGGCATGCGCGCCTCCCTGCAACTGGCGGAAGCGGGCCTGAACGTGGCCGTGCTGTCCAAGGTCTTCCCGACCCGCTCCCACACCGTGGCGGCGCAGGGCGGCATCGGCGCCTCCCTCGGCAACATGGCCGAGGACAACTGGTTCTGGCACATGTTCGACACCGTCAAGGGCGGCGACTACCTGGGCGACCAGGACGCCATCGAATTCATGTGCCGCGAAGCGCCGAAAGTCGTGTACGAGCTCGAACACTTCGGCATGCCTTTCGACCGCAACCCGGACGGCACCATCTACCAGCGTCCCTTCGGCGGCCACACCGCGAACTTCGGCGAGAAGGCCGTGCAGCGCGCCTGCGCCGCGGCTGACCGTACCGGCCACGCCCTGCTGCATACCCTGTACCAGCGCAACGTGCGCGCCCGCACCCACTTCTTCGTGGAGTGGATGGCCCTGGACCTGATCCGCGACGCCGAAGGCGACGTGGTGGGCGTGATGGCCCTGGAAATGGAAACCGGCGAGTGCATGATCCTGGAAGCGAAGACCACCATCTTCGCCACCGGCGGTGCAGGCCGCATCTTCGCCGCGTCCACCAACGCCTTCATCAACACCGGCGACGGCATGGGCATGGCGGCGCGCGCCGGCCTGCCGCTGCAGGACATGGAATTCTGGCAGTTCCACCCGACCGGCGTGTCCGGCGCGGGCGTGCTGATCACCGAAGGCGTGCGCGGCGAAGGCGGCATCCTGATCAACTCGCAAGGCGAGCGTTTCATGGAGCGCTACGCGCCCACCCTGAAGGACCTGGCGCCGCGCGACTTCGTGTCCCGCTCCATGGACCAGGAGATCAAGGAAGGCCGCGGCTGCGGCCCGAACAAGGACCACGTGCTGCTGGACCTGCGCCACATCGGCAAGGAAACCATCGAGAAGCGCCTGCCGTCGATCCTGGAGATCGGCCACAAGTTCGCCAACGTGGACGCCACCAAGGAACCGATTCCTGTCGTGCCGACCATCCACTACCAGATGGGCGGCATTCCGACCAATATCCACGGCCAGGTGGTCGTGCCCGCCGGCGACGGCTCGCAGAAGGTGGTCAACGGCCTGTACGCGATCGGCGAATGCGCCTGCGTGTCGGTGCACGGCGCGAACCGCCTGGGCACCAACTCCCTGCTCGACCTGGTGGTGTTCGGCCGCGCGGCCGGCAACCACGTGGTGGCGCAGAACCTGAAGCAGAAGGAAAACAAGCCGATGCCGAAGGATGCGGCCGACTTCGCCATGGACCGCCTGAACCGCCTGGAAACCTCCACCGGCGGCGAGAAGGTTCAGGGCGTAGCCAACGACATCCGCGCCACGATGCAGAAGTACTGCGGCGTGTTCCGCACGGACGATCTGCTCAAGCAGGGCTACGAAGAAATCATGAAGCTGGACGAGCGCCGCAAGCACGTGTCGTTCAAGGACAAGTCCAAGGTGTTCAACACCGCCCGCGTGGAAGCGCTGGAGCTGGACAACCTGATCGAGACCGCGAAGGCCACCATCACCTCGGCAGTAGCGCGCAAGGAATCGCGCGGCGCCCACGCGCACAGCGACTTCCCGAACCGCGACGACGAAAACTGGATGAAGCACACCCTCTGGTTCTCCGAAGGCAACCGCCTGGAGTACAAGCCAGTCGTCACCAAGCCGCTGACGGTCGAAACCTTCAAGCCAAAAGCACGTACTTTCTAAGCAAGGGCTCACAGATATGCCACGCACTCTCAAATTCAAGATTTACCGCTACGATCCGGACAAGGACGCCAAGCCTTACATGCAAGACCTGACGGTCGAGCTGAAGGATACCGACAAGATGCTGCTGGATGCGCTGCAGCGCATCAAGTCCGACGTGGACGATTCCCTGGCCCTGCGCCGCTCCTGCCGCGAAGGCGTGTGCGGTTCGGACGCCATGAACATCAACGGCAAGAACGGCCTGGCCTGCACCACCAACCTGAACGAGCTGACCGAGCCTATCGTGCTGCGTCCTCTGCCAGGCCTGCCGGTGATCCGCGACCTGATCGTGGACATGACCCAGTTCTTCAAGCAGTACGACTCGATCAAGCCCTTCCTGATCAACGACTCCATTCCGCCCGAGAAGGAGCGCCTGCAGTCGCCCGCCGAGCGCGAAGAGCTGGACGGCCTGTACGAGTGCATCCTGTGCGCCTGCTGCTCGACCTCCTGCCCGTCCTTCTGGTGGAACCCGGACAAGTTCGTCGGTCCTGCGGGCCTGCTGCAGGCCTACCGCTTCATCGCCGACTCGCGCGACGAAGCCACCGGCCAGCGCCTGGACAACCTGGAAGACCCGTACCGCCTGTTCCGCTGCCACTCCATCATGAACTGCGTGGACGTGTGCCCGAAAGGCCTGAACCCGAACAAGGCCATCGGCAAGATCAAGGAGCTGATGGTCCGCCGCGCCATCTGATGACGCAAATGGAACATCCTGCGCATCAGTCGGACCCCGCCAACCGCGCGCGCCTGCGCTGGCGTGCGCGGCGGGGCCTGCTGGAAAACGACATCATCCTGACGCGTTTTCTGGATGCGCACGAAACGGAATTGACTGACGAGGAAGTGGACGCGTTCACGCGGCTCCTCGACTTGTCGGACAATGCGCTGATGGATCTGGTGCTGGCCCGCAAGGAGCCGGAGGGCGAGATCGATCTGCCGCATGTGCACGCATTGCTGGCACGCCTGCGCCGCGCCTGATTTTTTTTAATAGCCGCATCTCTCCAGGAAAAGGAAGAGCACATGAACATCTCTGATAACAAAGCCACACTGTCGTTCTCCGACGGCAGCCCATCGGTCGAATTCCCGATCTACAAGGGCACGGTTGGTCCGGACGTGATCGATATCCGCAAGCTGTACGCGGGCACCGGCAAGTTCACCTACGATCCGGGCTTCATGTCCACCGCCTCGTGCAACTCGACGATCACCTACATCGACGGCGACAAGGGCGAGCTGCAGTACCGCGGCTACCCGATCGAGCAGCTGGCCGTGAACGCCGACTTCATGGAAACCTGCTACCTGCTGCTGAACGGCGAACTGCCGAACGCCGCGCAGAAGAGCGAATTCGTGGACACCGTGACTAAGCACACCATGGTCCACGAGCAGATGCAGTTCTTCTTCCGCGGCTTCCGCCGCGACGCGCACCCGATGTCGGTGCTGGTGGGCACGGTGGGCGCGCTGGCGTCCTTCTACCACGACTCGCTGGACATCAACGACGCCAAGCAGCGCGAGATCTCCGCGATCCGCCTGATCGCCAAGATGCCGACCCTGGTCGCCATGGCCTACAAGTACTCCATCGGCCAGCCCTTCATGTACCCGCGCAACGACCTGTCGTACAGCGCGAACTTCATGCGCATGATGTTCGGCAATCCCTGCGAAGAGTACAAGGTCAACGACGTGCTGGTGCGCGCCCTGGACCGCATCCTGATCCTGCATGCGGACCACGAGCAGAACGCCTCCACCTCCACCGTGCGCCTGGCCGGTTCCTCGGGCGCCAACCCCTTCGCCTGTATCGCTGCCGGCATCGCCTGCCTGTGGGGCCCTGCCCACGGCGGCGCGAACGAAGCGGCGCTGACCATGCTGAAGGAAATCGGCTCGGTCGAGAACATCCCCGACTTCATCGCCAAGGTGAAGGACAAGAACTCCGGCGTCAAGCTGATGGGCTTCGGCCACCGCGTGTACAAGAACTTCGACCCGCGCGCGAAGCTGATGCGCGAGACCTGCCACGAAGTGCTGAACGAACTGGGCCTGCAGGACGACCCGCTGTTCAAGCTCGCGATGGAACTGGAAAAGATCGCCCTGAACGACGAATACTTCGTGTCGCGCAAGCTGTACCCGAACGTGGACTTCTACTCGGGCATCGTGCAGTCGGCGCTGGGCATCCCTGTGTCCCTGTTCACCGGCATCTTCGCGATGGCCCGCACCATCGGCTGGATCGCCCAGTGGAACGAGATGATCGCCGATCCGGAGCAGAAGATCGGCCGTCCGCGCCAGCTCTTCATCGGCTCCCCGGTGCGCAACGTGCCGCCGCTGAAGGACCGCAAGTAATCCCATGCCTCGCGCATGGAAAAAGCGGGCTGCGGCCCGCTTTTTTCATTGTGCAGTAAGCCAGCGGTCCAGGGCCGGGCGGCTCATGGGGCGGCTGACGTAGTTGCCCTGGATGCTGGAGCAGCCGTTGGCGGCCAGGAAGTCGTGCTGGGACTGGGTTTCCACCCCCGTGGCCACCACGCGGATGTTCAGGTTGTGGCCGATGTCCAGCATGGTTTTGGCGAGCGCCCAGCTGCCGTTGCCCTGGCTCAGATTGCTGACCGAGCGGCGCGCGAGCTTGAGCTGGCTGACCGGCAGCTCCTGCAGGTAGCTGAGGTTGGACAGCCCGGCGCCGAAATCGTCCACCGAGAGCTTGATTCCCAGCTCGCTCATGCCGTCCGCCAGGCGCTTGGCCTGAGCCATATTGTTCACCAGCTGCTCCTCCCTCACCTCCACCGCCAGGCTGCTCGGCTTGACGCCGTGGTGGGCGACCCGGCGCGCAATATGGGGCAGGTAATCACGCTGGCTGATCTCGCGCCCGGAGGCGTTGAGGGAGATGGGCAGGTCGGGAAAGCCCAGCTGCGCCAGGTGGTGCAGGGTGTCGCACACCTCCTCCAGCACGCGCCGCCCCAGGGGCACAATGAGGCCGTTCTCCTCGGCCTCGGGCAGGAAGTCCGCGGGCAGCAGCTCGCCGCGCTCGGGATGGCGCCAGCGCAGCAGAGCCTCCAGGCCGAGGATGCGGCCGGAGGTGATGCACACGTCCGGCTGGAAGAGCAGATAGAGGTCGTCGCGCTCCAGGGCCTCCTTGAGCGCGTGCTCCATGCGCTGGCGGGCGGCGGAACTGGAGGCGATGGCGGGCGAGTAGAAGTGCACCGCATCCGGGCCGCCGTGCTTGCCCTCGTACATGGCCGTGTCGGCGGCGTGCAGCAGTTCGCTGGCGCCGAGGGCGTCGCTGGGATAGAGCGCCACGCCCATGCTGGCGCCCACGGCCAGAGGGCGGCCGTCGATGTCCATTTCCGGAGCCATGGCGCGGCGGACGCGCTCGATCATCTGCAGGGTGAAACGGAAGGAGGGCTGGTTGGCCAGCACCAGCACGAATTCGTCCCCGCCCAGGCGCGCCACGGTATCGCTCTCGCGCACCGCCGACTGCAGGCGGCTGGCCACTTCGCGCAGCACATGGTCGCCCGCCGCGTGGCCGAGCGTGTCGTTGATCTCCTTGAACTTGTTCAGGTCCATGAGGATGGTGGCCACCAGGTGCTGGTTGCGCTGGGCGGCGTGAATGGCCTGCTCCAGGCGGTCGCGCAGGAGGATGCGGTTGGCCAGGTTGGTCAGGGGATCGTGCGTCACCTGGTGCTCAAGCTCGGCGGTGCGCACCTTGAGGGCCGTGATGTCCTCGATGATGCCGATGTAGTGCGTGACCTGGCGGTTGCGGTCGCTCACGGGGGTGATGGTCAGGTGGTTCCAGAACACCTCGCCGTTCTTGCGGTGGTTGCGGAAGGTCACGCTGGCCGGGCGCTGGGCGGCGATGGCGGCGGCGAGGATGCCGCGCTGTTCCTCGTCGATGCCGGGGATGGCCATGAAGCCCGAATCGCGCCCCAGCGCTTCCTCGGCGCTGTAGCCGGTGATGCGCTCGAAGGCCGGATTGACGTATTCGATGGGATTGTTCATGCCATCGTGCCGGGTGATGACGATGCCGTTGCTGGCGGCGTGCAGCGCGCGCTCGCGCAGGTCCAGGGCCGACTGCTGGCGGTGCGGGGCGGAGAGGTCCATGCCCATGCCGAACATGTACATGGTCTCTCCGGCCCGCATGCGCGCGCCCCAGAACAGATAGGGAACGAGTTCGCCCTTGAGGCGTATCCAAGCTTCGAGCTGGATCTTTTCGTCCTGCTGGAACACGGCGCAGAAGGCGCGGGCGACCCTGGGCTTTTCTTCCGCCGGAAAGAGCTCCAGCATGTGCATGCCGCGCAGCTGTTCGGGACCGAAGCCGGTCAGCTGTTCAACCTTTTCGTTCCACAAAACGAAGTAGCCGGCCTCGTCGAGAACATAGAAAGTGCCTACAAGCAAGTTCATGATGTCCCGTAGAGGCAAAGCCCCGACCGCGACGGCCGGCTCCTGCCCGCTTTCGCTCATACCGCTCCCCTGAATGATTGGTCTTATATGCCGGAGTAACGGCCACGGCGGCTGCTCCCGGCAGGCAGGCGTCGTTCATTTCATGTGGATAGTGTGCATGAAAGGGCGGGGGAGCGCCGTCCAATTGGTCAACTGCTGAGCCCGGAAGCCTTATTTTTCAGGGTCTTCGTCCAGGAGGGCCTGGATTTCGGCCCTTTCCTTGGCGCTGACATGGCCGCCTTTGAGCGCGGCCAGCACGAGGGCCTTGCCCGAGCCCGCGAAGGCTTTATGGATGAGTTCCTTGAGCAGATTGGTCTGCACCGACTCCTGTTCCTGGGCGGGCGCATAGACGTGGGCACGCTGGCTTTCGTCGCGCGTGAGCAGGCCTTTGGCGTGCATCAGCTGGAGCTGGCGCAGCACATTGGCGTAGGTGGTCTCAGGTTTATTGTCCAGGGCAGCCTGGTGCACCTGGCGCGCGGTGGACGGGCCGAGGGCGAACAGCAGGCGCAGCATCTCCAGTTCGGCGGCGGTCGGTTTCGGCAGGGCAGGGGTGCTCATGGCGCATCTCTCAAGGGGAGGGGATGGAAGTAGAATAAATTATCTAGATCAAAATGTCTAGCCGGGCCGCGAAATGTTAATTTTCCGGCATTGCAGGATGGCCGGGACTGCCTATTTTTCCTCACGCGGCGGTTGTCCGTATACAATGCCGCGTGCTATCCTAAACAACCGTTTTTGTAACGAGAAAAGTACCACAGCCCTTCCCCCACAACTTGATGTGCAATCCGCTAACCGGTCAGGCCGTGTCGCGGAAGGTTAGACTAACCCGCTAATTCCTCGCGAAGCGCGAAGAAAGGTGAGCAAGAATGATGCAGCAACTCACGTCCAACTCCTACCTGTTTGGTGGGAATGCGCCGTACGTAGAAGAACTCTACGAGGCGTATCTGGCCAACCCAGGTTCCGTGCCAGACAACTGGCGCGCCTATTTCGACGCCATGCAGCACGTGCCGGCCGTCGACGGCTCCAACAAACCCGACGTGGCCCACGCCTCCGTGATCGCCTCCTTCGCCGAACGCGCGAAGCAGGGCCCGATCCGCACCGTGACGGCCTCGGGCGACGCCGAAATGGGCCGCAAGCGCGTGGCCGCCACCCAGCTGATCGCCGCCTACCGCTACCTGGGCTCGCGCTGGGCCAACCTGGACCCGCTGCAGCGCCAGGAACGTCCCAATATTCCTGAGCTGGAGCCTGCATCGTACGGCTTCACCGACGCCGATATGGACACCGTGTTCAATATCAGCAATACCTACTTCGGTCCGGAGACCGCGTCCCTGCGCGACCTGACCAACTTCCTGCGCGACACCTACACCCGCTCCATCGGCGCCGAGTTCATGTACATCTCCGACCCGGCCGAGAAGCGCTGGCTGCAGGAGCGCCTCGAGTCGATCCGCTCGACCCCGAACTTCACGCCCGAGAAGAAGAAGCACATCCTGGAGCGCCTGACCGCGGCCGAAGGCCTGGAGCGCTACCTCCACACCAAGTACGTCGGCCAGAAGCGCTTCTCGCTGGAAGGCGGCGAGACCTTCATCGCCTCCATCGACGAGATCATCCAGCGCGCCGGCGAGAAGGGCGTGCAGGAAATCGTGATCGGCATGGCCCACCGCGGCCGCCTGAACGTGCTGGTGAACACCCTGGGCAAGGCGCCCAAGGACCTGTTCGAGGAGTTCGAGGGCAAGCACGCCGACGACCTGCCGGCTGGCGACGTGAAATACCACCAGGGCTTCTCCTCCGACATCGCTACCGCAGGCGGCCCTGTGCACCTGTCGCTGGCGTTCAACCCTTCCCACCTGGAGATCGTGAATCCGGTGGTGGAAGGCTCCGTCAAGGCCCGCATGGACCGCCGCGGCGACAAGGCCGGCGCGCAGGTGCTGCCGATCCTGGTGCACGGCGACGCCGCCTTCGCTGGCCAGGGCGTCGTGATGGAAACCCTGAACCTGGCGCAGACCCGCGGCTACGGCACGGGCGGCACGGTTCACATCGTGATCAACAACCAGATCGGCTTCACCACCTCGGATCCGCGCGACGCGCGCTCCACCATCTACTGCTCCGACGTCGTGAAGATGATCGAAGCCCCGGTGCTGCACGTGAACGCCGACGACCCTGAAGCCGTGGTGCTGGCCTCGCAGATCGCCCTGGACTACCGCGTGCAGTTCCAGAAGGACATCGTGGTCGACATCATCTGCTACCGCAAACTGGGCCACAACGAGCAGGACACGCCTGCACTGACCCAGCCGCTGATGTACAAGAAGATCGCCCAGCACCCAGGCACCCGCAAGCTGTACGCGGACAAGCTGGCCGCCCAGGGCGTGATCGCGGCCGACGGCGGCGACCAGATGGTGGCCGCCTACCGCGCCGCCATGGACGCCGGCAAGCACACGGTCGATCCGGTCATCTCGAACTTCAAGAACAAGTTCGCCGTGGACTGGCTGCCCTTCCTGAACCGCAAGTGGACCGACGCGGCCGATACCGCCGTGCCGCTGACGGAACTGAAACGCCTGGCCACCCGCGTCACCACCGTGCCGGAAGGCTTCAAGGTGCACTCCCTGGTCGAGAAAGTGCTGGCCGACCGCGCTGCCATGGGCCGTGGTGAGCTGAACCTGGACTGGGGCATGGGCGAACACCTCGCCTACGCTTCCCTGGTGTCCTCCGGCTACGCCGTGCGCCTGACCGGCCAGGACGCGGGCCGCGGCACCTTCACCCACCGCCACGCCGTGCTGCACGACCAGAATCGCGAGCGCTGGGATGCGGGCACCTACGTGCCGCTGCAGAACATCTCCGAAGGCCAGGCGCCGTTCACCGTGATCGACTCCGTGCTGTCCGAAGAGGCGGTGCTGGGCTTCGAATACGGCTACTCGACCGCCGAGCCGAACACCCTGACCATCTGGGAAGCCCAGTTCGGCGACTTCGTCAACGGCGCCCAGGTCGTGATCGACCAGTTCATCAGCTCCGGCGAAGTGAAGTGGGGCCGCGCCTCCGGCCTCGTGATGCTGCTGCCGCACGGCTACGAAGGCCAGGGTCCGGAGCACTCCTCCGCACGCCCCGAGCGCTTCCTGCAGCTGTGCGCGGACAACAATATGCAGGTGGTGCAGCCGACCACCGCATCGCAGATCTTCCACCTGCTGCGCCGCCAGATGGTGCGCCAGTTCCGCAAGCCGCTGGTCGTGCTGACCCCGAAATCGCTGCTGCGTAACAAGGATGCAGGCTCCCCGCTGGCCGAACTGGCCAAGGGCGCCTTCCAGACCGTGATCGGTGAAGTCGACGAGAAAATCGACGCCAAGAAGGTCAAGCGCGTGATCGCCTGCTCCGGCAAGGTGTATTACGACCTGGCCAACGCCCGCAAGACCCGCGGCCAGACCGATACCGCCATCGTGCGTATCGAGCAGCTGTACCCGTTCCCGCACAAGGCCTTCGCCGCCGAACTGAAGAAGTTCCCGAACGCGACGGAAGTGGTGTGGGCGCAGGACGAGCCGCAGAACCAGGGCCCTTGGTTCCAGATCCAGCACAACATCTTCGAATCGATGGAATCGGGCCAGCGCCTGGCGTATGCCGGCCGTCCCGCTTCCGCCTCGCCGGCTGTCGGCTACTACGACAAGCACTACGCGCAGCAGAAAGAGCTGCTCGAAACGGCGTTCTCGAAGCTGAAGGGCTTTATCCTCACCAAATAATCACGGCGCGCCGCCTGCCTTGCAGGCGGCGCCTACGCACATCGAATTTACGGAGTAATACATGGCACAAATCGAAGTTAAAGTCCCCCAGCTGTCCGAATCCGTCGCGGAAGCGACCCTGCTCTCGTGGCACAAGAAAGTCGGCGACGCCGTTGCGCGCGACGAGAACATGATCGACATCGAGACCGACAAGGTCGTGCTGGAACTGCCGGCCCCGGACGCGGGCGTGGTGGTCCAGGTACTGAAGAATGACGGCGCAACCGTCGTCGCAGGCGAAGTGATCGCCATCATCGACACCGACGCCTCCGCCAAGGCCGCCGCGCCGGCCGCCGCTGCCGCGCCTGCGCCAGCCGCCGCACCGGCTCCTGCCGCCGCTCCCGCTGCCGCCACCGGCGGTTCGAAGGGCGACGTGGCCATGCCGGCCGCCGCCAAGATTCTGTCCGAAGCCGGCCTGTCCGCTTCCGACGTTGCCGGTTCCGGCAAGGACGGCCGCGTGACCAAGGGCGACGCCCTGGCTGCCGCCGCCGCACCGAAGCCCGCAGCGCCCGCACCGATGGCCGCACCGGCCGCCAAGGCCGCGCTGCCGAAAGTGGCCGCTCCTGCCGTCGCCAACCTGGGCGACCGTCCGGAAGAGCGCGTGCCGATGAGCCGCCTGCGCGCCCGTATCGCCGAGCGCCTGGTGGAATCGCAGTCCACCAACGCCATCCTGACCACCTTCAATGAAGTGAACATGAAGCCGGTCATGGACCTGCGCAACAAGTACAAGGACAAGTTCGAGAAAGAGCACGGCGTGAAGCTGGGCTTCATGTCCTTCTTCGTGAAGGCGGCCGTGGCCGCGCTGAAGAAGTACCCGATCCTGAACGCCTCCGTGGACGGCAACGACATCGTCTACCACGGCTACTTCGACATCGGTATCGCCGTCGGTTCGCCGCGCGGCCTGGTGGTGCCTATCCTGCGCAATGCCGACCAGATGAGCATCGCCGAGATCGAGAAGAAGATCGGCGAGTTCGGCGCCAAGGCCAAGGAAGGCAAGCTGACCCTGGAAGACCTGACGGGCGGCACCTTCTCCATCTCGAACGGCGGCACCTTCGGCTCCATGCTATCGACCCCGATCATCAACCCGCCGCAGTCGGCCATCCTGGGCGTGCACGCGACCAAGGACCGCGCCGTGGTGGAAGACGGCCAGATCGTCATCCGTCCGATGAACTACCTGGCCATGTCCTACGACCACCGCATCATCGACGGCCGCGAAGCCGTGCTGGGCCTGGTGGCGATGAAGGAAGCGCTGGAAGATCCGGCCCGCCTGCTGCTGGACCTGTAAGTGTCACCCCCGCGCAGGCGGGGGCCCAGGAGTGCCGTCCGCGGCTCACCCCTGGGCTCCCGCTGCTGCGGGAGCGACGTTAGCGCTGTAGTTCACCCCCACTGAAGTGAGAGGTTTCAATGAGCGTATCCGAAGAAATCAAACGCCTGCACGAGCTGCACCAGGCCGGCGCCCTGAGCGACGAAGAATTTGCCCGCGCCAAGGAGCGCCTGCTGAACGGCGCGCCGCCCGCTGCGCCGGGCGGCGGCGACTTCGCCAGCGAGTTCTCCAGCCTGCGCCGTTCGCGCACCGACCGTTGGCTCGGTGGCGTCTGCGGCGGCCTCGCGCGCGCGTCCGGTGTCGATTCCTGGATCTGGCGCCTGGTGTTCGCGCTCTTCACCATCTCCTTCGGCTTCGGCGCGGTGATCTACATCCTCCTGTGGATATTCGTCCCCGAGGACGAACTGATTGGAAAATAAGACAATGAGCAAACAATTCGACGTAGTAGTGATCGGCGCCGGTCCCGGCGGCTATATCGCGGCCATCCGCGCCGCGCAGCTGGGCTTCTCCGTGGCCTGTATCGACGAGTGGGCCAACGAAAAGGGCGGCCCCGCACCGGGCGGCACCTGCACCAACGTGGGCTGCATTCCGTCCAAGGCCCTGCTGCAGTCCTCCGAACATTACGAGCACGCCGGCCATGCCTTCAAGGAGCACGGCATCGACGTGGCTGGCCTGTCCCTGAACCTGGGCCAGATGATCAAGCGCAAGAACACCGTCGTGAAGCAGAACAACGACGGCATCCTCTTCCTGTTCAAGAAGAACAAGGTCACCTTCTTCCACGGCCGCGGCGCATTCGCCGGCGCGGCTGGCGCCGAAGGCTACCCGATCGCCATCAGCGGTCCCACCACCGACACCATCACCGGCAAGCAGATCATCGTGGCCACCGGCTCCAACGCGCGCGCTCTGCCGGGCGCTCCGTTCGACGAGAAGCTGATCCTGTCGAACACCGGCGCGCTGTCCATCGACGAGGTGCCTGCCAATCTGGGCGTGATCGGCGCCGGCGTGATCGGCCTGGAAATGGGCTCCGTATGGCGCCGCCTGGGCTCCAAGGTCACCGTGCTGGAAGGCCTGCCAACCTTCCTGGGCGCAGTCGACGAGCAGATTGCCAAGGAAGCGCAGAAGATGTTCACCAAGCAGGGCCTGAGCATCAACCTGGGCTGCAAGATCGAGAGCGTCACCGCGGGCAAGAACGACGTCACCGTGAAATACACCGACGCCAAGGGCGAAGCGCAGAACGCGACCTTCGACAAGTTGATCGTGTCCATCGGCCGCACCCCGAACACCAACGGCCTGGGCGCCGACAAGGCGGGCCTGCAGCTGGACGAGCGCGGCTTCGTCGCCGTGGACGGCGACTGCAAGACCAATCTGCCGAACGTGTGGGCGATTGGCGACGTGGTGCGCGGACCGATGCTGGCGCACAAGGCGGAAGAAGAGGGCGTTGCCGTGGCCGAGCGTATCGCCGGCCAGCACGGCCACACCAACTTCAACACCATTCCTTGGGTGATCTACACCTCGCCGGAAATCGCCTGGGTCGGCAAGACCGAGCAGCAGCTGAAGGCTGAAGGCGTGGCCTACAAGGCTGGCACCTTCCCCTTCCTGGCCAACGGCCGCGCGCGCGCGCTGGGCGATACCTCGGGCATGGTGAAGTTCCTGGCCAACGCCGCGACCGACGAGATCCTGGGCGTGCACATCATCGGCCCGATGGCTTCCGAGCTGATCTCCGAAGCCGTGGTGGCGATGGAGTTCAAGGCCTCCGCCGAAGACATCGCGCGCATCTGCCACGCTCACCCTTCGCTGTCCGAAGCAACGAAGGAAGCCGCGCTGGCCGTCGACAAGCGCACGCTGAACTTCTAAGTCCCTCCGCCCGGCGCCCGCTACGGCGGGCGTTGGGGCTTCTGTCTCTTCCCATGAACGTCCTAGAGTACTACCAGCATGCGCTTGAACAGCGCGATTTCAAGGCTGATGAAGCCCAGCGCCGCGCCGTGGAACGCCTGCAGCAGTGCTATGACGAGTGGGTGGAATACAAGGCCCAGCGCTCGAACGGCTTCAAGCGCTTCCTGAACCGTCCCGATGTGCCGCGCGGCGTGTACATGTGGGGCGGGGTGGGGCGCGGCAAGTCCTTCCTGATGGACGCCTTCTATTCCGTGGTGCCCGTGGTGCGCAAGACGCGCCTGCACTTCCACGAATTCATGCGCGCCGTGCACATCCAGCTCGACGAGCTGATGGGCGTGGCCGATCCCCTGGACGAAGTGGCCAGGCGCATCGCCAAGAAGTACCGCCTGATCTGCTTCGACGAATTCCATGTATCGGACGTGGCCGACGCCATGATCCTGTACAACCTGATGCGGGCGCTGTACGACAACGGCGTGTCCTTCATCATGACTTCCAACTACGAGCCCTCGACCCTGTATCCCGACGGGCTGCACCGCGACCGCATCCTGCCCACCATCGCCCTGCTGAAGGAGAAGATGGATGTGCTGAACGTGGACGCCGGTGTCGATTACCGGGGCCGCGCCCTGGAACAGGTGCAGGCCTATTACACGCCGCTCAATGCCGCCACCGACCAGGCCCTGCGCGATGCCTTTACCCGCGTCGCCGAAACCTCGGACGAGGACAGGCATATTCATATCGAGGGCCGCGAGATCGCGGCGCTGCGACGCGCGGGCACCACGGTGTGGTTCGATTTCGCCACCCTGTGCGGCGGACCGCGTTCCCAGAACGACTACCTCGAAATCGCCAGCCGTTTCCATACCGTGATATTGTCCGGGATACCGATGATGTCGGCCGGTATGGCCTCCGAGGCGCGCCGCTTCACCTGGCTGATCGACGTGTTCTACGACCAGGGCGTGAAGCTGATCATGTCGGCCGAAGTGCCGCCGGAGGAGCTGTACACTAGCGGTATGCTGGCCAATGAATTCCACCGTACCGTGTCGCGCATCGTGGAGATGCAGTCGCGCGAGTACATGGAGAAGGCGCAGCGCGGCGCAGCCGCCGCACTGGCCTGAAACGGGGACAAGAACAAGATGCCGCAACCAATCAAACTGCTGTGCGCCGCCGTGCTGGCCGCGATCACCATGCCGGCGATGGCGCAGAAGCTGGGCCAGATGCCCATCGGCGCGCCCGCCGTGCCGCCCAGCCACTCGGTCGAGCAGGCCGATTCCCGCCTGGCCCAGGTGAAGCAGGACCGCGAGGCCGTGGAAGCGCAATTCAGCGCCGCAGAGCAGGTCTGCTACACGAAATTCTTCGTCAATGCCTGCGTGGACAAGGCCAAGGAAGTGCGCCGCGAGCGCCTGGCCGGCTTGCGCGCCATCGAGATCGAAGCCAACTACTTCAAGCGCAAGTACGCCGTTGACCAGCGCGACCGCGAGCTGGAGGACCGCGCGCAGCAGGATGCGGCGGAAGAGGCGGCCCGTGCCGCCCAGCCTGCGCCTGCGCCGCGCGAGGAGCCGGCAGAACGCGCGCCGGCGCGTCCCGCCGCCGTCACGCCGGTGCAGCGCCAGGCCGAACACGACGCCAAGGTGAAGCGCCAGCAGGCGCAGGATGCGGCGGAAGCGCCGCAGCGCGCCCAGAACGCAGAGGACCACCAGCGCCGCGTGGAGGAATCGGAACGCAGGCAGGCGCGCGTCGCCAGGCGCCTGGCGGAGAAGGAAGAGAAGCGCCGCCGCCGCGCGGAGGCGGAAGCGGCGAAACAGGCCGCCATCGAAGCGGCCCGCGCGAAGGCCGGAGCTAGATAGCCTTGCGCAGCTTCTGCACGGTGTAGGTCGGCACTTCCTTCGGCAGGGCCGCCAGCTTCACGATCGCCATGGTGCAGTTGTCGCCCTTGCCCTGGGCGCGTTCCCCCGCCTTGTTGATGAGAAGTTCTGCCGCCTCGCGCGGCGTCTTGCGCGCCACCACCGTGGCCAGCTCGCTGTCCGTGAAGTACTGCCACAGCCCGTCGCTGCACAGCATGAAGGCGTCGCCCGCCTTCAGGTTCTCCTGCGTGCCGGTGCTCACGAAGGGCTTCTTCAACTTGTTCCCCAGTACATTGGCCAGCAGGCGCGAACTGCGGTGCTTGCGCGCCGCATCGGGTGGCAGGCCGTCGTTGCGCACCAGGTGCTCCACGTAGTCCGTGTCGTTGCTGCGGCCCGTGCAGGCGCCGCCGCTGAAGCGGTAGATGCGGGTGTCGCCCACGGTGGCCCAGATGGCCTGCTGCTGCGGCGTGAGCATGAGCAGGGCCAGCGTGGCCTGGGGCTCGGCGCTGCTGCTGATGGCGTTCATCAGGAGAATGTCGTGCGCCTCCTGCGCGATGCCGCGCAGGAGCTCCGCCACCCGGGCGGGATTCGGCGCGTCGCCGACCTTGTACTCGTCGAACAGCTGCCTTGCCGTGTGCAGGGCCTGTTCAGAGGCGACGGCGCCGCCATGCACGCCGTCCGCCACCACGGCCAGCACATAGCCGGGGGCGTGCGGAGCGGTGAACAGGGCGGCGCGGTCGTTTTGCTGCGGACGGCTGCCAAGATGCTGCGCGGTGCCGGCCTCGATTTTATAGGCGCTCATTGTGGAGGAAGTCCTTGCTGCTTCTTTCTGGTGCTTACCTGAGTTAAACTATGCACTGTAAGACGGTTTAGCCGCAAGCGCATGTTGTCCACGCGAAACACTTTTCGAAGCTCATGACCAACGTAGAAGAAATCAAGCGCCGTATCATCGAACTGGACGTCGAGCACCGGGACCTGGACGCGGTGATTGAGATGCTCACCTTGGATGGCCACCACGATCAGCTGCAGTTGCGTCGCCTCAAAAAGCGCAAGCTGCAACTGAAAGACTATATCACCTTGCTGAAAATGCAATTGGTGCCTGATGTTCCGGCCTGACCGGCGCCCGATGCGCCGCTGCCCCACCTGATCCTATTTTGACCGATTCACTTCCGCTGCCCGAGCTGCCGCCGCAAGGCGAAGCAGGCGTACCTGCCATGCCCGGCAAGCACGACGCCGACATCGAGCGCCTGTTCGGCGCCGGCGGCCCGCTGGGGCCGGCGGTCGGCGGTTTTCGTCCCCGCAAATCCCAGACGGAGATGGCCAAGGCCATCGCCCAGGCCATTTCCGAGCAGCAGACCCTGATCGCCGAGGCGGGCACCGGCACCGGCAAGACCTTCGCCTACCTGGTGCCGGCCCTGATGTGGGGCGGCAAGACCATCATTTCCACCGGCACCAAGAACCTGCAGGACCAGCTCTTCCTGCGCGACATTCCCACCGTGCGCGCCGCCCTGCAGGCGCCCGTGTCGGTGGCGCTGCTGAAAGGGCGGGGCAACTACCTGTGCCACTACCACCTGGAACGCACCCTGCAGAACGGCCGCATGACCTCGCGCGAGGACGTGGGCTACCTGCGCGAGATCTCCCGCTTCCTGAAGATGACGAGCACCGGCGACAAGGCCGAACTGGCGCGCGTGCCGGAAACCGCGCCGGTCTGGAACCTCGTCACCTCGACCCGCGAAAACTGCGTGGGCGCCGAGTGCCAGTACTACCAGGACTGCTTCGTGATGAAGGCGCGCCGCGAGGCGCAGCAGGCGGACGTGGTGGTGGTCAACCACCACCTGTTCTTCGCCGACGTGGCCCTGAAGGACACGGGCGTGGCCGAACTCCTGCCCTCGGCGAACACCATCGTCTTCGACGAGGCGCACCAGCTGCCGGACACGGCGACCCTCTTCTTCGGCGAGACCTTCTCCACCTCCCAGGTGCTGGAACTGTGCCGCGACGTGCTGGCCGAAGGCCTGGCGCACGCCCGCGACGGCGCGGACTGGGGCAAGACAGTGTCCGTGGTGGAAAAGGCGGCGCGCGACCTGCGCCTGACCTTCCCGCAGGACGTGGTGCGCCTCTCGCTGCCACAGATTGCACCCTCCAGCGACTTCTTCCCGGCGCTGGATGTCCTGCGCGAGCAGCTGGCGGGCCTGCTGGCCGTGCTGGAAAAGCAGGCCGAGCGCGCCGAGACCCTGGAACAGTGCCGGGTGCGCGGCCACGAACTGCAGCAGAAGCTCGATAACTGGAAATACGACCCCAAGGCCAAGGTGGCGCCGGGCGAGGAAGCCGTGTTCTGGGTGGAGGCCTATACCAGCTCCCTCCAGCTGCACAAGACGCCCCTGTCCATCGCGCCCATCTTCAACAGCCAGCGCGAAGGCGTGCCGCGCAGCTGGATCTTCACCTCGGCCACCCTGGCCGTGAAGAACGACTTCAAGCACTTCTCCGAGCAGATGGGCCTGACCGGCGAGGTCGCCCGCACCTGGCCCAGCCCCTTCAATTATGAGCAGCAGGGCATGCTGTATGTGCCGCAAGGCCTGCCGGACCCCAATTCCCTCGGCTATACGGACGCCGTGCTGGACTGCGCCCTGCCCATCATCGAGGCGGCGGGCGGCCGGACTTTCCTGCTTTGCACCACTTTACGTGCCGTGAAGCGGGCCGCCGAGCGCCTGCGCGACGAGTTCGAGAAGCGCGGCCTGCGCTTCCCCCTCTTTGTGCAGGGCGACCGCGGCCGCACCGAGCTGCTCGACCAGTTCCGCAAGGCGGGCAACGGTGTGCTGATCGGCAGCCAGAGCTTCTGGGAAGGCGTGGACGTGCGGGGCGACGCCCTGTCCCTGGTCATTATCGACAAGCTGCCGTTTGCTCCGCCGGACGATCCCGTGCTGGCGGCGCGTATCGAGGTGATGGAGCGGCAGGGGCTGAACGGCTTCATGCACCACACCCTGCCGGAAGCCATCATCAACCTGAAGCAGGGCGCGGGCCGCCTGATCCGCGACGAAACGGACCGGGGTGTGCTCATGCTGTGCGACCCGCGCGTCATCTCCAAACCTTACGGCCGCCGCATCTGGCAGAGCCTGCCCCCCTTCAAGCGCACCCGCGACGCCGCCGAGGTGATCGCCTTCTTCTCCCCAGAACAGTAGCGGCAGAGGGGACAGACCCCGGACGGGGTCTGTCCCCGAAAGCTCGGTTCGCTACCGAACTCCAGTCCGCGCCGACTGTGTTCGGTGGTCGACCAGGTTACCGGGGACAGACCCCATCCGGGGTCTTATATCTTCAACATACGCTAAATTATGTCTGCGGGCATGCCAGTCTGATAGGTCTGTGGGAGCAAATCCCGTGGGACAGCCAATGACGGCATGCTCGATTCTTTGTAGCCCGAACAGTTGTCAGGGGGCGAACCCCGGATCAGTAAGAATGGGAGAAAGAATCATGCAGAACGCAGACGATGGGTTGTACGTCGGGATCGATGTCAGCAAGAAGAGTCTGGACGTCGATAGTCTTCCGCTGTCACATCGGGCGCAGTTCCCCAATGACGCGGGTGGTCATCAGAACCTGAAAGCCAGGTTGTTGCAGCTACAGCCGCGATGGATCGTGGTGGAGGCGAGCGGCGGTCTCGAAATGGAATTGGTCAGCGTACTGGCAACTGCGGGGTTGCCAGTGGCGGTCATCAATCCCAAACAGGCCAGGGATTTCGCCAAGGCCATTGGCGTGCTTGCGAAAACTGACCAGGTCGATGCCATTGTTCTGGCCCGCTTCGGGCAAGCGGTCAAACCGGCACTGCGTCCAATTAAAGACGGTGAGCTACGCCATCTGGAGGACGTTCTGACTCGAAGACGCCAGTTGGTCGATATGCTCACAGCTGAGAAGAACCGAAAGCTGCAGGCGACCGCTCTCATTGCAAAAGAGATCAATGAGCATATTGAATGGCTCGAGCAGCGTATCAAGGGCACCAATGGTGATCTGGGGCGGGCTATCAAGGAAAGTCCGCTATGGCACGCTAAAGCCGACCTGCTCTCATCCATCCCCGGCGTAGGCTCCATCACCGTCGCAACCCTGCTGGCGCAGTTACCCGAGCTTGGCACGCTCAATCGGCGCGAAATCGGTGCGCTGGTTGGCGTCTGCCCATACAGCCGTGACAGCGGCAAGATGCGGGGGAAGCGAAGAATTTGGGGTGGCAGGGCATCGGTACGGGCGGTCCTCTACATGGCCACCTTGGTCGCCATCCGACACAATCCCGTCCTCAAAAGCGCCTACGCCCGGCTGCTCGCGGCAGGAAAACTCAAGAAAGTAGCCATCGTGGCTTGCATGCGCAAGCTGCTCGTCACCATGAACGCCATGTTGCATAACAACGAGAGGTGGGCAGCAACCCTCGATTAATTAATCAAGACAGTTGCTGTCCCCTGCGTCTTCGTTATGCCAACTTCCAGCATATTCGCGCCAGCATTTTGCACGTAGCCCAGCAGTCCTGCACGTTTGCGCTAGCGCAAAGTCCCCACGGAAGGGATTGTTAAAGTGGAACGGAAATCGTGAAAAGAACAAGATGTCAGGGGAGAAACAGGAGGGGACGACATGACGATCCGCTACGGCTGTTTCTTCAGTTATGCGCATGGCCACCATGCCTACATGAGCAAGTTCAAGACCGACCTGGCCGATGCCCTGCGCTGCTATCTGGAACCCCATCTCGATAACGAAGCCGAGCTGTTCGTGGACAGCGAGCAGCTGGGCGGCGGTGACGACCTGGACCGCAAGATTGCGCTCGCGCTCTGCCAGAGCGTGTGCATGATCGTGATCTACACGCCGAAGTACGAAGCCCACGCCTACACCCGGCGTGAATTTGCAGCCATGCAACTTATCGAAGAGGAGAGGCGGCACTGGTATCCCTTGCCCAGCCACCTGATTATTCCTGTGATCATGACGCGCCATCCGCTCAGCCTGCCGCCCCAGATCAGCGAGGGCATGTATGTGGACTTTTCGCGCTACACGCTCGCCACGGGCGACCTGAAGACCAACCCGGACTTCCTGCCCGACATCGACCGCATCGTGCAGCGCATCGTCGCCCACTACCATTTCCTCAAGTACAGCATCCCGCCGGGACACGACTGCAGCCGTTTTGTCCTGCCCGACATTCCACCGGAGTGGCGCGCCACCCCGCCTCCACACTTTCCACGTTAAAGGCCCGTCATGGAACCCCAGCGCCTGTCCCTCCCGCCACGCAACGAGCCTGGCGAAGTCGTCACCTTCCACTCCCACAAGGGCGGCGCCGGCCGCACGATGGCGCTGGCCAACCTGGCCCTGCTGCTGGCCAGGCGCGAGGGCGGCAGCAGGCCGGTGCTGATGATCGACTGGGACCTCGAGGCGCCGTCCCTGCACCATTATTTCGGCGTGGACGCGGACGGGCCGGGGGTACTGGAACTGTTCGCCGCCTGCGACGCCCAGCTCCAGCGCGGGCGGCGCGAGCGCAACGACGCCGACCTGGCACAGGCCGTGCTCGACGCCGTGGGCTGGGAGGATTACGTGGTAAGGGCCGACCAGGCCCGCCCCCTGTTCCTCATGCGGGCCGGGCGCCAGGACGCCAGCTACGCCGAGCGCCTCGCCAGCCTGAACTGGGACCGGCTCTTCCACAGTTGTCCCGCCTTGTTCCGCACCTTCGCCGCCTGCACGGCCCACCATTTCCGGCATGTGCTGGTCGATTCGCCCGCAGGGCAGGGGGACGTGGCGGGCATCTGCACCACCCTGCTTCCCACCCGTCTGGTACTGGTCTTCACACCCGGCCGCCAGAGCCTGCAGGGCCTGGACAGCCTGGTGCAGCGCGCCACCACCTACCGCCGCAGCCATGAGGACGAGCAGCGCCCCTTGCTGATCTACCCCCTGCCGACCCGCATCGACGCGGGCGACGCCGCCGTCCGCTCCCTGTGGCGGCGCGGCGACCCGGCGCGCAACATTCCTGGCTACCAGCAGCAGTTCGAGCGCAGCCTGGCGGAGGCTTATGGGCAGTCCCGCCTGTCGCTGGAGAGCTATTTCGACGAAGTACAGCTCCAGCAGCTGGGCGGCCTGGCATATGGCGAGCCGCTGCCCGTGCTGAGCGACGAGGAAAGCGACCGCTTCTCCCTGACGCGCAGCTTCTCCGCCTTCCTGGACTGGTTCGAGGGCGGCCATTGCCCCTGGCAGTCGCGCGAGGAGATTCCCCTTCTGTCCGCCGCCGCCCATGCGCGCCGGGCGCTGGAAGAGGGCGCCGGACGGCCTGCCTCGCTGGCCCTGGCGGCAGCTCTGCTGGACCTCGGCAGGCTGTACCGGCGCGACGGGGCCCTGTCCCAGGCCTTCACCGTGCTGGACGAAAGCGTAGCCCTGCGCCGCCTGCTGCTGGGCGAAGACCATCCCGATACCCTCCACAGCAAGGCCGCCCTGGCTGACGTGCTCTTCCAGCAGGAAAAATTCCAGGAGGCGCGCTTCCTGCAGGAGGCCGTGCTGGCCGCACTGGAGGCGGCGGAAGGCGCGGGCGCCGGCGCCACCCTGCTCGCCAGCACGGCCCTGGGCGTGACCCTGGCCGAACTGGGCCAGTTCCCCGACGCGCTGGCCCTGCAGGACACCGTCATCGATGCCCACGAGCGCGAGCTGGGCGACGACCACCCCGCCACCATCGACGCCCTCGCCGTGCGGGCGGACATCCTGGCCAGGGCAGGGCGGCTGGAGCTGGCCCTGCCGTTGCTCGAACGGGTGCTGGCCTCCCGCAGCCGCCTGCTGGGCACCCTGCATCCGGACACCGAACGGGTGCGGCGCGGCCTGGCCCAGCTGCGCGGCAAACTGGAGCAGATGCCCGAGCAGGGCCGGCGCGACGGCGTGCGCCACCGCATCCTGAACGTGGAGCAGGAACTGGGCAGCTACCGGGGCATGGCGCCGGCCGGCAGCGAGCACGAACGCGAAGAAGAGGAACTGTCGGAACCGCGCATCGGCGCGCGCTGAAGCGGCGATTTTTTCCGCCCGGCGGCTCCCGGCATGCGCTGGCTGAGCGTTGCTTCAGGTAAAATTAGTCGCATGCGTATCCTTATCAGTAACGACGACGGCTACCTGGCGCCCGGCATCAATGCGCTGGCCGAAGCCCTGGCGCCCATCGCCGATATCGTGGTCGTGGCCCCGGACAGCAACCGTTCCGGGGCCTCCAATTCCCTGTCCCTGGACCGGCCCCTGTCCGTGCAGCAGGCCGCCAACGGCTTTTATTTTGTTAACGGCACGCCAACCGATTGCGTCCACATCGCCCTCACGGGGATGCTGACCGAGCGGCCCGACCTCATCGTGTCCGGCATCAACAATGGGCCGAATATGGGGGACGACACCCTGTATTCCGGCACGGTGGCTGCCGCGACGGAAGGCTATCTCTTCGGTATTCCCGCCATCGCTTTTTCCCAAGGCGCCTACGGCTGGGCCCACATCGACGCGGCCGCCCGCGTGGCGCGCGACATCGTGGAGCGCTACCGCGATGCCCTGGAAAAGCCCTATCTGCTGAACGTGAACATCCCGACCCTGCCGTACGAGGAACTGGGCCCCCTGACCGCTACCCGCCTTGGGCGCCGCCATCAGGCCGAGCCCGTCATCAAGGCGCATGACCCGCGCGGCCGGGAAATCTTCTGGATCGGCCCGCCTGGCGCCTGCAAGGATGCGGGCGAGGGCACGGATTTCCACGCGGTGCAGCAGGGCAAGATTTCGGTGACGCCCCTGCAGATCGACCTCACCCACAAGCCCCAGCTGGCCCAGCTGAAGGAAGTGCTGGCATGAGCGCCAAGCCCCGCTTCCCGCTGCCCCTGTCCTCGGTGACGGCGAAGAAGCCGGGCACGGAATTCCGGCCCACCGTGGCCACGCCCCAGACGGCGACCCGCAACGCGGCCACCACGGCGGCCAAGAGCCCCTGGGCGCCGCCGCCTCCCGCCGCGACTCCCTCGCGCGCCCACAGCTATGCGCAGGAGCGGGCCCAGCCCCAGCCGCTTGCCGCGCCGCGCCAGAATCCCCTCGTGTCGGACGCGGTGCGCCGCGCCATGGTGCAGCGCGTGGCCAGGCAGGGCGTGCAGGACCAGGTGGTGCTGTCGGCGCTGGAAACCGTGCCGCGGCATATGTTCATGGATGAGGGCCTGGCTTCCCAGGCCTATATCGATGCATCCTTGCCAATCGGACACCACCAAACCATTTCCCAGCCGTATATTGTTGCCAGAATGATCGAAGTGATGCGCAACGGCGGCCAGCTGCAGCGCGTCCTGGAAATCGGCACCGGCTGCGGCTACCAGGCGGCTGTTCTGGCCTGTGTTGCGCAAGAGGTGTATTCCATTGAGCGCATCAAGCCGTTACATGAGCTGGCGAAGTCCAACTTGCGGCCCCTGCGGGTAGCGAATCTGCGTCTGCATTATGGAGATGGTATGCTTGGGCTGCCCCAGGCCGCCCCCTTCGACGGCATCATCCTTGCTGCGGCGGGGCTGGAGGTGCCGCAGGCGCTGTTGGAACAGCTCGCCATTGGCGGCAGACTGGTCGCGCCCGTGGGCGCACGCACTCAGCATCTGGAACTCGTCACCCGCACCGGCAAGGCCGAGTGGGTGCGCCAGACGCTCGAAGACTGCCATTTTGTGCCCTTGCGGCCTGGAATCGTTTAGACCTGATTAGATGAGAATGACGAAAACAAGTTCCCTGTTCCTGAGCACGATCACGCTGGCGCTGCTGAGCGCCTGTACGTCCACGCCGAACCAGGCCCCGGTATCCGAGCTGCACATTTCGCGTCCGCCGGCCCAGCCGACGCCCGCCCCGGCGCCGAAGGTGGAAGACAAGCCCGGCATGTACACGGTGAAGAAGGGCGACACCCTGCTGCGCATCGCCCTCGATCACGGCCAGAACTACCGCGACCTGGTGGCCTGGAACAACCTGTCCAACCCGAACGACATCAAGGTGGACCAGGTGCTGCGCGTGGAGCCCCCGGAAGAGCGCAGCGGCGTGCAGACCGCTTCGGTGGCGCCGCCGCCCTCGCTGACGCGCGCCCCGGCCGAGCCGTCCGCGCCGAAGAAGACCTCGCCCAAGGCCGACAAACAGCCTTACACCGACAACAACCTGGCCGATCTCCAGAAGAACGGCAACGACAAGCCTGAGAAGGCCGACAAGCCTGCCGAGAAGCCGACCCAGCTGGCCAGTGTGGCGCCCAGCCTGCCGAAACCGGCAGCGCCCGCGCTCAGCACCGAAGATCGCGCCGTGAGCTGGCAATGGCCCACCGATGGCAAGGTGGTGGGCAGCTTCGACGAAGGCAAGAACAAGGGCATCGACATCGCCGGACGCGCGGGCCAGCAGGTGGTCTCGGCCGGTGCAGGCAAGGTAATGTATGCAGGCAGCGGGATCCGTGGTTATGGTAATCTCGTAATCGTGAAGCACAGTAACGGCCTGTTGTCGGCTTATGCGCACAACCGCTCCATTCTGGTGCAGGAGGGGCAGACGGTGAACAAGGGCCAGGCAATTGCCGAAATGGGGGATTCCGATACCGACTCGGTCAAGCTGCACTTCGAGATAAGGCAGCAGGGCAAGCCGGTGGATCCATCGAAGTTCCTGCCGAACCGTTAGACAAGCCGCCCATGACACGCTCGCCGCATAACCACCTGGAAGACGACTCGGTTCCGGAGGATTACCCGGACGAGCCAATCGACGATGGGGCCGAGGCGGGCGAGATCGACGGTCCCACCGCCGTCGAGGCCAGCACTACCGTCATCGAGAGTGTCGACGAGCTGAAAAAGGTGCTGGCGGCGGAGCTCTCCACCGACACCACCCAGCACTACCTCAACCAGATCGGCGCCAAGCCCCTGCTGACGGCGGAACAGGAAGTCCATTACGCGACCCTGGCCAAGCAGGGCGACTTTGCGGCCCGGCAGAAGATGATCGAGCACAATCTGCGGCTCGTGGTCTCCATCGCCAAGCACTACATCAACCGGGGCGTGGTCCTGCTCGACATGATCGAGGAGGGCAATATCGGCCTGATGCGCGCCATCGACAAGTTCGAGCCCGAGCGCGGCTTCCGCTTTTCCACTTATGCGACCTGGTGGATCCGCCAGAGCATCGAGCGCGCGATCATGAACCAGGCGCGCACGGTGCGGCTGCCGGTGCACATGGTGCGCGAGCTGAACCAGATCCTGCGCGGCAAATACCATCTCGAAGCCCAGCACCACAACGGCAAGGACGCCACCGCCGAGGACATCGCCGACCTGGTGGGACGTCCGGTGGAGGAGGTGCAGGACATCCTTGCGCTCTCCGAGCACGCCACATCGCTCGATGCGCCGCTGGACAACGACCCGCAGTCCTCGCTGATGGACATGCTGCCCGGCGACAGCGAAGACAGCCCCGATGCGCGGGCCGAGCACCATGAAATGCGGGTGCTGGTGCGCGACTGGCTCACCAAGCTGCCGGACAAGCAGCGCATCGTCATCATGCGCCGCTTCGGCCTCGACAACGACGACCCCGCGACGCTGGAGACCCTGGCCGAGGAGATGGGCGTCACGCGCGAGCGCGTCCGCCAGATCCAGCAGGAAGCGCTCGTAAAGCTCAAACGCGCCATGGCCGCCCGCGGCGTCGTCCGCGACTCCCTGCTGTAGGGGAAAAGGCGGCGCAGGGGACGGACCCCGCTTTCGGTGCAGCCGAAACCGGGGTCCGTCCCCGGTACCGCAGTCAGCCACCAACCACAGTCAGTAACAACCGCGATCTGCTATCATACCGGGTTCCCCACACCACCCGCAGCACCTAATATGCAAGACAACACCATCGACATCAAATCCCTCGACATGGACGCGCGCGGCGTCGGCCACATGCAGGACAACGAGGACGGCACCCCGGGCAAGGTGGTGTTTGTCGAAGGCGCCCTGCCAGGCGAGCGGGTAAGCTTCGAAACCTTCCGCAAGAAGAAAAACTGGGAAGCAGCCCGCATGATCGAGCTGCACCGCGAATCCTCGATGCGCGTGGCGCCCAAGTGTGTCCATTTCGACTACTGCGGCGGCTGCTCCATGCAGCACCTGGAGCCCTCGGCCCAGGTAGCGATCAAGCAGCGCGTTCTGGAGGACAATCTCTGGCACCTCTCCAAGGTGAAGCCGGAAACCATGATGCGCCCGATGTACGGCCCGACGTGGGGCTACCGCTACCGCGCGCGCCTGTCCTCGCGCTACGTGGCCAAGAAGGGCACGGTGCTGGTGGGCTTCCACGAGAAGAAGTCCGTCTACGTGGCCGACATCCAGAGCTGCCAGATCCTGCCCAGGCACGTATCGGACATGATGATGCCGCTGCGCGCGCTGATCCACTCGCTCTCCATCTTCGACAAGGTGCCGCAGATCGAACTGGCCATCGGCGAAGACCTGACGGTGCTCGTGATGCGCAATATGGAGCCCCTCACGGCGGACGACGAAGCGAAGGTGAAAGCCTTCGCCGACGAATACAAGATTCAGTGGTGGCTGCAGCCCAAGGGCCCGGACACCGCCTATCCCTTCTACCCGCTGGACAAGCAGCTGCACTACCTGCTGCCCGAATTCGGCGTGAAGATGCCATTCAAGCCGGTGGACTTCACCCAGGTGAACCACCACATCAACCGCGTGCTGGTGGCGAAAGCCCTGCGCCTGCTGGATGTTCAGCCCACCGACCGCGTGGCCGACCTGTTCTGCGGCCTGGGCAACTTCACGCTGCCGCTGGCGACGCAGGCGCGCGAAGTGGTGGGCATCGAAGGCAGCACGGCGCTCACCGAGCGCGCGCTGGCGAACGCCAAGGTCAACGGCCTCGATGCCAAGACCAGCTTCTCGACCCGCAACCTGTTCGAAGTGACGAAGGACGACCTGGTCGCCCTCGGCAAATTCGACCGCATGCTGATCGACCCGCCGCGCGACGGCGCCATGGCCCTGGGCCTGGCGCTGGCGGAACTGAAAGATGCAAACCCCGAGCTGCTGCCGAAGCGCATCGTCTACGTCTCCTGCAGCCCGTCCACGCTGGCGCGCGACGCGGGCGTGCTGGTGCACCGCGCAGGCTACACGCTGCGCCAGGCGGGCGTGGTGAACATGTTCCCTCACACCTCGCACGTGGAATCGATGGCGGTATTCGACCTCGACTGAAGTCAGGCAAGCAGGTAGTCGATAAAAGCGCGGATCTTGAGCGCCACGTGGCGGCCGGGCACGTACACGGCGTGCACCGCGCCCGCATAGGGTTCGCGCAGCGACCAATCCGGCAGCACCTGCACCACACGGCCCGTTTCCAATGCGGCCTTCGCCGTGAAGTCCGGCATCAGGCCAATGCCGCCATCCGCCTCCACAGCCGCGAGAATGGCCGCGCTGTTATTGATCGTCATGCGCGACCTGACCTTGACGGTGACCTGCTCGCTGCCGCGCTGGAGCGGCCAATGCTCGCCAAAGTCGGAGTATCCCAGATAGATGCAGGAATGATCCGCGAGCTGCGCAGGCTCGCCGGGCGGCGCGTGCCGCTGCAGATAGGCGGGCGTGGCGACCAGCACATAGCGCATCCCGCACAAAGGACGGGCTGCCAGGCCGGGCGCAAGCTCGTTTGAAATGCGGATCGCCACGTCCATGCCTTCCTCGATCAGGTCAACCTTGCGGTCCACCAGTGTGAGGCGGATGTCGACTTCGGGATGGCGCGCGAGGAATCCCGGCAGCTTCGGCGCGAGCCAGACCTGGCCAAACACGATAGGCGCGCTGACCTTGATAAGGCCGCTCGGCTGGGCGCGGTAGCTGCCCGCGAAAGCATGGATCTCCCGGGCAGTATTCAGCAGGCGCACGCATCCGGCATGCACTTCCGTTCCCAGCTCCGTCAGGGAGAGGGAGCGGGTCGTCCGCTGCAGCAGCCGGCCTCCCATATAGGCCTCCAGCCGCGTGACGTGGCGGCTGACAGCCGATGTGGTCAGCCCCAGCTGGCGCGCAGCGGCCGAGAAACCGCCGTGCTGCACCACGGCAGCAAAAATCGCCATTTCCTTCAGCATTTCCATGATCGTTGCACCTGCATCAATAATCTATTGCATTCTAGTGTAATTGTGGATTTTTTGTGCCTAAACCATACTGCAAGCAACTTGAATGGAGGCGGCAATGGAAAAACGGGGCGGGGAATGGCGGTTGACGGTGGCAATGGCGCTGTCGGGAACGATAGGCATGCTGGTGGTGGGCAGCGGACTGGAACCGCTCACTGTGGTGTTTTTCCGCTGCCTGATCGGCGGGGCGGCGCTGTTGGGCTGGCTGCTCCTGAAGCGGCAATGGCAGGCCTTGGACAGGCGCGCAATGCTCTGGCTCCTGGGCGGCGCCGCCGCCTTGATCCTGAACTGGCTCTGCCTGTTCTCGGCCTATGGCCGCAGCAGCATTTCGGTGGCCACCGTGGTCTACCACGTGCAGCCGTTCTTCCTGATCCTGCTCGGGGCGCTGCTGCAGCGCGAGCTGCCGCCGGTCGCGAAGCTGGCCTGGCTGGCGCTGGCCTTCGCAGGCGTGGCCCTGGCGGCTGATATCGATCTTTCCGGCGCCGATACCGGCATGCTGGCAGGGGCCTTGCTCGCCTTGGCCGCAGCCTTTCTCTACGCCATCGCCACGCTGGCAACGCGCAAGCTGAATTGCCTTGCCCCCGCCCAGATCGCAGGCCTGCAATTGATCGTCGGCGCGCTGGTGCTGGCGCCATTCAGCCGCTTCAGCCTTGACAGCTTGCCGCTGAAGGCGTGGTCCTGCGTGCTCACGCTCGGAATCGTGCATACTGGCCTGATGTACAACCTGATGTACGCCGCCTTCCAGCGCCTGCGCACCGAAGCCATCGCCACGCTCTCCTTCATCTATCCGCTGGTGGCCATCGCGGTCGATGTGCTGTTCTTCGACGTGGTGCTGAGCGGCGCGCAGGTGCTGGGCATGGCCATGATCCTTGCCGCGGTGCTGGCGAACCAGTTCGCGGGCAAGGGCGTCCTTCAACTCTTCACACATCGGAGCCGCTCGTAATGGAACAGCGCACATTGGGATCGCAAGGTTTGACGGTATCGGCCATTGGCCTGGGCTGCATGGGCATGACCGGCATCTACGGCGAGGCCGACGAAGCGGAGTCTATCGCGACTCTGCACCGCGCCATCGACCTTGGCATCAACTTCTTCGACACGGCCGAACAGTACGGACCTTACGAGAACGAGTCGCTCCTCGGCCGCGCCTTCAAGGGCCGCCGCCAGCAGGTCATCCTGGCGACGAAGTTCGGCTTCGATCTCACCAAGGGCGCGCTGAACGGCGTGGACAGCCGCCCGCAGACGATCCGCAAGGCGGTCGAGGGCTCGCTGCGGCGCCTGGATACGGACTACATCGACCTGCTGTACCAGCACCGCGTCGATCCGGCCGTGCCCATCGAGGAGGTGGTGGGCGTGATGGCCGACCTGGTGCGGGAGGGGAAGGTGCGCTATCTCGGCCTGTCCGAGGCGGGCGCCGGCACCATCCGCCGGGCGCACGCCGTGCACCCCATCAGCGCTTTGCAGAGCGAGTATTCGCTGTGGGAGCGCAACCTGGACGAGGAACTCCTGCCCCTGCTGCGTCAGCTGGGCATCGGCCTGGTGCCATTCAGCCCGCTGGGCCGGGGCTTCCTGAGCGGCACGGCGCAGCGCGCGGAGAATTATCCGCCGTCGGACTTCCGCCATCTCGATCCGCGCTTCCAGGGCGAGAACTTCGACGCCAACATGCGCGCGGCCCAGGCGGTGACGGAGCTGGCGGCGGCACGCGGCGTTACCCCGGCCGAAGTGGCGCTGGCCTGGGTGCTCCAGCGCGGGGACGATATCGTGCCGATTCCCGGCACCAAGCGCCGCCGCTACCTGGAGCAGAACGCGGCCGCCGCGCAGCTGGTGCTCAGCGCCGGCGAAGTGGCGGAGCTGGAGAGGGCGCTGCAGCAGGTGTCCGGCGAGCGTTACAGCAAGGAACGCATGGCCTTCGTGGACCGCTGAGCAAAAAAAAAGCCCCGGCATGCCGGGGCTTTTGCGCTGCCACCGAGGATCAGTCGCGGCTGCCGCCTGCGATGCCCAGGATGGACAGCAGGTTGGTGAAGATGTTGTACACGTCCAGGTACAGGGCCAGGGTGGCGCTGATGTAGTTCGTTTCGCCGCCGTTGACGATGCGCTGCACGTCATACAGGATGTAGGCGGAGAAGATGCCGATGGCGATCACGGAGATCGTCAGGTACAGCGCCGGAATCTGCAGGAAGATGTTCGCCAGCGATGCCAGGATCAGCACGATCACGCCCGCGAACAGCCACTTGCCCATGGCCGAGAAGTCGCGCTTGGACACGGTGGCCACGCTGGCCAGGGTGGCGAACACGGCAGCCGTACCGCCAAAGGCCAGCATGATGAGCGAGCCGCCGTTGGTGAAGCCCAGGGTACGGTTCAGCAGGGGCGTGAGCATGAGGCCCATGAAGAAGGTGAAGCCGAGCAGCAGGGCGACGCCCAGTCCGCTGTCCTTGTTCTTCTCGATGCCCCAGATAAAGCCGAAGGCTACGCCCAGGAAGAGCAGGGCGCCCATAAAGCCGCGCGGCATCGGGACGCCGAACATGACGCCGATTGCCGCGCCGAGCACGGTTGGCACCATCGACAGGGCCAGCAGCCAGTAAGTGTTACGCAGGACGCGGTTCTGGACCAGCGCTCGGCTGCCAGAGTAGTCATAGGTTTTTTGCAGATCCATCATTGCCCTCCAAAAGGATGCGGTACAGGCGTACCTTTACTAAAAGCATAGCACGCAGGTGCCATAAAATGGGCTTAAAGCCCGGCTTGACGGTCTTAGGATTGGCTTAAATCGCCCTCCACGCCATCTTCTGCCCCAATATCGACAGTATATGGTGTGTTGTATGGTAAAATCAAAGGTTGATCGAGATATCAATTTCGTTTTAAACCTTTCTTTTTATTGGAGTTTTTTATAATGGCAATCGAACGCACCCTGTCGATCATCAAACCAGACGCAGTAGCCAAGAACGTGATCGGCCAGATCTACAGCCGTTTCGAAGGCGCTGGTCTGAAGGTCGTTGCTGCTCGCATGACCCAGCTGTCGCGCGCTGAAGCCGAAGGCTTCTACGCTGTGCACGCCGCCCGTCCCTTCTTCAAGGACCTGGTGGACTTCATGGTTTCCGGTCCTGTCATGATCCAGGTTCTGGAAGGCGAAGGCGCCATTGCCAAGAACCGCGACCTGATGGGCGCTACCGATCCGAAGAAGGCCGAGAAGGGCACCATCCGCGCCGACTTCGCCGACTCCATCGACGCCAACGCCGTTCACGGTTCGGACGCTGCCGAAACCGCCGCTGTGGAAATCGCTTACTTCTTCCCAGCACTGAACGTGTACTCCCGCTAATCCGCTTCGGCGATTAGCGCTGCTGTAGCTGTACCCCGTTTGCCCCGGCCTGATGTCCGGGGCAAAGGCTTTTTTGAAATACTTGTGCTTATGGAATCGACTCTCACCAATCTGCTGGACCTGGATCCCGCGCAACTGATCGCCTACTGTGCGGAGTTGGGGGAGAAGCCGTTCCGCGCCAAGCAGCTGCAACGCTGGATCCACCAGTTCGGTGCCTCCGACTTTGACAGCATGACCGACCTCGCCAAGTCCCTGCGCGAGAAGCTGAAGACGCGCGCCCACATCACGGCGCCCGCCGTCATCAGCGACCATACTTCCGCCGACGGCACCCGCAAATGGCTGGTGGACGTGGGCAACGGCAACGCGGTGGAAACCGTGTTCATCCCCGAAGAGAACCGCGGCACCCTCTGCATTTCGACCCAGGCCGGCTGCGCGGTGAACTGCCGCTTCTGCTCCACCGGCAAGCAGGGCTTCAACCGCAACCTCACGGTGGGCGAAATCATCGGCCAGCTGTGGATGGCCGAATTCGAACTGCGCAAGACCAAGGGCATCGAGCCCGGCCCCAAGGGCGAACGCCAGATCACCAACGTGGTCATGATGGGCATGGGCGAGCCCCTGCTGAACTACGAGCCCACGGCCACGGCGCTCAAGCTCATGCTGGACGATAACGCCTACGGCCTGTCGCGCCGCCGCGTGACCCTGTCCACCTCGGGCGTGGTGCCCATGATCGACAAGCTCTCGCAGGAAGTGCCGGTGGCGCTGGCCGTGTCCCTGCACGCTTCGAACGACGAGCTGCGCAACGGCCTTGTCCCCCTGAACAAGAAGTACCCGCTGGCCGAGCTGCTCTCGGCCTGCAAGCGCTACCTGGAATTCGCGCCGCGCGACTTCATCACCTTCGAATACTGCATGCTGGACGGCTTCAACGACAGCGACGAGCATGCGCGCGAACTGGTGGCGCTGGTGAACCATCCGGAATACGGCGTGAACTGCAAGTTCAACCTCATTCCCTTCAACCCCTTCCCGGAGTCGGGGCTGAAGCGCTCGAAGAATCCGCGCATCAAGGCCTTCGCCGAGATCCTGATGAATGCGGGCATCGTGACCACCATCCGCAAGACGCGCGGCGACGATATCGACGCCGCCTGCGGCCAGTTGGCGGGCGAGGTCAAGGACCGCACCCGCGTGCAGGAGCGCATGGAGAAAATGGCCGAGTACCAGCAGAAATTCGGCGCCGATTTCGGCAAGATCGTGGAGATCCGTTCCTGATGGCAGACCTGAGCCCGCGCCGCTTCCTTCGCCTTGCCGCCTTTGCGCTGGCGGGCCTGCTGGCGGCTTGCGCGGCGGGACCGGGCAAGCAGGCCGACCTGCCGACCGCGTCGGACCAGACCAGCGCGCAGAAGCGCGCCGAGATCCGCCTGCAGCTGGCGGTAGGCTATTACGAGACCGGGCAGTACACCGTGGCGCTGGACGAGATCAAGAAGGCCATTGCCGCTTCGCCGGAGGACGCCGAGGCGTACAGCGTGCGCGGCCTGATCTACATGGCCATGGGCGAAACGGCCCTGGCGGACGGCAGCTTCCAGCAGGCGCTCAGGCTGGCGCCGAACAATCCGGAGATCAGCAACAACTACGGCTATTTCCTGTGCCAGGGCGGGCATGCCGCCGAGTCCTTCAAGTATTTCGATGCGGCCCTGGCGATGCGCACTTATGCCGCGCCGGGCCGGGCCCTGAACAATGCGGGCGCCTGCGCGATCCGGATCAAGGACTACGCGCTTGCCGAGAAATACCTGCTGCCCGCCTTGCAGCAGACGCCGGACCTGCCCGCGACCAATGCCAACCTGGCGCGGGTCTACTATGAGAAGCGCGACTACACGCGCGCCGGGTTCTTCGTGACCCGGCTGAGCAAAGTGAGCAAACCAGACAGCCTGCCCGCCGACGTGCTGTGGCTGGCGATCAAAGTGCAGCACAAGCTGGGAGACACCAGCGCGGAACAGGCCCTGGCGACGCAGCTGCGCCGCCACCATGCAACTTCGCCTGAATACGCTGCGTATCAACGTGGGGCGTTTGATGAGTGATACTGGAGTACCAATGGATTCTGAATGGCAGGAACAGCCGGACAACCAGCGCAAGGCTCCTACGCCCGGAGCAGCGCTGGCGGCACAGCGCGAGGCCATGGGCCTCACCGTCGAACAGGTGGCCGACCAGCTGAAGCTGGCCCAGCGCCAGGTGATTGCAATCGAAGCGGGCGACTACGCCGCGCTGCCGAATATGGCCGTGACGCGCGGTTTCATCCGCGCCTACGCGAAAGTGCTGCGCATGGACCCGGCGCCGCTGGTGGCCATGATTGAAGTGGAGCCCGCGCCCATCGTGGAAACGGCCGCGCCGCGCCGCGACAAGGCCACGTCCTTCAGCGAGTCGCGTTTCCCGTCGATGACCGAGCGCCAGTCCAAGCCGAGCGGCCTGATCGCCTTCGGCCTGGTGGCCGTGGTGGTGGCCGCCGCCATCGGCGCCTGGCAGGCGGGCCTGATCTCGCCGCAGATGCTGGGCGCCCAGGGCGGTTCCGCGGAGAGTTCGGCGCCGGCCGCCGCCGAACAGCCGGGTGTCGCCAGCACGCCGCTGCCCGCGCCCGTGGTGCCGCTGGTGAACAATGGCGCTTCGGCGCCCGCCGCGGCTCCTGCAAGCGAAAGCGCCGCACCGGCCGCCCCCGCAGGCACGCCGCCTGCGCAGGGCGCAACGCCCGCCGCGCCGGGTACCGCGGCCACGCCGCCCGCAGCGGCGCCTGCGGCGCCCGCGCCCGCGCCGGCCGCTCCCGCCGCCGCCGCGCCGGGCACCCTGGTGCTGAACGTGGTGGACGATTCCTGGATCGAGATCCGCCGTCCGGGCGGCCAGTCGTCCATGATCGCCCGCCTGGTGAAGGGCGGCAGCACCGAGACCTTCGAAATCGACGGCGACGCGCTGCTCATCGTCGGCAAGCCGGGCAACGTGCGCGCCACGCTGCGCGGCCAGCCGCTGGAGCTGCCGGTGGTCCCGAACGGCACCATCGCCCGCGTGAACATCAAGTAAAGAAACATGAGCATGGATTCCAATACCGCCATCCCATCCGGTCCGTCCGCCCGCCGCGCCAGCCGCGGCGTGCTGGTCGCGTACAAGGAAAAGCAGGTCTGGGTGGGCGGCAATGCGCCCGTGGTGGTGCAGTCGATGACCAATACCGACACCGCCGACGCGGTGGCGACGGCCATCCAGATCAAGGAGCTGGCGCGCGCCGGCTCGGAGCTGGTGCGCCTGACGGTGGACCGTCCGGAAGCGGCGGCCGCCGTACCCTATATCCGCGAGCAGCTGGACCGCATGGATATCGACGTGCCGCTGGTGGGCGATTTCCACTACAACGGCCACACGCTGCTCACCGACTATCCGGACTGCGCGCAGGCGCTGTCCAAGTACCGCATCAACCCCGGCAACGTGGGCAAGGGCGCCAAGCGCGACACGCAGTTCGCCCAGATGATCGAAGTGGCGGCGCGCTACAACAAGCCGGTGCGCATCGGTGTCAACTGGGGCTCGCTGGACCAGGCCCTGCTGGCCCGCATCATGGATGAAAACGCGAGCCGCGAGAATCCCTGGACCGCGCAGCAGGTGATGTACGAGGCGCTGATCACCTCCGCCATCGAGAACGCCGTGCGCGCCGAGGAGCTGGGCCTGGGGCGGGACAAGATCGTCCTGTCCTGCAAGGTCTCCGGCGTGCAGGACCTGATCGCCGTCTACCGCGAACTGGCCAAGCGCTGCGATTACGCGCTGCATCTGGGCCTGACCGAGGCGGGCATGGGCAGCAAGGGCATCGTGGCCTCCACGGCGGCGCTCTCCGTGCTGCTGCAGGAAGGCATCGGCGACACCATCCGCATTTCGCTGACCCCCGAGCCGGGCGGCGACCGCACGAAGGAAGTGGTGGTGGGCCAGGAGATCCTGCAGACCATGGGCCTGCGCAAGTTCACTCCCATGGTGATCGCCTGCCCGGGCTGCGGCCGCACCACCTCCACCGTCTTCCAGGAACTGGCGGACGACATCCAGAGCTATCTGCGCGAGCAGATGCCGGAGTGGAAGAAGACCTATCCGGGCGTGGAAGCGATGAACGTGGCCGTGATGGGCTGCATCGTCAACGGCCCCGGCGAATCGAAGCACGCCAACATCGGCATCAGCCTGCCCGGCACCGGCGAATCGCCCGCCGCGCCGGTATTCGTCGATGGCCAGAAGGTGGCCACGCTGCGCGGCGAGAATATCGTGCAGGAGTTCCAGGCCATCGTGCTGGACTACGTACAGAAGAACTACAGCAAACAAGCAGCATAAACATGACCGACAAAAAAGCCGAAAAGATCGTAGCCATCAAGGGGATGAACGACATCCTCCCGGCCGATGCCCACCTGTGGGAAATCTTCGAGAACACCGCGCAGTCCATCCTGCAAAGCTACGGCTTCCAGCAGATCCGCACTCCCATCGTGGAAGAGACCCGCCTGTTCTCGCGCGCCATCGGCGCCGTGACCGACATCGTGGAGAAGGAGATGTATTCCTTCGAAGACTCCATGAACGGCGACAAGCTCACCCTGCGCCCGGAAGGCACGGCAGGCGTGGTGCGAGCCGTGCTGGAACATAACCTGACCTACGAAGGCCCCAAGCGCCTGTGGTACAAGGGCCAGATGTTCCGCCACGAGAAGCCGCAGCGCGGCCGTTACCGCCAGTTCCACCAGATCGGTGCGGAAGCCGTGGGCTTCACCGGCCCGGATGTGGACGCGGAACTGATCATGCTGTGCCGCCGCCTGTGGGACGACCTGGGCCTGCAGAACATCCGCCTCGAACTGAATTCCATCGGCGATGCCGAGGAGCGCGCACGCCACCGCGTGGACCTGATCGCCTACCTCGAGAAGCACGAGGACATCCTGGATGCGGAGGCCAAGCGCCGCCTCCACACCAACCCGCTGCGCATCCTGGACACCAAGAACCCTGCCATGCAGGACATGGTGAACGGTGCGCCGAAGCTGCTGGACTACCTGGGCGCGGAATCGCTGGCCCACTTCGAGGGCGTGCAGAAGATCCTGAAGCACAACAACATCCCTTACACCATCAATACCCGCCTGGTGCGCGGCATCGACTACTACAACCGCACCGTGTTCGAGTGGGTGACCGACCAGCTGGGCGCCCAGGGCACCGTGTGCGCGGGCGGCCGCTACGATCCCCTGATCGAAATGTTCGGCGGCAAGCCGACACCGGCGGTGGGCTTCGCCATGGGCGTGGAGCGCCTCATTGAGCTGATGCGCGAAAGCGGCGAGACCGCCGCGCCGAACCAGTGCGACGTGTACATGGTGCACCAGGGCGAAGCGGCCCAGCTCCAGTCCTTCGTGCTGGCCGAGCGCCTGCGCGATGCGGGCCTGGACGTGATGCTCCATTGCGCGACCGCCAGCGGCGCGGGCAGCTTCAAGTCCCAGATGAAGAAGGCCGACGCCAGCGGCGCCGCCTTCGCCATCATCATCGGCGAGGACGAAGTGGCCAACAACACCGCCAGCGTAAAGGCGCTGCGCGGGGAAGAGGGCGAAGCGCAGCAAACCTCCGTGCCGTTCGACGGCGTGGTGGACCACGTGGTGGACCAGATCGTTGGAGACCACGATCATGACCACGACCACGTTCACTATCATCATTAATCGACCAACCTGACGAGCAGACCGAAACATGGCATACGATCTCGAAGAACAAGAACAGCTGGCCTCCCTCAAAGCATGGTGGGCGCAATACGGCAACCTGGCCACCTGGCTGCTGGTGGCAGGCCTTGCCGCCTATTCCGGCTGGGCGGGCTGGCAGTACTACATCCGCACCCAGGCGGTGCAGGCCTCGGCGCTGTACGACGAGCTGCAGGACGCCGCAGGCAAGAAGGACAACGCCAAGGTGCAGCGCGCCGCGGGCGACATGGAAAGCAAATTCGGCCGCACCGCCTATGCGGGCATGGGCGCGCTGATTGCCGCCAAGAGCGCCTTCGAAGCGAACGACCTGAAGACCGCCAAGGCCCAGCTGCAGTGGGCCATCGAGCACGGCAACGACGAATACCAGGCCGTGGCCAAGCTGCGCCTGGCCGGTGTGCTGCTGGACGAAAAGGCCTACGGCGAGGCGCTGAAGGTGCTGGCAGGCGACACCAAGCCGCAGTTCGCCGCCGCCGTCAACGACCGCAAGGGCGACGTGCTGGCCGCGCAGAACAAGCTGGCCGACGCCCGCGCCGCTTACAAGGCCGCGCTGGAAGGCACCGACAAGAAGAACCCGGGCCGCCAGCTGATCGAGCTGAAACTGGAAGCCATCGGCGGCACGGTGCCTGAACAGAAGCCGGCGGCGCCCGCTGCCTGAGTAACCGAGACACAAGGTCAAGAACAATATGCGTATCACCGGAAAAGTAGTTGGCGTGAGCCTGCTGGCGCTGACGGCAGGTTGCAGTTCCCTGAGCTGGCTGAACCCCTTCAAGGACAAGGACAAGAACCCGCCCGCCAAGCTGGTGGAGATCAAGTCGCCGGTCCCCAGCAAGGTGCTGTGGAAGCATTCGGTCGGCAAGGCTGGCCTGTACCAGTTCACGCCCGCCGTGGCGGACGGCAGCGTCTTCGTGGCCGCCAACGACGGCACCATCGAGCGCCTGGAAGCGGCCACGGGCCGTTCGCAGTGGCGCATCAAGGCGCCGGGCGAGCTGACCGCGGGCGTGGGCACCAACGGCAAGGTGGTTGCAGTGGGCGGCCTGAAAGGCGCCGTGTATGTGTACGACGGCAGCGGCAAGCTGCTGTGGGAAACCCAGGCATCGAGCGAAGTGCTGGCCAGCCCGGCGATCAGCGACGAACTGGTGATCGTGCGCAGCCTGGATAACAAGATTACCGCCTACGACATCAAGACCGGCGAACGCAAATGGTTCCTGCAGCGTACGACGCCTGCACTGACCCTGCGCAGCGCCTCGGGCATGGTGGTCGCCAACGGCAACGTGTACGTGCCGCAGCCTGCGGGCCGCCTGATTGCGCTGGCTCTCGCCAACGGCGTGCCGCGCTTCGAAGTCTCCGTGGCCGATCCGAAGGGCGCGACGGAACTGGAGCGCGTGTCCGATATCGGCGGCGCGCCCGTGGTCTTCGACAAGGACGTGTGCACCGCGACCTGGCAGGGCAAGGTGGGCTGCTTCGACTCCGCCACCGGCGTGGGCCGCTGGGCCAAGGAAACCTCCACCGACGTGGGCGTGGCCGTGGACCAGCGCTTCGTTTTCGTGGCGGACGACAAGGGCAATGTGAACAGCTACAGCCGCGACGCGGGCGCCAGCGCCTGGAAGAACGACTCGCTGGGCAACCGCGTGCTGTCCACCCCCGTATCCTATGGCCGCGTGGTGGCCGTGGGCGACTACCAGGGCTATGTGCACCTGCTGTCGCGCGAAGACGGTTCCATGCTGGGCCGCGTCGAAACCGATGGCAGCGCCATCAAGTCGGCCCCGCAAGTGGCCGGCAACAGCATGATTTTCCAAACTCAAGCAGGAACAGTGGCCGCTATCACGGTCGACTAACAAGAATAAATGAAGCCGGTAATTGCACTCGTGGGCCGCCCGAACGTCGGGAAATCGACCCTCTTCAATCGTCTGACCCGCTCGCGCGACGCGCTGGTGGCGGACTTGCCTGGTCTGACGCGCGATCGTCACTATGGCGAGGGCCGCGTCGGCGACCGTCCCTTCCTGGTCATCGATACCGGCGGTTTCGAACCGGTCGCCAAGGAAGGCATCATGTACCAGATGGCCCTGCAAACCAAGCAGGCCGTCGCCGAGGCGGATGTCGTCGTGTTCCTGGTGGATGGCCGCCAGGGCATGACGCCGCACGACAAGACCATTACCGACTTCCTGCGCAAGAGCGGCCGTCCCGTGCTGCTGGTGGTGAACAAGGCCGAGGGCATGAAGTACACCTCGGCCGTGTCGGACTTCTATGAGCTGGGCCTGGGCGACCCCTATGCCATCTCCGGCGCCCATGGCGACGGCGTGCACGACCTGGTGCAGGAGGCGCTGGACAAGGCCTTCGCCTTCCGTCCGGCGGACGAAGAGGAGCTCCTGCCGGAAGAGCGGGGCATCAAGCTGGCGCTGGTGGGGCGTCCCAACGTGGGCAAGTCCACCCTCATCAACACCCTGCTGGGCGAAGAGCGCGTGATCGCCTTCGACATGCCCGGCACCACGCGCGACTCCATCGAGATTCCATTCGAGCGTGGCGGCAAGCACTACACCCTGATCGACACGGCCGGCATCCGCCGCCGCGGCAAGGTGTTCGAAGCCATCGAGAAGTTCTCGGTGGTGAAGACCCTGCAGTCGATCTCGGAAGCGAACGTCGTGATCCTGATGCTGGATGCGCAGCAGAACATCTCCGAGCAGGACGCCCACATTGCGGGCTTCATCCTCGAATCGGGCCGCGCCCTGGTGCTGGCCGTGAACAAGTGGGACGGCCTGACTTCGGACCAGCGCGACCAGATCAAGATGGACATGGACCGCAAGATCGACTTCCTCAGCTTCGCCAAGACCCACTTCATCTCGGCGCTGAAGGGCACGGGCATCGGCCCGCTCATGAAGTCCGTGGACGCGGCCTATGCGGCGGCGACCGCCGACCTCTCCACGCCGAAGCTCACGCGCGCCTTGCAGGAAGCGATCGAGAAGCAGGAGCCCAAGCGCAAGGGCGGCGTGCGGCCGAAGATGCGCTACGCCCACCAGGGCGGCATGAATCCGCCCATCATCGTCATCCACGGCAACTCGCTGGATGCGGTGAGCGAACCGTATAAACGTTACCTCGAGAAGCACTTCCGTGACACCTTCTCCCTGGTCGGCACGCCATTGCGCATTGAGTTGCGCACGAGCAAGAATCCCTTCGCGAAATCCGAAAAATAGTTGAGGAAAACCGGCGATTTAAGCTGGTTTTCATTCGGACACCCTGCACAATTCAAAAAAACAGGTTACAGTAGCTTCGGAGCATCCCCACTGCGATCTGAAAGCAGTAGGGGGTGTCAGCCGGCACTTGAATTCAAGCGTTTCGCCTCCAATTCGAACACAACAACATAACTGGAGCTGTCATGAGCAACAAAGGGCAATTGTTACAAGACCCATTTCTGAATGCGCTGCGCAAAGAGCACGTTCCCGTCTCAATCTACCTGGTCAACGGTATCAAGCTGCAAGGCCATATCGAATCCTTCGACCAGTACGTCGTCCTGCTGCGTAACACGGTGACCCAGATGGTGTACAAGCACGCCATTTCGACCGTGGTGCCGGCCCGCGCCGTCAACCTCAACATCGACAACAACGAGGCGGAGTAAGGCATTGCGTTTGAACGCCGTGCCGAACCGCTTCATTGCTCCCTGACCGTCTTATGCGCGCAGCCTTAGTCGGTGTCGATTTCGGTCAGGGCGATTTCGCTGCCAGTATCGAGGAACTGAACCTACTCGCGCGCTCCGCGGGAGCGGAGCCGGTCGCCACGATCACGGGCAAGCGTTCCAGTCCCGATGCCGCCTACTTCGTGGGCAGCGGCAAGGCCGACGAGATCGGCCATGCGGTGCTGGACCAGAAGCTCGAAATCGTCATCTTCAACCATGCCTTGTCCCCCGCGCAGCAGCGCAACCTGGAAAAGCGCCTGAACATCCGGGTGCTGGACCGCACCAGCCTTATTCTCGACATCTTCGCCCAGCGCGCCAAGAGCCACGAGGGCAAGCTGCAGGTGGAACTGGCGCAGTTGCAGCACCTGGCCACGCGCCTGATTCGCGGCTGGACCCACCTTGAACGCCAGAAGGGCGGTATCGGCTTGCGGGGTCCGGGTGAGACCCAGCTCGAAACCGACCGCCGCCTGATCGGCGAGCGCGTGAAGATGCTGCGCGCCCGCCTGGCAAAGCTGCGCAAGCAGCACGAGACCCAGCGCCGCTCGCGCGGCCGCAGCCAGACCTTCTCCGTGTCCCTGGTGGGCTACACCAACGCGGGCAAGTCCACGCTGTTCAATGCCGTGACCAAGGCAGGCGTCTACGCCGCCGACCAGCTGTTCGCCACCCTCGATACCACCTCGCGCCGCGTCTACATGGGCGAAGAGGTGGGCAATATCGTGCTGTCGGACACCGTCGGCTTCGTGCGCGAGCTGCCGCACCAGCTGGTGGCCGCCTTCCGCGCCACCCTGGAAGAGACCATCCATGCCGACCTGCTGCTGCACGTGGTGGACGCGGCGAGCCCCGTGCGCATGGAGCAGATCGAACAGGTCAACCTCGTGCTCAAGGAGATCGGAGCCGACCATATTCCGCAAATCCTGGTCTGGAACAAGATCGATGCCACCGGCCTGGAGCCGGCGGTGGAACGTGATGAATATGATAAAATTTCCCGCGTTTTCATCAGTGCCCGCACGGGCCAGGGCCTAGATTTGCTGCGCGCCGCCATCAGCGAGGCAGCGCTCGACGCGCAGGAAGCCAGCCTGCATCCGCAAGAGGATGTTGCGCCGGATAGTATCTCCACATTCACCCATGCTGGATCACACTAAGAAAAACATGCCCTTTTCCTCTCTCTTGAAAAGACTAGGCCTGAAGCTGTCCCTGAACGACCCTCGCTGGGGGAACGGCAGCAAGGACACGAACAAGGCCCAGGAAGGTAAGAAGCCCGGCGATGGCCCGCCGGACCTGGACCAGCTCTGGCGCGACTTCAACCAGCGCCTGAACGGCCTTTTCGGCGGCAAGAACCGCAACGGCAATAACGGCGGCGGTGGCGGCAGCGGCGGCGAAATGAAAGGCGCCGGCGCCACCGTTGGCGCGGTGACCGTGATCGGGCTGCTGGTCTGGCTGGCGACCGGCTCCTTCATCGTGCAGGAAGGCCAAACGGGCGTCGTGACCACCTTCGGCCGCTTCAGCCACACCACGCCCGCGGGCTTCAACTGGCGCTGGCCCTATCCCTTCCAGGCCAACGAGACCGTGAACGTATCCCAGGTGCGCACCGTGGAAGTGGGCTACCAGGGCAATACCCGCAACAAGCAGACCCGCGAATCGCTCATGCTCACGGACGACGAGAACATCATCGACATCCAGTTCGCCGTGCAGTACCGCCTGAAGGACCCCGTGGCCTGGCTGTACAACAACAGCGGCCCGGAGGAGAACGTGCGCCAGGTGGCCGAGACCTCGATCCGCGAGATCGTGGGCCGCAGCAAGATGGACTACGTGCTGTACGAAGGCCGCGAGAAGGTGGCGCAGGACACGCAGCAGATGATGCAGCAGATCCTGGACCGCTACGCCTCCGGCGTGCTGATCACGAACGTGACCATGCAGGGCGTGCAGCCGCCCGAGCAGGTGCAGGCCGCCTTTGACGACGCGGTGAAGGCGGGCCAGGACCGCGAGCGCCAGAAGAACGAGGGCCAGGCCTACGCCAACGATATCGTGCCCAAGGCGCGCGGCGCCGCTTTCCGCCTGGTGCAGGAGGCGGAAGCCTACCGTTCCATGGTCACCGAGAACGCGCAGGGTAATGCCGACCGCTTCAAGTCCGTGCTCGCCGAGTACCAGAAGGCGCCCGGCGTGACGCGCGACCGCATGTACCTGGAAACCATGCAGCAGATCTTCTCCAGCACCAGCAAGGTGATGGTCGACGCCAAGGCGGGCAGCAACCTGCTGTATCTGCCGCTGGACAAGCTGATTGCACAAGTGGCCGCCACTGAAGCCAACCGTGCCAACATTACGGCGCCGCCGCCCACCGCGGTGCTGCTGCCGCCACCGGAGACTTCTTCGATGGACCTGAACCGCCGCGACAGCCGTTCCCGCGAATCGTCCCGTGACCGGGAGGGCCGCTGATGAACCGCTTCGTTACCATACTCGTGACGGGCTTTATCGCCCTGATGATCCTGTCCTCGACCGTCTTCGTGGTCGACCAGCGCAAGTTCGCCATCGTGTTCGCACTGGGCGAAGTGAAGCAGGTGATCAGTGAGCCGGGCCTGCACTTCAAGCTGCCGCCCCCGTTCCAGAACGTGCTGTATCTGGACAAGCGCATCCTGACCCTGGATTCGGCTGATGCTGACCGCTTCATCACCGCCGAGAAGATGAACATCCTGGTCGATTCCTTCGTGAAGTGGCGCATCATCGAGCCGCGCCTGTACTTCGTGAGCTTCGGCGGCGAGGAAAACCGTGCGCGCGACCGCCTGGCGCAGATCGTGAAGGCGGCGCTGAACGAAGAGATCACCAAGCGCACCGTGCGCGAAGTGATTTCCGGCCAGCGCGGCAAGACCATGGAAGCCATCCGCGTGAAGGTGGTGGAAGAGGCGCGCAAGATCGGCGTGCAGATCGTGGACGTGCGCCTCAAGCGGGTGGAATACGTCGAGCAGATCAACAACTCCGTGTATGAGCGCATGAAGGCCGAGCGCGTGCGCGTGGCCAACGAACTGCGTTCCACCGGCTCCGCCGAATCCGAGAAGATCCGTGCGGATGCGGACAAGCAGCGCACCGTGATCCTGGCGGAAGCCTACCGCGAAGCGGAGAAGATCCGCGGCGAGGGCGACGCGAAGGCATCCGGCATTTACGCGGAGGCCTTCGGCCGCAATCCCGAGTTCTACAAGTTCTACCGCAGCCTGGAAGCCTACCGCGCCTCGTTCAAGAACAAGGCCGACGTGATGCTGGTCGACCCCAACTCCGACTTCTTCAAATACTTCAAGGGCGCCGGTTCGGGCAAATGATGGAGAGGGGACAGACCCTGCTTTCGGCGAAGCCGAAACCAGGGTCTGTCCCCGGTGCCTCAGTCCGCCACCGAACATAGTTGGCCGACTATGTTTAGTGGTGGACTATGCTTTCGGGGACAGACCCCATCCGGGGTCTGTCCCCTCCGCCGCGGCACCACCTTTTTTCCTCTTTAACACCATTTTCGCGTAAAATATGCGGTTCGGCCTCCGCTGCCGAACGGCGCTCTTGCGCCCCCATTGCCCGAAATTCAATAACACCGAATCCAATGCCGAATTGGCTTTTGCCTGAACATATTGCCGACGTCTTGCCGTCCGAGGCGCGCAAGATCGAGGAGCTGCGCCGCCTGATGCTGGACAACTTCCGGCGCTACGGCTACGAGCTGGTTATGCCGCCCCTGCTGGAATATGTCGAGTCCCTCATGACCGGCGCCGGCGAGGACACCGACCTGCGCACCTTCAAGCTGGTGGACCAGATCAGCGGCCGCATGCTCGGCCTGCGCGCCGACATGACCACCCAGGTCGCCCGCATCGACGCCCACCTGCTGAACCGCGCCTCCGTGACCCGCCTGTGCTATGCCGGTCCCGTGCTGCACACCCGTCCCTCCGGCCTGCACGCCACGCGCGAGCCGCTGCAGATCGGCGCCGAGATCTACGGCCATGCCGGCCTCGAAGCGGACGCCGAAATCCAGGAACTGGCCCTGGCCTCCCTGGAGATGGCAGGCTTTACCGACGTGCGCCTGGACCTGAGCCATGTGGGCGTGCTGCGCGCCATCCTGGACCAGGACGCCGCCGCCAAAAAGGACCACAACGCCATCGTGCAGCTGCTGCGCGCGAAGGACGTTCCCGGCCTGGAAGCGCAAACTGCCAGCTACGCGCCCGCAACCCGCGCAGCGCTGCTGGCCCTGCCGCATCTCTACGGCGATGTGGAAGTGCTGAAGCAGGCGCGCGAGAAGCTGCCGGAACTGCCCGGCATCACCAAGGCGCTCGCTGAACTGGCGGCGCTGGCCGCATCGGCCATCGGCAAGGCCGACGTGGCCATCGACCTCGCGGACCTGCGCGGCTACCAGTACGAAAGCGGCGCCATGTTCGCCCTCTACGTGCCCGGCCTGCCGAACGCCGTGGCGCGCGGCGGCCGCTACGACCACGTGGGCGAAGCCTTCGGACGCGCGCGTCCCGCCACCGGCTTCTCGATGGACCTGCGCGAGCTGGCCCGCCTGCTGCCCACGGCAGACCGCAAGCACGCCATCCGCGCGCCCTGGGGCAATGCGCCCGAGCTGAAAGACAAGATCGCCGAACTGCGCAAGTCCGGCGAAGTTGTGATCCAGTCCCTGCCGGGTCACAACGATGAGCAGGACGAGTTCGAGTGCGACCGCGCGCTGGTGCTCGACGATCAAGGCAGCAACTGGATTCTTAAAAACTTAGGTTAGTGTGATGTCAAAGAAAATCATGGCAAAGAACGTCGTCGTTATCGGCACCCAGTGGGGCGATGAAGGCAAGGGCAAAATCGTCGACTGGCTGACGGAGCACGCGCAAGGCGTGGTGCGTTTCCAGGGCGGCCACAACGCAGGCCACACGCTGGTGATCGGCGGCGTGAAGACCGCGCTGCAGCTGATCCCTTCGGGCATCATGCGTCCCGGCGTGGCCTGCTACATCGGCAATGGCGTGGTGGTTTCCGTGCCGGACGTGCTGCGCGAAATCGACAAGCTGGAAGGCGTTGGCGTGGAAGTGTCCTCGCGCCTGAAGATCTCCGAAGCTTCGCCCGTCATCCTGCCTTACCACACCGCGCTGGACGCGGCCCGTGAAGCGGCGCGCGGCGCAGCCAAGATCGGCACCACCGGCAAGGGCATCGGCCCGGCCTATGAAGACAAGGTGGCGCGCCGCGCCATCCGCATCGCCGACCTGCTGAACGAAAAGCGCTTTGCCGAGAAGCTGGCCGAGAACCTGGACTACCACAACTACGTGCTGGAGAACTATCTCAAGGCGCCGAAGGTGGACTACCAGAAGACCCTGGACGACGCGCTGTCCTACGTGCCGCGCGTGCGCCCGATGGTGGCCGACGTGTCGAGCGCCCTGTACGCAGCCCACAAGGCAGGCGCCAACCTGCTGTTCGAAGGCGCGCAAGGCTCGCTGCTGGACGTGGACCACGGCACCTACCCGTTCGTCACCTCGTCCAACTGCGTGGCGGGCAATGCCGCCGCCGGTTCCGGCGTGGGCCCGAACATGCTGCACTACATCCTGGGCATCACCAAGGCCTACACCACCCGCGTGGGTTCGGGCCCGTTCCCGTCCGAACTGCCGACCGATGCCGGCGTGGGCCACCACCTGTCCTCCGTTGGCCATGAATTCGGCACCGTGACGGGCCGCGCCCGCCGCTGCGGCTGGTTCGACGCTGCGCTGCTGCGCCGCTCCGTGCAGATCAACGGCGTGTCCGGCATGTGCCTGACCAAGCTGGACGTGCTGGATGGCCTGGAAACGCTGAAGCTGTGCACCGGCTACACCCTGGACGGCGAGAAGGTGGACATCTTCCCGGTCGGCGCCGAAGACGCGGCCCGCTGCCAGCCGATCTACGAAGAGATGCCGGGCTGGAAGGAAAGCACTGTCGGCGCCAAGTCGCTGGCCGCGCTGCCCGCCGCCGCACGCGCCTACATCAAGCGCATCGAGGAACTGGTTGGCGTGCCGGTCGACATGGTATCGACTGGCCCGGACCGCGAAGAGACCATCGTCCTGCGCCATCCGTTCGAATAAAAAATACAAAGAGAGGAAAACAATGACCATCCCTCAATCCGACCAAAAGCACCTCTGGGTATCCTGGGACGAGTACCACCGCCTGATCGAGCGCCTGGCGCTCAAGGTGCACGAATCCGGCTGGAAGTTCGACATGGTGCTGTGCCTGGCGCGCGGCGGTGTGCGTCCCGGCGACGTGTTCTCGCGCATCTTCGACGTGCCGCTGGCGATCCTCTCCACCAGCTCCTACCGCGAAGAGGCGGGCACCGTGCGCGGTGACCTGGACATCGCCAAGTACATGACGATGACCAAGGGCCCGCTGTCCGGCAAGATCCTGCTGGTGGACGACCTGGCCGATTCCGGCGTGACCCTCACCAAGGTCATGAAGCACATCAAGGACAACTTCGAAGGCGTGAGCGAAGTGCGTTCGGCCGTGATCTGGACCAAGGGCTGCTCGGCCTTCAAGCCGGACTACCAGATGGAAGAACTGCCGCACAACCCGTGGATCCACCAGCCGTTCGAAGACTACGACGCGCTGCGCCCGCACCAGCTGGCGGCCTGGATCAAGAAAGGCGAGAGCGCCGCGTAAGCAGGCGACTCCCGGCGAAGATGGCGGCAGGCTGCAAGGTCTCCCGCCATTTTTTACATCAAGAGGAAAGCATGACCGAAAACTTCTTCCAGACCTTTATCCTGCTGCTGCTGGTGACCGATCCCTTCGGCAACGTGCCCCTGTTCGCGACCGCTCTGGCGCCGGTGCCGGCGTCGCGTCGGCGGCGCATCGTTGTGCGCGAATGCCTGATCGCCTTCATTGTGCTGCTGGTCTTCATGTTCTTCGGCCGCCACTTCCTGGCGGCCCTGAGCCTCTCGGAAGTATCGCTGCGCATTGCGGGCAGCGTGATCCTGCTGCTCATTGCAATCCGCATGGTCTTCCCGCATCCGGACGGCGTGCTGGGGCGCACGGAAGGCGGCGAGCCCTTCATCGTTCCGCTGGCGATTCCCGCGCTGGCCGGTCCCTCGGCGCTGGCGACGGTGCTGCTGTTCTCGCGCGAAAGCACGGGCGAAGTGGTGATCCACGTCGCCGCGCTGGCGGCGGTGGTGATCGTGTGGCTGGCGGTGTTCCTCGGTGCGGAGAAGCTGCAGAAGGTGCTGGGCACGCAGGTGATGACTGCATTCGAGCGGCTGATGGGACTGATCCTGGCGGCGATGTCCGTCGAAATGCTCCTCGGCGGCATCCGCGAATTCGTCAAAACCCTTTAACCGTCATTCCGCATCGGCGGACCGCCGCCTTCGCGGGAATGACGATCACTTGCCGGTGATGGAGATGACGTCGGCGCCGGGCGCGCCGAAGAGCTGCTCCTTCAGCAAGTGCAGCTGGTCGCGCACTTGCGCCGCCTTTTCGAACTCCAAGTTCTTGGCGTGCTCGATCATCAGCTTTTCGAGGCGCTTGATCTCTTTCGAAACCTGCTTCTCGTTCATCGACTCGTACTTCGCCGTCTTCTGGGCCGCCTCCAGCTGCGTGCTTTCCTTGTTCGGATCGTAGACGCCGTCGATCATGTCCTTGATGACCTTCGATACGCCCCGCGCCACGATGCCGTGCTTTTCGTTGTGCGCGATCTGCTTGGCGCGCCGGCGCTCGGTTTCGTCGATGGCGCGCTTCATCGAATCGGTCATCTGGTCCGCGTAGAGCAGGGCGACGCCGTTCAGGTTACGCGCCGCGCGGCCGATGGTCTGGATCAGTGAACGCTCGGACCGCAGGAAGCCTTCCTTGTCCGCATCCAGGATCGCCACCAGCGACACTTCCGGCAGGTCGAGGCCTTCGCGCAGCAGGTTGATCCCCACCAGCACGTCGAAGGTGCCGATGCGCAGGTCGCGCAGGATCTCCACGCGCTCCACGGTCTCGATGTCGCTGTGCAGGTAGCGCACCTTGATGCCGTGGTCGCCCAGGTATTCGGTGAGCTGCTCGGCCATGCGCTTGGTCAGCGTGGTGACCAGCACGCGCTCGTTCTTCGCGATGCGGTCCTGGATCTCGGACATCAGATCGTCCACCTGCGTGCGCGCCGGGCGCACGATGACCTGCGGGTCCACCAGGCCGGTCGGACGCACCACCTGTTCCACCACCTGGTCCGCGTGCTTCTGCTCGTACTCGGCGGGCGTGGCCGACACAAAGACCGTCTGCCGCATCTTGTTCTCGAATTCCTCGAACTTGAGCGGGCGGTTGTCCAGTGCGGACGGCAGGCGGAAGCCGTAGTCCACAAGGTTGGTCTTGCGCGAGCGGTCGCCGTTGTACATGGCCGAGAGCTGGCCGATCAGCACGTGCGATTCGTCCAGGAACATCAGCGCGTCCTGCGGCAGGTAGTCGATCAGGGTTGGCGGCGGCTGGCCGGGCAGGGCGCCGGACAGGTGGCGCGAGTAATTCTCGATGCCTTTGGTGAAGCCGATTTCGGCCATCATCTCCAGGTCGAAGCGGGTACGCTGCTCCAGCCGCTGTTCTTCAATCAGCTTGCCTTCCTTGCGGAAGAATTCCAGGCGCTCGCGCAGCTCTTCCTTGATGGTCTCGATGGCGCGCAGCACGGTCGAACGCGGCGTCACGTAGTGCGAGCCGGGGTAGACGGTGAAGCGCGGAATCTTCTGGCGCACGCGGCCCGTAAGCGGGTCGAAGAGCTGGATGGAGTCGACTTCGTCGTCGAACATCTCCAGGCGCACGGCCAGTTCGGCGTGTTCGGCCGGGAAGATGTCGATGGTGTCGCCGCGCACGCGGAAGGTGCCGCGGCCGAAGTCCACCTCGTTGCGCGTGTACTGCATCTGGATCAGGCGCGCGATCACGTCGCGCTGGCTGACCTTGTCCTTGGCGCGCAAGGTCAGGATCATCTGGTGGTATTCGTTCGGATTACCGATACCGTAAATGGCCGACACCGTGGCCACAATGACCACATCGCGCCGCTCCATCAGCGATTTGGTGCAGGACAGGCGCATCTGCTCGATATGCTCGTTGATCGACGAGTCCTTCTCGATGAACAGGTCGCGCTGGGGCACATAGGCTTCCGGCTGGTAGTAGTCGTAGTAGGACACGAAGTACTCGACCGCATTCTGCGGGAAGAACTCGCGGAACTCGCTGTAGAGCTGCGCGGCCAGCGTCTTGTTCGGCGCAAACACGATGGCAGGCCGCCCCATGCGGGCGATGACGTTGGCCATCGTATAAGTCTTGCCCGAACCGGTCACCCCCAGCAGGGTCTGGAAGGACAGGCCGTCGCTGATGCCCTCGCACAGGCCTTCGATCGCGGTGGGCTGATCGCCTGCAGGCGGGAAGGGCTGGTGCAGCTTGAAAGGCGAGTCGGGAAACGTGACGACGGTCGCCTCGGGAGCGCCCGCCAGTGATAAATCAGCCATGAAGTCAGACCTTTGCTAGAATAGAGAGCTGCCAGCAGCCCAGCCAGAGAATTTCGGGCTTCTGACATCAACCCGCTGCGAACCGCTTCCAATCGAATCCAATCTTATCATGACGAACCCTTCCGTTTTCAGTGCCATCGAGATGGCTCCGCGCGACCCTATCCTGGGGATCACCGAAGCTTTTAACGCCGACACCAACCCCAGCAAGATCAACCTGGGCGTAGGCGTCTATTATGACGACAACGGCAAAGTGCCGCTGTTGGCTTGCGTACAGAAGGCTGAAAACATTCTGATTGAGCAGCCCGCTCCCCGTACCTACCTGCCTATCGAAGGCCTGGCGCAGTACGACAAGGCGGTGCAGGAGCTGGTATTTGGTGCCGACAGCGCCGTAATTCAAGAGAAGCGCGCCATCACCGTGCAGGCCCTGGGCGGCACGGGCGCCCTGAAGCTGGGCGCTGACTTCCTGAAGCGTTTCTCGCCGTCCTCCGAGGTCTACATCAGCGACCCGAGCTGGGAAAACCACCGCGCCCTGTTCGAAAGCGCCGGTTTCAAAGTCAACAATTACGCCTACTTCGATGCCGCCACCCATGGTGTGAACTTCGCGGGCATGCTGGCCGACCTGAAAGCCATGCCTGCCGGTTCCGTTGTCGTGCTGCACGCCTGCTGCCATAACCCGACCGGCGCCGACCTGACCCAGGAGCAGTGGGACCAGGTGATCGACGCTGTCGTGTCCGCCAAGCTGATTCCATTCCTGGACATGGCCTACCAGGGCTTCGGCGCGGGCATCGCGGAAGACGGCGCCGTGGTGCGCCGCTTCGCGGCCACCGGCGTGCCCCTGCTGGTGTCCAATTCCTTCTCGAAATCCTTCTCGCTGTACGGCGAGCGCGTGGGCGCCCTGAGCGTGGTGGCCGCCAGCGCCGACGAAGCGGCCCGCCTGCTGTCCCAGCTGAAGCGCGTGGTGCGCACCAACTACTCCAACCCGCCGGTGCACGGCGGCAAGGTGGTGGCCACGGTGCTGTCCACGCCCGAGCTGCGCCAGCTGTGGGAAGAAGAGCTGGCCGGCATGCGCGTGCGCATCAAGCAGACCCGCGACGAGTTCGTGAAGAAACTGAAAGAGAAGGGCCACGACTTCGAGTTCGTGCGCCACCAGGTGGGCATGTTCTCCTATTCAGGCCTCTCCAAGGAACAGGTGGGCAAGCTGCGCGAACAGTCGATCTACGCTGTCGACACCGGCCGTATTTGCGTTGCCGCCCTGAACTCGCGCAACATCGATACCGTCGTTGACGCGGTCGCCAAAGTGCTTTAATATCCTGTCTCTCGCTGCCCGGCAGCGAGATGGCAACAAAGTGTGCGGAACAGTGCTTGTAAAGAGTGTTTGAGCTGTATATAATGTTGCCTCTAATCCCTGATAGCTCAGTCGGTAGAGCGACGGACTGTTAATCCGCAGGTCCCTGGTTCGAGTCCAGGTCGGGGAGCCAGAATACAGAAAAGCCCAGCCTTAACCGGCTGGGCTTTTTGCTTTTGACGTATTCCCTAGCGCGCCTGCTGCAGCAGGGGCTGGGGATCGGCCAGGTTGAAGGCGCCCGATTGCAAGGCGTATTCGCGCAGCAGGGGGATGTGGCCGGCGCCGTAAATAACGAGAATGCGATCGCCCGGTTGCGGGGCCAGGGCCACGAGCTTGCTGAAGATTTTCAGGTTGCGGCCGTACCAGCTGGCAAGCCAGTTCGCGCCGGGCTGTTGTTCGCTGTTGCCCAGCATGGCGTAATCAAAATAGCGGCGATGGCTGTCCGCCAGCGCTTCCGGCTGGTTGTATTTCAGCAGCCATTGGGCCACGGTGGTATGGGGCAGCTGCCTGTTGTACTCGGCAACGGCCGGGTTGAGGCGAATCTGGTCCAGCAAGGCCGCCTTGCCGTTCTTCGTCGCCCATTCGTCGTAATCGATATCCTCGATTTTCCCGGGCGGCATCTCATTCCAGTCCACGGCATAGATGTCCGCGTGGCCCGCCGCGGCGGCGATGCGCATGCCCAGTTGCTGGTATTCGTCGCTCTGCAGCTTATGGCTGCCCGCCACATAGGCGCGGTAGGTGGCGCTGAGCTTGTCTTGCCCCTTGGCAGCGATCTCAACCGCGACCTTGGTCGGCTTGAAGGCGGCGAGCGCTTGCGCGACCTTCGCGATTTCGGCCTGCCGCTGGGGTGAAAGGATATCCGGAACCTGGGTGTTGACGATGTCGCGGTTGTAATTGGCAAAGTGGGGCGTGCCCAGGAGCATCAGCGTCGGGCGGTTGGCCTCAGTGCGATCGCGCAGCAGGGGTAAATCGGCAGCCATGGCCTGGGCGGCGGTGAGCAGCCCGGCCAGCGCCCAGAGAGGGCGGAGAGAAGTGAATCGCATTGTTATCCTGTGTCTGAAACCCCTGGCACCAGCGCGAGGGATTAGGAAATTCTACATTTGAATCTGGCAACAAATGTAGAACAATTGCAACAAAAGTGTAGGCTTGCCCCGTTTCGCGGATGGCAATCCCGGTTTCGTCGCAAGAGCCTTGCCAGCTCCAAGCGCCGCAGGTGACAATCAGGCAAGTTCCAGCCGGGTTCCGCCATGTCTTCTGTCCTCACCGCCTTGCCAGCGAAACGCCGCTTTCCCTGGCGCCGTTTCGGCATCGATGCGCTTTATGTCGCGGCGTTCAATCTTATCTGCGCCTTGCTGATCACTTTCGTGTTCGGCAGCGGGAACCATTTCTGGAGCAATCTCTTCATCTCGAACTGCATCGGCGGCATCGCGTTCGCCTTTATCGACGGCCTGCGCCTCCTGCTGTGGGGCGCGGACCAGAAGCCGAAGCTGGCACTTTTCCTCCTGATCGTGACGATCGGGGTGCCGCTTGGCCAGTTCGCGGGATCGCATCTGGCGGGCTACGTCCTGGACGCCGATCTGGGCATGCTGCATTCGGCAGGACACTCCAAGACCAACGGCATGCTGCTCTTTACGCTGCTTGCAACTGTCACGGTGAGCCTTATTTTCCGCAACCGCGACCGGGCCATTCGCGCCGAGGCGGCGATGGCGCTGGAGAAGGCGCGGGCGGAGGCGGTGGAGCGGCAGGCGGTGCAGGCGCAGTTGCAGCTGCTGCGCGCGCAGATCGAGCCGCATATGCTGTTCAATACCCTGGCTAATCTTCAAGGTCTCATCGCCATCGACCCGCAGCGCGCGCAGCACATGCTCGACCAGCTCATCGTGTTCCTGCGCGCTACGTTGTCATCTTCGCGTTCGGAGAGCACGACGCTGGCGCAGGAATTCGGCCTGCTCGATGCCTATCTGGGGTTGATGGCGGTGCGCATGGGCGAACGCTTGACGTACTCGCTGTCGCTGCCGGAACCCCTGCGCGAGGCGGCAGTTCCGCCGATGCTGCTGCAGCCTTTGGTGGAGAACGCGATTGCGCACGCCATCGAGCCGAGTATCGGCGGCGGCCGCATTGCCATCAGTGCGGAGCTGCATGAGGGACGTCTGCAGCTTGCCGTCTGCGACACGGGGCGCGGTCCCTACGCAGGCCCGGGCAAGCCTGGCACCGGGCTTGGCCTGCACAATACGCGCGAGCGCCTGAAAGCGCTGTACGGCGACAAGGCATCCGTGGCGCTCGAAGCTGCACCGGACGGCGGCACCGTTGCCCGCATCCTTCTTCCATCCTGAGACCATGACCACCGCACTGATTGCCGAAGACGAGCCGATTCTCGCCGCCACGCTGGCGAACACCCTCCAGAAACTGTGGCCCGACCTGCGCATCGTGGCGACCTGCCCGAACGGCGTCGCCGCCCTGGATCAGGCGCAGCTCCTGCGCCCCGAGGTCCTCTTCCTCGATATCAAAATGCCCGGCAAGACCGGACTGGAAGTCGCCGAGGAACTGGCGGAGCAGTGGAGCGGTTCGGAACCTTTTCCGCAGATCGTTTTCGTGACCGCCTACGACGAATTCGCCGTGCAGGCCTTCGACCGTGCGGCCGCCGACTACGTGCTCAAGCCTGTCAGCGATGAGCGCCTGTCGCGCACCGTGCAGCGTTTGAGGGAACGGCTGAACGCACGCAACGGCGGCATGGATGCGCTGCTGGCGCAGCTGAAGGCGCTGGCGCCTGCCCCGGCCGAGCGCCTGGGCGTGATCCGCGCCGCTGTGGGCAGCCAGGTGCGCATGATTCCCGTTCAGGACGTGGTCTACTTCGAAGCCGCGGACAAGTACGTGAACGTGGTCACCGCCGATGGTGAAGCACTGATCCGCATGAGCCTTCGCGAGCTTCTGCCGCAGCTGGACGAGAAGCTTTTCTGGCAGGTCCATCGCGGCACCATCGTCAACTCCAGCTGCGTGCTGAGCGCAGTGCGCGACGAATCCGGCAAGCTCTCGCTCAACCTGAAGCATCGCAGCGAGAAGCCGCGCGTCAGTCCCCTTTACGCGCATCTCTTCCGCCAGATGTAGTCAGAAGCCGCGCTCGATGGTGGCGACTGCGACACTGCGTGTGAGCGCGCCTGCCGCGCCACCGTAATGCCGCCAGCTCGCTGATAGCAGCCACGGACCCTGCTTCCATGAGATGGACATGGTGCCGATCCTGCCGCCGTTCTGTGGCTGGTAAAGCACATCGGCCGATACGTCCACCGTGTCCCAGTGCTGGGCCGCGCGCAGCAGAAGATTGCGTTCCTGCCCGGAGACCGCACTGCGGTCCACCCAGGCTTCCCCGAGCACGGAGAACTGGCTTTCGGTCGTCCAGGTGAAGCCCGCCAGTGCCTTGGCGCCACGGCCTGCGGGCTGCCAGCGCTGGCGCTGCCATTCTTCGTGGCGCTGCTGCCATAGCAGGGATGCATGCAGCTCCACGCCTTCATTCAACACGTGCGAGAAGGAAGCGCCGGCCTCGGTGCCGTTGCGGCGCGAGAGGCGAAGCACAGCATATTCATCACGCTCGCCGCGGTGGCGGTAGAGCCGCAGGGCCAGCGATCCATCGTCGCGGGGCTGGTCCGCGCGGCCATGGCCGGGATTGGAGAGCACGACCGTCATGGCGCTGTCTTCGCCGAAGGACTCCCAGGCGAGCATGGGAACGCCTTCCAGCGTGACGGGATTGAGCGCGCGCCGGTCCTCCTGCTGCACCACGTCGAGGGGACGGAAAGCGTAGCCAACATCCCAGCTCATGACCTTTTTGCCAGCAGTGAGGAAGCCGCCGCCCAGCGGGCGTTCGAGCGAGAGCTCGTTGATGCGGATTGTGCTGCCGCCATCGCGGTCGTGGCGCGCCGTGAAGGTGCCGCGCAGGGCGTTCTGCAGCGGGGCGTCCAGCTGCCAGCGCAGTTCCGCGTGTTCGAACAGCCGGGTGCTGTCTCTCATGCGAAGCGGATTGCCGGGCTGGGCTTCCCGCGATTCGAACTGGCCGCGTACGCTGGCATAGGCATAGTCATCCGCCCATGCCTGCTGCGCCAGCGGCAGCATGGCCAGGGCCAGTGTGTGGCGCAATCTCATGGTTTTACGTCGTTCCGGCTCAGGTACATGGCGTTGAACAGCTCATCGCCAAACTGGCGCGGCCTGGTCGAAAGGATATTCACGACCGTTTCGCGCGAGGTCTGCACTTCGTCCTTCAGCACCATGCGCGTCACCTGCGGACGGCCTTCGCGCTGCTCCACCACGTAGTAGGCCTGCTTCAGTTTGCGGTTGGAAGCGGCGTAGAGGTCTGCGTGCAGCGGCCGGTAGTCATTCTTTGCGACGTGCAGCACCACCCGCTGGTAGCTGAGGGATTTGCGCAGTGCGCTCAGTTCGAGCTCCAGGCAGGGCACACCGTCCACAGTGGTTTCGCCAGCGACGGAACCCGTGTAGTCGCCGGACCAGGTCATGGTGGCGATGTCGCCAGTCGATGCGTCGCCCAGCAGCTTTTGCAGGGGCGTGATGCGGATGGGGCGTGCGCTGCCGGGCAGGAACATCCAGAAATCGTCGCCGGACATCAGTACTTTCTGGCCAGCCTCGCCGGGGGAGCGGAACAGGATAAGGGCCTTGCCGCCAGGGCGTACCAGCACCTGGTAGCGCTTCTCCTTGTCCGGACTGCCGTTCTTCAGCGTCTGCACGAGGGTTTCTATCTGGGCCGAGCTTTCCAGCATGCGGAAGCTGTCGGCTTTTTTCAGGATGGCGTCGATGTCGGCGGCTTGCGCGGCGCCGCACAGGAGCATCGTTACAGCGAAGGTCTTAAACATGGGACAGCGCCTCCACAACGGATTGGCGGGCAGCCTTGCGGCTGACGAGGAAAGACGCGAGGCCGGACAGCAGTGTGACCGCCAGCGCCGCCACCGCGAACATGAGGGGCGAGATCACCACGACCAGCGGATAGCCGCCACTGCGGCCGGGAGGCGGCGGCATCTGTATGCCGAGGAACACCAGCAGGAAAGCGATACCCGCTGCCGCCGCCATGCCCGCCACGGCGCCGCCAGCGCCAAGCGAGAGGCCTTCCAGCGTGAACACCTTCATCACCTCGCGGGGTGTGGCGCCCATCGCGCGCAGCGTGCCGATTTCACGGGTGCGTTCCAGCACCGCCATCGCCAGGGTATTGGTGACCGCGAACAGCACGATGACCAGCACGATCACGCCGAGGAAGCCGAATATGCGGTTGTACAGGCCTTTCACGCTCTGGTAGAACTGCGCGAGGTCCAGCCAGCTGCGCACCTCGATGGCGCGGTCGCCGCGCAACTGCCCGGCCACGCGCCCGCTGTCTTCCAGCTCGTTGAGGTAGACGCCGAGGGAGCTGACCTTCCTTGTCGCCAGCAGGGTTTGCGCCGTTGCGATATCGACGACGGCGAGGCGCTTGTCCAAATCCGTGATGCCGGTGGTGACGATGCCGGTGACGGTGACATCGACGGCGCTCAGGCTTCCGGAAACGGTGGAGGACATGAGCGTGAGCGAGCTGCCCGGCTCCGCATTCAGCGTGCGCGCCAGCGTCTTGCCCAGCACAATGCCGGGGCCCTGGCCTTCCGGCACGGCGTCCAGCAGTTCGCCGGACACCCGCTGCATGAAGGGGCCCTTGACAAGGAATTCCTGCATCGGGTCGACGCCAGTGCCAACGAAGATCTCGCTGCGCTCGCCGTTGCTGATCAGCCCCGAAAACTGGAGGCGCGGCAGCACACGCCGCACTTCCGGCAGTGCCAGCAGGCGCTGTGTGACGGCGCCGCTGTCTTCCAGCCCATGTTCCAGCGGCGCATTCTCCACGCCATCGAAGGACTGCGGCGCACCGACGATGACGTGGCCCGTTTCCCGCGCGGCGGCCTGTGCCAGCGACTGGTAGGTGTGCAGCGCGAAGCCGCCGCCGAGGAGCGCGGCGGCCGTGCCGGTGGCGGCAATGGCCAGCGTAACGAGGGAGCGGCGGCGATTGCGCATGGCGTTCTTCAGCGCCATGGACAGCCAGGGGAAATTAATGGACATGGCCGCCTCCTGCGAGCACGCCGTCGTCGAGGTTCAGGGACCGGTCGCAGTGCGGCAGCATGCGGTCATCGTGGGTGGCCACGAGGAAGGTGGTGCCGTATTCGTGGGCCAGCTGGCGCATGAGCTCCACGATCTGGGCCGCCGTGATGGCGTCGAGATTGGCCGTGGGTTCATCCGCGATGACAAGGCGGGGCCGTTTCACGATGGCCCTGGCAATCGCCACACGCTGGCGCTGGCCGCCGGAGAGCTGGTCCGGCCGATGCTTGCCGAAAGCCGACAGGCCAACCTGTTCCAGCGCCTCGCCGACGCGCCGGCGGCGCTCCGAGGCGGACAGCCCGAGCAGATAGAGGGGGAAGTCCACGTTGTCGTGGGCATTCATCACGGGCACCAGGTTGAAGCTCTGGAAGATGAAGCCGATGGTTTCGCGGCGCAGGGCAGTGCGCGCCGCTTCGTCGGAACGGGGCAGGGCCTCGCCTTCGAAGAGCAGCTCGCCCTGGTCGGTGCTGTCCAGCAGGCCGCACAGGTTGAGCAGCGTGCTTTTGCCGCTGCCCGAAGGGCCCGTGACGGCGGCGATTTCGCCCCGCGCGATATCGAGGTCCACGCCGCGCAGGGCGTGAATGGTGGCGCCTCCCAGCGTGAAGGCCTTGCTGACGCCGCGCAGCGACATCAGCGGACCGTATTGATCCCGCTTCATTGGCCCAGCTCCTTCAGGCGGGCGGCGGCGCGCTCGTGCTGCGCGGTCCTGGGCAGGGCCACGATCTTCTGCAGCCATGCCGCTTCGTCCTTGCTGCGCTGCTCCTTGCCAGCCAGCTTTGCCGCCGCCGCGTACAGCGCGGCGCGGGTATGGTCGCTGGCCTGCGGCAGGAGAGGGGAGTTCAGCGCGGTTTCCAGCGCGCGCTTGCCCTGGGCCCGGCGGTTCATGAAGTCCGGCAGGGAAAGGAAGGTGTTCGCGGCGACGAGGCGCACTTCGATGCTCTCGGGCGTGCCATGGAACAGGGCTTCGTCGTGCGCAGGGGTGAGTTGGGACAGGGCCTTGTCCACCAGGTCGGCGCCGCGTTCGGCATGCTTCATCTTCTCCCATGGGAGAATGGCGTCGCGCGCCTTCAGGGCCAGGGCCGCGCCCTCGTAGGCGGTGAAGATGGGATGGCCCGGCTGGGCTGCGCCGAGCTTGTGGAACGCCTCGATGGCGCCATCGCTGGCGTCGCGGTTGCCGCCCGAGGCGGCAAAGAACTGCTGGCGGGCCTGGGCAAGGCCGGGAGGCGCGATTTCTTCGAGAGCGGCAAGGGCGCTGCCGCATAGGCCGATCAGCAGCAGGGAAAGGGTGGTGTGTTTCATCGTCTTCTCCGGGTGGTGAGGGATAGCGCAAGGCTATCGGCCGCCCGGAGCGATCTCCATGGAGATGCGACGAAACCTGTTTTACTGGCGCCGAACATGGCGCCAGCGACCGTGAAAATTACCTCACAACGTAGACCACACCGGCGCCGCCGGCGGTAATGCCCTGGGTATTCTGCTGCGATACGCCCAGCATGTACTGCTGGCCGTCCGCTGCGGAGGCAGGGATGGTGGTGCGCAGCGCCAGGGGATAGATGGCCCCAGGCTCCTTGTCCATGCTGATGCGCACCAGCGACTGCCGGATCTCGACATAGCGCCGGCCATCGCGCAGCACGACCTCGCCGCCGTCCACCTTGATATTACCCAGCTTGTGACGGGTGGCGCAGTCGAAGCGCGAGTCCTTGCCGAGGGTGAGGATACCCGTGCAGCAGCCGAAACGCGTCTTGATCCTGGTCTCCTCGAGGAAGACAAGCGCGTTGTCGCACATGCTGTCGCCCTGGTCGTCCGGCAGTATCTGGTTGTTGAAGTCCACGGCCGGGAATTCCCGGCCTTCTTCATCCAGCGACAGCGTCAGCGGCATGGCGGCGGGCAGGCGGCTGCGGTCCACCAGCAGCGACATGCGCCGCTCAAGGTTGTAGCGGTTGCCCATGACGAAGGGGAAGGTGGCGCTGGCATTGGCCAGCACGTCGATCACGGACAGGTTGCGCTGTGCCAGGTTGTTGCGCCGCGCGCTGATCGGATCGCCCGTCAGCGGGGCGGTGGCGAAGGCATAGTCGTTGTCCGCATTGACCACGGCCAGCAGGCAGGGGTGCCAGCCGCTGTTCGTGATCCAGCCGTACAGGCTTTCCACTTGCGCCGCTTCGATGCGGAACTTGGCCATGACGGTGGAACCCGCCGGCACGGTGCCGAAGCTGGCGGCAAGCGGGGTAGGGCTCACGTGCGTGGCATCCGACACCGTCCAGTCCTGCGGGTAGACGAACTGCAGGCCGACGAAAGGCGTGATGCGGGTGCTGACGGTGACGTTGCGGGCGTCGCGCGAGCCGCTGTTGGTGACGCGCACGTAGATGTAGTTGGCCTGGCCGCGTTCCACGTTCTTCGATTGCGCCGGATCGCTCGGCACGAAGACGTTGTCGTCGAAGATGCGCACTACAATGTCGGAGAAGTCCCAGAAGTTCCCGCCGGTGAAAGGCTCGGCGCCATTGTCGGCTGGTGCGTCCTTGATCATCACGTCCGCTTCATCCAGCGCGCGGTAGACGTTGATGCGGCCATAGCCCATTTCCTGGTTCCAGCTGCCGTTCGGGCGGCCGGGGGTATCGGCGTAGGCCACCGCGCCGACCTTCTGCGCCGTGCGCTCGATGTGGGCGCGCACCTGCACGTTGCTCAGCGTGGGATAGGCGCTGCGGATCAGGGCAGCCAGGCCTGCCACGTGCGGCGTGGCCGAGGAGGTGCCGTTGAAGGCCAACTCGTAGTCGCCGGGATCGTAGCCGCTTGCTCCCTGGCGGTCGGTAGTGGGAATGTGCACGCCGGGCGACACGACGGAGATCTCGGGGCCGAAGTTCGAGCCCCAGGGTTCGCCGTCCGGACTCATGGGAGTCTTGCGGTTGTCGACTTCGTCCGAGGCGCCCACGGCAATCACCAGCGGGTTCGTGGCCGGGTAGGTGATAGGGCCGTTGTAGTTGTGGGTCGCCACGCACATCACGAGGTTGTTGTTGAAGGCGTTCTGGATGGCCGGATCGATGATCGCCGTGCTCCAGCCATTGAAGCCGAAGCTCATGCTGATCACGCTGGCGCCGTTGGCGGTGGCGTAGTTGATGCCCGCGGCCACTTCCACGTCGGTCCAGGCATCGAAGGCCACGGGCAGGATGCGCGCGTTGCCTGCCACGCCCGTCACGCCCGCGCCGTTGTTGTAGGTGGCGGCCACGATGCCTGCACAGGCAGTGCCGTGATTGCCGGTGGGCGAACCGTCCGGCATCATCGTGCCGAGGTTGATTCCGGGGTCAGAGAACTGCAGGTCCGGGTGGGTAAGGTCGCAGCCTTCGTCCAGCACGCACACCACCTGGGTAGCGACGCCGGTCGTGATGTCCCAGCCGGTAACGCCAGGGCCGCCCGCTTCGATACGGGTCATGTCCCATTGCTGCGGGAAGAGGGTATCGTTGGGCGCAATCGAGGTCGGTGTCAGCAGCGGCATGGTTTCGAACTGGAAGTCGATCACCCCGGCGTTGGGCAGGCGACGGATGCGGTCGCGCAGCTCGTAGGCGTTGACCTCGCGCGCATTGGTGATCTGGAAGTAGCGGTAGCCGTTCAGGTAGCGCGATTTCTCCGGCACTTCCTTGAGTACGGGCTCGGCGCCCTGGGTCTTCAGGCCTTCCGCCGCGAAGCCGGGGCCGTTCTGGTCGCGCAGGCGGATCACGCCCACATTGGGCAGGGGCGTCATCAGGCCGCGCCGGCCTTCCTGGCCGGCCATGCGGTAGACGGGGCCCACCCAGTCCAGGCCAATCGCCTGGCCGGCGGACTCGATCTTGGCGACATGCCCATCGTCCAGCGCGCGGCGCGCCTGCACAAAGTAGCGGCTGCGCGTGTGGTTGACGCGTTCGCCGGGGACGCCCTCGCCGTCAGGATCGTCCTCCAGGAAAAGGTCCAGGCCGTGCAGGAACTGGGCCACCTCGGACCGCTCGCGCGGCGCTTTCAGCGCCAGCAGCAGACGGGTGGGTTCCAGCGCGAGGGGCGCGCCGGAAGCGTGTGACAGGTGTTGCGGAAAATTCTTCATGACGGGTCTCCTCAGGAGTAAGGGAGCGGGTATCACTCGCCTGTCTCAGTCTATGACCCGTATCCGCCGCAGGTTTGCGCTAGCTCACGGTGCGTCCAAAGAAAGTGTGTTGTAGAGCTCGCTGCACGCGGCTATAATGTCACCTCTTTTCCCTGATAGCTCAGTCGGTAGAGCGACGGACTGTTAATCCGCAGGTCCCTGGTTCGAGTCCAGGTCGGGGAGCCAGAATTTTTTCTTCAACTGTCGCCTGTCGGCACGATCGAGGCCGTTTCCATCATCAGCACGACTGTCTTCTCCGGCGCACGAGGCCGGTGCATGACGCCTTTCGGCACCACGAAGCCCTGGCCCGGATGCAGCGTGACGCTGCGGCCCTCCAGGTCAATGACGAACAGCCCGCTGACCACAAAGAAGAACTCATCGTCGTTGTCGTGTTTGTGCCAGTGATACTCGCCCTGCAGCACGCCCAGGCGCACCACGGAATCGTTCACGCGGCATAGCGTCTGGTTGAACCAGGGATGCTCGTTGGCCGCTGCCACAGCGGCGGCATCCACGATTTCCAGCGGCCCGAAAAGCACATCCAGGCGGGTATGGTAGGGCGTATCCGGGGTGGCGTTGATGGGCATGGCGCGGCTCCTGAGTGAATGAACATTCAGCATAGGATGCGCCGTCCCCGCGCGCTTGAACGCAGGCGCTGTTTTTGGACTAATCCGTAGTGGCGCGCCGGTAGGCTGCGGGCGTGATGCGCATGAGGCGCCGGAAAACCCGGTTCAAATGGCTTTGATCGCTGAAGCCGGCAGCCAGCGCGATCTCCGCGATGCTTTGCCGGCTGCCGCGCAGGCGATTGCACACATACTCCACGCGCAGCTGGCGCACATAGTCGCCTATGCTGCTGCCGGTGTGGCGCTTGAATTCACGCGCCAGGAAGTCGGGCGAAACTCCGCTGCTGTCTGCCAGCTCATCGAGGTCCAGGCGCTCGGCAAAGCGGGCATGCAGCAGTTCCTGCAGGCGCCGGATGCGCGCTGGCAGCTGTGCGCCCGTGGGCGCGGCACGGCTGCGCGCGCACTCTCCCAGCAGCTCCAGCACCAGGCCTTCGATCAGTAGTGGCGATGCGCTGTCCAAGACCCGCGTTTCCAGGGCAAGGCGCCGGGCCGTGAGCATTGGCGCTCCCCGGTCGAAGTCAAGGGGGCGCGAGAGCAGTGCGCGGGACTCGCGCATGCGTTCCAGCCAGCTGCCGGAGAACTCCACGTGGAGTACGCTGCCGCCTCCTTCATGCCAGTGGTTCGCATGCGGCATCTCGGCTGGAAACATGGTCAGGGCCATGGGCGCCTGCTCACCCGCGCGGCCCGGCCATCGACGTGTGCCGCAGCCGTCCAGCACCAGGCAGAAGAAGGGGTTCTCATGCTGATGGCTGGGAATATCCAGCTCACCGGCGAAGCGGGTCGCGCTCAGCGCCAGCCCGCCGCGCTCATACAGCACGGTGCTGTTGCCAAAGTACTCACCTGTTTCCAGTCTGCGGTCCATGTGCCGATGATACCGTGAACGGCATGGAATCAGTACGCGGTGAAGGGCTCGTAGTGCGCCTTGTGGGCGCTGGTCAGTTTGAACAGCACGCGGAAGTTCGTTTCGGTCCATGCCGGGGGCAGGTCCAGCGCCTGCAGCCGGAACTCGATGCGGTCGGCGCCGATCTGCTTGTAGTAGGTTGTTCCGGCAACCGGCGCGGCCACGGTATCGATGTTTGGCGCGGCTGTCGCATTGTTCTTGACGATATTGTCGGTCGTCAGCCGCAGCGAGGCGATGCTGGCCACCGCCAGCGGAACGAGATGGTCCGCCTTCAGGTCGGCCAGGGTGCCGTTGACCGTGACGGTGGGCGCGAGCAGCTTGCCGTCGATCGTGAGTGGTCCGGGCCCCCCGGCGATCTTCACGTAGTGCAGGGTCTTGCCTGCGACATCCGCGTTGTTGACAATCGCATGCAAAGTCCTGGGCTCGAAACCTCCCGCTGCCGCTAGCGGCAGGTTGCCCAGCGTGGCCACAAGGTTCGTGTATTTGCCGCCGCTTGCAACCGGTTGATTCCAGCCGTTCGAATAGCCCGTGAGGTTCCCTCTCACCGCGTGATTGTTGGGGCTCGTCCAGTAACCCGCGACGAAGTCGCCCTGGTTCAACCTGGCCTGGTTGCCAACGCCGTCGTTCACGGTCTGCTGGTTGACGCTTGCGTTGATATAACCTCCGGTGTACGCACCTGTGGTGCCCCACGTCGCATGGGCGCCGTTGACCGGAGCATCCATGGCCGTACGCAGATCGCCAACGCCGTCGAAGTGGTTGCCACCTATCGTCAGGCCCACATGCGAATCGGTGTAGTGGAGGTTCGCGACCAACGTCCCGTTGAGGGTCGGAGGTGCGACGCCGGCGGCACTGGTTCGTGCTGTCATCGCCGCGGTCGTGGCGCCATTGCCGCTCAGGCGTTCTATCGTGACCGGCTGGTTGACGACAGGGGCGCCCGGCAGTGGGCCCATCAGATTGCCGGTGAAGTTACCGCGGATGGCGTGAGTGTGGCCTGGGGTGTCCGTGTAGGTGCCGGTGATTGCCGCGGTCACTGCGCCGCGGCCGCCCGTCAGGTTCCCCGTGTGATAAGGGCCGTTCGTGATCGCGTTGCGCACATTGGCGCGGACGTTGGCGAATATGCCTGTCGCGGCCGCAGCGGCGGGAGTGATGACATCCAGGTCTGCGACCGTGCGCGTCTTGTCGTTGTTGGCCCGGTTGACATCGTTGTCCATTTTTCGCGTCGCCCACTGCACCGCTCTCGATGCAATCAGGTTGGACGCCCAGTTCCCTTTGGTGGCCTGGTTCCCGTGCGCCATGCCGTATTCCACCGCGCGCGCGATGGTCTGGTGCAGTGTACTGTGCGCGCCATGTTCCTTGAGGAAGTGGGCGCCCTGGCTGGCCGTGGGGCTGAGATCGAGCACGCGCCTGTACGTCAGGCTGGATTCCGCCTGGAGCAGGCCGTGGAAGGCTTTCAGTTCGGGGCCCGTGACCAGCTTGAGCTGCTCGGCCACCGTTCCCTGGAAGTATTCGTCGAAGTCGTGCACGCCGAGCAGGTTGAGGAATGTGCTCACGTCCAGCGAAGGTTGCGAGAACAGCCGCGTGAACACGCTGATATCCAGGTTCGCGAGGTTTGCGCTGTGCTTGCGGATGGCGCCTATGCCTGGCGCCGTCCCCCATCGTGAATCGAGGCCCGTGTAGATGATATCGACGCGCTGCACGCCCAGTTCGTCGATCAGGCTCTGGATGACGGACCAGGAGACCTTGACAATCCCTGCAAGGCGATAGACCTTGGTTTTCTCGCCGACGAAACCGTAGCTCCTCCTGGTTTCGTCGACATCCACGATTTTGGTCTTGTATTTACCGGACTTCTTGGAATGCAGGACCTTGCGCTGTTCAGGCACCTTGTTGACGACCAGAAGGGGCGCTACCCGGTTGGCGTCGTCGATCCAGCTGACGGTGTCGGCCTGCCGGAGCCAGAAGGCCTGTACCACCGGCGCCGCCTGCAGCTGTCCCACACTGGCAGGAGCCGCACTTTCGCGGCCCTGTGGCGGCATAGCCTTCGCCTGGGCCGCCCGCGCACCCATGACGTCGGCCTCCTGCTCCAGCGCGCTATCGTCGTTGATCGCCACTCCTTTGGCCTGGAGCGTCGCTTTCACTCGGCCCTGGCGCTGCTGCACCACATGCCAGGCCTCGTGCGGCAGATGCTTCTCCTGGCCCGGACCGAGATGGATGTCGTTGCCCTGGGCATAGGCGTGCGCCTGCAGCTGCGCGGGCCTGGAGGAGTTGTAATGGACTTTCACGCCGCTCATCGACATGCCGGACAGGCTTTCGATGCCCGATCTCAAAGGCCCGGGCAGGCCGCTGCGGCCCTCGGCTCCGCTCTCTTGTGCCGTCTGTACGATTTCGCCGAGCTGGCGCTGGGCCACGCTGCGCGGGCTGTTCGCGATGTTGTCCGCAAGCTTTCGCTGGGCGAGCATGCGGGGACTGCCTTGCACGGCCTGCGCCAGGCGTCCGGGTTGCTGGCTGAGGGCGCCGCGGGATGGCGCTTCCCTCTGGCCACCTTGCGCCTGTGATCTTGGTGGTTCAGGTTTGACCAGCTTCTCCATCATCATCCCGGAAGATGTCGCTCAGAGAGCGAATTTATCATGTGGGGATTTCGAAGAAACTATCACTTTGTCACAGCCCGTCACATGCCGAGGTGACTTTTTATCGCGGAAGTGTAATTATCAGATGATTATCGATATGCGCATGGAGGGGATACGTGTCAAAACTGCCTTGCTTGATGGTGTCGCTGGCGTTTTCCGGGATGGCGGCGGCACAGGGCTATCAGCCGGATTTTAATCCTGCTGCGCTGAAGGGGCCAGCCAACGGGACGCAGAATGAAGTCCTGGTCCTGGGGTCTCCCCATCTCTCGCAACTGCCGTCCACTTTCGAAACCGCCAGCCTGCGGCTGCTGAACGACAGGCTCGCCGCGTGGAAGCCCAAGGCTATCGCCATCGAAGCGCTCTCCGGAGTGCAGTGCGACTTCGTCCGCCGCCACCCGCAGCGCTATCAGGACACAATCGAATCCTATTGCTGGAATACCGCGCCTGCGCAAGCAGCGACGGGGCTGGATATCCCTGCGGCGACAGCGCAGGCCGAGCAGATGCTGGCCGTATGGCCGGCATCGCCCAGCGCCTCCGAGCGCCGCCGCCTGGCGGCAGTCTTCCTCGCGGGAGGCGAGCAGGCTTCGGCTCTCGTTCAGTGGCTCCGGCTACCGGAAGCCGAACGGCGGACTGGCGACGGGCTCGATGCCGTACTTGTCGAACGGCTTCAGACGCTGGAACGCAAACGCGATGAGAGCTACCAGATAGCGGTACGGCTCGCGGTGCGGCTGGGCCATGAGCGCGTGTACCCCATGGACGACCATACTGCCGACAGCCCGACGCCGGACCAGAAGGCATACGGCGAAGCGCTGATGAAGGCCTGGAACAATCCGGCGACCGAAAAGCGCAAGCAAACGGACGAGGCGATGCGCGAAGGCCTGCGCACGCCCGAGGGTGTGCTGTCGATGTACCGCACCTATAACACGGTGCCTGGAACCGGAAAGCTGGTGTTCGACAGCGATTTCGGCGCCGCGCTCAACGAGCCATCGCCGCAGCGCTTCGGCCGCGCCTATGTGGCGTACTGGGAGATACGCAATCTGCGCATGGCGTCCAATATCCGCGCGGTGATGGAGGCGCAGCCCGGCATGCGCGTCCTGGTGGTGGTGGGCGCTTCGCACAAGGGCTATCTCGAAGCCTACCTGCACCAGATGCATGATGTGCGCATTGTCGACGCGGCACCGCTACTGTAGGGAAGGACCTGCAAATGAAGGCTTACGCTGGCAATAAGCGACAGTCCGAAGCAAAGGAGCCTGTTCAGAGGCGGTTTAAGCCGTTAGCCGGACTGGCGGACAATCGGCCCCAGGCCGCCGTGCAGCGAAAGCTGCAGGAGGCGGCCAACAGCAGCCCAAGAGTAGCGCAGCTGCACGCGCTCGAAGGTGTGGCCAATAGCGGCGTCGCGCAGCGCGCCAAGAATCATACGGGCCTGCCGGACAATCTGAAATCAGGCATCGAACGCCTTTCCGGGCATTCGATGGACGATGTCAAGGTTCACTACAACTCCAGCAAGCCTGCCCAGCTGAATGCCCATGCCTATGCGCAGGGCCGCGATATCCATCTGGCATCGGGCCAGGAGAAGCACCTGGCGCACGAAGCATGGCACGTGGTGCAGCAGAAGCAGGGCAGGGTGAAGCCCACCATGCAGATGAAGCGCGGCACGCCGGTCAATGACGACAAGAGGCTGGAGCGCGAGGCCGATGTGATGGGGGCGAAAGCCTTACAGATGAAACCCGGACCGGCGACGCTCCCATCCCGCGCGGCAAGCGCCCCGGCGGCGGGCGCAAGCCCTGTGCAAAGGGCCGTAAAGGAAGCAACGGTCAGCTGGGCGATCACCCATCTGGTCCAGGCCAGGGGCGAGTCGCTGTTCGGCGAGCATGATGACTGGCAGTCGAGGGAAGTTCCCGGGAAGCTGGGCCAGCTGTCGCATGGCCAGAAGATTGTTGTGGACGACGAGGCAGTGTTCATGTCCCGGCGCGGTGGAAACCAGGAGAAGGCTTCCCGGCGCGAGGCGGACCGGGAGGCCGACGAACTCCGGCATAAATGGCTGAAGGTGCTGTTCGTATGGGACGGCAGAGCGTTTGTGAAACCTCCGGAGGACAGCTATGTGCGCGCCGAAACCGTCAAGCTGCCTGCGGTGGAGAAGCCTCCGCAGAAGAAGATCGGCATAGAGAGGCACAAGGCGGAGGACGAAACAGTGTCCCACGATCTGCAGGGTTTCCATGATGCCTGGAGCGAGGCCGCAAAGAAGAGAAGGCGCAGTATTGGCCGCGTCGTCGGCGCCGAGAAGTTCGACGGTGAGAGCACTGAGCACGGCGACGACATCACATCAGGATGGAACTGGGACAAGTACGACGAAGGGGAAAACGTTTCGGGCGATATGAAGAAGCCCAGCGAACGCATACCGTTCGGCAAGGCGGAGGACCAGCATGTACTCAGCGCGAGTTACCAGGGAGCGCATCGGGAGCCGGTCGCCTATATGGTGCTGGAGAAGGATCACTACATGGGGGTGAACTATATGTACATCCGCTGGCTGATTGGCCACCCGGACAAAGGGGGCGGCGGATCGGCGCTAGTGAAGGATGCCATTGCGCGCTTCAAGGCGCAGAAGGAGTGCACGGAGCTGCGCGTCGATTCGGCGTTTTCCGCAGTGGGCTGGTACGAGTCTTTGGGATTCAGAAAAATGAACCCGGAGAAGGACGCCGTGAAGAAGGGCGTTGGGTATGCGGATACTCAGCTGGTCTATCCATAGTAGCGGCCAGCGGAGCCTCGGCTGCCTCCGGGTTCAGCGTGCTCAAGGCCAGGAACGGATCTTGTGGCCCCTCACAGCGTAGAACAGGATCAGCGCATAGCAGGGCAGCATCAGCCAGTACGCCGATTGCGCACTGTGCGCGTCGGACAGGTAGCCGTACAGCATGGGCAGCAGGGCGCCGCCCGCAATGCCCATGATCAGCAGCGCGGAGCCGCTGGCCGTGTACCTGCCCAGGCCTTCCAGTGCGAGCGGCCAGATGGCCGGCCACACCAGCGCGTTGGCGAAGCCCAGCATGGCGAGGAACATCACCGAGTCCGGCACCGCCGGCACGCCTGCCCAGGTCACCAGCACCTGCGAGATGCCGGTGCTGGCGGGTGAGCTGAGCGCAACCCCCGCCGTGAAAGCGATGCCGCTGATGGCGGACAGCAGCAGCGCCTCCTTCTGCGACAGGAACTTCGGTATCGCCAGCACACCTACAATGTAGCCCAGCACCATGAAGCTCATCGTATAGGAGGTGAGGATGCCGAACTTCTCCACGCCCAGATGGCGCCCATACAGGCCGATGGTATCGCCCGCAATCACTTCCACGCCCACATAAGCGAACAGCGAGAGAGCGCCCAGCACGAGCTGCGGGAAGCGCAGCACGCCGAAGCGTTCCACCGGCGTTTCCTCTTCCTCCGCGGCGATCTCCTGCAGCGGCGAGAACTGCACCAGCAGCATCACGAGCAGCAGGCAGCCCGCCATGGCCATGTAGGGGAACACCAGCCGCAGCGCGAGCTCGGAACGCAGTGCGTCGCGTGCGGCGGGCGCCAGCGCGGCCAGTTCGGCGTCCGAGAAGTGGCCTATGCCCGACAGCATCAGGCTTGAGAACACCAGCGGCACAATCACCCCCGCCGCCTTGTTCAGCAAGCCCATGACGCTGATGCGCATGGCGGCGCTTTCGCGGGCGCCGATGCAGACGATGTAGGGATTGATCGCCGTCTGCATGAGCGTCATGCCGCTGGCGAGGGTGAACAGAGCGAGCATGAACAGGCCGTACAAGCTTGTCCGCGCCGCCGGTATGAAGAGCAGCGCGCCCACGGCCATCACGCCCAGACCCAGCGCCATGCCCTTGCGGTAGCCCGTGCGGCGCAGCACGGCCGCCGCAGGCAGAGCCATCACCGTATAGGCGATGTAGAACGCGAAGGTGACCCACAGGGCCTGAAAATTGTTCAGGTCACAAACAATTTTCAGGAAGGGGATCAGCGACCCGTTCAGCCAGGTGGCGAAGCCGAGGATGAAGAACATGAGGCCGATGAAGGCCATCGCCACCGCCACCTCCCTGGACTTGGCCGCCTGGCCGGGAACTTCCATTGCCTGATTCCTCATTGCTTCAGAACTTCGCGCGCAGGCCGATGCTGTAGCGGGCACCGTTTTCGTAGACGCCAACCGGCAGGCCGTCCGTGGTGTTGGTGCGGATTACCTCGTTGCCGATATTGACGGCCGACGCGTACAGGCTGTACTTGGGAGTGATATCCCAGTTTGCCGTGGCATCCCACTGGCCGTAGGCGCTGGTCACGTCCTGGCCGCCTTCATCGAGCCCGCCATAGGACTTGGACCGGTAGTTGTAGGACACGCGCAGGCTGTAGCCGTGCTTCTCGTAGTAGCCGCTGGCATTGAGCTGGTTGCGCGAATTGCCCACCACATTGAGCTTGCGGCCGCCCGCCACCGAGCCGGCCTTGGCGTCGGTGAAGGTGTAGTTGACGATGGCGCCGAAGCCGTTGCCGAATGCCTGCTGCCATTGCAGCTCCAGGCCCTTGATGGTGGCGCCGTTGTCTGCGTTGTGCGGCCGCGTGACGGGACGCATCACGCCTGCCACGTTCTCGATGGCGGTGGAGGTGTAGATGAAGGTATCCAGGCGCTTGCTGAACAGGGTGGCGGACAGCAGGGACGCGTCGGCGAAATACCATTCCGCCCCGATCTCGGCCTGGTTGGCATGGTATGGGTTCAGCAGCGGGTTGCCTGCCGTGGCGGCATTCGTGGTGCCGCTGACTTCCGTGCTGGCGCTCAGGTCGCTGAAGGTGTTCCTTGCCATCACCCGCGACACGGCGCCACGCACCAGCAGGTCGCGCCGCAGTTCGTACACGAAGTTCAGGTTGGGCAGAATGTCGTTGTAGCTGCGCTCCACGCTGCCCAGCGTGTAGTTGCCCGTGCCGCCAAGGTTCTGGTTCGCTTCCGACGTCTGGCGGGTGCGCACATAGCGCACGCCGAAGTCGCCGCGCCACTTGTCGTAGGCGAATTCCGCCTTGCCGTACAGTGCAGAGATGCGTTCCTTGATGCGGTAGTACTCGCCCTTCGCTTCCGCATACACCATGCCCTTGTCGTACATGGGGAAGCCCTTGCTGAAGGCCAGCGCGTCGTCCACCCACGCGTACTGGGTAAGGGAGCCTGCCGTGGCGGCTTCCTGGCTCAGTTTCGGCGAGGGGCCGGTGGAGAGGTCCGCCAGCGAGAAGGACTGCCAGCCGGTGCTGCCTGGTCCCACCGTGCCGATGACGCGGCGGTTCTGCACCGTGTTGTCGCGCAGCTTGGCGCCCAGTTTCACGTTCTTGATGAAGCCCTTGTCCACGTCCAGCGTGAGGTCGGCCTGGCCGTACTTCTCCTTGCTCTCCATGCGGCGGATCCAGTCGCGCGCGCCCTGCAGCGTAAGCTTCGTGGGATCGAGCGGGTTCATGTCGAGATAGGTGACCTCATAGGTGTCCGGCGCGAGGTTGATGGTGGCGCGGGTGTTCCCGGTGAACCAGAAGTTGCGGTCGTGGAGGCTGCCGCCCGCGCCGGAGGTGGTGCCCGCCTGGGCGTGCAGCTGCCAGCCGTCGCCGTCCACGTTGCCTTCCAGGTCCAGCACTTTGGACTTGATATAGGCCTCGCGGTAGATGGGCTCGAAGGATACGCCCGTGGTCGGGCCCACGGTGCCGCCCACCAGGGCTTTCGTGCCGTCCGAGGTGGTGATGAAGCGCGGGTTGGTCACGCGCAGCGTGCCATTGGCGTCCGCCAGACCGCCTGCCTGCCACAGGTAGTTCTGGTTATTGTTGTCCATGTCCATGTCCGAATTCATGTAGTTCAATGAGATATCGGAGGAAGGCGTTGGACGCAGTTGCAATGTCAGGTTGCCGGTGGTGCGCTCGCGGTCCTGGCGGAAGATGGCGGAGCCGCCGCCCCACGAGGCATAGGCGTTCGGCGTGACGGCGCCGTTCTGGTCCACGATGTTGTATTTCGTGGCGTCGGTGAAGTTCTCCAGGCCGTCGCGCCGCATGGTGCGCTGCTGGCGGCTCAAGGCTGCAAGGATACCGAAGGTTTTCGCCTCGTTCTTCCATGCCACGAGGCCGGAGAACTGGGGATCGGTCTTGGAAGGCAGGTCGCTGTAGGTGGCTTCGGCGGAGAACTGCGCCGTGAGGGGCTGCTTGAATTGCAGGGGCTTGCGCGTCTTCACGATCACCAAGCCGCCGATGCTGCCTTCATCCAGGTCGGCGGAAGGGCTCTTGTACACGTCCAGGCTGCCCACCAGTTCGGAAGGAAGGATGTCGTAGTTGAAGCCGCGGCTCTGCGCGTCGTTCTTCCACCAGTAGGCCGAGGCCACGGATTGGCCGTTCAGCTGCGTCATGTTCAGGTTCTTGTCCGTGCCGCGCACGAAGATGTCGCGGCCTTCGCCCCAGGTTCGGTCCACGGAGATGCCGGGCACGCGCTGCAGGGAGTCCGCCACGTTCTTGTCCGGGAATTTGCCCAGGTCTTCCGCGGTCACCGTGTCGACGATGTTCAACGAATCGCGCTTCTCCGCCAGATTGCGCTTCAGCGTTTCGCGGATGCCGCGCACTTCCACGACAGGGGCGGCATCGGCTGCGGCCGAGGTATCGGCCTGGCCTGCCGCGTGGCCCTGCGCGGATAGTGCGCCAAGCGCCATCGCGATCAGTTGGGTCAGGTATTTTTTTCGGATCAATGGCTCGGACATACGTTCTCCCTTGGATGTTTTTTTCAGTGTCGGTATCGCTTAGGCCAAAAAAAACCGGCGCCGCCGGGGTGGCGCCGGACAAAGCTCACACACAAGAGGGGAGTGTGAGTTACCGTGTCGATGAACCGATGCTAGCACCGGCCTGCCGTGTGACACCAGCGCGCCTCCATGGGCAGCTGGATTCGGCTAACTGATTGATTTGATTGGGAATTGATGCGACGGGAAGGCGCGGCCGCTTACGTATCTTTACATTGGACCCGCCGGGCTGCCGAAAGCGCTGAAACCCAGCGTCAGGCAGGCTTACAAAACATTACAAAACACTTGTCTAAATAACGCTTCATGCGGGGAGATGGATCACGGAATTGAGTCCGCCCTCGGGATGGTTTGCCAAAAGGAGCTTGCCGCCATGGCCTTCGATCACGCCGCGTGCGATGCCGAGGCCCAGTCCCATGCCGCCGTCGTTGCGTTCGCGGCCGTGGGCCAGGCGCACATAGGGTTCAAACAGGCTGGGGAAAGCATCTTCCGGCACGCCGGGGCCGTGGTCGCGCACGGCGATTTCCACCCAGCCATCGAGCGTGCGCACGCTGATCTCGGCGCGCTCGCCGTAGAACAGGGCGTTGTCCAGCAGGTTGCCGATGGCGCGCTTCAGTGCAAGCGGCTTGCCGCGCACGACGGCGCTCGTGCCGCCGAAAGCCACGCTGTGGCCTGCCAGCTGGGCGCTGCGCACCAGACGCTTGATCAAACTGTCCAGGCGGATCTCGGCCGGGTTCTCGTGGATGTCGCTGTCCTTCACGCACTGCAGCGCGCCCTTGACCATCATGTCCAGTTCGTCCAGGTCCTCCTCGAACTCGTTGCGCAGGGCTTCGTCGTCCAGCAGCTCGGCGCGCAGCTTGAGACGGGTGATGGGCGTGCGCAGGTCATGCGAGATCGAGATGAAGAGGCGTTCGCGATCCTCGATATAGCGCGCGATGCGGTCGCGCATGGCGGAGAATGCGCGTGCCGTGTTCACGAACTCGCGGCTGCCCGTCACCGGCAGCGCAGGCGCGTTTTCGTCCTTGCCGAAGGCCTCTGCGGCGTCGGACAGCGCGGCCAGCGGGCGCGTGATGGAGCGCACAACCAGGATCGAGAGCAGCAGTACGGCGGCCAGCGAGAGGCCCTGCAGCACCAGCCGGTCCGGCGACAGCGGATCGCTGTTGCGGAGGAAGTAGGGGTCGGGCATCAGCGTGGCCATGTACAGCCAGTTGCCGGGTTCGAGCTCCGTCTGGATCACGAGAATGGGCGCGGGGTCCGGCTTTGGCAGCAGGATGTGGCGCACCCAGTTCTCCGGCAGCTCGCCCAGATGCACGCCGTCCGGCGACACGGCCAGCTGGTCGGGCCAGGCAAAGGCGAGGCGGAACTGGTCGTGGTTCAGGTCATTGCGCAGGGTGGCGCCGACGGTGCCGAGCGCCGTGTCGGCCAGCGCGTTGGGGGCGATGGGCGGCACCGGCACATAGGCGCGGTTCAGGGACACGAAGAAACGCGTGCCGCCCATTTCGCGCAGCTGCTGGATCAGCAGGCTGCGGTAGCTGGGAGGCAGGCTGCGGAAGAAGCGGATGGAACTGGCCGCACCCTGGCCCAGGTACTGGGCGGCGGATTTGGCGTCCGCCTCGGCCTTGGCCCGCAGTTGTGTGGCCCAGATGGCGCTGCCCGCGATCTGTGTGATGAGCAGGCCCGCCACCATCACCAGCGAGAGGCGGCCCAGAAGGGACTGGGGCCACCAGCGCCGTTCAGACATGGGAAACGCTCACGTCCGCCGAGAACACATAGCCTGCGCCGCGCACGGTCTTGATCAGCATGGGCTGCTTGCCGTCGTCGTTCAGGCGCAGGCGCAGGCGGCTGATCTGCACGTCGAGCGAACGGTCCAGAGGACCGGCGTCGCGGCCGCGGGTTTCCTCGCACAGGATGCTGCGGTCCAGGATATCGCCCGGATGGTCCACGAAGTACTTCAGTAGCTGAAAGTCCAGGCCCGTGAGCGCGAGGGGCTGGCCTTCGCTGTCGACCACCTTGCGCTCCAGCGCATCGAGCGTGAAGCCGTTGAAGCGGTAGTAGCGCGGCGCGGCCGCCGGTTCCGCCGACACACGCCGCAGTATAGCCTTGATGCGGGCCAGCAGCTCGCGCGGGCTGTAGGGTTTGGCGATATAGTCGTCCGCTCCCAGCTCCAGGCCGACGACGCGGTCCGTTTCGTCCGAGCTGGCGGTCAGCATGATGATGGGCACATTGGACTGCTGGCGCACAATGCGGCACAGGGCGAAACCGTCGGTATCGGGAAGCATCACGTCCAGGATCACCAGCGAGAGCTGGCCTGCATGCAGGTGCAGCTCGGACAGGAAGCTTTCGCCATTGTGCGAAAGGATCACCTCGTACTGGTTCTTCTCAAGATAGGTCTTGAGCAGCATCCGGGTTTTCTGGTCGTCGTCGACAATCAGGATCTTGCGTGCCATGCTCTTTCCTCGTGGTGGCCGGTCATTTGCGCCGGCGCAGGTTCAGCGCGCGCAGGACAGCCGCAAGGCGGCGCTGCACGTCGGCTTCGGTGATGCTGTCGTTCATGAAGTAGCGGTGCACCTCCGCGATGATCGCGTCGCGGCTCTCCTCGTCCGCCGCCATGCGGTGCACGAGGCTGGGCGCCTGGGCGGCAGCGCCGCCGGCGAAGGTGGTCCAGGAATCGCGGGCGCAGCTGTCCATGCCGGTAGGATCGGCGTCGCGCCGCACGCTGACCGCGCCTTTCGCGGCATTGAACTGCTGCTGCACCGCTGGCGTGACCACGAGCTTCGCCAGCTTTTCCTGGGCCGCCATGCGGCTGCTGTCCGTGCCCAGCATGGCCAGCGTGTCCACGCTGTACAGGTGCAGCTTGGCGGTGCCCGGCATCGGGGCGCAGGAGAATTCGTCGTCCGTGGCGAAGCCCCATTCGTTCAGTTCCGCCTTGGCCCAGTCGCCCATCACCAGCATGGCCGCCTCGCGGCGCGAGAAGCGGCGCACGGCATCGGGCCAGGACAGTTCTTCGAGCGGCGCCATCCAGCCCTTCATGCCGCGCAGGCGGAAAAGGGCTTCGCGCAGGCGCTTGTCCGATGCTGCCTGGGGGCTCAGGCGGACGAACAGGTCCCGGTAGTATTCGGGGCCGCTCTCGGCCAGTACAAGATTTTCAAAGAGCGTGGCCACCTGCCATGGCTCGCTGCTCTGCATCAGCGGCGCAACGCCTGCTGCGCGCAGCTTGCGGGAGACCTGTTCGAATTCGGCCCAGTTCGAGGGCGGTGAAAGCTGCAGGCGGGTGAACAGCTTGCGGTTGTAGAACAGGGTGTTGATGCGGTGGATGCCGAGCGGCGCCGCCACCACATGGCCGTGATGCTGCACCAGGGAGTACACAGTGGGGAAGAGCACGCGGTTCCAGTTGCCTGCGGCGGCCACGCTGTCGAAGCCGCGCAGCAGGCCCAGTTCCGCCCATTCGCCGACCGAAACCCCGATGATCTGGGTGGCGCCGGGAGAATCACCCGCGAGGACGCGGCTCTTGAGTACCTTGCCTGCGCCGAGGCCCGCTCCGCCTGGCACGGCGTTGTCCTTCCATTCGATGCCTTCCTCGCCCAGGCGGGTGGCAAGGATTTTCGCGGCGCGCCTTTCCCCGGCGGACGTCCACCAGTGCAGCACCTGCAGCGAGGCGTCGTGGGATTCGGTGGAAGGGAGGGCGGGAAGAGGGGCCGCGCACGCCAGGCCAAGCAGGGCCGCCCGCAGCAGTCTGCCGCGCATGGCCAAGGAGCTCACCTGACGAATCGACGCACCCACGCAATTCCCCCTAAAAATGAGGGGCAATTATATCGAACCCCCCGGAGCTATCCGATTTCGGCAAAATCCTATCTTGAAATCGATATTATTCAAAAGACCATGACGGGCCGATACTAGCCTCTTCTTCCTGCCCACACAGATGAATATGCGAACTGTATCCCTGCTTGCCCTCACCGGCGCCGCCGTTGCGGCAGTCCTTCCCGCGCATGCCGCCGAACAGGCCGTACGCGAACGCGCCTCCTTCAATGCCGACTGGCGCTTCCTGAAGGGTGAGCCCGCCGAAGGCGCGGCATCTCCGTCGCTGGATGACAAGGCTTGGCGCAAACTGAACCTGCCTCACGATTTCGGCATCGAAGGGCCGTTCAGGCAGGAATACGATGGCGAGACCGGCAAGCTGCCCTGGTGGGGCGTGGCGTGGTATCGCAAGCATTTCACATCGCCCGCCAGCGACGCGGGCAAGCGCGTCTATCTGGATATCGACGGCGCCATGTCGCACGCAACGGTTTGGCTGAACGGAAAACAGGTCGGGGGCTGGCCTTATGGCTACGCATCCTTCCGCGTAGACCTGACGCCGCATTTGAAGCCGGGGGCGGAGAACGTGGTGGCGATCCGTGTCGACAATCCACAGGAATCGTCGCGCTGGTATCCCGGCGGCGGCGTCTACCGCAATGTGTGGCTGGTGAAGACGTCACCCCTGCACGTGGCGCACAACGGCACCTACGTCACCACGCCTATCATCAAGAAGGAGTCGGCCACGGTCAATGTCCAGGTCACGCTGGACAACAATGGCGGCGACACCGCAGCCCAGGTCTCCACCGCGATTTATGCGCTGGATGCCGCGGGGCGGCAGACCGGACCGGTGCTGGCGCAGAGCGAAGTGTCGCCGCTGACCAAGGTCAAGGCGGGCCGCCAGAGCCTTCTGGCGCAGTCGCTTGAGGTTACGCAGCCGAAGCTGTGGAGCCTGCGCGACCCGCAGCGCTATGTCGCCGTCACCACCGTGACCGGCGAAGGCAAGGTGGTGGACGAGGTGGAAACACCCTTCGGCATCCGTACCGCGGTATTCGAGGCGGCGCGCGGCTTTGTTCTCAACGGCGAGCATGTGCCGATCCAGGGCGTGTGCCTGCACCACGACCTTGGCGCGCTTGGTACGGCATTGAACGTCCGGGCGCTGGAACGCCAGTTCGAGATCCTGCGCGACATGGGCGTGAACGCCATCCGCACCACGCACAATCCTCCTGCACCCGAGATGCTGGAGCTGGCGGACCGCATGGGCTTCCTGATCGTCGAAGAAGCTTTCGACGCGTGGCGCGTCAGCAAGGTGCCAAAGGACTACGGCACGCTCTACGACGAATGGCACGAGAAGGACCTGCGCTCCATGGTAAAGCGCGACCGCAACCACCCCAGCGTGATCATGTGGAGCATCGGTAACGAGATCATGGAGCAGGGCGAGCCGGAAGGCTGGAGGGTGGCGGCCCACCTGGCCGACATCGTGCGCAGCGAAGACCGCACCCGGCCGACAACGGGCGGCTTCAACCACATCATTTCGGGCTATAACGGTTTCCAGACCGCCGTGGATGTAGTGGGCTTCAACTACAAGCCGCTGGAGTACGCCAAATTCCATCGCAGCTCGCCGCACATCCCGGTGTATGGCAGCGAGACCGCATCCACCGTGAGCTCGCGGGGCGAATACTTCTTCCCCGTCAGCGACGACAAGAAGGAAGGCGCCGTCAACTTCCAGGTCAGCAGCTACGATCTGACCGCGCCGCCCTGGGCCTGGTCGCCGGACGTGGAGTTCAGGGGGCTGGACGCCAGCCCCTACGCCGCGGGCGAATTCGTCTGGACGGGTTTCGATTACCTTGGCGAACCCACCCCTTACAACAGCGACTCGACCAATGCACTGAACTTCACCGATCCCGCGGCGCGCGAGCGTGCCGCGAAGGAGCTGGCGGCGATGAAGAAAGTGCAGATGCCCTCGCGCAGTTCCTACTTCGGCATCGTGGACCTGGCCGGCTTCAGGAAGGACCGCTTCTACCTCTATCAGGCGCGCTGGCGTCCGGAGCTGCCGATGGCGCACTTGCTGCCGCACTGGAACTGGCCGGAGCGCGTGGGCCAGGTCACGCCTGTGCACCTGTACACATCGGGCGACGAGGCGGAACTCTTCGTCAACGGCCAGTCGCAGGGCCGCAAGAAGCGCGGGCCGAACGACTACCGGCTGCGCTGGGATGACGTGAAGTACCAGCCCGGCACGGTGCGCGCCGTCGTCTACAAACAGGGCAAGCCCTGGGCCGAAGATACGGTGCAGACGACCGGAGCACCTGCCAGGCTGTCGCTGACTGCCGACCGCAAGGCACTTGCGGCGGACGGCAAGGATCTGTCCTTCGTGACGGTGGCCGTCACCGACAGGCAGGGCCGGATGGTGCCGCGTTCCAGCAACAAGGTTCGCTTCAGCGTGACCGGTCCGGCGGAACTGGTGGCGACAGATAATGGCGATGCCACCAGCCATGTGTCTTTCCAGTCGCTGGAGCGCGCTGTCTACAACGGACTGGCGCTGGCGATCGTGCGGACCAGGCCTGGCCAGGGCGGGGCGATCACGGTGACCGCCACGAGCGAAGGGCTGGGAAGCGCCAAGGTAAGCCTGAGCAGCAAGCCTTAGGCTTACCGCTCCTGAAGCGTCTTCAGCACCTCGGCGGCATTCGTGTTGCCCGGGTCGAGCTCCAGGGCGCGCGCGTAGGCAATACGCGCCCGGGCCTTGTCCCCGGTGGCCAGATATAGCTCGCCCATCGAGTCGTGGAGATTGCCGTCCTGAGGATAGAGCTCGGCGGCGCGCTTGAGGATGGCAATGCCGGTTGAAGGCTGGCCTGCTTCCACGTACTGGTAGGCGAGCCGGTTCAGCGTGTTGCCGTCCGACGGTTTTTCGCTGCGCGCAAGCAGTGCATCGAAGCGGGCCAGGGCGGCGCCGGCTCCCAGGCGGCGGATCTCCTCTGCCAGCATGTCGTGAAGCGCGGGCTTTGGATCGGGAACCTTCCTGCCATACAGCGCATCGGTGAAGTCGCTGCGCATGCGGTAGATTTCGGGGCCCTTGTTGCCGTTGCCCTCATTGAGGAAAATGATCACGAGCTTTCCATCCTCCGGATAGCGCGTGATGAGCGTGCGGAAGCCGTTGCCATTGCCGCCATGTTCGTGAACGAGGCGCGGCTTGCCCGCAATGACGCGCGTGCCGGCCAGCCATCCGTAGCCGTAGCCAAGGTCGCCCCAGACATCGTCCTTGACGTAGGGCGTGAACATCAGGCGCTTCGATTCCGGCTTGAGCAGGCCATCGCCAGCCAGGGCGCGATCGAGCTTGAAGAAGTCCCCCGTGGTGCTGGCCACGCCGCCGCCGGCGCCGATATTGGGAATCCACAGGGGCGCGGCAGGCTGGTAGCTTCCCAGAACGCGCACATAGCCCGAGGCCTTGCGCGGAATGATGCGCTCCGGCGCATCATAGGCGGTCTGGCGCATTCCCGATGGCCGCAGGATCATTTCATCCAGCGCCTCCCCGTAGCTCCTGCCGGTCTGCTTTTCGATCACCCAGCCGAGCAGGGTGTAGTTCGAGCTGCTGTAGTGGCCCTTTGAACCCGGCTCGAATTCGAGGGGCCGGTTCATGATGGCCAGGAAGTCCTCCCTTGGCACTTTCTCGCCGAGCCGCCGTGCCCAGAAGCCGGGAAAATTGGCGTAGTCCACAATGCCCGAGGTGTGGTTCAGCAGCTGATGCAGGGTGACCTTCTCTCCGATTTCCGGGCGCAGATCGGGAACGTAGCGGCCTATCCTGTCGTCCAGGCGCAACTTGCCGCGCTCCGCGAGCTGCAGGATCAGCGTGGCGGTGAACTGCTTCGTAAGCGAGGCGACACGGAAAACGGTATCGGTGGTATTGCGCACCTCCCATTCGCGGTTGGCGAGGCCGAAGGCGCGGTGGTAGACCACCTTGCCCTGGTCGGCGACCAGCACGCTGCCATCCAGCTGGCCGAGGGCGTGGTAGCGGGTGGCGAGGCGGTCCAGCTCAGAGGCCGGGGTGGCCCACGCAGGGACCGTGACGGCCAGCGCAAAGGCGATCCAGAGTTGTCTCATTTTGTGCTCTCGTGGTGGAAGTGGCTCTACTGTATGGCAGCGGGGCGGCCAGGCCAAGCTGCGCCAGGAATTGGTATTGAAAATTGCATACCAAAAGTTATGGCCTGGCTGCGAAAATTCATTGGGCGCACTCCGCGCCCGCGCGTACTCTTGGCCGGCCACCTTGTAAAAAGAGCATGCGCCACGACGACATGCCCCCCATAACCCTTAAAAAATATACGAGGAATATGAAGAGACTACTATGTGCGGTCGCGGCCCTGTGCGTGTTCGCCGCAGGCCAGCCCCAAGCCCAGACGACGGCCCCGAAGCGCGAGATGCGCGGCGTATGGATCAGTACACACATTGGCCTGGACTGGCCGGTGCGGACCCAGACTCCCGCCCAGCAGCGCGCTGCCCTGACCGCCATCCTTGACCACAACAAGGCAACCGGCATGAACGCCGCCTACTTCCAGGTGCGCAGCCAGGCAGACGCCATGTTCCCCAGCACCCTTGAGCCGTGGTCCTACTACCTGACCAACAGCTCCGGCACGGCGCCGTCGCCAGCCTGGGACCCGCTGCAGTTCGCCCTTGAGGAAACGCGCAAGCGCGGCCTGGAATTCCATGCCTGGATCAACCCTTACCGCGCCGTGGCCACGCTCTCGAACGCGGGTAACACCGCCATGTACGGCCCCACCCACGTATCGCGCACCCATCCTGAATGGCTGCTGACGATCGGCACGGTGCAGATCCTGAACCCCGGCCTGCCAGCAGTGCGCGATCACGTGCACGCCGTGGTGATGGATATCGTTCAGCGCTACGACGTGGACGGGATCCACTTCGACGACTATTTCTACCCGAACGGCACCCCGGCCACCATCGACGATGCGGCCTACAATGCCGATCCGCGCGGCTTCCCGAACACCGCGGCAGGCCGTGCGGACTGGCGCCGCGACAACATCAACCTGCTGATCTCCCGCGTTGGTGAAAGCATTGCCGCCGCCAAGCCCTGGGTGAAGTTCGGCATTTCGCCGTCCGGCATCTACCGCAGCAGCACCGATCCGGCGGTCGGTTCGCCGACGTCCGCAGGCGCCCTGCAGCACTACAGCGCCATGTTCGCGGACTCGCGCAAGTGGCTGCAGATGGGCTGGATCGACTACCTGGCCCCGCAGGTCTACTGGTACATCGGCCAGACCGGCTCGGACTACCAGCTGCTCGTGCCATGGTGGAACGAGAACGCTTTCGGTCGCCACATGTACATTGGCCTGGCCGACTACAAGATGAACACCGCTGGCTGGACCAGCCCTGCGCAGATCGCCAACCAGATCGCCATGAACCGCGGCAGCAGCCATATCGCGGGCCAGATCCACTTCCGCCACGCCTTCCTGCAGGCGAACGCGCTGGGCTACCGCACGGATCTGAAGGACAACATCTATAACAAGCCTGCGCTGCTGCCTGCCATGCCCTGGAAGGACAGCACCGTGCCTTCGGCGGCAAATGAGCTGAGCTCCGTTCTGAATGGCGACGGCTCCCTGACCCTGTCCTGGAGCCGCGCGGAAGGCGCGGACGAATTCGATAAGGCGCGCCGCTACGCCATCTACCGTTCGGAGCAGCCGAATATCGACCTGGAAGACCGCAACAACCTGCTGGCGCTGACCAGCGGCGGCGAGACCACCTACACCGACAGCGCCATCCCGGCCGGGAAGTACTACTACTACGCCGTGACCGCCCTGAACCGCCTGCACCACGAAAGCGCGGCCTCCAACACGGCGAGCAACGACAAGGAAGCGCCGGTGGTCCGCACCCGGGCGATCGAGCGTACGCTGGTCGGCGGCAATGTGAGCATCGCTGCCGACGAAGTGGATAACGGCAGCACCGACAACTGGGGCATCGAATCGCGTGTGCTGAGCAAGAACAGCTTCAGCTGCAGCAATATCGGCGACAACCAGGTGGAACTGAGCGTAACCGACAAGGCAGGCAATGTCGGCACCGCGCCAGCCATCGTCAAGGTGCTGGGCGCGATTCCGCAGCCGCAGATTGCCGTGAGCCGCACTGACAGCACCGCCACCGGCGCACCGGCCAATACCATCGTTCTCGGCTACGGAGCGCAGAGCCTGACCCTGACGGCGTCCGATGGCGCCAGCGGCTCGGTGAGCGCCTACGCCTGGTCGCCTGCGGAAGGCCTGAGCACCGCCACCGGCGCCGTCACCCAGTTCACGCCAGCGGCGGCAGGCACCTACAGCTTCACGGTCCAGGCCACGAACCAGAATGCCTGCAGCGCCGCCGGTTCCGTGACGATTCCCGTGATCGACGCGCGCTGCGGCGGCGACAAGGTCAAGGTTTGCAAGAAGTCCGGCGGAACGTCGCACGAAATCTGCGTGGCGCCGAGCGCCGTGCCAGCCCACCTGAAGAAGGACGGAGGAGTGCTGGGCAGCTGCGGCGCCTGAGGCGCGAAACGCCCGCCTTCCGGCTTGCCGGAAGGCGGTGTCGATTGACTAATGTTGTGGAACGCATTATCCTTGCGGTCCACAAAAATGCTGGGCCGCGCCAAGAGCGCGGCCTTTTTGCTATTTCAGGCAGACCAGCAGACAAATGAGAACGGAGACAGGGTTGTATTTCGCACGATTTTTTCAAACCTAGGAAAACTGATGATGAAACTGTCCCGGATGCACAAGCGTCTACTCGCTCTCAGCGCCATGCTGCCCATGACCGCCATGGCCCAGGAAGCCGGCCAAACGGCTCCTGCCGCCAGCGGCCAGCTGGAAACGGTCACCGTGACCGCCCAGCGCCGTACTGAAAACATCAAGGAAGTACCGGTCTCCGTGTCCATGCTGGCGCACGAAAAGCTGGACGTGATCCTCTCCAGCGGGCAGGATATCCGCGTGCTGGCAGGTAAAGTACCGAGCCTGAACGTGGAATCTTCCACCGGCCGCGTTTTCCCCCGCTTCTATGTCCGCGGCTACGGCAATGCGGACTTCAGCACCTTCGCTTCCCAGCCCGTTTCCCTGATCTATGACGACGTGGTGCAGGAGAACCCGATCCTGAAGGGTTACCCGATGTTCGACCTGGCCGGCGTGGAAGTGCTGCGCGGCCCGCAGGGCACCCTGTTCGGGCGCAACACCCCGGCCGGCGTGGTGAAGTTCGAATCCGCAAAACCGAGCCTGAAAGGCATCGAAGGCTTCTACAACCTGTCCTACGCGACGCATGGCACCGCGAACGTGGAAGCTGCCGCCAATATTCCGCTGTCGAACGTCTGGGCCATGCGTGTTTCGACCCTGCGCCAGCACCGCGACGACTACGTGAGCAACGCCTTCCTGAACCAGCCGGATTCGATGGAAGGCTACAACGAGCACGCCGAGCGCGTGCAGTTCCTGTTCCAGCCGAGCAGCACCTTCAATGCGCTGTTCAATATCCACCAGCGCAGCGGCGTTGGCAGCTCGCGCCTGTTCCGTGCCAATATCATCAAGAAGGGCACGAACGACCTGGTGGACGGCTTCGACGCCGAGAAGATCTTCACCAACGGCCAGAACTACCAGAACCTGAACACCAAGGGCGGCAGCATCCGCCTGAGCTGGGACCTGGGTTCCGTGAAGCTGTACTCGATCAGCGGCTATGAGACTGTATCCGACTACAACAGCCGCGGCGACATCGACGGCGGCAATCCGGTCAACGGCCCGGGCGTGGTGCCATTCCAGGTGGAGACCGCAGGCTTCATTCCCGAGCTGCAGCAGTACTCGCAGGAGTTCCGCGTCGAATCGAAGAAGGCGGGTCCCCTGAGCTGGCAGGCAGGCGTCTACTACTTCAACGAAGACGCGCGCGGCGGCAGCGACGGCTACAACACCGCCGGCGCCCGCACCACCCACGTGCTGAGCCAGCAGCAGAACCGCGCGTCGGCGGCCTTCGGCTCCGTGAACTATGCCGTGAACGACGCACTGACCGTGCGCGGCGGCCTGCGCTACACCAAGGACGTGAAGGACTTCCGCACGCTGGAAGCCGTGAACACCGTGCTGGTAGGCCCGCAGTCCGTGCACGCCGACAAGGACAAGTTCAATTGGGACCTGAGCGGCACCTATGTGCTGAACAAGGACGTGAACGTGTACGCGCGCGTGGCCACCGGCTTCCGCGCGCCTTCCGTTGCCGCGGCGTCGACCTCCGTGCCGATCACCGTGGCGGATGCGGAAACCATCACCTCGTACGAGGCAGGCATCAAGGCCGACCTGCTGAACCGCCGCGCGCGCGCCTCCCTGAGCGTGTACGACTTCGACGTGAAGAACCAGCAGCTGACCGTTGTGGGCGGCAATTCGAACGTGACGAAGCTGATCAACGCTGCCAAGACCAAGGGCCGCGGCATCGAAGCGGAACTGGAAGGCTTCGTAACCCCCGACTTCAAGGTCTCGACCAGCGCCTCGTACAACTTCACCGAGATCAAGGATCCGTCCCTGTCGGTGAACAAGTGCGCCCAGTGCACCGTGACCGATCCGCTGAACGCGTCGGGCCGCGTGATCATCAATGGCAACCCGCTGCCGCAGGCGCCGAAGTGGATCATCAACGCCAGCGCGCGCTACAACTACCCTCTGGCGGACGGCAATCTCTTCGTGCTGACCGACTGGTCCTACCGCAGCAAGGTGAACTTCTTCCTGTATGAGGCGGTGGAGTTCAGCGGCAAGGCCATGACCGAAGGCGGCTTGCGCGTCGGCTACAACTGGGCAGGCGGCAAGTACGAGATCGCCGCGTTCGGCCGCAATATCACCGGCACGCAGCGCATCACCGGCGCCATCGACTTCAACAACCTGACCGGCTTTATCAACGAGCCACGCCAGTGGGGTGTGCAGTTCAAGGGCACGTTCTAAGGACTGGACAGCCTGAAATCGGCCGTATATAATGCGGCCTCTTTTCCCTGATAGCTCAGTCGGTAGAGCGACGGACTGTTAATCCGCAGGTCCCTGGTTCGAGTCCAGGTCGGGGAGCCAGAATTCAAGCCATGCAGAATCAAGGGCTTACATGCTTCGGCGTGTAAGCCCTTTTTTCGTTCTGGAGCCTATGCGGGGACTGGCTGCGAAAAAGGCTTACTTTTCTCGCACATAGTCGTGATAGTCGATAATCTGCCTGAATTTTACGACTACGCGAATCCGCGAACCAACACCACAGCTGCCGCAATGAGAATAATCAGTAACGGTGCCTCCCTGTTGCGTCCACACTTGTTCGGCAGACGTACGAGAGCCAACCTTGGCCATGACGACGTCACCTGGGATATTGCGTTCATGGTCCGGGTAGTCCTTGATTTCGCCTGTAGCTATAACTTCATTCCTGTAGTCGTCACGCCAAATCTGGCCCTTCGCACCGGCAGCAGCGTTGGCCGGCAAGCGTGACGGGCTCTGTACGGCAGGACCACCTGCCGCAGAGGCGACGCTCGGACCTGGTTTGTCATCCGCCCGATTGGAAAGCGCCGATAAGCTGTTGCGTGCAATACCTCCGGCAGTGGAGTCGCTAGCCAGGATCTTCGCCCCAGCCACCACGCCTGCCACTGCACCTGCTGCACCCAGGATCTGCTGATTGCGCGCTACCGTAGCTTTATACGTTTCGTGATGTGCCACCAGGTTGGCGTTATTTTGGCCGACAGCTTCTCTCACTTTCTCCTGAATATCAGCAATTGTGTATCTGCGTATGTGAGTGACTGCACCCTTATCGATCATTTTTTGTGCGACTGCGTAGAGAACAGGCAAGTCAGACGGTCGATATTGCGGGTTGGCCCTGTAGGGCGAGTCGGGCGAAGCGCGATTGATGATTTCGGCGATCAGGTAATCCATTGCCGTATTAGGACTCCTTTCGTCGCAAGGCTTGTTGACATCTACTCCCCGTGCCAGCAAATAGTCGATGGCGGGCGCCGCTCGAGCGGCATTGCTGGACAAGGCACAGAGTGGTGTCACTGCCATCCTGGAGTCGACATTGCTGGATGGAAGACGCGCATTCAGGTCCTGGAGCTGGCCACGCAGAATCATCTCCGACAGCGGCTGTGGATTGCCAAACATGGCCTGTTCTGCAGGAGGACTGGCGCAGCCAGAAAGCGCGGCGGAAAGGGCCAGTGCGTAGATGCAGGGTCTCGGGTTCACGTTCATGCGGTTTCCAGTCTTTTAGCGGGTCAGGGTACTTTTTTAACCTAAAGTGATCTGGAAGGCAACTAAATTGCGTCCCGGTGACGCTGCAGGCTTAGCCCCTGCCGCACTTGGCCTCGGCGGCCGGTTTGCCCATGCCGGCCGGCGCGAGAAGGAGTTTCATGAGCTTTGCCTCTGGCGTAGATCGTCCAGAACGGGAACGCCAGCCAGAAGCAGGAGCAGCGCGGCCAGCGGCACCGTGGCAAGAAAGCCGAGGTAGGCGAAACCGGCGGCGCCCGCAGCGCCGCCCAGCAGGAACATCCCGAGCAGCGATGCGAGCACACGCAGGCGTGCGTGGTCCGCGCGCACGGGGGACTGGCGGGACAGGGCTCCGTTCCAGTAGGCGAGCTTGCCCAACTCAATGCCGATGTCCGTCACGATACCGGTGATGTGTGTGGTGCGGATCTCGGCGCGGGAGACCTTGGTGATCATGGCGTTCTGCAGGCCCATGACATAGCACAGCAGGCCCACGGTGGCGGGAAGGAGAAAGAGCCGCTCCTGCCCGAGCCGTGCGCCCACCAGGCCGAAAGCCAGGAGCAGCGCCGCCTCCAGGACCAGCGGCGTCGCATACTCGCTGTGCGCCTGGCGCCGGCGGCCCCAGTTGATCAGGATGGCCGAGGTGGCAGCCCCGAACAGGAAGAGCAGCACGGATCCCGCAGCCGTCGCCGCCAGGCCGGGATTGCCCAGGAGGAGCTGGTCCGGCACCGAAGACAGGATCCCCGTCATGTGCGAGGTGTACTGGCCAACCGCAAGGAAGCCGCCCGCGTTCACGGCGCCGGCCACGAAGGCCAGCACGCGGCCAAGCCGGATATTGGAGGCCTCGGTGCGCTGGGCGGCGGTAAAGGTGCGTAGATACTGGACTGGCATGGCTGGGCATTCAGGCGGAATCTGGTTCCTATGATAGACCAGATTGGTGTCGGCCCAGCCGGGCAGCCTGCTCAGGCACGGGTGCCAGCGCTACCCCCACTCAGTTCACGCAACAAGGCCTGATTGAAGGCGGGGATATCGTCGGGCTTTCTGCTGGTGACGAGCTTTCCGTCCACTACTACCTGCTCGTCGGTCCATTCGGCGCCGGCATTGCGCAGGTCCAGCTCCAGCGTCGGCCAGCTGGTCAGGCGCTTGCCCTTGGCAAGGTCCGCATCGATGAGCGTCCACGGACCGTGGCAGATGGCGGCGATCGGCTTGTTCTCGCGGGCGAATTCCTTGATGAAGGTGATGGACTCGGTGCTCAGCCGAAGCTGGTCGGGATTGGCCACGCCACCCGGCAGCACCAGTGCATCGAATTCCATAGGGCGGGCGTCGCGCACGTCCATCTCCACCTCGAACTTCTGCGCCGGTTCAAGGTGATTGAATCCCTGGATCTGCTCACCCTGGCCTTTGGGCGATACGAGCGTGACCTTGGCGCCGTGCTGCTCCAGGAAGCTGCGCGGTTCCGTGTACTCTACCTGTTCCACGCCGTCGGTCATCAGCACGGCGACGCGCTTACCTTTCAGTTCTTGTGCCATGTTGTTTCTCCTGTTGAAAGTGCATGGTGAAAGCGTGCCACAATGGCAGGGGCCGCGCTGTGCGCCCGCGAACATTGGAGAACCTGAATGCCTCTGCTGAGCCTTGGCCCCGATACTGAGCTTTACTTCGACAGGATCGAAGGGGCGGACTCCCGGCCGGTGCTGGTGTTCCTGCATGAGGGCCTGGGCTGCACGGCCATGTGGAAAGACTTTCCCGCGAGGCTGTGCGCCGCTACCGGCTGCGAGGGCCTCGTGTACGACCGGCTTGGATATGGGCTCTCGTCGCCGCTGCGGCGCCGGCGCAGCATCCACTACCTGCACGAATTTGCGTTGACGGAGCTCCCGGCCGTGCTTGAGGCGCTGCTGTCTGGACGCGAGTATCTGCTGGTGGGCCATTCCGATGGCGGCAGCATCGCGCTGATTCACGCGGCGGCGCGGCCGCAAGGGCTGCGCGCGGTCGTCACCGGGGCGGCTCATGTCTTCGTCGAAGACATTACGCTGCAAGGTATCCGCGCCGCGAAGGCGGCGTATGCGGAGGGAAAGCTGCGCGGCCTTCAGCGCTATCACGGCGACAAGACGGATGCCGTTTTCGCGGCCTGGGCCGACACCTGGCTCGATCCCGCGTTCGCGCACTGGAATATCGAATACCTGCTGCCCGCAATGGACTGTCCCGTGCTGGCGCTGCAGGGGGCGCGCGACCAGTACGGATCCGCGGCGCAGCTCGACGCCATCGCCGGGCAGGCGGCCAATGCCCGCCAGGCCGTGCTGCCGGACTGCGGCCATTCGCCGCACGCAGAGGCGGCGGAGGCCACCCTGGAAGCCATGCTGGGCTTCATTCTGCGGAACACCTGAATGCAGTGCCTATTGCGGCAGGCATGAAGCATCGTTCTGGGCGCAAGCGCAGGCACGTGTACGTTCCCCACGGGGATTGCCGCAGCGCGGCTCCTGTGCAGGCAAGGCTTTGCTCAGGGCCGCGGCGGCAGCATTGTCATGCGCGACCAGGGCGGCAAGGAGCGCCACATCGCTGTCGGGCGGCGCCGGTTCGCGGGCCGTGCGACGGGGCACAGGCTTGCGCACCAGCGGACGCTGGTTTGCAGTAGCGTGCGCCGTTGGTGGCGCAGCTTCTGCGCGGGGCACAGGGACCGCCAGCGGTTCGTTGACAATGGCAGCGGCCATCTCTTCGGCTTTGCCATCCGGGAGCGGGACCATGGCGGGGGCCGCTGCGAAGACGGCGTCGTGTCCCGCGACGGGCTTGCCGGGGCCGCGCGCCATCCAGAAAATGGCTGGGAGCGCGGCGGCCAGGAACAGCAGCACGACGCGGCTGCGGCGCAGCGCAAGGCGCCCGCGATAAGGTTGCCACCGTGCGGCGAGCCTCCTCGAAAGCGATGCGCCCTGTGCGGGGTTCGCGCCATCCAGGCTGGCAAGGATGCCCCTGCTGGGCGATTTTTCTTCTGTCGGGTTCACTCCATTCTCCCAAGCTTTGATCTGGCCGCATGCCGCTTCGGGTGAGAGGCATTACGATCAGCCGTCCGTTGTCGTCGCCCGCCAGTGTGCGGTGCGCTTCAGCGTTGCGCTTTGATGGAGCTCACCATGTTGATCTTCTCTATCGCCTTGCTCTTTCTGCTGGCCTGCATGAGCGCCTGGTGCCTTATCTTCCCTGGCGGCCGGGACGCAGTGCTTGCGCCGTTGGTCGCATTCTTGCAAAGGGTGTCGCAAGGACGCCGCCGCTTCCGGCGCCAGGTGCTTCTTGCCACGGTCATGCTGCTGATCGTGACGCTTCCCGCCGCAGGCATCTTTCTGTCCGGCGCGCGCATCCACCTGCCCGGGTTTGCCGAGGATTCAGGCGCCATGGATGGCCGTATCGCGGATTTGCTGCGGGGAGAACAGCTTGCGCCGCCCTCGCCATTGCCGCCTGAGGTATTCACGACTGCGGAAGTGGCGCTCGCCAGGCCCATGCTGGACGGCGCGAACCGGGATTGGGCATTGCTGGACCGGGAGTTCACCCAGCGCCTTCTTTGGGTATTCCGCACAATGCGCGAGCAGCACGGGTATGAGATGGTGATGCTGGAGGGGTATCGCAGTCCCGAACGCCAGAACCGGCTGGCTGGCGCTGGCACGCACGTGACCGCGGCGCGGGCGTTCCAGAGTTATCACCAGTCCGGGCTCGCCGCCGATTGCGCCTTCCTGCGCGGAGGCCAGGTCGTGATCAGCGAACGCGATGAGTGGGCAATGCGGGGATACGAACTGTATGGCCGCCTGGCGGAAGCGGCGGGCCTGACCTGGGGCGGACGTTGGGCCATGCGTGATTTCGGTCATGCCGAGCTGCGGCATCGCCGTTGAGTTCTCTCAAAGGCGGATGCGCCGCGTGGTGGCACCATCAGCCGACCCGTCAAGCGTTTCGGAGAACGAAATCTCATGTTCCGACGAATCTGGCTTTTTGCTACCGACACCCGCAGGCTGACGATCGCTGGCCTGTTCCTCATGGTTGCCGCCTTCTATCTGGGCGCCGAAATTCTCGATATCGCACTGATCTGGGCCGCTGCGCTGAGCGCTGTCCTGCTGCTCGGCTGGCTCCTTGTGTGGTGGCTGCGGCGCCGCTCGGCCCAGGCCAGCGCCGCGGCGCTCGAGAAGGCAATTGTGGAACCCGATCCGGCGCAGCTGGCCGAGGCCAACAGCCGCAAGGATGTCGAGATCGTCCGGGACGGGGTGCTCAAGGCGATTGCCACCATCAAGGGCTCGCGACTTGGTGTGGTGTCGGGACGCAGGGCGTTGTATGAGCTGCCCTGGTATATGGTCATCGGCAATCCGTCCGCCGGAAAGAGCAGCGCCATCACGCACTCCGGTCTGCAGTTCCCATTCGCCGACAGCAAAGTGGTGCAGGGCATTGGCGGCACGCGCAACTGCGACTGGTTCTTCACGTCAGAAGGCATTCTCCTCGACACAGCAGGGCGCTACGCCGTGCAGGACGAGCACCGGGCTGAATGGCATGGTTTCCTCGACCTGCTGAAGAAGCACCGTTCGCGTGCGCCCGTCAATGGGCTCATCATCGCCGTCAGCATCGCGGAGCTGAGAAGCGGCGACCCGGATGGCGCGATTCGCCTCGCCCGCAGCCTGCGCAAGCGCGTGCAGGACCTGATCGAGCATCTCGAGGTGTTCGCGCCCGTGTATGTCATGTTTACGAAGGTGGACCTGGTGGCGGGGTTCGGCGATTTCTTCGCGCAGTCGGAGCGCAGCGAGCGTGAAAGGGTATGGGGCGCAACCATGCCTTACCAGCGCAAGGCGGGCAGCAAGGAAGTGCTGGCCTTCTTCGACCAGGCTTTCGACGAACTGCACGAAGGCCTGAAGGAGACATCAATCGCCAACATGACGCAGCAGGGGAGGGAACGGATGCCAGCGGGCGTGTTCACCTTCCCGATGGAGTTCGCTGCGCTGAAGGTTCCGCTGCGCGCCTTCCTCGCCACGCTGTTCGAGGACAACCCCTTCCAGTTCAAGCCGGTGTTCCGTGGCTTCTACTTTACCAGCGCACTGCAGGAAGGACATGCGGAATGCGTGCAGTCGCGCCGCGTAGCGGACCGCTTCCAGCTCCGCATGCAGGAAGCCCAGGACAAGGCTCCCGGAGAAACGGGCTATTTCCTGTTGTCCCTCTTCCGCAAGGTGATCTTCGCCGACCGCGACCTCGTGAGGCAGTATGCCAGCCCATACCGCATCCGCCTCCAGTATGCGGCGCTGTTCTGCGGGGTGCTGCTGCTCGGGAGCGCGCTTGCGGGGTGGACCTGGTCCTATCTGGGCAATCGCCAGCTCCTGTCGAACGTCCAGGCAGACCTGGACAAGGCCGTGCGCCTTCAGAAGGGCCGCATCGACCTTCAGTCCCGCCTGGAGGCTCTCGTTCTTCTGCAGGACAGGGCGGAGCAGCTGCACGGCTATCGTGATGGAAAACCGTGGCAGCTGGGGTTCGGGCTCTATCAGGGCGCTGCATTGGAACGAATGCTGGACAGGGAGTATTTCGCAGGCATGCGCGAAGTCATGCTCAAACCTGTGGCGGCGGCGCTGGAGGCGAAACTTCACGAAGCCGCCGGTGACGGCAGCGAGCCGCTGACGCCAGGCCGCGCCGAGGAAACCTACAACGCTCTCAAAGCCTATCTGATGCTTGCGGACACGGGACATGCGGAGCCCGGTCACTTGAACGACCAGCTGGCGCGCTACTGGCGCACCTGGCTGGAGGCCAATCGCGGCGCCATGCCGCGCGAGCAGATGATACGCAGCGCTGAGCGGCTCATGGCTTTCTACCTGGCGCACGTCGGGGAACCTGGCTGGCCGGTGATCGAGAACAAGCTCGCGCTGGTGGACGCGGCGCGCGAGAGGCTGCGGCAGGTGGTGCGCGGCATGCCTGCGCGTGAGCGGGTCTATGCCGAGATCCGGGCCCGCGCGAGCACACGGTATCCGGCGATGACGGTGGCGCGCATGGTCGGCGAACAGGATAAGGCGCTGGTGCTGGGCAGCCACGCGGTGCCGGGGGCTTTCACCCGCGAAGCCTGGCAGGGCTATGTGGAGGGGGCCATTCGCGATGCGGCGAACAAGGAGCTGCAAAGCGCCGACTGGGTGCTGAATGCCGCCAGCAAGGAGGACCTGACGCTGGAAGGCAGCCCCGAGCAGATCCAGAAGGGTCTGGTGGAGATGTACAAGAACGACTATACGCGGGAATGGCGGAAGTTCGTGCAGGGCGTGAGTATCGCCGGCATGGACGGTTTTCCGGGAGCGGTGGCCGCGATGAACCGGCTTGGAGACCCGCAGTTCTCGCCCATAGCCAAAGTGCTGGAGGCCGTCCATCTGCAGACTTCATGGGACAACCCCGCAGCATTGAACGCGCAGATGAAGCAGGCGCAGACGGGCTTCCTCAACTGGGTCAAGGCCAATGTGCTGCGCATGACGCCTTCGCCGGTGAACGGAAACGTCAACGTCAACATCCAGCTCGATTCCGGCAGGCTGGAAAGGCCGGTGGGGCCCATCGGACGGGAGTTCGCCGGATTGGGCAAGCTGCTGGGGACCGGCGATTCGCAGGCGACGCTGATGAAGAGCTATATGGAGGCGCTGTCGCGGCTGCGCACGCGCTTGAACCTGCTGAAGAACCAGGGTGATCCCGGTCCGGGAGCCCGGCAGCTCATGCAGCAGACCCTCGAGGGCAGCGGCTCCGAACTGGCCGATGCATTGAAGCTCGTCGACGAACAGATGCTGACAGGGATGAGCGACAGCCAGCGCCAGGCGCTGCGTCCACTGCTGGTGAGGCCCCTGATGCAGGTGTTCGCCGTGATCGTGAACCCGGCGGAGGCGGAACTGAACCGCACCTGGCAGGCCCAGGTCGTGGAGCCGTTCAAGCGCACCCTGGCCTCGAAGTATCCTTTCGACGGCAATGCGCGCATGGAAGCCAGTGCCGCTGAAATCGCCCAGATCTTCGGCCCTTCCGGCCAGGTGGCAAAGTTCGTCGACACCGCCATGGGCGCGCTGGTTGTGCGCCGTGGCGACACATTGACGCCGCGCACCTGGGCCGACATGGGGATATCGCTGCAGCCGGAGGCCGTGCAGCAGTTTGCGGGCTGGATATCCGCAACGGGCGCGAACGCCCAGGCCTCGGCACAGACCGTGTTCCAGATTCTGCCCAGCCCCGCTCCCAACACGCTGGAATACACCGTGGAGATCGACGGCCAGGTGCTGCGCTACCGGAATACGCCCGCGCAGTGGACCAGCATGACGCATCCGGGACCGCAGGGTGTTGCTGGAGCGCGCATCAGCGCCGTGGGCTTCGATGGCCGTTCGGTCGAACTGTTCAATGAGCCGGGCCAGTCTGGCCTGGGCCGCCTGATCGAGGCGGCGGCGAAGACGAAGAAGGCGAACGGCGTGCATGAACTGCGCTGGAGCGGCGGCGGAATGACCGTGGCGCTCGACCTCCGTATCATCAGCAACCCCGCCGCGAGCGCGGACTCCGGCCCGCAGGATCAGGGTTTCCGCAATATGCGTTTGCCGGACCGCATCGTCGGCAGCACACGCCCCTCAGAACTGGCCGCCGCCGGCAGCGCGGCAGGAGGATCGCCATGAACGCATGCATGCACACCAGCTATTTCGGCAAACTGCCGTCCCAGCCGGACTTCGTCAAGGCCGGCGAGCATCGCCAGCTCGCAGGTCTTCTGGACGAATGGGTCGCTGCGGCGATGGCCGACCTGAGCGCCAACCCGCGCTGGAAGCAGCACTACGACGCATTGCCGCCCTGCGATTTCGCTATTGTCGGCACGCGCAGCAGGCATGCCATTGGCGGGCATTTGGCCGCAAGCCACGACCGCTCGCAGCGGCGCTTCCCCTTCGTCGTCATGAGCCTCCTCGAGGGGAGGCCGCATGGCAGCGGCCTGGAAGCAGCGGTGCAGGCCTTCGCGGGATTCTGGCAGCAGGCGCGCAGCGGCGCGGCGGCCGCGCTGGCGGACGGGGACCCGGAGCCTGCGCTGGAACGGCTGCTGAACAGCCGTCCGGAAGCGCAGGAGAGCCGCGGCCTCGATGGAACGCTGGGCAGCCTGGAGGAGATGCTGAGCGGGAAAGGAGGCTTCAGCGTGCGCGGCGCCATGCTCGGCATCGGCCTGCTGTTGCAGCCCTTCCGCTGGAGCGGGGCGCGCCAGCTGGAACGCAGCCTCGTGCTGCCACTGCCGGATGAACGCGGCATGCAGGTTCCGGTGGCCGCCTTCTGGCTTTCCCTGATGGCGCCCTTCCTCAGCCATCTGGACCTGGAGCTGCTCGTCTTTCTGTCGGAGAGCGAAGGCCGGCCGGTGCTGGCAGTGGGCTTCTCCGGAGCCTCCCCAGCGCCGCTGCGCGCGCTGATCGACCCCCAGTTCGCGGGTGAACACCAGATTCACTTCAACGATACGCGCTGGGTCGACGACCTTATCGAGCACGATGGCGGGGTGCTGCGCCTGGCGGCCTGCCTGGAACAGGGCGACCTTTCCATCCGTTCGGCCTGCGCCATGTTCCATGAAACCTTCGCTTGAGGAGACGCGATGCGCCATTATCTTCCGCTGCTGTTGCTGGCCTGCGGCTTGTGCCAGGCGCAGGGAACGGACAAAGTCATCGCCAGCGGCGTGGTGCCCGACGAGGCAACCAAGGCCGCGCTCCTTCTTCGGCTGCGCGATCTGTACGGCGCCGAACGGGTGGTGGACCAGGTCACGATAGGCAACGTGGTGCTGCCTGCGAGCTGGAGCGCGAATGTGCAGAAACTCATCCAGCCCAATCTCAAGCTGGTCTCCAAGGGCCAGCTGACAGTGGAAGGCAATAACGTCGGCATACGCGGCGAAGTGGCGAATGAGGCGCAGCGGCAGCAGATTGCAGGCGAAATGGCCGCTGCGCTCAACCCCACCTACACCGTGCGCAACGGCCTCCGTGTCGGCGCTGCGGAGCAGCAGCTCCTGGACGCCGCGCTGGCAAAGCGCATCATCGAGTTTGAAACGGCGCAGGCAGTGCTGCGGCCCGGCGGCCAGCAGATACTGGACGAAATGGTGCTGGCACTGCGGAAGGTGAAAGGCAAGCGCGTCGAGGTGATCGGCCACACCGACGACACCGGGGCGCGCGAAAGCAACCTGGCGCTCAGCCTCGCACGCGCCGAAGCCGTGCGAAGCTACCTGATCGCGCACGGCATTGCACCCGGCATGATCAGCGTGGCGGGCCATGGCCCCGACCGCCCCGTGGCGGACAATGCCAGCAGCGAAGGCAGGGCGCGCAACCGGCGTATCGAGTTCCGCGTGGTGGATTGACCGGTCAGGGCAGCGTGACCGAGAAGCTGGCGGCACGCGGCGGCATCTTCACAAGGTCTGCGTAGCCAGCCAGGGCCTCCTGGGTGGAGCTGCCGAGGGAAGCGCGCAGGCCCGAATACACGCACAGGGCGAGCACCAGGAACAGGGCGCCGGCCGCCCACGCCGGAGCGCTGCTGCGCAGGCGGTGCGCCACCTGGTCCGGCCGCTCGGCGCGGGGGGCGAAACCCTTGCTCTTGCCCTGGATGTGGGCGATCTCGTCGCCCAGGCGCGCGGTGAGATAGGCCAAGCGGTCCGCCGCATCCAGCGCATACTTGCCCCGGAACCCCAGCAGCAGGCAGAGATGGAAGACCTGCAGCGCCTGAAGCCGCGCCGTGGCCTTGCTGCGCAGGGCGTCGAGCCGGTCGAAGAAGTGCTCGCCCGCCAGGTGATCGCCAAATACCGTGAGCTGCAGCGGCTTGCGTTCCCACGCCTCCCGCAGCGGGGCATCGGAGGACAGGATGATCTCGTCCAGCGCCGCGCACCATGCATACTTGGCAGCCTCGATATCCTCGCCGTGCGCATACAGGGCGCGCGCCTCGCGGTCGAAGCCATCCAGGAACTCCATCACCCTGGCGGCGAACTCGGCCTCGCCCGGAGGCGCCGATCCGTTCTTCAGCAGGAAGAGAAGATGGAAGCCCTGCTGCATCAGGTCCACCAGGGATTGCACGCGCACGCCGCCAGCCGCCGCCGGGGCCGTGCCGAAGAGCGTGGGCGCCGCACGCCGTTCGATGTGGGCGTTCATGCCGCCACCGCCAGCAGTTCGAGGCGCAGGTCGCGGATGCCTGCCGGGACGTACACCGAGATCGACTGCGCCTTCAGCATCTGTTCATAAAGAACGCCGCGCGGTTCGAGCACGAAGTAGCAGGTATCGGGCCGCACCGGAATGGCGGAGGGAACCTGCGGCGCATGGACCAGCCGGACCCCCGGCATGGCGGACAGGACGCACTGCTCCACGTCGTCGGGCGCGCCTGCCTTTACCCGCAGCGGCACCGCCTCCACCAGTTCGAGCAGCGGCATGGCCGCGCCGATCGCGAGATAGAGAGTAGTGCTGCCATCGATCTTGCCGGAATCGAGTTTGCCGAGGTGATAGGAGGGCTTTTCTTCGGTGAGCGCAATGGAGAAGTAGCGGGCGGAGATCACCGTGTCGAGCAGGTCGCGGATAATGGCGTCGAGCTGGGCGAAGGCAGGGCCGGGATCGGCGTGTGCGTAGATCGGCAGGCTGCCCAGCTGGTAGCTGCGGGAATAGGTCATCAGGGAACCCGCCAGCGTCAGCATCGCTTCGAACAGGCGTTCCGGATGCAGGGCGGGATTGCGCAGATGGTGCAGCAGCGTCGCGGCCGCGGCGCTCACCGTGTGCAGAAGCCAGAACGCCGACACGTCGCCTGAGCGGAACTCCACCACATTGCGGCTGGGTTCCCGCATATGGCCCTGCAGGGCGCCAGCCTTGGCCTGCAGGGCTTCGAGCAGCTGCTCGAGCCTGTCCAGCAGCCATGGCGAACTGCCAATCGTGAGGCAGGGCGCGACAAAGGCGGCATCGGCTTCGAATCCGCCCGCCACGGAACGCCTCAGCTTCAACAGCGGCAGGCAGTCGAAGCTGCCGCGCGGTTCGAGAGCGGAGAGCATGCGCGGCGTCTTGCGCAGGTAGCTCAGTTCCGCAGGCAATGCGCCGGTAAACATGTCCGGCGTGTCGGCTTCCTTGCGCGCGTAGCGGCAATTGACCTCTCCCGGATCGGCAGGGAGGTTGACGCCGTCCCTGTTCAGCGAAGGCAGGCCTGCGTAGAAGACCATCTCCTGCACTTCCTGCGGCAGGACGCCGAGGTCGATAGGCGGCGGCAGGGCATCTGCCGATGGCGCGTCGACGATCTCGCCGTCACGGAATACTGCGTTCAGCCTTGTCACCCTGAGCGTGTTGTTGCGCAGTGCCGCGGCGTCCCATTCGGCCTCCAGAACGCCCCAGGGATAGGCGTGCAGCGCGTGCGCGATGCGCTGGAGGCGGGTTTCATGGTAGTAGTCCTGCTGCTGGAAGTGCTGGGGACGCAGAAAAAGGCCTTCGGACCAGAGCACTTTCGACGGTGTCGCCATATCGTTTCCTCACTGGTTAGCACGTTGCCGCGGCGGCGCCTGCGGTCATTCCGCAGCGCTGGAGCCCGAGCGTGATGCCCTGGCGCTCCGCGTCCGCGGCGGAGAAGCTGGCCCGCCACTGGTTCGCCGCAGGCTCCCTGAACAGCGCCACAACGCCGATAAAGGCAGCCTCGCGGCTCACCTTCTCCACAGCCTCGTAGCGCTGTCCCGGCACGAGCTGCACTTCGCGCACGCCGATCAGGTCTGCGCCGAGCAATTCGCGCTCGATGGCCGGGTTCATGAAGCTCTCGAAGGAAGCCCGTTCGAAGGCCGCGCTCTGGCGCAGCTTGTAGATGCGCGCCACAAGGGCCAGCGGCCTGCCTTCGCGGCCAGAGTTGAGCGACAGGGCGGCGTGCAGGCGTATCGGCACACTGCGTGCCGGTCCCTGGCTGTCGTGCAGCATGGCGCCGGCCAGCGGCGCCGCGCCACCGCAGCCTGTCAGCGCGAGAAATGCAAGTGCGAGTACGGTGTGCCGCATGGCCGGGCGCTCCATGGAATCGGGATGTCCATTAGACCCAAGCGTTGACAATGCCTGTTTGCGGCGCCGCAAGCGCCGCCACGCAATTTGTTTCAACGCAACTGCACCGGCCTTCATCCCACCAATAATGGCCTCCACCTATCAGCACGGAGGAGTCAATGAAACGCTCGATCATTCCATGCCTGGCCTGCGCGCTGCTGCTCAGCGCCTGCGCCACGGATGCTCCGCAGTTGCGGGCGGAGCGGCCACCCAGGCCTACGCTCGAATCGCTCATGGCCGAAGCGGAGCGCCACGCCGTGGCCGGGCAGCAGGACAAGGCCTATGCCGCGTTGAAGTCGGCAAGCGCCAGCTACCCGGCGGAAAAGGCGCCCTGGCTGCAGATGGCGCAGATGAAGTTCGAACGCGGCAGCTACGGCGAGGCGATCAGCAACGCGCTCGAGGCGCTGCAGCGCGATCCCGCCGACCGGCAGGGCAACAGCATCGTCGCGGTGAGCGGCCTGCGCCTCTCCACCAAGGCCCTGGCCGACCTCAGTCAGCAGAACAACCTGGGCGGAAGCCTGCGCACCGAGGCCCAGGAGCTGGCGAACCTGCTGCGCGGAGCGCTCGGCGAGGAGGTGCTGGTGCCTGCGTCGGCAACCCGCGCCAAGGCGCCGCCGCCACGCAGGGCAGCGCAGGTGCAGGGAGGCGGCGCTGCGAAGAAATCAGGCTCAGGACAATCCGGCAGCGCCGACCCATTCGGCGCACTCAAATAGGAGCAGGGGATGGCAAACAACGACAGTGTGCAAAAGCGTCTGGCCAAGGTGCGTCCGCCGCGCGTCCAGATGAGCTACGACGTGGAAATCGGGGACGCGATGGAAAGCAAGGAACTGCCTTTCGTTCTTGGCGTGGTGGGCGATTTCGGCGGGAACTCGGACGTGGAGCAGAAGCGGCTCAAGGACCGCAAGTTCGTCAGCATCGACAACAGCAATTTCGATGAAGTGCTGGCTGGCGTTGAGCCGGTGGCGCGCTTCCAGGCGCCGAACCGCCTGAATGGGGAAGGCGAGCTGGCGGTCGAACTGCGCTTCAAGTGCATCGACGACTTCCGCCCGGAATCCGTGGTGCGCCAGGTGGCGCCGCTCAACAGCCTGCTCGATGCGCGCACCAAGCTGGCCGACCTGCGCAACAAGCTGGCCGGAAACGAGAAGCTGGAGGACCTGCTGACGGAAGTCCTGCAGAACACGGACCGGATGAAAGCCATACGCCGCAATGCCGCGGAAGGAGATGCGTGATATGTCGGCACAACTGCAAGCACTCAAGACGGCCCTGCCGGAAACCGATCTGCTGGACGAAATCGTCGAACGCAGCAAGGTGGCGAAGTCCGGCGCGGAGCACGAGCGCGCCCGCGACATCATTGGGGAACTCGTGGACCAGGTCATGCAGGGCAGCGTCACCATTTCGCACAACCTCTCCGCCACCCTGGACCAGCGCATCGCCGAGATAGACCAGCTCATCTCCAGCCAGCTGAGCGCCATCATGCATGCTCCGGCGTTCCAGAAACTGGAGCAGAGCTGGACTGGCCTGTACTACCTGGTGCGCAGCAGCGCCACGAGCGCCACGCTGAAGATTAGGGTGCTCAACGCCACCAAGCGGGAACTGGTGCGCGACTTCCAGAGCGCGCTCGAATTCGACCAGAGCACTATCTTCAGGAAAGTCTACGAGGAGGAGTTCGGCACCTTCGGCGGCGCACCGTACGCCGCGCTGCTGGGCGACTTCGAGATCTCGCGCCAGCCGGAGGACATGTACTTCATCGAGCAGATGTCCCACGTTGCCGCCGCCGCCCATGCGCCCTTCATTACGGCTGCAGCGCCGGAGCTCTTCGGGCTGGAGGGCTTCGGCGATCTTGGCAAGCCGCGCGACCTGGCCAAGGTATTCGACACGGTGGAATATGCGAAATGGAAGGCCTTCCGCGAATCGGAGGACTCGCGCTATGTCGGCCTGACCCTGCCGCGCTTCCTGGGCCGCCTGCCTTTCAATCCGGTGGACGGCACCACCGTCGAAGGCTTCAACTTCGTCGAAGAAGTGGATGGAACGGATCACCAGAAATACCTGTGGTGCAACGCCGCCTACGCTTTCGGCGCGAGGCTGAGCAAGGCCTTCGAGGAATTCGGCTGGTGCGCCGCCATCCGCGGCGTGGAGGGGGGCGGCCTGGTGGACAACCTGCCCACTCACACCTTCAAGACCGACGAGGGCGAGGTGGCGCTCAAATGCCCCACGGAGGTGGCGATCACCGACCGCCGCGAGAAGGAGCTGAGCGACCTGGGATTCATTTCGCTGGTCCACTGCAAGAACACCTCCTACGCAGCCTTCTTCGGCGCACAGTCGGCGCAGAAGCCGCGCCGCTACAGCTCGGAAGCGGCGAACGCCAATGCCGTGCTGTCGTCCCAGCTCCAGTACATCTTCGCCGTGTCGCGCATTGCCCACTACATGAAGGCCATGATGCGCGACAAGGTGGGCAGCTTCAGCGCCGCTTCGAACGTGGAGGATTTCCTGAACCGCTGGCTGATGAAGTACGTGCTGCTGGACGATAACGCCAGCCAGCAGCAGAAGGCGCAGTTCCCCTTGCGCGAGGCGTCGGTCCAGGTGCACGAGGTGGCAGGGCGCCCCGGCGTGTACCGCGCAGTAAGTTTCCTGCGTCCCCATTTTCAGCTCGACGAGCTGACTGTCTCACTCCGACTGGTCGCGGAACTGCCGCAATCGACCAAGCACTGATCTTCCACATTTTCACAGAGGAGCAAACAATGGCAATTGACGTCTACCTGCAGATCGATGGCATCAAGGGCGAGTCGGCAGACGACCGGCACAAGGACTGGATCGAATGCAAATCGGTGAGCTGGTCGGTGGAGCAGCCCCGTTCTGCGACGGCATCCACCAGCGGCGGCCACACGGCGGAGCGCTGCGAGCACCGCGACATCGTCATTTCCAAGCTGGCCGACCTGTCGTCCCCCATCCTGCTGCAAACCTGTTCGGCGGGCCGCACCATTCCCAAGGCGCGTTTTGAATTCATGCGCGCCGATGCGCAAGGCGAGCGGGTGAAGTACTTCGAGATCGAAGTCGAGAATGTGCTGATCAGCGCCGTGTCTCCCGGCGTGGCGGAAGGGGACATCCTGACCGAAGAAGTGGGCTTCAAGTTCTCCAAGGTGCGCTGGCGCTATACCCAGCAGAAAATCTCCGGCGGCGCCGGGGGCAATACTTCCGGCGGCTGGGACCTGGCCGCCAACCGTGTGGCCTGACCGGCCTGTCCCGCGCCGCGGCCGGACCGCGGCGCTTCTTCCCGAGTTCCAACATGGCCTACCTGAGCACAGGCCTGTTCGACCGCCTGCTCGGCGAGCAGGCGAACGGCAGGCAGTTGACGGCGGAGCAGTACAAGGACGCCGTCATGCGCGACCTTGAGGACCTGCTTAACACCCGCGTGGCGATACCTGCCCGGTGTTTTGAAGGCTATCCCCGCTGCGCCGCCTCGCTGCTGAATTATGGGGTGCCCGACTTCGCAGGCCTCAGCATGAGCAGCAGCGAGGACAGGGCTCTCGTCTGCAACACGCTGAGGCTTGCCATCGAGCGCCACGAGCCCCGCCTGCGCTGCGTGCAGGCGAGGGTGGCTGAAATGCCGGGCGCGGTCAACCGCATCCATTTTCTTATCACAGGCGTCCTGCAGGGACAGGGGATCAGCGAGACGGTCGGCTTCAACGCCGTGCTGCAGCCCTCCACCCTGCGCTACTCCATCAAGCGCGGAGCCAAATCATGAGTGCAAACCTGAAGACATTGATCGAAAAGCTCAACGATACCTGCCGTGCCGCTGCGAGCCGGGCGGCGAACCTGTGCATGGCGATGGGGCACCATGAGGTGGAGGTCGAGCATCTCTTCGTGGCGCTGCTGGAGCAGGAACGCAGCGATGTCCCCCTTGTCGCGCGCAGGTGCGGCGTCAGCCTCGAACTGCTGGACAGCGGCCTGCGCGCCGAGCTGCAGAAGCTGAGGGCAGGCAGCAGCCGCGTGCCTGTTTTCTCGCGCCACCTCGCCGCGCTGCTGGAGCATGCCTGGCTGATTGCGTCGCTGAATGGCGGCCAGTTCCGGGTGCGCAGCGGCCACCTGCTTCTGGCTCTGCTCACGGAGCCCGATCTGGCGCAGCTGGCAGAACGCAGCTCCCCGCAGTTCGGCCGCTTCCCGGTGGACGAGCTGAAGCACCGCATGCAGCGTTACACGGAGGGTTCCATCGAGGATTCCTATGTGGAGAATGTCGACAGTCCCGACATGCCCGCGGCCACGCCGGCCCTGGACCAGTACACGACGGACATGACCCGCATGGCGAAAGAGGGGAAGCTCGACCCCGTCATCGGCCGCGACGTGGAGGTCCGCCAGGTCATCGACATCCTGATGCGGCGCAGGCAGAACAATCCGATCCTGACCGGCGAGGCGGGCGTCGGCAAGACGGCCGTGGCGGAAGGGCTGGCCCTTCGCATTGCCGCGGGCGAGGTGCCGGAAGTGCTGCGCAATGTCGCCATTCATGCGCTGGACATGGCCCAGCTGCAGGCGGGAGCCAGCGTCAAAGGTGAATTCGAGCACCGGCTGAAGAACGTTATCGCCGAAGTGGGCCGCAGTGTCCATCCCATCGTGCTCTTCATCGACGAGGCGCACATGCTGATTGGCGCAGGCGGCGCCGCAGGCCAGAACGATGCGGCGAACCTGCTCAAGCCAGCGCTGGCGCGTGGCGAGCTGCGCACCATCGCGGCCACCACCTGGAGCGAGTACAAGAAGTACTTCGAGAAGGATGCCGCGCTGGCGCGGCGCTTCCAGGTGGTGAAGGTGGAGGAGCCGGACGAAACGGCTGCCTGCGCCATGCTGCGTGCCATGGCGCCGCTCATGGAGCGCCATTTCGGCATCCGCGTGCGCGGCGAAGCGATAGGCGAAGCGGTGCGTCTTTCGCGCCGCTACATCAGCGGCCGCCAGCTCCCGGACAAGGCAGTGAGCGTGCTGGATACGGCCTGTGCCCGCGTGGCTCTAGGCCAGACCATGCAGCCCGCGGAACTCGAACGCCTGGCACGGCAGGCCGAGGCGGTCGACGCGGAGCTGGCCATGCGCGAGCGCGATGCTCAGGAAGGCCATGGAGATTCAGGCGTGGCAGCGCAGCTGAGGGAGCAGCTGCAGGAAACGCGGGCGGCCCAGGCGCGGGTGGCCGCAAGATGGCAGCGCGAGAAATCGATGGCCGACGAGATCCGGCGCCTGCGCAGCGCCGGGCCGCCGGGGGAGCTGCTGCCGGACCTGGAAAAGGAGCTGAAGCAGCTGCAGGGCGATTCGCCCCTGGTGCCGCTGGAGGTCGATGGTGCAACCGTCGCGCAGGTGGTCTCCGCGTGGACCGGCATCCCCTTGGGGAAAATGCTGAACGACGATATCGAGGCGGTGCGCCGACTGGAGAACCAGCTGGGAAAGCGCATCAGGGGACAGGCGCATGCGCTGGCGGCCATTGCCCGCAGGGTGCGTACCTCCAGGGCCGGGCTGGAAGACCCCGGAAAACCCAAGGCGGCGTTCCTGTTCGCCGGTCCTTCGGGAGTCGGCAAGACCGCGACGGCACTCGCGCTTGCGGAACTGCTCTATGGGGGAGAACGCAAACTGGTCACCATCAACATGAGCGAGTACCAGGAGGCGCATAGCGTGGCGGGCCTCAAGGGATCGCCGCCCGGCTATGTGGGCTACGGCGAAGGCGGCGTTCTCACTGAAGCGGTGCGCCGCGATCCTTACTGTGTCGTGCTGCTGGATGAAATCGACAAGGCCCATGGCGACGTGACGGCACTGCTGTTCCAGGTGCTGGACAAGGGCGTGCTTGAGGATGGCGAGGGGCAGCCGGTGGACTTCCGCAACGCTATCATCATCGCCACCTGCAATACGGGGTCGGCCGCGGTGATGCAGGCATGCCTGAACAAGCCAGAAAGCGAACAGCCGCTGCCGGAGCAACTGGCGGAAGCGATCCGGCCGCAGCTGGCGAAGCAGTTCCGTCCGGCCTTCCTGGGGCGCCTGCAGGTAATTCCCTACTATCCGGTCAGTGATGGCGTACTCGCCGAAATCGTCGAACTGAAGCTGCAGGCGGTCGCCGACCGCATGCTGGCCGCACACCAGGCTGAGTTTAGCTGGGATGAAGCGCTCGCGGAGGCCGTTCTGGCCCGCTGCACAGAGGTCGATTCCGGCGCGCGCAATGTGGACAATATCGTGGGCGGCAGCCTGCTGCCGGAGCTCGCGGATATCGTGCTCGCGCGCATGGCCGAAGGAGTGCCGGTCTCGAAGATTGCGGCCAGCGCATCGGAAAGCGGCGGTTTCCTTTTTAAGGCGGAATAGGAGGCGGACATGTTCGATATCGAGCGGCTGCTGCTGCCGGTGAGCGTGCAGCAGGAATGCGGCGAGGACCTCGCCTTCAGCAAGGAGATGGACGACATCGCGCGCGCGCGCGAGCATGACGACCCTTCGCTGGACCAGGGCGAGTGGATCGCGGCATTGAAGGAGGCCGACTGGGAGCTGGTAGCAAAGCGCTGCGAGGAACTGATCCAGGCCCGGAGCAAGGACCTCCAGCTTGCCGTCTGGCTCGCCGAGGCTCTCGCGCATACGCGCGGATTCAAAGGCCTGGGCGATGGCTACGCCCTGATCGCGGCCCTCGTCGACCGCTACTGGGACGCGCTGCATCCGCTGGCGGAGGAGGGGGATTGCGAGCGGCGCATCGGAAACCTCTGCTGGCTGGCGAAGCGTTCGCCCGAACTGCTGAAGGCTATTCCTGTCAGCGAGGACGGCGCGATTTCGCTCGCCGATTTCGAAGCGGCCCGCCAGCGTAGCGCCGCCGCGCGTAGCGAATCTGCCACAGACTCCTGGCATGTCGAATCGACATCGGAACTGCCCGACGTTGCGCAGCTCGACGCCCACCGCCGCAGGAATTCGGAGAGTTTCAACCACACGCTGCTTGCCGATGCGCGCCACTGCCTGGAGACCCTGCAGCAACTGGAAGTAGCGGTTGACGCGCGCCTGGGCGCGTCCGGACCCGGTTTCAGTGCGGCGCGTGCGGTGCTGCACGACGCTGTCGACTTCATTGCCATCCTCGCGCCATCGCCAGAAGAAGCCCCGGCGGCACAAGGGGCGGCCGTCGAGCGCACCGCCGCAGAGCAGGGTGCATTGCGTAGCCGCCAACAGGCTTTGGCTCAGCTACGGAGAGTCGCTGACTTCTTCCGTCAGACGGAGCCGCACAGCCCCGTCGCTTATCTGGCTGACAAGGCCGCGAGCTGGGGCGAGATGCCCCTGCATGACTGGCTGCACAGCGTTATCAAGGATCCTGTGCAGGCGGGTGCGCTGGACGAGCTGTTAGGTGTTCGACAAGAGGCGGCACACAGTAGATAACGCGCCACTTGCTTTCTCATCCTGACGAGCTCAGACTGAACTTGCATAAGCGAAGAGATCAGGAGGGAAATCATGAAAAACCTTCGAATTGGCATGCGTTTGGGCCTTGGCTTCGCAGTGGTGCTGGCCCTGCTCGCGGTGCTGACCGCGGCAGGCGTCACGCGGATGCAGAGCGCCAGCCGCATGACCGAAGTCCTTGTCACCGAGCGCGTTCACAACGAACGCCTGATGGCCGAGTGGAACAAGATCATCGAGGTGAATGCGGCGCGCGCCGGGGCCGCCATCCTCGCGGCCGACCCGGCGGAACAGAAGGCCATCGAGGACTCGATGGGGCAATCCTCGAAACGGGCGACTGAAATCCAGGACCTGCTGGGCAAGACGCTTGCGGACGAGCGCTCGCGCCGGGAGCATGCTGCCGTGCTGGATGCACGCAAAGCCTATATCGCGGTCCGCAAGACGGTGCTGAAGGCCAAGCTGGATGGGAATATCGAGGAAAGCCGCCGCCTGTTCCAGGGCGATATGGAAGCGCGCAAGAGTACCTACCTCGCTGCCCTCGCTACGCTGCTGAAAACCCAGCAGGACCTGCTCGACGAGATGGCCACGGATATCCAGAGCAACTATGAAAGTGGCCGCAACATGCTGGTGGCGCTTGGCATCTGCGCGCTGGCGATGGGCGTGCTGTTTGCATGGTGGATTACGCGCACAATCACGCAGCCGATCCATGAAGCTGTGCGGGTGGCTGAAACGGTTTCCGCGGGCGACCTGACGAGCGAGATTCCCGTCGGCGGCAAGGACGAAACGGGCCAGCTCATGTCCGCGCTGAAGAATATGAACAGCAACCTGGTGACCATCGTCGGCCAGGTGCGCAGCGGCACCGACACCATTGCCACTGCTTCCAGCGAGATCGCGGCGGGCAATCTTGACCTCTCCACGCGTACCGAAGAGCAGGCCAGCTCGCTGCAGCAGACGGCATCCTCGATGGAGGAGCTGACGTCGACGGTCCGAATCAACGCGGACAATGCCCGGCAGGCCAAGCACCTCGCGGTGGACGCGGCCGACATTGCGAGCCGTGGCGGCTCGGTGGTGTCCGAGGTGGTGACGACCATGGGCTCCATCAACGAGTCCTCGCGCAAGATCGTGGATATCATCTCCGTCATCGACGGTATCGCCTTCCAGACCAATATCCTGGCGCTGAATGCCGCTGTGGAGGCGGCGCGCGCGGGCGAGCAGGGGCGCGGCTTTGCCGTCGTCGCTTCCGAAGTGCGCAATCTTGCGCAACGCTCGGCGAGCGCTGCGAAGGAAATCAAGGCCCTCATCGACGACTCCGTGCAGAAGGTGGAGGCGGGCAGCACGCTGGTGGACAGGGCGGGCAGCACCATGGGCGAAATCGTCCAGGCCATCAGCCGCGTCACCGAGATCATGACCCAGATCGCGGATGCCAGCGAAGAGCAGCAGATGGGCATCGAGCAGGTGAACCTGGCGATTACGCAGATGGACGAAGTCACGCAGCAGAACGCGGCACTGGTGGAGGAAGCGGCTGCCGCCGCCGCCTCGATGCAGGACCAGTCGGCGCGGCTGGCGGAGGCGGTAAGCCTGTTCCGCCTGGACGTCGCGCAGATCGCATCCGGCGCCGGCCGCGCACCGCGCGCACGGCCCATGCTGCGCAGCGTGCCGAAAACGCGCCAGCAGGAAGCGCTGGAAGAATTCTGAGGCGGGGCTACAATGCGGGCATGACTTCGCAACGTCCCGCCTGCGCCACCTGCCTGCGCGCGCAAAGCGCCTGTATCTGCTCCCTGGTGCAGCCGGTCTCCAGCCGCGCCAGGGTGCTGGTTCTCCAGCATCCGCTTGAAGTGGCGAATGCCAAGAACAGCGCGCGCCTGCTGCATCTCTGCCTTCCGAACAGCGAGCTGCATGTGGGCGAGCGCTTCGAAGACGCCGGACTGGCGGCCATGCTGGATGGCCGCAGGGCCGTTCTTCTCTATCCCGATATTGCCGGAGTGGCAGCGCCGCCAGCGCTGGATGAGGCGTGGCTTTCCGTCGCCGAATCCATTCTGCTGGTCGTGCTGGACGCCACGTGGCGCAAGAGCCGCAAGATGCTGTACCTGAACCCGCGCCTGCAGGCCTTGCCGCGCCTGGCGCTGCGCGAGATTGGCGAATCCCGCTACGCAATACGCAAGGCGCATGCGCCAGGCCAGCTTTCGACCATGGAAGCAGCCGCCCATGCGCTGGCGCAGCTGGAAGGAGAAGGTTTCTCGCCGCTGCTCGGAGCCTTCGAAGGTTTCGTGAAGCTGCAGCAGGCGCTGGCCGCGCAGGGCGCCGCCCTGCGCGCCGCGGCGGTCAGCGAATCAGCTTGAGGCCAGGAGGCAGCGCGTCGCCCAGCATGCGCTGCTCGCTGGCCTGATCCAGCTGGCCCGCTTCGCGCACCATGGCGGCCCAGGACGGCGGAGCGCTCGCAGCGGATAGTTTTGCGATCACGCTTTCGCGCAGGGCGCCGCCGATATCGCGCGAACGGTCGCCCGTCATGCGCGCAAGGTGGGCGGCTGCGAAACCGGCGGGTTCGATCTTGCGCCAGTCCAGCTGCAGCAGCTCGCCGAGCCAGCGCTCCACCGCTGCGATGGGCGCCACTTCGTGCGCGCTGCCATGGAAGGGCTGGCGAGCACCGACGCGGCCCAGTGCCCACAGGTATCGTGCGTACGCGCCGGCCGCTTTTGCCGCGTCGCGCGCTGGGCGCTTCGGAATGCCGAGGATCTGCTGCAGCATCCAGTCCCCGATCTCGGCCTTGTAAGCGGAAGGAATGCGCTCCAGGGATGCGCCGAGCCGCAGCATGTCCTCTTCGCTGCCGTTGACGAGCGTGACGGGCCTGCGGCCGCGTTCCTGCGCATCCGCCTGCAGGTTGAAGGCAAAGTCGTCCAGCAGGCGAAGCTGCGCCTCCGTCCCCAGCCCGCCCGATACGCGCCGCCACAGCGTCCACCATTCCGCGCAGACCTGGCTGTCCTTGTGATACTGCACGCCGGTCTCGAACAATGCCCACAGCTGGCCGATGCGCCAGTCGTCGAGCGCTGCGCCAAAACCCGGGCGCAGGCAGTAGCCCGCAAGGTTCAGCCACACCCGCTCATGCTCGGCGGATCGGCGGCGGCCTTTCGCCCGCTGCATCAGTGCATCGAACAGGTGGCGCAGGAGCGGGGTGGCCCAGCGTTCGCGGCTGCCGAGCAGCTGCTCGAGCTGGGCGCGCAGCTGGCGCACCTCTTTTGGATCGACCTGCTGCGCGCGCGTTCCAAAGACGCGCTCGATCTTTTCCACCGCGTCGTCGAAGCGCGGCGGCGCAGTCTCTTCTTGCGCCTCTTCTTCGTCTGCGCCGCGCAGCTGGAATTCGAGCAGCCAGCGCTGCGCCTCGGCCACGCAGTGAATTTCCAGGGTGCCCACCTCGCTCAGGCTTGCCGCAAGCTGCACGGGGATTTCCTTGAGGGCGTTTGCATTGCCTTCTTCGCGCAGCACCATGGCCACGGGCGGCAGGCGCACGTAATCGGCCGGATCGAGCTCCAGCAGGTCGCCCGCGGCTGGAGGGAGGCCCTCGTCGGCCGTGGAAGACAGGAGATGGAACCGCACCGGGCGTCCCACGCGCAGCGCAAAGCTGCGCCCATCCAGCCGCAGTTCGCGCCCGGGCGCGGTTCCGCGTGGAAGAATGCAAACGGCGCGGCGCTTGATGCCCGGCGGCTTTTCCGTGTCCAGCAGCAGGAAGTAGCTGCGCGGCGATCCGCCGGCAATGGCAGGCGCAAGCCCGCCCCGCGCGAGCGAGTAAGCGACGGCGCCGCGCGCCACCGCCACGTCGGGACTCTCGTTGTGCAGGATGCGCAGCGGCGTGCCGCGCCAGCCGGCGAGCGTATCGGCGAGCCTTTGGGCGAGGGCCGCGGCGTGGAAGACGCCGCCGTTCAGGAGCAGCGTATCCGGCACCGGCAGACGGCCGTCATCGCCGACACCCAGCGCGGCACGCGAGGCGGCGGCGTGCTGGCGCAGGAAAGCCGCCAGGTGCCGCGTGATGGCGGGATCGCTCGCGTAGGGAAGGCCGAATTCCACGATGGCCGCTCGTGCACGCTGCGGCTGCTGCTGTTCGGGGTTCAGGGGGAAGAACCCCTCCGTCACGATCTGCTGCACTTCCTCGCGCGACAGTGTGGCGGAGCGGCTGCCGCCGATCAGGCGCGAGCCCGCGCCCAGAAGGGTGACGGTAAGCTGGTCCGGCGCATCCGCCGCCAGCAGCTGCTCCTTGGCCGAGCGGCAGCGTTCGATAAGCTGCGCCAGCCTGCCTGCGGACAGCCTGCCGCCTTCCGGCGTGCCGAGGCGCGATTCGGCCAGCCGCGCGAGGGCAAGGTCCATATTGTCGCCGCCGAGGATCAGGTGATTGCCGACGCCGATGCGCGTGAGCACCGGTTCGCCGTGTTCCAGCTCCACCTTCACGAGGCTGAAGTCGGTGGTGCCGCCGCCCACGTCGGCGACGAGCACCAGGCGGCTGTCCGCCAGTTCCGCGGCCAGGGAGTCGCGATGCCTCAGCAGCCAGTCGTAGAGGGCGGCCTGAGGTTCTTCCAGCAGCCGCAGTTGCGGCAGGCCTGCCATGCGCGCCGCTTCGAGCGTCAGCGCGCGCGCTCCTTCGTCGAAGGAGGCGGGAACGGTAAGCACGATCTCCTGCTGTTCCAGCGGGAAGGAGGGAAAGCGGGCATTCCATGCCGAGCGCAGATAGGCGAGGTAGCTTGCGCTGGCGGCGACGGGAGAGATTTTGGGGACACCTTCATCCGCCCCCCAGGGCAGGATGGGCGCCGTGCGGTCCACGCCCGGATGCGACAGCCAGCTCTTGGCGCTCGCCACCATGCGCCCGGGCGACTGCGCACCCAGCTTGCGCGCGAGGCTGCCGATCACGGCATGCGGCATCCCGGCGGGATCGCCGGGCGGCCAGGGGAGCTGCAGCTCCGCTGCGGCCAGTTCGCCCTCCGCGGGATGGTAGCGGGAGGAGGGCAGCAGCGTGAACGGGCTGACTTCACCCGGTGCGCTGAGCTGCTCGATCTCCATCAGCTGGACCGCATCGCCGCCGGGCGCAAGCCAGGCGAGCACCGTGTTCGTGGTGCCCAGGTCGATGCCGACGAGGTAGCGCTTCATGCTCCTTCGGCGTTGCGCACGTCGAATTCCACTTTCCAGCGCTGGCCGCCGCTGGCCACGGCCAGCAGCTCCAGCGTTCCGGCTTCGGTGGCGCGCGCATGCAGGCGCACCTGCACCACCTCGCCCGGCTGCCGGCCTTCCGGCGACAGCGTGGCCTGGATCTCGTTCATCTCCGTCAGCTCATCGCCGCTCCAGGAGTCGAGCACCTGGCCGATCTGGTCCTGGCGCCGTACGGAGGAGCCGAAGAAGCGGAAGTGCACGGGTTCGCCCACCACCAGGCCGAATTCCTGGCCGGGCAGTTCCAATTCGCTGCCTTCTTCCATGCCGAATGGAGCAACGCACAGTGCCTCGATGGGAGGGGCCATGCCCGGAATCGCAGGCATGGCGGATTCCACTCCCACGTAGTAGGAGCGGGCGGTGCCGCCGCGGATGCGCACCCCGGCGCCGCGCCGCACATAGCTGTAATAGGCCGCGCCGCGCGCCACCGCCAGATCGAGGTCGGCCCCGGCCAGCATGCGCGCAGGCGGCGTGCCTTCGGTGGCGAGCCAGCCGTTCAGCGTGTCCATCACGCGCTGCGACAGCAGCTGCGACTTGAACACGCCGCCGTTGAACAGCACTGCGCTTGGATGCAGGAAGCTGTGTGCGGGGTTCGGCGTGAAACCCGGCAGCTCGCCCGTAGCACCCACCTGGCGCGCCAGGAAGGCGGCGAGGTGGCGCGTGATCGCCGCGTCCTGCGCATAGGGCAGGCCAAGCTGTGTCAGGCCCGCGCGGGCGCGCACGGCGGGGCGGGCGGAAGAATCCACCTGGGGGAAGAACCCATCGGTGATGAAGGCCGAGACCTCCGCGCGCGTCAGCTCGGTGCGGATCGAACCGCCGATCAGCTTCGAGCCGCGGCTCGGGATCACGATGGGGCAGCTCTCGGCGCTGGCATCGGCCAGCAGTTGTTCCTTGGCGCTGCGGCAGCCGTAGGTGAGGGCGCGCATCTGCCAGGCATCGAGCTGGGTGCTGTTGGCGGCCAGCTTGCGCGATACCAGGTGGGCCAGCGCCAGGTCCATATTGTCGCCGCCCAGCAGGATATGGTCGCCCACGGCCACGCGGTGCGGCTCCAGCTTGCCGTCGCGCTCGGCGATGGCGATGAGCGAGAAGTCGCTCGTGCCGCCACCGACGTCCACCACCAGAATGATGTCGCCCGGCTTCACGTCCTTGCGCCAGCGGCCTTCGCTGCCCTGGATCCAGCTGTAGAGCGCCGCCTGCGGCTCCTCCAGCAGGGTCAGGCCCTGATAGCCCGCCGCCAGCGCGGCTTCCGCCGTGAGCTCGCGCGCGCCCGGATCGAAGGAGGCGGGGATGGTCACCGTGACGGACTGCTGCGCGAAAGGCGCTTCGGGATGCGCGGCATCCCACGCGCGGCGCAGGTGCTCGAGGTAGCGGGCCGACGCCGCCAGCGGAGATACGCGCGGCACCTCGTCCGGCGCATCGCTGGGGAGGATGGCCGCGCGGCGGTCCACGCCGGGGTGGCACAGCCAGCTTTTGGCGCTGGACACAAGGCGGATAGGCGTGGTGGCGCCACGGCTGCGCGCCATCTCGCCCACCGCCGAATTTTCGCTCGCGCTCCAGGGCAGGGCGAGGTCGCCCGGCGCCAATTCGTCCGCATGCGGCAGATAGAGGAAGGATGGCAGGAGCGGCAGTTCTTCGACAGTGCCCGGCGCCGTCAACTGCGGCACGGGCAGCACTTTCTGTACGGTGTTCTCGCCTTCGCTGCCGCCAAGGTCCACGTACGACAGCGCGCTGTGCGTGGTGCCAAGGTCGATGCCGATGGCGTAGCGCGGCTCGCTCACAGTTCCACCTCGGCGGGAGCGAGGACCTTTGCATCATGCGTCTCGGCCAGCTTGGGCAGGCGCACGCTGCTCGCGCGCCAGCCGCGGTGGCTCAGGGACCCGGTGAACGGCGCCTTGCCGACCACGTTCCCGGTCAGGCGTACGGAGGCCGCGTCGAAGCCTTCCGGCAGGATGATGCGGCTGCCCTCCGCTTCGCTGCGCACCGGCTCGATGGTGAAATGCTCGCGCAGCACCTTCGCGCAGCCTTCATGCACGACGCGCGCGGCGGCGCCGATGTCAGCATCCGAATAGGCGCCCAGGTTCTCCTGAGTGAAATCGATCAGGCGCGCTTCGCGCTGGAACAGGCTCAGAAGCTGGAGCGCGGCATCGGGCGTGGCTTCGCGCAGCGGGGCGGGCGCTGGCGCAGGCGCTGGGGCGGGCGCTGGCACAGGTGCGGCGGCGGGCTGCTGGATGCGGGCGGCGAATTCGGCATCGCCCAGGGTCTTGAAAAAGGCGCCAAAGGCGAGGGGAATCCTGCTCCAGAAGGATGGCAGAGTGGTCGTTTTGCTCATGTTATTGCTCTTGATTGGGGGAAGGGATCGGCTGCGCTGTCGGACGGCGCCGGGATCGGAATCCGGAGAATTGCGAATCATACCAGCTAGCGCCAGCACCGGGCACGCGCCCCGCTTGCAGCGCGGGGAGAGTGGGCATAAAATACTGTATATATATCCAGTATTCCGGAGCTTCGCATGCAGGACCAAGAATTCGAAGGGCAGGTGATGTTGCCGCCCAAGCCGCTCAATGCACAGAAGGGGCGCGGCGCCGTCTCCAATCTGCAGGGGCGCTACGAGGTGCATGAGCGCGAAGACTACGACGATGGCTGGGAGCGTGAGGAAGAAGCGCCCCGCATCTTCCGCACGCACGTTACCGAAGAGATGGCGCGCACGATCCTGAGCCGCAACCAGTCGCCGGACATTCCTTTCGGCGTGTCGCTCAACCCCTACCGCGGCTGCGAGCATGGCTGCATCTACTGCTTCGCCCGGCCCACGCACAGCTACCTGGGTCTCTCGCCCGGACTGGATTTCGAGAGCAAGCTGTATGCGAAGGTCAATGCGCCCGAGCTGCTGCGCGGTGAGCTGGCAAAGGCGGGCTACAAGCCCGAGCCCATTGCGCTCGGCGTGAATACGGACGCCTACCAGCCCTGTGAGCGCGACTACAAGCTTACCCGGCGGGTGCTGGAAGTGCTGCAGGAATGCGACCATCCGGTCGGCCTGATCACCAAGTCTTCGCTCATCGAGCGCGACCTGGACATTCTTGCACCCATGGCGGCAAAGCGGCTGGCAGCGGCTTCCGTCACCCTGACCACGCTCGACCCGGCTATCGCGCGCACGCTGGAACCCCGTGCCGCGGCGCCGTCGCGCCGCTTGCGCACCATCCGCACGCTGACCGATGCTGGCATTCCTGTTGGCGTGAGCATTGCCCCCATCATTCCCTTCGTGACGGAGCCGGACATCGAACGCGTGATGGAAGCGGCCTTTGAGGCAGGCGCCATCATGGCGAGCTACGTGGTGCTGCGCCTGCCCTGGGAAGTGAGCCCCCTGTTCAAGGAATGGCTGGAAGCGCACTTCCCCGACCGTGCGGCCCGCGTGATGAACCGCGTGCGCGACATGCGCGGCGGGAAGGACTACGACGCCACCTTCGGCAGCCGCATGCACGGCGAGGGCGTATGGGCGGACCTGATACGCCAGCGCGTGGACAAGTCCGTGCAGCGCCTGGGCATGCACGGCCGCGGCCTGCGCTTCAAGCAACTGGACTGCACCATCTTCAAACGTCCCGTCGTGGTGCCGCCCCGCGCCGCCAAAACCCGCGCTTCTTCCTCCGGCCAGCTCGATCTCTTCTAGGCCTGGCCGAAAGCCTGGCGGTACTGGGCTGGTGTGAGGGACGTCAGCTCCTTGAACATGCGGCGCATGCCCGAATCGCTGCTGAAGCCCAGCTCTGCGCTGATGCTGCTGGCGGGCAGGGAGGTGTGGATCAGGCGTTCGCTGACCTGGTTCAGTTTCAGGCAACGCACATAGCTGGCCACCGGCTGGCCGGTTGCGGCAGCGACCTTGCGGGCCAGCGTCCGCTCGGTGGTATTCAGTTCCTGCGCCAGCCGCTTCAGCGTGAGGTCCGACGCGGGCAGCCGCTCGGCAACGGCGTGCAGCTGGCGCAGCAGCCGGTTCGGCTGTTCGATCAGGTTCATGGTGCGGAAGGCGTGATGCCTGCGTTCCGGCCGCGGCAGCACCATCAGCTTCGCCAGTTCGCGGTAAGCGTCTGCATTCAGGCGTTTTTCGATGGCCGCCTGCGCAATCGGCAGATAACCGTTCACGCCCGATGCAGAGGCGTTCCGCTCGTGCCACACATCCGTGCTCTCGGTTTGCCAGCGCACCTTCGGAAAGCGCAGGCGCGCGAGATCCGCCAGCCACCACGTCACGGTAGCAGCCTGTCCGTTCATGCGTCCGGTAGCCGCGGCGATGCAGACGCCTGTGCAGTAGCTCCAGATGCCCACGGCCCTCGGCAGCTCCGCCAGCGCGCGGATCAAAGCGCTGTTCTGTGCCACCGCCACCTCCACCTGGCGCGTGGACTCGCCCCAGAATCCCGGAACCAGCACGGCGTCCGGCGCCGCCTCGCGGATCGCACTGGCCGCGCGCAGAGCCTGGCCATGGGCGCATTCCACAAGGCCTTCCTGCAAACCCGCAAAGACCGGTTCGAACACCGGCTTGCCGGACCGCCGGTTTGCGGCATGCAGCAGATCGGCGAAGGCGAACAGCCCGGCCGGCATGCAGCCGGGATAGAGCAGGAGTGCGACGCGGAAGGGTTTCGATGCCATGGCCGGAAATGGATGATTTATGTCGTATATGGCCATTCTAGACGCGAAGCAGGATGGGCACAATGTGCTCATCCATGAAAGGAAAACAGCCATGAAAATCACTCAGCTACGCAACGCCACCGCCATCATCAGCATTGGCGCCATGCGCATCCTTGTCGATCCCATGCTGGCCCCCAAGGGCGCGCTGCCGCCATTGCGGCTGCTGGGGGAACGGGTACGCAACCCGCTGGTCGAACTGCCGCCGTCGGCCGAGACCGAGCTGGAGACCGTCACGCACTGCCTCATCACCCACTGCCAGAAAGGCCACTTCGACCACCTGGACCGCGCCGCCAAGCGCTGGCTGCGCGAGAAGCAGATTCCCGTCATCTGCACGCCGCACGATGCGCAGCACCTGCGCCAGCGCGGCCTGAACGTGCAGCCGCTGCCGGAGCACCATGCGGCGCCGCAGCCCTTCTTCGGCGGAACGATCAGGACGGTGCGCTGCACGCACGGGCGGGGCATGGTGGGCCTGCTGATGGAGCACGGGGTGGGCTATTTCATCGAAATGCCGGGGGAACCAAGCCTCTACCTCTCCGGCGACACCATCCTGACCGATACCGTGCGCAGTTTCATCGCGCATCACCAGCCCGATGTGGCGGTGATTCCTGCAGGCGGCGCGAAGTTCGACCTGGGCCACGAAATCATCATGGACGCGGAGGAGGTACTGGAGTTTTGCCGCGGTTTCGGCGGCATTACGGTGGCGAACCACCTGGAAGCGCTCGGGCATTGCCCGGTGACGCGCGCGCAGCTTGCATCGGCCGCGCGGCATGCGGGCCTTGGCAGCCGCCTGCTGATCCCCGCGGACGGCGAAACCCTGGAGTTCAGCGCGGTACAGGCTGCCGCTTAAGGGCGCAGCCGCGCGAGATGGCGCTCAATGGCGAATACATGTTCGTCGTGATGGCCCATCGCGCGCAGCGCCTCCGCAAGCTGCAGCAGGTATTCCGCATTCGGCCCGCTGGGTCCAGCCGCCTGCGCGATGTGGGCGGCAATCTCCTCTTCGCTCGCCGCGCCGAGGAAGGCGGCGTTATCTTCTTTTGCGATATAGACCAGGCCTTCTTCGCTGCCCCCGCCGTCGAAGTGGATGTCGATGGCCAGGCGCAGGTAGCCGTTCTTCTCGCGATGGTCCAGGTGCGCGAACTCCTCTGGCGTTACCAGATAGGCCATGCCGTGGCAGACGGCTCCGGGCTGGGGCACGATGGTGGCCACGCGCCCCGGCGCTTCGGGTGTTCCGCGATGGTCGTGCGAGCCTTGCCAGAAGCGTCGCGTCCAGCCCTCGATGCTGGCGGGGCGGCGTTCGATGAAGGGGAAATCCGCCTTGTAGATCAGCGAACCGTAGCCGAACAGCCACACGCTGTGGTGGCCGTCGAATTTGTCCATCGCCCGGTTGATCTCGATGGTGTTGTGGGACATGCGCTGCGATCCTGCAAAAAACTGTGATTATAGGGTTCCTTGCGCTTTCACGAATCCGCCCAGGAAGTCGATGAAGCTTTGCGCGGCGGGAGAGGGCGAGCGCGACGTCTTGGTGTAGACGAAGAACTTGCGCGTCAGCTCCGGCGCCGCAAGCGGACGCATTTCGAGTCCGTAGCGTTTCACCATCGGCTCCGCATACGGCAGGCAGGCCGTCACTCCGAGTCCCGCGCTCACCATGGCCAGCGCCGTCGTCATGAAGGTCACCTCGTTCTGGGGATTGAGCGGCTGGCGCATTTCGCGCAGCAGGCGCTCTGTGAACTGGCCCTGCAGGGCGATGAAGGGATGGTCGTTCATGTCCGCCCAGCGCACGCTCTTCTTCGCCGCCAGCGCATGGCCTGGCGGGAAAACGGCCACGAAGGGCATTTCGAAGAGCAGCGCCGCGTCGATCTCGGCCAGCGCATCGCGCTCCGGCCCGATGCCCACGTCCACTTCGCCGCTGAACACGCGGCCCGCCACATTGTCCACCGGGCAGTCCACGAGCCGCAGCTGCACCTTTGGCCAGACGGCGCGGTAGGCCGCCATGGCTTCCGGCAGCAGGGTGCAGGACAGCATTTGCGGCGCGGCGATGCGCACGGTGCCCTTGTTGAGCGCCTTGCGGCTGGCGATATCGGCCATGGCGCCGTCCAGGTCCTGCAGCATCTTGTCGAACAGGGGATAGAGCTCGCGGCCCACTTCGGAGAGCTGCACCCGCCGCGTATTGCGCTCCAGGACCTTCACGCCCAGCAGCTGTTCCAGCTCCTTCACCTGGCCGCTGAGCGCCGACTGCGTGAGGTGCAGCAGCTCGGCCGCGAGGGTGAAACTGCCGGTACGGGCCACTGCCACGAGGGCGCGCATCTGGCGGACGGTTGGACTCATCTGGAAAATCGATAAATGACGATAAAAATATCGTTTGTATGATAGCTGATTCGGGAGTCTAATGACGGGATCAAGGAGACCCGCCATGAAAATCAAGCAGATCCACCATGTGGCCTACCGCTGCAAGGACGCCAAGGAAACCGTCGACTGGTACGTGAAGCACCTGAACATGGACTTCGTGCTGGCCATCGCAGAAAATGAAGTGCCGTCCACCAAAGCCCCCGACCCTTACATGCACGTCTTCCTCGACGCGGGCCAAGGCAACATCCTCGCCTTCTTCGAACTGCCGACGCAGAAGCCGATGGGCCGCGACGAGAACACCCCCGCCTGGGTGCAGCACCTGGCGCTGGAAGTGGCTTCGATGGACGAGCTGCTGGCCGCGAAGGAGCGCCTGGTCGCCGCGGGCATCGACGTGATCGGTCCCGTGAACCACACCATCTTCAAGTCCATCTACTTCTTCGACCCGAACGGCCACCGCCTGGAACTGGCCGCCAACACGGGCACGCCGGAAATGATGCAGAAGCTGGACGATGTGAAATGGGCCATGCTCGAAGAATGGTCGAAGACGAAAAAGGCGCCTGCGCATGCCGCCTGGATGCACGCGCCGCAGCCGGAGGGACAGGCATGAAACTCGCAACACTGAAGAATGGAAAACGCGACGGCCAGCTGGTTGTCGTCAGCCGCGACCTGCGCAGCTGCGCTCCCGCACAGCATATCGCGCCGACCCTGCAGGCGGCGCTGGACAGCTGGGAAGAGGTGAAGCCCCAGCTCGAGCAGCTCTACGCGCAGCTCAACGACGGCGCCGCGCGCGACGTGCAGCCCTTCGACGAGACGCGCTGCCACTCGCCGCTGCCGCGCGCCTACCAATGGGCGGACGGTTCGGCCTATATCAACCACGTGGAGCTGGTGCGCAAGGCGCGCAACGCCGAAGTGCCTGCGTCCTTCTATACCGATCCCCTGATGTACCAGGGCGGTTCGGACAGCTTCGTCGGTCCGCGCGACCCGGTGTATGCGCTGAGCGAGGAGTGGGGCATCGACCTGGAGGCGGAAGTGGCGGTGGTGACGGGCGATGTGCCGATGGGCGCGACCGAAACGCAGGCTGCGAAGGCCATCCGCCTCGTCATGCTGGTGAACGACGTATCGCTGCGCAACCTGATTCCGAACGAACTGGCCAAGGGCTTCGGCTTCTTCCAGTCCAAACCCGCGAGCGCGTTCTCGCCGGTAGCGGTGACCCCGGACGAGCTGGGCGCCCACTGGCGGGACAACAAGCTGCGCCTGCCCCTGCTGGTGCACCTGAACGGCCAGCCCTTCGGCAAGCCGAATGCGGGCGAGGACATGACCTTCAGCTTCGCCCAGCTGGTGGCGCACGCCGCGAAGACGCGCGAACTGGCGGCCGGCAGCATCATCGGCTCGGGCACCGTATCGAACAAGCAAGGCAGCCTGCACGGTTCCAGCATCGCCAATGGCGGCGTGGGCTACTGCTGCCTGGCCGAAGTGCGGATGTATGAAACCATCGAGGGCGGCGCGCCGAAAACGGGCTTCCTCAAGTTCGGCGACACGGTGCGCATCGAGATGCAGGACCCGCACGGCGCCAGCATTTTCGGCGCCATCGACCAGACGGTGCGCGACTACCGGGACCGCGCATGAAGCTCTATACCTATTTCCGCAGCTCCGCCGCCTACCGCGTGCGCATTGCCCTGAACCTGAAAGGCCTGGCTTACGAGTCCGTTCCGGTGCACCTGCTGCGCAACGGTGGCGAGCAGCTGGGCGAGGCCTACCGCGCGGTCAACCCTTCCGCCCTGGTGCCTGCGCTGGAAGACGATGGCGCGGTGCTGACCCAGTCAATGGCGATTATCGAATACCTGGACGAGATGCACCCCACCATGCCCCTGCTGCCGCAGGACGCGCTGGGCCGCGCCCGCGTCCGGGCGCTGTCCCTGACGGTGGCCTGCGACACCCACCCGCTGGGCAACCTGCGCGTGCTGAAGCACCTGAAAGGCCATATGGGCCTTTCGGAAGAGGCCAAGATGGATTGGTATCGCCATTGGATGAACGAAGGCATGGCGGCACTGGAAGCGCAGCTGGCGCGGGACGGTGCAACGGGCCGCTTCTGCCACGGCGATACGCCCACCATGGCGGACTGCTTCCTGGTGCCGCAGGTGTTCAACGCCCAGCGCTTCGAGATCGGCCTGGCGCCATATCCCACGATTGCCGCCATTCACGAGCACTGCGCGCAGCTGCCTGCCTTCCGCCAGGCCCACCCTTCGCAGCAGCCGGACGCGGAATAGTCAGCCCGGCGCGCCAGCCGGAACGGGCGCGGAGAACTCCGCGTCCGTGAAGGGCACCACCCTGTTGCGGCCCTGTTTCTTGGCGCGGTACAGCGCCTTGTCCGAGCGCACCAGCAGGGAAGAGGGCGTGTCCGCCGAACCGTTGGCCAGGGCGGAGGCCACGCCCACGCTCAGCGTGAGCGCCACCTGGGCGCCGGATTCCCCCTCGATGCGCAGCGCGCAGGCCGTTTCGCGCAGGCGTTCGGCCGCCAGCACGGCCACGTCCAGATCCGTTTCCGGCATCAGCACCACGAATTCCTCGCCGCCGAAACGGGCCACCATGTCGATGGCGCGCAGCGATTCGGTCAGCATTTTCGACACCGCCATGATGGCCTTGTCGCCCACCTCGTGGCCGAAGGTATCGTTGATGCGCTTGAAGTAGTCGATATCCACCATGAGCAGCGAGAGCGGATGGCCGAAGCGGCGCGCGCGTTCCAGTTCGCTCGCAATCTGCGCCGTCATCTTGCGCCGGTTGGCGATGCCGGTGAGCGGATCGGTGGTGGCCAGCTGTTCCAGCTTGGTATTGGCCATCAGCAGTTCCAGGGTGCGCTGGAGCACGCGGTCTTCCAGGTTGTTGCGCTCCGCATCCAGGTCGGCCAGCATGCGGCGGCGGTCGCGCAGCGCGACGACGAGTGCCGTGATCAGCACCGCCTCGATCACGATGGCGGAGATGCCCGCGATGATCTGCCAGCGATAGCGGTCCCACACGTTTTCCGGACGGTTGAGAATGACCGCCTGGTGCGGCAGGTTGTTCAGGCCGAAGCGGCGCACGCTGGGGTAGTCGAAGTAGTAGCCCTGCACATCGACCGCGGTGGCGGGCAGGCCAAGCAGGATGCGGCCGATCACGCGGCCCACCGCCTCGCCGCTCACCGCATAGCCGCCCACGACGCCGGGTACGATCAGCGACTGCGTATTGGTGAAGATGGGCGCCGTGCTGGCGGAGGCGAGCTGGCGCGCCAGTTCGGTGGGGTTCATGGTGGCGCCGCTGCCGTCGCTGCGCGTCGTGAGCAGGAAGATGGCGCTGCTGCGGTCCAGGCCTGCGGCGCGGCGCAGGAGATCTTCGTAGGTCTGCTGGTCCCAGTACTCGAATGCCAGCTGGGAGAACTGCGGCGCCACATTGCGGATCTGGCCGATCCATTTCTGCGCGCGGGCGGACTGGTCGCCCACAACGACCACGCGGCGCACTTCGGGCATCGTCAGCGGAATCGTGCCTACGGCGCGGGAGAAATCGGATTCCACTTCGAGGCCCGCGCCGTCCGCGGGCTCCCAGCCGCTGCGGCCGTGGTTGACGTAGTAGCGCGCGGCGCCGGGGAACAGTTCGGGATGGGCGCTGAGGAAACCTGCGGCCACATAGTTCTCGGCGATGATGGCGTCGAAGCGCACCCTCGCGTACTTGGTGCGCAGATAGGGCGCCATGCTGTCCAGCGCCTGCGCTTCGCCGACGCGCACTGCGTCGAAGCGTTCTTCATAGATGCCTGGCGTGATGCCGGCATTGGCGCCTCCGAGCTCGTGCTGCAGTCCCTTGTGCACCAGCGTTTGCCAGCGCGAGGAGCTGTCCGAGCCCAGCGAATAGAGGATCAGGACCTGGCGCCGCGGATGCGCGGTCTCGGCGCGCGCCACCCCTGCCAGCCCGTACAGCAGCAGGCCGAAGGCCGCGAGGCAATAGAAGAGTGAGCGCGCGCGCGCAGTCGTCAGGAACATGGCAGGAAAAGGACAGGCAGTGGAATTTGCCGAGCGGAAAAGTGTACCACGCTCTATTTACCGGTTTGCAATCTTGGTGGCAATTCTGCAACAAAGTCCTGGGACAAGGGCGCGCCGCGACGGAAGGCCCGGTTTGACAGGGAAGTGCGCCCGAACCATACTCGCAGGTTTACCGTTGCCCCCACCGACGACCGTCCAATGCTGCATCCGCCTGCTTTTCCTATCCGTAAGGAATGCCCGCCCGGCGCCTGCGTCTGCGAGCGCGAGCGTCTGCTGGACGATCCGGCGGCGGACCGGCGCGTGCTGCGCCTGACGAAGGAAGAGGAGAAGCGCCTGATCGAACGCATCGAGGCCATCGGCAGCTATGCCGAACTGCTGCGGATCGGGGAGCGCCTGCGCGAACAGCTGGGAATTTCCCTGACCATTGCGCCCGGCCCGAACGAGGTGCGCACGGTGCGCGGCTTCCACATCGAGGTAAGAGAGATGCCGGGACTGTGCCGCAAGACCCGGCAGGCCATTCCGGCCGCCATCAGGCGTTGTCTTGAAAGCAATCCCGAGATCGCCTTCACCATCCTGAATTCCCACGACCTGCTGGGCTGACCGGGCTTTTTGCTGCCCCGCGTCAAAAAAAGGGCTCCCGGACAAGATTTCCCAACTCTGTTATACTTGACCAAATCGATCAAGTAATCCGGAATTGGCTTGCTTGGCGAAGGCAAGATTTTAACCGAAGGAAGCGAGCTTGTATGCGTTTGACTACCAAAGGCCGATTTGCAGTCACTGCGATGATTGACCTGGCCATGCGCCAGGGCAAGGGCCCTGTCACGCTGTCCGGCATCAGCCAGCGGCAGGCCATTTCCCTGTCCTACCTGGAGCAGCTGTTCGGCAAGCTGCGCCGCCATGAGATCGTGGAGTCCATCCGCGGTCCGGGCGGCGGCTACAGCCTGGCGCGCCGGGCGGACAAGGTCACGGTCGCCGACATCATTATTGCCGTCGATGAACCCCTCGACGCCACCCAGTGCGGCGGCAAGGAAAACTGCCATGGCGCCAACAAGGCCACGGGCGCCCGCTGCATGACCCACGAGCTGTGGGCCACGCTGAACGAAAAGATGGTCGACTATCTCGATTCCGTGTCCCTGCAGGACCTGGTCGACCAGCAGAAACAGAAAAACGCCGAGCAGAACGTCGTGGTGATGCACCGCAGCGAAGCCGCCCTCGGTTAAACAGGAGTAGCAGATGAACGCCCCAGAGAAAAAAGTCGCCCAGGTAGCTCCCGTGGAATTCCACACTGCGCCGCATTTCCCCATCTATATGGACTATTCGGCCACCACGCCGATCGATCCCCGCGTCGCGGACAAGATGATTCCCTACCTGCGCGAGCAGTTCGGCAATGCCGCATCCCGCAGCCATATGTACGGCTGGACGGCGGAAGCGGCGGTGGAAGAGGCGCGCGGCCATGTGGCGGCCCTCGTCAATGCCGACCCGCGCGAAATCATCTGGACCTCGGGCGCCACCGAGAGCAACAACCTGGCCATCAAGGGCGCGGCCCAGTTCTACAAGTCCAAGGGCAAGCACATCGTCACCGTGAAGACCGAGCACAAGGCCGTGCTGGACACCGTGCGCGAACTGGAGCGCCAGGGCTTCGAAGCCACCTATCTGGACCCGCAGGACAATGGCCTGATCACCATCGAACAGCTGACGGCCGCGCTGCGCCCGGACACCATCCTCGTGTCCGTGATGCTGGTGAATAACGAGATCGGCGTGATCCAGCCCATCGACGAAATCGGCGCCCTGTGCCGCAGCAAGGGCATCATCTTCCACTGTGACGCCGCGCAGGCGACCGGCAAGGTGCACATCGATCTGCAGAAGACCAAGGTCGACCTCATGACCTTCACCGCGCACAAGACCTACGGCCCGAAAGGCGTGGGCGCGCTGTACGTCTGCCGCAAGCCGCGCGTGCGCATCGAAGCGCAGATGCACGGCGGCGGCCACGAACGCGGCCTGCGTTCGGGCACGCTGCCCACCCACCAGATCGTGGGCATGGGCGAAGCCTTCCGCATCGCGAAGGAAGAGATGGACAGCGAGATTGCACGCATCAAGGCCCTGCGCGACCGCCTGGCCAAGGGCTTGACGGAAATCGAAGAGACCTATGTCAACGGCGACATGGACCACCGCGTGCCGCACAACCTGAACGTCAGCTTCAACTACGTGGAAGGCGAGTCGCTGATCATGGCCGTGAAGGATCTGGCCGTGTCGTCCGGTTCGGCCTGCACCTCGGCCAGCCTGGAGCCGTCCTACGTGCTGCGCGCCCTGGGCCGCAGCGACGAACTGGCGCACAGCTCCATCCGCTTCACAATCGGCCGCTTCACCACCGAGCAGGACATCGACTTCGCCGTGGAGCTGATGAAGTCCAAGGTGGGCAAGCTGCGCGAGCTGTCGCCGCTGTGGGACATGTTCAAGGAAGGGATCGACATCAATTCGATCCAATGGGCCGCGCACTAAGCGCGCCGCTAACGATTTATATCAGGAGCACATCATGGCTTACTCGGAAAAAGTTCTCGACCACTACGAAAATCCGCGCAATGTGGGCGCCTTTGAAAAAGGCGATGAAAGCGTGGGCACCGGCATGGTCGGCGCACCGGCCTGCGGCGACGTGATGAAACTGCAGATCAAGGTCGGCGCGAACGGCCTGATCGAAGACGCGAAGTTCAAGACCTACGGCTGCGGTTCGGCCATCGCCTCCAGCTCGCTGGTGACGGAATGGGTCAAGGGCAAGTCGCTGGATGAGGCGCTGGCCATCAAGAACACCCAGATCGCCGAAGAACTGGCCCTGCCGCCGGTGAAGATCCACTGCTCGATCCTGGCGGAAGACGCGATCAAGGCCGCCGTGCAGGACTACAAGGCCAAGCACGCAGACGCCTGAGGCAACACGGAGGAAGTATGGCAATCACCCTGACTGAAAAAGCAGCGAAGCACATCAACCGGTATATCGAACGCCGCGGAAAGGGCGTCGGCCTGCGCTTCGGCGTGCGCACCACCGGCTGCTCGGGGCTGGCCTACAAGCTGGAATACGTGGACGAAGTGGCGCCGGAAGACCAGGTCTTCGAGTCGCACGGCGTGAAGGTGTTTGTCGATCCGAAAAGCCTGCCGTACATCGACGGCACGGAGCTGGACTTCGCCCGCGAAGGCCTGAACGAAGGCTTCAAGTTCAACAACCCGAACGAGAAAGACGCCTGCGGCTGCGGCGAAAGCTTCCGTATCTGATCCGTCGATGCACCGTGCAAAACCACTTCGAGCTCTTCCAACTGCCGCAGCAGTTCGCCATTGACAGCGGCGCCCTGGACGCCGCCTACCGCGAGGTCCAGGGACGCGTCCATCCCGACAAATTCGTCAACGCCACCGATGCCGAGAAGCGCGTCGCCATGCAATGGGCCACGCGCGCCAACGAGGCTTACCAGACGCTGAAGAACCCGCAGAAGCGGGCAGCCTATTTGTGCGAGCTCAATGGCGTGGACCTGCAGACCGAATCGAACACCGCCATGCCGATGGCCTTCCTGATGCAGCAGATGGAGTGGCGCGAGGCCCTGGCCGAAGCGCGTTCGGAAAAGAATACGGAGCAGCTGGACGAACTGGATGGCGAGCTGCGCTCCGCGCGCAAGAAGCAGCTGCAGGAAATCGAGGCGGCGCTGAACGGCGGCGACTTCCATGCGGCCGCGCAGGGCGTGCGCGCCCTGATGTTCCTCGAAAAATTCCGGGAAGAGATAGAGCACAGCTACGCTGCCATCGAAGCATAGCGATGGCGCCATCCGCGCCATACTTTGAACAATAAGACAGAGCCTCGCGAGGCGTGATTTAAATGGCACTTCTGCAAATTTCCGAGCCGGGCATGTCCACGGCGCCGCACCAGCACCGGCTGGCTGTCGGGATCGATCTCGGCACCACCAACTCGCTGGTGGCCACCGTGCGCAACAGCATTCCGGAAGTGCTGAACGACGAAGACGGCCGTCCGCTGCTGCCTTCCGTGGTGCGCTACCTGCCCAACGGCCATGCCAACATCGGCTACAAGGCCATGGCGGCGCAGACCACCGATCCGAAGAACACCATCGTTTCGGTGAAGCGCTTCATGGGCCGCGGCCTGAAGGACATCGCCTACGCCGAGAACCTGCCTTACGACTTTGTCGACGCTCCGGGCATGGTGCAGCTGAAGACCGTCGCGGGCATCAAGAGCCCGGTCGAGACTTCGGCCCAGATCCTGGCCACGCTGCGCCAGCGCGCGGAAGATTCCCTGGGCGACGACCTGGTGGGCGCCGTCATCACCGTGCCCGCCTATTTCGACGACGCCCAGCGCCAGGCCACCAAGGACGCCGCCCAGCTGGCGGGCCTGAACGTGTTGCGCCTGCTGAGCGAACCCACCGCCGCGGCCATCGCCTACGGCCTTGATAACGGCTCCGAAGGCCTGTTTGCCGTGTACGACCTGGGCGGCGGCACCTTCGACATTTCCATCCTCAAGTTGTCCAAGGGCGTGTTCGAGGTGCTGTCCACTGGCGGCGATTCCGCCCTGGGCGGCGACGATTTCGACCACCGCCTGTTCTGCTGGATCCACGAGCAGGAGAAACTCGCGCCCCTGTCCGACGAGGACACGGCGGTGCTCATGGTGAAGGCGCGCGAGGCGAAGGAGCTGCTCTCCACCAAGCCCGAGGTGACGGTGGACGCCATTCTCGGCTCGGGCGAGGAAGTGCACCTGAAGATCACGGCGGAGACCTTCGCCGAGATCACGAAGCACCTGGTCGCCAAGACCATGACCGCCGTGAAGAAGGCCCTGCGCGACGCCAACATCGACGCCGACGATATCGACGGCGTGGTGATGGTGGGTGGCGCCACCCGCATGCCGCACGTGCAGCGCGCCGTGGGCGACTTCTTCCACACCATTCCGCACGCGAACATCGACCCGGACAAGGTGGTTGCCCTGGGCGCAGCCATCCAGGCCAACCTCCTGGCGGGCAACCGCGCGCCGGGCGACGACTGGCTGCTGCTGGACGTGATTCCGCTCTCGCTGGGCATTGAAACGATGGGCGGCCTGGTCGAGAAGATCATTCCGCGCAACTCCACCATTCCCTGCGCCCGCGCGCAGGAATTCACCACCTTCAAGGACGGGCAGACGGCGCTGGCCGTGCACGTGCTGCAGGGCGAACGCGAACTGGTGAGCGACTGCCGCTCGCTGGCGCGCTTCGAGCTGCGCGGCATTCCACCCATGGCGGCGGGCGCGGCGCGCATCCGCATCACCTACCAGGTGGACGCGGACGGCCTGCTCTCTGTCTCGGCACGCGAGCTGCGCTCGAACGTGGAAGCCTCCATCACCGTCAAGCCTTCCTACGGCCTGGGTGATGACGACGTGGCGCGCATGCTGCAGGACTCCTACAGCGCCGCCGACGCGGACATGAAGGCGCGCGCCCTGCGCGAAGAGCAGGTGGAAGCCGAGCGCATCCTGCTGGCCACCGAATCCGCCCTGGAGGAGGATGCCGCGCTGCTCGACGCCGACGAGCGCGCCGCCATCGATGCGCTGATCGCCAGGACGCGCGACATCGTCGCGCAGTCGGCCGCCGGTTCCGTGGACCATCTCGCCGTGAAGGCCGCCGTCGAAGCGCTGGCCGCAGGCACCGAGGAATTCGCATCGCGCCGCATGGACCGCAGCGTGCGCAGCGCGCTGGCCGGCAAGTCGCTCGACCAGGTCGCATAACACATCATTACAAAGGTAGCTCCGTGCCCCAAATCGTCATTCTCCCTCACGCCAAGCTGTGCCCCGAAGGCGCCGTGATCGAAACCGAATCCGGCAAGTCCGTGTGCGACGTCCTGCTGGACAACGATATCCATATCGAACACGCCTGCGAGAAATCCTGTGCCTGCACCACCTGCCACGTGCTGGTGCGTGAAGGCTTCGACTCGCTGAACGAGGCCAGCGAAACGGAAGAGGACCTGCTGGACAAGGCCTGGGGCCTGGAAGCGGTGTCGCGCCTGTCCTGCCAGGCCATCGTGGCGGACGAGGACCTCGTGATCGAGATTCCGAAGTACACCATCAACCACGCCAGCGAAGGCGGCCACTGACTGGGAGCCTGCGATGAAATGGACTGACATCACGGCGATTGCCGAAGCGCTGTACGACAAATACCCCAACCTGGATCCGACCACGATCCGCTTCACCGACCTGCATAACTGGGTCGTCACGCTGGAAGGCTTCGACGACGACCACAAGCGCGGCGGCGAAAAGATCCTGGAGGCGATTCAGCAGGCATGGATCGATGAAGCGCAATAAGCCAGCCCCCGCAGCACTGCCCGCCGAAGTGACGGACATCCCGGAGATCAAGCCGGGACAGTCCGTCGCGCTGCTTCAGGAGCTGCACATCCTCACGCGCGACGGAAAGCTCAACCAGGACAGCCGCCGCAAGCTGAAACAGGTCTATCACCTGTATCAGTTCATCGAGCCCCTGCTCAAGGACGTGCTGGAAGAGAAGGGCAGCGTGTCGCTGGTGGACCATGGCGCGGGCAAGTCCTACCTCGGCTTCATCATCTACGACCTGTTCTTCAAGCAGCTTGGCGGCGATTCCCACATCTACGGCATCGAAACGCGCGAAGAGCTGGTGCAGCGTTCGCGCGAGCTGGCGCAGAAATTCAGTTTCCCCGGCATGTCCTTCCTGCCGCTCTCGGTGGCCGAATCCACCACCTCGGACGCGCTGCCGCCGCAGATCGACATCGTCACGGCCCTCCACGCCTGCAATACGGCGACCGACGACGCCATCGACTTCGCTCTGAAGAAGAAGGCGAAGCATATGGTGCTGGTGCCCTGCTGCCAGGCGGAAGTGGCCTCGGTGCTGCGCAAGAACAAGGGCCAGGCCCTGGGCAAGAGCGCGCTGACTGAGATCTGGCGCCATCCCATCCACACCCGCGAGTTCGGCAGCCAGATCACGAATGTGCTGCGCTGCCTCCAGCTCGAAGCGCACGGCTACCAGGTCAATGTGACGGAGCTGGTGGGCTGGGAGCACTCGATGAAGAACGAGCTGATTATCGCCACCTACAAGAACCTGCCGCGGCGCCGTCCCTCCGAGCGCCTGCAGGAGGTGCTGGAAACCGTCGGCCTGGAAGAGCTGGGCCACCGCTTCTATACCGGACAGGAAACCGCATGAGCCACTGGATCGACCTGCGCAGCGACACCGTTACCCAGCCCTCCGCGGCCATGCGCGAGGCCATGCACGCCGCGCCGGTGGGCGACGATGTGTATGGCGACGACCCCACCGTCAATGCCTTGCAGGACTACACGGCGGAGCTGTTCGGCTACGAGGCGGCGCTGTTCGCGCCATCCGGCACGCAGAGCAACCTGATCGCGCTGCTGGCCCATTGCGGACGGGGCGACGAATACCTCGTCGGCCAGGAAGCGCATACCTACCGCTACGAAGGCGGCGGCGCCGCGGTGCTGGGCAGCATCCAGCCGCAGCCCATCGCCAACCAGGCGGACGGCACGCTCGCCATCGCCGACATCGAAGCCCAGATCAAGCCGGACGACGTGCATTTCGCGCGCACCCGGCTGCTGGCGCTGGAGAACACCATCGGCGGCCGCGTGCTGCCCGCCGACTATCTGGCCCAGGCGACGCGCCTGGCCCACCTGCGCGGCCTGAACACCCACCTGGACGGCGCCCGCATCTGCAACGCCGCCGTGAAGCAGGGCAGTGCGCTGAAGGACGCCGTGGCGGGTTTCGACAGCGTATCCGTCTGCCTGTCCAAGGGGCTCGGCGCGCCGGTCGGCTCCGTGCTGTGCGGCAGCCGCGCCCTGATCGAACAGGGCAAGCGCTGGCGCAAGATGCTGGGCGGCGGCATGCGCCAGGCAGGCGTGCTCGCAGCCGCAGGCCTTTACGCCCTGCAGAACAACGTGGCGCGTCTGGCGGAGGACCACGACAACGCGGCCTTCCTCTCCGCCGAACTGGCGAAGATCGGTGCGCTCAAGGTGAGTATTCCGCAGACCAATATCTTCTATGTCGACGTGCCGCGCGAGGCCGCCGCCGCGCTGAACGAAGCGCTGCTGGCCGAGCGCATCCGCGTGTCGATGTCGCCGCGCCTGCGCCTGGTGACTCACCTTGACGTGTCGCGCGCCGACATGGAAACGGTGGCCGCCGTGTTCACGCACTTCTTCCAGCGCTGGCAGGCATGACGGACGACGCAACGATCCGCCTCTCCAAGCGCGTGGCCGAAATGGCGCCGTGTTCGCGGCGCGAGGCCGAACTCTATATCGAAGGCGGCTATGTGCTGGTCGATGGCCTCGTGATCGAGGAACCCGGCGCGCGCGTCGCGCCAGCGCAGCAGGTGGCCCTTGCGCCGGATGCCACGCTGCTGGAGATCCAGCCCGTCACCATCCTTCTCCACAAGCCTGCGGGCGTGAGCGCTGCAGGCCTGCTCACGGAAGCAAACCGCAGTGCCGAAGCGCGGCGCGAACGCTTCCTCAGGCGCCACATCGCCAACCTGACGCCTGCGCTGCCGCTGCCGGACCACGCCAGCGGCCTGTTCGTCTTCACCCAGGACTTCCGCGTCGCGCGCAAGCTGGTGGAGGAGGGCGACAAGGTGGAGCAGGAGATTATCGTGGACGTGTCCGGAACCATCGCCGAAGACGGCCTGGCCCAGCTCAATCGCGGCGGCGCCAAGGTGAGCTGGCAGAACGAAGGCCGCCTGCGCTTTGCGGTGAAGGGGCCCAAGCCGCAGCAGATCGACGTGATGTGCAGGTCGGTGGGCCTCACGCCCACCGCCATCAAGCGCATCCGCCTCGGGCGCATCGCCATGGCGGGCCTGCCCGCCGGACAGTGGCGCTACCTGCAAGGCTACGAGCGCTTCTAGGCCGCTTCGAACGCGCCGCTGGTGACGTAGTCGACAATCAGGTCCACGCTTTCCTGCGGCAGGCTCTGGAAGCGCGCGCCGTTGCGGAAGCGGCCCTCGCTGCCGAAGGGACGGCTGTAGACAAGGTCGATTACGGCATCGTTGCGCACTGAACTCCCCGGAAAGGCGAAGCAGAAGCGGTAGGAGCGGTCCGGGATCATGGGATAGGGCGTAACGAAGGCCACCCCCATGCGCGCGATGTCGATGATCTGCACGATGCGCACGGCCCCGCCATTCAGTTCAGTAACTGTGGCTTGCACTTGCAGCAGGCGCCGTACATGCTCTCGTCTTTGGTCCATGACTTATCGTAGTGGAAATTGACCCTCGGTGTAGTTCTCCTGCCCTGAGGGAATGAAACGTTGTGGTAGGTCAACAAGTCGCTCTTCCAGTCGTGGCATTCTCTGATCTCGAATAACGCCTCCAAGGGAAACCATGGATTTCGATTTCGGTTTAAAAATTGTCTCCACGCTACTGGCGGTGGTAGGGGCTGCTCGCATAATGTATGAGCTGGCGATGGGAAGGCATCATCGTATGAGAGATGAGTATCGATTCGCGCGTGACTTTCTAACCGCTATTAAGGAAGAGCCAGACATGCACCCCTTTGTTCGCGAGAAGGGGTATCACGCAATTGCTGGTGACCGGTCGATTGGCTCCGAGGCCATTGAATACCTGATATCGTTGCAGCGCCCAGAACGGGCACTTAAGGACTATGTCCTTGGCCGTTCCTACATCGAGCATTTGCCTTCCTCTGGCAACCTGCAGATCGAATTCCGGCCTAAGTACTACACTTCATTCTCCAGAACGTGGCGCAAATGGACATATGGTGTGCTGTATTTTGTTCTGGCTTTTGTTGCTTTTGTCCCCTTGGTCTTTTCTGGAGTACTAGGCCTGGCCTTGGGCCAGACTGTTCTGCTCTTTTTGCTTTGCCTGGTTACGTTTGGTAGTTGCTCATTTCTTGCGCTCAAAGAAGCGGCAAGCATCTACCGCGCGGAGATGCTGGTTTCGCATCAGGACAAGCATGTACAGCAAATAATCGTTCAGTCTGGCGCACGAATTCATGTCGCGCGAGGGGAGCGCGGACCTAGCTAGCCTGTTGGGGGACCGACGCCGCCTTAGTTGGTTTCGGTAGCTGGACGAGGCGCGTGCCTGCCAGCTTATCGTGCAGGAACTGGCGGTCGCGGTCGAAGAATGCGGTGAGCGACCACAGTGCGATGCCGCCCAAAATGGCGTACAGGGCGTGCCAGCGCTGCAGCTGCAGGGCGAAGTCCAGCACCAGGGCGGGCAGCACCCACATCCAGCTCAGGAGATAGCGCAGCACGGCCATTTTCAGCGGCAGCGCTTCGCCACCGGCGGTCACGAGGCGGATGCGCCAGGTCTGCATGGCCAGGGTCTGGCCCTTGCGGCTCCATTGATGGATGAAATAGATGCCAAGTACGATGAAGGCCAGCGCCTGCCGCATATGTTCCACCACAGGCGTATGGCTCGCCCCCGTGGCGACCTCGAACACGAGGAAAGGCAGGAACAGCACGGCGAACGCCAGCAGCAGCTCGTAGACCATGGAGATCAGGCGGCGCTTGACGGTGGGGGCGGGATAGCTGGAGAGTGCTTCTTTACTTGGTGGCATTCGGCGCAGGGGCCGGGGACGCCGGCGTAGAAATCGACTGCTGGTTCATGGCGGCCGGTGTGGCAGCGCCTTCGAGCGGATAGACCACTTCCGGCGCCGGCGCGGGCGAGGTGACGGGAGCGGCGGGCGCTGGAACCACAGGAGCGGGAGCGGGCGTGGCCGGAGCCGGTGCTGCGGGCGTGGGCGCGACGGGCGCGGGCGTGCCGGGCGGCGGCACCAGGCCCTGGCCATGCGCCTTGATCGGCTGCGGGGTCTTGATCATGGATTGGGCCGGCGTCGGCGGCTTGGCCACCTGCTGGCGCTTGCCGGCAGCGGTGTCGGCAAGCTTGCGCTTTTCCTCTTCCGGCAGCTGTTGATACTGCTCCCACTGCGCGGCCTTCTGGCCGCCGACGATCTTCTGCGCCCGCGCGTAGTTCTCGCGTACGGCCTTGCGTTCGTCGGGGGAGAGACGGGTCCACTCGCGCATGCGTTCATGCACGCGCTGCTGCTCGTCCGGTTTCATGGTGTTGAAGCGGTTGGCGATGTCCAGCCACTTCTTCTTGCGCACGGGGCCCAGTTCGTCCCAGGTGGATTCCAGCGGGCCGAGGGCCTTCTGCTGTGCTGCGTTCAATTCCGACCAGCGCGGCTTTTCCGCGGTGACATTGCTGCCCAGGCCTACCTTGGCAGGCACGGAGGCGATGGCCGCCAGCGGCGCCTCGCCGCTCTCGTGGTGCAGCCATACGGCGCCTGCCGCCAGCAATACTGCCAAAACGGCAATGCCAGCGACGAGCGGGGTACGGCCACGGACTTGCGCCATTGCTTATTGCCCGCGCGTTTCGATGTATGCGTTGAAGCCGTGGTCCAGATAGGCCGACAGCGGCAGCTCGTCCGACAGCACGGCCGCATCCAGCTCCGCCAGTTCGGCGATCGACTGCTGCTGTTCATACTGGTAGACGCCGACCATGCCGCACAGCATGAGCACCAGGGGCAGGGCAACGCTGAAGCGGTTCATCCAGCCGAAGGCATGGCCGAAGCCTGCCGTACCCGCGCCAGCCATGGCCGGAGCGGTACGGGCTACGCGCACTTCCACGTGCGCCTTCTTGCGCGCCACGGCCGCCTTGCGGGCAGCCGCCAGGCGCTCCGTCGTCGAAGCCGGCAAATCGTCCAGCTTCTCGTTCAGCGCGTGGCGCACACGGTAAGCGAAATTCAATTCTTCGGTGTTCATAGTTTGATTCCTTTGGCTTTGAGCGACTCTGCAAGGGTGTGTGTTGCTCTGGAGCAATGTGTTTTAACGCTCCCTTCGGAGCATCCCATCGCTTCCGCCGTCTCCGCCACGTCCATATCCTGCCAGTAACGCATGAGGAAGGCTTCCCGTTGACGCGCCGGCAGTTTTTGTACTTCGTCTTCTATGATTTGCAACATCTGCCAGCGTTCGACCTGGTCGGCGCTCGATTCGGCGGCCTGGGTGCCTTGCTCCGCCTCATAGCTCTCCAGTATATCAAAGTCCTCGTTTTCCTCGTGGGAACTTCCCAAGCCGGAAAACAGGCTGACCCAGGTATTGCGCACCTTCTCGCGCCGGAAATAGTCGAGGATGGTGGTCTGCAGGATGCGCTGGAACAGCATGGGCAGCTCGGCGGCCGGCTTGTCGCCGTACTTTTCGGCCAGCTTGATCATGGCGTCCTGCACGATGTCGAGGGCCGATTCGTCCCGGCGCACCGCATACACCGCCTGCTTGAATGCCCGCCGCTCCACGTTTTCGAGGAAATCCGATAATTCTTTGTCTGTGGCCATGCGTGGGGAGCGTGCTGCCGGAGTGGTCGCCGTGGGGGTCTTTTTGTGAACTGTTGGGCATCCTAGCAAAAACGGCCTGTTTTGGCACGAGATTGCGAACAAAAATGTATAGATATGCATTTTTTGTCAGATAAGCCTTGACCGCCATGCTGCAACGCAGTAACGTATGGAACGCTTTGCACACCACGAAGCTCCCCGGTTTGACGCAACAGGCACACAAAGCCGTTGGGGAAAACCAGCTTTCATTTGTCAGCAGTTTGCTCTAACCCGCGCCACAAGCGTGAGAGGTCGGCACACCCGCTGCAGAAACTCAGGCCAAACGAGTTGCGTTTAGCGTTGCCTTGTACTTGCACTACGTTGCGGGGAAGGGGTAGCGTGACCGCAGAAAGAAGGGAAGCCCGAAGTGCTGCACGGAACGCCCGCTTCGCCAGGCCAGAGCATCCTATCAATCTCCTTATGGACCTTGAAAGGAATGTTTCATGAACACCGAAGCCTCCATCACAGGCGCCGAGATCCTCGTGCGCTGCCTTGCCGAAGAGGGCGTTGAGCACGTCTTTGGCTACCCCGGCGGAGCAGTGCTCTACATCTACGACGCCATCTTCAAGCAAGACAAATTCCAGCACGTCCTCGTTCGCCACGAGCAGGCAGCCGTCCATGCCGCTGACGCCTATTCGCGCAGCTCGCAGAAAGTGGGCGTGGCCATCGTGACCTCCGGACCGGGCGTGACCAATGCCGTCACCGGCCTGTCCACCGCCTACATGGATTCGATTCCCATGGTGGTGATCTCCGGCCAGGTGCCCAGCCACGCGATCGGCCAGGACGCCTTCCAGGAATGCGATACCGTGGGCATTACGCGCCCGGTGGTGAAGCACAACTTCCTGGTGAAGGACGTCAAGGAACTGGCGGAAACGGTCAAGAAGGCCTTTTATATTGCGCGCACCGGCCGTCCCGGCCCGGTGCTGGTGGATATCCCCAAGGATATCTCCATGCACAAGCATACCTACTCGTATCCGAAGGATATCGAGATGCGCTCCTACCGCCCGGTGGACAAGGGCCATTCGGGCCAGATCCGCAAGGCGGTGCAGCTGCTGCTGCAGGCCGAGCGCCCCATGATCTACACGGGCGGCGGCGTGATCCTGGCCAATGCCTCGCCGGAGCTGAACAAGCTGGTCGAACGCCTCGGCTTCCCCGTCACCAATACCCTGATGGGCCTGGGCGGCTCGCGCGCCAGCGACCCGCACTTCGTGGGCATGCCCGGCATGCACGGCACCTACGAAGCCAATATGGCCATGCAGCACTGCGACGTGCTGATCGCCATCGGCGCGCGCTTCGACGACCGCGTCATCGGCAATCCGAAGCACTTCGCCACCAACCCGCGCAAGATCATTCACGTGGATATCGACCCCTCGTCGATTTCCAAGCGCGTGAAGGTCGACATCCCCATCGTGGGCAACGTCAAGGACGTGCTGGTCGAATTCCTCAACCAGCTCGAAGCCGCCGAGGCCAAGCCGAACAAGCCTGCACTGGCCAAGTGGTGGTCGCAGATCAATGAATGGCGCGGCCGCGAGTGCCTCAAGTACGCCACTTCCGAGCTGGTGATCAAGCCTCAGCAGGTGGTGGAAAAGGTGTGGGACATCACCAAGGGCGACGCCTTCATCACCTCGGACGTGGGCCAGCACCAGATGTGGGCCGCGCAGTACTACCGCTTCGACAAGCCGCGCCGCTGGATCAACAGCGGCGGCCTTGGCACCATGGGCGTGGGCCTGCCGTACGCCATGGGCGTGCAGATGGCGAACCCCGACGCCACCGTGGCCTGCATCACGGGCGAAGGCTCGATCCAGATGTGCATCCAGGAGCTCGCCACCTGCAAGCAGTATCACCTGACGCCGAAGATCATCCTCCTGAACAACCGCTTCCTGGGCATGGTGCGCCAGTGGCAGCAGATCGACTACGGCTCGCGCTATTCCGAGTCGTATATGGATTCGCTGCCGGACTTCGAGAAGCTGGCCGAGGCCTATGGCCACGTGGGCATGCGCATCGAGAAGCCGGGCGACGTGGACGGCGCGCTGCGCGAAGCCTTCGGCATGAAGGACCGCCTCGTGTTCATGAACTTCATTACCGACCAGAGCGAGAACGTCTGGCCGATGGTGCAGGCCGGTAAAGGCCTCTCCGAAATGCTGCTCGGATCGGAGGACCTCTGATATGCGACACATTATTTCTGTTTTGCTGGAAAACGAAGCAGGCGCGCTGTCGCGCGTGGTGGGCCTGTTCTCGGCCCGCGGCTACAACATCGAGACGCTGACCGTCGCGCCGACCGAGGATTCGACCCTCTCGCGCATGACCATCGTCACCAGCGGTTCGGACGACATCATCGAGCAGATCACCAAGCACCTTAACCGCCTGATCGAGGTAGTGAAAGTGGTGGACCTGACCGAAGGCCAGCACATCGAGCGCGAGCTCATGCTGATCAAGGTGAGGGCAGTGGGCAAGGAGCGCGAAGAAATGAAGCGCACCGCCGACATCTTCCGCGGCCGCATCATCGATGTGACCGAGAAGACCTACACCATCGAGCTGACGGGCGCCAAGAGCAAGCTGGATGCCTTCATCGATGCAATCGACCGCACCTCCATTCTCGAAACCGTCCGTACCGGCGGCTCGGGTATCGGCCGCGGCGAACGCATCCTCAAAGTCTGAACACACACAACACAAAATACATAGGAATGATCATGAAAGTTTTCTACGACAAAGACGCTGACCTCTCCCTCATCAAAGGCAAGAACGTTGCCATCATCGGCTACGGCTCCCAGGGCCACGCGCACGCGCAGAACCTGAGCGAATCGGGCGTGAACGTGACCGTGGGCCTGCGCAAGGGCGGCGCCTCGTGGCAGAAGGTGGAGAAGGCCGGCCTGAAGGTTGCCGAGGTGAACGAGGCCGTGAAGGCCGCCGACGTCGTGATGATCCTGCTGCCGGACGAGAACATCGCCCAGGTCTACAACGAGAACGTGGCGCCGAACATCAAGCAGGGCGCCGTGCTGGCCTTCGCCCACGGCTTCAACGTGCACTACGGCCAGGTTGTGCCGCGCGCCGACCTCGATGTGATCATGGTGGCGCCGAAGGCCCCGGGCCACACCGTGCGCGGCACCTACACGCAAGGCGGCGGCGTGCCGCACCTGATCGCCGTCTACCAGGACAAGTCCGGCGTGGCGCGCGACATCGCCCTGTCCTACGCTGCGGCCAACGGCGGCGGCAAGGCCGGCATCATCGAAACCAACTTCCGCGAAGAGACCGAGACCGACCTGTTCGGCGAACAGGCCGTGCTGTGCGGCGGTACGGTTGAACTGATCAAGGCAGGCTTCGAGACCCTGGTGGAAGCGGGCTACGCGCCGGAGATGGCCTACTTCGAGTGCCTGCACGAGCTGAAGCTGATCGTGGACCTGATCTACGAAGGCGGCATCGCCAACATGAACTACTCCATCTCCAACAACGCGGAGTACGGCGAATACGTGACCGGTCCGAAGGTTGTGACCTCGGCCACCAAGGAAGCGATGCGCCAGTGCCTGAAGGACATCCAGACCGGTGAATACGCGAAGAGCTTCATCCTCGAGAACAAGGCGGGCGCCCCGACCCTGATCTCCCGCCGCCGCCTGACCGCCGAGCACCAGATCGAAGAAGTCGGCGCCAAGCTGCGCGCCATGATGCCCTGGATCGCGAAGAACAAGCTGGTGGACCAGTCCAAGAATTGATTTGTCCCACGTTCCACTTCAACGGCCCTGCGGGGCCGTTTTTTTTCTATGGTCAGAACTTGTGTTTGATCCCGGCCGATTTTTCTACCCCATATCTCGTGGGCGCCTTTACCTTGACGTACATGGGTGAAGCCAGCGTCCTTCAGGAGTTGAAGGACTCGGCTGTAGTAGCCCTTCATGCTGCGCGAAAGCGCAGATCCGTAATAGGCGGGGTTGCAGGAACTTTGCTCAGGTGGAGCTCAAGCAGGGTGGCGGTCGCGGCGTTTACCTCTTTTACGAGCTCATCCATAGTTTTCGCCTCGCATACAAGTCCACGCAGATCCGTGCTGGTTGCCACATAAACGCCAGCGTCCTCGTCTTCAACAACGTTGACGCGGATCTTCAGCGGAATGCCGAGATGCGCGGCCTGCTTCCAGAAGGGATACCCGATTCGGTACATTTTGGCTCCATCGTGGCTGGGGAGTATCCAATGAGTATAGTTCACAACTGCACTCACCTGATACCGACTTGATCAGCAAAGTGAGCTTGCCCAGGGCGGCGGTTACAAACGGTCACCAACTGGAGCGTTGCTCTATGGCCATTTCGGTTAAAGTCGGGGCACTGTCTGACTTCGGAGAACAAGATGACCGTCATGAAAACCGTCGCCGCCGCTGCCCTCGTGCTGGGCGCCCAGGCTGTGCAGGCGCAGTCCATTCCCACCACCGGAACCCTCGTGATCGTGCCCGCCAACGGCGAAGTGCGCGCGCCCAACGACCAGGCCGTGGCCACGCTGGCCATCGAGGAGCAGGACAAGGACAAGGCCGCTGCCGCCTCCCGCGTCAACCAGAAGATGAAGCAGGGCCTGGACATCCTGAAGAAGGAAGACCCGCAGGCCAGGCTGAAGACCCAGGGCTACTACACCTATCCCGTGTACCCGGAAGACCGTCCGGTGCCGATGGGCGGCACGCCAAAGAGGCCGCAGCCGGTGGCATGGCGCGTGGGCCAGTACGTGGAAATGACCACCACCAGCCTGGGCACGCTGCCGAAAACGGTCGCTGCCGCGCAGAAGATCCTCACCCTGAACAACATCCAGTTCGGCCTGAGCCCCGAGGCCACGCGCAAGCTGGACGACCAGCGCATCGCTGTCACCTACCGCAACCTGAACGAGCGCATCGCCTCCATCGCCAGCGCCATGGGCCGCAAAACCAGCGACGCAGTGCTGGAAACGGTGGACTTCGAAGGTACCGGGAACTACGCTGGCCGCGAGATGGCGCCCGCGGCGCCAATGATGATGATGCGGGCAGCGAAGGATACGGCCGAAGTGGCAGAACCCAGCTTCGAACCTGGCGAGACCACGCTGGACATGCGCCTGGTAGGGAAGGTGCGTTTCAAGTAACCGTCATTCCATCGGCTGGCGGATGATGGTCTTCCACCTGGCCGGATCGGCGCGGCGAACATCGCTCAGATAGATTTCGTGGTGCCTTCCGGCGAGGGCTGAGCGCTCCCCGATGAAATCGTGGACGCGCTGGATGGTCGGGCCTTCCTCGCTGAATGGCCCGACGTGCAGGATCTGCGCGCATCGTCCCTCCATGAAGTCCTCCAGCCGGAGCTCATCCAGTGCTGGAAGCCCCTTCTTGCGCTTCACTTCCGCCAGCGCCGCCTCGATCACGGCCTGCTCCACGAAATGAGGCTGCATGATCATCATCGTCCACTTCCATTTCGACCTGTCGTTGCTGGTGAAGGAGGACATATCGTCCGACCACCACAGCCCTTCGAGCGGCATGACGGCGTAGTCGGTCTGCGCAGCCTTCTTCACCATGAACTTCGCGGTGTATGAAACGGAGAACAAGGCCTCCACGGCCTCGGCGTACCACGGCGATGTATTGGGATCACCCTCGCCATCGACCATCAGGAAGCGCAAGCGTGGCACCTGAACTTCCACCACGCCCTTTGCGGATGCGTGATACAGCTGCTTGAGTTCCTTCTTGAGATCAATTTTCGGCATGAATATTCCTGAGTGTTGGCTGAACCTTTGCGTGGCGGCTGCAGTCTAACTGCTAACAACGATCTGGAGGCTATTCATGAGATATCTCTCCGCAACTTTCGTGTCTATCGCCGGGCTGGTGCTTGCCGCAGGCTCCCTCGCTCAGGATCTCGTCCTGGACTGTTCGGTCAAGCGCACCGATCCCGACGGCTCGCAGTACGAATTCGTTCGCCGGCTTGAGCTGACCTTCGACTCGTCGACCGTGGCCTTCTACGACAACTTCGGCCGCGGATTCGATTTTTCAGACCGATACCGGTTCGTTCGAGCCGATGCCTACAAAATCCAGCTTCGAAATGACCAGGAAGCAATATCATACGTTGATCGGACCGATGGAAACTACTTTTTCAAGCGCGACGATGGAATGGTCATTCGAGGAAACTGTGTCGCGAGGAAGGCTGGGGCTGTGACGAAGTTCTGACGCTCGCAGCCACTCCTATGTTGCGCGCTCCACTATAATAGGGGCCATTCTCTAGCGCAGCTATCACAGGAACGTATGGCAAAATTTCCCCGCCGCAGGCCCAACAATGCAGTGAACCCGGCTGGCAAGGCGCCCCGCAGGACGCCCTTCAGCCGTTTCGCACGCCACCATGCGGCGGATGGGACGGCCAAGCCGCGTTCGCGCGGCATCTACCTGCTGCCGAATGCCTTCACCACCGGTGCGCTGTTCTGCGGCTTCTATGCCATCGTCATGGCCATGAACCAGCGCTTCGAGCATGCCGCCTGGGCCATCTTCGTGGCCATGCTGCTGGACGGCCTGGATGGCCGCGTCGCCCGCCTCACCAACACCCAGAGCGAATTCGGCGCGCAGTACGACAGCCTGTCCGACATGGTGTCCTTCGGCGCGGCGCCAGCCCTCGTCATCTATGAATGGTCGCTGCGCGGCCTGGGTAAACTGGGATGGATCGCGGCCTTCGTGTACTGCGCTGGCGCCGCGCTGCGCCTGGCCCGCTTCAACACCAACATCCAGGTGGTGGACAAGCGCTACTTCCAGGGCATGCCCAGCCCATCGGCCGCCGCGCTGGTGGCGGGCTTCGTGCTGATGATGGTGGACCTTGAAGTGCCGGGCGTGCTGCTGCCCTGGGTCTCCTGGGGCATCGCCATGTTCGCGGGCCTGACCATGGTCACCAACGTGCCTTTCTACAGCTTCAAGGACGTGAACTTCCGCAAGTCCGTGCCCTTCATCGCCGTGTTCCTGATCGCGCTGGTGTTCGCGCTGATCTCCATCGACCCGCCGAAAGTCATGTTCCCGCTGTTCGTGCTGTACGGCCTGTCCGGCTACCTGGTGTTCTTCGTGCGCCTCGCCAAGGGCAAGCCGGTCAGCATCGTCCAGACGGAAGACGAAACCGACGACTAGCAAGGAGTGCCGCATGAGCGACCGCCTGATCATTTTCGATACCACCCTGCGCGACGGCGAGCAATCGCCCGGCGCCTCGATGACGCGCGAAGAGAAGGTGCGCATCGCGAAGCAGCTGGAGCGCCTGCGGGTGGACGTGATCGAGGCGGGGTTCGCCGCCGCATCGCCGGGCGATTTCGAATCGATCCGCGCCATCGCAGCTGCCATCAAGGATTCCACCGTGTGCTCGCTCTCGCGCGCCAATGACCGCGACATCGCGCGCGCCGCCGAGGCCCTGCAGCCTGCGGCCCGCAAACGCATCCACACCTTCATCGCCACCTCGCCGCTGCACATGAAAATGAAGCTGCGCATGGAGCCGGAGCAGGTGCTGGAGCAGGCGAAGCTGGCGGTGCGCTTCGCACGACAGCACACCAACGATATCGAATTCAGCCCGGAAGACGGCAGCCGTTCGGAAGAGGACTTCCTGTGCCGCGTGCTGGAGGGCGTGATCGACGAAGGCGCCACCACCATCAATTTCCCGGATACGGTGGGCTATGCGGTGCCCGAGCTGTTCGGAGAGACCATCCGCCGCCTGCGCGAACGCATCCCGAATTCGGACAAGGCCATCTGGTCCGTTCACTGCCACAACGACCTTGGCCTCGCCGTGGCCAACTCGCTGGCGGGCGTGATGATCGGCGGCGCGCGCCAGATCGAGTGCACCATCAACGGCCTGGGCGAGCGTGCCGGTAACACGGCGCTGGAAGAAGTGGTGATGGCGCTGCGCACGCGCGCGGGCTACTTCAATCTCGAATGCGGCATCGACACCACCCAGATCGTGGCCGCGTCCAAGATGGTGTCGCAGATTACCGGCTTTGCCGTGCAGCCCAACAAGGCGGTGGTGGGCGCGAACGCCTTCGCGCACGCGTCGGGCATCCACCAGGACGGCATCCTGAAGGCGCGCGAAACCTATGAGATTATGCGCGCCGAAGACGTGGGCTGGACCGCGAACAAGATCGTGCTGGGCAAGCTCTCGGGCCGCAACGCCTTCAAGCAGCGCTTGCAGGAGCTGGGCATCGAGCTCGATTCGGAAGCAGAAGTCAACACCGCCTTCGCCCGCTTCAAGGAGCTGGCCGACCGCAAGTCCGAGATCTTCGACGAGGACATCATGGCCCTCGTGTCGGACGAGGAGGGCCACGAGGGTGAGCATTACCGCCTGGTCTCGCTGGCACAGCGTTCCGAAACGGGGGAGCTGCCGCATGCGCGCATTGTGTTTTCGATGGGCGGCGTGGAATACAGCTGCGAGGGCACGGGGGATGGACCGGTGGACGCCATTGTCAACGCCATCGAGAGCCGTGCGCAGTCGGGCGCGGAGCTGGTGCTGTTCTCGATTGCGGCCATCAGCCCCAGCTCGCAATCGCAAGGGGAGGTGACCATGCGCCTGTCCAGCGCGGGCCGCATCGTCAACGGCGTGGGCGCCGATCCGGACATCGTCACCGCCTCGGCCAAGGCCTATCTCTCGGCGCTGAACAAGCTGCACAGCAAGGAGCGCGTCAACCCCCAGGCCGAAACTATCTGAGGCGGCTAGTCCGGACGCGGGCGCTTGCGCGTCCTTGACCGGGCGCGCGAGCGGTGGCGCAGCGCGGCGCTGTAGGCCGGTTCGCCGCTGCGCGGCACCACAGCCCAGTACCAGCCTTCGCCCGCATGTTTTTTCGTGGCCTGCTCAGGGTCCGTGTCGATGTTCAGCGCCTCCGCCGTTCCGCCAGGCAGCTCCGCCAGTAACTCTCCTTCCATCGCGAACTCCTGCAGACTCTCGCCTGCAAACTCCCCAGGCGCCGGTTCGGCAATGGCCTCTTCCTCGTCAGGCAGCCCTGCCTTTTCAAGGTTCAGCAGCAGCGGATCGAGCAGGGCGGCCAGCATCCTTGGCTGGGCCGGCTCCGCCTCCGCGCCGATATCGCCTCCATCGCCGTCATCGCGGGGCAGGGTGAAGGCTTCGCTGTCGTCATCGATCGGCCGGCGGGGAGGCGGGACAGCAGCGTCTTCGGACGCGGCGGGACCAGAGCTGGGATGGCTGAACAGAAGACGGGTCATGGCCGTATTCTAGAAGAAATTTTGAAGTAGAAAATTTGTTCTACGTGCTATATGCTGTCACCCACGGCTGAGCATTCCGCCTGCAGCCGCTATTGGGAGACTCCATGCGCCTACTGTTTTGTCTCGGCCTTTTTGCTGCGGCCCTGCTGTCCTCTGCACACGCTCACGACGGCCCTGTTCTTGTCAAAGCCGCGCCCTCGCTCGGCCAGCCGGGCCCGGGGCGCCTGCTCCTGTTTGCGGAGAAGGTGGTGGAAGGGAAGGGCGCCCCGGCCGCCGTCGACGCCGATCCCTTCGTGAAGAACCAGAACTTCGTAGCGGCCCGCGAGGTGAGCGGCATCAACGCAGGCGAGGCTGTGCGCTTCTATCCCGGCGACCTTGCTTTCCCCGTACCGGTCGATCAGCTTCCGCCAGGCGACTACTGGGTGCAGGCCTTGCTGGACCGCGATCACAGCTACGGCTATTCGGGCCGCGGTGCGGGCGATGTCGCCTCGCCGGTGCGCAAGCTGCACCTTCCGGCCGCGGAGCCGCTTACGCTCGAACTGGCGGAGGTGCTGCCCGGACGCAGCTACTGGACACGGCCGGACGGCAAGCCCCTGGTGAAAGCGGAGGACAAGGCGGAGGTGGAGCGGCGCATCACGGAGTTCTCCGTCGACAGCGATGCGCTGACCGCCTTCTGGGGCACGCGTAAGGCATTGCGCGGCTTCGTGCTCACGCCGCCGGGCTATGGCGAGAATCCCGCCCGGCGCTATCCCGTGGTGTACTTTACGCACGGCTTCCAGGCAGGCATGGCCTCGCTGGCGGACAGCGCGCTGGGCGTACTCAATCAGACGGGCAACGGCCGGCTGCCGCCCATGATCTGGGTGTTCCTGGACCAGAGCCTGGCCAGCGGCACCCACGAGTTCGCGGACAGCGTGAACAACGGTCCCTGGGGCCGTGCGCTGACGGCGGAGCTGCTGCCGGAGATCGACCGCCGCTACCGCACCGACCCGTCGGCGGGCCGCTACCTGATGGGGCACTCCTCCGGCGGCTGGGCCGCAGTCTGGCTTCAGGTGAACTACCCCACCTTGTTCCGCGGCGCATTTGCCACCTCGCCCGATTTCCTGGACTTCAGTGTGTTCGAAGGCCTGGACCTGGCCGATCCGAACACCGTGAAGCGCGACACGTCCGCGGCGCGCATGGAGGAAGTACTGGCCGAATATGGCGGGCAGGCCCAGGCCTTCGAGTGGGTCTTCTCTCCGAGGGCTGCGGATGGCAGGCCGCGCAAGCTGTACGACCGTGCCACCGGCAAGATAGACCGCGAGGTCGCGGACTACTGGCTGGCGCATTGGGATCTCTCGCGCATCGTGCGCCAGCGCTGGGCGGGACAGAAGCGCGAGCTCGATGGGAAGCTGCACATCTATGTGGGCGACAAGGACGAGTACGGCCTTGATGTTTCGGTGCGCAAGTTCGAGCAGGCCGTGCGCGACGTGGCAGGCCAGGCCAGCTTTGCCTATCTGCCCGGGAAGGGCCACTACGACCTGTATGCTGAAGGCAGCGAACGCATGGCCTTGCGGCGCAGGATGGGCTGGGAGATCTGGAAGACGGCCTATCCCGATTCGCCGCTGAAGGACGCAGTGCCCGCGCCCTGAAGGGATCAGAAGAAGCTGCGCTTTTCCTCGTAGAGCGGGTCCGGCCCGCTCTGCATCTCGCGCACGATGCCGTCGCGGCTGAAATGGATGTGCATCATGGAGTTCCACACGCCGGACTCCTTGTAGCGGTAGCTCCAGACCTCCAGGTCGCGCAGGGAGAGGTACATGGTCTCCGCCGGGCGGCCGAAGGTGCGCAGGATGCTCTCCTTGTTGTCCTGGCCCAGCTTCACGGTGGCGAACTTCTCGCTGCTCAGCACCTGCTCGTAGCGGCGCAGGCGGCCGTCGGGCCCGTAGGTGGCCATCCAGGTGTACTGGCCGAAGGCGCCCGCGCCGTATTCGGCGATGGTTTCGCCGCCCGGCCCCGCATGGCGGGCGGAGGGCTGGCCAAGGCGGGCCTCCACCGCCGCCATGGATTCGCCTGGCGCAGGCGGCGGACCGCCGAAGCCTGCGCAGCCCGCCAGCAGCAAAAATGTTGTCGTTATCGCCAGTTTTTTCATCGTGGAGGCTCCTCGGTGCCGAATAATTGTAGCGAGAAGCCGATACAAGGGCTGTTTTTTCCGCTATACTTCCGGGTCTGGTCCAAAAGGGCCAGGCATTCCATCATCCGTAGTTCACGATGTGCAGGGTTGAAAGACTCCGTGCATCGCATGTGAAAGGTAATATCATGACCGTAGAAAACATCAACAAGGCCGCGATCATCGCGGACAACGCACGCGCCCAGAACGACACCGGCTCGCCGGAAGTTCAGGTTGCCCTGCTGACCGCCCGTATCAACGAACTGAACACCCACTTCAAAGAGCACACCAAGGACCATCACTCCCGCCGTGGCCTGATCAAGATGGTGAACCGTCGTAAGAGCCTGTTGTCTTACCTGAAAGGTAAGGACGCCAACCGTTACCGCGATCTGATCGCCAAACTCGGTCTGCGTAAGTAATTTTTGCGTCACCCGGTTCAGTACGAAATGCCTGCGACAGCTCGCTGCCGCAGGCATTTTGTCTTTCTGAACCGTTGATTTATTGCCAAGAAGCAGTAGCACTTGGCACGGAGGAAGAAGTAGAGCAGTAAGGCAGCCTGTGCGCTGCCTGTGGTGAGGTGAACGACAGCTCCTGAAAATCTGTCGGCAAATAGAAAGGGAATACCCATGTTTAACAAAGTTACGAAAACCTTCCAGTACGGTCAGCACACCGTCACGCTGGAAACCGGCGAGATCGCTCGCCAGGCCTCCGGCGCAGTGATGGTGTCGATGGACGACACCGTGGTGCTGGCGACCGTGGTGGCGCGCAAGGACGCCAAGCCCGGCCAGGACTTCTTCCCGCTGACCGTGGACTATATGGAGAAGACCTATGCCGCGGGCAAGATCCCCGGCGGCTTCTTCAAGCGCGAAGGCCGTCCTTCCGAGAAGGAAACGCTGACTTCCCGTCTGATCGACCGTCCGATCCGTCCTCTCTTCCCTGAGGGCTACATGAACGAGGTGCAGGTGATCGTGCACGTTCTGTCGGTCAATCCTGAGATCGATCCGGATATCCCATCCATGATCGGCGCTTCCGCCGCCCTGTGCGTGGCCGGTGTGCCGTTCAACGGCCCGATCGGCGCCGCCCGCGTAGGTTACGCCAACAGCCAGTACATCCTGAACCCGACCACCAGCCAGCTGAAGACCTCCGAGATGGACCTGGTGGTGGCCGGTACCGAAACCGCCGTGCTGATGGTGGAATCGGAAGCCAAGCAGCTGTCCGAAGAGATTATGCTGGGCGCCGTGGTCTATGGCCATGAGCAGATGAAGGCCGTGATCGACGCGATCCACGACCTGGTGCGCGACGGCGGCAAGCCCGAGCAGGAGTGGACCGCTCCGGCCAAGAACGACGCCCTGATCGCCCGCGTGGCCCACTTCGCCGAAGCGAAGATCCGCGCCGCCTACCAGACCAAGGACAAGCAGGCCCGCACCGAGAAGCTGCGCGCCATGTCCGCCGAAGTGCAGGCCGACCTGGCTGCCGAGGCAGCTGCCGCCGGCGCCGAAGCGCCGGACGCCGTGGAAGTGGGCAATATCCTCTTCGACATGGAAGCCAAGGTCGTGCGTTCGCAGATCCTGGAAGGCGAGCCGCGCATTGACGGCCGCGACACCCGCACCGTGCGCCCGATCTCGATCCGCACCTCTGTGCTGCCGCGCACCCACGGTTCCGCCCTGTTCACCCGCGGCGAAACCCAGGCGCTGGTCGTAGCGACCCTGGGCACCGCCCGCGATTCGCAGAAGATCGACGCACTGATGGGCGAATACACCGACGACTTCATGCTCCACTACAACATGCCTCCGTTCGCCACCGGCGAAACCGGCCGTGTGGGTACACCGAAGCGCCGCGAAGTGGGCCACGGCCGCCTGGCCAAGCGCGCCCTGGTGGCGGCCCTGCCGTCGCAGGAAGAGTTCAGCTACTCCGTGCGCCTGGTGTCCGAAATCACCGAGTCCAACGGTTCCTCCTCCATGGCTTCCGTCTGCGGCGGCTGCCTGGCGCTGATGGATGCCGGCGTGCCGATGAAGGCGCATGTGGCCGGTATCGCCATGGGCCTGATCAAGGAAGGCGGCCGCTTCGCCGTGCTGTCCGACATCCTGGGTGACGAAGACCACCTGGGCGACATGGACTTCAAGGTGGCCGGTACGGCCAACGGCATCACCGCGCTGCAGATGGACATCAAGATCCAGGGCATCACCAAGGAAATCATGCAGGTGGCGCTGGCCCAGGCCAAGGAAGGCCGCCAGCACATCCTGGGCGAGATGCAGAAGGCCATGCCGAACGTGAAGACCGAGCTGTCCGACTTCGCGCCGCGCCTGATCACCATCAAGATCAACCCCGAGAAGATCCGCGACGTGATCGGCAAGGGCGGCGCCGTGATCCGCGCGCTGACCGAAGAGACCGGCACCCAGATCGACATCAGCGACGAAGGCGTGGTGACCATCGCTTCCGTCGACGCTGCTGCCGGCCAGGAAGCCAAGCGCCGCATCGAAGAGCTGACCGCTTCCGTGGAAGTGGGCAAGACCTACGACGGCACCGTGCTCAAGCTGCTGGACTTCGGCGCCATCGTTCAGGTGATGCCAGGCAAGGACGGCCTGCTGCACATCTCGCAGATCGCCAACGAGCGCGTGAACGCCGTGGCCGACTACCTGAAAGAAGGCCAGCAGGTGCGCGTGAAAGTCCTGGAAACGGACGACCGCGGCCGCCTGAAGCTGTCGATGAAAGCCGCTGCGGAAGAAGCTGCCGCCGCTGCCGCCAACGCACAGTAAGCCTCAGGGCTCCGAAAAGCCGCCAGCGCGCAAGCGCCGGCGGCTTTTTTTATGTGCGCCCAGCATGGGCGTACTCCTGCGGGTGCAAGTCCCGCCGCGAGCTGACCACAGTGAGCGAAGCGAAGCGCAACTGCGGAAGGGTAACCGACCGTGGGAAGGAAGCGTGGAGCGTAAATCATGAGCCGAGGAACACGAATCGCATAGAAGGCACTGCTGCTCAGGGCAAGCGGGCATAAAACCGCAAAGCTCTTGTGGTCAAAGGACGGTGGTGTAGATGCGGCGGTTGTGTGATGAAGGAGTGCGGCCCTTACCTGGGGACGCCCCGCTTTATGCCTGAAAGGGCGACGAAAAAAAAATCGGAGCGGGGTCTCAGCAGAGGTCATAGTAGCTGGAGGTAGCGCCGGGAAGGCTCGACTCCGCCAGTGAAGGACCGAACGAGAAGGAGTGAGTCCGATATGCCGATGCAGCCAGCCATGCGTCAGATGCCCGTGCAAGCGGGGCGGGAGGCCGTAAGGCAAGGTGAAGCCTTGTCTGATGCTTTCAGCGACGAAGCGGAATGCCCGCGGCATGCCACCGGAAACACGGGGACAGCGCTGCTTGCTGCGGCGCTGACAACAGAGAACCTGCGGCGGGCATTCAAGCGTGTGCGCGCCAACAAGGGAGCAGCTGGCGTCGATGGTCTGGACATCAACCAAACCTCTCATCATCTGGCGACCGCGTGGCCGGGCATACGCGAACAACTGCTGTCAGGGACGTACCGGCCCAGCCCGGTGCTCCGGGTGACGATCCCGAAACCGGACGGCGGTGAGCGCGAGCTTGGCATCCCGACGGTGACGGATCGCCTGATCCAGCAAGCACTCCTGCAGGTGCTGCAACCGATACTTGATCCCACCTTCAGCGAGCACAGCTACGGCTTCCGTCCGGGTAGGTGTGCGCAAGACGCAGTCTTAGCCGCCCAAGCGTATGTCCAGTCGGGCCTGCGAGTCGTGGTTGACGTTGACCTGTCGAAATTCTTCGATCGGGTCAATCATGACATCCTGATTGACCGTCTGCGCAAGCGCATTGAAGATGCCGGGGTCATCCGGCTGATCCGGGCCTATTTGAACAGCGGCATCATGGACCATGGCGTGGTGCTGGAACGGACTGATGGAGCGCCTCAAGGTGGCCCGCTCAGCCCGCTACTTGGCAACATCATGCTCGATGAGGTGGACAAGGAACTGGAGCGGCGCGGCCATCGCTTCGCGCGCTACGCCGACGATGCGAACGTCTACGTACGCAGCATCAAGGCGGGGCAGCGGGTGATGGCGCTGTTGCGGCGCTGTTATGCCAAGTTGCACCTCATGGTCAACGAAAGCAAAAGCGCGGTGGCCAGCGCCTTTGGTCGCAAGTTCCTCGGTTACAGTCTGTGGGTGGCACGCGGAGGCCAAGTGAAGCGCGCAGTGGCTCATAAGCCGCTGGCAGCCTTTAAACAACGCCTCCGGGAGCTCACCGGCCGCTCCGGCGGGCGCAGCATGGCGGAAGTGGTGGCAAAACTACGCATCTATATGCTGGGATGGAAGGGGTACTTCCACTTGGCGCAAACTCCGAAGATTTGGCGGAGACTCGATGAATGGCTGCGTCATAGGCTGCGGGCAATCCAGCTCAAGCACTGGAAACGCGGAACTACCATGTACCGGGAATTGGTCAAACTTGGGGCCGCGCCATCGGTGGCAAAACAGGTGGCGGCGAATAGCCGTCGCTGGTGGCGCAACAGTGACAGGCTGCTGAAAACCACCCTCACTATTGCCTACTTTGACCGCCTGGGTGTGCCTCGCCTTTCCTGACCTCAACTTCTTGAACCGCCCGGTGCGGACCCGCATGCCGGGTGGTGTGGCAGGGGATCGGTCAGTCAAACTGACCGCCCCTATGCCTATTTGCGCAGCGCGGAGATGTCGACCGAGTAGATGTTGCGCAGGCCGTTGAAGGGGAAGGAGGCCAGTTCCCCGGCCACGTCGGCGGCGGACCGCACGGGCTTCGCGCGCGGCCAGGCGGCGGCGCCTTCGCGCCGGGTGCTGGCGAAGAGCAGGGTCTTGCCGTCCGCCGAGATCGAGCTGGCGAATTCCTGCTGCGGCGAATTGAGCGGCCCTTCGATGCGCTGCGGCGCCGCCCAGCCCTCGCCATTGCGTTCGACGAGGAAAAGGTCGCTGTTGCGCGCGGCGTCGAGCACGCCGGCGATGCCGAAGCTCTGGTCCGGCGCCACAGCGAAGGAGAAGGCGTTGAAGGGGAGCTGCTCGGGCGGCTGGTAGGCGCCGTCCACCAGCCGGGAGCGGAAGACGGGGTTGCCGTTGCCCGCGCGCCCGAAGTAGAGCGTGCCGTCCGCCGCCAGCGAGGGGTAGATTTCGTTTACGCCCGAGTTGATGTGGTCGGGCAGGCGATGCGGCTCGCCCCAGTTGCCGCCCGCATCGCGCAGCACTTGCCACAGGTCGAGGTCCGCCTTGGCGTCCGTGCCGCTGGCGGGGCGGTTGGAGATGAAGACGTAGCGCCTGCCGTCCGGACTGAGCACGCCGTCGCCGTCGTTCCATATGCCGGAGAAGGGCAGTACGGTGGGCGCCTGCCATTGGCCGCCGCGCTTCACGGACTGCAGGAGCACCATGCGGTTGAACCCCGCGTCCGTGCGGGTGAAGAAAACCGCGTTGCCGTCGGGCGTGAGCGAGGCGGCGAAGTCGTGGAAGGCGGTGGAAATGACGCCGGGCGCCAGTGCTTGCGGCGCGGCCTCCAGCGCGGGCGCCGAAAGCGCCGCGCCGCATAGGGCCAGCAGGCAGGCGGCAAGGGCCGCCCGCCTTGTAATGCAGTCGTTCATGGACTCTCCTCATTGTGATGATGCCGGGGAGAGCAAGGCGCAATGCTTGCTCTCCGGCGATTCTATCGCAAGGAGAGCTCCCCCGGTCAGTGCGCCAGGGCGGGCAGGGCGGGGCGGGCTGCCGCTGCGCCCGCCGCATGCGCCAGCTTGAAGATGCGCACGGTTTCCTCCAGCGTGGACGCCTGGTCCTGCAGCGTGGCCGCGGCGGCCGCCGCTTCCTCCACCAGGGCCGCGTTCTGCTGCGTCGCCTGGTCCATCTCCGTCACGGCGCGGTTGATCTGGTCGATGCCCGCGCTCTGCTCCTCGCTGGCAGACATGATCTCGCCCATGATGTCGGTCACGCGCGTCACGCTCGCCACGATATCGCCCATGGTGGCGCCAGCCTTGTCCACCAGCGCGGTCCCGGCCTCGGCGCTCTGCACGGCATTGCCGATCAGTTCCTTGATCTCCTTGGCGGCGCCCGCCGAGCGCTGGGCCAGGTTGCGCACCTCGGAGGCGACCACGGCAAATCCGCGGCCCTGTTCGCCCGCGCGGGCAGCTTCGACCGCGGCATTCAGCGCAAGGATATTGGTCTGGAAGGCGATGCTGTCGATCACCGAAATGATGTCCACGATGCGCTGCGAGGAGGTATTGATGTCGCCCATGGTGTCCACCACCTGCGCCACCAGCTTGCCGCCCTGGGCCGCCACCTCGGACGCCGACAGGGCCAGCTGGTTGGCCTGGCGCGCGTTGTCCGCATTCTGGCGCACGGTGGCGGTCAGCTCCTCCAGCGACGATGCCGTTTCTTCCAGGCTGCTGGCCTGCTGCTCGGTACGCGAGGACAGGTCCAGGTTGCCGCTGGCGATCTGGGTGCTGGCGCTGGCGATGCTGCCAGCGCCGTCGCGCACACGCAGCACGGTGGAGGCCAGCTGCTGCTGCATCTTCTGCAGGCCGCCAAGCAAGGTGCCCATTTCGTCGTTGCGCGAGATCTCGATCCGGGTCGAGAGATCGCCATCGGCCATCGCTTCGAAATGGCGCAGGGCCTGGCGCAGCGGGCGCATGATGGCGCGCATCAGCGCTGCGCAGGCGGCCACCATCACCACCGCGCCCAGGACCATGGCTGCCACCGAAATGACGAACAGCCTGCGGTACAGGGCCTGGCTGTCCTCGTAGCCTTCCCTCGCCAGCTTCACCTGGAGCTGGGCCAGCCTGTCGGCCGCGTCGTTGTAGGCAGCGAACAGTTCCGGCACCTTCCTGACGGCCAGGGCATCGATGCGGTCCAGTTCACGGTTATGCAGAGCCTGTGCCAGCGCCTGCAGGCCATCTTTCACATACGCCGCGCGCTTCCGCTGCACCTCGTCCGCCAGCGCGTCTTCCTCGGGGCCGGCAGGCAGCTTGCGGTACTGCTGCCAGGCCTCGTCGGAGTCGCGGAGCAGCGCCGTGCTCGTTCCGGCGATCTCCTGCGCGTCCGGCGCATCCGGATGGAATACGGCGCGGTCCAGCACGAAGCGGGCGCGCGCCAGCGAGTTCTTGGCCGCTCCCATCGCAATGGTGGAGGCCAGCTGGTTCGAGTACACCTCGTTCAGGCTGGCATTGCTGGCACGCATGCCGGCAATGCCTTCCGCGCCGAGCAGCAGCAGCAGCAGCCCGAGCAGGGAAAAAGTCAGGATCAGGCTGCTGCGGATGGTGAGGTTCTTGAGGAATTTCATGGTTGGGAGGCAGTGTGAAAGGATGCGCTCCCAATGTAACATTCTGATTTCCGTGTCGCAATTGATTTTGCCGTACGGAACTCAGTTGTGGCTATTTCCCCTCATAGGTAACACGGTAGAGCTTGCCACCATGATCATCACTGATCAGGATGGAACCATCGGCGAGCTGGGCGATGTCCACGGGTCTTGCCACCACATCATCGCCTTGCAGGAAGCCGTCGATAAAGGTGGTGGTGGTGACCTCCTTGTTGCCCTGCAGGGTGACGAGGCTGACGCGGTAGCCGCTCTTCGTGCTGCGGTTCCAGGAGCCGTGTTCGGCCACCAGCACATTGTTGCGGTAGTGGGCGGGGAACTGGCGGCCCGTATAGAAGGCCATGCCGAGCGGGGCCACATGGGGGCCCAGCTTGGCAACGGGCGGCGTGAACTCCTCGCAGCTGCGGCTGCCGCCGAACTGGGGGTCGGGCACCACGCCGCCATGGCAGTAGGGGAAGCCGAAGTGCATGCCCAGCTTGGGCGCCACGTTCAGTTCGCAGGACGGGGTATTGTCGCCCATCTCGTCGCGGCCGTTGTCGGTGAACCAGAGCTCCTTCGTCACGGGGTGCCAGGCGAAGCCTACCGTGTTGCGCACGCCCTTTGCCACCAGCTCCCAGTTCGAGCCGTCCGGATTCATGCGCCAGATCTTGGAATAGATTTCGTCTTCCTTGTCGCAGACATTGCAGGGCGCACCCACTGGCACATACAGTTTGCCGTCCGGGCCCGCCTTGATGAATTTCTCGCCATGCCATTTGTCGCTGGGCAGGTCGTCCTTCACCACCTTGTAAGCGGGCTTGGCGGCGTAGCGGCGGTCGATGTCGTCGAAGCGGATCACGCGGGAAATCTCGGCCACGTAGAGCGCGCCGTTCAGCAGGGTGACACCGATGGGGTTGTTCAGGCCCTCGGCAATCGTCACCACCTTTTCCGCCACGCCGTCGCGGTTTTCGTCCACCACGGCATAGACCTTGCCCGCCTTGCGCGAACCGACGTAGACGATGCCGCTGTCGGAAACGGCCATGGAGCGTGCGCTCGGCACCTTGTCCGCGTAGACGGCGATGCGGAAGCCCTTCTGCAGGCGGAAGCCGGAGAGGGCATCGGGCTCGCGGGCCGGGGCCTGCCCCGCGCCGGGCTTGCGCGGCGCGACATAATCCGCCAGCGCGGCGATCTGGATTTTGTTCAGGGTGCCGGCCCAGGCAGGCATGCCCTTGTCCGGCACGCCTTTGGTGATGAGGCGGATCAGGTTGGCGCGCGTGGGCTCGCCGTGGATCCAGGCCTGGTCGGCGAGGGCAGGGCCCACCGCGCCTTCCATCTTCGCGCCGTGGCACTGGGCGCAGTTGCTTTGGTAGAGCTTTTCGGCGGAGACCGTGGGGGCGGCGGAGGCGGCGCCGGCCGCGAGAGCCAGGCCCAGCAGGGCCGCGTGGAGTGGGAAGTGGCGCATTCTTGTCGTTGGATATGTTGAAAACGCTCATATTACCGCCAGGCAGCGCAATGGTAGTATCCCGTCCATATTGAACTTTGGAGCATGCAATGAGCAAAGCCCTGCGTCTGTCTGAAAAATGGTTCCAGCGCGGCCTGTGGCTGGTGGCCCTGGTCTTCGCCGGTTTCCTCATCGGCCTGGGCGGCAAGGTGGTGGAGAACATGAACCTGGTGGAGGAGCCCCTGGTCCTGCAGCAGTTCGTGGACGAAGCGGCCTACCGGAAGGCCGAGATGGAGCTGCAGCTGGCCGAGGCGGGCGTGGTGGAGGCCCAGGCCGCGCTCGAGCAGGCCCGGCAGAAGCACAAGGTGGCCGCCTCCAACAGCCAGACGGCGAGCGAGACCTTCGACAACTGGCTCTCCACCCGGCGCGTGACGGCGCGGCCGGAGCAGGACCCCGAACTGATCGCCCGCACGCGCGAGCTCGACGGGCTGAAGGCGGCCGAGCGCACGGCCCTGGGCGCCGTGCAGGCCCAGGAACAGAAGCATCTGCACGCGAGCCAGGCGCGCGACCGGGCCGCCACGCGCATCAACCAGCTGGAGGCGTCGGCCCAGCCCCTGCTGGACCGGGCCCGCCAGATGCGCGAGCTGCGCGTCTTCGGCTATCGCCTGGCGCTGACCCTGCCGCTGCTGGCGGCGGCGGGCTGGCTGTGGATGAAGCAGCGCAAGAGCACCTACTGGCCCTTCGTCTGGGGCTTCATCTTCTTCGCGCTGTTCGCCTTCTTCGTGGAGCTGGTGCCCTATCTGCCGAGCTATGGCGGCTATGTGCGCTATGTGGTGGGCATCCTGCTGACGGTGGTGGTGGGGCGGCAGGCCATCGTTTCGCTGCAGCGCTACCTGGAACGCCAGCGCGCCGCCGAAGCCCTGCCGGACAATCAGCGCCGCCAGGACCTGAGTTACGAGGTGGCCCAGGCGCGCCTGGCCAAGGGCGTCTGCCCCGGCTGCGAGCGGCCGGCGGACCTGAAGGACCCGAAGATGGACTTCTGTCCCCACTGCGGTATCGGCCTCTTCAACCGCTGCACGGCCTGCGACACCCGCAAGAACGCCTTCACCCGCTTCTGCTTCTCCTGCGGCACCCCCGCCGCCACCGCCCCGGTCGAATAGCGCCACCTCATGCCCTCACCATCGCTGCCGGGCTATGCTGAGCCAAACGGGAGGGCGGCGTGGGCAGACGGCGGGCAGGGCACTTGCGGTCCAGGCGGGCAGGGCGGTTCATTGGAGCCTACGCGGCCGATCTGGCGACGAGCAGCGTTCTTTTTTCCATCACTTTGCTGTTCAGCGCCGCAATCGCGGCGCTGGTTGAATGGATGACCGCAATCGTCCGGGATCCGGACTTCTTGCTATTTGCCCGTTTGACGCACATCATACTTCTATGTTTCGACGCCTTGCTGCTGGCGGTCTGGCTGATACGCTGGCTGGTGCGAAATTCGAAGGAGTGGCCATGATCAAGTCCGATCTGCATGAATTTTGGCTGGGATTCAAGGAAGGCGTCGTCATTGGCATACGCAGGACCCCGGCTTTCTACTTCGAGCCGGTCATTGTCACCTGGCGCTGGATGCGCCGGGGCATGCACACCTTGGGTCAGCACCTCGGCTGGCGCTGAGAAACGCGCGAATATCCCCCGATTCTGTCGTCTGGCACGCCAATTCTGCAGTTCATCGCAATCCGCGTGATGCTTGCCCGGCGGCTGGTTACGATGCAAGCATACCAACAACGCTTGCACGGGGAGGGATCATGAACATCGCCAAAAACATGGAGTTCATCTTTGTGGCCGCCATCATTCTGGTGGGCGGCACCAGCATGGCGACCGCCAAGGCCATCCGCCCCGTGGTGCGCGGCATTGCTCCGCCAGCGGTCACCGCCCAGGCGGCCCAAGCCCCGATGCCGGTGGTCGTGGTCAGCGCCAAGCGTCTGAACGCGGCAGAGAAAGCCGCCCTGTAAGCCTGTTGCCCGCGGCCCGGCCGCACGGTACAGTTACCAGATCGTTTGCCTGCTGGCACACAAGAACACTGCATGAGGATGCTGCCATGAAGAACCCAATCCGTTTCTCCCTGCTGATCGCCGCCCTGGCCCTGTTCGCGGGCGCCGCCGGCGCCCAGGAGCAGACCACCGCCCCTGTCATCGACGCCCGCGTGGTGCGCGTTAAGCTCGATGGCGTGATCGACCTGCGGCTGCGCCAGGGCGACCAGCCTTCCGTCCACATCACGGGCGAGAAGCGCTATGTGGACAAGGTGAAGGTGGTGCAGAACGGCGACACCCTGCTGCTGGACACGGAAAGCCGCGGCATGAAGTGGAGCCGCTCCACGGTGCGCGCGGACGTGGTGCTGCCGCAGCTGCGCGAGCTGGTCTCGGAAGGCGTGGGCACCATGGAGGTGAGCGGCTTCAAGGGCGAGGAAATCGAACTGACGCTGGACGGTGCGGGCAGCATGAAGGTGGTCTGCGACTACCGCCGCCTGAAGGCCAACCTTGGCGGCGTGGGCAGCATGCACCTGTGGGTGGCGGAGAACGACGCGGTGGATCTGGAACTGGGCGGCGCGGGCTATGTGACCCTGGGCGGGCGCAGCAAGATGCTGCGGGCCAACCTGGGCGGACTGGGCGGCCTGAATGCGCAGCAGTTCCAGGCCGATTCGGTGGAAGTGGAGCTGAGCGGCCTGGGCAATGCCACCGTGAACGCCCGCACCAACGCCAACCTGAACCTGAGCGGCCTGGGATCGGTCACCGTGTACGGCAAGCCGCTGAACCGCAACGTCAGTGTGGATGGACTGGGTAAAGTCAGCTGGAAGTAAATGGGCCCCGGGGACAGGGGCGAATAACATCAAGAACGAAGCCATTTCGGACAAATGAAAAAACTAGGACGCATCATCGTGGCGATCGGCGTCGCGCTCGGCCTGCAAGGCAGCGCGATAGCCGGCTTCGCTGAAGGCGCAACCGCCTACAACAACAAGAACTATGCCCTGGCGTACAAGGAAATCCTGCCGCTGGCGCGCGCCGGCAACACGGAAGCCGAGCACCTCCTGGGGCTGATGTACTACATGGGCCGCGGCGTGCCGCAGGACTACAAGCAGGCCCTCGTCTGGCACCGCAAGGCGGCCATGAAGGGCAAGGCCGACGCGCAGTATGTCGTGGGCGCCATGTACTACACGGGCAATGCCGTGGTCCAGGACCACAAGCAGGCCGTGAGCTGGTTCCGCAAGGCGGCCGAGCAGGGCCATGCGGAGGCCCAGCAGGTGCTGGGTCTGATGTACCGCTACCACATCGGCGGCATGCCGCAGGATAACGTCATCGCCTACACCCTGTGGAACCTGTCGGCGGCGGCGGGCAATGCCAACGCCGCCGAACAGCGCGCCGCCGTGGCCAAGACCATGAGCCCGGAGCAGATCGAGGAAGGGCAGCGCCTGTCCTCGGCCTGGAAGCCGGGCATGCCCCTGCCGCGCACCTCGCGCACGGGTGGCGGCTGAGTTTTTCCGCCCACGGTAAAATCGCCCCTTTCCAGCGAAAGGGGCGATCATGCGTGCCATTGAAATCAGCAAGTCCGGGCCGCCCGAGGTCCTGCGCCTGACCGAGCGGCCCGTGCCCGTGCCGCAGGCGGGCGAAGTGCGCATCCGCGTGCATGCGGCGGGCGTCAACCGGCCCGACGTGTTCCAGCGCCTGGGCAGCTACGCGCCGCCGCCCGGGGCCTCCGACATTCCCGGCCTGGAAGTGGCGGGCGAAATCGTGGACGGCGACCTGGCGGGCAGCGGCTTCCGCATCGGGCAGATGGTGTGCGCCCTGGTGCAGGGCGGCGGCTATGCCGAATATGTGACAGCGCCCATCGAACAGTGCCTGCCGGTGCCGCGCGGGCTGTCGGCGCTGGAGGCGGCCTCGCTGCCGGAGACCTTCTTCACCGTGTGGAGCAATGTGTTCGACCGCGCCCGCCTTGGGCGGGGCGAGACCCTGCTGGTGCAGGGCGGCAGTTCAGGCATCGGCGTGACGGCCATCCAGCTGGCCAGCACCCTGGGCCACCGCGTGTTCGCCACGGCTGGCAGCGACGAGAAGGCGCGCGCCTGCGAGGCGCTGGGCGCGGAGCGGGGCATCAACTACCGGCACGAGGACTTCGCCGCCGTGGTGCAGCAGCTCACCGGCGACACGGGCGTGGACGTGATCCTGGACATGGTGGGCGGCGACTACCTGCCGCGCGAAATCAACTGCCTGGCCGATGACGGCCGCCTCGTCATCATCGCCCTGCTGGGCGGGGCGAAAGGGCAGCTGGACATGGGCCAGGTGCTGCGCCGCCGCCTCACCGTCACCGGCTCCACCTTGCGTCCCCGCTCCGTGGCCTTCAAGGCGGAGATCGCGCGCCAGCTGCGCGAGAAGGCCTGGCCTCTCATCGAAGCGGGCGACATCAGGCCCGTCATCTACCAGACCTTTCCCCTGGAGCAGGCAGCCGCCGCGCACACGCTCATGGAGAGCAGCGCCCACGTCGGCAAGATCATGTTGCAAGTTATTTAAGGGCCGGGTTTGACCCGCCCGAGCGCACCACGTTACAATTACGGGTTATTTGCTCACGGACGCCTATGCGACGCAAACTGGTTATCGGCAATTGGAAGATGAATGGCAGCCTGGCTGGCAATTCGGTATTATTGTCCGGAGTTGTCGCTGGCTATGCCGCGAAGAATGCCGATTGCGCGGTCTGTGCGCCAGCCCCCTACCTGGCCCAATGCCAGGCCGAGCTGGCCGGAACGCCCATCAGCTGGGGCGCGCAGGACGTGTCGGCCTACGCGGCGGGCGCCTATACCGGCGAAGTCGCCGCCTCCATGCTGCAGGATTTCGGCTGCCGCTATGTGCTGTGCGGCCACTCCGAGCGCCGCGCCTATCACCAGGAAAGCAGCGAGCTGGTGGCGCAAAAGGTGCTGGCCGCGCTGAACGCGGGCCTGACGCCGGTGGTCTGCGTGGGCGAAACCCTGGAGCAGCGCGAAGCAGGGCAGTCGGCCCTGGTGGTGTGCGCCCAGCTGCAGGCCGTGCTGGACGTGCTGGAAACCCCGGCGCTGGAAAAGATTGTGCTGGCCTATGAGCCCGTATGGGCCATCGGTACCGGCAAGACGGCCACGCCCGCCATCGCGCAGGAAATCCATGCGCTGCTGCGCAAGCAGGTGGCCAAGCGCAGCCCGGCCGCGGCCGAAGCGCTGCAGATTTTGTACGGCGGCAGCGTCAAGCCGGACAACGCGCGCGAGCTGCTGGCCCAGCCGGATATCGACGGCGGCCTGATTGGCGGCGCCGCGCTGAAGGCGGCAGATTTTCTCGGCATCGTACACGCTGCCGAATAAGTGATTAAGTAGTACCTTCGTTAAACTGAGAATGGAATAGCATGAACACCCTGTTCAATCTGATCGTAGTAGTGCAGGTCCTGTCGGCCCTGGCCATCATCGGCCTGGTGCTCCTGCAGCACGGAAAGGGCGCCGACATGGGCGCGGCCTTCGGCTCCGGCGCCTCCGGCAGCCTGTTCGGCGCCACCGGCTCCTCGAACTTCATGTCCAAGTCCACCGCGGTGGCCGCAGCGATCTTCTTCGCCGCGACCCTGGGCCTGTCCCTGCTGGCCAACCAGCGCACGACGGCGGTGGGCGGCGGCGTGATGTCGAACGTGACCGCGCCTGCTCCGGTCAAGGGTTCGGCCGCCATTCCTTCGGCGAACCCGGCGCCTGCTCCGGCAGCTGCCACTCCGGCGCCGGCGGAAGCCGCACCGGCCGCCCCTGCGCCTGCCTCCGGCGCACCGGCTCAACAAATCCCGAAGTAAAACCGGCTATTTTCAGCCTTCCGCTATTTTTCTTCTTGATCTGGCGCAATTGACATTAACAAAGTGCGCAAACCAGAGTAGAATAGCGGCCTTAATGCCGACGTGGTGAAATTGGTAGACACGCTATCTTGAGGGGGTAGTGGCGCAAGCTGTACGAGTTCGAGTCTCGTCGTCGGCACCAAGAATTGAGAGGCCAGCATGGGCGCCCGAGTTGCACAAACTCATGCCCTTGCTGGTTTTTTTACGAGGATGTGTCGTTTGATCCTGGTCTCAGCATTCGATTGGGGTCGAGCGTTCATGCACTGCGGTTCATGGCAGTGCACTCCCAACCGATCGTTATAAGCTGCTACCACATCGTGAACCTCGAAAACTACTTCCCCGTCCTCCTGTTCCTGCTCGTCGGCCTCAGCGTCGGCGTCGTTCCCCAAGTGCTGGGCCGCCTGCTTGGCCCCCACAAGCCCGATGCGGCGAAACTTTCCCCTTACGAGTGCGGCTTCGAAGCCTTCGAAGACGCGCGCATGAAATTCGACGTGCGTTACTACCTCGTCGCAATCCTCTTTATTTTGTTCGATCTGGAAACGGCATTCTTCTTCCCGTGGGGCGTATCCATGCGCGAACTGGGCTGGCAGGGCTTCGTGACGATGATGGTGTTCATCGCCGAATTCGTGGTCGGTTTTTGGTATATCTGGAAGAAAGGTGCCCTTGATTGGGAATAAGCCATGGCTATTGAAGGCGTATTGAACGAAGGTTTCATCACCACCTCGGCCGACAAGCTGATCAACTGGGCGCGCACCGGGTCGATGTTCCCGATGACGTTCGGCTTGGCCTGCTGTGCGGTCGAAATGATGCACGTGGGCGCTGCCCGTTACGACATGGACCGCTTCGGCGTGGTGTTCCGTCCGTCCCCGCGTCAGTCCGACGTGATGATCGTGGCCGGCACGCTGTGCAACAAGATGGCGCCCGCGCTGCGCAAGGTCTACGACCAGATGCCGGAACCGCGCTGGGTCATCTCCATGGGCTCCTGCGCCAACGGCGGCGGCTACTACCACTACTCCTACTCCGTGGTGCGCGGCTGCGACCGCATCGTGCCGGTGGACGTGTACGTGCCGGGCTGCCCGCCGACCGCGGAGGCTCTGCTCTACGGCATCATGCAGCTGCAGAACAAGATCAAGCGCACGAACACGATCGCACGTTGATGGGGCGCTGAAGAAAAATGACTACACATCTGGAAGTCCTGGAAACCGCCCTCGGCAAGGCCCTAGGCGAGCGCGCGGCAATCACCGTGGCGCTGGGCGAAATCACCATCGTCGTCAAGGCTGACGACTACTACGGCATCATGCAGACGCTGCGCGACGATCCCGCACTCGGCTTCGATCAGCTGATCGACCTGTGCGGCGTCGACTATTCGACCTACGGAGAGGGCGCCTGGGAAGGCGCCCGTTTCGCCGTGGTGTCGCACCTGCTGTCGGTGAAGAACAACTGGCGCCTGCGCGTGCGCGTGTTCTGCGCCGACGACGACATGCCCCTCGTGCAATCGGTTACCCCGCTGTGGCGCGCCGCCAACTGGTACGAGCGCGAAGCCTTCGACCTGCTGGGCATTCTCTTCGAAGGCCACAACGACCTGCGCCGCATCCTCACCGACTACGGCTTCATCGGCCATCCGTTCCGCAAGGACTTCCCGGTTTCCGGCTACGTCGAGATGCGCTATGACGAAGCGCAGAAGCGCGTGATCTACCAGCCTGTGACCATCGAGCCGCGCGAAAACGTGCCGCGCGTGATCCGCGAAGAAAACTACGGGATGAAATAATGGCTGAGATTAAGAACTACACCCTGAACTTCGGTCCGCAGCACCCGGCAGCGCACGGCGTGCTGCGCCTGGTGCTGGAACTGGACGGCGAGGTGATCCAGCGCGCCGACCCCCATATCGGCCTGCTGCACCGCGCCACGGAGAAACTGGCCGAGCAGAAGACCTACCTGCAGTCCGTGCCCTACATGGACCGCCTGGACTACGTGTCCATGATGTGCAACGAGCACGCCTATGTGATGGCCATCGAGAAGCTGCTGGGCCTCGAAGTGCCGCTGCGCGCGCAGTACATCCGCGTGATGTTCGACGAGATCACGCGCCTGCTGAACCACCTGCTGTGGCTCGGCGCGCACGCGCTGGACGTGGGCGCCATGGGCCCCTTCCTGTACGCCTTCCGCGACCGCGAAGACCTGATGGACATCTACGAGGCGGTGTCGGGCGCGCGCATGCACGCGGCCTACTACCGTCCCGGCGGCGTTTACCGCGACCTGCCGGACGCGATGCCACAGCATAAGCAGTCGCCGATCCGCTCGGCCAAGGCCATCGCCGCGCTGAACGAGAACCGCCAGGGTTCCGTGCTCGACTTCATCGAGGACTTCACCCGCCGCTTCCCCACCTATGTGGACGAATACGAGACCCTGCTGACCGACAACCGCATCTGGAAGCAGCGTACCGTGGGCATCGGCGTGGTGTCGCCGGAAGACGCGCTGGCCATGGGCTTCACCGGCGCCATGCTGCGCGGCTCGGGCGTGGAGTGGGACCTGCGCAAGAAGCAGCCTTACGAAGTGTACGACCTGATGGAGTTCGACATCCCGGTCGGCACCAACGGCGACTCCTACGACCGCTACCTGGTGCGCGTGGAAGAGATGCGCCAGTCCAACCGCATCATCAAGCAGTGCGTGGAGTGGCTGCGCAATAACCCGGGCCCGGTCATGAGCGGCAACCGCAAGGTGGCGCCGCCGAATCGCGTGGACATGAAGTCCAACATGGAATCGCTGATCCACCATTTCAAGCTGTTCCAGGAAGGCTTCCACGTGCCGCCGGGCGAAGCGTATTGCGCGGTCGAGCATCCGAAGGGCGAATTCGGCATCTACCTGGTGTCCGACGGCGCCAACAAACCTTATCGTCTGAAAATCCGTGCCCCGGACTATGCCCACTTGCAAAGCCTGGATGAAATGGCGCGCGGCCACATGATCGCCGACGCCGTGACCATCATTGGTACGCAGGACATTGTGTTCGGCAGTATTGACCGATAAGCGAGGCAGAAAAGATTATGTTATCCGAGCAGTGCTATAAAAAAATCGACCGCGAGCTGGCCAAGTATCCGGCCGACCAGCGCCAGTCCGCCGTGATGGCCTCCCTGGCCCACGCACAGATGGAGCTGGGCTGGGTCTCGCCCGAAACCATGAAGGAAATCGCCGACTACATCGGCATGCCGGCCATCGCCGTGCAGGAAGTGGCGACCTTCTACAACATGTACAACCTGAAGCCCATCGGCAAGCACAAGATCACCGTGTGCACCAACCTGCCATGCGCGCTGTCGGGCGGCGTGAAAGCGGCCGAGCACCTGAAGCAGAAGCTGGGCATCGACTTCCGCGACACCACCGCCGACGGCGAATTCACGCTGATGGAAGGCGAGTGCATGGGCGCCTGCGGCGACGCGCCGGTGCTGCTGGTGAATAACCACCGCATGTGCTCCTTCATGAGCAACGACAAGCTGGACGCCCTCGTGGAGGAGCTGAAGAAATGACTTCCCTGCACGACCGCCACATCAATCCCCTGATCCTGAAGGATCTGAACGGCGACAACTGGCGCCTGGCCGACTACGTCAAGCGCGGCGGCTACTCCGCCCTGCGCCGCATCCTGGAAGAGAAGATCGCTCCCGAGCAGATCATCGCCGACCTGAAGACCTCCGGCCTGCGCGGCCGCGGCGGCGCCGGTTTCCCCACCGGCCTGAAATGGTCCTTCATGCCGCGCCAGTTCCCCGGCCAGAAATACCTCGTCTGCAATACAGATGAGGGCGAACCGGGCACCTTCAAGGACCGCGACATCATCCGCTACAACCCGCACTCGCTGATCGAAGGCATGGCCATCGGCGCGTATGCGATGGGCATCACCGTGGGCTACAACTACATCCACGGCGAGATCTTCCAGGAATACCTGCGCTTCGAAGAGGCGCTGGAAGAGGCGCGCGCCGCCGGCTTCCTGGGCGACAAGATCATGGGCAGCGATTTCAGCTTCCAGCTGCACGCCCACCACGGCTACGGCGCCTACATCTGCGGCGAAGAGACGGCGCTGCTCGAATCGCTGGAAGGCAAGAAGGGACAGCCGCGCTTCAAGCCGCCGTTCCCGGCGTCCTTCGGCCTGTACGGCAAGCCGACCACCATCAACAACACCGAGACTTTCGCGGCCGTTCCCTTCATCCTGAACGTGGGCCCGGAAAACTACCTCGGCCTGGGCAAGCCCAATAACGGCGGCACCAAGATCTTCTCGATCTCGGGCGACATCGAACGTCCCGGCAACTACGAAGTCCCGCTGGGCACCCCGTTTGCCAAGCTGCTGGAACTGGCGGGCGGCATGCGCGGCGGGAAGAAGATCAAGGCCGTGATCCCCGGCGGCTCCTCCGCGCCGGTGATCCGTGGCGAGATCATGATGAACACGGACCTGGACTACGACTCGATCGCGAAGGCCGGCTCCATGCTCGGTTCGGGCGCCGTGATCGTGATGGACGAAACGCGCTGCATGGTCAAGGCGCTGGAACGCCTGGCCTACTTCTACTACGAAGAGTCCTGCGGCCAGTGCACGCCATGCCGCGAGGGCACGGGCTGGATGTACCGCATGGTGCACCGTATCGAGAACGGCCAGGGCCGCGCCTCGGACCTGGACATGCTCAATTCGATCGCCGACAACATCCAGGGCCGCACCATCTGCGCCCTGGGCGATGCCGCCGCGATGCCGGTGCGCGCCTTCGTCAAGCAGTTCCGCGAAGAATTTGAATACCACGTCGAACACAAGCACTGCCTGGTGCCTGTCTCGGCCTACTAAGCTGCGATCATCATGGTTGAAATCGAAATAGACGGCAAAAAAGTCGAAGTCCCACCGGGCAGTATGGTGATGGACGCCGCCAACAAGCTGGGCACCTACATTCCGCACTTCTGCTATCACAAGAAATTGTCGATCGCCGCGAACTGCCGCATGTGCCTCGTGGAAGTGGAAAAGGCGCCCAAGCCCCTGCCTGCCTGCGCCACGCCGGTCTCCGCCGGCATGATCGTGCGCTCGCACAGCGAGAAGGCGGTCCAGGCGCAGAAGAGCGTGATGGAATTCCTGCTGATTAACCACCCGCTGGACTGCCCGATCTGCGACCAGGGCGGCGAGTGCCAGCTGCAGGACCTGGCCGTCGGCTACGGCAAGAACAACTCGCGCTACGAGGAAGACAAGCGCGTGGTGGTGCCGAAGGAAGCCGGCCCGCTGGTGTCGATGAAGGAAATGAGCCGCTGCATCCACTGCACGCGCTGCGTACGCTTCGGCCAGGAAGTGGCCGGCGTGATGGAGCTGGGCATGCTGGGCCGCGGCGAGCACTCCGAGATCACCACCTTCGTGGGTGAAGCGGTGAACTCGGAAATGTCGGGCAACATGATCGACCTGTGCCCGGTCGGCGCGCTCACCTCCAAGCCTTTCCGCTACAGCGCCCGTACCTGGGAACTGTCGCGCCGCAAGTCCGTCACGCCGCACGATTCCACCGGCGCCAACCTGATCGTCCAGGTCAAGCAGGGCAAGGTGAAGCGCGTGCTGCCGCTGGAGAACGAAGCGATCAACGAGTGCTGGATTTCCGACAAGGACCGCTTCTCGTACGAGGCGCTGGACAGCGAAGAGCGCCTGACGCAGCCGATGCTGAAGCAGGGCGGCGACTGGAAGGAAGTGGACTGGCAGACCGCGCTGGAATACGTGGCGCACGGCCTGAAGAACATCAAGCACGAACACGGCGCGGACGCGCTGGCCGCCTACGCGACCGGCCATTCGACCGTGGAAGAACTGGCGCTGCTGAAGAAGATGATGAGCGGCGTGGGTTCGGACAACATCGACTTCCGCCTGCGCCAGAGCGACTTCGCCCTGGACGGCGAGGTGACGCCGTGGCTGGGCATGCCGATCGCCGAGATCAGCACCCTGCAGCGCGCCTTCGTGATCGGCTCCTTCCTGCGCAAGGATCATCCGCTGTTTGCGACCCGCCTGCGCGCGGCCGTGAAGGCGGGCGGCAAGCTGTCCACGCTGAACGCGGTCAACGACGATAACCTGATCAACACCGCCAACAAGCTGATCGCCGCGCCATCCGACTGGCTGGCGGCGCTGACTGGCGTGGTGGCCGCCGTGGCCAAGGCCAAGGGTGTGGCCGCGCCGGCAGGTTTCGACACCGTGACCTCCTCGGAGACCGCGAACGCGATCGCCGCCAGCCTGCTGGGCGGAGAGAGCAAGGCCGTATTCCTGGGCAACGCCGCCGTGCAGCACCCGCAGGCCTCCGCGCTGCACGCTGCCGCGCAGTGGATCGCCGAAGCCACGGGCGCCAAGCTGGGCTACCTGACCGAGGCGGCCAACACCGTGGGCGGCTACCTGGTGGGCGCCACCGCGAAGAAAGCTGCTCCCGCCTTCTCCGCGCCGAAGAAAGCCTATGTGCTGCTGAACGCCGAACCTGAGCTGGATGCGGCCAACCCGCAGGCCGCCACCGCCGCGCTGAAAGCGGCCGAGATGGTCGTCGTCATGTCCGCCTTCAAGCACGGCATGGACTACGCCGACGTGCTGCTGCCCATCGCGCCGTTCGCCGAAACCTCGGGCACCTTCGTCAACGCCGAAGGCCGCGCCCAGAGCTTCAACGGCAGCGTCAAGCCGCTGGGCGAAGCCCGTCCGGCCTGGAAGGTGCTGCGCGTGCTGGGCAACATCCTCGGCCTGGAAGGCTTCGACTACGAGACCTCGGAAGCGATCCGCGACGAGGTGCTGGGCAAGGGCGTGACCGACCTGTCCGCAAAACTGAACAATGCATCGAAGCAGACCCTGGTGGCAGCTGCCTTTGGCGGCGGCGACCAGCTGGAACGCATCGCCGATGTGCCGATCTACTTCGCCGACGCGCTGGCCCGCCGTTCCGGCCCGCTGCAGGCGACCGCCGACGCGGCCGCGCCGAAGGCGCACATCTCCGCCGCCCTGGCGCAGCAGATCGGCGTCGCCACCGGCGGCATGGTGCAGGTGGTGCAGGGCTCCGGCTCGGCCATCCTGGAAGCCCTCGTTGACGCGGCGCTGCCTGCCAACGTGGTGCGCGTAGCCGCCGCTCACGTATCGACCAGCACCCTGGGCGCTATGTTCGGCCCGATTTCGGTTGCCAAAGCAGGGGAGGCCAAGTAATGGGCGACTTCATCACGACCCTTAACACCAACGGCGCCGCGCTGCTGGGTCCCGTCTGGCCCCTGGTCTGGACCATGATCAAGCTGCTGTGCGTGCTGCTGCCGCTGATGGGCCTCGTCGCCTACGCCACCCTGTGGGAGCGCAAGCTGATCGGCTGGATCCAGATCCGTATCGGCCCGAACCGCGTGGGCCCCGCAGGCCTGCTGCAGCCGATCGCCGACGCGCTCAAGCTCCTCTTCAAGGAGATCGTGATCCCGACCAAGGCCACCCGCAGCCTGTTCGTGATCGGCCCGATCATGACCATCATGCCTGCGCTGGCCGCATGGTCGGTGGTGCCTTTCGGTCCCGAGGCCGTGCTGGCCAACGTGAACGCGGGCCTGCTGCTGCTGCTGGCCATCACCTCCATGGAGGTGTACGGCATCATCATCGCGGGCTGGTCCTCGAACTCGAAATACTCCTTCATGGGCGCCATGCGCGCCTCGGCGCAGATGATCTCCTACGAGATCCCCATGGGCTTCGTGCTGGTGGTGGTGCTGATGGTGTCCGGTTCCCTGAACTTCATCGACATCGTGACGGGGCAGGGCAAGGGCTACTTCGCGGACATGGGCCTGAGCTTCCTGTCCTGGAACTGGCTGCCGCTGCTGCCGCTGTTCGTGATCTACCTGACCTCCGGCCTGGCCGAGACCAACCGCCACCCCTTCGACGTGGTGGAAGGCGAGTCCGAGATCGTGGCGGGCCACATGGTGGAGTACTCGGGCATGTCCTACGCCATGTTCATGCTGGCCGAATACGCCAACATGATCCTGGTGGGCGCGCTGGCCTCGATCATGTTCCTGGGCGGCTGGGCTGCTCCGTTCAAGTTCCTGGAATTCTGGGGCGGTTTCGGCGGCTTCTTCTGGCTCTTCGCCAAGACCTTCTGCATCGTGTCGGTCTTCATCTGGGTACGCGGCACTTTCCCGCGCTACCGCTACGACCAGATCATGCGTCTGGGCTGGAAAGTCTTCATTCCTCTGACCCTGGTCTGGCTGGTGCTGGTCGCGGGCTGGATGCAGACGCCATGGAATATTTGGAAGTAAGGAAGCGACATCATGGAACGAGTTAAAGATTTCTTCGGCAGCCTGATGCTGTCGGAACTGATCAAGGGGATGGCGCTGACGGGCAAGTATATGTTCTCGCGCAAGATCACCGTGCAGTACCCGGAAGAGAAGACCCCGCAGTCGCCGCGTTTCCGCGGCCTGCACGCCCTGCGCCGCTATCCGAACGGCGAAGAGCGCTGCATCGCCTGCAAGCTGTGCGAAGCGGTGTGCCCGGCCATGGCCATCACCATCGAATCGCAGGAGCGTGACGACGGCACCCGCCGCACCACGCGCTACGACATCGACCTGACCAAGTGCATCTTCTGCGGCTTCTGCGAAGAATCCTGCCCGGTCGACTCCATCGTGGAAACCCACGTGCTGGAGTACCACGGCGAGAAGCGCGGCGACCTGTACTACACCAAGGAGATGCTGCTGGCCGTGGGCGACCGTTACGAGGCGGAGATCGCCGCCAACCGCGCCGCCGACGCTGCGTACCGCTGATCGAACTGGATACCACATGGACTTTACAACGATTCTGTTCTACGTCTTCTCCGCGATCATGGTGTTCGCGGCGCTGCGCGTCATCACGGCGCGCAATCCGGTGCAGGCGGCGCTGTTCCTGGTGCTGGCCTTCTTCCAGGCTGGCGGCATCTGGATGCTGCTGAAAGCCGAATTCCTCTCCATCGTACTGGTGCTGGTGTATGTCGGCGCCGTGATGGTGCTGTTCCTGTTCGTGGTGATGATGATCGACATCGACACCGAGAAGATGCGCGAAGGCTTCTGGAACTATCTCCCCGCGGCGGCCACCATCGGCGGCGTGATCGTGCTGGAGATGGCTTCCGTGCTGTGGCGCGGCTTCGGCACCGGCAACACCACCGCGCCCGCGGCGGCCGGCACCATCGGCAACACCAAGGAACTGGGCAAGCTGATTTACACCCAATACATCTATGCGTTTGAAATCGCGGCCGTGGTGCTGCTGGTGGCGATCATCGCCGCCGTGGCCCTGACGCTGCGCAAGCGCAAGGACATCAAGTACTTCGATCCGGGCGAGGCCGTGCGCGTCAAGCGCAACGACCGCCTGCGCATCGTGAAGATGGACGCAGTCGTGGAACGCAGCACCGAAGCGGCTGAACCGAAGGAGGCGCAATGACCTTATCGCTCGCACACTACCTGGTCCTGGGCGCGATCCTGTTCGCCATCTCGATCGTCGGTATTTTCCTGAACCGCAAGAACGTCATCATCCTGCTGATGGCCATCGAACTGATGCTGCTGGCAGTGAACATGAACTTCGTCGCGTTCTCGCATTACCTGGGCGACGCGGCCGGGCAGATCTTTGTCTTCTTCATCCTGACCGTGGCGGCCGCCGAATCGGCAATCGGCCTCGCGATCCTGGTGGTGATGTTCCGTAACCTGGACACCATCAACGTGGAAGACCTGGATAGCCTCAAAGGCTAAGTGTTCAATCCTCGAATAATAAACAGATAGGTTCATCATGACGGGGCTTAACCCTAACCTTCTTCTTGCCGTTCCCCTGGCGCCGCTGGCCGGCTCCGCGATCGCGGGCCTGCTGGGCACCAAGTTCTTCGGCAACGTCGTCGGCCGCAAGGTATCGCATACGGCGACCATCCTGGGCGTTCTGATCGCCTTCCTGATCTCCTTCCAGACCCTGATGGCGGTGATGGACGGCGCCACCTATACCGGCACCGTGTACCGCTGGATGACGGTGGCAGGCGTGAACCTGGAAGTGGGCTTCCAGATCGACTCGCTGTCGGCGATGATGATGTGCGTGGTGACCTTCGTGTCCCTGATGGTGCACATCTACACCATCGGCTACATGGCGGAGGACGAAGGCTACAACCGCTTCTTCTCCTACATCTCCCTGTTCACCTTCTCCATGCTGATGCTGGTGATGGCCAATAACTTCCTGCAGCTGTTCTTCGGCTGGGAAGCGGTGGGCCTGGTGTCCTATCTGCTGATCGGCTTCTGGTTCAAGCGCCCGACCGCCATTGTGGCGAACATGAAGGCCTTCCTGGTCAACCGCGTGGGCGACTTCGGCTTCATCCTGGGCATCGGCCTGCTGCTGGCTTATTCCGGCACCATGAACTATGCCGATGTCTTCGCCAAGCGCGAGGCGCTTGCCGCGCTGCACCTGCCGGGCACCGATTGGGGCCTGCTGACCGTGGCCTGCATCTGCCTGTTCATCGGCGCCATGGGTAAATCCGCGCAGTTCCCCCTGCACGTGTGGCTGCCTGACTCGATGGAAGGCCCGACCCCGATCTCCGCGCTGATCCACGCCGCAACCATGGTTACCGCGGGCATCTTCATGGTGTCGCGCATGTCGCCGCTGTTCGAGCTGTCGGACACTGCGCTGTCCTTCATCCTCGTGATCGGCTCCATCACCGCGCTGTTCATGGGCTTCCTGGGCATCATCCAGAACGACATCAAGCGCGTGGTGGCCTATTCGACCCTGTCGCAGCTGGGCTATATGACCGTGGCGCTGGGCGCCTCGGCCTACTCGGTGGCCGTGTTCCACCTGATGACCCACGCCTTCTTCAAGGCGCTGCTCTTCCTGGGCGCGGGCTCGGTCATCATCGGCATGCACCACGACCAGGACATCCGCAACATGGGCGGCCTGCGCAAGCACATGCCCATCACCTGGATCACTTCGCTGCTCGGCTCCCTGGCGCTGATCGGCACCCCGTTCTTCTCGGGCTTCTACTCGAAGGACTCGATCATCGAAGCGGTGCACGCGACCCATATCCCGGGCGCGGGCTTCGCCAACTTCGCCGTGCTGGCGGGCGTGTTCGTGACCGCCTTCTACTCCTTCCGCATGTACTTCCTTGTCTTCCACGGCGAAGAGCGCTTCGGCAAGGCCCATGCGCATGACGACCATGCCCACGACCACGCTCCGGCGCACGACTCCGATGCGCACCATGAAGAGGAAGACGAAGCCCATGGCCACCACGGCCTGGAGCCGGGCCAGAAGCCGCACGAATCACCGTTCGTCGTCTGGTTCCCGCTGGTGATGCTGGCCATCCCGTCGGTGCTGATCGGCTTCTTCGCCATCCAGCCCATGCTGTTCGGCGAATTCTTCAAGGGTGTGATCGCCGTGGGCGAGAACCACCACGCCATGCACGAACTGGCCGAGGAATTCCACGGCCCGGTGGCGATGGCCATCCACGGCCTGATGACGGCGCCGTTCTGGCTCGCGCTGGCAGGGGTGGCGACGGCCTACTACTGCTACATGATCAATCCGCGCGTGCCAGCCTGGTTCTACGCCAAGTTCAAGGCCATCCACACGCTGCTGGACAACAAGTACTACATGGACAAGATCAACGAGGCCGTGTTCGCGAAGGGCGCGCGCCTGCTGGGCGACGGCCTGTGGAACGTGGGCGACCGCACCCTGATCGACGGCCTGGTGGTGAACGGCAGCGCCAAGGTAGTAGGCTGGTTCTCCGGCCTGACCCGCCTCGCGCAGACCGGCTACATCTACCACTATGCCTTCGTGATGATCATCGGCATCCTGGGCTTCCTGGTGTACTTCCTGCCGTTCTGGCACGCTTAACCGGACACGCAAAAGAGATAAAAGATGCAGTCAACGATTAATACTTTACCTCCTTACCTGAGCCTCTCGATCTGGCTTCCGGTGCTGTTCGGCCTGATCATCCTGGCGATCGGGCGCGACACCCGCGCCGGCATGGTGCGCGTGCTGGCCCTGGTCGGCTCCATTGTCTCGCTGCTGCCGACGATCCCGCTGATCACCAACTTCGACAACAATGCCCACGGCCTGCAATTCGTGGAGAAGGCGGCCTGGATCGAGCGCTTCAACATCTTCTACACCCTTGGCATCGACGGCCTGTCGCTGTGGTTCATTCCGCTGACCGCCTTCATCACCATCATCGTGGTGATCTCCGCCTGGGAAGTGATCCAGGAGCGCGTGGCGCAGTACATGGGCGCCTTCCTGATCCTGTCCGGCCTCATGATCGGCGTGTTCGCCGCCATGGACGGCCTGCTGTTCTACTTCTTCTTCGAAGCGACCCTGATCCCGATGTACATCATCATCGGCGTGTGGGGCGGGGCGAACCGCATTTACGCCTCGTTCAAGTTCTTCCTCTACACCTTCTTCGGCTCGCTGCTGACCCTTGTTGCCATCATCTACCTGTACAACAAGTCGGGCAGCTGGGACATCCTGGCGTGGCACCAGCTGCCGCTGACCATGACCGAGCAGGTGGCGATCTTCATCGCCTTCTTCATGGCCTTCGCCGTGAAGGTGCCGATGTTCCCGGTCCACACCTGGCTGCCGGACGTGCACGTGGAAGCGCCGACCGGCGGCTCCGCCGTGCTGGCCGCCATCATGCTGAAGCTGGGCGCCTACGGTTTCCTGCGTTTCTCCCTGCCCATCGTGCCGGACGCTTCGCACTACCTGGCTGGCTTCGTGATCGTGCTGTCCCTGATCGCAGTGATCTACATCGGCCTCGTGGCCCTGGTACAGAAGGACATGAAAAAGCTGGTGGCTTATTCGTCCATCGCCCACATGGGCTTTGTGACGCTCGGCTTCTTCATGTTCAACGACATGTCGGTGCAGGGCGGCATCGTGCAGATGATCTCGCACGGCTTCATCTCCGGCGCCATGTTCCTTTGCATCGGCGTGCTGTATGACCGCGCCCACTCGCGCCAGATCGCCGACTACGGCGGCGTCGTGAACAAGATGCCGAAATTCGCGGCCTTCTTCATCCTGTTCTCGATGGCCAACTGCGGCCTGCCTGCCACCTCCGGTTTCGTGGGCGAGTTCATGGTGATCCTGGGCGCAGTGCAGTTCAACTTCGTGACCGGCATCCTGGCTGCGACCGCGCTGATCTTCGGCGCCGCCTACTCGCTGTGGATGGCCAAGCGCGTGATCTTCGGCACCGTGACCAACCACCACGTGGCGGAGCTGACCGATATCAACAACCGCGAATTCCTGATGCTGGGCATCCTGGCGATCGCGGTGCTGGTGATGGGCCTGTACCCGGCGCCGTTCACCGACACGATGCAAACCTCGGTGGCCGACCTGCTCAAGCACGTCGCCCAGAGCAAGCTCGCCATTGCACACTGAATGCCGATAGGACCAAGTTTTCATGAATAACACTAACCTGATCCCGATCTACGCAGAGATCTTCCTGGTGGTCGCCACCTCGGCGATTCTGCTGATCGACATGTTCCTGTCCGAAGCGAAGCGCAACATCACTTACGTGCTGTCGCTGCTCACGCTCGCCGGCTGCGCCGCGTTCACCTTCGTGGACTTCAGCGCGGGCACCACGGTGTACACCTTCTCGAACATGTTCGTGTCCGACCCCATGGGCAACCTGCTGAAGATGTTCACCTACCTGACCGTGGGCATCACGCTGGTCTATTCCCGCCAGTATTCGACCGACCGCGGCATGCTGGGCGGCTCGCTGGGCGGCGAATTCTATGTGCTGGCGCTGTTCTCCATGCTGGGGCAGATGGTCATGATCTCGGCCAACAACTTCCTGTCCATCTACCTGGGCCTGGAGCTGATGTCGCTGTCGCTGTACGCGCTGGTGGCCATGCGCCGCGATAACACCGCCGCGACGGAAGCGTCGATGAAGTACTTCGTGCTGGGCGCGCTGGCTTCCGGCTTCCTGCTGTACGGCATGTCCATGCTGTACGGCGCGACCGGCTCGCTGGACATCTCCGAAGTCTCGCGCAAGATCGGCGCAGGCACCATCAACCCCACCATCCTGGTGTTCGGCGTGGTGTTCATCGTCGCCGGCCTGGCCTTCAAACTTGGCGCCGTGCCCTTCCACATGTGGGTGCCGGACGTCTACCAGGGCGCTCCGACCGGCGTGACCCTGCTGCTGGGCGGCGCGCCGAAGCTGGCGACCTTCGCCATCTGCGTGCGCCTGCTGGTGGAAGGCATGCTGCCGCTGGCCTTCGACTGGCAGCAGATGCTGATGATCCTGGCCGTGCTGTCCCTGGCCATCGGCAACCTGACCGCTATCGCCCAGTCGAACCTGAAGCGCATGCTGGCTTACTCCACCATCGCGCAAATGGGCTTCGTGCTGCTTGGCCTGCTGGCCGGCGTGGTGGGCCAGGACCAGAGCAATGCCTCGGCCGCCTACAGCGCCGCCATGTACTACTCGATCACCTACGTGCTGACCACCCTGGGCAGCTTCGGCCTGATCATGGTGCTGGCGCGTTCCGGCTTCGAAGCGGAAGAACTGAACGACTTCAAGGGCCTGTCCAAGCGCAGCCCGTGGTACGCGCTGCTGATGACGGTGCTGATGTTCTCCCTGGCCGGTGTGCCGCCGATGATGGGCTTCGCCGCCAAGTTCGCCGTGCTGCAATCCGTGCTGAAGACCGGCCAGCTGTGGCTGACCATCTTCGCGGTGATGGCATCGCTGATCGGCGCCTACTACTACCTGCGCGTCGTGAAGACCATGTGGTTCGACGAACCGACCGACACCGCGCCGATCCAGGTGGCAGGCGACAAGTCGATCGTGCTGGCCGTGAACGGCCTGCTGGTGGTGGCCCTGGGCGTGATCCCGGGCCCGCTGCTGAACGCCTGCATGAGCGCAATGCAGAAGACGCTGGCATCCTGATCGATGGATGTCGGCGCATCGAGCTGGTTGGTGATACTGCTGGGTTTAGCAGCCGCCAACCTGCCGTTTTTCAATGACAAGGTATTCGCCGTTCTTCCCTGGCGCGCGGGGCGCAAGCCATTCATCGTGCGCCTGCTGGAACTGGCGGCGCTGTACTTTGTCGTTGGCGGGATCGGCCTCGCGCTGGAAGCCCGCATCGGCACGGTATTCCCCCAGAACTGGGAGTTCTACGCCATTACCGCCTGCCTGTTTCTCGTCTTTGCCTTCCCCGGCTTTGTGGCGCGCTACCTGCGCAAGCGTCACTGATACACTGTCGTTTTCGAATCTGATGTGAAGGAGCGTGCATGGATGCGCACCTGAAGGAGACCAAGGTCAATGGTGGCGTGGTCTATGACGGCAATTTCCTCAAGGTCCACAAGGACACCGTAAAGCTGCCGAACGGTGCGGAAGCAAGCCGCGAGTATTTCCGCCATCCCGGCGCCGTGGTGGTCATCCCCGTGCTGGACGACGGCCGCGTGCTGCTGGAGCGGCAGTTCCGCTATCCGAACAACCGCGTCTTCATCGAGCTCCCGGCCGGGAAGATCGACGAGGGCGAAGACCCGCTGGCCAGCGCCATCCGCGAGCTGCAGGAGGAAACGGGCTACACCGCTTCCGAGTGGGACTTCATCACCACGATCCACAACGCCATCGCCTATTCGGACGAGCATCTGGACATCTATCTGGCGCGCGGCCTGGAAGCGGGGGAGGCCAAGCTGGATGAAGGCGAATTCCTCGAAACCTTCACGGCGAGCGTTGACGAACTGCTGGAGATGGTGCGCAGCGGCCAGATCTCGGACGTGAAAACCATCATCGGCATCTTCTGGCTGGACAAGCTGCGCTCCGGGGACTGGAAGCTGGACTGAGCGATGCGGCGCCTGCTGCTCCTGCTGGCGCTCATGCTGCCCGCCGCGGCAGGCCTGGCCGCGCCGCGCACGCCTTTCCAGGCCAGTTGCGAGGACACCATCGGCAAGACGCTGTCCGTGCTGTCCGCGAAGCAGAACGGCTACTCGGTGAACAACCAGCTCTCCTACAAGATGCTGACGGTGATGAAGGGCGTGGCCTCGGCCAATTCCTATGTGCTGGGGCTCACGCGCACGGAGTCGCGCGTGCAGATCGCCACCAACGGCAAGATCCTGCAGGACCCTTCCAGTGGCTACGAATGCATCGCGCCGCAGATCGTGGTGGAGCTCACCTATGCGCCAGTGAAGGTCTATGTCGGCAAGGAGTTCCCGGCGGGCACTTGCGGGTATGATGTCATCCTTGCGCACGAAATGCGGCACATGAAGACCTACATGGACCATCTGCCGCGCGTGGAGGAGAAGGTGAGGGCGGCGCTGGCCAAACGCTTCGGCAGCAAGCCGCTATACGCGCCTTCGGGCACCGCGCAGTCCGCGCTCTCGCACGAGATCAACAGCGGCTGGCTAAGCTATATCAAGGCCGAGATGGCGAAGGTGGAAGTGCTGCAGGAGGCCATCGATTCGCCGGTCGAATACGCTCGGCTCGGCAAGGCCTGCAATGGCGAGATCCAGAAAGTACTGAACAGGACGCGCCGCCCCGGCGGCAGATGACAAGCATGACGGATACCGGAACAAAAGCTCCACGCTATTTCGCGCTGATTCCCGCAGCAGGCGTCGGCGCGCGCATGGCGGCGGCATCGCCGAAACAGTACCTGCTGCTGAACGGCGTGCCCATGCTGCGGCACACCGTCAACGCCTTCCTGCGCAGCGAGCTGATTGCGCATACTTTCGTCGTGGTGAGCCAGGATGATGGCTATATCGACGGCGTGCTGCCCGCGCAGGGCGTGACGGTGCTGGCTTGCGGCGGCGCCACGCGCATGGATTCGATCCTGAACGGCCTGCGCGCCCTGCGCGAGCGTATCGCGGACGAGGACCTGGTACTGGTCCACGACGCCGCCCGGCCCGGCCTGACGCCGGCGCTGATCCGCAAGCTGATCGAGGAGGTTGGCAGCAATCCCGCCGGCGGCCTGCTCGCACTGCCGGTAGTCGATACCGTGAAGAGCACGCGCGGCGGCGAGGTGATGACGACACCGCGCGACGGCCTGTGGCTGGCGCAGACGCCGCAGATGTTCCCTTATGCGCTGCTGGTGCGTGCGCTGGGCGCCGCCAGCGATCCTGCCGCCATCACGGACGATGCGAGCGCCATCGAGGCGCTGGGAATGTCTCCGCAGCTGGTGGAAGGGCATCCGCGCAACCTGAAGGTGACGCTCCCTTCCGATCTGGGGATCGCCGAAATGTATCTGAAACAGGATCTCACATGAAACTGCCATTCCGCATTGGACAGGGCTACGACAGCCACCGCCTGGTTGAAGGCCGCAAGCTGATACTCGGCGGCGTCGAGATCGCGCACGACAAGGGCCTGCTCGGCCACTCGGACGCCGACGCGCTCCTGCACGCCATCACCGACGCCATTCTCGGCGCGGCGGCGCTGGGCGACATCGGCAAGCACTTCCCGGACACGGCCGAAGAATTCCGCGGCGCCGACTCGCGCGTGCTGCTGCGCGAGGCCGCGAAACGGGTGAAGGAGACGGGCTACGACATCGGGAACGTGGACGCCACCATCATCGCCCAGCGCCCGAAAATGGCGCCGCACATCGCAACGATGGTATCGAATATCGCGGAGGACCTCGGCATCGCGCCGGGGCAGGTGAACGTCAAGGCGAAAACCAACGAGAAGCTGGGCTACCTCGGACGCGAGGAAGGCATCAACGCCGAAGCCGTCGCCCTCCTCATTTTGCGGGCGTCTTCCTAGGACGGTTGGAGTAGGCTTCTACCTTTTCCAGGAATTCCGCAATTTCATCGTCCGTAGCCGGACGGCCGCCTTTTCTGAACTGGCCCTCCACCCAGAAGTCGTCCGGCAACGGCGGAGAGTCTTCGTCGTAGACGATGTCCTCGTCGTCCATTGCTTCGACGCGTGCCCAGTCCGTCAGGTCTTCAATAGCGTCGCTCCCAGTAGACGTGGGTTTCCCGCCGATTTGCTTTGCGGAACGAGATGACATGGATCGTGCTCCCAAATTCTGTGTGAACAACAACGACGGCATGATCACCGAGCAGGCCCGCCGTGCAGAATCTCCGCTCGGAGTATTCATAGCGCCTGTCCTCCCAAGTATAGGTTTGGCCCTCGAAAACCTGCGCAACGCACTGGAAATCCAGCCCATGCTTTTTGAGGTTGCTGCGGCGCTTGGCTTCGTCCCAGGTGATCCGCATTTCAGTGTACGCGCCGGAGAGGGGAATGCAAGCGATTGTCGCCTGCGTTCCCAATTCAGGCCTTAAGGCAGATCAGCTAACGCCGTCTCTGATACCATTGGGACATGGCAAGGGATATCTACGCTTACCGCGATGTGGCTGTGGAGTCGTTTCAGGACGGCGCGCAGGTGCGCGTGCGGCCGGTGAACGGACAGGCCTACCATTCAGGCCTGCGCGTGCAGTGCTCGCGCGAGCTGACGGACACCAGCAAATATCCGGTCGGCACCTGCTTCCGCGTGCTGGCCAAGCTGACCGACCGCCTGGGCGGCATGCCCTACCTCTACGTCTATCACGGCGATCCGGTCGTCGTGCTTTCGCCGCAGCAGTGCGAGCGCTTCCTCGCCGAGTTCCGCCGTGGCCGTATCTGATACAGGACCCATCATGCGCTACCTGATCGTTCTGCTGTCCACCCTTACTATCTGCTTCGCCGCCCAGGCCCGGCAGGAAGAAGACGAGCTGCCCGCCGCGGAAGACCTCATGGTGCTCGCTTTCCCGAAGTGGGCGGACGATACCGAAGGCCGCCTGCAGTCCATCACCCTGAACAAGATGTCGCGCGCCTGGGATGGCGGCGCGCCACGCAAGGCGAAAACGCGCAAGGTCATCGTGCAGCCGCAGTTCGTCACGCGCCTGGGGCCGAAGCGGGTGAGCCTGATCGCCAAGCTGCTTCCGGCATCCGATGACGGCACTGCGGAAGCGGCGCACGTCACGCCGCTCGGCGTTGCCGCCTACATCTTCGATACTTCGTCCTCAGGGTGGAAGCTGGTTGCACGCCAGGAGCCCTTTGCGCTGCACGGCCTGTTTGCCGAGGCCCAGCTGACCCACGTGGAGCTGGCGCGCGGCCGTCCGGCAGTGCTGGTGGAGTACGGCAGCTGCTGGCAGGGCTATTGCAACGACTGGATCACGCTGTATGAATTCAACAGCAAAGGCGTGAACACGAAACCGGTCCTTGAGCAGACCCTCAAGGCCGACAATCTCGGCGCCCTGCACGGCTGCCCCGAGCGCCTGTGGAGCGTCCTGCCGGGACTGCGCGCCAGCGACTACGTGGACGAAGACGAGAAACGCCTTGCCGCCGAACGGCGCTGCATTTCCGTGCGCGGCATGTGGCGTGTCGAACCATCGGATAGGGAACCGGGCGATTTCGCCATCGATTTCAAGGGCGCGCGCAGCGAATCGCTCAGGGGAGCGCCGCAGCCTGCGGAGAAAATCGAGCAGAGCGTGCGCTTCGTGTACCGCAAGGGAAAATATGAACTGGAGTCCGGCGAGAATCCCGCGCCTGCCTTCTGAAAGGAACAATGATGATACGTATTCGCGAGATCGACCATATCGTGCTGCGCGTGGTGGACCTGGACCGCATGATCCGCTTCTACACCGAAGTGCTGGGCTGCAGCATCGAGCGCCGCCAGGATGAGATCGGCCTCGTGCAGCTGCGCGCGGGCGGTTCGCTGGTGGACCTTGTGCCGGTGGACCAGAAGCTGGGCCGCATGGGCGGCGCGCCGCCGGGCAGGGAGGGGCGCAACGTGGACCATTTCTGCTTCCGCGTAGAGCCTTTCGATGAAGCGGCCATCCGCGCCCACCTGGACCGTTTCGACGTGGCGAACGGCGCCTCCGAATCGCGCTATGGAGCGGAAGGGGAGGGGCCGTCGATCTACATCAACGATCCCGAAGGAAATACCGTGGAGCTGAAGGGCGCGCCCTATTCGGGCTAGCGGCAGAGGGGACGGACCCTGGACAGGGTCTGTCCCCTCTGCCGTCACTCCTCGTCGTCTTCGTCTTCGCCGTCGCGGGGGGCGCGGCTGCGGTCGGCGTCCACTTTCTTTTTCAGCTCGCCGGACTGCTTGAAGAAGTCGTCCACGCTGTGGTCGGGGCTCTGGCGCAGCGACGGCGGCAGCAGCACGGACATATAGAGTTCGTCCGAGAGGCGGCCCGTCGTCTGCAGGTTGCTCATCAAAACGAGGCCGGAGCCCAGCGCCATGAACACGCCGCAAGTGGCGAGCAGCCTGCGCGGAGGATGATGCGGCCGTATCGTCCGCAAGTGGAAGAACACCATGCCGCAGGCTATCAATAGCGTCACGTGATTGCCGTAGCGCGTGAACACTTCGGCCGACCACGCATAGGCCAGCACGGTACTGAATACCTTCCAGCCGCCGATCACGATCAGGCCCGCGCCGAGGATGAAGAGGTGGCGCCCCAGCCGCGCGTGGCCGCCGAACAGGCGATTGGCGACGGCCCAGACGGCGCTCCACAGCAGGCCTGCAGCGAGCCCGGAAGCGATCGTCAGCAGGTAGCGGATGGCCTCGAAGGACTCGGTATCCGACATGGCCTCTTCCACGCCGATGAACAGGGCGATCAGCGCCAGGCCCGCCACGGCGGGCGCGCCGCCTTCCCAGGCGTGCATGGTGGTGTCCGTGACTTCCTGCGGCACAGGGAAGTCCGCGCTGCGGATGCGCAGCCTCGTATGCCCGAGGCGTACCACAGTGCTGCCCGAGAGGGCGACGCTGGCGTGGCGCTTGCCGTGATGGATGATGCCGTTCTGGCTGCCCAGGTCGCGCAGCACCAGGCCGCCTTCGCCGTCGGCTTCCACCACCGCGTGGCGGGGCGCCGTGTGCGCGTCGTCCAGGATGATGTCGTTGTCGTAGGCCCGGCCAATGGTGACGGGCAGCGATTCCGCGCGCACGCGGTGCAGCACATCGCCATTGCGGGCCAGCAGTTCGATGAAGTAAGGCGCCTTCATTTGCCGCCCTCGCGCGCCAGGGATTCCATGAACGCGCGCGCAGCCCGCATGCCGTTTTCATAGGACACGCCACGCGCATCCAGGCGGCTTTGCAGGTTCATCAGGCTGTCGTCGGTGCTGGCGGTGAGCAGCGAGAAATCGTAGAGGCCCGGGAATTTGCGGTAGGCGCGCACGCACATCACGGCGCGCATCGGCATGCTCTTGTTCTTCACGAACTGCTCGGTGCAGTTCGGCGGCGTCATGCGGCTGTCCTTGTAGCTGCCGAAGGACTCGTTCTTGAACGACATGCTGGAGAGCTGGGCGAAGCGGATCGGATCGAGGCCCGTGCTGCGCATGAACTGGTGGCGGATGGCGACCTGGCCGGTCTGCATGGAGCCGGAGACGAAGATCGCCGACTCCATCGAGCAGTTGGTGTTGTCGACGGCGAAGGCCTTTTCGCCTTTGACGTTGGCGCGTCCCCAGCAGCGCATCTGCTCGTTCTCGCGCACGGGCACCTGGTAGGGGCCCATCTGCTTGGTGCTCAGGGGCCCGGCCAGCAGCTGGTCCACCATGGCGCGCTGGTGCGCGAGCAGCTGCTGCGTAACGATGGTGGTGAAGTCGTGGGGCGGCTGGGCGTCTGACGGCACGCGCTTCAGCAGTTCCTGCGCATAGCGGATCGGCACGAGGAAGCTCACCAGCTCCCCGTCCAGGCGCTTGGACACGTTCACGCCCACCACTTCGCCATCGGCCGTCACGCTTGGGCCGCCGCTCATGCCGGAATTGATGGGGCCCGTGAACATCAGCTGCTCGTAGAAGCTGCGCGTGATCACGCCGTTGTACGAGCCTTCCGAGATGGCGAAGCCCAGGTCCAGGGGATTGCCCAGCGAGTAGAGGTACTGGCCCTGCGACAGGCGCACTTCGCGCTCAGGCACCTTGAACACGCCTGTGCCGTAGCGGTTCACGCGCACCACGGCCAGGTCGTGCAGCACGTCCACGGCCAGCAGTTCGATGTTGCCGCGCTGGCCCGCCGTGTCCACCCATTCGCCCGTATAGGTTTCGGGATCGAGGGCGAACTGGGACACCACGTGGTAATTGGTCAGCACCAGGTTGGAGGTGCCCACCAGGAAGCCGGAACCGACGGAGGACTGCGTGCGGCCGCTTTTCAGCAGCGAGCGCACCTGCAGCAGATCCTTCTTGGCGTTCATGTAGAGCTTCTGCGCGGCGCTGGAAGGCGTCGGCAGCGCCACGGCTTCCTCCTGGGTGGCAGGAGGGGCGGGCTGCGCAGCGGGAGCAGGACGGGACTGGGACGGCGCCGCGAAAGCGGTGGAGCCCCAGGCCAAGGTCAACGCTAGGGCAAGCTTGTTGAATTTCATGCAATACACACCTGGTTGAGTCAGGTGCAGTGTACCCTACTGTTCGCCGTCCCCGGTAGCGGTGGCGGTAATCGGGTGCATCATATGGCCCAGCTTGGCGGCCTTGGTGTTCAGGTAGTGCTGGTTGAACTTGTTGCGGTTCACGAGCAGGGGCACGCGCTCGGCCACCGCGATGCCCAGCTTTTCCATCGCCGCGATCTTGCGCGGGTTGTTCGTCATGAGCTTCAGCGAGCGCACGCCGAACTGCTGCAGCATGGGAGCCACCAGGCCGTAGCTGCGCTGGTCGGGCTTGAAGCCCAGCTGCTCGTTGGCCTGCACCGTGTCCGCGCCCGCTTCCTGCAGGCGGTAGGCGCGCATCTTGTTGATCAGGCCAATGCCGCGGCCTTCCTGGCGCAGATAGAGCAGCACGCCGCGGCCTTCCTGGGCGATGCGCTGCAGCGCGCCTTCCAGCTGCGCGCCGCAGTCGCAGCGCTGGGAGAACAGCACGTCGCCCGTCAGGCACTCGCTGTGTACGCGGGCCAGCACGGGCTGGCCGTCGCCGATATCGCCCAGCACCATGGCCAGGTGCTCCTTGCCGGTGGCGTGCTCCACGAAGGCGTGCAGCGTGAACTGGGCCCAGGGCGTCGGCAGGGCGCAGGACGTGACGTAGTCCAGTTCTTCGGTGGCAGGGAGGTCTGCTAGGGGCTGCATTGCGTGCTCTTCTTCTCAAACAGTAAAAATGCGCGCCGGGCTGGGCGCGCCCCTCATCATAACAAAAAGATGCAATGCCAGCAGGGAGGGGCGCGGCCAGCCGCTTACGGCAGGTCGAAGAGCAGAACCTCGGCGGCTTCGGCCTTGTCCAGCTTCAACAGGCTCTCGCCGCTGATCTTGGCCGCATCGCCGCCCTTCAGCGCCGTGCCGTTGACGCTCAGGCTGCCGCGGACGACGTGCACATAGGCGCTGCGGCCCGCCTCCAGGCGGTGCTCCACCGCGTCGGCCCCGTTCAGGATGCTGGCGTAGAGGGCGGCATCCTGGTGGATCAGCACCGAACCCTCGCGGCCGTCGCTGGAAGCGATCAGGCGCAGCTTGCCGGTCTTGCTCTCGGGCGCAAAGTGCTTTTCCTCATAGCTGGGCGGAATCCCGGTCTGGTTCGGCTGGATCCAGATCTGCAGGAAGTGCACGTCTTCCTCCTGCGAGTGGTTGAACTCGCTGTGCCGCACGCCGGTGCCCGCGCTCATGCGCTGCACATCGCCGTAGTGCAGCACGGAGCCGGTGCCCAGGCTGTCCTTGTGCTCCAGCGCGCCTTCCAGCACGTAGGAGATGATTTCCATGTCGCGGTGGCCGTGGGTGCCGAAGCCCTGGCCGGGCTTCACGCGGTCCTCGTTGATCACCAGCAGAGGACCGAAACCGGTATGCGCCGGATCGAAGTAATGGCCGAAGGAAAAGGTGTGGCGGGAGTCCAGCCAGCCGTGGTTGGCGGCGCCGCGTTCTTCACTTTTACGAATTTGCAACATGGTCGAGCTCCTTTGATATGATATGCGATGAATTCGAAGGATTTCTCCTTGGATGAATCAAAGTATAGGCCGCGCGTGCGGTTTCAAAAAACGGAAAATTTACCCATTTAGTGTCGAAAAAATCGAATGCTTAGACTGAGCCTGGAAGCCCTGCAGATCGTGGACGCCATCGACCGCCGCGGTTCCTTCTCCGCCGCGGGCAAGGAGCTGCACCGCGTGCCGTCCACCATTTCCTACACTGTAGGCAAGCTGGAGGACGACCTGGGTGTGCAGGTCTTCGAGCGCAACGGCCCCCGCGTGGAACTGACGCGGGCGGGACGCGAGCTGCTGAAGGAAGGGCGCTACCTGCTGAAGGCGGCGCAGGACCTGGAGCACCGTGTGCGGCGCGTGGCCTCGGGCTGGGAAACCGAGCTGGCCGTGGGCATCGATTCCATGTTTTCGGCGTCCGCCTTCGAGCCGGATGTGCGCGCCTTCTACGAAGTGGCCCAGCAGACGCGCCTGCGCATTGTGCAGGAGGCGCTGTCCGGCACCTGGGAGGCCTTGCTGGACCGGCGCGTGGACCTCATCGTCGGCGCGCCCGGCGACGGCCCGGCCGGCGGAGGCTATGTGTCCCAGCCTATCGGCAGCGTGAAATGGGTGTTTGCCGTGGCGCCCGGCCATCCACTGGCGGCGGTCGACCGTCCCCTGGGCCGCACGGAGCTGCAGCATCACCGCGCCATCGTGGTCGCCGACTCCGCCCGGCGCATGCCGCCCCGCACAGTGGGCCTGCTGCTGGGGCAGGATACGCTGACCGTATCGTCCATGGCTGCGAAGTACCAGTACCAGCTGGCAGGACTGGGATTCGGTTTCCTGCCCGAGCAGTGCGCCCGCGCCGCCATTGCGGCCGGCCTGCTGGTGGAGAAGGAAGTGGAGGAGCCGAAGCCGGACGAGACCTTCTACCTCGCCTGGCGCAGCGGCGAAACAGGGGCGGGCCTGGACTGGTGGATCAAGCGCATGCGGCGCGATGATATCTTCGATTGCCTGTGCCAGCATCTGCCTGGCGCCCAAACACTTGCGGATGCGCAAGAAAATGACAAATGAAGTAATTTCCTGGTGACAATGTCATGACATATCTGTTGACTCTGGCTAATTGATTCGGAGTACCATTAGAGAGCTAAAACCGTCTATCATTGTCCCATCCTGGAATGCCCGAATGAATGCTCTGAACACCGCCCCTCCCGTCTTTCTGCAACTGCTCGCCGACCGCAATGGCATCCCCTCGGGGCTGGTCTTTGCCGGTGCGAGCGACGCCTGTGAACTGCCGGAGGAACTGGCGGAGCTGGCCACCCAGCTGCCCTGCCATTTCCGCGAGCAGGTATCGGAATCGCTGGCCGAGGAGCTGGAGCAGGCCGGCTGGCGCAGGCTGCCCACCGAGCAGGTGCTGCGCGCCGACAGTCCCTTCGACAAGAACCTGCCGCCCAATGTGAGCTGGGTGGAGGGCGACTGGCCCCTGGCGCCGCCTGCGAAACCCGTCGGCAACCAGGCCGCCTCGCGCGCCCTGGCCCTGCAGCTGGTGGCCCTTGTGAGCAACGACGCGGACACCCATGAAATCGAAGCGCTGCTGCGGCGCGACCCGACCCTGTCCTATCACCTGCTGAAGCTCGTGAACTCCCTGGGCATGGGCACGGGACGCCGCGTGACCAGCTTCTCCCAGGCCATCCTGATCCTGGGCCGCCAGCAGCTGCGCCGCTGGCTGAACCTCATGCTGTTCGCCGCCCGCGAAGGGGACGTGCGTTCGGCCATGCTGCTGGCGCGCGTGTCCGTGCGCGCCCGCTCGATGGAACTGCTGGCGCGCGAAACGGGCCTGGACAAGCACAATCAGGAACAGGCTTTCATGGTCGGCATGTTCTCCCTGCTGGGTGTGCTGTTCGGCATGCCGCTGGAGGAAGTGCTGGCGCCACTGAATATCGGCGACGCGGCGCAGCAGGCGCTGCTGAACAAGCAGGGCGACATCGGTACCTTGCTGGCCCTGGTGGAAGCGGCGGAGCAGGGCGACTTCGGCACCGTGTCCGCGAAGCTGGAGGAAGTGCAGCTGTCCGCCCCAGAGTTCAATGCCGTGGTCGCGGAAGCGAACCTGTGGATGCTGAGCGTCACGCGCGATGTGGCGGGAAGGGCCAATGCTTGAAAATGCGATAGAGCGCTGTCTGGCCCTGAGCCGGGACGCCCGCACTCAGCAGGGCGAAGCGCTCGCACGCACGCTTGCATCACTTGAAGACACCCTAGCAGGGATGCGCGCCCTGCCTGCTCCCGGGGCCGCCGATGCGGCGCCGCAGGCGGAGCTGGAGCTCGATCTCGCGGGCTATGTCACGAGCTGGAACCGGGGCGCCGAAAGCCTGTTCGGCTACACGGCCCAGGAAGCCATCGGCCAGCATATTCTCTTCCTCTATACGGACGACGACGAGGAAGGCAATATCGCCGAACTGTTCGTGGACGACGGCAGCGAGGGCACGGAAGTCCGGCGCCGCAAGAAGTCCGGCGACGTTATCTGGGTCAAGCTCGCGCTCTCGCTGATGCATGACGAAAGCCACGAGCCCCTCGGCATGCTGGTGAAGCTGCGGCAGGTGAACGAGGCGCTCACGCAGCAGGAGAAGGTCAACCTGCACGCCCGCATCATCGAAGACAGCGACCAGGGCGTGCTGATCACGGATTCGAGCGAACGCATTGTCTCCATCAACGGCGCCTTCACCCGCATCACCGGCTACACCATGGCGGAGGCCATCGGCCAGACGCCGGACCTGCTGCGCTCCGGCGTGCACGATGCCGAGTTCCGCGCCAAGGTGCGCGGCGCCATGAAAGGCGCCGGCCCCTGGCGCGGCGAAATCATCGGCAAGCGCAAGAACGGCGAGCTCTTTCCCCAGTCCGTGACCATCAGCGTGGTGCGCGACGAGGCGGGCAATATCACGCACACCTTCTCGCTGTTCTCCGACATCAGCGTGCACAAGGACGCCGAAGCGCGCATGCAGCGCATGGCCAACTACGACAGCCTGACCGGCCTGCCCAACCAGGGCCTGCTGCTCCAGCTCCTGGGCCAGGCCATGGCCGAGGCGCGCCGCGCGCAGGCGCATGGCGCCCTGGTGGTGGTGGAAGTCGCGCGCCTGGGCGCGATCAGCGACACGCTTGGCCATGAGGTGGGCAATGCAGTAATGGTGGAGATCGGCCGCATGTTCCGCCTGAAGCTGCGCGAAGGCGATATCCTGGCGCGCCTGGACGGCAGCAAGTTCGCCATCGCGCTGCCGCAGATCGAGAAGCGCGAGCACGCCGCCCTGGTGGCGCGCAAGCTGGTGGACGCGCTCTCCGCGCCCATCGTGATCGGCAATCACAGCCTGCAGGTGGGTGCAAACGTTGGCATAGCCGTCTATCCCGAGGATGCGCAGGACGCGGCCTCCCTGCTGCGCGGCGCCGAGGTGGCGACGGCGAAGGCGGGGCAGGGCATGGACGCGGCGCTGCTGTTCTACAGCGAAGAAATGAACCAGCGCGCCAAGGAGCACCTGCGCATCGAGAGCGAACTGCGCGACGCGCTGGCCAACAACGAACTCCTGCTGTACTACCAGCCGAAGGTGAGCCTGCGCAGCGGCCGTATCGTGGGCGCCGAAGCGCTGCTGCGCTGGCGCCATCCCGTGCGCGGCCTCGTGTCGCCCGGCGTCTTCATTCCGGTTGCCGAGGAAACGGGCCTGATCCTCGATCTGGGCAACTGGGTGGTGGAGGAGGCCTGCCGCCAGATCCGCGCGTGGAAGGACGCGAACCTGATCATGCCGCCCATTGCCGTGAACCTCTCGGCGCGGCAGTTCGACCGCACGCTGCCCGAGCGCATGGCCGAAGTGCTGGAGCGGCACCAGGTGCATCCCGAGCAGATCATGCTCGAAATTACGGAAAGCCTGCTGGTGCGCGGCGCCGAAACGGTGATCGCCATCATGAACGAGCTGGTGGCCATGGGCCTGGCGCTGGCACTGGACGATTTCGGCACCGGCTATTCCAGCCTGGCCTACCTGAAGAAATTCCCCATCAGCACCCTCAAGATCGACCGCGCCTTCGTGGTCGGCCTGCCGTACGAGGAGAACGACTGCGCTATCGCGCGCGCCATCGTCACCATGGCCCAGCAGCTGCGCCAGGAGATCGTGGCCGAGGGCGTGGAAACGGTGGAGCAGATGGCCTTCCTCCGCGAGCTGGGCTGCGACCAGCTTCAGGGCTACCTCTTCAGCCAGCCCGTGGCGGCGGCGGACTTCGAGCGCATGCTGCGCGAAGGCAAGCGCCTGGCCTTCGGTTCCCGCTAGTCTGGCTCCATAAAACTTCGCTCTGCTGGATCTTATATGGAGCCAGCATTCCCGGCACAATGTCCCCGACTGCATTGAAAGGGACGCCATGATCGACCTCTATTACGCCCCCACCCCCAACGGCCAGAAGCTCCGCGTGTATCTGGAAGAAGCGGGCCTGCCCTACCGCCTGCGCACGCTCAGCCTGAGCAAGGGCGAGCAGCACACGCCCGAGTTCCTGCGCATCTCGCCCAACGGGAAAATCCCGGCCCTGGTCGACAACGCGCCGATTGGCGGTGGCGAGCCGCTGTCCATGTTCGAATCCGGGGCCATGCTGCTCTATCTGGCGGAGAAATGCGGCTACGGCCTGCCGTGGCAGGCCCGCGCGCGCAGCGAAGCGCTGCAATGGCTGTTCTGGCAGATGGCGGGGCTGGGCCCGATGGCGGGGCAGGCGGGCTACTTCCGCGTCTACGCATCTGAGGAAGTGCCATTCGCCATCAACCGCTATACGCGCGAAACCGCGCGCCTGTACGGTGTGCTGGACCGCCAGCTCGAAGGCCGCGAATTCATCGCAGGCGAATACTCGATTGCCGACATGGCCTGCTATCCCTGGATCGTTCCCCATGCGCCGCATGGCCAGGTGCTGGCCGACTTCCCCAATCTGCGCCGCTGGTTCGAAACCATTGCCGCCCGGCCTGCGGTGCAGCGCGCCTATGAAGGCGTCGCCTGCGTGTATTCCCGTCCCGGCCAGCCGGTGAAGGCGGTAGCATGAAGCGCAGCGACATGATGCAGCTCGTGCTGGTGGCGGCGATCTGGGGAGCCTCCTATCTCTTCATCCGCGTGGCGGCGCCGGCTTTCGGTCCCTGGGCCATGGCGGGCCTGCGCGCGGTGCTCGCATCGCTGATGCTGCTGCCGCTGGTGCTGTGGCGCGGCCTGCTGCCGGACCTGCGCCGCTACTGGAAGGGCGTGGCGCTGGTTGGCGTGACCAATGCGGCCCTGCCTTTCCTGCTCTTTAACTACGCGGCCCTGCACATCTCGGCTGGGCTCTCCTCCATCCTCAGTTCGACCACGCCCCTGTTCGCGGCGCTGATTGCGGCCCTCTGGCTGGGCGAATCCCTGGGCAGACAGCGCATTGTGGGCCTGGCCATCGGCTTCGGCGGCGTGTTCATGCTGGTGGCGGGCAAGCTGCACATGCAGTCGGACGCGTTCGCGACCCTGATGGCGGCGCTGGCCTGCCTGTGCGCGACGCTGCTGTACGGCTTCACCGGCAATTTCACGAAGCGCTACCTCTCGGGCGCGCAGCCGATGACGATTGCGGCGGGCAGCCAGTTCTTCGCCGCCGTTCTGCTGGCGCCGGGCACGGTGATCGGCTGGCCGTCCGACGCGCCGTCCTGGCAGGGCTGGGGCGCCTTGCTGGCGCTGGCCGCCCTGTGCACCACCTTCGCCTATGTGCTGTTCTATGGCCTGATCACGCGCCTCGGCGCATCGCGGGCCATGAGCGCGCTGTTCCTGATTCCCGCTTTCGGTGTGCTGTGGGGCACGCTTTTCCTGCACGAGGAATTCACGCTGCGCATGGGCGTGAGCTGCGTGGTGATCCTGTGCGGCTGCGCGCTGACCACGGGCGTGGTCTCGCTGCCGCAGTTCGTGCGGCGCCCAATGCAAAAGCCGCTCTGACGAGCGGCTTTTGACGGGTGTTTCCTTAGGCAGGAAACGGTGGCGCCCTATGCGCCGGTCGACTCAGCGCTTAGCGCTTATCGTCGTTTTTGTGGCTTTGACGGCCAGCCTGCGCGTGTTGCTCAGGCGTACCACCGCGAGTGCCGCCACCGCTGCCTGCAGAATTGCCACCGCCGCTGCTGCCGCGGTTACCCGAGTCGGAATCGCTTTGGCGATTACCGTCGTTCTTGTGGCTCATGGAGCCTGCACGGCGAGCTTCTTCCGAAGTGAACTCGTGTGCATTGCCGGAGGCGTGTGCTGCCTTGCCCCCTTCGCTGGCGATTTCGCGCTGGCGTTCCGGGTCCATGGAAGCGAAGCCGCGGTTACTGGTGTCCCCGCTCTGATTGTTGCCGCCCTGACCGGATTGCTTGTTACCGCCACGATTGCCTTGATTACCGCCTTGATTCGATGATGCCATGGTTCTCTCCTTAAATTGATGAACATTGCACATCCTTTACCTGACCTGTTGCCACAGCAGTAAAACCAGCGCTGCGCAAGTCATGTAAAGGAGCGACCATGGTAGTCGTCCGGCGTGGACATATTAATAAGAACTCAGGACAGTAGCTTGTAGGACAAACCCTCAGTGAAAAGTAACACAGCAATAAGGCGATCTCACAATTGCCGCTGAGCTTGTCTAGCGTTTCAGCGGGGCGAGCAGGGGGCGCAGGTTGTTGTGATCGAGCTCGTACATCAGGGCGAGCAGGGCGCCCAGTTCGCCTTTCGGGAAGCCTTCGCGGGCCATCCAGCCAAGGTAGTGGCCCGGTAGATCCGCCAGCTTGCGGCCCTTGTACTTCCCATAGGGCATTTCACGGACGAGGAGGAGGGCAAGCGCTTCGGAACTCATGGATTATTGCGGCTGAATCAAAATTCTTCTGCTTGAGCCTGTATTTTTCGAAACAAAGAACTTGGGGATACTGCATGGCGTTAACTTTACAGGAGTTTAGCCATGCCAATTGCCTTGCTCGCGCTGACCATCAGCGCCTTCGCCATCGGGACGACGGAGTTCGTCATCGTCGGCCTGATCCCCACCATTGCCAATGACCTTGCCGTTTCCCTGCCATCGGCCGGACTCCTTGTGAGCCTGTATGCGATGGGCGTGGCCGTCGGCGCGCCCGTCCTGACTGCGCTCACCGGCAAGATGCCACGCAAGCTGCTGCTGCTTTCGCTGATGGTGCTGTTCACCGCCGGTAACCTGCTGGCCTGGCAGGCGCCGGGCTACGAGTCGCTGATCGCCGCGCGCATCCTCACCGGCCTTGCGCACGGCGTGTTCTTCTCCATCGGCTCCACCATCGCCACCTCGCTGGTGCCGAAGGAGAAGGCCGCGAGCGCCATCGCCATCATGTTCACCGGCCTCACCGTGGCGCTGGTGACGGGCGTGCCCCTCGGGACTTTCATCGGCCAGCACTTCGGCTGGCGCCAGACCTTCCTCGCCGTGTCCGCGCTGGGCGTGATCGCCTTTATCGGCAGCCTGCTCTTCGTGCCCTCGAATATCCATCACAGCAAACCGGCTTCGCTGATGCAGCAGGTGAAGGTGCTGGCGCAGCCGCGCCTTCTGCTGGTCTATGCCATGACGGCGGTGGGTTACGGCGGCTCCTTCATCGCTTTCACCTACCTGGCGCCGATTCTCGAACGCGTGTCTGGCTTCAGCGCCAACGCGGTGGGCCTGGTCATGCTGGTGTACGGTGTGTCCGTCGCGGTGGGGAATATCTGGGGCGGCAAGCTGGCGGACCGGCGCGGCCCCATCGGCGCGCTGAAGATTATCTTCCTCGGCCTGGCCGCCGTGCTGCTGGCGCTGACCTTCACTGCGCCGAACCAGTGGCTTGTGCTGGCCACTGTGCTGCTGTGGGGCGCTGTCGCCTTCGGCAATGTGGCGGGCCTGCAGGTGTATGTGGTGCAGCAGGCGGAGCACTTCACGCCGCGCGCGGTGGATGTGGCCTCCGGCCTGAATATCGCCGCCTTCAATCTCGGCATCGCGGGCGGCGCATGGGGCGGCGGCCATATCGTCGAACACCTTGGCCTGGTGCACACGGGCTGGATCGGGGCGCTGGTGGTGCTGGGCGCATTCGGCCTGACGGCGCTGAGCGGCCGCCTTGACCGCCTCAATCCACGCGCCGCGGCGGCAGCGCCGCGCACGGTGCGGGTGGCCGCGCACTGACTCAGTAGATGGCGTCCAGCGAGCCCTTGCCAAAGTATTTTTCGTACTCCTGCGCCGCGTATGAATCCATCATGCCGGAGATGTAGTCGATGACGAGGCGCTCGCGCGAATCCTTCAGGCAGCGCAGCTCGGGCGGGAGGAGGATGTTGTCGCGGTTGTAGCGGGTGTCCGTCAGCACTTCGAACAGGCCGCGGATGATCTTCTCGCCGCGCTTCTCGTACAGCTGCACGTCCTTCTTGCGCAGGATGGCTTTCCACAGCAAGGTCTTGAGACCCTTGGCCAGCAGCGCCATGCTGCGGTAGCCCAGCTCGGGGCCGTTCTTTCCATCCACCACGGCGATATCGCGGCACAGGTCGTGCACGATCTGCGAGGTGAGCTCCTTGCGCAGCACGATGGAGTATTCCTCGGAGCTCGCCTGCATCTCGCACTTCAGCGCTTCTTCGTGCGCATCATGTGCGATGCGCGAGAAGGGCTCGAAGGCCTCGGCGAACTCCTTGCTGATCTTGAACTCGTGCAGGATCTCGCCCCAGGTGATGATGCCGAAGCTGAGTGCATCTTCCACATCGTGCGCGGCGTAGGCGATTTCGTCGGCCAGGTCCATGATCTGCGCATCGATGCTCTTGCGGACCGCGATGCCATGCCGCCCCAGCTCCTGCTTGAGGAAGGCGTGGTCCTCGTCGTAGAGGAACTTCTTCGGATTGTCCGCGCGCAGGTGGAAGTATTTGGTGATGCCGAACAGCGAACGCACCGTGAGGTTCAGGCCCGCGTAGGCATGGTGCTTCTTCTCCAGCGTGCGCAGGATGCGGAAGGCCTGCGCATTGCCTTCGAAGCCGCCGTGCTCCATACCCAGTTCGTTCAGGATCTTCTCGCCGTAGTGGCCGAAGGGCGGGTTGCCGATGTCGTGGGCGAGCGAACAGGTTTCCGAAACCACGCTGCGTTCGAGGCCCAGGTCCGCCGCGATGGAGCGGGCGATCTGCGCGACCTCCAGGCTGTGCGTGAGGCGGTTGCGGTTGAAGCGGTTGGCGTCCACGCCGAGCAGCTGCATCTTGCCTTGCAGCCTGCGGAAGGATGCGGAGTAGAGCACGCGCGCGTAGTCGCGCATGCACTCTTCACGGCCCACACTGCGGCCGTCGGCCTGGGCGTGAACGCGGTATTCGAGGGGCAGCACGAGGGCTTCCTGCTGGCGGGCGAAGTCGATTGTGTCGTTGGAGTACATTACCTTAGGTTCTCGACGAGGGGCTGCATTTCCGGTGTATATTGCTGGCGGATTCTTTACGTTCTCGGATGGTATATGTCGCCAGTATTCCTGTTTTTCGTCATCTTCGCATATTTCGGCTTGCTGCTCGGCGTGGCGTGGTGGACTTCCCGCAATGCCAACAACGACAGCTTCTTCATCGGTAACAAGAGCTCCAACTGGGGCCTGGTGGCCTTCGGCATGGTGGGCACGACGCTGAGCGGCGCCACCTTCATCAGCGTTCCGGGCGCAGTGGGACACGACGGTTTCGCCTACATGCAGATCGTGCTGGGCTATGTGATCGGCTACTTCGCCGTCGCCTACATTCTGCTGCCGCTGTACTACCGCCTGAAACTTACCTCCATTTACCACTACCTGGATGTGCGCCTCGGCCGCCGCTCCTACCAGAGCGGAGCTGCCTTCTTCATCGTGTCGCGCACCCTGGGCGCCACCGCGCGCCTCTACCTGGTGGTGAACATCCTGCAGGCCACGATCCTGGACAGCCTGGGTGTGCCGTTCTGGCTGACGAACCTCGTGATCCTGCTCATGATCCTGGCCTATACCTACGAGGGCGGCGTGAAGACCATCGTCTGGACCGACACGCTGCAGACCACTGGCATGCTTGTGGGCCTGGTCTGCTGCGTCGGCTTCCTGCTTCACGAAATGAACCTGGGCGTGTTCGAGAGCCTGGCGCAGATGCAGGCCAGCGGCCTGGCCAAGGTCTTTACCACCGACATCAATAGCCCCAACTACATGTGGAAGCAGATCCTGGCAGGCGTCTTCATCGTGCTGGCCATGACGGGCATGGACCAGGAGATGATGCAGAAGAATATCTCCGTCAAGACCCTGGGCGACTCGCAGAAGAACATGATCGCGCTCACCTTCATCCTGGTGATCGTGATGTCGCTCTTCCTCTTCCTGGGCGGCCTGCTGTACATGTACGCGCCGCAGGCTGGCGTCACCGCCACCGGCGACAAGATCTTCCCGGCCGTGGTGATGGGCCACCTGCCTGCCGCCATGCAGCTGATCTTCTTCATCGCGCTGGTGAGCGCGCTGTTCCCGAGCGCGGACGGCGCCATCACGGCGCTGACTTCCTCCTTCTGCATCGACATCCTGGGCATCCAGCGCCGCCAGGACATCACGGAGAAGCAGCGCACCCGCTGGCGCCACACCGTCCACCTCAGCTTCTGCGCCCTGTTCCTCGTCATGGTGATGGTGTTCAAGTGGATCGATAATCCGAGCATGATCGGCGTGATCCTGAAGCTGGCGGGCTATACCTATGGCCCGCTGCTTGGCCTCTTCGGTTTCGGCATCCTCACCAGCCGCGTGGTGAACGACAAGCTGGTGCCGCTGATCGTGGTGGCCGGTCCCGTGCTGTGCGCTATCCTGGAATCGCAGCAGCACCTGCTGCTGGGCAGCTACAAGCTGGGCCTTGAGCTTCTCGTGATTAACGGCCTGCTCGTGATGGGCGGCCTGTTCCTGATTTCCGCGCCTGCCAGCGCCAAGCCTGCGGGCGCCGTGGTTTCGTAAAGGAGAACGCATGTCCCGTTCCGTCTTCTCCCGCATCCGTGGCGGCATCGGCTGGCTGTGGCGTGCCGTCGATGTCAGCCGCCGTTTCGTGTTCAACCTGATATTCCTGATCCTTCTGGTGGCGCTCCTGTATGCGCTGTTCTTCGGCGGCGCGAAGCCGCTGGGGAACAAGACCATGCTGGTGCTGAACCTGGAAGGCAAACTGGTGGAGCAGGGCAGCATCGATCCGCGCGCGGCCCTCATGTCCAACCTGAGCGGCGGCGAACTGCGCAAGTTCGTACAGCTGCGCGACGTGCTGCGCGTGCTGGATGCGGCGGCGAAGGACCCGCAGATCGCCGGGGCCGTGCTGGTGCTGGACGAAATGGAAGGCGGCGGCCAGGCCATGCTGCGCGAGGTCGGCGCGGCCGTGGACCGTTTCCGCGCCAGCGGCAAGAAGGTGGTGGCCTGGGGTTCGAGCTACAACCAGCGCCAGTACCAGATCGCCGCGCACGCGGACGAGGTTTATATGCACCCGATGGGCGCGGTGGTGCTGGATGGCTTCGGCCAGTACCGCAACTACTACCGCGACGCGCTCGACAAGCTGGGCGTGACGGTCAACGTGATGAAGGTGGGAACCTACAAGAGTTTCGCGGAGCCCTTCGTCGGCAACGGCCCTTCGCCCGAGGCGGCCGAAGCGGAGGCCTATCTGAACAAGGACCTGTGGAGCCGCTATACGGGCGAGGTGGAGAAGGCGCGCAAGCTGCCCGAAGGCGCCATCGCCAAGGGCATCGAGGAGCTGCCCGCGCGCGTGCAGGCGGCGGGCGGCAACCTCGCCAAATTGGCGCTGGACGCAAAGCTGGTGGATGGGCTGAAGACGCGCGACCAGATCCGCGAGCTGCTGATCCAGCGCGGCGAACGCGATATCGAAGGCAAGTCCTTCCGCCAGGTCACGCTGGCGGATTACGCCGGCCGCCTGAGCCCCAAATTCACGGGCGATGCGGTGGGCGTGGTGATGGCAGTGGGGCAGATCGGCGACGGCGTAGCGGGTCCGGGCTCCATCGGCGGCCTGTCCACCTCGAACCTGATCCGCATGGCGCGCGAGGACAAGGACATCAAGGCCATTGTGCTGCGCGTGGATTCGCCCGGCGGCAGCGCCTTCGGCTCGGAACTCATTCGCCGCGAACTGGAACTCACCCGTGCTGCGGGCAAGCCGGTGGTGGTCTCGATGGGCAATGTGGCGGCATCGGGCGGCTACTGGATCTCCATGGCTTCCGATGAAGTGATCGCCGATCCTTCCACCGTCACCGGCTCCATTGGCGTGTTCGCGGTCTTCCCGACCGTGGACAAGGTGGCGGACAAGCTGGGCATCCACACGGCAGGCCAGCCCACCACCTGGCTGGGCGACGCGGGCAACCCCCTGCGTCCGATGGACCCGCGCTTCGGCCAGCTGATCCAGGGCGCCATCGGCCACGTGTACAGCGAATTCACCGCCAAGGCTGCGCAGGCGCGCAAGACCACGCCCGAGAAGATCGACGCCGTGGCCCAGGGCCGCGTGTGGACGGGGGCGCAGGCCCAGGAACGGGGCCTGGTCGATACGCTGGGCGGCTTCAACGACGCAGTGCGTTCGGCGGCGCGCCGCGCCAAGCTCTCCGGCGAACCTCGCATCGTGTACATCGAACGCGAGGTCTCGAAGTTCGACCGGCTGCTCGAACTGTTCGGCGCATCGGCCGCCCAGGCGGTGGGCCAGCAGGCGCGCACCTTGCTCGCGCCCGGCGTACCGGCCGGGGTGGCCCAGCAGGTTGCGGGTGAACTGAACTGGTTGAATGAAATGAGCGCCCAGCGCAAGCCCTTCATGGCGCTGGCCCACTGCCTCTGCGAATCACCGGATTAGGGAGCGCACGCCAGGAGATTTGTAGCGACTTTGTAACCAGATCTGACAGCGCCACCGAGGCTCCGGCCCGGTGGCGCTGCGCTTTTGGGGCCGGTGGCGAGCCTCCGGGCGGGTTTCCGCATGTCAATTGTATCCACCGTGACGCAATGTGGCGAAGGTGCTGTGTTAGAGTATTTTTGCCATTCTGACATTGCTTTTGACCACGAAGGACATGCGATGAGTTCGCCTTCCGCGCCGACCACACCACCCGTAAAACCCCGCCACAGCAGGCGCGCCAGGATTGTTGGCGCCATCATTGCCGTGCTCGCGATGATCGGCCTCGGCTGGCTCGCCTGGCACCTCACGCATCCGGCTACGGATGCGGCCGGGCCCAGCGCGAGCGGCCAGGGCAGGGCAGGCGGGCCGGGCGGTAGACGTGGGGCGCCGCCCAGCACGGTCGGCGTGGCGGCCGCCGAGAAGGCGGACCTGCCCGTGACAATGGACGCCCTGGGAACCGTGACGGCAGCGGCAACCACCACCGTCCGCCCCCAGGTGTCCGGCATCCTGCAGAAGGTGCTGTTCAAGGAAGGGCAGATGGTGAAGGCAGGCCAGGTGCTGGCCCAGATCGATCCGCGCCAGTTCGAGATGGCGCTGCTGCAGGCCACCGGCCAGCGCCAGCGCGACGAGGCGCAGCTGGAGAACGCGCGCCTGACCCTGGAGCGCTACCGCACGCTGCTCTCGCAGGACTCCATTGCGCGGCAGGACGTCGATACGCAGGCCGCGCTGGTGAAGCAGCTGGAAGGCACCGTCATGACGGACCGCGCATCGGAAGGCACGGCGCGCCTCAATCTTGGCTACACAAAAGTGCTTGCGCCGATTACCGGGCGTGTAGGCCTGCGCGCGGTGGACGTGGGCAATCTGGTGAATTCCAGCGACGCGGCTGGCATTGCCGTGATCACGCAGCTTTCGCCCATCGACGTCGAATTCTCCATTCCGCAGGACCAGGTGCCGGACGTGATGGCCCGCGTGCACGAAGGTGCGGCGCTGCCCGCCGTGGCGTTCGACCGCACTCGTACCACGCAGCTCGAAACCGGCCGTTTCGCTGCGCTGGATAACCAGGTGGACACGCAAACCGGCACAGTGCGTGCAAAGGCGCGCTTCGACAATGCGAAGAACGCGCTCTTCCCCAGCCAGTTCGTGAACGTGCGCCTGGAACTGCGCACCATCCGCGATGCCGTGATGGTGCCGGTGACGGCGCTTCGCCACGGCAGCAAGGGCGATTATGTGTATGTGCTGAACCAGGACCGCACGGTGTCGCTGCGCCCTGTAACAAGAGGCCAGGCCACGGTGGACAAGGTGCAGATCGCCACCGGCCTTGCAGCGGGCGAGAAGGTCATCACCGAAGGGGCGGACCGCCTGAAGGATGGCGCCAAGGTCGTTCTCCCCGGCGACAATCCCGGTGCGGGCCGGCGCGGGCAGGGAGGGGAAGCAGGCGGACCGGGCGAGCGCCGCCATCGCCGTGTGCAGACCGACGGCGCGCCAGCGGACGGCGCAGGCGCCGAAGGATCCGGCGAGCGCCGCCGCAACAGGCAGGCGGAAAAAGCGCAATGAGCCCGTCCGCCCCGTTCATCCAGCGCCCGGTAGCCACATCGCTGCTGATGCTGGCGATCGTGCTGGCTGGGCTGGTAGGTTTCAGGTTCCTGCCGTTGTCCGCGCTGCCGCAGGTGGACTTCCCCACCATCCAGGTGCAAACGCTGTATCCCGGCGCCAGCCCCGAAGTGATGGGGCAGACGGTCACCGCGCCCCTGGAGCGCCAGTTCGGCCAGATGTCCGGCCTGCAGCGCATGAGCTCCACCAGCGCGGCCGGGGTCTCCATCATTACGCTGCAATTCGGCCTGGGCCAGACGCTGGACGTGGCGGAACAGGAAGTGCAGGCCGCCATCAATGCGGGCGGCTCGCTGCTGCCGACCGACCTGCCCGCGCCGCCGGTGTACGCCAAGGTCAACCCGGCCGATGCGCCGGTGCTCACGCTGGCCATCACTTCGGACACCATGCCGCTTACCGAAGTGCAGAACCTCGTGAACACGCGGCTGGCGCTGAAGATCAGCCAGGTGAGCGGTGTCGGCCTCGTCACGCTGAACGGCGGGCAGCGTCCGGCGGTGCGCATCCAGGCGGATACGCTGGCCCTCGCGAGCTACGGCCTGGGTCTCGACACCCTGCGCACGGCCATCACGGCAGCCAATGCCAACAGCGCAAAGGGCAGCTTCGACGGGCCCACGCGCTCCTTCACCATCAACGCCAACGACCAGCTGCTCACGGCAAACGACTACAAGACCATGATCGTCGCCTACCGCAACGGCGCCCCGGTGCGCCTGCATGATGTGGCGCAGGTGGTGGACAGCGCGGAGAACGTGAAGCTCGGCGCATGGTCCGGCCTGAAACCCGCCATCATCCTGAACGTGCAGCGGCAGCCGGGCGCCAACGTCATTGCCACGGTCGATGCGATCAAGGCGCGCCTGCCGGAACTGCAGGCCAGCCTGCCGGGCGCCGTCCGGGTGGATGTGCTGAGCGACCGCACCAACGGCATCCGCGCTTCGGTGGAGCACGTGGAAATGGAGCTGGTGCTGGCCGTGGTGCTGGTGGTGCTGGTGATCTTCTTCTTCCTGCACAGCGTGCGCGCGACCGTCATTGCCAGCCTTGCCGTGCCGATTTCGCTGATCGGCACCTTCGGGGTAATGTACCTGCTGGGCTACAGCCTGAACAACCTGAGCCTGATGGCGCTCACCATCGCCACCGGCTTTGTCGTGGACGACGCCATCGTCATGATCGAGAACATCGCGCGCTATATCGAGGCGGGCGAAACGCCGATGGCGGCGGCGCTCAAGGGCGCGACCCAGATCGGCTTCACCATCATTTCCTTGACGGTGTCCCTGATCGCGGTGCTGATTCCGCTGCTGTTCATGGGCGACGTGGTAGGCCGGCTGTTCCGCGAGTTCGCGGTGACGCTGTCGATCACCATCCTTATCTCCGCGGTGGTGTCGCTGACGCTGGTGCCCATGATGTCCGCGCGCTGGCTCATGAGCCACAAGGACGAGAAGCCGGGCAGCATGGGCGCGCGCATCCAGCGCTTCTTCGACAAGGTGATCCACAAGTACGACAGCTCCCTGCAGTGGGTGCTGGGGCGCCAGGGCCTGACCCTGGCCGTGGCGCTGGCCACGCTGCTGCTGACGGTGCTGCTCTACGTCCTGATCCAGAAGGGATTGTTCCCAACGCAGAATACGGGCCAGCTCCAGGCGCGCATCGAGACCGCGCAGGCGGTGTCCTACAGCCGCATGGCGGAGCTGCAGCAGCAGGCGGCCAGGGCCATCCTGGAAGATCCCGAGGTGGATACGCTCAGCTCCATCGTGGGCGTGGACGCGGCCAACAACACCATGCTGCACACGGGCACGATGCTCATCAACCTGAAGCGCGACCGGGGCGATCAGGACGAAATCATGGAACGCCTGCGCAGGCGCGTGAGCGATATCGCGGGCGTGAGCATCTTCCTCCAGCCCACGCAGGATCTCACCATCGACGCGGAAACCGGGCCGACCCAGTACCGGGTGTCTATCGAAGGTGCGGATACGGCCTCCGTCACGGAGTGGGCGAACAAGCTGGCGGCGCAGATGGCGACGAAGAAGCAGCTTCGCAACGTGGTGTCCGACGCGGGAGCGACTGGCGCGGCCGCCTACATCAGCATCGACCGCGACACGGCATCGCGCCTGTCCATCACAGCGGCAGCCATCGACGATGCGCTGTACAGCGCCTTCGGCCAGCGCATCGTGTCCACCATCTTCACGGAGACCAACCAGTACCGCGTGATCCTGGAGGCGCATCCCGGCATTCTCAGCACGCCCGAGTCGCTGGGCAATCTTCAGATCCGCACCGGCAGCGGCAAGCCGACGCCCCTGTCGGCGGTGGCGTCCATCAGCGAGAAGCCCGCGCCGCTGCAGATCACCCACGTGGCCCAGTATCCCGCGACGACGCTTGGCTTCGACACGGCCAATGGCGTGGCCCTGGGCAAGGCGGTCGACGCCATCCGCGAGGCGGCGCATGAGATCAACATGCCGGGCTCCGTGACCATGACCTTCCTCGGCGCGGCGGGTGCCTACCAGAACTCGCTCACCAACCAGCTCTGGCTGATCCTGGCCGCCGTGATCTGCGTGTACATCGTGCTGGGCGTTCTGTACGAAAGCTATATCCACCCGCTCACCATCCTGTCCACCTTGCCTTCGGCGGGCGTGGGCGCGCTGCTGGCGCTCATGATCTCGGGGCAGGACCTGGGGGTGATCGGCATTATCGGCATCATCCTCCTGATCGGCATCGTGAAGAAGAACGCGATCATGATGATCGACTTCGCCATCGAGGCCGAACGGGAAGAAGGCAAGCCACCGCGCGACGCCATCCACCAGGCCGCGCTGCTGCGTTTCCGGCCTATCCTCATGACGACGCTGGCTGCGCTGTTTGCCGCCGTGCCGCTGATGCTGGGCTGGGGCGAGGGGGCGGAGCTGCGCCGTCCTTTGGGCCTCGCCATCTTCGGTGGGCTGATCGTGAGCCAGATGCTCACGCTTTACACGACGCCGGTGATCTATCTCGGCTTTGACCGCCTGGGCCAGCGCTGGGGGCGCGGGCGGAACCGGGCGCGTTCGCCTGATGGAGCGGGGCCGTGAATCTCTCCGAGCCCTTCGTCCGGCGGCCCATCGCGACGGTGCTGCTGACCATCGGTATGGCGCTGGCGGGTATCGGCGCGTTCTTCGTGCTGCCCGTTTCGCCCCTGCCGCAGGTCGATTTCCCGTCGATCTCCGTCAGCGCCGGCCTGCCGGGCGCCAGTCCGGACACCATGGCCACCAGCGTCGCTACGCCCCTGGAGCGCCGGCTGGGCGTGATCGCGGGCGTGAACGAAATGACTTCCTCGTCGGGCAGCGGGTCGACCCGTATCAACCTGCAGTTTGACCTGAACCGCAAGATCGATTCCGCCGCGCGCGAGGTGCAGGCCGCAATCAACGCTTCGCGGGCCGACCTGCCGTCCACCCTGCGCAGCAATCCCACCTACCGCAAGGCCAATCCTTCCGATGCGCCAGTCATCATCCTGGCGCTCACCTCGCCCACGCGCAGCCCCGGCCAGATCTACGAGGCGGTATCGAATATCGTGCAGCAGAAGCTGGCGCAGGTGAAGGGCGTGGGCGATGTGGAGATCGGGGGCGGCTCGCTTCCCGCCGTGCGTGTGGAACTGCTGCCCTATGCGCTCAACCGCTACGGCGTATCGATGGAGGATGTGCGTGCCGCAATCCAGGCCACCAACGCCAACCGGCCCAAGGGCGCCATCGAAAGCGAGGGGCGCAGGCTGCAGATCTATTCCGCCCCCACCGGAACGAGTGGCCGGCGCAGTGCCGCCGACTACCGCGATCTCGTGGTGGCCTGGCGCGACGGCGCGGCGATCCGCCTGCGCGACGTGGGCAGCGTGCAGGACGGCGCGGAGAACAAGAACACCCTCGGCCTGTACAACGGCGACCCCGCAGTGATCGTGCTGGTGACGCGACAGCCGGGGGCCAATGTGATCGAGACGGTGGACAGCGTGCGCGCTCTGCTGCCGCAGCTTCAGGCCCAGCTCCCGCAGGACGTGAAGCTGGCCGTGGCCTCGGACAGCACCAACTCCATCCGCTCCTCGCTGCACGAAATCGAAGTGACGCTGATGATTTCCGTGCTGCTGGTGGTCCTGGTGGTGAGCGTCTTCCTGCGCAGCGTGCGGGCGACTGTCATTCCGGCGATTGCGACCGTGGTATCCCTGCTCGGCACCTTCGGCGTAATGTACCTGCTGGGCTTCAGCCTGAATAATCTCAGCCTCATGGCGCTCACGGTGGCGACGGGCTTTGTTGTGGACGACGCCATCGTGGTGCTGGAAAACACCTCCCGCCATGTGGAAGAGGGCATGGACCGCTTCAAGGCCGCCTTGCTGGGCGCGCGCGAAGTAGGCTTCACCGTGCTGTCCATCAGCCTCTCGCTGGTGGCCGTGTTCATCCCCCTGCTCTTCATGGGAGGGCAGGTGGGACGCCTGTTCCGCGAGTTCGCGGTCACGCTGTCGGCGGCGGTGATGATTTCGCTCGTGATTTCGCTCACCACCACGCCCATGATGTGCGCCTGGCTCCTCAAGCCGGAGGGCGAACGCAAGCCTCCCGGCCGCATTTCGCGCTTCTTCGAACGCGCATTCGGCGTGGTGCTGCGCACTTACGAGCATTCACTGGACTGGGCGCTGCACAGCGTATGGCTCGTCATGCTGATCCTCGTGATGGTGGTTGGGCTGAACGTGTACCTGTTCTCGGCGGCGCCGAAAGGCTTCTTCCCGCAGCAGGACACTGGCCAGATCAACGGCGGCATCCGCGCCGACCAGAGCATCTCCTTCCAGGCCATGCAGAAGAAGCTGCGGCAACTGGTGAACATCATCCGCAAGGACCCGGCGGTCGCCACGGTGGTCGGCTTCACTGGCGGCACGCGCGCGGGCGGTGGCTTCATGTTCGTCAACCTGAAGCCCGTTTCCGAACGCAGCGAAACGGGGCAGCAGGTGATCGCGCGCCTGCGGCCGCAGCTTGCGAGGGTCACGGGCGTGTCGCTCTTCCTCAACCCCGTGCAGGACCTGCGCATGGGCGGACGGCAGAGCAATTCCACGTATCAGTACACCCTGAAGAGCGATAACCGCGCCGACCTGAAACGCTGGGCCTCGCGCCTGGCGGACGCGATGAAGGCGCAGAAGGCGCTGGTGGACGTCGATACCGACCAGGCGGACAACGGCGTCGAGACCTTCGTCACCATCGACAAGGACAGCATCGCGCGGCTCGGCATGACAGTGCGCGATGTAGACAATGCGCTGTACAACGCGTTCGGCCAGCGGCAGGTCGCCACCATCTACGATGAGCTGAACCAGTACAAGGTGGTGATGGAAGTGGCGCCCGAGTTCGCGCAGAGCCCTGAGGCGCTGAACGACGTGTATGTGGCAGCGCGCCCGGCCTCCAGCGGCGCTGGCGCAAGCGTCTCGGGAGGCGCCAACAGCACCGCCAACAACACGGCAGCCCAGCGCGACGCATCGAGCGGTTCCGCCCTGAGCACCGCCGCGTCGACCATGGCGCCGCTCTCCGGCATCGCCACCTTCGCCGAAAGCGCCACGCCAACCTCGGTCAACCACCAGGACGGCGAACTCGCCACCACGGTCTCCTTCAATATCGCGGAGGGCTTCAGCCTGAGCCAGGCGCAGGACGCGGTGAAACAGGCGGAAGCCGATATCGGCATGCCGAACAATGTGCGCGGCAGCTTCCAGGGCCAGGCGCGGCAGGCGCAGGAATCGAACAAGGAGCAGCCCTTCCTGATCCTGGCGGCGATTGTCGTGATCTATATCGTGCTGGGCATCCTGTACGAAAGCCTGGTGCACCCGGTGACGGTGCTGTCCACGCTGCCCTCCGCAGGCGTGGGCGCCGTGCTGGCCCTGCTCATGTTCAAGATGGAGTTCTCGATCATTGCTCTGATCGGGGTCTTCCTCCTGATCGGCATCGTGAAGAAGAACGCCATCCTCATCATCGACTTTGCGCTGGAAGCGGAACGCGCGCGCGGGCTGACAGCGGTGGAAGCAGTGCGCGAAGCCTGCCTGTTGCGCTTCCGGCCCATCCTCATGACGACGCTGGCTGCTGCGCTGGGGGCGCTGCCGCTTGCCATCGGCTTCGGCGAGGGATCGGAGCTGCGGCAGCCGCTCGGCATTGCCATCATCGGCGGCCTGATCGCCAGCCAGCTTCTCACCCTGCTCACGACGCCGGTCGTCTACATCCTGATGGACAGGCTGCGCACCCGCAGCCTGGACGAACAACAACTCAGCCGCACGCACGGCCAGGAGCCTGCGCCCACTTCGCCATGAAAACACTGACCCTGATTGCCGTTCCCGTTCTCGCCGCCGGTTGCGCGGCGGGCCCGAAATATGAGGTGCCGTCCACCGCGAGTCCCGCGCAGTTCAAGGAAGCGCAGGGCTGGGAGCCCGCCGCGCCTGCGGACACGCTGGAGAGCGGCCCGTGGTGGACCATGTTCGGCGACGAAACCCTGAACCAGCTCGCAGCCAGCATCGAAGTGAACAACCAGAACGTGGCGGCTGCCGCCGCGGCCTATGCCCAGGCACGCGCCGCCGTCGCCGAACAGCGTGCGGCGCTGTTCCCCTCGGTCAGCCTCGACGCATCGGGAAGCCGCAGCGGAGGAGGGGGCGGCAATGGCAACGGCACGGGCAGCGCAGGCAGTACCGGCGGAGCGCGCGGCGGCAACAACTACCGCGTGAACATCGGCGGCAGCTGGGAGCCGGACATCTGGGGCAGGCTGCGTGCAGGCGTGAGCGGTGCACAGGCCAGCGCGGCCGCCAGCGCTGCGGACCTGGCGGCGGCGCGCCTTTCAGCACAGGGCGAGCTGGCAGCCAACTATCTGCAGCTGCGTTCCGTGGACGCGGAGAAGCAGCTGCTGGACACCACCGTCGAAGGCTACCAGCGCGTGCTCCAGATTACCCGCAACCGCTTCGATGCGGGCATAGCCGCAAAAGGCGACCTGCTGCAGGCCCAGACCCAGCTCGCGAACGCGCAGGCAGACCAGCTTACGCTCGCGCGCCAGCGCGCCCAGCTCGAACACGCCATCGCCATCCTCGTCGGCAAGGCGCCCGCAGACTTTACGCTGGCCCCGGCGCCGTGGCAGACAAAAGTGCCCGATGTTCCGGCAGGCCTGCCATCCACGCTGCTCCAGCGCCGTCCCGACATTGCAGCGGCCGAGCGCCGCGTGGCGGCGGCCAATGCCCAGATCGGGATTGCGCGCGCCGCCTACTTCCCCAGCCTGAACCTGACGGCATCCTACGGCTTTGGCGCCAGCGCGGTCTCGGGCCTGTTCAGCGCATCGAACAGCCTCTGGTCCCTGGGCCTGGCGGCGGCGCAGACCATTTTCGACGCGGGCGCCACCGGCGCGCGGGTGGACCAGGCGCGCGCCGCCCACGACCAGGCCGTGGCCCATTACCGGCAGACAGTCCTGAACGCCTTTGCTGACGTGGAGGACCAGCTCTCGGCGACGCGCATCCTGATGCAGCAGCAGGAACTGCGCCGCCAGGCCTCGGAGGCGGCGGACCAGGTCGAGCAGCAGCAGCTCAACCGCTACCGCGCGGGGCAGGTGAGTTATGCGGAAGTGGTGCAGGCCCAGGTCACGGCGCTCAACGCGCGCCGCGCGCTGATCCAGAGCCAGTCCGACCGCCAGACCACGGCCGTCGCCCTCATCCAGTCCCTCGGGGGCGGCTGGCACGCCCCCTGAGCTTGCGCCCGTGTGGCGAATTTAGCATTTTCAGTGCCTGGCGGAAGGTCTATACTGCCGGTGCTTTCGATAACTCAGGGGACAATCTTGCTCAAATCTCTCGTACTGCCAGCAGCGCTGCTGGCCGCGTTCGCCCCTGCCATGGCCGATGAGGGCCAGTGGCAGCCGCACCAGATGCCGCAGCTGAAAGCGGAACTCAAGCGCATCGGCATCCAGATCCCGGCCGAGCAGCTCACCGACCTGACCAAGCACCCCATGAGCGCCATCGTGTCGCTCGGCGGCTGCTCCGCTTCCTTCGTGTCCCCTGATGGCCTGGTCGTCACCAACCACCACTGCGCCTATGGCGCCATCCAGCGCAATTCCACCCCGCAGAAGAATTACATCGTCGACGGCTTCCTGGCCAAGACCCGCGCCGAGGAACTGCCGGGCGGCCCGAATACGCTGGTGTATGTGACCGAGAAGGTGGAGAACGTCACCGGCCGCGTGCTGAAGGGCCTGGAGAAGACCGGCGGCAAGGAGCGCCATGAAGCTATCGAGCGCCGCATCAAGGACCTGATCGCCGAGTGCGAGACCGACAAGATGTACCGCTGCTCCGTGCCCGCCTTCCACCGCGGCCTGGAGTACTACCGCATCCGCCAGATGATGATCCGCGACGTGCGCCTGGTGTACGCGCCGCCGGACATGATCGGCAACTACGGCGGCGATATCGACAACTACGAGTGGCCGCGCCACACGGGCGACTATTCCTTCCTGCGCGCCTATGTGGGCAAGGACGGCCGTCCCGCCGATCCGTCGCCGGACAACGTGCCGTACAAGTCCAAGGACTTCCTCGTGGTCTCCGCCGAAGGCCTGAAGAACGGCGATCCTATCCTGCTGGCGGGCTACCCCGGCCGCACGAGCCGCTACAAGCTGCCGTCCGAGATCCGCTATGCGCGCGATACGAGCTATCCGCATCAGGTGAAGGAGTTCCAGGCGGACCTGGATACCATTGCCGCCGCCACCAAGGGCAACGATGCTGCCGCTGTGCGCTACGCCTCGGTGGTCAAGTCGATCAACAACCGCATGAAGAAGACGCAGGGCCTGCTGGACGGCTTCTCGCGCAAGGACCTGGCCGCCATCAAGGATGTGCAGGATGCGGAGTTCCGCGCCTGGTACGGCAAGCAGCCGAACGTGTCGCCGACCCTGCTGGCCGAGCTGGACGCGGCAATCGCCGCTGACATGGCGCAGGAGCAGGCGCAGTTCGGCTGGTACGTGGCCACCAACAGCGACATGCTGAAGAGCGCCCGCACTCTCTACCGCCTGGCCCAGGAGCGCCAGAAGCCGAACGCCGAGCGCGAAAGCGGCTACCAGGACCGCGACCTTAGCTTCATCAAGGCGCGCCTGACCCGCCTTGAGCAGTCTTACGATGCCAATGTGGACAAGGCCCGCTACGCCGAAGGCCTGAAGCGCTATGCAGCGCTGCCTGCCGCCTTCCATCCGCAAGGCCTGGATGCGCTCCTGCCTTCGCAGCAGCAGCAGCTGGACGCCCTGTACGCAGGCACTGAGCTGGGCGCCACCGCCAAGCGCCTGGCCCTGCTGGACACGGATGCGGCCACCCTGGCCAAGTCCGGCGACCCGTTCATGCAGCTGGCCGTGAAGCTGAACGAGATCGGCCTCGCGCTGGAAAACCGCTCCAAGGAAGTGGAGGGCAATCTGGAGAAGGTGATCCCCCAGTACATGGCTGCCGTGATCGCGTTCAAGAAATCCCAGGGCAAGCCGGTCTACCCGGACGCCAACTCCACGCTGCGCATCACCTACGGCACCGTGTCGCCATACTCGCCGCGCGACGGCGTGACCAAGGGCCCGTTCACGACTGTTGAAGGCATCGTGGAGAAGCACACGGGCAAGGACCCGTTCGACGCCCCGGCCAACCTGCTGGAAGCCATCAAGGCCAAGCGCTACGGCCAGTTCAAGGACCCCGTGCTGGGCACCGTGCCCGTGAACTTCCTGAGCAGCGCCGACACCACGGGCGGCAACTCCGGTTCGGCCATCGTGAACAAGCGCGGCGAGCTGATTGGCCTGAACTTCGATTCCACCTATGAGTCGATCACGAAGGACTGGTACTTCGACCGCGACATCACCCGCGCCATCCACCTCGATGTGCGCTATATGCTCTGGCTGATGAAGGAAGTCCACCACGCGGACAACCTGCTGAAGGAAATGACGATCAAGTATCCGAAGAAGTAAAGCGGGTACAATGACAACGGGGCCAGCAAGGCCCCGTTTTTTCAGCGTATATGAATCAAACCCTAACCCTGTTCGGCCTGTCCACCACTCCGCTTGAACTGATCTCCTTCGTACTGTCGGTGGCCACCGTGTGGCTGAACATCCGCCAGAAGCACTGGGCCTGGCTGTTCGCGATCATCTCCTCGGCCACCTACGGCGTGGTGTTCTACGGCGCCCGCCTGTATGGCGACATGGCGCTGCAGCTGGTCTTCATCTCCGTTTCCATCTGGGGTTGGTATCAGTGGCTGCGCGGCGACGACAGCCATGAGCAGCTGCCCGTCACCGTGCTCGATGCGCGCGGACGCTGGCTTGCCGCCCTGGGCTGGCTGCTCGGCTTCGGCGCGCTGGCCTGGTTCCTCAAGTCCTTCACCGACACCGACGTGCCGAACGCCGACGGCTTCCTCACCGCAGGCAGCCTCGTAGGCCAGCTTCTCCTCTCGCGCAAGAAGCTGGAGAACTGGCATGTGTGGATCATCGTGGACGTGCTCTATGTCGCCCTCTACGTGCACAAGGGCCTGATGCTGACGGCCGTGCTGTATGCGATGTTCGTCGTCATGGCCGCCATCGGCCTGCTGGCCTGGCGCCGCGCCATGGACGGCGCCCAGGAGGCGCAGGCCGCGGGCGACGCCATGGTGCTCAAATGAGCGGCCAGCCTTTGCGCGTGGCCATCGTCGGCAGCGCGTCCTCCGGCAAGACCACGCTGGCGGCAGCCCTTGCCGAACGCCATGGCGCACTGTGGGTACCGGAATACCTGCGCGAGTTCGTCGATACCGTGCAGCGTGTGCCGGTCGAGGAGGACCAGATCCATATTGCCCGAACGCAAGTCGAGCGCGAAGATGCCACATTCGTGCGTGGCGGAAATTATATTTTCTGCGATACTACACCGCTGATGACCGCCGTCTACAGCCGCCACTACTTCGGCGGGATCCGGCCGGACCTGGAAGCGCTGCTGGCGAGCCGCCACTACGATGTAACCCTGGTGTGCGCCGCGGACCTGCCCTGGGTTCCGGATGGCCTGCACCGCGAGTCGCGGGACGTGAGCGGCATCATCAACCGGCTGCTCGACGAGGAGCTGGAGGCGCGGCGGATTCCTTTCGTGCGCATTTCCGGTCCACTGGAAGAAAGACTGAAACAGGTAGCGAAGGTGCTCGGGGAGGGATGACCATGAAAAAGCTGCTGGTACTGGCGACGATGCTGCCCCAATGCGTCAGCGCTGCCACCGGCTATTACCTGGTCTCCACCTACGATGTCGCCGGCCAGGCGTCCATCGACTACAAATACTGGAACGCCCATTACCGCGACCGCCGCGTCGCCGTGCCGGACCTCGGCTTCGGCTATGGCGTGACGGACCGCTGGTACACGGAAATCTACGGCAGCTGGATCCAGTTCAACGGCGAACGCACGCGCTACATCGGCACCTCCTGGCAGAACGACTTCATGCTCACCCAGGGCCAGTACGATGTGGACGTGGCCCTGCATACCCTGGTGGAGCGCGGCAAGGACCGCGGCTACAGCGTGGAGATGGGGCCCGTGATGCAGACCGAAATCTGGCGCACCCAGTTCAACTTCAACGTCTTCCTGCAGCGCGAGTTCGATACCGGGGAGCACGAGGACACGGAGCTGGTTTACCAGTGGCAGGTGAAGCAGCGCTGGAAAAGCTGGCTGCAGCCGGGTGTGCAGGGCTTCGGCGAAGTCGGGAAGTGGAACGACTGGAAAGCGAAGCATGACCAGTCGCACCGCATCGGACCGGCCATCTTCGGCTATGTGGATGTAGGCCGCCAGCAGATCAAATACGAAGCGGCCTACCTGATGGGCAAGAATTCGGACCGCAGGGCGAAGAGCTTCACCATGCGGGTCCAGTACATCTTTTAGAAGAACACCTGCGCGGAGACGCGGAAGGTACGCTCGGCGCCCGGGAAGAGATAGCCTCCCAGGTCCGGCGTTACATCGCGCCAGTAGAACTTGTCCAGCGCATTGCGCACCTGCGCACGGAACACGGTGGGCGCGCCGCCCAGGCGGGTGGAGTACGAAGCGCCCAGGTTCAGCACATGGTACTTGGGTACCATGACCGTGTTCTCTTCATCGAAAGCCTTCTTGCCCGCGAACTGCCAGTCGCCGTTCAGCTTCAGGCCGGGCACCTGCGCCAGCGTGTACTCGGCGAACACCGTCGATTTGAAGGCAGGCACATTGGTCACGCGCTTGCCGTCGTAGATGGACTTCCCGGTGCCGCTTTGCTCCGTGTGCAGCGCCGTGGCCGATACGCCCACCATCAGTTCGCGCGTGAGCCTGCCCTGCGCGGCGAACTCGATGCCGCGGTGGCGCGCCTGGCCGTTGCGCACGAAGGTTCCGCTGGCGTCCGTGTATTCCAGGCCTTTTTCGATCTGGTACAAGGCGCCGCTGTAGCTCACGCCGCCCACCAGCGCCTTCGCGCCCACTTCCACCTGCCTGGATTTGCCCGGCGGGAGAGCGTGGTTCGCGTTGCTCGTTTCGATAGGCGCGATGCCGCCATGCTCCAGGCCCTGCGCGTACGACACGTACAGCGAGGCGGTTTCGCGCGGGCTGTAGACCAGCGCCACATTCGGCAGCCAGAAGTTGGCGTTGGTCGGAATCACGTCCACTTCGTTGCGGCGCACCTTCACGTAGCGCGCGCCAGCATGCAGTTTCAGCTCGCCGGTGAGGGCAACGATATCCTGCACGAAGAGCGCGCGCTCATGGTCGTTGCGGCGCTCGGAAACGGGGCCGCTGCTGCCGCCATCCGGAGGCACCGCCACCGGGTGGTAGATATTGCTCACGCCAACCCAGTTGTAGATGTAGTCGCCCCAGTACTCGTGATTCTCGAAGTAGGAGAAGCCGCCCGTGAATTCGTGGCGCAGGGAGCCCGTTGCGAAGCGGCCTTGCAGCATGGCCTGCGCGGCCAGGGGCTTCTTCTTCTCGCCCAGGCTGCGGTAGTCGTAGACATCGTAGTCGCCGTTGGCGCAGAAGCCTGGCCACAGTTCTTCCGTGCTGCAGCCGTAGGGGAAGGCGGTGTAGTCGTCGCGCTTGAAGAGGTGGCGGTTGGCGCTCACGGTGGCATGCCACTCGGGGGAGAACTGGTACTGGAAGCGGGCGCCGATATTGCTGCTCTCGGTCTTCACCGGCAGGCTCCATGGCTGGTTGTTCAGCATGTTGTCCGCCGCCACATCGGGCAGGGACGTGCCGCCGATCAGCTGGAAGCCCGGCGCGGAAACCTGGGACTTGTTCTGGTAATCGGCATCGATCTGCAGCAGGGCCTGGGGCGTGATCTGCCAGTCGAAGGCGCCGGAAACGAAGCTGCGGTGGCCATCCGCGCCCTTGATGTAGGAGCGCAGGCGGTCGGCGGCGGCATTGATGCGGTAGCCGAAGCGGCGGTCCTCGAAGCGGCCGCCCAGGTCCACCTCGCCGTGCAGCGAACCGCGCTCGCTCACGCCGAACAAGGCGGAGCGCATGGTCTGGCTGGTGGGGCGCTTGGTCACATAGTTCACGATGCCGCCCGGCGCGGCCAGGCCTGCCTGCAGGCCCGCGAGGCCTTTCAGCACCTCGATGCTTTCCTTGTTCTCCAGCGGGATCTGGGTGTCGCCGGAAATGGCCAGCCCGTCCTTGCGGTAGCTGCTCGCGTTGTCCAGCTTGAAGCCGCGGATGGAGAACTGCTCGGCGTAGCCCACGGCGTTATAGGCGTCGCTGATGCTGGCGTCGTAGCGCGCCGCATCGGTGGTGGTCTGGATGTTCAGGTCCTGCATCTGCTCGCGGGTGATCACGCTCACGGAGGCGGGCGTCTGCAGCAGGGGGGAATCGGAGAAGCCTGCCACGGAGGCGCGGTCGGCCACGGTACGGGTGGCGCTCACTACCACTTCGGCCATCTTCGGCTCGGACTGGGCGGCGGCGGTGTGCGGGAAAGCCTGCGCTACAGCGAGCGCGGCGGCGGTTACGGCGAATTTCGTCTTGGTCATGTTGTGCTCTTATGCTTCGGTCGAGCCAACGCGGGGAGAGCACTCAAAGGAGGGAGGAACAACTTTGCGCTTTCCTTCGCTGGCATTATCCAGATCAGGTACGAAGGGTATCTCTCACCCGGAACGGCGTTCCAGGACCCCTAGCGAGGCCGAAGCTTACCACAATTCGTGCGCCGCCTGCCGGCGCCCGCCGCTACACTTGAGAAATGCGCTCCGGCGGCGGACAATGTGCTCATCCGAATCGACCAGGAGATTGCCATGACCGAAGAACACGTTGTCGAACCGCGGGACAAGCTGCATGCCCAAGTGCTGGACATGCACAGGGGCCTGACGTCGCTGATCGACAAGCTGGGCATGCTGGACACCCAGAACCAGCGTATCGAAGCCTGCACCGATCCCGAACTGAAGCTGGTGATGGCGCATCAGCGCGATGCCACGCGCAAGCACATTGCCATGCTGTTCGAATGGGTGCGCCGGCGCGATCCGAAGCTGGACAAGGAAATGAAGGAAGCGCTGTTCAAGGCGGGACCGATCGCCGCCCAGTACCACTACGAGGAGTGATCCCGGCGGTACGGCGGCACGTGAAAGGACGTGAATGAAGTTGCTGCAGCCGTACCGCGAAGGAAGCTGGTTTGCCGTGCCCCTGAGGAACGGCGGCTATGCCACCGGCCTGGTCGCCCGCCTGTCCCCGCAGGGGAAGATCATGCTGGCCTACCTGTTCGGGCCGAAGTTCGAGAGAGTGCCCACGCTGGAGCAGGTGCAGGGGCTGCGCGCCGGCGATGCGCTCAAGGCCATCCGCACCGGCGACATGGCGCTGGCCAATGGCCGCTGGCCCGTCATCGGCCAGTCCGAACGCTTCGACCGGGCCGACTGGCCCGTTCCCGTCTTTATCCGCCGCGCCGACGCCCTCAAGCGCGCCTGGCGCGCCACCTATTCCGACGATCCCGCCAAGCCCGAACGCGAAGTCTCCGTGCCCTATGAAACGGAAGGGCTGGAAACGGATTCCCTCTACGGCTACGGGTCGACCGAGTTGCTGCTGACCAAATTGCTGGAGTGAGGCCCAAGCGCGAAGGCGGCTGCCACGCTTACTTGAGTGGACGGCAGGCGGCGGCGCGCGCCAGGAGGAGGGCGCGTTCGCGCTCGTTGTGCGCCATGTCCGCCGCGCGCTCGAACTCGGCGCGCGCTTCCTCCAGCCTTCCCAGTTTGAACAGGAAGTCGCCCCGCACGCTGGGCAGCAGGTGATAGTTGCGCAGCGCCGGTTCGTCCAGCAGCTGGTCCGCCACTTCCAGGCCCGTGGCGGGGCCGAAGGCCATGGCCAGCGCCACTGCGCGGTTCAGTTCCACGACAGGGGAGGGCGCCAGCTGCGAGAGGCCGTCGTACAGGGCCGCGATGCGCAGCCAGTCCGTGTCTTCGGCCTTGCGCGCCCGCGCGTGGCAGGCCGCAATGGCCGCCTGCAGCGCATAGGGGCCAAGGCTCTGGCCCAGCTGCTCCGCGCGCGCCAGCGCCGTCAGGCCGCGCCGTATCAGCAGCTGGTCCCAGCGCGAACGGTCCTGTTCCAGCAGCAGCACGGGCACGCCCTTCGCGTCGGTGCGCGCCCGCTGGCGCGAAGACTGGATCTCCATCAGCGCCACCAGGCCGTGCACTTCCGGCTCGTGCGGCACCAGCTCAGCCAGGATACGTCCCAGCCGCAGCGCTTCCTCGCACAGGGCGGGGCGCATCCAGTCCACGCCCGCGCTGGCGGAATAGCCTTCGTTGTAGACCAGGTAGATCACCTGCAGCACCGAAGACAGGCGCTGTACCAGCTCCGGCCCGCGCGGCACTTCGAAGGGCACGCGCGCCTCGGCCAGGGTGCGCTTGGCGCGCACAATGCGTTGCGCCACCGTGGGTTCGGGCACCAGGAAGGCGCGCGCGATTTCCTCGGTGCTCAGGCCGCCCAGCAGGCGCAGGGTCAGGGCCACCCGGCCCTCGGTGGGGAGCACGGGGTGGCAGGCCACGAAGATCAGGCGCAGCAGGTCGTCGCCGATATTGTCGTCCAGCGTGCGTTCGAGGTCCGGCGCCGCGTCCTGCAGCTGGCCTTCGATTTCGTAGGTGAGCTCGGGTTCCTTCTCCTGCTCCAGCTTCTTGTGGCGCAGGTAGTCCAGGGCGCGGTTCTTGGCCGCCGTCATCAGCCAGGCGGCAGGGCGGTCGGGCGTGCCCTGTTCCGGCCAGCTTTCCAGTGCGCTGACCAGGGCTTCCTGCGCCATTTCTTCCGCCAGGCCCACGTCGCGCAGCATGCGCGCGAGCACGGCGATGATCTTTGCGGATTCGATGCGCCAGACAGCTTCCAGCGCCCGGTGAATCTGGTTCAAGCGCGCACCACTTCGCGCAGCTCGACCTCCATGTTCGGGCCGAGCGGGAAGGGATAGTTCCTCACCCAGTCGAAGGCTTCTTCGCGCGTGGCGGTCTGGATCAGCCAGAAGCCTGCGATCAGTTCCTTGATCTCGGTGAACGGACCGTCGATGACGGTGCTGCGGCCGCCGCCGAACTTCACGCGCGCTCCCTTGGATGTCGGCTGCAGGCCCTCGCCAGCCAGCACAATGCCTGCCTTCACGCCTGCCTGGTTGGCGGCGTTCATCTGCGCGATCACCTCGGGCGGCGTGGGCAGGTCGGCTTCCGTGTTGCGGTCGGACTTGAGCAGCACGATATAGGGCGTGAGCTGGGCCGCGGCCTGGGTGTCGAAGCCCACGCAGCCGCTGGAGCAGCCCGTTTCACGCACTTCGAGTTCCACTTCGCCTTCGCCGTCGGCCGTGGGCCAGGTCTTGGCCCACTCGATGGCATCCTGTTTCGAGGGCACATCGATGATGGTGAAGCCCGCCACCAGCTCGCGCGCATCGGCGAAAGGAACGTCGTGCACGCTCCACTGGCCGTCGCGCTTGCGCAGGCGGGCGCCGCGCGCACTGGGATGCAACCACCGCCCTGACGGTACTGCCTTGCTCAGTTCGGGAAGCGGAAAGGCCGCCTGTTCGGAACTGCGGTCGGCGCGGCGCAGGATCATGAAGTGCATTGCATCCCCCTATTTATCAGGCTGCGTGCTGGGAAGCCATCTTGGCGCGCTGCTGTTCTTCCTGCTCGCGCAGCTCCGGCGTGAACTCGGCGCCGAAGTCCTCGGCCTCGAAGACGCGGCGGATCTCCAGCTGGTCGCCCTCCAGCATCGGGGCGCGCTTGAACCATTCCACGCATTCGTCCAGGGATTTCATCTGCACCAGCCAGAAGCCCGCGACGAGCTCCTTGGTTTCGGCGAAGGGGCCGTCGATGACCTTGCGGTCCTTGCCCGAGAATTGGATGCGCGCGCCGCGCGAGCTCGGGTGCAGGCCTTCGCCTGCCAGCATCACGCCGGCGTTCACCAGTTCTTCGTTGAACTTGCCCATCGCTTCCAGCAGTTCGGTTGGCGGCATGACGCCTGCTTCGGTGTCGGCGCTAGCTTTGACAATGACCATGAATCGCATGTTGTTCTCCTTGTTCCTGTTATTGGGCTTTGCCGCCGCATTCGGCGGGCATGCTGGCTGCGGCGGCCGTCGCTTCTTCGAAGGACACGTCGCGGATATGGGTGGCGATGGACCACATGTGGCCGAACGGATCGACCAGCACGCCGTAGCGGTCGCCCCAGAACATGTCGTCCAGCGGCATGCGCACGGTGGCGCCGGCGGCAATGGCGCGCTCGAACGTGGCGTCGGCGTTCTCCACATAGTGGTGGATGGTCACGGGCGAGAAGCCCTGCGGCGCCCGCGCGCCCATTTCGGGGAACTCGTCGACCAGCATCAGGTTGGAATCGCCGATTTTGACCATTGCGTGAATCAGCTTGCCGCTCCCGTCCGGGGAGGGGATGCGCGCGCATTCTTCTGCATTGAAGGCCTTCTTGTAGAACTCGATCGCGTCCGCCGCGCCACGGCACACCAGGTGCGGGGTGAGCGAGTGCATGCCTTCAGGAATCTTTTGAACCATGGTGTCTCTCCTGTTTCGTTGACCGGAAGCGCGAACTGCGCCGCCATAATCCCACGACGAACGGGAAAACTCCAGATCGACAAAGTTTTTTAATTTTTTTCAGATTTTTTCAGCCCGCGTTGAGGGTAATCCGAACCACCAAGCCGCCGCCGGGACGATTGCTCAGCTGCAACTCCGCCTCGTGCTTTTGCAGCACCCGCTCCACGATGGCCAGGCCCAGCCCCGCGCCATTGGCCTGGCTGCGCGCCGTGTCGAGGCGGGTGAAGGGTTTGCGCAGCTGGTCCAGCTGGTCTTCCGGAACGCCGACGCCGTGGTCCAGGAACTCGATGACCACCCGCCCGCCCTTGGCCGTGCAGTGGATCTCGATCTCGGCCAGCTCGCCGCCGGGCGTCTTGCCGTAGCGCCGGGCGTTCTCCACCAGGTTGTTGAACACCCGTTTCAGGTCGGTGGGGTTGCCGCGGACCTGGGCGCCTTCGCACAAAACGGTCTGCACGCGCACGTCCGGCAGGCGGGTGGCCTCGTGGGCCACGTCTTCCAGCATACCGGAAACGTCCACCAGCACGAAGGTGGAGGTCTCGGTGGGCTTCGCGTAGTCCAGGAACTGGGCGATGATGGCGTCCATCTGGGCGATATCGGACTGCATGCCGGAGCGCGCGTCGGGCGGCAGGTGGGCCATCTCCACTTCCAGCTGCATGCGCGCCAGCGGGGTGCGCAGGTCGTGCGAGATGCCGGCCAGGATCACGGCGCGGTCCGATTCCACCTGCTGCAGGTCGTCCACCATCTGGTTGAAGCTGCGGTTCGCCTGGCGCACCTCCTGCGGCCCCTTGTCCGGCAGCGGTTCGGGGCGCAGGCCGCGGGCGATGTCGCGCGCGGCGGCGGTCAGGCGCTTGAGGGGAAGGTTGATGAGGCTCGAAATCAGGGCTGCGCCCAGCAGGGAGACCAGGGAGACCACGCCCGCCCAGCCCAGCCACTGCACGCCCGTGAGGCCGCTGATGCGCTCGCGCTCCAGCATGAGCCAGTACTGGTCGTCGTCGATCTTGAAGCTGACCCAGAAGCCGCGCATGCCGTTCACGCGCGCCGAGAAGCGGGTGTCCGCCCCCAGCTTGGCCTTGACCATGGACTCGATCAGGGGCATGAGGGCGTTGGCGGGCGGCGGCTCCACCTCGTCGTCGTCCTCCAGCGAGAAGACGCGGATGCCTTCGTTGGACACGAGCTCGAACAGCAGCTCGCGCCGCAGGTCGGGGGCGGAGTGGGTGAGGGCGGCGCGGGTGATGGTGACCACGGAGATCACCTGGGCCGCAAGCTGCTGCGCCTGGGGCTCGCGCTGCACGACGCTGATCATGCCGATCCAGGAGGCCATGCTCAGCGTCGTCAGCACGCCGAGCAGCAGGAAAGTGCGCCAGAACAGGCCGCTCATCGGCCGCCCGAAGCGGGGCAGTTTAAACGCCATCATGGGGGATCAGCGCGGCTGGCCCTCCGGGATGAAGACATAGCCCAGGCCCCACACCGTCTGTATATAGAGGGGGCTCGACGGATCGGGTTCGATCAGCTTGCGCAGGCGGGAGATCTGCACGTCCAGGCTGCGGTCGAAGACCTCGTATTCGCGTCCGCGCGCCAGTTCCATGAGCTTTTCGCGCGAGAGCGGCTGGCGGGCATGGCGGGCGAACACCTTCAGCACGGAGAATTCGCCCGTGGTCAGGGGCACGGTCTCGCCGTTCTTCTTCAGGGTGCGGGTGCCCAGGTCCAGCACGAACTGGCCGAACTCGAAGGTCTGCGGGGTTTCGGAAGGGGCGCCGGGGATCTCGTCCGGCGCCTTGCGGCGCAGCACGGCGCCGATGCGGGCCACCAGCTCGCGCGGGTTGAAAGGCTTGGGCAGGTAGTCGTCCGCCCCCATTTCCAGGCCCACGATGCGGTCCACGTCCTCGCCCTTGGCGGTCAGCATGATGATGGGGGTCTGGTCCCCCGCGCCGCGCAGGCGGCGGCAGATCGAAAGGCCGTCCTCGCCCGGCAGCATCAGGTCCAGCACCAGCAGGTCATAGCGCTCGCGCAGCCAGAGCTTGTTCATGGCCGTGGCGTTTTCCGCCGTGAAGACGTTGAAGCCCTGCTCGGTGAGGTAGCGCCGCAGCAGGTCGCGCAGGCGCACGTCGTCGTCCACCACCATGATCTTCGCCTGGTGGCCGTTCTGGGTGCCGGGGGTGTTGCCGGATTCTGTCGATGTCGTTGTCATAAGGCTGTCCGAATTGTCAGAATTATGTCGCTATGGTAACGTCATAATGCTTGACGGGGCGCATCCATGCGAACCCATTACAAAGTGTTACAAACTTTACCCCGTGCGTCTTACCTTCATAGGGAATCGGGCATACACTTTGGCCATGGCAGTACAGCTTATACCAACGAGGAAAGCAATGGGCAAATCGATCGGCAATGGACAGTGGGCGAAGGGCGCGGCAGCATGCGCACGCGCCGGCGCCGCCGCGTTTGCCCTGGGCTGCGCCCTGCTGGCGGCCTCTCCGGCTGCCTTCGCCGACCCGCAAAGCGGGCAGGGCGTGCGCCGCGACGAAGGCCAGCAGGCCGGCCAGCCGCAGCGCAATCCGCGCAGCTTCCGCGATTCGCGCTGGGGCGATGAGCGCGATACCCGTGCCTTCGAAGCGCGCGCCGAGGAGCAGCGCCGCATCATGCAGGAAAATGCGAACAACGCCGAAATGAACCGCCGCATGAGCCGCATGACGGCCGACGAGCGCCGCGACCTGCGCCGCCAGATCAACGAGGCGGGCGCCGAGGTGTATTCGATTACGCCGCGCCGCTGAGGCCAGCTTTCCACATTCTTCCCGCGGGGCTGCATTTGCAGCCCCGTTTTACCTTTCAGGATGCAAAATTCTGACCCTTTCGCTCTGGGAACATGTTACGCTAGTTAATAAATATAAACGGGGTGTTATCGATTGTGCAACAAAAGTGTTTCATGATCGTGCTAGGGGAATGTGAACGTGTCAAACAAGGCTGCGGCGCCTGAAGCAACCGCAGGGGGCGCTGCCTCGCCTGCCATCGTCCAGCGCACGGACGGGGTGTACTTCCGTGCGGACGCCGGTGCGGCGGCCTGCGTGGCGGCCGTCAACCAGCTGTTCCAGGCGCGCGCCTATTTCACGGGCATCGATTACGGTGTCTTCATCCGCATGCTGTACGAGGCAGGCCCCGAGCTGCCCCCGGAATACAAGGACAAGCCCCTGGTGCGCTTCGCCGACGCGGTGGCGCCCTTCAGCGAGCAGCGCCGCTCCCTGTACAAGTCCGTGCGCATCATCGCGGGCGAGGCGGAATACTACTTCGAACCCGTCTACCTGAATTCGGGCACGCCAGAGGAAACGCCTTCGAATCTCGATTTCGGCGAATTCGTTGCCGACATGTGGGAGAAGGGCATCCGCTTCGGCATCGACGCGCCCGTGGTGAGCCAGGCCATCGAGGAGGGAAAGTCCACCCGCCTGACCGTGGCGCGCCGCCTGAGCCCCGCGCCGGGCCAGGATGCGATGATCGTGGAAGTCTCGCAGAAGATCCACCGCTCCAACGCCCCCAAGGAAATGGCCAACGGCCGTTTCGATCTGCACACCTACCAGAACCGCTTCCCCCAGGTGGCCGCGCACACGCCGCTCCTGAAGAAGGTGCCGCGCGTGCCGGGAACGCGGGGTTTCGAGCTGTCCGGCATTCCCGTGGAGCCGCCCCTGCCGGAGGATGTGGAGCTGAACCCGATGGCGGGCGCCGGCACCGTGATCCAGCACCTGGCGGGCGAGGACTTCCTCGTTTCATCCGTCGAGGGCTTCATCAATGTGGACCGGCGCAGCAAGCGCATCTCCATCGGCCCCAAGATCATCAGCCGGGAGGGCGTGAGCGTGCGCACCACCGGCAACCTGCAGCTCTCCGGCGAGTACGAGGAATTCGGCGAGGTGCAGGAAGGGCGCGTGGTGGATGGCTTCAACATCACCATCCATGCCGACGTGTTCGGCAAGATCGTTTCGCGCGGCGGTTCCATCCACCTCAAGCAGAACCTCATGGGCGGCGCGGCCACCAATGCGGACGGGCCGATCACCGTGGGCGGCGTGGTGTCGAACTCCGTGGTGCACGCCAAGGTGGGGCAGGTGACGCTCAATTCGGTGCAGAACAGCGTGATCACGGCGCCGCGCGTGATCATCACCGAGGCCACCAATTGCGAGATCGTGGCGGACGAAGTGGTGATCGGCGTGGCCAATGGCTGCGCCATTGCCGCGCGCAATATCAGTATCGAGAGCGCGGGACCGCGCAAGCAGAGCGAAATGCTGCTCTTTGCCCTGGTGCCGGATACCAGCAAGTTCGACCAGCTGCTGCAGGAAGTGGCCATCCGCCTCGCGCAGCTGGACGCCCAGGCCCAGAAGCTCAAGGCCCAGATCGACGCCATCACGAGCCAGCAGGATGTGCGCAGCTACCTCACCCTGGCCACGAAAGTGCGCAAGCAGGAGGTGACCCTGACGCCCGAGCAGCTGCCCCTGTTCCAGAAGATGGCGGTGCAGGTAGGCCCGGCGCTGAAGGAAGTGGCGCGCCTGTCTGTCGCATCCAAGGAGGGCGAAGGGCAGCGCGCGGTGCTGGAAAAACAGGCGGAGCAGCTGCGGGAGCAGAAGGCCGCCGTGGCGGGGGAGGCCCGGTGCAAGGTGGCTGCCATTTCAGGCGAAACCCTGCTGCGGACCATGGTGTTCAAGCCTGACGAAGGCCCCATGATCGAACTGCCGCCCCGCGAGGTCAAGGCGCGCCTGCGCGCGGGCACCTATGTGCAGCCCCCCATCTTCAACAGCGGCGGGGGCGAGATCGACTGGTCTACGAAGACCTAGGCGCCGCACTTCGGCAGGGCGCTGAAAAAGTTGAGCACAATCAACGCATTAGGAGCAGAGCAGTCTTAGCATGGCAGGACAGCAGCGGCACCTTGCCGCCCGAAAGGACTGCCATGCCATCCGCCCGCAAAGACACCGCACCCCGCCAGTACCTGACCTTCCGTCTGGGGGGGCTTGAATATGCGCTCGACTATGCGAAGGTGCAGGAACTCCGTCCGCTGCTTTCGCTCGAGCGTTTTGCGGCCGATGGCGAGGTGCTCGGCGGCGTGGCGGTGTCGCGCGGGGTGATCATGCCTATCGTGGACATGCGCATCGCCTTCGGTCCGCGCCCGCCCGAGCACGACCCGCACACGGACGTGATCATCCTGAAGCTGTCCAACTGCGTGATGGGGATGGTGACGGACGGCGTGACGGACATCGTCACCATGGGCGCAGGCCAGATCCGGCCTTTCGACAACCTGAGCGAAGATGCGGGCTACCTGCTCGGCATGGGCACGATCAATGCCCGCAAGCTGATTGTGATCGACATCGACAAGCTGATGGCGATCCGCCGCGTGACGCTGGGTTCGCGCCACGCAGCGTGAGCCGCCTCAGGCGGCGAGCGCTTCCAGCTGCTCCTGCAGCTCCAGCCACTCGCCTTCCAGCTTCTCCAGGTCCTTCGTGTAGAAGGACTGGTCCGCCAGCAGCTGCTTGAGCTTCGGCTTGTTCGCGGCTTCGTAAATGGCCGGATCGGCCAGGGCGGCATCCGTTTCCGCCTTCTGCGCCGTGCGCTTGGCAATCAGGTCGTCCAGCTGCCTGATCTTGTTCTCGATCGGCTTGCGCTGGACGGACAGGCGCTGGCGCTGCTCCGCTTCCAGGCGCTTCTGTTCCCGCTTGTCGACGGCGGGAGCGGAAGGCGGCGGCGCAACGGGCGAGGTGGAGGGATAGCTGGTCTTGTTCTCCTTGCCCGCGGCGGGCAGCACGTCCGTGCCCTTGCCAAGCTTCGTTTGCAGCAGCCAGTCCTTGTAGTCGTCCAGGTCGCCGTCGAAGGGCTGCAGCTTGCTGTCCGCAACGATGATGAACTGGTCGGTGGTGGCGCGCAGCAGGTGCCGGTCGTGGGAGACCACCACCAGGGTGCCTTCGAACTGGGCCAGCGCCTCGGTCAGCGCCTCGCGCGTTTCCAGGTCCAGGTGGTTGGTCGGTTCGTCCAGCAGCAGCAGGTTGGGACGCTGCCACACGATGAGGGCCAGGGCCAGGCGCGCCTTCTCGCCGCCCGAGAAGGGGGCGATGGGGCTGGTGACCATGGTGCCGGGGAAGTTGAAGCCGCCGAGGAAGTTGCGCAGTTCCTGTTCGCGGGTGTTCGGCGAAATCTTCTGCAAATGCCAGAGCGGCGATTCGTCGTGGCGCAGCATCTCCACCTGGTGCTGGGCGAAGTAGCCGATGATGAGGCCCTTGCCGGTGGTGGCTTCGCCCTCCAGCGGTTTCAGTTCGCCCGCGATGGTCTTGATCAGGGTGGATTTACCGGCCCCGTTCACGCCCAGCAGGCCGATACGCTGGCCCGTCTGCAGCGAGAAGTTGATGCCGCGGACAATCGTCTTGTCGCCCTGTTCCGTGCGATAGCCCGCGTTCACGTCTTCCATCACCAGCAGGGGATTGGGAGCGCTCAGGGGCTCGCGGAACTCGAAGGAGAATTCGGCGGCCGCGCGCAGGGGCGCCAGCTCCTCCATCTTGGCCAGGGCCTTCATGCGGCTCTGGGCCTGCTTGGCCTTGGATGCCTTGGCCTTGAAGCGGTTGATGAAGGACTCCAGGTGGGCCTTCTTGCGCGCCTGCTTCTCGGCCGCGCCCGCGGCCAGCACCATCTGGGCGGCGCGCTGGCGTTCGAAGCTGGAGTAGTTGCCCGAATAGCGTTTCAGCTTGCGCTCGTCGATGTGAACGATCACGTTCACGATCTCGTCCAGGAAATCGCGGTCGTGGGAGATGATGATGAGCGTGCCCGTGTAGCGCTTCAGCCAGTCCTCCAGCCAGATAATGGCGTCCAGGTCCAGGTGGTTGGTGGGTTCGTCCAGCAGCAGCAGGTCGGAAGGGCACATCAGGGCCTGCGCCAGGTTCAGGCGCATGCGCCAGCCGCCGGAGAAGCTGGCGACAGGCTGGCGCATCTGGTCCAGCGTGAAGCCGAGGCCCAGCAGCAGCTGTTCGCCGCGCGACTGCACGGTGTAGGCGTCGGCATCGGCCAGCGCGCTGTGGACTTCGCCGAGGGCGATGCCGTTTTCCGGCGTGTCCGGCAGGGCTTCCAGGCGTTCGAGTTCGGCCTGCAGCTTGCGCAGGTTCACGTCGCCGTCGATGGCGTAGTCCAGGGCCGCGCGCTCCAGCGGCGGCGTTTCCTGGGCCACGTAGGCCATGCGCCATTTGGCGGGAAAGTCGATGCTGCCCTGGTCGGGATGCAGCTCGTCGCGCAGCATGGCGAAGAGGCTGGATTTGCCGGCGCCGTTGGCGCCGATCAGGCCGATCTTGTCGCCGGGATTCAGCGTGAGGTCAGCCTGTTCGAGCAGCGGCTTCAGGCCGCGCATCAGGCTGACGTTAGTCAGTTTGATCATAGTTTCAGTTGGTCTGCGGTCAGCAGGAAGACCATGTCGTCGCCCTGGCTGGTGGTGAGCCAGGTCAGGCCGAGATGGCCGAAGGCCGCTTCCGCGAATTCTTTTTCATTCCCGATTTCGACGATCAGCAGGCCCTCGTCGGTGAGGCGGCCCGCTGCGCCTTCCACGATCTTGCGCACCAGGTCCATGCCGTCCGCGCCGCCGTCCAGGGCGATCTGCGGCTCGTGCAGGTATTCCTGCGGCAGTTTCGCCATGGAGCCCGAATTCACATAGGGAGGATTGGTAATGATCAGGTCGTACTTCTTGTCCGGCACGTTCGCGTAGAGGTCGGACTGGATCAGGTTCACGCGGTCCTGCAGCTTGTAGGTGTCCACGTTGCGGCGTGCGACGTCCAGCGCGTCCGGCGAGATGTCGACCGCGTCGACCACCGCGTCCGGGAAGGCGTCGGCCATCATGATGGCCAGGCAACCGGAGCCCGTGCACAGTTCGAGGATGTTCGCGATGCCTTCCGGTTCGTTGACCCAGGGCGCGAAGTACTGCGGAATGAGCTCGGCGATGTAGGAGCGCGGCACGATGGTGCGCTCGTCCACGTAGAAGTTATAGGTGCCCAGCCAGGCTTCGTTCGTGATGTAGGCGGCCGGAATGCGGTCCGTGGCGCGGCGCTCGATGACGGCCATTACCTGCTGCACTTCTTCCGGCAGCAGGCGCGCATCCAGGAACGGATCCAGCTTGTCCAGCGGCAGCTTGAGGGTGTGCAGGATCAGGTAGGCCGCCTCGTCGAAGGCTTCCGCGCTGCCATGGCCGAAGAACAGCTTGGCCGCGTTGAAACGGGTGGTGGCATAGCGCAGCAGGTCGCGCGGCGTCGTAAAGAGCGTGGTATCCATGGTGGTCAGCGCAGCAGGTTTTCCAGCGTGCGGCGGTAGATGTTTTTCAGCGGGTCGATGAAGCGCACTTCGATGTGCTCGTCGATCTTGTGGATGCTGCCGTTGGGCGGGCCGAATTCTATCACCTGAGGGCAGATCTGGGCGATAAACCGCCCGTCCGAGGTGCCGCCGGTGGTGGAGAGCTCGGTGTCCACGCCCGTTTCATCCTTGATCGCTTCACAGATGGCGGTGGACAGGGTGCCGCGCGGCGTGAGGAAGGGCAGGCCGCTCAGCGTCCACTTCAGGTCGTATTCGAGGCCGTGGCGGTCCAGGATCGCGTGCACGCGCTCCTTCAGGCTGTCCGCCGTGCTGGCGGTGGAGAAGCGGAAGTTGAAGTCGATGACCATCTCGCCCGGAATGACGTTGTTCGCGCCGGTGCCTGCCTTGATGTTGGACATCTGCCAGGAAGTGGGCAGGTAGTATTCGTTCCCTTCGTCCCAGACTTCGGCCACCAGGTCGGCCATGGCAGGGGCGGCGAGGTGGATGGGATTCTTCGCCAGCTGGGGGTAGGCGATATGGCCCTGCACGCCCTTGACGGTAAGGCAGCCGGAGAGCGAGCCGCGGCGGCCGTTCTTGATCATGTCGCCCAGGGTCTGGCTGGAGGTGGGTTCGCCCACGATGCAGTAATCCAGCTTTACGCCCCGTTCCTTCAGCTTGTTGCATACGACGACCGTGCCGTCCGTGGCCGGGCCTTCCTCGTCGCTCGTGATGAGGAAGGCGATGGAGCCCTTGTGGTCCGGATGCGCGGCGATGAACTCTTCGCAGGCCACGACCATGGCGGCGATGGAGGTCTTCATGTCCGCCGTGCCGCGCCCATACAGCTTGCCGTCGCGGTGGGTGGGGTAGAAGGGTTCCGACGCCCACTGCTCGACTGGGCCGGTGGGCACCACGTCGGTGTGGCCGGCGAAGACCAGCAGCGGCTGTTCCGTGCCCTTGCGCGCCCACAGGTTCGTGACCTCGCCGGACTGGATGGTCTCGCACTGGAAGCCCAGCGGCTCCAGCAGGTGGATCAGCTGGTCCTGGCAGCCTTTGTCTTCAGGGGTGACGGAGGAAAGGCCGATCAGTTTTTCGGTCAGCGCGAGGGTACGGGAAGCGGTCATTGGCTTACAGCTGGAAGATTTGTCGGTATTGGGCGTCCGAGAAGCCGACGTGGCTGGCGGACGGGGTTTGCAGCACGGGGCGCTTGATCACGGAGGGGAACTCCAGCATCAGCTGTGTGGCGCTGGCCGCGTCGGTGACAGAGGCCTTGCGCTCATCGGGCAGGCCGCGCCAGGTGGTGCCCTTCCTGTTGACGAGCGTTTCCCAGTCCACGTGCTTGAGCCACTCCTGGACGATGGCCTCGGTCAGGCCCTGCTTCCTGAAGTCGTGGAAGGTGAAGTCCTGCTGCTGCCCGGCGAGCCAGGTGCGGGCCTTTTTCACTGTGTCGCAGTTGGGGATACCGTAGAGTGTCGTCATGGGGATAAACGTGTCGCCTGGCGCGCGGCCAAAGGCGACATTATATCCCGCTCAGGTCTGGCTCGCGGCTCTGCCTGGATGCACTGTGCCGAATAGGCGGTAGGATCTGTCTGCACGCGGTTCTACCAAGCCAAGCAGGCCTCTGATCTCATTTGCATCAATATAGAGGCGGTCCAGCGACGTCACTAATTCACCGTCGTCGACAACGTGCAGTTCGGGCTCCCTCTGCTGGAAGGTCCAGAAAAAATGCTCATCTTCCACGCGCTTTTCCAGCAAGAGCAACTTGTACGGATGAGAGTTCCTTGTAAAAGTCGCCTCGAACTGCCGAATCACCGTGTCGGCATTCAGCAGCAGCTCCGCGTTTTCCGTGCGGCGGACCTGGCGCCATTGGAGGCTGCCGTCTTTTGTCTGTTGGACGATTTCCGCAAAAAGACGTTCGTACTCGTTCATAAATCCTCCGTAAAGGAACGCCAGTCCTTCAGCACCTCCTTTATTGCAGGAATATTCTCGGCTGCAATCTGCTTGCGAAGTTCAAGCATGGTGCGCCCTTTGATGGTCCAGGAGGACCACGGCCGAACTGGCACCGAGCGCTCAAGCGCCTTCAGTTTATACCGGATTTCGTTTGGCAGTTGCGCCAATCCTTCCGGGAGTTCGGATAGCTCGCCAATCAGTTGTTGAAGGCGTTACCGTCGTCGGTATCCTTGCGGGCGCTCAGGTGTTGAGGGTGAACTCGGTGAAGGAGGTTTCGGCGGCGGCGGGCTTGGCTTCCTTTTCGCCTTCGGCGGGTTTGGCGTCGGTGGCGTTGTTGAGGAGCCAGAGGAGGTTGGTGGCGGAGTCCGCGTTGGCGAGCGCTTCTTCCTGGGTGATCCTCCCTTCCTTGAAGAGGCGGAACAGGGCCTGCTCGAAGGACTGCGAACCCGGCGACAGGCTCTTTTCCAGTGCTTCCTTGATTTCGCCGATCTCGCCTTTCTCGATCATCTCGCCGATCAGGCGCGTGTTGACCAGCACTTCCACCGCAGGTGTGCGCTTGCCGCCGTCCGAAGAGCGGATCAGGCGCTGGGACACAATCGCCTTCACGGTGGACGAGAGATCCTGCAGCAGCGCCGCCCGGTTCTCGATGGGGTAGAAGCTGATGATGCGGTTCAGCGCGTTGTAGCTGTTGTTGGCGTGCAGGGTGGCCAGCACCAGGTGGCCCGACTGGGCATAGGCCAGCGCCGCAGCCATGGTTTCCTTGTCGCGGATCTCGCCGATCAGGATGCAGTCCGGCGCCTGGCGCATGGAGTTGCGCAGGGCCGTGTAGAAGTCCTTTGCGTCCGCGCCGATCTCGCGCTGGTTCACGATGGACTTCTTGTTCTGGAACAGGTACTCGATGGGGTCTTCCAGCGTGAGGATATGCCCCGTCTTCTGCTCGTTGCGGTGGTCCAGCATGGCCGCGATGGTGGTGGACTTGCCGGAACCGGTGGAGCCCACCAGCAGCAGCAGGCCGCGCTTTTCCATGATGAGGTCCGCCAGCACTTCCGGCAGCCCCAGTTCGCCCAGCGCCGGAATGTTCGCGGGCACAAAGCGGAACACGCAGGAGATGCTGCCGCGCTGGCGGAAGGCGGAAAGACGGAACCGTCCCGTTCCCGGCACCGAAAAACCGGTGTTCAGTTCATTGGTCGATTCCAGCTCCTGCAGCTGCTCGCGCGTGCAGATTTCGCCCAGCAGCTGCAGGATGTTCTCGTTCTCCAGCTTCTGCTGGTTCACGGGAACGAGGTTGCCGTTGATCTTGATGTGGACCGGCGAGTTCACCGCAAAGAACATATCCGATGCACTTTTTTCCTTCATCAGCTGGAACAAGCGGTCCATCGCCATATCGGCCTCCTCAGGTCAAAACGGTTTTGTTATACGCCGCGCAGCAGTTCGTTGATGCCGGTCTTGGCGCGGGTCTGCGCGTCCACGCGCTTGACGATCACGGCGCAGTACAGGCTGTACTTGCCGTCGTCGGAAGGCAGGGAGCCCGACACCACTACGGAACCGGAAGGCACGCGGCCGTAGCTTACCTCGCCGGTCGAGCGGTCGTAAATCTTGGTGGACTGGCCGATGTAGACGCCCATCGAGATCACCGAGTTCTCTTCCACGATCACGCCTTCCACGATCTCGGAGCGGGCGCCGATGAAGCAGTTGTCTTCGATGATGGTCGGATTGGCCTGCATCGGCTCCAGCACGCCCCCGATGCCCACGCCGCCGGACAGGTGCACGTTCTTGCCGATCTGCGCGCAGGAGCCCACGGTGGCCCAGGTGTCCACCATGGCGCCTTCATCGACGTAGGCGCCGATGTTGACGTAGGAAGGCATCAGCACCACGTTCTTGCCGATGAAGGAGCCGCGGCGCGCCACGGCTGGCGGCACCACGCGGAAGCCGCCCTTGGCGAAATCGTCGGCCGTGTAGTTGGCGAACTTGGTTGGCACCTTGTCGTAGAACTGCATGGTGCCGTCCGACGGCAGCACCACGTTGTTCTCCAGGCGGAAGGACAGCAGCACGGCCTTCTTGACCCACTGGTTCACCACCCAGGCGCCCGAATCCTTCTGCGCCACGCGCAGGCTGCCGTTGTCCAGCGCGGCCAGCACGTGCGACACGGCGTCGCGCAGCTCGGCGCTGCCGTTGGAAGGATTGATCTCGGCGCGGTTGTCCCAGGCCTGGTCGATGATTTGCTGAAGTTGTTGAGTCATGATCTTATTGAGTGGTCAGGGTTTTGCAGAATTGGACGATGCGCTGCGCAGCTTCCAGGCCTTCCGCCGTTTCGGCGACGAGCGCCATGCGGATGCGGTTGCGGCCAGGGTTGACGCCATGCGCTTCGCGCGCCAGGTAGCTGCCGGGCAGCACGGTCACGCTGTGGCTGGCGTAGAGGCGCTGCGCGAATTCGGTGTCCGACAGGCCGGTGCGGCTCACGTCGGCCCACAGGTAGAAGCCGGCGTCGGGCAGGGCGACATCCATCACTTCCTGCAGCAGCGGGGTGATGGCGTCGAACTTGGCGCGGTACTGTTCGCGGTTGGCCTCGACATGGGTTTCGTCGTTCCAGGCCGCGATGGACGCAGCCTGCACGGGAGGGCTCATGGCCCCGCCGTGATAGGTGCGGTACAGCAGGAATTTTTTCAGGACGTCCGCATCGCCTGCAACGAAGCCGGAGCGCATGCCCGGCACATTGGAGCGCTTGGAGAGGCTGGAGAACATCACCAGGCGGGCATACGGGCGTTCCACGCCTGCGAGGCCCAGGATGTGGGCGGCCTGCATGGCGCCCATGGGCGGTTCATCGCCGTGATAGATTTCGGAATAGCACTCGTCCGCCGCGATGATGAAGTTGTAGCGCTCGGACAGGGCGAACAGGTGCTCCCAGTCCGTCAGCGTCAGCACGGCCCCGGTGGGATTGCCGGGCGAGCAGATGTACAGCAGCTGGACGCGTTTCCAGACCTCTTCCGGCACGGTGTCGAAGTCGGGCGCGAAGTTGCGGGCCGGGTCGGAGTTCACGAAGTAAGGCTCCGCGCCCGCCAGATAGGCCGCGCCTTCGTAGATCTGATAGAAGGGATTCGGGCACACCACCAGCGCGCCTGCCTTCGGATCGATCACCGCCTGGGCGAGCGCGAAGAGCGCCTCGCGCGAGCCGTTCACGGGCAGCACCTGGGTGGCCGTGTCCAGCGCAGGCAGGTCGTAGCGGCGCTCCAGCCAGGCGGCGATGGCGCCGCGCAGCGCGTCGCTTCCTGCGGTGAGCGGATAGTTCGCCAAACCGGCGAGGTTTTCGGTCAGCGCCTGCTGGATGAAGGCAGGCGTGGGATGTTTCGGTTCACCGATACCAAGGCTGATGGCGCGGTACTCGGGATTGGGCTTGACGGCGGCGAAGAGCTGGCGCAGCTTTTCGAACGGATACGGTTGCAGCTTGTCGAGAAGAGGATTCACGTTGCGGACCAGTCGGGCAATTCGGATAAGGCATGGATATATAGCCGCCCATTATAACGTGAAGCCGCGCCGGGCTTACTTGACCTTCACGGTGCGCACCTGCTTGTCCAGTTCCAGGAACGAGGGCCGCTCGGTGGCCGAGATCACCTTGCGGCCGAACTCCACGGAGAGGGCGGGCGCATAGCCGTTCAGGCTCGCCAGCAGCGTCACCTTGACGCACTGGTACATCTTGGCCTGTTCCATGTGCTTGCGGCGCAGCAGCTGGGCCAGCGGACCCACGAAGCCATAGGACAGCAGGATGCCGATGAAGGTGCCCACCAGCGCTCCGGCGATCAGCACGCCCAGCTCCGAGGGAGGCAGGCCCACCGAGGCCATGGTGTGCACCACGCCCACCACCGCCGCCACGATGCCGAAGGCCGGCATGGCTTCCGCCATCGACTGGATGGTGTTGACGGGCAGCTCGGCATCCTCGTGGTGGGTTTCGATCTCGTTGTCCATCAGGTTCTCGATCTGGAAGGCGTCCATGTTCCCCGAGATCATGAGGCGCAGGTAGTCGGTGATGAATTCGAGGATATGGCCGTCTTCCATGATGCGCGGGTAGCGGGTGAAGATCGGGCTGTCGTACGGATCGTCCACATCGCCTTCCACCGACATCAGACCTTCCTTGCGCACCTTGGTCAGCAGCTCGAACATCAGGGACATGAGGTCCATGTACATGCCCTTGGTGTAGCGCGAGGTCTGGAACAGGGTGGGGATGGAGTTGAGCGTGGCCCTGATCGCCTTGCCGTCGTTGGCCACGAAGAAGGCGCCCAGCGCCGCTCCGCCGATGATCAGCAGTTCGGTGGGCTGGAACAGGGCCGCGAGATGGCCGCCCTGAAGGGCAAAACCGCCCAGCACCGAGGCCATGACCACGATGAATCCGAAAATAACCAGCACGCTTACCTCGCTAAAAAGATGCCAGACGGCAATATTAACTGTTTTTCAGCGGGATTTGGAGACTTTACGTCGTCGCACCGGGAGCGATGGACGCGATGAGGGCGCGCATCCGGCGCCAGTGCGAGCCTTGCCAGAACACGCCGCCGCAGCTGGGGCAATGCTGGAAGTGCTCGTGGCTGGCGCGCACCGAGGGCGGGAGGCGGTCTGCGATGGCGGCCTTATCGATAGGGCGCAGCGGCGTATTGCAGTTCAGGCAGAGCGAGAAGGGGCGCACCGCCGGGGCAAGGCTGTAGCGGAGGAAGACCTCGCGCAGCTGCGGTTCCGGCTTCAGCGCCCTCACATAGCAGCCGCGCAGCACGCCGCTCCGCTTCAGCAGCTCGCGGTCGCGCGTCAGCACGATGCGGTGCTCGATGCTGGCGATGGTTTCAATGGCGTCGTCCGCGAAGCCGTTTTCGTACAGGGTGTCGAAACCGGCCATGCGCAGGAAGCGCGCCAGCCCGCCGAGATGCGCGTCGGCGACGAAGCGGGGCGGCGAGTGCGGCGGCGGCGCCGGAGCGAGAGGCCAGGCTTCCACCAGGTCGCCATCGGCCAGCAGATCGTCCAGCGAAGCCGCCCGGCCGTTACGGCGCACCGGGCCGATTTCGGTATGCGGCGCGCCCAGCGCTTCCAGCATGTGCTTCACGGTGGCGTTCCGGGCACAGGGCGCGTCGAACGCCGTATCCCGCCGCTCGCGCGGCAGGAAGTCCCTGAGTTCTTCGTACAGGCGGAAGCGGGCCGTCACCATGCGCCCAGTATGGCACCGCAGGCAGCTCAGGGGCGCAGGGGACAGGCCGCCATGTCTTCGCCCAGCCGCAGGGACAGCTCCCCGCGCAGCGCCTGCAGCCCGGAGATGCGCCGGTCGATCTCCTCCAGCTTCGCAGCCAGCGCCGCGCGCAGGGCGGCGGCCGTGCTGCCGCCGCCGGAGAGCAGGGGCAGGTCCGCTTCGATCTCGCTGAGCGTGAAGCCGAGCGACTGGGCGGTGCGCAGGTAGCGCAGCCAGTCCACCGCTTCCTCGGGATAGTCGCGGTAGCCGTTCGCGCCGCGCCGCGCGCGCAGCAGGCCGCGCTTCTCGTAGAAGCGCAGGGTATCGCGGCTGATGCCGCTGGCCGCGGCCAGGTCGCCGATGCGCATGCTCTCTCCTCAAAAAATGCTTGACCATGGAGTGTACTCCAGGCTTTAGCATCCGCCCATCTCAACCTGATGGAGCAGCCATGGTTTCTTCCGCAGTTTTCCGGCGCTTCGTGCGCGGCAGTGCAATCTACGACCTGCTGGTGACAGCGCCCTTCGCAACGCCCTGGACCTTCGCCCTGGCGCGCGATCATCTCTCGGGCATGAATGTGGCGCTGGGCGGCTCGCCGCTGCCACTCTTCGATCCATTCCACGTGCTGTTCGCCTGCCTGCTCGGCAGTATTGTGCTGGTGTGGGCCGTGCTGCGCATTGCCGATCCCCAGCCGCGCTTCGGCCGCTTCGACGGCGCCGGGCGCATGCTGTTCTCCTTGTGGATGGCCTGGGCCTTGTGGCAGACCGGGGCTCCCTTGCTGTGGTGTTTTCTGGCGCCGGAATTGATCTGGGCCATTGTGCAGTGGCTACCGCTGCGCCGTGGCGAGTGAGGCGGGTGTATCCTGTTCCTCCGACGAGCCGAAGGAGGGATCATGCAAGCGCAACCTTTGATTGCCGTGAGCGATGTGGAAGCATCGAGCCGCTGGTATCAGTCCGTGCTGGGCCTGCGCAGCCGCCATGGGGGCAAGGAATACGAACAGCTGCTGTGGGGCGACCTCATGGTACTCCAGCTGCACCGCTGGGGCGCCCACCATCATCCCCATCTGGGCGATCCCGAAAAGCGGCCTTACGGGAACGGCGCGCTGCTGTGGTTCTATACCGAGGATTTCGACGAGGCCGTGGACCGCATTGCGGCCGCCGGGGCCACCGTCCTGGAAGGGCCCAAGGAAAACAGCAATGCCCAGCACAGGGAAATCTGGCTGCGCGATCCCGAGGGTTATGTGGTGGTGGTCGCCGGGCCCTATGGCGATGTCGGCATGTAGTCAGGCCGCGAGCTCGCCCGCCAGGAAGTCGATGAAGGCGCGCAGTTTGGCCGGCTGGTGCTGGCGGCTGGGATAGTAGGCATACAGGTCGGCGGAGGGCAGGGCGTAGTCCGGCAGCACCACCTGCAGCCGCCCGCTCTCGAGGTATTTCGCCGCATCCCATTCGGAGCGCGGGAGGATGCCGTGGCCGTCCAGCGCCCAGCCCAGCACCACATCGCCGTCGTTGCTCGACAGCTTGCCGCGCACCTTCACGGTTTCCGTCTTGCGGCCCTTGCTCAGTTTCCAGCTCATGTAGGCGTCGTCATTCTGGCGGTGCAGGATGCAGTCGTGCTGCGCCAGTTCGGCAGGCGATGCAGGCGTGCCGTGCTTCTTGAGATAGGAAGGCGCGGCGCACAGGAATCGCCGGTTGGACATGATGCGGCGCGCCGTCAGCCGCGTGTCCGGCAGCTCGCCGAAGCGGATGCCGAGGTCGAAGGCTTCCTCCACCAGGTTGATGGCGCGGTCCGTCAACTGGAGCTGCACTTCGACCTCAGGGTAGCGGCGGGCGAAGCGTGATACCAGCGGCGCGATGGTGGTGCGGCCGAAGCCCAGCGTGGCGTTCACGCGCAGCAGGCCCTTTGGCGCCGCGCGGCTGCTGCGCACGGATTCTTCCATGGCCTGGATATCCGCCAGGATCTGAGTGGCCTGCACCAGATACAGTTCGCCCTCGCTGGTCAGGCTCACGCGCCGCGTGCTGCGGTTGGCCAGGCGCACGCCGAGGCGCTGTTCCATGGTCATGAGGCGGCGCGTGGCGGCCGGCGGCGTGATGCCCAGCTCACGGGCTGCAGCGGACAGGCTGCCCAGCTTCGCCAGCAGCACGAAGAATTCCAGATCGCTTTTCACTTTAACTGAATAATATTGTGAATATGGATGAATTATAGCTGTCGGCAACAAGGATATGCTTCGTTCATCGAATACCGCTACAGGAGAACGCCATGCGCATCGTTGAAATCCGCGAGAAGACCATCCCCATCAGCTCCCCCATCCGCAATGCCTATATCGACTTCAGCAAAATGACGCTGAGCCTCGTCGCCGTGATCACGGACGTGATCCGGAACGGCAAGCCGGTTGTGGGCTATGGTTTCAATTCCAACGGCCGCTACGGCCAGGGCATGCTGATGCGCGAACGCTTCATTCCCCGCATCCTTGAAGCAGATCCGTCCACGCTTGTGAACGAGGACGGCAGCAACCTCGACCCGCACAAGATCTGGGACTGCATGTACAAGAACGAGAAGCCGGGCGGCCATGGCGAACGCTCCGTGGCCATCGGCACCATCGACATGGCGATCTGGGACGCCACCGCCAAGATCGCGGACAAGCCGCTGTTCCACCTGCTGGCCGAGCGCTATGGCAGCGGCAAGCCGGACCCCAAGGTCTTCGTCTACGCGGCGGGCGGCTACTACTATCCGGGGCAGAGCCACGACGCACTGAAGGACGAGATGCGCAGCTATATCGACCGCGGCTACACGGTGGTGAAGAAGAAGATCGGCGGCGCATCGCTGGACGAGGACCTGCGCCGCATCGACTCCATCCTGAGCGTGCTTCAGGACGGACAGAAGCTGGCGGTGGATGCCAATGGCCGCTTCGACCTCGATACCGCCATTGCCTATGCCAAGGCCCTGTCCCGGTACGACCTGTTCTGGTACGAGGAGGCCGGCGATCCGCTGGACTTCGAGCTCCAGGCCACGCTGCGCAGCTACTACAGCAAGCCAATGGCCACGGGCGAAAACCTGTTCTCGATGCAGGACGCGCGCAACCTGATCCGCTACGGCGGCATGCGGCCCGACCGGGACTGGCTGCAATTCGACTGCGCGCTGAGCTACGGCCTGGTCGAGTACCTGCGCACCCTGGACATGCTGCATGAACACGGCTGGTCGCGCAGCCGCTGCATTCCCCATGGCGGCCACCAGATGTCGCTGAATATCGCGGCGGGGCTTGGCCTGGGCGGCAACGAGAGCTATCCCGACCTGTTCCAGCCTTTCGGCGGCTTCCCGGACGGCGTGCGCGTGGAGCAGGGCTACATCACCATGCCGGAACTGACGGGTATCGGCTTCGAAGGAAAGTCCAATCTCTACGCCGAAATGCGGGCGCTGAGCGGCCAGTAGAAGCGGGCCTGCTTTATACTGCTGCCTTCAGCAATATCAGGCAGACCATGTCCTTCTCCTCACTCGGCCTCGCGCCGGAACTCGCCGATGCCGTTGCAGGCATCGGCTACGAACAGCCCACCGCCATCCAGGCGGCCGCCATTCCCGCCGCCCTGCGCGGTGCGGATGTGCTGGGATCCGCCCAGACGGGCTCCGGCAAAACTGCAGCATTTGCGCTGCCGATGGTGCATGCATTGATCAGCGGAAAGCGCGAGCGGCGCGGGCTGTACGGGCTGGTGCTGGTTCCGACGCGCGAGCTGGCCACCCAGGTGGGCGAGGCGATCCGCAAACTGGTGCAGCGCCTGCCGCAGCCGGTAAAGGTGTCGATCGCCTTCGGCGGCGTGTCCATCAATCCCCAGATGATGGCCCTGCGGGGCGGCACGGACATCATGGTGGCCACGCCCGGCCGCCTGCTCGACCTGGTTGAGCACAACGCCCTGAAACTGGACGCCACGTCTGTCCTGGTGCTGGACGAAGCGGACAAGCTGCTGGACATGGGCTTCAGCGAGGAGATTGCATCCATACTCGCCAAGCTGCCCGCCCGGCGCCAGAACCTGTTCTTCTCGGCCACCTTCCCACCCGCCGTGCAGGCGCTGGCCTCAGCGATGCTGCGCGAACCGGTGCGGATCGAGGCGTCGAACGAAGAAGCGCACGAACCGGACATCCTGCAGCGCGCCATCGAGGTGGATGCGCCGCGCCGCACGCAGCTGCTGCGGCAGCTGATCAAGCAGGAGAAGTGGAGCAGGGTGCTGGTGTTCGTCGCCACAAAATACGCCTCCGAACACGTGGCGGACAAGCTGCGCCGCAACGGCGTGCGGGCCGAAGCCTTCCACGGCGATTTCAGCCAGGGCGCGCGTACCGAGGTGCTGGCCGACTTCAAGTCGGGAAGGCTGCAGGTGCTGGTGGCCACCGATGTCGCAGCGAGGGGCATCGACATCGCGCGCCTGCCGGTTGTAGTGAATTACGACCTGCCGCGTTCCCCGGCGGACTACACCCACCGCATCGGCCGCACGGGCCGGGCGGGGGAGAGCGGTGTCGCCGTGAGCTTCGTCAGCGCGGACACCGAGGCGCATTTTCGGCTGATCGAAAACCGCCAGCAAAAGCGCGTGCCGCGCGAACGCATCGCAGGCTTCGAGCCCGTGCAGCAGGCGGCGGCTCCGGTCGCGTCAGACCCGAACGGCGGGATCAAGGGAAAACGCAAGAGCAAGAAGGACAAGCTGCGCGAGGCGGCCGCACAGGGGAAGAGCGACGGCTAGCGTTTGGCCGACGTCTCCGCCAACACAATGCGGCGGCGTATGCGCTCCGCTTCCGCGGTGTCGCCAGCTTTGTCTGCACGCAGGGCCTGCACGTTCAGCCACGCCAGCAACGCGCGCCGCCAGCCCTGGCCGGACGCAGTCTCCACCGCCTGCGCGATCAGTTCAGGCGTGGCCCGGTTCGCCTTGAACAGGGCGCCTGCCGCGACCAGCCGCGACATCGGATCGGCGATTGCGTTGGCGGCTGCCGCTGCCGCCTGGTCGGACCCCGCAGCCAGCACTGCGCGCTGCGGATCCGGCAGAAGGGCAGCATCGGCTTGGCTGGCGCGGCCAGCGAGATACGCGGCGTAAGCCAGGTCCGCAGCGCTGGCGTCGGCCCGCATGGCTTCGAACCCGCTGCATTCTTCGAAATCCAGCGCCGCCGTACGGGCCGCGCAGCGAATGAGTTCCGCGCGGATGGCCAGATCGAGTTTGCCCGTGCTGCCGATTTCGGCACGGGCGCGTGCGAATTCGTTCTTTTCGATCTGGGCCTTGCCGTCCATATAGGCGTCGGTGGCGCGTTTCAGCGAGCTTTGCGCATTCATTTTCCAGTCCGGCACGGGCGGACCGCTGCTGCAGGCAGCGAGCGTGGCCAGCGCGATCAGGGCGAGGCGGGTTTTCATGGGAGCTTTATCTCCGTTTCGCGTTTGAACGGCCATTTGCGGTTGATCTCATTGACCAGTTCTTCGATCTTGCGCAGGTTGCTGTCGATGTCTGCACGCAGGGCGCCCAGGTCTTCCGTCGCTTCGCGTGCATTGGCGCCTACGGCCTGCGCTTCGGCCAGTACCGCGTCCATCTTCTTCAGGCTTGTGCGGGCGTCGGCCAGCAGGCCGTTCAGCTGGACCACGGCGGCCTGCGCATCCGTAGCAATGCCCTTGTCGCCAAAGACGCGGCGGTCCGCATTGCCGACCAGGGAGTCGGCCTTGACGATCAGCGAGTTCGCATTGCGCAGCAGTTCCTGAGCCTTGCGGTCCTCGCCAGCGATGAGGCCCATGGCGCCTCCGGGACCGTTCAGCTTCTCGGTCACGCTCTGCACATTGCGCAGGCTGTTGCCCAGGGCTGAGTCGCTGGCGGTAAGGGCAGTGATATTGGCCAGGACATCGCGCGCGGCGGAGAGCAGGCGCGGAATCTCGGCCGCCGCGTCGCCTACGAGGATGGTCCGTTCCGCCCCTTCCGGCAGCGGCGGGTCGGTGGGAATGCCTGTGAAGGCGCGCAGCCGGGCGCCGCCCACAATGCCTTTCTCCAGGGTGAAGATGCTGCTGGTGCGCATCCAGTGCGCATCCTTCTTCGGAACATCGATGAGGATGCGCGCCTTGCCGTCCTTGCTCAATTCGATGCGCTGCACGCGGCCGATGGGGAAGCCCGCGAACGTCACGTCCATCCCCACGCTTACGCCCTCGGAGTCGTCCGCGGTGAGTACCAGCCGCTGTGTCGCCTCGAATGCGCCGCGCGCATACATGAGATAGAGAACGGCGCCGATCAGGAGCGCCGCCATCAGGATCAGCAGCAGCGCCGCCTTGAACTCGGCGTTGCGCACCGGCTGCGGTGTAGTGGATGGCTGGTTCATAGCAGTATCAGTAGTAATTGCCCATCAGGGACGCTGCCTCGATCAGCAGGATCACGGAAAACATCCGCACCATGTCGGACAGGCCGTGCGTGGACCTGAAACGGTGCAGTACCGGGTTCGCCGCTTCGTCGTAGAACGCCGAGGCGAGCGGAATAATGCCGACAGCAAGGCTGAAGAAGAAGATCTTCAGCAGCAGGATCATGGACACGGCGGGATTGAAGATCTGGCCCACCACGCGCGTGTATCCCGGCAGCGCCCATGGGGTGAAGCCGTAGATGGTGATGTAGGCCAGGATCAATGTCAGCACGCAGCTCACGGCCGCGAGCATCCATACGGCGAAGATGCCGGCCGCCGCACGGGGATAGAACTCGGTGCGCAGCACGAAGGCAGGGGAGGGCACATCGCCTGCGGAACCGGCAGGAGCGGCAGCCGCCGCCGCCACCCGCATCTGCGCGAATTCCACAGAGGCTGGGAGAGTGCTGCGCAGGGCGACGAAGAGGGCTGCGGTCAGCGGAATCAGCTCCAGCACGAGGACGCGCACCACCATTTCCAGCGCGTAGCCGGAAAGGCCGTAGCTGGCTGCCGTCACCACCACAATGCGGATGATGACCAGGCTGATAAGGGCCGCGAGCACGGAAAACCAGAGCAGGTTGGGGGCCGTCGCCAGCACCAGGTGATTGGCAAGCGCATTGCGGTTGTCGCGCCGGTAGCTGGACGGCGCCACGGCGCGCATCAGCAGCAGCCCGGCGAACTGGAACAGGCGCCACCAACTGGTGAGCCAGGCCATGGTGGCGCGGTGCAGCCGCTGGAGCGGCGGGAGAATTGATGCATGGGTAGCCATATTGCGATCTTAGCATCACTCCGGCGACATGCCGGGCACGGATTCGACAATGGCGTCCGCCACGGCCCTTACCCTCGCGCTCCGGTTCAGGTCTCCATGCATGACGAGCCAGGTATCGTAGTGGTGCTCGCGCTCCGGCCAGATCCGCTGGAGATTGGGATCCGGGTCGGCCAGATGGGTCGGCAGCTCGGCGATGCCCAGGCCGGACTTCGCTGCCAGCAGCAGCATCAGCCCCGTGTTGACCGTCATGGCCACACGCGCGTTGTGTACCGGCTCGCCCGCGAGCTTCTCACTGTGGCGCGGGGCGACGGCCGCCTCGTACACCACGATATCGTGGCCCTCGAAGCCGCTGCCGGGAACCGGCATGCCCCGCTGTTTCAGGTAATCCGCCGTCGCGTACAGTCCCGCAGTGCGCCGCGCCAGGTGCCGCGAGATCAGGTCCGGGCTCGAAGGCCGGGCGGTGCGCACGGCAAGATCCGCTTCGCGCCGCGTAAGGCTGGTCAACTGGGTGCCAATGCTCAGCGCCACCTGGATCTCGGGATGCCTCTCGTGCAGCAGCGCCATGGCGTTCATCACGAAGTGAACGGCCATGGTGTCCGTGGTGGTGACGCGCACCGTGCCGGAGAGCCGGTTGTCGATGCCTTGCATCTCGCGCTGGAGCCGGTGCGCCGCCTCCTCCATGAGTTCCGCCGAACGGGCCGCAGTTTCCCCGGCCGGGGTGGCGACATAGCCTGCTGGCGTGCGCAGGAAGAGGCGGGCGTTCAGCGATTTTTCCATGGCCGCCAGCCTGCGGCCCACCGTGGCCTGGTCGATGTCCAGCTGCGCTGCCGCGCCGCGCAGGGTGCCTGCACGGTAGATGCCGAGGAAAATGCGTGCGTTGTCCCAGTCCATGGTCGCTCCCGATGCAAAAATGCATCACAGCGCTGATGTTATGCACGTTTACTGCATCGCGCAAGCTGGCTAGCATGGCCGGATGAACCAGATCAAAGGAAAACCATGCTGCTGCTGACGCTGGCCATCGGATTCGTGATGGCAATGCTGGACGTCACCGCCGTCAACACGGCGCTGTCCAACATCGCCGCCGATTTGCATGTTCCCCTGGATGGGCTGGTGTGGGTGCTGGACGGCTATACACTCAGCTTCGCAGCCCTGCTGCTGGCGGGCGGCGCCCTGGCCGACCGCTATGGACCGAAGGCGGTCTACCAGGGGGGACTCGCCGTCTTTCTCCTGGGTTCCGTCTGCTGCGCGCTGGCGCCCAGCGGCGATGCCCTGATCGGGGCACGCCTGCTGCAAGGCTGCGGCGCGGCCCTGTTCATGCCCAGTTCCCTGAGCCTGCTGACGCATGCCGCTCCTGGCGACGGCGAGCGCGCCCGCATGGTCGCCGCATGGTCGGCCATCGTCGGCTGCGCGGCCGCTTCGGGGCCGCTGGTAGGCGGCCTGCTGGTGCAGGCGTTCGGCTGGCGCTCGGTGTTCTGGATCAATCTGCCGATAGGTCTGGCCGGTATTGTGCTGGCCCAGCTGCGCGTCGCGGCGCCTGCCGCGACGCGGCGGCCAATTCCCATTGCGGGCCACGCGCTGGGCATGGCCGCCCTGGCATCGCTCAGCTACCTGCTCATCGAAGGCCCGGTTCTGGGCTGGACGCATCCCGCGGTACTGGGCGCGGCCGTTCTGGCAGCGGTGCTTGGGGCGGCCATGGTGCTGCGCGAGCGGCGCTCACCCCAGCCGCTCGTCCCCCGCGCGCTGCTGCAGCGGCCGGGCTTCGCCGCCGCCATCGGCACCGGCTTCCTGATCAACTTCGGCGTCTTCGGCCAGCTCTTCGTGATGAGCCTCTACCTGCAGCAGGCGCACGGCGCCAGTGCATTGAACACCGGCCTGTGGCTGATGCCCACCATGGTGGCCAGCACCATTACCAATTTCGCCGCGGGACGGGTGATCGATCGCCTTGGCGCCAGGCCGCCCTTGCTGGGCGGCCTGGGCGTGGCGGCCATGTGCGCCATGCTGCTGGCAGGGAGCCGCGCTGCAACCCCTGTCTGGCTGGTGATGGCCGGCTGCGTCCTGCTTTTCTTCGCCGTCGGCCTTGCCATTCCCGCCATGACGACGACCGTGCTGAAGGCGGCTGGGCGCAGCGACGCGAACGTGGCCTCGGCTGCCCTGAATGCCAACCGCCAGATCGGCGCCCTGGTTGGCGTTGCCATCGCAGGTACGGTGCTGCACATGGCGCCGGACTGGGATCGCAGGCTGCCCCTCGCTTTCGGCGCCATGGCGCTGGCCTATGCGCTGGCCTGGGCCGTTGTGTACCGCAAAATCCAGGCGCCGAAAGCTGGAATGCTGCAGGATCGCAGCCCGGCCCTGGGAAGCGATTCCTGACCGGATTCTGGTGTATCGTATGCGCTCGAAACGTACACCGAGGTCCTATGCCGCTCCGCCTGATCCGCCTTGCCGCGCTTGCGCTGCTATCCCTGTCCTTTCTCGCCCAGGCTGCCGCGCCAGCCCTGAGCGAGCCTTTGCCCGTCGATCCGCAGGTGAGGGTGGGCAAGCTGGCCAACGGCCTCACTTACTATATCCAGAAGAACGCACGGCCCGAGAAGAAGCTGGAGCTGCGGCTCGTGGTCAAGGCGGGGTCCATCCTGGAAGACGAAGACCAGCTGGGCCTCGCCCACTTCACAGAGCACATGGCGTTCAACGGCTCCACGCATTTCAAGCGCCACGAGCTGGTGTCCTACCTGCAGTCCATCGGGATCAAGTTCGGCGCCGACCTGAATGCCTACACCGGATTCGACGAAACGGTATATATCCTGCCCATTCCAACGGACAAGCCGGAGAACATCGAGAAAGGCTTCCTGGTGCTCCAGGACTGGGCCCAGGGCCTGAAGCTGAACGATGCCGATATCGAGAGCGAACGCGGTATCGTGCTGGAGGAACTGCGGCTGGGGAAAGGCGCCAACGACAGGATGAACAAGATCCTGCTTCCCCGGATCTTCAACGGCTCGCGCTATGCCGAGCGCCTGCCCATCGGCAAGGCGGAAGTGCTGCGCAGCTTCAAGCCCGACGCCATCCGGCGCTTCTACAAGGAGTGGTATCGGCCCGAATTGATGGCCGTGATCGCGGTTGGCGATATCGATCCCGCCGCTGCGGAACAGATGATCCGCGCCAATTTCAGCCAGTTGAAAAACCCCGAAGACGCGCGGCCGCGCGAGTATGCCCGCATTCCCGAGCGCCTCAAGTCAGACGTGCTGGTGCTGCGCGACCGCGAGGCGAGCGGCAATATGCTGCTGATCCGCTATCCAATTATCCCGAAGGTGGAAAGCACCACGGTGGGCGGCTACCGGAGCGACCTGGTTGAGCGCCTCGCCTCCGCGATACTCAGCCAGCGCATGGCGGAGCTGACGCAGCGCGCCGATCCGCCCTTCATCCAGGGCGGCAGCGGCATGGTGAAGGTCGCGCGCGGTTATCGTGCCTTCAATGTGAGCGCCCTGTTGGGAAAGGGCGGCCCCACGCCGGCCATCAACGCCCTGGTGCAGGAGAACGAAAGGGCGCGCCAGTTCGGCTTCACGGCTTCCGAACTGGAACGCGCCAAGCGCAGCCTGCTGCGCAACTACGAGCGGGTGTACAACGAAAGGGAAAAGTCGGATTCGGCAGGCTATGTGGCCGAATACATCCGCAATTTCCTCGAGGGCGAGTCCATGCCCGGCATCGAGAACGAGTACCGCTATGCACGTGAGCTGCTGCCAGGGATCGCGCTGGACGAGGTGAACGCCTTCGTGCGCAAGGCGATTCCCACCGAGGAGCCGAAGCTGGTGGTGTACATGGGTGTGGATAGTCCCGACGTGCCTGCGCCAGTGCCTGCGGAGCTGCTGGCGGCCGTGGACGCAGCGCGCGGCGCCACCGTCACCGCCCGCGAAGACAAGGCCTACGCCAGCCAGCTACTGGAAAAGCTGCCGGAACCGGGCCGCATCGTAAGCGAAACGCGTGACGCGGCGCTGGGCACCACCGAGCTGGTTCTGGGCAATGGCGTGCATGTGATCCTGAAACCCACCGACTTCCGCAACGACCAGGTGCTGCTGGGCGCCGTGCGTCTGGGAGGGCAGTCCCTTGTGGGCGACGAGGACATCTTCAACGCGCGCTATGCGAATGCCGTCATGGCGAGCATGGGCGCGCTGGATTACACCCCGCTCGACCTGCAGAAAATCCTCGCCGGGCGCAGCGTCAACGCCGCCGTGTCCATGAGCGCCCTGTCCGAAGGCCTGGCGGGCACCGCGGGCAGTGCGGACGTGGAGACCATGCTGCAGCTCCTGTACGTGCGGCTCATGTATCCCCGCAAGGACCCGGCGCTGTTCGAGTCCTTCCTGGCACGCCAGCGCGATGCGGCGCGCAACAGCCTGGCAAGGCCGGAAGCGGTGTTCGCCGATACCATTGCCAGCACCCTGTTCAACAACCACCCCCGCGTGCCGCGTGCACCCCGGGTGGAGGACTTCGACAAGGTGCAGCTGGACCGCATAGAGCAGATCTACCGCTCCCGCTTCGGCAGCGCGAAGGGCTGGACCTTCTTCATCGTCGGCAGCTTCGATGCGGAGAAGATCAAGCCGCTGGTAGCGACCTATATCGCAAGCCTGCCAGTTCCGGACATCCCGTTGAACTTCCACGATCCCATGGTGCGCCCCGTGCGCGGCGTGGTAAAGAAGGAAGTGCGGCGCGGGCGCGAGGCCAAGAGCAGCATTTCCATCACCTTCAGCGGCACGGCCGACTATTCGCAGATGGAGCAGACGAAGCTGCAGGCCATGCTGGAGGTCCTGAATATCAAGCTCACCGAGGTGCTGCGGGAGCAGAAGGGCCTGATCTACGGCGGCGGTGCGAATGGCACGCTCAGCAAGCTCCCTTACGGGAACTATGCGATCACGCTGTCCCTGCCATGCGGCCCCGAGAACGTGGACAAGGTGATCGACGCGGCCTTCGCCGAGATCCGCAAGCTGCAGACCCAGGGCCCCGAAGCGGGCGACCTGGAAAAGGTGAAGCAGAACTGGACCAACAACCATCGCAAGTCCATGCGGGAAAACGGCTACTGGCTCAATTACTTCCAGAGCGCCTACCTGAACGGACTCGCGCCTGCCACCATCCTGCAGTACGCCGAACGGGTGGATGCGCTCAAGCCGGGCGACCTGCAAAAGGCTGCGGCTCGCTACTTCGACTTCGAAAACTACGTGCAAGTGGTCCTCTATCCCGAGACCCCAGGCTTGTGATAGTCTTTTTCGCATACTAACAACGATGGAGGGGCAAGATGCTGAAAAAGATTCTGATCGGGCTGGTCGTCGTCGTCGTGGCGGTGCTTGGCTTGGCCATGACCCAGCCGGACAGCTTCCAGGTGCAGCGCACCATCACGATCAATGCGCCGCCTGAAAAGGTGATCGGCTATCTGAATGATTTCCACGCGTGGCAGGCATGGTCGCCATGGGAAAAGCTGGACCCGAACATGCAGCGCAACTTCGAGGGACCTGCGAGCGGCGTGGGATCCGCCTACGGCTGGAGCGGCAATGACGATGTTGGCCAGGGCCGCATGGAAATCACCGAGAACGTGGTCCCCAACAAGGTAGGCATCAAGCTGGGCTTCATCAAACCCTTCGAAGCCCACAACACCACCGTTTTCACGCTGGTTCCGCAGACGCATGGCACCCTCGTGACCTGGACCATGTCCGGTCCGAGCCCCTTCATCACCAAGCTGATGGGCCTCTTCGTCAGCATGGACAAGATGATCGGCAAGGACTTCGAAAAAGGCCTGGCCCAGCTCAAGGAAGTGGCTGAGAAGTAAGACTGCATCCCGCTCGATTGAAAAAGTGCAAAGCGTCCCGCCGCGCTATACTGGGCGGGACGCCCTTCGAGTGAGGTGATCCATGCATAAGCTTTCGACGCGCGCTGCGCTGCTTGCCTGCACCGCAGCCTTGGCATTTCCTGCCGCCGCCGCGCCCCCCGTGCGCGGCGATCACCCCATTCTCGGCATCTGGAAATTCGAACTGCCGGACGGCTCCTGCGAGGAGACCTACCGTATCCGCGCGGACGGCACCACGCTCATTACCAGCGCCCAGGAAGTGGCCGAGTCCCACTTCACCATCGACGATCAGCCGGACGAAGAAGGCTTCTACAAGTCGCAGGACAAGATCGTGAAGGACAACGGCAAGCTCGATTGTTCCGGCAACGTGACCGAAGTGGGGCGCTCTGTCACCAGCTACCTGCTGTTCCACGGCAGCGGCAATATGTTCCTCATGTGCCAGCAGCGGGATACCAGGGCCTGCATCGGTCCCTTTATCCGCGTGCGCGGCACGGCAACGATTTAAGCTCGCCGGCCCTCGCGCCAGGCGCCGGGATTCATGCCCGCCCATTCCCTGAAGGCGTGATTGAACGCACTCTGCTCCTGGTAACCGAGGAGGAATGCGATATCCACGAGACTGAGCCCGGGCTGGGCAAGATAGTCCTTCGCCATGGCGAAGCGCGTGCGGTCCAGCACCTGCTGGAAGCTGGCATCCGCCTCGGAGAGCTTGCGCTGCAAAGTGCGGGGCGTGAGCCCAAGCTGCTCCGCCACCGAGGCTAGCCGCACCTGCTGCGGCAGCGCCTTGCCGATGCAGGCTTCCACCTGCGCCACGATACCCGAACCGGCGCTGCGTTTCTGCAGCAGCGCTTCGGCATGCTGCTGGAGAACGGGGTATAGGCTCACGTCGGCATTCGGCACCGGCCAGGCCAGCATCTGCGCATCCACCCGGCCAGCGTTAGCTGCCGCACCGAAGACGGGGACGGCGCCGAAGATGCGTTCGTACTCGCCGTATCCGGCCGGGTCGCCGCCGTCATGCATGAAGGCCAGCTCGCCGGAAGGCAGGGGGCGACCTGCCAGCCAGTTGCCGAAGACGCGGATGCCCGCGAACACGCTGTCCACGAGATGGCGGTGGCGCACCGGGTAGTTGCTGTGCCATGCGTATTCGGCCTGGCTGCCCAGCAGCCGCACGCTGGAACGCCCGAGATCATGCGCAAGCTGTTCGTAGCGGATGGTCTGTTCCAGGGCCTGGCCGAAATCGCGGCAGCTCAGAAGGATCAGGCCATAGACGCTGTAGGTTCCCAATTTGACGCGCTCGCCCACGTGCAGGCCGAAGTGCGGATCTTCCGCGAGTTCCGCCCCTGCGTCGAGGAGGGCGACATAGCTGTCGGCAGGCAGCCACTCGGGCAGGGGATCGAGGCTCCCCGGCGGCAGACCCACGGCTTTCTCCAGCGCGGGCGAGCCGACGCCGCGCGCAGCAGCGGCTTCCAGCAAGGGCTGGACATAGGAGCCCGCCACGCGCCGTCCGGCGCTGGCATGATCGGACAAGGTGTTTGGCATGAATCCGCAAGACCGGCTCGGAGCCGTAACGTAATCTCTTGTCAGTATATAACGATGAGGAAACGATGCGGCGATGGAATGGTTGGGGTGACGAGAGCATTGAGTATCCGCTGCACGGCGGTGCGCTGGCCTTCCTGGCAAGGCGAATCGGGCATGGACAGCCAGGGACGGATGCGAGTTTCGAGCAGGCCTGCGCGGCCATCGCGCCTTCGCGCCTGCCTTCGCATCCCCTGATCGATACGCGGCCCGGCACGCGCCTGCGGCATGCCTTGGGCCAGAGCCTGCCGGACTGGCTGCGGCTGCGCCATGGCCGTGTCGACGCAGCGCCGGATGGCGTGGCCTTCCCGGAAAGCGGCGAGGACGTGCGCGCCCTGTTCGCCTACGCGAAGGATCATGGCGTGGCCCTCATCCCGCATGGCGGCGGCACCAGCGTTGCGGGCCATCTGAGCGCCAACGGAGGCGGCCGCCTTGTGCTGTCGCTGGACACCACGCGCCTGGCGCGCATGCTCCACCTGGACAAGGAGTCGCAGCTGGCGACCTTCGGCGCGGGCATCTACGGGCCGGACCTGGAAGCACAGCTGCGTGCCCACGGCTATGTGCTGGGCCACTATCCCCAGTCGTTCGAATATTCCACCCTCGGCGGCTGGATCGTCACCCGTTCCTCGGGCCAGCAATCCCTGCGCTACGGCCGCATCGAGCAGCTCTTCGCGGGCGGCATGCTCGAATCGCCTGCGGGCACCTTGCGTATTCCGGCCTTTCCCGCTTCCGCTGCGGGTATCGACCTGCGCGAAATGGTGCTCGGCTCGGAAGGCCGCGCGGGCGTCCTGACCGAGGCCACCGTACGCGTAACGCCTGCGCCGGAATATGAGGCTTTCCATGCCGTGTTCTTCCCGGCCTGGGAAGAGGGCGAGGCGGCGATCCGCGCGCTGGCCCAGCTGCGGCCTGGCCTGTCCATGCTCCGCCTGTCGAACTCCGTTGAGACGGAAACCATGCTGGCGCTGGCCGGGCACCGCAGGCTGGTCGCCGTGCTGGAAGGCTGGCTGCGCCTGCGCGGTTGCGGGGAAGGCAAATGCATGCTGCTTGTCGGAGCAAGTGGCACGCGAGGCCTGGCGCGAAACGCCTTGCGTGCGGCGCTGGGCCTGTGCGGCAGGCACCGGGGCGTGCACGTGGGGCGCAGGCTGGGAGAAAAATGGAAGCAGGGCCGCTTCCGCAACGTCTACCTGCGCAACGCTGCGTGGGAACGCGGCTATGCCATCGATACGGTCGAAACGGCGGTGGACTGGCCGCGCGTGGGAACGATGATGCGCTCCATCGAAGAGGCGGCGAGGGCCGCGCTGGCAGCCATGGGGGAGCGACTGCATACCTATACCCATCTTTCGCATGTCTATGCGCAGGGGGCGAGCGTGTACAGCACCTTCGTATTCCGGCTGGCGGGCAACTTCGAGCAGGACCTCGCACGCTGGCGGGCGTTGAAGCATGCGGTCAGCCTTGCGATCGTCGAACATGGCGGCACCATCAGCCACCAGCATGGGGTAGGCACGGACCACGCCCCATATCTGCAGGCGGAAAAAGGCGCAGAGGGCATGTCCGCGATGCGCGCGCTGTTCCGCCACTTCGATCCGGACGGCATGATGAATCCCGGGAAGCTGCTGGGGGACCTGAGGTGAGCACGCCCGGTGGTGCGCACTGGCAGCCCGGCGGGCGCAAACTGCTGCCAGACCTGCTGGCCCGCGAGTGGGATCTCCTGATTATCGGCGGCGGCATAACGGGAGCAGGTATCCTGCTCGAAGCCTCGCGCCGCGGGCTCAAGGCGCTGCTGGTCGAGCAACGGGATTTCGCATGGGGCACCTCCAGCCGTTCCTCGAAGCTGATACATGGCGGCCTGCGCTACCTGAAGGAAGGCCGCTTCCGCCTGACGCGCGAATCGGTGCATGAGCGGGAGAGCCTGCTGCGCGACGCGGCGGGGCTGGTCGAACCGCAAAGCTTCGCTTTTGGCGACTACGAAGGCCGCAAGCCCGGCAAACGCTCCATGCTCTTCGGGCTCGCCATTTACGACCGCATGGCGGGCCACTCCGAGCGCCATTACCACAGCCGCGACGAGTTCCTGGCGCTGGCGCCGCATGTTGCCGTGGAGGGGCTGCGCGGCGGCATCTGCTATACGGACGCCCGCACCGACGACGCCCGGCTGGTACTGCGCGTGCTTCAGGAAGCGCGCCAGCACGGCGGCATGGCCGTGAACTACCTCGCAGCCGATGCGCTGCTGCGCGAGGAGGGCAGGGTGAGCGGCGCATCGCTGCTGGATGTTCCTGGAGGCGAACGCCATGCCGTGCGCGCGAAGCTTACGGTGAATGCGTGCGGGGCCTGGTCCGGCGGCCTGCTCCAGACGGCCGGAGGAAAGGCCGGAAGACGCCTGCGGCCTTTGCGGGGCAGCCACCTTGTGTTGCCTGCCTGGCGCCTGCCGTTGGCGCAGGCGGTCAGCCTGATGCACCCGCGAGACGGGCGCCCTGTGTTCGCCTATCCCTGGGAAGGCGCAGTGCTCGCCGGTACGACGGACATCGATCACCGCGCTGGCCTCAACGAGGAAGCGGCCATCACGCAGGAAGAAGTGGACTACCTTATCGAGGCGCTGCGCTTCCAGTTCCCTTCGCTGGCGCTCGGCGAAGAAGACGTGATCGCCACCTACGCGGGCGTGAGGCCGGTGATCGACAGCGGCCAGGCCGACCCCTCGAAGGAAACACGCGACCATGCGCTATGGCTCGAAGACGGACTGCTCACGGTCATGGGCGGAAAGCTGACTACTTTCCGCGCCATTGCAATGGACGCCCTGAGGCTTGCCCGGCCCGAGCTGCCCGGCTGGACGGAGAAACTGGAAACGCGGCCGATCTTCGCGCCCACGGAGGAAGTGCGCTACAGCGCGGTTCTACCGCCGGGCCAGGCCCGGCGTATCGGCGGACGCTATGGACCATGGGCGCAGCCCTTGATTCATGCGGCGAAAGCAGGGGAGCTGGAGACGGTGCCGGGCACGGAGACGCTGTGGGCGGAGCTGCGCTGGGCCGCGCGCCATGAGTCGGTGCAGCACCTGCACGACCTGATGCTGCGCCGCACACGCCTGGGCATCCTTCTGCCACAGGGAGGCAAGCGGCTGCTGCCGCGCGTGCAGGTGATCTGCGCGCAGGAACTGGGCTGGGACCGGCAGCGATGGACTGCCGAAGCGGACGCTTATCTGGCATTATGCAAGTCACATTACAGCTTGCCAGCAGAGCGGGACACGGGACACCATGGCTGACGACATCATTCTCTCCATCGACAACGGAACGCAGAGCGTGCGCGCCTTGCTGTTCGACCTGCAGGGAAACCTGCTCGCCAAATCGCAGGTTCCCCTGCAGGCCTATTATTCCGATCATCCCGGCTGGGCCGAACACAAGGCCGAAGGCTATTGGGATGCAGTATGCGAAGCCTGCCGCACGCTGTGGGCAGAGAGTGGAGTGGACAAGTCGCGCATCCGCGCCGTCGCCGTCACCACGCAGCGCGCCACCGTGATCAATGTGGACGCCGAAGGCAGGCCGCTGCGGCCGGCCATCACCTGGCTGGATCAGCGCCGCACCGACCAGGTGCCGCAGATCGGCCCACTGTGGAGCGCGGCTTTCCGCCTGGCGCGCGTGGACCGCACCATCCGCTACTTCCAGCGCGAGGCGGAGATCAACTGGATCGCCGCCCAGCAGCCGGACGTCTGGCAGCGCACGCACAAGTTCCTGCTGCTCTCGGGCTACCTGAATTTCTGCCTGAGCGGCCGCTATGCCGATTCCGTCGGCTCGCAGGTCGGCTACGTTCCCTTCGATTACAGGAAGCACCGCTGGGCGGGCGCGCGCGACTGGAAATGGCAGGCGCTCACCATCAAGCCTTCCATGCTGCCGGATCTGGTGAAGCCGGGGGAGGCCATTGGAGCGGTTACGGAGGACGCAGCACGCGCGACGGGCATTCCGGCGGGCCTGCCGCTGATAGCCGCAGCAGCGGACAAGGCCTGCGAAGTGATCGGCTCCGGCGGCCTCGCTCCGCACATCGGCTGCCTCAGTTACGGCACCACGGCCACCATCAACACCACCACGCGCAAATACGTTGAGGTCACGCCATTCATTCCGCCGTACCCCGCCGCCATGCCGGGCGCCTACAACACCGAGGTGCAGATCTTCCGCGGCTACTGGATGGTGAACTGGTTCAAGGAGCAGTTCGGCGACCGCGAGCAGGCCGCCGCGCGCGAACAGGGCATGAGCGCCGAAGCGCTCTTCGACCAGCTCGTGAACGCCGTGCCGCCCGGCTCCATGGGCCTGATGCTGCAGCCTTACTGGAGTCCCGGCGTGCGGGTGCCCGGGCCTGAAGCGAAAGGCGCAATGATCGGTTTCGGGGACGTGCACACGCGCGCCCACATGTACCGCGCCATTCTTGAAGGGCTGGCGTATGCGCTGCGCGAGGGCAGGGAGCGCATCGAGAAGCGCAGCGGCACGCGCATTACGGAGCTGCGCGTCGCGGGCGGCGGATCGCAGAGCGACGCGGCCATGCAGCTCACGGCCGATATCTTCGGCCTGCCCGCCTCACGCGCGCACATCTATGAATCCTCGGGCCTGGGAGCGGCCATCGCAGGCGCGGTGGGAACAGGCGCCTACCGCGATTTCGACTCCGCCATCGGCGCCATGACGCGTCCCGGCCGCACGTTCATGCCTGATCCTGCCCACAGCCGGACTTACGATGAACTGTACCGCCGCGTTTACCTGAAGATGTACCAGCGCCTGCAGCCGATGTACGAGGACATTGCCGATATCACCGGGTATCCGCAGACCTGCTAGCCCGAGACAACGGCCTTGATCGCATCCATGGCGGCGTTGCCCGGACGGGTGGAGCGCACCTGGTTGCGGCCTTCTTCCTTCGCCACGTACATGGCGCGGTCGGCAGCGACGAAGAGCGATTCGATATTATCGAGCTGGCTCGGCACGATGGTGGCCACGCCGATGCTGACGGTGATCCAGGCCGAGGTGGGCGAGCGGGGATGCGGCAATTGCAGGCCTTCCACATGCGAGCGGATCGACTCGGCCAGCATGGCGGCGGCCTCGCCATCGGTCTCCGCGAAGAGCAGCACGAATTCCTCGCCCCCGTAGCGTGCCGCGAGGTCGGTCACGCGCAGCGCGTGCGCATTGATGGCCTGGGCCACCTGCTGCAGGCAGATGTCTCCCGCCGCGTGGCCCAGGGTGTCGTTGTACAGCTTGAAGTGGTCCACATCCAGCACCACGAGCGAGAGCGGGGAGCCGGTGCGGATGGCGCGCTGCCACTCTTTCTCCAGGAAGCTGTCGAAATGGCGGCGGTTCGCGATCTTCGTGAGCGGGTCGACCATGGCGGCGCGCTGCAGCGCATCTTCCGACAGCTTGTGGTGCGTGATGTCGTGCAGCAGGCCGATGAAGAGCGGCTGGCGCAGGAACATGGGCGTGAGCGTCAGGTCCATGCACACGGAGCTGCCCTGCTTGTGGCGGATGATGACCTCGCGCGTGCCGTGGCTGTGCGCCGTTTCGGGATTGGCCGCGTAGCGCGCGAAGTATTCCAGGTATTCCTGCGCCACCAGGGGATTGAGCAGGTCGGAGATGTACTGGCCCGAGAGTTCGTGCGCGTCGTAGCCCAGGTATGCGTCGCAGGCCGGATTGGTAAACTGGATGCGGCCGCTGGCCTCGATGATCAGCAGGCCCTCCGCCATGTTATTGACGATGGTGCGCAGGCGCTCGGCCTGTTCCTGCTGGGTCTCGCTGCTGGCGCGGATCTGGAGCTGGGTGCGCACACGGGCGCACACTTCGGCCATGCGCAGCGGTTTCGGAATGTAATCGACAGCGCCCAGGTCGAAACCGGCCACCACATCGTCGCTCTCGTTGCGGGCGCTCATGAAGACCACGGGAATGCGCTGGGTGACGGGATGCGCCTTGAGCTGGCGGCAGGTCTCGAAACCGTCGATGCCGGGCATGACCACGTCGAGCAGGATCAGGTCGGGGTGCACCCGGCGTGCCAGTTGCAGCGCCCGCTCGCCCGAGTTCGCCACGAAAGTCTGATAGCCCTGTTCGACCATCAGCTTGCGTAAGGCGCTCAGGTGATCCGGCGCGTCGTCCACGATCAGGATCGCGGCGTCGCGGCGGGGAGCGAAACTGGCACTGCCAAGGTTCATGTTGTCCTATGCATGTTAACTATCCCATGATCATACGCCTGGGTTAGCAGAAAAAATAGTGAGCTTAGGAAAGTTTAATAGGACAATACGCCAATTTTTAATTTCCTGCGACACATTTGAATTGCTGCATGGAAATTATAGCTAAAGCGATACACTTCCGTCGCACAAATGAAAAACGGCGGCCGAAGCCGCCGTTTGTTCGTTCAGCGCTGAAGCAATTACATGCGCGCCTTGATCAGTTTGCCCAGGATTTCGATGCCCTGGCGGATGCGCTCCGGCGGCACCGTCACGAAGGACAGGCGCAGGGTGTTCGTTTCCGGCTCGTTGGCATAGAAGGGCGCGCCCGGCACGAAGGCCACCTTTTCGCGGATCGCCTCGTCCAGCAGTTCCATGGCGTTGATGTGCTTGGGCAGGGTCACCCAGATGAACATGCCGCCTTCCGGCTTGGTCCAGGTGGCGCCGGCCGGGAAGTGTTCGGCCATGGCATCCAGCATCACCTGGCACTGGTTGCCGTACAGGGCGCGGATGGTGGGGATATGCTGGTCCAGGAAGCCGTCCTTGACCACCTCGTGCACCACCATCTGGGTCAGCTGGGCGGTGTGCAGGTCGGTGGCCTGCTTGGCCAGTTCCATGCGGCGCGCCAGCGCCAGCGGGGCCACCACATAGCCCAGGCGGATGCCGGGGGTCAGCACCTTGGAGAAGGAGCCCATGTAGATGACGCCGTCCGGATTCATGGTCAGCATCTTCGGCATCGGGTCGCCCTTGTAGCTCAGGGAGCCGTAAGGATCGTCCTCGATCAGCGGCAGGCCCAGGCGGGCGCAGGTTTCCACCAGTTCCTGGCGGCGCGCCACGGAGAGCGAGCGGCCGGTGGGGTTCTGGAAGTTCGGCAGGGCGTACAGCAGGCGGGCGCCTTCAGCCACGGCGTCCAGGGAGGACGGCACCAGGCCGTCGTCGTCGGTCTGCACGGAGGCGAACTGGGGACGGTACACCGAGAAAGCCTGCAGGGCGCCCAGATAGCTCGGCGTCTCCACCAGCACTTTGCTGCCTTCGTCGATCAGCACCTTGCCCAGCAGGTCCAGCGCCTGCTGCGAGCCCGATACCATGAGCACTTGTTCCGGCGCGATCTTCGCGCCATTGCCGGAGAGGGAATCGGCCACCCATTGGCGCAGCGGCATGTAGCCGTCGGTCGGGCCGTATTGCAGGGCCGTCTTGCCGTTGGCGGACAGCACCTTGTCGAACGCCGCTTTCATCACATCGACCGGGAAGGTGGCAGGCGAAGGCAGGCCGCCGGCGAAGGAGATGATTTCAGGCTGCTGCGTGATCTTCAGGATCTCGCGGATGAAGGAGCTTTGCAGCTGTGCAGCGCGTTCGGAAAAGCGCCACTGGATCGGGTTCGGGTTTTCGATTTTCATACCATTCTCTCTGGTGGGGAACAAGCGCGCTTGTGGCGGCTTCATGAAGAGCGGCGCCGGGTAGGCCCCGCCCGTGACTCTATTATGCTACTTCAGCGATCAGTTCGATTTCCACGCAGGCGCCGCGCGGAATCTGCGCCACGCCAAAGGCGGAGCGTGCATGCTTGCCGGCGTCGCCGAACACCTCGCCCAGCAGCTCGGAGCAGCCGTTGGTCACCAGGTGCTGCTCGGTGTAGTCCGGGGTCGAGTTCACCAGGGACATCACCTTGACGATGCGCTTGACGCGGTTCAGGTCGCCGCCCACGGCTTCCTGCAGGGTGCCCATGAGGTCGATGGCGATGGCGCGCGCGGCCTTCTGGCCTTCGGCGGTGTCGATGTTCTTGCCCAGCTGGCCCACCCAGGGGGTGCCGTCCGGCTTCTTGGCGATATGGCCCGAAATAAAGACCAGGTTGCCCGTCTGTACGTACATGACGTAGGCGGCAACCGGGGCGGCTGGCGGAGCGAGGGTGATATCGAGCGACTTCAGTTTTTCGTAGACGGACATATTCGTATTCCAAAAATAAGACGGCGAAGACCGTTATTGTATCAGCGCCGTATGGCCATGCGGCGGCCGAAGCCGACTGTTGCGATCACGGCGAGGGCAAACAGCAGGTGCTGGCCCTGCAGCGGCTCGCCCAGCACCAGGGCCGCGCCCAGCAGGGTGAGGAAGGGCTGCACCAGCTGCACCTGGCCCACGCGCGCCACGCCGCCCAGCACCATGCCGCGATACCAGAAGAAGAAGCCGAGGAACATGGAGAACACGCTGGTATAGGCCAGGCCGGTCCAGGCGCGGGCGCCGGCTTCGGCAATCCCGTCCGCATGGGCAAGGCCCTGGACGAGGGTGAGCGGCACCGTGACGGGCAAGGCCAGCAGCAGGGCCCAGCAGATGGTCTGGGTGCCGCCCAGGGTGTGGGAAGCCCGGGCCCCCTCGGCATAACCGAAGGAAGCCATGATGCCTGCCGCCAGGATGGCAAGGTCCGCCGGATGCAGCACCCCGCTGTTCTCGCGCAGGGCAAAGCCCACCACAATGGCCGAACCCAGCAGCGCGAAGGCCCAGAAGCCGCGCGAAGGCTTTTCCTTGTTGCGCAGGGCCGAGAACAGGGCCGTCATCAGCGGCAGGATGCCGATCAGCACCGCGCCGTGGGAGGCGGGCACATGCTGCATGGCCATCGATGTCAGCAGGGGAAAGCCGATCACGCAGCCTGCCGCCACCCAGAAGAGGGGCACGAACATGGCGCGCGAAGGCAGGGGCGCACGGCTCCACAGCAGCCAGCCGCCGGAGAGCGCCGCGGCGATGACGGCGCGCGCCATGGACGAAAACACGGGATCGAGCTCGGCGACGGCCATGCGCGTGAAGGGCAGGGTCAGGCTGAAGATGGCGACGCCGATCAGGCCCAGCAGCATTCCGGCCGATTCCGCCGACAGGTGGGACAGGAGGCCGCGGCGGGAGGACAGGGCAAGGGAAAGGGACTTCTGCATATCAGCTTTCCAGGACGGTACGGAACAGTGAAGCATCCACATTGCCGCCGGTGAGGGGCAGGCCGATGCGGCAGCCGCGAACGCGGGAATCGTCCTTCAATTGAAGGGCAGCGGCGAGGGCAGCCGCACCCGCGCCCTCGGCGACGTTGTGGGTGGCGCTGAAGTACAGGCGCATGGCGGCAGCCACGCTTTCGTCGCTGACCGTGACCACGTCGTCGGCAAATTCCAGCACGCATGCCAGGGAGCCCGAATCGGCCACGCGGCAGGCCATGCCGTCGGCGATCATGGTGCTTACCGGTGCCTCCACGCTGCGCCGCGCCTGGAAGGAGAGCTGGTAGGCCGGGGCCAGCGCCGACACCACGCCGATCACGCGGGTGCGCAGGCCGAGCGCCTGGCGGGCGGCAATGGCGCCGCAGAAGCCCGAGCCCTGGCCGATCGGCACGAAGACGGTATCCAAATCCGGCTGGGCGCGGAACAGCTCCATCCAGCTGCTGCCTACACCGGCCACGATGTCCTCATGGTAGGAGGGCACGATGTGCAGGCCGTCCCGTACCGCCAGCACCTGCGCGTATTCGCGGCTGGCCTGGAAATCCTCGCCGTGCTCGATGAGCTGTGCGCCGAGGGAGCGCATGGCGGCGTTCTTCTCCGCGCTGTTCCCGTGCGGGACTACGATGGTGGCTTTCAGCCCGTGTTCGCGGGCGGCGAAGGCCACGGACTGGCCATGGTTGCCACGGGTCGCCGCAATCAGCCCTTTCAGCTCCGGTTCGCGCTGGAGCAGGCGGCGCACGTAAACCACGCCGCCGCGCGCCTTGAAGGACCCGAGCGGCGTGTGGTTCTCGTGCTTCACCCAGGCCTCCGTGCCCAGCGCCGCGTTAATCTGCGGCCAGGAGTACTGTGGCGTCGGCGGGACGAACTGGTACACGATATCGGCGGCGGAGGCGAGGGCGGCGGCGTCGGGCAGGAACATGGCAGGTAGTGGAAAAGTGAAGGCGATGGGTGTATCGTAGAATAATTGACCAGTACAGAGCCAATACACTTCCCTGCATAATTTCACACACTGTGACGGTAAAATGACCAGTACACTCTCGGCGCCGCTGGCGCTGCTCTCGCGCGATGCGGGCGAATCGCTGATCGATCAGATCGTGCGCACCGTGGCAGCCCGCATCGATGAACGGGTGCTGCGCAGCGGCAGCCGCATGCCCTCCATCCGGCGCTTCGCCGCCTCGCACGCTGTATCGCCCTTCACCGTGGTGGCCGCCTACGACAAGCTGGTGGCGCGCGGCTACCTGGAGTCGCGGCGCGGCGCGGGTTTCTTCGTCCGCGAGCGGATTCCCCTGCACAGCCAGCGGCCCCAGGATGCGGCGCCCGAGAGCAGTCCGCAGCAGGCGCTGGACGTGGTCTGGCTGGTGCGGAACATGTTTCGCCAGCTGCCCCACCAGCAGACTCCGGGCGCCGGCGTGCTGCCCACGGACTGGCTGGATGGCCCCTCCGTCGCGAATGCCCTGCGCAGCATCAGCCGCCAGAGTCCCGCAGGCATGCTCAATTACGGCCTGCCCCAGGGCTTCCTGCCGCTGCGCCAGCAGCTCCAGCACAAGCTGGCCGAGCTGGAGATCGGCGCCGCGCCCGAGCAGTTCGTCACCACGGCGGGCGTGACCCAGGCGCTGGACATGGTGGCGAGGGAGTTCCTGCGGCCCGGCGACACGGTCTTCGTGGACGACCCGGCATGGTTCCTGATGTTCGGCTCCTTCTCCGCGCTGGGCGCCAAGGTGGTGGGGATCCCGCGCCTGCCGGACGGGCCGGACATCGAGCGCCTGGCGGAGCTGGCGGCCGTGCACAAGCCGCGCCTCTACGTCATCAACTCCATCCTGCACAACCCCACCTCGACCTCGCTCTCGGCGGCCAAGGCCTTCCAGGTGCTGCGCATTGCGGAGGAAAACGGCTTCATGGTGGTGGAGGACGATATCTATTGCGACCTGCATCCCGGCAGCGCCGTCCAGCCCGCGATCCGGCTGGCGGCCCTGGACCAGCTCAAGCGGGTCATCTACCTGGGCGGCTTCTCGAAAACCATGGCCGCCAACCTGCGGGTGGGCTTCATCGCCGCCGCCCCCGAGCTGGCCCAGCGCCTGGCCGACCGCAAGATGCTGCAGACCCTCACCACCAGCGATATCGGGGAGCGGGTGGTCTACAAGATCCTTTCCGAAGGCCTGTACCGGAAGCATGTGGAACGCATGCGGGTGCGGCTGGACGGTCTGCGCGCCCGCACCCTGCGCCAGCTCGAACGCGTGGGCATGCGCTTCGGCAGCGCCCCCACGGCGGGCATGTTCGTCTGGGCGGACACGGGCCGGGACACCAATGTGATGGCCGAGCGCGCCATGGCCGAGGGCATGCTGCTGGCCCCCGGCAGCCTGTTCTCGCCCAGCCAGCTGCCGTCCACTTACCTGCGCCTGAACGTGGCGGCCATGGGGGATGCGGCCGTCTGGCGCTTCCTGGAACGCGAAATGCTGTCAAAAAGCTCTTGAAATAGCGAAAGCCGCCCCCAGATGGCGCGAATCCGTACAACCCCACAAGACTATTGAGGAAAACAATGGCCGATCACAAAGAAACCCTGGGCTTCCAGGCAGAAGTCAAGCAACTGCTGCAACTGATGATCCACTCCCTGTATTCCAACAAGGAGATCTTCCTGCGCGAGCTGATTTCAAATGCCTCCGACGCCGCCGACAAGCTGCGTTTCGAGGCGATCAACAACGACGCCCTGTACGGCAACGACCACGAACTGAAGATCAAGGTCAGCTTCGACAAGGCCGCCCGCACCATCACCATCTCGGACAACGGCATCGGCATGAGCCGCGACGAGGCCATCGCCCACCTGGGCACCATCGCCAAATCGGGCACCCGCGAGTTCTTCGGCAAGCTCTCCGGCGACCAGCAGAAGGACGCCGCCCTGATCGGCCAGTTCGGCGTGGGCTTCTACTCCGGCTTCATCGTGGCCGACAAGATCACCGTCGAGACCCGCCGTGCGGGCCTGGGCGCCAACGAGGCCGTGCGCTGGGAATCGACCGGCGAGGGCGATTACAGCGTGGAGCAGATCGAGAAGGCGGGGCGCGGCACCGACATCATCCTGCACCTGCGCGAAGGCGAGGACGAGCTGCTCTCCGGCTGGAAGCTGAAATCCATCATCCGCAAGTACTCCGACCACATCTCCCTGCCGATCCAGATGCAGAAGGAAGAGTGGGATGAAGAGAAGAAGGAGATGGCGCTCAAGGACGAACTGGAGACCATCAACCAGGCCAGCGCCCTGTGGGCGCGCAGCAAGAGCGACATTACGCCGGAGCAGTACGAAGAGTTCTACAAGCACGTATCGCACGACTTCCAGGCGCCCCTCACGTACACGCACAACCGCGTGGAAGGCCGCAGCGAATACACCCAGCTGCTCTACATCCCCGCCAAGGCGCCGTTCGACCTGTGGGACCGCAACAAGCGCGGCGGCATCAAGCTCTATGTGAAGCGCGTCTTCATCATGGACGATGCCGAGCAGCTGATGCCGACCTACCTGCGCTTCGTGAAAGGCGTGATCGATTCGGCCGACCTGCCGCTGAACGTGTCGCGCGAGATCCTGCAGGAATCGCGCGACGTGAAGGCGATCCGCGAAGGTTCGACCAAGCGCGTGATCGGCATGCTGGAGGAACTGGCGAACGCCGAGGAGCAGGAAAAGAAGGACAAGTACGCCACCTTCTGGACCGAATTCGGCCAGGTGCTCAAGGAAGGCATCGGCGAGGACATGGCCAACAAGGACCGTCTGGCCAAGCTGCTGCGCTTCGCCTCCACCCACAACGAGAGCGATGCCCAGAACGTGTCGCTGGAAGACTACGTGGGCCGCATGAAGGAAGGCCAGGACAAGATTTACTATGTCACGGCCGACAACTACACGGCCGCGAAGAACAGCCCGCACCTCGAAATCTTCCGCAAGAAGGGCGTGGAAGTGCTGCTGCTGAGCGACCGCGTGGACGAGTGGATGCTGTCCTTCCTCACCGAGTTCGAAGGCAAGGAGCTGGTATCCGTGGCCAAGGGCGGCCTGGACCTGGGCAAGCTGGAAGACGAAGCCGAGAAGAAGGAACACGAGGAGACCGAAACCCAGTACAAGGATCTGGTCGCCAAGATGAAGGAATCCCTGGCCGACAAGGCCAAGGACGTGCGCGTGACCTTCCGCCTTACCGATTCCCCGGCCTGCCTGGTGGCGGACGAGCACGAGCTCTCCGGCAACCTGCTGCGCATGCTGAAGGCCGCCGGACAGAATGCGCCCGAGTCCAAGCCGATCCTGGAGATCAACCCGAATCACCCGCTCGTCACGCGCTTGAAGTACGAAGGGCCGGACAGCGTCAAATTCTCCGACTGGTCGCATATCCTCTTCGACCAGGCGCTGCTGGCCGAAGGCGGTTCGCTGAGCGACCCGGCCGCCTTCGTCAAGCGCATGAACGAGATGCTGCTGGGCGGTAAGTAAGCTTCACCCGGAGGGGACGTGCGTCCCCTCCCTTCCTATTCCCTCCTGCGCCTTGCCAGTCCCACGGCGAGGGGCACACCCATCAGCAGCATCCATCCCATTCCCGGCTCCGGCACCGGAGTCAGCATCAGGAAGCCGCGGATCTCGCCGCCGGGGTATTCGCTCGTGTGGATATTGAGGTAGGCCATTCCCGCATTCATGCCATCCAGCAGGGCCATTTCCGCACCCGAGGTGGTGCCGCCATGGGCGGTAATGAAGGCGGGATTCCAGAACGAGGCCATCGAGGTGTCGAAGCTCATCAGGTAGGTGCCTTCCGTCACCCCCGCAGGGAAGCCGGCGAAGGTTGGCACCATGGTCGCGACAGGGGCGCCGCCCACGCCTGCATCGGCCGTGCAGCAATGGATATGCGCCGCCGTCACGCCCGCTTCCAGGCCCGTGAAGACCGCGCCGATGGTAATGGTATGGCTCGTCACATCGAATGTGACAATGCCGGCGCCGACGGCGGGCGAATCGTTGGGCGTGACCTCCTGCAGGCCGGTCATGCTCGTCGTATAGCTCTCCGCCATGGCGGCGGCGCTGCCCAGGGCGAGGGCCAGGGCGGCAAGGCACTTCAGGAACAGGGATTTCATGGCGACTCCTCCATCGCAGACAGGATGGAGAAATCCATGCAAAACGCGCGCCACGCATCCTCCAGAGGAGGCAGCGTCCCCGCCGCTACTGGAACCGTAACGTTCTTGTTACAGAGCGGTACGGAGGGCGAAAAGTTCGGGGAAGAGGACGACGTCGAGCATCTTGCGCAGATAGCTCACGCCCGCCGTGCCGCCCGTGCCGGTCTTGAAGCCGATGATGCGCTCCACCGTCGTCACATGGCGGAAGCGCCAGAAGCGGAAGGCCGTTTCCAGGTCCACCAGCTTTTCGGCCAGCTCGTAGAGGGCCCAGTGGTGGTCCGGATCGCGGTAGACCTCCAGCCACGCCGCCTTCACCGACTCGTCCGCCACCGTGGGCTGCGTCGGGTCCGCGTTCAGCCGCGCTTCCGACACGGGCAGCCCGTTGCGCGCCAGCAGGCGCACCGCCTCGTCGTACACCGAGGGCTCGTTCAGCGCCTTTTCCAGGATGACATAGGTGTCGGGCGTTGTGTTGTGCACGCTGAGCAGGTTGGCGTTCTTGTTCCCGAGGATGAACTCGATCTCGCGGTACTGGTAGGACTGGAAACCGGACGATGCGCCCAGATAGGGGCGGATGGCCGAGTATTCCGGCGGCGTCATCGTGGCCAGCACGTCCCAGGCATGCACCAGCTGGTCCATGATGCGCGCCACGCGCGCCAGCATCTTGAAGGCGGGCGGCAGGTCGCCCGCGCGCAGGTGGTCGCGCACCGCATGCATCTCGTGCAGCATGAGTTTCATCCACAGCTCGCTCGTCTGGTGCTGCACGATGAAGAGCATTTCGTTGTGGTTGGGGGACAGGGGGTGCTGGGCGTTCAGTATCTTGTCCAGCGCCAGGTAGTCGCCGTAGCTCATGGACCTGGAGAAGTCCATCTGTGCGCCATGCCACTGGCCGGCCGGTTTCTTGTCGTCGCTCATAGTGTGCTCAGGTGACTGCGCCGCGCTCGGCGGCGATATCGTAGGCCTGGTCGTCCAGGATCTGTTTCAGGATCTCCACCGCGTCCCATACGTCGGCGAAGCTGGTGTACAGCGGCGTGAAGCCGAAGCGCATGATGTGGGGTTCGCGGTAGTCGCCGATCACGCCGCGCGCGATCAGGGCCTGCATCACGGCATAGCCATGGGGGTGGGCGAAGCTGGCCTGGCTGCCGCGCCGCCCATGCTCGCGCGGCGTCACCAGCTGCAGCGGATGGCCCGCGCAGCGCGATTCCACCAGCTCGATGAAGAGGTCGGTCAGGGCCAGGGACTTTTCGCGGATGGCGGCCATGGTCGTTTGCCCAAAGACGTCCAGCCCGCATTCGACCATCGCCAGCGAGACCACGGGCTGGGTGCCGCACAGGGCGCGGCCGATGCCTTCCGTGGGCGCGAAGTGCGGCGCCATGGCGAAGGGCTGGGCATGGCCCCACCAGCCGGACAGGGGCTGGGTGAAAGCGGCCTGGTGGCGCTGCGGCACCCAGATGAAGGCCGGCGCACCGGGCCCGCCGTTCAGGTATTTGTAGGTGCAGCCGATGGCGAAGTCCGCCCCGGCCGCATGCAGGTCCACCGGCACCGCCCCCGCCGAATGGGCCAGGTCCCAGACCGTCAGCGCGCCGTGCTGGCGGGCGAGGGCGGAAAGGGCAGCCATGTCGTGCTGGTAACCGGTGCGGTAGTTCACATGGGTCAGCATCAGCACGGCCGTATCGGCGCCCACGGCGGCGGCGATTTCCTCCGGCGACTCCACCAGCTTGAGGCTATAGCCCCGGTCCAGCCAGCTGCTCAGGCCCTGGGCCATGTATATGTCAGTCGGGAAATTGCTACGTTCTGTAACGATGACCTTGCGCTCAGCAGCACCCGCCTGCATGTTCAGGGCAGCAGCCAGGGCCTTGAAGAGGTTGATGGAGGTGGTATCGGTCACCACTACTTCGCCTTCCCGGGCCCCGATGAGGGAGGCCAGCCGGTCGCCCAGGCGTTTGGGCATGTGGAACCAGCCTGCCGTGTTCCAGCTGGTGATGAGGTCCTTGCCCCATTCGCGCGCGATGACTTCGGTGGCGCGGGTGAGGGCGGCCTTGGGGCGGGCGCCCAAGGAGTTGCCATCGAGATAAATCACCCCAGCGGGCAGGTCGAACTGGTCGCGCAGCGGGGCCAGGGGGTCGGCGGCGTCGCGGTTCAGGCAGTCGTTACGGTTGACCATAAAAATGCTTGAAGCTTGAAAGAAAACGGCAGTTTAGCACGCATAAAGTAGCGATTCTGCAAGGTGCGGGCCCGTCCCGCCGGCCGCAAACCCGCATGGATACTGGGTTTGGGAACTTTTTCAAAAAATTTTAAAAATTTTTTCGAAAAACCCTAAAGTTCCCGAAAGTGCTGCCGTTACCGTTCTTAGATGTCCGGTAAAAGGCCTTTGTTCGAGGCTTGGGGTAGGGCGAAAAAAATTTAAAATTTTTTCGTCCAGACCCTAAAGTTCTCCAAAACTCAGCCGTTACCAGCATAGATGTCGCAAAAAAGTCGCACTGCGCCATCTCTTTTCTTGCCTTGAGACGGCATTTTTGTCCAGGGCGTCAAAAATCGGAAAGCCGCGCCAGTACTGGCTTGCAGCTCTGTCGCCCTGCCTTTGTCAGACAAAGGCGGACAGGGCTATCTCCGCATTCTCCGACCGAAAATACAGAAAGCTGCCTCTTCTCGGCCTATCCTTGCTCCAGCAGAATGTATCTCAACGGAAACGCAATTGCGTTCGAGATACAAATTCAACAGGGAGATGGACATGACCGCAAACGATATGATGGCTGAGATCCGCGATGCAAACCTGAGCTACCTGATGCTGGCTCAGCAGATGATCCGCGCGGACAAGGTGACCGCGATCTTCCGTCTGGGCATTTCGGCCGACATCGCCGACCTGATCGAAGGCATGAGCAACGCCCAGATCCTGAAACTGGCAGGCGGCAACATGATGCTGGCCCGTTTCCGCTTCGACGACGGCGCGATCCTCTCGATGCTGACCAACTACAATAAGGACCGCGGCCTGGCCCAGTCCCACGCCGCCATCCTGATGGCCGGCCAGCCTGCCGAAGAGATCGTTTAAGCCTGCCCACTTCACTGGAGCCCGGATCATGAGCAAGAAGAGCGTCGTCACCGAAGCACAGGAAATCCAGCTGGCCATCGAGCTGATCAACCTGGGCGCGCGCCTGCAGCTGCTGGAATCGGAAGTGTCGCTGTCGCGCGAGCGCCTGCTGAAGCTCTACAAGGAGCTGAAGGGCGTGTCGCCGCCGAAGGGCATGCTGCCGTTCTCCACCGACTGGTTCCTGACCTGGCAGCCGAACATCCATTCCTCGCTGTTCATCAACATCCACAATTTCCTGGTGCAGCACGCAGGCGCCACCGGCATCCAGGCCGTGATGAAGGCGTACCAGCTCTACCTGGAACAGATGCCGCCGGAAGCGGGCGAAGAGCCGGTACTGTCCCTGACCCGCGCCTGGACCCTGGTGCGCTTCTTCAGCAGCAAGATGCTGGAACTGAAACCCTGCGCCAAATGCCAGGGCAAGTTCGTGGTCAACGCCATGGACCTGAACGGCGGCTACCACTGCGGCCTGTGCCACATGCCTTCCCGCGCCGGGAAGACCCGCAAGGCCAAGGATGCCGAGGCGCTGGCCGCCTGAGGTGCCAATCTCCCCGAACTCCCTCCGCCAAAGCCGGGGCCGCAGATGATGCGGTCCCGGCTTTGGCGCATTCCGGCCCTGCGCGCGCTGCTGGCCCTGCTGCTGGCGCTGGCGCCCACGGCCCTGGCCGCCTTCGCCCTGGACGCGGCCGGCGCCACCCCGACCCTGCTGCACGGCGCCCTGCTGCATGGCCTGTCCGCCATGCTGATCGGCTGGCGCCTGCGGCTCGCCGCCTGGTGGCGGCCCATCCTGCTGCTGTTCGCACCCGCGCTGCTGCTGGCGCTGGGGCTGGGACTGCCGTCCTGGGTCTACCTGCTGGTCTTCGGCGTCCTGCTGCTGGTCTATTGGTCCACTTTCCGCACCCAGGTGCCGTACTACCCCTCCGGCCAGGACGTGTGGGAGGCCGTGGCGGCCCAGCTGCCGCCGGGCAGGGCAGGGCGGGTGGTGGAAATCGGCAGCGGCCTGGGCGGCCTGTCCCTGTATCTGGCGCGGGTGCGGCCCGAATGTGCATGCATCGGCGTCGAGATCGCGCCCCTGCCGTGGCTCCTGTCCTGGCTGCGCGCCCGGCTCGCAGGCAGCCGCGCGCAGTTCCTGCGCGGCGACTACCAGCAGCTCGATTTCGGCGCCTTCGACCTGGTCTTCGCCTACCTGTCGCCGGCCGCCATGGAGTCGCTAATGCGCAAGGCCCGCGCGGAGATGAAGCCGGGCAGCCTCCTCATCAGCTACGAGTTCCCCGTCCCCGCTTATGAAGCGGACAAGACCATAGTTACCACAGAGGGACATCCGCCACTCTATATCTGGTCGTTTTAGCCTGCTTTTGCTTGCCGGAACCTGCGTTCTCACGTTATTGTAGTTCCCTGAAGAATTTATCGATTTTGGGCGATTTTTTGGGGAGTTTGCAGGTTTGCTAGTCATTATTGGTTATGTCGTGGTGCTGGCCTCCGTCTTCGGCGGTTTTGCGCTGCAGGGCGGACACCTGGCCGCGCTGCTCCAGCCGCTGGAGCTGCTGATGATCGGCGGCGCCGCCGCAGGCGCCTTCATCGTCGGGAACAACGGCAAGGCCATCAAGGCCACGCTGGCGGCCCTGCCAACCCTGTTCAAGCCCTCGCGCTTCACCAAGGACCTGTACATGGAGCTCATGTCCTTGCTGTTCGACGTGCTGTCGAAGGTGCGCAAGGAGGGCCTGATGTCGATCGAAAGCGACATCGAGGCCCCGGCCGAGAGCCCCCTGTTCAGCAAGTACCCCGGTGTGCTGGAGAACCACCACATCGTGGAATTCATGACCGACTACCTGCGCCTCATGGTCTCCGGCAATATGGACGCCTTCCAGATCGAGAACCTGATGGACAACGAGATCGAGACCCACCACGCCGAGGGCATCGTGCCCTCCCATGTGATCGCCAAGCTGGGCGATGGCATGCCCGCCTTCGGTATCGTGGCGGCGGTGATGGGCGTGGTGCACACCATGGAATCGGTGGGCATTCCGCCTTCCGAGCTGGGCATCATGATCGCGCACGCCCTGGTCGGCACCTTCCTCGGTATTCTGCTGGCCTACGGTTTCGTGGGCCCCCTGGCCAGCCTGCTCGAACAGAAGCTGGAAGAATCGACCAAGATGTTCCAGTGCGTCAAAGTGACGCTGCTGGCCAGCCTGAACGGCTACGCCCCGGCCCTGGCCGTGGAGTTCGGCCGCAAGGTGCTGTACTCCACCGAGCGCCCAAGCTTCGCCGAGCTGGAAGACCACATCAAGAAATCGAAAGCGAAGTAATGAGGATCCACCATGGCTGAAGAAGGCCTGCGGCCCATCATCGTCAAGCGCGTCAGGAAACACGGCGGCGGCCACCATGGCGGCGCGTGGAAGATCGCCTATGCCGACTTCGTGACGGCCATGATGGCCTTCTTCCTGCTGATGTGGCTGCTGGGCTCGACCACCAAGGGTGACCTCAACGGTATTTCAGAATACTTCAAGACCCCGCTGAAGGTGGCCATGCAAGGCGGCGCCGGTTCCGGCGACAGCTCCCACATCATCAAGGGCGGCGGCAAGGACCTCACGCGCAGCGACGGCCAGGTCAAGGCCAGCGACGATCCCGCCGTCAAGAAGACCTACAACCTCACGGCCGCCAAGGCCCAGCTTGAGCGCGAGGAGAAGGAGCGCCTGCAGCAGCTCAAGACGCGCATCTCGGCCACCATCGACGCCAATCCCAACCTGAAGAAGTTCAAGGACCAGCTGCTGCTGGACTTCACCAGCGAAGGCCTGCGCATCCAGATCGTGGACGAGCAGAACCGCCCCATGTTCGCCCTGGCCAAGGCTGACTTGCAACCTTATACCCGCGAAATCCTGCAGGCCATCGGCCCCGTGCTCAACGAGGTGCCCAACAAGATCGGCCTGTCGGGCCATACGGATTCGACGCCTTACTTCACCGAGACGGGCTATTCGAACTGGGAGCTGTCGGCCGACCGCGCCGCCGCTTCGCGCCGCGCGCTCGTCCAGGGCGGCATGGCGGATAATAAGGTCCTGCGCGTGGTGGGCCTGGCCTCGGTCGCGCACCTGGACCGCAAGGACCCGTTCAACCCGATCAACCGGCGCATCAGCATCATCGTGATGAACAAGAAGACCGAAGAAGGCCTGATGCGCGATGCCGGCAAGCTGGAAGTGGGCGCAGGCGCCGACGCGGCCCCGGCGACGCAGTAAGAAACAAGCACCACCGCCCAAGACGAGATTGTTATGACGAGAAAAAAAATCCTCGGCTCCCATGTCAAGCGCCTCCTGTCCGGCGTTTCCGACCATGGCAAGCGGCACCTGACCGAAGTGGAAACCGACCTGCTGCAGACCAACCTGCTGCTGGAGGAGGCGATCGACAAGCTGACCCGCAATTTCGTGGCGATCCACGAAGCGGTCAATGCGCAGCAGGCCACCATCAAGCTGCTGCTCGATGGCGGCCAGCCCACGCCGGAGCAGAAGGCCGCCCTGGCAGCCCTGGGCGAACAGGTCGGCGGCCACGTGAACGCCGCCATCACCAGCATGCAGTTCCAGGACATGACGAGCCAGCTGATCGACCGCACCCTGAAGCGCGTGACCGGCCTGCGCGAATTCCTCGGCACCCTGGGCGCGCACGGCGCCGAGATGGTGGCCGAAAGCGACAACGACGAGATCGTGGCCCTGCTGGGCCGCGTGAGCATGGCGCTGGCCATCCAGAGCCTGGAGCTGCGCAGCGTGCTGCGCAAGGCCGTCAGCCAGAAGCATCTTGAAAGCGGCGACATCGAGCTGTTCTGAGCCGCCCCCGATTATCGATAAACACCTGCCCAAACTTTAAGTGAGAAAAGAAGATGGCTAAGACAATTCTTGCAGTTGACGATTCGAGCTCCCTGCGCCAGATGGTGGCCTTCAGCCTGAAGGCTGCGGGCTACCAGGTGGTGGAAGCCGTCGACGGCCAGGACGGCCTGGAAAAGGCGAAGCTGCAGACGGTGGACCTGGTGCTGACCGACCAGAACATGCCACGCATGGACGGCCTGACCCTCATCAAGCTGCTGCGCGAGCAGCCCGCCTATGCCAAGGTGCCGATCCTGATGCTGACCACCGAATCCTCCGACGAAATGAAGTCCAAGGGCCGCGCCGCCGGCGCCAACGGCTGGCTGGTCAAGCCTTTCGACCCGCAGCGCCTGATCGAAGTGGTGAAGAAGGTCATCGGCTGATTAGAGGTGCGCCATGTGTTTAGTTCTTGACGGAGTCTCGCCATGACCATCGACATTAGCCAGTTCTTCCAGGTCTTCTTCGATGAAGCCGAGGAGCTGCTGGCTGAAATGGAGCGGCTGCTGCTGGCCGTCGATGTGGCATCGCCCACCGAGGAGGATCTCAATGCGATCTTCCGCACCGCGCATTCGGTGAAGGGTGGCGCCTCGACCTTCGGCCTGTCGGACATGACGGAGGTCACCCATATCCTGGAAACCCTGCTGGACCGCATCCGCAAGGGCGAGATGGCGCTCACCGGCGAGCATGTCGACGCCTTCCTGGCGGCCAAGGATATCCTGAAGATGCAGCTGGACGGCCACCGCCTGGGTTCCGAAGTGGACCAGGACGCCGTGGGCGACGTGCGCATGATGCTGCAGCACCTGGCGCAGGACGTGCAGATGGCCGCACTGGCCCCCGTTGCGCCGTCCTTCCACGGCGCCGCGCAGGAGGAGGCGGTGGACCACAGCGGCGGCAGGCGCTACCGCCTGGAGCTGCCCAAGATGGCGCAGCGCGAGGTCAATGCGCTGGCTGCCGAACTGGGATTGATGGCCGAGGTGTCGATCACGCCGATCGACGCCGAACGCAGCGCCATCGTCGCCACCACCCACGAGAGCCTGGACGACATCATCGCCATCTGCTCCTTCGTGCTGAACACCGAGGAGATGAAGATCTCCGAACTGCCCGCGCTCACGCCCACCCAGGCCGCGCGCGAGAACGCGGAGCGCAGCAAGGTGGAGAACGCCCTGGGCTACGGCTTCTTCGACCAGCCCGCGGCGGGCGCGCCCGCCCCGCAGGCTAAGGACGGCGACCCGGGCTACGGCTTCTTCCAGCCGCTGGACGAGATCCGCTCCAACGCCAGCGCGGCGGCGGACGACCAGCGCGGCTACGGCTTCTTCCAGCCGGTGGAGCAGATCCGCGCGGCAGCCGGCATCACCGATGCACCTGCGCCCGACAAGCCCGCCGAGGAGCTGGAGAAGAAGCCTGCCCGCCGCGAAAGCGACAAGGCGGCTGCGCCGGCCGCCGCCCACGGCGCCGAATCCTCCTCCATCCGCGTGTCGGTGGAGAAGGTGGACCAGCTCATCAACCTGGTGGGCGAACTCGTGATCACCCAGGCCATGATCGAGCAGCGCGCAAGCCAGCTCGACCCCATGCTGCACGAGCGCCTGCTGAACGGCGTGTCCCAACTGACCCGCAACACGCGCGACCTGCAGGAAGCGGTGATGTCGATCCGCATGATGCCGATGGACTTCGTGTTCTCGCGCTTCCCGCGCATGGTGCGCGACCTGGCCACGAAGCTGGGCAAGAAGGTGGACTTCATCACCAACGGCGCCGCCACGGAACTGGACAAGGGCCTGATCGAGCGCATCGTCGACCCGCTCACCCACCTGGTGCGCAACAGCATCGATCACGGCATCGAAATGCCGGAAGTGCGCCGCGCCGCGGGCAAGACGGAAACGGGCAAGCTCTTCCTCTCCGCCACCCACCAGGGCGGCAACATCATCATCGAGGTGTCGGACGACGGCGGAGGCCTGAACCGCGAGCGCATCCTGGCCAAGGCCCGGCAGAACGGCCTGCCCGTGAGCGATAACATGAGCGACGCCGACGTGTGGCAGCTGATCTTCGCGCCCGGCTTCTCCACCGCCGAACAGGTCACCGACGTGTCGGGCCGCGGCGTGGGCATGGACGTGGTCAAGCGCAATATCACGGCCCTGGGCGGCTCGGTGGACATCCGCTCGGCCAAGGGCTTCGGCACCACCATCTCCATCTCGCTGCCGCTGACCCTGGCCATCCTGGACGGCATGTCGATCCGGGTGGGCGAGGAGGTCTACATCCTGCCGCTGGGCTTCGTCATCGAATCGCTGCAGCCGCAGCCCGAGGATGTGCGCGAAATCAGCGGCAAGGGCCGCGTGGTCAAGGTGCGCGGCGAATACCTGCCCCTGATCCCGCTGTACCAGATGTTCGAGATCACGCCGCGCTTCACCGATCCGTCCGAAGGCATCCTCGTGATCCTGGAGACGGAAGGGCGCAAGGCCTGCCTCTTCGTGGACGAACTGGTGGGCCAGCAGCAGGTGGTGGTCAAGAACCTGGAATCGAACTACCGCAAGGTGGCCGGCATTTCCGGCGCCACCATCCTGGGCGACGGCGGCGTATCGCTGATCCTGGACGTGGCCGCCCTGATCCGTTCGTCGCGCCAGCTGGCCGACGAATCCATTTTTCACACGCTCTAAGTAAAAGGAGTCCACCATGGCAGACGCAATCCAGAGTGCTGGCGCTGCGGACATCGCAGGCCACGAGTTCCTGGCCTTCAAACTCGGTTCGGAAGAATACGGCATCGACATCCTGAAGGTGCAGGAGATCCGCGGCTACGAGGCTGTGACGCGCATCGCCAACGCCCCCGAGTTCATCAAGGGCGTGATCAACCTGCGCGGCATCATCATCCCGGTGGTGGACATGCGCATCAAGTTCAAGCTGGGCGAGCCGGTGTACGACCAGTTCACCGTCGTCATCATCCTCAACATCAACGGCCGCGTGGTGGGCATGGTGGTGGACAGCGTGTCCGACGTGACGACCCTGACGCCGGACCAGGTCAAGCCCGCGCCCGAGATGGGCACGGCCTTCAGCACCGAGTACATGATCGGCCTGGGCACCATCGACGAGCGCATGCTGATCCTGGTGGACATCAACAAGCTGATGTCCAGCCCGGAGATGGGCCTGATCGAGAAGCTGGCCGCGTGATTCGGCGCCGGCCGCAAGGCCTCGCAAGAAGGCGGGCTGGCACAAGAGAGACTACAACAGGGTTCATCGAGGGAGACAAGTCATGAGTATCCGCGACTTCAAGATTGGCACACGGCTCGGCATCGGCTTCGGCATCATTCTGCTGATCCTGGTGGTGGTGGTGCTGGCCGCCAACGTGCTGAATTACCGCAGCAAGGTCGCGCTGACCAAGGGGATCGACCTGGTCACGGCCCAGACCTCGCACGTGCAGGCCATGAAGAGCGCCATGCTGGAAACCGGCATCGCCATGCGCAATATCGGCCTGCAGTCCGACGTGGCGCAGATGCAGGCGGAAGAGGCCAAGGTGAAGCAGCAGCGCGCACGCTACGAGGCGGCGCGCGGCAAGCTGCAGGCGACGGGCCTGAACGACACCGAGAAGAAGGTGCTGAGCGACATCGCCGCGCTGGACGCGGAAGTCGATTCGGCCTTCAAGGAAGCCATCGGCCAGGTGCTGGCCTTTAACAGCGAAGGCGCGGCCAAGGTCATCGCCAGCCGCATCGACCCGCTGAACCAGCGCACCCTCGCGGCCCTGAACAAGCTGGTGGACATGCAGGCGGCCGAGGTGCTCGCCACCAAGGAGGAATCGGCAGCTTCCGACAGCCGCGTGGTGACGCTGACGGTCGTGCTGTCGGTGATCGGCCTGGCGCTGGGCGCGGGCTGCGCCTTCGTCATCACCCGCTCGATCACGGTGCCGCTGCATGGCGCGGTGGAAGTGGCGCAGCGCGTGGCCGCCGGCGAGCTGACCTCGCAGGTCACCGTGGAAGGCAGGGACGAAACCTCCGAGCTGCTGCAGGCCCTGAAGGACATGAACGACAGCCTGGTGAAGACGGTGAGCGAAGTGCGCAGCGGCACCGAAACCATCACCGTGGCCTCGCAGGAAATCGCCTCGGGCAACGCCGACCTGTCGGCCCGCACCGAATCGCAGGCCAGCTCGCTGGAGGAGACGGCGAGCTCGATGGAAGAACTGACGTCCACCGTGAAGCAGAACGCGGACAACGCGCGCCAGGCCAACCAGCTGGCCGTGTCGGCGTCCTCGATCGCAGTCAAGGGCGGCAGCGTGGTGGAGCAGGTGGTCGATACCATGGGCTCGATCAAGGACTCCTCGCGCAAGATCGTGGACATTATCGGTGTCATCGACGGCATCGCCTTCCAGACCAATATCCTGGCGCTGAACGCGGCCGTGGAAGCGGCCCGCGCGGGCGAGCAGGGCAGGGGCTTTGCGGTGGTGGCATCCGAAGTGCGCAACCTGGCCCAGCGTTCGGCCAGCGCGGCCAAGGAGATCAAGGCCCTGATCGACGATTCCGTGACCAAGGTCGATACCGGCGGGCGCCTGGTCGACGAGGCCGGCCAGACCATGGGCCTGATCGTGACCTCGATCAAGCAGGTGGCCGACATCATGGGCGAGATCACGGCGGCGACGCAGGAGCAGAGCCACGGCATCGAGGAAGTGAACCAGGCCATCACGCAGATGGACGAAATGACGCAGCAGAACGCGGCCCTGGTGGAAGAGGCGGCGGCAGCGGCGGAAAGCATGCAGGAGCAGGCGCAGAAGCTGGCGGCGGCCGTCAGCATCTTCAAGCTGGCGGGCGACGAATTCAAGCGCGCCGCGCCGGTGCGTCCGGCTCCGGCGGCGGCGCCCGCCCCGGCGCCGCGTCCGGCAGCGCCGCGCGTGGCGGCCAAGCCGGCCGCGCCCAAGAAGCTGGCCGCAGCCGCGGCCGCACCGGGCGACGACTGGGAAGAGTTTTAATCGAGGCGCGGGGCTGAGCCCCCGCCTGGCAGGAATGGGATATGTCCAAAGACACCGTCAAAGAGTTTGATTTCAACAGCAAGGACTTCGAGCGGGTCCGCGCGATGATCTACAAACGGGCCGGCATCGCGCTGGCCGACAGCAAGCAAGAGATGGTGTACAGCCGCCTGGCGCGCCGCCTGCGCGCCACCGGCATCAACTCCTTCGTCAAGTACCTGGACGACCTGGAAGCGGGCCGCCTGGGCGACGAGTGGGAGTCGTTTACCAACGCCCTGACCACCAACCTGACTTCTTTCTTCCGCGAGGCGCACCATTTTCCGCTGCTGGCGGAGCATGTGAAGGCGCACCGCAACGAGCCGATCAACATCTGGTGCTCGGCCAGCTCCACGGGCGAGGAGCCCTATTCGATCGCGATCACCTGCTGCGAGGCCTTCAACACGCTCACGCCGCCGGTGAACATCATCGCCACCGACATCGACACCAATGTGCTGGCGACGGCCGCCAACGGCATCTATCCGATCGAGCGCATCGACAAGATGGCCGCCGAGCGCCAGCGCCGCTTCTTCCTGCGCGGGAAGGGCGACAAGGCGGGCATGGTGCGCGTGCGCCCCGAGCTGCGCCAGCTGATCGTCTACCGCCAGCTCAACCTTCTGGACGAGCAGTGGGACATCCGCGGCCCCTTCGACGTGATCTTCTGCCGCAACGTGATGATCTACTTCGACAAGGCCACGCAGCGCAAGATCCTGTCGCGCTTCGTGCCGCTGATGAAGCAGGACGCGCTGCTGTTCGCGGGCCACTCCGAGAATTTCCTGTATGTGTCGGACTCGCTGAAACTGCGCGGCAAGACGGTGTATGAGCTGGACGAACGGCGTGGCGCCGCCGTCCGCCAGTCGCCGCAGCGTGCGTAAGAAAGAAGATCATGGATAAAGAACAGTTCGCCACAAACGTCTATTTCGACCGCACCTTCGACTGCGACGCCGCCAAGATCCTGCCTGGCGAGTACTACTTCACCAACAAGGACATGCTGATCGTGACGGTGCTCGGCTCCTGCGTGTCGGCCTGCATCCGCGACCGCACCACGGGCCTGGGCGGCATGAACCACTTCATGCTGCCGGACGGGGGCGGCGACGTGAACAGCCCCGTGTCCGCCTCGGCGCGCTACGGCACCTACGCGATGGAGGTGCTGATCAACGACCTGCTGAAGTCGGGCGCGCGGCGCGAGAACCTGGAAGCGAAGGTCTTCGGCGGCGGCGCCGTGCTGAAAGGCTTCACGGCCATGAACGTGGGCGAGCGCAATGCGGCCTTCGTGCAGACCTTCCTGAAGAACGAGAAGATCCGCATCGTGGCCGAGGACCTGAACGACATCTATCCGCGCAAGGTGTACTTCTTCCCCCGCACGGGCAAGGTGCTGGTCAAGAAGCTGATGCAGACCCATAACGATACGCTGGCCAAACGCGAAATCGAATATGCAAGCCGCCTCAAAGTCCAGCCGGTGGCTGGCGAGGTCGAGCTGTTCTAGAAAGAGACAAGGGACGTTCCATGAAAACGAAGGTACTGATCGTCGACGACTCTGCGTTGATCCGCAGCGTCATGAGCGAGATCATCAACAGCCAGCCGGACATGCAGGTGGTGGCCACGGCGCCCGACCCCCTGGTGGCGCGGGAACTGATCAAGCAGCACAACCCGGACGTGCTGACCCTGGACGTCGAGATGCCGAAGATGGACGGCCTGGACTTCCTGGAAAAGCTGATGCGCCTGCGCCCCATGCCGGTGGTGATGGTGTCCTCGCTGACCGAGCGCGGTTCCGAGATCACCATGCGCGCGCTGGAGCTGGGCGCCGTCGATTTCGTCACCAAGCCCAAGATCTCGATCCAGAGCGGCATGCGCGAGTACACGGACCTCATCGCCGACAAGATCCGCGCCGCCTCCAAGGCCCGCATCCGGGCCCGCACCCTGCCGCAGCCGGGCGCGGAAGGGCAGGGCACCTTGCCCCAGCTGCGCAATCCGCTCATGTCCTCGGAAAAGCTGATCATCGTGGGCGCCTCCACCGGCGGCACCGAGGCGATCCGCGAATTCCTGATGCAGATGCCGTCGGACTGCCCCGGCATCCTGATCACCCAGCACATGCCGGAAGGCTTCACCCGTTCCTTCGCCAAGCGCCTCGATTCCCTGTGCAAGATCGCGGTGCTGGAGGCGGCGGGCAACGAGCGCATACTGCCGGGCCATGCCTACATCGCGCCCGGCCATTCGCACCTGATGCTGGCGCGCTCGGGCGCCAACTATATGACCAAGCTGGATCAGGGCGAGCCCGTCAACCGCCACCGCCCCTCTGTGGATGTGCTGTTCCGTTCCGCCGCACAGAACGCGGGTAAAAACGCGGTTGGCGTTATCCTGACCGGAATGGGCAAGGACGGCGCGGCGGGCATGCTGGAGATGAAGGCGGCCGGGGCGTATAATTTTGCCCAGGATGAGGCGAGCTGCGTCGTGTTCGGCATGCCGCGCGAGGCGATTGCCGTCGGCGCCACGCACGAGGTAGGGGCGCTGCAGGCGCTGCCGGGCATGGTGCTGGGATATCTTGCCCAGCATGGATCGCGCGCTTTGCGCGTTTGATACGGTATTGGCGTTTTGCCCCTCGCTGGGGGGCCTTTTGTTCGCTTTGGAACAACATAAATGCTATCCTACAACTTGCTAGTGCTAAGCAACCAATTTAATAACCGCGTTTTGAGCAACAACGGAGTGATTCATGGCTGATCCGAAGATGAAATTTTTGGTGGTGGACGACTTCTCGACGATGCGCCGCATCGTCCGGAATCTGCTGAAGGAACTGGGTTATGCCAATGTGGACGAAGCCGAAGATGGCGTGATGGCGCTGGCCAAGCTGCGCGCCGAGCAGTTCGACTTCGTGGTCTCCGACTGGAACATGCCGAACATGGACGGCCTGACCATGCTGCAAAACATCCGTGCCGATCCCGCCCTGGCCAAGCTGCCGGTGCTGATGGTGACCGCGGAAGCGAAGAAGGAAAACATCATCGCGGCGGCCCAGGCCGGCGCCAACGGCTATGTGGTGAAGCCCTTCACCGCCGCCACCCTGGACGAAAAGCTGAACAAGATCTTCGAGAAGCTCGGAGCCTGATCGATGGTTGAGCATCACGCTGAGGCCGGGGCTGTACCGGCGCTGGCCAACGAGGAGTTCCTGTCGCGCATCGGCCACATGACGCGGGCCTTGCACGAAAACCTGCGTGGCCTGGGGCTGGACAAGCTGATCGAGAAGGCGGCCGAGGATATCCCGGATGCCCGCGACCGGCTCGATTACGTGGCGCGCCTGAGCGAAAACGCGGCGCAGAAGGTGCTGAACGCCACCGACGAGGCAGGCCCCCTGCAGGACCGGATCAGCGCGGACGCCAAGGACCTGAAGGGCGCCTGGCAGGCCTTGCTCGACGGTCCCGCCAGCGAAGAGCAGTGGCGCGCCCTGGCGCAGCAGACGATGGCCAAGCTGGACATGGCCGCCATCTCCGCCGCCAGCACCAAGGTGCACCTGATGGATATCATGATGGCCCAGGACTTCCAGGACCTGACAGGGCAGGTGATCAAGAAGGTCACGGCCATCGCCCAGAACCTGGAGCAGCAGCTGGTGCAGACCCTGATCGACTTCGCACCCGAACAGCTGAAGAAGGAAATCGACAACGGCCTGCTGAACGGCCCGCAGATCGATACCACCAAGGAAGGCGTGGTGGCGGACCAGAGCCAGGTCGACGACCTGCTCGACAGCCTGGGCTTCTAAGCCGGCTTCCGCTGCCGGCCGGCAGCCCAATCAGCCTCACACAAGACAGCCATGCACCAAACCCAATTTCTTGTCCGTGAGCCGTTGCTGGATCCGCAGCAGCGCGTCGTCGGCTACGAACTGCGCTGGCAGCACCAGACCGGCGCCCCCTACACCCAGGCCGAGCTGGAAGACCTGGTGAGCTTCGTCGCAGGCCAGGTCTGCGACGAAGAGCGGGGCTGGCTGCTGCGCGACAAGACCCTTTTCCTGCAAGCCGTGCCGGCCATGCTGTCCACGGACGCCCTGCATACCCTGCCGCCGCAGCACACGGTGCTGTCGATCCGCACCGCGGAACTGGCCAACCCCGATACGCTGGCGGCCGTGCAGGCCCTGCGCGCGGGCGGCGTGGGCATCCTGCTGCGCGAAGCCGACCTGGCGCGCGTGGGCAGCCGCCTGGGCACCATCGCCTCCTACGTGGAAGTGCGCTTCTCGGGCGCGGACGTCGCCTCGCAGGCGCGCACCTATGCGGCGCTCAAGCAGTCCAACCTGCGCATGGTGGGGCGCCCCGTCACCACCTGGGCCGACTTCGACGCCTGCGCGGCACTGGGCCTGGACGCCTTCGTCGGCAAGCTGCACCTGACGCCGCGCCCCGGCAGCGACGGCGCGGGCATGAACCCGGCCCAGACCATCATCCTGCAGCTGATGCAGATGGTGAACGCGAACGCCGACATCGCCCAGCTGGAAAGCGTGCTGAAACGCGACGCCGCCCTGTCCTACAAGCTGCTGCGCCACATTAACTCGGCAGGCTTTGGCGCGGGGCGCGAAATCCAGTCCCTGAAGCAGGCCATCACGCTGCTGGGCTACCAGCCGCTCTACCGCTGGCTCACCGTGCTGCTGGCCACCGCCAGCACGAGCGGCTATTCGCCCGTGCTGCTGGAAACGGCCGTGGTGCGCGGCCGCCTGGCCGAGCTGCTGGCCCAGAAGCCGCTGGGCAAGGCCGAGGCGGAGAATGTGTTCGTGGCGGGCATGTTCTCCCTGCTGGACCGCCTGCTCGGCATCAGCATGGAAGAAGTGCTGCAGACCATCCAGCTCTCCGACGAAGTGCAGAAAGCGCTGCTGGAGCGGGGCGGCAAGTACGGCCCCTACCTGGCGCTGGCCGAGGCCTGCGAGCTCAATTCCAGCCTCGTATCCTCGATGGCGGCCTCGCTCAACCTGCCGCCCGCCGAGATCAACAAGGCCCACCTCTCGGCACTGGCCTGGACCCAGAACATTACCGCATGACGGCGCACTGGACCCGGGCGTTGCTGCTGAGCGCCGCCTGCCTCATGGCGTCCGGCGCGCAGGCGGCGCCGGCGGATGCCGCCCTGGCGCCGTATGTCGCCGCTCTGCGCGCCGCGCCGGATCCCGCCACCTTCGTCAACCGCAAGCTGGAGCAGCACGATGTGCTGATCTTCGACGACGGCCTGCACAGCGCGAAAGACCCCTGGCAGTTCTACATCCAGCTGGTGCGCAATCCCGAATTCGCCTCAAAGGTGGGCTATATCTTCCTCGAAGTGGCCCCGCTGAACCACCAGCCCCTGATCGACGCCTGGATGGACGGCAAGGCGAGCGACGAGCAATTGCTGCCCCTGTTCCAGGACGCGAGCGATATGGGCTGGGCGCTCACCACCTACCTCGACCTGCTGAAGGCTGTGCGCGAGGCCAATGCGGGCAAGCCTGCGGAACGGCGCATGCGCGTGATCGCCACCGACATGCCCGCCACCTATCCGCTGCAGCGCACCCACCAGGACTGGGAACAGAGCCGCCTCTCCGGCACGGCGCGCGACTACCACATGTACTCGGTGGTGAAGGAAGTGATGGGCGACTTCAAGCAGGGGCGGAAAGGCATTCTGCTCACGAACACACGGCACGCCTACAAGGGCATCCGCAACAGCAAGGGCCAGTTTTACTGGAACGCGGGCACCTTCTTCAGCCAGCACTCGCCAGGCAAATCCTATTCGCTGCGCGTGCATGCTCCCATCCTCTTCATCAAGAAGCGCGGCGAAGGCAAGGCCGCCACGCGCGAGGGCCTGGACAACGTGGAGTACCGCTGGGTGAGAATGGAGAAAGGCCTGTGGGACAGCGCCTTCGACGCCGCGGGCGGCATGCCCAAGGCGGTGGAGCTCGCGGGCACGCCTTTCGGAAAGGCGTCCTATCTCGGCAACCACATGCTCGATGCCGCGCCGGGCCAGACCATCGCTGACGCCTACGATGCCGTGATCTTCCCCGGCCCGCTGGACCAGTACCAGGCCAGCGGCACCTTCGACATCTACACCCCCGCCTTCAAGCGGGAGCTGAAGCGCCGCATCGAGATGATCGATTCCCCCGAGCAGCAGGCCGGCACCGTGAAGCAGTACGGCAGCATCGAAGCCTTCGTGGATGCCGTATTCAAGCCGAAGCCCGACCGGCCGGACCCCATCGTGAAGATGCTGCCGCCGAAGGACGAGTGGAAGGCTGACGCCGCAAAGTAGGCGAGCGTCGGACTTTTTGACAGGCTGTCCGCCCCCCAGGGGCATACTGCGATGGCATGCGATATGCATCCCCTTGCGCATTCCCCGATGCGCGAGGCCGGCCATGCAAAAACTCCTGTGTCTTCTTTGCCTTCTGGTATCGGCGGCCCTGGCGCGCGGCGGAGAGATCTCGGCCACCGGCCAGATGCCCGCCGGCGACCCGAATGCGGTGGTGCTCCTGGGTTTCCGCCTGCTCGCCGATGGCGACCTGCATTTCCAGACCTACGGCTACGGCGGCAGCGCATCCGCTCCCGGCGGCGTCAATGCCGCAGGCCAGGCCGTTGCCCCCGGCGGCTTCGATCCCTACCTGTCGCTTTTCCTGGGCCTTGGGCCAGGCGCCACCTTCCTCGCCTCGAACGACGACGGCGCCTGCCCGCCCGGCACGGCGGCTCCCGCGTGCGCCGATTCCACGCTCGACCTGCTGAATGTGCCCGCCGGCTATTACACGCTGGCGCTGACCTTGCCCTTCAACTTCTCCTTTGCGGAGAACCTGGGCAGCGGCACCCTGGGCGACGGCTTCATCGGGCTCGATGCCAGCTTCTCCGATGGCGCCTGCGGCGGCGTGTGCAGCAGCGTCTACGCCTTCGACATTGTTTCCAACAGTGAGCTGGTGGCGGTGCCCGCGCCAGCCACGCTTTTGCTGGTGCTGGCCGGGCTGCTCCTGCTGGCGCGGCCAATTCACAAGGGAGCTCCGAAATGAAAACGCTGAAGGTGGTGAGCCTGGCGCTGGCGGCCGTTCTGTGCGCGCCTGCGCTGGCGCAGAAGGCGGCCCTGGTGCGCAACATCGACCGGCTGGGCAACAGCGGCAGCACGGTGATCGCCTGCGACGCCAACGCCAGCCAGCAGTGCACCTGGTCCATCCCCGGCACGTCGCCAGGATCGGTGCGCTTCGTGACAGTCTTCCTGTCCTACAAGATCCGCTTCAATGCGGCGACGACCGTTACTGCGGTCGGCTTTTATTGCGGGCCGAGCGGCATCGACTGGCTGCCGACGCCGCAGCCCAACGGGCCTGACGACTCAGGCCATCGGGAAATCAGCTGGGCGGGCCTTGTCACGCGCCTGTTCGACCCTGCCTGCTCGGGCGGCGCGATCTACAACGGAAGCGGACCGCAGGCGGAACACCTTGAGATGCGCGTGCACGGCTTCTTCCCCGACAACACGCCCTGATCAGATTTCCAGGTTGTCGATGAGGCGGGTGGTGCCGAGCTTGGCGGCGGCCAGCACCACGAGCGGTTCGCCTTGCGCCAGGTCGCCCGCGTTCGGAGCCTGCAGGTCGGAGCGCTTGCGGATGGAGATGTAGTCCGGCTTCCAGCCGCGCTTGGCCAGGTCGTCCATCGCCTTGCGTTCCAGCTGCGTCACGTCCAGATGGCCGCCGCGCATTTCACCGGCCACGAAGTTCAGGCTGCGGTACAGGGCGGGGGCTTCGGCGCGTTCTTCCGTCGACAGGTACATATTGCGCGAGGACAGAGCCAGGCCGTCTTCCGCGCGGTAGGTTTCGGCGCCGATGATTTCGGTGGGCAGCGCGAACTGGCGCGTCATGTTCCGCACGATCATGAGCTGCTGGTAGTCCTTCTTGCCGAACACCGCCACGCGCGGCTGCACGCAGGAGAACAGCTTGGTCACCACCGTGCACACGCCCGTAAAGAAGCCGGGGCGGAATTCGCCTTCCAGCGTATTGCCCAGGCCATCCGGCGGCGTCACGCGGTACTCCTGCGGCTCCGGATACATGTCCTTCTCCGTCGGCGCGAAGAGCACGTAGACGCCTTCCTTCTCCAGCTTCTCCACGTCGGCCTGGAAGGTGCGCGGGTATTTGTCGAAGTCTTCGTTCGGGCCGAACTGCAGTCGGTTGACGAAGATGGACGCCACCACCGGGTCGCCATGGCGGCGCGCCAGGCGCATCAGCGAGAGGTGGCCTTCGTGCAGGTTGCCCATGGTCGGCACGAAGGCGGTCCGCAATTGGCCGCTCAGCTGGTCGCGCAGTTCCTGGATGGAGGTAATGATTTTCATATTGCTTTATTCTGTTCTTAGGCAGGAGAGTAGGCCAGCCGCACGTAGATGGGTGCAAAGGGCTCGGCCTGGGTAATTTCGATCAGCGTTTCCTTCGCCAGCTCCAGCATGGCGACGAAGTTCACTACCACCACGGGCACGCCGCCGTCCGTATCGAACAGGTCGGCGAATTCCACGAAGCGGCTCGATTGCAGCTTGCGCAGGATGATGGTCATGTGCTCGCGCACGGAAAGCTCTTCGCGCGTGATCTTGTGGTGCTGCTTCAGCGTGGCGCGCTTCATCAGGTCGCGCCAGGCGGCCTGCAGGTCGTCCACGTTCACATTGGGCCACACGGGCACCAGGCTTTGCTCGATGTAGATCTGGGTGCGTACGAAGTCGCGGTCCAGCTGGGGCATCGAGTTCAGCTCGTAGGCGGCCAGCTTGATCTGCTCGTATTCGAGCAGGCGGCGCACCAGTTCCGCACGCGGGTCTTCCGCTTCGGCTTCGATGTCGTGCTGGCGCTGCGGCAGCAGCATGCGCGACTTGATCTCGATAAGCATGGCCGCCATCAGCAGGTACTCGGCGGCCAGCTCCAGGTTGGACAGACGGATCTGCTCGACATACTTCAGGTATTGCAGGGTCACCTGCGCCATCGGAATGTCGAGGATATTGAAGTTCTGCTTGCGGATCAGGTAAAGCAGCAGGTCGAGCGGGCCTTCGAAGGCTTCGAGGAAAACTTCCAGCGCGTCCGGCGGAATATACAGGTCGGTCGGCAGGCGCAGCAGGGGCTCGCCGTACAGGCGGGCCGGCGCAGCGTTTTCGGCTTCCGCAGTGGCGCCGTTGCCAGATTCGGCAGCGCCGGAAGTGGCAGCATCGCCTGCCGCTTCAGCGGCAAGGGCCAGCGCGGCCTCGTCGAGGTGCAAGGGGGCGCCGGCGCCGTGGTCTTCCGGCGCCTCGTCCGCGGCTTCCTGTGGCAGCATGGCGTGCCGTCCTGGAGACTCAGACCTTGGTCTGGTAGACGTAGGCTTGCTGCTTGATGGCGGACTGCTGCTGGCGAGCGCGCTCTTCGAGCGACAGCGGCGCCTTGTCCCACAGCAGGGAGCGGCCCTGGCGCTGGCCTTCTTCCATGGACGGATTCTGGTCCTTCAGCGATTTGATGAACTTGGTGTGGTCCGACTCGTACATGCGGTGCTGTTTAAAGAAGAGTTTCATATCGTGAAAAAGTGGTGAGAACCAAGGGCTTATTTTACCGCGCCGCAGCGTGCCGCAGGGAATTTCTGTCGCCGCCCTGCGACGAGTTGCCAGATCGGTTATGCTGTCCGCCACATGAATTCACGCCTGAGCCTCCGCACCGCATTCCTGCTGACCCTGCCGCCCGTCCTGTGGGCGGGCAATGCCATCGTGGGCCGCATGGTGCACGACATGGTGCCGCCCATCCTGCTCAATTTCCTGCGCTGGGCGCTCGCATTCCTTATCCTCCTGCCGCTCGCGGGCCCCGTGTTCCGCTCCGGTTCCGGCGTGTGGACGCACTGGCGCCGCTTCGCGGTGCTCGGCCTGCTCGGCATCGGCCTGTATAACGCCCTCCAGTATATGGCGCTGCAAAGCTCCACTCCCATCAACGTCACCCTCGTTGCGGCGGGCATGCCGGTGTGGATGATGCTGACCGGCTGGCTCTTCTTCGGCGCCGCCGTGTCGCGCCGCCAGGTGCTGGGCGCGGTGCTGTCCATTGCGGGCGTGCTGGTGGTGCTGGCGCGCGGCGAACTGGAACACCTGCTGGCGCTGCGGCTGGTGGCCGGCGATATCTTCATGATTTTCGCCACCATCGCCTGGTCCCTTTACAGCTGGCTGCTGATGCGCACCACGGAACCGGCAGGCCTGCGCGCCGACTGGGCCGGCTTCCTGCTGGCCCAGGTGGCCTTCGGCGTGGTCTGGTCCGGCGCCTTCGCGGCGGGCGAATGGACCTTGGGCGCCGCCAGGGTGGACTGGAACTGGACCCTGGCGGCCGCGCTGCTTTACGTGGCCGTGGGCCCGGCCGTTATCGCCTTCCGCTGCTGGGGCGAGGGCGTGCGCCGGGCGGGTCCGGCGATTGCGGCATTTTTCAGCAATCTCACCCCGCTCTTCGCCGCGCTCATGTCCTCCCTCATCCTGGGCGAGGCGCCGCATCTTTACCACGCGGTGGCTTTCCTGCTGATCGTGGGCGGCATTGTGGTGTCCTCGCGCCGCGCCTAGCGGGCGACAGCGGACTTGCCTTTCTGTTATGGTGAGCCTGTCCAACTGCCAGAGGAGTGCGTATGCGACAGCTTGTCATTGCGGCAGGCGTGGCCGTGTTATTCCTGACGGCTTGCGATAAGGCGCCGCCGAAACCACCCAAACCCATAGCAGTAATCGAACAGCCGGCCGCCGATAAGCCGGCTGTTTCTTTATCCGCGTCCGGAATTGGCGGCGTGGTATTTGGCATGGGCTTAAAGGAGGCCGAAAGGGCATTGAATGAAAATGCCCAGCCGCTGGGCCCGGTGAATGCCGAATGCAGTACCGTGCGGTTTGCGTCCATGCCCCGGGTCCGCTTTATGGTCGAGAAGGGGATTATTACGCGCGCCGATGCGGAGCGGGGCGTGCCGAATATTATCGGCGTGGATATCGATTCGCCTGTGGATCAGGTGCGCAGGAAATTCCCCAACGTTCAGGTGACGCCGCACAAATACCTCCACAACGGGCATTACCTGACCATCGCGGGCGATGGCAACACGGCCTTCGTGCTGGAGGACAACAGCCGCCGCATCCTCAAGCTGCGGGCGGGCATGCAGCCCTCCGTTTCCTACGTCGAAGGCTGCCTTTAAGCCAGCTTCTGGCTTGATCGAATCAGGACCTGGCACGCGCGGGACGCAATTGTGCGGCTTGCGGGGTGGCGGGGCGTTTCAGGGCCTGAGAACGCGGCGCATGACGAGCGGCGCCGGTTCGAGGGGATTGGCGTGGCTGTACTCCAGCTCGGGAGCGAGCTCGAAGCCGAAGGCGGTGTAGAAGTCGATCAGCTGGGGCTGGTCCGCACGGGCGGCAAGGCGCAGCTCTTCGATATCGGAAAGCAGGCCGTGGTGGATCACGGCTTCCAGTAAATGCTGGGATAAATGGTGGCCGCGATATTCGGGAATAACGCCCATCCTTAATATCTCCCAGATATGCGGCTCGGATTCGACCGGCAGCCAGCGCACCGAACCCACGGGAATATTATCGGCCAATAAAATAAAACCGCCGCCAAGGCGCAAATCCTCTGCGCATTTGACGGCGGTTTCGCGATGTCCGCTGGAGGTGACGGCGACCTTATTCGCCCACGCAGCGCGGGTGAGGGCGGCCAATAACTGAGCATCGTCAGTGGCCGCCTCCCGCACTACGATATTCACGGCCGGCCCTTAGCGGATACGCATGCCCGGCTTGGCGCCAGGCCATGGATTCAGGATGTAGATGCCCGGATCCGCCTTTTCATCGGCTGCCGAGGCGGCCAGCACCATGCCTTCCGACACGCCGAACTTCATCTTGCGCGGAGCCAGGTTGGCGACCATCACGGTCAGCTTGCCCACCAGGTCTTCCGGCTTGTACATGGATTTGATGCCGGAGAAGACGTTGCGGTGGCGGCCTTCGCCCACGTCGAGCGTCAGGCGCAGCAGCTTGTCCGAGCCTTCCACGTGTTCGCAGTTCACGATCTGGGCGATGCGCAGGTCCACCTTCAGGAAGTCGTCGATCTTGATTTCGGGGGCGAGCTCCTCGATGCCTGCGGGCGCCGCAGCGGCGGCGGGGGCAGCGGCTGCCGGAGCGGCTTTCGCGGCGGCGGCCTGCTGGTTCGGCGCGTCGAACAGATCTTCGATCATCTTGGCGTCAACGCGCGTCATCAGGTGGTTATAGGCGCAGATCGAGCGGCCCAGCATGGTGCTGAAGACGGCGCCGGTGGACAGCTCGGTATCGGCCCACACCAGCTTCTCGTCGTTCAGGAAGCTCTTCACCTGGGCGGCGACGCCCGGCAGCACTGGCGACAGCAGGATGGTGAGCTGGCGGAACAGGATCAGGGCCGTGGTGCACACTTCGTGCAGTTCGGCGGTCTTTTCCGGGTCCTTGGCCAGCACCCAGGGCTTGTTCTCGTCCACGTACTGGTTGGTGACGTCGGCGATCTCCATGATCTCGCGCAGGGCCTTGCCGAACTCGCGGTTCTCGAAGTTGGCGGCGATGGAGGCCTGGCGCTCGGCGCCGTCGGCGTTCAGCAGCGCGCGCTTGATCCAGCCGTGCGCGGTCGGCGAGAGCTCGGAGGCGAGCATGCCGTCGAACTTCTTGGCGATGAAGCCGGCGCAGCGGCTGGCGATGTTCACGTACTTGCCGATCAGGTCCGAATTCACGCGGGCCACGAAGTCCTCGCCCGTGAAGTCCAGGTCTTCCACCTTGGAGTTCAGCTTGAAGGCGATGTAGTAGCGCAGCCATTCCGGATTCATGCCCAGGTTCAGGTAGCGCAGCGGCGAAATGCCGGTGCCGCGCGACTTGGACATCTTCTCGTTGTTCACGGTGAGGTGGCCGTGCACGTTCACTTTCAGCTTGTCGATCACCGGGTGATCCGAGAACTTCAGCATGGCGGGCCAGAACAGCAGGTGGAAGGAGACGATGTCCTTGCCGATGAAGTGCACCTGTTCCGTGCCGGGATCGCGCAGCAGGGCCTCGTAGTCGATGCCCTGCTTGGCGCAGTAGTTCTTCAGCGAAGCCAGGTAGCCCACGGGCGCGTCCAGCCACACGTAGAAGAACTTGCCCGGCGCGTCGGGAATGGGGATGCCGAAGTAGGGCGCGTCGCGGGAGATGTCCCAGTCCGCCAGCTTTTCACCGGCTTCGCCCAGCCATTCGCTCACCTTGTTGACCATTTCCGGCTGCAGGCGGCCGGGCGTGTTCAGCCAGTCGCGCAGGAACTCGAAGCAGCGCGGGTCGGAGAGCTTGAAGAAGTACTGCTCCGAAGGCTTCAGGATGGGTGTGGCGTTGGTAAACACGGAATAGGGGTTCACCAGGTCGGTGGGCTGGTAGGCCGCGCCGCACACCTCGCAGTTGTCGCCATACTGGTCCTTGGCGCCGCATTTCGGGCATTCGCCCTTGATATTGCGGTCGGCCAGGAACATGCCCTTCACCGGGTCGAAGAAGCGGTCGACGGTCTTCGTCTGGATCAGGCCATTGTCGCGCAGCTTGCGGTAGATGCCCTGGGAGAGCTCCACGTTTTCCGGCGAATCGGTCGAATACCAGTTGTCGAAGGCGATATGGAAACCGTCCAGGTACTGGGCGCGGCCCGCGGCGATCTTGGCCACGAATTCCTGGGGCGTGATGCCTTCCTTTTCAGCAGCGATCATGATCGGCGTGCCGTGGGTGTCGTCCGCGCCCACGAAATGCACCTCGCGCAGGCCCTCGCCCTCGCGCTGCATTCGCTGGAAACGGACCCAGATGTCGGCCTGGATGTACTCCATCATGTGGCCGATGTGGAAGGCGGCGTTTGCGTAAGGCAGGGCAGTGGTGACGAACAGCTTGCGGGTCATGGTGTTGATGCGCTGGTTAAGTTGGCAAAAAAGAGCATTTTACCAGCGGATGACATGGCTGCGCATTCTTGCCGTTTTGCGCTAGACTGCGGCATCGAATACGGAGATTGTCATATGAGCACCACGGTAGAAGACGTCAAGGCAGCGCTGTCCCAAGTGATCGACCCGAATACGGGCAAGGATTTCGTCACTTCCAAGGCGGTGCGCAACCTGAAAACGGAAAACGGCGACATTTCGCTGGATATCGAGCTTGGCTACCCGGCCCGCAGCCAGATCGACGCGCTGCGCACCAGTGTGCTGGCCGCGCTCCAGCCCCTGGCGGGCAGCGGCAAGATTCACCTGAACGTCTACAGCAAGATCATTTCGCACACCGTGCAGCGCGGCCTGAAGCCGCTGGCCAATGTGAAGAACATCATTGCCGTCGCCTCGGGCAAGGGCGGCGTGGGCAAATCCACCACCGCCGTGAACCTGGCGCTGGCGCTGGCGGCGGAAGGCGCGAACGTGGGCATTCTCGACGCCGACATCTACGGCCCCTCGCAGCCGATGATGCTGGGCGTGAGCGGGCGGCCCATGTCCAACGACGGCAAGACGATGGAGCCGATGGAAGGCCATGGCATCCAGGTCTCCTCGATCGGCTTCCTGATCGATCCGGACGAACCGATGGTGTGGCGCGGACCCATGGTCACCCAGGCCCTGCAGCAGCTGCTGGACCAGACCAACTGGCGCGACCTGGACTACCTGATCGTGGACATGCCGCCGGGGACGGGCGATATCCAGCTCACGCTGTCGCAGAAAGTGCCGGTGACAGGCGCCGTGATCGTGACCACGCCGCAGGACATCGCCCTGCTGGACGCGCGCAAGGGCCTGAAGATGTTCGAGAAGGTCGGCATTCCGATCCTGGGCGTGGTGGAGAACATGAGCACCCATATCTGCTCGAACTGCGGCCATACCGAGGAGATATTCGGTGCAGGCGGCGGCGAGAAGATGTGCGCCGACTTCGGCGTGTCCTTCCTCGGCAAGCTGCCGCTGAAGATGGCGATCCGCGAGCAGACCGATTCCGGCAAGCCCACCGTGGTGGCGGATCCGGACAGCCCGGTGACCGCGACCTACAAGGAGATCGCGCGCAAGGTTGCAGTGAGCATTGCCGAGAAGGCGAAGGACATGAGCAGCAAGTTCCCGAGCATCGTCATCAAGCACGACTAGGAACGGCGCAGCCGCAGCCACGGCTGCAGCACGCGCCGCACAGGATCGGTGACGGTTGCCGTCACCGACGCATCCAGCAGGCCGCGCCGCTTCAGGCGGCGCAACGCGATCTGCACCGCGGATTTCGACAATCCCGTTTCGGTGGCAATGGTCTGAAGGCTTGCCGACACCGTATCGCGCCGGGCGCGGTTCGCTTTCCCCAATAAATACAGGTAGACGACAAAGGCGGCAGGACTGCGGTCATGCCCCACCAGGTCGGGCATCAGCACGTTCAGCACGTAGGGATCGAAATGGTCGTTCATGGTATTAATTACTATAGCATCCATTGCTATGGAGGGCCATGCCGGGCCGTTAGAATGGCAGGCATTCGAACACAAGGAGGGACATCATGATCACCATGGTCAAATTCGTCGGCATTCCCGTCAGCGACCAGGATCGCGCACTGCGCTTCTACACGGAGCAGATGGGCTTTGAAATCGCCACCGACCAGCCCATGGGGCCGGGCCAGCGCTGGATCGAGCTGCGCATCGCGCACTCGCAAACGAAGGTGGTGCTGTTCACCCCGGACGGGCACGAAGACCGCATCGGCACCTTCTTCAACGGCGCGCTGGCCTGCGACAACGTCGAGGCCACTTACCGCCAATTGAGTGCGCGCGGCGTGGAGTTCGTCGAGCCGCCAACGAGCCAGCCCTGGGGCACCTTCGCCAAGTTCCGCGACCCGGACGGCAACACCTTCGTGCTCTCGTCCAGCTAGGGCATAATGGGTGCCGTTTTGCCAACCACGGAGACGACACCTTGAAAACAGCAGTAATGATGCTGGCGCTGGCCGCCTGGCCCGCAATGGCGCAGTCCTGGCAGCCGCAGGAAAGCGGAATCGATACCGAACTGCGCGGCCTGTCCGTGGTGAGCGAAAGCGTGGCATGGGCCAGCGGCGCGAAGGGCAGGGTGCTGCGCACCGTGGACGGCAAGGTGTGGAAGGCCATGACCGTGCCTGGCGCGGAGCATCTGGACTTCCGCGATATCCACGCGGTGGATGCGGATACCGCCATCATCATGAGCGCCGGTCCGGGCGACGCGTCGCGCGTCTACCGCACGACGGACGGCGGCGCGACGTGGAAGCTCGCCATCACCAATCCAGATCCGGCGGGCTTCTGGGACGCCATCGCCTTCTGGGACTCCAACAACGGCATCATGTTCGGCGACCCCGTGAAGGGCGCCTTCCAGGTGCTCGTGACGGCGGATGGCGGCGCCAGCTGGCAGCCGAAAAACGATCCCGGTCTCGCTGCCCTGCCCAACGAAGGCGCGTTTGCCGCCAGCGGCACCTGTCTGACGGTTGCGGGCAGCAAGGACGCATGGTTCGCCACCGGCGGCGCCGCATCCGCGCGGGTCTTCCATTCGTCGGACGCCGGCCGCAGCTGGCGTGCGAGTGCGGCGCCCATTCCTGCCGGCGCGCCAGCGCGCGGCATTTTCTCCGTCGGCTTCCGCGACGGCCGCAACGGCATTGCCGCGGGCGGCGATTACAAGGAAACGGCGATGGCTGCCACGAACGGCGCGCGTACGGAGGATGGCGGCGCGACGTGGACGGCGGCATCCATTCTCCCTGCCGGGTACATGTCCGTGGTGGTGCCGGTCAAGGGCACCCTGCACAGCTATGTGGCGGCAGGCCTGGCCGGTTCCGGCTACAGCAACGACGACGGCAAGAGCTGGACGGCGCTCGACCGCACGCCCATGAATACCGTCGGTTTCGCGTCGCCCACGGTGGGCTGGGCCGTCGGCCCGAAAGGGCTGCTGATGAAGTACGCCGGACCGGTGCTCGGCAAGTAATCCACACTTCGACCGTGGGCGAATTGTAGAAGTGCGTGGGGCCTTAGCATGGATTTTTTTTCCATTGCCGAGGCACCGACCCATGCGACATCTTCTTCTTGCTGCCGTTCTTGCAGGCTCCGTCATTCCGGCGCATGCCGGGTATCCGAACGAGGTGCTGACCGCGCCCAGCCACCGCGCTGGGCTCAAGCTCGGCATCCGCCATAAACATGGCGCCGTGAAGGCTGGCCGCGACCCTGTGCTCTTCGTGCACGGCTCCTCTTTCCCCTCCGCGCTGGCCTTCGACTTCCAGATGGCAGGGGGCTCGTGGATGGACCAGCTGGCGGAACAGGGATTCGACGTCTATGCGCTGGATTTCACTGGCTATGGCCTGTCAGACCGCTATCCCGAGATGTCATCCGGCGCGGCCTATCCGGTGGGGCGTGCGAAGGATGTGGCGGGCGATGTCGACGCGGCGGTGGACCTGATCCTGCGCAGGACGGGAAAGCGCCGAGTCCTGCTGATCGGCCATTCCTGGGGCGGCTCGGTAGCGGCGCGCTACGCCGGGCTGCATCCTGAGAAAGTATCGAAGCTGGTGCTGTTCGCCGCGATCACGGCGCGTAGCGGCACAGCGCCTGCGGCCCAAGTGCAGAGCGCCTACGAGGAACTGACGCCCGAGCAGCGTATCGCGGGGATGAACGGCCTTGCGCCGGTGGAAGCGCGTCCGCAGCTGGCGCCCGAGGTACTGAGCCGCTGGGGCGCGCAGTGGCTGGCTTCGGACACAGCGGGCATCAACGGCGGCAAGGACAGGGTGCGCTTCCCTTCAGGTCCGAGCCAGGACATCGAAGACCTGTCGCACGGCCGCAGCTACTACGACCCCGCCGCCATCCGCGCGCCGGTCCTGCTGATACGGGGCGAATGGGACGCCTACCCCACGCACGAAGACTATCTCGCCCTGCTAAGCGGCCTCGGCAACGCCGCCTCCAGGGACTACCGCGTCGTCCCCAAAGGCACCCACGTCGCCCACCTCGAAGCCGCCCGCCACGACCTCTACCGCGAAGTCCTGCGCTTCCTCACGGATGACTCCGTGTCCACTTCTGGTGCCAGGGAAGAAATTGGGACACGAACTCGGCCGTAGGGCGTTAGCGCTGAGCCCGTGTCCACTTTTCTTCCCTGGCACCAGAAGTGGACACAAGCTCGGCCGTTACGGTATTAGCGCTTGGCTGGCGTGATGGGGGCGGTGAAGGTGCCGGAGGTCAGGCGGCCGCTGTTGTTGGGGCCGTCGAAGCGGAGCTCGGTGTCGCGCGAGGTGATGAAGTAGACGCCGCCCAGACCGGCATACAGCGTTTCCGGTGTGCCCTTGCCAAAGGCGATCGTCAGGCCGTTGCCGGCGCGCGCGATGGCGAAGCCGCCCGCCGCGCCCGCTTCGTAGCTGCCGGGAAGGGCGTCCAGTGCCGCGGCGCTCACGGGCACGCTCTCGCGCACCTTGGTGCGCAAGGTCGGCCAGTCATATTCGGCTGCGACAGCGCGGATGATCGCGCCGAGCAGCTCGCCGCCACGCTCGCCATTCGTCATCACGATTACGCCGTCGCCGCGCTCGGTGTAGGCGGTCATGGCGCAGCGGTAGCCCTCGTTGGAGCCGCTGTGGCCGAAGCCTTGCTGCTGGCCCGCGCCCTCCACGTAGAAGCCGAGCCCGTAGTTGTCCATCACCGGCGCGAGCATGAGATTGCTCATGGACTGCGACAGCACCCGGTTCGATTGCCCGGCCGCCGAACGCCGCGTCTCGATGGCGAAACGGGCCAGGTCGCTCGGCGTGGACCACAGCCCGGCCGCCGCCTGTTCGGGATAGGTGTGCGGGCCGCCCGGCACGGGCTTGCCCTCCCTGTCATGGGGCAGGGCGGCGTTCGCCAGCAGTTCGGCGGGCAGGGGCTGGGCGTAGGTGCTGTCCTTCATCCCGAGCGGCGTGAGCACGGTGTCGCGCAGGAGCTGCGTGAAGCCGACGCCGCTGCGCTCGGCCATGATGTACTGGAGGACCTCGTAGCCGCCGCCCGAGTACTGCCATTTGCTGCCCGGTACACCGCGCGACTGGATGCCGCGGGTGTTGGCTGGCGGCGCGCCGTTCAGGATCTGCATCAGCGTTGGCACGGGCTTGCCTGCCGCATAGCCGGGGAAGCCGTGCACGGTCACGCCGCCCGTGTGCGACAGCAGCTGGCGCAAGGTCACCGGCTTGTCGTCGTATTGCCTTGGCAGGCGCCAGAGCCCCGTGTAGGCGTTGATGTCGCGGTCCAGGGCGAGGGCGCCGTTTTCCACCATCTTGAGCGCCGCCATCGCCGTCACGGGCTTGCTGATGGAGGCTGCCTGGAACAGGGTATTCGGCGTCACCGCCGCGCCGCCCGGCGTCACCACGCCGTAGCCCTTGGCCCATTCGATCTCGCCCGCGTGGATCACGGCCACGCTCACGCCCGGCACGCCCAGCCGCGCCATTTCCTCGGCGAGCGTCTTGCGCTGGACGGGCGCACCCTGGATGGCGACGGCCGGCTGCAGGCCTTGTTCGACATTGGCGATGCGTTTGGCCAGCGCATCGTCCGCGCCGAAGGCGGCGCTGTGGGCGGCAAGCAGGGCGGCGATGGCCAGCAGGCGGGCATTGGTTCTCAAGAGGCGGCTCCCTTATTGTTGTGACATCCGAGTATAAGGCCTTTGCGGGTAAAATATCGCCTTTATACCTATCGCTTTCGACTGAAATGACCACTGCACCAGCAACTCCCGTCCGCACCCGGTTCGCGCCCAGCCCGACCGGTTTCCTGCACCTTGGCGGCGCCCGCACGGCGCTGTATTCCTGGGCCTTTGCGCGCCATTTCGGCGGCACCTTCGTGCTGCGCATCGAGGATACGGACCTGGAACGCTCCACCCCCGAGGCGGTGCAGGCCATCCTGGACGGCATGAAGTGGCTGGGCCTGGACCACGACGAGGGCCCCTTCTACCAGATGCAGCGCATGGACCGCTACCGCGAGGTGGTGGCCCAGATGCTGAAGGAGGGCACCGCCTACCATTGCTATTCCTCGCCCGAGGAAGTGGAGGCCATGCGCGAACGCATGCGCGCCGCCGGCGAGAAGCCGCGCTACGACGGCACCTGGCGCCCGGAGGAGGGAAAGACCCTGCCGCCCGTGCCGGCGGACCGCAAGCCCGTCGTCCGCTTCCGCAATCCCCTGGACGGAGACGTGACCTGGAACGATGTGGTGAAGGGCACCATCACCATCTCGAACAAGGAGCTGGACGACCTGGTCATCGCGCGCCCGGACGGCACGCCCACCTATAACTTCTGCGTGGCCGTGGACGACTGGGACATGCGCATCACCCACGTGCTGCGCGGCGACGACCACGTGAACAACACGCCGCGCCAGATCAATATCCTGCGCGCCATCGGCGCACCGCTGCCGGAGTACGGCCACCTGCCCATGATCCTGGGTTCGGACGGCCAGAAGCTGTCCAAGCGCCACGGCGCCGTGAGCGTGATGGAGTACCCGGCCCAGGGCTATCTGCCGGAAGCCATGCTGAACTACCTGGCCCGCCTGGGCTGGAGCCACGGCGACGACGAAGTCTTCTCCATGCAGCAGTTCTGCGAGTGGTTCAACCTGGAGCACCTCACGGCCTCGGCCGCGCAGTTCAACAACGAGAAGCTGGCCTGGCTGAACAATTACTGGATCAAGCAGGCGGACAATGAGCGTCTGGCCGAGCTCGCCAAGCCGAAGCTGATCGCCGACGGCGCCGTGTTCGAGGGCGCGCCCGCGCTGCCCGTGGTGCTGGCCCTGCTGAAGGAGCGCACCAACACCATCAACGAACTGGCCGACGCCGCCATGCTGTTCTACCGCGAGCCCAAGCCGGACGCGGCCCTGATGGCCCAGCACTTCACGGACGCCGTCAAGCCCGCCCTGGCCGCCTTCGCCGAGCGCATCAAGACGGTGGAGTGGAGCAAGGAAGCCATTGCCGCCATGATCAAGGAAGTGCTGGCCGCGCACGGCCTGAAGATGCCGCAGATCGCCATGCCGCTGCGCCTCATCATCACCGGCCAGCTGCAGACCCCGGCCATCGATGCCGTGCTGCAGGTGTTCGGCCGCGACACGGTAAGCGCGCGCCTCGCGAAATATCTCTGAAAATATTCGCAGAACTTGCAAATGTGCATTTGCAATTCGCGGAAGAGCTGCTATACTTCTGTCTCTTTCGCAAACGGGGGTATAGCTCAGCTGGGAGAGCGCTTGCATGGCATGCAAGAGGTCAGCGGTTCGATCCCGCTTACCTCCACCAGTTTGGCGAGAGAGAGGCAGTAAAAAAGCAGTCCAGGGTCCCCATCGTCTAGAGGCCTAGGACATCACCCTTTCACGGTGAGTACCGGGGTTCGAATCCCCGTGGGGACGCCAGAGTGCGCGTAGTACATTGTTTGTACCAGGGGGGTATAGCTCAGCTGGGAGAGCGCTTGCATGGCATGCAAGAGGTCAGCGGTTCGATCCCGCTTACCTCCACCAAGTACAAACAACCGTCCGGGTCCCCATCGTCTAGAGGCCTAGGACATCACCCTTTCACGGTGAGTACCGGGGTTCGAATCCCCGTGGGGACGCCAAGAATTGACAAAAAAGCCGCTCGCTGAGCGGCTTTTTTACTATGATGATCTGTACGCTGGAACCTTTTTGCGAGCCCGGCCTCTAACCGGGACAGCGAGGACAAGGAGGCGCTATGGATATCCATCTGCATTCCCACCGCATGATCGCGCGACAGCCGGACTGGACTGTTGCAGCCATCGCCGGCTTTGGCGCCGGCGGCATCCTGATGCTGGCCGAACTGGCGTTCGCCATGGCCATGGGCAGCGATCCCTGGCGAACACCGCGCCTCGTGGCCGCCTTCCTCATGGGCGACGCCGCCCTGCAGACCACAGGCTACAGCGCCGCCGTCCTGGCCGCGGCCCTCGCCGTGCACTACCTGCTGGGGGCCGCCTTCGGCGTGGCCCTGGCCTGCCTGATCGCGCCCTTCCAGCTCGACTCGAGCCTGGGCATGGTGCTGCTCACGGGCTTCGGCTTCGGCCTCGCGCTCTATCTTTTCAATTTCTACGTGATGACCAGCGCCTTCCCCTGGTTCGCGGAGATGCGCGACGGCTATACGCTGCTGGGCCATGTCGTCTTCGGCATGGCGGCGGCGTGGATCTACCGCTGGCTCGAACGTCCCTACGTCCAGGCCTGACATGGCTGCCGCCATCGCCATAGCGCTGGTGGCCATCGCCATCGGCTCGCTGGCCTTCCACTACGCCAGCCCGTGGTGGCTGACGCCCATCGCCTCCAACTGGCACGCGATGGACGATGCGCTGCTGCTGACCTTTGCCATCACCGGCGTGGTCTTCGTGGCCCTGCATCTCTTTGTGGCCTATGCCGTGATGCGCTTCCGCCACCAGCCCGGCCGCGTGGCTTCGCGCGAGCACGGCAACCGCAAGCTCGAATGGTGGCTGATCGGGCTCACGACCCTGGGCATCATCGGCCTGCTGGCGCCGGGCCTCACGGTCTATGCCCATCTCATTACCCCGCCCGCGAACGCCAGCGTTTTCGAGGTCATGGGCCAGCAATGGCAATGGCATTACCGCCTGCCGGGCAAGGACGGCAAGCTGGGCGTGACGGACGTGCGCTTCATGCAGCCTTCCAACCCCTTCGGCATCGATCCCGAGGACCCGAAAGGGCAGGACGATGTGCTGGTGGACGGCCAGGAGCTGCACCTGCCGCAAGGGCGGCCCGCACTGGCCCAGCTGCGCGCCCAGGACGTGCTGCACGACTTCTATGTGCCCCAGTTCCGCACCCGCATGAACATGGTGCCGGGCATGGTCACCCATTTCTGGTTCACGCCCGAAAAGAACGGGCGCTTCGAGGTGCTGTGCGCCCAATTGTGCGGCGTGGGCCACTCCAATATGCGCAGCTACGTGGTGGTGGAAGACATGGCGGCCTATGAAAACTGGCTGGCGCGCCAGCCTACCTTCGGCGGCGGCGGGAAGGCGGGCGTCGGCGGTCCCGCCGAGCCCGGCAAGCAGGGGCGCCTCGTGGCGCAGGGCAAGGGCTGCCTGGCCTGCCACAGCGTGGACGGCACGGCGGGCGTCGGCCCCAGCTGGAAAGGGCTGTTCGGACGCAGCGAAGCCATGGCAGACGGCAAGTCCGTGGCCGTGGACGAGGACTACCTGAAGGAATCGATCACGGCGCCGCAGGCCCGCATCGTCAAGGGCTTCGCGCCCGTGATGCCGCCTGCCCAGCTGAGCGAGGCGGAGACGGCGGCGGTGGTGGAGTACATCAAGTCGCTGCACTAGGAGGGGGCATGGGCTACGGCAAGCATGAGGCAGAGGCGCACGCGCCGCAGAGCTTCTGGACGCGCTACGTCTGGAGCCAGGACCACAAGGTGATCGCCATCCAGTACACCCTGACGGCGCTGGCGGTGGGCGTGCTCGCCATCGTGCTGTCGGACCTGATGCGCCTGCAGCTGGGCTTCCCGGGCAAGTTCCAGTCCATCGACCCCGCGAGCTATTACCAGTACATGACCATGCACGGCATGATCATGGTGATCTACCTGCTCACGGCCATCTTCCTCGGCGGCTTCGGCAACTACCTCATTCCCCTTATGGTGGGGGCGCGCGACATGGTCTTTCCCTTCCTGAACATGCTGAGCTACTGGTTCTACCTGCTCGCGGTGCTGATCCTGGTGGGCAGCTTCTTCGTGACGGGCGGGCCCACGGGCGCGGGCTGGACCCTGTATCCGCCGCAAGCCATCCTGCGCGGCACGCCGGGCGTGGATGGCGGCATCGTGGTGATGCTGGTGTCCCTCATCGTCTTCATCGTGGCCGCCACCATGGGCGGCCTGAACTACGTCACCACCATCCTGCAGGCGCGCACGCGCGGCATGACCTTGATGCGCATGCCGCTCACCGTCTGGGGCATCTTCATCGCCACCATTCTTGCGCTGCTGGCCTTCCCCGCGCTCTTCGTGAGCGGCGTGATGATGCTGCTGGACCGCGTGCTGGGCACGAGCTTTTTCATGCCCGCCATCCTCTCCATGGGGCAGTCCATGAACTACAAGGGCGGCAGTCCGCTGCTCTTCCAGCACCTGTTCTGGTTCTTCGGCCACCCGGAGGTGTATATCGTGGCCTTGCCCGCTTTCGGCATCATCTCCGACCTCATCAGCGTGCATGCGCGCAAGGAGATCTTCGGCTACCGCATGATGGTGTGGGCCATCGTCATCATCGGCGCGCTGAGCTTCGTGGTCTGGGCCCACCACATGTATGTAAGCGGCATGCACCCCTGGTTCGGCTTCTTCTTCGCCATCACCACCCTGGTGATCGCCGTGCCCACCGCGCTCAAGGTCTACAACTGGACACTGACGTTGTGGCGGGGCGACATCCACCTCACCGCGCCCATGCTGTTCGCGCTGGGCTTTATCAGCACCTTCCTGATCGGCGGGCTGACGGGCCTCTTCCTGGGCAATGTGAGCGTCGATATTCCGCTCTCGAACACCTATTTCGTGGTGGCCCACTTCCATATGGTGATGGGCGTATCGCCCGTGCTGGCCGTGTTTGGCGGGCTCTACCATTGGTTCCCCAAGGTGACGGGACGCATGTACAACGAGAAGCTCGCGCAATGGCACTTCTGGATCACCTTCCTGGGCGCCTATGCCATCTTCTTCCCCATGCATTACCTGGGACTGCTCGGCATGCCGCGCCGCTACTACGCCTACGAGAACTACCAGTTCATTCCCGAGTCGGCCCACACCCTGAACGCCTACATCACCGTGGCGGCCATCGTGGTCGGCCTGGCCCAGCTGATCTTCCTCTACAACCTGGGCCGGAGCGCCTTCAAGGGCAGGGACGCGGGGCCCAACCCCTGGCGCGCGGCCAGCCTGGAATGGCACACGCCGCACACGCCGCCGCAGCATGGCAACTGGGGCGAGGAGCTGCCCGTCGTCTACCGCGGCGCCTACGACTACGGCCATGCGAGCGAGGAGGGCGACTTCCTGCCGCAGAACCTGCCCGAAGGCTTGCCCCTGCGTACGGAGAAACCGTCATGAACCTGCCGCGGCCCGGCGCATTCGGCGCCAGCTATTTCCATCCGGGCTCGGGCCAGTGGCCCATCCAGCCGGCGCCGCGCAGCGCCGCCCAGGTCGGCCTGTGGTGCTTCATGGGCGTGATGTGCGCGCTCTTCATGCTCTGCGGCCTGGCCTACCTGATGCGCATTGCCTACGAGGACTGGCGCGTACTGCCGCCTCCGCCCTGGCAGCTGTGGCTCTCGACGGGACTGCTGGCGCTGAGCAGCCTGGCCTGGCAGCTGGCGGCGCGCAGGGCGCGGCGCGGCGAGCTGCGCAAGGCGGAAGGCCTGGTCCGCCTGGCGTGGCTGCTCGGCCTGTTCTTCGTGGGCAGCCAGTTGAGCGCCTGGCAGGCCATGTCGGCGAGCGGCCACAGCGTGGCCTCCGGTCCCGCCAGCAGCTTCTTCTACCTGCTCACGGGCCTGCATGGGCTGCACATGGCCGGGGGACTCGCGGCCGCAGCTTGGCTCACGCTGCGGCGGCCGCGCGAAGCGCACGACGCGGCGGCCATCGGCCTGTGCGCCCAGTACTGGCACCTTCTTCTGCTGCTGTGGCTGGCGCTTTTCGGCCTGCTCTTCGCGCTGCCGCCCGAGATGGTGCGCGAACTGTGCAGCGCAATCGGCATCACGGGCATTTCTGCGAGGTGAAGCATGGATACCGGATATCAAGGGTGGCGCGGCGCCGCGCATGACCTGGCGGGGGACCGCGAAGTCTTCCGCGTCCCCTGGGGCAAGGCCATGATGTGGATCTTCCTGCTCAGCGACACCTTCATCTTCGGCAGCTTCCTCACCGGCTACATGTCGGTGCGCATCGCCACCACCACGGGCTGGCCCAATCCCAGCGAAGTGTTCGCCCTGACCCTGGGCGGCGTGCACCTGCCGCTCATCCTTATAGCCATCATGACCTTCGTGCTCATCAGCAGCAGCGGCACCATGGCCATGGCCGTCAACTTCGGCTACCGGCGCGACCGGCGCCGCTGCGCCCAGCTCATGTTCGCCACGGCCGCCTGCGGAGCGATCTTCGTGAGCATGCAGGCCTTCGAATGGAGCAAGCTCATTGCCGAGGGCGTGCGGCCCTGGGGCAATCCCATGGGCGCGGCCCAGTTCGGCGCCAGCTTCTTTATGATCACGGGCTTCCACGGCCTGCACGTGTCGGCGGGCGTGATCTACCTGCTGATCGTGGCGCGCCGCGTGCTCTCAGGCTACTACGAGAAGGCGGGCGACTATTCCATCGTCGAGATCGCGGGCCTGTACTGGCACTTCGTGGACCTGGTCTGGGTCTTCATCTTCGCGCTGTTCTATCTGTGGTAGGGGAGGGCATATGGACCATGCAGCCGGTGGATTGGGCATCTATTTCAAGGTATGGGGCCTGCTGTTCCTGCTCAGCGCCTTGTCCTATCTGGTGGATTTCTTCCACGTGCAGAGCTACTTGCGCTGGACCCTCATCCTGAGCCTGATGATGGCGAAGGCCGGGCTCATCGTCGCCGTCTTCATGCACCTGCGCTGGGAGCGCCTGGCGCTGATCTGCCTGGTGGTGATTCCGCCTGCCGCGCTGCTCGTGCTGGCAGGCATGATGGTGGCGGAGTCGGACTATGTTTTCCTGACGCGCAGCCTTTATTTCCGCTAAGTCTTGCCCTTGTGCCCTAAAATTGCCGCGTGCTATAATCTCGCCACGCTTTTACGACGTCCCCATCGTCTAGAGGCCTAGGACATCACCCTTTCACGGTGAGTACCGGGGTTCGAATCCCCGTGGGGACGCCACCGAATTCTGCAGACGAGCCGCCTTGTGCGGCTCTTTTGTTTTGGGCGCTTATGAGCTTTCCTTCCACGCTGACCCTGTTCTGCCGTGTCGTCGACAACTTCGGCGACATCGGCATCTGCTGGCGCCTGGCCCGCCAGTTGCAGGCCGAGCACGGCATCGCCGTCACGCTCTGGGTCGACGACCTCTCCAGTTTCCGCCGCATCTGCCCCGAGGTGGACGTGCAGGCGCCGCTCCAGCAGCTGCGCGGGGTCACCGTGCGCCACTGGACATCGATGGAAGGCGAGTTCGCGCCCGAAGAGACCGGCGATGTGGCGATCGAGTTCTTCGCCGTCGACCTGCCGCCGGGCTATGTCGAAGCGATGGCGCGCCGCGCGCCGCGTCCCGTATGGCTGAACCTCGAAGGCCTGACGGCGGAGGAGTGGGTGGAGGGCTGCCATACGCTGCCCTCCATGCACCCGCGCCTGCCGCTCACCAAATACTTCTTCTTCCCCGGCTTCACGCCGAAGACGGGCGGCCTGCTGCGCGAAGCGGGCCTGCTGGAGGCGCGTGAACGCTTCCAGTCCGACCCGGCGGCGCAGCGCCGCTTCCTGGCCCAACTGGGCCTGGGCGATGCCGACTGTGCAGCGCGCAAGATCAGCCTGTTCTGCTATCCCCACGCGCCCGTCGCTCCGCTGTTCGAGGCCTGGGCCGCGGGAAGCGAGCCGGTCTGCTGCCTGGTGCCCGAAGGGGTGGCGGCCGATGCCGTCCAGCGCTTCCTGGGCGGAGAGGCGAAGGCGGGCGCCGCCCGGACACAAGGCAAGCTGACTGTGCACGTGCTGCCCTTCCTGCCGCAGGACGATTACGACCGCCTGCTCTGGGCCTGCGACCTGAACTTCGTGCGCGGCGAGGACTCCTTCGTGCGCGCCCAGTGGGCGCTGCGGCCCTTCGTCTGGCACATCTATCCGCAGGACGAGAACCTGCACCACAAGAAGCTGCGCGCCTTCCTCGGGCGCTACGCCCAGGGCCTGGACGCCCTGGCGGACTTTTCCCTGTGCTGGAACGGCGCCCAGGCTGGCGAGATGGACAAGTTGTGGCCCGCCCTGCAAGCAGAAACGCCAACAATCGCGGAAAAAGCGGGGGAATGGGCGCAAAAGGTGTTGGAAATCGGGGATCTGGCCACCAATTTGGTCACCTTCGTGCGCTCACATCGGTAGTCGCGGCGCCGGGAACATGTTATGATGAGCGGTTACCGCAACCCATTTTTATACGTACACTCTCTATGAAACCCGCAAAAGAAATTCGTGTTGGCAATATCATCATGGTCGATGCCAAGCCTTTCATCGTGCTGCGTTCCGACGTCAATGGTTCTAGCCGCACGGGCTTCACCTACAAGTGGAAGATGAAGAATCTTCTGACGAACGCTCCGCTGGAGAACGTGTTCCGCGGCGACGACAAGTTCGACGTCGTTGTGCTCGACAAGAAGCCGGTGACCTACTCCTACTTCGCGGACCCGCTGTACGTGTTCATGGACGAAGAGTACAACCAGTACGAAATCGAAGAAGAAAACATGGGCGAAGCCATCAACTACCTGAAAGACGGTATGGAATGCGAAGCCGTGTTCTACGACGGCAAAGCCATCTCCGTGGAACTGCCGATCACCATCGCTCGCCAGGTGATCTACACCGAGCCTGCAGTGAAGGGCAACACCTCCGGCAACGTGCTGAAAGAAGCCAAGCTGGAAAACGCCATCGAATCGAAGCAGTTCACCATCCAGGTGCCGCTGTTCGTGAACCAGGACGACGTGATCGAGATCGACACCCGTACCAACGAGTACAAGAAAGTGGTGCGCAACTAAGTTTTGCGCCTGCCATGAAAAAACGCTGCCTCGGCAGCGTTTTTTTTGTCCCTGCGCCAGGAATCAGAAGGGCGTGTAGGCGAAACCGTTCTGCATGACACCGACCAGCGCCGCCTGGTTTTCCGCGCTTTCGCTGAAGCTCACGAGCATGTCCGCCGTCGTCAGGCCTTCCTGGAGGCGCGCCAGCCAGTGCGAGAAACCCGCCGGTTCCGGGGCGCGGTGCAGCACGTTGGCATACATGGCTTCCACCAGCGTCTCGTTGCTCGGATTGACGCCGTAGCGGGCCTGCGCTTCCGTGGAGCCGAAGAACTGGCGCGCCACCTCGCGCAACTCCATGCCTTCCTGCATCAGCTCGATCCAGTGGCCGAGGCCGGGCTGGTCCGGCACGCGGTCGAAGGCGGCCTGGTAGAGGCGGTAGACCTGGCCGGGTATGCCCTTGGTGTCGAAGGACAGATTCAGGTCCGCGAAGCGCAGCGTTTCCACATTGCCCAGGGTATCGATGCCGTCGATGCCCCGCACATCCGTTACGACGAGTCCAGCGGCAGTCTTCTTGATGGTATAGCTCGACAGATTGCCGCTGTAGTAGGCCTCGTCCATGCCGGGGCCGCCGTCGATCAGGTCGTTGCCGCCATTGCCCTTGAAGGTGTCGTTGCCCGCCGCGCCCACCAGGGTGTTCTTGCCCGCGTCGCCGGTGTAGAGCGTGTTGGCCACGCTGTTGAAGCCGGCGCCCAGGGCGCCATGGATCACATCCACGCCCGTGGCGCCCGCGCCCAGCTTCGAGATGAAGACGGTGTCCAGGCTGCTGCGCGCGAAACTGCCCGATTCGATATTTGTGCCCGCCGCACTGCCGGTGGACATGCGCGTGATGGCCCCGGTGACCAGGTCCTTGATGAAGACATCCAGCTTGCCGTCGCCGTCGCCGGGCGTGAGGTTGGAGGTCGATTCGAACATGACGTAGCGGCCGTCCGCCGAGATCATGGCATTGTCCGAATTGCCGCTGCCGCTCGCGCCCTGGGCGTCGGTCGACACGAGCATGATGGCCCCGGATTGCATATCCTTGCGATAGATGCTGCTCACGCCTGCCACGGCATCACTGCTCAGGTTGGTCGCAGAGCTGGTGAAGACGACATAGCGTCCATTCTCCGACACGGCCGGATGGTAGCTGATGGCATTGGCCATTTCACCGAGGGCCGTTGCCGATACCAGGCTCAGTGCGCCGCTAGCCACCTTCTTGATATAGATGCGCTCCAGCGCGCTCTGCTCCTCGGCGCCCAGATTGGTCGCGCCGCAGCTGAAGACAACGCTGTTGCCGTCGCCCGAGACCATGATGCCATTGGTCGCCCGGTTGGCCAGCGTTCCGTCCGCCTTCGTGGAAACGTTGATGATGGCGCCAGTGCCGATATCCTTCAGGTATCCATCCACCAGGGTGTTGGTATCGCCTGCCGTCAGGTTGTCGGCCGCGCTGAGGAAGGCGACGAACTGCCCATTGGACGACAGCGACGCGCTGTGGCTTGCCGCATTGGCGGCGACGCCGCTGGCGTCGGTGGAGGCCTCCGTGACCCCGCCGCCGGCCATGTCGCGCACCATCACCGTGCGCAGGCCGCCCACCTGCACGTTCTCGAAGGCGACGAAGCCGCCATCCAGGGATAACTCGGGGCGGGAATTCGTGCCGCCCACCGCCACACCGGCATTCAGCGTGACCTGCTCCAGCGTACCGGTGAGCAGGTTCTTGATGTAGATGTCGTCGTCGCCGGGCGTCGTGTCGCTGGCGAGCAGGGACTGGGACGTGGTGAAGGCAACCAGCTGGCCATTGCCGGAAATGGCAGGCGTGGTGTCGGCGGCGAGCACCTGCCCTTTGATAAGGGTGAGTCGATTGGAATTCATGGCAGCGTCTGTGAGGCGATTCCATAAGTGTGGCCGCGCCCTATGATGCTGTCAAGAAATAAAGCCCCTTGTTACACGGCTGTCACAGCCTGCTTTTACCCCATTTAGCGCACACATTTGTCGTTTTTCTGCAATTTGTGAGCGGAAGTCGATGAATTGATTGATCATTTTGAGTTATGCAACTATCCTCAATGTTGCATTGTGGCACCAATTCCAATATCAAAGCCGGGGTTTGCACATGGATCGCAGGGATTTCGTACGAATGGGACTCGCTGCCGGCGGCGCGGTCTCGCTGGCGCCCGCCAGGGCCGCCGCATCGCCCTCCAAGATCTGGCAGGGCGGCATTCTGGACGCAGGCGTGGCCGAGCAGCAGCAGTGGATGGAGGCGAACAAGCTCACCTCCCACTCGCTGACCTCGCAGTACCTGGCCCGCATCAAGAGCATCGACAAATCCGGCCCCCGCATCAACTCAGTCATTGAAATCAATCCCGAGGCCCTGAAGATCGCCCGTGAAATGGACCGCGAGCGCATGGCGCGCAAGGTGCGCGGCCCGCTGCACGGGATACCGGTTCTCCTGAAAGACAATATCGCCACCGGCGACCGCATGAGCACCACCGCCGGTTCGCTGGCGCTGGCGGGTGTGCGCGCCGAGCGCGACGCCCACGTGGTGGCGCAGCTGCGCGCGGCGGGCGCCGTCATTATCGGCAAGACCAATCTGAGCGAGTGGGCGAACATGCGCTCCACGCATTCCGTGAGCGGCTGGAGCGCGCGCGGCGGCCTGACCCGCAATCCCTATGCCCTCGACCGCAACTGCAGCGGCTCCAGCTCCGGTTCCGGCGCGGCCATCGCCGCCAGCCTGGCCACGCTGGCCGTGGGCACGGAGACGGACGGCTCCATCGTGTCGCCCGCATCGGTGTGCGGCCTGGTGGGCATCAAACCCACCATCGGCCTGGTGAGCCGCAGCGGCATCATTCCCATCGCGCATTCGCAGGACACGGCCGGGCCCATGGCCCGCAGCGTTTCCGACGCCGCCCTGATGCTGAGCGCCATGGTGGGCGTGGACGAGAAGGATGCCGTCACGCGCGCCGCAGGCACGGTGGACACGAACTACGCCAAGGCCCTGGACAAGGGCGCGCTCAAGGGCAAACGATTGGGCGTGGCCCGCAACTTCTTCGGCTCGAACGACGACCTGGACGAAGCCATCGAAAAGTCGCTGGAAGTACTGAAGGCGCAGGGTGCGGAGCTGGTGGACGTGAAGGTTCCCAACACGGACAAGTACAACGACAGCGAACTGCAGGTGCTGCTCTACGAATTCAAGACCGACCTGGAGGCCTACCTGAAGCAGTACGCGCCGAACGCGAAGATCGCCAACATGGCGGACCTCATCGCCTTCAACCGCCAGAACGCTTCCACGGAACTGCGCTACTTCGGCCAGGAACACCTGGAGAGTTCGGAGGCGAAGACGGGTCTGGACAGCCGCGAGTATCAGGAAGCATTGGCCAACAACCAGCGCTATTCGCGCGCCGAAGGCATCGACCAGATTCTCAAGGAGCAGCGGCTGGACGGGCTGGTGGCGCCAACGGGCGGCCCTGCATGGCTCACGGACTTCATCAACGGCGACCATTACGGCGGCAGTTTCTCGTCCCCGGCCGCGGTGGCGGGTTATCCGCACATCACCGTGCCTGCGGGCTATGTGCACGGGCTGCCGGTGGGCCTGTCCTTCGTGGGCACGGCCTTCAGCGAAGCGGCGCTGATCGGCATGGCTTACGCCTACGAACAGGCCACGCAGCACCGCCGCGCGCCGCAGTTCCCGGCCAGCGTGTCGCTGGCCGTGCGCTGATCACACCTCGATAAAACGCATCTTGAAGTTGCGGCCCTTGAAGCTCCCGAATTCGGGACCGAGGCCGCTCGCGTCGTTCAGGCGCGTGAAGGCGTCGTAGGCGAAGCGGCGGTCCAGCGCCACATAGGTCTGGAATTCCGTCACGTTGATCTTGCCCACCTGTTCCTTCGTGAGCTGGCCGTCGCCGGTGAGGGCGCCCAGCACGTCGCCGGGGCGCAGCTTGTCCTTCTTGCCGCCGGCGATGCACAGCGTGACCATGGGCGCGGGATCGCCCTGCGCGTATTCGTCGGCGGCCAGCTCGGAAACGGCGTGCCATTCGGCTGGCGCGTTCTGGTATTCCTCGATCAGCTTCACCCATTTCTTCTCGTTGGGCGCGCACAGCGTCAGCGACAGCCCTTTTTCGCCGCCACGGCCGGTACGGCCGATACGGTGGATGTGGACCTCGGTGTCCTTCGACACGTCGGCGTTGATCACCGCTTCCAGGTTCTGGATGTCGAGGCCGCGCGCGGCCACGTCGGTGGCGATCAGGATGGAGCAGCTGCGGTTGGCGAACAGCACGAGAATCTCGTCGCGCTCGCGCTGTTCCAGCTCGCCGTACAGGGCGAGGGCGGAGAAGCCCTGCGAGCGCAAGGTGTCCGCCAGTTCGCGGCAATGCACTTTGGTGTTGCAGAAGATGATGCAGGAGGCCGGGCGGTAGTGCTTCAGCAGGCGGGCCACTGCCTCGTCGCGCTCGTCGAAGCCGATCTCGTAGAAGCGCTGCTCGATCTGGCCGCCCGTGTGCTGCACTTCCACGCTGATTTCCACGGGATCGGCGAGGAAAGCTTCCGTGGCCTGGCGGATATCGTCTGGGTAGGTGGCGGAGAACAGCAAGGTCTGGCGGCGTTTCGGGCAGGCGCTGACGATGCCCGCGATCTCGTCGTAGAAACCCATGTCCGTCATGCGGTCCGCCTCGTCGAGCACGAGGGCCTGCACGGTGGAGAGATCGATGGTCTGGCGCGAGATATGGTCGCGGATGCGGCCCGGGGTGCCCACGACGATATGCGCGCCGTGTTCCAGCGACGCGATCTGCGGGCGCATCGGCGCGCCGCCCGTCAGCACCAGGATCTTCACATTGCCCATGCTGCGCGCCAGGCGGCGCAGCTCATTGGCCACCTGGTCCGCCAGTTCGCGCGTGGGGCAGAGTGCAAGGCCCTGCGTGGCGAACCAGGCGGGATTGATCTTCTGCAGCAGGCCGATGCCGAAAGCCGCCGTCTTGCCGCTGCCCGTCTTGGCCTGCGCGATCAGGTCGCGGCCCTGCAGTACATGCGGCAGGCTTTGCGCCTGGATCGGCGTCATTTCGCGGTAGCCCAGCGAATCGAGGTTCGCGAGGAAGGAGGGGGAAAGCGGCAGGCTGGCGAAGGAAGTCATGGCGAAGATAGGAAAGAGGGTGGGTACAGTCTAGCAAAGTCGCGCCCCCGGCGGCGCGGCTGCACCGCCTCAGTCGCGGCGCCAGATCGGCAGGCCTGTCAGGTCGAGATTCTCGTCGCGCTGCCACAGCGGCAGCCCGGTTGTGTCGGTCGGTTCCAGCAGTTCCAGCTGCTCCTGCTTCATGGCAGGCCTGCGCTGGCGCGGCGGAGGAGGGCGCTTCGGTTCCGGTTCCATTGGCGCTGCGGGGCCGAAGCCGGGCAGGTCGAATGTCGCGTGATCTTTTTTGTCTCTCATCGTCCAAAGCGCCGTACAAAACAAAAGCCCGGCTGAAACAGTCGGGCTTCGATATCTAAAGCGGGGCGCAGTGTAACACAACCGTCAACGGAAAACGAGGGCGCCCGTCAGGTCTCCCGGCGGCAGCGCATGGTGTTCCGCGAAGGCCTTGTTGCGCGCAGCCAGGCCTTCCAGCAGCGGCAGCCCGTGCAGGCGCGTGATGAAGCGCAGGATCGAGGTGGTGTCGTAGAAGCTGTGGTCCACCGCGCCTTTCTTCGCAAAGGGCGACACCACGATGGCGGGAACGCGGCTGCCCGGGCCCCAGCGGTCGCCCTTGGGCGGCGCCACATGGTCCCACCAGCCGCCGTTCTCGTCGAAGGTGATCACCACCACCATGTTCGCCCATTGCGGCGAATGCTTCAGGTGCTCGATCACGTTCACGATGTGCTGGTCGCCCGATTCGATGTCGGAGTAGCCTGCGTGCAGGTTCAGGTTCCCTTGCGGCTTGTAGAAGCTTACGGCGGGGAGCTTGCCTGCCACTGCGTCGGCCAGGAATTTGTTCGAGATGGGGCTGTCGCCCATGCCGCCGTCGCGCAGGTGCTCGGCGCGCGCCGCGGTGCCCGGCGCGTAATTGCTGAAGTAGTTGAAGGGCTGGTGATGATATTGGAAGTTCGGCTTCGAGCCCGCGCCCTTGTCGTCCAGCGCGGCCTGCCATGCGCCGCCATACCATGCCCAGCTCACGCCCTTGCGCGACAGCAGGTCGCCGATGGTGTCGTAGGATTGCGGCGGCAGCGTGGAGGCATCGGCCGGATCGGCATAGCGCGGGTCGCCGCCGGGCGCCGGGCGGACATAGCTCGGCTGATAGGGCGGCGCCATGGTGTTGACCGCGTAGCCGTCCGGCGTGATGGCGCCGTCGTTCACGAACTTGGGCTTGCCCTGCAGCGCGCCGTGCGGGCTGTCCGGCGTCACGGCGAGCTTGGTTCCGGTGGGGCCGTCGCTGGTCTGCGCGATCTTGCGCTTGGCGGCGGTGCTGGATGCGTTGAAGTACTCGGGCGTGCGGCCGGAGATCAGGAACTGGTGGTTCAGGTAGGAGCCGCCGAAGGCCGCCATGAAGAAGTTGTCGCACAGCGTGAACTGGCGCGCGACCTGCCACAGACCGAGGTTCTTGTGCGTTTCGCCGTAGTAGCCCATCACCATGGCGCCCGTGTCGCCCCAGGCCACGAAGGCATCGTTCCTGCCGCCGTTGATCTGCATCTGGTTCTGGTAGAAGCGGTGGGTGAGGTCGCGCGTGATGACGGATTCCGGCAGCGGCTTGCCCGCGGTATCCCTGAGCACGAACGGCGCGTTCGGCAGATCCTTGATCTCGTCCTCTTTCAATTCATAGCGCTTGCCGCCGATATCCTGCGGCGTGGGCACCATGCCGCCCCAGATCTTCGGCAGCGAAGGCAGGACCTTGCCATCGCGGTCGCGCTGCTGGTAGCGGTCCGCAGACAGCGAAGAGAGGGGAGACGCAAGACCGGGGAAGTCGCCGAACAGGTTGTTGAAGCTGCGGTTCTCCAGATAGATCACCACCACATTCTTCACATTCGCCTTCAGCTTCTCGTCGAGCGAGCCCTTTGCGGCTTTCGGCGCCGCCGCAACGGCGGGCAGGCTGCTGGCGATACCGGCGGCGGTGGCTGCCTGAAAAATTTTCCGTCGCGATGGATTGCTTGGCTGGTCCTTGTCGTTCACATACATCTCCTGAGTTAGCGGCGCGAAAATTGTATCACCCCGGCAACTCCGAACGAGCTCATTTTGCATTTGCTCAGCACAGCGGGGGCGCGTGCATCTTATCGTTGGTGCCTCCCCGTGTGCCGGTGCCTATAATGAATCCTGACGAAAGCGGATTGTCAGCAGAGGAAAGACGTGCTGTCCGGTCATGGCGGCGCCAGATCGAGCGCCATCAGCGCAAGATTGAAGATTTTCAGCGTCAAAGGTCTGTGCGCCGGGGCATGGAGGCTATGCCGGATGAACTGATCGAAGCTCAAAGAGTGGCACGCATCAGGCATCTGGAAAGCGAAATCCGGACATTCGAGCGCAGCATTGATGCGGTTTTAAGCAAAGGATCAGGTGGGAAACCATGAAAGATCTACAGCTGCAGGTTTTTCCGGATGGTGCGGAGCCTGATTGGACGGAGCTTATGGCATCCGGTGATCCCGTGAAGATGTGTCTACTGTCACTCCGCGGGAAGGTGCCTGTATCGCGTATCGTCAGGAACGCTGCACTAGCTGGCGTAAGCGTGTTCCTTTGCTGCAGCGAAAATGCGCACGAGATCGAAGATGCGGCCGACGAAATACTGGAGGATGAACGCAGGCTGAATGTTCTCACTACAGCGCATGCTGGGGAGGCGCCGGAGGACATTGCCGATTTGGTCGAGGTCCAGAATCGTCTGTTGGCAGGCTCAGGCCTGCTGGCGTTCGTCGACACGACAGATCGCCAATCGCTGGAGGTCTGCCAGATTCTCCGCGAAAGATGGGAACACCTCGGGCAGTCCATAGCAAAAAGCCGCTGATTCCTTTCGAAATCAACGGCTTGCGTATCTGGTTGCGGGGACAGGATTTGAACCTGTGACCTTCGGGTTATGAGCCCGACGAGCTGCCAGACTGCTCCACCCCGCGTCTGAGGCAAGCATTATATATCGTGACCGCCATTTCCGCAAGGTCGGCTTATGCGATTCCGAGCCGCCACAGCGAGGTCACTTCCGCCGCGCGCGCCGCGTGCAGGGGATCGTCAGCGTCCTGGGAGCGGGGATGCACAGGGCGCACGTCCTGGCGGCCCAGCACCTGCAGCCCCGCCTCGGCAACCCAGCCCAGCAGTTGCTCGCGGGGGCGCAGGCCCAGATGCTCGGCCAGGTCGGAAAGGATGAGCCAGCCTTCTCCGCCTGGCGTCAGGTGGTCCTTCAGGCCGGCGAGGAAACCGCGCAGCATGCGGCTGTCCGGGTCGTACACGGCGTGCTCGATGGAAGAGCTGGGCCGCGCTGGCACCCACGGTGGATTGCAGACCACCAGCGGCGCACGTCCTTCGGGAAAGAGGTCGGCCTCGATCAGCTCGATCTGCTCGTCCAGTCCCAGCCGCGCGATATTGTCGCGGGCGCAGCTCAGCGCCCGCTGGTCCATGTCGGTCGCCACAATATGGGCGACGCCGCGTTTCGCCAGCACGGCCGAGAGCACGCCCGTGCCCGCGCCGATATCGAAGGCAAGCTGGGCGCCGCGCGGCAGCGGCGTTTCCGCCACCAGCTGCACATACTCGCCGCGCACCGGCGAGAACACGCCGTAATGCGGATGGATGCGTTCGCCCAGCGCAGGAATCTCCACGCCCGCCTTGCGCCACTCGTGGGCGCCGATCAGGCCCAGCAGTTCGCGCAGGGAGATGACGAAGGCGTCCTCGCCCCGGCCGTAGGCCTCATTGCAGGCCAGCTTTACATCCGGCGCGCGGCGCAGGGGAATGGTATAGCCGGGCTCGAAGGGAATCAGCAGCATGGCCAGGGTGCGGGCGCGCTGCGACTGTGCCTGGCGGTGCAGGTGGAAGGCTTCGGTGGCCGAGCCAGGAACCTTCGGGGCCCTGGCTTTCTTGCCGCCCTTGCCCTTGTGGCCGGTGCGCCGCGCCAGCGCCTGGAGCAGCTGCCGCGCGTTCTGGAAGTCGCCCCGCCACAGCAGCGCCGTGCCTTCGCAGGCCAGGCGGTAGGCCACGTCGGCATTCATGCGGTCGTCCGCAATCGCCACGCGCCTGGGCGGCGGCATGCCCGCTTCCGAATGCCAGCGCGCGGAACGTTCTTCGCCGTTTTCGGTCCAATGGATGAGTTGAGGCGCGCCGGCTTCTTGCATGGTCTTCTTCGTCGGGAGTAAACGGCGAAACCGCCTGCGCGGAGGCAAGCGGTTTCGATGAGCTGCTTATTATACGCGCGGCGTCAGGCGCTGTCGCCCTGAGCAGCAGGCTCGGCCGGGACAAGCGTTTCGGGCGCGGCAGGGGCCTCGGCCGCAACAGCCGGTGCAATTTCGCCGCCGTAGGCATCGGCTACCGCCTTCGCCTTCGCTTCGGGCGGACTGTAGATGTCGCTGGCTTCGCGGTTGACCAGCTTGAGCAGGCGCAGGGAGAGGGCGCCCAGGCTGTCCTCGTCCTTCTTGACCTCGCCCTTGACGGGTTTTTCGAGCAGGCGGAACAGGTCGGCCAGGCTGCCGGGGAAGTCGATGTCCGGGAACTCGACGGCAGGCAGCGGCATGGCCGGGTTCTCGCCGGCGCTGCTGCTCGATGCCGAAGCGGCCTTGAGCGAGGCCTCGTAGCGGACCTCGACTTCAAACTCGTACTGCTGGCCGTCCGCCAGGGTAATGGTGCCCTTGCCGACGAAATGGGAGCTTTCGCTGAGGCTGAAGGCCTGGGCGTCGAACACGCCGTCCGGGCCTTCGCTGTGCAGCACGCCCGATTCGAAGCTGGCAGCCGATTCCAGGCTGACGGCATCGTAATCGATGGTGGCGCCCTGCATGGCATTGCCGAACATCTTCTGGGCGAAACTGCCCAGCAGGTTCTGCGCCAGGTCCACGGTGGCATGGCCCAGCGAGCTCACCCGCTGTTCCAGGTCGAGGCCCTTGCTCGACAGGGAAACCGGGCTGCCCTGGTCCGCGCGCTTGAGTTCTCCTGCGGGCGGATTGCGGAGCGCCGCGGCGTTATTGCCGAGTGCCGGGTTCTGGTAGCCGCGCGGGGCCAGCGAATTAATCGAAGTCATGGTGCCTACCTTGGACAGTGTTGACTTTTTAACGGCGCTTTCGCGCCATTACTTGAGGCGGATCAGTGGTGATGGGTCCACAAACCGTTGGAATCGAGATAAGACTTCACGGCGTCGGCCTGGCCAATGGCGTGCAGCTTGACCTCGCCGCAGGAGCACACGCCCGAGTACGGCGTGATGTGCGAGCAGGCGGAAACCTTTTGAACGGAAACTTTGACCGCCTTGCCGCACTTGGCGCACTTGAAGGTCAGGGTACGTGGTGCTTTCAACATGATTGATTCGACGTATGTGGCGTAAAGCAGGATTTTATCAGGCAAAGCAGCGGATCACCGACCATAACAACATGACAATCCGGAGATAGACATATTTTTTACAATTCAAGGGTCAACGGGCTATCTGGCGCCCGCGTTGAGTAGACAGCAGTACCGCCAGTTCTCAGATGAGGTTCGCGTCATGGAAGAGAAGAAGCAACCGAGCAAGGAAGCAGTCCGCCACTGGCTGCAAACGCAAGTGGAGGAGCGTCGTCCGCCGCCCGACCCCAAGCAGATCCGGCGTGAGCTGGGATGGGACCTGGTGAAGATGGAGCGGGGCGCAACGAATTACCGCTGACTTGCTGGCTATTGAACGCTGACCGCGCTGCGGCCTCCCGCAGCGGGCTGTACGACGATTTTTGCCGCGATCCTCTCCGTCATCTCCTGCACGTGCGAGATGATGCCCACCTTCCTCCCCATTGCCTGCAGCCCGTCCAGGGCGTCCATTGCCACCCGCAGGGTTTCCGCATCCAGGCTGCCGAAGCCCTCATCGATAAACAGCGATTCCACCCGCACCCGGTTCGAGGACAGCGATGCCAGTCCCAAAGCGAGGGCCAGCGACACCAGGAAGGATTCGCCGCCGGACAGCGAATGCACGGAGCGCAGATCGTCCCCCATGTGCTGGTCGCGCACGAGGAGGCCGAGCGAAGGCTGGGCGGGATTGTCCGTTCTTTGCAGCAGATAGCGCGGCGCGAGCTGCTGCAGGTGCGCGTTGGCATAGCCGAGCAGCACCTCGAGTGTGAACTGCTGCGCGTAGTTCCTGAACCGCTTGCCGTCCGATGAACCAATGAGGTCATCGAGCCGCGCCCAGCGCCGGTGCTCGTTCTCCTGCCGCGTGATCTCGGCGAGCATGGACTGGGCGGCGGCGCGGCGTGCGTCGTCCTGGGCCAGCGCGAAATGGCAGGCTGCCGCCGCATCGTGCGCGAGCTTGCGCTCGGCGGTGACGGCATCGAGCGCCGACTGGACGGCTTGCGCGTCCTCCGGCGTTCCTGGCGGCGCGTCCGCTGCATGGCGCGCGGCCTGCGCGGTGCGCTCGGCCAGCACGCTGTGGGCGTTGGCCAGTGCGCGTTCCAGCGCGTGCAATGCTTCGCCCTCGCTGCGGATGTCGTCCGCTGGCCGGGCGAGCAGGGCTCGCAGCGCTTCGGGTGTTTGCGGATCGTCCGGCGCGGCATCCGGGCGCTGGCGGAACTGTGCAAGCCATTGCTCCAGCTTTTCCGCCGCGCTGCGCTGCGCCGCCTGCGTATCGGCCATGCGCTGGCGGCATTGCGCAAGGGCTTCATCGGCGCGTGCGCGCTGCTGGCCCGCCGCGTGCACTGCGTTCTGCTGCGCTTGCAGCGCGGTGCGTGCGGTATCGACGGCCAGCTGCAATTCGGCTTCCACCTCCATCACCGGCCGGCCGTCCCACAAGGTGGCGCGCGCGGAACGGGCGGCACGCATTCCTTCCTCGGCGGAGGCATGCGCCAGGCGTGCCGCCTGGAGGTCGCCCGCCGCCTTTTTCGCCGCTGCCTCGAGCGCGCGCAGCTCAACGGAGCCGGAAATGATCTCGGCCTTGCGTTCGTCGCAGGCGGCTTGCTGCGCCAGCCACTCGCGGCTTTCTTCCTGGTGCTGCCTGTGGAACCGGGCGGGATCGCTGCGCCAGCTGCTGCGCCACGTGGAGTCCCCAAAAGCCGCATCCAGGCGGCTTAGCCGGTCCTCCAGATGATCCGTGGCCTCCCTGGCCTGCTGCCGCGTGGCCTCGAGCTGGGTGCCAAGCTGCGTCACCTCATTCTGCGCTTCCGCTGCCGCCTGCTGAAGCTTGGCCAGCTCTGCGGAGGCCTGCTCGAATGCCGCCTGCGCCTCATCGCGGGCGGTGCGCGCTGCTGTCAGTGCCTGCTCCTCCGCTTCGCATGCCTTCTGTTCCGCATGGACGGTGTCTATTTGCGAAGCGAACCAGGCGGCGCGGCCTTCGTCCGGCAGGCCGGAAAGCGCATGCGCCGCCGCCGTCCAGCGCGCGGAGAGTGCCTTCAGGGTGGCATGCAGCGCCTCCAGGTCTGCGGCCGTCCGCGCCAGCCTGTCGGCAGCCGATTGTGCGATGGCGCGCTGTGTCGCCTCCTGCTCGATTGCAGCCTGGAGCCGCGTGCGGCAGCGCGCGAGCTCCGCTTGCAGCTCCGCCAGCATCGCATGCAGCTTGTCGCCGCCTTGCTGATAGGGGTGGTCTGTGGCGCCGCAGACGGGGCAGGGCGAGCCGTCTTCCAGCGTTGCGCGCAGGCTCTCCACGCTGGCGCCCGTAGCCGCCTCGGTGAGCCTGAGCGAACGCTCGGCCTGCGCTGCGGCGGCGCGCTGCGCCGTTTTCTCCTGCTCCGCCACTGCGAGTTCTTGTTCGGCGCCGGAGCGCACCGCTTGCAGTTCCGAAGACTGCGCCTCCAGCTGTTCCTTGCGCTGCTGCGCGGCATCGAGCTCTGTCCACGCGCGTTCGGCCGCACCCAGTGCTGTCTGGCGCTGCGAAATGGCATTGCGGCGCGCTGCCAGTCCGGCAGGATCGAAGGCTTGAAGCGCCGCCGTTGCGTGCTGCCGCCGCGATTCCAGCGCCTTGAGGTTTTCGGCCGCGGAGGATGCGCGCGCTGCCAGCGCGGTATGGCGAGTGCTGGCAGCCGCGAGGCGTTGGGAGAGATCCATGGCCGCCGCATCGGCCTTGCGGGCGCGTGCGCCAGCCTGTTCAGCATCGCTGAACAGCACCTCCCAGCGTGGCCACTCGCGCGCCATGGCAGCCCGCGATGCATGTTCGTCCAGCCATGCCGCGCCCGCGTTCTGCGCGGCGTGCAGCAAGTCCAATGCGGCCTGTTTTGCGGAGAGCGCATTGCGTGCGGAAGCCTCCGCTGCCACTGCGGTTTGAAGTGCCGCCTGCGCTTGCGAGTGCGCGGGCAAAAGCGCCTCGATGCGCGCATCCAGCGCCTTGGCCTGGTCCAGCGATGCGGCGGCAGCGCGGCGCGCCTGCTCCGCGGCCTCAAGGCGTGCCGCATGCTGCTGCAACTGGGAGGCGGCCTCGTTCTGCGCGGCATGTGCCGCCTGGGCGCCGGCTTCACCCTGGGCGATGGCGCTGACGATAGCGTCCGCCTGCGTGGTGAGGCGCTGCGATTCGTCGGCGAGCGGCCGCGCCGCCTGCACGGCTTCCAGACGCTGGAGCGCGGCGCGGCGCGGGGCGGCGGCTTCCAGCGCTTCCCCGCGTGCGGCAATCTCCTGTTGCGCATGGGCGATGCCTTGCGCATGCTGGTCCGCCTGCAAGCGCCATCGCAGTTGCGCTTCCAGTATTCCTTTGCGCCGGTCGATGTCCGCGAGCGCCGTCTGGGCCGCCGTATTCCGTTCTTCCGCGGCGGCCCGTTCTTCGGCGCCGAGCGGTTTCTGGTCCGCCAGCCGCGCGTGAAGACGCTGCAATGCCTGCTGCTCTTGCCTGGCGCGCTCGTGAGCGCGTTTCGATATCTCGCTGTAGACGGTGCTGCCGGTCAGCGTTTCCAGCAGTTGTCCGCGCTCGTCGTCCTGCGACTTGAGGAAGGTGGCGAATTCGTTCTGGGCCAGCAGCACCGAGCGGGTGAACTGGTCGAAACTCAGGCCGATGCGCTGCTCGATCTCCGCCTTCACTTCCGTCTTGGTGCCGCCGATAGGCAGAAGGCCGGGCAAGGAGGCCAGCGACATCGCCGTCGCCTGGAGCGCGCCCGCCGCCTTGTTGCGCGAACGGCGCACGCTCCAGCGGGCGCGGTAGGGCTGGCCGTCGTTCCCTTCAAAGTCCACTTCCGCATAGCCCTCCGGCGTGCCGCGCCGAAGAAGCGTGCGCGTATCGTCGGAAGCGATGATGTCACCCGCATCCGGAGTCTTGCCGGTCGCCTTGAGCAGGCGCGGAGTGCGGTCGTAGAGAGCGAGGCAGAGCGCGTCAAGCAAGGTGCTCTTGCCCGCGCCGGTCGGCCCGCTGATGGCGAACAGGCCCGCCGACGCCAGGGGCTCGGCCTGGAAGTCCACGGAGAATTCGTCCGCCAGCGAAGCGAGGTTTTTCCCGCCGATGCGCAGTATCTTCATTGCCTCATTCCCGCGCCAGGAGCAGTTCGGCAAAGGCCTGCAATTGTTCCTCGGGAGCTTCGCTGTCGTATTTCTGGCGGTAGAGGCGCTTGAACACCTCGTCCGGCTGGAGCCGGGCCAACTGGTCGAGTGACACGGCCGCATCTTCGAGGGACTGGCCGCGCGCGCTGCTGGACGTTTCGATCTTTGCCAGGCGAAGCGGCTTACCTTCGATGGCGGCCTCGATCCGCGCGCGCAGGCCCGGTTCGGGCGCATCCAGCCTTACCCTTACTTCGAGATAGGGCTGCGCATGGGTTTCGCATTCGGGCAGCTCCAGCGCCGAGAGCTCGGCCAGTACGGCCTCCAGCGGAGCGGGCGACGCAGGCACCCGCAGCAAGGGAACGCTGCGAGGCACGAAAACAGGACGGACAGCGCTCAGCGCCGCACCTTCCAGTTCCACGCACAGCACCTGATGCTTGTACTGGGTTTCCGAGAAGGAGAGGGGGATCGGACTGCCGCAGTAGCGGATATGTTCCTGCTTGCCCTGCGCGAGATGCAGGTGGCCGAGCGCCGTATAGGCAATTTCCGGCCCGAAGATCCCCGAGGGCAGCATTTCGGTGCCGCCGATGACGATGCGGCGTTCCGAATCCGCCGACATCTGGCCTTCCACCAGGTGGCAGTGGCCCATGGCTACGATGGCCTGCCCGTCCTTGCGCAGGGACAGCGCGTGCTCCAGCGCGAGCCGGTACAGCTCCGCGATCCCGGCCAGGTACGGATCCGGCGCTTCTTCGCCTTCGCCCGCTTCCACGCGTGGAACGTCGCCCGGCCGGAGGAAGGGAATGGCGATGCACCATGCGGCCACCTTGCCGTCGCCATTCCTCAGCGGCAGCACCATGCCGCCCACGTCGATGCTCCCGTCCTCCTTGCGCGTGACATTGCCGACAACGCGGGCGCCGTGCGCTTCCAGCAGCGGCAAGGGCGCCTCCAGGCGGCCGGGCGAGTCGTGGTTGCCCGCGATGATCACGAGGTCAAGCTGCGGCGCGCGCTCGCGGGCCTGCTGCAGGAAGCGGTAGAACTGGCGCTGCGACACGGCCGAGGGATTGGCGTTGTCGAACACATCGCCCGCCAGCAGCAGGGCGTCGGCGCGCTCGCTCACGATCAGGTCGAGCAGCCAGTCCAGGAAGCGCTGGTGCTCGTAGTGGCGGTCGAAATTGTGGAGCGACTGGCCGAGGTGCCAGTCCGAGGTGTGCAGAAGACGCATGCCGCGATTTTATCAGGCGGCGTCCGGCGCCGCCTGTTCCGGCGCAAGGGCGGGGCCGGAACGGAATGTGTTGCGGCCCGCCTGTTTCGCCTCGTACAGCAGCACATCGGCGCGCTTCAGCAGGTCGGCGCTGCTCATGTCCTCGTTCGAATAGAAGGTGAGGCCGATGCTGGTGGAAATGCTGACCTTGATGCCATCCAGGTCGAATGGCGCCTGCATGGCGCTCACGATCTTGGCTGCCGTCGCTGCCGCATCCTCGCGGCGCGCAATGCGCTCCATGATGATGGTGAATTCGTCGCCGCCCAGGCGCGCCACGGTGTCGGTGCCGCGCAGGGCATGGGTGAGGCGGCCGGAGAAGGCGCGCAGCAGCGCATCGCCAACGCTGTGGCCGTAGGTGTCGTTCACGGGCTTGAAGCGGTCGATGTCCATGTACATGATGGCCATGGTGCTGCCCTGCTCGCGGCAGGCGATCATGCTCTCGCCCAGCTTCTGCAGGAAGCCCGCGCGGTTGGTCAGGCCCGTGAGCGCATCGATCTGCGAGAGCTTGAGCAGGCGCTGCTTCTCGCGCTTCTGGGCCGTGACGTCCTGGCGCATCACGTGATAGCCGATAACGGTAATGCCATCCGCATCCATCTGCGGGATGTAGACGACTTCGAAGGTGCGCGGCATCGGCCCGCTGTCGTCCTCTTCCTCGAAACTCAGGGTTTCGCCCTTGAGCGCGCGGCGGATATAGGGCTGCAGGAAGCGGTAGCGTTCCTCGCTCACCACTTCGCGCACGGGGTGGCCGGTGGGCGGCTCGCCGTTGACGCTGAATTCGCGCTCATAGGCCACATTCTGGAAGCGGAAGATCTCGTCGAAATCGATGTACGCGATCATCGCCGGCAGGGAGTCGGCGATGGTGCGCAGGCGGGCTTCGCTTTCGCGCAGCGCCATCAGGGACTTGCGCACCACGGTAATGTCGTCCAGCGTGCCCACGTAGCCCTCGATCCTCCCATCCACCACGATGGGAGCGATCTTCACGGAGGTCCACACCAGCGTGCCGTCCGGGTGTACGCAGCGTACCGTGTCCTGGAAGGGCTGGTGGGTGCTGCGCAGCTGCTCCAGCGCGTTGCGCAGCAGCTCGCGGTCGTTCGGGTGCACGCCCTGCATCCAGCCGTCATGCAGGGCCAGGGCGCGCGACATGCCGGTAATGGTTTCGAAAGTGCGGTTGACGTAGGTGCAGTGGCCGAAGCGGTCGGCGCGCAGCAGGCCGAGGGGGGATGCATCGTTGACGGCCGCGAGCTCCGCCTGGTTCTGGCGCATGGCCAGTTCGGCCAGTTTGCGCGGCGTGATGTTGCGGGTGGTGACGGTGACGCCGTCTTCGATGGCCACGATCTGGTGCCGCAGCCAGCGCGGTTCGCCGGGCAGGTTGCGGGTTTCGAATTCCTCTTCAAGCGGCTGGCCCGTCGTCAGCACGGAGCAGTATTTGTCGATGAAGCCCTCGCTGCGCCAGGCCGGCTCCAGTTCGCCGATGCGCTTGCCCAATGCCGCGGCGCGCGGATAGCCCAGCATCTGCGCCCCGCGTTCGTTGACGTCGACCAGCGTGAAGTCGACCACCTTTCCCGCGCTGCGGCAGGCCTTGAGCAGGAAAACCGCGTCCAGGCTCGCATCGGCGGCCGCGCGCAGCTGCTGCTGCGCCTCAAGCGCGATACGGCTGCTGTTGCGCAGGCGCCGGCCCTGCTGGAACAGCAGCACCGCGAACGCGAGTACCAGCAGCGAGGCGGCCGTCACCGCGCCGAAATACAGGCTGCGGCGGCGTTCGAAGCGCGCCATGGCGTGCCGGGTGTTGATGCCCACCACCGCCGTCAGGCCGTAGCGTGGCATCTCGCGGAAGCTGTAGATCCTTTCCATCGCGTCGAAGGGGCGCTTGAGCAGCACTTCCTCGGGAAGCCGGAGCTGATCGGAGGAGGGGACGAAGTCGATGTTATCGCTGATGAAGAGCGTGTCGTCCACGCGGCCGGTGGAAAGGCCTGTATCCCGGCTGAGGAGCATCATCATGCCACCCGATTCCAGGTGCAGGCGGTCGTAATCCTCCACGAAGTAGGCGGGATCGACCATCATCACCACCGCTCCCGCAAAGCCGCCCTTGCGGTCGTTCAGGCGGCGCGAAATCTGGATCTGCCATTTTTTGCTGAGCGGATCCACCATGGGATTCGTGACCAGCGCCAGGTCGGCACTGCTGGCTCCGAGCGTGCGGAAGAAGTTCCGTTCTCCCACGCTGGCTGGGAAGCTGCCATACAGGCTGTCCAGGAGCTGGCCGTCCGGCCCGTACAGGGCGATGGGCAGCTGCAGCTTGGAGGGCATGAGCGAATCGAGCAGGCCATTGCGGCGCGTGAACTCAGGCAGGCGCAGGGCGCCTTCCGTTTCCTCGAATTTGAGCTTGAAAAGCTGGGTGGCGTGATCGGTCTGGCGCAGCAGGTGGCTCGCGTTTTCCGCCATGGTGCGCGCCTGCGCATGGGCATGCAGCACGGCCTCGATATGCGCGCTGTGTTGCTCCTGTCCTATCTGCCATGCGACGGCGGCCCACATCGATGCCAGCAGGACCAGGGTAAAGCCGGGCAGCAGTATCGCCCGATACATTTTTCTCACGAGCCGCAGGACGGTGGTCGTAGTCGCTGTCACGTGTCGAATTCTCCTGTTCCTGCACAGTATTCTGCCTGCAAATGCCGCCCTTGGCACCACAAATATGGGGTCCTCACGGAAACTTTATTAGAATAGCCACGCCGACTAGCCGAGGACGACCTTTTGACCGATTTCACACTCTCACTGCCCGCCGCCCGCGCCCTGCACCTGGCCGCCCAGGGACTGCTGCAGCCGCGCAGGAAAAAAGCCCGCAAGGCCGACGTGCTGGACGCCATCCGCCACCTCGGCGTGCTGCAGATCGACACCATCCATGTGGTTGCGCGCAGCCCCTACCTGGTGTTGTGGAGCCGCCTCGGCGACTATCCCCTGGCTTGGCTGGAGGAGCTTCTGGCCGAGGGCAAGCTGTTCGAGTACTGGGCGCATGAGGCCTGCTTCCTGCCCATCGAGGACTACCGCCTGATGCGCCACCGCATGCTCGATCCCGCCGCCATGGGGTGGAAGTACTCGGAGCGCTGGATGCAGGAGCGCCGCACCGAAGTGGATGCGCTGCTCGATCACGTGCGCAGCAAGGGGCCGGTGCGTTCCTCCGATTTCGAACGCAACGACGGCAAGAGCGGCGGCTGGTGGGAATGGAAGCCCGAGAAGCGCTCCCTCGAAGTGCTGTTCACGGCGGGCCGCCTGATGATCGCGCGCCGCCAGAACTTCCAGCGCGTGTACGACATCGCCGAGCGCGTGCTGCCAGGCTGGGACGACAGCCAGCTCCCCCCATCCGAAGAAACGCAGCGCGAGCTAGCCCTCAAGACCGTGCGCGCCCTCGGCCTGTCGAAAGCCGCATGGATCGCCGACTATTACCGTACCAAGCCGCCGCGCCCGAACGCCGAAGCGTTTGCGGAGCAGGGCCTGCTGCTGCGCGCACGGGTCGAAGGCTGGAAGGAGCCGGTCTACATCCATCCCGACCTGGCGGACTTGGCGCGCGCCGCCCAGGACGGGGCGCTGGCGCCCAGCGTGACCACGATTCTCTCGCCTTTCGACCCGGTGGTATGGGACCGCCGCCGCGCGCTCGAACTGTTCGATTTCGACTACCGCCTCGAATGCTATACGCCTGCGGAGAAGCGCCGCTACGGCTATTTCACCCTGCCGATCCTGCGCCGCGGCGCACTGGTGGGGCGGGTGGACGCCAAGGCGCACCGCCGCGAAGGTGTCTTCGAACTGAAGGCGCTCACGCTGGAACCGGGCGTGCGCCTGACCGACCGTTTCGTGCGCGACGTGGCGGGAGCCTTCCAGCGCTGCGCCGCATGGCACCAGTGCCCGCAGGTCAGGCTGCAGCGCTGCGAACCCGCAGCCTTCGGACCGATGCTGCAGGCCGCGCTGGACGGCGAGGCGATGGCGGCATGAAGCGCGCGCCGAAGCACATCGTGGGACCGGACGGCCTGCCGCTGCTTGGCCGCTTTGCAGGCGAGGCGGAGAGCTTCGACTGGGCCGGACTTGCCGCGCCCCACGCGCGCAGCGCGCTGTGGCGCCGGTTCCACCACAAGAAGTGGCACTACGTGGCGCTGGTGAGCGAACAGGTGCTGTGCGCCGTCGCCATCGTGGACGTGGGCTGGACCAGCACCTGCTTCGGCTACGCCTTCGACCGCAACGACGGCGACATCGTGGCCAACTTCTCGCAGGACGGCCGTCCCTTCGGCGCCTCCGCCCGTGTGGCGGACAGCGCGGGCGGCAGCAGCAGCTTCTCGGCGCGCGGCACGAGCATCGATATCGAGGCGCTGGCGGACGGGCGTTACCGCCTTACCCTGGTGTGCCCGTATCTGGAGATCGACGCGGAATTCGGCCCGCCGTCCGCGCCCCTGCTGCTGGCCACGGGCACGGTCAATGGCGGCTCGGTGCACGCCACGCAGAAATCCCCCGGCATGGCGCTGAGCGGAGAGGTGCGCACCTGGCGCGACGAATACCGGCTGGACGGCGGCGCCGCCAGCTTCGACTATTCCAACGGCCTGCTGGCGCGCGAGACGTCCTGGAAATGGGCTTCCGCCCATACGCTGGACATGGGCTTCAACCTGCAGGCGGGCTACTTCGGCGGCAACGAGAACGCCCTGTGGCTGGATGGCGAACTCATCCCGCTGGCCCCCGCCCATTTCATCTACGACCAGAAGGACCCGCTGGAGCCCTGGCACATCTTCACCGAGGACGACCAGCTGGACCTCATCTTCACCCCCGAAAGCGCGCGCCGCCAGGACCGCAGGATGGTGGTGGCCGCCAGCCGCTACATCCAGCCCATCGGCAGCTTCAGCGGCTGGGTGCGCGCCAGCCCGGACGCTCCCAAACGCATGGTCGAGAGCCTGGTGGGCGTGACCGAGGACCACTACTCGCGCTGGTAACGTATCCAGCCGAGCTGGGCGATCTTTTGCTTGAATTGCCCATGAAAACATCCTAACTTAATAGGACTCCGCTGAGGTTACGGCCTTGAGCAAGGTCAAAGTGGGCTTGTCGGGCATCTTTACACTTGAACTTCCTTTCCGCCACAGTGTCATTGGGAGTCAGAATGTTAACGGCCACTTACACCCTGGTTGCCTTGTCTGTCGAGCAGGCCAGCGTGCGCCTCAGTCTCCAGTCTTTCCAGAAGACAATTCACGCCAACCTCATGCGCCACAGCACCCTGAGCCTGGCGCAGCTGGAGCACGCCTGCGAAATGCTGGACCAGCTTTATCAGGCCTGCCATTGGCGCAAGGTCGAGCTTTACCTGATTCCCGCCGTGCGCCAGGCCACGGAGCGCGCCGACAAGCTGCTGGACGAGCTGAGCCGCCTGAACCAGAACGCCCTGGCCCTCATCCGCCGGGTCAAGCTGCAGGTCGAGCAGCTGGGCGCGGACGGCCAGGCCCAGGCCGCCGCCGTCTGCGAGGCCATGGACGGCTTCTGCCAGGCCATGCTCAAGCGCCTGGAAAAGGAGGAGACCGAGCTGTTCGGCATCGCCCGCACCGTCATCGGCGGCGAAGCCTGGTTTTCCATCGCCAACCAGCTGCTGGCCCACGACGCCGAAGTCGCCGAGGCGCGCCGCACCGCCGCCCAGCCCGGCCAGCCGGTCCAGAAAGCCGAGCCCATTGCCTTGCTGCCGCGCGCCGCGCCCGCAGCCGGTGCGGTGCAGGCCATGGACATCCGGGTGCCCGACCTGCATTTCCAGCGCCGCCATCGCGCCGCACACCGTGCTGCGGCCGAATAGGGTCCGCCCGCCGTGAAAAGCGGCGCTGCGCTATGATGGTGGTTTTGATCCATCCATAGCTCATCATGTTCGAATTTCTCCGCAAGCGTCCAGGCGAATCCTCCGGTTCCGACAGCGATGCCGGCCAGCCCGCGGCAGCGGGCGAGGCTGCCGCAGCGGACGCGGCGGCGCGCCGGGCCGCCCAGGTGGAGCAGGCCCGCGCCTTGGCCGGGGACGAAGCCGCGGCCGTCGAACTGATCCTGCACAGCGAATTCGCCGACGTGCGGCTGGCTGCGGCCGAGCACGTGGTGTCCCAGGACATGCTGGCCAAGGTACAGCAGGCCGTGCGCAATTCGGACCGCCGCGTGGCCAAGCTGGTGCAGGGCCGCCTCGACGCCATCCGCCACCGCCAGGCCGAGGAGCGGCAGGCCGAGCTCACCATTTCCAATGCCCAGCGCCTCCTGCAGGAAGAAAAGCTGGCCCCGAACCAGGTGGCCGACCTCGACCGCCAGTGGCAGGTGATCGCCGCGCCGCCCGCCCTGGCGGCCCAGTTCGACCAGCTGCGCACGGCCCTGGGCGCCCGGCTGGAAACCCAGGTCACTCTCCAGCGGCAGATGCGCGACGAGCTGAACGTGCTGCGCCAGCTGGCGCCCGGCGAAGCGGGGGAGGCCGAACTGGCCCGTATTGCCGAGGCCCATGCGGCCCAGCTGGCGGCGCCCGAGCATGCCTCGCTGCCGCGCCATCTCCTGAACGATTTCGACGAAGCGCTGGCGGCGGCGCGGGCCCGCGTGGCAGGCAGCCCGGCGCCGGCGCCCGACGCGGCCCCGCCCGCGTCCGAGAGCGCCGCGCCGGAAACGGCCGCTGCGCCCGCCAAGCCTGCGCGCGAACGCCACAAGGCCACCCCGGCGGACAAGGAAGCCAACCAGCGCTTCATGGCCATGGTGGACCAGATGGAAGCCGCCCTCAGCCAGGGCCAGCTGCACATTGCCTCCGATCTCGACAAGGCGCTCAAGGAAGCCAAGACGGGCCGCCTCACGCCGCCCCAGGCCGACCGCCTGGCCCATGTGAGAAGCGAGCTCAAGCGCTTGGGCGACTGGGCGCGCTGGAGCGGCAATGTTTCGCGTGAAGAGATGGTGCACGCGGTGGAGCAGCTGCCCGCCCAGCAGCTCTCGATGAGCGAACTGGCCAAGAAGGTGGGCAGCATGCGCGAGCGCTGGAAGGCGCTGGACGGCGTATCCGGCCCCGCTCCCCGCAGCCTGTGGGAGAAATTCGACGCCGCCTGCACGGCCGCCTATGCGCCTGCAGCGGCCCACTTCAAGCATCTGGCCGAAGAGCGCCACGGCAACGCCGCCAAGGCCCAGGCCCTGATCGACGAGGTGCAGGCCCTGATCGCCACCGACCCGGCAGCGAAGGAGGATTGGCGCGCCATCGCCTCCGCTTCCCAGCGCCTGCGCCAGGCGTGGAGCAAGCTGGGCACCATCGACCGCAAGGACAAGCGCAAGCTCGACACCGCCTTCGGCAAGGCCATGGATGCGCTGATGGCGCCGCTGGAAGAACAGCGCAAGATCGAGGTGGCGCGCCGCGAGCAGCTCATCGAGGAGGTGGGCAAGCTCAAGCCGAGCGAGCGCCACACGGTGGACACCCTGCGCGGCCTGCAGCAGGCCTGGCAGACCCACGCCAAGGCCCTGCCGCTGGAGCGCAAGGCGGAGCAGGCCCTGTGGCAGAAATTCCGCGCCGCCTGCGATGCCGTGTTCGCCCAGCGCAAGGAATCGGCCCATGCCGCCGACCACGAACGCAAGGCCCACCTGCATGCCCGCGAAGCCATCTGCGCCACCCTGGAGAACGCCGTCTTCGAGGGCGATGACAAGGCCGTGCAGGCCGCCATCTCCAAGGCCCTGCGCGACGCGGCCACGGCCTGGCACGCCTCCGGCACCGTGCCGCGCGCGGCCGAACAGCGCATCGAGCAGCGCTACCGGGCCGCCGTGGCCAAGGTGCAGGCCCAGGGCGACGCGGTGCGCAAGCGCGCCGGGGCGGCCCAGGCCAACGCCATGCGCGACAAGCTGCGCCTGACGCAGGCGCTGGAAAATGCCATCGCCGCGCCGGACGAGATCGATGCACAGGACTGGGGCGCCCGCTGGCACGCCCTCCCTGCGCTGCCCGCCGACTATGAGAAAACCCTGCGCAGCCGCTTCGACGCGGCCCTGAAGGCCGCCGGAGGGGAGGCGAGCGCCCGCGCCGCCTATGCGGGCCAGCTGGAAGCGAACCGGCCGCGCCTGCTGTCCGAGGTGCTGCGCCTGGAGATCGTGGCCGGCATCGACAGCGGCGCCGAGTTCGCGCGCGACCGCCTGAAGATGCAGGTCGAGGTGCTGCAGAACTCCCTCAAGTCCGGCCAGAAGCCCGCCAGCCACGCGGCCCAGTTCCTCGCGCTGTGCGCCATGCCAGCCCTGGTGGACGACCGCACGGCCAGCCGCATCGAACAGCTGTTCCGCCGCATCGGCGCCTCGGAGTCCCGATGAGCCGGGTTTCCGTGCAGGCCGGGGACTTCGACCTGTCCGCCGAGGTCGCCAAACTGCGCGCCGGACAGGGCAAGGTTGGCGCTATAGTGAGCTTCGTCGGCACCGTGCGCGACCTGAACGATGGCGCCGACGTGGCGGAAATGGAGCTGGAGCATTATCCGGGCATGACGGAGCAGTCGATCGAAGCCATCATCGTGCAGGCCGAAGAGCGCTGGCCCGTGCATGGGGTGCGCGTCATCCACCGCATCGGCCCACTCAAGCCCCTGGACCAGATCGTTCTCGTAGCCGTGACGGCGGCGCACCGCGGCGAAGCCTTCGCCGCCTGCGAGTTCATCATGGACTACCTGAAGACCGAAGCCCCGTTCTGGAAGAAGGAGCAGACCCCCGGCGGCGCCCGCTGGGTCGACGCCCGCAACAGCGACGACGCTGCCCTGGAGAAGTGGAAGTAGGAACACGCCAGTTTCACACTTGAAAAGTGGTCGCGCAGCCATATTTTGTCGTTAGGATAAATTTGGGAGGCATGGTTGCACGATGCGTCAAGATAAACTGACTACAAAACTACAGGAAGCGATTGCCGACGCCCAGAGCCTGGCGGTCGGAAGCGATAACCCCTATATCGAGCCCATCCATCTGCTGATGGCGCTCATGAACCAGGAGGACGGCGGCGCCCGCTCCCTCCTGCAGCGCGCCGGTGTGAACATCGGCGGCCTGATGAACGCCCTGAAAGCAGGCCTGGAGCGCCTGCCCAAGGTGTCGGGCACGGGCGGCAATGTGCAGGTGAGCCGCGAGTTCGTGTCCATGCTCAACCTGGCGGACAAGGAATCCCAGAAGCGCAACGACCAGTTCGTATCCAGCGAAATGGTGCTGCTCGCCCTGACGGACGACAAATCCGACGCGGGCCGCCTGGCGCGGGAGAACGGCCTGAGCCGCAAGTCCCTGGAAGCGGCCATCGATACCGTCCGGGGCGGCAACAAGGTCGATTCGGCCGAGGCGGAAGGGCAGCGCGAGGCGCTCAAGAAATACACCCTGGACCTGACCGAGCGCGCCCGCATGGGCAAGCTGGACCCCGTGATCGGCCGCGACGACGAGATCCGCCGCGCCATCCAGGTGCTCCAGCGCCGCACCAAGAACAATCCCGTGCTGATCGGCGAGCCGGGCGTGGGCAAGACGGCCATCGTGGAAGGCCTGGCCCAGCGCATCGTGAACAACGAGGTGCCCGATTCCCTGCGCGGCAAGCGCGTGCTCTCGCTCGACATGGCGGCCCTGCTGGCAGGCGCCAAGTTCCGCGGCGAGTTCGAGGAACGCCTGAAGGCCGTGCTGCACGAGCTGGCGAAGGACGAAGGCCAGACCATCGTCTTCATCGACGAGCTGCACACCATGGTGGGCGCGGGCAAGGCCGAAGGCGCCATGGACGCGGGCAATATGCTCAAGCCTGCGCTGGCGCGCGGCGAGCTGCACTGCCTGGGCGCGACCACGCTGGACGAATACCGCAAATACATCGAGAAGGACGCCGCGCTGGAGCGCCGCTTCCAGAAGATCCTGGTGGACGAGCCGAGCGTGGAGGCGACCATCGCCATCCTGCGCGGGCTGCAGGACAAGTACGAGCTGCACCACAAGGTGGAGATCACCGACCCCGCCATTATCGCGGCGGCCGAGCTCTCGCACCGCTACATCACCGACCGCTTCCTGCCCGACAAGGCCATCGACCTGATCGACGAAGCGGCTTCGAAGATCAAGATCGAGATCGACTCCAAGCCGGAGGTGATGGACAAGCTCGAACGCCGCCTGATCCAGCTGAAGATCGAGAAGGAAGCCGTCAAGAAGGAGAAGGACGAGGCCTCGCGCCGCCGCCTGGACCTGATCGACGAGGAGATCGCGAAGCTCCAGCGCGAGTACAACGATTATGAGGAGGTGCTGAAGGCCGAAAAGGCCAATGTACAGGGCACCACGCATATCAAGGAAGAGATCGAGCGCATCAAGCAGCAGATGGAGGAAGCGACGCGCGCCTCCAACTGGCAGCGCGTGTCCGAACTCCAGTACGGCAAGCTGCCGGAGCTGGAGGCCCAGCTGAAGCAGGCCGAAACGGCAGGCGGTGAGGCCGAGGACAAGCCGCGCCTGCTGCGCACCCAGGTGGGTGCGGAGGAGATCGCGGAAGTGGTCTCGCGTGCCACCGGCATTCCCGTCTCGCGCATGATGCAGGGCGAACGCGACAAGCTGCTGCACATCGAGGAGAAGCTGCACGAACGCGTGGTGGGGCAGGACGAGGCGATCAACGCCGTGGCCGACGCCATCCGCCGGTCGCGCGCGGGCCTGGCCGATCCGAACCGCCCATACGGCTCCTTCATGTTCCTCGGCCCGACGGGCGTGGGCAAGACGGAGCTCACCAAGGCGCTGGCGGCCTTCCTCTTCGACACGGAGGATTCGCTGATCCGCATCGACATGAGCGAATTCATGGAGAAGCATTCGGTGGCCCGCCTGATCGGCGCGCCGCCGGGCTACGTGGGCTACGACGAAGGTGGCTACCTGACGGAGGCCGTGCGCCGCAAGCCTTACAGCGTGATCCTGCTCGACGAGGTGGAGAAGGCCCACCACGACGTGTTCAACGTGCTGCTGCAGGTGCTGGACGACGGCCGCATGACCGATGGCCAGGGCCGCACCGTGGACTTCAAGAACACTGTGGTGATCATGACCTCCAATCTTGGCTCTCACAAGATCCAGTCGATGGACGAAAGCGATCCGGCCGTGGTGAAGCTGGCCGTGATGGCGGAGGTGCGTTCCCACTTCCGGCCGGAGTTCATCAACCGCATCGACGAGATCGTTGTCTTCCACGGCCTGGACGACAAGAATATCGGTTCGATTGCGAAGATCCAGCTCAAGATCCTGGAAGAGCGCCTGAAGCGCATGGACATGGGCCTGGAAGTGAGCGACGCCGCGCTGCAGAAGATCGCCGAAGCGGGCTACGACCCGGTGTATGGCGCCCGTCCGCTGAAGCGCGCGATCCAGCAGCAGATCGAGAACCCGCTGTCGAAGCTGATCCTCGAAGGCCGCTTCGGGCCGAAGGACGTGATCCGCATCGACGCCCGCAACGGCTCGCTGGTCTTCAGCGCGGACGGCAAGGAAGAAGTCGTCCACATGTAATGCTCACCGGTCTCCGTGCTATGCTGCCCCGGCGCGCGTGGCACACCGCTCACGCGGCATACACGGAGTACCTTGATGAAATCGATTCTGCTGGCTTCCCTTCTCGCCCTGTCCACGCTTGCGCGTGCCGCCGACTACAGCGGCACCTGGGCGCTCGACAAATCCCGCAGCAAGCTCCCGCCGCCATATGAGCGGGTCAGGAGCCATATCCTGATCAACACCCAGACTCCCACGCGCCTGAACGTGATGGTGGAAATGGATGCCGGTTTGCCCGAGAAGGACAAAACGGCCATCGTCTATCCCCTGGACGGCAGTGTGCTCAACACCGAATCGAAGATCCGCATGCAGCAAGGGCAGGTGAGCGTTCCCGCGACGGTGACGGGCAGCACCGACGCGGAGGGCGGCGTCCACTTCCTCACCAAACGCACCATCCCCATGGGCGGGCAGCAGATTACCAGCAACGACGCCGAGGACTGGAGCCTGAGCGCGGACGGCAATGTGCTGACCGTCCGCCGCAGCACCGACTCGCCGCGCGGGAAGCTCGACTACGAAATGGTGTTCGTGCGCCAGCAGCCGGCCGCTCAGGGAGGCTGACGCGCGAAAAAGCTCGATGGGGGACTGCCGAAAGTCTTGCGGAACATGGCAGTGAAGGCCGACTGGCTGGCGTAGCCCAGTTCCTCGGCCACCCGCGAGAGCGGCATGCCGCGCGCGATCATGGGCGCGGCATGCGCCAGCCGCACCTGCTGGCGCCACTGGCCGAAGCGCATGCCCAGCTCCTTTTCGAACAAACGCGCCAGCGTGCGCTCGGAGGCGCCCACCTCGCGCGCCCAGTGTTCCAGCGTCTGCGGCGCGCCCGGCGCCTCGATCAGCGCTTCGCAGAGCGCCTTCAGGCGCTTGTCCTGCGGCAGGGGTACGCGTATCGGCCGCGTCGGCGCCCGCGCCAGTTCATCCAGAATCAGTTCTCCCAGCAGGGCCGCCCGCGCTTCCGGCAGCTCGCCATCTGCCGGCTCGAGCGCGGCGATCAGCTCGCGCAGCAGGGGGCTCACTTCCACCACCCGGCACTTCTCGCCATTGAAAGGCTCGCGCGCCGCATGGATGCGCAAGGGGCAGAGGTAGGCTTCTTCCAGCGTCACCACCTCGTGCAGGACGCCGGGCGCGATCCAGATGGCGCGCTGCGGCGGTACGATCCAGCTGCTGCGCTCCGCGCTGACCCGCATCATTCCGTGCCCGGCATAGGTAAGCTGGCCCCATTCGTGGCTGTGCGCGCCGACGACGGTGTCCGCATCGAGAGTGCGGCCGGAGATCGTGACCGGGCGGCCGGGTGTCGGACCCGCTCCGGCCATGGGCGGGACGCGAAGGGTAGGGTGCATGGCGGTTTTGCGATAAATGTTGGCTATCTATCTTAATTCAGACGGACAGCTTTTGCTTAAACTGAAATCCTTTCTTGAAGGATTATTCGCATGAGCACGGAAACCGCCCCATTCCGGCAGGACGCCCGCGTGATCGGCCTGGTCGGCATCGCCCACGGCACCTCCCACTTCTACCACCTCATTCTGGCCGCGCTGATTCCCTGGCTGAAGCCCGCCTTCAACCTCAGTTACACGGAGCTGGGCATGCTGATGACGGTCTTCTTCGTGGTCTCCGGCGTGGGCCAGGCCATGGCCGGCTTCGTGGTGGACCGCGTGGGCGCGCGCGCCGTGCTCTTTTTCGGCATGGCGATGCTGGGCCTGTCCGCGCTGATGCTGTCCGGCGCGGCCAGCTATGCGGCCCTGCTGGCGGGCTCCGTGCTGGCAGGTGTCGGCAATGCCATCTTCCACCCCGCCGACTACACGCTCCTGAACCAGCGCGTATCGCGGGCGCGGCTGGCGCACGGCTTCTCGGTGCACGGCATCAGCGGCAATATCGGCTGGGCGGCCGCGCCCCTGTTCCTGACGTCGGTGGCCGCCGTATCGGGCTGGCGCTCGGCCTTGCTGTGGGCGGCCCTGCTGCCGTTCGGCGTGCTGCTCGTGCTGTGGCTGAACCGCGAGGCCCTGCGTCCCGATCCCATTGCCCCGCGCAGCGCGGCGGCGGGGCAGGGCGGCAGCATGGCTTTCATGCGCCTGCCTTCCGTGTGGATGTGCTTTGCCTTCTTCCTGCTGACGGCCGTGGCCCTGGGCGGCATCCAGAGTTTCGCCTCCATCAGCCTCCAGTCCCTGTACGGCATTTCGCGTGAACTGGCCACGAGTTCCTATACGGCTTACATGCTGGCCTCCGCGGCGGGCATGCTGGCTGGCGGCTTCCTGGGCGCAGGCGCCAGGCATCATGACCGCACGGTGGCCCTGGCCTTCGCTGCTGCGGCCCTGCTGGCGCTGGTGCTCGCGGCAGGCGCGGGACCGGCCTGGATGGCGCTGCCGCTCATGGCCATGATCGGCCTGTGCTCCGGTATCGCCGGTCCGTCGCGCGACCTGATGATCCGGGCCGCGGCGCCGAAAGGCGCAACGGGCAGGGTGTATGGCGTCGTGTACTCCGGCCTGGACAGCGGTCTCGCCATCGGGCCCTTGCTGTTCGGCGCCGTCATGGATGCGGGCCACCCCAGCTGGGTCTTCGCCGGTATCGCCCTGTTCCAGGCGCTGGCGATTGCGACGGCGGTGGGCGTCGGCGGAAGCACACGGGCGGCCCAGCTCCGGACCGCTTAGAAAATGCGCTAACGCAACACGATGCCCCGCTTGCCGGGGCATTATTTTTCATCCTGCGAGAACCCTGTTTCACATCTTGAAAAGTGCACAAACTCAAGCATGGGTTTGCCTTCCATTCCAAGAAATGTCATTGCGTATCATGGAATTTGAAATGCAAGTATTTGATAAAAAAGGAAAATAAATTGATCATCTGTCTTATATAAGACCATTGTTGCACTGAACAATAGTGCCTATGATGTTCTTAACGGATTCGCTTTTTCTGACATCTCGTTTTCATTCATAGGAGAGCATCATGGCAACTCGTGAACAGCAAGTCGCAGCACTGCAAAAAGATTGGGACAGCAACCCGCGCTGGAAGGGCATCACCCGCAGCTACACCGCCGAAGACGTGGTCCGCCTGCGCGGCTCCGTGCAGATCGAGCACACGCTTGCCAAGCGCGGCGCCGAAAAACTGTGGGACCTGGTGAACAACGAGCCCTTCGTCAACGCCCTGGGCGCGCTGACCGGCAACCAGGCCATGCAGCAGGTGAAGGCGGGCCTCAAGGCCATCTACCTCTCCGGCTGGCAGGTGGCGGGCGATGCCAACCTGGCGGGAGAGATGTATCCCGACCAGTCGCTGTATCCGGCCAACTCGGTGCCCATGGTGGTCAAGCGCATCAACAACACCTTCCAGCGCGCCGACCAGATCCAGTGGTCCGAAGGCAAGGACGACATCGACTTCTTCGCTCCCATCGTGGCCGACGCGGAAGCGGGCTTCGGCGGCGTGCTGAATGCCTTCGAGCTGATGAAATCCATGATCGAGGCGGGCGCCTCGGGCGTGCACTTCGAGGACCAGCTGGCCTCCGTCAAGAAATGCGGCCACATGGGCGGCAAGGTGCTGGTGCCGACCCGCGAGGCGGTGGAGAAACTCACCGCGGCGCGCCTGGCGGCGGACGTGATGGGCACACCCACCCTTATCATCGCCCGCACCGACGCCGAGGCGGCCGACCTGCTCACCTCCGATATCGATGCCAACGACCAGCCTTTCTGCACCGGCGAGCGCACGGTGGAAGGCTTCTTCAAGGTCCGCCCCGGCATCGACCAGTCGATCGCACGTGCCCTGGCCTATGCGCCGTATGCGGACCTGGTGTGGTGCGAGACCGGCAAGCCGGACCTGGCCTTCGCCAAGCAGTTCGCCGAAGCGGTGCACGCCAAGTTCCCGGGCAAGATGCTGGCCTATAACTGCTCGCCGTCCTTCAACTGGAAGAAGAACCTGGACGACGCCACCATCGCCAAGTTCCAGAAGGAGCTGGGCGCCATGGGCTACAAGTTCCAGTTCATCACGCTGGCCGGTTTCCACGCGCTGAACTATGGCATGTTCAACCTGGCGCATGGTTATGCGCGCCGCCAGATGTCGGCCTTCGTCGAGCTTCAGGAGGCGGAATTCGCTGCTGCCGAGAAGGGCTTCACTGCAGTGAAGCACCAGCGCGAAGTGGGCACGGGCTACTTCGATGCCGTGACCCAGACCATCCAGCAGGGCCAGAGCTCGACCACGGCGCTGCACGGCTCCACGGAAGACGAGCAGTTCTTCGACAAGAAAGTAGCCTAAGGCGGAGGGGACGGACCCTGCTTTCGGCGCAGCCGAAACCGGGGTCCGTCCCCGGTAACCCAGTCGATCACCGATCACAATCCGTTAACCGTGTTCGGTGGCGGACTGTGTTTTCGGGGACAGACCCCAGTTACTTCGTAAGTGGGGTCTGTCCCCTCTGCCAACTACGGCTTTGGAATGTGCGCCGACAGGCGCTGGGTGTATTCATCCAGGTCGCGGATGGTGCCCATGTCGTCGTCCACTTCCACGGTATGCAGCTGGTGGCCTGGCGCGAAGTTCACCGTCGCTTCCACGCCATCCTTCTTCTCGGTCAGGGACTCGCCCTGCACGGCGCCGATGATGTTGCCGGCGCGGTCCGTCACAATGGTCATCTTCATTTCATACCTCCGCCTTGCAGGTTGTGGAAGCAGCCGCCCGTGCCCAGGTTGTGGATGGCGACAAAGTAGTTGGTGGTGCCGTCGTTCAGCTTCTGCTTGCGCTGCTGGTCGGCCAGGTGCACCGCGCCCAGGTTGGGCGTCTTGATGTCCGCCGAAGCGAACTGGGTGCCATGGTCGCCGCCATAGCTGTAGAACCAGAAGGCCGACTGCCCTGGAGCCAGGAAGGTCAGGGGACCGACGTTGTTGAATGCCATGGTGTCCTCCATTGAACATGCCGCACGCCCAATTGCGCACGGATGCTCCATGGTATGCCTGCTGCCGGGCTCGCCTTTGATCCAGGTCGATATGGGATAATGGCGGATCGCCCAAGAATAATCCGCATCCATGTTCAGTTACCGCCACGCCTTCCATGCCGGCAATCACGCCGACGTCCTCAAGCACTTCGTCCAGATGCAGGTGCTGCAATACCTGAACCAGAAGGACGTCGCCTACACCTATATCGACACCCACTCCGGCGCAGGGGTGTATGCCCTGGACAGCGCCCAGGCCACCAAGAACGCGGAATTCGAAACCGGCATCGGCCCCCTGTGGGAGCGCGGAGACCTGCCGCCCGCCCTGGCCGAGTATGTGAACCTCGTGCGCGCCATGAACCCGAGCGGGAAGATGCGCTACTACCCCGGCTCGCCGTATGTCGCCGAGCAGGTGGCGCGCGAGCAGGACCGCATCCGCCTCTTCGAGCTGCACCCGGCCGACGCCAAGATCCTGGACGAGAACTTCCGCAAGCTGGAACAGCATGAAGCGGCCCAGGGCCGCCGTCCCGCCGCGCGCGGCAAGCGCGTCATCGTCAACAAGGCCGACGGCTTCCTGGGCGTGAAGGCGCTGCTGCCGCCGCCGTCGCGCCGCGCCCTCGTGCTGTGCGACCCGCCTTATGAGGACAAGCAGGATTACAAGAAGGTGGTCGACATGCTGGCGGACTCGCTCAAGCGCTTCCCCACCGGCACCTACGCGATCTGGTATCCCGTGCTGCAGCGGATCGAGGCGCGCAATTTTGCCGAGAAGCTCAAGCGCCTGCCCGCGGCCAGCTGGCTGAACGTCACGTTGACCGTGTCCACGCCGGGGCCGGACGGCTTCGGCCTGCACAGCAGCGGCATGTTCCTGCTGAATCCGCCATACACCCTGGAGCCCACCCTCAAGCAGGTTATGCCCTGGCTTGTCAAGGCGCTCGCCCGGGACAATGGTGCTAAATTTACATTGGAAAGTGGCGAGGCAGCTACATCTTCTGGCAAGGGTGGTAGCAAACCATAAAGATGTTGCCAAATGTCACTAGTAGGACTAGTCTTACAGAAGATCCCCTTTTGTAAGTGAGTCCCGCCATGATGGTCGCCGAAAGCGCCGCCTTCGCCTCCCCCGGTGTCGTAAATCAATTCTTCCTGGCCCGCCAGCCCATCCTGAACCGCGAACAGCGCCTGTTCGCCTATGAGCTGCTGTACCGGAATGCCAATTACACCCCGGGCGGCGCCTTCCCGGACGGGACGTCCGCCACCGCTTCCGTGATCGCCCATGCCAACGAACTGGGCATGCAGCAGGTCGTGGGCGACCAGCTGGCCTTCGTCAACGTGGATGCTGCGGGCCTGATGAGCGACTTCATCGGCTTCCTCCCGCACGACAAGGTCATTCTGGAAGTGCTGGAGACCGTGATCCCGACGGAAGAGGTGATCGGCCGCATCCATGAGCTGAAGGGCATGGGCTACCGATTTGCCCTGGACGACGTGGCAACCGATTGCGAGGTGGTGCAGAAACTGCAGCCCCTGGTGGACATCATCAAGGTGGACATCAAGGCCATTCCGCCCGAGGGCCTGGCCGCGCTGACCGACTCCCTGCGCAGCCCGCAGCACAAGCTGCTGGCCGAGAAGGTCGAGACCCAGGAAGAATTCCAGCAGTGCCTGGACCTGGGCTACGAATACTTCCAGGGCTATTACTTCGCCAAGCCCGCCGTCCTCACCGGCAAGAAGATTTCGCCGTCCCAGATCGCCATCATCAAGCTGCTGGAACTGCTGACCGGCGACGCCGAGCAGCGCGATATCGAGCAGCACGTGAAGCAGGACCCGCTGATTTCGGTGAACCTGCTGAAGCTGGTGAACACCCCAGGCCTCGGTTCCAGCGTGCGCATCAACTCCGTCGGCCACGCGCTGATGGTGCTGGGCCGCCGCCAGCTGCAGCGCTGGCTGCAGATCCTGCTGTATGCGCGCGGCTCCGAGTTCGACTCTCCGCTGCTCCAGCTGGCCACTTCGCGCGGCAAGATGATGGAGCTGATGATGGAGAAGCTGCGCCCGCGCGACCGCGTGACGGCCGAAATCGGCTTCACCGTGGGCATCATGTCCCTGATGGATGCGCTGTTCTCGATCCAGATGGACGAACTGCTGGAAAGCATCAACGTGCCGGAAGAGGTGCGCGATGCGCTGCTCAATCGCGAAGGCCAGTTTGGCGAGGCGCTCACCCTGATCGAGCTGGTGGAGATGGCGCACGGCGGCAGCGAGCTGGGCGAGCGCCTGGAAAAGCTGGGCATGGACCTGCAGGACCTCTACGAAACCCAGCTTACCGCCTACGAGTGGGTCAACGGCGTGTCATCCGGCCATTAAGAGGAAGACCGTCGGCTTCTTGTGGAAGTCCGGCGCCTGGCCTGCGCCCAGCAGGCTTTTCCATTGCGCGCCCGAGCGGGTGTGCACCGTTTCCGAAGGCAGGCTGAGGTCGGTCGCCACGCAGATCAGCGTGGACGGCTGGCAGCCTGCCACCAGCGCATCCAGCATGGCCGCATTGCGGTAAGGCGTCTCGATGAAGAGCTGGGTCTGCTTCTCCTTGCGCGAGCGCTCCTCCAGCTCCTTGATGCGCTTGCCGCGCGCCGCCGCATCGGTGGGCAGGTAGCCGTTGAAGGCGAAACTCTGCCCGTTCAGGCCGCTCGCCATCACCGCCATCAGCAGGGAAGACGGCCCCACCAGGGGGCGCACGGCAATGCCGTGCTGGTGGCAGAGGCGCACCAGGTCCGCTCCCGGATCGGCCACGGCCGGCACGCCCGCTTCGGACAGCAGGCCCACATCGTGGCCCGCCTGGAGCGGCGCCAGCAGGGCGGCCAGGGCCTCGGGCTTCGTATTCACGTTCAGCTCGGCGATGGCGATTTCCTGCATCGGCTTGCACAGCGGATGCGCGGCGCCCACCAGCTTGAGGAAGGCGCGCGCCGTCTTGGCGTTCTCGGCCACAAAGTGATCGAGGCTGGCCGTCAGGATCTGCACCTGCTCGGGAATGACATGGGACAGGGATTCGGTCTCGCCGAGCGTATTGGGAATCAGGAAAAGAGTGCCTGGCATATCAAAGCTGGAAGAAGGTGACGCCGGCCTTGCGCAGCATGCCGGTCAGGGCGATCAGGGGCAGGCCGGTGAGGGCGGTAGGATCGCTGGAATCGATGCGTTCGAGGATGGCGATGCCCAGGGCCTCGTTCTTGGCGCTGCCCGCGCAATCGTAGGGCTGTTCGATGCGCAGGTAGGCATCCAGCTCCGCGTCGGGCAGATCGCGGAACTTCACGGCCGTGCGGATGTCTTCCAACTGATGGCTGCCATCGCGTCCGTCCCACAGGCAGAGGGCGGTATGAAAGACGACTTCGCGCCCGCGCATGGTTTGCAGCTGGGCGAGGGCGCGGGCATGGTCGCCCGGCTTGCCGATCTGGGCGCCGTCCAGGGTGGCCACCTGGTCGGAGCCGATGACGAGGCTGCCGGGATGGCGGACGGCGACGGCGGCCGCCTTCTCGCGCGCCAGGCGCAGGGCGGTGGCGGAGGGCGATTCGCCCGGCAGCGGGGTTTCGTCGAGGTGGGGCGCTTCGGCCGTGAAAGGCAGTTGCAGGCGCGACAGCAGTTCGCGCCGGTAGGCGGAGCTGGAGGCGAGGATCAATGGCGGATTCGGCATTTTTTTGTTCTGGCTAGGCGGCAGGATTTGTTATATGCTCTGTGCGCCGTCGGTTTTGTGCGAAAAAGCGCGCAAGTCTTTGACTCGGCGGTGAAAATCCTGTTATTATCGCAGGTTTTCGAGGGAAATTTTAGCCAATGAATGCTTTTGTGATCGACGCTTTCGAGTTCTGTCGGACCAACAGCAAGCGCGACGGCGTGACGCCGGTGGCTGAAATGGAGCGCCTGTCCAAGGACTGCGCCGACGACAGCGGCCTGATTCGCTGGACGGCCGAGGGCAGCACCAGCAAGCAGGGTTATCCGCAGATGCGCCTGAGCGTCGCGGGCACCGTGCAACTGGCCTGCCAGCGCTGCCTGACCCCGTTTGCATACGAAATGAATTCGTCCACGCTGCTGATGCTGGGCGAGAGCGATGCCGATGCCGATGAGATCGAAGAGCTCATCGACGACGAATCGATCGACGTGATCGTCGGCACCCGCTCCATGAACCTGATGGATTTGATTGAAGACGAGGCTTTGCTGGCGCTGCCGCAATCGCCGCGTCACGAGGTCTGCCCGGATACGGCGCTGCTCGACAAGCTGAAAAGCGAAAAGGCGAGCCCCTTCGCGGGCCTCAAGGATCTGAAGAAATAAGCGGAGCGAGCTTCGCGCAGGAACGTGTCAAAACGCGTGTAGTTGATCGAGTATTGGCATTTGGTAGGTAGGCAGTAAGGGGTAAAAATATTTGCCCCAGGGATACTCGATCTGCATGATTTTGCCGATCGACTGTGTTAAAATTTTAGAACTTAAGTATTAGGAGTCATCATGGCAGTTCAACAGAACAAGAAGTCCCCATCGAAGCGCGGTATGCACCGTTCGCACGATTTCCTGGTTGCTCCGCAACTGGCAGTCGAGCCAACCACCGGTGAAACCCACCTGCGTCACCACATCAGCCCGAACGGCTTCTACCGTGGTCGCAAAGTGCTGAAGACCAAGAACGACGAGTAATCGACGTTTTTTGTTGGGCCCGAGACTAAAGCGGTGCGACGCAGTGCATGCTGACGTGGCGCCGCTTTTTCTTTTTTGAACTCCCCAGCAACTGACGTTCGTCAGCGTTGCTCCTAGCCCCGCAATGACACTCAAAATCTCTATCGACTGCATGGGCGGCGACCACGGCCCCTCAGTCACCATTCCCGCCGCAGTCTCCTTCCTTCAACGCAAACCCGACGCCGAACTGATCCTGGTAGGCCTGGAAGACGTCATCCGCGCTGAACTCAAGAAGACCGGCGCCGACACGCATCCCCGCATCACCGTCCACCACGCTTCCGAGCAGGTGACCATGGACGATCCCCTGGAAGTGGCCCTGCGCCGCAAGAAGGATTCCTCCATGCGCGTCGCCATCGAGCTGGTCAAGGACGGCAAGGCCAATGCCTGCGTTTCCGCGGGCAATACGGCGGCGCTGATGGCCGTGTCGCGCTATGTGCTGAAAACCATGGCCGGCGTGGACCGGCCCGCCATCTGCTCCATCCTGCCGAACCAGAAGGACGGTCCGACCTATGTGATGGACCTGGGCGCCAACGTGGACTGCGAACCGCACCACCTGCACCAGTTCGCCATCATGGGCTCCGTGCTGGTGCACGCCATGGAAGGCATCGAGCGCCCGACCATCGGCCTGCTGAACGTGGGCACGGAAGACATCAAGGGCAACGAGGTGGTGAAGCTCACCTCCAAGCTGCTGCAGGCCGACCACGAGCGCGGCGCCCTGAACTTCTACGGCAATGTGGAAGGCAACGATATCTTCAAGGGCACCACCGACATCGTGGTGTGCGACGGCTTTGTGGGCAATGTGACCCTGAAGGCCGTGGAAGGCCTGGCGCGCTTCGTGAAGATGGTGCTGACCACCGAATTCAAACGCAACCCCATCACCATGCTGGGCGCACTGATCGCGAACTCCGCGCTGCGCCGCATCTCTAACAGGCTGAACCCCTCGCGCTATAACGGCGCGAGCCTGCTCGGCCTGCGCGGCCTGGTGTTCAAGAGCCATGGCGGCGCGGACGCGGAAGCCTTCCAATGGGCGATCCGCCGCGCGCACGACGCAGCCCAGCAGGACGTGCTGCACCAGCTCTCTACCATGATTGCCGAACTGATGCCGCGCGAGACTCCTCCACAAGAACCGGTTGCTACGACGAATATCGGGTGAGACCTATGTACAGCAAAATCATTGGCACTGGCAGCTACCTGCCGGAAAAACGTGTCACGAACCAGGACCTGACCGATCAGCTGGCGGCCAAGGGCATCGAAACCTCGGACGAGTGGATCACCTCGCGCAGCGGCATCTCCGCCCGCCACTACGCCGAGCCGGAGCAGAACTCCTCCGACCTGGGCGTGCTGGCCGCGAAGAAGGCGCTGGAAATGGCGGGCCTGCAGCCGGACGATATCGACCTCATCATCGTCGCCAGCTCCACGCCGGACTTCTTCGGCAGCTTCCCCAGCACCGCCTGCGTGGTGCAGCGCAAGCTGGGCATGAGCAATAACGGCGCGGCCCTGGACGTGCAGGCCGTGTGCAGCGGCTTCGTCTACGCCATGGCCACGGCGGACAGCTTCATCAAGTCCGGCATGCACAAGAACGCCCTGGTGATCGGCTCCGAAGTGTTCTCGCGCATCCTCAATTTCGAAGACCGCACCACCTGCGTGCTGTTCGGCGACGGCGCGGGCGCCGTGGTGATGACGGCTTCCGAAGAGCCGGGCATCCTGGCCTGCAAGCTGCATGCGGACGGCCGCCATGGCGACATCCTGAACCTGCCGGGCAATCTCTCCGGCGGCGCGGTCGAGGGCAATGCCTTCCTCTACATGGACGGCCAGGCCGTCTTCAAGCTGGCCGTGAACGTGCTGGAAAAGGTGGCCAACGAGGCTCTGGAGCAGGCGGGCATGACCTCCGAGCAGATCGACTGGCTGATTCCGCACCAGGCCAATATCCGCATCATGAACGGCACGGCCAAGAAACTGGGCCTGCCTGCCGAGAAAATGGTGGTGACGGTGGACCAGCACGGCAACACCTCGGCCGCCTCCATTCCCCTGGCCCTGGACCTGGCCGTGCGCGACGGCCGCGTGAAAAAGGGCCAGACCGTGATGATGGAAGGCGTGGGCGGCGGCTTCACCTGGGGCGCCGTCCTCGCCCGGATGTAGTCGGCGGCAGATGGGGTCAGACCCCGGACGGGGTCTGACCCCGAAAGCCTAGTCCGCCACCGAACACGGTCAGCCAACTGTGATCGGTGGCTGACTGTGGTACCGGGGTCAGACCCCATGCGGGGTCTGACCCCGGCGCCGGCAGCTTGCGAAAATGTAAGGGCAGCTTCCCGGACCCGTGTAAAATCGCACATCTTTAGAATTAGTAGTCTAAAAGAACACAACTATGAGCAAATTTGCATTCGTATTCCCCGGCCAGGGCTCCCAGGCCGTCGCCATGATGGAAGGCTTTGCGGGCAACCCTGTGGTGGAGCAGACCATTGCCGAAGCCTCCGATGCACTGAACTTCGACCTGGGCAAGCTGATGGCCGAAGGTCCGAAGGAAGAACTGGACCTGACCACCAACACCCAGCCCGTGATGCTGACCGCCGCCGTGGCCGCCTACCGCGCCTGGATTGCCGCCGGCGGCGCCGTCCCTTCCGTGGTCGCGGGCCACAGCCTGGGCGAATACTCCGCCCTGGTCGCCGCGGGCGTGATCGATTTCAAGGACGCCGTTCCCCTGGTGCGCTTCCGCGCCCAGGCCATGCAGGAAGCCGTGCCCGTGGGGCAGGGCACCATGGCCGTGGTACTCGGCCTGTCGGACGACGATGTGCGCGCCTCCTGCGCCGAAGCGGCTGCCGCCGATCCCTCGCAAGTGGTGGAGCCGGTGAACTTCAACGCGCCCGCACAGGTGGTGATCGCGGGCCATACCGCCGCCGTGGAAAAAGCCTGCGAGATCGCCAAGGCCAAGGGCGCCAAGCGGGCCATGAAGCTGCCGGTGTCCGCGCCTTTCCACAGCTCGCTGCTCAAGCCCGCTTCGGACCGCCTGCGCGACTACATGGCGAACATCAAATTCAAGGCCCCGCAGATCGCCCTGATCAACAACGTGGACGTGGCCGTGGTGAACGACCCGGCCGGTATCAAGGATGCGCTGGTGCGCCAGGCCGCGAGCCCCGTGCGCTGGGTCGAAACCATGCAGAAGGTGGCGGCCGACGGCATCGTGAACGTGATCGAATGCGGTCCGGGCAAGGTGCTGATGGGCCTGACCAAGCGCATCGACGCCAGTCTGGTGGGTGATGCGATCACCGACCAGGCTTCGCTGGAACGCCTGCTGGCTTCCCTTAAATAATAAGAAGGAGTTCGAATGAATCTGTCCAAGCAAGTTGCGCTGGTGACGGGCGCCTCGCGCGGCATCGGCAAGGCCATTGCCCAGGAGCTCGCGCGCCAGGGCGCCATCGTGGTCGGCACCGCCACCACCGAGGCGGGCGCGGAAGCCATTTCCGCCTACCTGGCCGAGATCGGCCCCGAGGCAGGCAAGGGCCTGATGCTGAACGTGACCGATGTCGAGCGCTGCAACGCTGTCATCGACGAGATCGGCAAAACTTACGGTGCCGTGGGCATCCTGGTCAACAACGCGGGCATCACCCAGGACAACCTGGCCATGCGCATGAAGGACGAGGAATGGGACAGCGTCATCTCCACCAACCTGTCCGCTGTGGGACGGCTGTCCCGCGCGGTCCTGCGCGGCATGATGAAAGCGAAGACTGGGCGTATTATTAATATCACTTCGGTGGTGGCGTCTTCCGGCAACCCCGGCCAGATGAACTACGCGGCGGCGAAAGCCGGCGTGGAAGGCATGAGCCGCGCGCTGGCGCGCGAGATCGGCAGCCGCAACATCACCGTCAACAGCGTTGCCCCTGGCTTCATCGATACCGATATGACCAAGGTGCTGGGCGAAGACCAGCATGCAGCCCTGCTGACCCAGATTCCCCTGGGCCGCCTGGGCAAACCGGAAGACATCGCAGCAGCGGTCGCATTCCTGGCGTCCCCGGCTGCGGCCTACATCACCGGCACCACGCTGCACGTGAACGGTGGCATGTATATGAATTGATGAGGCCCGCGCGGCACGTTGGCTGCGCGTTCCCGTCTTTTAGCAGTGATTTCGGTCCAGCTGGACGCAAAAGCCGAAATTAGTTTTTCAGCGCGCAAACCTGATAAAATGCGCGCTTTCCGTAACATACACATAATGGAGCCATAACATGTCGGATATCGAACAACGCGTTAAGAAAATCGTCGCTGAGCAACTGGGCGTCGCTGAAGCAGACATCAAGAACGAATCCTCCTTCGTGGATGACCTGGGCGCCGATTCTCTGGACACCGTTGAACTGGTGATGGCACTGGAAGACGAATTCGAAATGGAAATCCCTGACGAGCAGGCTGAGAAGATCACCACCGTGCAGCAAGCCATCGACTACGCTACCGCCCACGTCAAGGCCTAAGTTTCAGCAGTACCCGATCGACTCCAGGAGATTCGCTTGAGTTCCAAAAACCGTCGTGTAGTGGTAACCGGCCTCGGCTGCGTTTCCCCGGTCGGCAATACGATTGCCGAAGCGTGGAGCGCAATTACCGAGGGTAAGTCCGGTATCGCTAACATCACCAAGTTTGATGCAGCGCCGTTCTCGACCCGCTTTGCAGGCGAGGTCAAGGGCTTCAACGTCGAGGACTACCTCGACGCCAAGGAAGCCCGCCACATGGATACCTTTATCCACTATGGCATGGCAGCAGGCATTCAGGCGATCCAGGATTCCGGTCTGGTCGTCACCGAAGAGAACGCCGACCGCATCGGCGTGATCATCGGCTCCGGCATCGGCGGCCTGCCGATGATCGAAGAGCAGAAGGAAGACTACGACAAGCGCGGTCCGCGCCGTATCTCCCCGTTCTTCGTCCCGGCCTCGATCATTAACATGATCTCCGGCAACCTCTCGATCAAGTACGGCATGCGCGGTCCCAACCTGGCGATCGTGACGGCCTGCACCACCGGCCTGCACAGCATCGGCGCGGCGGCCCGCCTGATCGAGTACGGCGATGCCGACATCATGGTTGCCGGCGGCGCGGAATCGACCGTGTCGCCGCTGGGTCTGGGCGGTTTCGCCTCGGCCCGCGCCCTGTCCACCCGCAACGACGACCCCGCGACCGCGTCCCGCCCCTGGGACCAGGACCGCGACGGCTTCGTGCTGGGCGAAGGCGCCGGCGTCATGGTGCTGGAAGAATACGAACACGCGAAGGCGCGCGGCGCCAAGATCTACGCCGAGCTGCTCGGCTTCGGCATGAGCGCGGACGCTTACCACATGACCTCGCCGCTCGAAGACGGCAGCGGCGGCAGCAAGTCGGCCGTGGCGGCGATCCGCAACGCGGGCATCAACCCCGACCAGGTCAACTATGTGAACGCGCACGGCACCTCGACGCCCCTGGGCGACGTGGCCGAAGTGGTGGGCATCAAGCGCACCTTCGGCGAGCACGCGAAGAACATGGTGGTGTCCTCCACCAAGTCCATGACCGGCCACCTGCTGGGCGGCGCGGGCGGCCTGGAGTCGGTGTTTACCGTGCTGGCGATCCACCACCAGGTGGTGCCGCCGACCATCAACATCTTCAACCAGGACCCTGCCTGCGATCTGGATTTCTGCGCCAACACCGCGCGCAATATGCAGATCAACTATGCCGTGAAGAACTCCTTCGGCTTCGGCGGCACCAACGGCAGCCTGGTCTTCGGCAAGATCTGAAGATAGTGCAGGGGACAGACCCCGCACGGGGTCTGTCCCCGGTAACCTGGTCCGCCACCGAACATAGTCAGCTAACTGTGTTCGGTAGCGGACTCGGCTCTCGGGGACAGCAACTGTCTTGATTAATTAATCGAGGGTTGCTGCCCACCTCTCGTTGTTATGCAACATGGCGTTCATGGTGACGAGCAGCTTGCGCATGCAAGCCACGATGGCTACTTTCTTGAGTTTTCCTGCCGCGAGCAGCCGGGCGTAGGCGCTTTTGAGGACGGGATTGTGTCGGATGGCGACCAAGGTGGCCATGTAGAGGACCGCCCGTACCGATGCCCTGCCACCCCAAATTCTTCGCTTCCCCCGCATCTTGCCGCTGTCACGGCTGTATGGGCAGACGCCAACCAGCGCACCGATTTCGCGCCGATTGAGCGTGCCAAGCTCGGGTAACTGCGCCAGCAGGGTTGCGACGGTGATGGAGCCTACGCCGGGGATGGAGAGCAGGTCGGCTTTAGCGTGCCATAGCGGACTTTCCTTGATAGCCCGCCCCAGATCACCATTGGTGCCCTTGATACGCTGCTCGAGCCATTCAATATGCTCATTGATCTCTTTTGCAATGAGAGCGGTCGCCTGCAGCTTTCGGTTCTTCTCAGCTGTGAGCATATCGACCAACTGGCGTCTTCGAGTCAGAACGTCCTCCAGATGGCGTAGCTCACCGTCTTTAATTGGACGCAGTGCCGGTTTGACCGCTTGCCCGAAGCGGGCCAGAACAATGGCATCGACCTGGTCAGTTTTCGCAAGCACGCCAATGGCCTTGGCGAAATCCCTGGCCTGTTTGGGATTGATGACCGCCACTGGCAACCCCGCAGTTGCCAGTACGCTGACCAATTCCATTTCGAGACCGCCGCTCGCCTCCACCACGATCCATCGCGGCTGTAGCTGCAACAACCTGGCTTTCAGGTTCTGATGACCACCCGCGTCATTGGGGAACTGCGCCCGATGTGACAGCGGAAGACTATCGACGTCCAGACTCTTCTTGCTGACATCGATCCCGACGTACAACCCATCGTCTGCGTTCTGCATGATTCTTTCTCCCATTCTTACTGATCCGGGGTTCGCCCCCTGACAACTGTTCGGGCTACAAAGAATCGAGCATGCCGTCATTGGCTGTCCCACGGGATTTGCTCCCACAGACCTATCAGACTGGCATGCCCGCAGACATAATTTAGCGTATGTTGAAGATATAAGACCCCCCGAGGTCTGTCCCCTCTGTCCCCGGAATTTTCCTCCTCCACTGAACTTTTTCCCACCACCGCACTCATACCGGAGTGAGCGGTGCGATTGCCCTATCCCTTGTCATCCGTGCTTCGCCCAGGCTGCGGCTGCTGCGGGCCGGTTTTGGCCTGACGCTGGCGGCGGGCGGGCTGGTGCAGCTGCCGTCCTGGCCCGGCGGCGTGCTGCTGGCCTGCGCGCTGACCACGCTTCTTGCGTTGTGCCGGCCTGTCAAGCCGGTAGGCATTGATATTTCTGGTGTCGGGCGAATCCGGCTGACGGTATACCAGCAGCAAGGCGTGGCGGTGCGCCTGCTGCCCGGCTCGACATTCTGGCCCTGGCTGATGCTGCTGCGCCTGGAGGGCGGGCGCATCCGCTGGCTGCTGGTGCTGCCGGACAGCGTGGCGCCGGACGGTTTTCGCCGGCTGGCGCTGGCGTTGCGGGCGATAGCCGCACGCGGCTGAAAAAAAGGCCGCCGAACCCTGAACTTATTGCAGCGGACAAACTCTATAACAAGAAGCGTCCTGCCGCAGCCCACCGAGGATATTGGTGTGACGACAGACCGTGAGGGCGATCAATTGCTGGTCGAGCGAGTCCAGGCAGGCGAGAGGCAGGCCTTCGACTTGCTGGTTTCGAAGTATCAGCGGCGGCTGATGCGGCTGGTGTCGCGCATCGTGCACGACCCGGCGGAGGCGGAAGACGTGGTGCAGGAAACCTTCATCAAGGCTTTCCGCGCGCTGCGCCACTTCCGGGGCGATTCGGCGTTCTATACCTGGCTGTACCGGATCGGCATCAACACCGCGAAGAACTTCCTGGTGAACCAGGGACGGCGCCCGCCCACCTCGACCGAGGCGGACCTGGAGGCGGCGGCCCAGGGGGAGGGCGAGCCGCTGCGCGACATCAATACGCCGGAATCGGTATTGGCCAGCAAGCAGATTGCGGCCACCGTGAACGAGGCGATGGACGCGCTGCCGCTCGATTTGCGGACCGCCATTGTGCTGCGCGAGATCGAAGGCCTGAGCTATGAGGAGATTTCCGCCATCATGGGCTGCCCCATCGGCACGGTGCGCAGCCGGATTTTCCGGGCGCGGGAAGTGATTGCGGAAAAATTACGTCCTTTATTGGATATGCCGGTTGACAAGCGCTGGTAACAGGCTTAAAACTAAGGATCAGTTTGCTGTAATTTCTGGTAAAGATCTCTGGCGATGAACAGCTCCAAACACCTGCAAGAGAACATCTCGGCCATGCTGGACGGCGAACTGCCGGACAGCGAAGTCGAGCTGACGCTCGCCGCCCTGGCCCTGCCGGAAGGACAGGATGCCTGGCACACCTACCAGCTGATCGGCGACCTGCTGCGCGCCGACCAGCCGGGATCGGAGCTGAGCAAGGACTTCCACGCCCGCTTGAATGCCCGCCTGGCCCAGGAGGAGGCCCCCGCCGCCGCCCCCGAGGCCGCCCCCTTGAAGCGCGCCGCCCCCGCCGCAACATAAACGCTACAAATTCCCTCTTGAAATTCCCAATGGCTTGCAACATCTTGTGTGTGCTGCAACGCCCGAATTCGCTTACCATGGTGAGGCTTCGCGCGTGCGCCAAGCGACCCCTGACTCATTGATGAACCTACTATTTCATATGAAAACTCAATTTTCTGCTGGTAGTAAAACGATGTCGGCGCTGCTGATCAGCGCGGGAGTACTGTTCGCGCCTGCCCTCATGGGCGCCGCCCCGGCGGCCGTGGCCGCTCCGGCCGTGGCCGGCCTGCCGGATTTCGCGGACATCGTGGACCGTGTCAGCCCCGCCGTGGTGAACATCCGCACCACGGAACGCCTGAAGATGCGCGACATGCCGGACGAAGACGAAATGCAGGAGTTCTTCCGCCGCTTCTTCGGCGGCCAGATGCCGCGCGGCCAGGCGCCCCGCAACAACCGCCGCCAGGCCCCGCAGCAGGAGCAGGAAGTGCAACGCGGCGTGGGTTCGGGCTTCATCATTTCGGCGGACGGCTACGTGCTGACCAACGCCCACGTGGTGGCGGGGGCCGATGAAGTCTATGTCACCCTGACCGACAAGCGGGAGTTCAAGGCCAAGGTGCTGGGTTCGGACGTGAGCACGGACGTGGCCGTGCTGAAGATTGACGGCGCCAGGCTGCCCGTACTGACCATCGGCGACTCCAGCAAGATCCGTCCGGGCGAATGGGTGCTGGCGATCGGCTCGCCCTTCAACCTCGAAAGCACCGTCACGGCGGGCATTATCTCGGCCAAGGCGCGCGACACGGGGGAATACCTGCCCCTCATCCAGAGCGACGTGGCGGTCAACCCCGGCAACTCCGGCGGTCCGCTGCTGAACATGCGCGGCGAGGTCATCGGCATCAATTCCCAGATCGCCACCCTGTCCGGCGGTTATAACGGCATTTCCTTCGCCGTGCCGATCGACGAGGCCATGCGGGTGGCCGACCAGCTGAAGAAATCGGGCAAGGTGACCCGCGGCCGCATCGGCATTTCGCTGAGCGAAGTGAGCCGCGAGGTGGCGGACGCCCTGGGCCTGAAAGGCGCGCGCGGCGCCGAAGTGGCCATGGTGGAAGAGGGTGGTCCGGCAGCCAAGGCCGGCCTGAAGCCCGGCGACATCATCGTGAAGTTCGGCGGCGCCGAGATCGCGCGCTCCACCGACCTGCCTCGCCTGGTGGGCAATACCGCGCCCAATACCAAGACCTCCGTCACCGTGTGGCGCGAAGGCGCCATGGTGGATCTGCCGATTACCGTGGCCGAGCGCGAATCCGACCAGCCCACCAAGGGCAAGCCGGGCGAGCGCAGCAAGCCGAAGGCCGAGGGCCCGTCCAATGCCCTGGGCTTCAAGGTGAGCGACCTCACGGCCGCCCAGAGGAAGGAGCTGGGCGTGACAGGCGGCGTGATGGTGGACGCGGCGGAAGGCCGTGCCGCGGGCGCGGGCCTGCGTCCTGGCGACGTGCTGCTGCAGCTGAACAGCACGGCCATCGTGAGCGCGGCGCAGTTCAACGCCATGGTGAGCAAGCTCGATCCCGCCAAGCCTGCCGTGGTGCTGGTGCGGCGCGGCGAAGCGGCATCCCATATCGTGATCCGCCCGGCGGCCAAGTAAGACCTGAAGGCGGCGGAGGCCTCTCCGCCGCCCCCCAACGCATGCAATTTACCCTCTACTCGCGCAGCTACTGCCACCTCTGCCAGGACATGCTGGACGCCCTGAATGCCCTGCAGACTCCCGAAAAGCCCTTCACCGTGCAGGTGATCGACGTCGATGAAGACCCGAAGCTGGTGGAGCGCTTCGACGAGCTCGTTCCCGTGCTGTTCGCCAGCCTCGACCAGCCCGAGATTTGCCACTATTTCCTGGACGAAAATAAGGTACGTGCCATTTTGGCATCTTTGTGAGGGGAATACGTCAGAATTCCGGCTTTCCCCTCTGAAATCCGGTAAAATGCGAAGGGTTTTCCTTTGCTTCTCGCGGTCCAAAGGCGCTCATGAGCGCTTTTTTTGTATAGCTGCCGTCATACCGGTTTTGAATTTTAATGAAGAACATACGCAATTTTTCCATCATCGCCCACATCGACCATGGCAAATCCACGCTGGCTGACCGCATCATCCAGCTGTGCGGCGGCCTGTCCGAGCGCGAGATGGAAGCGCAGGTGCTCGATTCGATGGATCTGGAGCGCGAGCGCGGCATCACCATCAAGGCCCAGACGGCAGCGCTGCAGTACAAGGCCCGCGACGGCCAGACCTACAACCTGAACCTGATCGACACCCCCGGCCACGTGGACTTCTCCTATGAGGTGAGCCGCTCCCTGTCCGCCTGCGAAGGCGCGCTGCTGGTGGTGGACGCCTCCCAGGGCGTGGAAGCCCAGACCGTGGCCAACTGCTATACCGCGCTGGACCTGGGCGTGGAAGTGGTGCCGGTCCTGAACAAGATCGACCTGCCGAACGCCGATCCGCCCACCGCCATCGCCGAGATCGAGGACGTGATCGGCATCGAGGCGGGCGACGCCGTGCACTGCTCGGCCAAGACCGGCCTGGGCGTGGACGAGGTGCTGGAAGCCATCATCGCCAAGGTGCCGCCGCCCAAGGGCGACCCGGAAGCGCCCCTGCAGGCCCTCATCATCGACTCCTGGTACGACGCCTACGTGGGCGTGGTGATGCTGGTGCGCGTGGTGAACGGCACCATGCGCCCGAAAGAGAAGATCCGCCTCATGGCCACGGACTCCGTGCAACTGGTGGAAGACATCGGCATCTTCTCGCCCCGTTCCGTTTCCCTGCCCGAGCTGAGCGCGGGCCAGGTGGGCTTCGTCATTGCGGGCATCAAGGAACTGAAGGTGGCCCGCGTGGGCGACACCATCACCACCGCCGCCAAGCCTGCCGAAGCGCCGCTGCCCGGCTTCAAGGAAGTGCAGCCGCAGGTGTTCGCGGGCCTGTTCCCGGTGGAAGCGAACCAGTACGACGCCCTGCGCGACTCGCTGGAGAAGCTGAAGCTGAACGACGCGGCCCTGATGTTCGAGCCGGAAGTATCCCAGGCCCTGGGCTTCGGCTTCCGCTGCGGCTTCCTCGGCCTGCTGCACATGGAGATCGTGCAGGAGCGCCTGGAGCGCGAGTTCGACATGGATCTCATCACCACGGCGCCGACCGTGGTGTACGAAGTGGAGCAGCGCGACGGCACCATCCTGAACGTGGACAACCCGTCCCGCATGCCGGACCCCTCCCGCATCACGGAGGTGCGCGAGCCCATCGTTACCGTGAACCTCTACATGCCGCAGGAGTATGTGGGTTCCGTCATCACCCTCTGTATCGCCAAGCGCGGCATCCAGCTGGACATGAGCTACCACGGCCGCCAGGTGAAGCTGGTGTACGAGATGCCGATGGCCGAGATCGTGCTGGACTTCTTCGACAAGCTGAAGTCCACCTCGCGCGGCTACGCCTCCATGGACTACGAGTTCAAGGAGTACCGCGCCGCCGACGTGGTGAAAGTGGACATGCTGATCAACAGCGAGAAGGTGGATGCGCTGGCCATCATCGTGCACCGCGCCAATGCGCCTTACCGCGGCCGCGCCGTGGCGGCGAAGATGCGCGAGCTGATTCCGCGCCAGATGTTCGACGTGGCCATCCAGGCCGCCATCGGCTCCAATATCATCTCGCGTGAAAACGTGAAGGCGATGCGCAAGAACGTGCTGGCCAAGTGCTACGGCGGCGACATCACCCGTAAGAAGAAACTGCTGGAGAAGCAGAAGGCCGGCAAGAAGCGCATGAAGCAGGTGGGTTCGGTCGAGATCCCACAAGAAGCATTCCTGGCAATCCTACAAGTGGAAGAGAAATGAGCCTCCAAGGTATCCTGAGCAACTTCGCCCTGATCCTGTTCGTGCTGATGGTGATCACGGGCGTGATCTGGTGTCTCGACGTCTTCTATTTGGCCAAGAAGCGCCGCATCGCCGCCAACAAGGCCCTGGCCGAGTACGACGCGCGCACCGCCAAGCTGACGGCGGACGGCATCAAGGTGGAACAGAACGGCGCCCGCGCCCAGATCGAACATGCCCTGCTGCGCCAGCCTACCTGGATCGAGTACTCGGGCAGCTTCTTCCCCGTGATTGCGCTCGTGTTCTTCCTGCGCTCCTTCCTCTACGAGCCCTTCAAGATTCCTTCGTCCTCGATGGTGCCGACCCTGCTGGTGGGCGACCTGATCCTGGTGAACAAGTTCACCTACGGCATCCGCCTGCCCATCATCAACGAGAAGATCGTGCAGATCAACGACCCCCAGCGCGGCGACGTAATGGTGTTCAAGTTCCCGCGCGACATGAGCCAGGACTACATCAAGCGCGTCATCGGTGTTCCCGGTGATAAAATTGTGTATGAAAACAAGCGCTTAACGGTGAACGGCAAGCCGCTGGACTACAAGCCCCTGGACGATTACCTGGAAGAGGGCAGTGAAAGCCTTACCTACAAGAAACAATTTGCGGAGAACCTGACGGGCATCGAACACCGCATCCTGAACGACGACCGCGCGCCCGCCTTTATCCGCGCCAACGTCAAGGACTTTCCGCACAGCGAAAACTGCAGCTACACCTACGAAGGCTTCACGTGCGTCGTTCCGCCAGGCAATTACTTTATGATGGGCGACAACCGCGACAATAGCGAAGACAGCCGCTTCTGGGGCTTCGTGCCGGACAAGAATATCGTCGGCAAGGCGGTCGCAGTCTGGATGAACCTGAGCAACCCGCGCCGCATTGGCGGGATCCACTGACAACAACGAGCGGAGAACGGGATGGTAGCAATCGACAAGCAGCGCGGCATTTCCCTGGTGAGCCTGATCCTGGTGCTGGCAATTCTCGGTTTCGTGGGCCTGATTGCGGCCCAGGTCTTCCCGACCTATACCGAATACCGCTCGGTGCAGTCGGCGGTGGAAAAGGCCAAGACGGCCGGCAGCACCCCGGCCGAGATCAAGGCTTCCTTCGACAAGAGCGCGGAAGTCAACTACATCACCTCGATCAAGGGTAGCGACCTCATCATTACCCGCGAAGAGAGCGGAATGGAAGTGAGCTACGCCTACGACAAGAAAGTGCACCTGTTCGGCCCGGCCAGCCTGCTGCTGGAATATAAAGGCACCACCTCGAAGAACGGCATGCCCGCAACGGCGCCCGCGCAGTAAGTTTGGGACACGATGAATTTACAGTTATTGCAGACTCGGCTAGGCCACACGTTCCAGGATGCTGGTTTGTTACAGCAGGCCCTGACGCACCGCAGCCATAGCAGCCTGCATAACGAACGCCTCGAATTCCTCGGCGACTCCATCCTCAACTGCGTAGTGGCCTCCATCCTTTACGAGCGCTACAACGCCATCGACGAAGGCGACCTGTCGCGCTTGCGCGCCAACCTGGTCAAGCAGCAGTCCCTGTACGAAATCGCCCAGAAGCTGGAGCTCTCGCAGTTCCTGCGCCTGGGCGAGGGCGAGCTGAAGTCGGGCGGCTTCCGCCGTCCCTCCATCCTCGCCGATACCCTGGAAGCCCTGCTGGGCGCCATCTTCCTCGACTCAGGCTTCGATGCCGCGGCCAAGGTGATTCGCGCGTTCTACATTCCGATCCTGGACACGGTGGACCCGCGCACCCTGGGCAAGGACGCCAAAACCCTGCTGCAGGAATTCCTGCAGTCGAAGAAGATCTCCCTGCCGCTGTACAACGTGGTGGCCACCCATGGCGCCGCGCACAGCCAGGAGTTCGAGATCGAATGCCTGGTGCCCAAGCTGGGCATCCAGGTCTACGGCCGGGGCGGCAGCCGCCGCGCGGGCGAACAGGCCGCCGCCAAGCTGGCCCTGGAAGTGGCCGAGCAGGCCCTGCAAAAAACGCCGGCTGCGGCGCGCAAGGCGCGTCCCCGGGCTGCGCAACTGAAACTGGCAGGCATCGCCACCGTCCAGAGCGACGAACCGGCGGACAGCAAAGCCGCCACCAAATAAATCGAGATCGAGTATGACTAGCGTTCCCACTCCCGCCGGATTCCGCTGCGGATACATTGCCATCGTCGGCCGTCCCAACGTGGGCAAATCGACGCTGATGAACGCCCTGATCGGCGCCAAGGTCAGCATCACCTCGCGCAAGGCGCAGACCACGCGCCACCGCATCACCGGCATCCAGACCGTGAGCGACGCCCAGTTCATCTACGTCGACACGCCCGGCTTCCAAACGCGCCACTCGAACGCCCTGAACAAGACGCTGAACAAGACGGTGACGAACACGCTGGATTCCTCCGACGTGATTCTCTACCTGGTGGAAGCGGGCACCTTCGGTCCAGCGGACCAGCAGGTGATCGACCTGCTGCCGAAGAACGTGCCGGTGATCCTCGTCATCAACAAATCCGACCGGGCCAAGGACAAGGCGGTGCTGCTGCCCTTCGCGCAGCAGGTGGCATCCAAATTCGACTTCGCGGCCGTGGTGCCGGTGTCGGCCAAGCTGCGCTTCCAGCTGGACGGCCTGCAGAACGAGATCAAGCGCTTCCTGCCGGAGAACGAGCCGATCTTCGGCGAAGACGACATCACCGACCGCAGCGAAAAGTTCCTCGCATCGGAAATCGTGCGCGAAAAGCTGTTCCGCTTCGTGGGCGACGAGCTGCCATACACGAGCACGGTGCTGATCGAAAAATTCGAGCAGGAAGGCAACTTGCGCCGCATTTTTGCGGCTATCCTCGTCGAGCGCGACGGGCACAAGTCCATGATCATCGGGAACAAGGGCGCGCGGCTGAAGGAAGTGTCCACGCAGGCGCGGCTGGACATGGAAAAGCTGTTCGGCGGCCCCGTGTACCTCGAGATCTGGGTCAAGGTCAAATCCGGCTGGGCCGACAACGAAGCCGGCCTGCGCGCCTACGGTTACGAATAAAGCATGTCCTCCGCTGTGACTGCCGAGGCCGTGTCCACGTTGGGGTCAGACCCCAATGACGGGTACGGCCATCCGGCGGGCTCGGCTGTACGCAAGCGGACAGCGCCGCGCACGGTCGGCATCCGCGTCAGCGGCCAGCCAGCCTTTGTCCTGCATAGCTATCCCTACAAGGAAACGAGCCTGATCGTCGAGCTGCTGACGCGCGACTTCGGGCGGGTAGCACTGATCGCCAAGGGCGCGAAGCGTCCCCATTCCCAGCTGCGCGGCGTGCTGCAAACCTTCCAGCCCCTGTCCGTGAGCTGGACCGGCAAGAACGAGCTGCGCACCCTCACGGATGCCGACTGGGTCGGCGGCATGCTCCCCCTTGAAAAGACGGCCCTCCTGTGCGGCTTCTACCTCAATGAGCTGATGGTGAAGCTGCTGGCGCGAGACGACGCCCACCCCGCCTTGTTCGATCACTATGTATCGACCCTGAACCAGCTGGCGCACGCGGAACCGGCGCCCATCGTCTTGCGCAAGTTCGAAACGGCCTTACTTAAGGAGACTGGCGTTGCGGCAGATCTCACCCGCTGCACCGCCACGCGCACGAAAGTGCTGGTCGATGTACAGTATGTGGTGGAGCCGGAGCGCGGCCCCCGTCCCGAACGCGACGACGACGATTTCGTCCCTCGCGTATCGGGCAAGACGCTGCTGGACATGGAACGCGAGGATTATCAGGACGCCATCACGCAAGCCCAATCCAAGCAGCTGATGCGCTTCCTGCTCGCGCACCACCTCGGCGGCGCGCCCTTGAACACGCGCCAGATTCTGATCGACCTGATGCAACTCTAAAAACACAATGAGCTTTCTTCAACCATCCGGCCCGGTGATCGACCTGGGCGTGAACATCGACCACGTCGCCACCCTGCGCAATGCGCGCGGCACGAGCTACCCCGATCCACTCCGCGCCGCGCTGCTGGCCGAGCAGGCGGGCGCCGACTGCATCACCCTGCACCTGCGCGAAGACCGCCGCCACATCAAGGATGCCGACGTGATCGCGATGGCGCCCCAGCTCATCACCCGCATGAACCTGGAAGCCGCGGTGACCCAGGAGATGATTGACTTCGCCTGCCGCATCAAGCCTGCCGACGTATGCCTGGTGCCGGAAAAGCGCACGGAGATCACCACCGAAGGCGGCCTCGATGTGGTGCGCTTCCACAAGGAAGTGGCGGCCGCCGTGAAGCAGCTGCAGGGCGAGGGCATCCGCGTCAGCCTGTTCATCGATGCCGATGAAACCCAGATCGCGGCCGCCGCGGATGTCGGCGCGCCCGTGATCGAGCTGCACACGGGCGCCTACGCCGACGCGGAAGGCGAAGAACAGCTGAAGGAACTGGAACGCATCAAGGCCGGTGTGCGCTGGGGCGTGCAGAAGGGCCTGAAGGTCAACGCCGGCCACGGCCTGCACTACACGAACGTGCAGGCGATTGCCGCCATTCCCGAGATCGCAGAACTGAACATCGGCCACGCCATCGTGGCCCATGCCGTGTTCGCGGGCTGGGAGAATGCCGTGCGCGAGATGAAGGCGATCATGGTATCGACCCGCCTGGGAGCAAAATGATCTACGGCGTCGGCACGGACGTTTGCAAGATTCCGCGCATCGAGGCCGCGCTGCAGCGCCACGGCGTGCGGTTCGCGCAGCGCGTGCTCGGCCCGGAGGAGCTGGAAGAGTATCACCACCGCAGTGCGCGCCACGCGGTACGCGGCGTGCGTTATGTGGCGACGCGCTTCGCCGCCAAGGAGGCTTTCTCCAAGGCCCTGGGCCTCGGGCTGACGGCGCCCATGACCTGGCAAACGGCGCAGATGCTGAACGCCCCCAGCGGCAAGCCCATGATGGTGTGCAGCGGGCCGCTCGAGCAATTCATGCAGCAGAACCGGCTGACGGCGCAGGTGTCCGTCAGCGATGAAGACGATGTGGCGGTCGCATTCGTGATCGTTGAGAAGGCAGATGACTGAACAGATTCAAGACCCGCGCGAACAGGTGCTGGCGACCGTCGCCAAGCTGCCCAACCTGCCGGGCGTGTACCGGTATTTCGACGCGGAGGACAAGGTTCTCTACGTAGGCAAGGCGCGCGACCTGAAGAAGCGCGTGTCCAGCTACTTCCAGAAGAACCTTTCGAGCCCGCGCATTGCGATGATGGTGGAACGCATCGCGCGCCTCGAAACCACGGTCACGCACAGCGAGGCGGAAGCGCTGATCCTCGAAAATAACCTGATCAAGACGCTGCAGCCGCGCTTCAACATCCTCTTCCGCGACGACAAGTCCTACCCCTACCTGAAGCTCACGGGCGACGAGGTGCCGCGCATGGTCTACTACCGCGGCTCGGTGGACAAGAAGAACCAGTATTTCGGACCTTTCCCCTCCGCCTGGGCGGTGAAGGAATCCATGCAGATCCTGCAGAAGGTGTTCATGCTGCGCACCTGCGAGGACAGCGTCTACCAGAACCGCACGCGCCCCTGCCTGCTGCACCAGATCGGCCGCTGCAGCGCGCCCTGCGTGGGCGCCATCACGGCCGAGGACTACCGCGTGGACGTCAACAACGCCGCGCGCTTCCTGCGCGGGCGTCAGACCGAGGTGATGGAAGAACTCGAAAAGAAGATGCACAGCTACGCGGCCGACCTCAAGTTCGAGCAGGCGGCGGGCGTGCGCAACCAGATCCAGTCCCTGTCCAAGGTGCTGCACCAGCAGAGCATGGAGACCTCGGGCGATGCCGATGTGGACGTGATCGCCGTGGTGGTGCAGGGCGGCCGCGCCTGCGTCAACCTGGCCATGGTGCGCGGCGGCCGCCACCTGGGCGACCGCGCCTACTTCCCCACCCATGTGATGGACGCGGAAGCCGTGGCCGAACGCCCCATCGAAGTGGAAGTGCTGGCCGCCTTCCTGGTGCAGCACTACACGGAGAAGTACATTCCGGGCTGCCTGATCCTGAACATCGAGTTCGACCAGCCGGAGCTGATGATCGCGCTGCAGGAGCAGTGCGGCCACCGCATCAACCTCATCTTCCAGCCCCAGGGCCAGCGGCGCCAGTGGCTGGAACTGGCGCAGAAGGGCGCCGAGATCTCGCTGGCGCGCCTGCTGTCCGAGCAGGGCTCCCAGCAGTCGCGCACGAGGGCGCTGGTGGATGCCCTGGGCATCGAATGCGAAGACCTGGACGCGCTGCGCGTGGAGTGCTTCGACATCAGCCACACCCAGGGCGAGGCGACCCAGGCCTCCTGCGTGGTCTTCCACCACCACCAGATGCAGAACAGCGAATACCGCCGCTACAACATCAACGACATCACCCCGGGCGACGACTACGCCGCCATGCGCCAGGTGCTCACGCGCCGCTACGAAAAGGTGGCCAACAGCGACGGGGTGATGCCGGACGTGGTGCTGATCGACGGCGGCAAGGGCCAGATCGAAATGGCGCGCCAGGTCTTCGTGGAACTGGGCCTGGACATCAGCCTGATCGTGGGCGTGGCGAAGGGGGAGGGCAGGCGTGTAGGCCTGGAAACCCTGATGTTCGTGGACGGCCGCGCGCCCCAGGAGCTGGGCAAGGAATCGGCCGCCCTGATGCTGGTGGCCATGATCCGCGACGAAGCCCACCGCTTCGCCATCACCGGCATGCGCGCCAAGCGCGCCAAGGCCCGCCAGACCTCGCGTTTGGAGGAGATCGAAGGAATTGGCGCCAAAAGGCGGCAGAAGCTCCTGGCCCGCTTTGGCGGCCTGCGCGGGGTCGCCAACGCCAGCGTGGAGGATTTGATGTCCGTTGAAGGCATTTCGAGCACGTTGGCCGAAGAAATATACCGGCAGCTGCATTAAAGTTGTCGTGCCCGTCAGTAATACGGGTTAGACTAGCGGCGCGTGATAACTATTCTTACCGCCGCTGTCTTATGCCTTTTAACATTCCGATCCTGCTGACCTGGCTGCGCGTCGCGCTCATTCCGCTGGTCGTAGGCGTGTTCTACCTGCCCCCCGCCTGGCTCCCCCTGGAAGACCGCAACCTGGCCGCGACACTGGTCTTCATCGTGGCCGCCATCACCGACTGGTTCGACGGCTTCCTGGCACGCCGCTGGAACCAGACTTCGGCCTTCGGCGCCTTCCTCGACCCCGTGGCGGACAAGCTGATGGTGGCAGGGGCATTGCTGGTGCTGGTGCAGCTGGACCGCTGCAACGCCATCCTCGCCTTCATCATCATCGGCCGCGAAATCACCATCTCCGCCCTGCGCGAATGGATGGCGCAGATTGGGGCCTCCAAGTCCGTGGCGGTGAACTCCATCGGCAAGATCAAGACGGCGGCCCAGATGACGGCCATTCCGGCCCTGCTGTACTACGACGTGCTGCTGGGCGCTATCGACACCCGCTTCTGGGGCGAGAAGCTGCTGTGGCTGGCAAGCGTGCTGACGGTCTGGTCCATGCTCTACTACCTGCGCAAAGCCTGGCCCCTGATCAAGGAACGCTCCGGCGTTCTGGATTGACGAAACATTACTCTTGACAGGCCAGCCCCATGCTCTATAATGCTGGCCTGTTGTTGATGACGACAAGCAAAGCGGGAGTAGCTCAGTTGGTAGAGCGCAACCTTGCCAAGGTTGAGGTCGAGAGTTCGAGACTCTTCTCCCGCTCCAAATTGGCGTCAATATTCGCTGGAAATGTATTAATGTTTCTGCGATAATGCGGTTCCTGTACGCGGGAGTAGCTCAGTTGGTAGAGCGCAACCTTGCCAAGGTTGAGGTCGAGAGTTCGAGACTCTTCTCCCGCTCCAGATAACTCTGGGGCCGTACAAGCAGCAAAACTCCATGCGGGAGTAGCTCAGTTGGTAGAGCGCAACCTTGCCAAGGTTGAGGTCGAGAGTTCGAGACTCTTCTCCCGCTCCAGAATACAGAACAGACGCGGCGCTGGCCGCGTTTTTTCTTCCCCTCCAAGGCGGGGTAGCAAAGTGGTTATGCAGCGGCCTGCAAAGCCGTGTACGCCGGTTCGATTCCGGCCCTCGCCTCCAAAGAAATCAAGCATTTATAAGTGAGATGACCGGGATTTCCCGGTCATTTCACTTTGCTGCCCGCTTGCCGCCCAAACGGCCGCTCAGGCCAGGGATTGGGCGGCGTCCTTGATGGCCGCCCGGATGCGCTGGTAGGTGCCGCAACGGCAGATATTTCCGCTCATCGCAGCGTCGATATCCGCATCCGTGGGATGCTTCTTCGTGCGCAGCAGTGCTGCGGCGCTCATCACCTGTCCGCTCTGGCAGTATCCACACTGCGGTACGTCATGGCGCACCCACGCGTCCTGCACCGCCTTGCCGATGTGGTCATTCTCCATCGCCTCGATAGTGAGGATCTTCTGTCCAGCGGCAGTGGAGATGGACGTAATACAGGAACGGACCGGTTCACCGTTCAAATGCACTGTGCAGGCGCCGCACATCGCTGCGCCACAGCCAAACTTGGTGCCAGTAAGGTCCAGGTTATCGCGCAAAGCCCACAAAACAGGTGTGGACGGCGCGGCGTCAACTTGAATGTCGCGCCCATTGATGTTCAAGGTGATCATGTGCTGTTCCTATACTGGGTGCCAACAATGGAAAAGCCTTTTTCCTCATCGAACATGACAGCGGTGGCGAGGTTGCTCACCACGTAATTGAACTGCATGGCTAGAGAACCGTCACAAGAAGCATGGCCAATGCTGTGCGCAACCAGCGAATGTCCGATGCCCAGGCCCTTGCCATGCGGGCTGACGAGGTACGTGGCGCTGGCGAAATGCCATCCAGTGCCCGGATAGTTTGCGCCGAGCTTGTACATGCCCAGCACCTCGCCTTCCCGAACAGCCACGTAGGACGCTTGCGATCCGAACCAATGCGATCGAAAAGTCTCCTTGTCGAAACCAGCGAAAAATGGCGGGGCATCGCCATCGGCCCTAATGGTCTGGACCACGGCCCACATGGAGTCGAGGTCGCCGGCTTCTGCCGCCCGGATGCACATGTTCATGAAGCCCGTGCTTTCGCGCGCGCTCATGCGCCGGGTTCGGAAGCTGCCCGATGGTAGGTGAGCGCCACCACGCCCGACGAAAACATCGTCGAGCCGGCCAGCTTGAGCTTGGCCTGCTGTCCGGGCTTGAACAGGCGCTTGCCCGTGCCGAGGATGGTCGGATACACCAGCAAGGAATACTGGTCCACCAGATCGTGCCGCATGAGTGATTGCGCCAGCGCCGCGCTGCCGTGCACCACGATGTCCTTCCCTTCATCCTGCTTAAGTTGCGCCATCGCGTCAGGCAGCGCTTGCCCCAGCAAGCTGGCGCTTTGCCAATGCACGGCATCGAGCGTGGACGATGCGACATACTTCGGGAGACTGTTCATGCGATCGGCGAAAGCACCGCTGCGTGTGGGCCACGCGGCGGCAAAGGCCTCGTAAGTGTTGCGGCCAAGTAGCAGAGCACCAGTGGCGGCAAGCTCTGCGTTCTTGAAATTTTCGATCTCGTCATTCCAGTAGGGGAAAGACCATTTCTCGGGCGATTCGATGACACCGTCCAGCGACATGAATTCAGTGACGACCACTTTGCGCATTGATGCTCCTCTGCAGTAAAAGATTATGTTGAAGCGAAGCAGATGCTAGGCTTGCAGCACAAAGGGGGCAATGACGTCGCACATCAATTTGAGCGCAGGTGCAGGGTCTTATTCGTCGAGGAAGCGTACGACTGCCGCCAGCAGCTCGCTGCGGCCCCGCTCGTCGCGGTCCAGATGCGCAAAGTGGGTGGCATCAGGGAGCATCAGCGCACGTGCCGCTGCCGCATGCGCCGCATCGTGCAGGAAAGCGGCAAGGTCTTCGGGCCGGCTCCAGAAGTCGTGGCCCGATCGAATCAGCAGTACACGGGCTGTGATGGATGAAGCATCGTACAGGCGGCGTCCGCAGGCTTGGTAAAAGCTGTCTTCCAGGGCGCCGCTGGGCGCACGGAACTGGCCCGGGTGCGCACGGCCATAGCCCGGATCGCTGTCGGCAACGGCACGCGTAAGCGCGTCGGCAATGGCGGGGTCGCGCCACAGGTCCTTGTCGGCAGTTGGAATAGAGCGCTCCCACACGGCGCGCAGCGACGCCGCCTCGTTCGCGGTCCATGCGCCGATGTCCGGATTGAAGCGTTCAGGATTTTTCGGATCGCTGAGCGGAGAGCCTGCGCCGAATCGAGGATGCGGCACATTGGCGCCATACAGCGCATTCAAGGTGACAAGATGCCCGATCCGTTCCGGGTGCAGCGCGGCGTAGGCGCCCGCCCAGAGGCCGCCCGTGGCCCAGCCGAACAGGGACACGCGGCCGGCCGAGGTGCGCTCGCGCGCGAAGGCCACGACGGCGCCGATGTCGCGCACGACTTCATAGCTGCGCGCCACAGATGGCTGGCCCTGCGCGGGCTTCTCCATGCCGGGCGGCCGGTCCGAGGCGCCGTAGCCGCGGGCATCCATGACAAAGACCACGCGATGGCTGCGCTCAGCCAGGTCGCGCGCCAGCGAACCCCGTGCGACCGGCAGGTCGAAACTCGCCAGGCCCGGCGCGCGCGCCCCGTGGATGAGGATGACCGGCTCTCCCACGGCAGGGCCGGCTGGACGGATTTCCCGCACGAAGATGCGTACGCCGTCGGCCGTGGGCACATGGGAGTCGGCCACGGTTTGTGCTGCGGCGCCGGCCGCGGCGAGGGCGAGCGCCACGAGGCAGCCCAGCAGAGCGGTACGCACGGTTCAAGCCTCCTTCAGATAGAATGGCAGCGAGCGCAGCCGTTTGCCGGTCAGGCGCGCGATGGCGTTGGCATAGGCAGGCGCCAGCGGCGGAAAGCCGGGTTCACCCATCCCTGTCGGCGCATCGGCGGAAGGGACGATATGCACCTCCACATGGGGCATGTCGGGCATGCGCGCCACGGTATAGGCATGGAAATTGTCCTGCTCGACGATGCCGTTCCTGAGGGTGATGGCTGCACCCGGCAAGGTCGTGCCGACTGCCATCAGGACGGAACCTTGCACCTGGGCCTCGATCGACATGGGATTGACCGCCAGGTTGCAATGGACCGCTGCCGTGGCGCGATGCAAACGCGGCACGCCGTCCTGCACGGAGGCTTCCACCACGTATACCACGATGGAATCGAACGCTTCGTGCATGGCCACGCCCCAGGCATGCCCATTCGGCAGCGTCCTTTTTCCGTAGCCGGACTTGGCGACGGCGAGGTCGAGCGCTGCGTGATGGCGGAGCTTGTCCGGTGGGATAAGCTGCCTGCGGTACGCAACAGGATCGATGCCGGCCAGCTGCGCCGCTTCGTCGATCAGCGTCTCCATGACAAAGGCGGTGTGCGTCGAGCCGACCGAGCGCCACCACAGCACCGGCACATTGGCCTGCACGATGTGGGTTGTCAGGTTGATCGGCAGCTCGTACGGCCGCCCCATGCCTTCGACCATAGTGCCATCGACTCCGCCCTGCACGAACTTTTCATACTGCGTCCCCATCAGGATGGACTGGCCGGCGATGACGTGGTCCCAGGCGACGATGCGTCCATCGGCATTGAGCCCGATCTCGGCCCGGTGCAGGTGGGCCGGCCGGTAGTAGCCGCCATGCAGGTCGTCTTCGCGGCTCCAGATGACTTTCAGCGGTCCTGACTGTCCGGAAGCGCGCCAGGCCTTCGCCACCTGGACGGCCTCGACAATGTAGTCCGATGAGGGCACCGCGCGGCGCCCGAAACCACCGCCTGCCATCATGGTGTGGAATGTCACCCGCGCAGGATCGAGTCCCAGGACCTGCGCCGCATGGTTCTGGTCGATGGTCTGGTACTGGCTTCCCGCCCAGATTTCGCAGTGGTCGGGCCCGAGGTCCACCACACAGTTGAGCGGCTCCATCGGCGCGTGCGCAAGATAGGGGAAGGTATAGACCGCGGAGATGCGTTTCGATGCCTGGGCGAGCGGCCGGATGTCGGCACTCATGGCGGCCCCGCCCGGTTGCCCGGATACGGCGGCCAGGCGTGCGAACAACTGCGCCGTGTCGACCTTTTCGACGCCCGCCGTGTCCCACTGGACATCCAGGGCATCGCGGCCCTGCTTGGCGGGCCAGTAGCCGTCGGCGATCACAGCCAGTCCGTTTCCGCCGCGGTCAGTCGGGACTGGCAGCACGGCGCGCACGCCTTTGACAGCCAGGGCCTTCGCCGCATCGAAGCGCGCCACCTTGCCGCCAAAGACGGGCGGACGTGCGACCACGGCCACCTTGCTGCCGGCTGGCTTGAAATCCATTCCGTACACCTGGCGCCCACTGGACTTGGCGCGGGCGTCGAGGCGGCGCGTGGGCTGGCCGATCAGCTTGAACTCTGAAGGGTCTTTGAGCGCGACCTGCTCGGGTACCGGCAGGCGCATGGCAGCCTCGGCAAGTGAGCCGTAGCTGGCTTTCTGGCCCGCCGGCCCGAACACCATGCTGCGCGCCGTGCGGCATTGTCCGGGCTTGACGTTCCATCGTTGCGCGGCGGCCGCCAGCAGCATCGCGCGGGCGCGGGCGCCGATTTCCCGGTACTGGGCGAAGGAGCGCTTGATCGAGCCGGAGCCGCCTGTCATCTGGTGTCCGCGTACCGGATCCTTGTACACGTCGGCTGCGGGAGCGAGTTCGGAGCGTACCAGGGACCAGTCCGCGTCCAGTTCTTCGGCAATGACCATAGGCAGGCCCGTGGCAATGCCCTGTCCCAGTTCCGCCCGGTTGACCGCCACCGTGACGGTGTTGTCCGGTGCAATGTGGATAAACGCATTGGGTGTGTAGATGGCATTGGCTTCGGCGGCTTGCGCTGTCCGTGGCGAACCGGGCCCAAACCAGCCCAGCACCAGTCCGCCGCCCAGCACAGCGCTGGCCTTGAAGAAGGACCTGCGCGACAGGCCGTCACGCGCACCGCTGCTCCGCACGTTCCATTCGATCATGGCTGGCTCCCGCTGGCCAGGCATAGTGCCGGCCCGGGCCGCTGCCCCGCTGCGATGGCATCTGGCTCGCCCTGCGCCAGTTCGCGGCAGAAGCGCGCCGTGTCCTCGTCCATCGGAAAGCAGGATTCGATATGCAATTCTTCGGCAGTGATATCGCGCGGCGTGCCGAAGGTCGTAATGGTTGAGAAGAACTGCAGTGTGACGCCCCGGTGCCGGAATACCGTGTTCAGCAGCGGGGCGGGGGGAGTATCGAGGTCGCGGCAGCGCCAGCGGTCGGGGATATCGGGGAATGCCAGTATCTCATCCAACAGGGCGCGCGCCCTGGTATCGGTCGGGGAGTTCGACACCAATGCATGCAGATGTCCGATCAACGTGCTGGCGACATCATCCCAGTTGACGATTGCCCCGCGGACGTCGTCCGGATCAAAGGCCGACAGCAGCATATTGGTGTGCTTCTCGGGGCGTCCGTCGCGCAGGAAATTGCAGATGTTGAAGGCTCCCCGCGTGGCGGCGAGCACGTCCCAGTGCCGGTTCATGAGGAAGGCCGGGTAAGGCTCCTGCTGGTCGAGGATGAACTGGATGGCCCGGTTGATCTGCTCCATCCTCGGGCTATCGAGACTGGTTTCAGGAAATTTCGGCGCGTAGCCCCCGGCGCGCAGCAGTGCATTGCGTTCCCGGAGCGGCATGTCGAGCACATCGGCCAGCCGCATCAGCAGATTGCGGCTTGCCTGGGCTTTTCCGGTCTCGATGCAACTGAGGTGGCGTGCGGAAGTGTCCGACTCCAGGGCGAGATCGAGTTGACTGTAACGGCGCGCGGCGCGCCACTCACGCAACAGATGTCCGACTGCTGCAGGCGTATTCAAGAGAGCTGGCATGCAAGGATACTACCTGCAAACGCAAGTTGGAAGCCATGACCTGAAAGGTCAAGAAACGATTACCTTTCGCGTTATTGTTTTTTGGACGTCGCATCCCCAGAATGCCTCACGCCCTGTGGCTGATCACGACGGGATGAAGGAGATGCAACGAAGGCAGCTCCCCGGGAATCGGCAAGGTCCTCTCTAGAATGCGAGAGGAAGTAAGTTGAACCGAACCATGGCGACCGTCACCGAACGGCTTTCTCAGGATTTGATTTCGAAAGTGCGATTCGGCCTGCAAAGCCGTGTACGCCGGTTCAATTCCGATCCTTGCCTCCAATATCGCAGCGGTCTCAATCGCCTTTCCTGCCACCGCGGCAGGTGGTAATGGTACGCGCCTGGCTCAGGATTCGGTTGGATCCGGCGGAATGTGCGACGCAAAATCTTTCTTGAGATACACTCGGCCCTGGAACCCCCATCCGCCATCCGGCACGTCATGGATGACAACATAGGTCATGTCGCGTACCTGCGGCAAGCCCTCCGCTTCCACCACTGCGTTCGTGACTTTTTCGATCATCATTCTCTTTCGCGCGGGGGATACCCAGCCTTCGGTCGTGTAGATGTGCACGATAGGCATTTCAACTCTCCTTCAAGATGTATCGGAAGTAAGAAACCGCCCCGGGGGGAGGTATCAGCGATTAGCACATACCCGCTCCTACAGTTGGCTTACGCATCCTCGAAATGGGGGAGGTCGGGTGTCGGCTGGATTGTTCGCGCGCGTGCTTAAACGTAAGCGATCCGTACTTGGTCGCTGACTATGATCTCGGCCGTCTTCTTCGGTGCCGCGATTGCCTCGCCGTCGCCGTGCCGCTTGCTAACTGAAAGGCGTAAACATGCTCTCCGAGCTCGGCACAGCAGGCCGTTTCCTTGTCTTTGTGGGCGCTGGCGCCGTATTGGCGTTTCTGCCCATGATCCTGTTTCCTTTGGCATGGGCGCGTTGTGTCGGCTGGCGAGTTGGTCCGCAAACCGACCTGTCCGTCTACTACGGCCGCTGCCTGGGTTGTGTCAGCACATTGCTTGGGCTAGCTGGGCTTTACGCCGCGTTCAAGCCGGTCCTTCATGCCTTCTTTTTCGCCCTTTCGTCCGCCTGCTTCGGCTCGATGGTGCTGGTGCATTTGTACGGCGGCTGGCGAAGTGTCCAGCCGCGTCAGGAAACGATCGAGGCTGCCTTCTGGTTGGCCTTGTTCATTCTTTCCTGCTATTTCTGGCCCAGCCCCTGAGCAAACTATTGCCACGAAGAACTATATCCGTATGCGAAGTGTAGGGTCAGCGTCCGTAAGATGCTCTGGCCGCCGCAGGGCGGCGAATTAACTTTTCGCCAGGACGGCCCGGCTATCCTGGCTGGGCCATTTACGTAAATGGGAGTAGTAATGAAGCTCGATATACTGTTTGATAACGACACTGTGGTTGTGTCGGGTGTTCCAGGTACCGGACCAGGCATACTTGACGGCGGCGGCCCGGGCACTGGCCCCGGCACCACCGGTGGTCCAGGTACCGGTCCCGGTGTAATTGACGACGGTGGTCCGGGCACTGGCCCGGGCGTGACCGCGCTCTACATCGACCTCACACCAGCCCACCTTATTGCACCGATGATGGTGGAAATTGTGGGCAGTCCGGTTGAGCTGCAGCTTCTCGGCTGATCAACTAGCGGCCTTGTCCTAGGCAAGCGCCGGGCGCGGCTTGGGCAGAGTGCCAAAGCCGCCAACTCGTCTGGCTCAGCGCCTGCGTTCCGGCACTGGAGCCAGCAATTCTGGGAACAGCACCTCGGCCAGCGCCCGGCCTTGCTGCGACAGCACCTCTGGTTCCGGAATCATAAAGTCCTCTGCCGGCGCCAGCTGTTTGGCATAGATCGCTTCATAGACCCGCTTGACGACGCCGGGCGCCACCTGCTCCCGGTCCGCGCCAGGCATGATGCCCACCAGCCGCCATCCGCTCTTCTCGGCCCCCTCCATGTTGGCGCGCTGCTTCATGCTGACCAGGCCATACAAAAAGCCGAGTCCCATTCTGCGCCCGAGGTATTCTGCCAGCCGCAAATAATGTCCGCCCAGACCCCCTCGCCGGAATTCCGGGGCGATAACGACGAGGCGGCAATACAGGCTCAGGGCGTCGGGATCCTGTTCGTAGGCGTAAAACGCTGCGGGGCGGCCAGCGGTCAGGACCAGCAAGGCCAGGATCTTCCCTTTGCCGCTGCCAGCCAGGGCGGCGTTCTCGGCGTAGAAGTGGGGATCGAGGAAGCCTTGCGCGGCGCCTGTGCCGATGTCGGGATACCAGGCCTTCAGGCAGCTGCTCACGCGTGCGACATCCTGCGCGCGCAGATGGTGCAGGGTGAAATCAGGATCGATCGTCCTGTCATCCAGATCAGGCCAGTGCAATGATGGATTCATGTTCAGTTCGCTACTTTCTTAGGTGCCAAAGGCGGAACGAGCACCGTAGCGCCGCGCAGGATACCGATGGCATACGCAAGGCACACTGAGACGCCATTGGTAATGGATCGGTTAGTGTGCTCGGTCTGGAGGAGTAGGGCCAGGGAGTCGCGCCAGGCTGTACCCGTGCGGCGGTATGTGGGGCTCGCCCCGCCGGTTTTGCTACCAGCAGACATCCGTAAGCCATCGGTAAGCGGTAGCGAGGTAGGGTGTCGCGGATTGGAGTAGCACGCAAGAAGTGATTGGGCAAAGCAACCTGGACGGAGGATTCATGAAAGCATGGTGGAAAACGGTGGTGGGGATCGGCGCGCTGTGCGTTGCCTCGGTGGCCTGCGCTGGCGATAAAGGTACGGCGGATGAGGCGGTTGCACTGGTGAAGAGCGCCATCGCGGACATAAACAAGCGCGGTATGGACAAGGTCTTTGAAGACATCAACAAGCAGTCCCCGCAATTTTCCGACCGGGACCTGTACGTCCTCGTTATGGATCTGAAGGGGAAAATCCTGTCCCACGGCGCGAATCCCAAGCTGATCGGGAAAGACGTTTCGGAGATTAAGGATGCAGAGGGAAAGTATTTCATCCAGGACTTTCTCAAGGTGGCAAAGACCAAGGGCAGTGGCTGGGTGGACTACATCTGGGTCAACCCGGTCACGAAAGGGCTGGAAAAGAAGGCCACCTATGTCCAGCTGGCCGGGCCGTTGATCGTGGCCTGCGGCATCTATAAGTAAGCCCCGCAACATCGCCGGGACTGTCGCGCACGTCGCCTGCCATATGCCAATGGTAACGTCGTACGCTAAGGGTGGGGAACAAACGCAAGCCCAGTAACTACCTGCACTCGTATCCCCATGAACTCTTATTTGCTTTTCACTACCACAACCTTCCTGGTGTGCTTGGCTCCGGGCCCGGCGGCGCTAATCGTAGCCTCCCACGGCGCTGTTGCGGGGTGGCGGGCTGCAAGCTGGTCCATTGCAGGCATCGCCCTTGCGAACGCCGGCTACTTCATCCTGTCCGCCATGGGGGTCGCCGCGGCGCTGGTCTCTACTCCTGCTTTGTTCTCGGCCATCAAGTGGACAGGTGTAGTATATCTGGGCTATCTCGGCCTCAGCTCGCTGCTTTCACGCCGGCGCTTCGTTATGATGAGCCCTATTGCGCGCGGCAGGGGCGGTATGCCGAAACTCCTGCAGGCGCTCCTGATTGAGTTGTCCAATCCTAAAGCCCTGTTGTACTTCACGGCGCTATTGCCGCAGTTTGTCGTGCAGTCGCAGCCCTTGGCGCCGCAGTTTGTACTGTTCGGTGCAACCTGCCTTGTTGCCGACTGCCTAAGTTACGGGGGCTATGCCTTGCTCGGCAGTCGCACTGGGACACTGCGACTGCCGCCAGCGGCCAACGTCTGGGCGAACAGGCTGTGCGGTCTCGCTCTGCTCGGCTCAGCCGGATTGATGACCTGCGTGTCACCTGCATGAAAGCACATGGATGGCTTCATTCTCACCGGACGCTGAGCTCCCGTATCGGCGCGCAGGCGGCCGCGCTCACTACAGCTTCAACTGGCCAACAACACTCGCTACTTTTGTCGTGATGATGTCGACTGCAGGCCCATTGGCGCCGTGAGGCAAGATCACGTCGGCGTGGCGTTTGGTGGGCTCGATGAACTGCTTGTGCATGGGGCGCACCGTTTCCATATACTGGGCGACAACGCTTTCGAGCGAACGGCCGCGTTCGGCGATGTCCCTTTGCATGCGGCGGATGAAGCGAACGTCGGAGGCTGTGTCGACGAAGATCCGCAGCGACATCATGTCGCGCAAATCCGCGTTATACAGCGCGAACAGGCCTTCGATCACGATAACCGGGGCTGGTTTGACGGGAATGGTCCTGTCGGAGCGGTTGTCGATGGTGAAATCGTACTCCGGCATCTGGATCGTTTCGCCGTTGCGCAGGGCCTGCACATGCTGGATAAGGAGCGGCCAGTCGAAAGCCTGGGGGTGGTCGTAGTTCTGCTGGCGGCGAACCTCGGGGGTGAGGTGGGTTTGATCGCAGTAGTAGTCGTCCTGCATGACCACCGACACCATATCGGCGCCAAAGGAGGACAGCACTTGCTGGGAAACCGTAGACTTGCCGCTGCCGCTGCCCCCAGCGACGCCAATCACAAACGGGCGGAAAGAAATCTCATTCATCCCCGAATTTTACCGGAGTCAAGTGCGGACTGACAGTATCGCCGGAATGATTTGCGGCCGCAGGAAATCCATATCAAATTCTTGTCGCAATCGCGGCCTATGATGGCAGAGTTTTCCGCAGCTCAACAACTTGCGGAAATTGTACTTATTGCAGCACAGCAGTGAGAGGGATGTTATGGACTCAGGGAGCAATAACGGCGACGGCGTGCTGGAAACGCGCTGAAGCAATCGGCCGCAGTGCGGCATGCGTTGGTCATCCGGCGCGAAGTGGGCGCCGTGGCGGCCGTAGAGCATTTGAAAGGGCAGGGCTTGCGCCAGGAGGTGATCGCGCGGGTTCTGGCCGGTGGTGCGTTGCGGGCTGAGGACACGCCGGCGCGCTAGCCGATGCGCAGGGAGGCGGCCTTTTTCACAAGCTTGCCGAGCCCGCGGTCGGCCCTGCCAGCCTCTGCGCACAAATACCCGCGGACGAAGCTGGCCGCCTCACCCGCTGTGGCGTCCCGGGCGCAAAGATCGACGAGCAGACCGTCCGCCACAGCTGCGTCGTTCAGGCGCCCCAGGCTTTCCTGAAGATCGGCCAGCAGGCGGCTGCTTGCCTTTACCTGTCGTTCCGGCAGCAGGTCGGCGAAGAATTCGATCGCGTAGCGCGCTTTCTTGGCGGCCATGCGGACTCGGTGCCGGGCCTGCGCATCCGCCTCCTCCCATTTTCTGGCGCGCTTGCGCAGGCGGCGTGTCGCATTATTCAGCAGGGGCAGCATTTCCTTGCGCGCCTTTCGCGCCCAGATACCGCCACCGTCCTGCGCCCATGTTTCCCCCAGCAGCCAGGTATGCAGTTCCTGCATGCAGCCTGCGTAGCGCGCTTCCTGCAATAGCTGCGCCAGCCGCGAGTGATGCGTTTCGGCGCGCTTCTGCGCCGCCGCGACAAGGGGTAGGGCCACGGCGGAGGTTTCGGTGACGCGCGGTGCAGTTACATGGGCCAGCACATCCCAGTCCCGCGCCGGGCCAAATTCGCCAGCCAGCCACTCGAGGTGCTGCTCCAGGTCTGAGGGAGGGGCCAGCAGTGGCGAGAACAGGTCGAGCAGCGCACGGAAGCGGCGCACACCCACCCGCATCTGGTGCAGGCTCTCGGCGTCGAGATGCCTCACGCCTTCTTCGTTGGCCTGTATCTGGTCCAGGCAGTTCCCGGCAATGCGGCGAAAGGCCTGGGCCATCGTCATTTTCGGATGCAACGCTACCGGGGTGGCTTTCTTGGGGGCCAGCTGGCGTTTGATCTCGGTTTCCATCGCTGCTCCACGACACGCATGCGAGCCGATGATATCGCAAGACTTGCCCAGGTTCTGTTCTGGCCTGTGCAATATCGTTTTCCCGATTAGCGAATTTTGTAATTGCTCCGCTCATCTGCCGCTTGCACAATCGCCGGATGAAGACTGCAATCTCACTCATTACAGCGGCCGCCCTCGCGGCGACCGTGCCCCTCGCCTGTGCTCAGAACCGTGAGCTGATCCTTTACAACGGCAAGCCGCTCCCTTCGTGGAGCGTGATGGTAGCGGGTACCGAGGGGCCCGAGCAGGTCCTGCGGGCCGACTCCCCGGCGGTGAACGGCCGGGTGAGCGCGCGGGCAGGGGAGGTGGCGGGCAGGCATGACGCGCTTTCGCTGCAATGGAAGGACGCCTGGTTCTCCGGCCTGCGCCTGGACGGCGGGGCGCCTCTGGATCTACGGCCGTTCACCGGGGACGGAACGCTGGAATTCGACATCCATGTCACCGACCTCTCCGAAGGCGGCATCTATTTCACCATGCGCTGCGGACCGGACTGCAAGCGCAAAGTCTCCTATGTGCTGCCAGGGCGTGCGCTGCAGGGCAAGGGCTGGCGGCGCCTGTCCTTCTCCCTGGCGTGCTTCGCGCGCGCAGGCGACGATTTCAGCAAGGTCTCCACGCCTTTCGCGCTGGAGGGCAATGGCGCAGGCCAGGTGGCGGTGGCGAATATACGGCTTGTGCGCGGCGGGGAGCCCAATGCGCAATGTGCGGATTACCGCACCGAGGCGGTGACCCCGGCGCCGCTTACCCACGCCTGGTCGCTCGGCTGGTGGATTCCGCGCCATGAGAAGAAGCTGGAAGAGGTCCGCAAGCTCAGGGAAGCGGGCAAGAGCCCGCAGCTGATTTTCGTCGGCGATTCGATCACCGAAGGCTGGGAGAAGTCCGGCGCTCCGGTTTGGCAGCGCTACTACGCGAAATACAACGCGGTGGGCCTCGGCTTCAGTGGCGACACCACGGAGAACGTGCTGTGGCGCCTGCAGCATGGCGAGGTGGATGGGATTGCGCCCAGGGTGGCGGTGCTCATGATAGGCACAAACAACGCGGGCCACCGCGAGGACGAGCCGGAAGCGACAGCGGCAGGCGTCAAGGCAATCATCGAGGACCTGCGCCGCCGCCTGCCGCAGACCAAGATCCTTTTGCTGGCCATTTTCCCGCGCGAAGAACAGCCTTCGGCCTTCCTGCGCCGCCTGAACGAACGGGTGAACGCGATCATCGGGGGATACGCGGATGACCGCCATGTCTTCTTCGCCAATATCAATTCCTCCCTTCTGAATGCCGACGGCACGCTCTCGCGCGAGATCATGCCCGACATGCTGCATCCGCAGGAAAAGGGTTACGAAATCTGGGCTCGCAGCATGGAGCCCGTCCTGCAAAAACTGTTATCGGAGTAAACCTTGAAAGAACCGATGCGTAAATCCGCCTGTGCCGTTTTTCTCCTGCTGGCTGCGAGCCTCGCGCAGTCGGCAAGTGCAGCCAGCTGCGCGCTCAATGTGGCCCCGCGCACTGTCGACTACCCATGGATGTCCATCGAGCGCTGGCGCGGGATGCACGCGGAGCAGGTGGCGCGCGCGAAGCAGGGCAATGTCGATGTGATATTCGTCGGCGACTCTCTCACCGAAATGTGGCCGAAAGCGCTCTGGGAGAGCAGCTTCGGCCGCTTCAATCCCGCCAACTTCGGCATCGGCGGCGACCACACCGGCAATGTTCTGTGGCGGCTGAAGGACCCCGCCATCGCGTCCCTGAAGCCCAAGCTGGTGGTGCTGATGATTGGCGTGAACAACATCAATCTCTGCAACGAAAAGGCCGGGCAGGTGTTCGGCGGCATCCAGGCCGTTGTGGCGAAGCTGCGCAAGCAGTACCCGGCGGCGCGTATCCTGCTCAATTCCGTGCTCCCTGAAGCAGGGCCGGATTCCGGGGAGCGAAAGCAGATCGCGGCGCTCAACGCGAAAATCAGGACGCTGGACGACGGCAAGGCGGTTTTCGTCCATGACTATGGATCGCTCTTCACCGGACCGGGCGGCGAGCTGTCGAAGGAGCTGCAGCCCGATCTCCTGCATTTCTCCGAGAAAGGCTACCAGCTGCTGGCTGGCGCGATGGTTCCCGATATCGAGCGCCTGCTGGCATCCGCCGATCCGGCCTATACGGTGACGTCCCCCGACGGACGTAACCGCATCGACCTGGCGGTGCGCGATGGCAAGCTGGCCTATACCGTCACCCGCGACGGCGCCGTGGTGATTGCGCAGTCGCCGCTCGGCCTGGCCACCAATGCGGGCGCGCTGGACGGCAACTCGCTGCGGCTGGCGGGCGTGGAGCAGCGGGCAGTGAACGACACTTATCGTCCCGTCGCTGGCAAGGCGGCCAGTGTCCAAGACCATTACAACGAAGCCGAGCTGGCGCTGACCGGAAAGGACAAGCCCCTGCAGCTCCGGCTGGTGGCGCGGGCATACGACGATGGCATCGCGTTCCGCTACGTGCTGCCGAAGCAGGAACAGGAGAAGAAGCTGGGCATCTTCGGCGAGATGACGGGTTTCCATTTCCCGTCCGACTACCAGTGCTGGGGCTTCAACCCGGGCCGCAACGAGAATTCCCACGAAGGCGAGTTCGATCCCGTCAAGGCCTCGGCCATCCGCCCCGCCCACCTGTTCGACGCGCCGCTGGTGTGCAAGACGGGCCGCAAGAGCACCACCTTCGCCATCGCCGAAGCCGACAAGCGGGACTACGCTGGCGCCTACTACGCCGGACGGGGCGAGGGCGGACTGGGTGTCCAGGTGTCGCTGTCGTGGGGCAAAGGCGAGGGCGATGAGTCGCCCTGGCAGCGTCCCGCCGTCAATGCGAACCTGGCGGAAGCTCCTCTGGCTACGCCGTGGCGCGTGGTCATGCTGGCCGACTCGCCGGGCGGGCTCACGGCGTCCAGTCTCATTGCGACCCTTGGCGCCCCTTCGAAGATTGCCGATACCAGCTGGATCAAGCCGGGCAAGGCTGCCTGGGACTGGTGGAACGGCTGGGCCGCCGGCGTTCCGAACGCGGGCGTGAACACGGCCACCTACCGCGCCTATATCGACTTTGCCGCCTCCATGGGCCTCGAATACATTCTCATCGACGAAGGCTGGTACGAGGGCAGTTCCGAAACCCCGGCGCCCGCCAATGTCCTGCGCCCAATCGCGGCGATGGATATGCCGGGCATTATTTCCTATGCCAGGGAGAAGGGCGTAGGCGTCTGGGTATGGCTGCAGTGGAAGCAGCTGGACCGGCAGATGGACGATGCCCTGCGCCTGTATTCCTCCTGGGGCATCAAGGGTATCAAGGTGGACTTCATGGACCGCAACGACCAGGAGATGGTGGGCTTCTACCACAAGCTGCTGGAGAAGGCTGCAGCCAACCGCCTCATGGTGAACCTGCACGGGGCCTATCCGCCCGATGGCCTGTTGCGCACCTATCCGAACTACATGACGCAGGAAGGCGTGCTGGGCGCCGAGTACAACAAGTGGAGCAAGCGCATCACGGCCACCCATAACGTGACGCTGCCTTTCACCCGCATGCTGCTTGGACCGATGGACTACACGCCGGGCGGCTTCCGCTCGCTGGCGTCATCCGAGTTCCCCAAGCAGATCCGCTCCGCCAAGCCCTTCGTGCAGACCACGCGCGGCCAGGCGGTGGCCATGTATGTGGTCTACGATTCGCCAGTGGCCATGGTTGCGGACAGCCCGGATGCGTACAGGAACGCCGACGGCAGCTGGGCCGACGGCGCAAGCTTCATCGGCAAGGTGCCCACGAGCTGGGACGAAACGCGCGTCCTGGAAGGCGATATCGGCCAGTACATCGTCACCGCCCGCCGCAAGGGGCGCACCTGGTATATCGGGGCAATGGGCAACGAAGCGCCGCGCGTGATCGACCTGCCCCTTTCCTTCATCGAGCCGGGCGTGAACTACCGCGCCGAAATTCTCCAGGACGGGAAGGATGCCAATCACCTGAACTCCAGCGAAGCGCGCGTGAAGCGCGGCAGCCGGGTGAAGCTTTCGCTCGCCGCCTCCGGCGGCGCGGTCGCCGTGCTTTCGCCGCTGCCCTGAGGCTCCATGGCGATGAATTCCACCCTGAAAAAACTGGCGCCGGCCCTGCTCGCTGGCGCTCTGGCCGCAATCGGCGCCGCGTCGCCTGTGCAGGAAGTGCGTGCCCAGGCGGCAGCGCCGGCGGCCGGTTTCGACAAGGTGAAGCCAGGCGCCGCGCAGGGAACGGTGGCGGACTTCGGCTATGCCTCCGCCGTCACCGGCACCCAGCGCATGGCGCGAGTCTACCTGCCTCCCGGCTACACCCCGCAGCGCCGCTATCCCGTGCTCTACCTCCTGCACGGCATTGGAGGCAACCAGCATGAGTGGACCGGCTATGTGCGGGCGCAACCCATCCTCGACGGCCTGATTGGAGAGGGCGGGGCCGTTCCCATGATTGTGGTCATGCCCAATGGACGGGCGATGGCCGACGACAGGGTGCCGCCAGGCGAGCGCACCTTTGCGCCCGACCACATCGCTGCCTTTGCCCAGTTCGAGCGCGACCTGCTGGAGTCCCTGATTCCGGCCGTGGACAAGGCCTATCCCACCCTGGCCGACCGCACGAAACGGGCGATTGCCGGACTCTCGATGGGAGGCGGGCAGGCGCTGAACTTCGGCCTCACCCACCTCGATACGTTTGCCTGGGTGGGCGGCTTCTCGTCCGCGCCCAATACCCGGCCCGCAGCCGCGCTGCTGCCGGAACCCGCCGCCGCGCGGCGCCAGCTGCAATTGCTCTATCTTTCATGCGGCAGGCAGGACGGATTAATGGGCGTATCGCAGGACCTGCACAGCTACCTGCAGCAGCAGGGAGTGCCGCATGTGTGGAATGTGGACGCGTACGGGCATGACCGCGAAAGCTGGGCGGAGAACCTGTACCACTTCGCCCGCTTCCTGTTCCGCTAGCGGCCCGTCCCTTCCTCGATAATCGCGACATCCCATGGCGCCAGGGCCAGCGTGTCGCCCGGCTTGACCTGGCGCGGGGCGAGCAGCTCGGCTCCCGCCTTGTGCTGGTAGGTGAAGCTGGCTGCCGCGCCGGAATAGTTGAAGAAGTAGCGCACGGTGCGGCCATTGCCGTTCGTGCCGCTGCGGGTGTGGATCTGCGGCGGCAGCTGCTGGTCCGGCCCCGCGAGGCCTGCCTCGCGCAGGGCCGTTTGCAGCACGGCCTTCTGCAGCTTGTCCGAGAGGTAGCTCCCTTCATAAATCACCTTGCCCGCGCCGTACTGGTTCTGCGTGACCGCGGGCCAGCGGCCGAAGAAATGATGGTCGTAGTAGGCGAGGGCCCTTGCGGTATCGAGCTGCAGGAATTCGGCCCAGTATTGCACCTTGTTGTCCGCGCCGGTCTGGAAGGGATCGTCCTTCAGCTTCAGCGGCTGCGCGAGATTGGAGAATTCCTGATAGTGGAAGCCGAGGGCTTCGCGCAGGGGGCCGGGCGCCATGGTCCAGCGCACGGCGGCGTTTTCGTTGGCGAAACCGCTCTTGAAGGTCATCACGGCGTGCCCGCCCTTGCGGATGTATTCCGCAATGCGCTTGAGCAGGGCTTCGTCGGCAATGTACAGCGACGGCACGAGCAGCAGCTTGTAGGAAGAGAAGTTCTCCGTATCCGGAAAAACGAAGTCGGCGCCAACGTTCATGTCGTAGAGCGCGCGGTGCATCTGGCGCACGAGCGAGCCGTAATCGGCCTTGCTGCCGCCAGCTCCCCATTGCGTTTCCTTTGCGAAGGGCATGTCGTTGAGGGCATTGAGGGAATCGCGGCTCCACAGGATGGCGACATCGCTGCGCAGCTTCAGGTTGGCCAGTCGCGGCCCGATCTTTTGCAGTTCGCGGCCGGCGCGGCTCATCTCGGCGTAGGCCCGGTTCGGCTCCATGTCGTGCGACAGCACGCCTTTCCAGTAGGTCTCCTGGTTGGCATGGATGGAGGACCAGTGCCAGTACTCCACCATGTTGGAACCGTTGGAAAGGTGGGTATAAACGTCCTGCCGGAACTGGCCGTCGTATGGAGGGTACTGGAAGGAGGAGCTCCAGTCGGTGGACTGCGCATTGGTTTCCGTCACGAGGAAGTTCCCGCGCTTGAGGGAGCGGGTGAAATCCGCCTGCAGGCTCTGGTCGGCGCCGTTGTAGTTCTCGCTCGGGCCCCAGTGGTAGATGTTCACGGCCGGGATGTCGAGCGCGCGCGCCACGGCTTCTTCATTCACATCGCTGTGCATCGAACCGGCAAAGTCGTGGGTCACGAACTGGCGCGGGGCGGCGTGTTCGCGCACCAGTTTCGCCTGCCAGTGAAGGAAATCCGTCACACGCATCTGGCCCCAGCGCGACCATTCCAGCTTGTAGCCGGTGCTCTGCGCCCCGTCTGGGCGCGGCAGGTCCGCCCAGGAGTGCAGGTCCTGGCCCCAGTAATTCAGGAACCAGGCCTTGCTGAGGTTTTCCGGCGTGCCGAACTTCTTTTCGAGATGGCGCTGGAATCGGACGAAGACATCGTCGTTGGCCGCGCCATAGCTGGCCGTCTCGTTGTCGATCTGCCAGCCGATGACGTTCGGGTTGTCCTTGTAGCGGCTCACTATCCGGCGGATCAGTCGTTCCGCGTAGAAGCGGTAAGCGGCGGAATCCGTATTCATGTTCTGCCGCATGCCGTACATGTTCTGGACCCCGTTGAACTTGCGGGCCAGGATCTCAGGATGCTGCCTCGCCATCCACGCGGGAATGGAGTAGGTGGGCGTTCCCATGATGACCCTGATGCCAGCCTTGCCCATGGCATCGATCACCCGGTCCATCCAGGCGTATTCGAAGCGCCCATCCTCCGGCTCCCACAGGCTCCAGGTGGATTCGCCGAGGCGAACGACATTGAAGCCCGCCGCCTTCATCATCTGCACGTCCTTCTCCAGCCGCTCATAGGGCATGTATTCGTGGTAGTAGGCCGTTCCGTAAAGGATGGTGGGGAGAGGGGCCTGGGCGGCGGCGGTGAGCGCGTACGACAGGCTGATGGCGAGCAGGGTCCTTTTCAGCATTCCTTGTCCTTGTAGTCCGAATCCTTGCCATTGTGGTGAAGGCCGGGCGTGTTCGTCCAGCCAACTCCGCCAACTGCGCAATTTCATATTCGCCCTTGGCGGTTTTTGTAATTGCCCGCCTGTGGAACCGATCCCAGAATATCCACAGTAAAGAAACTCTGGAAAACGATGAAATCCCTGTGGCAGGCAGCAGTACTCTCACTTGCTTTATGCAATGCGCCGTTCGCGCAGGCGGCTGGCGCCATGCGTAGCATGGGCAGCGCGCAGCTGGCGGCGGAGATGGTCCCCGGATGGAATCTCGGGAACTCGCTGGAGGCCATCGGCCGCCGCAGCTATGTATGGGGCAGCAGGGAATTCAATGAAACCGCCTGGGGCAACCCGAAGGCGAACCAGGCCCTGTTCGATGCCGTGAAGGCCGCCGGTTTCCGCAGCGTGCGCATCCCCGCCGCGTGGAAGCAGTATGCGGACTCCAGGGACAATATCAGCCCCCAGTGGATGGCGCGGGTGGCCGAGGTAGTGGATTCCGCCCGCAAGGCAGGTCTTTACGTGATGCTGAACGTGCACTGGGACGGCGGCTGGCTGCAGCCCGACTATGCCCACCGCGACGCGGCCAACGCGCGCCTGGCCAGGTACTGGACGCAGATCGCCACGCATTTCAGGGACTACGGCGATACCCTGCTGTTCGCCGGGACCAATGAGGTCATGGTGGATGGAGACTGGAGCGCGCCCACTGCCGAATACTGCGAGGTGCAGAAGGGCTTCAACCAGGTGTTCATCGACACGGTACGCGCCACGGGGGGCAATAATGCGCGCCGCCATTTGGTGGTACAGTCCTTCAACACCAATATCGACCATGCGCTGAGCTGCAATGCCGCCATGCCTAAGGACCGTATCGCGGACCGCCTGATGATGGAGGTGCACTTCTACGACCCGTGGGAGTTCGCGATCAAGACCGACAGCGATTCCTGGAAGTGGGGGCAGGCCGCCAATCCTTCGGGCTGGGCCAACGAGTCCTATATCGACGGCCAGATGAAGAAGATGAAAACCGCCTTTATCGACAAGGGCTATCCGGTCATCCTGGGCGAATATGGCGCCATCCAGCGCAAGGAATACGATCCGTCCGGAGCCCACCGCAGGCATTGGGACCAGTACGTTACGCGCTCCGCCGTCGCGCATGGCCTGGTGCCCATGTATTGGGATAACGGTTATACCAGCAATCACGAGTTCGGCCTGTTCGACCGGGCGACCGGCGCCCAGGCTTTTCCGGATGTGATCGGCGCCATCGTGAACGCTGCGAAGTAAGCTTGTAAACCTGTAGTCTCCTCTACCATTTCCGGTAGTTCGGGGCGGCAGCGGGGCCGCCCCTTTTTTTTGAGGAATCCATGAAATTGAAGAAAACGATCAGTCTCCTCTCCGCCGCAGTGGCCATGTGCTGCGGAACCGCGTTCGCCGAGCCGGCGGGCAAGCCTTGGATGAATGCCGGGCTGGACGCGGCGCAGCGCGCGGACCTGGTGATCAAGGAGATGACCCTGGACGAGAAACTGAAGCTGGTCTACGGCTATTTCGGTTCCGATTTCGAACCGAAGAAGTCCAGGCGTCCGGCGGAGGCGCATGAGCAGTCGGCCGGTTTCGTGTACGGCGTGCCGCGCCTGGGCATTCCGAACCTGTGGGAGGCCGATGCGGGCATCGGCGTGGCCAGCCAGGCTGGCCCCAACCCCCGCGCGGCGACTGCGCTGCCTTCGGGCCTGGCCACCGCCGCCACCTGGGACCTGCAGACCGCCTATGCGGGCGGAGCGATGATCGGCGCGGAGGCGCGCGGCTTCGGCTTCAACGTGCTGCTGGCTGGCGGCGTGAACCTGATGCGCGAACCGCGCAATGGCCGCAACTTCGAGTACGGTGGCGAAGATCCCCTGCTGGCGGGGAAAATTGTGGGCGCTCAGATCAAGGGCATCCAGTCCCAGCGCGTGGTCTCCACGCTCAAGCACTTTGCACTGAACGACCAGGAAACCGGCCGCACCACCCTGAATGTGAAGATCGACGACGCCTCGGCCCGCATGTCCGACCTGCTGGCGCTGCAGATCGCGAACGAGGAGGGCAAGCCCGGTTCCGTCATGTGCTCCTACAACCGGGTGAATGGCGTCTACGCCTGCGAGAGCGACTACCTGCTGAACCAGGTGCTGAAGAAGGACTGGGGCTTCAAGGGCTGGGTGATGTCGGACTGGGGCGCCACCCACAGCACCGTTCCGGCGGCCAATGCAGGCCTGGACCAGCAATCGGGCATGCCTTTCGATCACTCGGACTATTTCGGTCCGCCGCTGAAGGAGGCTGTATTGAACGGCTGGGTGCCGCAAGCGCGCCTGGACGACATGGCGCGCCGCATCCTGCACGCGATGTTCGAGCACGGCGTCGTGGACCATCCGGTGTCGGCCGAACCCGGAAAGATCGACTTCGCCGCCAATGCCGCGGTGTCGCTCAAGGATGCCCAGGAAGCCATGGTGCTGCTGAAGAACAGCGCGGGCGTCCTGCCGCTGGATAAAAGCGTGAAGCGCATCGCCATCATCGGCGGCTATGCGGACAAGGGCGTGCTGGCAGGTGGCGGTTCCTCGCTCGTCTATCCCGCAGGCGGCAATGCCGTGCCGGGAATGGAGCCCAAAACCTGGCCCGGCCCCATCATGGTCTATCCGTCTTCGCCCATGAAGGCCATCGAAAAGCGCCTGCCTTCCGCAAGTGTCAAGTTCATCGACGGCGCAGACAAGGCCGCCGCGGCAAAGCTGGCGAAGGAAAGCGATGTGGTGCTGGTCTTCGCCACCCAGTGGACGGGCGAATCCTTCGACATGCCCAACCTGTCGCTGCCCGGGAAGCAGGACGAGCTGATCGCCGCCGTGGCCGAGGCCAATCCGAAAACCGTCGTGGTGCTGGAAACCGGGGGACCGGTCACCATGCCCTGGCTGCCGAAGGTCTCGGCCGTGGTGGAAGCCTGGTATCCCGGCACCAGCGGCGGCGAGGCCATTGCCAGTGTGCTGGTGGGCGAGGTGAATCCTTCCGGCCACCTGCCTGCGACCTTCCCGGCCTCGGAGTCCCAGCTGCCGCGGCCTGCGCTGGACGGCTATCCCGAAGTGCAGGACAAGCGCTTCGACGTGGAATACCGCGAGGGCGCGGCGGTCGGCTACAAATGGTTCGACCTCAAGGGCCTGAAGCCGCTGTTCCCCTTCGGGCACGGCCTCTCCTACACCGAGTTCGGTTTCTCCGGTCTTTCGGCGGCAGTGAAGAACGGGGCCCTGACCGCCTCGTTCACCGTGAAGAACACGGGCAAGCTGGCGGGCAAGGAAGTGGCGCAGGTTTATGTGTCGCCGCTCAAGGCCAAGTGGGAAGCGCCCAAGCGCCTGGCCGCATTCCAGAAGGTCGACCTGCAGCCGGGCGCCGAGACCCGGGCAACGGTCACGGTCGATCCGCGCCTGCTCGCCATGTACGACTCGGCCAGCAAGACCTGGAAGGTGGCGAAGGGCGACTACAAGCTCACTCTCGCCGCCGACGCGGCGGACGGCAAGGCGGTCAGCACGGTCGTGCACCTGGAAGCTGCCTCCTACGATGTGAACGGAAAGCCGCTGCGCAAATCCCGCTGAGAGGGGGGAGGGGCCGGATGAGTGGCCCCTGGAGGGGTTGAACTGTTATCATGCAATGAGCAAGCCGCGCATGGAGACAGTTCAACTACCCCTCGAACGATGCAAGAGTTCTATAAGAAGGCACTGCTGGCACTCATTGGCCTGGTGATCGCCAATGCATTGCTGGCCTCATTACTGGTCTACCAAAGCTATCTTTCGGTTTCCCTGCGGGCTGCGGCGCGGCCGGGTGCGGGCTGGCAGTACATCACCGACTCGGACGTGAACATGGCGGGCACTTCGACCGTGCGCATTCCCGACCGCCAGCGCGAGGACCTGCGCTTCGAGTTCAAACTGACCAGGGCGGCGCAGTATCCCTTCGTGGCCGCGGGCATGGCCCTGCTTGACGCCAGGGGGCAGCCGGCTACGGTGGACTGGTCGAAGTATACCGACGTTACCTTCCTGGCCAGGTGCGCGCCAGCCAACTCCATGTTCTTCAGCATCTCCACCTTCGATGCCAAGGTGTCGAAAGTGGGCGATTTCCAGACCTACCGCTCGCCCTCGACCTACTTCTCCTGCAACGAGCGCGGCGTGCCGGTATCCCTGGACCTGACGCGGCTCAGCGTCCCGGACTGGTGGTTCAATGCCGTGAAGCTCGACCTGACCTACCAGGGCTATGAGCTGAACCGGGTGTCGCGCGTCGTATTCGGCTCCAGCAGCCAGAGTCCCTTCAACGTGGATTCCTACCTCGAAATCGGGGAACTGACCCTGCACGGCCGCGACTACCGCTATATCGTGGCCCTGGCCCTGGTCCTGGTCGCGAGCTGGGGAACGTTCGCCCTGTGGTTCTTCCGCGCCCATTCCCGCGCCCTGACGGCCAGCCTCAATTCGCGCATGAAAAAGGACCTGCCCCTGGTCGCCTATCGCCAATTGACACTGGAGCCGTACAAGGACAAGGAAAAGGCGACCGTGCTCCGTTTTATCGCCACCAATTACACAAATACCGAGCTCGATCTGGATGGCGTGGTTTCGGGAACCGGCACCAACCGCAATAAAGTCAACGAACTGCTGAAAAATGAACTCGGCATGACTTTTACCAGCTATTTGAATAAATTGCGCCTGACCGAGGCCGCGCGCTTATTGGCCGAGAAAAGCACGGCAACCGTCGCCGAAATAGCCTATCTGGTCGGGTATTCCAATGTTTCGTATTTCAACAAGCTGTTCAAGGAGGAATACGGCTGCACGCCGAAAGCCTTCCGCTCCATCGCCGCGCTGTCCGAAAACCAGCCGGCGCCCGCCGCGGAGGCCCCCTGATCCGCTTGCACTCCCTGCAGAACTAATCGCAATTTCTGCATAGTGATAGAAATTCCTCCCCGTGCGTTACCGTGCGGCGGGGCCTGGCCCCTAAGCTGGGGGCATGGCTTAGCTTTCGCTAGCCATCAGCGAAGACCGGGGGGCGGCAGCGCCACTCCGGCAACCAGGAGACAAGATGAAAAAGATCGTGTTCGGCATCGCCGCCGGCAATGGCTGCTTTCTCAATTTCGCTTAACCCGTTTATCGAGTGGCGAATATGAATACTTCGAAAGCGCACCGCATTGCCCTGTTATTCAACGCAAACAAGAGTTTCGACCGCGAGGTTATTTCGGGTATTGCCGCTTATCTTGGCAGCACCCGCGCGGCCTGGGACTTGTTTCTGGAAGAGGATTTCCGTCTTCGCCTGGCCGGTATCGAAAACTGGCAAGGGGACGGCATTATTGCCGATTTTGACGACCCCGCCGTGGCTGCGGCCCTGTCGCGCTGCAGCGTGCCGGTGGTGGCCGTGGGCGGCTCCTATGCCGACGAGGCGGAATACCCGCGCGGCCTGCCTTATGTGGCCACCGACAATTTCAAGCTGATCAAACTTGCGCGCGACCACCTGATCGACGTGGGCCTGCAGCGCTTCGCCATGTTCAGCCTTCCCAAGGCCAGGGAGAACCGCTGGGCCCAGGAACGCGAAACCGCCTTCCGCACCCTCATGGAAGCGGACAGGATGGAGGCCGAGATCTTCCGCGGCTGCGGAACCAGCGCCTCGTCCTGGGACGATGCGGTGGAGGGGCAGATCGCCTGGCTGCGCAGCCTTCCGAAGCCCGTGGGCATCATCGCCGTCACCGATGCGCGCGCCCGCCAGCTGCTGCAGGCCTGCATCATCGCGGGCATTGCGGTGCCCGAGCAGGTGTCGCTGATCGGCATCGACAACGACCAGCTGGTGCGCATGCTCACCCGCATCCCCCTCAGTTCCGTGATCCAGGGCGCGCAGGAGATGGGACGTACGGCCGCTCACCTGCTGGACCAGATGCTGCATGGCGTGCGCCTTTCGAACACGCGCATCCTCATGCCTCCCGCTGGAATCAATGTGTTCGCGTCCAGCGAGCACCAGCCGGTGCGGCACCCGCATGTCGCCCGGGCGAAGCATTTCATCCGGCAGTACGCCTGCCAGGGCATCAAGACCCACCAGGTGGCGGAATACGTGGGCGTGTCGCGTTCCTCGCTGGAGGCCTACTTCCGCCAGGAGCTTGGCTGCAGCGTGCATGACGTGATCCTGCGCTTCAAGCTCGATGCCGCAAAGGCGGGCCTGGAAAGCCGGGACCGCAGCATTGCCGACGTGGCCCTGGGCTGCGGCTTCACTTCCACCCAGTACATGCATCTCGTCTTCAAGCGGGAACTGGGCTGCACGCCGCGCGCATACCGCGACCGGGTGCTGGGCTAAAAAAAAGGCGCACGGCAGTCTGCCGTGCGCCTTCCTTCCTTTCCTGCAGTATTACCAGAGCGCGCCGTAGATGGCGGCCAGCGCGATGCCGATGACGGCCGAGCCCAGGGTGAATGCGCTGTCCACCCGGAACATGGAAGTATCCACATGCAGGTGGCGCGCCACGCCTTCGCGCCGGCTTTCGGCCAGCTTGCTGATCAGGACCATGCCCGCGATCACGAACCAGAACACGATGAACATGCGGTCCAGGAAGGGGATCTCGGCCACGCCCGCCTCGGTAACCTTGGCGAAGCCGATCGGCACCAGGAAGGAAAGATCCATCATCCCCGGCAGGAACTTGAGCAGGATGGAACCAGCCAGGCCGCCGATGGTGGCGAACATGGCGGCGCCCTGGGTCGTCTTCTTCCAGAAGAAGCCCATCAGGAACATGGCCAGGATGCCCGGCGAAACGAAGCCCGTGTACTCCTGGATGTACTGGAAGCCGCCTTTCTTGTCGATGCCAAGCAGGGGCGCGATCAGCACGGCCAGCGCCATGGACACCACCACGCTCACGCGGCCGATCCACACCATTTTCTGTTCGGTGGCTGCCTTGTTGAAGGTCTTGTTGTAGATGTCCAGGGTGAAGATGGTGGCGATGGAGTTGGCCTTGCCCGCCAGCGAGGCCACCACGGCGGCGGTCAGGGCGGCGAAGGCCACGCCTTTGAGGCCCGAAGGCAGGAGGTTGAGCAGCACGGGGTAGGCGCGGTCCGGATTCAGCTCCCCGCCCTGGCGCATGGCGTCGCCCAGGGCGCCGGACTGGTCGAGCGCATAGGCGGCAATGCCCGGCAGGACAACGATCACGGGCATCAGCAGCTTGAGGAAGGCCGCGAACAGCAGGCCTTTGCGTGCGGTGGGCAGGTCCGCGCCCAGGGCGCGCTGGGTGATGTACTGGTTGCAGCCCCAGTAGTTCAGGTTCACGATCCACATGCCGCCCAGCAGGACGGAGAGGCCGGGCAGGTCCATGTAGTTCGGGTCTTCGCGCTTCAGCACCATGTCGAAGTGCCCGCGCGCGCGGCCGAACAGCTCGGAGAAGCCTGCCAGGGCGCCGTGCTTGCTTGCCAGGGCTGCCACCAGGTCGAGGGCGAGCCAGGTGGTCACCAGGCCGCCGATCACCAGGCAGGCAACCTGCACCACGTCGGTATAGCCGATCACCTTCATGCCGCCCAGGGTGATAATGGCCGCGAAGACGGCCAGGAACAGCATGCAGGGCAGCAGGGCGATGCCGGAAAGGCTGGAGATCGCCAGTGCGCCCAGATAGAGGATGGAGGTGAGGTTCACCACTACGTAGAGGCCAAGCCAGAACAGCGCCATCGTGGTCGCCACGGCCTTGCCGTAGCGCTGCTCCAGGAACTGGGGCATGGTGTAGATGCGGTTCTTCAGGTAGACCGGCATGAAGAACACGGCCACGATCACGAGGGTGGCAGCCGCCATCAGCTCGTAGACGGCAATGGCCATGCCGATCTTGTAGCCCGAGCCGCTCATGCCGATGAACTGCTCGGCGGAGATGTTCGAGGCGATGAGCGAGGCGCCAATGGCCCACCAGGTCAGCGAGCCTTCGGCCAGGAAGTAGTCATGCGAGGCCTGGCCGGAACTGGCCTGCTTGCGGCGGTAGATCCAGATGCCGTAGCCGGCGACGGCGATGAAATAGATAAGGAAGACGATCAGGTCGACGGTTGAAAATGTACTCATGCGGTGCTCGCGTGTGAAGGTTGTCTCCGGGCGGGCAATCTGGGGCCGCACCCTGTTTTCTGCAGTATCGGAAGATCATAGGCGAGCGGGCCCGCCATTCCCAATAACTCTTTTGCTCGCAGCTATCCCGAATTTGGTATGGGTCCGGGGCCTGCCGCGCACGCATTATTGCCCGGGACTGCCGCCAGAAACACCCCTTCAAGGCCGCTTTGGCCAGAATTGTTCGGGGGCTTGGTGATTTTCGTAATTGAATCACCGGGCCGCCGCCAGCAGAATGGCACGGTGCCTATACCGTTTGCACAGGAACCCGATTTTTAGATGATGACCAAACGATTTTCCGGCACAGCGCCCGAGGCGGACGAACACCGCCGGTTTACCCTCAGGAACGCCAGCGGCATGGCAGTGACGATCAGTGAATGCGATGCCGCGCTGTGGTCGTGGCAGGCGCCGGACCGCTATGGCCGCATGGCGGACGTGGTGCTTGCGCCGCGGCGCCTGGCCGGGGCCGTGCTGTGGAAGGGGCAGCATGCCGAGGGCGGCGTCACGCTGCTTCGGTCGGAGACCGCCGATGCCGTGGCCCAGCTGGCGAAATACCACCTGGACGATGATGGCTGCCTCACCGTGCACCATGAGGTCGTGGCCATGGCGCCCACGCCCCTGGACGTGACGTCCAACCCCTGTTTCAACCTGAACGGCGGCGCCGCCGATGTCGGGGACCATATGGTGCAGATCGACGCCGATTATTACGTTGGCGTGGATGCGGACGGCGCTCCGGCCAACCTGGCCGCGGTGGGCGGCACGGCCTTCGACTTCCGGCAGGCGGCTCCCATCGGCGCGCGCCTGCGCTGGCCGGACAGCCAGATCCGCCAGCGGGGCGGACTCGATCACTGCTTCTTCGTCCGCAACCATTTCTCGGGCGGGCAGGGGCCTTTGCGGGAAGTGGCCCGCGTGGTCGATCCGGGGTCGGGACGCTGCCTGCAGCTGCACACCACCGAGGCGGCGGTCCAGCTGCGCGCTGTCCAGCAGGGCAGCTTCACGCTCGAAGCGCGGGCCCGGCCCGAGCTGACCAGCGCCGCCTGGCCCCATGTGATCGTGCTGCCGGGGCATGTATACCGGCAGACCAGCGTCTACCGGCTATCACTCCAACCCTGAGCGGACCCGCCGCGATGCCGCGGCAGGCCCGCCTTTCTTCTATTTTCCTGCGACCTTCGTGAGGCCGGGCGCAATGCGGGCCAGCTCGCCGTCGCCGCTCACGGACAGCTTGCCAGTGCTGTCGTTCCACTGCAGCTTCGCCAGCTTGCCCTTGCCTTTTTCATAGTCGTAGGACACGCCGTCGTCGTCATACAGCGCAAACTCGCCGTCCTTGCCGGGGTAGACCCTGATCTCGGCGATGGCCTGCTTGCTGGCCGTCGACTGGACTTCGGCGCCCAAGGGCAGGATCGAACCTGCGCGCACGAAGACGGGAATCTGGTCGATGGGCGCCGCCACGCGCACCCAGCGTCCGCCAGCGAGCTTCTCGTTGGTCCAGAAGTTGTACCAGTCGCTGCCTGCGGGCAGGTAGACATCCTTCTCCGTCTGGCCCTGTTCCGTCACCGGCGCCACCAGGAAGGCAGGACCGAACATGTACTGGGTGCCGATATCGGCCACGTGCGGGTCGTTCGGGAAGTCCATCCACAGCGGCCGCATGAAGGGTGCACCGCTGTCCCAGGTGGCCTTGGCCTGGCTGTAGATGTAGGGGATCAGCTGGTAGCGCAGGCGGTCGTAGCGCGCCATGATGGATTCGGCATGCTGGCCGAAGGCCCAGATCTCGGCGTGCTTGCGGTCGCCGTGCAGGCGCAGCGTGGGCAGGAAGGTCCCGTACTGGAACCAGCGTGTCAGCAGCTCGGGGTAGTCGTGATTCTGGCCCACGGTTTCGGAAGCGCCGGCAGGATCGACCAGCGGGGCCTTGGTGGCGCTGGTGGTCTGCGGCAGCCATTGCCAGCCGCCGATATCGTTGCCCCAGTAGGCGATGCCCGAAGCCGTCATGTTCAGGCCAGTGGGGATCTGGCGTGCCAGCGCCTCCCAGGAGGGATTGATGTCCGAGGACCAGAACAGGGCGCCGGTGCGCTGGGAGCCGAGATAGGCGGCGCGCGACAGGATCAGGCCGCGCTTGTTGGGCTTCCACGCGCGCATGCCCTGGGCCACGCCTTCCACGTGAACCAGCGGGAAGAGGTTGCGGTAACGGTCGCCCGAACCCACGGAGTAGAAGTAGCCGTCCGGCACGAGGTCGGGCTCCGTTTCGTCCAGCCAGGGATAGTCGAAGCCCTGCGACAGGATGTTGTCGCGCACGCGCTCCCAGAACCATTGGCGGGCGGCGGGATTGGTGGAGTCGATCAGGGCGCCGGTGCGGTCGGAACGGAAGGGCAGGCCGTCGACCGTCTTGCCGTCCTTGTCCTTCATGAAGTAGCCCTTGGCATCGAGCTCGTTGAAGTAGCGGCCGGAGGTTTCGAAGCGGGGCCAGACCGAAATGATCGACTGCATGCCCATGTCATGCAGTTCCTTGTTCATTGCGGCAGGCTGCGGGTACTGCGCCGGGTCGATATCCAGCTGGCCCATGCGGGTCCAGTAGAACCAGTCCACCACCATCACGTCGAGCGGGTACTTCTTCTGGCGGTAGGTGCGGGCCACGCGCAGCACTTCGTCCTGGCTTTCGTAGCGGGCCTTGGACTGGATCAGGCCAAAGGCGGCCTTGGGGGGAATGGGTGTCTTGCCTGTTACGCGCGCATAGCCGGAATAGATCTCTTCCGGGGTGCTGCCCGTGATGACGAAGAAGCTTACCCGCTCGCCCACATTGGACTGGAATGCCGTGCGGCCGTTCACGCCAGCGACGAAGCGGGTGGCGGAAGGATTGTCCCATATGATGCCGTAGCCCTTGGAGGACACCATGAAGGGCACGCAGACGGATTCTCCGGCGGGCGCGTCATACCAGTGCTTGCAGTCGATGACGCGGCCGCGCAGGTCGAGCGGCCCGGTCGATTCCTGGTTCTGGCCCATGCCGTAGTAATGCTCGCCTGCCGGTGCGCTGAAGCTGGCGCCGGCCTGGTAGGTCTTTTCGCCGTTCACGGTATGGGGCGAGAGTTCCCAGCCCGTCATGTTGAGCACCAGCTCTCCCTTGGCGTTCTTCACCTGAAGCCCAACCGGCGCAAGCTGCGGCGCGAAGTACTTCTCCGGCTGCGTTGGAGCGCGCGGCTGGGGTGCCGGCGCGACGCTCAGGCTCAATGCGGGCGAGGTGAAACTGTCGCCGTCCTTGCCGCTGCTGTGGCGGAAGGCGGAATTGTCGGCGTTCTTCGGCAGGATGCCGTAGCCCGGGCCTCTCAGCGCCTCGGCCTTCTCGGCGGCGATGGTGACGTGGACGACATTGGGGCCGTATGCTTCGACTGAGACCCAGGCGCCGTTGCGGTCGAGGGTGGCGATGGGCGCGGCGCATGCGGCGCCGCCTACTGCCGTGGAAATCGCGGCGGCCATCAGCTGGCGCTTGCAATCGACGTTCATTGAAACTCCTGTGTTGTGGTGTTTATGGAATCAGTTTTCGGCCGCGCAGCCAGTCCTCGGCGCGCCGCGGCCAGTTCGTGGCGGTGCCGTGGCCCGTGCTCATGCCCATGCCATGGCCGCCGTGTTCGAAGATCATCATCTCGGCCGGAACCCTGGCGCGCGTGAGGGCCTGGAAATACATGATGCTGTTGTCCACCGGGACCAGGCCGTCGTCCTGTGAGTGGAACAGCAGGGTGGGCGGAGTGGCGGGGCTGACCTGCTTTTCCACCGACATGAGCTGTACCAGCGCGGGGCTCGGAGAAGCGCCCAGCAGGGCATGGCGCGAACCCTCATGGACAGCGGGCGCCTCCATCGTGATCACGGGGTACATGAGGATGGCGAAATCCGGCCGCGCGCTCACCGCGTCGAGCTGGCCGCCGGTCCGTCCGGCTGGATGGTTGAAGAGGGTGGAAGCGCTGGCGGCGAGGTGGCCGCCAGCAGAGGAGCCCATGATGCCGATGCGGTCCGGCGCCACGCCGTATCGCGCCGCCTGGGAGCGCACCAGGCGGATGGCGCGCAGCACGTCCTGCAGCGGAGCGGGGTGGCCGTAGTCGGACACGCGGTACTTGAGCACGAAGGCGGTAACGCCAAGGCTGGACAGCCACTGCGCGTACTGCTGGCCCTCGCGGGTATTCGAAAGGAACTCGTAGCTGCCGCCGGGGCAGATGATGACAGCGGTGCCGGAAGGCCGGTCGATGGCGGCGGGATAGACGGTCAGGGTGGGCTGGCTGATGTTGCTGAGGCGCTCTCCGTCGGCGTGTTCGGGGCCGGGGTTCGGTTTTGCGTTTGGCACGCCCTCGGGCCATAGCGGCACGACGCTCTGTTGTGCAATGGCGCCGTTCGCGGCCATCAGCAGCAGGGCCAGAATCCAGGATCGCATGGTGTTCTTATTCTCCGGTATGTCAAACCAGGCCATCTTTGCAGACTGGAAGAAGCGCTGCAATTATGAAAATCACCGACCTGCTGAACGATTTAGCGCAAGCCGTTCCCAGGCAAAATTGCCGGTGATAGCATCCACCGCTCCACCAGTAGAATCAGGAGTCTGAAGGGATGAAACAGCTGCACCGCATCTGTCTCGCAGCGCTGGGCGCAGCCTGCATTTCGAACACGGCGGCCCTTGCCGCCGCACCCGCCACGGGCGCGCCGCGCCAGGTGGTGCTGGACGCGGCGAAGGCGGAGAAACCGCTTGACCGCTTTTACGACCTGTCGGTGGGGGCCGACTATCCGGGTACACTGCGCCGCGCCGACAGCATGGCCCAGCTGAAAACGCTGGTCGAGGAAACCGGTTTCCGCTACATCCGCTTCCATGCCATCTTCCACGACGTGCTGGGCACCGTGCGTGTGGAAAACGGCAAGACGGTGTACGACTGGACGGGCATCGACAAACTGTACGACGACCTCCTGGCCCGCAAGATCAGGCCATTCGTGGAACTGGGCTTCACCCCGCAGGCGCTGGCCACCTCCGGCGCCAAAATCTTCTACTGGGAAGGCAATACCTCGCACCCAAGACTCGATGGATGGCGCGATCTTGTCGGCGCCTTCGTCCGCCACCTGCAGGAACGCTACGGCAAGGAAGAAGTGAGAACCTGGTTCTTCGAGGTGTGGAACGAGCCCAATCTGGATGGCTTCTGGGAGCACGCGGACCAGAAGGCCTATTTCGAGCTGTACGACGCGACAGCCAACACGATCAAGGCCATCGATCCCGCGCTGCGCGTGGGCGGCCCGTCGACTGCCGGGGCAGCCTGGGTGCCGGAATTCCTCGACCACGTGTCGAAAAGCGGCGCGGCCGTGGACTTCGTGACCACGCACACCTATGGCGTGGACAGCGGATTCCTGGACGAGAAGGGCGTGGAGGATACCAAGCTGTCGCCATCGCCCGATGCGGTGATCGGCGACGTGCGCCGTGTGCGCGAACAGATATCCGCTTCGAAGTATCCACATCTGCCGCTGTACTTCACCGAATGGAGCACCAGCTATAACCCGCGCGACAAGGTGCACGACTCCTACATCAACGCCGCCTACATCCTCAGCAAGCTGCAGGGAACGAAAGGCCTGGTGCAGGGAATGAGCTACTGGACCTATTCCGACCTGTTCGAGGAACCGGGTCCGCAGCTCAAGCCCTTCGATGGCGGCTTCGGCATGATGAACCCGCAGGGAATCCGCAAGAGCGCCTATTTCGCCTACAAGTACCTGCACGCACTGGACGGCAAGGAGATTCCGGTGAACGATGGACAGGCCATGGCGGCCGGCGACGGCAAGGCCATCCGCGCGGTGCTGTGGGACTTCCATCAGCCGCAGCAGCCGGTCAGCAACCGCTCCTTCTACACCCGCGTGTTCCCCGCTGTGCAATCGGCGCCGCTGGCACTGAAGGTGCGCAACGCGAAGCCGGGAAAGTACCGCCTTCAGCTGCGCCGTACAGGCTTCCGCGCCAATGACGCCCACACGGCCTATATCGAGATGGGCATGCCCGACAGCCTGGCGCCAGATCAGCTCAAGCAGCTCACCGAGCTCACAGCGGACAAGCCGGAGATCGACCGCGTAGTCAGCATCGGAAAATCTGGCGCCTTTTCGCTGTCCGTGCCCATGCGCAGCAACGACGTGGTGCTGCTGACCCTTGAGCCGGTGAAGCGCTAGCCTATTGCGGCCTTCGGTACTGCCATTCGGCGGTATCGCTGGCCGCACCGGCCGATACTTCCAGCTTGTTCGCGCCCTCGGCAAGCCGCAGCTCCCAGGTGGCGATGCGGCCAAGCACAGGCTTTTCTCCAAGGTCGATACCGTTCAGGCGCAGGCGGCAGCTGGCCTGGTTGCTGTACACCTTGACCACCACATCGGCCGCCTCGCGCAGCACATGGCGGCTGGAAGCAATGTGCACCATGGGCCGGGATGCCCAGTTGGCCTGATACCAGAAATACGCATCCTTCTTCGCGCTGCGGTCGAAACTGACCAGCCCCTTGTCGTTGAAGCCCGGCGTATCGCCCTCGTTGCGGCCGGCGGATGGGAAGTCGAAGCCAACCCAGATGAAACTGGCCCAGAGCCAGGGGCGGGCAGCCAGCTGCGGCCAGGCGGCTTCGTGGTACAGGGCCTGGTACTGCTCCGGGTGCCAGCGGCCGCCCGGCAAGGGACGATGCGGCGGATCTTCCTGCTGCCGTGCGCTGCCGCCAGCGCCGTACTCGCTGACGGCCAGCGGCGTGGCAGGACGCCGCGTGTGATTCCCATCCAGGAATGGGCCAAGGTCGGCGAATTCTCCGTCATACCATCCGTAATACACATTCGAGCCCACGGAGTCGGTATGCGAGGCCTGCGGCCCGTCTATGGGGCTGCAGCAGTTGGCGTAGGCGGTGGGCCGGTCCGGATCTTCCGCGTGCGCCTCCTGCTGCAGCGCCGCCAGCACCTTCGCGCTGGCGGCGTCGCTGCGGTAGATCTCGTTACCCAGGCCCCACACCGCCACCGAAGGGTGATTGCTGTTTTGGCGCACCAGCTCGCGCAGCTGCTGGACGCTGTTGGCAAGGAAGGCTTCGGAGCCGCTCACCGCCGCCGTCAGCGGCAGTTCTGTCCAGACCAGCCAGCCAAGCCTGTCGGCGAGTTCGTAGCTCCGTTGCGGATGCTGGTAGTGCGCGTAACGCAGGCCCGTCACGCCAAGGTCTTCGAGGATGCGGTAGTCGGCATCGATGTCGGCATCGGAAACGGCAATGTCCTTGCCGGGCAGGGATGTCTGGTGCACGTTCACGCCATGCACGCGGTAGCTGGCGCCGTTCAGCTGCAGGCCTCGGCCAGCATCGAGGCGGATGTCGCGGATGCCCGTCCGGAAGACCAGCCGGTCGAGCGGCTGTGCATTGCCGTCCACCGCCAGTTCGGCTTCGCTGGTGTACAGGTAGGGATCCTGTACGCCGTGCCACAGGCGGGGCGCTGTCAGCGCTGCCTCCAGCTTTGCCGCGGAGGTGCTGCGCGGCGCCAAGGTCACAGCCTTGCGCGCCATGGCGACGACGCGGCGCTCCGCATCGCGCAGGCGAACCGTGACCACAGCGCGCACGCTGCGGCCGCGTTCATTCCGCAGCCGTGCCATCCACGCCAGCGCGGCGCGTTCGCGTGACACTGCGGAGGCCCTGAAATAGACGCCGGGGCCGCCGTAGTCGAGCATGTCGAAGTGCAAATCGCTCGTGCTCACAACGCGCACCGGGCGATACAGGCCGCCGGACATGGTGTAGTCGCCTCCCAGCGGCGCGACATCGAGGCCGGAACTGTTGTCCACCTTGACCACGATCTCGTTGCGGCCCTCCTGAAGCAGGTGCGTGACGTCGAAACGGAAGCGCGCAAAACCGCCGGAGTGGCTGCCTGCGGAACGGCCGTTGACCCACGCTTCCGTGACGAGCATGGCGCCATCGAATTCGAGGTAATGGCGGCGGCCCGCCTGGCTGGGCGGCATATCCAGGGTGCGGCCATACCAGGCCGGGCCCCGGTAACCCTGGAGGCTGTGGGGCAGGGCGGTGGCCTGCCAGCCGCGGATGCCGGGCCGGTGGAAAGCCCAGTCCCCATCCAGCGGAATCGATTGCCGTAGTTGCGCGGCAGCGGCGGCGGGCGCCAGCAGCGCGATGTACATCCATATCCGTATCGGTTTCATCGTGGCTCATTGTCCACACGCCGGACGCGTACATCAACCGCGTTGCAAGATTTCGTTGAGCGACTTGGTATTTTTCACAATTGCGCCGGGCTGTTGCCGCTTGCAGAATCCTGATTCATAAGGAGCCGTTCGCATCGGCCGAATCGGGAGACAGGATGAACAGCGCATACAAACGCATCGTGGTCGTGGGTGGAGGCGCCGCAGGCTGGATGGCCGCAACGGCGCTGGCCAAGGCGCTTCCCGCGAGCACGGTGGAACTGGTCGAGTCCGAGGAAATCGGCATCATTGGCGTGGGCGAGGCCACTTTCCCTTCCATCCGCGCCTTTCACAAGATTCTCGGCATCGACGAAGCCGAGTTCCTGCGCGCCACCAATGGCACCTACAAGCTCGGTATCGAGTTCCGCGACTGGAGCGCGCTCGGCGAACGCTATTTTCACACCTTCGGCGATCTTGGCGGCTTGCACGGCGCCCACGCCTTGTGGGGGCAATACCGCCGGGCTGGCGACCCTTCGCTGGGCGCGCTGGGCGAGCAATGCCTGCCAAGTGTGATGGCGAGCCATGGACGCTTCTACGCCCCGCAGCCCGATCAGGACCAGCACTTCGGCTACGCCTACCACTTCGATGCCGTGCTGTACGCCGCCTTCCTGCGAAAGCTGGCGCTGCAGCGTGGCGTGCGGCGTACGGAGGGACGCATTGTGGACGTGGTGCGCCGCGCCGACGGCGGCGTGCAGGAGCTCAAGCTGGCGGATGGCCGCGTGATGCACGGGGACCTGTTCATCGATTGTTCCGGCTTCGCTTCCCTATTGCTGGGCCGCACGCTGGAGGAGCCTTTCGTCGATTTCAGCCACTGGCTGCCGGTAGACAGGGCCTGGGCCTGCCCTTGCGAGCGCAGCGGATCCGCGCTCGCGCCGGTAACGCGCGCCACGGCGCTGGAGGCAGGCTGGGCGTGGCGCATCCCCCTCAGCAACCGCACCGGCCATGGACACGTCTTCGCCAGCCGCTATATGGATGAGGAACGGGCGCGCGAACAGCTGTTGCTCCAGCTGGACGGCGCGCCGCTGGCCGAACCCCGCCTGCTGCGCTTCACTACAGGCCACCGGGAGCGCAGCTGGGTGCACAACGTCGTCGCCCTGGGATTGTCTTCCGGCTTCCTGGAGCCGCTCGAATCGACCAGCATCTTCCTGGTCCAGAGTGGCCTGGTGCGCCTGATAGAGCTGCTGCTTGCGGGCGCACAGCCGCCGGAAACCGGCGTGGCTGGTTTCAACGCGGGCATGGCGCGCCAGTTTGCGCGGGTGCGCGATTTCATCATCCTGCACTACTGCCTCACGCAACGCCGGGACAGCGGGATGTGGCGCGCCATGGCGGCGATGGAGCTGCCCGAAACGCTGGCGTTCAAGATCCACGCCTGGCGCCAGGCGGGCGTGCTGCACCAGTACAGCGAGGAAGGTTTCGACGCCACCAGCTGGCTGGCGATCCACGCGGGCATGGGCCACTGGCCAGAACGCGCCGACCCCGCGCTGCACGACATCGCGCCTGACGCGGCGTTGCAGGCGATGCGCCAGCGCCGCGACAGTATCGCAGCCGCCGTTGCAGCCATGCCCGCACACGAGGCATACCTGGGAAGAGTCCTCGCATAGTGCACTTGAATTTCGTTTGTCGTGTTGGTGATTTTGATAATTGCGGGCGAAATTGCCCGAAGGCAGAATGGATTCATCGTCAGGTGATCCAAAAAACTAAATGCGGAGATAGGGAGTGAGAGTGAAACAGATCAGGAAAACAGCAATCGCCATGGCCGCGGCACAATTCGCCATGATGGCGAGCGGCGCCGCGCTGGCGCAAAGCGCCACGGACGACAGCTCGGCGACCGTGGTGGTGACGGGCCAGCGCGCCGCGCTGCAGTCTGCCCAGAACATCAAGAAGAACAACGACGAGATCGTCGATTCGATCGTGGCCGACGACATCGGCAAGCTCCCCGACCGATCGGTCACCGAGGTGCTGCAACGCATCCCGGGTGTCACCATCGACCGCACGATGAACCGCGGCGACCCTTCGCAGGGTGTGGGCGACGGCATCAACCACTTCGCTTCGGAGGGCACGGGCGTGTCGATCCGCGGCCTGACCTTCGTGCGTTCGGAGCTCAATGGACGCGATTCCTTCTCCGCCAACGGCGGCCGCGCCCTCAGCTTTGAGGACGTGCCGCCGGAGCTGATGGCAGGCCTGGACGTCTACAAGAACCCGTCCGCTGAGCAGATCGAAGGCGCGATCAGCGGGCTGGTCAACCTGCGCACGGCGCTGCCCTTCGACTACAAGGGCTTCAAGGCCGCCATCTCGGCCGAGGCGGCGTATTCGGAACTGCGCAAGAAAACCTCCCCAGCCTACTCCGGCATCATCTCGAACCGCTGGGATACCTCTTTCGGCCAGATCGGCGCCTTGCTCGACCTGTCGCGCTCCGTGGTCAACACGCGCGGCGACGGCGTTTCCATCAGCCCCTACTATCCGATCACCAATGTCATCGCAGGCGAGACCGACGGCGTGATGCGCTGGGTCACGCCGGGGGCATCGTGGTCGCGGAACGACTTCAAGCGCACCCGCGAGGGCATGTACGGCGCGCTGCAATGGAAGAAAGGCGATTTCGCCTCCGCGCTGACGTTCTTCAAATCGAAGTACGAGATGGATACGACGGAGTTCTCGTTCTTCCAGACGACCGATGTCGCGAGCATGAAGCTCGACCCGGGCGCCACCTTCGATTCGAAGGGCGTGATGACGGGCGGCGTCGTGCGCCAACCCGCAAGACAGTCCGACGGCCTGTCCGGCATTGGCTTCGGCACCGACGCGCGCGCGGCGGGCCGTTACGCCGAAACGCGCGAGCTGGCATGGAACGGCAGCTGGCGCGCGTCCCCGAGCTGGCTGTTCAAGGCCGACCTGCAGCGTGTGCGGGCGACCACCACCGGCCAGGACATGACGGTCGGTATCGCCGGTTACGTGACGAAGCAGACGGTGAACCTGGGCACGTCGCCAGCCACCTTCAGCTTCGACGCGCCGGACCGCGCCGCCATGACGGACCGCAGCAAGATGTGGTGGGACTTCCTGCAGCAGCATCAGGATCACACCCTCGCGACGCAGAACGCTGCGCGCATCGACGCCAAATACACCTTCGACCATCCAGTACTCCAGGACCTGCGTTTCGGCCTGCGCGCGACGGAGCGCGATTCGCTCTCGCAGTCGACGGTGACTCCATGGCAGAACGTCAGCCAGACCTGGTCGGTCGGCGATTCGTGGCAGCCGCTGGCCTCGCACGCCTTCCTGGGCGACCCGCGCTTTGGAACGATCCCCACCGTCGTGCAATCCTTCGGCGGTTTCTGGGACAACAAGGTGGCGACGCCACCGTCGATCATCGTACCGGCACTCTCGTCGGTGCAGGGCGATCCGCTGGGCACCATGCAGATCCTGCGCGGCTACAACAAGGCGCTGTGCAAGGATAAGAATCCCGCATCGGACTGCACCACCAATCCGCCTGTCTATGGCGAGAAAGAAGGGGAAAACGAGCAGCACGAGCGCACCCAGGCGGCCTTCGCCCAGCTGCGCTTCTCCTTCGACAATCAGCTGCGCTATCCGGTGGACGGCAATGTGGGCCTGCGCTTCGTGCGCACCACCATGGCGGCTGGCGGCTACCTGCTGTTCAGCCCTCCGGACGTCACGGCTGGTGTTCCCATCATTCCGAAGTACGCGGCACGCCAGACCTTCGAGAACTCGTACACTAACCTGCTCCCGAGCCTGAACCTGCGCATGAAGCCGAGCGATGAGCTGCAATTCCGCTTTGCCGTATCGCGCGGGATGACGCGGCCGGACTTCTACAAGCTGCAGGCGTTCACCACGCTGGAGCAGAAGGTGAAGACGCACGTCGACCAGACGACTAATCAAACCATTGTCGACAGCGTCGAATACACCGGTACGGCCAAGGGGAATACCTTCCTCAAGCCTGTCATGTCGAACAATATCGACCTGACGGCCGAATGGTACTTCGGCAGAACGAGCTCGCTCACGCTGGCGGTGTTCAACAAGCGGCTCAGCGACATCGTCATCGGCAAGACGACCTACTACACGCTCAAGGACGCCGCAGGCGCGCCCCACGACTTCTTCATCACGGCGCCCGTCAACGGCGCGAAGGGCAGGGCCAGCGGTATCGAGCTGGGCTATCAGCAGTATTTCGACAAGCTGCCAGGCATGCTGTCCGGCCTCGGCCTGTCGGGCAACTACACCTTTATCGACAGCGTGGCGCACCTGGGTGCTCCAGGCGGCAGCAACTACTGCACGCCGAAAGGCACGCTGACCGCGAACCTGAACCGCGACCTGGCAGGCTGCGACAGCGATGGCCGCCTGTTTGGCAACCTGCCACTGGAAGGTATGTCGAAGAACGCGTTCAACCTGGCGGTGCTGTATGACAAGGGACCATGGTCGGGCCGTATTGCCTACAGCTGGCGCTCGAAGTACCTGCAGGCGACGAGCGCCTACGGCTCGACGGGCTGGCAGGGCGTGGACAAGAACCCGGACAGCCCGAACTACAACCAGCCCAACTCGGTCGACTTTGCGCTGCCGACATGGGGCGATTCGTACGGACAGGTCGATATGGGCGTGCAGTACAAGTTCAACGACCATCTGGCGGCAAACTTCGAGGTCAGCAACCTGACCAACGCGATCTACCGGCAGTTGACACAGCAGCATATTGGCATGAAGGAGCGTTCGGCCTCGCACATCGGTCGCCGCTTCGTCATGCAGATGCGCTACTCGTTCTAAACCCGCACACGCGGAAAGACCTCCTGAGGCCCGTTGCGGCCACAGGAGGTTTATGCATCAGAGGCATCATGAAAGACAAGACCATCCGAAAAATCGTCATCGTCGGCGGCGGCACCGCAGGCTGGATGACCGCCGCGCCGCTGGCGCAGAACCTCGGCGGAAACTGCGAGATCGTGCTGGTCGAGTCGCCGGATATCGGCACCGTCGGCGTCGGCGAAGCGACGCTGCCCACCCTGCGCTACTACAACCATGCGCTCGGCCTGGACAGCGCCGACTTCGTAAGGAAAACGAAGGCCACCTTCAAGCTCGGCATCGAGTTCAAGGACTGGGGCCATCTCGGCAACCGTTTCTTCCACGGTTTCGGCGATTTCGGCCCCAATATCACAGGCCGTGCGCCTTACCTGTACTGGCTGCGCATGGCGCGTGAATTCAAGGACATGCCGTCGTACGAGAACTGGTCGATGGCGACCATGCTGGCGCGCAGCAACCGCTTCATCCCGCCGTATGGCGATCCGCAGTCCGTGACCAACGCGTTTTCCTACGCCTTCCATTTCGACGCTGGCCTCTACGCCGCCTATCTGCGCGACTACGCCATGCAGCGCGGCGTGACGCGCATTGAAGGCATGATCACCGGCGTGGAGCAGCATCCCGAAACCGGCTTCATTACAGCCGTCGCATTGCGCGACGGCAGGCGAGTGGAGGGCGACCTGTTCGTCGACTGCTCGGGCTTTCGCGGCCTGCTCATCGAAGGAGTGTACAAGGCGGGCTACGACGACTGGAGCGCCATGTTGCCATGTAATAGCGCGCAAGCTGTGCCCTGCGCCAAGGCCGGCCCGCTCACGCCCTATACGACTTCGACGGCCAGAAGCGCTGGCTGGACCTGGCGCATTCCGCTCCAGCACCGCACCGGCAACGGCCATGTGTATTGCGACGGCTTCACCACGGACGAAGAGGCTTCGCGCGTGCTGCTCGAAGGGCTTGACGGCAGCGCGCTCGATCAGCCGCGCCAGCTGCGTTTTACCACCGGACGGCGCCGCAGGTCCTGGGTCAAGAACTGCGTTGCAATCGGCCTGTCCAGCGGCTTTCTCGAACCGCTGGAATCGACCAGCATCAACATCATAGAAAATGCGGTCGGCTGGCTGATCCAGTTTTTCCCCGACCGCGATTTCCGTCCCGAGCTGGCGGACGAATTCAACCGCCTGGTTTCATCGCGCTACGAGTACGTGCGCGACTTCATCATCCTGCACTACAAGGTCACCAAGCGGAGCGACTCCGAATTCTGGCGCTACTGCGCCGGCATGTCGATTCCCGATACGCTGCACCACCAGATAGAACTGTTCCGCGAAACGGGCCACGTCGCGCTGCACGACAAGGAAGGATTTTCTGTCAACTCCCACGTGTCGATCCTGATGGGACTGGGGATTGTGCCCAAACGCTACGATCCCTTCGTCGACATGATGGACCTGCGCCAGTTGCAGGTGCACTTCCACAAGATGCGTGAAACCATCCAGCGCGCCGCCGCCGCCATGCCCGATCATGGCGACTATATCCAGCATCACGTGATCGCCCCTGCGGCGGCAGATCTTCACACCAACCCAAGGATGTCCGCATGAAAGCATTGACCCGGCAGCTGCTCGCTTCTGCCGCGCTGTTCGCCCTGGCCACAGCCACCGGCGCCGCCCCGATTCCCAAGCTGGTAGAGAAGGATGGCCGCCATGCGCTGATGGTCGACGGCGCGCCGTTCCTGGTGCTGGGCGCCCAGGCGCACAACTCCAGCAACTACCCGCTGGCGCTGAAACAGGTGTGGGACGCCGTCCGCGACGCGCATGCCAACACGCTCGAGATACCGGTCGCCTGGGAGCAGATCGAGCCAGCCGAAGGCAAGTTCGACTTCAGCTATGTCGATACCCTGGTGGCGCAGGCACGCGAGCAGAAGATACGCCTGGTGCTGCTCTGGTTCGGCACCTGGAAGAACACCGGCCCCCAGTACACGCCGGAATGGGTGAAGTTCGACAACCGGCGCTTCCCGCGCATGCTGGACAAGGACGGCAAGACCATCTATTGCCTGTCCCCGTTCGGCGAGCAGACCCTGAAGGCCGACACCAGGGCCTTCACGGCCCTGATGGCGCATGTGAAGAAGATCGATGAGGCGCAGCGTACCGTCATCATGGTGCAGGTGGAGAACGAAGTAGGGACCTATGGCACGGTGCGCGACTTCGGGCCGAAGGCAGAAGCGGCGTTCCGCCAGCCCGTGCCCGCGGCGGTGCTGGCGCACAAGAAGGCGCCGGTACCGGGCGCCGCTAGCGGCAGCTGGAGCGAGGTGTACGGGCCTTATGCCGACGAATACTTCCATGCCTATGCAGTCGCCAGCTACATCGAAACGGTAGCGACGGCCGGGCGCGCGGTCTATGACCTGCCCATGTTCGTCAACAACGCCTTGCGCGATCCGCTTGAGCCCATGGCGCCGTGGAAGGGCAATTTCGCCAGCGGCGGGCCAACCTTCGACGTGATCGACATCTACAAGGCTGCTGCGCCGCACATCGACATCGCGGCTCCCGACATTTACATGCCGGAGTCGAAGAAGGTAGACGCAACGCTGGAGCGCTTCCAGCGCCGGGACAATCCCCTGTTGGTGCCTGAAATGGGCAACGCAGCCACGTATGCCCGCTATATCTACCAGATACTTGGCCGCGGGGCGCTCGGCGTGGCGCCCTTCGGCATCGACTACGCGGACTACAGCAACTACCCCCTGGGATCGAAGCTGAAGGACAAGAACATGGTCGAGCCCTTCGGCAAGGTGTATGCGGCATTCCGGCCTATGGCGCGGCAGTGGGCGCTGTGGGCGTTCGAAGGGCGTACGCAAGGCATCGCCGAGAGCGACGAGCGCACGCCGCAGACCGTACTGTTCTCCAACTGGAAAGTGACGGCGAGTTTCCGCGAATGGCAGTTCGGGAACGCGGCGGGGCAGGACTTTCCACCGGATACCGCTCAGCCGAACGGCGGCGCCGGGCTGGCACAGACCGGCGACAATGAATTCATCGTGATCGGACAGCAGATCCGCCTCGGTTTCGAAGCAGCGGGCGCCAATGCGGGCAAGCCATTCATGTTCGCGCGCGTCGAAGAGGGACATTTCGACGCGGCCGGAAAATGGGTCATGGAGCGCAACTGGAATGGCGACCAGACCGATTGGGGCATCAACCTGCCTGCGCGTCCAACGGTGCTGAAGATTCGCCTTGGCACATACTGAGCAGGTGTCGGCGTTATAATCGGGCCCACGACACGAACGAGGAGCCCATGCGCATTCTGTTGCCGCTTTGCCTGATCCTGGCGCACAGCCTGGCCTGCGCCGTCGCGCCAGCCCAGGGTGTGCCTCCTGCCTTGTTCCGCTTCATGCTCGGCGCAACCGAGGTCACGGTGCTGAACGACGGTTCGATGCCGCTCACGCCGGAGGACATGCGCAACGTGACGCCAGCGGCGATGCAGGAGGCGCTGGCCAGGCAGTTCCTTTCCTCGCCGGTTGAAACCTCGCATAACGCCTTCCTGATCAACACGGGCGCGCGGCTGGTGTTGATTGACGCCGGCGGCGGCGACCTTGTGCCCACGCTGGGGCGGCTGGCGGGAAATCTGCGCGCCGCAGGCTATACGCCCGAGCAGGTGGACGCCATCTACATCACGCATATGCACGGCGACCATATCGGCGGCCTCACGGAACAGGAGCGCCGCCTGTATCCCAATGCGACGGTCTTCATCAACAAGCGCGAAGCGGATCACTGGCTGGACCCGACCGAGGAAACGCGCGCTGTGCCTGCACGCCGGGAGCTGTACCGGGTGGCGCGGACCAGGTTGGCGCCTTACCAGGCTGCGAAGCGGATGCAGACCTTCGATGGAGAAACCGAACTGGAACCCGGCCTGCGCGCCATCAGCGGGCGCGGACATACGCCGGGGCACACGGCCTATGTGCTGAGCGCAGGCGGCCAGCAGCTGATTCTGATCGGCGACCAGGTACACATGGGGGCCGTGCAATTCCCGCACCCACAGGCGACGGTCCGCTACGACTATGTGCCGGATGCATCGACGGCAGAACGCCGCCGCAGCCTGGACGCGGCGGCGGACCGTTGCGCGCTGGTGGCGGGGGCGCATCTTCCTTTCCCCGGTGTTGGCCATGTGCGGCGTGAAGGCAGCGGCTACGCCTTCGTTCCACTCAACTTCAGCCCCACAGGAAAGCCGGTAGCCTGTCCCTCAGGTGCGGCAACCTCCAACTAGCAGGGAATCTGCTACAGCAATGTAGTGTCATAGATGCGCAGGCGCTTGTATTTGCCTGCGTAGATCGGGGGGATCCACTGCACCATCTCTCTCCCGTCGTTCACATCGGTGATGCCGTCGATCCGGCATGCGGAATCCCGCGGAAGCAGAAACTCGGCCTCGCTCTGATTGCCGAAGGCCTCGTTGCCTTCCATGTCGATGGCTGGCGCTCCGGCGTGGCAGGCGATCCGCAGCAGCACCGCGCAACCCTGCGAGTCGTGGTCCGTGAAATGCTTCATAACGCTCGTTTCGTCCGTGGCCGCCGACATATAGGCAGGATATCGAAGGACGCCTCCGTCAATGAAACGCTCAACCCTGTCCAGAACGGTGGACCGATAGAGGGTCAGAGGTTGGACGAGGTGCGAGCGCGCGAAGATGCCATCGAGGATGGCGACGCGCGCTGTCCAGGCGGCCGGGAGCGCATATCGCAGGAGTTCTGCTGCTTCCGCTCACGCTGATTGCGATCTATGCGCTGGGGCTGCGGGTCCATGACTACGGCTGGACCTCCGACAGGATCGTGGCTGCCGCACGCATGGCGGTGGCAGCCTGCTATGCGGGAGGATATCTGTGGGCTGCGCGGAGCCAGGAGGCCTGGACGTCCGCTGTTGCGAAGGTAAATGTGGCGACAGCCTTTGTGGTGCTGGCCGTGCTGTTTGCCTTGTTCACGCCGCTGGCCGATCCTGCCAGGCTGTCGGTGAACGATCAAATGGCCCGTCTCGCCGCAGGCAAGGTGCAAGCGGACAAATTCGACTTCCGCTACCTGCGCTTTGAAGGGCATCGCTATGGACAGGAAGCGCTTGAGCAACTGGCGCGTTCGGGCGATAAAGCGGTGAGTGACAAAGCTGGGTCGGAGTTGAAGCTGGGGACCCGTTGGGGAAGCGGCACGCCAGAGCTCATCCGCTTCCCGAACAACGTGACGATGTGGCCTGCCACCGCCCGGCTGCCAGCCAGCTTTGTCGCCCAGAAGTGGGACCAGCTGCCGTTCGGCCAGCAGCCGGGCTGTGTGCGCAATCCGGGACAGAAATGCGATGCGTGGCTGCTCGACGTCGATGGAGATGAAAAGCCTGAGGTCCTCTTGTTCCGCCCCTTCTACCCCACAGGCACGCTCTACGCCCAGGGGAAAGATGGCCGCTGGACCCAGACCGCCGAGGTCGGCCCGGATCGATGCGGGACATCACTGCACGACATGCTGAAGGCGGGGAAATTCTCCGTCGTCACTACACAGGTAAAAGCACTGGAACTGGGCGGCCGCCAGTTCATGTTCAAGCCGAGCTTCAGCGACGATGACTGCATGGTCCCGCACCCTCATTGAGGCGCAGGCGGCCGCGCGATTGATTCGGCAGCCTGCGCGAAGCATCGCCTATCGCCCCATCAATGATTGCCTGGCTGGCAGTTGTCGACACTGCCCACAGTGTAGGAAACGGCCACACCATTCTGTGTGTTGCCAGTGATGAGACCTGGGGTGGAGAGCGGCACGGTTCCTGACTGGGTAAGCTCCGAACCGGTATCGGCCACGATGGCGGCCTTGGTCGGGCAGAGCCCTTCTACCGCCAGCGTGACGTAACGGAGGGCGTTGTTCGACACGGTCGTGTTGGACATTCCGTCAATGGCAATACCGATCTGCATGTTGGTGGCAATGCCTTCATTGGTATTGTTGATGATCTTCGCGCCGTAGCCAAGATGACCATAGATGCCATGCCACGGTTTGCCGCTGCCGGCCACGCCAAAGTCGAAGTGAGCACCCGGGCCGGTCCAGAAACGGTTCCCACTGAAGGTGGCGTTCGTGAAGTTCAGGTTCTTGATCTGTTCCAGCGGATTTCCGTTCGCATCCTTGGCTACTTCGTATGGCTCGAAGCTGTACGCCGCGATGGTGGAGCTCCCGGCGGCGATGACCGTATTGTTGGACACCACGCTGGCCTGCTGCGAGGTCTTCACACCACCGCTCAGGATATAGTCGGCAAAGGTGACCACGCCGACATCGCTCACGTCCACGATGCCGTTCCCCGACACGGTCGCATTGCGGCATTGATTGGTAATGCCATCGGTGTAGCGGGAGGCGATGTTTGTGCGGTGTGTGTCGGTATAGCCTGTGATGAGGTTGTTCTGCACGGTGTGGCCGTTGCAGCTGGTGGAGGTGGCGTCAGAGTAGCCCGAGATCGCGATATTGGTATTGCCGTTTGCGGTATCGAAACGCGAACCGATGACGCTCGCGTTGGCAGTGCCATGCGCGATCTTGAGCGACGCGTCCATGGTCATATATTGGAGCTGCTGGCCATTGATGATGTGATTCCTTTGGCCGGACACCCAGATGCCGTTCACGGATGCTCCGCCTTGCAAGGTAAGGATGGTTGTGCCAGTGTTCGCGGTGCGCACGATGCGCGCCATCTTGGCATACTGGTTCGGCGGCACGTTGCCCACCGTAGTGAGTGTTACCCCTGCCGGGACAATGATTTCCTTTGCAGCGTAGATGACTGAGCCTTGCGGCAGTCGGACAGTCTTGTCGGCAGCGCTGGCCGCATCGTTCAGCATGTGCTGAAGCCCTTTGACACCACCCACATCATCCACTTCGATTGGCGTTTCACCCGGCGTGATGCGCAGCACCGGCAGCATGCCCCACCGATAAACCGTTTCCGCCCCCGGGGCGACCGCCGCGCAGATCTGCGTGTCGCGCAGTGTATAGAACTCCGCCTGGGTGACTAAATTGCTGACCAGTGTAGACATCGGGTGGCCTGCGTTCAGCAGCGAGACCCAGTACTGCACGGAAGAGACAGCGTCCGGCTCGCGGCTGAGAATTCCCCGATAGAGGGTGAGTACCTTCTGCGTGTTGGTGTAGCCGAGCGACTGGTATTCCGCCGAGGAATAAACATTGTTCGCCATGGTGAAGAAGTCCAATGACGTGCAATTTGCGGGCATCGTCGAGAATAGCGTGCTACTTTTCCACGTGGTTGCGTCAGGAACCCTTCCCAAGGCTTCCGTATATAGCCGGGTCAAAAATTCCGATGGCGTCGCATTTGCAGGCGAGCATATTGCGAGAAGCGTGGAGCACACGAAACCGGATGCCAGCGCGGGGAGCGATACTTTCATATTCACCTTTCAATCTGCCAGTTATAAATATCAGCAACGCCATGTTTTTGTGGCGCCGGAAAACATTGTATTTACCGATTGAAATTGTGGCGATTAATTTTAAGTATATGTTTTGACTCGGTATTTTGTATATCGAAATAAAAGCCAGTATGCGGCGTGGTAATTGGGGAGAAATGGAATAAAAGTCGGGCTTGGGATCTGGCGTCCAAATGACGCCAGAAAACATGGTTATGCCGTCTTAGCCCTGCTGCGGGTGGTCGCAGTTCACCATCCACGGCGTGCCGAAACGGTCGGTGAGCATGCCGAAGCGCAGCGCCCAGAAGGTGCTGGCGATGGGCATGGTGACCTTGCCGCCGTCGGCCAGCGCGGCAAACACGCGTTCGGCTTCCTCGGCCGTGGGCACGCTGATCGACAGCGACGTCCCCTGGATGGGCGCAAAGCCCTGTTCGGGCGGACTGTCCGACCCCATCAGGACGATGTTCGCAATATTCATGCTGGTATGCATGACCCGGTTGCGGAAGTCGGCGGGCACCTGGTCCTCCATCGGCGAGTTGGCGTAGCGATGGATGTCGTTGAGCTTGCTACTGAAGACCTTGGCGTAGAAGTTGAAAGCGTCTTCGCAATTGCCGTTGAACATCAGATACGGGTTGATCTGCATGGAATCCTCCGGTAGGGATATCGGTGTGAGAAGGCCGCGCCGGGCGCGGACCAGCTATTGTAATCCCGCCAACGCGGGTCACGCCAGAAGCGGCCTACAAGGCAGTGGCGCGTTAGCCGATACGCCCCGCGCGCTGGCGGGGCTACGATGCCAGTTCCCCTGCGGACGCGCCTGCGCCTGCAGATTCCTCAACACATATGAAGGAGGACAAGATGGCTCGACTATTACCGATGGTGGCGCTGGCCCTGGGGGGCGCCTACCTCGCGAAACAGCTCAAGAAGAACAAGTCGGATTCCTCAACGGTACGCGAATCCATTACCGTGAAGGTGCCCGTGCGTACGGCCTACGACCAGTGGACGCAGTTCGAGGAATTCCCCTCGTTCATGGACAGCGTTCACGAAGTGCGCCAGCTGGACGACAAGCGCCTGCACTGGAAGGCCGATGTCTTCGGCAAGGCCGTGGAATGGGATGCGGAGATCGTGGAGCAGATTCCGGATCGCCGCATCGCCTGGCGCAGCATCACCGGCAAGCCCAATAGCGGCGCCGTGAAGTTCGAATCCCTGCCGGGATCGCGCTGCCGTATCGAGCTCTCCATGGCCTATACGCCGGAAGGCCTGCTGGAAACGGCGGGCGACGCCATGGGAGCGGTGCGCGCGGAGGCGCGCGGCAATCTGCAGCGCTTCAAGGAGATGATCGAATCGCGCGGCAGCGAAACGGGCGCCTGGCGCGGCACCATCAAGAGCGGAGACCGCCCCACCACGCATTGAGGCAGGGCGATACAGGGGCCGTTCAGTACCAGACCCAGTAGACCGCAGCGAGCATGGCCATGATGATCGCCGATCCCGCGATAAAGCCGGGATTCACGCGGAACATCGATGGCTCGACGCGTTCTTCCGGACGCGGCTCGCGGCGCGGCCACACCAGGCTGATGATGACCATGCCGATGATGACGGCGATGAAGACGACCATCATGCGGTCCAGGAAGGGCATCTCGTAAACGCCTGCCGCATTGGGCGCCGCGAAGCCGATGGCGGCGAGGCCGGAGAGGTCCATGAAGCCGGGCAGGAACTTCATCACAACGGAGAGCACGAAGCCGCCGACGGTGGCGAACATCGCCGCCGCAGAGGTGGTGCGCTGCCAGAAGAAGCCCATCACGAACATGGCCAGAATGCCCGGCGAAACGAAGCCCGTGTATTCCTGGATGTACTGGAAGCCGCCCTTCTTGTCGATGCCCATGAAGGGGGCTATCAGGAAGGCGGCCACCATCGAGACCACCACGGTCATGCGGCCGATCCACACCATCTTGCGTTCGCTCGCTTCAGGGTCCATGCGCTTCTTGTAGATATCCAGCGTGAAGATGGTGGCAATGCTGTTCGCCTTGCCTGCCAGGGACGCGACCACGGCCGCCGTCAGCGCGGCGAAGGCCATGCCTTTCAGGCCGGTAGGCAGAAGGCCGAGCAGCACGGGGTAGGCGCGGTCCGTATTCAGTTCGCCGTTCACCAGCATGCCGGAACCCAGGCTGCCGTTCTGGTGCAGCAGGAAGGCCGCGATACCGGGCAGCACCACGATCACCGGCATCAGCAGCTTGAGGAAGGCCGCGAACAGAAGGCCCTTGCGTGCGGTGGGCAGGTCGGCGCCAAGGGCGCGCTGCGTGATGTACTGGTTGCAGCCCCAGTAGCTAAGGTTCGCGATCCACATGCCGCCCAGGAGGACCGAGAGGCCCGGCAGGTCCATGTAGTTCGCGTTGTCGCGTGCCAGCACCATGTCGAAATGGCCGCCCGCCTTCTCGGTCAGCACGGAGAAGCCGTGCACGACGCCGCTGCCTCCATCGAGCGAGGCCACCATGTTCAGCGCCAGCCAGGTGGTCACCAGGCCGCCGATGACCAGTACCAGAACCTGGATCACGTCCGTGTAACCGATTACCTTCATGCCGCCCAATGTGATGACGATGGCGAAGGCAGCCAGGAAGACCATGCATGGCACCAGGCCCAGGCCGGAAACGCTGCTGATCGCAATGGCGCCCAGGTAGAGGATGGAGGTGAGGTTGACCACAATGTACAGCGCGAGCCAGAAGGCAGCCATGATGGTGGCCACCGAGCGGTTGTAGCGCTGTTCCAGGAACTGCGGCATGGTGTAGATGCGTTGCTTGATATACACCGGCATGAAGAACACCGCCACCACGATCAGGGTGGCCGCCGCCATCAACTCATAGGCGGCGATGGCCATGCCGATCTTGAAGCCCGAGCCGCTCATGCCGATGAACTGCTCGGCTGAGATATTCGAGGCGATCAGCGAGGCGCCGATAGCCCACCAGGTGAGGGAGCCTTCAGCCAGGAAGTAGTCATGCGAGGAGGAAGCGGTGGCAGACTTGCGTTTGCGGTAGATCCAGATGCCGTAGGCCGAAACGGCGATGAAATAGATGATGAATACCAGCGTATCCAGCGATGTGATGGGGCTCATAAATTCTCAGGTCTCCTGTTTGCGTGCTGGCTCGCACGCTATGTTTTTCATTATGTTAAGACCGCGTTCTCGGGCGCGGGTATGCCGCTTTGCGTCCCCGGTATATCGTTGAGGCATAGCTGCCCGCGCCATTGACGCTGCATCAACCTTGCCATAAGATCGTTTTCTGCTGAGTTCTGCTGGCCTTCCCATGACCTTATCGTCCCACCGCTTTCTGCGTTCCCGCCTCAAGACCCGCCATCTGATCCTGCTGGTGGAACTGGGCCGCCACGGTTCCATTCTCCATGCCGCCGAAGCCGCGGGGCTCACCCAGCCCGGCGCCTCGAAGCTGCTCAGCGAGCTGGAGGACACGCTCGGCGTAACCCTGTTCGAACGCCTGCCGCGCGGTGTGGCCCCAACATGGTACGGCGAAGTGATGATACGCCGGGCCGGTGCGGCGCTTGCGGAAATGGAGGCGGCGCACCAGGAAGTGGTGCTGGGCGCGGCGGGCGTCGGCGGCCGGGTGAATCTCGGCACGGTCATGACGCCTTCCACTGGCCTCGTTCCGGCGGCGGTGCAGCTGCTCAAATCGCGCCACACCCAGGTGCAGGTGTCGCTCGGCGTGGATACCAGCAAGGTGCTGATCGAGCGCCTGCGCAGCGGCGAGATCGATATCGCCATCGGCCGTATTCTGGACCCGAACCTGGTGCAGGAACTGAATTTCGAACCGCTGGCGGAGGAGGTGCACCGCCTGGTGGTGCGGGCGGGCCACCCCTGGCTCTCGCGCTCCGAACTCACCGTGGAAGAGCTGGCGGAAGCGCCGTGGATATTGCCGCCCGCGGGCATGCTGCGCGACCGCCTCACCGCCATGTTCATTTCGCACGGCGTGCGGGAACCGGTGGACAGTATCGAAACCATGGCGCTGTCCATGATCCCGCTGCTGCTGATGGGCAGCGACCGCGTGGTCGCGCTACCGGAGGAACTGGTGCTGCCATATCTCGAATTCGGCACGCTCGCCATTCTGCCGGTGCCGCTGGATATCCGGCTGGACTGCTACGGCATTGTCACGCGCCGCCAGCACCACCTGGCGCCAGCGGCGGAAGCGATGATGCAGGCGCTGCGCGAATGCGCCCGCCAGGGACAGCGCCACGCATAGCGAATCGATATAGCTCGCGGTGCCTTTGGCATGGCGGATGCGCAGGCCGCTCCGCTAGCATGGGCATAGTGCGCCGCCATGGGGCGGCGCGTTTTCTTTTCAGGATCGGTGCGCAATGAACAAGGAATTTCAGGCCGCCTGCATATGGCAGGCCGGAGCCGAACTGGGCGAAGGCCCGCTGTGGGCGCGGCAGCGCCTCTATTTCGTCGACATCAAGGGCCAGCGCCTGCTCGCCTACGAACCGTCCTCTGACCACAACTTCAGCTGGTCCTTCCCGGACTACGTGTGCTGGATCGTGCCGCGCGCCGACGGCGACGGCTTCATGGCGGGGCTGCGCACCAGCGTGGTGCGATTGTGGCTGGAACCCGAGCTGCGCATGGAACCCATCGCCTCCCAGCCTGAGCTGCCGCCGAACTGCCGCCTGAACGACGCCAAGGCCGATCCCTACGGGAACCTGTGGTTCGGCTCCATGAACAACATCGACAAGAAGCGGCCGGACGGCCACCTGTGGCGCCTGGCGCCGGACGGCAGCCTTACCCTTCAGGATGAAGGCATCTGCATCTGCAACGGGCCGGCCTTCAGCCTCGATGGCCGCACCATGTACCACGCGGACAGCATGACGAACGAGCTCTTTGCCTATCCCGTGGACGCCTCGGGCATCTGCGGCGAGCGCCGCCTGTTCCGCCTTCTCGGCGGCGAAGAAGGCTCGCCGGACGGCATGACGGTCGACAGCGAAGGAGGGCTGTGGCTCGCCCAGTGGGGCGGCGCCCGCGTGTGCCGCTACCTGCCTGACGGCACCCTGGATATGACGATCCGCGTGCCGGTCAGCCAGCCCGCATCCTGCGCCTTCGGCGGCCCGGATCTGCGCACCCTCTACATCACCTCCGCCTACGAAGACCTGCCTTCGGAAGTGCGCGCGCAGGAACCCCTCGCAGGCTCCCTTTTTGCGGTGACTCTCCCTATGGCGGGACGCCCGGCGGATACCTTCGGCCAGCCCTGAGGAAAACGCTTTACAACTCGGTATAGCTCGTACGGTTTTATTCATAAGTCATCTGCCAATGGCAACGGTAAGCTCTTGCTCACTGATTGCCAAAGGCTGATTGACATGAAAATTACGAAACTGACTACCTACCGGGTGCCGCCGCGTTGGATGTTTTTGAAGATCGAGACCGACGAAGGCGTGGTGGGCTGGGGGGAGCCGGTCATCGAAGGCAAGGCGCGGACGGTGGAAGCCGCCGTGCATGAACTGGGCGAACTGCTGATCGGGCAGGATCCCGCCCGCATCAACGACTTGTGGCAGGCCATGTACCGCGGCGGCTTCTATCGCGGCGGTCCTATTCTCATGAGCGCCATCGCCGGTATCGACCAGGCCCTGTGGGACATCAAGGGCAAGGTGCTCGGCCAGCCCGTATGGCAGCTGCTGGGAGGCCTGGTGCGCGACCGCATGCAGGCCTACAGCTGGGTGGGCGGCGACCGTCCCGCCGACGTGGTCGCGGGCATCCGCACACTGATGGACATCGGCTTCACCACCTTCAAGATGAACGGCACCGAGGAGCTGGGCATCATCGATACCAGCACCAAGATCGATGCGGCCGTGGAGCGTATCGCCGAAATCCGCGCCATCTTCGGCAACCGCATCGAGTTCGGCATCGACTTCCATGGCCGCGTGGCCGCGCCGATGGCCAAGACCCTGCTGCGCGAGCTGGAGCCTTACCGCCCCCTGTTCGTCGAAGAGCCGGTGCTGGCCGAACAATCCGAATACTATCGCCGCCTGGCCGAAAGCACGGCCATTCCACTGGCGGCGGGCGAGCGCATGTTCTCCCGTTTCGACTTCAAGCGCGTGTTCGCCGACGGCGGCATCTCCATCGTGCAGCCGGACCTCTCGCATGCAGGCGGCATCACCGAATGCGTGAAGATCGCGTCCATGGCCGAGGCCTACGACGTGGCGCTCGCACCGCATTGCCCGCTCGGCCCCGTGGCGCTGGCGGCCTGCCTGCACGTGGACTTCGTGTCGCACAACGCCGTTCTGCAGGAGCAGAGCATGGGCATCCACTACAACAAGGGCGCCGAGCTGCTGGACTACGTGGTGAACCGCGAAGACTTCCGCATCCGCGACGGCTACTTCGCGCCGCTCATGAAGCCGGGCCTCGGCGTCGAGATCAACGAAGAGGCAGTCATCGAAGCCAGCCGCAGCGTGCAGGACTGGCGCAACCCGCTGTGGCGCCATGCCGACGGCAGCGTGGCCGAATGGTGAGCGCGATGTCCCTGCTTGGCGTTGACTGGGGCACGACCAACCGCCGTGCCTATCTGCTGGACGGGCAGGGCGCCTGCGTGCGCCAGCTGGAGGACGAACGGGGCATGCTGGCCGAGCGCGGCCGCTTCGCATGGTCGCTCGCGGCCCTGCGTTCGGCCATTGGCGCCGGCGCGGACCTGCCGGTGGTCCTCTCCGGCATGGTGGGCAGCGCCCAGGGCTGGCAGGAAGTGCCGTATCTCGCCGACAGCGTGTCGCTGGACGAACTCCCGCACCACCTCGTTCCCGTGCGTGAAATGGCAGGCTGTTTCATCGTGCCGGGCTATGCGCGGCGCGGCGCGGTGTCCGACGTGATGCGCGGCGAAGAGACCCAGATGCTTGGCGCCCGTGCGCTGGGCCATGGCGACGGATGGTTCCTGCTGCCGGGAACCCACAGCAAGTGGGTGCGCGTGCAGGATGGGCGCATGGTCCACTGGTCCACCTACATGACGGGCGAGCTTTACGCGATGCTCGCGCGAGACGGCACCTTGTCAGCGCTGCTGCAGAACGCTGACCCGGAAGACGATGCCGACTTCGACGCCGGCCTCGCGCTGGCCGAGAAGGGCCTGCCCCTGAGCCACGCGCTGTTCACGGTGCGCGCGGCCGTGGTGAGCGGCGCCATGGAAGCCCGCCGTGGGCGAGGGCAGGTCAGCGGACTGCTGATCGGCGCCGAGTTCGCCGCGGCGCGCGCCATGAACGGCGCTCCGAAATCGGTCGCCATCATCGCTTCCTCAGGCCTCGCACCACGCTACCTGCGCGCAGCGGCACATTTCGGCATCGCCGCCAGCACGCTCGATCCGCACAAGACCTACTGCGCGGCCATGGCCCGCTTTGCCACCGAAGGAGCAGCCCATGTTTGACGATAAGAAGCGCCTGCCGCTGGTTGCCATCCTGCGAGGCCTGACTGCGGCCGAAGCGCCCATGGTAGGCAGGGTGCTGATGGATGAGGGCTTCAGCATGCTCGAAGTGCCCCTGAACCGTCCGGGCGCCGTGCAGGCCATCGGCACCCTCGCCACCATGGCGCCGGCGGACGTGCTGGTAGGCGGTGGCACCATGCTCAATACCGGCCATGTGGACCAGGTTGCAGCGGCGGGCGGCCGCCTCTTCGTCGCCCCCGACTGCAAACCCGAAGTCGTCGCCCACGCCCGCCTGGCGGGCATGCTCTGCGCCCCGGGTGTGGCCACGCCCACCGAGGCGTTCGCCGCGCTGGATGCGGGCGCGCACGCCCTGAAACTCTTTCCGGCCGAGATGGTGGGCACTGCGGGCCTGAAAGCCATGGCCACCGTGCTTCCAGCCGGTACGCCCCTGTGGCCCGTCGGCGGCGTCACGCCAGCCAGCATGGCGGCCTGGCGTGCTGCCGGGGCGACGGGCTTCGGCATCGGCTCCGCCCTGTATTCGCCGGGCGTCACCGAAACCGAACTCGCGCGGCGCGCCCGCGAGTTCGTGGCAGCCTGGCGCGAGGCCGCATGACGGCCCAGCAGGCAGGCCTGCGCCCACTGAAGATCGGCCTTGTGGGCCTTGGCAAGATCGCCGTCGACCAGCACATTCCCGCCATCCGTGCCAACCCGAACTGGGAACTGGTGGCGGGCTGCTCTCCCAGCAGCCGCCTGCCGGGCCTGCGCTGCTACCAGAGCATGGAGGCGATGCTCGCCGAGCATCCCGATATCGAAGCGGTGGCCCTGTGCACGCCGCCGCAGGTAAGGCAGGCGCTGGCCAAACAGGCCATCGAAGCGGGCAAGCACGTCTTCCTCGAGAAGCCGCCCGCCGCCACGGTGGGTGAGGCTGATACGATCCGCGAGCTCGCGGAAGCCCATGGCGTCACGCTGCTCGCGGGCTGGCACTCGCGCTTCTCGCCAGCGGTGGAACCGGCGCGTGAATGGATCGCGCAGCGCACGCTGTCGTCGCTGCGCATCGAATGGAAGGAGAACGTGCGCGAATGGCATCCCGGCCAGCACTGGATCTTCGCGGCGGGCGGCAGCGGCATCTTCGACCCGGCCATCAACTCGCTCTCCATCCTCACGCGGCTGTTGCCGGACACCGTGATCGTCCGCAAGGCCGACATGCACGTGCCGGTCAACTGCGCGGCGCCGATCCGTGCCGAGCTGAAGATGGGAACGGAGGCGGGGCTCTCGATCCGCGCCGAATACGACTTCCTCGAAACGGAGCGCCAGCGCTGGAGCATCTTCGCCGAAACGGCGGACGGCGAAAAGCTGGCCGTGCACAAGGGCGGCATGATGCTCGAGATAGACGGCAAGGTTGTGCTGGACGGCGTGGACGCCGAATATGCCGGCCTCTACGCCCACTTCCACGACCTGATCCGCACTCGGCGTTCCGATGCCGACTTCGCCCCCATGCGCATCGTCGCCGACGCCTGCATGATCGGCACCTTCCTCCCTGCTCCCGCCTTCATCGAGTAACGTCATTCCCGCCTGCGCGGGAACGACAATCAGCCTTCGACCAGCTTGTCGCCGACGAAGATGCGGTAGCGGCGGATGCGGCCTGTCACGCCTTCGGGGCCCTGGCGCGGGGTGTAGCGCAGGCCGCTGATCTCCGTCGCGCCGCCCAGGTCGATGATCAGGCGCGCAGGGCCGGCAGGCGCTGCGCCGTTGCTGTAGGCGGTGTGCCAGTAGTCCGTCGCCTGGCCGTTGATGGCGTTCAGCGCGCCGCCGTCTTCCTTGCGCGATTCTTCGCTGCTTGCGTACGCAATCGTCCACGCGGTCTGGTTCAGCGGCTGGCCTGCCGCATCGAGCAGGGCCAGCTCGGCGATGGCGGCGTGCGGTTTGCCGTCGAAGGTGTCCACCACTTCGATGCACAGCTGGCGTCCGCGCGCGGCATGCTCGAACTTCACGTCCTGCGTCGCCGGGCCGCTTGCGAACTGGCCGCTGTGTACTGGCGTCAGCCCGGCAAGGCGGGGGCGCGCCGTGCTCGGAGGCCGCTTCAGGTCGCGCTCGGGATGCAGCTCGTCGAGTACCGGCGCCGTCAGCCCGGCGATGCGGCTGACGCGCGGGCCCGTCAGGTCGAGCACCACGACTTCGTTGCGGCCCGCCTTGATCCAGGGACCCGGCAGGTACATGGTCTGCGTGGGACCGATGCTCCAGTAGCGGCCCAGGCAGCGGCCGTTGATCCACACAATGCCTTGCCCCCAGCCGGACATGTCGAGGAAGGTGTCCGCGCTCTGCGATGCCTGGAAGCTGCCGCGCCAGAAGGCGGGGCCGGAGGCGCGCGCGGCCTGCCAGCGCAGCGGGGGCAGCACGCCATCGGCATCGAAGTCGATGGCGCGGATGCGCCAGCCGGTCAGTTCCTGCGCCGCCCCGCCTTTTGTCTTGAAGGTGACTGGGCCGTGCAGGCCTTTTCGGTCATGCACTTCGGCGCCGAAATTGACGCGGGCGATGGTGTACAGCAGGATGTCGATGGTGGTCTCTTTGGAGCGTGCGGGAACGTTCACGCTGAAGCGGCGGTAGCGCGTGTCCATGGTGCCGACCATGCGTCCGTCCATATAAACCCATGCCAGGTCGCGCGCATTGGCCGCTTCCAGCGTTCCGGCCGGACCTGCGGGCAGCTTGATCGAATACGCGACCAGCCCCCGGCTGATGTCGTACTGCTCGATATTGCGCGGCGATACATCGTCGATCCCTTGCGCCGGCAGGTTGGCGAACACCGGCGCCGTTTCGCTGAGCGGGAAGGCGGGAATGGCCATCACGGGCAGTTTATCCGGGGCAGGGGAGAGCTGTTCACCGGCCTGCAGGTGCTTTGCCAGGCAGTCGCGGTAGGTACGGAATTTGGCGCCCAGCCAGCCCGCTTCGCTGATGGGGGCATCGTAGTCGTAGCTCGTGGTGTCGGGGCGGAAGGGACGGTCGCAGCCGCCCCACAGGCCGAAGGTGGTGCCGCCGTGCGCCATGTAGAGGCTGAAGGAGCCGTTCGCGTTCAGCATGGCGTCGATGTCCTGAATGGCGCGCGCATTGTCGCCGCGCCGGTGCGGCGCGCCCCAGGTGTCGAACCAGCCGGAGTAGTATTCGCCGCACATGCGCGGCCCTTTCTGCACGCTGTCCAGGGCCTTGAAGCCGGTCGCGGGATCGCTGCCGAAGTTCGCCACGGAGAAGAGCTCCGGGATATGCGTCTTCGCCACGGCATTGGTGGGGTTGCACTGAAAGAGGGGCACGTCGAAGCCGCCGTCCAGCAGCGCCTTCCGCATCACGCGCATATATTCCAGGTCTTCGCCGAAGAAGCCGTATTCGTTCTCGACCTGCACCATGAGGATCGGGCCGCCGTGCGTAACCTGCATCGGCCCGAGTACGCGGCCCACTTCCGACAGCCAGCGGCGCGCGGGGTTCACGTATTCGGGCGCGCGGGTGCGCAGGAACTTGTCGCCGGGCGCCTTCAGCAGCCACCATGGCAGTCCGCCCATTTCCCATTCCGCGCAGGCGTAGGGCCCGGGGCGCAGGATGACCCATAGCCCTTCGGCCTGCGCCAGCTTGCAGAACTCCACGGCGTCGCGCTGGCCCTCCCATTGGAATTTGCCCTCGCGCCATTCGTGGTAGTTCCAGAACAGGTAGGCGCAAACGGCGTTCAGTCCCATGGCCTTGATGGCCTTCAGGCGGTGGCCCCAGTATTCGCGGGGCACGCGGGCGAAATGGATCTCGCCGCAGCGGATCTGCAGGGGCTTCCCGTCCAGCAGGAAGTCGTTCTCGCCGATGGTGAAGCGCGGCGAGGCGGCGCTGGCCAGCGAAGGATTCAGGGTGAGGGCCGCACCGGCGGCGGCTGCGCCGAGCAGGATGCGGCGGCGTTGGAGGTTCTGGGTCATCGTCATTCCTGTGGATATTGGGGGCCGCTGTAAAGGAAGCCGCCGCCCTGGTAAATGGTTGCGAGATCGTCCACCGGCGGATAGTCGCCGGCGGGGAACATGCTGGCGAACTTCGCCGAGTTGTCCTTCGGCACGAAGCCGAGATGGCGCGCATGGCGGTCGTCCCACCATACGCTGGGGTTGTCCGATACGCCGAAGGTGATGGTGTGGCCAACGCGCGGCGCCGTCAGGGAGCAGCGCAGAAGTTCGACCAGATCGTCCAGGCTGATATAGGTGCTCAGCATGCGGCGGTTGGCGGGCTCCGGGAAGCATGAGCCGATGCGGATGCACACGGTCTCGATGCCGAAACGGTCCCAGTAGAAGCGCGAGAGCGATTCGCCGAACACCTTGGATACGCCGTAGTAGCCGTCCGGCCGCAGCGGCATGGTGGCATCGACCATGTCGGTGGTGCGGTACATCCCCATGGTGTGGTTGGAGCTGGCGAACACCACACGGCGGATGCCGTGCTTGTGCACTGCCTCATACAGGTTCACCATGCCCAGGATATTGGCGTTCATGATGGGCGCGAAGGGCGTTTCGGTGGATATGCCGCCGAAATGCAGCACCGCGTCCACGCCTTCGCACATGCGCAGCACGGCGTCGCGGTCGGCGAGGTCGCATTGCACGATCTCTTCGCCTTCCTGCGCCTCGCCCATGTCGGCGATGTCCGCCAGGCGGACCACGTCCGCGAAGTCTTTCACGGGACCGCGCAGCTGGCGGCCCAATCCTCCGGCTGCGCCGGTCAACAATATGCGCCTGAATGGCTTGCTCATATCGGTCTCGTTATTATGGTTGTAGCAACGGCTAATGATAGTGGGAAGCACCACTGGCTTCCTATGCTGAATTAGCATAGTTGGGGACCCGCACGTTATTGGTCAGCGCGACAAACTTGCCGCTAGCATGGCCTGATGAGAACCCTTATCCAAAAAGCACTTTTCCTGCTCTCCCTCTGCGCTGCCGGCGCCGCGCAGGCTGCGCCTCCCGCCGAATGGGAGCGTCCGGAGATCGTTCAACTGAACCGCGAGCCGATGAAGACCACCTTCATCAACTATGAAACGCGGGAACTGGCGCTGGCGGGGAATCCGGCCGCATCGCGCTACTACAAGTCCCTGGACGGCCGCTGGTCCTTCGCCCTGTCGAAGAATCCGGAATCGCGCCCCGTGGACTTCTACCGGCCGGGTTACGATGTCTCGCGCTGGAAAACCATCGAGGTGCCGGGCATGATGCAGGCCCAGGGCTTCGGCCAGCCATACTTCAATAACATCGACTATCCGTTCCCGGCAACCGAGCCCTATATCCTGCATTCGATGAACGAAGTGGGCTCCTACCGCCGCGACTTCGACCTGCCTGCGGCATGGAAGGGTCGCGAGGTCTTCCTGCACATCGGCGCGGCGGGTGCGGCCTACTACATCTGGGTGAACGGCCAGCGCGTGGGCTACTCGGAGGATTCCAAGCTGCCTTCCGAATTCAACCTGACCCGCTATGTCCGCCCCGGCAAGAACGTGATCGCGATCGAGCTGTATCGCTTCGCGGACGGTTCCTATCTGGAGGACCAGGACTTCTGGCGCGTATCGGGCATCGAGCGCAGCGTCTATCTCTACGCCGAGCCGAAGGCCCACCTGCGCGACTACACGGTGACGGCGCTGCTGGACAAGCAGGGCTACCGCGACGGCCTGCTGACCGTGTCGCCCGCCTTTGCGGGTGCACCGAACGGTTCCGTCAAGGCCACGCTCTTCGATGGCGACCAGCAGCTGCTGGCCCTAGCCAATCCCGTGGCGAAGTCCGGCGCCGCTCCCCTGCAGGCCCGCATCGCGCAGGTGAAGCCGTGGTCCGCCGAAACGCCAAACCTCTACCGCCTGCTGGTGGAGTTCTACGACGCCGACGGCAAGCTGGTGTCGGCCACCTCCCGCCGCATCGGCTTCCGCACCGTGGAAATCGCGGACGGCGAAGTGCGCGTGAACGGCAAGCGGGTGCTGATCAAGGGCGTCAACCGCCACGAGCACGATCCGAAGACCTTCCGCGTCATGTCCATGGACACCATGCGCCGCGACATCGAGCTGATGAAGCAGGCGAACGTGAACGCCGTGCGCACCTCGCACTATCCGAACGATCCCCGCTGGTACGATCTGGCGGACGAATACGGCCTCTACATCCTCGACGAGGCCAATATCGAATCGCACGAGTACATGCAGAAGGGCGACCACGCGAAGAAGCCCGGCGAGCGCGAAAAGATCCAGCTGGGCTACCGCCCGCACTGGGAAACGGCCCACATGGACCGCGTGCGCCGCATGGTGGAGCGTGACCGCAACCACCCGAGCATCATCATCTGGTCGCTGGGGAACGAGGCGGGCACCGGTCCAAACTTCGAGAAGGCAGCGCGCTGGATCCGCGAGAACGATCCCACCCGCCTGATCAGCTACCTGGGCCACGGCACCATCGGCGAAGAGCACCTGCCGAACGACTATGTCGATATCTACGCGCCGATGTACGACGATATCGTGAAGATGATCGGCTATGCCGAAGACCCGCGCTACCGCCAGCCCATGATCCAGTGCGAGTACGCCCACGCCATGGGCAACAGCCTCGGGAATCTGGAAGAGTACTGGCAGGCCATCCGCAGCCACCGCAAGCTGCAGGGCGGTTTTATCTGGGACTGGGTGGACCAGGCCATGCTGATGAAGGATGCGAAAGGCCGTGAATACTGGGCACAGGGTGAGGACTACGGTCCCAACCCGCGCAAGGACAGCTCGGTGGTGGCCGACGGCCTGGTGCAGGCCGACCGCACGCCGGACCCGGAATACTATGAGCTGCAGAAGGTCTATTCGCCGGTGGTGTTCGAAGGCGACCCCGCCTCCGGTTCCGTGCGCGTGGTGAACCGCTACGACTTCCGCGACCTCTCCGGCTTCGATTTCGACTGGACCGTGACGCGCGACGGCGTGCCGGTGGCGCAGGGCAGGCTGGATGGCGTCGCTGCCCCGGCACAGGGCACGGGAACGGTCACGCTGCCCGCAGCGGCCCGCCAGGCTGCGGCGGACGGCGAATTCATCCTCACCCTGCGTGCCCGCGCCAAGCGCGGCAGCACGCCCGGCGTCGCGGAAGGGCAGATGCTCGGCTTCAGCCAGTTCGTGCTGCAGGCGGCTTCTCCTGCTCCCGCGCCGAAATGGACGCAGGCGGTGCAGGGCGCGCAGGGCCCCGAGCTGCGCGCTGCCAATGCCACGCTGGCAGTCGACGCCAGCACGGGCCTCGTGCGCTACAGCAGCGGCGGGCGCGAGCTGCTGCAGGGCGGCAGCCCGAACTTCTGGCGCGCCATGACGGACAACGACCAGGGCACGGGCATCGAGAAGACGCATGCCGTCTGGCGCCAGCTGAGCGAACGCCGCGAAGTGCGGGTATTGGAGATGAGCGGCGACACCATCCGCGTGCTGTACAACCTGGGTGCGGGCGCTGCCCGCTGGGAAACCAGCTACCGCATGGCGGAAGACGGCGCCGTCCACGTCACGGCCTCCTTCACGCCGGTGCGTCCGGACCTGCCCGATCCGCTGCGCATCGGCATGCGGTTCGACAGCAACCCGGCGCTGGACCAACTGAGCTGGTACGGCCGCGGCCCGCAGGAGAGCTATGCGGACCGCCAGACCGGCGCCGCCATCGGCCTTTACCGCGGCAAGCTGGCGGACCAGGCGCACCCTTACGTGCGGCCGCAGGAAACAGGCAACAAGACGGATGTGCGCTGGCTCGCGCTGCAGGATGCAGGCGGCAGCGGCCTGCAGGTCACCGGTGTAAAACCCCTGTCGGTGAACGCGCTGGCCTTCCCGTACGAAGACTTGTACCCGCGTCCGCGCGGCGCCTGGCACAGCTCGGACATCCAGCCGCACGGCATGGGTTCCCTGCTGATCGATGCCGTGCAGACGGGCGTGGGCGGCGATACGGGCTGGGATGCGCGCGGCCTGCCGCTCATGAAGTACCGCATTCCCCTGAAGCCGCTGAGCTATCAGTTCGTACTGGCTCCGCGCTGACGCAGGCTACTGGCGGCGCGCCACCTGCGCCGCCAGCACGCCGGTTTGCAGGCGCCCCAGGCAGACGATGCACAGGAGCGAGAACATGGCTCCGGCCAGCAGTGTCAGGCGGTAATCGTGGCCTGAGAAATCGAGCATGGGGCCCTGCACGCTGCTCACAAGGATGGTGCCCAGCATGACCATCAGGTCCTTGGTGGAGTTGTGCTGCACGAACTTCGAGCGTGGCAGCAGCGCCATCGGCATCGAGGCCGCCGCCGTGAAATAGGCGCCGGAGATAATCACGTGCAGGAGATAGAAGGCGCGGAAACTGGCCGCGTCGGTCAGCCCCATATACCCCACGGACGCCACCACGCAGTAGACGGCCATGATGACCGACGACACGCGCAATGCGCCGAAACGGTCCGCCAGCCAGCCCACTCCCAGCGCCGAAAAGATCGACACCGCATACCCCGCCGCAGTGAGCGCGCCCAGCGTGGACTTGGGAATTCCCATCACATGTGCGTAGTACTGATAGAAGGTGTTGAAGGGGCTGAAGGTCACGCTCGCCAGCATGAAGGCGGCCACCGCCCACGCGTAGGGCTTGTAGCGGAAGCACTCCAGCACATGGGCCAGCGGGAAGCGCCGCCGCTCCGGTTCCGGGGCGGGCGCCGCATCCGGCGGCAGCGGCGTTTCCTTCACCAGCAGGCACATGGCGAGCATGGGCAGGCCGAATACGAGGCCTATGCCCGCGAGGATCTCGGGCAGGAACTGGTCGGTCAGCGCGAACACCCAGGTATTGAAGGCGATGCCCACGCTGAGGCTCACCACGCGGAAGCCAGCGAAGAAACGGCCCAGCAGGCCTTGCGGCACGATGTCATTCACCAGTCCCGTAAAGAGCGACAGCGCACTCAGGGCCGCGCATTCGAACACCGTCCAGAAAAGACAGAAGAAGGCCAGGCGGCAGGCGCGCGCGCCGGGCGAGAAGGCGCCGAGCGCCGCATCGGTCCACGCGGCGAGGGCAGGGGAGGCCGATAGTCCCAGCATGGCGAGGCCGCCCACGGGCGCCGCCATCAGCAGGAAGGGCTTGCGCCGCCCCCAGCGGCTGCGGCAGCGGTCCGAGTGGTAGCCCACCAGGGGCACCAGGAACATGTTCAGCAGCGCGGGAACGGTGGACAGCAGCAGGGACGTCATGGTGTCCGAGGCGCCATGGCTGCGCAGCAGCTCCACTGCGCTGGGCAGGGCGGCGCGGTCGCGGACGGCGATGCTCAGGTCCCCCAGCAGAAGCCAGAGCAGGATGGCCGCCAGCGCCGCCATGGTAAGGGGCACGGCCGCTCCCCGGGGGGCGGACGCTGCGGATCCGTGCAGCATGATTCAGCCGCGCCGCGGGGCGGGGCCGGTGGAGCCGCGCACCACCAGCTCCATGGGGAAAGCGATCTTCTTTGCCGCCACCTCGCGGCCCTGGATCAGGGCCACCAGCTCGGCCACCGCGCAAGCGCTCAGTTCCGTCATCGGCTGGCGCATGGTGGTGAGGGGAGGGAAGACATAGCTGGAGGTGGGAATATCGTCGAAGCCGATCACGGACAGGTCCTCGGGGACGTGCAGGCCCTTGCTGTGAATGGCGTCGATGGCGCCGAAAGCCATTTCGTCGTTGGCGGCGAAGATGGCGGTGGGCGGTTCCGGCAGCGCGAGCAGCTGTTCCGCCGCCGCATAGCCGCCGGTCTGGATGAAGCGCCCCGGCACCATCAATGCGGGATCGCTGGCGATGCCCGCATTCGCCAGCGCCTCCAGATAACCCTTCTCCCGTTCCGCGCTCTGGCCCGTGCCCTGGGTGCCCGCGATAAAGGCGATGCGCCGGTGGCCGAGCGAGAGCAGGTGCTCCACCGCCTGCCTGGCGCCGATGCGGTTCTCCACCGCCACCACGGGCAGCTTCACCTCGCGTGCGTCGAAGCTGACGAAAACGCAGGGCAGGCGCTGCTTCTCCACCACGTCGAGATAGCCGTCCTCCACGTTCGGCATGAGCAGGAGCAGGCCGTCGCACAGTTTGCTCAGCATGTCGCGCGTGCCGGCGCGGCCCGGAACGTCGAAGCGCTCCGCGTTGAAAAGGACGATGTCGTAGCCGCTGGCGCGCGCCTCGGCGCTGATGGCCTTGGTGATCTCGTGCAGTACCAGGGAGCCGTAGTTATTGACGAAGACGCCGATCAGCTTGCTCTTGTCGCCCCGCATGCGGCGGGCCAGCATGTCCGGCGTGTAGTTGAGCTGCGCTGCCGCCGCCAGGATGCGCTCCCGGGCCGCTTCCGACACATAGCCTACCCCGCGGATCGCGCGGGAGGCGGTGATGGGTGAAACACCGGCAATTTCTGCCACTTCGCTGAGCTTGCTGGCTTTGCGCATGTCGTTTTCTTGTCAAAAATGGGGCAGAGGTTGTGGTTACGATACCACATCGGCCCCGCCGCTGCCCAGTGAAAATCCCCGATATAAATCAGTCACATACAAACCTTGACAAATGTTATAGCAAAGCCCTTGGTTGTACGATGACCAATATGGTAACGTGACCACATTCGCGAATAAACACCAGCCCGGCGGCATGTTTTCTGGAGACACCCGCGCCATCGGAGAACCATCCTGAGCTTACGCAGTTAAGTGGAGAGATAATGAAAAAGAAACTTTTAGCAAGCCTGTTGCCGATCGCCCTGGCGGCGGCGTATTCAAGCCCGGCCCAGGCCCAGGCGGTTGCCCCCGCCCAGAACGATGCGGCGGCGCCGGCTGATCCGGCCAACACCGTGGTGGTGACCGGTTTCCGGTCCAGCCTCCAGAAGGCCCTGAACCTCAAGCAGCAGGCCATCGGCGTGCGCGACTCCATCGTGGCGGAAGATATCGGCAAGTTCCCCGAGGCGAACGTGGCCGAGTCGCTGCAGCGCGTGCCCGGCGTGATCCTGAACCGCGACGAAAGCTCGGGCGAAGGCCAGCGCGTTTCCATCCGCGGCCTGCCCACCGAATACACGGTGACCACCCTGAACGGCGCGCCGGTGAATACCACCTCCACCGCCACCATCGGTTCCGCCGCGCGCGGCTTCAACTACGACGTCTTCGCCTCCGAACTGTTCGGCCGCGTGGACTTCTATAAATCGCCCCTGGCCGAACTGACCGAGGGCGGCCTGGGTGGCGTGGTGGACCTTCAGACGCCGCGCCCCTTCGACAATCCGAAGCGCACCGTGCGCTACTCGGCGTCCGCTTCGTACAACACCACCTCGAAGCACACCGACCCCACCGGCTTCGCCCTGTACTCGAACACCTGGGGCCGAGTCGGCTTCCTGATCGGCGGCTCGCACTCCTCCAGCATCAACACCCGTTCCGGCTTCGAAGCGACGGGCGGCTACAACAGCTCCTTCAACGGGAGCAAGTCGCCGGTAAAGGGCAACTTCGCCGTCACCCTGGACTACGACTCGCCGCGCGCCAACCTGGGAACCTACACCCGCGACCAGGTGGACAACGCCTTCCTGCCGCGTATCTACCGCTATTACGGCTCGCAGAACGACCGCACCCGCGACGGCCTGGTCTCCTCCCTGCAGTTCAAGGAGGGCAACCTGGATATCAGCCTCGATACCATGTACTCGAAGCTGAAGAATCGCCGCGACGAAGTCTACTTCGGCATCCTGGTCCGCAACAGCAAGACCACGAACCGCAACGCGCCGGCAGGCCAGAGCGGCAACAACGGCTTCATTCCCCTCAACGTGAAGATCGATCCGTCTTCCAACCTGCTGACCGGCACCTTCGGCAACACCAGCTACAGCAGCGGCGTGACCTACAGCGACGACGAAACCGAATTCGGCTACGCCGCCCTGAACGCCAAGTGGAAGGTGAGCAAGGACTTCTCGCTCACCAGCCAGTTCAGCACCAACCGCAGCACGGCGGAACGCTACCAGGACACGCTGTCGGGCCAGATCTTCGGCATCGATTCGACCATCGACTACGGCACGGACCACGTCTATCCGTCCATGTCCTCGCCCACCAGCTACACGGACCCGAACAACTTCTCCGGCTTCGGCATCGGCACGGACTTCACGAAGGAAACGGACCGCGGCAAGCAAGGCCGCGTGGTGGCCGACTGGGACTATGCCCTCGCAGGCGACTGGACCGGCCATCTGAAGGCAGGCGCCGTATGGGTGGAAACCACCAAGGGCATCCACAAGCGCAACGGCACTTCGCTGGCGACCGCGCGCCTGAATGCCATCGGCACTGCTGGCCTGCGTTCCGGCATGACCTCGCAGCTGCCGATCGATAACCTGGACATCGGCGGCGGCTGGCCGCATGCCTGGGGCACCTTCGACCGCAACTACACCTACTCGACCTTCGATCCGGTGGCCTACAACCCGGCATCGGCCTTCACCCCGGCCCAGAGCTTCACGGCCAAGGAAACCATCACCACCGGGTTCGTCCAGTCTGACTTCAAGGGCACCGTGATGGAACACGACCTGCGCTTCAATGCAGGCGTGCGCTACTCGCGCACCGAAACGGACATCGACAACTTCAAGCAGCAGGGTACGAGCCTGGCATACGGCCCGAACCAGGAGCACGGTTCCTACACCAACGTGCTGCCTGCACTGAGCGCCGCCCTGGACCTGACGGATTCGCTGATGTGGCGCGCATCCTGGGGCAAGACGATCAGCCGCGCATCGCTGGGCATCATCGCCGCGCAGACCGTCATCCCCAACCCCTTCGACAACACTGCCACTTCGGGTAATCCCAACCTGAAGCCGCAGCAGTCGAAGAACCTGGATACGAGCCTGGAGTGGTACTTCCAGCCGGGCGGCCTGGTCTCGGCGGCCGTGTTCAAGAAAACCCTGACCGACGCCACGGTGTCCAACACCACTCAGACCACCTTCGGCGCCCTCGGCCTGCCGAACACCGCCCTGGGCGCGATCTTCCAGGACGCATCCGGCCGCGTGGACCCGAGCCTGCCGATGAACCTGCGCAGCTACACCAACGCGGGCGAGCAGGTGCTGAAGGGCTACGAGCTGGCCTACCAGCAGTCCTTCAACTTCCTGCCAGAGCCGTTCAAGGGCCTTGGCGCGCTGGCAAGCTTCACCCATATCGATCCGTTCAACAGCCAGAAGTGGATCACCAACGCGGGCAAGGAAATCGAAGTCAACTCCGTGCCGAAGTACGCCTACAGCACCACGGCTTACTACGAAAGCGGTCCGCTGGCAGTGCGCTTCTCCTGGAACTACAAGGGCCGCTCGCTGCATGGCGATAACCCGAAAAACAACGGCGACGACCTGATCCGCTGGCGCGCCGCACGCGGCTACCTCGATGGCAACATCAGCTACCGCATCAGCGACAAGCTGGAACTGCGCATCGATGCGCTGAACCTGTCCAACACGCTGGCCTACGACTACTTCGAGGACGCGACCGGCCGTTACGGCAGCGGCAAGAAGACCCGTATGGACTACGCGAAGTACGACGGCCGCACCATCAAGATCGGCATCCGGGGCAAGCTGTAAGCATGGCGCTGCGCGGGATCTCCTGCCTGGCTCTTGCCGCCTCGCTGTGCGCCTGCGCGGGCACGGTGGAGCGGCAGGACGGCGTCCGTATCGTGGACGTTGCCGATGGCTGGGCCGGGAATTCCGTCAATGCCGTGGTATTCCGCAAGAACTCCCTCGCCACGCATGAAGGCATGCAGTACATCGCCTTCTACGACGGCGAGGCGAGGGTCGTACTGGGCAAGCGCAAGCTGGGAGCGCGGGACTGGGAGCTGCACACCACCCAGTACCGCGGCAATGCCAGCGACGCCCACAACAGCATCAGCATCATGGTTGACGGTGCCGGGTATCTTCACCTGGCCTGGGACCATCACAACGGTCCCTTGCGCTACGCGCGCAGCACGGCGCCCGGCGCGCTGGCTGCCGGTCCCGAGGAAGCGATGACGGGGCGCGACGAGCGCTCCGTATCCTATCCCGAGTTCTACCGCATGCCCGATGGAGGCCTGCTTTTCCTTTACCGCGACGGCGGCTCCGGCCGCGGCAACCTCGTGGTCAACCGCTACGACCCTGCAAGCCGGACCTGGCGCCACCTGCAGGACAATCTGCTGAGCGGGGAAGGGCAGCGCAACGCCTACTGGCAGGCGTTCATGGACAAGGCGGGAACGCTGCATCTCTCCTGGGTATGGCGCGAGTCGCCCGACGTGGCCAGCAACCACGATATGGCCTACGCCCGTTCGCGGGACGGCGGCGTCACGTGGGAACGCAGCAACGGCGCGCGCTACGCGCTGCCCATCACTGCCGCTACTGCCGAATATGCCGCCCGCATTCCCCAGAGGAGCGAATTGATCAACCAGACCGCCATGGCTGCCGACGACAGGGGCAACCCTGTCATCGCGAGCTACTGGCGCGATCCGGGTTCGGACGTGCCGCAATACCGTGTGCTGTTCCACGACGGCGCCGCGTGGCATGTGGCGAACCTCGGGTTCCGCCGCGCACCGTTCTCGCTTTCCGGCCAGGGCACCAAGGCCATTCCCGTGGCGCGGCCGCAGGTCATGGTCAGCGGCGCCTCGGCGTGGCTGCTGTTCCGCGACGAGGAGCGGGGAAGCAAGGCGTCCGTAGCCTGCACGGCCGACCTGCGGCAAGGGCACTGGCAGGTGCGCGACCTGGCGGAACGCAGCCTGGGCGCCTGGGAGCCCAGCTTCGACACTGAACTCTGGCAGCGCAGCGGCCAGTTGAACCTCTACCTTCAGGCTGTCCACCAGGCCGACGCCGAAGGGATTACGCGCGCCGGCCCTACAAGGGTGGGCGTACTCGAATGGACACCAACCTGCGCAGACAATCGATGAAATCCATGAACCCGAACAAATACCTGACCGGCCTCCTGCTCACGCTGAGCGTCGCCCTGAGCGCCTGCACCACAGCCGCGCCGGATGTGGGTGCGAAGCGCGGAGAAGTCATCGCCGTGATCGACAAGGTCAACACCTACTGGCAGGAGAAAACGCCGGCGAAGGAATGGTCCTTCTGGAACGTGGCTGCCTACCACACGGGCAATATGGAAGCCTACAAGGTCACGGGCAATGAACGCTACCGCCGCTACTCGGAGGAGTGGGCGGCCCACAACCAGTGGATGGGCGCCAAGTCCCAGGACAAGGCGAACTGGAAGTACAGCTACGGCGAGACGGACGACCATGTGCTGTTCGGCGACTGGCAGATCTGCTTCCAGACCTACGCGGACCTGTACCAGCTGGACAAGGACCCGCGCAAGATCGCCCGCGCCCGCGAGGTGATGGAATACCAGATGAGCACCCCCAACAAGGACTACTGGTGGTGGGCGGACGGCCTGTATATGGTGATGCCGGTCATGACCAAGATGTACAAGGCCACCGGCAACCGCCAATATCTCGAGAAGCTGCACGAGTACTACGAGTACGCGAACAGCATCATGTACGACGCGGACGCGAAGCTCTACTACCGCGACGCCAAATACGTCTATCCGAAGCACAAGAGCGTGAACGGCCTGAAGGACTTCTGGGCCCGCGGCGACGGCTGGGTGTTCGCAGGCCTGGCCAAGGTGCTGGCCGAGCTGCCGCAGGACGATCCCTACCGCGCCGAATACGTCCAGCGCTTCAAGGATATGGCTGCGGCGCTGAAGGCCAGCCAGCAGCCGGAAGGCTACTGGACCCGCAGCCTGCTCGACCCCGCGCATGCGCCGGGGCCCGAGACCAGCGGCACGGCCTTCTTCACCTATGGTCTCCTGTGGGGCATCAATAACGGCCTGCTGCCACGCGCCGAATACCTGCCCGCCGCGCAGAAGGGCTGGAGCTATCTCACTTCCACAGCTGTCCAGCCGGATGGCAAAATCGGGTATGTTCAGCCCATCGGCGACCGCGCCATTCCCGGACAGGTGGTGGACCAGAATTCGACCGCGCACTTCGGCGTAGGCGCCTTCCTGCTGGCAGCATCCGAAATGGTGCGCCTGCTCGACAAATAACAAGGAGACAGAAATGGAACGCCGTAATTTCATGCGCGCCCTGGCAGCCGGTTCGGCTGCGGGCGGCCTGCTGGCCGCCGGCCAGGCTGCCGGAGCGCCTGCCGCCGCCGTGGGAGAGCGCGCCTACATGCTGCGTCTTCTGCAGCAGATGGCCGATCCCGTGCTTACCCTCATGTCGAAGGGCGAGCTGAAAAAGAAGTTCACGCTCGAACTGAGCCCCACCTGGGATGGCCGCGATCCCGCAGTCGCCTACCTCGAATGCTTCGGCCGCCTCATCTCCGGCGCCGCGCCCTGGCTCGCCTTGCCGGAAGACGCGACGGAAGAAGGCAGAATGCGCAAGCGCATGCAGCAGATGGCGCTGCAGTGCTATGCGAACTCTGTCGATCCGAAGAACCCGGACTACCTGGCATGGCGCGGCCACGGCCAGGCCCTGGTCGATTCGGCCTACTTCACCAATGCCCTGATGCGCGCCCCGAAAACGCTGTGGGAGCCGCTGGACGCGGCGACCAAGGCGCGCATCGTCGCCGAAATCAAGGGCCTGCGCCGCATCGAAGTCCCCTACATCAACTGGCTGCTGTTCGCGGCCATGAACGAAGCCTGGCTGCTCTCCATCGGCGAGGAGTCGGACCCCATGCGCATGAACGGCGCCATCCGCAAGATCAACGAATGGTATGTGGGCGACGGCTGGATCAAGGACGGCGACGCCTTCCACTTCGACTATTACTGCTCCTACGTGATGCACCCCATGCTGGTGGAAATCCTGGAAGTGCTGGCCGCGCGCAAAGGCCCTTTCTGGAACGCCAAGCCGGAGGAGCTGCTGGCCCAGGCCACCAAGCGCGCGCAGCGCTACTGCGAACACCTGGAGCGCTTCATCGGCCCCGAAGGCACCTATCCGCCCATCGGGCGCTCGCTCACCTACCGAACGGCGGTGTTCCAGCCGCTCGCCCAGCTGGCATGGCGCAAGCAGCTTCCTGCCTCGCTGCCTGAAGGGCAGGTGAGGGCGGCCCTGCACGCGGCCCACCGCGCCATCTGGGACGAGCCAGGCAACTTCACGAAGGACGGCTTCCTCACGATCGGCTTCCGCGGCCACCAGCCGGAACTGGGCGACTGGTACTCCAACAACGGCAGCATGTACATCGGCGCGGCCGGCCTGCTGGCGCTTGGCCTGCCCGCCAGCGACTCCTACTGGACCGCGCCTGCACAGGACTGGACGCAGAAGAAGGCTTTCTCCAGCCGCAAGTTCCCCAAAGACTATCCGGTGAACTACTGATGAAGCTTCGCCTTCTTGCCGCCTGCCTGGGCATCGCCGCGCTGAATGCCGCGGCGGCGGAGCGCATGGTCATCACGGTGCAGCACGAGCTGAAGGCTGCGCGGCCCGCCGAAACGATCACCGTGCCCTGGGCCGAAGTGAACCGCCGCCTGCCGGGCGCGCTGCTGCAGCAGATCGCCGTGCGCGATGCGAACGGCCGCAGCCTGCCTTACCAGGTCACGAACGTGGCGCCGCAGGCGAAGGACCCGAAGGGCGAGGGCATTGCCTATGGCGAGCTGATTTTCCAGCACGACTTTGCGTCAGGCGAACAGTCCGCCCGCTTCACGGTCGAAAAAACAGGCACGGTCTCGCCGCCGTTTCCCACGAAAGTGGCAGCGCGCTACGTGCCTGAGCGCCTGGACGATTTCGCCTGGGAGAACGACAAGATCGCCCACCGCACCTACGGCCAGGCGCTCGCTGCTCCAGCGCCGCCGGGCAGCGGCAAGGAAGTGCTGGTGACGAGCGGCGTGGATATCTGGTTCAAGCGCCCCAGCTATCCCATTATCGACCGCTGGTACAACAAGGGCCACGACCATTACCACAAGGATGAGGGTGAAGGCCTGGACATGTACGGCGTGGGCCGCACGCGCGGCGCAGGCGGCACGGGCATCTGGAACGGCAGCCAGCTTTTCACGAGCCGTAACTACTCGGGATGGCGCGTCATCGCCAATGGCCCCATCCGCGCTGTCTTCGAACTCACCTACGACACGTGGGATGCGGGCGGCGTACCTGTCAGCGAGGTCAAACGCTTCACAGTGGACGCGGGCCGCTATTTCGATACCGTGGAGAGCACCTTCGCCTTCCCGGGCGGGCAGCCGCTGACCGTGGCGCTCGGCCTGAACAAAAAGCCTGCCTACCCCGAGCAGACGCCCACCGTCACCGCCTACCGCATGCCGGAGGTGCTGGCGCAGTGGGTGCGCCAGCGCAGCGCGGGCGACTTCGGCGTCGCCATCATCCTGCCCGGCGCCCAGGGCTATGCGGCCGACGCGGACAATGAACTGGTGCTGGCGAAGGCAGTATCCGGCCGGCCGCTGCGCTACTACCTTGGCGCGGCCGCCAGCTGGTCCGGCGAGTTCCCGGACGCGGCGGCATGGCAGGCCTACATAAAAGCGGAGCAGGCGCGCATTGCATCCCCGGTGCGCGTGGCGATCGAATAAGAAAAAGGAGAACACAAGATGGGTGAACACAGCCAGCAGCTCATGTCCGGCGCCGAGGCGGCCGAACTGGCGGGTTCCGCGCAATATCCCAGCCTGCGCAGCAAGCGTGTATTCGTCACGGGCGGCGGCTCGGGCATCGGGGCGGACATCGTCAGCGCCTTTGTGAAGCAGGGCGCCCACGTCGCATTCGCCGACCGCGACGCCGCGGCATCCCGCTCGCTGCTCGCCGCCCTGGAAGGCACTGGCAAACAGGCCTTCTTCGTCGAGGCCGACCTGGCCGACATCAAGGCCCTGCGCGGCGCCGTGCAGGCCGCTGCGGACCACTTCGGCGACATCGATATCCTCATCAACAACACCGCCAACGATGCCCGCCACGCCTTCCTCGATGTGGAGAGCGACGGCTTCGATGCGCTCATGACCATCAACCTGAAAACGGCCTTCTTCGCCGCCCAGGCGGTCATGCCCGGCATGCTGCGCCGTGGCGGCGGCTCCATCGTCAACCTCGGTTCCACGGGCTGGAAGAACAAGGTGGCGGGCTATCCTGTCTACGCCGCCTGCAAGTCGGCCGTCAACGGCCTGACGCGCAGCCTGGCCCGCGAATACGGCAAGCACAATGTGCGCGTCAACACGCTGACGCCCGGCTGGGTGATGACGCCCAAGCAGCTCGCGCAGTGGGTGGACGCGGAAGGCGAAGCCGAGATGGACCGCAACCAGTGCCTGCCCGGCCGCATTCTCGGCTCGGATATCGCCAGCATGGCGCTTTTCCTCGCCTCCACCGAGAGCCGCATGATCACGGCCCAGGAATTCGTGGTGGACGCTGGCTGGACCTGAGCTTCTTCCTGCCTGGGGCGTGCTTCGCTACAATGGCAGCTTCCCGGCCGCCATCGTAGAGAACATGCCGCACCGCGTTGTCATCGTCGCTTTTCCTCCCGCCCAGATGCTGGACATCTCGGGGCCGCTGGACGTGTTCGCCATGGCGAATGTCCTGTCCCGCAACGCGGGCCAGCCCGAACCCTACGAACTGGTGCTCGCGGCGCCCGAGGCGGGCCCGCTTGCCACCACCTCCGGCGTATCCCTTCTCGCCACCCACTCGCTGCACGATCCCGCGCTGACGGCGGACACGCTGCTGGTGGCGGGCGGCCCCGGCGCGCGCCAGGCATCAGGCGGCGGGCCGCTGATTGATGCCCTGCGTGCGCTCTGCGAACGCTCCGGCCGCATCGGATCGATCTGCACCGGTGCCTTCCCCCTGGCCGCCACGGGCCTGCTGGATCACGGCCGCGCCACCACCCACTGGGCGCATTTCGACGAATTTGCGAGCCAGTTCCCGGACGTGGAACTGGAGCGGAATGCCCTGTTCGTCGACGCGGGCCCTTGCCACAGTTCGGCCGGCATCTCGGCCGGAATCGACTATGCGCTCTCGCTGCTGGAAGGCGACCAGGGACGCGCACTGGCCATGCAGGTGGCGCGCGGACTCGTCGTCTTCCTCAAGCGGCCGGGCGGGCAGGCGCAGTTCAGCGCCCAGCTTGCGTCACAGGCCAGTGCCAGCGACGCGCACCGCTTCGCCGAACTGACGCAATGGATGGCCGATAACCTGGAAGCGGACCTGTCGGTCGAAAGACTGGCCGAGCGCATGGCCATGAGCCCCCGCAATTTCGCGCGGCGCTTCGTGGAGAAAATGAACATGGCGCCCGCCAAATATGTGGAACGCCTGAGGGTGGACGCCGCGCGCCGCCTGCTCACGGACGGCAACCTGCCGCTGGCGCGGGTGGCCGAACGCTGCGGTTTCAGCTCGCCCGATACCATGCGGCTGGCCTTCAAACGCCATATCGACGTGGCTCCCAACGAATTCCGTGCGCGCTTCCGCAGCACCGGCCGCTCCGTCCCCCCGCCCGCCTAGCGCTCGCGCTCGACGATGGCGCCGTCCAGCGAGAGAAGGAAGGCCCGCAGGTACTGCGCCTCTTCGCCGCTGAGGGCGACGGGCCTGAGCTCACTGCGGCCGTAACGCGCCGGCGGGGCGGCGCGGTAGTGCGCGATCACCGCATCCAGCCCGGCCAGCTGGCCGGCATGCATGTAAGGAGGGCGCAGTGCCACGCCGCGCAGGCTCGGCGCCTTGAACGCGCCTTCCAGCGTGGGGCCGTCCGCCGCCAGGAACTGGAGCTCGCCGCATTGCTCGGGGCGGGCATCGCTATAGGGGCCCAGGCAGTTGAATTCATCCCGCAGCACCTTGGCGGCGCCGCTGCGCCGTCCCAGCGCCTGTTCCGCCGGGCCGTGCGGCGCGATGCCGGTGTTGTGGAACTGCTGGTCGGAGAGCAGCGGGCCATTGTGGCAGGTGACGCAGCGGCCCTTGCCGATGAAGATGCGCAAGCCCTGTATTTCGGCCGCGCTCAGGATATCTCCTGCGGCCGGGTCGCCGTCCAGCACCGCGCCGATATAACGGTCCAGGCGCGTTTCACCGTGGTGCAGGGTGCGTTCGTAGGCGGCGATCGCCTTGCCGATATTGGCCAGCACCCGCGACACCTCGCTGCGCCGCTCCGGCGCGAGCGCCTGCCAGGCTTCCTGCTGCGCAGCTGTGCCCAGGGGACCAGCATCGGCGGGCAGGCCTTCCAGGTCCGGAAGCTTGCCGAATACGGATTCGTAGTCCTGGCGGTAGTGAGCGCGCATCAGGTGAGCGAAGGCCAGGCGGTTGCCGCCATGTTCGGCGGCGTCTTCCAGCGGGCCCACGGCCTGCGCCCACAGGCTGTCCTTGCGGCCGTCCCAGAAGAGGAAGGGCGTGTGGCCTGCCGAGCCAATGGGCATGGTGCGGCGGATGCCGGTTCCTACGCCCTGCGCCACGGCTTTCCCATCCTGGAACTGCAGCTGCGGATCGTGGCAGCTGGCGCAGGATACGGCGCCGTTGCTGCTCAAACGGCGGTCGAAGAAAAGGCGCTTGCCGAGGGTGGCTGCGGCGGGCAGCGTGGCCACGCGGTTGGAGGGATCGGCAGGCGCCGGCGGCAGCTGGTTCAAACGCAGCGTTGCCAGAACGGCGCGTTCCGCCGCGCTCCATTCTGTTCCGCCGCCTGCCATGACAAGGCTCGCCGCGACACAGGCTGCGGCCGCCAGGGCGCTGCCCAGGTATCTGCGCATCACGATTCCGGCAGCACGAGGTTGAAGGTGACCTTGTCCGTGCCGTTCGGCCCTTCGATCGCCAGCTTGATTTCCCACCAGCCGGACATGCTGAACTTCACGCCCTCGATCAGGTAGCGGCCATTGCCAAGGTCCTTCGTCACGCGCGGCTGCGTAGGCAGGCCGTGGTGGTGCTGCGGCATGCCGCCATCGACCGTGATGCGGGCGCCGGTGACGGGCTGGCCGTCCGGAGTGCTCAGCTTGAGCTCCCATGCATGCAGCTTTTGCAAGGGCACCGGCTCGGTGAGCGGCTTGATTTCGGCCCGGATGCCATGCGGCGCGGTGGCGCGGCTCAGCGAGAGGTCCAGGGCAGGGGGCGCCGACATGCATCCGGCCAGCAGCGTGGCCACGGCAAAGAGGGCGGGGCGGAGAAAAATCATCATGCTTCCATATCCTTGGTACTTGAACGGACGCCAGTATCGCCCCAGCTGTACTTGCTTATCGGACAGTTTTCCAACGATTTCTGCCAGCCCGGAAACTTTCTTGTTGCAAGGCGTTGTGGCGCCGCCGCTGCCCCGCCAGATCGCTGTACCAGAGCCATAAGGAAAGGATTAGAATGGAGCGGTAAGGTTAAGGAAGGGCATGCGATGCAATTTGACGAATTTGAGCTCCTCTCTACACCGCCGGCGCAGACGCCGCCCCAGGCTGCGGCCCCCGCCGATCCCCTGGTTCGCCTGCAGTACCTGATCGACAACACCGCGGCTGTGATCTATTGCGCGGTGCCGACGGGTGACTTCAAGATGACCTTCGTCAGCAACAACGTCTTCCACGTGCTGGGCTATCGTCCGGAGGAAATGCTGGCCGACCCGAACTTCTGGTTCGACCATATCCATCCCGAGGATGCACCCAACATCTTCTCCAGCCTGGCCTTGCTGTTCAGCGAGGGCGAGCGCGTGTACGAATACCGTTTCCGCGCTTCGAGTGGCGACTACCTGTGGATGCACGATTCCCTGCGCCTTATCCGCGACGAGCAGGGCGCGCCCCTCGAGGTGGTGGGCGCGCTTACCGACATCACGGCACGCAAGGTGATGGAGCAGGCCCTGAACCAGCGCGACGTGGAACAGCAGGCCCTCATCGCCAAGCTGCGCGAGGCGCATGAACAGCTGCTGCAATCCGAGAAGATGGCTTCCATCGGCCAGCTGGCGGCGGGCATCGCGCACGAGATCAACAATCCCGTGGGCTTCGTGAACTCCAACATGAACGCCTTGGCCAACTACACGGGCAGCCTGTTCCAGGTGATCGCCGACTACGAGGGCATGCTGGCCAGTTCCGGCCAGTTCGCCGACCGCGTGGCCGCCATCCGCGAGAAGGCCGACCTCGACTACCTGAAGGAAGACGTGCAGTCGCTGGTGAAGGAATCGCTGGACGGCCTGAAGCGGGTGCGCGACATCGTGCAGGCCCTGAAGGACTTCTCGCACGTGGGCGAGACCGAATGGCAGGTGGCCGACCTGCACCAGGGCATCGAGAGCACCCTCAACATCGTCAGCAACGAACTGAAATACAAGGTCACGATCGACAAGCAGTATGGCCAGCTGCCGCCAGTCACCTGCCTGGCGTCCCAGCTCAACCAGGTTTTCATGAACCTCTTGATCAACGCGGGCCACGCCATCAAGGAGCGTGGCGCCATCCGCATCCGCACGGGGGCGGCGGACGGCTGGGTGTGGATCGAATTCACGGATACCGGCAGCGGCATCGCGCCGGAGCACCTGAACCGCATCTTCGAACCCTTCTTCACCACCAAGCCGGTGGGCAGCGGCACGGGACTGGGCTTGTCGCTCTCCTACGGCATCGTCAACAAGCACGGCGGCCGTATCGAGGTCGTCTCCAAACTGGGCAAAGGCAGCCGCTTCACCGTCCACCTCCCCGTCCAGCCCCCCGGCGCCGAGGCGCCGAAGGCCTGACTCTTCCGGCACCCAAGGAGGTTCAGATGACGTTGGCTGTGTGTTCTCGGCAATACGTTGCTACTAGCCCTGAGGGCAAGCAGGTGAACGGGCAAGTCGAAGTATTGATTCCAGCAGAGAAGGGACGATTTCAATGGGAGTGCGAGGTACGCCTTGGCCCTATTGAAACATCCCCTTTTCTTGTGATGGGCGTCGACAGCTGGCAAGCAATTCAGCAGGCGATGCACATGACCTACGTTCAAATTGACCACCGCGAGCGTACCGGCTGGAAGTTCTTATGGCTTGAGGATGAGGCGTTTGGTTCGAGAATGCTCCTGCCAGCCAGAGGGCAGGAGCGAGCATAGATCTCAGAAGTATTGTTCTCGGCAGTAGGGTAATAATGTGTAAGCGTAGTATTCCTGGTTCTCCTGATAGCACTGGTTAACCTGGCTCGAAGTGCCGCCACGCTGTGCGCAATACTGGTAGCCCCGCATGAGAGTCGAGTAGGCATCCGCAACGCACTTCACATAGTTGACGGGATCTCTCGCCTTTGAAAAGTCCGCAGGCGCCGTGCCAGGCGGATCCTGCGGAGTTGGTGGTGTGTAGTCAATTGGAACGTAGAAGTCACCAGGGATGCTCCCGCCCGTGCCACCCCCTCCGGGTCCTGGATCTGGCGTACCCGGGATGACGATGATAGGCCCGCTGAAGCCGCCACCGCTATCTCCACCGGTGCCCGGATCCTCCTCCAGGTTCATTTCCGTTCCATCGACCGGCATACTTTGGCTATAGCTAGCCAATCGCTTTGCCGCCGCGGCGAACTTCTGGGAGAACGCAGCGGCAACAGCTGCTAGGTACTCCGAGTTTTGGGTCCTGGAATGGAAGGTCAGCGCACCAATGTTGTTCTTCCTGACATACCCAATGTCGATGTCTGCGAAGTTCTCAAGTCCAATGACGGCGCATCTTGCCACGGTCTGCTTGGGTCTCTGCCCACACAAGCTGATTTTGTGTCGCCGCAGCGGCCTGTCCGGAGAGCAGCGCAAATGCCGCCGTCGCAGCATGGAAGATTGACTGGTTCATGTAGCACCTATAGGGAATTGGGTATGCAGATGCACTTCCAAATCCTATGGCTGCTATCGCCTGGCACCTTGATCCATCTGGACTGTGCGCTTGTTTTACGATCGGGTTCTTCTACAACTTCTGAAATGTCGTCGACGAGAAATCAATCCGCAGCAATGCCACCGACTTGGTAGAGTTCCGTCTAGCAATAAGATCGAGTAGAGTGTAACTGGCTGCTTCGTCAGGGACGAGTTGTTATCGCGCTCCGAACGCAGCTTCCAGGTCGTCTGGCAGAGGAGCGTCGAAATCCGGATCGACGTGAATATTGCCTTTCATCGCACCGAATTTGCGAACAGGTTTGCGAGACTTCGGGGGCACAAGCATGGCCGCGGGGCTGCCTGCGATTGCGATCACAATTTGTTCCCCTTGTTTGACAGCCTCGATCAGTTTCGAAAAATTAGCCTGCGCTTCACGAGTATCGACGGTTCGCACGTGAGCTCCCCCTATGGCAACCCTACGCCTGCGGCTTCGGTGGATGCACGCGGATCGAGAGCCGGGCGCCGCTCTTGGTTTCGAAGTCCAGCACCTGCTGGATCATGCGCTCTTCCATCACGTGTTCGGCCGGCAGCAGGAGCAGGCCTTCGCGGCTGACCAGGTCGGCCGCCAGCGTCATGCCGGGACGCAGTTCGCCGGACAGCACCGCCACTCCCGCCTGCACCGTGTTGGCGCCGCCATCCACCACGGTGCTGAAGGCTGCGACCACGTTCGGGTCGTAGCGCTTGCCGGAAGCGTTCACGATGAGGGCGCGCGCCTCGGCCTGCGGCAGGTGGCGCTGCACGATATGGCCTTGCTGCAGGTTGTAGTAGTCAAGGGCGGGCGCGAGGATGCGCGCGCCCAGGGGAATCTCCAGCCCGCGCCGTCCGTCCGGGAAGCCGTTGCCGTCGAAGCGTTCCATCTGGGCGCGCAGGATGGCGGCGGTGCCGCGCAGGTCGTCCAGCGGCATCAGCAGCTGCTCGGCGCGCAGGGGATGCTTGCGGTACTGGTGCAGGGACTCGCCTTGCAGCAGGGTGTAGGGGGTGGCCAGCAGCTCGTCCGAGAAGCCGATCTTGCCGATGTCGTGCAGCAGGGCGGCCACGAACACGTCCTGGGTCTCGCGCGCATCCAGGCCCAGTTCCCCGCACAGCAGCCGCACCAGTTCCGCGATCTCGCGCGCATGGCCCGGCGCGTTCTGGATGCGCTGCTCCATCATGCTGGAGAAGACCTTGATGGTGGTGATGTAGTTGCGCTTGAGCTTTTCGTTCGCGGCCATCGTGGCCTCGTGCTCGGCGCGCCACTGGCGCGTACGCTCCTCGACCTGGGCCTCCAGGTTGGAGTTCAGTTCCTTGAGTTCTTCGTTCTGCTGGCGCGTGAGTTCTTCCAGGCGCCGCTTCTCGGCCTCCAGCGCATGCCGCTCCAGGGCGTGGCGCACGGAGAGCAGGATCTCGTTGTCGTCCCAGGGCTTGGTGATGTAGCGGTAGATCTGGCCGGAGTTGATGGCGTCCTGGATGGACTGGATGTCGGCATAACCGGTGAGCAGCATGCGCGTGATGTGCGGCCAGCGCTCGCATACCTGGGCCAGGAAGCGCGCGCCGTCCATCTCCGGCATGCGCATGTCCGAAATCACCAGGTCCACCGTTTCCTTCTCGAGCACGGCGAGGCCCTGCGCGCCGCTTTCCGCAATGAGCACGCGGTAGTTCTGCGAACGGAAAAGCCGCCGCAGCGATGCCAGGATGTTCGGTTCGTCGTCTACGCACAGCACCGTTGCCGGTACCGCTTCACTGGCATTGTCGGTCTGGACCGGCATTGTCATTGGCTGTTCTCCGCTTCCTCGGTTGCGCGGCGGCTCACTGGCAGGACGACCCGGATGCGCGAGCCGGCGCCGGGACTGGATTCGATTTCGAAATGGCCGCCGTGTTTCTGTACGATACCATAGGATACCGCCAGGCCCAATCCGGTACCCTTGCCGATGGCTTTCGTCGTGTAGAAGGGGTCGAAAATGCGGCTTTGCACCTCGGGCGACATGCCGCAGCCCGTGTCGCCTACTTCGAACCAGGCGGTATCGGCTGCCGTGTCGTGGCCGGTGCGCAAGGTGATGCGTCCCGGCACGGTTTCAATCGCGTGCGCGGCATTCACCAGCAGGTTCATGATGACCTGGTTGAGCTGGGAGGGTATGCATTCCACGGGCGGCAGCTCGCCGTACTCCTTCACCACCTCGGCCTTGTACTTGATTTCGCTGGCCACGATGTTGAGGGTGGAATCGATGCCCCGGTTCAGGTCGGCCCGCGACCATTCGGCCTGGGCGTCGGCGCGCGAGAAGTCCTTCAGGTCCTGCACGATATGGCGCACGCGCTCGATGCCTTCGCTCGATTCCGTGAGCAGGGCGGCCACGTCGCCGCGCAGGAAGTCCAGCTCCGACTGCGGCAGGGGCAGCACCAGGCCGGGCGCGCCCTGGCAGGCGTCCAGCACCTGGAAGAGCTGGTCCACATAGCGCTTCAGGCTGGTGAAATTGGACAGCACATAGCCGATGGGGTTGTTGATTTCGTGCGCCACGCCGGCGGCCAGCTGGCCGATGGAGGCCAGCTTCTCCGCCTGCAGCAGCTGCTGCTGGGCCAGCTGGAGCCGCTGGTTCACCTGCGTGAGCTCGTGGTTGCGGGCGCGCAGGGCTTCCTCCGCCTCGTAGCGCTGGCGCACATCGTCGGCCAGCTTGCGGTTGCTCTCCGCCAGCTCCGCCGTGCGGTGCCGCACGATCTGCTCCAGATTGTTGCGCGTGGCGCGCATGGCGTTCTCGGCGACGCGCCGCTCCGTGACGTCCTGCAGGGTTTCGATGGCGCCCACCATGCGGCCGTGCTCGTCGTACAGGGGCGCGGCCGTGAAATGCAGCCAGTGGCCCTGGGCGCCGATGCTGGGGAAGAAGTCCTCGATCTCGTAGGCGCCGGGAATCACGGCCGAGGCGGCGAACTCGCGCTGGTAGTGGCGGTGGATCTCGTCGTGGCGGCCGTCCACGATCAGGTCAGCCAGCAGGGGGCGGGCATACGAGTAGAACGGCTTCCAGTGGTTGCTGGTGCCCAGCATGTCGGCCCGGTCCCAGCCCAGGAGATGCTCGCAGGCGCGGTTCCAGTGGGTGACCACGTGGCGGTTGTCGATGACGAAGGTGGCCACGGGGTGCCCGTCGATGAAATCGGACAGGGACACCGTATGCGGCGCTCCGGGCAGCGCGGAGGAATCGGCGGACATGGGCACTACGCCTGGCTGAGCAGGACGTTCTTCAGCGGGCCGAACGCGAGCTGGGTATTGGCCATCACCAGGTCCAGGGCTTCGGGCGGCAAGCCGAGCCGCGCCATGATGGCCGGTCCTTCCTCTCCGGTGCTGCGTTCTCCGGCCAGGCAGTGGGCCAGCACATTGGCGCCCGCCACCAGGGCGCCCAGCTCGCCGCCCGAGCCGTCCTCGGCGTGGTGGGCCGCCACGGCCTCCCGTATCGAGGGCGGAAAGCGCCAGTGCTCGGCCAGGGCGCCGCCGATCTGGGCGTGGTCCATGCCGAGGATTTCCTGTTCCGCCTGCACCGAAGGGGCGCCCGCCTCGATGGCCTCGATCACCTTCTGGTAGTGGGCGGGGAATTGGCTGGCCAGCACCAGGGAGCCCAGGTCGTGCAGCAGGCCCGCGATAAAGGCCAGTTCGCTGTCCCGGCGCGTGGCCATGGCGAGGGCGCGCGCGGCGGCGCCGGCGGCCACCGAATGCAGCCAGAAGCGCTCCAGCGGCGGATGCCCCGGCTGCTGCGGCCACACCGAGGTCATCGCGCAGGCGGTCACGAGGGAACGCACGCTGCGAAAGCCCAGCACGGTAATCGCCTGCTGGATGGTGGCAACCTTGGTGGACAGGCCATAGAAGGAAGAATTGGCCAGGCGCAGGGTCTTGGCGGCCAGGGCTTGGTCGGCGGCGATCTTGCGCGCCAGGGTGCTCACGTCGATCTCTTCGCGGCCCATGCTGCTGAGCAGCTCGGCCGCCACCTGCGGCATGGGCGGCAGGCTCAGGGGCCGGGTCACCAGGCTCTCGGCGGGGGTATTCATGCAGGTCTCACTGGCTCAGGGTGATAAGGGTGCCGCGCGAAGCGGATTTGCTGCCCATGGCGTGCTGCTGCACCTGGTAGCGCCTGCCCGCCAGCTCGATGCTGCGGGCGGCGCCGTCCTGGGCCAGGGCCGCATGCAGCTGCGGCATGGCGGTGGAGCAGCTCTGGCCCAGCAGCAGGCCGTAGTCGCCGAACATGGCGGCGGCCGCGTCGTTGATGAAGACAATGGTTTCCTGGTCGTCCAGCCCGATCACAGGCAGGGGTAGGGAGCTCAGCAGCTCGCGCGCCACGGCCAGGCTGATTTCGTCCAGCACGATCTGCTCCTGCTTTTCCTGCACCAGCTGGCGCATCTGCGCGTTGGCGGCGGCCAGCTTGGCGTTCGCCTCGCTCAGCTCCCGGTACAGGCGCACGTTCTCGTCGCCCACGGCCTTCATGCGGAAGCCGTCGGCGATATTGGCGCGCAGCTGCTCGTCATCCCAGGGCTTGGTGAGGAAGCGGTAGATGGCGCCTTCGTTCACGGCCGCCGTCACCGACTGCAGTTCCGTATAGCCGGAGAGCATGATGCGGATGGTGCTGGGGTAGAGCGCCTTGGCCTGGCGCAGGAAGTCCACGCCCAGCATGCCGGGCATGCGCTGGTCGGACACGATCACGTCCACCGTCTCGTTCTCCAGCAGGGCGAGGGCGGCGGCGCCGCCCGTGGCAGTGAGGATGCGGTAGCCGTCCAGGCGCAGCACGCGGGTCAGCGCCGACAGGATATTCGGTTCGTCATCCACCAGCAGCAGCGTCTTGACTGCCTGGCCATTCGTTTCGTTCGCACCCATTGTTTCTCCCGCAGCGGCAGGCCGCTTGCCTGGGTTCATTATACGGCCAAGCCGCCACGGGAAAACCGCAAGTTGCTGCTGCGCAACGGAAAGCCGGGCCACCCGTGCGCCCGCGCCGCGGCGCCGGGATTAGACTGCTGGGCAGGAGGGCAATATGGCCGTTTTGGAAAACAACGAGGAAGAGCGCCGCGACCGCCTCATGGCGCGGGTGGTCGAGCTCGGCATCGGCCTGCAGCATTCGGCCGGCCTGCCCTCGGCCCACCGCTTCTTCATCCGCTGGCGCGTGCCGCGCCCTGTCGTGCGGCGCGTCATGGGCCAGCCCGCGGAGCGGCGCAGTTGCCCGGCCGTCAGTGAGTATTGAGCGCAGCGGGGAAGCGCAGGCGCACCAGCAGGCCCCGGCCGTTCTCTCCCTCGTGCAGGCTGATCGCGGCCGCGTGCAGCGTGGCGATGTCGCGCACGATGGCCAGGCCCAGCCCCGCGCCGCCGGGGTTCAGCTGCATGGAGGACGAAGCGCGGTAGAAGGGCGAGAACACGCGCTCGCGCTCCGCCGGCGGAATGCCCGGGCCGCTGTCTTCCACCTCGAGCACCGGCGCGCCTTCCTGTTCGAGCACGCGCAGCACCACGCTGCCGCCCGCCGGCGTATAGCGCAGCGCATTGTCCACCAGGTTGGCCAGCATTTCGTGCAGCAGCAGGGCCTGGCCTTGCAGCTGCACTTCCGGCGAATCCTCCAGCGACAGGTCCACCTGCCGGTTCACGGCCTGCGGCGCCAGTTCCAGCGCCACCTGCTGCAGCAGGGCGCGCAGCGCCACTGGCTCGGTCTTGCCGCCCTGGCTGTGCTCCACGCGCGCCAGCATCAGCAGGCGGTTGGCCAGGTGGACCGTGGCGTCCGTCGTTCCCGCGATGCTGGAGAGCACCTCGCGCAGTTCGGGCGCGGCGCCGTGCCGCTCCACTTCGCGCTGCGCCATCTCCGTTTGCGTGCGCAGCACGGCGAGCGGGGTGCGCAGCTGGTGCGAGGCGTCAGCAATGAATCGCCGCTGGCTGCTCAGAAGGCTCTGGATGCGCGACATGGAGGCGTTCATGGCTTCCACCAGCGGGCGCACTTCCTTGTGCACCAGGGCCGGGTCGAGATTGGCCAGGTCGGACACGCTGCGCGCCTCCACCGCGCGCCGCAGCTGCATGAGAGGCTGCAGCACCAGGCGCACGGCGAACCAGATCAGCAGCGTGGCCGCAATGAGCTGGCCCGCCTGCCAGCGAACGGTGTCGAGCAGGATCTTGTTGGTCAGCGTGCGCCGCGCATCCAGGGTTTCGCCCACCTGGATCAGGGCAATGCCGCGCATGGAGTCGTCGTACACCGGCTGCAGCAGGGCGGCGATGCGGATCGGCTGGCCGTTGTAGTTCGCGTGGTAGAAGCGCACCAGGGCAGGGTAGCTCTCGGAGCGCGGCACATTGGGCGGCACGGCCGGCAGGTCGTCGTAGCCGGACACGGTTTCGCCATGCAGGCCCGTGACCTTGTAGTAGATGCGGCCAAGCGTATCGGTCTCGAAGCTGTCCAGCGCCACATAGGGCACTTCGGCCACCACGCGGCCGTCCTGGATGGTGACGCGTTCGGCGAGCGCGCGGGTGGAAGCGAGCAGGGAGCGGTCGTAGGCCTGGTCCGCCGCATCGAGGGCGTTGCGGTAGGCCGACACGGTGTTCAGGGTTTCGAGCACGATGAGCGGCAGCAGCAGCCAGCGCAGGAGCTGGCCGCGCAGGCTGCCCATGCTGCGCTGGCGGAACCGGCCGCTGAGCCGCTCGAACAGGGCCTTCATCTAGCGCACGGCATCGCGCGGCTGCAGCAGGTAGCCGATGCCGCGCAGGGTGGTGATGGCCGCGGCGCCCGGCTCGCCGCGTTCGAGCTTCTTGCGCACGCGGTGGATGTAAAGCTCGATGGCGTCGAGGTTGGCCTCGTCGGAGAGGGCGAACACCTGGCCGAACAGTTTTTCCTTCGCCACGGCGCGGCCGCTGTTGGTGATAAGCGCCTCCAGCACGGCATGTTCGCGCGGCGTGAGCGCCAGGTTTTCGCCGAAATAGCTGAACAGGCGGGAGACCGTGTCGAAACTCAGTTCGCCGCAGCGGTAGACCAGGGCTTCGTTGCCCAGGCCTCGGCGCAGCAGGGCCTTCACGCGCGCCTCCAGCTCCACCAGTTCGAAAGGTTTGGCGAGGTAGTCGTCCGCGCCCAGGTTCAGGCCCTGCACGCGGTCGTCCAGCCCGCCGCGCGCCGTCAGGATGAGCACCGGCGTGCGCGTGCCGCGCGCGCGCAGGCGGCGCAGCACTTCCAGTCCGTCCATCTTCGGCAGCGTGAGGTCGAGGATGATGAGGGAATATTCCTGGGTGTGCAGCAGGGCGTCCGCGTCCGCGCCGTTGTCGGCGCATTCGACGGTCATGTGACTGTCGCGCAGCGCCTTCGCCAGCCAGTGTTGTAATTCTGTATGATCCTCTACCAGCAGAATGCGCATTGAAATTTGGCTGAAAGCCTTTTGAAAGGTTGTGGATTTTATAGTTCGCCCATGCCTGTTGATGGCATGCGGAACACAACTATAAACCCAGGAGACAATCTGTGAAAAGAACTTCCATCGCGATGGCCGCTGCGGCCATGCTGACCGCCGCGGGCGTCCACGCCCAGTCCAATGTGCAAATGTACGGCCTGCTCGACCTGGGCGTCGACTATATGTCCGACGCGGCAGCCAATGGCAAATCCGTGACCCGCGTCAGCTCGGGGGGCATGAACACCTCGCGCTGGGGCCTGCGCGGTTCCGAAGACCTGGGCGGCGGCCTGAAAGCCGTATGGCGCCTGGAAGGCGGCATCCTCATGGACACCGGCGCGCAGGACGGCAACCTGTTCAAGCGCCAGGCCACGGTGGGCCTGGAAGGCGCCTACGGCTCGCTGCTGCTGGGCCGCTCCTTCACCAGCGTGTACGACACCGTCATCCGCTTCGACCCGATGGGCTTCGCTCCCTTCTATTCCTGGGCCACCAGCGGCAACGCCACGGGTCCCAGCAAGTACGGCATGACCACCGGCTTCGATAACCTGGTCAAATATGCAGGCAGCACTGGCGCCTTCAAGTACGGCGTGACCTACGCCTTCGGCGAGCAGGCCGCAAGCAGCGAGGACAGCGCCAAGATCGCCGCCGCCGTGAGCTACGAAGCCAACGGCCTTGGCCTGATGGGCACCTGGGAGCGCATCAACGGCAACACGCTCGTGGCCACGGGCCGCCGCGACAACACCAATGCCTACCACCTCGGCATGTATTACGAGACCGGTCCCTTCAAGGTGTGGCTGGCAGGCCGCAACTACGGCCTGGAATCCGGCAAGGCGGCAACGCCGGACGTGAAGGCCAACACCTACTGGACCGGCCTGGCCTACAAGCCCCAGCCCAACGTGACGCTGACCGGCGCCATCTACTACATGGATGTGCGCAACGTGGCAGCGGGCAAGGACGCGGACCCGATCATGTACGTGGCGCGCTACCGCTACGCGCTGTCCAAGCGCACCGACCTGTATGCAACGGTGGGCTACGCCAAGGCCAAACATGGCCAGCTGGTGGGCCTCTCGCGCGACGACGCAGGCTTCGCGGACGCCCAGCACGGCGCCATGGTCGGCATCCAGCACCGCTTCTAAGACCTGAGCCATGCGCCGCCTCCTGCCCATCCTGCTTGCCTTCCTGCTGCTGCCCGGCAGCGGCATGGCGGCGCCGCGCGGGGTCGAGTGCGTGGTGCCGTCCAAGCCGGGTGGCGCCATGGACCTGACCTGCAAGCTGGTGCGCAGCGGCCTGCAGCTGGTGCCGGACCATGCAACGCGAGCCGTCCACCTGAGCTACATGCCGGGCGGGATCGGCGCGGTGGCCTGGCACTCGCTGGCGCTGCCCGGCCGCAGCGACGGCGATACGCTCGTGGCTTTCTCCGGCGGCTCGCTGCTCAATCTCGCCCAGGGCAAGTTCGGCAAGGCCAAGCCTTCCGACGTGCGCTGGGTGGCGGCGCTGGGCGCGGACTACGGCATGATCGCCGTGCGCGCGGACTCGCCTTACAAGACGCTGGTGCAGCTTATGGGAGCGCTCAAGCGCGATCCGTCCAAGCTGCTGATCGGCGTGAGCGGCACCATCGGCAGCCAGGATTGGCTGAAGATGGCGCTGCTGGTGAAGTCGGCGGGCATCGATCCCAAGGCGCTGCGCTTCGTGGCGCTGGAGGGCGGCGGCGAAGCCTTCACCGCCATGCAGGCGAACTATGTGCAGGTGGTGTCCGGCGATGCGTCGGAAGCGCACCTGATGGCGCCGGGCGGCAGCGTGCGCGTGCTGGCCGTGCTGTCCGAAAAGCGCCTGCCTGGTTTGCTGAGCAATGTTCCCACTGCGCGCGAGCAGGGCTACGACGTGGTATGGCCGATCATCCGCGGCGTGTGGATGGGCCCCAACACCAGGCCTGCCGACTACCAGCGCTGGGTGCGGGCCTTCGACAGCATGATGGCGGCGCCAGAATTCGGCCGCCTGCGCAGCGAAGCAGGACTTTATCCCTTCACCCTTACCGGTCAGGCCTTGACCGACTATGTGCAGAAAGCTGTAGACGAGTACAGCACGCGCGCCAGCCAGCTAGGGCTGATGCGCTAAAAATCCTTCAACGACGGAGACAATATGATGAAGAAAACGATGCTGGCTGCTGCCATGGCAGCCCTGTTCGCGGGCGCCGCAATGGCCCAGGTCCCAGCCGGCTATCCAGCCGACTACCAGAAGCTGATCGACGGCGCGAAGAAGGAAGGCAAGCTGGTGATCTACGGCGCCACCGACAGCAAGGCTACCCAGCCCCTGATCAAGGACTTCAACGCCCTCTATCCCGGCATCACCGTCGAATACAACGACATGAATTCGACCGAGGTGTACAACCGCTTCATTTCGGAAGCGGCGGCAGGCGGTAATACGGCCGACGTGATGTGGTCCTCCGCCATGGACCTGCAGATGCGCCTGGCCTCCGACGGCTACGCCCTGCAGTACAAGTCCGTGGAAGCGTCCAAGGTTCCGGGCTGGTCGATCTGGGACGACAAGGCCTACGGCACCACCTTCGAGCCGGCAGCCATCGTCTACAACAAGCGCCTGCTCGATCCCAAGGAAGTGCCGCAGACCCACGCCGACTTCGTGAAGCTGATCCAGCAGCCGAAGTTCGCCGACAAGGTCACCACCTACGACATCGAAAAATCCGGCGTGGGCTTCATGTTCATGACCCAGGATGCCAAGGAGTATCCGAAGTTCCTGGAACTGGAGAATGCTTTCGGCGTGGCGCGCGTACGCGTGCAGTCCTCCACCGGCACCATGATGGAGCGCATTTCCTCCGGCGAGAACCTGATCGGCTACAACGTGCTGGGCTCCTATGCCCTGGTGCGCGCCAAGACCGATCCTTCCATCGGCGTGGTGCTGCCGAAGGACTACACCCAGATCCTCTCGCGCGTTGTCTTCATCAACAAGTCGGCCAGGAATGTGAACGCCGCCAAGCTGTGGCTGGACTACATGCTCTCCCACCGCGGCCAGACCGTGATCGCCAACGAATCGAAGCTGTACGCGATCCGTGCCGACGTGACGGGCGAAACCACCAGTGCGGACCTGATCAAGCAGGTCGGCAAGGACAACATCAAGCCGATTCCGGTTCATCCCATCCTGCTGCAGTTCCTCGGCCCGGCCAAGCGCATGGCCTTCCTGAAGCAGTGGAAAGAAACGGCTGGCAAGAAGTAAGGACATAGCATGCAAACCGCCCCAATGCCCGCACTGGGCCGCCTGAACTGGCCGCGCGGCCTGGTCGTTACGCTGACCGCGCTCGCCATCTTCACGCCTTTGTGCCTGATCTTCTACCAGAGCTTCCTCTCCGCGCCGTTCTTCGCGCCGGACAAGATGCTCGGGCTGGAAGCTTACCGCTTCATCTTCGATGATCCGGACTTCGTGACGGCCTTCCGCAACGGCCTGATGCTGGCAACGGGGCTGGCCCTCATCGCCGTCCCCCTGGGCGGGATGCTGGCCTTCCTCATGGTGCGCACCGACCTGCCGGGACGCAGCTGGGTCAGCCCGCTGCTCCTGGTGCCCATCTTCGTGTCGCCCATGGTGATGGGCTTCGGCTACGTGGTCTCCATGGGGCCCGTGGGCTTCTATTCCACCTGGGCCAAGGAGCTGCTCGGCTTCATCCCCTGGAACATCTACTCCTTCACCAGCATTGTGGTGATCGCGGGCCTGACCCACGTGCCGCACGTCTATCTCTACGCCTCGTCCGCGCTGCGCAGCCTGGGCTCGGACGTGGAAGAGGCGGCGCGCACCACCGGCGCCTCGCCCCTGCAGGTGATGTTCAACGTTTCCCTGCCCATGATCATGCCTGCGCTGGCCTATGCGGGCGTGCTGGTGTTTTTCCTCGGCTTCGAGGTCTTCGGCCTGGTGCTCGTGCTGGGCGACCCGGAAGGCCACCTCGTTCTGCCGACGTATCTCTATAAGCTCACCAACAAACTGGGCACCCCGTCCTACCACCTGATGGCGGCTGTGGCGGTCTGCCTGGTGATGGTGACCATGCCGCTGGTGATGCTGCAGCGCTGGCTGCTCAAATCCGCCAACAAGTACGTGTCCATCAAGGGCAAGGGCGCGCGCAGCAAGGCCATGCCGCTGGGCCGCTGGAAGTGGCTCGCCTTCGCGCTGCTGGCAGCGTGGCTGGTTTTCACCATCGTACTGCCGCTGACGGGCATTGTGCTGCGCTCCTTCGTGCAGTACTGGGGCGAGGGCGTGAAGCTGGCGGACGTGCTGACCCTGCAGCACTTCCGCGACATCGCCGAACAGCCTTCGCTGGTGCGCGGCATCCTGAACACGGTTCTGATCGGCGTGATCGGCGGCGGCCTCGCCATCTTCTGCTACACCTTCGTGGCGCTGGCCATGCACCGCAAGAACGACGCCGTGACGCGCTTCCTGGACTACAGCGTGCTGGTACCGCGCGCCGTGCCCGGCCTGCTGGCGGGCCTGGCCTTCCTGTGGGTCTTCCTCTTCGTGCCCAGCTGGCTGGACGGCTTCCTGCGCGGCTCGGAGAACGGGCTGGCGCTGTGGCTCTCGGAACACTTCATCCCGGCCTTGCGCGAGCTGCGCTCCACCATCTTCGCCGTGTGGCTGGCCTACTCGGTGGTGTGGATGGCCTATGGCATGCGACTGATCTCCACGGCCTTGCTGCAGGTGGGCCCTGAGCTGGAAGAGGCGGCGCGCGCCGTGGGCGCACGCGGCGGCCAGGTGGTACGCGACGTCACGCTGCCCCTGGTGCGCTACGGCCTGCTGGGCGCATGGCTGATGATCTTCCTGATCTTCGAGCGTGAGTATTCGACGGGCGTGTACCTGCTGTCCCCCGGCACCGAAGTGATCGGCGCCATGCTGGTTTCCCTCTGGGCCGGCGGTTCGACGGACCTGGTGGCGGCGCTTTCCTTCATCAACATCACCTTGGTCGCCATCGGCCTTGGCATCGCGCTGCGCTTCGGCGTGAAGCTGCACGACTGAGGACACAATCATGAAACGAGACCTGAACATGAACGAACTTTCCGTCCACGACCTGCACCTGGATTACGGCCACGGCGCCACCGCCAATCCGATCCTGAAAGGGGTGTCCATGCACCTGCAGAAGGGCGAAGTGGTGGCGCTGCTTGGTCCATCGGGCAGCGGCAAGACCACGCTGCTGCGCGCCGTCGCAGGCCTGGAAAGCCCGCGCGCGGGCCATATCGACATCGGCGAGCGCCGCGTGTTCGACGGCGCCAAAGGCTTCGAGATGCCCGCCGAGCAGCGCAACCTGGGCCTGGTGTTCCAGTCCTACGCGCTGTGGCCGCACAAGACGGTGTTCGACAACGTGGCCTACGGCCTGAAACTGCGCCGCATGGCGGGTGCGGAAATCAGGAGCCGCGTCACCGAGGTGCTGGGCCAGCTGGGCCTGGGCCATCTCGGCGAACGTTTCCCGCACCAGCTCTCCGGCGGCCAGCAGCAGCGCGTGGCGATTGCGCGCGCGCTGGTGTACAACCCGCCCGTGATCCTGCTGGACGAGCCGCTTTCCAACCTGGATGCCAAGCTGCGTGAGGAAGCGCGCGCCTTCCTGCGCGAACTGATCGTGCGCCTCGGCCTCTCGGCGCTGATGGTCACGCACGATCAGGGCGAGGCCATGGCGATCTCCGACCGCATCCTCCTGTTGAACAACGGCCGCATCGAGCAGCAGGGCACCCCGCAAAGCATGTACGAAACGCCGGAAACGCTGTTCACGGCCGAATTCATGGGCAGTAATAACCGCCTGCCTGCGAAGCTGCTGCAGCGCGACGGCCAGCGAGTGACTGTGGACGTGGAGGGCACGCGATTGCAAGGCACGGCGCGCGGCGCGTCGCCGGCCTCGGAGATCGCAGCCCTGATCCGCGTGGAGGAAGTGCGCATCAGCGGCAGCGCCGCGGAGAACGCGCTGCCGGTGCAGCTGTCCACCTGCATGTATCTCGGGGACCGGTGGGAGTGCCTGTTCAAGAGCGGCGAAACGAGCGTGCGCGCCTACTCGCGCACGCGCCTGGAACCCGGCGCCTACTGGCTCCAGCTTCCGGCCGAAAAGCTGTGGGTGTTCTGAAAGAAAATTTCGTTTCTCCGCGCGCGGCTTGCACTTCGCTAGTGTTTTAAAAATGCTACCGTGCGCGGACTCGTGCTTGCTAAGATCGTTCCAGTTTTCGCTGTCGGCTTCCACCCACAACGCCTCGGAACGGAGAAACTATGGCACGCACGATTCTGTATCCCCTCGCACTTCTCGCAGCGCTCGCAAGCGGCGCTGCGCAGGCGGACACCCGCACTTTCGCTTATCGCGGCTTCGATCTTTACTCAGCAGGGAACTTCAATCCCGACGCACTTCTCTACGGGACCTTCGAGGCGACCGACCTGAATGGCAACGGGAGCTATGAGCGCAACGAACTGACGTCCCTGGTCATCATGGGGCAGAAGTATATTGGCTGTGCTCCGCCCGACACGATCATGCCCTACTGCACGGTCGATGAATTCAGTTACAGCGAGAGCGCAGGCCTGTCGATCCGGGCGGCTTGGGAGTACTCGTATGGTGGAGGCAGCTTTTACAAGTATTTCGATACGGGCTACACCTACTGGGACCTGAGCCGTAGCGATCATGCGCCCACCTATGGACTGTATGCATACTGGACGGACCAGACCCAGTTCACCATCAGCCCAGTTCCCGAGCCCGGAGTGTTGCCGATGCTGGGACTGGGCCTGCTGTCGCTGGCGGTGCTGCGGCGGCGTAAGGGGTATCAGTAAGCGACGCTGAAGCGCTTGCGCGAGTGCGCAGGGCGCTCCAGTTCATCGATCATCGCCACCGCGTAGTCCTGCACCGAAATCCGGCTCTGGCCTTCGGCATCGGTCATCAGCTGATCGCCGCCGATGCGGAACCTGCCGGTGCGTTCGCCCGGTGCGATCATGGCCGCAGGGCTCAGGAGCGTCCAGTCCAGCTCCTGTTCCTTTCGCAGTTTCTCCAGCGTGTCGCGCGCGCCGAGCGCCGAACCTTTCCACTGCGCCGGGAACTCCGGCGTATCCACTGCCTGCACGCCGGGCGCCACCTCCAGGCTGCCCGCGCCGCCAACCACCAGCAGCCGCTTCACGCCCGCCTGTTTCACTGCCTGAATGATCGAATCGATGCCGCACCCGTAGTATTCGCGCACGTCCTGCTGCGCGTGGCCGCTGAACGCACTCACCACGGCTTCGTGGCCTGCGAGCTGCGCCGCCAGGCGTGGCGTATCCAGTACATCCACTGCGACTGCCTTCAGGCCCGCATGGGGCGCCAGCTTGTCCGGGTTCTGCACCAGCGCGGTCACGTGATGGCCGCGCGAGAGGGCTTCTGCGAGCAGGGCGGAGCCAATGAAGCCGCTGGCGCCGATAAGGGTGATGTTCATGAAAATCTCCGGTTTGATTGAAAGTCGAGTAAGTATGCTGGATTCACAGTTGCTTGATTAGGAGGTAAAATCCGCAATCACTATGAAGCCCAACTTCACAATCGACCGCCTGAAGCGCATGGCGGTATTCGCCCAGGTGGTGGAGGCCGGATCGATGAGCGGCGCCGCGCGCAGCCTGGGCATGACCACGTCCGCGGTCAGCCAGCAGATACGGCAGCTCGAAGCGGAAATCGGCCTCGTGCTGCTGCACCGCTCCACCCGGCGTTTGAGCACCACCGAAGTGGGGCAGGCCTATTACGAGGACTGCACGGCCATGCTGCAGGCTGCGCATACCGCCGAGCAGCGCCTTTCCGACATGCGCGACGAACCGCGCGGAGAACTTCGCGTCGCCTTCCCGGTCGGCTTCAGCGGCCATATGGCAGCCGCCATGGCGCCGCTGCTGCGCGCCCACCCGCGGCTTTCGCTGCGCCTGTTCGCGGAAGACCGCCGCGTGGACCTGATCGCCGAACGCATCGACCTGGCGATCCGCATCGGCACGCTCACCGACTCCACGCTGATTGCGCGGCGCCTTGCGGAGTGGCCGCATATGCTGGTGGCCTCCGCCGCCTTCGCGCAGGAACACGGCCTGCCTCAGGCGCCGGAGGAACTGTCGCGGTATCCCGTGCTGAACCTGAACGTGATGAACCAGACGGAGTTCATCGAGCTGCACCGGCAAGGCGAACCTGCGCGGCGCGTGCGCATTTCCGGTCCCGTTGCAGGCAACAGCTTCATCGCCCTCCAGCAGATGATGCTCCACGGCGCAGGCATCATGCGCGTGCCGGGACCCGATGCCGCGCCGCTGATCGACGCCGGATTCGCGGTTCCCGTGCTGCCGGAATGGGCTATGGCGCCCATGGGCGTCTATGCGCTGACCGTGCAGCGCGATTCCCAGCCCGCCAAGGTGCGGCTTGCGATTGCGGCGATACGGGACTATCTGGACAAGGCTGCGGGCTAAGGGACAGCAAGCAGCTCCCGGTCCCGCAGCCACGCTTCGGCGAGTGCGGGCCAGCCGGACATGGGACCGAGGCCTTCCCGCATGCCGACGCCGTGCGGGCCTTTCTCGAAAATATGCAGCGCGGCGGGAACACCGGCCCGGCAGAGCGCCTGGTAGAACAGAATGCTGTTCTCGGCCGGAACTGCCTGGTCCTCCTGGGTGTGAATCAGCAGCGTGGGCGGTGTAGCGGGGCTAACCTGCCGTTCCAGCGACATGAGCGCCAGATGGTCAGCGCCTGGCGCCTGTCCGAGAAGCGCCTGCCGCGAACCCATGTGACAGGCCGGCCCCTCAATGGTGATGACGGGATAGAGCAGCATCATGAAATCCGGCCTGGCGCTCACCGCGTCCAGCTGATGCCCGGTCTTTCCTGCCAGGTGCTCGAACAGTGTGCCTGCGCAGGCGCCGAGATGGCCGCCCGCGGAACTGCCCGCAATGCCGATGCGCTCCGGGTCGATGCCGAATCCTGGGGCAAACCATCGCACAAGGCGCATGGCGCGCAGCACGTCCAGCAGCGGCGCCGGGTGTTCGCAGGGAGCGATCCGCGACTTCAGCACAAAGCTGTGCACACCGAGATTCGTGAGCCATGCCGCATACTGCGCGCCTTCGCCGTCCATCGAAAGCTGTCGGTAGCCCCCGCCGGGGCAGATAATCACAGCGCAGCCGTTCGGCGCCTGCGCCTTGTACCAGCTGATGGTGGGGAGGCTGACGTTCCAGACGCAGTTGCCGTCTCCCAGCTCTTCGCCCATGTTTGCCAGTGCCGCAGGCACGCCTTCCGGCCAGAGGGGCAGAATGGCGTCAGGCGCCCTCATGCCGATTTCTTTCGATGCCGCTCCTGTTCCGCGCGGTAGATATCGAAGCGCACGGCCGATACCTTGCGCGCGATAGTCAGGGTCGCAAAGATCAGGAACACGTATTGCGCGATGAAGATTTCGGCCTGGGAGTCGTTGACCGTGTCGGTGACGGCGATCTCGTGCCGGATCTGGTCCATTCTCAGCCACAGGGAAAGCGAGGCGCCAGGCACGGCGGGCAGCTCCTTTGCGCGGATGGCGTAGGTGTGGTCGAGCAGCTTCCGCAGGGTGTCCCGCATGTACCGGATGTCGTCCGGCTTGTCGCTGAGGATAGCGAGCTTGTAGCGGAAGAGGGCATTGTCCAGGTCCCGGCAGTCCTGGCGCGCCGCCTGGTCGGGCGGGCAGAGGCTCGATGGCGCGGTGATGGCCAGGCGGGCACTCTCCAGGTGTTCGCTTGCGCGGTCCCACAGCAGCTTGTCGATTTCCAGTCCGGAGCGGTACTGGGTGATGGCGAAGGAGCCGATGGCGACCGCCGCAAGGATCTCGGCGGCGAGCTTGTGCTTGGCCAGCGCCTCGCCCTGCTCGGCCGAGGCGGTGTTTTCCAGCTCGATCCGGTGATGCCGGATCAGGAAGAGACCGAGCAGGCAGCAAACAGCCACGCTGGCAATGCCGAGATAGCGCACGCCCATCTGCGAAATGAAAACAAAATCGACGAAGGCCGCGAAGACAATGAGCGCCATGGCTTCGGCCAGATAGCGCTTCATGCGAGGGTTTTTCAGTTCCTTCAGCTTCATGTATGGGTAATCGTTCTCAAAGACAGTCATTATGCATGAGTGACCGAGGGCTTAATGTAGAGTATGTTTCTATTCTTCTGATTAACCAGAATTCATATAACCAGACGAGGTTTCAGCAATGCGGATGCTTTATCTCATAGCAGTTTCGGTTTGCATTTTCGCCGCCAGCGCATGCACGGCTGCGGAATTCCCCGACTATAACTTCATCCATGTCACTGGCGATGCATATGTTCTCGTGCCTCCCGACCGGGGTCAGATCTTCTTCGACATTCGCATCCGGGACAGCGATCCAGCCATGGCCACGGCACGGCTGGAGACGCGGTTGAATGAGATTCAGCAGCTTGTGAGTAGTACGGGCGCGACGTTTATCGACCTGGGAGAGCTCAAGCGCGACATTGCGGAAGCCCAGGACAAGACCGAGCTGGTAACCCTGCGCCGCAATCTTCGTATCGATGTGGATGATTTGGCAGTCTGGAAGCAGATGCTTGCTCCCTTGCTGGTCATGCCGGATCTCGACAAGCTCTCACTGTTTTTCGATACGTCCAGACGGGAAGACGTCGAGAACGAGCTTTCTGCGGAAGCAGGAAGAAATGCCCGGCGGCGCGCCGAGCTGCTGGCGAAATCATTCGGGCGCACGGTCACCGTCGCCTCGGCGATTACGGAAGGCCAGCTCCGGAACCTCAGCGCCTCGATGGGACTCGTTACCAGCAACGGCGCGGTCAATCGCGCGAAGAAGCTCACACAGGCGTATGATCCCACCAGCATCGTCACACTGCGGTTCGCTAAATCGATAGACGTGATTTTCCGCACCAAATAGCGTTCACCGGGGCAGGCGCGGCTCAGCCGCGCACTGCCGCCTCGATTTTTGCGACGTCGATCTTCCTCATCTCCATCATCGCGTCGAAAGCGCGCTTCGCCACATCGCCGCCCTTGGCCATTGCCTCGGTCAGCGCGCGCGGCGTGATTTGCCAGGAAAGTCCCCATTTGTCCTTGCACCAGCCGCAGGCGCTTTCCGCGCCGCCGTTGCCGACAATGGCGTTCCAATAGCGGTCGGTTTCGGCCTGGTCTTCCGTGGCGATCTGGAAGGAGAAGGCCTCGGTCTGCTTGAAGACATCGCCGCCGTTGATGCCCATGCAAGGGATGCCGCACACGGTGAATTCGACCGTCAGCACCTGGCCCTGCTTGCCGCCCGGGTAGTCGGACGGCGCCTTGTGCACGGCGGTGACTTTACTGTCGGGGAAGACGCTCGCGTAAAAATTGGCGGCCGCTTCGGCATCATCGGAATACCACAGGCAGATCGTGTTCTTGTTCATGATTACGCTCCTATTGGCTGACTTACAGGTAGACGCTAGAGACACCACATGGTTAAGGTGGCCATCCGATACGCGCCGCCCGGCGCAGGCTCGCTTTCACAACCATGCGGTGGAATAGCGCAATCACCAGGATGTAGGCACGTCCCAGCAGGTTATGGCAGTGGACGACCGTCGAGATAGTAAGCTCGCGCTCGCCCCCGCCAGCCTGCGCGCCGTGGCACAAAATAGAAACCCTGAAATCCAGGTGATTGTCGTCCTCGCCGACCACAATCTCATTCGGCGTGCTGCGGTAAATCTTGAAGATTCCCAGACGCTCGGCCTTCGCGCCCTGCGCGAGCCCAGCCAGATGCGAGCCTGTTTTCAGCCCAAAACCTGCGACGATCGCGTCTCGAACCCTCATGAGCCTGCCAATCCAGGCGGGCTGATTGTCAAAGATGAACCGCGCCAGCACATCCGGATCGGTGGACGCATCTGGAGGAAGCCGGATCGAAAATGCATCCGCCAGATTGACGGCTTTATAGGCGTTGGTAATGCTGGACTGCGCGGGCAGCGCAACCTGTCTTGCAAATGTGAAGTCAATCGGCATACGTGCGCTCATGAAATCTGCTGCGTTGGGAGAGCCCCGGCCTCAGGAAGTCGACGCCAGAGATCATGCCACTATAGCACTCAATACATTAGACAGGATTCGCGGAAAGCAGAACCTTTGCCAGACGCCGAACGCTGCTTGCCATCTCCGCAGCCTGTACTTGGCTGTAGCCAAGGACCAGACCGTTCCAGGGCTGCTTGCGCAGGCCGGATGCCTGGGTGCTGAGCGCCGCCGCGGAGATGCCTGCGGCCAGCGCGTCGGCGCTGAGTGCTGCGTCGTTCCAGGACGGATCGTTGAACTGGAGCGCGAGATGCATGCCGGTGCTCGCGCCGTACACCGTGCAGTGGCCCCGAAGCTCCGCGTCGATGGCTTCGAGCAGGGCGTCGCGCCGTTCGCGGTAAAGGTGCCGCATGCGGCGCAGGTGCATCATGAAGTGGCCTTCGCGGATGAAGGCGGCCAGCGCTGCCTGTTCCGCCACGCGTCCATGGCTGGGCATGCGCGCCACCGTGGCGCGCAGCGGCGCGGCCAGCGCGGCAGGAACCACCATGAAACCCGTGCGCATGCCGGGGAACATGCTCTTGCTGAAGGTGCCGAGATAGATGACCGGCGCATCCGGTTCCAGGCCCTGCATGGCGGGCAGCGGCGGGCCATCGTGCCGGAACTCGGCGTCGTAGTCGTCCTCGATGATCAGCGCACCGGCGCGCCGCGCCTGCCCCAGCAGCTCCAGCCTGCGCGGCAGGCTCAGTACACCGCCAATCGGATACTGGTGGGAAGGCGTGATGTAGAGCAGCCGTGGCGCGGCACGCTTCCAGTCCCGCGCGGTGGGCGCAATGCCTTCCTCGTCCACCTCAATGCCTACTGTGCGCAGCTGCGCGGCGCGGAAGGCGGCGAGCGCGCCCACGTAGCCGGGGTTTTCGACCCAGGCAGTTTCCCCCACATCCGCGAGGCTCTGCGCGCACAGCTCCAGGCTGGCCTGCGTGCCGGTGGTGACGATCACCTGTTCGGGCTCGCAGCGCAAGCCGCGCGCGGCGCGCAGGTATTCCGCCAGCGCCTGCCTCAGGGACAGCAGCCCGGCGGGATCGGCGTAATCGAGTTGCGGCGGGGAGATGCCGCGCCACGCCTTTTCCAGAAGGCGGCGCCACAGTGCGATGGGGAATTCGTCGAGTGCCGGCACGCCGGGAGCGAAGGCGGTCGACAGCGTGCCGGGCGGAGGAAGGCTGCGAAGTGCGGCCGTGCGCTGCGACAGGCTGAAGGCCGCGGGAGGCGAACTTTCCTGCGCGGCGCCCTGGGCGCCCAGCCGCGCCACCACGGTGCCGCGCCTCGTGGCGTCGAGCAGGCCTTCGGCGGCCAGCTGGTCGTAGGCATAGAGCACCGTGTTGCGCGCGGCGCCCAGTTCCGCCGCCAGCTCGCGGCTTGAGAGCAGGCGCGTTCCGGCGCTCAGGCGGCCATCCAGGATGGCGGTGCGCAGGCAGGCGTGGATGACGCGCTGGCGCGGCCATCCCGCCACGTCCTGGCGGCGCTCGAAGTGGCCCAGCAGGAGGGCGTAGTCCATTTTGGTAGTCCTAGGATCTGGGTGGGCTGTGGTACTTACGATGGGACCAGTGGACGATTATAGTCTGCCGCATCAAATTGGAGGAACCGAATGCAGCATATCCACTGGCTTTCCAGACTAGCCACCGCCGCCTGCCTGGGCGCCATCCCATTCAGCCAGTCCGCGGCAGCGCCAGCGGAGGACTGCTGCAGCGTGATCGAGCTGCGCCAGTACATCAACTATCCCGGCACGCGCGATACGCTGATCGATTTGTTCGAGGAGCGCTTCGTGGAATCGCAGGAGGCAGTTGGCATCCGCGTGCTGGCTACCTTCCGCGATGTGAACGAACCCAATCATTTCACCTGGCTGCGCGGCTTTCCCAGCATGGAGGCGCGCAAGAAGTCGCTGACGGACTTCTACTACGGCGACCTGTGGAAGGCTAACCGGAACGCGGCGAATGCCACGCTGTACGACAACGATAATGTCCTGCTGCTGCGGCCTGCTGTGCCGGGCGGGGGATTTGTTCTCAATCCGGCACAGCGCCCGGCGCCTGGCGCTGCGCTGGCCGGAAGTTTTTTGACGGGGAATGTCTATCACTTCGCGCAGCAGGTCACGCCCCAGTTCATCGAAAGCTTCGAACGCACCCTGATGCCGCTCTTCGAGAAGCATGGCGCCAGGGTGGTGGCGCGGCTGGTGTCGGAGAAGAGCGCCAACACATTCCCGCAGCTTCCCGTCCGCGAGGATGCCAATGTCTTCGTGTGGTTCGCGCGCTTCGACGACCGCGCGGCATATGAACGCTACCAGGCCTCGCTGGCGCAGGACCCGCGCTGGCGCGGCGAACTGTTCGCCGCGCTGTACAAGTCCCTTGCGCGCCCGCCCGAGGTGCTGGTGCTGACGCCTACCGCTCGCTCGCTGCTTCGCTAAGCGGCCAGGAACTTGATGCAGCCGACACCGGCCATCAGGAAGGCCACGCCGCCGAGCCGTGCGGCGCGCGCCGGCTGGCGCGGGAGGCGCAGCAGGCCATAGTGGTCCACGGCGATGGAGCAGAGCTGCTGGCCCGCGATGGTGAGGCCGACCGCCGCCGCCGCACCCAGGCGGGGCAGGGCGGTGAACACGGTCGTCACATAGAAGGCGCCCGCTAAGCCGCCCACCCAGCCCCACCACGGCATTTGGGCCAGGCCGCCGAGGCCTGCGAAAGGCTTGCGGCCGGTAGCGCATTGGCCGGCGAGCACCAGCAGCATCGACGCGGTGGCGACCGCGAAGCTCACTGCGCCCACCGGCAGGGGAGCGCCGAGATCCCGCAGCAGCAGCGCGTTCACCGCGCCCTGGGCAGGCAGCACGGCGCCCGCCGCAACGGCCACCAGCAGCCACGTGGGGCTTACGCCCTTGCCGCTGGAGGGGCTTTTCTGTCCGCGCACAATCATGGCCACACCCGCCAGCAGCACGGCGGTGCCGCCCAGCGTAGCGCCGCTCAAGCCATGCGCGGCGCCCGGCAGCAGGCCGCTCGCATCCAGCGTAACGGAGGCCAGCATCTGACCGCAGATGAAGAGGCCAATGGTCGTTACCGCGCCAAGCCGGGGGAAGAGCGCAATACCCGCCATCACATACAGCGCGCTGGCAACGCCCGCCGAGGCGTGCCACCAGGGCGCCTCGCCCAGCCGTGCGAGCGCGTGCAGCTGGCCAGTGCACGCCGCCGCCACCAGCAGCAGCGCCGTGGCCACGGCCAGCTGCATGGCTGTTGCGGTGAAGGGGCTGCCGCTGGCCTTGCTCAATTGCGCGTTGGCGGCGGCCTGCAGGGGCAGCAGTGCGCCCGCCGCAAGGGTGAGGAGAATCCATAGTGTGTCCATGTGCATCCTTTCTTGTATCGATGCGGTCAATGTAATGTGTGCTTTAATGTTCATCAATTCTCAAAAACTGCATAAGGGGTGAACATTGATGCACAAGTCGAACTGGGAGGATCTGCGCTACTTCCTGGCCGTCGCCGAGAGCGGATCACTGTCGGCCGCGGCCCGGCTGCTGGGCCTTACGCATTCCACCGTGATGCGGCGCATGGACGCGCTGGAAGAGCGGCTCGAAGTGCGCCTCTTCGAACGCTTCCAGACCGGCTATGTGATGACGGCGGCGGGCCTGAAGCTGCGCGACCAGCTGCTGCCGCTGGCCGCGCAGATGTCCGCACTGGAGCGCCAGCTGGGCGGGCAGGACGCGGGCCTGAGCGGCCAGGTGCGGCTCACCACCACGGATACGCTGCTGCACGGCGTTCTGGCGCCCATCCTCGCCGCCTTCCGCGCCCGTTATCCCGGCATCGCGCTGCAGGTCTCCGTCAACAATCACTTCCTGAACCTCACGCGGCGCGAGGCCGATATTGCGGTGCGTCCGTCGAACAAGCCGCCGGAGGACCTGGTGGCAACGCCCGTGGGCACCCTGCGCACGGCGCCGTACGCCTCCGCCGCCTGGCTGGCGGACCGGCGCGCCGCCTCGCTGGAGGAGCTGGACTGGGTGGCGGCGGATGAAGGGCTGAGCCACCTGGCGCAAGCGCGGTGGGTGGAATCGCATATCGCGCCCGAGCGCATCGTTTGCCGTATGGACAGCCTGCATGCCATGACTCAAGCAGTTGCCGCTGGTATGGGGGCGGGCATGCTGCTTTGCCTCCTGGGCGATGCGCGGCCCGAGCTGCTGCGTCTTGCGGAGCCCTTGGCGGCGCTGGACACGCGGGTCTGGGTGCTTACCCATCCCGACCTGCGCAAGGTGCAGCGCGTGAAGGTGCTGGCCGATTTCCTCAAGGAGGAACTGCGTGGAAAGCTGGGAGGAATTGCTGAGAAACGCGGTCAATAGTGTTTAGCTACTTTGGATAATCGCCTTACCATGAAGACTTGTCTTTTCCCCGCCTATCCATCAGCCATGAGGATGCGAATGATATGGACGAGTTTTATGACGTCAGGATTACCCGGCGCGATCTGCTGATAGCAGGCGCCCTGTCCGCCACCGCTGCCGCCGTGCCTTCCGTTGCGGCTCCCGCGGCTTCTTCCACCAGCCTGCCGCCCATCACCACCGACGTGACCCTGCTCGTGAACGGCAGGCGGCACGAACTCCATCTGGACACCCGCACCACGCTGCTCGACGCGTTGCGCGAGCACCTGCACCTGACGGGCACCAAGAAAGGCTGCGACCAGGGCCAGTGCGGCGCCTGCACGGTGATCGCGGACGGCCGCCGCATCAACTCCTGCCTCAGCCTGGCCGTCATGCACAACGGCGGTGAGATCACCACCATCGAAGGCCTGGGCACGCCGGAGAAGCTTCATCCCATGCAGGCGGCCTTCATCAAGCATGACGGCTACCAGTGCGGCTACTGTACGCCCGGGCAGATCTGTTCCGCGGTCTCCGTGCTGGATGAGATAAAGCGGGGCGTGCCAAGCCACGTGAGTCCGGACCTCACCCAGGCGCCGCAGCTCACGGAGGCGGAAATCCGCGAGCGCATGAGCGGCAATATCTGCCGCTGCGGCGCCTACTCGAACATCGTCGACGCGATCGTCGAAGTCTCGGGGAGGCCCGCATGAGAGCCTTCAGCTACGAACGCGCGCAGTCGCCTGCGGCCGCCGCCAGTGCCGCCCGCATGCCGGGCGCCAAATTCATCGCGGGCGGCACCAACCTGCTGGACCTGATGAAACTGGAAATCGAAACGCCGGTTCATCTGGTGGACGTCAACGGCCTGAAGCTGGACAGGATCGAGCCCATGCCGAACGGCGGCTTGCGCGTGGGCGCCCTGGTGCGCAACACGGATCTCGCCGCCGATCAGCGCGTGCGGCGCGACTATGGCGTGCTCTCGCGCGCCTTGCTGGCAGGCGCTTCCGCCCAGCTGCGCAACAAGGCCACCACGGCGGGCAACCTGCTGCAGCGCACGCGCTGCCCCTACTTCTACGACACGAACCAGCCCTGCAACAAGCGCAATCCCGGCAGCGGCTGTTCCGCCATTGGCGGCTTCACCCGCCATCACGCCATTGTGGGTACGAGCGACGCCTGCATCGCAACCCACCCGAGCGACATGGCCGTCGCCATGCAGTTGCTGGATGCGGGTGTTGAAACGGTGCGTCCGGACGGCGCCGCCCGCACCATTCCCATTGCGGACTTCTACCGCTTGCCGGGAAACACGCCGCATATCGAGAACACCCTGGAGCCGGGCGAGCTGATTACAGCCGTCACTTTGCCGAAGCCGCTGGGCGGAACCCAGGTCTACCGCAAGGTGCGGGACCGTTCCTCCTACGCCTTCGCGCTCGTGTCGGTGGCTGCCGTCATTCAGCAGGACGGCAGCGGGCGCGTGGCGCTGGGCGGTGTGGCGCACAAGCCCTGGCGCGTACCGGCTGCGGATGCGAGCATGGCGCGCGGCGCGCAGGCCGTGGCCGAACAGCTCCTGGCCGGCGCGAAGACCACGCAGGACAACGCGTTCAAGGTCCCACTGGTGCAGCGCACGCTGGCGTCGGTGTTGGCGGAAACGAGGGGAGGGAAGGCATCATGAAATTCACCACTCCCGCCACCACCAATCCCATCGACAGGCTGAAAATCGTCGGCAGGCCGACGGACCGGATCGACGGGCCGCTGAAGACCACGGGAACTGCGCCATACGCCTATGAGCACCACGCGGAAGCGCCGAATGCCGCCTACGGCTACGTCGTGGCTTCGGCCATCGCCAAGGGACGTATCGCTTCCATGAAGCTGGACGCCGCGCGCAATGCGCCGGGCGTGATCGCCATCGTCACCGCGGAGAATGCAGGAAAGCTCGGCAAGGGCAACTTCAACACGGCCACGCTGCTGGGCGGCCCCGAGATACAGCACTATCATCAGGCCATTGCGCTCGTGGTGGCGGAGACTTTCGAGCAGGCCCGCGCCGCAGCGCAGCTGGTGGAAGTGAACTACATCAAGGCGAAAGGGCGCTACGATCTCGCCGCTGCGAAGGGAAGCGCCAAGGAGCCCAAGGACAAGGAAGAGAAGGACACGAAGACCGGCGACTTCGACAAGGCCTTCGCCGCCGCTCCCGTGAAGCTGGATGCCACCTACACCACGCCCGACCAGTCGCACGCCATGATGGAGCCGCATGCCACCATCGCAGACTGGCACGGCGACAAACTCATTCTCTGGACCGCCAACCAGATGGTCAACTGGAGCCGGGGCGACATGGCGAAAACGCTCGGCATCCCGAAGACGCACGTGCGCCTGGTGTCGCCCTATATCGGTGGCGGCTTTGGCGGCAAGCTCTTTATCCGTTCGGAGGCGGTGCTGGCGGCGCTTGGTGCAAAGGCAGCGAACCGCCCGGTGAAGGTGGCGCTGGCGCGGCACCAGATGTTCAATAACACCACCCACCGTCCCGCCACCATCCAGCGCCTGCGCCTGGGCGCAACGCGCGAAGGCAAGCTGACGGCGATCTCGCATGAAAGCTGGTCCGGCGACCTGCCGGACGGGAAGCCGGAAACGGCGGTGCAGCAGAGCCGCCTCCTGTACGCAGGCGCGAACCGGGTCACGAAGATGCGCCTGGCCGTCCTCGACCTGCCTGAGGCCAACGCCATGCGCGCGCCGGGCGAGGCGCCCGGCATGATGGCGCTCGAAATCGCCATGGACGAAATGGCGGAAAAGCTGAAGATGGACCCAGTCACCTTCCGCATCATCAACGACACCACGGTCGATCCCCAGAAGCGGGAGCGGCGCTTCTCGCAGCGGCGCTATGTGGAGTGCCTGCGGATCGGCGCGGAACGCTTCGGCTGGAGCAAGCGCAATCCCGTGCCGGGACAGGTGCGCGAGGGCCGCTGGCTGATCGGGGTCGGCATGGCCAGTGCCTTCCGCAACAACCTGCTGCAGAAGTCCGGTGCGCGCGTGCGGCTGGACCGCAACGGCATAGTGACGGTTGAAACGGACATGACCGATATCGGCACCGGCAGCTACACCATCATCGCCCAGACGGCGGCCGAGATGATGGGCGTGGGGCTGGACAAGGTGGTGGTGAAGCTGGGCGATTCCGATTTCCCCATTTCCGCCGGATCCGGCGGGCAGTGGGGCGGCAACAGCTCCACGGCGGGCGTTTACGCGGCCTGCGTCAAGCTGCGCGAGGCGGTGGCGAAGAAGCTGGGCCTGGGCGCCGACGCGGACTTCGCGGACGGGATGGTGCGCTCGGGCGGCCGCTCGCTGCCGCTGCGCCAGGCGGCGGAAGGCGGCGAAGTCGTGGCCGAAGACACCATGGAATACGGTGACCTCGACAAGAAATACCAGCAATCCACCTTCGGCGGACATTTCGTGGAAGTGGCCGTGGATGCGGCGACAGGCGAAACCCGGGTGCGCCGCATGCTCGCCGTGTGCGCGGCGGGGCGCATCATCAATCCCAAGTCGGCGCGCAGCCAGGTGATCGGCGCCATGACCATGGGGGTGGGCGCGGCGCTGATGGAAGACCTGGTGGTGGACAAGCGCGTGGGCTTCTTCGTCAATCACGACCTGGCCATGTACGAGGTGCCTGTGCACGCCGACATCCCCCACCAGGAAGTCATCTTCCTCGATGAAACCGATCCTATCTCCTCGCCCATGAAGGCGAAGGGGGTAGGGGAACTCGGCATCTGCGGCGTGGCGGCGGCCGTCGCCAATGCGGTCTACAACGCTACCGGCGTGCGGGTGCGCGACTATCCCGTCACCCTGGACAAGCTGCTGGACAAGATGCCCAAATATATCTAGGAGAACCTCATGCACCAGCAATACAAGAGCTGTATCGAGGCCTGCCAGGCCTGCGCCAATGCCTGCGACCATTGCGCCGCCTCCTGTCTGCAGGAGGACGACGTGAAGTCCATGGCGCGCTGCATCGCCAACGACATGGACTGCGCCCAGATCTGCCGCCTCGCGGTGGCCTATATGGCGCGCGGCAGCGCTCACGCCGCGGCGCTCTGCCGCCTGTGCGCCCAGGTCTGCCGTGCCTGCGGCGAAGAGTGCGCCAAGCACCAGATGGACCACTGCCAGGAGTGCGCGGCAGCCTGCCGCCGCTGCGCGGAGGAGTGCGAACGCATGGCCGCAGCATGAGCGCTTGACCTTCCCCTTGTGGGAAGGTTTATACTTTCTGCATGCTGACCGTTCGCCGCCTCCTGCTCTGGCTTCTCGTTGCCGTGCTTCCCATCCAGGGCAGCGCCGCGATGGCGGCCGCCTGCGGCATGCACCGCAGCGTTCCGGCCGTGCAGCAGCATCACGCCGCGCCGGAAGCGCATTGCGGCATGGCGGATGCTGCGGACGCCAAGGCGCCGGACCATCAGGGCAAATGCGGGGGCAGCAGCTCCTGCTGCCTTGCCGCCTGCGCGCCCATGTCCGCCGCCCCTGCGCTGGCGGCGCCGCACCAGCCGTTCGTCACGCCGATATCGCGCGAGCCCGCCATGACGGGCCACATCCCCGCCACCCCGGAACGGCCGCCACGCCTCGCTGCCTGATTGCCGTTTCGTCCCGGCCCCGCGTCCGGGCGTCCAGTCAACTGAGGAAAAAACATGAAACGATACACACTGCTGCTGTGCGCAGCGGCCTGTGCGCCTGCGCTGGCCTTTGCGCAGGCCTCCAATCCCGGCGCGCCGGTGCCGCCGCTGCGTTACAGCTCCGTCTTTGCCGACGCGGCGCCCGCGAAGGAAGAGGAAACCACACCGGACCAGCGCTGGCAGGCCGCCAACCGCAAGGCCGCAGGCATGGACGACAAGGCTTCGGCCCATGCGCACCACCACGCCGCGCCGGCCAAGCCTGCGAAGGAAGAACCGAAGCAGGAGCACCATCACCATGAAGGCCATTGATATGAATGCAGCCCGCATGCGCTGCGTCGCGGCGGCGCTGGGCGCGCTGGCCCTGGCCGGCTGCGCCGGTCCCGCGCCGGACGGCGGCCTGGGCGAAGTCTCCACGCTGGCTGCGCAGCGTATCGGCCAGCCTGTAAAGCTGGACGCTTCATCCCGCGAGGCGGCGGAAGAGCAAGTCGCCCAGCTGCTTGCGCAGCCGCTGACGGCCGACAGCGCCGTGCAGCTTGCGCTGATGAACAACCCCGGCCTCAAGGCATCGCTGGGGGAACTCGGCGTGGCGGGCAGCGAGCTGGTACAGGCTGGCCGCCTGCGCAACCCCTCCATCGGCTTCGGCCGCATCGGCAACGGCGCGGACAAGGAAATCGACCGCAGCGTGATCTTCGACCTCGCTGGCCTGCTCACCATGCCCGTGCGCGTGAACATCGAGCAGCGCCGCTTCGAACAGGCGAAGCTGAATGCCGCAGCCCAGGTGCTGCGCCTGGCCAGCGAAACGCGCCAGGCCTACTTCGTGGCCGTGGCGGCAGCGCAGAGCGCCGCCTTCGCCGACCAGGTGCGGGGCGCCGCCGAAGCGTCATCCGAACTGGCGGAGCGCATGAGCAGAACGGGCAACTGGAGCAAACTCGATCAGGCGCGCGAACGGGCCTTCTTCGACGACGCGCTGACCCAGCAGGCCCGCGCGCGGCATGAGGCCGTGGCCAGCCGCGAACAGCTTGCGCGCCTGCTCGGCCTGTGGGGCGACAGGCCCGCGTTCACCCTGCCGGACCGCCTGCCCGAGCTGCCGGCAGCGCCTTTGGAGCCGCAGAATGCGGAGGGCAGCGCCCTGGCGCAGCGGCTGGACGTGCTGGCCGCGCGGCGCGATGCCGAAGCATCGGCCGCGTCGCTGGGCCTTACGCGCACCACGCGCTTCATCAACGTGTTCGAGGCGGGCTACGCCAACAAGAGCGCGAGCGGCGAACCCCGGGCGAATGGGTACGAGGTCACGCTGGAGCTGCCGCTCTTCGACTGGGGCGGCGCGCGTGTCGCCCGCGCCGAGGCGCTCTACATGCAGTCCGTGCACCGCACGGCCGATGTGGCGGTGCGCGCCCGCTCCGAAGTGCGCGAGGCATATTCCGCCTACCGCACCAACTACGACATCGCCCGCCACTACCGCGACCAGGTTGTCCCGCTGCGCAAGCAGATTTCGGACGAGGTCCTGCTGCGCTACAACGGCATGCTGGCCAGCGTCTTCGAACTGTTGGCCGATGCGCGCGACCAGCTCAATGCCGTCAACGCCGCCATCGAGGCGCAGCGCGATTTCTGGCTGGCCGAAGCCCGCCTGCAGGACGCCATGCATGGCGGGGCCAACAAGGAACAGGGAGCAGCACAATGATCTCACGCAGGGATTTCTTCAAAGGCGCCGGCGCCGTGGCCGTGAGCGCCGCGGCGGTGAGCAGGGCCGGAGCCGCCACGCTGCCCGAGGCAGCCAGCGCGGCGGACGCGAACACCCAGGTCCCCCCGCCGCCGCCCAATGGACGGCATTTCAATCCTGTCGTCACGCTGAACGGCTGGTCGCTGCCGTGGCGCATGAACAATGGCGTCAAGGAGTTCCACCTGGTGGCCGAGCCAGTGGTGCGCGAGCTCGCGCCGGGCATGAAGGCCAACCTGTGGGGCTATAACGGACAGTCGCCGGGACCGACCATCGAAGTGGTGGAAGGCGACCGCGTGCGCATCTTCGTCACCAACCGGCTGCCGGAGATCACCAGCATCCACTGGCACGGCCAGCGCCTGCCGAACGGCATGGACGGCGTCACCGGCATTACACAGCCCGCCATTGCTCCCGGCAAGACCTTTGTGTACGAGTTCGTGGCCAGGCGCCCGGGCACCTTCATGTACCACCCCCACGCGGACGAAATGACGCAGATGGCGATGGGCATGATGGGCTTCTGGGTTACGCATCCCAAAGACCCGTCGCAGCATGCGGTCGACCGCGACTTCGTCTTCCTGCTCAACGCCTACGATATCGAGCCGGGAAGCTACACGCCCAAGGTCAACACGATGCTCGACTTTAACCTGTGGACCTTCAACAGCCGCGTCTTCCCCGGCATCGATCCGCTGGTGATCCGCCAGGGCGACAAGGTGCGCATCCGCGTAGGCAACCTCACTATGACCAACCACCCCATCCACATGCACGGCCACGAGTTCGTGGTCACGGGAACGGATGGCGGCTGGACTCCGCCCGGCTCGCGCTGGCCGGAAGTCACCACCGACGTGGCCGTGGGCCAGATGCGCGCCATCGAGTTCACGGCGACCGATCCCGGCGACTGGGCGCTGCACTGCCACAAGTCGCACCACACCATGAACGCCATGGGGCATGATGTGCCCACCCTGATCGGCGTGGACCACCGCGGCGTGGCCGAAAAGATCAACCGTATCGTGCCGGACTATATGGTCATGGGCGAGAAGGGCGGCTCCATGGGCGGCATGCAGATGCCGCTGCCCGAGAACACGCTGCCGATGATGACGGGCGAAGGGCCTTTCGGCAACGTGGAGATGGGCGGCATGTTCACGGTGATGAAGGTGCGGCCGGGCCTGAAGCGGGGCGATTACCGCGATCCGGGCTGGTACAGGCACCCGGCAGGCACTCTGGCCTACGAATGGACTGGGGCGCTGCCCGAACCCGCGCGCTCGGGCAGTGCGGGCGGGCATCTGATGCCTGCGCGCGGGCAGGGCAACGTGGAGCTCAAGGTCCGGAAACCGACCAAAGGTCATCACGGGCATTGAGTGCAGGTTCTCGACAAGTATCGTTGATCGCATTAGCATGTTGTGATCAATCGATACTTGGAGACCGGTTAACATGAAATACCTCGCTGTAGCAGCCCTTTTCGCTGCCGCCGCCGTTCCCGCCTTCGCCGCCGACGGAGAAATCGACAACGTCAAATGCAGCATGTGCGATGGCTGGAACAAGCCGCAAAAGCCGTTCCGCATCTTTGGCAACGCCTGGTATGTGGGCACGACCGAGCTTTCGGCCGTGCTGCTCACCGGTCCGAAAGGCCATATCCTGCTGGACGGCGCCTTGCCCCAGTCCGCGCCGCTGATCGCGGCCAGCATCAAGGAGGCTGGCTACGACATCGAGGACGTGAAGCTGATCGTCAATTCCCATCCCCATTACGACCACGCGGGCGGCATTCCCGCCCTGCAGCGCATGTCCGGCGCCCGCGTGGCCGCCAGCCCTGCTTCGGCCAAGGTGCTGCGCGACGGCGAAGTGGGGCCGGACGATCCGCAGTTCGACCCGAAGGGCAACACGCGCATCGATCCGCTGAAGAAGGTGGCCATCGTGCGGGACCGCGAAACCCTGTATATCGGCCCCATCTCCGTCACCGCCCACATGACGCCTGGCCATACGCCCGGCAGCACAACCTGGAGCTTCCGCGCCTGCGAGGCGGACGGCCACTGCAAGACCATCGTCTACGCCGACAGCCTGAATCCTGTTTCCACAAACGGCTTCCATTACACCGGCGACCGCAACCGCCCAGATATCTCCACCTCCTTCCGCGACAGCATCAGGAAGGTCGCTTCGCTCAAATGCGACATCGTGATCTCCGTCCACCCCGGCTTTACCGACACCATGGGCAAGCTGGCCTCGCGCACGGACGCCGAGAATACCTTCGTCGATGTGGAAGGCTGCCGCGACTACGCGGCCGACGCAAGGAAGCGCCTCGAAAAGCGCATCGCCACCGAATTGGCCGAGAAAGGGAAATAAGATGAGAATGCCCGCCGCCGCCCTGGCGCTTTCCGGCATGCTGTGCATGCAGGGAGCGCTGGCCGAACAGTTCAACGTGCTGCTGTTTACCAAAACGGCGGGCTGGCATCACGATTCCATTCACGCCGGTGTCACGGCCGTGCAGGAACTGGGCAAGTTGCACGACTTTGGCGTCTTCTGGACCGCCGACGCGGAGCGCGTGTTCAACGACAAGGAGCTGGCCAAATACCAGGCCGTCGTCTTCCTGCTGACGACGGGCGACGTGCTGACGGAGGCCCAGCAGGCCGCCTTCGAACGCTACATCAAGGCGGGCGGCGGCTATGTCGGCGTGCACAGCGCCTCGGATACCGAGTACAAGTGGCCCTGGTACACGAAGATGGTGGGACGCATGTTCCACGTCCATCCAGCGGTGCAGACGGCCGTGCTGAAGGTCGAGGACCGCAACTTCCCCGGTATGGAGCGCTTCGCGCCGCGCTCCCTGGCTACCGAGGAATGGTACGAATTCGGCCCCGCCCAGTCGGACCGGCTGACCTATCTGCTCTCGGTGGATGAAAGCACCTACAAGCCCCAGACCAAATGGCCCGACCGGGAAGGGAAGGGCATGGGCAGCTTCCATCCCGTGAGCTGGTATCAGCCCTACGATGGCGGCCGTGCCTTCTATACGGCCCTGGGGCACCTGCCCGCGACCTATGGCGATCCGGTATTCCGGCACCACCTGTATGGCGGCATCTACTGGGCGACAACCGGCAGGGGCTTCAAGGCGGAGTAACAGCAGTGAAGATCGAAGAAATCTCCTCGCCCGGCGGCGGGGATGCGAACGAAGACCTGATTGCGGTATTCGAAGAGGGCGCTTCCACCCACATCCTCGTGCTGGACGGCGGCACTTCCGTCGCGGACAGGGCCTACATCGATGAGGAAAGCGGCGACGCGGCCTGGCTGATGCGCAACTTCGCCGAGGCGCTGCAGGGCGCCATTCCCGAGGCGCCATCGCAGGAAAGCGCCGTGCTGCGCGCCCTGGACGAAGTGTTTGCGCGCTTCCAGGCGGCGACGCGCGGCGTGGAAGTGCCTCTCTATGCCTGGCCGGTGGGCGCGGCCACGTGGGTGCGCGTGACGGGAAGCCGGCTAGAAGCCTACTGCGTCGGCGACTGCAAGCTGCTGCTCCAGCATGCCAACGGCCGCGTGACCGACCTCGATCCTTACGTGAATCCGCAGGAGGACGTGCTGCGCGAAGCGATAGCCGGGCTGGTGGAGCGCGGCATCACCGATCCGGAAACCCGCATGGCGCATTTGCTGCCCATGCTGCGCGCGCGGCGCGAGTTCATGAACACTGCGGAGGTGCCGCCCGCGCTCTGCATGCGGCCGCAGGGCCCTTTCCCCGCGCGTTCATATGCCGCTGATGTTGGCGCAGGCGCTGCGCTGCTGGGAATGAGCGACGGGTTCTACCGCCTGGTCGACCCCTACGGCCTGCACAACAACGCGACCCTCCTGGCGGCCTGCCGTGACCTCGGCCTGCCCGCCGTCCTCGCGCAGCTGCGAAACCACGAGAACGGTTCGGGTGGCGCGCTCGCCGTCAAGAACGCGGACGACGCCTCCGCCGTCCTCTGCACCTTCTGACTCAGTCGAGGTCTTCGAGTTCGAGCTGATAGTCGCCGCTGTGCTTGCGGATGCGGCGCACGGGCACGCCGAGTTCGCGGCCCTTGGCGCGCACCGCCTCGCACTGCGCCTCGTCCATCTGCATTCCGGCGATGAGGGCCGTCATGCGCATGTGGCGCGGCAAGGGCACCGGGCGCGCCTTCGCGGCGAAATGGATGATGCGCCATTCCTTCTCGTAGGCCCAGTCCGCGTGCTTGGTCGCGGCCAGGCGCGACATGACCTGGTGCGGCGAGAACAGCACCTCGCTGAAGCAGATGGTCGGCATCTCCGTCAGGTACTGCACATAGTGCTGCCCGAAGCCGTCCTTGCCCGCCTGCGCGTCGAGCTGGTCCTGCTGCACGGCGTATTCCACGCACAGGCCGAAATGGTTGCTGCCGTAGTGGGACCACATCAGCGGCATGTTCCAGTGCTGGGCGAAGCAGGCCACGCCGAAGCAGGCCGCGCGCCGGTTCGCCGCTTCGATCACGCCGTCACGCGGCAGGCGTCCTTCCATCCACGCATGCAGCGCCTGCCACAGGTCCTCGTCGTAGAACCAGTGCTTCTTCACTTCCTCGTTGTCCTCCACCAGCAGGCGGAAGGCGCGCCGCAGCCGCTCCTCGTCGGCAAAGGGACTGTGCTGGGTTTCGTCGGCGATGCGGATGCGCAGGTCGAAGGGATCGTTGAAGGTGGCCGGGCCGCTCATCCAGATCTGCCCGGGCTGCAACTGGTCCAGCGCTTCCGCGGGCAGGAAACGGTAGCGGGAGATGGCGTCGTGCGGTTCCATGCGCCAATTATGAACGGCTTCCCCCGGCTGCGCGCCACGCCTAGCCTTATTCCTACAAGTGCTGTGGATGTGCGGCTACACGTGCGCGCTTCCCGGAGGCATAAGATGCAATGGCCGAAATCGGGAGCATGAAATGAACAAGCCAAGCGCTTCGAATCCGCGCCTCAATACCTGGACCGCCACCGTGGTGCGTTCGGGCCTGTATCTGCAGGCTGTCGCGGGAACGCAGGAAGCGGCACGCTATCTGACCCAGGAGGGGATTTCGCCCGCCGTGATCCAGCGCGTGCTCGGAGCGCGGGGCGGCCGGCGCGCCGAGGATTTGCCGGTGAGCGATGCCCTGCAGTCCTGAACGTGCGCTTTTGTCCTACAGGAGGATAAGCGGGCTGCCGATGTAGCCCATCCCGCTCCAGGCCTATCATGGCCTCATAGCGCGACTCCTTCGATAGCACGAGCCTCGATATCCGGTCAGGAATACAGCCGCGCCCCCGTTTTGTTTTGGAAGCGTGACCTATGACCGCCACACGACGAGTTCTGATTATTGACGACAACCGGGATGCCGCCGACCTGCTGCGGGACCTGGTCAGCCTGTACGGCCACTCGGCCACCGTCGCCTATGGCGGCGAACAGGGGCTGGCCGCCGCCCAGACCGTGGAGCCGGATGTGGCCTTCGTCGATATCGGCATGCCCGATATGGACGGCTACGCCGTCGCCCGCGCCCTGCGGCGCACTGCCCATGGGGCCAAAATGCGCCTGATAGCCCTGACCGCCTGGTCCGACCGCACGACGCGGGAACTGGTGAAGGCGGCCGGCTTCGACGTGCACCTGGGCAAGCCTGCCACCCTGGACGCAGTGATGGCCCACCTGGCCTGACCCCGCGCACGATTGAAACTGCTTTCAATTTGGCAATAATGTTACACTGCGCCCCGCATGACTCAGCAAGCGGGTGACAAGTGACGCAAGGCTCCACCATTACCGACGAAATCAGGCGTTTCGTCCTGACTTCGGTCCCGTCGGTTCCCTTTGTGGAAGGGATGCTGCTGCTGCGCGCCGATCCGGCCGCACAGTGGACAACGGCCGACCTGGCCCGGCGCCTCTACATCGGCGAGAAGCTGGCGGCGCAGCTCATGCAGGAGCTGCGCGAAGCCGGCATCGCCCACCAGGATGCGGAAGACATTCACCATTACGCTCCCACGAGCCCCGGGCTCGATGATTTGCTGGGCCAACTGGCGGACGCGTATTCGAAGTCCCTGGTCGAAATCACCAATCTTATTCATTCCCGTACCTCCAGGAAAGCGCAGCGCCTGGTGGATGCTTTCGAATGGCGGAAGGGTTAAGCCTATGGTCGTTCTGATTTATTGCCTCTGCGCACTAACTTCCTTTGTCTGCGCCTGGGCCTTGTTGCGCAGCTACTTCGCGAACCGTTCGCGCATCCTGCTCTGGACGGGGCTCAGTTTCTGCTTCATGTTCGTCAACAACGTCTTCCTGATACTGGACCGTATCGTGTTCCCGGACGTCTACCTGACGCCGGTACGGCTGGTGATGGCGCTGACCGCGGTGATCCTGCTGGTGGTCGGCCTCGTATGGGAGGATGAATGATGGAGCTGATGAATCTGGCAACCGGCGCCATTGCCGCGCTGTCCCTGGTAGCCTGCCTCTTCTTCCTGCGCTATTGGCGCAGCACGCGGGACCGCTTCTTCCTCTACTTCGCCATCTCCTTCGGCATCGAAGGCGTAAACCGCATCGCCATGGGACTGACGCGGCAGGCCGACGAGGACACGCCGGTGCACTACGTGATCCGGCTCGTCTCCTACCTGCTGATCCTGTACGCCATCGTGCGCAAGAACATCCGCCGCTGATCAGGCAGCCAGCGGCTCCGGATGGGTAAGCTGGTCGCGGCGGCGCACGTTAATCAGCAGGATCAAGCCCAGGCCCACGGCAAGCATGGGCCAGATCGACAGTTCGGACACCGGCGCCAGCGCCGCATAGCCCGGTACATTCACGGGCTTGAAGTAGTGGTCCGCATTCACCTGCACGCCGGCCAGCCAGTTCCCCACGATGACATTGCCGTTGATCTGGGCCCCGCCGCCCGTCACCGTGGCCAGGGGCGCGAGAATGCTGCCCTGGACGCCCACGTTCTGGATGTTCAGGTTCGTCGCCTCGTGGAAGTTGTACAGCACGTTGTAGTTCGCAAAGGCGCTCAGGCCCACGCCGTTCTGGTGGAAGCCGATGGCATCCTTGCCGCTGATATTGAAGATCAGCGTGGCGCCGGACTGCAGGTTGTTCAGGTTGAAGTAGTTCACGCTGGAGAAGGCCGCGCCCGTGATATCGAACACTTCCACGGCCCGGCGCGTGCCTGTCAGCGTCATGCCGCCGTAGGCGATGCTGGTGCTGCCCGTGCGGGCCAGCTTGCTCAGGGTGGAGGATACGGTCTTCGCGTGCGCCGCCATCGCCGCCAGGTCGGCCGGGCTGGCGCTCACCGACTTCGTATCCCGGTCCGTTCCCACCGAATTCAGGAAGGCCTTGCCGCCGACGTAGTAGCTGCCGTTGTTCAGCGAGGCGCTCGAATAGTCCAGGTTGCCGCCCACCACCAGGGAGTAGCTGCCGAAGGCGTCCTGGTTCTTGCGGTTGATGGAATAGCTGCTGGCCGTCAGGTTCCCCTTGACCACCACCGCGCCCTCCACATCGGAGCCCCTGGTGCTGAAATTCCCCAGGCTGAAGAGGTTCGCGTTATGGACGCCCAGGTCAAGCACTTCGGCGCCGGCAGGGCCGGCGGTCACGGCAAGGCCGAACATGGCAAGAGCGAAATAGGAGCGCATGGCGAGAATCCCTGAAATGGTTTTAGGAAATTCTCTCACAAAATCACCAAAAATACCAAATAAAACAAATATGTCGAATTTCATGATGATGCCGAAGCGCTACAATAGCCAGGCAAACAGGAGGGGATAACCATGCAGGAATTGCCGCCATCGGCCCAGCGCATCGCAGCCCTGCTGCGCGAACAGGGGCACGACCAGCCCGTCACCATGCTGTCCGACAGCGCCCGCACTGCCGCCGAGGCCGCTGCGGGCCTGGGCTGCACGGTGGCCGAGATCGCCAAGTCCATCGTGTTCCGCCGCCTGTCCGACGACAGGGCGGTGGTAGTCGTGGCAAGCGGTGTCAACCGGGTGGACGAGGGTAAGGTGGCGGGACTGGTGGGGGCGCTCGGCAAGGCCGACGCGGCCTTTGTGCGCGAGCGCATCGGCTTTGCCATCGGCGGCGTGAGCCCCATCGGGCACACGGAGCCCTCGCTGATGCTGGTGGATGAGGATTTGATGCAGCTGCCCTTCGTCTGGGCCGCCGCCGGCCATCCCCATGCCGTGTTCAAGCTGACGCCCCGGCAGCTGCTCGCCATGACGGGCGCGCCGCTGGCGGACGTGGCCCAGCGCGCCTAGTCGGGAGCGCGCGGCAGGGTGACGGTGAAGCTGGCGCCGACGCCGGGGCCGTCGCTATGGGCCGTGATGCTGCCGTCGTGCGCCTTGATGAGGCTGCGTGCCAGCGCCAGGCCCAGCCCGAGGCCGCCCTGGGAGCGGGCCACGCTCTGGTCGGCCTGGGCAAACACGTCGAAGGCGCGCTGCAGGAACTGCGGACTCATGCCGATGCCGTTGTCGCGCACCACGAGGCGCACCTCTTTTTCATCCTGCTCCAGCCGCACATCGATATGGCCGCCGTCCGGCGTATATTTGGCCGCGTTGTTCAGGAGGTTGGCCACCACCTGCACCAGCCGCTTCTCGTCGCCTGTCACCGTCACCTGTTCGAAGAAGGGCAGCTGCAGGTCCAGCTTGTGGCGGTGCTGGTCGATTGCGGGCCGCGCCTGTTCCAGCGCCGTCGACACCACCTCGGCCATGTCGCAGCGCCGCATCTCCAGGCGCACCAGGCCGCGCTTCACGCGCGACACGTCGAGCAGGTCGTCGATCAGCCCCGTCATGTGCCGCACCTGGCGGCCGATCACCGAGGAGGCCATGGCCAGCTTGGCGCGGTCGTCGCTGGCCAGGGCGAGAATCTCCGCCGCCGCGCCGATGGGCGCGAGCGGGTTGCGCAGCTCGTGCGCCAGCATGGCGAGAAATTCGTCCTTGCGCCGGTCCGCTTCCTGCAGAGCGGCTTCGGACTGCTTGTGCGCCGTAATGTCGTAGACGATGCCCAGCATGCGCTGGCTTACCGAATGCTCGTCCCGGTACAGGTTGCCGTGCACGGCGATCCAGTGCACGGCGCTGTCCGGCCACACGATGCGGCATTCGATGCGCCACGGCGCGCCGCTGCGAACCGCTTCCTCGAAGCTGCTGCGCACCGCGGCGATATCGGCCGGGTGAACCTGGGCGAACACGTGGTCCAGCGTCCAGTGTTCCGGCGGCTGCTCGTGGCCGAACAGGCGTATCAGGCGCGGGGAGCTGGCGAGCTCGCGGTTCGCGGGGTCGTAGTCCCAATCCGCGATCCGGGCCGAATCGAGCGTGAACTGAAGGCGCGCGTTGGCGATGCGGGCCGCTTCCTGGGCTTCGCGGATGTCCGTCACGTCCATGCAGCTGCCCACCCATTCGCGCACCGTACCGTCCGTGATGACGGGTGCGCCGCGCACCAGCATGTGGCGGTATTCGCCGTCATGGCGGCGCAGGCGGTAGGCGTCGCGGAAAGGCTTGCCGCTGCGGGCCGCTTCGTCCCAGTTGCGGGCGGTGGCCGCGCGGTCATCGGGATGCAGGGCGTTCAGCCAGCCGTCCCCACGGTATTCCCCGGCGCTCTGGCCGGTGAATTCGGCCCAGGCGGTATTGCCTTCGGCGAGCATGCCCTGCGGGTCCGTGTTCCACACGATGGAGGACGCAGTCTCGACCAGGGTGCGGTAGCGCAGCTCGCGCGCGTGGAGCGTGCGCCCGATGCGGCAGCGTTCGATGGATTCGCGGCAGCGCCCCGCCACGGTCGTGAGGAGCGCCACTTCGTCCGCGCGCCAGCGGCGCGGCGCGAGATCGTGCACTGCCATGGCGGCGACCAGCCGGCCCTCATGCAGCAGGGGCACCCAGATGCCCGAGCCGATGGCGGCGGAACGGTAGGTGTCCAGCACGGCCTGGGTGCGCGGGTCGCCCGCCACATCTTCCACCACGAAGGGCAGGCCCTGGCGCATGAGCGTGAGGCATTCCGTGCCGTACTGCGCGAGGCGGTAGCGGCCCACAATGCTGCCGACGCCGTCGTTGTAATTGCCGGTGAGATTGATGGTGTCTTCGTCCGCCTCCACGTCGGCATAGGCGCAGCGGCTGGCGCCCAGGTGGCGGCCCAGGAGCTCGGCGGCCGCCTGCGTCACCGCTTCCGGCTCGTTCAGCTTGCGCAGGGCTTCGTCGATCTGGCTGAGGAGCCGGTTGCGTTCATTGCGGTGCGCCCGCACGCGCGCGCCGTTCAGCACCGCGCCCAGGCGGGCGTAGAAGCATTCGTCCGGCGTGGCGGGCATGAGAATGAGGTCGTCGAACTCCACCAGCTGCTCTGCTTCCTGTGCCGCCTCGTCGCTTTCGAGCAGGGCCACCAGCGCGCAATCCTGCAGCAGGGGATCGTTGCGCAGGCGGGCCAGCGAGGCCACGTTTGCGCCGGGCAGGGCGGCCAGCATCAGCTGGGGACGGTGCTCCGCGCCCGCGAAGCCGGAGGCCAGCGGAGCCAGGTGCAGAACGAACTGGGGATCGCGCCGCAGCAATGTCTCCGCGCGGGGAGACGAACCCAGCACGACGATATCGATCAGGGGAGCAGTGCGCTTTTCAGCCATAGGCGTGCCGTTAGGGGGACGGAGCATATTAGCGTGAAACGAATTTTGGGCGCGCACAACATTCCACATGAGCATCAGCTCGCCATACTTGGTGTATCTGATAGTATGGTGCCAATGTGAAAGGAGCTGTATATGTCGACCCGCCCCTTTGTTCCGCCAGCCCGATTCGACGATCCGGCGGCCGCCCTGGCGCAGGTCCAGGCCATCTACGATGGCAGCATCCGCCATCTGCGCGAAGCCCTGCAGCGCTTTGTCGACGGCGAAACGCCGGCCGAGCATGTGCGCGCCTGCTACCCCTTCGTCCGCGTCCAGAGCGATACCTTTGCCCGAGCCGATTCCCGCCTGTCCTACGGTTTCGTGGAAGGCCCCGGCACCTACGAAACCACGCTGACCCGGCCCGACCTGTTCGGCGACTACTACCATGAGCAGTTCCGCCTTCTGCTCAAGAACCACGGCCGCCAGAACATGCAGATTGAGGTGGGGCTGAGCGCCCAGCCCATCCCCATTCATTTCTCCTTCGCGGAGCATTACCATATCGAAGGAAGCCTGAGCGCGGAACGCCGCCTGCTGATGCGCGACCTCTTCGACCTGCCCAACCTGGCCGCCATGGATGACGGCATCGCCAACGGGACCTTCGAGGCCCAGCCGGGCGAAGCCCAGCCCCTGTCCCTGTTCACGGGGCCGCGCGTGGACTATTCGCTGCAAAGGCTGCGCCATTACACCGGCACTTCGCCCGAGCATTTCCAGAAGTTCGTGCTGTTTACGAACTACCAGTTCTACATCGACGAATTCGTGCGCCTCGGCCACGAGATCATGAACGCGCCTTCAACCGAGGCAGGCGAGGGCTATGTCGCCTTCATCGAACCGGGCAATGTGGTCACGCGCCGCGCGGGCGAAAAGGTGCAGCCGGGCGACGCCTTCGGCGCGGTGCCGCCGCGCCTGCCGCAGATGCCGGGCTACCACCTGATCCGCGCCGACGGCAGCGGCATCAGCATGGTCAATATCGGCGTGGGGCCGGCCAACGCCAAGACCATTACGGACCACGTTGCGGTGCTGCGCCCGCACGCCTGGCTGATGCTGGGCCACTGCGCGGGCCTGCGCACCACCCAGCAGCTCGGGGACTACGTGCTGGCCCACGGCTATGTGCGCGAGGACCATGTGCTGGACGAGGACCTGCCGCTGTGGGTGCCGATTCCGGCGCTGGCCGAGGTGCAGGTGGCCATCGAGGACGCGGTGCGCGAGGTGACGAAGCTCGAAGGCCATGAGCTGAAGCGTGTGATGCGCACGGGGACGGTGGCCAGCACGGACAACCGCAACTGGGAGCTGCTGCCGCAGCGCACGCCGGAGCGGCGCTTCAGCCAGAGCAGGGCGGTGGCGCTGGATATGGAGAGCGCGACAATTGCGGCGAACGGCTTCCGCTTCCGCGTCCCTTACGGCACGCTGCTGTGCGTGAGCGACAAGCCGCTGCATGGGGAAATCAAGCTGCCGGGCATGGCGAACCAGTTCTACCGCGACCGGGTGGACCAGCATCTGCGCATCGGCATCCGCGCGCTGGAGCTGCTGCGCGCGCTCGGTGTGGACCGCCTGCACAGCCGCAAGCTGCGCAGCTTCAGCGAGGTGGCGTTCCAGTAGTCAGATCAAGCTCTCGTGCACGATCTTCCAGTTCGTGCCTTCCTTGCTCCAGTACTGGCGCTTGCGGATGGAGTTGCGGTTCTTGCCGATCAGCGTTTCGAGCGTGAAGGTGCTCACGATCATGTCGTCCCGGCCCGGGTAGCGGAACAGGGTCACATCGCTCAGTTTCGTGGACAGGCCCACCACGTCCACCAGCGCGCGCAGGTCCCGCTCGTACCAGGTCTTCAGGTCCTCGCCTTGGCCGGACTTGAATTTCGACGAATAGTGCTTCAGCACGCGCGCCTGGTTCGTGCTGGAGATGTCCGTGCGCCAGGCGTCCATCAGCTGCGTCGCCAGCGCGCGCTCCGCATCCCACTGGCTGCGGCTGATGAATTCCACCTGGTCCGCGATCACCACCGGCGTTTTGCCGATATCCACGCTGCCTTCCAGCTTCTTCAGGTCCGCATTGGTGAGCACCACGCAGCCGTCCGAAGCGAGGGGCGGGCGGCTGTAGGTGTCGGACGGCGTCCCGTGCAGGAAGATGCCTGAGCCGCTGCGGTCGTTCGCGCGGTCCCACTCGTTCGGATAGTTGATACGCAGCGCCGAGGCGCCATAGAAGTCCGGCAGCCGCGCACCCGACACGCGGCCCGTGATGTAGTAGACGCCCACCGGCGTTTTCTGGTCGCCCTCGCGCAGCTTGTTGATGCCCAGCTTGCCCTGCGAGATGTAGTAGTCGGTAACGAACTTCAGCTGCCCGTTGCGGTTCTCGTAGACGTAGAGGCGGGACTGCTTCGCATCCACCACCAGCACATTGCGCTGGTCGCTGCGCAGCTGCAGCACGGAGCGCGGCGCCAGCTCCGGCGAGGGACGGGCGGTAAGGGCAAGCAGGCGCGCCCGCGCTTCGTCGCGCAGGTCCTTCAGCTTGTCCGCGGGGGCGTTCGCGCCCACGCCGCCGCCGAAGGACAGCACGGGCTGCGTGTGCATCAGCAGCAGGTCGCCGCGGATCAGGTGGCCGACGCGGAAGTTCGGGTAAGCCTCCACCAGCGCGTCCGCCTTGGCCTGGGCCTCGTTCAACTGGCTTGCCTGCAGATCCTTGTAGATGCTGATCAGGAGCGTTTCGGGATCGGGCTTGTTGCGCGTGCCACCCGAGGGCTGGATCGATTTCGCGGGCGTGACAGGCGAGAGCAGCCAGCTCGCAGCCAGCGCCGCAACACCCAGGGTCCTGATGATCGATGCCTGCTTCACGTTCAGCTTCCCGATTGTTCCTGCTTGATGCGCCACTGGCCGTTCTGTTTTTCCATGATAAGCGTCTTGCGGCTGTTCGCCTTGAGCTTGTCGGACACATAGAGCTGGCGGAACCTCACCGTGGCCGTATTGCCCTTGACGGTCACCTGCGGGGCCTCCACAGTGACCTTGATATGTTCCTTGCCCTCGATGCGCGCGCGGCGGTCCGCCTCCCAGGCCTGGCGCGACATGCCGCGCGGCGTCTGGAAGCTGCCCGCATACGCGCCCAGGTAGCCCTTCATGTCCTGGGCGCTCCAGGCCTTGGCCCAGGCGCCGACGGCTTTGAGGGCAGCTTCCCGTTCGGCGCTGTCGTCGCTCTTGGCTGGCTCAGCCTTCGGTGATTGTACCGGCGCGGGCGCCGGAGCCGGTGGCTGGGCAGCCACAAGGGGCTTGGCGGCGGCAGCTGCTGGCGCTGGCTTGGGCGCAACGGCATTGGCCTGCTGGGCTGCGGCATTGAGCTGTTTCGCAGCCGCGTTCACCTCCTGCGCGGCGGCAATCTGCGGCGCCACGGGCGCCGGTTTGGCGGGCGCAGCAGGCGGCGGGGCGGCCTTCGCCGGGGCGGGAGGCGGGGCGACCGGCGCGGCCGCAGCGGCAACGGTCCTCGCCGGGGCGGCGGGTGGCGCCGGGATGGTGGCGGCCGCTTTTGGTGCCGCTGCCGGCGCTGGCGGCGGGGCCGCGGCGGCAATCGTTTTTGCCGCGGCGGCCGGTGGAACCGGGGCAGGGGCGGCTTTTGCCGGGGCAGGCGCGGCCTGCTGGGCGGCCAGTTGCGGCAGTCCGGCCAGCGTGCTGTCGCGGCTGCTCAGCGTGCGCACCATCGCCAGTTTGGACTTGGGCGGCGCGTAGTCCTTGGAATCCAGCAGCTGCATGGCCTTGTCGTAGGCCTGGCTCGCCAGCTTGGCATACACGTCCCCCAGGTTTTCGTGCGCCGTGGCGTAGGCGGGGTTGGTGCGGATGGCGCGCTCCAGGGCGACGCGCGCCTTGTCGTACTGCCCGGCCGCGGCATAGAGCACGGCCAGGTTGTTGTAGGGCTCCGGCAGCTGTGGATGGTCTTCCGTCAGCTTCTGGAAGACGGCAATGGCCTCGTTGTTGCGGTTCTGCTCGGCCAGGATCAGGCCTTTCATGAAGCGCAGCTGGGGATCGCGCGGCTGGGCAGCCAGGGCCTTGTCCGTTTTCTGCAGCGCGGCGGGCAGCTGGCCGCTGCGCATCAGCTTCCCGATGTCGGCGATTTCATCGGCCCGGGCCGCTGGGCCGCAAAGCAGGGCCAGCAGGCCCAGGGCAGCGCCCATGCGCCGCAGGGGACGCGAGGAAAATTGCAAATCCTGCATTGACTGTTTTGCCGTCTGGAAATAATTCGCCATTCTATCAAAGATGGGACATACCGAAGCTTACATTGATATCGATCAAGCGGCGCGTGCCTGCCCAGGACCACGTTTTCATCCAGATGTTGCGGTAAGGCCACATCTCCTGGTGACTGCGCAATCAAACGGGCGCCGCCGTCCCGGATTTTAACCCGGAAGCGGCGCCAGGATGGGGAGGCGCGATATCGAAAGTGATATCAAAAACTGCAAAAAATTAATTGGATTGAATTCCAATCGGCCCCTACCATGAGTTTCATCAAGTCAGCAGTTCTAGTTCCTAAAAACAACATCTACCAGGAGACATATGAAGCATTCCGCATCGGGCCTCCCCGCGCCCCAACCTGATACTTTCATATTGAAAGCAACGGTCGCATCCCTGCTGGCCACCGGGCTGCTGAGCAGTGCATCGGTCTGGGCCCAGGACGTGGCGCCCACCCAGGTGGTGACCGTAAGCGGCGTGCGCCAGGCCGCCGAGAGCGCGCAGAAGATCAAGATGGATTCGGATTATGTGATCGATTCCATCGTGGCCGACGACATCGGCAAATTCCCCGACACCAACGTGGCCGAGACGATCGCCCGCATCACCGGCATCCAGGTGCGCCGCGACGCGGGCGAGGCGAACACGGTGCTGATCCGCGGCCTGCCCGGCATCTCCACCTTCATCAACGGCCGCGAGATGTTCACCACCACCGGCCGCTACATCCAGCTGGCCGATATTCCGTCGACCATGCTGCAGCGTGTGGACGTGTACAAATCGCAGAACGCGGAATTGATCGAGGGCGGCATCGCGGGCGCCATCGACGTGCGCACCAACCGGCCCTTCGACTTCAAGGGCTTCCAGGCCAGCGCCCAGGTGGGCGGCAAGCACAAGGACAAGGCCAAGGCTACCGACCCCGAAGGTTCGGCCATGATCTCCAACCGCTGGAAGACCGGGGCAGGGGAGTTCGGCGCCCTGTTCGGCGTGTCGCATGTGACGGACCGCTTCCACGAGGAGCGCGCCTTCGAGACCTTCCCGATCGATAAGTTCTTCGCCGCGCCGAATCTCACCGGCCCTGACCTGGTGGGCATGCAGGCCATTCACGGCAAACGCAAACGCAGCGCCGCCAACTACGCCCTGCAGTGGCGCCCGAACAAGGACCTAGAGCTTTACGCCGAGGGCCTGTATTCGAAGTTCCGGATCCACGACGAGACCGACTTCTTCGTTGGCCTGCCTTGGGCCACATCGCCGGACCAGATCAAGGTCACGAAGATTCCGGGCACGAACCAGGTCGACACGATCGATTCGACCAACACCTTCACCATCCTGTCGACCCAGGCGCGCGCCACGGAAAGCGTCGCGCAGCAGTACGCCATCGGCGGCAAATGGCGCGCCTCGCCCGGCCTGCGCGTGAGCACGGAGCTGGCCCGGACCCTCAGCAACTTCGACTGGAACAATCCGATCCTGGACACCAGCCTGAACGTGGACAAGGTCCACGTCAAAACGGTGGTCGATGGCGGCGCCTATGCGCAATACCAGGGCGCGGCCCTGAACGATCCGGGCAAGATCTACCTGTTCCAGTTCTTCGACCGCTACGGCAAGGACAGCGGCGCCTCCACCGACTGGCGCGCCGACGCAACCTGGACCCCGGATGCGGACGGCCTGTTCAAGCAGTTCGGTTTCGGCCTGCGCCTGAACGACCGCAACGCCAATTCCATCAAGTCGCTCGAAGGCAGCGTCTCCGCCATTCCGAACGTGGCCATGGCCAGCGTTCCCGGCCTGTCCTGCAGCACGCCGGCCTTCTCGAAGGACTACGGCACGCCGAAGTGGAGCACGCCATGCGCGGACTTCCTGACCGCCAGCACCGGCGTGGTGCGCAAGGCTGTCACCGGCAATGCCGCCGCCAAGGCGCTCGATCCGGCCTCCTACTTCCAGGACAAGGAGAAGAACTACGCCCTGTACGGTAATACCAAGATCGGCTTCGACCTCGGAGCCTATCCGGTGGAAGGCGTGCTGGGTGTGCGCGTGACCAGGACGGATGAAGACCTGATCGGCAATAACATCGTGGGCGGCGCCTACGTGCCGATCAACACCAGCAGTTCCAGCACGGATGTCCTGCCGAGCGCGAACTTCAAGCTCGCCCTGCGCAAGGACCTGCTGACCCGCTTTGCCTATGCGAAGACGCTGACCCGTCCCGACTTCATCCAGCTGAATCCTGCCACGGCCTATATCGCGTCGAACGGCACGACCGTGCAGGCGACGGCATCCGGTGGCAATCCGAACCTGAAGCCTTTCACGGCCCAGAACTTCGACGCATCGCTGGAGTGGTACTTCGCGCCGACGGGCCACGCCACGGCCACGGTGTTCCGCCACAACTTCGACGGCTACATCATGTTTGTGACCAGCCCCGAGATCTACCAGGGCATCACCTATCAGACCACCCGGCCGTTCAATACGGACAAGGGCCACCTGCAGGGCCTGGAGCTGGCTTACCAGCAGTTCTACGACTGGCTGCCGGGATGGCTCGGCGGCTTCGGCATGCAGGCCAACGCCACCTACAGCGAAGGCGGCGCCACCTCGTCCATCGTTCCCGAGATGGCTGGCAAGCAGTTCGGCGGGATGTCCCGCCTGTCGTACAACATCGTTGCGCTGTATGAGTATGGAGGCTGGTCTGGCCGCCTGGCTTACAACTGGCGTTCGAAGTTCACCCAGGTGTACGGCGACAGGGCAGGCAACGCGGGCACCGCACCGGCGCGTGACCTGATCGCCGCACCGATGTCCACGCTGGACGGCTCACTGAGCTACAAGATCACGAAGAACCTGACCGTGAACCTCACCGGCACCAACCTGCTGAACTTCAAGTTCCAGGACTACTGGAACGACCCTGTGATCTACCCGCGCGACACCCGCCGCTATGACCGCACGGTGGGCCTGTCGCTGAGCTGGAAGAACTAGGAAGGCTGAAACCGACAGGCCGCGTCCCCGCCCAGGCAGGGGCGCGGCCTGGGCTTTTACGAAAGGCTGACGATGTCGAATCAAAAAATGTCCGTGCTGGAGAAGGTGGGTTTCGGCGCTGGCGATATGGCGCTGAACGTGGTGATCTCTTCGATGATGCTGATCATTACCTACTTCTACACCGATATCTACGGCCTGCACACGGCCGACCTGGCCCTGCTTTTCGTGGCCGTGAAGGTGGTGGGCGGCGTGGCCGACCTGGTGGTGGGCCAGCTGACGGACCGCTTCGATTCCGCCATGGGCCGCTACCGTCCCTGGCTGCTCTGGCTCGCCATTCCTTACGGCGTAAGCGTGTTCTTCGTATTCACCACGCCGGAAGCGGAATACAACGCCAAGCTGGTGTGGGCCTACTCGACCTATATCCTGATGACGCTCATGACTTCGGGCGTCGGCGTGTCCTATATCTCCCTGATCTCGGGCCTGACGAGCGACCCGCAGGAGCGCCTGTCCGCCAACGGCTACCGGCTCTTCTTCGCCAAGGTGGGCGCTTTCATGGTGACGATCATTGTGCCTATCCTGGCGCAGCGCTGGGGCCACGGCAATCCGGCGGCGGGCTACCAGGCTGCCATGGGAGTGATGGCGGCCATGGGGGTCGTTCTCTTCCTGTTCTGTTTTGCGGCCACTACGGAGCGCGTGCGCCATGTGGTGGTGCGCCAACCCCTCATGGAGCAGGTGAAGCTGTTGATGAAGAACGACCAGTGGCTGATCTTGTGCGGCGTGTGCGTCACCGGCACGGTGGGCTATGTGGTGCGCGGCTCGGTCGCCATCTACTACGCCAAATATTACCTGGGCGCGGATACGGCCACCGTGTCGGCCTTCCTCTCAACGGGCGTGGTGGCGGCCATCCTGTCCATGGTGGCATCCACCTGGATCACCAAGAGCTACTGCAAGGTCAAGCTTTTCCGCAATACCCAGCTGCTGGTGGCGGCGCTGAGCGTGGCGATCTATGTGCTCGTGAAGCCGGGCGATATGGTGCTGGCCTTCGTGCTGTACTTCCTCCTGTCCTTCGTGGTGGACCTGCACGCGCCGGTATTCTGGTCGGCCATCGCCGAAACTATCGACTATGGCCAGGTGAAGACGGGCAAGCGCGTATCCGGTTCTGCCTTCGGCGGCATTTCGGTGTGCCAGAAGGCCGGCATGGCCGTCGCGGGCGGCCTGGTGGGCGTGCTGCTGGCGTACTTCGACTACCAGCCGAACGCGGAGCAGAGCGCGTTCGCGCTCAACGGCATTGCGCTGATGCTGTCCGTGATTCCCGGCTTCTTCCATTTCCTGATGGGCGCCCTGATGTTCAAGTACCGCATCAGCGATGAGTACTACGATGAAGTGAAGGCCGAAATGCGGACGCACGGCTATGTGGCAAGCTGAATTTTTAGAACTGGAGAACGCATTGGGCGACGTATTGAAGCCGCTGATCGAGCAGCGCGCCGATCCTCATATCTACCGTCACACCGACGGCTACTACTACTTCACCGCCTCGGTGCCGCAGTACGACCGCATCGAGCTGCGCCGGGCCAAGACCATCGAAGGCCTGGTGAGCGCGCAGCCGCGCGACGTGTGGCGCAAGCCGGACACCGGCCCTTGCAGTGAACTGATCTGGGCGCCGGAAATCCACTTCAACCAGGGCGCCTGGTACATCTACTTCGCCGCCGCCCCCAGCCGCGAGATCAAGGACAAGCTGTTCCAGCACCGCATGTACGCGCTGCGCAACGATCATCCGAATCCGCTGCAGGGCGAGTGGGAGTTCAAGGGGCAGGTGGACACCGGCATCGATACCTTCTGCCTGGACGCCACCACCTTTACGCACAAGGGCAGGCTGTATTACCTGTGGGCGCAGAAGGACAGGGAGATCGAGGGCAACTCGAACCTGTATATCGCTCCGATGAAAACGCCCTGGCAGATCGAGGGCAAGCCAGTCCTGCTGAGCAAGCCGGAACACGACTGGGAGATCCGCGGCTTCTGGGTCAACGAAGGCCCGTCCGTACTGAAGAAGAACGGCAAGATATTCATCAGCTACTCGGCCAGCGCCACGGACGAGAACTACGCCATGGGCCTGCTGTGGGCGGACGAGAATGCCGACCTGCTCGATCCCGCGTCCTGGCGCAAGTCGGCCCAACCGGTACTGCAGAGCTGCTTCGAACACAAGATCTATGGCCCCGGCCACAACAGCTTCACGGTGGCCGAAGACGGGTCAACTGTGCTCCTGGTCTATCATGCGAGAACTTATACTGAAATTATCGGCGATCCGCTGTGGAATCCGGACCGCCATACTTTCGTTAAACCTCTACGCTGGGACGAACAGGGCATGCCGGTTTTCGGCCGCCCATCGATTGCATAAATGGACTTAAGCATTACTCAAGAACCTTTTGGAGAGACCCGGGAAGGCGAGCCGCTCAGCCTTTACACGCTGCGCAACCGCAATGGCATGACCGTAAAGATCACCAACTACGGCGGCATCATCACGGAGCTGCATGTGCCGGACAAGCACGGCTGCCTGGCGGACGTGACCTGCGGCTATGCGAATGCGGAATCGTATTTCGACGACGCCACCTATTTTGGCGCCCTGATCGGCCGCTACGGCAACCGCATCGGGCGCGGCCGCTTCCAGCTGGACGGGGAGTGGGTACAGTTGGCCCTCAACGATGGCGAAAACCACCTGCACGGCGGCCCGCGCGGCTTCCACCGGGTGGCCTGGCACGCGGTGCCTGCGGTGTCCGACCTTTCCATCGGCCTGAAGCTCACGCACCGCAGCCCGGACGGAGACCAGGGCTATCCCGGCAACCTGGACGTCACCGTGAGCTATGAGCTCAACGATGCGAACGAGCTGCTGGTCAAATACCACGCCGTGACGGACAAGGCCACGCCCGTCAATCTCACCCAGCACGCCTATTTCAATCTGGCGGGGGAGGGCACGATCCTCGGCCACGAGCTCACCATCAATGCCGAGCGCTACACGCCGATCAACGAACGCGCCATTCCTCTCGGGCCGCTCGCGGACGTGGCGGGCACGCCCTTCGACTTCCGCAGCCCGCACACCATTGGCGAACGAATCGATGAGGAGGACGAGCAGCTTGCCAACGGACTCGGTTACGACCACAACTTCGTGCTCACCAAGGCCGAGCCGCATACCATGTCCCTGGCCTGCATCGTGCGCGAGCCGGTCTCCGGCCGCGTGCTGGAGCTGTATACCCAGGAGCCGGGCGTGCAGTTCTACAGCGGGAATTTCCTGGACGGCTCGCTGGTCGGCAAAGGGCGGCAGTACATCCACCGCTCCGGCCTGTGCCTGGAGCCCCAGCATTTCCCGGACTCGCCAAACCAGCCGGACTACCCCAACACCATCCTGCGTCCGGGCGAGGTCTACCAGACCCGCTCTCTCTACCGCTTCGCCATCCAGGCATAGCCAAGGCAGGGACGGACCCGGCATGGGGTCTGTCCCCGGTGTCCCGGTCCGCCACCGCACACAGTCCGCGGCTGGCGAAGCTGTGCGATCACTTTTTTGGTATAGCTTCTGATTTTTAATTCATTGGAAAGCTATCATTAATCTCACTAACATTCCTCCATCGAAATGGAGGAATGCATGTCTGCAAACAAGAAGGGGATCAAGCTGCGCTCGGCCGAATGGTTCGGCACCGAGGACAAAAACGGCTTCATGTACCGGAGCTGGATGAAGAACCAGGGCATCCCCGACCATGAATTCCAGGGCAAGCCGATCATCGGCATCTGCAACACCTGGTCCGAACTCACCCCCTGCAACGCCCACTTCCGCAAACTGGCGGAACACGTGAAGCGCGGCATCCTCGAAGCCGGTGGCTTCCCCGTCGAATTCCCCGTCTTCTCCAACGGCGAATCGAACCTGCGCCCAACCGCCATGCTGACCCGTAACCTGGCCAGCATGGACGTGGAAGAATCCATCCGCGGCAACCCCATGGACGCCGTCGTCCTGCTGGTGGGCTGCGACAAGACCACTCCCGCCCTGCTGATGGGCGCCGCTTCCTGCGACATCCCCACAATCGTCGTTACCGGCGGCCCCATGCTGAACGGTAAGCTGAACGGCAAGAGCATCGGTTCCGGCACCGCCGTGTGGCAACTGCACGAGCAGGTGAAGGCGGGTGAGCTGAGCATGCACGATTTCCTTGCCGCCGAAGCGGGCCACTCGCGCTCAGCAGGCACCTGCAACACCATGGGCACCGCCTCCACCATGGCCTGCATGGCCGAATCGCTCGGCACTTCGCTGCCGCACAATGCCGCCATTCCCGCCGTCGACGCGCGCCGCTACGTGCTGGCCCACATGTCCGGCATGCGCATCGTGGAGATGGTGTGGGAAGACCTGCGCCTCTCCAGGATACTCACCAAGGAGGCGTTCGAGAACGCCATCCGCACCAACGCCGCCATCGGTGGTTCCACCAACGCCGTCATCCACCTCAAGGCCATCGCAGGCCGCATGGGCGTGGAGCTGGAACTGGAAGACTGGACCCGCATCGGCCGCGGCACGCCCACCGTGGTGGACCTGCTGCCATCGGGCCGTTTCCTGATGGAGGAGTTCTACTACGCCGGCGGCCTGCCCGGCGTGCTGCGCCGCCTGGGCGAAGGCGGCCTGCTGCCGCACAAGGACGCGCTCACCGTCAACGGCAAGACCCTGTGGGAAAACGTGAAGGATGCGCCGATCTACGACGAAGAGGTGATCCGTCCGCTGGACAAGCCGCTGATCGAGGATGGCGGCATCTGCATCCTGCGCGGCAACCTGGCGCCTCGCGGCGCCGTGCTGAAGCCTTCCGCCGCATCGCCCCACCTGATGCAGCACCGCGGCAAGGCCGTGGTATTCGAGGACTTCGACGACTACAAGAAGCGCATCGCCGACCCGGAGCTGGAGGTGGACGAGAACTCCATCCTGGTGATGAAGAACTGCGGCCCGAAAGGCTACCCCGGCATGGCGGAAGTGGGCAATATGGGCCTGCCGCCCAAGCTGCTGGCCAAGGGCGTCAAGGACATGGTGCGCATCTCCGATGCCCGCATGAGCGGCACCGCTTACGGCACCGTGGTGCTGCACGTGGCGCCGGAAGCCATGGCGGGCGGGCCGCTGGGAGTGGTGCGGGAAGGCGACTGGATCTCCCTCGACTGCGCTGGCGGCAAGCTGGATCTGGAAGTTCCGGACGAGGAAATGCAGGCCCGCCTGGCGGCGCGCGCCGCGAAGGACAGCGACCGCCCCAAGTCCGGCTACGCCCAGCTCTATGTGGACCATGTGCTGCAGGCGGACCAGGGCTGCGACTTCGACTTCCTCGTCGGCACGCGCGGCGCGGCCGTTCCCAAGCATTCCCATTGATATCGGAGACTAGTCCATGCTGCTCGTACAATTCAAGAACTCCGCTGGCGAACGCGCCGTGGGCCTGCTGGAACAGGCAGGCATCCGCGTGATCGAAGGCTACAAGACCACCTATGCGCTGGCCCAGGCGGCCATTCGCGGCGGGAAGTCCCTTGCTGCGCTGGCCGATGCCAGCGCAGGCGGCGCCATCGTGGACCCGTCCACCGTGACCTGGCTGCCGCCGCTGGACCATGAGGATTCCGCTCACTGCTATGTGACCGGCACCGGCCTGACCCACTTGGGCAGCGCCGACGCGCGCGACGCCATGCACAAGAAGATCGGCGGCGACGTCGAGTCCCTGAGCGATTCCATGAAGATGTTCCGCCTGGGTGTGGAAGGCGGCAAGCCCGCCGCAGGCGCCGCGGGCGCCCAGCCCGAGTGGTTCTACAAGGGTGACGGCTCCATCGTGGCCGCCAGCGGCCAGGCGCTGCGGATGCCGGACTTTGCCCTGGACGGCGGCGAAGAGCCCGAGATCGCAGGCCTCTACGTGATCGGCGACGACGGCCAGCCTTACCGCGTGGGCTTCGCCATCGGCAACGAGTTCTCCGACCATGTGACCGAACGCCAGAACTACCTCTACCTCGCACACTCGAAGCTGCGCTCCTGCGGCGTGGGCCCGGCCCTGCTGGTGGGCGAACTGCCTGGGCATGTCGAGGGCGTGTCCCGCGTGTATGGCAAGGACGGCAAGCTGCGCTGGGAGAAGCCTTTCGTCAGCGGTGAGCAGAACATGAGCCACACCATCGCCAACCTGGAGCACCACCACTTCAAGTACGGCCTGTTCAAGCGCCCTGGCGATGTGCACATCCACTTCTTCGGCACGGCGACCCTGAGCTTCGCGGACGGCATCAGCGTCGAGCCCGGCGAGATCTTCGAAATCGAAGCTCCCGTATTCGGCCCCGCGCTGCGCAATCCGCTGGCCGTCGTTGAAACCTCTTATGCGAAAGTGAAACCACTGTGACCATTACCGGCGAAGCATTGATTGGCGGCGCGGCCGTCAAAGGGGAGGGCAGCAGCGTCAAGGCCTTCGATCCCGCGAAACGCGAATACATCGAACCGGCCTTCAGCGCCGTGAGCGAAGCACAGATCGACCAGGCCTGCCGCCTGGCAGGCGAGGCTTTCGACAGCTTCCGCGCCACATCGGACGTGGAACGCGCAAAATTCCTGGAAACCGTGGGCGAAGAGATCGTGGCCCTCGGCGATGAGCTGATCGGGCGGGCCATGGCCGAGAGCGGACTGCCGCGTGCACGCCTGGAAGGTGAGCGCGGCCGCACGGTGAACCAGCTCAAACTCTTCGCCGACCTGCTGCGCGAGGGCTCCTGGCGGGATGCGCGCCTGGACACGCCGCTGCCCGATCGCACCCCGCCGCGTCCCGACCTGCGCATGCGCCTCATCGGCGTCGGCCCCGTGGCCGTCTTCGCCGCCTCCAATTTCCCGCTCGCCTTCTCCGTGGCTGGCGGCGATACCGCGTCCGCGTTTGCGGCGGGCTGCCCCGTCGTTCTGAAGTCGCACTCGGCCCACCCGGGCACCTCCGAGCTGGTTGGCCGCGCCGTCACGCGCGCCGTCGAACGCTGCGGCCTGCCGAAGGGCACGTTCTCGCTGCTGACCGGCACCGGCCGCCATATCGGCACCACGCTGGTGGCGCATCCTGCCATCCAGGCCGTAGGCTTTACGGGTTCGCGCGCAGGCGGGACGGCGCTGATGGCGGTGGCCGCAGCGCGTCCGCAGCCGATTCCGGTCTACGCCGAAATGAGCTCGATCAATCCCGTGATCCTGCTGCCGAAGGCGCTGGCAGCGCGCGGGGAGAGCATCGCCCAGCAGTTCGCCGCCTCGCTGACCCTGGGCGTGGGCCAGTTCTGCACCAATCCCGGCATGGTCGTCGGCCTGGCGGGGCCGGAGCTGGACAAGTTTGCGGCCGATGCCGCCGCAGCCCTGGGCAACACCGCTCCAGGTGTGATGCTGACCCCCGGTATCGCCGGCGCCTACCAGGAAGGCGTGGCGAAGCTCGCCGCCGAGTCCTGCGTCAAGACCGTAGCGCTGGCCGCGCAGGAAGAGGGCAAGGGCGCTCCCGCGTTGTTCCAGTCCCGCGCATCGGACTTCCTGAAGACGCATGCGCTGCAGGACGAAGTGTTCGGTCCCGCCTCGCTGATCGTGGCCTGCGAGTCGCTGGAAGAAGTGAAGAACGTGATCGAGCGCCTCGAAGGCCAGCTGACCGCCACCTTGCAGCTGGACGAAGGCGACTATGAAGCCGCCGAAGCGCTGCTGCCGGTACTGGAGCGCAAGGTGGGCCGCATCCTGGCCAATGGCTTCCCCACCGGCGTGGAAGTGTCGACGGCCATGGTGCACGGCGGACCTTTCCCGTCCACGGCGGATGGCCGCAGCACCTCGGTGGGCACTGGTGCGATCAACCGTTTCCTGCGCCCCGTGTGCTACCAGAATATTCCGCAGGCGCTGTTGCCGGAGGCTCTGCGCGACGGCAACCCGCTCGGCATCTGGCGCCGCCGCGACGGCGCGCTGACGAAAGATTAAGAAGAACAGAATGGAGACAAAGCATGACTGATCTGGCCAAGTTTGGCAGCCTGCGCGGCAAGCGCGTATTTGTGACGGGAGGCGGCAGCGGCATCGGCGAATCCATCGTCACGGCGTTTGCGGAGCAGGGCGCGCAGGTGGCCTTCGTGGACATCTTGCGCGATGCGAGCGAGGCGCTGGTGGAGAAGATCAAGGCGGCAGGCCACTCGGCCCCCCTGTTCCGCCATTGCGACATCACCGATATCCCCGCGCTGCAGAAGACCATGGCCGATCTGGCCGCGGACATCGGCGACTTCGACGTCCTGGTCAACAATGCCGCCAACGACCAGCGCCACAAGGCGGAGGAAGTCACGCTCGAATACTGGGACCAGCGCATCGCCATCAACCAGCGCCCCATGTTCTTCACCTGCCAGTCCGTGATTGCGGGCATGAGGAAGAAGGGCGGAGGCTCCATCATCAATATCAGCTCCATGTCCTTCCATGCCAAGGGCGCGGGTTATCCGGTCTACGCGACATCGAAATCGGCCGTGATCGGCCTTACGCGCTCGCTGGCGCGCGACCTGGGCGGCTACGGCATCCGCGTCAACACCGTGACGCCCGGCTGGGTGATGACACAGCGTCAGCTCGACCTGTGGGTGGACGACGCGGCCAAGGCGGAAATCGCCAGGGCCCAGTGCCTGCCGGGCATGCTGATGCCGGAACACGTTTCCTCCATGGTGCTCTTCCTGGCAGCCGACGACAGCGCCATGTGCACCGCGCAGGAGTTCATCGTCGACGCGGGATGGATCTGATCATGAAGGCATTTTTCAAGAGAGCCGCCCTCGCACTCGCGCTGGGTGCATCCCTGCCCGCTTACGCGGCGCTGAGCAGCCCGGACGGGCGTCTGTCGGTCGATGTGACTGTTTCGCCGCAGGGCGAGGCCCGGTACGCCGTGCGCCGCGATGGCGCAGAGGTGCTGCTGCCTTCGCCGCTGGGCATGAAGCTCGAAGGCATGGATCTGGCGGACAGGCTTTCGCTCGGCGCCGCGTCGCCAGTACACGCGGTGCGCGAGAGCTATGAGCTCGCAACAGGCAAGCGCCGCAAGAACAGCTATGTGGCCAACGAGCAGACCTGGACGCTGCGCAATCCGCAGCAGCAGGCGCTCGATGTGACCTTCCGCGTGTCCAACGACGGCGTGGCCTTCCGCTACACCGTGCGCGGGCCGCAGCTGAAGTTCCTGTCCGAAGCCACTGGTTTTGCCTTCGCGCCTTCGGCGCGGGCCTGGCTGCAGCCCATGGCTGCTGCCAAGACCGGCTTTGCGCGTACCAACCCTTCCTACGAGGAGTACTGGCAGAAGGATATCCCTGCCGGTACGCCGTCGCCGATGGCGGGCTGGGTTTTCCCTGCTCTGTTCCGCAGCGGCGACAACTGGATTGCGCTGACCGAGGCGGGCATGGACGGCAGCTTCCACGCCTCGCGCCTGGCGGTCCGGAGCGAAGGTGGCGTCTACCGCATTGCGGGACCCGCGCCGGAGGAGGCGCGCCCCGGCGAAGCCTTGCTGGCGCACGCCGAGGGAGAGCTGGTTTCGCCGTGGCGCGTGATGGCCATTGGTGGCCTCGATACGCTGGTGAACTCCACGCTGGGCACCGACCTCGCTGCACCGGCCGCGCGGCCCGCCGCCAGCTGGATCAAGCCGGGCCATGCCTCATGGAGCTGGGCCATCCTGAAGGACGATTTCACGAACTACGACACCCAGAAGAAGTTCATCGACTACGCGGCGGACATGCACTGGGACTACACCCTGATCGACGCCCTCTGGGACCAGAAGATCGGTTACGACAAGGTGCGCGAGCTTGCGGGCTATGCGAAGAAAAAGGGCATCGGCATCCTGGTCTGGTACAACTCCGCCGGTTCGTGGAACGATACCGACATGACGCCCAAGGACAAGCTGCTCACCCGCGAATCGCGCGTGGCCGAGTTCAAGCGTCTGCACGAAATTGGAATCAAGGGCATCAAGGTCGACTTCTTTGGCGGCGACGGCCAGTCCATGATCGCCTACTACGTGGATATCCTGAAGGACGCCTACGATGCGCAGCTGCTGGTGAACTTCCACGGTGCAACGCTGCCGCGCGGCTGGTCCCGCACCTGGCCGAACCTGATGACGGCCGAGGCCATCCGCGGCTTCGAGTTCGCCACGTTCGACCAGTCTCTCCAGGACCCGGTTGCGCCCCACGCGGCGATGATTCCCTTCACCCGCAACCTCTTCGATCCCATGGACTTCACGCCCATGGTCTTCGGCGATATCCCGAACATCAGGCGCACCACGCGCAACGGCTTCGAACTGGCCGAATCGGTGCTCTTCGTGTCCGGCATCCAGCACTTCGCCGAGATCCCCGAAGGCATGGCTACGGCGCCAGCCTACGTGAAGAGCTTCCTGCGCGAGCTGCCGCGCAGCTGGGACGACAGCAGGTTCGTCGACGGCTTCCCGGGCGAGTATGCAGTGATCGCGCGCCGCGCGGGCAAGGCCTGGTACGTCGCGGGCTTCAACGGCAGCGGCAGTGAAATGACCCTGACCCTCGACCTCGCCTTCATCGGCAAGCGGGGCAAGCTCATTACGGATGGAGCGGGAGAGCGCAGCTTCATCCAGTCCGATATCGGCGCGGCGAAAGCCACGCGGATCACCATCAAGCCACATGGCGGCTTCGTGGCCACCTTCAAGTAACGATAACAACAGGAGACAGCATGTTCAAGAAGACCATCCTCGCCCTCGGCATCGCCGCCAGCGGTGCAGCGTTCGCCCAGGTGAGCGTGACCATCGACACGGCCAAGCCGGGTCCCGTCATCAACAAGAATATTTACGGCCAGTTCGCGGAGCACCTGGGCGCGGGTATCTATGAGGGCATGTGGGTTGGTCCCGATTCGAAGATCCCCAACACCAGGGGCTGGCGCAACGACGTGATCGGCGCCCTGAAGGACATGCACGTGCCGCTGGTGCGCTGGCCGGGCGGCTGCTTTGCCGACGAATACCACTGGCGCGACGGCATCGGCCCGCGCGACAAGCGTCCGGTGAAGGTCAATACCAACTGGGGCGGCGTGGAAGAGAGCAATGCTGTCGGCACCCATGAATTCTTCGACCTGGCCGAACAGCTGGGGGCGGAAGTCTACGTGAACGGCAACCTGGGCACCGGCTCCAACCAGGAAATGGCGGAATGGATCGAGTACATGACGTCTGACAGCAAGTCGACGCTGGCCGAACTGCGCCGCAAGAACGGCCGCGACAAGCCATGGAAGGTGGATTACTTCGCCATCGGTAACGAGGCCTGGGGCTGCGGCGGCGAGATGTCGCCCGAACATTACACGCAGCTCTACAAGACCGCCACCGTGTTCCTGAAAGCGCCGCCGGGAAGCCGTCCGAAGCTGATCGCCAGCGGCGGCAACGACAGCAGCACCGCGTGGACCGACGCGCTGAGCAAGTTGAAAAGCAATGTTGACGGCATCAGCTACCACTACTACACTCTTCCGACCGGCGTATGGGAGAAGAAGGGCGCCGCTACCGGCTTCCAGGAAAACGAGTGGATCTCCACTATCAAGAACACCCTGGTGATGGACGCTTCGATCAGAAAGAATGTCGCCGTGATGGACAAGAACGATCCGCAGAAGAAGATCGGCTTCTACGTGGACGAATGGGGCACCTGGTACGACGTTGAGCCGGGCACGAACGCTGGTTTCCTGTTCCAGCAGAACTCCCTGCGCGATGCGGTGGTGGCGGCGCTGAACTTCAACATCTTCCACGACCACGCCGACCGCGTGCGCATGACCAATATCGCGCAGATGGTGAACGTGCTGCAGGCCATGATCCTGACCGACAAGGACAAGATGCTGCTCACGCCGACCTATCACGCCTACAAGATGTATGTGCCGTTCCAGGACGCGACCTATCTTCCGGCAAAGATCTCGAACAACGGCAAGTACACGCTGGGTTCGACCACCGTGCCGCAGGTGAGCGCATCGGCTGCCCGCGCCAAGGACGGCAAGGTCTACGTGGCCCTGGTGAACACCAACCCGAACAAGGCGGTGGACGTGACGGTGAACCTGTCCGGCGCAAAGGCGGGCAAGCTGACTGGCCAGGTTCTGACCGCCCAGGCAATGGATGCGCACAACACCTTTGCCCATCCTGAAGCCGTGAAGCCCGCGCCGTTCAGCGCTGCGGCCAGCGGCGGCAAGGTGGTGGTGAAGCTGCCCGCGAAGTCCGTGCTCGTCGGCGCCGTGGAGTGATCGCCATGAAACGCGCTGCGGTGTTCCGCGGCCTGGCCGCAGCGGGCCTGTTCGTCCTGGCGCCTGCCATCGGCATGGCGCAGGCAGCCCAGGTGCAGGTGCACGACCCGGTCATGGCGAAAGAGGGCAATACCTACTATGTCTTCAGCACCGGGCCGGGCATCAGCTTCTATTCGTCGCAGGACATGAGGAACTGGCGCCCCGAAGGCCGCGTTTTCCCGCACGAGCCTTCCTGGGCAAAGCGCGTGGCGCCCACTTTCGATGGCCACGTGTGGGCGCCGGACATCCAGCACCATAACGGCAAGTACTACCTTTACTACTCGGTGTCCGCCTTCGGCAAGAACACCTCGGCCATCGGCGTGACGGTCAATCGGACGCTAGACCCGCGCTCCCCGGACTACAAATGGGAGGACCAGGGCATTGTTGTGCAGTCCGTGCCGCAACGCGACGACTGGAATGCCATCGACCCCAATGTAATCGAGGATGGAAAAGGTAATGCGTGGATGGCCTTCGGCTCCTTCTGGTCCGGCATCAAGATGTTCAAGCTGAATGCGGACTGGACCCTTCCGGCCGAGCCGCAGGAATGGAAGACCATTGCCGCGCGCGAGAACCGCCAGCCGGACGATATCGAGGCGCCTTTCATCTTCCGGAAGAACGGCTGGTACTACCTGTTCGTGTCCTGGGGGCTGTGCTGCCAGAAGGAGAAGAGCACCTATCACGTGGCTGTCGGCCGTTCGCGCGAAGTCACGGGGCCCTTCCTGGACAAGGAGGGCAGGGACATGGCGAAGGGCGGCGGCACGGTCGTGATCCGTGGCGACAGCGCCTGGAAAGCGCTCGGCCACAACAGCGCTTATACTTTGGGCGGCAAGGACTACATGGTCCTGCATGCCTATGAAACGTCGGACAAGTACGTGCAGAAGCTCAAGGTGCTGGAGATGAAGTGGGACGCCGCTGGCTGGCCCGCCGTCGATCCGGCAGACCTGAACCGCTACCAGAGCGGGCAGCTGCAATGATGCGCGCCCTGGTACTGGCTGGCCTGCTGGCGGCACAGGGTGCGGCGGCGGCCGACCTGTTTCCCCTGCAGGATGTTCGCCTGCTGCCCGGCCCCTTCCTCCAAGCCCAGGACACGGACCTGCGCTACATTCTTGCGCTGGACGCGGACCGCCTGCTTGCGCCATTCCGCCGCGAAGCCGGCCAGCCGATGCCCAAGCCATCCTACGGCAACTGGGAGTCAAGCGGGCTGGATGGCCACATGGGAGGCCACTATCTCTCTGCGCTGGCGCTCATGTACGCATCGACGGGTGACGAAGAAGTCCTGCGCCGCCTGAATTATTTCGTGGCCGAGCTGCAGAAGTGCCAGCAGCCGGACGGCTACCTGGGCGGCATTCCCGGCGGTGCCGCCGCGTGGCAGGACATTGCCAGCGGCAAGCTGCATGCCGATAACTTCAGCGTCAACGGCAAGTGGGTCCCGTGGTACAACCTCCACAAGCTCTATGCGGGCCTGCGCGATGCATGGAAGTACGCCGGGAATCAACACGCCAGAACAATGCTGGTCGCCATGTCCGACTGGGCGCTGGCCCTCAGCACGCATCTCAGCGACGAGCAGATGCAGCAGATGCTGCGCGCCGAGCACGGGGGCATGAACGAGATTCTCGCTGACGTGGCCGAGATCACGGGCGAAAGAAAATATCTCGCTCTGGCCATGCGCTTCTCCCACCAGGCCATCCTGAAGCCGCTGGAAGAGGGCAGGGACCAGCTCACCGGCCTGCACGCCAACACCCAGATCCCCAAAGTGATCGGTTTTCAGCGCATCGCGGAAATGACGGGCGACCGCAAATACCACGAAGCCGCCGACTTCTTCTGGAAGACTGTTCACGACCACCGCACTGTGGCCATCGGCGGCAACAGCGTCAAGGAGCACTTCCACGACGATAAGGATTTCTCGTCCATGGCCACCGAAGTGGAGGGGCCGGAAACCTGCAACACCTACAATATGCTGAAGCTGACCGAGCGCCTCTACATGCAGGAGCCGAAGGCCAGCTACGGCGACTATTACGAACGCGCGCTGTACAACCACATTCTCGCTTCCCAGCATCCGGGAACCGGCGGCTTCGTCTACTTCACTCCCATGCGCGCCAACCACTACCGCGTGTATTCCGATGTGGACAAGGGCATGTGGTGCTGCGTGGGCTCGGGCGTCGAAAGCCACGCCAAGTACGGTGAGTTCATCTATGCCCACGAGAACGGCGTCCTCTATGTGAACCTGTTCATTCCCTCGCGCCTGAACTGGAAGGCGCACGGCGTCACCATCACGCAGACGGGCAGCTTCCCGGACAGCGATACCACGCGGCTGACCATCGGCGGGGCGCAGCGCTTCACGCTCAAAATCCGTTATCCCGCATGGGTGGAGAAGGGCGCGCTCAAAGTGCGCATCAACGGAAAACCGCAGGCAGTCAGCGGGGCGCCGGGTGGCTATATCGAGCTGGCGCGCAACTGGCGCAAGGGCGATACCGTGGACCTGAAGCTGCCGATGCGCACCACCCTGGAGCAGATGCCGGACCGCTCGAACTACTACGCCGTGCTGCACGGTCCCGTTGTGCTGGCCGCGAAAACGGCGCCCTTCGTCCACGAAAAGCTCAACTTCGTAGCCGACGATTCGCGCATGGGCCACATTGCCGGCGGCCCGGTGTGCCCCCAGGAGGCGGCGCCGCTGTTCGTGAGCGATGCGAAGGACTTCCTGGACAAGTTCAAGCCCGTCAAAGGCCAGCCCCTGACCTTCACGGCGCACGGCCTTGTGCAGGGCAAGGATGCGTCGTCCATCCGCTTCATTCCCTTCTTCCGCCTGCACGATTCGCGCTACATGTTGTACTGGCAGACCACGACCAGCGCAGGCCTGGCGCAGATGAAGCAGGCCACGGCAGCCGCCGAAGCCGAGCGCCTGGCCCTGGATGCCAGGACCATTGACCAGGTGGCGCCCGGCGAGCAGCAGCCCGAATCTGACCATTTCTTCCAGGGCGAGGGCGCGGACGCGGGTATCAACAGCGGCCTCCATTGGCGCCACGCGAGCCGGTGGTTCAGCTACCAGCTGACGGACCGCGAAGGGGCCGCGCGCACGCTGCGCCTCACCTTCGCTTCCGCCGACGCGGGCCGGAAGTTCGATATCCTGCTGAACGGCCGGCCCCTTCAGGCCATCGAGCTGGCGAGGGAAGGGCAGGCGTTCTACACGCGTGATATTGCCTTGCCGCTCGGCGCCGCCGAGAATGGCAAGCTGGAAGTCAAATTTGTCGCCCGTCCCGGTTCCGTGGCGGGTGGATTGTACGGCTTGAGGCTGTTGCGATAACAAAACAGGTATAGCTCGCCTCGAAAAAGTGATTAGATTGGTATGGTGGTTTTCCCCTACTATAGGCTCAAGAACACAATGGAGACAGGTATGACCCTCACTCGCAGGACCTTTATCGCAGGCGCCATCGCGCTTGGCCTGGCTGGCAGCGCCTACGCCGCCAAACCTCTCGTGATCGGCTTCTCGCAGGTGGGCGCGGAAAGCGAATGGCGCACGGCGAACACCGTGTCGATCAAGGATGCCGCCAAAAAGGCCGGAGTGACGCTCAAATTCGCGGATGCACAGCAGCGCCAGGAAAACCAGGTGAAGGCCATCCGTTCCTTCATTGCCCAGAAGGTGGACGTGATCGCGTTTTCGCCGGTGGTGGAATCGGGCTGGGACACGGTGCTGCGCGAGGCCAAGGCAGCAAAAATCCCTGTCATCCTGACCGACCGCGACGTCAACGTGGCGGACAAATCCCTGTACGTGACCCTGATCGGCTCCGACTTCGTGGAAGAGGGGCGCCGCGCTGCCCGCTGGCTGGCCGACTACGCGAAGAAGCAGCCGGGCAAGACCTTCAATATCGTGGAGCTGCAAGGCACGGTGGGCTCGGCGCCCGCGATCGACCGCAAGACGGGCTTCGAGGAAGTCATCAAGGGCAATCCGCAGCTGAAGATCATCCGCACGCAGACGGCCGAATTCACCCGCGCCAAGGGCAAGGAAGTGATGGAAGCCTTCCTCAAGGCGAACGGCCGCAGTATCAACGTGCTGTACGCGCACAATGACGACATGGCCATCGGCGCCATCCAGGCCATCGAGGAGGCGGGCCTGAAGCCGGGCAAGGATATCGTCATCGTCTCCATCGACGGCGTGAAGGGCGCGTTCGAGGCCATGATGCTCGGGAAGATGAACGTATCCGTGGAATGCAGCCCCCTGCTTGGCCCACAGCTGATGCAGGCCGCGAAGGACGTGGTGGCGGGCAAGCCGCTGCCCAAGCGCATCGTGACGGAAGAGAAGGTATTCCCCGCCGAAGTGGCCGCCAAAGAATTCCCGAACCGTAAATACTGATCGCTTCCCCGATGGCTGAATCAAACACGCCGGTGCTGGAACTGGCCGGCATTCACAAGGCCTTCCCCGGCGTGAAGGCGCTGTCCGACGCGGGCCTGCGCCTCTTCCCCGGCGAAGTGCACACGCTGATGGGCCAGAACGGCGCCGGGAAGTCCACGCTGATCAAGGTGCTGACGGGGGTGTATGCGCCGGACGCGGGCAGCATCCTGCTCGAAGGCCGGGCCGTGCAGCCTGCGTCCACGCTGGAGGCGCAGCAGCTGGGCATCAGCACCGTCTACCAGGAGGTGAATCTCTGCCCCAATCTCTCGGTGGCCGAGAATATCTTCATCGGGCGTTATCCGAAAACCTGGTTCGGGGTGGACTGGCGCGCCATGCGAGAGCAGGCATCGGCGCTGCTGAAGCAACTGGAAATCGATATCGACGTGACGGCGCCGCTGGCGCGCTATCCGCTGGCGATCCAGCAGATGGTGGCGATTTCGCGCGCCCTGAACATTTCGTCCAAAGTGCTGATCCTGGACGAACCTACCTCCAGCCTGGATGAGGCGGAGGTGCAGCTTCTGTTCCGCGTGTTGCGCAGGCTGCGCGAGCAGGGCATGGCGATCCTCTTCGTCACGCACTTCCTGGAGCAGACCTACGCCATTTCGGACCGCATCACCGTCATGCGCAATGGCGAGCGGGAAGGGGAGTATCCCGCCAGCGAACTGTCGCGGCTCGCGCTGGTGAACAAGATGATCGGCGCGCCCGCAAACGCGGCTGACGCCCCAGAGGTTCCCGCGCCGGCGCAGGCCCCCGCTCCGGATGCCCCGGTGCTGCTTTCCGCAAAAGGTCTTGGGCGCAAGGGCGCACTGACGCCTGTCGACCTGGATATCCGCCTGGGCGAAGTGCTCGGCCTCGCCGGCCTGCTGGGCTCCGGCCGCACCGAGCTTGCGCGGCTGCTGTTCGGCGCGGACAAGGCGGACAGCGGCAGCATCGCCATCGGCGGCAGCGAGGAAACCTTCGCCACGCCGCGCGACGCCATCGCCGCGGGTATCGGCTTCTGCTCCGAAGACAGGAAGCTCGAAGGCGCAATCCTTTCGCTCTCGGTACGGGAAAACCTCGTGCTGGCCTTGCAGGCGAAGGCGGGCGTGCTGCGCGCGATTCCATTCCGGCGCCAGCAGCAGCTGGCCGAGGACTACGTGAAATGGCTGGGCATCAAGACCGCCAGCATCGAAACGCCGATCGGATCGCTCTCCGGCGGCAACCAGCAGAAGGTGCTCCTCGCGCGCTGGCTGGCGACGGACCCCAGGCTGATGATACTGGACGAACCCACGCGCGGCATCGATGTCCGCGCCAAGCAGGAGATCATGGATTACGTGACGACGCTGTGCCGCAAGGGCATGTCGATATTGTTCATCTCCTCCGAGCTGCCGGAAGTGCTGCGCGTGAGCGACCGCATGGTGGTGCTGCGCGACCGCGTGCACTGCGGCGAGTATGCGCGCGGTGAACTGAATGAGGAAACCGTGCTGCAGGTGATCGCGGGAGAGGGCGCATGAACGTAAGCTCGCTGAAAGCCGCTGCGCCAAACGCTCCAGCACCGCTGGCGCTCCTGAAGCATCCGCTGGCCAAGCCCCTGCTGGCCTTGTTCGCATTGCTGCTGCTGGACCTCGTCTTCATTCCCGGCTTTTTCCGGCTGGAAGTGCGCGACGGGCACCTGTATGGCCCCCTGATCGACATCGTCAACCGCGCCGCGCCCCTGATGCTGGCGGCCCTGGGCATGACCCTGGTGATCGCCACGCGCGGCATCGATATTTCGGTGGGCGCCGTGGTCGCGCTTTCCGGCACCATGGCCTGCATGCTGGTCGGGGGAACCATGGTGGTGAACAACGGCGTGCCGGAATACGTCGCCAACACCCCCATGCCCCTGGCCCTGGCGGCAGCGATGGGCGCAGCCCTTCTGTGCGGCGCCTGGAACGGCGTGCTGGTGGCGGGGCTGAAGCTCCAGCCCATCGTGGCCACGCTGATCCTGATGGTGGCGGGCAGGGGCCTCGCCCAACTGCTGACGGACGGCCAGATCGTCACCGTCTATTACCAGCCTTTCTTCTTCCTCGGCAGCGGCTACCTGCTGGGCATTCCCTTTGCCCTCTGGGTGGTGGCGGCCGTGCTGCTGGTGGTGGGGATGCTGTTGAAGAAGACGGCGCTGGGCCTCTTCATCCAGTCGGTAGGCATCAATCCCATCGCCTCGCGCCTGGCGGGCATCCGCACTGCCACGCTGATCTTCTTCGTCTACGTGTTCTGCTCCGCCTGCGCAGGCCTGGCAGGCCTCATGATCAGCTCCAACATCAAGAGCGCGGACGCGAACAACGCAGGCCTGCTTCTGGAGCTCGACGCGATCCTCGCCGTGACGCTGGGCGGCACCTCGCTCGCCGGCGGCAAATTCAGCCTGGCTGGCAGCATGATCGGCGCCCTCATCATCCAGACGCTGACCTACACCATATACTCCCTCGGCGTGCCGCCGGAAGTGAACATGGTCGTCAAGGCAATCGTCGTGTTTGCCGTCTGCCTCTCCCAGTCCGCAGTGAAGATTCGCCGATGAACGCCATCCTGAACAGACCCGCCAGCCTCACGGCTGCGCCGTACTTCACTTCCTTGGTCACCGTGCTGCTGCTGGCAGTGCTGCTGCTGGCCGGAGGCGCGGCCTATCCAGGCTTCCTCTCCTGGCAGGTGATGCTGAACCTCCTCATCGACAATGCGCACCTGCTGGTGATCGCGGTGGGCATGAGCTTCGTCATTCTCTCCGGCGGCATCGACCTGTCCGTGGGATCGGTGCTGGCACTGGCCACGATGGTGGCGGCGTGGCTGCTGAACGTGGCGCACTGGCCGCCGCTGGCGGTGATCGCGGCCGTGCTGGCGATGGGCTTTGCCTTCGGCGCCGGAATGGGCGCGTTCATCCACTTCTTCCAGCTGCAGCCCTTCATCGTCACGCTGGCGGGCATGTTCCTGGCGCGCGGCCTGTGCTACCTGATCAGCGTTGAATCCATCACCATCGACAATCCGCTGTTCGTGACGATGTCGCAGACCCAGCTTGGTGTGCTGGGTGGCTTCATTTCGCCCGCCGCGGCCATTGCGCTGGCGGTGCTTGCAGCAGGCATTTATGTCTCGCGCCGCACGGCCTTCGGCCGCGCCATCTACGCCATCGGCGGCAACGAGCAGTCGGCCCTGATGATGGGGCTTGCCGTGGGCCGCAACAAGATCCTCGTCTACGGCTTTTCCGGCCTGTGCGCGGCGCTGGGCGGCGTGCTGTTCTCCTTCTACATGCTGTCCGGTTACGGCCAGCATGCGCAGGGCATGGAGCTCGACGCCATTGCGGCCGTCGTCATCGGCGGAACGCTGCTCACGGGCGGCTGCGGCTATGTTGCGGGCGCCCTGTCCGGCGTGCTGGTGCTGGGCACCATCCAGACCCTCATCGCCTTCGACGGCACCCTCAGCTCCTGGTGGACGAAAATCGTCATCGGCGGCCTGCTGTTCCTATTCTGCGTGGTGCAGCGCCTGCTCTCGTCCCGCTCGCAACAACAATAAGGAGACATCATGATCAAGCAGACGCTGGGCGGCCTTCTGGCTGCGGCCTGTATGCTCGCGCAGGCGGCGAATCCGCTGTTTCCCAAGCTGTATACGGCCGATCCGGCCGCGCTGGTGGATGGCGGCCGCGTCTACCTCTACGTAGGCAAGGATGATGCGCCCGCAGGCGGCAAGGACTACCTGATGCGCGAGTGGCGGGTCTACTCCTCCTGCGACATGAAGAACTGGACCGAACATGGCTCGCCCCTGAACGTGCAGACCTTCGGCTGGGCCAAGGCCGACGCCTGGGCTTCCGACATCGCCAGGCGCGATGGAAAGTACTACTTCTATGCGACAGTGGAGCACAAGGCGGTTCCTGGAAAGGCGATTGGCGTGGCGGTGTCCGACAGCCCCACGGGACCTTTCCGCGATGCGCGCGGCACGGCGCTTGTCACGAACGACATGACGAAGGAAACGGATATCTCCTGGGACGACATCGACCCCGCCGTGTTCATCGACGATAACGGCCAGGCCTATCTGTACTGGGGCAACCGCGTGCTGAAATACGCGAAACTCAAGCCGAACATGGTGGAACTGGATGGCCCGATTCACACGGTGGGCGTGGACAAGTTCGAGGAAGCCTCCTACCTGCACAAGCACAAGAGCGTCTACTACCTTTCCTGGTCGCGCGAGTTCCCCGAAGAGACAGCCTATGCGACGGGGCCGAGCGCCACCGGACCGTGGACCTACCGTGGCGTGATCATGAAGAAGAACGAAGGCGTGAAGACGATTCATCACGCCATCGTGGACTTCAACGGCAAGTCCTATATCTTCTACCACAACGCCAGGCTTCCCGGCGGCGGAGAATACCGCCGCTCCGTGGCGGTGGAAGAGCTGCGCTACCTGAGCGACGGGACCATCGCCTTCGTGCCGCAGACGGCGGATGGACCTGCGCCCAACCCCGGTCCGGGCTGCAAGGTGATTCGGCAATGATATGATCTGCCGATGGAGACACTCAATCCCAACTGGTTCCTGCGGGCCCGCCTCAAGACACGCCACCTGCTGCTGCTGATCGCGCTGGACGAACACCGGAACGTCCACCGCGCGGCCGAAGCGCTGCACATGACGCAGCCCGCCGCCTCGAAGCAGATCCGGGACCTCGAAGAGATGCTGGACGTGAAGCTCTTCGAGCGCCTGCCGCGCGGCATGGAGCCCACGCTGTACGGCGAAACGATGATACGCCACGCCCGCATGGCCCTCACCAGCCTCTCCCTAGCGCACGACGACGTGCTGGCCCTGAAGGCAGGCCTGGCGGGGCAGGTGGAGGTTGGCGTGATCATGACGCCCGCCATGTCGCTGCTGCCGCAAGCCATTGCGCGCGTCAAGCAGACCGCGCCTCTGCTGCGCATCGGCGTCCACCTCGAGCCATCGAACACGCTGCTGGACATGCTGGAGCGGGGCACGCTGGACTTCATGATCGGCCGGGTGCTGGAACGCGAGAACAGCTCCAGCCTCATTTACGAAGAACTGACGGAGGAACCCGCGTGTGCCGTTGCGCGCGTGGGCCACCCGCTGATGGACAAGGCGAGCCTGAACCTGAAGGAGATCGCGGGCTACCCGTGGATTCTGCCGCCTCAGGGCAGCATCCTCCGCCACCGCTGCGACATGATGTTCCGCCGCGCGGGGCTGGAGCCGCCCGCCAACGTGGTCGACACCACGGCGCTGCTGCTGATTACGGCCTTGCTGCAGCAGACGGACTTCCTGCACGTGATGCCGGTGGATGTGGCGCGCTACTACCAGTCGCTGAATGTGCTGTCCATTCTGCCGATCGAGCTGCCGTTCAAGATGGACGCCTTCGGCATCGTCCGCCAGCAGGACCATCTGCTGTCGCCCGGCGCCAATCTCCTGCTTTCGGCGGTGCGTGCGGCGGCGAAGGAAGTCTACTGAAGGAAAAAAGCGGCCTGCCGCCGCATCGTGCATAATGTCGAGCTGCCGCGCTCATGGAGCGGTGGCTTACCCGAACCCGACACCAATGACATCCATGAAGAGTTTCACCGCGCTGGCAGGCGCCGTCTGCCTCGCCAGCCTGCTGGCCGGCTGCGCAGCGCCCGGCGCCACAGACCCCGCGCACCGCGTCGGCAGCCTGCGTTTCATTGGCGAGCAGCGCATCCCCCTGAAGCAGCAATTCGGCGGCACCACGGTCGGCGGCCTCTCCGGCTTCGACTACGATGCGTCCACCGGCAGCTGGATCATCGCCAGCGACGACCGCTCCATCATCAACCCCTCGCGCTTCTACAAGGCGGAGCTGCGCTTCGGCGCCGCCTCCTTCGACGCCGTAACGATCACCGGTTCGGGGTTCTTCAGGCAGGAAGACGGCAGCACCTATCCGGACGCAAAAGACAATATCCATCACCAGACGGTGGCCGATATCGAAGCCGTACGCATCGATCCGCAGGACGGCACGGTATGGTACGCCAGCGAAGGGGACCGGCGCCTGATCCAGGAACCCTTCCTGCGGCAGGCGAAGCCGGATGGCAGCTTTATCCGCGAGATTCAGCTGCCTGCGATGTTCCTGGCCGGCCCGGGACAGGAGCACGGCGCGCGCACCAATCTTTCTTTCGAAGGCCTCAGCTTCGCCCCGGACGGGCGCAGCCTGTGGCTGGCGATGGAGGCGCCGCTGTACCAGGATGGCCCCGTTCCCACGCCGGAGCACGGCGGCCTGTCCCGCATCACGCAGATGGACCGCAGCGGCCGCGTTCTGGCGCAATATGTCTATCCCATCGAAGCGATTCCAGACCGGCCGGGCCTGGGCAAGGCGGCCGACAACGGCGTATCGGAAATCGTTGCAAACGGCGCGCACTCGGTGCTGGTGCTCGAACGGTCGGCAGTGCAGGCCGCGAGCGGCAAATACCGCAACTACGTCCGCCTCTACGAAATGGACGTGCGCAGCGCGACGGACGTGCAGCATATGGACTCGCTGCAGGGGGCACGCTTCACGCCCGCCGCCAAGCGCCTGGTCCTCGACTTCGACACGCTGCGCCTGCCAGTGCTGGACAACGTGGAAGGCTTCAGTTTCGGTCCCAAACTGCCGAACGGCCACGACACCCTGGTCTTCGTCTCCGACGACAACTTCAGCGCCCGCCAGGTCACCCAATTCCTCCTCTTCGAAGTTATTCCTTAAAGGGGACAGACCCCTTTAAGCAATATTTCTTAAAGGGGTCTGTCCCCTTTAAGAAATGTTTCGCTGGGCGGAATGGTGAATTGCTTTTGGCGGTGATTCTATTTTTGTGCCGGTATGGTCAAACTGTGGTTTCTGACAACAAGGAGCCACCATGAAGCTTTATTACCATCCGCTGTCCGGCCACGCTCACCGTGTGCATCTGTTCCTCGGCCTGCTCGGCCTGGCGTTCGAGCTGAAGCTGGTCGATATCACGAAGGCGGAGCACAAGTCGCCGGAGTTCCTGGCCATGAATCCTTTCGGCCAGATTCCAGTGCTGGAGGACGATGGCCGCCATATCGGCGATTCGAATGCGATCCTCGTCTATCTGGCGAAGCGCTACGGCCAGCAGTGGCTGCCGGAGGATGCAGCCGGTGCGGCGGCTGTGCAGCGCTGGTTGTCGGTGGCGGCAGGGGAGATCGCCCATGGTCCGGCCGCCGCGCGTATCGTGCAGCTTTTCGGCCGCAAGGACGATACGACGGCGATGATCGAGCGCGCCCACCGCATCCTGGGCCTGATCGAGGCGCAGCTGAAGGCGGCCAGCTGGATCACGGGCGCAGCGCCAACCATCGCCGATGTGGCGCTGTACAGCTATATCGCCCGCGCGCCGGAAGGCAACGTGGACCTGGCTCCCTATGCCGCCGTGCAGGCCTGGCTGGCGCGCGTGGAGGCGCTGCCGGGATTCGTGCCCTTCGTGCGCACCCCCGTCGGACTGGCGGCCTGACCATGGATACCGTCGCCGCCCCCTCGCCCTGGCACGAGGGCGAACGCACCCTGCAGCGCACCCTCGGCGCCGAGCAGCGCATGGACGAAATCGGCCGCAAGGTGATCCGCCGCTACATGCCCGACCAGCACCGCGACTTTTTCGCCCAGCTGCCGTTCGCGGTCATGGGGGCGGTCGATCCCCAAGGCATGCCCTGGGCGACGCTGCGCGCGGGGCAGCCCGGCTTTCTCCATTCGCCCGATCCGGAAACGCTCACGCTGGCCTTGCCCCGCGTGCCGCAGGATCCGGCGGATGCGGGAATGGAGGACGGCGACGCCATCGGCCTGCTCGGCATCGAGCTGCACACGCGCCGCCGCAACCGGGTGAACGGCACGCTGCACCGCCCGGCGCAGGGGCCGGCGCACCTGTCGGTGGCGGAATCCTTCGGCAACTGCCCGCAGTACATCACCTTGCGGCAGGTGAGCGCAGCCCCTGCCGCCGACGAAAGGCAGGAGCTTCCGGCGCTGGACGATGCAGCGCACGCCCTCATTGCCGGCGCGGCCACCTTCTTCGTGGCCACCTATTCCGACGAAGGCGAACGCCGGGTGGACGTCTCGCACCGTGGCGGCGCGCCCGGCTTCGTGCAGCTCTCCCCGGACGGCAGCGTGCTCGTGCCGGACTACGAAGGCAATCGCTTCTTCAGCACCCTGGGGAATATGCTCCTGAACGGGAAGGCGGGCCTCGTGTTCGTGGATTTCGGGCAGGGCAGCCTGCTGCAGCTGAGCGGGGAGGCGCAGGTGCTGGTGGATGGAGACCAGCGCTCATGGCGCTTCCAGCCGCGCCGCATCGTGCGCCGCGCGCAGGCCTTGCCTTTGCGCTGGAACAGTACCAGCTGAACTTACACATTTTTTGCTGCCGTCCCCTTGAATTTCTGGCAAGATTGCGCTTCAGATCACCGAAGGGGGAAAGCGGATGGGGGCTGGGCGCTGGATCAAGAGAATCGCGGTGGGCGTTGTGGCGCTCCTGCTGCTGGCCGTGCTGGCCCTGTGGTTCTTCCTGCGCGGCAGCCTGGCCCAGCTTGATGGCAAGGTGACGTCGGCGGGCCTGCACGGCCGCGTCACCGTGCAGCGCGACGACATGGGCGTGCCCACCGTTGCGGGCGGCAACAGGCTGGATGTAGCCTATGCCACGGGCTTCGTGCATGCCCAGGACCGCTTCTTCCAGATGGACCTGCTGCGCCGCGTCGCCGCAGGAGAACTGGCGGAGCTCTTCGGAGCCAAGGCCTTGCCGCTGGACCGCGCACACCGTCTTCACCGTTTCCGCGCCCGCGCCGCCCGGGCGCTGGCCGCACTCGATCCCGCCGGCCGCGAACTGCTGCAGCGTTATGCCGCAGGCGTCAACGACGGCGTCAATGCGCTGGGCACGCGTCCCTTCGAATATGCGCTGATCGGCATGGCGCCGCGCGCCTGGTCGGCGGACGATTCCCTGCTCGTCATCTGGGCCATGTACTTCGACCTTCAGGGCAGCCTGGAAGGCCGTGAGCTGGCGCGCGGCTGGCTGCGCGACCACAGCACGCCGGAGCAGCTGGCCTTCCTGCTGCCCGAGGCCTCGCGCTGGGATGCGCCGCTGGATGCGGACGGCATCACGGCCGCACCGGCGCCCTTGCCGGATTCGGCTCCCGAGTGGTGGGGCGAACCTGCTCCCCATGATCCCGATACCGTCGCAGCCAGCGCATGGGCGGGTTCCGTTGGCAGCAACAACTGGGCGATTGCGGGCAGCCGCAGCGCCACGGGCGGCGCCATCGTCGCCAACGACATGCATCTCGGGATCAAGCTCCCCAATACTTGGTACCGCATGGTGCTGCAGATACCGGAAGGCAGCGGCGGCACCCGCCGCGTGGTGGGCGTGACCCTGCCCGGCGCGCCGGTGGTGGTCGTGGGCAGCAACGGCCGCGTGGCCTGGAGCTTCACCAACAGCTACGGCGACCATCTCGACCTGATTCCGGCCAACAGCGATCCGTCCAGGCCGGGACACGTGGAGCTGAACGGCCGCTGGGAGACGCCGGTGCGGCATGCGGAAACCATTCTCGTGAAAGGCGAACCGGCGCACACCATGCAGGTGAGCGAAACCTCGCTCGGCCCGATCCGCGAGTCGCTGTCCGGCCGCTACGCCGTGCACTGGATTGCACACGAACCCGGGCTGCTGAATGTGAAGCTGACTGGCCTCGAACACGCCAACTCCGTGGACGAGGCGCTGTCGATTGCGCAGCGCTCCGGTATCCCGGCGCAGAACTTCGTGGCGGGCGACGCATCCGGCCAGATCGGCTGGACTATCGCCGGTCCCGTGCCGCAGCGCGCGCGGCCCGGCGTCGCATCCACCTTCCCGCTTAAGGACGCCGGTGATGGTTGGACCGGCGCGCTGCCCCCTGCGCAGGTGCCTGTGGTGCGCAATCCCGCCAGCGGCCAGCTCAATACGGCCAACAGCCGCCAACTGGCGGGCAGCGGAGCGGAGCTGCTCGGCGACGGCGGCTACGATATCGGCGCACGCACCCGCCAGGCGAGGGATGCCCTGCTTGCCTTGGGCGCGCGCAGCACGGAGCGCAGCGTTTATGGCGTGATGCTCGATGACCGCGCGCTCTTCATCGACGGCTGGCGCCAGCGTGCGCTGGCCGTGCTGGATGCGCAGGCGCTGGAAGGCCAGCCGCGCCGCGCGGAGGCGGCGAAGCTGCTGCGAGAGCAGTGGGGCGGCCGCGCCAGCGTGGATTCTGCCTCCTACCGCTTCGCGCGCGCCTATATGTGGTCTGTCTATGAACTCCTGTACGGCGCGGCGAACGCGGAACTGGCCAAGCTGGGCGAGGGCGCCAACGCCGCCGCCGCGAACCGGCGCTGGCAGGCCGTGGTGGAGCGTCTCCTGGATGAGCAGCCCGCCGCGTGGCTGCCAAAGCGCTACGCCAGCTGGAGGGACTTCCAACTGGCCGCCATCGACCTGACCATTGCCGACCTGGGGCCGAATGGCGCTCCCCTGGCGGCGGCCACCTGGGGCCAGCGCAACACGGCGGGCATCGCTCACCCCATCGCGAACGCCGTTCCGGCCCTGCGCAAATGGCTGAGTGCTCCGGCCGACCAGCTCCCGGGCGACTCGCACATGCCGCGCGTGTCGGGCCGCGGCTTCGGCCAGAGCGAGCGGCTCACTGTGTCGCCGGGCAAGGAAGAGCAGGGCCTGTTCGACATGCCGGGAGGGCAAAGCGGCCATCCGCTTTCGCCATTCTTCCTGGCCGGGCATGCGGAATGGGTGCGCGGCACGCCGCTGCCGCTCCTTCCGGGGGCGGCGCGCCACACCCTTGTATTTTCCAACTGATTCCTGCTGCCTTTGGGTGCATAATGGCCATCAGCGCCCGCACCCCGAAACGAACAGATGAGGCAAGCATGATCGACGATTTCGCCGCCGCGTCCCAGGCCACCATGGCCTTTTTGCGCCGCCGCCTGGGCTTTAAACTATGGATGGTGACCCGCACCGAGGGGGATGACTGGATCGTGCTGTTTGCGGACGATGCGGGCTATGGCGTGAGTCCGGGACAGGTGCTGCGCTGGTCCGACTCGCTCTGCGCGCGCATGGTGATGGACCAGGGCCCGAACATCGCGCCCGACGTCGCCAAGCTGCCCGTCTATGCCGATGCTCCACTTGTGAACAAGCTTGGTGTGCGCGCCTATGTCGGCATTCCCCTGCGCCGCACGGACGGCTCCTTGTTCGGCACCCTGTGCGGCTTCGATCCCAACCCCCAGCCGCCGGATATCCGCGAACAGCTGGAAATGGTCACCTTGCTGGGCGATCTGCTGGGCAGTCTGCTGAACACCGAGCTGAATGCGGCGGATGCGGCCCGCCGCGCCGAGCGCGCCGAACTCGATGCCACGCGCGATGCGCTCACGGGCCTGTACAACCGGCGCGGCTGGGAAATGCTGCTGCAGCGCGAGGAAGAGCGCTGCAGCCGCTATGGCCACTCGGCCTGCCTGGTTTCCATCGACCTGGACGACCTGAAGTTCACCAACGATACGCAGGGCCAGGCGGCAGGCGACGCGCTGCTGATGCGGGCCGGGAAGGCCCTGCAGGCAGTCACCCGCGCCTGCGATGTGGTGGCACGCCTGGGCGGCGACGAATTCGGCATGCTGATGGTGGAGTGCGACTACTTCGACGCCCAGACCCTGCTGATGCGGGTGCAGGAAACCCTGGCGGCCTACGATGTGCGGGCATCGCTCGGCATGGCCCTGCGCAAGGCGGGCTACGATCTGGACGAGGCCTTCGCCATGGCCGATGCCGAGATGTACCGCGCCAAGCGCAGCCGCAAGGTGCTCAACTAGCCGCGCGCAGCGGGGCGGCGGCCAGCTGCGGGCGCTGCGCCTCCCGTCCCAGCCCGAAGAAGGGCCGGAGCACGGGAATCCGGCGCACGATTTCGAAGATGCCGAAGCTGGCGCAGAAGGTCAGCACGATCAGCACCAGTCCCTCCGTCACCGGCGGCAGGCCCGCCGGTTTCATGTTGTGGGCGAAGACCACGATCAGGGTCTGGTGCAGGATATACACCGGGAACACCGCCTCGGTGAGGTAGCGGCGCTTGGCGCTGTCGAAGTTCAGGTGGCGGTGGCCGAAACCGCACACCGCAAGAATCGCGCACCACTGGCAGCTGGTGTACACGCAGCGGAAGAAGGGCGTCCAGCCGGACGATACGTTCGGCATCGCATCGACGACCACAATGGAAGCCCAGCAGGCTAGCGCAATCCCGAGCGCGGCGAAACGCTTCTCTTCCGCCTCCTGCCAGAATTCCCGCTGGGTCGCCAGCAGCACGCCCGCCAGGAAGATGGGCAGATAGGTCGCGTGGTTGAACCAGTCGTCCACCAGGCCTCCCGCGTTCGGGAAGCGGCTGCGCAGGGCGATGCGGACCAGCGCAAGGAAGAGCGCGGGCAGCACGATCATTTTCCAGCCGCGCAGCTGGCGCGCCAGCCAGTTCGAAGCCGCCTTGATGCGTTCCGCGCCGGCGACAACTGCGATCAGGCCGAGCACCATCGTGTACACCCACAGGTAGGCCACGAACCACAGGTGATTCCAGGTTGGCAGGTCGAGGCAGCCGTCCTTGTCGCAGAATCCGTGGTAGGCCTTCACGTAGAGGCCCATGAAATCGAGATAGCTGCCCGTATAGCCGACCTGCTCGACCACCTCGTAGTAAGGCTGCGGCGGCACGATCACGAGCATGCCGAAGAGCAGGGGCAGCAGCAGGCGCTTGCTGCGTTCGCGCAGGAAGCGGCCAGTCGCCAGCTTCTGCATCAGGAAGGCGGAAGCCACGCCCGCCACGAGGAAGAGAAGGCTCAGGCGCCACGGCGAGGAAAGCATCATCAGAGGCTCGATGGCGTGGCTGGCGAAGGGACTCTTCACGTGCCAGTCCCAGGTAACGTAGTACATGCCGGTGTGGTAGAGAATCAGGACGAAGAATGCGCAGATGCGTATCCAGTCCAGGAAGTAAAGGCGCTGGTTCGGCTGGTTCATGGTGTTCCCCTCTTGTTATGGATGCGGCCAGACTAGCGCCGGGCGCGCGCGGGAACCAGCGTTTTGGGGCGAACCGGGGCGCCGCTGGGGTCAGCCGGAAAGGGCTGCCATGAGAGCGGGGCGGTACTGGCGGCTGAGCGGCGCGCTGGCGCCGCCCCGGAGCAGCACCTGGCCGTCGCCCTTGCTGTCCGCCTCCACGCGTTCCACCCAGCTGCGCTGCACCGCCGCGCGGCGGTGGGTGCGGATGAAGGCGGGGCCAAGGGAGTCGAGCAGGGCGGCCAGGGTCTGGCGCAGCAGGGGGGATCCCTGGGGCGTGTGGAGCACCACGTAGTTGTCCGCCGTTTCCAGCCACTGGATGTCTTCGGCGCGCACGATGCGCGTGGCGCCGCGTTCGCTCACCAGCAGCTGGCGCACGGGCAAGCCGGTCTGCGGCGCGGGCTTGCGGTCCGCGAACCGGGCGTGGAGCCTTTGCAGGGCGCGCTGCAGGCGCGCTTCGTCGTAGGGCTTGAGCAGGTAATCGACGGCGTTGGCGTCGAAGGCCTTGATCGCATACTCGTCGTAGGCAGTGGCGAAGACGATCAGCGGCGCGGGATCGGGCAGGGAAGCGGCGACTTCGAGGCCGCTGACTTCGGGCATCTGGATGTCGAGGAAGATGGCGTCCGGCCGGAAGGCGGCCGCGCGTTCCAGGGCTTCGACGCCGTCGCGCGCTTCTTCCAATTCCGTGATTCCTGGCTGCTGGGCGAGCAGGCGGCGCAGCTTGTCGCGGGCCGGACGCTCGTCGTCGACGATCAGGATGCGCATGGGAGCCTCATTGCCGCGCGCACGCCTGCGGGGGCGAGCTGCGTGAGTTCGAGCGTGGCGGCGTCGCCGTAGAGCGCTGCCAGACGCTCGCGCAGGTTGCGCAAGCCAATGCCATGGGAAGCAGGAGTCAGACCCCGAACGGGGGACTCGCCGCCCGCGTCTGACCCCGGTAACTCAGTCGACAACCGACCACGGTCAGCGGGTCCGAGCGACTGTGTTCGGTGGCCGATTCCTGCACCGGGGTCAGACCCCGTTCGGGGTCTGACCCCTGCAAGCAGGCCCGTATTGTCTTCGACTTCGAGCGCCAGGACCCCGGCTTCGCGGCGGGCCGCCACCTTGATCCTCACCGGCCCCCGCCGCTGCTCCACCGTATGCTTGAACACATTCTCCATCAAGGGCTGAAGGCTCATCACCGGCACCGTGCACACCTCCGCGCCGGATTCGATATCCCAATCCACCGCCACCCGGTCCGCAAAGCGTTCGCACATCAGGGCTGTATAGCCGCGCAGCAGGCGCAGTTCGGTGGACAGAGCCACCTGCTGCTGGCCGCTCACATCCAGCGTTGCGCGCAGCACATCGGCCAGCTGGATCAGCGTGGCGTCGGCCCGCGCCACGTCCGTGTGCATCAGAGACGATATGGTGTTGAGGGCATTGAACAGGAAATGAGGCTGCATCTGCTGCGTGAGCTGCTGCAGCTGGGCGCTGCGCAGCAGGCCCGCCGACTGCTCCGCGCGCAGCTTCTCGTCCTGCATGCGCTGGTAGGACAGCACCCCGAAGGTGATGACAATGAAAATGGCGACGAAGATCGTCATCTTTACATCCTCATAGAGGTACACGTTCAGCCAGCCTGCGTGCGGGTACACCTCGCCTGCCATGGCATACACGGCGTGGCGGATGCCGAAAGCCGCAGGAACGAAGAACACCCAGTACAGGGGCAGCCAGCGCAGCTGGACGAGGAACCATTTCGCGGGCTGCGCCACCAGCGCATCGTAGCGCCGCGTCCAGCGCCGCTGCGCGAGCATGAACAGGCTCGCCACCACGGCCGAGGAAGTCTCCCAGAGTATTGGATGCCAGAGCGGCCCGTCGTCGTCGCGCAGGAATTCCTGCACGGCGGTGGTCGTCATCAGCACCCAGAACAGGAACCAGGCGGTATAGATCACGCGGCGGATACGGTCGGCGCGCATCAGCGGTTCCTCGCTTCGATCAGGTCGATTTCGCGCACCAGCTTGCGCGAAGTGGCGTCCGAGATATCGTCGTTGCGCGCCAGCTGGAAGATGGTCTTGCGTTCGGCCTGCAGCGCCGCCATGCGCAGGGAGCGTTCCGCCTGGTCCAGCTTGCGGAACTTCCTGATTTCGTCGTCGTCGCCCCCGCCTGCCATGTTCAGGCGATGCTGGTAGAGGGCGATCACGCGCGATGCCGCCTGCGGATACACTTCGGGATCGGGAGCCTCCGGCATCAGCTCCAGCTGCGCGCGCTCGATGGCGGCAATGGCAGCCGTGGCAGCCTTGCACCGCGCCAGGTCCTCCTCTTTTTGCTCAATGGGCTCCTCAGGAAAGTGCATGCCGCCCAGGATGCGGGGCAGGCCGATGCTGGCGGCGAGCAGCGAGACAAGAATGACCATGCTGGCCAGGAAAATGGTCAGGTCGCGCGCCGGGAAAGGTTCCCCGTTCGGCAGCGCGAGCGGCAGCGTCATCACGCCTGCCAGGGTAATGGCGCCGCGTACGCCCGCCAGCGAAGAGGCCAGCAGCAGCCGCCAGTGAGGGCGCTCCGCATGCTCGCCGCGTTTGCCTTTCTTGTACAGGGTAATGCGCAGCGTGGCCCAGACCCAGATGAAGCGCAGCAGCATCAGGCCCGCGCTGATGGAGAGCGCATACAGCACCAGCCACCACGGGTTCAGGTGGCCGCTCTGCTCCAGGGACAAGCTCGCGCCGCGCAGGATGTCCGGCAGCTGTTCGCCGAGCAGCACAAACATCACGCCGTTCAGCGCAAACTGCACCGTATCCCAGACGGCGGAGCGCTGGATGCGCGTGGCGGCCAGCGCATAGCCGCTCAACTCGACGTAGCTCATGGTGATGCCCGCTGCCACGGCAGCCAGGATGCCGGAAGCGTGCAGGCGCTCCGCTACGAGGTAGGCGCCGAAGGGCATGAGCAGGTTGACCAGGATGGGCGAACCGGCGGGCTCGCCGAAACGCCGCCACAGCCAGCGCTGGGCCCAGGTGATCAGGAGCGTGATGGCGATGCCGGCCGCAATGCCGCCCGCGGCCAGCCACAGGAAGGTGAGCGAAGCCTTAGCCAGGGAAAAGGCGCCCGTCATGGCCGCCGCCACGGCGAAGCGGAAGCACACCAGGCCGGAAGCGTCGTTCAGCAGCGACTCGCCCTCCAGGATGTGCATCAGGCGTTTCGGAATGGGAGCGCGCGAAGCGATGGAGGACACGGCCACCGGATCGGTCGGCGACACGATGGCAGCCAGTGCAAAGGCCACCGGCAGCGGCATGGCGGGAATGAGCCAATGGATAAGGAAGCCCGCTCCCACCACCGTGAAGATCACCAGGCCCAGGGCCAGTTCAAGGATGACGACCCGGTCCCGCAGCAGGCCGCTCTTGGGAATGCGCCAGCCGTCCAGGAACAGGAGCGGCGGCAGGAAGAGAAGGAAGAAGATCTCGGGATCGAGCTGCACGCCGTGGCCGGAGTAGGCCGCGATCAGCGCGCCAAGGCCGATCTGCACCAGGGGCAGGGGCAGCGACACGGGTAGCATGCGCACCAGGTAGGCGCTGACCACCACTGCCAGCAGCATGGCCAGCACAATCTCGATCGAATCCATGGTTCCCTTTTTATTTTGACAGGGCCATTATAGGGGAGGGCCGAGGGGCTGGCGGAACTGCAATCTTTCTGTCATAATCATGCCTCTTCTGCGGGAGTAGCTCAGTTGGTAGAGCGCAACCTTGCCAAGGTTGAGGTCGAGAGTTCGAGACTCTTCTCCCGCTCCAGAATTCTTCGAAAGGACGCCCTGTGCGTCCTTTTTTGTTGGGTCCAGCCCACGCCTGCGCAATAGCTTATTAGCCACAATCGGGGTTCCTTGTAACAAACTCTGTATACTGGAGTCATAAGCAAACCTACAGGGATGAACGATGAAAACGGTCCAACAGGAAGTCGACGAACGCAGCAACCTGACCAACTCGAACAAGTTCGAGCTGCTGCTGTTCCGCCTTGGCGGCGATGAAAACGGCGACCACTCCGAACTCTATGGCATCAATGTCTTCAAGATCCGCGAGATCGTGGCGATGCCGGAAGTGACTGCCGTTGCGGGCTCGCAGCCCCACATGCTGGGAGTGGTTAACCTGCGCGGCCAGATTATTACGGTGCTGGACCTGCCATCCATCGTCGGCGTGAAGCCGAAGACGGGCCTGAACATCATGCTCGTGACCGAATTCGCGCGCACCACCCAGGCCTTCGCCGTGGAGTCCGTGGACGAAATCGTGCGCCTGGACTGGAGCCAGGTGCTGAGTGCCGAAGGCAGCAATGCAGGCGGCATGGTGACCAGCATCGCGCGCCTGGACGGCGACATCAGCAGCACGCGCCTGGCCCAGGTGCTGGACGTGGAAACCATCCTGCGCCGCATGGTGCCGAATGAAGGCAAGGACGTGGACCCCGACACCATCGGCCCGCAGCTCGCCCTTAAACCAGGCTCCATGATCGTGGCGGCGGACGACTCGGTGGTGGCGCGCAACCTGATCGAACAGGGCCTCACCGCCATGGGCGCGCACTACGTGATGACCAAGTCCGGCAAGGAAGCCTGGGACAAGCTGCAGGCTATTGCCGAAGGCTGCAAGGCCGAAGGCATTGCGGTGTCCGAGCGCGTGGCACTGGTGCTGACCGACCTGGAAATGCCGGAGATGGACGGCTTCACGCTGACCCGCCTGGTCAAGCAGGACGCCCGCTTCAACAACATCCCCGTGGTGATCCACTCTTCGCTGTCCGGCAAGACCAACGAGGACCATGTGCGCGGCGTGGGCGCGGACGCCTATGTGGCCAAGTTCGTGGCGGAAGACCTCGCGGATACCATCCGCAAGGTCCTGCACAAATAATCAGGACTTCAGCTGCGCCGCGTGGAAGCGGATATGGTCTTCCATGAAGGTGCTGATGAAGTAGTAGCCATGGTCGTAGCCGGGGTGGCGCCGCAGCGTAAGCGGCTGCCCCGCCTGGCGGCAGGCCTCCTCGAACGCTTCGGGGTGCAGCTGCTCCACCAGGAATTTGTCGGCCAGGCCCTGGTCGATGAGAATGCCGGCCGGGTAGGGCGCCTCCTTCTGCCGCGCCATCAGGGCGCTGGCATCGTGCGCAGCCCAATGCGCGCGGTCTTCTCCCAGATATCCGGTGAAAGCCTTCCGGCCCCACGGGCAGTGTGAAGGCGATGCAATTGGCGCAAAGGCGGAAACGGAGCGGAACCAGTCGCGGTGGCGCAGGGCCATCGTGAGCGCGCCGTGGCCGCCCATCGAGTGGCCGAAGATACCAATACGTTCGCCATCCACCGGCAGTTCGCGCAGCACCAGCCCGCGCAGCTCCTCCAGCCAGCTCTCCATGCGGTAGTGCTTCGACCACGGCTCCTGCGTGGCATCCAGGTAGAAGCCCGCGCCCACGCCGAAGTCCCAGGAATCCGTTTCGCCGGGCACGTTCGCACCGCGCGGGCTCGTGTCCGGAGCAATCAGCACAAGCCCTTCATCGGCGGCATAACGCTGCGCGCCCGCCTTGATCATGAAGGTCTCCTCGGTGCAGGTCAGGCCCGCCAGATAGAACAGGGCGGGCAGCCGCGCGCTCTGCGCGTGCGCCGGAATGAAGACGGAAAAGCGCATCGGCAGGCCGATGGCCTGCGAATCGTGCTTGTAGAAGCGCTGCGTGCCGCCGAAGCAGGCGTGTTCGCTGAGCAGTTCCAGCATGGCGTATCCTCATGTGACTTATCGATGGCGAGCATTGTAAGGCCTGGCTGTACAGCTGTGCGACGCCGATAATGATATTGCTGTAAGGTTACACCCGCTTCAAAAAAACAGGAGGTACTTCATGCCAGATATCCTGGTGATTTCGGCGGAGCTGGCGTGGCCGCTCGCTATCCTGCTGGCCTGGCTCGCCGGCGAATTCGTTCATCGCTGGTCAGGCCTTCCGCGCATCAGCGTGTATGGACTGGTTGGCTTCCTGCTTGCGCAGGGCTTCCCCCAGCTCTTCGCCACGGACAGCTCCAGCCCCGTGACGCTGCTGGCCAATCTCGCCTTCGGCCTGATCCTGTTTGAATTCGGCTACCGCATCAACCTGCACTGGCTGCGCATCAACCCGTGGATACTGGTATCCGGGCTGGTGGAATCCATCGCCACATTCGGCGCCGTGTACTTCATCTCGAACATGTCGGGCATGCCGGTCCTCACATCGCTGCTGCTGGCCTCCCTGGCCATGTCCACTTCGCCCGCCGGTGTACTGCGCGTGATCAACGAGGGACGCAGCTCGGGGCAGGTGACCGAACGTGTGCTGCACCTGGTGGCCATCAACAGCGTGCTGGCCGTTTTCGTGTTCAAGGTGATCGTCGGCTTCTGGGTGTTCCAGACCTCGGGCAGCCTGCCGCAGGCGGTGTCGCACAGCTTCATCGAACTGATTGCGTCGGCCCTGCTGGGCGTCGTGGCGGGCGCGCTGCTGCCGGCCATCCTGCGCCACCTGGGCAACCTCGCGCGCGATGGGACGATCGCCTTTGCGTTGGTGGTGGTGCTGCTGGTGGCGATCACGCACGCGGCAGACCTGTCTCCTGTGCTGGCTACGCTGACCTTCGGCCTTACGGCCCGGCACAACCGCGTTACCTTCTCCCGCACGCAGCGCAATTTCGGCGCCATCGGCGAAGTGCTCACGGTGCTGCTGTTCGTGTTTGCCGTGTCCACGCTGGACTGGGACCGCGTCGTTACCGGCGCCTGGCTCGGCATGATCCTGCTGATGGCGCGTTTCGCCGTGAAGACGCTGGCCGTGGGCGCGTTCTCGCATGTGAGCGGAACGCCGTGGCGAAAGGGCTTCGCCAGCGGCGTGGCCCTGTCGCCCATGTCCGTGTTCGTGATCCTGCTGCTGGAGCAGACCAAGAACATGGGCATTGTGCTGGTCGATGAACTGGCGGCGCTGGCCGCCATGACGCTCTTCATGGAGGTGCTCGGCCCCATCATCACCCAGCGCGCCCTGACATGGGCTCGCGAGATTCACAAGGAGGAAAGCTGATGGCACTGGAAGAATTCAAGGCATCCCAGCCGCTCACCATGGGCGTGGAACTGGAGCTCCAGCTGGTCAGCTTCTCGGATTACGACCTCACCGCATCGAGCCCGGACCTGCTGCACCTGCTGGGACGCAAGCCATTCCCCGGCAATGTGACGCCGGAAATCACCGAGAGCATGATCGAGATTAACACCGACGTGCACACGAAGCATTCGGAGCTGCTGGCGCAGCTGCAACTGATCCGCGATACGCTGGTGACCGCGGGCGAAAAGCTCAATGTTGGTATCGCGGGCGGCGGCACCCACCCCTTCCAGAAATGGGTGGAGCGGCGCATCTTCGCCAAGCCGCGCTTCAAGGAGGTATCCGCGCTCTATGGCTATCTGGCCAAGCAGTTCACCATTTTCGGCCAGCACGTGCACATCGGCTGTGCGAGCGGCGACGATGCGCTGTACCTGCTGCACTCGCTGAGCCGCTATGTGCCGCATTTCATCGCGCTCTCGGCCTCGTCGCCTTTCGTGCAGGGCGGCGATACGCTGTTCAACTCCGCGCGCCTGAATTCCGTGTTCGCCTTCCCCATGAGCGGCCGGGCGCCTTTCCTTCTCAGCTGGGACGAGTTCGAGCACAGCTTCTTCTCGAAGATGGAGCACACGGGCGTCATCAAGAGCATGAAGGACTTCTACTGGGATATCCGCCCCAAGCCGGAGTACGGCACCATCGAACTGCGCGTCTGCGACACGCCGCTGACCGTGGAGCGTGCGGCGGCCCTGGCCTGCTATCTGCAAGCGCTGTGCGCCTATCTGCTGGAGCGGCGAGAGGCGGCGCCGGAGGAGGATGACTACCTCGTCTACAACTACAACCGCTTCCAGGCCTGCCGCTTCGGGCTGGACGGAACGGTGGTGCACCCCAAGACCTACGAGAGTCTCTCCCTGCGCGAGGACATCCTCACCACCCTGCGCCGCATGGACCCGTACGCGGAGAAGCTGGGCGGCACGGCGGCGCTGAACCACCTGATGCAGGTGACCCACGTGGGCAGCGATGCCCAGTACCTGCGCGACCAGTTTGCCGCAACGGGCAGCGTGGAGGGCGTGGTCGATGCCGCCGTGCGGCGATTCAGGGGAGCCTAAGGGCGGCGCTGGTTCAGCAAGCGCTGCGGACCGCTGCCTTGCTCCGATAGTTCGTCCAATGGATTGCGCAGGCGGCAAGCCTCGATCGACAGGCACCCGCAGCCAATGCAATCGTCCAGCTGGTTGCGCAGCTGCGTGAGCTGCGCAATACGCTCGTCCAGCTCACCGCGCCAGAGGCTAGATAGCCGTGCCCAGTCGGCCACGGTCGGCGTGCGCCCTTCCGGCAGCGTGGCGAGAGCGGCGCTGATCGACGCCAGCGAAATCCCGATCCGCTGGGCGACCTTGATGACCGCCACCCGGCGCAGAACATCGCGCCCGTATCGGCGCTGCTGGCCCGTGCTGCGCACGCTGCGAATGAGGCCCTTCGATTCGTAAAAGTGCAGGGCCGACACGGCGACGCCGCTGCGGCGCGCCACCTCGCCCACCGTCAGCTGCCGTCCAATATCCGCAGGATCCAGTTTCGCCATTCATTTTTCCTCTTGACCTCAAGTTAAGTTGAGGTTTTACACTCCTCTCCGATGAATTGCAACCACACGGAGGAAACCGGCATGACGACCGCTGAACACAACAAGAAACTCGTTCGCGCACTGTACGAGGACTGCATCAACACGGGGAACCTGGATCAGCTGGAAGTGCTGATCGCGCCGGACTTTACGGGGGCGCGTGGCGAACGGGGGCCGAGAGAATTCCGCGCGACGATCGAAGCGGTGCTGACCGGATTCCCCGGTGTGCGCTTCGAGATCCACGACCTGTTTGGCGAAGGCGACAGGGTGGCGGTTCGCTGGACCTTCCGTGCGGTCCACGGCGGCCGCTTCGTCGGCCTGTCGCCCAGCCACGCTGAAGTAGCGCAGGAGGGCAACGTGATCTACCAGGTGCGCGACGGGCGGATCGTGCGTGCCTGGCTGCAGGCGGATCGCCTGGGCGTGCTGCAACAGATAGGCGCCGTGCCCCGTTCCTTCGCCGAGAGCAAACCGGTCTAGAACCGCGTTTCGCGCGCCACGCGCAGGAAGTTGTCGAGGACTCCGGTGCAATCCAGAAGTTCCTCGCCGCCTGCGCGGTGGAATTCGGGATGCCATTGCAGGCCCACCACAAAGGGCGCCTTGCGGTAGCGGATGGCTTCCACCATCTGGTCCGGATAGGACAGCGCCTCGGCCGACATGTCGCGCCCCAGTGTCTTCACGGCCTGGTGGTGGATGGAGTTGACCAGCCCGCGCTTGGCGCCCTTCAGCATGCGACTCAGGGATGAGCCTTCCGGCAGCACGATCTCGTGGCGGTGGCGGTCGTAGTCGGCATGCACGTGCGCCATCGCCTCCGGCACATCGGTGGCGATGTCCTGGTACAGCGTACCGCCGAAGGCCACGTTGATCAGCTGGCACCCGCGGCAGATGCCGAGAATGGGTTTGCCTGCTTCCACGAATTCGTGCAGCAGCTCCAGTTCGTACATGTCGCGCGCGCGGTCGCCGCTCCATTCGGGCCGCGTGGGCACTTCGGAATAACTCTGCGGCGACACGTCCGCGCCGCCTTGCAGCACCAGGCCGTCCAGGTGGCGGGCGTAGTCGCGCAGGCGGATATTGGAAGGGTGGAGCAGGCCATCCGTGTTCACGGTGGGGATCATGAACACCAGCACATCGCGCGACATCACCCACTGCGCAATGGACTCTTCCAGATATTGCAGGTTCTTGCTGCGCAGCCCCGTCGCTCCCGGCTCGGGATGGAAGATGCGCGCCGAGATGCCGATGCGCAGGGGACGCTGCATGATATGGCGGGTGGCCGCCGCCGCAATGCGCTGGTAGCGCGCCTTGATGATCCGGCCCCACAGGCTGAATACCGTGTCGCCGGGATCGAGATAGCGCGGCACGTCCTCCCTGCGGCGATGCTGCGCGCGGTCGCTGTCGCGCCGGTCGTGCTGGCGCTGGTCTTGCTCGCCGCTCATGTGTTCTCCTGTTGCGGGGTCATGATGACAGTTTGCCATGACTCCCCGCAGCCGGGGCGCGCGGATCAGGGCAGGGTGTAGCTCAGCGTATAGAAATGCTTGCCGCCCGTACGGATGATGGTTGCCGTGCCGCGGATGCCCGCCAGCTGGCCGGTGCCGGAATCGGGCACGATGTGGATGCTCAGCTCTTCGCGGCCGGTATCCATGATTCCGGAATGCTGCATCACGAAGCTGCCTTCACGGCCATCCAGTGTTCCGTGGAAGCGTTCGAGGGCCACGTAGCCCGCCTTGCCTTTGGACGGTGAACCCGCCGTCAGCATCTCCCCGTCGCTCTCGCCGGACAGGCCGCCGCTGAAGCGCTTGTCGAACAGCATGCGGCCGCGCGAATCGCCGTCGCGCTGCTCGGCCTTCACGGGTTTCAAGGTGATATCGAAGGAGCCCTTGGCTTCCAGGGCTGCCGCGCTGCCAATGCAGAACGCTGCCAGTCCCACCGATGCAATGATTTGTTTCATGTCTGCTCTCCCATACGTGATAATGCCGACAGTCTAATAACACCGTGCAGGCAAGGATTGGAAAAAAACGACAGCGCGAAAGGCATTGTGGACCCGGCCGGGGCAGCGCAGCGCTTCGCAGTGCGCAGGCACGCTCCGTCAGCGGCGTTGGCGCCTTTCGTGGAGTTCTTCTGGATCGTGGAATGGGACATGCGGGGACGCGAGCCGCAGACCCAGCGCGTGCTGCCTTACCCCAACGCGCACATTGCCTTCGAGCCTGGTCTGACAGGCCTCTACGGCGTGGTGCAGGGGCCATTCGACAAGCATCTTGAGGGCGAGGGCCGAGTGCTCGGTGCACGGTTCCGGCCCGGAGGCCTGCGTCCCTGGCTCTCGGGCCCCGTATCTTCGCTGAGCGGCCGCACGGTGACGCTGGATGAGGCCTTCGGCATCGACGGCGCCTGCGCGGAAAAGGCAGTGCTGGCGCAGCCGGATGACCCGGGAATGATCGCAGTGGCCGAGGAGTTCCTTGCACCCCTGGCTCGCCGCAGCGCCCCCGATCCGCGTGTGGCGCATGCGGAAGCCGCCGTGAAGGCGGCGGAGGCGGAACACGGTCCCGTGTCGGTCGCCGAGCTGGCGCAGGTGGCGGGCGTGAGCGAAAGGGGCCTGCAGCGCCTCTTCCATGACTATGTTGGCGTGCCGCCCAAATGGGTGGTGCAGCGTTTCCGGCTTCAGGAAGCCATGTGGCGCCTGGCGCGGCCTGGCACGCCGGACCTGACCGAATTGGCGCTGGAACTGGGTTTCTTCGACCAGTCCCACCTCACGCGCCACTTCACGGCGCTGGTGGGCAAACCGCCGCTGGAATACTGGAAGTCTCAGCGCGCGAAATAGGCTTCGTGCAGCTGCGCAAGGTCGGTTTCGGAGGCGGGCTGGGAGAGTACGGCTTTTCCGCCCTGCATGAGGTAGACGTGATCGGCCACGCCCACTGCGCGTTCCGTGTTCTGCTCCACCAGCACAATGGTGCGGCCGTCCTGCTTCAGGCGCTTCAGAATCTCGAACAGTTCCGTCACCACCACGGGCGCCAGGCCAAGCGAAGGCTCGTCCACGATCAGCAGGCGCGGGTCGGACATGAGGCCGCGCGCCATGGCCAGCATCTGCGCCTCGCCGCCCGAAAGCGATCCGGCCAGCTGCCTGCGGCGCTCGCGCAGGCGTGGGAACATGTCGTAGGACGATTCCAGCCGCTGCTTCACGTGTGCGCGGTGCGCCCTGTTGAAGGCGCCCATGATGAGGTTTTCTTCCACGCTCATGTCGCGGAACACCATGCGGCCTTCAGGAATCATGGCCACGCCCGCGTCGGACATGCGCCAGGCGGGCGTGCTGTCGATGCGCTGGCCGTCGAGGCGGATTTCGCCGTTCGTGAGCGGCAGCAGGCCCATGATGGCGCGCAGGAGCGTCGTCTTGCCCGCGCCGTTGGGGCCGATGATGGTGGTGAGCTGGCCGCGCGCCATCGTGAGCGATACGTCCCACAGCACATTGATGGCGCCGTAGCCTGCGCATACATTGAGCAGTTCAAGCATGGGCAGCTCCGGTATAGCTCCGAACCACTTCGGGATCGCGGAAGACGGCGTCCGGAGCGCCGTCCGCGATCAGCTGGCCGAAATTCAGCACGGCCACGCGCGGGCACAGGGCGCTGATGGTCTCGATATCGTGCTCGATGATGAGGATGCCCACCTTGAAACGCGCATGCAGGTCCTTCAGCATGCCCATGAAGCGCCGTTTGCCGTGCGTTTCGAGTCCGGCCAGCACTTCGTCCAGCAGCAGGAGAGAGGGGTTCGTGGCGAGCGCCTTGGCCACTTCGAGCGCCTTCAGTTCGGTCAGCGCCAGTTCGGTGGCCGCATGGCGCTCCGCCTTGTCCGCAAGGCCGGTGAAGTCCAGCACCTCGTCGATGCGGCGTTCGTTCACCTTGCCGGTGCCGAAGCGCTGGGCCACGATGAGGTTCTCCCGCACGGTCAGCTCGTGCATGGGCTGGGGAATCTGGAAGGTGCGGCCGATGCCGAGGCGGGCCCGCTGGTGCATGGGGGTGCGCAGGATGCTTTTGCCATGGAAGGAGATGGCGCCGCTGCTGGGGCGAACCAGCCCCGAAATGGCGTTGAAGAGCGTGGTCTTGCCTGCGCCATTCGGGCCGACCAGTCCCACCACGTCCTCGCTGCCCACTTTCAGCGAAACGGTATTGACGGCCGTGAGGCCGCCGAAGCGCACGGAGAGATTGTCCAGTTCAAGCATGTTTCTTGCCTCGCAGGAGCGGCAGCAGGCCGCGCGGGCTGAAGATGATCATCGCCACCAGCAGCGCGCCAAGCACGAGCTGGTGGCCCGTGGGGATCAGGGACTTGAACACCAGCTGGTCGACGAGGTAGACCACCATCGCGCCCAGCAGCGGCCCGGCAATGGTGCGGTAGCCGCCGAAAATGGCCGCCACGATGGGCAGCGTGACCCACAGGCCCGCAAAGGCGTAATCCGGTTCGAGGAAATTGATGTAGTGCGCATTGAAGGCCCCCATCACCCCCGCCATAAAGGCCGATACCAGCAGCATGGCCGCTTTCAGCAGCGTGCTGTTGACGCCCACCACACGTGTCGCGTCCTCGCTGCCGTGCATGGCGCGCAATGCAATGCCGTAGTGGCTGGCGCGGATGCGCTGGTAGGCGAAGGCGAACAGCGTAACGATGGTGAGGCCGATGAAGTAGGCGCCGGTCTTGGTGCCGAAGTCCACGCCTGCAAGCACCGGGAAGGAAGGGATGTTCGACACGCCGCCAGCACCGCCCGTGACCGTGCTCCATTCCGTGGCCAGAATCTTGAAGATATGCGCATAGGCGAGAATGGCCAGCGCGAAGTAGGGGCCGCGCAGCCGCAGCACCGGCAGCATCGCGAGCGCTGCCACGGCAGCGCCGATGCCGCCTGCCAGCAAGCCTGCAAGCACGGGCAGCCCGGCCTTGAGAGTCAGGAGCGCGGAGGTATAGGCGCCCACGCCAACGAAAGCGGAATGACCGAAACTCACCATGCCCCCGAGGTTGCCGAGCAGCGCCCAGGCCAGCGCCACGCCGCCGATCACCAGCGCAGCGACGATCAGGCTCATGACGTAGTTATTGGACCCGAGCAGCAAGGGCACCAGCACATAGGCGCCCAGCAGCGCCGCGATGGCAATCCTGTTCATCCTCGCCTCCCGGCCGCGCCGAAGAGCCCATTGGGCATGACGAACAGCACCAGCAGGAAGAGGGCCATGCCCGCCAGTTCCTGCAGGGCGGAACTGGCCAGCGTCACCGTCAGCGCTTCGGCTACGCCAAGCAGGACGGCGCCCAGCAGCACGCCGGGAATGGAGCCTACGCCTGCCAGCACGGTGATGATGAAAGCCTTGACCGTGAGCGCCGCGCCGTAGGCAGGCTGAATGACGCCGTAGCTGAACAGCGCAACGCCGGCGAAGGCGGCCAGCACGCCCGCCACAATGAAGGACACAAGCTCGGTGCGTCCGGGATCGATGCCCATCAGCTTCGCCGCGTCGCGGTTGCTGGACACGGCACGCACCGCGCGGCCGTACCAGCTGCGCGAGAGCCACCACCACAGGCCTCCCATCATCGCCAGGCTGACGCCGAAGAACAGCACTTCGCTGCGCATGCTGTAAAGGGGACCGAGGACGAAGGCTTCTTGCAGCCAGCTGGAACTGGTGGAGCGCACGTCGGCGGACCAGACCAGCAGAATCAGGTTGGTAAGAATGACACCGATGCCGAAGGTAAGGATCAGAGAATTGATCTCGCGGTCCTCGCGAATGCGGCTGACCAGCAGATAGACGGTGCTGGAGGCAACGCACACCACCACAAGCGCCACAGGAATCGCCGCCACGGGCCCGAGGCCGAGCTTCGACTCCATGGTATAGGCGATATAGGCCGCCAGCAGCACCAGTTCTCCGTGGGCGAGATTAATGATGCGCATGGTGCCGAACACCAGCGCCAATCCCAGCGCAATGAGCGCGTACGAGCCGCCTTGCAGCAGGCCCGAATACAGGGCTTGCGCGATCAGTTCCCCCATGCCGCCGCCTTACCAGGGAAGGGCCGGATAGGCCATCTTTCCGGTGGCGTGCTCCTTGGGCCACACGATCACGATGTTCTTGCCCTGGTGCTGGCCCATGCGGTGGCTGAAGTTCAGGTTGTCGCCGTTGGCGCCGAACTGCACGCGGCCGATCAGGGTGTCGCGGTCGGTCTTGCGCAGCTCTTCGGCGATGCCGCCTTTCTTCACCGTGCCCTTGTCGGCCGCGCGCGCGATGGCCTCGAACAGCAGCATGGACTGCACGTAGCCGAACTGGCCCAGGTAGTCCGGCTCCTTGTTGTACATCTTCTTGTAGGTGTCGGCGAAGTTCTTGCCGTCTTCCGTTGTGAACGTGGCGGGGAAGGGCAGAAGGGCGGTACCGTAGACATTGGGCATAAGGTCGGGGAATTCGGCGGCCATCTTTGGCGTCGCCAGCGACCATACGCCCACCATGGCCTTCACCTGCGGCTTCAGCACGCGCGCCGCGCGCAGGATGCCGACATAGTCGTTCTCGTAGCCCACCATGAAGATCACGTCCGGCTTGTCCTGCAGGCGCACCTTGTTGACGATGGGCTTGAAGTCGGTGATGGCGGGGTCGAAGGAATGCTCCGCCACGGCGACGCCCTTGGCTTCCAGCGCCTTCTGGACCGATTTGGCCAGGTCGGAGGTGGCGTCCTTGGTCGAATAGATGATGGACACCTTCTTCACGCCCATGTCGCTGAACAGGCCCAGAACGGCCTTCTCGTAACCTGCCGTGTTATTAATGCGGAAGAAGTTCTTGCGCCCGCTGGAGACGAGGCTGTCGTCCACCCCGCCGGAGGTGATGTAGACGATGCCCAGCTTGTTCGCCGCGTCGGAGGCCGGAGCGATATTGTTCGATCCGTAGCCGCCGGTGATCGCCACCGCGCCCTGGCTGGCCAGCTTCTCGACGGCGGCAATCGCCTTGGCAGGCGCGGATTCGTCGTCCACGGTGGCGATTTTGATCTTGTGTTTGCTGTTGCGGTTGAAGACCTCGGCGGCCACCATGATCCCTTCCTGCATGCCCGCGCCCACGCGGGCCAGGGAGCCGGTAAGGGGCAGCTCCGCGCCGACCAGGAATTCCTCGGCATGGGCGCTGGCGAGTCCGGCGGCCAGCGCTGCGGCGAGGGCGAGGCGTTTGAATGTGTTGTTCATTGCTTTGTCTCCTTGCTTGTCATGAGGTCGAACGCGGCATGTCCTGCGCCAGCTGCCGCAGCTGGCCTTTCAGAATCTTCCCCGTGGATGCTGCGGGCAGTGCGGGCATCACCACGATTTCGCTCGGGCATTTGTAGGGGGACAGCGAGCGCGCCAGCCAGGCGCGGAGTTCATCGTCGCGCACTGTGTGGCGCGGGTCAAGCTCCACGAAGGCCACCACTTCCTCGTTCCCGTCCGGAGCGGAGCGGCCCACCACGGCGGACTGGCTCACGGCGGGGTGGGCATTCAGCACGGTCTCCACTTCCAGCGGGTAGACGTTGAAGCCGGAGCGGATGATCAGCTCCTTCGTGCGCCCTACGATGAAGAGGGCGCCGTCCGCCTCCTGCCGCGCCATGTCGCCGGTATTCAGCCAGCCGCCAGGGCGCATGACAGCCTGGGTCAGCTCAGGTTCGCGGTAGTAGCCGAGCATGACGTTCGGCCCGCGCACCCACAGTTCACCAGCCTCGCCAGCCCTTGCTTCGTTTCCCGCTTCGTCGACGACGCGCGTTTCCACGCCGGGAATGGCAAAGCCCACGGAGGTGTCGCTGCGCGGCGCATCGAGCCTGGTCTGGCTGATGGTGGGCGAGCTCTCCGTCATGCCGTAGCCATTGTGCAGGGGAAGCCCTAGCAGCTTTTCCACGTCCGCTTTCAGGCTTGGCGCGAGGGGAGAACCGCCCGCATAGATGAAGCGCAGCGCCGTGCGCAGCGGCTGCCCGCCCTGCAGCTCCAGCAGGCGGGCATACATGGCCGGAACCCCCTGCAGGATGGTCAGGCGGCCTTCGCGCAGCGTGGACAGCAGGGCTTCGGCGGAAAAGCGCGGCACAAGCTGAAGGCTCGCGCCAGCGTAGAGGGTGCCGAGCATGACGGAAGCGAGGCCGTACACATGCGTGATGGGCAGCACGCCATAGGCGCGGTCCTGCGGCGCCAGTCCGCGCAGTTGGCTCGACACGGCGGCAATGAAAAGCAGGTTGCGGTGCGAGAGCATCACGCCCTTGGGCTGGCCCGTGGTGCCGGTGGTGTAGATCAGCGCCGCAGGCTGCGCTTCGCCCGCTGCCGCCACGGGCTCCGGCTGGCATTCTTCGCTGAGCGGGCCAAGCATCCAGCTGCCGCCAAAAGGAGCGGCGCCTGAAAGAGCGCCATGGCGCTCGCCATGAGCGCGGGCTTCGGCCGATACTGCGCTGGTGTAGACGACGCGCCGCGCGCCCGAATGGCTGCGGATCTGGTCCACCTCGCGCGCCGACAGGCGTGCGTTGACGAGCACTATCCAGGCGTCGCACAGGGACGCCGCGAAGATCAGCGCCACCTGGGCAGCGCAGTTCTCGCTCACCAGCATGAGGCGGTCGCCAGGCCTTATGCCCTGCGCGCGCAGGCCTTCCGCAGTCGCCTGGATCGCTGCCCATAATTCCGCGTAGCTGACCGTTCGCCCGTCTTCGTGCAGGGCAGGCGCGTGGGGCGCCACTTCCGCCCAGCGGCAGGGAATGGCGCTGATGCGCGCGGGGAGGGCCTGCAAGTCGATCACGGTTGCGCCGCCTTGATCATGTTGCGGGCAATGACCAGCTGCTGGATCTGGCTGGTGCCCTCGTAGATGCGGAAGAGGCGCACGTCGCGGTAGAAGCGTTCGGCCGCGTAGTCGGACACGTAGCCCGCCCCGCCGTGGATCTGCACCGAGCGGTCTGCCACGCGGCCGCACATTTCGGAGGCGAACAGCTTGCAGCAGGAGGCTTCCGTGCTCACGTCCTCGCCCAGGTCGCGGCGGCGCGCCGCGTCCAGCACCATGCATTTCGCTGCGTAGATCTCGGTCTTGCTGTCGGCCAGCATCGCCTGGATCAGCTGGAAGTCCGCAATCGGCTGGCCGAACTGGCGGCGCTCCATGGCGTAGGCCAGCGCATCTTCCAGCATCCGTTCGGCCGCGCCCACGCAGACGGCCGCAATGTGCAGGCGTCCCTTGTCCAGCACCTTCATGGCCGTCTTGAAGCCCACGCCTTCCTTGCCGCCGATAAGGTTGGCCGCAGGGACGCGGCAGTTTTCGAAGATCACGTCGCAGGTGTGCGCGCCGCGCTGGCCCATCTTGCGGTCCGTTTTGCCCAGTGATAGGCCGGGCGTGCCGCGTTCCACGATGAAGGCGGAAATGGCGCCTGCGCCGCGCTTTGCCGGGTCGGTGCGGGCCATCACGGTATAGATGCCCGCTTCCGGCGCATTGGTGATGAAGCGCTTGGTGCCGTTCAGGACGTAGTAATCGCCATCGCGTACTGCGCTGGTGCGCAGCGAGGCGGCGTCCGAGCCCGACTCCGGCTCGGTGAGCGCAAAGGAACCGATGATCTCCCCCGCAGCAAGGCGCGGCAGATAGCGCTGTTTCTGTTCCTCTGTACCGTCGATGACAATGCCCTGCGAGCCGATGCCGTTGTTGGTGCCGATCAGGGAGCGGAAGGCGGGCGAGGTGCGCGCGATCTCGAAGGCCACGCGCACTTCTTCTTCCATCGTTAGCGCCAGGCCTCCGTAGGCTTCCGGAATGGAAAGGCCGAAGAGGCCCAGTTCGCGCATCTGCGCCACCACGGCGGGCGGAATCTCGTCGCTGTCGGCCACCTCCTGTTCATTCGGCACCAGCACTTCGCGCACGAAGCGGCGGATGCTGTCGAGCAGGAGATTGAGGGTTTCTTCGTCGCGGATCATATTCTTCCCAGATTGCTGTCGATAGTCCTCGCCAGCCTGGCGAGGCGCGGTCCCAGGTCTTCCTCCAGCCGTTCGCGCGGCAGCAGGAAGGCGGGTCCGCCGCAGTTGAAGGCCATGAGCTGTTCGCCGTTCACGTCCAGCACCGGTACGCCCACGGCATGCACGTCGTTCTGCCATTCGCCAGCGGAGATGGTGAAGCCGCGGTCCTGGTAGTCGCGGAAGCCCTGTTCGATACCCGCCTTCACCTTCGGCCAGAGCTCCTTGTCCTTGCGGCGCATATGGTCCATCAGGTAGTCGCGCTCCGGCTGGGGCAGGGCGCACAGGAGGGCCTTGCCCATGGCGGTGGTGGCGAGCGGAATGCGCGAGCCGACATCCAGCCGCAGCGTGACGTTGGCGCTGCTGCGGCAGGTCTCCAGGTAGACCATCTTGAGACGGTCGCGCGCGCCGAGCGATACCGAAGCCTGCGCATATTCGGCCAGTTCGGCCATCAGCGGCCGGGCCATGGCGCGCAGGTCGAGGGTGGAAAGCATGCGGTAGCCCAGTGCCAGCACGCCCGGCCCGAGCTGGTATTTTCCCTGCGCTTCCGAGTAGTGCAGGTAGCCCAGGCGGGTGAGGGTATAGGTCAGGCGCGTCACGGTGGGCTTGGCAAGGGAGCAGCGCCGCGCCAGTTCGGCGTTGGACAGGAAGACTTCGCCGGGACGGAAGCAGCGCAGCAGTTCCAGCCCCCGCGCCAGCGCGTTGACGAACTGCCGGTCCTTGTCTTCGTCGAACGTTTCCATGTCGTCCATAGCCGGAGTGTGGCGTGCTCTTGTGGCGATGTCAACGGTTTTGTAAAACGGCATTCCGCACAGCGGAACATCAGGGCCGTGCTTGCTTGCAGCCCTGCAGCGTCGGCGTAGACTGTAAGGAACGGATACTCGATACGGTCCCTTTTATGGCACTCACCAGCGGGGCGGCTGCCCTCCCGGCCAACCTTGTTCTATTCCAGGAGACAGGGCAGCCTGCCATATGCGGCCGGGAAGCCGATGCAGCGCGCAAGGAATGGCTGCGCCGTGCGGCCGAATGCATCGAGGAAGTGGCCATCGTCACAGCGGACGCGGGCGGCAAGGTCACCGCCTGGAACCGCGGGGCCGAGCGCGCCTTCGGCTATGCGGAAGATGAGGCGCTGGGTCGTCCCATCGGCTTCATCTTTACCGGCGAGGACTGCGCGGCGGGTGAGCCGGCGGCCAGCATGCGCCAGGCGCGCGAGCAGGGCCGCGCCGAGAACGGCCGCTGGCATATGAACAGGAACGGCTGCCGCCTGTTCTGCCTGGACGTCATGACCCCCCTGGACAAGGACGGCTACGCCTTCGTGTCGCGCAGCCAGGGCGCCACGCAGGCCGGGAGCGCCAGCGCCATCAAGGACGAGTTCCTGGCCGTGATGTCGCACGAGCTGCGCCATCCCCTGAATCTCATCAATATCAACGCGGAGCTGCTGTCGCGCCTGCCCGAAGTGCAGCAGGCAGCTTCGGCCGTGCGCGCGGTGGACCAGATCCGCGACCTCGTGGCCAGCCAGGCCAAGATCATCGACGACCTGCTGGATATTTCCCGCCTGAGCACGGGCAAGCTGTCGCTGTGCCTGCGCGATGTGGACCTCGCGTCCATCGCCGCCAAGCTGGTGGACACGCTGCAGGAGGATCCCATGGTGCACTCCCTGCACCTGCGCTACCAGCCGCCGCCAGCCCCGTTGATGGTCAGGGCGGACATGGTGCGCATGGAGCAGGTCCTGCTCAACCTGCTGAGCAATGCGGTGAAGTTCACTCCAGCAGGGGGCAGCATCGATCTATGCCTGTATGCGGAAGGCGGCTGGGCGCGGCTAGACGTCAGCGATACCGGCGCGGGCATTGCGCCCGAATACCTGCCGCAGATCTTCGCCATGTACGGGCAAGGCGATGCCACCGCCGTGCGCAGCAAGCGCGGGCTGGGCATCGGGCTGGCCCTGGTGCGCCATATCGTCGAGCTGCATGGCGGCCGGGTCGAAGCGGCCTCCGCAGGCATCGGCCTGGGCAGCCGCTTCAGCCTGTGGCTGCCGATGGTCCAGTGCGGGGATGAAGAGCAGCACGGACGCAGCGCGGCAACCGGCGCGCGTCTGGCCGGGCTGCATGTGCTGCTGGTGGACGATATGGAAGACTCGCTCATCATGTTCAAGACCGTGCTGGAACTGGAGGGGGCGCAGGTCTTGCCGGCAGCCTCGGCGCGCGACGGGCTGGCGATTCTGGAGCGCGAGCGGGTGGATCTTATCGTGTCGGACATCGCCATGCAGGACATGGACGGCTACGAATTCATCCGCGCCGCCCGCAGCCGGCCCGCGCTGGCTTCGCTGCCGGCCATTGCGGCCAGCGGGCTGGGGCGCGAGACGGACGTGCAGTGCGCGCTGGACGCAGGCTTTTCGGCGTACCTCACCAAGCCCATCGCCATCGACGACCTGTGCGACGAGATCGATCACCTGCTTCCCCGCTAGCTTGTTGCTGGCCTTGCTGGCGAAGTCCTACACGGCCCGCCGCAGAATTCCTATGTTCGTAAGCCGCTGAAAACGCCATCATGACTCCTCGACTTTCATTCACAGTGAAGGAGGGGGAATAATGTTTGCTCACAACAAGCGATTGCAGTACACGGTGCGCGTCAGCGAGCCGAATCCGGGCCTGGCCAACCTCATGCTCGAACAGTTCGGCGGACCGCAAGGCGAGCTCGCCGCGGCCTGCCGCTATTTCACCCAGGCCCTGGCCGAGGACGATCCCGGACGGCGCGACATGCTCTTCGACATTGCGACCGAAGAGCTCAGCCACCTGGAAGTGATCGGCCACATCGTGGTCATGCTGAACAAGGGCGCCAAGGGCCGCCTGGCCGAAGGCGTGGACAAGGAAGGCGAGCTCTACCGTTCGATCACCGGCGCGGGCAACGACAGCCACCTGACCCAGGTGCTGTATGGCGCGGGCGCACCGCTCACCAATTCGGCAGGCGTGCCCTGGACGGCCGCCTATATCGACACCATCGGCGAGCCCACCGCCGACCTGCGTTCGAACATTGCCGCCGAGGCGCGCGCCAAGATCGTGTACGAGCGCCTGATCAACTTGACCGACGATCCCGGCGTGAAAGAGGCCCTGGGCTTTCTCATGACGCGCGAAGTGGCGCACCAGAAGTCCTTCGAGAAGGCCCTGTACTCGATCCAGCCGAACTTCCCTCCGGGTAAAATGCCGGGCATGCCGGAGTTCGCCAGCGTCTACTTCAATATGTCGCAGGGCGGCCCCGAGCTCAACGGTTCCTGGAACAGCGGCGACAAGTGGCAGGTGGTCAGCGACCGCGACCAGCAGATGGGCGTGGACGGCGGCAGCGGCGAAGCCAGCGTGCAGCTCGATGCGGACGACGCGGCCCTGCTCAATGCCATGGCATCGCGTTCCATGTCCGACCCTTCGGCCGACCCCACCACGGGCGCCGAGCTGGGCGCCACCGACGAGAGCCAGATGATGCCGCCTGACGGGGCCAAAGGCAGTAAGGGCAAGGGCAAGCAGCCCGGCGCTCCCGGTACGGTGCACTGATCCATGAATATCGCGCGCATGCTTCCTTCCTGGCGCTATGCGCTGGGCGCGGCCATCTGCCTGGGCGGCCTGCTCGTTCTCATGCAGGAGGCCGCCAGCGATGCGGCGGCATTCGACGCGAAGATTCATGGCGCGCTGCTGGGCGGCGCCACGGCCGCCCTGGCGACGGCACTCGGCACCCTGCCGGTGCTGCTGTCGCAGAAGTTTTCGCAGCGCACGTATGACGGCTTCCTCGGCTTCGGCGCGGGCGTCATGCTCGCCGCCACCGCCTTCTCGCTGGTTGTGCCCGCCATTGCCGCCAGCAAGGGCAGGGGAGCCGGACCCTTCGAAGCCAGCCTCACGGTGGGCGCGGGCATCCTGCTCGGCATGGGCGTGGTGCTGCTGCTGGACCGCGTGGCCCGGCAGGAGGCCGTGCTGGCCACCGTGGATGCGGCGCGCAGCGACACGCTGAAACGGGCCTGGCTGTTCGTGGCCGCTGTCGCCATCCACAACCTGCCGGAGGGGCTGGCCATCGGCGTCGCCTACGCGGGCGTGGACATGGCCAAGGCCCACAGCCTGGCCACCGGCATTTCCATCCAGGACGTGCCGGAGGGCCTGGTGGTGGCCCTGGCCCTGCGCACCGTGGGCTATGGCCGCGTGTTCCCGGCCATGCTGGGCGTGGCCTCGGGTCTCATCGAGCCGGTTGCCGCCGTGGGCGGGGCCGTGATGATCGAGTATGCGGGAAGCCTCCTGCCCTGGGGGCTCGCGCTGGCGGCGGGCGCCATGCTCTTCGTCATCAGCCATGATGTGATTCCGGAAGCGCACCGCAACGGCCACAGCACCAGCGCATCCTGCGCTGTGGTGGCCGGCTTCATCCTCATGATGGTGCTCGATACGGCCCTGGCCTAGCCCGCCAGCAAGCGGATCACTTCGGATTCTTCCACCTGCGGGAAAGCCTGGTAGTGCTGGCTCACGGACGTGAAGTTCATGGGAGTTGCCAGGCATTCCACCTCATCGGCCAGCGGCGCGATCAGGTCCAGCGCATCCTGCGCGGCCACGGGAACGGCGGCCACGAGCAAGGCGGGGCGCTGGCCGCGCAGGGTGCGCAGCGCGGCTGCCATGGTCGAGCCCGTTGCGAGGCCGTCGTCCACCACCACGACCACGCGGCCGTGCGCATCGGCCGGCTGTGGCCTGCCGTAGGCGGCGCGGCGGCGGCGCATGAGTTCCAGCTGCTCCCGCGTCTGCACTTCCACCCATTCCATGCTGGTGCGCGTGCGGTTGAAATAGGGCGCCAGCTCGCGGTGGCCATGTTCGTCGACGGCGCCAACGGCAAGTTCGGGATCGATGGCGGACGGTATTTTGCGGACCAAAACCACGTCCAGCTCGCCGTGCAGGCGCTTGGCGATAAGGGCGGCCATGGGCACGGCGCCACGGGGAATGGCGAGCACGAGGGGGCGGGTGCCGTGCAGGTGCTTGAGGCGTTCCGCCAGCAGTACCGCCGCCTGTTCGCGGTCGCGGAAAGGCAGGGAAAAGTCGCTCATGGTTCCTCCCTCGCAGAATCGGACAAGCATAGCGCCTTTTGCTGCCGCGCGATTTCCGACTGCGCCACAAGTGATTGTCCTACGCCATCGCCTGCGCCGCATGCCAGAATCGGCATTCGTAGTGGAGGAAGACTCATGAACGACTTAACGACCAGCTCGCTTTTCCTGCCAGGGAACCGCATCCTGATCGCCTGCAGCGACCAGGGAGAATGCGCCCAGCTGGCCGACCTGTTCAGCTCATCGGGCTTCGAAGTGGAGTGCGCGCGCGACGGCCTGACGGCCTTGCAGAAGGCGCGACGCTTCGCGCCTTCCGTGCTGGTGCTGAGCCTGGACCTGGCCTATCTGGACGGCTTCCAGGTAGCGCGCTCGGTGCGCCATCTGCCCGGCTGCGGCGCCACCCGCACCATGGCCTTGCTGGCATGGGGCGTGGAACTGCTGGACCGCCAGCGCTGCTTCGACTATGTGCTGCGCGAACCCGCCAAACGTTCCCAGCCTTACGCCTGTTCCCGCATCGCACGGCCCAGGCCCGTACTCAAGCTCTGCCCCACCTTCCACTGATCTCCTTGTGAGTTGTCGCTGCGCATTAATTTCCTAAAGGTAGCGTGCGCAGGCGGGCTCTGCAATAGCCATATATTTGGCTCTGCAGTCCCAACGACAACTCAGAACAAGGAGAAGCACAGTGATGTTTGCACACAAAGCAGCAGCGGCAGCAGCCACCCTCATCCTGGCAGCCAGCGCCCACGCGGCAGGCGGCACCGACGTCGGCAATACCTCCGTGGACGACGTGACGCTGAACGGCCAGAACGCCGACGCCTTCGTCTTCGCCTCGGGCTGGAACCCGCATCCGGGCGACACCAGCGGCTTCGGCACCAGCTTCGACAGCTATGGCAGCGGCGCCTGGTCCATCCTGGACAAAATGGACGGCGGCTCCGGCTTCCAGGGCAACAGCGGCTTCGAGTTCACCTTCACCCACGCCAGCGGCTCCGACACCCAGGGCACCTGGACCATCCGCAACACGGGCGCCAGCAGCGTGACGCTGGACCTGGCCTTCGCCATCCACGCGGGCAACGGCGCGGGCGCCTTCCTCTTCGACAATGAGACCATCGGCGCGGGCGCCACCCTGAACGGCACCTGGAAGATCGACTGGTTCACCGGCAATAACCAGAGCACGCCGGGCTTCTCCAACCTCACCGTGTTCGGCCGCGACGTGACGCCGGTGCCGGAGCCGGAAAGCTGGGGCATGCTGCTGGGCGGCCTGGGCCTGCTGGGCGCCGCCGCTGCGCGCCGCCGCAAGCAATCCTGAGCGCAGTTCGTGCGCCAGGCCGCGTGCGGCTGGCGCACACTGTGCCGAAGGAGGCAAGGCAAGATGGAACAGTTCGACACGGCCGCCATCATGGGCGGCCTGTACGGCGATGGCTTCATCGCCATGAAGGGAGCATTCAGCCGGGAATGGGTGGCGCAGCTGGGCGAAGACATCGCCGTGCTGTTCGAGGAGGCGCGGGCCCGGCCGGGCGGTGCGCTGGAGCGGGGGCCGAACCGCTACTACGTGGAGATCCACCCTGAGCGCCTGCGCGGCTTCCGCGATATCGTCAGCCACCCCTGGGTGCGCGCCGTCTGCGCCGCCGTGCTGGGGCCGGACTACAAGGTGGTGGAAGCGGGCTTCGACGTGCCGGGACCGGGCGCCATGCTGCAGCCCTGGCACCGCGACTTTCCCGCGCCGCCGCAGACCGTGACCGGCCGCCGCCTGAATTCTCTCGCCTTCAACATCACCACCGTGGACGTGAGCGAGGACATGGGACCGTTCGAGATCGCGCCCGGCACCCAGTGGGATACCTGGGAAGGCGCGCATCCCATGTTTCCGCCTGCGTCAATGCACGCGCGCTACGAGGCGCGCAAACAGCGCAAGCTCGCCAGCATGGGCGACATTTCCGCGCGCTCGGCGCTCACCATTCACCGCGGCACGGCCAACCTCTCGCAGAAATCGCGTCCCGTTTTCGTGCTGGGCGTGGATGCGCCGGACGGCAGCAACGCGGACAAGCACGACCTGCAGCTGAGCCGGAGCTACTACGAAAGCCTGGACGAGGAAACGCGGCGGCATATCCATTGCCGCGTGGTGGACAGGCTGGAAACGATCGAGCAGGGCCACACCATCGAGGGCCTGCTGATGGGCGTGAACTAAGCCTTCGTGTCGAGCAGGGTGCCGAGCCGCTGGTCCTCGGCCTTGATGAGTTCGGCCGCAAACTGGGCGCCGGTGCCGTAAACCAGGGACTTGGTCAGCGAATCGGCCAGATCGGTGCCGCTCGGAGCGCCAGCCACATCAGCCGCACGCTCGCGGCCTTCCACCGACAGCGTTACGCCCGTGCCAGCGGGCGCCGCCTCGGTGAACTTCGCCTGCTGGGGCTGGAAATTCTGCGTGTTCGCGTTGGCGACGTTGTGCGCCTCCACATCCAGCGCGCGCTGGTTGGACTGCAGGCTGGAAAGGCCGGTGCTGAGGGCAGTGGTGGAGCTCATGGCGAATTTCCTTGTGGAAAGTAACTACAGTGTAGTGCGAACTGCACGGCAGCGCCAGGAAATTTATGCCAGACTTGTCCGTTCGCCAAGAAAAGGGAGGTCCGCCATGTCCCAAGCCCTGCCATGCGCCGAAGGCGTGCTGCGTTCCGGCGCGGCGGCGGCGCCCTGCAAACCCGGATCGGAACGCTGGCTGCTGGCGGCAACGATCCTCGGCTCCAGCATGGCCTTCATCGACGGCACGATCGTGAATGTGATCCTGCCCGCGCTGCAGGAAGCCTTTCATGCGGACGTGGTGGCCGTGCAGTGGGTGGTGGAATCCTATGCGTTCCTGCTGGCGGCGCTGCTTCTGGTGGGCGGGGCGGCGGGAGACCGCTTCGGACGGCGGCGTATCTTCCTGATCGGGGTGGTGCTGTTCGGCGCAGCCTCCCTCGCGTGCGGCCTCAGCATGACCATCGCCCAGCTGGTGGCGGCGCGGGCGGTGCAGGGCGTGGGCGCGGCGCTGCTGGTACCGGGCAGCCTCGCCATCATCAGCGCCTCGTTCGAGGAAAAAAGGCGGGGCAAGGCCATCGGCACCTGGTCCGGCTACACGGCGATCACGGGGGCGCTCGGGCCGGTGGCGGGCGGCTTCCTCGTGCAGCAGCTCTCCTGGCGCTACGCCTTCCTCGTCAACATTCCGATGGCGGCGCTGGTGGTCTGGCTCACGCTGCGCCACGTCCCCGAAAGCCGCGACCCGGAGGCGCCGCCCGGGCTGGACTGGATCGGCGCGCTGCTGGCCAGCTTCGGGCTGGGGGCGCTGGTGTACGGCCTCATCGAGCTGCCGCTGCGCGGCTGGCGCGACGCGCAGGTGCTTGGGGCCACGCTGGGCGGCGTGGCGGCGCTGGCGGTCTTCATCCGCTACGAAAAGCGGCACCCGGCGCCGATGCTTCCGCTGGGCCTCTTCCGCTCCCTGGATTTCACCGGCGCCAACCTGCTCACGCTCTTCCTGTACGGTGCGCTGGGCGGCAGCCTCTTCTTTTTCCCGCTGAACCTGATCCAGGTGCAGGGCTACTCTGTGACAGCGGCAGGAGCGGCGCTGCTGCCGTTCACGATTGTCATGTTCCTCTTCTCCCGCTTCACGGGCGGCCTGAGCGACCGCTTCGGCGCCCGGCTCCCGCTCGTGATCGGTCCGGCCATCGCTGCTGGGGGCTTCGCCCTGTTCGCGGTGCCGGGCATCGGCGGCAGCTACTGGACCACCTTCTTTCCGGCGGTGCTGGTGCTGGGCATCGGCATGACCATTGCCGTGGCGCCGCTGACGACGACGGTAATGAATGCGGTGCAGGCCAGCCAGGCGGGTGCTGCGTCCGGCATCAACAACGCCGTATCGCGCGCCGCCGCGCTGCTGGCCATTGCTGTGCTCGGCATCGCCATGCAGGCAGGCTTCAACCGGCAGCTGACAGACGAGATGGCCAAGCGCGAAGTGGCGGGCGGCACGCGGGCCGAAGTGGAACAGCAGCGCAGCCGCCTCGCAGCGATAGCCCTGCCGGAAAGCCTGCCGAAGGCCGAGCGCGCCAAGGCCGAAGCAGCGGTGAAAAGCGCATTCGTGACCGGCTTCCGCTGGGTGATGTGGCTCTCCGCCGCACTGGCGCTGCTAAGCGCCCTCAGCGCCTGGCTCACCATCGGCAAGCAAAAACGCAACAGCTGACCCGAACTCAGCCATTAAAAATTTACCAGCATTAATGTTTTGGGATTGCAATTGACGGGTATCGATACCAGAATCGGGACATTGCCTCACGCAAACAGTTCCGGAGCGTATCATTTTTACCGTCCTCCATTGTGCCCGCCAGCTTGCCCTGGCTGCCATTCTCGGCAGCCTGCTGGCGCCCGCCGCCCAAGCGCAGCAGCTGCCCCTCGACGCGCGCCTGAATGAGCAGGTCATTTCCGTTCCCGCGGGCGCAGGCCGCGCCGTGGCGCTCGAAACCACCTTGTACAAGCCATCCGGAGCCGGGCCTTTCCCGCTGTTGATCATCAATCACGGCAAGGCGCCCGGCAACCCGAAGCTGCAGACGCGCGACCGTTTCGTGTACATGGCCAGCCAGTTCGTGCGCCGCGGCTATGCCGTCATGGTGCCCATGCGCACCGGTTTCGCACAGTCCACCGGCCGTTACGTGGACTATGGCTGCAATATGACCGCCAACGGCTACACCCAGGCCAGCGATATCGCGGACGTGGTGGACTACGCACGCCAGCAGCCATGGATCGATCCTGAACATATCGTCATCGCCGGCCAGTCCTACGGCGGCCTGGCCAGCGTGGCGCTCAGCACCCGCGAGCTGCCGGGTGTGCGCGGCATCATGAATTTCGCGGGCGGCCTGAAGATGCATGGCGGTAGCTGCGACTGGCAGAAGGCGCTGGTGGATGCCTTCGGCGAGTATGGCCGCAACAACAAGATCGACAGCCTGTGGATGTATGGCGCGAACGACAGCTACTTCGGCCCCGAGCTCGTAAGCCGCATGTACCAGGCTTTCCGCAACAACGGCGGCAAGGCCCAGCTGGTGGCCTACGGCGCCTTCAAGAACGATGCGCACACGATGCTGGGCAGCCGCGACGGCCAGCAGATCTGGGTGCCGGAAGTCGAGCGCTTCCTGGCCAGGGTGGGCATGCCGACACGCGAGGTCTATGCCCTGGCCGAGCCGCCCGCCCAGCCGCCCAGCAACTACGCGAAGATCGACGATGTGGCCGCCGTGCCTTTCCTGCCCGAGCGTGGACGCGAGCAGTACCGCGATTTCCTGAAGCGCGAGCTGCCGCGCGCCTTTGCGGTGTCGTCCAGCGGCGCCTGGGGCTGGGCGGAGGAGGGCGAGTCGCCCGATGCGCGCGCCCTGGCGGCCTGCCAGTCCGCAAGCAAGGAGCCCTGCCGACTGTATTCGGTGGATAACGACGTGGTCTGGACCGATAGCAGGAACGGCGTCGCGGGCCGGACCGATTAGCCTCTTGCTGCGAAGCTGAATATTGCACAAAATAGCATTTTGCCGGACCGGCATGCAGTGCAAATTCAGATGAGGCAGCAATTGAACCATCCGGTAATTCCAATAGCCGTGCAGGGGCCGAGCCGCGAACGCAAGCGGCAGGCGCCCAAAGGCCGGCGCGTCGATCCCGTTGCGCTGGCTGAAGTGCAGGCCTTGCTGGGCAGCGCCTCGCGCCAGCGCGATCTCCTGATCGAGCATCTGCACCTGATCCAGGACCGCTACGGCTGCCTGTCCTCGGCCCATCTCGCCGCACTGGCGCAGGAGATGCGCCTGGCCCAGGCCGAGGTCTTCGAGGTGGCCAGCTTCTACCATCATTTCGACATCGTGAAGGAAGGCGGCGAGGCTCCGCCCGCATTGACTGTGCGCGTTTGCGCGGGATTGTCCTGCGAAATGGCTGGCGCGGTAGAACTGCTCGAGCGCCTGCCTGCGATTCTTGGGCGCGAGGTTCGCGTGCTGGCGGCGCCGTGCATCGGCCGCTGCGAGCAGGCGCCAGCTGCACTTGTTGGACAGGCGGCGCTTGGCCATGCGAGCTGCGATGCGGTGAAGGAAATAGTTGAGGGGTCTGTCCCCGTTCGGGGACAGACCCCGGAGGGTTGGGATTACGCGCTGCTGCGCGCCTGTTACGCAGGCGTGCATACCTCCGATTCGCTGATCGCGGAACTCGAACACTCCGGCCTGCGCGGCCTCGGCGGCGCAGGCTTCCCGGCAGGGCGCAAGTGGCGCATTGTGCGCAACGAGCCCGGTCCGCGCCTGATGGCCGTGAATATCGACGAGGGCGAACCGGGCACCTTCAAGGACCGCTACTACCTGGAGCGCGATCCGCACCGTTTCATCGAAGGCATGCTCGTCGCCGCCTGGGCCGTGGGCATCGACGAAATCTACATCTATCTGCGCGACGAGTACCACGACTGCCGCAAGCTCCTCACGGAGGCGCTGGCGCAGCTGGCCGCCCGGCCTCCCGTGCCAACGCTGCCGCGCATCCATCTGCGGCGCGGCGCCGGAGCATATATCTGCGGCGAGGAATCGGCCATGATCGAGTCCATCGAGGGCAAGCGCGGTATGCCGCGCCTACGCCCGCCATACGTAGCGCAGGTGGGCCTGTTCGGACGGCCCACGCTGGAACACAACTTCGAAACGCTCTACTGGGTGCCCGAGATTATAGAGAAGGGCGCCGAATGGTTTGCTGCCCAGGGACGCAACGGCCGCAAGGGCCTGCGCTCCTTCTCGGTTTCCGGCCGCGTGAAATCGCCGGGCGTGAAACTGGCCCCTGCGGGCATCACAATCCAGGAGCTGATCGACGAGTACTGCGGCGGCATGCAGGACGGGCATGCGTTCTACGCCTATCTTCCGGGAGGCGCTTCGGGCGGCATTCTTCCCGCGTCGATGAGCGGCATTCCCCTGGACTTCGATACCTTGCAGCCTTACGGCTGCTTCATCGGTTCGGCCGCCATTGTGGTGCTGTCGGACCATGACAGCGCCGTGGCCGCGGCGCGCAATACGATGAACTTCTTCCGCGACGAGTCCTGCGGCCAGTGCACTCCCTGCCGCGTGGGCACGGCCAAGGCGGCCGAGCTCATTGCGCAGCCGAAGTGGGATGCGGGGCTGCTGGCCGAACTGTCGCAGGTGATGCGCGACGCCTCGATCTGCGGGCTGGGACAGGCTGCGCCGAACCCCGTCGACTGCGTGCTGCGCTACTTCCCGCACGAGGTGTCGGCATGAGCGTACGCTTCGAACTGAATGGCCGCAGCGTGGAGGCGGCGCCTGGCGAGACCGTGTTACAGGCCGCGCGCCGCGAGGGCGTGGAGATTCCCCATCTCTGCTACAAGGACGGCGTGGACGTGGCTGGAAATTGCCGCGCGTGCATGGTGGAGATCGACGGCGAGCGGGTGCTGGCGCCGTCCTGCTGCCGCTACCCGGCCGAAGGCATGAAAGTGGCGACGGACAGCCCGCGCGCGCTCAGCGCGCAGAAAATGGTGCTGGAGCTGCTGCTCTCCGACATGCCGGAAACGGACTACACCCGCCATAACGAGGTGGACGAATGGGCTGCGAAGCTGGAGGTGGGCAAGCCCCGCTTCGCGCCACGCACCCAGCCGCAGGCCGACCTGTCGCACGCCGCGATCGCCGTGAACCTGGACGCCTGCATCCAGTGCACGCGCTGCGTCAGGGCCTGCCGCGACGAGCAGGCGAACGATGTGATCGGCCTGGCCTTCCGTGGCGACCGCGCCAGCATCGTCTTCGACATGGCCGACCCGATGGGCGCCTCCACCTGCGTGGCCTGCGGCGAATGCGTGCAGGCCTGCCCGACCGGAGCGCTGATGCCCGCGCGCGGCGCCGCGCTGCCAGTGCCGGAAAAGCGCGTGGATTCGGTCTGTCCCTATTGCGGCGTGGGCTGCCAGCTCACCTACAACGTCAGCAACAACCGCATCCAGTATGTGGAGGGACGCGACGGCCCGGCCAACCATGGACGCCTGTGCGTCAAAGGACGCTACGGTTTCGATTATGCCCACCACCCCCAGCGCCTGACCAAGCCGCTTATCCGCCGTGCGGACGCTCCAAAGTCCGGCGACTTCACCATGGATCCGGAGCGCGTGTCCGACGTCTTCCGCGAGGCGACATGGGAAGAGGCGCTGGCGCTGGCGGGCGGCAAACTGGCGCAGCTGCGCGATACCCACGGGCGGGGCGCGCTGGCGGGCTTCGGCTCCGCCAAGGGCAGCAACGAGGAAGCCTATCTGTTCCAGAAGCTGGTGCGCACAGGCTTCGGCAGCAATAACGTCGATCACTGCACGCGGCTGTGCCATGCCTCGTCCGTGGCGGCGCTGCTGGAAGGGATAGGCTCGGGCGCCGTGTCGAATCCCGTGATGGACGTGATGCAGGCCGAGGTGGTGCTGGTCATCGGCGCCAATCCCACGGTGAACCATCCCGTGGCGGCGACCTGGATCAAGAACGCCGTGCGGCAGGGGACGCAGCTCATCGTCTGCGATCCGCGCCGTTCGGAACTGGCGCGCCATGCGCACCGCTATCTCCAGTTCAAGCCGGATACCGACGTGGCGCTGCTCAACGCCATGATGCATGTGATCGTGCACGAGGGCCTGGTGGATGAAGACTTTATTGCGAGCCGCACCATCGGCTACGAGGAGCTGCGCGCCAATGTGGAGGGCTACAGCCCCGAACTCATGGCGCCGGTCTGCGGCATCGATGCCGATACCATCCGCTATGTGGCGCGGCTGTACGCGAAGTCGAAAGGATCGATGATCCTGTGGGGTATGGGCATTTCGCAGCACGTGCACGGCACCGACAACGCGCGCTGCCTGATCGCCCTGGCGCTCATGACGGGCCAGATCGGGCGCCCCGGCACCGGCCTGCACCCGCTGCGCGGCCAGAACAATGTGCAGGGCGCTTCCGATGCAGGCCTGATTCCGATGATGTATCCGGACTATCAGCGTGTGAGCGAGCCTGCGGTGCGCCAGCGCTTCGCGCAGGCCTGGAAGGTGCCGCCAGAGTCTCTCGACGAGCGGCCCGGCCTCACCGTGGTGGAAGTGATGGACGCCATCATCGCGGGCAAGGTGCGCGGCATGTACATCATGGGCGAGAACCCCGCCATGTCCGATCCCGACGCGAGCCATGCGCGCGAGGCGCTGGCCGCGCTGGACCATCTCGTCGTGCAGGACATCTTCCTCACCGAGACCGCCTATCTGGCGGACGTGGTGCTGCCAGCCAGCGCCTTCCCTGAAAAGACCGGCAGCTTCACCAATACCGACCGCACGGTGCAGATCGGCCGCCAGGCCCTCGACCCGCCCGGCGATGCGCGGCAGGACCTGTGGATCATCCAGCAGATCGCCCAGCGCGTGGGGCTGGACTGGCGGTACGGTCATGTATCCGAGGTGTTCGAGGAGATGCGCCAGCTCATGCCGAGCATTGCGGGCATCAGCTGGCAGCGCCTGGAACACAAGCACGCAGTGACGTATCCCTGCCCGGCGGAGGACCAGCCCGGAACGCCGGTCGTGTTCACCGAGACCTTCCCGCGCGAGTCCGGCAAGGCGCGCTTTGTACCGGCCGATATCATTCCGGCCGACGAACGGCCGGATGCCGAATACCCGATGGTGCTGATCACCGGGCGCCAGCTGGAGCATTGGCACACCGGCAGCATGACCCGCCGCGCCGCCGTGCTGGACGCCATCGAGCCCGATCCGGTCGCGCTGGTGCACCCGCTGGACCTCGACAAGCTCGGCGTGGCGGCGGGCGGCGTGATCACCATCGCTTCGCGCCGTGGAGAGGTTGCCTTGTATGCGAGGGCGGACGACAGCTCCCCGCCGGGCGCCGTCTTCGTGCCGTTCTGCTATTACGAGGCGGCCGTGAACAAGCTGACCAACCCGGCGCTCGACCCCTTCGGCAAGATCCCCGAGTTCAAGTACTGCGCGGTGCGCGTCACGCCTGGCGGCGAGGTCGCGGAGCAGGGCAGCTACGGTGGAGGACAACTGCTGCAGCCCATTTGAAGGTAAGATGGCGCTCGACAGTACTGAGACCGGAGGCAGGGTGTTTCCACTGACAGGCAGGCCGATATCCCCGAAGGAGGCCCACTGATGTCCTTGATGGACGCGGTGGCCACCGCTTTCCGCCTGCTGTTCACGGGAGACCCCGTGCTCTGGAATATCGTCTGGATTTCTCTCAGTACCAGCATCGCCGGCCTGCTGATTGCCACGCCCTTTGCCGTGGCGGGCGGCTACGCCATCGCCATGCACCAGTTCCCCGGCCGCCGCCTCGTGATCTGGCTGGCGCAGGCTGCGCTCTCCCTGCCCACCGTCCTGATTGGACTCCTGCTTTATCTCCTGCTGTCGCGCCATGGACCGATGGGCGGACTGCAATGGCTGTTCACGCAGTCCGGCATCGTTGCGGGACAGGTGATCATCGCGCTGCCGGTGCTGATGGCGTTCACGCTGGCGGCCGTGCAGGCGGCGGACCCGCGCTACGCGGAAACGGCCATCGCACACGGCGCCTCGCCGCTGCGCGTCATGGCCACGCTGCTGTACGAAGTGCGCTTCGGCGTCATGGCCGCCATCATCAGCGGCTTTGGCCGCGTGATCTCGGAAGTGGGCTGCGCCATGATGGTAGGCGGGAATATCGCAGGCTACACGCGCACCATCACCACGGCAATTGCGCTGGAGACCAGCAAGGGCGAGTTCGCCCAGGGCATCGCGCTCGGCATTGTGCTGGTCGCGCTCGCGCTGGCGATGAATGGCGCCATGATGCTGCTTCAGGGCGACGCCCACGCGGCGAAGGGGCGGACATGACGCTCCTCGCATTCCGCCATCTCGCCAAGCGCTACGGCGGCCAGCTCCTGTTCTCGCTGGAGGACTTTTCCATCGATGCCGCCACCGCCTATGTGCTCACCGGCGTGAACGGCGCGGGCAAGAGCACGCTGCTGCGCGCCCTGGCCGGGCTGGCGCAGGCCGAAGCGGAAGGCCTGCGCTTCATGGGCGAGGACATGCAGCTCAAGCCCTACCCGCGCGCCATGCGCGACGCCATCGTCTACGTGCACCAGCATCCCATCATGTTCTCGACGAGCGTGGAGGACAATATCGCCTACGGCCTCAAGGCGCGCGGCATGCCGCAGGCAGCGGTGCGCGAAGCGGTCGGGGAAGCCGTCGAGTGGGCCGGGGTAGGGCACCTGCGCGGCCACAAGCCGGCCCATTTGTCCGGCGGCGAGAAGCAGCGCGTGGCGCTGGCGCGGGCGCGCGTTCTGCAGGCGCGCCTGCTGCTGCTGGACGAACCTACCGCAAACCTCGACGGCGAGGCGCGCGAGCAGGTCATCGCACTCATTCCGGACCTGGTCAAGGCAGGCAGCAGCATCATCATGGCCTGCCATGACCGGGACCTCATCAACCTCCCCGACGTGCGCCGCATGAAGCTGCGCGATGGACGGTTGGAGTTCCGTTGAGCGAAAGGAGCAGCACATGCGGCGTTACGTTCTGATGATGGCAGCCTTGCTGGTCCTGCAGGGAAGCGCCTATGCCCAGCAGGTCATCCGCCTCTCGACCACCACCAGCACCGAGAACTCCGGCCTGCTGGCGTATCTGCTGCCCGCCTTCGAGGCGAAAGCCAATGCCAAGGTGCAGGTGATCTCCGTGGGCACCGGCAAGGCGCTGGAGCTGGCGAAGAACGGCGATGTGGACGTGACCCTGGTGCACGCCCGCGCCGCCGAGGACAAGTTCGTGGCCGAAGGCTGGGGCGTGGACCGTCGCGATGTGATGTACAACGACTTCATCGTTGTCGGCCCCTCCGGCGACCAGGCGGAGATCCGCGGCAGCCGCGACGTGCTCGCCGCCTTCCGCAAGCTCGCGGGCAGCACCTCGAAGTTCGTATCGCGCGGCGACAATTCAGGTACGGACATCATGGAAAAGAGCTACTGGAAGCAGGCGGGCACGCAGCCCGCCGGGGCGCGTTACGTGTCGGCGGGCCTGGGCATGGGCGAGGTGCTGAACATGGCCGCCGAGCTGCAGGCCTACACGCTGACCGACCGCGCCACGTACGGCGCCTACCAGGCCAAGACGGGCCTGGTGGTGGCGGTGGAAGGGGACCCGAAGATGTTCAACCCCTACGGCATCATTGCCGTGAACCCGGCCCGGCATCCCGGCGTGAACTACAAGGGCGCGAAGCAGCTGATCGTGTGGATCACGTCGCCCGAGGGCCAGGCGAAGATCGCCGCCTTCAAGCCCGTCGGGCAGCAGCTCTTCTTCCCGTCCGCCAAATCGGACAGCGGCGGGTGCATTGTCCATACCCGCACGTTTGAGCGAGATCATGGTGCGGGGCCGTGCAGCCCTTAGCCTTGTGTTTCCGTCGCGATCCCCGCGGCGGAGTCAAAACACAACAGAGGCTTCCATGTTCCCATTCCCTCAATCGGTTACGCCAGCCGCAAAAAACCACTTACAGGCGCAAATGGCGTTCTTCAACGATCTTTCCCGCTCGCTGATGCAGACGGCGCAGCAGTATGGCGAGCTGCAGCTGCAGTTCGTCCACACCATGTTCGAGGACAGCTCCGCCACCGGGCAGGCGCTGATGAGCGTCAGCCGGCCCACTGAACTGTTCAGCATCACGGCCGCCCAGGCGCAGCCGGTGGCCATGCGGCTGCGGGCTTACCAGCAGCAGCTATCGCGCATCACGGCGGACAGCCAGAACGGTATCATCAAGGTCACGGGCGACCATGCCGAGGAAACGACGCGCACGGCGCGCGAACTTACGGACGAGGTCACGCGCATCACCTCCGAAGAAACCGAACGCACGCTGCGCCAGCAGCAGGACGCCATCCGCCAAATGGCCAATCCGCTCGAGAGCATTATGGACAGTGCGGCCCGCCACGCCCGCGCGGCCATGGGCGAGGCTTCCGATATGGCCCAGCAGTCCGTTCAGGCGGCGCAGAGTGCGGCGTCCAAACAGCCGCCGCGCAAGGAGCAGCACCAGCCCGGCTGACCCCGCGAGCCATGCGCTGCCGCACGATTGGCCTTGCTAGACTGGACGGCAGGTCAATCGGGGGAGCGCATGGAAGAGTTCATCGGTTTTCTGGAATGGCCAGCCATGGCTGCCTCCTTGCTGGCGGCCTGGCTGGTAGGCTCGCGCAGTGCGCACCGGCGCCTCGCGGGCTTTGTCGTTTTTCTTATCAGTAATGTGTTGTGGGTGGTGTGGGGCTGGCAGGACGACGCCTGGGCGCTGATCGTATTAAACTGCTGCCTTGCCGCGACCAATATCCGCGGCATCGTGAAGAACGAAAAAACGGACACGGACACACCATGAGCGAATCCCTCCACATCGTCTGCCCGCACTGCGACGCCGTCAACCGCGTGCCCGCGCCCAGGCTGGACGAAGACCCCAATTGCGGCGCCTGCAAGCGGCAGCTGTTCACCGGCCATCCCGCCGATCTGTCGAGCGCGCGCTTCCTGAAGCATATCGAACGCAGCGACCTGCCCGTGCTGGTGGACTTCTGGGCCCCGTGGTGCGGCCCCTGCCGCACAATGGCGCCTTTCTACGAGCAGGCCACGCAGCGCCTGGAGCCGCGCTACCGCGTCGTGAAGGTCAACACCGAAGAGGCGCAGGACATCGGCGCCCGCTACGCCATCCGCAGCATCCCCACCCTGGCCCTGTTCCGCAACGGCCGCGAGATCGCGCGTCAGCCGGGCGCCATGGATACCAACAGCATCCTCGGCTGGGTGCAGCAGAACAGCCGCTGAGCGCCATGCCTTCGAACTTCGGCAGGCCGCTGCTCACACTTTCGCTGGGCGACCTGGTGGTCAGCGAACACCTGCACGCGCCGCATGAGCAGATCGGGCTGCACCGCCACGAGCAGCCCTATATGTGCATCGTGACCGCGGGCGCATACTCTGAAATCAGCCGCAGCCGCACATTGCAGCTGAAGGAGGGCGCCGTGCTGGGCCATCCCGAAGGCGAACAGCATGCCAACAGCTTCGGCGCGGACGGCGGACGCTGCCTCAACATCACGCCGCAAGGCGCATGGCGCGACAATGCAGCCTGGTCCGACTGGCTGCAGGACCGCGCGGCCGCGCCGGGCAGCGCCGGTCCCGCGGCCATGATGCGGCTGAAGCGCGAGCTCATGGCCAATCCGCATCCCTTCAGCATCGCCGCCGCACTCTTCGAGCTCATGGCCGGCGACGCCGACCGCTGCCGCCAGGGACCGGTGCCGGCCTGGCTGCGGCGCGTACGCGAAGGCATCGATGCCGCGCCTTCTGCGGCCCACGGGTTGACGGCGCTGGCGGGCGAAGCCGGAGTGCATCCTTCCCATCTGGCGAAGGCCTTCCGCCAGTGGACGGGACAAAGCATCGGCGAATATGCGCGCCGCCAGCGCATCGAAGCGGCGCTCGAAGAGATCGGCCACGCGCCCCTCGCCGAGATCGCGGCAAGGCACGGCTTCTCCGATCAGGCACACTTCACGCGCGCCGTGCGCCAGGCCACCGGGCTCACGCCACGCGCATTCAAAAAAGCGCGGCAAGTTCAATAACGGGAAGAAATGCCGTGCTAGTCTGGCGGCATGAAAATCCTCACCGCTCTCCTCTTATCGCTTCCATTGCTGGCCCATGCGGACGGCGCCGCCTTCCGCCGCGAGCTGATCCAGGGCAACGTGAAGGCGGCCCTGCAAGCTCCCGTCGAAGGCAAGGACGCCGTGGCCGCGCAATGCATGAAGGCGCGTTTCGCCCAGCCCCCCGAACAGACCGCAGGACCGGAAGGCCCCATCCTGAATGCTTACCGCCGCTATTGGCACAGTCTGCTGCTGGGGCAGGCCGGGAAAACCGAGGCGGAAGCGGCACTGCTTGGCGACCTGCGCAGGCTGGTGCCGGGCGAATGGAAGGACCTCGATGCGGCGAGCGAAGCGGCGCGGGCCACGCTGGAGCGCCAGGGTCTGCACGCGCTGGCTGGTGTGACGCATCCCTACTATGAGCTCATGGTGTGGCGCTCCAATACCTCGCAGGAATATGCCGTGCAGTTGCCCGAGCGCGCCGCGCAGGTGAAGGTGGTGATGATGGATGGCTTCATCTCGCGGGGCTGGCTCAGCTACGCGAGCTGCGAACGCTTCGGCGCAGGCGGGTGGACGGCAAACGGCACCTTGTATGCGCTCGCCGAACGCTACGATACGGCCAGCGACAAGTTCCGCATCAGCTATCTGGCGCACGAAGGCCAGCATTTTGCCGACAACGAGGACTATCCTGCCCTTGAACAGCCGGAGCTGGAATACCGCGCCAAGCTCACGGAGCTGGTCCTCTCCCCGAATCCGCAAACCCTGTTCGAGCATTTTTCGCAGACGGCGCAGGCTGGCCGCAAGGCGCCGCACTCCCACGCGGAATACTGGCTGGTGCAGCGCCTGCGCGGGCATGCTGGCGGCCCTGGTCTGGGCGCGGCAGCCCGCGCCTTGCTTGCCGAAAGCTCGGACCAGGCCCGCAAGGCAGGGGCGGCCACCGTCAAACGCTTCCTGCCGGACTGAGCTTGCATAGATAAGTAAATAAAAATATTTACTTATTGTCGGGGCAGCAGTATAGTGGCAGACATGAAAAACAGTCTGCTCATTGCCGCAGCTTGCCTCATGGCGCTGCTCTCCACGGTCGGCGCCTCCTTGCCGTATCCGATCCTGCCGCCGCTGTTCGCTGCCGAGGCCGCGAACAGCCTGAACAATTTCCTGGGCCTGCCGCCCAAGCTGCTGTTCGGCATCGCCTTGACCATCAACCCCATTGGCCTGCTGATCGGTGCGACCTTGCTGGGGCCGCTCTCGGACCGTTACGGCCGCCGTCCAGTGCTGCTGACGACGGCCTTCGGCGGCGCGGCGGGACATGCCCTGACGGCGGTGGCGCTCGTGATGCATTCCTACCCGCTGTTCATTCTCGCCCGATTCGGCACGGGTCTGATGGAAGGGAACGGCTCGGTGGCCCGCGCACTGCTGGCGGACAAGCTGGAAGGCCCGCTGCGGGTGCGCGCGCTCTCCTGGCTGAACGGCGCCTTCTATGCGGGCTGGCTGGCCGGTCCGCTGCTCGCGGGCGCCACGCTGGGCTTCGGTATCACCGTGCCTTTCATGGTGGCCGTGGCGGCCCTGGTGCTCGCCGCGCTGCTGGTGATGGCGGCGCTGCCGCCACAGGCGCCATCGAGCGATACGAGTTCGCTGTGGCAGGTGGCGCGTCAGCGCCATGCCCTGAACCTGCTGCGCTTCCCGGAGCTGCGCATGCTCTTCATCGTGCAGCTCGCGGTCTCCTGCGGGGTGACGGCCTTCTATTCCTATTATCCGCTCTGGCTGGTGGAAGTAGGCAGCTTCGATACCCCTTCGATTGCGGCAGCCAATATGGTCATGTGCGGCATCATGACGGGCAGCTCGCTGATCGCGGGCCGGCCCAGCGAGCATGAGCCGCTGCGGCGCGCCGCATGGTTTGCCTGGGGCGTGGCGGCCGCCGTTGCAGGCGTCGCGCTTGGGAACCTGTGGTTCGGCCTCGTTGCCATTGCGCTCTTCGGCATTCCCAACGCCTTCTTCAATGCCATCGTCCAGGGCTGGGCCGCGGAGCGCTTCAGTGCGCACGGGCAGGGCGCTGTCATGGGCCTGCTCTCCACCACCTTCTGCCTCGCCAGCATCCTCACTTCCTTGGCCGGTGCGCTGCTCTCGCTGGCCGACACGCGCCTGGTGCTGGGCCTGGGCGCTGTATTGTGCGCATGGTCCGGCTGGCGCATTGCCGCCTGGCGCGGCGAGCTGGCATGCCTTTCCGCAAAAGGAGCGACATCGTGAATACCGCCGACCAGGTTCTCTTCCTGCTGAAAACGCGAGGCCCGAAAACGGCGCAGCAGCTGGCGGACATGCTGGAGCTCACGTCGATGGGCGCACGCCGCCATCTCGAAGCGGCCGAAGAAAAAGGGCTGGTGCGCTACGAGGACGTGGCCGAGAAAGTCGGCCGCCCCTCGCGGCGCTGGCTGCTGACCGACGCGGGCCATGCCCGCTTCCCGGACCGCCACGCCGACCTCACGCTGCAACTGATCACGCAGGTACGCAGCCTGTTCGGCGAAGAAGGCATGGAGAAGTTGATCCTCGCCCGCGAGCAGGCCAGCGAGGAGTTCTACCGCAAGAGCGTGGGCGACAGCGCGCCGCTGGCGGGCAAGGTCGAAGCGCTGGCCATGGCGCGCGAGGTGGAAGGCTATATGGCCGAGGTGGAGGCGCAGCCCGACGGCAGCCTGCTGCTGGTGGAGAACCATTGCCCCATCTGCGCTGCCGCCCGCGAGTGCCAGAAGTTCTGCCGCTCGGAGCTCGACGTTTTCCAGCGCGTGCTGGGACCCGGCTGCAAGGTCGAGCGCACCGAGCATCTCCTCTCCGGCGCCCGCCGCTGTGCCTATCGGATCGTACCCGTCTGAAAGCTGGTGTTAAAGTAGCAAAAACAGCAAGGGAGGACGTATGGCAAACGATGAGGACCGCCGCCAGTTCGTGGCCGAGGTATGGCGCCGCTTCGAGGAAGTGCAGAACTGGGCCATTGCCAACTGGCCGGACAAGGAACATCCCCTCACCACATCCGATTTCGTCGAAGGCCGCAAGGAGATCCTCGGCCTCGGCCTGCCGCCCTCGCAGAAGCTGCGGCAGGAGCCGGAACCGGCGCCCGAGCCGGAGCAGGGCGGTCCCCAGTATCTGGACGTGACGCCCGCGCCCTGGCCCTGATCAGTTTTTCGGCTGCGCGAGCATCCAGGCCAGCAGGCTCCCCAGCAGGCAGCCCGCCACGCCGCAGGCCAGCTTGAAGGCGCTGTCGAAGAGCAGGGGCGCCACCAGGCCGGATACCAGCGCGAATAACGTCATCTGGATGAAGGACTGCAGCGAGGCCGCGAGGCCGCTGTGGTTCGGGAACAGGTTCATCGCGATCAGCGTGAGCGGCGGCATGGCGATGGCGAGCGACAGGGAATAGAAGAACAGCGTCAGCACAGCCCAGGGCACCTCCGCCGGGAAGATCCAGGTATAGGCCACATTCACGCCTGCGGCCAGCGCCATGCCCGCATAGCTGATCCACACCAGCTGCACCTGCGAGAACCGGTGCGCCAGCTTGCCGGACATCGCCGAACCCACCACCATGCCCGAGACCAGCGGAATGAACAGCCAGCCGAAAGCCGTTTCCGGCAGGTGCAGGATGTTCATGATGAAGTAGGCCGCCGAGCCGATATACAGCGCGAAGCCGCCGAAGGCCATGCCCAGCGCGGCGGCGAGCAGCAGGAACTGCTTGTGGCGCAGCACGCGCAGGTAGTTGCCCGCGATGGTCTTGAAGTGGAAGGGATGGCGGTTCTCCACCGGCAGGCTTTCGGGCAGCCAGCGGTAGACGGCCACAAACATCACCACGGCGAACAGGGTCAGGAACCAGAAGATGGAGCGCCAGCCGAAGGACACCTGCAGCCAGCCGCCCAGGATGGGCGCAATGGCGGGCGCCAGGCCGAACACCATCATGATATGCGCGAGGATCTTCTGCGCCTCGGCGCCGCTGAAGCGGTCCTGCACGATGGCACGGCCCACCACGGAGCCCGCGCCCGAGGCCAGGCCTTGCAGCACGCGGCAGACGATCAGCATGCCCAGCGAACCGGCCAGCGCGCCGCCCACCGAGGCGATCACATACAGCACCAGCGACCACAGGATGACGGGACGGCGCCCGAAAGTGTCCGACAGGGTGCCGTAGAACAGCATCATGAAGGCGAAGGTGAAGAGGAAAAGGCTCAGCGTCTGCTGGATGGCCAGGGGGCTCGCATCGAAGGTTTGCGCGATCGCGGGGAAGGAGGGCAGGTAGGTGTCGATCGCCAGGGGCCCGACCATCGTCAGGCCGGCCAGGAGCACGGTCAGCAGAATATTCATGGATGGAGTATCGTTGTGCGGCCCGGTATTGTACGTCAAGCTTTCAATATGCATAAAACGTATATCCAAGCACGAAAAATGTCCTTCGTTTCGGAGGGCCGTTTCAGTAATCTGGACTATTGCACTTTTCATTACCGCCATGACCATCGACACCTTTGACGGCACCAGCGTGAAGCCCGCGCACTGGGATCTGGACCAGGTCGTGCGCCAGCTGCGCGTTTCGCGCGAGGCCACGCACAATATCCGCCACCAGCGCCGCATCCGCGAGCTGCCGTCGCGCGAAGCGCTGACGACCATCGTCAACGGCCTGTCCGCCGTGCTGTTCCCCACGCATTACGGACGGCCCAACCTCACTGACGAGAGCATCGACTACTTCGTCGGCGATACGCTGAACACCACCCTGAACCGGCTCACGGAACAGGTGCGGCGCGGCCTGCAGTTCGCGGACAGCGAAGAGGGCATGGACGAGGCCATGCTCACCCAGCGCGCCCACGACATCACCCGGTCCTTCGCGGCCAGCCTGCCGGAGATCCGCGCGCTGCTGGTATCCGACGTGCAGGCAGCGTATTCGGGCGACCCGGCGGCGACGTCCATCGCGGAGATCATGCTCTGCTATCCGGGCACCATCGCCATTCTCTACTACCGCCTTGCGCACCGCCTGCACCAGCTGGGCTCCCCCTTCATTGCGCGCATGATCTGCGACATCAGCCATTCGCTGACGGGCATCGACATCCACCCGGCGGCGCAGATCGGCGGCAGCTTCTTCATCGACCACGGCACCGGCGTGGTGATCGGCGAAACGGCCATCATCGGCGAGCGCGTGCGCCTGTACCAGCAGGTCACGCTGGGCGCCAAGCGCTTCCCGGCCGACGCGTCGGGCGCGCTGATCAAGGGCACGCCGCGCCACCCCATCGTGGAAGACGACGTGGTGATCTATGCGGGCGCCACCATCCTGGGCCGCATCACCATCGGCGCCGGTTCCACCATCGGCGGCAACGTATGGCTCACGCAGAGCGTGCCTCCCTGCTCCAACGTGACACAGGCGCAGATCCACAACGACTGCAAATAAGCTCTTAACTTATTCGGAAAAATCATTCGAACGAATCCGGATATGGTTGTGCGAAACAATTCGTTCTGATTTTTCGTGTGCGGCCTTAGCCTGTATCCATTGCAGGCAAAAACAGGACGCACACATCATGAGCATTCTCCTCCTCGGCGGCAGTCCGGCTACCCCCTCAAGCTCGGGCCGGCTGCTGCAACACATCGGCGACCGCCTCGCGGCGCACGGCCACCGCACCTCCAGTCTCCGGGTGCGCGAGCTGCCCGCCCAGGCACTGATGCTGGCGGATGTTGACGATGCGGCGATCCAGCGTGCGCTTGCAGCAGTGGCGACGGCCCATGCGGTCATCATCGCAACGCCGGTCTACAAGGCGGCTTACGCTGGCGTCTTGAAGGCTTTCCTCGACCTGTTGCCGCAAAACGGCTTGTCGGGGAAGGTTGTCCTGCCGATCGCCACCGGCGGCAGCCAATCTCATTTGCTGGCACTCGACTACGCACTGCGGCCCGTGCTCCATGCCCTGGATGCGCGCCAGGTATTGCCGAGCATCTTCGCCACCACCCACCAGCTGCAATGGAACGAGGACCATGGCCTCACCATCGCGCCGCCGCTCGCGGCGCGTGTGGCGGCTGGCGTCGCGCATCTGTCGGAAGCCCTTCAGGATCATCGCTACAACAACATCGCTGCATAAGGAAAAATCAATGACAACGCATTTCGATCGCCGTGCGGCACGCCGCCGCACACTGGGCCTTCTGTTTGCCGGCGCCGTGGCTGGCGCACTGCCCGCAGGCGCCCAGGCGCAGGCAAAGTCCGTCATCCGCATCGGCTACCAGAAATACGGCACCCTCACTTTGCTGAAGGGGCGCGGCACGCTGGAGAAGCGGCTGGCGGAAAAGAATGTAACGGTGCAGTGGACGGAGTTCCCCGCCGGGCCCGTGCTGCTGGAAGGCCTGAATGTGGGCAGCATCGACTTCGGCACTGTGGGCGAGGCGCCGCCCGTTTTCGCGCAGGCGGCGGGCGCCAACCTTGTGTATGTGGCGCATGAGCCGCCGTCGCCTGCCAGCGAAGCGATCCTGGTGCATAAGGATTCGAAGCTGCGCAGCGTCGCCGACCTGAAAGGGCGCAAGGTCGCGCTGAACAAGGGCTCGAATGTCCACTATCTCCTGCTGAAGGCGCTGGAAAAGGCTGGCGTGGCTTACAAGGACGTGCAGGCGGTGTTCCTGCCGCCCGCCGATGCACGCGCAGCCTTCGAGCGCGGCGCGGTGGATGCCTGGGTCATCTGGGATCCCTTCCTTGCGGCCGCCGAGAAGCAGCTGGGGGCTCGCGTGCTGGCGGATGGCAAAGGCCTGGTCGCGAACCACCAGTTCTACCTGGCTTCGCGTCCTTATGCGGAGAAGAATCCGGACCTGGTGCGCATCGTGATCGAGGAGCTGGCCAAGGTGGACGAATGGGGGCTGAAGAACCAGAAGGAGGTGGCGGCCATCCTCTCGGCGCAGACCGGGCTCGATACCGGCGTGGTGGAACTGGCGGCGGCGCGCTACGCCTATGGCGTACAGCCTGTGTCGCCCGGTGTGATCCAGGAACAGCAGAAACTGGCCGATGCGTTCGCGGGCCTGAAGCTGATTCCCAAGCCGATTGCGGTGAAGGACGCCGTGCTGCCGTACAAGCTCTAGGAGCAGCCATGGCCCCCAACATTTTCTGGTTCATTCCCACGCACGGCGACAGCCGCTACCTCGGCACCTCGCAAGGCGCCCGCGCCGTGGATGCCGACTACCTGAAACAGGTGGCCGTGGCCGCCGACACGCTGGGCTACGACGGCGTGCTGCTGCCGACAGGCCGCTCCTGCGAGGACGCCTGGGTTGTCGCATCATCGCTCATCAACGCCACGAAGCAGCTGAAGTTCCTGGTGGCCGTGCGCCCGGGGCTTTCCACGCCGGGCCTGGCGGTGCGCATGGCTTCCACCTTCGACCGCCTCTCCAACGGCCGGCTCCTGATCAATGTGGTCACAGGCGGCGACCAGCAGGAGCTGGAAGCGGACGGCCTGTTTGCGGATCACGCGAAACGCTATGAGATATCGGATGAATTCATCCGCGTCTGGCGCGGTGCGCTGTCGGGCGAGGGCGGGGCCGAAGGCTTCGACTTCGAGGGCAAGCATATCCAGGTGAAGGGGGCGAAGACCCTGTATCCGCCGGTTCAGCAGCCATACCCGCCTCTCTACTTCGGCGGCTCCTCGGAAGCGGCGCACGAGCTGGCGGCGGAACAGATGGACGTCTACCTCACCTGGGGCGAGCCGCCTGCCGCGGTGGCGGAGAAGCTGGCGGACATCCGCGCCCGCGCCGCGCAGCGTGGCCGCAGCCTCAAGTTCGGCATCCGCCTGCACGTGATTGTGCGCGAAACCAATGAAGAAGCCTGGCGCGCGGCGGAAAAGCTGATCAGCCATCTGGACGACGACGTCATCGCCAAGGCACAGGCGGCGTTCGGCAAGATGGACTCCGAAGGCCAGCGCCGCATGGCGGCCCTGCACGGCGGGCGGCGCGACAAGCTGGAGGTGTCCCCCAATCTGTGGGCAGGCGTGGGCCTGGTGCGCGGCGGGGCGGGAACGGCGCTGGTGGGCGATCCGGAGACCGTGGCGGCGCGCATCCGCGAATACCAGGAGCTGGGCATCGAGACCTTCATCTTCTCCGGCTATCCGCACCTGGAGGAATCCTACCGCTTTGCGGAACTGGTCTTTCCCCTGCTGGGCAAGGGGCGCCAGCCCGGCGAGCAGTCGCTGACCGGGCCCTTCGGCGAAGTGATGGCCACCGATATCGTTCCGAAGAAGGCTGCGTGACATGGGCCTGCGAGGAGTGAAAAGGACGCTTGCGCCATGGCTGCTGCCCATTGCGCTGCTGCTGGGGTGGGAACTCGCAGCGCGCATCGGCTGGCTGTCCAGCCGCATCCTGCCGGAGCCGTTTGCGGTGGCGCAGGCGTTCCTCACGCTGGCGGGATCCGGGGAACTGTGGGCCCATCTCAAGACCAGCCTGTGGCGCGCCATCAGCGGCTTTGCCATCGGCGGCGGGGCAGGGCTGGTGCTGGGCCTTCTCACCGGCAGCTTCCGCAGCGCGGAAACCCTGCTCGACACCACGTTGCAGATGATCCGCAATATACCGGCGCTGGCCCTGATTCCGCTCGTGATCCTTTGGTTCGGCATCGACGAAACGGCCAAGCTTTTCCTGCTGGCGGTGGGCGTGTTCTTTCCCGTCTACCTCAACACTTTCCACGGCATCCGTACGGTCGATGCGGGCCTGGTCGAGATGGCGCGCAGCTATGGCCTGAAGGGCTGGGCGCTCTATCGCGAAGTGATCCTGCCAGGCGCGCTGCCCTCCATTCTTGTCGGCGTGCGATTCGCAATGGGCCTGGTGTGGGTGCTGCTGATCGTGGCCGAAACGATTTCCGCGCAGGCAGGCATCGGCTATATGACGATGAACGCACGGGAGTTCCTGCAGACCGACGTTGTCCTTGTCGGCATCCTGCTCTACGCCCTGCTGGGCAAACTCGCGGACCTGCTGGCGCGCGGACTCGAAACCTGGCTCCTCGCCTGGAATCCCGCCTACCGATAAGGAGAAAGCATGTATCCAGCCTCAATTCCCGTCGATACCGAACTGTTTGCGTTTGTTTCCGATCCGCCTGCGCGCGGCCGCCCGCTGCGGCGGCAAGGGATGAGCGTCAGCCTGCAGCAGCTGAGCAAGGCGTATGGGGAGCGGCGCGTGCTGGACCAGATCGGGCTCGAACTGAAGGCGGGCGAGTTCGTAGCCGTGATCGGCCGCAGCGGATGCGGCAAGAGCACGCTGCTGCGCGCCATTGCAGGGCTGGAGGACGCCGAAGGCGCCATCCGCATCGGCAGCGGCGACATCGATGCGGACACCCGCCTCATGTTCCAGGACGCCCACCTGCTGCCCTGGAAAACGGTGCTGGAGAACGTCGCCCTGGGACTGCCGCACGGCCTGCACGCGGCCTCGCGGGCGCTGGCCGCCGTGGGCTTGGCCGAGCGCGCGGAGGCCTGGCCGGCGCAGCTCTCCGGCGGACAGCGCCAGCGCGTTGCCCTGGCGCGCGCTCTGGTTCATGAGCCGCAGCTTCTGCTGCTCGACGAGCCGCTCGGCGCCCTCGATGCGCTGACCCGCATCGAAATGCAGGAGTTGATCGAATCCCTATGGCGGTCGCTCGGTTTCACCGCCGTGCTGGTGACGCACGACGTGCAGGAAGCCCTGGCGCTGGCGGACAGGGTGCTGGTGATCGAGGACGGGCGCATCGCCCTCGATATCCCTATCGAGCTGCCGCGCCCCCGGCTGCGCGGCAGCTCCGGTTTCGCGGCGCTCGAACAGCGCCTGCTGGGCCAGATTCTGGGTCATCGAGAATTTCGATCATAGAGCGGTAAATTTTCCGTTTTTTAATATTGGAGGCGCCGCGCATAATTCGCTCCATCGACAACCCATTGGAGCAAATGATGAAAAAACTGATCGCAATCGCACTCGCCGCAGGCATTTCCCTGTCCGCTTACGCGGCGCCGGAAACCTTCGTCATCGACAGCACGCACACCTTCTCGCGCTTCTCCTACAGCCACTTCGGCTACTCCACCCAGTCCAGCCGGTTCGACGCCACCAGCGGCAAGATCGTGCTGGACCGCGCCGCAAAGACCGGTTCCGTGGACGTGACCATCGACACCAAGTCGGTCAACACCGGCTACCCCACCTTCAACAACCACCTGCAGGGCGAGGACTTCTTCGATACCGCGAAGTTCCCGGCCATCAGCTACAAGTCCACGAAGTTCAACTTCAAGGGCGACAAGCTGGCCTCGGTGGAAGGCAACCTGACCATCAAGGGCATCACCAAACCCGTGACGCTGGAAGTGACCTCGTTCCAGTGCATGGAACACCCGATGCTGAAGAAGGAAGCCTGCGGCGCGGACGCCATCGCGAAGATCAAGCGCACCGAATTCAACGCGGGCAAGTACGCGCCCTATGTGGGCGATGAGGTCACGCTGACCTTCGCCATCGAAGCCGTCAAGGAGTAATCGCCATGAAACGGATGATGTTATCGGCCACCTTGCTCGCGGCGGGGCTCTCGGCGGCCCAGGCGACCGACCTGATCGTCACCAACGGCAAGGTCGCCACCATGACGAAGGAGGGCGCATTCGCCCAGGCAGTCGCCATCAAGGATGGCAAGATCACGGCGGTGGGCAGCAATGCCCAGGTGCTCAAGCAGAAGACTGCCGGAACCCAGGTGATCGATGCGGGCGGCCGCACCGTGATTCCGGGCCTGAACGACTCGCACCTGCACATCATCCGCGAAGGCCTGAACTACAACGCGGAGCTGCGCTGGGATGGCGTGACCTCGCTGAAGCAGGCGCTGGCCATGCTGAAGGAGCAGGCCGCGCGCACGCCGGAAGGCGCGTGGATCAAGGTGGTGGGCGGCTGGAACGAATACCAGTTCGAGGAAAAGCGCCTGCCCACCCTGGCCGAGATCAACGAAGCCGTGCCGGACAAGCCCGTGTTCCTGCTCTACCTGTACGGCCTGGGCTTCCTGAACAAGAAGGGCCTGGAGGTGCTGAACTACGATGCGAACACGAAGTACAAGGACGGCGTGGTGGAGCTGGATGCGAACGGCAAGCCAACCGGCCTGCTCGTGGCGAAGCCGAATGCCATGATCCTGTACACGACCCTGGGCAAGACCGGCGCGCTCACCCGCGAGCAGCAGCTTAACTCCACGGAGCACTACTACCGTGAACTGAACCGCCTTGGCGTGACCAGCGCCATCGATGCGGGCGGCGGCGGCCAGGCCTACCCGGACGACTACGCCGTGAGCCTGGAGCTGGCGAAGAACGGCAAGCTGACGGTGCGCACCTCCTACTATCTCTTCGCGCAGAAGCCGGGCAAGGAGCTGGAAGACTATCAGCGCTGGCTCACGCTCACCAAGCCCGACCGGAACGACCACCTGTTCTACGCCAACGGCTACAACACGGAAGGCGGCGGCGAGAACCTGGTGTGGAGCGCGGCGGACTTCGAGAACTTCCTGGAGCCGCGTCCGGACCTGCCGCACGAGATGGAAGGCGAGCTGGAAGCCGTGCTGCGCCTGCTGGTGAAGAATCGCTGGCCCTTCCGCATCCACGCCACCTACGGCGAATCCATCGACCGCGACCTGGCCGTGATCGAGAAGGTGAACAAGGAGGTGCCGCTGAACGGCCTGCGCTGGTTCTTCGACCACGCCGAGACCATCACCGACGGCCAGCTGGCCCGCGTGAAGAAGCTGGGCGGCGGGGTGGCTGTGCAGAACCGCATGTACTTCCAGGGCGAGGCCTACTGGAAGCGCTACGGCGAGCAGACGCGCCAGATGCCGCCGATCCGCAAGATGCTGGAGATGAAGATCCCCGTGGGCCTGGGCACGGACGGCACCCGCGTCAGCAGCTACGGCCCCTGGCCTTCGATCTACTGGGCGGTGAGCGGCAAGACGGCAGGCGGCCTGCAGATCTGGCAGCCGAGGGATGTGCTGACCCGCTACGAAGCGCTCAAGCTCATGACCCAGGGCAGCGCCTGGATGAGCGGGGAAGAGAAGCTGAAAGGCGTGATCGCAAAAGGCCAGTACGCCGATCTCGTGATCCTGCCGAAGGACTACTTCACCATGCCGGTCGAAGAGATCCGCAAGCTGGAAAGCGCGCTCACCATCGTGAACGGCAAGGTGGTGTACGCGGGCGCGCAGTTCGGCCAGTACGCCCAGCCCCTGCCGCCAGTGCTGCCTGAATGGAGCCCCGTGAAGTACTACGGCGGCTACCAGAACAAGTAAGCGCGTTCAAACGAGGCCCAGCGCGCCCGCAATGGCGCCTGCGGCCAGCACCCACAGGATATGGATGCGGGTGCGCCAGATCAGCAGGCAGCTCGCCACGGACAGGGCCCACAGCGGCCAGTCCGTGGCGGGATTTCGGTTCGCGCTGCCGAGGATGATGCCGGTCGAAACGAGCATGCCGATCACCAGCGGCGCCATGCCCTGCTTGAAGGCCCGCACGCCGCGCAGCTCGCGGTTGCGGTGGCTCCAGGCGGTGGTGACCAGAACCAGCACACTGCTGGGCAGCATGATGCCGACCATGGTGATGACCGCGCCGAGAATGGCGGCGGCATAGCTGCCCGTGTTCAGCCCCACGGCCCATCCCATCAAGGCGGAAAAGAGCACGTTCGGACCGGGCGCCGCCTGCGCAATGGCGATGGCGTCGTTGAACTGGGTCTGGGTCAGCCAGCCATGCTGCTCCACCAGGTAGCGGTGCATCTCGGGCGTGGTGGAGATGGCGCCGCCCACGGACATGAAGGACAGCAGCATGTAGTGGACGAAGAGATCGAGCCAGTCGTGCCAGCTGAGGACAATGTAGGCGCTCATGGTTTCAGGGCCCGGTATGTGAGCACGCAGCCCAGGGTGCCGAGAATGGCGAGCACCGTCAGCATGGGCATGCGCAATCCGGCGATGCAGATCACCGACACCACGGTGATGCCCAGCGTAAGCGGCAAGGGCAGGGGATGCCGGTTCAGGGTGACGGCGAGCTTGATGCCGGTGGCGGCGATCATGCCCGCCGCCACGGCGGCCATGCCGCGCAAGGCGCCCGCCACGGCGTCCAGGTTCGAAAAGTGATGGTAGACGGAGGCCAGGCCGATCACCACCAGCATGGGCAGGAGAAGCATGCCCAGAAGCGCGCTCAGGGCGCCCGGCAGGCCGAAGTAGCGGTTGCCGATGACGAGGGCCAGGTTGACGACGTTCGGTCCCGGCATGGTCTGCGCCACGGCCCATTCCTCCACGAATTCTTCCGGCGTCATCCAGCGCTTGCGCTCGACGACCTCGCGCTGCACCACGGGCAGCACGCCGCCAAAGCCTTGCAGGGCCAGGATGGTGAAGGATACGAAGAGATCGGTCAGGGACTGCGGGCGGGGACGGTCAGGCGCGGGATTCATTCTGCCATTATCCGCCTCGCCGCCGGACGTGTCCATGCGGCAAACCACGTAGACTTAGCCGCCACCGATGCCTTCGGTAATGATGCCGGTGCCGCCGCAATAGCTGCAGTCCTTGCCGTCCGGCGTCTTGCCGCTGCCGTTGCACACAGGGCAGGTGTCGTCGCCGCTGCCGGGTGTGCCGGGGGCGGCTTCATCGCCCGGACTCAGGGGCGGGGATGGCTTCTGTTCATTCATGATTCGCTCCGGCTACTTATGCACAAAAATTGCAAATACGAAACAAGGACTAAATTTTTGTAAATATGTGGCTGTGACAATTCGTGAGAATTTAAGTGCTTGATTTTATTGGGATTTGGTTTTGCCTGCGGAACGGGCAGTTTGTTCGAAATGGCGTCGTTATGGGCTGTTTGGCCTGTCAAGGTGCCCTTATCAACAAAGATATCCACAAGCTGTGTGGATATCGCAAAAAGTGGTTTGAAATCCGCGACTTAGCTAGTCTAGCAGACGCCCGCGGAGGGCGAAGCGCGCTTGATAATGGAACTTGCGGTCAGTTGGCAGCAGCTTAAGTGCTGTACGTGCATACAGTATTCAGGCCTGGGCGGCTGCGAGCTGGGCTTTCGTTTCGTCCAGTTCCTTCTGCAGGGCTTCCAGCTTGCGGTGGGATTCGAGCAGGCTCTGGTAGCCGCGCAGGGAAGCGATGACGGTGGTGAAGAGCTTGCGCGTGGTGAGGTCGGTCTTGCACCAGAAATCGTTGATGTCGTAGTCGAGGATGATGCTGTGCTCCAGCGCCTGGCCCGGCTGGCCGGTGCGCAGGACGATGCGCACGAGGTCGTTCTTCAGTTCGTCGCGGATGCGCTTGGCCACCTTCAGGCCCGCGTCCGTGGTTTCCATGATCACATCCAGCAGCACGAGGGCGATGTCTTCCTCGGTGCGCAGGATGTTGAGCGCCTCGGCGCCGCTGTAGGCGTGCAGGAAGCTGAGCCTGCGGCCCATGAATACAGCGTTGCTGAGAGAGAATTTGGTGACGACATGCACGTCCACGTCATCGTCGACGATCAGGACGCGCCAGGGGGCGGGGCCGTTGGCAGCAGGCTGCTCGGCGGCGGAAGCGGTTGCATCGTCGTCAATCATCCAGGTGTCGCTGGACTCGTCATCAGGAACTTTTACGTCCATCTGTAGGCCGCTCCATAGAATGCTGCGCGCTTGTGATGACACTATTCCTCAGCGGAACTTTTGTCAAAGACTTCCGCGCAGCTGTGCACAGGCCCCACACATGCGGAAAAAATTTTACAGGCGTGGTCGCTATGTTAACTGCCGCACAAATCGCCCCGCCAAGTCATTGATTTTTATGGGATTAATTTTTGCCTTTTGAATGGGCATTTTATTGGAAGCCGCACCGATACTGGCTTTGCGGGCTGTCAAGCCCCTGTTTTCCACATCCTTATCCACAGCAGAAGTGGATAAGTAAAAAATGGGCTTAGTAAACGCCAGTTTAGCGCGTTTACATCAGAAATCACCTTGCATCGGCGGCGGGGTCTGGATGGCCTGCTTCAGGCGCTCCAGCTCTTTCAGGAAGCGCTCGCAGGCGAGGCCGGGCGGCCACGGTTCCCAGGCCTTCTCGCCATAAAGCGGCTTGAGGGGATCGTCCGGCAGGGGCTCGGCCATGATCTTCAGCGTCTTGCGCACCTCCTCGCGCGACCAGCCCACCACATGCACGGCCTCGCTGGCGGCGGCCAGGCGGTCGGCGCGCTTGTGGATGCGGTGTTCGCGCGTGGTCCAGGCGGGCAGGCCGTAGCGGCGGAACACGGCCTGTTCCAGGCGCTTGCTCAGCTCGCGGAACCGTTCGCCGAGGAAGGGCTTCAGCACCGAGATGCAGTCGAAGCCCAGCAGGCCTTCCTCGGCGTCGTGCAGCAGTTCGCGCAGCTCGATCACGGGATCGAGGCGTTCGGTGGACCACATGCGGCGCAGCTGCATGACCGTGATGGAGTGCTGGGCCACGGAGAGCGGCAGCGGCCAGGCGGAGTGTCCGCCCCAGCGGTAGGTGCGGGCCAGGCCGAGGGCAAGGTCGGCATCTTCCCAGTCGAAAGGGGTGGGGTCCAGCAGATCGAGCCGTTTGCCGGACGGCATGCGCACCCAGGCGCGGGTAGTCGTGTTCATGGCCGCTATCCTACCTTGTCCGGGAGGACGGTATGATTACGGGCTGAACAATTGTGGAGCCGCCCGTGCTGATCTCGCCCGAACAATGCCTTGGTTTTCTCGCCGTCGCTGTTGCCGTCACCGCCTCGCCGGGGCCGGACAATCTCATGGTGCTGAGCGTGGGCATGTCGCGCGGGCGCAAGCAGGGCATGGCCTTCGGCCTGGGCTGTGCGCTGGGCTGCCTGAGCCATACCTTGCTGGCCGCGCTGGGCGTGGGCGCGCTCATAGCGGCCTCTCCGCCGGCCTTCACGGCCTTGAAGGTGGCGGGCGGCCTCTATCTCGTCTGGCTCGGTTTCGGCGCCCTGCGCAGCCGCGGAGGCGCGCGCGTGGGCAGCGCGGCGCTGCCGGACGAATCGCTGGGCCGCCTGTTTGCCAAAGGCCTGCTGGCGAACGCCATCAATCCCAAGGTCATTCTCTTCTTCCTGTCCTTCCTGCCCCAGTTCGTGGTGGCGGCGCGGGGCGATGTGGCCTGGCAGACGGCGCAGCTGGGCCTGCTCTTCACGGCACAGGGCTGCCTGCTGTTCGGCCTGCTCGGCTATTTTTCCGGTTCGGTGGGCGCCTGGATCAACCGCAAACCCAGCGCCGGGCTCTGGCTGGACCGGATTGCAGGCGCCATCTTCGTCGGCCTCGGCCTGCGCATGCTGCTCTCGCGCTAGCGCGCCCGCAAGTCGAAGCGCAGCTCCATGGCGTCCTGCACCTGGAGGGCGCCGCCCAGCACGGAGAAGGGGACGATACCGAAGTCGCTCTGTTTCAGCACGAAGGCGCCGCTCACTGCCATCCCGCCGCTGCCGGCGCCGATGGCGGCGGGCACCGCATAGCGCCGCGTCTGGCCGTGCAGGCTGATATCGGCGTTCACCATGCCCGGTGCTGCCGCTTCCACGGCCACGGCGACCCATGGATAGCGCTCCGCTTCCACCACCTTCCTCAGCATGTTGTCGCGCGTGCCGGCAACGGCGTCGGCCGAGGGCTGGCTGGCCAGGCCTGCGGCGCTGCGCAGCGCCGCTTCGTCCACCGTCAGCTGGTCGAGGCGGAAGCGCAGGGCGGCGCGTCCGCTGCCGGGCATGATCTCGCCTTCGATGGCGCGGGCCGCCAGCACATGGTCATGGCCCAGCAGCGCGAAGCGTCCGCCGCGCCGGACCACGATGGTGATGAGCGAAGCGGCCGGGTCGATGCGCAGGACCTCCCCGTGCAGCCGCGGCAAGGCGGCTGCCGGGGACGCAGGGGCAGCCTGGACGTGCAAGGCGGCCGGCCCTGGCGCGGGCTGGCTGCAGGCAGCCAGCAGTACCGGGACGAGGATGCAGCCGTAAATTTTTTTCATACCGTGACTTTTGGAGAGTATGTTACCGCTATCTTTGTACTATCGTAGAGCTTGATGGGGTGTCATGACTGCGTCATATGGACGTGGGACGATGCTTCTGCTCTTTCAAATCTCTCCCGATTTGAATCCCTTCACCCGCACCGATGTGCGGGTTTTTTTTATTCCCGGCCGGACTTAATGAAGTCCTAAGCCTGCATTGCGCGATCGGTGGCAAAGTAGCACCCATACCGTGCGCGCAAGTGCGCGGCAGGTTGCCGGATTCCTCAATCCGGCACGGTTTCCTTGAACATCCCCGCGCTTTCTCCAATAAGCGTTTCGACCGGCACTTTCCTCCAAAAGCGGCCGGTCTTTTTTTTCGCTATGATTTCCTATTCATCTGATAGCGAGGGGATTGGCATGATCGAACTGTACACCGCACCTACGCCCAATGGGCACAAAATCTCAATCGCGCTCGAAGAGCTGGGCCTTCAATACACCCTGCACCAGCTGGACCTCTCCGCCAAGGAGCAGAAGGAACCCTGGTTCCTCGCGATTAATCCCAACGGCCGCATTCCCGCCATCGTGGACCGCGCCAACGACAATTTCGCCGTCTTCGAATCGGGCGCCATCCTGATCTACCTGGCCGAGAAGACGGGCCAGCTCATGCCTTCCGACCCGAACGGGCGCTCGGTGGTGCTGCAGTGGCTGATGTTCCAGATGGGCGGCGTCGGACCCATGATGGGACAGGCCAATGTGTTCTACCGCTACTTCCCCGAGAAGCTGCAGGGCGCCATCGACCGCTATCAGGGTGAAAGCCGCCGCCTGTTCACGGTGCTCGACGAGCGGCTCAAGGACAACGAGTACCTTGCTGGCGGTTACTCGATTGCCGATATCGCCAACTGGGCCTGGGTGCGCACCCATAAATGGTCCGGCGTGTCCACCGAGGGCCTGCCGCACCTGCAGCGCTGGCTGGAGCAGATTCGTGCCCGCCCGGCCGTGCAGCGCGGTATCATGCTTCCACCGTCCAATGTGCTCGACCGCGCCGACGATGCGGACAAGGCGGAGCAGTTCGCGGCCGAGGCGCGCAATATGCTGGAGACGGGACAATCCAAACAATAAGGAGACCAGGGATGAAGCTGTATGTGAGCGCGCGGGCGCCGAATCCGCGCCGGGTAACCATGTTTGCCGCGGAAAAGGGACTGCAGATCCAGCAGGAGGAAATCGACATCCTGAACGGCCAGCACCGCAGCGAGGCGTATCTGGCGAAGAATCCGCTGGGCCGCGTGCCTGCGCTGGAGCTGGATGACGGCAGGGTGCTGTGCGAAACGCGCGCCATCTGCACTTACCTGGAGGGCTTGCAGCCGGAACCGAACCTGATGGGACGGGACTTCGAGGAGCGCGCCTTTATCGAGATGTGGGACCGGCGCGTGGAGTTCCACCTGCATCTGCCCATCGTTCACGCTGCGCGGCATACGCATCCTGTGCTGGCGGTGTTCGAGAAGCCGCAGATCGCGGAGTTTGCCGCGGCGCAGGCGGAACGGCTGCGCGAGGCTGCGGGCTGGCTGGATGGGGTGCTCGGCAAGCAGCCTTATATGGCGGGGGAGCGGTTTACCATTGCGGATATTACGGCCTTCTGCGCGCTGGAGTTTGCAAAGGGGCTGATCAAGTTCAGGCCGGGGCAGGAGGGGTTTGCCAATCTGCAGGCTTGGAGGGATCGGATTGGGGAGAGGGAGAGTGCGAAGGCTACCCTATAGCCGACTGTGGTCGGTTGCTGACTGGGACACCGGGGACAGACCCCGTACGGGGTCTGTCCCCTGCGTTCAGGCGACGCGTTTGTACCAGGGGTGCTGGGGGAGGGCGGGCTGGTAGCCGGTGGGGAGTTCGGCGCTGTCCAGCAGGCGGTCGACGCCCAGCACGCCCAGCACCGCCAGGCTTTCGTGGAACAGGTGCAGCACGCGCTGGCGCAGCAGCGGGCCGAAATCGGGCAGCGCGCGGCGGCACACGATCAGCTGGAATTCGTTGAACGAGGCATCCGTCACCAGGTTGTATTGCGCCCAGGTGATGCGGTTGCGCAGCTTGGGCAGCAGCACCGCGTCCTTTCCTTCGATCTGGAAGTAGTCGGCCAGGTTCCCCGTGCCGCCTGCCATCTCGTAATTGCGCTGGCATTGCGGCAGCTTTTCGGCCGGAATCACGGCCTGCGCCGCTTCCTCCAGCAGGTCGTCGCTCGATACCGTGGCATAGATCTCCGTGCGCCACAGCAGCTGCTGTTCGGCGAGGATGACGGCCGTCGTCCATGCCTGTTCCGCGCCCGCGCAGTCGGCCAGCCACACCCGCGGCAGGGCCGCGCCGGGCAGGCAGTGCGCCGCCACGTCGCGCAGCTGCGAGGCTTCCTGCGGATCGTCGAACATCGCCGCCGGCGGCACGCTCAGCGCGCGCAGCAGGGCGCTGCAGGTGTTCAGGTCGTGCAGCACCCGGTCCTGCAGCTGCGACAGCGTGCGCAGGCCGCGCCGCTGCATGAGCGCGAAGAGCTTGCGCTTGATGATCAGCCGCTCATGGGAGCGGAAGTCGAAGCCGAAGCGCTGCACCACCGCTTCCAGCAGCAGCTCCAGCTCCAGGGCTTCCACCTCCGGCGACGAATCGCGCCGGAGGTCGGCCATCTGCGCCATCTGGTCGGACTCGCTTTTCATCTCAGTGCAGCCACACGCGCATGAGCGACAGCAGCTGCGCCACGTCCACCGGCTTGGTAATGTAGTCGGACGCGCCCGCGGCAATACACTTGTCGCGGTCGCCCTTCATCGCCTTCGCCGTCAGGGTGATGATGGGCAGGGAGCGGAACTTCGGAATGCGGCGGATGGCGCGCATGGTGTCGTAGCCGTCCATCTCCGGCATCATGATGTCCATCAGCACAATCTCGATGCTCGGGTCGCGTTCCAGCACCTCGATGCCGTCGCGGCCGTTCTCGGCGAAGGACACCTGCATCTGCTGGCGTTCCAGCAGGGAGGACAGGGCGAAGATGTTGCGCAGGTCGTCGTCGACGATCAGCACCTTGCGTCCCGCCAGGCCGGAATCGGCGGCGTGCACCTGCTCCAGCATGCGGCGCTGGGCTTCCGGCAGGCTGGCCTGGGCGCGGTGCAGGAAAAGTGCCGTTTCGTCGAGCAGGCGTTCCGGTGAGCGGGCGTCCTTGATGACGATGGTCTTGGCATAGCGTTTGAGCTTGGCCACTTCCTTGCGGTTCAGCTCTTTGGCCGTGTTGATCACCACCGGCAGGTCGCGCAGCTTCAGGTCCTTGCCGATGATGTCGAGCAGGTCGAAGCCGCTGATGTCGGGCAGGGTCAGGTCCAGCACCATGCAGTCGAAGTGGGTGGCGCGCAGTGCGGCCAGGGCTTCCTCGCCCGTGCCCACGGTCTGGATATCCACGTCGGTTTCGCCGATCAGGGTCTTGATCGCGTCGCGCTGCGCTTCCTCGTCGTCCACCACCAGCAGGCTGCGCTTGCCGCCCATGAGGAACTTCTGGATGCGGCTGAACTCCTCGGTCAGCGATTCCTTGCTCACCGGCTTGTTCAGGTAGGAGATGGCCCCGGAACGCAGGGCGCGTTCGCGCTCGCGCGAGGCGGACATCACGTGCACCGGAATGTGGCGCGTGCTCGGGTCGCGCTTCAGGCGTTCCAGCACCGTGAAGCCGTCGATGTCCGGCAGGTCCAGGTCGAGCAGGATGGCGGACGGCAGGTAGTCGCGCGAAAGGCTCAGCGCCGAGTCGCCCTGGTGCGTCACGATGCCCTTGAAGTTCTTCTCGCGGGCGAAGTCCAGCACGATCTTGGCGAAGCGCTCGTCATCCTCAATGATGAGCACCGAGGGGTCGCCCGGCGAGGTCAGGCCACGGTCGTCGATGGTGGTGCCGCCGTAGGCCTCCACTTCCGAATCGGCGTCGATCACCGTCATCTGGTGTTCCTGCTCCTGCTCCGGCGCCTGCGCGGAATAGACCACCTTCGGCACCTGGGGAGCGCTGCGCTGGACAGGCTGGCGGCTCAGGTCGTAGTTCACGAAGCCTGCGCGGTTGTATGGCAGGAAGAGGGTGAAGGTGGAGCCCGCGCCCACCGTGGATTCCACGCGGATCTCGCCGCCCAGCAGGCGGGCCAGTTCGCGCGAGATCGACAGGCCCAGGCCCGTGCCGCCGTATTTACGCGCCGTGGAGCCGTCGGCCTGCTGGAACGCTTCGAAGATCAGCTGCAGCTTGTCGGAGGCGATACCAACGCCGGTGTCGGTGACGGAGAAGGCCAGCACCGCGTCGGCGTTGGCCAGGTTCGGGTTGTCCGGACTCCAGCCGCCCTTGGCCAGTCCGATCTCCAGCGAAACCTGGCCGTGGGAGGTGAACTTGAAGGCATTGGACAGCAGGTTTTTCAACACCTGCTGCAGGCGCGTGGTGTCGGTCATGAGCGCGGTCGGCAGGTTGTCCGACAGTTCCACGCTGAAGCCCAGGTGCTTGGCTTCCGCCATGTGGCGGAAGGTGCGGTCCACGTAGTTGCGCAGGTTGGCGAAGCGGTACTCGGACACGTCCAGCGTCACCGTACCGGACTCGATCTTCGACAGGTCCAGAATGTCGTTAATCAGCGTCAGCAGGTCGGAACCCGAGCCGTGGATGGTCTTCGCGAATTCAACCTGCTTGGACGAGAGGTTGCCTTCGGGGTTATCGCCCAGCTGCTGCGCCAGGATCAGCAGGGAGTTCAGCGGCGTGCGCAGCTCGTGCGACATGTTCGCGAGGAACTCGGACTTGTACTTGGAGGACAGGGCCAGCTGGGTCGCCTTTTCTTCCAGCGCCAGCTTCGCCTGTTCCACCTCGCGGTTCTTCCGTTCCACCTCGATGTTCTGCTCGGACAGCAGGCGGGCTTTCTCCGCCAGCTCCTGGTTGGTCTGCTGCAGCTCCTGCGCCAGGGACTGGGACTGGGTCAGCAGCGACTCGGTACGGCTGTTCGCCTCGATGGTGTTCAGCACCACGCCGATGGATTCCATCAGCTGGTCCAGGAAGGAAAGGTGGGTTTCCGTGAAGCGGTCCAGCGACGCGATCTCGATCACCGCCTTCACCTGCTGTTCGAACAGGATAGGCAGCACCACGATATTGGTCGGCGGCGCCGCGCCCAGGCCTGAAGACACGACGATGTAGTCGCGCGGCACATCCGTCAGCCAGATACGCACCTTCTCCAGCGCGCACTGGCCCACGAGGCCTTCACCCGGCAGGAAGGAGGTGGGCAGCTTGCGGCTGGAGCGGTAGCCGTAGCTGGCGATCATGCGCAGGCGGGCGTCGTCCAGCTGCGAGTCCATCATGTAGAACACGCCGTGGTGGGCGGACACCAGCGGCGCCAGCTCGGACAGGATCAGCTTCGTCACGGCCTGCAGGTCGCGCTGGCCTTGCAGCAGGCGGGTGAAGCGCGCCAGGTTGGTTTTCAGCCAGTCCTGCTGCGCGTTCTTCTGCGTGGTCTCCTTCAGGTTTCGGATCATCTCGTTGATGTTGTCCTTCAGGTAGGACACCTCGCCGCGCGCCTCCACCTGGATGGAACGGGACAAGTCGCCCCGCGTCACGGCCGTTGCCACCTCGCCGATCGCGCGCATCTGGTTGGTCAGGTTTGCCGCCAGCTGGTTCACGTTCTCGGTCAGGTCTTTCCAGGTACCTGCAACGCCAGGCACGTTAGCCTGGCCGCCCAGCTTGCCTTCCGTACCCACCTCGCGCGCCACACGGGTCACTTCCGATGCGAAGGAGGACAGCTGGTCCACCATCACGTTGATGGTGTCCTTCAGTTCCAGGATCTCGCCCTTCACGTCCACGGTAATCTTCTTGGACAAGTCGCCGCGCGCCACGGCGGTGGTCACCGCCGCAATATTACGCACCTGGCCCGTGAGGTTGGACGCCATGAAGTTCACGTTGTCGGTAAGGTCTTTCCACGTACCGCCCACGCCCGGCACATATGCCTGGCCGCCCAGCTTACCTTCCGTACCCACCTCGCGCGCCACACGGGTCACTTCCGATGCGAAGGATGACAGCTGGTCCACCATCACGTTGATGGTGTTCTTCAGTTCCAGGATCTCGCCCTTCACGTCCACGGTAATCTTCTTCGAGAGGTCGCCGTTTGCCACGGCGGTGGTCACCTCCGCGATGTTACGCACCTGGCCCGTGAGGTTACCTGCCAGCTGGTTCACGTTTTCCGTCAAGTCCTTCCACGTGCCCGCCACACCCGGCACGTTTGCCTGGCCGCCCAGCTTGCCTTCCGTGCCCACCTCGCGCGCCACGCGCGTCACTTCGGATGCGAAGGAGTTCAGCTGGTCCACCATCACGTTGATGGTGTTCTTCAGTTCGAGAATCTCGCCCTTCACGTCCACCGTAATCTTCTTGGACAAGTCGCCGTTTGCCACGGCGGTGGTCACGTCCGCGATGTTACGCACCTGGCCCGTCAGGTTACCTGCCATGGAGTTCACGGAGTCGGTCAAGTCCTTCCACGTGCCTGCCACGCCCTTCACCTGCGCCTGGCCGCCCAGCTTGCCCTCCGTACCCACCTCACGCGCCACGCGGGTCACTTCCGATGCAAAGGAGGACAGCTGGTCCACCATCACGTTGATGGTGTTCTTCAGTTCGAGAATCTCGCCCTTCACGTCCACCGTGATTTTCTTGGACAAGTCGCCGTTCGCCACGGCGGTGGTCACCGCCGCGATGTTACGCACCTGGCCCGTCAGGTTGGACGCCATGAAGTTCACGTTGTCGGTCAAGTCCTTCCACGTGCCGCCCACGCCAGGCACGTAGGCCTGGCCGCCGAGCTTGCCTTCCGTACCCACCTCACGCGCCACGCGGGTCACCTCGGATGCGAAGGAACGCAGCTGGTCCACCATCACGTTGATGGTGTCCTTCAGCTGCAGGATCTCGCCGCGCACGTCCACCGTGATCTTCTTGGACAAGTCGCCGTTTGCCACGGCGGTGGTCACCTCCGCGATGTTACGCACCTGCGAAGTCAGGTTACCCGCCATGGAGTTCACGGAGTCGGTCAAGTCCTTCCACGTGCCCGCCACGCCCTTCACCTGCGCCTGGCCGCCAAGCTTGCCCTCCGTACCCACCTCCCGCGCCACGCGCGTCACTTCGGAGGAGAAGGAGGAAAGCTGTTCCACCATGGTGTTGGCGGTAGTCGCCGCCCGCAGGTACTGGCCTTTAAGCGGATGACCGTCCACCTCCAGCGCCATGGTCTGCGACAGGTCGCCCTTTGCCACGGCGCCGATCACGCGCGCCATTTCGGTAGTGGGGCGCACCAGGTCGTCGATCAGCGTGTTGACCGCGCTGATGATGGTGGACCAGCCGCCCGTGACGTTGTTCACCGAGGCGCGCTGCGTCAGGCGGCCTTCGCGGCCCACCACGCGGCTGACTTCCGTAACCGCGCGCACCAGCTTTTCGTTGGTCTCGATGATTTCGTTCAGGGTATCGGCGATCTTGCCGGATACGCCCGTCCAGTCGGACGGCATGCGTGCCGAGAAATCGCCTTTTTTCAATGCCATCAAGGTCTGGAGAATCAGCTTCAGGTCCAGTTCTTCGGGCAGTTCGGTCATGTCATTCATCGACGAGATCCTCATTCACTAGGTAGTAAGGGCTGGCTCTTCCAGCCTTTGCATCAGTTCCGCCGCCGCGAGCGGCGGACAGAAAAATTCGCCCTGGCAGCTGTCGCAGCCCAGGGTATTCAGTACGGCCAGCTGCAGCTGGCTGTCCACGCCGAGCGCCACCACGCGCATCTGCAGGGCGCGCGCGAGGTGGATGATGGCGGCCACCATGTCGGTGCCGCCATCGTCGTCGCCGATATTGCGCACGAAGGCGCGGTCGATCTTCATCTGGTCCAGGCCCAGCTTCTTGCAGGCAGCCAGTGAGCTGCGCGCGTGGCCGAAGGAGTCCAGCGCAAGCGCCACGCCCGCGGCCTGCAGCTGGCGCAGCAGGGGCTCCAGGGTGTTGTGGTGGGCCGAGAGCAGGGCCTCGTTCAGTTCCAGCGTCATGGCGCCGGGCGGCAGGCGGTGGCGGCGCACTTCGGCCACCAGCTTGGCGGGCGTTTCGGTGCACAGCTGCGGGCTGCACAGGTTGATGGCCACGCTGGCCTCTTCCAGGCCGCACGGGGCGCTGCGCCAAGCGGCGGCCTGGGCGCAGGCGGTGACGATGGTCCAGGCGTCCAGGCGTTCGAGCAGGGAGCGGTCATAGATGCATGGCAGGAAACGCTCGGCTTCCACCCGGCCCAGGCGGGGATGGTTCCACACCAGCTGGGCCTCGACGGCGCACAGCCTGCCCCCGGCCAGCCCGGTCTGCGGCTGGTACAGCAGTTCCAGCTGGTTGCCGATGAGGGCGTGGCGCAGCTCTGTCGTCCACTGCTCGTGCTCCTTCTCGCGCCGGTTCAGTTCCTCGTGGAAGAAGCGCACGCCGCCGCCTGCCACATCGCGTTCCTGCTTGGCGTGGTACATGGCAAGGTCGGCGTTCTTCATCATCAGGCGGGCATTGCCGCCGTCCTGGGGATAGAGGGCGATGCCGATGCTGGTGGACGTGTAGATGCCGCGCCCGCCGATGTCGAAGGGGCGGGCATGCGCCTGGGCTATCTTGCGCGCCACCCGGGCCGCATTGGCGGCGGGCGTCTTGCCTTCGATGAGGACCACGAATTCGTCGCCGCCCAAACGGGCCACCACGTCGGCCATGCGTACCGAAGATGTGATGCGGGCGGCCACCTGGCGCAGCAGCTCGTCGCCCACCTCGTGGCCAAAGCTGTCGTTGATCTGCTTGAACTTGTCCAGGTCAAGGAAGAGGAGGGCGAAGTGGGTATGGTGGCGTTCGGCCGTGGCCACGGCGTGCTCCAGCTGCTGGATCAGGGAGCGCCGGTTCACCAGGCCGGTGAGCGGATCGCGCGTGGACAGGGCGTTGGCGCGCTGCTCGGCCAGCTTGCGCTCGGCGATCTCCAGCTGCAGTTCGCGGTTGGCGCGCTCCAGGTCCTGCAGGCGCTGCACGCGCAGGTCCTGGTTCAGCTTGCGCAGCTCGGCCGCCTGCTCGCGCAGCAGCATGTTCTGCTTCATGATCTCCACGAAGACGGCCACCTTGGTCTGCAGGATCTGCGGAATGATGGGCGTGAAGAGATAGTCCGCCGCGCCCGCCTGGTAGGCCCTGAGGCGGTTGATTTCGTCGGCCTGGTGGGCCGTCACGAAGATGATGGGCACGTTGGAGGAGCGCGGGTGCGAGTGGATGGCCTCGGCGGCGGCAAAGCCGTCCATGTCGGGCATATTGATGTCGAGGACGATGACGGCGAACTCCTGCTTCAGCACTTCGCGCAGGGCTTCGGCGCCGGAACCGGCGGCGACCAGCTGGTAGCCCAGGCGCACGGCCTCGTCGGCCAACAGGCTTTCCAGCGCGAACAGGCCGGCCGGGTCGTCATTCACCAGGAGGACTTTTGGAGTCTGCACAGGAAGCTTGCCCAGTTTCAGTGGTCTCGTCATCTCGCCCAACCCAGCCACGATACGCCTGTGCCGGACCGAGTCAAGCGAAAAGTAGCGTAGCCGTCCGTCCTGGACGACGTCGCTCACTTGTCATTATTGTAATGCTATCAGGAAATGTTTTGTAAGAATACGCGAGGCCGCGCGAACACCGCGCACGATTGGGCGCGGTGTTGTTATTTGATGCTTATTTCAGCTGATTCAAGAGGAAGCTGTAGGTCAGGGCCCACATATGGGCCTGCTGGTCGTTGTTGGCGGCGCCCGCGTGGCCGCCTTCCGTGTTTTCCCAGTACAGCACGTCGTGGCCCTGTTCCTTCATCTTCGCCACCATCTTGCGGGCATGGCCGGGATGGACGCGGTCGTCGCGCGTGGAAGTCGTGAAGAGCACGCGGGGATAGTGCTTGTCGCGGAACACGTTCTGGTAGGGCGAGTACTTGCCGATGAACTTCCACTGTTCGGGATCGTCCGGATCGCCGTATTCGCCCATCCAGGAGGCGCCCGCCAGCAGCTTGCTGTAGCGCCGCATGTCCAGCAGGGGCACCTGGCAGACCACGGCATTGAACAGGTCGGGCCGCTGCGTCATGACGGCGCCCACCAGCAGGCCGCCGTTGCTGCCGCCCATGATGCCCAGGTGGCGCGGGCTGGTCACCTTGCGCTTGATGAGGTCCTGGGCCACGGCGATGAAGTCGTCGAAGGCCTTCTGGCGGTTCTGCTTCAGGGCCGCCTGGTGCCAGCGCGGGCCGAATTCGCCGCCGCCGCGGATATTGGCCAGCACATACACGCCGCCCTGGCTCAGCCAGGCCGAGCCCGCCACCGCGCTGTAGCTGGGCTTCATCGACACCTCGAAGCCGCCGTAGCCGTAGAGCACGGTGGGATTCTTGCCGTTCAGCCTGGCCTTTTTGTTCATGATGACGAAGTAGGGCACTTTCGTGCCGTCCTTCGAGGTAGCCTGGAACTGCTTCACCGTGTACGGCTTCGCGTCGTAGAAGCTGGGCAGGGATTTCAGGGCCACCCGCTTGTCGTCCCCCGCCTGGGCCAGGTAGAGGGTGGTGGGAGTGAGGAAATCGGTCACCGTCAGGAAGTACTGGTCGGAGGCGATGGGGTCCAGCGCGCTCACCTCCAGGGTGCCGAAGGCGGGCGCGTCCACGTCGCGGCGCTGCCAGCCGCTATCGCTGCGTTTCAACTCGACGAGGCGGTTCTTCACGTTGTCGAGCACATTGAGCAGCAGGGCGGAGCGGGTGGCGGCCACGCCGTCCAGGGAAGTGGTGGGCGTGGGCGTAAACAGCAGCTCGAAGCGGCGCTCGCCCTGCATGAAGCGGCGGAAGTCGGTGGCCAGCAGGGCGCCTTGCGGATAGGTCTGGCCGTCGACCGTCCAGTCCGAACGGAGCTCGATCACGAGCTGGTCGCGCACCGTGTAGGCGTTGGCGTCGTCCGGCTTGGGCACCTTGCTCAGCTTGCTGCCTTCGCGCAGGAAGAGTTCACTGCTGTAGAAGCCGATCTGGCGCACCACGAACTGGAATTCGAGGCCGGGGGTGAAGTCCTTGTAGGCGCCCACGCCCAGGTCCGCGGTCTGCGCCTCGTACAAGGTGGCGGCTTCAGCCAGCGGGCGGCCGCGCTTCCATTCCTTCACGATGCGCGGATAGCCGGACGTGGTCATGGAGCCGGGGCCGAAGTCGGTGGAGACGAAGAGGGTGTCCTGGTCGATCCAGCCCGTATCGCTCTTGGCTTCGGAAAGGGTGAAGCCGTCCTTGACGAAGCTGCGGCTGGCCGTGTCGAACTCGCGCACCACTACCGCGTCGCCGCCGCCACGCGAGAGCGACACCAGGCAGCGCTCGCCTTTCGGGTAAAGGCAGGATACGCCGTGCCACACCCAGTTCTCCTTCTCGTCGGCGGCCAGCTGGTCCAGGTCGAGTACGGTCTCCCATTCCGGCTGCGGCTGGCGGAACTGGTCGAGCGTGGTGCGCCGCCAGATGCCGCGCACATGGCTTGCATCGCGCCAGAAGTTGTAGACGTGCCTGCCGTGCTGCTGCACGTAGGGAATGCGCTCCCTGGAGTTGAGGATGGTCTTGAGGCGGTCGTGGATGGCCGGGTATTGCGGCCGTCCTTCCAGTTCCTTCAGCGCCACCTCGTTCTGCTGCCGTACCCAGGCCAGCTGCTGTTCCCCGCCCACGTCTTCGAGCCATTCATAGGGATCGGTCTTCTGTTGCGCTGTGGCCTGCCCGAGGGCCAGTCCCAGCACCATGCCGCCAGCCAGTTTCCGGTACGATCGCATTGCTTCTCCTGTAGTGTGCGAGATACCGCACTCTACACCAAGCCGGGAAGCTTATGGCCGCTGGCTGACCCAGATGGGGGCGGACCAGAGGATGCGGCCGTCCTCCTGTGTCAACCGGGCGTAGTAGTAATGCTCGCCAGGCGGCGGCGTGAGGTCCAGGCTGTCGCCTTCGAGGGCCTGCGTATCCGGTTCGCCGCGCCGCCCCGGCACGCCGTGCACGATGGCCAGGGCGGCCGCACTGCGGCCCGGACCGGGCGCGTACGCCACCTGCAGGCGCAGCGGCCCGCTGTTCTCGAAGCGCTCGCCCATCATGCGCCCGTTTGCGCGCAGCACGAGGCTGGAGGTCTTGTCCATGGTGGCGAAGACGCGGCGGGCGCGCACCGCCTCCAGAAGACTGGCCGTGCTGAGCGGTGTGCCGCGCGGCAGAAGCACGCCGGTGCGGTTGCCGTAGGACGCGCCCCAGTTGGCGCAGTGGTTGTCCTGGTCGCTGCTGAAGGCAAGATGGTAGCCCGCTTCGAGCAGGCGCTGGCACGCGGGCTCGTAGAAGCTGTGGCGCTTCTCGTCCTCCCCGTCGCGGCTGGAGAAGGCGGCGCTGTTCATCACTTCGCACAGCGCCATGCTGGCGTCGCCGTCGGCATTGAAGCCCAGGGGCTGGCCATGCACCCGGAACTGGTTCTGGGCCGGGTGGTTGAACTGGCCGATCCAGCCTTTTTCCCGCATCAGCCGGTACAGGGCCGCGTAGTCGCCCTTGGCGACGAAGGTGTCGCCCATCAGCTCGCCGTCCGCGCTGCGCTCCCAGGCCAGCAGTTCGGGGCTGTTCAGGATATTCAGGTGGCCGCCATTGCTGATGACGCCCCATTCCATGCCGTACAGGGCGGCAAAACCCGGATGCGCGGCGGAATAGGCGGCGGCTTCGCCCAGGCCCTTGCGGTACAGGGCGTGGGCCTTCGCCGGATCGGCAGCGGGATCGCTGCCCTCGGAACCGTCGTACATGTGATTGTGCTCGGAGGCCAGCAGGAATTGCAGCCCATGTGCCTGGGCATAGGCATAGGCTTCGGCGGGACCGGCCGCTGCGCTTTGCGGCTCCTGGGCGCCGCGGCATTCGCCCAGCGGACCGCCGCCGTCGCTGTGGCCGGTCTGGCTGTGCAGGTTGCCGAGGACGATATCGAATTCGGGCACGGCCGCCTGAGACGGGGCCAGCCTGGGCGCGGGCAGCGCGCCGAGCGCTACCTGCCGCTGCTGGACGATGGGCTCGCCGCGCGAACCGGCAGTGCGCGCCGATAGCCGCAGGCTGTACAGGCCGGGAGCGGCCGCAATGCGCTGCCCAAGCCGCAGCTCCGCCTCGCCTCCGCGCAACATGGCCTCGCCGCGCCAGTGTTGCAGAACTGCACCATTGCCAGCTAGCAGTTGTAATTGCCAGTTCACTGAACGGCGGCCGGGGTGGCGGAAATGCAGGACAAAAGCCTCGTCCTGCGTGAGCCGGAAAGGCGCTTCGATCCATGCCTCCAGCTCGTCGTGGTCCCCGCCCGGCGCGCCCAATGCAGGCAGACAGAGCGGGAAAGCCAGGATCATTGCCCAACCGTATTTGAACAGCCGGTTAACATCACTTACCGCTAAGATAGGGCGTGCGCGTGCCATGGGAGCCTCCTGTCCGGTTTGACAGGGCGGGTGACCGCAAGTTCCTTGGCTGCGTGCAGCAAGTTTGTTTCAGCGCAGGCTTTGATAGTATGCTGCCCCCATGCAAGAAGACACCGCGAGACCCATGCGAGCGACACGCACCGCACAGCGAGGATTGGCCGGCAGCAGGCTGCTGCTGTGGGTGCTCGGGCTGAGCCTGGCGTCCGCGGTGGGCGTAACGCTCTTCGTGGTCGTGCACAACTCGGTGCATGACGAGGCGCAGGCGCGTTTCGAGAACCTGACGCGGGCCACGCAATACAGTATTTCTTCGCGCGTGAAGTCCTATTCCGACGTGGTGCGCGGCCTGGTCGCCCTGTTCCAGACGAACGAGAACCTGACCCGCGGGCAGTTCGGGCGCTATGTGAGAGCCCTGGACCTGCCGCAGTACTTCCCGGCCATCCAGGCCGTGAACTATGCGCCGGACGTAAGCGATGCGGAGCGCGACGCCTTCGTGGCCGCCGTGCGCGCCGACGGCTACCCGGAATTCGATATCCGTCCGCCCGGACGGCGGCCGCACTACGCGCCGCTGACCTGGCTGGAACCCATGGAAACGCTGAAGGAGAAGTTCGGCGTCGATATCATCGCCAACCCTGCGATCGAGAAGGCGCTCAGCCTGGCGCGTGACACGGGCCGCATGAGCGCTTCCGGGCAGCCGGTGGTGGTCAAGGGACCCGTGCCGCATATCGGCCTGGGCATGCGCCTGCCCGTGTACCGCCCAGGCATGCCGGCCGGGAATGTGGCGGAGCGCCGCGCCGCCTTCCTCGGATCGGTGGGCATCGGTTTTTCCGTGGCGCGCCTGGTGCAGGAGGCCATTCACCAGATGGCCAACCAGCAGCTGCGCCTTGTGCTGTACGCCGCGGCCGGTAACAGCCCGGAGCAGCGCACCCTGGCCATCACCCCGGACGACCGCCTGCTGTACAACGATAACGGCTCCATCGACGCGCCGCCCGCGCTGGCCGACCCGGACCAGTACTTCATCGCTGTGCTGCCGATCGACTTCAACGGCTCGCTGTGGAAGGCGCAGTTCATGGTGCGCAAGGCGGACATGATCAGCGGTTTCGACCAGTGGCTGCCTTTCGTGTCGATGGTCACCGGCTTCGTGGGCAGCCTGCTGCTCTTCGGCTACGTATATACCGTGACCTCGCAGCGGCGCAGCGCCCAGGAGCAGCGCCGCTTGCTGGACAGCGTGCTCAATAACGTGGATGCGCGCGTCTACCTGAAGGGCGAGGACCGCCGCTATATCTACGTGAATGCGCGCATGGCCGAGGCCATGGGCAAGCCGCCGGAGGAGATCATCGGCCGCCTGGACCGCGAGCTCATGCCCGTCGCCGAGGCGGATGCGGCGTGGGCCGAGGAAAGCCGCGTCCTTGCGGAAGGCCTCAAGCTGGCCGGTGATGTGCAGTCGCCCGACGTGGACGGCAAGCTGCGGCACTGGTGGACCGTGAAGGCGCCGGTGGAGCTGAGCGCCGAGGCGATGGCCGTGCTGGCGCTGTCTACGGATGTGTCGGAACTGAACCGGCTGAAGGAGGAGGCGCAGGCCGCGAGCCGCGCCAAGAGCGATTTCCTGTCCAATATGAGCCACGAGATCCGCACGCCGATGAACAGCATTATCGGCATGGCGCACCTGGCGCTCAAGTCCGTCGCCGATCCGAAGCAGCGCGACTATCTGCAGAAGATCTACCATTCGAGCCAGCACCTGCTGGGCATCATCAACGACATCCTCGACTTCTCGAAGATCGAGGCAGGCAAGCTCGATCTGGAAGTGCTGGACTTCGAGCTGGGCGCACTGCTTTCCAATATCACTGGCCAGCTGGGCGAGCAAGCGGCGCGGCGCGGCCTCGAGCTTGTGTTCGAGATCTGGCCGGGCCTGGAGAACCAGCTGCGCGGCGACCCACTGCGCCTGGAGCAGGTACTCCTGAACTTCACCAGCAACGCCATCAAGTTCTCGGAAAAGGGCAAGGTCTTCATTCGCGCGCGGGCGTTGGAGGACCGGGGCAACAGTGTGCTGGTGCGCTTCGAGGTGCAGGACCAGGGCATCGGCATGACGGCGCAGCAGGTGGCGGGCCTGTTCCAGTCATTCCACCAGGCCGACGCCTCTACCACGCGGCGCTACGGCGGCACGGGGCTGGGCCTTGTCATCAGCAAGCAGCTGGCGGAGCTGATGGGCGGCGAGGTGGGCGTGGAGAGCACGCCCGGCGTGGGGAGCACCTTCTGGTTCACGGCGCGCCTGCAGAAATGTCCCGCGATCTTCACGCCTGCCACGGGCGCGCCGCTGGCGCCGGACATGCGCGCCTCCATCGAAGGCGCCTCGATCCTGCTGGTGGAGGACAATGTCTTCAGCCAGCAGGTGGGCCAGGAGCTGCTGGAGGATGCCGGCGCCACGGTGGTTGTGGCTAACAATGGCAAGGAGGCCATCGACCTGCTGCTCAAGGAGCACTTCGACTGCGTGCTGATGGATATTCAGATGCCGGTGATGGACGGCTACGAGACCACGCGCCTGATCCGCTCCGATCCACGCCTCTCGGGCACTTTAGTGATCGCCATGACGGCCAATGCGGGCCGCGAGGACCAGGCGCGCTGCCTGGCTGCCGGCATGGACGAATTCGTGACCAAGCCGATCGAACCCAGGCTGCTGTTCTCCGTGCTGGCGCGCTGGATGAGCCAGCGCGCGGCGGAAGGAGGAACGGCGCATGCGGCCGCGGTACGCGCGGAAGTGCCTCCTGCGCCCGTGGCGGACGCGCCCCTGTTCGACATGGCGGCCCTGGCCCAGACCTTCGGCAGCAAGCCCGAAAAGATGCGCAAGTACGCGCTGATGTTCCTCGATTCCGCGCGCGACGGCCTGGGGGAGGTGGATGAGGCGCTGCGGCGCGGCGACAATGTGCGCCTGTCCGAACTGGGACACCGCATCAAATCCGCCGCGCGGGCGGTGGGCGCCATGAGTTTCGCGGCCCTTTGCCTGGAGCTGGAGCAGCTGCCCGCGGACGGCGACCCGGGACAGGCGCAGGAGATCGTCGCGCGCATGCACTCGCTGCTGGAGCGCCTGAAGCAGCAGATTCCCGCTGAAATGTCGGAGCAACTTCCATGAGCGGCCGGGAGAGGCGATAATAGCCTCCTATGGCAAGTTCCATCGCACCCGGTCTGATCATCCTGCACGGCAACCAGCTGGAACAGCTGCGCGCAGCCGTGTTCCAGTGGCTGGCGGCGCATCCCCTCGGTCCGCTGGAGACCGAACGTATCCTGGTGCAGTCCAACGGTGTGGCCGAATGGCTGAAGATCGCGCTGGCGGAGGAAAGCGGCGTGTGCGCCGCCACGCGCGTGGCCCTGCCTGCGCGCTTCCTGTGGGAGGCCTACCGCGGCATGCTGGGGCGCGAGCGCGTGCCCTCCGTGTCCGCCTTCGACAAGGGCCCATTGACCTGGCGCCTGATGCGCCTCCTGCCTGCGCTGCTGGCGCAGCCGGTTTTTTCCCCATTGCGGCACTTCCTGGCCGACGGCGACCCGGAACGGCGGCTGCAGCTTGCCGAACGCCTGGCCGACCTGTTCGACCAGTACCAGGTCTACCGTGCCGACTGGCTGGAGGACTGGTCGGCGGGCCGCGATGTGCTGCGCAGCGCGCGCGGCGGGACGCTGCCGCTGCCGGAGGACCAGCGCTGGCAAGCCGCCTTGTGGCGCAGTGTGATGGAGAGCGTGCCGGAACAGGAGCGCGGCCTGGGGCGGGCCAGCGTGCACAGTGAATTCGTGCGCAAGGCGGAGCAGGGCGCGCAGCCGCTCGAACCCCTGCCGCGCCGCGTGGTGCTTTTTGGCGTATCCGCGCTGCCTTACCAGACCTTGCAGGCGCTCGCCTCGCTGGCGGGCTATACGCAGGTGATTCTGGCCGTGCCCAATCCCTGCCGCTACTATTGGGGCGACATCATCGACGGCCGCGACCTGCTGCGCGCCGCGCACCGCCGCCAGAAGCTGCGCAAGGGCGTGGACCTGGGCCAGATTCCGCTGGAGGCGCTGCACGCGCACACGCATCCGCTGCTGGCGAGCTGGGGGCGCCAGGGCCGCGATTACATCCGCATGCTGGACGAATTCGACGAAGCTGCCGCCGCGCAGGGCGAGGAAGGCCAGCTGCGCATCGACCTGTTCAGCGAGGATGACGGCGATACGCTGCTTTCGCAGCTGCAGGCCGCCGTGCGCGAACTGCTTCCGCTCAGCGAGCACCATTGGCCTGTGCCGCCTGCGCAGGACCGGTCCATCGAATTCCACATCGCCCACAGTGTGCAGCGGGAAGTGGAGGTCCTGCACGACCAGCTGCTGTCCATGTTTGCTGCCGACGCCTCGCTGCGCCCGCGCGACGTGGTGGTGATGGTGCCGGATATCGACGTCTTCACAGCGGCCATCCACGCCGTCTTCGGCCAGCATCGCCGCAGCGACCCGCGCTACATTCCCTTCGAGATCGGCGATGTGAACGACCGCAGCATGAATCCGCTGCTGGTCGCCCTGGAGTGGCTGCTGCGGCTGCCGCAGCAGCGCTGCCGCCAGAGCGAAGTGCGCGACCTGCTGGACGTGCCTGCGCTGGCCCGCCGTTTCGGGCTGGACGAAGAAGACCTGCCCACGCTTGGCCGCTGGATCGAAGGCGCTGGCGTGCGCTGGGGCCTGGACCGGGAGCACCGCGAGGGCCTGGGTCTCGGTCCGGCGGGCGAGCAGAATGCCTGGATCTTCGGCGTGCGCCGCATGCTGCTCGGCTATGCGAGCGGCAGCGAAGCGGCCTTCGGCGATATCGAGCCCTACCCTGAAGTGGGAGGCCTGGATGCGGCGCTGGCCGGATCGCTGGCGCAGCTGGTGGAGCAGCTGCTGGCCTGGCGCGAACGCCTGGAGCAGCCGCGCACGCCCGCCGACTGGGGCGAACAGGCGCGCACGCTGCTGGCCGCTTTCTTCGATGGCGGCGACCAGGACGACAAGCTCACCCTCAAGCAGCTGGACGACACCCTGAACAAATGGCTGGAAACCTGCGAAGGCGCGGGTTTCGACGAGGCGGTGCCGCTCGCCGTGCTGCGCGAAGCCTGGCTGGGCGCCCTGGACGAGCCTTCGCTGGAACACCAGTTCGTGTCCGGCGGTGTGACCTTCTGCACCCTGATGCCGATGCGCGCCGTGCCTTTCCGCGCCGTCTGCCTCCTGGGCATGAACGACGGCGACTTCCCGCGCCGCGCCAGCAAGGCCGATTTCGACCTGCTGGCGCTGCCCGGCATGGCGCGTCCCGGCGACCGCTCGCGGCGCGACGACGACCGCTACCTGATGCTGGAGGCCATGCTGGCCGCGCGCGACAAGCTGTATATCAGCTGGTGCGGACGCAATGTGCGCGACAACAGCGAACAGCCTCCCTCCGTGCTGGTGTCCCAGCTGTGCGACTACCTGAAGGCGGGCTGGCGGCTCGACCTGGCCGAACGCAGCACGGAGCATGCCCTGCAGCCCTTCAGCCGCCGCTACTTCGAACGCGGCGGCCTGCTGACCTATGCTGGCGAATGGCGGGCGGCGCACACGGCGGACCAGGACGGGATGCAGGAGCAGGAGCTGCCGCCATATGAGACGGATCCCGGTTTCCGGCTGCGGCTTGGCGCGCTGTCCGCCTTTATCCGCCAGCCCGTGCGCTATTTCTTCCGCCAGCGCCTGGGCGTAATGTTCGGCGACGCCGCGCTGGTAGGCGAGGACGAAGAGCCCTTTGCGCTGAACGCCCTCGAACGCTACGTGCTGGAAGACGCCATGCTGGAGGACGAAGGAGAACCCGAAGAGGACGGCGTGAGGGCAGGGCTGGCAGCGCGCGCCGAACGGCTGAAGCGCGAGGGTGTGCTGCCCATCGGCCTGATCGGGGAGCGCATGCAGCACGAGCTGGTGGATACCCTGCTGCCCGTGCGCCAGCGCTGGCTGGAGCTGCGCCGCCAGTATCAGCAGGCGGCGCCCAAGCTGGCGATCAGCCTGCCGCTGGCAGGACTGGTACTCGAAGACTGGATCGACCAGCTGAGCAGCAACGGCAGCGAAACCGTGTGGCTTCTGCAGATGTCGTCCAAGGCGCTGGACAAATCGGGTGCGCCGCGCGGCGACAAGCTCATTCCCATGTGGCTGCGCCAGCTCGCGGCGGCGGCCCAGGGAATGCCGGTGGGCGGCGTCCTCGTGGCACGCGATGCCGTGATCCGCATGCCCGCACTGGACCGGGCGGAATCGCTGGCCACGCTCGAATCGCTGGCAGCGCTGTGGCGCGCGAACATGGACCGGCCCCTGCCCACGGCCTGCAAGACCGGTCTCGCCTTCGTGCGCCAGGGCGATCCGCGCGCCGTCTACGATGGCGGCTTCGAAGTGGACGGCGAGGTGGCGGACCAGTGCCTGGCGCGCCTGTGGCCGGAGTATGCGGCGCTGGCGGCCGAGGAAGGCTTCACCGCACGCACCCTGGAGCTGTATGGGCCGCTGGCCGAATGGCTCGACACCTCCCTCGTGATCGAAGCGATCGAGGGCGCGGAGGAGGACGAGTGAGCCAGCTTCTCCAGCCCCTGAGCTTTCCCCTGCACGGTTCGCGCCTGATTGAGGCCAGCGCAGGCACGGGCAAAACATGGACCATCGCGGCGCTCTACCTGCGCCTGGTGCTGGGCCATGGCGGCGCGGATGGCTACCCGCGCCCGCTGCTGCCGCCGGATATCCTGGTGATGACCTTCACACGCGCCGCCACCCGCGAACTCTCCAACCGCATCCGCGAACGGCTGGTGGAGGCGGCGGCGCGCTTCCGTGGCGAGTCAGGAGGCGATGACGCCTACCTGGACGCGCTGATGGCATCCTGCCCCGACGAGACGGTGCGCCAGCAGGCGGCGCACCGCCTCATGCTGGCGGCGGAGACCATGGACGAGGCGGCGATCTTCACCATCGACGCCTGGTGCCAGCGCATGCTGCGCGAACACGCCTTCGACAGCGGCAGCCTGTTCGACGAAGAACTGGTGGGAGACGAGGCGGCGCTGTTCGAGGACGCCGCGCATGACTACTGGCGCCAGCAGGTTTACCCCCTGAACGCGCATGCCCTGTCACTGCTGCAGTCCTGCTGGTCCGACGTCGAGGTTCTGAAGCGCACCATGCGCGAACTCGTTCCGCGCGCCGCCTCCCTGGATGTGGAGGCCAGGGCGCAGCGCGAAGGCCTGGCTGCCTTGATCGCCCGCGTGCAGCGCGAGCAGCAGGCCGCGCTGGCCCGCCTGAAGGAAGGCTGGGTGGAACGGGCGGACCGCATGGAAGCATGGATCGCCCAGCAGCGCGAGGCGATGCCCAAGTGCTTCAATGGCGTCAAGATGAAACCGGAGTCGGTGGCAAAATGGTTCGCCGCGCTGCGCGACTGGGCCGCCGATCCGCAGGCCGTGGAACCGGCGCTGAACGCCACGGCCTGGCGCAGGCTGACGCCCGAAGGCATTGCCGACGCCTGCGCGAGGGACTTCACGCCCTCCATCCCGGCCGATTTCGACGCCGTTGCGCCGCTGGCGGAGGCGCTGGCCGCCATCGAGCCGCTGAAGCATGCACTGTACCGGCACGCTGCGGCCGTGATCGCGCGCCGCATCGATGAACTCAAGCGGCGCAACCGCCAGTTCGGTTTCGCCGACATGCTCGAGCGCCTGAAGGCAGCGCTGGAAGGCGCCAACGGAGAGGCGCTGCGCAAGCGCATCACGGAGCAGTACCCTGTGGCCCTGGTCGACGAGTTCCAGGATACGGCGCCCAGCCAGTACCGCATCTTCGACCTGCTGTACCGCGTGGCGGACAACGATCCCGCACTGGGCCTGTTCCTGATCGGCGACCCCAAACAGTCCATTTACGGCTTCCGCGGCGCGGACATCCACAGCTACCTTTCCGCGCGCCGGGCGACGGAAGGCCGCCATTACCAGCTGGGCACCAACTACCGCTCCACGGCGGAACTGGTGCAGGCCGTGAACCAGATCTTCCTGCACGCTGAAGGTATTGGCGGCGAGGGCGGCTTCGTGCGCGGGGCTTTCCGCTTCCGCGACGGCGCCATCAATCCGCTGCCCTTCGAGCCCGTAGGCGCGAAAGGAAGGCCGGAACGCCTGGTCGGCGTGGACGGACAGGTGCAGGCGCTCACGGTTTCCTGCGGCGCCGAAGGCCTGAAGCAGGACGCCTACCGCGAGTACTTCGCCCACCACTGCGCGGAGCATATCGTCTGCCTGCTGAACGACTCCCGGTCGGGCTTCGACGGGCCCTCCGGCTTCCGCCGCCTGCAGCCTGCCGACATCGCCATTCTCGTGCGCGACCGGCGAGAGGCGGGAGCCGTGCGCAAGGCCCTGCAGCGGCGCGGCGTGCCGAGCGTCTACCTGTCGGACAAGGATTCGGTGCTGGAAAGCGAGGAGGCGCAGGACATGCTGCGCTGGCTGTCCGCCCTGGCCAATCCGCTCGACGGTGCGCTGGCGCGCGCCGCCTTCGCCACCCGTACGGCGGGCCTGCCGCTGGCGGAGCTGGCGCGCCTTTCTTCCGACGAATTGGCGTGGGAGCAGCGCGTGGACCAGCTCAAGGCCCTGCATGGCGTCTGGCAGCGGCAGGGCGTGCTGGCCATGCTGCGCCGCTTCATCCATGAACTGGGCCTGCCCGCCGCGCTGCTGGCGCAGCCGGGAGGAGAGCGCCGCCTGACCAACCTGCTGCACCTGGCGGAGCTGCTGCAATCGGCCAGCCGGCAGCTCGATGGCGAACAGGCCCTGATCCGCTGGATGGCGGAGCAGCTCGAAGGCAGCGGCGACAGCAGCGACGAGCGCGTGTTACGCCTTGAGTCGGATGCGGAGCTGGTGAAAGTGGTCACGGTACACAAGTCCAAGGGCCTGGAGTACCCGCTGGTCTATCTGCCCTTCGCCGTCACCGCGCGCAAGGTGGAAAAGCGCAACCGCAGCTTCTTCGAGTACACGGCGGAGGATGGGGTGCGGCGCATCGACATGGCGCTCTCGGACGAGGCCCACGCGGCCGCGGAGGCGGCGCGGCTGGAGGAAGACCTGCGCCTGCTCTATGTTGCGCTGACGCGCGCCCGCCATTTCCTGTGGCTGGGCGTTGCGGCGCTGCCCGGCCGCAAGGACGGCGAGAATACCCTGCACGAATCCGCCCTCGGCTACCTGCTTACGGGTGGGGAGGCTCTCCCGGCGGACCAGCTGCAGGAGCGCTGGCAGCGCCTGCGCGCCGACTGCGACGCCATCGCCATCGGCAGCCTGCCGGAGCTGCGGCACCCCACCATGCTGGAACGGGTCGAGCAGCGGCCGCCCCTGGTCGATGCCCAGCCTTTCGATGCGGACTTCGAAAGGGACTGGTCGGTCGGCAGCTTCACTTCCCTGGTGCGGCGCAGCGCCGCGCCCGTGGAAGCGCAGCGCACTGCCGCCGTGGCGCCCGCACCGCGCGGCGCATTGGAAGAGAAGCTGATGGACGATGACGCGCCCGCCATCGGGCGCATCGACGACGCGGCGTGGCACCGCTTCCCGCGTGGCTCCATGCCGGGCAACTTCCTGCACGAACAGCTGGAATGGCTGGGCGGTGAAGGTTTTGCAGCAGTCCACGAGCCGAATTTCGAGAACCGCATCACGCGCCGCATCGAGCGCGCGGGCTGGGGCAACCGCCTGGACGACGCACTGGCCTGGATTCGCGCCATCGCCACCACGCCGCTGCCCCCGCTGGGCGTGGCGCTGGACGGCATAGGCGCGGTGCTGCCGGAGATGGAATTCTGGTTCCCGAGCGAACGCCTGTCCTCGCGCGCCCTGGACCGGCTGTGCCGCACGCACCTGCTGGACGGCATCTCGCGTCCCGCGTTGCCGGAGCGCCAGCTGCACGGCATGCTGAAAGGCTTCAGCGACCTGGTGTTCGAGCACGAAGGCCGTTATTGGGTGCTGGACTACAAGTCGAATGCCCTGGGCGGCAACGACGCGGCCTATCACAAGGCGGCGCTGGCACGCGGCATGGCGGAACACCGCTACGACATCCAGGGCGCCATCTACATGCTGGCCCTGCACCGGCTGCTGCAAAGCCGTCTGGGCGAAGGCTACGATCCGGCGGCGCAGCTGGGCGGCGCGGTGTTTTTCTTCCTGCGCGGCGTGGCCAATCCCGCGACGCGCGGCTGCTACCTGCTGGCGCCCGACCTGGCGCTGCTGGACAGCCTGGACGAACTGCTGCGCCATGGCGCGCCAGGGGAGGACAGCGATGAAGACTGAGGCACCGGCCCTGCTCGCCCAGATCGATGCGCTCACCGAAGCGGGCAAGCTGCGGCGCCTGAGCGGCGCCTTCGCACGCTTTATCGCCTCGCTGGGGCAGGCCTCGCCGCAACTGATGCTGGCCAGCCTGCTGCTCTCCGAACTGGAAGGGCGGGGCCACAGCTGCCTGGTGCTGGACGATCTGGCGGGCGACCCGTCCGGCCTTCTGGGCTGGACGGAGGGCGAATGGAGCGGCCTGCGCGCCGCCGCCGCGCCGCTGCCGCGCAACGCCAAGGGCTGGCTCGCGCTGCTGCAGGGCTGCGAGCAGGTCTGGCCCGTTGGCGACCTGGATTTCAAACAGCCCTTGGTGCTGGACGGCGAACGCCTTTACCTGCGCCGCTACTGGCGCGACGAGACCACGGTGGCGGCATCCGTGCGCCGCCGCGCCGCAGCCACGCAGGCTGTGGATGCCGGCGAGGTGCGGCGCTGGCTGGACCGCCTGTTCGACCACGCCACCCGCGAGGGCGGGCCGGACTGGCAGAAGACCGCCTGCGCCGTGGCCCTGCGCGGCGGCCTGGCCGTGATCACGGGCGGCCCCGGCACCGGCAAGACCTATACCGTGGCGCGCCTGCTGGCCCTCCTGTTCGCGATGGCCGGCCCGGATGCGGCGGGCCTGCGCATCGCGCTCGCCGCGCCCACGGGCAAGGCGGCGGCGCGGCTGAAGCAGTCCATCGACGGCGCGCTGGAGCAGCTGGGCGAGCGCCTGGGCGATGCCTTGCCGCTGCGCGAGCTGGCAGGCCGCATGGGCGCCGCGCGTACCCTGCACAGCCTTCTGGGCGCAAGGCCGGACACGCGCAGCTTCGCCCACCACGCGGGCAATCCGCTGGACGTGGACGTGCTGATCGTGGACGAAGCGTCGATGATCCACCTGGAGATGATGGCGTCGCTGCTGGCGGCCCTGCCGGACCATGCGCGCCTGATCCTGCTGGGGGACAAGGACCAGCTGGCGTCCGTGGAAGCGGGCGCCGTGCTGGGCGACCTGTGCTACCAGGCGGAGGCGGGCGGCTACAGCGAAGAAACGCTGGCCTATGTGCGCAGCGCGGCGGGCCAGGAGATTCCGCCTGCGTTCGCAGGCGACGCGGGCGCGCTGGCGCAGCGCATCGTCATGCTGCGCCAGAGCCGCCGCTTCGGCGGCCCCATTGGCCAGCTGGCCGGCGCCGTCAACCGGGGCGACGCCGAGGCCGCGCGCCAGGTGCTGCAGGCGGACAGCGGCGGCGTGCTGCAATGGCTGGACGGCGCCCAGCCTTCCGATGCGCTGCACCTGGCGGTGGAAGGGCGGCCCGGCGCGGGCGGCGGCTACCGCGACTACCTCGCCATGCTCAAGTCCATGCCCGGCCCCGAGCAGGACTACGACGCCTGGGTTGGCCGTGTGCTGGAGGCCTTCGAGCGTTTCCGCCTGCTGTGCGCCGTGCGCGAAGGCGAGTGGGGCGTGGCGGGCCTGAACGAGGCCATCGAACAGCGCCTGGAAGCGGCGCGCCTGATACGGCGGCGCGGCGAATGGTATGTGGGCAGGCCCGTCATGGTCACGCGCAACGACTACGCCACGGGCGTCTACAACGGCGACATCGGCCTGACGCTGCCCGATCCCGCCCGTCCCGGCTCGCTGCGGGTCTACTTCTCGGACGGCGAAACGGTGCGCAGCGTGCTTGCCACGCGCCTGCGCAATGTGGAGACGGCCTACGCCATGACGGTGCACAAATCCCAGGGCTCGGAGTTCCGCCACACGGTGCTGGTGCTGCCGCGCGAGGGCGGGGCAGTGCTGGCGCGGGAGCTGGTCTACACCGGCATCACGCGCGCGCGCGAGTACTTTACGCTGGTGTCGCCGAATGCGGCCGTGCTGGCGCAGGCGGTTGCCGAACGCACGCATCGCGCCAGCGGCCTGCGCGGACAGATCGCGCAATGAAGAAGGGACGCCGTAGCGTCCCCTTTTCTTACATCGCTGCGCGGCGGCGGCGCGTCTTGCCCGGCTTGGCTTTCTTGCGGCCGTTCGAGGCCTTCATCACTTTCGGTTCGTCGCCGCCGGTGATGAAGCGGCGGATGCTCATGGCATCCATCAGGCGCGCGGAGCTGGCCTTCGCGTTCAGCAGCACCATGGTGGCGTTCTTGCCCGCGGCCGTAATGCGCATGATCAGGCAGCGGCCCGCTTCCTCGGTATAGCCGGTCTTGGACAGGCCGATATCCCAGCCCTTGGCGCCCACCAGTCGGTTGGTGTTGTGGTACTCCACCGCGCGGCCCTTGATCTTCATGACCTCTTTCGTGTCCGTGGTCAGGCGCGTGATCTCGGGATAGGTGGCGGCGGCGCTGGCCATCTTCACCAGGTCGGCGGCGGTCGAGGTGTTCTGCGGCGACAGGCCGGTAGGCTCGTCGATGCGGGTCTGGCTCATGCCCAGCGCCTTGATCTTGGCGTTCATGGCCGCCTTGAAGGCGGTGGGGCCGCCCGGATAGGTGCGCGCCAGGGAGGCGGCGGCGCGGTTATCCGAGGACATGAGGGTCAGCTGCAGGATCTCGCCGCGCGAGAGCGTGGCGCCCACGGGCACGCGCGAGGTGCTGTGCTTGAGGCGGTCGACGTCCACCTGGTCGATGCTGATCTGCTCGTCCATGTCGAGTTTCGAGTCCAGCACCACCATGGCGGTCATGAGCTTGGTGAGCGAGGCGATCGGCACGACCGTGTTGGCGTTCTTCTCCAGCAGGACCTTGCCCGTGCCGTCCTCCACCACCAGCACCGATTGCGAGCCGAGGCGGACGTCGGCGAAGGCGGCAGTGGAAAGCGACAGCAGCGCGATGGCAGCGATTTTCTTGAGCATGTGTATTCGGTAGTCCGGAAAAAGGGTGGGGGTGCCGTTTTACAATCTATCTGTACGGCAAGTTTTTCCAAGGTTAGAGAATAACATTAAAGTGGTTTCTCAGCTAGGCAATGTCAGCCGTGTGCCACAGATGACCCAAGAAAAGGGACAGGCCCGGGGCTCAAGGCTCCCGGGCCTGTCTCTTTTTTGGCCTGTCTCTTATTTGGAAGCGAAGATCTTGTCGAACTCGCCGCCATCGTCGAAGTGGCGCTTCTGGGCCGCGCGCCAGCCGCCGAAGACCTCATCCACCGTGAACAGCTTGATGGGGCGGAAGGTGGCCGCATACTTCTTGAACACGGCTTCCGAGCGGGGGCGCAGATAATGCTTGGCGATGATCTCCTGACCCTGTTCCGTGTACAGGAAGTTCAGGTAGGCGGTGGCTTCCTTGCGGATGCCCTTCTTGTCCACCACCTTGTCCACCACGGCCACGGGCGACTCGGCCAGGATGGAGATCGAGGGGTAGACGATATCGAAGTTGTCGCCGAACTCCGCGCGCACCAGCTGCACTTCGTTCTCGAAGGTCACCAGGGCGTCGCCGATCTGGCGCTGGGTGAAGGTGGTGGTGGCGGCGCGGCCGCCGCCGTCCAGCACGGGCACGTTCTTGAAGATCTTGGTCACCAGCTCGCGGGCCTGGGCGTCCGTGCCGCCCTTGTTCAGCACCGAGCCCCAGGCCGCCAGATAGGTGTAGCGGCCGTTGCCGGCGGTTTTCGGGTTCGGTATCACCACTTTCACGTCGGGACGGGCCAGGTCCGCCCAGTCCTTGATGCCCTTGGGATTGCCCTTGCGCACCAGGTAGACCATGGTCGAATACATCGGCGCCGCATTATTGGGGAACTTCTTGGCCCAGTCCTGGGACACCAGTCCCCGGTCGGCCAGCATATCGATATCGTTGGCCTGGTTCATCGTCACCACCGACGCTTCCAGGCCGTCGGCCACGGCGCGCGCCTGCTTGGACGAGCCGCCGTGCGACTGCTTCACATTGATCTCCTGGCCGGTCTGCTTCTTGTAGGCCGCCTCGAAGGCCGGGTTGACGTCCTTGTACAGCTCGCGGGCCACGTCATAGGACACGTTCAGCAGCGTCACCTCGGCGCGGGCGGCGGCGGGCAGCGCGAAAGCGGCGGCGGCCAGGGAGGCGGCGAGGAAGCGGGCGGCGGTGCGGCGGGTGGCGCTAAATTCGATTTTCTTATTTGGCATGGCAGTTCCTGGGTTAAAAACACATAACGCATAGTCGGGTCTTTTGACCTGGATTGCCAAGAATCTTTCGTAATATGCTTAGATGTTCCCTGGCCCACAAGCGTGCGCGCTCTGGTGTATAGTCCGGCCTTGGACGAGATTTGGATGACACAGATGGGTTTTGAAATTCGCAAGGCAGCAGCAGAAGACGCCGGGGCCGCGTGCCAGGTGCTGCGCCGCTCCATTGCCGAATGCTGCGTGCAGGACCACCGCGGCGACCCGGTCATCCTGGACGCCTGGCTGGGCAACAAGACCCCGCAGATGGTGGCCAGCTGGTTCGACTCCCCCACCAACCACGCCTTCGTGGCCGTGCGCGGCGGCGCCGTGGAAGGCGTCGGCCTGCTGACGAGCGCGGGCAAGCTGGCCCTGTGCTACCTCCTGCCGGAGGCGCGGGGGCAGGGCGGCGGCAAGGCCATGGTGGCCCATGCGGAAGAGCTGGCCAAGGCCCAGGGCATGAAGAGCCTCTTCCTGCACAGCACCGCCACCGCCGAAGCCTTCTTTGCCAGCCTCGGCTACGCCGCCGACGGCAACGTCCGCTCCCCCTACGGCGTGGAAACCATCCTCTTCTGGAAATCCCTCACCCCCGAAGGCTGCGCGCCGGACGCCAAGCGCAAGCGCTTCTGCAACTGCAGCGGCAACTAGCCACCCTAAAAAGTTGCTTAAATGGGGACAGACCCCTTTAGGAAATTTAACAATTTCCTAAAGGGGTCTGTCCCCATTTAAGCAACTTTTTTCTTGGGGGGGCTCAGGCGATGCGCTGGCCGGAGCCGAAGGCCTTGAGGTCGCCGGCGGCGAAGGGGATCCAGCCGGATTCGCTGTCCACGGGTTCCGTGGCGATCAGGGCCTGGCGGCCGTCCACCCGGTAGTGCAGCTTTGTGGAGCAGTGGGCGTACAGGGTCTCGCCATTGGAGAGGATGAAGTTGAAGGTGCCGTGCACGGCAATGCCGGCCGCGAATTCGCCCAGGGCGGCGTGCAGTTCGCTGGCCGACGGGGCCGTGTCGAAACGCTCGGCCAGGCGGGAGAGCAGGTGGCAGAAGGCGGCTTCGCTGTCGGTGTCGCCTTGCGGACGGTATTTGCCCGGCGCGGGTTGGAAGCCCTTCAGGTCGCCATTGTGGGCAAAGGACCAGGTCTGGCCCCACAGCTTGCGCGCAAAGGGGTGGCTGTTTTCCAGCGCGATCCGCCCTTGCGTGGCCTTGCGGATGTGGGCCAGGATGTTGCGCGCCCGCAGGGGCGTGCGGCGGATGCGCGCGGCCAGCGGCGATTCCACGCAGGCGCGGTGGTCGGTGAAGAGCCGGCAGCGCTTGCCGCTGTGGAAGGCGATGCCCCAGCCGTCCTTGTGCTCGTCAGTGCGGCCGCCGCGCTCGGCGAAGACGTCGAAGTACTGGCCGAGGTCGGCTGGCTTGCTGCTGTTGACTGCGAGGAGCTGGCACATGGGCGTCACCACTGATTGATCACGCCGCTACGATACCGCCGAGCCCTTATTACCAGAACTAATCTTTTTTAATATGTATATGTGGCGCAGGGCATATACGGTCGCCGCATATCGATGGGCGAAAGCATTCCTTCCGCGTTGGCGCGGCGCGCCGTAGTCTGGCGCCGTGTTCGCTTTCCTGGGAGGGGCAATGGCCTATCCGGTTCTTCAGCAGTATCTGGCGCGGCTGGGCACAGCCGAGAATGCCAACAGCAGCCTGTGGCTCGACAGCCAGGGCAGGGCGCGCGGGCGCTTTTTCAATTGCAGCATGACGAGCGTGTTCCAGACCGTACGCGAACTGGACAGCGGCCGCCCCGTGGGCGCCGAAGGCCTGGCGCGCAGCGCCGCGCCCGCCGACGAAGGCCTGTCCCTCTGGCGCCTGCTGGACCATGCGGCCAGCGACGACGAGTCCGTGGAGCTGGACCGCCTGTGCCGCATGCTGCACGCGATTAACTTCTTCCGGCAGGAGGCGAGCGCGGGCCTGGACCTGCACCTGAACGTGCACGCCCGCCTGCTGGGCGCGGTGAGCAGCAACCACGGCTATGCCTTCCGCCGCATTCTCGATGCCCTCGGCCTGCCCCTGGAGCATGTGGTGCTGCAGCTGCCCCGGGCGACGCCGCAGCAGAGCTGGCTGCTCAATTATGTGGCGGACAATTACCGCCGCAACGGGTTCCGCTTCGGCGTTGCCGTGTCCGGCGCGCGCGAAGGCCTGGCCTTGCTGGACCGGGTGCGGCCCGACGTGCTGCGCGTCGACACCCGCAAGCTGGACGACGCGCAGGCCGTGCCCGAGCTGCTGCTGCGGAGCGCGGAGCTGGGCGCACGCACCCTGTTCCGCCGTATCGAGGACAGCGCGGCCTTGCTGGCCCTGAGCAGCGCCGCCCAGGCCGCGCGGGTCTGGCCCCTGGTCCAGGGCGAGCTGCTGGATGCGCCGGCGGCCCGCCTGCCTGCTCACGAAGAGGCCGCCGCGGCCTGAAAATGTGGGGAATTTGCGCGCCGAACTTAAAGAGCTTTCTCAACTCCCCCTGCTATACGCTATAGTACCCATATCGCTACCACGGGATTGGTTTATGGCAACACGCAGAGCATTTATCCGTCAATCGCTGGGCCTGGCAGGCCTGGTGGGGGCGCCCATGCTGGGTTTTTCCAGGGCGAAGGCGCAGGAGCTGGCGCCGCCGCCCGACCTGTTCGACGCGCAGATGCTGGACCTGGAATTCTGGGTCAAGCCGCGCACCATCAGCGTCACCCGTCCGCAGAGCGGCGAGAAGGCCCGCCTGCTGTACTGGCGGGACGGGGAGATCATCGATGCAGCCTACCAGGAGCTGTGCTACCTGCTGCGCGATGTGAACGGCAAGGAGACGGCTCCCATCGATCCCAAGCTGCTGGAAACCCTGTGGGGCACCCAGGCCTTCGTGCAGCGCTACGGCATCGAGAGTCCGGTCGAGATACTGTCCGGCTACCGCACGCCGGCCTCGAACAAGCGCCTGATCGAGCAGGGCGTGCCTGCCGCGCGCCAGTCGCTGCATATGGAAGGGAAGGCGGCCGACATCCGCATCGCCAACCTGAACGCCGAGGTGCTGGGCGAGCTGGTCAAGAGCTTCCGCCAGGGCGGGGTGGGCTTCTATTACCGGGAAGGGCCGCGCGGCGGCTGGATCCATGCGGACACGGGCCTCAAGCGCAGCTGGAAGGGCTGATCAGCCGTAGTAATACGGTTCGGTGGGCACGCTGTCCTTGCGGGCGCGGTCGACCGCGTCCAGGTCGAGCCGGTGGTCCCACCAGATCTTCCAGCCGCGCCACTGGTCTTCCTCCGTGCCGGGGTGATCCTGCTTGTAGCGGTCCAAAAATTCCTCGAATTCCGAGACATAGCGCTTCAGTTTCATCTTCCCTCCTTCTTCGGTTACACTGCTGGGCTATGCAGCCTACTGACCAAGACGATGCGGCCCCGCCGCGTTTTCGCCCCGTGCCCTGGACGGCGCTGGAAACGCCCGCCGACGCCGAGCTGTGGATCGCCGAACATAACCTGGCCCTGCAGGAACACGTCGCCAAGCATGAGACCGGTTACGGCGTCTGCTTCACCCTCGCCGATGGCGGCGACATCTTCATGCAGACGGCCGACGGCGCCATCCTGCTCGATGTTACGCCCGATGCGGAATGGGTGTCGCCCCTGATCACGGCCGTGGCCCAGGCCGAGCCTCCCAGGGGCTCGTTCTGGACGCTGCCGGACGACAAGCTGGTGCAGCTGATCCTGGGCCTGTCGAGCCTGGTCGCCAGCACTACCCTCGTGGTCGGCCACCGTTTCGGCCGCCGCCATTTCTGAACCCGGAAGGATTCCCCCTCATGCGCAAACCCCTCCTGAGCCTGGCAGCCACCCTTGTGCTGGCCGCCGCAACCGTTTCCGCCTCGGCCGCCGACCTGCTGGCCACCGTCAAGGCGCGCGGCACGCTGAAAGTGGCCATGGAGGGCACCTACCCGCCGTTCAACTTCAAGGACCAGAAGACGGGCCAGCTGGCGGGCTACGACGTGGACGTGGCCCACCTGGTGGCGAAGAAGCTGGGCGTGAAGGCGGAGTTCGTGGCCACGGAATGGTCTGCCATCCTCGCCGGGCTGGCCAGCAACAAGTACGACGTCATCGTTTCCCAGGTCACCATCCAGCCCAAGCGCGAGCTGGCCTTCGATTTCACCATCCCCTATACCTACTCGGCGCCCATGCTGATCCTGCGCCAGAACGACACGGCCCAGTACAAGAGCCTGGCGGAGCTGAAGGGCAAGCGCGTGGGCGTGGGCCAGGGCAGCATCTTCGAGCAGCAGGCCAAGGCGGCCGGCGGCATCGATGTGCGCAGCTACCCGGCCGCGCCGGAAAACCTGGCCGACCTGGCCGCGGGCCGCATCGACGCCGCCCTGAACGACAGCCTGATCGCCGCCTACCTGCTGAAGACGACGAAGCTGCCGATCCGCCCCGGCGCGAAAGTGGGCCAGGTGGAGCGCGTGGCCATTGCCCTGCGCAAGGGCAATCCTGAATTCAAGGCGGCCCTGAACAAGGCGCTGGCCGAGGCGGCGGCGGATGGCAGCCTGAGCGCCATCGCCGTGCAGTGGTTCGGCACCGACGTCAGCAAGGCGCCCTGATGGACTGGGTCGAGCTGCTGCGCGAAGCGGCGCCCGTCATGCTGGCGGGCGCGGGCTATACCCTCCTGTACGCCGTGGCCGCCATGGTGGGCGGCCTGATCATCGGCTTTCCCACTGCCGTGCTGCGCACCGTGCCCTGGAAGCTGGCGCGCTTGCCTGCGGCCTTCTATGTGAGCCTGTTCCGCGGCACGCCGCTGCTGGTGCAGCTCTTCGTCATCTACTACGGCCTGCCCAGCGTGGGCATCGAGTTTACGCCCGTTACGGCGGGCATCCTGGCCCTCAGCCTCAATTCCGGCGCCTACCTCTCCGAGAGCCTGCGCGGCGCCATCGCCAGCATCGCCAGGGGACAGTGGTCGGCCAGCTACAGCCTGGGCATGGGCTACGGCCAGACGCTGCGCTGGGTCATCCTGCCCCAGGCCCTGCGGGTAGCCGTGCCGTCGATGAGCAATACCCTCATCAGCCTGATCAAGGACACCTCCCTGGTCTCCGTCATCACCATGGCCGAACTCATGCTGGCCACCAAGGAAGTGATCGCCGTGACCTTCCGCCCGCTGCCCCTCTACATTGCCGCAGCCGCCATCTACTGGGTGCTGAGCCTGCTGTTCGAGGCCTTGCAGCGGCGCGCGGAGCGGCACCTGAACCGGGCCCACCGCGGCAGCTGAAGCCGCCAGAGCCGTGCGCCCGGCATTGGGCCTGCATGGTAGGCTCGCGCCGTGAGTCTCTTGCGGAGCGCGTATGGAGAAGGACCTGCAACAGCCGGGACTGCTGCACGGACTGGCGCCCGGCATGGCCGGCATCGCCGGCCTGCTGCCGCATGAGGCCATGCTGGCCGCCATGGGCGGCAGCCGCAGCCTGGCCCGCCCCGACGAGCTGCCCCTGAGCCCGGGCCGCCTGCGCCAGGAGCGCGAGCAGGACCTGGTGCACGAACTTCACCTGCTGGCCCCGGTCGGCTACTTCCTGCTGGCGCTGGACAGCGTCATCCTGCAAAGCAATGTGCTGGGTGCGAGCCTGCTGGGCCTGCGCCGCGGCGGCACGGAGCGCCGCCATTTCCGCGACGCCGTGCTGCCCCGCTTCCGCGCCGATTTCGACCGCTTCCTGCGCGAGGCCATCAACAGCGAGGAGCCCCGGCACACCAAGCTCAAGCTGCAAGGCCGGCCCGGGGTGCCCGAACTGCCCGTCAGCCTGACGGGCTGCGCCGTGGCGGGCGGCCAGGCGGTGCGCATCGTGCTGGAAACGGCCGAGGGACGCCTGCCCGCCCTGGAGCGCAGCGAAGAGCGCTTCCGCCGCATCGTGCACATGGCGCGCGAAGGCATCTGGGAGATCGATACCCGGGCGCGTACCAGCTTCGTCAATCCGCGCATGGCCGAGATGCTGGGCTACGACATCGAGGAGATGCTGGACCAGCCCCTGGTGCACTTCATGGACCGGGAAGGGCGCTCGATCCTGGAGCGCAATATCGCGCGCCGCCAGCAGGGCCTGGCCGAGCGCCACGAGTTCAAGTTCCTGCGCAAGGACGGCAGCGAGCTGTGGGCCAGCCTGGCCGCCAGCCCCGTCTTCGACGACCAGGGGCGCTACCTGGGCGCCCTGGCCCTGCTCAGCGAACTGGACAGCCAACTGGCCCCGGCGGGCGTGGCCTGGCAGCAGAGCAGCTTCGACGCCCTGACCGGCCTGCCCAACCGCCATATCCTGCACGACCGCCTGGGCCAGGAGATGAAGAAGTGCCGCCGGGAAGAGCAGTCCCTGGCCCTGCTGGCCATCGACCTCGACCAGTTCCGGCGCATCAACGCCCAGCTGGGCCGGGCGCAGGGCGACAGCCTGCTGGCCCAGGTGGCCGAACGCATCGGCGGCGCGCTGCGCCTGGCGGACACCCTGGCGCGCACGGGCGGCGACGAGTTCGCCGTCGTGGTGGGCGGGCTGGACGAGGCCGCCAGCGCCGAGCGCGCGGCGGCCCAGATCCTCGACACCCTGGCCCGGCCCTTCGTCCTGGCAGGCGGCCAGGCCCAGCTCACGGCCAGCATCGGCATCGCCCTCTATCCCTCCGACGCGGCCGAGCCGGAGGACCTGCTGCACCATGCCGAACAGGCCATGCACGCGGCCAAGGAGGAGGGCGGGCGCCGCTACCGCTACTTCACGGCCGAACTGCAGGCGCAGGCCCAGCAGCGCGGCCGCCTGGCCGCCGCCCTGCGGCGCGCCCTGGCCCAGGGAGAGTTCGAGCTGCACTACCAGCCCATCGTGCAGCTGGCGGGGGGAGAGGTGGCGCGGGCCGAAGCCCTGCTGCGCTGGCGCCATCCCGAGCGGGGCCTGCTGGCGCCCGGCGCCTTCCTGGGCGGGGCGGCCACGGCGGGGCTGCTGCAGGCCATCGGCGACTGGGCCTTCCGCACCGCCGCCGGCCAGGCCCTGCGCTGGCAGCAGGAGCTGGAGCGGCCCGTGCAGATCAGCGTGAACGCGCCTCCCGCCCTCCTGGTGGACGGCCACGACACCCGCGCCGGCTGGCGCGACTTCCTGCACGGCCTGGACCTGGCGCCCCACAGCATCGTGCTAGACATCGGCGAGGTGGCCCTGGGCGAGGCAGGCCCGGAGGCGCCGTCCCGGTTGCGCAGCCTGCGCGAGCTGGGCGTGGACCTGGCGCTGGACGATTTCGGCACGGGGCAGGCCGCGCTCGCCCATCTGGGCGAGGCGGGAGTGGATTATCTGAAGATCGACCGCAGCCTGGTGGCGGGCCTGCAGAACGGCAACGGCCAGCGCGCCATGTGCGAAGGCATCGTGGCCCTGGCCCACAAGCTGGGGGCGGAAGTGGTGGCGGAAGGCGTGGAAACGGCGCCCCAGCTGGCCATGCTGCGGGAGGCGGGCTGCGACTACGCCCAGGGCTACGTGTATGCGCCGCCGATGCCGGCGGCCCAGATGGGAGCGCTGCTGCGCAGCGGCCGGACGCTCAGCGCAGGCTGAGCAGGGACACCACGCGTTCGCGGTTGATGCCCACCAGGGCGGAGGTCAGCGCCAGCAGGGACTGGTAGCCCGGCTCGTCGGCGATATTGGCGAACTGGGTGGCGAGATCGTCCACGCCCGCCGTTTCGATCTGCGGCATGGCCGAGTCGACGCGTACGGAGGCGGCGCTCAGCTCGGCGCGCACCTTGGACAGCGCCATCTCCACATGGGCCAGGGCCTGCATGACCTGCTGCAGGGTGGCCCGCATGCTTTCGATATCGTTCGTGCCCCAGGCTTCGGGCGCAATGGGCGAAGGCTCGGCTTCCGCCTTCAGGCGGTTCAGCTGGCCGGTCGGGAAGCGGATGCCCGCGCCCTGCACGGCGATGGCGTCGCGCACGCCGGGCCAGTTCGCCTCCGACGTGGAGAACTGCAGTTCGCCCTGCTGGGTCATGGCCGCGCGCACGCCGGCCGGGGCCAGGGCGGCATCGAAGCGGGCCACGATCTCGGCGTCCGACAGGCCGGGGCTGAGATGGATGGAGCGCAGGCTCTGCGGGCCGGTGCCCACGGCCAGGGCCAGGGTTTCGCGGCCGCCGTTGCGCAGGTTGGCCAGGCTCATGCCGCGGATGCTGAAGCGCTGGGCGGCCGGCGCCGTGCTGTAGTTCAGGCGGTTGTCCAGGGTGCCGCCCGACGCCTCCTGGCGCTGGCGCCAGGTATCGGTGAACTGGCGGATACGCTGTTCGACCTGGCCTTCGCGCATCTGGCGCGTGGCCAGCTTGGCGGAGAGGTCGGACTTCAGGGCGCGCAGCTGGGCGGCGCTCTGCTCGAGGAAATCGACCGCCTGCTGGGCGCTGGAGATGTCGTTCTGCAAGGGCTGGTCCCAGTTGCTCAGGCCGCGGCGAATGGGCGCGGAAGGCTGGGACGGCTGCGCCGCACCGGCAGCCTTGCCCTGGGTATCCTGCTGTTCCGCCAGGTTGGCCGGCTCCAGCTGGCTGGCCGAAGTGGCCGAGCTGGCAGTGCCGATACCGGAGGAGGAACGCTGGACAATTTGCATGGCGGTCAGATAACGTTAAACAGGGAAAGGCCGCTGATCTGGGCGTAGGACTTGTAGGTCGCTTGCAGGGCCAGATTATAACCATTCAGCTCGGTCGCGGCGACAGCGTAATCGAGCGCGCCGATATCGTGGATCGCGGTCTTGTTGGACAGGCTGACGTTGGCGTGGTTCTGCTCCAGGGTCTTGAGCACATTGCCGGCGCCGCCCAGGGTGGCGATCTTGCCCGAGATCAAGGCCATCGCGTCGTCGGTGGCGCGCAGGGCGTCGCCCAGCTGGCCGTGCAGCACCGGCTCGGCGCCCGTCGTGGTCGCGGCGGCCAGGCCTTCGATGGCGATGTCCAGGGAATTGAGGAACACCTCCAGGCCCGACACGTCCACATTGGCGTCCTGGGTCACGCCATTGCCCACCACCACCTCCTGCTTGTTGGTGTTGCCCTGGTAGGTGTAGCGCGAGCCCGCGGCGGCGGCGGGATCGAAGCCCATGGCGGCCAGATCCGTCTGGGTGCCGGAGAAGGCATAGTTGTTCTCCTGGTCGCGCTGGTTGGCCGTGTAGTAGATGCTGTCGCGCAGCGATACCAGGCTGTTGACCATGGCATGCAGGTCGTCCGCCGTGTTGCTGGTGTCCGGGGCCCAGACCAGCAGGTCGCGCGCCTCGTTCATGTCGGCCACCATGCTGTCGAGGAAGGCTTCGCTCTTGTTCAGGCGCACCTGGACGGCGGCGATATTGTCGATGTACTGGCTGACGATGGCCTCTTCGCGCTGCAGGCGGGACACGCGCACGTTGGCGATCGGGTCGTCCGAGGGCACGAGGATGCGGGTGCCGGACGCCATCTGCTGGGTCAGGCGGGCCAGCGGGTCCTGGTTCAGGGTCAGCGAACGGTTCATCGTCGCCGCGAATTGGATGGATGCGATACGCACGGTAGCTCCTTAGCCGAACATCGCCAGCGTGGCGTCGAACAGGTTGTTGGCCACGGCCAGCACTTTCATATTGGCCTGGTACATATTCTGGAACTCGACCAGGTTGACCGCTTCCTCGTCCTTGTTGACGGAGCTGGTCGAGGCCCAGTCGTCCTCCGCCTGCTGGCGGATGGTGGTGGCGGTCTTGACCAGGGCCTGGTTCTGCTGGCTTTCCACGGCCAGCTTGCCCACCAGCTGGGTATCCGCGTCGCCCAGGATCACGCTGCCCACGGAAGCCAGGTTGACGCTCTGGTTCTTCAGGTCCACCAGCAGCTGCAGGTTGCCGCTGTCGCCCGGCGTGCCGTCCGAGGAGAAGGCCAGGTCGGCCGTCGTAAAGCCGGCCACGACCGACATGATGCCGCCCGAGCCGCCGCCGTTGAACTGGAACAGGTCGCCGCCCGGCGCCGGGGGCGGGCCGATGGTGAAGCCCGCCGCGTGCTGGGTGTTGACCATGGTGGTGATCTGCTCGGCCAGGTCGAGCAGGGACTGCTGCAGGGGCAGCAGGGTGTCCTTCTCGAACTTGCCGATGCCGCCCAGCTGGCCGCCCATGCGCTTGTCGTCCAGCGTGAAGCTGGTGTTGCCGAAGTCGACCTTCAGGGAGGTGGTGCTGTCGATGCTCATCACGCCCGCGACGCCGCCGACCACCAGGGCCTGGCCCGTCTTCAGCGACACGGTGCGGGTGCCGTCGTCCTGCTCGATCACTTCCAGCGAGGCCAGCTTGGACAGCTCGTCGATGGCACGGTCGCGCTCGTCGACCAGGGCCGAGGTGTTGGTGCCCAGGGCCTGGGCGGCGGTGATGCGGTCGTTCAGCTTGGCGATCGTGGCGGTCAGGGTATTGAACTGGGGCACCACCGATTCGCGCTGCTGCACCACGGACAGCTGCTGGGTACGCGTCAGCTGGTAGATCGCGTTGATGTTCTCGGCCAGGGCATTGGCCGTATGCACCACCTGGCCGCGCAGCGGGGTGGAGGTGGGGTCGACGCCCACCGCGTTCATGGCCTTGAAGAAATTGTCCACGCCCACGCTGAGACCGGCCTGGGCGTCGCCCATCACCTGCTCGAGCTGGCTCAGGTAGGGCTGGGTCTGGCTATAGCTGGACAGGTCCGCGTTCGAGCGCCACAGCTGCTGGGTCTTGTAGGAATCGCTGTAACGCAGCAGGGCGCTCACCTTCACGCCGAAACCGGCGCCCGTCGTGCCCACGCCCGGCGCAATCGCGTTCAGGAGCACGCCCTGGCGGGTGTAGCCCTTGGTGTTCAGATTGGCAAGGTTCTGGCTGGTCGTGTTCAGCGAGGCCTGCGCCGCGATTGCGCCAGAGAGTGCGTTGTTAATAAGAGTCATGAGCGGTTCTTTCCTGGGTGCAACAGTCAGGCCATACTATTCCGTTAACGGTAATAGGCGACCGCCCGGGGCCGCTTATTAAGCGGTGGGCGGTTTTTTGTCCACGGCAGCGGGCAGCGGGTGGGCGGGCGCGGCCGGGGCTGCCGGGAGCAGCTGGCGCAGCAGCACGTCGGCCACGCCGAAGGCGCGCCGGTTCGCCAGCTGGTCGGCCACCAGGTTGTCGGCCATGTCCAGCATGTCGTCGTGCACCGAACTCTTGTTCGGGCTGTCGTCCGCCGCCAGGGTGCGCGTGCTGTCGCGCATCTTGTGCAGCATCTGGGCGATGAAGAAGCTCTCGAATTTCAGGGCCGCCTCGTTCGCCTTTTTGCGGTAGGCGGGGTCGACCGGATCGGCCGCGGCCGCCTTGATGGTCTCGTCCGCCCCCGCGTTGCTCGAGGGCAGGATGGACGGCGGCAGGGGGAGGAAGTCGCCGCTCATCAGATCACCACCAGTTCGCCTTCGATGGCGCCGGCCTGGTCCAGGGCCTGGAGGATGGCCATGATGTCGTCCGGCGTCGCGCCCAGGCTGTTGACCACGTCGATGATGGACTGCAGGCGGGCGCCGGCGGGCCACTTGAACATCTGGGCCGTGCCCTGGTCCACGCTCACCTGCGACTGCGGCGTCACCGTGGTCTGGCCCTGGCTGAAGGGAGCGGGCTGGCTCACCTTGGAGCTTTCCGAGATCACCACCTTCAGCGAGCCGTGGGTCACGGCGGCCGCCTTCACGCGCAGGCCGTCGGCGATCACCACGGTGCCGGTGCGGGAGTTGAACACCACTTTCGGGTTCTCCGCCGCCACCTCGATGGGCAGGGACTCCAGGCGGGCCATGAAGGCCACGCGCTGGGTGGGATTGTCCGGCGCCACGACGTCGACGCTGGTGCCGTCGGCGGTGGTGGCGATATTGCCGAACTTGCGGTTGATGCTGTCCACGATATTGGTGGCCGTGCCGAACTGGGGGTGCTTGAGCGAGAGGCGCACGGTCGGGTTGGTGGCGAAATCGGTGGGGATCTCGCGCTCGATGATGGCGCCGTTCGGAATGCGGCCCGCGGTCGGGGTGTTCACGGTGACGGAGGAGCCGCTCTTGCCGGAGGCGTTCAGGCCGCCCACCACCACATTGCCCTGGGCCAGGGCGTAGACTTCATTGTCCGCCGCGCGCAGCTCGGTCAGCAGCAGGGCGCCGCCGCGCAGGCTTTTCGCGTCGCCCAGGGAGGAGACCGTGACGTCGATGGGCTGGCCGCGCCGGTAGCCGGGCGGGAAGACGGCCGACACCATCACGGCCGCCACGTTCTTGGACTTGGCGTCCGCGCCGTCCGGCATCTTCACGCCGAACTGCTTGAGCATGTTGACGATGGACTGGCTGGCGAACTTGACCTGGGTCGAGTCGCCGCTGCCGTTCAGGCCCACCACCAGGCCGTAGCCCACCAGCGGGTTCTCGCGCACGCCTTCGACGGACACGAGGTTGCGCAGCGCCTGGGCGGCCGTGGCGGGCAGGGAAGCCAGCAGGGCGGCGGCGCACAGGGCGGCGGGAAGCAGGGTGCGGAATTTCATGGTCAGAAGGGCATCAGGGGGCCGAGGAAGAAGCGGGTCAGCCAGCCGGGCTGCTGGGCCTCGGCCAGGGTGCCCTGGGCCGAGTAGGCGATGCGCGCGTTGGCGATGCGCAGCGAGGATACCTGGTTGCTCGAATCGATGTCGGCCGGGCGCAGGAAGCCGCGCAGGCGCACGAATTCCTCGCCCTGGTTCAGGGTCAGGGCCTTTTCGCCCGCCACCCGCAGCAGGCCGTTGGGCAGCACTTCCTGCACGATGACGGTGATGGAGCCGGACAGGGCATTGGCCTGGGTGCTGCTCGAATCGCCCTCGAAGGAGCGCGAGGCCGACAGGTCGATGCCGCCCTTGTTGAAGGTCTTGCCCAGCAGGGAAGGCGGGGCCACGCCCAGGCTGGTGTCCTTGCTGGCCTTGGTGCCGGCGCTCTTGGAAGCCTGGGTGGTTTCCTGCAGAATGACGGTGACCACGTCGCCCACGCGGAAGGCGCGGCTGTCCGAGGTCAGCGACAGGCCGCCCTCGCGGAACACGCCGCCGCCCGCGGCGCGCGGGCTGGCGATGCGGGCCACCGCCGGCGGCTCGTCGATCGGGCCGGGGCGCACGGGCTCCGGCTTGAAGCTTGCGCAACCGGCCAGCAGCAGCGCGGCCATTGCGCTCAGTTGCGCTTTCATCAGCGTGCCGCCTGTGCCAGGTATTGCAGCATATTGTCCGCTGCCGACAGCACCTTGGTGTTCATCTCGTAGGTGCGCTGGGCGGCGATCATGTCCACCATCTCTTCCACCACCTGCACGTTCGAGCTTTCCAGGGCGCCCTGGCGCAGCTTGCCGAACTGGGCGTCGCCGGGGCGGCCTTCCGTGGGCGCGCCGCTGGAGGCCGTTTCCTGGAACAGGTTCTCGCCCAGGGCCTGCAGGCCGGCCGGGTTGATGAAGGTGGTCACGGTCAGCTGGCCCAGCTCGGTGGGCGCGGCATTGCCGGGAATGGTGGCCGACACGGTGCCGTTCTCGCCGATGGTGATGGCGGTGGCATTGGTGGGCACGGTGATCTGGGGCACCAGGGGCAGGCCCTGAGCGTTGATCAGCACGCCGTTCGAATCGAGGCCCAGCTGGCCGGCGCGGGTGTAGGCCGCTTCGCCGTTGGGGCGGCGCACCTGCAGGAAGCCGTTGCCGCTCACCATCACGTCGTACTGGCTGTTGGTGACCTGCACGCCGCCCGTGGTGTGCACTTTCTGGGTGCCCACCACATGGGTGCCGTTACCCAGCTGCACGCCGGTGGGCGCCAGGGTGTTGTTGTCGGCGCGCTGGGCGCCGGGCTGGCCTTCGACCGAGTAGAACAGGTCTTCGAAGACCACGCGGTCCTTCTTGTAGCCGACGGTGTTGGCATTGGCCAGGTTGTTGGCGATGGCCTGCAGCTTGGCGTCCTGCGCCTGCACGCCCGTCTTGCTGATCCACATTGCTGGATTCATGGCATTCTCCCGAATGGTTGTCTGGCTTAGCCGCCGATCAGGCGGTTGCCGGCGACGGTCATCTCGTCGCTGGCCTTGAACAGTTTCATCTGCACTTCAAAGGTGCGGTTCAGGCTCATGGTGGCGATCATTTCCTCGACCGCCGACACATTGCTGCCTTCCAGGTGGCCGGCGCGCACCGCGACGGTGGCGTCCGCGTTCAGGGGCTGGCCGCTGCGGGTCACGATCAGGCCCGCCTCGTTCTTGGTCAGCTCCGGGCCTTCCGCGCGCACCAGCTTGAGCTTGTCGATGGTCTGCATTTGGCCCAGGCCGCCCGGGCTCTGGATCGACACGGTGCCGTCGGTGCCGATCTCGATCTTGCTGTACTGGGGCAGGGTGATGGGGCCGCCTTCACCGAGCACGGCCATGCCGTTCACGGTCAGGGTGCCGTCCGCATCCAGGGTGAAGCCGCCGGCGCGGGTATAGGCCTCGCCGGTGGGGCCCTGCACCGCGAAATAGCCGGGTCCGGCGATGGCCACGTCCAGCTCGCGGCCGGTGGCCTTGAGGGTGCCTTGTTTGGTCGAGATCGCATTGGCCTGGAGGTTGGCCATGTGGCGGTCGTCGTAGCCGTAGCCGGGCACGGTCTGGGCGGCGGCCAGTTCCAGGTTGGCACGGAAACCGTTGGTGTCCATGTTCGCCAGGTTGTTGGCGTGCACCTGCTGGCCGCGCAGGGCCCGCTCGGCCCCGCTCATTGCTGTGTAGATCAGCGCATCCATCGCGGCTCAGCCTTACATCGCCTGCATCAGCGACTGCAGCATCTGGTTCTCGGTGGTGATGACCTTCGAGTTCGCCTGGTAGTTGCGCTGCGAGGTCATGAGGCCCACCAGCTCGGCCGTGATGTCCACGTTCGAGCCTTCCAGGGTGGTGGCGGACAGGGTGCCGGCCAGGCCTACGCCCGGTTCGGAGAAGTTCGGCGTGCCCGCGGCGCTGGTGGCGATCCAGCTGGTGTTGTCGGTCGAGGTCAGTGCCTCCTCGTTCGAGAAGGTGGCCAGTGCCACGATGCCCACGCGCTGGCGCTGGCCGTTGGAGTACTTGGCGATCACGCCGCCGTCGTCCTGCAGTTCCACGCCCACATAGGCGCCGGCGGAATAGCCGTCGGCTTCATTGGTGGAGGTCACCGCGTCGCCAGCCTGGTAGGTGGTACCGGTGTAGTCGACGTCGAACACCAAGTTCAGTGCCCCTTGCGCGCTCAGGTCGATGGTGATCGGATTCTTCAATTCCTGCGGTGCTGGCGGCGCCGGGTAGGCGATCTGGCCGTCTGTACCAAAGGTGATATCGATGGGGCTGGGCAGGGCGGCGTCCAAGACAGAGATATCAGTGCCGTCGAAGGCAGTATAGACCCGGACTTGGGTGGCACTGAGAGCCCTGAAATACTGGGTTACTGAGTGCTGGGTTCCGCGCGAGTCGTAGACCAGCGAGGTTTTGGTCATGTTATACGAGTCTGGAGTGGGCACGACCGGAATAGTTGGGTCGGTCACGACATCTGGCAGGTCGAAAGTGGCGGTGGGTGGAATCCAGTCCTTCGACAGATTCGCGGTGAATTTGACATTCGTAGTCGGGCTAGCATCGATCAGGCCGGTCCGAATCTTGAGGTCGCCCAGCGGACCGGGGACGGTGCTCGGCGGCGTGATGCTGTAGCCCTGCACCTTGCGACCGTTGGCGTCGACCACCATGTCATTGACGTCCTTGTTGAAAATGCCGACGCGGGTGTAGTTGACCTGGCCCGTGCCGTCCTTCACGGCGAAGAAGCCGCGGCCGTTGATGGAGGCGTCCATGGTGCGGCCAGTGTTCAGGATGCCGCCGTTCAGGCCGATGCTCTGGGTCATGGAGGTGACCTGGGTGCCGACCGGCGTCGTGCCCGCGTACATCGCGGAGAAATTGGCGCGGCTGGACTTGAAGCCGTAGGTGTTGGCGTTGGCGATGTTGTTGGAGATGGTGTCCAGCTGTTCGTTGATGGCCTGGATGCCGGACAGCGCGATATCGAAACTCATGGTGTATTCCTTTCCTTATTGAGCGGAAGACGTTGCGCCGGCAGCGGCGACAGTGGAAGTAGTGGCAGCTTTGCCGTTGAATGCGGTAATGGCGGCGGGCGAAACCTCGCCCACGTTGGCGACGTTCAGCACGATGGCCCCACCCGCGCCCAGGCGCACGCTGTTCAGGCGGCCCGAGATGTCGACCGGCGGTTCCTCGCCCGTGCTGGTGACCACCTTCATCTTGTAGGTGCCGGGCGGCAGGCCCAGCGCCGTCGGATCGAGGGCGAAGGCCACGGCCCCCGCCGACTTCGACCCAAGCTCGATATTGTGTTCGACGCCGTTGACGCCGGTCAGCACCAGGGTGGTCTTGGTGCTGGAGGCGCCCAGCACGACTTCGCCCTTGACCTTGGTGTCGCCCAGCTGCACCTGGTCCACATTGGCCATCACGTCCGAGCCGACCTGGGCGCCCATGGCCAGCACCTGCATGCTCTGCAGCACGCTGGCGTTCGAGCTGGTCAGGTTGGCCAGGTTCTGCAGGGCCTCCGTCTGGGACAGCTGGGTCAGCTGCTGGACGAAGCTCTCCGGCTTGGCCGGATCGGTCGGGTCCTGGTTCTTGATCTGGGCCACCAGCAGCTTGGTGAACATGTCCTGCGTGGCGTTGGCGCCGTTCTGCAGGGGATTGGTGTTGTTGGCGGCGGCGGCCGCGCTATTGGTGAAGAGATTGGTTTCCATGGCTTAGCCTTCTCCCAGCTTCAGCAGGGACTGCTGCATGCCACGGATGCGGCCCAGCACTTCCACGTTGGTTTCGAAGGCGCGCGAGGCGGACATCATGTCCGTCATCTCGGCCACCTGGTTCACGTTGGGGTAGAACACGATGCCCTCGGCATTGGCCAGGGGATTGTCCGGTTCGTAGACGCGGCGCAGCGGCTCGGCGCTCTCGACCACGTCAAGCACCTGCACGCGGCCGCCGGCGGCCGGGTCCAGGCCCTCGTTCATCACGGCCGCAAACACGGGCTTGCGGGCGCGGTAGGTTTCGTTCTCGCTGCCGGCGACGGAGTCGGCATTGGCCAGGTTGGAGGCGACCGTGTTCAGACGCACGGTCTGGGCCGCCATCGCCGAGCCGGCGATCTGGGATATGTCCTTGAAGCTCATGGGCTACCTCGCTTATTGGCCGTTGATGGCCTTGGCCAGACCGCGCAGCTTCATGTTCACGAAGGTGAGGCTGGTCTGGAAATCGGTTGCGTTCTGCGAAAAGGCGGCCTGCTCGACGCCGATCTCGACGGTGTTGCCGTCGGCGGTCGGGTGGTAGGGCACGCGGTATAGCGGCGACGAGTCGCCGTCCAGTGGCAGTTCACCGTTCGCTTCGGCCTGCAGGCGCGCCATGGAGGCCGCGAAGTCGATATCCTGCGCCTGGAAGCCCGGCGTATTTTCGTTGGCGATATTGGAAGCGAGGATGCGGGTGCGTTCGGCGCGCAGTTGCAGTGCATCCGCATGCAGGCCGGTAGCGTCCTTGAAATTGATTCCCATAATTTTCCCCAGTTTTGTAAGCTGCGATTGCTCCGCCGAGCTTGCCCGTGTGAAAATGAGGCCCGAGCGCTCCCCAGCGAGAAACCGCCGCACTCACCATAGTAAAGGTATTGCCCATGTTCAACAACCCCCCTGTGTGCTACTTTCTGGCATTTTTGGCGTTCGGCGCAACAGCCGGTGTCCAAGCCGCCACACCGGGCCCCGGGGTTATTGCTGCTGTGCAACAAGCTGCAAAAGAGCAACTCGCACGGCAGGCTGAAACGGCCGGCTGGCTGGAGCCGTCCTTCGAGGTGGAAGTGGTGCGCACCAGCCGTCCCCTGGCCCCCTGCGCGCAGGCGATCCGGGTGGAGGCGGCCGACGTGCGCAACCCGGCCCGCATGCGCTTCGTGGCCGTCTGCCCGGACCAGGGGGGCTGGCGGTACGACTTTGTCACGCGCAACAAGATCTCGGCCAAGGTGGCCGTGGCGGCGGCCGACGTGCCGGCCGGGAAGCTGCTGGCGCCGGGCGACCTGTTGCTCGAGCGCCACGACATCAGCGGCATGCCCGACACCTTCTCCGACCTGGGCGCCGTGCAGGAAATGTCGGCCCGGCGCAGCCTGCGCGCGGGCGACGTGCTGCGCCAGAACATGCTGGTGGCGCCGCCCCTGGTCAAGCGGGGCGAGCCGGTGCGCATTGTGGCGAAGCGGGACCAGATCGAGGTGAGCATGTCGGGCGAGGCGCTGGATACGGGCGCACGGGGCGCCGTGGTACGGGTGAAGAATGCAAGCGGGGTCACGATCCGCGCCCGCGTCACGGAGCAGGGCACGGTGGAGCCGGCGGAACTGCCGGCCGCGAATTAATTGGACATGGACGAGATGCGGCGGGCCACGCTGGCCAGCTTGGCCGCGTAGCCGGGATCGGTGGCATAGCCGCCCTGAGCCAGGCCGCGGGCGAAGGCGTGGGCGTCGCTGCCCGCATTCAAGGCCTTGTGGTAGCGGGGATTGTCGGCCAGCAGGCTGGCATAGTCGCGGAAGGCGCTCGCCTGGTCCGGATAGCTGCGGAAGCGCTCCACCTTGTGCAGGGCCACGCCGCCTTCGTATTCCGTGGTGGCGGCGGCGGCCACACCCCCCTGCCACTGGCTGCCCGCTTTCACGCCGAAGAGATTATTGCTGTCCACGCCGCCCTGGCGCAGGGGGCGCTGGCCCCAGCCCGACTCCAGGGCCGCATGGGCGGCCACCAGTTCGGGCGCCACGCCCAGTTTCGCGCCCGCTTCCTCCGCATAGGGGCGGATCGAGGCGAGGAACTGCTGCTGCAGGCTGGTATCGGCGCCCTCGGCCGCTTCCTCCGCCGGCGCCGTGCCGCCGATCGCCGCCGCGCCGCTCAGGCGGGCGCGCAGGGCGGCGCCGTCGGCCGTCAGGCCGCTGGCGGGGGCGTCCAGACCGGGAGCGGGGCTGCCGGTCTGGATGAAGGCGGCCACGTCGGACTGCACGGCCAGGAAGGTGGAGGAGAAGCGCGCGCCGCCGCTGCCGCCGAAGGCGGCGGGCAGGGCGGGGCGCGCCGCCGTCATATTGGAAACGGTGGCGGCGGTCGGCGCCGTGGGCAGGGTGAAATCAGGCCGGCTCATAGATCTGGTCTTCGCCGTGCAGCACGCGCTGCATGATGGTGAACTGGTCGGCCAGCAGGTCGGCATTGCGGCGGCTGCGCTGCTTGGCCTCCACCACCATGCCCTCCAGCGCCTGCCAGTCCGCTTCAGCGCGCGCCTTCGCTTCCGGGCGCAGCAGGGCGAACACGGCGTCCATGCCGGAACCTGCGCCCTGCAGGGCGCCCACGAGTTCCACGCGGCGGGCGCGCCGGGCTTCCAGCTCGGCGGCCAGGGCGCCGATGGCCTCGGCGATCCGGCCCAGCTCGTCGAGCTTGTGGCCGATGGCCGCGCGCAGCTGCTGTTCCAGCAGCTCCAGCAGGGCGCCATAGGCCTTCTGGTCGTCGGCAATGCCCTGCAGCAGCTGTTTCATGGCTTCCGGGCGGGCCAGGGAATGGCTCACTTCTCGCTCCCGTGGAAACGCTGGATCAGGCCGGCCAGCTTGCCCGCATTGAAGGGCAGTTCGCCCTTGGCCAGGGCGTCGCGCAGCTCGGCCACGCGGGCGTGGTCGATATCGGGCATATCCTTCATGGCCTGCAGGGCTGGCTGCATCACGGCCGACTGCAGGGCTTCCTGGGGCGCGGCGGCGGGCGCGCGCGGCGCCTCGGCCGGGGCGGCGTCCGTGACGGTCTGCACCACCACTCCGCCCGGCGTTCCGGTAATGATTCTCATGCGTTGCCCCCTTGCCTTGGTTTCAATGCTCATGCCTTACCTCTTTGGCGCGAGCGTGTTGCGCAGTTGCTGCAGGACGCCGGCGTCCGGCACCTGGGCGTCGATATCCTTGCCCAGCTCGGCGGTGTTCTCGCCCGGCATGCCGAACATGGCCTTGATCGCATCGGCCTGGCCTGTGGTCAGGATCAGCAGCTCGATGCGGCGGTTCTCCGAGGCGGCAGCATTCTTCAGGTTGAGCGGCGCCCGGTCGGCCATGCCCACCACCTGCAGCACGCTCTCCGCAGGCATTGTACCAAGCAGGAGCTGGGCGCGCGCGGCCATCGCACGATTGGACGACAGGTTCCAGTTGGAAAACGCGAAATAGCTGGTGTCGGCGTACTGGGCCGAGTCGGTGTGGCCGACGATGAGCATCTGGTTTTCCATCTGGGCGAACAGGGGCCCCATCTTCTTGAGCAGGGTGGCGAAGCGGCCCGTGGGCACGGCGCTGCCGCGCACAAACATGCCCTGCTTGTCCGTGTCATGCAGCATGACGCGCAGGCCGTAGGGCGTGATCACCGATTCCAGGTTGTTGGCCAGCCCGGCGTCCTTGCTCATTTCGGCCAGGGCGTCGGCCAGCTTCTTCAGGTCTTCCGGGCTCTGGTAGTTGACCTTGGCGGGCTGGGGATTGGCCGGCTCGTTGCTCTTGCCTTCGCCCTGCACGTCGGCGTAGCCGGTGCGGGGCATGGGGAAGCGCTCGATCAGGCTGCCGCGCGGGCCGCCCACCTGCTGCGGCATCACGCCCTTGCCCTGGTCGGTGCGGTTGCCGTCCGATTCGGTCAGCACCTGCTCCAGCGATTCGGTATTGCGCGCGGCCATCAGCCAGAGCACGAGGAACAGGCACATCAGCGCCAGGCAGAAGTCGGCGAAGGCTACCTTCCAGGCGCCGCCGTGCTCGTCGTGCTTGTGCTTGCCGCCCCCGCGCTTGACGATGGTCTCGCCGTGGCCCTTGTCATGCGGCTTTAGCACGGCTGCCTCCACGACGCGACGTATCGGGCTCGCTGTTGCGGCCTTCCATGGCATTGATCCAGCCCTCGAGCTGGGCGAAGCTTGGCTTGATGTTCAGCTGCACCAGGCGGCGGCCGGCGTCGATGGCCAGCAGGGGCGGCTTGCCCGCCACGTGGGTCACCAGCACCACCTTCACGCATTCCAGGGTGGAGGCTTCCTCGCCCACCAGGATCTTCATCATGTTCGAGATGGGGTCCAGCACGCCGTAGCAGAAGAAGATGCCGATGAAGGTGCCCACCATGGCCGCGCCCACGTGCTCGGCGATCTCGCCCGAGGTGGCGCCCTCGTTCACGGTGCCCATGGTAATCACGATGCCCAGCACGGCGGCCAGGATGCCGAAGCCGGGCATGGCTTCGGCGATCTTGTTGAGCGACTTGGCAGGCTGGGTCAGCTCTTCATGGATGGCTTCCAGTTCCTGCTCCAGCACGCCTTCCAGCTCGTGGGCGTTGATCTTGCCCATGGCCATCAGGCGGAAGTTGTCGACGATGAAGGCGAGCAGCTTGGGCTCTTCCAGCACGGCCGGATAGCGCTTGAACAGGGGGCTGTCCTTGGGCGCCTCGACGTGGGCGTCCAGGGCCTTCAGGCCGCCGGCGGCCAGCTGCAGCAGCTCGTACATGAGCAGCAGGAGCTGGCGCTGGAATTCGGAATCGTACTTCTTGCGGAAGAGGATCTTCTTGAACTGGGTGGTCATCTCGTGCAGCACGTGGGACGGATTGCCCAGCACGATGGCGCCGAAGCCGGCGCCGGCGATCACGATCAGCTCCATGGGCTGCCAGATGGCGTGGAAGGACCCGCCCATCATGGCGTAGCCGCCAAAGATACTGCCCAGAACGATCACAATGCCGACTAATTGCTGCATGATTTTACCCTTTGGTTTTTATATTGGCTGCGTCCGCGCTCAGGACGTCAGCACCGCTTTCATCTTGCCCAGCGCTGCCTTGTTGAGCTGGCATACCCGGGCGTCGGTCAGGTCCAGCACCGCCGCGATTTCCTTGTAGCTCAGCTCGAATTCGTAATACATCTGCACCACGCGCTGCTCGCGCTCGTTCAGCCCGTTCAGGGCCTGCTCCAGGCTGCGCCGCACCATGAGGGCCTCTTCCGGGCCGGGGGCGCTGCCGTTGTCGGCCGTGAGGTCGTGCAGCACCTCGTCGAAACTGGCGATCAGCTCGGCGTTCTCGTCCAGCTGGTAGGCCATGTATTCCTCGGGCGTGATGCCCAGGCCGGCGATGGTTTCCTGCTCGTTCGGTTCGCGCCCCAGCTTGCGCGTCAGCTCGCGCACGGCATCGCGCAGCTTGTGGCTCTGCTGGCGCACGGCGCGCGGGCGCCAGTCCTGGCGCCGCAGCTCGTCGAGGATGGCGCCGCGCACGCGCAGGCTCGCATAGCTGCCGAAGGCCGCATCCGGCGCGCCATAGCGGCGCAGGGCCTCGAGCAGGCCCATGAGCCCGATCTGCTCCATGTCGTCGCGGTCGATGGCGCCCGCCACCTGGGAATTGAGCTGGCGCACGATGCGCTTGACCAGGGGCGCATACGCCACCAGGTGGCGCTGCTCCTCGGCCGGGCTGAGCGGCGACGCGGCGCTCTCGCCGTAGCCCTCCGTGTAGGCTTCTGCCACCTGTTCTGCGTATCCCATGCTGGCCTCGCTGTGCGGTGCTTTCGGCATCACTCCAGGATCAGTTTCCCGATCAGCACTTCCTTGAACGGGCGCTCGCGCGCTTCGCGCGCATAGGTCTCGTCGAAGGCCTTGTTGAGCTCTTCGGCATACTGGTCGATGGTCATGGACTCGGCCTTGGACATCGGGTAGGCCGAGAGGGTGCGCACGGCCACGCTGCGCAGCATGGGCAGGTGCTCCTTGGTTTCCTTTTCCTTCTCCACGGGGGTGGCGACCACCAGGTCGGCCGACATGTAGTGGGGCGCGTTCTCGCCGGGCGAGCGGCGCAGCATGACGATGACCTTATCCACCGTCAGGTATTTCATGGGCTTGGCTTCTTCGACCGGGGCGGCCTTCTTGCCCGCCGCCGTGGCGGGCTTGGCGATATACCACAGGGCGCCGCCCGCCGCCGCCGCGCCCAGCAGGGCCACGGACGCGAGCACGATCACCAGTTTCTTATTCATCTACAAATTACTCCCGCTCGGTGAGCATGGCAAAGGTGGAATGGGAATCGGCGCCGTCGGACAGGGCGCGGCCCGGGCCGCGCTCCTGCTGTTCGCGCTCCTGGCGGCCGCTGCCGCCGCCGTCGGCCAGGCCGCGGCCCGCGCCGGAGGACACGGTCACGGCCACGTCGCCGTACTGGCGCTGCGACAGGTCCTGGCGCACGCTGTCGCCGATCTGGTTCAGCTGGCGCAGCACTTCGCTGTGGCTGGCCGAGATGTTGACCTGCAGGCTGCCCGCGCTGTGGCGGATCGAGATCTCGACCGTGCCCATATTCGGCGGCTCCAGGCGGATCACGGCCTGGTCGTTGTTGCGCTGGAGCTGCAGCTGCAGGCGCTCGCCCAGGGCGGCGCGCAGGGGCTGCTGCCACTGTTCGGGGCTGCCGCCCAGGGTCACGGGGGCGTCGGCGGCCTGGGGCAGGGCGGTATTGCCTGCCATCAGGGTGCGGAAGGCCGGCGTGGCCTGGCCGTCGGCGCTGCCGCCTTCGTGGCCGCCCTGTTTGGCCGCAGCGGCCAGCACCGGGCTGTCCGCGCTGGCGGCCGTGGCGGTGCCGGCAGGCGCCGTCTGGCCCGCCGGTGCTGCGTTGCCGCGCTGCGGCTGGGCGGGCTGGGCGGTGCGGGGCGCGCTGGAACCGGGCACGGGAGCGGCAGGGCGCTGGGCTGCCAAGGGGGCGGCGGCGGCCGGTGCAGGCGCTGCCGCCGCCGCCGGGGCGGGGGCGGATTCGTCGGCGGGAGCTTGCTCCTGGGTCACCTGCGCGGCGGCGCGGGCGGCCGGTGCGGCGCCCGCGGAAGGCAGCGGGGCAGCGGGTGCCGGAGCGGCTGCTGCCGGGACCGGCGCTTGGGCCAGCGCCGCGTTGGCGGCCGGGGCCGCAAGCGGCGCGGCGGGCGGCGCGGCGGCGGCCACGGCCTGCACGGCGTCCTCCGCCGGGGCGGCGGCGCCGGCCGGGGCTGCCGGAACGGCAGGGGCGGCGGCCACGGGCAGAGGCAGGCCGGCCAGGGGCGGCATCATCGCGGCCAGGGCGGCAGCGCCGTCGCCGCTGGCGGGCTGGCCGGTGCTGTCCTCATCGGCAGGCAGGCTGTCCGCAGGCGCTTCGGCAGCGGCCTCGGCGCCCTGGGGCGCCAGGGCGGCCAGGTCCAGCAGCTGCGCGAACAGGGGCAGGCCTGCGGGCTGCTCGGCCGTGGCGGCGGCCGGGGTTTCGGCCGGGGCCGCGAAACCGGGCAGCAGCGTGCCGTCGGCGGCGGGAACGCTGGGGGTGGCGGGCAGGGTCATCATCATGCTTCGTTATCGGCCAATTCGTTGTCGAGGGCGTAGGCGATCCAGCCCGTCTTGTGGTTCTGCATATATTCCAGCTGCTTGCCCAGTTCGGCGCTGGCCTCGCCCACGCGCTGCACGGCGGCGCGGTGCTGCTGGCGCAGCGCGATCAGGGCGGCCTTCTCGCCGGGCGTCCACCGTCCCTGCGCCGCCATGGCGGGCAGGGAGGAGGCCATGAGGGTGTTCAGGGCGGCCAGCTCGTTCCAGTCGCCGGCGGCCGTGGCGGCGCTCATGCGGTTCACCATCTGCAGCAGCTGCGCTTGCCTATCCATGCTTGGCCTGTACCCCGAGCCAGCCCTGCTTGATGGTGGCCAGCAGGCCCGTCACCTCGTCGATGATGGCCGGGTCGAGGTCGACGCCCGCGCGGTAGAGGCGCGCCACGCAGTAGTCGTACAGGCGGCCCAGGTTGGCCACCACCTCGCCGCCGTTGTCGAAGTCCAGGGAGCTCGACAGGCCGTTGAGGATCTGGGTGCACTTGTCCAGGCTCAGCGCCTTCTGCTCGTAGCGCTTGCCCACGATATGGCCGCGGGCGCGCGCCAGCTCCTCGAGCAGGCCGTCGGTCAGCACCAGCACCAGCTCGACCGGAGAGGCCCGGGCGGTCTGGGCGTCCAGATTGGTCGCGTGGTAGCTGCTGTAGGCGTCTTGATTCATCATTGGGTTACCGTTGGGTGAAGCTTATTTGTCCTTGCTGAACAGCGCGTCGAAGATGCTCGTGTTGCTGTTCATCTGGTTCTGCAGGGTCTGCAGGCGGGTAAACTGGTCGAGATAGCGCGCGTAGGCGGTGTCGTACTGGAAGTTCAGGCGCTCCTGGCGCTGGCTCAGGGTCTTCTGCACGCGTTCGTTGCCGTCCTTGCGCACGCCGATCTGGCCGTCCACGGAATTGGTCCAGGTCTTGATCAGGCCGTCCAGGTCGCCCAGCACGCCGGACGGCGAGCTCAGGCTGTTGTTGCCGAACAGCGTGTCGAGGCCGCCCGGGCTGGTGGCCATCGCCTTTTCCAGGCGGCTCGAATTCAGGGCCAGGGTGCCGTCGCGCTGGGCCGTGATGCCGAAGGTCACCAGGCTCTGGGTGCCGATGGTCTTGCGCAGCAGGGTCTGCATGCGGCCCAGCAGGGCATTGATGCCCGCGTCGCCGGAGAAGACGGCGGCGGCCTTGTTGGCGGCCGGGTCGCCGTGGTCGGTGATGGTCTTGATCACGCCCACCATCTTGTTCCAGGCATCGACGAAGCCCTGCACGTTGGCGGCCGTGCCGCTCTTGTCGTTGGCCACCGTCAGGACGGTATCCACGCCCGCCTTGGTGAAGGTCATCTTCACGCCGTCCACCGTGGCGAAGGTGTTCGAACCCTGGGTGATCTGGGTGCCCGTGCCCTGGGCGCCCACCCACATGATGGCGTCCTGCGGGGCGACCAGCTGCTGCTGCGCGCTGGGGTCGAGCGCGCCCTGCAGCTCGCCGCTGAGATTGCTCAGGTCGATGGAGGCGAAGGCCTTGTCCGTGCCGCTCTCCACGCTGCTCAGCACCAGGCTGGTGGTGCCGTTGATGGTCATGGTCGAGGCCGTGATCATGGACTTGTTGTCGGCGGCGGTATTGATGGCCGCGGCGATCTCCTTGGGGCTGAGCAGGGTGTCGCCGTCCTTGTCCGCGCTGTCCAGGTCGACGACGAAGCTGTCGCCGTTGGCCAGGTAGATCGTCATGTTGCCCGCGCCGGCGGCCGTGGCGTCGCCCATGCCGTTGTAGGCCACCTGGCCGGCCGTGGCCAACTGCTCGACATAGAAATTGTAGGTGCCCGCCACAGCCGTCGCGTCCGCCGTCGCCGTGCCCGCGTCGCCGCTCAGGGCGGCGGTGTTGGCCACCACGGACTTGCGGCTGGTCATGGCCGACATCGCGCTCTGGAAGGTGCTGAGGGCCGAATTGAGGTCGGTCAGGGCCTTGTTGGTCGCATTGGCGAGCTGGGTCTGGGCCGTGATCTGGGCCTGGCGGTCCTGCACCAGCAGCGTGGCCAGCTGGGTAGCGGTGGTTTTCGGATCGTAAGTCGGGACGGAAGAGGTGGCCATTTTCGTGCTCCGTGGAAATTAAATGAGAGTGTACCCTGCTATAAGGCGACCGCAGAAGGCTCTCTATGAAATTTCTGTCGTTTCAGCCCTGTTTTTGACTGCGCAACCACAGTTGCGTTGCCAGATCGTCATGTTGCTTGCGTTCCTGGGCATTTTTCTCGCCCGCCACCACGGCCTGCTTCTTTTCCAGGACCTGGCCCAGGACTTCGCGCTTGGCCCAGGCCGCGTTCAGGGCGCGCTGGGACACGGCCATGTCGGCCTCGTGCATGGTGAGGTCGAGGCGGTGGCTGTCGGCCATGGCCAGCACGGCCTGCTTGTAGTCGCCGCAGTTGGAGGCCAGGGCCATGGGCAGCTTGCCGCTGGCCCCGCTGTTCACGGCCAGCTGGTTCAGGCGCTCCAGGTTCTTGCGGTAGCGCTCGGCCATCGCCTCCTTGGCCGCCTGGGCCGCCTGCAGCTTCTCCAGCTCCGTCGTGCGCAGGGCCACCAGGGTGGACAGGTTGCGGATCAGGTTGTCGTTGCTCATGCCACCAGCCTTTCAAGCTGTTCCACGCACGGGGTGAAGGGGGCGGCCTCCTTCGTGCCCTGGCACAGGAATTCCTCGATGTGGGGATGCAGGTTGACGGCCTTGTCCGTCACGGGATCGGCCCCCGGCACATAGGCGCCCAAGGGAATCAGGTCGCGCACCCGCTCGTAGCGGGCCATGGCGGCCTTCAGGGCGCGCGCGGCCAGCATGTGCTCGCGGGCGATGATGCTGTTCATGCAGCGGCTGATGGAGGCGCTTACATTGATGGCCGGGTAGTGGCCCCGCTCGGCCAGCTCGCGCGAGAGCACGATATGCCCGTCCAGGATGGCGCGCGCCGTGTCCACCACCGGGTCCTGCTGGTCGTCGCCCTCGGCCAGCACGGTGTAGATGGCGCTCATGCTGCCCTGGGGGTTCTCGCCGTTGCCGGCCGATTCCACCAGCTGCGGTAGGTTGGAGAAGACGGAGGGCGGGTAGCCCTTGGTGGCGGGCGGCTCGCCCAGGGCCAGCGCCACTTCGCGCAGGGCCATGGCGTAGCGGGTCAGGGAGTCCACCAGCAGCAGCACGTTCTTGCCCTGGTCGCGGTAGTGGGCCGCGATCGAGTGGCACAGCTCGGTGGCCATGATGCGCATCAGGGGCGACTCGTCGGCCGGGGCGATCACCAGCACGGCCTTGCGCAGGCCCTCGGGGCCGAGGGACATGTCGACGAATTCGCGCACCTCGCGCGAGCGCTCGCCGATCAGGCCCACCACCACCACGTCGGCCACGGTCTGGCGCGTGATGAGGCCCAGCAGCACGGACTTGCCGACGCCGGAGCCGGCCATGAGGCCCACGCGCTGGCCCTTGCCGAGCGTGAGCATGGAATTGATGGCGCGCACGCCCACGTCCAGCGGCTCGGACACGGGCTTCTTGCGCAGGGGATGCACGCGCGGCGGCTGGGTTTCCAGGGGCGTGTCGCCGCCCAGCTTGCCCAGCCCGTCGATGGGCTCGCCCAGGCCGTTGACCATGCGCCCCAGCCAGCCGGGGCCGATCTGCAGGCTGGCCTTGTCCGGCATGGGCAGCACGCGCGCGCCGGTGGACAGGCCGCTGGCCTTCTTGAAGGGCATGAGGTAGGCCGTGCGGTCGCGGAAGCCCACCATCTGGGCCTCCAGCCATTCGCCGTTCACGGTCTCGATCTGGGCCCGCTGGCCCGTGTGCAGGGTGCAGCCCACCGCTTCCAGCAGCAGGCCCGAGGCGCCCACCAGCCGCCCCGTGGGGGTGGCCAGCGGCACCTCGTCGAGTTCCAGCTTGCGCAGGGCGTCGGCGATCATTCTTCGCTTTCGGTCTCGGGTTCCACGTCGGCAGCGGCGAGCTGCTGGTCAACCTGCTCCATGACGGCCGTCAGGCGCTGGTGGCAGCCGGCGTCGACTTCGCTGTCGCCGGCGCGGATGCGGATCTCGCCCGGCTCCATGCGGGCGTCGCCGATCAGGTTCCAGCGCTTGGCGCGGCGCGGATCGAGCTCGGTGATCTTCTTCAGTTCTTCCGGATTGAGGAAGACATCGATTTCCTCGCGGGTGGGCGGCATGGAGGCGAGGGTCTCGTCCACCAGGGCCATGATCTGCACCGGCTGCAGGGCCAGCTCGGCCCGGATCACCTGGCGCGCCACCTTGGCCACCAGGTCCACCACTTCCTTGCGCTGGGCGGCGCGGTAGTCGGCGCGCAGCTTGCGCAGGCTGCGCAGCATCGCGTCCACGGGCCGGGCCAGCTGGTCGAAGTTGACCAGGTTCTCCTGGCGGCCTTCCTCGCGGCCCTGCTCGAAGCCCGCCTGGCGGCCGGCCTCGAAGCCGTCCTCCTGGCCGCGCTGCAGGCCGATCTCGTAGCCGTCGCGCTGGCCCTGCTCGAAGCCTTCGCTGATCGAGGCCTGCCACTGGGCGGCATCGCCCGCGCTGTGGCCGTTGCGCCCGGCCGTGGGCGGCGGGGCGAACTGCGACAGGGGCGGGAAGCGGTAGGGGCGGAACTGCTTCATTCGACCACCGTTTCGGCGAACAGCTGCACTTCCACTTCCTGGGAGTCGGACAGGGCCTTGACGGTCTGCATGATCTCCTGGCGCGCCTGGTCGATGCGCGACATGGGCACGGGGCCGGCGCGGCGCATCATGTCCTCGAAGGCCTGGGCCTGGCGCTTCGGCATGGTGCGCAGCACCGCCTCGCGGATGACCAGGTCGGCGCCCTTGAGGGCGATGGCCCAGGTCTCGAGCGGCACTTCCTCGATGATGCGGGTGAGCGCCTGTTCGGTCTGGTTAGCCAGGATCAGGAAGTCGTACATCGACAGCTCGATCTGCTCCACCACTTCCGGATCGTGGGCGCGCAGGAGCTCGACGATCTGGGCGCGGTTGCCCGGCAGGCGGTTCAGGATCTCGGCCACCTGGCGCACGCCTTCCACGCTGGTGCTCTGCATGTCGAAGGAGGCCAGGCAGCGGTCCACCAGCTCGTCCAGTTCGCCCAGCAGGTCGTAATCGATTTCGTCCAGGCGCGCCAGGCTCAGCAGCACGAGGTCGCGGCTGTCCGGGGGCAGGGCGTCCAGGATCTGGCCGGCCAGGGTGGGCGGCAGGAAGGCCAGGAACACGGCCTGCATGCGCACGTGCTCGTTGGCGATGTATTCGGCCAGCCACTTGGGCGAGGCCCACTGCAGGCGCGCCATCTTCGGGCGCAGCTCGTCGCCGTAGATGCTGTTGAGCACGGTGTTGGCGATGTCGTTGCCCAGGGCCAGGTCCAGCGAGCGCTTCAGGTAGGCGCGCGAGGCGCCGTGCACGCCCGACTGCTGGCGGTAGTCGTCGAAGAAGGTCTGCACCGCTTCCTTCACGGCCTCGACCTTGATGCCGCTCATGCGCGACATGACCTGGGTCACCTCCAGCAGCTCCTCGCGCGACAGGCAGCGCAGCACGGCCGCCGCCTGTTCTTCGCCGATGGAGAGCAGCACGATGGCTGCCTGCTCGACCGGGGTCAGGCTGGGAGTGTGCGGTTCGTCCAGGTCATCCAGTTGTTTAAGCTCGGCCATGTTTCTGCATCCATTGTTTGACGACTTCGGCGACGCGTTCCGGTTCCTTCTCGGCCAGCGTCTTCAGATGGTCCACCATCACGTCCACCGGCGATCCGGCAGGCGGCAGGTCGTAGTTTTCCAGCAGCGGCACCACCGGCATGCCGCCGCCGTTCAGTTCGGAGCCCGCCGGCAGGCCGGCGGCCACGGTGCCCGCGCCCACGGCGATGCCCGCGCCTTCCGGCAGGCCCAGGGCGGTGGCGGTGGCGCCGCCCGGCAGCATGCCGCCCGCCACGCCCGCCACGTCGGTGGCGCCGGCGCGCACGCCGCCGCCGCGGGCGCCGCCGGCGATCAGCGGGCCGGCCGGCGGCGCCGGCGGCGCCACGCGGGCCGTGACCAGCTTGAGCAGCGGACGGGCCAGCAGCAGGTAGGCCAGCAGGGCGGCCACGGCGTAGCCGGCCCAGGTGCTCATGTCGACCACGTTGTCGCGCTCCTGCCACCAGGGCACGGCCGCGGCCTTGGCCGGGAAGTTCATGGCCGTCACCACCAGGGTGTCGCCGCGCTCGGCATTGATGCCCAGGCCGTTGCGCAGCACCTTGTCGATATTGGCCAGTTCGGCAGCGGTCCAGCCCGTTTTCGGGAAGGGCGCGGCGGCCTGCGCCAGCACCACGGCCACGTTCTGGTGTTCCAGGCGGCCGCGGGCGCGCTTGGTCTGGGTGATGCTGCGGTCATAGGCGTACTGGCGGGTGGTGGCGTTCTTGCGCGCCGTGCCGTCCGTCGGGTTGGGCACGGGCTGGCCGTCGGCGCCCGTGGCCGGGGCCGGCTGGGCGGCGGGCGGGCGGTTCGACAGGGTGCCGGGCACGCCCATGGCCACGCGGTTGCGGTCCTGCTCTTCGCGCATGGCTTCGCTCGTCACCTTCGGGGCTTCGCCGTACTTCTCGACCGTTTCCTCGACCTTGTCGTTGTCCACGAAGGCCGTCACGCTCAGGCGGAAGTTCTCTTCGCCCACGATGGGGCCCAGCAGGCCGCGGATATTGCCCTTGATTTCGTCCTGCAGGCGCTTCTGGTTGTCGTTGGTGGCGGCCGAGGAATCGAAGCCGTCCGTCAGGTCCACGTGGGAGGAGAGCAGGTTGCCCGCCTGGTCCACCAGGCTCACGCGCGAGGGCGCCAGGGAAGCCACGCTGCCCGACACCATGTTGACGATGGCGGCGATGTGTTCCGGCGCCAGGTTGCGGCCCGGCTTGGTGGAGATCACCACCGAGGCGGAAGACTTCTCGCCGTCGCTGGACACGAAGGAGGTGGACTTGGCGATCGACAGGTGCACGCGCGCCGTGGCGATGGCGTCCAGGGTCATGATGCTTTGCGCCAGCTCGCCTTCCAGGCCGCGGCGGAAGCGCACGTCCTGCACGAACTGGGACACGCCCAGGGGATCGTTCTTGTCCATGAGCTCCAGGCCGGCGGGCAGCTGGGCCGTCACACCCTTGGAGGCGAGCAGCATGCGCACGCGGCCCAGCTCCTCTTCCGGCACCAGGACCTGGCCCGTTTCCGGGTGCACGCGGTAGGGCACCTTCTCGGCGTCGAGCACGTTCATCATGTCGGCCACGGCCACTTTCTCGCGGGCGCCGAACACGGGCTTGTAGCCCGACTGGTCTTTCCAGAGGAACATCAGGACCATGGCGGTGATGCCGATGGCCAGGAGCAGCATGGGATACAGGTTCTTCAGCAAGGCAGGCGGCAGGGCCGGCACCGCATTGGGGCCACTACGCCAGCGCCCATAGGCGGACTTGATGGTGTTCAGCACGTCGGATCTTTCGTGGAAAACGACAGGGACTTACAGCGGGAGTTTGATCAGGTCTTCGACAGCGCCCATGACCTTGTTGCGGACTTGCATCAGCATCTGGAAGGACAGGCTCGCTTCCTGGCTGGCCAGCATGGCGCCGACCAGGTCATCGCTGCGGCCGGCGTCGACGTCGGCCATCTTGTCGGCGGCCGCCTGGTCGGCTGCATTCACGCCCTGGAAGGCGTTGTGCATCGATTGCGCGAAGGAAGGGTTATTCGTTTGCGCGCCGGCGCCGAATTGCGCGGCGGGCGCGATGCTGGCCGCATGCTGGGCCAGGCCGGAGGCGGCATTGTTGAGTGCCGCGAGGTCCGCCTTGATCATACCGGCGAGTTCATTAGCCATGTGCCATCTCCACTTGCAAAGCTTGGTCTCACATCGTTCGGTTTGCGTCCTCCGCCGCCAGCGCTGCAGCGGAGTTCCGCAAGTCGGAAAAATTTCTGCCAGTGTGTTGCGTTTTGGACCGATTCATCGGCAGCGGCGTGATATTTGATCCACGTCTTTTATATTCGAGTAAGAAACAATGCGCTGCAAAGGTTCTGTGGCATGAGCTCTAGCACGCCAAGTTCAAGCTTACCCTCTGGCAACTAGGCTGTAAAGAGGTATTTGGGAATGGGGGCAATAGTTGGTATTGTTGCGTGGCAATATGGATGAATTTCAGGTATTCTACACTCCCAAAGCGTCCTGCGCCGCGCAGATTGGGATAGGATTATTGGTGCAGACGAAGCGAAAAAAATGACCAACACACAGACCCAATACCAAGTGCTGGACCCGTGCCTGCTGGGGCGCCCCGTGCACCGGCTGCCGCAGTTCGCAGCCCAGCTGCGCGAAGACCTGATGCAGGCCATGCGCCTGCCCATGCACCGCCGCTACTGGGCCGCCTTCCACGTGGGAGAAGTGGCCTTCTCGCGCCTGCAGGGCCGCGAGGAGAGCCTGCGCTGGCTGCACTTTTCCGCCCCCGGCGGCAGCATCGCCTTCGCCCTGGAGCGCAAGGTGCTGCTGGCCGTCCTCAACTACCGTTACGGCCGCGGCAAGGGCAGCCTGGCTGTGGCGGACGAGTCACAGATCAAGGTCACGGCCACGGAAGAGCGCCTGGCTGTGGTGCTGGGACAACAGCTGGCCGCCACCCTGGCCGGCCGCATCGAACTGAACCTGCCAGCGGAGAACAAGCCCGCGGGCGGGGAGGGCGGCGAAGAGATCCGCCCGGCTGCCGGCTCCCATCCGCCCAAGGGCACCTGGGTGGTCACCGTCACGGTGGGCGAGAGCGGCGGCGGCATGCAGGGCCGCATCTTCCTGGCCCTGGACAAACAACTGATCGGCGACGTGCTGCACGGGCTGCTGCCCGAGCGCGACGCCGGACGCAAGGCCGCCAAGCCCGCCGGGCCCCTGGCGGCCCGGCTGCAGGTGGGCCTGAACGGCCGCCTGGTGAGCAAGGAGATCTCCCTCGGCGCTTTGTTCGACATGCGCGTGGGCGATGTCATCCCGATCAGCCTGAACAGAGCAGAAGTCATGCTCGAGGATTCCCGCCTCTTTTCCGCCGCGGTGACCGAGCATAAAGGCAAACTCTGCTTAACCTCCTTTGAAGATATCGAGTAATCAATGATGAACGTAAATGCCAACGGCAACAGCGACGGCCTGATGGACGACGACATGTCCGAAGAGATGCTGATCGATCCCGTCACCGACGACCTGGGCGACATGGCCATGCCGCGCGCCCCGCGCCGCGACCTGCCGCAGATGATGCGCAAGATCCCCGTTCAGCTGACCCTGGAAGTGGGCTCGGCCCGCGTGTCGCTGCAGGAGCTTATGTCCATCGGCCCGGACAGCGTGGTGGAGCTGGACACCCTGGCCGGCGAGCCCCTGGTCATCAAGGTCAACGGCACGGCCATCGGCCGCGCCGAAGTGGTGGTGGCGGGCGAGAACTACGGATTGAAGGTGATTGACCTGGACGGGCTCAATCTCGACATGATGGCGCCATGAAGTTTGGAAGGTTGATGCCGTTCGGCCGCCTCGGCAGGCCGGCCGGCATGCTGGCGGCGGCGCTCCTGCTGCCGCTGCTGTTGGCCTGCCTCCCCGCGCAGGCCCAGGATCTGCTGGCCAATGTCGTGCCCGGCGCGCGCACCGAGCTCTCGGTGAAGATGCAGATCCTCGTCATCATGACCCTGCTGGGCCTCCTGCCCATCCTGGTCATGATGATGACGAGCTTTACCCGCTTCGTCATCGTGCTCTCCCTGCTGCGCCAGGCCCTGGGCCTGCAGCAGGGCCTGCCCAACCGCATCATCACGGGCGTGGCCCTCATCCTGACCCTGCTGGTGATGAAGCCGATCGGCGACCAGGTCTGGCGCGAAGCCTTCCTGCCCTACGACCAGGACAAGATCGGCCTGAACGAAGCCCTGAAGATCGCCGAGCAGCCGATCTCGCGCTTCATGCTGGCCCAGACCAGCAAGGCCTCGCTGAAGCAGATCGCCCACCTGGCGGGCGAGGACAACGTGGCCACGCCGGCGCAGCACGGCTTCGCCGTCAAGCTGGCCGCCTTCGTGCTGTCGGAACTGAAGACGGCCTTCCAGATCGGCTGCATGCTCTTCATTCCCTTCCTCATCATCGACCTCGTGGTGTCCTCGGTGCTGATGGCCATGGGCATGATGATGCTCTCGCCGCTGGTGATCTCGCTGCCCTTCAAGCTGCTGCTCTTCGTGCTGGTGGACGGCTGGACCTTAACCGTGAACACGCTCGTCACGAGCATACAGGCCTACTGAGATGCTGACGCCCGAAATCGCCGTCGACCTCGTGATCGAGGCCCTGCACATCGTCATGATCCTCGTGATGGTGCTGGTGGTGCCGGGCCTGGTGGCCGGCCTGCTGGTGGCCCTGATCCAGGCCGCCACCCAGATCAACGAGCAGACCCTGAGCTTCCTGCCGCGCCTGCTCGTCACCCTGCTGGCCATTATCCTCACGGGGCAGTGGATGGCGGGCTACCTGATGGACTACTGCGTTTCCATATTCAACCGCGCCGCCACCCTGGTCGGCTAGCCGTCCCGCATGGAACCGGTTCTGTACAACCTGCTGCCGCTGCTGAACGCCCTGTGGTGGCCCTTCGTGCGCATCATGGCCATGCTCTCGGCCGCGCCCGTGCTGGGCGAGGCCATGGTGCCGGTGACCGTGCGCATCCTCGTGTCCCTGGTGCTGGCCATCATCATGCTGCCCATCACGGGCAAGGAGCAGGTGGTCATCGATCCGTTCTCCCTGCAGGCCGCCGTGGCCACGGCGGAGCAGGCCATCATCGGCTTCGTGATCGGCCTGGCCTTCCACTTCACCATGTCTGTGATCGGCGTGCTGGGCTACCTGGTGTCGAGCCAGGTGGGCTTCTCGCTGGCGGTGATGAACGACCCCCTGAACGGCACCTCCTCGGACGTGGTCTCGGCCCTGCTGACCATGCTCACGATTATCATCTTCTTCGCCGTCGACGCCCACATCGTGCTGAGCGGCGTGATCGGCGAGAGCTTCCGCGCCTGGCCCCTGGGGGGCGGCTACCGGCCCATCCTGCTGCAGACGGTGGCCTGGAACGTGGCCTGGGTCTTCTCGGCCGCCATGCTGCTGGCCATTCCCATCGTCTTTTCCACGGTCGTGGTGCAGCTGGGCTTCGGCTTCCTCAACCGCGTGGCGCCCACGCTGAACCTGTTCTCGCTGGGCTTTTCCGTGATCACCATCTTCGGCCTGCTCATGCTGGGGCAGGTGGTGCGCTTCATTCCCGAACACTATGTGCGGATGTCCGGCCGGGTGCTGGAAATGATCCGCCAGCAGATGCAGGCGGCAGGCCATGGCTGATACCGGGACCGGCGACAAAACAGAAAAGGCCTCACAGCAGAAGCTGAGGAAGTCGCGCCAGGAAGGGCAGGTGGTGCGCTCGCGCGACCTGGCCACGGCCATCGGCATCCTGGTCAGCCTGAAGCTCTTCGTCTGGCTGCTGCCGGACTACCTGCAGGAGTTCCGCACCCTGTTCCAGCAGACCTTCCTGCCCCTGCACAGCGAGGGCGCCATCGACAACGCCATGACCATGGTGCTGGGCGGGGCCATGGTGCTGCTGCTGAAGATGCTGGTGCCGCTCTTCGTGGTGCCCCTCTTTGTCGTGCTGGGCGCCCTGGTGCCGGGCGGCTGGGTGGTCAGCACCAAGCACTGGGAGCCCAAGTTCGAGCGCCTGAGCCCGGCCACCAACCTGGGCCGCCTCTTCAGCGGCAAGCACGCCTGGGAGCTGGGCCTGTCCATCGGCAAGGCGGGCGTGCTGGCCTGGGTGCTGGTGCATGTGGCGCGCGGCACCATCAACGACTACACCCGCCTGCAGTCCCTGCCGCTGAACGAGGCCATGCTGATCGGCTCGAACCTGATGCTGGACGGGCTCATGGCCCTGATCTCCGTCTTCATCCTCTTCGCCATCGTGGACGTGCCGGCCCAGGCCTTCTTCTTCGCCCGCCAGCAGCGCATGAGCAAACAGGAGCTGAAGGAGGAACACAAGAGCAGCGAAGGCCGGCCCGAGGTGCGCCAGCGCATCCGCCAGCTGCAGCGCGCCCTGGCCCAGCGCAGCGCGCGCAAGACGGTGCCGGGCGCGGACGTGGTGGTGGTCAACCCCGAACACTATGCGGTGGCCCTCAAGTACGACGAGAAACGTGCCGAAGCTCCCTACGTGGTGGCCAAGGGCGTGGACGAGATGGCGCTCTACATCCGCCAGATCGCCGCCGAGCATGGAATAGACGTTTGTCCTTTGCCGCCCCTGGCGCGGGCCATTTACAATACGAGCCAGGTCAACCAGCAGATTCCGGTGCAGCTGTACCAGGCCGTGTCGCAGGTGCTGCACTATGTGCTGCAATTGAAAGCTTTCCGGGCAGGCAGGCGCCAGGCGCTGCCCCCGTTCCCGGACCAGGTAGTGGTTCCAACATCGATGAGTGAGGCTTCGACGTCATGAATTTCTTCAACCGGCTGATCGCGGAAATGCGCCGCCACAAGTTCGCCACCCCGGCCTTCGTGGTGGCGATCCTGGCGATGATCATCCTGCCGCTGCCGCCGATGCTGCTGGACGTGCTGTTCACGTTCAATATCGTGCTGTCCCTGATCGTGATCCTGGTGAGCGTGAGCGCCAAGCGCCCGCTCGACTTCTCGGTCTTCCCCACGGTGATCCTGGCCACGACGCTGGCCAGGCTGACCCTGAACGTGGCCTCCACCCGCGTGGTGCTGCTGAACGGCCATAACGGCACCCATGCCGCGGGCTCCGTGATCGAGGCCTTCGGCAACGTCGTCATCGGCGGCAATTTCGTGGTGGGCATGGTGGTCTTCGTGATCCTCATGATCATCAACTTCGCCGTGGTGACCAAGGGCGCGGAGCGTATTTCCGAAGTGTCGGCGCGCTTCACCCTGGACGCCTTGCCCGGCAAGCAGATGGCGATCGACGCCGACCTGAATGCCGGCCTCATCAACCAGGAAAAGGCCCAGCTGCGCCGCCGCGAAGTGGCCACGGAAGCGGACTTCTACGGCGCCATGGACGGCGCCTCCAAGTTCGTGCGCGGCGATGCCATCGCCTCCATCCTGATCCTGATCATCAACCTGGTGGGCGGCGTGGCCATCGGCTCGCTGATGCACGGCCTGTCCTTCGGCGACGCCTTCCGCACCTATGCGCTGCTGACCATCGGCGACGGCCTGGTGGCCCAGATCCCGGCGCTGCTGCTCTCGGCCGCCGCCGCCATCATCGTCACCCGCGTCAGCGATTCGGGCGACTTCGAACAGCAGGTGGGCAGCCAGCTGCTGGCCTCCCCGAATGTGCTGTTCAGCGCCGCGGCCGTGATGGTCATCCTCGGCCTGGTGCCTGGCATGCCCTGGCAGGTCTTCCTGATCTTCGGCGGCGTGATCGCCTTCGTCGGCTGGCGCATGCAGCAGCGCGTGGCCAAGGTGCCGGACAATGCCAACCTGGCCGCCATCGAGGCCGCGCTCAGCGAGCAGAAGACGCCCGAACTGGAATGGCAGAACCTGCCCGCCGTGCAGCCCATGCAGGTGCTGCTGGGCTACAAGCTGGTGGGCATGATCGACAAGGCGCATGGCGAGCTGCTCACCAAGCGCATCCGCGGCGTGCGCCAGAGCCTGTCCGAATCCATGGGCATCGTGCTGCCGCCCATCGGCGTGCGCGACGACCTGGGCCTCAAACCCACCCAGTATTCCGTGGTGCTGAGCGGCGCCGTGGTGGCCCAGGCCGAGGTCTTCGCCGACCGCCTGATGGCCATCGCCTCCGGCAATACCTACGGCCAGATCGACGGCATTCCCGGCATCGAACCGGCCTACGGCATGCCCGTGACCTGGATCCAGCCGTCCGACAAGGCGCAGGCCCTGGGCCTGGGCTACCAGGTGGTGGAGGCGCCCAGCGCCATCGCCACCCACGTGTCGAAGCTGATCCGCGAATACCTGCCGGAGCTGTTCCGCCATGAAGACGTGTCGGCCATCATCGAGCGCCTGACGGCGCTCTCGCCCAAGCTGGGCGGGGCCCTGGACAAGGCGCTCACGCATACCCAGCTGCTGCGCGTGTTCCGCGCGCTGCTGGCCGAGAACGTGTCGCTCAAGGACATCGTGCCCATCGCGACCACCCTGCTGGACAGCTCGGAAACCACCAAGGACCCCATTCTGCTGGCGGCCGAAGTGCGCTGCGCCCTGCGGCGCCAGATCGTGTCCAGCCTGTTCGGCCAGAAGAACGAGATGCTGGCCTTTAACCTGGGCGGCGAACTGGAAAACATGCTGCTCGGTTCCCTGAACCAGGCGCGCCAGAGCGGCAAGGTGGTGCTGGACAACTACCCCATCGATCCGCACCTGCTGTCCCAGCTGCAGGTGAACATGCCTGTGGCGCGCGAACAGATGAAGCAGCAGGCCACGCCGCCGCTGCTGCTGGTGCTGCCGCAGATCCGGCCGCTGCTGGCGCGCTATGCGCGCCTGTTCGCGCCGGGCCTGCATGTGCTGTCGTATAACGAGGTGCCGGAAAACCGCGAAGTGAGCATCATCGGCACCGTCGGCTAAGGAGGCCGCATGACGCTGAACCGCCGCCAGTTTCTCGGATCTTCCTTGCCGCTGCTGGCGCTCGGCGCCCAGTCTTCCGCGCAGCCGGCCCCGGAAGGGCAGCTCGTGCTGCTCGGCGGCGATTCCCTGCCGCGCAGCCCGGCCGACTACGCGGCCCGCCTGCAGGAGCTCCTGCAGGGGCGCGCCAAGGTCACGGACAGCTACCTCGCCGGCGGCGCCGTGGCGGAGCTGGAGGCGAAGTTCTCGGCCCTGCTGGGCAAGGAGGACACGGTCTTCATGCCCACCGGGACCCTGGCCAACCACATCGCCCTGCGCCTGCTGTGCGGCGAAGCGCGGCATGCGCTGGTGCAGCAGGAAAGCCATGTCTACCGCGACGAATCGAACGCCGTCACCACCCTGAGCGGGATCAATCTCGTGCCCCTGGCGCCCGGCCGGGCGGCGCCCAGCCTTGCCGAAGTGGCGGAAGCCATCGAGCGCGCCGAAGTGGGGCCGTATCCGCTCAAGGTAGGCGCCATCTCCCTCGAAAGCCCGGTGCGCCGGGCCCAGGGCGCCACCTTGCCGCCCGCCCTGGTAGGCGAGATCGCCCAGCTGGCGCGCAGCAAGCGCATTCCCCTGCACCTGGACGGCGCCAGGCTGCTGCTCATGTCCGGCATGGACGGCTTCCGTGTGAAGTCCTACTGCGAACCGTTCGACACGGTCTACGTCTCGCTCTACAAATACCTGGGCGCGCCCTTCGGCGGGGTGCTGTCGGGTTCGAAGGCGCTGATGGCGAAGGCGCGCGAGCTGCGCCACCTCTTTGGCGGCGCCCTCTACAACGGCTGGGAAGCGGCGCTGCCCGCGCTGGCCGCCCTGGACGGCGCCGAACAGCGCTTCGCCGCCGTGCGCGCGGCGGGCGAACGCCTGCTGGCGGCCCTGGAAGCCACGCCCGGCTACAAGGTGCGGCGCATCCCCCACGGCAGCAATATCGCCGTGCTGGAGATGGCGCCGGAGCGGGCGGCTGGGCTGGAGGAGCGGCTGGCGCAGGCGCAGCTGCGCATCCGCCCGGTGCGCAACAATCAGGTCGAGCTGTATTTCAATGAAACGCTGCTGCGGCGCGATCCCGCCGCCATTGCAGCCGTCTTCCGCGGCGTTTAGGCCCGCTCGCCGTCGGCGGGCTCGAAGAAGAGTTCGTCCGGCGGCAGGGGCTGGGACAGCAGCACCGCCGTCTCCGCCATGGCCTTGAACAGGGAAGGGGAGAGCAGGTTCACCTGGTGGCGCGTGGGCTCCATGTCGGTGACGGGCGAGAGTTCGCGCATCAGGCGCGCGCGCACTATCTGGATGCCGCAGCGGGCTGCCAGGGAAGCGATCTTCGGCAGCATGGTGCGCATGTGCTGCATGGCCGCCTGCTGGGCCGCGCCCACTTCCAGGGTCACGCCGTTGGCGCCCGGCTCCATCTGGATCACGATCTTGCCGAAGTCCGGCAGGTTCAGTTCCAGGCGCAGGGCAATGCGCGGGCGGCGGCGCTGCTGGGGCGGACCGTCCTGCTGGCCCGGGTCGCGCGCCACCACGCGCAGCACCAGTTTTTCGGCGCCCCAGGCATAGACGGCAAAGCGCCAGGCTTCCATCTCCTGCACCAGCTGCGGGGCCGCACGGCTCTCGCGCTTGACGGCGTGGATGGGATCGGCCAGGAAGAGGCTGCCCGGCACGTGGCGGCCGCTGGCCTGGCGCTGCAGGGCGGCGCGCTGCTCGCTGTAAGTGCGCACCATGACCATCCAGGATGCGGCCATGATGGAGGTGTCGGGCGGATGCCAGACCAGCTGGCGCGACAGGAAGAGCTGGTTGGAGGCCATGGCGGCGGGCGGCTCTTCGCCCGCCAGCATGCGCGCGGCCAGGCCGGCAGCGGCCGCGGTGGCCGCCTGCCGGCCCGAGGCCAGGCCTTCCGCCGCGTCCAGGAGGGCGCCCACCGCGGCGGGCAGCCCGGACTGCAGGGCAAAATCGGGGGTGTCGTCGTGCGGCTGGGCGACGGGCGGAATAGGCTGCGCCTGGCCCGGCTGTTCGCGGGCCACGCGCTCCGGAATCGTCAGGGCCGAATTTAACGGCGTTACACGGTCTATTGCCATATAGCCACTTTTTCAGGGCAACATACGAAAAAAGCCAACCGGGCGTCCGGTTGGCTCTTGGTCCCGCCAGGCGCCAGGCGCCCGGCGATAGTCTGCTATTACTGCAGCAGGGACAGAACCAGCGAGGACTGGCTGTTCGACTGCTTCAGCATGGCGGTGCCAGCTTGCAGCAGCATCTGGTTCGAGGTCATCGCAGCGGATTCCGAAGCGAAGTCAACGTCCATGATACGGCCGGTTGCGTTCTTGGTGTTGGTCGAGATGTTGGCCAGGTTGGTGTTCACGTGGTCCAGACGGTTAGCAGCTGCACCCAGTGCGGAACGCACGGTGGAGATGGCGTCGATGGCGTCGTTGATGGTTACCAGCTTGCCGTTGGCGCCGGTCTGGGAGGCGATTTCGGTCGCGCCCACGGTCAGGGTGCCGGCGTAGTTGGCGCCCAGAGCGATCAGGGCGGTGTCAGCGGCGGTCATCTGGGTGCTCAGGTCCACGTCCATTTTTTCCGTATCGGAAGCGCCGATCTGGAAGGTCATGGAGGAAGCCACGGTACCGCCGGTCAGCAGTTTCTGGCCGCCGAAGGTGGTGTTGTTCATCACGTTGTACAGTTCCAGGGACAGGGCGTCGTACTCGGACTGCAGTGCGGTACGGTCGTCGTCGGTGGAGGACACGTCGGCGGACTGGGTGGCCAGGTCTTTCATGCGGACCAGCATGTTGTTGATCTCGTCGAAGGAACCTTCAGCGGTCTGCAGCAGGGAGATCGAGTTCTGGGTGTTGCGCATTGCGGTGTTCATGCCGCTGGTTTGCGCTTTCAGACGGGTTGCGATCTGCAGGCCTGCAGCGTCGTCCATCGCGGAGTTGATGCGATAGCCGGTCGACAGACGGGTCATCGAGGTCGACAGGGACTGTTGGGTACGGGAGATCGCGTTTTGTGCGGACAGTGCCGCTGCGTTGGTGTGAAGGCTCAGCATGAGTAACTCCTGTTGGGGTGGGTTTCAATTCCAGAGCAGCAGTCGCTCTGCGCTCTCAGAAGTACAAGACGACCGTTTAAGACCCGGCATTAAATTCCATGTGGAAATTTTCAAAAATTTTTTTATACGATGAAAAAAACGCAAGCCCGGAGGCCTGCGTTCTTGTCATTTACATATTGGGGTAGTTCGGGCCGCCGCCGCCTTCCGGCGTCACCCAGACGATATTCTGGGTCGGGTCCTTGATATCGCAGGTCTTGCAGTGCACGCAGTTCTGGGCATTGATCTGCAGGCGCTCCAGGCCTTCGTCGCTGCGCACGAACTCGTAGACCCCGGCCGGGCAGTAGCGCTGCTCGGGCCCCGCGTATTTTGCCAGATTGACATCAACGGGAATGGCCGCGTTTTTCAGGGTCAGGTGGATGGGCTGGTCCTCGGCGTGGTTCGTGTTGGAAATGAAGACCGAGGACAGCTTGTCGAAGGTGAGCTTGCCGTCCGGCTTCGGATAGGCGATGGGCCGGTAATTGGCTGCCGGCTTCAGGCATTCGTGGTCGGCATGGCTGTGGTGCAGGGTCCAGGGCGCCTTGCCGCGCAGCGCGAACTGGTCGATCCAGGTCATGACGGAGCCGAAATACAGGCCCTTGTTCAGGTACTGCTTCACATTGCGCGCCACGTGCAGCTCCTCGTGCAGCCAGGACTGCTCGAAGGCGGCCGGGTAGGCGGCCAGCTCGTCGTGCTGGCGGCCTTCGCCCAGGGCGGTGAACAGGGCCTCGGCGGCCAGCATGCCCGATTTGATGGCGGCGTGGCTGCCCTTGATGCGGCTCATGTTCAGGAAACCGGCGTCGCAGCCGATCAGGGCGCCGCCCGGGAAGACCAGCTTGGGCAGGGACTGCAGGCCGCCCGCCGTGATGGCGCGCGCGCCATAGGAAATGCGCTTGCCGCCCTCGAAGAAGCCACGGATGGCCGGGTGGGTCTTGTAGCGCTGGAACTCCTCATAGGGGGAGAGGTAGGGATTCTCGTAATTGAGGCCGACAACGTAACCCACCGCCACCTGGTTGTTCTCCAGGTGGTACAGGAAGGAGCCGCCGTAGGTCTGCGTGTCGAGCGGCCATCCCGTGGTGTGGATCACGAGGCCGGGCTGGTGCTTGGCCGGGTCGATCTCCCACAGCTCCTTGATGCCGATGCCGTAGGCCTGCGGGTCCTTGCCTTTGTTGAGCTCGTACTTGGCCATGAGCTGCTTGCCCAGGTGGCCGCGCGAACCTTCGGCGAAAAGAGTGTACTTGCCGTGCAGCTCCATGCCCAGCTGGAAGTCCGGACCGGCTTCGCCGTCGCGCTTGACGCCCATATTGCCGGTGGCCACGCCCTTGACCGAGCCGTCCTCGTTGTACAGGATCTCGGCGGCGGGGAAGCCGGGGAAGATCTCCACGCCCAGGGCCTCGGCCTGCTGGCCCAGCCAGCGCACCACATTGCCCAGGGAGATCACGTAGTTGCCGTGGTTCTCGAAGCATTTCGGCAGCAGGAAGTTCGGGGTCTTGATGGCCTTGGTCTCGGTCAGGAAGAGCACCCGGTCCTCGGTGACGGGAGTGTTGAGCGGGGCGCCCAGCTCCTTCCAGTTCGGGATCAGTTCGGTCAGGGCGCGCGGGTCCATCACGGCGCCGGACAGGATGTGGGCGCCCAGTTCGCCGCCTTTTTCCAGCACCACCACCGAAACGTCCTGGCCCTTCTCCTGGGCCAGCTGCTTGATCCGGATCGCGGCGGAGAGGCCCGCGGGGCCGCCGCCAACGATCACCACGTCGTACTCCATCGCTTCGCGCGGGCCGTACTGCTCAACGAGATTTGTCATAGGTCTTTGTTATAGGAATAATGAAAACGCAATAATTAGCACGAGTGTGCTTCTTTTTTCGCGGGAACGCAATGTCGGCGTCATTGTATTAGATGTTCCCATCTAATACTGGCGTTTTATGTAATGATGTCATTGCAGATCACAGAGGAGGAAAGCCGTGGGCATTGAAGTGAATTTCGAAGGCAAGATTGCGCTGATCACCGGGGCCTCGAGCGGGCTGGGGGCGCGCTTTGCCAAAGTGCTGGCGGGCGCGGGCGCGCAGGTGGTGCTGGCCTCGCGCCGCACGGAGCGGCTGAAGGAGCTGCGGGCCGAGATCGAAGCGGAGGGCGGGGCGGCGCACGTGGTGGCGCTGGACGTGACGGACTACGCCAGCATCAAGTCGGCGATTGCCCACGCCGAGACGGAAGCGGGGCCGATCGACATCCTGGTCAACAATTCCGGCGTCTCCACCACGCAGCGCCTGGTGGACGTGACGCCGGAAGACTACAACTTCATCATGGACACCAACCTGCGCGGCGCCTTCTTCGTGGCGCAGGAAGCGGCCAAGCGCATGATTGCGCGGGCCAAGGGCGACCCCAAGAAGCAGCACCGCATCATCAATATCGCCTCGGTGGCGGGACTGCGGGTCCTGCCGCAGATCGGCGTCTACTGCATGAGCAAGGCGGGCGTGATCCAGATGACGAAGGCCATGGCGGTCGAATGGGGTAAATACAACATCAACACCAACGCCATCTGTCCCGGCTACATCTCGACGGAAATCAATGAAGACTACTTCGCCAGCGAGCAGGGCAAGCGCCTGATCGAAATGCTCCCCCGCAAGCGCCCCGGCAAACCGGAAGATCTCGACGGGCTATTGCTGTTGCTGGCCGGCGACGAAGCCCACTTCATCAACGGGGCCATCATCTCCGCCGACGACGGCATGACCGCGCAATAGGCTCAGCTGCCGGCCTGGGTGACGCCCATCAGTTTGTGGACCAGCTCGGATGAGGTGGCGGCGCCGAATTTGCGCATGAGCTTGGCGCGGTGCATTTCCACCGTGCGCGGGCTGAGGTCCGTTTCACGCGCGATCAGCTTGCTGGTCTTGCCTTCGACGAGGAAGGCGGCGATCTCGCGCTCGCGCGGGGTGAGTTCGGCCGAAACGGGCCGCTTCTCGCTCACGTCCTCGAAGGTCCACACGCCGGCGCCCAGGGGCTGCTGCGGGTCCAGGGCGCGGCCCGTGACGTGGCACCAGAACAGCTCGCCGTTCGCGCGCCGCATGATGCGCTCGTCCGAGTAGCGCCCCTTGGCGTTCATGATGGGAATGATGCGGTGGCCCGTGCGCAGGAATTCGTCCACCGTGGGGTAGAGCACCTGGAAGGATTGTCCGTCCAGCTCGCCGTGCCCGTAGCCGAACATCGAGGTGAGCGCATCGTTCGAGGACTGGATGATGCGGTTGAGCGAGATGCACATGCCTACCGGCGCAAACTTGAAGATGGTCTCGTAGTCGATCTCGTAAGGCGCGTTCATCAGGTTCCGTTCAGGTTTGCGGTAGTTCTACGGTATTGTGCTTTTGACTCGCGTATTCTATTCTGAGTCGCGATCTGCTAGACAGAGCAAGCTTATCAAAAAAATAGAGGGGGCACCCATGAATAAGATCTACCCCGATGCCAAGGCCGCACTGGCGGGCATCATTGAGGACGGACAGACCATCGCCGTTGGCGGTTTCGGCCTGTGCGGCATTCCCGAAGCCCTGATCGCCGCACTGCGCGACACGGGCGCCAAAGGCCTGACGGCCATCTCCAACAACGCGGGCGTGGACGGCTTCGGCCTCGGCCAGCTGCTGGAAACGCGCCAGATCAAGAAGATGATCTCGTCCTACGTGGGCGAGAACAAGGAATTCGCCCGCCAGTTCCTGGCCGGTGAGCTGGAGCTGGAGTTCACGCCCCAGGGAACGCTGGCCGAGAAGCTGCGCGCCGGCGGCGCGGGCATCCCGGCCTTCTTCACCAAGACCGGCGTGGGCACCATCGTCGCAGAGGGCAAGGAAGTGCGCGAGTTCGATGGCGAGATGTATGTGATGGAGCGTTCGCTCGTCGCCGACGTTTCCCTGGTCAAGGCCTGGAAGGCCGACAAGGCGGGCAACCTGGTATTCCGCAAGACGGCCCGCAACTTCAATCCGAACGTGGCGACCGCGGGCAAGATCTGCGTGGCCGAAGTGGAGCAGATCGTGGAAGTGGGCGAGATCGATCCGGATGCAGTGCACCTGCCCGGCATCTTCGTGCACCGCCTGGTGCTGAACGCCACCCCGGAAAAACGCATCGAACAGCGCACCGTGCGTGCGGGCTGAGGAGACAGACATGGCTTGGACTCGTGATGAAATGGCCGCGCGCGCGGCAAAAGAGCTGCAGGACGGCTTCTATGTGAACCTGGGCATCGGCCTGCCGACCCTGGTGGCCAACTATGTGCCCTCCAATATCGAAGTGTTCCTGCAGTCCGAAAACGGCCTGCTGGGCATCGGCCCCTTCCCGACGGACGCGGAAGTGGACGCTGACCTGATCAACGCGGGCAAGCAGACCGTGACGGCGCTGCCCGGCGCGGCCTACTTCAGCTCCGCCGATTCCTTCGGTATGATCCGCGGCGGCAAAATCAACCTGGCCATCCTGGGCGCGATGCAGGTGTCCGAAAAGGGCGACCTGGCGAACTGGATGATCCCAGGGAAAATGGTCAAGGGCATGGGCGGCGCCATGGACCTGGTGGCGGGCGTGAAGAAGGTCGTGGTGCTGATGGAGCACGTGGCCACCGCCAAGGACGGCAGCACCTCGCACAAGCTGCTGAAGAAATGCGACCTGCCGCTGACCGGCGTGGGCGTGGTGGACCTGGTCATCACCGACCTCGGTGTGATGGAAGTGACGGACAAGGGCATGAAAGTGACCGAGCTGGCGCCTGGCGTGACGAAGGAGCAGATCGCGGCGGCATCGGGCGTGGAGCTCGACCTGTCGGCAGTCTGAAGAGGTTCGCCCATAAAAAACGGCACGCCGCGGTGAACTGAACCCCAAGAGTTGGACACCAACTTTTGGGGTTTTTTCATGACGAAGTACGATGAGAAGTTCAAGCTAGCGGTAGTTCAGCAGTACCTGCGCGGCGGGGCCGGTTACAGGACGATCGCGCAAGAGCATAGGGTCGCATATGGGATGGTGCGACGCTGGGTGGAGTCGTTCCGGGCCCATGGTGTCGGAGGACTCAAGAAGAAGTTCAGCCACTACAGTGCCGAGTTCAAGCTCTCAGTCTTGCGGCACATGTGGGAAAATGAACTTTCATACGGTCAGACGGCCGCTCAGTTCAATATCCGCAATCCTGGCATTCTGGCTGCTTGGGGGCGTAGTTACGAAAATGGCGGGCTGGATGCCCTGCAGCCCGGCCAACGAGGAAAACCGAGCAAGATGGCAACCGCAACGGAAAAAACAGAAGATTCCCCCAACGATGACACGCGCACCCGCGAGGAGCTGCTGGCGGAGGTAAACCATCTCCGCATGGAGGTGGCATATCTAAAAAAGTTGCGAGCCTTGGTTCAAGCACAGCAGAAGGCGACTCCCGCCAAAAAGCGCAAGTAGTGCAGGAACTAAGGCAGCAGTATCCAATTGCCGGATTGTTGAAGCTGGCAAAGCTGCCGCGCAGCACCTTCTACTACCAGCAGAAAGTGCTTCAAGGCGGCGACAAGCACGCGCAGGTTAAAGAGCAGATCAAGACGATATTTAATCGTCACCAGGGACGTTATGGCTATCGCCGCGTCACTGCCGCGGTGCGTCAGCTGGGTCTGCTGGTCAACCATAAAAAAGTACAGCGCTTGATGGGAACGCTGGGACTGAAATCGCTGGTTCGACCCAAGAAATACCGATCATTCAGGGGCGAGGTGGGGCGTGCTGCATCGAACGAGCTGAACCGCCAGTTCCAGGCCGATGCCGCCAACCAGAAGTGGGTTACCGATGTGACCGAGTTCAATGTGGCCGGCAGGAAGCTGTATCTTTCGCTTGTGCTCGATCTCTACAACGGCGAAATCGTCGCCTTCGAAACCGCCGAGCGTCCCAAGTTCGAATTGGTCAGCTCAATGCTGAAGCAGGCACTGGCGAAACTCGGCCCCAACGACAAACCGATGCTTCATTCCGACCAGGGGTGGCAATATCGTATGCCCGCCTACCAGCGTCAGCTCCACCAACGCGAGCTGGTGCAAAGCATGTCGCGGAAGGGAAACTGCCTCGATAACGCGGCGATGGAGAGCTTTTTCGCGGTGTTGAAGACCGAGTTCTTCTACCTCAATAAGTTCAACAGCGTCGAGGAACTCAGGGCTGGGCTGAAGCGCTACATCCATTACTACAACCATGACCGCATCAAGCTCAAACTAAAAGGGCTGAGCCCGGTACAATTCCGGACTCAGCCCTTGGCTGCCTAACTAAACTGTCCAACTCTTTGGGGTCAGTTCACCGCGGCGTGCCGTTTTTGTTTGCGCCTTCCTCAGGCGCGCAGTGCGGCCACCTTCGGCGCTTCCGGCGCCACCACGGCCACGGGAACTTCGGTCGAACCGGGGTTTGCCAGTTCGCGCGTCAGCTTGTCGTGATTCAGTTCGCCTTCCCACTTCGACACCACAATGGCGGCCACGCCATTGCCGATGAAATTCGTCAGCGCGCGGCATTCGCTCATGAAGCGGTCGATGCCCAGGATAAGCGCCATGCCCGCCACCGGAATGGTCGGCACCACGGCCAGCGTCGCGGCCAGGGTGATGAAGCCCGCGCCGGTAATGCCCGATGCGCCTTTGGAGGTCAGCATCGCCACGCCCAGGATGGTGAGTTCCTGCGCCAGCGTCAGGTCGGTGTTGGTGGCCTGCGCCACGAAGAGGGCGGCCATCGTCATGTAGATGTTGGTGCCATCCAGGTTGAAGGAGTAGCCGGTGGGGACCACCAGGCCCACCACGGATTTCGAGTTGCCCAGCTTTTCCAGCTTGCGCATCAGCGAGGGCAGGGCGCTTTCGGAGGAGCTGGTGCCCAGCACGATCAGCAGTTCTTCCTTGATATAGAGGATGAAGCGGCCGATGGAGAAGCCCGTCGCCTTGGCGATGGCGCCCAGCACGATGAAGACGAAGAGGAAGCAGGTGAGGTAGAAGGAGCCCATCAGCTTGGCCAGCGGCAGCAGGGAATCGATGCCGTATTTGCCGATGGTGAAGGCCATGGCGCCGAAAGCGCCGATGGGGGCGGCCTTCATCACGATATTGACCACGCCGAAGATGGCCTGGGCCGCGTCGTCGATCAGCTGCGTGATGCCTTTGCCGCGTTCACCCAGCAGCGACAGGGCAAAGCCGAACAGCACGGAGATCAGCAGCACCTGCAGGATGTCACCCTTGGCGAAGGCATCGACCACCGTGTTCGGGATGATGTTCATCACGAAGTCCGTGGTGGACTGGTGCTTGGCCTTCTCCGTGTACTGGGCGATCGCCTTCGTGTCCAGCGTGGCGGGATCGGCATTGAAGCCTGCGCCGGGCTGGATGATATTGGCCACGAAGAGGCCGATCACGAGCGCGAAGGTGGACACCACCTCGAAATAGAGCAGGGCCTTGCCGCCCACGCGGCCGATCTTCTTCACGTCCTGCATGCCGGCGATGCCGGAGACCACGGTGCAGAAGATGACCGGCGCGATGATCATCTTGATCAGTTTGATGAAGCCGTCGCCCAGGGGCTTCATGGCCACGGCGTCGGAAGGCAGGTAGATGCCGAGCAGGATGCCGGCTGCAATCGCAAACAGCACCTGCACGTACAGGATCTTGTAGAAGGGTTTTTTCATGATGTGGTCTCCACGTTCGATGGCCGCATCATGAAGGGCGATAGCAGTTATCGCCATTGTGAATATCCGCATTGTGGTTAACCGCATTGCGGCTAACCACTAGGCAGTACTACTTAGGGGCCTCTTACTGGGCCACCCAGCCGCCGTCCACGTTCCAGGCCACGCCGCGCACCTGCTTGGCCGCGTCGCTGCACAGGAAGACGGCCAGGCCGCCCAGTTCCTCTGGCGTGACGAAGTCACCGGAAGGCTGCTTGTCCGCCAGCAGGGCGTGCTTGGCCTGCTCGTTGGTGAGGCCGTCCTTCTCTGCGCGCGCATCCACCTGCTTCTGCACCAGCGGCGTGAGCACGAAGCCGGGGCAGATGGCGTTCACGGTGACGCCCGTGGTGGCCGTTTCCAGCGCCGACACCTTGGTCAGGCCCACGATGCCGTGCTTGGCCGCGACGTAGGCCGACTTGCCCGCCGAGCCCACCAGGCCGTGGGCGGAAGCGATGTTGATGATGCGGCCCCAGTTCTTCTTCTTCATGCCCGGCAGCGCAAGGCGCGTGGTGTGGAAGGCGGAGGTGAGGTTGATGGCGATGATCGCGTCCCACTTCTCGACCGGGAACTCGTCCACATTGGCCACGTGCTGGATGCCCGCGTTGTTGATCAGGACATCGGTGCCGCCGAACTTCTCGTCGATGAACTTCATCATCGCCTCGATCTCGGCGGGCTTGCTCATGTCCGCGTTATGGTAGGCGGTCTGGATGCCGAACTCCTTCGCCACATCGGCCTGCAGCTGCTCGATCTCCTTTGCATCGCCGAAGCCGTTGAACACGATATTGGCGCCTTCGGCGGCCAGGCAGCGGGCGATGCCCAGGCCGATGCCGGATGTGGAACCGGTCACCAGCGCAGTCTTGCCGCGTAAGTTAGTACTCGTCATCTCATCCTCTGTAATGAAAAAATAAGCTTGTTAGGATTTTAAATCCAACGCACGTTAAAATGTAGCGCAAAAACCCAGAGGGCAGAGGAACTTGCGATGGTCGAAGCGAAAATAAAATCCGTTCAGTGCCTGTCGATGGCGGGGCTGCACCGCATGGTGTACAAGGAATGGGGCGAGCCGGACAATCCGGACGTGCTGGTATGCGTGCACGGCGTCACCCGCGTGTCGGACGATTTCGACAATCTCGCCCGCGCCCTGTGCAAGGACTTCCGCGTGATCTGTCCCGATGTGGTGGGGCGCGGCCGCTCCGGCAAGCTGCGCAACCCGGACCTCTACCGCATTCCCCAGTACGTGGCCGACATGGTCACCCTGCTGGCGCGCGTGCTGGCGGACGAAAAGCAGACGGTGAGCTGGTTCGGCACCTCGATGGGGGGCTTGATCGGCATGGGCCTCGCATCCCTGCCCGAAACCCCGGTGAAGAAGCTGGTGCTGAACGATATCGGCCCCGTGCTCGATGGCGTCGCGCTGCGCCGCATTGGCGACTACATCGGCCAGGAACTGCGCTTCCCGAGTTTCGAAGCAGGCCTGCAATGGGTGCGCGAAGTGTCGCGTCCCTTCGGCCTGCACAGCGACGAAGAATGGCATAAACTGGCGAGCGACGTGCTGCGCCAGGATACGGACGGGCAATGGGTACGCCATTACGACATGGGACTGGCCCAACCCTTCCGCAGCATCACGCCGGAATCGGCGCAGGCCGACCAGGCGATGCTGTGGGCAGCATACGACGCGATACGCTGCCCGACGCTGCTCGTGCGCGGCGCCCAATCCGACCTGCTTTCCCACGACACCGCGCTGGCCATGACGCAGCGCGGGCCCAAGGCAAGGCTGGTCGAGATTTCGGATGTGGGCCATGCCCCGACCTTCATGCACGAAGACCAGATCGCCATTGCGCGCGATTTTTTACTGAACACTTAAAGAACTGAGAAGAATATGGAAATCAAACGACTCCACGTCGGCAAGCGCCTCTCCGAAGTGGCGATCCACAATGGCACGGTCTACCTGGCCGGGCAGATCGCCGAGAACACGGCGGGCGGCATCCAGGAGCAGACCCGCGAGGTGCTGGGCCACGTCGACCGCCTGCTGGCCGAAGCGGGCAGCGACAAGACTTGCATCCTCTCCACGCAGATCTACATTTCGGACATGGCCAATTTCAGCGGCATGAATGAAGTATGGGACGCCTGGGTCGCCAACGGCCATACCCCGCCGCGCGCGACGGTGGAAGCCAAGCTCGCCAACCCCGCCTGCCTGGTCGAAATCGTCGTCGCCGCCGCCCAGCGCTAACGACGAGCCCGTGTCCACACCGTGGGGTCAGACCCCAAGGTGTGGACACGGGCTGAGCAGTAACTGAAGAGTTTTAGAGGTTTTCGTATGGTTTCAATTGCGGCACTCAACAGCGCTACGTCGGAGCAGCTGGTGCAAGGTCTTTCTTCCGACGAGTGCCTGCGCATGCAGGCGGCGCTCGACGCGGCGCATGAGGCCTACAGCGGCAAGACCGCGTCCAGCGGCCAGCCCGCCTTCGAATTCGCCGTCGGCGTGGCCAGCACGCTCGCCTACCTGCGCACGGACGTGGAAACCCGCATCGCGGGCCTGATGTTCGAACTGACCGTGCTGGAACCGGCCCAGGCGCCCTTTATCGAGCAGCGCTTCGGCAAGGAGGTGGACGATCTCGTTGGCGGCGTGCGCCAGCTGATCCGCCTGCGCGAGCTGACCCAGGCTTCCGCCGCCAAGGACGCCCGCGGCAAGAACGCCGCCCAGCAAGCCGTCGCCCAGATGGAAACCCTGCGCAAGATGCTGCTGGCCATGGCGTCGGACATGCGCGTGGTTCTGGTGCGCCTCGCCTCCTGCGTCACCACCTTGCGCTATTTCGCGGACATCAAGCTTTTCAACGAGATGACCCGCGCCTACGGCCGCGAAACGCTGGACCTGTACGCGCCGCTCGCCAACCGCCTGGGTATCTGGCAGATCAAGTGGGAGCTGGAGGATCTGTCCTTCCGCTTCATCGAGCCGGAAAACTACAAGCGCATCGCCAAGATGCTGGAAGAGAAGCGCATGATGCGCGAGAGCTTCGTCACCTCGTCCATCGAGCGCCTGCAGCGCGAGCTGTCGGCCGCGGGCATCACGGCCGAAGTGTTCGGGCGGCCCAAGCATATCTACAGCATCTGGAACAAGATGAAGGGCAAGGAGCTGGACTTCTCCGAGCTGTACGACGTGCGCGCCTTCCGCGTGATCGTGAAGGATGTGAAGACCTGCTACACCGTGCTGGGCGTTGTGCACAACATCTGGACGCCCATCCCGAAGGAATTCGACGACTATATCTCGCGCCCGAAACCGAACGGCTACCAGTCCCTGCACACCGTGGTGACGGCGGACGACGGCCGTCCCCTCGAAGTGCAGATCCGCACCCAGGAGATGCACAACTTCGCCGAATACGGCGTGGCGGCGCACTGGCGCTACAAGGAGGAGGGTGGTTCGAACTTCCAGGGCCAGAAGTACGACGAGAAGATCGCCTGGCTGCGCCAGCTGCTGGCCTGGAAGACCGACGTGGCCGATGCCGTGGTGGGCCAGGAGGAGATCCAGCGCGAGTGGGTGGAGAAGCTCAAGTCCGCCTCGCTGGACGACCGCATCTTCGTGCTCACGCCTCAGGCGCGCGTGCTGGAGCTGCCGGTGGGCGCCACGCCCATCGACTTCGCCTACCACCTGCACAGCGACGTGGGCCACCGCTGCCGCGGCGCGAAGGTGGACGGCGTGATGGTGCCGCTGAACACGCCGCTGCGCAGCGGCCAGACCTGCGAGATCATCACCGCCAAAGGCGCGCCCGGAACGGCGGGCCCTTCGCGCGACTGGCTGAGCCCCGAGTACACGGTGAGCAGTCGCACGCGCGCCAAGGTGCGCGCATGGTTCCATGCCATCGACGTGCAGGAAACGCTGGCGCATGGCCGCTCGCTGGTGGAGAAGTCGCTCCAGCGCGAAGGCAAGACGGCCGTGAACCTGGAATCGCTGGCGCAGAAGCTGGGCTTCTCCAAGGTGGACGATCTTTTCCTCGCCGTGGGCAAGGACGAATTCAGCCTGCGCCACGTGGAGCAGGCGCTGCACGACCCCGTGGAATCGGCGGAGCCGCAGGATGCGGTGGTGCTCAACAAGAGCCGTGCGTCCAGCACGGAGCAGGGCGCCAAGTCGGGCGTGCTGGTGGTGGGCACGGACGGCCTGATGACGCAGCTGGCCAAGTGCTGCAAGCCCGCGCCCCCGGACCCCATCGTGGGCTTCGTCACGCGCGGCAAGGGCGTGTCGATTCACCGCCTGAGCTGCAAGAACTTCGCCGAGATGCGGGCGAAGGCGCCGGAGCGCGTCATCGTCACCGAATGGGGCAATACGCGCACGGACACCGTCTTCCCGGTCGATATGTTCGTGCTGGCGGGCGACCGCCAGGGCCTGCTGCGCGATATCTCGGAGGTCTTCTCGCGCGAGAAGATCAATGTGATCGGCGTGAACACCCAGAGCTCGAAAGGGCAGGCGCGCATGACCTTCACGGCGGAGATAGGCTCCACCAGCCAGCTGCAGAAGGCCTTGTCGGCGATTTCGGAAGTGAGCGGCGTTCTCGAAGCGCGCCGCGCTTAGTCGTGGGGCCGGCCCTGGCGGCCGGCCACTTCCGCCTGCAGCGTCACGTGGTCGATGCCATGCTTCGCCAGCAGCATGGCGCGGATGGCTTTCAGCGTCTTCGGCCAGGCCTGCAATTCCGGCACCTCCACATGGCCGATCAGCGCCGGTTCGCCCGGGGACATGTCCCACACGTGCAGGTCGTGCACGGACACCACGCCGTCCACCGCCTCCAGGTCGGCCCCCAGCTGCTCGTAATCGATATGCAGGGGCACGCCTTCCATCAGGTGATGTCCCGATTCGCGCAGGATGCCGATGGTGGACTTCAGTATCAGCAGCGACACCAGCACCGACAGCAGCGGGTCGATCTGCATCCAGCCCGTGTACCAGATCACCGCGCCCGCCACCAGCGCGGCGACGGAGCCCAGCATGTCGCCCAGCACGTGAATGAAGGCGGCGCGCGTATTCATGCTGTCGCGGTCCTTGGACAATACCCAGGCCACCAGCAGGTTCACCCCGAGGCCGATGGCCGCGACAATGAACACCGTCTCGCCCTGCACGGCCTGCGGCGCGGCGAAGCGGTGCGCGGCCTCGAACACGATCCAACCCACCACGAAGAGCATGGCCAGCCCGTTCACGAAAGCGGCCAGCGCTTCCGCGCGGCCGTAGCCGAAGGAATAGCGGGAGGAGGGCGGACGCTTGGCGATGAACTGCGCCAGGAGCGCCAGGCCGAGCGAGGCCGCGTCCGTGACCATATGGCCGGCGTCCGAGATCAGGGCCAGGGAATTGGAGAGGAAGCCCGCGAAAACCTCGACACCGGCAAAGCCCAGTGTCAGCCCCAGCGCCCAGGCCAGTATCCTGAGGGAGCGGTCGGCGCGGTAGTGTTTGTGCTTGGCGTCGCCCTTCAGGTGGGCGTGCAGGTGAGCCGCGTCGTTCATGCCTTCTAATATAGCATGCGGGGCAACAGGAGGTTTCCTATGAAAAAGCCCTTGTTTTTATTTTGGGGGCTCTCTATAATGCTGGCCATCGGGCGGTTAGTTCAGCTGGTTAGAATACTTGGTCGACATCCAAGGGGTCGCAGATTCGAATTCTGCACCGCCCACCAGAACACACAATGTAAGAGCGAGAAAGGCAATCCGGTTATGACACCGCGAACTACCAGCTTGGTTAGTGAGTGACGCTAGTCGATCGGCTTTCTTTTGCTTGTCAATTTTGAAGAAAAACGCGGCTAGTCCGCGTTTTTTTTCGTCCGCAGTATTCAGCAGCATCCCAATTGGAGATCATGATGGTTTCAGTCCGACTTCCCGATGGTTCCGTCCGTCAGTTCGACGCGCCCCTCACCGTGGCCCAGGTGGCGTCCAACATCAGCACCAGCCTCGGTAAAGCCGCCCTGGCCGGCAAGGTCGACGGCAAGGTGGTCGACACCTCCTACCTGATCGACAAGGATGTCGATCTGGCCATCGTCACCGACAAGGACCCGGAAGGCCTGGACGTGATCCGCCACTCCACCGCCCACCTGCTGGCCTACGCGGTGAAAGAGCTCTTCCCGGATGCGCAGGTCACCATCGGCCCCGTCATCGAGAACGGCTTCTACTACGACTTCTCCTACAAGCGCCCCTTCACCCCGGAAGACCTGCAGGCCATCGAGAAGAAGATGGCCGAACTGGCCAAGAAGGACGAGCCGGTCACGCGCAAGGTGCTGCCGCGCGACGAGGCCGTGGCCTATTTCAAGTCCATCGGCGAGAACTACAAGGCCGAGATCATCGCCTCCATTCCGGCGAACGAGGACGTGTCCCTGTACAGCGAAGGCAGCTTCACTGACCTGTGCCGCGGCCCGCACGTGCCGTCCACCGGCAAGCTCAAGGTCTTCAAGCTGATGAAGCTCGCGGGCGCCTACTGGCGCGGTGACTCCAAGAACGAGATGCTGCAGCGTGTCTACGGCACGGCCTGGGCCAGGAAGGAAGAGCAGGAGCAGTACCTGCACATGCTGGAGGAAGCGGAGAAGCGCGACCACCGCAAGCTGGGCAAGCAGCTGGACTTCTTCCACTTCCAGGACGAGGCGCCGGGCCTGGTGTTCTGGCATCCGAAGGGCTGGACCATCTGGCAGCAGGTGGAGCAGTATATGCGCAAGAAGTACCAGGACAACGGCTACCAGGAAGTGAAGGCGCCGCAGATCCTGGACGCGAGCCTGTGGGGCAAGACCGGCCACTGGGACAACTACCGCGAGAACATGTTCGTGACGGAGTCCGAGAACCGTTCCTACGCGCTCAAGCCCATGAACTGCCCGGGCCACGTGCAGATCTTCAACAGCGACCTGCGCTCCTACCGCGACCTGCCGCTGCGCTACGGCGAATTCGGCCAGTGCCACCGCAACGAGCCTTCGGGTGCGCTGCACGGCATCATGCGCGTGCGCGGCTTCACCCAGGACGACGGCCACATCTTCTGCACCCACGAGCAGATTGAGCCGGAAGTGGTGGCCTTCCACCAGCAGGCCATGGAAGTGTATGCCGACTTCGACTTCACCAACATCGAAGTCAAGCTGGCCCTGCGCCCGGACAACCGCATCGGTTCGGACGAGATCTGGAACGAGGCCGAAGAGGCCCTGCGCCACGGCCTGCGCGCCTGCGGCGTGACCTGGACCGAGCTGCCGGGCGAGGGCGCCTTCTACGGCCCGAAAATCGAGTACCACCTGAAGGATTCCCTGGGCCGTCCATGGCAGGTGGGCACCATGCAGGTGGACTTCTTCATGCCCGAGCGCCTGGGCGCCGAGTACGTGGACGTGGACAACACCCGCAAGACCCCCGTCATGCTGCACCGGGCCATCGTGGGCTCGCTGGAGCGCTTCATCGGCATCCTGATCGAGAACTATGCGGGCGCGCTGCCGATGTGGCTTGCTCCAGTGCAAGTCGCCATCCTGAACATCTCCGATGCCCAGGCCGACTACGTCAAAGGCCTGGAAGCGCAGCTGAAGAAGGCTGGCTTCCGCGTCACGGCTGATTTGCGCAACGAGAAGATAACGTATAAAATACGCGAACATTCCGTGCAAAAATTGCCATACATTCTAGTGGTTGGCGATAAGGAACGGGATGCCAACACCGTGGCCGTGCGTGCCCGGGGCAATGTCGATCTGGGCGTCATGTCGATCGAGGCCCTGGTGGAACGACTCCAGTCTGACGTCGCTTCCAAAGCCTGACGAACTCTGTCTTACCGGCCGCTCAATCATTTTTAAAGGAAACTGCAATAGCTACTGACAAGTCGCATCGCATCAATGGCGAAATCACGGCACCGGAAATGCGTTTATCCGGTGTAAACAATGAGCCGCTGGGCATCGTGAGCCTGGCCGAAGCCTTCCGCCTCGCGGAAGAGGCGAACGTTGACCTGGTGGAAATCGCGCCGACCGCGAATCCGCCGGTCTGCCGTCTGATGGACTACGGCAAGTTCAAGTATTCGGAACAGAAGAAGGCGCACGAAGCCAAATTGAAGCAGAAGGTGATTTCGGTCAAGGAAGTCAAATTCCGTCCGGGCACCGACGATGGCGACTACAACATCAAGCTGCGCAACCTCATCAAGTTCCTGGAAGACGGCGACAAGACCAAGATCACGCTGCGCTTCCGCGGCCGTGAAATGGCCCACCAGGACATCGGCATGCGCATGCTGGAGCGTCTGAAGGCCGACCTCGAGCCGCACGGCCAGGTCGAGCAGTTCCCGAAGATGGAAGGCCGCCAGATGATCATGGTGCTGGCGCCGAAGAAGAAAAAGTAAGCTTCGCCGCCGCACAAGAAAAAGCCAACCCGAGGGTTGGCTTTTTTATTGCCGTGGCCGCGATTACAGCGGCAGCGCCTTGATGATGCGCACCTGGCCGGCGCCCGCCACGCCCTGGCCGCTGTTCCAGAGCTGCTCGCCGTTGACCGGGCCCCAGGAAGTATCCACCCGGGAGGCGACGTCCACCACCCGCGTGTCCGCGAAGGCCCTGCCGTTGGTGGCTTCCACCAGGTGGTTGGGGGCGGCGGTCCCGTTCCAGATCTGCGTGTGGCTGCCCGGATAGCTCGCGCCGTTCATGCCGTCGCAGTTGAAGGCATAGGAGGTGGGCGTGGAACCCGTGCCCGGCTGCAGGCGGATCGAGGCTTCCTCCAGCGCGGCGCCGCCGGAGGGCACCAGCTGGATCTTCACGAACTGGTTCGAGGTGCGGATGCGGCCATAGTCATGCGCCTCGTTGCCGTCGCTGTACAGGTGGTCCTTGCAGATCTCGATGCCGAAATCGATGGGCTTGCCCGCCGGGCCGTTGATGGTGTCGATGCGGAACACGGCGCCCGCCTCGTTCACGCCCAGGATATCGCGCGGCACCAGGCCCGCCGGATCGAAAGGCTTCACATTGCCCATGTTGTGCAGCTTGCTCGAGCTGTACTCGTTCACGAAGTCGATGTCCGACATGTAGTGCTTGCGCGAGACATAGGTGTGGGCGCCGTGCGAAGGACCGCCGCGCTGGATCAGGGCCGAGTTGTAGATCTCGCCCTTCTTCGTCAGGTCGAAGTTCGGGTCGGTCTTGCTGCGGGTGGGGAAGCTGGCGCTGATGGCGGTGCCGAACACGAAGAGCCAGTCCTCGTAGTCGGCCTTGGCCACCAGGGCGCGCAGTTCGCCGAACAGGCCGCCCCATTTGGCCTTGTAGGCGTCGGGCACCAGGAAGTCGGCCGGTGCGCCGCGCTCCCAGCCGTTGATCAGGTCATGCAGATAGGCGCCGCCCGCGCCGCGGAACAGGAATTCGGGCGCCATGAAGACCTTCAGCGTGGTGGGATCGGGCACGATGCTGCGGCGCGCCTTGTCGATGGCGTCCGCCGTGAACTTGACGCGGGCTTCGATGTCGCAGCACTGGCCGTAGATGTCGAGGCGCTTGTCGCTCACTTTCGGGTTGTAGGCGCCGTCGTAGAAGGCTTTCGCCTTCGACTCGTTGGGGCCGGTATGGATTTCCCAGGAAATGAATTGCACTTTCGAGTAATTGCTCATGAGGTTTCTCCTTGTGGTTGAAGGGGTACTGCTTACAGCTCGAGCGGGTTGACGACCCGCACGGTTCCCGCGCCCTGGAGCCCGTTTCCGTTATTCCAGAGCATGTTTGACGAGACTGGTCCTTGCGACGTGAGAAGCTGGGCGGCGACCGTGTCGGTGCGGGTGCCGGGATAGGGCTCGCCGCCGCTCGCTTCCACCAGGCGGTTGGCGAGCCCGCCATAGACGCCGTTCCACAGCTGGGTGTGGCTGCCCGCTTCGCCGCTGAACGCGGTGAGCCCGTCGCAATTGAAGGCATAGGAAAAGGTGGTGGGCCCGTTGGCAGGCTGCAGCCGCACCGATTCGGGCAGCAGGACCATGCCGCAGGACGGCACCAGCTGGATCTTCACGAAGCGGCCCGCCGTGCGCACACGGCCGTGCCGGTTGGCGCCCTTGTCGCCGCTGCGCGCATGGTCCAGCCCCACTTCGACGCCGAAATCGATCGGCACGCCGCCGTGGTCGCGCACCGTGGGAATGCGGCACAGCGCGCTGCTTTCATCCACGCCGATCACGCCCTCGGGCAGCGCCGACAGCACCGGCTGGCCCGCCGCACCGTACCAGCGCAGGAAGGCGGCGCCCGAGCGGTAGTGCTTGCGCGACAGGTAGTGGTGCCTGCCATGCATGGCGCCGCCGCGCTGGACCAGGGCCGAGCTCCACAGCTCGCCCGGCAGCGTGGGATCGAGCGCATGCTTGCCGCCGTCCCGGCGCGCCGGGAAAGAGGCGCTCACCGCCGTGCCGAACACGAAGATCCAGTCCTCGTAGACCACGCTGGCCACGAGGGAGCGCAGGCCGCCGAACAGCCCGTCCCAGTGCTGGTGGTAGGGCGGCGGCAGTTGCAGCTCCGAGGGCGCCTCGCCGCTCCAGCCTTCGAGCAGGCCGTGCAGGTAGGCCCCGCCCGCGCCCCGGTAGGTGAAGGCGGGCGCCATGAAGACCTTCAGCGTTTTCACGCTGGGGTCGCACATCGCCTCCGCCCGCTCGATGGCGTCGGCCGTGAAGGCCAGGCGCGCTTCGATGTCCCAGCACTGGGCGAAGGCGTCCGCGCGCTTGCCGGGCGTTGGACTGAGCAGCCCGCTGTAGCTGCCCAGTTGGCCGGGCGGGGCCGACAGGATGAAGGGCCCGGTATGCAGCTCCCAGGAAATGAACTGCACCTTGCTGTAGTTGCACATGCTGTGGCCTCCGCGCGTGGCTCAGACGGCCGGCAGCCCGAGGGCCTGGCGGGCCCGCGACCAATAGGCCTTGCGCTCGTCCAGCCCGATGGTGCCGCCGTTGATGCGCTTGGTGATCTGCACGAAGGCGTTGGCGGCGTCCGCGCCGCCGGTCTGGTCGGCCAGTTCGTTCAGGCCTTTCGCGCGCCAGAACCAGCCTGCGGAAAGGGCGGCGCCGGCGGGCTGCAGCAGCTGGTCGGGATCGCCCAGCGCGTCCACCTGCATGTCTTTCGAGAACAGCGCATAGTTGGCGCGGCCGGTCAGCTGGATCAGGCCCCGGCCGCGGTAGCGCCAGCCGTCGCCGCTGTGCTCGTCGCCGTTGCCCATGCGTCCGGCGTACACATAGTTGGCCAGGGCTGCGGCGTTGTGCGCGTAGCGCGCGGCGATCTCGTCGGTGGGGAAACGCTGGGGCCACACCTGGCGCAGGCGCGGCGCCGAGTAGTTGAGCGATTCTTCCAGCCGGCCCAGGGCCGAGGACTCGACCAGGATCTGCGCCAGGAAGGCGGCCTGGCGCAAGGGCGTATCGATGGCGCAGCCCTGCATGCAGTGCTGGAGCGCGCTCAGCCACTGGGCGGCGCGCTTGTCGGCATCCGGCGTGGCCAGCACGGTGCGCAGCTGTTGTTGCGTGATGTCGTTCATGTCTCAGCCTCCTGTCGGAATGGCAGGGGCGGGCCGAAGCGGCCCGGGTAAGCGGGCTGGAGCCCGCTTACCTTGCCCTGTTGCGGTGGGGATTACTGGTGGTCGGCAGCGGCCGCAGGCGCCACGCGCGGCTGGATCGCCGTGTGCAGGATGTCGAGCACGCGCGCCAGGCCTTCAGGCATGCCGCCGTCCTCGGCCAGCACCTGCACGTGGTACTTGGCGCTGTTGTCGGAGCTGCGGGTGTTTTCCTTGTGGGAGGCCACCGAGCCTTCGACGTGAACCTTCAGGCTGAAAGGACCCCAGCCCACGCTGGCGTCGGCCGACATCTTGGCGCTGGTGTCGGTCGACTCCTTGGAAGCGAAGGAGGACTTCACTTCCATGTCGAAGGTGATGTCCACCTTGGTGATCGACAGGTTCGGCACCTTCACGATCGCCAGCAGGGGCACGTCCAGGGAGACGTTCTCCTGGATCTGCTTGCTGGGATCGCTGGGGTCCTGCACGGGGCGGGTGAAGGCGAAGTGCGCCAGGCGGGTGGCGCCGACGCCGCCCGCGTCGCCCTGGGCCGGTGGCATGAAACCGACGTATTTGATGAAGTCGGCGGTTGCGTTCGCCAGTTTGACCTGGGCGTCGCATGCGGCGGTCAGGGGGCCGCCAATCAGTTCTGCCATCGGCAGGCCCTTGAATTGCGAAGCCATATCTACGAGTTCGCCAGCCATAATCTACTCCTTGAACAATTAACCCTTGCGGGTGGTTTTGAGAATCACATGGAATTATGTGAACGGGTTATCGCTGAAGCGCCTTTTTAATTCGGCGCCGCGATATAAGCAGATTAAGACCGGGGATTATTTATTGCGTGGCGGTTTCTGGCGGGGCGCCAGAATCAAACAGGCGGATTTAATTGCGGTGGAAAGTCTTTTTAATCCATGCGCCGAAACGCGCGCGCAGGGAATTGGCGGCAATCTGTTCCTGGTGAATGCGGAATAATTGCTCGCGCAATTCGGGAGTCAGGCGCACCAGATGGTTCCGCCGGTTTTTGTAGCCCGGGCGCCGGGCTGGGCGGATGGCCATGCTCACGCCCTCCTGGCTGGCGCTTACGGTCAGGGCCAGCAAGGGGGCAGGGCGCCGCCAGAGGGCCGGCCTCTTCAGGCTGAACACGGCTTCAGGAGTCCGCTCCCAGCCGAAGCGGCGTTCCACGCAGTAGCCGTAGAGGGTGAACTCCAGCAGCTCCAGGCGCGGGCGGTAGGCGGAATGGAAGCGGCCGGCGGGGATGGCCTCGAGGGTGGGACCCGTGCGGTAATGGAAGGCGGCATAGCTGGCGCAGCGCCGCTCGGGAGCGGCTTGCCCCACCAGCTCCTCCAGCGCCTGGCCGCCGCCCCGGTAGGCCTGCGCGAGGGCCTCGCGCAGCTCGTCCGCGCTGCTTTGGGTCGCGCGGCGCTTATTTGCCATTTTCGAGGAACATCGGTTTGCGGTCGAAGCCGATGTGATAAACGGCATACTGCAATACGATCTGGTGCTCGCCGATATTATAAAGGCCGAAGCTTTTCTCCATATTCAGCAAATATCCGCGCGGTGTGGAGGATAGGCAGAGATTCACCTGGTCCATCGCCTCCTGGACCTCGGCTTCGGTTTTCATGTTTTGCGGATTGTCGTTGCCGACAACAATGCGCTTGATGAAGCGCATATTCGTGATCTGGAAATTACCCGTGCTCATGTCAGTCTCCAGAAATGCTTAAGCGCCCGGGGCCGGAGCTTCCACCGGTCCCTGGGTCTTGACCACGTCGTTGAGCAGGCGCGCCAGGCCCTCGGACTTTTCCGTGGCCACGAGCTTGAGCTTGATATGCGCGGCGTTGCCGCTCTTCCCGGCGATGCCGCCGTTGCCCGGATTGACCATCAGGCCCGCCTTCTTCTCGGCGGGCGCGGCGCGGCCCAGCTGGTCCATGATCCCTTCGTGCACGCTCTCGCGCTCGTGGTGTTCGAAGGCGCCCAGCTCCACGTCCAGGTCGATCTCGGCCTCGCCGATGACGAGGGAGCTGTGCGGAACGAGCGAGATGACCGGCACGCGGTAGAGGTGATGCGCGTCCGGCGCCGCGCCGCTGTGGATGGCGGGCACTTCGATATCGATGCTGGTCGGTTTGTGCGAATCGTCGAAGAACGACGCAATGTTTGCCAGCTGCGCTTTTTCCACCATGTGCTGCGCATTCATGATCGAGCCCGCAATAGCCCGCACCATGTCTTCCAGACTCGTCAAGATAGCCATAGAGTTTCCCCAGATTGTTTGTTGAGCGAATGCCGGCAGAACCGGCGCAGAACAAGCATAGCCTCGGCATTTGCCGGCCTTCTGACCGATTCTGGCGCGCGCCCTGCGCAGCCATGGAGCGTCAGTTTTGCGCTCATTGCGCTCCCTACGATGGAACGAGGCCGTGCGCCGCACGCGCCATCTATTCACAAGGGGGATGCAATGAGAAAGGTTCTATGTCTGATGTTCTTCTGTTCCGCGGCGGCCGGCGTGGCCGCCGCGGATGACAATGGCGCGCTGCTGTGCGCGGGCTTTCGCGACGTGGGCATGGCCAAGCAGACGGTGGCCGACATGCGCGCGCCGGTGGAGGCGGCGGTGTACGCGCTCGACAACGCGAGAATCGAGCTGCCGTCGCCGGTGCTCGCCACGGGCAAGCTCACCTACCTCAAGATATCGTCCGACCTTCCGGCGGACCTGGACCAACTGCGCGTGATGGGCTATTTCGAACTGAAGGACCATGGCCGCTGCCTGATTCCGCTGGTCGTCAATCACATTGAACAGGTAGCGCCGGGGACAGGGGAAAAGGAGCAGGAAAGGACGCGGGTGTACTTCCGCGTGCCCGACGTCGAACGCCTCGGCAATCCCTTCGGCCACATGTACCAGTCGGTCAACCTGCATGTGGCGGCCTACGGCAGCGGCGCGGAGAGCGGCAAGATCTATTTCGGCCGCGTGCTGCGCATGACGGTGTCGCACAAGCACGGCAGCGTAGGGCTTGCGCTGCTCTTCGCGGCCGTGGTGTATGTGATCGCCGCTGCCGCGGTGGCCGCAATGACGGGGCGCGGCGATGGCGAACAGTCCGGCTGGCGCCGCGCGTTCAAGCGGCTCATGCCCTGGAATATCATCGGCGACAGCGGCCAGACGGCCTTGTCGCAGCTGCAGATGATGATCTTCACCGTGATCGTCGCTACGCTGCTCTTCTACCAATGGCTGCGCACCGGCATGCTGCAGGAGCTCTCGGTCGACCTCCTGTACCTGATCGGCATCTCCACCGCGGGCGCGGCGGGCAGCCAGGTGGCGTCGCAGTTCAAGAAAGGCATGGCGGCGCGTAACTATGCCTACGTCCAGCAGCTCGGCTGGTTCAACGCGCCATTCGTGCAGCGCCAGGCCGAGGCCAATCCCGCCGAGCTGCTCATGACCAGCAAGCGCTTCGACACCAACAAGTTCCAGATGATGGTGTTCACCTTCGTCATTGCGGCCTATGTGATCGCGAGCGGGGCTTCCGAGCTCGATACCCTGCATATCTCGTCCACGCTGCTGACTCTCATGGGCATCAGCCAGGGCGCCTATGTGGGCGGCGGGGCCGTCACCGACAGCCTGGCCACCCTGCAGCACCAGCTGCGCGGCATGCAAAGCCTGCAGAAGCGCTACCAGGACAGCGCGGACCCGCAGCTGCAGGAGGAACTGCTGAAACGCTACGAGAAGGCGGCCACGCGCGCGGCGGAACTGTTCGGGGCGATCTACGGCCGCGAGATCAGCGGCGAGCTGCTCGCCATGCCGATGGATGTGAAGATGGAGGAAGAGGAGGTGCCGGAAGCGGCGTAGGGGAGAGGCGGGAGGGACAAGCCCTCCCGCCGTGGCATCAACTGGCGCTGCTGCCTGCTGCGGATCGCGCAGCAATCAGTTCGTCGAGGGCGCGCTGGGTGAGGATGGTGGTAGCCGCGTTGGCGGAGTTGAGCAGGGCTGCGGTTTCCTCCGCCTCCTTTTGCAGCGCGCCGCCCAGGTCGCGCAGATAGCTCGCCGCAGTGAGCGAGACCTCATCTCCCGTTTGCGCCTCGCGCAGGTCGCCGATGCAGGCATGGCTGCGCGCCGCGACCTGTTCCAGCACCTTCCTGCCCTGGGACGAAAGATTGGCAAGGAAGTTGAAATGCAGGTCGAGCAGCTCCTGCAGGGGACGCGCCGACAGCGCGGGATTGAGCATGCCAAGCTGCGCCTGCAGCATGCGCAGGCCGGCCGCGCTCTGCACCTCCTTCAGCTCCTTGTGCAGCTCCAGCATGGACTTGAGCAGTTCGGCCACCTGGGCCTGCACCTCCGGCGCCTGCGCGCCGGTCTCCTTCAATCCCTTGCTGCCGGTTTCACCCAGCTCCTTGAACATGCCCATGAACTGCTTGCCGAGGGCAAGCCATTGCGATTGCGATTCCGATTGGGACGACATTGTTGGCTCCTTTGGTCAGTGTGGTATCAGGGTTGCGCCGCGGCGGGCTGGCCGAGGCGTTCGATCATGGCCATGACGGCCGACATCTGCGCGCCGCCGCGGGTGTGGAAATTCGGCTTGGACGGGTCGTCGCTGGAGTAGCCCCAGAAGTCCCAGCAGCCGCGCGGGTTGGCGGGAATGGATTCCGAAGGGTGGGCCTGCGGATAAAGCACGATGAGCGCATTCGCGTCCGCGAACTCGTTATAGCCCGTGCCCTGGTAGAACGTGGCGCCGATCACGCTGGCGCCCTGGCGGCAGCCATGGAAGGCCACGTGCACGGCGCAGCCCCCGGCGCGGCAGGCGTTCGGCACATAGGCATAGGCGTCGGCGTCCATGCTGGTGCGCCTGCCGCGAAGGAACTCGCCCTGGTCGAACCGGATCAAGTCTCCGCCCAGCGTGCCGGTGTTTGCCGCGGCCCGCTTGTCCGGGTAGATATGGCGCAGCAGCTCGTGCGACTGGACGAACTTGCAGTTGTTGATGTAGGGCGAGCTGCTCGCCTCGCAGGGCAGGTCGCGCGGATTGGCGGTAACGATGGCATGGCCTGCCAGTGCGCTCTTCTGGTAGCGCAGCCGGTCTTCTGGCACGCCCGCCAGGCTGTAGTACTGCTGGACGGCGTCCACCACCACGGTCTTGACCGTATTGTCGTTGGCCCCGCTGAACAGGTAGACGCGCTGGCTGGCCAGGTTCTCCACCGGGTCGATCAGCCCCGCCGCCGCGAACTCCTTCGCTTTCCCGAGGGAGATGCCGCCCTTGGCCGCAACGGAAGGCGCGGCGGGCGACATGCAGGTGGTGGTGGCGTTCTCGACCAGCGAGATGTCGGCATAGGTGCCCGCGCAATAGTAGGGCCCCGCGGCGATCACGCCCACGCCCATGAAGCGGGCCGAGTAGGCCGTGGCCATCTGGGCCGCCATGAAGCCGCCGGACGAAATGCCGGACACCGAGGTCAGTTCCAGATTGGCGCCCAGGGCGGGCAGGGGCTGTTTTTTCTCCTGCGCCAGCGCCGGTTGCAGCAGCAGGGCGGCGCATAAATGCAGCAATACGATGGTTTCTTTCATCTTGATATCTCCTGTGGATGGTGGAAGTAAATAGAAGGCTCAGGGATCGATTATTAAAAGATCGCCGAAGGAATAACCGCGCACGCGCTCGGTATTTAAGGGAAGCTTCATTCCCATACTGTTCTCGATCTTCTGGCGCAGGCGCCGCACCATTGTGTCGATCCGGTTCTGGTCATAACTGAGGTAGTCTTCGCCGAAAGACTGGACAATTTGTTTTCGGCTGACCACTTCGCCGATTTCGACCGTGGCGAAGATTTTGATGAAATTGAATTCCAGGGTGGTAAGCTGGGCGCCCGCCCCGCTAGGGCAGTCGAGCCGCCGGTAGCGCATGCTGAGGCGCCAGCCGGGGTTCAGCTGGCGCGCCAGACTGAGAATGCTGGCGAGGAGCTGGGGGCGATGCTGCGGCGCATCCTTCCCGGCAGCCGGGTTAAAAATGGTCACGCCCCGGGTCTGCCCGGTTTTCTCTTCAGGAACAGGGGCCTGAATCGGAATATATTGCTGCGCCCGCGATAATTCCGACTGCAAATGTCTGCAGCAAGCAACAGCGTCTTTCATCTCGATTACCTGATAGCCGGCATTTTGAAAAATGCGGGCCAATTCCTGGGTTCGCGAGGCGTCCTGCCCTAACAAAAGTAGATCCGTCATAATCTTTTCTGTTCAGTTGCCGATGAACAGATGTTACGGGTCCGGGAATATCTAACTCTGGCAATATCTGGCAGAAAATGTCACTGTCAAATTAAAAGTATTGCCGGGATATTGTGATAATTGGGGAGAATATGCGGAGTAATATAATTGGAGAGAATTGCGGCGGCCCGATTCCACTTGGTTGCGGCCCGGTCCGCGGCTCGTGCAGGAGGGGCTTTCTTTCGGGGGCAGTTGTGTTACAATCCGAGGTTCCCGTGAGAGCAGGCACCGAAAGCGCAGCGTAGGGCTGCCACCTGCAATCCGGTCATGTTTGGAGCATTTAACATGCCAAAAATGAAAACCAAGAGCAGCGCGAAGAAGCGTTTCCGCGTTCGCCCAGGTGGCACCGTGAAGTCCGGTATGGCGTTCAAGCGTCACATCCTGACCAAGAAAACCACCAAAAACAAGCGTCAACTGCGTGGCACCCGTAACATCAATGCGTCCGACGTCCAGCGCGTCTACGCGATGATGCCGTCCGCTTAATCTCACACACTTTAAGGAGCTACTATGCCTCGAGTAAAACGTGGGGTTACTGCGCGTGCCCGTCACAAGAAAGTACTGAACCTGGCCAAGGGTTACCGCGGTCGTCGCAGCAAGGTTTACCGTATTGCCAAGCAAGCAGTGATGCGCGCTGGCCAGTACGCCTACCGCGACCGTCGTAACAAGAAGCGCGTCTTCCGCGCACTGTGGATCACCCGTATCAACGCCGCTTCGCGCGAACACGGCATGACCTACAGCGTCTTCATGAATGGCCTGAAGAAAGCCGCTATCGAACTGGACCGTAAAGTCCTGGCCGATATGGCTGTGGCGGACAAGCCTGCGTTTGCAGCGATTGTCAACGCCGTGAAAGCAAAGCTCGCTGCCTAAACCACAGTGATCGATGTTGCATGCCGCCGCAAGGCGGCATGAAGAGCGGGGCAGGGTATAACAACCTGAGCCCCGTTTTTAATTTCCAAAACAGGAAAACACAGTCGGATGAACTCCCTCGAACAACTCGTTGTCTCCGCGCAGGCTGATTTCGCCGCCGCCGCAGACGCTGCCGCCCTGGAAAACGCCAAAGCCAAATACCTGGGCAAGACCGGCCAGGTTACGGAACTGATGAAGGGCCTGGGCAAGCTGGACCCGGAAGAGAAGAAGGCGCAGGGCGCCCTGATCAACGCCGCCAAGCAGCAGATCGAAGCCGCGCTCACCGCGCGCCGTGATGCGCTGGCCGAGGCCCAGCTCCAGCTGCGCCTGAACGCCGAAGAGATCGACGTGACCCTGCCGGGCCGCGGCCGCGCCACCGGCGGCATCCACCCCGTCATGCGCACCTGGGAGCGCGTGGAGGCGATCTTCCGCTCCATCGGCTTCGACGTGGCGGGCGGTCCCGAGATCGAAACCGACTGGACCAATTTCACTGCCCTGAACAGCCCGGAGAACCACCCGGCCCGTTCGATGCAGGACACCTTCTACATCGAAGGCAACGACAGCACAGGCAAGCCCCTGCTGCTGCGCACCCACACCAGCCCGATGCAGGTGCGCTATGCGCGCAGCCACCAGCCGCCCATCAAGGTGATCGCGCCTGGCCGCACCTACCGCGTGGACAGCGACGCCACCCACTCGCCCATGTTCCACCAGGTCGAGGGCCTGTGGATCGCCGAGAACATCAGCTTCGCCGACCTGAAAGGCGTGTACCTGAACTTCGTGAAGGCCTTCTTCGAGACCGACGACCTGCAGGTGCGCTTCCGTCCTTCGTATTTCCCGTTTACCGAACCGTCGGCCGAAATCGACATCGCCTTCGGCAGCGGCCCGCTCAAGGGGCGCTGGCTGGAGGTGTCCGGCTCCGGCCAGGTGCACCCGAACGTGGTGCGCAACTTCGGCCTCGATCCCGAAAAGTACATTGGCTTCGCGTTCGGCTCCGGCCTGGAGCGCCTGACCATGCTGCGCTACGGCGTCAACGACCTGCGCCTGTTCTACGAAGGCGATCTGCGCTTCCTGAAGCAGTTCAACTAATCGTTCAACGCAAAGAATACTGAAGGCTGACACATGCAATTCTCCGAAAACTGGCTCCGCACCATGGTCGATCCGAAGATGACTTCGGACGAGCTCTCCCATCTGCTCACCATGTCCGGTCTCGAAGTGGAAGAGGTGGACCCTGTCGCGCCCCCGTTCACCAATGTGGTGGTGGGCCATGTGCGCGAAATGGCCAAGCACCCGAACGCCGACCGCCTGAACGTCTGCCAGGTGGACGTGGGCACGGGCACCTTGCTGAATATCGTCTGCGGCGCGCCCAATGTGCGCCCCGGCCTGAAGGTGGCCTGCGCCATGGCGGGCGCCGTGCTGCCTCCGGGCGCGGACGGCAAGCCCTTCGAGATCAAGGTGGGCCAGCTGCGCGGCGTCGAGTCGCAGGGCATGCTGTGCTCCGCGCGCGAACTGAAGCTCTCCGAAGAGCACAGCGGCCTGCTGGAGCTGCCGGACGATGCGCCCGTGGGCAAGAACTTCCGCGACTACTTCGCGCTGAACGACCTGAAATTCACCATCAAGCTCACGCCGAACAAGGCGGACTGCCTGTCCGTGCTGGGCGTGGCGCGCGAGGTGTCGGCCCTGACCGGCTCTCCCCTGAATCTGCCGCAGTACCGCGCGGCGGCCGTGAACACGGATGAAGTGCTGCCCGTGAAGATCAGCGCACCGGACCTGTGCGGCCGCTTCTCGGGCCGCGTGATCCGCAATCTGAACGCCAAGGCGGCCACGCCGGAGTGGATGAAACAGCGCCTCGAGCGCAGCGGCCAGCGCTCCGTGTCCGCCCTGGTGGACATTTCCAACTACGTGATGCTGGAAGTGGGCCGTCCCTCCCACGTCTTCGACCTCGACAAGATCCACGGCGGCCTGGATGTGCGCTGGGGCCGCGCGGGCGAATCGCTCAAGCTCCTGAACGGCAATACCATCGCCGTGGACGAGTGGGTGGGCGTGATCTCGGACGACAAGGAGATCGAATCCCTGGCCGGCATCATGGGCGGCGATTCCACCGCCGTGTCGCTGGACACCGCCAACATCTACCTGGAAGCCGCGTTCTGGTGGCCGAACGCCATCCAGGGCCGCGCCCGCAAATACAACTTCTCGACCGATGCGGCCCACCGCTTCGAGCGCGGCGTGGACTACGCCACCACCGTGGAGCATATCGAGCGCATCACCTCCCTGATCGTGGAGATCTGCGGCACCGCCGAAACGAAGGTCGGCCCCGTGGACGACCAGACCGTCAACATCCCCCAGCGCAAGCCGGTGACGATGCGCACCGCCCGCGCCCAGAAGGTCATCGGCGTGCCGCTGACCGATGAAGTGGTGGCGGACATCTTCCGCCGCCTCGGCCTGTCCTTCACCCAGGAGCCGGGCGTGTTCGCCGTGACGTCGCCCAGCTACCGCTTCGACATCGAAATCGAGGAAGACCTGATCGAGGAAGTGGCCCGCGTCTACGGCTTCGAGAACATTCCCGCCAAGCCGCCGGTGGCCGAGAACACCATGCGCATCGAGCCGGAGAACACCCGCTCCATCTTCGCCGTGCGCCACCAGCTGGCCGACCTGGGCTACCAGGAAGTGGTGAACATGAGCTTCGTGGAAGCCCAGTGGGAGCTGGACTTCAACGGCAACGACAGCCCGATCAAGCTGCAGAACCCCATCGCCAGCCAGCTCTCCGTGATGCGCTCCTCGCTGATCGGCAGCCTGGTGGCCAATGTGCGCTACAACCTGAACCGCAAGGCGCCGCGCGTGCGCGTCTTCGAAGTGGGCGCCATCTACCGCCGCGACCCGGCCGTGGCCGACGGCCCCCTGAGCGTGGCGGGCTACGACCAGCCGCAGCGCGTGGCCGCCATCGCCTACGGCCCCGTGGCCGACGAGCAGTGGGGCCAGGCCACCCGCGACGTGGACTTCTTCGACGTGAAGGCCGACCTGGAGGCCCTGTTCGCCCCGGCCGTGCTGCGCTTCAGCAAACTGGCCCATCCGGCCCTGCACCCCGGCCGCGCCGCCTCGGTGGAGCTGGATGGCAAGGTCATCGGCTTCATCGGCGAGCTGCACCCGCGCTGGCTGCAGAAGTACGACCTGCCGAAAGCCCCCGTGATTTTCGAGGTGGACGCCGTTGCGCTTCAGCAACGCGGCGTGCCGGTGTACGCGGAAATTTCCAAGTTCCCGGGCGCCACGCGCGACCTCGCCGTGGTGGTCAAACAATCGCTGGCGGCACAGGCCCTGCTCGATACTTTCACGGCCGCGGCCCAGGCGCATGCTCAAGGGCACATCGTGCAAGCCATTGTTTTGTTTGATGAATATCGTGGCAAAGGGCTCGAAGCGGACGAAAAATCGCTTGCTTTCCGCTTTAGCTTGCAAGATACTCAAAACACTTTGCAGGACGATTTGGTGGACGGTTTGATGACCGCGCTGGCCGATGCCGCGCAGTCCTCGCACGGCGCTAAACTGCGCGCGTGATGAACCTTTTTGCAACACCGTTCTTTTTGAAGGCAGGGCAGCAAAATTAACAACAACGACGTCGATTCCGCCGTACTCCAATCCGCATTGGACGCCGAGCTGCACAGCGCCATGCAGACGGCCAAGGTACGCAAGGAAGCTGAAAAGGACTTGCCCACGCTGACCAAGGCGGAGCTGGCCGAACTGCTGTTCGAACAGGTTGGCCTGAACAAGCGCGAGGCGAAGGACATGGTCGAGACCTTCTTCGACGAGATCCGCAACGCCCTGGAACGGGGCGAGGCGGTGAAGCTGTCCGGCTTCGGCAACTTCCAGCTGCGCGACAAGCCGCAGCGTCCCGGCCGCAACCCGAAGACCGGCGAGGAAATCCCGATCACCGCGCGCCGCGTGGTGACCTTCCACGCCAGCCAGAAGCTGAAGGCCATGGTGGAAGACAGCGCCGGCATGGCGCGCGCGGCCTGATAACGGTGCGGCATGAACGATCGCCTGAGCAAGACTGAACTCGCGGTGCTGCCGCCGATTCCGGCCAAGCGCTATTTCACAATCGGCGAGGTGAGCGAGCTGTGCGGCGTCAAGCCCCATGTGCTGCGCTACTGGGAACAGGAATTCACCCAGCTGAAGCCGGTGAAGCGGCGCGGCAACCGCCGCTATTACCAGCACCACGAAGTGCTGCTGATCCGCCGCATCCGCGAGCTGCTCTACGAACAGGGCTTCACCATCAGCGGCGCGCGCAACAAGCTCGACAGCCGCGCCGCCCATCAGCATGCCGATGGCGCCGATGTGCTGGACAATACCCTTGTGCCGCCGCCACTCGACCCCAATATGGTGCGCGAGGAATTGCTGGCGATTCTCAGTCTGCTGAAATAGCGGACCCTGCAGAAGGCGCTGTCCAGCGCCTTTTTTTTCGCCTGTACCCCTTTGGCCTGTAGGCGCTACAATGGCGTTAAACGTTACATATTTGGTGCTACAATATTAATGTTATGTTTTTGCTAGCGAAAAATGTAGACGCAGATCACGTGGGCTGGCCCAGCCCGTAACTTAGAGGTTCCAGAGAATGATACGCGTTGCCATTTGTGACGATCACCAGATTGTAAGAGCGGGATTCAAGCAGATCTTCTCGTCGTCCGACGATTTCACCGTGGTGGCCGAGGGCAGCACGGGGCGCGAAGCGCTGGAAATCGCCCGCCGCGAGATCTGCGACGTGCTCCTGCTGGACATCGCGATGCCCGACCAGAGCGGCATCGACACGCTGCGCACCATCCGCCAGGGCCAGCCGGACCTGCCGGTGCTGATCCTGTCCGGCTATCCGGCCCAGCAGTACGCGCTCAACCTGTTCAAGATGGGCGCGAACGGCTACCTGAACAAGGAGTGCGAGGCCGAGGAGCTGATCACGGCCGTGCGCACCGTCTACCAGGGCCGCCGCTATGTGAGCTCGCAGGTGGGCGAGCTGCTGGCCCAGAGTTTCGACCGCGATCCCAACACGGCGCTGCACACCGAGCTGTCGGACCGCGAGTTCCAGGTCTTCCTGCGCCTGGCGCGCGGCGCCACCGTATCCGACATCGGCACGGCGCTCTCGCTGAGCATCAAGACTGTCAGCACCTACCGCACGCGCATCATGGAAAAGATGGGCCTGCAGTCGAACAGCGATCTGACGTATTACGCAATGAAAAACAACTTGCTGGACTGATCACCCGGCAACATCCTGTTACAGTTTTCCAGTGTGCAAAACCTGCACACGATAGGTTTCCTCGGGGCAGCTACCGGAAGGGCGGTCTATAATGGACTGCCCGTTGCAGAGCAAACCCAGCAAGGACGCTTCAGGATGTACTTCACTCTCACACCGGCCCCGCAACACCGGCTGCCTCTCTACAAGACGCTGCTGTGCGTGACGTGCGCACTGATCCTCATTGTCAACGGAATCAGCCTGTTCCATAACCTGCAGTCGCTGAACGGCGCCAATGCCCAGCTGCTGCAGAGCTCGCGTGTGGCCGAACGCCTGCAGTACCTGGACGTGCTGGTGCAGGACGCGGAGAGCAGCATGCGCGGCTATTTCCTGTCGGGGCAGGATATCTACCTGGGCCCCACGCGCACCGTGGTGGCCAAGACGGAAGCGGAATTCAAGGAGCTGGAACGGCTGCTGGCGGACAGCCCGGGCCAGCTCAAGAACCTGAACCAGCTGCACACCCTGGTGCGCCGCAAGCTCGGCATTCTGGCCGAGACCATGGAGGTCTACCGCCATGGGGGACTGGAAGAGATTGTCAACATCGCCCGCTATGCGGACGAGCGCAGCGGCATGGACGAGATCCGCCTGCTCACCGTCATCATGATCCAGGAGCAGAACGAAACCCTGGCGGCGCGCAGCGCCGGCTTCTACCACGAGTACCAGAAGGCGGTGCTGCTGGGCACGGGCATCAATGCCCTGGCCATCGTCGTGCTCATCCTCTTCTACCAGCTGGTGCGGCGCAGCTTCGTCACCCGCGCGGCCGTCGAGTACGCGCTGCAGCAGTCCAACGAGAACCTGGAGGCCATGGTGGCGCAGCGCACCGAGCAGCTCTCCGTGCTCTCGCGCCACCTCATCAGCATCAGCGAGGAAGAGAAGATGCGCCTCTCGCGCGAGCTGCACGACGAGATGGGCGCCAACCTCACCTCCATCAGCATGGATATCGCGGCGGTCACCCACCAGCTGCAGAAGACCCAGCCCGAGCTGGCAGCCCAGCTGCGGCGGGCGCGCGGCACGCTGGTGGAAACGGTGGAGCTCAAGCGCCGCATCATCGAGAACCTGCGCCCCAGCCTGCTGGACAACCTCGGCCTGTGCGCCGCCATCGACAGCTATACGGAAGACTTCAGCCGCCTCACGCGCATTCCCTGCGAGACGGAGATCGGCCCCGAGATCGACGGCATCGCGCGCGCGGGCGACAGCAGCCTGTCGATTGCGCTCTTCCGCATCGTGCAGGAATCGCTCACCAATATCCGCAAGTACGCCAAAGCCTCGCACGTCAGCGTTACGCTCAAGACGGATGCGGACGGCCAGCTGGTGCTGCGCGTGATCGACGATGGGGTAGGGATTGCGGCCAACAATATCGTGAAGCCGATGTCGCATGGCTTGCTGGGCATGCGGGAGAGGGCGCTGCTGCTGGGAGGAAGCCTGACGGTGCGGCGGGGGCGGAACGACTTGGGCACCTGCGTGGAGGTGCATATTCCCCTGAAGGGAAAGCCGGTGACGCCGTCCGGCGCCACCGTGCCGGAGGGCGTCAGCAGCCCGCTACGTCAACGAGCAGACGATCATATTCCGTCTTCGCCACCTTATAGCATTCCCCGGCATACTGCTCCAGACCCTCGCGGTTCAGCACAGTGATATTGCCGCGGCGGTAGGTGATAAGGCCGTCTTCCTGCAGTTTGCCCGCGGCGGCCGTGATGCTTTCGCGGCGCACGCCCAGCATGATGGAAATCATTTCCTGGGTCACCTTCAGCTCGTTGGTGGGCGAGCGGTCCAGGCGGTCCAGCAGCCAGCGGCACAGCTTCTGCTCGATGGAGCTGTGGCGGCCGCCGACGGCGTTCTGCGCCATCTGGGCGAACAGGGCGGTGTTGTAGCGCATGAGCAGCTGGGGCAGGGCGCCGCCCTGGTTGAACACATCGCGCAGGGCCTGGGCTTTCAGGCGGTAGCCGTAGCCGGCGCTCTGCACCACGGCGCTGCACATGGCGCGTTCGCCGGGGAACATGGACACACCCACCACGCCTTCATGGCCGACCACGGCAATCTCCGTGGTGGCGCCGTCTTCCATCACATACAGCAGGGACACGATGGCGGTGGTGGGGAAGTAGACGTTTTCCAGTTTGCTGCCGTACTCGAACAGTTCCTTGCCGAAGGGCAGCTGCACCAGCTCCAGGTGTTCGAACAGGGATTCCAGCACCTCGCGAGGCAGGGCGGCCAGCAGTTCGTTCTGCTGGGTGCCGCTGTAGCTGACAACCGGCCGGGACGCCACTTTGTAATCACGTGCGCCAGGCAGCGGGCGGGACGTAGTGTTCTGGGCAGTGGCGCCGGTTTGTGTGTTGTTCATATTATCCTCACAGACTTAAAGTACACATTCGCCTCCGGCGCCGTCTTGGACGTAACGGGCGGCGCTTCTGTTCTCGCGCCGCTTTGCCGGATGCGTTGCTAGTACTTTAATTTCCTATGTAGGTAACGAACATAAGACGGGTTTCCGCCCTCATGTAGGCTGGAAACATGGCGCTTTGTAGGCCTGGTCCTACTTCAGATCACTTATGCATACCATGAAAAGTGTCAGCCATGTCGCCGCGCTGCCTCGCGGCTGCTCAGCCGTGGCTTGTTGGCGCTCCAGGAATGCGGCAGGGCAACAGTTCCCAGGCCATCCGTGCGGCTGGATACATAAGCCTGCCCGGCCGTTTCGCCGGAGAGGCGGAAGCGGCTCAACGCCTGGTTGAGCAAGGCGCTTTCCTCGTGCACGCGGCCTGCTCCTACAGAGGCTTGAAGTACAAGGCCTGCATTCTGGCGGTTCATGCCGTCGATGCGGGCGAGGGCGCTGTTCAGCGAGCCGATCTCCGCGCGCTGCTCCGCCTCCGCCGCGCCGATCTGGCCGATGAGGGCGGCCATGCGGTGCACGGAGTCCACGACCTCGGCCATGGTGGCGCCCGCGCTGTCCACCAGGCGGCTGCCCGATTCCACCTTGCCCACCGAGTCCGCGATGAGCTGCTTGATCTCCAGGGCCGCCGCCGCCGAGCGCTGGGCCAGGCTGCGCACTTCGGCCGCCACCACGGCAAAGCCGCGCCCCTGTTCGCCCGCGCGCGCCGCTTCCACGGCCGCGTTCAGGGCCAGGATATTGGTCTGGAAGGCGATGCTGTCGATCACGCCGATGATGTCGGCGATACGGTCCGAGCTGGCGCGGATGGAAGCCATGGTCTCCACCACTTCGCGCACGCTGTCGCCGCCGCGGCGCGCCACGCCGCTGGCGGCCTGGCCCAGACGTTCCCCGTCGCGGGCGTGGGCGCTGTTGCGCTGGACGGTATCGGCCAGCTCGCGCATGGAGGCCACCGTTTCCGCGAGCGCCTCGGCCTGGGCTTCCGTGTGGCCGGACAGGCTGGCATTGCCCTCGGCCAGCTCGTCCGCCGCACCGCCGATGTGGCCGGCGCTGTTGCGGATATCGGCCACCAGGGTTTCCAGCGAAGCCGTCATGCGGCCGAAGGCATTGGCCAGGCTGCCGATTTCGTCGCGCGCCGGGGAGGCGATGCGCACGCTCAGGTCGCCGTCCGCCGCCGCTTTCACGGCCCCGTTCAGGCGGGCGATATCGCGCGAGAAGGAGGCGTAGAAACCGGCGCCCAGCCAGCTGGCCAGGGCAATGGCGGCCAGCACCGCGGCCAGGATCAGGTTGCGGCGCAGGGCCGCGCGGCCGGCGCGTTCCGCCAGCAGGCCATCCAGCACCTCGGCCGAGGCCTGCGCCACGCCGTAGAGGCCGTCGATGGCCTGGCTGCCGCCCGCGTTGAAGGCCTTGCCCGAGGTCTGGTTGTAGGACATGGTGATCTCGTTGTGCGTGCGCACCAGGAAGGCGAGGGCGGCGGGAATGGCCGTCCGCTGCCTTGCCTGCACGGGCGGCAGGCGGGGCATGCGCTCCAGCTCGTGGCGCGCAATCATGGCGGTGGCGTTCAGCAGCTGGTCCTCGTTCGCTTCCAGCAGCCCGGTGTCGATATAGGAGCCGCCGCGCGCGGCGATCACGGACAGGCCTTCCGCGATGTCGGGAATGGTCTTCACGAAGGCGCCGATCAGGTAGTAGGTCTGCACCTCGGGGTCCAGGCTCAGCTTGGAGCGGTCGGCCACCAGCGTCACCAGTCCGCCGATGCGGGCGATGAAGGCGGTGTGCCGGGCCAGGCCGCGCCTGGGATCGGGCGACGCCTGGCGCAGGGTCTTCCAGTCGGCCTGCAGCGCCTGGAATTCGGGCAGGGCGGACAGCTCCTGCGCCTCCTTCTGCCAGCCGTCCAGCTTGCCGAGCGCGGCATCGATCTGCGCCGCCAGCGGGCGCACATCCTGGCCCAGGGTGGCGAGGGCGCGCCGCTGCTGGCTCAGGCGCTTGAGCTCCTGCAGCTGGACGATGTAGGCCACGCCGCGCCGCTCCTGCGCCGTGTAGGCGATGGATTTATGCAGCTCCGCCATCAGCAGGCCCGTCGCCGCCAGCAGGGGCAGCAGGAACACGAGGGACACCAGCGTAAATTTGGGCAGCAGGCGCAGGCGCTGCATGAGGGCGACGGCAGGGCGGAGAAGCAGCATCGTATATTCCTGACAAAGGGGTTTCTGTGAGGAAATTGTGACTTGCAAATATGACGGGCCGATGAAATGCCCCCTCTGTCGCCGCGGGGGCTGTCCGTGCATAATGCTCACATCACAACTTGCCTCCGCCCCATGCACGTACTCCTCGTAGAAGACGACGCCATCCTCGCCGACGGCCTGGCAAGGGTCCTCGCGGGGCACGGCATGTCCGTCGATACCCTGGGCAGCGGCAGCGAGGCCGATGCGGCCCTGCAGCGCTCCCAGCCCGCCGACGTGCTGGTGCTCGATGTGGGACTGCCCGGCATGGACGGCTTCGAAGTCGTGCGCCGCCTGCGCGGCCGCGGCAGCAGCCTGCCCGTGCTCCTGCTCACGGCGCGCGACGCCGTGGAAGACCGCGTGCGCGGCCTGGAAACAGGGGCTGACGACTACCTCGTGAAACCCTTCGCCACGCCCGAGCTGGTGGCCCGCGTGCGCGCCCTGGCCCGCCGCAACGCCCCCCAGCCCGCGGTACTGGCCCTGGGCATGCTGGCGCTCGACCTGGACGCGAAGCGGGCGCGCATCGGCGAGCGTCCCCTCGACCTCTCCGTGCGCGAATGGGCGCTGCTGGAATACCTGCTGCAGCACCAGGCGCGCGTGGTTTCCAAGCAGCAGATCATCGACGCCATCCTGCCCTGGGGCGGCGACGTGACACCCAATGCGGTCGAGGTCTACGTCTCCCGCCTGCGGCAGAAGACGGCGGACGCGGGCATCCAAATCCGCACGATAAGGGGCTTCGGCTACATGCTGGAAGCGGCCGATGCCTAGCATCCGCCTGCGCCTGCTCAAGCGCCTGATCGGCCCCATCCTCGCGCTCAACCTGGCAGGCGGCGCGCTGATCTATGCCCTGGCCTGGCTGCCCGTGCAGCTGGCCCTGGACGGCAGCCTGGCCGATTCCGCCGCGGCCCTGGCCGCGCGCCTCGAGCTGCGCCAGGGCGCGCTCCATCTCGACCTGCCCCGGGCGGCCGAACGCGCCCTGCGCGGCGATGCCAGCGACCTGGTCTACTTCGCGGTGCGCGACGGCGCGGGCCGGCTGATTGCAGGCGATGCGGACCTGCCTGCGGCCAGCGTGCGCACCGGCGCCTCGGACGGCATCATGCGTGGCGAAGCCGTACGCGTGGCCAGCCAGCCTGCGGAGGTGGCGGGGCAGCCCGCCACCGTCACCGTGGCCAAGACGGTGCGCCAGCGCGCCCAGACGCGCCAGGCCATTGTGCGCGCCCTGATCCTGCTGGAGGTGCTCTTTGCGCTGGCGGCCGTGGGCCTGATCTGGTTCTCGGTAAGCAGCGGCCTGCGGCCCCTGAACCGCATGCGCGCCATGCTCGCTGCGCGCGACGCGGATGAACTGGAGCCGCTGCCCGCCGCCGACATCCCTTATGAGCTGGAGCCCGTGGCCCAGGCCCTCAACGGCCTGCTGGAGCGCGTGAGCCGGGGCGCGCGGGCGCAGCAGGACTTCCTCGCCAACGTGGCGCACCAGCTGCGCACGCCGCTTGCCGGCCTGCACACCCAGCTGGACCTGCTGGGCGAGCGCCATGCCGATCCCGATTCCGCCCATGCCCTGGCCCTGATGCGTTCCTCCACCGAGCGCATGATCCGCCAGGTGAACCAGCTGCTGGCGCTGGCGCGCGCCGAGCCGGGCCACGGCGGCATGAAGCGGCGCGAGGCGCTGGCGCTGGACGGCCTGCTCGCGGAAACCGTGCAGCACTTCGTGGAGCAGGCGGCGCGCAAGAACATCGACCTGGGCTTCGAGCTGGAGCCTGCGGTGGTGCAGGGTGAACGCTTCCTCCTGCGCGACCTGGTGGACAACCTGATCGACAACGCCATCCGCTACACCCCCGAAGGCGGCGCCGTCACCGTGGCCTGCCGCAGCACGCCGGAAGGCGCCCTGCTGACGGTGGAAGATTCCGGCCCCGGCATTCCGGCCGCGCGGCGCGAGGCCGTCTTCAGCCGCTTCGTGCGCCTGGACGAAAAAACAACAGGCAGCGGCCTGGGCCTGGCCATCGTGCGCGATATCGCCCAGGCCCACGGCGCCACAGTCGCCATCGATACACCCGCCAACGGCCAGGGCGCGCTGTTCAGCGTGCATTTTCCCGCTTAATTTCAATCTGTCAGCCTTTTGTCAGGATTTCCTCAGGGAAATGCAAGCTTCGGCTTGTAGACTGTCCTTACTACTTCAGAACGGGGACGGCAGAATGAAACGCATGCACAAGGTGAGCGCGAAGGGCTTTTCGCTGATGGAACTGCTGATCACCATCGTGATCATCGGCATCCTGTCGGCGGTGGCGCTGCCCGCCTATAACGATTACGTGACGCGCGGCCGCCTGACGGAAGCCTTTACCTCGCTCTCCAGCGTGCAGCCGGTGGCCGAACAGTTCTGGTCCAACAACCGCAGCTACGTGAACCTGAACACCAGCGCTTCCTTCCCGCAGGCGGGCACCAATTTCGACTACGCGCTGAGCAACGCCACCGCCACCACCTATACCGTCACGGCCACGGGCAAGAACCGTCTCGTGGGCTTCGTCTTCACCATCGACCAGAACGGCAACCGCGCCACCACGGGCGTGCCGAGCGGCTGGACCGCCAACGCCGCCTGCTGGGTCGACCGCAAGAGCGGGCAATGCACCAAATAAGCAAAGCCCGCGGCGCGGGCGTGACCCTGGTCGAGCTGCTGGTCGGCATGGCCATCGTCGGCTTCCTCATGGCCATCGGCATGCCCGCCATGAACAGCTGGGTCAGCGCGGCCAGGGCCCGTTCGGCCATCGAGTTCTACGCGGAAGGGCTGGCGTCGGCGCGGCGCGAGGCCGTCAAGCACAATGCGCGCAGCCGCATCGTTTTCACCCAGAATGCGGGCAATTTCCAGCACGACTGGCAGGTGGACATCTGCTATCCCGCGCCCGGCACGCCCTGCGACGACAACTCGGGCGTCTGGTCCACTCCCACCGCGCCCGCCGCCAACGATCCCGAAGGCGCCGCGGGCTACACCTCCCTGCTGCGCAGGGCCGATGCGCTGCCCAAGGCCACCGTCATCGCGCCCAGCCTGACGCCAGCGGGCGCCACCTCGGTCTATTTCACGGAACTGGGCTGGGTCGATACCTCCATCGACAACCGGCTCACCCGCGTGCGCCTCGATGCCGCCTCCAGCATGGCGGCCGATATTCCGCCCGCCGCGCTGTCCCTGACCCTGGCCGGCATTGCCGTCAAATGCAATCCCACCGTTTCCGCGCCCGATTCGAGGGCCTGTCCGCCATGAAGATCCCACGCCCGCGCCAGGAAGGCATCGCGCTGCTGGAAGCGCTTATCGCCATCATCATTCTCGGCATCGGCCTGCTCGGCACCATCGGCCTGCAGGCGCGTTCCTATTCCGCGCTGTCGGATGCCGCCATGCGCGCCGAGGCCACCATCGCCGCCGACCGCCTGCTGGGGGTGATGAACAACGATGTCACCAACCTGGCCAACTACGAGGTGGCGCTGGACGGCACCCCGCCCGCCGCGCTCACCCCCTGGGTGAACGAAACGCGCGCCGCCATTCCCGCCGCGCGCCTTGGCGTCACCGTGGTGCAGGAAGACCCGCTGAGCAGCCGGGTCGATATCGAAATCCGCTGGACCCGCAAGGCCAACGAGATGGAAAACACCCACCGCGTCACTTCCTACGTCACATTGCCCAAGCCATGAAGACTTCCCATTCCATGCTTCGTGCGCGCGGCTTCTCCATCGTCGAGCTGATGGTGAGCGTGGTGGTCGGCCTGCTGGCCGTGATGTTCGCCACGCGGCTGATGGTGACCTCCGAGCAGACCAAGGCCGCGTCCCTGGGCGGCTCGGACTCCATGCAGAACGGCATGCTGGCTCTCTTCTCCATCAATACCGACGCGGCCCAGGCAGGTTGGGGGCTGAACGACGACCTGGTCAACGGCTGCAACACCGTGCTTACCGACAGCGAGAACTTCATGCTCGCCACCGCCCAGCGCGACGGCGTGGCGATCACGCCGCTGGCCCCCGTCGTCATCCGCAACAACGGCACCCGTTCCGACGAAGTGACCCTGTACTCGGGCAGCTCCCTGGCGGGAGCCGGCTCCGTGCGCATCCAGTACGACTACACCGGCGGCCCGGAAGTGGATACGGACAGCGCCCAGCCTTTCGGTTTCAACCAGGGGGACGTGATCGTGGTGGCGCCCGAACCGGCCGGGGGCAACTGCAGCCTGGCCCAGGTCAGCGTGTCGCCTACGTCGAGCAAGCTGCGCTTCGATGCGGGCGGCGCCTTCCGTTTCAACACGGGGGCGCTGGCAACCAATTACCAGGGCGGCCATGCGCGCGTGTTCGCGCTGGGGCGCATGGACAAGCTGTCCTTCCACACCTGGTCCGTGAGCAATGGCGTGCTGCGCCTGCGCGCCACCGACCTGGCCGGCGCCTCGGAGAATCCGCAGTCCGTGGTGGATAACGTGGTGGCGCTGAAGGCGCAATACGGCTTCGACGTGCGTCCTGCCGCCACCTTCACGCCGGAAGCGGGCATGCAGGTGGGGCGCTGGAGCGCGGACATGGTCGATGCCGACGGCGACGCTTCCACCGGCAACGCGGGCGACTTCCAGCGCATCGCCGCCGTCCGCCTGGCCGTGATTGCGCGCAGCGCCATGCCGGAGCGTCCGGCGCCGGGCCAAACCACCTGCAGCGCCACCACCGCGCCCCTGACGGTGTTCGGCACCGCGTCGCCAGCGGGCGTCCCGGCGGCTCCCGCGACCGTGGAACTCGATGTGCCGGGCGATCCCGTCAGCTGGACCTGCTACCGCTACCGCGTTTTCGAAACCATCGTCCCGATCCGCAACTCGGGCTGGAGACCATGATGCCTCACCGTGCAAGGAAAGAGCAGGGCATTGCGCTGCCGGTCATGCTGATCATGCTGGCTGTGATGATGATCAGCACCGTCTATCTGCTGCGCTCGGCCAACTCGACCACCATGACGACCTCGAACCTGGCCTACGACTCGGCCCTGAGCAAGGCGGCCGACCTGGGCATCCACCGCGGCTACCAGTGGCTCAACTCCCTGGCCAACCGCCAGGTGCTGTGGATGGACAGCCCGGCGAACGGCTATGTCGCCACCGTGAACCCGGCTCCGGGCGGAGGCGTGAACAATCCCCAGTTCTGGATGGGATCCGTGATCATTCCGCCCAGCGCCCAGAACCCGAACCGCATCGAGTACGTCATCCACCGCATGTGCCGCGATGCGGGGCCCTACAACGCCTCCGGCGCCAATCCCTGCGTGCTGACCTCCGCGAAGCTGGAGACCAAGGCCAAGACGCAGATGGGCGACAGCCTGCTCTCCGACGCGCCGGCCTACCAGAGCAAGCCGCAGCTGCATTACGTGATCACCTCGCGCATCAGCGGGCCGCGCGGCGGCAACGTGATCAACCAGGCCGTCGTGATGATGGGCCCCTGAAGATTCGACTGGAACCGCCATGAAGACCACACTGTCCTCCTTCCTTGCCCGCCTTTTCCTGGCGCTGGCGCTACTGCCCGTGCTGGCTCATGCGGGCGTGACCCAGATCGCCCAGGTGCCGCTGCTGAATATCAGCGGCACCGGCACGGTCAAGCCCAACCTCATGCTGCTGTTCGATAACTCCGGCTCGATGGACCAGACCTTCACGCCGGACTACGTGGACGATTCCCTGTGCCGCACCCGCCTCACGCTGGCCGCCAACACCCCCACCAGCTGCAAGGTGGGCTACCCGCCCTTCATGAGCCCGGACTTCAACCGCCAGTACTACAATCCGCGCATCCGCTACCAGCCGCCCATCAAATGGGACGGCAGCTATTACGACGAGATGAACTCCGGCCAGACCTCCGGCTGGACTGTGGTACCCAGCGACGGCTACGGCAAGCAGAACGTCAACCTGTCCGGCGCCGGCGATACCAGTATTGACCTGCTCACCGAGTTCCCCGACCTGCAGTGGTGCGACCCGAACAACAGCGGCGACTGCCGCGTGAACACGGCCAGTTATACCTATCCGGACAACACCTACACCTCGCCCAGCGCGATCAAGACCAGCCCCTATTACTTCAGCATCGCCGTCGCCGAATACTGCAAGGACGATTCGCTGACCGTCTGCACTTCGGTGTCGGTGGGCGGCGCAGCGCCGGCCGGCTATCCGGTTCCCGCCAAGGTCCGCTGGTGCAACAGCCGCGCGCTGACGAGCTGCCAGGCGAAGAGGGTGGGGACCTATATCTATCCGCGCTACTCGACGCCGACCAGCGCGGCTATCGTGTTCGGCACCATCGCCATCGGGGCGAGCGTTTCCACTTCCTCGATGCAGATCAGCGACGTGAAAATCCGCGACGGCAACGGCAACCTGACCCTCATCAGCAATGCCGCCGTGACCGCGCCCACCGGTACGAAGACGGCGGCCACCCAGGCGGCCCTGGCGAACCAGCTGGCCAAGACCATCATGGACAAGGCCAATCCCCTGGGCAGCGCCTACCTCGCCTGCGTGCGCAATTCCAGCTTGGCCGCCGTGCCGTCCTGCTCCGCCTTCAATATCACCCTGCCGTCGGACAATGTGGTGGCCGTGATACCCGTGGCCTGCGTGGGCTCCAAATCGGTCGCCACCTGCACTACCTACAATGACGGAGCCCAGAGCGGCTCGCGCGTGGGCTGGCAGCTGCAGCTCACCACGCCCGACGTGCTGACCACACCTGCGACTTCGGGCAAGCCGCCCACCGCCTTGCTCAACCTGGGCAGCGGCACGGCCAGCTCCAATGCCAGCGGCGCTTCGCCCAAGATCGTCAACCTGAAGTTCGGCGGCACGCTGATCTCCGCATCGATCTCGCTGGGCAAGAACAAGAGCAGCACCACGGTTGCGGGCACCATCCGCACCGCCATCAACAACGCCAACATCGCCAATATCCGTGCCTATGTCGGCGGCGACTCGGTGACTCCGGTGTGCGAGGCGGAACCGGCGTACAAGGTCTGCATCATCAACAGCGCCGCCACCACGGACGGCGCCGCCATCACCTGGGATTCGGTACAGGACAAGGGCACGCTGCTCTTCACCGCCACCAACGCCGTGAGCATGCGTGAATACATCAGCGCCACGCCCACCGCGCTCTCGCTGGGCGCCATCAGCTCCTTCGTGCGCGTGGACCTGCTGCCGGGTGTGACTTATCCCAAGGCCACGGGCCGCACGGACTGCGTGACGCAGACCGGCGTCTGCACCTACGAAGAGGAGATGACGAACTTCGCCAACTGGTACGCCTACTACAAGAGCCGCCTGCAGATGATGAAGACCTCGGTCGGCATCGCCTTCGCGGCCCTGACCAGCGACTACCGCGTTGGCTATGTGCGCCTGTCGCAGGCGGGTTCCGGCCTGGCCATCGACCTGAAACCGGCCGAGTTCACGGGCACGGCGCGCAGCACCTGGTACGACACGCTGTACAACACCACCACCAGCGGCTCCACGCCCAGCCGCACGGCGCTGGACAATGTGGGCCGCATGTTCTCCAACCTGGCCCCCTACAACTATGCGGCGGGCCAGGAAGTGGTGCAGTTCCCCTGCCAGCAGAACTTCGTGGTGCTGACCACGGACGGCTACTGGAACGGCGGTTCGACCGCCAACGTGGTCAACAACGACAACGTGGAGAAGGCGGACCGCTTCTGCCTCGCGTCCCGCGGCTGCGTCGATACGCGGGCGCAAACCCAGCCCTCGCTGGCGGACGTGGCCCTGCACTGGTACAACGGCGGCTCCTCCACCGGCACGGTTTCGCTGCGGCCCGACCTGGAGCCGGATGTCACGGTGCCGGGCCAGGTCCCTGCTGGCGACGGCGAGAACACCCACCTGCACATGAACACCTACACCCTGGGCCTGGGCATGGACGGCGTGATGACCTATGAGCCGAACTACGACACGGCGCCCAAGGTGGGCGGCGACTTCTACAACCTGATCACGGGCGTGAAGAACGGCTGCCCATGGAACGGCAACGGCGCCTATGTGTGGCCCAATCCGGACGTCACCAACACCGGCAACACCGTGCAGGAGAGGGTGGACGACCTGTGGCACACGGCCATCAACGGCCACGGGAAGTACTTCAGCGCCAACGAGCCGCGCGAGGTGGTGGACGGCCTGAGCGCCGCCCTGGCAAACATGCAGGTGTCCCTGGGCGCCGCGTCGGCCGCAGCGACCTCCACGCCGAATATTTCGCAGGAAGACAACGACATCTTCTCCGACACCTTCACCACCGTGCGCTGGTACGGCGAGCTTTCCAAGCGCAAGATCAACCCGACCGACGGCGTGGTGGGCGCCACGGCTGAATGGACCACGCACGATACGCTGGGCGACAGCGTTGCCGCCAGCAGCGATACGCGCACCATCTACAAGTACATGGCCGGCGGCGGCAGCACCCTCGACCAGTTCCGCTACGCGAACATGACGGCCCAGGAAAAGGGCTGGTTCGACAACAAGTGCCTGTCGCTGTCGCAATGCACGCTGCTGTCTGCCTCGGACCGCGCCATCGTCAACAACGGCAACAACCTGGTGAACTGGCTGCGCGGCCAGCAGCAGTACGGGAACGACACCATTTTCCGCGCCTATTCGCCGTCGCCCACCAATCCCTCGATTCCCGTGGTGCTGGGCGATATCGCCTCCTCGCGCCCGGCCTACCTGCGCGATCCGCGCAAGAACTACAGCGACAACAACTACGCGGGCTGGAAAGCCGACCGCACGGCCGAGCGCAAGGTGGCGACCGTGTTCACGGCGGCCAACGACGGCATGCTGCACGCCTTCGATTCGGCCACCGGCGAGGAGCTGTGGGCCTATGTGCCGCGCATTACGATGAGCAAGCTCTATCAGCTGGCCAGCACCACCTATGCCACCAACCACATCTTCACCACCGACGGCTCGCCCGAGATCGGCGACGTGTATTTCGGCGGCGCCTGGCACACGGTGCTGGTGGCAGGCCTGAACGGCGGCGGGCGCGGCTACTACGCCCTGGATGTCACCGATCCCAAGAATCCGCGCCAGCTGTGGGAGCTGTGCGCCGATTCCACCGTGTGCAGCACGAGCGTGCCGAACATGGGCCTGTCCTTCGGCAATCCGCAGTTCGGCACCTGGAAGGACGGCGGCGGCACGGCGCGCTGGGTGGTCTTCCTGACCTCGGGCTATAACAACGTTCCGGGCACGGACGGGGTGAACACGGGCGACGGCAAGGGCTATCTCTTCATCGTGGATGTGGCCACCGGCGCCGTGCTCAAGACCGTCAGCACCAATTCCGGCGATACGGCGACGCCGTCCGGCCTGGCGAAGATCAGCGCCATCACGGCGGAGCCGAACAGCGACCCGCTGGTGACCTATATCTACGGTGGCGACGTGCTGGGCCAGATGTGGCGCTTCGACCTCACCGATCCCAATGGCGCCGTGAGCGTGGTGAAGATGGGCGACGCGGGTCCGCTGCAGCCAATCACCACCCGTCCGGATGTCACCCTGTGCAAGATGACGGATGCGGACAGCGGCGCCATCTCGGCGCAGCGCGTGGTGCTGTTCGGCACCGGCCGCCTGCTGGACGTGCCGGATACCACCAATACGGACATGCAGAGCCTCTACCTCATCAAGGACACCGGCACGACCATCGCGCTGCGCGGCCCGAACATGGAGGAGCAGACCCTGGTGAAGACCTCCAGCGGCAATATCAACACCTACGAGATCAAGGAAGCGGACGCGGACCTGAACACGAAGCAGGGCTGGTTTATCGACTGGAAGCTGCACGCCGGCGAGCGCATGAACATCGATCCCAAGATCGTGAGCGGCGTTGCCAATGTGGTCACGAACCTGCCCACGTCCACTTCCTCCTGCTCCGTGGGCGGCACCAGCAATGTGTATGGCATCGAGGTATGCAACGGCAGCGGCGTAAACGGCACCATCGTCGGCACCACGCTGTCGAATACCTCGGCGGCGGTGGGCTTCATCATCATCCGCCTGCCCAACGGCCAGCTGAAGATGATCACCACCACGGCCAAGGGCGAAACCCTGACCCGCCCCATCACGGAGCTCGATTCGGAAGGCGCCCACCCCACGGGCTGGCGCCGCGTGAAAGGGGACTGATTTCACCCGGAGGCGGCCAAAAAACGGTAAAATTGCGGGTTTTCCCGCCGAGCCGTTGACTGGCCGCCATCATGTCCGACGATACTGAAGTTACAAGCCAAGATTCCAGCAGCGCCAAGACGCCTGCCCTGATCGCGCGCGAGGTGCAGCGCCGCCGCACCTTCGGCATCATCTCCCACCCCGACGCGGGCAAGACCACGCTGACCGAAAAGCTGCTCCTGTTCTCGGGCGCCATCCAGATGGCAGGCACCGTGAAGGCGCGCAAGAGCGCGCGCCACGCCACCTCGGACTGGATGGAGATCGAGAAGCAGCGCGGCATTTCCGTGGCCTCGTCCGTGATGCAGTTCGAGTACCGCGACCACATCATCAACCTGCTCGACACGCCGGGCCACCAGGACTTCTCGGAAGACACCTACCGCGTGCTGACGGCCGTGGACTCGGCCCTCATGGTGATCGACGCGGCCAAGGGCGTGGAAGCCCAGACCATCAAGCTGCTGGACGTCTGCCGCATGCGCAACACGCCCATCGTCACCTTCATGAACAAGCTGGACCGTGAAACCCGCGATCCCCTGGAGCTGCTGGACGAGCTGGAGTCCGTGCTGAAGATCCAGTGCGCGCCCGTGACCTGGCCCATCGGCATGGGCAAGAACTTCCGCGGCGTGTACCACCTGCTGAACGACGAGGTGATGCTGTTCAAGGCGGGCGAGGAGCGCGCCGACGGCGCCTTCGAGATCATCAAGGGCATCGACAACCCGCGCCTGCAGGAGATGTTCCCGCTTGAGATGGACCAGCTGCGCATGGAAGTGGAGCTGGTGCACGGCGCCTCGCATCCCTTCAATCTCGAAGAATTCCTGGCCGGTATCCAGACCCCGGTGTTCTTCGGTTCCGCCATCAACAACTTCGGCGTGCGCGAGATCCTGTCTTCCCTGGTGGACTGGGCGCCGCCGCCGCGCGGGCGCGACGCCACGGTGCGTTCCGTCGAGCCCACCGAGCAGCCGTTCTCCGGCTTCGTGTTCAAGATCCAGGCCAATATGGACCCTGCCCACCGCGACCGCATCGCCTTCCTGCGCGTGTGCTCAGGCCGTTTCGAACGCGGCATGAAGGTCAAGCACCTGCGCCTGAACCGCGAAGTGAAGGTCTCCTCGGTGGTGACCTTCATGGCTTCCTCGCGCGAGCAGGTGGAAGAGGCCTACGCGGGCGACATTATCGGCCTGCCGAACCACGGCAATATGCAGATCGGCGACAGCTTCTCGGAAGGCGAAGTGCTGCAGTTCACGGGCATTCCGTATTTCGCCCCCGACTTCTTCCGCTCCGTGCGCATCCGCAATCCGCTGAAGATCAAGCAGCTGCACAAGGGCCTGCAGCAGCTGGGCGAGGAGGGCGCCGTGCAGGTGTTCAAGCCGGTGCAGGGCGGCGAGCTGGTACTGGGCGCCGTGGGCGTGCTGCAGTTCGAAGTGGTGGCGAGCCGCCTGATGAACGAATACGGCGTGGACGCCGTCTTCGAAGGCACCAGCATCAGCAGCGCGCGCTGGGTGAGCAGCGACGACAAGAAGGCCCTGGCCGACTTCGAGGCGGCGCTCGGCCACAACGTGGCCTACGACGCGGCAGGCAACCTGGCTTACCTCGCCACCTCGGGCGTCAACCTGCGCCTGACGCAGGAGCGCTGGCCCAAGCTGACCTTCCACGCCACACGCGAGCACGCCACGAAGCTCGACTGACAGGAAACCGCGCCACGGCGCGGTTTTTTTTCGCTTGACAGTGCCGCATCATGCGTATACTGTATTAATCAACTAATACAGATATACAGCTATGCAAACCCATCCTCCAACGCTGTTTTCCATCGCGACCGGCTCCGCCGATCCGATCTACCGCCAGCTGATCGAGCAGGCGCGCCGGCTCATTGCTGCGGGCGCGCTGGCGCCCGGCGACCTGCTGCCTTCCGTGCGCGACGTGGCGCAGGCGCTTGCCGTCAACCCCATGACGGTGTCCAAGGCCTACAACATGCTGGAAACCGAAGGGCTGTTCCAGCGCATCCGGGGGCAGGGTATGCAGGTTGCCGCGCGCAAGGCGCATCAAGGCGCGGCGCGCGGGGAACTGCTGCGGCCCACGCTGGAACGGGCGGCGCAGGAGGCGCGCCAGCTCGAACTCGATCCCGAATCCGTTCTTACCCTTTTCAAGAAGATTCTGAAGGAATTCAAATGACTGACTCCATCGTGGAAGTGCGCGGTATCGCCAAATCGTTCGGCAAACAGAAGGTGCTGGATGGCCTGGACTGGCAGATCGGCAGGGGCAGGGTGATCGGCCTGCTGGGCCGCAACGGCGTGGGGAAATCCACCCTCATCGAGTGCATGCTCGGCCTGCGCGAAACGGACACGGGCGGCGTGCGCCTGTTCGGCGAAGCCGTGGAGCAGGGACTGAGCGACCTGGCGCGCGCCCGCATCGGCTATGTGCCGCAGAAGGCCGAGCTGTTCGAGTGGCTCACGCCGGGGCAGATGCTGGCCTGGTTCCGCGCCCAGTACCCGCGCTGGAACGCGGCCAAGGTGGATGGCCTCATGCAGCGCTGGGGCCTGGACCGCTCCCGCTACAAGCCGATTGCGCAGCTGTCGGTGGGCGAGAAGCAGCGCCTGTCCATCATCCGCGCCCTGGCGCACGATCCGGCGCTGCTGGTGCTGGACGAACCGGTGGCCAGCCTCGATCCCGCAGGCCGCCGCGACTTCCTGCGCGAGCTGGTGGAGGGCGTGATCGAGCGCGAAACCACGGTGGTTTTCTCCACCCATATCCTCTCGGACCTGGAGCGCGTGGCGGTGGATGTCGCCTTTCTGCGCGAAGGGCGCATTGCGCTCGAATCGCCGCTCGACGAGCTGCTGGGCAGCGCGCGCCGCATCGTGGGCTCGGCCACTCAGCTGGCGGAGATCAAGCTGGCGGGCGAGATCCGGCGCGAGCAGGACCCCAGCGGCATCACGCGCATCCTCGCCTGCATGAGCGATGCGGAGGCCGAGGCGCTCGGCGCCCAGCGCGCCCTGCGCGTGGAGTCCCTCGGCCTGGAAGACCTGTTCGTGGAGGTGACCAAATGAGCGCCCTGTGGGTGATGCTGCAGCAGCCCTGGCACGAACAGCGGCAGCAGCGGCTGTTGTGGATCAGCTGGGTCTTCGCCGCTGGCGCGGTGGGCGCGCCGCTGCTGGGCGCCTGGCTCGGGGCGCCCCGCCCGGGCATGGGCATCGGGCTCGGCACACTGGGCAGCCTGGCCTTCCTCTGGTGGGGCGTGTTCGTGCGCAGCGCCGTCATGCAGAACCAGCCCGCGCATGCCGTGCTGGTGCCGCGATTGCGGCGCCGCCTGATCCTGCTCACAGTGATGGTGTGGGCCGCAGGCAGCGTCGCGCTGGCAATTCCCGTTTCGCTGATGACGGGGCATTTCGGCCCCGTCCTGTGCGGCATCGGCTTCATGATGCTGTTTGTGCTGGCCTTGCAGCGCTATATCTGGCTGGCCGTGCTGCCTGCAGCGGTGATCTTCCTCAACCCCGCCATGTCCCGCGCGGTAGCGGCGGTATCGCAGATGTTTGCCGCGCTCGGCGACGCGGGCATTCTCGCTGGCGGGGTGCTGCTGAATGCATTGCTGGCCGCCGTGGTCCTGCGCCTGGTCTTCCCGCGCGGCGGCGACCGGCACCAGAAATGGTTTGCGGCCTTGCAGAAGCAGGATGAAACGCGCAGGACCGGACTGTTTGCCGCGCGCCTGGACGGCTGGCACACGGCCATCCACGGCGGCTACGGGCGCACGGTCGAAAGCGGCGCGGGCAGCCTGCTGCTGCACGCAATGGGACCGCAGGCCCACTGGGGCGCCATGCTGAAATCCGGCGCTTTGCTGGCCGTGCTGGCCCTGGCTGCTGGCATCTGGCAGCCGCCGCAGGATGTGTCGGAGACGCTGGCAAGCGTTGTGCTGCTGCCCGCCGCGCTGATGCCGCCAATGATCTTCGCCGTCCAGCTGCGCCTGCTCATGCAGCGCAGCACGGGCGAGCAGGCCTTGCTGCGGCTGTCGCCCGCGGCGCCGGCCGCCCGCCAGTTCAACCGGGAGCTGGCCCGCGCCATGGCAGGGCGCTTCCTCGCCTGCTGGCTGATTTCGACGGCAAGCGTGGCGCTTGCGGGCATGCTGTATGCGCAGTCCTTCTGGATGCCGCCCGCCTTGCCCGCAATGGCGGCGATCGCGCTCGGCGCCGGGGCCATGATCCTGCAGGACTACGCCTCCCTGCCATCGCTGAAGAACAACAGCAGTGCGATGCTGGCGCCCATTGCGGTCGCGAGCGCCCTGGCGGCCTTCGCGGGAGAGACCGCGCTTCCATGGGCCTGGATCGCTGCCGCCTGCGTGCCGCTGGCGGCCTGGCTGTGGCGCCTGCGCTGGCAGGGCATGATGGCCGCGCGCCCGGCCTTCCCGGCGGCGCGCGGCTGAGGACTTACTTGGCGGGGGATGCCAGAGGTTCCCCCTTGCGCACCACGTACACGCCCACCAGCTTCATGGGCGCCGTGCCGCTGTTGTGGGCGTCGTGGACTTTCCCGGCCGGGATGATGAAGGCTTCGCCCGACTTTACCTTGCGCGGCGGCTCGCCGTCGATCAGCAGTTCGCCTTCGCCTTCCTGGATGTAGCTGATCTCGTCGCCGGGATGGGTGTGGCGGCCCGCCTTCGCGCCGGGCGCCACTTCCACCTGGGCCACCACCGCTTCGCGGTTCTCGCCCGACACGTCTCCCTTCTGAAGCACGGTGCGCTTGATCTGCGCGCTGGCGGCGCCGGAGGCAAGCAGCAGGATGGCGGCCGCGCTGGCCAGCATGCGGTGTGGCTGTCTCATTTCTTCTCCTTGTAAGCGGTGCGCGGGAGTGCGCCGCCCCAGTCTACGCCTGTTCCGGCGGGCGGCTCAAGAGCGCATCGAGAATGCTGCCGATCCAGGCCGCGAGCAGCACGGCGCCTGCGATCTGGGGCGCCAGGGCGTCCCCGCCCGCGGCGGCAATGCGTTCGGAAATGATCTGGATGTCGAGCGGCAGGGCGCCGCTGGCGATCTGGCCGGCGATGCTTTCCGCCGTCTGGAGGGCGCTGCGCAGCAGCCAGAGAAAGGCGGCGGCTGCCGGCAGCAGGAAAAGGCAGGCGCGCAGCGTGCGTTTCAGCACCAGCAGCTGGCCCAGTCCGGGAAACAGCAGCGCCGAGAACAGCGCTGCCCTGGTCGATGGCTTCACATTCGATCCTCAGGCAAGGGAGAAGCCATCATCATACGCCTGCTCAGGGACCTGGCGGCGGGGGAGGTGGTGGCGAGCCCGGACGGTTTTCGATGTCGGGGTCCGTCGCCATCAGGGTCATGGTGGAGCTGGAGGCGCGGGTCGCCGTCACGCCGTTGAAGGCGAAGTTCCAGGTGAAGTCGCCCACCGCGGTGTTGACGTCGCTGATGGTGACGTTCTTGCCGTCCGTGCTGATGGTCGGCGTGCTGAACTGCCTGCTGGATGGCGACAGCGTCATGCCGGTGAACACCACGTCCGGCGGCGTCGGGAGCACCAGCTGGAAGTTGATGATCGTGTCGCGCTGCGTGATGACGAGCTTCGTGGGTTCCGTCGTATAGCTGTAGCTTACCGCCCCAGCTGCATCCCGCGACGGCGTGACGACCACCTGCACGTTCTGGAATGAGACTTTTTCTTTGTTGGTCATGAATTCCCTTTCGGTTTTGGACGTACTGCAATCACCGGCTTGTCAGCCGGTTTTGTGTATCGCGCTGTCTCAGCGCGATATCTTTCCTGAGCCGGGCGAGGTCGCTCTTGCCATGGTCGTCGTCGCCCAGGGCGGACGCCTCGCGGCTCAGTGTGTCGAGGGCAGCCAGCTTCGCCTTGGAGCCCGGTTCCGTGTCGAGCCCGCGCAGGCGGAAGTTCAGCACATCCACCTTCCAGCGCCGGTTGCCGGGCTCGTGCAGCGAGATCTCCTGCACCAGCCGTTCCGCCGACAGGAACTTCTGCCGCGCGGCGGCTGCTTCCTTCTGTTTCAGCAATATGTCGCCCTGGTTTACCAGCGAGTAGCTCAGGCGGCTGGTCCACACGGCTTCCTCCGGCGCGGCCTTGTGCAGGCGGTCCAGCAGCGCCTGCTCTTCCCCGAACAGCTGCATCGCCTCGGCGGACTGGCCCAGGGTGTTGCGCGTTTCGGCCAGCCATGAGAGCCCATTGGCCAGGCCCGCGACCAGCTTGCGGTCGTCCGGCGTGGCCTGCAGGGCGCGCCGCCGGTACTGGACCGACTCCTTGAGATGTTCCGCCGCCTCCGCGGTTTTTCCCTGGCGGAGCAGCATGGCGCCCAGCGAGTTGTGGGCGGACCCGAGATTCTTCCAGGCGTCGGCGTCGTCCGGCGCCGCGTCCATCAGGCGCTGGGCGGCGGCCAGGTACTCCTTCATCAGGCTTACCGCCTCATCCCATTGCTGGCGGTCCGCATGGATCTGGGCGCGGTAGAAGGCATTGGCGCCCAGCGTGCGCAGCAGCTCCTTGTCGCGGCTCCTGCCGAGGTCCAGCCGCTCGAGGATGGCGCGGGCCGCCGCCAATGCCTCCGCGGCGGCATCCGGCTTTGCGCGCGTGATGTTGGTCTCGGCGATCAGCTGCAGCCACTTGGCGCGCTGCAGCGAGGCGGAGGGACCGGCCGTGCTTTCCTCCACGTTCGAGAGGTAGGCCTGGGCGCGCTGGCTCACGCTGTCCAGCAGGTCCAGGCGGCCCAGGGGGCGCAGCTTGTCGATGAAGTCGCCCAGCATGAAGCCCATCAGGCCTTCCGCGTCGTTGCGGTGCTGTTCGGCCCGGAGCTGGGCGCTGCGCGCGCTCAGGCCCAGCACGCCGGACAGGACGGCGAGGGCGGCGATGGCGCCGATGGCCGCCATGCGCAGGCGCTCGCCCAGCTTCACCCGGCTCAGCGAGCTGCCGATGAATTCCTTCTCCTGGGCCGACAGGGCGAAGCCTTCCAGGGCCAGCAGGCTGGCGGCCTGGTTCACCTGGCTGCCGCGCGGCAGCAGCAGGTCGCGCGGACGGCCCGCGCTGGCCCAGCGGTCGGCCTGCAGGCCCAGTCGGGTGCGCACCTGCAGGGAATGGCGGTGCTGCTCGACCCAGGCCGCCACGCGCGGCCAGCGCCGCAGCAGGGCCTCGTGGGCCACGCCGAAACTGGGCACGCCGCCCGAGAGTTCGCTGACGAAGAGGCGCGCTTCCACCATGGCGCGCACCAGGTCGCGCGCCGCATCGTCGTGCAGGGCCGACCAGGGCGCGCGGCGCCCCGTCACCGCACCCTGTTCCTCGCCCACGTTCACCAGCAGCGAGAGCACGTAGGGCAGGGACTCCTGCTGGGCCGCCGCCTGGGCGCTCACCACCTGCTCGGCGCGCACGCCCAGGGCGCCCTCGATGCCGCCCAGTTCGCGGAACACGCTGAAGCGCAAGGCGCCCGCCTCGCTGCGCTGGCGGTACAGCTCGTTCAAACAGTACTGGAGCAGGGGCAGGGTGTCGGGATTGCCGCGGGCGGCGTCGCAGAGCACATCGTCCAGGCTGGCGCCGGTGAGGGGATCGCGCTCGAAACTGAGCTGGGCGGCGCGGGCCGGTTCGCGCACGATCTGCGCCAGCTCGGCCCCGTTCGGCGCCACCAGGTCGAAATGGCCGCCGCGCGCCTTCAGCGCCATCAGGGGCGAGAGCTCGATCAGTTCGGGATAAAAGTCGTTGCGGCAGGCCAGTACGAGGAGCAGGGCGCCGTCGCGCGCGAGCAGCTCCAGCACCTCGATGAAGGCCAGCCGCTGGGCGGCGTCGGCCTGGGTGGTGCGGAACAGCGCTTCCAGGCGGTCCACGAAGAGGCCGATGCGGATGCCCCCGGCCCGCGCCAGCTGGGCGGCAACCGATTGCGGCTCGGCGGCGAGGCGCTGCGCGATCTGGGCGGCGCTGCTGCCGTCGAACAGCAGTTCTCCGTTCAGTTCCGTGTCCACCAGCACGGCGGCCAGGGCATCGTACAGGCTGCCTTCGCCCAGGTCGGCGCAGTCCAGGTGCAGCACGCAGCCCAGGGCCACGCGCTGGCCCGGCTGGCCGCCCTCCATCAGCTGGGGCATCAGGCCCGCGCGCACCAGGGAAGTCTTGCCCGCGCCGGAGGGCCCGAGCACCAGGGCCATGGCGCAGCCCCCGGCCGCCTGTTCCAGCACCAGCTCGCGCAGGCGGCTCACGGCCTGGTAGCGGCCGAAGAAGATGGCGGCATGCGCTTCCTGGAACGCTTCGAGGCCGCGGAAGGGGGAGCCGTTCTGCCAGACGCCGGGCGGCAGCTCGTCCTCGGCCACCGGGGCAATGGCCCGGTAGCCGCGCTTGCGCACGGTTTCTATATAGCGGGGTTCGGTGCTCGAGTCGCCCAGGGCGCGGCGCAATTGGGCGATGGCCTTGTGCACGGGGTTGTCGCCCATCTCGGCCGTACCCCATCCGGCCTGGAGCAATTCCTCGGGCGGAATCACCGCCCCGGCGTGCCGGCACAGGTAGCGCAGCACGTCCATGACCCGTGGTTCGAGCTGGGTGCGGGTGCTGCCATCGCTCAGCGAGTTGCCTTGGATATCGACCTGCCAGTCGCCGAAACGAAAACCCCGGGAATCCATCTACACGCCGTCCAGTTCCTAAAACTTCTTATAAATCAGCTGCTTACTGTTCCGGAAGGTTTTCGGAAGGTCAGTTACTGCTGCGCTCGTTACATTCTCTCATGTCTTTATAACAGGAATATTAATGTTCCCACAAGAAAATATTATGGTCATCGAACGCCCATACGCCGACCGTGAAGAGTTTCTGCAACGGTATCTGAAACCGCTGCTGATTGACCCGCTGCAGGACCGCCTGAACAGCCTTCCCGACTTTCTGTTCAGCCAACCCGACGTCGGGGCACGGCTGGACAGCGAAGACAGCGTCAACGAGAAATCCGGCGCCAGCGCATCCCTGCTCGGCGGCCAGCGCGCCGTCTTCGTACCCGGCAAAAACGGCTGGCATTACCACGACCATGTATTGTTATCCTGGAAAGATGGGGGCGAACTGGTGCACTCGCGCCAGTCCGAGCAGGACCTGCGTTTCGGCATCGTGCTCTCCGAGCAGCCGGACATGGCGGGCACCGACCGCCTGACGGTGGACATCAATGCTTCCCTGATGCGCTACGAATGGGATTCGGTGGGCCAGCGCCTGCCGGACGGCCGGGCCACCCACCTGGGCAAGGGCTGGGCCCGGGTGACCCTGCAATGGTCGCTCCGTGTGCAGTGCATCGCCGGGGCGGACGGCCGGGTGCATGTGGTGGCGCGCCCGCGCAAGTCGGCTCCCGTGATGGATGCCCGCACCTTGGGCGCCTACCTGGTCTCCGACCCGCTGCAGCACCTCATGAACATGCCGCGCATCACGCATGGCTGGGAGCACGGCGCGGCCAGCATGGCCGCGGTACAGGGCGTGCTGGTGGCGCGCCTGGCGGCCGCCATCGAGCCGGTGCTGCGCTGGCATGAAGATTAACGCTTGCGGGCAGGGCGGCCCGTTCTTTGCCGCCAGCGACGCCGCGGGGCTGCCGCTGCTCTTCCGCACGGGACCCGACTGCCGCCTGCACCTGCTGCGCTATGCGGCGGGCGAGGGCTGGCGCAGCATTTGCCTGAGCGATGCGCTGCCCGACGCCGCCAGCCAGAGCATCAGCTGCGCCGACGTGCGCCAGATGGCGGACGGGCGCATCGCCCTGGCCGTGGGCCGGATCGGCCGCAACGGGCTGCACAGCCTGCACGTCGCGGCGGGCCTGGCGCCCGGCATGGGCGAGGAGGGCTGGACGGCGGCCATGCGCGCCGCCCACACGGTCCAGCTGCCACTGGGCATGGCCGTCAAGCGCCTGGATTTCGGTCCCCTGCAGGCAGGCGCGCCGCCGCTGCTGCTGGTGGATGCGGCCGAGTGCGGCCACTGGTATCTGAACGCCGCCATTCCCTTCCTGCCGCTGCGGCCCCTGAGCGCGCCGGACGAGATGCAGCAGGCCGCCTCCTATATGGTGGGCAGCTACCGCCTGCCGGGGCTGTGGGCCTTCGATCCGGGCAGGGATGCGGGCCTGCGCTTCATCTCCTTCCCCGACCTCTTCGGCCGCAGGATCGACGTGCGCTACGACGGCCTGCCGCCGGAGGCGAGCAGCTTCCGCCTGGCGGCCGGGCTGGTGCCGAATGTGCCGGACCTGTTTGCGGCGGGCGAACGCATTGTCGTGTACCGGGGCGGCAACGGGGTGCCGCAGACGGTGGTGCCCCTGGGCGGCACGCGGCTGCTGTGGCACGCAAAGGACCACTGCGCCGAGCACCTTGCCTATGCGGACAGGGACGAGGCCCTGTGGCTGGTGTCGCGTCCCGCAGCGGGACGCTGGGGCGAGCCCTGCCTGCTGACGCAGGAGCGCGCCGTGCTGTCGGCCGCGGCGGACGGGGGAGTGAATGCCTTCAGCGTGTCGGGCGAGTGGATGCGTTTCGGCGCGGACGGCCGGAAGCTGCAGAGCGTGCCCTTCTGAAGAAAAAAGGGCGGCCCCGGGCCGCCCCTTTTTGCGCTTACTCGTAAGCGCTGATCGGCGCGCAGCCGCAGAAGAGGTTGCGGTCGCCGTACACATTGTCGGCGCGGCCCACCGGCGGCCAGTACTTCTGCTTGCGCAGCGAGGCCACGGGGTAGGCGGCCACTTCGCGCGAGTACTTGCGCTCCCACTTGTCGGCGGTCAGCACTTCGGCCGTGTGCGGCGCGAACTTCAGCGGGTTGTCCGCCTTGTCGAATTCGCCGCTTTCCACTTTCGCGATCTCGCCGCGGATGGCGATCATGGCGTCGATGAAGCGGTCCAGCTCCGCCTTGGCTTCGGACTCGGTCGGCTCGATCATCAGCGTGCCCGGCACCGGGAAGCTCATGGTCGGCGCGTGGAAGCCGAAGTCCATCAGGCGCTTGGCCACGTCTTCGTTGCTGATGCCGGTCTTGTCGGTCAGCGGACGCAGGTCCAGGATGCACTCGTGCGCCACCAGGCCGTCGTGGCCCGAGTACAGCACGGGGTAGTGCGGCGCCAGGCGGCGGGCGATGTAGTTGGCGTTCAGGATGGCCGTTTCGGTGGCTGCCGTCAGGCCTTCGCCGCCCATCATGGCGATGTACATCCAGGAGATCGGCAGGATCGAGGCCGAGCCGAAAGGCGCGGCCGATACGGCGCCGATGCCGTTCTCGTTGCGCTGGTAGCCGGTGGAGCGCTGGTTCGGCAGGAACTGCGCCAGGTGCGCGCCCACGCCGATAGGACCGACGCCGGGGCCGCCGCCGCCATGCGGGATGCAGAAGGTCTTGTGCAGGTTCAGGTGCGACACGTCGCCGCCGAAGGCGCCCGGCGCCGCCACGCCGACCAGCGCGTTCATGTTCGCGCCGTCGATGTAGACCTGGCCGCCGTGCGCATGCACGATCTCGCACAGTTCCTTGATGCCTTCCTCGAACACGCCGTGGGTGGACGGATAGGTCACCATCACGCAGGCCAGGTTCTTGCTGTGCTGCTCGGCCTTGGCCTTCAGGTCGGCCAGGTCCACGTTGCCGTTCTCGTCGCAGGCCGTCACCACCACTTGCATGTCGACCATGCTGGCCGATGCCGGGTTGGTGCCGTGGGCGGAGGAGGGGATCAGGCAGATGTTGCGGTGGCCTTCGCCGCGCGACTCGTGGTACTTCTTGATCACCAGCAGGCCGGCGTATTCGCCCTGCGAACCCGCGTTCGGCTGCAGCGACACGGCCGCGTAGCCCGTCACGGCGCACAGCATCTCTTCCAGCTGGGCGATCATTTCGCGGTAGCCCACGGTCTGGTCGTTCGGCGCGAAGGGGTGCACGTTCGAGAACTCGGGCCAGGTTACTGGCACCATCTCGCTGGTGGCGTTCAGCTTCATGGTGCAGGAGCCGAGCGGGATCATGGTGCGGTCCAGGGCCAGGTCCTTGTCCGCCAGGCTGCGCAGGTAGCGCAGCATTTCGTGTTCGCTGTGGTAGCGGTTGAACACGGGGTGGCTCAGGAAGGCCGAGCTGCGGCCCAGCGCCTCGGGGAAGGCGCGCTGCACGCCAGCTTCCACGGCGTCGAAGTCCGGCGCGGCGGGCGCGCTGGCCACGCCGGTGGCGAACACGGTCCACAGCGCGGACAGGGTGTTGCGGTCGGTGGTCTCGTCCAGCGACACGCCCACATGGTGGGCGTCGATGCGGCGCAGGTTGATGCCGTTGGCGACGGCGGCTGCATGCAGGGCGTCGGCGCGGTCGGTCTTCACGGTCAGCGTGTCGAAGTAGCTGTCGCTGGCCAGGGTGTAGCCCAGGGTGCGCAGGTAGGCGGCCAGCACGCCGGTGTAGCGGTGCACGCGCTTGGCGATGTTCTGCAGGCCTTCCGGACCGTGGTAGACGGCGTACATGGACGCGATCACGGCCAGCAGCACCTGTGCGGTACAGATATTGGAGGTGGCCTTCTCGCGGCGGATGTGCTGCTCGCGGGTCTGCAGGGCCAGGCGGTAGGCAGTGTTGCCCTGCTGGTCCACGGTGACGCCCACCAGGCGGCCCGGCATGGAGCGCTTGTATTCGTCGCGGGTGGCCATGTAGCCTGCGTGCGGGCCGCCGAAGCCGAGCGGCACGCCGAAGCGCTGGGAGTTGCCGACCACCACGTCCGCGCCCCATTCGCCCGGAGGCGTGAGCAGGGTCAGCGCCAGCAGGTCGGCCGCGACGACGACCATGGCGCCAGTGGCCTTCACGGTTTCCACGGCTGCGCGGTAGTCGCGCACCACGCCGTTCACGCCGGGGTATTGCAGCAGCACGCCGAAGGCGTCGCTCACGCCGGCCAGTTCGGCCGGGTCGAAGGTCTTCACGATGATGCCCAGCGGCTCGGCGCGGGTCTGCACCACTTCCAGGGTCTGGGGCAGCACGTCGTTGGCGACGTAGAAGGTCTTCGACTTCGACTTGCCGACGCGCTGGATCAGCGTCATGGCTTCGGCGGCGGAGGTGCCTTCGTCCAGCATGGAGGCATTGGCGATGCCCATGCCGGTGAGGTCGGTGATGGCCTGCTGGAAGTTCAGGATGGCTTCCAGGCGGCCCTGGGAGATTTCAGGCTGGTAGGGCGTGTAGGCCGTGTACCAGGCCGGGTTCTCGAAGATATTGCGCAGCACCACGCCAGGGGTGATGGTGCCGTAGTAGCCTTGGCCGATCAGCGATTTCAGCACCTTGTTCTTGCCCGCGATGCCTTTCAGCTTCGCCAGCGCCTCGTGCTCGGGCATCGGCTCGTAGAACTGGCCCAGCGGCAGGGCGCTCTTGTTGCGGATGTGGGCCGGAACCACGGCATCGATCAGCGCGGCGCGCGATGCGTAGCCGAGGACGTCGAGCATCTGCTGCTGTTCTGCGGCGTCCGGGCCGATGTGACGGGCGATGAAGGCATCGCGGGCTTCGAGTTGGGAGAGGCTGGTGCGGGTCATGTGATGAAATCTCTTGGGGCCGGAAAAGGGAAGGGCCGGCAGAAGCCGGCCCTGGTCATGCGTTGTTTAGCCTTGGGTGCTCTTGCCGTAGGCTGCCGCGTCGAGCAGGCCGTCGATGGCGGAAGCGTCGCTCGGCTTGATCTTGAAGAGCCAGGAGCCGTAGGCGTCGGAGTTGATCGACTCGGGGGCGGCGGTCACGGCGTCGTTCACGGCCACCACTTCGCCCGACACGGGAGCGTAGATGTCGGAAGCGGCCTTCACCGATTCCACCACGGCGGCGTCGTCGCCGGCGGTGTAGGTGGCGCCCACTTTAGGCAGTTCCACGAACACGATGTCGCCCAGCGCGTCCTGCGCGAATTCGGTGATACCCACGGTCACGGTGCCGTCGTCCTCTTTGCGCACCCACTCGTGGGACTCGGTGTACTTCAGCTCTGCAGGAATGTTCATGTGTGGCTCCAGTTTTGGTTGGTGTGGGTATTGGGGTCAGGCAGCGAGGATTTTACCGTTACGCACGAAGGGCAGCTTCACCACCGTGGCGGCCAGCTTCTTGTCGCGGATTTCCACGTGCACGGTGTCGCCGATCTGCACGCCCATCGGCACGCGCGCCAGGGCGATGGCCTGCTGCATGGTGGGGCTGAAGGTGCCGCTGGTGATCTCGCCCGTTTCGCCGCTGGCGGCGATGACTTTCTGGTGGGCGCGCAGCACGCCGCCTTTTTCGCGCAGGATCAGGCCCACGAACTGGGCGTTCTGGCCCTTGGCCTGCAGGGCCGCCTTGCCGATGAAGTCACGTTCGCTCACCAGGTCGATGGTCCAGGCCAGGCCTGCGTCCAGCGGGTTCACGGATTCGTCCATGTCCTGGCCGTAGAGGTTCATGCCCGCTTCCAGGCGCAGGGTGTCGCGCGCGCCCAGGCCGGCCGGCTTCACGCCCGCCGCGGCGAGCGCGTTCCACAGGGCTTCGGCCTGGTCAGCCGACACGCCGATCTCGAAGCCGTCTTCGCCGGTGTAGCCGGTGCGGGCCACCATGGCTTCGCCGAAGGCGGTGCCGGGCACCAGCGCGACATTGAAGGGCTTCATCTCGGCCGTGGCTTCCTTCGCCTGCGGCAGCACTTCCCACACCTTGGCGCGGGCGTTCGGGCCCTGCACGGCGATGAGGGCCATGGCGCCGGCGCCGTCGCGGCGCTGGGTGATGGTCAGGCCCGTCTTGTTCTGGCTCTGCATCCAGGCCACGTCCTTCTCGGCCGTGCCGGCGTTGACCACGAGGCGGAACCAGTTTTCGTTGATGAAGTAGACGATCAGGTCGTCGATCACGCCGCCTTCCGGATTCAGCATGCAGGAGTAGAGCGCCTTGCCGCTCACCTGCAGCTTGTCCACGTTATTGGCGAGCAGGTGGCGCAGGAAGCCGCGCACGTCGTCGCCCTTGATGTCGACCACGCACATGTGGGCCACGTCGAACATGCCCGCGTCGCTGCGCACGGTGTGGTGCTCTTCGATCTGCGAGCCGTAATTGACGGGCATGTCCCAGCCGCCGAAATCGACCATGCGGGCGCCGAGGGCGCGGTGGGCGTTGTTGAGTGGAGTGGCTTTGAGCGTCATGACTACCTCGGTCCGAAAGAGTTGGGGTTAACAGAACATGCACGGAGAAGCTGACACAGCCTTTTCCACAATGATCGCCGACCCCTCTGTCCTTGGTACCTGAGAGATAACGGGAAGATCCCGCACGCCCCTTCGGTGGGCTGCGACGCAGCCGCTCTCCAGAGTTTCGGACCGCGCGCCGAGCGCTGCGGACCCCTGACCAGTCCTTTTGCCTGAGAGTTTTTGGGTGGTGCCCCTTCGGCGGCCGCATGGCGCGGCGCTCTCCCGGTCAAGAGTGCGGAATATATGCCAGAAGGGCATTCGTGTCAATCTTGCCCCGTCCGCCGCCCTCGCGACCGTGCGGCCCGAAAACCTTGCCTGCGCTAGAATGAAGCCCTCTATTTTGAGGGTAACAACCATGAGCGAAGATAAACATAAACTGAACGGGGCGGCCTGGTATACATTGTCCGGCGACGTGAACAGCGATATGGTGCACCGCGTGTTCGACGCCGTGGCGGACATGACGGAAGACGGCGTGGAGACCGCGCACATCCTGCTGCAGTCGAATGGCGGCTATGTGAGCGATGGCCTGTGCCTGTACAACTACCTGCGCAACCTGCCGATCAAGATCGTGATGTACAACGGCGGGGCGGTGGCGTCGATCGCGGTCATTCTCTTCCTCTCCGGCGATGAGCGCTATGCCAGCGAAACGGCTCGCTTCATGGTCCACAAGTCGCATGCCAGCGCGCCTTCCGGGGCGCGGCCCGATGCGCTGCGCATCATCGTCGAAGGCCTGCAGGCCGACGATGCGCGCACCGAATCGATCCTGCGCGAACACCTTACCCTCGCCGATGAGCACTGGGCCGTGCACGCCTATTCCGACCTGCACCTCACCGCGCGCGAAGCGCACAAGGTGGGGCTGGTGCAGGATGTGACGGACTTCAAGCCCCCGAAAGGCAAGCGCGTCACGAATATCTGATAGCAGAGGGGACAGACCCCGAATGGGGTCTGTCCCCGAAAGCCGAGTCCGCCACCGAACACAGTCCGCTGACTATGCGCGGTGGCCGACCGGGTTACCGGGGACAGACCCTGTGCAGGGTCCGTCCCCTCTGTTTTTGGCAGCTTTAACGGTTGCCGCCACGCGATCCCGACGATTTCTTGCTGTCGTTCTTGTGGCTCTGACGGCCAGCTTCCACATGCTGCTCGTGGGTGCCGCCCTGGGTGCCGCCGGAGCGCGAACCCTGGTTGCCCGACTGCTTCGAGCTGCCGGAAGAAGAACCCTGCTTGTTGCCACCACGCTGATTCGAGGCCATTTTAATTTCCTTTCAGAAAGAATGTTAAAATATTGCTCTCCGAGAAGCGCCGCTGTGAAGCGGTTCAGCGGCCGGTGTATTGATCGCTCAACCGTTTCGCAGATGCGTTTCCGGTAGCGAAATGATGCGGTTTTGACCAAGGCAGTAGTATCGGAATGGACCGCCAACCAATGTAGGATAAAACCTTGCTGGCTTCTTCCATTGATGAGAAGCGAGTTGACAATTTTTCGACAAATTCCAACATTTTGCCGAAAAGTTTCTACATTTCTATTGCCATGTGGAAATGATCTGCCAGAATGGGGAGAGGCATCCAGTGCATCCCGAATCCGGCAATGACCACGCAAGCAGTCCCCACTCTCTCCACAGCGGCCCGTGCGGCCGTGTCGCCGCGCCACGCCCTGCTGGAGAGCCTGATCGCCACCGCCACGGGCCATTTCAACGACCATTTCAACGCCTTCGCCACCCAGCTCGCGGGCGCACTGGTGGACAGCGCCAACATGGATGGCGACATCGGCCTGCTGCAGCTTCGCCTGCGCGCCGGCAACCTGCTGCGCAACCGCCAGTTCGCCTTCCTTCACCTGGCCTCCACGGCCCTGGAGAAGGCGCTGCGCATGGAGTTTGCGCAGCTCGGCCCCAAGCCCGCGCGCGCCGCGCCGCCGGATGCGCTGGAGCTGGTGCCCTACGAAGTGATGGACGAGAAGCTCACGCTCTCCACGGTATGCAAGCCCTTCGACGCGAAATACTCCGATGCGCTGGCCACGCTGAACGTGCGCCTGGCCTTCATGATGCAGCGCGAGATCCTGCGCGCCGGACAGAACCCCTTCCGGCCCGAGGTCTTCATCGGCGCCCTGCAGGAAGCGTGGGCCGCGTTCAATCCCGAGGCTGAAGCGGCCGGCCTGCTGCTGCCCATGCTGCGCCCTGGCGCCATGGTGGAACTGGGGCCGCTGTACGAGGCGCTGAACCTGGCCTTGCAGCGCAAGGGTTTCCTGCCCGGCGACGCTGCGGGCGCCCGCGTGCGCCGCGCCGACTCGCACGATGCATCGGGCGGCCGCAAACGCCAGCAGGACGAAGCGCTCGCCGTGCAGCTGCGCCAGCTGTTCGGGCGGGGCGGCAGCGCGGCGGCCGATCCGCTGGCCGATGTCGACCTGAGCCTCCCGGCGCATGCGCTGGGGCCTTCCGACCCGAACGCGCCGCCTCCGCCATGGTCCGCCGCGGCGCGCAGCAAGGCCTACACATCGCCGTTCGCGCGCGCCGCCGCGCAGCAGGGCGCCGTTCCGGGCACGCCGCAGGCGGCGCCGCAGGTTCCCGCCTGGTTCAGCGCCGCGCACCAGGCCTGGGCCGCAGCCCGGCCCGATGCGGCATCGCCCGCGCCTGCGGCCGATCCCGCCGCCGAACGCGAACGCCTGATGTCCTGGCTCGCCTGGCTGCAGAAATCGGCGCCGCCGCCCGAGCCCGAGGCCACGCCGCACAACGTCATCTACCTGCCCACCATCAAGCAGGGCGCGCCGCGCGGCACGCTCTCGCATGCGGACGAAAGCACCATCGACCTGCTCACCGCCGTTTTCGAGACCGTGTTCCGCGACCAGGACATTGCCCGCGAAATCCGCGAGCTGGTGCTGCTGCTGCAGATCCCCGTGCTGAAGGCCGCGCTGGCGGACAAGGATTTCTTCTTCCAGGAAGCGCACCCGGCCCGCCGCCTGATCGAGCTGCTGTCGAAGATGGGCTGGGAACAGCGCCGGGACAAGGCCGATCCCGTCTACCAGGCGATGCAGCGTTCCGTGGAGCGCATCGGCCGCGATCCGCAGCAGGAGCTCCAGACCTTTTCCCAGGCCGTCGATGAGCTGGAGCAGTCCATCCGGCAAGACGAGCAGGCGGCGGACAAGGCCATTGCCGAGCCCATTGCCGCCGCGCTGAAGGAGGAGAGGCGCCTGACGGCCGAACGCAATGCGAAGGATGCGGTGGCGCTGCGCATCGGCACCGGCGAGGTGGTCGCCGTGATCGAAACGTTCCTGGAGAACCAGTGGACTTCCGTGCTCACGCTGGCCTATACGGTGGAAGAGGCAAAGCCGGGCGCCATCCGCAACGCCACGGAAACGATGGATGATCTGATCTGGAGCGTGAAACCCAAGATCACGCCCGAGCAGCGCAAGCAGCTGATCGGCAAGCTGCCAGGCCTGCTCACGCGTTTGAACCAGTGGCTGGATGCGATCAAGTGGCAGTCCGAGGACCGGCTGCGCTTCTTCGCCGAGCTGGCGGACTGCCACGCCTCCATCGTGCGCGCGCCGGTGGAACTGGCGCCCGAGCGCCAGCTGGAGCTGTCCATGCAGGCCGCGCAGAAGGCGGCCGAGCGGCGCGAGGAACTGAAGGCGCGCCCCGCCGAAGCGGAGCCGCAGGGCGGACAGGAGGCCGTGGACGGCCTGGCGCGCGGCATGTGGCTCGAATTCGACCAGGAAGAGGGTGAGGCGCGCAAGGTGAAGCTGGCCTGGGCCAGCCCCCAGCGCACGCTCTTCATCTTCTCGAGCCGCACGCGGGAAGAGGCGTTCACCCTGTCGGGCGAGGAGCTGGCGCGCCGCTTCGCGGAAGGCGGCGTGCGCGTGGCGGAGAACGAGGGCGTGGTGAGCCGCGCCCTGGTTCAGGCCCTGGCGGCCAATGAAGAAATCAGCCCGTCCGCCGCATCTTCGATGTAGTCCAGCACCAGATCGAAGCCCTGGGCGCCGCCGTAATAGGGATCGGGCACCACGTCCGACCCCGAGCGCGACGCATATTCCATGAAGAGCTTGAGCTTGTGCCGGTGCTGGGGCGGGCAGGACCGCCGCAGCATGGCCAGGTTGTCGTGGTCCATGGCCAGCACGTGGTCGAAGCGTTCGAAGTCCGCCTCGGCCACCTGGCGAGCGCGCAGGGGCGAAAGGTCGTAGCCGCGCTGGGCGGCATGGCGCGCCGAACGCCCGTCCGGCGGGTCGCCGATGTGGTAGCCATGCGTGCCCGCCGAATCGATATGCAGGTCCAGCCCCGCCGCCTGCGCGCGCTGGCGGAATACGCCTTCGGCCGTGGGCGAGCGGCAGATATTGCCCATGCAGACGAAGAGCACCGAAGTCTTGCGTTCGCTCATAATTCCGATATGTTGCCTAATTGAAATGTTCTGTAGTATAACCCCTTCCTGTGGTTCAATAGGGTCCGCTGCGCGCGGCAGCTCATACGGAGATAAGCAGTAATGCATAGTTGGTGGAGTGCCTTGAGTGTGCTGGGCAGCCTGGCCGTGACCGGCCCCCTGGGCGTCGCCATCGCACTCTGGCTGCTGGCCGGGCGGTCCTGGCGCCTGACCTTGAGCTGGCTGCTGCTGTTCGGCGCGGGCATGGCGATGGTGGTGGCCACCAAGGTCGCCTTCATCGGCTGGGGCGTGGGCATTCCCGAGGTGAAGTTCGCGGGCCTGAGCGGCCACGCCATGCGCGCCTGCGCCGTGTTCCCGGTCGCTTTCTACCTTGCCTTCCGCCGCGCGCAGCCCGCGTGGCGGCGCGGCGCCTTCGCCGTCGGTGTGCTGCTGGCGGTGCTGATCAGCTTTTCGCGCCTGCCGGTGCTGGCGCATTCGGCCTCGGAGGTGGTGCTGGGCGGGGCCGTGGGCTTTGCCGTGGCGGCCGCCTTTATCGCGCTTTCCCGCGCCGACCATCCGGCGCTCTTCGGGCGGGTGCTGGCGGCCCTGTGCGTGCCCGTGCTGCTGCTGGCGCCGCGCGCCGAGCCGGTGCCTACGGAGCAGTGGATGCGCGAGCTGGCGCTTTACCTCTCGGGCAAGGACAAGCCCCATGAGCGTAACTGGACCCTGCGCAGCCCCCGGATATGATGCGAAAACGGCCAGAGTGGCGGTGCGAAATGGTATGATTATTCACTTTTCCAACCATGCCTGAGCGGGCGAAGAACTGATAACAACGTGCGTCTATCTTCCATTAAATTGTCGGGATTTAAGTCGTTTGTCGATCCCACCAATTTCCAGGTGCCGGGCCAGCTGGTCGGCGTGGTAGGTCCCAACGGCTGCGGCAAGTCCAATATCATCGACGCCGTGCGCTGGGTGCTGGGCGAATCCAAGGCCTCGGAGCTGCGCGGCGAGTCCATGCAGGACGTGATCTTCAACGGTTCCACCCACCGCAAGCCCGCGGGCCGCGCCTCGGTCGAACTGGTGTTCGACAACCATGACGGCAAGGCTTCCGGCCAGTGGGGGCAGTACGCCGAAATCGCCGTCAAGCGCACGCTGACGCGCGACGGCACCTCCACTTATTACATCAACGGCCAGCCGGTGCGGCGGCGCGACATCCAGGATATTTTCCTGGGCACGGGCCTCGGCCCGCGTGCCTACGCCATCATCGGCCAGGGCATGATCGCGCGCATCATCGAATCGCGCCCGGAGGAACTGCGCGTCTTCCTCGAAGAGGCGGCTGGCGTTTCCAAGTACAAGGAACGGCGCCGGGAAACGGAAAACCGCTTGCACGATACGCGCGAGAACCTGCTGCGCGTGGAGGACATCCTGCGCGAGCTGAATTCCAACCTGGAGAAGCTGCAGGGGCAGGCCGAAGTGGCTACGCGCTTCCACCAGCTCTCCGCCGACCAGGAAGAGAAGCAGAAGCTGCTCTGGCTGCTGCGCAAAACCGAGGCGCAGAACGAGCAGGCCAGGTTCTTCCGCGAGATGGAGCAGGCCCAGACGGACCTGGAAGAGCAGACGGCCAAGCTGCGCCACGTGGAGCTCACGCTGGAGCAGATGCGCCAGGCCCACTTCGCCGTCGGCGACCGCCTGCACCAGGCGCAGGGCCACCTGTACCAGACCAACTCGGAAATCGGCAGCCTGGAAGCGCAGATCAAGTTCGTGATCGAATCGCGCACCCGGCTGCAGCAGCAGCTCGCCACACTCACCGCGCAGCGCGACCAGTGGCAGCAGCAGGCGGAGGAGTACAGCGGCCAGATCGAGGAAGCGGAATTCAATCTCGAAGAGCTGTCCGCGAAGGTGGAGCAGGCGCGCATGATGGCCGAGCAGAAGGCCGAACTGCTGCCGACGCTGGAAGCGGAATGGCGCGAGGCGCAGAACCGGAGCACGGAATCGCGCGCCCGCATCATGCAGGCGCAGCAGCAGCTGGAACTGGAATCGGCCCACCAGCGCAATGCGAACAATATCCTGAACGGCCTGGCCACGCGCCGCGAACGCCTCATGCAGGAAAAGAACGGCCTCTCCATGCCGGATTCCTCGCACCTCTCCAACCTCAAGATGCAGCTGGAGGAAAAGCAGCAGGCGCTCGAAGAGCAGACCATGATGCTGGACGAGGCCATGGAGCAGCAGCCGAAGCTGGAAGAGGAGCGCCAGCAGGCGCAGGCCGCCGTGCAGTCCGAAAGCGCGGCCAACGCCCAGCTGGAAGCGCGCCTGAACGCGCTGCGCGAACTGCAGGAGCGGGCGCAGACGCAGGGCAAGGTCACGCCATGGCTGCAGAAGCATGAGCTGAACGAGCTGCCCCGCCTGTGGCAGAAGATCCAGATCGAAAACGGCTGGGAAACGGCCATGGAGTCGGTGCTGCGCGAGCGCACCTCGGCCCTCCAGGTGTCGAACATCGAATGGGCCAAGCACTTCTTCGGCGACGCGCCGCCGGCCAAGCTGGCGCTGTTCGCGCCGCTCACCACGGCGCCCGCCGAAGCGGCGGCGCATGGCAGCCTGAAGCCCTTCATCAACCTGCTCAAGCTCAACGACCCCGGCCTGCGCGGCGTGCTGCAGGACTGGCTGCACAACGTCTTCCTCGCGGACGATGCGGCGGAAGCCTTCATGGCGCGCGGCACGCTGCCTGCGGGCGGCTGCTTCGTGACGAAGCAGGGCCACGTCATCTCCCAGTCCAGCGTGCGCTTCTACGCGGCAGACGCGGAGCAGGAGGGCATGCTGGGCCGCCAGCAGGAAATCGACAACATCACGAAGCAGCTGCGCGCCCAGTCCATGCTGGCCGAAGAGGCGCGGGCGCGTTCCGTACGGGCCGATGCGGCGGTGTCGAACCACAGCCGCACCGTGGCGGAGCTGCGCACGAAGATCCAGGGCCTGACGCAGTCCGTGCATACCCTGCAGCTCGAAGTGGTGAAGCTCTCCGAGATCGAAGCGCGCTTCAACCAGCGCAGCGGCCAGATCGAGGCGGACCTCGCGGAGATCGCTGCGCAGGAACAGGAGCAGATGCAGGTAAAGCTCGAATCGGAAGAGAAGTTCGAGCAGCTCGATATGGAGCTGGGCAACCTGCAGGGCGAGCACGAGGAAGGGCAGACTGCCTTCCTGCTGAAGGAGCAGCGCCTGGCGGACGCGCGCGAAGCATTGCGCGAGCTGGAACGCAAGGCGCAGGAGGCGGAATTCGCCGAGAAGTCGGGCCGCAGCCGCATCGAGGAATTGCGCCGCAACGTCGCCACGGCGACGGCGCAGGTGCAGCAGGTGGGCGAAAGCCTGCGCGCAGGCCAGCTGGAGCTGGAAACCCTGGAGGCAGGCACCGCCAACGAAGGCCTGCAGGAGCTGCTGGACCGCCGTACGCAGCAGGAAAAGGCGCTGTCGGACGCGCGGCATGAACTGGACCAGATCACCCAGCAGCTGCGCCATGCGGAAGACGCGCGCATGCAGGCCGAACGCAGCCTGCAGCCGCAGCGCGACAAGATCACGGAAATGCAGTTGAAGGAACAGGCCGCGCGCCTGAACCAGGAGCAGTTCGCGCAGCAGCTGGCGGAAGTGCAGGCCGACGAAGCCGCGCTGGCCGAGAAGCTGCATCCGGACCTGAAGGCCTCCTACCTGCAAGGCGAGGTGACCCGCCTGACCAACGCCATTGCGGCCCTGGGCGCGGTGAACCTGGCCGCGCTGGACGAGCTGGCGCAGGCCTCGGAGCGCAAGAACTTCCTCGACTCGCAGAACGCCGACCTGACGGAGGCGATCAATACGCTGGAAGATGCGATCCAGAAGATCGACAAGGAAACGCGCGACCTGCTGCAGGACACCTTCGACCGCGTGAACGGCCACTTCTCGGAGCTGTTCCCGATCCTTTTCGGCGGCGGCCAGGCGAAGCTGATCATGACGGGCGACGAAATCCTCGACTCCGGCGTGCAGGTCATGGCCCAGCCGCCGGGCAAGAAGAACGCCACCATCCACCTGCTGTCCGGCGGCGAAAAGGCCCTGACCGCGACGGCGCTGGTGTTCTCCATGTTCCGCCTGAATCCGGCGCCGTTCTGCCTGCTCGACGAGGTCGATGCGCCGCTGGACGACGCCAATACGGAGCGCTTCTGCCGCATGGTGAAGCGCATGTCCGACCAGACCCAATTCCTCTTCATCTCGCACAACAAGATTGCGATGGAGATGGCCAATCAACTGATCGGTGTGACGATGCAGGAGCAGGGCGTATCGCGCATCGTGGCGGTGGACATGGAAGCCGCCGCCAACTTCGCTTCCGAGGCACAAGCAGCATGACAGATCTCCAACTGAGTTTGATCGCCGCAGGCGCCGTCTTCATCGTCGGCGTTTTCTCTTACAACAAGTGGCAGGAATACAAGGCCAAGAAGAGCGTGGAACGCGCCTTCGCTTCCGAGCATGACGATGTGCTGATGCGCGCCGATGAAGCTCCCGCCTACGCAGGCGGGAACCGCAGCGAGCCCCAGTTCTCGATGGACGATGTGCCCCTGGTCGACGGCGGCTCCGGCGCCTACGCCACGCCCGAACACGGCGCTGCCGCCGTGGCCCCAACCTTCGCGGAAGATGCGGCTCCCGCGCCGGTGCGCAGCGCCGATGCCGCCGTGCCGCCCGCTGAACTGGCCACGAGCCTGGTCGATCCCCTGATCGACTGCCTGCTGCCGCTGGAACTGGAGGCGCCCGTCCGCGGCGACAAGCTGCTGCCCGTGCTGCAGAAGCTGCGCTTCGTAGGCAGCAAGCCTGTGCACTTCATCGGCCTTGCGGTGAGCGACGAGTGGGAACCCATCCGCCACGGCACCGTCTACACCAGGCTGCAGGGCGGCGTGCAGCTGGCCAGCCGCACCACGGCCCTGAACGAACTGGAATACTCCGAATTGGTGACGCGCCTGCGCGCCATCGCCGACGAAATCGGCGCCGAGCCACAGATTCCGGACATGATCGAAGTCATGGCCGAAGCGAAGACCCTGCACCGCTTCGTGGCCAGCCACGACGCCCAGCTGGGCGTGAACCTGGCCACCAACGGCGCGCCCTGGGCTATCGCGACCCTGATCGTAGCGCTGGAGAAGCAGGGCTTCGATGTGCGTCCCGACGGCCGCTATGTGATGCCGGACGGAGAGGGCGGCCACCTGTTCTCGCTCTCCACCAACGTGTCGCCTGCGGAGGAGACCACCCCGCGCCTGACCCTCCTGCTGGACGTGCCCTGCGTGGCGCCCGCCCGCGACGGTTTCGGCGCCATGGTGGCCTGCGCCAAGTCCCTCGTGGCGCGCCTGGACGCGACCATCGTGGACGACTACAACCAGCCGCTGAGCGACGAGGCCCTGGCCGAAATCTCCGGCCAGGTGAAGGACTTCTACGCCGACATGGAAGCCTCGGACATTCCGGCCGGTTCCACCCGCGCGCTGCGCCTGTTCAGCTAAGGCCGTGGCGATGAAAGAGAAATCACCGGCGGAGCGCGTTGCCTGGCTCACGGCGGAGCTGAACCGTCACCTGCACGCCTATCACGTGCTCGACGCGCCCACCATTCCGGACGCCGAGTACGACAAGCTATTCCTCGAACTCCAGCAGCTGGAGGCGGCCCATCCCGAGCTGGCCGCGCCGGACTCGCCGACCCTGCGTGTCGGCGCGCCGCCGCTGGCGCAGTTCGACGCCGTCACGCACGCCGTGCCCATGCTGTCCCTGAACAACGGCTTCAGCGACGAGGACATCGAGAACTTCGACCGCCGCGTGCGCGAAGGGCTCGATATCGTGGAGGTGGAGTACGCGGCCGAAGTGAAGTTCGACGGCCTGGCCATCAACCTGCGCTATGAGAACGGCCTGTTCGTGCAGGCCGCCACGCGCGGCGACGGCTATACGGGCGAGGACGTGAGCGCCAATATCCGCACCATCAAGGGCATTCCGCTGCGCCTGCATGGCGACAAGCTGCCGTCCGTGCTGGACGTGCGCGGCGAGGTGCTGATGTTCAAGGCCGATTTCGCGGCCATGAATGCGCGCCAGCGCGAGCTGGGACAGAAGGAATTCGTCAATCCGCGCAATGCCGCGGCAGGCGCGCTGCGCCAGCTCGACTCGCGCATTACGGCTTCGCGCAAGCTGCGCTTCTTCGCCTACGGCATCGGCGAGCTGGTTGGGGCGGACATGCCGTCCACCCACGCCGCGCTGCTCGACTGGTACGAGAAGCTCGGCCTGCCCGTGGCGAAGGAGCGCGCCGTGGTGCGCGGCAAGGACGGCCTGCTGGCCTATTACGCGAAGATCGGCGCGGGCCGCCCCGCCATGCCGTACGAGATCGACGGCGTGGTGTACAAGACGAACCGCGTGGAAGACCAGCGGGCGCTGGGCTTCGTTTCGCGCGCGCCGCGCTTCGCCCTGGCGCACAAGTTCCCGGCGGAAGAGGCGACCACCGTCGTGCAGGCCATCGATGTGCAGGTGGGCCGCACCGGCGCCATCACGCCCGTCGCGCGCCTGGAGCCGGTGTTCGTCGGCGGCGTCACCGTCACCAACGCCACCCTGCACAATGAGGACGAGGTGCGCCGCAAGGACGTGCGCATCGGAGACACCGTCATCGTGCGCCGCGCGGGCGATGTGATTCCCGAGGTGCTGTCGGTGGTGCTGGACAAGCGTCCCAGCCCCGAGCCAGCGCAATATGTGCTGCCGAAGACCTGTCCGGTCTGCGGCTCCCACGTGGTGCGCGAGGAGGACGAGGCCGTGGCGCGCTGCTCCGGCGGCCTGTTCTGCTCCGCCCAGCGCAAGGAGGCGATCCGCCATTTCGCGGGCCGCCGCATGATGGATATCGAAGGCCTGGGCGACCGCTATATCGACAACCTGGTCGAATGCAATCTGGTCAACGGCGTGGCGGACCTGTACGGCCTCACGCAGGCCGACCTGCTGAAGATGAAGCGCCTGGCGGACGAACGCGAGGGCACCACGCCCGAGACGGTCCAGCAGGGCAAGATCGCCACCAAGTGGGCGGACAATCTGCTCGACGCCATCGCCGCCAGCAAGAAGCCGCCGCTGGAACGCCTGCTGTTCGCGCTGGGCATTCGCCACGTGGGCGAATCGACCGCGAAGACGCTGGCCGACTGGCTCGGCAAGTTCGAGCTGATCCGCCGCGCGCCGGAAGCGCTGCTGCGCGTGCTGCCCGATATCGGCGGCACCGTGGCCGAATCGATTGCGGACTTCTTTGCCGAGGAGAAGAACCAACAGGCCATCGATGCGCTGCTGGCCGCGGGTGTGGCGCCGCAAGGCGAACATGCGCCCAAGGCGGCGTTGCGCGAGAAGCTGGAGCCCGTGAAGCTGCTGGCCGCGCTGGATATCCCGAAACTGACGGAGCCGCGCGCCCGCCAACTGATCGAGCAGGGCGTCACGCTGGAAGCGCTGGCCTGGCTCAAGGTCTTCGATGTATTCGGCCTGCCCGCCGCGGTGGCGGCATCGCTGGAGCAATGGATGGCCGTGCCGGAGAACCGCGAGCGCCTTGTGGCGCTGGACGCGCTGCGCACCGAGCTGCTGGCCCAGCTGCCCGAAGTGGCGGAATCGGAAGGGGCAATGAGCGGCAAGACGTTCGTCCTGACCGGCACCCTGCCGACCATGAGCCGCGACGCGGCCCAGGCATTGATCGAGCAGGCGGGCGGCAAGGTTTCCGGCTCGGTGTCGAAGAAAACATCGTACGTGGTGGCGGGCGCCGAAGCAGGCAGCAAGCTCGCCAAGGCCGAGGAACTCGGCATCACCATCCTGGACGAGGCAGGCCTGCTTGCCTTGCTGGGGCAGACGGGATGACGGACATGGCGCCTATCAGGAAAGCGGTATTCCCCGTGGCGGGCCTCGGCAGCCGCTTCCTTCCGGCCACCAAGGCGCAGCCCAAGGAGATGCTGCCGGTGGTGGACAAGCCGCTGATCCAGTACGCGGTGGAGGAGGCGGTCGCCGCCGGCATCACGGACATGATCTTTATCACTGGCCGCAACAAGCGCGCCATCGAAGACCATTTCGACAAGGCCTACGAGCTGGAAGCGGAACTGGAAGCGAACAACAAGCAGGCGCTCCTGGAAGTGGTGCGCAACGTGATTCCCAAGCATGTGAACTGCATCTATATCCGCCAGCCCGCGCCGCTGGGCCTGGGCCATGCGGTGCTGTGCGCGCGGCCCATCGTGGGCAGCGAACCCTTCGCCGTGCTGCTGGCGGACGACTTCATGGACACCGCCGAGGGCGTGCGCCCCGTGCTGGCGCAGATGACGCAGCAGTACGAATTCGAGCGCGCCAGCCTGCTGGCCGTGCAGGACGTGCCGCGTGAACAGACCCGCCAGTACGGCATCGTGAGCGCCAGCGCCTACCGCGAGCGGCTGGAACTGGTCTCGGGCATCGTGGAGAAGCCCGCGCCGGACAAGGCGCCGTCCACCCTGGCCGTGGTAGGCCGCTACGTGCTCTCCAACCGCATCTTCGAATTCCTGGAGCAGATCGGCGCAGGGGAGGGAGGCGAGATCCAGCTGACCGACGGTATCGCGCGCCTGCTGCAGCATGAACGGGTGCTTGCCTATCGCTACGACGGCCAGCGCTACGACTGCGGCTCCAAGCTGGGCTACCTCAAGGCCACGGTGGCCATGGGCCTGAAGCATGCCGAAACCGGCGCGGGCTTCCGCGAATTCATGAACCAGATGCAAGGGGGCGGCGATGGCGGTGCGTGAAATACTGAAGATGGGCGACCCGCGCCTGCTGCGCGTGGCCGAGCCGGTGCGCGAGTTCGATACGCCGGAACTGCACGCGCTCATCGCGGACATGTTCGACACCATGCATGCGGCCAACGGCGCCGGCCTGGCCGCCCCGCAGATCGGCGTAAACCTGCAGCTGGTGATTTACGGCTTCAAGTCCAATCCCCGCTATCCCGACGCGCCCCAGGTGCCCGAAACGGTGCTGATCAATCCCGTGCTCGCGCCGATTACGGACGAAAAGGAGGACGGCTTCGAAGGCTGCCTCTCCGTGCCCGGCCTGCGCGGGCTGGTGCCGCGCTACAAGCGCCTGCACTACGAAGGCTTCGATCAGTACGGCAAGCCCATTGTGCGCGATGCCGAGGATTTCCACGCCCGCGTGGTGCAGCACGAGGTGGACCACCTGCATGGCATTCTTTACCCGATGCGCATTACCGATTTCTCGAAGTTCGGCTTCACCTCGGTCATGTTTCCGGACATGGACCCCGGCGACGACGACTGACGGGGCCTTGCAACAATACAAATAAAGAACATTGGCGGCGGCGCAATTCTGGCGTAATATCCGGGCCAGCTTAACCCTATATAACGTACGGAGACCCCAGGATGAACCAACCGTCGTCGTCAAATCCGCTGGAATTTAGCGCCCGGGGCATTGCCCTCGGCATCCTGATCACACTGGTCTTCACGGCCGCCCAGGTCTATCTGGGCCTGAAAGTGGGCCTGACCTTCGCGACCTCCATCCCCGCCGCCGTGATCTCGATGGCTCTTCTGAGCGCCTTCAAGGACGCGACCATCCAGGAAAACAATATCGTCCAGACCATCGCTTCGGCGGCGGGCACCCTGGCATCCGTGATCTTCGTCGTTCCAGGCCTGCTGATGATCGGCTGGTGGGCGGAAGTGCCGTTCTGGCCGACCTTCGGCGCCTGCGCCATCGGCGGCGTGCTCGGTGTGATGTACACCATGCCGCTGCGCCGCGCACTGGTCTCCCAATCGAACCTGCCATATCCTGAAGGCGTGGCTGCCGCGGAAGTGCTGAAAGTGGGCACCGCATCGCGCTCCGGCGCACAGGAAGGCAAGGCGGGCCTGAAGGCCGTGGTACTGGGCACCGTGGCTTCCGCCTTCTTCGCCCTGCTGGCCGCCATGAAGCTGATCGCCGGCGAGGTCTCGCACTACTTCCGCTTCGGCGCAGGCACCGGCGCAACCGGCCTTGGCGCATCGGGTTCCCTGGCGCTGATCGGCGCGGGCCACCTGATGGGCATTACCGTGGGCGTGGCCATGCTGGCCGGCCTGGTCATCGCCTGGGCCGTGCTGGTTCCGCTCCTGACCTCCATTACCCCGATGGCCGAAGGCGCATCGGCTGCCGACCACGCGCTGCGCGTGTGGAGCACCCAGGTGCGCATGATGGGCGCAGGCACCATCGGCGCCGCCGCCATCATCACGCTCGCCACCCTGGCCAAGCCGGTGGTGGGCGGCCTGAAGTCGGCACTGGCCGCCAGCCGCAACGCCAAATCCGGCGGCGCGGGCGTGCCGCGCGAAGACCGCGACATGCCGATCTTCATCGTCGGCCTGGTGACCCTGATCTCCATGGTGCCTGCGGGCTGGCTGCTGGCTTCCTTCCTGACCGGCGGTCCGCTGGAATCGCTGTCCACGCCGCTGGTGGCCGTAGGCATCGGCTACATCCTGGTGGCGGGCATGCTGGCTGCAGCCGTCTGCGGCTACATGGCTGGCCTGATCGGCTCCTCGAATTCTCCAGTGTCCGGCCTCGCCATCCTCACCGTGCTGGGCGCCGCGCTGAGCGTGGGCATGGTGGGCCGCGCCATCATGGGCCCGGAAACCGCGCAGGCCATGATCGCTTTCGCGCTGTTCGTCACCACCGTGGTGCTGGCCGTTGCCGTGATCGGTAACGACAACCTGCAGGACCTGAAGACCGGCCAGCTGGTGGGCGCAACCCCATGGAAGCAGCAGACCGCGCTGATCATCGGCGTGTTCGCCGGTTCCGCCGTGGTGCCGAAAGTGCTGGAAATGCTGAACCACGCCTACGGCTTCGCCGGCGCGCCGAACCAGAACGCGATTTCGGACACGCCCCTGGCCGCACCGCAGGCAACCCTGATCTCCACCCTGGCGCGCGGCGTTATCGGCGGCGACCTGCCGTGGCACCTGGTGGGCTATGGCGCCCTGATTGGCCTGGCCCTCGTGGCGGTGGACTTCATCCTGAAGTCCACGTCGAACCACAAGTACAGCCTGCCGCCGCTGGGCGTGGGCCTGGCGATCTACCTGCCTTCGGCCGTGACCGCGCCGGTGGTGGTGGGCGCGCTGGGCGGCTACTTCTTCGAGAAGGCCATGAACAGCAAGAGCTATGGCGAATCCGCGAAGCGCGTGGCCGTGCTGGTGATGTCCGGCTTCATCGTGGGCGAGAGCCTGTTCAACGTGGCGCTGGCGGGCCTGATCATCGCCACCGGCACCGGCGAGCCCCTGGCCTTAGGCAAGGGCATTGAGGAATCGGTCGGCATGATGATCGCCATCGCCGTTGCGGCAGCCATCGTGGTCGGGCTGTACCGCTGGTCCTCCAACTCGGCGCGCCGAATCGAGGCCTGATCCCCATGGCGGCGCTCGATCTGCTGCGCGCCGCCGCAGATGCCCTCGGCCTGCTGGCAGCGTCTCCCTGGAGGCTGCTGCTGGCCTGCGCAGTATTCCTGCTGGTCACCGAGGGCCTGATGTTCCTTCCCCGTATCGGCTTTATCCTCAAGCTGTGCGTCGGCAGCCTGCTCGCCGCGCAGATGCTCGTGATGTTCAAGGTGGCCGCCCTCGGCGAGCCTCCGCAGCTGCAAACCCTGCTGGATGCGGCCTACCTCCCTTATTCTTCGATGCTGGTGCTGTTCCTGGCGGCGCTGCTGCCCTTCGCGGCGGGCCTTGGCGTGCTTTGGCTGCGCCGGCCGGAAGCCCTGCGCTACTTCTTCGGGAACATCCTGAAAACAAAGCCGCCCGCACCGGGCGACTTCGCGGCCTTCAAGCTGGCCATGCACCTCGTGGCGGCGCCGTTCACCTTCGTGGCCGCGGCCATGGTCTTGAAAGGCTACCGGGGCTGGAACGCGATGGAGGAGGGCCTTGTCGCGGCCTTGCTCTACTGGCAGGCCCCGCTGCTGCTCTTCCTGCTGTCCTTCGGCTTCGACCTGGCCATGAACCTGCTCCAGAAGAAGCTGCCCCCAAAAGCGTTCGCGGCGCTCTCCATGCCGCTGCTGCTGCTCTATGTGCTTTTCCTCTTCGCCTTTACCTACACTCTCTCTGTACGGGCATTCGGACTATGACACCTCAATTCGGCCAGGGCACATGGAATATGGGCGAAGATCCGGCAAGGCGGAGCGAGGAGGTGCACGCGCTCCAGCTGGGCATGGACCTCGGCATGACCATGATCGACACGGCGGAGATGTACGCCGATGGCGGCGCGGAGGAAGTGGTGGGCGAGGCGATCGCGGACCGCCGTTCCCAGGTCTATTTGGTGAGCAAGGTCTATCCCCACAATGCGACGAGGCGCGGTGTGGTGCAGGCCTGCGAGCGCAGCCTGAAGCGCCTGAAGACGGACTATCTCAATCTCTACCTGCTGCACTGGCGCGGCAATGTGCCGCTGGCGGAAACGCTGGAAGGCTTTGAGCGGCTCAAGCGCGACGGCAAGATCCGCGACTATGGAGTGAGCAACTTCGACACCGCGGACATGGAAGAAGCGCTTGCACTGAAAGGCGCCGTGATGGCGAACCAGGTGCTGTACAACCTGAAACGGCGCGGCATCGAATGGGACCTGCTGCCCTGGTGCCGCGAGCGCGGCATTCCGGTCATGGCGTATTCGCCGCTCGAATCGGACCGCAAGGAGCAGCAGCGTTTCCTCGCCGAGCCGGTATTGCAGCAGCTCGCGCAGCAGCACAGCGCCACGCCCGCGCAGATCGCCCTGGCCTGGCTGGCGCACCAGGAGGGCGTTGTCGCTATCCCGAAGGCCATGAGGCCCGAGCACATCCGCGCCAACCGTGCCGCCCTCGACATCCGCCTCACCGCCGCCGACCTCGCGGCCCTCGACAAATCCTTCCCGCCTCCGCGCCGCGCCACGCCCCTCGATATGCTGTAAAAGCCGAGCCATTCGCGCTATGCTTGCGCTGTCTTTATCATTGACGAAAGGCAGACCAATGCAAGTGACCTATCTCCGCGCAGCTTTCATCGCGCTAGCCGCCGTCCTTCCGGCGCTGCATGCAGCAGCGCTCGATCTGAAAACGGACCCGAACCAGCTGGCCGCCGAGGTGCGCGGCGCCTTGCCCGGCAAGGTCGCAGTGGGCGTGCTGCGTGGCGGCGTTGAATCGTTCAGCGAAACGGACGCGCAGCCGCAGCTGTTCGAGATCGGCTCGATCAGCAAGGTATTCACCGGCCTGCTGCTGGCGCAGGCGGTGGAGAAGGGCGAGCTGTCCCTGGACGACACGCTGGGCAAGCTCCTCGCGGGCAAGGCGCCGCTGCGCCCGGAGGTGGCGGGTATTACGCTGCGCCAGCTGGTCACGCATACTTCCTGCCTCCCGCGCCTGCCGAAGGGCGCGTGGAGCGACGACATGAAGGACCCTTACGCGGACGTCGACCGCGCCATGCTGTGGAAAGCCCTCGCCGAAACGGAGTTGAAACAGCCGCCGCCCTGCGAAGGCGAGTACAGCAACTACGGCGTTGCCGTGCTGGGAGAACTGCTCTCGGAGCGTTACGCCAAACCTTGGGAAACGCTGGTCGTGGAACGCATCGCGGCGCCACTGGGCATGAGCGACACCATGCAGCACCTTGGCGCCAAAGAGGCGCGGCTGGCGAAGCCCTACAGCGGGAAGAGGGAAGTCTCGCCCTGGACCTTCCAGGCTTTCGCCGGCGCGGGCTCGCTGCGTTCCACGGCGCCGGACATGCTCAGGTTCAGCCGCGCCATGCTGGCCGGGCGCAATGGCCCGCTCGGCGCCGCGGCAGAACGCGCTCTGCAGCCGCTGGCGAAGTTTGCTGGCGGTGAGATAGGCTACGCCGTGATGATGCGCGGCCCGGCGGACAAGCGCAGCTACTACCATGGCGGCGCCACCGGCGGCTACAAGGCGCACTGGATGATCCTGCCCGATACACAGGAGGCGGTGATCGTGCTCGCCTCGAACGGTGGCGCGCCGGTCGAGAAGGTGTCGGAAGCCGTGCTGGCCGAACGCTACAAGCTCGCGGCGACAGCGGCAGCGGCGCCGCCGGCGAACCCCGGCGAATACGCCGGCGTGTTCCGCATTTCGCCCAAGCTGGCCATGACGGTGGTGGCACAGGACGGCATGGTGTACATCCGCATGACGGGCCAGAGTTTCAACGCGGTGACCCCGAGCGGCGCCGACACCTTTGTGCTCGAGAAGGCAGGCGCGGAATTCGCGTTCGCCCGCCAGGACGGCAAGATCGCCAGCCTGACGCTGCGCCAGAGAGGCAACGTCCTGACTGGTACGTTAAGCGCCGAGGCGCCGCCTACGGCCGCAAAAGTGGCGTGGGTGACGAAAGAAGCCTTCGCAGGGCATTACAAGGGAATGGAAGGAACGGACCCGCTGGATTTCGAGGTGCAGGCCGATGATGGCCAGATGCGCATCCGCCTGAACCGCCAGCCGATGCTCGGAGTGTACCCTCTACCCGGCAAGGCGGACCGCTTCGCGGCGGATGTGGTGGCGGCAGAGTTCCAGTTCGAGCGGGGCGAGGACAAGGCAGTCAATGCCATGGTCCTGCATCAGAACGGGAAAGCGATCAGGGTGACGCGGGAAGCTGCGGCGCCATAAGGAGCAGCAAGGCCAATCAGCTCTTGGCCTTGTTCTCTTCCATGGTTTTCATGCGCAGGAGGAGGCGGTCGATCTCTTCCTGGGTTTCGGCATCGACGTTGATGAACATGCAGCCGATCTGCACCTGCTCGCCCAGCAGGAAGGACTTGAAGGTGCGGACCATGCGGATCTCGATGTCCACGATGATCACGGTTTCGGGACCGAGCTCCAGGCGCACGCGGTCAAGCTTGCGCCCCCGCAGCAGGCCGCGGGTTTCGCGCGGCTGCGCGCGCATGGCAATGCCGCCCGAGGAAAAATCGTACAGTTGCAGTTCGTAGGAGCGGCCATTCAGCACGAAGGAAGCCATGAAGGCCGACCCCAGCGGCGTTTCGAAGCGTGGCGTGCTGCGGCGGTTCATCACCAGCGCCTTCTCGGGGAAGGGCACCACCACCTTGTGCCAGTCGCCCTTCGTGGGCGGGTAGGACTCCTGGTTCAGTTCGAACTGGAAGCGGGCGTCCTTCAGCCAGGCCACGAACTTCAGGCGGCCGGCGGGCAGGGGCTCCGGCTCCACCAGGTCCAGCTCGAACTCCGGATCCTTGGGATGGACGAAGTCGATGCGGGCCATGATCGGCTCGTCCTTCGAGGGATGGTAGATGGCGACGGCATCGCCGTTGTCGCAAATCTCGGCCAGCGATTCGCCGATCTCGTCTTCCGAGGTCATCTCGTCCGGCGTGTTACCGGCCGGAATAAGGGGCGCCGCATCCTTGACGGTGGGCGGTCCTTTGCGGACAAAATTGGATTGATCGTTCACGTCGCTCGGCTTCTTTGCTATAGACAACAAACTCACTGCTTTCCTCTACTTTACAGCCAAATCCCGGTTTTGGCTTGCAAAAAAGAAAGAATAACAGTGTATTCGTGACAATGTCACGGGAGTGTTGTAAATCCGTCTATTAGAACTTTTCCTCGGGAAGGAGGTAGCGCCATTGACCGGGAGGTAACTCCCCCAATTTAACCTTTCCTATACGCACGCGTTTGAGCCCGATCACCCTCAGCCCAACCATTTCGCACATGCGCCGGATCTGGCGTTTCTTGCCTTCGCGCAAAGTAAAGCTCAGCTGGTCCTCGTTCTGCCAGCGCACCTTGGCCGGCAGCAGGGGCTTCCCGTCCATCCACAGGCCATGGTTCAGCTTCTTCAGATCCGCGTCCGGCAGCTTGCCCGGCTTCGTGTACTGCACCCGCACCAGGTATTCCTTGTCGATCTCCGTATGATGGCCGATCAGGTGCTTGGCGATGCGCCCGTCCTGGGTGAGCACGAGCAGGCCGACCGAATCGATGTCCAGGCGCCCGGCCGGGACAAGGCTGCGCAGCTGCGTGGGATGGAACTGTTCGGGGGCCTTGTCCTCGCTCCAGCGGTTCTCCGGCTTCACGAGGGCCACCGCGGGCGTGTAGCCGTCTTCCGCCTGGCCGCTTACATAGCCCATGGGTTTGTTGATCAGGATGGTGACGCGCTTGGACTGTTCGGCCGCGGCCTGGCGCTCCACGGTCACCTTCTGGCTCGGGTAGACCTTGGTGCCCAGTTCGGACACCACCTTCCCATCGACCCTCACCCAGCCCTTGGCGATCCATTCGTCGGCCTCGCGGCGGGAACACAGGCCCAGTTCGGACATGCGCTTGGACAGGCGTAGCAATTCTTCGGACATCAGACTTTCAAAGCTTCCAGTAAATCGGTTTCAAGCTGGAGTTGGGTACGCGCGTTGGCGAGCGAGGCCCCATCGACCAGGAAGACGTCTTCCACGCGTTCGCCCAGCGTCATGATCTTGGCGGTATGCAGGTTGACCTTGTATTTCGTGAGCACGTTGGCGATGGAGTACAGCAGGCCGGTACGGTCATTCGCCGTCACCGACAGCAGATAGTACTGGCCACGCTCGTCCGGCCGCAGGTCCACCGTGGGCTGCACGGGGAAGGTGCGCGAGAGGCGCGACAGGCGGCCCTTGCTCGGCGGGGCCAGCGGCTGCCTGGACTGCAGCAGCTCGCACAGCTCGTGCTCGATCAGGCTGATGATATCGCGGTAGCTCTTGGCGAAGCTCTGCTCCGTCACCAGGAAGGTATCGAGGGCGTAGCCGTGCTTCGTGGTGTGGATCTTCGCATCCAGGATGCTGAAGTTCTTGCGGTCGAAATAGCCGCAGATGCGCGCAAACAGGTCCGGCTGGTCCTTGATATAGACGGCAATCTGCAGGCCTTCGCCGATGGGCGCCAGGCGGCACTTCACCACCGGCTTCTCGCTGTTCAGGCGGTCGTACAGGGCGCGCGTCTGCCAGGCGATGTCGGAAGCGTCGTGGCGCAGGAAGTAGGCCACATCCAGCTGGCTCCACAGGGCCTCGTGCGCGTCCGGCGGCAGGCCGTAGAGGCGCAGCGTGGCCAGGGCCTCCTGCTGGCGGTTCTTCAGTTCCCGGTCCGCGTTGTGCGGCTCGCCGCCCAGCACGCGCAGCGTCATCTTGTACAGGTCTTCCAGCAGCTTCGCCTTCCAGGCGTTCCACACCTTCGGGCTCGTGCCGCGGATATCCGACACCGTGAGCAGGTAGAGCGCCGTCAGGTGACGCTCGTCGCGTACCGTCTTCGCGAAGTTCTCGATCACGTCGGGATCGGACAGGTCCTGTTTCTGCGCCACCTGCGACATGGTGAGGTGCTGCTCCACGAGGAAGGCCACCAGCTCCGTGTCCTCCTTGCCGATGCCGTGGTCGCGGCAGAACTGCTCCACGTCCGCCACGCCCAGTTTCGAATGGTCGCCGCCGCGGCCTTTGGCGATATCGTGGAAGAGGGCGGCCACGTACAGCAGCCAGTGCTGGGGGAAGTTCGCCATCAGCTGGCTGCAGAAGGGGTACTCGTGCGCATGCTCCGTCATCGTGAAGCGGCGCATGTTCCGCACCACCATGAGGATATGCTGGTCCACCGTGTACACGTGGAACAGGTCATGCTGCATCTGGCCCACGATCTTGCGGAAGTTCGGCAGGTAGCGGCCCAGGATGGAGAACTCGTTCATGCGGCGCAGCGCATGGATGATGCCCTGCGGCGCCTGCAGGATGCGCAGGAAGTAGGCGCGGTTCACCGGGTCGGCGCGGAATTCGTCGTCGATCAGGTTGCGGGCGTTCCACATGGCGCGGATGGTGCGGGCCGTCATGCCCTTCAGCTCAGGATGCTCCGTCATCAGCACGAACATCTCCAGCAGCGCGGAAGGCGACTTCTGGAACACATCGTCCGAGCTGATGTCGATGAAGGCATTCACGTCGTTGAAACGCTCGTTGATCGGTACCGACGAATACCCTTGCGGGAACAGGTGCGCTTCGATGTCCTGCACCAGGATGGTATTGAGCTGGGTGACCGTCTTCGCCGCCCAGTAATAGCGCTGCATCAGGTATTCGCTGGCGCGGCGCATGTCGACGCCTTCGCCCGTTGCAGCAAGGCCGAGCGATTCGGCGATGGCCGTCTGCACGTCGAACACCAGCCGGTCCTCGCGGCGGCCGGCGTGCAGGTGCAGGCGCACGCGGATATCCTTGAAGGCGCGCTCCTTCTCCATCAGGTGCCGCGCTTCCTCGCGCGTGATGAGGTTGCGCGTGGCCAGCGTGCGCCAGGAATTCGCAAGGCCCGCCGCCTTCGCCACCCACAGGATCACCTGCAGGTCGCGCAGGCCGCCGGGACTCTCCTTGCAGTTCGGTTCCAGGGCGAAGGGCGTGTCCTCATACTTCGCGTGGCGCTGGCGCATCTCGCTGATCTTCGCGTGGAAGAATACCTGCGGATCCATCGCCTCGTTATAGCGCTGCTGGAGCTCCTCGAACAGCGCGCGGCTGCCGGTGACGAGGCGCGCTTCCAGCAGGCTGGTTTGCACCGTGATATCCGCCTTCGACTCGCTCAGGCACTCGTCAACCGTGCGGATGCTGTGGCCCACTTCCAGGCCCAGGTCCCACAGCAACTGCACCAGTTCTTCCAGCTTGTGGCGCGCGGCTTCATCCGGCGCTTCGCGCAGCAGGATCAGCACATCCACGTCCGAGTAGGGGAAAAGCTCGCCGCGGCCGTAGCCGCCCACGGCCACCAGCGCCGTGTTTTCGGGCAGGGCGGCAGCGTCCCACGCAGTGCTCAGCACCGCATCGACGGACTGGCGCAGGCCGATCAGCAGCTTCTCCGGCTTGCCGTCCGCGCGGAAGGTGTCGACGACCACCTGCCGGTCGGACTTCAGGCGCGCCTTCAATTGCTCGCGCAGGCCGCCGTTCTTGATATCGGAAGCGCCCATGCGCGGGCTCAGGCGGCTTTTTGCGCGGTGACGAAGGCAGGCGGAGGAGGCGTGCCTTCGGACATCGTCAGCACCTCGTAGCCGGTTTCGGTCACCAGGATCGTGTGCTCCCACTGGGCGGAGAGGCTGCGGTCCTTGGTCTTGATCGTCCAGCCATCGTTCATCTCGCGGATCTCGCGGCGGCCCGCATTGATCATCGGCTCAATGGTGAAGATCATCCCCGGCTGCATGATGTCGCCCGTGCCAGGCTTGCCGTAATGGAGCACCTGCGGCTCTTCGTGGAACACCTTGCCGATACCATGGCCGCAGAACTCGCGCACCACGCTGTAGCCAGCCTTCTCCGCGTGCTGCTGGATGGCGTAGCCGATATCGCCGAAATGCGCGCCCGGCTTCACCTTCTGGATGCCGAGCCACATGCATTCATAGGTGATGTCCGACAGGCGCTTGGCCAGGATCGATGGCTCGCCGATAAAGAACATGCGGCTGTTGTCGCCGTGGTAGCCGTCCTTGATGACGGTGATATCCAGGTTCACCACATCGCCGTTCTTCAGCACCTTGTCGCCGGGGATGCCGTGGCAGATCACATCGTTCACCGACGTGCAGATGGCTTTGGGATAGGGCGTATAGCCCGGCGGGCAGTAGTTCAGCGGGGCGGGAATGGTGCCCTGCACATTGGTCATGTACTCGTGGCACAGGCGATCCAGCTCGCCCGTGGTGACGCCCGCCTTGACGAAGGGCGTGATGTAGTCGAGAACTTCGGCGCCAAGGCGGCCTGCGACGCGCATGCCGGCGATGTCTTCGGCGGTTTTGATATTGATGGACATGTGGTGGAAGTGGGTCACGTAAGGCATTCATTATAAACGAGGCACGCAAGGAAAGGAGTCTTTGCGACCATTAGAGGATGACTCGACGGGCTATCAGGAGTGTGTGACAATGCGCTTAGTGAACAAATCAATAATCGCGGGGTTAAAAATGCTGGATAGCCTAATGATTCGAAATTACCGCTCGATAGAGAGTATGGATATCGAAAGGCTTGGTAATGTAAATTTAATAATGGGTGGAAATAACGCGGGCAAGAGTACATTGCTTGAGGCCCTTAGAGTGTACTGTGGTCGTGCTGACCCGAATTTGTTGAATGAAATCGCCATCGCACGAGGTGAAACGTCTTTTGATTCGCGAGAAATGTCTACCTCACTGCTGGAGAGTGAGATTTTTGAAAGTATGTTTTTCGGCCGACGATATAACGAATTGGGAGATCCGGGAATTTATATTGGCGAAAGCAAGCCCATAAATTTTGTTGAGATCACACGGGCTTGGCTCTCAGAGGTCGCAGATGTTAAGGAGGCCGAGGATGGAGTGGAGCCTCATATTCGTCGCCGCTTTATTACGGATGACATTGAATTAAGGAAGCTTGCAGAGTTTGATGCTCTAACGCCTGTTTTGCTCGTACGAGCGAGGACTCCTGAGTCGCGCTTGCTTCGTTCTTACCTAAATCTGGATGAGTTGCCAAGTGATGGGAGTTCTTTGTCGGCCCGTCGACTGTCGGAAAGATGGTTTTCTGGAATGCCGACAATTCCTTATAGTTATGTCCCTACGAGAATGCTGGCAGTGGCTGAAATCGGATGGATGTGGGACCGAGTTGCGCTTACTGATTTTGAAGATGTTGTGGTAGATGCGTTGCGCGTTATTGATAGCAGAATTGAAGGACTTGTATTTGTTGATCAGGGCGACTATCGTCAATTTGGTCGGCGTTCTATGGGGCAGCCGAGGCGAACGGCTCTTTTGAAGATGAGCGATTCACAGAATCGAATGCCTCTTGCTAGTTCAGGTGATGGTATTCTTCGGTTATTGCAAATAATTCTGAGCCTCTACGCGGCGCGCGATGGGATATTGCTGATTGATGAATTTGAGAACGGATTGCATTATTCAATTCAAAGGAAGATCTGGGACTCGATTTTCTACCATGCCGGAAAATTGAACGTGCAGGTGTTTGCTACAACACATAGTTCTGACACTGTGCGAGCTTTCGCAGATATGGCGAAAGAGCACGACGGATACGGAATGGGAATCCATCTGGCGAAATCCGTTGGATTCAAAGATGACGAACGAACCATTGCGACTCTTTACGATGAGCGTGAGCTTTATTTTGCCTCAAAAAGTGATATTGAGCTGAGATGAGTTATGAGCAAGAAAATTTTGATTGTTGAGGGTGAAACGGATAAATTGTTCTTTGCTACTCTGCTTAAGAAAATACGACTTTCGGGTGTGGAGATCTATCCGCCGCGTGACATGGAAGGTGGTGGTGGAAATGGCGTGGATAATTTAAAAGCTGCATTGGGAGTGACGCTGAAGCGCGTTCCTGTGGGGACGTACGAACGAATTGGCGTTGTGCTTGACGCCGACTATCCTGATCAACATGGATTTCATGTAAGGCGAAATATGCTTGTTCAGAAGTTTGGTGAGCATGGTTTCTCTCATTCGCTATCGTTGGCACAGGTGGTTGGGCGCGGTGAGATGCACGAACACAGTAACTTCTCAGCTAAATGCGGATTTTGGGTCATGCCAGACCATCATAACGATGGAATGGCTGAGTCTTTGATCATCGCTGCCGCTGAGCAAGGCCAGAAACCGCTATTAGCTCACGCGAAGAAAGCTGTTCAAGGTATCAAAGAGCCCCTATTTAATAAAACGCATACGGATAAGGCCGTACTGTCGACTTGGCTAGCGTGGCAGAAGTGGGCGGGAATGCCACTAGAAAAGGCGGTCGAGCGTGATGTTGTTGACGTGACAGCAGATAAATTTCCTCAGTTATGCAGCTGGCTCCAACAAATGTATAGCTAGTTCCTAGTCGGCGGTTGCAGGCTATTTGAGCTCTTGAAGTTTTCCTAACGGGATTATTGCGGAGTATCAACGTGAGTCCTGCGTTGATAAGTAACCATACTGATTTTTCGTTCAGGAGGGTTATATGGCAATTGACGTATATCTTCACATCGAAGGTATTCGAGGTGAATCTCGCGACGACCGCCACAAGGACTGGATCGAATGCGAATCGGTGGGCTGGTCGATATCGCAGCCGCGCTCCGCCACTGCCTCCACAGGAGGTGGTCATACCGCGGAACGTGCAGAGCTGTCTGAGATCAGCTTCGTCAAACTGGCGGACCTTTCCTCACCCATTTTGGCCCAGACCTGCGCTGCAGGCAGGACGATCCCGAAAGCGCGGATCGAGTTCATGAGAGCCGATGGACAGGGCGAACGAATCAAGTATTACGAGATCGAGTTGGAAAACGTACTGATCGGCCATGTCGCTCCAAGCGTTGGGGCGGGCAAGATCATGTATGAGAACGTGGCGCTCAAGTTCTCGAAGGTCAGGTGGAAATACACCCAGCAGAACATCAGCGGCGGTGCAGGTGGCAATACTGCTGGCGGCTGGGATGCCTCTGCCAACAAGATCATCTGACGACGCGAGCCCAGCATGCTTGAAGTCCAACCCAAAGACTCGCGTGGATACTTTGTACTTCCCCAGGCGCCTGAGCAGGCAGGTTATTACGTGTACGGAGTCCCCGACCGCGGCCGGGGCCAGTTTGCCCATCCAGCGCTGTTGTCCGTGCTTTTCCTGATCGAGAGGGAATGGCAGGCAATGGATGACAGGAAGTTCGGAATAGGGAACATCAGTCTTGCTGACGGAAAGGAATATCCTAAGCATCGTGGCCACCAGCAAGGCATTGACGTAGACCTTCGACCAGTGCGGCGCGATAAGCTGGTGGGACAGAGTGCACGTGTGTCGCGATTCGACGCGGCATACGATCTTGAGGCCACGACCAAGCTGATTCGGCTCTTTGCCAATCATCCCAGCGTGTCCGCAATCTACTTCAACGACGAGAGAGTGCAGCATGCCATTCCGGGGCGCGTGCGCTCTCTGGTCGACCATGACGACCATTTCCACGTGAAGATCAGGATCTGACTATGCGGCATATTCTCTCGTTCTCAATTGGTGTGACGTGCTTATCCTCCTTGGCCTGGGCCAGCGAAGACAAGCGGTGGAGTGAGGAGTACAAGGCTTTCACCGGCAGCTATCAAGTCTATTCAGGGTCTTTGTCGGAAATGGCTCCTCCGAAGCCGCCGGAGCGAAAATCTGCGTTTATGCTCAAGGGGCAGGCGGCAAAAGAACTGTTTCAGAGCATCGGGCCAGACGTCAAGGAGGCCGAGGCATGCAGCTCCGCCCCGCATTACCGGGAGCGCCGAAAGGGTGATATCGACTGTGTGCACACGAGAGAGAACGGCTACACCTGCCACTTTGGATTTGATCTACGGACGGGGAAAAGCATCCCCGGTTCCATCTGCTGAAGTGCTAGATTAAACCAAGCTGATCGCAACGAGCGCAAGATTTTCGGCCTTTGCAGCGCATATCGGGCAGCTGCTATTTTGCGCCATGTCTCATTTGAGCTATATTTAAGTCTCAAAGGAGGCGACTATGGCAAGCGCAAAACCCGCGTCGAAAGCTGCTGCGCCGTTGCGGGACGTCCACGTGAAGAAGGCCAAGGCTGCAGATGGCGGCGCTTCGACGCGCGCGAAAGCGGCAACTCCTGCCGCGCGCAAGGTGGTGACGGTCGTCGAGGCTCAGAAGCTCCATCTCTTCGATCCCCAATCTCGCATTTCAATTATCCGGCAGGGCATACCTGCTTCCTCGGTAGGCAGTCTTTCTGCCCGCATGGGCATGCCCAAGGAGGCCTTGCTGTCCAGCCTGGGTTTGTCGCGCGCGACGATCAGCCGAAAGGAGAGGGCGGCCGCGCTGCTGTCCAAGGATGAATCTGAACGGGTGCTGGGCGTCGAGTCGATGATTGGCATGGTTCAGCGGATGGTCGAGGAGTCGGGCGATCCGGTTCATTTCGATGCGGCGCGCTGGCTATCGGAGTGGCTGGCGGGGCCCTTGCCAGCACTTGGGGGTGAAACGCCGGCGAGCTACATGGATACCTTCGAGGGGCAGAGAATGGTGGCGGACCTGCTCGCCATGACCCAAAGCGGGGCGTACGCGTAATGGTTCCGGTATGGCGGATTTCGGTCGAGGCGCCGACATACCCCGCCAACGATCTGACCGGTACTGGCGCCAAGTTGACGGGCGGGCGCTGGAACAGCAAGGGCACGCATGTCGTGTACTGTGCCGCGAACATCGCGCTGGCGACTTTGGAGACTGTTCATTACCTTCGCGGGGGCACGCTCCCGTACGACCGCTACCTGGTGCGGGTAGACATACCTGACGCCGTCTGGGAAAAGCGTACGGTGCTCGATCCCTTGCCCGGCGGATGGGACGCCATCCCGGCTGGAGTAACGGCCAGCATGGCGGGCGATGCATGGATCGCATCCAACGCCGCAGCCCTACTGCAGGTGCCCTCCGTTATCGTGCCTGACGAATACAACATACTCATCAATCCGGCGCACGCCAATTCGGCCTCAATCGTCGCCACAACGGTCCGCAAATGGATCTACGACCCGCGCTTCTTCCCCTGAGTGCGCCGTAAGTCGCTTGTATTATGCGCGCCATGAATGATAGGTAATCAAACAATAAATTTCAAAGATATGGTGCGCTGCACTATATTCAATCCGTAACGCCAGATTTCGTTCGATCCAATCAATCGTTTCATCTGACCAAGCGGGAGGAATTATGTTGACCCACCTTCGTAGCAGTGCTGTGGCATCGCTGTTGTTCGTGTGCATGCTGTCCGGGCAGGCCTCGGCCGCCGGCCTGCAGGCCCGGCTGGATAGGAACGCCTGTGAAGTCCCGGAGTACCTGATGAGCTGGCTGGACGATGATCAGCAGGGCGATGTCACGATGAAGCTGCTGGTAGGGGCCGACGGCAGCGTGACGGATGCTGAACTCATCGAATCGAGCGGTTACCGGGCGTTGGACAAGGCCTCCCTGCGCGCAGGCAGCAAATGCAAGTTCAAACCGGCCGCCAAGGATGGCCAGATTACCCCGGGCTGGATCAAGGTTCAATACAGCTGGGTCATCAATTAACGCGCAAGCCTACGGACGCTGCGCCAGCTGGCGGCCCATCCGCATTCGCCTCTGCCTTTGCTTTCGCGCGATAAACCTTTTGAGCGGGTGCAGGCCAAGGCAGAGGAAGCCGTAGAGCAGCAGCGACCAGCTGGCAGGTTCGGGAATGGGAGAGATGGTGTCGCGGCCCGGACCCGGGTAGCCCGGCACGGGCAGGGAGGCGATGCCGCCCGGGAAGCGGCCGAGGGCGTAATGCTCGTCCCGGGCGGGAGCGGGCCTGCCGTACCGCTCGTCGATGGGATAGTACCTTGGCACGGCCAGCTCCGGTTCCTCGCCCGAGGGGCCGGATACGTCGTAGATGGGCGTCTGCGGTGGGGCGGCGGGCAGCAATCGGCCGCGCGCGGGATGGAGTGAGCCGAGCAGAGGGCCGCCGCCCAGCGGCCGGGGCGTCACCCGGCTGATGTTGCCGCAGACCCTGGGCACCATCACGCAGTGGTCCACCGTGCAGTACACCGCCCCGGGCTCGCGGTGCTCCAGCTTCCATTTCTTCCGTGTGATGTCGCGGCAGACCTTGCCTGCGCCGAAATGCATGTCCTTGATCTCCGGATAGTACTGCCGCTTCTTGCCGGAAATGCCGTTTCGGCTGATCTCCACCTCGTCATCCGTTCTGCCCTGAGCTATTTTCTCGGCCAGTGCACGCCGCTGCGCAGGCGGAATGTCCTTGTAGTGGGCGAGGGCGGCTTCTGGTGAACCCGTGTAGGGGTTGTGACCGGGCTGGTCCCAGGCGCAGCTCTGGGCAACGACGGCGGCGGCGAGGATCAGGCTCATGGTAGATTCCTCTCGACAATTGAGTTGCAAAAAAGATATGTCTTTAAGTCATCATAGTCCGAGAGGAAATACTTAGTGTGGATTTCGTCAAGTCCGCTTGCGTTACCGCAGAGCTAAGGAGGCTTGCCCGAAGGGGCGTTTTCAGAGTAGAATCTCGGGTTGCTCGGATAGGTGTCCGGGCAATGCAGTAAATTTCTTATTGTTAATAAACTCGAATCCTCTCTACAAGGGTGCCCGCAAGGGTGACTGAGTGGATTCCAGACCCAACCCTGGAGTTAATAATGTCTGTAACGATGCGTGAAATGCTGGAAGCCGGCGTCCATTTCGGCCACCAAACCCGTTTCTGGAACCCAAAGATGGCTCCGTTCATCTTCGGCCACCGCAATAAAATTCACATCATCAACCTGGAAAAAACCCTGGGCATGTACCAGGAAGCGATGAAGACCGTGCGTCAGATCGCTGCTAACCGCGGCACCATCCTGCTGGTTGGCACCAAGCGTCAAGCCCGTGACATCATCGCCGCTGAAGCGCAGCGCGCAGGCGTGCCTTACGTCGACCAGCGTTGGCTGGGCGGCATGCTGACCAACTTCAAGACCATCAAGACCTCGATCAAGCGCCTGAAAGACATGGAAGCCGCCATCGAAGACGGTTCCGTCGAGAAGCTGTCGAAGAAGGAAGCCCTGCTGTTCCGCCGCGAGCTGGACAAGCTGCAGAAGTCCATCGGCGGCATCAAGGATATGGGCGGTGTGCCGGACGCAATCTTCGTGGTGGACGTTGGCTACCACAAGGGCGCCGTGACCGAAGCTGCGAAACTGGGCATTCCAGTGATCGGCGTGGTCGATACCAACCACTCGCCAGAAGGCGTGACCTACGTTATCCCTGGTAACGACGACTCCTCCAAAGCGATCACCCTGTACGCCCGCGGCGTGGCAGACGCGATCCTGGAAGGCCGTGCGAACGCCTCCACCGAAGTCCTGGAGTCCATCAAGGCTGCCAGCGGCGACGAGTTCGTGGAAGTGAACGAACAGGCTTAATTGGCCGTGCCTGCCGCAAGGCAGGCCTCAGCATTGAAAAGGGGTGGCATCGGCTCCCCCTTTTTTTTAACGAAAATGTCCGGATGAGCTGGCTGCCGCAAGGCGCCGCCCCGGTCGACCCACCGAATACAGGAGAATTACATGGCAGCGATTACTGCAGCAATGGTCGGCGAACTGCGCGCAAAGACCGACGCACCGATGATGGAATGCAAAAAGGCCCTGACCGAAGCCGATGGCGATATGGGCAAGGCGGAAGAGATTCTGCGCGTGAAGCTGGGCGGCAAGGCTGCCAAGGCTTCCGCCCGTATCACCGCTGAAGGCGTGGTCGCCACCTACATCTCCGGCAAGGTTGGCGCGCTGGTGGAAGTGAACTCGGAAACCGACTTCGTGGCCAAGAACGACGACTTCCTGGCCCTGGCAAACACCGCTGCCCGCCTGGCTGCCGAGAAGAACCCGGCCGATGTGGCTGCCCTGCTGGCCCTGGATACCGGCAACGGCCAGACCCTGGAAGAAGTGCGTTCCGCCCTGGTCGGCAAGATCGGCGAGAACATGTCCATCCGCCGCTTCCAGCGCTTCGAAACCAGCGCCAAGCTGGCTTCCTACCTGCACGGCACCAAGATCGGCGTGATCGTCGAGTTCGAAGGCGCCGACGACCAGGTGGGCAAGGACGTGGCCATGCACATCGCCGCAATGAAGCCGGTGGCCCTGTCCTCCGAGCAAGTGCCTGCTGAACTGATCGAGAAAGAGCGTTCGGTCGCCCAGGCCAAGGCCGACGAAGATGCCGCCAAGGCTGCTGCCGAAGGCAAGCCCGCCCAGTCGCCGGAGATCGTTGCCAAGCGTCTGGAAGGTTCCGTGCAGAAGTACCTGAAGGAAGTGTCGCTGCTGAACCAGGCTTTCGTGAAGAACGACAAGCAGACCATCGAGCAGATGCTGAAGGCCAACAATGCTTCCGTGAAGGCATTCACCATGTACGTGGTGGGCGAAGGCATCGAGAAGAAGGTAGACGACTTCGCAGCGGAAGTGGCAGCGCAAATGGCTGCTTCCAAAGGAGCGTAATAAAGAAAACGGGCCGCGAGGCCCGTTTTTTTAAGGCCGGGCTCTCCCCGGCCTTAAGGCTGAATTAAAGCAGTACAGTTTTTCCCGGCGGCGAGTGTGAATCATTTATCATTGCCGCCGGTGTCTCACCGAACCAATCTATTAAGGAGCCCCAGCTCATGACAAAACCAGCCTACAAGCGCGTCCTCCTCAAATTGTCCGGTGAAGCCCTGATGGGCGACGATCCTTACGGCATCAACCGTGCCACGATCGAGCGGACGGTGGCCGACGTGGCCGAGGTGGCGAAGCTGGGCGTGGAACTGGCGGTCGTGATCGGCGGCGGCAACATCTTCCGCGGCGTGGCGCCCGGCGCCCAGGGCATGGACCGTGCCACGGCCGACTACATGGGCATGCTGGCCACCGTGATGAACGCCCTGGCCCTGGCCGACGCCATGAAGCATGTGGGCGTGACCGCGCGCGTGATGTCGGCCATCGGCATCGAGCAGGTCGTGGAGCCTTATGTGCGCCCGAAAGCGCTGCAGTACCTGGAAGAGGGCAAGGTTGTGATCTTCGCCGCCGGTACGGGCAATCCCTTCTTCACCACCGACACCGCGGCCGCCCTGCGCGGCTCGGAAGTGTCGGCCGAGGTCGTGCTGAAGGCCACCAAGGTCGACGGCGTCTACACCGCGGACCCGAAGAAGGACCCGAACGCCACCCTGTTCCACACCATCAGTTTCGACGAAGCCATCGCCAAGCACCTGCAGGTCATGGACGCCACCGCCTTTGCGCTGTGCCGCGACCAGAAGCTGCCCATCAAGGTGTTTTCCATCACCAAGCCCGGCGCGCTGATGCGCGTGATTATGGGCGAGGAAGAGGGTACACTGGTTCACGTTTAAAATATATATTCCAAGTAACAGGAGAGCAGCAATGTCCACCGCTGACATCAAGAAGAACGCACAAGACAAAATGAGCAAGTCGCTGGAAACGCTGAAAGGCGATCTGGCCAAGGTGCGCACGGGCCGTGCCCACACCGGCATCCTGGACCACGTAACGGTCGACTACTACGGCAACCCCACCCCCATCAACCAGGTGGCCAACCTGACCCTGGTCGATGCCCGCACCATCGGCGTGCAGCCTTTCGAGAAGAAGATGGCCGCCGCCATCGAGAAGGCCATCCGCGAGGCGGACCTGGGCCTGAATCCTTCCTCCCAGGGCGACCAGATCCGCGTGCCGACCCCGCCGCTGACCGAAGAGCGCCGCAAGGAAATGGTGAAGCTGTGCAAGAGCGAAGCGGAAGACGCGAAGATCGCCGTGCGTAACATCCGCCGCGACGCCAACGAGCAGCTCAAGAAGCTGGTCAAGGACAAGGCCATTTCGGAAGACGAAGAGCGCCGCGCCCAGGACGACGTGCAGAAGCTGACCGACAAGGCCATCGCCGACATCGACAAGATCGTCGCCGAAAAAGAAAAAGAAGTCCTGACCGTCTAAGCATATCCGCCATTCCCGCGCAGGCGGCGGTGCATCTTGCACCCCCGGCTGCGCGGGAATGACGCTTTGGAAGAGCCGATGAAATATACGAGTTCGACGACGACAGTGCCGGATGCGCCCAAGGTGCCGCGCCATGTGGCGATCATCATGGACGGGAACGGCCGCTGGGCCACCAAGCGCTTCCTGCCGCGCGTGGCCGGCCATGTGAAGGGCGTCGAAGCGGTGCGCGACGTGGTGGAGGCCTGCGCCCGCCGCGGCATCGAATACCTGACGGTGTTCGCCTTCAGCTCCGAGAACTGGCGCCGCCCGGAAGAGGAAGTGTCGCTGCTGATGCGCCTCTTCGTCACCGCGCTGGAGCGCGAAGTTTCGAAGATGCACGCCAACAATATCCGCCTGAAGGTGGTGGGCGACCTCACGCGCTTCGAGCCCAAGCTGCAGGAAATGATCGCCGCCGCCGAGCGCAAGACGGCCAACAACACCCGCATGACCGTGACCGTGTGCGCCAACTATGGCGGGCGCTGGGATATCATGCAGGCGATCGGCAAGATGGTGGCGACCCACCCGGGCGTGACCGACTTTACCGAGGAGCAGCTCGCGCCCCACCTGTCCATGGCCTACGCGCCGGAGCCGGACCTGTTCATCCGCACCGGCGGCGAGGAGCGCATCTCCAACTTCCTGCTGTGGCAGCTGGCCTATACCGAGCTGTATTTTACGGACACCTACTGGCCCGACTTCACCGCCGAGCGGCTGGACGAGGCCATTGCGTCCTACCAGAACCGGGAGCGGCGCTTCGGCCGCACCGGCGACCAACTGGCTGAGAAAACGACCACCTGATGCTGAAAACCCGGATCATTACCGCCGTCATCCTGCTGGTCGTCCTGCTGGCCGTCCTGTTTTCCGGCTATTACCCGGCCGTGGCCGTGGTGGTGACCCTGTTCTTCGGCGCGGCCGTGTGGGAAGCCTTCCGGCTCTTCAAGAACAAGGCCGCGCTCATCGTGGCCGTGTTCTGGACGGCGGCCTTCGTGTACACCTTCTTCTTCAACCAGGGCCTGGAACAGGCGCGCCTCTGGCTGCTGCTCGGCATGGCCATCTGGCTGGTCCGCTTCGCGCCTTCGCTCAAGCTGGGCCTGCCGCCCGCCGAAGGCTTCGGCAACACGATGCTGAGCATGGTGTATGCGGTAGCCCTGGTGGCCTGCTTCGTCGCCATCCTCGTGCTGTTCCGCCATTCGCCCGTGTACCTGCTCTCGGCCATGGCCGTGGTGTGGGTGGCCGACATCGGCGCCTACTTTGCGGGCAAGGCCTTCGGCAAGCGCAAGCTGGCGCCGTCCATCTCGCCGGGCAAGTCCTGGGAGGGCGCCATCGGCGGCTGGATCGCCGTGCTGGTGCTGGCTACCGCTTCCATCCTGGCCGCAGGCGCCGTGCCGCTGCTGCAGGATACCTTCGCCGTGCAGATGCAGGCGAAACTGGGCTGGGGCGTCACCCTGGCCGTGCTGACCGTGATCGTGGCCGCCTCCGTGGTGGGCGATCTGTTCGAATCGCAGCTCAAGCGCCGCGCTGGCATGAAGGACAGCAGCAACCTGCTGCCCGGCCACGGCGGAGTGCTGGACCGCATCGATGCCCTGGTCCCCGTGCTGCCGGTGGCCGCGCTGATTGGCGGCTGGCTGTAAAAGGAATTCCATGCAACGCATTACCATTCTCGGCGCCACCGGGTCCATCGGCGTTTCCACGCTCGATGTGATCGCGCGCCATCCCGAGCGCTATTCCGTCCACGCCCTCAGCGCCCACAGCAAGGTCGAGGAGCTGGCGGCCCAGTGCCAGCGCTTCCGTCCCGCCCGCGCGGTGGTGGGCTCCGAAGCGGCGGCCAGCCAGCTTGCCGCGCTGCTGCGCGCCATGAAGCTGGATACCCAGGTGGAGTGGGGCGAGGCCGCCCTGTGCGCCATTGCCTCCGCCTCCGAAACGGATGCCGTGATGGCCGCCATCGTCGGCGCGGCGGGCCTGGCGCCCACCCTGGCGGCGGCGCGCGCGGGCAAGAAGGTCATGCTGGCCAACAAGGAAGCGCTGGTCATGTCCGGCCAGCTTTTCATGGACGCGGTGCGCGACAGCGGCGCCGTGCTGCTGCCCATCGACAGCGAACACAATGCCATTTTCCAGTGCCTGCCCGCGGGCTACAACCGCGTGCCTGCGGCGGCGGGCGTCACCAAGATCCTGCTCACGGCATCGGGCGGCCCCTTCCTCAAGCGGGCGGTCGAAACCCTGGACAAGGTCACGCCGGACGAAGCCTGCAAACACCCCAAATGGGTAATGGGCCGCAAGATCTCGGTCGATTCCGCGACCATGATGAACAAGGGCCTGGAAGTGATCGAGGCGCACTGGCTGTTCGGCGCTCCGGCGGAGCAGATCGAGGTGGTGATCCATCCGCAGTCCGTGATCCACTCCATGGTCTCCTACAACGACGGCTCCGTGCTGGCGGAACTGGGCAACCCGGACATGCGCACCCCCATCGCGCATGCGCTGGCTTATCCCGAGCGCGTGGCCTCCGGCGTGGCCCAGCTGGACCTGACCCAGATCGGCACCCTGCAATTCGAAAAGCCCGATTTCGCGCGCTTCCCCTGCCTGGCGCTGGCCTATGAGGCCCTGCGCGCGGGCGGCACGGCGCCGGCCCTGCTGAACGCCGCCAACGAAGTGGCCGTGCAGGCCTTCCTCGACCAGCGCATCGGCTTCCGCCAGATCGACCGCCTCATCGCCGCCGTGATGGACAAGCTCCCCCACGGCGCCGCCACCAGCATCGAAGCCGTGATGGCGCAGGACGCCCTCGCTCGCACCGCCGCCGAAGAACTCATGTCCACATTGGGGGCTGACCCCAGTGTGGACACGAGGTCGGCCGTAGCCTGATCTCTGGCGCAATGAGCCTGCTCCACACCCTGCTGGCCTTCCTCCTGGCGATCGGCACGCTGGTCGTGATCCACGAGCTGGGCCACTATCTGGTGGCGCGCTGGTGCGGCGTGAAGGTGCTGCGCTTCTCGGTCGGCATGGGCAAGGTGCTCTGGTCGCGCCGCGTGGGCCCGGACAGGACGGAATGGGCCATCTCCGCGCTGCCCCTGGGCGGCTATGTGAAGATGCTCGATGGCCGCGAGGCGGATGTCAGCGGCCTGCCGCCCGAAGAACTGAAGCGCGAATTCACCCGCCAGAACGTGTGGAAGCGCATCGCCATCGTCGCCGCAGGCCCGCTGGCGAACTTCCTGCTCGCCATCCTGCTCTACGCGGTGCTCTTCATGACCGGCATCCAGGAAGTCTCCAGCAAGATCGGCGAACCGGCCCCCGGTTCGGCGGCCGACCGCGCGGGCCTGGATGGCGGCGACGTGGTCGTCGCCATCAACGGCGAATCCGTGTCCGGCTGGTCCGACCTGCGCTGGCAGCTGATCCAGGCCACGCTGGAGAAGGAAGACGCGCGCATCGTCGTGCGCCGCCTGCACCGGGGCGATTTCACCTTCACGCTGCCCGCCGCCGCCTTCAGCAAGCTCGATATCGAACAGGACGTGCCCTCGGCCCTGGGCTTCAGCATCGCCCTGCCGCCGCCGGTGCTGAACAAGGTTGCCCCGAACGGCCCCGGCGCCGAGGCGGGCCTGCAGCCCGGCGACCAGATCACCCACGTGGACGGGAAGCCCATGCGCGACAGCGCCGCCTTCCTGCATGCCATCCGCTCCAATCCCGGCCGGGCGCTCCAGCTGGACGTGCTGCGCCAGGGCAGCGCCATTGCGCTCGCCATCACGCCGCGCGCCGAACAGCAAAAAGCAGGTAAAGACTCTGTAACAATCGGTAAGATCCAGGTCGAGCTGGCAGGCCAGCCCGATATGATCGTTGTGGCCTCCGGCCCCCTCGAGGCGGCGGGGAAGGCGGTACAGAAGGTCTGGGACACGAGCGTGCTGACGGTGAAGATGTTCGGCCGCATGGTCACGGGCGAGGTCTCGTGGAAGAACGTGACAGGCCCCATCACCATTGCGGACTACGCCGGACAGACCGCCAGGGTGGGCCTGGCGAGCTATTTGAGCTTCCTCGCCTTCATCAGCATCAGTATCGGCGTCCTTAATTTACTGCCAATTCCTGTTCTGGATGGGGGGCATTTGCTGTATTATTCGCTGGAAGTTTTGACTGGGCGCCCGGTGCCGGAGCGTTTTGGGGAGATTGCGCAGCGCCTGGGCGTTGGCTTGTTGGTGACCTTGATGGCGCTGGCTGTGTTCAACGACGTCGTGCGGCTCTTGTAAGCCCGCGCCGCCTGCATGTGTAGTCTCGTGATTTAAGCCATTGATTTTGCCAATGAAATTATATTCTGACCGCTTTGCCTTGCCTTCCTTTCGCCGCAGTCTGATTGGCGCCGCCGTCCTGGCGATGTGCTCGGGCCAGGTCCTGGCCGCCGACCCCTTCGTGGTCAAGGATATCCGCGTGGAAGGCATTCAGCGGACCGAGGCTGGCACCGTCTTCACCTATCTCCCGGTCCGCGTGGGCGAGACCTTCAGCGACGAGAAGAGCGTGGCGACCATCAAGGCGCTGTACGCGACCGGCATCTTCAAGGACGTGCGCCTGGAGAAGGACGGCAATGTGCTGGTGGTGATCGTGGAGGAGCGTCCCGCCATCGCCAAGGTGGAATTCACCGGCACCAAGGAATTCGAGAAGGACCTGCTGGTCAAGGCGCTGAAGGACATCGGCGTGGGCGAAGCGAAGACCTTCGACAAGGCGACCGTGGACCGCGCGGAGCAGGAACTGAAGCGCCAGTACCTGTCGCACGGCCTGTACGGCGTGAAGGTCACCACCACCGTGACCCCGCTGGAGCGCAACCGCGTCAGCATCGACTTTACGGTGGACGAGGGCGAAGTGGCCCGCATCAAGCAGATCAACATCGTCGGCAACAAGGCCTTCAAGGACAAGGAGCTGCGCGACCAGCTCACCCTGAACACGAGCGGCTGGTTCAGCTGGTACACCAAGGCCGACCAGTATTCCAAGACCAAGCTGACCGGCGACCTCGAAGCCCTGCGCTCCTTCTACCTGGACCGCGGCTACATCGAGATGAACGTGGAATCGACCCAGGTGTCGATCACCCCGGACAAGAAGGACATCTACCTCACCATCAACATCACCGAAGGCGAGAAGTACAGCGTCAAGGACTTCAAGTTCGAAGGCGAGATGTTCGGCCGCGAGGACGAGCTGCGCCAGCTGGTGCTGCTGCGTTCCGGCTCCACCTATTCCGGCGCTGCGCTGACCGCCACCAACAAACTCATTACCGAGCGCCTGGGCACCTTCGGCTACGCCTTCGCCAACGTGAACGCGAACCCGGAGATCGACCGCGAGAAGCGCGAAGTGTCCTTCACCTTCATGATCGACCCGGGCAAGCGCGCCTATGTGCGCCACATGAACATCAGCGGCAACACCACCACGCGCGACGAGGTGATCCGCCGCGAGTTCCGCCAGTTCGAGTCGAGCTGGTATGACGCGAACAAGATCAAGCTCTCGCGCGACCGCGTGGACCGCCTGGGCTACTTCAAGGAAGTGACCATCGACACGCCGGAGGCGCAAGGCACCTCCGACCAGGTGGACGTGAACCTGGCCGTGGTCGAAAAGCCCACCGGTAACTTCCAGATCGGCGGCGCCTTCTCGCAGGCCGAGAAGTTCTCGCTGTCGGCATCGATCCAGCAGGCCAACTTCGCCGGTTCCGGCAATACCGTCGGCATCGACCTGAACACCAGCAAGTACAGCCGCACCATCGCCTTCTCGCACACCAACCCGTACTACACGGACGACGGCGTATCGCGCGGCTTCGAAGTCTATCTGCGCACCTTCAATCCGCCCGCCATCAACGTGGGCGCCTACAAGATCAAGCAGACCGGCGGCCGCGTGAGCTGGGGTGTGCCGTTCTCCGAGATCGACACCGTGTTCTTCGGCATCGGCCTGGAACGCTCGGAAGTGGAAACGGACGCCACCAGCCCCACCTTCTACCGCCAGTACGTGATCGACCAGGGCGGCCCGGCCGACGGTATCGGCTCCGTGACCAGCAATTCCGTGCCGCTCACGGTGGCCTGGGGCCGCGACAGCCGCGACAGCGCGCTGACGCCGACCGTGGGCCGCTACCAGCGCGCCAACCTGGAACTGGACATCGTGGGCGACTCGAAGTACTACCGCGCCGTCTACGAGCACCAGTGGTATCGCCCCCTGACCAGCAATATCACGCTGGCACTGAAGGGTGAATTCGACTTCGGCCACGGCATCGGCTCCAAGCCTTACCCCGTGTTCAAGAACTTCTATGCGGGCGGCATCGGCTCCGTGCGCGGCTACTACGGCTCCTCGCTGGGCATGGTCGACCCGGCCCGCGGCGACGCGCTGGGCGGCGCTTCGCGCCTGATCGGCAATGCCGAGCTGCAGATGCCGTTCCCCGGCCAGGGCAAGGACCGCAGCCTGCGCTGGTTCGGCTTCCTCGACGGCGGCCAGGTCTACCGCGAAGGCGCCAAGATGCGCATCTCCGAGCTGCGCTACTCGGCCGGCCTGGGCATCAGCTGGATTTCCCCGGTGGGTCCGCTCAAGTTGAGTTATGCTAAGCCTTTGAACCCGATCCTGGGCGACCGCCTGGAACGCTTCCAGTTCCAGATGGGTACGGGCTTCTAAGCCGTACGCTAAAGACATAGGAGAATGCATTGAAGACCGCATCCGCATCGCTGGGCAAACTGATGGCCGTCCTGGCGCTTGGCTGGCTGACGCTGGCGCCGGTGCACGCTCAGACCCAGAACTCGCGCATCGCCTGGCTGAGCCCCGAACGCATCTATAACGAATCGAAGATGGCCAAGCTGGCCGGCGACAAGCTGGCCGAGGAGTTTTCCAAGCGCCAGAAGGCCGTGGAGGACCTGGCCGCGCGCCTGAAAACCGCCTCCGAAAAGCTGGAGAAGGATGCTCCCGGCCTGCAGGAGCCCGAACGTTTCCGCCGCCAGCGCGAAGTCGCTGAGCTGGACAAGGAATTCCAGCGCCGCCAGCGCGAATTCCGCGAAGACCTGGCGCAGCGCACCAACGAGGAGCGCGCCGTGATCGCCGAGAAGGCGACCCGCATCATCAAGCAGCTGGCGGTGACCGAGGGCTTCGACATCGTGCTGCAGGACGCCGTCTGGGCCAGTCCGCGCATCGACATCACCGACAAAGTCCTGGCCGCGCTGGACAAGGACAAATAACAGAAGATTGGAACACCCGATGGGCCTTCGACTAGGAGAATTGGTCGAACGCTTGGGCGGACAGTTGATCGGCGACCCGAACATCGAGGTGATCGGGATTGCGCCATTGACGGACGCCGGCGCTTCGCACATCAGCTTTCTCAGCAACAGCAAGTTCCGCACCCAGGCGGGACAAAGCCAGGCGGCGGCGCTGATCGTCTCCGCCAACGACGATCCGGTGGTGGCGCAGACCTACCAGGGCGCCCGCATCGTGGTCAAGAACCCCTACGTTCATTTCGCTCGCACGGCCCAGTATTTCGAGTCGCTGACGGCCGTCGTTCCCGCGCCGGGCATCCATGCCAGCGCCGTGGTCGATCCCTCGGCGCAGGTGGATGCCACGGCCCATATCGGCCCGCGCGTGGTGGTGGAGGCGGGCGCCGTAATCGGGCCCGGCGCCGTGATCGAGGCGGGCTGCTTCATTGGCCGCAATGCGCAGGTGGGCGAGGGCACGCATTTCTTCGCCAACGTGACCTTCCAGCATGGCTGCGTCATCGGCAAGCGCGGCGTGCTGCACTCGGGCGCCGTGATCGGCACCGACGGCTTCGGCTTCGCCAACGAAGGCGGCGTGTATATCAAGATCCCGCAGGTCGGGCGCGTGGTGATCGGCGACGATGTGGACATCGGCGCCAACACCACCGTGGACCGGGGCGCTCTGGCGAACACCATCATCGAAGATGGCGTCAAGCTGGATAACCAGATCCAGATCGGGCACAACTGCCATATCGGCGCGCACACGGCCATGGCCGGCTGCGTGGGCGTGGCGGGCAGTGCGAAGATCGGAAAGTACTGTACCTTCGGCGGCGCGGCGATGGTGCTGGGGCACCTGACCATTGCGGACCATGTGCACGTTTCATCGGGCAGCATGGTATCGCGCTCGATCCTGGAGCCGGGGCAGTACACCGGCTTCTATCCGCTGGCCAAAAACAGCGAGTGGGAGAAATCCGCCGCCATCGTCCGCAACCTGTCGGCGATGCGCGAGAAGATCCGCACGCTGGAAAAAACCATTAAAACGATAACGAATCAAGCAGAAGAATCATGACCACTCCAGACAAAACCCTCGACATTTGCCAGATCAAGGCCTTCCTGCCGCACCGCTACCCGCTGCTGCTGGTGGACCGCGTGCTGACCTGGGAAGCCAACAAGAGCATCACCGCCATCAAGAACGTGACCGTGAATGAAGAGTTCTTCAACGGCCACTTCCCGCACAAGCCGGTGATGCCGGGCGTGCTGATGATCGAAGCGATGGCCCAGACCGCGGCCATCCTGTCCTTCCTCACCATGAACATCAAGCCGGACGAGAATTCGGTGGTCTACTTCGTGGGTATCGACAACGCGCGCTTCAAGCGCCCCGTGGGCCCCGGCGACCAGCTGAAGATGGACGTCGAGATCCTGCGCGTTTCGCGCGGCATCTGGAAGTACAAGGCCGTTGGCAGCGTGGACGGCCAGGTGGCGGTGGAAGCGGAACTGATGTGCACCATCCGTAACAGCGCGGACGCAAGCCAGCCTGCGGGGCAATAATGGCAACGAAGATCCATCCGACCGCCATCGTCGACCCGAAAGCCCAGCTGGGCGACGGCGTCGAGATCGGCGCATACTCGATCGTGGGCCCGGACGTCGTGATCGGCGCCCGCACCTGGGTCGGGCCGCACGTGGTCATCGAAGGCCACACCACCATCGGCGAGGACAACAAGTTCTTCCAGTTCTCCTCCATCGGCGCGCCGCCGCAGGACAAGAAGTGGAAGGGCGAGCCCACCCGCCTGGAAGTGGGCGACCGCAACACCATCCGCGAGTTCTGCACCTTCAACCTGGGCACCGTGCAGGACAAGGGCGTGACGAAGCTGGGCCACGACAACTGGATCTCGGCCTACGTCCACCTGGCGCATGACTGCGTGGTGGGCAACAACACCATCTTCTCGAACAACGCGCAGATGGCGGGCCACGTGGAGATCGGCGACTACGTCATCATGAGCGGCTATGCCAACGTGCACCAGTTCTGCAAGATCGGCGCGCATGCCTTCGTCGGCATGAGCACGAGCCTGACGCAGGACGTGCCGCCCTTCGTGCTCCTGAACGGCAATCCGGCCCAGGCCCACGGCATCAACATCGAAGGCCTGAAGCGGCGCGGCTTCACGCGCGAGCAGATCGGCGCCCTGCGCACCGCCTACAAGACGCTGTACCGCTCCGGCCTCACGCTGGAAGAGGCCAAGGCCGCGCTGCTGGAACAGGAACAGGCGACGCCGGATGCCGCCGTGCACCTGAACGCCTTCCGCACCTTCCTCGACACCGCAACCCGTGGCATCGTCCGCTGACATTGCCATTGCCGCCGTCGCGGGCGAACCCTCCGGCGACATGCTGGCGGGCCGCCTGCTGGGCGGCCTGCGCCAGCACCTGCCGGAAGCGCGCTTCCACGGCATCGGCGGCCCGCACATGGCCGCCCACGGCTTCCAGTCGCACTGGCCCATGGATACGCTCACGGTGCGCGGCATCGTCGAGATCATTCCCCGCTATCGCGAACTGAAAGGCATCCAGAACCAGCTGCGCGACATGCTGCTGGCCGAGCGGCCCAGCGTTTTCATCGGCGCGGACTACCCCGGCTTCAACCTGGGCCTGGAAGAGCAGCTCAAGGCCGCGGGCATTCCCACCATGCACTACATCGGCCCGCAGATCTGGGCCTGGCGGGGAGGGCGCATCAAGAAGATCCAGCGCGCGGTATCGCACATGCTGCTGGTCTTCCCCTTCGAAGAAGAGATCTACCGCAAGGCAGGCGTGCCCGCGACCTTCGTGGGCCACCCGCTGGCCGAACTGATTCCCCTGGCGCCGGACGAAGCGGCGGCGCGCCGCGCCCTCGGCCTGCCGGAGGACGCGAACGTCGTCACCATCATGCCCGGCAGCCGCATGTCGGAGATCAAGTACAACACCGCCGCCTTCGTGGGCGCGGCCAGGCTCCTGCTCCAGCGCGACCGCACGCTGCGTTTCGTCGCGCCCATGGCGGGCGAGCGCCAGAAAGCCCTGTTCCGCCAGATCGTGGAACAGAACGGCCTGCAGGACGTGGAGATCCAGCTGCTGGACGGCCAGTCGCACACCGCCATCTGCGCGGCCGACGCGGTGCTGGTGGCCTCCGGCACGGCCTCGCTCGAAGTGGCGCTGTTCAAGAAACCCATGGTGATCGCCTACCGCATGATGGAGCTGGAATGGCAGATCCTGCGCCACTTCGGCTACCAGCCCTGGATTGGCCTGCCCAACATCCTGGCGCGCGAGTTCCTCGTGCCCGAGCTCCTGCAGCACAAGGCGAGCCCGGAGGCGCTGGCCGAGAACATGTGGAAGCAGCTGAGCGATGTCCCGCACCGCCTGCAGCTGGCGCAGCGCTTCACGGACATGCACCACAGCCTGCTGCGCAACAGCTCGCAGGAAAGCGCTGCCGCCGTATTGAAAGTGATTGGCCGATGAACGCACCGCAGCCAGGCCTGTTCGACGACCTGCCGTACTCGCTCGAAGAAATCATCTGCGGCGTGGACGAGGCAGGGCGTGGCCCGCTGGCCGGTCCTGTTTATGCAGCCGCCGTCATCCTGCACCGCGAGCGGCCCATCGAAGGCCTGCGCGACTCCAAGAAGCTCACCGAAGCGCGGCGCGAGGAACTGGCGCCCCTCATCAAGCAGCACTGCGTGGCCTGGGCCGTGGCCAAGGCCTCCGAAGCCGAGATCGACCGCCTGAACATCCTGCAGGCCAGCATGCTGGCCATGAAACGCGCCGTGCATGCGCTGGAAACCATTCCCACGCTCGCGCTCATCGACGGCAACCGCTGCCCGGTAATGAAGATCCAGACCATCGCCATCGTGGATGGCGACGACAAGATCGAATCCATCTCCGCCGCCTCCATCCTCGCCAAGACCACGCGCGACGAGGCGCTGCGCAAGCTGCACAAGAAGTACCCGCAGTACGGCTTCGATCAGCACAAGGGCTACGGCACGGAGCAGCACCTGGAGGCGCTGCGCCTGCACGGCGTATCGCCGGTGCACCGCCGTTCCTTCGCGCCCGTGCGCGAGCTGCTGGAGCAGATGCTGTGAAGTCCATCACCTCGCGCGAGAACGCCCAGTACAAGGAGCTCAAGCACCTTGCCACCAGCTCGCAGGCGCGTCGCAAGGCCGGCCGCACGCTGCTGGACGGCGTGCACCTGTGCGAAGCCTGGCTCCAGCTGCGCGGCCATCCCGAACAATGCATCGTCAGCGAAACGGGGCTGCACAACCCCGAAGTGGCGAGCATCGTCGCCGGGCTGGAAGCGGAGCACGCGCATTGCCTCTGCCTGCCGGACGCGCTCTATGCGGCACTGAGCCAGGTGGAGAACGGCGTGGGCGTCATGTTTCTGGTCGCGACGCCGCAGCGCGATGTGCCGGCCGCGCTCACCGTCAACGCCGTCCTGCTGGATAATGTGCAGGACCCCGGCAATGTGGGCTCCATCCTGCGCAGCGCCGCCGCGGCTGGCATCAAGGAAGTGTATTGCAGCCCCGGCACGGCCTTCTGCTGGTCGCCCAAGGTTCTGCGGGCCGCCATGGGCGCCCACTTCGTGCTGGACATCTTTGAAAATGTGGCGCTGCTGCCACTGCTGCAAGGCGCGCAGATCGCCACGCTGGCCACCAGCGGCTACGCCACCCAGCGCCTCTATGACGCCGACCTGCGCCAGCCTGTGGCCTGGGTTTTCGGGCACGAAGGGCAGGGCGTGTCGGACGAACTGCTCTCCGCCGCAAGGCAGACGGTGGTCATTCCCCACCTGGGCAAGGTGGAGTCCCTGAACGTGGCGGCATGCGCGGCAGTATGCTTTTTCGAGCAAGTCAGGCAGAATCAGGTTTAAGCAATCTTCGGAGCGGGCATGGACATCGCGAGTATGCAGTTTCTGGTGGCGGAAGGTGAGCCGGTGCAGCGCGAGCTGCTGGCCGGGATGCTGCGCCACATGGGCGCGCAGCACGTGCACACCGCGCCGGACGGCCATAGCGCACTGCGGGCCTTCGACCTGGGCGTGAGCCCCGCCATCGACATCGCTATCGTCGACATCGCCCTGCCGGGCATGGACGGCCTGGAGCTGATCCGCCGCCTGGCCGAATTGAAGTGCCGCGCGGGCCTGATCGTGGTCGGCGCGCAGAGCGGGGACGTGATGTTCTCCGTCGAAACCATGTCCCTGGCCTATGGCGTGGACCTGCTGGGCACCGTGGCCAAGCCCATGAGCGCCGCCAAGCTCGAAACCCTGATCGAGAACTACACCGCGCCGGACAGGCCCGCGCCTGCGCCCTCGCATCCTGCCTTCACCTTCGCGGAAGTGGGACGCGGCCTGCAGGCGCGCGAATTCGATCCCTTCTTCCAGCCCAAGATCGAGCTGGAAACGGGGCAGGTGACCGGACTTGAAATGTTCGCGCGCTGGCGCCACCCGCAGCACGGCGTGCTGGGGCCATCGGCCTTCGTGAAAGTGCTGGAGGAAGCAGGCCGCGTCGACTTCCTCGACTGGAGCATGATCGACAAATCGGTGGCCGCCTGCCGCATCCTGCACGACCAGGGCATTCCGATCTCCTTCTCGATCAATGTGGACCCGAGCACGCTCTCGCATCCCCAGTTCATCGCCCAGATCACGGCCTGCCTGGAACGGCACCGCATCCTGCCCGGCTACATCACCTTCGAGATCACCGAATCGTCCGTGCTGGCCATCGACCCGCATTTCCTGGAACGCCTGCTGCGCCTGCGCATGATGGGCTTCGGCCTCGCCATCGACGACTACGGAACGGGGCGCTCCAACCTCCAGCTGCTGGCCAGCATTCCGTTCTCCGAGCTGAAGATCGACCGCAGCTTCGTGGACGGCGCATCGAAAAAACGCGCCATCGGCACGGTGCTCAAATCCTGCCTCGGCCTGGCGCGCAGCCTGGACCGCCGCTCCTGCGCCGTGGGCGTGGAGACCAAGCAGGACTGGGACTTCCTGCAAGGCATAGGCTGTACCTACGCCCAGGGCTACTACATCGCCAGCCCCATGCCCGTCGAAGACTTCCCCGCGTGGCTGGACGACTGGCGCCAATTCTTCTGACCTTTCACCGGAGTGTGCATGCGCGCATGGCTTGTTGCAGTACTGTTGTTCCTGTCCCTTCCATCCCGCGCCGCGCCGGCCCTCCAATTCAGCTTCGATGAAGACTTCGCCCGCCTGGTAAGCCAGTCGGTGCAGGCGGGCACGCTGGACGACGCCACCGCTGCGAAAATCCGCGCCTTGCCCGCCACGCCCGCCATGGTGCGCAAGATGAAGCTCAAGGACACGGACGCGCTGCTCGCCTACCTGCGCACGCTGCCAAAGGACAAGCGCAGCGCCGACGCGGCGCAGGCCGTATCCGCCGAATTCCGCAACGGCGGCGCGAAATACAAGGCCGTGGCGGAAGACGTGAGGCGCATGCTGAACGAGTATGTCCCCTCGCAGTTCAGCGCGCAGCTGCGCGTGGTCTTCGTCTTCGGCGGCAACTCCAGCGGCTTCGCCTTCGACGACGATCACGAAAGCGTCTACGTCAATCTCGCGCGCTTCTCGAACGCCACGGCGCAGGAACTGGCCGAAACCATCGCCCACGAACTGTTCCACGCCGTGCAGTCGCATGTTATGACCGCGCCGCCCCGTCCAGCGCCTGGCGCCGCCGTGAGCAGCATGGGGACCGTATGGCTGAACCGCCTGCTGTACGACCTGGTACAGGAAGGCACGGCCGACCTGTTCACCCACCCCATCGCCGACCGTGAAGCGAGTCCCTATTCATCGCGCCTGCGCGACGCCAAGCTGCGCAACGCCAAGCGCATTGAAAGCATCGTCACGCTGTACGAAACGGCGGGCCTGCGCCTGCTGCTCGCCCCGCCGCCCAACGAAGACGAATACGAGAAAGTCTACGGCCTGCTGTTCTACGGCACCTTCGACGACGCGGGCTACGAGCTAGGCTGGGTCATCGCCAACGCCCTTGAAAAGAAGTACGGCAAGGAAGCCATTTTCAAGCTCCTGAAGGATCACCCCAGCCAGTTCGTCCTGCGCTACCAGGAAATCGCCAAAGCCGACCCCAAGCTCCCCGCCTTCAGCGAAGAATTCATCCGCACCGTCGTTGCTCAGGCTTCCGATGGCAGGGTAACGAGGTAATCGCGAAGGGTCGGCCAAGACTCCCTGGCGAACTGTTCGTCGCGTCCTTCTGCGAGCAGCTTGTCAATCATCGGCACAAAACGGCTCGTCCTCTGCTGAACCGACAATCGCAACAGGTCATGGACATTGCCCAGGTCAGGCGGCGGCACCTCGATCGGAGGGAGGTCGAGCATCCCGGGATAGAGCACTGACAGCTGGTAAAGAAGGCTGGTGCCGAGCCGTTGCGCGGCGGCGTCCAGCCCGTCTTGCATGACCTCGCTGAGCGGCATCTCGAAGGATACGAACGGCTCGTGATCGCTGCGTCGTGTGCTTGCGATACAGAGCCGTCCAGCATTGTCGATATATAGCTGTATGTTGGGAAACACTGGCGTTTTCATAGCCTTCGCTCCGCAGAACTCGTTGTGTCCATCGATTATATGGGCTGGCTTGGAAAGCAGGTCCAGAACGAGTCATTCCTTCCGCCATCCGCGCTATCGTCCGCGTGCGCGGCTAAGGCAATCTCTCAGCTTTCGAGTGGCGCGATCTTTGCAGGCCGCCCATTCGCGCGGACCATGGCTTCGATAAATGGCCTCACACATAGCCATGTCGGTTTCATTTTGTTCCATACATTGCGCTACGCGCTCTTCATAGTCGGTGGGATGAGTCGATGGGATTGCTGGCGGCGGTGGGCAGTTAATTCCAAACAGCCGGCATGGATCGGGTAGAGGCAAGGGCCTCGCTGGTGGGGGCGGCACATCTGGTGGTGGAGATGCAGGACGTGGAACGGAGCACACAGTGATCGGGCCGTAGATGCAATTCGTGCCGCCGCTTCCGCCACTGCCACCACCGCCACCGCCACCACCACCACCACCACCACCACCACCACCACCGCCGCCGCCACCTTCATCACCGCCGTTACCCACGCAATCGTTGCTTCCATCACCTTCGGTACTGTCACAGTCAGGATCGACGGCGGCGTTGGGTGTTACATCGATCTTCAGTTCTTCGAACGGCGGTCCGTTAGGACCTTCCTTTGCGAAAGCGCGTTGGGCATCGATCAGTCCGATCATGAAGAGAGCGACTCTTCTATGTTCGGCATACCGGGACAGCTCGCCCCTGGGCACAAAGAGAAACGTGCTGCTCGTTTCATCGATGCGCGTGACCGATACGGTGATTTCCTTACCTAAAGTAAAGGGAAGCTTCTTGCAGCGGACCGCGCCGTTTCGTGAATCTGTAACGCATAGCGCGCTGCTTTCCGAAGCTATGCTCAGGAAGCTCAACTCCGAGTTCGCTACCAGCGGAACCTGAATTACCTAGCGCGGAACTTCGAGCCCCCGAGGAAGCTCCTGAGTTTCACAGATGCGGCTTTTGCGCCGGAGCTCGGTGTGACAGACTTCGACAGATCGTTCTTTATTGAGAGCAACCTTCGCTTCTCTGCTCAATTCTTGAGAGCTGGCTGAGGAGCAGACAATGCTTAGCAGGCTAAGGAGGATTGAAGCAGAGTATGAAATGAATGGCCTCATCGCGTTTTCCTTCAGGTGATTTGGGCATGCAACCAAGGCAGGTTAGCAGTGCGGATACGCTGCTCCTGTTGAGTTTGAGCGTAAGTTGAGGCGGCCTAAAATCGCTCTGCTATTCGCTTGAGCATCGAGATATTTTGGCCGTCGAAATCATTTCAGGTGGGTATGGGAGATCAGGTGCTCGCCTATAATGAGGCGATATCCCTCCATCGCATGAAAGAGGTCTCATGAAACACTCGGACTATCTGCCTGACGAATGCGATATCGTGATGGAGGGCGGCGTGACCTCGGGCGTGGTGTACCCATCGTTCGTGGCGGAGCTCTCCAGGCGCTTCACATTGCGCAGCATTGGCGGCACCAGTGTCGGGGCGGTTGCTGCCGTCGCTGCGGCGGCTGCGCAGTTCAAGCGCAATGCCGCCGCCCACGGCGGGCCGGATGACGGCTTCGACGAACTGGCCAGGCTGCCCGGCTGGCTGAAAGACCCCGGCGACTCCGGCAAGTCGCATCTGTTCTCGCTGTTCCAGCCCTGTGCCGACCTGCGGCGCCACTTTGCCGTCGTCGAAGCCACCTTGAACCGGAAAGGTCCGGTGGGACGCGTCGCGGCAGCTGTATGGGGCCTGCTGCGCCACTTTCCTCTATCCGCCCTCGCAGGTCTGGCGGCAGTCATCACACTTCATCTGGCGCTGGCGCGCCTGTCCGGCGCGGCCGATCTGGTGCGGGCCCTCGTGACCAACCCCATTGCGCAGATATCCCTTGTGCTGTGGCTTCCGCTTGGCGCGCTCGCCGCAGCGGCATTCAGCTTTGTGCGTACCGCGATTTCGGGCCTGAGCCGGAACAACGGCGGCATCTGTTCCGGCATGGGAGAAGAGGGCGCGCAGCATCCCGCGCTGACCGAATGGCTTCATCAGCTGGTTCAGAAAATCGCCGGCCTGCCTGAAGCGCGGCCGCTCACCTTTGGAGACCTTCAGGAGTCCAGGCCTTCGATCGAGCTGGCCTTCATGAGCACCGGCCTGTCCGAATTCAGGGCGCACCGCCTGCCGCACGACAGCGGCGACCTGCTGTTCCGGCTATCGGAGCTCAGGCGGCTCTTTCCGGAAGGGATTGTGCAGGCGATGTGCGCGGCATCGCGCCCAGTCGCCGATTCGAGCCCGAAAACGATTGAGCTGCTGCGCAGGATGGATGAACACATCGAGGCAGAGGACAGGGACCTGTACTTTCTTCCAGATGCTGCCAATCTTCCCATCGTGTTCTGCGCGCGCCTCAGCCTGAGCTTCCCGGTGCTGCTCCAGGCCATACCCCTGTACCGTCTGCGCTATGTGGAAGGCGATGGCGTGAGCGAGGGCGCCTTTACGCTTTGCCGCGTGTGGTTCTCGGACGGTGGCTTGACCAGCAACTTCCCCATTCACTTCTTCGACTCGCTGCTGCCAACACGGCCCACCTTCGGCATCTCCCTGGACAATTCGCTGGCGGAAGGCGCGCCGCCTTCCGCGCGCGTGCGCCTGCCGAAGAACAATGCGCAGGGCCTGACCGGGGGCTACGCCGATATCGACAACAGCGATGGTTCGGTGTCTCCGGCGAGCTTCCTCGGCGCCCTGATCCGCACCATCCGCATCGCGCGTGAGGAGGGCCTCAAGCACACGCCGGGATACCGCGACCGCATCGTGCAGATCATGCACACGCGGAAGGAGGGCGGGTTGAATCTCAATATGCCGGCCGAATCCATCGATGCCATGAGCGAGAGCGGCACAGAAGCGGCCCGGCAGATCATTGCGCGCTTCCTGGACGCCGAGTCGTCGGCGAATGGATGGCTGAATCATCGCTGGGTGCGGATGCGCAGTACGGCCGCCCTCATGCAACAGAAGTCTGCAGCCATTGCGCGTGCCTGGAACGACAGCCGCCAGCAGGCTTCTTATGCCAGTCTGTGGAACGACCCCGAGGCCGTGACTTCCTCCTACCGCCTCAGCCCCGCCCAGCGCGCGGCAGGAGACAAGCTGTGGCAGCACCTCATTGCGGCGGGCGAAAGCGAAACGGACCTGTCGCAAGGGGCGCCGCACCCGCGGCCGACGCTGGAGATTGCGCCGAAACAGACCTGAGCAAACGTCAGGGCTGTACCCAGCCGGAGCGGATCAACCGTGCGAACAGATGGCGGTGCACCCGCGTCGCCAGCTGGAAGACCGTTGGCAGGAACCATGGCGCGCAGCTTGCCGTCAGCGCGGCGCTCGCGGAGGCCACGAGCGCCGCGCCCACCATGTCCAGCGGGTAGTGCACGCCAAGGTAGATGCGCGCCCAGGCGACCGGGAACCCGAGCAGCACGAGCGCGATATTCGCCATCGAGCCCGGATTGCGGATCGTGAGGGCAAAGGCCACGGACCAGAGCAGGGTGAGGTGGTCGCTGGGGAAGGACGCATCCGCATCATGGTGCATGAGCGTGTGGCCCAGGGAGATCACGAAGGGACGCGGATGGGGCCAGAGCTGGCCGATGGCGTTCGAGATGCACAGCCCCACCACGGCAGCCGCCGTCGCCATCAGCATGGCCTTGCGCCGCTCGTCGCTGCCGCGCAGCCAGCCGACGGCAATCAGCGCCGGCACCGCGTAGATGGCATAGATCCCGAACAGTTTCGCCAGCCACAGCATCGATTGCGAAGGATCGGCCGGAGCGTTGATCAGGGTAAAAAGGGTGTAGTTGAGGTGTTCCATGGCAGCTCCGTTCCGTTTGCCATGCCGGAAACGGTTCCGGCAAGCTCAGGGGCAGTATTGCACATTAGATAACACCGCGGCGCGCGGCTGAGATGATGCCGCTCAAACTCAGCCGAATCAGTATTCCCGGCGGTTGGGCTTGATCTCCTGCAGGATCGTGGTGGAGATCTCTTCGATGGATTTGGTGGTGGAGGAGAGCCAGCGGATGCCTTCGCGCTTCATCATCATCTCCGCCTCGTTCACCTCGTAGCGGCAGTTTTCGATGGACGCGTATTTGCTGCCCGCGCGCCGCTCGTTGCGGATTTCGGACAGGCGCTCGGGCGTGATCGTGAGCCCGAAGATCTTGTGCTTGAACTCATACAGGGCCGATGGCAGCCTGCGGCGCTCGAAATCGTCCGGAATCAGCGGGTAGTTCGCGGCCTTGATCCCGTACTGCATGGCCAGATAAAGCGACGTAGGCGTCTTGCCCGAGCGGGACACGCCCACCAGGATCACGTCGGCCTCCGACAGGTTCTTGTGCGACTGCCCGTCGTCGTGCGCCAGCGAGAAGTTGATGGCCTCGATGCGGTTCTTGTACTCCTCCGAATCCACGATATTGTGCGAGCGGCCGATGGTGTGGGTCGATTTCACGCCCAATTCCTGCTCCAGCGGCGCCACGAAGCTCTGGAACAGGTCCATGTGCAGGCCCGTGCACTTGCGGATCACGCTGGAAAGCTCGGTTTTCACCAGGGTGGAGAAGATGATGGGCCGCTGGCCGTCGGCCGCCGCCGCCTCGTTGATCTTGCGCGCCGCCTCGTGGGCCTTGTCCACCGTGTCGATGAAGGGTAGCCGGATCTGGCGGAAGCGCATCTCGAACTGGGTCAGCACGGAGTGGCCGAAAGTCTCGGCGGTAATGCCCGTTCCATCGGAAACGAAGAAGACGGTACGGGCCGAGGCGGGCAGGGGGGGACGTTGCTCAGTATTCATGCGTAGGGATTGTGAATCGTCAATTTGCGCCGCAGGCTGTAAAATGGCCGCAACGGTAAGATTGTGCTGTACGACGCTCAGAATAACAAGAAACAAGTCGAGCATGCCCTACGCAAAGATTTCTATCATCAGTAAGGGTGTCATTATGACCAACTTGTCTAACGCAGCATTGAAGGAGCAGAGCACCGAAGCAACGTATGTAGCTTCATTCGAAGAACTGAGAATGACGGATGTGGAGTCGGTAGGCGGCAAGAACGCCTCCCTGGGCGAGATGATCAGCCAGCTCGCCGGCGCCGGCGTGCGCGTGCCGGGCGGCTTTGCCACCACGGCCCAGGCTTTCCGCGACTTCCTGTCCCATTCCGTCAGCGGCGGCAAGCCGCTGGCAGACCGTATTGCGGACCGCCTGGCGGACCTCAATATCGACGACGTGCGCGCCCTGGCCCAGGCCGGAGCCGAAATTCGCCAATGGATCATCGACACGCCTTTCCAGCCCCGCCTGGAGGCCGAGATCCGCGCCTTCTACGAGCGCCTGGTGGCCGATTCGGCGACCGAGGTGTCCTTTGCCGTGCGTTCCTCCGCCACCGCCGAAGACCTGCCGGATGCCTCCTTCGCGGGCCAGCAGGAGACCTTCCTGAACGTGGTCGGCATCGAGAACGTGCTGGACGCCATGAAGCACGTCTTTGCCTCCCTGTATAACGACCGCGCCATCTCCTACCGCGTCCACAAGGGCTTCACCCACGCCGAAGTGGCCCTCTCCGCCGGTGTGCAGCGCATGGTCCGCTCGGACCTGGGCGCCTCGGGCGTGATGTTCACCATCGATACCGAATCGGGCTTCCAGGACGTGGTCTTCGTCACCTCCAGCTATGGCCTGGGCGAGACCGTGGTGCAGGGCGCCGTGAATCCGGACGAGTTCTACGTCCACAAGCCCATGCTGGAACAGGGCAAATCGCCCGTCATCCGCCGCAATATCGGCTCGAAACTGATCAAGATGGAGTTCACGAACGAGGCCAAGGCGGGCCGCTCGGTCAAGACCGTGGACGTGCCCATCGAACTGCGCAACCGCTATTCCCTGAGCGATGCGGACGTGGTGGAACTGGCCAAGTACGCCGTCATCATCGAGCGCCACTACGGCCGCCCGATGGACATCGAGTGGGGCAAGGATGGCCGCGACGGCAAGCTGTATATCCTGCAGGCCCGTCCTGAAACCGTGAAGTCGCAGCAGAAGCACACGGACGCGCAGCAGCGCTTCAAGCTGAAGTCCACCGGCACGGTGCTGGCTTCGGGCCGCGCTATCGGGCAGAAGATCGGCGCCGGTCCCGTGCGCGTGATCCACGATCCTTCCGAAATGGAGCGCGTGCAGCCGGGCGATGTGCTGGTGGCGGACATGACGGACCCGAACTGGGAACCCGTGATGAAACGCGCCTCGGCCATCGTCACCAACCGTGGCGGACGTACCTGCCACGCGGCCATCATCGCCCGCGAACTGGGCGTGCCCGCCGTGGTGGGCTGCGGCGACGCCACCGAAGTGCTGAAGGACGGCACCTTCGTGACCGTGTCCTGCGCCGAAGGCGACGAGGGCCGCATCTACGACGGCCTGCTGGAAACCGAGATTTCCGAAGTCTCGCGCGGCGAACTGCCGCCGCTGCCGACCAAGATCATGCTCAACGTGGGCAACCCCCAGCTGGCCTTCGACTTCCAGCAGGTGCCGAATGCCGGTGTGGGCCTGGCCCGCCTGGAGTTCATCATCAACAACAACATCGGCGTGCACCCCAAGGCCATTCTGGAGTACCCGAACATCGACGCGGACCTGAAGAAGGCTGTGGAATCGGTGGCGCGCGGCCACGCCTCGCCCAAGGCCTTCTACATCGACAAGCTGGCCGAAGGCATCGCCACCATCGCGGCGGCCTTCTGGCCGAAGCCCGTGATCGTGCGCCTGTCCGACTTCAAGTCCAACGAGTACAAGAAGCTGATCGGCGGCTCGCGCTACGAGCCGGACGAGGAAAACCCGATGCTGGGCTTCCGCGGCGCCGCGCGCTACATCGCGCCGGACTTCGCCGAGTCCTTCAACATGGAATGCCTGGCCCTCAAGCGTGTGCGCGAGGACATGGGGCTCACCAACGTGGAGATCATGGTGCCCTTCGTGCGCACCATCGGCCAGGCCGAGAAGGTGATCGACCTGCTGGCGAAGAACGGCCTGAAACGCGGCGAGAACGGCCTGCGCGTCATCATGATGTGCGAAGTGCCGTCCAATGCCGTGCTGGCCGAGCGCTTCCTGGAGCACTTCGACGGCTTCTCCATCGGCTCCAACGACCTCACCCAGCTCACCCTGGGCCTGGACCGCGACTCGGGCATGGAACTGCTGGCCGCGGACTTCGACGAGCGCGACCCGGCCGTGCAGGCCTTGCTGTCCATGGCCATCCAGGCCTGCCGCAAGCATGGCAAGTACATCGGCATCTGCGGCCAGGGCCCGTCCGACCATCCTGACCTGGCCGAGTGGCTGATGGAGCAGGGCATCGAGTCCATGTCCCTGAATCCGGATTCGGTCATCGACACCTGGCAGAAGCTGGCGGAGATGAAGAAGTAAAAAAAGCAACACAACGGTGGAATTTTCTTCTATCGTTACGAAAACCCTCGCTTCCCGCACAGGGCTGCGAGGGTTTTTTTACTTGAGAGGAGACTGAAGAATGGCTGACTGGATCATGTGGCTGATCGCGGCGGGCGTGGTGGTGGGGCTCGAACTGTTCACGGGCACCTTCTATCTGCTCATGATCGCGATCGGGCTGCTGGCCGGCGCGTTGCTGGCCTTCATGCGGGTCGACCTGCCGGGACAGATGCTGGCGGCGGCCGTGGTGGGCATCGTGGCCACCGTGCTGCTGCGCCGCAGCCGCTACGGCAGGACCGAAAAGCAGGATGCGGCGAGCGATCCCAATATCAATATGGATGTGGGGCAGAGCATCAACGTGCCGGCCTGGCAGGATGGCACGGCGCGCGTCATGTACCGCGGCGCGATGTGGGACGTGGAGCTGGCTCCCAACGCAGCGCCTGTGCCCGGCGTGTTCCGCATCGTCGAAGTAAGGGGCAGCCGCCTGATCGTCGGCGCCTGACAGCAACCGCACTAGGGAGAACAACAATATGGAATTCGGTTTCGGCAGCGTCACCCTCATCATCTTCATCGTCGCGCTGGTCTTCGTCTTCAAGACCATCAACGTGGTGCCCCAGCAGCACGCATGGGTTGTGGAGCGCCTCGGTAAATACCACGCCACGCTGGGCCCCGGCCTGAATATCGTGGTGCCCTTCATCGACCGCATCGCCTACAAGCACGTGCTGAAGGAGATTCCGCTGGACGTGCCGTCCCAGGTCTGCATCACCAAGGACAACACCCAGCTGCAGGTGGACGGCATTCTCTACTTCCAGGTCACGGATGCGATGCGCGCCTCCTACGGCTCGTCCAACTACATCGCCGCCATCACCCAGCTGGCCCAGACCACGCTGCGCTCCGTCATCGGCCGCATGGAGCTGGACAAGACCTTCGAGGAGCGCGACCACATCAACGCCGCCGTGGTGAACGCCATCGATGAATCGGCCGCCAACTGGGGCGTGAAGGTGCTGCGCTACGAGATCAAGGACCTTACGCCGCCGAACGAGATCCTGCACGCCATGCAGGCCCAGATCACCGCCGAGCGGGGCAAGCGCGCCCTGATCGCTGCTTCCGAAGGCCGCAAGCAGGAACAGATCAACATCGCCACCGGCGAACGCGAGGCCGCCATTGCCCGCTCCGAGGGCGAGAAGCAGGCCGCCATCAACCGCGCCCAGGGCGAGGCGGCCGCCATCGTCGCCATCGCCGATGCAACCGCCACCGCGCTGCGCCAGGTGGGCGCCTCCATCCGCGAGCCGGGAGGCGAGGAAGCCGTGAACCTGAAGGTCGCCCAGCAGTACGTGGACGCCTTCGGCCAGCTGGCCAAGACCAGCAACTCGCTCATCGTGCCTGCCAACCTGGGCGACATGAGCGGCCTCATTGCCACGGCAATGCAGGTGGTGAAGACGCAGAAGACCAGCGGCAGCGTCGTGCGTCCGGGAGTCTGAGGCATGGGTACATGGTCCACCGCCGTCTTCGGCAACGACTTCGCCCAGGACTGGGCGGAGGACCTGCAGGAGTCGCACGATCTCTACTTCATCGCCGACACGCTGGACAACGCGCTGAGCGCGGGCGAGGCAGGCCAGCTGGAGGCGCCCTTCGGCGCGGAAGCCCTCGCCGCCGTCGAAACGCTGGCGCGGCTGGAGGGCAGGGCGGGCTTGCAGGACGAGGACTCTGAAGCGGTGGACGAATGGGTGGCCGCCGTGCAGCCCAAGTTCAAGCTGCGCACGGACCTGCACGAGAAGGCGCTGCGCGTGCTGGAGCTGGTGCTATCCGGGCGCTCCGAACTGCGCGAGCTGTGGCAGGATAGCGAGCATTACGAGGCATGGCGCGCGGACGTGGAAGCGCTGCGCGCGCGCATGCAGGCTTGAGCAAGGAAAAGAAATGAAAGCAGTACAAACGGCGCTCCGCGCTTCCGTGCTTGCGCTGGCGATGTCCGCCGCGCTGGCCGCCGAGCAGGATACCGCCGCGCGCCTGAACGAGATGCGCGCCATGCAGGCTGCGCCGGACGAGAAGGCCGCCGCCGAGCAGCGCCGCCAGCTGGACAATATCTGGCGCTACTTCGGCGACAACAAGGCGTCGGCTCTCCCCGTGTTGCGCAGCCAGCTCGCCGCCGAGCTGCGCAAGGCAAAGCCCAATCAGCTGATGCTGCTGGACGTGGGCTACTTCCTCCGCGCCCAGGGCGAGCCTTCGGACAAGGCCCTGTCCACGCAGGCCTTGCTTGCCATCGACCCCGAATCTTCCGCGATAGCGGCCCAGAGCCAGCAGCTTTTCCGCTTCGCGCACGCCGCCGCGCAGGACAAGGACGCGCGCCTGCTCCCGCTCATCGACCGCGCCTTCCTGCGCAAGAGCGTCACGGTGTTCGTGCCGCAGCACGGCTACACCGTCGATGAAACCTCTGTCTGCATCTATCTCTACGGGCCGTTCGGCGCGGTGGCGGAGCGCCATCTGCGCGGCCTGCTGCGCGACGAGGCGGTAGCCAAGCGCGTGCTCGAAATACTGATGTGGGTAGGCTCGCCGGAAAGCGTGCCCTCCGTGTCGGCCCTGCTGGCCTCCGACGATGCAGACATCTTTGCCCGTGCCGCCACCTTCATGCTGCGCGCAGGCGGCGTGGAAGGCCGCGCCGAGCTGGAAAAGCTGGACCCGCGCAAGCTGCAGGGCAAGCAGCGCGACCTCGCCCTGGAACTGCGGGCGCAGGCGCGCGCCGCCACCTTCGAAGCCCTGGCAGACCAGCTTCGCGAATCGCCGCAGGCGGGCGCAGCGCAGCGCAGGCAGCCCCGCTTGGACGAAGCCAGCGCACGCGCCGCCCTGGCGGACATTTACGCCAACTACGGCCGCTACCAGGACGTTCAGCCCGCGGACCTGGTGCAATCCATGCTGCCCAAAGAGCAGCTGATGGAGGAGCTCCTGCGCATCCGCGAGCGCAGCTACCTGCGTGTGTCGGGCGAGGCCCTGGCCGACATCGACCTCACCAACACGCTGATCAACACCCTGCGCTACCGCGACCGTTAAGGCGCCATGTCCAGGCGGCCGTACTGGCCGTGCGCTTCATCGGATGGCCCGGCCGTGAAGAACAGGGTATTGGTGGGCTGGGCATTGAGTCCGTTGCCGAAAGCGATGCCCCACAGGCCGTCGATCACGATGGCCGATCCATCCGCCTTCGTGAGCACGCCGAGCCAGTCGCCAGTGTTGGGGTCATAGGCGTTGATCTTGCCGTCGCCGAAGTTCGCCACCAGCAGCTTGCCGCTGAAGCTGCCGAAGTTGGCGGGCGCCATGGCCAGCCCCCACGGCGCATTCAGGGCGCCTGCGCTTACCAGGTGGCGCTGGAGATTCCCCGCCATGTCGTACACCGACACATAGCCGAAACCGGCGCCTTTCTCATCGTCGTCGCCGCTGGCCTGGTGCCGTGCGTAAGTCACGTACAGCTTGTCCCCGATGGCCTGGATGCCGAAGGGGCCATAGCCCGCCGGAATGCCGCTGTCGCGGAAGCCGCCTGCCAGCGTAACGGGCTGGAAGCTGGCGTCGAAGACGTCGATACGATTGTTGTGGAAGTCCGTGGCGTACAGGTAGTTCGCGCCGCCGCTGCTGCCGATGGCGAGTCCCTTGTACACCTTGTTCTCCGCGCTGCCGTTGTAGGCCTCCAGCGCCAGGGTGCGGTTGACCGACGGCGCCCAGCCCGCAATGCGCCCGCTCTCGGTCGAGAAGATGAAGGGGCTGGCGGCCGTGACGCCGTTCTGCACCACCTTGAAGTCCTGCGTGCTGTTGAAGACGATGCCGGTCGGTTCCGGCGGCGTTCCCACCACCAGCGTCTGCGGCACGCCGTTGCCGTCGTACAATGTGGATTTGTCCGTGCCGGCGGCCGGGACCCAGACGAAACCTTGCGGATTGAAGGCGATGCCCCAGGCGTTGACGAGGTTCGGGTCCGTGTGCGCGGCGGAAATGCCGTTGTAGTCCGACACCAGGCTGGTGACGGCGAAACGGGTGACGACGGGAGGCGGCGGGGCCGGCGGCATGGGGCTGGCCATGGGCGTGTCCGAACCGCCTCCACCGCAGCTCGCCAGCAGCATCGTTGCAGCGGCGGCCATACCTGCCAGGCACATCCGGCCCATCAGGCCGAGCGATGCCCTGCGTTGCGAGTCCATGATTGATTCTCCTTGCCGGTCGGGTTGAGGGAAACTGTGAATTCCCCACCCGCGGCAAATGGTTCATGCGGACTCAGAAATCGTAGCGGGCGCCGAGCACGAGAGCGTGAGGGGAATAGCTTTCCTCGCCGTAGCGGCTGCGGCGCGAACTGCGTTCGTACCAGAGCTGAAGCGTGGCGTCGCCGAGGCGGGCGGCGGCGCCCAGGCGCAGGTCGGCGCGCTGGCGGAAGGCCTGGCCCGAAATGCCATGCAGCAAACCGGCATGGGCAAACAGTGAAAGCCCGCCTTCCAGCGGCTGCACCGCATTCACTTCAGCGTAGACCGTCTGCAGGGAACGGCCCAGGTAGTGGGGAGCGTAGCTCAGGCGCGCGCTGAGCTGTTCACCGCTGAGGCCGATGTAGGCCTCGGCGTAGCTGCTGGCGGATTGGGTAAGACGGGTGGCGCTGACGCCGGCATCCCAGCTCAGTCCGGAATCCATGCGCCTCGCATAGCCCGCATAGCCCACCAGCTGGGCGCCGCCGCGGTCCGACACCCGGGTTTGCGCGGCGAAGGCGCCCGTGTACCAGCCGGTTCCGCTGTCGTAGGCAAGGCTCGCCTGAAGGGATGGATCGGTCTCGCTCAGCACCGCGCCCCGGAAGCGGTAATCCGTCACAACCGAAACGCTGCCGGAGAGCTGGGCCGAGGCGGGCGCCGCAAGCACGAGCAGCAGCAGGCCGGGCAGGGCGCACAGGCGTTTCGGCTGAGGAGGCTGGGGAGACATGAAGCGATGGTAGCAGCGTTCGGCGCCGCACTGTTGAGCGGAACGCGGTGGCCGGCGGCACGCACCGGGCAGTGATACGATGCAGGCCATGAATCACTCGGAATCCATTGACGCGCTGGCGGGCTTCCTTCAGCGCCACCGCCGCGTGCTGGCCCTGACCGGGGCGGGCATCAGCACCGCATCCGGCATTCCCGGCTACCGCGACGAGGAAGGCGTGCGGCGCGGCAAGCCGCCCATCCAGGGCCCGGAATTCCGCCGCTCCGAGGCCGTGCGCCGCCGCTACTGGGCGCGCAGCATGGTGGGCTGGCCCGTACTTGCCGGGGCGCAGCCCAATCCCGGCCACCATGCCATGGCGGAACTGGAGCAGGGCGGGCACCTGCACACCACCATTACCCAGAACGTGGACGGCCTGCACCAGCGGGCCGGAAGCGAGCGCCTGATCGAGCTGCACGGCAACATCCATCTCGTGCGCTGCCTCGACTGCGCTGCGGTCTATCGCCGTGCGGAGATCCAGCAGCAGTTGGCGCAGGCCAACCCCTTCATGCTGGAAGCCGCAGCCCAGCCCCTGCCCGACGGCGATGCCTCCATCGAGCCGGAGACCCTGGGCGACTTCTCCGTGCCGGCGTGCGAACGCTGCGCAGGCATGCTGCAGCCGGACGTGGTCTTCTTCGGGGACAACGTGCCACCCCAGCGCACCGCCGCCGCGCTGGAAGCCATGCGGGAGGCGGACGCCTTGCTGGTGGTGGGTTCTTCGCTGATGGTGTTCTCCGGCTACCGCTTCTGCAGGCTGGCCGCCGAAGCTGGCAAACCGATAGCCGCCATCAACGCGGGCAAAACCCGCGCCGACGACCTGATTTCCCTCAAGGTGGCCCAGCCTGCGCAGGAGATCCTGCCCCGGCTCGCCGGGGTGCTTGCCGCCCGGCTCTGATTGCCGTACAGTTTCCGCACCGTTAGCCGAAGGAGACAGTATGAGACTGTGGTTCCTGAACGTGGGTGCTGTAATGGTCCTGGCGCTGGCGCTATGCCCGGCGCACGCGGCCCGCAAGGCGGGCGATATCGAAATGCAGAAGGGAACGGTGAAGGCGGCTGACGGCAGCGCCGTGCCCTATGAAATCGGCACCATCTACCTGCCCGAGAACCGGGCGAACCCGAAAAGCCGCCTGATCGGCGTTGGCTTCGCGCGCATCAAGGCGCGCCAGCCCGGTAACGCACCGCCCGTATTCTGGCTGCCGGGCGGTCCCGGCCTCGCCGTGCTGGATGCCTTCGATGGCACGAGCGAGGCGGCGCGCAGCCGCCTGCGCTCCTGGCTCACCTACGGCGCAGTGGGCGATCTGGTGGTGGTCGAACAGCGCGGCAATACATTCCGCGGCGAGATGCTGCAGCATCCGGGGCAGGCCATGCCGCTCGACCGTCCTGTCTCCGCCGGGCAAAGGCGCCAGGCAGCGATTCAGTTCGCGCGCGATGCGGTGGCTGCCAATTCCGGCAAGGACCTGGCGGGCTACACCATCAAGGACTGTGCCGACGATGTGGATGCGGTGCGCCGCGCCCTCGGCTACGGCAAGATCACGCTGTTCGGCGGCAGCTTCGGCTCGCAATGGAGCTTTGCCGTCATGCGCAGCCATCCCGGCATCGTAGCGCGCGCCGTGCTTGCAGCGGTCGAGCCCCTGGACTTCGGCTACGACATGCCTTCGCAGCTGCTGGATGCAATGAAGCGGATTGCGGCGGATGCCGACCGCGATCCGGCCCTCGCGCCTTACCTGCCGCCCGGCGGCGTGATGGCGGCCGCCCATGCCGTACGCGAACGCCTGGCGAAGGCGCCCGCCGAAGTGACGGTGGACAGCCAGCGCATCGTGCTGGGTCTCGAAGACTTTCAGAGCGCGCTGCAGGACGAGGCCTCCGACGCCGGGAGCTGGCCCGCTTTCGTTCTGTCCCTGTACCACGGGCACTATGAAGGCTGGGCGCGCAAGGAGATCGCCGAACGCCAGGCCCAGCCCCAGAAACTGATTGGCCCGCTGATCGACACCAGCCTTGGCGTGACGCCGCAGCGCGCCGCGCAGCTGCGCTCCGATCCGGCGCTGCATTTGATCGGGAGCGCAGGCTTCGAACCCTACATGGCGGCCGCCGAAACCTGGCCCACGCCGGACATGGGCGACAGCTTCCGGCGCATGGCGCACTCAGACATTCCGGTACTGCTGATTCATGGCGACTGGGACAGCTCCACGCCGGTCGACAACACGCTGGCGCAACTGCCTTACTTCCCGAACGGGAAGGCGATTATTGTGCACCGGGGCGGGCATGACGGCGCGTTCTACCTGCTGCGGGAAGCGCCCCAGGTGAAGGAAGCCGTGTACCGCTTCCTGAAAACGGGAGAGATGAAGGACTTGCCGGGAGAGGTGACGCTGCCGGTTCCAGCGTTCGTGAAACCGGCTTTCGCGCCTGGAGCTTAACGCTGCAGCAGCATCGAGCGGACGATGCCTTCCTTGGCCAGCACGTAGTCGTGCCCGGCGAGGACGAAGTTGTTCTGCGGCTGAACGACCTTGATGTTGATGAACACCATATCGCTCGTTTCGGCGTAGGAACCCACCACCACCGCCTGGGCGTTGTGGTTCTGCGCCACTTCGCCGATCTCGCGCGTCAGCATCAGTTCGCCCTGGTTGCGCTTCAGGTAGACGTTATTGCGCAGCTTCATCTCGATCATCTTCAGGCCGCCCTGCGAGAGGCGGGTGGAGATCTGCTCCGAAACCAGGCGGCCCAGGGTCGAGGTCTGGTCCAGGGCGTCGATATTGACGACGGTGGCCATGATCAGCGGCTTCTCGGCCAGCAGGCGGCCGCTCAGCTGCGCCAGCAAGGTATCGGCGGCCTTGTAGTTGGCGGCCACGAACTGGTTGGACGCCACGGTAGCGTAATTCGGTTCTTCCTTCGGCGGCGTGGTGGAGCAGGCGGCCAGCAGCAGCAGCGGCAGCAGCAGGGCAAGCTTGCGCATCAGCGGTCTCCCCGCACTTTGAATACCTTGGTCATCTGGGCGTCTTTCGGTTCATCCTTGATGCCGTACAGGGCGCGGTCCTCGTCGGCCACATAGTAGGCGGAGGTGGTGCGGGCGAAGTAGCGGAACTGGTCGCCCACGGACACGGTCACGATGATCTCCGTTTTCGGCGTGGCGCCGGGCGAGAAGATGCTGGTGTGGTAGCGGTACAGGTCATGCGCGCCAACGGCGCCCAGCACGCCAGTCACAGGGTCGATATCGCTCAGCACCCAGATGCCGGTGGCCAGGGCCAGCGGGCCGCCGGTATAGCGGAACTGGGTACGGTTCTCGGCGAAGGTCACGGCCTGCACATCCATCTCCACCTTCAGCGAACCGGCCGGGCTGCGCGACACGCTGAAGCCGTCGTTCACCAGGGCCGACACCAGGCTGGTATGCAGGGCGCGCTGGAAGGGCGTGGCCGTCGCCGCGGGATCGGCCAGGTAGACCGGGCGCGGCGGCTGCTTGCGCAGCTTTTCGGCCAGCTTGTGTTCCAGGTCGTTCGCAATGATGTCCCAATGCGCAGCGGCCTGCAGTTTCTCCTGGCCCGAGTTCGGGAAATTGGTGGCGACGGGCACCGGGGAATACGGCACGGCGCAACCGGCCAGCGCGGCGGCGGCCAGGGTTGCGATTGCGGCATGTTTGACCATGAAAACACTCTCCAGCAGCAGAAAATTAGCTGACAGAGTGTAACATGGGGTGTTTCTATTTGGAAATTTGGCGTGGCGGCGAAGCGACGGCTTTCAGCGCTTGTGCTGTTTCATCGCGGAAGCCACTTCGCGGGCGCTGTCGCGGTCTTTCTCCGCGGCACGCTTGTCGTGCTGCTTCTTGCCCTTGGCCAGGCCGATCTCGCATTTCACGCGTCCGCCCTTGTAGTGCAGGTTCAGCGGCACCAGGGTATAGCCCGCGCGCTCCACCTTACCGATGAGCTTGTCGATCTCCTGGCGGTGCAGGAGCAGCTTGCGCGTGCGCACGGCCTGCGGGCTGATATGGGTGGACGCCGTGGGCAGTGCGCTGATATGCGCGCCAAACAGGTAAAGTTCGTTATCGCGGATCGTAACGTAGGCTTCCTTGATCTGCACGCGCGCGTCGCGGATCGCCTTGACTTCCCAGCCTTCCAGCACAATGCCCGCCTCATAGCGGTCTTCGATGAAGTAGTCGTGGAAGGCTTTGCGGTTATCGGCAATGGTCATGGGGTAAATGGCGCGGGTCGGTTAAACTATGGTCTTTCATCCAACATCATAACAAACGGTTAAGCAATGGCAGTAGTACATAAATCCGTACTTCTGGGCTACAGCGCAGAGCAGATGTTCGAGCTGGTGGCAAAGGTCGAAGATTATCCCGCATTTTTGCCCTGGTGTGGCGGCGTGGAAGTGCGGGAGCGCGGCGAAAACAGCGTGGTGGCCAGCGTGGGCATCAATTATCACGGCGTGAAGCAGCATTTCACCACGTCCAACGTGAATACGCCGCCGACCATGATCAAGATGAATCTGGTGGACGGTCCTTTCAAGAGCCTGCACGGCACCTGGACCTTCAAACCCCTGCGGGCGGACGCCTGCAAGGTGGAGCTGGACCTGCAATACGAATTCTCCAGCCGCCTGCTGGAGCAAGTCATCGGCCCCGTGTTCGGCATCATCGCCAACAGCATGGTCGATTCCTTCACCAAGCGCGCCGAAACCGTCTATGGCTGAGCGCATCAAGATCTCCGTCTGCTACGCGCCCGGCCCCGTGCCGCTGCTGCGCGCCCTGGAAGTGGACGAGGGCACGACCATCGGCCAGGCCATCGAAATCAGCGGCGTGCTGCAGGACGCGCCAGAGATCAATCTCGTCACCATGCCGGTCGGGATCTACGGCAAGAAGAAAACACTGGACACGGTCGTGCGCGCGCGCGACCGCATCGAAATCTACCGCCCCCTCATCGCCGATCCCAAGGACGCACGCAGGCGGCGCGCGAAGAAGACCTAGGGAAGCCGCGTGTTCTGCTTCAGGTAGCCGCGCAGGGCTTCGGAGGGCTCCGAGGGCGCCGCCGTGCCGAAGTACTTGTGCAGCTGCTGCTCCAGCAGGTACACATAGGCGTCGCGCGTCATGGGCTTGCGCGGATTGTGGCCTTCGTCCGGATCGACCAGCAGCGTCACCGGCTTGCCCAGGCTGTGCAGCTTCTCCGCGTAGGCCGTGATTGTCTTCAGCTCCACCTTCTTGTCCTTGCCGCCTGCCAGCATCACAAGGGGGCGCTGCACGCGTTCGGGGTGGGCGGCAGGCGCTTCCTCCGCGATGCGGCGCATGGCGGCAGGATCGTCGTAGGCGATGCCCATTTCCTTGAAGCGGATGGCATAGGGCACTTCGCTGTCCGCATCCTCGCCGCCCGCCGCGGCCAGGGCCAGCGTGGCGGAAAACTCGGGCGGGGCCACCGTCGCCATCCCGAACTGGAACATCGTTGGCGTATGCGTCAACGCCAGCAGCACCGAATAGCCGCCGAAGGAGTCGCCCATGATGCCAAGCTTGCTGCGGTCGCCGATGCCGTTCGCCAGCAGCCATTCCACGCCTTCGATGATGTCGCGCTGCACTCGGCCATTGCCGAAATCGGCCTTCGGCGCCAGCATGAACTTGTCGCCATAGCCGGTGGAGGCGCGGAAGTTGGGCTGGAAGACGGCCACGCCGCGATTGGCGATCAGCTGCACAAGGCTCATATAGTCGCCTTCGAAGCGGCCCCACGGGCCGCCATGCACAAGCGTCATGAGCGGCAGGCCAGCCGCAGCGCGGCCCGGCGGCAGGGTGAGGTAGCCGTGAATCGTCTGGCCGTCCGAGGCGCGGTAGCTCACGGGATGTTTGGCCGCCAGCTGCGCTTCGGGCAGCGGCTTGTTGCCTTCGCGCTCGGCGCCAAGAATCTCCTCGAAGCTTCCGCTTGCGGGCTGGTAGAGCCAGAAGCGCTCCTGCGGCAGCCGCGAGCCGCCTTCCGCGAGCAGCCATGCGCCTTTCGAAGGATCGATGGCAATGGCGGCGTCCCCGAAGCGCTGGGCGATCGCTGCCGCGGCGCGCTGCGCCTCCGGCGTCAGGCCTGCGTGGCGGCGCAGGGGCAGCTCGTAGGTCGCCAGCAGCGGCTGGCCGGTGCTGCGGTCCAGAATCACGTTGCGCAGGTCGGAGATGGCCAGCGGATCGGTGTGCAGGATGCGCTGCCTGCGGCTGGCCGTATCCACTTCGGCCAGGGCCTTGCGGTCCTCATTTTCATTCACCATCATCGCCAGCTTGCTGCCATCCGGTGTGGCCGAGATCAGCCTGCAGGAGCGCAGGCGCTTGCAGCGGGTGACTTCCTTCCATTCACCGCCGCGCCGGTGGGACACGATCTGGGTGTATTGCTCGTCCCAGGTCTTGATGAACGCGGGCTTTCCGTCAGGGCCAAGCAGGAACTCGCGCAGCGGGCGCTTGTCTTCATGCAGGGTTTCGCGCGTGCCGTCGGCGGCCAGGCGGAAGAGCTGGTAGCGCGAGGCCTTGCGGTCCCATTCCTCGGCAATGACGTGGCGCGGGTGCGTTGCATCGACGGCGACCATGCGCTGTGTGAGCGCGCTGTCGAACGCCATCACCTTCCTGCTGCTGCCGTCGGCAATATCGACCACCGACAGACCTGCGGGCGTGTCGAGGAACAGGGCTGTCCCGTCGGTGGACCAGCCCAGTTCCGCGCGGCCCGTGTTCGGCACCAGGCGCCTGCTCTGGCGGGTGCTGGTGTCGTAGAGATCGAGCGAGATGTCGCGCCCCTCCATCGTCAGATAGGCCACGAGCGAGCCATCGGGTGAGATCTTTACCTCGCGCAGGGCCGAGCGGCGCATAAGGTCGCCGGTGGTAAGAGGCGGGGTGGCGGGGAGTGCGGCATTGCGCGCGGCAATGGCCTTCAGGTCCGTCGGCGCTGGCGCGGCAGCGTGGCTCGCGGGCAGCGCAAGGAGCAATAATGGCAGAACGAAGGCGCGAGCGCGCCCCGCCTGCAGCAGCAGGGTCATTGTTTTCATGGGGTCTCCGTTTAGAAGGTCAGGCAGCCTGCGGCAGCCCGGCATGGAGCCGGGCGCGTACCGCGGGGGACAGGCGTTCCTGCATCACGAGCAGGCAAAGCAGGCAGGGAACACCGATGACAAGGCAGCACGTGATCCAGACAGCCTTGCTGCGGACCGGAACGCGTGACGCGCGCAGCCACCACCACGCTCCCAGTGCGGACAGCAGCGATGCCGTGAGCGACGCCGCCCATGCCCCAGGCGGGCGCGCCATCGCCACCGTATCCAGTGGCATGGTCTCGCCCTGGTCCAGCAGCAGGTCGGGCAGGGCAAGCAGCGCATGCAGGGGAGGCGAAAGCCACCACTCGCGGTGCTCGAACAGCATGGGGTAGTCGTGATTCAGCGGGCGGCGGGCCAGCTGCTCCGCCTTGCCGTTTGCATCGACGCGCATCACTACCTGCACACCGTCCGGAGCGCCGTCGATGGTGTTGCGGCCGAAGAGGAAGGACACGATCTCGCCATCCGCAAGCGTGGCGATATCCACCCGCTGTACTTCGGCGGGGGCGCCCGGCAATGGGATGCTGTAGCGTTCCTCTGCTTGCTGCATTGGGCCCGCCACATCCCGCCACGCGATGAAACGCTTCGTCGTCAGCGCATATTCGTGGCGGTACTTCGCGGGTTCGACGCGGGTGCGCAGGCCCAGCACGGTTTCGCCGCCTGGCAGCCGCATGATCGGCTGCCAGCGCCGCGCTTTCGAATCGAAGGCCAGCACCTCGTGCGGCAGCACCAGCTGCATGCCGTTCTGGTCCACCACCGGCGGCGCGGCAAAAGGCTGGCTGGCGCCATCCATGCCCAGCTTCCCGCGAGGCGCGCCGGTGAACATGTCCTGGCCCTGGAAGGCCATGTGGTCATGGCTGAAAGACCAGATGGTATTGGTGGGCTCCTCGTACCATGCCATGGGGCTGTCCAGCGACAGCTCATGAAGAACTGGGAAGCGCGGATACTCGATGCGTACCGGTGTGACGACGGCAGCGGGAAGCTGCGCCTTCCATTGCGCCGCGCGCGGGTCGGACGCGGCGTCGAGCCCCTTGGCGATCAGGTCCCGGTGCTTGGCGCGCACGGCCTCCACAAAGCCGCCTGCTGGCGCAACGGAGGAATTGAGCGGATGCGTGCCCGCCATGATCATCAGGTACTGCGCTCCGAAGCCGCCAGCCCACAGCAGGGCGAAATAGAAGCCGATCTGCAAGGGCAGCGCGGTTGCCAGCGTGGCGGCAGTGCCTTGCGGCGGCGCGAAGCGGTTCGGCTTCATGGCGAAGTAGGCGATAGCCGCAAGCAGCAGCACCGTGGCGGCGCCCACGGCGAGCATGCTGAATGCCGATGCCAGGTGCAGCATCAGCACGCAAGGCAGGAGCAGCAGCACGATGGCCAGCTTGCTGCGGCTGAGCATTGCGTAGCTTCCGCACAGCCAGGCGGCCATGGAAAACAGCGTCACATACAGCACGATGAAGTAGTGATGGACGTCGACCACGCGCGCGGTTGCTGCCTGCGTAATGGCCAGCATCAGCATGCCCGGCAGGCCGATGGCGATCAGCAGCATCAGCGCCGAGGCGCACGCAATCGCCGCGCAGATGCGCCAGCGGGGCAGGGGACGATGCATGAGCCACACCCAGCGCGCGGGCTGGCGGTAGGTGCCGAACTGGTAGGCGCCGAAAATGGCGCCCGCCAGGCCGTAAGCCATGAGCATGACGAAGTGGCGCCGCCAGTCCATCTGCATCACGAGCGTGAGGCGGGAAATCACGAACAGCAGCGTAAGATGCACGCCGGCGGCGATCAGCGCCGCCATGCGGAAGCGGCGGCATTCGGAGAGAAAGAGTTCACGCATGGTCTGTCCTCAGGCGACGCTGGCGAGGCGCCGGGTGGAAATGTGGCCCTGGGCCAGGAAGCCGTTCACGGCGCGGTCCAGGCTCACCGGCATATGGTGGACGCTGCGCGCTCCCAGCAGTTTGAGACGCGCGCCGAAGTCTTCGCCCTGGTCGAACACAACGAAGTGCACCAGTTCATCGATACGCTGGATTTCCAGCACACCGGGAAGATGGCCCGTATCCGGCAGCTTGAACGGGAACTCCGCAACCCACAGCGCAACACGCTCGCAGAAGGCCGCCGGTTCGGACATGTGGCGCAGCTGGCCGCGTTCGAGGATGATCAGGTTGTCCGCCACGCGTTCGATCTCCTCCATCTGGTGCGAGCAGTAGATGATGGTCGAGCCGTCGTCCAGGGCCGTGAACATGAGCGCTTCGAGGAATGCACGCTTGGCCACCACGTCGAGGCCCAGCGTGGGTTCATCGAGAATCAGCAGGTCCGGGCTTTGCGCCAGCGCGAGCGCCAAGTTCACCCCGGCCCGTTCGCCGCGCGAGAGCTGCGCAATGGGCTGCTCGGGCAGCACGTTGAAATTGCCCACCACATCGTCGTAGCGCGCCTGGTTCCAGCGCGCGTACTGGCGGCGCTGCATCTGCATCACCTCGTCCACCTTCAGCCAGGCGGGCAGGGTGTGTTCCTCGTTCACGAAGCCGATGCGGCCGCGCATTTCCTGCGTCAGCTGCTCGCTGTCGCAACCGAGGATATGGGCGCTGCCTTCGGTGGGCGACTGGAATCCCAGCAGCACCCGGAAGAGCGAAGACTTGCCCGCGCCGTTGGCGCCCACGATGGCATGGATGCCGCCGCGCGGAACGGCCAGCGACAAATGGTCGAGGGCCAGCTTATTCTTGTACTGGAGGCAGAGGCCCCGGGTCTGGATCGCGTAATCCATGGTCAGGCGCTTTTGCGGGGAGTGAGTTGCGACAGTTCGCCTGCCACGCGGTCCAGAACCGTTTCGGCGGGCAGGTCGAGCGCGATCACGTCACCGACGAAGCGCTGCACGGCATCGTCCAGCCGCCGCTCGCGCTCCTCGTTCGACAGCAGCTGGCGCGGCTGCGCCACGAAGAGACCGAGGCCCGCGCGCGCATCCAGCCAGCCCTCGGCGGTCAGCTCGCCGTAGGCCTTGGCGACGGTATTCGGATTCACGGTCAACTGCTGCGCCAGGCCGCGCACGCTGGGCAGGGCCGCGCCCACGGGCAGCTCGCCGCTTGCGATCAGGCGCCGCACGCCATCGACAATCTGGCGCGCGATAGGACGCGGATCGCCGGTGACGATCTGCAGCATCAAGGGTACACGACGGTTCATCATCAACTCCACTGTACTAATACGGATAGTACAGTATCCCCGCCAGCACTCTCTGTCAAGAAAATTTCCTAAAGGGGACGGACCCCTTTAAGAAATTTTACTTGCAGTTGGCGGCGAGCATGGCCGTGTTGCGCTTGGATTGTTCGGCGCGCTGGGCGTCGTCGAGGATGACGCGTTCGCCGTTGCGGTCGAAGCTGCTGATGCGCATGCCCGCTTCCAGGGCGCGCTGGTTGTTGCGGATGTTCTCGCAGTTGGCCTCGTTCGAGGCCTTGGCCCGCGCATCCGTCTCGGCCTTCTGCGCCTGCTCGGCTGCAGCCGCGCGGCGCTTGTTGAAGTCGGCATTGCGCTCGGCCAGCGTGGGCCGTGGCGTTGCTTTCGGCTCGGGCGCGGCCTCTCCAGCCGCCTCGTCCGTTTTGGCCGGCTCAGGCATCTGGCCCTTCGGCGCCTTCAAAATGCGCGAGGGTGGCACCGATGCAGGCGGGGGCTGGTCGCTGAACTGCTTCACGCCTTTGTCGTTCACCCACAGCCATTGCGCCTGCGCCATTCCGCAGCTTGCCACCAGCACCATGCCTGTTGCCCATCCGATAATGCCTTGTTTCATAAGCCTTTTTCCGAGGAAATCTTCGAAATCCATTTCACCCGCATTCGCCGCCGCTGTCAATGTTTTCTGGCCTGCAAGGACGAAGGGGAAGAACTTCTGTATAATTCACTTTTGCGCCGATAGGAAATGTACTATGCGTCTACTCCAAAAAGCACTCACCTTCGATGACGTGCTGCTCGTCCCCGCGTATTCGAACGTTCTGCCTGCCGATACGTCCCTCCGCACCAAACTGACCCGCAATATCACGCTGAATATCCCGCTGCTCTCCGCCGCGATGGATACGGTCACTGAAGCCCGTCTGGCAATCGCCATGGCCCAGGAAGGCGGCATCGGCATCATTCACAAGAACCTGAAGCCGAAAGACCAGGCGCGCGAAGTGGCCAAGGTCAAGCGTTTCGAAGCGGGCGTGCTGCGCGATCCGATCACGATTCCGCCGGACATGAAGATCCGCGAAGTGATCAAGCTCACGGAGCAGTACGGCATCAGCGGTTTCCCGGTGGTGGAGCAGAACAAGGTGGTGGGTATCATCACCAACCGCGACCTGCGTTTCGAGCAGGAGCTGGACGCCGAAGTGCGCGCCAAGATGACCCCGCGCGAGAAGCTGGTGTACGTGAACGAAGACGCCGACACGGCCGAAGCCAAGCGCCTGATGAACAAGCACCGCCTGGAGCGCGTGCTGGTGGTGAACGACCAGTTCGAACTGCGTGGACTCATTACCGTGAAGGACATCCAGAAATCTCACGAGCACCCGAACGCCTCGAAGGACCAGCATGGCAAGCTGCTGGTGGGCGCAGCGGTTGGCGTGGGCGCCAAGGACGAAGAGCGCATCGACCTGCTGGTGCAGGCGGGCGTGGACGTGCTGGTGGTGGATACCGCCCACGGCCACTCCCAAGGCATCCTGGACCGCGTGAAGTACATCAAGACCAAATATCCGCACGTTGACGTCATCGGCGGCAATATTGCCACCGCCGCCGCCGCGAAAGCGCTGGTGGAATACGGCGCGGATGCAGTGAAAGTCGGCATCGGCCCCGGCTCCATCTGCACCACCCGTATCGTCGCCGGCGTGGGTGTGCCGCAGATTACCGCCATCGCCAATGTGGCGCAGGCGCTGGAAGGCACCGGCGTGCCATGTATCGCCGACGGCGGCATCCGCTTCTCGGGCGACATCTCCAAGGCGCTGGCAGCGGGCGCATCGACCGTGATGATGGGCTCCATGTTCGCAGGCACCGAAGAGGCGCCGGGCGAAGTGATCCTGTACCAGGGCCGCTCCTACAAGTCCTACCGCGGCATGGGCTCCCTGGGCGCCATGACGGACGGCTCGGCCGACCGCTACTTCCAGGACGCCACCATGAAGGCCGACAAGTTCGTGCCCGAAGGGATCGAAGGCCGCGTCGCCTACAAGGGCAGCGTGCTGGCGATTATCTTCCAGCTGGTGGGCGGCGTGCGCCAGTCCATGGGCTACTGCGGCTGCGCCACCATCGACGAACTGCGCGAGAAGGCGGAATTCGTCGAGATCACCTCCGCAGGCATGCGTGAATCGCACGTCCACGACGTGCAGATCACGAAAGAAGCGCCGAACTACCGTTCGGAGTAAGCCAGTCAGTCCCGCAGGGGACAGACCCCGGATGGGGTCTGTCCCCGGTCCCATAGTCAGCCACCGCACACAGTCCGCAAAATCCATGCACTCCAAAATCCTCATCCTCGATTTCGGTTCCCAGGTCACCCAGCTGATCGCCCGCCGCGTGCGCGACGCAGGCGTCTTCTCCGAAGTCTATCCCTACGACGTCAGCGACGAATTCGTGCGCAACTACGGCGCTTCCGGCGTGATCCTCTCCGGCAGCCACAACTCCACCCTGGAAGGCGACTCCCCGCGCGCCCCGCAGGCCGTGTTCGAACTGGGCGTGCCGGTGCTGGGCATCTGCTACGGCATGCAGACCATGGCCGCGCAGCTGGGCGGCAAAGTGGAAAATGGCCTGGTGCGCGAATTCGGCTACGCCGAAGTCCGTGCCCGCAACCACACCGCGCTCCTGAACGGCATCAACGACTTCGTGACCGACGAAGGCCACGGCATGCTGAAGGTGTGGATGAGCCACGGCGACAAAGTCCTGGACATGCCGCCCGGCTTCAAGCTCATGGCCAGCACGCCGAGCTGCCCGATTGCGGGCATGGCCGACGAAGAGCGCAAATTCTACGCCGTGCAATGGCACCCCGAAGTGACGCACACCCTGCAGGGCAAGGCCATGCTGGGCCGCTTCGTGCACGAGATCTGCGGCTGCAAGTCGGACTGGAACATGCCCGACTACATCAGCGAAGCGGTGGAAAAGATCCGCGCCCAGGTGGGTTCCGATGAAGTGATTCTCGGCCTCTCCGGCGGCGTGGATTCCTCGGTAGCCGCAGCCCTGATCCACCGCGCCATCGGCGACCAGCTCACCTGCGTGTTCGTCGACCACGGCCTGCTGCGCCTGGACGAAGGCAAGATGGTGATGGACATGTTCGCCAAGAACCTCGGCGTGAAAGTGATCCAGGTCGACGCCTCCGAACAGTTCATGGGCCATCTGGCTGGCGTGACCGATCCGGAGCAGAAGCGCAAGATCATCGGCCGCGAGTTCGTGGAAGTCTTCCAGGTGGAAGCGGGCAAGCTGACCAACGCCAAGTGGCTGGCGCAGGGCACCATCTATCCGGACGTGATCGAATCGGCGGGCAAGGGCAAGAAGGGCCAGACCATCAAGAGCCACCACAACGTGGGCGGCCTGCCTGAGACCCTGAACCTGAAGCTGCTGGAACCGCTGCGCGAACTGTTCAAGGACGAAGTGCGCAAGCTGGGCGTGGCCCTCGGCCTGCCGCATGAGATGGTGTACCGCCACCCATTCCCGGGACCGGGCTTGGGCGTGCGCATCCTCGGCGAAGTGAAGCGCGAATACGCGGACCTGCTGCGCCGTGCTGACGCCATCTTCATCGAAGAGCTGCGCAACACGCCGTATGAAGGCGTGGCAGTGGAGGGCGTGGATGCGGACAACATTCCGAAGAACTGGTATGACGCCACCTCGCAAGCCTTCGCCGTCTTCCTGCCCGTGAAATCGGTGGGCGTGATGGGCGACGGCCGCACTTACGAATGGGTCGTCGCGCTGCGCGCCGTGCAGACGCTGGACTTCATGACGGCGCAGTGGGCGCACCTGCCGCACGCGCTGCTGGGCAAGGTCTCCAACCGCATCATCAACGAAGTGCGCGGCCTGAACCGCGTGGTCTACGACATCAGCGGCAAGCCGCCTGCCACTATCGAGTGGGAGTGAGTTGCAATGATGCTACTTGCTGCGTCCAGGTTCTACAAAGACAGTATTGCTGGGCGCCGCAAATTCCTACGATCGCACGTCAATGGCTGGGTTTGGGCGTCCCGCTTGACCGATGGCGCACTTGCAAAGCATCCTGGCCAACAAAGGCGCCACCCTTGATGTCATTTCGGAACAGGTCGAGCCATGAGGTGCTGTCACTGATCAGGTATTGCTTGGTCTGTCCCGTCGATTTGCGCCGCACCGTCAATTCGCCCTGCAATGCGGGCACTTCATCGGTCTTGGGATCCGTTGTGTCCGTGGCGCTGAGAGAAAAGTCTGCAAGCGTCCAGCGATTCCTGCGCAAAATCTTCTGAAACTCGGCAATGTCGTCCGTTTCGAGCAGTTCCATACTTCCTCCCAAAGTGATCCTGCACTTTCAGTATATTCCTAACCGCGGTTTCAGCGTTAGGTTAGCCCGTACAGCTCAATCTGGACGGTCATGGTATGGTGCATCGCGGGATTCATTTTTCGATGGTGCCAATGGCTGAAATGCCCCGCCCGAATCCACCGTTTCAGTATATCCAGGAATGGTCATTTGCACGGCTCGTCCTGGGGGCGTGACGATTGGCGTCCATGACGCAGTTCGACGCCGGCCTCTAAAGTCGTCGGGCCCCCGACGAACGGCCGTGCTGTGGGGGGCGCGGGACGCCTTCATGCTCGACTGGGGATACGATGGAAATTGGAACGTGGGCGTTGTTGGGCGGCCTGATTCTGATAGCAATGATGCTGATCAGTACGCTGGTTGCGCGCTTGCCGCTCAGTGGTGCGATGATCTACCTGGGGCTTGGCGTCTTGCTCGGCCCGTATGGCTTTGACGTCATTGAACTTGACCCCGTCGCACAAGCAAGCTCGCTGGAGCTGGTTGCAGAGGCTGCGCTGCTGATCTCCTTATTCTCTGTTGGATTGAAGCTGGAGGTTCCTCTCCTTGACCGGCGATGGATTGCACCGTATCGGCTGGCCTTCCTGTCGATGGCGGTCACGGTAGGGGGGATTGCCGCGATTGCGGTCTATGGGCTGGGCATGCCGCTTGGGGTGGCGATTTTGTTCGGGGCGATTCTGGCACCAACGGACCCGGTGTTGGCTTCGGCGATCCAGTCAAGGCCGGGGGATGGGCATGATCCCCTGCGCTTTAGCCTTGCAGGGGAAGGCGCGCTGAATGATGGCACCGCCTTTCCGCTGGTATTGTTGGGGCTAGGGATGATGCAATTGTACGACCTGGGCGACTGGGGGGCGTGGTGGTGGGTGGCCGATGTAGCGTGGTCGACGGTCGGAGGCGTTCTGATTGGTACGCTGGTCGGCGCGTTGCTTGGGAAGCTGGTCATCCATTTGCGCACCAGACACCATAGTGCGATTGGCATGGATGAATTTCTCTCGCTAGGCGTGATAGCTGTCTCATTTGGTGCAGCACAGACCTGCATGGCATCAGGCTTCATGTCCGTCTTTTTCGCTGGCCTTGCGTTGCGGCGAGCACGCAACTTTCCGTTGGCGGGAACGATTCCGTTGTCCCATGTTCCTGGTGCGCATGAGCGCGTCGCCGTGGATCCCGCTACCCATTCGCATCACGCCAGCGGTGTCATGACCCAGGCAGTCCGCGCATTCAATGAGCAGCTTGAACGGTTTGCCGAACTCGGCATGGTCATGATGGTTGGCGTCATGCTGCCCTCGATCGGAAGCTCCGCGAATCTATGGTGGTTTTTGCCAGTGGTGTTCGTTGTCGTGCGCCCGGCATCGGTGGTGCTCGGAATGATTGGTGCCGACAGTCCTCCATACCAACAAATCCTCGTCGGTTGGCTTGGCATTCGGGGGATCGGCTCAATTTACTACCTGATGTTTGCACTGAACCACGGCGTCGCCGCGGAATTCGCGCCTGATTTGGTGAGCCTGACGTTGGCCACTGTGGCCGCCTCGATTCTGTTCCATGGGATCACGGTGCAGTCGTTAATGTCCTGGTATGAGCGGCACGCCGCGAAATGAGCCTGCTACGTTGGGCAACTCGTCATCAAGCACGAGGCATTGTAGATTTGCTCAGCGGAATGCGCTTGAATGCGAGAGAGGTTGGGGCATTTTCAGGAAAGATGTCGTAGTGCCCGATTCGCCCACCGGGTCGCGTTTTCAAGGCTTTGCCTTTCCCATCGACCATGCGGCGCTCTTGACACAGATTCAAGTGTTGTGCAGCGTGCGCGATCTGCACGCTGTGCTGACAGACTTCATGTCGCGGCGCAAGGCGGGCTGAGGTGCAGGCATCGCTCAGGCAATCGTAACGATAGATGCCGTAGAAGTAGTTCCTGCAGCGAACTCAATACCGAATCGCTGCACCAATCGAAGATCGTGGGCTGAAGGGGGGAGCCCCCTCTGCGAGCACAGTCAGTAAGGGAATCAGGCGGGAGTCGCGGCGTGGGCGAGACAGGAGAGAGACCGGCAAATCTTTTGCGGTACTTGATACGCGGTGAACCCAATATAGATGCCTTCCCGGCGAACACCTAACGATTTCTACGAAGCGATTAACCGTTGCCGCGAGCGTCGCCGCGACGATAGGGCTATTCGTCAGGCAGCAGCGACGTTGTGCCGCTTAATGAGTTTTCTCGACGATGCGCGGCGGCGCTGCCATTCGCCAAATAGCACGCGCTGCAGCGTGGATTCGGCAATCCGCTGGTTGCGCAAATATACGACTGCATAGCGCCAGCCATGAGTGCGCAGCAGCTCGAGCGCATGTTGCAGGTGGCGAAATTGGTTCTGGTCGAGCCGTCGGTCGGAATAGATGGTTTCCATGATTTCCTCACATCGCATAAAGTTTCCAGAATATGAAGTTAGCATGTCCCGCATGCTCGGGCCATCGGGATTTCATATCGTGGCCAGCGCAGGATAAGGTGCAGGCAATCCGCATCCAGTCCGTGCGCAACTGGCCCAGAACTACAGCGAGTACTGGCGCGTTCCCTTCCAGGCCCGGCGGACGATCTCCAGCAGGCCGATGCGTGCGCAGGATTAGGCGGCGCCGTTTGCCGTCCGAGCTGAAGAACTGCGCGCCATGGTGCAGGACATGCTAGAGCCGCCCGCTACCGAAAAACCTGGCGGGAGGGCCGAAGCTGAAGGCGCGCACTGCGATGCGGAACGCGCTGCCGGGCAGGTTGAAAACGGCGGCGATCCAACCGCTGCGCGCGAAGAGCGCATTGCCGCATGTGAAGCGGAAGCAATGAAGCACTGGGCGTCGTCGGGAACTCGTTCACCAGATGCCGATGTGTGAAGAGCGATTTGCACGCTCGACACAGGATGGCGTTGTGATCAACGTGCGATAGCGCGCGCAGGCAACGGCGAATCCATTAGGTGAATCTCGCTTGTGGGCGTATAGTGGGTAGCAGACGCCGCGCCAATATCAAATTTGCGCCGGTCTTCCTCAGCATTGCAACGTGACAATGCAATCGCGTCCAAGCCCATAATCGTCGTGAAATTGTATTGCACTTGCGTCTGGTACGTGGTTGTCGTGCTGCGCCGGGGAGGAAGGTTCGCTCGTTGCCGCCACCTCTCCGAGTCTGTCACTGAATGCGAGCGAAGGAGTGTGCCATGCGCCAACGTTCAACAACGTGGTTCCAGGGATGGAATATCCTGCTCAGGTGTGCTGAGTTCCGGTGCCAGGACGGCGCACTGAAGTACGCTTCGACAGCCATACTCAAACATATGCCGCCAACATCGGATTGCACGAACCTGCAATGGCCCGACACGATAAGGCGGTCGATTGTTTTCCCGGAAGATGCCTTCGGGTCCCAAGAGGACGCCAATATCGATGCGACGTCAAAAGCCCGGCGCCAGATCCTCGTAATGAACGGGAACGATAGCTTAGGGAGAAAGATTGTGGAGAACACGGGCGACACAAGTACGGGCCAGGAATCGGATGAAAGCCTGGCGGCACAGTATGAAATATCGTTCGATGGAAGGCGATACGCATTCCGACAGTACCAATACGATGCATTTCGGGATGCCTTGGATTATGCAGTCGCAGAACACGCCAAAGCTGGCTTCGTGCGCAATGATGCGTTCCAACCGAGCTGGCGCGCTGCATATCACCCAACCGACGAAGACGAAAGCACGATGAAGATGCATGGTATCGCCTATATCGAGGGTCACTTCCTCTATGGCGGCTATCGGTATGGTCAACTGTGTGACGCGATCGCGTTTGCCGCCGGCCACCCGAACTTATAGGCCAGCCTCGTGAAGGAGCGCCAGCATGGAAATGTATTTGCACTGGGTGGCTGAAGGTCTTCTCGCGTTAAGCTGGTGGCAGCTGTTTTTGATCGGACTCGTAACCACGCACATGACGATCGTCACTGTGACGGTCTACCTGCATCGGTGTCAGACCCATCGCTCCCTGAAACTGCACCCGATCGTCGAACATTGCTTCCGCTTCTGGCTGTGGCTGACAACGGGGATGGTGACGCGGGAATGGGTGGCGGTGCATCGTTGCCATCACGCCCATTGCGAAACGGAGAAGGATCCGCACAGCCCAATTGTGCGCGGTATCAATCAGGTTTTGTGGCGCGGAGCTGAACTTTACCGCGATGCCGCAGCCGACCTTGCGATGCTGGATCGCTACGGTCGTGGTGGTCCGGCAGACTGGTTGGAGCGACGGATCTATGGCCGCTACACATGGCAAGGCGTGGGCTTGCTGCTGTTGATCGAACTGGGATTGTTTGGGGCGCCGGGCCTGACGCTGTGGGCCTGCCAGATGATGTGGATTCCCGTCCTGGCCGCCGGTGTTGTCAACGGCTTGGGGCACTATGCCGGCTATCGCAATTACGACTGCAAAGAAGCCGCAACCAATATCGTTCCGTTGGGCCTGCTGATCGGCGGGGAGGAGCTACATAACAACCATCACACTTTTCCGACTTCGGCAAGGTTTTCGGTTCGCTGGTTCGAACTGGATATTGGCTGGATCTACATCAGCATGTTGCGCTGGTTGCGCCTGGCATCGCTCCGGCGCCCGCCGCAGCGCTTGATGCGATGTGCTGGGCAGTTCGTGCCGACCTTGGCGACTTTGAAGTTGGTATTGGGCAATCGTGCGGTATTGACGCGCGAGCTGACACTCGCGACGCTGGATGTGTTTCGGGCAGAACGCGCAGGCTTGGCCAAGTTGGTCCCGCATGAGACTTTGGTCCGGGCGAAACGTCTGTTACGCCATGCACCCTGGCGGCTTACGGAGGCGCAACGGGCAGAGCTGGAACAGCTTACAGGAAAAAGTGCCCGACTCTCTGCCATGCATATGGCGCGGCAGGCGCTGGAGAAGTTGTGGGAGCGTTCGCCGGCCACGCAAGGGGAGCTTCTGGCGGGCCTGCAGGCCTGGTGCGTGAATGCAGAGCGCTCCGGCCCGCGTCCGCTTCAGCGCTTTGCCAGGTATTTGGCAAGTTATGGATAGCGACATGAACCTTGCACTGATTCATTCGACTGCATGCCAAGCTTTGCTCAACGACAGCGCCCTGGAGGATGCAGTACGCTATTGCATCTCCCAAGGCATTGAACCGCCCGTCCCGCCATGCTCCAAGGACTCTCCCGACTACCTGCGGTCTAAGGGGAGGAGAGTGTGACCGTGCGTGGACGTGATCCGCTTGGATTTCATGGACACTTTACGGTCGAGAATTCGGTCGGTTAGTCGTCCTTTTCGGGCTCCCCAAGCCCTGCGGTTCCAGCGAAGTCGGAAGGCGTTTTGTCATTGAGAGTCATGTGAGGCCGAACCTCATTGTAGTCCACGCGCCACGTTTCGACGACCGCCTGGACCTCGGCCAGGAAAGTGAACCAGTTGACGTTGATGCATTCATCCCGCAGCGATTCGTTGAACGTTTCGATGAAGCAGTTGGCGGTCGGCTTGCCTGGACGGCTGAAATCAATCTTGGCCTTGTGGTGGTAAGCCCCTAGATCGAGCAGTTGTCCTGAAAATTCGCTGCCGTTGTCCACGAACAGGAATTTCGTGGCGCGCTCGCTTCTCGACAAGCCGGTTCAGCGCAGCGGCGACATCATCGCCACGCAGGCGGTGGCCGGCCACGATGGCAAGCGACTCCCTGCTGAAGATATCGGTGATCGTCAGCAGCCGTACCTGGGTTCCGCCCGCCAACTGGTCAGCCACGAAATCCATGCTCCAGGCCTCGTTTTGCCGGCGTGGCTGGATGCGAGCCTGGCGGGTGACTGCGCTCCACTATTTTGACGCGACGTCCTGCAAGATAGCCTTGTCCAGGCTCAATTCCGCCACCAGCTTTTTCAGGCGCGGTTTCTCATCCTGCAAGATCTTGGGTTCGCGCACGCCCTCCGATTGCAGGCCGCCACACTGCTTTTACCAGCGGTAAAAGGTCTGTTCGGCAGTGCCGAGTTGCCGGACGATATCGCCCAGAGCCATCCCGATTCGGCCTGCTTGAGGACGGCTACAATCTGTTCCGCTGGAAAATTTTTTCTCTTCCTGCTCAGCTCCTTTCCCGGTTACGGGATAGGACCGAACTCGCGCTCAAAAGTGCCCAGTTTTTTCACAGCAGATCAATTTCATATCGGAGCCTGCCACAGGAAGAAGGCCGACGCATGCGCGGGAAAAGTCATACACTCAGTGCAGCACGCGAATGAAGAGAAGAATCGTGGAAATGCCGGATTGGAAGACTGGCATGAAGGGTGATGCAATATGAGAAAGCATCGGGTGGAAACGCGGCAGCTCGGACCGGCCCAGTTGCGTATACTGTTGACACTGGCGCGTGACCTGCTCCAGACCGACGAGGCGCAGGGTTCGTTGGCATTGATCGGCCGCGCGTTGGCGGAAATGGTCCGGTTCGACTCAGCCTTGCTGCTCCTGCGAAGCGATCGGATGGATCTCGTCGAGTTCGACAGCCACGGTATTGCGCATTCGGTCGGTACGGCTCATCCGCTATACCGCGCCGCCGTGCGCATGAGCGCCGACGCGGTAGCTGCTGCGGACGTTCAGTCCAATAGCGAAGAGCAGCTTGAATACGAGGGGGCGCGCAGGCTGGTGCTGGCTGTGCCGGCGCAGGCCGCAGCAGTGGTCCTCGCGGTCAGCTGGAATCATGACGTCGATACAGCGACGCAGGAGGCATACAAACGCACGCTCTCATACGTTCTGCAGTTGGCTGGGGCAGCGCTGGGAAAAATCGAGTCGCACACTTCACTCGAGCGGCTCCTGCGTGAACAGCGACAGGAAATCGTTGACACGTCAGTGACCCATGCCAAAGAATTAAGACAAAGGGACGAGGCGGTGAGCGAAATGCGGATGCTGTCGCTCACCGACATGCTGACGGGTCTGTACAACCGGCGCGGCTTTTTCCTGCAGGCCGAACAGATCTATAAGCTGGCACGGCGTAGACGTACAAAGAGCGCCGTTATCTTCGCCGACATCGATGGCCTGAAGCGTGTCAACGATGAACTGGGGCACGAGGCCGGAGACGCCATGATCCGTGACGCCGCCCTTGTGTTCCGCCAGTCGTTCCGCCATGCCGATGTCGTGGCACGCCTCGGCGGCGACGAATTTGTCGCATATACCCTTGACGACGAGCAGCCAGAGGTCATCCTGTCGCGGATTGAGGCCAATCTGCGCGCATTCAACTTGATGCAGGAGCGGCCGTATTGCGTTTCGATCAGTGCCGGCGTGGTGCTGGTCGATTCCAGCGCGGAACAGACGCTGTCGCATTACGTCCTCTTGGCGGACGAGCAAATGTACGCACAAAAGCGGAGCCGCTTGCATTGAACCGAGCGCTGTGGTTAAAGGATGGTACTTTGAATGGTATTGCTGCACGACTACGACTGAAAAGTCAGATAGATCCAGGACTTCGGTCTGCCGTAAATAATAGAGTGGGAGTGACAGACGATTAGCCGACATTGTCGTTGGTGAATGTTAATGGCCCCATTTTGAACTGACCCCAAAGAGTTGGACAGTTTAGTTAGGCAGCCAAGGGCTGAGTCCGGAATTGTACCGGGCTCAGCCCTTTTAGTTTGAGCTTGATGCGGTCATGGTTGTAGTAATGGATGTAGCGCTTCAGCCCAGCCCTGAGTTCCTCGACGCTGTTGAACTTATTGAGGTAGAAGAACTCGGTCTTCAACACCGCGAAAAAGCTCTCCATCGCCGCGTTATCGAGGCAGTTTCCCTTCCGCGACATGCTTTGCACCAGCTCGCGTTGGTGGAGCTGACGCTGGTAGGCGGGCATACGATATTGCCACCCCTGGTCGGAATGAAGCATCGGTTTGTCGTTGGGGCCGAGTTTCGCCAGTGCCTGCTTCAGCATTGAGCTGACCAATTCGAACTTGGGACGCTCGGCGGTTTCGAAGGCGACGATTTCGCCGTTGTAGAGATCGAGCACAGGCGAAAGATACAGCTTCCTGCCGGCCACATTGAACTCGGTCACATCGGTAACCCACTTCTGGTTGGCGGCATCGGCCTGGAACTGGCGGTTCAGCTCGTTCGATGCAGCACGCCCCACCTCGCCCCTGAATGATCGGTATTTCTTGGGTCGAACCAGCGATTTCAGTCCCAGCGTTCCCATCAAGCGCTGTACTTTTTTATGGTTGACCAGCAGACCCAGCTGACGCACCGCGGCAGTGACGCGGCGATAGCCATAACGTCCCTGGTGACGATTAAATATCGTCTTGATCTGCTCTTTAACCTGCGCGTGCTTGTCGCCGCCTTGAAGCACTTTCTGCTGGTAGTAGAAGGTGCTGCGCGGCAGCTTTGCCAGCTTCAACAATCCGGCAATTGGATACTGCTGCCTTAGTTCCTGCACTACTTGCGCTTTTTGGCGGGAGTCGCCTTCTGCTGTGCTTGAACCAAGGCTCGCAACTTTTTTAGATATGCCACCTCCATGCGGAGATGGTTTACCTCCGCCAGCAGCTCCTCGCGGGTGCGCGTGTCATCGTTGGGGGAATCTTCTGTTTTTTCCGTTGCGGTTGCCATCTTGCTCGGTTTTCCTCGTTGGCCGGGCTGCAGGGCATCCAGCCCGCCATTTTCGTAACTACGCCCCCAAGCAGCCAGAATGCCAGGATTGCGGATATTGAACTGAGCGGCCGTCTGACCGTATGAAAGTTCATTTTCCCACATGTGCCGCAAGACTGAGAGCTTGAACTCGGCACTGTAGTGGCTGAACTTCTTCTTGAGTCCTCCGACACCATGGGCCCGGAACGACTCCACCCAGCGTCGCACCATCCCATATGCGACCCTATGCTCTTGCGCGATCGTCCTGTAACCGGCCCCGCCGCGCAGGTACTGCTGAACTACCGCTAGCTTGAACTTCTCATCGTACTTCGTCATGAAAAAACCCCAAAAGTTGGTGTCCAACTCTTGGGGTTCAGTTCATTTGGGGCCATTATTTTTTAGCAGTTCAAAAACATGTCAGCCATTGGCGAAAAACACAAAAGACGGTCGCGATCGCGGCCGTTAGAATCAAACGCAAAAAAGCGAGGGAGCAGGGGGCCAGTGCGAACAAGGAGAAGATGGTAATCCCAATTTCCGGCGCAGGTCCAAGGCCTTCCTTGATCGGTTTAAATCACTTTGAGGAAAACTATGGTGTTTGGAAAATGCAGCTGCAAGGCAGCATTGGCGGCTGCCTTGGCTGGGCTCTGGGGAAGCAATGCGATTGCTCATGATAGTGCCGAGCCTGGGGCGGCGCCCGCAAAGACGGCGTTTCACTGGACGTCGAGCGCGCCGCTAATATCCCCGCAACCAGATCCAGTCCAGGCAATCTATGGTGTAAAAGATCCCTCGCTTGTCTACGTGGACGGCAAATATCACGTGTTCATGACAACCGCCGGGTCCAGCGGGTGGGGGATCGCGTACACAAGCTTTGACGCGTGGTCGAATGCAGCCTCGGCGAAAATCGTCCCGCTTGCCAAATCCCCGATAGGTCCAGGCTATCGCGCTGCTCCGCAAGTATTCTATTTTGCGCCGCAGAAGAAATGGTATCTCGTGTACCAAGGTGGTGATCCGCTCTATTCAACGTCCGACGATATCGGTGATCCGATGTCCTGGAGCGCGCCGAAGCCGTTCTTTGCCGCCGTCCCCGACCTGATCAAGCCACCGCAGGGTAATGGCTGGCTGGATTTCTGGGTGATCTGCGACGACAAAAAATGCTATCTGTTTAACACCGATGACCATGGCCGTCTGCTGCGTTCCGAAACCGATATTGACCGCTTCCCGAACGGCTTCCGTAACACCGTCGCCGTCATGACTGAAAAAACGGAGGATCTGTTCGAGGCGAGCAATACCTACAGGATCGCCAACACAGGCACCTACATCACCCTGGTGGAAGCGATTTCGCCGAAAGGACGCTATTTCCGCATCTGGAAGAGCAATAGCCTGGACGGAAAATGGGAGCCGTTCTCTTCCGCGCCAATGAACGCCTTTGCCAGCAGCAACAACGTCGACGGCCTCTGGTCGGAAGGCGTCTCCCACGGCGAGATGATTCGTACGAATGCCGATCAAACGATGACAATCGATCCGTGCCGGCCGCTCGAATATCTCTTCCAGGGCAATGACCCGGCAGTGCGCGTGGACGACTACATCAAAATCCCCTATCGCCTGGGCGTCCTCACGGCGCAGGGGAGCAATCCAGTCAGCACGCTCTGCCGCTGATTCGCCGGCCCGGCACCCACGCTTCCATCCAGGCGAATCCACGGGTGTTGCCGTTAGGCTAGCTTGTTTTTTTGGAAAGTGGTATGGTTTCGGGCTTCTTGTCCACGGTTTTACCGCCATCCATTTATGCCCATGCCCTCCCGTCCCTCCCTGTCCGTCCTGTCCGCCGCCATCGCCGCAGTGCTCCTGAGCTGGCAAGCAAAGGCCCAAACCACCGAGGCTGCGCCGCAGCAGGCCAAGGAGGAAGCGAAACCGGCTGTCCAGCCAGCGGCCGTGGTGAACGTGGTCAGCGAGCGCCAGAGCAACCGCATCGACCGCCAGGTGTACGACATCAAGAACGACGCCAGCACGGCAGGCGCCTCCGTGGGCGATGTGCTCAACAACGTTCCCTCCGTGAACGTGGACCCCAACGGCACCGTGCGGCTGCGCGGCAGCGAGCGTGTGACCGTTCTGGTGGACGGCAAGCCCACCGCACAGATGCAGGGCGAGAACCGCGCCGCCGCCATCAACGCACTGCCCGCCGAGAACTACGAATCGGTCCAGGTGATCAACAACCCCGGCGCGGAATTTGGCAACGAAGCTGGCGGCGGCCCCATTCTCAACCTGATCTCGCGCCGCTACACCAAGCCGGGCGGCAATGGCAGCGTGGCCGGCAACGTTGGCCCCGCAGGGCGCAAGAACGCCTTCGCCAACGGCAGCTACAGTTCCGGGTATGCGTCGGTGAACGGCACCTTCAACTACCGCCGCGACGGCAACGAGACCGACACGGAACAGACGCGCGAGCGCATCGACCCGGCGAACGGCAGCGTCAGCCGCCTGCGCCAGACCATGCAGCGCAGCGGCCTCACCGACTTCATCCAGGGCGGCGTGGGCGGACGTTACAACTACAACGAGCGCGACACGCTGACCGGCTCCCTGTCCGTCAACAAGCGCGGCAACGATTCCCGCAGCAATGAGCATCTGACGGATTTCCGCACCGGCAGCACGCCGGTAGTGGACTACCTGACCCGCCGCACGGGCAGCGGCGATGCGCTCAATCATGAAGTGGTGGCAGGGTGGGAACGCCGCTTCAGCACCGACGGCGAGAGCCTGAAGGTCGACCTGCGCCATTCGTCCAACACCAACAACGTGGACACGGCCGCCCTGTACCAGGCCATCGCGCTGCCGTCCAGCGGCGCGCCGATACTGCGCAACTACACCCAGAACGTTGAAACCCGCGTGCGCCTGACTGACCTGAGCACCGATTACTCGGGCAAGGCTGGTCCCGGCTTCCTGACCGCGGGCGGGCGCTGGCAGCGTACGCGCCAGGCCAGCGATTACCGCTACCTGTTCCTGGACACCGGCGCCCTCGACACCCGGCGCAGTAATCTGTTCGAGCTGGAGCAGGATGTCACCGCCGCCTACGCGACCTATGACCTGCCGCTGAACAAGCAGTGGTCCTTCAAGGGCGGCCTGCGCATGGAGCACACCGAACTGGATCTGGACCAGGTGACCACGGACGTCCAGGCCAGCAACAGCTACACCAACTATCTTCCGAGCCTGTTCCTGACCTATAAGCTGGACCAGTTCTCCAACCTGCGCTTCTCGTACTCGGACCGTATCTCGCGCCCGAATGCCGGCGACCTGAACCCCTTCATCAACTACGCCAGCGAGTATTACGTCAGCTCCGGCAACCCGCGCCTGCATCCGGTCAAGCTGCATTCGCTGGAACTGGGCTACGAGACCAAGATGATGGGCCTGATGCCCGCCAGCCTGCGCGGCTATCTGCGCCATGAATCCGACGTCATCACCGAGCGCCGCACCTTCATCAGTCCAACGGCGCTGCTGACCACCAAGGAAAACGAGGGCGACCGCAAGGCGGGCGGCGTCGAGTTCTCGATCATGGCCATGGTGCCGCCCAATATGAAGTGGAAGGGCATGTCGCTGCCTGCGATCCGGTTCATGTTCAACGGTAACTGGGGCTTCGTGGAGCAGGACCGCCTGGGCGCCATGGGCCCGACCGGCGAAACGCGCCGCGCGCCGTCGCTGCACCTGCAGGGTGGGGCGCAGTGGACGATTTCGCCGAAAGATACGCTGACCTTCATGACCTTCCGCCAGGGCAAACAGCTGTCGGGCGAAGGCTACCGCGAGCCGTTCAGCATCGTGAACCTGGCGCTGGAGCACAAGTTCACGCCCCGCCTGTCGCTCAATCTGCGCGCCAACGATGTGTTCCAGACCACCGACCAGCGATTCCGCGTCGAGACCGATACCCTGCGCGACCGCATCGACACGAAGGTGCATCAGCGGCGCCTGTACGTGGGCCTGCGCTACACCTTCGGCGGCGTGACAGGCAACGATGCGGTGCGCAATGCCCTGCAGGCGGCCGGTGTGAATCCGGACAGCCAAGCCGCGAAGGATGCGATGCGCATGATGCAGGGGCAGCAAAATAAACCAAGCCAGCCAGAAAAGCCGGCGCCAGAGAAGAAAGACTAGGAATGCATACCAAGAAATTTGTCAGGACCTCCCTCTTGTTGCTCGCCCTTGGGATGGGTAGTCTGCTGTGCAATGCGCAGGCGCTTCCCGCCGATGCACCGAAGCCCGGCCTGCGCATCGGCGGCTATGCCCTGGATATGCAGACCGCAGGCAGCGGGCCTTACACAGTCATTTTCGAATCGGGATTCGCAGGCGACCTGAGTGTGTGGAGGAAGGTGGCGCCAGCATTGTCGAAGTCGGCCAAGGTGGTTGTGTACTCGCGTGCCGGTGTCGGCAAGTCCGATGCGCGCCCGGAGCCGCGCACGCTGGAGCAGAGCGGGGCGGAGCTTGAACAGATGGTCAAGGCGGCTGAACTGAAACCGCCGTTCATCCTGGTCGGCCATTCCTATGGCGGCTTCCTGGTGCGCCAGTTTGCTGCGCACCATCCGGCTGAAGTGGCCGGAATGGTGTTTGTGGATGCAAGCGCAGAAGGCATGGACGCTGCGCTCAAGAAGATCGACGCGACCAGGTTTGCCGCAGACCAGAAAGCCTTCGAGGGCTTCACGCCCGCGGCCTTCAAGGCCGAGTACAAACTGGTTCAGCAGATCTTCGATGCAGGCGCCTTGCCCCAGGGCGTGCCGCTGCCGGATGTGCCGACCGTGGTGCTGACGTCCGCCAAGGTGTACGAAAAGCCCGAGTTCCTCCTGCATACGCCATCCGGCATGGCGGCCTGGCGCCTGTTGCACGAACAGTTCTTCCGCCAATTCTCCAACGGCAGCCATGTCGTCACCTCGAACAGCGGCCACTATATTCAGCTCGATGAGCCGGAGCTGGTGATCCGCGCGGTCGAACAGGTGATTGCCAGCGCTTCCGCACAGGCCCAAAGGAAAGCCCGCAAACTGGCCCGTGAAGGTGTCCTCGACGCGGTCGACCAGGCTGCTCTGCTTGTGCCGGGGGACGCAGAGTCCATGGTGTCGGCCAGGCTGAAAGCGAGCCAGCTTGGCGAGGCCGATATCAACGCCATGGCGTACGAGCTGCTTCGGCAGCCGAAGAGGGCGCAGTTTGCGCCGGTGCTGATGAAGTTCAACGTCGAAACCCATCCCGACTCGGCGAATGCGTACGACAGCTATGGCGAAGCCCTGCTGGCGATGAAGCAGCCGAAGCTGGCAAAAACCCAGTTCCAGCGCGCGCTGTCGCTTGGACGGTCGCAAGGGAAGGACGCCCGCGCGCTGGCGGGTTACGAGGAAAACATGAAAAAGGCCGAGCTGGCGGACTCGCTTGCACAGTAAACGCTGGAGCTGGTTGACTGTTAACCGGATAACAGATAATATTTGAGTATGGCAATCCAGTCCTTTGCGTGCATTGACACCGAAACCTTGTTCACAACGGGTAAGAGCCGCAGGTTTGCCAACATCAAGAGTGCAGCTGAGCGAAAGCTGGCGCAGCTTGATGCGGCCCCTTCACTGAACTTTATGAAGGCTCCGCCTGGCAACGACCTGAAAGAGTACGACGGGGCCTGGCATGTGCGTATCAACGACCAATGGCGTCTGACCTTCAAATGGGGGCCGAACGGTCCCTATGACGTACTGATTGAGGATCCACACTGAAGAACGGAACGGAGTACATCATGTTCAAGAATGGCATGCGTCCGGTGCATCCCGGGGAGATTTTGTTGGAGGACTATATTAAGCCTATGGGCGTCAGTGTGCGTTCGGTGGCTTTGGCGCTGCATGTTCCTTACTCGCGCCTGAGCGAGATTATCAAAGGCGAACGTGGTGTAACGGCGGATACTGCCCTGCGGCTGGAGCGCTATTTCGGGAGCGAGGCGCAAGGGTGGTTGAATCTTCAGAGCGCCTACGATTTGCGTACTGCCGAAATGACGGCGGGGAAAGCCATCGCCAAGGTCATTAAGCCGCTTGCACGGGATAAGGCGATTCCTGCCTGAGACTTGAGGTGAGCCCCGGATGAAGCGTATCGCAATCATATTTCTCACGGCCCTCAGCTGCTTGCTGCATGCCTCGCTGGCAATCGCCGGCGTGGCTGTTCCAGCCGACGACAAAGGCCTTCTCTACACGGGGCGCGTGGATTTTACCGATCCGCGTGCGCCCGTGATCAGCTGGCCGTCGACGGCCGTCGCGGCAAACTTCGTTGGCACATCGCTGGCCGTGACCCTGGACGACGAGAAAGGCCAGAACTACTTCAATGTGATCCTGGATGGCGACGATGCCGCGCCATTGATCTTGCAGGCGGATCGCGGGAACAAGACCTATGTATTGGCAACGGGCCTGAAGCCGGGACCGCACAGCTTCCTGATCACCAAACGCACCGAGGGCGCAGAGGGCGCAACCGTGCTGCGCGGCTTTGAGCTGTCCGATGGCGGCCAGCTGCTGCCACCGCCGCCACGGCCGGCGCGCCGCATGGAGGTATTCGGAGACTCCATCACCAGTGGACTCGGCAACGAGGCCCCCGTGAATGGCCGCGACGATGCCTTGCGGGACAAGAACAGCTACATGTCCTATGCGTCGATCGCGGCGCGCAAGCTGGGTGCGGAGCTTCACATGACGTCGCAGAGCGGCATAGGCGTGATGATCAGCTGGTTCCCCTTCACGATGCCGGAGTTTTATGGCCAGATGAGCGCGGTCGGCAAGAACGATACGCGCTGGGAGTTTCCACGCTGGACGCCGGATGTCGTGGTGATCAACCTGATGCAGAACGACAGATGGCTTATCGACGACCGGCACCGGCTGCAGCCGGAGCCGAACGAGGAGCAGCGGATCGCCGCCTACGAAACCTTTGTACAGCGGATCCGGAAAGCTTATCCCAAGGCCTATATCGTTTGTGCACTCGGAAGCATGGATGCCACGCGTCCCGGCTCGAAATGGCCGGGCTATGTGAAGGCCGCCGTGGAGCGCCTGCGGCGGGGTGGCGATGAGCGCATCGACTCCATCTTCTTCGAGTACACCGGATACGGGGCCCATCCTCGCGTGGTGCAGCAGAAGGACATGGCCGCGAAGCTCGCAGCGCACATCCAGCGCGCGATGGGGTGGTGAGCCAGCCCCACGGGAGGGGCTGGCAGGGCATTGAAGCGGACCTTAGAACTTGTACTGCAGGTTCGCAAAGAACGACCGGCCGCGCGGATCGCCGTAGGTCGGATCCCAGGTCACTTCGAAGTAGCGCGACTGGTTGGTGAACGGCGGCGGCGTGTCGAACAGATTGATGACGCCGGCGCGCAGCTTCAGGTTCTTGTTGAACGAGTAGCTGCCCGTCAGGTCCCACAGCGAATAGGCCTTCACATCGCGGTCGTTCCAGCCCGGATCGGCCAGCCCTTCGATGTTCTGGTCGCGATAGCTGGAGAAGAAGGTGTGGCCCAGGCTCAGGTTGACCGCACCCTGCGTCCAGTCGATATTGGCTTTGTGCCGCCAGCGCTGCACGGCCTTGTCGTCGCGGAACACGCCCAAGCCGCTCGTCATCGGCGAGTGGGGATCGGACTGGAACTTGTACTCGGTGATCAGCGTGCCGTTCAGGCTTGCGCTGAAGCGGCCCACGGACGTGGCGTCGCCACGCCAGTTCAGCGAGAGATCGAGGCCGGACGTATTGAGCTTGCCGCGGTTCTCCTTCTTGAACTGCAGGTAGGATACGAGGCCGTCCTCGTCGCGCACCACAATCTCCGGATCGTTGTAGTAGACCGGGTTGTCGAACACGGTCTGCTCGCCGATCTCCGAGATGATGTCGGTCTTGCGAATCTTCCAGTAGTCGAGGCTGACGTTCCAGTTCCGGTTGGGTTCCAGCACCACGCCTGCCGAGAACTGCTTGGACTTTTCCGGTTTCAGCTGCGGATTGCCGTAGCGGTCCAGGTCGAACTGCGCCACTTCGCCCGAGACCGGGTCCTTCACGAAGCTGGCCGTGGTGCCGGAGCGCACCGGCAGGAACAGTTCGGCGATCGACGGTGCGCGGAAACCGGTGCCGTAGGAGGCGCGGCCCAGTACTTCCTTGCTCGGGCGGTAGCTGAGGGCGATTTTCGGATTGGTGGTCTTCAGTTCCGGCGTGGTGACCTTGGTCAGCGGATCATGCACGCCCTTGTAGCGGTCGTGGCGAATGGCGAACTGGCCTTCCCATTCCTTGCTGAAGGGCGCATTGATCTCCGTGTAGATGCCGGTGATGCGGCGCGAGTTCGACGAGTCGGCCAGCAGTTCGTCGGAGCTGGCGCGGTCGCCCTGCACGTCGTTCGTGCGCAGCGCCTCGGTGGAGGTGAACGCCGTCTTCTCGCGCCGCAGTTCCGCGCCCACCGCCAGCATGGCATCGCCGCCGCCCAGCGCCATCAGTGGGCGGGTCAGCTTGCCGTCCACGCTGTCGCTCGTGCCTTTCGAGATGCGCGCCGCGCCATGGATCTTGATCGAATCCATAAACTTGCGGCCTGCATCATCCGTGGCAGGCACGAAGGGGTTGTACTTGCCGCTGGCAATACCCGCCAGCATCTTGCTGCGCGAAACCCAGCCGTCGATATCCAGGTCGGTGGCCTTGTTCACGCTGTGGTTGTAGGCCGTGTCGTATTCCCAGTCGCCCACCTTGCCGGTCGCCCCCAGCAGGAAGCGGGAGGCCTTGCTGGTCACTTCCGAGGTGCGGCGGCCCGCGTCGGTCAGGCGGAAGCGGAAGTTGACCGGAGTGGTGATGCCGGTCTTCGCCTGCAGGTCGGCTGGCAGGTAGATGCCGGTGCTCGTTCCGTTGATGCTGCCCGAAGTGGCGGGGGAGGCGGCGTAGCTGGTCTCGGCTCTGCTAAGCAGGACTTCGGCGAAGATCTGGTGGGCGTCCGCCGCCTGGAAGGTGGCGCGGCCGATGAAGCTCTGCTTTTTGGAGTCGGGATAGACTTCAGAGTCGCCCATGTAGTTGTAGGAACAGCCTTCCGTGCCGCCGGGACCGAGCGGGCGCACCACGTTCGGGCTGCCGTTCACGCAGGAGTCCTTGCCAAAGTTCACGCGCCGGCCGGGCGATGGCGCCCAGACGCCGCCGGGGCCCGAACCCTTCAGGTAGCCCGATTTGTTCAGCGTCGCCAGCTGCGCTGCCGTCAGGTCCACATTGCCCGGGAAGGAGTAGCTGGACAGCTGTGGCGACAGGCGGTCGGGCAGGCTGTATTCCTGCATGAACTTGCGCTGGGAGCTGGCCAGGCGGTCCGTTTCCTGCACGTCCAGCGCGCCGAACACGTTGTAGCGGTCGGTGCTCAAATCGCCAAAGCCGCCGGAGAGCGAGGCGGACTTCTTGCCGCCGCCGCCCTCATCCGTACCCAGCGCATACACGCTGGCCTCGCCACCGCGATAGTCCTTGCGGGTGATGAAGTTGATGACGCCGCCCATGGCGTCGGTGCCGTAGATCGCCGAAGCGCCATCCTTGAGCACTTCCACGCGCTGGATGGCGCCGGAGGGGATATTGTTCAGGTCCACGCCGGAGTTGTCGCCGGGGCTGGCGAAGTTGGCCATGCGGCGGCCGTTCAGGAGCACCAGGGTGCTTGAAACGCCCAGGCCGCGCAGGTTGGCCCCGTTGAAGCCGCGCTGGCCGCCCATAACGTCGCTGACGCTGGCGCCATCGGTCAGCCCGCCCACGTTGGAGGATATTTTCTGCAGCAGTTCGGCCGCCGTGGTCACGCCGGACTTCTCGATGTCCTCCCGCTTGATCACTTCCACTGGCAGCGCGGCTTCGCCTTCGATGCGCTTGATACTGGAGCCGGTGATTTCCACGCGCGGCATGGTTTGCGCGTATGCGGCCAGGCTCATGCCGCCAAGCGCGAGCAGTACAGCATGGGCGCAGCGGGAGCGGCGGAATGCAGGCGTATTTTGCTTGCCAGGTGTTTTCATGCGATCTGTCCTCGTAAGTGGGGGGGATGGAACAGTTTCAGTATATGCAACGTTGTGATGCTTGCGCCTGCCTGGGCTTGCCGGGGTCGCTCTGTGGAAAAGCCGTGTCGCATTGTTGCAATGAAGGAAGCTATCATCTGTTGCGGACTTTCCACAGTGCGACATCCAATTGCCAATGTGCGCAAACCGGGGAGCCTGTCCGGCTGCCATTGCCAGATCGGTGGCAACATAGTCTGCAATTCGAGTGTGAAGGAGCTTGCCGTGAAGTCCTTGTTGATGCTGCTGTCCGTTCAATTGCTGGGTTCCCTTGCGCATGCGGCGGAAGCGCCGCGGGCGCTGGCGTTCCAGCCTGTCGCTGGCACGGTCATACCCATGGGCGGCGCCGTGCGCTCCGACAACGAGGCCATACGCCAGCGCCTGGTGCAGCTGGCCGGGGGCTCCGCGGCGCGGTTTGTGGTGATTCCAACCGCCTCGTCGCGTCCCGAAACCTCGGGCGCGGACGCGGTGGAGCAGCTGCGGCGCCGCGGCGCCCAGGCGGAGCTGCTGAAGATCGCGCCGCGCTGGGCTGGCGAAACGCTGGAATCCGCACGCCGGGCAGCGGCCGACCCTGAGAATGTGGCCCGGATCCGCGCCGCCACGGGCGTGTTCTTTACCGGAGGCGCGCAGGAACGCACGGCCGATGTACTGAATCCGGACGGGGTGGCATCGCCCGTGCTGCAAGCCGTGCGCGAGCTGCAGGCGCGCGGCGGCGTCATTGCGGGCAGCAGCGCCGGAGCCGCCATCATGAGCAGCACCATGTTCCGCGATGCGATGAATCCCGTGCAGGTGATGAAGGGCGTCATGCGCGACGGGAAGGAGATCGACCGGGGGCTGGGCTTTGTGGGCGACCAGCTGTTCATCGACCAGCATTTCCTCAAGCGGGGCAGGGTGGGGCGCATGCTGGCGCTCATGCTGGCCAAGGGCTACAAGGTGGGACTCGGGGTGGACGAAAATACCGCAGCCATCATTCACGGAAGCGAAATCGAGATTGTGGGCGCCAGCGGGGCGCTCCTGCTGGACCTGCGCCAGGCGACACAGGAAGCGGGGCCCCTGAACGTAAGCAATGTAAGGATATCCTACCTCGATAACGGCGACCGCTATGACCTGGCCAAATTGAAGGGGCAGGTGCTGCCAGCCAAACAGGCGCGGGGCGAGATCAGGTTCCGGCAGCCCGGCTTTGCCCCCGAGCTGGAATATATCCGTCCTGCCTTTACCGACATTCTCGGCGAAAACGCCATTCTGCGGGCCCTGGCGCAACTGGTGGATGGTCCGCGCGACCATGTTCGCGGCATCGCCTTCGACCTCGAACAGCTGCCCGATGCACAGGTGGCCGATCCCGCGCCGGAGCTGGGTTTCGAATTCACGCTGCGGCGTGACGAGCATACCCATGGCTGGGATAATGCGGGGCTGGACGACAAGGACTATACGATCTTCGATGCGCGGCTCGATGTGCGGCCGGTGCGCCTGAAGGTCCCCTTCTATCAGGCGTGGTAATGATCTGGGAATAAAGCATGGGGAATCCCTATTCCGTTTCATTGGTTTTGCTGCCCGGCTTCTCACTGTTCACGCTGGGGGCCGTGCGTGCCGCGTTTACGGCTGCCAATGAGGTCGAAGGGGAGTTCCTTTACCGGCTGCGCCAATTCAGCCCTGAAGGCGAGGCTGCTCCGTCGCAATGTGGCCTCACGCTCGCTGCGGAGCCGCTGGCCGGATTGGGTGGCGAGTCTCCCGGCCTGCTCCTGTTGATCGCGGATGAGCGCATCGACGGGCGTTTGAGCGAAGCGTCCAGCCACCAGCTGGGGCAGCAGTTGCGCCGCCTTGGGGAGAACGGAGCGTGGGTACTGGGGGCCTGCGGCATGGGCGCGCAGGTGCTGGCGCAGCACGGGCTGCTCGATGGCTACCGTGCCGCCATCGACTGGCAATGTCACGCGGAGGCGGTGCGGCGCTATCCCGATACGGTGTTCACACCGGGGCTCTATGAGCTTGACCGCAACCGTATCAGCGCCGGCGCCGGCGCAGCGGTGATCGACCTGCTCCTGCACTGGCTGGGCAAGCGGCACGGCAGCATGTTTGCGGCCGAAGTGGCGGTGGTGCTGGGGCTGGAGCGGCTGCGCGGGGGCGACGAGCGCCAGCCCGTGCGCGCGTCGGCGCAGCCTGCGGTGGCGTCCACGCGGCTCAAGGATGCGCTGGAACTCATGGCGGCCAATCTGGCCGAGCCCCTGCCTGCCGAAGACATCGCGCAGCTGGTGGGAGTGTCGCGCCGCCAGCTCGAACGGCTCTTCCGCCAGCACCTGGATACCTTCCCTTCGCGCTACTACCTGGAGCTGAGGCTCAAGCACGCCCGCCGCCAGTTAAGACAGACCACGCTCTCGATACAGCAAGTGGGGCTGGCCTGCGGGTTTACTTCGGGCTCGCATTTCTCCACCACTTACCGCAATTACTTTGGCTGCACTCCGCGCGAGGAGCGTGCCCGGCATGCCATGCCGCTGGTCGAGACCTATAACGCCGGAGAGGAGATGGAATGAAGCACCTGGACTACCTGTTGCGTCCGGCGACCCTGGACGATCTCGATGCCATGGAAAAATTCTCCAGGGCCGCGACATTCGGCATCCGTACCCTGAAACCCGATCGTGCCCGGCTGGCGGCGCGGGTCGAACGTTCGATCAAGGCCTTCGCTGGCAGCGAGGCGCCGAACGGCGACGAAATCTACCACTTCGTGCTGGAGGACCTGCAGGCGGGGCGGGTGGTGGGCACCAGCGGCATCGTCGCCAGGGCGGCCTCGAACGGCCGCTTCTACTGCTACCGTAACGAGTTTCTCGCGCACGCGAGCGAGGAACTGGGCATCACCAATCGGGAGCACACCTTGCGCCTGTGCGAAGACCTCTCCGGCCACACCTTGCTCAGTTCCTTCTACATCGAGCCCGAATATGGCGATACGCTCGCGCCCCAACTGCTGTCGCGCGGACGGCTGCTCTTCATCCGCAACTACCCGCACCTGTTCGCAGAACGGATAGGAGCGGAGAACCCCGGCCTGTGCGACGAGGAAGGCAACAGCCCGGTGTGGGATGCGCTGGGACACCGCTTCTTCAAGATGCCGTTTCCCGAGGCCGAGCACCGTACGGGTGGCCGGTCCAAGAGCTTCATTGCGGAGCTGATGCCGCGCATGCCTGTCTATGTGTCGCTGCTGACAAAGGACGCCCAGTGGGCCATGGGCCAGCTGCATCCGGACGCCGAACTGCCGTTCGGTATTCTGGTGGCGGAAGGCTTCGATGTGGACTCCTACGTCGACATCTTCGATGGCGGTCCGATTGCGGAAGCGCGCGTCGCCATGCTGCGCTCCGTGGTGTCGGCCCACAATGTGCGGCTGCGTGCCGAAGCAGATGTGTCGGCCGAGGCCTGCCTGGTCGCCAATATGGAGCGCGAAGGCTTCCGCGCCACGATCGCGCACGGGGAGTTCCTCGACGATATCCTGCAGATACGGCCCCCGGCGTTCGAGCGGCTGGCACTGGCCGAAGGCGCCCTGGCTTGTGCCGTGCGCGTGGACGACGTATTCCCTTAGCGCTCGCGCCGCGCCTGGAAAATTCGACGCCGGAAATCGGGGAAATCGGCACAGCCGTGTGTTCGTTGCAGTGTGCTGGCATAGAATCGCTGCCTGTCTATGCACATTTCGATGGAGATGCAATGAGTATTGGTGGAATTTCCAGCCAGGCGGCACTGGATCGCCTGACGACGATGACGGAAGGCGCTACGCCGATCACGGCCAGTGAGCATCGCTCCCGGATCAGGCGCGCCCAGGAGTTCATGCGGCGTCACGAGATCGGCGCCCTGTACCTTAATGCGGGGAGCAACCTGACCTACTTTTCCGGTGTCCGCTGGAGCCCCAGCGAGCGGATGGTAGGAGCCGTGCTGCCGGCCACGGGGGACCTGGTGTATATCGCGCCCAGGTTCGAAGAAGGTACGATCCGGCAGTTCATGGTCGTCGAAGGCGATATCCGCTGCTGGGAAGAACATGAAGATCCGGCGCAGGTCTTGCGCCAGATACTGGACGAACATGGCGGCCTTGCCGCGCCCCGGCTCTACATCGACGAAAGCACGCCGCTGTTCCTGTTCGAGGCGATACGTGCTGCGGCTTCCGGCTACAGCCTGCATAGCGCCCATCCGGTGACCTCGTTCTGCCGCATGCGCAAGTCGGAGGCGGAACTGGCCCTGATTCAATGCGCAATGAACATGACGATGGCGGTACAACGTGCCGCAGCGTCGATTCTGCACGAAGGCATCACCAGTGCGGAAGTCCAGGAGTTCATCCATCTCGCGCACAGGCGGGTCGGCGCGAGCGGCTCCTACTTCTGTATTGTGCTGTTTGGCGAGGCGACTTCCTACCCGCACGGCGTCAACTACGTGCAGACGCTGAAGCGCGGCGACACGGTGCTGATCGACACCGGCTGCAAGGTTCACAACTACATCTCGGATATCACCCGCACCTATGTGTTCGGCGAACCCAGCGAGCAGCAGCGTTTTGTCTGGAATGCCGAGAAGCAGGCGCAGGCCGCGGCCTTCGAGGCGGCGCAACTGGGCGTGGCTTGCGAGGAAGTGGACAAGGCGGCACGCCGCTCGCTGGAGGCCAATGGCTTCGGCCCCGGCTACGCCTTGCCGGGCCTGCCGCATCGTACGGGGCACGGCATCGGCCTCGATATCCATGAGGGGCCCTATCTGGTAGGCGGCGAGCGGCGTGTCCTTGAACCGGGGATGTGCTTCTCGAATGAACCTATGATCTGTGTGCCGGGGAAATTCGGCGTCCGGCTGGAAGATCACTTCTATATGACGGCGGAGGGACCGAAGTGGTTTACGCAACCCGCCACGTCCCTCGAAGACTGGGCCTCATTCAATCTGTGACAGGGCGCCCGCGCTGGCGGGCATGATCGGCATGCGCGCGCCTGGCCCGGTCCAGTCGAACAGGAAGCTGCACGCTGCGGAGCATGTCTTGCCCTGGCAAGCACCCATGCCCACGCGCGTAGCGAGCTTCGCCTCGCGCCAGCCGCCATGCGGGCCCAGTGCGGAAGCGGTGACGTCCTCGCATCTGCACACGATGGTCTCTGGCCTGCACATGTCTTTCAGCGAGGGCCGGAGCGCGAAACTGCGCGCAAGCAGGGCGGAAAAATCGTGGCACTGGCGGCGGACGGACAATTCGCGGGCAGTCGGCGCCAGGCCCAGCGCATCGAGCGCCGCGATCCGGCCTTCTATCAGCGCTTTGTCCACGCCTCCGATGCCGGTACATTCACCGGCAGCCCAGACATGCTGCACCGAAGTTCTCTGGCGCTGGTCCGCCTCGATCGCGCCCCCGGCGATGGCGCAGCCGAGCAACTGGCCTAGGTCGGTATTCGGACTCAGGCCGAATCCGGCAGCGAGGAAATCGCAGGCGAATTCCCTGACGGCGCGCGGCGTCCGGACGACAACACGCTGCAGCGCGTCCGGGCCCCGGGCTTCCACAATCTGCCCAGCGGCCAGGTAAGGAATGCCTCGCAGTGCGGCGAACAGGGAGACCGCCTGCCGGAGCTTGCCGGGATGCCTGAGCGCCAGGCCGAAGCCAAACCGGCTTAGCCGGGAAAGCCCTTGATGCTCGACGATGGCCTCGATCCGGGCTCCCGCCGCCAGCGCCGTGGCCGCCGTGGCGAGCAGCAGCGGGCCGGAACCGGCTACCACCACCTGGCGGCCACGCACCGCCATGCCGCCCTTGATCAGCGCCTGCAGCCCGCCAGCGCCGGTAACCCCAGGCAAGGTCCAGCCGGGGAAGGGCAAAACGACTTCCCGTGCGCCGGAACAGACGATCAGGCGCTCGAACTGCACGAGGGTTCCGCCAGTTTCGTTCTCCAGAAGCAGGCTCCCGGGGGCGACCGCCCCGACCACCTGGGCTGTCTGCAGCTGCGTCAGGCGCGGGTGGTCCTTCACCTGCTCCCACAGGGCCCTGGCGCGCGGGTCGGTCCAGGCGCCGGGGCCGCCGCGCCAGATCTGGCCTCCTGGCGCCGGGTTGTCGTCGATGAGGCATACCTGCGCCCCCGCTGCCAGGCCCGCCTCCGCCGCGGCGAGGCCGGCCGGTCCGCTTCCGATGATGTGGAGCTTCATCCCTCTCCTCCGGTGACGATGTGCATTCCCTCCTTGCAGCTGGTGCGGCAAGCAAGCCGGTGAGGCTGGCCGTCGATGCTGACCCGGCATTCCTGGCATTGCCCGATGCCGCAGAAGGCAAAGCGCATTTGCCCCGTCACCGACCGTCTGGTGCACAGGGTTCCGGCCGCCACAAGTGCAGCGGCGACGGATGCGCCGGGCGGAACGCGGACGGATATGCCATTGACGGTCACGGCGCAGCTGCTGTCAGGCTGGATCATGAATGAACCTCGATGGTGAATAGAGATCGGTGGCGAGGGCAGGCGGCCGGCCCGACATGAGATCCGCCAGCAGCTGCGCCGTGCCGAACGCCGTGGTCACACCCAGGCCTTCATGCCCCGCCGCGAGCCATGTGCCCGCACGGGCCGGATGCCGCCCGATGATGGGCCTGCCGTCAGGGGTGGCGGGACGCATGCCTGTCCAGCTCCTTAGGATGCGCATCTCCGCCAGACAGGGCAGCAGCGCGATGGCGCTGCGCAGCACGGCGGCCAGGACCCTGGGATCGGGGTCGGTATTCTCGATGCCATCCTGGCGGCACGAGCCGATCAGCCATTGCCCGGTGGGGCGGGGCTGGACATTGGCCGCCACGGCCAGCGCGTCGCTTCCGGCTGCTGTCTGCCCATAGCCCATGCTGACGACCTGATGGGAGAGCCGCCCGGGGTAGCGGTCCGTGATGGCAAGGTGCCCCTTGCGGGGGAAGACGGGCATATCGGGAAGCAGCTGGGGGACGCCGTTCCCTGCTGCGAGCACCACGTCCCCGGTATCGATACGCTGTCCGCTATCCAGCTCGATGCAGCGGTCGCCGATGGCCCTGACCGCTGCGCCGAACATGGTTCTGCCGCCCATGGCGAGCAGCTGCATGGCCAGGTCCCTCGCGACCGCCGGCGGATAGACGACGCCGTCGGCACTGACCAGGACCCCGCCTGCCAGGCCCCCGCGCAGCGAAGGCTCGGCCGCCGCCACCTGGGCGCCCGTCAGCTGGCTGGCCTGCCAGCCCTTTCGCGCCAGCTTTTCCGCACGGGCAGCCGCGTGCGCCATCTGGTCTTCGTCTTCCGCCACCCACAGCGTCCCGCAGCGGCTGTGTTCGGCCAAGCCGCCCTTGTCGCGGAGATAGGCATCCCAGTGCTTCAGGGAGAGGAGGCATAGATCGAGCTCGTCTTCAGTCTCGTCCAGTGCGACCAGGTGGCCCATGCCCGCGGCGGTCACGCCTGCGCCCGGGTACAGCCGGTCGACGAGCAGGACCTGGCGCCCCCGGGACTGGAGTTCGACGGCGCACGCGGCGCCGACAATGCCGGCGCCGACCACGATCACGTCAGGCTTCGTCACACCAGGGCAGGCAGTGCCGGGCGGCGGGCGATGGCCGCCTGGATGGTTTGGGCCACGCTGGCGCGCCGTTCCCCAGCCAGCGGCAGGCGCGGCGCGCGCACCCGGTCGTTGGAGCCGATTGCCAGCGTTTCCGCCAGCTTGATGTTCTGGACCAGGTAAGTGGAAACGTCGAGGTCCAGCAGGGGACGGAACCAGCGGTAGATGTCGAGCGCTTCGCTGTGGCGGCCGGCCTGCATCAGGCGATAGATCGCCACCGTTTCGTCGGGGAAGGCCAGGCACAGGCCGGCCACCCAGCCCGTGGCGCCAACCGCCAGCGCTTCGAACGCCAGGTTGTCCACGCCGGTCAGCAGGTCGAAACGGTCGCCGAAGCGGTTGATGATATCGGTACTGCGCCGGATGTCGTCGGAGGACTCCTTGACGGCCACGATCTGGTCGATCTTGGCGAGCTCCTCCATGATCTCGACCGTCACGTCGACGCGGTACGCCAGGCGGTTGGAATAGATCATGATGGGAAGGTCGCTGGCGCGGGCGATGGCCGTCAGCGTGGCCACCGTTTCGCGCGGGTCGGTATGGTAGATCGTGCTCGGAACCACCATCAAACCATCGGCGCCGGCGCGCGCCGCCTTGCGGGCCAGGGCGCAGGCATCCTGGGTCGCCGCCTCGGCCACGGTCAGGAGGGAGGGCTTGCTGCCGCTCGCCTCCTTGCACAGCTTGAGGACCTCGATACGCTCGTCGTGCGTCAGCATGGGGCCTTCGCCCAGCGAGCCGCACGCAATGAGCCCGTCCACACCGGCATCCATCTGGAGCTGGAAGCAGCGCATCATCTCATCGTGATCGAGCTCGCCGCTCTCCTGGAATTTCGTCGTGACCGCTGGAAGAACGCCTTTCCACATGACCAACTCTCCTTTGTCTTCGTATGTGTCGAAAGCATCATCCTACGTTTTGGGGAGGCGCCGGTCTTGCTCGATGCGTGCGGCAAGCAGGCCGAAATCGGCACAGGCCGAAACGGCGTTGCCAAGCCGCCGCGAAGCGCATATATTCATGCTCAGGAGGAAGTGGAAATGATCAATGAGCCAGGCTTTGGCGATCTGGAATCGATCAGTATCGGCGCCATCGAGGCCATGTTCGACGCCCTGGACGACGTGGCGTTCTTCGTCAAGGACAGGGAAGGGCGCTATCTTGGCATCAACCGCACAATGGTGCGCCGTTGCGGAGTAAGGCATAAGGAGGACGTGATCGGGAAGACTGCGCTGGACCTGTTCCCGCGGGCCCTGGCAGAGACCTACGTCGCGCAGGACCGCAAGGTGATCGAAAGCGGGGCCTCCATCGACAAGCACCTCGAACTGCACATCTATCCCGGACGCAGCCGCGGATGGTGCATCACCCGGAAAATGCCCTTGCGTGACAAGGACGGCCGGGTGCTCGGCCTGATCGGCACTTCGCGCGATCTCGGCATGCCGGACGACCCGAATCCCGCGTATCGGCAGATTGCCCATATCGCCGAATACATCCATGAAAACTATCAGCAGAATATCTGCCTTCAGGAGCTGGCGGACCAGGCGGGATTGTCGCTGTCGCGGGTGGAGCGCCTGTTCCAGAAGGTGTTCCATCACTCGCCGCGCCAGCTGCTGGTGCAGTGCCGGCTGTCAGCCGCAAGGGCCATCATCGAGAAGAAGCCGGAAAGCAGGATCGCCGATGTGGCCTACGAATGCGGCTATACGGACCACAGCGCGTTCAGCCGCCAGTTCAAGTCGGTCGTCGGAATGACGCCGACCGAATATGGCATTCAGGTTGCGAAAGGAATCGCCTAGCTGCTGGCGGGGATGCCCCATGCGAACGGATCGCTGTCCTCGAACAGCAGCCGCGTTTCGCCGCTGATCCATGCGCTCCCGCGAATCGTCGGCGCAATGCCGTGGCCTGCCGGGCGATAGCTGGCCTCGAAGACGCTCCCGATAATGCTTTCCTGGCGCCACACGCTGCCCGGCGCCAGTTTGCCGTCCGCAGCCAGGCAGGCCAGCTTTGCGCTGGTGCCGGTGCCGCATGGCGAGCGGTCGTAGGCTTTGCCCGGGCACAGCACGAAGTTCCTGCTGTCCGCCTGTTGCGATGGACCAAACAGTTCGACATGGTCGATCAGTGCGCCATCGGCGCCGCGGATGCCCAGATCGTGCAAGGTCTGCATGACCGCTTCCGCGAATGTGCTCAGGGCGCCGATATTGCCGGAGCCGAGTTCGAGACTGTGCTCGCCGATCAGGAAAAACCAGTTGCCGCCCCACGCGATATCGCCCGTGACGGTGCCGTAAGCGGGGACGCGGACCTGCACGTCCTTTGCCAGCCGGTAGGATTCGACATTGTCGACGCTCACCGAACCGTCCGCATGAAGTTCGGCCACCACAACGCCCACAGGCGTGTCGATACGGTGCCGCCCTGGCTTGATGCGTCCGAGGTGGGCAAGCGACGCGACCAGGCCGATCGTGCCATGGCCGCACATGCCGAGATAGCCCACGTTGTTGAAGAAGATCACCCCGGCCACGCAATCCTCGGCATGCGGTTCGCACAGCAAGGCGCCGACCAGGACATCCGAGCCGCGCGGCTCGCACACGGTGCCAGTACGGAAGTGGTCGTACTGGTCACGCAGCAGGGCAAGGCGCCCGGACAAAGGACCTCGGCCGAGATCAGGACCTCCATCCACGATCAGCCGGGTAGGTTCGCCCCCGGTATGGGAGTCAATGATTGTGATCGTTTTCATCGTGTCATTAAGAGTGGAGTCTATAGGCGCAAGGCTACATTCCGGGATGCGTGCGGTCTTGTGCGTTTTGCGGCATGATCGCGCTGAAAATGGCACACTTTCAGTAGTGATAGCGGCAGGAAATGATGATCAGCTCATCATCCTGCACTTCGTAGACAAGCCTGTTGGTTTCATCGATTCGCCGGGACCAGTATCCGCTAAGGCTGTGCTTGAGCGCTTCAGGCTTACCCAAGCCTGCAAAAGGATCTCTTTGCGCGGCCTCGATCAGGTCATTGATACGTTTGAGCGTTTTTCTGTCCTGGGTCTGCCAGAAGAGGTACGTCTTCCAAGCCTCATCCGTGAACTTCACGCTGCGCATTTACGGGTCCATGGCGTCGGAAGCGCCGACTAATCTCCTTTGCTTCGCTTGGCCTGCGCGTGCCTGCGAAATGGATTTGGCAAGATGGGCAGCGTTTGCAGGGGAACTCAGCAAGTGCACGGTCTCCATCAGGCTGTTGTAATGATCGAGGGACATCACCACGGCGTCAGGTGCGTCCCGTCGCGCGATAACGGTGACGTCAGCGTCCTCAACCACTTGGTCGATGACAGCCCGCAGGCTGTTGCGGGCATCAGAAAAATTGACAATTCTCATTGGTGACTCCGAGTGGGAAACCTGTACGTCTAATCGTACAAGTTTCAGTGTATTCGCGTTTTAAGGAGCGCACAACTCGAACGCGCGCCCCTTCTTGAGGGCGGGAAAGCGTGCTACGCTATCATTGCTTTTGAGGAAATGTTTTCGTGCCCGCAGGCCGGCGCTATCCGCGTGAGGCCTGCCGGGATTGATCACCGCAAAGTGCGACACAATCGCACATCAAGGAATCAGAAATGAGCAAGGGCGAACCGCTTCGCCTGCACGTGCCCGAACCGACGGGACGTCCAGGCTGTGCAACCGATTTTTCCTATTTGCGCCTGTCGCCGGCCGGCGCAGTGCGCCGTCCCGAGGTGGACGTGGCGCCCATGGATACGCGCGATCTTGCGTACTCCCTGGTCAGCGTGCTCGATGCCGAGGGCAATGCCGTTGGGCCCTGGGCCCCGCAGATCGATATCGAGGTCGTGCGCAAGGGCCTGCGCGCCATGATGAAGACCCGCATCTTCGACAGCCGCATGCTGATGGCGCAGCGCCAGAAGAAGATGTCTTTCTACATGCAGAGCCTGGGCGAAGAGGCCATCGGCACCGCGCAGGCGCTGGCGCTGAACGTGGACGACATGTGTTTCCCCACCTATCGCCAGCAGAGCATCCTCATCGTGCGCGACTACCCGCTGGTGGACATGATCTGCCAGCTCATGTCGAACGAGCGCGACCCGCTCAAGGGCAGGCAGCTGCCCGTGATGTATTCGGTGAAGAAGGCAGGCTTCTTCTCCATCTCCGGCAACCTGGCGACGCAGTACATCCAGGCCGTGGGTTGGGGCATGGCCTCGGCGATCAAGGGCGATACCAAGATCGCCTCGGCATGGATCGGGGACGGCGCCACGGCGGAGGCGGACTTCGACACCGCATTGACCTTCGCCCACGTGTACCGTGCCCCCGTCATACTCAACGTGGTCAACAACCAGTGGGCCATTTCGACCTTCCAGGCCATCGCGGGCGGCGAGGACACCACCTTTGCGGCACGCGGCGTAGGCTGCGGCATCGCGTCGCTGCGCGTGGACGGCAATGACTTCCTGGCGGTGTATGCCGCGTCCTGCTGGGCCGCCGAACGCGCGCGCCGCAACCTCGGACCATGCCTCATCGAGTGGGTGACCTACCGCGCCGGCCCGCATTCGACTTCGGACGATCCCTCGAAGTACCGCCCCGGCGACGACTGGTCGCATTTCCCGCTGGGCGACCCCATAGCACGCCTCAAGCAGTACCTGATCAAAGCTGGCGCGTGGTCCGAACAGGAGCACGAGGAAACGCAGAAGCGCCTGGAGGCCGAAGTGCTGGCCGCGCAGAAGGAGGCCGAGCAGTACGGCACCATGGCCAGCGGCCACACCTTCAGTCCCGCGGAAATGTTCGACGGCATATACAAGGACATGCCTGAACACCTGCGCGTACAACGTCAGCAACTGGGGATCTGAGATGGCGGAAAACACAGTGAAAACTTCCATGACCATGATCCAGGCGCTGCGTTCGGCCATGGATGTGATGATGGAGAAGGATGAAAACGTCGTGGTCTTCGGCCAGGACGTAGGCTATTTCGGCGGCGTATTCCGCTGCACCGAAGGCCTGCAGAAGAAATACGGCAAGTCGCGCGTGTTCGATACGCCGATTTCCGAAGGGGGCATCGTTGGCGTGGCGATCGGCATGGGCGCCTACGGCCTGCGGCCGTGCATCGAGATCCAGTTTGCGGACTATATCTATCCGGCCTACGACCAGATCGTGTCCGAAGCGGCGCGCCTGCGCTTCCGTTCGGCGGGCGACTTCACAGCGCCGATCACCATCCGTACGCCCTGCGGCGGCGGCATCTATGGCGGCCAGACGCACAGCCAGAGCCCGGAGGCGGTCTTCGCGCACGTGTGCGGCCTGCGCACGGTGATGCCGTCCAATCCTTACGATGCAAAGGGCCTCCTGATTTCGTCGATCGAGAACGACGATCCGGTGATCTTCCTTGAGCCGAAGCGCCTGTACAACGGGCCGTTCGACGGCCACCACGACAGGCCGGTCGTGCCCTGGTCCCAGAATCCGATGGGCGAGGTGCCTGAGGGCTATTACACCGTGCCGCTCGACAAGGCGGCCATTTTCAGGCCCGGCAAGCAGCTCACGGTGCTCGCCTACGGCACCATGGTATGGGTATGCGAGGCGGCGGCGCGGGAGACCGGCATCGATGCCGAGATCATCGACCTGCGCAGCCTCTGGCCGCTGGACCTGGAGACCATTGTGGAGTCGGTGAAGAAAACCGGCCGCTGCGTGGTGGTGCACGAGGCCACGCGCACCTGCGGTTTCGGCGCCGAACTGGTGTCGCTGGTGCAGGAACATTGCTTCTACCATCTGGAAGCGCCGATCGAGCGTGTGACGGGCTGGGATACCCCATACCCGCATGCGCAGGAATGGGCGTATTTCCCGGGACCGGCGCGCGTTGGCGCCGCGTTCAAACGCACGGTGGAGGCATAAGATGGGTATTCACGTCATCAAGATGCCGGACATCGGCGAGGGCATCGCGGAAGTTGAACTGGTCATGTGGCATGTGAAGGTGGGCGACACCGTCACCGAAGATTTGATCCTGTGCGATGTCATGACCGACAAGGCCACCATCGAGATTCCTTCGCCGGTTCACGGCACCGTGGCCATGCTGGGCGGCGCGGCGGGGCAGGTGATGGCCGTTGGGGCGGACCTGATCCATATTGAAGTGGAGGGCGAGGGCAATCTGAAAGCGCATGCTCCTGCTGCTCCGGCCAAGCCGGCGGCGGCGGCTCCAGCTCCGGCGCCAGCCCCCGTGGCTCCGGCGCCCGCAGCGGCTCCCGCCGCGGTAAAACCGGCGGCGCCTGCTGCCGCTGCCCCTGTGGCGCAATCGGCTGCAAGGGTGGCGCGCGAACCCGGCGAACGCCCGCTGGCTTCCCCTGCAATCCGCAAGCGCGCGTGGGACATGGGCATTGAACTGCAGTTCGTCCACGGCACCGGCCCGGCAGGCCGCATTCTGCAAGCGGATCTCGACGCCTACGCCGCGCGCGGCGTCCAGGGCGCACCGTCCGCTGTGGCGGGCGGCTACCGGGAGAACCACGCCGAGCAGGCCATTCCGCTGATCGGCCTGCGCCGCAAGATCGCGCAGAAGATGCAGGAGTCGAAGCGCCGCATTCCTCACTTCTCCTATGTCGAAGAGATCGACGTCACGGAGCTTGAGAACCTGCGTGCGCGCCTGAACGAACAGTGGGGCAGGGAGCGCGGCAAGCTCACCTTGCTGCCATTGCTGGCGCGGGCGCTCGTCATCGCGCTGCGCCAGTTCCCGCAGATGAACGCGCGCTTCGACGACGATGCCGGTGTCGTCACGCAGTACGGCGCTGTCCATCTCGGCGTCGCAACGCAGACCGATGCCGGGCTGATGGTGTCCGTGATGCGCCACGCCGAGGCGCGCGACCTGTGGGCCTGCGGCGCCGAAATCGTGCGCCTTGCCGATGCCGCGCGCACCGGCAAGGCCACTCGCGAGGAGCTGTCCGGGTCCACGATCACCATCTCCAGCCTGGGCGCCTTGGGCGGCATCGTCACCACGCCTGTGATCAACCATCCCGAAGTCGCCATCATCGGCGTCAACAAGATCGTGGAGCGGCCCATGGTGCGCCAAGGGGCAGTGGTCATCCGCAAGATGATGAACCTCTCGTCCTCCTTCGATCACCGCGTGGTCGACGGCATGCATGCGGCCCAGTTCGTGCAAGCCATCCGCGCCTTGCTGGAATGTCCAGCCATGCTCTTTGTGGAGTAATCGATGAATCAACACACCACTACGCTGCTGGTGATCGGCGGCGGTCCTGGCGGCTATATCGCAGCCATCCGCGCCGGCCAGCTTGGCATTGCCACCACCCTGGTCGAAGCCGGTGAACTGGGCGGCACCTGCCTCAATGTCGGCTGCATCCCTTCCAAGGCCCTGATCCATGCGGCCGAGGAGTTCGAAAAAGCCAGCCATTTCGCAAGCGGCTCCTCGCTGGGCATTTCCGTGCAGTCGGCGCGTATCGACATCGGCCAGACGGTGCTCTGGAAAGACGGCATCGTCGGCCGCCTGACGGGCGGCGTTGCGGCGCTGCTGAAGAAAAGCGGCGTGCGTGTCGTCAAGGGCTGGGCCAATATCGTCGACGGCAAGACCGTCGAAGTGATTCGCGACGGGGAGACTCCCCAGCGCATCGGCTGCCAGCACCTGTTGATCGCCACCGGCTCGCACGCCACCGAGCTGCCCTTCATGCCCTTTGGGGGAAGGGTGATCAGCGCTACGGAAGCGCTTTCGCCAAAGACCGTGCCCGGCAGGCTGGTGGTGGTGGGCGCAGGCTATATCGGTCTCGAACTGGGCATCGCCTACGCGAAGCTTGGAGCTCAGGTGCAGGTGGTGGAGGCGCAGGAGCGCATCCTGCCTGCCTACGACGCCGACCTGACCCGCCCCGTGGCCATTGCGCTCAAGGGCCTGGGTGTCGAAGCCCACCTTGGGACTTCGGTGCTTGGCCTGAACGAGGCGGGCGATGCGGTGCGCATCCGCAATGCCGCAGGCGAGGAGTCGGAATTGGCTGCGGACCAGGTGCTCGTCGCCGTGGGACGGAGGCCGAGCACGCGCGGCTTCGGACTCGAAAAGCTGCGCATCGACATGGACGGCCATTTCATCAAGGTCGACGACCAGTGCCGCACCTCCATGCGCGATGTGTGGGCCATCGGCGACGTAACCGGCGAGCCGATGCTGGCTCACCGCGCCATGGCGCAAGGCGAGATGGTGGCCGAGATCATCAGCGGCAAGCGCCGTCATTTCAGCCCGGCCTCCATCGCCGCGGTGTGCTTCACCGATCCCGAAGTGGTGGTGGTCGGCGCAACTCCCCAGCAGGCGCGCGCGCAGGGCATCGATTGCATCGACGCCCTGTTCCCGTCCTCCGCCAACGGCCGCGCCATGTCGCTCGAATCGAAAGACGGATTCGTGCGGGTGGTGGCGCGCAGGGACAACCACCTGATCCTGGGCTGGCAGGCGGTGGGGAAGGCGGTGTCCGAGCTTTCCGCGGCGTTTGCCCAGTCCATCGAGATGGGGGCGACGCTGGAAGATGTGGCAGGCACGATTCACGCGCATCCCACCCTGGGCGAGGCGATCCAGGAGGCGGCCCTGCGCGCGCTGGGGCACGCCCTTCATATTTGACAGAGCAATCCATACAATTTCAAACTAGAGAGAATCCATGAGACTTCCGTTGACCGCAATTGCCTTGTCGCTGGCCGCCGTAGGCGCCCAGGCCGAAGCGCCGTTTTCCTTTGCCGCCACCCCGGGCAAGCTGCCCAAGGACGTAGTACCGATCCAGTACACGGCGCACCTGGTGCCGGATGTGGCGAACAACACCTTCAGCGGTTCGGAAACGGTCGAAATCGAGGTAAGGAAGACCACGTCGGCCATCATGCTCAATGCCTTGAACATGGAGATCGACGGGGCTACCCTGAGCGGCAAGGGCCTGGCCGAAACCACGCTGGCGCCGATGCTCGACAAGGAAGCGCAGACCCTCAGCTTCAAACTGCCGAAGCCGCTGGCGCCAGGGAAATACACGCTCTCGCTCAAGTTCCGCGGCGTGGTGAACCGCGAGCCGCGCGGCCTGTTCTACCTGAAATACAAGAACGGCGCGGACAACAAGTCCCTGCTGGCTACGACCATGGAGCCGACCGACGCGCGCCGCCTGCTGCCCACCTGGGACGAGCCGGCGTTCCGCGCGAAGTTCAAGCTCACCGTGGACGTGCCGGCCAGCTTCAAGGCCTTCTCCAACACCCCGGCCGAAAAACAGGAGACTCTCCCGAATGGCCTTCAGCGCGTATCCTTCGGCGTCACGCCGAAGATGCCGAGCTATCTGTTTGTGCTGGTCGCAGGCGAGATGGCGCGCAACGTAGGCACGCAGGACGGCGTGGAAATCGGCGTCGTCTCCACCATCGGCAAGGAAGGCTCGACGCAGTTCGCGCTGGATGCTTCCAAGGACCTTCTGCACTACTACAACAACTACTTCGGCGTGCCGTACCCGCTGGCCAAGCTGGACCAGATTGCCATTCCCGGCATGAACGGGGCGATGGAAAACTGGGGCGGCATCGTCTACAACGAAGCCACACTGCTGTACGACCCGAAGAAGAACCCGGACAGCACCAGGCAGACCGTCTTCGCCGTGACCGCGCACGAGGTGGCCCACCAGTGGTTCGGCAACCTGGTCACCATGGCCTGGTGGGACAACCTCTGGCTGAATGAAGGCTTCGCATCCTGGATGGCAGCCAAGGCCACGGCCCACTTCCATCCCGAGTGGCGTGTGCAGCTCGACGCGATGGTCGATCGCGAGAGCGTGATGAACCTCGACGCGCGCGCCACCACCCACCCGATCCAGACCAAGGTGGAAAACGAAGAGCAGGCCAACAGCGTGTTCGACGCCATCACCTACGGCAAGGGACAGGCCTTCCTGCACATGCTCGAAGCCTATCTCGGCGAAGATGCCTTCCGCACGGGCATCCGGGCCTATATGGCCAAGCACAAGTACTCCAATACCACCACGGCCGACCTGTGGACGGCGCTGGAGAAGGCCTCCGGCAAGCCGGTCGCCAAGCTGGCCTCGGACTGGACGACCCAGGCGGGCGTGCCGGTGGTGAAGGTCGAACAGCGCTGCGAGAAGGGCCAGCGCAAGGTGACCTTGACCCAGCAGCCTTTCGTGCTGGATGGAAGCCCGGTGCCGCAGCGCCTGTGGCATATTCCGGTCGCGCTGGGAACGGTCGGCGGCAAGGCGGAATACGCCATGCTCTCCGGCGCCAGCACCACCGTGACCCGTCCCGGCTGCGAGGGCCAACTGATCGTCGATCCGGACAGCGTGGGCTATTACCGCGTGCAGTACGACGACGCCAGCTTCAATGCGCTGGCGGCCATGGCGACCAGGCTGCCGGACGCAAGCCGCGTCAAGCTGCTGGGCGATGCCTGGGCCATGGTGGCGAGCGAACGTATACCGCTGGCGCGCTACCTGGCGCTGGCCAGCCAGTTCAAGGACGAACCGCGCCTTGCCGTGTGGGGCGCTCTGCTCAGCAATGTGGGCAACCTGTACAACCTGGCGCAAGGCACGCCGGAGCGCGAGCGTCTTGGCCGCTATATCGCCGACCTGGTGCTGCCAAAGTTCCAGGCGCTCGGCTGGGAGGAAAAGCCGGGTGAATCCGTCGAGGACAGGCAGCTGCGCACAGCGCTGGCCGGTGTGCTGGGCCGCACGGGCGATGCGAAAGTGATTGCCGAAGCGCGTGCGCGCTTCCAGCGCTACCTGGCCGACCCGGCCAGCCTGCCGCCATCCTCGCTCGGCTTCGTAATGTCGGTGGTGGGACGCTATGCGGACGAGCCGACTTATGAAGCCCTCAAGGGCCTGGCGCTGAAGGCGCAGTCAGTAGAAGAACGCAACCGCTTCGCACGTTCGCTGGCAATGGCGGTCGATCCCAAACTGTCCGAACGCACGCTGCAGATCGCGCTGTCCACGGAGCTGCCGATCCAGCTGACCAGCATGATGGTGCCCGGCGTGGCTGCGGCGGAGCACGTGGACCAGGCCTGGTCCTTCGCGGTCGAGCACCGCGATGCGCTGCTGAAGAACCAGGACTCGGTAGCGGGCAACCGCATGTATCCGGCCGTCGTCGCCAGCTCGGTCAACGCGGCCGATGCGGACAGGATGGAAGCCTACGTCAAGGAGCATTTCTCGGCCGATGCCCTGGTCGATGCCAAGCGTGTCGGCAACGGAATCCGCGTGCGCGCCAAGCAGCGCGCGCTGCTCGTGCCGCAGATCGGCCCGGCCCTCGACAGCATGAAGTAGTCGTGCAGTAGCAAGCGAAATGAAAGCAATGGCCCCGGTTCGGGGCCATTGCTTTTCGAGGGACCAACTGAGAGATTTTGAAACCTTGGCTGTGTAAATTCGTAACGTCGCGCATGGCGCGAGCGGGGTAGCATTTCTTCCACTTATCGCCCAACTTGGAGGAGTCTATCTTGAACAGGAAGCACACCGTCCACCTTCTCGTTCCGGCCCTGCTGTCCGGCCTTCTGGCTGCCTGTGGAGGCAGCGGCCCCGATAGTGGCACGCCGGACAGTGGCGCCGCTCCGCGCCTGCTTGCCGGTGGCCGCGTGGTGCCGGATGCCGCAGCCACCACCTGGAACAGCGTGAAGTTTGGCGGTGGCGGCTACGTCACTGGCCTCATCTTCCATCCTGCTTCGCCCAAGGTGCTGTACGCCCGCACCGACATCGGCGGCGCCTACCGCTGGAACCACAAGACCTCGTCGTGGACGCCGATCACCGACGGTCTGGGCTTCGGCGCGGCCGAGAGCAGGTTCCACGGCGTGGATAGCATCGCCGTCGATCCGACGGACGACCAGCTCGTGTACATGGTTACCGGCATGTACACGTTCGAAGGCAATGGGCGCCTTTACATCTCCAGCGACCGCGGCGACCACTGGGCTCACGTCGACCTGCCGTTCCCCGTTGGGGGCAACAATGGCGGGCGCGCCATGGGCGAGCGCCTCATGGTCGATCCGAACCTGCCATCGACGCTGTTCTATGCATCGCGCACGGCCGGGCTGTGGAAGAGCGCCGACTCGGGCCGGACGTGGGCGCAGGTGGCCTCGCTGTCGGCCGCCACGATGACCCAGGACCAGGTCAATGCCTTCGGCGGGAGCGCCATGGGCGTGGAACTGGTGGTGTACGACACGGACATCAAGGGGCCGCACAAGGCGAAGAAGCATCCCGGGGACGGCGCCACAACCCGGACCATCTACGCCGCCATCGCACCGGACTACGCCAGTGTTGCAGGCCTGGCGTCGAGCATGTACAAGTCCACGGACGGCGGCGAGAGCTGGGCGCCGGTTGCCACGCCGGTGCAGGGCTATCACATCCCGCATATGGTGCGCGCCGACGACGGCGTGTTCTACGTCGTGTTCACGCAGGGCGCAGGTCCGGGCGCAGGCGGACCGGCCCGGCTCTACAAGTTCGACGGCAGCAATTGGACCTTGCTCAAAAGTGAAGACCCGGATGGCGGAACGAACTTCGGTATGGGCGGCCTGTCGGTGTCCGGCAGGGGCGCTTCCACCCGCATCGCGCTGGGCGTGACCAACTCCTGGGGCAACTGGAACGGCCAGCAGATCGTCCAGCTGTCCGACGACGGCGGCCAGACATGGCGCGAAATCGAAGCGATGACGCCTGGCGAAACTGCCTCCGGCTGGGTTGACGACGTGGAGATTGACCCCTTCAATCCCGATCACATCCTGCACGTCCATGGCGGCGGCATTCTCGAGACCTGGGATGCGTCGTCGGCCACGCCGGCCTGGAAAGGAACGATTGCAGGGATCGAAGAAACCGCGACCATTGCCGTGGCCACGCCGCCCGCTGGCGCACCCTATATCCTCATCAACAGCGCGGGCGACGTCGGCACCTGGGTGGATACCGACCTTGCCGCCACGCCGACACAGGGGCCGGGCCTGGGCTGGAGCAACGGTAACTCCGCCGACATGGCATGGTCCGATCCGCTCTACATCGCCGCAATTGGCGTCGTCAACTGGAGCGGCGCCGTTGCGGCTCACTGGTCGGGCGATGGCGGCAAGACCTGGGAGGCGTTCGCGAGCCTGCCGCAAGGGGCGCAGAACACGAGCGGCGAGTCGAACATCGTTGTCACCGCCCGCAACCGTGCGGTATGGGCGCCCGCCAATTCGGTGCCCTCCTACACCACGGACAACGGCGCAACATGGACTCCGACCAACCTGCCTGCGCTCTCCGGCGTCGGCATCAACCGCGGCTACCGCCTCGCAGCCGACCGCAGGAACCCGAACAAGGTCTATGCCTACAACTCGGGTGGCGCGTGGTGGAACCAGTGGTCCGATACGGCGCACTTCTGGTATTCGGCGGACGGCGGGCGGACCTTTACCGAAAGCGCCTCTTTCAAGGACATGGGAGCGATGGTGACGGCTTTCGGCAATGCCTCACTCGCAGTGAACCCGAACGCGGAAGGCGACATCTGGCTGGCCGACGGCAACGCCATCTACCACTCCACGGATTCAGGTGCGAACTGGACGAAGATCACAAGGTTCGCCTCAGTGTGGGGCGGCAGCAACCAGTTCATACCGGTGGTGCAGGGCGCCACCTTGGTCGCGTTGGGCAAGGCGGCGGCAGGCGCCCCGTACTCGTCCGCGGTTTACGTGGCGGGTGCGGCCGACGGCCAGTGGGGCGTGTACCGTTCGGATGACGGCGGCGCCAGCTGGACGCGCTTCAACGACGATGCGCACCAGTACGGCGGCATAGGCGTAATGGCGGCGGACCAGAACATCTACGGCCGGATCTACTTCTCAGGCACCGGCCGCGGCCTGCTCTACACCAACTAGAGCTTGAGGAACCAACGCCGCCTGTAGCAGACAAGCAGCACCAGAAACTGCAGCACGAGGTAAATCAGGCCGAAGGTGAGCGAGGCCGCATAGGGATCGCTCACCTGGCTCAAGGCCTGCTGGCCCATGCTGCGGATGGATGCAAAGCTTCCGCCTGCATGACCCCAGTTGTAATCGAGCAGTGGCGCCAGCACGAAGCTGGTGATGTAGGCCAGCAGAGGGTTGGCCCCGTACACCTGAAGCGGGAACAGCACCGTGCCGCTTTTCGGCAGGCCGATGAGCAGGCTGAATGCGCCCAGCAGAACCAGAGAGAAGCCGCTGCTGAAAAGGACGAAAGTGGAGGTGTAGATGTTTTTGATGACCGGGCAGATCCCGTCGAGCGCCAGCGCAGCCGCCATCAGGGCGGCACCGGCGGCAAAGGCCGCGACGGCGGGGTGTTCGACCTTGCCGCTCAGGTGTGCCAGCCCGGCCAGTACGCCGATCAGGATGCCGGCGCTGCTCGTATAGGCATTGAGCAGCCCGTCGGGATCGAAAACCACTTTGCCGTCGACCGGCCACCAGATGAACATATGCGGGACGGTGAACAGGTTCCGGTCGACATACGCAGGCCAGCTGCCGACAGGATCGAAACGTGGCGCACCGAAGCCCGGTACGGGAACGAAGTAGAGCAGGGCCCAGTGCGAAACGAGGATGAACACGGTGGCCGCGAACAGCAGGCGAGGCCTGAACACCGCCTCGCCGCTCGCCGACCGCCGCAGCGACAAGAGGATCACTGCGAGCGCCAGGGCGAAGGCAAGGCCGATTTTCTGCAGTACGCCGGGAATGCGCAAATGCGCCAAGTCGGAAGCGGGCCATGCGTTCAGGAACAGGCCCACAGCGACTAGCATTGCCGCGCGCCACAGCCCGTGGCGCCAGAGCGCGGCATTCGATTGTCCGGTCTTTACCCTTTGCGACAGCGATATCGGCAGCGCTGCCCCAATGCAGAACAGGAAGGCCGGCGCCACCATGTCGATCAGGGTTCCGCCTTCCCATTTCGCATGGACCATCCAGTTGTACTGCTTCTCCCATGCCCCCGGCGTGAGGTTCAGCAGCATGCCAATGATGCTGAGGCCCCGCAGCCAATCGAGCGCCTGCCAGCGTGCTGTCACCGCGCGCTGCATATGTCTACTTTTCCAGTACGACGGGGTGGCTCAGCGCAACGTGCGCCTGCCGGCCCGGTACGCCGGTTCCTGGCTGGCCCGAACCCACGCTCAGTTGATACTGCCCCGGAATCAGCTGGCGCGAGCCGTCGCGCGTGACGAAACTGAGGTCGCGTGGCGAAAGGCGGAAACTGACCTGGCGGCGTTCCCCCGCTTTCAGCGAGATGCGCTCGAAACCGCGCAGCGCGTGGATAGGCGCGCCCTCGAAGGAAGGCGGCTTCAGATAGAGCTGGGCGACTTCGTCGCCATCGCGCTTGCCCGTGTTGACGATCTCCGTTGTGACGAGCAGGCCATTCTCCGGAGAGCCGTTCACGGACACGACCTGGAGAGGTCCGTATTCGAAGCTCGTGTAGCTCAGGCCTGCGCCAAAGGGATACAGGGGCGTGCCCTTGTAATAGCGGTAGGTTCGTCCCTGCATGGAGTAGTCGTCGAAGGGCGGCAGGTCGTCCAGGCCCCGATAGAAGGTGACGGGCAGGCGGCCGCCCGCATCGGCGCGGCCCGTCAGCACGTTGGCAACCGCGAGGCCGCCGCTCTGGCCTGGATACCAGGCTTCCAGAATGGCGTCGGCGTTATCCTTGGCCCACGACAGGCCGAGGGCGCTGCCGTTCATGAGCACCACAACCAAGGGCTTGCCCAAGGCCTTCGCCTGCTCCAGCAGGCGGCGCTGGTCGGCGGGCAGTTCCAGCGATGTTCTGTCACCGCCCGAGAACCCCTCGGCCTTCAGCGCCATTTCTTCCCCTTCCAGATCGGAGGTCAGGCCGAGCACGGCGACGAGCACGTCGGCCCCGGCTGCGCGCTTTTTCAGTTCGGCGTACGGATCGCGCGAAATTCGCTGCCAGAACAGGCCGGGTACGCCGCTGACGCCTGTCTCGGTTTCAAACTGCAGGGGATAGCGCTGGCCTTTGTCCAGCTGCAGGGTGTGGAGCTGCAGCGGCTCGCCCCACTGGGAGTGCTTCGCCACCTTGACCGTGCGCCCGCCAGCCTTCAGCGTGCCTTTCACTCCGCTGACGCCGAAGCGGTACAGGCCGGACTCCGGGGCTGTCAGGAAACCGCGCCAGACTATCCTGTGATGATCCGCGACGGCCTTGTATTCAAGCGCGTGCGATTCGAGGCCGGATTCAACGCGCGTGAGAACAGGCTTGCTTTCGTATTTGCCGTCGTGGCGGTTGTAGTACTCGGCGCGCAGGCCCGGTTTCCCGTCAGGCGTGCGCAGGTAAGCGGCGGGAACAGGATTGCCGTCCGTGATGGAAGCGCCGGAGGGCACCAGCGTGAGCTGCGCTTCCGGAAGCACCTGGCGCAAGCCGTCCATTACCGACACGGGCGGCGCGGATTGGGTCGACGAATAGTTGCCGCGCAGGACGCGGGTGGCGTCAGCCAGCGGACCAATGACCGCCAGCTTCGCGCCTGCCTTGAGGGGCAGTACGCCGTCGTTCTTCAGCAGCACGAGGCTTTTCGCCGCCGCCCGCAGCGCAAGCTCCTGGTGCGCGGGTGTGCCGATGGCGCTGACAGGCACTGCCTTGCCGTCGCGCTGCGGCAGCCCTGCGAGGTCGCCATTGCGGTAGCGAGCGGAGAACAGGCGGACCAGCGCCTTGTCAATGTCGCCCATGCCGATCAGACCGCGCTGCCAGGCCTCGCGGTAGCGCGCACCGAGGTTGGGCGTGTCGCCCAAGGTTTTTGTGTTGCACTCGTTATCGGTGCCCGCCTTGAGGGCCACCGCCACCGCGGCGGCGGGATCGGGCGCGTACTTGTGCTGTTCCGAAATGTCGGTCACCGCGTCGCAATCGGACACCACGTATCCCTTGAAGCCCCAGGCGCCGCGCAGATGCTCGTTCATCAGCAGTTCGCTGCCGCAGGCGGGCTGGCCGTTGATGCGATTGTAGGCGCACATGATCGACCCCGCCCTGGCATCGACGATGGCGGCCCGGAAGGCGGGCAGGTAGGTGTCCTCCAGGTCGTGCGCCGACACGAAGACGTTGGCCGTGTGGCGCGTCGGTTCCGGCCCGCTGTGCACGGCGAAATGCTTTGGCGTGGCAATGACGTCGGGCAGATCCGGATTGCCGCCCTGAATCCCCTGGATAAAGGCGACGCCCAGCGTGGCAGCAAGATGCGGGTCCTCGCCATAGGTCTCCTGGCCTCGTCCCCAGCGCGGGTCGCGGAAGATGTTGATGTTCGGCGACCAGGTATCGAGGCCGGTGCCGATGCGGCCCAGACGGCCGGTCTGGCGGCCCAAGGTATGCAGCGCCCGCACCTCGACGCTGATCGCCGCCGCCACCCGCTTGACCAGGTCTGCATCGAAAGTGGCCGCAAGGCCGATGGGTTCGGGGAAATTGGTGGTGGGGATGGGGCCCATGGCGCCGTGCAGCGACTCGGTCCACCAGTTATAGGCAGGGATGCCGAGGCGCGGAATGGCGGGCGCCACGTTCAGCAGCTGATCGATCTTTTCGTCCAGCGTCATCTGCGTGACCAGCGCGTTGGCCCGCGCTTCCGCTTCCCGCCGCGCGTCGGCGGCGCTGGCCGGGTTGGGCGCGGCCGCAGCCAGGAAAAGGGAGGCATATAGCGCGGCCAGGACGTTCTTCTTCTGCATGGGCACTCCGTGAAAACGATTTCATATTTACGGAATGCCAATGTAATCGCTAAGTTGGCGCCGAACCAATAACTTTTCGCGCGCGATCGATATCCAAACCGGTATGCCGGCTAGAAGCTGACGCGGAAGCTGGTGGCCATCTTGCTCGGCAGGCTGGCGGGCAGCTGGATGACCAGGGCGTCGGCGGTCTGTTCCCAGTGCAGCGGCGCGGTGCTGCCCAGCAGCGTGACTGCCTTCACAGGGCGCTGCTCCAGCCCCGCCTTGCGGCCGAGAGACTGGATGCGAACTGCGCCCGTGGGAGAGCCCAGGGTGATGGCATACAGCGCTCCGCCCTTGGCGGTAAAGCGGATGTCCTGCGGCGTGTAGGCGGTATCCTCCCTGAAGTGGCCGGAAGCGGCCTTGGTGGGGCCTTCGCCAAAGATTTTCCAGGGACGGGTGCCGTAGATCGCTTCGCCGTTCACGGCCATCCATTCCGCCATCTCCTGCAGGAACTTCATGGGCTCCGGCGGCAGGCTGCCGTCCGGGTACTGCACCACGTTCAGGAGCAGGTTGCCGTTCTTGCTCACGATATCGGCCAGCATGTGCACGACGTCTGTGGTGGACTTGTACTTGTAGCCTTCGCTGTAGAACCAGTCGCCGATCGAAGTGTCGGTCTGCCAGGGCAGGGGATTGATGCCCTCCATGACGCCGCGTTCCACGTCCTGCACGCCCGCTTCGCGGATGAACTCACCGGAGCCAATATCCTTGTGGTGGTACACGGCCTCCAGCCTGCCGCCGTGGCGGGCCACGCTGGCGTTGTAGAAGTTGGCCACCAGTGTGCGGCCCACCTCGCCGAACGGAATGCCGCCGTCCGTATAGAGCAAGTCCGGCTCGTAGCGCGTCACCAGGTCGGTGATGCGGTTGAACCACTCCTGGTGGAAGCGCGTGTCCGTGGTGTACCAGGTGCTCGAGCCGCGGTAGGGCTGGTTGTGGGCGCGGTGGTACAGCGAGGCGTACTTCGGATCGGCGCCGTCGTAGTCCACGCCCAGCATCGGCCACGTCTGGTCGTATTCATGGCTGGGCGTCCACCAGGCGTAGCTGGCGCCCAGGTGTTCCGATACGCCGAAACGCAGGCCCGCCTTTTGCGCGGCCTTCTTCCAGTCGCCCACGATGTCGCGCTGCGGGCCCATTTTCACGGCGTTCCAGGCATGATGCTTCGAATCCCACAGGTCGAAATTGTCGTGGTGGACGCCCATGCTGACGAAGTAGCGCGCACCCGCCTTCTTGTACAGCGCCATCAAGGCGTCCGGATCGAACTTCTCCGCCTTCCACAAGGGGATGATGTCCTTGTAGCCGTGCTTGGAGGGGTGGCCGTAGTGCTCAAGGTGGTGCTTGTACTGCCCTGTGCCATAGATGTACATGTTGCGTGCGTACCAGTCGCCCGCGCGCGGAACGGACTGCGGGCCCCAGTGCGACCAGATGCCGAACTTCGCGTCGCGGAACCACTCTGGGGTCTTGTAGGTTCGGAGAGAGCTGGCATCGGGACGGAAAGGCCCCGGGACGGTATTCAGCTGGACGGGCGTTTCATCGGCGGGAGCTGCCTGGATCGGCATGTGAAGGAAGAGCGGGGCGGCAATCGCCAGCAGCGCGGCGCGGCGGGTGGGCATTGGTTTGGCTCCGGGATTGTGAACATTGACGGCTGCCTAGGCTAAATGCAATCCACAGCGCGGGCAAGGAAGAAGGCCTGGGATGTGAAATATCGTTCCTGCCTTTGATAAGTTTCGCAATTGCCGCCGGATTCCCGCTGCTTGCACAATGGCTGGAGACAATCCACTGGAAGACGCATCATGACATTAGTACGTCAAGTTTTCTGCCTCCTTCTGCTCGGAACGCAGATCGGCAGCGCCTACGCGGCCTGCGCGCCGGGCGCCCTGGGTACGTCCCGCACCTTGACGCTCAAGCGCGAGTACGCAGCGTATGGAACGGTACAGCATCTGCCGCTCCCGTTGCAGAAGGGCGAAGTCGCACTGACGTTCGACGACGGCCCGATACCGGAAACGCTGGACCGCGTGCTGGAAACGCTTGCGGCGCAGTGTGTCAAGGCGACTTTCTTCATGACGGGCGCGAATCTCTCGCGGTATCCCGAACTTGGGCGGCGGGTTGTCCAGGCGGGCCATACTCCGGCCCTGCACAGCTTTGCGCATCCGCCACTCAAGTCGATGCCGGTGTCCGAACAATTGGCTGACCTCGAGAATGGCATTCAAGCGTTTTCCGCCGTATTCGGCCAGGCTCCCGCGGCATACCGTTTCCCCTTCCTGGACGAGACACCCGCGATCCTGGCGGCGCTCAAGGAGCGCAACGTTACCGTAGCGTCGATAGACGTGGGGATCGATGACTATGCGCCCAACGACATGCGTACCGCTACCCTCGTGGAGCGCCTGGTGGAAAGGCTGAACCGCAGCGGAAGCGGCATCATCCTGATGCACGACGCAAACCAGCCAACAGCCGACGCGCTTCCGGCGCTCCTGAAGGCGATCCAGGAAAACGGCTACAAGGTCGTGCATCTTAGCTGGGAAGACGCCAAGTGAGACGCATGAGAAAACTGTTTGAAGCTGTCCTGGCCGTTCCGCTGGTCCTGGCGGCAGTTTGCGCGCCTGAGGTCCATGCCGCCGATTCCACTGGGCTGGACGGCAACGGCCATCTGCTTGCGCAGCCCATCGCCAGCAAGGACGGCTTTGCCTACACGCGCCTGAAAGATGGTGTGCAGTTCCGCACCGGCGGCGTCACCAAGAATGTGCTCTTCTATGGCCCGGCCACGGTGCGGGTGAACGCCAACCTTGGCAAGAACTACTGGACCAGTCCAAGCCTGGTGGTGGTCCGCAAGCCCGGCGCGGCCGTCTTCGAGCTGGAAGAAAGTGCCGATACGCTGACGGTCAGGAGCCGCAGCCTGCGCATCGCCATCGACCGCAGGACGGGGGCGCTGACTTTCATGGACGGCGCGGGCCGCCTGTACACGCGCGAGTCCGCGCAGCCGCAGTCGGTGAAGGCGGTGGAGATGGCGGGCAGCCCCTCCTATGAGGTGGAGAACCGCTTCATCCTCAAGCCGGAGGAAGCGATCTTCGGCTTCGGCTACACCGACAGCGACGCCGTCAACCGCCGCAACCAGGACCTGCTGCTGGTGCAGACCAACCTGGGCATCGTCATCCCCGTGATGATGTCTTCCGAGCGCTACGGCGTCCTCTGGGATACCTATTCGAAGATGCGTTTCCAGGACGGCCCGGAAGGCGCCAGGTTGTGGGCCGAGAGCGCGCCCGGCGGCGTTGACTACTACTTCATGGGCGGCAGCTCCATGGACGATGTGGTAGGCGAATACCGGCGGCTCACCGGCGCGGCGCCGATGTTCCCGAAACAGGCTTTCGGCCTGTTCATGAGCAAGGAGCGCTATCCCACCCAGGCCCGCATCGTCGAAGTGGCCGAAACTTTCCGCAAGGAGCGCTTCCCGCTCGATTACATCGTGCAGGACTGGCAGTACTGGGGCAGCGACAAGGACGGCAGCTGGAGCGGCATGATCTGGGACGCGGTGCGTTTCCCCGACCCCAAGGGCATGGCGCACCGCCTGCACAAGCTCAATCTGAAGCTGATGGTCTCGATATGGCCGTCAGTGGGCAACGACACGGCGCTGGCCAGGGAACTGGACCAGCATGGCCTGCGGTTCGAGCCCCTGCACTGGATCTCGCAGAAGGCGCGCATCTACGACGCCTATAGCCCCAAGGGGCGGCAGATCTACTTCAAGCATGTGAAGTCCGGCCTGTTCGACAAGGGCGTTGACGCGCTGTGGATGGATGGCACCGAAGTGGAAGTCGGTTCCGCCGCGTGGGATGCGGCGCGCAACGAAGCCGATATCAAATCCCTGGGCCGGAACGCCCTGGGCGATTTCGCCCGCTACCTGAACCCCTACACACTGCTGACCACCCAGGGCACTTACGATGGCCAGCGGGCCACCAGCGACAAGCGTGTGTTCACGCTGACCCGCTCCGCCTGGGCGGGGGCGCAGCGCACCGCGGCCGCATCCTGGTCCGGCGACATCTTCGCCAGCTGGGATACCTTGCGCAAGCAGGTGAGCGGCGGCGTCAGCGTCACCATCACCGGCAACCCATACTGGACCCAGGATACCGGGGGCTTCTTCGTCAGCCGCGACTACCCCGGCGGGCAGAGCGATCCGGCCTACCGCGAGCTTTTCGCGCGCTGGTTCCAGTATGGCGCCTTCAACCCCATCATGCGTGTGCACGGCACCGATATCGAGCGCGAGCCTTACATCTTCAGGACGCTCGACCCCGAGGTGTACAGATCGCTGCTCGGTGCGGCCCATCTGCGATACCGGCTCCTGCCCTATACCTATGGCCTGAGCGCCAAAGTCACCAGCAGCCACTACACGCTGATGCGCGCCCTGCCGATGGATTTCGCGGACGACAAGGCGACATATGGCATCGACGATGCCTTCATGTTCGGCCCCTCCCTGCTGGTGCATCCGGTCACCAGGCCCATGTTCCGCATGCAGCCGCCGCCTCCGGCAACGATCCCGGCCGATTATCTGCGCACGCCGGACGGCAAGCCTGGGCTGGCAGGGCAGTATTTCGAAGGACGCAATTTCGAAGTGCCGAAGGGCCAGGTGATCGACCAGGTCATCGACCATGTGTGGCCTGCGCCGCCGCTGGCCACGATTCCCGGCGGGCTGCGCCAGCTGGACGACTTCTCCGTTCGCTGGAACGGTACGCTGGAGGCGCCGGAGGACGGCGAGTACGAGATCGGCGTCGAGGGCGACGACGGCTATCGCCTCTACCTCGACGGCGCCGCCGTCATCCAGAACTGGGAAAACGGCGGCAAGCGCCTGGCCACCACGCGCCAGACCTTGCGCAAAGGGCAGCGCCTCAAACTGATGCTGGAGTACTACCAGGCCACGTCGGACCGCAGCGTGCGCCTTGCCTGGCGCACGCCGAGTTCCCTGCGGGCGATGGCGGAAAAGACGCCGGTAATGGACATGAGCATGCGCACCTATCTGCCCAAGGGAAGCGCGTGGTACGACTTCTGGACAAATGAGCGCCACGAGGGCGGCCAAACGGCGGTGCGCAATGTACCGCTGGACATCCTGCCGCTGTATGTGCGCGCCGGGGCTATCCTGCCTCTGGGGCCGGTGGTGCAGTACGCCACCGAACAGCCGGACGCGCCCTACGAAATCCGTATTTATCCCGGCGCCGACGGCAGCTTCACTCTGTATGAAGACGACAACGAGACCTACGCCTACGAAAGGGGCCAATCGGCCCGCGTTACGCTCAAGTGGAACGACAAGGCAAGGACGCTCGCGATAGGCGCCCGCCAGGGCAGCTTCCCCGGCATGGTCAAAAGCCGCACGCTGAACCTGGTGCTGGCCGATCAGGCAAACGGCAAAGGCATCGGCCCATCCCCGGCGGCGAAGATCGTGCGCTACGATGGCAAAGCCATGGCCGTGACGTTCGGAGGGAACCCATGACGAATATGCCTCGCCGCGGCATACTGCCCGCCTCCATCGCTGCGGCCGTCCTGGGCCTGCCCTACAGCGAGGGCGAGATCCGGAAAGCCTTTCGCGCTTGTGAGACCTTGGAAGCCGTGACGCAGCCCGGTGCATGGTCGTTCACCAGCCCCATGGCTTGCATGAAGGCGTAGACCGTGGTGGGGCCCAGGAACTTCCAGCCGCGCTTCTTCAAATCCTTGGAAAGGGCGACCGATTCGGGCGAAACCGACGCGGTCTGCGGCTCCGCTGCGCTGGCAGGGGCGACCTCGAACTGCCAGAAATAGGCGGCCAGCGATCCATGTTCCTCCTGAAGGCGCACAGCGCATGCTGCATTGTGGATGACCGCCTCGATCTTGCCCCGATGGCGCACGATGCCTTCATCCTGAAGCAGGCGGGCCAGGTCCTTGTCTCCGTACCTGGCCATGCGGTGAAAGTCGAAGCCGTGGAATGCGCGGCGGAAGTTTTCGCGCTTGGCCAGTATCGTGCGCCAGCTCAGTCCCGACTGGAAGCTTTCAAGGCAAAGCTTTTCGAAGAGCCGGGTATCGTCCTTGACCGGAAAACCCCATTCGCTGTCGTGGTAGGCCTCGAACTCCGGCGCCGCCGCGCACCAGCGGCAGCGCGGCTTGCCGTCGCTGCCGGGAATCGTCGCGCCGGCGCTCATTGAACGGCCTGCGGTTCCAGCAGCGCGGCCATCCCGGTGGACAGGCGCGAAGGTGTGACGCGGTGCACTTCCGCCTGCACCACGCCATGGATCACGAACGGGTCGAGGGCGACCCGGCGCCGAATCTCCTCCGTATCCAGGCCCCGCGCCAGCACAAGGCCGCCTTGCGACGAGTCCAGCGAACCTGCCATCAGGAAGCTGCCGTCGTCCAGGCCTTGCTGTATCCACTGCATATGCCCGGCCATCCATTGGCTGGCCTGGGCGCGGTTGGGACCGAATCTCAGAAAGATGATATGCATGTGCTCTCCTTGTTCAACGGGATTTGCCAGCGGGCTGCTGCAGCGATAGCAGCCAGCGCCCGATTTCATTGACTTCGTGATGGATGAAGGCCTCGTCGTGGAAGGTATGGGCCAGCGTGGCGATACCTTGGCTGCGCGAGAGCAGGTGCATGGCGAGGGCATCCGCCTCGCCGCGGTGGCCGAGTCCCTCGAATTGCGCGCGCAGCCAGCTTCGGAACTGGCCGAAGATCATTCCTGCGTCTTCCTGTGCGGGATGGCCGGTCTTTGCCAGTTCGCTGCACAGGGTTCCCACCGGGCAGCCGTAGCGCTGGATGCTCTTCCGGTTCTGGATCAGCATCTCCGCGAAGCGGCGCAGCCGCTCGATGGCCGTGGGTGCGCTGGCTGTCCAGGCATCGAGCATGGCCTGCGTTCCCGCCTTGCGGCGCGCGATGACGGCAGCCAGGATCTCGTCCTTGGTTTTGAAGTGATAGTAGAAATTCCCCCGCGAGAGCTCGACTTCCTTCGCGATGTCGGCGAAGGAAGTGTTCTCGAAGCCGCGCTGGTAAAACAGTTCGTCGGCGGCGGCGACAATGCGGTCCCGCGTGGTGGTGTGATCGGACATTTCAACTCGATAGGTCAATCGTCCTGGATAGTCTAGGACGGTCGTCCTACCTTGTCAATCCGCGTTCAATCGCGTCGGCGCACGATGTCGCCGCTGTCCACATGCCCTTGGCCGATCTTCAACCACTGCTTGCCGGTGAGTCGCTCGAAGCCGGAGAAGGGCGCGGGCAGGGCGTCCGCATCGAATCCTGGTCCGTTTTTAAGATCGTAGTGCAGGTGCACGAGGAAGGCATCGCCGGAAAAGCCCATTTGTCCGACCTGCGCGCCAGCCTTCACCGTGTCGCCGGCCTTCACACTGACGCTGCCCTGCTTAAGGTGGGCCAGCAGGCTGATTTCGCCGTTTCCATGGTCGATCTCGACGTGATTGCCCCACATGAGGGAGGGATCGGCAATGAACTGTTCGCGCGTGAAGGAAGGCGGCTTTCCGTTGCCGTTGTCCGGAATGTGGGATACGGCGCGCAGAACCTTGCCCGCCGCGGGCGCGGAGACCGGCGCTCCCCAGCCGTACCAGTCTTCGTTGCGGCTGCCGTCTCCCTTGTACATGCGGCCCTGGTCGTCCGTGACGACGAAGTCATAGCTGTAGCGCATGAAGTTGCGCTTGAAGTTGAGGGCAATGGCCATCGGGTCCAGCAGCGGCAGGCGGCGGTGGTGGCCGTAGAAGTCGTGTCCGTCGTGTACCAGAACAGGTCCTGCAACCGGCAGCTTCAGTTTCGCCTTGGGCGTGAATCGCTGTGGCTTGACGATGGTCTCCGCTTCGTACCTGGTTTCACTGCCAGCAGCGAAGTGAAAGGTGAAGCGCAGCGTGGAGAGGTCGAGCTCCTGTGGATAGGCATACAGTGGGTTGAAAACAAGTTCGCTCTTGCCAGCCTCGATCTCCCGATTCGGGATGACGGCCACGCTCATGCCGTTCGTGCCTACCCGGTACTGGGCCAGCAGCTTGTCCTGTTCTCCGAGCACCGAAACCTCCACCTCGCTCAGGGTGACCTTTCCGGCGCTGCCGTTGTTGATGAGGAAGTCGATGTTCAGGAGCTGCTGATGTTTGCCCTGTTCGATAAGAGGCTGGGAAGGCAGGACCTTCACTTCGACCGGACCGGCGATGGCGGCAGCCGATAGCAGAGCGAGCGCCCATGCGATGGTGTGCTTCATGATTCTCCCTGATTGTGATTGTGGTGCCGCGACTGTATCCCCGGCGTGTGCAATTTGTCCGGGCGATCCGACGAGCCGCACAAATCGCGGACCAGGCTGACAAAAAGGCGCCCCTTATGGCGTATAGTGTCGAGCTTTCGACAGGAAATGGCCATGCCACAGCAGGACCTTTTCGGAGGCGCGCCCCAGCCCAAGCCCCGCACGCCCCAGCCTTCCCGCAAGCCTGCGGCCTTGGAGCCGTACAGCTGGTTCTTTGCCCTGCGTCCCGGCGCGGCTGACGCAATGCGTATCGATGTGTTCTCCGCGCGGCTGCTCTCGGCCCACGGAGTCACAGGCAAGCGGATCGCACCGGAGCGGCTGCATATCTCCCTCGATGCGGTCGACGCATCCATGGTGGAGGAGGCGTGCCTGGCCGCCGACAGCGTTCGCCTGCCAGCAATCGAAGTGCATCTTGACGCCGCGATGACATTTTCCGGCGGCGCCATTGTTCTCGCGGGCGCCAAAGGAGCGCAAGGTATGAACGGCGTGCGCCATCTGCGCACCACCTTGGGCTGCGCGATGGCGGATCGGGGCTTCAAATTGAAATCGAGCTACGAGCCGCACATGACGCTGGGCTACGACACACGCAACAGCATCGGCCCCGTCGCGATCGAGCCTGTGGTGTTCAAGGTCGCGGAACTCACGCTCGTCAAAAGCCACGTAGGGCTCACGCGCCACGACGTGGTACGCAGCTGGACGCTCGAGGGCTGATCGCAATGGTCGAATTGCGGGAGTTTCATGCTGGCGATGCCGAGGCGGTGAACGGGCTGGCCGTCCGCGCATTCGCTCAGTATCAGGACAGGTACACCGACTGGCCCGTGTTCCGCTCGCGGCTGGAGGGCATGTCGGCCCTTGCCGGGCAGGCCGAACTCATTGTCGCCGAGCTGCATGGCGTGCTGGCCGGCGCCGTGGGATATATCGGACCCCACAAGCCGAAGGCCGCCATCTTCCGGCCCGAATGGCCCATCATGCGCATGCTTGTGGTCGACCCGGCGGCGCGAGGCCATGGTATTGGCAGACTGCTTGCCCAGGAATGCATTGCACGGGCGCGGCGCGACGGCGCAAACGAGATCGCCTTGCACACCAGCCAGATCATGAACGTGGCGCTGCCGATGTACCTGCGCATGGGCTTCCAATGGCGCTCCGACGTACCGGATATCCACGGCGTACCCTACGCGCTCTACACCCTGGCGCTCCGCTAAGCGCGGAGTGTGGGTTCCGTACGTTCTTCCTCCACTTCCTTCATCGCGAAGATGCCATTGATGGCGGCCGGGAAGCCCGCAAACACGGCGGTATGAATGATGGTCTCCATGATCTCTTCGCGCGTCAGGCCGACGTTGAATGCGCCGTGAATATGCACCTTCAGCTGGTCCCGCGCGTTGCCCGCGGCGGCGAGAACGGCGACGGTGGAGAGCTCTCTCTGCTTCAGCGAGAGCTGCGGCCGTGAGAACACATCGCCGTATGGGAACTCTACAACCATGCAGGCCAGCGCGGGCGCATAGTCGGCAAGGGCCTTGACTACCGATTCGCCGGAGCGCCCGGTGATCTGGTTCAGCATTCCGATGCCGCGCTCATATCGCTCGTTCATGTCGTTTCCTTTCAAGACGTGGGTGGACAGGCCGTACTTTGCGCCGTGCCGGCCAAAGCCGCCAATACCGTTTTTGTGATACCTTTTCGGTATGGACAGCCACATCGATCTGCGACATCTGCGCTATTTCCTGGCGGTGGCCGAAGACCTGAACTTCGGCCGCGCCGCGGAGCGCCTGCACATTTCACAGCCGCCGCTGAGCCGCCAGATCATGCAGCTGGAGGACCAGCTGGGCGTGCAGCTTTTCGTGAGGAGCAAGAGCGGTGTTGCGCTGACAGAGGCAGGCGCCGCGTTCCTGCCGGAGGCCAGGAAGACCCTGGCCCAGGCCAGCAAGGCAATCGCGGTGGCAAAGGCGGCGGCCGGCAAAGGGCATGAGCAGTTCAAGCTGGGATACACCACGGTATTCGACCGCGGCCTGTTCCGTGAGCTGCCACGCAAGTTTTCGGAGCGCTTCCCCGGCTGGCGCCTGCAGGAATCGGGCAAGCACTCGGTCAGCCTGGTCCGGGACCTGAAGAACGGGGTCATCGACGCAGCATTGATCGGTTTGCACACAAGGGCGGAAGGCCTGGTCGTTGAGCCTATACGCGAGGAGCCTTTCGTCGTGGCGCTGCCGGAGGGCCACGTTCTGGCGAGGAAGCGCAGGCTGTCGTTCCGGGATCTTGATGGCGAGTCAGTGTTTTGGTTCGAGCGCCGCCTGAATCCCGGCTTCTACGACCACTGCAAGCGCTACTTCGAAGAGATCGGATTCGAAGCCAAACTGATTCCCGAACCGCCTGATCACCATATCCTTTTGGCGGAGGTGGCGGATGGCAGGGGCATTGCGCTCATTCCCGCGTCGCTGGCGTCCGTTCGGCGCCAGGGTGTCGTGTTCCGAAAGATGGTGGAAGGAACAAAGCTGACCATGGGCATAGTGCTGGCCTACAGCAGCCGCAATCCATCGCCGATCATGCAGCCGTTTATCGAGCTCGCAAAGGCCGCACTGACGGCCCGGTGAGCGCAGTCAGTAGGGCTCGAAGGGAATTTTCGCCTTGCGCAGCTGGGACACAACGAGCTGCTTCCATGGCCCCTTTGGCGACCAGACGCGCGCAACCGCCTCATATGCCTTCTCGGGCGCTTCGCGCAGCACCACCGTGCGGTACAGGAAGGTCATGGTCGACGCACGCATGTTGACCTGGCAGTGCACGAGGACCTTGCCGCCGCCGAACCTCTTCATCGCCGCCGCAAACTGCTCGAAGTCCGCGTCGGTGGGCTGGCCGAAGGGGATGGGAATATTGAGGAACTCCATTCCCTGCCGCTCAACGATCTCCCTTTCGTTCGGGATGGCGTCGCCGACGGTTGGCGGAGCGAGATAGATGACGGCCTTGAATCCCTGTTCCGACAACTGCGCCAGCGCTTCCGCCGTCGGCTGCCCGGAGGTCACGATGCTGAGCGAGATCGCGACGACATTGGGGGCTTGAATAGATGGCGCGTCAGCACGCGCGTTCGCTGCAAGGATACCTACCGCTAGTACTATTGCAACCAGGACCGCGCTGCGGAAATAGAGTTTGCTCAAGGTATCGAATGACATGTGATTTTGGTAACTGAACGATACCGTATGATACCTGCTCGACGCTTGGTCCGCGCCGTACAGGTGGTACTATTTGAGAACTGATTGAGGGCATACCATGAAGCCATCTGTCGCATTTCAACGCCACCGTGTGGCTATCCGTCGGATTGTCGCGAATCACCGCGCCGACAATGCAAGAGTCTTTGGCTCAGTAGTTCAAGGGCTGGACACGGAAGACAGCGACCTGGATCTCCTCATTGATCCTACCCCAGATACCACCCTGTTCGATATCGGCGCCATTCGGCACGAGCTATGCGAATTGCTGGGGGTACCGGTTGATGTGCTGACTCCGAGGGCGCTACCCGACAGGTTCCGTGCGGAAGTGCTGGCCGAAGCTATCCAGGTATGAGCAAGGGCAAACAGCGTCTGGTCGACTACTTGATGCATATGTTGCAAGCAATCGAACGCATCAACCGGTACACCGAGCTGTTGGACGAGGTCTCATTTCTACAGAACGAGCTGGTGCAAGATGCAGTTCTGCGTAACTTCGAAATCCTGGGGGAGGCCAGCAACAACATTCAAAGGCACTTTCCAGAATTCGCCGCGCGGCATCCGGAACTGCCGCTGACGTCCGCCAGCCAAATGCGTAACGCTCTCGCACACGGCTACTTCAAAGTCGACTTGGAGATCGTGTGGAAAACCGTTCATGCCGATCTCCCTCAACTTTTCGAGCAGCTCCGGAGTAGTCTAGTGAAGGGTATCTGAAGAGGAAAAGCCCATGGTTACTGCCAGGCAGCATTGTCCGTCGAGCATCGCTGTCGTTGACTGCCGCCTGCCGATGTGGCGGTGGAGGCCGGAGGACGAAGAGACCTTTCAATGCATCCACTGCGGGTGCGATACCGACGACTACGATCCCGACTGCTGGAACGTCCAGTTCGATGCATTCGCTGCATTTCATGAAAGTGTGGTGAATGATCCAGACTTCCCGGGGCCCCCTCGCGGTGATCCTCATGCAATCCTTGACGGCAGGATCATTGAGCGAAAGGTTTGTCTTCACATATGCCCGGCGATGCGGGTGGTGGATTGCCGAGGACAGAGCGGTATTGCCCGCCACGCGGTGGCAGTATTGGGCTGTGACGCTTGCATCGATGTCGGCACTGGAGGAGTTCTCACTGAGTGATATCGATCTTCCGCTGCAGGAAGTGAGGCGATACCTGATGCGCAAGTTCGAACGCAGAGCTGCGATGCATCCTCGGCTCTTCGAGCTGATAGTTGCCGACGTCTTCCGAGATCTGGACTATAGGTCGGCCGCAACCGCCTACTCAAACGACGGAGGTATCGACGTTATTCTGGAAGCGGGCCACGGCCAGCGAATAGGCGTCCAGGTGAAACGGCAAAAGAGGACGATAGAAGTCGAGCAGATCAGAGCGTTTCTGGGAGCGCTCACCCTTGGTGGATTCGCCCGGGGTGTGTTTGTTTCCTCTTCCCGCTTCAGTAGAGGCGCCGTGCGCGCTGCGGAGCAAAGTACAAGCCGCATAATGCCCATCCAGCTCATCGATGCAAATCGATTCTTCGACGTGCTCGGTTATGCACAGTTGCAGCACGCACCAACGCCGGACAATTGTGGGATTTCCCAAAGTGTGCCGTTGATATTTCAGCCGCACAGCCACTACCACCTGAATACCTTGTAGTTGACCCGGGCTCGTCCAGTGGCGCAAATTGAACTTTCTTAAAGCAGGTTAAGGATGGCGGCCTGCGTGGAGAGTTACCCTAGGACTGACCGATCCCGTTTGGGAAACATCAAGGAAGTCCTATGAGTCATCGCGATGCGGCGCTGCCGCTGGTGTATTCCTGTTCCGGCTGTTCGAGCGCGGCGCAGACGGCCAATGCTGCCGCATTGGAGCTGGATAGCCGGGGCAGTGCGGAGATGTCCTGTATTGCCGGTGTAGGCGGTGGCGTCGCGCCACTGGTGCGGCTGGCGCAGTCGGGCCGCAGCATTATCGCCATCGACGGCTGTGCCCTGGCCTGCGTGCGCCACTGTCTGGCGCAGCACGGCGTGGAACCAACGCATCATGTGCTGCTCCCCCAGCTGGGCGTGAAGAAGCGCTATCACACGCGGCATGATCCGCAGCAGGCGGCGGAAGTGGTGCGCGCGGTTGAGGCGTTGCTGGCAACTGAAGCCGGCTTGCCACAGGCGTCCGAAAAATAGGAGGCGGTCATGGACCACGAGATAGCGCTGTTCGCCGAAGTGCACGACATTTTGCTGGTGCAGGTGAGGGACCTTCTGGGCATGCAGGGAGAACGTTTCAATGCAGGCATGGCACAACTGGTCGAGGACCTGGCGGAGGACTTCCGCCTGGAGGAAGAGCTGATGACGGCGCTGGACTACCGTGGCCGCGACAGGCACGTTGCCGAGCACACGGAACTGCTGGGGAGCCTGCGCTCGCTGGCCCCGTCCGAGGCCCGCGCGGCGCTCACCTGGTTGCCGATCTGGTTCCAGCAGCACCTGGCGAATGAGGATACGGAGCTTGCCCATGCGCTGCAGGCCAAGGGCGGCAGACGGCACCCCGAGGATGCCGCGCGCCCAGTCAGCGGCGCGCTTGAGGAAGCCGTTCGATAAGCTCGAACACCGCCATCCCACCCAGCATTGCCGCTGTAAAGATGGCAGGCTTGATGCCTGCGGAGAGCAGGGAGGCGAGGGCAGGACCGGGGCAGAAGCCGGCCAGGCCCCAGCCGGCGCCGAACACGATCGCCCCGAGTATCAGCCTGCGGTCGATGCGCCGTGCCGTGGGAAGATGCATCTCTTCGCCGAGCAGGGATTGTTCGCGCTGGCGGGCAAGGCGGAAGCCGATGAAGCCCGCCGCAATCGCCCCCAGCATGACAAAGGCGAGGGATGGATCCCATCGCCCGCCAATATCGAGGAAGCCGATCACCTTTGCCGGGTCGGTCATGCCCGAAACGATCAAGCCCACGCCGAACAGCAGGCCGGATAGAAGTGCCATGAGTATTTGCATTCGGCGTCTCCTCACATCATGTGCCGCAAGACGTACACGGTGCCGAAGCCGGACAGCATGAATGCCGCGGTAGCTGCCATGGACCGCGGAGAAAGCCGCGCGATGCCGCATACGCCATGGCCGCTCGTGCATCCCGACCCGTAGCGGCTGCCGAAGCCCACCAGCAGCCCGGCAGCAATCAGCGTTCCTCCATCCGCATCGATGCGAACAGGCGGAAGTGCGCCTGCGAGACCGTAAGCAAGCGGCGCGGCAACCAGGCCAGCGAGGAAGGCGATGCGCCAGGCCATGCCGCCGCGGGCAGGACGCAGCAGGCCGCCCACGATGCCGCTGATTCCTGCCACCCGTCCGTTGAACAGCACGAACACCGCAGCGCCAAGCCCGATCAGAAGCCCGCCGATCAGCGACTTCCAGGGAGTGAACGCCGCCCAGTCGATGATCATTGGGCGCCTCCTTCCGGTTGGCAGTAGAGACCATAGAGCACGTTCATGACCGCCAGCGCTTCCTTGCTCGCCATCGAGTAGTAGATCTGCTTGCCTTCGCGGCGGGTGTTGACCAGCTGCTCTTCGCGCAGCACGCCGAGCTGCTGGGAGAGGGTGGGCTGCTGGATCCGAAGCAGGGTTTCCAGCTCGCTGACGCAGTACTCGCCCTGGGTGAGCTGGCATAGCAGCATCAGCCGGTCAGGGTTGCCCAGTACTTTCAGCAGCCCACAGGCCTTCAGCGCAGAGGCTTGCATTGCCTCCAAATCAAGTTGTTCGGCCATGACATTGTCGGGGTAATAATCTATTCACAGATAATATATGAAAAAGAAGAATGAGTGTTGCCAATCCGCCTCACCTAAACATGTTTCCGCATGGTATCTTTTGTTGATGGAGGTCACCGTTGAGTGGCCCGGACAAAAAACTGACGAGGATAGAGTGAAGCTGAAACATAAGATGGCCCTGTGCATGGGCTCGGTATTTTTCCTGTTCACCGTTGCCCTGGGCATGGCCATCACCGGCATGCGGAACGCCACGGCAAAGTTCGACACTTTCATCCAGCAGGACCAGGCTTTCCTGGGCGAGACCAGCACGCTGTATGCGCAAGGGCTGCAGATGGGGCAGGCGCTCCGCAATGTGATCCTCGCGCCAGCCAATGCCCAGGGCTACAAGAATCTGGCGGATGCGCGCAAAGCCTTCCGCGAGGCCCTGCCGAAAGCGCAGGCGCTCGCCCAGGCGAATACCAAGGAGGCTGAGGCCCTGGCAAAGATCCAGTCGCAGCACGCCGAGCAGGCTGAGTTGCAGGAGAAGATCGTGGCGCTGGCCAAGCAGGACCAGGCCGCCGCCATCGAACTGCTGAACGCGAAGGAAACGCCGCTGTGGCGCCAGATCCGCGGCGCGCTGCTTGGCCTGATCAAGGAAAAGAACGCCGAGGTGGACAAGAGCAAGGTGGAGCTGGCGGCGACCTCCCAGCGCATGCTCGTGCTCAGCCTGGCCTTCGGCGCCGGCGCCCTGATCATCGGCGCGGGCGTGGCCTTCTGGCTCACCCGCAATGTAACGCGCCAGCTTGGCGGCGAACCGGATTACGCGGCTTCCATCGCTGGCTCCATCGCAGCGGGCGACCTCACGGCGCAGATCGAGGTGGACGACGAATCGAATACGGACAGCCTGATGTTCGCCATGCGCCGCATGCAGGACAGCCTGGCGAAGCTGGTGCAGCAGGTGCGCGACGGCACCGATGCCATCACCACCGCGTCGGTCGAAATCGCGACCGGCAATCTCGATCTCTCTTCCCGCACCGAGGAGCAGGCCAGCTCGCTGCAGGAAACCGCTGCGTCGATGGAGGAGCTCACCTCCACCGTGGAACAGAACACCGAAAGCGTCCGCCACGCCAACGAACTGGCCGAGAAGGCATCGGAGGTGGCGATGCGCGGCGGCGAGGTGGTGCGCGAAGTGGTGGGTACCATGGGTTCCATCAACGATTCGGCGAAGCGTATCGTGGACATCATCTCCGTCATCGACGGCATCGCCTTCCAGACCAATATCCTGGCGCTGAATGCGGCCGTGGAAGCGGCCCGCGCGGGCGAACAGGGACGCGGTTTTGCCGTGGTGGCCTCCGAGGTGCGCAACCTCGCGCAGCGCAGCGCGGCGGCAGCGAAGGAGATCAAGTCCCTGATCGGCGATTCGGTGGACAAGGTCGACGCGGGCAGCAAGCTTGTCGACACCGCGGGCGCCACGATGAGCGAAGTGGTGGCCAGCGTGAAGCGCGTCACGGACATCATGGCCGAAATCACCAACGCAGGCCAGGAGCAGAGCGCAGGCATCGCCCAGGTGAACCAGGCAATCGCGCAGATGGACCATGTGACGCAGCAGAACGCGGCCCTGGTCGAGGAAGCGGCAGCCGCCGCCGACTCCATGCAGCATCAGGCGCAGCAGCTGCTTGCTGTCGTTGGCACCTTCAAGCTGGCGGGCGGCGCCCACCGCGGCCCAAGGCTGGCCGCCTCCGAACCTGCGTCGCGCCTGCAGCCCGCTCCGGGCAAGGTTCTTTCCCTGGTGCGCTGAGCGCTTCCGCCGGGGCGCCTGTGGCGCCTTCGGCGCAGTGCTACAATCTCGCGATTTGCAAACCGGCGAATCGCGATCCATGCTTCTTCCTCCCCAGTTCTCTGCGCTGCTGCTGTGCGCCGCCCTCGCGGCCTTGTCCGGTTGCGGTACGCTGCGCACCATGGGCAAGCTGGAAGAGGGCGCGGGCGCCGAAGCGGCGCGCCTGTGGGACCGCTGGATCGAGAAGGATGGCGATATCGCCGCCGTTACGAGCTGGGAGCGCAAGGTCGAACCTGGCGTCACGGTCAAGGAAGTGGAAGAGGCCCTGGCCAGCGTGGCGGCGGAGGATAACGTCAAGGATGTTGGCGTGCTGCCGCTTTCGAGCGAACTCGAAGCGCGCACCGGCAAGCCGCAGCGCTTCCTGAAAGTCTATTCCTATTGCGACCCCGAGACCGCGAGGCTCATGGTCGATTTCAGTCCGCACATGGCAGCCTTCCTGCCTTGCCGCATCGTCCTGCTCGAAAAGGAGGACGGACTGTGGCTCTATACCGTCAACATGGACATGCTGATCCACATGGGCCGCAAGCTGCCGCCCGAGCTGCGCACCGCCGCCCTGCAGATGCGGTCCACCATTGCCAAGATGCTCGACCGGGGCGCACGCGGCGAATTCTGATTCCTTTTTTGCTTGACAGCGCCCGTACTTGGTCTGCAATATCCGCATATAACTAAACACTCATACTCACGGAAGGCGCAGATGGGATTCTGGCGAAGGGCACTGGTTCTCATGTTCGCACTCTCGGGCCTGGCCCAGGCGGCGCCGCCGCTGGTGCTCCAGCCGGTCCAGGTGTCGAAGCACGTGTGGTTCTTCCAGGGCAGCGCCGGCATGGCGAGCCAGGGCAACAAAGGCTTCATGTCCAACGCGGGCTTCGTGGTGACGGGGGACGGCGTGGTGGTGTTCGACGCGCTGGCCACGCCTGCACTGGGCGAGGCCATGGCCGCCGCCATTCGCAGAATCACTCCCAAGCCTATCCGGCGCGTCATCGTGAGCCACTATCACGCCGACCATTTTTACGGGCTGCAGGCGCTCAAGGCGCAGGGCGCAGAGATCTGGGCGCACGAGAAAGGGCGCGCGACACTGGAGTCGGACGACACGAAGCGCCGCCTGGAGCAGCGCATGGAAGCCCTCGCTCCCTGGGTCAATAAAGATACGAAGCTGATCGCTGCGGACCGCTGGCTTGCCCTGCCGCCCGGCGGCGAGGAGCGTTTCGAAATGGGCGGCGTGCATTTCCGGGTGATCGACGCCAGCGGCGCCCATTCGCCGGAAGACCTCATGCTCTATGTGGAAGAAGGCCGCGTGCTCTTCGCGGGAGACCTTTTCTTCACCGGGCGCATTCCGTTCGTGGGCAATGCGGACAGCGCCAGTTGGCTGAACACCCTGGACCGGATGCTGGCCACGAACCCGGGCGTCGTGATTCCCGGCCACGGCGCCCGCTCGCTGGCGCCGAAAGACGATATGATGCTCACGCGCGAGTACCTGCGTTTCCTGCGCAAGACGATGGGCGATGCGGTAGCCAATATGACGACCTTCGACGAGGCCTACCGCGCCACCGATTGGGGACGCTTCAAGGACTACCCGGCCTTCGAGCAGGCCAACCGCATCAACGCCTATGAAACCTATCTGCGCATGGAACAGGAAAGCCTGTCCGCGCACTAGACCGCGAGGGAGAACGACATGACATTCATCCGCACCATGCTGCTGGCATTGCTGGCCTTTGCATCCTTCGGCGCGGCCGCCCAGCAGCGCGAGGAGAAGGTGGTCTACCACGTCACCGATTCCAGCCTCGCGACGACGGCCTTGAACAATATCCGCAACCACCTGAAGGCCAGCCCGAAGGTGAAGATCGTGGTGGTGGCGAACGGCGCTGGCATCGACTTCATGCTCGATGGCGCGAAGAACAGCAACGGCAATCCCTACGACGCGGCCATCGAGGAACTCTCGATGCATCACAAGGTTGAATTCCGTGTATGCGCCAACACGCTGGAGGCGCGCCACATCGACAAGAACAAGGTTATTCCGGAGGCGAAGATCGTGCCCTCCGGCGTGGCCGAAGCTGCAAGGCTCCAGCTGCAGGAAGGCTATGCCTACCTGAAGCCCTGAGCAGCACACCAATAACATCAAACACAGGCAAACGACAGCATGGATTCGACCAACAGCATGGACATGGACCCGCTCTTCGAGGAGGTCTCGCATTATTTCGCACTGCTGTCGCAGCCCACGCGCCTGAAGATCCTTTACGCCGTGTGCAACGGCGAGCGTTCGGTCAACGACATCGTGGCGCAGGTGGAATCCACCCAGGCCAACGTCTCGCGCCAGATCAACATGCTGTACCGCGCCAAGATTCTCGCCCGACGCAAGGAAGGCGCGCAGGTGTACTACCGCATCGCGGACCATGGCACCATCGAATTGTGCCGCTCCGTCTGCGGCCGTTTCGCCACCGAGATGGGGCATGAGGTGCCTGGCGTGACCGTCGCCGCCTGACCTTGTCGCGCACGGGAGACAAGAAAAATATGATTCTCTCTGGACAGATATGCGTCTATAGTTATATAGTCAAATAATAAGCATTATTGGCGGAGAAGGCGGATGAGAGACAACAGCAAATCGGGACGCATCGTCAAGGCGCCCGAGAACTTCGTGGCGCCGGAGCTGGCGCACGAAATCACCAAGGAAGGCCTGAGCGCCGAGCGGCGCGGCTTCCTGCGCAGGAGCTTCATGGCGGCCGGCGCTGCGCTGGCAGCGGGAGCGGCAGGGCGCGCAGCGGCGCAGGCGGCGGGGGAGGGCGATCCCGCCATCCTGACCTTGCCGCAGCATTCGCGCACCCTGGGCCAGCCCGTGGCGGCCAATCCCTACGGCGTGCCGTCCAAATACGAAACCAATCTGCTGCGCCGCGAGTCGCCGGGCCTGACCCGCGTGTCGCAGGCTTCGGTGGCCTTCACGCCGCTGCAAGGCCTGTTCGGCATCATCACCCCCAGCGGCCTGCATTTCGAGCGCCATCACCAGGGCTGGCACGACATCGATCCCGCGCAGCACCGCCTCATGATCAATGGCCTGGTGAAGAATCCCAAGGTCTACACGATGGATGACCTGATGCGCCTTCCGTCGGTGTCGCGCATGCACTTCATCGAGTGCGGCGCGAATACCGCCATGGAATGGGGCAATGTGGCCGTGCCCACCGTGCAGTATTCGCACGGCATGCTGAGCTGCAGCGAATTCACCGGCGTGCCCCTGTCCGTGCTGCTGGAGGACTGCGGCTACGACAAGAAGAATGGCAAGTTCATTCTGGCGGAAGGCGCGGACGGCTCCTCGATGACGCGCACCATCGATATCTCGCGCGCGCTGGACGACGTGATCGTCGCCTGGGGCATGAACGGCGAAATGCTGCGTCCCGAGAACGGCTATCCGCTGCGCCTTGTGGTGCCGGGCGTGCAGGGCGTGTCCTGGGTGAAGTGGCTGCGCCGCATCGAAGTGGGCGACCAGCCCTGGGCCACCAAGGACGAGGCAATCCACTACATCGACGGCATGCCGGATGGAACCTACCGCCAGTACACCTCCATCCAGGAATGCAAGTCCGTGATCACCACGCCGTCCGGCGGCCAGCAGCTGCTGGACAAGGGCTTCTACAACATCACCGGCCTCGCATGGTCGGGCCGCGGCAAGGTAAAGCGCGTGGACGTGTCGGTGGACGGTGGCCGCAACTGGCGCACCGCGCGCCTGGAAGGCCCTGTGCTGGGCAAATGCCTCACCCGCTTCAATATCGACTGGGTGTGGGACGGCGCCCCCTGCGTGCTGCAGTCGCGCGCCATCGACGAAACGGGCTACGTGCAGCCGAAGATCAATGAACTGCGTGCCGTGCGCGGCACGCGCTCCATCTATCACAACAACGCCATCCAGTCCTGGAAAGTGGCGGAATCGGGCGAGGTGTCGAATGTCCAGGTTTACTAAGCTCCTGTTCGCGCTGGCGTTCGTGGCAGGCGCCGCCCAGGCGCAGACCCTGGTCAATGTGGGCCGTCCCGCCACCGCCAGGGAAATCGCTGCGTGGGATATCGACGTGCGTCCGGATTTCAAGGGCCTGCCGAAAGGCTCGGGCACCGTGTCTGCGGGCATGGCCGTGTGGGAGGGCAAGTGCGCTTCCTGCCACGGCACCTTCGGCGAATCGAACGAGGTGTTCACCCCCATCATCGGCGGCACCACGGCTGAAGACATCAAGACCGGCCGTGTGGCGGCGCTGGCGAACAACCGCCAGCCGCAGCGTACTACCATGATGAAGGTGGCCACCGTATCCACGCTGTGGGACTATGTGAACCGCGCCATGCCATGGACCGCGCCCAAGTCGCTCAGTACCGACGAAGTGTATTCCGTGGTGGCCTATATCCTGAACATGGCCGAAGTGGTGCCGGACGACTTCACCCTGTCGGACAAGAACATCGCCGAGGTGCAGAAGCGCATGCCGAACCGTAACGGCATGACGAATGCGCACGGCATGTGGGACGTGAAGGGCAAGCCGGATGTGAAGAGCGTGGCCTGCATGAAGGACTGCCCGCCGACCGACCTGCGTTCCACGCTGCCGGATGTGTCGCGCAACGCGCACGGCAATGTGGCGGAGCAGAACCGCGGCTTCGGCGCGGTGCGCGGCGTGGATACCACGAAGCCCGCCGCCACTGCCCCGCTGGCGGGCCGTGGCGTCGCCGCTGCGGCCCCGGTGGCCCGCCCCGCGGCAGCTCCTGCAGCAGCACCGGCCAAGAACAACGCGCTGGCCCTGGCCCAGCAGAATGCTTGCCTTGGCTGCCACGGCCTGAAGGACAAGGTCGTGGGCCCCGGCTTCGCGCAGATCGCCGCCAAGTACAAGGGCGACGCGAAGGCAGGCGCCGCCCTGGCGGCCAAGATCAAGGCTGGCGGTTCCGGCGTCTGGGGCCCTGTGCCCATGCCGCCGCAGGCACAATTGAAGGATGCGGACCTGCAGGCGCTGGCAGGCTGGATACTGAATGGCGCCAAATGAATTCTAGTGAGGAGATGCAAATGAATCAGAATCGACGCGAGCTGTTGCGCATTGCAACGGTGATGGGCCTGGCGATCAGCGCGGGCATTCTCAAGCCGGGCATGGCGCTGGCGGCCGACTGGAACGCCAGCGGCTTCGACGCCAAGTCACTGGACGATGCGCTCAAGGCCATCGGCGCCAGCGGCGCAGCCGTGAGCGCGGATATCGCCGTGACCGGCCCGGACATCGCGGAGAACGGCGCCGTGGTGCCCGTGACCGTCACCAGCAATGTGCCGAAGACCGAATACATGGCCATCCTGGTCGAGAAGAACCCCAACCCGCTGTCGGCCGCCTTCACCATCCCGGAAGGGACGGAAGCGGTGATCGGCACACGCGTGAAAATGGGCGGCACCTCGAACGTGCACGCGCTGGTCAAGGCCGACGGCAAGTGGCTGATCGCCAGCAAGGAGATCAAGGTCACCCTGGGCGGCTGCGGCGGCTGATGCCGGTGCTGTCCCTTCGTTCAACCATATCAATCGAGGAATAAACATGGGTAACCCGATGCGCATTCGCGCCAGCGCCAACGGCGACGTCGTTGAAGTGAAAGTCCTGATGCGCCACGACATGGAAACCGGCCAGCGCAAGGACGCTTCCGGCAAGGCCATTCCGGCGCACTTCATCCAGAAGCTGGTCGCCAAGTGCAACGACAAGGTGGTGCTCGACAGCCTGATGGGCACTTCGGTATCGAAAGACCCCTTCCTGTCCTTCAAGTTCAAGGGCGGCAAGAAGGGAGACAAGATCACCGTAAGCTGGAACGACAACCAGGGCGACAGCCGCAGCGACGAGGCGGTGGTGTCCTGATTCGCACCGGCCGTGCCACAAGCATGGCCGCCATGGCGGCGCAGACCGCAGGTCCATATCGAGGAGACAAGATGAGACACATAAGCAAAGTGCTGGTTGGCGCGGCGGGTTTCGCCGCGGCGGCCCTGGCCCTGGCCGGTGGCCAGAGCGACGAGATCGCGAAATACCGCCAGCTGCTGGCAGACGGCAATCCCGCGGAACTGTGGGAGATGCGCGGCGAGGAACTCTGGAAGCAGAAGGCCGGTCCGAACAATGTCTCGCTCGAACAGTGCGACCTGGGCAAGGGTCCCGGCGTGCTGAAGGGCGCCTACGCGGAGCTGCCTCGCTACTTCAAGGATACGAAGAAGGTCATGGACCTGGAACAGCGCCTCATGCATTGCCGCATGACGCTGCAGGGCCTGACGGCGGAACAGGCCTCGGCCCAGCCCTTCAGCGCCACCGGCAAGGCTTCCGACATCGAACCGATGGTTGCCTACATCACCTCCCAGTCGCGCGGCATCAAGATGAATGTGGCCATGTCGCACCCGGAAGAGAAGCGCGCCTACGAAATCGGCAAGAAGCTGTTCTACTACCGCGGCGGCTCCCACGATTTCGCCTGCGCCAGCTGCCACAGCGCGGACAAGCAGCGCATCCGCATGCAGGATCTGCCCAACCTGACCGTGAAGGCTGACGCGCAGGCCGCCTATGCCACCTGGCCCGCCTACCGCGTGTCGCAGGGCGAGGTGCGCACCATGCAGCACCGCCTGAACGACTGCTTCCGCCAGCAGCGCTTCCCCGAGCCCGTGTATGCCTCCGAGGCCATTACGGCCGTGACCATGTTCCTGGCGCGTAACGCCAATGGCGGCGTCTATCAGGGCCCCGCGCTCAAACGCTAAGGAGACACAGACGATGAAACAGCTGAAGACCATCATGGCAATCGCCGTCCTCCTGTGCGGAGGCTCGGCAGCGGCAGCGGACAAGTATGCGCAGGAAGCGGCCGCGCTGCTCAAAGCCGATTTCAAATCCAAGGGACCCGCCACGCTGGAAAGGGTGACGGAGCAGGACGAGGCCCAGAAAGCCTGCAGTTCCGCCACGCCCCTGCCAGCGAAAAAGGCCAAGGCGCTGGAAGAAGCCCAGCTCAAGACGGTGAAGTATCCGGCCGACGGCAGCTATCTGGGCGACTGGAAGGCAGGCGAGAAGATCGCCCAGAGCGGCCGTGGCATGCAGTCCTCGGACAAGGTGGGCGACCCGAACGGCGGCAACTGCTACGCATGCCACCAGGTGAGCAAGGAAGAGATCTCCTTCGGGAACATCGGCCCCTCGCTGTACCAGTACGGCAAGCTGCGCGGCGACAGCGAAGCGATCCTGAAGTACACCTGGGCCAAGCTGTATAACGCGCAGGCCTTCAATGCCTGCTCGCGCATGCCGCGCTTCGGCCACAACGGCGTGCTGACCGAGCAGCAGATGAAGGACGTGATGGCGCTCCTGCTCGATCCCCAGTCCCCAGTCAACAAGTAAGGTAGGAACGCCATGGGTTTGAACCGCCGTGAATTCATGCAGGTCATGGGCATTGCCGCCGCCGGCGGCATGATGCTCGACGCGCCCGAGGTGCTGGCAGCGCCTTCGGCCGACAAGCTTTACGACCTGCCGCGCTTTGGCAACGTGCACTTCCTGCACTTCACCGACTGCCACGCGCAGCTCAAGCCCGTGTACTTTCGCGAGCCGAGCGTGAACCTCGGCGTGGGCGATGCGGTGGGGCGCATGCCCCACCTCGTCGGCGAGCACCTGCTGAAGGCCGCTGGCATGCGGCCGGGTACGCGCGAGGCGCACGCCTTCACCTGCCTGAACTTCGAAAAGGCGGCGGCCACCTACGGCAAGGTGGGTGGTTTCGCGCATCTCTCCACGCTGGTCAAGCGCATGAAGGCCAGCCGCCCCGGCGCAGTGCTGCTGGACGGCGGCGACACTTGGCAGGGCTCCGCCACCGCGCTCTGGACCAAGGGCCAGGACATGGTGGACGCCTGCCTCGCCCTTGGCGTGGACGTGATGACGGCGCACTGGGAAATGACCCTGGGCGATGCGCGCGTGAAGGAGATCGTGGAGAAGGACTTCAAGGGCAAGGTCGATTTCGTCGCGCAGAACATCAGGAGCGCGGACTTTGGCGACCAGGTATTCCCGCCCTATGTGATCAAGGAAATGAATGGCGTGCCGGTGGCAGTGATCGGCCAGGCTTTCCCCTACACGCCCATTGCGAACCCGCGCCACTTCGTCCCCGAATGGACCTTCGGCATCCAGGACGAGAATATGCAGAAGATGGTGGACGAGGCGCGCGGCAAGGGCGCCAAGGTCGTCGTCGTGCTCTCGCATAACGGCATGGACGTGGACCTGAAGATGGCCTCGCGCGTGCGCGGCATCGACGCCATCCTCGGCGGCCACACGCACGACGGCGTGCCGCAGCCCGTGATCGTGTCCAACGCGGGCGGCAAGACGCTGGTGACGAACGCCGGATCGAACGGCAAGTTCCTCGGGGTGCTGGACTTCGATGTGCGCGGCGGGAAGGTATCGGACTTCCGCTACAAGCTGCTGCCCGTATTCTCGCGCTTCCTCCCCGCGGACAAGGAGATGGAGGCGCTCATCACCCGCATCCGCGCGCCCTATGAAGCGAAACTGGGCGAGCAGCTGGCCGTCACCGAAGGCACCCTCTACCGCCGCGGCAATTTCAATGGCACCTTCGACCAGCTGATCGTGGATGCGCTCATGGAAGCGAAGGGCGCGGACATCGCCTTCTCGCCAGGCTTCCGCTGGGGCACCTCGCTGCTGCCGGACAGCCCGATCCTCATGGAGCAGCTGATGGACCAGACGGCGACCACCTATTCCTACACCACGCTCACGGAAATGAGCGGCGCCACCATCAAGACGGTGCTGGAGGACGTGGCGGACAACCTGTTCAATCCCGACCCCTACTACCAGCAGGGCGGGGACATGGTGCGCGTGGGCGGCATGAGCTACGCCATCGAGCCCGGCGCGAAGATGGGCTCGCGCATCCAGGACATGCGCCTGAACGGCAAGCCGATCGACGCGGACCGCAAGTACAAGGTGGCAGGCTGGGCGCCGGTGGCCGAAGGCGCCAGCGGCGAGCCCGTATGGGACGTGGTGGCAGGCTGGCTGCGCAGCCACAAGACCGTGAGCGCGCGCAAGCTCAACACGCCGCGCCTGATCGGCGTGCAGGGCAATCCGGGCATGCTGGCATGACGATCCGCCGCCAGCTGAAGCGCGCACTCGGCCTGGCCGCGCTGCTGGCCGCCTGCGCCGCGCACGCTGCATCGGCTGTGCCCATGCTGTCCGGCTGGCAGGCCGACTGCAGGCAGGCGGGCGAGCAGGGCAAACCGGTGGTGCTGTTCTTCACACTGCCGGGATGCCGCTTCTGCGAGCAGCTGCGGCAGAGCTATATGCCCGGGCTGCTGCAGCGGGGCGAGATTGTGCGCGAAGTGGTGATCGACAGCGTGCAGCCCGTAACCGGCTTCGCCGGGGCCGCCACGCACCGCGCCGTGGCGCGCAAGGCGGGCGTGAAGGTCGCGCCCGTCGTCATCCTGGCGGACCCCTGCGGCCGCCCCCTGGCCGATCCCATCGTCGGCGGCGACGTCGCCGGCCTCTACGGCGGCTACCTCGACAATGCCTTCGAAGAAGCCCAGCACAAGCTGGCCGCCCGCCCCGCAGGCGAGCGCAGCTGCAGCTGCCGCAGCGCAGCTTAACGCTCGTATTGCAACGGGTGTTGAACACCCGCATCCACTTAGCTGGATGAGTCCATTCCGTTAGGGTGCGCTCCGCTTGCACGTCTTTATCGATGCACTTACTATGAAAGTGATCAAAAGTCGCTGAAGGCGAGCCATCATGCCGACGCAATATCACATCCTCGAGCGGGTTGGCGCCACGACAGGCTCGTACCTGCATCGCGGCAGGCGCGTCCTTGATGGATCGCCGGTTCTGCTGAAGCTGCTTGCTTCGGAGGAGATTGCGGTCGAGGCCGAGCGGTTCCGGCGCGAGTATGCCATCTTCCAGGGGCTGGATGCGCCCGGTGTCGCCAAGCCCAGGCTGCTTATCGATGAGCCCGGCAGACTGCTCATGGTGCTGGACCCGGTGCAGGGCGAGCTCTTCGAGAGCGTGCTGGAGCGCCACAAATTCGACCTCCCGGCTTGCCTGCGCCTTGCCATGCAGCTGGCCCAGGTGCTGGGCGCACTGCATGCCGCCCATATCGTCGACCACGACTTCCGGCCCGCCAACCTCATGCTGCTGCCGGGCGAGCGGCTGCTGCTGATGGACCTGAGCCTGGCCAGCAGTGAATCTGTACCCGCAGCAACGCCCGAGCAGCCGCGCATCGGCGACTGGGCCTATATCTCGCCCGAACACACGGGCAGGATGAGCCGCGCCATCGACTACCGGGCCGACTACTATTCCCTCGGCATCACGCTCTACCGCATGCTGACGGGCCGCCTGCCGTGCCAGGGCAACGATCCGCTGGAATGGATGCACTGCCATCTGGCCAGCGTGCCCGAACCGCCGTCGGATATCGATCCCGCCATTCCGGCCGTGCTCTCGGCCATCGTGCTCAAGCTGCTGCAGAAGATGCCGGAGGACCGCTACCAGAGCCTGCAGGGCCTGCACGCCGACCTGGAGCAATGCCTGCGGCAGTGGGAGGCGGATGGCAGCGTCGCGCCTTTCCCGCTGGGCCTGAAGGACACGAGCGACCGCCTGGAGATGCCGCACAGGCTGATCGGCCGCGAAGAGGAACTGCAGCAGCTGCTGGCCAGCCATGGCGCCGTGCTGGCATCGGGCCGCCCCGGCCTTGCCCTCGTGTCGGGCGGTGCGGGCGTGGGCAAGAGCACCCTGGTGGAAGCGCTGCACCAGCCCATTCTCGAACGGCACGGCTTCTTCATTTCCGGCAAGTTCGACCGTTACCAGCGCGAAGTGCCGTACTGCACCGTGACCCAGGCCTTCGAGGCGCTGGTTGAGCAGCTGCTGGCGGGGAGCGAGGAAGAGCTTGCCTCGTGGCGCACGCAGATCCTCGCGGCCGTGGGCGACAACGGGCAGCTCATTGTGGACGTGCTGCCCCAGATGGAGCTGGTGATCGGTCCGCAGAAGCCGCTGCTGCAGGTGCCGCCCTTCGAGGCGCAGAACCGGTTCCGCCTGGTCTTCCTGCGCTTTATCGGCGTGTTCGCCCAGGAGGCGCACCCCCTGACGCTCTTCCTGGACAACCTGGACGCGGCCGATGCCGGCACCCTGCATCTGCTGAAAGACCTGATGAACGCACCGGGCCAGTCCTGGCTGCAGGTGGTGGGCGCCTACCGCGACGACGAGGTGGGGCCAGTGCATCCGCTGGCCATGACGCTGAGCTGGATGCGCAAGGAAGGCGTGCCCCTGACGGAGATTTCCCTGGCGCCGCTGGCTGAGCCGGAGGCGGGCCTGCTCATCGGTGAGATGCTGCACTGCGGGCCGGACGCCGCCGCGCCCCTGGTGCGTGTGGTCTATGAGAAAACGGGCGGCAATCCCTTTTTCGTCGGCCAGTTTGTTTTCGCGCTGGCCGAGGAGGGCCTGATCGCCGTCGACCCCAGGACGAGAATCTGGCACTGGGACCTGGAACGCATAGCCGCCAAGGGCTATACCGACAATGTGGCCGAACTGATGGTCGAGAAACTGTCCCGGCTGTCCGGCACGGCCCGCACGCTGCTGCAGCTGCTTGCCTGCCTCGGTTCCGAAACGCAGGCCGCCACCCTGATAAGCCTCTCCGGCCTGCCGGAAGGGGAGGCGCAGGCGGCACTGGGCTCGGCCGTGCGCGCCGGGCTGGTCTTCCGCACCGGCGGCAAGCTGAAGTTCCTGCATGACCGCGTTCAGGAAGCGGCCTACCTTTCCCTGCCCGAAGCCGAACGCGCGGCCCTCCACCTGCAGATCGGCCGGAGCCTCATGGCAGGCGGCGCGGATGCAAGGGAAACGCTCTTCGCCATCGCCGACCAGTTCAACCGCGGCGCCGCCGCCATTGCCGACGACAGCGGCAGAACCTTGCTGCGCCAATTGAATTTCAGGGCGGGCATGAGGGCCAAGGCCTCGGTGGCCCTGGACTCGGCGCGCAGCTTCCTGAACCGCAGCATGGAGCTGCTGCCCGCCGATGCCTGGGAAAAGGAATACGGCGATACGCTCGAACTGTTCCTTGCGCTGTCGGAGTGTGAAAGCCTGGCCGGTCACTTCAAGCGGGCGGACGAGCTGGCAAACCAGGTGCTGGGGCATGCCAGGTCGCGCCGCGACAGTGCGCGGCTCTACATGCTGCGCATCGCCCTCAACCAGATGGCGGGCCGCCTGGACGATTCCGTTGAATCCATGGCCGTGGGGGCCCGCCTGTTCGGCGAGACCTTCCCCGCGGAGGATGAAGCGGTGGAAGCGGCCATCGAGGCGGAGATCCAGGAAATCGCCCACTTGCTGGAAGGCCGCCGCATCGCGGACATCGCCGAGGCCCCTCCGCTGGCCGACCCCGATGTGGCGGCCCTCCTGGCCCTGCTGGCCGAAGGCATACCGGCCGCGTACATGGTCAAGCCGGACTATTTCTCGCTGATGGTGGCGCGCGGAGTCAGGCTCTCCCTGCAGCACGGGAATACGGAGGATTCCAGTTTCGCCTACAGCGCCTATGGCATCCTGCTGTCGCGGCGCTCGGATATCCGCTCGTCGCTCGAATTCTCGCGCATGGCAATGAAATTGCACGAACAGCTGGGCGGACGGCGGCGCAAGGGCCACATCATCGCAACCCATGCCATCGCCTATGGCTTCTACAGCCATGCCGTTTCCGAGATCCGCCCCATGCTGGAGGAAGGCTTTGCCGCCAGCCTGGACGTGGGAGACCTGGTGTATGCGAGCTATGTGACCATGACCTATTTCTGGGCCATGGTGCAGGAAGGCGTGCCGCTGGACGAAGTCGGCGCCAGGGCGGCGCGCGAGTGCGAGTTCGCCAGGGACAGCCACAACGACACGGTGTTCCAGACCATCCGTTTCGAACAGCAGCTCGTGGCCAGCCTGAAAGGGCTCACCAGTTCGCCGGGCAGCATGGACGACGCGGACTTCAAGGAGGCGGCCTGCATTGCGGCCCTCGAAAAGGCCAGCTTCGGCTTCGGCCTGCAAAGCTCCTTCATCATCAAGCAGATGGCGTCCTTCATCTACGGCGACTACGCAGGGGCGATGGCAGCTGGCCGCCAGGCGGCGCACTACGAGCACAGTTCGGGCAGCCTGATTCTGTTCGACGCGCCGCATCACTTTTTCCTGGGCCTGGCGGCCGCCGCCCTCTATCCGCAGGCGGCGGAGGCCGAGCGAAGGGAATATGCCGAGGTGCTCGCGCAGGAGCGCAGCCGCCACCAGCTGTGGGCGGATGCCTGCCCAGCGAACTTCGGCGACCGCCTCGCCCTGCTGGAGGCCGAGACCGCGCGCATCGAAGGCCGCCACGACGAGGCGGCGGGACTGTACGAACTGGCGATCCGCTCGGCCTCGGAGAACGGCTTTATCCAGAACGCCGCCATCGCGCTCGAACTGGCGTCCGGCTTCTACCGCGGGCGCGGTTTCGAGCTCATTGCGGACACCTATCTGCGCGAGGCGCGCGCCGCCTACGCCCGCTGGGGAGCGGACGGCAAGACAGCGCAGATCGATGCCGCCCATCCCCATCTGCTGGCACAGGCCGCGGTGGCGCCAGCGGGCGTGGAACGCGATGCCACACGCCTGGACCTGCTATCGATAGGCAAGGCCGCGCAGGCCATCTCAGGCCAGCTGGTTCTGACGGAGCTGGTCGACACGCTGATGCATATCGTGCTCGAGAACGCGGGTGCGCAGACCGGCTACCTGGTGCTGGTGCGCGGCGACAAACTCAGGCTGGCCGCGGATGCCACGCTGGACCGCAGCACGGTGCAGGTGAACGTGCACATGGAACGGGCCTTGCCGCCGGGCCTTCTGCCTGCCTCCGTTCTCAATTACGTCAGGCGCCGCCGCGTGCAGGTGCTGCTGCCCGATGCGGCACAGCCCAACGCCTTCTCGCGCGACCCCTATTTCGCCAACCGCCAGCCCAAGTCCGTGCTCTGCCTGCCCGTGCTGCGGGAAGATGTATTGATCGGCATGCTCTACCTGGAAAGCGGCCTGGTGACGCATGCCTTCGCGCCTGAACGCGTGTCGGTGCTGCAGCTGCTCTCGTCCCGCGCCGCCATTTCGCTGGAAAACGCCAGGCTGTATTCGGAGTTGCAGGAGCGGGAGTCGCGCATCCGCAGGCTGTTCGAATCGAACATCGTGGGCATCATGTTCTACGACCTGAACGGCCGCATCACGGGCGCGAACGACGCGGCGCTCGACATCATCGGCTACAGCCGCGCCGACCTGGATGCGGGCAAGGTGAGCTGCACCGGCATGACGCCGCCCGAATGGAAGCCCGCCGACGAGCGGGCCGTGGCCGAGCTGCGGCGCAGCGGCACCTGCCGCCCCTACGAGAAGGAATACCTGCGCAAGGACGGCAGCCGCGTGCCCGTGCTCACGGCGGCCGCCATGTTCGACGGCGCGAGCGAGCAGGGCGTGAGTTTCGCCGTGGACCTGAGCGAGCGGAAGAGGGCGGAGGACCAGATGCGCCACATGGCCAACCACGACGCCTTGACGGGCCTTCCCAACCGCACCCTGCTGCAGGACCGCCTGGAGCAGGCCATCTCCTACGCCCACCGCAACCAGTACCGCGTGGCGATCCTCTTCGTGGACCTGGACCACTTCAAGTACATCAACGACTCCCTGGGCCACCAGTTCGGCGATGCGATCCTGCGCATGGCGGCCGAGCGGCTGCAGAACTGCGTGCGCGAGGGCGACAGCGTGGCGCGGCTGGGCGGCGACGAGTTCGTTATCTGCCTGCCCGCGCTGACGGAGGAAGACGACGTGGCCGGGGTGGCGAAGAGCGTCCTGGACGCCCTTATCCAGCCTTATCACATCGATGGCCATGAACTGCATGCGGGATGCAGCATCGGCATCAGCCTGTACCCGGACGACGCCACCGACGTGGAAACGCTGATGCGCACCGCCGATACCGCCATGTACCACGCCAAGGAGAAGGGGCGCGGCAACTTCCAGTTCTTCACCGAGGGGCTCAATCTCGTTGCGCAGCAGCGGCTGGAGGTGGGCAGGCGCCTGCGCCAGGCCTTGCTGCACGACGAATTCATCCTGCACTACCAGCCGCAGGTGCAGATGGAAAGCGGCCGGATATTTGCCGCGGAAGCCCTGCTGCGCTGGCGGCGCGCAGGCCATGCGCCCATCTCCTGCGGCAGCTTCATCGCCAATGCGGAAGAATCGGGCCTGATCGTGCCGATAGGGGAGTGGGCGCTGCGCCAGGCCTGCCGCCAGCTGCAGAGCTGGCGCGATGCGGGCCACGCGAACCTGAAGGTTGCCGTCAACCTTTCGCCGCGCCAGCTGGAAGCGGCGGGCTTCTGCACCATGGTGGGCCAGATCCTCGACGAGGCCGGGCTGCCCGCGGACGCCCTGGAGCTGGAGATCACGGAAGGCCTCTTCCTGCGCAACAGCGAGGCCACGCTGGCTACCCTGAGCAGGCTGCGCGACATGGGCGTGAAGCTTTCGGTGGATGACTTCGGCACCGGCTATTCGAGCCTGGCCTACCTGCAGCGCTTCCCCGTGCATGCCCTGAAGATCGACCAGTCCTTCGTGCGCGACATCGGTACGGACCGCAACCACCGGGCCCTTATCACCGCCATCATCGCCATGGCCGACAGCCTGGAGCTGGGCGTGATGGCCGAGGGCGTGGAAACGGGCGAGCAGGTGAGCTTCCTTCTGGCCCACGGCTGCCACTGCGCCCAGGGTTTCTATTACAGCAAGGCCGTGCCCGCCCAGCGCTTCTCGGATCTGCTGGACAGCTCCTTCGCGGAGCGTTGATCCCGCAACACCAAAGCAGGATTTTGATTGCATTTTTAATTTCCATGTGGCAATATGAAACCGTGTGCGAAAGAGCGCACCGAAAGATCCTCCCACCTACGCTTCCCCGCCCCCGAAGCCCCGAATACGCTGCAGCTGCTATTGAACGACGGGGAATATCTTGCAGAACTCAGAACAAAAACGCCCGCCCGACGGAGAGGCGCCGCTGACGCTGTCTACACAGTGGAAGCTGGCGATCCTGGTCGGATGTACCCTGACCTTCCTGTGGTTGGTGCTCGGGATGGCCGCGCGCTATGCCTACGAGCGCACGCTGGCGGAAGCCCAGAAGGATGCCGAGAACCTCGTGCGGGTGTTCTCCGAAGAAGCCAATTCCACGGTGAGGGCGCTGGACCTGACCCTGCTCGACCTGCGCGACCACTGGGAGGCCAATCCCGCCAGTTTTCCGGACAAGGTGCGCAAGCGCCAGTCCAATCTCGCTCGCCGCGTCGCCTTCCAGGTATCCGTGCTGGATGCCGGCGGGAGGCTCGTCTATTCCAGCAACGATCCGAAGGCGGCGCCCATCGACCTGAGCGACCGCGAGCACTTCCGCGCCCACCTGGACGGGGGCGACAACCTCTTTGTGAGCGCGCCCGTGCTGGGGCGGGTGTCGAAGCGCTGGTCGGTGCAGTTCACGCGGCCCGTGTTCGACGGCCAGGGCAGGTTCGGCGGAGTGATGGTCCTTTCCGTGGACCCGGAGTATTTCGTGCGCTTCTCCAGGATGATCGACCTGGGCCCGGCGGGCACTGTGACGCTGATGCGCCCCAGCGGGCAGTTGCTCGCGCGTTCGCCCACCCCGCACGGGGGCCTTAACCAGGTGCTGCGCAACCTGCCTCAGGTTCCCCCTCCGAGCGAGGCGAACAGCGTGACCTCGGTGTTCCGCGTGTCGCAGGTCGACGGCATCGAGCGCCTGTATAGCTGGCGCCAGCTGCCCGCCTATCCGCTGGTGGTGTCCGTCGGCCGCTCCAAGGAGTCGCTGGTGGCGGCCTACTACCGGCAGCGCAATATGCTGCACTTCGGCGGCGCAGCCATGTCGCTTGCCATCATCCTGATAGGCTACGTGGTCTTCGCCGGCATGCAGCAGCGCAAACAGGCGCGCATTGCCCTGGAACAGAGCGAACAGCGCTGGCGCTATGCGCTGGAGGGCGCTAGCGAAGTGCTGTGGGATTGGGATATCGTCACCGGCGAGCTGTATTTCTCCTCCCGCCTGGAGCAGATACTGGGCTATGGCATCCGGGAGCTGGGCAACAGGATCGAAACCTGGATCGGGCTCGTGCACCCCGACGAGCACGCGGCGGTGACGGCGGCCCTGGAGGCACACTTCTCGGGAGAAGCCGAGAACTTTGCCAGCGAGCTTCGCATGCGCTGCAAGGACGGCAGCTGGAGATGGGTCTTCTCGCGCGGCACGGTGGTCAGCCGGGATGCGGGAGGCAAGGCGCTGCGCATCACCGGCGCGCTGGCCGACATCTCCGAACGCAAGCGCGCCGAGGAAGCCGAACGCGAATACCGCTCGAACTACGACGCGCTCACGGGCCTGGCCAACCGCCAGCTCCTGCGCGAGCAGGGCGTGAAGGCGATCGACAAGGCCAGCGGCATCGGCGGCCACGTCTGGGTCATCTGCATCAACCTGGACCGCTTCAAGGTGGTGAACGATGCGCTGGGCCACCAGGCGGGCGACGCGGTGCTGCAGATGATGGCGCGCCGTCTCCAGTCTGCGCTGCGCACCGGTGACATCGCCGCGCGCGTGGCGGGCGACGAGTACGTGGTGATGCTCTCCGAAGTGAGCGACGAGCACACCGTCACCACCGCCGTGCAGCGCATGCGCGAGGCGCTGGCCGCGCCGCTGACCATCGAGGGCCAGGAATACACCTTCGGCTGCACCGCCGGTATTGCGGTCTACCCCTCCGACGGCGAAACGGCCGACTGCCTCATGCTGAACGCCGAAATCGCCATGCGGCGCGCCAAGACCTTCGGGCGCAACAGCTTCCAGTTCTATACCGCCGCAATGAACGAACGCGCCATCGACCGCCTGCGCATCGAAAACGACTTGCGTTGCGCGCTGGCGCACGGCGAGCTGCGGCTGCACTACCAGCCGCAGGTGGAAATGCGCACCGGGCGCCTGGCTGGCGTGGAGGCGCTGCTGCGCTGGCAGCATCCGCAGCTGGGCATGGTGCCGCCGGACCGCTTCATCCGCATCGCCGAGGAAACGGGCGTGATCCTGGAGATCGGCGCCTGGGTAATGGAAGAAGCCTGCATGCAGGCGCGCCGCTGGCACGAGGCGGGCCATGAGCATTTGCGCGTGAGCGTCAACCTGTCGGTGAACCAGTTCCACCAGCCGGACCTGATCGACAGCGTCGCTGCCGTGCTCGAACGCAGCGGCCTGCCGGGCGGTGCCCTCGATATCGAGCTCACCGAGAGCGTGATCATGGTGGATGTGGACGCGGCGCTCAACACCCTGCACGGCCTGAAACGGCTGGGCGTGACCCTGTCGCTGGACGATTTCGGCACCGGGCATTCCAGCCTTTCCTACCTCAAGCGCCTGCCCATCGACGCGCTGAAGATCGACAAGTCCTTCGTGCGCAATATCACGACGGACCCGCAGGAGGCGGCCATCGCCCGCTCCATCATCGCGCTCGCGCACAGCCTGCAGCTGCGGGTGGTGGCGGAAGGCGTGGAAACGGAGCACCAGCTGGCCTACCTGCGCCGCCACCGCTGCGACAGCATCCAGGGCTATTACTACAGCAGGGCGCTGCCCGCGCCGGAGCTCGAGCTGCTGATGGCGGAGGACCGGCGGATTGCGCATCAGGAGCTGAGCGAGAAGCCGCGCCAGACCCTGCTGATCGTGGACGACGAGGAGAACGTGACGGCGGCCCTGGTGCGCCTGCTGCGGCGCGACGGCTATCATATCCTGCGCGCCAGTTCGGGCGAAGAGGGCCTGGCCCAGCTGGCACTGCACGATGTGCAGGTGGTGCTGTCGGACCAGCGCATGCCCGGCATGAGCGGCAGCGAGTTCCTGTCGAAGGTGAAGTCCCTGTACCCCGACACGATCCGTATCATGCTGTCGGGGTACACGGGGGTGGATTCGATCATCGACGCCACCAACAGCGGCGCGGTGTTCCGCTTCCATGCCAAGCCCTGGGACGACGAACGCCTGCGGGCCAGCATCGCCGAAGCCTTCCGCTACCACTGGCTGGTGCGCCGCGCCGAATCCGTTGCGGCGTAAATTCTACGACCGCGTTGCGATGATGATGATGTCCGAATCGCAGTTGCGGTAGTGGATCACGATCACAATGATCCTGCGCAGGCGGGCGGTGCGGGCTGCGGTGAGCGCATCGTCCACCTCGCGGTCGGCCCGGTTCTTCATCGTAATCTGCACATGCGATTCGGCGCTCACCGGAATGTTCATCGCCTTCAGCGCGGCCTTGGGGTTGGCCATCAGCGTCAGCGCTGCTTCCGGGTCCAGCTCCGCCTTGTGCACGGATTCGACGTCGCCAATCTCCGGTTCCATCTGCATGAACAGCTGGCGCAGCGCCTCGGTATCGTCCTGGATTTCCATGATGCCCTCCTTTCTGTGGATGAGAGCGCTCAGTCTGGACGTTATGCCAATTGCCGGCTTGGACGCAGATCAAATCCCTCAAGGGTGCATGGCGCACCTTTGAGGGATCTCAAGGCTGGTTTTAAAACAACACTTTCCTGATGGTACGGGCTTACTTGCTCAGGCGATAGCGCTGCTCGCGGTAGAGCAGGGAAGGCAGGATGACATGGGCCATGGCCTGATCGACCTGGGCCTGGCTCGGCGTGCGGTCGGTCAGCTGCAGCTCGCCGCTGGCGGCATTGTAGTTGCCGAGGATGGGCGGCTGGCTCGGGCGCAGGATGGTCGCCGTGCCGTCTTCCAGCCAGGTGAAGTAGTTGTCGAACTGGAGGAGGGCGCGGCCCGGCGAACTGCCGTCCTTCACCAGGTCGCGGCCAATCATGGGATGGGTGCTTGACACGCCGATCAGCGACAGCAGGGTCGGCGCCAGGTCGATCTGGCTGGCCAGCGTCGTAATGCGCTTGGGCGTGATGTCCGCGCCCAGGATCAGGCCGGGAATGTGGAACTTTTTGACCGGCACCAGGCTGTTGCCGTACACGCGGTTATCGTGGTCGGCCACGATCAGGAAGACCGTGTCCTTCCAGTAGTCCTGCTTCTTCGCCTCGGCGATGAAGCGGCCCAGGGCGAAGTCCGCGTACTTCACGGCATTGTTCACGGTCTGCTTGTTCGGGTCGTGCAGGGCGATTTTCCCGTCCGGGAATTCGAAGGGCTCGTGGTTGGAAGAGCTGAAGATCAGGCTGAAGAAGGGCTTCTTCTGCGCGTGCAGGAACTTCAGGCGTTCCAGCGACTTGTCGAACAGGTCCTCGTCAGACGCGCCCCAGCTGCCTTCGAAGCGCGGCGACATGTCGCGCCGGTCCACCACGTTCTGGAAGCCGTTCCCTGTAAAGAAGCCGCGCATATTGTCGAAGTGCGCCTCGCCGCCGTACACGAACTCCGTGTGGTAGCCCTGCTTGCCCAGGCCGAGTGCGAGCGTATAGAAGTTGTGCTGGGCCAGCGAGAGCTTCACCACGCTGCGCGCGGGCGTGGGCGCATAGCCCGCCACCACGGCTTCGATACCGCGCACCGAGCGCGTGCCCGTGGCGTACAGCTGCTCGAACCACCAGCCTTCCTCTTTCAGCTTCTCCAGTTCCGGCGTCACGGGCAGGCCGCCCAGGGACTTCACGAAGGTGGCGCCCAGGCTCTCTTCGAGCACAATGACCAGGTTGAGCGGCCGCTCGCGCGAGACGGCGGCCTGCTGCGCATGCAGCGTGGGCAGCTCGGAATCGTTGAACTGGTAGTCGCGCAGCCACGGCGCTGCTTTCACGGTGCTGAACACTTTCTCGCGCGGGAATTCGCCATAGATCTCGGAGGAATTGGCTTCCTTGCGCATGGAGTTGATGGCGTCCAGCACCGACCACGGCGAATTGATGATGAGGGAATTGACCATGGCGTCGCCGCTCAGGGCGAAGGTGGCCGGGTTGGCGGGGCGGTGGTCCGTGGTGGAGCGGATCTGCACCGCCACCAGGATCACGAGCAGCGGCCAGCTCAGAAGCACGGCCCGGGAGCGCCACATGGCCGCATTGGCCGACGCCGCGTTCAGCAGGCGGAACACGGTCGCGCCGAGCACGATGGTGCCCAGCACGCCCAGCACCAGTGCCACACGGAAGCCGTTCCAGAGCGTAGCCGCGACTTCTTTCGGATAGGAGAGATATTCGATGAACAGGCGGTTCGGCCGCAGGTCGAACTGCATGATGAACTGCGGCGAAGACAGTTCCATGAAAATGATGAAAAGCAGCGCCAGGCCTGCCCAGGCCACGGTAATCGGCTTCCACAGGCGCGCTGCGTAACGGTGGGCGAGCAGGGGCGCCAGCATCAATGGCGGCACCAGCAGGTAGCCGATCAGGATCAGGTCTGCGCGAACACCCTGTACCAGCATCTCGCCCAGCAGCCCCGTGGCGCTGACGCGCTGCCACTGCCAGGCGATGAGGCAGATGCGCGAGAGGGAAAGCACGGCCAGGCCCGCGAACAGCATCTGGACCAGGGTGGCGTAAGGGCCGGCCCACTGGGTGAGCCGCGCCACGCGCGCTGCAACTTGTTTCATCGTTCCGCCCCGCTTAGCCTTGAACCGCGTCCATCGCGCCTGCGCCTGCACTCAGCAGCCATGCGGTCATCAGCAGGAAGAGCATGAGTATGCTGAACAGCTTTGCCACACGGCGCGTGTCGGCCGGGTTCTCGAACACGGCAGGCTGGCCGTAGTTCTGGCCGAGGAAGTAGGCCGAGAAAATGGTTGCCATATAGTGTACTGCGCCGAACATCTCGCCCAGTTCGCCCTTGCGCTCGTGGTCCGTCAGCACGTGCGAGAGGATCACCAGCACCAGGTAAACGACGGCGGCCCACAGCGGCGGCAGGTAGACGCCCAGCTTCTCCACCCAGCTGCGCACGGCGGGGCGCCAGCGGGCCAGCAGCGGCAGCACCAGGTTGTGCGTGAGGCCTGCGAGAACGATCAGCTTGAGCAGGATGGTCTTGTGGATGCTGCCCTTGCTGCCGATGGCCAGGTTGTGCAGGTTGGTCTCCGCCTGGCGGTTATTCTGCGCGAAGAACTCCGGCGACTGCACGTGCAGGATGCGCTGGAACCAGCTGATCTCTTCCATCGCGGCGAGGGCCACCACGGCGCCCATGCCGAGCAGTGCGAACACCACGAAGTCAAACTTCGAACGCTGCCAGCGCTCGCAGGCCGCGAACAGCAGAAGGCCGGAGGTCATGGCGAAGCTGAGGAACTGCATCCATTCCACGATGCCGTCTTCCACCAGCAGCCGCGAAAGCTGGGCCGCGTGCTGAGGGCCGGACCAGGCAAGCGCCAGAAGCAGCACAAACAGATTGATGGCGATGCCGGTGACGATGACCGGATGAGAAAACCATTTGCGGATGACCACTGCCTACTCCTTCGTTAACAATATTTACTGTCCCTGGCGGGCCACCAGGGCAGCATCGACTTCCATTTCCGGCGCCGTAGCGGGCGCGGGGCGCTGCGCGCGCCGCCGCCATGCCTGCACTCCCAGCGAAACCACCGCCCAGCCCCACAGCAGGGGATCGAGCAGTGCGTCCCACAGGTTCCCGCTCGGCAGGCGCAGCGCGGAGAACAGCAGCAGCGCCGCCAGCACGGCGGCCGCCTGCGGGCGCATGATGCCGCGCATGACCGCAAAGCCGCACAGCATGGCGGCGGCCAGCGCCATCATGGGCGCGCCGCGCGGCGCAAAGCCCCAGTAGTAGAGGCCCAGCGAGGTGAGGCCCATCGCGTCCACATACAGCACCAGGCCGAAGCCCGCGACGGCCGCGGCGAACTCGCGCGGCATGGCCTGCAGGCCTCTGTCCGGCCGCAGGCGCTGCCACAGGCGCAGGACGCAGCAGCCCAGCAGCAGCCCGCTCGGCCAGTGGAAGGCCATGGCCAGCCAGAAGGCAGGGGAGAGCTGCCCCGGCAGCAGCACCAGCAAGGCAAGGCCGCACAACAGGCCCGCCGCGGCGCGCCATGAGCGCTGCAGGGCGGGCGGCAGCCAGCCGAGGATCACGGCCGCCATCACGACGGCCCAGGCCAGCCTGCCGTAGGCGGTTTGCAATACCAGATCAGGAAGGGTCATTGCTGTGGTCCCCCGAAAGCCAGGTCGTAGACGTGGTGGGCAATCGCCTGGCGCCGCGCAGTATAGGTGATGTGCAGTTCATTGCCGATCTGGTGCAGGTCCGGATAGGAATACTCCTCGCCGGACTTGCCATGCTCGATATCCGTCACGTGCGACCAGTGGCGGCCATCCTCGGAAATAGAGAGGCGCAGAGTGCTGCGGTCCGAGCCGCCGGGCAGGGCGTGGTTGTGGAGCAGCAGGACGCTGCCGTTGCTCAGGCGCAGGGCGCTCAGCGAGGTGCCCTGGTTCGGCAGGTCCAGTGCGGGCAGGTCGGTCCAGCTGGCGCCGCCGTCGGTGCTGCGCGCCTGCTGGATGCGCTGCTCGCTGCTCGCATCGCGCATCCAGGCGTGGACGACGGAAGAGGTCATGGGCACCACGGTCGGCTGCAAGGTCGTGATGCGCTGGCCGATGCGCGAGACCCAGCGCGGGTCGCCGTGCCGGTCGAAGGCCAGCATCAGCGGGTATTTGAGGCCGATCTCGAAATAGGCGGGCAGCAGCCAGCCGCCGTCCGCCAGGCTGAGGGGCGAATTACGCACCAGCACGCTCGTGTTGAAGATCGGCGACATCGGGAGCAATCGTTTAACCTTGAGCGTTTTGCCGAGGTCGTGAGACACCATCTGGACCAGGCGCGAGGTCGCCCAGCCTCCCATGCCGGTTACGACCACGAAGAGGTCGATGGTGCCGTCGGCCGAGGTCCAGGCCACGGGATTGCCGATGCGGCGCACGCCGTAGCCGAGGGCCGCGGCCAGGGTGTCGCGGCTGGCGATCACCCAGGGCTCTGTCCACTTGCCTTCATTCCAGTAGGAGGCGTAGACCTTGACGTCGGGCGCGCCCTCGCGGGTGCCTGCCCACCAGAAGGCCAGCATGCGGCCGCCGGGCAGGGGCGTCATGGCGCTGGCGTGCGCGGACGGGACGTTCGCGGGCATGGGCAGCAGCGAATTCGAGCGGGGTGTAAGGCTGACTTTTCCCGGCTGTGCGGGCTCGACGAGCAAGGCGGAAGGGGCTTGCTGGACGGTGTGCGTCCAGCGGATGTATTCGGCGCCGGCAATGGCCAGGACAGCGGCGATGCACAGCAGTTTTCCGGACCGGGACAGGCTGGCGGCTCGGCTGCGCGTGCGCTCTGGGCTGGCAGGGTCGCTTGCGCGCAACCAGAATTCCATCGTGTGTCCTATTGCGGGTGTCCGTGCCTGTGCAGTGCGCCACAAGCAAAGGGACTATCCTACAATAAAGACGAGCAGAGAGGAAACATTCTCGCAAGATTCAATTACATATTGGCAACACGACTGTTGCGCCAGATCAAACTCCGGCGCAGTCGTCACCGAAGCGACATATTCGACGCGTAGCATGCGTCCACATGCCCACCCGTTCCGGAGCCACCATGTCCAGTGTCCGCCACCGCCAGGCAGTGCGCCCATCCGCCCGATCCCTGCTCGGGCTGGCGCTCCTGGCGCTGCCCGTGCTCGCCAGTTTCGCTGCCGAGGCCTACCTGCGCGGCAGCGATGAGGGAGTGGAGGCGGAAACCTTCGCCCGGCAGCAGCGCGAACAATGCCTGCGCTCACAATCCGAACCCGACCCCGTTGCCTGCAGCCTGCGCGCCATCCAGCTGGCATCCCAGTTGCACGGCCAGGGCTATGGCGACCGGGTCGCCGCGGCGCTGCGCTGAGCTGTTGGCGTATGATGGGGATTCCGCTAACAAAATCATAAGGAGTCCCCCATGGCAGCAGCTCAGGATACCGGCAAGCTCGTCTTGCGTGCGGCGCTTGCGCTCTTGATCCTCTTTCACGGCGTATCGAAACTGACGAACGGGGTGGGCCCCATCGTCGGCATGGTGGAAAAGGCGGGCCTGCCTTCGGCCTTCGCCTATCTTGTTTACGTGGGCGAAGTGGTGGCGCCGCTGCTGGTGCTGATCGGCATCTGGACGCGCGCCGCGGCCCTGGTCATCGCCGTCAACATGGTGGTGGCGATCATGCTGGTGCACACGGCGCAGATCTTCCAGGTCAATAACACCGGCGGCTGGGCCATCGAACTGCAGGCCCTGTACCTGTTCTCTGCCGTCGCTGTCGTGCTGCTGGGCGCGGGACGTTTCAGCGCAGGCGGCAGCGGCGGGCGCTGGAACTGACGCAGCGGCCCCGGCCCAATGTGTGGCGGAGGTGCGACGGCCTGACCGGCCACCCCCGCCAATTTACGTTAATGTGACAATTAGTGAGTTTTCACGCAAGCTTAGTTACTTATAATCATCGGTTATTTCTTTAACGATGTTTGTTGGTGGCTGCTTGATTCTCGTCCGCGCGATTCGCTTTTACTTCCGGCAGCAATTGCGCGTCATGCCAGGAGCCGTTATCGGCCTCCTCGGCGCGGCGGGATTGCTGGTACTGGCCAGCCTGAGCCTGGCCGTGGCCACCCATGCCGCGGACACCGAGCAGGAGGCGCTGCGCGCCCTCCGGCAGTCGCCGCGCCCGCCCGCGTCCGCCAGCCCCGCCGCGGCATCCGCCGCCGTTCCTCTGCCGCAGTTCGACAGCGCCGATTTTGCCCATCGTTTCCTGGGCACCGCCAGGGACGTGGGGCTCGTCACGGACGAAGTGGGCTATACCCTTGAAACGCCGCCGGGCCAGCCTTACTGGCGCTATCGCATCAGCTTGTCGGTGAAGACCGGCTACCCCCAGGTGCGCCGCTTCGTTGCGGCGCTGGCATCCGAAATGCCCTTCGTCGCTCTCGATGCGATCCGCTGCACCCGCGAGAACATCGGCGCGAGCGCGCTGGCCTGCGAGCTCACGTTCTCCGCCTTCTTCCGCCGGGGCGAACATGGATAAGGGCGCGGGAAAGCGCTGGGCCATCCTGTCGGCGGCATTGGCGGCAACGGTTGCCGCCATCTTCTATCCCGTGGACGAGCCGCCGTTTGCCGAGGCGCGTGGCAGGCCTGCAAGGCCGGCGGCCGTGGCCATGCCTGCCGCCGCCGCTACCGTGACGGCGCGCGCGTCGCCCGCCTGGGTGGCCGCGGACAGCGACCCGTTTGCGCCGCGCGGCTGGCAGCCCCCTCCGCCGCCCCCTCCGCCCCAGCAGGCCGCTGCCAGTGCCGCGCCGGCGGCGAACGTGCCCCCGCCTCCACCGCCGCTGCCATACAAGTTCGTAGGCCAGATGCGGGACGGCGAGGCCACGGTGGTCTATCTCATGCTGGGCGACCAGGTGGTGCTGGCGCGGCAAGGCGAAGTGCTGGAAGGCGGCTACAAGGTGGCCGCGCTCAGTCCCAATCAAATCGAATTCGAGTCGGTCGCACTTGGCATCCGCCAGACGCTGCCGATTCCTGTCCAGGAATAAGGCGAAAATGCTAGTGATGTTGTCGAAACGGGCGATAGCGGTATTGGTTGCGCTGGTGCTGGCGGGCTGCGCGGCCCAGACCCACCACCGCGCGGGCATGGCGGCGGCGGAGAAGGGGAACTATCCTGTCGCCGTCAAGGAACTGGCCCAGGCCGCGCAGCTGGCGCCGGGCGATGTCGCATACCGGCGCGACTGGCTGCGTGTGCGCGAAAATGCCACCAACCGCCTGCTTTCCGACGCTGCCTCGGCGCAGGCGAACGGCGAGCGCGCCAAGGCTGCAAAAGCCTATGAGGCCGTGCTGGCCTACGACCCCGAGAACTCGCGCGCCCTGGCGGGCCAGCACAAGCTGGCCGAATGGGAAAGGGCGGACGGGGAAGTGGAGGCCGCGGGCGTGGCGCTCAAGGAAGGGGCGCTCGGCAAGGCGGCCCAGCTGCTGGCAACCGCCCAGAAGCGCGTGCCTGCCCATCCCGAAGCGATTGCCCTCCTGCGCGAGCTGGAGCTGAAGCAGACGCCTGTCCCCGTCACCTCGCCGAGCCTGAGCAGCAGCTATCGCAAGCCCATCAACCTGGAATTCCGCGACGCCAGCATCAAGGCCATCTTCGACGCGCTGTCGCGCACTACCGGCATCAACTTCATCTTCGACAAGGACGTGCGTCCCGACCAGCGCACCACCGTATTCCTCAAACAGACCTCGCTGGACGACGCCATCGACGTGATCCTGTCCACCAGCCAGCTGGAGAAGAAGGTGCTCAATGCGAGCAGTGTGCTGATATACCCGAGCACCTCGGCCAAGCTGCGCGAATACCAGGACCTGGTGGTGCGCGCCTTCTACCTGGCCAATGTGGAGGCCAAGCAGGCCGCCAACATGCTCAAGACGGTGCTCAAGCTCAAGGACATCTACGTCGACGACAAATACAACCTGATGGTGCTGCGCGAAAGCCCCGAGACTATCGCCCTGGCGGAAAAGCTGGTCAAGCTGCAGGACCTGGAGGAGCCGGAGATCATGCTGGAGGTGGAGGTTCTGGAGATTAACCGTTCGCGCCTGTTGAACGCCGGTGTGCAATGGAACAGCCAGTTCACCGTGACGCCGCTGGGAGCAACCACCTCGATTCCAACCAACGGCAGCACGACTTCGGCCATGAAGCTGAGCGACCTGCGCAACCTCGATTCGAAGTCGATCGGCGTTTCCGTTCCGAGCGCCACCATCAACCTGCAGAAGACCGACGGCGACGCCAACCTGCTGGCCAACCCGCGCATCCGCGTGCGGGACCGCGAGAAGGCGAAGATCATGATCGGCGACAAGGTGCCGGTGGTGACCACCACGACGACGAACACCTTCGTCACCGAGAATATCCAATACCTGGACGTGGGCCTGAAGCTGGAGGTGGAGCCCGACATTCACCTGCGCGACGAGATCGGCCTGAAGCTGGGCATGGAGGTCAGCTCGCTCGTTTCCTCCGTCAAGACCAACAACGGTTCCTCGGCCTACCAGATCGGCACGCGCAACTTCAACACCGCCTTGCGCCTGAAGGACGGCGAAACCCAGGTGCTGGCAGGCCTGATCAGCGACGAGGACCGCAGTTCCGGCAACAAGGTGCCGCTGCTGGGCGAGTTCCCCATCCTTGGCCGCCTGTTCGGCAGCCAGACGGACAGCCGCACCAAGACCGAGATCGTGCTCTCGATCACGCCGCACCTGATCCGCAATATCCAGCGCAGCAGCCCCGCCGACGAAGCCTTCTGGTCCGGCACCGAAGCCGTGTTGCGCGACCGGCCGCTCCAGCTGCGCACAGCAGCGCAGGGAGGAACCGCCGATCCAGCCCAGCCAGCGGCTGCGGCCACGCGCAGCGCGCAGGTGACGCCGGCCTCCACGCCGGACGCGCCGAAGCTGGCCTGGACCGGGCCCGCGAGCGTCAAGGCAGGGCAGACCTTCAGTCTGGAACTGCGCATGGACAGCGCCGAGCCGCTGCGCGCCGCCTCGCTGCAGGTGGCCTGCAACCCGGCCGAATTCGAGCTTGTGTCGCTCGACGACGGCGGCTACTTCAACAAGGATGGCAAAGGCGCCTTCAGCAAATCCTTCGATGGCGCAAGCGGCCGCGCATCGGTGGGCATGAAGTCCGGCGACGGAGCGGAAGCGGGTGGGCAAGGGACCGTGCTCACGCTGACCTTGCGGGCGAAAACGCCGCCCGCAGCGCCACATGCCACGACGGTGGGCGTCATCGCGGCCACGCCGATCGGCAGCAAGAAGGCGGTAGGCATTCCCTCGCTGCCTGCGCTGCACAATATCGTGATTACGCCGCCATGACGTTTTTCCGCCTCAGCCGCGGTTTCAGCCTGATCGAGCTGCTTGCCGCCGCCGCCATTCTTGGCGTCATGGCCAGCGTGGCGGTGCCGGTCATCGAAACCACGCTGCGCCGCCAGAAGGAACAGGCGCTGCGTACTGCCTTGCGCGATATCCGCCAGGCGATCGACGCCTACAAGCACGCGGCGGACGCGGGCAGGATACTCATCGACGTCGGCACGGATTCTGGCTACCCGAAGTCCCTCATCGACCTGAGCGCCGGGGTGGTGGACGAGCAGAACAAGACCGGCCCCAAGCTCTACTTCCTGCGCCGCATCCCCCGCGACCCCTTTGCCAACCCGGCGCTGTCGGCGGTGGACAGCTGGGGCAAGCGCCGCTTCGACTCGCCGCCTGAAGCTCCGGTGGAAGGCGTGGACGTCTTCGACGTCTACTCGAAATCGCCGCTCACGGGCCTGAACGGAGTGCCGTATGCGCAGTGGTAAGCTGGGCTTCTCCCTGATTGAGCTGCTGGTGGCGCTGTCCATTATGGGCCTGCTTGTGTCCATCGCCGCGCCGCGCTACTTCGGCAACCTGGACAAGGCGAAAGAGGACGTGCTGAAGGAGGATCTCTACATCCTGCGCGACGCCATCGGAAAATTCTATGCGGACCGAAACCGCTATCCGGACACCCTGCAGGAGCTGGTGGCGGAGCACTATCTGCGCAAGCTCCCTGCGGACCCGTTCACTCAGAGCCCGAACAGCTGGGTCGTGGTTCCCTCGGAAGACCCGAGCATGGGCGTGGTGCAGGATGTGCGCAGCGGCGCCCCCAACAAGGGGCGCGACGGCACCTGGCTGAAGGACTGGTAGATGCCGCGCCAGAATGGATTCAGCTACGTGGTGGTGATGTTCTTGCTTGCCATATCGGCCGTGGTGGCCGTTCGGGCGCTCGAAAACACCGCGCTGAGCGAACGGCGCGACAAGGAGGCCGAGCTCCTGTGGCGTGGCATCGCCTACCGCAACGCCATCAAGCAGTACTACGAGAATTCGCCGGGGTCGGGCAAGGCATACCCCGCAAAGCTCGAGAACCTGCTGTACGACTCGCGGCTGGTCAAGCCGACGCGCCCGCTGCGCAAGCTGTACACCGACCCAATGACGGACGACGACTGGGGGCTGGTGCTGGATGCCTCGAATGCCGTGATCGGGGTCTACTCGAAATCGAACGTGAAGCCGATCAAGCAGGCGGGCTTCCCGCCCGAACTGGCCACGTTCACCGGGGCGCAGCGCTATAGCGACTGGAAGTTCATTTACACGAAACCTGCTCCATAGGGGAAATGCAATGCAAGTTCGAAACAACAACGCACGCGGCTTCACGTTGCTGGAACTGCTGGTGGTGATCGTGATCATCGGCCTGCTCTCGGCCTTTGTGGCGCCCAAGTACTTCGGCCAGATCGGCCGGTCCAAGACGCAGGTGGCGAAGGCCCAGATCGAGGCCTTCGAGAAGGGCCTGGACCAGTACCGCATCGACGTCGGCCATTACCCGACGACCGACCAGGGGCTGGTCGCGCTGTTCGCCGCACCCAACAGCGAGGCGAACTGGCATGGCCCCTATCTGAAGAAGGGTGTGCCATCCGACCCCTGGAACCATGCCTATATCTACCGCGCGCCAGGCAGCGACGGCCGTGAATACGACGTGGTGTCCTACGGGGCGGATGGGCAGCAGGGCGGCGGGGGCGAGGACGCCGACGTCGTCAGCTGGAACTGAGCCGCATGCAATACCGCGTCAAACTGCTGACGGCCGCGTTTACGGTGGAGGAAACCGTGCTCGATGCGTCGAGCGAGGCCGAGGCGCGCCAACTGGCGGCCAACGCCGGCGGCCGCGTGCTGGAACTGCGTCCCGCCAAGCGCAACTGGCTGCAGCCGGCGGCACGCGAAGAGTTCAACCTGGCGGTTTTCAACCAGCAGTTGCACTCCCTGATCGATGCGGGGCAGACCGTCGTCGACGCCATCGATGTGCTGAGCCAGAACGACAGGCGCGGACGCGGGCGCTCCGTGTACGAGGTGCTGCTGCGCGAGCTAAGGCAAGGCAATCCGCTGTCGAACGCCATGGCCAGCCTGCCGTCCGTGTTCCCGGCGCTCTATGTGGCCATGGTGCGTTCCAGCGAAACCACCGGCACGCTGCGCGCAGCCATCAGCCGCTACATGCAGTACCAGGGGCAGGTGGACGAGATTCGCGGAAAGCTTCGCGCCGCGGCCACCTATCCTGCCGTCCTGCTGGGCGTCGGCTTCCTGGTGATCGCCTTCCTCATGTTCTACGTGCTGCCGCGATTCAGCGCCGTGTACGAGGACGCGGGAACAATGCGGAATGGCGATCCGGGGTTCGTGCAGTGGTGGGGAACCTTCGTCCGCAACAACGAGCTTGCCGCCTGGGGAAGCCTGGGCGTGGTCGTGGCGCTGCTCCTGCTTCTGATCTTCCATCCCGCCGTGCGCAGCGGCGCCTACCGGTGGCTCATGCAGACATCGTGGCTCGGCGAGCGGCTGCAGGTGCTGCAGCTGGCCCGCCTGTACCGAACGCTCGGCATGCTGCTGCACAGCGGGGTGAGCGTGCTCGCCGCAATGCGGATGACGAAGGCCTCGCTGCCCCTGGCGCTGCACCCCAGCCTGGACAAGGCGGTGCAGCGGGTAGGGGAGGGCATCGCCATGTCCGCGGCATTGCAGGACTGCGGCCTGAGCACCGAAGTTGCGGTGCGCCTGCTGGTGGCGGGCGAATCTTCCGGCAACCTGGATGAAATGATGGGCCGCATCGCCGACTTCTACGACCAGGAAACCACCATCTGGATCGATACCGTTGGCAGGCTGATCGAACCCGTGCTGATGCTGGGCATCGGCCTCGTGGTCGGCGCCATCGTGCTGATGCTGTACAGCCCCATCTTCGACCTGGCGAATATCGTATGAGTGAAGCAGTCAATATCAACGCAGCGCAACTTGGCGCCGCCTTCGGCGCTGGCGATGCCCGCGACTGGCTCGAGCGGCTGGCCGCCAGCGCGGAAGTTCCGCGCCGCGCAGCGCTGGAGGGCGCCGCTGCGCACCTTGCCTACACGGTGATCGCCGACGATGCGCTCGCTGCCATCACGCCCGCCTTCGGCCTGGCCGACTATGCGGAGATGCATCAGCGCGCGGCGATAGTGGCGGAGAGCGAAGAGGGGCCCCTGGCCGTTCTCGGCATGCCGCTCATGCCCGGACTGGGCGCCTGGCTGAACGCGCGCGGTGTGCGCGTCCTGTACATGGGCGATCCGCAATCCATCCTGGCGCAGCTGGAGAAGCATGAAGCCAGCTTCAGCGCCGTCGCCGATGCGGTGGGCGAAGAAGTGATCGTGGAAGCCGAACGCGATGCGAGCGGCGACCTCACGCTCACGGCGATCCAGGGCGAGGCCAGTCCCGCCGTGCGCCTGATCAATTCCACCGTCTTCGATGCGCTGCGCCTCGAAGCCAGCGACATCCACATGGAGACCTTGCCCCAGGGCCTGCTGATCAAGTTCCGCATAGACGGTGTGCTGAACCGCATTGCAATGGTCAGCAATCCCCAGCTCGCGGAACAGGCGATTGCCCGCATCAAGGTGCTGGCCGAACTGGATATCGGCGAGAAGCGCGTGCCTCAGGATGGACGCTTCCGCGTGGCCTCCAAGGGGCGCGACATCGATATCCGCGTTTCGATCATGCCCAGCATCTTCGGCGAAGACGCGGTGCTGCGGGTGCTGGACAAGAAGGCCCTGATGGACAGTGTGCAGCGGCTTACGCTCGACTCCCTCGGTTTCGACCAGCGCACCATCCAGCTGCTGCGCCGCCTGGCCGCGGAGCCTTACGGCATGATGCTCGTCACCGGACCGACCGGCAGCGGCAAGACCACCACGCTCTACGCCGCGCTTACGGAGATCAATCACGGCGAGGACAAGTTCATTACCATTGAAGACCCGGTGGAATACCAGCTCCCAGGCGTTCTGCAGATTCCCGTCAATGAGAAAAAGGGGCTGACTTTCGCTGTCGGCCTGCGCTCGATTCTGCGCCACGACCCGGACAAGATCCTGGTCGGCGAGATCCGCGACCCCGAAACGGCGCAGATTGCGGTGCAATCGGCGCTGACGGGCCACATGGTGTTCACCTCCGTCCACGCCAACAACACCTTCGACGTGATCGGCCGCTTCATGCACATGGGTGTCGATCCCTACAACTTCGTATCCTCGCTGACCGGCGTGGTTGCGCAGCGCCTGCTGCGCCAGAACTGCGTGCACTGTGCGGAGCCGGTTGTTCCCGATGCCACGCTGCTGGCCGAATCCGGCATCCACGATCCCTCGTCCTTCCGCTTCATGGCGGGGAAGGGCTGCACGCACTGCCGGGGCACGGGCTACAAGGGCCGGCGTGCCATCGCCGAAGTGCTGCGCCTGACCGACGAGATCCGGGAAATGATCGTGGCGCGCGCCTCGATCCGCGCGCTGAAGGAGCAGGCCCGCCTGCAAGGCACCCGCTTCCTGCGCGACGTGGCGCTGGACCTGGCCCGCGAAGGGCACACCACACTACAGGAGGTGAACCGTGTTACGTTTGTGGCCTGAGCGAATTACTGCCGGGCTGTTCCCCGGCGCATGCTGGCTGCGGCGCGGCGGCAAGAGTGCCGCTGCCGAAACGGCTTCGGACACGGCGGGCCTGCTCGAAGCGCTGGACGGGCTGCTGCAGGAGGCAAAGCCCGGCCGGGCGCAGCTCGACATCGTAGTCAGCGACAGTCTGGCCCGCGTAATCGCGCTGCCCTGGCAGGACAAGCTGGATACGCAAGCCCAATGGGAAGCCTATGCGGCGGCAAGCTACGCGGGCCACGGTCTCGAGCTCGATGCTGGCTGGGTCTCCCATGCCGCCTTCCGGCACTTCGGCGAAAGCGGAATCGCATCCGCCATGCCGCGCAGCTTCATGGAAAAGCTGGAATCGCTTGCCGCCGCCCACGGCTGCCGCTTGCGCACGGTGCTGCCTGTTACGGCAGCCGCGTACTGGTCGCCGCGCAGCCGGGTGAAGGGAGCGCGCGGCTGGCTGCTGATTGAGGAACGAGCGCAGGCAAGCCTGCTATGTTTTGAGCGAGGCAGGCTGAAGGCCATGGATACGCAGCCATGCAGCGCAGACCCGCATCGCGCGCTCACCCAATTGCTGCGGCGCGCGGCATTGCGCCACGGCGAGCCCGCTACGCTGAACGTCTGGCATCTCGATGGCGAGCCGTCTGCAGCGGTGGTGGGCGAATGCCTGCCGCAGGCCGCCGTCCGCGAGCTGCCGCGCCATTACTGGGACGACCATGTCTGACCCCGCACACTACCTCAAACCGCGCAACCGCCATCGCCTGCCCGTATGGGGCCTTGCCGCCGTGTTGACGCTGGGCGCGGCATGGCTGGGGCGCGAGGCCTTGCTGCAGGGCGAACGCCAAGAGGAGGCCCAGCAACAGGCGGAACGGCTTCGCGCCGGGCTGCGGCCAAAGCCGGTGCCCAAGCCAAGCCGCAGCGAGCTCGATATCCAGCGGCGCTGGGCAGCCCTGCAAAGCGAGCGCGCCTTCGACTGGTATCCCATCTTCAATGCGCTGGAACAGGCCAGCAGCGACGATATCGAGCTCCTGGAGTTCGCGCCCGACAAGGGCGGCAAGCGCCTCGTGCTGCGCGGCGAAGCCCGCGACGTAGCGGCCTTGCTGAGCTATGCGGAGAGCCTTGCGGAGCAGCCCGCATTCGGCCAGGTCTATCTATCGCATCACAAAGGCAAGGCGAGCGGGAGCCTTCAGACCGTTACCTTCGAAATCCGTACGTCGTTGAACGAATAGATGTGATCGCAGCTGCCGAAGTATTTTTCGCCAATGTGAACATTGGAGAGATTGTTTGCCATTGTTATCGGGCAAAATTGCAAGTTACTAAATTGGCCTTGGTACGCCGTCAGAATGAATCCAAGGTAGATAAAAACGAGAAGCTCATGTCCAAACTGTTATCCCGCTGGTCCCCTTCGGCACTGTTCCGCCATCTTCCTCGGTTCGCGCCGAGCTAGCGGCTCTCCTCTCTATTGCTATTGATACTTGAGGCCATGCGAGCCTCGAAAGCCTTCGTGCGTCTGCTGCGGAGGTTTCATTTCACACGTCCCGGTTCCGAATAATATGTGCAAGCTGATCACCACCTTCCTGACTCAATTCATGCGGACGGCGCGCCGTGCATTTAGCGGAGGCGGAGGGCTGGCAAGGGCCATTGCGGCGTTGTTGTTGATTCTGGGGCAGGCGAATGCCCTGGCAGCCAACGGCGCCACCTATGTTACGCACAACATCCCGACGACAATGGTCGCGGGCGAGCGCTACACCATCAGCGTGACGATGATGAACACAGGGACCACCACGTGGTCTGGTACATCCTATTCCCTCAAGCTCCTGAACACGACAGGCTGGGCCTTCACCGGCATTGGCCTGGGAGCGTCGGCTTATGTGAATACTTCAAAGACATTCACGCTGAGCATGGTCGCGCCCACCACGCCAGGTACCTACGGCATGCAGTTCCAGATGTACCAAACCAATATTGGCTGGTTCGGCGACTATACGCCATCCGTCTCCATCGACGTCGTTCCGCGCGTTCCTGACGCCCAGTTCGTGTCGCAAACCGCGATCCCAACGATGACGGGTGCGCGAACTTATACCGTGAAGATGAGAAACACGGGCAACTATGCCTGGGCAGCAGGAACCAGCATCCAGCTTGGCACGCAGAATCCGCCGGACAACGACCTCTGGAAGACCAAGCGGCTCAACCTGTCGGTGGCCACCGCGGTTGGCGCCGAGGGAACCTTCAGCGGTACCATCTATCCTCCTGTTGAAGGCGGCTATTACGACATGCAGTGGCAGCTGGTGCAATCGGCCACGGGCATGTACTTCGGCGAGGCCACACCAGTCCAGACGGTCGCTGTGGCGGGACCGGCGCCCTCTGTGCAGGTCGTCAGCCCTGCGCCAACGGACATCTTCGTTGGCAACGGCGGTTACATCGATGTCCCGGTCACGGTCAATGCCACACCAACGGGCATTGCCACGATCACGAAGGTGCTGATCTACTATTACGATGGTACGAGTTACGTCCTGGTCGACCAGCAGGAGGGGCCGACCTTTGACAAGGTGCTGCGTAGAGGGGCGGGCAATCAGACGCTCTATGCGCGGGCCGTGGACTCCTTCAACAAGTGGTCTCCGATGACGCCATTTGCAATTAAGGCCATCGTCGACAACGCCGTCTTGTCTTCACATACCATACCGACCACCATGGTGCCGGGCGCGCAATACGATGTGTCCATCACGATGAAGAACACCGGCGGCACCACGTGGGACCCTGCGAACGTCGAGCTTGTCGCCCAAAACCCGCTTGAGAATACAAAGTTCGGCATCAGCTCGATGCCGCTGACCGAGGTCGTGTCACCCCAGGGTATTACCACCTTCCGGGGAACGATGACAGCTCCCGAAACAACAGGAGTTCAAGGCACCCAGTGGCGTTTGCGCGAGAACACGCGCACCTATTTCGGCAGCACGGTCAGTGTCAGCGTCAATGTGGCCAACCCCTCCAACCTGTCGACCGTCATTTCCCGCGACGCGCCCACTACCATGAATGCAGGGCAGACGTATCCGGTGACGATCGTCATGAAAAACACCGGTACTGCCACGTGGACCCCGGAGGCCGGGTACTACCTGACGACTCCCGACACCATCACCGCCTGGGGCGACATCCGGGTGCCGGTGAGCGGGCCGATTGCACCCAATGCCACAGCAACCTTCACTTTCAACGTTATTGCCCCTGCCGTAGGGGGACAGCAAGTTCTTGCTTTCCGGATGAAGCAGGACGGCATGGGCATTTTCGGAAACCAGTCTTCCGAGATCGTGAATGTCCTGGTTGGACCACCTATCGTTGTCATTGACGGCCCGCCGAATGGGAGCACCTACGCCGCCGACCCCGCAACGGACATGGCGATGGTCCCCATGCAGGGCCATGCCACGGCATTGGGCGGGAACTCTATACTCGCCTTGTTTGTGTTCGTGAACTCCGACGCACCTGCCTTCGTACATGGACCGGTGTTCGATGGTATGGTGCCAATGCCTGTGGGTGCCAATACCGTCGTCATGTATGCCGTGGATAGCGCGGACGGGCGGACGACAAGCGACCCGATTACTGTCTACGTCACCGGCAAGGACGCGCAGTTTGTCAGCCAGACCCCAGCCGCGCCATATTTCAGCGGCGAACGCCGCACCATCAGCGTCACCATGCGCAATAACGGCACCACCACCTGGCAGCCTGGCGACGTGCAGGCTGGCAGCGGCATGGCGCTGGTTTCGGATTCGCCGCAGGATAACCAGAGCTGGGGCATTGCCCGCGTCCCGCTGGCCAGTGCCGTGGCGCCCGGCGCGGAAACCACCTTTACCTTCGAAGTGACGGCTCCGGCCACCGCAGGCCAGCACACCATGCAATGGCGCATGCTGGACATGGCCAACAATGTCTTCGGCATGCCGAGCGATCTGCTGACGCTGACGGTCAATGAACGGCCCATGCCTGTACTGTCGCTGAGCGCCACCCCGCAGAACGTGCGCGTGGCGCCGGGCCAGTCGGCCACTGTAACCATTACTGCTCCCGCCACCCTGACTGGCGGGCAGCTGACCAAGCTCGAGCTGTTCCAGGACACCGGCAGCGGCTACGGCGCCACGCCTATCCGCACGGCCAACGGTCCGGCGGCCAGCCTCTCGCTGAACGGTCCGCTCTCGCTGTCGAACGGCAGCTATCGCTTCAAGCTGCGAGCAACCGACGAATGGGCCCGCACCGTCGAATCTGCGCCGGTCACGGTCAACGTGACTGACAGCCCGTTGCAGGGCCTGGTCTCCGGCGTGCGCTCGAACGCATCGCAGCAGCTGCAACTGGTGGGCTGGGCATGCCGCCTGGGCGCGGCCGAAGCGCTCGGCTACGAGCTGTATGCCAATGCGCCGCCCGCGCTGGGCGGCACCCTGGCGGGCAGCGGCAGTGCTAATGCCAGCACCGAACTTGGCGATGCTTCCGTGCGCGCCCAGTGCCAGACGCCGGACGCATCGCACCATTTCGTCATCGACCTGACGGCGGCGGCCAGCCAGTTCCCCGGCGCCCCCTTGTACGTGGTGGCCCGCGCCGCCGATGGCGAGCAGATCGTGCTGCCCTGTGAGGACAACAGCTGCCACCTGCCGCAAGGCCTGCGCATCGGCCTCACTTCGCCGAACGCCAATAACCAGGACCGCTACCGCTATCCGGCGCCAGCCTTCATGCGTGCCGTGGTGAGCGGCATCAGCGGCACGCCGGATGAAGTGACGTTCAACGTCAACGGCAGCTGGGTTCCCGGCGTGGACGAAGGCGGCGGCGCCTACTCGGCCAGCAAGGACGGCCTGGCGGCAGGTATGGCGCCCTATACCGTGTTTGCCCGCGTACGCTTTGGCGACACCATCCTCATTTCCGAGGAGCGCCAGTTCTACATGGACGCGGGAATGGTCGCGGGCTCCATGGTGCCTGCGCAGGGGAGCGTGCTGACCCTGGGTGTTCCAACGATTCTGAGCACCACGCTCAGCGGCCCTGTGCCTGCTGGCCAGTCCATTCGATTTGTGATCGACGCTCAAGTTGCGCAACAGCTGCGCACCATGGCGAAGAGCAGCAGCACCAAAACTGCTGCCAAAACCACGACAACGATGACGGCCACCGCCACCACCAGCGGCGGCAGCACCGTAATCGAAGCCCAGAACAATGGCGACAAATGGACCGCCGTGTGGGTGCCGACCCAGCAGGGCAATTTCAGCATGCAGGCGCGGCTGTACGATGGCGCTGGCGCGGAACTGGCGGCGTCGGGATCGGTTGCCTTCACTGTAGGCGCGGGGCAGGGCAGTGGTACTCTAACGCCCATCGTGGTCGACGTCCCGCAATTGGCGAACGACGAAGCAGGCAGCCTGCCGGGTAAGCTGGCGGCGACGCCGAATGGCAGCGCGGCATACAGCATTCCCTTCCAGCTACCCCCTGGTACGGCGGGCATGGTGCCGAACCTCGGCCTGAGCTATGACAGCGCCATCTCTTCCGGTCCGGCTGGTTTGGGCTGGAGCTTGGCGGGCTTGTCCGAGATTGGTCGCTGCGGCCGTACGGTAGCAACGGATAACGCATCTGATGGCGTGCGCTTCAGCGCCTTTGTCGGAGTCAATGGCACCGACGCACAGTATTCCAATCAGCCGGTAGACAGGCTATGCCTGGACGGGCAGCGCCTGGTTCTGGTCAATGGCGACAGCAACAGCCACGCAGCCTACTGGGCTGCGGATGCAGAGTACCGCACCGAGATCGAGACCTTCACCCGCGTGCGCACTGTCATGGTGGGCGCCCAGCGTACCTTCAAGGTGGAGACCCGCGATGGGCGCACAGCCTACTATGGCGATACCATCGACAGCTATATCGAGGCAATCGGCCGCAGCGACGGGCAAGCGCACCGCTGGCGCGTAAGCCGCGTGGCAGACCGCAGCGGCAACTACGTCAGCTACTACTACAGTGAGCACGCCGTCAATGGCGAGAGCAATCCGCTGGAGATTCGCTGGGGCGCAAACAGCAACAGCGGGCAGCCGCATTATGCCGCCGCGCGCTTCTCCTACGAAGCGCGGCCGGATGCGCGATATGCCTACGTGGCCGGCTCTCCCAACTTCGAAGCGGACCGCCTGACCCAGGTCACCACCTTTGTCGGAATCGGCGCGGACGGCACGGGCGGTACCGAGGCTGTGCGCTACACCTTGAACTACGAGGTCAGCCTGAGCAGCCAGCGGAGCCTGCTCAAGTCCTTGGTCGCCTGCGACGGCGCCACCTGCCTGCCAGCCACCACCTTCGAATATGGAACGCGCTCGGGCACTACGCCGGGCTTTGTGAGCCTGGGCGGACCGCGCGTCGGTCCGAACCTGGTCGCGCTTGGAAACAATGGAACTGGATCCGGCTATGCAAAAGGCCCGCTCAATGAAATCCTGGTGGAGGACTTCAACGGCGACGGCAAGGCAGACATTCTGGAGCGCTATCGGGTAGACGCGAACCTGCATCAGCAACGCCTGTACGAGTCCAATCCCGATGGCATGGGATGGACCGTCAAGCAGCCCTTCAGCACTATTCCGGGCAGCCTTGCGGTAATGGAATCGGGAGATTTTGATGGCGACGGCAAGGTCGACCTGCTGGTTGCGGACTGGAACCTCGGCTCGCCCGCGTACAACTGGCGCATGTGCTGGGGACGCGACTTCAGCAACGGCAGTTTCGCCTGCAATGGCAGTATCAGCCTGCCTGCCGATTCGTGGTCGACCACGCTGCAGCCCCCGGCGCCCATGCGCATGGTGCGCGACTTCAATGCCGACGGCAGGGATGATCTCTTCCTGCGTTCCGGCGACGGCGTCTATGCCGTCGCTCGCAACTACAAGTGCCTCTCCAATGGCAGCGGCTTCGATTGCCAGGACGTGACGGGAACCTATCTGGCAGTGTCGTTCGGCGACGCCGCCAATGGCCGCCCGAGCTCGGGAACCGCGTTCGACGACATGGATGGCGACGGCCGCGTCGACCAAGTGGACCTGGGCCGCTGCATGCGCGTGCGCGACGACGGCACCGGGCGCTATGCCTGGTCCTGCGACGGCCTGCCGGGTGGTGATGGGCAAAGTTACGTAGCGGTCAGCACTTCGACCGAGAAGGGGGCTGCGCAGTTCTATGCCACCTGGGACCCGAGCCCGGACAACCGCACGGCAGCCCTGCCGCCGCCTTCCACCGGCACCCTGACCGGCGACTTCAACGGAGATGGCTACAGCGACCTGCTTTACGCGACGGCTACCCTCGACGTGGGCGAGAACCCAGTAAGCGTTCGCGGCAAGATCTGCCTGTCCAAGGGTAATCACGAGGCCGACTGCCGGGTACTGCCGGCGTCGAACAACCCGGCATTCGATCACTTGGTGATGATGGTGGCCGACTACGACGGCGATGGGCTGCTCGACGTGCTCCGTCCCGCGAACGACAGCTGGAACCAGGACAATGTCACTGCATATCAGCTGTGCCACGTGGGTCCGTCCGGCCTGTTCCACAGCTGCGAACCCTGGGCAGGTCCGACCTTCTATGGTGTGCGGGGCGATTCGGTCATGGCAGGCGTGACGTATGACGACACCTATCAGCGTAATCGGTCCATGTTCCTGGGCGATTTCGACGGCGATGGCAAAATCGACATCGCGACTTACACCCAGGGCAGCACCTGGGAGATATTCGGCTCGGCCGATCTCGCCAAACCGGGCGAAGCGCTGGACCGGCTGGTGCGGGTCACGAACGGCTTCGGCCTCGTCGAGAAAGCGGAATACAGCCCGGCCAACTCGTCTGTGGCGTACACGCACGAGGTGACTGCCTACGACGGCCCGGTGGTCCAGCAGGGCAAGCGGATGCGGCCGGGCCAACTGGTGCGTGCCATCCACCGCAGCAGCGGCCAGGGCGGCTGGCTCGATACCGAGTATGCCTATCACGGCTTTGCCATGGATCCGCGGCGCCGGAGCAGCATCGGCTTCGCGCAGATCGACGAGCGCGACGTACAGAACGACATCACCAGCACCAGTTGGTTCTACCAGAACCACCCCTATGTCGGCATGGTGAAGCACGCCCGCACCACCGACCGCGATGGCACCTGGCTGAGCGACCGTGATTCCACAGCCGTCACCCGGAATATCGCGCAGGCCAACGGCATCACCACAGCCTTCCCCTACGCGAGTCCGGAGTACGTCGCCGCCACGGACCTGGACAACAGCTTCCTGGAACGCAGTTCTGTCGTCAGCACATATGACGACTGGGGCAATCAGTTGACCGTGACGCGCCAGCGCTACGGCACGGATAACCTTTCGGCAGGCACCATCACGGTCACCCGCACCTATGACAATGATCCGCTCACCTGGCGTCTTGGCGAGGTGCGCACGAACACCGAAACGCGTTCGATTGGCATGTCCCAGCAAAGCCGCCTGACGGCCTACACCTATGACGGCGCTGGACTGTTGGCGACCGAAACGGTGGAACCGAACGAGCCCGCGCTGCGCGTGCAGAAGACCTATGACCGCAGCGGCAACAGCTTCGGGCTGGTCAATCGCACTATCCTTGGCTGGACAGACCCTTCAGGCGTGAGCCGCACCCGCACCATTTCGGACGTTACCTACACTCCGGACGGCCGCTTCCCGGCCACGCGCAGGAACGCATTGAACCAGGAGGAGGCGCTGCAGTTCGACGCCCGTACGGGTGCAATGACGCGGATGGAGGATGCTAACGGCCTGGTCAGCACGGCGACGGTGAACGCCTTCGGACGTGTGCTCAGCTCCACCGCCGTGGACCAAACGGAAACCTGGACCTACCTGAAGCGCTGCAATGCGGACTGCCCGCCGCAAGCAAGGTTCATGCAGATCAAGGACTTCAAACTCGGGCTCGAGCGCATAGCCGTGCCGAAGATAACCTTCATGGACGCGGCCGAACACCCCGTGCGCAGCCTGACCTGGGGCTTCGATGGCCGGAAAGTCGCTGCCGACACCGAGTACGATGCCCAGGGCCGCCGCTACCGCAGCTGGCAACCTGCCTTTGTCACCGACAGCGAGGCGCTGGCCGCTGAAGTGCCAGCGGGCGCGATGCTCGCCAGCGAGTTCGGCTACGACGACCTCGACCGCGTGACCAGCGTTCAGACGCGTGACGAGGGCGGCCAGCCGGTCACCAGCCAGACGAGCTACAGCGGCCTGACGGTAACCTGGACGAATGCCAAGAGCCAGCAGAAGAAGGAGACCCGGGACGTGTGGGGCCGCCTGAAAACGAGCCTCGACGCCTACAACAAGGCGACCACGTTCAACTACGATGCCTTCGACAACCTCCTGAACACCACCGACCCCCTGGGAAACGTCGTGACCATGGAGTACGACAAGCTGGGCCGCAAAACCGACCTGCGCGATCCTGACCTGGGCTGGATCCACTACGACGTGGATGCCTTGGGCCAGGTTTGGCGCCGGATTGCACCAAACCAGCGCGCCAAAGGCCCGGCGGCCACGTTCTCGACGCGCACCACGTACGACGAGCTGGGGCGCATGACTTCGCGCATCGCCGAAGACCATTCGGCGGGCTGGGTCTATGACAAGCTCGATAGCCAGGCCGACTGCAAGAGCAACCACAGCTGCGGCAAGCTGGTGGAGTCGTTCACCTTGGCAGGCAGCACGAAGGACTTCCGCAAGCAGCACAGCTACGACCTGTACGGCCGCCCCGATACGGTGGTGAGCTACCTGGACACGGCCTACATCAGCCAGGTGCAGTACGACAACTGGGGCCGCACGCTGCGCCAGCTGCATCAGCGCGGCAGCGGCACGCCGAAGGTGTTCGACTACCGCTACAACGGGGCCGGGCAGCTGGAGCGGATCGAGCGCGGTGCGCTGGTGCTGTGGCAGGCCACCGGCATCGACGCAGCCGACCGCGTCATCGACGGCGCCCTGGGCAATGGCACCACCTTTGTGCGCAGCTACAACCCGCAAACGGGTCGCCTGTTCTCCAATACGCTGAACAAGCAGGGCACGCGCCTGGTGCAGGACGCCTATGGTTACGACAGCCTGGGTAATGTGCTCACGCGCGGCCAGGAATGGCAGGGAAATATGTTCTTCGAGGCCTTCGAGTACGACAGCCTGAACCGCGTGAAGAATGCCCAGATGCTGTCCGAAAGCCAGCCGCGCGTGTACACCTACGACGACATCGGCAACCTGCGCAGCAAGAGCGGCGTGGGCACGTACGGCTATCCTGAGCCAGGTGCGAACAGCGTGCGTCCGCACGCGGTATCGAGCATCGACGCAGGCAGCCTGACCTACGACGCGAACGGCAACCTGCTGACGGCGCCGGGGCGCAGCACGCCGTGGACCTGGACCAGCTTCGACATGCCGAAGCGCACCACCAAGGGCAGCGCCTATAGCGACTTCGTCTATGGCGCCGACCGCCAGCGCCTGCGTCAGACGCGCAGCGACGGCACCGACATCTACTATGCTGGCGCCCTGGAAGCCGAAGTGAAGGGCGGCGCGGTCACGGTCAAAACCTACTGGCCTGAAGGCCTGGGCGTGGAGATCGAGCGTAACGGCGCCACGAGCCTGAACTGGCTCTACAAGGACCGCCTGGGCAGCGTGGCGGCGATCACGGACGAAGCAGGCAACCTGAAGGAGTCAATGGCCTACGACGTCTGGGGCGCCCGCCGCAACCTGACCACCAGCGAAACGCCAGCGGGCCTGGATGGGGTGGTGGACAACAAGGGCTTCACGGGCCACGAGATGCTGGATCAGGTGGACCTGGTGCACATGAACGGGCGCATCTACGACCCGCTCGTGGCGCGTTTCATGAGCGCGGATCCCTATATCCAGGACCCGCGCAGCGGCGAAAGCTTCAACCGCTATAGTTATGTGTGGAATAATCCTGCTAGCTTTGTCGATCCAACTGGGTTCATGACGACTGTGTTCGTTCCGGGAAGCCGGGGCCCGACTCTCGATGAGCTGGAGAGATTTTGGAGCTGGGCAAACGGCGTTGCAAACAACGAACTCTTCCGAAAGCCTGCAGAAGCCGTAAAAAGCGTCGCCCAGAAAGCGGTAAAGGCTGGAGCCCGCGTGGCGCGATGGGGCGGAGTTGCAGCAACCCTTATGCTCACGCCAAGTAACGCCCTCCAGACTCCGGCCGGGAACTGCCATCCATCGGAGCTAATCTGCGCTTTCGATCCTCTGCTCGGGGAATGGACCAAGGCCGCCGGAGAGAAAAAGTTAGCCGCGGATTATGAGCGGAATCGTCAGGTACTCGCTTCCGAGGCGGATAGTAAAAACGGTACAAACCAAAGTGATCCGGCAGCGCCACCGCAGCCTGGCGAAATTCCAACATTGGATTGGAATGACCCTACCAAACCGCCCATCGGTCCCAACGGGGAAGAATGGGTTTGGCGCGGGAAGCCCCCACAAGGAGGGGATAAAGGTGGGTATGTGAATCCGTCGAATCCCGACCAGAGCGTTCATCCAGACTTGACTCACCCGGCGCCAGTCGGCCCACATTGGGACTACACCGACCGGAAGAAGGACAATCCCGGATGGCGTGTGTATCCAGACGGGAAAATTGATAAGAAATAGGAGAAGGCAAATGGAAATCGTTAGCAAAGCGCTTTCCCTTGAGGAGGTGCTCCCGCACTTCATTGAAACGCTTAGCCAAATCCAGGGCGGGTCAGCAGATCTTGCTCGTACTCTTGCCACGGGGACTGTTAGTGTACTAGCGCCGGACTGTACAGCTCAAAGCCGTCTCTACGATTTCAGACACGGAGGACTCTTGGCGCCCGCCAGTCTGGCGGAAGCGACTGCAGGGAATGTCCAGCCGGTTGCTAATACTGCCGGATTTTTGGCAAAAGAATTGGTGGGCTTTGGAGGAATGGATTGCCTGGTACACGACCCACTCAAACAACCTGGCGAGGCGTCGGATACCGATGGTCAAGCCATTCTAATTGATGGCTCGCTATTCTATTTGAATAGACAGTGTATGCAGTCTGAGGCAGACCTCGTGGACAGAATACGCCGTAATACGCTTAGTTGGCACTTCCTGCAATTTATCGGACGTTACCGGAACTCTGAGTTGTCTACTCTGAAGTCAGTTTTGCTACATTCCGTTTGCATTGTAGTTGGTGCCTATGATGGTGAGAGTTATCTCATCTGGCGCCGAGATTAGATGTGGAAAGGACGGAACCAAAGTTGAGTCACCGGTGCCAGGGGCTACCGACGGCGGGGAACGAGGATTTGAACCACGCCCGCTGGTTTTGACGGAGCCAATAAGGACTTCGACGACATGAACCCCTCGAACGTGGGGGCTGGTCAATGGCGGTCGCGCAATCGGAGGTCTCGCTGGCGGCGCTGTCGCAGCAGGTTGCGATCTGATCACGGGTGGTGGCTGTGTGCTCGCCAACCCGGTGTTCGTTGCTGGAGGAGCCGCACTAGGTGCAGCGGGTGCCGCGTATCTTGCCAATGAGATCTCAGATTCATTGAGTGGTACAAACGGTGGAGATAAGCCCAATCTGCTTGACGACAAAGGCGAGACACACGTCCTGGACGGTGACGCTACTGGCGGCGGCCACCGCCCGGGAACAGGAAAGCCAGGGAAGAGCGAGTTTCCATCCAATTGGTCTGATGACAAGATCAAGGGGGAGATTTCCGATGTGGCTACTGACCCCAATTCGACGAGAACGCCAGGCCGTGGGGGGCGGACCATCGTTCAAGGTACGCGCGATGGCATTGACATTACGGTGGTGGTCGAGCCTGATAGCAAGGGCGGTCGGATTGTCACCGGGTTCCCAACAAACGTACCAAGAAATCCAAAGTGATAAAAATGTCTGATTTTGCGGTTGTTGAATCTCTCTTTTGCCGACTCTTGTCGGCGCTGAATGGCGTGTTTTCCGTGTCCGAAATAGCTGAAGTCTCAGAATTCGTTGATGTAGGGGAGTACGGGCTGGCCTTGGAAACGGCGGTTGATATTTTCGTTGAAGAGGGAAAAGTGGCAGAGGACGATGTGATTGTCCTAGTTCAGTCGCTTGCTAATGCTATGGAGCTTCCTGCTGCCGAATATTCTGAACGCTTGCGCACTGCTGGCAGAGAATAGTCTGACGGTAGGCAGAATGATTGGCGTGCGACTTTAGCCGTTGCGTGCGAAGGCCGTCGCCGATCATTTTGAAACTCTATAGCGCCTCCGTGCCCGCTTGGCCAGGTGAGCAGAACGATGAACCGTTCCGGAAATCTGGGAGGCTCCAACATTTGAGAGAATGGAGCCATGAAACGAAAATCCAAGTTTTCCCCCGAGGTGGTGGAGCGCGCAGTGCGGATGGTCGAGGAATCGGCCAGCCAGCATGAATCGTAGTGGGCGGCCATCGAATCGATCTCGGCCAAGATCGGCTGCACTTCCGAAACCTTGCGGCGCTGGGTTCGCCAGAACGAGCGCGATACCGGCAAGCGCGAAGGCGCACGACGGCCGAACAGGAGCGCGTGAAGGCGCTGGAGCGCGAAGTCAAAGAATTGCGCAGAACGAACGAAATCCTACGCTTGGCGAGCGCTTTTTTCGCCCAGGCGGAGCTCGACCGCCGCTTCACGCCATGAAGGCTTTCATCGACGCGCATCGTGCCACTTACGGGGCCGAGCCGATTTGCAAAGCCCTGCAGGTCGCCCCGTCGAAATACTGGCGTCATGCTGCCCCGTGCCGCGATCCTGCCTTGCGCTGCGCACGCACACAGCGTGACGATGTGTTGAATGCTCACGTTCATCGCGTGTGGCAGGCCAACTTCCAAGTCTACGGAGCAGAAAAAGTCTGGCGCCAGCTGCGCCGGGAACAGGTCGACGTGGCGCACTGCACGGTCGAGCGCTTGATGCGGCGGGACGGGCTGCGCGGCGTGGTCCGCGGCAAAGTGGTGCTTATCACGGTCCCCGACAAGAAAGCGCCATGCCCATTGGACCGGGTCAACCGGCAGTTCCGCGCCGACCCGCCGAACCGGCTTTGGGTTAGCGATTTCACTTATGTCTCGACCTGGCAGGGATTCGTCTACGTGGCTTTCGTGATCGACGTCTTCGCCCGGCGCATCGTCGGCTGGCGTGTGAGCAGTTCGATGCGCACGGACTTCGTTCTCGACGCGCCAGAGCAGGCGTTGTACGCCCGCCAGCCCGAACGCGACGATGCATTGCCATAGCGACCGCGGATCGCAATACGTTTCGATAAAGTACAGCGAGCGCTTGGCCGAGGCGGGAATTGAACCGTCGGTGGCCAGCAAGGGCGACAGTTACGACAACGCCCTGGCCGAGACCATCAACAGTTTGTACAAGGCTGAGCTGATCACCGCCGCGCTCCCTGGAAAACGCGCGAGGCCGTCGAACTGGCCACGCTGGAATGGGTGTGCTGGTTTAACCACCACCGAATACTGGAGCCCATCGGCCATATGCCACCGGCCGAGGCCGAAATGAACTACTATCCTCAACTTTGCGGTCAAGCCATTTCGGTCTGACTCACACCACGGGGCCTCTCAAAATCCCGGAACAGTTCAAGCTCGATAGCCAGGCCGACTGCAAGAGCAACCACAGCTGCGGCAAGCTGGTGGAGTCGTTCACCTTGGCAGGCAGCACGAAGGACTTCCGCAAGCAGCACAGCTACGACCTGTACGGCCGCCCCGATACGGTGGTGAGCTACCTGGACACGGCCTACATCAGCCAGGTGCAGTACGACAACTGGGGCCGCACGCTGCGCCAGCTGCATCAGCGCGGCAGCGGCACGCCGAAGGTGTTCGACTACCGCTACAACGGGGCCGGGCAGCTGGAGCGGATCGAGCGCGGTGCGCTGGTGCTGTGGCAGGCCACCGGCATCGACGCAGCCGACCGCGTCATCGACGGCGCCCTGGGCAATGGCACCACCTTTGTGCGCAGCTACAACCCGCAAACGGGTCGCCTGTTCTCCAATACGCTGAACAAGCAGGGCACGCGCCTGGTGCAGGACGCCTATGGTTACGACAGCCTGGGTAATGTGCTCACGCGCGGCCAGGAATGGCAGGGAAATATGTTCTTCGAGGCCTTCGAGTACGACAGCCTGAACCGCGTGAAGAATGCCCAGATGCTGTCCGAAAGCCAGCCGCGCGTGTACACCTACGACGACATCGGCAACCTGCGCAGCAAGAGCGGCGTGGGCACGTACGGCTATCCTGAGCCAGGTGCGAACAGCGTGCGTCCGCACGCGGTATCGAGCATCGACGCAGGCAGCCTGACCTACGACGCGAACGGCAACCTGCTGACGGCGCCGGGGCGCAGCACGCCGTGGACCTGGACCAGCTTCGACATGCCGAAGCGCGCCACCAAGGGCAGCGCCTATAGCGACTTCGTGTACGGCGCCGACCGCCAGCGTGTGCGCCAGACGCGCAGCGACGGCACCGAGATCCACTATGCCGGAGCACTCGAAGCCGAAGTGAAGGGCGGCACGGTCACGGTCAAGACCTACTGGCCGGAAGGCCTGGGCGTGGAGATCGAGCGAAATGGCGCCACGAGCCTGAACTGGTTCTACAAGGACCGCCTGGGCAGCGTGACGGCGATCACGGACGAAGCAGGCAACTTGAAGGAGTCGATGGCCTACGACGTCTGGGGCGCCCGCCGCAACCTGACCACCAGCGAAATGCCAGCGGGCCTGGATGGCGTGGTGGACAACAAGGGCTTCACGGGTCACGAGATGCTGGACCAGGTCGACCTGGTGCACATGAACGGTCGCATCTACGACCCGCTCGTGGCGCGTTTCATGAGCGCGGATCCCTATATCCAGGACCCGCGCAGCGGCGAAAGCTTCAACCGCTATAGTTATGTGTGGAACAACCCAGCTACCTTTACCGATCCGTCTGGATTCGAAACGGAGACCGTGTTCGTGCCGGGGAGGCGCATATGCACGCTCTGTGAACGGATGGAATGGGAGATATACTTACGCGAGAAGTCGCAACGCCTCCAGTCTGGAATCGAGCGCTTCAAGCAGGTGGCCAAGCCAGTTGCCAGGATGGCAGTGACTGCGGCCCGCCCAATGCTGGTCAATGGCGGTCGCGCAATCGGAGGTCTCGCTGGCGGCGCTGTCGCGGCCGGCTGCGATCTCATCACGGGTGGTGGCTGTCTACTCGCCAACCCGGTGTTCGTTGCTGGAGGAGCCGCACTAGGTGCAGCGGGTGCCGCGTATCTTGCCAATGAGATCTCAGATTCATTGAGTGATACAAACAACGATGGGAAGGTGACCGTCGCTCCGGGCACATCAAATCCTATGGAAGGTGAGCCTGGCTCCTGTAGTACTTGTAATAACAGAAAGGGAGAGCGAAAGCAGGATCGCTACTATGGCCCGGATGGATGGCCACAGAAAGACGTTGATTACGATCATGATCATAAAGACGACAGTGGAAAGAAGGGCGGAAAGCCGCACGTACATGATTGGGATCGCCCACCCGGCGGCGGTCGTCCGAACGCTGACAATCGCGGTGGAGCCCGTCCGCCACAACCTGGAGAGGTTCGGCCATGACTGAAGTGATCAGAGATTCTGATGGTACGGTGATCGAACCAAGTCTGCATGATTCAAAATTGATTCGCATCGATTTTGGAAGGCAGCAACTCAGCATGTACTTTCAATGCGTGGGAGAGATTTTTTTTCGGCTTGTGGTGAGGAATATTGTCCTAATGCTTGGAGCGCATCTGGCGGAGGAAAATATCGTCCTTGACGTTGTTGTTACGGAAGGCTTGGACGTTTCGGACGATGCCCTAAGCTCCATCCTTCCAGCCAAGACGGAAGCACAGCTGAGGCACGTTACCGCTATAAGAAGGAGACTTTCCGATGGCAGTTTGAGGCTGCTAGAAATCTCGCCTTCTTATGGAGGTGAGATAACGATCATTTGTGAGTCCGTCGAATACGAGGAAGTGACCCGCCCCATCTCAATCTAGAAGAGCTCTGTTGATACAAACAAAGAAGAGTGAATCGCCATCATTTCTCTAGACACTCTGCAGCCGTAGAGAATGCCGCTTTTCGAATTCGATCGGCGAAAGCCTTTCGCTGAATCCATGGCGACGCTTTGGATTGTAGAACATCTCAATGTAGTCGAAGACATCCTGCCTGGCCTCGTCGCGGGTCGAATAGGTCTTGCGCCGTATTCGCTCGCGCTTTAGCAACTGGAAAAAGCTCTCAGCCACGGCATTGTCGTGACAATTGCCTCGTCGGCTCATGCTTTGCACGAGGCCATGTGCCGCCAGGAAGTCGCGCCAATCGTAGCTGCTAAATTGGCTCCCCTGATCTGAGTGGACCATAACCTCTTCAGTCGGTTGTCGGCGCCATACAGCCATCAGCAAAGCGCTCATCGCCAGCTCGCGGTCGATCCGTGAACTCATCGACCATCCGATTACCTGACGAGAGAACAGGTCCAAGACAACTGCCAGGTAGAGCCATCCCTCACAGGTTCGCAGGTAGGTGATATCGGTGACCCACACCTTGTTTGGTTCAGTAACATCGAACTCCCGTTGCAGGTGGTTGGGTGCGACGACCGATGGTGGGCCGCCGCGCTTCGACTTCCGCTTGGCGTAGCCCGTTTGAGAACGTATGCCCTCAGATCGCATCAGGCGATGAACTCGGTTGATCCCGCATTGCTCACCAAGCTCCTGCAAGTCATCGTAGACCTTGCGGTAACCGTAGACCGCGCCGCTCTCCAGCCAAGACTGCTTGATATGGCCAAGCAGCCGTCGGTTCTCTTTCTCACGCGGACTTTCGGCAGTGATGCACCAAGCGTAATAGCCGCTGGGGTGAACCTTGACCATCTTGCACAGCCGCCGGACTGAATGCACGGCCTGGTGCTCGCGAATGAAGGCGTACCTTACCCGGACGTCTTGGCAAAGTACGCCGCGGCCTTTCGCAAAATATCGCGCTCCTCGGTGACGCGTTTCAGTTCGGCCTTCAGGCGCCGCATTTCCTCTGTCTGGGCGTCGTTGGCCTTGCGCTCGGCCTCGGGAACGCCGTAGCGCTTGATCCAAGCGTAGATGCTGTGAATGCTCACGCCGAGGCGCTCAGCCACCTGCGCTGCTGGATGCCCGCGATCCAGCACCTGCTTGACCGCCGCAACCTTGAATTCTTCCGTGTACCGCTTTCCGCTCATGATGACTCCTTTGCCTAAATTATGGCTCAGGAGTGTCTAGTGGTATGGTGGCGATTCAGGTATCAATTACACAGATGATGCCTACTCGATACAGCCGGTGGACCGCCTGTGCTTGGACGGTCAGCGCCTTGTGCTGGTCAATGGAGACAGCAACAGCCACGCCGCATACTGGGCAGCGGACGCCGAATACCGAACGGAGATTGAAACCTTTGCCCGCGTACGTACCGTCATGGTCGGCGGGCAGCGCACCTTCAAGGTGGAGACTCGCGACGGCCGCACAGCCTATTATGGCGATACGGTCGACAGCTATTTGCAGGCGGTGGGACGCAGCGATGGCCAGGCGCATCGCTGGCGTGTCAGCCGGGTGACGGACCGCAGCGGTAACTACGTCAGCTATTACTACAGCGAGCACGCCGAGATCGGCGAAAGCAATCCCATGGAGATCCGTTGGGGCGGCAACAGCGTCAACGGGCAGCCACACTATGCCGTAGCGCGCTTCACCTTCGAGGTGAAGCCGGACCTGCGGAAGTCCTTCGTGGCAGGCGCGCCCAACTTTGAAGCTGAGCGCCTGAAACAGATCGCTACCTACGTCGGGATCGCTTCGGATGGCAGTGGCGGCACGCTCGCCCAGCGCTATACGCTGGAGTATGGCAGCAGCCTCGTCAGCCAGCGCAGTCTCCTGAACTCGATTCAGGCCTGCGACAGCACGCTCTGCCTGCCTGCGACCTCGTTCACGTATGGAACACGGTCGGCGGCGACAGCAGGCTTCGTTAGCCTGGGCGGCCTGCGCGCCGGGCCGAACCTGGTGGCGCTGGGCAATAACGGCACCGGCTCCGGCTATGCGAAGGCTCCGTTGGACGAGATCGTCGTAGGCGACTTCAATGGCGACGGCAAGGACGACATCCTGGAACGTTATCGCGTAGACGGCAACCTGAACCAGCAACACCTGTACGAGTCGAATGCTGACGGCCAGGGCTGGACCGTGAAGACACCGTTCAGCGGGTTTGTCGGCAAACTGGCGGTGATGGAGACCGGGGACTTCGATGGCGACGGCCGGGTGGATGTGCTGGTGGCCGACTGGACGGCGGGCTCCGCGGCATCGAACTGGCGTATGTGCTGGGGCAAGGACTTTGCCAACGGCGCCTTCAACTGCGGAACTGCAATCGAACTGCCACCCGATTCCTGGGGTACGTATCTGGAGGCGCCCGCCCCAATGCGGATGGTGCGCGACTTCAATGCCGACGGGCGCGATGATCTGTTCTTGCGCACGGGCCGTCCGCTCACGGGGCCGGGGCGCAACTACAAGTGCCTGTCCACGGGCTCCGGTTTTAACTGCCAGGACGTGACCGGCACCCTGTTCAATATGGGCTTTGGCGACGAGGCCAATGGCGCGCACACGGCGGGCAGCGCCTTTGCCGACATGGATGGCGATGGCCGGATCGACCGCGTCGACCTTGGACAATGCAAACGGGTAGCCCTGGAAACGGGCGGCACCGGATGGCAGTGCGATGTGCACGCCGACGATCCAAACCGGAGCTATCTGGTGGTCGGCACCTCCACCGAGAAGGGGGCAGTACAGTACCGTTCCGAGTGGGACCCCAGCGCCGACAACCGGACCGCAGCGCTGGCGCCTCCATCGACCGGCACCATCACCGCAGACTTCAACGCCGATGGCTATACGGACCTGGTGTACGGCAGGGCAACCTTCAACTCCAGCGGCTCGCCCACGTTCCAGGGGCGGCTCTGCCTGTCCAAGGGCAATGGCGACGCGGAGTGCAATCCGCTGCCCGCTTCCGCTACCCCTGGTCTGGACCACCTGGTGCTGATGGTGGCGGACTTCGATGGCGACGGCACGCCTGATGTGCTGCGCCCGGGGCATGACACCTGGACGACGGACAATATTACGAGCTACCAGCTGTGCCACATTGGCGCCGCGGGCCAGATGCACAGCTGCGAACCCTGGGCAGGGCCGGTGTTCTACGGTGTGAGCGGCCTGCAAGGCGTCTACGGCAGCGGCGCCGACCAGAACTATACTCGGAACCGCTCGATGTTCCTGGGCGACTTCGATGGCGATGGCAGGGTGGATATCGCCACCTATACCCAGGGCGGCAACTGGGAAATCTTCGGCTCGGCCGATGTTGCCAAACAGGGCGAGGCGCTGGACAAGCTGGTGAGTGTGACCAATGGCTTGGCTTATGTCGAGAAGGCCGAGTACGGCAGGGTGAATTCGGCCCTGGTCTATTCGCCCGAGCCAGTTGCCTACAACGGCCCGATCGCCGTGCAGGGGAAACGGACGCAGCCTGGAGAGTCGCTGGTGCGTGCAATCCACCGCAGCAACGGCCGTGGCGGCTGGCTGGACACCGAGTATGCCTATCGCGGCAACGCCATGGACCCGGGGCGGCGGGCCGGCCTCGGCTTCGCGCAGATCGAAGAGCGTGATGTACAGGCTGGCGCCACAACCACCTCGACTTTCCAGCAGAGTTTCCCGTACGTAGGCATGGCGCTGCACACGCGCACGATTGACCGGAACGGAACCTGGCTGCTCGACCAGAACTCCAGTCCGGCTGCACGCGGCATCGTGCAGGCGAACGGCACGTCGACCCGTTTCCCGTACGTGGACCAGGAGCAGTTGACCCGCACCGATCTGGACAACGCATTCCTGGAGCGCACAACCGTCACCAGCACCTACGACGATTGGGGCAACCCAACCCTCGTCACGCGCAACAGCTATAACTCCGCCAATTCGCTGGTGGGCTCGGTGACGAACACCCGTGTGTACGATAACGATGCGGCCAGCTGGCGCATCGGTGAGCTGCGCAGCAACACCGAGAGCCGCTCGATGGCAGGCAGCTCGCAGAGCCGCCAGTCCGCCTACACCTATGATGGCGCCGGCCGTCTGGACACGGAGACCGTCGAACCGAACGACGCGTTGCTGAGGGTGCAAACAAGGTATGACCGAAGCGGCAACCCCTTCGGCCTGGTCAATCGCACCATCCTGACTTGGAAAGATCCTGCAGGTACCGAGCGCACCCGCACGGTCTCGGAGGTAACCTACACGCCGAACGGCCGCTTCGTGGCGATCCGCAAGAATGCCCTGAACCACACGGAATCGCTGCAGTTCGACGCGCGCAACGGCGCATTGACCGAACTCATCGACGTGAACGGCCTGGTAAGCAGTGCCGCCTTTGATGGTTTCGGCCGCCCGGTCCGTGCGACCGCGGTGGACGGCACCGAAACGTGGACCTACAACAAGCGCTGCAATGCCAACTGTCCGCCACAGGCCACGAGCGTGCAGATCCTGGAATTCAAGCGCGGCCTCGAGCGTGTGGCCGTACCCAAGCTCACATATATGAACGCTGCAGGCCAGCCGGTTCGCACCGCTACGTGGGGCATGAACGGCCAGAAGATCGCAGCCGACACGCTGTACGATGACCAGGGCCGTGTACTGAGCCACTGGAAGCCGAAGTTCGTTACCGACAGCGAGCTGCTGGCCGAAGGCCTGCCTGCAGGCGCAGTGCTGGCCAGCGAATTCGCCTACGATGATCTGGATCGCGTAATCAGCGTGAAAACGCGGGACGAGGGCGGCGATGTCATTTCCCTCACCAGCTACCATGGTCTGACGGTCACGCAGACCAATGCGAAGCAGCAGCAAAAGGTCGAAGCGAAGGATGAATGGGGCCGCCTGGTCATTGCAAGCGACGCCTACGGTAAGCAAACCAGTTTCAGCTACGATGCCTTCGGCAACCTGCTCAGCACCACCGATCCGCTGCGCAATGTCGTCACCATGGAGTACAACAAGCTGGGCCACAAGACTGATCTGCGCGACCCAGACCTGGGCTGGATCCACTTCGACGTGGACGCCCTGGGCCAGGTGTGGCGCCGGATCAGCCCGAAACAGCGCGCGAAGGGCGAGCCGGAAAAGAACTCGACCCGTATGACCTACGATGAGCTTGGGCGCATGACCACCCGCATCGCCGAGGACCATTCGGCGGGCTGGATCTACGACAAGCTCGACAGCCAAGCGAGCTGCCAGAGCAATCACAGCTGCGGCAAGCTTGTGGAGTCGTATACGCTGGCGGGCAGCACCAAGGACTTCCGTCAGCAGCACAGCTACGATCTGTTGGGACGCCCCGACACCGTGGTGAGCTACCTGGACACGGCTTACATCAGCCAGGTGCAGTACGACAACTGGGGCCGCACCGCACGGCGGCTGAATCAGCGCGGCAGCGGCACGCCGAAGGTGTTCGACTACCGCTACAACGGCGCGGGGCAGCTGGAACGCATCGAGCGCGGCGCATTGGTGCTTTGGCAGGCCACCGCCATCGACGCAGAGGGCCGCGTTACGGATGGCGCCTTCGGCAACGGCACCACCTTCGCGCGCAACTACAACGTGCAAAGCGGGCGCCTGTTCTCCAACACAGTGAGCAAGCAAGGAACCCGCCTGCTGCAGGACGCCTATGGCTATGACCCGCTGGGCAACGTGCTCACGCGCGGCCAGGAATGGCAGGGCAGCATGTTCTTCGAGGCCTTCGAGTACGACAGCCTGAACCGCGTGAAGAATGCCCAAATGCTGTCGGAAAGCCAGCCACGCGTGTACACCTACGACGACATCGGCAACGTGCGCAGCAAGAGTGGCGTCGGCACCTACAGCTATCCGGAATCCGGCACCGCCAGCGTGCGCCCGCACGCGGTATCGAGCATTGACGCGGGCGGCTTCACCTACGACGTCAACGGCAACCTGCTGACGGCGCCGGGGCGCACTACGCCGTGGACCTGGACCAGCTTCGACATGCCGCAGCGGGCCACCAAGGGCAGCGCTTACAGCGACTTCGTCTACGGCGCCGACCGCCAGCGCGTACGCCAGACGCGCAGCGACGGCACCGAGATCCACTATGCCGGAGCACTCGAAGCGGAAGTGAAGGGCGGTGTGACCACAGTCAAGACCTACTGGCCAATGGGCCTGGGTGTGGAGATCGAGCGCAATGGCGTGACGAGCCTGAACTGGTTCTTCAAGGACCGCCTGGGCAGTGTGACGGGGATTGTTGACGAAGCGGGCAACCTGAAGGAGTCGATGGCCTACGATGTCTGGGGCAGCCGCCGCAACCTGACCACCAGCGAAACGCCAGCGGGCCTGGATGGGGTGGTGGACAACAAGGGCTTCACGGGCCACGAGATGCTGGACCAAGTGGACCTGGTGCACATGAATGGCCGCATCTACGATCCGCTGCTGGCGCGCTTCATGAGTGCCGACCCGTACTTGCAGGACCCGACGCACAGCCAAAGTTATAACCGGTACAGCTATGTCTGGAATAATCCGACGAACCTTACCGATCCATCTGGATTTGAGACACTGCAGACGGTTACTATTACAAGGCCTGCTACCACCATCTCGGACGAAGACCTGCGTTGGATTGCAAGCCTAAAGTATCAATACCTGATGCGTCAGCTTGACAGTGGCATTCGCGTGGCCAAGCCTGTCGCGCGGATCGTTGCTCGTAACATCCTGGTCAATGGGGGGCGTGTAGTAGGCGGTGCCGCCGGAGGGGCCGTCGCCGCTGCTTGCGATTACATTACTGTTGGCTGGTGCGTCCCTGCCAACGGTGCGTTGGTTGCCGGTGGTGCCCTGGCAGGTACGGCATTTGGCATGTATGCTGCCAATAGGCTCGACCAGGCCTTGAGTGGGACGAGTGCTGGCGCAAGTAGCGCCACGGGGGGCGCTTCAGGTGACCCCAACAATGGAAACGACAACGATGATGAGCCGAAGCGAAATAAGAAGGCCAGTTCGTCTCAGATAGGCGAGAAAGTTCGGACTCCCGATTCCCATCCCGAGGACTTTAGCAAGTTTGAGGGCACGAAATTCCGCAACACTAAAACTGGCGAAATCTTTGAACGCAGCAACACCAATCACACTGACAAGGCCGGGGAATGGAAGGTCGGTTCCAGGCCGGGTCAGTCGCCCCGACCCACTGACAAGATCACACTTGGTTCAGATGGTCGGATCTTGAAGTTTTAAGGTGTCCCGTGAAAATGCAGAACATAAGACTTCTCATAACTAACGCTGTGAATTTGCAGAGTTACTCGACCTCGCCTGGATTCCTGGGATATTTTGAACGTGCCGGCAAGTACGTGGATGGTATGGCAGAAGCTGCTGTGTCGCTTTTCTTCGATGTGTTTGGAGAAGAGATTGACGGCTTGGTATTGGTCAGTTCCCTCCATGCTAATACGGACGAGTTGGGACGCTTTGGTGACGCAAAGCTTGACGAGCGAGACCATAGATTGGTGGACTATTTGTGCTTGCACAACGCGCTTCATCGTTTTAGCTACCGTACTCGTTTTGGTACGGCCTACGAGTCCTCATCCTACGCGCGGGCGATTGAAGAGGTTACTGAGAGCTTGGCTTCAATTTATGTTTCCGAAATAGGACAAGATGTCCTTCGACAACTGCTCCTTGCGCGTATGCTGGTCTACGGCCTTCGAGGGCATTGTTTCCTTGTTTCAAAAAGTAGGGGGCTGATCTTTTACCCACACGAAGACACAGGCTTCGGCATTATCGCCTTTGGGACAATCCCCGATAGGGAATTCGCGTCTAAATTCCTGAATCGAGCGTCGTCCCTGAAACGTTTCCGATCCATCCCGGTAGGTTAGCCCGCATATTGGCCCGGCGTGACCGCGTCGGATGGAAATCCTCACCTGCGAATCTATCGCTGGTATGACAAAGTTCAAGCATGACGACGTTGTAAGAGTGCTCGCTGACGTGCCGTCGGATCAGGGACCGGGCGAGCGAGCGTGGGTCGTGGGTATATTCGAGGATAGGCCCGGAAAGTACTTCGATGCGTTCTCGCCTGGGACCGTTTAGTGAGGGGAACGGAAATGAAAACCGCGTTAGCGAAGGAGTTTGCTAAGCATTTTCCTGATATTGATCTAGGCGAGGATGATCTTGATGCGCTTGGAATTTCTTACTTCCATGTTTCAACCTTCGATCACTGGCTGAGTGAGCCTGAGGCTGATGACTGTCAGTATCTGAACTATTCGATAACATTGGATGCTGGGGCCTTAGAGCAGTATTTTGTTGGAGAGCAGAGGTTCCTGGATTTTTATTCAACTCTTGCAGTTGATGGCGTAATCTGCAATCGTTCTGGGCCCTTACGAGTGTTCGAAACGGCCACTTCCGAGCTCAGGGAAATTTTCGTGAATAGCTTGCGCGAGAAGCGACTGATGGATGTATATTTTTGCGGGGCTGGGGTTCGGATTTTTGGTAGGTATGATCGAACAGACCTTGTAATAGCAGATGGACCGCAGCAGCTGGAGGCGTTGCGGACAAAGGTTGCGAATTTCGGTCTTTCTGTTCTTGAGTAGTGACGCCTTGACTGGTCTTAATCTGGTTGAACTGCGCCGGAAGTCTGGGAGGCTCCAATGTTGAGAGAATGGAGCCGTGGATTTTGAGTAGCGTCGACGTGCCGCTGCGCGCCACCAAGGGCAGCGCCTACAGCGACTTCGCTTATGGCGCCGGCCGCCAGTGTGTGCGCCAGACGCGCAGCGACGGCACCGAGATCCACTATGCCGGAGCACTCGAGGCCGAAGTGAAGGGCGGTGTGACCACGGTCAAAACCTACTGGGCGATGGGCCTGCGCGTGAAGATCGAGCGCAACGGTGCAACGAGCCTGAACTGGTTCTTCAAGGACCGCTTGGGCAGCGTGACCGGGATTGTGGACGAAGCGGGCAACCTGATAGTTGGGCTGTTTCTTGCAGACGTTACCGAACTCGATTCTTCCGTCCGGCAATGTCCTTGTAGTGTGAGGGTAATCCTCCGCTCTGTTCAGCCCCTCGATCCGGCAAGCAACCGTAGCCACGGCGGCAGGTGGAATGCGGCCATGATCACGTACATCGCCGTCATGCCGTTCACCGGGAGGGATGCGCGGCTGGCGGAGCAGATCAGCTCCGGGCTTTCGGTGAAAGCGCTGACGAGCGCCATCACGGCGAAGACCGGCGTGGCGGCCAGACAGAGCCAGTCCGCCGCGCGGGCAGCGCCGCCGCCCGCGGTTGGCTGAATCGCCTTATGCAGCATGCTCGTACTTGTCATGGTGGCGCCACCACACGCCGTTCTCATTGCGGCCTTTCGGGGCGCGGTCCAGCCATTGATACATGCCCCAGATGCCGTCCACGCCGCGCGAGTAGCATGAGTAGGTGTGGTAGATCTCGCCGTCTTCCATCACAAAGGCGCTGAGGCCCGGGCGGTCCAGCACATAGGTGGCGAGGTTGGTGCCGCTCATGGCCGCCATTTTCCCGGCTGGACCCTCGCTGTCGCTGGGCGCCCAGCTTTTCACGGCCGGTTCACGGCGGAAGTTGTAGCCGATGCTGCCGTCGCGCTGCTGTTCTTCGGTGAAGTAGACGGCGAAGTCCGCATTGAAGTCGCTGCCGCCCGAAGACGCCCAGTCGAAGCTCCAACCCATCCTCTCCTTGAAGGCTTCCAGCTTTTCCAGCGGGGCGCGGGAGACCGCCGTGAAGGCGACATCATGGTTTTCCAGGTGAACCACAATGCCGTTGAAGCCGTCCGCAATCGAGGAGCAGGAGGGGCAGCCCGCCGTGTAGTCCGGGCCGTACATGAAGTGGTAGACCAGGAGCTGGGAGCGGCCCTTGAACAGGTCTGCCAGCGTTTTGGTTCCTTGCGGCGTCTGGAAGCGGTATTGCTTGTCCACCTTCACCCAGGGCAGCGCCTGGCGCTGCTGCGCCAGGACGTCGCCGCGCCGCGTGTGTTCCTTCTCGGCGGCCAGCAGCTCGATACGTGCGTCGAGCCATTCTTCGCGGGTCCCTGTTTTGTGCATCGTCATCATGTTTCTCCTTAGACTGAGTGTTGTCGTACCATGTTCGGTATGGTGATGAATATGCTATGGCCGCAGGGCCGGGGAGTGGGAGTGACAATCTTGACGGGATTCCGATGGATTCGATGATCGCGGCCGCGGCGCGGGCGCTGGCAGCAGGCGACCTGTTAGGAGCGCTGAAGCGCGTGGCCTTGCGCGACGATGCGCCTGCGCTGGCCCTGCGGGGCATCGCCATGGCGCAGCTGGGCGATCTGGCGCGCGCGAAGGCGCTGCTGAAGGATGCGGCGCGCGCGTTTGCACCCAGGGAGACCGTGGCGAAGGCACGCTGCATTGTGGCCGAGGCGGAGATAGCGCTGGTTTCGCGGGATCTCGCTTGGCCGCCCAGGGAGCTTGCTGCCGCGCGCGCCACGCTGGAAGCGCACGGCGACCGCCTGAACGCGGCGCATGCACGCCTGCTCGAAGTGCGGCGCATGCTGCTGATCGGCGATCTGGACGACGCGGCGCGCTCGCTGCGGGAACTGGATGCAGAGCCCCTGCCGCCAGCCTTGCGCGCCTCGTATGAGATGGCACTCGCGGGTATCGCTATCCGCCGCCTCCACACAAGAACCGCATGCGACGCGCTCGAGCGGGCGGCGCAGGCCGCGCACGATGCCGGCATACCGGCTTTGGCGGCGGAGGTGGAGGGCATGAACCACGTGCTGCGAATACCTGCGGGGCGCCTGATTTCCCGAGGCGGGGCACGGCCGCTGCTGCTGGGGGAGGTGGAAGCGCTGTTCGCATCCGGCTCCCTGGTGGTGGATGCCTGCCGCTACGCCGTGCGCGAGGCGCAGACAGTGGTGCCGCTGGCGACGCGGCCCGTTCTGTTTGCGCTGGCGCGCGTGCTGGCGGAGCGCTGGCCTGGCGACGCTTCGCGCGAGGAGCTGGTCAGCCGCGCCTTCCGCGGCAAGGAGGCCGACGAGTCGCACCGCGCGCGCCTGCGCGTGGAAATGGGCAGGCTGCGCAACGAATTGCGCGCCTTCGCGGACATCTCGGCCACGAAGGAAGGATTCGTTCTTGCGCCGAAAGGCGATCGCGAGGTTGTGGTGCTCGCTCCGCCGGTGGAAGAAGAGGAGGGCGCCGTGCTTGCCCTGCTGGCCGATGGCGAGGCCTGGTCCAGCTCCGCGCTTGCGATAGCGCTGGGCGCGAGCGCGCGCACTGTCCAGCGCTCGCTGGAAGCGCTGGCGCAGGCGGGCAAGGTGCATGCCTTCGGCCGTGGCCCGGCTCGGCGCTGGACCATTCCTTCCCTGCCCGGATTCCCGTCAACATTGTTACTCCCGGGCGCTTTGCCGGAGAGTTAAGATGGAAGCCATGAAAACATCCAAAGCCGAAATCCTCCGTGAATACGGACCCTTCCCGGGCAAAGACAGCGTAGCCGGCGTCACTTATGACGGCGAGCATATGTGGTTTGCGTCGGGCGATAAACTCAATGCCGTAGATACGGCCGCAGGCGAGATCGTGCGCTCCATCGACATCTCCGCCCATGCGGGCACCGCCTTCGACGGCAAGCACCTTTTCCAGATCGCGGAAGACCGCATCCAGAAGATCGACCCGCTCACGGGCCAGGTGCTGGCGACGATTCCCGCCCCCGGCAACGGTGGCGATTCGGGCCTGGCCTGGGCAGAAGGCGCGCTCTGGGTGGGCAACTACCGGGGCAGGAAGATCCACCAGATCGATCCCGAAACGGGCGCCGTGCTGCGCGAGATCGAGTCAAACCGCTTCGTCACCGGCGTTACCTGGGTGGACGGGGAGCTGTGGCATGCCACCTGGGAAGGCGACGACAGCGAATTGCGCCGCATCGATCCCCAGACTGGCGAAGTGCTCCACCGCCTGGAAATGCCGGCGGGGGCGAATGTGTCGGGCCTGGAATCGGACGGCGGGAGCCAGTTCTTCTGCGGCGGCGGCGGCAGCGGGAAAATCCGGGCGGTACGGCGTCCAGGCTGAGAAATTGCAGCGCACGATTGAAATAGTGCTTGCCATGCGGCAACTTTTGAGTATGATACAAGCACTGACTTTCTATCGGGGACGCCATGGAACTGATCAAAAAAGCGGCACAACTGCGTTATGAGGCGCGTTATATGGAGGCCATCGGCCTGATCGAGGAGCATGCCGAGGCCCTGGCGGTGGCGGACAAGATTCCGGCCTTGCTGCAGGCCCTGTATGCGGCCGAAGAAGCGCAGCTGGAGGTCAACGCCGAACAGTTCGCGAACCGCCTGCGCCAGCTCGAACCCTCCCTGCCTTCGCTGCAGCGCTACGGCTAGTCTGGCCGCCGGTGCGGCGGTTTGCTACACTGCGCGTTTTCCATCAGCACAGCGATCTTCAATGGAACTCCGCGCGGCCGCGCTGCAATGCCTGCTTGAACCCGATCCCCTTGCCAAGACGCGCGGCGTGGCCGCCATGGCGGATGCATGCCGTGATGGCGCATCGACACTCGATGTGGATGCGCTGCTCCAGGCGCCGGACGGCATTCCCGGGCGGCCCTCCAAACCCGAACTGGTGGCGCCCAAGCTTGTCGGCAGGCGCTCCATGGCCACGCTGGAAGGGCGCGCAATGCTGGTCCACGCGCTGGCCCATATCGAATTCAATGCGGTGAACCTGGCGCTGGATGCGCTGTGGCGCTTTCCCGGCATGCCCGCCAGCTACTACACGGACTGGCTGCGCGTGGCGAAGGAAGAGGCCTACCATTTCGGCCTGCTCGCCGCTCACCTGCAAACGCTGGGCCACGCCTACGGCGACTTCCCGGCCCATAACAGCCTGTGGGAGATGGTGGAGAAAACGCGGGAAGATGTGGTGGCGCGCATGGCGCTGGTGCCGCGCACCCTGGAAGCGCGCGGGCTCGATGCGATTCCGCCCCTGCGCGCCAAGCTGGCGCAGGCGGGAGACATGGAGGCGGCGCAGATTCTCGACATCATTCTGCGCGACGAGATCGGCCACGTCGAAATCGGCAACCGCTGGTACGGCTACCTGTGCGCCCAGCGCGGGCTCGATCCCTCAAGCACCTACGATCTGCTGGCGGAGAAGCACGAGGCGCCGCCGCTGCGGGGGCCCTTCAATATCGAGGCGCGGCGCAAGGCAGGCTTCACGGAACCGGAGCTGGACCGCTTCGCCTGACAGCTTCGCTCAGCAGGGCGGGAAGCGGCCGTCCACGAAAGGCGCACCCCAGAACTCGAAGATGCGGCGCAGTTTGGCGCGCAGCACACGCGTCCAGCGGCGGATATCGGTAGGCGAAGGGCCCAGGGTGGCCTGGCTTACACCGTACGGGCTGTGCGAAGAGTAGTTCATGGCGGCTTCTCCTGCTTTCAAATGATCTGCAATGGAGCCAGAATACGGCGGCCCAAGATATAAATCCAATTCGCAATCTCCATTATCGACATTCGCGGCGCAAATAATGTGTGCCATAGCAGATATTCGCGAGCCTTATGAAGGGCTACACTATGCCGATTTCATTTTTCGGGGTTTGTATGAAGCATTTGATTCTGGCAGGCGCCGTGCTGCCACTTGTGTCGCTGGCAGCTCCATGCCTGCCGCCCGCTGCGCTGATCGAACATGACGCCCAGTACGAGGAAGCGATGCGCAGCGGCGACGCGGCCTTCCTGGACGCCTGGCTCGCGGACGATTACGTGTGGGTGCACACGCTCGCATCGGCCGTCGACACCAAGGCGGTGGTGCTGGCGCGGGCGAAGGAGCTGAAGGTGGCGGCGAAGGCGCGCACAACGAGCGAAGTAAAGGCGCATGCGCTGGGCGATACCGTCGTGCTGCGCGGCCTGAGCACGGTGGACCAATGGAATGCGGACGGCAAGACCTGGCGCAGCAACCGTTACCAGTTCATGCGCACCTATGTGAACGTGGACGGCAAATGCAAGCTGCTGGCCGTGCAGACCATGAAAGTGTGGTCCAGCGAAGGAAAGCAGCCTTAGAGCGGCGCCGCGAACACCTGCGTCCAGTATAGCGTGCCCTTGCTGCTGATGGCGAAGGCGGCGCCCATTTCCGTGAAGCCCGGGCGCATGATGTTGGCGCAATGGCCCGGGCTGGCCAGCCAGCCTTCCACCGCTTCATCCGCCGAATCCTGGCCCGAGGCGATGTTCTCGCCGATGCGCTGCCAGCGGTAGCCCGCGCGCAGCGCGCGCTCGCCAGCCGTGCTGCCGTTCTTCTCCACATGGCTGAAATAGCGCAGCTCCGCCATGTTGCGGCTGTGCGCAAGCGCCGCATCGCCGAGCGCCGGATTCCAGCTTACCGGGCCAACGGGCGGGTAGTGTTCTTCGCCGCAGGTGCGCGGCGCAGCGCGGGCGGCGTTCACGGCGCGCAGCACGGCCTGTCCCGCTTCGTCCAGCTCGGGCAGCATGCGCGGCGGCTGCGGGCGGGCCAGGATGATGGTCCATTCGTCGCCGCTGCGCTGCACGCCGATGGCCGAGAAATCCTCGCTGAGCAGGCGGCTGCAATAGCGTTCCTTCAATACGCCCATCGCTGCCGCCTCATCTCCCGCATTCGAAATGGAGATCAGGTCCGCCTTCGTCACTGGAATGCCCACATGCTCCAGCGCCAGGTCGAGGAAGGCTCCCGCGCCAATGTGCACGGTGGAGAGCGCGGGCGGCGCCGCGTACGGAGGCAGGGCGGCTCGGGCCAGGCCGCCGCAGCCCGCGGGCGCGCTGCGGTAGTGGTTGATCATGCCGATGAGCTGCGGCGCGGTCGCAGCTTGCGGCGCAGTTGCAGCGCTGGCGATGATGAAAAATAAAGCTGGACGAAGAGACAAGCGGGCACCCGGGCAGGCAAAGGACCTGCCTCAATTATAGGCACGCCTGCCTATTTCAAGGAAGAGCGAAGTCTCCGCCAGCCTGCCAGCCCGGCTACGCCCAGCAGCAGCATCAGGCCGCCGGAAGGTTCGGGCACTGGCTGGGGCGAAATGGCGAATCGGGTTTCCGGCGTCCACAGGTAGGTGGTCGTAGCGCTGCCCCAGCTGCCGCTGGAGATGAACCAGGACCGGTCCCACGCAATGGTGCCCGCCTGCGACGAGTTGTCGCCGCCCACCGAGTACCAGCTAGTCCTGAAGTTCAGCTGGCCGGTGTTCGTGTAGCTGAACTGTTCGAGCGTGCAGGTGATGCCGCTGCCGCATCCGCCGCCGCCAAGGTAGCTAACGCTCGACCATGAGAACTGGCTGAGCTCACCCAGCTCCAGCACGCCATTGCCATTGGCGTCGCTGCCGCTGAAATGCCCCGTTTCGGTGAGGGTGGGGTTGAACAGGTCGGCTTCAAGCCAATGGAAGCCGGTGTAGCTGAAATCCCAGTCCTGCGCCTGCGCCGGAAGAGCGGCGGCGGACGCGAGAACGATGCTCGACAGCGCTCGTTTCCACATTTGAGTTCTCCTCGCCAGGTTATCCTTACAGCTTAGTCCTCGAACGCGAGGACGGCGCACGATACCGCGAGAAAACGGGGGCATTGCGCCAATGTACGTCATTCCCGCGTAGGCGGGAATCCACGAGCGTATGCGGCGCGGCGGCACTCCTGGGCCCCCGCCTGCGCGGGGGCGACGCGATTAGTACTTGAAGCTGGCGGTCAGCGTTGCGCTGCGGCCCGCGCCCACGCCCGCGTAATGCGGCGAGGAGACCTTGTCAAAGTACAGCTTGTCCGCCAGGTTCTGCACGTTAAGCTGCAGGCTGACGTTCTTGTTGAGGTCATAGCTCGCCATCGCATCGAAGCGGGTGTAGCCCGGCGCGAACTTGGTGTTGTTGATGTTGGAGTACACGCGGGACATGGCACTGAGGCCGCCGCCGATGCTCAGGCCCGGCATCACGGTGTACGAAGTCCACAGCGAGGCGCTGTTCTTCGGCGTGGTGGGGAACACGTTGCCGTTGAAGGGCGACGGCGTCCACACCGGCTTGGCAGTGGTGCCGGTGTTGACGTAGCCGTTGTCGGCGATGCGGCCATCGAGCCAGGTGTAGCCGCCGAAGACCTGCCAGTTCGCGCTCAGGCTGCCGTTTACGCCCAGCTCCAGGCCGCGGATGGTTTTGCGGCCCACGTTCTGGGTGCTGCCGTCCGGCGCCGTGACGCGGGCGTTATTCATTTCGCTGCGGAAGAGGGCCGCGCTCAGCGAGAGGCGGCGCGCCAGCACTTCCCATTTGGTGCCCAGCTCGAAGTTCTTGCTGTCCTGCGGCTTGAGGTTCTGCACGATGACGGTGAGCGCATCCAGGCCGTCGCCGCCGTCGTTGCCCGGCGGGGTGGAGGACGTGCCGTAGGAGGCATAGATGCTGCTGTTGGCCGAAGGCTTGTACACCAGGCCTGCCTGGTAGTTGGGGAAGTCGGTATCGACCTGCGCATGCTGGGCGGGCGTGCTCACGCCGTTCAGGGTGAAGGCCGGTACGTCCAGCTTCGTGCGGAAACCGTCCCAGCGCAGGCCCAGGTTCAGCAGCCATTGCGGATTGAACTCGATGGTGTCGAAAGCATAGGCCGAGCGGGTATTCGTGCGCACGGCGGTGCGGTTGGGCGACACGCTGCGGGTGTACTGCCAGGGATCGTTCGGGTTCGGGTTCAGCAGGGTGGTGCAGTTGTACAGCGTGCCCGCGCCAGTGGTGGGGCAGTTCGTGCCCACGGTCTGCAGCGGATTGTTCGTGCCGGGGTTGAAGATGTAGCTGCCGCGGTCCGTGTCTTCGCGGCTGATCTCGATGCCGGCGGTGAAGCTGTGCTTGACGCCTGCGGCCGTGAAGGCGCCGCTCAGGCTTGCGGCATTGGCCAGCGAGTCCGTGCTGACGATGCGGGTGTTGGCCCGGCGCCAGAGGGTGCCGTACAGGGCCACGTTGCCTTTCGAGTCGTCAGGCTGGGTCCACACATAGTCGTTGCTGGTGCGGCCGTAGCGGGTCACGTTGCGGAAGGTCAGGCCGTTGCCGAAGGCGTGCTTGACGTCGATGGTGCCGATGTCAGTTTCGGTGTCGCGGTAGTCGCGGTTCAGCAGGCCGTAGAAGGTGGAGCGCGGCACGTTCACCGGCGTGCCGTTGCCGTTCTTCGCCACATTCGGCCCAGTGGTGAAGGGATTGTTGAAGGGCAGGCCGGTATCGGGCAGCTCGCTCGACTCCATGTGGTAGTAGCTCAGGTTCACGGAGGTGGGCGAAGCGAGGCCGAAGGTGACGGTAGGGGCCACACCCCAGCGGTCGCCGTGCAGGATGTCGCGGCCGGGCACGTGGGCATCGTGGCCCATCACGTTCAGGCGCACGGCGGCGTTGTCGCCGACCATGCGGTTCACGTCGGCGGTCACACGGCGGTATTTCGCGCTGCCCAGGCCCACGGAGGCGTTGCTGAAGTTTTCCGCCTTCGCGGTCTTGCTCACCAGGTTCACGCCGCCGCCAGCGGAGGAGCGGCCGCCGTAGGCCGAGTTGGGGCCTTTCACCACTTCGATCTGTTCCAGCGCGAAGATCTCGCGCGACTGCGAGCCGCTGTCGCGGATGCCGTCGATGTAGGTGTCGGTCTGCGCGTTGTAGCCGCGGATGAAGAGGTTGTCGCCCACCGGATTGCCGCCTTCGGCCGCGCCGATGGTAATGCCCGGCACGGTGCGCAGGGCCTCAGTGAGGGAAACGGCGCCCGTCTGCGAAATCACTTCGGCCGGAACGACGGTGATGGATTTGGGAGTATCGAGCAGCGGGGCGGTGAACTTGTCGTTCGCCGATTTCTTCACCTGGAAGTCGCTGCCTGCCTGGCCGTTGATGGTCACTTCCGGCAGTTTCTGCTCGGTGCTCTGGGCGTGGACCGCCAGTGGCAGGGCCAGGGTGGCGATGGCGGCGGCAACGGCCGGGCGTGGATGCTTGATGCTCTTGATGTGCGGATTCTTCATTTTTTCGGATAGCTGGCAAAGTCGGCTGGCGCTTATCGATAATCTAATTGATAGCGATAATGCGAATCATTCGTATTATGACACAAGATGCCGTGATTGTTGCTTTTTTGCGATTGCTTCTCAGAAAAGGGTGCCCTGGCGGCTCGTGAGCATGGTGAAGCTGTCGCCAACGAAGGGCAGGATGGCGTCGGCGATCGGCTGCAGCTGGCGGCTCAGGTAGTGTTCGTAGTCGATGGGCGCGCGCCGCGTTTCCAGGGGCTCGGGGCCCGCGGTCGTCATCACATAGCGTATCCAGCCGCCGCTCTGGTACTGGAGCGGGCGGCCCTGGCGCTCGTTGAATTCGTCCGCCAGGCGGGCGGCGCGCACGTGGGGCGGCACGTAGCGCTCGTAGTCGTCCAGCGTGCGGCGCAGGCGCTTGCGGTAGACCAGCTGCTCGTCCAGCTCCCCGCGCAGCGTGCGGGTGGCGTAGTCGCGCACGTACTCCTTGTATGGCTCGCCCAGGAAGATGCGGCGGTAAAGCTCCTGCTGGAACTGCTGGGCAAGCGGCGTCCAGTCCGTGCGCACAGTTTCCAGCCCCTTGAACACCAGCTCCTCGCTGCCGTCCGGCTTGAGCGTCATGCCTGCGTAGCGCTTCTTGCTGCCTTCGTCGGAGCCGCGGATCGTGGGCATCAGGAAGCGGCGGTAGTGGGTTTCGTATTGCAGTTCGAGGGCGCTTTCCAGGCCGAAGCGCTCTTTAAGGTCGGCGCGCCACCACTCGTTCACGCGGGCCACCAGCGCGCGGCCGATGCGGTCTGCGTCTTCCTGGCTGTGCGTGCGGCGCAGCCACACAAAGGTGGAGTCGGTGTCGCCGTAGATTACTTCATAGCCCTGTTCCTGAATCAGCTCGCGGGTGCGGTGCATGATCTCGTGGCCGCGCATGGTGATGGAGGAAGCCAGGCGCGGATCGAAGAAGCGGCAGCCGCTCGATCCCAGCACGCCGTAGAAGGCATTCATGATGATCTTCAGGGCCTGCGACAGAGGCTTGTTCTTCTCGCGCTTGGCGGCCTCGCGTCCCTGCCATACTTGCGACACAATGCCGGGCAGGCAGTGGGTCTCGCGCGCGAAGCGGGCGCCCCGGAAACCCGGCACCGTCTGTTCTTCCGGCAGCCGCAGGCCCTCCACCAGGCCCACCGGGTCGATGAGGAAGGTGCGGATGATGGAGGGGTACAGGCTTTTGTAGTCGAGCACCAGCACCGAGTCGTAGAGACCGGAGCGCGAATCCATCACGAAGCCGCCGGGGCTGTTCTCGCCCACGACATCGCCCACATTGGGCGCCACAAAGCCGCGCCGGTGCATTAGCGGCATGTAGAGGTGCTCGAAAGCGGCCACGGAGCCGCCGCTGCGGTCCGCCGCCAGGCCGGTGACGCTGGCGCGCTCCAGCAGGAAGTCCAGCAGCTGGGTCTTGTCGAAGATGCGCGTGACCAGCTCGCAGTCCTTCAGGTTGTAGCGCGCCAGCGCGGGCTTGTCCTCGGCGAAGAGGCGGTCGATCTCCGCCATGCGGTCGTAGGGATTGTCGATGGACTTGCCTTCGCCGAGCAGGGTCTGGGCCACGGATTCAAGGCTGAATGAGGGGAAGCTCCAGGTGGCCGAGCGCAGCGCTTCGATGCCGTCGATCAGCAGCCGTCCCGCCACGGCGGCGAAGAAGTGCTGCTGGCCGCCGCCGTGCTTGCGCCATTCCATGACGCTGCCGTCGCGGCCGAAACGCAGCGCCACCTGGTAGCGCTCGGAGTGCCGCTGCAGCATGTGCAGGTCGAACTGAATGAGATTCCAGCCGATGATGGCGTCCGGGTCGTGCTGCGCCAGCCAGTCGTTGAGGCGTTCCAGCATCTCCGGGCGGCTGGTGCAGTACTCCAGTGCGAAATCGATGCCGCTGCCGCCGCCATTCGGCTCGCCCAGCATGTAGACCTGGCGCTGGCCGCAGCCTTCGAGCGCGATGGAATACAGCTCGCCCTGCGAGGTGGTTTCGATGTCGAGGGAGCACAGGCGAAGGCGGGGCCGGTAGCCGCTGGCGGGTTTCAAGGGGCTGTCCGGCAGCGCGGGATCGAAGCTTACCGGCGCAGTGATGAAGCGCTCCATCAGGTAGCGTTCCGGCGGCCGCACATCGGCCTCGTAGACGTCGATGCCGTGCTCGCGCAGCTTCTTTTCCAGCTTCAGCAGGTGGCGGTATTGCCTGCAGTAGAGGCCCAATACAGGGCGGTGCTGGAAGTCCTGCAGCGCCAGTTCGCGCAACTCCGTGCCCCGTTCGCCCTGCAGCAGCCGCTCCAGCAGCTCGCGCTGTTCGGCCGGAACGAAAGCGACCGAAGGCTGGGCGAGCTGGCGCACCAGGCGCGGCCCTTCATCGGTGGCCAGCCAGAAGTCCGCCTCCGTGCCTGCCGGGGTGTCGCGCCATTGCCGGGTGAGGAGAAATCCCTGTTGCTGCTGACTCAAACTGCCGCCTTCCGCTTCCATAAAAATTACGCGCATAATACCTCGGCAGGAACCCATGGAGGAGAGTTTGCATGGCAATACGGATAGTGAAGCTGGGATCGCCGCGCGAAAAGGACGAGGGCGCGCGCATCGGCACAGTGCGGCGTCCGCCGCGCGGCGTGCCGAAGGAGGAATTTGCCTCGCGCGACTACTACGATACCTGGCTGCCCAATCTCGCGCCGAGCGCTGGGCTGATGACGCAGGGCAGGGCGGCGGAAGGGGACGGCGAATGGCGCGATTTCATGCGCGCCTACCGCAAGGAGATGCAGCAGCCGGATGCGAGCCATGTGCTCGACCTGCTCGCCACCATGTCGCACAGCACGGCATTCTCGGTGGGCTGCTATTGCGAGAACGAGGCGCGCTGCCACAGGAGCATCCTGCGGCAGCTGCTGGAGGAGCGGGGCGCCTCTGTGCTTGCCTAGTGCTGGCGCTGCGCGTGGACCTGGGCGCGCAGTTCCTGCGGCGGCAGCTGGGTGTAGTCCTTGTTCAGCTCCAGCACGATGGCCGATTGCAGCTGGGGGCTGAGCTGCTTGCGCAGCACGCCCAGGAATTCCGGTGAGGCCATGAGCACCAGGTTGCGGAAGCGCTGCTGGTTGTAGGCCTGCTGCAGTTCCATGCACACTTCGCGGGCGAAGATCTCGGTCTCGTGCTGCACGGGCGTTTTCGCGGGCTGGTAGGTGCTGCCGGGCAGGGCGCCGCCGGTATTGTTGATGCTGTTCGAGGCCGCCTTGGGATCGACCGGCTGGTCGGTCTGCGTTTCCATCGCGCGCATGCGAACACGGTCGTCGACCAGGTCCTTCACCTCTTCGAGGCGCTCGGCATTGGGCTCCTCGGAAAAAATCCGCACGCGGCTCGCGTTGGCGGTAATGATCCAGGTGGTATCCATCGTGGTTCCCTTCATTGCTGGTCCTTGAAGGCCCAGTATAGCGATGCAGGGAATTTGCCGCCGTACGGCTGCCGGGGGCGTTTACCGATGAGCGTCCAGATGCGACAGCACCGCGTTATCGCCCACGCTGTCGAGAATATCCTGCAGGGTGACCTTGCTGAAATCCTTCAGCAGGCGGGCTTGCGCCTCGCTCAAGGACTGTTCCAGGCGTGCATTCACGGCGCGCTCCACCAGGCAGTCCGGGTTCCCGTCCTGCCAGCCGAAGGCGAAGATGGCCGGCTGTTCCAGCGCGTTGTAAATGTCGAGCAGGGTGATCTTGCTGAGCGGCTGGGCCAGCGTCCAGCCGCCGCCGTGGCCCTTCAGGGCCTTCACATAGCCGTGGTCGCGCAGTCCCGCCATGGTGCGGCGGACCACCACGGGATTCGTCTGCAGCACTTCGGCGATGGTCGCGGAAGTCATCGGTTCACTGGTCTGCTGCATGTGGATCAGCACATGCAGCATGCGGGACAGGCGGTTGTCGGCTCGCATGGGAAAGCATTTTCAATGGTTTGTCACATTATAAGTTGCATGAGCCGTTCTTGTCGCCTATCATGTAACATCAAATGTATCATAAGGAGGAACCATGCTGGATGTGATCATCGTTGGCGGCGGCTTCGCCGGGATTGCGGCGGCGCTGCAAATGGCACGGGCGCGGCGCAGGATTCTGGTGCTGGACGGCGGCTCGCCGCGCAACCGCAATGCCGTCACGGCGCACGGCTTCTTCGGCCACGACGGAAAGACGCCGCGCGAGCTGCGCGAAACGGCGCATGCGCAGCTGCGCGCCTATCCCGGAGTGCAGCTGCTGGAGGAGGTGGCCATTGCCGCCCGCCCGCTGGAGCAGGGCTTCGAGGTCACGGTAGGCAACGGCAGAACGGAGCGCGCGTCGCGCCTGATCCTGGCGGCCGGCGTGCGCGACGAGCTGCCGGCGCTGCCCGGGCTGCGCGAACGCTGGGGCAGGACGGTGCTGCATTGCCCCTACTGCCATGGCTACGAGGCAGGGCCCGGGCCCTTCGGCGTGCTGGCTAGCGGCGAATCTTCGGCGGAGCAGGCGCTGCTGGTTTCGGACTGGGCGCCCGTGGTTTATTTCACCCAGGGGCTGCACGAACCTGGCGCCGAAGTGCGGGAGCAGATGGCAGCGCGCCGCGTGCGCATCGAAGCGGCGCCCGTGGTGGAGCTGCTTGGCGAAGCACCCGCGCTGGAGGCCGCGAAGCTGGCCGACGGCCGTGTGATTCCGCTCGATGCGCTCTTCGTTGCGACGCGCGTGGATGTGAGCACGCCCATCGTGTCCCAGCTGGGCTGCGCCATGGATGAAAGCCCGAAGGGAAGGCTGGTGCGCGTGAACGAAATGAAGCAGACCACGGTGGCGGGCGTGTTTGCCGCCGGGGATCTGTCCACGCCGTTCGGGAATGCCAGCATGGCCGCCGCATCGGGAGTGATGGCAGGCGTGGCGGCCCACCGCTCGCTGATCTTCGGTTTGTAAGGACGAAAAAAAGCCGGACCGGCCAAGGGAGGGGGAAGCCGGTCCGGCAGTTCAGGCTTGCGCCTGAACGCTACTACAGGGAGCTTAGAACTTGTACTTCAGGTTCAGGTAGTACTGGCGGCCGCTGACGTCCAGCTTCTGCTGCTCTTCTTCGCTGTAGCGATAGTAGGCGCGCTTGGCGTTGGTCAGGTTGGTCGCGTCGAACGACAGGATCAGGGTCGGCGTGATGTTGTAGCTTGCGTTGAACGCCAACGTGGTCACGGGAGCGGCCATGGTCGGGGCGACCGGCATGGTCACGCCGTTGATCACTGCCTTGCCCTGGCTTGCCGCGTTAGGAGTCGGAGCGGTGCTGCTGTTCACGTACTCGCTGCGGTAGTTCGCCACCAGGCGCGCCGAGAACTTGTCGTTCTCGAAGTAGCCGCCCAGGTTGGCCGCCCATTCGGATGCGCCGACCATCGGCAGGCCGTCGTCGACCTTGGTCTTGGCGCGGCTCACGTTGGAGGTGAAGCCGAAGCCGGTTTTGCCGATCGGCTGCTCATACGCCAGCTCGATGCCGCCTACGTGCGCGCCCTGCTGCGAAGAGGTCAGCACGTTGAAGGTCTTCAGCTGGCTGTCGCGCGGGTCGATGTATTCGATCGTTGCGGCGCCTGCGATACCCGTCTTCGGATAGCCCTTGATCTTCGAGTAGTACAGGTTCACGCTCACCAGCGAACGTGGAGCGAAGTACCATGCCCACGACAGGTCCGCGTTGTTCGAGGTCTGCGGCGAGATGTTCGGGTTCGGGCCGATGATGGTGCAACCGGCTTCGCCGCAAGTCGCGCTGCTGTAGCCGACGGCGAACAGGTTGTAGTTCTGGCGGCCGATGGTGCGGCTCAGGCCGAAGCGGGTGATCATGTCGTCCTGCAGTTCATAGCGCAGGTTCAGGCTTGGCAGCACGTTGGTGTAATGGTGCTTGTTCTCCTTCTTGTAGAAGAAGCTGCCGGCCTTCGGATTGAAGGTGCGGTCCTGGAAGGAGCCGGTGCCCTCATGAACCCAGGTGATCGCGTCCGGATAGCCAGGGCATGGGATGATCGGTTCGCCGGGACGCGAGCGGGTGCAGATGCCGGCCGGGATCGGGTAAGGAATCATCGCGTCCACTTCGGTGCGCACCAGGCGCAGGCCGATGTTGCCGGACAGGCGGTCCGCTTCCAGGTTGGCCATGATGTAGCCGGCGCTCTGGCGCTCGCGCATGTCGATTTCCAGGCCCGCGCGGCGTTCCCAGTCGGAGCTGGTGACGGTGCGGTTGGCTTCGTAGTAGGCCTTCAGCGCTTCCGGAGTGATGGTCCAGCTGGTGTTGTCCCAGCCCGCCGGGCCGTCCAGGCCGTTGCCGAAGTCCGACGGCCATGGAATGAAGCCGCTGGTCGGGGCATTCGGCGCCAGGTCGGCGTAGCGCAGCTGCGGGAAGCGGCGCACCAGGGAGCGCTTGTGCTCCGAGAAACGCACGCCGGATTCCAGCGACTTGAGCATGCCGCGGTCGAGGCTGTATTCCGCATCCAGGTTCAGGCTGTTTTCGCGGTCCACGGTGCGCGCGTTGGCGGCATTGCGGCCGGTCAGCACGAAGCCGGTGCCGTCAGCGCCTTGCGGCTTGTACATGTTCGGGCCGGTGCCGTAGTACTTGACCATCGGCGCGTCTTTCAGGCCGCCCAGCGCGTAGGAGACGCCGGTGCCGAAGCGGGTGTAGGTCAGGCCCTGGTCCAGATCGGTCTTGCCTTCGCCGCGCGTGGTGGAGAACAGGCCCTTGATGGTCAGGTCCTGGTTGACGCGGTATTTCGCGTCGAGGTCGAGGAAGGAGCTCTTGGCCAGTGCGCCGTCGCGATAGGCGCCTTCGGTTTCGCCGATGTACTGCGGCGGGGTGCCGTCCGGGTACACGATGTCAGCGCTCTTGAGCACGCGCAGCTCGTGGCCGAACATGGTCTTCTCGGTCACGATGACCGGGTTCTTGATCTGTGCGAACACCTGCTTGCCGTTGACCGAGGTCGGGGCGCCCGCGTAGGGGCCCTGGCCGCTCTGCTTGCCCTGCAGCATGCTGATGATGGCGCCCGCATTCAGGCGGCCGTAGTTCGGCGCCTTCATGGACGAGTGGAAGCCCGTCATCGTCATGTCGAGGTCTTTGTTCGGCTTGAACTGGGCCGAGAACATGCCGCCCTTGCGGTCACGCTCGCCCTGCACGTATTCCATGCTCATCGAACCTGGGATACGCACGCCGTTCAGGTCCGCAGCCTTCAGGCCCGTACCGGCCAGCGATTCGTCGGTGATGCCCTTCATGGTCGCGGTGTTGATCACGTCCCAGCCGCTGTTGGGCGGGTAGGCGAAGCGCGACACGGAATCGCGGCGCACCATGCGCTTCTCGGCGAAGCCCTGCACGATGATACCGAAGGTGTTGGCTTCGTTCTTCCAGTTGACCGAGGCATTGACGTCGTGGGTCGCCTTGCCTGGCAGGTCGGCATACACGCCGCCCAGGTTGACCACGCCCGACAGGCGCTCCTTCTGCGCCAGCGGCTTGCGGGTGGTCACGTTGATGGTGCCGGCCAGGCCGCCATCCTGGATATTCGCCTGCGAGGTCTTGTAGACGATCGCCTGGTTCAGCACGTTCGACGGCATCAGCGAAAGGCTGGTGGAACGGCTGCTGGAGAGCTGGTCGGAAATGTACCAGTCGCCGCCGGCCACGGCGTGGCCGTTGAAGATGATCAGGGTGTGGTCCGGATTGGTGCCGCGCATGGCGACCTTCTCGGCCTCGTCGTAGTCGGTACGCACCGCCACGCCGGTCAGGCGCTGCAGGGAGTCGGCCAGGTTCTTGTCCGGCATCTTGCCCACGTCTTCGGCCGTGATGACCTCCACGTTGGCCGAGGAATTCTTCTTCACGCTCAGCGACTTCGCCATGGAAGCGCGGATACCCGTCACTTCCACCACCTGCGTGGCCGAATCGGCCGCCGGGGCCTGCTGCGCCAGCGCGTTCTGCGCTGCCAGCGTCATCAGCGCCAGCGAGACCGCTACGGCCAGCGGCTTCTTCTCGTACATGCTCATTTGCTCTCCACGGTTGTAATTTTTTCCAAGACCGATTTAATACCGGTTAGAAAAAGTATTCGCCAGAATTCCATTTATGCATAATGACTAATATTTGCGTGCTCATAACTCCCGGGAATAGGAAACCGGAAGTTATGGAGTCATGACAAAGAATCATTCGCGGTCACGCGCAAAACGCGCTAGCGTAAGCTTTTCCCTCTGAGAGTCCTGCAATGCGCCTGCTTCCCCTGCTGTTTGCCCTGTTGATGACCGGCTGTGCGACCGTATCTCCGCCATCCCAGCCCCTGAGCATGGAGCAGCTGCTGAAGAAGCCCCTGTACCAGATGACGCCGCAGGAAGCAGGCCGGTATATAAACCACATGCAGACCAGTGAGCCGGACCTGCGCAAGCGCATCGCCGCTATCGGCCGCCAGAACATCGGCCAGCCTTACGTGCTCAATCTGCTGGGCGAATTCCCCTTCCAGATCCACGACGAGCTGCCGATGTTCAGCCTGACGCACAGCGATTGTGTTGTATTTTCGGAACATACTTATGCCATGGCGCTATCGCGCAACTGGGAAGAATTTTTCTGGATGCTGCAGCGAATCCGCTACAAGGACGGCGTGGTCGGCGTGGCGACGCGCAACCACTACACGGAGCAGGACTGGAACATCAACAACGGCTGGCTGGTGACGGACATCAGCGCCAAGCTGGCGGGCGAGCGCACCGCCAGCTATCCGCTGACGGTGGACCGCACGCGCTTCCTGCGCACCCGCCACCACACGGAGGCAAGCTTCCCGGTCACCCAGAGCAATGAAGCCTATGTGCCGAAGGACTACGTGAAGAACGTGCTCTCTCAGCTGAACGACGGCGACTTCGTGAACGTGATCTCGACCCGCAACGGCGAGTACTGGGCCTCGCACGTCGGCCTGGTGGTGACGGCGCCGGACGGCAGCCGCAACTTCCTGAACTCCGCCGAGCCGAAGGTGCGCGAAGAGAGCTTCGACGCCTTCATGGAGCGCGTGGCGGCACGCGAAGCGCGCCAGGCGGCGGAAGGCAAGCCCGTGCAGAAGCTGGCAGGCTTCAAGTTCCTGCGCCTGAACGACACCATCGTCGTTCCTCCGGCGCTGCCGCAGCCTCGCCCGTGATTCACATGCAGCTAGCCTTGGCGGTCCAACTACTTGGGACCGCCGATTCGTGCTTGAGCTCGGTGAACCGCAGTACGCAGTAGGTGGCGGTGGGGGCGATCTGTTCCCACCATTCCACCAGACCTCGGTGGCGCAGTTCATGTGCGCTGCTTCGCTCTCCCCCATATTCGCATACCAGCCATTTGCTCTCATGTGGCTTGAACCGGTCTTCGGTTTCCCAGCCGCCGCGTATTCGTCTGGGGACGATCTGCATTGCGTCGAACCCATTTGGATCGGAATGAAGGGCGCCGATATGGATATAGGCGTTCGATAGCCTCCCGCTTCTGGCAAGGCCGCTTCCAGCGTGATTTGGCGGTAGCCCGGCGAGCTTAGTTGCCTGCTCCGGGTAAACCTGCGGGCACTCATATTCCTGCGCCGCAGCAGCTATCGGAAATAGAACCAGTACCCCGAGCAGGCCCCGCTTCATGGCACCAGCACCACGTAGAACTCGTCCGCCCGATTCGAGGGGACATACTTGTTGGGGTGTTCTGCTCTGAACCAATCAGGAAGTATGGCAAGGCCCCTAAGGCCTGGCGCTTTGTGCAGCCATTGATCGATCATCGAGAACACGCATGGCAGGCCATTAGACATGACTCTTCTTCCTTCAAACCTGTAGAACAGTCCGGCGTGCCAGCCTTGCTCATTCGGGAACACCCATCTCCCATCCCTGAGCTTGAAGTTGGCAATAACCGTACCTGCAAGGAGGTTGGGGGAATCCACTACTCTCGGGCCGCGGTGCCACCTGCTCGTGTGGCCCACGTCCGTAAGTACCTGAGGGAGTCTCGCACACTCTCCACTCGCGAGACTTGGCGTTTCCTGCTCCTTCCAATTGAGCAGCAAGGCCTCCAGATTGCCTTGATAGACGGCCGGGCGGGGCATGGCAGCTTCCTTCAAACGCACTTGAGACCAGCGCAGTCCCAACCACCGGACGTGTTCCCTGCCATTCCTCCCTGGATGCTCTGCTTGGTGTACTTCCATTTCATCTTCGAATATGCCAACTGCACCTGCTCGATGAGAATGCCGCCGTTGCCGCTTGCCGGGGTCACACCTGAAATCATGACGTTCTCAACTTCGACTTCATAGTACTTGATGGGCTGGCCGTTTCCGTCTGCCCGCATGAACTCGAACCTGGCTTTCGGAATGGTCTTGCCCATCGCGCAGGTCTGCTGCAAGAGAGGTGAGGACAGGTCTGCAAGTTTGCTGAACGAGATGTTGGACAGCTCGGCTCGGCCTACGGTCTGCCCGCCTGCGGTTGAAACGACCGACGCTCTCGGCTGATACACGCTCCAGGTGACATTCGATACCTCGATCCAGTCCCTGTGGCGTTCGTCGGTGGACTCGCCCTTGATTCCTTCGATGTGCAGATACGCGTCCAGCGCCATTTGTTCCTCCCGTGCAGGTTAAGCGGAGGAGCAATTGTCCCTCGGCACTGGAAGCCAGCTGTTGGTGTAGGTCAAATACCCGCGACTCCCCTGCGGGGCTCAGTTCGGGCCAGATTGAGACTCTTCCTGTTCGATTTCCTCGACCACCTTCTCCTCGATTCGGCGGTCGGGCACGAGCCACATCACGGCCACGCAGAAATAGACCAGGAATCCCAGCCACGCGACGAAGCAGGACAGCAGCACGCCAAGCAGGTAGAAGACGATCGACAGCTTCCCCTTGCGGTCGCCGCCGATAGCGTCCGCCAGCGTGGCGTTCCTGGGATGGTTGGCGATGAGCCCCCGCGCCAGCAGCGCGTACGCCACGGAGCACATGAACAGCACGAAGCCGTAGGCGATGGTGGGGCCGGTATGGAAGTGGTTCTCGCCCATCCACGCGGTCACGAAGGGAATCAGCGACAGCCAGAACAGAAGGTGCAGGTTGGCCCAGAGGACGCCCCCGCTGACCTCCTTCACCGCATGAATGAGATGATGGTGGTTGTTCCAGTAGATGCCGACGTAGATGAAGCTGAGCACATAGCTCATGAACACAGGCCACAGCGTGAGCAGGGCCCCGAAATCCGGGCTGTGCGGAACCTTAAGTTCCAGCACCATGATGGTGATGATGATGGCGATAACGCCGTCGCTGAAGGCTTCCAGCCGGTTCTTGCCCATGAATTCTCCGTTTGATTAATGATTGTCAGGGAGCCGCCGCGCAGCGGCGATGCCCGCCTTCGTCGCGCGCCATTCGAACGACAGCGGCACCGTGAGCCGCCCGGGATTGAGGAAGTGGAAGATGCCACGGGAACGGCTGCGGCGAAGTATTCTCTCCTGCAGCCACCCTTCGTCGAAACCCGCCCATTCGCCTGCGATGGACAACAGGTTCCCCGCGCAGACAGGATATACCTCGTTCACCAGTATCGATTCGAGTTCGCCGATCGAATAGGGCGATGCCGCCAGCTTTTCTACACGCGCTTCCCTGAATAGCGAAACATCCGTATCGAGAAACATGTCTGAAAGCGCCTCCCAGACGGGGCGGCGGTTTTCGACGTCATCTTCCGCGCTTCTCATTCCGGCTATCCCCGGCTGGTGAGCGCCAGCGCGGCGATGTGGCAGAGCGGCAGCAGGATGCACCAGAAACCGAACCGGGTGTAGCCAAAGGCGCCTGCGATGCAGCCCGCGAAGAAGCCCAGCAGGGGCCACAGGAATTTGGTGCAGCGCGCGCGGGTTTCGGCGTCCGCGTGGCCCAGCGCGATATCGACGGAGTCGATGGCGAACTGGGTCACGTTCCCCGTCATCATGGAAGTCGGCGCCAGTTGCGGCAGCAGCAGGCGGCTGCCTGCGCTGTGCGCACCCATGGCGGCTGTGCCCAGAAGGCCCGCTGTCATGGCCAGCGCGCCCGGCGCATCACCCACGGGCGTGGCCGCCACGCCGCACAGCATGAAGGCCAGAAGCAGCAGCGCTTCCAGCGCATAGGCTCGGCACAGCGCCGCAGCGGGCGCGAGGCTTGGCTGGCGCACCAGCAGGCGGAGCGCGACAATGCCCGCGATGAAAGCAGGGAAGGCGAGGAACTTGAGCAGGATGGCCGCCTGCGAGAAGTCCGCCAGCGTGGCGCCGATGAGCACGAAGTTGCCGGTGACGTGGGCGGTGAAAAGCCCGAACAGGGCGATGAAGCCGACGGTGTCGATAAAGCCTGCCGTGAAGGCGAGGTTGGCGCCGAGAAGCTGCGACTGTTTTTGATCCGCCATCTACTTGCCCGCTCCCGCGGCGCTTTCCCGGCGCAGCGCGCGTGCCACGGCTTGGCGCAGCAGGGCAGGCGTCACGGGCTTGACGAGGTAGTCGGTGAAGCCGTTGGCGAGCGCGCGGCTGCGGTCTTCGCGCCGCGCGAACGCCGAGAGGGCAATGGCGGGCAGGCTGGCCGCGGCGCCGTCTTCCAGCGCGCGCACGCGGCGTATCAGTTCGAAGCCGTCCATGCCCGGCATGCCGATGTCGCTGATCAGAAGATGCGGCCGGAATTCGGCCAGCATGTCCAGCGCTTCCAGCGGCTGGTGGGCGCAGAGGATGGTGGCCCCCGTCTGCGCCAGGATCTCGCGCACCAGCTCCAGCGAATCGGCTTCGTCGTCGAGCACAAGGATCTTGAGGCCTGCCAGGTCGGGCATGGGCGCGGATTCGGCCTTGTGGCCGGCGCCTTCGGCGGGGAAGCGGCTTACGTGCCAGTCCGGCAGGGGCGCCTGCTCGGGCAGCGTGAGGCTGAACGTGGCGCCCCGGCCTTCGCCCTGGCTCGTTACGCCGATGGTGCCGCCCTGCATTTCAACGAGCTGGCGCGCAATGGCGAGGCCCAGGCCAAGGCCGCCGTGGCGGCGCGTGGTGGAGGCATCCGCCTGGCGGAAGCGCTCGAAGACGAAGGGCAGGAAGTCGGCGCGGATGCCGATGCCCGTGTCGCGCACCTCGATGCCGATGCCGCGCCCTTCGCGGTACAGGCGCACGCAGACCATGCCGCCCGGTTCGGTGAACTTCACGGCGTTGGAGAGCAGGTTCCACATGACCTGCTGCATGCGGCTCGGGTCGCACAGTACCGGACCGGCGCGCTTGTCCAGGTCCACATCGAGGCGGATGCGCTTGGCCATGGCGGTGGGGCGGACGGTGTCCACCGCCGCGCCGATGAAGTCGCCCGGCCAGCAGGGCTTGAGCTGCAGGCGCACCTTGCCGGAGATGATCTTGCTCATTTCGAGCAGGTCGTCGATCAGCTGGGCCTGGGCGCGGGCGTTGCGCTCGATGGTCAGCACGCCCTTGCGCAGGCTGTCCTTGTCCTGCCCGTCCTGCTGCAGCAGCAGTTGCGACCAGCCCAGGATGGCGTTCAGCGGCGTGCGCAGTTCGTGCGACACGATGGCGAGGAATTCGTCCTTCAGGTGGCTCAGGCGCTCTGCCTCCACCCGCGCCTCCAGTTCGTGCAGGTAGAGGGCGCGCCGCTCTTCGGCGGTGGCGGCGGTGGCGGAAAGCTGCCGGTTGCGTGTTTCGAGCCGCGCATCGAAGATCGACACGAGGAGGGCCACGCTCAGCACGCAAACGGTTGCTACCGTGACCAGAATGGCGAGATGGTCCTGGTTCATGCCCGAACCCGCTGCCAGGCAGACGCTGCCTGCCGGGAAGTTGGCCGCCGCCATGCCGGTGTAGTGCATGCCGACGATGGCAAAGCCCATGATGACGGCAGCCGCGGCCTGGGCCAGGCGCGCGCCCGGCGCGCTCTCGCGCAGGCGGTTGCCGGTCCAGATGGCGCCAGCCGAGGCCACGATGGCGATGGCGATGGACGTGGCGAAGAGCAGGGGATCGTAGTCGATGACCGGCTGCATGTGCATGGCCGCCATGCCTGTGTAGTGCATGGCGGCGATGCCCAAGCCCATGAGGCCGGCACTGAAGAAGAGGCGCCGGGGACCGAGAGTCATGCCGTTCATCTGCTGCAGGGCCAGCGCGGAGACGACGATGGGGAGTAGCAGGGAGAGCAGCGTCAGCGCCATGTCGTAGCCGACGGGGATGGGCAGCTCGAAGGCGAGCATGCCGACGAAGTGCATGGCCCAGATGCCGCTGCCCATGGCGAAGGCGCCGCCGATGGTCCAGGCATGGACGGAGGAGCCGCTCGATTGCCGGACCCGGCCGGCCAGACTCAGCGCCGTGTAGGAGGCAAAGATCGCGACGGCGATCGAGATGAGGACCAGCGAAGGATCATAACGCCCAATTAGCATAGAACGACAAGCTCGTTAACATTGTCGGGCCAGGCAGCAGGTCCCCCGCAGGGGACCTGCGGTGTACATCAGGCTTTCTGGTTCAGCGCCGAATTGTGGCGCGCATAGCCAAAATATACCACCAGGCCGATCAACAGCCAGATACCGAAGGCAATCCAGGTGGTTTTGCTCAGGTAGGTCATCAGGGCCACGCAGAACACCACCGCCAGGGCAGGCACCACCGGCACGCCGGGGCAGCGGAAGGCGCGGTGCAGGTCCGGACGCTTCTTGCGCAGGATGACCACGGCCACGGACACCAGGCTGAAGGCGGCCAGGGTGCCGATATTGATGAGCTCAGCCAGCACGTTCAGCGGCACCATGGCGGCGATCAGGCCGAACACGATACCCACCACCCAGGTGGCGAAGAAAGGCGTGCTGTGCTTCGGATGGATGGTGGAGAGCTTGCGCGGCAGCAGGCCGTCGCGCGACATGGCGAAGATGACGCGGGTCTGGCCGTAGGTCATCACCAGGATCACGGTGGTCATGCCCAGGATGGCGCCCAGGTCCACAAAGCCCGCCACCCAGTTCTCGCCCGCATATTGCAGGGCCAGCGACACGGGGTGGTCGACGCCGAGGAATTTCTGGAAGGGCACGATGCCGGTCATGATGGCGGACACGAGCACGTAGAGGATGGCGCATACGGCCAGGGAGCCGATGATGCCGATAGGCAGGTCGCGCTCGGGACGCTTCACTTCCTCGGCTGCCGAGGTCACGGCGTCGAAGCCGATGAAGGCGAAGAAGACCAGGGCCGCCGCGCTCATCACGCCGCTGATGCCGAAGGGCATGAAGGGCTGCCAGTTGGCGGGCTGCACGTGGCGGAAGCCCACCAGGATGAAGAGCAGCACGACGGCAATCTTGATCGCCACCATGATGTTGTTCACGCGGGCGGATTCGCGCATGCCCCAGGAGAGCATGGCCGTCAGCACCAGCATGATGAGCAGGGCAGGCAGGTTGAACCAGGTTTCCACGCCCGGCACGGCGCCCGGGGCGGCCGTGAGCACGGTCGGCAGGGCGAGGCCAAAGCCGGAGAGCAGGGACTGGAAGTAGCCGGACCAGCCCACGGACACGGCGGAGGTGGCCAGGCCGTATTCCAGCATCAGGTCCCAGCCGATCATCCACGCGACGAGTTCGCCGAGGGTGGCGTAACTATAAGTGTAGATGGAGCCCGCTACCGGCACGGTGGAGGCGAATTCGGCGTAGCACAGCGCGGCGAAGGCGCAGGCCAGGGCGGCGATGACGAAGGAAATGCTGAGGGCGGGGCCGGCCGTCAGGGCGCCGGTGCCGGTCAGCACGAAAATGCCGGTGCCGACGATGGCGCCGATACCCATAAAGATAAGGTCCATGGGGCCGAGCACCTTTTTGAGGCCGCCCGGCGCGCGTCCTGCCGCCACCATGTCATCCAGGTTTTTTGTTCTGAAAATACTCACTATGTCTCCATTGATCCAGGGATAACGAGCCCTGGAAATGGCTTCATTTGTGGTGAGCATCGCCATGGGCTGCCGAATACTAGCACAGGCCCATGTGCTTTTGACCAGTTATTGCCCAGCTGGCTTTGTATCGTAGTTTTGCTGCCAACGCAGCAGGGGATCAGTGCAGGAGGCGGTTGCGCTTGTAGTCGAAATAGCGTACCGGCTGGCGCAGGCGGTGGGCCAGCTCCGCGCGGTCCAGGCGGGCCTGCACCAGGCGGTGCCAGGCGTCGGCCCAGCGCAGGGCGACAACGGTCTCCTCCGGCGAACTGGCGGCGAGCGTCCGCTCGACAGCGGCTTTCTGGCGTTGCAGAGCGTAGGAGACTTGCGCGAATTCGTTCATGGGTTGACTCGGAGAAAGTTTTTAAGGACCTTGCCCTTGGGAAGTTCCATTGTCTCCGATCTGCCCATCTTTATATGTGCGCCAGTTCACGTAGGACAGAGATTACATGCCGCTATGTTCCTGTACTACACAAGGGGCTGGCCTGCTCCGATACTGCTGTGCAAGCCGACGCAATACAGTAAGGCTAACAAAAGAACAATTCATTGCAAAGGTGAGCATTATGCAAAACGCAGAATTCGTCGAAAGCCGTCCGAGCCCAGCCAGGGCGGTGCTGCCCCAGCCGCGCAAGGCGGCGCCCGCCGTGAGCATTATCGGCGCCCAGCAGAACGAGCTGCTGCGGGCCCTGCCGCGCCAGGACCTGGAGCGCCTGTTCCTCGACCTGGAACTGGTGTCCCTCCCGGTCGGCAAGCACCTGTACGACTTCGGCGAGAAGATCGAGTACACCTATTTCCCCACCAATGCCATCGTGTCGCTCCAGTATGTGACGGAAGAAGGGGCGACCACGGAGATCGCCATGGTGGGCCACGAAGGCGTGGTGGGCGTGACCATGTACAAGGGCGAGCGCGCCAGCAATACCGCCGTGGTGCAGTCGGCGGGCTACGGCTACCGCCTGAGGACCGAAACGCTGCGCGACATGTTCAACGAAGGCGGCGTGCTGGCGCACCAGCTCATGCGCTATACCAGCTCACTCTTCGCCCAGCTGGCGCAGAACGTCGTGAGCAGCCGCCACGCCAGCATCGAGCAGCGCCTGTCGCGCTGGCTGCTGGAGCGCCTGGACCGCTCGCCGTCCGACCAGCTGAAGGTGACGCAGGAGCTCATCGCCAACCTGCTGGGCGTGCGCCGCGAGAGCATTACCGCGGCAGCGGGCAAGCTGCAGGCGGAAGGGCTGATCCAGTGCCGCCGTGGCGTCGTGCATATCCTGGACCGCGCAGGCCTGGAGCGCAGCGCCGGCCACGGCTATTTCGCCGCCCGCGCCATCTTCCCGGACTCGCTGCAGACCCACTAAGCCCGCGCCACGAATTCCCGCAACGCAGTATGTTTCGGGAATGGAATCCTATGATGAATCGACACATCAGGCTGCCGGTCCCTACAGCGGCCTGTCGCCGCGCGTGCTGTGGGTGATCGGCATTGCGATTGCCGGTTTCCTGGTGTGGGCGGGCATGCATGTGGCGAGGTCCATTGCCACCAGCCGCCAGATCGAGCGGGTGGAGCGGGTGGTGGCGCGGCAGGGGCCGCCCGCAGTCAAACCCCCGGCGGCGCAGTCCGCCGCTCCTGCCGCGGCAGCAGCACCGGCGCCTTCGGCCCATGCGCCCGCGAAGACCCCTCCAGCCGCCGCCCCTCCTGCTGCCACTGTTCCTCCGCTGGCCGTTGCGCTGGCGGGAGCGCAACCGCCGGCCAAGGATGCGGTTCCGGCCGAGGCGACCGCCGCCAGCAAGCCAGCGGCCGCTTACGACAGCAGCGGCTGGAGCGGCGACGATGCGGATATTGCGGAAAGCAGCGGCGGCAGCGTGGACGCGGAATCGGGCGCCGACATGGAGAGCCGTCCCGAGCGGCGGCGTGCCACGCCGGCGGTGCAGCGCAGGGAAGCGCCTGCGGCCGCCACCGAATCCTATAACAGCAACCTGTTCAGCCGCTGCCCGCGGCCGGGCGTGCCGGGCGCCGTGGAGTGCAGGCGCGCCGTGTGCGCCGGAGCGGCGCGCAGGGCGCCGTCCTGCAAGTACTACCAGGACGGGCAGATGGACTAGGAAGCCTTCTGCTCGAAGGCGGCAATCAGCTCGTCGCGCTGGGCCTCGACCAGGTCCTGCGCGGCGCTGTCCGGCACGCCCGACGCTTCCAGCACGAAGGCGGCCAGCTGCAGGCCTGTCTCGAAGGTTTCGGGAATGACCTGGCGGGCGCCTGCCGTTTTCAGCATCACCGCATGGCGCGGGTCGCGGGCGCGCGCAAAGACGGGCACGCCGGGGCAGATCTGGCGGATGCGCTGGGCGGCATGCACGGCGGACGGCGGATTGTCCATCGTCAGCACCACGGCGGCGGCATGCCGCGCGTTCACCACCGCGAGCAATTCAGGCATGGACGCGTCGCCCGAATACACGGGATGCCCGGCCTTGGCCAGGGTGCCCACCAGCTGGTAGTCCTGCTCCAGGGCGACGAAGGGAATGCCCTGCTGCGAGAGTACCTTGCCGATCAGCTGCCCGATCCTGCCATAGCCTGCGATCACCACGTGTTCCGTCATGCCGGAAGGCGGCAGCGCGGCAGGCGGCTCGCTCGGGCGCGGCATGCGCTGGTCCACCCATTTGCCGCCGAGGGTGCCGAGGCGGGCCACGGCGGGCGAGAGGAACATGCTCAGGCTGACCACCGTCACCATGAACTGGCTGACGGGCGCTTCCAGCACGCCCGTGGCGACTGCATAGCCGAGGACGATGAACGCGAACTCGCCGCCCTGGCCGAGCAGGACGCCGCCTTCGATGGAGCGCCCCCAGGACATGCCCCCTGCGCGCAGAATGCCCATCGCCACGGCAGCCTTGATCAGCAGCAGGCCGAGCACCGACAGCGGCAGCCATAGCGGATTGAGCAGAATCTCGCGCAGGTCCACCTGCATGCCGACGGATACGAAGAACAGCCCCATCAGCAGGCCCTTGAAGGGCTCGATCAGCACTTCCACCTCGAAGCGGTATTCGGTATCGGCCAGCAGCAGTCCGGCCAGCAGTGCGCCCAGGGCCATGGACAGGCCTGCGAGGGCGGTCACACCGGCCACGCCCAGTGTCAGCAGCAAGGTCAGGGCGAGGAAGCTTTCGGGATGCTGGCGGGTGGCCAGCCGCGCATACAGCGGCGGCACAAGCCGCCCGCCGAGGAAATACAGCGCGAGGATGGTGATGGCGCCCTTGAGCAAGGCAAGACCGATGGCGGCAAAGATGCCCAGGCCCGCGCCGTGGCCGAGCAGCGGCAGCATGATCAGCAGGGGCACAACGGCCAGGTCCTGCATCATGAGGATGGAGAAGCTCGCCTTGCCCAGGGTGGAGCCCAGCTCGTGCCGGTTGCTCAGCAACTGCATGACGATGGCGGTGGACGACAGGGCCAGGGTGAGGCCCACGACCAGCGCGGCGCCTGTAGGGTTGCCGAAAAGATAGGCGAGGGCGCCGAGGAAGGCTGCGGTCACGCCGAGCTGGGCCAGGCCCGCCCCGAACACCCAGCGGCGCCAGGACCAGAGGCGGGCGGGCGAGAGCTCCAGGCCGATCATGAACATCATGAACAGGATGCCCAGTTCGCCGATGGCCGCCACGCTGTCGCGGCTGCCGATGGTTACATAGGCGAGCCAGGGAAACTGGTCCGCCAGCAGCACCAGCCCGTTGGGGCCCACCGCAAGACCGGCCGCGAGAAAGCCCAGCACCTGGTTGATGCGGAAGCGCTGCAGCAGCGGCACGAGCACGCCCGCCATCAGCAGAAAGATCAGGATTTCCCGCAGATGGGGCACGGCGCTATGGGCTTCCACTCGTTATTGTCCAGTCGATGTCGATGGCAGGACGATATCACAGCGGTGCCCCCCGGCGGGCCTGGCCGTATCAGGCGGAGGCGGCGGCGGGGCGGCGGGAGAAGAGCTTGGCGGCCACGACGACCCCGGCCAAGCCTGCCACCACTGCTGCCGTGCTGCCGGAGAAGCCCACTGCCGTGTTCTTCGCAATCGACCCGGCCTTCGGCGCCACCAGCTGCATGCGGCGGCGCGTCATCTCGGCGCCCAGCTCGTCGAGCCGGTCCTTGCCCAGCATGCGCTCGGCTTCGGGCAGCAGCACCGTCTCTTCATCGGCCACGTGGTGCATCACGTCGCGCATGAGCTCGTTGATGAGCTCGTCGTGGCGCCGGGTCGTGGGATCGGCCGCGCGCAGCTCGGCGATGACGCGGCGCATTTCGTTGTGCTCGGGAACGGATTTCTGGATCGTCGGCTCCTGCCCGTTGAGGTTGCGGATCACGGGGTAGAAGACTTCTTCCTCCAGCGTGGCGTGGATTTCCAGCGCCGTGCAGATGGTTTCGGCCAGGGCTTTCTTCACCTTGGGGCGGGAAGTGGCGGTGTACTGGTGGAAGGTGACCAGCACGTGGGAATGGTCGAAGCGGATCATGTCCGTAATGGACGGGCTCAACTTGTTCAGAGAAAACATGGTCGCTCTCCTTTTCTTGAGCGTTCATGTTAGCCGCTGAAACAACTGCGCCGCGTAGGAACGCGGCGCAATTTTCTGTCAGCGCATGACTGAAATCCTAGTCGCGGATCTCCAGCGCGCGGTTGAGGCTGAGCGCGGCCAGGGAACCCACGGCGCCCGAGAGCAGGTAGAGGCTCACATAGCCCAGGCCGAAGTGGGCGGACAGGCCCAGCGCCACCAGCGGCGCGAAGGCGGCGCCCACGAGCCAGGCCAGGTCCGAAGTCAGGGCCGCACCGGTGTAGCGGTACTTGGCCTGGAAGTTGGCCGTCACCGCGCCTGCCGCCTGGCCGTAGGAAAGGCCCAGCAGGCAGAAGCCGATGAGGATGAAGATGTTCTGGCCCAGTTCACCGCCTTCCATCAGCGTGGGCACGAAGCCGCTGAACACTGCGATCATGATGGCCAGCGAACCAAGCGTGCGGCGGCGGCCGTACCGGTCCGCCACGAGGCCGGAGAGCACGATGGCGCCAATCGCCAGCACGGCGCCTCCCACTTCGAGCCACAGGAATTCTTCGATCGAGCGCGTGGAGTAGAGCGTGACCCAGGACAGCGGGAACACCGTGACCACGTGGAAGAGGGCGTAGCTGGCCAGTGCGGCGAGTGCGCCGATCAGCACATTGCGGCCCTGGCTGCGCGTGAGCTCCACCGGATTGGTGGGCTCCAGTTCGCGCTCGTCCAGCAGGCGCGAATACTCGGGCGTGGACACGAGGCGCAGGCGCGCGAACAGCGCCACTACGTTGATGGCGAAGGCGACGAAGAAGGGATAGCGCCAGCCCCAGTCCAGGAAGTCCAGCGTCGAGAGGGCGGAGAGCATATAGGCGAAGAGGCCCGCGGCCACGATGAAGCCCACCGGCGCGCCCAATTGGCCGAGCATCGCGTACCAGCCGCGCTTCTGCTGCGGGGCGTTCAGCGCGAGCAGGGAAGGCAGGCCGTCCCACGATCCGCCCAGCGCAATGCCCTGGCCGATGCGCAGCAGCGAGAGGAAGACGATGGAGGCCGCGCCCAGTTCCGCGTACGTCGGCAGGAAGGCCATGCCAACGGTGGAGCCGCCCAGCAGGAAGAGGGCGATGGTGAGCTTGGCCTCGCGCCCGAAGCGCTTCTGGATCGCCATCAGGGTCACGGTGCCGAAAGGCCTTGCAATAAATGCCAGTGCAAAAATGGCAAAGGAATACAGCGTTCCATCCAGCCTGTCCTGGAAGGGGAAGAAGATGGAGGGGAACACCAGCACGGAGGCGATGGCGTATACAAAGAAGTCGAAGTACTCGGAAGCGCGCCCGATCACGACGCCTACTGCGATCTCGCCGGGGGCGATCTGGCCATCGCGGGCGTTGACGTTGCGTGCGCCCTGGCTGGTTGGACTTGGCTGATAATCGGCGCTCATGTCGCCGCCAATGGAAGTCGGTGTGGCCATGTTTCTGTCTCTCTTTAAGTCGTTATTCCACGGGTCCCGCGGCCTGGGACAATGTGTCCAATTCCGCAAAGAAGCCCGTCCCGGTACAGTAGCACGATCTCCACCCTCTGTAGCGCACTTACTGCATGAAATATATGAAACATTGGCGCGGACTGTTGCTTCTTCCACTGGTGCTGCTGGCAGGCTGCAACACCGTGGTGCTCAATCCGGCGGGCGATATCGCCCAGCAGCAGGCGCACCTGGTCATCGTGGCCACCCTCCTGATGCTGCTTATCGTTGTCCCGGTCATTATCCTGACGCTGCTCTTCGCCTGGCGTTATCGTAAAAATAACACCGCCGCCAAGTACGATCCGGACTGGGACCATTCCACCAAGCTGGAACTGGTGATCTGGGGCGTGCCCCTGCTGCTGATTATCGTGCTCGGTGCGATCACCTGGATCAGCACCCACCTGCTCGATCCCTACCGTCCCCTCCAGCGCCTGGACGAGAACCGTCCCGTCGCCGCGGGCACCGCGCCCATGATCGTGGAAGTGGTGGCGCTGGACTGGAAATGGCTCTTCATCTATCCGGAGCAGGGCATCGCCACCGTCAACGAGCTGGTGACCCCCATCGACCGCCCGATCAAGTTCAAGATCTCGGCGTCGACCGTGATGAACGCTTTCTATATTCCTTCGCTGGCCGGGATGATCTACGCGATGCCGGGCATGGAAACCCAGCTGAACGCGGTGATGAACAAGGTTGGCGTGTACGACGGCTTCTCGTCCAACTACAGCGGCGCGGGCTTCTCGCACATGCGCTTCAAGTACCACGGCGTGACCCAGCAGGACTTCGACGAGTACGTGGCAAAAACCAAGGCTGCCGGCAGCGCGCTGACCCGCGCGGCCTATATGCAGCTGGAGAAGCCGAGCGAGCGCGAACCCGTGCGCCGCTACGCGGACGTGGACCATGACCTGTACGACGCCATCGTGAACCGCTGCGTCACGCCGGGCTCCGTCTGCATGAGCGAGCAGATGCACCATGACATGCGCCGCGTGTCCATCGACGCCGCCGCCAAGGCGCAGCAGGCCAAGGCTGGCGAAACCAATCTGGCGAAGCTGGATGCCGAAGTGTGCGTGACGCCTGCCGAAGGCCAGGCCGCCGCGCAGCCCACCATTTCAACGAAGAAGTAATATGCACGAGCCAACCGAAACTTCCACGAGCCTGCTGTTCGGCCGCCTTGGCTGGGAAGCGATTCCTTTCCATGAACCGATCCTGCTCTATACCTTTATCGCCGTGATGATCGGCGGCCTGGCCGTGCTGGGCGCCATCACCAAATTCAAGCTGTGGGGCCACCTGTGGCGCGACTGGATCTGCTCCATCGACCACAAGAAGATCGGCATCATGTACATCATCCTGGGCCTGGTGATGCTGCTGCGCGGCTTCGCCGACGCGCTGATGATGCGCGCCCAGCAGGCCATGTCCTTCGGCGACGCCACGGGCTTCCTGCCGCCGCACCACTACGACCAGATCTTCACCGCCCACGGCGTGATCATGATCTTCTTCGTGGCGATGCCGCTGGTGACGGGCTTCATGAACTACGTGGTGCCGCTGCAGATCGGCGCGCGCGACGTGGCTTTCCCCTTCCTGAACAATTTCTCCTTCTGGATGACGACCTTCGGCGCCGTGCTGGTGATGGCTTCCCTGTTCGTGGGCGAGTTCGCGCGCACGGGCTGGCTGGCCTATCCGCCGCTGTCGGGCATTCTCGCCAGTCCGGACGTGGGGGTGGACTACTACATCTGGTCATTGCAGATTGCGGGTGTCGGTACGCTGCTCTCGGGGATCAACCTGATTGTCACCATCGTGAAGATGCGCGCTCCGGGCATGGACCTGATGAAGATGCCCGTCTTCACCTGGACCGCCCTGTGCACCAACATCCTGATCGTGGCCGCCTTCCCCGTGCTGACCGCCGTGCTGGCCATGCTGGGCCTCGACCGCCTGTTCCACACCAACTTCTTCACGAACGACCTTGGCGGCAATGCCATGATGTACGTGAACCTGATCTGGATCTGGGGCCACCCGGAGGTCTACATCCTGGTGCTGCCGGTGTTCGGCATCTTCTCGGAAGTGGTTTCCACCTTTTCCAGCAAGCGCCTGTTCGGCTACACCTCCATGGTGTACGCGACGATGGTGATCACCATCCTGTCCTACCTCGTGTGGCTGCACCACTTCTTCACGATGGGTTCGGGAGCGAGCGTGAACTCCTTCTTCGGCATCACCACGATGATCATCTCGATCCCGACGGGCGCGAAGATCTTCAACTGGCTCTTCACCATGTACCATGGCCGCATCCGCTACGAGCTGCCAATGATGTGGACCGTGGCTTTCATGGTGACCTTCGTCATCGGCGGCATGACCGGCGTGATGCTGGCCGTGCCCCCGGCGGACTTCGTGCTGCACAACAGCCTGTTCCTGATCGCCCACTTCCACAACGTGATCATCGGCGGCGTGCTGTTCGGCCTCTTCGCGGGCATCAACTACTGGTGGCCCAAGGCTTTCGGCTACAAGCTCAATCAATTCTGGGGCAAGATCTCCTTCTGGTGCTGGGTGGTGGGCTTCTACCTCGCCTTCATGCCGCTGTACGTAATGGGCTTCATGGGCGTTACCCGCCGCATGAGCCACTTCGACGATCCGAACCTGTGGATCTGGCAGCAGATCGCCGCCGTCGGCGCGCTCACCATCGCGGCAGGTATCGGCGCCATGCTGATGCAGTTCTACGTGTCCGTGCGCGACCGCAAGAAGAACCTGGACGTGACGGGCGACCCATGGGGCGGCCGCACGCTGGAATGGTCCACGTCCTCGCCGCCGCCGGACTACAACTTTGCCTTCACCCCCGTGGTGCACGACAACGACACCTGGGCCGACATGAAAAAGAACGGCTATCAGCGCCCGCTCAAGGACTTCGTGGCCATCCACATGCCGAAGAACACCGGCGCCGGCTTCGTCATCGCCGCCCTGAGCGCGGTGCTGGGCTTCGCCATCATCTGGCATATGTGGCTGCTCACGGGCCTGAGCTTCGTGGCGATGATGGCCGCCATCATCATCCATACCTTCAACTACAAGCGCGACTACTACATTCCGGCGGAGCAGGTGACCGCCGTGGAAGAAAAGCGCACAAAACTGCTGGAAGCCCATGCCTGAAATGACTGCGACGACTGACCTGAGCTCGCGCTACTACGTGCGCGAGCACCATCCGGAGAACGGCACCCTGCTGGGGTTCTGGATTTACCTGATGAGCGACTGCCTTATCTTCGCCTGCCTCTTCGCGACCTACGCTGTCCTGGGCCGCAACTTCGCGGGCGCGCCTTCGGGCGCCGAGCTGTTCGACCTGCCGCTGGTGGCCCTGAATACGGCCTTCCTGCTGCTCTCGTCCATCACCTACGGCTTCGGCATGCTCTCCGCCTATGCGAAGAAGCAGCGCGCCGCCGTCGCCTGGCTGGTGATCACCGGCCTGCTGGGCGCGGCCTTCCTGGGCCTGGAACTGTACGAGTTTTCGCACCTGATCCATGAGGGCTACGGCCCGCAGCGCAGCGGCTTCCTGACTTCCTTCTTCGCCCTGGTGGGCACCCATGGCCTGCACGTGACCTTCGGCATCGTGTGGCTGGTGACCCTGCTGTTCCAGGTCGGGAAGCACGGCCTCACGCGCGAAAACCTGCGCCGCCTGATGTGCCTCTCCATGTTCTGGCACTTCCTGGACGTGGTCTGGATCGGCGTCTTCACCTTTGTCTACCTGATGGGAACCCTGCCATGAGCGAGCACCACGACCACCACGATCACGACGACGGCCACGATCACGGCAGCGTCAAGAGCTATGTGATCGGCTTCCTGCTGTCGGTGATCCTGACCGCCATTCCCTTCTGGCTGGTGATGAACCGCACGATGGACAGCGCCACCACCGCCATCGTGATCCTGGCCTTCGCCGCCGTGCAGATCGTGGTGCACATGATCTACTTCCTGCACATGAACGCGAAAGCGGAAGGAGGCTGGAACATGCTGGCCCTGATCTTCACCGTCGTCATCCTCGTGATTACGCTGTCCGGTTCCCTGTGGGTCATGTACCACATGAACAAGAACATGATGCCGGGACCGATGCCGGGCGCGCCCGCCCACCAGATGAACGGCATGAACTGATGCCGCAGGCATCGCCCGATGCGCCGCGCCGTCCGCCTTCCGCGGCGGCGCGGTTTTTCCTTGCGGCGCTCGCGCTGCTGCTGTTCTGCGTCTTCTCGGCCCTCGGCACCTGGCAGGTCAAGCGCCTGCAGTGGAAGCGGGCGCTGATCGCCCGTGTCGAGGAAAGGGTGAACGCGCCTGCCGTTCCGGCGCCGCCGCGCGCGCGCTGGCCTGGCATCACTGCGGCGTCGGACGAATACCGCCACGTGAGCGTGCGCGGCGCCTTCCTCTATGAGCAGACTGCGCGCGTGCAGGCCGTGACGGAGCTGGGCGCGGGCTTCTGGCTGCTCACGCCCATGTGCACGGAGGACGGCATCGTGTTCGTCAACCGCGGCTTCGTACCCGCAGGGCCTGCGCCCAGGCCGGCGCCGCCAGCTCCGGCGGACGCCTGCGCCAGGGCTGGCGAAGCCGTTGCCGTCACGGGCCTGCTGCGCATTGCGGAGCCGGGCGGCGGCTTCCTGCGCCAGAACGATCCGGCGAACGACCGCTGGTATTCGCGCGATGTGCAGGCCATTGCGGCCGCGCGCGGCCTGCGCGATGTGGCGCCGTTCTTCGTGGATGCGAAGGCGGGACAGGAGCCGGCCGGCGCGCCGGGCCAGCCCGTCGGGGGACTCACCGTCATTTCATTCCATAATAACCATCTGGGCTATGCTTTTACCTGGTACGCTCTTGCCGCGATGACGGCGGGCGCCTGGTTCTGGCAGCGCCGAACGATGGGGACAAGGAATGATCGGGATAATAGACCTGACTGAAAAAATGAAGCAGGAAGCCAGCGGCGCCGGGGCGCGGGAAGCGGCCGGGCACAAGAACATGATGCAGCTGATCGAGCTGCGCTGGATAGCGGTGGTCGGCCAGATCACCACCATTGCCACCGCCATGCTGGGCTTCGGTCTGCAGCTGCCGCTGGTGCATATGCTGGAGGTGCTGGCCTGCCTGATCGCCTTCAACATCGCCAGCCACCTGCGCTGGCACGAGAGCCGCGCCGTCAGCAACAGCGAGATCCTCCTGGCCCTGCTGGTCGATGTGGGAACGCTCACGGCCCAGCTTTACCTGAGCGGCGGCGCGAGCAATCCCTTCGCCTTCCTCTACCTGCTGCAGGTCATTCTGGGCGCGGTGCTGCTCGAAGCCTGGTCCACCTGGGTGATCGTGCTGGTGACCTCGCTCTGCCTCGCTGGCCTGGCGCTCTTCTCCAAGCCGCTGCCCCTGCCCATCGATTACGAGCGCGGCATCGAAAGCCTCTACGTGCAGGGCATGCTGATCTGCTTCATGCTGATCGCGGCGCTCCTCGTCGTTTTTATCACCCGCATTTCGCGCAATGTGCGCGCGGGCGATGCGCAGCTGGCCCACCTGCGCCAGCGGGCGGTGGAAGAGGAGCACGTGGTGCGCATGGGCCTTCTCGCCTCCGGCGCGGCGCATGAACTGGGCACGCCGCTGGCGACGCTATCCGTCATCCTGGGCGACTGGCGGCGCATGCCGGAATTCCGGGGCAACCCGGAACTGCTGGAGGAGATCGGCGAGATGGAAACGCAGCTCAAGCGCTGCAAGGCCATCGTCAGTGGCATCCTGCTGTCGGCGGGCGAGGCGCGCGGCGAATCGTCGACCAGGACCACGATCAACACTTTCCTGGACGGCCTGGTGGAGGAGTGGCGCGACAGCCGTCCCGTAAAGTCCTTCAGCTACGAGAACCGCATCCGCCAGGACATGCCCGTGGTGTTCGATTCCGCCCTGAAGCAGATGATCTGCAACGTGCTCGATAACGCGCTGGAAGCCTCCCCCGGATGGGTGGGCATGGAGGCGACGCGCGCAGACGGCCATGTGACCCTGCGCGTGACCGACACGGGGGCGGGCTTCGAGCCCGCCATGCTGGAGGACTTCGGGCGTCCCTACCAGTCCAGCAAGGGCAAGCCGGGCGGTGGACTGGGTCTCTTCCTGTCCGTGAACGTGGCGCGCACCCTGGGCGGAACGGTCAGCGCGCGCAACCGCAGCGAGGGTGGGGCGGAAGTGCTGATAAGCTTACCCCTTTCGGCGATCGCGCTGGATGAGGAGAAGGCATGAGCGAAGAGCGGGTACTGCTGATCGTGGAGGACGACGAAGCCTTCGCGCGCACCCTGAGCCGCTCCTTCGAACGGCGCGGCTACAAGGTCCTGCTGGCGGCCACGCTGGACGAGGCCAGCGCGCTGGTGGAACACAATCGTCCCGGCTACGCGGTGGTGGACCTGAAGCTGAAGGGCAACGCCTCGGGGCTGGCCTGCGTGCAGATGCTGCACCAGCACGACCCGGCCATGCTGATCGTGGTGCTGACCGGTTACGCCAGCATCAACACCGCCGTGGAGGCGGTGAAGCTGGGCGCCTGCCAGTATCTCGCCAAGCCTTCCAACACGGACGATATCGAGGCCGCCTTCGGCCACGTCGCGGGCGCCGCGGATGTGGAGGTGACGAACCGCACCACCTCCGTCAAGACCCTGGAATGGGAACACATTCACGCCGTGCTGGCGGAAACGGAATTCAATATCTCCGAAGCGGCCCGCCGCCTCGGCATGCACCGGCGCACCCTGGCGCGCAAGCTGGAGAAGCAGCGGGTGAAGTAGGGCTGCAGTTCTGGCGCGGAGTGGACAGGAACTGGCGCAGACGATGTATCCCGCGCCGGAGCACCATTTCTACAATGGTGCATTTGAGGAGGTCTTATGCAGTCCAATGTCGATATCGCGCTGCGTTTCATGGACGAAGTGTGGGCGCGGCGCCAGCCCGGCGCCGTGCACCGGTTTGTATCCCCCATGTTCACCGATCACGCCTATGGCGACGGAGGCGCGAACGCCCATGTCCGCATGGCGGAAACCTTCAACGCAGCCTTCAGCTCGTCGGAGCATAAGGTGGAACAGGCGGTGGAGCAGGATGGGCTGGTTATCCTGAGGCTCTGTGTGTCGGCGCAGCATACGGGGGAATTTCGCGGCCGCGCGCCCAGGGGAGCCGCCATACGGGTGCAGCAGTACCGCAGCTTCCGCATCCGCGCCGGTCTTGTGACTGACCACTGGGCTTTGCTGGACACCGCCGCGCTGCTGCGCCAGATCGATGAAGCCGCGCCACCCCGGCACGGAGGCCTTGGCTGATGCCTTCCCACGCATTCAGCAGGCAGTTCGAAGAACCTTTCGACACGGGGCCGCGCAGCTTCGGGCAGCCCTACCTGCTGTATGCCGCCGCGGGCGCCTTTCACCTTGAGGCGGAACACCGGAGCTGGCTGCTGCCTCCGCACCGGGCCGCCCTGATCCCTGCCGATACGCCGATCCGCGTTTCCAGCGCTGGCCCCGCCGCATCGGCCTCCGTGCTGTTCGAGAGGGGAACGGAGATAGGCGCCACGTCCTGCGTGGTGTTCACCGTTACGCCGCTGTTGCGCGAAATGGTTGCCTATTCCGGCCGCTGGGATCAGGATTCGGCAGCGGCCGATCCGCGCGCGGAGCCTTTCTTCCAGGTGCTGGCCAGCCTTGCGCGGGAGGCTGCGAGCATCCCGGATACGCTCTGGTTTCCATGTGCCGCATCGGAGGAACTGCGCCGGGCAATGGCATATACGGTGGCGCACTTTTCCGAGCCCTTGAGTCTTGCGCAGGTGGCGGAAGCCGCTTCCGTGTCTGCGCGCACCCTGAACCGGCGTTTCGCGGACGAGGCGGGGATGTCCTGGACCAGCTTCCTGCTGCGTGTGAGGGTGGTGCGCGCCACCGAAGCGCTGCTGACAACGCGGCAGACGGCCGCCGAGATTGCGTACGCTCACGGCTTTGGCAGCGCGAGCCGGTTTGCCCAGGCCTTCCGGAGCGTGACCGGCGCCAGCCCCGGCGAATTCCGCCGTCCGAGCCGTGCGGCCGCGCGCGGCGGACTGGGCTAGAATTTCCGCATGCCCTTGCCGTGAAGGAGAGAACGATGTTGCCAGGACGTCTTATCGCCATCCCGCTGCTCTCGCTGGCCATGACCGGCCACGCAGCGGCCCAATCGGCCCCCGCTACCGATCTGTTGACAGGGAGCAGCAACGGCACGCCATTCGTTTCAGGAGGCGTCGGCCAGGAGCAGCAGGCGGCCATCAAGGCGCTGCGCGCCGACTACAACCTGCTCCTCACTTTCGCCAACAAGAGCGGCGAATACCGCGCCAACGTGGAAGTCGCAGTGCTGGACCAGGCAGGCAATGTGCGCTTTGCCGAGAACAAGGCCGGGCCGCTGCTCTATATGCGGCTGGCGCCCGGCAGCTACCGCGTGGACGCCCGTTCGGAAGGCGTTCAGCAGACCCGCCAGGTATCGGTTCCGGCCGGCGGCCAGCGCGAGCTGGCCTTCACCTGGGACTGAGCGCCTCCTGCACTGGCGCCGCATCGAGGCGGCGCAGCGCCGGATGGAGCAGGGCGCCCGCCGCTACCAGAACACTCAGCACGCCCCCAATGGCGAACATGAGCGCGATGCCCTGCGCCTTCGGGCCGCCCGCGCCGAAACGCAGCACTTCGGTCCAGGCGGCGCCGGATGCCAACAGCGGCGCGAAGACTTCATCGGCCAGCAGGCCTCCCACAATGGCCGCCAGCGGAGCGGCGGCCGACATGAGCGCGCCGTTGAGGGAGAAGATGCGGCCCTGCATTGCGTCCGGCACCGTAAGCTGCCAGAAGGTCTGGTAGGCCGAAAGCCGCAGCGCCACGCTGGCCATGGCCGCAAACATGGCCGCCGCCAGGGCCGCCTTGCTGCCCGCTGCGCCCAGCAGCACGATGGCGATGCCGAACAGGATGTCGAGCACCAGCATGGCAGGCACCAGGCGCTTCGGCAGGCCGAAGGCGGCCACCGCCAGGGAGCTGGCCAGCAGGCCCGCCGAGCCCGCCGACTGTATCCAGGCCAGGGTGGCGGGCGTCTGCGTCGCAAGCGCCAGGGGCACGAAGAGCGTCATGGCAAGGCTGCGCAGGAAGCAGACTGCCGTGCCGTAAGCGGTAAGGAAGGCCAGCGCGGGCTGGCGCCACAGGTAGCGCAGGGCCTCGCCGAAAGCCTTGAGGTCCGTGCCGCCGTGCGCCTGCGCAGGTTCGCGCCGCGTGGGGAAGCGGATCAGCAGAAGCGGCAGCAGCGCCAGGAGCAGGATGGCTGCGCCACCGGCGAGCAGGCTGGCGAGTCCCGCTGCTGCCATGACGGCGGCTGCCACCATGGGCGACAGCATCAGGACCACTGAACTGCCTGTTCGCAGCATGCCGAGCAGGCGCGCGAAATGGCGCCGTGGCAGCATGGCTCCCAGCGCCGCCTGGTAGGCGGGAACGCGATAGGCCAGGCTCACCGAGAACACGGCATTGACGGCGTAGATATGCCACAGCTGCAAGGCCTCCTGCCATAGCAGGGCTGCCGTCAGCACGAGCAGCAGCAGCTCCACGCAGTCGGCGGCCAGGATCACGAGGCGCCGGTCCGCGCGGTCGGCCGTGGCGCCGCCCCAGGGCGCGGCCAGGAGTCCCGGCACGACGGCGCAGACCAGGATGGCGGAGAATTCCAGCGCCGAGCCGTTGCGCTCGTAGGTCCAGATGCCGAGCCCGAACTCCGTGGCCGTGACGACCAGCATCGTCAGCAGCTGGCCGAGCCAGATCAGCACACCTTGCCGCAGTGGCAGCGCGGGCGCCGCGGCCGCGGTGTTTGCGATGGCCGCATCGCTCATGCCTGGCCTCCTTCCTGCCACACGCCTTGCAGCATCGCCGCCAGGCTCGCCGCATGGTCCTTGTCCATCAGGGTCATGTGGTTGCCCGGAGTCTGCAGTACCTTCAATGCCGGTGCATAGCTGCGCCATTCGCCCGCCAGGCGTTCCATGTCCGCCGCCAGCGCCGCCTTGCGGGCAGCGGAAGGATTGGCAGCCATCAGCAGCACTGCCGCATCGGGATAAGGCCGCGCGGGGGCATACAGCGTATTGAGGTTGGCGTGGAAAACGCGGGCCATGGCCTGGATCGGCGCGAGCGGTACGCGGGCCGAGATCAGGCCCACGGACGCCATCTTCTCGTGCAGCAGTGCGACCGCGGGCGCTTCGGACAGCCCGGCCAGCGCCGCTGCATCGATGCCCATTGGACGCCCCGCGCCTTCTTCCAGTACGAGGGCAAGGCGCAGCACCGAATCGGCGAAGCTGCCTTGCGACAGCGGCGCGGCCACCTGATAAGGGCCGCTGGCGTCGATCAGAGCGAGGGGAGCGCGCGAGCGGCCGGCCGCCTTGAGCTGAAGCGCCATCTCGAAGGCGATCTTCGCGCCGAAGGAGTGGCCCGCGAGCTGCAATGGGTGGTCCTTCAGCACCGGCAGGATGGCCGCCACATAGCGCGCGGCCGTGAGCTGGACGCTGGCCGAAGGCGCGCCTCCATCCAGGCCGCTGGCCTGCAGGGCATAGACCGGAACCGTTGGGCCGAGGGCGTGCGCCAGATGCGCGAAGCCCGCGACGCTCGCCCCTGCGCCTGGCACCAGGAAGACCGGCGCAACGCCAGTGGCGCCGGGCTGCAGCATGACCAGGCAGTCCGGCGTTTCGCCTGCTGAGGCTTCGCGCTGGACCTCGCCCGCGCTGCGCAGGCTGTGGCTGACCGCCGCCGCTACGTGCTGCACATGCGGTCTCTGCATCAACGTCGAGTGTTCGCCCGGTACGGGCAGCACATGGAGCGGATAGGACGACAGGCTGCTCCAGGTGGCCTCAACCCGTTCATGCTGGGTAAAGATGTGCAGCGCGGCGTCCAGCGGACGGGGACGGTAGCTGGTGGTGGCCTGCAGGTTGGCGATGATGACCTGCAGATAGTCCTCCAGTTTGCCCGGCGTGATGGCGCCGTCGCGGCGGCAGCGCGCGATGAACCATGGCAGGCGGTCCGCTTCCGGAATTGCCGCCACTTCCTCCTCGTCGATCTTGAGGTAGACCATGGTGCCCAGCGTCTTGATCCAGCGCGGGCTGTGGGGAACGGCCATCTGGTCCGAGGCCAGGAAGGCGTCCACCAGGCCCACGAACTCCACTTCCTCGCCGAGCTCGCGCAGGCAGTGCGCCATCTCGAAGGCAATGCTGCCGCCGGAGGAGTAGCCGAGCAGGCGGTAGGGGCCCTGCGGCTGGTGATCGCGCAGGGCCGCCACATAATGGGCGGCCATGGCCTCGACGGAGGCCAGCGGCTCCGCTTCGCCGAACTGGCCGATGGATTGCAGCGCATAGACCGGCTGGTCCGGGCCCAGAAAGCGCGCCAGGTCGGCGTAGTAGAACACCGTTCCACCCAGGGCGTGCACCACATAGAGAGGCCGCTGGCTGCCCTCAGGCTTGAGCGGCACCAGGCAGCTGTTGGTGGTGTGGCCCGAGGGCGCGCTGTCCGCGAGCAGGCCGCCAAGGCGGGCGATGGTGGGATGCTCGAACAGGGAATTCAGCGGCAGCTCGGCGCCCAGGTCCGCCTTCAGGCGGCCCACCAGGCGCACGGCCGTCAGGGAATGCCCGCCCAGGGCGAAGAAGTCGTCGTGAATGCCGACCGGACCGGTGCCGAGCAGTGATTCCCAGATCTCCGCGAGCTGCCATTCCAGCGGGTTGCGCGGCGGTTTGTAGCCGCCGGTTTCGCCGCCATGATCGGGCGCGGGCAGGGCCTTGCGGTCGATCTTGCCGTTCGGCGTGAGCGGCAGCCGGTCCAGGGTGACGATCGCAGCAGGCACCATGTAGTCCGGCAGCTGCGCCGCCAGTGTGCTGCGCAATTCGGCAGCCTGCGCCTGGCCCGTGACGTAGGCCACCAGCTTACGGTCGCCTTCGCGGTCTTCGCGCAGCATGACATAAGCCTCCTGCACCCCTTCGCAGGAGACCAGGCGGTGTTCAATCTCGCCCGGCTCGATGCGGAAGCCGCGCAGCTTGACCTGGAAGTCCGTGCGCCCCAGGTAATCGATGGTGCCGTCCGGCAGCCAGCGCGCCAGGTCGCCCGTGCGGTACAGGCGCCCTTCGGAGAAGGGATCGGGAATGAACTTCTCCGCCGTGAGCTGCGGGCGGTTCAGGTAGCCGTGCGCGATCTGCGGACCGCCTGCGTGCAGTTCGCCCGCAATGCCGACCGGCGCCGGGTTGCCGTGGCGGTCCAGGATGTACAGGCGCGTGTTGGCGGTGGGGCCGCCGATGTGGATACGCGCCGCATCCGCCTCAAGCGTTGCGCCGCTGACGCAGACCGTCGCTTCCGTGGGACCGTAGGCATTGATGAAGCGCCTGCCGGGCGCCCAGGCCGCAAGCATGGCGGGCGGGCAGGCTTCGCCCGCGCTGACCAGCACTTGCAGGTCCGGGAGGTTCTCCGCTGGCGTCAGCGTGAGCACCGCCGGGGGCAGCGTGGCGTGGCTGATACGGGCCTTGCGCAGGGTGGCGGCCAGCATCTCGCCCGCCATCAGCTCCTCGCGCGGCGCCAGCACCAGCGTGGCGCCTGAGGACAGGGCGCCCGCAATTTCCCACACGGCGGCATCGAAACTGAGCGATGCAAACTGCAGCACGCGGCTGCCGGGTTCCAGGCCGAGCAGGCGCGCCTGCGCCGCCGCCATATTGCACAGGCCTTCGTGGTGCAGCAGCACGCCTTTCGGCTGGCCCGTGGAGCCAGACGTGTAGATGACGTAGGCGCGGCCCTGCGGCGCGCACGGCCAGCCAGGGTTGCCTGCATCGTTTCCGTCCCACAGGGCTGCGTCGCTGTCCAGGCAGATCTTCGCTGGAACGGCGAAGCGCTGCGCGAGGTCCGAATGCGTCAGCAGCACCTTCAGGCCAGAGTCCTGCAGCATGAAGTCCAGCCGGTCCTGCGGATAGGAAGGGTCGAGCGGAACATAGGCGCCGCCTGCCTTCATGACCGCCAGGATGGCAATCACCGCGTCCATGCCGCGTTCCATGGCGATACCGGTAAGCGCGCCGTCCTGCACGCCCGCCTTGCGCAGGTGGCGTGCAAGGCGGTTGACGCGCGCATTGATCTCGGCATAGGAGCAGCGCTGTCCCTGCCACTCCAGGGCAATGGCGTCTGGCGCAGCGGCAGCGCGGATTTCGACGGCCGCATGCAGGGGCGGAGATGGCTGAACGCCGGGAACCGCATTGAACTGCACCAGCAGCTGTTCGCGTTCCAGTGCAGGCAGAACGCCCAGTGCGCCGATCTCCTGTGGCGATCCCTGTTCCAGCGCCGCCGCCAGTGCCTCCAGCGCCGTGCAGACGAAGGAGCAGACGCGCTGGGCGCTTTCGGAAGCATCCACGTGGGCGGAGACAACGAAGTCGCTGCCGATATCGTCGACGATGAGCGAGACCGGGTAGTTCGAGCGCTCCTGGCCGGAGATCCAGGTGAGGCCCTGATTGGCGGAATGGTTCGGAGCATCTCCGCCGTCGCTCACGGCGGCGTGGCGGTAGTTGAGCACCGAGGAGAACAGCGGCGTACCGCGCGGGACGCCGCTGCAGCGCTGCGCCAGGGCAAGCGACGCATGCTCATGGCGCAGCAGGCCGCTGAGCGCATCGTGGGCTTGTCGCAGCGCGGTCGCGGCGTCCCTGCCACGCAGGCTGACCTTGAGGGGCAGGGTGTTGATAAAGAGACCCATGGTGCGGTCGGCGCTTTCGCCCGCTTGCATGCGGCCGAACAGCACCGTGCCGAATACCACGTCTTCGCGGCCGGACAGCACCGCGAGCACCTGCGCCCAGGCCAGGTGGAACAGGCTGGCCGTGCTGACGCCCGCCTTGCGGGCAACGTTGCGCAGGCGGATGCCCAGGTCGGCGCCGGTGCGCTGCCAGGCAACCTGGATCGCGCTGCCGTCGCCCTGTACGTCCGACAGGCCGAAGGGAGCGGTGGTTTCGTCAACGTCTCCGAGCATGGCTCGGAAGTAGTCCTCATGTTCGCTCTCGCTGATGCCCAGCTTCGCGGTGGCGACGAAGTTGCGGAACGGCGCGGCGGGCGGCAGCTCATGGCCGCGGCCTGCGTGGAAGGCGGCGATCTCCTCGTCCAGCAGGTGCATGGTGGTGTGGTCGCCCAGCATATGGTGCTGCCAGACCAGCATGAGCCAGCGGCCGTTCCCGGGGTCGTGCGCAGCGAAGATGTGCATCATCGGCGCCTTGCGGACATCGAGGCGGTTGCGCTGCGGGTTGCAGCGTGCGCGCAACTGGTCTGCCACCGGCCCCGCGGACGGATCGAAGCTGAGTTCTTCGACTTCCAGCGCCACATCGCGCCAGACCACCTGCACCGGCTGGGGCAGGCCTTCCCAGAGCACTGCCGTGCGCAGGATGTCGTGGCGCGCAATGACCTTGCGCAGAGCGCCGATATGGGCGTCGAGCTGCTCGCGGCTGTCGAACGCCGCCAGCTGGGCGCCCAGATACACGTCGCCTTCCTCGGCCAGCATGTAGTGGAACAGGATACCTTCCTGCAGCGGCGCGAGCGGATAGATATCCTGGATATTGGCCATGCCGCCTTCTACCGCTGCGGCGATGGCGTCGATATCGGCCTGCTGCAGCGTCACCAGCGGCAGCATATCGGGCGTGATGCGACGGCAGTCCGCAGGAATCAGGTTCGGCGGAACCTCGACCTGGCTGTCGGCGCTGCCTGCCGCTGCGGCCAGCGCCGCAATGGTCGGCGTCGCGAACAGCGTGCGCACGTCGGCCTGCACGCCCTGGCGGCGCATGCGTTCGATCAGGCTTACAGCAAGCAGGGAGTGACCGCCCAGTTCGAAGAAGTTGTCGTGGCGGCCCACGCGCTCCGCCTTCAGCACATCGGCCCATAGCGCGGCGAGCATGGTCTCCGTTTCGCCCTGCGGCGCCACGAAGGCGGCGCCGGATTGGGCTTCGGGCTTGGGCAGGGCCTTGCGGTCGATCTTGCCGTTGGCTGTCAGCGGGAATGCTTCCAGCACCACAATGGCCGATGGCAGCATGTAGTCGGGCAGCCTGTCCTTGAGCCATGCGCGCAGCACAGCGCTGTCGGGCGCGTCCCCGCGCACATAGGCGGTCAGGCGCTTGTCGCCCGGCTGGTCCTCCCGCACCATCACCAGCACCTCCTGCACAGACGGATGCCCGGCCACGCTGTTCTCGATTTCGCCCAGCTCGATGCGGAAGCCGCGCAGCTTGACCTGGAAGTCGGCGCGGCCCAGGAACTCCAGGCGGCCATCCGGCAGCCAGCGCGCCAGGTCGCCGCTGCGGTACATGCGGGCTCCCGTTCCGCTGCTGAACGGGTCCGGCAGGAAGCGCTCGGCGTTCAGTTCCGGGCGGTTCAGGTAGCCCATCGCGACCTGCACGCCGCCGATATGGAGCTCGCCCGCCACACCCTGCGGTACTGGCTGGCCATGGGGATCGAGCAGGTAGATGCGCGCGCCGGGCAGGGGGCGGCCAATGGTGACGGCGCTTCCGGGTATCAGGTCGCCCATGGTGGCGCACACGGTGGCTTCGGTTGGCCCGTAGGCGTTGATCATGCGGCGGCCTGCGCCCCAGCGCTCGGCGACTGCGGCGGGGCATGCTTCGCCCGCAGTGACGAGCACGCGCAGCGCTTGCAGGCCGTCCGGCGAGGTAAGGGAGAGCGCGGCCGGCGGCAGCGTGGCATGGCTGACGCGCTGCGCGGCCAGCAGGCGGGCAAGCGGCTCGCCGGGCATGATCTCGTCGCGGGAAGCCAGCACCAGGGTGGCGCCAGCCGCCAGCGTGCAGCCGATCTCCGATACGGCAGCGTCGAAACTGGAGGACGCGAATTGCAGCACGCGGCTGTTCTCATCGATGCCGAAGCCCTCGATTTGCGCCAGCACGAGGTTGCGCAGGCCGCCATGATGCAGCTGCACGCCCTTTGGCAGGCCCGTGGAGCCGGAAGTGTAGATCACATAGGCGCGGCTGTCGGCAGCCGGTGCGCCGTCCAGGTTTTCGTCCGGCTGGTCCCGCCATTGCGCCGCGTCACGGTCGCAGCACAGGGCCGGAATATCCTGCGGCAGTACCTGCAGCAAGGCTTCGCTGGTCAGAACAAGGGGCAGGTCTGCATCCGAGGCCATGAAGGCAATGCGTTCCGCCGGATAGGACGGATCGAGCGGCACGTAGGCTCCGCCAGCCTTCATGATGGCGAGAATCGCCACCACCATGTCCATGCCGCGTTCGAAGCACACGCCTGCCAGCTGGCCCTCGCCAATGCCAAGACTGCGCAGGTGGCGCGCAAGCTGGTTGGCTTTGCGGTTCAGTTCCACGTAGCTCATTGCCTGCCCAGCCATCTGCAAGGCCGTGGCCTGCGGGCGGCGTGCAGCCTGCCGCTCGAACAGTTCGTGCATCGCAGGTCCCGCGGCGAATGCAGGCGCCTGATGGCTGAACTGGCCCAGCAGCTGCTGCCACTCTTCCGGCGCCAGCATGTCCAGCTCCGCCAGGGGCAGGGCCGGGGCGGCGGCGGCAGCATCGAGCAGGCGCACGAAGCGTTGCGCCATGCGCTCCACGGTGGCTGCGTCGAACAGTTCGATGTTGTAGGCGAGGCGGCCGCCGAGCGTGTCGCCGTCGCTCATGGACAGGGTCAAGTCGAAGTTGATGCTGCTGTCTTCACTGCCTTCGAGCGCCTGGCCGGCTTTCAGGCCGGGCAGGGTGAATTCGGCGTCCGCATTGTTCCGGAGGACGAACATGACCTGGAAGAGCGGGCTGTACGCAGTGCTGCGTTCCGGGTTGAGAGCAGTGACCAGCTGCTCGAACGGCAGGTCCTGGTTGTCGTAGGCGGCCAGGCAGGTGTTGCGCGTCTGCGCCAGCAGCGTTTCGAAGCTGGCAGCGGCGTCGATGCGGTTGCGGATGACGAGGGTGTTGGCGAAGAAGCCGATCAGGTTCTCCAGCTCATGCCGGTTGCGGTTGGCGATCGGCGTGCCGAAGGCCACGTCGTCCTGGCCGCTGTGCCGGGACAGCAGGAGCGAGAAGGCGGCGGACAGCGTCATGAAGAGCGTGGCGCCGTGCTTCTGGCTGAGCTGGCGGAGGCGGGCGCTCAGGGCTGGCGTGAGTTCGAAACTGTGCACCGCCCCAGCGTGGCCGCGCACGGCGGGGCGGGGACGGTCCGTCGGCAGCGTGAGGAGCGGCGGCAAGCCATCCAGCTCCCTGGCCCAATGTTCCAGCTGGCGCTCGAGCACTTCGGCCTGGGCGGCGCTGCGCTGCCAGGCTGCGTAGTCCGCGTACTGGATGGCGAGTGGCGGCAGGGAAGCGGCGCCCCCTTCCAGGAAGGCGGTGTACAAGGCGCCAAGTTCGCGAACGAGAATGCCCATGGACCAGCCGTCGCTGACGATATGGTGCATGGTGACCGATAGTACATGTTCGTCCTCGCCAAGGCGCAGCAGCTCCGCGCGTATGAGTGGGCTGCGGTCCAGCGCGAAACCATCCGCGACCTGGGCCAGCAAGTGGCGTTGAAGCGCGGCCTTTCGTTCGTTCGGAGGGAGGTTGCCGAGGTCCGTCAGCGGCAGGGGCAGCGCCAATTGCGTGGCGATCGCCTGCACGGCCTGGCCGTCGCGGCTGACGATGGCGGTCCGCAGGGGCTCATGGCGGTCCACGATGGCCTGCAAGGCGCGGTGCAGGCAGCCGACATCGAGCCTGCCTTGAAGCCGCAGCGCCATTGGAATGACATAGCTTGCCTTGGCGGCGCCATTGCCTGCGCCCTCGAACTGGTCGAGGAACCAGAGGCGCTCCTGGGCAAAGGAGGCAGGCAGGGCCTGGCTGCGTGGCTGCGGCAGAATGGGCGCCTGGCTAGCAGCGCCTTTGGCTGCGTCGATGGCGCGGGCGAGGTCTCCCAGCACCGGTGTCGCGAACAGCTGGGCGAGGCTGAGCTCCGCACCGAGGCGGCGCCGTATGCGGGAAACAAGCTGCGTTGCCAGCAGCGAGTGGCCGCCCAATTCGAAGAAGCTGTCCTCCATGCTCGGCTGGCCGCATTTCAGCACCTCGGTCACGGCATCCGCCACGGCCTGTTCGGTCAGCGTGCGCGGGGCAATATAGCGGGCGCCCGCCTGCACCTCCGGCACCGGCAGGGCCTTGCGGTCGATCTTGCCGTTCGGGGTGAGCGGGAAGACGTCGAGCACCATGAAGGCCGAAGGGACCATGTATTCCGGCAGGGTTTCCTGCAGGTGGGCGCGCAGGAGGGCGGCGTCCGGCACCTCTCCGGCGCGGACGGTGACGTAGGCTACCAGGCGCTGCACGCCCGGCTGGTCTTCACGCGCCATCACCAGCGCTTCGCGCACGGATGGGTGGCTCGCCAGGCGGCTTTCGATCTCGCCCAGTTCGATGCGGAAGCCGCGGATCTTGACCTGGAAGTCGCTGCGGCCCATATAGTCGATGGCGCCGTCAGGCAGCCAGCGCGCCCGGTCGCCCGTGCGGTACATGCGCGCGCCCGGCGTGGAATCGAAGGGATCGGGCAGGAACTTCTCGTCCGTCAGCGCGGGCTGGTTCAGGTAGCCGCGCGCGACCTGGATGCCGCCGATATACAGCTCGCCCGGCACGCCCACGGGAGCGAGGCCGCCTTGCCGGTCCAGCACATAGGCGCGCGTATTGGCGATCGGGCGGCCGATGGGGATGCGGCCGGGCGCATCGTCCGCACGCGCCGTCCAGGCGGTGACGTCGATGGTCGTTTCAGTGGGGCCGAACAGATTGTGCAGCGGCAGATGGGGCATGCGCCGGAAGAAGGTACGCGCCACTTCCTCGGACAGCGCTTCGCCGCCGCAAATGACGTGGCGCAGGGACGTGCAGCGCGCCAGGTCGGGCTCCTCGCAGATCAGGGCCAGCATGGTCGGAATGAACTTGACGGTGGTGATCTGGTGCTCGGCGATAGCCTCCACCAGATAGGCCGGATCCGCATGGCCGCCCGGGCGGGCGAACACGAGGCGCGCGCCGCACAGCAGGGGGCTCCAGAATTCCCAGAGGCCGCCGTCGAAGGCGAAGGCGGTCTTTTGCAGGATCCGGTCGTCCGCCTTGAGCTGCAGGTAGTCCTGCTTCCAGAGCAGGAAGTTGCGCAGGGAACGGTGTTCGACCATGACGCCCTTGGGCGTTCCGGTGGAGCCGGACGTATAGATCACGTAGGCGAGGTTGGACGGACCTGCGACAGGGGCCGGATCGTGGCCAGACGCATCGGCCCACGCGGCTGCATCGGTATCCAGGCACAGGGCCGGGCAGGGCGGGGCTGGGAGGGTGGGGAGCAACGCCTGCTGGGTCAGGAGAAGCGCGGCGCGCGTATCGGCAAGCAGGAAGGCGATGCGTTCGGCCGGATAGGCCGGGTCGATCGGCACATAGGCGCCACCGGCCTTGAGGACAGCCAGCAGGGCGACGATCATCTCCAGGCTGCGTTCCGCGCAGACGGCGACCAGCACGTCCGGGCCGACGCCGCGCGCCTGCAGGTGGTGGGCGAGGCGGTTGGCCTGGAGGTTGAGTTCCGCGTAGCTCAGGGTGGCGTCGCCGATCTGGGCGGCGATGGCGTCCGGCGTGCGGCGAGCCTGCGCTTCCACCATCTCGTGCACGCAGCCGTGGGCAGGGAAAGATACGGAGGTCGCGTTGAACTGGTCCAGCACGCGGCTGCGCTCTTGCGCCGGGAGAATGTCGAGGCCTTCGACGGCCTCGGCTCCGCCGTTCTCAAGGGAGCTCGCGATCTGGCCGAGGGCCGATTCCATCAGGTCGCAGATGCGTTCGGGATCGATACCTCCTTCGGCCTTGGCGCTGATGCCGAAGCGTTCGCCAAGGTCGTCCACGGCGAAGGAGAGAGGGAAGTTGCTCCGTTCATCGACGGAGAGGAGCTTCGCGCCGTTCTCCGGCGCCGCGCCCTGGGCCGGGAGCTTGCTGTGCCGGTAGTTGAACATGGTGGAGAACAGCGGCAGCGGCGCCTGCACGGCGCTGCAGCGCTGCGCCAGGGCCAGCGGCGCATGCTCATGGCGCAGCAGGCCGGCAAGCGCGCGATGCGTGCGCTGCAGGCTGTCGGCGACACCGGCTCCGTCGACCGTGACGCGGAACGGCAAGGTGTTGATGAAGAGGCCCATGTTGCGGTCAGCGCCGTCGCCGCCGTCCATGCGGCCGAACAGCACAGTGCCGAAGACCACGTTGGCATTGCCAGTCAGTTTGCTGAGCACGAGCGCCCAGGCCAGGTGGCACAGGCTCGCGGCGCCCACGCCCAGTTTGCGGCTGGCGGCGCGCACCCTCTGCGCCAAGTCGTTGCCCATCATGCGGCGCGCTGCCATGCTCTGCGAGCCATTGCGCATCACGTCGAGCATGCCGAATGGCGCTGTCGGCGTATCGACATCGCCCAGCATGGAGCGGAAGAAGGCTTCATGTTCTTCGCGCGTGATGCCGAGGCGGGTCTGCGCCACGAAGTTGCGGAAGGGGATGGGGCGCGGCAGTTCGTCCAGGCGGCCATCGTGCCACGCCTGGATCTCCTCATGCAGCACGTCCATCGTGGTATGGTCGCCCAGCAGGTGGTGCTGCCATGTGAGCAGCAGCCAGCGCGCATTGGCAGTGTCGTGCGCGGCGAACAGCTGCATCATCGGGGCCTGGCGCACCTCCAGGCGCTTGCGCTGGGGATCGCAGTGTGCGCGCAGCTGGTCCGCGACAGGACCGTTTTTCGAATCGAACTCCAGTTCGTGCAAGGCCAGCGGCGCCTCCCGCCACACCACCTGCACCGGCTCGGGCAGGCCTTCCCACACGACGGCGCTGCGCATGATGTCGTGACGGGCGATCACGGCACGCAGGGCCGCAACGTGGGCGTCCAGTTCCTCGCGATTGGCAAAGGCCGCGAGCTGCACACCGAGGTACACATCGCCTTCGCTTTCCAGCATGTGGTGGAACAGCATGCCTTCCTGGAGGGGAGCCAGCGGGTAGATGTCCTGGATATTGCCTGCGCCGCCCGGAACGGAAGCGGCAACCATGTCGATGTCGGCCTGGCTGAGCGCCACCAGCGGCAGCATGTCCGGGGTAATGCGCTCGCAGCCGGGCGGAATGAGGTTGGGAGGAACCTGCACGCTGCGCTGGCCGCCCGAAGCCGCGGCTAGAGCGGCGATGGTGGGCGTGGCGAACAGCGTACGCACGTCGGCCTGCACGCCCTGGCGCCGCATGCGTTCGATCAGGGAGACCGCCAGCAGGGAATGCCCGCCCAGTTCGAAGAAGTTGTCGTGGCGGCCGACGCGTTCCAGCTTGAGCACCTCGGCCCACAAGCCAGCCAGCAGTTCTTCGGTTTCGCCCTCCGGGGCTTCGAAGGTCGCACCACTGTCCATCTCCGGGTCGGGCAGCGCCTTTCGGTCGATTTTTCCGTTCGCCGTCTGCGGGAAGGCGTCGAGCAGCACGAAGGCTGCCGGGATCATGTAGTCCGGCAGCGCCGATTTCAGCGCCGTGCGCAGGGCCTCGCGCTCGATGCCGGTTCCGGCAACGTAGGCCACGAGCTGCATATCGCCGCGCGGCGACGGGCGGGCCAGGACCAGTGCTTCGGAAACGCCGGGGAAGGCTGCGAGGCGCTGCTCGATTTCACCCGGTTCGATGCGGAAGCCGCGGATCTTGACCTGGCTGTCCGCCCGGCCGAGATATTCGAGGGTGCCGTCGCGCCGCCAGCGGGCCAGATCGCCGCTGCGGTACATGCGGGCATCCTCCTGCCCGAACGGGTCGCGCAGGAAGACCTGTGCATCCAGTTCGGGACGTTTCAGGTATCCGGCCGCGACCTGCACGCCGGCGATATGGAGCCCGCCGGGGCAGCCGGGCGGCACCAGGCCGCCATGTGCGTCGAGCAGGTAGATTCGGGTGTTGGCCGCAGGACGGCCAATGGGGACGATGGCCTCATCGGGCTTCAGCAGCGGAATCCGGTGGCTGGCCGAGGTAATGGTGGCCTCTGTGGGGCCGTAGGCATTGAGCAGCACCTTCTTCGTCCCGAACAGGGCCTGCCAGGCCCGCACGGCCTGGGGCGACACCTCCTCGCTGCCCGCAACCATGAGGCGCAGGGCCGGCAGGGCATCCGGCTCTGCCAGCGATTCCGTCCAGCGGGTCCAGAAGGAAGCTGGGAGGTTCATCACGGTCAGGCCTTCCTTCGCGGCCCAGGCGGTGAACTCGCTCATGCTCTCTATCTGGGCGGAAGGCCGCAGCACCAGCGTCGCGCCGCTGGCGAGAGTTGGCCAGACCTCCTCGCCCACCATGTCGAAACCTGGCGCGGCGAACTGGAGAACGCGGTCCTTCGCGCCGAGCCCGAACAGCGCTATCGTTGCCTGGCAATGGTTGGCCAGCGCACGGTGCGGCACCATCACGCCTTTCGGCAGGCCGGTTGAGCCGGATGTGAAGATCACGTTCGCCAGTGACGAGACATCGGTGTCTCCTTCGCTTCTCAGCGCTTCGCCGGAAGCCGCGCTCGCGACATCGACGATGTGCCGCACGGACGGCGGCACGGCGATGCCCAGGCGGGACTGCGTCAACAGCACCGTGGCTCCCGTGTTCTCCAGCATGTAAGCGATGCGGTCGGCAGGGTACGCGGGATCGATGGGCACATAGGCGCCGCCAGCCCGTAGAACGGCGAGCATGGCAATCACCATCTCGGGACTGCGCTCGCAGCACACGGCGACGAGCGGGTTCTTTTCAACGCCAAGCGCCTGAAGCTGCGCCGCCAGGCCTCGGGACAGCCGTGCAAGCTCGCCGTAGCTGAGGTTCGCGGCTTCGCTTGCGATGGCGCAGGCTTCGGGGTTGAGTTCCGCCTGGCGCATGAACAGGCCGTGCACGGTGGCGCCGGCCTCGGTCTGGAGGTGGCTGTGGTTGAAGCGTTCGAGCAGCAGTTCGCGCTCGCCCGGCGCCAGCATGGGGAGCGCGTGCGGGGCCTGGTCCGCGTCTGCGCAGATGGCTTCCAGCAGCACGCCAAAGCGGGCGCCGAAGGCTTCGATGGTGGCCGCGTCGAACAGGTCGGTGTTGTAGTCGAAGATGCCGCTCAGCGTTCCATTCTGCTCGCTCATGGTGAGGCCGAGATCGAACTTGGCGCTGATGCCTTCGGTGCCGAAGTCCACGCTGCCCGCTTCCAGGCCAGCCAGGCCGCTGGCTGCGGAGCCGCCGCTGTGCAACGAGAATGTGACCTGGTACAGGGGGCTGTATGCCGTGCTGCGTTCAGGGTTGATGGCGCTCACCAGTTGCTCGAACGGCAGGTCCTGGTTGTCGTAGGCTTCCAGGCAGGTCTGCTTCATCTGCGCCACGAGGTCGCTGAAGCGCGGCACGCCTGAGAGGTCGGCTCGCAGCACAAGGGTATTGGCGAAGAAGCCGATCAGGCCTTCGATATCCTGGCGGTTGCGGTTGGCGACAGGCGTGCCGAAGACCAAATCGTCCTGGCCGCTGTGGCGGCCCAGCAGCACCGCAAAGGCTGCGGAGAGGGTCATGAAGGGCGTGGCGCCAAGGCGCTGGCTCAGCGCCTGGATGCCCTGTGCGACGGCGCCGGGCAGCACGAAACTGTGGCAGGCGCCCGCGTGGGTCTGGACTGCGGGCCGGGGACGATCGGTCGGCAAGGTGAGCAGCGGTGGCGATCCTGCAAGGCGGTTCACCCAATAGCTGCGCTGGCGGTCCAGGGCCTCCGCCTGTGCCGGGCTGCGCTGCCAGGCGGCGAAGTCGGCGTACTGCAGCGGCAGCGGCGGCAGCGGATCCGAGGCGCCTGCGATGTAGGCCGCGTACAGGGCTGCCAACTCGCGCGTAAGCACCTGGACAGACCATCCGTCGCTGACGATGTGGTGCATGGTGATGGTCAGCACATGCTCGTCGTGGGCAAGGCGCAGCAGCGCGGCGCGCAGCAGCGGCGCCGTGGCGAGGTCGAAACCCCTGCCGATTTCAAGGCTCAGGTGACGCTTCAGCGCTTCCTCCCGCTCGGACGCGCTGCGCACACTCAGGTCCGCAAGCGGAAGTTCCAGCGTGTGCTGTGCGGCGACCACTTGCGCCGGTGCGCCGTCGAGCGACACCACCGACGTACGCAGCGTTTCGTGACGGTCCACAATGGTCTGCAAAGCGCGCCGCAGGGCGGCCACATCGAGTGCACCGCGCAGGCGCAGGGCCACGGGAACGAGGTAGGCGGCGGAAGCGCCGCCGCCCGATGCGCGGTCGAACTGGTCCAGGAACCAGAGGCGCTCCTGGGCGAACGACGCGGGGAGCGGCTGGCCGCGCGGCACAAGGGGAATCGGCGCGAGGCGCGCGGTGCTTCCCAGCGTTTCGACAACTTTCGCGAGCTCGCCCAGTACCGGAGTGGCGAAGAGCTGGCCAAGGCCGAGCGGCACACCCAGGCTGGCGCGCAGGCGGGACACGAGCTGGGTCGCCAGCAGCGAATGGCCTCCCAGGTCGAAGAAACTGTCCCCCATGCTGATGCGCGGGAGCTGGAGCACCTGGCGCGCCGCTTCGGCAACAGCCACTTCGGCTGGGGTGACGGGTGCGATGAAGGATGCGGAGCCGAACTCCGGTGCAGGCAGGGCCTTGCGGTCCACCTTGCCATTCGGCGTGAGCGGGAAGGTGTCGAGAGCAATGACCGCTGCCGGAACCATGTACTCGGGCAGCTGGGATTTCAGCTGGTTGCGTAGCGCCTGGGTGTCGCAGGCTTCGCCGCGCACGTAGGCGACGAGGCGGTGTTCTCCGCTACGGTCCTCACGCACCATGACGAGCGCTTCACGCACACCGTCCTGGGCGCACAGTAGGTTCTCGATCTCGCCGGGTTCGATACGGAAGCCGCGCAGCTTCACCTGGAAGTCGATGCGGCCCAGGAAGTCGATATTCCCGTCCGGCAGCCAGCGTGCCAGGTCGCCGCTGCGGTACATAGTCGCACCGGAAACCCCGCCAAAGGGATCTGGCACAAACTTCTCACGCGTCAGGGACTCGCGGCGCAGGTAGCCGTGGGCCACCTGAACGCCGCCGATATGCAGCTCGCCAGCAACACCTTGCGGCACGGGGTTGCCATGGGCATCCAGGATGTACACGCTTACGCCGGGAACGGGACGGCCGATGGAAAGCGCCTGGCCCGGACGCAGTTCACCCATCGTGGCGCAAACGGTGTTCTCGGTCGGCCCGTAGGCGTTGATCATGCGGCGGCCCTGGCTCCACTGGGCTACCAGGGCCGGGGCGCAGGCGTCGCCTGCGGTGACCAGCACCTTCAGGTCAGGCAAGCCGGTGGATGGCGTCAGGGCCAGTGCAGCGGGCGGCAATGTGACGTGGGTGATGCGCTGGCTGGCCAGCAGGCCATGCAGCGCTTCGCCAGGCATCAGCTCTTCGCGCGACGCCAGCACCAGGGTGGCGCCAGAAGCGAGGGTACAGCCGATCTCCGAAACCGCGGCGTCGAAGCTTGGCGACGCGAATTGCAGCACGCGGCTGCCCGTCTCCAGATGGAAGCCCCGGCTCTGGGCCATGACGAGGTTGCGCAGGCCACCGTGGTGCAGCTGAACGCCCTTCGGCTTTCCGGTCGATCCGGAAGTGTAAATGAGATAGGCTGGCTGGTCCGCATTCACGGAAAGCTCCAGGTTCCCTTCCGCTTCACAGCTCCAGGATTCGGTGTCGGTGCGCAGTATCTGCGCGGTGGACGAGGGCAGGCGGTTCGCCAGCGCGTCCTGCGTGAGGATGAGCGACAGGGCTGCGTCTTCGGCCATAAAGGCAAGGCGCTCGGCGGGATAGGCCGGGTCCAGGGGCACATAGGCCGCACCCGCCTTCATGATGGCGAGGATGGCGGTGACGAGGTCCGGAGTGCGTTCGAAGCAGATACCCACCAGCGTTCCGCTGGCGCCCCGTGCATGCAGATGGTGCGCAAGGCGGTTGGCGCGCCGGTTCAGTTCCGCATAGGAGATCGTCTGTCCGCAGTGCTCCACGGCTGCCGCCTCCGGGTGGAGGCGAGCCTGCTCTTCGAACAGCTGGTGCATGAAGAGCTGCCCGGCTTCCTGCGGGGCGCCGTGCGCAAAGTCCTGCAGCAGTCGCTGGCGCTCTGCCGGGGTCAGGATATCGATCCCGGCCAATGGGCGGGAAGGCGTTGCGGCCATCACCTCCAGCAGCATCACGAAGCGCGCGGCCATGCTCTCGATGGTCTCGGCGTCGAACAGGTCGGCGGCGTAGCTGATGACCCCATCGATCACGCCCTGCTGTTCACCCATGGTGAGGGTGAGGTCATACTTGGCCGCGTCCGCCAGCTGGTCGGTATCCAGCGGCGTGACCGAAAGGCCGTCCATGCTGTATGCCGCCTCTGCGTTGTTCTGCAGGACGAACATGGTCTGGAAAATGGGGCTGTATGCGCGGCTGCGTTCAGGGTTCAGGGCTCCTACGAGCTGTTCGAAAGGCAGGTCCTGGTTGTCGAAGGCGGCCAGGCAGGTGTTCTTCATCTGCGCGACCAGGTCGTCGGCGGTGACGGCTGCGGCGACGTCCGCACGCAGCACAAGGGTATTGGCGAACAGGCCGATGAGGCCTTCAAGATCTTGCAGGTTGCGATTGGCGATGGGCGTGCCGAAAGCCAGATCGGTCTGTCCGCTGTGCCGCGAGAGCAGCAGCGCATACGCGGCGGAGAGCACCATGAAAAGGGTCGCGCCGTGCTTCTGCGCCAGCGACTTGAGCGCCTTGCTCAGCTCCGGCGACAGGCCGAAGCGGTGGCGGCCGCCCTTGTTGCCCTGTACTGGCGGGCGGGGGCGGTCGGTAGGGAGGGTGAGCAGCGGAGGCAGGCCGGCGAGCTGGCCGGTCCAGTAGTCCAGCTGCTGCGTGATGCGGGCAGATTGCTCCGGGTTGCGCTGCCACGCTGCGAAGTCGGCGTACTGGAATGGCAGCTGCGGCAAGGAAGGCTCCGCCGAAGCACGCAGCGCGGCATAGAGTGCGCTCAGCTCGCGCAGCAGGATGCCCCGCGACCAGCCGTCGCTGACGATGTGGTGCTGTATGACCAGGAGCGCATGGTGTTCTTCGTCCAGGCGCACGAGGCGCGCACGCAGGAGCGGGCCCTGGTCCAGGGCGAAAGGCGCCGCCGACAGCGCCGCAATTTCTTCCCGCAGTCGCGAAGCCTGTACTTCAGCGTCCAGTGTACCGAGATCGACAAGCGGAAAGTCGATCGGCGACGCAGGATGAACCTTTTGCATCGCGTGGGCTTCCCCCGCATGCAGGGTCGTTCGCAGCACTTCGTGGCGTGCAACGAGAGCGTTCAATGCACCATGCAGCGCAGCGGTATCGAGCTGGCCGCGCAGGCGCAGGAAAATGGGAGCGAGGTACTTTTCGGCGCCATGCGTGCCCGCATCGCGTTCGAGCTGGTCGATGAACCACAGCCGCTCCTGTGCGAACGATGCAGGCAGCAGGCCTTCGCGCGAGCCCGCGGGCAGGGCGCAAGGCCCCTGCTTTCCGTTCTCCGCGGCTTCGGCCATCAGCAGCGCGATCAGCTCCTGCTGCAGTTCGTTCAGTTCATTCGTATCGTTCAGTTCCATTACTGCTCCGTATTCTTAGTGAGATGCGCTGCCGCGCTTTTTCTTCAGCATTTCGAGAATCTGCTCCTTCGTCATCCCCGCGACCTGCTGCTGGATGTCGGCCATGCTGCGCGCGGCAGTTTGCTGGGTGGCGGCGATGCGGCGGTCGATCTGCGCTGCAAGCTCGCCGATGGCCGGTGCGGCGAAGATCTGTCCCAGCCCCAGTTCCACGGCGAAGGTCTGGCGGATGCGCGACAGCAGCTGCGTCGCCAGCAGCGAGTGTCCGCCCAGGTCGAAGAAGCTGTCCTCCATGCCGACCTGCTGCACGCCGAGGAGCGTGGCAACGGTACTTGCCAGCCTGGTTTCCGTAGGCGTGGACGGCGCGACATAGCGCGAGCCGCTGCCCTGGTACTCCGGCGCTGGCAGGGCCTTGCGGTCCACCTTGCCGTTCGGCGTGAGCGGGAAGGCGTCGAGCATGACGAAGGCGGAAGGCACCATGTAGTCCGGCAGGGAAGCCTTGAGCGTGGCCCGCAGTTCGCCAGCCAGCACTTCACCCGCCACGTAGGCGACGATGCGCTTGTCTCCCGGCAGGTCCTCGCGCACCATGACGAGCACCTCGCGCACGGCCGGGTGAGCCGCCAGGCGGCTTTCGATCTCGCCCAGCTCAATGCGGAAGCCGCGCACCTTGACCTGGAAGTCGGCTCGGCCGATGAACTCCACATTCCCATCCGGCAGCCAGCGTGCCAGGTCGCCGGTGCGGTACATGAGCGCTTCGGGCTCGCTGAAGGGATCGGCCACGAACTTCTCGGCCGTCATCTCCGGGCGGTTCAGGTAGCCGCGCGATACCTGGATACCGCCGATATGCAGTTCGCCCACCACGCCTTGCGGAACGGGATTGCCGCCCGCGTCGAGAATGTAGAGCTGCACGTTGGCCAGCGGACGGCCGATGGGCACGGAGCCTTCGAAGGGCTGGGCGCAGTCGAAGACGGTGGCGCAGATGGTCGTTTCGGTCGGGCCGTAGGAGTTGAACAGGCGGCAGCGTGCGGCCCAGTGGCGCGCCAGCGTTGCAGGCAGCACGTCGCCGCCGGTGATGATGGCAAGCTGGCCCAGGTCCGCATCCAGCGGGATCGACGGCAGCACGGAGGACGGAATGCACAGGTGGGTGATGCGGTGCTGCGCCAGCGTGGCGGGCAGCGCCTCGCCCATCAGCGTTTCGCGCGGCTCGATATGCAGGCTGGCGCCGCTGCTCAGGGCCATGGCGATCTCGGACACGCAGACGTCGAAGCCGAAGGCCATGAACTGCAGCAGGCGGCTGTGCTGACCGATGCCGTAGGCCGCGTTCAGCGAAGCCGTGACATTGGCCAGGCCGAGGTGGTGGTTCAGCACTCCCTTCGGCTTGCCGGTGGAACCGGAGGTGTAGATGGCATAAGCCAGGTCGGCGCCGGTGACGCCGCAGTCGGGATTGCTGTCCGGCTGCGAAGACCAGGCATCGTGGCGGTCCAGCGCGACGATGCGCGCGCGCGTGGCTGCGGCCAGCGGCTGCTGGGCCAGTACCAATGGCGCGTTCGCATCGTCGAGGATGGCGGCAATGCGGTCCGCCGGGTGGGCGGGATCGAGCGGCACGTAGGCGGCGCCCGCCTTGAGCACGGCCAGCACGGCAATGACCATGTCGATGCTGCGTTCGGCGTGGATGCCGACCAGGACACCCGGCGCCGCGCCCAGCTCCCGCAGATAGTGCGCGAGCTGGTTGGCGCGGCGATTGAGGCCGTCGTAGCTGAGGGATTCGGCGCCTGCCTGCAGGGCCAGCGCGTCCGGGCGACGCAGCGCCTGCTGCTCGAACTGGCGGTGCAGGCAATCCGCAACCGCCGCCGCAGGGCCCCGGCCGAACTGTTCCAGAAGCTGGACGCGTTCAGCCTCGTTCAACATGCCGATGGAAGCAAGCGGGCGTTCCGGCTCGCTGGCCAGCGTATCGAGCAGCAGCGCGAAGCGCTGGGCCATGCGCTCGATGGTGGCAGCGTCGAACAGGCCGATGTTGTAGTTGAAGCGGGCGTGCAGGCCGTCTTCTCCCTCGGCCATCGAGAGCGTCAGGTCGAACTTGGCCACGGCTTCGGCAGCCTCGGACTCGGCGCGGCTGACCTTCAGGCCGGGCAGCGCGAACTCGCTGGCGGCATTGTTCTGCAGGACGAACATCACCTGGAACAGCGGGCTGTAAGCCGTGCTGCGTTCGGGATTAAGGGCGCTCACCAGCTGCTCGAAAGGCAGGTCCTGGTTGTCGTAGGCGGCAAGGCAGGTCTGTTTGGACTGTTCGAGCAGTTCGCTGAAGGTCGATGCGCGCGACAGGTCGCTGCGGATCACCAGGGTATTGGCGAAGAAGCCGATCAGGCCTTCGAGCTCCTGGCGGCTGCGGTTCGCAATCGGTGTGCCGAAGGCGATGTCGTCCTGCCCGCTGTGGCGCGACAGCAGGAGCGAGAACGCAGCGGACAGCGTCATGAACAGCGTGGCGCCGTGGCGTTGGCCCAGTGCATGCAGGCGTTCGGCCAGGGCGGAAGGCAGCGTGATGCTGTGATAGGCGCCAGCATGCGTGCGCACAGGTGGACGCGGACGGTCCGTCGGCAGCATGAGCAGCGGCGGCAGGCCGTCGAGCTGTTTGCTCCAGTAGGCGAGCTGGCGTTCGAGGGCTGCGCTCTGCGCTGCGCCGCGCTGCCACACAGCGTAGTCGGCATACTGCACCGGAAGCGGCGGCAGGGGATCGGCGCGGCCTTCGAGGAAGGCGGCGTAGAGCGCATTCAGTTCGGCGGTGAGCACGCCCATCGACCAGCCGTCGCTGACGATGTGGTGCGTGGTGATGGCCAGCACGTGGTCGTCATCGGCCAGGCGCAGCAGGCTTGCTCGCAGCAGGGGGCTGGTGCGCAGGTCGAAGCCGTCGCCCGCTTCGGCCAGCAGGTGGCGCTGCAGGGCGGCGCGGCGTTCGGCGGGCGGCAGGCCGCTCAGGTCCGTGAGGGGAAGCTGCAGGGTGCAGGCGGGCGCGATGTCCTGCATGGCCTGGCCTTCGATGCTGACGATGGCAGTGCGCAGGCTTTCGTGGCGGTCTACGACCGCCTGCAGGGCGGCGTGCAGGCAGGCCGCATTGAGCTGTCCCTGCAGGCGCAGCGCCATGGGGATCAGGTAGCTGCCTGCGGCGTCGCCGCCCGAAGCGCGTTCGAACTGGTCGAGGAACCAGAGGCGCTCCTGGGCGAAGGAAGCGGGCAGCGGCTGGCCGCGCGGCGCGGCCGGAATCGGGTCATGGGAAGTACCGCCGGACAGTTTGCCGATGGCGGCAGCCAGTTCGCCCAGAACAGGCGTGGCGAAGACCTGGGCCAGGCTGATCTCGACACCAAGCCTGCTCCGCAGGCGGGAAACCAGCTGGGTCGCGAGCAGAGAGTGGCCGCCCAGGTCGAAGAAACTGTGCGCCATGCCCGCGCGTTCGACCTTCAGTACGGCGATCACGGCATCGGCCAGCGCGTGTTCGGCGGCCGTTTGCGGCGCCACGTAGCGCGAGCCGTCGCCCTGGTACTCCGGCGCTGGCAGCGCCTTGCGGTCCACCTTGCCGTTCGGCGTGAGCGGGAAGGCGTCGAGCATCACAAAGGCGGAAGGCACCATGTAGTCAGGTAGGGAAGCCTTGAGCGTGGCCCGCAGTTCGCCAGCCAGCACTTCACCCGCCACGTAGGCGACGATGCGCTTGTCGCCCGGCAGGTCCTCGCGCACCATGACGAGCACCTCGCGCACGGCCGGGTGAGCCGCCAGGCGGCTTTCGATCTCGCCCAGTTCGATGCGGAAGCCGCGCACCTTGACCTGGAAGTCGGCGCGGCCGATGAACTCCACGTTTCCATCCGGCAGCCAGCGCGCCAGGTCGCCGGTGCGGTACATGAGCGCTTCGGGCTCGCTGAAGGGATCGGCCACGAACTTCTCGGCCGTCATCTCCGGGCGGTTCAGGTAGCCGCGCGATACCTGGATACCGCCGATATGCAGTTCGCCCACCACGCCTTGCGGAACGGGATTGCCGCCCGCATCGAGAATGTAGAGCTGCACGTTGGCCAGCGGACGGCCGATGGGCACCGAGCCTTCGAAGGGCTGGGCGCAGTCGAAGACGGTGGCGCAGATGGTCGTTTCGGTCGGGCCGTAGGAGTTGAACAGGCGGCAGCGCGCAGCCCAGTGGCGCGCCAGCGTTGCAGGCAGCACGTCGCCGCCGGTGATGATGGCAAGCTGGCCCAGGTCCGCATCCAGCGGGATCGACGGCAGCACGGAGGACGGAATGCACAGGTGGGTGATGCGGTGCTGCGCCAGCGTGGCGGGCAGCGCCTCGCCCATCAGTGTTTCGCGCGGCTCGATATGCAGGCTGGCGCCGCTGCTCAGGGCCATGGCGATCTCGGACACGCAGACGTCGAAGCCGAAGGCCATGAACTGCAGCAGGCGGCTGTGCTGACCGATGCCGTAGGCCGCGTTCAGCGAAGCCGTGACATTGGCCAGGCCGAGGTGGTGGTTCAGCACTCCCTTCGGCTTGCCGGTGGAACCGGAGGTGTAGATGGCATAAGCCAGGTCGGCGCCGGTGACGCCGCAGTCAGGATTGCTGTCCGGCTGCGAAGACCAGGCATCGTGGCGGTCCAGCGCGACGATGCGCGCGCCCGTGGCTGCGGCCAGCGGCTGCTGGGCCAGTACCAATGGCGCGTTCGCATCGTCGAGGATGGCGGCAATGCGGTCCGCCGGGTGGGCGGGATCGAGCGGCACGTAGGCGGCGCCCGCCTTGAGCACGGCCAGCACGGCAATGACCATGTCGATGCTGCGTTCGGCGTGGATGCCGACCAGGACACCCGGCGCCGCGCCCAGCTCCCGCAGATAGTGCGCGAGCTGGTTGGCGCGGCGATTGAGGCCGTCGTAGCTGAGGGATTCGGCGCCTGCCTGCAGGGCCAGCGCGTCCGGGCGACGCAGCGCCTGCTGCTCGAACTGGCGGTGCAGGCAATCCGCAACCGCCGCCGCAGGGCCCCGGCCGAACTGTTCCAGAAGCTGGACGCGTTCAGCCTCGTTCAACATGCCGATGGAAGCAAGCGGGCGTTCCGGCTCGCTGGCCAGCGTATCGAGCAGCAGCGCGAAGCGCTGGGCCATGCGCTCGATGGTGGCAGCGTCGAACAGGCCGATGTTGTAGTTGAAGCGGGCGTGCAGGCCGTCTTCTCCCTCGGCCATCGAGAGCGTCAGGTCGAACTTGGCCACGGCTTCGGCAGCCTCGGACTCGGCGCGGCTGACCTTCAGGCCGGGCAGCGCGAACTCGCTGGCGGCATTGTTCTGCAGGACGAACATCACCTGGAACAGCGGGCTGTAAGCCGTGCTGCGTTCGGGATTAAGGGCGCTCACCAGCTGCTCGAAAGGCAGGTCCTGGTTGTCGTAGGCGGCAAGGCAGGTCTGTTTGGACTGTTCGAGCAGTTCGCTGAAGGTCGATGCGCGCGACAGGTCGCTGCGGATCACCAGGGTATTGGCGAAGAAGCCGATCAGGCCTTCGAGCTCCTGGCGGCTGCGGTTCGCAATCGGTGTGCCGAAGGCGATGTCGTCCTGCCCGCTGTGGCGCGACAGCAGGAGCGAGAACGCAGCGGACAGCGTCATGAACAGCGTGGCGCCGTGGCGTTGGCCCAGTGCATGCAGGCGTTCGGCCAGGGCGGAAGGCAGCGTGATGCTGTGATAGGCGCCAGCATGCGTGCGCACAGGTGGACGCGGACGGTCCGTCGGCAGCATGAGCAGCGGCGGCAGGCCGTCGAGCTGTTTGCTCCAGTAGGCGAGCTGGCGTTCGAGGGCTGCGCTCTGCGCTGCGCCGCGCTGCCACACAGCGTAGTCGGCATACTGCACCGGAAGCGGCGGCAGGGGATCGGCGCGGCCTTCGAGGAAGGCGGCGTAGAGCGCATTCAGTTCGGCGGTGAGCACGCCCATCGACCAGCCGTCGCTGACGATGTGGTGCGTGGTGATGGCCAGCACGTGGTCGTCATCGGCCAGGCGCAGCAGGCTTGCTCGCAGCAGGGGGCTGGTGCGCAGGTCGAAGCCGTCGCCCGCTTCGGCCAGCAGGTGGCGCTGCAGGGCGGCGCGGCGTTCGGCGGGCGGCAGGCCGCTCAGGTCCGTGAGGGGAAGCTGCAGGGTGCAGGCGGGCGCGATGTCCTGCATGGCCTGGCCTTCGATGCTGACGATGGCAGTGCGCAGGCTTTCGTGGCGGTCTACGACCGCCTGCAGGGCGGCGTGCAGGCAGGCCGCATTGAGCTGTCCCTGCAGGCGCAGCGCCATGGGGATCAGGTAGCTGCCTGCGGCGTCGCCGCCCGAAGCGCGTTCGAACTGGTCGAGGAACCAGAGGCGCTCCTGGGCGAAGGAAGCGGGCAGCGGCTGGCCGCGCGGCGCGGCCGGAATCGGGTCATGGCCCGTGCCACCGGATAGCCCGTCGATGGCTGCTGCCAGCTCGCTCAGGATCGGCGTCGCGAAAATCTGCGCAAGGCTCAGCTCCACGTCCAGGCTGCGGCGCAGGCGCGAAACGAGGCGGGTTGCAAGCAGCGAATGGCCCCCAAGCTCGAAGAAACTCTGCGCCATGCTTGGATGCTCCAGGCCCAGCACATCGGCAACGGTGTCTGCGAGCACGGCTTCGGTGGAGGTACGCGGCGCGATGTATTCGGCTGCGGTGGCGAGATAGTCCGGCATTGGCAGGGCCTTGCGGTCGATCTTGCCGTTCGGGGTGAGCGGGAAGACGTCGAGCACCATGAAGGCCGAGGGGACCATGTATTCCGGCAGGGTTTCCTGCAGGTGGGCGCGCAGGAGGGCGGCGTCCGGCGCCTCGCCAGCGCGGACGGTGACGTAGGCTACCAGGCGCTGCACGCCCGGCTGGTCTTCACGCGCCATCACCAGCGCTTCGCGCACGGATGGATGGCTCGCCAGGCGGCTTTCGATCTCACCCAGTTCGATGCGGAAACCGCGGATCTTGACCTGGAAGTCGCTGCGGCCCATGTAGTCGATGGCGCCGTCAGGCAGCCAGCGCGCCAGGTCGCCCGTGCGGTACATGCGCGCGCCCGGCGTGGAATCGAAGGGATCGGGCAGGAACTTCTCGTCCGTCAGCGCCGGCTGGTTCAGGTAGCCGCGCGCGACCTGGATGCCGCCGATATACAGCTCGCCCGGCACGCCCACGGGAGCCAGGCCGCCTTGCCGGTCCAGCACATAGGCGCGCGTATTGGCTATCGGGCGGCCGATGGGGATGCGGCCGGGCGCATCGTCCGCACGCGCCGTCCAGGCGGTGACGTCGATGGTCGTTTCAGTGGGGCCGAACAGATTGTGCAGCGGCAGATGGGGCATACGCCGGAAGAAGCTGCGCGCCACTTCCTCGGAGAGCGCTTCGCCGCCGCAAATGACATGGCGCAGGGACGTGCAGCGCGCCAGGCCGGGTTCCTCGCAGATCAGGGCCAGCATGGTCGGAATGAACTTGACGGTGGTGATCTGGTGCTCGGCGATGGCCTCCACCAGATAGGCCGGATCTGCATGGCCGCCCGGGCGGGCGAACACGAGGCGCGCGCCGCACAGCAGTGGGCTCCAGAATTCCCAGAGACCGCCGTCGAAGGCGAAGGCAGTCTTCTGCAGGATCCGGTCGTCCGCCTCGAGCTGCAGGTAGTCCTGCTTCCAGAGCAGGAAGTTGCGCAGGGAGCGGTGTTCGACCATGACGCCCTTGGGCGTTCCGGTGGAGCCGGACGTATAGATCACGTAGGCGAGGTTGGACGGACCTGCGGCAGGGGCAGGATCGTGGCCAGACGCATCGGCCCACGCGGCCGCATCGGTATCCAGGCACAGGGCCGGGCAGGGCGGGGCTGGCAGGGCGGGGAGCAACGCCTGCTGTGTCAGGAGAAGCACGGCGCGCGTATCGGCGAGCAGGAAGGCGATGCGCTCGGCGGGATAGGCCGGGTCGATCGGCACGTAGGCGCCACCGGCCTTGAGGACGGCCAGCAGGGCGACGATCATCTCCAGGCTGCGTTCCGCGCAGACGGCAACCAGTACGTCCGGGCCGACGCCGCGCGCCTGCAGGTGGTGGGCAAGGCGGTTGGCCTGGAGGTTGAGTTCCGCGTAGCTCAGCGTGGCCTCGCCGATCTGGGCGGCGATGGCGTCCGGCGTGCGGCGGACCTGCGCTTCAATGAGCTCGGGAATGCAGCAGTCGGGGTAGGAAGCGGCTGTGTCGTTCCAGCGGGCCTGCAAGGCGGCATCGGCGGAGGTGAGCATGGACAGGTCGTCCAGGCGCGTACCCGCCTGAGCGCCGGCGAGGCTGCGCAGCAACTCCCCGAAACTGTCCGTAAGGCGTTCGATCGTGGCCGTGTCGAACAGGCTTGTGCTGTAGACGAAGCGTCCGCTCAAGGCAGCGGGGCCTTCCTCCATCGCCAGGCTCAGGTCAAACTTCGCGACTTCAGCCAGGCCTTCCGTATCGCAGGGCTGAATTTCCAGCCCCGGCAGCGCAAGGCTTCCTTCCCTCATGTTCTGCAACACGAAGAGAACCTGGAACAGCGGCGTGTAGGAAGTGCTGCGCTCGGGATTGATGGCGCTCACCAGCTGCTCGAAGGGCAGGTCCTGGTTGCCGTAAGCTTCAAGGCAGGTGCGGCGTGTTTGCGCCAGCAATTCGCCCACGGTGGATGTCGCATCGAGATCGGTGCGGATGACCAGCGTGTTGACGAAGAAGCCGATCAGCTGCTCCAGTTCCTGGCGGCTGCGGTTGGCGATTGGCGTGCCAAAGGCGATGTCGGTCTGGCCACTGTAGCGCCCGAGCAGCAGGGAGAAGGCGGCGGACAGGGTCATGAACAGGGTCGTTCCGTTACGCTGGCTGAGCGCTTTCAGTCCGGCCGCCACATCCGCCGGGACATGGAAACTGAGGCCCGCGCACTCGTAGCGCTGCACGGCGGGCCGTGGGCGGTCGGTTGGCAGTGCAAGCAGGGCCGGAAGGCCGGCCAGCTTGCCCGACCAGTATTCCAGCTGGCTGGCGAGCATTCCCGCGTGGCCGGGCCCGCGCTGCCAGGCAGCATAGTCTGCATACTGGATCGGCAGAGGCGGGAGGGGATCAGCGCTGCCGACCGCAAATGCGGAATACAGCGCGGACAGCTCGGCACGCAGGAGGTCCATGGACCAGCCATCGCCAACGATATGGTGGAGGGTGAGCGACAGCACGTGCTCGTCCGCCGCGATGCGCAGCAGGCAGCCACGCATCAGCGGGGCCTTGCGCAGGTCGATAGGTAAGGATGCCTGCTCGCGCAGGATGCCGCTCAGGATCGAAGCGCGTTCGCCATCCGGAAGCGCGCCAAGATCGTGAAGGGGAAGTTCGAACTGCACTTCGCCGGCAATCTCCTGCACGGCGCAGCCATCGCTCCCCGTCACCGCCGTGCGCAGCGCCTCGTGGCGGTTGACGATGGCCTGCATGGCGCGCTGCAGGGCAGGCACATTCAGTTCGCCGCACAGGCGTACCGCCATCGGAATGAGGTAGTTCGCGCTCGTTCCGCCTTCCAGCTGGTCGAGGAACCACAGGCGCTCCTGGGCGAAGGACGCGGGCAGGAGCTGGTCTCTTGGGGCTGGCGGAATCGGCGCCAGTGCTTCGCCACCTTGGGACGCATCGATGGCGCGGGCCAGGTCGCCCAGCACAGGGGTTGCGAACAGTTGCGCCAGGTTCAACTCGGCGCCCAGGCTGCGACGCAGGCGTGAAACCAGCTGCGTCGCCAGCAGCGAATGGCCGCCCAGGTCGAAGAAGCTGTCGCCCATGCCCGGCTGTCCGCATTTCAGCACTGCGGCAACGGTATCGGCCACCACCTGCTCTGTCAGCGTGCGCGGGGCGATGTACTGGGCGGCGCCGGGCTGCATGTCCGGCGCTGGTAGGGCCTTGCGGTCCGCCTTGCCGTTTGGCGAGAGCGGGAAGGCGTCAAGCACCACGAAGGCGGAAGGAATCATATAGTCGGGCAGGGTGGCCTGCAAATGGGCCTTCAGAATGGCGCCGTCCACGTCGCCGGTCACATAGGCCACCAGGCGGTCCTCCCGCGCCATCACCAGCACTTCGCGCACGGAGGGATGGCTGGCCAGGCAGTTTTCGATCTCGCCAAGTTCGATACGGAAGCCGCGCAGTTTGACCTGATGGTCCATGCGGCCGAGGAACTCCACATTTCCGTCAGGGAGCCAGCGCGCCAGGTCGCCGGTGCGGTACATGCGGGCGCCGGGAACCCCGATGAAGGGATCGGCCACGAACTTCTCGGCTGTGAGTTCCGGACGGTGCAGGTAGCCGCGTGCCACCTGAACGCCGCCGATGTGCAGTTCACCAGCCACGCCGAGCGGCGCAGGAGCGCCTTCCGGGTCGAGGATGTAGATGCGCGTGTTGGCGATGGGCGGCCCGAGCACCACGGTCTCGCTCTCATGGCCGGGCTGGCAGGTCCATGCCGTGGCGTCGACCGTGCATTCGGTAGGGCCGTAGAGATTGTGCACGCGGAGCTGCGGCAGCAGGGCGTGGCAGCGCTGTACCAGCTGCGACGGCAGGGCTTCGCCCCCGCAGAACAAGTGGCGCAGGGACTGGCATTCGGCGAAACCCGCTTCTTCGCACACGAGTGCGAGCAGCGAGGGAACGAATTTGGCTGCGGTAATACCCTGTTCGCGCATGGTGCGCACCAGCCCTGCCGGGTCGAGATGCTCGCCGGGCTGCGCGAAGACGATGCGTGCGCCGCACAGCAGCGGCGTCCAGAACTCCCACACCGAGCCATCGAAGGCGAAGGAGGTCTTCTGAAGAACGCGGTCTTCGGACGTGAAGCGGTAAGTGTCCTGCTTCCACAGCAGAAGGTTCATCAGGGCCGCATGCTCGATCATCACTCCCTTGGGCAGGCCTGTCGAACCGGAGGTGTAGATGACATAGGCGAGATTGCTGCGGTCGGCCGCGCAGGCGGGAGGGGTGTCCGGCCACTCCTGCAGCGATTCGCCCAGGCCGAGCGGCAATACGGTGGCGCCGGTCGCAGGCAGCACTGGCAGAAGATGGCGCTGTGCCAGCAGCACGGGAGCGCGCGCATGATCGATCATGTAGGCGATGCGCTCCGCAGGATAGGCAGGGTCCACGGGCACGTAGGCGCCGCCTGCTTTCAGCACTGCCAGCATGCCGACGATCATCTCCAGGCTGCGCTCCGCGCACAGGCCAACGAGAACGTCGGGCCCCACGCCCTGCGCCTGCAGGCAGTGTGCGAGGCGGTTGGCCTGGCGGTCCAATTCCCCGTAGCTCAGGGTGGCGCTACCGATCTGCGCGGCAATGGCATGCGGTGTGCGGCGCGCCTGGGCTTCCACCATTTCGTGCACACAGCCGTGTTCCGGGAAGGCCACGGTCGTGGAGTTGAAGTGCTCCAGCATCAGGCTCCACTCCGCGGCGGAGGTCATGGCCAGGGTCTGGGCGGGGATATCCGGGCGTTCCACGATATCGTGCAGCAGCACCGACAGGCGCTCCATCATGCGCTCGATGGTGTTGCCGTCGAACAGCGCCACGTTGTACATTACTTCGGCGAACAGGCCGCCGTCCTTCTCGGTCATGCCCAGTTCGAGGTCGAACTTCACGGCGGTATAGGGCGCAACGGTGCCAAGCGCTTCTTCCGTAAGGGCTGGCAGGCTGACTTCCGCCGCCGAATTGTTGTGAAGGCTGAACATCACCTGGAACAATGGGCTGTAGGCGGTGCTGCGTTCGGGGTTGAGCGCGCTCACCAGCTGCTCGAAAGGCAGGTCCTGGTTCTCGTAGGCCGCAAGACAGGTGCGGCGCATGCGTTCCAGCAGCTCGGCGAAGCTTACGCCCTGTGGCAGCGTGCTGCGGATGACGAGGGTGTTGGCAAAGAAGCCGATCAGCTTCTCCACCTCGTGGCGGTTGCGGTTCGCGATGGGCGTGCCGAAGGCTACGTCGTCCTGGCCGCTGTGGCGGGCCAGCAGCAGCGAGAACGCGGCAGACAGTGTCATGAACAGGGTCGCGCCGTGGCGCTGCCCGAGGGCGTTGAGCTTTGCGGTGAGCGTGGCGGGCAGCGTGAAGCTGTAGTAGGCGCCCTGATGGCTGCGTACCGGCGGACGCGGACGGTCCGTGGGCAGTGCCAGCAGCGGCGGCAGGCCGGCCAGCTGGCCGGTCCAGTAATCGAGCTGGCGTTCCAGCACGGTGCCCTGTTCGGCGCTGCGTTGCCAGGCGGCGTAGTCGGCATACTGAATGGGCAGGGGCGGCAGGGGATTGGCGCGGCCTCCCACAAAGGCGGCGTACAGCGCGTTCAGCTCCTCGGTAAGCACAGCAATCGACCAGCCGTCGCTGACGATGTGGTGCATGGTGATGGCCAGCACGTGCTCTTCCGGCGCGAGCCGGAACAGGACGGTGCGCAGGAGCGGCGCCTGCCCCAGGTCGAAGCCTTCCAGCGCTTCGGCCAGCAGCTTGCGCTGGAGCGCCGCTTCGCGCTCGCCGGACGGGAGCATGCCCAGGTCCGCCAGCGGCAGCGGGATGGCCTGCTCGGGTGCGATCTCCTGCATCGCGTGCCCGTCGATGCCCGTGATGGCAGTGCGCAGGCTCTCATGGCGGTCCACGATGGCCTGCAGGGCGCGGTGCAGGGCCTGCACGTCCAGGCGGCCGCGCAGGCGTAGCGCCATGGGAATCAGGTAGCTGGCGGCGCTGGCCCCACCTTCCAGCTGGTCGATGAACCAGAGCCGTTCCTGGGCAAAGGAGGCCGGCAGCGGGCCGCTGCGGGGAACGCAGGCAATTGCGGACTGCCCGTTGCCGCTGTCTTTCGCGTCGATGGCGGCAGCCAGTTCGCCCAGCACCGGTGTCGCGAACAGCTGGGCAAGCCCGAGCTCCACGCCGAGGGCGCTGCGCAGGCGCGACACCAGCTGGGTTGCCAGCAGCGAGTGGCCGCCCAGTTCGAAGAAGCTGTGGTTCATTCCCGCGCGCGGAATGCGGAGCACGTCCATGACGGCTTCCGCGAGCGCGGCTTCCGTCGCAGTACGGGGAGCGAGGTAGTCGCCTTCCGCCGCCTGCATTTCTGGCGCCGGGAGCGCCTTGCGGTCGATCTTTCCGTTGCCCGTCAGGGGGAAGCTCTCCATCACCACGATGGCGGAGGGTACCATGTACTCGGGCAGGGTTTCCTTGAGGCGGGCGCGCAGCTCTGATGCCTCGGCATCGCCTGCGACGTAGGCAACCAGGCGCTTGTCGCCCGGCTGGTCCTCGCGCGCCATCACGAGGGCGCCGCGCACGGACGGCAGGGCCGCCAGGCGGTTTTCGATTTCGCCCAGTTCGATACGGAAGCCACGGATCTTGACCTGGAAGTCCTTGCGGCCCAGGTATTCCAGCTCACCGTGCCGTGTCCAGCGTGCCAGGTCGCCGCTGCAGTACAGGCGCGCGCCAGGCGTGGCTGCATAAGGATCGGGAATGAAGCGCTCGGCCGTCAGCTCGGGGCGGTTCAGGTAGCCGCGGCCGACACCAGCACCGCCTACATGGATCTCGCCCGTCACGCCGACCGGCACGGGCTGGCCGGTTTCGTCGAGCAGGTGCAGCTGAAGGTCGGGGATCGCCACGCCGATCACGCTGGCCCCTGCCGCCAGGTCGCTGTGGCGCAGGCGGCGGTAGCTCACGTGCACGGTGGTCTCGGTGATGCCGTACATGTTGACGAGGCGCTCGTCCTGCTGTCCGAAACGCGCGAACCATGGCGCCAGGCTGCGCATGTCCAGCGCCTCGCCGCCGAAGACGACATGGCGCAGGGTGCCAAGCCCATGCTGGGGCGCCTCCTGCATTGCATTGAGCAGCTGGCCGAAGGCGGATGGCGTCTGGCTCAGCATCGTCACCTGCTCGCGCTCCAGCAGTTCAAGGAACGCCGATGGCGAGCGGCTGGTCTCGTAAGGAACGATGACGGCGCGGCCTCCGTGCAGCAGCGCGCCCCACAGTTCCCACACGGAGAAGTCGAAAGCGAAAGCGTGGAAGACCGACCACACGTCGCTGGCGTCGAAGCCGAACCAGTGGCGGGTGGCGCCAAAGAGGCGCGCCACATGGCGGTGCTCGATCATCACCCCCTTCGGCAGGCCGGTGGAGCCGGAGGTGTAGATTACGTAGGCCAGCGCGGTTGGATCGGTACCGACGGACGGGCGGGTGGACGGATAGTTCGCGAGCTCCGCGCCGTCCAGCAGCAGGACGGCGGAAGGCGACGGGCCATCGAGCAGGGCGCTTTCGGTGACCAGCATCCTGGCATCGGCATCGCCCAGGATGAAGCGCAGGCGTTCTTCCGGAATCGAAGGGTCCAGCGGCAGATAGGCGGCGCCCGCCTTCAGCACTCCAAGCATGGCCGCCGCCACCTGCACGCTGCGGCGGGCGCGGATGCCGACGAGCATGCCAGGTTCGATGCCCGAGGCGATCAGCGCATGGGCGATGCGGTTGGCGGCGCTGTCCAGCGCAGCGTAGCTGAGGCTTTGCGTGTCGTCGCTCACGGCGATGCTGTCCGGCGCCAGGTCGGCCTGGCGTTCGAACATATGGTGCATGCATTCCGCGTCTGCGGAAACCGATGTATGGCGGTTGAAGCTGTCGATCAGCGCACGCTCGGCATCCGGCAGCATGCGCAGGCGGGAGAGTGGCGCGGAAGGCTGGCGCACGATATCCGCCAGCAGCGTGGTGAAGCGCTCCGCCATCAGGCCGATGGTGGACGCTTCGAAGAGATCGGTGCTGAAGTTGAAGAAGGCGTCCAGCGCGCCTTCGCGCTCTTCCAGCGTAAGGGTGAGGTCGAATTTGGCGCTGCCAAGCCAAGCCCCCACATTCTGCATGTCCGCTTCCAGGCCGGGCATGCGGGGCAGCGCGGCTTCGGCATTCTGCAGCACCAGCATGACCTGGAACAGCGGGCTGTAGGCCGTGCTGCGCTCGGGATTGAGGGCGCTCACCAGCTGCTCGAAGGGCAGGTCCTGGTTATCGTAGGCGGCAAGGCAGGTCTGTTTGGACTGTTCGAGCAGTTCGCTGAAGGTCGTTGCGCGCGACAGGTCGCTGCGGATCACGAGGGTGTTGGCGAAGAAGCCGATCAGGTCTTCGAGCTCGTGGCGGTTGCGGTTCGCGATCGGCGTACCGAAGGCGATGTCATCCTGGCCGCTGTGGCGCGACAGCAGGAGGGAAAAAGCGGCGGAGAGCGTCATGAAGAGCGTGGCGCCGTGGCGCTGCCCCAGTTCCTTGAGGTCCGCCGTCAGGCAGGCGGGCAGTGTGAAGCAATGGTAGCCGCCACGGTAGCTGCGCACGGGGGGACGGGGATGGTCCGTGGGCAGCGTGAGGAGAGGAGGCAAGCCTTCAAGCTGGCCTGCCCAGTAATCCAGCTGGCGTTGGAGCATTTCGCCCTGCTGCGGTTCGCGCTGCCACAGCGCGTAATCCACGTACTGGACAGCGAGAGCGCTAAGCGGATCCGGCCGCCCGGCAGCGAAGGCTTCATAGAGCGCGCCGAGCTCCTTTGCAAGCACGGAGAGGGACCAGCCATCGCTTGCGATGTGATGCATGGCCACCGACAGCATGTGCTCATCGTCCGCAGTGCGGAAGAGGGCAGCGCGCACCAGTGGGGCGTGGTTCAGGTGGAATGCCTCGCCAGCATGGGCGATCAGATGTTCGCGCAGGTTCTGCTCCGGCCTCCCGCGCAAATCGGCCTCCTGCCACGGCAGCATCGCCTTCGCCACGATGTGCTGAACGGGCCGGCCCTCATGGCTGACGATGGCGGTACGCAGGCTTTCATGGCGGTCCACAATGGCCTGCAGCGCGCGCCGCAGGCAGTTCGCGTCCAGCGTGCCATTCAGGCGCAGCGCCATCGGAATCAGGTAGTTCGCCGCGTGCGCGCTGCCTTCCAGCTGGTCCAGGAACCACAGGCGCTCCTGCGCGAAGGATGCGGGGAGTTGCTGGCCGCGCGGAGCGGCGGGAATAGGTTCATGGACGGCGCCGCCGGAGAGCTTGCCGATGGCGGCCGCCAGATCGCCCAGGATAGGCGTGGCGAACAACTGCGCCAGGCTCAGCTCCACGGACAGCTTGTTGCGCAGGCGGGAGATCAGCTGGGTCGCCAGCAGCGAGTGGCCGCCCAGTTCGAAGAAGCTGTGCGCCATGCCTGCGCGCTCCAGGCCCAGCACCTCGGCCACAGCGTCGGCCAGCACGGTTTCGGTGGGCGTGCGCGGAGCGATGTATTCGGCGGCGGCCGCGAGATAGTCCGGCGCAGGCAGGGCCTTGCGGTCCATCTTGCCGTTCGGGGTGAGCGGGAAGGCCTCAAGGATCACGAAGGCCGACGGCACCATGTAGTCCGGCAGCGCGGCCTTCAGGTGCGCCGTGAGCGCCGCGGCATCGGGCGCCTCGCCGCCATGGCCCGTCACGTAGGCTGCCAGGCGCTTGTCGCCCGGCTGGTCTTCGCGGGCCATCACCAGCGCTTCGCGCACGGAGGGATGGCTGGCCAGGAGGTTCTCGATCTCGCCCAGTTCGATGCGGAAGCCGCGGATCTTGACCTGGTGGTCGGCGCGGCCGAGGAAGGCCATGCGGCCGCCCGGGAGCCAGCGCACGATGTCGCCGGTGCGGTACATGCGCTTGCCCGGAGCGCCGCAGAAGGGATCGTCGAGGAAGCGTTCAGCGGTGAGCTCGGGGCGGTTCAGGTAGCCGCGCGCAACGCCCGCGCCGCCGATATACAGCTCGCCCACTGCACCCACGGGCAGCATGCAGCCGCTGCCGGAGAGCACGTAGAGGCGGGTGTTGGAGATGCCGCGCCCGATATCAGGCACGGTATCGAGCGGGCTGTCGAAGCGTGCCCAGGTCGAGTAGGTGGTGTCCTCGGACGGCCCGTACAGGTTGTAGACGGGACGCAGCGGATTCTGGGCCAGCAGGCCGTTGACCAGCCTTGCGGCCAAAGGCTCGCCAGCGAGGTTGATGGCAACGGCCGATGCGGGAATGGCATCGCGTTCGAGCAGCACCTTGATGGCCGATGGCACGGTGTTGATCAGGCTTACGTCAGGCTGCTGGTCGAGCAGGGCCAGCGCGTCGGGCACGACCACGCAGCAGTGTCCGAAGCTCAGGGGCACGAAGAGTTCGAAGACGGAGAGGTCGAAGTTGAGCGAGGTGCTGGCCAGCACGCTGCGCAGCTCTGCGCCGCTGAAGCTGTCGCGGGCCCATTGCAGCATGGCGACGGTGTTGCGGTGGCGGATGGCCACGCCCTTGGGCAGGCCGGTCGAGCCGGAGGTGTAGATCAGGTAGGCCAGGTGCTCCGGCGTCACACCGGTACTGTCGCGCGAAGGATTGGCGTCGCTGAAGACCGCGAAGTCTTCGCCGCGGTCCAGGTAAAGCGCGAGCTGCGGTGGCAGTTGCAGGGCGGACGGCAGCGCGGCGCCGGTGAGCACGGTGGCCACGGCGCTGTCTTCCAGAATGCCCTGCAGGCGCGCGGGCGGATAGCTCGGATCGAGGGCAACGTAGGCGCCGCCCGCCTTCAGGATGCCGAGCAGGCCGGCCACCATGAGGGCGCTGCGCTCCATGCAGACCCCGACCAAACCGTCGGGGCGCAGGCCGCGCGCCAGCAGGCTGTGTGCGATGCGGTTGGCACGGCGGTTCAGCTCATCGTAGGTCCACGCGGTATCGCCGCAGCGCACGGCGATGGCCAGGGGTGTGGCGGCCGCCTGCGCCTCGAAGAGATCATGAATGCAGCAGTCGGGATAAGGGCTGGCATTGTCGTTCCATTGCGCCTGCAAGGCCGCGTCGGCGGCGGTCAGCATGGAGAGCGTGTCGAGCGGCGAACCGGCGGGCGCGCTCGCGATGCTGCGCAGCAGTTCGCAGAAGCTGTCCGCAAGCCTCGCCAGCGTCGCGGCGTCGAACAGCTCTTCCGCGTAGTACAGCTTCCCTTCGAGGCCGCCATGCGATTCGCGCAGGGCCATGCTCACATCCAGGCCTTCGAAAGCGCCTTCCACATTCAGGCAGAACAGCGACTGGTACAGGGGATGGAAGGCGGTGCTCTTTTCGGGACAGAGCGCATCGGCCAGAGCCGCGGCGGGCATGGCGTGTTCGCGCGCCACGGCCCAGGCGCCGCGCAGCTGAGTCGCCAGCGCGGAGAACCTGTGCGCCGCGCCCGGTTCCGCACGCAGCACGAGCACATCGCCTTCATGCGGCACGCCGAAGGCGACATCATCGCTTCCTGCGAAGCGCGACAGCAGCAGCGCATATGCCGCGGCGAGGCTTGCCGCCGCCTCTTCCGCGCCGCCGGTTGCGGCCAGGAAGGCAGCGTAGTCCTGCGCAGGCACGCTGAACGTATGGCTGGCCTGGGCGCCCCGCAGCGCGGCGGGACGCGGGCGGTCGGTCGCCAGCGACAGGGGCGGAACGCCGTCCAGCTGGCGGGTCCAGTAGTTCAGCTGATGGGCAAAGGTGCGCGAAGTCATGGATGTTCTTCCTGTTCAGGTCTGCCCCGCAAGGCAAAGGAAATGCAGCGGCCAGGCGCGAGCCGCGGCAGGCGCCAATGTCCGGAAATGCGTTCAGTGCTGAGGCGCCGGTGCGGCGCTGGAGTGAGGCGTCAGGGCGAGGGGTGATCGGGGGATCTTGCGGAGCGCGTGGGCGCAGCTGGAGTGAGTGCGGAGCGGTTCGAGATACGCCACGAACCGTATTGATGCGAGAAGGTGTACAGCATGATCAACCTTTCTTTCTGACACAGCAGGCCCTGTAAGACCCGCGGTAATGACATCGCCCCTCGCACCGCGATGGTGGTGGCGGCGCGAAGACGTCCAGTGCTAGGCAAAGCCAGTTCGTGGTGTGGCTTTGGTGCGCGTATTGTATGGGCGGAGTTGTCACAAAACTGTCAGAGAGTGACGCTAAATTTCCGCAATATTGTATGGATAATGGTCAAGTACGCGCGAAGGCAGTTGCTTGCTTTTTGCAAGGATCGTGCGCAATGGATTGCGTGCCCGCGCGGCGGACAAAGAGGGATGCCGGAAGGATTTTGCGGCGGCGGAAAATCCGCCGCCGCTGGCCGGATTACAGCGTGTAGATGGCCTGCACCCAGAAGGCGCGGGGAGCCTGCGGAAGGTCGTGCGGGATCGAGAGGCCTGGCGCCAGGCTGGGTTCGCGCACATCGGCATCGAAAAGATTTCGTACAGATGCGGAGAAGTTCCACTGCTGTTTGCCGCGCCGCGTGGACAGCGTGAGGTCCACAGTCTTGTAGCCGCCCAGCGGCTTGCGTGCGTCGTTCGGCGCGCGCTGGCGTTCGCCCACCCAGTTCAGCTGCGCGCTCGCCACCAGGGCGCTGCTGAACTGCCAGTCGGCCCGGCCGTTCATGTGGTGGTGGGGTGCATAGCCCGCGTCGCGGCCGGTGGTCTTGTCTTTCGACTGCTGCCACGCATAGTTGCCCACCAGGCGCATATTGCGCGCGATGCTCCAGTTGCCTTCCACTTCGATACCATGTCCGCTCTGGTCGCCCGTGTTGGCATAGGTTGCGCCGGTATTGGGCACGGCATTGGGCACGGTGCGGATGATGTCCGTCATCGAGTAGTGGAACAGGGTGAAGTTGAGCTGCGCGTCGGCCGTGGCCTGCCAGGCCAGGGCCGCTTCCAGCGTGCTGTTCTTCTCGGGCTTGAGGTCCGGATTCCCGAGCGCCACGGGATTTGTGATGCTGTGGCCTTCGTTGAACGAGGGCGCGCGGAAGGCGCGGCCGTACAGCAGCTTGGCCGTGAGGTCGAAGCTCGCATCCCAGACCAGCGCCAGGCGCGGATTGGTGGTGCCGCCGAAGTCGGAATACTGGTCGTGGCGCACGCCTGCAGTCAGGTTCCAGTCTTTCGCGATGCGCCATTCGTCCTGCAGATAGACGTAGTCGATCTGGCGCCGCTGGGGTTTGATGAACGGGTCCTGGTCCACGAAGTCCACCACGGAGGGCAGAGGAATCGGCGTACCGTTCGGAGCGTAGTTGAAGTTGCGGCTTTCGTGCGTGCGGTACAGGTCCAGGTCGTCGTGGCCGATGCCGAGGCGGATATGGTGGTTCTCGATGCCGCTGTAGTCGGCGTAGGCCGAGAGGCGGAAGATGCGCTCGTAGGCATCCGGCCCCCCGATCATCCCGTTGGGGAAAGTGCCGGTGGGGAGCTTGGTCCCCGGCGGCAGCAGCACGAAATCGACGGGAATCTCCTGGCGGTATTCCTGGGCATTGATGGCGGCGCCAACGCCGAGATCGCGCGTGAACTGCGGGTCCGTCCACGAGAGGCCTGCCGTAATGCGTTCGCTGCGCTGCTTGCCCACGGGGTCGAGCGCGGAAGCAATGCCCGCGCCGGTGCCCAGGTTGTCGCGCAGCTTGTAGCCCGCGCGGGCCCGCCATTTGCCGTAGCCCAGTTCCAGGTTGGCGTCGATGGCGTCGTAGCCCACGTTCACGGGGCCAGGCGCCAGGCTGGCCCTGGTGCCGAAGATCTGGTCGTTGCGGGTCTGGGCGTCAGCATCGATGATGCTGCGGAAGCCGTTGCTGTCGCCGGTGCGGATATAGGCCGCCACTTCCACCGGGCCGATGGTGCCGCCGTGCTGCACCCACGCGTCGCGCGTGCGGAAGGAGCCGGCGCGCGCGCCGATCTCGGTGCCCGGCGTATCGGCTGCCGATTTGGTGATGATGTTGATGACGCCGGAGAAGGCGTCTGAGCCGTAGAGGGCCGAGCCCGGGCCGCGCATCACTTCGATGCGGGCGATATGCTCGACGGGATAGCCTCCCCACAGATTGCCCTTGCTGCCCACGAAGGCCGTGGTGACGGGCACGCCGTTCTGCAGCACCAGCAGCTGGGGCGTGAACTGGGTCACCACGCCGCGCACCACATACAGCGGCGTGTAGTTGTTCGCGCTGCGGTTCACGTGCAGCCCGGCCACCGTTTCCAGCACCTGGTCCAGGTCCGTCGCGCCCATGGCGGCGATGTCGGCCGCGGTGATCACGGTCGCAATGCCCGGCGCCCGGCGCAGCGTCATGCTGCTGCCGGTGGCGATGCTCACGCTATCGTTGTCGCCATAAACCAGGCTGAGTTCTTCTTCCTCGGTTACCGATTGGCCCATCGCGGCCAGGGAGTTGCCGGCAAAAGCGGCAGCAATGCACAACCTGAGAATAAGCGACGACTTCAAGTTCCTGTCTCCTTGCGGGAAATTCTTGCCTCATTGTAACGTGCACTTTCCGCAATTTGCACAGAAAATCCATCCTCAGCCCGTCTGGCCCCTCCAGGGGCGGGGCGGGAGTCCCGAATAGGCCACGCCTGAAACCGGTGTGGGAAAGATCGCGCCGGGCGGTTTTTCAGCGGCTTCCACTTGGCAAGGCGGCATGCCTGCTAGGAAAGTGGGGATGCGCAGCAGCTGGTACTCGCGTGCGGACAGGCCCATGTCCGCGATCAGGGCCGCGTGCAGGGCTGCGTAATTCATGCGCAGCTGGGAGTAGTGTGGCAACAACACTTTTTCCGTTTCGAAGGCGATGCGCAGGTGTTCGCCGCCGTCCAGGCCCAGTTTTTTCGCAATGCCCAGGACAACGGGAATGCGTTCGTCCGTCGAATTGATCGGGCGGCCGTAGCCGTATATGCGCTTGGCGCGCGCTTCGGCCAGCACCAGCTGTTCGAGATCCGCACCCTCGGCCACGCGCTGCACGGCCATCTGCAGGAAGCTGATGGCGCGCAGGCCCGCCAGCCCGCCGTAGACCTGGGCCTCGGACAGGGCCAGCCCGGCCACGATGCCCAGGTTCGCGCTGCTGCGCGTGCTGCCCGCCAGCGCGGCGACCCGGTTGTTCCACAGGCGCGCATCCGGATAGCTGGTGTTGACCCAGATGGCGTGCAGCAGTTCCACCTGGGCGGCGCTCAGGCGGCGGCCTGTGATGCCGAAGACATAGAGGTCCACCCAGTCCAGCGACTGCAGGTCGCGGTGCAGGTCGGCGCCACGGAAGACGGCGTGGCTGCCGGGATAGCAGGCGCCAACCTTCGTCACCAGCCTGCCCGCGTGCTCGCGCAGCAGTTCGGGGCCCTTCATGCGGCCTCCTGCAGTTCGACGGAATAGAAGGGGAATTGCTTGAAGCCGCCCGCGCTCTGTTCGAGGGCGTGGGCCGCCGCGCCGGGAAGGCGCAGCAGCAGGTAGAGCATTTCGCCCTCCTGCGGCGTGAAGCCCAGGTCGGAGAGGATGGCGGCTGCCGCGCCGCCGATGGCGAGCGGCAGGCCAATGGTTTCCTGCGCCGCGTCCAGGTTCGCCAGCAGCCACACGGTGCGCTCGCCCGCGCCCTTGTGCAGGGCCGCCGCCAGCAGCTGGCGCACGGCCAGCGGCGTGGAAACGCCGTGCGGGTCGAAGCCGGGGACATGGCCGCGCGCGGGCCAGACTTCGATGGTGGCATCCGGCGCCGGAACGGACCAGATGCGCCATGCGGCCAGGTCGGCGCCGCACTGCTGCCACATGGTCATGGCGTCGTGCACTTCACGTGCCCCGCCCACGCGGCCCGCGCCGACGGACAGCGCCGCGATCAGAGACGCGGCAGCGGTGGAACCGCCCACCGCGCCGCACATGGCGGCGTGCACCGAGGGGTCGCGCGGGCCGGGATTGGCCAGCGCCACCGCCAATGCTTCCAGCGTGTCGAGGGCGGCCGGGGGCGGCAGCTCCTGGCGCAGAAGGAGCCAGAGCATCTCCACCCAGCGGGCGTTGCCCACCATGGCGCCGAACACGTCATAGCCTCGGCAGAAGGCCGCGCGGGCCGCGAAGGCGTTGTCGTCCTCCGCTTCCTCGCGCCAGATGGCGGTGTGAATCAGGTCGCGCGGCGAGGGCGCGGGTGCATCCTTGGCCATCTCAGGCTCCGTCGTCCAGCAGCACGCGCAGGCGGCTGGCCATCGGCGGCACTTCCTCCGGATCGATATGCACGTCCAGCAGGGTCGGGCCGGGGTAGTTGCAGATGGCCTTGATGTCCAGCGCGTCCAGGTCGGCAGGCGAATGGATGGTGTGGGCGCGGCCGCCGAGGGCGCGCGCCAGCATGGCGAAGTCCGTCTTGGGCAGGGCGTAGCCGATCTGCTCTCCGCCACCCAGGCGCTGGCCGTGCTTCACCATGCCCAGGGCGCGGTCGTTCAGCACCACGAAGACCACGCACAGCTGCTCGGCCACGGCCACGGACAGCTCCTGGCCGCTCATGAGCATGCTGCCGTCGCCGGTGATGCAGACCACGGGAACGTCGGGATTGGCGGCCGCCGTGCCAACGGCGGCGCCGATGGCCCAGCCCATGGGAGCGAAGTGGCTGGTCAGGCGCAGCCAGCCGCCCGCGCTCTGGCGCTGGCCAAGGTCGCGCTTGCGGGCGCCGCCCAGGCGGCGTTCGCCGAGGCGGCGGTCCTGCGGCTGCAGGTAGTGGGCGGCCCAGGCCACGCTGTTGCCCGCGTCCGCGAAGAAGCGGGTGCTGTGCGGGAAGAGGCGGCTCAGGTCGCGCATCAGGCGCTGCGGCTTCACGGGCGCTTCTTCGCTCTTGAAGGCTTCGGGCGCGTCCAGCATGCTTTCCGGGTTCCAGTCCGGGGAGGGAACCGGGCGGACGGGCGCGCTGCCATGGTGGTCGTGCGAATATTCGACCAGGCGGCTGAAGATGGCATTCAGGCTGCCGCGCAGGTGGTGGCGCGCCATCGGCGTGCGCGCCAGGTGTTCCTCGGATTCGTCGACATGCACCAGGCGCTCGTTCAGCAGGCTGGTGTTCCAGCCGCCCGTGTTCCATTCGCCCATGCTGCAGCCGACGGCCACGATGGTGTCCACATCCGGATCGCGCAGGGCCATTTCGGCGCTGGCGTGGCCGCCGAAGCCGAACACGCCGCGGTACAGCGGATGCTGCGGGCTGACGAGGCCCTTGCCGTCCGGCGTGGTGACGAAGTGCGCACCCTTCAGGGCCGCGAACTGCAGGATGGAGTGGATGGAGTCGCCGCAGGCGCCGCCGATCAGGAAGACGCACTTGCGGCTGTCGGCCAGGATGGAGCGCAGTTTATCGATTGCGCGCTCATCTACCAGTTCGGCCGGAAGCAGCAGGCCGGAGAGGTCGTAGGACGGTTCCTGGCTCGCGCTCGGGCTGCGGAAGACGTCCACCGGCACGCTCAGGTGCACCGGGCCGCGCGGCGCGCGCATGGCGTGCTGCAGGGCGCTGATCAGCTTCCATTCCAGCTGCATGGCGTGCGACACGAGGGAGTTGTAGCGCGTGCAGTGGCGGAACATGCCCATCACGTCGATGCCCGTGCAGGCCGATTCCTGCAGGCCGTGCTTGCCGAAGGAGGGCAGCGCTGGCTGGCCGGTGATGACCAGCAGGGGCACGTCGTTCCCGTAAGAGGTCGCGACAGCCGTGATCAGGTTCGTCGCGCCGGGGCCGGAGGTGGCCACGCAGACGCCGATCTTGCCCGTTTCGCGGGCATAGCCGTCGGCCATGAAGGCGGCGCCGGCTTCGTGGCGCGCCACGATGTGGCTCAGGTTTCCGCCGCGGCGCTGGTTGCGCGCAATGGCGTTGTACAGGGGTTCAATGGCGCCGCCGGGAATGCCGAACACATAATCGATGCCCAATTGTTCGAGATAGGCGACCACCAGGTCTGCCATATCCATCGGCGCTGCGGTGTTCAAGATGCTTTTTTGCGGGAGCAGCGAGCGCTCCAGCGCAGTCTGGTCAAACATGCGAAATCCTTACGATAGCTGCCGCGCGATGGGCTGGGCGTGGCATTGTGGAAAACTCAGTTGTTTAAGAGCAAATTGTTGCAGTGCAGAATTCTATCCGATTCTCACGCACTTTTGGTAATTATTTGTAAGAATGCTCCTACACACTTGCAAGTAACTAGTGGTAAAAAGCCCCCCGCGCAGGACGCGCAGGGGGCTGCCGCCAGAGGGAAATCAGGCGCGGAGAGGGAGGGGTTCGTGGCCGCGCACCAGCTGTTCGAACTGGTCGGCGGGGATGGCGGGACTGAGGTGGTAACCCTGCAACAGGTCGCAGCGGCGGGCCTGGAGGAAGTGCAGCTGGGCAGGCGTTTCCACACCTTCGGCCACCACTTCCAGGCGCAGGCTGTGGGCGAGCGCGATGATGGCGGTGACGATCGCCACGTCGTCCGCATCCTGCGGCACGTCGCGCACGAAGGAGCGGTCGATCTTGATGATGTCGACCGGGAAGCGCTTCAGGTAGGAGAGCGAGGAATAGCCGGTGCCGAAATCGTCGATCGACAGGCGCACGCCGAGGTCGCGCAGGCCGTGCAGGGCCTGAAGGGTGTCCTGCGCGTTCTCCATCAGCGTGCTCTCGGTGATTTCCAGCTCCAGCAGCTGGGGCGGCAGGCCGGTCTCGGAAAGAATCGCGCTCACGGTGGCGGCAAAGTCCTTCTGCAGCAGCTGGCGCACCGACAGGTTGACGGCCACGCGCAGCGGCGGCAGGCCCTGCGCAATCCAGCGCTGGAGCTGGGCGCAGGCCGTGCGCAGCACCCAGTCGCCCAGAGGGTTGATGAGGCCCGTCTCTTCGGCGAGCGGAATGAATTCGGCGGGGGGAACCATGCCGCGCGTCGGGTGGCGCCAGCGTACCAGCGCTTCCATGGCCACGATGCGGCCCTGGTCCAGCGTGGCCTGCGGCTGGTAGAACACTTCCAGCTGGCCCACTTCCAATGCGCGCCGCAAATCGCTTTCCATGCGCACGTGCTCCGTGATGGACTGCTCCATCGAGGCCTCGTAGAACTTGAAGCCGGTGTTGGTGCGCTTGGCGCGGTACATGGCGCTGTCCGCGTGCTTGACGAGGGTGGCCACATCGGCGCCGTCGTGCGGATACATGGCGATGCCCACGCTGCTGGTCACGAAGATGTCGTGGCCGTCGATCTGGAAGGGCGCGGCCAGGGCGTGGCATATGTTGTGGGCAGCGGTGGCCGCTGCGGCCGGGCCATCCAGGTCGCCCAGCACCACGGTGAATTCGTCGCCGCCCAGGCGGGCCACGGCGTCCACATTGCGCACGCTGTGGCGCACGCGCTGGGCGACGGCCACCAGCAGGCGGTCGCCCACGTCGTGGCCCAGGTTGTCGTTCACGTACTTGAAGCGGTCCAGGTCCATGAACAGCACGGCGAGCTGTGTGCCGGTGGCCTGTGCGTGTTCGATGCCCTGGCCCAGCAGCTCGAAGAAGAGGGTGCGGTTCGGCAGGCCGGTGAGCAGGTCGTTGTAGGCCAGGTGGCGGATGCGCTTCTCGGCGCGGTTGGCCTCGATGATGCGGCGCACGCGCTGCGACAGCACGGCGTAGTGGATAGGCTTGGGAATGTAGTCGCTGGCGCCTGCCGCGAAGGCGCGCTCCACGGAGCTGTTGTCCTGCAGGGCGGTGATCATCAGCACGGGAATGGCGCTGCCGCCGGGCAGTTCCTGCAGGCGCGCGCAGGCGGCAAAGCCGTCCATCACCGGCATCACCGCGTCCATCAGGATCACGTCGGGCTGGCAGCGCTTGAGCATGGCCAGGGCCTCGGCGCCGTCGGACGCCTCCTCGACGCGGAAGCCGTCGCGCTGCAGCGTATGGCGCAGGGTGCTGCGGGTGCTGCGGTCGTCGTCCACGATCAGCACGTGGGCCTGTTCGGCCATGGGCACGTCGGCATCCTGGCTCACTGCTTCCACTTCCGTGCGGAGGAAGTCTTCGACATCCAGGCAGGCCGTGCGCAGGCTCGGGAGCAGCGGCTCGATCAGCGCCAGCTGGCGTTCGATGGCAAGCTGCTCCGCCTGCTGGGCGAGGGCCGCCAGCACGCGCGCGCCAAGATTGCCCGCCGCGCCTTTCAAGGCGTGGGCGCGGGCGCGGGCGGTCTCGGTGTCTCCCGCCTGCACGGCCTGGGCCAGTTCCGCGAAGTAGATCGGCGAGTCTTCGAGGAAGGGGGTGACGGCATGCGGCAGGGCAGGGCCGAGGATCTCGCGCAGCTTGTCGAACACCGCCCGGTCCACGATGGTATGCGGATCGCCGGCTGCCGGCTCCTCGGCGGCTGGCGCAGGGACGGGGGGCGCCGGCACGCGCGCCAGCGCGCCGCCATGGGGCAGCCAGCGTTCGAGCTTGCGCCGCAGTTCCACCAGGGTGATGGGCTTGGCCAGGTAATCGTCCATGCCGGCGGCCAGGCATTTCTCAGCGTCGCCGCGCTGGGTATTGGCCGTCATGGCCACCAGAGGCGTGCGCCGGCCGAGCGATTCCTCCAGCGCGCGGATATGGGCCGTGGCTTCATAGCCATCCATCTCCGGCATGCTGCAGTCCATGAGGATCAGGTCGAAGCGGCCGCGCTGGGCCGCTTCCACGGCCTCGCGCCCGTTGGAGGCGAATTCGCATACGCAGCCGTTCATGGACAGCATGCCCGCGGCCACCATCTGGTTGGTGCGGTTGTCCTCGGCCACGAGCACGCGGAACTGCTGGGCGGGGGCGCGGGGCGCCGCCGACGCGGGCAGCGCAGGCGCGGCTTCCGGCTGGATCTCGGCGGCGCGGCAGGCGATGGTGAAGACGAAGGTGGTGCCCATGCCCGCGGCGCTGCTCACCGAAATCTGCCCGCCGAGCAGGGAGACCAGCTGCTTGCAGATCGCCAGGCCCAGGCCCGTGCCGCCGAAGCGGCGCGTGGTGGAGGGGTCGGGCTGCACATAGGATTCGAAAAGGTGCTGCTGCACCTGGGGGCTCATGCCGATGCCCGTGTCGCGCACTTCGAAGCGCAGGGTCATGGAGTCGTCGGCTTCGGGCGAGGCGTTGACGCGCACGGCCACTTCGCCGCGTTCCGTGAACTTCACGGCGTTGCCCAGCAAGTTGATGAGGATCTGGCGCAGGCGCAGCGCGTCGCTGTGCACGCCCGGCGGCACTTCCGGAGCCAGCTCGAAGCCGATGGCCACGCCTTTCTGCTGCGCGGGCCGGGCCACGAGTTCGATCACGTCGCCCAGCAGCTTGCGCAGGTCGAAGTCCGCCTCCTGCAAGGCCAGCTTGCCCGCTTCCATCTTGGAGAAGTCGAGGATGTTGTTGATCAGTTCAATGAGGGTGCGCGACGCGTTCCAGGCCACGTCCACGAATTCCTGCTGGCGCGTATTGAGCTGGGTTTCCTTCAGCATGTCCAGCATGCCCACCACGCCGTTCAGCGGGGTGCGCACCTCGTGGCTTACGGTGGCCGCGAACTGCGCCTTCATCTGGGCCATGTTCACGGCAGCGTCGCGCGATTCCTTCAGTTCCGCCTCGCGCTGTTCCAGCACGTTCATCATCTGGTTGAAGGCGTGGGCCATGTCGATCAGTTCCAGCGGACCGGCCGCCTCGGCGCGCAGGCGCGATTCGCCGCCGCGCGCGCGGCGCATCAGGTTCGACAGCGCCTGCAGGGGATGGGTCATGCGGCGCGTGAGGAAGCGCACCAGCACCAGCAGGATCACGGCGAAGGACAGGGTGATGGCGAGGTTGCCCAGCATGAGGGAGCGGGTGAGGGTGTTCAGCGTGCCCTTGCCCACCTGTACATGGACGTAGCCGAGCAGCTGCGCCTGGCGCTCCTGCATTTCGAAGGGCGAGCTTTCGGCCTGGCCGCTGTAGACGGGCGCGCCGAACAGCCATGCCTCGCCGTTCTCGCCGACCAGGGCCGGACGGGAAGGCGCGCTGTCGGCCTGCGGCTTCACGATCCAGGCGCCTGCGCGCGCCTGGGACAGCAGCACGCGGTGCTTGGCATCGACGATCTGCACGCCCGTCACGTCCGGGAAGGACAGCGTGCTGCCCACCACGTCGCGCGCGTTTTCAGAGGAGTGGTAAAGCAGCGCGAGGGTGCTCTGCTTGGCGAAATTGTCGGCGATGCGCTGTCCCTGGTTCAGGAAATAGTCGCGCATGCGGTCGCTCGCCTGCCAGGAGTTCATCACCGACGAGAAAACCGCCAGCACGATGATCGCCGCCGAAACGATGACGGTGAGCTGGCGGCCGAAGCCCGTCCTTCGCAGATAGTGTTTCAGCATGGCGTTCAAGGCTGGGGGAACACGAAGTCGAAGCTGCGCTGCTGCTGGTAGCCGATCTGCAGGCCGACGTGGCTGGCCGTGCGCAGATTGATTGCCGTTTGCAGCGTGCGGGAGGGCGAGAGGCCGTTGCCGCCCCGCTTGCGCGGCTCGCTCATGAGACTGATGGCCGAACTGGCGAGGGTGCGGCCCATCTCCACATTATTGGGCACCATGGCGAACAGGGCGCCTTTCTTCACATGCAGGACATTGCTGGAAAAGAGCGGCACGCCGCTGTTCCAGGTTTCGCGCAGCACGAGGGGAAGAATGGTGCTTTCCTCCACCGTGGTGCTGTCGTGCGGGAGCCAGACGGCGTCGCGCCGCGCGTCGGCCGCGGCGATCAGGGTGGGATAGAGCTGGGCGGCGCGCGCCATGTCCCCCGCCACGTAGGCTGCCAGCTCCAGGCCTTGGCTGCGCGCCGCTTCGCGCGCCAGCTTGATCAGCCATTCGCTGTTCTTCGGGTTGTAGACCACGATCACGCGCTTCAGGTCCGGCAGCAGGGAATGCAGGCGGGCGAAAAGCAGGGCGGGATCGGGCGTGAGGCTGATGCCCGCCACGTTCTCCGCGTCGGAAAGCAGCAGCACGCCGCCCACCAGCACGGAGATTTCGCGGTCCAGGCCCGCGGTGGCGCTCAGGCCCTGGCGGCCCAGCGCGATCACGACCTTGGTGCCGTTCTGCTTGAGGGTGGAGTTCAGCTCCGCCGAGTCCACCCGGGTGTCCACGGGATAGCTGCGCACCGGCAGGCGCGTGCGCTCCTCGATGCCCTGGATCATGCTGATGAAGGCGGCGCGGAAAGGCATGTCCACGTTCGGATAGAGCACGGCGATGGTTCCCTTGCCGATGGAAGCCTGCACGTCGGGCCGGCGCAGCTGGTCTTCCAGCTGGGCCAGGGTAATGGGTCGCACGTCGCCGCGCAGCGGCAGCTGGTCGAAGCCGGATTCAAAGGCGAACAGCGCCGCCGTCATGCGCGCGTCGCCGGGAAAGGCGGGCAGTTCCGTCGTTGTGGGTACTGCAGTGGCCGCATGCGCGGACGCCGCCACCGCTGCCGCCAGTACCACCGCGGCACGGCGCAGAGCGCCCATAAAACTTGTTTTCTTGATCATAAATTTTCGATGCCGCCTTGCTAACTACAGCTAGTATATTCGCTTCAGTAGCCACAAAGAAATATTTGTGCGGGATAGCCACACTATGGGAAGACAGCGTCGAAAGAACGTTGCTGCTCAGCATCAACCCGCAGGCCGATATGGCTGGCCGTCCTTGCATTGAAGGCCAGGCGGACGGCCCGCAGCGGCGCCAGGCCATGCTGGCGGTCCCCGTTCAGGGCCAGCGCGGCGAGGTCGCGGCCCAGGGCCACGTTGTTGGGATAGAGGGCGAAGAGCACGCCCTTTTTCACGTGCAGCATGCTGCTCGAGAAGAGCGGCACGGCACGCTCCCACGATTCGCGCAGCACCAGGGGCAGCACGGTGGCCTCGTCGGCGCCGATGCTGTCCTGGGGCAGCCAGACCGCGTCGCGCCGGCCGTCGGCGGCGGCGAACGCGGCTTCGTAGCGGCGCACGGCGCTGGCCAGGTCGGGCGCCTCGTAGCCCGCCAGCTCCAGGCCCTGGCTGCGCGCCGCCTCCTTCGCCAGGCGCACGCTGGCGCCGCTTTGCTGGGGATGGAAGACAACGATCACGCGCTTCACGCCGGGAACGAGATTGCGCAGGGAGGAGAAGAGCAGGGCAGGGTCCGGCATGAGACTGATGCCCCGCCATTTTCCCTCTTCCGGGACACTGGCGATGCCGCCTACCACGAGCACGGCGGGATCGAGGGCGCTGGCCGCCTTCAGTCCCTGGCGGCCCAGGGCGATGACGATGCGCCCGCCGTTGCGCTTCATGGCCGACTGCAGCTCGGCCGTGTCCGTGCCGCTGCTCACGGGAATGGCCACCACGCGGCTGCCGGGATACTCCTCGATGCCCTGCACGATCTCGTTGAAGATCTTGCGGTAGGGGTCGCCGATATCCGGGAACAGCACGGTCAGCAGCTCGCCCGGCGGCGCCGCCAGGGCGCGGCACAGCGGTCCCAGTCCCAGCAGGCTGAGCAGGATGGCTGGCCTCAGGCGTGAGGCTGGCTGAACGGGTTTGTCCAAGTCAAATAACATAAGCGGCTGGGTTCGGGCAGCTGCCAGTGTAGCGTTCCGCTGATCTTTTTGCAGAAAAAGTTGCTGATGGGCATTGGTATACTTGTTATAGTCCATCGATCATCAAAGGACAGGCCCCCATGAAAAAAATGCTTCTGCTGGCCGCGCTGCTCGCCGGGCAGGCTGTGGCAAATACGCCCGACCCGCTGCTGCAGCTGCCTCGCACCCTGATCAATGTCCGTGCCGAGCCGGCCATGCTGGAAGGGCGCAGCGCCCTGCGCGTGAGCGACACGCTGCCGCCGCGCAGTCCTGAAAACACGCGCATGGTGCTGCTCGAACTGCCTTTTACCGACGGGGAGATCGAACTGGACATGGCGGGCGAGGTGCTGCCCACGGCCTCCGCCGATGCGCGCGGCTTCGTGGGCCTGGCCTTCCGCGCGGCGGGCGGCGAGCGCTACGAATACTTCTACCTGCGCCCCTCGAATGCGCGGGCGGACGACCAGGTGCGGCGCAACCACACCCTGCAGTACGCCGCCCATCCCGGCTATCCCTGGGAAGTGCTGCGCAAGCAGTGGCCGGAGCGCTACGAGTCCTATGCCGACATGCAGCCCGGGCGCTGGGTACACGTGCGCGCCGTGGTGCAGGGCGGCAGCGCACGCTTCCATATCAACCATGCGGAACAGCCCAGCCTGGTGGTCGGCGACCTGAAGCTGGGGCAGGGCGGCGGCACGGTGGGCCTGTGGGTGGGGCCGGGCACCCTGGCGCATTTCGCGGGCCTGAAGATCACGCCCCGCTAGCCTTGCAACATCTTGTTACGAAGTTCAGCCGCTGCCTGAGAGATTCCACGCATTTCTAAGCGGACAGAAGCGTTAGAATCCGCCAATGCGAATTCCCGCGCTCATCCTGCTGGCCGCCGCCAGCGCCGCCGCTTACGCCGCCGGGCCCGCCCCGCGCCTGTGGGAGGCGGTGCGCCCCAGCGATCCCGGCCTGCATATCTATGTGCTGGCCGCCACCGCCCACGGGCTGCCGCTGGAATACGACAGCTATTTCGACAACGTGGTGCTGCCCGCCTTTTCGCAGGCCGAAGTGCTGCACTATGAAGGGGCGGGCGGCCTGCCTCCCGACGCCTATCCTCCCTGCGCTCCCGGCCTGCGCGCCCAGGACGAGGCCGTGCGCGGCCCCGGCCAGGGCGCCGTGGCCTTCGCCCTGCGCGAGCGCCGCCCCCAGATGCGGGTGGCCGACCTCGACCCTGTGCCCCTCCCGGGCATGAGCTACTGCAGCATGGGCCGCGGCCGCATCGCGCTGGCGCCGCTGGCGGGAAGCGAGCCCAGGAGCAGCCAGGCGGAGCTCGCGGCGCTGGCGGAGGGCGAAGCGCCCCCAGGCCTGGACCCCGCCGCCATCTGCCCCCGCAACGCCCGCTGGCTGCGCACCCTGAGCGGCCTGCGCGACGGCCGTACCCACTTCGTCGTGGCCGACGTGCAGCATGTGCGGGACGTGGAAGCGCCTGCCGGCCGCTGCCGCGGCATCCTGAACGGCCTGCTGGAGGCCGGCTTCGTGGTGTGGCCTGTCGCCGAGTTCCGTCCCATCGCCGAGTACCGGCCCCTTCCCAAACCCTGACGCGCTCCCCGCTGGACGAAGCGGCCTCCGCCCGGCAACAATGTGGGTTTGAGACAAGGAGTGCTATGGGCAAGGCAGTACGGCGGCGCATGCTGGCCATTCTTGCGGTCACGCAGATCGCATCCTGGGGATCGCTGTACTACGGCATCGCCATCCTCGGCCCCGCCATCGCCGCCGAAATGGGCTGGCGCAACGAACTGGTGTACGGCGCCTATTCCTGGAGCCTGGTGCTGTCCGGCCTGGCCGCCTCGCCCGCCGGCGCCTTGCTGGACCGCATCGGCGGGCGCAAAGTCATGGGCGCCGGTTCGGTGCTGGCCGCCATCGGCATGCTGCTCCTCGGCCTCAGCCATTCGCTGTGGCTGTACTTCCTGGCCTGGTCCGTGCTCGGCTTCGCCATGGCGGCGACGCTCTACGAGGCGGCCTTTGCCGCCATCAACCGCGAGTTCGGCCTGGAAGCGCGCAAGCTCATTTCCAACCTTACCCTGTTCGGCGGCTTCGCCAGCACGGTGTTCTGGCCCCTGACCCTGCAGCTGGACGGCCTGCTCGGCTGGCGCAATACCTGCCTGGCCTATGCCGCCATGCACCTGCTGCTCTGCCTGCCCCTGCACCTGCTGCTGCCTGCCGGGCCGGGCCACGTGCATCACGCTGCGTCCGCCGCGCCGGGGCAGGGGAGCCAGGGCGACTTCAGCCTGCAGGAGGCGCTGGCCCATCCTTCCTTCTGGCAGCTGGCGATCGCCTTCGCCATCAATTCCCTGATCTTCTCGGGCCTGGCGGTGCACCTTATTCCGCTGCTCAAGGGTTTCGGCCACGCCGATACCATGGCGGTGGCCCTCGCGGCCCTGATCGGCCCGGCGCAGGTGGCGGGGCGCATCGCCGAGCGCGTGTTCTTCCATGCCGCGCCGCCCGAGCATATCGGCCGCTTCGCCTTCGCGGCCCTGCCTTTCGGCCTGCTGGCCCTGCTGTGCCTGAGCGCCAGCATGTCGGCGGCCGCCTTGTTCTGCCTGCTGCTCGGCGCCAGCAACGGCATTCTCACCATCGTGCGCGGCACCGTGCCCCAGGCCCTGTACGGGCGCACGCACTACGGCGCCATCGCCGGGGCCATGGCCAGCCCGACCCTGGGGGCGCGGGCGGCGGGGCCGCTCCTGCTGGCGGCGCTGCTGGGCGCCCACACGCCCGCGGGCGGACTGCTGGCGGCCTGCCTCGGCCTGGCCGTGCTGTCGCTGCTGCTCTACCTGTCGGCGGCGCGGCGCAGCGTCCTGCAGGCCGGCAGGCGGCGGGCTATGATGGACCCTTCTTCAGGAGATTGATATGCACGATCCCGTAACCCTTCGCGCCAGCCTGCAGCACCTGAGCAAAACGGCGCGCCGCCTGCACAAGGCCATGCTCGATGTCGAGACCCAGTACTTCGGCGCCGTGGGCGGCGTGCTGGAACACCTGCAGCTGGTGACGAAGCACCCGCATTTCGCGTGGCTGCAGAAGCTTTCGGGCCTGATGGTGGAAGTGGACGAGAGGCTGGACGAGGAGGATGCGGTGGATGCGGAAACGGCGGCGCGCTTCCGTACGGCTTTCGAGCTGCTGGTGGGGCCGCGTCCCGCCATCGATGAGGATTTCCGCAAGCGCTACAACGCGCTGCTGCAGGATGCGCCGGAGATCGCCATGGCGCATGGCGCCTTGAGGGCTGCGCTGGCGCAGTTGCCGGCGCAGCCCTGAGTCTTACCAGCCGATATCCTTCAGCAGCGGCAAGGTGAGGTCGATTGGCGGCTCGACCTCATGCGTCAGGTCCTCGTTGATCGCAGGTTCCATCAGCTGGTTACGGCGGGTGGCCGTGGTGTAGTGCGACACCGAGGAGCCTCCCTGGTAGGGATTCGGCGCATACATCAGCACCCGCCCTGCCGGATCGGTGCCTGCCATGCGGGTCGGATCCAGGGTCAGGGTGGCGATGACGCCCGAGGCCGTGCGCGAACGCTTGGCCAGGGCGGCGCGCAGGGCCTGGCCGTCGGCCTGGCTGATGCGCACGGACGGAATCGTCACGGTCGGGTCGGCGCCGCTCATGCCTGCCGGGGTGCCGGGCGCATTGTCCGCCACGATCATGGCGATCGCACCCGCGGCCTGCACGTTGGCGGCCTTCTGCACGAAGGGGCAGCCGCCGCGGTCCACCAGGGCCACATTGCCCTGTACGGAACGGATGTTGATGGAGTTGAGCGGCGAGCACGCGAGGCCGGTGCCGTTGGCCTGGTCCACCACCGGCATCAGCTGGCCCGAGACGGGCGGATGGCCGACCGGGTTGCCGAAGGCCGCATCGCCGTACTGCTTGTCACCAGCCGTGGCGCCCGCGGCAGGTCCGCTGATGTTGACCACGCCCAGCTTGTCCAGCACCTGCGGCGCGGACTGGGTCACGAGCGCGCCGCCCCAGGCCAGCTTGTCCACGCTCAGCGCCGAAACCGCGCGTTCGGCGGGGGTGCTCTGGGTCCAGGTCTTGTTCAGGGCCACATCGGTCAGGTAGTGGTCCCACACCGAGGGATGGCCGGGATCGCCGGGCGCGGCGTCGAAGTATTCGCCCGTGGATCCGTCGGTGAAGGTCTGGAAGCCCAGGCCGTGGCCCATTTCGTGCAGCAGCACGGCAACGAAGTCCACGTTGTTGCCTTCGTTACCGTCCAGGCCCAGGTAGAAGTACCTGCCCGCCAGGCAGTCCGGCTCGCCCAGGCGGGAGTTGAAGCGCGCCCGGATATGGGCCTCGCTGGAGACCTCATCCCCATAGAGCTTGGCGGTCAACGCGCCGGGATACCAGGTGCCCGGCAGCGGGGCCCCGGGGAAATCGTAGAAGATCTCCATCGCGCCCGCGGAACCGAGCACGGCGCTGGTAGCGGTGCAGGTGCGCGGCTCGAAGCTGGCCTTGATGCGGATCGGCACAGGGCTAGTCAGCTTGGAACCCCAGATATTGGCGGCATAGGTGAAAGCGTACAGGCGCTGCGCGCCCAGGGTGGTGCCGGGGTTGCCGCCGATCGGGGCGACCGGCGTGGGGTCGTTGAAGCCCTCGCCAGGCGCGTTCATGTTGATGATCTGGATCGTGGCGGCCTGTGCGGCGCCAAAGGCGAGCAGCAGGGCGGCTGCGCCGCAGCTCAGGGCAAACTTATTGTGCTTCATAGCGGGCCTCCTTGGCTTGCGCTTTGGAAGCGCGCTTGTTCACGAACTCGGTGGCGGCTTTCTCGCCCACGACGCAGGCTTCGCTCAGGCTGCCGTCGGCGTTGGCCTGGACCACGGAGAATACGGCCTGGTTTTCCACATTGGCGAAACGCATGCCGCGCGCGTTGACCTTCACCTCCGGCGCTTTGCCCGTGCCGCCCGCCGAGAAGGCGGATTCCGGCACTTGCTGCGGCACCAGCTGGCGGAACTCGGCGTCGGTTGGTGCGCGCAGTTTGCCGGTCTCCGCATCCTTCACCACCACCATGCCATGCTGCTGCGGACCGGCGGCCATGGCGCCCTGCGACATGCCAAGGGCGGCCAGCGCAATGCCGGCGCCGGCGACGCGGCGGCCCTTGCGGCGCAGCAGGCCGAGACCGGCCAGGCCGACGCCCAGCATCAGCCAGGAAGTGGGTTCGGGCACGGCGGCGATGCTGACGCTGTCGATGCCGATGTAGGAGGCGTTCTCGGCCAGGCCCGCATAGTGGAAGGCGAAGCGCCCGGTGCCGCTGCCGCTGACATTGGCCACGTACTCCGTCCAGCCGCCCGGGTAGGTGCTGCCGCCGCCCACCGTCAGCAGGGTGGTGGTGAAGCCGCTGACGTCCGTGCCGCCGCCCGCGCCGAACATCACGTGCAGGGTGTCGTTGAAGCCCTGCTCGGCCGAATTGCGGGTGAGGAAGCGCAGCTGGGCCGTGCCGTTCACGGTGAACTCGGGTGTGATGAGCCAGTTGTCGACGACCGTGCTGCTCATGCTGGCAGACAGGAAGTTGGCGGCGATATACGAGTTCGCCGCGCCCGCGGCAGCGTTGAAGATGCCGCTATTTCCCTGGAACCAGGACTCGCCGGCGGGATCGCCATTGTACAGGGCCCAGCCGCTGAGGCCGGCGACATTGTCGAAGCCTTCGCTCAGGGAGCTCGGCGGTGCGTCGGCGTAGGCGCTGGCCGAGATCGTCAGCGCAGCGCTAGCAAAAAGTGAGAGGAACGTTTTCATTGGTTCGCTTTCGTTTGGACAGTGGAGGGAGGCAACATGTAACAAATTGCAAGACGAGTATATGCCTGAAATGTTGTTGATGAGCTAACGCACTGTTGAGTTTCCTCATATTTTTTGCAACCGTGACGATTATGCAACGTGCCAATAGGAAAGCTTTTAAATCAATGATTTACGGAAATTTCTAATGGGAAAAGAATGCGAATGGAGAGCAAGCGGGACTGATGTCCAGTTTGTTTCTGAAGCGAATGAATTGTTAAATCGAGGAAGCCTGCGGCGTGTGGCGCCCGGGAGCATGAGGCCCGCTGATCTCGGGCGAAATCAGCCAGGCCACCGTGGGATATGCCCAGTTCTTGTTCCGCTGCGGAAGGCAGGTACAATGCTGCCTTTCCCGATCACTCGCCAAGCCCGTGCAAAGCCGCCAACTGTACTTCCGACTGCTGAAGGAATTCCTTCCATATAAAGGCGTCCTGCTGGCGACCCTGGCCGCCGTGGCGGTTGCCGCGCTCACGGATGTGATGCTGATCCGCCAGCTGCAGAACGTGGTGGACACCATCGGCACACAGGTCGGCACCCACCATGCGCCGCCGGGCGGCGTGCTGGCTGTGCTGGCAGGGTGGGTGGACCGCCTGCTGCCCGTGCACGGCGGCGATGCCGTGCTGTGGGCCATCCCGGCCATCATCATGGCGCTCGCGCTGCTGCGCATGGCGAGCAGCTTTTCGGGCGACTACGGCTCCTCGTGGCTGAGCAACCGGGTGCAGGCCAATCTGCGCGAGCAGATGTTCGCCCGCATCCTGCGCCTGCCGAACAATTACTTCGACCAGTCCTCTACCGGCACCACGCTGTCGCGCGTGACCTTCGACGCAAACCAGGTGGCGCAGGCGGGCCTGAATGTGCTGAATGTGGCCGTGCGCGATTCGGTGGCGACGGCGGGCTACCTGATATCGCTGTTCGCCATCGACTGGCAGCTGGCTGTGTTCTGCCTGGCGCTGCTGCCGCTTGTGTCGTCCGTGGTGATCTTCGCGGGACGCCGCATGCGGCGCCTCAGCGAAGGTGCGCAGCACGCAATGGGCGAGCTGACGCGCGTGCTGGACGAGAGCATCGGCGGCCAGCGCGTGGTGAAGATCTTCGGCGGCCAGCGCTATGAGCAGAAGCGTTTCGACGAGGTGGTGAAGCTGAACCGCCAGCTCGCCGTCAAGCACGCATCCACGGCGGCCATGAACTCCGGCATGATCATGATGCTGGTGGGCGCCACGCTGTCGGCAGTGATTTATTTCGCGCTGATCCGCTCGCGCGCGGGCGCGCTGTCGCCGGGCGCTTTCGTGGCCTTCATCACCTGCCTGATGTCCATGCAGGGGCCGATCAAGAACCTCACGAAGATCAATGAGCCGCTGCAGCGGGGGCTCGCGGCCGCCAAGTCGGTGTTCGGGCTGATCGATGCTCCCATCGAGGCCGACACCGGCACGCTCACGCTGGAGCGCGCCCAGGGCCGCATCCAGCTCGAAGGCGTGGCCTTCCGCTATGGCGTGCAGGACCCGGATGCCGCGCCCGCGCTGCGCAATGTGTCGCTCGACATCGCGGCAGGCGAAACGGTGGCCCTGGTGGGCGGCTCCGGCAGCGGCAAGACCACGCTGGCCAGCCTGCTGCCGCGCTTCTATGACGTGACCGGCGGCCGCATCCTGCTCGATGGCGTGGACCTGCGCGAGTACCGGCTGGATGAACTGCGCAAGCAGATCGCGCTGGTGAGCCAGGATGTGGTGCTGTTCAACGATACCCTGGCCGCAAATATCGCTTACGGCGATCCTGCCCCGGACCAGCAGCGTGTCGAGGCGGCGGCCCGCGCGGCCTATGCGCACGAATTCATCGAACGCCAGCCGCAGGGCTATCAGACCGGGGTGGGCGAGAACGGCCTGCGCCTTTCAGGCGGCCAGCGGCAGCGCCTCGCGATTGCGCGCGCGCTGTACAAGGACGCGCCCATCCTGATCCTGGACGAGGCCACCAGCGCCCTCGATACGGAATCGGAACGCCAGGTGCAGGCTGCGCTCGAGCGGCTGATGAAGGGCCGTACCACCGTGGTCATCGCGCACCGCCTGTCCACCATCGAAAACGCGGACCGTATCGTCGTGATGAACAGCGGCGCCATCGCGGAGCTGGGCACGCATGAGGCGCTGCTGGCGCATGGCGGCATCTACGCCCGCCTGTACCAGACCCAGAAGCAGCTGGACAGCTAGTCTTCGCGCTGCGAGGGCGTACGCACCGGATCGCCCAGCACATCCTGTACGTACAGCATGGATACCAGCACGGCCAGCACCGCCGTCAGCGGCGTGGCCAGCGCCACGCCAGCCATGCCGAACAGGGCGCCGAACAGCAGCTGCATCACAATGGTCAGTGCGGGCGGCAGCGACACCGTACGCTTTTCGATCAGCGGCGAAAGCAGGTAGCCTTCCACCAGCTGTATCGCTCCGAACAGCGCCACCACATAGAGTGCGAGCGCGGGGCTGTCGGAGAAGGCGATCAGCACGGCCGGAACGCCTGCCATCAAAGGTCCCAGATAGGGAATGAAGTCGAGCAGGCCGGCGATCAGGCCCAGGATCATCGCCAGCGGAACGCCGAGCAGGCTCAGTCCCACTCCCGAAGCCACGCCCACCACCAGCATGGATACGGCTTTGCCCACCAGCCAGCGCGCCAGCGTGCGGCCGATTTCGTCCAGCACTTCGCGAGCGCGGGCACGGTGCCGCTTCGGCACCAGCGTCACGAGACCATCGATATAGAGGTAGGGCTGGGCGGCAAAGTAGACGCCCACGAAAAGGATGATGACCACATTGCCCAGGGCGCCCAGCAGGCCAGTGAAGAAGAGGCCCGCGTTCGGCACCATCTGGGCGATCTGCTTCTGCATCTGCTCGGGAGAGGGCATGCCCGTCATGAGGCGCTTCAGGAGGGGCTGCTGTTCGACCGCATCGTGCAGGCGCTTGAGCGCTTCGGGCACGGCGTCCGCCAGCTTGTCCGCCTGCTCGCCGACGTGAGGCGCCGCGAGCCATCCGAAAAGGCCCAGGGCCAGCAGCAGCGCGGATACCACCAGGGCCAGGGACCACTGGCGGCGCAGGCGGAGGCGCCGCTGGAGCATCTTGCTCAGTTCAAAGAGCAGCACGGCGAAGAGTATGCAGGCGAATACCAGCAGCAGCGCGTCGTAGGCATACCAGACGGCGGCCAGCGCCAGGATGGCGAGGATGCCGATGCCGTCCACCAGCGCGACGCGGCGCATGAAACGGCGTTCTTCGGGTTTCTGGGTATTGTCGTTCATGCCACAATCATGGCCGATCCGGCGAAGCCGTGACGCACGAACGGTCAGCGCGCCTGCAGCAGGTAGGCGGCCATGTCGCGCGCATCGCGCTCGCTTACGCCCAGTTGCGGCATGGCGGTGGCGGGATCGACTTCATGCGGCGCCCGTATCCAGCGGGCGAGATTGTCCGCGCTGTTGGGAAGGCTGCCCGCGATGAACTTGCGTTCGGCCATGTCCTTCAGGGGCGGGCCCACGTAGGCGTCCGGACCTGTCACGCCGGGAATCAGGTGGCAGGCCTGGCAGGCATGCTGGGCGAGGGCGGTCCGGCCCCGTTCCACATCCACCGGGTAGCTTCGCGGCGCCAGAACCGGGAGGGCAGCGCCTTCCGTGGCGGCGCGGTAGGCCTGCGGCGTCAGTGCCGGCAGCTCGCGCAGGAAGGCAACCACGGACCACAGCTCCTCCTCGCTCAGGTGGAATTCCCAGGCGGGCATGCCGCTCATCTTGATGCCATGCCGCGTGATCCAGTACATCTCCCGTTCCTTCCAGTGCCGCGCCGCATCCACCAGCGGTCCGGGCACGGGCTGCATGCTCTGTCCGAAATCCTCCTGCGCCACGCCGGGCGCGCCGTGGCACTTCACGCAGTGGGCGGCGTAGATGGCGGCGCCATGCCGGGCCATGCGTGCATCGAAGGGAGGAGGGGTAATGCCGCGGGCATGGTGGCGCACCGACTCATGCATTCCTTTCTCCAGCAGGGTATGCACGAACTGGAAGTGCTGGCGCGTGGCGCCCACGTTGTACCAGCCGCCGTACAGAACCGCGAGGCCGAGCGACAGCGCGGCCACGCCCAGCACTGCCAGGGTGGCGACAACGGTCTTGATCGCAAGACGGATACGGTTCGAGGCCATGGCTTCGCGCTGTGCGCACAGTTGAAAAAATATCTATGATGTCTTTCTTGTATTATATGGGTTCCTTCATTTTGTGCAGGAACGGTGTGTGCGCGACTCGTCTGGACATCGCTGGTTCTGGCGCGGCGCCGCCATGGCGGTGCTGGGACTCGTCGTGCTGACGGCCTGCGAGCGGGGTGGGCGGGAGCACGTCAAGGTACAGGGCGGCGACGCCGAGCGCGGGCGCAAGCTGCTGGCGCAGTACCAGTGCGGCAGCTGCCATGCCATCCCGGGCGTCATGGGGGCGCGCAGCACGGCGGGCCCCTCGCTGGAGACCTTTGCCCGCCAGAGCTATATCGCGGGCCACCTGCCCAACTATCCCGAGCCGCTGGTACGCTGGATCGTCGATCCCCCCGCCATCCATCCCGGTACGCTGATGCCGAACATGGGCGTGTCTCCTGCCGACGCGCGCCATATGGCGGCCTATCTCTACACACTGCAATGAGGGCTGGCCTGCAATCCGTGCTCGCACCCGCCACGCAGGATGCGGCCATCATCGCCCATCTTGGCTGGGTGCTTTTCCTGGGCGGCGCGGCCATCTTCGCAGGCGTCATGTGGCTGCTCGTGCGCAGCCTGCGCACGCAGCCCCGCGCGGTGAAGGTGCGCAGATGGATTGCCGGCGGGGGACTGCTGTTTCCCGTCGCCGTGCTGACGCTGCTGCTTGCCTACAGCAGCTGGCATACGGCGCGCTTCGGGGCGCAGGGATCGAAGAATGCGCTGCCCATTTCCGTGGTCGGCAAGATGTGGTGGTGGGAGCTGCGCTATCCCGATCCCGCGGGCGGAGCGGATATTGTGACGGCCAACGAACTGCGCATCCCCGTCGGGAAGCCCGTCTACCTTGGCCTGAGCACGAGCGACGTCATTCACGCCTTCTGGGTGCCGCAGCTGGGCGGCAAGGTGGACATGGTGCCCGGCCGTATCCACGGCCTGCGCCTGCAGGCGGACAAGCCCGGGGTCTACCGGGGCCAGTGTGCGGAATACTGCGGCGAGCAGCATGCGCGCATGGCGCTGCATGTGATTGCACTGCCGCAGGCGGAGTTCGACGCGTGGCTTGCGGGGCAGGCGCGCGATGCGGCGCCGCCTGCGAGCGGGACGCTGCGGCGCGGGCGGGATGCCTTCCTCGCGCAGCGCTGCAACGCCTGCCATTCGGTGCGCGGCGTCAGCAGCGGCGCCGCGCTCGGGCCGGACCTGACCCATGTCGGCAGCCGCCAATACATCGCGGCAGGCACGCTGCGCACGGACCAGGCAGCGCTGGCGGGGTGGATCGCGGACCCGCAGGCCATCAAGCACGGTGCGCGCATGCCCGGCGCGGGGAGCATGGATGGCGAGACCGTGCGCGCGCTGGCCTCCTGGCTGGAGTCCCTGAAATGAAGGATTCCCTGCCCAGCTACACGCCCCGTCCGTCGGGCGAAATCGAGCTGCTGGAAGAGGTGTGGCGAACGCCTGCGGGCTGGCGCAGCCTCAAGGCGGTCAACAACACGCGGATCGGCGTCCTCTATATCGCCACGGCCATGCTGTTCTTTGTGCTGGCGGGTGTGCTTGGCCTGCTGATGCGCCTTCAGCTTGCGGTGCCTGAGAACGGCCTCCTGAGCGCGGCGGCCTACAACCAGGTCTTCACCATGCACGGCACGGTGATGATGTTCCTGTTCGCGATTCCCGTGGTGGAGGCCATTGCCGTCTATCTGCTGCCCGGCATGCTGGGGGCGCGCGACCTGCCGTTTCCGAGACTCTCCGCCTACGCCTACTGGGCCTACGCCATTGGCGGCATCGGCTTTTTCTGCTCCCTTTTCTTTGGCCTGGCGCCGGACGGCGGCTGGTTCATGTATCCGCCGCTCACAGGCAAGACGTGGTCGCCGGGCCTGAATGCGGACTTCTGGCTGCTGGGCATCGGCTTTATCGAGATATCGGCGATTGCCGGCGCCATCGAGCTCATTGTGGGCATTCTCTTCACGCGCGCGCCGGGCATGACGCTGTCGAAGATGCCGGTCTACGCCTGGTCCATGCTGGTGGTGGCTGTGATGATCGTGTTCGCCTTCCCGGCCGTGATCGCAGGCACGGCGCTGCTGGAGCTGGAAAGGGCTTACGACTGGCCGTTCTTCATCGCCGAGCGGGGCGGCGACCCGGTGCTGTGGCAGCACCTGTTCTGGTTCTTCGGTCACCCCGAGGTCTACATCATCTTCCTGCCCGCGGCGGGCATGGTCTCCACCATGATCCCCACCATTGCGGGAACGCCGCTGGCGGGACGGCGCGCAGTCATTGTCGCCCTTGTCGGCGTGGGCTTCTTCAGCTTTGCGCTCTGGGCCCACCACATGTTCACCGCGGGCCTGGGCGTGCTGGAGATGGGCTTCGTGTCCGCGGCCAGCATGGCGGTCGCCGTGCCCACGGCTATCCAGGTCTTCGCCTGGATAGCCACGCTGTGGCGGGGCAGGGTGGCCGTCAATGCGCCCGCACTGTTCCTGATGGGCTTCATGTTCATCTTCGTGCTGGGCGGCCTGACGGGTGTGATGGTGGCGGTGGTGCCTTTCGACTGGCAGGTGCACGACACCTACTTCATCGTCGCCCACTTCCACTATGTGCTCATCGGCGGAATGGTGTTCCCCGTGTTCGCGGCCATGTATTACTGGCTGCCGCTGCTGAACGGTCATGTTCTGTCGGAGCGCATGGCGCGCTGGATATTCGGCCTCATGTTCGGGGGCTTCAACCTGGCCTTCTTCCCCATGCACATCACCGGCCTGCTCGGCATGCCGCGCCGCGTCTACACCTACGCGCCGGACCTGGGCTGGAATGGCCTGAACATGGCATCCACCATCGGCGCCTTCCTGTTCGCGGCCGGTGTGCTGCTGTTCGCCGCCGACGCGTGGCGCACCCTGCGCAGGCCGAAGCGGAAGCATGGCAATCCCTGGAAGGCCAGCACACTGGAATGGCTGCCGACAGGCGACTACGCCGTGCGCAGCATTCCGCAGGTCGACAGCCAGGAGCCGCTGTGGGACAGGCCTTCGCTGCCCGAGGAGGTGGAAGCGGGCGCGCACTGGCTGCCGGGCAGCGTGACCGGGCAGCGCGAGACCATCGTCACCAGCCCGGTGAGCGCCACGCCGCGCTACCTGCTGGTGCTGCCCACGGACAGCTGGTGGCCCTTCATTTCCGCCGCGGGTACAGCGGGATTCTTCCTGCTCCTGACGATCAAACTGACGGCGGCCGCCTGGGTGTGCGCCCTGGTGGCGCTGGCCGCCTTGCTGGCCTGGCTGTGGCAGCAGGACCACGCGCCGCCGGTGCCGGAAGCAAAGGTTGCCGACCGTGTGACCCTGCCCGTGGGTTCATCCGGCCCGGCCAGCCACGCCTGGTGGGCCACGGTAGTCATGCTGGTGGTGGATGCGTCCGTCTTTGCCGCCATCGCCTTCAGCCATGTGCAGGTGTCGATGCGCCTGGAAGTCTGCCCGCCGCCCGGCGCCAGGCTGCCGGAGGCGCACTGGCCCTTGCTGGCGCTGGCGCTGGCCGCCGCCAGTTCGGGCATGGTGTGGCTGGCTCGCCGCCACACGCTGGCGCCCGGGCGCTCGCAGGCTTCGCTGCGCTGGCTGATGGGGGGCGCTTTCCTGTTCATGCTGGCGGCGTGGGCGTGCGACAGCTGGAGCCTGTGGAGCGCCGCCAGGCTCGATCCGGTATCGCACGCCTGGGGTGCTTCCATCGCCGCCATGAATGCTTACCAGGGACTGCATCTGCTCCTGCTCGGCTTTGTGGCGCCGTGGATCGCCGCACGGTCGCTGGCCAAGCGGCTCACGCCTGCGAGCCGCGCGGCGCTCGACTGCGGGGCGCTGATCTGGCACTACACGGCGCTGCAAGGCGCTGTGGCGATGGCTGTTGTGCAGATGCTGCCGCGATGGATGGGGGCGTGATGGACCGCCACGAGCGCTTGTTCTCCCTCACACTGCGGGCCTGCGCGCCCCTGCTGGTGTGGGCTGCGCATTTCACTTTCTGCTATCTCTATGCCGCAGTGAGCTGCGGGGCCGGGGCATGGGCGGTGCAGGCCGCCGCCAGCGCGCTGGCGCTGGCTCTGGTGGCATGGATGCTGTGGCGCGGCTGCCGGGCAGCGAAGGGAAAGCGCGCGCTGCGCGCCTTCGCCGATGCCGCATCGGCCGCACTGGCCCTCGCAGGGGTGGCGTGGACCACCATGGTCCTGCTGCTGTCCGGGCCTTGCGCCCTGGCTTAGAAGGAGTAGACCAGCGTCAGCGACGTCTGGGTATCCGTATTTTCCTTGTTCGCGGGCACGTTGGTGTCGTTACGCGCGCTGAAGGCGGCCTTCATCTGCATGGTGCCGTTGATCTTGGTGCTGAGCGCCGTTTCCGCCACGGAGTGCAGGTTGGACGTGCCGCGCTCCATCACCACGCGCTGCGAGAACAGGGCGGAAGGCGACAGGCGCCAGCGCAAGGCGGCTGCGCCGCGCACCGTCATCCCGTTTTCCGTTTCGCCGGTTGGGCGCTTGCCGGAGAAATAGCCTGGACCGAGTTCCACGTCGAGCGTCTTCTCCGGGGAATAGGAGAAGCGCTTGCCGTGGCCGACGGAGAGGGACGAGTAGCGCGAGAAGACGCCGAAGCGGTCGTCCACGTGGGAGCCGATCACGTACAGCTGCTTGTCCGTGCCGATCAGCTTATAGGCCGCCTTGGCGGATGCCTCGAAACGCTCGGCCGAGCGCACGGTCTGGCCGTTGCTCTTGTTCTCGTCTTCCTTGAAGAAGCCGGAGAGAATGTACTCGTTGCTCCACTCCTCCAGCTCCTGGCGCGCATCGATCTTGCCGGTGACGGAGGTACCCGCCGTATTGCCGGAGGTGGTGATCGCGCCCAGTTCGGCGGAGGTGTTCCAGGTGCCGAGTTCCGTCGGCGGCTCGGCAGCAAACGCGCCGGCATGCGCTGCAATGACCAGCGCGAGCAGGGGGGAATATTTCATTGGCATCTTGCGGCCGCCACGTACGGGAACATGGCCAGCAGCCGCTCATCTTACAGTGGAGACAGCATTGTACCCCAGTGGGATTTCCGGCGCGTTACATTGTCATGTTGGCTAGCGAACGGAAGCCGGGGCAATCCTGCTGCACAGTGGCGTCATGGAGACCGACATATCTGCCTCCGCCCCGGCTGTGGCCAGGGCGGCCGGGCTGCGCTACGTCAGCGACGCCAAACCCGGGATCGCGCGGGCCCGCAACGGCGATGGCTTCCGCTATACCGATGCGGACGGGGCGCCGGTGCGGGACGAGGAAACGCTGGCCCGCATCAAATCGCTGGCGATACCGCCTGCGTGGACCGACGTGTGGATCTGCGCCCAGCCCAACGGCCACCTTCAGGCCACGGGGCGCGATGCGCGCGGGCGCAAGCAGTACCGCTACCACCCGCGCTGGCGGGAAGTGCGCGACGAGGTCAAATACGAGCGCATGATCGCCTTCGGCAAGGCGCTGCCGCAGATAAGGCGCAAGGTGGACGAAGACCTGCGCCTTCCCGGCCTGCCGCGCGAGAAGGTGCTCGCCACCATCGTCTATCTTCTGCAGGTGACGATGATGCGGGTCGGGAACGAGGAATACGCGCGCGAGAACAAATCCTTCGGCCTCACCACGCTGCGCAACCGGCACGTGAAGGTGGACGGCAGCGACGTGGAATTCCGCTTCCGCGGCAAGAGCGGCGTCTATCACTCCGTGAAGGTGCATGACCGGCGGCTCGCCCGCATCATCCAGCGTTCGCGCGAAATTCCCGGGCAGGAGCTGTTCCAGTACATCGACGACGAGGGCGGGCAGCACAGCGTGGATTCCTCCGACGTCAACGACTACCTGCGCACCATCAGCGGCGAAGACTACACGGCCAAGGATTTCCGCACCTGGGCCGGGACGGTACTTGCGGCGATGGCCCTGCAGGAGTTCGAGAAGTTCGACTCCGAGGCACAGGCCAAGAAGAATGTCGTGCGCGCCATCGAAGCGGTGGCGAAAAAGCTCGGCAACACCCCGTCCGTCTGCCGCAAATGCTATGTGCACCCGGCGGTGCTGGACGCCTACCTAGACGGCGCCGAGCTGGCAGGATTGCGCCAGCGCGCGGAAGAGGAGCTGATCGAAGAGCTGCACGAACTCCACCCCGAAGAAGCCGCCGTCCTCGCCCTCCTGCAGCAGCGCCTGGCCGCCTGAAGCCGGGCCTCAGGGCTCGACGGAATGGGCGCGCTTGAGGCAGCGGAGGACGAAGGTGGAGCGGCTGTGGCGCAGGCCGGGCAGCTTGTAGAGCTTGCGGCGCAGGAATTCCTCGTAGCCCGCCGTCCCTGCCACCGCCACCTTGATCAGGTAATCGTATTCGCCCGTCAGCAGGTAAGCTTCCATCACCTCCGGCAGCTCCGCCAGCGCCTCGCCGAATTTCGCCAGCATGTCGTCGTCATGGCGCTCCAGCGTGACTTCGATGATTACCGTGTCCGGCAGGCCCAGGGCCTGCTGGTTGAGCAGTGCCGTATAGCCTTCGATCACCCCGCGGTCCTCCAGCGCCCGCACCCGGTTCCAGCAGGGCGTGGTCGAGAGCCCCACCTTTTCGGACAGCTTGGTATTGCTCAGGCGGCCATCCTTGCGCAGCTCGCGCAGGATGCGGCGGTCCGTTTCGTCGATTTCTTCCATGGTTTCCTTTATCGAGAGAAGAATATTCTTCAAATACCTCAATCGTACAGGAAAATGAGACGCACATTCCGAGGTGGCAAGCATATAGTTTGACCCATGGATGACTTTCAACGAAATTTCCGCCTGCGGGTGGAACCGCAGGCCGCCACCGATGCGCTGGAGATGGTGCTGGCCATCGTGCGGCGCGGGGGACTGGCGCTGCGCAGCCTGCGCATGGAGCCGGGACGGCATGGCGTGGTGGTGGACCTGTCGCTGGCCGCCGCGGAGGAGGATGCGCTTCAGCTCTGCCGTATGCGGCTGTGCAATGTGATCGGTATTCTGAAAATCCGCGAGACCGGCAGATACGCTCCGACCTGAAGACGCGGCTTGATCCTACTTGCCGCAATGGCAGGGCATGCAAGAATGAGGCATCGCCAGAATCATGGAGGAACCGTCATGAAACTGCATGCCTCGATACTGATGTGCGCGCTGGCCGCGGGCGCGGCGTCGGCACAGACCCGCCTCGACACCTCCCGCAACGGCCAGGTGAATACTGGCGCGAGCGTGAGCGTGATGGGCAGCCAGCCCGAGCAGGCCATTCCGCTCGACCGGCAGCGCAAGCCCGTTACCATCGTTCCGCCGGGCAGCACGACACCGGCGACCGCCGTGCCGCCCCTGAGCAGTGTGCCGGGGACGGTGATTCCGCCCGTACCGGCCGCTACGCCGCCGCTCGACAGCGGTGCTGTCGGCACGCCCGGCGTGACCACGCCGCTCGGCACCTCCAGCGTGGGCAATGCCACGACTGCCGGTTCCAGCGGGACTGCCGGCGCCACCGCCGGAAGCAGCGGCCAGCAGGACAGCGTCCGCCGGTGAAGGTCCGCCGCTGCGAAGTGCTGATTATCGGAGGAGGTCCGGGAGGCCTGGCCGCCGCCATCTACCTGCGCCGTTTCCGGCGCGAGATCATCGTTGCAGACAAGGGGCGCAGCCGCCTTGCGCTGGTTCCCGTCAGCCATAACTATCCCGGCTTTCCCCAGGGCGTGCCCGGCGGAGAACTGCTGTCCAGCCTTCGGTGCCAGCTGGGCTCCTGCGGCGGCGCTGTGGAGGATACGGAGATCACGGCGCTGCGCAAGGAAGGCGATGCCTTTGTCGCGAGCTGCGAGGAAGGCGAGATCCACGCAAGCATGGTGCTCCTGGCGACCGGCGTGGCCGACGCAGGCCTGCCCGTGGAGGGATGGCGCGATGCCGTCGCCAGCGGCGCCCTGCGCCTTTGCCCGGTGTGCGACGGCTATGACGTTCTGGGAAAGCGCGTGGCCGTGGTGTCGCAAGCGCACAACCGCACGGGCCATGCGCTCTTCATGCGTACATTCAGCGCCGACGTCACGCTGTTCGAGCGCGATCTCGACGTGCCCCTGGCGGAAGAGGAATGCGCGCAACTCGGTGCGGCGGGCGTGCGCTACGTAGCTTCCCGCCTGAAGGGGGTGACGCTGAACGGTGCCATGCAGCCCGTGCTGCATACGGAGGATGGGGAGGAACACTGCTTCGATGTGCTGTATCCCATGCTAGGCGAAACCGCGCGCTCGGAGCTGGCCGCGGCACTGGGGGCCGAAACGGGGGAGTGTGCGAAGCTCGTGGTGGACGGCCACCAGCGCACCAGCGTACCCGGGCTGTATGCCGTGGGCGACGTGGTGCTGGGGCTGAACCAGATCGCCGTCGCAACCGGCCATGCGGCCATTGCTGCGACGGCGATCCACAACGCCTTGCCGAGACGCTTCTTTACTGCTTGGGCATCGGCGCGTTGATGGCGGGCTTCGCGGCGGGCAGGCGGGCCATGACCTTCTCTGCAGCCTTTTTCCCGGCCAGGAAGGCATGGTCGGAGTTGTAGTACTCCCACTCGCTGTAACGCCCCGCGAGGATGATGTCGTGCTTCAGCAGCCAGGCACGCACGGTCTCCACGTTCTTCGCACGGTTGTGGTCATACAGCACGTAGGCATACGGCATATCGACCAGGTTCGCGGTCACCACCTCGTCATCCGGGTTCATGAAGCCCACTTTCACGCAGTCCTGCACGCAGCGCGCAATCAGGTCGTCGCCATCCATCGGCAGCGGCTTCCATGGCGAATAGGAGATCTCGCAAGTAAAGCCGAAGCCGCCTGGCGGATTGCACTCCGGACTCGCATTGCCCTGCACGAAAATGCGGTGGAAGATGGTGTCTTCCGGGTAGTAGATCCAGTGCTTTTCCGTGACGTTCGTGCGGTTGATGCCGATATTCACGCAGCGGATGGAGATGTGCTGCAAGCCGCGCGCGGCTTCCTGCACTTCCTCCGGCGCCTCCTTGCCGATGATCTTCACCAGTTCCGGCAGCGGCATGGTGGATACCAGCTGGTCGTAGCGGAAGCGGCGGCCGTCGGCCAGCGCGATCACGTGTTCGCGCGGCAGCACCTGGGCCACGGAGGCATCCAGCTCGATCTTGCCTTTGATGTGGGGGACGAAGCCGTTCACTAGCGCCTGGAAGCCGCCGCGCAGCGGATAGCCGAAGCGCGCGTTGGGGCCCATAGGCTTGGCCACCGGCTCCAGGGCGCCTTCGATGATCTCGCCCAAGTCCGGCAGCGGCACGCGGCCGCCCAGCCAGGAGGTTTCCATGTCCGTCAGCGGTACGGTCCAGATCTTCTTGTTGTAGGGGATGGCGAAGTGCTTGGCGATGCCCTTGCCCCACACCTTGTAGATGAACTCCTCGAAGTTCTTCGGTTCCGCCTTCTTGGCGACGGCGCTGGCATTGGCCGCATCCACCGTGCCATCCGCGCAGCAGTCGTCCACGGTTCCGGCTTCGCACTGGGCCGTTTCCTCGCTGCCGTAGCGCGCTTCGATGGCGCCCAGCACGCACTCCTTGATCACGGCGGGCGGCAGGCCGTACAGCGCACCCTGGAAGGGATAGCGCGTATACACGTTCTTGCTGTACACCCAGGCTTCGCGCAGCTGCCAGTGCTGGTTATCGCCCAGCAGGGTGTCGTACAGTTTCAGCACGTACGGGTCGTTCGAGAACATGATGTGGCCCGCATAGTCGAAGGTGAAGCCCTTGTCCTCGATGGAGCGGCACCAGCCGCCGACGGTGGAGTTCTTCTCCAGCAGCAGGGTGTCCGGGCCGAGGTGATACGCCGCCGACAGGCCGGTGGGGCCCGCGCCCACGATCACGCAGCCCACCTTCTGCGCACTCGGCAGCGCATTCACGTTGGACGATGCGTTCTGCACGCTGCCTTCCGGCGTTGTGAGGCGGCTCACCTTGCGCGACGGCGCGGTGGAGTCGATCAGGCCGCGCATGCGTTCGGCCGTCTTGTCCCAGGAAGTGTTGGCGATGATGCCGCGCATGCGCTCGGCCATGCGGGCTGTCTGCTCCGGCGTCTGTGCCAGGGCCGCTTCGCAGGCGGCGATGAACTCCGCTTCCGTGTGGCCGATGGCAACGATGTCGCCGTAGGGCTGCTCCACGTCGCGGATGGCCGTGCTGACGATGGGCAGTTCGGCTGCCATGTATTCCAGCACCTTGGTTGGGCTGATGAAGCGCGTGGCTTCGTTCAGCGCGAAGGGCATCAGGCACACGTCCCAGCCCGCCAGGAAGCGGGGCAGGTCGTCATAGCCGCGCTGGCCCAGGTAGTGGATGTTCGAGCGTTCCGGCAGTTCGGCCGGGTCGATCTTGAGCACGGGGCCTACCATGACCAGCTGCCAGTCGGGATGCGCATCCGCCAGCTTGCCCAGCAGGCCGGTGTCGAATCGCTCGTCGATCACGCCATAGAAGCCGAGGCGCGGATGGGGAATGTGGGCCTGCGCCTCATGGCTGTCCGAGCGTTGCAGGGCCTGGGCGAAGTGGCGCGCGTCCACGCTGCTGGGGAAGCAGTGCGCATTGCTGTGGCGCGTGCGCTTGGCTTCGTACAGGCTCGGCCCGCCGGTGAAGACCAGGTCGGCGATATTGAGCAGGGCCGTTTCGCGCTGCAGCAGTTGGCGCGGCGGATTCTTGAAGGCGGACAGTTCGTCCATGCAGTCATAGATCACCAGGCTCGGATGCAGCTGCGACAACAGGGGCAGCGCCATCGGCGTGTAGAACCAGACGATAGGCTCCTCCTTCTCGGGCACCAGCTTGGCGACCAGGGGCTGCAGCAGCGGGATCTGGTCGTCGTGGAAGCCGACGGCGGTTGACGGCGTGTGCGGCTGGCACACCGTGATATTGGCTGCCGGCTGCGTCGTCTTCATGTAGCTCTCGCCATTGTGCTGGACCGGCTCTTCCACGAAGACGATCCTGTAATGCTGTGCGAGCCGCGTCAGCAGATGTTGCGGACGTTGGAAAACGAAATCCCAGCGCAGGTGGCTGAATACGATAATAGTTGACATGCTTTCTCCCTTGCCCGTGTGGGTCGTTAATAGTGTGTGCTGCTTACTTGCATACGCGCCGTTTCCGGCGCTAACTGGGTTGCGGCGGCGTTTGCGCGTGCAGCTGCACGGCGCGCGTCGCTGCGCTGATCTGTTCGATCGGTATCTTCGGCGTGCGGTCCGCGTTGAGCAGGCCATTCGCTTCCTGGTAGGTGTCGGCAAACTGCGTGTAGCAGAAACCGCTGAACATCTGCGTGGCATTCACCACCTCGAGCAGCTCGCGGTAGTGTTTGTAGAAGCTTTCCGCCGTGTTCGCGCGCGAGTAGCCCCAGGTGCTGTGATCGGGCGCTTTGGTATCGTAGGCAATGCCACCGAATTCGGTCAGTACGATGGGCTGGCCGCGGTGCGGGAATCCGTCCAGCGTGAGAATGCGTCCGCCGGGACGCCGCTGGTCGAACAGGGTGCGTGCAGGGTCTGTGACTTCGTAGCGCGCCTTGATGCGCTGCGGGTCGCTGTCGTAGTCGTGGATGCCCAGGATGTCCGTGGCCGAGGCCTCCCAGCCGTCGTTTCCAATCACCGGGCGCGTGGAATCCATCATGCGCGTCATGTGGTACAGGGCTTCCACGGCGTTGCGGTGCGCCTGCATCGAGGTCAGGTTTGGCACGCCCCACGATTCGTTGAACGGCACCCAGACGATCACGCAGGGATGGCTGTAATCGCGCTCGATCGCCTCCTGCCATTCCTTGATCAGGCGCGTCATGGAGCGCGGGCTGAAGGCGTAGGCCGAGGGCATCTCTTCCCACACCATGAGGCCCAGCTTGTCGGCCCAGTACAGGTAGCGCGGGTCCTCGATCTTCTGGTGCTTGCGTACGCCGTTGAAGCCCATGGCCTTGGCCAGCCCCACGTCCCGCTTCAGGGCCTGGTCGTTGGGCGCCGTCATCAGGCTCTCCGGCCAGTAGCCCTGGTCCAGCACCAGCTTGAGGGGATAGGGCCGGCCATTGAGCATGAAGCGGTCGCGGTTGATGGCCACCGAGCGCAGCGCCGTGTACGAGCGCACGGTTTCCAGCACAATGCCGTCGCAGCGCAGGGTCAGCTCCGCATCCAGCAGGGTGGGGTGCTCGGGGCTCCACAGGAGATCGTTGCGCGAATCGTCGATGCCGGGGTCGGATACGGCGATCTTGCGGTTCGCCTCCTGCCCAATCAGCTTGTAGTCGTCGTCCGCCAGCAGGGTGTCGCCGTGCCACAGCTTCACCTCCACGCTCAGCGACTCGCGCCGCTTGCCTGCCGCCTGGATCTCGCAGCCGATCTCGAAGCCGTCGAAGTACGGCGTCCATTTCACCGACTTCAGATAGGTGTCCGGCACCTGTTCCAGCCACACCGTCTGCCAGATACCCGTGGTGCGGGGGTACCAGATGGAGTGCGGCTCCAGCTGCCAGTCCTGCTTGCCGCGCGGCTTGTGCAGGTCTGCCGGGTCGTCCTCCACGCGCAGCACTATCACCTGGCGCGCGCCTTCGGCCAGTTCGTCCGTGATGTCGACGCAGAAGGAGGTGTGGCCGCCCTGGTGCTCGGTCACCAGCTGGTCGTTCACCCACACCTGGGCCATATAGTCTACGGCGCCGAAATGCAGCACGGTGCGCTGGCCGCGCCCAGCCATGTCGAATTCGAGCCGGTACCACACCACGGTGTGGAAGCCCGTGTCGCCAATGCCGCTCATGGGGCACTCGGGAGCGAAAGGCACGTTGATCGTGTGCGTCCATTCAATCTGGTCGCTGCCGCGGCTGTAGCGCCGCTCGTCATCGAAAGCGAACTGCCAGCTGCCGTTCAGGCACTGCCAGTTGTCGCGCACCAGTTGCGGACGGGGATACTCGAAGTCGCTCATCTCTTCCTCATCGTTGTGGTGCGGGAATCAGCAGGCGGGCATTGGCGCCTCCCGCATTCACGCGGTTGACGGCCATCTGTCCCACAGTCTGCGCCGCACCGGTTTTGCACAGGGCCACGCAGGCGCCGCCGAAGCCGGCGCCCGTCAGGCGCGCGCCATAGACATCGGGGTGCTTGCGCAGCACCTCAGTCAGTTCGTCCAGCTCGCGGATCGACACCTCATAGTCGTCCCGCAGGCTGGCGTGGGAATCGTTCATCAGTTCTCCGAAGCGCCCGGCGCTGATGGCGCCGCCGCTGTCGGCCGCCTCCAGCACACGCAGGTTCTCGCTGACCACGTGGCGCGCGCGCTCGCGCAGGGGCGAAGGCAGCTTCTCCACGTCGGCCAGGCGGCCAACGTCGCGCAGCGAGGGAACGCCCAGCATGCCCGCTGCGGCTTCGCATTCGCTGCGCCGTTCGTTGTACTTGCTGGCGGCCAGCTTGCGCGGCACGCCGGAATCGATCACGATGATCTCTGCGCCCACCGGCAACGGCAGCAGGCGCGCATCCAGGGTGCGCGCGTCGAGGAACAGCATGTGTTCCGTGTCCGCCAGGCTGGATGCCATCTGGTCCATGATTCCGCAGTTAACGCCCGCATACTGGATCTCGGCCTGCTGCGCGATCTGCGCCAGGGTCACGCCGTCCAGGTCCACCTTCAGCATGGTGCGCAGGGCGCGCAGGGTCGCGACTTCGAGCGCCGCGCTGCTCGAGAGGCCCGTGCCCAGCGCCAGGTTGGAGCGCACATACACCTTCAGGGGCGGCACTTGCACGCCACGCGCCTGCATCAGGCGGATGCAGCCTTCGATATAGCGTGCGAAGCCGTCCGGCGAGGACTCGTCCGCGCCGAATTCCGCCGTCTCGTCCAGCGTGGCCGAATAGAAGTGGAAGCGCCCGTCGCTGCTGCGGTCCGCCAGCACGTCGGTGCGCTGCGGCGTGGCAATGGGCAGCATGTAGCCGTCGTTGTAGTCCGTGTGCTCGCCCAGCAGGTTGACGCGGCCCGGCGCCCAGGTGTGGACCTCGGGCGCGGCGCCGAAAAATTCATTGGGCGATTTCATTGCCCCTCCAGCGAGACCTGAACCTGCTGCAGCTCCGCCGCCTTCTCCTCGGGCAGAACGTCCATCGCGAACATGCCTGCGCCCAGCTCGGTGCCGGCCAGGTACTTCAGGCGCTCCTTGGTACGGTAAGGCGGATAAAACTGCGCATGCAGCTGGGTTTCCGGATGCGGCTTTCCATCCGTGGGCGCCTGATACCAGGCCATCAGGTAGGGGAAGGGCCGCTGCCACAGGCCTTCGTACTTCAGCAGCACCGTCTTCAGGGCGCGCGCGAGGTCGCTGCGCTGGGCGTCGGAGAGGGCCGTGAAGCTTTCGCAGGGCGCGCTCGGCATCACCCACACTTCATAGGGATAGCGGGCGCAGACCGGCACGAAGGCCACGGCATGCTCGCCGCGGTACAGCAGGCGCGCGCCGCTTTCCAGCTCGTCGCGCGCCATGTCGCACAGCAGGGAGCTGCCGTGCTGTTCGTAGTAGGCGGCCTCCTGGGCCAGCATGCGGGCGGGCACGGGCGGAACGAAGGGATAGGAGTAGATCTGCCCGTGCGGGTGATGCAGGGTCACACCCACTTCGGCGCCGCGGTTCTCGAAAGGCAGCACGTACTGGATGCCGCCGCGTCCCTGCACGCGCCGCGTACGGTCGGCCCACACCTGCAGCAGCAATTCGATGCGCGCCATGTCCAGCTTCGCCAGCGCGGCGTTCGGGTCCTGGGTAAACACCACCACCTCGCAATGGCCGGCGGCCGGTGCGGTGGGTACGGAAAGCTGGGGCGGATCGTGCGAGGCCAGCGAAAGCGAAGGAAAACGGTTGTCGAACACGGCCACTTCGTAATCGCCCGGCGGCAGCTCGGTGGGGGCAGCCTCGTCGCGCGTGACGGCCAGCGGGTTGTACTCTGGCGGCGGCAGGAAAGTGCGGTTCTGGCGGAACGCGGCATACGTGACCCACTCGCCGCGCAGTGGGTGCCAGCGCAAATGCGGGTTCGCGCCCAGCGGGTCCGCAAAGGGACTCGGCGCTTGTGCAATGGCCGAAATCGGATTCCGGCTGTACAGCGTGAGATTGCGTCCGTCAGGTTTGATCAGGTCGAGTGTGTGCATGATTGGATTCCGTGCGCCGAGAGGGGCGCGAGTGGAAATCCTATCAATTACAGCCCTGCCATTGATTCAATTCCGCGCAGAAAAGAGTGCCTTGTCGGGCTCATCTGTATGTAACTGCGCGTTACTATGCGGGGCGAGGGTGCGGCTCAGAATGAGCGCAGCGTAAACCCGGTCAACGTTTGTAGGAGACGTCCTTCAATGGGGCGAGAGTCCGTCTTACACTATGGATGGGCGCTGTCCGAAAACCTATACACCCAGATAAACGTACTTGAACACGAATGCTGCCGCGATCGCCCAGACAATGGGCTTGACCCGGCGCGCCTGGCCGGTCAGCAGTTTCAGCGCGGCATAAGTGATAAAGCCGAAAGCGATGCCGTGGGCGATCGAATAGGTGTAGGGAATGAGCAATGCGGTGACGGCGGCAGGGATGCTTTCGGTGGTGTCGCCCCAGTCAATGCCGCCGAGGTCGCGCAGCATCAGGCAGGCGACGAAGAGCAGGGCAGGCGCGGTGGCATACGGCGGCACCACGGCTGCCAGCGGCGAAATGAAGAGGCATGCGAGGAAGAGGATGGCCACGACCAGTGCGGTGAGCCCGGTGCGTCCGCCCGCCTGCACGCCCGCCGCGCTTTCCACATAGGCCGTGGTGCTCGATGTTCCGAGCGCGGCGCCCGCGACGATCGCGCCGCTGTCCGCCAGCAGGGCCTTGTTCAGGCGCGCCATCTTGCCGCTGGCGAGCAGGCCCGCGCGGCTCGCCACGCCCATGAGGGTGCCGGTGGCGTCGAAGAGTTCAACGAGGAAGAACACCAATACCACGTTGAGGATGCCCGTTGCGAAGGCGCCCGGAACGTCCAGCTGCAGCAGCGTGGGCGCCAGCGACGGCGGCGCGGAGAAGACGCCATTGAAGCGGTTCCCGCCAAAGAAGAAGCTGAGAACGGTGATGGCGACGATGCCGATCAGGATGGCGCCGCGCACTCTCAGCCGGTCCAAGGTAACGATCAGCAGGAATCCGGCAATCGCCATCAGCGCGCCGGGCTTGTGCAGGTCGCCCGCGGCGACCATGGTGGCGGGGTTTGCCGTGACGATGCCGGCGCTTTTGAGCGCGATCAGGGCGAGGAAAAGGCCCAGGCCTACCGTAATTGCCGTGCGGAGGGATGGGGGAATGCCGTTCACGATCATCTCGCGCAGGCGGAATACGCTCACCAGCACGAAGAGGCAGCCCGAGATGAAGACCGCGCCGAGCGCCGTCTGCCAGGGCACGCCCATGCCCAGCACCACGGCGTAGGCGAAGTAGGCGTTCAATCCCATGCCCGGCGCCATGGCGATGGGGTAGTTGGCGTAAAGTCCCATGATGGCGCTGCCCAGGGCCGCCGCGATGCAGGTGGCCACGAAGACCGCTTCCTTCGGCATGCCCGCGTCGCCAAGGATGGACGGGTTGACGAAGATGATGTAGGCCATGGTCAGGAACGTTGTCGCTCCCGCGATGATTTCGGTGCGCACATCGCTGCCGCTGTCTTTGAGCTTGAACAGTTTTTCAGCAATCGACACGTGAACTCCCCGAGTGAAGGAAACGCGAGCATACCACTAGCGTTCATGCAGCCGCCAGCGGCCCGCCTCCCATTGCAGGGTGTGCGTGATCGACAGGGCGTCGAGGAAACGGGCGTCGTGCGATGCGATCGCCAGGGCGCCGGGGTAGCCGTCCAGCGCCTGCTCCAGCGCTTCGACCGAGGCCAGGTCGAGGTGATTGGTGGGCTCGTCGAGCAGGAGGAGCTGGGCGGGGACGCGGCGCCAGAGTGCGCAGGCCAGGGCGGCCTTCAGCCTTTCGCCTCCGCTCAGGGACGCGGAGGGTGTCTGCACCTGCGCTGCGCCGAGTCCCAGCAGCGCCAGATGGCTGCGCAGTATGCCTTCGGGCAGGGGGCTGTCCAGCTGGCGCAGACGTTCCAGCACCGTCATTTGCGGCGGGAGCAGGGCGTGGGCGTGCTGGTCCAGCCAGGCCGTGGGGACTGCGGTCATGCAGGTCCCGGCCCGTGGCGGGATCTGCCCGGCGAACATGCGCAGCAGCGTGGACTTGCCGCATCCGTTCGGCCCAGTGACCGCAAGGCGTACGGGGCCCGAGAGCGCCAGGTCCAGCGGTGCTGCGTTATCCGGCCAGGGCGGCAGCGCATCCGCCAGTTCCAGGATGCGCTTTCCGGCAGCTACTTGTGTGTCCGGCAGCATGATGGCGACGGCCTGCTGGCGTGTGATGCGGGCTGCCGCATCGCGCACCGCCTGGTCCAGTTCCGCGCGCGCCGTATCGCGGCGGGCGGCCTCGCGGCCCGCGAACCCCTCGGCGCGGTTGCGCAGCAGGCCGAGAGATATTTTCGGCATGTTCGCGTCCTTCGCGGCGCGGGCGTTGCGGCTGGAGCGGGACAATTGCGCATCCTGCTGGCGTTGCAGCGCGCGCTGGCCTGCCGCGCGCTCCTTGCGGGCGTGATCGAGCGCGGCCTCGGCGCCAGCCTGCAGGGCGTCGCGCTGGCTGCGGAAATGGGAATAGTTGCCGCCGTAGCTGTGCAGGCCATGGGTATCCAGCTCCACGATGCGGTCCATCACCTCCAGCAGCTCGCGGTCGTGGCTGACGACGATAGCGGCGCCGTTCCAGCGCCGGAGGCTGGCGAGCAGCCACTCGCGGCCCGCACGGTCCAGGTGGTTGCTGGGCTCATCGAGAATCAGGCCATCCGCGCCGGACAGGAAAGCGCCCGCGAGGGCGACGCGCATCCGTTCGCCGCCGCTGAGGGAGAGGGCGGGGTCGCCCGGCGCGAGGTGTGGAAGGCCGCAGTCCTGCAAGGCCAGGCGGAAGTCTGCGGGGAGGGTCCAGTGGCCCGCCAGCAGGTCGGCGTCGGTGTCCAGCATGGCGCCGTTCTGCATGCGTTCCAGCGCGGCGAACAGCGGCCCGAGGCCTGCCAGCGTCGCGACCGCATCCTCCGGCCCCGGCGTGACCTCCTGCGCCACGCAGGCCAGTGTTCCGTGGCGCACAACACGCCCCGAGCTGGCCTCCAGGGCGCCAGACAGCAAGCGTGCAAGCATGCTCTTGCCGGCGCCATTTGCGCCGATCAAGCCGGTAAGGCCGGGCAGGAAAGTGTGATCCAGCTCCTCGAAAAAAAGGCGGCCGGAAGGCAGGCGCAGCGTAGCGCGGCGCAACTCAATGGAAAAGGGCAGGCGGATAACGGCCATAAAAGCACCCGAAGCAGAAGAAATCGTCCGCGGCACAAGGCAGCGGTCTCTTGCGGATGGGGGCTCAGATGGTCATTTCGGGGGGAACTCCTTGGAAGTGCCAACAGTGTAACGTGACAGTCGGGTTCGTGTCCACACCTGGTGCCAGGGAAGAAAAGTGGACACGAACCCGGCCGTAGATGGTCTAGTGCTCAGCTCGTGTCCAAATTTCTTCCCTGGCACCAGAGTTGGACACGGGCTGGGCCTTGATGGGGAGGGCGGCCTGGGTGGCGATCTGGGCGGCGCTGGCGGGGTCCGTTTCGCGCAGGGCTTCGACGACGTAGTCCAGCGAGGAGCCGCAGGCGAACACCATAACGTCGCCGGGGCGGCACAGGCTGAGGCCGAAGCGGAAGGCGTCGCGGCCGTCCAGGCGGGCGTGGATGGCTTCGCGCAGCGCACCGCTGGACATGGCGCCGTCCAGCATCAGCTGCGCCAGTTCGCCCGCCGGACGGCCACGGTTCTGCGATTCGTAGACGACGATTTCGTCGAAACCCACCGCGCAGGTGCGCGCGATGTCGCGGATGTCCTGCTCGCGGCGGTCGCCCGGCGTGGTCACCACTGCCACCACGCGTTGCTGCGACAGCCCCTGCGCCATTTCCGCCAGCGCCGCGTAGGCGGCCGAGTTGTGCGCGTAGTCGACCACCACGGTCACGCCCTTGACGTCGAAGACGTTGCTGCGCAGCGGGTTGCTGCGGCCGTCCGATACGAAGCTCAGGAGGCCTTGCGCAATCTGCTCGTTCGCGAAGCCGGATGCCATCAGCGCCGCAGCGGACGCCAGGGCGTTGGCGATGTTGTAGCGCGCGTGGCCGTTCAGCGTGGCGGGCATGTCGCCGGCCCGCAGCAGCGCATGGTGGCGCGTGCCGTCTGCCAGTATGAGCATGCCGTCCTGGAGGTAGGCGGCGCGCCCAGCCCTGTCCAGATGCCGCAGCAGCACGGGATTGTCCGGGTCCATCGAGAAGTAGAGCACTTCGACGCTCTCCTTCAATTTCGGGGCCATGGCCACGCAGCTGCTGTCGTCCGCGTTCAGCACCGCGCAGCGCGAGGCGGAATGGGCCACTACGGATTTGACTTTCGCCAGTGCGCGCAGGGTGTCGATGCCGTCCAGGCCCAGATGGTCGGGACTGACGTTCAGCACCACCCCCACATCGCAGCGGTCGAAGGCGAGGCCGCGCTTGAGAATGCCGCCGCGTGCCGTTTCCAGCACCGCGAAGTCAACCTCCGGCGCGGTGAGCACGGTGCGCGCGGACCAGTAGCCGCTGCAGTCGCCCGAGAATATGCGCTTGCCGTCGATGTAGATGCCTTCGGTCGTGGTGACGCCCGTGCAGAATCCGGCGGCCCGCGCACAGTGCGCCGTCATGAGCGTGGTCGTGGTCTTGCCATTGGTGCCGGTAACGGCGATGAGCGGAATGCGGCCATTGCTGTCGCCGTACATGGCCTGCACGATGGCGTCGCCCGCGTCGCGGGCCTGTCCGCCGCTGGGATACTGGTGCATGCGGATGCCAGGCGCCGCATTGACTTCGATGATGGCGCCGCCCTGTTCCGCCAGCGGAAGCGCGATATCGCGGCAGACAAGGTCGATGCCCGCGACGCCCAGCCCGACCTTGCGCGCGGCACGGACGCAGATGTCGCGCGTCTCCGGCGGCAGCAGGTCCGTCACATCTTCGGCCGTGCCGCCAGTGGAGAGGTTGGCGTTGCTGCGCAAGGTCACGCGCTGGCCTTCGGCGGGAACGCTGTCCGCGTCCAGCCCTTGCTTGCGCAACTCGGTGTCGGCATTGCCGTCCAGCGCTATCTGGGTCAGGATGTTGGCGTGGCCTTTGCCGCGTGCCGGATTGAGGTTCTCTTCCGCGACAAGCGCGCGCACGGAACGCCGGCCATCGCCGATCACGGCGGCAGGGCGGCGCAGCGAGGCTGCAGCCACGCGGTCTCCTGTAACCAGCACCCGGTAATCCTGGCCTTCGATGAAGCGCTCCACGATCACGCTGCGGCTATGCTTGCGCGCCTGCTCCCAGGCCTGTTCCACTTCTTCCGGCGTCGTGCAGCGTGTCGTGACGCCTTTGCCCTGGTTGGCGTCGAGCGGCTTGACCGTCACCGTGACGCGCAGGCGGCGCGCCGCCCGCCGGGCTTCGTCCGCTGTCGCCACCACCACGCCGCCCGGGACAGGCAGGCCCGCTTCCTTGAGGAGGGTTTTGGTCAGCTGCTTGTCGCTGGCGATGCGGCAGGCGATGGTGGAGGCGTCGCCCGTCAGTGTGGCCTGCAGGCGCTTTTGCTGCTTTCCCCAGCCAAGCTGGAACAGGTTGCCCGTTTCGCCCAGGCGCACACTGGGAATGCCCCGGCGCCGCGCGGCATCGAGCACCGCTGCCGTGCTGGTGCCGATGGCGTGGCGTTCCGCCGTCCGGCGCAGTGCTTCCAGCGGCCCGGCGAGATCGAAGTCCCTGCCGTGGGCCAGCGCATCCACCAGTTCAAGGGCGATGCCGAACGCCTCCACGCCCACCGCTTCGAGCCGGAATGCGCAGACCACCCGGTACAGGCCAGGCTTGCCGCGCACATGGCGCGTGCGGCCGAAACCAGCCTTGCTGCCCGCCAGGCATTGCAGCTCCAGGGCCACATGCTCGACAATGTGCCCCATGAAGGTGCCGTCGCGCAGGCGTTCTGCGAAGCCGCCGGGATGGCCGGGGGAGCAGCGGTGGGACATGAGGCTGGGCATCAGCTCCAGCAGGCGTACGGTGAAGCCTTCCAGCTCGCGCGACGACACGCCATTCAGGTCTTCCAGGTCGAGCACCGTGAGCAGGCAGGGGCGCGAGGCGTAGAGATTGGGGCCGCGCAGCACACGCTGTTCGATGACTTTCATGATACGGGGCTCCTCTTGGTGATATTGCGCAGGAATTCGGTCAACGCTTCCGGTGCGTTGCGGGTGGTCTGGGGCGGCAGCAGGTGCGGGTGGTTGATCTCTTCGGGGAGGGCGTAGCTGGCTCCCGCTGGCAGGATATGCAGGCGCACGTCAATCAGCTCCGGCGTGGCGCCGCTGGGAATGTCGGCCACGTTCGAGACCATGGTGCGCCCATCCACCATGGTGACGCTGCCGTCCCCGATCACTTCGATGCCTACGCCGCGCTCCACTACCAGGGCCGTGTTCTCGTCGATGCCGATGCCCAGCAGATAGGGGTTCTGGGCGACGACGGTGAGCAGCCTGGCAAGCCGGTGGCGCTCGGAGAAGTGCTGGTCGATCACCACGCGGTGAACGAAGCCGAGCCCCGCGCCGAGGCTGACGGAGCCTTTTTCCGGCAGCAGTTCGGCCTTGCCGTCGGCCAGCATGTGGCCGCACATTGCGGAGGCGCCCGCGCTCGTGCCGCCGATGCAGGCGCCGCGGTTTTTCAGGGCGGCGTGCATCGCTTCATCGAGCAGGGTGCCGCCGATCATGGCGAGCAGGCGCCGCTGGTCGCCGCCCGTCATGAAGATGCCGTCGCAGCCTCGAACCTGCTCCGCCATGGCTGCGTTGTTGGCGTCCGCCCGTTCCGGCACGTCCACGCGCAGCAGGTCGGTAGCGCCCAGTTCGCCGAAGACGATGCGGTAGCGGTTCCACATTTCGGTCGGCATGCGCGATGCGGCCGTGATCACGGCAATACGGGCGGACGGCCCTCCGCACAGCTCGACGAAGCGGCTCAGGATCTCGCGGCTGTTCTCCCTGTCCTCATGGCCGCCGATGATGACGAGATGTCCGTGCTGGCTGCGGTCGAGCGTTTCGCCGCTCATGGCGATACCTCCGCGCGCGGCATGTCCCGGTTGCTGCGCGCTCCGCTTTCGCTGCGGCTCACGGCAATGATGCCGATGTCGATCTCCTGCGGGAACAGGGCGAGGCCATGGGCAAGCGCCTCGTCCATCGGCATGCCCGATGCCAGCCACTGGTAGACGGTATGGGCCAGCAGCCGCCGAACGATATGCTCGCCGATTCCGGTCACCGCCACGGCGCCCTCTGGACCCGCATAGAAGCCGCTGCCGATGATGGGTGTGTCGCCGACGCGGCCCAGAAGGGAAGGCGCAGAGCCGCCGGTGGAGCAGGCGGCGGCGAAGTTTCCCTCGGCATCGCGGGCCACCGCGCCCACCGTGTCGCAGCCATCATCCGTCGCAAAGGCCTGCGGCAGCGCGTAGTTCCAGTACTGGCTGAAGGCCGCGTTGGCGACACCCGGCGTCGCGGGGCTGGTGCCGCCCAGGCGCTTGACCAGCTCCGCGTGCTTCTTCTTCGCCCGCTCGCTGGCGTGGTAGTGGGGTACGAAGCCTGCGATCCGCGCGAAGCGCTCGGCGCCTTCTCCCGCCAGCAGCCAGTGCGGCGTGGCGGCGACCGCCCGCGCCACCAGCACGGGATTCTTCACGCGCTGGATACAGGCGACAGCGCCCAGCATGCCTTTCGAGTCCATTACCGCCGCATCCATTTCGATGGTGCGCCCGTCCAGGCACAGCACCGAGCCGCTGCCCGCGTTATAGCGCCCGTCGTCCTCCAGCGCGGCGACGGCGGCAGTGGCCGCGGCCAGGGCTCCTTGCGGCATGGCGTCCATGCCAAGGCGGGCCGCGCTGACGCAGCCGTCCTCCTCGCTCCGGCTGCCGCCAGCGCCTCCGTGCACCACAATTGCAGGCCTGACTGCCTGATGATCCATGGTTCTCCCGTACTTCAGTGTTGTGGTCTCGTGGCCTTCAGCCACACTGCCGCGATGCGCTCGGCCTCGCGGTAGGCCGGTTCGTCCAGCTCTTCGCCGAAAACGTCCGGATCGATTTCTTCATAGCTCCAGCGAAAGCCCGCCTGCTCCAGCATGGGCGCGGCGCGCCGCAGGAAGGGGTCTTCGCCGCGCACCATCGCCACTCCCGTATACAGCAGCAGCGAACCGCCGGGCGCCAGGCGCTTCAGCGCCTGTTCCAGGATGGCGCAGGAGAGCCCCGTTCCGAGTTCTCCGCCGCCGTGGCGGTAGCGCCGCTCCGCGCCGTCCAGCAGGTAGGGCGGATTCGATACCAGCAGGTCGAATTCACCCGCCACATCGGACAGCAGGTCGCTGTGGCGCACCGCCACATTCGGCAGGCGGGCGAGGGCCATATTCACTTCGCACAGGCTCAGGGCCTGGTCGTTGATGTCCAGGGCCAGCACTTCGGCGTCCGGCCAGCACAGGGCCGCTTCCGCCGCACCGGGGCCCGCGCCAGCGCCGATGTCGGCCGCCCGTTCCACCGCCACGCCGCGCGCCGCCATCGCTGCCAGCTCGGCGCGCAGGGCGCGGGTGAAGCGGTAGGTGTCGGGACCGAAGAAGACGGCGTCCGCTTCGCTGGTCGGGTAGGCGGAGTGGAAATACAGCCTTCCGCCCAGTTCCGATGCGCGCAGCGCTGGGCGCCAGCCTTCGCCGTGCGGCCAGGCGATGCCTGCCTCCAGCATCAGCTTGAGCATGCGCGGCGGCAGCGCGTCGGCGCGGAAAGGCATGCTCCAGCCGAAAATGTCGCACAGGTCGCGCGCCCAGGCGCGCCGGCACCTGGCCTGGATGCGGGCGTGGGTAGCTGGCGTGACGGTGGTGAAGCGGTAGCCCGCAGCAATCAGGTCGCGCCCCAGTTCAAGCAGGGCCGCCTGCGGCGCGGACCTGTGAACGGTGTTCGCGCTTGCAGTCCACTGCGCGCTGGCAGGACGGATCATGGCGCGCCCCGGGGCTCAGTGGACCAGGCGGCTGAAGATGCGCGTGGCCATGAGGCCCGCGGACGTATGGTGCTTCGCTGGCGTCATGAGCGCGCGCAGGATCTCCATGGCCTCGTCCTTGCTGGCGCAGGCGGCCAGCTGGGCTTCCAGCAGGCGCAGTTCGCAGCCGATGGTTTCCCAGGCATGTTCGTCGGCGGGGAAACGGTGGCGTATGAGGCCGCGCGGTGCGCTGCTGCGCTGGCTGCGCTCCTGCCCCAGCGCCTCGATGCTGCGCTGGACCGCGCGGTGCGGCAGTACGCGCGGTCCGGCGGCGATCTCCTGGCCTTCACGCGGCGTGGCGATCCAGTCGGCCAGCAGCTGCTGCTCATATGGGCTGAAGACGCCGAACATCTCGGCGCGCTCGCCCTGGATCAGCTTCCAGAAGCGGCTGTTCTCCGGCGCCTCGCCGCGCTTGATCCAGCCTTGCTGTTCCAGCTTGGACAGGAAATCGGGAATCTGCGCGGGATCGGACAGCCAGTCGTTGATGGTGCGCCCGGCCACGCGGCAGTAGTCCGAATGCATGTTCTTGCCCACGGCGCTTTTCGCGGCCAGCATGGCCACCGTTTCGCGTTCCAGGTCGAAGCCGCCGATGGCCTCCACCGTGCCCATGCCCAGGTCGTTGAGGCGGAAGCCATTGGCCACGCGGCGCAGGAAGGCCGCCTCGTCACCCACGCGCGGCATGATGCGCTCCAGGCCCTGGAGGGAAGTGTGGGCATGGCCGGTGGCGGCATTGTCCACCGTGACGTGCAGGGTGAAGTAGTACGGATCGATGCCCAGTTCATTGAGTTCGTAGGAGGTGATCAGCAGGTGCAGGGGCAGCTGCTCGTAGCCCAGGTTGTAGCCGATTAGCTCCGGCAGGTAGTTCTCGGCGCTCTGCGCCAGGGCCAGCTGGATCGCTCCCTGCACGAAGTGGCGCTCGCCCAGGTCCTGCCAGTGCTCGCAGCCGTGGGTTGCCAGCAGCTTCTTGTAAATGAGGACGTGGTTCTTGTCCGGCACGCCGTTGCCCAGCTCTTCGAGGTAGATGCGGATCAGGGGCTGGAAATCGGCGTCGTTCCAGCGCGCCAGCACACCGTAGAGCCAGGAGCCGTCCACCAGCTTGGTGGGCGCCACGGCCTTCAAGAAATAGAGCGCCTGCGATTTGGTGCGGAAGTAGCGGCGGGGCGCGCCCGCCTTGCGTTCGGCCAGATACTCTTTGTATGCCTGTCCAACGGCATCGGTGTGGCGGCTGATCCAGCCTGCCATTTCATCCAGCGTGGACGGCAGTTCGCAGGGCAGGGTTTCGGCTTCGGACAGCTGGCTGTCGAGGAAGCGGGCGGCCAGCTCGCGGTCGTCGGCGGCGGACAGGGTGTGGTAGACGGAGCGGCTGTGCTCCATGGTGTTCCTGGCTTGGGGAATTCTGGCGTAGGCGGCAGTTTGCATGGTGGTCTCGTGTTATTGGCCAACGCAAAAAGCGTTGTCATCCGTATAACGAGTATGCGAGTTCGCCCCCGCGCTGAGTAGAGGCCCGGGTCTCGTCCCCTTGTAATCCCTCTCTTACACCGAACCGGCCTGCTGCGGTGCGGAGGCGGGACGGGAGACGGCCGGGTCCAGCACGTAGCCGTCCCGGCCGCGCCCCTTGGCTTCGTAGAGAGCGGCATCCGCGCGCGCGGTGAGGCTGTCCGCCGTCTCCCAGTCCCCGCTGTGAATGGCAATGCCGATGCTGGTGGTGATGGGGAGTGGGCCCCGGTCCAGGGCTACGGGACGGCGCACCGTATCCAGGATTTTGCGCGCCAGCGTGTGGGCTTCCTCCACATGCGCCAGCTGTTCGAAGACGATCACGAACTCGTCTCCCGCCAGCCGCGCCACCGTATCCGATGCGCGCACGGCGCCTGCCAGGCGGGACGCGAACTCCTTGAGCACCACATCGCCAGCGCCGTGACCGAGGCTGTCGTTGATGCCCTTGAAGTGGTCGATATCGAGGTAGGCCAGCGCCAGGCCGCAGCGCTGGCGCCGTGCGCGCTCGATGGCCTGGGCCAGCACGGCTTCGAACAGGCGGCGGTTGGCAATCCCGGTAAGGGCGTCGCGCTGCGCCTGGCGCGCCAGTTCCTGCTCGTTGGCGCGGCTGCGCGTCACGTCGCTGCTCAGGGCATAGACGGCGGGCACGCTGCCATCGTCCGCCACTTCGGGCACCAAAGTGGTTTCGTAGATGACCGGCTCGCCCTTGCGGCGGCCCGGCGCCTCGTAGCTCACCACCTCGCCGTTCAGGGCCCGCTCCAGCCACGGCTTCAGGGTCTGGTAGCTGCGCTCGCCCACGCCTTCGCGCACCGGGCGGCCGGGCAGGGTGCGGGGATCGATGCCCAGCCAGCTCTGGAAGGCCGCATTCACGAACAGGAAATGGTGCTCGCGGTCGATGGCGGCGATCAGCACCGGCAGATGGTCGGCCACCAGGCGCAGGCGGCGCTCGCTTCCGGCCTGCGCCAGCTCGGCCTCCTTGCGTTCCGTGATATCCATGGACATGATGTAAAAGCCGGGAATGCTGCCATCCGGCGCGATATCGGGCACCATGTCCACCATCAGGTGCAGGTGGCGGCCGAGTTCCTCGCCTTCGCGCTCGGCGTGCACGCGTTCACCCGCCAGTACGCGGTCGATCTCGGGGCGCCAGCGCGCGACCACCTCGGGCCCGAGCAGGTCCTCCACGGTCCGCCCCAGCATCTCCTGCGGATCGCGTCCCAGCACCGTGCGGTAATGCTCGTTGCAGAAGCGGTAGTGCAGGCCCCGGTCCAGGTAGGCGATCATCAGGGGCAGGTTATCGGCGACCAGTCGGGCGCGCCGCTCGCTTTCCCGGCTCAGGTCTTCCGCCCGCTGGCGTTCTGCCGTGAGCTCATAGAGCGCCTTGCCCAGCTCCCCGATTTCGTCCGCGCTGCCGCCGCGCAGCAGTTCAAATCCGCCGCCGCCGCGGCGGATGGTATTCAGGCTTCCCCGCAGGCGCTCCAGCGGCCGCAGCATGCGGTGGATGGCGAACCAGCCCAGCGTACCGGCGAGAAGGGCGAACAGTCCTGCGGCCAGGGTTGCCTGCCAGCGCGTGGCCACCATGGGCGCGAACGCTTCCGCGTTCGGGTAGCGCGCGCCCACGATCCAGTTGGTGCTGGCCAGGCGGCGGTAGGAATAGATGCCCGGCACCCCATCCCGGTTGGCCGCCTCGGTCCAGCCTTCGAAGCCGCCCAGGGCCTTCGCCGTGGCCGGATTGCGGCCCGGCCCCTCGGTGATATGGCGCAGCACCTGGCCCTTGTCCGGATGGCTGATCACGATGCCTTCGTCGGTCATCACGAAGACGAAGCCGCTGCGGCTCGGAGTGAGGGCGGTAAAGCGCGAGAAGAAGTCGGAGTTGAGCAGGTCGATGCTGCCGCCGATGACATAGGCGATGGCGCCGTCCATGCCGAACACGGGCTGGGTCAGGAGCACCACGGGAAGGCCGGACAGGGCGCTGCGGAAGGGCGGCGAGATCACGCCCCGCCGCAGGCGCACGGTCTGCTCGAAATAGGGCCGGGAGGAGACATTGACGGAGCGGCTCAGGCCACTGTCGCGCAGATTCGCCACCAGGCCTCCTTTGACGTCGAAGGCCACGATATTGGAGAATTCCGCGCCCACCGTGGGGTGGCGGGCCAGTTCCGCGCGCAGCCGTGCAGGCGTGAGGTTTTCCAGCGGCAGGGTTTCCGCCACGGCGGCAAGGAAGGTGGACTTGGCCTGCAGCTGCTCGTCCAGGAACGCCGCCGCCCCCGTCAGCAGGGCATACTGCTGGCGCCCGATGACTTCCTTCATGTGGCGTTCGGCCGCCAGCAGCGCAATGGTGGTCACGACGGCGGCTGCCCCCAGCACCAGCAGGACGACGACGCTGGTCATGCGGGCTTTCAGGCTGCGCGGCAGGATTCCGGTGTAGAACATTGGCTTCCCTGGCATCAAGAACTACTTAAGTATTGCACAGCATGGCCAGGGCGGGCGTACGGCTGCCACAAGTAAATTTCTTGGATTCGTTGGCCCGGCAGGATACACTGTTTCTCATGGCACACATTCATCTGGCATGGGAGCTCGGCGGTGGTCTGGGGCATGCGGGCAGGCTCAAGGTCCTGGCCCAGGCCCTGCAGGCGCGCGGCCACGAAGTGAGCATGGGGCTGCGCGACCTGGCCCACACCCATCGCCTGCTGGCCGACCTGGATGTGCCCAAGCTCCAGGCCCCCGTCTGGCTGCACCGCACGGCCGGCATGCCGCCCACCCAGGCCAGCCTGGCCGAGATCCTCATACCCAACGGCTACCTGGAAGCCCAGCCCCTGGCGGGACTGGTGCAGGGCTGGCGCGGCCTGCTCAAGGCCACCCGCGCCGACCTGGTGGTGGGAGATTATGCGCCGACCGCGATGCTGGCCGCGCGCAGCCTGGGACTGCCCGGCGCCAGCGTGGGCATCGGCTTTTACAGTCCGCCCGCCGGACAGCCTTTGCCCTGCCTGCGTGACTGGGAACAGGTGGCGCCGCAGCGCCTGGCCACGGCAGAGGCCCATGTGCTGAAGACGGCCAATGCGGTGCTGGGCAAGCTCTCGGCGCCGCCGCTCGCGCGGGCGGCCGATATTTTGCTGGGCGACCTGCCGCTGCTGTGCACCTGGCCCGAGCTGGACCACTACGGCCGGCCCGCAGGCTCCTGCGAGTGGTTCGGCCCCAACTTCCTGCCCGCGACGGGCGCGCCGCCCGAATGGCCGCAGGGCAGCGGCCCCAAGGTCTTCGCCTACCTGAAGCACGAACACGAGGCCCATGCCGCGGTGCTGCAGGCCCTGGCGGACGAAGGCTGCCGCGTGCTCTGTTACCAGCCGGAGATCGCTTCCGGCAAGGCGCCGCCCGTGGTCTCGCCGAACATCCATTACTCCCTGCGCCCGGTGTCGCTGGAGCCGGCCATGGCGGGCGCGGACCTCTGCGTATGCCACGGCGGCGAGGCAACCCTGGTGCAAGGCCTGCTGGCCGGCGTGCCCGTGCTGCTCATGCCCATGCAGCTCGAACAGTTCCTCATTTCGCGCCGGGTGGAATCCTTCGGCGGCGGCATCAACGCGGCCCGCTTCGGCGCGGCGCCCAACTGGCGCGCCATCGTGCGGCGCCTGCTGGACGATCCGGCATACCGCAACAGCGCCCGCGCCTTCGCGGGACGCCACGGCGGCCAGACGCACCAGCAGATGACCGCGCGCATCGTGGACCGCTTCGAACGCCTGCTGAAGGAAGGCCCGCCTATTTCGGCCGCGGATTCCTGAGCTTCGCATCCGGCTGCGATAGCCGTCCCGCGCGCAGCTCCCTTACGGCATTGGCCACGGCCCGCCCCACGTTGCGCACCTCTTCCTGGAACGCCGTTTCGCGGTCCAGGGTCTCGTGGCTGTTGAAGTAGGGCTCGTAGTAGCCCACGTAGCGGTCCAGCGCGGACTGCACGCCCGCGTCGACAAGGCCCATCCACGTCAGCCAGTCCGCGAGGTTGCGGCGCAGGCTTTCGGCGCCCGCCACATCGCCGTGCACCACCAGGCCGAAGGCGCGCCCGGCGAGGTGCTTGGGATAGTCCCAGCCTTTTTCTTCCAGCGCCTTGGCCTCGTCGGCATGCTTGCCATGGGTGCTGGTGGGGTCGGGATTGCCGCCGTCCGCGCACACGAGGCGGTCGATCATCAGCTTGAGCGGGGAGGGCGCCTGGTACCAGTAGACGGGCGTGGCGATGATGACGGCATGCGCCGAGACCCATTTCTCGTAGATCTCGTTCATCCAGTCGTTCACCTGGTTCAGGCTGTGGTTCGGGTAGCAGCTGCACGGCCAATGGCAGAGGGGCATGGCGGTGGACACGCAGCCCTTGCAGGGATGGATATGGTGGTCGTAGCCGGACACGATATGGCTCAGGTCCAGCAGGTCCGCCTGCATGCCTTCCGCCGCCACGGCCGTTTCCAGCCACTGCGCCATGCGGAAGGTCTTGGACATCTCGCCCGGGCAGGTGCCGTCGTTGCGGGCCGCGCCGCAGACGATCAGCACGCGGGAGGGGGAGGCGGGGTCCTTCTGGCGCCGCTCCGCCGCCTTCAGCTTCTCGCTGGCGACCAGCCATTCGGCGGCGAGCTCGTAATCGGGATCGGCAAAGCCGGGGCCGGCCTTGCGCGTCGTGGGGGCCTTCCTGCCGTCCTGGTAATTCTGCCAGGCGATATCCTCCACCTTGCCCAGTTCATCGCGGACCGCGTCGAAGCGCGGGTCCGCGAAGTTGTGCTGGAACCTGAGGTGGAACTCTCCCCGTTCAAGCCTGGCGGGCGCCTGCCCTTTGCGTACCTGCGTCATCGCTGCCTCCCATGTCCAGCGCAAGGGTGGCATGCGGCGGCTGGGTAGTCTGTACGGCAGCGAACCCACGGCGGCGCGGACGGGGCGGCGGCGCCTGCGGGGCGTCACGCTCCGTCAGCGAAAACACGCCCACCGTTTCGTGCAGGCGGTGCGCCTGGTCCTGCATGGTGGCTGCTGCGGCCGAGGCCTGCTCCACCAGGGCGGCGTTCTGCTGGGTGTTCTCGTCCATCTCCACGATGGCCCGGTTGACCTGCTCGATGCCGCTCAGCTGTTCCTGGCTGGCGGCCGCGATGTCGGCCATGATGTCGTTCACGCGCTTCACGCTGGCCACGATTTCCTCCATCGTGGCTCCGGCCTGGTCGACCAGGCGGGCGCCCGCGCCCACCTTGTCCACGGAGTCGCCGATCAGGGTCTTGATCTCCTTGGCGGCGGCGGCCGAGCGCTGCGCCAGGTTGCGCACTTCGGAGGCCACCACGGCGAAGCCGCGGCCCTGTTCGCCCGCGCGGGCCGCTTCCACGGCGGCGTTCAGGGCCAGGATGTTGGTCTGGAAGGCGATGCCGTCGATGACGGTGATGATGTCCACGATCTTGCGCGAGGACTCGTTGATGGAGGCCATGGTCTCCACCACTTGGGCCACAACGGCGCCGCCCTTGCCCGCCACGTCCGAGGCGGCGGTGGCCAGCTGGTTGGCCTGGCGCGCGTTGTCGGCGTTCTGCTTCACGGTGGAAGTCAGCTCCTCCATGGAGGAGGCGGTTTCCTCCAGGGCGCCCGCCTGCTGCTCGGTGCGCGAGGAGAGATCCAGGTTGCCCGCCGCGATCTCGCTGGAGGCCGTCGTCATGCTCTCGGTGCCGCTGCGCACATCGCGCACGATCTTGCGCAGGCTCTCGTTCATGTCGTGCAGGGCCTGCGAGAGTTCGCCCACTTCGTCGGTGGAGCGCACCTCGATCTCGGAATCGAGGTCGCCGCCCGCCACCGTGCGCGCGACCTTCACCGCGTGTTCGATGGGGCCGACGATGCTGCGGGTGATCAGCACGGCCGTTCCGAGGCTGAGCAGGCCGCCGATCACGCCCATGGCCGCCATGATCCACACGGCCTTGTCCGCCATCGATACGGCGCCATCCCCCGCCTCGTCCATGAGCTTGACCTGCACGGCAATCAGCTTCTCCAGCGCCTCGAAGTAGGCGTTCTGCAGCGGATTCACTTCCGTGTACATCTGCGCCGTGGCGCCATCGAAATCGTTTGCTTTCAGCTGCGCGGCGAGTTCGTTGCGGGCGGCGGCGTAGCGCTGGCGCACATCCTTCAGGCTGTCCAGCAGCTTGCGCGCAGCCGGGTCGTTGACGGACTTTTCCAGTTGCGCCAGGCCCGCGTCGATGCGCTTGCTGCTTTCCTCGACCTGGGCCAGGTCGTTGCGCACGGCGGCGGCCTCGCGCATCATCAGCGCGTCCTGCAGGGAGCGGGCCTGCAGGTTCAGGGCGTCCTTCACATGGGTCAGGGTATCGATTTTCGGGTAGCGGTCGTCCACCGTGAGCTGGATTTCCTGGCGCACGGCGCGCAGGGCCGTGGCGCCGAGCAGGACGACGCCCCCCAGCATCAGCGTGGTCAGGGTAAAGGCGATGGTCAAGCGCCGGCCGATCCGGATATTGGAAATGTTCATTTTAACGTTTTGTCTATTTAATAATTCCAGGGTCTCCTCCTGGGCGGGAAGAGTGTAGCAGCGGCTTTATGACAAATCGAGAAATATTCTTGTGCGAATTGCATGGAACAGACAGTCGTCTCCCCGAATATGACCAGAGGCTTCATTGCAGCCCTTGCCGCTCTCTAGTACACTCGGAAAAAGTCGATGCAGCAGTGATCCAGACGCGGCTCTGAATGCCGTTAATAACAAGCGAATTCACGTGCCATTACAATCGCAAATCGATCCCGTCGTCAGTTTCGTCAATACGCAAGGTGAAGCGGTACGCGGCACCATTGTGAATATCCAGCGGCAATCGCTGGTCATGGAAGTTTACAATCCCTATTCGATTGTCCAGGTCAGCGAGGTATTGAACGAGCTGACGGTGCGCATCGGTTCCAAGAGCGTCTATGTGGGCAAGGCGGTGGTCATCAATATGGTGAACACGGGCCTGACGGCGATCGTGTCCGTCAGCCTCACGGACGAATGGCGGGAGCTGAGCGACGAAGTGCTGGCGCCGGGCGCCATCGGCGACAAGGCGCGCGCCTTCGTCACCGGCTGGAGCGAGCGTTTCAGCCTGCGGCGCGATTACCAGATTGTCGTGAACGAGGCGCGCGCCTTCCTGGCCGATGCCTCGCGCTGGCTGGAACAGGTGGACCTGTCCGGGTCCCTGCCGCGCGAGGGCAACCGCCTGCGCCTGGACTACTTCCACGAACTGGCGGCGCCCCTGATGCGCAAGACCAAGGATATCTTCGACGAGCTCAATCGCCAGGCCTCGCTGGTGGACGACGACCTGGCCGCTTCGCACCGCGCCTTCGCCCAGGCGGCCCTGCATCCCCTGATCCTGCGCGCGCCTTTTGTCTTCCGCACCTATACCAAGCCGCTGGGCTACGCGGGCGACTACCAGATGGTGAACCAGATCCTGGGCGACCCGCGCGAAGGCCCGAACACCTATTTCCAGATCGTGAACACGGCCTTCCTGCAGACGGCCGTGGCCACCGCCCACCGCCACCGCATCGACATCCTGGTCGACTACCTGTGCCGCCTGGCGGACCGGGCGCGCGCGGCGGGCCGTCCCTTCCGGGTGCTGAACGTGGGCTGCGGCCCGGCCCAGGAGATCCAGCGCTTCCTGCAGCGTTATCCGAATCCCGAAATGCTGGAGTTCGAACTGGTGGACTTCAGCAGCGAAACCCTGGACTGGACCCGCGCCACCCTGGACGGCATCCAGCGCACGGTGGGCAGCGCCATGGCCATCACTTTTACGCACGATTCCGTGCACCAGCTGCTCAAGCGGCGGGTGGAGCCGAGCAGCGCGGGCCAGGGCGAGTTCGACGCCGTCTACTGCGCGGGCCTGTTCGACTACCTCTCGGACAAGGTGTGCTCGAAACTGAACAACTATTTCGCCTCGCGCAGCCGTCCGGGCGGCAGCCTGCTGGTGACCAATGTCCACAGCAGCAATCCCGAGCGCTTCAGCATGGAGCACATACTCGAGTGGTATCTCATCTACCGCGACGAAGCGAAGATGGCAGCCATCCTGCCAGAGCGCAGCAGCGGCACGCGCATCTTCACCGATCCCACCGGCGTGAACGTCTTCGCCGAAACCACAGTCAATCCGCATGGAAGCCAGCCTGACGCGCAGCAGCTATGAGCAGGAGCTGAAGGGCTACCACCTTCTGGCGAGCAAGGCCTGCGCGGTCACCGTGATCGTGCTGGTCCTGCTCGGCATGGTGCTCGACTATGCCGTCTATCCGAACGAGATGATGCGCTTCGGCCTGGTGCGCGCGGGCACCAGCCTGGCGGTGCTGGCGGCCCTGGCCCTCCTGTATACCAGCTACGGCCAGCGCCACGTGCATGCCGTGACCTTCATCTGGCTCACCTTCCCGCAGCTGATGATCGCCTGGATGATTCACGTGACGGAGGGCGAGAGCTCGCTCTTCTACGCGGGCATCATCCTCACCATCTTCGCCGTGGGCACCCTGTTCCCGGTCGGGTACAAGTACACCCTGGGCTTCGGCCTGCTGACCCTCCTCATGTTCTACCTGGCCTGCGCGCTGCGGCCGCAGGGCATCGTGGACCACAGCCAGTTCCTCTTCCACGGCACCATCATCCTCTTCGCGGTGCTGGGCAGCACGGTCTACACCTATTTCAACGAGCGGGACCGGCGCCAGCTCTTTGCGCTGAAGGACGAACTGGCGCAGAAGAACGGGGAGCTGGAACAGACCAACCGCAGCCTGGCCGACATCAAGGGCCAGATGCTGCAGCAGGAGAAGATGGCGGCGCTCGGCACCCTGTCCGCCGGCTTGCTGCACGAGGTGAACAATCCCGTCAATTTCTGCCTGATGGCCATCGAGCTGGCCAGCGAGGACCCGGCCGCGAAGGCCAGCGCCACCCTGGCCGAATGCCTGGCCGACGCCAAGCAGGGCATGCAGCGGGTGCAGTACATCGTGTCCGACCTCAAGACCTTCGCCTACCGCAAGAGCGGGGCGGACTACGACAATGTGCAGTTCCTCTTCGAGCGGGCGCTGGACGCGGCCGTGCGCCTGGTGGGCCATGAGCTCAAGGGCGTGGAAGTGCGCCGCAGCCTGCCCGGCGACACCATGGCGCGCGGCGACGAGGCGGCCATTATCGGGGTGCTCATCAACCTGCTCAGCAACGCGGCCCTGGCGCTGCGCCGGAGCGGCACGCCGGAGCCGGTCATCACCGTGAGCGCCACCGCGGACGGCGAGCGCCTGCGGGTGGCGGTGGAGGACAACGGCCCGGGCATCGCGCCGGAGAACATCGGCCGCGTGTTCGAGCCCTTCTTCACCACCAGCGAAGTGGGGCAGGGCCTCGGCCTGGGCCTGAGCATCTGCTACAGCGTGGTGCAGCGCCACGGCGGCCTGCTGTCGGTGGAAAGCGTGCCCAATGTGTTCACACGGTTCAGTTTCGACCTGCCGCGCGCGGCGGGCGGGGAGCGTTGAATGAGCGAGAATCCGCCGAACGTTGCGACCGTCCTGTATGTGGACGACGAGGAGCTGGCCTGCAAATACTTCGCGCGCGCCATCGAGCCCGATTACAAGGTGCTCACCGCGCCCGGCGTCAGCGAGGCCCTGGCCATCCTGCGCCAGCCCGACTGCAAGGTGGAGGTGCTGGTCACGGATTACCGCATGCCGGGCCAGGCGGGCGGGGAACTGCTGCGCGTGGTGGAGCAGCACTATCCCCACCTGGTGCGCATCCTCGTCACCGCCTATGCGGACAAGGAGGTGCTGCTGGAAACGGTGAACGGGGGCGACATCTTCCGCATCCTGGAAAAGCCGCTGGACATGGGCGCGCTGCGCTCGGCCCTGCGCCTGGCCAGCGCCAGTGCGCGCGAGCGGGCCGCGCGCCGCCACAGCATGCTCGCCATCGAGGAGACCGTGGCCTTCCTGGCGCATGAGCTGAACACGCCCCTGTCCACCATCGCCAATTTCGCGCGCACCCTGCAGCGCCGGGTGAATTCGGACGAACCGGAGCGCGGCCTGCCGCTGAAGGCGGAAATCGGCAACGCGGCCGCCCATATGACGGACAACGCGCGCTACTGCCTGTCCGTGCTGTCGAGCTTTGTGGAGTCCGTGAAGCGCGCCTGCGTGGTGCCGCCGGCCCGCCTGGCCGAAGGCAGCGCGGCGCAGATGATCTCGGCCATCCTGAACAGCTACCCCCTGACGCCGCCCCAGCGCGCGGCCGTCGCCGTCGACGTGAGGCAGGACTTCACGGTGCGCGCCTCTCCCAACTGCGTGGCCCTGGTGCTATCCTCGGTGCTCAGCAATGCCCTGCGCGCGCTGGAAGGCCATCCCGCCCCCTCGCTGCGCTTCGTGGTGGCGCACGAGGGGCGGCCCTATATCTCGCTGGAGGATAATGGGCCGGGCATTCCGCCCGCCATCCTGAACCGTCTGCTGATCGATCCCGTCACCATGCACGGCAGGAGCGGCGGCAGCGGCTGGGGGCTGATCTTCTGCAACCGCGTGATGCAGTCCTTCGGCGGCCACCTGCGCGTGCAGTCCGAGCAGGGCCAGTGGACCACCGTCACCTTGAACTTTCCGGCATCAGAAAAGGAACCAGCATGACCGAAGCCAGCAGGCCAGTCCCGGCCATCCTCTATGTGGACGACGAGGCCACCGCACTCAAATACTTCCAGCGCGCCCTCGGTTCCATGGCGCCCGTGATCACGGCGGAATCCGTCGAGGAGGGCAAGCGCATCCTCGATGAGCAGCACGATTCCATCGCCGTGCTGGTGTCGGACCAGCGCATGCCCGGCGCCTACGGCAACGAGCTGCTCTTCCATGCCTGGGACAGGTATCCGCACATCGTGCGCATCCTGACGACGGCGTATTCGGAGCTGGAGCACACGGTGGAAGCGGTCAACCAGGGCCAGATCCACCGCTACATCCAGAAGCCCTGGGACATTTCGGCCCTGCGCATGGAGATGAAACAGGCGCTGGAGCTGGCCCGCCTGCGCAAGGAACACGCGCAGCTGCTGCGCGAGAAGCTGCTGGTGCGCCAGAAACAGGCGGTGGCGCACCGTATCGGCACGGTGTATGCGCTGTCGGCCAGCATCGGCGGCGACATGCCGGTGGTGCCGGTGGAAGCCTATCTCTCCGGCGCCCTGTGCGCCGGGCTCACGCCGCCGGAACCGGACTGGCTGATGATGGACCACGCCGACCTGATCAGCGCGGAAGCCTTCCGCAGCGCCGCCTTCGGGCGCCAGGTGCGCGAGCAGCTGGTCGAACTCGAGCAGCGCCTGGAAGGTGCTGCGCCGGAGCAGGCGCTGACGGTGCTCGCCGAATCCTTCGGCCCCACGCTCCAGCTGTCGGGCGATGGCGCGCTGTTCGCGTCCGGCTCCGCGCTGGCCGAATACCTTGAAACGGCGGCCGAAACCCAGGTCTCTCCGCAGCATGCGGCCTGGCTGGCAACCCTGCTGTGGCTGGGCAAACGGGGAGCGACGCTGCAGATGGCGAAGGCCGAAAACGGCGTGCTGGCGCGCCTCGCCAAGGCCGAAGCGGCGCTCACGCCTTCGCAACTGGCGGGCTGGGTGGAGCAGTTCTAGCCTCGTGTGCGCCGCAGGCGCGGCCTATTGAGTAGCATGGGGCTTTCTTTCCAAGGAGGCCATCATGCCACGAGGAGCCAGCCCAAAGCGCGAGCGCGAATACAAGGAAATCGAAGCGAAGTTCGAGAAGGAAGGCCGCTACAAGGGGCGCGAAGAAGAAGTTGCCGCCCGCATCGTGAACAAGCAGCGGCGCGAAGCAGGTGAGACCAAGGACGCCAAGGCCAAGCCGGCGGCGAAGAAATCCTCCGCGTCGAAATCTGCATCCTCCCGTTCCCGCGCCGCGAAATCGCCGTCCCGCAAGACCGCGTCCGCCAAACCCGCCGCCAAACGCGCGGCGCCGGCGAAACGTGCCAAGCCCACGGCCAGCCGCAAGGCCAGCACCGCTTCCGGCGCCGACAGCAGCGTGCCAATCAAGAACTACCAGAAAATGACGGTGCCCCAGGTGCGCAATGCGCTGGCCGACCTCACCGCCGCCCAGCGCCGCAAGGTGCGCCAGTACGAAACCACACACAAGAACCGCAAGGGCGTGCTGCAGGCCCTGGACCGGGTGCACTGAATCAGCGCAGCGCCTGGGCGATGCTGAGCGCGGCGGTGCCGAGCAGCAGCACGCCGATGGCGCGGGAAGTCAGCACGGCGGCGCCGGGATTGCGGGCGAACCACTGCGTGGCCTGCGCCGCCGCCAGCGCCAGGGCGCCGTAGACCGCCGCCTGCGTGCCCGCCGTGATGGCCCCCAGCACGCCCGACTGCATCCACACGGGCCCCTGGTCCGCGTGCAGGAACTGGGGGAAGATGGCCAGCATGAAGATATAGGCCTTCGGGTTCAGGAGGCTGGTCAGCATGGCGCGGCGGAAGATGACGGGCGGCGCCAGCACCTCCTTGCCCGTGCCGGGCGTGAACACATCGCTGCTGCGCAGGAAGGTCCAGCCCATCCACGCGATATAGACGGCGCCCGCCAGCAGCATGACCTTGAACAGGGCCGGCCAGAGCTGCATCACCAGGGCCACGCCCAGGGCGCCCATCAGCAGGTGGCAAAAACCGCCCGCCACAATGCCCGCCACGGCCGCCAGGCCCGCGCGCCTGCCTCCCAGCAGGGAGTTGGCCATGACGAAGGCCATGTCCAGCCCAGGCAGGGCGATGATGCCGAATACGACCACGAAATACAGCCAGAGATTGGCGGTGCTGTGCATGCTGCGCTCCTTCGGAATGTTGTTGGATGGGAGCTTAGGGTTCAATCAGGGCAGAAATGGCCCTGATTTCCTGATATTGTTGAGGCATGTACCGACCCACCACCCGCGTTCTGGCCGTGCTGGAACTGCTGCAGACCCATGGCCGCATGAGCGGCGCCGAGCTGTCTCGCCGCATCGAGGTGGACGGGCGCACGCTGCGCCGCTATATCGTGATGCTGGAGGAGATCGGCATTCCCATCACCGCCGAGCGCGGGCGCTATGGCGGCTATGCCCTTATGCCGGGCTTCAAGCTGCCGCCCATGATGTTTACGGACGACGAGGCGCTGGCCCTCTCGCTTGGCCTGCTGGCCGCGCGCAGCCTTGGCCTGGCGGAGGCGGCGCCCGCCGTGGCCAGCGCCCAGGCCAAGCTGGAACGCATCATGCCCGATGGGCTGAAGCGGCGCGTGGGCGCCATCGACGCGACCGTGAGCCTGGACCTGGCAAGCGGCACGGCGCCGCCGGACAATGGCGCACTGGCGGCGCTGAGCGCGGCGGCCCAGGTGCGCCAGCGCGTGCGGCTGCGCTACCGCAGCCCCGGCGCGGAGGGCGAAACGGAGAGGCTGTTCGACCCTTACGGCCTGGCCTACTATCTCGGCTTCTGGTACGCGGTGGGGCACTGCCACCTGCGTGGCGCGATGCGCACCTTCCGCCTGGACCGCATCGTGGAGGTGCAGCCCGTGCTCCAGGCCTTCGAGCGGCCAGAGGATTTCGATGCGATGGACCATCTGCGCCTGGCCATTGCCACTTTGCCGCGCAAATTCGCGGCTACGGTGCTCCTGCACTGCAGCCTGGCGGAGGCGCAGGAGCGCCTGCCGGGCTATATGGGCCTGTTCGAGCAGACGCCGCAGGGCGTGCTGCTGCATAACCAGTCCGACGAACTGGAATGGTTCGCGCGCCAGCTGGCCAGCCTGCCTTTCGGCTTCACGGTGCAGTCGCCCCCGGAACTGAACGCGGTGCTGCGCAGGCATGCCCACAGCCTGTTGCAGTCGCTGCCCGTCGGTTAGAATGCCGCCATCCGATTGTTCAGTGCAGGAACCATGCTTCGCAAACTGATTGGCGCCGCCATGCTGGCGGCGTGCGGATGGGCCTTTGCGGCCTGTCCGCAGCATTACATGCAGGGCCGCGCGCCCGAAATCCGCAACGAGAAACTCGCCAAGGGCACGCAGGAGCTGTGCTACAAGGTCTTCGGCGTCATGCACTCCGGCCTGACGCGCACGCCGCTCTGGTCGGCCGAGCATCTCACGGCGCCGAACGTGGCGGCGGCCTCCGAACTCTCGCGGGAGAACTCCTTCCATCCCGAGCCGCGCCTGCCGCGTGGCCAGCGCGCCGAGCTGGCCGACTATGCGCGCAGCGGTTTCGACCGCGGCCACATGGCCCCCAACGGCGACATGCCGGACCGGGAGAGCCAGCAGCAGAGCTTCTCGCTGGCCAATATGGTGCCCCAGGATTCGGAGAACAACCGCCATGTGTGGTCGGGCATCGAGCAGGCCGTGCGTAAGATGGCGAAGAAGGAGGGCGACCTGTATGTGCTGACGGGGCCGGCCTTCCTCGGCGGCCAGCTGCAGAAGGTGGGCAATGTGCTGGTGCCCAGCCACCTGTACAAGGTGGTGTACAGTCCGCGCCAGGGGGCGGGAGGGGCCTGGTTCGTGGAGAACGCGGCCGATGCGCGGCCCGAGATCCTGAGCATCGCCCAACTGGAAAGCAGGATCGGCATCAATCTGCTACCTTCGCTCACCCCATCCCGGAAAGAGATCATGCTGCGCCTGCCGAAACCGAAGGCGGGCAAGCGGAAAGGCTGACATGAGCAAGACCGGTTTCAAACCCTTTGCCAACGAGTCCGATGTGCTGAATGTCGGCGGGCTCGCCGTGGAGAACCGCGTGGACCGCGTGAGCCTGCACGGCGGCGTGGACCTGACGCGCGACCGCGCCGGGCTGGAGCAGGCACGCGCCCTGCACAAGCTGCTGGGCGAGGTGGTGGCGCGGCTGGAGGGCGAGGAGCTGCCCGCCGCGCTGCCCGCGCCCAAGGTGAAAAAGGTGGCAAATCCCTTCGAATAAAGGCAAACTGCCCGCATGGATGCTATCGACCTGCAAATTCTGCGTATCGTGCAAAGCGATAACCGCCGCTCCGCCGCCGAGATTGGGCAGGAGATCGGCCTTTCCGTGTCCGCCGTGAGCGACCGCGTGCGGCGCATGAACGCCTCGGGCGTGGTGGCGGCCAACCGTGCCGTGGCCGATCCGCTGAAGGTGGGACTGGGGCTGTGCGCCTTCGTCTTCGTGGACCTGGAGCCGCGGGCGGACGAGGCGGAATTCGCGCGCCAGGTGACGGCGCTGCCGGAGGTGCAGGAAGCCCACCATATCACGGGGCCGCACAACTGGCTGGTGAAGGTGAGGGTGCGCGACACGGCGGCGCTGCAGGCGCTGATGGTGGAGCGCCTGAAGCCCATTCCCGGCGTGCTGCGCACCGAGACCCTGATCGCGCTGACCAGCGCCAAGGAAACCTCGGAACTGGCGCTGGACAGCGCGGCAGGGGAAAGGCCCCTGCTGTAGTTACTGCGTAAAGACCTCGGCGGCGGGCGTGATGCGCACGGCGTCGGGGCGGATGTTCAGCTTCATGGCCCCGATGGCCTTGTCCTCATCCAGCACGGACTGCGGCTTGTTGCCGTCGTACTTGATGGGCGAGAAGGCGTCCGACACCAGCTTCTCCTTCAGCCCCGCCGCATCCTTGGCAATCATGACCACCGAGAGATTGCGCGCCGACAGGTGCTTGCGCATGGCGGCATTCACCTCGTCCACCGTCAGTTTCGACAGGCCGTCGCGCATGAGCTTCGTGAACTCGGGCGTTTTGTACCACTGCGAATCCAGGGCATAGCCGATCTGCTGGTCCTGCGTCGCCGTCATGACGAAGACATTCTTCATCAGGTAGCCGCGCGTCGTTTCGAACTGCTCCTTCGTCAGGCCGTTCGCCAGCAGCTTGTCCAGTTCCGCGATGCCCAGGCGCAGGGCGAAGTGGGCGTTTTCCGGCGCCACGGGACGAATCCAGACTTCGAAGAGCTGCGCCTTGCGGCCCAGGTTCGGGCTGGGGAAGAACTGGAACATGCCGCGCGGGAAAGCTTCGATATAGGCGTAGTCGCCGTAATTCATGCCCCGCACTTCGCGGATGCGCTGGTAGAGCGCGGCGCTGGAGGAACGGTGCTCGCCGAGCCAGGTCTTCACCAGCCACAGGGCGGGGAAGTCCGGGTGCGAGCGGGTCACGCTCAGCGGCAGGCCGAAGGAAATGGCGGTGGCGCGCGTGTTCTTCTCGATGATCTCCACTTCCAGGCCCTGGGGCTGGCGCGCGGCGGGGACCGGCGTCGCCGCCAGGCCCGGGCCGCCAGGCAGCGCGGCCAGGGAAGCCTTCAGCGATTCGCTCATGGCGTCGGACACGTCGCCCGTGATGCCCACGCGCAGGGCGCCCTGCGTGTAGGCCTGCTTGTAGAAGGCCTTCACGTCGTCCAGGGTGATGGCGTCGATGCCCTTGGCGGTGCCCAGCACGGGATGGGCGTAGCCGCTGCCCGCGAACACATTGGTCTGCAAGCGCTCCTTGCCGAACTCCTCTTCGTTATTGCCCTTCAGGTCCACTTCCAGCGCGTTCTTCTGCGCGTCCTTCAGGCGGCGGAAGTCCTCTTCCCGGAAGCCCGGCGAGAGCAGCAGGGGCATCACGATCTGCTGGAACTGGTTCCAGTTGTCCTTGTGGATGGTGCCGGTAAAAGTGGTCATCTCCTTGTCGGTCTGTTCGCTGAAGGAACCGGCCATGGGGAAGAGGGCCTTGGTCACTTCGTCGATCTTGCGCTCGGTGGAGCCGGCGGAAGCGACCATGGCGGCCGTCAGCGCAGCCAGGCCTTCCTTGCCTTGCGGATCGTGGGCGGAACCGGCGGCGAAGAGCAGCTTGTAGCGGATCTGCGGCAGGGCCGTCTTCTGCACCAGCATGTCGAAGCTCGCCTTGCCTGCCTGGGGTTCGAAGGAGGCCAGCTTGGGCAGCTCGCCGATGGCGGCGGGCAGGGCGGCGTGCGACAGGGTGGTGACCACCATGCGCTCGTCCGTCAGGTACTTGCGGGCGGCGGCCTGCAGGTCGGCCGGGGTCAGGGTGTCCATCAGCGCGATATAGCGGTTCAGGGTGCCGTAGGAGCGCTGGAAGTGGACGTAGGAGGCGAGGGTGCCCGCGATCTGCTCGGTATTGTCGAGGGAGCGGATCAGGCCATATTTCAGGGCCGACTTGGCGTCCGCCAGTTCCTTGGCGCCCACGGGCTGGCTGCGCAGGCGGGCCACCGTCTGCAGGATGGCGTCGCGCACGTAGAGCGTGTCCTCAGGCTTCTTGACGCGGGCGCCCAGCATGGCCAGGGTCGGGTCGACGCGGTTGGGCGTGCTGTCGAAGAGCTGGTCCACCTTCTGCTCGTCCTGCACCAGGCGCTTGTAGAGCGGCGAGGTGCGCCCGAAGGAGAGCGAGAGCAGGACGCTCAGCGCCGCCTGGTCCTTCTGCTGGTCGGAGAAGGCGGGCGCGTGGAAGGCGACCGCCACCCAGGGCAGGGTGGGCGTGGCCCAGGGCACGTGGCGGTAGACGGGGCCTTGCGGCGCCGGTTCGGCCGGCACGTTCACCTTGTAGCTGCCGCGCTGCCACTTGCTCCAGTATTTCTCGACCAGGGCGACCGCCTTGGCCGGTTCCACGTCGCCCGCCACGATGATGGTGGTGCGTTCGGGGCGGTACCAGCGGTCGAAGAAGACCTTGGAATAGGCGTACTGGTTGGGCATGTCCTCGATGTCCTTGAGGAAGCCCATGGTGGTGTGCTTGTAGGTGTGTTCCCTGTAGGCCGAGTCGCGCATGGCCTCGAAGAGCTTCTGCACGGGATTGGCGCTGTTCTTGTTGTATTCGCCCAGCACGGCGCGGGATTCCGTCTTGAACACGTCCTCGCTGTAGGAGAGGTTCTGGAAGCGGTCCGCCTCCACCTTGAGCACCGTCTCCAGGTCCTCGCGCGCGAAGGTGGTGTGATAGTTGGTCAGGTCGTCGCTGGTGTAGGCGTTCTGGCGGGCGCCGGCGCGGGTGATGATGTCCTGATATTTTTCTGGCGGATAGTCCTTCGTGCCGCGGAACATCATGTGTTCGAAGAAGTGGGCGAAGCCGGATTTGCCGGGCTCCACTTCGTTGCGCGACCCCGTCTGCACGGGAATCTGGAGCGACACGATGTTGGGGAAGCCGGTCGGCACGACGATGACTTTCAGTCCATTCGGCAGCGTCTTCTCGGTAGCCTTGAAGGGCAGGACGTCGGCGGCGTACGCCTGGGCGCACAGTATGGCGGCGGCCGGGAATGCTGCCAGATATTTAAGCTTTTGCAAGGTGATCCCTTTCTTAGTGAAGAGTAAAGGCGACAACACTTGCCAGAATAAATCATTGCGGTGCGACAGACCAGCGCTGATGCCGTGCTACCATGGGACAACGCTCCTATTTCCTCCTTTTGCATCATGAGTCTGAGTACCGGCATCAATGCCATCGATTCCCTGGTGTACAGCAGCTGGAATATTGCTGCCCATACGCCGGCCACCCTGACCTACAGCTTCCTGACCCGCCTGCCCGCCAACGCGGACGCGGAGGACAAGCTCGGCTTCACGCCCATGAGCTCCACCCAGCAGGCAGCCGTGCGCAGCGCCCTGCAGCTGTGGGCCAACGTGGCCAACCTGACCTTCGTGGAAACCACGGCGAACATGGGCAACCTGCAGTTCGGGACCAATACCCAGACGAAGAGCAGCGGCTACGCCTACCTGCCCGAGCAGGGCTACAGCAGCCTGTACATGTTCCTGGCCAAGGACCCTTCCTACAACAAGGTGTTCACGCCGGGCAGCTACGGTCCGACCGTGATGATTCACGAGATCGGCCATATGCTGGGCCTCAAGCATCCGGGGAACTACAACTCGACCGGCAACGGCACGCCCGGGCCCTATCTGCCCGCGGCCACGGACAACGGCGACTACACCCAGATGTCCTACGAGGACCCCAGCAGCCAGGCGATCAACGGCAAGTACGCCACCACGCCCATGCTGTACGATATCCAGGCCATCCAGTACCTGTACGGGGCGAACACGAGCTACCACACGGGCAACGATGTCTACAGCTTCACCAACAGCATTGCTTCTTCCTGCGTGTGGGACGCGGGCGGCCTGAACACCTTCGATTTCTCGGCCTGCACGGGCGCCACCATCATCAACCTGAATGCTGGGGCCTTCAGCGAGACCGCACGCGGCTTGAACAATGTGTCCATCGCCTACGGGGTGACGATCCAGAACGCCGTCGCGGGCAATGGCGGCTCCACCATTTACGGCAATGGCGCAGGCAACGGCATCACGGGTGGCGCGGGCGCGGACCTGATCTACCAGGGGGGCGGCAGCGACCGGATCGAAGGCGGAGGCGGCCGCGACACCGTGGTCTTCGGAGGCACGTTCGCGAAATACGCGGTGCAGAATACGGGATCGGGACTGAGCGTGATCGGCGACGGCAGCGACCTGCTGACGGGCGTGGAGGTGCTGCAATTTGCCGACCGCACGGTGCAGGCCAGCGACTTCCCCCTGCTGCAGCGCCTGGGCGGCAGCATGGGCAACGACACCTTGAGCGCGGGCGCGGCGGCCGAGAATATCGATGCGGGCGCGGGCCTGGATACGGTGGTGTTCAGCGGCGTGCACAGCGCCTACGAGCTGCACAGGACGGCCACCGGCTTCACCATCACCGGCGGCGGCGTGACCGATGCCCTGACGAATGTGGAACGGCTTCAGTTCAGCGATGGTGGCGTGGCCCTCGACCTGGACGGCGCGGCCGGACAGATTTATCGCCTCTATGAAACGGCTTTCGTCCGTGCGCCTGACACGCCAGGGATGGGCCACTGGCTGCGCGCGCAGGAGCGCGGGGTGAGCCTGCAGTCGATCACCTACGATTTCATCCACAGCGAGGAATTCAAATCGATCTACGGCGCCAACCAGAGCGATGCGGATTTCGTCACGCTGCTCTACCGCAATGCGCTGCACCGCGAGCCCGATACCGCGGGCCTGAACTTCCACGTGGCGAACCTGCAGGCGGGCATGTCGCGCGAGCAGGTGCTGATCGGCTTTTCGGAGTCGGCGGAGAACGTGGCCCTGGTCGGCAGTCACATGCCGCTGGGCGTGTATTACACCTGAGCCGCTTCGTCCGCGAGGGGCAGGCTGATGCGGTTGCGGCCCATGTGCTTGGCGCGGTAGAGGGCGGCGTCCGCCGTCGCCACCAGCTGGGCGGGCAGGCTCTCCACACCCGGCAGGGCGGTGGCGGCGCCGATGCTCACCGTGACCACGCGCTGGCCCGTGCCCAGGTTGGGCAGTTGCAGGGCTTCCACCCGGCAGCGGATGCGCTCGGCCACAATGGCCGCGCCTTTCAGCGCCTGGTTGGGCAGGATGACGGCGAATTCCTCGCCGCCGTAGCGCGCCACCAGGTCGTTGGTGCGCATTTCGCTGGCGACAGCGGCCGCGATGCGCTGCAGGCAGGTGTCCCCGCCGACGTGGCCGTAGGCGTCGTTGTACTGCTTGAAGTTGTCGACATCGACCATCAATAGGGAAAGGGGCTGTTGGTGGCGCTGGGCGCGCGACCATTCGCCCTGGAGCGTCTGGTCGAAGCAGCGGCGGTTGGCCAGGCCCGTGAGACCGTCCCTGGTGGCCAATTGCTCCAGGGCGATGCGGGCCTGCTTTTCTTCGGTCACATCCCTCACGGTTTCGATGCAGGCGATCAGGCGGCCCTCGCTGTCCTGCACGGGGCTGGCGTCGATGGCGAGATAGCGCCGGTGGCCCGTGCGCGGCAGCTGGTACCAGGACTCGGCGCACAGGCTCTGGCCCCGCTCGCCGCCCAGGCTCCAGCGCTCGTAGAGGCCGGGGGCCTCGGCGCTGCGGCCCTGCAGCAGCAGATCGGCGGCCGTGGGACGGGCCCGTTCGTAAAAGCAGCGCCAGTGTTCGGCCGTCCCCAGCACTTCATAGGCCGGCACGCCCGTCAGGCGCTCGCAGGCGCGGTTCCACAGGATCACCTTGCCGCGCGAATCCACCACGAAGGTGGGAATGGCGAGCAGTTCCAGCAGCTTGAAGGCGAAACCGTGCTGGTGTTCGGGGATGGCGGGAGGCATGGGCAGGCGAAGGGGGCTGTTCATTGGCTGGCGGAAATGGGCGCTGTGGAAGTCCAGCCATTGTGCAGGCGGGGCGGGCGGCAAATGTTGACCATCCGCAATCTTTGATGACAAAGGCGCTTGGCTTATAATAGAGGGTTGCCTCCCGGCCCAGGCGGGCCGATATCGGGATTCATCGTGACTTACAGCATCAAGGAAATCTTTTATACATTGCAAGGCGAAGGCGCCCATGCCGGGCGTCCGGCCGTGTTCTGCCGCTTCGCGGGCTGCAACCTGTGGACGGGGCGCGAGAGTGATCGCGCCAGCGCCGTCTGCCAGTTCTGCGACACGGACTTCGTCGGCACGGACGGCGAGCGCGGCGGCAAGTTTGCCACGCCGGACAGCCTGGCCGAGGTGATCGACGGCCTCTGGCCCGCCACCCACGCGGCCAGCAAGTACGTCGTCTTCACGGGCGGCGAGCCGCTCCTGCAGCTCGATGCCCCGCTGATCGATGCCATGCACGCGCGCGGCTTCACCATCGCCATCGAAACCAACGGCACGCTGCCCGTGCCCGCGGGCGTGGACTGGATCTGCGTCAGCCCGAAAATGGGCTCGAAGCTGGTGGTGGAGAAGGGCAACGAGATCAAGGTCGTCATCCCGCAGAAGGACCAGGACCTGGCCGCCTATGAGGGCCTGGACTTCGAGAACTTCTTCGTGCAGCCGATGGACGGCCCCCTGGCCGCCTACAACACCACGCTGGCGATCGAAACCTGCAAGCGCAATCCGAAATGGAAACTGAGCCTGCAAACCCACAAATTACTGAACATCCCCTGACATGCTGACCATTACCCGCAAGCTCGAATTCGATGCCGGCCACCGGATTCCCGACCACAAGAGCCAGTGCCGCAACCTGCACGGCCACCGCTACACGCTGGAGATTACGCTCACGGGCCAGGTCATCACCGCCGAAGGCAATTCGGACAACGGCATGATCATGGATTTCTCGGACGTGAAGGCGCTCGCCAAGGAGCACCTGGTGGACGTATGGGACCACGCCTTCCTCGTCTACGAGAAGGATGCGGCGGTCAAGGAATTCCTGGCCTCCCTGCCTGGCCACAAGACGGTGGTGATCGACCGCATTCCAACCGTGGAGAACCTGGCGGCCGTGGCTTTCGACATCCTCAAGGCTGCCTACAAGGACCGCTACGGCACCGGCCTGCGCCTGCACAAGCTGGTGCTCCACGAAACCCCGAACTGCTGGGCCGAGATCACCGATGCCTGACAGCGCGGAAGAAGGCTTCATGCGCGAGGCCCTGGCCGAGGCGCGCAAGGCCTGGGCGCTGGGCGAGGTGCCGGTGGGTGCCGTGGTGGTGAAGGACGGCGAGATCATCGCGCGCGGCTTCAACCAGCCCATCGCGGGCCATGACCCCACGGCGCACGCCGAAATCGTGGCCCTGCGCGCGGCGGCTGCGGTTCTTGGCAACTACCGCCTGCCGGGCTGCGAGCTTTATGTGACGCTCGAACCCTGCGTGATGTGCTCGGGCGCCATGATGCATGCGCGCCTGGCGCGGGTGGTCTACGGTGCGGCCGATCCGAAGACGGGCGCCTGCGGCTCGGTCGTCAATCTGTTCGAACAGGAGCGCCTGAACCATCACACGGAGACCGTTGCTGGCGTGCTGGCCGAAGAATGCGGTAATCTCCTGAAATCCTTCTTTACCGAACGCCGTGCCGCCGCCCGTGCCGGGCGCGCCGCGCCGCTCGACGACACCGGGACCGGAACTTGAGCAAACCTGTAGGCATCGCCATCGCCGGCCTTGGCGGCTACGCACTGTACGAAGACGCGCTGGAGCGCGGCATGGCCAGGCTCGAAGCGCAGGGCCACATCGTCCATAACTATTACGATCCGGCGCAGAAGCACCAGCGCTTCGCTGGTACGGACGCCAACCGCCTCGCCCAGCTGAACGCGGCCGCCGCCGATCCGGACGTGCAGGTGGTGATTGCGCTACGCGGGTCCTATGGTGTGAGCCGCCTCCTGCCTTTCATCGATTACCGCAAGATGGCCGACAGCGGGAAGCTCTTCGTCGGCTACAGCGATTTCACCGCCTTCCAGACCGCGCTCTACAGGGAAACGGGGCGCATCAGCTTCTCCGGGCCCATGATGTGCGACGATTTTATCCGCGATGATCCCGTCGATTACACGCTGGACCAGTTCTGGAGCTGCCTGCGCGGGCCCGTGCATCATGTGCGGGGAATGGGGGAGGGCAATCCCCTGGTCGATATCGAGGGGCCGATCTGGGGCGGCAACCTGGCCATGCTGGCGCATGTGGCGGGCACGCCTTATCTGCAGCCGCTGGAACGGGGCATTCTCTTCCTCGAGGATATTGCCGAGCATCCTTACCGCGTCGAGCGCATGATCCTGCAGCTCCTGTACGCGGGCGTGCTCGAGGGCCAGCAGGCCATCGTTCTCGGCGACTTCTCCGGGTACAAGCTGGCGCCTGCCGACAACGGCTACAATTTCGATACCATGGTCGCCTTCCTGCGCGAGCGCCTGCCAATGCCGGTGCTGACCGGCCTTCCATTTGGCCACATCAAGTCACGCTGCACCATTCCGTTCGGCGCCGCCGCCCATCTGCGCAGCGATCCCGCCGGTTTCGACCTCACTCTTAGCGGCTATCCCACGCTTTAGAGAGTGCCAGTTCTCCTTCCCGGCGCGTATGGGAGATTTGCTGAAAACTTCTGAAACCTGCTGAAAAGTGGCGGACAAACCAGCGGGACCGTCCGCAATGCCTGGGAGGAGGTCCTGATCTGCATGGCGGGCGAGCGGCACTGGCTTACCGCCTCGGTTCGCCGCGCCCGCCAGCGCCAGGCGGAGAAGGAGGCGGCGGCAAGCCCGGCAAAATGGTAAAATGCCCGGTTACGAAACTTCTGCTTTAAGGGCTCATCAGTGCTATCCACCGCTAATATCACCATGCAGTTCGGCGCCAAGCCGCTGTTCGAAAACATCTCCGTCAAGTTTGGCGATGGCAACCGTTACGGCCTGATCGGGGCCAACGGCTGCGGCAAGTCGACCTTCATGAAAATCCTCGGCGGCGACCTGGAGCCGTCCTCCGGGAACGTGATGCTGGATGTGAACGAGCGCCTGGGCAAGCTGCGCCAGGACCAGTTCGCGTACGAGGAAATGCGCGTGCTGGACGTGGTGATGATGGGCCACACCGAAATGTGGGCCGCCATGCAGGAGCGCGATGCGATCTACGCCAATCCCGAAGCGACCGACGACGATTACATGAAGGCCGCCGAACTGGAAGGCAAGGTCGCCGAATATGACGGCTACACCGCCGAAGCCCGCGCGGGCGAACTGCTGCTGGGCGCTGGCGTGGCCATCGACCTTCACCAGGGCCCCATGAGCGCCGTGGCCCCCGGCTGGAAGCTGCGCGTGCTGCTGGCCCAGGCCCTGTTCTCGAATCCGGACATCCTGCTGCTGGACGAACCGACCAATAACCTGGACATCAACACCATCCGCTGGCTGGAAGAAGTGCTGAACGAGCGCGATTCGACGATGATCATCATCTCGCACGACCGCCACTTCCTGAACCAGGTCTGCACCCACGTGGCGGACATGGACTACGGCACCCTGAAGATCTATCCGGGCAATTACGACGACTACATGCTGGCCTCCACCCAGGCCCGCAACCAGCAGCTGGCCAACAACGCCAAGGCGAAAGAGAAGGTCGCCGAGCTGCAGGACTTCGTGCGCCGCTTCTCGGCCAACAAGTCCAAGGCCCGCCAGGCCACTTCCCGCGCCAAGATGATCGAGAAGATCAAGGTCGAGGACATCAAGCCGTCCTCGCGCGCCTATCCCTTCGTGCGTTTCGAAGGCGAGAAAAAGCTGCACCGCCTGGCCGTGGAAGTCGATTCCATCTCCAAGACCTACGACCGCAATCTGTTCAAGAACTTCAGCATCATGGTGGAAGCGGGCGAACGCATTGCGATTATCGGCGCCAACGGCGCGGGCAAGACCACCATGCTGCGCTGCATCGCGGGCGATATCGCCAAGCTCCAGCCGGACACCGGCTTCGTGAAGTGGGCCGAGAACGCGAACGTGGGCTACATGCCGCAGGATCCGACCGAGGACTTCGCCACCGACGCCTCGCTCACGGACTGGATGGGCCAGTGGACCAAGGAAGGCGACGACGACCAGGCCGTGCGCTCCATCCTCGGCCGCCTGCTGTTCGGCGGCGACGAGGTGAAGAAATCGGTGCGTGTCCTGTCAGGCGGCGAGAAAGGCCGTATGATGTACGGGAAGCTGATGCTGGGCCGTCACAACGTCCTGATGCTGGACGAGCCGACCAACCACATGGACATGGAGTCCATCGAATCGCTCAACATCGCGCTGGACAAGTATGCCGGCACCCTGATCTTCGTGTCGCATGACCGCGAGTTCGTTTCCTCGCTGGCCAACCGCATCATCGAGATCAAGGAGAACGAAGTCGTCGACTTCCGCGGCAACTACGAAGACTATCTGAAGAGCCAGGGTATCGATTAATGAACACCGTCGCTGTACCGATCAAGACTGTCGAATACGAAAAACCGCTGCTGGACCACAACGAGCAGGGCGGAAGCTGCGTGGCCCACGCCTGGGCGCGCACCCCGGCGCCTGTCAACGCCGCCGAGAAAATCGCCCTGAAAGAGCGCATCCGCGTGCTGCTGCGCGAGCGCCAGGCCGTGCTCGTGGCCCACTACTATGTGGACGCCGACCTGCAGGACCTGGCCGAGGAAACGGGCGGCTGCGTGTCCGACTCGCTGGAGATGGCGCGCTTCGGCCGCGACCATCCGGCGAAAACCCTCGTTGTGGCAGGCGTGAAGTTTATGGGCGAGACCGCGAAGATCCTGAGCCCGGAAAAGACCATCCTCATGCCGGACCTGGACGCAACCTGCTCGCTGGACCTGGGCTGCCCGCCCGAGGAGTTCGCGGCCTTCTGCGACCAGCATCCGGACCGCACCGTGGTGGTGTACGCGAACACCAGCGCCGCCGTGAAGGCGCGCGCGGACTGGATGGTGACGTCCTCCATCGGCCTGGATATCGTCAAGCACCTGCATGAGCAGGGCAAGAAGATCCTGTGGGCGCCGGACAAGCACCTCGGCTCCTACATCCAGAAGCAGACCGGCGCCGACATGCTCCTGTGGCAAGGCTCCTGCCTGGTGCACGACGAATTCAAGGGCATTGAGCTGGACCTGCTGAAGGCCGAGCATCCGGACGCCAAGGTGCTGGTGCACCCAGAGTCGCCCGCCAACGTGGTGGCCCAGGCCGACGTGGTGGGTTCCACCTCCCAGTTGATCGCAGCTGCCGTGAGCCTGCCTGCCACCAAATTCATTGTGGCGACCGACAACGGCATTCTGCACAAGATGCGCATGGCCGCACCGGGCAAGACCTTCATCGAAGCGCCGACAGCAGGCAACAGCGCTACCTGCAAGAGCTGCGCCCACTGTCCGTGGATGGCCATGAACGGCCTGCGCAACCTGGCGGACGTGCTGGAAAACATGAGCAACGAAATCCATGTCGATCCTGCCGTTGGCGCCCAGGCCCAGCGCTCGATCAACCGCATGCTCGATTTCGCCGCCGCCAAAAAGGCCAAGGTGGCGCCCGGCGCCGACCTGGCCAAGGAAGCCAAGCTGTTTGAAGGGATCGGCCCCGCATGAGCACCCTCATTAATCCATTCGCACCCTTCGACGAAGCGCTGGTGCGCGCCTATGAACAGAACCTTCTCTCCGCCTTGCTGGAGGACGTAGGCACGGGCGACCTTACCGGCCAGCTTGTGCCGGACGGCGCGCGCTCCGTCGCCCGCGTGATCGTGCGCGAAGAGGCCGTGCTGTGCGGCGCTCCCTGGTTCGAAGGCATCATGCATGCCGTGGACCAGGCCATCGGCATCGAGTGGCACTACGCCGAAGGCGACGTGATGAAGGCCGATACGCCGGTCTGCACCCTCGTAGGTCCTTCGCGCGCCCTGCTGACGGGCGAGCGCGCAGCGCTCAACTTCCTGCAGCTGCTGTCCGGCGTGGCCACGGCCACCCGCCGCTATGTGGACGCCATCGCGGGCACCACCGCATCCATCCTCGACACCCGCAAGACGCTGCCCGGCCTGCGCCTGGCGCAGAAGTACGCGGTGCGCGTGGGCGGCGGCAAGAACCAGCGTCTTGCGCTCTACGACGGCATCCTGATCAAGGAGAACCATATCGCTGCCGCAGGCGGTGTGACGGCGGCCCTCGTGGCGGCCAAGCGCGTCGGCGGCGGCGTGTCGATCCAGGTGGAAGTGGAAACGCTGGAACAGCTGGAAGAGGCCCTGACGGCTGGCGCCACCTCGATCCTGCTGGATAACTTCGATCTGGCAGCCATGCGCGCTGCTGTGGAGCAGAATCGCGGCCGCGCCGTACTGGAAGCCTCTGGCGGCGTCAATTTCGACACCGTGCGCGCCATCGCCGAAACCGGCGTGCACCGCATCTCCATCGGCAGCCTGACGAAAGATATCCGCGCCGTCGACTACTCGCTGCGCGTCATCGGTGCTGCCTGATACTCAGGGCAGCACGACCGCCGTCATCACGGTAGCCTCGTCCAGGCGCTGGTAGAAGGCATCGAAGCGGAAGCCCGGCTGCAAGGCCGGGCTGAGCGCCTGGACGCATCGGAACTGCAGGCGCGCGCTGGCGGCGTCGAACTCCACAAGTTCCACCGCTTCGAAGCCGAAGAACTCTCCCACCTGGCCGAAAGCCGCCTTGAAGAAGCTCTCCTTCGCGGAGAACAGCAGGGCCAGATCCTCTCCATCCAGCAGCGCCAGCTCGCCCTCGTGCGCCACCTCCCTGGCGATCTCGCCGTGCAGCGCCTCGCCGATCCGGCTTTCGATATCGATTCCCACACCCTGCGCTGCGTCCTGCGCGAACACGGCCGCGGCGGCGAAGCTGCCGTTGTGGGTGATGCTCCCGGCGACACCCTGAGGCCAGCGTGGCGCCCGATGGCTGCCCACTGCGACCTGCGCATCCGCCGCGCCGTGCAGGCGCAACGCCTCGCGCGCGCAAATGCGGCCCGCGAGGAATTCGGCCTGCCGCTTGCGAACAGCGGAGCCAATGGTCGCGGGCGCGTCGATCCCGAACTCGCGGAACAGGCCAGGCTCGAAATGCGCCAGCTCGTAGCGCGCCAGCACGAAGGGGAAGGGGATTCGGCCGGGAAAGGTATGGAAGTCCCAGCCGATGAAGGAGTGTGGACGAAGCATGCCCTATTGTAGCCGGTAAGGGGGACGAATCCCCCCTTGCCGTCTACTTCGGACCGAGGCACAGCCCAACTTCGATATGGTTCGAGTTGTGATGGCCCGGCAGGCTGTTGACGATAGACCGGTCATGCACCACGAGCCGCACCACATAGCCGCAGGTGTGCATCTCGATCGGTGACAGGGTGTTCAGCGACCAGCCATGTCCGCCCGGCCCGGTGGGGGTGGTATGCGCCAGGAAGGGCACAGCCTCCGGCTGGTTCGACGGCGTCATCGCCGAATTGGGCAGGGTTGATAGTCCCCACGATCCGAAGTAGGTATCCTCGGCGATGAAGTTTCCCGTGATGGTCGAATTCTGCGGGAAGGTCTTGCAGTCGCCGCCTGCCGAAATGTGCAGGTCGATGGTGGGCGGGCTGGCGGGCGGTTCCGCCGGGCCGGTATTATCGAGCTGCACCCGATACCAGGGCGTGCTGCCGATGATGCCCGTTTCGTCCTGCGTGGTGGAGACCTCCAGCTGCATCTCCCACAGCGCGTCCCTGTCCGCTCCCGTCAGGGACGCGGAAGACCAGATCGCCACCGTGCGCGTCACATAGTCCGCCGGATTGAGGTAGGCGAAGAAGCCGTTCGTCGCCACCTGCGTATCGAAGGTGGGCGGATGCACCCAGCGCTCGACAAGGAAGCTGTCCGACAGCACATTGACGACGCTGTGATCGCTCGACTTGCGCACACTGACCCGGTAGTACATGCCGGGGTAGAACTGCGCATCCATGTACAGCGCTCCGCCGAAGGGGCAGGCACGGCCGAGGGCATCGGCCGCGCTGCCCGGATAGTGCGCGAAGACTGCGGTGGACGTGGTCAGGCCGCTGCCGGCAGTATCGATCATCTCGACCGGAATGCCGCCGATATTGCGGATCTCCGGCGCCTGCGGGGTGCCGTGTTCTGCGGGGTTCAGCTGCACGTGCGTGTCCAGCCGGTTGCCCCAGGTGGGCAGCGCATCGGGATCGGTGACCGAAGGCGGCGTGTTCCAGGACAGCACGGCGCGCAGGCGCGCCACGCGCGGTGTCTTGCAGCCGCGCTTGAACTTCGAAATGTCCACCGGCAGGATGGCCGCATAACACAGCCCGTGCTGCGGAATGGAGGCGATGTCGTGCACGTTCACCTGCGCCGTGCCCACATAGGTCCACTGGCAGGTATTGTCCCAATCAGCCCAGAAGGCCACGTATTCCTGGCTGCCGGGGTGGCACAGGTCACCCGAGTAGCCCGAAGGCCGCTTGATGCGGAAGGTGGCCACCAGGCGCTCCGGAATGCCTTCGTCCAGGCCGAGGCATTCGAGCTGCTCGTAGTCCACGTTGGCATTGGTCTGAGCCAGCGCGGCGATGGATGCGCTCAGGTCCAGCCCTGCCGCCTTCCATTCCGTCTTCGCCTCGTTCAGCACATCGCTGCTGAAAATCCCGTTCGCCACAATCGACTGGAGCGCCTGGAAGCCGAAGCGGTGTCCCGGAACGCTCAGGGTGGAAGCCTGCGGCGCGGCGCCCTTGGCGCCTTTTCCGTAGATCTGTGCCAGCTGGCCGATGCTGAATGGAGGCGGGTCGGGCTGCGGAATCGGCAGGTGCTGCACTTGCTCGAACAGCTGCGGAATCTTGATCTTCTGGTTCAGGGATTCGTTGATCGATTCGAAGAGGCAGAACAGGTTCCACGGATGCGGCTTGATCTGGATATTGCAGTCGAGCGTGTTGCCCCACACCGGCGTCCAGCCCACGTTGGCGGCGCCCGCAGGCGGTTCCCACTGCCAGGACAGGATAGCGTGCACCTTCGGCAGCACGGGCTTGTCGCAGCAGCGCGTCTTCGGATCGAGGCGCAGGTTCACCGCGTAGACCAGGGGCTTGTCGAGATCCTGCGCGCAGTCGCGGTTCGTGGGGATGTCGTGCACGTTCACGGCGGCCAGGCCCGCGTCCTCCCAGCCGCTGCCATAATCCACGAAGAAGCGCACGAATTCCGTGCTGCCCTTGCTGCACAGGTCCCCGCCGTAGCCGCTTGCCTGCTTGATGGCGATGGTCGCTTCCAGGAAGCTGGTGGCCGGGTTGTAGGCCACGCACGTCAGCTGCTCGAACACCGTGTTGGACACGATCTTCGTGACCGGCGTTTCGGTGCTCTGCGGAAGATTGCCGAAGTAATTGAGATTCCCGGCCAGCAGGGTCTTGAACTGGGCGCGTTCCTTGCGGTGGTGATCCTTGTCCTGCACGTTTTCACTGTTCTTTTGCACTGCCATGACCTTCTCCGTTTCTGGTTGAGGGATGGGCGCCGGCGCAAAAAATTCACGGCGAAATGAGAGTCTAGTGTCGCCGCGGCAGGGAAAATGCCAGAGTCCGCTTCGTCTGATCTGGCTCAATAAAAAAACGCGGCCTGGATTCGCATCCAGGCCGCGTTGCGGGATCAGCTCAGGAAACGCTTAGTCCTGAGCGTAGATGTCGCGGTCCTTGGTCTCCTTGATGAACAGGCCGCCCACCACGAGGGTGATCAGCGCAATCACGATCGGATACCACAGGCCGTAGTAGATGTCGCCCTTGAAGGCCACCAGCGCGAACACTGTGGTCGGCAGCAGGCCGCCGAACCAGCCGTTACCGATGTGGTAGGGCAGGGACATGGAGGTGTAGCGGATGCGGGTCGGGAACAGCTCCACCAGCATGGCGGCGATCGGGCCGTACACCATGGTCACATACAGCACCAGGATGAACAGCAGCAGCACCATCATCGGCTTGTTGATCTGCTCGGGATCGGCCTTGGCAGGGTAGCCTGCGGCCTTGATCGCGGCGCCCACTTCCTTCTTGAAGGCGCCTTCCTTGGCTTTCGAGTCCGCGTCGAAATTCAGGTTATCCGGTGTCATCACGGCGTTGAATGCCTGCACTTCCGTGTCGCCGACCTTGATCTTGGCAACGCTGCCCGCTGGCGCATCCTGCTTGGTGTAGTTCACCGAGCTGCTGGACAGCGCTGCGGTAGCGATGTCGCAGGAGGATGGGAACTTCTTCTGGCCGGTCAGGTTGAACTGGAAGTGGCAGGAAGCCGGATCGGCGATCACCACCACGGGGGAGTTCTTCAGTGCTGCTTCCAGCTGAGGGTTGCCGTAGTGGGTCAGGCCCTGGAACAGCGGGAAGTAGGTCAGCGCGGCGATCAGGCAGCCGCCCAGGATGATCCACTTGCGGCCGATCTTGTCGGACAGGGCGCCGAAGAAGATGAAGAACGGCGTTGCCAGCAGCAGCGCGATGGCGATCAGGATGTTGGCGGTTGCCAGCTCGATCTTCAGCACCTGCTGCATGAAGAACAGGGCGTAGAACTGGCCGGTATACCACACCACTGCCTGGCCCATGGTCAGGCCGACCAGCGCCAGGACCACGATCTTCAGGTTGCGCCATTGGCCGAAGGATTCGGACAGCGGAGCCTTGGAGGTCTTGCCCTCGGCCTTCATCTTGGCGAAGGCAGGCGATTCGTTCATGGAGAGGCGGATCCACACCGAGATACCCAGCAGCAGAACCGACACCAGGAAGGGTACACGCCAGCCCCAGGCCGCGAATTCCTCTTCGCCGATTGCCAGGCGGGTAGCCAGGATCACGAGCAGGGACATGAACAGGCCCATGGTCGCCGTGGTCTGGATCCAGGAGGTGAACTGGCCGCGCTTGCCGTGCGGCGCATGCTCCGCCACGTAGGTGGCCGCGCCGCCGTACTCGCCGCCCAGCGCGAGGCCTTGCAGGATGCGCAGAGTGATGAGGATGATCGGGGCTGCGATGCCGATGGAGGCATGGCCCGGGAGCAGGCCGACGATGAAGGTCGACAGGCCCATGATGAGAATCGTGACCAGGAAGGTGTACTTACGGCCGATCATGTCGCCCAGGCGGCCGAACACCAGCGCGCCGAAGGGGCGCACGATGAAGCCCGCGGCAAATGCCAGCAGTGCGAAAATGAAGGTGATGGTGGGGTCGCCGATGAAGAACTGCTTGGCGATGATCGACGCCAGGGCGCCGTACAGGTAGAAGTCGTACCACTCGAAAACCGTGCCGAGCGAGGAAGCGAAGATCACTTTCTTCTCTTCCGCCGTCATCGGCGACGCCTTGCCTTTCCCCAGATTGCGGCTATCCGCGGTGCCAGAGGTGATTGCCATATTTTGTCTCCGTATATTGTAGATTGCCATCGGTGTTACCTTATTGGCATGACGGAGTGTGGGCGCTTAACCTTACGTCATGCTTGCTTCAAACTTACGCCGAACTTACACGAACGACCGTGCTAATTGTGCTATGCTCGCCCGCATTGACCCCTACAGGAGACTCTCATGACTGACGCCGTCATCGTATCGACCGCCCGCACCGGCCTGGCCAAATCGTGGAAAGGGGCGTTCAACATGACGCACGGCGCCACCATGGGCGCCCATGTGCTGCAGGCGGCGGTCAGCCGTGCCGGAATCGAAGCGGCCGAGGTGGAGGATGTGCTGGTAGGCTGCGCCTTCCCAGAGGGCGCCAACGGCGGCAATATGGCGCGCCAGGTCGTGCTGCGCGCAGGCTTCCCCGTGACCACGGCGGGCATGACCATCAACCGCTTCTGTTCCTCCGGCCTGCAGACCATCGCACTTGCCGCCCAGCGCATCCTCGCGGGCGAGGGCGATATCTATGCGGCGGGCGGCGTCGAATCCATCTCCTGCGTGGCGCAGGAAATGAATCTCCACATGTACCGAGAAGTCTGGCTCCAGCAGAACAAGCCCGCCATCTATATGCCCATGCTGGAAACGGCCGAGAACGTGGCGAAGCGCTACGGCATCTCCAAGGAGCGCCAGGACGAATACGGCGTGCGCAGCCAGCAGCGCGCGGCAGCGGCCCAGGAAGCGGGCCTGTACAAGGACGAAATCGTGCCGATGACCACCGTAATGGGCGTGGCCGACAAGGCCACCGGCACCATCGGCACGCGCGAAGTGACCATCGCTGCCGACGAAGGCGTCCGCCCCGATACTACCCTTGAAGGCGTGCGCGGCATCCGCAGCGCGCTGCCCGGCGGCGTGATCACGGCGGGCAATGCCAGCCAGTTCTCGGACGGCGCGTCCATGTCCGTGGTCATGAATGCGAAGACGGCTGCGGCCAAGGGCCTCAAGCCATTGGGCGTGTTCCGCGGCTTCGCCGTGGCAGGCTGCGAACCGGACGAAATGGGCATCGGCCCCGTCTTCGCCGTGCCCAAGCTGCTGAAGCAGGCGGGCCTGAAGGTGGAGGATATCGGCCTGTGGGAATTGAACGAAGCCTTTGCCGTGCAGGTGCTGTACTGCGCGGACAAGCTGGGCATTCCCATGGACCGCCTGAACGTGAACGGCGGCGCCATCGCCGTGGGCCATCCCTACGGTGTCTCCGGCGCTCGGCTGACGGGCCACGCCCTGCTGGAAGGCAAGCGGCGCGGCGTCAAATACGTGGTCGTCACCATGTGCATCGGCGGCGGCCAGGGCGCGGCAGGCCTGTTCGAGGTGCTGTAATGATCAAGCATATCGTGATGTGGAAGCTCAAGCAGCAGGCAGAAGGCGCGGATCGCGTGGCCAATGCCCACCGCATGAAGGAGCTGCTGGAAGCCTGCGCGGGCATCGTGCCCGGCATCCTGAAGCTGGAGGTGGCCGTGGCCCAGCCAGGGCTGGAAGCCACATACGATGTGGTGCTGTATTCCGAGTTCGAGAACCGCGAGGCGCTGGACGCCTACCAGAACCATCCCCAGCACCAGGCCCTGAAACCCTTCTTTGGCGCTGTGCGCGAGGCGCGCCAGTGCATGGACTACGAAGCATGAACACCTATCAGCGAATCGTACTGGCAGCCCGCCCGCAAGGCGAGGTTCTGCCCGAGCACTTCCGGCTGGAGAGCGTGCCGGTGCCCCCTGTGGGCGAAGGCCAGGTGCTGGTGCGCCACCAGTATCTCTCCCTGGATCCCTATATGCGCGGCCGCATGAGCGATGCGAAGAGCTATGCCGCGCCGCAGCCGCTGGACGAAACCATGATCGGCGGCACGGTAGGGCAGGTGGTGGAGTCGAAGAATCCCCGCTTTGCCGTGGGCGATACAGTGGTAGGCATGGGCGGCTGGGCGGAGATGAGCCTTTCCGACGGCGCCATGCTGCGCAAGGTGGATACCACGCATATTCCCGCCTCGGCCTACCTGGGCGCCGTGGGCATGCCGGGCATGACGGCATGGTATGGCCTCAATCACATCATGAAGCCCAAGGCCGGAGAAACGGTGGCCGTTTCGGCCGCCAGCGGCGCCGTGGGCAGCATCGTGGGCCAGCTGGCCAAGCTGAAAGGCTGCCGCGTGGTCGGCATCGCGGGCGGGAGCGAGAAATGCGCCTACGTGGTCGATGAACTGGGCTTCGACGCCTGCGTGGACTACAAGGCGGGCAATCTGCGCGCCGATCTGAAGGCTGCGGCGCCGGACGGCATCGACGCCATCTTCGAGAACGTGGGCGGAGAAGTGTTCGACGCGGCCCTTGCGCGCACCAACGCCTTCGCCCGCATCGCCCTGTGCGGCATGATCGCGGGCTACAACGGCGAGGATATCGCCCTGAAGAACGTGCGCACGCTGCTTACCAACCGAATTCTCCTGCAAGGCTTCATCGTGACGGAGCATATGGAGCTGTGGCCGCAGGGCCTGACGGAACTGGGCCAGCTGCTGGCAGGCGGCAAGCTGAAGTTCCGCGAATCGGTGGCCGAAGGGCTGGCAGCGGCGCCCGAGGCTTTCATCGGCCTGCTCAAGGGACGCAATTTCGGCAAGCAGCTCGTCAAACTGGCCTAGCTTTGTGTGCGACAATTCGGTTTTACCGAAACCGTTTTCAGCACTATGAGCATTGAAATCCGTTACGGCAGCTGGGAAGCCATGGCTGCCGATGCCAAACCCATCCGCCTTGAAGTCTTCGTCCAGGAGCAGGGCGTTCCGCCCGAACTGGAGATGGACGCCATGGATGCGAAATGCGTCCATGCCGTGGCCTACAGCGCCGAAGGCCAGCCCGTCGGCACCGGCCGCCTGCTACCCAACGGGCATATCGGCCGCATGGCCGTGCTGCGCAGCGCGCGCGGCACCGGCATCGGCGGCGCACTCCTGAAAGGCCTGCTGGCCCAGGCCGAGCAGCGCGGCCACGACGAAGTGGTGTTGCACGCCCAGCTGCACGCCGCCGAGTTCTACCTGGCCCACGGCTTCAAGTCCGAAGGCGAGGTGTTCCAGGAGGCGGGCATCCCCCACATCGAAATGACCTACTACTTCTAGCGCAGGCGGATAGGCTTGCGGTAGGGCGCGAAGGGGGGCTTGGGGAACTGCACGTTCTCGTAGGCTTTGCGGAAGCAGGCTGCCTTCGCTCCTTCCACGTCGGTGGTGGAGCTGGTCACCTTGCCCTCGGCATCGAGCACGAGGATGATCACGACCGGCCACTTGGACTTGTCGTGGCAGTTGCCTTTCTCATCGAGCTTGTTGGCGTTGTTGAAGGCGAGGGATTCGTCCTCGTATTTCGTCGCTTTCGGATTGGGGAACTGGGCGTTGAACTTTGCCATTTCTCCTTGATAGGCCGGGTTGGCCGCTGGCGCGGGTTCGTTCGCGCCCGGCTGGGTGCCCGTGGTCTGGCAGCCTGCGGCGAGGACCAGTGCGGCAATGCCGCTCAGCTTCAATAAATGATTGCGCAAGACAGTCTCCTTGTAATTGCAAGTCTGTCCAAGTGTACATTTTTGCAATATTCCTGTCGCACGGCTGAGACTGCGGCCTTGAAAGACGGTGCCGCGGCACAATCTGCCGGGAATGTTAAAACAGAAACTGAACTGGCGAAGGCCGCTGTTCTATGCCCTGCTGCCCATCTTCCTCGTCATGGTATTTCTCGGCTTCCCCATGCCGGTTGCGCCGCCTCCCGCCACGAAGGCGCGGCAGGAGGAATCGGTGCCGGTCAAGCGGAAAGGGAAGCGCTAGCGGACGGACTGCTCGTTGAGCTGTCCCGCGGCGTTGGCGTAGAGTTTGACGACCGTGGAGCTGCGCGTGCCGTAGTTGGGCGACTCGATGCAGACCGCCGACAGCATGCGCTCCACATCGCGCGGCACGCCCGTTTCGGGCAGGCGCTGGTCCGGCGCGCAGGCCGTGTCGGCCAGCATTTCGAAGTAGGCCTCTTCCGGCGCGCCCAGGCAAAGCAGGCTGGCGAATTGCGCCTTCGTCTTCAGCACCTTGGGCCAGGGCGAATCCAGCACCGCATTCGAGAGCCCATAGATGCCGGGGGCCAGGGGCTGGCCGTTGCGCGGATCGTCACCGCCCTTGTTCGAGAACCACACCAGCTCCTTCCCGTCGCACAGCACGAGATTGAATCCGTTGTAGGCCGCCGCGCCGGGGCGGATCTGCTCCACGTACTCGCGCGCGCTCATGGTGGCGGACAGGAAGTTCGATACCAGCATGCCGCGCGAAGGCGCTGCCGGATTGTGATCCAGCGGCGCGCGGATGTTCGTGATGGCCGCGAAACGCGAAGGCGTCACGCTGCCGTCCGCCGCCGGAGCGGGAGCGCCGTCGCAGCAGCGTGCCTTGAGCGGCGTGAAGTTCGCGGTGGCTGCCGCTTCCGGCCCTTCGGGCGTGGTGATACCCATCCAGCTGCCGCCTGCCTTCAGGTCGCGGCCCGCGATGATCTGGGGATTCTCCTCCCAGGGACCGGCGGGCGCCGTGGCGCGGTCGTAGTACTCGTCGCGGTTGGCCGCAGCAATGAGGGGAACTCCGGGCACTACCTGCCAAGCGAAAACGATCAGGCACATGGTTCTACATCCATAAATACTTCGGTGTGGCGCGGACCGGCGATCAGCGCGGCGATGCCGGCAGCGTCCACGGCCTGCGCGAGAACGGCTTCGAAGCCTTCCGGCGCGGCGGGATACACTTCCATCCAGGTCTGCTGGCCGTCCTTGCTGTCGGGACGGCGCTTGAGCTGCGGCGCCAGCCCATGGCTGGCGGCCAGCGCCCGCTGCATGGCAGCGACGCGCGGCAGCAGGGCTTGGGTGTCGGTCTCCCGCACCCGGTAATAGATATACAGGTCGGCCATGCTAGACGTCGAGCTTGTCCAGCGCGTAAGGCAGGGGCTTGAACTGCAGGGCAGGGCCGGTGGCCGAGCCGAAGCGCACGTCGCCCTGTTCCAGCGCCTCCAGCTTCATTTCCACCAGCGCGTCCACGCCGCCCTCGCCGTTCGGCGCGGCGTTCACCACCATGCCGCAGGGCTGGGCCGGATCGGCGGGCGAGAACACCTCGGCGCCGGCCTTGACCGAGGCATCTGCAATCGTGGCCAGCGCCGTGCGGCGCTTCAATTTGCCCAGGTACTGGCTGCGGGCGACAATCTCCTGGCCCGGATAACAGCCTTTCTTGAAATTGACGCCGCCCAGCAGCTCCAGGTTCACCATCTGCGGCACGAACTGTTCCTGCGTGCCCGCCACGATCTGCGGCACGCCCGCGTGGATCTCGGACAGCTGCCAGGCCTCCGGACCGCCCACTTCCAGGCGCTCGGCCAGTTCGGCAGCCACCGTGTCCAGGGCTTCCGGCTTGGCCAGCCACAGGTAGCGCGGCGAGCCGAAGGCGTCGGCCACGCGCAGCAGGGTGCCCAGGGGATGGTCCACCTTGCGGTAGGGCGCTTCAGGCATGGCGTCGAACCAGGTGCGCAGCACGGCTTCGGCGTCCACGCCGCCCAAGCCCAGGGGCACCGCGCCATCGCTGGCGTCGCTGGCCTTGGTCCTGGCGCGCAAAACGAACATCTGCAGCCGCTTCTGCACGGGCGCCTGGATCTCGCGCGGCAGCTGAAGGAAAACGGATTCCTCGTCCCGCCACATGAGGAAGGACGCCAGCAGGCGGCCCTTGGGCGAGCAGTAGCCCGCCAGGCGCACCTCATCCTGTCCCAGGTGCTCCACGTCGTTGGTCAGCTGGGAGTGCAGGAAGGTGGCCGATTCCTCGCCGGTGAAGGCGATCAGCCCGAGGTTGTCCAGGGGAGCGGCGAAGCCGGTCGCGAGGGCGGCGGCCGTCAGCGGTCCCTGGGAGCGAAGAACTTGATTCCAGCTGGTCATAAAATTTTATAAATCCACGGTTGAGGCATTATCATTACGGGCTCATTATAAAGATCTCGCGAAAAATGCGCCCGGTCGTGCCAAAAGCGCTGTCCACGGGGATAAAACTGGTTCAATATAGAAAGCATGACCTTCCTCAGAAAAACGATTGCCCTCGTCGTCCTGCTCGCTGCCGCAGCCGCCGCCTACTTCTACTGGTGGTCGCAAAAGCCGATCACCCTGGACGCTCCCGCGATACCGTTTACCATCAACAAAGGCAGCGGCGCCCACGCCGCAGGCCAGCAGATCGCCGATGCGGGCGTGCCCATCCGGCCGCTGCTCTTCAACATGCTGGCGCGCGCCACCGGCAAGAGCGCAAAACTGAAAGCCGGTTCCTATGAGCTGAAACCGGGCACCACGCCGCTGCGCCTGATCGACCAACTGGTGCGCGGCGAATTCGCCCAGGAGTCGCTCACCATCATCGAAGGCTGGACCTTCCGCCAGATGCGCCAGGCCATTGCCGCCCACACCGGCCTGCGCCACGACACCGTCCAGCTCAGCGACAAGGAGCTGATGGAGCGCGTGTCGCCCGGTTTCACTGAGCCTGAAGGCCTGTTCTTCCCGGATACCTATCTCTTCGCCAAGGGCAGCAGCGAGCTGGACATTTACCGCAAGGCGCACGCCGCCATGCTGCAGCACCTGAAGGAAGCGTGGGACAACCGTGACCCCAAGCTGCCGTACGCGAATCCCTACCAGGCCCTGACCATGGCCTCCATCGTGGAAAAGGAAACGGGGCAGAAATCCGAGCGGGCCATGATTGCCTCCGTCTTCGTCAACCGCCTGAAGCTGGGCATGATGCTGCAAACGGACCCGACCGTTATCTACGGCCTTGGCCCCAAATTCGACGGCAACATCCGCAAGAAAGACCTGGAGACCGACACCCCGTACAATACGTATACGCGGGCCGGCCTGCCGCCCACGCCGATTGCGCTGCCGGGCCGCCAGTCGCTGGCCGCGGCCCTGGCCCCGGCCAAGTCGGACGCGCTGTACTTCGTATCGCGCGGCAACGGCACCAGCCATTTCTCCGCTAACCTGGCCGACCACAACAAGGCGGTCAACCGGTATCAAAAACAATGACGCAACGCGGTAAGTTCATCACCTTCGAAGGCATCGACGGCGCAGGCAAGTCCACCCACATCCAGTACGTCGGCGAGCTGATCGCCGCGCGCGGAGTGGAGCTCGTGAGTTCGCGCGAACCGGGCGGCACGCCGCTGGGCGAGAAGCTGCGCGAGCTGTGGCTGCACGAATCCATGCACGTGGAAACGGAAACCCTGCTGGTCTTCGCCAGCCGGCGCGAGCATATCGCCCAGGTCATCCAGCCCGCCCTCGAGCGCGGAGCCTGGGTCATCTCCGACCGCTTCACGGACGCCAGCTTCGCCTACCAGGGCGGCGGCCGCGGCCTGAGCCTGGACAAGCTGGAAACCATCGCCTACTGGGTGCACCCCGAGCTCGAGCCGGACCTCACCATCCTCTTCGATGTGCCCCTGGAAGTGGCGCGCGCCCGCCTGGATGCCACCCGCGAACTGGACCGCTTCGAGCGCGAGAAAGCCGAGTTCTTCTTCGCCACCCGCAAGGAATACCTGCGGCGCGCCGAGCAGCACGCCCACCGCTTCCGCGTGATCGACTCCACGCGCAGCATCGACGACATCCAGCGCGAACTGGCCGCCATCATCGGCGAACTGGCATGAGCGGCAATCTCTATCCCTGGCAGGAAGGTCCCTGGCAGCAGCTCCAGCAGCTGCGCGCCCGCATGCCGCACGCCATCCTCTTTCACGGCGCGGCCGGAACCGGCAAGGCCGACTTCATCGAAGTCTTTGCCAAGGCGCTCCTGTGCGAGAACGTGCAGGCCGAAGGCCATGCCTGCGGCGCCTGCGCCTCCTGCGGCTGGTTCGAGCAGGGCAGCCACCCGGACTACCGCCGTATCCGCCCCGAAGCGCTGGAAGACGAGCCGGGCGAAGGGGAAGAGGGCGAGGACAAGAAGGCTGCCAAGTCCAAGGCCCCGTCGAAGGAAATCAAGATCGAGCAGATCCGCAGCCTCGCGGACTTCATGAATATTTCGACCCACCGCGCCGGTTTGCGCGTGGTGGTGCTGTACCCGGCCGAGGCGCTCAACATGCCCGCCTCGAACGCGCTGCTGAAAACCCTGGAAGAACCGCCGCCCGGCACGGTCTTCCTGCTGTCCTCGAACAGCCTGGACCGCCTGCTGCCAACCATTCTCTCCCGCTGCCGCAAGTTCGCCCTGCCCATGCCGGACCATGCCCAGGCCCTGGCCTGGCTGCAGGCGCAAGGCGTGGCGGATGCCGACAGCTGGCTGCGCGAGCAGGGCGGGGCGCCGCTGGCGGCGCTGGCCCAGTCCGAAACCGGCAGCCGCGAAGAGCTGGACATGCTGCTGCAATACCTCGCCAATCCCAGCGTGGAAGCGGCGCTGAAGACGGCGGACAAGATGCAGAAAGTGCCGCTGTCGTCCTTGGTATCGTGGCAACAGCGCTGGCTTTACGACCTTTTTTCCTGCAAGCTCACGGGGAACATCCGTTATTATCCCCGTTACCAGCGCGAGTTGAAGGGGCTGGCCGGGAAGATCCATCTCAGCCGCCTGATGGCAGCGATCAAGGGCGCCAACGAGCGGCGGGCCACGTCCGACCACCCGCTGTCGCCCAAGCTGTTCATCGAAGACATGCTGCTGGATTACACTGCCTGCTGTAGCTGAAAGGAAGGGAATGAGCGCAACTCCGCCGAACGAGCCCAATACCGTGCCGCTGAACCGGCCCACGGTGCTGTCGCTGGCGATCAAGGAGAAAGCGGCCCTGTACGCGGCCTACATGCCCTTCCTCAAGAACGGCGGCCTGTTCGTGCCGACCCAGAAGGCCTACAAGATCGGCGACGAGATCTACCTGATTTTGACACTGATGGACGACCCGAACAAATACCCGATCGCGGGCAAGGTGGTGTGGGTTACGCCGCCGAACGCCCACAACAACAAGGCGCAGGGAGTCGGGCTGCATTTCCCGGCCGACGAATCGGGCCAGCGCACCAAGCTGCGCATTGAAGAAATCCTCGGCGCCGCCTTGCGCTCCTCGCGCGCCACCCACACACTTTGACACCAGAATGCCGTCCTACCGCCACCGCACCGCCACGCTGCAAGACCTGCCCGCCATCGTCGAAATCTACAACAGCACCATCGCCTCGCGCGAGGTGACGGCCGACACAGAGCCGGTTTCGGTCGAATCGCGCCTCCCGTGGTTCAAGGAACACGAGCCCGCGCGGCGGCCCCTGTGGGTGATCGAGAAGTCGGACGACAGCGCGGCGCAGCCCGAGATCCTGGGCTGGATCAGCTACTCCAACTTCTACGGGCGCCCGGCGTACTCCGGCACGGCGGAAGTCTCGATCTACATCGCCGAAGCCTGGCGCGGCAAGGGCATTGGCCGCTACGCGCTGGAAGAGGCGATCGCCTTCGCGCCGCAGATCAAGGTGCACACGCTGCTCGGATTCATCTTCGGCCACAACAAGCCAAGCCTGGGACTCTTCGAGCGCTTCGGCTTCGAAACCTGGGCCAACTTCCCCCGCGTGGCCAACCTCGACGGCATCGAGCGCGACCTCATCATCCTCGGCAAGCGCGTAGCCTGAAACATTTCCTAATTGGGGACAGACCCCTTTAAGAAATTTCTTAAAGGGGTCTGTCCCCAATTAGGAAACGGTACAATCCAGTCCATGTTTATCGATTCACATTGCCATATCGACTTCCCCGAGCTCGCCGCGCGCATGCCCGAGCTCCTGGCGAAGATGGAAGAGAACAAGGTCAGCCACGCTCTCTGCGTGTCCGTGGACCTGCCTGACTTTCCGCGCGTGCTCGCCCTGGCCGAGCAGTATCCCCACATCTATGCCTCCGTCGGCGTCCACCCCGATTACGAGGACACCCCGGAACCATCCGTCGAGCAGCTGGTCGAACTGTCGCAGCACCCGAAGATCGTGGCCATCGGCGAAACCGGCCTGGATTATTACCGCCTGACGGGCGACCTGGAGTGGCAGCGCGAACGTTTCAGAACTCACATCAAAGCTTCAAGAGTCACGCGTAAGCCTTTGATTATTCACACAAGATCGGCGAGCGAGGATACGCTGCGGATCATGCGCGAAGAGGGCGCAGGCACGGCCGATGGCGGCGTGGCGGGCGTGATGCACTGCTTTACCGAGTCGCTGGAAGTGGCGCGGGCTTCGATGGAGCTGGGTTTCTATATCTCCTTCTCCGGCATCGTGACCTTCAAGAGCGCCAAGGAGCTGCAGGCCGTGGCCCTGGAAGTGCCGCTTGAACGCATGCTGATCGAAACGGATTCGCCCTACCTGGCGCCGGTGCCGTATCGCGGCAAGATGAACGAACCGGGTTATGTCGCCCATGTGGCGGAATTCATCGCCAAGCTGAAGGGCGTGCCGCTGGAGCAGGTCGCGGAGCAGACAACGAAGAATTTCTTCAATCTTTTCAATGTAGTGCAATAGAAAGCTCATATGATTTCTAGAATTGCTTCGATGTTGCTCCTGCTGCTGTCGGCCCAGCTTTGCGCCGCCCAGCCCTCCGTGTCCGACGCCGATGCGGTGGCCATCCGCGAAACGGCCCTGAACTATGTCGAGGGCTGGTATGACGGCGATGCCGGCCGCATGGCGAAGGCCCTGCATCCCCAGCTCGTCAAGCGCATCGCCGTACACAAGAACGGCAAGAGCTATCTGCAGGAAACCAATGCCCAGGCCCTGGTGGAGATGACCGGCAAGGGCTACGGCAAGAACGTGCCCGAAGACCAGCGCCAGAAGGAAGTGGTCATTCTCGATGTGTTCGGCAACGCCGCCAGCGTGCGCGCCACCATGAAGGACTGGATCGACTACATGCAAATGGCGAAGGTGGACGGCCGCTGGGTCATCGTCAACGTGCTGTGGGAACAGAAGCCTCCGAAATGATGCGCCGCCGGCTTCTGGCCGCTATCCTGGCCGTGGCCGCCATCCCGGCCTGGGCCGATACGCCCACGCCCGAGGAAGACGCCGTGACATTTTTCCGCGCGGCCCAGCTGAACGACGCCGCGCGCATCAAGCCGCTCCTCGCGCGCGGCCTCGACCCCAATATCCGCGAGCCCGAACGGGGCGAAACCGGCATGATCGTGGCCCTGCGCTACGATGCCATGGACGTGTTCAAGCTCCTGCTCGCCCAGCCCGGCATCAAGCTGGAAGCCACGGCGCCGAACGGCAATACGGCCCTGATGATGGCCGCCTTCCGCACCAACAAGGAGGCGATCCTGATGCTGATCCAGCGCGGCGCAATCGTGAACCGCCCCGGCTGGACAGCCCTGCATTACGCCGCCGCGGCGGGCGACCCGGACACCATCCGCCTGCTGCTGGCGAACTACGCCTATATCGATGCCGAATCCCCCACCAAGGTCACACCCCTGATGATGGCCGCCCGCGAAGGCCATGAGGAGGCCGTGAAGGTGCTGCTGGAGGAGGGCGCGGACGCCACCCTGAAGGACGCCGGTTTCCACATCGACGCCGCCACCTTTGCCGAGCGGGCCGACAAGCCCTGGATCGCCAAAACCATCCGGTCGTATATCGCGGCCAAAAACAAACAGCAGAACTGAGCGGCTTTTCCCGCCAACCTCGGCGTTATGGCAACTCTTGTTGCTCCTGATAATGTGATATCGCCACTGGGCATATCCAAAGGAACAACAAATGCTGAACGAACGCGAGATCGAAAGCTGCTACCTGGGGCAGTTCATCCCCGTCCACTACCATCACAACATGCTGATGGATAACAACCGCATGCACAGCTTCAAGGCGGCCATCGACTACGCCGTGAAGCCGGGCATGAAGGTGCTGGAGCTGGGCGGCGGCACCGGCGTGCTCTCGTGGTTCGCGTCCGCGAAGGCGGAGAAGGTCTACTGCGTGGAGTTCAATCCGGACATGGTGAAGGAGGCGCGCAAGTTCCTCGCCATGAACCCTGGTGGCCAGAAGGTGGAGGTGATCCACGCGGATGCCTTCGAATACCTGCCGCCCGAACCGGTGGATGTGGTGATCTGCGAGATGATCCACGTGGCCATGCTGCGCGAGAAGCAGGTGGAGGTGATCGAATCCTTCAAGCGCCGCTACCAGCAGAAGTTCGGCGGCCCGCTGCCTGTCTTCCTGCCGGAAGCCGTGCTGATGGCGGCCCAGCCCCTGCAGCAGGAGTACGATTTCGAGGGCTTCTACGCCCCCATCGTCCAGTTCCAGGAGACCGGCGTGGTGCACTCCGGCACCCGCGAGCTGGCGCAGCCCGCCGTCTACAGCCTGATCGATTTCGCCCAGCCGAACGAGCTGAGCTATGCATGGGAAGGCAAGTTCGTCATCGAGCGCGACGGCATCCTGAACGCCATGCGCTTCGTCACCAAGAATATCCTGGCCGTAGTGCAGGAGCGGAATACCACCATCGACTGGCTGAACCACTACATGACGTTGCCGTTGAGCAAGCAGGTTGAGGTACGCCAGGGCGATGTGCTCCAGGTGAGCTTCGCCTACCGGGCCGGCGGCTCCATTCCTTCGCTTGAAGCGTCGATTCGCGCCGACGTGGTCTACGAAGCGCAGCAGCAGGCCCTCGCCGCCTTTGTCTGAGACCGTTTCACCCCCGCTTTTCGACCGCCGGTCGCCGCATTCTGCAGTTGGTCGCAGCGCGATTGAGCGCTGTTTAGCGGATCGCTAAAGTGGCTGCATCGACAACGCGGGGGGATTTGCCATGCTGAGCTTTGTACTGTGGTTGGTGCTGCTGTTCCTGTGCTGGCCGCTGGCCTTGCTGGCCCTCGTCCTCTATCCCCTGGTATGGCTGGTGCTGCTGCCGTTCCGGCTGATCGGCATCGGCGTGGACTTCGTCTTCGAGACCCTGCGCGCCATCGTCCTGCTCCCGGCGCGCGTGCTGCGGGGCCTTTAAAAGTCGATCAGCACCCCGGCTCCCAGCGACATCTGGGAGTAGTTGTAGTCGATCAGGCTCTGCCCGTAGCCTGAGAAGAACTGCATGTAGCCCTTCAGATTGTCCCGCACCGGGAATGCCCATCCCAACGTCAGGGCGCCGTGATCGTGGCGGAAATTGCGCCGCGCCATCAGGGAGTACTCGTGGCCCTCGCTGCGGTAGCTCAGGCGCAGGTCGCCATGCCCCAGGTAGTTGGTGATGTCGATATTGTCGTTGTCCGACTTGGCGTTATCCAGGCGCTTCCAGATGCGCGCAACGATCGCCAGCTTGCCGTATTCCGCTCCCGCCTCCGCATACAACCGGTTCCAGCTGCGCGACAGCGTCGAAGCCTGCCCGTTCGACTGGTGCACCGCGCCGAAGTTCACGTAGCGCAGCTCCAGATCGCCGATCTGCTTGCCGATGGGCGCCACCGCCATCACCTCCGGCTGGTAGTTGGTTTCGCGGAAGGGGCTGGAGGCGGAGCGGTTATAGGCCTGCCAGAAGCTTTGCTGGGTGTAGCCGAACCACAGGTCGAAGGGCGTGCGCCCGATCCCTTCCAGCATCTTCATCTTGAAGCTGAGCTGATAGCTCAGTTCCACGCGCTGCGACTTCAGCCCTGCGGGCGTGAAGTCCTTGAACGGGCCGTCGTTGGTGCTGTTGCTGTAGTTTGCGAGCAGCAGGTAATTGTCGCGGTGGGGACGGAAGTTGTAGACGCCGCGCTTGTTGATGTCATCGAGCTCCCACAGCGGTACCATGCGCGACACATCCGGTTCCTCGGCGGGCGGCGCGGGCTTGGTATCCGTCTGCACCAGACCGCCTACGGGGCCGCCGGGAAAAGCGCCCGCGTGGGAGTCCCGTCCCTGGTCCGCGCCAGGAACGCCCGCCGCTGCGGCAGCCACGGTGGCGGGATCGGTCGGCTGGGCACGGTTTGCCAGCGCATCGTAGCAGCCGAGGCGGGCCGTGGGATCGCCAAGCATGGCGCAGCGCTCCAGGCGCTGCTCCAGTTCGGCTGGCGGCGTGTTCTGGGCAAAGGCGGCCGGAGCAAGCAGGGCTGCGCAGAGCAGGGGTGAGGACTTCATCATTACTTATCAGTAAAACATCATGACCCGCCAGTATAGTTGATTGCACGCATGCCCGCGCGCACCGCTTTTGAGGCCGCTATACTTTCTGCTCATGTATGCACGCTGCCTCGCGACGCTGTTCGCCTTGTTTGTGGCTGCCGCGGCCAGTGCCGCCCCGGCCGGTATCGCGCTGCGCCTGGCGGACGATGGCGCGCTGCAGGTGGATTACACCTTTCCAGACCGAGCCCTCGTTCTGCCCTTTGCGAATCCCGATCCGCAGGTATGGGAGCTGGTGCGCAAACCGCATTGGCGGCTGGTCCAGGACTGTGCGGAACTGCGCCCGGAAGGAATCGTGCGGCGCCGTGCCGGAGTCTGCGAACAAGTGACGGTGCGCGTCCAGCCCGGCTTCCTTGGCCTGGACCGGCGCTTCGAACCGGCCCTGCCCATCGGCCCGGACGCGCTGTCGCTCCACACCCGCTACTACGCCATCGACGGCCCCATGATCTGGACCGTGGAGCCGCCCCGTGGCGGCATTGCAGGCTGGATGGGGCAGGTACACGGTGCGGCGCAGGAGGTGGCCGTGGCCGAGCCCTCCGACGCGCGCCAGGCGGCCATCGACGATACCGACCTCGTGCTCTCGCGCCGCCCTCCAGCCCGCTGGACTGGCGCATGGGCCATCGCCTCCGGACTGACAGCGCCGCTTGAAGCGGAGTTGCGCGCCACTTCCGAGACCTTGCTTGCCGAGTACCGCCACGCTTTCGGCGAGCCCGTCAACGGCATGCCCATGCTGCTGTTCGTGGGCCAGCCTGGCTCCGGCGAGACTGTGCTGCGGCCCAAGGGCGACGTTCAGGACGGCACCGTGCGCGTCACCGTGGCTTTCTCCGAAGGCAAGCTGGCGGACAAGGACCGTGGCGTGCTGCGCGTCTTCCTGGCCCACGAGCTTTTCCATCTGTGGCATGGGCGCCGCTTCAACGCCGCTGGCGAGCCCTGGCTGGGCGAGGGCAATGCGGACTGGATCGGCCTGAACTTGATGCACCGCCTGGGTTGGATGAACGATTCCGTGTACCTGCTCCTGCTGGAACAAGCCTTCAACCAGTGCGCTCTCGCCATCGGCGAACAGCCCTGGCGGGCGGCGCCGCAGCGCCAGGGCGGCATTCTGCCTTACCGCTGCGGCCTGGCCTTCCACGCCATCGCATTCGAAGCTTCCCGCCGCGCGGGCAACACGGCCGGCCCGCTGGAACAGTGGCGCGCCATCCTCGGCGGAAGCGATGCACTGCGCGAGGAAGACTTCTTCGGCTGGTACGAGCGCCCCGACTTCGCGGGCGGGCGCATCGCCCCGCTGCGCCGCCTTCTCGCTTCGGAGACGCCGTTTGCGGAGGGCCTGCTGGCGGCCATGCGCAGCGCCGGAGTCTCCTTCGAGATGGCGCCAACCCTGTCCTGGCTGCCTTCCGGCGCGCGGCGGAACTGCGCCCAGGGCGGCGGCAGCAGGAGCGGCGCATTTGATGTAAATTGTCCGGGCGCGTTCAGCATGCCGGGCGGCTTTATCCATCTTGGCGTCGTAGGTACTGCCAAAAGCAGGCTTGAAATCCGGCAATAGCTCCCAAACTTCGCATTCCTATCAGACAGGAGATTGTGATGAGCCGTAAGACCCCCATCGAGCGATACCGCAATATCGGCATCAGTGCGCACATTGATGCCGGGAAGACGACCACGACCGAGCGCATCCTGTTCTATACCGGCGTGAACCACAAGATCGGCGAAGTGCACAACGGCGCCGCCACGATGGACTGGATGGAGCAGGAGCAGGAACGCGGCATCACGATCACCTCGGCCGCGACCACGGCCTTCTGGAAGGGCATGGCGGGCAATTTCGCCGAGCACCGCATCAACATCATCGATACGCCCGGCCACGTGGACTTCACCATCGAGGTGGAGCGCTCCATGCGCGTGCTGGATGGCGCGGTGATGGTGTACGACTCCGTGGGCGGTGTGCAGCCGCAGTCCGAAACCGTGTGGCGCCAGGCGAACAAGTACAAGGTGCCGCGCATCGCCTTCATCAACAAGATGGACCGCGTAGGCGCGGACTTCTTCCGCGTGCAGCAGCAGATCAAGGACCGCCTGAAGGGCGTAGCCGTGCCTATCCAGATTCCATTGGGTGCGGAAGAACACTTCGAGGGCGTGGTGGACCTCGTGAAGATGCGCGCCATCCGCTGGGACGACGCCAGCCAGGGCGTGAAATTCACCTATGAAGACATTCCCGCCGACCTGAAGGATCTGGCGCAGAAGTGGCACGAGCACATGGTGGAAGCGGCTGCGGAAGCGACGCCCGAGCTCACGGAGAAGTACCTTAACGGCGAAACCCTGAGCGAGGAAGAGATCAAGACCGCGCTGCGTACGCGCACCATCCGCAACGAGATTGTGCCCATGCTGGCGGGCAGCGCCTTCAAGAACAAGGGCGTACAGGCCATGCTGGATGCGGTAGTGGAGTACCTGCCTTCGCCGGTGGACGTGCCCGCGATTGCTGGCCACGACGAGGACGACAAGGAGATCGAACGCCATCCGGCGGACGACGAGCCGTTCTCCGCGCTCGCCTTCAAGATCATGACCGACCCGTTCGTGGGCCAGCTGACCTTCTTCCGCGTGTATTCGGGCGTGGTGAATTCGGGCGACACCGTCTATAACCCGACCAAATCGCAGAAGGAGCGCCTGGGCCGCATCCTGCAGATGCATGCGAACGAGCGCAAGGAGATCAAGGAGGTGTACGCGGGCGATATCGCTGCGGCGGTGGGGCTCAAGGCCGTGACCACGGGCGACACGCTGAGCGCGCCGGACCATGTGATCGTGCTGGAGAAGATGGTCTTCCCGGAGCCTGTGATTTCGCAGGCCGTGGAACCCAAGACCAAGGCCGACCAGGAGAAGATGGGCGTTGCCCTGAACCGCCTGGCGCAGGAGGACCCGTCCTTCCGCGTGCACACGGACGAGGAATCGGGCCAGACCATCATGTCCGGCATGGGCGAGCTGCATCTCGAAATCCTGGTGGACCGCATGAAGCGCGAGTTCGGCGTGGAAGCAACCGTGGGCAAGCCGCAGGTGGCCTACCGCGAAACCATCCGCAAGATGGTGGAGGACATCGAAGGCAAGTTCGTGAAGCAGTCCGGCGGCAAGGGGCAGTACGGCCACGTGGTGCTGAAGCTGGAGCCCACCGAGCAGGGCAAGGGCTACGAGTTCGTGGACGCCATCAAGGGCGGCGTGGTGCCGCGCGAGTTCATCCCCGCGGTGGACAGGGGCATCCAGGAGACCTTGCGCTCAGGCGTGCTGGCGGGATATCCGGTGGTGGACGTGCGGGCCACGCTCACCTTCGGCTCCTACCACGACGTGGACTCGAACGAGAACGCCTTCCGCATGGCCGCCTCGATCGCGTTCAAGGACGGCATGCGCAAGGCGAGCCCCGAGCTGCTGGAGCCCATGATGCAGGTGGAGGTGGAAACGCCCGAGGAGTTCACTGGCAATGTGATGGGCGACCTGTCCACGCGGCGCGGCATGGTGCAGGGGATGGACGAGATCCCGGGCGGCGGCGGCAAGCTGGTGAAGGCCCTGGTGCCGCTGGCCGAAATGTTCGGCTACTCCACCACCCTGCGTTCGCTCACGCAGGGCAGGGCGACCTACACCATGGAGTTCAAGCACTACGCCGCGGTGCCGAAGCACATCCTCGACCAGATCGCCACAGCAAGGGTGAAATAAGCTGTCAGGGCGGCGATTGGAGATAGCCGGTCACGAGGCGAGCAGTCTCGTTGACCAGCAGTCCAATCGCCTCCTTCGACAGTTTGTCGCCCTGGTGCAGGACGGCATTGTGGGCGAGCGCCTCGATCGAGGTGGCGCACATGTAGGTGGCGAGGTTCAGGTCCGGTACCCGAATTTCCTCTTTTCGTTTTTCCAGGTAGTTGCGCACCATCGCGAAGTTCTCGCGCTGGTGCGCTTCCACATTCCGTGGCGTGCCCGTATGCGGCAGCTGTTCAGCCAGCACGCGGTGAAGCTTCGGGTCGACGCTGTGCGCCTCGATGGCCGCCGCCACCAGCCGGTGCACGCCATCCCGTAGCGGGAGTTCCTCCGCCTCCGCCACCGCGGCGTGCACGATCCCCATGATATCGCTCTGGTGGCGGTCGATGACGGCAGCCACCAGCGCTTCCTTGGCGGGAAAGTACTGGTAGAGCGAACCAATGCTCACTCCTGCCTCTTCGGCGATGCGGTTGGTGCTCGCCTTGTCGTATCCATCCCTGACCAGAATGCGAGCTGTCGCCTCCACCAGCGCGTCCACGGTTGCCCGCGACCTTTGCTGGGAGGCTTCCTTCCTTGGTTTTACGGGTGGTCTGCGTGCCATATTCAGCTTGTTGGAATGCGAGTATCAAATGCGAGTGATCGCTCATATTATATCCCCACCATATACAAGGAGGACTGGAATGAGCGTTGAAACAGTATCGATGGCGCAGCAGGCCGAATGGCTGCCTGACCCCGCAGCGCCCAGCTGGCAAAGCCGCTGCCTCGTGGGCCTGCTCCGCCTTCTCCCCATCAAGAAGCGGCTGGCTTCTGGCGCCGCCGTGCAGCAGCAGGTGCGCGCCATGGCCTTGCGGCCGATGTGCTACGAGCCGGCAGGCCTGGGGCGCGGCATCGAAGTGGAACGGATGGAGAGCGCGGCGGGATGGCCCGTCTACGAAACTGCCACGGCTGCTGCGCGCGGGAACGCCCGCCATGTCGTTTTCCTTCACGGCGGCGGCTTCTTCAGGGAGATCGTGCGGGCCCATTGGCGCTTCGTCGCTTACCTGAACCGGGAAGCTGTCGTGCGCTGCATTGTTCCCATCTATCCGCTCACTCCCGGCAGCACCGCCCGGGATCTTGTGCCTGCCACGGGGGAACTGCTGCGTGAGCTGATGGACAGGGTGGGCGCCGAGAATGTCACTGTCGTGGGAAACTCGGCAGGCGCCGCCTTGGGCCTGGCCGCGGCGCAATGGATCAGGGATGCAGGCCATGAGCAGCCACGCGCCCTGGTGCTGATATCGCCCGGCGGCGATTTTTCCGTCAGCAGGCCGGAGCAGATAGCCATTGCGGCCCGTGATCCCCTCCAGGATATTCCCGGGGTGCGCGAGGCGGGACGCATGTATGCCGGAGAACTGGACGCGTCGCACCCCTATGTCTGTCCCCTCAACGCCTCGTTCGAGCGACTGCCGCCGATGACCATTTTCTCCGGCACGCTCGACCTCTTTTATCCGGACTGCATCGACATGGCTGCGAAGGCACGGGCAGCGGGCGTGCCCGTCGACCTTCATCTCCGACAGGGACAGCCGCACAACTACGCGGCGATGCCGACGCCGGAAGGGCGGGAGGCCCGTGCCGCCATCCTCCGCGTTCTTGCGGAGGACAGGTGAATCAGCGGCGGAGGAGGGCGGCGAATTCGGAAGCAGGAACGGGGCGGCTGTACAGATAGCCCTGTCCCTGTTCGCATCGCAGGAGCTTGAGCAGCTTCGCTTCCTCTTCCGATTCGATACCCTCGGCCACCACCTTCAGGTCCAGGTTGTGCGCCAGCGAGACAATGGTGCTGACCAGGCCCATATAGCCCGCGTCGTGCGTCATCTTCATCACGAAGGAACGGTCCACCTTCAGGATATCGACCGGCAGCGTGACCAGGTAGGCGAGCGAGGAATAGCCGGTGCCGAAGTCGTCGATGGCCACCGGTACTTCGAGATTGCGCACGCGGCTCAGGGTTTCGACCACGCGCTTCTGTTCCGACACCAGGGCGCTTTCCGTGATTTCGATGGACAGCGGCTGCAGGTGCGCCTCGGCGATGTTCAGGGCATGCTCGATATCCTCGAACAGGGTATCGCAGCGGAACTGCGCGGGCGCCACGTTGACCGCGATCTGCGGCGGCATCAGGCCGTCGTCATACCATTCGCGCCAGTCCTCCATGGCCTTCTGCATTACCTGCCTGCCGACGGCGATCACGAGGCCCGTGCGTTCCAGTACCGGCACGAATTCGGCAGGGGAAATCAGGCCGCGCGTGGGGTGCTGCCAGCGCACCAGCGCCTCGGCGCCTGCCAGCTTGCCTGTCTTGAGGTCGATCTTCGGCTGGTAGTAGTTGATGAATTCCTTGCGTTCCACCGCCTCGCGCAGCTCCGCCTCAAGGCTGATCTGGCGCGCCAGCGCATGGTCGGCGTCCCGGTCGTAGATGCCGATGCGTTCATCCACATTGCGCGCGGCGGCCAGCGCGTCCCAGGCCTTCACCAGCAGGTCGTCCGCCGTATTGCCGTCCTCCGGCAGCGAAGCGATACCCACATTGATGGTGCACCAGATCTTGTGCTGCTCCACATGGTAGGCGCCCTGCAGCAGTGGCAGCAGGGTTTCGCGGATATAGTCGACGGGTGCACGCGCCTCGTCCGCCGGATAGAACAGCGCAAAGCGGCCGATGCCCACGTGCGAGAGCACCATGCGCTGGGCCACGACGCCGCGGAGGCGCTGGGCGAATTCGCGCATGAGGCCGATGGCGGCAGCGTTGCCGTAGGCCGAGCTCAGCTCGTCGAAGCGGTTGATATTGATGAGCAGCACCACGCCCTGGGCATTCGCGGCGGCCAGTGCAGCGATCTCCTCCTCGAACTGCAGGCGGCTCGGCAGTCCGGACAGGGAATTGGTGCGCGCCAGGCGGTGCAGCTCCTTGGCATTGATGAGGCGCTCCAGTCCGTAGCTCAGCTCGTTCCCGAGTTCGCCCGCGCGTTCGCGGTAGAAATGGTCGAAGAATTCCTTGCGCTTCGAATAGAAGGACGCCACGCCCCAGCACTTGCCGTTCACGAACAGGGGAATGGCCATGCAGGAGGCGATCTTGCGGCGCTGGCAGCCCGAATGCAGGTCGTTCGAGAACTGCATCTTGCCGGTGTTCATGGCAGCGCTGGCCAGCTCGGGCACGAACCAGTCGGCTACTGCCATGCCGTCCGGTGTGCCGCTGTCCGCGTCGCGCCACTCGTGCTCGCTGCCGTCGCGGGAAGCCGAGGTGAAGAGCTTGAGTCCGCCCGTAGTGTCGTCCACGCGGCAGATGTCCACGATCTCGATCCCGGGCTGGTGAGCGGCGGCGCGGCAGGTGTCCAGGCACAGGGACTCCAGAGTTTTCGCGCGGGAAATGGTGGCCGAGAGGCGCGACAGCAGCACATAGAAGTTGTCGTGCCGAATCAGGGCGCGCTCCTTCTCCACCTCGGTGGTCATGTCGATGGCCGAGCCGCCCAGGAAGGGTTCGCCGTTCACGTCGATGGGAAACTTGTGGACCAGCCAGTGGCGCTTGCCGTCGTGGGTGGTTTCCATGGTCTTGATGACTTCGCCGTTCTCCAGCACGGCGCGGTCCTGCTCTTCCAGGCTCTGGCGCACGTCTTCCGGCCAGAAATGGCTGTCGTCCTTGCCCACGATATTGGGCACGCCAAGCAAGCCCAGCAGGGCCGCATTGCCCATCACATATGCGCCCGTGCGGTCTTTCACCCAAAGCGGAGAAGGGGAGTGCTCGGCAAAACCGGACAGGAAGCCCTCGGCGCGTGCCAGGTTGCGGCGCAGTGCGCCCTGGACGCGGGCGGTAGTGGTCAGGTCCGCCAGCGCGCGGCGGCCGGCAGCGTCCAGGGAAGGCGGGGCAAGGGCCAGCAGGCGCTGCGGATCGGCGAGGGCGTCGGCGGGAACCTCCTTGCCACAGAGATAGGAGGCGAGGCGCAGGAGCTCATCCGGAAGGTGATCGGGAGTGGAATCCTGGGCAGCGAGCTGCTGCTGTTCTTGGGTGGCGGTCTGATTCATGGTGCTATCGTCGCACGGCGCGCAGCGGGGCGCCATACTGGCTTCGGGATGACCGCGTCAGAACAGCTTGAACTTCAGCTGGATCGAGAACGCGCCGTGCAGTCGTTCCTTGTAAGTTGGTACGATAGCAAAGTTCACGCCTACGCGTTCGTACTCCAGAGTTGCAACGGGAATCGCCGCCAGGAACCAGCCGCCGTCGCGCATCTTCGGATAGCCGTTGAAGCCGCCGACCACGGCGCCCAGGCGCAGCGGACCGAGCGCGATGGGCTGGTAATAGACGCCCAGGTAGTTCGACATTTCCCGGTCGCTGTTATGGAAGCGGCCTGCGGTGGCCGAAGCGACGGTCGAGAAGCGGTACTCGGCGCCGATGCCGGGGTTCGTGTCATCGAACCCCTTGTCGCGCTGGAAGTGGCGGGAATAAAACCCGGCATTCACCCACAGCTCGCTCTTCGGCTGCGACTCGATCATTTCGAAAGGATTGGCCTGCGCAGCGCACGGCAGTGCCGCCAGCAAGGCTCCCAGCAGTGGTGCAAAAACTTTCATCCCGCTTCCCATGTGTTGTTGGAAGCGCAATTATAGCTGGTCAGTTGCCCGGTCAGGCGCGGGGGCGCTGGCGGTGGAAGACGAGGGGGCTGTAGGGCACCGCCGATGGGGGCGGCGATTTCAGGATGTTGGGCTTCATGGCGCCCACCACGTGCATTTCGCAGGGTTTGCAGTCGAAGCGCAGGGTGTAGCGCTCGTCGCCGCTCACGAGGGTCATGGGCTCGGCGCGCACCTGGCCCTGCACGCCCTGCACGCCCTTGGCCTGTTTGGGACAGAGGTTGAAGGAGAAGCGCAGGCAGTGCTTGGTGATCATCAGCGAGACTTCGCCCGGCTCTTCGTGCGCCTCGTAGGCAGCGTCGATCAGCTGCACGCCGTGCTTGTGGTAGAAGGCGCGCGCCTTTTCGTTGTAGACGTTGGCCAGATAGCTCAGCTGCGTTTCGGGATAGGCCGCCGGCGGTTCGGCCGCCGCCTTGCGCTGCGGGCGCTGCCAGGCCGCGAGGCGGGCCGCTTCGTGGGCCGCAATGGCGTCGCGCCGCAGGCCGTTGATGGCCGCCGCCGGCACGAACCAGGGCTGTGAGAGCTTCAGCTCGACGTCGTCCGCCTCGAACATGGTGTTGCCCAGCTTTGCCAGGCTGCTGCGCAGCGACGCTTCGGCCTGCGCGGCCTGCTGGGCGGGCTGCAGGGCGATGGCCGCAACGGCTTCGCTGGCAACGCCGTCCTCATCGCGAATGGCGAGGCGCAGGCCGTCCGCCTGCTCGCTCAGCGTGAGCTGCACTGCCACCTTGCGTTCGGAAGATTTCTTGTGCAGCGCCGCTTCCCACTGGTGGTCCCGGTTGCGGTGGACCTGCACGCCGGGCTTCAGGCCGGGCAGGGCGCTCATCGGTTCGTTGGGGAAGACGCGCCAGCGCTGGCCGTCGCCATCCTCGCCCAGCTTCGTTACCGTGTTGGCCTGCACGCCCACGGGCGTGCGCTTGTTCATGTAGTTCAGGCCATCGCCATTGGCCATCGATGCGTCGGTCACGATGTCGAAATGGTCGGTCGCGATGCGGATGACAGTGCCCAGCGTCACGCCCAGGTACTTGGGCGAATCGAAGGCGCCGATGTCGCCCTGGCGGCCCTGCGCGAAGTAGTCGGTATGGCCGCGGTGGAAGGTTTTGTCCACGTCCGGCGTGAACATGAGGCGGGTGTGGCCGCTGGAGGCGCGCACGAACTCGGGACGGCGCTCAAGCAGCTCGTCGATCAGCTTGCGGTAGTGGCCCGTGATGTTCTTCACATAGCCCATGTCCTTGTAGCGGCCTTCGATCTTGAAGGAGCGGATGCCCGCGTCCACCAGCGCTTCGAGGTTCGCGCTCTGGTCGTTGTCCTTCATCGACAGCAGGTGCTTTTCGTAAGCCACCACGCGGCCCTGGCCGTCGGAAAGGGTGTAAGGCAGGCGGCAGGCCTGGGAGCAGTCGCCGCGGTTTGCGCTGCGGCCCGTGTCCGCATGCGAGATGTAGCACTGGCCGGAGAAGGCGACGCACAGCGCGCCGTGCACGAAGTACTCCAGCGGCGTATTCACTTCCGCGCGGATCTTGCGGATCTGTTCCACCGTGAGTTCGCGCGCCAGCACCAGCTGGGAGAAGCCTACGTCGCCGAGGAAGCGCGCCTTCTCCACGGTGCGGATATCGCACTGGGTGCTGGCGTGCAGCTGGATCGGCGGCAGGTCCATCTCCAGCAGGCCCATGTCCTGGATGATGAGCGCATCCACGCCCGCTTCGTAGAGCTGCCAGATCTGCTGGCGCGCCAGGTCCAGTTCCGCATCGTGCATGATGGTGTTCATCGTGACGAAGATGCGCGCGTGGTAGCGGTGGGCGAATTCCACCAGGCCCGCAATGTCTTCCAGCGGATTGCTCGCGTTGTGGCGCGCGCCAAAGGCGGGCCCGCCTATGTAAACCGCGTCCGCGCCATGCAGGATGGCTTCGCGCCCGATTTCGGCGGTTTTGGCGGGCGACAGCAGTTCAATCTCGTGGTCAAGCAGGGACATGGCGGACATCCGGGCGGGAAAGGCGGAAATTATATCGGTAAACCGCCTCTCCCGGCCATTTCTTGGGCGTTTGTCAACTACACCGAGCGCCCGTCGTAGTGCGTGACGGGGATGGCTTCGAGGTCGATCTCCTCGAGGCAGCGCAGGTTGATAGCCGCCATCGGCTCGCCCGTCGGCATGCTGCTGGTTGCGTAGGGATGGATGCCGCAGGTCGCGCAGAAGCGGTGCGTGATCTTGTGCTTGTTGAAGAGATAGCTGCTCGCGTTCTCTTCGGGCGTGAGCAGGCGCATGGCGTGGCGCGGCACGAACCAGAGCAGGGAACCTTTGCGCTGGCACATGGAGCAGTTGCAGGCCAGGCCGGATTTGATCTCGCCTTCGACCTCGAATTTGATATTGCCGCAGTGGCAGCTTCCCTGGTATTTCATGATGTCTCCTGGTTGTTGTTAAAACGATTATATCGCCGTCGCTTCGACGAATGCTTTCAGCCTGCCGAGCGCCGCGTCCCACTGCCGCCCGATCGCTTCCAGCGAGCGCCGGGCTTCCTCGATGGCGGAAGGTTCCAGTTGCCAGAGCCGTTCGCGGCCCTGGCGCAGGTCGCGCACCACGCCCGCTTCCGCGAGCACCTGGAGGTGCTTGGTCACGCCCTGGCGGCTGATCTCCGTGCTGGCCGTCAGCTGGGCGATGGAAAAGGCGCCGCCAGCGCAGAGGAGGGTGACCAGCTTCAGGCGCGTGGGGTCGCCCAGCGCCGCGAACACGTGTGCCAGCGCGGCCCTGTCCTCACCCCTGGACATGGCGTACGATGTTTTCGATCTGCGCGTCCCACCCCTTGCTGTTCATGCGGAAGGCTTCGTCGCGGCGGCGCGCCGGGACCTTGTCGAAGCCCGATTCCACCACCTTGAGCAGCGTGGCGTTGCCGGGTGCGTCGGACAGCGTGAAGGTGACGAGCGTCTGCTCCTCATGGCTGTAGTCGATGGCGGGGTCGATGGCATAGGGATGCCAGTTGAAGGCCAGCAGGTCTTTCGGCTGCACGGTCTTGATCACTGCCGTCATGCGCAGGTGCTCGTAGCCGGGGTGGGTGATATTGCCTTGCACGGTCTGCCCTGCGGCGAACACCTGGCCCTTCAGGTTGACGCCAAACCAGGTGCCGAATTCCTCGGCGCTCGACAGCGCCTGCCAGACGCGGTCGCGCAGTGCGTTGATGACGATGCTGCGTTCGATGCGGTCGGTATCCATTTGCGCTCCTCAGTTTGTGCAACCGGCCGGTTGCGCAACAGAGAGTAAGCCAGGTGCGCGGAAAATGCAACCCTTAGGTTGCATTATTATTTCGATGGGAATACCGCCACCAGTTCCACCTCGACCACCAGTTTCGGCGTGAACAGGCGAGTCACCTGCAGCCAGGTGGCGGCAGGATAGCCCTTCGTGTACATGGCCTTGCGTATCTCATGGTGCTTGATGAACGCATCCAGATCGGTCGCGTAGACGTTTTCCTTGACCACGTCCGCGAAAGTGAGGCCGTGGGCGGCGAGGGTGGTTTTCAGGTCCGCATACACCTTGGCGATGGCGGCGGGCATATCGCCCGAGGCGGCGGTGCCCGATATGTACAGCGTATTGCCCGTGCGGACGGCCTGGCAGTAGCCCATCTGGTGCTCGAAGGCCGGGTCCATGTTGTAGCACTTCTTTTCCTCGGCCTTCACGGCCAGGGGCATGGCCAGCACCGCGCAAGCCAGCAGCAGCTTTTTCATCGATATCTCCTATTGTTGTTCCTTGCGGCGGGTGTCGATGGCGATCCAGTTCGTTTCCCACGTCTTTCCGCCATCGTCCGAGTAGGCCTGCTCGAAACGCCACTGGCTGCCGTTGACGGGAATGATCAGGAAGCGCACGGCAACGGTGCGGCCCTTCAGCGTGTCCTCGCCATAGAAGACGCCCTGGCCCTGCTGGAATGAGCCGCGCATGGGGCTAGTCATCTCACCGTTGGCCAGGTTCGCGAAGTTGAGCGTCCACTGCTTGCGAGCGGGCTCGTAGAGGCGCAGCGACACGCCGGTGATGCGCCCGGCCGGGCCTTGCACGTCCAGTTCAACGAGATTGGCGCGCTTGTCCATGACCGGCTTCACCACCGACGTGCCGGAGTATTCGACCCAGTTCGTTTTGCCGCTGAGGGGCTCGCGCAGGCGCTTCAGCTGGGTGTCCCAGGCGCCGATCTCCCAGTCGAAATCGCGCTGGCCATCCGCCTTTGCGGGCAGGACGGCTAGCAGTGAGCAGGCAAGAATCGCAATCAGACGGATTTTCATGGCTGTGCCGGGAGTCGGGATGCCCGATCGTACTTGGCAGCTGGTCCCTCAGCTAGTACCACTCCATCCCATTCTCCTGGGACCACAGCTAGCGCCGTCCGGCATACCTTTTTATCAAAATTTCATATCGCCCTGCCAAACGCGTTCAGTACACTGGCCTGATGACCAAAAAACGCATCCCTCATCTTCTCTCTGCTGTGCTTCTCGGTCTTCTGACTGCGCTGCCCCTCCGGCCCGCAGTGGCCCAGGGCGCCGAATCCGGACAGGAGGCGCGCATCAAATGGTGGCGCGACGCACGCTTCGGCATGTTCATCCACTGGGGCCTCTACGCGATTCCCGGCCGGGGCGAGTGGATGATGTGGAACGAACAGGTGCCGGTGAGCGAGTATGCAAAGCTCGCAGGCCAGTTCAAGCCAGCCAGCTTCACCCCGGACGCCTGGGCCGAACTGGCGAAGGAAGCGGGCATGAAGTACATGGTGTTCACGGCCCGCCACCACGACGGTTTCGCCATGTTCGACGACGGCGCCAATCCCTTTTCCAGCGTGAAGACGGCGGCCAAACGCGACTTCGTGGCCGGCTACGTGAAAGCCGCCCGCAAGGCGGGAATGGGGGTGGGCCTGTACTACTCGCCGATGGACTGGCGCTTCCCCGGCTACTTCTTCCCCGACATGTACCGCGACAGCGCAGTGGCAATGCGCGAGCAATACCACCGCCAGATGAAGAAGCTGCTCTCGAACTACGGGAAGATCGATATCCTGTGGTTCGACGGCGGCGAGACCGACTGGCTCAATTTCGGCGCCGACTGGGGTATGGCCACCTGGACGAAGCGCACCGAAGGCCAGCATTACAAGGGTGGATTCGACTGGGAACACGGCAAGGTCCACGCCATGATGCGCCGCCTGCAGCCGCAAATCGTCATCAACGGCCGTGCCGACATGGCGGAAGACTTCCACGCGCGCGAGGGCGATGCCGCGCTGGGCGGCTTCGACAACCGGCATCCCTGGGAGCTCTGCACCACCATCGCTGGCGCGTGGGGCTACCAGCCCAATATGCAGCCCAAGCCGCTCAAGCACTACATCCAGCTGCTCGCCAATGCGGCGGGCCGCGACGGCAACCTGCTGCTCAATGTGGGACCGCGGCCGGACGGCCAGGTCGATCCGGCGCAGGCGGAGCGGCTGAGGGAGATCGGCCGCTGGCTTGGCAAGTATGGCGAGAGCATCTATGAAACGCGCGGAGGGCCCTTCCTGCCAGGCGAATACGGCGCGTCCACCCATCGCGGCAACACAGTCTACGTTCACGTGCTGAAGTGGCAGGGCGAGAAGCTGGTCCTCCCCGCGATTCCCGCCAAGGTTCTGAGCGCGGCCACGCTGGCGGGCGGCAAGGCGGATGTGGCGCAATCCGCCGATGGCATTGAACTTTCCGTGCCGTCCGGCTCCCGCGACGATATCGATACGATCATTGCGCTGCAGCTCGATTCGCCCGCTGCAGGAATTGAGCCCGTGGGCAAGTAAGGAAGTCATGAGAAGACGAGAACTGTTGAAACACATCGCAGCGGCGGCTCCCGGCCTCGCTCTGGCCCCGCACGCGCTTGCAGCGCGAGCGCGTTCCGGCATGGAGCCCATGGCTTCCGGGCCGTTCCAGGCCGACTGGAACTCGCTGTCGTCCTACGAAACGCCGGAGTGGTACAGGAACGCGAAGTTCGGCATCTGGGCGCACTGGGGCCCGCAATGCGAACCCGAGTTCGGCGACTGGTACGCACGTGCGATGTACGAAAAGGACAGTGAAGCCTATCGCTATCACCTCAAGAAATATGGCCACCCCTCGGTGTTCGGCTTCAAGGACGTGATTCACCGCTGGAAGGCGGAGCGCTGGGACCCGGAAGCTCTGGTGGCGCTGTACAAGCAGGCCGGCGCACGCTACTTCGTCGCCCTGGCGAACCACCACGACAATTTCGACCTGTACGCCAGCAAATATCAGCCGCAGTGGAATTCCACAAGGATCGGCCCCCGGAAGGATTTGATCGCAGGCTGGGCGAAGGCTGCCCGCAACAACGGCCTGCGCTTCGGCGTGAGCGTGCACGCTTCCCATGCGTGGACATGGTATGAAACCGCCCGGCCGTACGACGGCCTGCTGGGAAAAGCGCAAGGGAAGGGCAAGTGGTGGGAGGGCTTCGATCCGCAGGGACTCTATGAGCAGGTCCATCCGGCAAGCCAGCGTCCTGCCAACCATGAGGCCTACCAGAAGCAATGGGAATGGCAGGGCGGGGCAGCGGTGCCGTCGAAGGAGTACTGCGAGAAGTTCTACAACCGCACGGTAGATCTCATCAACAGCTGCGATCCCGATCTCGTGTACTTCGACGACACGGCGCTACCCCTGTGGCCCGTGAGCGATGTGGGCCTGCGCCTAGCAGCGCACCTGTACAACCGCAGCACCGCCCGGAAGGGGCGACTGGAGGCGGTCGTCAACGGCAAGATCCTCGATGCACAGCAGCGCAAATGCATGGTGTGGGATATCGAACGCGGGCAAAGCAACGAGATCGAGCCGCTGCCATGGCAAACCTGCACCTGCATCGGCAGCTGGCATTACGACCGGCGGGTGTACGACAGGAAGGGCTACAAGAGCGCACAGACGGTTGTGCACACGCTGATCGACGTCGTCAGCAAGAACGGCAACCTGCTCCTGAGCGTTCCGGTGCGCGGCGACGGCAGTATCGACGAGCAGGAACGCGCCATCGTGGAAGAAATCGGCCGCTGGATCGCAGTCAACGGGGAGGCAATTTACGACACGCGCCCATGGTCGCAGTTTGGCGAAGGCCCGTCCGTGGAATCGGCCGCGCCCATCTCCGCCCAGGGCTTCAACGAGGGCAAGAACAAGCCCTTCGAGGCTGCGGACATCCGTTTCACTGCGAAAGGCGACGCCGTGTATGCCTTCGTCATGGGCTGGCCGCAGGACGGCAAGGTGTCCATCAAGGCAATGGGAAGCGGGAAGAAGACCGTTTCCCGGGTCGAACTGGTGGGGCAGGGGACTCCGCTGCCCTTCACCCAGAGGGAAGGGGCGCTGGAAGTGACGCTCCCGGCGCAGCCACCGGTGCTGGCCTATGCCTCCGCTTTGAAGATCGTTTAATCCGATAGACTAGGCGCAGCCAACGGAAGAGGCTATATTACGCGGGTCTTCTTCCTCGGAGGCTTCGTCGTGGATCGCCGTCAGTATCTGGGTTTGGTAGGAACAATCGCTCTGGCACCCGTCGCCTCGGCCTTCGGCTGGTCTGGCTCCCCCGGCTACGAGGGCGCCCTTGGCAGTTACCCGGACTTCAATGGCACCATTGTGGTCGGCCGAGGGGCGAATATCCTGTTCAGCAAAGCGATGGGAGTGGCGGATCCCCGGATCCAGACGCCAATGGCTTTGACGACCACCTTCGAAACGGGCTCCGTATCGAAATGGATTGCCGCCATCGTAGTCATGAAACTGGTCGACCAGGGCACGCTGAAACTGGATGAGCCGATCCGAACATATCTGCCGGACTACCGCGCCGACACCGGTTCCCAGCTGACTTTACGCCATCTGATGAGCCATTCCAGCGGCGTGCCGAACGACATCATCGCTGCCAGGAAGGCCGATCCGCAAGTGGCGCTGACCGAACTTGAGCAGATGGAAGCCGTGCGCCGTTACGCAAGCGGCGACCTGCGCTTCGCTCCCGGCGCCAGCTGGGACTATTCGCACTCGAACTGGATCATTGTGAAAGCCATTGTCGAACGAGTGAGCGGCAAGTCCTACAGCGACTGTGTCGAAGCGTGGCTGACAAGCCCCCTGGGCTTGAACAGCAGCGGTGTTTATCGTGGCGAATCCAGCGCTGTGCCGCGCATGGCGGTGGCCTACGCGGGGCCGCTGGCGTCGTGGCAGCGGAAGGTCAACGCGATTCCGGACTACATGGCGATGGCAGGGGGCTTTTACAGCAGCGCGCCGGATATGCTGCGCCTGATGGACCAGGTGCTGAGCGGAGGCGTCCTGACACCTGCGTCGCGCGCCACACTGATGAAAGTAAACATGCCCGACCAGCGCTACGCGCTCGGCGGAAGAACGCGAATCGAAACGATTGCGGGCCAGGACCGCGAGGCGGCCTGGGAAGACGGGTCGAACGGCGGCTTCCGCCTCGTCGCGCGCCGGGTACTGGGGGACGGAATCACCGTCGTCGTTTTCAACAACAGCAGCTACGACCACCAGAAGCTGGGCGCCCTGGCCAGCGCCTTGATGGAGACCGCTTACAAAGCCGGATAGGCGGCGCAACCCTCAATCTCGTCCAGAAAGCCTTTCTGGAGATAGAGCGGGATCTTCTCGAACTCCCCGAGCACCCGCGCACGGAATTCCTCGTGCTCGTGCCAGCGCTCCACCGAAACGCCGAAATAATTGACCGGGCAGACCGACATGCGCAGGCCGGGCCAATGGCGCTGCAAGGTCATGAGGTAGCGCCGGGTCGAGCACACTTTCCCGATCACGAGAACGCTCCGGATAGCGCCGAGATCCATGGCTTCCGCCACTTTGCGCCGTCCGAACTGCACATTCTCGCCGGTATTCGTGGCGGCAGTTTCCAGAATAAGGGCGGACTCCGGAACACCCAGCCTGACCAGCTCCGCGCCGATCAGGTCCGCCTCGGCCAGAGCCGAGCTGCCCGTGCGTCCGCCGGAGACAAGGAGACGCCCGAACATGCCTTCCTGCCAGAGCGAATGCGCCGCTGCACAGAATTCAGGCACGCCATGGCGGGTGCCGAAAAGGAAACCGAGATCGGATTGCTGCGCCGGGAAAACCGGCATCATGTACTCGGCGATACGCTGCAGATCGTGGGCATGCATGGAGAAGACGGTTCAACAGCCTGTGCGGCTCGGTCGAAAAGACGGATAATGGTGTCCACGCAATTTATAGCACTATTTGGACTACTTTTATGGAAATTAAGGTCAACTTCCTCGACAAGCTTCGCCTCGAGGCCAAGTTCGATGACTTCACGGTGGTGGCCGACCAGCCCATCCGCTACAAGGGCGACGGCTCGGCGCCTGGTCCGTTCGACTATTTTCTGGCCTCATCGGCCCTGTGCGCGGCGTATTTCGTGAAGCTGTACTGCGACACGCGCAATATCCCGACCGAGAACATCCGCCTGTCACAGAACAATATCGTTGACCCCGAAAATCGATACCAGCAGATCTTCAAGATCCAGGTCGAGCTGCCCGCCGATATCTCTGAAAAAGACCGCCAGGGCATTTTGCGCTCCATCGACCGCTGCACGGTCAAGAAGGTGGTGCAAACGGGCCCCGAGTTCATCATCGAAGAAGTGGAGAACCTGGATGCGGACGCGCAGGCCCTGCTGACGCTGAATCCGGACGCCGACACGAGTACCTATATTCCGGGCAAGGACCTGCCGCTGGAGCAGACCATCGCCAATATGTCGGGCGTTCTGGCAGCCCTCGGCATCAAGATCGAGATCGCATCCTGGCGCAATATCGTTCCGAACGTGTGGTCGCTGCATATCCGCGACGCGCATTCGCCCATGTGCTTCACCAACGGCAAGGGGGCGACCAAGGAGAGTGCGCTGGCGTCCGCGCTGGGCGAGTACATCGAACGTTTGAACTGCAACCACTTCTACGCAGGTGTGTTCTGGGGCGAAGACATCGCCAATGCGCCCTTTGTGCATTATCCCGAGGAGCGCTGGTTCAAGCCTGGCAAGAACGATGCGCTGCCTGCCGAAATTCTGGATGAATACTGCCGTGAGGTCTACGACCCCGATGGAGAGCTGCGCGGCTCGCACCTGGTCGACACCAATTCCGGCAATGTGGAACGCGGCATCTGCTCGCTGCCGTTCATCCGGCAGTCGGACGGGGAAGTGGTGTACTTCCCGTCAAACCTGATCGAGAACCTCTTCGTCAGCAATGGCATGAGCGCCGGGAATACGCTGGCCGAGGCGCAGGTGCAATGCCTGTCCGAGATTTTCGAAAGGGCGGTGAAACGCGAAATCCTGGAAGGGGAGATGGCCCTGCCGGACGTGCCGCAGGAGGTGCTCGCCAAGTATCCGGGCATCGTTGCAGGCATCCGCGGCCTGGAAGAGCAGGGCTTCCCGGTGCTGGTGAAGGACGCCTCGCTGGGCGGGAAGTATCCGGTGATGTGCGTGACCCTGATGAACCCGCGCACGGGCGGCGTGTTTGCATCCTTCGGGGCGCATCCGAGCTTCCAGGTGGCCCTGGAGCGCAGCCTCACGGAGCTGCTGCAAGGCCGCAGCTTCGAAGGCCTGAACGATCTGCCTCCGCCGACCTTTGTCAGCAACGCGGTGACCGAGCCCAATAACTTCGTCGAACACTTCATCGATTCGAGCGGCATCGTCTCCTGGCGCTTCTTCAGCGCCAAAGCGGACTACGACTTCGTGGAATGGGATTTCTCCGGCCACGGCGACAACTCCAATGCCGACGAAGCCCGAACCCTGTTCGGCATTCTCGAAGACATGGGGAAGGAGGTTTACACGGCGGAGTACACGCACCTAGGCGCCACCGCCTGCCGCATCCTGGTGCCGGGCTATTCGGAGATTTATCCTGTTGAAGACCTGGTCTGGGACAACACCAACAAGGCGCTCCTGTTCCGCGCCGATATCCTGAACCTGCACCGCCTGGATGACGCCAGCCTGGAAGCGCTGCTGGACCGGCTGGAGAACAATGAGCTGGACGAATACGGTGACATTGCCACCCTGATCGGCATCGACTTCGACGAGAATACGGTCTGGGGCCAGCTCACGGTTCTGGAATTGAAGCTGCTCATTCAATTGGCATTGCAGGAACTGGAAGCCGCGCAGGAACTGGTGGAAGCCTTCCTGCAGTACAACGACAACACGGTCGAGCGCCGGCTCTTCTACCAGGCCCTGAATGCGGTGCTGGAGGTGGAGCTGGACGAAGAGATGGAACTCGACGACTATGTGGTCAGCTTCCGGCGCATGTTTGGCGATGCACGGATGGACGCCGTTATCGGCTCGGTGGATGGCAGCGTGCGTTTCTACGGCCTGACTCCGACCAGCATGAAACTGGAAGGCCTCGACAGGCATCAGCGCCTGCTCGACAGCTACAAGAAACTGCACGCGGCGCGCGCCAAGGCGGCCGCCGCATAGGAGACTTCATGTCCGAACTCAAAGTACAAAGCTTCACGGTGTCCCTCGATGGCTACGGGGCCGGTCCGAACCAGAGCCTGAAAACGCCGCTCGGCGAAGGCGGCGAAGCGCTGCACAAATGGCTGATCGGCACCCGCACGTTCCAGCGCATGATGGGCGACGAAAGCAAGGGAGCGGACGGTCCGAACGAAGACTTCGCGGCGCGCGGCTTCGCCAACATCGGCGCCTGGATTCTGGGCCGGAACATGTTTGGACCGGTTCGCGGACCGTGGCCGGACGACAGCTGGAAAGGCTGGTGGGGAGACGAACCGCCATACCATGTTCCGGTGTTCGTGCTGACGCACCATCCCCGCGAACCGCTGGAGATGAAAGGCGGCACGACCTTCCATTTTGTCACTGGCGGCATTGAATCCGCTTACGAACAGGCCCGCCAGGCTGCCAATGGCAAGAATGTGCGCCTGGGCGGCGGCGTGGCGACCATTCGCGAATACGTGCAGGCGGGCCTGGTCGACGAAATGCACCTGGCCGTTGCGCCGGTGCTGCTTGGATCGGGCGAATCCTTGTTCGCGGGGATGGATCTCCGAAGCCTGGGCTTCCGCTGCACGGAACACGTGCCAACCGAGCTGGCGACGCACGTGGTGCTGCGAAAATGACCATCAAGCGCATGGACAACGTTCTGATCGTTGTCGACGATTTGGAAGCGGTCAAAGCGTTCTTCATCGAACTGGGGCTCACGCTCGAAGGCGAGCAAACGGTCCAGGGTCCCATGGTCGGGAAGCTTATTGGCCTGGGGGACGTCAAGGCGACCTTGGCGATGCTGCGAACACCCGATGGCCAGGGAATCGAGCTGGACAAGTTCCACACGCCGGAGCCGGTGAGGTTCGGGCCCGTGAACGCGCCGGTGAACACCCTGGGCCTGCGACGCGTGATGTTTGCCGTGGATGGTATCGACGAAGTACTCGCGCGCATGCGCGAATCCGGGACCGAAATCATTGGCGAGATGGAGTACGAGAATACGTACCGGCTGGCCTATATCAGAGGGCCTGAGGGCATTATTGTCGGTCTCGCTGAGTCCTTGGATAATTTCGCATAATTTGTATTATGTAAAATGCGATCCGTGATGCAAAGGCCTGCGGGAGCGCCAAGCCCTACACGAACTCGTGCCGTCCAAGCGAGACACCTTCATCGCGCATGCGGACTGGCCGGTCCGCTCAACGCGTATGGTGCATGCCGAGCAAGACCATGTCTTGCGCGCGACGCCTATTCCCAACGTGCATAGAGGCCTGGACATGCAAGAGTTTCGCCAGCTGATTTCGCGCGTGGCACGCGAATGCCGGAACAAGGCCTTCGATATCGACATGCCACGTGACTAGAAAAACGGCTATAAACGCTTGATGGCAGCATTGATCGCCTTCATCTGGCGCTCGTTGCGCTCGCTTTAGCGGTCGGTCAGGTAGGCTGCGCGCCCGCGCATGAGCAGCGTCATCTTGAACAGTTCTTCCATCACGTCCACCACGCGGTCGTAGTAGCCGGACTGGCGCATGCGCCCTTCCTCGTCGAACTCTTTATAGGCCATCGGCACCGAGGACTGGTTCGGGATGGTGAACATGCGCATCCAGCGGCCCAGGAGGCGCAGCGTGTTGACCACGTTGAAGGATTGGGAGCCACCGCATACTTGCATCACGGCCAGCGTCTTGCCCTGGCTGGGCCGGATGGCGCCCTGCTCGAGCGGAATCCAGTCGATCTGGTTCTTCATCACGGCCGTGATCGCACCATGGCGTTCCGGACTGCACCAAACCTGCCCTTCAGACCAAAGGCATAACTCGCGCAACTCGACCACCTTCGGATGGTCCTCGGGCACGCTACCCACCATCGGCAGCTCCGTCGGATCGTAAATCTTCACTTCCGCGCCGAAGTGGCGGAGGATGTGCGCCGCCTCGAAGGTCAGAAACCGGCTGAACGAGCGTTCGCGCAGCGAGCCATACAGCATCAGGATGCGGGGCGGATGTGCCAGATCCCCTTCGGGCGCAAGCTGCTCGACGGTTGGCGTTTTCAGCTGCTCGGCATTAATGTTTGGCAGATTGGGGAGCTTATCCATGCGTGACCCGCTGTTCTTTTCTTTCAGCTTCCGGCACAAATTCCCCTGGCGGTACCGGCGCGTCCAGGTTCCGCGCCTGATAAAGCCAGCGGAAGGTCACGGTCGCGGCCGCTGCACCGGCCAGCTGCGCAATAATGAAGCCTGCAGCGTCCTGCGGCCGAATTCCCGCGAAGGTATTGGTGGCGCTGCGCGCCAGGGTCACTGCCGGATTGGCGAAGGACGTCGATGAAGTGAACCAGTAGGCGGCGGTGATATAGGCCGCTACCGCAAAAGGCGTGACCGATGGCCTGCTGCGCGAGCAGCCGATGATGACGCCGATCAGGCCAAATGTCGCCACGCATTCGCTCCACCATTGGGCAGCGCCAGTGCGCGCATGCTCCGAGGCGAAAAACAGCGGCACGCCGAACATGGCGTGCGCCCCCGCGACGCCAGCGAAGGCGCCGACGATCTGCGCGAACACGTAAGGCGTCACGTCGCGCATCGGCATATTCCCGAGCCACGCCTCAGACAAGGTCACCACGGGGTTGAAGTGGGCGCCGGATACGCCGCCAAACGTTAGGATGAGTGCAATCAGGCCTGCTCCCGTCGCAATGGCGTTCGCCAACAGTGCGATGGCCACATTGCCCCCGGCAAGCCGCTCGGCCATGATGCCAGACCCCACGACCACCGCGAGCAGAAAGGCTGTGCCCATTGCCTCGGCTGCGATACGGCGCCCCGGCGTCATGACTGGCCTCCTTTAGAATGGCCGAGCGCCAACCGACGCGACATCCCGTTCAATTGCTGGATCATGGCAGAGCCCTATCTCAGGAGAGCGAACCGATGCGTTCCAGCTCGGTTTTGAGTTTTGCCTTGTCGCCTGCCAGTTGCGCGAGTGGCAGCGCCAGGAACGCCTCGATCCGCTTTCGGATGATGCGGTATGCCTCTTCAAAAGCCGCCGTGATCTCTTCTTCCATCCCTACCACATGGCTAGGATCGTCAACGCCCCAGTGCGCGCGCAGCACAGGCCTGAGATAGGCTGGACACGTTTCCCCGGCGGCGCTGCCGCAGACCGTGATCACGATATCAGGCGTCACCGGAAGATCGTTCCACGATTTGCTGTAGTAGCCCTCGGTCGAAATGCCTTTGCTGTGCAGCAGCTCGACGGCGCGTGGGTGCAGCCGACCGGCTGGCTGGCTGCCCGCGCTGATGGCTTTGAGGCCTGCTGGGGCGAGGTGATTGAAAGTCGCTTCGGAGAGCACGGACCGGCAGGAATTGCCAGTACAAAGGAATAGAACTTTCATGATCGATGGACAGTGAAGTTAAACAGGAGTGGCGCCGATGGCGTGGATTTCGCGCTGGATGGCATTCTTTTCCAGCATGTGCAGGGGCAGGCTGACGAAAATGTTCATCCTGGTCATGATCTGCCGAAAGATCCGGTGGAACGCGGCACGCTTCTCCTCGTCCGTCCCCTGGACCGCCGCAGGGTCGGAGAAACCCCAGTGCGCCGTCATCGGATGGCCAGGCCAGTAAGGACAGGTCTCCCCTGCCGCGTTGTCACAAACCGTAAAGATAAAGTCCATGTGCGGCGCATCGGGCTGGCCGTATTCGTCCCAGCTCTTGCTGCGCAGCTGGCCGACCGGATAGCCGGTGGCGGCAATCTGCTCGATGGCAAAGGGATTGACCTTGCCGGCCGGATGGCTTCCCGCTGAAAAACCGCGGAAGCGGCCCTTGCTCATTGTGGTGACCAGGGCTTCGGCCATGACGCTGCGCGCCGAATTCCCCGTGCACAAGAACAGCACGTTATAGACTTTGTCTTGCATTTCACTTCTCCATGAGAGCGGTTGGTTGAGCACACGATGTCGTAGCCGCCGGCAAGCATGCGACGCCGCCACAGCAGTTCGCGGTCAGAAAACCCATCAGCGCATCCATCGCGCCCATGTTGGCCGAATAGAAAAGGAAGCGGCCCTCCTGGCGTGCGCCGATCAAGCCCGAATGGCTCAGTTCCTTCAGATGGAAGGATAAGGAGGATGGGGCGATACCCATGTGCTCCGCAATGCGCGTTGCCGCCATGCCTTCCGGCCCGGTCTGCACGAGCAGGCGGAAAATGCCCAGCCGGGTTTCCTGTGCCAGCGCGGCTAGCGCCGCGAGTACTGCTTTAGTTTCCATATCGCTCATCCCGATAAAAGTCGAACGATGATAGCCCAAAACTACGACAATTCCAAATATATAGAAATATCTTGACAGGCGGATGACATCGCTCTATTCTTCATTCGTCGATTAACGAATTAACCCAAGATGACAACCTGCTGTGATTCCCGCGCCGCTGGCGAAGCGGTGATGGCCATCGACGCCGAGGACCTGGCGCGCATGTGCAAGGCGCTTGGCCACCCGGCCCGCGTCCAGCTGCTGAAGTATCTGTCCGCTTATGGCGCCTGCTATTTCGGCAATCTCGCCGAGGTGCTGCCACTGGCAGCCTCGACCATCTCGCAGCACATCACGGTCTTGAAAGACGCCGGGTTGATCTGCGGTTCTTCCGACGAGCAGCGCGTGTGCTATTGCGTGAACCCAGAGCGTCTGGCGCAGCTCAAGGCGCTGATCGGCGGCCTGTAAATTTTTTGCCTAATGATTCGTAATTCGACGAATAACAAACTGCACAGGAGATTGCCATGACTACTACCCTCACCTTCCGGCCCGCAACGCAGGCAGATTGGCCTGCCATACAACGGCTCCTGCAGGCCGCCCAATTGCCCACCGATGGCGCCAGCGATCACCTGGATGCATTCATCGTCGGCGACACAGGCACCGAACTGCTCTGCGCAGGAGGTCTGGAGCTGTACGGACAGGCAGCCTTACTGCGCTCGGTTGTCGTCGCAGCGCAGCACCAGGGCCAAGGCTTGGGCGACCAGTTGCACCGGCAGATCGCCGAGCTTGCCCGCACGCGGCGGATCGACACGCTTTACCTGCTCACTACCACTGCTGCCCAGTATTTCGCCCGGCGCGGCTTCCAGGAAGTCGACCGGGCATCGGTTCCATCGGCACTGCAAGCGTCCCGCGAATTCCAGGGCGCCTGCCCTGCCTCGGCCACCCTGATGGCATGTTCTCTTTGATCGAAAGGAATCAACATGAATCTGTCCGATATCACTCTTCCTGTTGCCGTGTTGGGCGGCGGCCCTGTGGGCCTGGCTGCCGCTGCCCATCTGATTGAACGCGGCATGACGCCGTTAATTTTCGAGGCCGCCGATTCAGTGGCAGGCAATCTCGCAAGCTACGAGCAGGTCCGGCTGTTCTCGCCGTGGCAGTACAACGTGGACAGGGCTGCGCGCAAGCTCCTTGAGGCGGCGGGCTGGCACATGCCGCCAGCCGATGACCTGCCCACTGCTGGAGAGCTTCGCCAGCGTTATTTAGAACCCCTGGCGAAGCTGCCCCAGTTCGCCGAGCACCTGAAGCTCGGACACCGGGTCACGGAAGTCGCTCGCCTCGGCTTTGACAAGGTCAAGACCCGCGGCCGCGAACAGGCGCCCTTTGTGATCCGGACGCACACGAGGCAGGGGGAGCGGGAGTATTTCGTGAGCGCTGTGCTTGACGCCACGGGCACCTGGTCGCACCCGAATCCCTTGGGGGCGAACGGCCTGCCCGCGCAAGGCGAACAGCAGTTTGCAGACCGCATCGACTACGGCATGCCCGACATTACCGGGCGTGAACGGCAGCGCTACGCGGGGAAGCGCGTTCTTGTAGTGGGCGCTGGCCACTCCGCCGCAGGCACCCTGCTGGCATTGGCGCAGCTGGCAGACGAAGCCCCCGGAACGGTCATCGTCTGGGCGATCCGGGGCAATTCGCCGGCCAAGACCTTCGGCGGCGGCGAAGCCGATGGCCTTCCGGCACGCGGCCAAGTGGGCCTGCGGCTGCAGGCGCTGCACCGGGCGGGACGCCTGGAGATTCACACGAACTTCCTGATCCGCTCGATCACTGAGGTGGACGGGCAGTTGCGCATCGTCGGAGAGAACGTGGCGGGCGACGCGCGGTTTATCGATGGCATCGACCGCATCGTTGCCTCAACGGGCGCCAGGCCGGATCTGGCGATCACGCGCGAACTGCGGGTACGTCATGATCCGTGGCTGGAAAGTACGGATGCGCTGGCCCCCCTCATCGATCCGAACGAACACAGCTGTGGCACCGTCCGGCCACACGGGCACCGCGAACTGGCCCACCCGGAGATTGGCTACTATGCCGTCGGCGCGAAGAGCTACGGCCGCGCTCCCAACTTCCTGATGGCCACTGGCTACGAGCAGGTGCGCTCCGTTGTCGCCGCGCTGGCGGGAGACCTGAAGGCCGCCGATGACGTGCAGCTCGAGTTGCCGGAAACGGGCGTGTGCAACACCAGGCCGCCTGAGGCCGACAGCGCATCGGGCTGCTGCGGCGGTCCAGCCCCGCAAGGAACCGATGCCTGCTGCGTGGACGATGCGGCGGCGAAAGCGGCAGGCGCGGCGGGCTGCGGCTGCCCCGCGCCCGCGGCCCTGCCCAAGCCATCCTGCTGCGCATGACGTACAATCGATCCCTTAAAAAACGAAAGGGTTGGTAATGGGGAGTCCCTGGCGCACCATCGGCATTCTCGCGGTCACGCAGATCGCGTCCTGGGGCTCTCTGTACTATGCCTTCAGCGTTGTGGCCGGCGCGATTGGCGCCGACCTCCATCTCTCGCCAGAACTGGTCTACGGCGCCTTCTCAGCCAGCCTTCTGGTGACCGGCGCCTGTTCGACACCGACGGGCATCATGCTCGACCGCTTCGGCGGGCGCTGGGTGATGGCGGCAGGTTCGCTCGTTTGCGGGCTGGGCCTGATCTGGCTCAGTCATGCCAATAGCGCCCTGTCCTACTTTGGCGCCTGGCTGCTACTGGGCGTCGCCATGGCGCTCACCTTGTACGAGGCGGCATTTGCCACCCTCAACCGCAAGTTCGCATCCGGCGCACGGCAGGCCATCTCCACGCTCACGCTCTTTGCGGGCTTTGCCAGCACCATCTTCTGGCCCCTGACGCTCAAATTGAGCAATGAGCTGGGCTGGCGCGACAGCTATTTCTGGTTCGGCATCGCGCAGCTTGTGGTGTGTCTGCCGCTGCACCTGCTCCTGGGCCCCGATGCGCCTCACGTTCCGCCCTCCGGCGCGCAGGCGGTGCGCAGCCATACCCTGGCGGAGGCATTGCGCCACCCAGCGTTCTGGAAGCTGGCCTTTGCCTTCTCGGCCAATACCTTCACTTTCTCGGCGCTGTCCGTGCACCTGATCCCACTGCTCAAGGACATGGGCCACGTCGCCGGCATGGCCGTCCTGATGGCCAGCCTGATCGGACCGATGCAGGTCGCCGGCCGCGTGCTCGAGAGAACGGTGGCACGCAGCGCCCTGCCCCAAACGGTAGGCAAATTCACCTTCGCCGCTCTGCCTGCATCCCTGCTGGCACTGCTGCTCTTCGGCAGCCAGGCCTGGGCCGTCGCTCTCTTCTGCCTCCTCTATGGGCTGAGCAATGGCATTATGACTATCGTGCGCGGCACCATTCCGCAAGCGCTCTTCGGGGCCAAAAACTATGGCGCGATTTCGGGCGCTATGGCCGGACCGTCGCTGGTGTCGAAGGCCGCCGGGCCACTGGCGGCGGCCTTTGTGCTGGGCGGCGCCCACACGCAACTGCTGATCGCCATGCTGCTTGCCATGAGCGCGGTTTCCTTCGCTTGCTATCTGAGTGCGATCAGGCACCACGTCACAGGCGCCATGGGCGAGGAGCAGATGCAGGGAACATAGGCGCCCGAGGCTGATCTGGTCCATCGCCCCGCCCTCAGCGTGCGGACAGTCGGGGCCTCCCAGGGCTGCGCACCGGCATCGTTATGATCCAGTCCAGGCATGCCGGGAGGTATTGACTGGTCTGCCACGTCTAGTGGAGGGAATATGGCGGCCGGCCAGGTCCGTAACCAGCACTGGGTCCCGCAGTGCTACTTGAAAGGGTTTGCCAAAAGCGCGAGCAAGAACGCGCAGTTGCTCGTCGTGGATAAGCGCACGCGCACGTCGTTCACGACCAGTCCGCGCAACGTCGCTTCGGCGCGCGACTTCAACCGCATCGAGGTGGACGGCGTCGATCCGAATCTTGTCGAGATGACGTATGCAAACTTCGAGAGCAAAGTGGCACAGGCGTTGCGTCGCATGTGGCAAACGCGCGCCCTCGGCAGCGACGAAGACCTGAATCTCCTTTTGAACCTGATTGCCCTGATGGCCGTGCGAACCCCCAGGATGCGCGAGAACGTACGGGATTTCCACGAGCGTATAGCCAAACAAATTATGCACCTGACAGTAGCGAACGAGGAGCGCTACAATGCCACGATGGGACGAGCGATCCGAGATGGGCACGTGCCGGATGCTCCAAAGGTGACCTACGAAGAGATGAAGCAGTTCGTCCAGAGCGAAGCCTATACCATTGAGGTAAGCACCACCCGGCACGTCGGCAACGAGATGCGCATGATGGAAACCGTCCTCACGTCGCTGGCTCAGCGGCGCTGGCTGCTCGTCAGGGCAGGCGCCGACACTGGGGGCTTCGTGACATCGGACCACCCGGTCGGCCTGCAATGGAGCGAAAGGAAAGAGCGCAATCCGTTTGACTCGCCTGGCTTTGGGCGCCGCGGTACTGAAGTCCTGTTCCCGGTTTCACATGAGCTCCTGATGGTCGGCCATACCGGGAATTCCGTTGAGGTGATCGATGCGGGGCCCGAGCAGGTGGCATTTGCGAATGCGTCCCTCCTCTGGCACGCGCATCGGCAGGTCTACGCGCGCGATGACAAGTTCATGTACTTGCGCAAGGACGGCGCCATGCGCCGTGGCGGCAATTTGTTGGAAGATATCGATCAGTTCTCGGGATGAGCGCGCCGAGCATGACATCAAGCACTATCTGGATGCGGGAGAGCGTCAGAACCCGCGGCGAAGTTCCGATGCGGCGATCCGTCATTTGCCGTAGCCCAGCCGGATCGCTTTTCCTTGTCAAGACGGGTATGCTTGAGGTCGAAAAAAGGGCGCACCATGGCGACTAGGTAAAAAGAACTGGGGAAACGATGACCATCAATTGGGAGAAATACTTCGTTGTTGCATTCATTGACTCGAACGTCGCACTTGAGTGCTTAGCACTAGACCAGCTGCCGTGGAAGGAAATCGCGAGTGCCGGCAGCATTCTTGTGCTTATCGTCCCCACTGTAATGCAGGAGGTTGATTCGAAGAAGAGTCACGCGCGCCTGGCCGATCATGCGAGACGATTCAATAGGACTCTACGACCTATTGTCGACGGCGCTGAGACAGTCGTAATCCGTGAGGCCCCAGCTCCTCGAGTGGAGATCGCTATGGCCGATTGCGGCCGAATCGACTGGACTCAGTTCGACGAATTCGACCAAGATGAAGCTGATGCTCGGGTTGCGGTGCAGACCCAATGCACGAAGGGTCCGGATATCGGCAAACGGATACTTCTTAGCCATGATATTCGACCGCTGTACTTGGCGAGGAAACTCGGGCTAAGAACATACCAAATCGGGGATAACTGGCTACGCGCGAGGGAACAGTCCGAAGCGGAGAAGAAAGCCAAAAAGCTGCAGGGCGAAGTGGACGCGCTTAAGAGTCGCGAACCTCAATTGGAAATCACACTCCTACCAGGGTCAGCATCAGTTCCATCCGTACGCGTTAGGACTCTTTCTGACATAGAGCGGGCGGAACTTCAGAAGCGCATCATCCGGTTAAACCCAATCGCCAGACAAGATCGCGGTGGCTTGCATGGAATTTCCAGCCACCTCGAATTTGATCACACGCTCGAAAGGCGGCACAACTTTTGGCAAGAAAAAGTCGTTCCGAACTACATCAAGGATTGCGAACGAAAGTTGGAGCTGAACTTTGGCCAGGTTGAAATTCGCTTCCGCATTGAGAACGTCGGCCATGTGCCCGCCGAGGATCTTTTGATAAGGCTAGCGGCCAGCGGGGGGTGGGTGCACGAACGCCCCGTTGTCGCCTATCCCGTAGGCCCTCATCCGCCCGTTCCCCGGACCCGGGATTTGAGCTCGATGTACGCGTTTCGCAGAAGCGAGGCAGCAGTACCCGGCAGACATGATTTCGTCGTCATCGAGGAACCAGATCGCTCTTCACAGATACAGATAGCTTGCCAAGATTTCCGGCATGGTTATGATCACGAATATGTGTTCATCGGGTGGGTTGACCCTCACGCAGATGGACTCAGCATCGACGTAACCGTTACTGCGTCTAACCTCCATGGAAACGTGCGCAGACAGCTTCAAATAACGCCAGAGCCAATACAGCGCACCTTCTCGGAACTCGTGAATTTGGAGACGATGAGGTTTCGGGAAGAACCGTATGCGGCAGAACTTCTAAGCCAGGAGCTAGCGAAGAACAATTTTAATGCCGTTGACGTTGACGGTATCAACTGGGATAAACACTTTTAGCGATCGAAGGCTTTAATATCAAACCGACGTCTCAAAGCAGCCCAGTTCCGGCTAAGTTTTTACGGCGCCAATCCCATGGCCATCAGTGGCAGGATGGCGGAGTAAAAGTGTCTGCGTGTATCCAATTTTAGGTAAGCGCCCTCCTTCGCCCAAGGCTTCAACCGAGGGCTGCCTTCAACTGTGTTTGATTGAATGGCTTGAGCAGATGCACGGCATTCAGGGTCGCCGTCTGCTCAGGCAGGCTCGACATTCCTGAGCACAGAACGATGTGCAGCGCCGGTTTGGCGGCCTTCGCCTTCTGCGCGAGGCTGATGCCGTCGATGCCAGGCAGGCGGACATCGGTCATCAGCACGTCGAAGTCCTGGGTCGCCAGCAGCGCCAGCGCCGCCTCGGCCGTGCCCACCGCGCTCACCTTGTAGCCGAGCACCTCCGTCACCTGCACAGCCATCAACCGCGCGTCCTCATTGTCTTCAACCATCAGGACGTGGCGCGGCGCTGCCCGTTTGCCGGGCTTGAGGATGGCCGAAATCTTGCGCGCCAGATCTTCACGCCGGTATGGCTTGCTCAGTAACTGCACGCCGGGATCCAGGCGGCCGCCGTGGATGATGGCATTCTGGGTATAGCCCGACGTGAACAGCACTTCGAGATGCGGCAGCAAGGCCTTGGCCTGCCGCGCAAGCTCCGGTGTCCTGAGGCTGCCAGGCATCACCACATCGGTAAAGAGCAGATCGCAATGCACCCCGGCCTTGAGGACCGCCAGTGCGTCTTCGGCGTTATCCGCCTTCAGCACCTTGTAGCCGAGGCCGGTCAGCGTTTCCACGACCATGGCCTGCACGGTTGGATCGTCCTCCACCACCAGGATGGTCTGGTCGCCACCGGTAACCTCGGTCGGCAGGGCGGACGGCCGCAGGTCTTCGTTGGCGTGGACGCGCGGGAAATACATTTTGATGGTGGTGCCGTGCCCTACTTCGCTGTAGATGCGGAAATGGCCGCCACTCTGCTTCACGAAGCCGAATGCCATGCTCAGTCCGAGTCCGGTCCCCTTGCCTTCCCCCTTGGTGGTAAAGAATGGTTCGACCGCCCGCTCCAGAACATCCGCTGGCATGCCGCCCCCCGTATCGCTGACACTCACCACGACATATTGGCCCGGCGGCACATCGGGCTCCGAACGCACATAATTATCGTCCAGCATGGCGTTGCCCACCTCAAGCGTCAGCTTGCCTCCCTCCGGCATCGCATCGCGTGCATTGATCGCCAGGTTCAGGATGACATTTTCCAGCTGGTTCGGATCGATCAGCGTATTCCATAGTCCGCCAGAGATCACGCTTTCGATCTCCACCTGTTCGCCCAGCGCACGCTGGGTGAGGTCTTCGATGCCGCGCACAATGCGGCCGGCGTTCACGACCACAGGCTGCAGCGGCTGGCGGCGTGCGAAGGCGAGCAACTGCGAGGACAGCTTGGCGCCGCGCTCGACCGCATTCATGGCGATATTCGCGTAGCGCAGCGCGCTCGCGTTGTCGTGCACCAGCTCGGAGAGCAGCTGCACGCTGCCCCCAATCACCTGCAGGATATTGTTGAAATCGTGAGCGACCCCGCCCGTCAGCTTGCCGATGGCCTCCAGCCTCTGCGCGCTATGCAGGGCCGCCTGTGCGCTTTCCAGCAGCATGCGTTCCGTGATGTCGCGGGTAACCTTTGCAAACCCGACCAGGTTTCCCGCCTCGTCACGGATCGCATCGATGACGACATGTGCGCGGAAGCGGCTGCCGTCCTTGCGCACGCGCCAGCCTTCTGCCTCGAAGCGCCCTTCCGCACGCGCCGTGCTGAGCGCCTTACCGGGCCGTCCTGCGGCGCGGTCTTCCTCAGTATAGAAGCGGGAGAAATGCGTGCCCAGGACCTCGTTTGCCGCATACCCCTTGATGCGCTCGGCGCCCCCGTTCCAGGTGCTCACCTCGCCCTCCGGCGACAGCATGTAGATCGCATAATCGACTACCCCCTGAACCAGCAGCTTGAAGTGCAGTTCGCCTTCCCGGCGCGCCACATCGGCCGCCTTGCGCTCGCTGATGTCGCGCGTGATCTTGGCAAAGCCGACCAGGTTCCCCTGATCGTCATTGATGCGGTCCATGACCACGGAAGCCCAGAACCGCTTCCCATCCTTGCGCACACGCCAGCCCTCCGCCTCGAAATGGCCCAGCTCTTTTGCGGTGGCCAGGGCGCGGGCCGGAAGGCCGGCGGCGAGGTCCTCGGGGGTATAGAAAATGGAAAAGTGGCGTCCAAGGATCTCGCTGCGTTCGTAGCCCTTGAAGCGGCGCGCGCCTTCGTTCCAGCTTGCCACCACGCCGTCCGGCGTCAGCATGTAGATGGCGTAGTCGCTGATGCGCTCGACGAGGAGTTTCAGCTGTTCCAGGTTTTCCTGGTCGGTATCCGGGCGGTTGGTCATGGTGGGCTGACGGTTAACAAGCCGCCAGTATAGCCTGCCCGTCCGTGGACGAGGACGCTAACTCATCAGGACGAAGTGGCCGGTGTGAGCTCTGCGAGCAATCCCAACAGTTCAGCGATGTCCACCGGCTTTACGAAGTGGTGCTGGAAGCCCACTGCCCTGCTTGAACTGCGGTCCTTCAACTGGCTGTAGCCGGTCACTGCGATCAGGACGGCGTTTGCTGCCTCGGGCATGGCCGTCAGGCGCCGCGCCAAAGCGAGTCCATCCATCTCCGGCAGGCCAATATCGATCATGAATACATGGGGACAAGCGGACTTTGCCGCCTCAATGGCGGCCTCCGCACAATAAAGCGCGCGCGACTGGTGGCCTACGGCTGAGAGCAACCCGGCCAGGGTGTCGGCGGCATCGCGGTTATCGTCCACCACGATGACCCGGAGGGAATCTCCGTGCCTCTGCACAGGCAACTTTGCAAGCGAGGCGCCGTCGATCGGCTGATGCATCACGCGCGGCAGGGTCACGGTAAACGTGCTGCCCTCCCCCGCCCCGGCACTGGCCGCACACAGCGTTCCGCCATGGGATTCGACCAGGCGTTTGGCCAGCGACAGGCCGATGCCGAGCCCGCCCTGCGCCCGGTCCAGTGTACGGTGTCCCTGAACGAAGAGGCCGAATACCCGCGCCACCAGATCGGGCTCCATTCCGACACCGTTGTCGGCCACGGCAAGTTCCACCTCATTCTCGCGAAGGCGGAGCCGGATACTGATTTCGCCATTCGCCGGCGTAAACTTCGCGGCGTTCGACAGCAGGTTGGCCACCACCTGTACCAGGCGCTTGCGGTCGCCGCGTACGACGGCAGACTCCGGCGGCACGTCGAGCGCCAGGCGCTGCTGCTGCCCCCGGATACGCGGCGCGGCCTGTTCGACGGCTTCATAGATGACCTCGCGCAGATCCAGCGCGTCGTTGTTCAGCACAACAAGTCCCCGCGTCACCCGCGCCACATCGAGCAGATCGTCGATCAGGCTGGTCATATGCGCTACCTGCCGCAGGATGACGGCGGAGGCCTGCTTTACGCGTCCGGCCTCATCGGGGGCGAGCGACACCAGCTGCGCTGCAGCGGATATCGGCGCCAGCGGATTGCGCAGTTCGTGGGCGAGCATGGCCAGGAACTCGTCCTTCGCTTCATTGGCGCGGGACAGCTCCTGCACCAGCGCTTCGCGTTCCCGATAGGTCTGCGCCAGCAGGTGGCGGTCCGTGGCGTCGCGCGTGAAGCAGCGGGTATAGCGCAGGCGGCCATCTTCGAAGCAGCCGTTGGAGTTGATGACGACATGCTTGATCGCCCCATCCTTGCAGCGCATGCGCGCAGGCTGATCCAGCAGAATCTCGCCCGCATGCAGGCGCTGCAATATGTCCTGGATTTCAGCCTGATCGGCATGGAACTCGGCAATATGGTGGCCGATATACTCCTCCCAGCGATAGCCGAGCAATGCCAGCTCGGCCGTGTTGGCCCAGAGGATCGTGCCGTCCGGCGCCACGCGGTGAATGCCCTCGGCCGCCTTTTCGAGAAAGTCCACGAGCTCCTGCTCGCGGTGCCGGAGCGTCTGTTCCGACTGGCGCGCGCCTGCCAGCTCGGCCTGCAATGCGAAGACTTTCTGTTCGAGCACTGCCTCGCGGTGCCCAACGTGCTGTGCCCCGGTGCCGTGCGTGTGCACGCCGACATGGTCGTGTTCGGCGCATACATGTTGAAACGCCAGGGTGCGCTCCTGGTTGGGAAACAGGTGCCATGGATAGGCGCAGAACAGCGAAAAACGGTGCTCTTCACGCAGAGCGTTCCACAGCTGTTCCAGCCTTACGGCCGCATCGTAGAGGCCACGTCCGCACAGCACGGCCACCATTTCGCCGAAGGCGTGAACCGGCTTGCCCCGCGCGCAGGTTTTGCTCACCAGTCCGCCAACGACCTCGCGGAAGCGCTGTTCGTCCGGCCAGTCGCCGACCATGAACTGCGACAGGGCGTGCGACGCTTCCAGCATAATGAGCTCGCCGGGGAACCAGGCAGGCTCGCCTTCGAGTCTTCCCAGGCCCAGCAATTGCTGGCGCAAGGCGCTGAGATGCTCTTCCGTCGCGATCACGATCGCGGAACCGCCACCGCGCAGCCCTGCGTCCAGATAGTCCTTCACTTCCGCCAGAAGCACTGCGTCTTCTGCATAAAACCGAACGGAATGTGCTGTACTGCAGCTGCTGTCGAGCTGTAACGCCTCGGTACTGGTGTTCATCGGACCTCAATTCTGTACGGAAGACATTACGCCATGACGGGAAGCACAAATGCTGATGCTTACCCGATAGAAAGATAGAGACTATACACAGGTTTGAGAATTCGGCGCACACGCCATTGGTCCATCCGGCCGGCCCCATGGCGTCACCAGCCTGAAAGTATACGGCCGTAAGACTTTACGAAGAACGCGAGCGTGATGCCGAAGGTCGCGCACAGCGTGATCCGGCGCACTGCGGCTGCCGATGCGCGCCGGCCGATGTGTGCGCCAAAATATCCGCCCGCGATTGCGCCTGCGAGCGTGCCGAGGGTCTCTGGCCAATGCACCGCGCCGGCGGCGATGAAAACGAGCACGGCGACCGTATTGGCAGCGCTTACCAGCAAGGTGCGCTGCGCGTTGAGCGCTTTCAGGTCCCGGCTGTCGATCAGGCCCCATATCGCAATCATCATGATCCCGACCGCGCCGCCGAAATAGCCGCCATACACGCCAAGCGCGAATTGAACCGCCAGCACGGCATTGGCGTGAATGTGGCAGCGGGCACGCAGGGCCTCTCTCAGGCGTTTGCCGAAGGCGAGCGCGAGGGATGCAATCAGCAGCAGCCAGGGAAGCAGATAGCCGAAGACTGCCGACGATGTGCGCATCAGGAGCAGCGCGCCGAGCAGGCCGCCGAAGAGCGTCGCCGCGGCGAGCGGGCGCAGGGAGACGGCGCCCACCGGACCCAGGCCATCACGGTACGCCCAGGCGCTGGCCAGGCCGCCCGGGAACAGCGCGACCGTGCTGGAAGCATTCGCCTGAACCGATGGCACGCCTGCGGCAATCAGCGCTGGCAGGCTTACGAAGGAGCCGCCACCGGCCAGCGCGTTCATGGCGCCTGCCACTGTCCCCGCCGAAAACGTTAGAATGATGGTATCCATGCAGCTGATCTTAGTCGGTGGCTGGCCTCCTCGCAATCCGGCAATTCCGGTGCTAGACTTCGGACAATCCGAACTCACATTCCTGCAATGCGCTTCGACCTCACTGATTTGCGACTGTTCCTTACCGTGGTCGAATGCGGCAGCCTGACCCATGGCGCGCGCGCCATGCATCTGGCCCTGGCCTCGGTCAGCGAGCGCATCGCCGGAATGGAGGATGCGCTGGGGGCGCCGCTGCTGGAGCGGAACCGGCGCGGCGTGCGCGCCACCCCTGCCGGAGAAGCGCTGATCCGCCATGCCCGGGCAATTCTGGGGCAGGTGGAGCAGATGCGCGGGGAGCTGCGAACGTATGCGACGGGCTTGAAGGGCCGTGTCGGCCTCCTGTCGAATACCGCTGCCATGGCCGCATTTCTGCCGCCGCAGCTCTGCCAGTTTCTCGCCGCGCACCCCGATCTCTCAATCGATCTCGAAGAAAAGCCCAGTGCGGAGATCGTCCAGGCCCTGGCGGAGCAGCGGGCGGACCTGGGCATTGTTGCCGACATTACGGACCTGGGCTCGCTGCAATCGGAGCTCATCGCAAGCGACCAGCTTGTTGTGGTGGCCAGCCAGTCCCACAGGCTGGCCCGGCAGCCCAATGCCACATTCGCCGACGTTCTCGAAGAGCCCATCGTGGGCATGGCGGATACTGCGCTCGAGGCCCACCTTGCGGAACGCGCTTCACGGCTTGGCCGCCAGCTTGACTACCGTATCCGCCTGCGCAGCATCGAACATGTGGCAATGTGCCTTCAGGCTGGCGTGGGCGTCTCCATCGTTTCCCATGCGCTGGCGAAGACCATCCAGCTGGACCTGGCGGTCCTGCCGCTGTCGGAAGCTTGGGCCGCGCGGCGGCTCCACCTCTGCGCGCGCGACTTCGCTTCATTGACGCCGCATGCCGCGCTGCTGGCGCAGCAGCTCCTGCAGCATGCGCTTCCCGAGGCGGCGACGCCTCCTCTACCTCAGGAAACCCGATGATCTGGATTGTCACCAAATACCTCACCACTGCATTCGTTGTCGTCCTCGTGTCGGAACTGGCCAAACGGAGCGACCGGGTTGGCGCCCTGGTTGCCTCGCTGCCGCTGGTGACCATTCTCACCTTGATCTGGCTGTATTTCGAGAACCAGCCCGAGTCCAGGCTGGCCAACCATGCGCGCTACACCTTCTGGTACGTGGTGCCCACGCTGCCCATGTTCCTTGCGTTCCCCCTGCTGCTGCCGCGCTGGGGCTTCTGGCCAACACTGAGCGCCTGCATGGCGCTCACCGTCGTCTGCTTTGCCGCCTGGGCCTTTATCGCCCGCTGGTTCGGGATCGAACTGCTCCAGTAAGCCCGGCGCAATGTGAACTGGCGCGCATGCAGGCACCGTGCGGCAGCGAACAGCGGCGCCGGCCCTTTTGCGCTCTACTGGTGCTCTTCATCCTGTGAGGAGCCGCCATGACAAGCCAGGAACATACCCGCTCGGTGTGGATGGACACAGCCGCCGTGCCGAGCTTCCCGCCCCTGCAGGGCGAGGTGCACAGCGATGTCTGCGTGATCGGCGCGGGCATCGCGGGCCTGACGGCCGCCCTGTTGATGCTGAAGGAAGGAAGATCGGTCACGGTAATCGACGCCGCCGGCGTCGGCGCCGGGGAAACGGGCCGCACCACCGCACACCTGTTCGTGCCGGATGAGCGCTATCACCGCATCGAGGAACGTTTCGGACAGGACCGCGCGAAACTGGTTGCCGACAGCCACTTCAGCGCCACCGCCCAGATCGAGGCCATCGTCCAGGAAGAAGGCATCGCCTGCGATTTCGCGCGGCTGGACGGCTACCTGATCCTGTCGAACAGCACGCCCGTTTCGGAACTGGACAGCGAACTCGAATCCGCCCGGCGCCTGGGCGTCGAAGTCGAGCGCGTGGCGCAGGTGCCGGGCATGCCTTTCCATACGGGACCGGCCTTGCGCTTCGGTCAGCAGGGACGCTTCCATCCTCTCAAATATCTGGCGGGCCTGTGCGGCGCAATCGGTCGCCGGGGCGGCGCCATTCATGGCGGTACGCGGGCCTTGAAGCTGGACCAGGACGACAAGGGACACGTGGTTGTCACGCCCAATGGCGCCGTGCACGCGGGCATCGTCGTCGTGGCCACCAACACGCCCTTCCAGGACCGCGTGGTCATGCATACGAAACAGTCGGGCTACATGAGCTATGTGCTGGCTGCGCGCATTCCGCGTGGAGTGATGCCCGATGTGCTGCTGTGGGACACCGGCGATCCCTACTACTATGTGCGCCTGTGGACGCCGCCAGGACAGGAGGAGCACGATATCCTCATCGTCGGCGGCCAGGACAACAAGACCGGCCAGGACAGCCAGCCCCAGCACCGTTTCGCCCAGATCGAACGCTGGATACGGGAGAACGTGGGCGTCCCGGCCGAGATCACCCACCGCTGGTCGGGCGAAGTGATGGAGCCGGCGGACGGCATGGCCTTCCTCGGCCGCAGTCCCATGGACGCCGAAGGCGTCTATCTCATCACGGGCGATTCGGGCAACGGCATGACCCACGGCACTATGGGCGCGATGATCATTCGCGACCTGGTCAGCGGCAAATTCAATCCCTGGGCGCCCATCTACAACCCCTCGCGCAAGATGTTCCGCGCTGCGGGAGAGTACCTGTCCGAGCAGGCCAACACGCTCGCGCAATACGCCGACTGGCTCAAGCGCGGCGAGGTCAGTTCGGTCGGGCAGATTCCGCCCGGTGAAGGCGGGCTGCTGCGCAAAGGCCTGAAGCTGCTGGCGGTCTACCGCAGCGAAACGGGCGAAGCGCACGCAGTGTCCGCCATGTGCACGCATCTGGGCTGCGCGGTGCGCTGGAACGGCGTGGAGAAATCCTGGGATTGCCCCTGCCACGCTTCCCGGTTCGATATCACGGGCGAGGTGCTGCACGGCCCCGCCAATGCACCGCTCGCCAAGGCGGACGGCGAAGTCCCGGCTTAGCCGCCCCTCCCGAAAGCCGCCAGGGCGAGGCAGACGAAGGCGAGCACGGCCACCACAGCGTGCACCAGCACCAGCCAGATGGGCAAGGGTATCTGCTTCAGGTGGAAATGGAAGTTGAGCACGACGCCTCCGACCGCCGCCGCGAGGAAGAGCAGCAGCGCCCACCAGGCGAAGCCCGGCACTGCCATGGTGGCGCAGGCATAGGCCAGCAAGGTCAGGCCCGCCGCCGCCAGCAGGCCGTGCAGCATGGCCAGCCACGACGGCGGCGCGGGCTTGCCGCCAAAACGGATGAGCGCCATGACGATGCCGCCCAAGGCGGTGATCGCCATCAGGATGGTGGATGTCAGCAGAATCTGATGCGGTTCCATTGCAGTCTCCTCGGAGCGCGGCCGGACCGCCCGGCCTGCAAGGAGTTTCGCTACCCGGGCATACTGCTGTCTGTACGGTGACGCACCTCAGCGTATGTGCAGCGCAAGGCCGGAACCGGAGGGGCGCGCATTGCGGCTCTCCATCACGGTTTCGATCTGCCACACCCCGTTGTAGGGACTGGCAGGCGGCAGGGACAGCGTCTTCGCGAGCTGGATCTTTTCGATGCGGCGGCCGTTGGCGCGCCTGTCGTAACCCAGGGACTGGACGCTGTTGCTCGGCAAGGCGCGGGCGTACATCCAGAGCTCCATCTTTGAATCCGGCTCCAGCAGCTCGGCCTCGTACACGGCTGCAGCCCTTACCTGCGCCGGATGGCCGAAGCTGAGGCGGGTGAACAGCGGGCCGCCGTTGCAGGCCAGGCTGAGCTTGTACTGATGCTGCGGGTCCTGGTCGATATCGGGCCGCGCCATCCAGAACTGGTGCACGGTTCCCAGCGGCCGGTCCGAGCGCCATACCGTCGAGAACTCGTACACGCCTGCATCGAGCCACAGCGTGCTTTCGACGCGGGCGCCGAGCCTGCCATGGCCCAGCAGCCCGGCCCTGCCCACCAGCTCTCTTTCCAGCACGAGGTCGAGGTAGAGGCCCGCTGCCGGATCCTTGTCGATCTCGCCGCCAGCCTGCAGCAGGACCTGCCCCGCCTCCATCATGGTGAAGCTCCTGCTGGTGGATTTGACGTGCTGCCAGAGGGGAAAGCCCGGCTTCTCCGGCTGGAAATCGGGCAGTTCGTCCAGCGTGCCGGGCTCCTGTTCATGTCGGTCCATTTCGTTCTCCGGATAGGGTTGTAAAACTATCCGATCGCCTGAACCGGCAGGCGTTCCCTGCTTTCCCCGCGTGTTAGATCTGGCTCAATATCAGGCCTTGCCGTCGTAGGCGGCCTGAATGGCAGCGATATCGATCTTCCCCATCTGCATCATGGCGCCCATGGCGCGCGCCGCCTTCTCGGGGTCACCATCCTTCAACAGGCGCGGCAAGGCGGAGGGCACGATCTGCCAGGACAGGCCGAACTTGTCCTTCAGCCAGCCGCATTGGCCGGGCGAGCCGCCGTCGGCGGTGAGCTTCGTCCACAGGGTGTCCACTTCCTGCTGGTCGGCGCAGTCCACGGAAATGGAAATGGCTTCCGTGAAGGGGAATTGCGGACCGGCATTCAGGGCCTGGAATTCCTGGCCGTGGATGACGAAACGCATGGTCAGCACCTTGCCCTTGAGGCTGGGCACGGCATCGCCGTAGCGCGACACTTCGAGCACCTTGCCGTCCTTGAAGACGCTCAGGTAAAAATCGACGGCCTCTTCGGCATTGAAATTGAACCAGAGGCATGGGGTGAGTTTTTGCATGTGCGTCTCCTTGGAAGGATGGGTGGGTGGCGCCGGGTCAGCCCGGCAGGAGGGAAGACAGGTAGTTGCGCAGGTGCGCGATGGCGCGGGTTGCGGCAGCGGCATCGTCCGCCGCCTTGGCCAGGATGAAGGCGCCCTGGATGCCGGCCTGGATGAACAGCGCCAGGTCCAGCGGTTCCCAGCCCGCTTGCGGGGCGTATTGGCGCTTGGCCTCCTCCAGGTCGGCGGCGACGGTGCGCGCGTGGAAGAGGATGGCGCCTTCACAGGCATCGCGGATGGCGGGATGCGTGGCGTAAGTCTCCTGCACCATGGTGCCCAGCAGGCAGGTGAAGTCCGGCAGCTCGCCCCGGATCAGGGCGGCGCGGAAGTCCACATAGGCCAGCACCCGTTCGCGCGGATCGGCAATGGAGCGGAACGGGGCATTGGCGAAGAGCGCGCCGGTGACGTCGGTCCAGTGCCCGACGGCGGCGATCGCGAGTTCATCCTTGCCCTTGAAGTGGTGGAAGAAGCTGCCCTTGGTCACTCCCGCTGCGCGGCAGATATCGTCGACCGACGTGCCCGCGTAGCCTTGGGCGCGGATCACCTGCAGGGCGGCGTCCAGCAACTTGACCTTGGGATTGACCGTTTTCTCTCGCATTTCAGTTCCATACCGATTAGTTGGTATGTATAAAGATACCAACTAGTCGGTATGGTGTCAAGCAGAATCTGTAAGCCGCGCCCCCAACTCTGCGACCAAGCCGGCGTCACCACTACTGCGGCCCCATCCATGACCAAAGATTGCCAGCCCATCCCTCCCCCGCTCTACTCCGCCCCTGCAGGAGAGCGCATACAGGTGCTCGACGTGGTTCGCGGCTTCGCGCTGATCGGCGTGTTCATGATGAACATCGACAGCTTCAACCGGCCCACGCTCATGAACTTCCTGGGTATCGAAGCCGGCCTCACGGGCATCGACTGGTGGTGGAGCTGGTTCGTGCAGTACTTTGTCACCAGCAAATTCTGGACAATCTTCTCGATGCTGTTTGGCATGGGCTTCGCCGTGATGCTGGAGCGCGCGAACCAGGCTGGGCGGAGTTTCGTTCCATCCTATCTTCGCCGCATCGCCGGATTGCTGCTCCTTGGCGCGCTGCACGTGCTGTTCTTCTGGTCGGGCGACATCCTCATCGCCTACGGGCTGGCGGCGGCGGGCCTGCTCGCGGCCTTGTATGTCCGGCCGCTCTATATTGCAGCCCTGCTGGTCCTGATGATCGGCGTGTCCGAAACCTTCGGCCTCAAATGGGCAGGCGATGAATGGCGCCCGCTTGGATTCCTGCTCGCCGCTGCGCTCTACCTCCAGCAGGAGAAGCGCCACGCCGTATTCGGCCTGAAGCTCCATGCCTTCCCTATCGTGATGCTGCTCGGCGCCTTTGCCGCCGCCTGCGCCCTCTTCATCAATACCTACCTGGACACGAAGCCCGCGATACCGCTGCCGGTTCTCCAGGTGGCACTGCCTGCCTACCTCATCTGCGGTCTTGCCGGGGCGGTCTGGCACGAGCGCCCCGGCCGTGCATGGCGCCTCGGTGTGGGAATCTACCTTCTGTCGGTCGTCTTCACTTTCGGCCCCCGCGTCATTCCCATGACCGGGTATTTCATGAGCAGCAACGAAGCGACGCCCGCGCAGGTGCAGCAGCTCCAGGAACGCCGCGTACTGGTAGACCGCATTGCAGCCGAAACGCTGAAATACAACGCGCGCGACGCGCAAATCAAAGCGCACGGCACTTTCAAGGAGGCCGCCGCGCTGCGCATCGAGCAGGCCTGGGAGTATGAACGGATGATACCGAACAGCTTTGCACTGGGCATGTTCCTTATCGGTTTCTGGTTTGTCCGCTCCGGCGTGATCGGCAACATCCCCGCCCACCTTCCCCTGTTCCGCAAGCTGGCCTGCTATGCCTTGCCGCTCGGCGTGGCCCTCAGCCTGGCAGGCGGCCTTTTCGGCCATACGCGGGATTTCGCAAAGCTGTATGACCCCTTCCTGTACACGGGCGTCGTGCGCAATGTCGCGGCATTGCCCGCGAGCCTGGGCTATATGGGACTGGTTGTCGTGCTGGCGCACGGGCGCTGGCGGCGCCAGCTCGGGGTACTGGCTCCGCTCGGAAGGATGGCCCTGACCAACTACCTCACCCAGTCGGTGCTGTCCTCGCTCATCTTCTACTCGCATGGCCTGGGCCTGTACGGGATTTCGCGCGGCGCACAAATCCTTTACGTGCTGGCGGTGCTGGCGGCGCAGACCTTGTTCAGCCACTGGTGGCTGGCGCGCTACCGCTACGGCCCAGCGGAATACCTGCTGCGCGCCCTGACCTACTGGCGCTGGCCCGCCATGCGTACGCCTGCGCCGCAGACCATAGCGGCCTGACATGCACCTCAAGCCTGCCGCCTGGACACTGGCCATGGTGCCGATGGCCTGCATGCTGGCCATCTCCATCGCAGCGGCGGACCCGGCAGGATACCTGATCGGCAAGAGCGGCATCTGGACCATGTACTTTCTTTGCCTCGCGCTTGCCCTTACGCCGCTACGCAAGCTCTCAGGCTGGCATGCGCTTGCCCCGCTGCGCGGCATTCTTGGACTGGCCGCCTTCTACTATGCCCTGCTGCACGTGGGGCTGGCCTGCTTCGAACAGCGCTTCGACATGCTGGAGCTGGGCCGCCATATCGTGCGTACCCCAGCCAACTTCGTGGATGCGCTGGCCTTCCTGCTGCTGGTTCCGCTGGGGCTGACGAGCGGACGGGCGGCCAAGCGCGCGCTGGGCGCATGGCGCTGGACGCGGCTGCACCGGCTGGCATACCTGATCGCGCCGCTGGCCGCTTCGCGCTTCTGGTTCGACGCACTGACCAGCCGCCAGTATGGCAGGGCTGCGGGCTTCACCCTGTGCATCGCTGTCCTGCTGGGTCTGCGCGGCTACTGGCATTTCCGCCGGATCCGCCCTTAGCTCTCCGTGGCGACAGCCTGCCTTTCGGGGAAGGCGCTGGCGCCCGCCAGCTTGCGCAAGGCCTCGGGCTGCAGGATGCGCAGGTGGCGATGATGGAGCTGGATGTAGCCCAGCTTGTTGAACTCGCTGTACAGGCGGGCCGTCGTCGATTCGCTCAGGCCGAGATAATCCGCCAGGTCGCGCCGCGTCATGGGCAGCATGAAGTCGGTATCGGGCTTGCCGCGCTGCGCGTTCTTCCAGGAGGCGCTCACGAGGAAATGCGCGAGCCGCTGGGCGGCGCTGGTATGGCGCAGGAGCTGGACGGCCAGGCCCTGGCGGGCGATCTCGCGGCTCAGCAGATAGATCAGCTGGCGCTGGAGCTGTGGATTGTCCAGGGCCGCCAGGCGCAGCTGGGCCAGGGACAGGCGGCAGACCGTGCTGGGAGTCAGGGCCACCAGCTCGCAGACTTTGCCATGGAGCTCGTTGCGGTCCAGGGTCAGCAGGTCGCCGCTGTCCAGGAAGCCGGTGACGCATTCGCCGCCGTCCGCCGTCAGATAGGTGCACTTGGACACGCCCGTGCGCACCAGGAAGACGCTGCCGCCCTCCTCTTCCTCAAGGCGCAGCCGCTCTCCCGTACGGATGGCGTAGCGGCCGGTGATCATGCGGTCGATCTGGTGGATATCGGCCACTTCCAGCGTGTGCGGCGCGCACAGCGGGCGCGTGGCGCAGTTCATGCAGGCGGGCTTGCTCATCACCATTCCCCTGCTGCTTCACGGAGGCGGTCGGCATCCAGAATTTCGAGGCTGGGGCCATCGATGCTGAGCAGGCGTTCTTCGCTGAAGCGCGCCAGCAGGCGGCTCAGTGATTCTGCCGAAATACCGATGTATTCCGCAATGTCGGCCTTGGGCATGGGAAGCTGGAAGCGCAGGGCCGCAAAGCCGCGCTTCACATAGGCTTCCGAGACGCGCAGCAGGAATTCGGCCAGGCGCTGGGCGGCCTTGCCATGGCGCAGGCGCAGCGCCGCGTCCTGTTCGCGCTGCATCTGGCGCGCCAGCAGCGCAGGCAGATGGGTCAGCACGGTGTGATTGTCTTCGGTGAAGCGGTCCAGCGGGCCGTAGCTCACTTCGCACACTTCGCTGTCTTCCAGCGCCGTCACCGTGCACGGGTGGCGTTCCAGGCCGATGACGTTCAGGTCCATCAGGTCGGCGCTGAGGGCCAGCCCGGTCAGGCGCATCTGCCCGTCGGGGTCGGCCTGGAGGATCTTGAAACGGCCGTAGCGGACCACGTAAAAGCGGTCGCGGACCTGGTCGCCCGCATGGTGCAGGCTGGCGCCGCGCTGAACGCGCATGCGGCGCGTGACCAGCGGCGCCCCCGAGCGCGGGCTGATTTCGGCAACGGCGCACAGGCGCGCCACCCTGCATTCGGCGCACGCGGGAGTCATGGGGAGAACTTTGGGGAGTGCGGATACAAACTCGATCGGAACTTGCTTCATGGAGAGCCTCTTCGTCCTGGAGTTGGCAGCCACCCTTGGGTCCGGTGGCGGGATTTGTTGTTATTGCTGTGTTACAGATCAAAGATTAGCAAATTTTCCACGATTATTGTTTCATCAATGTTAAGTGCTGAGCTCGTCGTGGTGCGTTAGCGACAAAAGAAAAATGCTGCCCGTCCGGCGCCGGGCAGCATTTTGAAGGACGGGCACTCAGGCCCTCATGGGGTCAAAAGCCTGGGCCCCCGTCAACCTGCGGACAAGGGAGAAGCGGCTCTATGCGAAGGTGGAAGAGTCGACTTCGATTTTGTTGCGCTGACGGCGCTTGACGAAGACCAGGCAGCCCAGGCCGGCAATCAGCATGGCATAGGTTTCGGCTTCCGGCACGGCGCTGATCAGGGCCACACCATAGACCCCGCCAGCCACGCCGTCGGCAGTGCCGGTGATGTCGATGTGGTAGCTGCCTGGCGCCAGCAGCGTGATGTTGGTGGTGTTGTCACCATTGAAGACACCGTAGCTGATCAGGCCAGCCGGGTGGTAGTTGTCCCACAGCTGATAGGACAGGCCGGTGATGTTGTACACATCGATGCCGCCCAGCGTCAGCACGAGGGGATTGGCCGAGGAGCCCACCTGGGGGGCGATGACGTCGAAGTTGACGGTATCGAAGAAGGCGCCCGGGCCATGGCTGAACACATGGCTGAATGGATTGGCAGGAGCGACCGGCAGGACGCCGGCATTGACCGTATCGGCCATGGCGCTGGTCGACAGGCTCAGAGCAGCCAGCAGCGAAGCAATTGCGACTTTGATCTTCATTGTACGTCCCCCTAAATAAAGGTTTTCTTTGATCGGAAGCACGGGTGTGCGGTACAAACGATACGGTCTTTGATGTTGCTCAACTGTCTCAAATATCAATTCCACAACACCGGCTGAGCTGAATTGTGGCCGGGTTGGCGACACTGTTTATATATACAGGCTCGCCGCAACGTGAAATGGACCGCAAAATCCGCGGCTTGACGCGCCGGACTCAGGCGGTAAGAGAGCGCAGATCGGCCAGCGCTTCGCTGCCGAAACTGGGGGAAAGGACGTAGTCAGCCAGGCGCCGGGCCGTGTCGGCCGGACTGGCCAGGCCGCCCTCGCGCTTGAGGGCATCGAAACGCGGGCGCTGCGGGAAATCTTCGGTGCTGGCTGCGCGCAGCGCGGCCTGCATATCGGTGTCGATCACGCCGGGGGCGACACTGGCGATGCGCAGGCCGGCGACATTGTCCGCCCGGACGGCGCGTGCGTGCATGTCCAGCGCGGCCTTGCTGGTGCAATAGGCGCTCCACCCCGCATATGGCTGGCGTCCCGCGCCGCTGGAGATGTGCACGATGCGGCGGTCCATCCGCACTGCGCTCTGGAGGAAAGCGTTCGACAGCAGTACCGGCGCCGCCACATTCAGCGCCATGGCACGGGCGAGCTCCTGCGGATCCTGCCTGCCCGCAGGGGCGACGGGCTGGACTATGCCGGCGTTATTCACCAGCAGCGCGGTCTGCGCACCGGCAAGAAAGGCGGCCATGGCGCCGCCCTTCAGCCATGCCGCCAGGGAGGCGGTATCGGCCAGATCGAGCGCCACCTGCTGCAGCAAAGGATAGCGGGCCGCGAGCGCTTCGTTTCCCGCGCGCGCGACCCCCAGCACGGATGCGCCCCGCGCCAGCAGCTCGGCGGCGACAGCCTCCCCCAGGCCACGGCTATGCCCTGTCACAACAGCCTTGATCACCATTCCTCCCTCTGCTCGCATTTGCCCCCATCATAATCGATCGGTGGCAAGCACCAGCACGCTTGCGGATGACTGGACTTGCAACGGTGCCTGTGGTCAGATATGCCTAACCGCAGCCCGGAGTGAGTCTTCCATGGATGTCATTACCTCTGCATTGACCGCTGCCATCTCGGAAGGAGCCGGCAGCGCCGCCTACGAGATGCTGAAGGCGCGCCTGATCGCGCGCGCCCCCGCGCTGGAGGAGGCGCTGGCCGACCTGGAGCAGGACCCCGGCTCGGTTTCGCGCCGCTTCGCCTTGTCCGACGCGCTGGCCCTGGCCGGACTGGCGGGCGACCGCTATCTGCGCGCCGCAGCCCGCAACCTCCTCGATGAAGTGGAGAAGCGCCGCCCGGGCCGTATTGCCGCCCAGCAGGCGCAGGCGGCCCTTGTGCCGGGCCCCGATCACGCTGTAATGACCGTGTTCTTCGCCACCGACCGCGCCGCCACCGGCGACCGCCATCCCGCGCGCCAGTTCGGCAGCGCGCGCGGTGAACTGAGCTACGGCTCCTGCCAGGTCAGCATCCCGCGCGACCACCGCATGGGCCAGCTGGAATCGCCCTCCCTGCTGCGCCTGGAATTCCGCGAAAACCCCGACCGCCACGTGGTGCTGCAGCAGACCGATCTGCAGCCTCACGACACGTATTTCGCCAACCTGGCCGAGACCATCTCGCGTTCGGCGACGCGCAGCGCCCTGGTCTTTGTGCACGGCTACCGCACCACCTTCGAGGATGCGGCCCGCCGCACCGGCCAGCTGGCCTACGACCTCGGCTTCCAGGGCGCGCCCCTGTTCTACAGCTGGCCTTCGCAAGGCAAGCTGTCCGGCTATATGGTGGACGAGAACAATATCGAATGGAGCCAGGCACGGCTGGCCGCCTTCCTGATCGAGGTGCTGGAAAAAACGGAGGCGGAGGACGTCTACCTCCTGGGCCACAGCATGGGCAACCGCGCCCTGAGCCGTGCGGCGCTGACTGTCATGTCCACCCGCCCCGAACTGGCGGCGCGCCTGCGCGAGATCATCCTCACGGCGCCCGATATCGACGCCGACCTGTTCAGGCGCGATATCGCCCCCGCCATGGCCCGCGCCGGAAATCCCGTCACCTTGTACGCGTCCTCGGGGGACGAAGCATTGGAAATGTCCCAGCGCATGCACGGCTATCCGCGCGCGGGCGACAGCGGCGATGGCCTGGTGGTCGTGGAAGGCGTCGAGACCATCGACGCCAGCACGGTGGACACCAGCTTCATCGGCCACGCCTACTTCGCGGAGGGCAGCAGCGCCCTGTCCGACATGTTCTACCTCATCAACCAGCACACCCGCGCCGCCCAGCGCTTCGGCCTGCACGCGGTGGATTCGCCGCAGGGCCGCCATTGGGCCTTCAATTCCTAGGAGACTGCCATGACGGCCTATGCCCACGCCCCGAACGAGGCGATATTCAGCGTGGACGCGCTGCTCGAGGATCTCGGCAACGATGAACGGGCGCTGGCGAAGACGGTAAAAATGGTGCGGGACGGCATAAGTCCCGGCGTCTCGCCCCTGAACGCGGCCGGCGAGGCCGTGCGGGAGGCGCGTTTCATGGAGGCGCGCCGGCTGGTGGCGCAATTGCGCCAGAGCATGAGTCCTTTTGGCGCCCAGCGCCTGGCCGCCGCCTGCCTGGCCCTGGAGCTCGCCTTGACCTCCGGCCAGGTGGTGGAAATTCCCCTTCTGTTCTCGAAAGTGGAGCTGGAGCTGGAGCATGTGCTGGAACAGGCGGGCGCCTGGCTCGACCAGCATGCGGGCCGAAATACCCGGCGTTAGTCCTAACGAATGGTTACAATTGTTACCCCACTCGTGTTAAATTTGCCTGTTTAGCGCAAAATCAACATGTTAAGATTCCAAGGTCTGGCAATTTATCGTGCAGCGCAGCGAAATCGTGCGGCATGTTTTGCGTGGATTGCATAGAATAAGTAAATGTACCGTGCCTATCCAGGGTGAGCGTTAGCTGTTTGCCAAGCTTTCGCCGCGTGAACCGCATTTTGCAGGTTTAACTAAGGTAAAGAAGAACAATATGGAATTATTTAACAAGTCCGGCGTTTTGCTTGCGTCGGTACTCGTGATGGTGGGCGCCTTGATAGCCTGCCAAGCCAAGGAAGATGCCGTGCCCCCGGCGCCGGTGATCGAAGCAGTGGCCCAGAAACTCAATGAAAACGGCGGTGTCGCCGCCGAACGCCGCCTCCGCGAATGGGCCGACCAGGGCTCCGTGGTTGCCAAGCGTGAACTGGGCATGCTCTACCAGAGCAAGAATACCCGCCCCGACGAAGCCTTGCGCCTCTTCGAGGAAGCCGCCAAGGGCGGCGATTCCGAATCCGCTTTCCGGCTGGCCGAAATGCATCGCGCTTCGCAGGGCGTACAGGGAGCCCAGCACCGGCAGGCCAAGGCCGAGCTGATGCTTGCCTCGCTGCGCGAGAACCGCGCAGCCGAACGCCTCAAGTAAGCCCTCCCGCTTCCGCCGCATGGACCGCCTGCGTGCCCTGGAGGTCTTTGTGGAGGTGGTGCGCAAGGATGGTTTTGCGCGCGCCGCCGAAGCGCTCGGCACCTCTCCCGCCAACGTCACCCGCTACATCGGCGACCTGGAAGCCCATCTCAATACCCGCCTCCTGAACCGCAGTTCGCGCAAGATGTCGCTCACACCCAGCGGCGAAGCGCTGTTCGAGCGCGCCCGCAGCATCCTCGAGGAAGTGCAGGAGACCGAGGCCCTCGTGTCCTCCGCTGCCGTGCAGCCGCGCGGCCTGCTGCGCATCAACGCTCCGCTCAGTTTCGGCATCCTGCATCTGGCGCCGCTGTGGCCGCAGTTCGCCGCCCGCTATCCCGATGTGAAGCTGGAAGTTTCCCTCGTCGACCGTGTGGTGGACATCGTGGAGGAAGGCTTCGACATGGCGGTCCGTATCGCCCGCAGCAGCCCTCCGGGCAATGTGGCGCGCACACTGGCCACTTCGCGCAACGTGGTGTGCGCCTCGCCGGACTACGTGGCGCGCCATGGCATGCCGCTGGAACCGGGCGAGCTGCAGCAGCACCGCTGCATCGTATATGCCAACAACAGCACTTCCGACGAATGGCCCTTTATCGGCCGTGCGGGCAAGCCTTTGCTGGTCAAGGTGCCCTCCGCCATGCAGACCAATAACGGCGACACGGCGCGCGCGGCGGCGCTGGGCGGCATGGGCATCATCTGCCAGCCCACTTTCCTCGTGGGCCAGGACCTCGCAGCGGGCCGCCTGGTGCAGGTGCTGCCCGGCTGGCAGACGCCGTCCATCGACGTGCAGGCCGTATATCCAAGCCGCCGCCACCTGAACGCGAAGGTGCGAGTGATGATCGACTTTCTGGCCGAAGCGTTCAGCGGCGTACCGCCCTGGGAGCGCTGAGAGTGGAGCAATGGCCGGTACTGGAACGCTTCTGGGCCAGGGTGCTGGACCCCGGCTTCGATGCGGCGCTCGCGAACTGGAACGAGGAGACCGGGGCGCTGAACGGCATGGGCATCGCGACGGAATCCGCGCTGCAATTCCTCTACGGCCGGAAACCGGACCTGGACGCTTACCGGCAATGGCTGCAGGAGCACCGCAGGGACAGCCGCCGGTCCCGTTTCGCGCCCGCCGACGTGCTGTCCGCGGACGAACTGGCCTTCTGGGACGCCAATGGCTATCTCCTGCTGAAGCGGGCTGTGCCCGCCCAGCTGTGTGCCGACGTGCGGGACGCCATGTGGACGCTTCTCGGGGCGAGTGCGGACGATTCCGCCTCCTGGTACAGGCCGCACGAATGCAGGCGCGGAGCAATGCTGAATCTCTTCGACCATCCCGCCCTCGAAGCGGTGCGCGGCTCGGAGTACATCTACCAGGCTTGCCGCCAACTGTATGGCAGCAGCGCCATCCACGGGACCGTGGACAAGACGGGTTTCACGCCTCCCGAGAAGGATGACTTCCACTTCATGGGCAGCCCCCTGCATTGGGACACGAGCCTGGCCCTGCCCATCCCCTTCCGCCTGCAAGGCATGCTGTACCTGACCGACTGCGCTGCGCATGAAGGGGCCTTCCATTGCGTGCCCGGTTTCCACCACCGCATCGGCGCCTGGCTTGCCTCCCTCCCGCCGGACGCCGACCCGCGCGAGCTCGCGCCCCGCCTTCTGGAGGCGCAAGCCGTTGCAGGCGAAGCGGGCGACTTCCTGATCTGGCGTTCCGAGCTGCCCCATTGCGGCACCCCCAACCATGGCCGCGCCCCGCGCATGGTGCAGTACCTCACTTATCTGCCCGATGCGGCCGATGAGCGGGCGGAGTGGCGCTAGTCTTCCGCCTCTTGAGGCCGATCAACAGGCCTCCCCGGCAATTTTCCTACGCTGGCAGTTCCGCCCGCTTTGGAGACCGCCATGTCCTACCGCACCGTCCTTGGCACCCTGCCCCTCCTGCTGCTGCTCGCCGCCTGCCATCGCGAAGCCCCTGCCGACGACCTGCTGGCCGATGCGCGCCGCTACCGCGCCCAGGGCGACCACCGCGCCGCCATCATCCAGCTCAAGAACGTTCTGCAGCAGCGTCCCAAGGATGCGGCAACGCGGCGCATGCTGGGCGAGGTCTATCTGGATGCGGGCGATGCGCTGTCCGCCGAAAAGGAACTGCGCCGTGCACGCGAACTCGGCGTGCCGCGCGAGGAGCTGATGGGCGCGCTGGGCAAGGCGCTGCTGATGCAGGGCCAGTTCCAGCGCGTGCTCGATGAAGTGGCGGTGGAACAGCGCAGCGCCGCCTCGCTGGCCCTGCGCGCGAATGCCCTGATGGGCTTGAAGCGCTTCGACGAGGCGGCCCGCCTGTTCGGCGAAGCCCTGCGCCTGGACGCTGGCAACGCCGAAGCCCGGCTGGGCATGGCGCGCGTGGCCATGGTGCAGGAGCAGCCGGACGCCGCCCTCCAGCGCGTGGAAGAAGCCATTGCGCGCAACCCGAAGGACGCCGATTCCCTGCGCCTGAAGGGCGACCTGCTGCGCGCGCAGGGACAGATGGATGCCGCGCGCGCCAGCTACGAAAGCATCCTGCAGCAGAACCCGAACAATGTGCAGGCCCATATCGACATCGCCAACCTGCTGACGCAGGCGGGAAAATTCGACGAGGCGAAGGAACGCATCGGCCTGGCGCGTTCGATCCAGGGCAGCTCCCTCCTGGTCTACTACGCCCAGGCCCTGCTGGACTTCCGCCAGGGGCGGCTGAAGCAGGCGCAGGAGCAATTGGCCCTGGTGCTGAAAGCCGCGCCCGAACACCTGCCCAGCGTGCTGCTGGCAGGCGCCGTCGATCTGGCCCTCGGCTCGCTCACCACGGCGGAAACCCACCTGCGCAAGTTCATCGAGGGTAATCCCGGCCATCTCTATGCGGGCAAGCTGCTCGCTTCGGCGCTGCTGCGCTCGAACCGCCTGCAGGAGGCCGACCACCAGGTGCAAGCCCTGCTCAAGACGGCTCCGGAGGACGTGGAGCTGCTGGCGGTGGCGGGCGAGATCGCCATGCGCAAGCGCGAGTTCAAGCAGGCGGCCGACTACTTCCAGCAAGCCAGCTCCCTCAAGCCCGAGGCGCAGGACCTGCGCCTGGCGCACGGCATCAGCCGCCTGGGGCTGGGTGAAACGCCGCGGGCGATCGCCGAACTGGAGCATGCGATCGGCGTCAACGGCAGCGCCTCGCGCGCGGGCGTGCTGCTGGTGCTGACCCAGATGCGCAACAAGGAATTCAAGAAGGCGCTCGAATCGGTGGACGCCATGATCGCCCACGGCGACAACCCCTTGCTGCAGAACCTGCGGGGCGGCGTCCTGCTGGCCAGCGGCGACGTCGTGGCCGCCCGCGCAGGCTTTACGCGGGCACTGGAGCTCGATCCGCTGCACCTTCCCGCCCTCGACAACCTGGCGCAGCTCGACATGCTGGAGAAGGAGCCGGAGGCGGCCCGCCAGCGCTACGAAGCGGCCCTGGCGCGCGACAAGGGCAATGTCCAGATCATGACCGCCCTGGCGCGCATTGCCACAGCCGAAGGCAAGGGCCCTGCCGCCGCGCAGTGGCTGGAGCGCGCCACGAAGGCCCAGCCCGAGAACGTGCCTGCCGCCGTCCTGCTCGGCAACTACTACCTGCGCACGGGCGAGAAGCAGAAGGCGCTGGTGCTGGCGCAAAAGCTGCACGCCACCAATCCCGGCAACGCCGAAGCCCTGGCCCTGCTGGCGCAGGCGGAGTCCGACAACGGCAAGACCGAAGCAGCCCTCGAAAGCTACGGCAAGCTGGCTGCCATGCAGCCTGCTTCCGCCCTGCCCGGACTGCGGATGGCGTCCCTGCACCTGATCCAGAGCCGCCAGCCCGAGGCCATCGAAGACCTGCGCAAGGCCCTGCGGGCCGAACCCGGGAACGACGACGCGACCATCCTCCTGAGCAAGGTGCTGATCGACCAGGGCGCGCTGAACGAAGCGGCTGCCCTGGCGCTGGCTGTGCAGAAGCGGCCGGGCGGCGCCGCCCTGGGCGCCAAGCTGGAGGGCGATGTCCTGATGGCGCAGCAGAAGCCGGCCGAAGCTGCCGCCCGCTACAAGCAGGGGCTCTCGCTGGCGCCCAGCGGCCCCATGGCGATCGCCTTGCACCAGGCGCAGCAGGCTTCCGGCAACACGTCCGAAGCGTCCAAGGGCCTGCAGCATTGGCTGGCGGAGCATCCCGCCGACCTGCCGACGCGCACTTACTACGCCAGCGCCCTGCTGACGGCCGGCGCCGTGAAGGAGGCCAGCGAGCAGTACGCCGAGATCGTGAAGCGCGACCCCGGGAACGTCATTGCGCTCAACGACCTGGCCTGGTGCTATGCCCAGCTCAAGGACGAGCGCGCCCTGGACCACGCGCAGCGCGCCCACAAGCTGGCTCCCGCCAACCCCGCCGTGGCCGACACGCTGGCGGCCGTGCTGCTGGAGCGCGGCGACGCCGCCGGCGCCGTCCCCCTGTTGAAGAAGGCCCTCCTGCGGGCGCCGGCCGCGGGCGACATTCGCCTGCGCCTGGCCCAGGCGCTGGCGAAGACGGGCGACCGCAAGGCGGCGCGCGAACAGTGCCAGCAGCTGCTCGCCCTGCCCGGCTACAAGCGGCAGGACGAAGTGCGGGCCCTGATGGCCAGGCTCTAAGCCTTGATTCCCCGGCCGTCGTAGCGGCCGGGGGCGATGAGGCCCTGCGGGTCCAGTGCCGCCTTGAGCCGGGCGACCGTTTGCCAGTAGCTGTCCCCTCCCCTGTCCAGCCTGGCCATCGACTGCAGGCCCACGCGGTAGGGAATGTAGCCCGCCTGCATGATGGCTTCGAAGAGTTCGCTGTAACAGGCGCGGGCGCGCTCCACCTCCTCCGCATCCTCCTTATCGTAGGCCACGGTGAGCACGCCGCCCAAGGCGCGTTCATTGATCATGCTGAAGGTCACGAAGAGATCGAAACCGTGCTTGTGGAAGATGGGCTCGGCCAGCCGGTGCAGGCGCAGCAGGTCGTCGCCCCGCATGGGAAGGATGGGCGAGACCCAGAGCATGCCGCAGTTGTCCTGGGCCGGATTGGCATGCTCGGGAAAGTCCGGCGGCAGGCCTGCGCGGCGGCGCCAGTAGGCGCCTGCGAGGAAGCGGCCGTTGGGTACGCCCCGGTTCATCTCGAACAGGGAACGTCCCAGCTGCACATTGGCGCGCAGCTTGCGCCCGGCTGTAGTGTTCCCGAGCAACTTGCCGACGCGGCCGGCCAGGTCGAGCTTGCCTTCGTCGAGGAAGCGCAGGCTGGCGCGGGTGGGCCGCAAGGCCTTGCGCAGGGCCGCGCGGGCGGCCGCCACCTGGGCCTTGCTGCCGTACAGCGCGCCGGACACGGTCCAGGCGCCGATGCCCGCGGCCGCCCGCATCTCGCGCCGCAAGGCCTGCGGCAGGGGCAGCGCGCCGCCTGCCTTGTCGCGCGGGTACACGGCGCCGCCCGAGATCACGCGCATGTCGTTGCCGATATGGAGGATGCTGCGCAAGGTGCCATCCATGCGCAGGGGACGCAGGGCGTCGACGACGGGCGCAATGTCCTCGTGTTCCGCTACGCCGCAGAGGAAATGGTTGAGCGCTTCGGTTTTCGGCATCAGCCACAGGCCGAGCGAGGTCACGATGCCGAAGCTCGATTGCGTGAAGAGGCCATCAAGGTAAGGCCCGATGCCATAGGGAAAAACGCGCTGGTTGACGGCGCCGGGGAAATGGCCGAAGCCCGTATCCAGCACTTCGCCGCTGGCCAGTACGATGCGCATGCCCGCCACGTTGGCGAAGCGGTTGCCGTAGGGCGAGTGGCCGAAGCCCCGTTCCAGGATATTGCCCATCAGGCTGGTGTCCGGCCCGGCCCCGGTGCTGTCCATCCACATGGGCAGGCCGTGCTCGCGCAGGTAGGCGGAAAGCTGGCCCTGGGTTACGCCGGGTTCGATGACGACGTAGGCCAGCTCGGCGCTTGCCTCCAGGATGCGGTTCATGCCGCCCAGGTCCACGATAACCTGGCCGTCGCTCGGCGCGCAGGCGTCGCCGTAGCCCCAGTTACGCCCCGTGCTGATGGGGTACAGGGGCGTGCCGTGGGCGGCGGCGATGCGCACCAGTTCCTGCACTTCCGGCGTGCTGCGCGGCCGCAGCACGGCCAGGGGCCGCGTGCTGCACGAGGAGGTGCTGGCGGCGTAGCGGTGCAGGGTGGCAGCGTCGTCCAGCACGCGTTCGTCGCCCAGCAGGCTGCGCCAGGCCCGCAGGGCTTCGGCGGCCGCCATCTCAGTCCCTTCCCTGGATCAGGCGGGTGGTGATGCCGGGCTCGTCCCTCAAGGGAAAGAAATAGGGATAGAAGGAACGTTCGTTGCCCTGGCTCTCCATCTGGCCTCCGTATTTGCGGATCTGCTCGCCCATATGGTTCAGGTCCAGGCGCAGCAGCACGGCCGGGGCGCCGACCCGGGTGCACTGGCGCTGGCCGCCGAAGTCCTGGAAGCCCAGCATGCGCTTGTAGAAGGCGACGTGGCGCGGATTGACCTCGATGACGTAGTCGGTATAGCCGTGGATGTTGTGGGCGTAGATGTAGGAAATGTGGATGAGGGCAGCGAACACGCGCTTGGTGACGTCCTTGTCGATCGCCAGCCGGGACGGTTCGCACAGGCGGCGGCCCTGGGCCCGCAGTTCGTCCAGCTTGTCCCGGTAGTTCTCGTCCGCCGGCAGGCCCAGCTGCGGGTCGTCCAGGCAGAGCGACATGGTCCCGACGGTGACTCCGGCGGTTTCCGCATACAGCGTAATGCGGTTCATGACGTGGCTCGTATCGGCTTCGACATCGTAGCCACGCCATCCGTACATTTTCCTCAGGAGCAGGCTGGCGGCTTCGCGCCTGCCTTCGTTGCTGGCCATCCGTATATGGAAGACCTGCGTATCGATCGGGTGGGTATGGGAGTCGGTTTCAGGTGCTTCACGAATAACCAGGTCCCGCAGAGCTCCGGCTGCTTCAAAGGAAATGATGGCGTCGTCGAATGGCTGCACGTTTTCTCCTTGCTGTGGTTGGTGTATGCAGATTCGACCCCTATGGCTGAGTGAAGTTCCGCAAATGTCGGAGTTTTTGTCATTTCTCAGGCCGGGCCCGGCCGCGTTTTGGCAAGGCATTGATTTCAAAGCAGTTTTTTTTGATGGCACATTTGCTGCTCAAAAGAGGCCATCGGCGCCAAACCGGTGACCGAAAATCCTCTTTTGGGAGTAAGCCATGAACCTCATCAAGAAAAGCCTGATGGTCACGGCGGCTGCCGCCGCCATGGGGCTGGCGGCCATGGGCAGCGCCCGGGCTGACACTTTCGCCTCCGCCATTCTGGACATCAACAACTTCCGCCTCCTGCATTCCAGCGGCGTTGCCTTCAGCACTGCGGACTTTTCCACCCTGCAAGGCACCAACGATGCCCATGCCACGGCCGGGTTGAACGGCGTGTTCTCGAACGGCGCCTCGTCGCTGGGCATCCTGAGCGGCACCACCCCCGATGTGGCCCACCAATGCGTCGGCGCCTGCTTCCCGCTGGCCGAGAATAACTTCACCCCCTTCGCCAGCCCGCCCCCGTCCCCGGGCAACTTCGGCTATGCCGACCAGCGCCTGACCGGCTCCTCGATCTCGATCGGCGGCGGCCCAGTTGGCGCCCACGCCCAAACCCGCGCCGATGCCGCGACGCTGATGAACATGCAGGATGCCTCGGGCAACTCGGACGTGGGCACCTCGACCACTTTCCAGTTCGCGCTGGGTGCCTCGGACACCATGACGATCGCCTTCGATGCCACGCCCTTTACCCAGGCCTGGGTGTCGGCCGGCGCCGGCCAGACCTCGAACGCGAATGCCCGCCTGTCCTGGAGCATCAACATCGTGGACCTGAGCACCGGCCTGTCCGTCTTCAGCTTTGCACCGGACGAGCTGAATGGCTTGAGCGTGGTCAGCCGTACTGACGCTGCGCCCGGCACCACCGAGTACAACGCCGCCCTGACCATGTTCTCCTTCTCGGAAGTGACGCCGCTGCTGTCGGCCGGCACCACCTACCAGATCACGATCCAGCACAACACGCTGGCCAATGCCCTGCAGCAGGAAGTGCCTGAACCGGGCACCCTGGCCATCGTGGCAGCCGGCCTGCTGAGCATGTCGCTGGTCAGCCGCCGCCGTAAAACCTGAACCGGTCCTCTCCCGTCGTCACTTTGCGGCGTGCCGTCACTCGCTCGACGGTACGCCGTTTTTTTCTCCGCCCGCGCGGCCGTAACTGTCGGCATTCTTTCCATCCGTTCAGGCGGGGCTGGCATGACCTGCGCAAGTCTTTGATTATTTGATGATTTTTCTCTGGCATGTTTGCTGCTTCATACGAAGCATCGGCACTGACCGGTGTCCGACAACTCTTTGGGGAGTACGCCATGCACCCGATCAAAAAATGCCTGATGGTCGCGGCGGCCGCCGCCCTGGGGCTGGCCGTCGTGGGCAGCGCCCGGGCCGACACCTTTGCCTCCGCCATTCTGGACATCAACAACTTCCGCCTCCTGCATTCGAACGGCACGGCCTTCAGCACCAGCAACTTCGCGGCCCTGCAGGGCACGAACGACGCCCATGCCACCGCCGCCCTGAACGGCGTGTTCTCGAACGGCTCCTCCTCGCTGGGTATTCTGGCCGGAGCACCGGACGTCGCCCGCCAGTGTGTGGGCACCCCCTGCTTCCCGCTGCCCAGCAACAACTTCACGCCCTTTGCGAGCCCGCCTCCGGCTCCGGGCAACTTCGGCTATGCCGACCAGCGCCTGCAAGGCTCGTCGATCTCCATCAACGGCGCCCCCGCCGGGGCCCACGCCCAGACCCGGGCGGACGCGGCGACCCAGATGAACATGCAGGACGCGTCCGGCAACTCGGACGTGGGCACGTCGACCACCTTCCGTTTTGCGCTGGGCGCGTCGGACACCATGACGGTCGCCTTCAACGCCACGCCCTATACCCAGGCCTGGGTGTCGGCTGGCGCGGGCCAGAGCTCGAACGCCAATGCCCGCCTGTCCTGGAGCATCAACATTGTGAACCTGAGCACCGGACTGTCCGTCTTCAGCTTCGCCCCGGCCGAACTGAACGGCTTGAGCGTGGTCAGCCGTACCGACGCTGCGCCCGGCACCACCTCGTACAACGCGGCCCTGACCACCTTCTCCTTCTCGCAGGTGACGCCGTTGCTGACTGCCGGCACCACTTACCAGATCACCATCCAGCACAACACCCTGGCCAATGCCCGGCAACAGGAAGTGCCTGAACCGGGCACCCTGGCGATTGTGGCGGCAGGTTTGCTGGGCATGCGGCTGGCGAGCCGCCGCTCTTTGATCTGCCACAAGGCCCTTGCGGGTTAGCGTGGAACCAAACGAGCCGATCCATATAATCGGCTCAGATGCACCACACGGAAGCAGAGAGGCCGGAAATGGAAGACATCGTCAAGCAGGTACTCTCCAGCCTGAAAGGCATCTGGCAGTACCGTTGGTATGCGGTGGTGGTGATGTGGCTGGTGGCCACCCTGGGCTGGATCAAGGTGCTGCTGCTGCCGGACGACTACCAGACCACCGCCCGCGTCTTTGTGGACACGCAGAGCATCCTCAAGCCTCTGCTGTCGGGCATGACCTCCGTGCCCAATATCGAGCAGCAGGTGGCCATCATGAGCCGCACCCTGCTGAGCCGCCCGAACCTGGAGCGCGTAATGCGCATGGTGGACATGGACGTGGCCGCCACGACGCCGCGCGAGCACGAGCAGGCGGTCGACGAGCTGATGCAGAAGATCCGCATCGGCGGCACGGCCAATTACGACATCTACACCATCAGCTACAGCCACAACAACCCCACCATGGTGCGCGACGTGGTGCAGGCCCTGCTCACCATCTTCGTGGAGGGCAGCTTCAAGGGCAAGCGCGGCGATTCCGAGAAGGCCGTGCAGTTCATCGACGAGCAGATCAAGACCTACGAGGAAAAGCTGCTGCAGGCCGAGAACACGGTGAAGGAGTTCAAGCTCAAGAACAATTTCCTGCTCCCGCGCCAGGGCATCGACTACGGCTCCCAGGTGCTCATTTCGAGCGACGCCCTGAACAACGCCCGGCTGGAGCTGCGCGAACTGGAGCAGGCGCGCGCGGCCATCAACGCCCAGATCAGCGGCGACGAGCCGATCCTGGGCGGGGAGGCGGGCCCGGCCGCCATCGACAACCCCGAGCTCGACGGCCGCATCTCGGCCCTGAACAAGAACCTGGACGCCCTGCTGCTGCAGTACACCGAGCAGCACCCCGACATCATCTCTACCCGGCGCCTGATCGCCATCCTGGAGGAGCGCAAGGTGCAGGAGGCCAAGACCAGGGCCGCCAACCCCGACCCGGGCAGGAATTACAGCCCCATGCTGCAGCAGCTCAAGGTGGCGCTGGCCGAGGCGGACGCCAAGGTGGCCGCCGCCCGCGCCCGCGTGGCCGAGCTGGGCGACCGCCACGCCCGCCTGCTGGCCCAGAGCCAGGCCGTGCCGGAGATCGAATCCCAGCTGGCGCAACTCAACCGCGACTACGAGATCAACAAGGAAAACTACGAAAAGCTGATCAGCAAGCGCGAGGCGGCCAAACTCTCGGGTGACCTCTCTTCCACCACGGAAATGATGAGTTTCAAGATCATCGATCCGCCTACGGTCCCACTGCGCCCCATCGGTCCCAACCGGCCCCTGCTGTTCAGCCTGGTTCTGGCTGTCGCCATGGGCGCGGGCGCCGCCACGGCATTGCTCATCAGCCAGGTCCGGCCCACCTACCGCAGCCCGGCCGAACTGCGTGAAGCGACCGGGCTGCGCGTGCTGGGCGGGGTGTCCATGAACTGGACGGCATCGGAGAAAGTGAAGCGCCTGCGCGGGCAGGTCGGTTTCAGCGCGGGCGTTGCGGGGCTGCTGATGTCCTATGGCGGCGTGATGGCCTTTACCATGTTGCGGTGACCACTATGATGCCTTACGACGACCTGCCCCCGCACAGCGAACCCGTGCTGGTGGGCCCCGATGCCCAGTTCGGCGAGATCAACCTGGCCCGGCTGCAGCAGCTGGGCATGGTGACCCACATGGGCGGGCGCACCGGGGTGGCCGAGGACTTCCGCCTCATCAAGCGCCCTCTCCTGCGCACGGCGCGCGGCCAGGACGGCCCCTCCCTGCGGCACGGCAACCTGATCGTGGTCACCAGCGCCCTGCCCGGCGAAGGCAAGACGTACTGCGCCATCAACCTCGCCATGAGCATGGCCATGGAGCGCGACACCACCGTGCTGCTGGTGGATGCCGACGTGGCCCGGCCCTCGGTGCTCAACGTGCTGGGCCTGCCCCCGCGTGCCGGTCTCATGGACGTGCTGCTGGACGACGACCTCGACCTCTCGGACGTGATCCTGAAAACCAATGTGCCTGCGCTCAGCATCCTTCCCGCAGGCCGCAGCAACCGCCACGCCACCGAGCTCCTGGCCAGCCGCAGCATGTGCCGCCTGCTGGACGACATCGCCGAGCGCTATCCCGACCGTATCGTGATCTTCGATTCCCCGCCCCTGCTGATCACCACCGAGGCGAGCGTGCTGGCCACGCAGATGGGCCAGGTGGTCATGGTCGTGGAAGCGGGCCGTACCACGCACGGGGCCGTGAAGGAGTCGCTGCGCCTGATCGAGTCCTGCCGCCATGTGAACCTGATCTGCAACAAGTCCGCGGGCACCAGCGCGGGCTCCGATTACTACAGCTATTTCGAATAGGGCCCGCCATGCTGCCCCTTGCCACTTTCTCGCTGGCCGTGATCGCCTGCCTGCTGTCGGCCTACACCCTGCACAAGGTGCGCCTGATCCACCTGCTCCTGCACGACGTGCGGGACCAGGGCCGCAGCGACAATGCGGGCCTCTTCCGCCAGCTGGAGGCCCTGCAGGCGCTGTATGCGGAGCTCAGGCTGGAGCGCAGCCTGCCCGCCACGCGCGGCTGGGCCGCCTCGCCGGACTTCCTGCTGGAGCTGGCCCGCCATGCCCTCAGCGAGCAGCCCAAGGTGGTGGTGGAGTGCAGCAGCGGCACCTCGACCCTGGTGCTGGCGCGCTGCATGCAACTGAACGGAAGCGGCAAGGTCTACAGCCTGGAGCACGATCCCCACTATGCCAAGGAGACCCGGCGCGAACTGCTGCGCCACGGCCTGTCGGCCTGGGCCGAAGTGATCGACAGCGCCCTCACCGCGCAGGAATTCCGCAACGCCACCTGGCCCTGGTACGACACGGCAGGCCTGCCCCCGGCCCCTATCGACATGATCGCCATCGACGGCCCGCCGCAGGCCACGCGCAGGCTGGCGCGCTATCCGGCCGGCCCCGCGCTGTTCGCCCGGCTGGCGCCCAATGCCGCCGTCTTCCTGGACGACGCGCGCCGCCCGGACGAACAGGCCATCTTGCGGCGCTGGGCCGAGGAGTACCCTGAGCTGCACCAGCAGCTCCTGAACTGCGAAAAGGGCGCCGCCATGCTGCGCTACCGTCCCGAGACCGCCCGCCGCAACTCCCCCCTGAGCAGCGCGGCGTAGCAGTCCGCCATCTCTCCCGCCACCTTCGGCCAGCTGTAGCGCGCGACAAGCTGGCGTACCTGCTGCCTCTCCGGGGGCGCGGCCAGCACGGCGCGCAGGGCCCGCGCCAATCCCTCCTGGTCATCCCAGCGCACCGTTTGCACGGCGATGCCCGCGCCATCGATGGCCAGCGCGCTTTCCCGGGTCATCACCACGGGCGTGCCCGCGGCCATTGCTTCGAGCACGGTGAGGGGGAAGACCTCGCCCCGGCTGGGCAAGGCCAGTACCGAGGCCGCGGCATAGGCGCCCGCCAGCAGCGGCGACTCGTGCAGCAGTCCGCCCAGCAGGCGCACCCACGGCAGGCGCTGCAGCGCTTGCAGATAGAGCTCGTCGCTGCGCGCCGCCCGGCCGATCAGCACCAGGGGCACACCGAGCTCCTTCATCGCCTGCGCAAGGCCCAGCTGGTTCTTGTAAGGGCTGATGGCGCCTACCATCAGCACGAATGCGCCGTCGATGCCCGTCTGCTGGCGGAAGGGGCGCGGGTCCGCCTCGAAGAAGCGCGGCGCAATCCCGTTGGGGATGATGCGTATCCGCTCTGCCCCGATCCCGAAACCACCGGCAATGGCCGCCTGTTCGGCCGGGCCAAGGGCGATGAGCAGGTCCGCCAGCTCCAGCGCGCGCCGCATCTGGGCATAGCTGGTCTGCACCTGCCAGCCGGTAAGGCGCCCGGCGCAGCGCTCTGCGAGCCGGGCACGCAGGCCTGCGGTGCGGTCCCAGCCTGGCGAGACCAGGGGTGACAGCACGACTGGCACGCCCGCTTCCTGCGCCGTTTCGACCAGCCGGTGGTTTCCGTTGATGGCCGAGAAAACATGGATCAGGTCATAGCTTGCAAGCGGCTCGCTGCGCACATCGACCAGCTGCACCGACAGGGACTGGGGCAAGGCATTCAGGGCCGCGATGGTCTCCCTGACCTGCACCTGCAGCCCGCCGTCGCGCTGGAAGAGCATGGGATAGGACAGCACGCCGATGCGCATGGTTCACTCCGCGATGCCGCGCACGGGGCGGCGCAAGGACAGCCGGGGAAGCTCCTTCGCCAGCGGGTGGCGCAGAAGCAGTATTCCCGCCAGCCAGGCCAGCGCCGCTCCGCCTCCCCCCGCCAGCAGCTGGGCCGCTCCTCCGGGCACGAGCATCAGCGCAGCCAGCGCTGGCAGCGCACAGGCACCGGCCAGTACGGCGCTGCGCCAGACTGCCGCGCCCATCGCGCGCGCCTGCAGTCCTGCCAGATGCTGGAGGCAGCGCCACGTCAGCCAGCTGCGCCCTACGGCGCCGAAGGCCACCGCCACCGCGACCCACTCCAGCCCCGCCAGCGCGGCGGGCAGCAGGGCGCCGATGCGCAGGGCCACCGACCACGCGTCGAGCCGCGCCTGCTCGCGCACATGGCCCGTCGCCACAAAAAGATAGCGCGCCATATTGAACATGCTGAACACGGCCGCGGAACAGCACATGATGCGCACCAGCGGCGCCGCCCCATCCCACTGGGCTCCGTAGAGCAGCCGGATCACAGGCAGGGCGAGGATGGCCAGCAAGGAAAAGAAGGGCCAGGACAGCGCCGTGATGCAGCTTACGGTGGTCAGGTAGCTGGCGCGCAGGTCGCTGCCCTCGCGCGCCTGGGCGGCGAACAGGGGGAGCAGCACCGGCGACACCGCGCTCGATATGCCGTAGGCGAAGAGATTGAGCAGGCTTTGCGCCTTGCCGAATATGGCGACTTCCGCGCTGCCCAGCAGCTTTCCGACAATCAGATCCGGCGCCGCCATGCCCGCCTCGTCGATGATGTTGCCGCCCGCCGCATAGGCGCCGAATTGCAGCACGGCGCCTGCGCCGCGCCAGCGCGGCAGCCACGGCAGCTCGGCGGGCCGGAACAGCAGGCTCACAAGCAGGCCCGCCACGCCCGCGCCCACCGTGGCGAGCGCCAGGCCCACGCAGCCATAGCCAAGCAGCGACAGTCCGACCGAGAGCCCGAACTGCGTCAGCGCGTGGCTGCTGTTGATGCAGTACACGGCGCGCCATTGCATATGGCGGCGCAGCCAGGCCAGCGTCATGGAGCTAATGGGCACCATGAGGAAATTCAGCGACAGCAGCAGGAGCACCTGGTGCAGGCGCGGTTGCCCGTAGAAGGCGGCCAGCGGGGAACTCGCTGCCGCCACCAGCAGGGCAAGCGACCACCCCGCCGTCAGGGATACAGCCAGCGCTGCCCGCAGCTGCTCGCGCGTCAGTTCGCGCGCCGCCACGAGATACTGTCCCACGCCGAAGTCGCGCAGCACCTGGGCCAGCCCGGCCAGCACCGCGCCGATGGCATAAATGCCGATTTCGGCGGGCGTCAGCACGCGGGCGATCAGCATGCTGCCCGCCGTCGCGAGCAGCAGGGCCGTGTACTTTTCCGCGAAGGAGAACAGCAGCGAGCGGCGGGTGCGTTCCATCTCAGAGCAGCCCTCGATAGAAGGCCTGTACCTGCGCCTGGATCTTGCTGTGGTCATAGCGCGCGCAGACCTCCGCCCTGCCCCGCTCTCCCATGACAGCGCGCCGCAATGGGGCGGCCAGCAGGCCTGCGACTGTCGCCGCCATGGCGTGCAGGTCGTCGGGCGGCACCAGCACGCCTCCTGCGCTCAGGCCCAGCACATCCGCATTGCCGGGCACGTCGGTCGCTACCGCAGGAACTCCGCAGGCCATGGCCTCGATGGTGGCAATGCCGAAGCCCTCGCGGCTGCTGAGAAGCAGGTGCAGGTCGAGGGCAGGCAGCAGCTCCTCCACCCTCTCCTGGTAGCCTGCGAAGATGACGTGGCCGGAGAGCTGCCTGGCGTCCACGCTGCGGCGCAATGCCCTCTCCAGAGGCCCGCTGCCGGCCAGCACCAGGCGCAGGCCGGGAAAGCGCGGCAGAAGCTCGGCCAGCAGCCGGACCAGCATTTCCGGCCGCTTCTGCGGCGAAAGCCGCCCCACCGAGCCGATCACCAGCGCATCCGGCTCGATGCCGAGGCGCTGGCGCATGGATTGGCGGGCCGCCTGGGAAGGCTGGAAGCGGCGCGTATCGACGCCGTTGGGGATCACTGCGCGCAGCGCGCTCTCGGGCAGGAAGTCGCGGTAGAGGGCAAGGAAATGCTGGAGCGCCGAAGAGGAAACGGCATACACACCGCGCACGCAGCGGAAGGCCTCCTTCAGCAAGGGCCGGTGCCAGGAACTGAAGCTGTCCGGCGGGAAGGCGTTGTGGACGCTGATTACGGCGGGCAGCTCGCAGCGCGAGGCCAGCCACAGCGCCGTATTGCCGTAGCTGCTCCAGCAATAGGCCACATGCACAAGATCGGGCCGGGCACGCCGCATGCGTCCGGTCCACCACACCGCGGCCCGCCATCGGTTGACACGGCGCCAGCGCCATTGCTCGAACACCGGCGGCGGCGTGAAATGGCGGGCATCGAGACCACGGCCGCGAAGGCTGCGCAGCCAGTTCCTGCTGCCCCGGAAACGGGGCACCGCCAGCACGCTCTCGCAGCCCGCTGCGCGCAAGTAGTCCGCCTCCTGCGCCATGCGCAGCTCCATGCCGCCCAGTTCACCGGAATAGGAGGTGATGAAAACGCGCTTGCCTGCGGTCCCTCCCCGCCACGCTTCCCCGATGTAGCCGCGCAGGTAGGCCAGTTCCCACCGATGGAGGAAACGCTGCTTCCGGTCACCCCGCAGCACTGCACCCAGCCAGCGGGCCGCTTCCGCGCTGGCCTTGGCGAACATCCAGCGCGGCACGCCGAGCAGCTCGGGGAAGGCGCCGTGCGGTGCCTGGCGGTACTGCCCGCGCCCGTAACGGCGTGCGCGCTCCAGTATCCAGTCCTCATTCAGCTGGCGCTGGCGGATATGGTGGGCCACCCGGGCTTCGGGACAGAACCAGGCGCGGTGCCCGCTTGCGGCCAGGCGGCGCGTGAGCTCCGTCTCTCCTCCCATCGGATAGCTGCCTGCCGCCGGTCCCACGCTGTCGTCGAAGCGCAGGCCTGCCGCGAAGAGGTGGCCGCGGATCGCCATGTTCGCGCCCCAGACCAGGCCCGCGAACACCGGTCCCGCCGGGCGGCCCGCTTCCGTGATCCCGTAGGTGAGCCCGAGCGGAACGCAGGCCGCGATCCAGGCTGGCGGTTCCGCCGCCCAATCCGGCTCGATGGCGCCGCCGAACATGTCGAACAGGGGCTGGCGCCAGGAGGCATCGTAGAGCCGGACCAGCCAGTCCGGCTGCGGGGTGGCGTCGTCGTCGGTAAACACGAGCAGTTCATGCGGACCGCAGCGGCCAGCCGCGTCGAGGCCGCGGTTCAGGGCAATGTTCTTGCCGCGCCGGGGTTCGTGCAGCACCTGCATCGGCAGGCTGCGCGCGAACTGCGCCAGGATGCCCGGCGTATCGTCCGTGCTGCCGTTGTCGATGACGATCAGGCGCCAGCCGCAGGCGGGGACCATGAGGCGGCAATAGGCCGACAGCACCCTGGGCAGCGTGGAGGCGCCATTGAAAGTCGCCATGAGCACGGTCAACAAGGCCTGTTCTCCTTCGTCTTAAGATGGGCAGCCCCAAGCCAGTTTACCGGCGGGGCGCTTTCCATCGTTGAGAGAACGCAAACCCACCCATGCGCGACATTCTCGTCACCGTCCTCATATTCGGCAGCCTGCCCTGGATACTGCGCGCGCCTGCCAACGGCGCGATGATGTGGGTGCTGGTCAGCGTCATGAATCCGCACACCCAGGGCTGGGGATTCGCCCAGACCTTCCCCTTCGCGCAGGTGGTGGCGGGCGCCACCCTCGCAAGCCTCCTGCTGGCCAAGGGCCCACGCATGTGGCCCGTGGTGCCGGTGATGCTTACCCTGCTTGCCTTCGTGCTCTGGATGAACCTCACCACGGCGTTCGCGCTCTATCCCAACGCCGCATCCGCGCAATGGTCGAAGGTCATGAAGATCATGCTCATGACCTTCGTGGTAGCCATGGCCATCCGCACCCGCCAGGATGTGCACCGCCTGATGTGGGTGCTGGTGATCTCGCTCGGCTACTACGGGGTGAAGGGCGGCATCTTCACCATACGCAGCGGGGGAAATCACCGGGTCTGGGGCCCGCCCGGCTCCTTCATCGGCGACAACAACGAGATCGCGCTGGCACTGATCATGACAATCCCGCTGATGATCTACCTGTACCAGAACAGCCGGCATATCTGGGTCAAGCGCGGGCTCGCGGTCTCCATGGTGCTCACGGCGCTGGCGGCCATCGGCAGCTACTCGCGCGGCGGCCTGCTGGCCATCGTCGCCATGCTGCTTTACGTATGGCTGCGCAGCCGCCACAAGCTGGCCGGGGTCGCGCTGCTGGTGCTGGCCGTTCCCCTGGTGCTGCTCTTCATGCCCGACGCCTGGACCGAGCGCATGGACAGCATCGCCAACTATCAGGCCGACGGCTCGGCTCTCGGCCGCCTCAACGCCTGGGCCATGGCCTACAACCTGGCACGCGACCGCCTCCTGGGAGGAGGTTTCAGCATGTACGAGCCTATGACCTTCGCCATGTACGCCCCGAATCCGGGCGACGTGCACGCGGCGCACAGCATCTACTTCCAGGCCCTGGGCGAGCATGGCTTCATCGGCCTCGGTCTCTACCTGCTCCTTGGCTGGCTGACCTGGCGCTGCACTGCGTGGACACTGCGCCACAGCCGCGGCGTCACGTCGCTGCACTGGGCCAGCACCCTTGCGGCGGCGATCCAGGCAAGCCTCGTCGGCTTCGCCGTCGGCGGCGCCTTTCTCAGCCTGCTCTACTTCGACATGCCCTACTACCTCATGATCGCCGCCGTCGTCATGCGCCTGCTGGTCTACAAGGAGCTTGCACTTGAGCGCACGCAAGTTCGCGGCCGCTACGCCAGGGTTTAATGAACGGATGAACCGCCTGCACGACACATTCCGGGAACTGGGCTTCTGGACCGGCGTCCTCTACGCCCTCGCGCGCCTGCTCAAGGTCTGCGGCCTGCACCTCTACTGCTACCGCTTCGTCGCCCAGCCGGTACAGCCGCGGCCCCGGCGCGAGCTGCGCAGCTCCGGCACCCGCATCGCGGCCGCCGCCAGCCTGGCCGAACTGCCGCATCCCCGTCCCCGGCCGGACGTGGTGCTGACCCGCCGCTTCGCCAATGGCGCGACATGCATCGCGGCCACGCGCGGAGGGCTGCTGTCCGGCTTCCTGTGGTATCAGTGCGGCGCCTACGATGAGGACGAGGTGCGCGCACGCTACTGCCTCGGCTCGAACCAGATGGCATGGGATTTCGATGTTTTCGTCCAGCCGCCGCTGCGGTCAGGCCTGACCTTCGGGCGCCTGTGGGAAGAGGCCCACCGCCAGCTCGACGCGGCGGGCGTGCGCTGGACCTGCAGCCGCATTTCTCCCTTCAACCCCGCCTCCATGCGCTCCCATGCCCGGCTGGGCGCGCGCAGCATCGGCAGCGCTGCATTCCTGTGCGCCGGGCGCCTGCAAGTCATGGCGGCCACGCTGCCTCCCTATGTCCACTTCTCGCTGTCGTCGCCGGTCGAGCTGCACTTCGACGCCAGCCTGCTCACGCAGGAGCCATCATGCGCCACTTCTTCCTGTTGATCCTCGCCTGCCACCTCCAGGCCCAGGCCTGCCCGCCCTTCGTGCCTCCGCCCAGCGGCGGCGACTACGCCGATCCGGATGCCCGCCAGCGCCTGCTCACGGTGGAGCGCTTCCATTTCACGCCCAAGGTGGAGAAGCTGATGCAGGGCGAGTCGGGCTATCTCGGCGGAGATATCGGCTACACGCTGGAGCACTTCGCCAACCATCCGCGCGCCCTGTCGGCCATGGCGCGGCTGGCGCTGCGCGAGAAAACGGCGCGGCCCAAGGGCGCGAACTTCTCCATCGATTGCTATTTCGACCGCGCCATCCGCTTCAGGCCTGACGACGCGCGCGTGCGGGCAGTCTTCGGCGGCTATCTGCTGGCGATCAAACAGGAATCCTCGGCCCTGGAACAGCTGGAAGAGGCGGCGCGCCTCGAACCGAACAACGCCTCCAACCACTACAACCTCGGCCTGCTCTACCTGCGCCAGAAGCAGTACGACAAGGCGCGGGAAGCCGCGCAGCAGGCCTACTCCATGGGTTTCCCCCTGCCCGGCCTGAAATCGAAGCTTGTGGCGGCCGGACAATGGAAGGAATGATCACTTGATGCCGTGATGGCTCATCATGTCGTATAGCGTGGGCCGGCTGATGCCCAGCATCTCGGCAGCCCGCGCGATATTGCCGCCGGTACGCGCCAGCGCCTTCACCATCACGCCATACTCCGCCGCGTCGCGTGCCGCCCGCAGGTCCAGCCTTTCTTCCGCCGCTTCCCCTTCCGGCAGGCCAAGGTCCGCCGCCGTGATCGCAGGCCCTTCGGACATGATGACGGCGCGCTTGATGCAGTTCTCCATCTCCCGCACATTGCCCGGCCAGGCGTAGGAAGCAATGGCCGTCAGCGCATCCGGCGAGAACGGCAGCCCGGCGCGCCGCTCCGTGTGGCAGAAGCGGTTGCGAAAATGCTGGGCCAGAAGAACGCTGTCGCCTACCCGCTCGCGCAGCGGGGGGATCATGAGCACGATTTCGCTCAGGCGGTAGAACAGGTCTTCCCGGAACGTGCCTGCATCGACGAGGGATTTCAGGTTGCGGTGGGTGGCGCAGATGATGCGCACATCGACGGCGATCTCCTTCCGGCCGCCCACGCGCTCGATCATCCTCTCCTGCAGGAAGCGCAGCATCTTGGCCTGCAGGGGCAGCGCCATGTCGCCGATCTCGTCGAGGAAGAAGGTGCCGCCGTGCGCCAGCTCGATCTTGCCCACTGTCTGCTGGGCCGCGCCCGTGAAGGCGCCTTTTTCGTAGCCAAACAGCTCGCTCTCCAGCAGGTTCTCCGGTATGGCGGCGCAATTGATGGCCAGGAAGCGCTTGTCGCCCCGCGAACTCAGCTTGTGAAGGCCGCGCGCGATCAGTTCCTTGCCCGTGCCGGAGGCACCCAGCAGCATGACCGTGGCGGACGACGGCGCCACCTTCTCCACGCTGCGGCATACTTTCAGCATGCCGGGATCGCGCGTCACAATGCCCGCCAGGGGCGAGTCGGCCTCGGTCTGCATCATGCGCCGGTTCTCCTGCTGCACCTGGTGCAGGAAGAAGGCGCGCTCGATGAGCAGCTGCAGCATTTCCGGGTCCAGGGGCTTCTGCTGGAAGTCGTAGGCGCCGATACCGACGGCCTTGAGCACATTGGCCCGGTCGTTGTTTCCGGACAGGACAATGATCTTGGTCTCTGGCGCAAGGGTCAGCGCCTGCTGCAGCAGCGCCAGGCCTTCGGAGGCGCCGTCCGCATCCGGCGGCAGGCCCAGGTCCATGGTCATGACGGCGGGCTGGTGCCTCCGCATCTGGGCCAGGGCGCTTTCCCTGTCGCCCGCAAGCAGTACCTCGTAACCATCCAGGCACCAGCGCAACTGCCGCTGCAAGCCAGGATCATCCTCCACCACCAGCAGCTTCCGCTTGTTCATCGCGTCTCCTGTTCTGCCATCGCCTGCTCCCTGTGCAGGGGCAGCCTCACCGTGAAGACGGTGCCCTGCCCCACCATGCTGCTCACATCTATGCGGCCGCCCAGCGTGCGGATGTACTCGCGCGCCTCATACACCCCGATGCCCATGCCCGCCGCCTTGCTGGTTTCGAAGGGCCGGAACAGGCGCTCGCGCAGGAACTGGGGCGTCATGCCCGCACCCGTGTCGCGGATGGTGATGGAAGCTTCCTCCCCGCACTCCTCCAGCACGATATGAATGCTGCCTTCCGGCGGCGTTGCATCCACTGCGTTCTGCACCAGGTGGGACAGCACGCGTTCAAGCTGCTGCGCATGCGCCATCACCGCCATGCCGCTGCGCTCGAGGTGGAGCACGGGACGCGGACGCGCAGCCGCGAAACCAGCTGCCACGGTTTCCAGCAGCCGCGCCAGCGGCGCAGGCGCATGCTGCTCGGCGCGCCGCTCGCGGTTCAGCTTTTGCAGCAGGCGCTTCATCTTGTCCGAGGAATGCGCGAGGGTTGCCAGCATGTCCTGCTGGAATTCAGGATCGGCGTGATGGCGTTCGGCGTTGGAAAGCATGAGCGACTGCTCCGCCAGCAGCCCTTTCAGGTCATGCACGATAAACGCCGTCATGCGGTTGAAGGACTCGAACTGGCGCGCGACGGCCAGCTTGTCCGCCAGTTCCGCGTGCGCGAGGCAGCTTGCGGCCTGGCTGCCAGCAATGCGCAGCAGGTCGAGCAGCTCCCAGTTCAGCGCCACGGCGACGCGGGGCCTGGACAGCGCCACGAAGCCGAACAGCTCGCCGTGCAGGGACAGGGGAACCACGATCCACAGTTCCGGTACGCCGCCCAGCCACTGTGGCAGCCCTTCCGCATGATGGGCCACATCCACGATCCACTGGCGTTCCCGCAGCAGCGCGCAGAACGGGCTGCCCGCCGGCTCGCTGGCAGTCTGCACGGGCATGTTCCAGCGTGCCGCGGGCTGGAAGGATTCGCCCTCGCGCAATAGCCAGAGGGCGCCGCCGCTGCTGTCGGTCAGCGCCGCGATGGCCTGGATCGCCTGCTCGCCCGGGTTGACGCCGGGCGTGGACAAGGCGCGAGTGAACCGCATCCACTCCTCCCTGTAGTCGTAGCGGTTCTGGAAGAAGTGCTTGGCGACGAAGACGCGCAGCGCGGAACGCGCCGTGCCGGAGAACAGCACGCCTATGAGCAGCACGCCCGCACCGAACAGGCAGGCCATCTGCATCAGCGGCCCCCAGGCCCCGCCGGACTGGCGCAAGTACCAGCCGCCTGCCGCCATTGCGAGCAGATAGAGGGCGCAGCCCATCAGGGCGGCCGAGCGCAGGGCCATCCTGCGTGACAGGGCCAGCCCCAGCTTCCAGGTGGGATTGCGCCCGGCCGATATCGCCAGCAGCGGCACGCAGAGCGCGTTCACCAGTCCCCGCGCGGCCCACAGGTCCGGCTGCAGGCGGCGGAAGAGCAAGGCGTCGCTGTACAGATAGAAGTCGTAGGCAAAGAGCGCCCCAATCCCCAGGCATGCGAACTTGATGCCCCAGCGCTCGCGCGGCGGCGTATTGCGGAACAGCTGTTCCACCAGCGCGAGGCCGAGAACGGCCAGCAGCAGCCGCGCCCCCAGCACTCCCTGCACCGAAAGCGGGGCGCCTCCGCCCTGCTCTCCCACCGATGGCGCGGGGCCGTTCAGGAGTTCGGGCAAGGCCAGCTGCGCGGCCGTCAACGCAGCGGCCAGCAGCAGGAAGCGCTTGACGGGTACGCCGGCGGGCGCCAGCAGCAGCACGAGGAAAACCAGCCATGCCGCCGTGCGCCCCGCCTCAAGCAGGTCGCCCAGCATGGCGGCGTCGCCCTCGGCGAGGCCGCGGCCGGAGAGGATCGGGACGATGGCCCACAGCGCCGTGAGGCCGCAGGCAGCGAGCAGGGAACGCTGATGGCTGCGCGCCCGGCGGCTCGCCAGGAGCAGCAGGCCGAAGCCGCAAAACGCCAGCGCCGCCACGCCGTGGCTCACCGCCGCCACCGTCATTGCATCGCTCATCAGCGGGCGCCCTTGCCGAAGAGGACGACCTGTATGGTCTCGATCAGGATCAGCAGGTCCAGGAACAGGCTGTTGTTCTTCACGTAGTAAAGGTCGTACTGGAGCTTGCAGACGGCATCGTCCACCGACGCGCCGTACTGGTAGCGCACCTGCGCCAGCCCCGTGATGCCGGGCTTGATGCTGTGGCGGATGTCGTAGTACGGAATCTGGCGCGACAGCTGTTCGACGAAGTAGGCGCGCTCGGGACGCGGACCGACGAAGCTCATCTCGCCCCGGAACACATTGACCATCTGGGGCAGCTCGTCGATGCGCAGCTTGCGCAGCCAGGCGCCGACCCGCGTGATGCGGGGATCGGCTTCCAGGGCCCAGCGCGGCTGGCCGTCGCCTTCCGCGTCCTGCCGCATGCTGCGGAATTTCAGCACTTCGAACAGCTTGCCGTCCTTGCCCACCCGCTGCTGGCGGAACATGACGGGTCCTCCATCCTCCGCCCGGATTGCCAGCGCCGCCACGAGCATGACAGGCAGCGTGAGAAGGCAGATGGCGCCGCTGGCCAGCAGGTCGAAGCTGCGCTTCACGGCGGCGCGCACGAAGCTCTGGTCGAAACCTCCGCCGAAAATCAGGTAGCTGGGCTGAACCGAGTCGACCCGTATCTGGCTCGCCTCGCGCTCGAAGAAGGTGGCGGCGTCGGTGACGCGCACCCCGCCCAGGGCGCATTCCAGGAGTTCGCGCACGGGATAGGCCCCGCTGCGCCGGTCCGCGACGGAAACAACCACCTCGTGCGCCCCGTGCTGGCGAGCCAGCGCAAGCAGGGAACGGCCCGCCGGAAGCAGCACCGAAGCGGGGACGCAGCGCTGGTCGCCCTGAACCGGCACGCAGCCGACGACGCTGAAGCGCTGGTAGCCCTGGCGCTGTGCCACCAGTTCCAGGCATTCGCGCGCCACCGCGCCGTCGCCGACCACGATCAGCCTTTCGGTGAGCATGCGCGACTGGGCCGAGGTGTGCAGGAGGGTGCGCGCCAGCAGCACGCCGCAGCCTCCCAGCACCAGGGCCAGGCCGCCGGCCTTGCCGAGGGAGATGCCCGGCAGCAGGCTCGCGGCTGCCGCGTGCAGGCCGAAGCCCAGGCCCATGGCGGGCAGCAGGCGCAGCATCATGGCGCGCGTATCTTCGCGCACCTGCTGCTGGTAGAGGCCCAGGGCCGCCATGCAGAGAATGGAGAACAGGGCGTAGGCAAGGGCCGGTCCATACTGGGGCGCGGCCCTGCCGTCGCCGCCCAGGGCGAGGAGCGCGGCGCCCGCTGCGCCCAGCAGCAGAAGAAGCTCCATCAGCACCAGGATAAAGGCCATACGTGAAACATAATGGTGAAAGATGCGGATCATGGCGCTTGCTCCCGCGCCCCGTCGGGGGGCACCCACCGCCATCGCTCGCGATGGCTCAGCCATGATGCCGGATGGGCGGGCCGCAGGCTTTGAGCGGGCGCAACCGCCCTTCCCTAAGTCCGGATCTGACGCGCGGCACGCAAATGTTTTATAGTCATGCTTCTTTACCGCAAAAATTCACGCCCACGCACCATGAAATTTGATGTCGCCATCGTCGGCAGCGGCCTGGCAGGCCTGTCGGTCGCCCTCCATCTGGCCGAGACCCGTAAAGTTGCCATTGTGTCCAAACGCGCCCTGCTGGACGGCGCCAGCAACTGGGCACAGGGAGGCATCGCAGCGGTGCTGGATTCGGGCGACAGCCACGAACAGCACATCGCCGATACGCTTGAAGCGGGCGGCGGCCTGTGCGATGAAGGCGCCACGCGCTACATCGTGGAGCATGGCCGCGAGGCCATCCAGTGGCTGATCGACCAGGGCGTTCCCTTTACGAAGGACGACAGCGCGGAACTGGGCTTCCACCTGACCCGCGAGGGAGGCCATAGCCAGCGCCGCATCATCCACGCGGCCGACGCCACGGGCCACGCCGTGCAGGTCACGCTGGAGGAAAAGGTGCGCGCCCACCCGAACATCACCCTGTTCGAGCACCACTGCGCCATCGACCTGATTACCTCGGACAAGCTGGGTCCCCGCCCGCAAGGCAGCAACGCCCAGCCCAAATGCCATGGCCTCTACATGCAGGACACGCGCTCGGGCCAGGTGCATACGGTGGCGGCCGAACATACTGTCATGGCGACTGGCGGCGCGGGCAAGGTGTACCTCTACACCACAAATCCCGACACGGCCAGCGGCGACGGCATCGCCATGGCATGGCGCGCGGGCTGCCGGGTATCGAACATGGAGTTCATCCAGTTCCACCCCACCTGCCTGTACCACCCCTACGCGAAGTCCTTCCTCATCACCGAGGCGATCCGCGGCGAAGGCGGCGTGCTGAAACTGCCGCCGGAAGCGGGAGCGGCTGCGGGGCAGCGCTTCATGCTGCAGCACGATCCGCGCGCCGAGCTGGCGCCGCGCGACGTGGTGGCGCGCGCCATCGACTTCGAAATCAAGAAGCGCGGCCTGGATTACGTGCACCTCGATATCAGCCACAAACCGGCCGAATTCCTGATCGAGCACTTCCCCACCATTTACGCGCGCTGCCTGGAGCTGGGCATCGACATCACGAAAGAACCCATCCCCATCGTGCCCGCCGCCCACTACACCTGCGGCGGCGTGGTGACGGACTTGATGGGAAGAACCGACCTGCCCGGCCTGTACGCCGTTGGCGAAACGGCCTGCACCGGCCTGCACGGCGCCAACCGCCTCGCCAGCAATTCGCTGCTGGAATGCGTGGTCGTGGGCCGCGCCTGCGCCCATGACATCCTCTCGCACGAGAAGGACGGCGCTCCATGGCTGCCGGACTGGGACGAAAGCCGCGTCACCGATGCGGACGAGGAAGTGGTCATCGCCCACAACTGGGACGAACTGCGGCGCTTCATGTGGAACTACGTCGGCATCGTGCGCACCACCAAGCGCCTGGAACGCGCCCAGCACCGCATTGCGCTGCTGAAGGAAGAGATCGACGAGTACTACCGCAACTTCCGCATCACGGCCGACCTGCTGGAGCTGCGCAACCTGGTGGACGTGGCCGCGCTGATCGTCAACAGCGCCCTGCAGCGCCGCGAGAGCCGCGGCCTGCACTACAGCCGCGACTATCCGGGCACCCTGCCCAAGGCCCTGCCCAGCGTCCTCACGCCCGCGCGCAGATGAACGCCCCGGCCCAGCTGCGCACGGCGCGCCGCGAGGACGTGCCGGTGATGGAAGCGCTGATCGCGCGCTCAGGCATCGGCTTGAGCAAGGGCTTTTACACGGAAGAACAGGCGGCGGCGCTGACGCGCCATGTGTTCGGCGTGGACAGCCAGCTGCTGGAAGACGGAACCTATTACGTGATCGAGCGCGGCGGCGAGATCGTCGCCTGCGGCGGCTGGAGCAAGCGCGCCACGCTGTTTGGCGGCGACCAGGCGAAGTCCGGTCCCGATCCCCTGCTCGATCCCGCCACGCAGGCGGGCCGCATCCGCGCCTTCTTTGTCGATCCGTCCTCGCCGCGCCAGGGACTGGGCAGCATGCTGATGCGCCACTGCGAAAACGCAGCGGCGGCGGAAGGCTTCACGGTGCTGGAACTGGCCGCCACCATGCCCGGCGTGCCGCTCTACCGCGCATCAGGCTTCGAGACTGTCGAGGATTTCACGCTTGCGCTGCCGGACGGCATTTCGGTGCCGCTTTCCCGCATGCGCAAGCGCATCGCCTGATCAGCGGCTGTTGAAGCCCTTGCCTTCGGCGGCAAGCTTCACCAGCAGCGGCGCGGGCTTCCAGGCCTCGCCGTGGCGGCCCTTGGCGAAGCGTTCGACGCTGGCCAGCACATTCGGCAGGCCCACGGTATCGGCGTAGAACATCGGCCCGCCCCGGAACAGGGGGAAACCGTAGCCGGTGAGATAGACCATGTCGATATCCGATGCGCGCTGCGCGATGCCCTCTTCCAGGATCAGGGCGCCCTCGTTCACCAGCGCGTACACCAGCCGCTCCACAATCTCCTGGTCGCTGATCTTGCGGCGCTCCACGCCGATATCGGCCGAGTGCCTCACGATCATGTCGTTCACCAGCTGGCTCGGATAGGCCTTGCGGTCGCCCGCCTTGTAGTCGTACCAGCCGCCGCCCGTCTTCTGGCCGAAGCGGCCCATTTCGCACAGCAGGTCCGCCGTCTTCGAGTAGGCCACCTCCGGCTTCTCGATGTAGCGGCGCTTGCGGATCGCCCAGCTGATGTCGTTGCCCGCCATGTCGATCATGCGGAAAGGCCCCATGGCAAAGCCGAACTTCTCGATGGCCTTGTCCACCTGCTCCGGCAGGCAGCCTTCCTCCAGCAGGAATCCGGCCTGGCGGCTGTACTGTTCGATCATGCGGTTGCCGATAAAGCCGTCGCACACGCCGGACACGACGCCGGTCTTCTTGAGCTTCTTGGACAGGGCCATGGTGGTGGCCAGCACGTCCTTGCCGGTCTCCTTGCCGCGCACGATCTCCAGCAGCTTCATCACGTTCGCGGGGCTGAAGAAGTGGGTGCCGATCACGTCCTGCGGGCGCTGGGTGAAGGCGGCTATGCGGTCCACGTCCAGGGTGGAGGTATTGGATGCCAGAATGGCGCCGGGCTTCATCACGGAATCGAGCTTGCGGAACACGGCCTCCTTCACGCCCATGTCCTCGAACACCGCTTCCACCACAATGTCCGCCTGCGCGATATCGTGGTAATCGAGCGTGCCGCCGATCAGCGCCATGCGCTGGTCGAACTTCTCCTGCGTCAGCTTGCCCTTTTTCAGGGTGCTCTCGTAGTTCTTGCGGATGGTGGCCAGGCCCTTTTCCAAAGCCTCCTGTTTCGTTTCCAGAATGGTGACGGGGATGCCCGCGTTCGCGAAATTCATGGCGATGCCGCCGCCCATGGTGCCGGCGCCGATCACCGCAGCCCTGGCGATGGTGCGCGTTGGCGTATCGGATGGCACGTCGGGGATCTTGCTGGCTTCGCGCTCGGCAAAGAAGGCATGGCGCAGCGATTTCGATTCCGGCGTCTGGATCAGGTGCAGGAAGCGTTCGCGCTCGAACTTCAGGCCATCCTCGAATTTCTTCGTGACCGACGCGGCCACGGTTTCCACGCATTCCAGCGGCGCCGGGAACGGTCCCGCCACGGCCTTCACCGTGTTGCGGCTGAACTGGAGGAAGGCTTCGTGGTTGGGATAATCCACCTTGCGGTCGCGCACTTTCGGCAGGGGACGCACATCGGCCACTTTCTCCGCAAAGGCGACTGCCGCCTTCACCAGATCCGTCCCTGCCGGGAAGACCTCGTCGAACAGCGCCGAACCGGCCAGCGTTTCGGACAGCGCGGGCGTGCCGGAAACGATCATGTTCAATGCCTTTTCAAGCCCCAGCACGCGCGGCAGGCGCTGCGTGCCGCCAGCGCCGGGCAGCAGGCCAAGCTTCACTTCCGGCAGCGCGATCTGGGCGCCCGGCAGGGCCACGCGGTAGTTGCAGCCCAGCGCCAGTTCCAGGCCGCCGCCCATACACACGCTGTGGATGGCGGCGACCATGGGTTTCGCCGAGTCTTCCGCCACGCGGATCAGCGTATGCAGGGTGGGTTCGGCCAGTGCCTTGGGCGAATTGAATTCCTTGATGTCCGCGCCGCCCGAAAACGCCTTGCCTGCGCCGGTGAGCACGATGGCCTTCACGGCGGCATCGTCGTTCGCGCGCCGGATGCCTTCGACCGCCGCCGTGCGGGTGGCGTGGCCAAGACCGTTGACCGGGGGATTGTTCAGCGTGATAACTGCTACGGAACCGTGAACCTGGTAGTCGGCGCTCATGTCTCTTTTCCTCTTCTATGGGAGTCGGCGGATCGCGCCACTATACCCCATAATAGAGCGACCGTGCTATTTCATGCGCAGCGGACGATGCCTTTTCCCCGCCTGCGCTAAAATCCTCCCTGTCTCACTCCGTCCTGACTGGAACCGCCATCGCCGCTCTTGCCCTCCCTTTCGACAACTCCTTTGCGAGCCTGCCGCCCGCGTTCTACACGCGCCTGATGCCGACGCCCCTGCCTGCGCCCTATCTGGTCGCGGCCAGCCCTTCCGCCGCGCGCCTGATCGGGCTCGACCCGGCAGTGCTGGCGGAAGAAGACTCGCTGGCCGCCATCGTCGGCAACCGCGTGCCCGAGCGCAGCAAGCCTCTTGCAGCCGTCTACTCGGGCCACCAGTTCGGCGTCTGGGCCGGACAGCTGGGCGACGGCCGCGCCATCCTGCTGGGCGAGGTCGCCACGGCCGAAGGCCCCATGGAGCTGCAGCTGAAAGGCGCAGGCCTCACGCCCTATTCGCGCATGGGCGACGGCCGCGCCGTGCTGCGCTCCTCCATCCGCGAGTTCCTCTGCTCCGAAGCGATGCATGCGCTGGGCATTCCCACCAGCCGCGCCCTCTCCGTGGCTGGCTCGGACCAGGGCGTGGTGCGCGAAACCATCGAAACATCGGCCGTGGTGGTGCGCATGGCGCCCACCTTCGTGCGCTTCGGCTCCTTCGAGCACTGGTACTACAAGCGCCAGGAAGGCGAGCTGAAAATCCTGGCCGATTACGTGATCGACCGTTTCTATCCCGAGCTGCGGGAGAAGCAGAACCCCTACGCCGCCTTCCTGGAGGAAGTCACGCGCCGCACCGCGCGGCTCGTGGCGCAGTGGCAGGCCGTGGGCTTCATGCACGGCGTGCTCAATACCGACAATATGTCCATCCTCGGCCAGACGCTGGACTACGGCCCCTTCGGCTTCATGGAAGCCTTCAACTCCCGCCACATCTGCAATCACAGCGACCAGAACGGCCGCTACAGCTACGCCAACCAGCCGCAGATCGGGCACTGGAACTGCTACGCCCTGGCGCAGGCCCTGCTGCCCCTGGTAGGCGAGGTGGATGCGGCCCAGGAAGCGCTGGGCGTCTATCAGGAAGTGTTCGAGGACAAGATGAGCGAGCTCCTGCACGCCAAGCTCGGCCTGCGCGAGCAGCGCGACAGCGACCGGGAGCTGCTGGACACGATGTTTGGCCTGCTGCAAGCGAATCACGCCGATTTCACGTTATTCTTCCGGCGGCTGAGCGGTTTGCATAGTACAGACGCGGGCGGGGACGAGCCCCTGCGCGACCTGTTCATCGACCGTCCCGCTTTCGATGCCTGGGCCGGGAGCTACCGCGCCCGCCTGCAGGCCGAAGGCAGCGTGGACGCCGAACGCAAGCTTGCAATGGACCGCTGCAACCCAAAGTACGTACTGCGTAACTATCTGGCGCAAGTTGCCATCGAAAAAGCGCAGAATAAGGACTTTTCGGAAGTGGCGCGCCTGCTGCAGGTGCTGGAGCGTCCCTTCGACGAGCAGCCCGGGAACGAAAGCTATGCCGCGCTGCCGCCCGACTGGGCCAGCGAACTTGAAGTCAGTTGTTCCTCTTGAGATTGAACCATGAGCGAGAAAGATAAAGTCGTCAAAACCGACGCCGAATGGCGCGCCCAGCTGGACTCCATGCAGTACCAGGTCACCCGCCACGCCGCCACCGAACGCGCCTTCACGGGCAAGTACTGGGACCACCATGCGCCGGGCATCTACACCTGCGTCTGCTGTAACACCCCCCTGTTCCGCTCGGACGCCAAGTTCGATTCCGGCTGCGGCTGGCCCAGCTACTTCGAGCCCATCGACCCGGCCAATGTGATCGAGAAGGTGGACCGCTCCCATGGTATGCTGCGCACCGAAATCATCTGTGCCGTCTGCGATGCCCACCTGGGCCACGTGTTCCCGGATGGTCCGCCGCCGACCGGATTGCGCTACTGCATCAATTCGGCCTCGCTGCGTTTCGAGCCCCAAGCGTAAAGAACGACATGAAATTTCTCTTCGATATTTTCCCCCTGCTGGTCTTCTTCGGCAGCTACAAGTGGGCCGGCATGAACGAGGAGGCTGCCCAGGCCTTCATCAACGGCCACCTGAGCGGCTTCATCATGGGCGGCGCCATCACCGCCAGCCAGGCCCCCATTATCGTGGCCACCATTGCGGGCATTATCGCCACGGTATTCCAGATCCTCTACCTGATTCTGCGCGGGCGGAAGGTGGACGGCGCGCTCTGGCTGTCGCTGATTCTCTTCGTTTTCTTCGGCGGCTTGACGATCTATTTCCACGACGACAATTTCATCAAATGGAAGCCCACCATTATTTACTGGTGCTTTGCGGCGGCCCTGATCGTGGCCCAGTGGTATTTCAAGAAAAACCTCATGCGCAAGGCCATGGAAAAACAGATCAAGCTGCCGGACGAAGTCTGGCACCGGATTAACCTGGCCTGGATGACCTTCTTTGTGGTGATGGGCTTTATTAATCTCTTCGTGGCCTTCGTGCTCTTCCGCACGGATACGGGCGCCTGGGTCAGTTTCAAGGCCTTCGGCGCCACGGGCCTGATGTTCGCCTTTATCGTGGGCCAGACCATCTACCTCTCCAAGCACATCAAGGACGAAGCATGAGCGACCCGCGCCTCGAGAAGATCCGCCAGCGCCTGCAGGTCCTGGAACCCCAGGAAATCGAGCTGGACGACGAGTCCGCCCTGCACGCCGGCCATGCGGGCGCGGCCTCCGGCGGGGGCCATTACCGCTTACGAATTGTTTCAAAGAAATTCGAGGGCCATAAGCTCGTCATGCGCCATCGACTGGTGTATGATTCCGTGCACGATATGATGCATAAAGAAATACATGCATTGGCCATTACTGCTTTGGCACCGTCGGAAGTATGATATGCGCGAAGTTTTGGGAACCATCAAAGATTGAATAGTAGAGACATCTCCGCGATCCAGGCCCTTTTCCCCGCGATTTTCAAGACCTTTTCCCGTAGGAAACAATAATGACTTTCAAGCCAGCTAGTCTGCTGCTCGCACTCATCGCCGTCGCATCGGCACCAGCATTTGCCCAGAACGTTGCTGTGGTTAACGGCAAGGGCATCCCCACCTCGCGCGTGGACGCCATCGTCAAGCAGGTAGTGGCGCAAGGCCAGCAGGCCGACTCGCCCCAGCTGCGCGACATGATCAAGAAGGAACTGATCGGCCGCGAAGTGATGATGCAGGAAGCCACCAAGCAGAAGTTCGACCAGAACGCCGACGTCAAGCAGGCTATCGAGAATGCCCGCCAGGCCATCATCGTGCAGGCCCTGGTGGCGGACTACGCGAAGAAGCACCCGGTGTCGGACGCCGACATCAAGGCTGAATACGACCGCTTCGTGGCCCAGACCGGCGACAAGGAATACCACGTGCGCCACATCCTGGTGGAAACCGAAGCAGCGGCCAACGACATCATCGCCAAGCTGAAAGGCGGCGCCAAGTTCGAAGAGCTGGCGAAGCAGTCGAAGGACACCGGTTCGGCCAACAACGGCGGCGACCTGGATTGGGCCACCCCCTCCTCCTTCCCGAAAATCTTCTCGGACGCCTTCGTCAACCTGAAGGCAGGCCAGGTCACCGAAAAGGCGGTGCAGACCCCGAACGGCTTCCACGTGATCAAGGTGGACGAAATCCGCCAGGCCAAGCTGCCGACCATGGATGAAGTGAAGCCGCAGATCCAGGAAGCCCTGATGCAGCGCAAGCTGGCAGGCTACCAGGAAGAACTGCTGAAGAAAGCGAAGATCCAGTAAGTTTCCGCAACGGTTCCGGCGCCCAAGTGGCGCCGGTGTTAGTTTTACTTGATAGGAAGTGAGAATGATTTTGAAGCCAGCCCGCGTATTGTTAGCAATGAGCGCCATCGTGGCCGCCCCTGCCTTCGCCCAGAATGCCGCCACCGTGAACGGCAAGGCGATTCCGGCCAGCCGCATCGACGCCGTGGTCAAGCAGGTCGTCGCCCAGGGCAAGCAGCCCGACACGCCGCAGCTGCGTGAGGCCATCAAGAAGGACCTGATCGCGCGCGAAGTGCTGGTGCAGGAAGCGGACAAGCAAGGCTTCGGCACCCGCAAGGAAGTCAAGGATGCGATCGAGAACACCCGCCAGAGCATCGTGATCAACGCCATGCTGGCCGACTACCTGAAGAAGAATCCGGTGAAGGATGCGGATGTGAAGGCCGAGTACGACAAGTACAAGGCTGCCACCGGCGACAAGGAATACCACGCGCGCCACATCCTGGTTGCGACCGAAAAGGAAGCCACCGACATCATCGCCAAGCTGAAAGGCGGCGCCAAGTTCGAAGAACTGGCGAAGCAGTCCAAGGATCCTGGTTCGGCAGCCAACGGCGGCGACCTGGATTGGCAGGCTCCGGGCGGCTACGTGAAGCCTTTCGCGGACGCCATGGTGGCCCTGAAGGACGGCCAGATCACCGACAAGCCGGTGAAGTCGGAATTCGGCTGGCACGTGATCAAGCTGGAAGGCACCCGCGCGGCCAAGGTGGCGACGCTGGAAGAACTGAAGCCCCAGATCGAGCAGGCCCTGCAGCAGCGCAAGCTGGCAGCCTTCCGCGAAGAACTGATGAAGAAGGCCAAGATCCAGTAATCTGGACCTGGCTGCAAAAAAGCGCTCTCTGAACTGAACCCCAAGAGTTGGACACCAACTTTTGGGGTTTTTTCATGACGAAGTACGATGAGAAGTTCAAGCTAGCGGTAGTTCAGCAGTACCTGCGCGGCGGGGCCGGTTACAGGACGATCGCGCAAGAGCATAGGGTCGCATATGGGATGGTGCGACGCTGGGTGGAGTCGTTCCGGGCCCATGGTGTCGGAGGACTCAAGAAGAAGTTCAGCCACTACAGTGCCGAGTTCAAGCTCTCAGTCTTGCGGCACATGTGGGAAAATGAACTTTCATACGGTCAGACGGCCGCTCAGTTCAATATCCGCAATCCTGGCATTCTGGCTGCTTGGGGGCGTAGTTACGAAAATGGCGGGCTGGATGCCCTGCAGCCCGGCCAACGAGGAAAACCGAGCAAGATGGCAACCGCAACGGAAAAAACAGAAGATTCCCCCAACGATGACACGCGCACCCGCGAGGAGCTGCTGGCGGAGGTAAACCATCTCCGCATGGAGGTGGCATATCTAAAAAAGTTGCGAGCCTTGGTTCAAGCACAGCAGAAGGCGACTCCCGCCAAAAAGCGCAAGTAGTGCAGGAACTAAGGCAGCAGTATCCAATTGCCGGATTGTTGAAGCTGGCAAAGCTGCCGCGCAGCACCTTCTACTACCAGCAGAAAGTGCTTCAAGGCGGCGACAAGCACGCGCAGGTTAAAGAGCAGATCAAGACGATATTTAATCGTCACCAGGGACGTTATGGCTATCGCCGCGTCACTGCCGCGGTGCGTCAGCTGGGTCTGCTGGTCAACCATAAAAAAGTACAGCGCTTGATGGGAACGCTGGGACTGAAATCGCTGGTTCGACCCAAGAAATACCGATCATTCAGGGGCGAGGTGGGGCGTGCTGCATCGAACGAGCTGAACCGCCAGTTCCAGGCCGATGCCGCCAACCAGAAGTGGGTTACCGATGTGACCGAGTTCAATGTGGCCGGCAGGAAGCTGTATCTTTCGCTTGTGCTCGATCTCTACAACGGCGAAATCGTCGCCTTCGAAACCGCCGAGCGTCCCAAGTTCGAATTGGTCAGCTCAATGCTGAAGCAGGCACTGGCGAAACTCGGCCCCAACGACAAACCGATGCTTCATTCCGACCAAGGGTGGCAATATCGTATGCCCGCCTACCAGCGTCAGCTCCACCAACGCGAGCTGGTGCAAAGCATGTCGCGGAAGGGAAACTGCCTCGATAACGCGGCGATGGAGAGCTTTTTCGCGGTGTTGAAGACCGAGTTCTTCTACCTCAATAAGTTCAACAGCGTCGAGGAACTCAGGGCTGGGCTGAAGCGCTACATCCATTACTACAACCATGACCGCATCAAGCTCAAACTAAAAGGGCTGAGCCCGGTACAATTCCGGACTCAGCCCTTGGCTGCCTAACTAAACTGTCCAACTCTTTGGGGTCAGTTCACCGGAGCGCTTTTTTTTTGCCATGGCGGCCCGCTTCCAATGCTAAAATTTGCCAACTCGTAAATTTGGAAACGTTTCCGTGGACGCACCCTCCCGCCACCGCCGCCAGCTGATCGGCAGCGCCCTCGCCCTGCCGCTGGTGGGCATGTCCTCCGCCCGTGCGGCCGACTCCCAACTGGTGGTGGGCGGGCTGCCCGTCACCTGCAACCTGACCCTGCCCATCGCCTGCAAGGCCAAGGCGGCGGCGGACGGCAAGCCCAACGCGCCTTTCACGGCCTTCGAATACAGCAAGTACGCGGGCTGGCCGGAGATCAAGGAATCGCTGATGACGGGCCGCATCCAGGCCGCCTACATGCTGGCGCCCCTGGTGATGGACCTCACGGACAAGCGCATTCCCCTCAAGATCGTGTCGCTGGGCCACCGCTCGGGCGCCGTTATCATGGTGCGCACCGACTCGCCCTACAAGCGCTTCGCCGACCTCAAAGGCAAGCGCATCGCCATTCCGAGCCGCTTCGCGGTGGACTTCCTTTTCCTGCGCAAGATGCTGGCGCGCGAGAACATGTCGCCCAAGGACGTGGAAATCATCGAGATGGCCCCGCCGGATATGCCTGCGGCACTGTACGCCAAGGCAGTGGACGGCTACTGCACGGGCGAGCCCTTTGGCGCCGCCGCCCAGCGCGCAGGCTATGCGCGGCCCCTGTCGATGACACGGGACGAATGGCGCAACTACATCTGCTGCGTGCTCACCGTGCGCGAAGAGCTGATCAAGACCAACCGCCCGCTGGTGCAGGAACTGGTGAACTACGTGCAGGCAGCGGGCAACTGGCTGGACGCCGCCCCCGCCAACCGCAGCAAGGCGGCCGCCATCGCCTCCGGCCGCAAGTTCTTCAACCAGGACCCCAACATCATCAAGTTTGTGATGGAGAACCCCTCCGACCGCGTGACCTACGGCGACCTGCGCATGATCCGCAGCGAATTCGACGAGCTGATGAAGCTCTCCATCGAAGCGGGCACCCTGAAGCGCCCCGTCGCCTACGAACAGTACGTGGACGAGAGCTTCGTCAAAAATATCCGCCCCGCCAGGGTGGCGCTGTGAGCCCGCGCTTTCTGCCGCTGTGCGCCCTGCTGCTGGCGGCAGGCAGCGCCTTCGCTTCCGGGCCCAAACTCAAGTCCGGCGTCTTCGAGCCCGCGCGCATGGCGCCGGAGATCGCGCAGAAAGCCGCCGACGGCAGCGCCTTCAAGCTGTCCGCCCTGCGCGGCAAGGTGGTGGTGCTGGAATTCGGTTTCACCCACTGCCAGGAGGTCTGCCCCGTTTCGCTCTCCCTGCTGGCCGAGGCGCGCCGCAAGATGGGGGCGGAGGCGGAGCAGCTGCAGGTGGTGTTTGTCTCCGTCGATCCCGAGCGCGACACGCCGCAGCGGCTCAAGACCTATCTCGCCCAGTTCGACAAGAGCTTCATCGGCCTCACCGGCACGCCGGAACAGATGGCAACCATCCGCAAGGACTACGGCATCACGGCCACGAAGCAGCCTGTTGGCGGCAGCAAGACCGATTACCTCATGGGCCATTCGTCCTACCTCTACTTCATCGACAAGCAAGGCAAGCTGCGCGCCCTCATGCCCTACGGCCGGCCCGCCGGCGAGATCGTGCACGACACAAGGCTGCTGGCGAAGGAATAGATGAAGAAGCAGCTCAAGATCGCCCTGCCTGTCCTCGCGGCGGCCGCCCCTCTGCTGTGGGCAGCGCTGGCGCCGGTGACTGCCGCCTCGCGCGAACAGCTGTTCGAGATCCCGAAAGGCACCTGGGCGCGCCGCATGGCTGGCGAGAAGGCGGAGATTCTTCCGGAGCGCGTCACGCTCACGCTCGGCGTGCAGGACGTGCTCCTGCTGCGCAACAGCGACACCGTGCCCCAGATCTTCGGCCCGGTACTCATCATGCCGGGGCAGGATTTCCGCCTGCCCTTCGAACAGGCGGGCGAGCATCCCTTCGCCTGCACCGCCCACGCCAGCGGGCAAATGACCGTCACCGTCGAGGAAGCGCCCGCCCAAGGCTGGCCGCGCCTGCGCTGGCGTTTCCAATCCCTCTTAAAACACATCGCATAGCCCATGGAGAAACTGAACAGGATATGGCCGCCGATGGCAGTGCTGATTGCCATCGTCGCAGTCTGGTGGATCGTCGTGGTCCAGACGGAAAGCGTGATCTTCCCCACGCCCGCGCAGGTCGTCACCGGCACCATGGAGCTGGTGGAGGACGGCACTTTGTGGGAGCACATTGGCGCCTCGCTGGGCCGTGTGGGAGCAGGCTTCCTCATCGCAGTCGCCTTCGCCGTGCCGCTCGGGCTGTGGATGGGGCGTGTGGAAGGCGCCTTCCGCACCCTGAACCCGGTGTTCCAGATCCTCCGCCCCATTTCGCCCATTGCGTGGATACCCATCGCGATCCTGTGGTTCGGCGTCGGCAACCTCTCGCCGATCTTCCTGATTTTCCTTGCCTCCGTGTTCCCGATGATCGTGCAGACCGCCGCCGGCGTGCACACCATCGAGCAGCGCTATCTCCGCGCCGCAGAGAACTTCGGCGTATCGCGGCGCAAGCTGTTCCGCCAGGTGATCATCCCTGCCGTGCTGCCGGAGATTATCGTCGGCATGCGCATCGGCCTGGGCGTGGCCTGGCTCGTGGTGGTGGCCGCCGAGATGATCGCCCTGCGCTCCGGCCTCGGCTACCTCATCATGGATTCGCGCAACGCGGGCAACCGCTACGACCTCGTGGTGGCGGGCATGATCATCATCGGCCTGATCGGCCTTGGACTCGATGGCCTGATGCGGCTCTTCGAAGGACTCAAACAGGTAAGGTGGCGCTATGGACGCTAAGATCGTCATCAGCAATATCCGCAAGGACTTCAAGGCGCTGCCAGTGGTGGACGGCGTCGACCTCCAGATCGCGGACGGGGAATTCGTCGCCATCGTCGGTCCCTCGGGCTGCGGCAAGTCGACGCTGATGAAAATGATCGCTGGCTTCGAGCAGCCGGACAGCGGCGAAGTGAAGATCGACGGCGTCCGCGTCACCCGCCCCAGCCCCAAGGGCATCGTGATCTCGCAGCACGGCTCCGTCTTCCCCTGGCTCACCGTCCAGCAGAACCTCATGTTCGGCCTGAACGGCGACGACCATGGGGAGAAGGCCGCGCTGGCCGACCACTATGCGGAAATGGTGGGCCTGAAGGGCTTCGAGAACGCCTACCCGCACCAGCTCTCGGGCGGCATGCTGAAGCGCGCCGAGATCGCGCGCGCCCTCGTGGTGAAGCCGGAAATCCTCTACATGGACGAGCCCTTCTCCGCCCTCGACGCACTCATGAACCTGAAGATGCGCAACGAGCTGCTGCGGGTGCTTGAGGAAGAGCGCCACACCGTTCTGCTCATCACGCACGACGTGGAAGAGGCCATTTACCTCGCGGACCGCATTATGGTGCTGTCGCCGCGGCCCACGAAAATCCAGGCGAGCTTCAGGGTGGATCATCCGCATCCGCGCAGGCTCTCCTCGCCGGACCTGCAACAGCTCAAGGAAGAGATTCTCGGCCAGCTGGGGCTGTAATGGACCTGCTGCCGAGCCTCGATGCGGCCCTGCTGCCCCTGGCGGACGAAAGCAGGGCTGCCGCCATGCGCGCCTACATGCGTGACCATTTCGAGTTCCTCGGTATCCCCACACCGGCGCGGCGTGCCGCGGCCAGGCCGCTGCTCAAGGCGATGAAAGGCGCAGGCGCCGCTGCCCTGCTGGAAGCCGCCGGGGAACTCTGGGCCCGGCCGCAGCGCGAATACCACTACACCGCGCTGGATATGCTGGCCATGCACTGGAAGCCTCTCGGCGAGGAGCACCTGCCGCAACTGATCTCGCTGGCGCGGCGCAAATCCTGGTGGGACACGGTGGACGGCATTGCGGGCATCGTCGGCGACGTGCTGCGGCGCGAGCACCACGGAATGGACGAAGCGCTTGCGCATTCCGACTTCTGGGTGCGCCGCATCGCCCTCCTCCACCAGCTCGGATGGCGCGGCGATACGGACACGGAGCGCCTTTTCCGGTACGCCCTCGCGCTCTCGCACGAAAAGGAATTCTTCATCCAGAAAGCCATCGGCTGGGCGCTGCGCGACTACGCCCACCACGATCCCGAGGCCGTGCGGCGCTTCCTCGCGGGCGATGGCATGATATTGGCTCCGCTAAGCCGCCGCGAGGCCGCAAAACACTTGTGAGGCGCCCATGATTACGCAAAACCACTACGTGCTCGCCGTTCAGGATCTGGAGAAGTCGGCGGCGTTCTACCGCGACGTGCTGGGTTTTGCCATCAGCGAGATGGGCGATCCCGGCTGGCGTTTCTACTCCAGCGGCCCTTGCACCATCATGGCGGGAGAATGCCGGGATGCGATACCGCCGGCGGATATTGGCTACCACTCCTACTTCGCCTACCTCTGCGTGGACGATGTGGACGCCATGTACGCCCGCGCGCAGCAGGCAGGCGCGGAGATCACGAAATCCCTGCGCGAAGAGCCGTGGCAGATGCGCGAATTCGGCCTGCGCACAGTGGACGGCCACCGCATCATGATCGGGCAGGAAATCAGTCCGCCAAGGGACGTACCCTCTCCAGCAGCTTGAACTGGGCATCGAGCATGGCCTGGTTCGGGTCGTGCCCGACGCGCGGCAGCAGCACGAAGTCCTTCTGCGGCGCGCTGATGGCGTCGTAGTAGCGCCGTGCCACGTCGGGCGTTGTCAGCAGGTCTTCGGCGCCCTGGATAAGGAAGATGGGCAGTTCGAACTTCGTTCCCAGCTTGTACATGTCGATCTTCGACAGCATGCCGTCGCCCTTGTAGCCGACGAACTGGATATAGGAGTAGTCCTCCCCGCCCTCGTAGTCGGCCAAAGCCTTTGGCGTGCTGTAGAAGGGATCGGAAGCCCACCACTGACTGGGCGCCGGATCGGTAACCATGGCTTCGTACTTGCGCATGATGCGGCGAGCGATGCCGAAATTGCGCGGGTTGGTCCACGGCGGCGTTCCGAGCGCTTCCAGCTTTGCAATGGACTCCGTGTCCTTCAGCTCGCGCGCACGCTGGAGCATGGCCGAATAGAAGGCGCGGTCGGATTCCGGATGCCGCACCACCTGGCCGGTGCTGATGAAGGCCGCGAACAGTTCCGGTCTCGCCTTTGCCATGTGCATGCCGAGCACCGAGCTCCAGGAACCGCCGACGAGAATAAGTTTCCGCTTGCCCAGGCGCTTCTGCAGGTGCTGCGTAACCGCAATGCCGTCATCGCGCATCTGCTCCACCGTCAGCACATCGTCCCTGGAAGGCTTGTTGCGGCCGTAGGTCATGCCTGCGCCCCGCTGGTCCCATTGCACGATGGTGAAGCGCTTCTCCCACGGGCCGTAAACCGTTTTGGCGAACGGCGTATTGGGATTGCCCGGCCCTCCGTGCAGCACAAGAACTACAGGGTTCTCGCAGCCTTCGCCGCGAATCGTGATCCATTGCTCGATGCCGTTGATGGGGACGAAACCCTGTTCGTCGATGCAGGCCGCGAGTGCGGAAGATGCGAGCAGCGAGAACGCCGCCGCGATGGCCAGGAAGTGTTTTTTCATGCGCCAAGAGTACAATAAAAAAGCCGGGACGTACCCGGCTTTTCTTGTTCAAGCGCTGGAATCAGCCGATGAACTTGCGCGCGTTCTGGAACATGCGCATCCACGGCGAGTACTCGGTCCATTCGTCCGGATGCCAGGACAGCTGCACGGCGCGGAACACGCGCTCCGCGTGCGGCATGAGCACCGTGAAGCGGCCGTCCGGCGTGGTCACCGAAGTGATGCCTTGCGGCGAGCCGTTCGGGTTGTATGGATAGGCCTCGGTTGCCGCGCCCTTGTTGTCCACGAAGCGCATGGCCACGATGGCCTCGGCGATATTGCCGGTCTGCGAGAAGTCCGCGAAGCCTTCGCCATGGGCGATGGCAATTGGCGACTGCGTCCCAGCCATGCCCTGGAAGAAGATGGACGGCGAGTCCTGCACTTCGACCATGGAGAAGCGCGCCTCGAATTTCTCCGACTTGTTGGTGGTGAACTTCGGCCAGGCATGCGCGCCCGGAATCAGAGACTTCAGGTTGCTCATCATCTGGCAGCCGTTGCAGACGCCCAGGCCGAAGGTGTCCTTGCGCTGGAAGAAGCGCGCGAACTGCTCGGCCATCGCCGGGTTGAAGAGGATGGATTTGGCCCAGCCCTCGCCCGCACCCAGCACGTCGCCGTAGGAGAAGCCGCCGACGGCAATGATGCCGTGGAAGTCGTCCAGCTTCACGCGGCCCGAAATCAGGTCGCTCATGTGCACGTCAACGGCAGCGAAGCCCGACTGGTGCATCACCCACGCGGTTTCGATGTGCGAGTTCACGCCCTGCTCGCGCAGGATGGCCACGCGCGGACGCGCGCCGGATGCAAGGAACGGCGCGGCCACATTTTCCGCCAGATCGAAGGTGAGCTTCGGCGAGATGCCAGGATCGGTTTCGTCCAGCAGGCGGTCGTATTCCGCGTCCGCCGTCGCCGGGTTCTCGCGCATGCGCGAGATGCGCCAGCTCGTTTCGCTCCACAGGCGGTGCAGCGCGGCGCGCTGCTCGCTGTAGATGATCTTGGCGTCGCGGGTGAATTCGATCACGCCGCGGTCGTTCGGCTTGCCGATGATATGGCTGCAGGCGCCCAGGTTGAAGGAACGCAGCACGTCCATCACCAGGGATTTTTCTTCAGCGCGCACCTGGATCACGGCGCCCAGCTCCTCGCTGAACAGGGCCCGCAGGGTCAGCTCGTTGCGGCGCTCGGCCACCTGGCCTGCCCAGTTCTTCGCATCGCCCCAGTCGGCAGCGTGCTCGCCTTCCAGCGTCAGCATGTCCAGATTGATGGACAGGCCGGCGCGGCCCGCGAAGGCCATCTCCGTGAGGGTGGCGTACAGGCCGCCGTCCGAGCGGTCGTGGTAGGCCAGCAGCTTGCCGTCCTTGTTCAGCTGCTGGATCGCGGTGAAGAAGCCTTTCAGGTCTTCCGGATTGTCCACGTCCGGCGCCTCGTTGCCCAGCTGGCCGATGACCTGCGACAGGGCCGACGCGCCCATGCGGTTCTTGCCGCGGCCAAGGTCGATGAGGATGATGGAGGTTTCGCCCTGGTCCATGCGGATCTGCGGGGTCAGGGACTTGCGCACGTCGTACACGGGCGCGAAGCCGGAAACGATCAGCGATACCGGCGAGATCACGGCCTTGTCCGCGCCCTCGTCCTTCCAGGTGGTGCGCATGGACAGGGAGTCCTTGCCCACGGGGATGCTGATGCCCAGCGCCGGGCACAGCTCCATGCCCACTGCCTTCACGGTGTCGAACAGCGCGGCGTCCTGGCCCGGCTGGCCGCAGGCCGCCATCCAGTTCGCGGAGAGCTTGATCGCGGAGATATCGGCAATCGGCGCGGCGGCCATGTTGGTAATGGTCTCGCCCACGGCCATGCGGCCGGAGGCCGGCGCATCGATCACGGCCAGCGGGGTGCGCTCGCCCATCGCCATCGCTTCGCCCACGAAGCCTTCGTAGCTCATGGCGGTCACGGCGCAATCGGCCACCGGCACCTGCCACGGGCCCACCATCTGGTCGCGCACGGACATGGCGCCCACGGTGCGGTCGCCGATGGTGATGAGGAAGCTCTTGTCGGCCACGGTCGGCAGCAGCAGCACGCCCTTCGCCGCTTCCTGCAGGTCGACGCCGGTGAGGTCGATCGCCGGGAACTCGTTCTGCACGTGGTTCACGTCGCGGTGCATCTTCGGCGGTTTGCCGAGCAGGACTTCCATCGGCATGTCCACGGGCGCATTGCCCAGTTCAGGATCGATCAGCTTGAGCTGGCGCTCCTCGGTGGCGGTGCCCACCACGGCGAAGGGGCAGCGCTCGCGTTCGCACAGGGCCTGGAATACCGGCAGGTCGCCCGGTGCAATCGCCAGCACGTAGCGCTCCTGCGATTCATTGCTCCAGATTTCCTTGGGCGCCATGCCGCTTTCTTCCAGCGGGATCTTGCGCAGGTCGAAGATGGCGCCGCGCTTGGCGTCGTTGGTGATTTCGGGGAAGGCGTTGGACAGGCCGCCCGCGCCCACGTCGTGGATGGAGATGATGGGGTTCGCAGCGCCCATCTGCCAGCAGCCGTTGATCACTTCCTGGGCACGGCGCTCCATTTCAGGGTTGCCGCGCTGGACGGAGTCGAAGTCCAGGTCCGCCGTGTTGGTGCCGGTCGCCATCGAGGAAGCGGCCGAGCCGCCCATGCCGATGCGCATGCCGGGGCCGCCCAGCTGGATCAGCAGCGAGCCCACCGGGATGTCGTTCTTGTGCGTGTGCTGGGCGGAGATATTGCCGATGCCGCCCGCAATCATGATGGGCTTGTGGTAGCCGAACACCGTGTCCTGGGCGCCCGCGAAGCAGCGGCCCACGTTCTGTTCATACGTACGGAAATAGCCGCCCAGCACCGGACGGCCAAACTCGTTCGAGAAGGCGGCGCCTCCCAGCGGGCCTTCGATCATGATCTGCAGCGGCGAGGCAATGCGGTCTGGCTTGCCATAAGCCTTGCTCTCGTCGCGCTTGCCCACCGGCGCGGTCACGTCGGCAGCGTTCTCCCAGGCGCGCACGGCGTCCGGCAGCATCAGGTTCGAGACGGTGAAGCCGGTAAGGCCAGCCTTCGGCTTGGCGCCGCGGCCGGTCGCGCCTTCGTCGCGGATCTCGCCGCCCGCGCCGGTGGAGGCGCCGGGGAACGGGGAAATCGCGGTCGGGTGGTTGTGGGTCTCCACCTTCATCAGCGTGTGGATCAGCTCCGTGGACGCGCCGTATTCATGGCCCTCGCCGCGCGGATAGAAGCGCGTCACTTCCGCGCCTTCCATGATGGAGGAGTTGTCCGAATACGCGACGATGGTGCCCTTGGGCTGCTTCTCGTGCGTGTTCTTGATCATCTTGAACAGCGAACGGTCCTGGGCCGCGCCGTCGATGGTCCAGTCGGCGTTGAAGATCTTGTGGCGGCAGTGCTCGGAGTTCGCCTGGGCGAACATCATCAGCTCCACGTCCGTCGGGTTGCGTTTGGCGGCCGTGAAGGCGTTCAGCAGGTAGTCGATTTCGTCGTCGGACATGGCCAGGCCAAGATCCGTGTTCGCCTTTTCCAGCGCGTGGCGCCCGGCGCCCAGCACGTCAATCGATTCCAGGGCCTTCGCTTCCAGGCTGCCGAAGAGGTCCGCTGCCTGTTCGGGATGGCGCAGCACGGATTCGGTCATGCGGTCGTGCAGCAGGGCCGCAACGGCCTGCGCCTGCTCCGCATCCAGCTTTTTCGCCGCACCCAGGCTGCTGCCCAGGATGCCGCCCTTCAGGATCACGCGGTAGGCCACGCCGCGCTCGACGCGGTGGATATGCCCCATGCCGCAGTTGTGCACGATGTCGGTGGCCTTCGAGGCCCACGGCGAAATGGTGCCGAAGCGTGGAATGACGATGAACTCTTCGACGGCGCCGTCGCTCAGCTCCGGCTGGGCGGGCTCGCCATAGGTCAGCAGGCCATTCAGGCGGGCCTGGTCGTCGCTGGAGAGCGGCGATGCGGCATCGACAAAGTGAATGTACCGCGCCTGGACGGCCGTCACGGACGGAAGCACGGATTGCAGTTGGGTGAGAAGGCGTTGGCTACGGAATGCGGACAGGGCGTTGGAGCCCGGCAGAATCAACATGGTTGGGAGGCGGTTGATGCAGCGTGGCTGCGGATTAAAAGAAGAATGGGCACGAGCTGATTGGTCTTGCTGAATTTCCTTTTGCCGGCATTATACCCGCTCCCGCCCCTTCCCGTCCTGCCCTCTCCCTCTGGGCCGGCAAGCGATTTACTGGCTTAATAGCAACATTTTTGGTGTAAAATGCATTAATTCGGGGCGTCCCGGACGAGAAATGCCCGATTTCCCGCGAAATTGGCATATTCTTGGCATATACGATTATCTCCCGCTCCACGATGCAAGAATTCCGCGACCTGTCCGTGCTCATTGTCGACCCCAATCCGGGCATGCGCGGCAATCTGCACAATATGCTGAGCCAGTCCTCGATCACGAAGATCGAGTACGCGGTGAGCTCCGGCACGGCCATCCGCCAGCTGTCCAAGTCCGTCCCGGACATCATTCTCTGCGAGTATGACCTGGGCAGCGGCAGCGACGACGGCCAGGACGGCCAGCAGCTGCTGGAAGACCTGCGCCACCACAAGCTGATTTCCCCCGGCACCATCTTCATCATGCTGACCTCCGAAGGCGTGTACAGCAAGGTGATCGGCGCGGCGGAACTCACTCCCACCGACTACGTGCTCAAACCTTTCACGGCGGACGCCCTGCTGCAGCGGATCACCCGCGCCGTCGAGCGCCGGACCGCACTGCTGCCCGTCTACCAGCACCTCGCGCAAGGCAACCTGCGGGAAGCGGTGCGCCTGGCGGCCGAAGGGGCGGAAAAGTCCCAGCGCTATGCGGGCGACTTTGCCCGACTGCGCGCCGAAACGCTGATGGAGCTGGGCGATATCTCCGAAGCCGAAATCGTCTACCAGAGCATCCTGCTTGGCAGGCCGCTCGGCTGGGCCCAGCTGGGCCTTGCGCGCTGCCAGTTCATGCAGCAGCGCCATGCGGAGGCGCAGCAGACCCTCACGGAACTGATCCAGCAGAATCCCCGTTTCATGGCCGCTTACGACCTCCTCGCCCGCACCTACGAGGCGCAGGGCGAGATGGTGGAGGCAAAGCGCGTTCTGGAGGATGCGGTGTCCATCTCTCCGCACATGGTGCGGCGCCTGCGGCACCTGGGCGAAGTGGCGCTCAATACGGACGATATCGGCGTGGCCGAAAAGGCCTTCCGGCAGGTGGTAACGAAGGCGAAGTATTCCGAGTTCCGCGATCCCGAAGACCACGTGAATCTCGTCAAGACCCTGATCCGCAAAGGCGACGCGGCCCAGGCCAGCAGTGTGATCCGCGACCTGGAACGCTCGATGCGCGGCAGCTCGGCCGCCGAGGTATGCAAGTCGCTCTCTGTGGCGCTGGTGCAGGACCTGGCCGGCAACGAGGACGGCGCCGTCGCCGAACTGGCCAAGGCCGCGGCGGCGGCAGGCATCGCGCAGGGCCTGTCTCCCCAGCTCAGAAAGGGGCTGGCCGAGGCCTGCCTCAAACACTATATGGACGACCAGGCTTCCGATATCGTGCGCGGCCTGATGGACGACGAGAACGGCATGTCGCCCGACGACGCCATCCGCCTCTACCGGAAGGCAGGCAGGGAGGATCTCGCCGAGGGCCTGGGCCAGCAGGTGGTGGAGCAGCTGAAGGAACTCATGTCCGAAGCGCAGTCGCTGCTGGCGCAGGGCGATCACCGGGGTGCCGTCACTTCCCTCTGCCAGGCGCTGCGCCGCGCGCCGGGCAATGTGCCCATCCTGGTGGCCGCGGCGCGGGCCAGCATCCGCCAGCTCGACGAGCTGGGATGGGAAGCGCCGCTGGGCGAGGACGCCGCCAAACTGCTCGCCCGCATCCGGGGCCTCGATCCCTACAACGAAGCGCTGGAATCGCTGCAGCAGCAGTACAGCGCAACCCAGCGCAAGTACGGCATTTCCACCACGGCCTAAGCCTTGCCGTAGCCTCCCCCGCCCGGCGTGTCGATGATGAAGATATCGCCGGGCCGCATCACGGTCTTGCCGATATGGCCCAGGGTTTCCGTGCTGCCGTCCACGCGCTGAACGGTGTTGCGGCCCAGCTCACCCGGCTCTCCGCCCGCCATGCCGAAGGGCGCATGGATGCGGTTATTGGACAGGATCGCCGCCGTCATCTCCTCCAGGAAGCGCAGCTTGCGCGTGCCGCCGTTACCGCCCTTCCACCTGCCCTTGCCGCCCGAACCGTGGCGGATCTCGTAGCTTTCCAGGCGCACGGGGAAGCGGAACTCCAGCACTTCGGGGTCGGTCAGCCGTGAATTCGTCATATTGGTCTGCACCACGTCGGTCCCGTCGAAGCCCTCGCCTGCGCCCGAGCCGCCGCTGATCGTTTCGTAGTACTGATAGCGGGCGTTCCCGAAGGTGAAGTTGTTCATCGTGCCCTGCGATGCGGCCATCACGCCGAGCGCGCCGTACAGGGCATTCGTGATGCAGGTGGAGGTTTCCACATTGCCCGATACCACCGACGCCGGATAGCGGGGATTGAGCATCGAGCCTTCGGGAATGATGACGCGCAGCGGCTTCAGGCAGCCCGCGTTGAGCGGGATATCGTCGTCCACCAGAGTGCGGAACACATAGAGCACAGCGGCCATGCAGACAGCTGCGGGGGCGTTGAAATTGTTGTCCAGCTGAGGCGAGGTGCCGGTGAAGTCGATCTCCGCGCTGCGCTCCTGCCGGTTCATCCGCACTGCCACCTGGATGGCGGCGCCGTTGTCGATATCCAGCCGGAAGCTGCCGTCGTGAAGCGCGCCGATCACGCGGCGCACCGCTTCCTCGGCGTTGTCCTGCACATGGCCCATGTAGGCGCGTACCACGTCCAGGCCGAAATGGTCCACCGTCTTCAGCAGCTCTTCGGCGCCCTTCTGGTTGGCCGCAACCTGGGCCCGCAGGTCCGCCATATTCTGGTCGGGATTGCGTGCGGGATGGCGCGCCGATGCCAGCAGGGCCCGCGTTTCGGCCTCGCGCAGAATGCCGCCGGAAGCGCCGTCCACCAGCTTGAAGTTGTCGATCAATACGCCCTCCTCCTCGATGCTGCGCGAGTCCGGCGGCATGGATCCCGGCGTGGTGCCGCCGATATCGGCATGGTGGCCGCGCGATCCCACGTAAAACAGGATTTCGCCGCCATCCGCGCTGAACACCGGAGAAATGACCGTGACATCCGGCAGGTGCGTGCCGCCGTGATAGGGGTCGTTGAGCATGTAGACGTCGCCCGCATGCATCCTGCCCGCGTTTTCGCGGATCACAGTGCGGATGCTCTCGCCCATCGAGCCCAGATGCACCGGCATGTGTGGCGCATTGGCAATGAGGTTGCCGTCCGCGTCGAAGATGGCGCAGCTGAAGTCCAGGCGTTCCTTGATGTTCACCGAGTAGGCTGTGTTCTGCAGGCGCAGCCCCATCTGGTTGGCGATGGACATGAAGAGGTTGTTGAACACCTCCAGCATCACGGGATCGGCCGTGGTGCCGATAGCGCGGCGCCCGGGCAGCGGCTGCACGCGCGTCAGCACCAGGTGATTCTGGGGCGTGACCTGCGCGCGCCAGCCGGGTTCCACTACCGTGGTGGCGTTGGCTTCGGCGATGATGGCCGGACCGTCCACGGTGTGGCCCGGCGCCAGCGCCTCGCGCAGGAATAGGCTCGCGGCGTGCCATCGTCCACCGCTGAACATTTGCACTTCCCGTTCCAGCGCCGCACCGTGCGCCGCCGGACTGGCTGCGGCGCCGTCGCCCCCGGGCTCGCCACGCCCGATGGCCTCGACCGAAACCGCCTCCACCACGAGCGCCTTGTGCGGCATAAGGAAGGAGAAACGCTTGCGGTAGGCCTGCTCGAACTGGGCCCGCATGCTGGCTGCATCGGCATGCAGCACGATCAGCGCCGAATCGGTGCCTTCGTAGCGCAGATGCACGCGCTCGACCAACAGGATGCGTTCTTCATCCACTCCCTGCGCCAGGAGCGCCTCGCGCGCCTGCTTGCCAAGCTCCGCCAGCAGCGAAGCCAGACTGCTGCAGTCGTCCAGCCGCTGCTCGACGGCCTTCTCGCGCATCGCCGACTGATCGGCCAGTCCCATGCCATAGGCGGACAGCACGCCCGCCAGCGAATGGATGAACACCGTCTTCATGCCCAGCGCGTCGGCCACCAGGCAGGCATGCTGGCCGCCAGCCCCGCCGAAGCTGGTCAGCGTATAGGCCGTGACGTCGTGGCCGCGCTGTACCGAAATCTGCTTGATGGCGTTCGCCATATTGCCCACTGCGATCTCGATGAAGCCTTCGGCGACCTGCTCGGGCGTCCTGCCGATTTCCGCCGCAAGCGCGGCGAAACCGGCCCGCACGGCTTCCACATCGAGCGCTTGCGCGGCATCGGGGCCAAACAGGTGAGGGAAATAGTCGGGCTGGATCTTGCCCAGCATGACGTTGCAGTCGGTGACAGCGAGCGGCCCGCCGCGCCGGTAGCTGGCGGGGCCGGGGTTGGCGCCTGCGCTGTCCGGGCCCACGCGCAGGCGGGTGCCGTCGAAATGCAGTATGGAGCCGCCGCCCGCGGCCACGGTATGAATGCTCATCATCGGCGCGCGCATGCGCACGCCGGCCACCTGGGTTTCGAACTCGCGCTCGAACTCTCCGGCGAAATGGGATACGTCCGTGGACGTGCCACCCATGTCGAAGCCGATCACGCGGCCGAAACCCGCCAGCTGGCTGGCCCGCACCATGCCCACGATGCCGCCAGCCGGGCCGCTCAGGATGCTGTCCTTGCCCTGAAAGCTGCGGCCGTCCGTCAGCCCGCCGTTGGATTGCATGAACTGAAGCTGAACGCCCGGCAGCTCGGCCGCCACCTGGTCCACGTAGCGCCGCAGGATGGGGGACAGGTAGGCGTCCACCACCGTGGTATCGCCGCGGGAGACGAACTTCATCAGGGGGCTTACTTCGTGCGATACCGATACCTGCGTGAAGCCGATCTCGCGTGCAAGCCGGGCCACTGCCTGTTCATGCGCCCCGTAGCGGTAGCCGTGCATGAAAACGATGGCGACGGCGCGCAGGCCGCGGCCGAAGGCTTGCTGCAAGGAGGCGCGCGCGCCCTCAAGGTCGAGCGGCAGCACCACTTCGCCGTGCGCGCCCATGCGTTCGCCGATCTCCACCACATCGCCGTACAGCAGCTCGGGCAGCACAATGTGGCGCTCGAACAGGCGGGGACGGTTCTGGTAGGCGATGCGCAAGACGTCGCGGAAGCCACGCGTGACCGCAAGCAGGGTCGGTTCGCCCTTGCGTTCAAGAAGGGCGTTGGTGGCAACCGTGGTGCCCATCTTCACGGCTTCCACCTCGGCGGCGGGAATCGGCATGCCGGGCTCCACGCCGAGCAGATGGCGGATGCCGGCCACCGCCGCATCGCTGTACTGCCCGGGGTTCTCGGACAGGAGCTTGTGCGTCTGCAGCCTGCCGTCGGGGCGGCGCGCCACGATGTCGGTGAAGGTGCCTCCCCTGTCGATCCAGAACTGCCAGCGCATTGCACTCCTCTTGAAAATCTGTCTCCTCCACTATTGTAGATCGGACTTGGTTCGATGCTAAAATTGTTCACTTACTAATTCGACCGGGCCTGCAATCCGCCATGCACCCACTCTATACCGTTGCGGAAATCCGCGACATCGAACAGCGCGCCGCACAGCGCCTGCCCGCAGGGGCGCTGATGCAGCGGGCAGGCCAGGCGGGCGCCAACGCGGCGCTGGACCTGCTGCCATTCTCCACCAGCCGCGCGCGCGTCCTGGTGCTGGCGGGCCCCGGCAACAACGGCGGGGATGCTCTCGAAACCGCAGCTCACCTTGCCCACGCAGGCGCCCAGGTCACCCTCCTGCACTTCGATCCCGCCAGCGAACCGGCGCCGGAACGCGTTGCGGCCCTGAGCCGCGCCCGGAACAGCGCGGTGCACTTCACCGAGCTCACGCGGGAACAGATCGCTGCCGCAGACTGGAACCTCATTATCGACGGCCTGTTCGGCATTGGCCTTCGGCGCCCGCTGAGAGATGCCATGGCCGCGCTGGTGAATACGGTCAACGGCCTTGCCTGCCCTATCCTGGCGCTCGACGTTCCCAGCGGACTGGATGCCGACACGGGCTCCGTCGTCGGACCGGAGGGCGCCGCCATCCGCGCCACGCACACGGTCACCTATATCGGCGACAAGCCGGGCCTTCACACCTGCGACGGCCGCGATTACGCGGGCCTGGTGCAGGTGAACGATCTCGATCTGGATGACTCCCTGTTCCCGCCATCGCGCGCCCACCTGAACGACGTGAAGCTGTTCTCCCGCCATATCCGTTCGCGCCGCCACAACTCGCACAAGGGCAGCTTCGGGAACGTCGCGGTGCTGGGCGGAGCAACGGGCATGATGGGGGCCCCGGTGCTGGCGGGCCGCACGGCCCTCATGACGGGCACAGGCCGCGTCTATCTCTGTTTCGCAGGCGGCGCCCTGCCCTACGACAGCGCCCAGCCGGAACTTATGTGCCGCGCCGCCAGGGATTTCGACTTCGACAGCGCCGTGACCATCGCCGGTCCGGGCCTCGGTTCGTCCGCCGATGCGCGCGAACTGCTGGCGCTAGCCGTCCGCAGCACCCAGCCCCTCGTCCTGGACGCCGACGCCCTGAACCTCATGGCGGAAGACGCCATGCTCACGGCGGACGTGGCGCGCCGCAGCGCGAACACGGTACTCACGCCCCATCCGCTGGAGGCGGCGCGCCTGCTTGGCAGCTCCGTGGCGGAAGTCCAGTCGCACCGGCTGGCAGCCGCACGCACGCTGGCGGCGCGCTGCAATGCCACGGTGCTGCTCAAAGGTTCGGGAACGGTGCTCGCCTCCGCATCCGGCGAGGCCGTCATCAACAACACGGGCAACCCCGGTCTGGCGACGGCCGGCACGGGGGACGTGCTGGCTGGCCTGTGCGGCAGCCTGCTGGCTCAGGGCTGGCCGGGCTGGGAAGCGGCGCTGGCGGCCGTCTGGCTGCACGGCATGGCGGCGGACGTGCTGGTAACCGAAGGCACAGGCCCCATCGGCCTCACGGCCAGCGAACTGGTGCCCGCCATCCGCGTGGCGCTCAACCGCATGGTCGAGCACCACGGGCGCTGACATCACACCAGGCGGCCCGCCGCGATCGTGATGGTGCGGCTGCAGCGCGCCGCGATGGACGGGTCGTGCGTCACGAGCACCAGGGTGGAACCGCGCTCGCGGTTCAGTTCAAACATCAGCTGGATCACGGCTTCGCCCGTCGCGGCATCGAGGCTGCCGGTCGGTTCGTCCGCCAGCAGCAGGGGCGGTTCCGTGACGAAGGCGCGCGCCAGCGCCACGCGCTGCTGCTCGCCGCCGGAGAGGAACTTCGGATAGTGCTTCAGGCGGCTCGACAAGCCCACGCGCCCCAGCATGGCGTCCGCCTTTGCCTTTGCGTCGCGGTCTCCCGCCAGTTCCAGCGGCAGCATCACATTTTCCAGCGCCGTGAGGTGGGCCAGCAGCTGGAAGGACTGGAACACGAAGCCCAGCTTTTCCTTGCGCAGGGCAGCGCGGCCATCCTCGTCCAGGCTGTAGATGTCGCAGCCGTCCAGGATCACCTTTCCGGAGCTGGGCGTATCCAGCCCCGCCAGCAGGCCAAGCAGGGTGGATTTGCCCGAGCCCGAGGCCCCCACAATGGCAAGCGTCTCAGCCTTTTGCACGGTAAAATCCACGCTGTGCAGAATGGTGAGCTCACCGCTCGCATCGGCCACGCGCTTGCTGAGGCCCGACACGACGATGGCCCCCTGCCCTGCGCTGGCGGCAGCACTGGCCTGCATGGCTGGCGCATCGGGAATGAAATTGCTGGACGCTTTAGGGAAATCAGGCATGGTCTTGTTCGGGAAATTACGTCACGTCGTCTTGGCGCTGCTCGCGGTGCTCAGCTGGAGCCTCAGCGCGAGCGCCTATTCTGCCCCAAAAACGCTGCTCGTGGTGGGCGACAGCCTGTCCGCCGAATACGGCATCGCGCGCGGCGCGGGCTGGGTGGCGCTGGCGGAGCAGAAGCTGAAGGCGCTGGACGTGAAGGTGATCAACGCCAGCGTGAGCGGCGAAACCACGAGCGGAGGCCGCAGCCGCATGCCCCAGCTGCTCAGCAAGCATAAGCCCGATGTGGTGGTGATCGAACTGGGCGCCAACGACGGCCTGCGCGGCCTGCCCGTCACCGCGGCAGAATCGAACCTGCGCGCCATGATCGAGGCGGTGCAGAAGGCCGGCGCCAAAGTGCTGCTGGTCGGCATCCGCGTGCCGCCGAACTATGGGCGCGACTATTCCGAGAAGTTCTTCGGCATGTATGGAACGCTCAGCAAGGCCATGGGCGTGCCGCTTGCGCCCTTCATGCTGGAGAGCGTTGCCGCGAAGCCTGAACTGTTCCAGCCGGACCGCCTGCATCCCCTGGCAAGCGCCCATCCCATCATCCTTGGTAATATCTGGCCTTACCTGCTACCGATTGTGAAAGCCAAATGAAGTATCCCCAACTCCTGGGCATCGACGCCGTCATCGCCCAGCTGGACGAGTTCGACACCATCATCGACGTCCGCAGCCCGTCCGAGTATGCACTGGACCATCTGCCCAACGCCATCAACTGCCCCGTGCTCGACGACGAGCAGCGTGCCCGCGTGGGCACCCTTTACAAGCAGACCGGCTCTTTCGAGGCGAAGAAGATCGGCGCCGCCCTCGTGGTGCGCAATATCGGCGATCATATCGAAGCCCTGTGGCTGGACAAGCCGCGCGACTGGAAGCCGCTCGTCTACTGCTGGCGCGGCGGGAACCGCAGCGGCACGATGGCGTACCTGATGGCCAAGATCGGCTGGCCGGTGGTACAGCTGGACGGCGGCTACAAGGCTTTCCGCAACCGGGTTAATGCAGATCTGCTGCAAACGCCGGAACTGGACTTTCGCGTCGTTTGCGGCACCACCGGCAGCGGCAAGACACGGCTGCTCCAAACCCTGGAATCGATCGGTGCACAGGTGCTCGACCTGGAGCAATTGGCCGCGCACCGCGGGTCCGTGCTGGGCTATATACCTTCGCAGCCGCAGCCCTCGCAGAAGGCATTCGAGACTTCGATATGGGACCGGCTGCGCCGCTTCGACCCCACCATGCCCGTCTTCGTGGAATCTGAGAGCAAGAAGGTCGGCGCCCTGCGGGTTCCGGCCGCACTGATGGACCGCGTGCGTGCATCGCCCTGTATCGCGATCGAGCTCCCGCGCTCGGAACGCGTAAACCTCCTGCTTGAAGACTATCGGCATTTCGTTACCGATGCCCCTGCGCTGAACGCGCAACTGGAACATCTGACGCCCTTGCACGGGCGCGCGAAGATCTCGCAGTGGCAGGAGCTGGCCCTGGAAGGCCGGATGCGGGAACTGTTCGAGCAGCTGCTGGTGGATCATTACGATCCCGCCTATCTACGCTCCCTCGACAGGAATTTTCCGCTGTTGAAACAGGCACAGACTATCGATTTGCAGGACATTTCGCCCGCCTCCTACCTTGCGGCGGCCCGCAAGCTCCACAACGCCGGCTGACCAGGCCGGAGGCCACAAAACAAAATCCGCCACGGGCTTGCGCCGGTGGCGGATTTTTTTATAGGCTGAGCCGCTTATTTGGCTTCGTCTGCCTTGGGCGCCGTCAGCGGCGACCGCAGCATCTTCACCTTCGCCTTGTTCTTCAGCGATTCCACGTAGCCGAACATTTCCTGCTGCGCCAGGATGTTGCCGATCTGTTCCTGCTCGGCCTTGCGGCGCGCTTCGTCCGGTTCCGCTGGCTGGTGCACCTTGCCGATGCGGTAGACGCCGTAGCCCTGGCCCGGCAGCTCCACGCCCACATAGGCAGGCAGCTTGCTCACGTCGGCCTTCAGCACGGCCAGTGCGGCGGCGCGGTTCACGCCTTCCGCATGGGCGCGCGAAATGGTCTTCGTTTCGCCGAAGCCCGCCGCGTCGCCCGATGCCTTGGCCGCGGCCAGCTTGGCTTCACCGGCCTTGCGCGCCATGGCCAGCGCTTCTTCCATCGTCACGCGCTGGCGGATTGCCGCTTCCACCTCGGCCAGCGGGCGCTTGGAGGCAGGCTTGAATTCGACGATGCGGCCTGCGATCAGGGTGCTCGGCGCGACTTCCACGGCTTCCGTATTGCGCTTGTTCTTCACGGAGTCGTCCGAGAACAGCGCGGTCAGGAATTTGGCATTGTTGAACGGCGCCTGGCCCAGCATCGGCGAGGGGTTGCGGCCAACGCCGGCGGCCGTTTCGATCTTCAGGCCCAGCTTGTCCGCGGCGGGTTTCAGGCTGTCCGCCTGCTCGTAGACGGTGTTGCTGAAGGCTTCGGCCATTTCCGAGTACTTCTTGCCTGCCTTTTGCTTCTTCAGGTCGGCGGCGATCTCGCCCTTCACTTCATCCAGCGGCTTGGTGGCAGAAGGCTTCAGTTCCGTCACGGTCAGCACGTGGTAGCCGAATTCGGATTCCACGGGGTTGCTGATTTCGCCCTGCTTCAACGCGAAAATGGCGTCTTCCACGGGCTTGGGCAGGGAGCCCTTCTCCACCACATCCAGGTCGCCCCCCATTTCGGCGGAGGCCGGGTCTTCGGACTTGGCCTTGGCGATCTTGGCGAAATCGGCTGGCGCCTTGCGCACTTCGGCGGCGATGGCGTCGGCCTTGGCCTTGGCGGCGGCCTTGTCGGCCGCGCTGGCGTCCTTCTTCAGCGCGACCAGGACATGGCTGGCGCGGCGGGTCTCCGGCGCGGTGAAGCGCTGGGTATTGGCCTTGTAATAGGCTGCCACCTCGTCGTCGCTCACGGTGACCTGGCTGGCCACGGTATCGGCGTTCAGCAGCACGTATTCGATCTTCGCCTGTTCAGGCACTTCGAACATCTTGGCGTTCTTGTCGTAGAAGGCCTTTACCATCTCGTCGGTGACCTTCACCTGCGGCAGGTAGTCGGTGATCGGCAGCACCAGTTCCTGCACGTCGCGCTCCTGGGCGCCGATGTCCGAGATCATCTTGGCCACGGTGCGCGGTGCGAAGGCCGAGCCCTCGATGCCGGAGGTCAGCTGCTGGAAGGCCAGCTCCTGGCGCACGCGCGCCTCGTAGATCTGCGGCGTCATGCCCTGGGCGGCCAGCAGCGCCTGGTAGCGCTCGTGGTCGAAGGAGCCGTCCGCCTTGGTCAGGCCCTGGCCCAGGATGAACTTCTGCAGGGCGGGATCGCCGATGGTCAGGTGGGAGCGGATCACCTCGGCGTTGATCGCGCGTTCCGCCACCAGCGTGTCCAGCACGTTCTGCTTGAACTCGGGCGTGTCGAACAGCTTCTGGTCGTACTGCTGGCCCATGCGCTGGCGCAGCTGGTCGAGCTGGCGGCGCTGCGCCGCTTCCCAGTCCTGCTGGGTGAGCGGCTGGCCGTCGATCTTGGCCACGGTGTTGGCGTCGTCGCCAAAACTCTTGTAGCCGCTGATGCCAACCAGTGCAAACGACGGGATGATCAGGATCGCCAGGAAAATCTGCATCAAGCGTTGATGCGTGCGAATAAATTCAAACATGGGTCGGCCAGTTCTGATGAGTGGATCTCTACAAGAAAAAAGGCGAACCTGCGTTCGCCCTCTCTCAGCTCACGCGATTTTACAGCGCACATTCCACTATAGCAAGACGCACAAAAGAAAAACCCCGCAGCTCTTGCAAGCTGCGGGGTATCTTGTTCTGGCGGAGCGGACGGGGCTCGAACCCGCGACCCCCGGCGTGACAGGCCGGTATTCTAACCAACTGAACTACCGCTCCAGTTTTGTGTCCCTTGCGTTCGCTGGCGGAGCGGACGGGGCTCGAACCCGCGACCCCCGGCGTGACAGGCCGGTATTCTAACCAACTGAACTACCGCTCCAGCTATCACAAGGTACAACGTGCACGGTTTGCCTTTTTGGTGGGCGCTGAGAGGGTCGAACTCCCGACCTAATCCTTGTAAGGGATCCGCTCTACCAACTGAGCTAAGCGCCCGGCTAACCGTTTGCGGCGAGCTGCAAGCTCACCGAAGTCCGTTAGTTTACAGCATCTTTCAGCGCTTTACCAGCTTTAAATTTCGGTACTTTCGCTGCGTCGATGGTGATCTCTTCCTTGGTGCGCGGGTTGCGGCCGGTACGGGCTGCGCGCTCGCTCACCATGAAGGTGCCAAAGCCGACCAGGGTGACGCTGTCGTTCTTGGCCAGAGTAGTGGTTACGCCGTCGATCATCGCGTCCAGAGCGCGCGCTGCGGCCGCTTTCGAGATGTCAGCGGAAGTAGCGATATGGTCGATCAATTCAGTCTTGTTCACAAGCAGTCCCCGTCACAAAGGTTTATATCGTTTATACCGTTTTTCTGCCTGTTTAAAAGGCAGTCAAAAAGGCCAGAGAAAAATCTCAGGCGGTATTAAACAGGCGCGCATCGCTTTGTGTCAAGGTTTGAAGGCGACAAATTAAAAGAAAACAGGCGCCGGAGCGCCTGTTTTTTGCTGCGGGTTAAGCGAGCTTAGTGTTTTACAACGTCACCGGTGGCATCCGGCTTGGCCACGGGGGCCGGCACGGCGGCTTCCACGGCGGGCGTTTCCACGACCGGTTCCGGCTGGCGCTCCAGGGCCACTTCCAGCACCTTGTCGATCCAGCGCACCGGCACGATTTCCAGCTTGTTCTTCACATTGTCCGGAATCTCGGCCAGGTCCTTCACGTTCTGCTCGGGGATCAGCACCGTCTTGATGCCGCCGCGATGCGCCGCCAGCAGCTTTTCTTTCAGGCCGCCGATCGGCAGCACTTCGCCGCGCAGGGTGATCTCGCCCGTCATCGCCACGTCGGCCCGCACTGGAATGCCCGTGAACACGGACACCATGGCGGTCGTCATCGCGATACCGGCCGAAGGACCATCCTTCGGCGTCGCGCCTTCCGGCACGTGGATGTGGATGTCGGTCTTCTCGAACTGCTCGGCCTTGATGCCAAGGCGCGCGGCGCGGCTGCGCACCACGGTGCGGGCAGCTTCGATCGATTCCTTCATCACGTCGCCCAGCGTACCGGTGCGGATCACGTTGCCCTTGCCCGGCATCGTCACGGATTCGATGGTCAGCAGATCGCCGCCCACTTCGGTCCATGCGAGGCCGACCACCTGGCCAACCTGGTTCTCCTTCTCGGCCACGCCGAAGTCGTAGCGGCGCACGCCCAGGAACTTGTCCAGGTTTTTAGGCGTGACAGTCACTTTCTTGTCCGACTTCTTCAGCAGCAGCAGCTTCACCACCTTGCGGCAGATCTTCGACACTTCGCGTTCCAGCGAGCGCACGCCCGCTTCACGCGTGTAGTAGCGGATGATGTCGCGCACGGCCGCTTCGCTCACCGCGATCTCGCCTTCCTTCAGACCGTTGTTCTTGATCTGTTTGGGCAGCAGGTAGCGCAGCGCGATGCTGGTCTTCTCGTCCTCCGTGTAACCCGACAGGCGGATCACTTCCATCCGGTCCAGCAGCGCCGGCGGGATGTTGTAGGAGTTCGAGGTGGCCACGAACATCACGTCCGACAGGTCGAAGTCCACTTCGATGTAGTGGTCGCTGAAGGTGTGGTTCTGTTCCGGGTCCAGCACTTCGAGCAGGGCCGAGGAAGGATCGCCGCGGAAGTCCGCGCCCATCTTGTCGATCTCGTCGAGCAGGAAGAGCGGATTGCGCACGCCCACCTTGGCCAGCGACTGCAGCACCTTGCCCGGCATGGAGCCGATATAGGTGCGGCGGTGGCCGCGAATCTCGGCTTCGTCACGCACGCCGCCCAGTGCCATGCGCACGAACTTGCGGTTCGTGGCGCGGGCGATGGACTGGCCCAGCGAGGTCTTGCCGACGCCAGGAGGACCCACGAAGCACAGGATCGGCGCCTTCAGCTTGTCCACGCGCTGCTGCACCGCGAGGTATTCCAGGATGCGTTCCTTGATCTTTTCCAGGCCGTAGTGATCGGTCTCCAGCACCTTCTCGGCGTTGGCCAGGTCGTTGTTGACCTTGGACTTCTTCTTCCACGGCAGCGAGACCAGGGTGTCGATATAGTTGCGCACCACGGTCGCTTCGGCGGACATGGGCGACATCAGCTTGAGCTTCTTCAGCTCGGCCTGCGCCTTTTCCAGGGCCTCTTTCGGCATCTTGGCGGCGGCCACCTTCTTCTCGAGCTCGTCGAGATCGGCGCCCTCTTCGCCTTCGCCCAGTTCCTTCTGGATGGCCTTGACCTGCTCGTTCAGGTAGTACTCGCGCTGGGACTTCTCCATCTGGCGCTTGACGCGGCCGCGGATGCGCTTTTCCACCTGCAGGATGTCGAGCTCGCCTTCCAGCTGGCCCAGCAGATGCTCCAGGCGCTTGGCGACGTTGAAGATCTCCAGGATGACCTGCTTCTGCTCCAGCTTCAGGGGCAGGTGGGCGGCCACGGTATCGGCCAGGCGGCCGGCATCGTCGATGCCCGACAGCGACGCGAGGATCTCCGGCGGGATCTTCTTGTTCAGTTTTACGTACTGGTCGAACTGCTGCACGATGGCGCGGCGCATCGCCTCGATCTCGGAATCGTCGCCGATTTCCGATTCGAGCGGCACCAGCTCTGCCACGAAGTGCGTAGGCGTGTCGGTGATCTTGCGGATGCGTGCGCGCTGGGAGCCCTCGACCAGCACCTTCACGGTGCCGTCCGGCAGTTTCAGCATTTGCAGGATATTGGCGACGCAGCCGATTTCATAAATATCGGTGGGAGAAGGTTCGTCCTTGGCAGCAGCTTTTTGCGCGGCAAGCATAATGCTCTTGCCCTGCTCCATTGCGGCTTCCAGCGCCTTGATCGATTTCGGGCGACCGACGAACAGAGGTATCACCATATGCGGGAAAACGACGACATCCCGTAAAGGCAACAACGGCAGTTGAGTCTGCTCAGTTAATTTGGAAGTTGTCATGGCGTACCTTATAGAAAAGCATGTTCATGATGTAGGCATTCAATGCCGAATCACAAGACCCGAGGACATAAATAAATATGTCCCTGGTGCCATAAAAGTAAGCAGAGCATTTTGAATAAAAAAAGCCACTTGCGACGGGCGCCGCGAGTGGCTTTTCGATTGAAGCCTGCTTCTCTTATTGGTTTTGATTGTACTGCCTTGCCTCACGGATTCAAAACGAATTTTGTGAGAGTGTGCAACCGTTATTTAATTTTCACCTGACGCTTTTGCAGGTTCCTGATAAATCAGCAAAGGCTTGGCGCCGGCGGTAATCGTATTTTCGTCGATCACCACTTTCGTGACGTTCTGCTGGTTCGGCAGGTCGTACATCACGTCCAGCAGCGCGTGCTCCAGGATCGAGCGCAGGCCGCGCGCGCCGGTCTTGCGGGCCAGGGCCTTGCGGGCGATGGCGTGCAGGGCCGCGGGACGGATCTCCAGTTCCGCGCCTTCCATTTCCAGCAGCTTGGAGTACTGCTTGATGAGGGCGTTCTTCGGCTCGACCAGAATCTGGATCAGGGCCTCTTCCGTCAGCTCGGACAGGGTGGCGACCACCGGCAGGCGGCCCACCAGCTCGGGGATCAGGCCGAACTTGATGAGGTCTTCCGGCTCCGCTTCCATCAGGATCTCGCTGGTGGCGCGCTGTTCCTTGGACTTCACGGTGGCCGAGAAGCCGATGCCGCTCTTCTCCGAACGGTTGGAGATGATCTTGGCCAGGCCGTCGAAGGCGCCGCCGCAGATGAACATGATGTTCGTGGTGTCGATCTGCACGAAGTCCTGGTTCGGGTGCTTGCGCCCGCCTTGCGGCGGCACGGAGGCCATGGTGCCCTCGATCAGTTTCAGCAGGGCCTGCTGCACGCCCTCGCCCGACACGTCGCGGGTGATGGACGGGTTGTCCGACTTGCGGGAAATCTTGTCGATCTCGTCGATATAAACGATGCCGCGTTGAGCTTTCTCAACATCGTAGTTGCAGCTCTGCAACAGTTTCTGGATGATGTTCTCGACGTCCTCGCCCACATAGCCCGCTTCCGTGAGCGTGGTGGCGTCGGCGATGACGAAGGGCACGTTCAGCATGCGCGCCAGGGTCTGGGCCAGCAGGGTCTTGCCGGAGCCGGTCGGGCCCACCAGCAGGATGTTGCTCTTGGCCAGCTCGACGTCGTCCTTCTTGCCGAGGTGCTTGAGGCGCTTGTAGTGGTTGTACACCGCCACCGACAGAATGCGCTTGGCCGTCTGCTGGCCGATGACGTACTGGTTCAGCAGCTCGGCGATCTCGTGCGGCGTCGGCAGGTCCGACTTCGCGCCCGTGACAGATTCGATGCTGGAGGTCTCGTCGCGGATGATGTCATTGCACAGGTCAATGCATTCGTCGCAGATGAAGACCGAGGGACCGGCGATGAGCTTTTTCACCTCGTGCTGGCTCTTTCCGCAGAAGGAGCAGTACAGGAGTTTTTCGCCGCTGGAGGATTTTTTCTCTGACATGGGACGGTATCGTTAGTTGCTATCAGTAAAACTTTTGCGCTGTAGGCAGGCAAGATTCCCCCTACACAGGGACAATCCTACCCGATTTGAAAGCAAAACGCCCGGAACGTTGTAGCGTCCGGGCGCTTTTTTCACGACTGAGCTTGGGACGCGTCAAGCACGGGTGGTGAGCACCTTGTCGATCAGACCATATTCCGCTGCCTCGTCGCCGGACATGAAGCGGTCGCGGTCGGTGTCCTTGGCAATCTGCTCCACGGTCTGGCCGGTGCGCTCGGCCATGATGGAATTCAGGCGGTGGCGCAGGTAGAGGATTTCCTTGGCCTGGATCTCGATATCGGATGCCATGCCCTGGGAGCCGCCGGACGGCTGGTGAATCATGATGCGCGAGTTCGGCAGCGAGAAGCGCTTTCCCTTGGCGCCCGCCGCCAGCAGGAAGGCGCCCATGGAGGCGGCCATGCCGGTGCACAGGGTGGACACGTCAGGCTTGATGAACTGCATGGTGTCGAAGATGGCCAGGCCCGCGGACACGGAACCGCCAGGCGAGTTGATGTACAGGGAAATATCCTTGTCGGGATTTTCACTTTCCAGGAACAGCAGCTGGGCCACGATCAGGTTGGCCATCTGGTCGTTGACGGGACCGACCAGGAAGATCACGCGCTCCTTGAGCAGGCGCGAGTAGATGTCATACGAACGCTCGCCGCGGCCGCTCTGTTCGATGACCATGGGCACGAGGCCCAGCATTTCGGTGTCGAGTGCCGGATTACGGTTCATTGCTTCATTCCTTTTCCTTGTGAAGCAGCGCCGGACACCGCCGGCGCTGGAATACTACGCAAAGCTTAAGCCTGCGCTGCACTGCCCATCAGCTCGTCGAAGGGAATCTCCTTCGCGGTCGTCTTGGCCAGACCCAGGACATAAGTAACGACGTTTTCTTCCAATACAAGAGCTTCCACCTCGCCCAGGCGGCGGCGGTCGCTGTAGTAGTACTTCAGCACTTCGCGCGGATCTTCGTAGCTCTGTGCGAAATCTTCCACCTGGGCCTTCACCTGCTCCGGGGTGGCCTGCAGCTTGTTGTCGCCTACCAGCTGGGACAGGATCAGGCCCAGGCGCACGCGGCGCTCAGCCTTGTCCTTGAACAGCTCTGGAGGGAATGGTACATCTTTTACGTTCATGCCGCGGGCGGCCATGTCCTGACGAGTCATTTCGGCCAGGCGCTCGGTATCTTGAGCCACCAGGGCTTGAGGCACATCAAGCTGGGCGGTCTTGACCAGGGCGTCCATCACGGCTTCCTTGTTGCGGGCCTTCACGCGGCCGGCCACTTCACGCTCCAGGTTCACCTTGATATCTTCGCGCATCTTGGCCAGGTCGCCGTTTTCCACGCCCAGTGACTTGGCGAACTCTGCATCCACTTCCGGCAGGTGGGCCCATTCCAGCTTCTTCAGGGTGATGGTGAACTCGGCGGTCTTACCGGCCACATCCTTGCCATGGTAGTCCTCGGGGAAAGCCAGCGGGAAGGTCTTGGACTCGCCCACTTTCAGGCCCACGGTCGCGGCTTCGAATTCCGGCAGCATGCGGCCTTCGCCCAGCACGAAGGTGTAGTCGTCGGCCTTGCCGCCGGGGAATTCCACGCCGTCGATCTTGCCCACGAAGTCCACGGTCACGCGGTCGCCGTTGGCGGCCACGGCTTCGCCGCCGGTGCCGTGCTCGCCTGCCTCGCCCTTGGTGTGGAAGTGCACGCGCTGCTTGCGCAGGATGTCGATGGTCTTGTCGATTTCGGCGTCGGTCACGGAGGACTTCACAGTCTCGATCTCGACCTTGGACAGGTCGCCGATCTCGACTTCAGGATAGACCTCGAAGGTCGCGTCGAAGGCCAGCTGGCCTTCCGGTGCGTCCTGCTTGGGTTCGATTTTCGGGAAGCCGGCCACGCGCAGATTGTTCTCGTTGGCGGCGTCGTTGAAGGCGCGGCCCACTTTGTCGTTCAGCACATCGGTTTCGATCTGGTAGCCGTATTGCGCGGCGACCATCTTCATTGGCACTTTGCCTGGGCGGAAGCCTGGCGCGCGGGCGCTGCGGGCTTGCACTTTCAGGCGCTTCTCGACTTCGGCGCGGACGTCCGACAGCGGGAAGGAGATGGTCATGCGACGTTCAAGTTTGCCCAGGGTTTCGACTGCAGTTGCCATGTAAAAATCGTCCAATAAATAAGAAACTGTTGGTGCGAGGAGGGGGACTCGAACCCCCACACCATTGCTGGCGTCAGGACCTAAACCTGGTGCGTCTACCAATTTCGCCATCCTCGCGGCGTATTTGCACAAAAGCAAAGGGCGACCATTAAGTGAAGCCGGGTCGCCCAACCCTGTTTCAAACAGGGGCTTTCAACTTTAACGCGATATTTTAGCGGTTTTTTCCTCAGCGGGGAGGTTTTTTTGACTGAACCACAACATTCTGCCCCGGCCTGAGCCGGGGCTGTGATCAGGCAGGCTTCTTCACCCTGAACCAGGCTGCGTACAGGGCGGGGAGGAACAGCAGGGTGAGGGCCGTGGCCAGCACCAGGCCGCCCATGATGGCCACCGCCATCGGGCCCCAGAACACGGAGCGCGAGAGCGGGATCATGGCCAAGGCCGCGGCGGCGGCCGTCAGCAGGATCGGACGGCAGCGGCGCACGGCCGATTCCACGATGGCGTCCCAGGGCGTGGAACCGGACTTGATGTCCTGCTCGATCTGGTCGACCAGGATCACCGAGTTGCGGATGATCATGCCGAACAGGGCGATGATGCCCAGGTTGGCCACGAAGCCCAGCGGACGGCCCAGGAGCAGCAGCGCGAACGCCGCGCCCGCCACGCCCAGCGGGCCGGTCAGGAAGACCAGCAGCGAACGCGAGAAGCTGTGCAGCTGCAGCATCAGCAAGGTGAAGATGATGAAGAGCGCAAGCGGCAGGTTGGCCGAGATCGATGCTTCCGCCTCCGCGCTGTCCGACGCCGCCCCCTTCACCTTGATGCGGTAGCCCGGCGGCAGCTTGGCGCGCAGGTCGGCCAGCTTCGCATCCACCTGGCCGGACACGGTCGGCCCCTGGATGCCCTCCACCACGTCCGACTGCACGGTGATCGCCCATTCGCGGCCCAGGCGCCACACCACGCCCGGCTCCCACACGAAGTGCACCCGCGCCAGCTGCGAGATCGGCACCGACTTGCCGCTGGCCGTCGGAATATTGGTGTTGTTCAGCACCGAGATGGTGGCCCGCTCGTCCAGCGGCTGGCGCACCTGGATGTCGATCAGGCGGATGCCTTCGCGGAACTGCCCGATCGGCGTGCCGGAGAGGATGGTGTTCGCCGCTCGCATCACGGTCTGCGAGGTCACGCCCAGGGCGCGCATGCGGTCCTGGTCCAGGTCCAGGCGCAGCACCTTGACCGACTCGTTCCAGTTGTCGTTCACGCCCACCGTGTTCGGGTTGGCGCGCATGATGTCCTTCACCTGGTCGGCAATGGCGCGCACCTGTTCCACCTCGGTGCCGGTCACGCGGAACTGCACGGGATACGGCACGGGCGGGCCATTGGGCAGCAGCTTCACGCGGCCGCGCACTTCGGGAAAATCGGTCTTGAAGACCTGGGTGATCTTCTTGCGCAGCTCCTCGCGCGCCTTCAGGTCCTTCGGCAGCACCACGATCTGCGACACGTTCGTCTGCGGGAAGATCTGGTCCAGCGGCAGGTAGAAGCGCGGGCTGCCGGTGCCCACATAGCTGGTCACGCTCTGCACGCCCGGCTGCTGGCGGATGAAGGCCTCGAACTTCTTCACCTGCGCTTCGTTGGCCTTGAAGGCCGTGCCTTCCGGCGACCACATCTCCACCATCAGTTCGGGGCGGCTGGAATCCGGGAAGAACTGCTTCTCGATGAAGTTGAAGCCGTAGATACCAAGCGCGAACACGAACAGCGTGGCCACGATGGTGGTCTTGCGCCACTCCACGCACCAGTTCACGATGCGGCGGAAGCGCTGGTAGCCCGGCGTGTCGAAGAGCTCATGCCCATGCTCGCCTTCCGCGTGCGGCTTCACCTTCAGCAGCAGGTAGCCGATGTAGGGCGTGAACACCACGGCCACCACCCACGACATGATCAGCGCAATGGCGTTCACGGAGAACAGCGAGAACGTGTATTCGCCCGCCGCCGACTTGGCGAGGCCGATGGGCAGGAAGCCCGCCACCGTGATCAGGGTGCCGGTCAGCATGGGCAGCGCGGTCGAGGTATAGGCGAAGGTGGCCGCCTCGAAGCGGGACATGCCCTCCTCCATCTTCCGCACCATCATTTCGACGGCAATGATGGCGTCGTCCACCAGCAGGCCCAATGCGATGATCAGGGCGCCCAGCGAAATCTTGTGCAGGTCGATGTCCAGCATGCGCATGAACAGGAAGGTCACCGCCAGCACCAGGGGAATGGTGAGCGCCACAACGAGGCCCGGACGCACGTCCAGGCGCAGCTTGGGTTTGGTGTGCAGGCCGAGCGCCAGGAAGCTCACCGCCAGCACGATCAGTACCGCTTCGATCAGGGTGTGCACGAATTCGCCCACCGAAGCCGTGACGGCCTGCGGCTGGTCCGACACGCGTTCCAGTTCCACACCCACCGGCAGCTTGGTCTTCAGGGACGACACCGTGGCTTCCAGTGCCTTGCCCATCTCGATGATATTGCCGCCCTTCTCCATCGACACGCCAAGGCCGATCACTTCCTTGCCGTTGAAGCGCATCTTGTCCTGCGGCGGATCCTGGTATTCGCGCTTCACCACCGCGAAGTCGCCCAGGCGGAAGGTGGTGCCGTTGGCACGCAGCTCCAGGTTCTCCAGGTCCTTCACCGTCTTGAGCGCGCCGGTTACACGCACTTGCAGATTGTCGGTAGGCGTCACCAGCACGCCGGTCGATTCCACGGCGTTCTGGGTCGCGATCTGGTTCACGATCTGCTCGAAGGGAATGCCCAGCTGGGCGAACTTCTGGTGCGAGAACTCGATATTGATCTTCTCGTCCTGCACGCCGAACAGTTCGACCTTGGCCACCTTCGAGACGCTCAGCAGCTGCTGGCGCACGAAATCGGCGTAGTCCTTCATTTCCGCGTAGGTGAAGCCGTCGGCGGAGAGCGCGAAGATGGAGCCGTAGGTGTCGCCGAATTCGTCGTTGAACATCGGCCCGATCACGCCCTGCGGCAGCGTACCCCGGATATCGCCGATCTTCTTGCGCACCTGATACCAGGAGGCCGAAGTCTCTTTCGGCGGCGTGGATTCGCGCAGGGTGATGAGCGTGAGCGTCTGCCCCGGCTTGGAATAGCTGCTGATCTCGTTCACAAAGGGGACTTCCTGGAGCTTCTTTTCCAGCTTGTCCGTGACCTGGTTCGCCATCTGCAGCGCCGTGGCGCCCGGCCAGAAGGCCTGCACCACCATCACGCGGAAGGTGAAGGGAGGATCTTCGTCCTGTCCCAGGTTCTTGTAACTGAGCATACCGCCGATCAGCATCACGGCGATGAGATAGCGCGTGAGCGGGATGTGCTCCAGCGCCCAGCGCGAGAGGTTGAAGCCTTTCATTTAGCGGCCTCCGCGCCCAGGATCTTCACTTTCTGGCCCGGCTTCAGCACGTGCACGCCAGCCGTTACCACGGTCTGGCCTTCGCGCACGCCGCTGGCGAGCACGATATCGTTGCCAGCGGCGCCGGCGACGGTCACCGGCACGAGCTTGACGATGCCGTTCTCCACCACCCACACGGAGCTCGCGCCCTTTTCATGGAACAGTGCCGTCAGCGGCACCTTGATCTGCGGCTGCGCGGTTTTCGACGAGAACTCCACCACGGCGGTCATGCCCAGCTTCGCATCGGCCAGGGTTTGCGGGATGGTGACCTTGAAGGTGTAGGTGCGCGTGGCCGGATCGGCAATCGGCGAGACTTCGCGGATCTTGCCGGGAACGGAGCGTTGGGGATCGGCCCATAGGCGCACCTTCACGTCCTCGATCTTGCGCAGCTTGTCGACCTGGTTCTCGGGCACGCCGATGACCACTTCCTTCTCGTTCGTCTTGGCCACGCTCACCACTGGCGTTCCCGCCGCCACCACCTGCCCCACTTCGGCGGTGACCGAAGTCACTACGCCGTCGATATCGGCCACCAGGGACGAATAGCCAGCCTGGTTGGACTGGCCGCGGTAGGCCGCCTGCGCCGATTCCACCGTCGCCTGCGCTGCCTTGTATGCGGACTCCTTGGAGTCGAGCACCGTCTGGCTGACGAAGTTCTGCGTCTTCAGGTCCTGGTAGCGTTTGAGTTCGGCGCGTGCGAAATCGCGGTTCGTTTCGGCGGCGCGCAGCGAAGCCAGCGCCTGGGCCTGGGACAGTTTCAGGTCCTGCGGGTCGAGCTGCATCAGCACCTGGCCGCGTTTCACAGTAGTGCCCACGTCCACCTTGCGCGACACGATCTTGCCGCCCACGCGGAAGCCGAGGCGCGATTCAACGCGCGCCCTCACCTCGCCGGAGAACTGGTCGTCCACGTCCACATCGCTGCTTTTCAGGACGATGGCGCGCACGGGGCGGATATCCTCGGTCTTCTCGGCAGGTTTGGAGCAGGCCGCAAGCAGCGCAGCCAGGATCAATGGAGTTATCTGCGTCAAACGTCGTACTGCTTTCAGGTCATACACGGTATTTTTCCTTCCCAAGGCTGGCTGGCGAATTGCGGTGATGCTGGAATGCCACTATGATTGCGTTCTGAAAAGTAAATGACTTTCCGTTAAGTTAGAAAATTATAGACAAGTAAGTCGTTTTTGAAAATGACTTTTGCGTCATTTATTTAGATTGCTTCCTCAATGCCCGTCGAGCACTACGAAAATTTCCCAGTAGCATCCATCCTGCTGCCGCGCCGCCTGCGCCCGGCCGTCGAGGCCATTTACGCCTTCGCGCGCAGCGCCGACGACATTGCCGACGAGGGCGACGCCCCGCCCGAACAGCGTCTCGCCCAGCTGGCCGCCTACGAGGAAGCGCTGAACCGCATCGAGCGAGGCGAGGACCCGGGCGATGCCATGTTCCAGCGCCTGGCCGGCGCCATCGCGCAGTTCGGCCTGCCGCTCAAGCCCTTCCGCGATCTGCTTTCCGCCTTCAGGCAGGACGTCACCATCACACGCTACACCACCTACAGCGACCTGCTGGATTACTGCGCCCGCTCGGCGAACCCGGTCGGTTTCCTCATGCTGTCCCTGTACGGTGCGGCGGATGAAGAAAACGTGCGCGATTCGAACGCCATCTGCTCCGCCCTCCAGATCATCAACTTCCTGCAGGACGTGGCGATCGACGAGCAGAAAGAGCGCATCTATATTCCCATGGAGGACCTGGCGCGCTTCGCCGTGCCGCCCGCCGCCATGCATAGCATGGACGCCCAGGCGAAATGGCGCGCCATGATGCGCTTCGAAGTGCAGCGCGCCCGTGCCCTCATGCTGAGCGGCGCTCCGCTGGCCCTGCGCCTGAAAGGCCGCATCGGCCTCGAACTGCGCATGGTGGTGCAAGGCGGCCTGCGCGTGCTGGAAGCCATCGAGGAAGTGGATTACGACGTTTTCCGCCGCCGCCCCACACTGGAAAAGCGGGACTGGTTCAAGGTTTTCTGGCGTGCGCTTCGGATGAAGGCTTCTTCCCTGTAGAATTGCGGCTTTGACAGCATCGCCCTTGCAACTCTGACATGTCTCCCGACGAATACTGCCAGCAGAAGGCCGCACAGAGCGGCTCCAGCTTCTATTACAGCTTCCTGTTCCTGCCGCCGGAACGCCGGCGCGCCATCACGGCGCTGTATGCCTTCTGCCGCGAAGCGGACGACACGGTGGACGAATGCAGCGACGAATCGCTGGCCCGCATCAAGCTGGCCTGGTGGCGCACCGAGGTGGCTGCCATGTACGAGGGCAAACCCACGCACCCCGTGACGCAGGCCCTCCAGCCGCATATCGCCCCCTACAAGCTGCAGCAGGAACACCTTCAGGCCATCATCGACGGCATGGAGATGGACCTGAACCAGACGCGCTATCTCGATTACAAGGCTCTCAGCAAATACTGCTGGCACGTGGCGAGCGTGGTAGGCATTCTTTCGGCCAGCATCTTCGGCGCCACGCGGCCGGAGACCCTGCAATACGCTGAGAAGCTGGGGCACGCCTTCCAGCTCACGAACATCATCCGCGACGTGGGCGAGGACGCGCGCAAGGGCCGCATCTACCTGCCGATCAACGAACTCCAGCAGTTCAACGTGACGGCGGCCGACCTGCTGAACGCCCGCCACACCGGGAGTTTCGAGAAGCTCATGGCCTTCCAGGCCGAACGCGCCCAGCAAAGCTATGACGAAGCGCTTGCCCTGCTGCCGAAGGAAGACCGGCGCGCACAGCGCCCAGGCCTGATCATGGCCGCCATTTACCGCACGGTGCTGGACGAGATCCAGCGCGACGGCTACCACGTGCTCTCGCAGCGCATTTCGATCACGCCGATCCGCAAGCTCTGGCTGGCGTGGAAGACCTGGGTTCGTGGCTAAGCGTGTAGCGGTTGTCGGCGGCGGCTGGGCGGGCTGCGCGGCCGCCATGGAGCTGGCGCGCGGCGGCGCGCAGGTGACGCTGTTCGAGGCCGCACGCACGCTGGGCGGCCGCGCGCGCCGCATCTCCGCTGACGGCCGCACTTTGGACAACGGCCAGCACATCCTGCTTGGCGCCTATTCCGAATCGCTGCGGCTCATGAAGCTGGCGGGCGTCGATACCCGCGCCGCACTCCTGAATCTTCCCCTGCAGATGCGCTACCCGGCAGGCAGCGGCATGGATTTCGTCGCTCCGCGCCTGCCAGCCCCGCTCCATCTCGCGGCTGCCCTGCTGCGCGCCCAAGGCCTGGACCGCGAGGACAAACTCAGTCTCGCGCGCTTTTCGACCACCGCGCGCTGGATGGGATGGCAGCTCGATAAGGATTGCAGCGTGAGCGAACTGCTGGAACGCTACGACCAGACCCCGCGCCTGATTGCCCTGATGTGGCGCCCCCTGTGCCTGGCCGCCCTGAATACACCGCCGGAGCGCGCCTCGGCCAAGGTCTTCCTCGCGGTGCTCCGCGACAGCCTTGGCGCGCGCCGCGCCGCATCGGACATGCTGATTCCCCGCGTGGACCTTTCCGCCCTCTTCCCGGATGCCGCCGCGGCCTGGCTTCGCCAGCGCGGCGCCACGGTCAACGAAGGCGTGAAGGTCGGCGCGCTGCGCAATGAAGGCTCGGTCTGGAAGGTCAATGCCACCGGGGCATCGGTCGCGGATGGATGGGAAGGCGAGTTCGATGGCGTGGTCCTCGCAGCTTCTCCTCTGGCTGCGGCGTCGCTGCTGCCAGCGGAACTTGAGCGGCTGAAGGCAAGGCTGGCGGCGTTCGAGCCGGAACCCATCACCACCTGCTACCTTCAGTACGCGCCGTCGGAAACCCTGCCGCTGCCCTTCTGCGCCCTCGTGGACGATCCAAAAACAGCGCACTGGGGCCAGTTCGTCTTCGACCGCGGCCAGCTCGATCCGGCCCAGAAAGGCCTGTTCGCCGTCGTCATCAGCGCATCCGGCGCGGCGTCGGACCTGCCGCAGCAGGAGCTGGCGGCCTTGCTGGCGGCCCAATTGGCCGCCGTTTTCGGCCGCCCGCCGCTCGCGCAACCTGTCTGGAGCCGCGTGGTGACCGAAAAGCGCGCCACCTTCGCGTGCACGCCGGGCCTGGAACGTCCCGCCAACGATACCGGCCTGTCAGGCCTGTGGCTGGCGGGCGACTATACCGCTGGGGAGTATCCGGCCACCATCGAAATGGCGGTGCGCAGCGGCGTGGAGGCAGCCCGCGGCCTGCTGAGCGGCGGCGCACGGTGAGGACGCCCCGCAGCCCGTCCCGCCCAGGCGCGGCCTGCGCCGCAAATAGTGCAGCCTGTCGCATGCCGGTGGTATATACCTTTTGCTTTCCGTACGATGCAACTATCGAAAAAGGTTTTCATACGGAGAAACAGCATGAAGGTCGGATTGAGCGCTATTGCAGTTTTGGCAATTGTCGTACTCAGCACCGCAGCCATCGTCTGCATGGAAGTGCACGCCGGGCCAGGCCCCGCCTACGCCCAGCAGATGGCAATGAATTGATGTACCAGGAGTTTTGATGGGCAAGCAGGAATATCTCGACGCGCTCCGCAAGGCCATGGCCGGTCTGCCGCCTGAAACGGTGGCCAAGACCCTGGCCTACTACGAGCAGCGTTTTATCGACGGGCTGACCGTTGGCCGCAGCGAAGAAGAAATCAGCAAGGAGCTCGACGAACCGCGCAAGATCGCCATGACATTGCGCGCCAACGTGCACCTGAACGCCTTCGAGCAGAAGAAGAATCCGGTGACGCTGGTGCGCGTGCTGGTCTCCTTCGCCGGGCTGGCCGTGTTCAACCTGTTCATGGTGATTCCGGCCATCGTGTTCTCGGCACTGCTGGTGGCGGTCTACACCAGCTCTTTCGTGTTCTACGTGAGCGGCATCGCCATGACGGCGAGCGGCATGGCCGGCGCCAACGAAATGGTGTTCGACGGCCCGCTGCGCCACGTGTATGACGAAGACGGAGAGGCGCACTACGAAAGGCTGCCGACCCGCGTCTCCATTGGCGCGGACGGCATCCAGGTCTCCCAGGATCCGTCGCCGGAACTGCGCGCGGAGATGGACGACGAAACGAGCCGCTCCGGCAAACTGCTCGACCGCGCCGAAGCCATGGCCGACAGCGGCGTGCGCATCTCCATCGATCCCGACAACGAATCCCGCGCCACCCAGACCCTGATTGGCGGGGGCCTGATCGTGGGCGGCATTGCGCTCTTCCTCCTGAGCCTTGTGGTGACACGCTATACGCTTTCCGGCATCAAGCGCTATGTCCAGATGAACCGAACCTTGCTGCGAGGCCGTTGAAATGCGCATACGTACCCTTGCCAAGGTTGGCCTGAGCCTCCTTCTGCTCGCGATTGTCCTCGTCGGCATCTCCTACAGCATGTTGCGCACGAAAGGCGTCGTGAATCCTACCAGCACGGCGGGCAGCGTGCTGCGTACCGAGAACCGCGAAATCGGCCAGGGCGTGAGCTCGGTCGAACTGATCGGCCCCATCGACCTCACGCTTCGCCAGGGGAATGTGCCTTCGCTGAAGGTGAAGGGCGAACAGCGCCGCCTGGGCAATGTGGAGACCGTGCAGGAAGGCAGCCGCCTGCGCATCGGCATTACCGGCGTGCTGCTGTACCACCGCCGCCCGCTCCAGGTGGAGCTGGTGCTCCCATCCATCAACGAGCTGGAAATCCACGGCAACGGCGACAGCACAGTGTCAGGCTTCAGCGGCGAGCGCCTGTCGGTGCAGCTGCACGGCGCGGGCAACCTGAGTTTCACGGGACGCTATCGCCATATCGACGGCGGCCTGCATGGCAGCGGCGGCATGAACCTGAACACGGGTGGCAGCGAGCGCGTTGTGCTGGAGCTTACCGGCAGCGGCAGCATCAATTCCAGCGGCAACTGCAAGGCGCTAAGTGTGGATCTGACGGGATCCGGCTCCCTGGACGCGGAGCATATGGCTTCGGACGTCGTTCAGGTGGCGCTGAAAGGGTCCGGCAACACCAAGGTGTTTGCGCGCCAAGTGGCCGAAGTGGAAATCGACGGCAGCGGAGAAGTGACCGTCTTCGGCAACCCTGACCAGCGCCGCGTGAGCCGCAACGGCAACGGCACCGTGGAATGGGCGCACTAGGTCTTTGACGACAGACGGCGGGCCGCCTGCTCGCCCGCTGCAAGGCCGGTCGCCAGGCAGGCCGTCAGCAGATAGCCTCCCGTTGGCGCTTCCCAGTCCAGCATTTCGCCTGCAACGAACACGCCCGGCCGGGCCGACAGCATCAGGCCGTCCAGCGCCTCGAACTTCACGCCCCCGGCACTGCTGATCGCCTCGTCGATGGGCCGCGGCGCGCGCAGCGTGAGCGGCAGCGCCTTGAGGGCCTGCGCCACGCGCTGCGGGTCCGCATACTCATCTTTGCTCAGCGCTTCATGCAGGAGCCCCGATTTCACACCCTTGATGCCAAGCCGGCCTTGCAGATGGCTGGCCATGGAACGCGAACCGCGCGGCTTGCTCACCTCATCCAGCACACGCTGCATGCCCAGGTCTGGCAGCAGGTCCAGCTCCAGTGTGGCGCTGCCCTGCTCCGCGATGCGGTCGCGCAGGGGCGCGGAGAGCGCATAAACCAGGCTGCCCTCGATGCCGGTCGCCGTCACCACGAACTGCCCCTGCTTGCGGATGCCGCCGAAGGATGCGGCGACCGTGGTGAGCGGGTGGCCCGCATATTTCTCCGCGAAGAAAGGGCTCCAGCCGATATCGAAACCGCAGTTGGCAGGCTGCAGGGGCGCGACATCGATGCCGCGTTCGGCCAGCATCGGCGCCCATGCGCCATCCGAGCCAAGCCGCGCCCAGCTTGCGCCGCCGAGAGCCAGCACCGTGACATCCGCATGCACCGAGGCCTCGCCGTCCGGCGTAGCGAAGCGCAGGGCGCCGTCCTCGTTCCAGCCCAGCCAGCGGTGGCGCTGATGGAAATGCACGCCGCGTTCGCGCAGCTGGTGCAGCCATGCGCGCAGCATGGGCGCCGCCTTCATCTCGGTAGGGAACACGCGGCCGGAACTGCCGACAAAGGTTTCGATGCCCAGGCTGTGCACCCAGGCGCGTACGTCGTCCGGGCCGAAACGGTCGAGCATGGGCGTCAGCTCCGCGCTGCGCTTGCCGTAGCGCGCCACGAACTGTTCGTAGGGTTCCGAGTGCGTGATGTTCATGCCGCCGCGCCCGGCCAGCAGGAATTTGCGGCCCACCGAGGGCATGGCATCGTAAACGTCGACGCGGATCCCGGCAGCCGCCAGTGCCTGCGCGGCCATCAGCCCTGCCGGGCCGCCACCGATAACGGCGGCGCGGGAATTCTGGGTTGAAGCGGACATTTCAGGCATACTTGGAAAATTCAAAAAACAGGAGACTGCAATGGGCGCTGCATTCTGGATCAAACGCTACTTCATGGCCGCCGTGCCGCTGTTCGCCGTCCTTGCGGGATGGGAATGGATCAAGGGCACCACGGCGAGCGGAGACATCATCAGCGCCGCGGTATGGTCGGCGGTTGCCGCCGGCATTTTCGTGGGCGCCGCTTATCGCCGCTACCGCAAGGCCATTGCCTGTGCGGCCTGCGACAGCATCGGCAAGACCAAGTCCTGACTCAGCCGCCGGTCACCGGCGGGAAAAAGGCCACTTCGCAGTTGGCGCTCAGCGGCGTTTCGGCGCCGCACATCACCTGGTTGCAGGCCATGCGCAGGCTGCGGCCTTCGGCCAGCGCCTCGGACCATGGCGCGCCGCGCGCCACAAGGAAGGCGCGCAAGGCGCCGACAGTGCTCACTTCAGGCGGGACGGCCACGGTTTCGCTGCTCCGGCCCAGCGCTTCGCGCACGCTGGCAAAGTACTTCAGGTTGATATCCATCTCAGTGCATTAATTCGCTGAAGGGGATGAAGCGCACCACATCGCCGGGCTGAATGGTCTGGCCGGGCGGATTGTCGATGAGCCCATCTCCCCATACGGTCGACGTCAGCACGCCCGAGCTCTGGTTCGGGAACAGTTCCAGACCGCCCTCCCCGTTCAGGCGCGCGCGCAGGAATTCATTGCGGCGGTCCGCCTTCGGCCACGCAAAATCGGCGCGCATCGCAAAGGCGCGCGGCTCCTTCGCCGCACTGGCGCCCTGCAGGCGCAGAATGAAGGGCCGCACGAAGAGCAGGAATGTGATGAAGCTCGACACGGGATTGCCCGGCAGGCCAAGGAAGAAAGCCTGCTGCACCTCGCCGAAAGCGAGGGGCTTGCCCGGCTTCACGGCAATCTGCCACATGTTCAGCTTCCCTTCCGCTTCCACGGCTGGCTTGATGTGATCTTCTTCACCCACCGATACGCCGCCGGAGGTGATGATGAGGTCATTGCCCTCTGCGGCCTTGCGCAGCACGGCGCGGGTCGCGTCCAGGGAGTCCGGCACAATGCCGAAGTCGCTGATCTCGCAACCCAGGTTCTCCAGCAGCGCGCGCAGCGTGAAACGGTTCGAGTTATAGATGGCGCCCGGGGCCAGCGGCTCGCCGGGCATGGCCAGCTCGTCGCCCGTGAAGAAGACGGCGACCCGCAGCTTGCGGAAGACCGTCAGCTGGGCCAGGCCTACCGAAGCGGCCAGGCCCAGCTCCTGGCTGCGCAGACGCGTGCCGGCAGGCAGAATCACGCTGCCACGGCGGATATCCTCGCCGGCGCGGCGAATCCAGTCCCCGGATTTCGGTGTGTGGCGCACGGTGACCTTGTCGCCATTGAGTTCGCACTGCTCCTGCATTACGACAGCATCGGCGCCAGGCGGAATCAGGGCGCCGGTGAAGATACGCGCCGCCGTGCCAGGTTGGAGGGGCTCGCCGACGTGGCCCGCCGGGATGCGCTGCGATACGGGCAACTCGGCGCTGCCGCTCGCGCAATCCTCCGCGCGCACGGCGTAGCCATCCATCTGGGTGTTGTCCGCGCTGGGAACGTCCATGCCCGAAACCTGCGCCCGTGCGAGCACGCGGCCGTTGGCCTGCAGCGTATCTACCGTTTCGGTGTCCTGCACCGGACGCGCGGCGTTCAGAAGGAAATCCAGCGCCTCCTTCACGGCCAGCATGGGTTTCGGCTTGTACTCGCTCATTTACAGGCCCGTGTTGGAGGCGATGTAGGTCTTCATTTTTTCGACATCAGGCGGCATGACCACGAAGCGCTGCGGCAGGGACTCGATGTTCTCGAAACCTGCGGGACGCTCGGCGTCCTTGCCCAATGCTTCCAGGATGGTCTCGTTGAACTTTGCGGCCAGCGCGGTTTCGAGCACGATCATGGTCACACCCTCTTCCAGGTTCTCTTTCGCGACCTTGATGCCGTCGGCCGTGTGGGTATCGATCACGATGCCGTATTCCTTCTCCACGGCGCGGATGGTCTGCACGCGCTCGTCGTGGGTGGACTTGCCGGACTTGAAGCCGTACGCCGATACCAGCTTGAACTCGTCGCCGTCGCTGCCCGGCTGGCCGGACAGGTCGAAGCCGCCCTGCGTCTCGACCTTGTGGAACAGCTCGCGCACGCGTTTGGTGTCGCGGCCCACCAGGTCGTAGACGAAGCGCTCGAAGTTCGAGGCCTTCGAGATATCCATGGACGGGCTGCTGGTGTGATAGGTTTCGGCCGACTTGCGCACGCGGTAGGCGCCGGTGCGGAAGAATTCGTCCAGCACATCGTTCTCGTTGGTGGCCACCACCAGCTTGTCGATGGGGAGGCCCATCATGCGCGCAATGTGCCCAGCGCAGATATTGCCGAAGTTCCCCGAGGGGACGGTGAAGGACACTTTCTGCTCATTGCTGGTGGTAGCGGCCAGGTAGCCGCGGAAGTAGTACACCACCTGCGCCACGACGCGCGCCCAGTTGATCGAATTGACGGTGCCGATCTTCTGCTTCCGCTTGAAATCCAGGTCGTTGGACACGGCCTTCACCATGTCCTGGCAATCGTCGAACACGCCTTCGACGGCGATATTGAAGATGTTCGGATCCTGAAGGCTGAACATCTGCGCGGTCTGGAAGGCGCTCATCTTCTTGTGCGGGGACAGCATGAAGACGCGGATGCCCTTCTTGCCGCGCATGGCGTATTCGGCCGCGCTGCCGGTATCGCCGGAAGTCGCGCCGAAGATATTCAGCTCGGCGTTCTTCTTCGCCAGCGCGTACTCGAACAGATTGCCCAGCAGTTGCATGGCCATGTCCTTGAAGGCCAGCGTGGGGCCATTCGACAGGGCCTGGAGCACCAGCTTCTTGCCGCCTTTATCTTCCAGTACGCGCAGCGGCGTGATGTCGGCAGCCTTTTCGCCTGCGCGCGCGTTGCGGTAGGTTTCGGCGGTATAGGTCTTCTCCGCCAGGGCCTTCAGGTCCGCCTCTGGAATATCGGTCGCAAACTTCTTCAGGATCTCGAAAGCCAGATCCGCGTACGGCAGCTTGCGCCACGCATCCAGCTCGGCGCCGGAAACCTGGGGATACACGGAAGGCAGATACAGGCCGCCATCGGGAGCGAGGCCGCCCAGGAGAATATCGGAAAACTGCTGTGGAGACTGCGATGCGGCCGACGCTTCGGCGCGGGTAGACACGTAGTGCATGACGTAGAAAAAGTCCGGTTAAGCGGTGCAAGGGACACTTATTATAGTGCCACCGGAAATTCCACGTAAAAATGTCCCACTCTGGTGCCTGGCACCAGACTGGGACACGGACTCATCAGCAGGCGGCGTGGTTGACCGTAACGACGTGGACGGCGAGGCCGCCCAGCGAGGTTTCCTTGTACTTGGCCTGCATGTCGGCGCCCGTCTGGCGCATGGTTTCGATGACTTCGTCCAGGCTGACGAAGTGGGTGCCGTCGCCCTTCAGGGCCAGGGAGGCGGCCGTGATGGCCTTGACCGCGCCCATGCCATTGCGCTCGATGCAGGGAATCTGTACCAGGCCGCCAATCGGGTCGCAGGTCATGCCCAGGTGGTGTTCGATGCCGATTTCGGCGGCGTTCTCGATCTGGAGATTGCTGCCGCCCAGCGCCGCCACGAGGCCTGCCGCCGCCATGGCGCAGGCCACGCCCACTTCGCCCTGGCAGCCGATTTCCGCGCCGGAGATGGAGGCGTTACGCTTGCACAGCATGCCGATGGCCGCTGCCGTCAGCAGGAAGTCGCGCAAGCCGCGCACCGGGTCGAGGGGTTTGCAGTCCTCTGCGTAGTATTTGAGAACGGCCGGAATGATGCCCGCTGCGCCGTTCGTGGGCGCAGTGACCACGCGGCCGCCAGCCGCGTTTTCCTCATTGACCGCCATTGCGTACAGGCTCACGCCGTTCAGCGCATCGTGCGGCAGGTCGTTGGCGCGGTCGCCGCCCTTCGCCTGGCGCCACAGGTCCGCTGCGCGGCGTTTGACCTTCAGGCCGCCCGGCAGCTGGCCGCTGGTTTCCAGGCCGTGGGCGATGCAGGCGCGCATGACGTGCCAGATGCGGTCCAGGCCTGCATCGAGCGTAGCCTCGTCCATGCGCGCCAGCTCATTTGCGCGCAGCATGGCAGGGATGGACTTGCCGCTCGCCGTACCATGCGCCAGCAGTTCGGCCATGGTGGTGAAGGGATAAGGGATTTCCACGGCGGGCGCCGCGTCGGTCTGCGACAGCTCGCCCTCGGCGCGAATGAAGCCGCCGCCGACGGAGTAATACACCTTGCTGGTCTCGCTGCCGTTCGCACGCTTCAGGGTGAAGCGCAGGCCGTTCGGGTGCTCGGGCAGGTTCTCCGTCTTGTGGAAGATGAGATTGACCGCCGCGCTGAAAGGCACGGGCTTCGTGCCGAGAAGCTTGAGCTCCTTCTTTTCCTCGGCGGCGGCCAGCATGGCATCCACCTGGTCCGGCGCCACCTCCTGCGGGGTTTCGCCCATCAGGCCGAGGATCACCGCCTTGTCCGTGCCGTGGCCTACGCCCGTCAGCGCGAGCGAACCATACAGCGCGGCTTCGACGGCGACGACATCATCCAATGGACTGTTCTCGAGCAGGAAGCGGCGTGCCGCCACCATGGGGCCCACGGTGTGGGAACTGGAGGGGCCTATCCCTATCTTGAATAGGTCGAAAACGCTCATGTCCATTGGATTTGTCTCACTTTATATTTATGGGTACTGCTTTATATGTCAGGCCGGTTCTCCGACCTTGACGTCGATATTGGCCAGCATGTCCTTCACCATCTCGTCCACGCCGATGCGGGCTTTCCAGCCCCAGTCGGCGGTGGCGGTTGCGTCGTCCAGGCTCTTTGGCCAGGTATCGGCGATGGCCTGGCGGCTGTCCGGCTTGTAGGCGATGCTGAAATCGGGCACCGCCTTCTTGATCGCGGCGGCCAGCTGCTCTGGGTTGAAGGATACGCCCGCCACGTTGTAGGAGGAACGGATTTTCACCTTGTCCGCCGGAGCTTCCATCAGTTCGATGGTGGCGCGGATGGCGTCGGGCATGTAGATCATCGGCAGCGTGGTCTTCGGGCCGAGGAAGCACTCGTAGGTCTCGCCGCGCAGCGCCGCATGGAAGATGGCGATGGCGTAGTCCGTGGTGCCGCCGCCCGGAGGCGACTTGAAGCTGATGATGCCCGGGTAGCGGATGCTGCGGACGTCCACGCCGTACTTGCTGTGGTAGTACTCGCACAGGCGTTCGCCTGCCAGCTTGCTGATGCCGTAGATGGTGGTCGGGTCCATCACGGTCATCTGCGGCGTATTGTCGGCCGGGGTGTTCGGGCCGAAGGCGGCAATGGACGATGGCCAGAACACGCGCAGCGGCTTGCCCGCCTCGCCGCGCTCGCGCGCCACTTCGAGAATGTTCAGCAGGCCGTCCATGTTCAGCGTCCAGGCCTTCAGGGGCGCAGCTTCGCCAGTGGCGGACAACATGGCTGCCAGCTGGTACACCTGCGTGATGTTCTCCTGCGCGACGAGGGCGCCCAGCGCATCCTTGTCGAGCACATTCAGCACCTGGTAGCGGGCCGCGTTATACAGGTTCTTCGGGCTGATATCGGTGGCGATCACGTTCTGTGCGCCGTGCTTCGCTGCGAGCGCCTCGACCAGCTCACTGCCGATCTGTCCATTTGCGCCGATGACTAGAATTCGTTCCATGCTTGATCCTGTTCAGTTCTTGAGAATGCCGAGTTCCTTGCCAGCCTGCTCAAAAGCGGCCAGCACCTTGTCCAGTTGCTCGCGGGTGTGGGCGGCGGAGAGCTGGACGCGCACGCGCGCCTGGCCCATCGGCACCACAGGGTAGAAGAACCCGCTGAGCAGCACGCCCAACTCGTACATTCGTGCCGCGAACTTCTGCGCCACGGGCGCATCGAAGAGCATCACCGGCACAACAGGGTGCGTACCGGGCTTGATGGTGAAGCCGATGCGCTCGATCTCCTTGCGGAAGTATGCGGTGTTCTCGTGCAGGCGGTCGCGCAGTTCGGTCGATGCGCTCAGGCGCTTCAGCACTTCCAGCGAGGCGCCCGCAATGGAAGGCGCTAGGGTGTTGGAGAACAGGTAAGGACGGGACTTCTGGCGCAGCGTATCGATCACTTCCTTGCGGCCGGAGGTGAAGCCGCCCATGGCGCCGCCCAGGGCTTTGCCCAGGGTGCCGGTGATGATGTCGATCTTGCCCACCACATTGTGATGCTCGTGCGTGCCGCGGCCGGTCTTGCCCATGAAGCCGGAGGCGTGGCACTCGTCGATCATCACCAGGGCGCCGTACTGCTCGGCCAGCGCGACGATCTTGTCCAGCTGGGCGATCGTGCCGTCCATGGAAAACACGCCGTCGGTGACGATGATCTTGTGGCGTTTATCGCTGGCGGCCTTCAGCTGGGTTTCCAGGTCCGCCATGTCGTTGTGCGCATAGCGGAAGCGGGCTGCCTTGCACAGGCGGATGCCGTCGATGATGGACGCGTGGTTCAGCGCATCGGAGATGATGGCGTCGTTCTCGTCGAACAGGGGCTCGAAGACGCCGCCGTTCGCATCGAAGGCCGCCGCGTAAAGAATGGTGTCCTCGGTGCCCAGGAACTTGGAGATGGCCTGCTCCAGCTGCTTGTGCACCGTCTGCGTGCCGCAGATGAAGCGCACGGAGGACAGGCCATAGCCATACTGCTCGGTGGCGGCGATGGACGCCTGGGCCACCCACTCCTGGCCCGACAGGCCGAGGTAATTATTGGCGCACATATTAATGAGGGTGCGCCCGTCCTCGCTGGTCACTTCCGCCCCCTGGCGCGAGGCGAGCACGCGTTCCGGCTTGTACAAACCCTGCTCGCGCAGCGTATCCAGGTTCTGTTTCAGGCCACTGTAAAACGCGTTCTTTGCTTGCTCGCTCATGATTCTTCCTCAGGACAGGTGGGTTTCCGCTTGCTTGACCGGATATTGCCAATGTTGTACCGTGCTTCTCCAGAGAACCGGTTTCGAAGTTTACTCCTTTTTCGATAACCGCTCCGGATTCCACTATTTTGAACTCACGTTCAATATAGCGAATACTACATAAGCATATTGAACTTTGCAAGCCATCCATACCGTATGAAACCAACTATTTCCGCCAACGCCCCGCCCGAGGTGGGCGCCGCCCTGCAAAGACTGCGCCTGGCGCGTGGATTGACGCTGGAAGACCTGTCGCGGATTGCCGGCGTTTCCAAGTCCATGCTGTCCCAGATCGAGCGCGAGAAGGCCAACCCCACCATTGCCATTACCTGGCGGCTGGCCAACGCGCTGGGGGTGGCGATCAGCGAACTGCTGGCGGACGGCGAAAAGGATGTCGAAACGATAAGAGTTGTGGACGCCCACGAGACCCCCACCCTGCCCGGCCATCACGCTGGCTACGTGCTGCGCATCCTTGGCCCGATGGAGCTGGCCGGGAAGCACGAATGGTACGAACTGACGCTCGCGCCAGGCGGCGAACTGGTTTCCCAGCCCCACGATCCGGGCACGACTGAGCACCTGACACTACTGCATGGTGCGATGGAAATCGAAGTTGGCGCGCACCGCAAGAAAATCAAGCTCGGCGGCACCGCCCGCTACCCGGCCGACCAGGCCCACGCCATCCGCAACCCCGGCAAAACCGAAGCCAAAGCCCTCCTCGTCGTCATCCACCGCTAATACAGCCGAGCCCGTGTCCACTTCTGGTGCCAGGGAAGATTTTTGGACACGGACTGAGCGCTAGCCTCGGTACGGCTGAGGTCGTGTCCACATTTCTTCCCTGGCACCAGAAGTGGACACGAACTGGACCGTTTGTCCCTCAGCGCCCGTTCAGGGGGCGCCGGTGGCGGTGTTGGCGGGAGTCATGTTGAGGGCGCGGGTGAGGAAGCCCCAGCGGTCGGCGACTTCGTCAATCTGCTTGGAGGTGGGCTTGCCCGCTCCGTGGCCGGCCTTCGTTTCGATGCGGATCAGGATCGGCGCCGCGCCGCCCTGCCCCGCCTGCGCGGCCGCCGCGAACTTGAAGCTGTGCGCGGGTACCACGCGGTCGTCGTGGTCGGCCGTGGTGATCATCGTCGCCGGATAGCAGCCGCCTGCCTTGATGTTGTGCAGCGGGGAGTATTTCACGAGAGCCTTGAATTCGTCAGCATTGTCCGCCGAGCCGTAGTCCGACGTCCATGCCCAGCCGATCGTGAACTTGTGGAAGCGCAGCATGTCCATCACGCCGACCGCAGGCAGCGCGGCGCCAAACAGTTCGGGACGCTGGGTCATCGCCGCACCCACCAGCAGGCCGCCATTGCTGCCGCCGCCAATCGAGAGCTTGGATGGCGAGGTGACCTTGTTGGCGATCAGCCATTCGGCAGCGCCAATGAAGTCGTCGAAGACGTTCTGCTTCTGCAGCTTGGTGCCCGCCTTGTGCCACGCTTCGCCGTACTCTCCGCCGCCGCGCAGATTGGCCATCACGTACACGCCGCCCATTTCCAGCCACGCGAGGTTCGCGACCGAGAAGGTCGGCGTCAGGGAGATGTTGAAGCCGCCGTAGCCATAGAGGTAGGTGGGGTTGCTGCCGTCCAGCTTCAGGCCTTTCTTCGCCACGATGAACATCGGGACCTTGGTGCCGTCCTTGCTGGTGAAGAATTCCTGGCGCGTTTCATACGCGTTCGGGTCGAATTCGACTTTCGGCTGGCGGTAGATGCTGCTGGCGCCCGTCTTCAGGTCGTAGCGGTAGATGGTCGTTGGCGTGGTGAAGCTGGTGTAGGAGAAGAAGGTTTCGCTGTCGCTGCGCTTGCCGCCAAAGCCTGCCGCCGATCCAAGGCCCGGCAGCGTCACGTCGCGTACCGGTTTGCCTTTCAGGTCGAAGACCTTCACGGCGCTGTGCGCGTCCGTCAGGTACTTGGCCACGAGCTGGTTGTTGACCATGTTGGCGCCGGTGAGCGTGGCCGAGGACTCAGGCACGATCTCTTTCCACTGGTCCGGCGCAGGTTTGCGCGTGTCGATGGCGATGATGCGCGACTTCGGCGCGTTCTTGTCGGTGACGAAGTAGAACACGGGGCCGTCGTTGTCGATGAACTCATAGGATGCGTCGAAGCCTTCGAGCAGGCCGGTCACTTTCGCGTCCTTCTGTTTCAGGTCCTTGTAGAAGACGCGGTTGCGCGTTTCCGTGCCCTGCGAGGAGGTGATGACGAGATAGCGGCCGTCGTCCGTCACGTTGGCGCCAAAGCCCCATTCCTTCTGGTCCGGGCGGTCGTACACCAGCACGTCCTTCGACTGCTCGGTGCCCAGCTTGTGAAAGTACACCTTCTGGAAGTAGTTGACGCCGGAGAGGCGCTGCGCTTCGGTGGGTTCGTCGTAGCGGCTGTAATAGAAGCCGCTGCCGTCATGGGCCCATGCGGTGTTGGAGAACTTGACCCATTTGATGTGGTCCGCCACGTCCTTGCCGGTGTCGATGTCGCGCACCTTGATTTCGTTCCAGTCCGAGCCGGATGCCGCGGTGCTGTAGGCGAGGTATTTGCCGTTCGGGCTTACAGCCAGGCCAGCGAGCGCCACGGTGCCGTCGGCCGCCAGCGTATTCGGGTCGAGCAGCAGGCGCGGCGTGTCGTTCAGGGACTTCATGGTGTAGAGAACGGACTGGTTCTGCAGGCCGTCGTTGCGGCTGTAGAAGTAGCGGCCACCCTCCTTGAACGGTACGCTGTAGCGCTCGAAGTTCCACAGCTTGGTCAGGCGCTGCTTGATCTGCTCGCGCGCGGGAATCTGGTTCAGGTAGCCGTAGGTCAGTTTGTTCTGTTCTTCGATCCAGGCTTTGGTGTCGGCGCTGTTGCCGTCTTCCAGCCAGCGATAGGGATCGGCCACCATGGTGCCGTGGTAGGTGTCCTGCTGGTCGACCTTCTTGGTCAGGGGATAGCTGAAGGGCTGGCCGCCCGCCGGGCAGGTCTGGGCAATGGCGCTGCCGCCAATGGCGGCGAGCAGGGTCAGTGCGAGAGTGGCGCTGCGAAGTTGCATGGATTGTCCCCGTTATTTTTCTCGCCTCTTCATTGAGGCGAACGCGGACGATCATAGCTTGGATCGAAACAAATATGCTCGGCAAGCGAGGCCGTTCCGGCAGTTTTTATTCGGCCAGACTCGCTTCCTGCTGCGGCGCGCGCCATTGCTGCACCCAGCCCGCCAGCTGGTCCGCGGGAATGGGACGGCTCATGAAGTAGCCCTGCCCCTGGTCGCATCCGAGCTTGGCCAGCAGGCGCCAGGCGGCTTCGCTTTCGATACCTTCTGCCACCACGCGCAGGCCCATATTGTGGCCAAGGTCGATGGTGGAGCGAACGATCTTGGTGTCGCCAATGTCGCTTTCCATATTCAGCACGAAGGACTTGTCGATCTTGAGTTCATCCACCGGCAGACGTTTCAAATAGGCCAGCGAGGAATAACCCGTACCGAAATCGTCGATCGAAAGGTCGCAGCCCATGGCGTGCAGGCCTTCGAGCGTCTGCTGGGCGCGCACCGGGTCGTCCATGATCGCGCTTTCGGTGATCTCCAGGCAGAAGGAGCTTGCCGATACCTGGTGGCGCGCCATGATGGCGGCGAACTTCGCAGGCAGGTCCTGGTCCAGGAGGTCGCGCGTCGACAGGTTCACGGACACTTTCAGATGCACGCCCTGCTGCCCCATCCTGTGACAAAGCGCGGCCGACTGGTCGAGCACCCATTGCGTCAGCACGCGGATAAAGCCGGTGCGCTCGGCGAAGGGAATGAACTGGTCCGGGAAGACGTTGCCGCGTTCGGGATGCACCCAGCGCACCAGCGACTCCACGCCCACCACGGCGCCATCGGCCAGCTTGATCTTGGGCTGCACGAACAGGCGCAGCTCGTTGCGCTCGACGGCGTTGCGCAGCTCCGTGAGCAGCGACAGGCTCTGCGCGCTGGACTTGTCGATGGATGCGTCGTAGACCACGGCCCCGTCGTTGCGCTGCTTGGCCGTGTACATGGCCACTTCGGCCATGCTCAGGAGCGCTTCGCCGTCTTCCGCATGCTCGGGGTAGCCCGCAATGCCCAGGCCCGCGCCCAGGTCCACCATCTGGTCGTCCAGCGACAGCGGGCTTTCCAGCGCCGCGAGAACGTCCGCCGCCACCGCAATGGCCTGTTCGCGGGCGGAGCGCGGCAGCAGCACGGCGAATTCGTCGCCGCCCAGGCGTGCGACCTGCGCACCCAGGTCGTGGCGGTTGGCCAGGAGGAGCTGAAGGCGGCCGCCCACCTGCTTGAGGAGCGCGTCGCCGAAGCTGTGGCCCATCACGTCGTTCACGTGCTTGAAGCGGTCCAGGTCCATCATGAGCACGAAGACGCTAGCCCCCTGCTGGCGCGCGTCGGTGATGGCGTCGTTCAGCAGCAGGAGGAACTGGGCGCGGTTCGGCAGGTTGGTGAGCGTGTCCCAATATGCGAGGTGGCGGATCTCCTGTTCGCGCTTGGCGATACCGTCTCGCATGCTGTCGAAGGCCTGGGCCAGCGCGCCGATCTCGTCGTCGCGCTTGAATTCAATCTGCACCTTGTAGTCGCCCCGCTCCAGCCTTTCCGCTGTCTGCGCGAGGGCAGCAAGCGGCTGGGCGATGCGCTTGGCGGTAAGGATGCTGGCAATGGCGGATACGATAATGCCCGCCACCGTCAGCGCCATGAGCCAGCGTTCGAGGCGGGAATATTCGGCCGTCGCCTCGCCGATGGAACGGGCCAGGACCACAAAGGCGCGCTGCCCCCCGTCCTCGCCAATCGCCATCATGCGGGTGCTGTATTGGTCGCCTTCGATATCGAGGTCGAAGGTTTCGGCGGCGTGCGGCATGGCTCGCAGCTGCTGCAGCATGCTGCCGGTCTGCATGGGGCTCATGGTGGATGCCACCGTCAGCCACTCGCCATTGCCGTCGCGCGTAACGATGGAGGCATGCAGCGCTGTGATCTGGCGCATTTCAGCCACTTGCTGCTCGTTGATCGGGAAGGCCATCACTACCCAGCCGATGGTGATGGGCGCCTTCACGGGCATCACCACCACCTGGTAGGGACGGCGGTCCACAATGGCGATGCCGTTGGCCCCGTCGGCCTGTTCCGCCTTATCGAGCATGCTTAGGACCAGCTTCTCCAGCCCGGCCGATTTCACCTCGCCGGCCGATGCCGTGATCTTGCGCTCCGAACTCACCAGCATGGAAAGCGAGGCCTTGATGCGGCGGCCGCTGTTCGCCAGCGCCGATTCGATGGTGGCGCGGTCGTCTTCGTCGTTATTGCCGATGGCCGCGAGGAAAGCGGTGTCGCGCGCCAGCAACCGTGCGCCGAAGCGCAGGCTCTGCGCATTCTGTTCCAGCAGGCGGCTGAACACCTTGCTGCCGTTCACAAGCTCCGAGCTGATGGCGCTGCGCGCGTTGGCGTCGATGCCGCGCTGGATGACCAGCAGGCCAACCACCTGCACCACCACCAGCAGCACCAGGAACAGCGTGACGATCCTGCTTTCCAGACTGCGAAAACGCATCATGGCCCTCAATAGTTACTGAACGGCGAAGGCTCGCCGTCGTGGCTCGGCGGCTTCATCGGCATGCGGAAGCTGACCGGCGTCGCGGCGTCGCCCCCTTTCACGCCCACGGACTGTTCGGCCGGCTGCGGCGCCACCATGTCGTAGTGCCAGGCCTTCACGCTGAATTTGCCGCCCGCGGGAAGATCGATGTGGACATTGCCTGCCGCATCCGTCTTGCCGAAATACGGCGTATCCACGATGCGGATATAGGCCAGCATGCGGTCATGGATATTGCACCCGAGCACCACCGTTCCAGCCTTGTCGAAGGTCTGCGGTTCTGCCGTGGTGCCCGAGTAGAGCTTCTGGTCGAACTTGTGCGCCGGGGAGAAGGAATAGATGTGGTGCCGGACTCTGTCGTTATTGGGGAAGAAAATCTTACTGCCGGTCTGAACCACTGTGACCAGAGGGATGAATTTCAGACCCTTCTGGCTGATCTCGGCAGACTTCAGGGGCTTGGGCAGCGCCTGCCCTTCTCCCGCCTCCACGTAGACGATGGCGTCGGCAATGGGCTTGCCGGCGGCGTCCTGCACCTGGACCGTGACGCCCGACGCGAAGGCGGCGGCACTTGCCGTAGCGGAAATGATAAGAGCGGCCAGACGGCGCATGGGATATCGGCTGGAAAAGTTCATCAGATCATTGTAGCGCCTGCAATGTGCAAGCGTGCAATCTTTGTGGCCGGAATTCATCAAGATGTCACAAACCGTTTCTATCATTGAAACACTAGTTACTTTCATGACTATACCGTGAATCTCGCCACCATCAGCTTCCTGGTCCCGGCGGCCGGACAGGAACGCACGGAAGCCGTCCAGCTGGGAGAGCATCTGCATGCCATCCTTGCCGGGCGCCAGTTGTCCGCGCTGTTCCAGCCCATCGTGCAGATGCAGAGCGGCGAGATCATCGGCTACGAAGGCCTGATCCGCGGCCCCTCCGATAGTCCCCTGCACTCGCCCATGCGCCTGTTCGAGGCGGCGCGCGTCCACGGGCTGACGCAGGAAGTGGAGTTCCTGTGCCGCCGCGTCGTGCTGGAGCGCTTCGCGGAACTGGAGCTGCCGGGCAAACTGTTCCTGAACGTGAGCCCGGAATGCCTGCTGCCGCAGCGCGACGGCCAGCAGCGCGAGATGCTCGAAATGGTGCGCTGCGCAGGGCTCCAGCCGGGCCAGCTCATTATCGAGATCACGGAGAACCAGCCCACCTACGACTACGAGCAGATGCGCGACGCCGTGCTGCACTACCGCCAGCTCGGCTTCCAGATCGCCATCGACGACCTGGGCGAAGGCTTCTCCAGCCTGCGCCTGTGGTCCGAGCTGCGGCCGGATTACGTGAAGGTGGACATGCACTTCATCCAGGGCATCAATAACGATCCCGTGAAGCTGCAGTTCGTGCGCTCGATCCAGGAGATTGCGGAGAAATCGCATACCCTGGTGATCGCCGAAGGCATCGAGCAGCAGGCGGAGCTCCTCGTGCTGCGCGACCTGGGCATCGGCTTCGCCCAGGGCTACCACCTGGGACGTCCGCACGCCATTCCGGCCAAGGCGCTGCCCGCCGAAGTGGCGAAGGCGCTGAGCCGCAACGGCGTGTCGGTCTATCCCCAGCGCTCACCCGAGACCAATACGGCCAGCATTCTCAAACTGCTGCACAAGGTGGCCGCCGTGCCGCCCACCATGAACAACAACGACGTCTACGACATCTTCCTGGCCGATCCCAAGCTGCTGATCATTCCCGTGGTGGATGATGGCGTGCCCCTCGGCCTGATCTCGCGCTTCGAGATGATCGACCATTTCGCCCGGCCCTACCAGCGCGAGCTCTATGGCAAGAAGTCCTGCAAGCAGTTCATGGACAGCAAGCCGCTCATCGCCGACAAGTCCACCAGCCTGCAGGAGTTGTCCTTCCGCATGGTGGAGTCGGATGCGCACCACCTGTTCAACGGCTTCATCATCACGGACCAGGGACGCTACCTGGGCATGGGCACGGGGCATGACCTCATGCGCGAGATCACGCAGATGCAGATCAATGCGGCCCGCTACGCCAATCCCCTGACGCAGCTGCCGGGCAATGTGCCGATCAACGAACATATCGACCGGCTTCTGGAGAGCGGCACGCGCTTCTGGGTGTGCTACTGCGACCTCGACCACTTCAAGCCCTTCAACGACGTCTACGGCTACCGGCGCGGGGACGACGTGATCCAGATGGCGGGCCGTATCCTGAGCAGCCATTCCGACCGCGACCGCGACTTCGTCGGCCACATCGGCGGGGACGACTTCATGATCCTGTTCCAGAGCGAGGACTGGGAAGAGCGCTGCCGCGCCATCCTGGACGAGTTCGCGGCCTGCGTGCAGGAGTTCTACAGCAATGAAGACCGCGAGCGCGGCGGCTATATTTCGGAAGACCGGCAGGGAAAGAAGGTGTTCTACGCGCTGATGAGCCTGTCACTCGGCGTGATCAAGGTGGAGCCGCACCAGTACTACTCCCACCACCAGATCGCCACATCCGCCTCGGAGGCGAAGAAGCAGGCCAAGAAAATCCACGGCAACAGCCTCTTCCTCGACCGCCGGAACAGCGTGTGGCCCTAAGCTCGCGCCTGCTCAAGCTCCCTCAGGCGGCGGCGCAGCCGAAAGTTATCGGACATCGCGCCAAGCAGGGCAGCGAACGTCAGTGCACTGATTGCGCTCGCGCCAGCATAGTGCCAGAACGCCCAGGCGAGCGCCGAGCAGACGATCGCAGTGAGCAGAAGATAAAATGAGTCCTTCATTTTCGCCTCGCCAGCTCAGCATGCAGCTTCCTTGATTTTAGCTTCGCATCGTAGATAACCGGACGCTGTTGGAGTGTAGACACTAGCCATGGACGGTGAGCTCCATGACGCAGTGCGAAAGCCAGAACGTCGGAAAGCGAGGTACCGCCCGCTAGCGACCTGCCAGTAGCAACTGCGATGCTGCCGATGACTGCGCCCACGTAATAGGAACCCGAGAGCGAGGATACTACGAGTATCTTCTCCATTCGCGTGGTTGCTGCGACCAGCTCGCCCACCGTCGCTTTGGGCCCTAACGAATCCAGGACGGAAACGAACAGCTTGGCCGTCGCAATAGCGCCTTGGACGGTTCCATAGATGCCTTCTGGAGCCGGCAGGTTCAGCGCCTCCATATTCTCGCGGAAGTATTTGTAGAACTGTGACATGCAGCCTCCTCTGGTGAATTTCGAACACTCTAGAGGAGAGGCCGTTCCCACATATTGGCTCAGCTCAAGCTAGGCGCGGTGGGTGTCGCGCCAGCGGCGGGTGAGGAGCTGGGCGGAGCCGAGTTCTTCCTGGGTCAGGCGGTTCTCGATCAGCTTGCGGTTGCTGCTGGCGGTCTGGTCGCCCGCTTCGGCGGCGAGGGTGATCCACATATAGGAGCGCACCGGATCGCGCGCGACGCCGCGGCCGTTCCCGTACATGCCGCCCAGGTTGTACTGCGCGAGGGCGTGGCCCTGTTCGGCCGCCTTGCGATACCAGCGCACGGCCTCCGCATCGTCCTGCGGCACGCCCTGGCCGTTCGCGTACATGACGCCGAGGTTGTTCTGCGCGCTGGCGTCGCCCTGTTCGGCGGCGAAGCGATACCAGGCTGCCGCCCGCACTTCGTCCTTCGGTACGCCCTGCCCGTTGGCGTAGATGACGCCGACGTTGAACTGGGCATTGGCCGCGCCCTGCTCCGCCGCCTTGCGATACCAGGCCAGCGCGCACACGGGGTCGCGCTCGACCCCGCGCCCGTTCGCGTACATGCCGCCCAGGTTGTACTGCGCCATCACATGCCCCGACTGGGCAGCGCGCGAATACCAGCTCACGGCGGCCACGTCGTCGCGCTCCACACCGAAGCCATTGGCCAGCATCACGCCCATATTGAACTGCGCGTCCGTATCGTCCTGCTCCGCCGCCTTGCGCAGCCAGGCGCAGGCCAGTTCGAGATCGGTGGCGATGCCGCGCCCCTCCGCATAGGCGATGCCGAGATGGCGCTGCGCCACCGCCAGCCCATGCAGGGCCGCGCGGCGATACCACGCCACGGCATGCACATCGCTCTGCGCCACGCCATGCCCGTGGCGGTACATGAAGCCCACATTCAACTGCGCGTGCGGATCGTCCTGCAGCGCGGCCTTGCGGAACCAGGCCATGGCCAGCTGGAAGTTGCGCGGCACGCCCAGGCCTTGCAGATACGCTTCGCCCAGCAGGTTCTGCGCGCCTGCCGTACCCTGTTCGGCGGCGCGCGCGAACCAGCCCGCCGCCATCTCGTCGCTTTGCGGCACGCCGCGCCCCTTGCGGTACATGAGCCCGAGATTCTGCTGTGCGGATGGATCGCCCTGGCGGGCAGCTTTGCGGAACCAGAACACGGCTTCCGCGTCGTCCTGCTTGACGCCATTGCCGTCGTAGTACATCGCGCCGAGATGGTTCTGCGCGAAGGCCAGTCCCTGCTGGGCCGACAGGCGCATCCAGGAGAAAGCCTGCTCCGTACTCTGCGGCACACCCTTGCCGCGCTTGTACAGCAGCGCGAGATTGAACTGGGCGTAGGCGTCGCCTTGCTCGGCGGCCTGGAGGAACCACGCAAAGCTGCTGCGGTCCTCGTCCAAATCGGTATTCTTCATGCCAGCTCCCCCTCTAGCACGTCGATGTTGTTTAAATTTTAACTATCGCTTTTCCGCCCCGTTTGACGGGCCTCAAGAAAGCCCGCCGCCAGGAGCGGCCGAGGCCGATTGTTTTTGCAGCCAGCCGTCGACCTTGGCGGCAGCGAGCTTGTTCACCGAGATCAGCAGTGCGGGGTCCACTGCCGCGATGCCGTACTGCTGCGCGATATGGCGGCCGATATGCAGCAGCACTTCGGCCGCCACTTCCGCGTCCGATTCGGCCCGGTGGGCCGCGCTGCGGAAGCGGATGCCGAGTTGGCCGCTGAGCTTGCCCAGCTTGTAGCTCGGCAGCTTGGGGAACACGCGGCGCGAGAGCTTGAGCGAGCAGATGGTGCCGAGATGCGCGGGCGCCATGCCGAGGCGGCTGCTCTCCGCCTTGAGGAATTTCTCGTCGAAGCTGGCGTTGTGCGCCGAGAGCGCGTCGCTGCCGATGAAGTCCAGCAGCCCGGGCAGCACTTCTTCCACGGGGGGCGCCGTGTCCACCATCTGCTGCGTGATGCCCGTCAGGCTCGTGATGAAGGGCGGGATGCGCACATTGCAGTTGACCAGTGAAACGAAGCGCTCCACCACCCTGCCCTCGGCGATGCGCAGCGCGGCGACTTCGGTGATGCGGTCGCCCATATCCGGCGACAGGCCCGTGGTCTCGAAGTCGAGCATCACAATGGGTTGGGAAATCATGAAATCCTTAGCCGAATTTACGGACGGCGTCGAGCGCCAGGCCCGCGCCAATGCTGCCGAACAGGTCGCCCTCGACCTTGCGCGCGCCTGGCGCCAGGGCGCCGATGCGCTCGCGCAGCAAGCCCACGCCGCTCGAACCGCCCGTGAAGAAGATGGTATCGACCTGCTCCGGCTTCAGGCCCGCATCGGCCAGCATGCCGCCGACCGTCTGCCCGACCGTATTCACCAGCTGCGATATGGATTGCTCGAAGAGCGTGCGCGGAACGTCCAGCGCCGTGGGCGGCGACAGGCGCTCGAGATTCAGGAGCGTGCTGTCCGCGCCCGAGAGCGCGATCTTGGCCTCTTCCACCTGCATGGCCAGCCAGTGTCCCGCGCGCTCCTCGATCAGGGCCTGCAGGCGCAGCAGCTTGTCCGGTTCGCGCGCATCGCGCACCAGTTCGGCCAGCTGGGCCTGCATCTTCTTGGTGTAGGCCAGGTTGATGGTGTGCCAGGTGGCCAGGTTGAAGTAGTAGCTGGACGGGATCTCGATCCCGCTCAGCAGCTGGCCGCCGTAGCCGAGCAGCGGCATCACGGCGGAGAGGCTCAGGTACTTGTCGAAATCCGTGCCGCCGATATGCACGCCGCCCGTGGCGAGGATGTCCTCGCGCCGCTCGGCCTTCGCGGCCCGCTCGGGCGACAGGCGCACCAGCGAAAAGTCGGACGTGCCGCCGCCGATGTCGGCGATGAGCACCAGCTCTTCACGCGAGATCTGGGATTCGTAGTCGAAGGCTGCCGCGATGGGCTCGTACTGGAAGGCGATATGGCGGAAGCCCACGGCCCGCGCGATGCCCGCCAGCGTGTCCTCGGCGGTCTGGTCCGCGGCCGCGTCATCGTCCACGAAATGCACGGGGCGGCCCAGCACCACGGAGTCGAAGCTGCGGCCCGCCGCCTGCTCGCCACGGCGCTTGAGCTCGCCGATGAACTGGGACAGCAAGCTACGGAACGGCAGGGCCCGCCCCGCCACCTCCGTCTGGCCTTCCATCAGGCTGGTGCCCAGCAGGCTTTTGAGCGAGCGCATGAGGCGGCCTTCATAGCCCGCCAGGTAATCCGCGAGCGCGGCGCGGCCGTAGCTCACCTCGTCGTCGTCCGCATTGAAGAAGACGACGGAAGGCAGCGTGGGCTTGCCGTCCTCCAGCTGGAGCATGGTGGGCTGGCCGGGGCGCACCCAGCCTACGGTCGAATTGGAGGTGCCGAAATCGACGCCGCAAGCATTGCTCATCACCTACCATCCTCCCTGCTCCGCTAAAGGGGCGACATTTTAGCAGAGTCGTCTTGTGGGACATCAAAAGGCGCCCGCCACGGGGCGGCTACGCTTGTGGATTTACGAGCGAGGGGAAATTGATGGCGAAACATAACGCGCAACAGGGCAGTATCGGAATCCGCATTCACCGCATCCAGACCTGGCGCCAGCCAGCGTGGCGCCGCCGGGCCGCATCCACCGTGCCGCTGGTGCTGGCGATTGTCATTGCCCTGTTGCTGTTATTGGGTTAGCAAGACATGTTTGCGACAGTCCGATGCTTGAAATTCAGAAATAATTGCCCTTAGGTAAGATGGGAGGTATGCTCAGCAATATGAATGGAAGACCGCTGGCCGATTGCGTCGCCTGGCGCGACGCACCGACACATGAGAAAAAACACGCCTCCACCAGCACCCAGCGCGGCAGAACACAAGGCTGCCATCCAGCGGGAGAACCGCCGCGTCACATCCTATGACGTCGCCCTGGTGGCGGGGGTATCGCAATCGGCGGTATCGCGCTGCTTCAAGCCCGGCGCCAGCGTGTCCAAATCAACCTATGCCCGCGTGATGAAGGCGGCGGCGGGCCTCGACTACATTCCAAATGCCGCAGCGCGCAGCCTGATCACGCGCCGCTCCAACATCGTTGCGCTGATCATCTCCAATCTCGTTATCCACTACTACCCCGAAGCGCTGGCGGAACTGAGCCAGCAGCTGGCGCGGCGCGGCAAGCGCGTGCTGCTGTTCACCACCCAGCACGAATCGGACGTGGAACAGATTCTCACGGATGTGTGGCAGTACCAGGTGGACGGCGTGATCGCGGCTGCCGCGCTCAGCGAGCCGCAGGTGCAGGAATTCGAACGGCGGCAGGTGCCGCTGGTGGTCTTCAACCGAAACATGCACGAGCGCGCCGTGAACAGCGTGCTGTGCGACCAGTACGAGTCGGGCCGCCTGATGGCTTCGCGCCTGGCGGCGGCCGGGCATCGCCGTTTCGGCATCATTACGGGGCCTGAGGATTCGCCCATTGCCAACGAGCGCAGGCGCGGCGCGGCGGACCGCATCGCGGAACTGGGCCTGCCCGCTCCCGTGATCGTCACGGGCCGCTTCGACTATGCGAGCGGTGCGCGCGGCGCGCGCGAGATCGTTACGCGGCTCGGGCATGCGCCGGATGCGATCCTGTGCGGGAACGATGTGATGGCCATCGGCTGCCTGGAAACGGCGCGCCATGAACTGGGGATCGATGTGCCGGGAAGGATGTCGGTCACCGGCTTCGATGCGGTGGAAGCCGGGACCTGGCTGAGCTACAACTTGACGACGCTGCGCCAGCCCATCCAGAAGATGGCGCTGGCGGCGGCGGACTTGCTGGTGAACCTGATCGAGTCGGGAACGGCGGAGACCGAGAAGCGCAGCTTCCCTCCCACGTTTATCGAAGGGGCCACCGCACGCCTTGCGCCGCTGCCAGCGGACTCGCTGGCAGCCTGACTTCTCAACCTTCCGCGATGCGCTTGCTCAGGTGGGCCAGCGCTTCTTCCACCTGGTCCACAAGAATCAGCGCGAGGTCGCCATCCTTCAGGCGCGACAGCGCCTTGTCGATGGCCACGAACTCGCCGTTGATCTCGTCCACGAAGCTCGTGCGCGGCGCGCCGGCCAGGCCCTGGCGCAGCAGCGCGATCACTTCGCCGTCTTCGCGGCCGCGCTGGCACTGGTCCTGGTACAGCAGCACGTCGTCGAAGGCCTTGCCCAGGATTTCGGTCTGCTGGCGAATGTCCTCGTCGCGGCGGTCGCCCGCGCCGCTGATCAGCACCAGGCGGCGCTTGGCGGGCATGGACTCCACGGCCTGCACCAGCGCGAGCATTGCATCCGGATTGTGGCCGTAGTCCGCGATCACGGTCGCGCCGCGATAGTCGAACACGTTGAAGCGGCCAGGCGCGTTGTGGCTGTCCGTGGTGAAGGTGGCGCAGCCGAGACGGATCGACTGCCAGTCGACGCCCGCGCCCCACGCCGCCGCCACGGCGGCCATGGCGTTCTCCACCTGGAAGCCGATGGTGCCGTTGCGGGTGATCGGCACGTCCGCCAGCGCAATGCGCTCCTCGAACTTGCCTTCCACGGCCACGATATGGCCATTGTCCACGTACACAGTGCGCTTGCCCTGGGCGATATGGGTTGCCACCACGGGATGGTACTTGTCCATGCCGAAGAAGGTCACCTTGCCCTTGCTGCTGGAAGCCATGGCCGCGACGATGGGATCGGTGGCATTCAGCACGGCCATGCCGTTCTTGTCCACGTTCTGCACGATCACGCGCTTCAGTACCGCCAGGTCTTCCACTGTGGTGATGTAGTTCAGGCCCAGGTGGTCGCCCGCGCCGATATTGGTCACCACGGCCACCTTGCAGCGGTCGAAGGCCAGGCCTTCGCGCAGGATGCCGCCGCGCGCCGTTTCGAACACGGCTGCGTCCACGTCCGGATGCTGCAGCACGTTGCGCGCGCTGCGCGGGCCGCTGCAGTCGCCGCTGTCGGTCTGGCGGCCGTTGATGTAGACGCCATCCGTATTGGTCATGCCCACGCGCAGGCCGCTTGAGGTCATGAGGTGGGCGATCAGGCGCACCGTCGTCGTCTTGCCATTGGTGCCGGTAACAGCCACCACGGGAATGCGGCCGTCGTCGCCTTCTGGGAACATGGCGCCGATGATGGCCTCGCCCACCGGGCGCCCCTTGCCGTAGGAAGGCGAAAGGTGCATGCGCAGGCCAGGCGCGGCATTCACTTCCACCACGCCGCCGTTCTGTTCTTCGATGGGGCGCAGCACGCTGTCCACCACCACGTCCACGCCGCAGATATCGAGGCCGATCATCTGCGCCGCTTCCACGGCGCGCGCCGCCACTTCCGGGTGCACGTCGTCGGTCACGTCGGTGGCGGTGCCGCCCGTCGAGAGGTTCGCGTTGTTGCGCAGGATGACGCGCTGGCCGTGCGGCGGCACGGAGTCGGCCTCCAGGCCTTGCAGCTTCAGGCGCGCAATGGCGATATCGTCGAAACGGATCTTGGTGAGCGAGGTCGCGTGGCCGCTGCCCCGGCGCGGGTCGGCGTTCACAATGTCCACCAGCTCGCGCACCGAATGCACGCCGTCGCCCACCACATGGGGCGGATCGCGGCGGGCAGCGGCGATCAGCTTGTTGCCGATGACGAGCATGCGGTAGTCATGGCCCGCCAGGAAGCGTTCGACCAGGATATCGTCGCGGAACTCGCGCGCCGTGTTGAAGGCGGCCGTCATCTGCTCCTTGGTGGTCACGTTCACGGTGACGCCCTTGCCCTGGTTGCCATCCTTCGGCTTCACCACCACGGGCAGGCCGATTTCCATTGCGGCGGCCCATGCGTCTTCCGCGTCTTCCGCCACACGGCCGACAGGTACGGGCACGCCGGCCGCATCGAGCAGCTTTTTGGTCAGCTCCTTGTCCTGCGCGATGGCTTCGGCAATGGCGCTGGTGCTGTCCATTTCCGCAGCCTGGATGCGGCGCTGCCTGGAGCCCCAGCCGAAGCTCACCATGCTGCCGCTCGTCATGCGGCGGTAAGGGATGTTGCGCACCACGGCGGCATGCACGATGGCGCCGGTGCTCGGGCCCAGGCGCACGTCTTCGTCCAGGTCGCGCAGTTCGGTCAGCGCGGCGTTCAGGTCGAAGGGCTCGTCCTTCAGCGCGGCGTTGATCAGCTTCTCGGCCAGCTCCACGGCCAGGCGGCCCACTTCTTCCTCGGTGTATTCCACCACCATCTGGAAGATGCCTTCCTCCAGCGTTGGCGTCGTGCGGCTGAAGGTGACGGGGCATCCTGCTTCGGCCTGCAGCGCGAGCGCCGTCAGTTCCAGCACGTGCACCATCGGCACGGGATCGGCGTGGCCGTCAGGCTGGAGCTGGGCGATGCGCGGGAAGCGCGCGCGCAAGCGCACTTCGAAACCGGGCAGGCGGTCTACCGCCATCTCGTCCGGACCGCAGGAGACAATGGCTTCAATCGCCGTATGGTGGCTCCAAAGATTAGGCCCACGCAGCGCGCGGATGCGAATTACTTCCATTCCCTGTATTCCCGTTTAGTTGTTCTTGCTGGTCCATTCGAAGGTGCGCAGTGCGGCGCCGATCAGGTCGGGCTGCAGGCCGAGCGCCCAGCCGGTGCCGATGGCGGCCAGCACGGCTTCGGTGTTCGCCGCCTCGCTCTCGGGCAGGCAGCTTAGCGGCAGGGTCGCCACCACGTCCGCACCCGCAGCCATCACGTAGCCGTTCTCGCGCAGCACCACGGCGCGGCCGCCGGACTGCAGGTGCGCAGTAATCGCTGGCGCCGCGCCGTCCATGGCGTAGAAGATCACGGAGCCGTCGCACAGTTCGGCCATTTCCGCCACCTGCGCATCCGAAGCGTTCAGCACCGCCGCGCCTTCCGGCAGCACCACATCGACCTGGGTGCGCAGCACATTGAACATCTGGTCTTCGGAGTGGATATAGAACTCGCCCAGTTCCTCATGGCCGCCTGCATCGGTCACCACGCCCACCGAGCACTTGTCGTAGGAGTAGCCCTCGGTCAGCACCATGCGGTTGCCGTTGGCGAAAACAGCCGCCTCGACGTTCTTGTTCAGCAGCAGGCGTTCGCCCGATTCACGTTCGCTCAGCGGACCGCGCGGCACCTTGCGTCCATTCAGGTACACGCCCTCTTCGCAGGCCATGCCCACATAACGGCCGCTGACCTGCAGCAGCCAGGAGGTGATGCGCGCAATGAGCGCCGTGTGGCGCGTGCCGGACACGCCGACAACAGGGATGCGGCCGTCTTCATCGGCCGCGAACAGCTGGTCCACGATGGCCGCGCCCACGGGACGGGGCATGCCGCCCGCCGCAGGCTTGAGGTGGGCCAGCAGGCCGGGGCTTGCATTCACTTCGATGATCGCGCCGCCCTGCTCTTCCAGCGGCCTGGAGATGTCCTGCACCACAAGGTCGATGCCCGCGATGTCCAGGCCCACGGTGCGCGCGGCCAGCGCGGCCATCTCGGCCACTTCCGGGTGCACCAGGTCCGTCACGTCGTTGGCGACATTGCCGTTCAGCTGGATCAGCACGCGGCGGCCCGCTTCCGGCACGGAGTCCGGGGTCAGGCCCTGGCGCTGGAGGTCCAGCTGCACTTCGGCCGACTTGCGCGGCTCCACGATATTGAGGGGGAATTCTTCGGTCGTGCCGCGGCGCGGATCGGTATTGATCTGGGTGTCGACCAGATCCTGCACGCTCGATTTGCCGTCGCCCACCACCCACAGCGATTCGCCCTTGGAGGCAGCAACCACCTTGCGGCCCACCACCAGCAGGCGGTGTTCGTCGCCAACGATGAAGCGCTCCACGATCACGCTTTCGCTGCCGCCGCGCTGCACGGCGATGTCGTAGGCGGCCTTCACGTCCGCTTCCGTATTCAGGTTCAGGGACACGCCGCGGCCATGGTTGCCGTCATATGGCTTCACGGCCACCGGCAGGCCGATGTCCTGGGCTTCTTCCCAGGCCTCGTCGGCGCTCTTTACGAGCACGCCTTCCGGCACGGGCACGCCGCAGGAAGCCAGCAGGTCCTTGGTCATGTCCTTGTCGCTGGCGATGCCTTCGGCGATGGCGCTGGTGTTGTCCGTTTCCGCCGTCCAGATGCGGCGCTGGCGGGCGCCATGGCCCAGCTGTACCAGGTTGCCGTCGGTCAGGCGGATATGGGGAATCTTGCGGTCGGTCGCCGCGTCCACGATATTGGCCGTGCTCGGGCCCAGGCAGAGCGATTCGACCATGTCGGTGAGCTTTGCGACGGCGGCAGGCACGTCGTAGGGACGGTCCTCGATGGCGGCCATCAGCAGGTCGCGGCCGGCGGCCAGCGCTGCGCGCCCCACCTGCTCCTGGCGGGTGCGGAATGCCATTTTATAAATGCCGCTGCCTTCGGCGGTCTGGCGGGTCTTGCCGAAACCGGTGCGCATGCCGGCCAGGTTCTGCAGCTCCAGCACCACGTGTTCCAGGATGTGGCCCGCATAGGTGCCGTCGCGCAGGCGCTCCAGGAAGCCGCCCACCTCGCCCACGCCGCAGCGGTGCTCGGCCAGGCTCGGCAGCATGGCCGTCAGGCGTTCGTAAAGGCCGGGAAGTTTGTTCGAAGGGAAGTTTTCCAGTTCGCCGATGTCGAGCCAGGTTTCGATGACCGGGCGGTAGGTCCAGATATTCGGTCCGCGCAGATGCGTTACGCGAAGAACTTCAATGTCTTTCTTCTTTGTCATGTTTTTGCTCTATTACCTCTTGCGGTTATACTTCCGCAAAAGCTGGCCATCCTCTTGGCAGATCGTCAAAGTTGATAGCTGAAGAATACAGTAAATAAGCGCATCCTTCTTCGCTGTCTTTATCGTGTTAGCGTTTCGCTTTGAAGGCCGTACCCGATATTTTCCCACTGTTTCACGTTTCTTGCCACTTGGCAAAGACCGCACCGGAGTGTGTTCCATAATGACAACAACTGAACTTTCCCTTGAACCGATCCGCACCGAGCTGCCAGAAAAATGGCGCTCTGAAGTGCAGATGCAGCTTGCGTCAGGGGAAAACGTGCTGAGTGCGATGGAGGTTGACCTTGACGCCAGGCTGCGCTTCGTCAAGGGCTTCATCCTGCTCACCGAGCGCCGCATTATGGCACGGGGGCCAGGGGAGTCGCAGTGGAAACATTGGGAATACCGCGAGGGCATGACCCTCAAGCTGCACGACCACGCGGGCGTGGGCCATCTGGAGCTGTTCGACGCCCATGGCCGGCTCGATTGCTGGCGCTTCACGCTGGGCCAGAACCTGCACGCGATCCGCCTCAGCGAACAGTTCGGGCCGCTGCTGCAAAGCCATCTGACAGGCAAGCCCATCGAGCGCGAAGAGGAACATGCCTGCCCTACCTGCAAGGCCCCGCTGGAGCCGGACCAGGAAGAATGCCCCATCTGCGCCAAAGTGGAGTACACGCCGCCCACGACCTGGACCCTGTTCCGCCTGTGGCGCTTCGCCCATCCCTACCGCTGGGCCCTGCTGGGCGGTTTCGTGCTGATGCTGCTCTCCACCGGTGCGCACCTGATTCCGCCCTACCTCAGCATTCCGCTCACGGACAATGTGCTGGTCCCCTACCAGAACGGCCAGCCCGTGGATACCGGCCTGGTGGTGCTGTATATGAGCGGCCTGCTCGCCTCCGCCGTCCTGGCCTGGATCCTGGGCTGGGGCAAAACCTATGTGCTGGCGCTGGTATCTGAGCGCATCGGCGCCGATCTCCGCACAAACACCTATGAACACCTGCTGCGCCTCTCGCTGGAGTATTTCGGCGGGAAGCGCACCGGCGACCTGATGTCGCGCATCGGCAGCGAAAGTGACCGCATCTGCGTGTTTCTCTCGCTGCACCTGCTGGACTTCGCATCGGACTGCCTGCTGATCATCATGACCGGGGTGATCATGTTTACGATCAATCCCTGGCTCGCTATCGTCACGCTTGTGCCCCTGCCCTTCATCGCCTGGCTGATCCACCTGGTGCGCGACAAACTGCGCACCGGCTTCGAGAAGATCGACCGCGTCTGGGGCGAAGTCACCAACGTGCTGGCTGACACCATCCCCGGCATCCGCGTGGTAAAGGCCTTTGCGCAGGAAGCGCGCGAAGCGAACCGCTTCCGCATCGCGAACAAGCACAACCTGGCCGTGAACGACAAGCTCAACAAGGTATGGTCGCTGTTCTCGCCGACCGTGTCCTTCCTCACCGAAATCGGCCTGCTGGTGATTTACGTGTTCGGCATCTACCTCGTGTCCAAGGCGCACATCACCCTGGGCGTGCTGACAGCATTCCTCACCTATTCCGCCCGTTTCTACGGGCGCCTGGATTCGATGAGCCGCATCGTGTCGGTCACGCAGAAGTCCGCCTCGGCGGCCAAGCGCATCTTCGACATCCTGGACCACGTGTCGAGCGTTCCGGAACCCGCCAACCCGGTCAAGGTGGGCAAGGTGGAAGGCAATATCACCCTGCGCGAAGTGGGCTTCCGCTACGGCAACCGCGCCGTCAACCGCGGCGTGAACCTCGATATCAAGGCGGGCGAGATGATCGGCCTGGTGGGCCACAGCGGCTCGGGCAAATCGACGCTGGTCAACCTCATCTGCCGCTTCTACGACGTGGCGGAAGGCGCCATCCTGCTCGATGGCGTCGACATCCGCTCCTTCGCCGTGTCCGACTACCGCCGCAACATCGGCCTGGTGCTGCAGGAGCCCTTCCTCTTCTTCGGCACCATTGCCGAGAACATCGCCTACGGCAAGCCGAATGCGACCCGCGCCGAGATCATGGCGGCGGCCCGCGCGGCGCACGCCCACGACTTCATCCTGCGCCTGCCGCAGGGCTACGACTCCATGGTGGGCGAACGCGGCCAGGGCCTCTCGGGCGGCGAGCGCCAGCGCATCTCGATTGCGCGCGCGCTGCTGATCGATCCGCGCATCCTCATCCTGGACGAGGCCACGGCATCGGTCGACTCCGAAACCGAGAAAGAAATCCAGAAGGCGCTGGACAACCTGGTGGCGGGCCGCACCACCATCGCCATCGCCCACCGCCTGTCCACCCTGCAGCGCGCCAACCGCTTGGTGGTGATGGACCGTGGCAAGGTGGTGGAGGAAGGCCCGCACGAAGAGCTGATGGAAAAACAGGGCGCCTACTACCGCCTCTACCAGGCGCAAGCGCGCAACGTGGATACCGACCTGGACGACGCACCGAAGAAACGCTATGACGACAATTAATTTCCAGCTCCACCGCGACGCCTTCGGCCGCCTGAACCTCACCGACGCCAGTGGCACGGTGCACGAAAATATCTCGCCCGTGCGCGCCTTCCCAATCCAGGCGCCGGAAGAAGGTCTGTCGCTGATGAACACCGATGGCAAGGAAGTGGCCTGGCTGGACAGCCTGGACCAGCTCCCCCCCGAAGCCGCCGCCTTGGTGCGCGAGGAACTGGGCGGGCGCGAGTTCATGCCGGAGATCAGCCGCATCGTTTCCGTGAGCAGCTTCGCCACGCCCTGCACCTGGAGCGTGGCGACGGACCGGGGCGACACGGAGTTCGTGCTGCGCGGCGAGGAGGACATCCGCCGCATCGGCCCCGATGCCTTGCTGGTATCGGACAGCCACGGCATCAACTTCCTGATCCGCAACCAGTACGAACTGGACAAGAACAGCAAAAGGATTCTCGACCGCTTCCTGTAAGCGGTTCCGCGTTCAGCGGCGGGCCGTTGGCTCGTCGTTCACGCAGATGGGTGCGCGCTTCGCGTAGGTGCTGCAGGCCTTCCTGAAGCAGGCCGCCGCCGCCTCCCCTGCCAGTTCCTTGCATTGCGCCAGACCGCGTTCGACGCTGAAACGCTGCGCCCTCGGGGCCGCCTTGCGCGCGGGCCTGGCCGCGAGCGCCTGCTTTTCCGGGGCCTTCTGGGTGGACCGCTGCGCGGTAGCCGGCGGCACCGAACGGTGCGGCCGCGCCGTTCCCGGGCCATGCTTCGGCGGTGCGGGAGGCGCAACGGCTGCCACTCCGGGCTGTTCGCCGGCGGAACGAAGCGGAGGTGGACGGAGCGGGCCCTCGGCAACGCCTGCCGCCGCCGGTGGCGTCACAGCTGGCGGCCGGTCCTGCGTGACGGCGCTGCCAGCCGATTTGCCGATCTGCGCGAGCGCGCGGTCGGCCTGCAAGCTCTTCAGCACAATCATCAGGGAGCCGAGCAAAGCCAGCAGCAGCGCGGCGACGCCTGCCCAGAGGGCAATCGTCTTCCCACGGCTGATGCTGGCCGCTGGCTCATGCTGCTCCTGAGCTCCCGGCGCGCTTGGCTGCTGCTGAGCTTCTTCCATAATCTGTCGCTAAAAACGTACACAGCAGCAGATTAACGAATTTGCCCGAAATGTGTCGCTACGGTTTGCTGGTCTTTTGCGATTTCGCACGGCAGGCGGCTGTTGCCTTGCTGCGGGTGTCGCAGCGGAGGGCGCCCGCTTTCTTCGCGGCGTTCGCGGCGGCGGCCTTGCGGGCTGCCGGCGCCGCAGTCTTGACGGACTTTTTCGCAGCCTTCGCCTGCCCTGCCTTCTTTACCGTGGCGGCCCTGGCGCTCTTCACCGTCCTGGCCTTCGGCGCCGCCGCGCGGCGCGCCACGCGGACCTCGTCGCGCACGACTGGCGCCGGGGCGCGTTCCACCTTGGCGGCCGGGGCCAGTGCCGCGGCACCGGCCACCGCAACCGGCGCAACCAGCCGGGCTGCATCGGGGCCCGTTGCCGCGGCAGGCGGCGCCTCCGCTGGCGCGGGGGCAGGACCGGTCTCAGCTTCCGGCGGCAAGGCGATAGCGGACGGGACGTGTTCTGGCGCAGGCGGATGTGAAATGTCCGGCGGCGGCAGCGCCTTGGCGGCCATGCCCGCAGGCGCCTTCAGCACTTCGGGCTGTTTGGGATGCTGCCCCGCGGTGCTGCCGATCCACGCAATTGCGCCAATCAGGCCCAGTATCAGGGCGCCGACACCGCCCCAGAGCAGGGGTTTGAAGGAGCGGGATGGAGGAGTGTCATCGACGGCGGGCGCTGCCTCGGGTTCAAACACGGGCTCGGCCGCGAACACCGGCTCTTCGGCAATTACCGGTTCCGGTGCGAATACCGGTTCCGCAACCGGAGCTGCTGGCTCCGCGGTGTATTCATCATCGAACAGGCTCGGTTCGCGCCTTTGTACTGCGTTTTCTTTCTTCATCGACTATCACTTCCTACGGCCGGACATAGCGGACAGCACTCTACCATACTACGTTCCCCAGCCCCCTGTTATCATCCCAGCTCCCCAACAGGAGCCTGCCATGAAGCAACTTCTTTGCGCGCTTGCGCTTGCCGTGCCTACCCTGTGTGCGGCGCAAAGCCTGCACGATGCAGCCCGCGCCCCTGCGCCCGCCGTCCTGAGTGTGGAACGCCTGCCGGAGACGAGCGGCATCGACGTGCAGCATGTGGTATTCCGCTCGCTCGAAGTGAATGGCGTGCCGAACGAAGTGCACGCCGTGCTGGCGGCGCCGCGCGGGAATGGCCCGTACCCGGCGCTCCTGATACTGCATCACGGACGCAGCGCGGCGCAAGGCGCCATGGCCGAGGAATGGGCTCGGCGCGGTTATGTCGCCATCACGCCGGACCTGCCGGGTATCGCTGATCCGAAGCTCGCGGCGCGTTCCGGCGGCGTCTGGACGACACGGCCCTATGGCGCGGACCGCTGGACGGTGGCGCCCACCATCGCGAACAGCACTATCTACCAGTCGCTGGCAGCAGGCATCGGCGCCGTGCGCCTGCTGCAGGCGATGAAGAATGTCGATACTCAACGCATTGGCATCATCGGCGCATCGTGGGGCGCTTATGCCACCACCGTGCTTGCTGGTGCGCTGGGCGGCGAGATCCGCGCCGCCTATTCCGTTTGGGGCGGCGGCTATTTCGAGGACACGGTATTCGCCAACGACCTGGCACGCCTTTCCGCTCCCGACCGCGAACGCTGGCAAGCGGCCTTGGGCGCCGAGCAGTTCATCCCCGGCATCCGCGCGCGCTTCTTCATTGCCGGGGCAACGAACGACAGGGCCTTCTTTCTACCCTCCATCGTGCGCACCTTCGAAGCCATCCGCGCGCCCAAGGGCATCGTCTTCGGCCCCAACGCCGACCACGATGCGGGCGGCTATCCCGGCGGCCCTGCCGCGGACGAGCGCAACTGGACGGCGCAGGAAGTGACTTTCTTCGAGCATGCGCTGAAAGACAGGGGATCGCCGCTGCCTGAAGTAAAGATCGCCAGTGTTGGCGCACAATCCGCCGAACTGGAGGTCCATGCGGAGCTGGGCATCAGGGAGCTCGCCTTGTACACGTCGGAGGACGCAGCATCATGGCAGAAGCGTAACTGGAAGAAGGCGGAAGGCCGCATCCGTCCCCTTGGAGGCAAGCGCTTCAAGGTCGACCTCGGCGATCTGGCTCCGGGCCACTGGTTCGTGATCGCCACCGATGTTCGGGGCGTATCCGGGTCGTCGCTGCCGCAGAAGAAGTAAGCGGCGCCGGACACCGGCGCCGCCTCGACTGCTTAATGAATAGCCAGCTTGCGGCTGCCCTGCTGCGCTTTCTTCGGCAGGGTCAGGTGCAGCACACCGCTATCGAATTTCGCCTCGGCCTTGGCGTCGTCGATATCGTGCTCCAGCGTGAAGCTGCGATACTGCTGGCCATAGTAGCGCTCACTGCGCACCACGTTGCCCGACTGCTTGTCCTGCTCGACGCGCTTGGTTTCGGCCGCGATGCTCACGCGGTTGCCCTGGATATCGACCTTGATATCGTCCTTGTTCACGCCCGGCAGGTCGGCCTTGACCGTGTAGGCCTGCTCGGTCTCATGCACATCGATACGGATGGGCTGCTGCCCTTCGTCGTCGCGCATGATGTTTTTCAGGCGGAAATCGCGGAACATGTCTTCAAAATCCCGGAAGGGATCGAGGCGGGACAGTTCAGTGAACGGGTTGTAGCGTGTCAGGTTTGCCATGGCTTTCTCCTTTCTGAAATACAAAACTAGAAAACCCGGATGAGCCAGACGGAGCGGGCCGCCCAGCCCATTCCTGTACCCCTATATTAGGGCGTATTCTGCTTCAGGCAAGCGCTTTTTACATGCGGTCCAGCACTGCCGCCGCGGCCTGAAAATCGCCGCCCAGGTCGAAGCGCAAACCATGTCCCATCCAGTAGGCGCCGCTGGCGCTCTTCGGTGTCTGCGGCGTTACCGCGCCGGAAATGGGACGCAGCGCATATGTCCTGTCCGGGTCCAGGCCACGCAACTGAAGAAGAGGCAGCGGGTCGCCATGCACGCCGGGCGAATGGAGGAAGGCGAAGACCACGGCCTGGCTGCCGTCCTGCGATACGGACATCGTGGCAGAGCGCGCGGAGCCGCGCTGCGGCGAGACGAGGCGGTACAGCTTCCCCTGCTGAACCGTCATGCGGATATTCTTGTATTCCGCAACGAGGCGCCGCGCCTTGGCGAAATCCTCCTCCGTCCAGCGCTTCAGGTTTGCACCGATGCCCAGTGCACCCTGCATCGCCGACAGGAAGCGGTATTCGAGCGAGGTGACGCGCTTGTGCAGCCAGTTCGGCGAATCGGTCACCCAGGCCATCATGATGGCGGGCGCATAGGCATGGCTGAAGCCATCCTGAATGAGCAGGCGGTCGAAGGGATCGGTATTGTCGGACACCCATACCTGCTCGGTGAGGCGCATGATGCCCAGATCGACCCGCCCTCCGCCGCTGGCGCAGGATTCGATTTCGAGCTTCGGATGGCGGCGCCGCAGCTCGGCCAGCAGCTTGTAGAGGTTTTCCACGTAGGCGACATACAGCCGCTGCTGCTCGCCCCGCGGCGCATCCGGCCAGCCAGGTTCCGACCAGGCGCGGTTGTGGTCCCATTTCAGGAAGGCGATATTGTGCTCGTTCAGCAGCCTGTCCAGGGCCTTCAGCAGGTACTGATAGACGTCGCTGCGCGCCAGGTTCAGCACCAGCTGGTTGCGCGCCTCGCTCCTCGGCCTTCCCGCGAAGTGGATGACCCAGTCGGGGTGGGCGCGATAGAGATCGCTGTCACGGTTGACCATTTCCGGTTCGACCCACAAGCCGAACTCCATGCCAAGATCGTTGACGCGCTTGACCAGGGGCTGCAGGCCATTGGGGAACTTCGCGGCATTCACCACCCAGTCGCCAAGGCCGGCACGGTCGCTGTTACGCTTTCCGAACCAGCCGTCATCGACGACAAAACGCTCGACGCCGATACTCGCGGCCTTCTCGGCGAGCGCCATCTGCCCTGCCTCGTCGACCGCGAACTCGGTTGCTTCCCAGCTGTTGTAGAGGACGGGACGCAAGCGGGTTCCAGGCAGGATGCGGGTGCGCTGGTAGTGATGGAAAAGCCGCGAGGCGCCGCCGAAACCGTCCGCCGAGAATCCCGCGTGGAAGATCGGCGAGGCCAGGCTCTCTCCCGGCTTGAGGCGGTAGGCGAAATCGAAGGGGTTGTAGCCTGCCGTGGCGCGGACGCCGCCCAGGGCATCCATGTCCACGCTGATACGCCACGATCCGCTCCAGCCAAGCGCGCCGAACCACACCGGCCCGGACTCCTCGGCCGTGCCGCTGCGGCTTAGCGCGATCCACGGGTTGGCCTGATGCGAAGTCACGCCCTTGCGGCTCTCGATCACGGTCGATCCCGGCGTCACGGCGCGGGTCTGCAATACGAATTCACCCGCCCAGCGGCCGGTGAGGAAGGAAAGCTGGTAATCGTCGCCGTAGGGAAGATTCAGGCTGGCCGCGGCCAATTGGTCGATCTGCATCCAGCTCGCCGTGCGGTTCTCCACCGTGGCGGAGCGGGAAACAATGCCTGTCGCGGCATCCATCGCATACGCCAGCGTGACGTGGACCGCGCGGCCGATGTCCTTGAGGCGCACAACGATGCGGTCCTCGGCAAGCTCGTGTCCCTCGTAGCGCAGGACCAGGTCGCGCACGCCATCCGGAAAGCTCGCCTTCAGGGCCGGTTCCACCGTCAGCCCGCCGCCGAAGGCCGGGAATTCCAGCGGCGTGACCGTGATCGAAGTCTCGTTGCTCGAATTTTCGCGTACGGAAACCGGCGTAGGAAGCCTGTCGCTGTCCGCCAGCTTCCTGCCCCAATAAAGGGTTTGCAGCTGCCCTTCCCCATTCACGCCGAAGGCGTAGGTGATGTCTCCGCCATCGAGGCGGAAGACCTTCGCGGCTTCGTCCATCGAAGGCTTGGCCTTCGCGTAGCTGCCGATGGCCAAGCCGGCGACACCGCCCAACAATCCCTTGCACAGGGCGCGGCGGCCCAGGTTCGTTTCGTTCATGCGATCTCGCTTCACGGGCAACAGGTTGCAGCCAGTGTATGAGAAGCTTCTCCCATCGAGATATAACTTGAGCGCAGGCGCTTATATGGTTTCTATATTTCGGACCGTGTGGGCAGGGCCTCAAGCCAGGCAAGACTCGTCGCGCAGGCGCTCTTCATCATCGCCGCGATCAACTCCGGCGGCCGGTCCGGCCCGCGCAAGGCCGCGAACACGGGATACGCCGTTACGGCGCAAAGCAGATCGAGAATTTCAGCGTACCGCCCGGCGTCCAGTTGCCTGCCCTGTGCCATGCGCTGCAGAAGCACACCTATGGCCTTGCGGCGCCGCTCCATGCGGGCGTTCACCATGTCCTGGAATTCGGGGTCGACAGCGGCAACAGCATGCAGCTGCGCCATGAGGCTGTCGCGCGCCCACGCATGGCAAATCAGCTCCACCAGCCGGTCGAAGGCCGCGAAAGGATCCGGAAGCGCCATCACCTGCGCAAGCTGGTCGAACCCCGCCTCCTGGGCGACCTTGTCCAGCATTGCTTCCAGCAAGCCTGCCCGTGAACCGAACTGGTTGTAGACGGTCAGGCGCGTCACCCCGGCGGCCTTGGCGACCGCTTCGAGCGACATGGCGGCGGGCTTGTCCTGCGCCCGCAGGATCGCCATGGCGGCATCCAGCACCTTGGCGCGCTTTTCCGCGGCCGCCGCGGCACGCACAGGACTGTCATACGGCCGCTGCGAGGGGTTTGCGTTTTCGATATACACCATGTATATTTAATTTCTCATTCACACCGGAGGGAAGTATAGCCATGCAAATCGTTCTCGTCGCCGTTTGTCTTCACGTACTGTCCGGCGTTTTCTGGGCAGGGTCCACATTTGTGCTTGCGCGGCCAGCCGCCGCGGGAGCCGCGGCGCAGCTGTTCCGGCCTCAGATGGGCGCTGCCGCCATGGCAGTATTGACGGGGGCTTACCTCGGACATGCCCTGCGCGCAGGTACGCCCGGCACTGGCACCACGCTGCTCATCGCGGGAGCAGTTGCCGCCATCGTCGCCGCAGGTATCCAGGGAGCCATTGTGGGCCGTGCGCGCCGCAAGCTTCGCAGCGAAGGCGCGGACCAGCCCCTGCTGCGCCAGCGCATGACCATGGCGCACCGCATTGCTGGCGCGCTGCTCGCATTTACCGTGCTGACGATGGCCAGCGCGCGTTTTCTGTAAGTGTTTTCGAGCGGGAAAGAAAAAAAGGCCTGCGATGCCGCAGGCCTTTTTTGGAATTTGGTGGGAAGTGCAAGTTTCGAACTTGCGACCCCTGCAGTGTGAATGCAGTGCTCTACCCCTGAGCTAACCTCCCGAAGAAGCAGCATTATAGATGCTGCCTTGCAGATCGTCAAGCACCTGGTGTGCGCCAGACGCAAGTTCCTTTCATTGCCTTGTCCAGGCCGTTCAGCAGTTCTTCGTGCGCAGCCATTTCCTCGTCGGATGCGCGCACCACGAGGATCTCCGCCAGCGCGACCTGGGCCAGGTTCACGCTGCCCACGGCCACCTCTTCTTCCAGGTCCATGCCCAGGCTGTTCTGGCCGCGCGTCATGGCCAGATAAACGTCCGCCAGCAGCTCCGCGTCCAGCAAGGCGCCGTGCAGCTTGCGGTGCGCATTGGAGATGCCGTAGCGGTCGCACAGGGCGTCCAGGGAGTTGCGCTTGCCGGGATGGAGCTCCTTGGCGTGCACCAGGGTGTCGATCACGCCGCCGATATGGTCGTCGAAGGCGGGCAGGTTGAGCATCCGGAATTCGTGGTTCAGGAAGCCCAGGTCGAAGGGCGCGTTGTGGATGATGACTTCCGCATCGCGGATATATTCGCGCAGTTCTTCCACCACCTCGTGGAAACGCGGCTTGTCGCTCAGGAATTCGGTGGTCAGGCCGTGCACCGCGAGCGCGCCCTCTTCCGAATCGCGCTCGGGGTTGATGTAACGGTGGAAGTTGTTCCCCGTGAGCATACGGTTCCTGAGTTCGACGCAGCCGATCTCGATGATGCGGTTGCCCAGCTTGGGATTGATGCCGGTGGTTTCGGTGTCGAGGACGATTTGGCGCATGACGGTTCAGCCTTAAAACGGATGAGCAGTATAGCAAATCAGCGTTTGCTGCGGACCAGATCGACCCCCTTATTGGCCAGCATGTCGGCCCTTTCGTTGCCGGGATGCCCATTGTGGCCGCGCACCCAGCGCCAGTCCACCTTGTGCACGGACTGCGCCTGGTCGAGGGCCTGCCACAGGTCCGCATTCTTCACGGGTTCCTTGGTCGAGGTTTTCCAGCCGCGCGCTTTCCAGCCGTGGATCCATTCGCTGATCCCTTTCTGCACGTACTGGCTATCCGTGTGCAGCACCACTTCGCAGGGGCGCTTCAGGGCGTTGAGCGACTGGATCACGGCCATGAGCTCCATGCGGTTATTGGTGGTGTTGGGCTCGCCGCCGAACAGCTCCTTTTCCGCATCCCCCGCCACCATCAACGCGCCCCAGCCACCGACGCCAGGGTTTCCCTTGCAGGCGCCGTCCGTGAAAATCTCGACTTTATCCATTGCTCTGTTCTTTGTGCTTGTTCGTTGCCGGTACGGCGACCGGCGATTTGGCGGCCTTTTTGCTCCACGCAGGGCCGATCAGGCGCATGCCCTTGACCCGCTTGATGGCCTGCACCATGTAGACGGCGCCGAAATACGGCCAGTAGCGGGCGCCCGCGCGGTCCATGAAGGCATAGCGGTTCAGCCAGCGCGCGGTGCGGCATGCGGGCGCGTAGCAGCCGAAATGGCTGTGGCTCACGCTCATGTTCAGCAATTTTAACCAGTCTTTGATGCGCGGCATAGAGATGAACTCGCCTACTTCGGGCAGATAATGGGAGCGCGACACCCGCCCCGAGAACTGGCGCAGGCCCCACAGGCTGTAGGGGTTGAAGCCGCAGATGATCACCTGGCCCTCGGGAATCAGCACCCGCTCCACTTCCCGCAGGACCTGGTGCGGCTCGGTCGCGAATTCGAGCACATGGGGCAGCACGATCAGGTCCAGGCTGTGCGTGGCGAAGGGCAGTTCGGAGCAGTCGCAGCTCAGGTCCACGCGCCGGATGCCCTCTTCCGGCGGCGTGCCGCGCACGCGGGTGTCCGCCAGCAGCTTGTGCGGCATGCGGTTGGCGGCCAGGGCGTGGATCATGGGCGTGCCGATCTGGACGGCGTTGAAGCCGAAAATGTCGGCCGTCAGCTCGTCCAGGCGGCGCTGCTCCCATTCACGCACGTAGGCGCCCGGCGGCGATTGCAGCCAGCTTTCCAGCGCTATAATGGATTTTTCGGATGTTGCGCTATCCATGCGATCCCTTCAATGAGCAAACCAGCCGCCGTCCTGACCATTCCTGCCTTCAAAGATAATTACCTCTGGCTCATCCATGATGGCCGCAAAGCTGCCGTTGTCGATCCGGGCGACGCCCAGCCTATCATGGCCGCGCTGGCCGAACGTGGGCTGACTCTTACCGCCATTCTACTCACCCACCACCATGCTGACCACATCGGCGGCGTGCCCGAGCTGCTGCGGCACTTCGATGTGCCCGTGTTCGGGCCGCGCCACGACGGCATTTCGGCCGTGACGGTGCCGCTTGGCGAGGGCGATACGGTGCAGGTGCCGGGGCTGGACATGCGCTTCTCGGTGCTGGACGTGCCCGGCCATACCCGGGGGCATATCGCCTATTTCCGGGACGGCGCCGATCCCTGGCTGTTCTGCGGCGATACGCTGTTCGGCGCGGGCTGCGGAAGGCTGTTCGAAGGCACGCCCGCCCAGATGTTCGATTCGCTGGGCAAGCTGGCCGCCCTGCCCTTGGCCACGCGCGTGTTCTGCGCCCATGAATACACGCTTTCGAACCTGCGCTTTGCGCTGGCCGTCGAGCCGCACAATCAGGCGCTGCGCGAGCGCATGGAAGCCTCCACGGCACTGCGCGAACGCCTGCAGCCCACCGTGCCCAGTTCCATCGGGCTGGAGCGGGCCACCAATCCCTTCCTGCGCGCCGGCGAGGCGGAGATCGCAGCGCAGCTGGCGGCGGCGGGAAAGCTGGGACAGGACCATTCGCCGCTTGCCGTGTTCACGGCGCTGCGCGAGTGGAAGAATACTTTCTGAACTGGGAGAACCATGGAGACCGTCCGCTTTTACTTCGATCCGATCAGCCCCTTCTTCTGGCTGGCCACCAAGCAGATCGGCCGCATCGAGGCCGCTGGCGTGCAGGTGGAGATGCAGCCCGTCCTCTTCGCGGCCATGCTGACGGCGCATGGCCTCGTTGGCCCGGCCGAGGTGCCCGCCAAGCGCGAACTCACCTTCCGCGATGCGATGCGGCTGGCCGACGCGCAAGGGCTGACTTTCGTGGGGCCGCCGGGACATCCCTTCAATCCCCTCCTGCCGCTGCGCATGAGCATTGCGGTGACGAATCGCGAAGCGCGCATCCGCTTCGCGACCGAGATTGCGGCGACGACGTGGGAACGCGGCGAGGACGTGTCGAATCCGGACGTGATGCGGGAAGTGGCGCGCCGTGCGGATCTGGATGGCGATGCGCTGCTGGCAGCGGCCAGCGAGCCGCAAGTGAAGCAGGCGCTGGCCCTGGCGACCGAAGCGGCTATCCAGGGGGGCATTTTCGGTGTGCCGAGCTTTGTCTATCAGGGGGAACTGTTCTGGGGCGCGGACCGGGTGGACTCGCTGCTGCGGCGTATCGCGGGGCATCGCATCGACGAAGCCCGCCTGCAGGACTTCCTGGCGCGGCCACCGCTGGCGCAGCGCGCGAAGAGCGCCCCGACGCTTCCCCAGCAGTGATCCACAGACAAAGGCCACGCCATGCAAGCACCTCTCCAAGCTAAAAGCAGCGCCGATATCGTTCAAACGAAAACTGCCAAGGCCGCAAGGCAGGATCTGGGGCGGCCTGCAGCGCCCGCGCAGCGTACATTGGCCGAGATGTCTAACAACAGCCCAAGGGTATTGCAGCAACGCGCGCTAAGCGACGCGGCGCAGAACAGTCCCCGGATGGCGGCGCAGCGCCAGGAAACGAATGCGCTCTTTGGCGCGAAGCCGGGAGCAGGCGCGCTCCCGGCTCAGCTGAAAGCAGGCATCGAGGCCCTGTCGGGGATCTCCATGGACGATGTAAGGGTGCATGCCAACTCCAGCAAGCCTGCCCAGTTCCAAGCCCACGCCTATGCGCAGGGAACGGATATCCACCTGGCGCCGGGACAGGAAAAGCATCTGCCGCATGAAGCCTGGCACGTGGTTCAGCAGAAGCAAGGCAGGGTAAAGCCGACCATGCAAATGAAAGGCAAGGTCGGCGTGAACGACGACGCCTCGCTGGAAAGAGAAGCGGATGTCATGGGGTCAAGGGCGATGCAATTCGCATCGGCCAAGCCTTCCGCCCAGGTGCAAAAAACGGCCCAAACGAATCCTGACGGGACAATCCAGTACAAGCGGACGGAGATGGGCCCTCCCCTTTACACCGACACAGCTTTTGAGCCTCCTGTGAAAGACAAGACGAGTGCCGCCCCGCGCATTGTGATGACGTTCGGGAACAACGTCGCGCAGTTGGACCAGCTGATCGCCGAGCACAAGGCGTCGGCGGAGGCGATGCTCAATCCCAAGTATGCGATCGGCGTCAATGTGGGCCCGACCGACATCAAGGCCACCAAAGACGGGCCTAAACCACCGACCATGAAGGATGCCGAAGCGGCGGCGCAGCAACTGTTCGACAGTGCCAAGAGTGTCGGAATGACAGTCATCCCATTTACCTGGGCCGCGGGCGAGGCGCGCGGCAAGATGTATGAGTTCCCGTATTTCGAAGCGCGGAGCATGCTGATGAAGGCGGCATCGGCCATGGGAACTGCCGTTCCCGGAACCGTTTATGCGATGACGGACCGGGATGCCCGGGAGTCTACCGGCATCGACCCCAAACATATAGCTGCCGCAAGAATAGACAAGCAACTGGACAGCAGCATGCCGACACTGGTATCCGGCCCCTACGACTGGAGGGAAGAGAATCCCGACAATCCCCTGCTTGATTCAATCATTTTTGCGGTGAATACTGCGGAAACCGAATTCAGACACTGGAAGGTACAGCGCGGTCTCTACTCCTACATGCCGGAACCGAACATGTTCTTCAACCAGAAGGGCCTGGAGGTCGCCATCAAGAATCTGGACGCACAGGAGCTGGGCGGCCAGCAGGCAAAGGAATCGGAGGCAATAAGAAGCGATGGCATCAAGACGAGATACAACAAGCATGCCACGGTAACGAAGCCGGCCAAACGGTTCCCGAACAAACAAAACTATCTGCACGGCGTGTATGAGCTGCTCCACTCATTAGGTCCGATGCATCAGGCGGTTAGCGCTGACGAAGTCCAGGATATGTTCGACAAGATCATCCAGTCGGAATTATCGCGATCCAATGTGAGAGAGATGACGCATAACTCGGATGCCGCGGCCGCGAAGGCTCTGGAGATCATGGACAACACTGCTTCGGTCATCAACAAGATCATCGCCATCCGGTAATCGAGCAGGCGGCAGTCGCGCCGCCTGCAGGACCTTCTTGATGTGACGATGGTGCAGGGATGCATCGGAGATTTCGCATACCCCACATCGGTAAAGCGCTGCATAGACAAGTCTTTTCAAGCATATGTAAGGAACCTTCGAGAAGACTGCTATCCGAACTATTTCCATTAACGCCCACGAGACCCGAAACATGACCCAGCTCCAATCCGAGATCATTCCGTCCGCAATACAGCTACTTGAGAACCATGCCCAGCTGCGACAGAATGCCGTAGCAGGAGGCTTGGAGTCACCCGAGCTCGCGGCACTGATGCTGGAGCAGTATGGACGCGCCTTGCGTGATCTCGCCAAGGCGCTGCTGGGCACGATGCCAAAGGGATTAAGTAATGACGACCTGGATCGAATTGTCGCCACAATTAATCCGGAACACGAAGCGACGACCATCGCGCGGTACAACAGCTACGCCACGCTGGATTTATCCAGGCCTCATCGTCCCGGATAAATACCTTTGAAGCTGCCGTTCCCCCGCAGGCGGAAACGGCGGCGTCAGATTTCTTCGTACAGGGGCAGCGTGAGGAACTCGGAGAACGATTCCGAAGTCGACATCTGTTCGAAGATCTGGGCGGCGCGTTCGTAGGCCGGGCTTGAGCCGTCCGGCGCGGCCGTCTTCACCTTCGCCAGTTCTTCGGGGATCATGGCGCGCACCATATCCGCCGTCACCTTGCGGCCGTCTTCCAGCTTGCCCTTGCCCGAGCGGATCCACTGCCACACCTGCGAGCGGCTGATTTCGGCCGTCGCCGCGTCTTCCATCAGGTTATGGATCGGCACGCAGCCGTTGCCGCCCAGCCAGCTGCCCAGGTAGTGGATGCCCACGTTGATGTTGTAGCGCAGGCCCGCTTCCGTGATCGGTGTCTCGGGCTGGAAGTTGAGCAGGTCGGCCGCCGTCACTTCCACGTCCGGGCGTTGCTTCGCAATCTGGTTCGGCGCATCGCCCAGCACCTTCTTGAACTCCGTCATGGCCAGGTCCACCAGGCCCGGGTGGGCAACCCAGCCGCCGTCGTAGCCGTCCGTCGCGTCGCGCGCCTTGTCGTTGCGCACGCCGCCCATGGCCACTTCGTTCTTCTCCGGATCGTTCTTGATCGGGATAAGGGCCGACATGCCGCCGATGGCGGGCGCATTGCGCTTGTGGCAGGTCTTCAGCAGCAGCAGCGCATAGGCGCGCATGAAGGGCGAAGTCATGGTGACCTTGGCGCGGTCGGCGAGGCAGAAGTCCTTGTCCAGCTTGAACTTCTTGATGCAGCTGAAGATGTAGTCCCAGCGGCCCGCGTTCAGGCCGGAGCTGTGCTCGCGCAGTTCGTACAGGATTTCGTCCATCTCGAAGGCCGCGAGAATGGTTTCGATCAGCACCGTGGCCTTGATGGTCCCTTGCGGCAGGCCCAGCTCTTTCTGCGTCATCACGAAGATCTCGTTCCACAGCCGCGCCTCGAGATGCGATTCCATTTTCGGCAGGTAGAAGTAGGGACCGGCGCCGCGCGCCAGCTGCTCCTTCGCGTTGTGGAACATGAAGAGCGCGAAGTCGAAGATGCCGCCGGAGATGCGCTTGCCGTCCACCAGCACATGCTTCTCGTCCAGGTGCCAGCCGCGCGGCCGCACCACGAGCGTCGCCACCTTGTCGTTCAATTTGTAGGACTTGCCGTTCTGCTCCAGGGAGATGGTCTTGCGTACCGCGTCCATCATGTTGATCTGGCCGCTGATCTGGTTGTCCCAGTTCGGCGTGTTCGAGTCCTCGAAGTCCGTCATGTAGCTGTCCGCGCCGGAATTCAGGGCGTTGATCACCATCTTGCGTTCGACCGGGCCCGTGATCTCCACGCGGCGGCATTCGAGCGCCTTGGGAATCGGCGCGATGGTCCAGTCGCCCGCGCGGATGTGCGCGGTCTCTGCCAGGAAGTCCGGACGTTCGCCCGCATCCAGGCGCTTGGCGTGGGCGGCGCGCGCGGCCAGCAGCTCCTGGCGGCGCGGCTCGAAGGCGCGGCTCAGCTTGGCCACCAGGGCCAGCGCTTCCGGCGTCAGCACGCGGTCGTAGCCGGGCTTGATGTCGGCGCGGATTTCCATGCCTTCAGGCAGAGTGAGGGTGCTCATGGGCGATCTCCAAATGATGGTGTTGTGTAATGTTTTCCAGTATATTGACTTAATACTTATCTAAACGAGACAAATAATCACTTCATCTGTGCGTTTTTGTCATAAGTGAACCGATGGGACAATTCCGGCAAATCTCCACCTTTGTAGAAGTCGTGGCGCGCGGCAGCCTTTCCGCTGCGGCGCGCGCCGAGGGCATTGCGCCTGCGGTAATCGGGCGCCGCCTCGACGCGCTGGAACAGCGCCTGGGCGTGAAGCTGCTCCAGCGGACCACGCGCAAGCTGGCGCTCACCGACGAGGGCGCGGCCTTCCTCGAAGACTGCCAGCGCATTCTCTCCGAGCTGGAATCGGCCGAAGCCGCGGTGGCCGAGCGCAGCGCGCGGGCCACGGGGCACCTTTCCATTTCCGCTCCTGCGGGCTTCGGGCGGCAGCACGTGGCGCCGCTCATCCCTTCCTTCCTGGCCGAGCACCGCGACGTCACCGTCACGCTGAACCTGAGCGACCGCATGGTGGACCTGATCGGCGAGGGCGTGGATGTGGCGATCCGCATTGCCAGCCTCACGGATTCTAATCTTGTGAGCGTGAAGCTGGCGGACAATCACCGCGTGGTGGTGGGCACGCCCGCCTACCTGAAGCGGCACGGCACGCCGAAGACGCTGGACGATCTGGCCAAACACAACTGCATGGCCATCAGCAGCGAAGGCAGCCAGCGCGGCTGGACCTTCAGCGACGGCGGCAAGAATGTGACGCTGAAAGTAAGCGGGAACATGAGCTGCAACGACGGGGCCGTGCTGCACGACTGGGTGCTGGCCGGGAAAGGTCTGGCCTGGCGTTCGATGTGGGAAGTGGGCGGCGATATCGAGGCCGGGCGGCTGCGCAGCGTGCTCGATCAGTACTCGGCGCCGGGCAACGACCTGTATGCGGTGTTCGCGCAGAGGCGGCACCTGCCCTTGCGGATACGGGCCTTCGTGGATTTTCTGCGGCATCAGTATTCGCAGCCCGCGTATTGGAGGAAGGGTTAAGCTGGCGCCGGGGACAGACCCCGGACGGGGTCTTATATCTTCAACATACGCTAAATTATGTCTGCGGGCATGCCAGTCTGATAGGTCTGTGGGAGCAAATCCCGTGGGACAGCCAATGACGGCATGCTCGATTCTTTGTAGCCCGAACAGTTGTCAGGGGGCGAACCCCGGATCAGTAAGAATGGGAGAAAGAATCATGCAGAACGCAGACGATGGGTTGTACGTCGGGATCGATGTCAGCAAGAAGAGTCTGGACGTCGATAGTCTTCCGCTGTCACATCGGGCGCAGTTCCCCAATGACGCGGGTGGTCATCAGAACCTGAAAGCCAGGTTGTTGCAGCTACAGCCGCGATGGATCGTGGTGGAGGCGAGCGGCGGTCTCGAAATGGAATTGGTCAGCGTACTGGCAACTGCGGGGTTGCCAGTGGCGGTCATCAATCCCAAACAGGCCAGGGATTTCGCCAAGGCCATTGGCGTGCTTGCGAAAACTGACCAGGTCGATGCCATTGTTCTGGCCCGCTTCGGGCAAGCGGTCAAACCGGCACTGCGTCCAATTAAAGACGGTGAGCTACGCCATCTGGAGGACGTTCTGACTCGAAGACGCCAGTTGGTCGATATGCTCACAGCTGAGAAGAACCGAAAGCTGCAGGCGACCGCTCTCATTGCAAAAGAGATCAATGAGCATATTGAATGGCTCGAGCAGCGTATCAAGGGCACCAATGGTGATCTGGGGCGGGCTATCAAGGAAAGTCCGCTATGGCACGCTAAAGCCGACCTGCTCTCATCCATCCCCGGCGTAGGCTCCATCACCGTCGCAACCCTGCTGGCGCAGTTACCCGAGCTTGGCACGCTCAATCGGCGCGAAATCGGTGCGCTGGTTGGCGTCTGCCCATACAGCCGTGACAGCGGCAAGATGCGGGGGAAGCGAAGAATTTGGGGTGGCAGGGCATCGGTACGGGCGGTCCTCTACATGGCCACCTTGGTCGCCATCCGACACAATCCCGTCCTCAAAAGCGCCTACGCCCGGCTGCTCGCGGCAGGAAAACTCAAGAAAGTAGCCATCGTGGCTTGCATGCGCAAGCTGCTCGTCACCATGAACGCCATGTTGCATAACAACGAGAGGTGGGCAGCAACCCTCGATTAATTAATCAAGACAGTTGCTGTCCCCGGTATCAAAGTCGACCACCGAACACAGTCGCCGACTTTGATCGGTGGCGGACTCGGGCACCGGGGACGGACGGGGGCGCCGAGCCACGGGTTTCGGCTGACGCCGAAAGCATGTCTGTCCCCTGCGTCACCTTGCGCCTGCGTATCGTACCGGCGAAAAAAAATCCCCGGGAACCGAGGATTTTTTGCGTCGTTTGATTCAGCCGTCTATTACAGAGGTTGAATGTTCGAGGCTTGCTTGCCCTTCGGGCCGGCGGTCACTTCAAAAGAAACACGCTGGTTCTCTTGCAGCGATTTGAAGCCTTGGGTTTGAATCGCCGAGAAGTGCGCGAACAGATCTTCGCCGCCTTCGTCAGGGGTGATGAAACCAAAACCCTTCGAATCATTGAACCATTTTACGATACCAGTTGCCATTACAATTCCTATTACAGTTAAATGAGCTTGCGCCCGTGATATCGTTCGAACCAAGTATGCAATGGCAAGTCCAACTGCACGACTTTGAATCTAAACGATCCCGCATTATACCGGAGCACGCGAGAAAAGTACGTTTTACCTGAAATTTCTGCGCGATCTCAGCAGTTTCCCGCCGCTTTCACGACATTGGGGCATTTTTTGTTGCCCAAAATGGCGTTTGGCATGGATGTAACTATAGACAATATTTCTTGTCTGCGTTTGAGAAAAGTCAATCGTGCGCGGGGTGTGTTGCGGAAATGGGATCGCGGCGGGCCCACTCGAGAAAACGGCCGATTTCGCCCTCGGCGCCGTCCCAGGAGGCGCCCTGCTCCAGCATGGCGCGCACCTGCTGTTCCAGCTGCCGCGCCTGCTCGCCGAGCAGCCTGAACCCAAAGGAGCCGGCCGAACCGGCAATGGTGTGCAGGCTGTGGTGCAGGGCCTCGAGCTGGGGCTGTCCGGCTCCCTCGGCCAGTACTGCAGCCAGGGCCCTGTCGACGGCATCCAGGCGCTCGGGCAGCGCGGCGGCATACTTGTCCGCCAGCGCCTTCAAACGCTCCCGGTAGGCCGGGTCGACCGGTGTGGCCATTACTTGGTGCCGAAGATGCGGTCGCCCGCGTCGCCCAGGCCGGGCATGATGTAGGCGTGGTCGTTCAGGTGCGAATCGAGCGAAGCGCAGTAGATCTTCACATTCGGGTGCGACTTCTGGAACACCTCAATGCCTTCCGGCGCGGCCACCAGGGCCAGGAAGATGATCTGTTCGTCGCTCACGCCGCGGCTTTTCAGCACATCCACGGCGTGCACGGCCGAATTGCCGGTAGCGACCATCGGGTCGCACAGGATGAAGGTGCGGTCCACCAGGTCGGGCAGGCGCACCAGGTATTCCACCGGCTGGTGGGTTTCGGGATCGCGGAACACGCCGATATGGCCCACGCGCGCCGACGGCACGAGGTTCAGCAGGCCGTCGCTCATGCCGATGCCCGCGCGCAGGATGGGCACCACCGCCAGCTTCTTGCCCGCGATGACGGGAGCGTCGATGGTCTGCAGCGGCGTCTCGATCTGGCGGGTGGTCAGCGGCAGGTCGCGGGTGATTTCATAGCCCATCAGCTGCGTGATTTCCTTCAGCAGCTCGCGGAAGGTGCGGGTCGAGGTGCCCTTGTCGCGCATGTGGCTCAGCTTGTGCTGGATCAGCGGATGGTCGGTGATGAAAAGATTGGGGAAGCGCGGATCTTGTTTCATGGCTCGTCGAATAGATGGGTATTCCGCATTATCCCAGTCAAGTGCGAGCGCTGTCCACTGGCAGCGCCCGTTCCAGAATGGCCGCGCAGTCCACGCCCTGGGGCAGGCGGCCGAAGGCGCCGCCCGGTTCCCGCGCGATACGGGAGGCGATGAATGCCCCGCTCACGGCAGCCGGGGCGTGGCGCAGGAGCAGCCCCGCCTGTACCGCCAGCACGATGCGCTCCGCCAGCAGCCGCGCCCCGTATTCCTCGGCCTGGGGCTGGCGCAGCTGCTCCAGCAGCGCGCCCGTGAAGCGCACATAGTCCGCATTGCCCTCCCCGGCCAGCGCCAGTTCCGCCTGCAGGGCCTCGGCAGCGGCGGGCGAGCGGGCGAAGGCGCGCAGCAGGTCCAGGCACATCACGTTGCCCGAGCCCTCCCAGATCGAATTGACCGGCAGCTCGCGGTACAGGCGCGCCAGCGGGCTCTCTTCCACATAGCCGCTGCCGCCGATCACCTCCATGGCTTCGGCGCCGAAGGCCGGTCCGCGCTTGCAGATCCAGTACTTGCCTGCGGGCGTGAGCAGGCGGCCCAGCGTCGTTTCGGCGGCGTCCCCGGGATGGTCGAAGCAGCGCGCCAGGCGCATGGCGAAGGCCGTGGCGGCCTCGGATTCGAGGGCCAGGTCGGCCAGCACGTTCTGCATCAGGGGCTGTTCGGCGAGCGGCCTGCCGAAGGCCTGGCGCTGGCGCGCGTGATGCAGGGCGTGCGTCAGGGCGCAGCGCATGGCGCCTGCGCTGCCCAGAACGCAGTCCAGCCGCGTATGGCTGCCCATTTCCAGGATGGTGGGAATGCCGCGCCCCGGCTTCCCGAGCAGCCAGCCGTAGGCGCCCGCGAATTCCACCTCCGAGGAGGCATTGGAGCGGTTGCCCAGCTTGTCCTTCAGGCGCTGCACGCGCACTTCGTTCAGGCGGCCGTCGTCCAGGAAGCGCGGCACGAGGAAGCAGGAGATGCCTGCGCTGCCCTCGCCTTCCGTCTGGGCCAGTACGAGATGGGCGTCGCTCTGCGGCGCGGAGAAGAACCACTTGTGGCCCACCAGCCGGTAGACGTCCTGCGAATGCTGGCCGAACACGGCCTCCGCTTCCGGGGGCAGCACGGGTTCGGCGCGGGTGCGGTTGCTGCGCACATCCGAACCGCCCTGCTTCTCGGTCATGCCCATGCCCACGAGAGCTCCGCGCTTCTGGTCGATGGGCAGCGCGCGGGGGTCGTATTGGCGGGAGAGAATCTTGGGCAGCCAGCGTCCCGCCAGCGCGGGCGATTGGCGCAATGCGGGCACGCAGGCATAGGTCATGGTCACGGGACATTGGGAGCCATTTTCCACCTGGCCGAACATCAGGTAGGCCGCCGCGCGCGCCACCTGGGCGCCCGGCCCGGGCTGTTCCCAGGGCGAGGAATGCGCGCCCGCTGTAATCAGAAGTTCCATCAATGCGTGCCAGCTGGGATGGAACTCCACCTGGTCGATGCGGCGACCGCTCCGGTCGAAGCGGTGCAGCACGGGGCCATTCTCGTTCGCCATGCGCGCCAGGGCCAGGGTCTCGGCCCGGCCCAGCCTTGCGCCCAGTTCCGACAGCCCGGCGCGGCTGGCGCCAGCGCCTTCCCTGGCCAGCGCCTCCTGCAGGGGAATATCCGCCTCGAAAAGATTAATATCTTCGAAGGCTGCCGCCTGATTGAACACTTCATGGGTGTCGAACTGGTTCATATGGTCCTCTTATCGGTTTTACATCAGGCTAGCCCAATCCCCAGCCTTCGGCAAGCAAGTCAATATTGCTCAATAAATCATCAACATGCGCCGCTTTTCTCACCTGGATTTGCAGAATTGCCGCACGCCAACAACTTTTTTCGGGTAACTTAAGGGGAATTTGTCTTTTTTCATGAATAAATGTCAGTTCGGTGATACATTTGTTTTTCCTTGACCCACGGCAATAACCGAAAGTTTCACTAGCGATGCAGTCCAGCCACCCCGTTCCGGCGAATGATCCGCGGCCCGAATTCGACAGTTTGCTCGAAGAGGCTGGCGATGTCGTGTTCCGCCTCAACATGGCGGGACAAATCCTGTTCGCCAGCCGGCGCAGCGCTGCGGCCCTGGCCCAGGCTCAGGAACTGCGTGGACAGCTTCTCACCTCCCTCGTCTGCGAATTCGACCAGGGCACGCTGAAAGGCGCGCTGACGGACGTGATGCAGGTGCAGCCCGTGAGCCGGGTGGAGACCCGCCTGCGCTGCGGCGAGCTGGAAGTGTGGTTCGAACTTCGCATCTCGGCCTATGCCAACGCGGCGGGTGTGCGCGAGCTGCTCGTGGTGGGCCGGGACATGACGACCCAGCACGCTACCGAAGAACGCCTGCGCCACATGGCCACGCACGACGCGCTGACCGAGCTTCCCAACCGCCTGCTTCTGTCCGACCGCCTGCGCATGACCATCGCCCAGGCGCGCCGCTCCGGCCAGGGCTTCGCCGTGGCCACGGTGGGCCTGGACAGCTTCAAGAAGGTGAACGACGGCCTTGGCCACCCCATCGGCGACGCCGTGCTGCGCATGGCGTCCGCCCGCCTACGCAAGACGCTGCGCGACAGCGACACCCTGGCGCGCGTGGGCGGCGACGAGTTCGTGGCCATCCTGCCCGGCACCTTCAACGACGCCCAGATCAAGCTGGTGACCGGCCGCCTGCTGGCCACCCTGCAGTCGCCCTTCGAGATCGAGGGCCACACTATTTATATCGGCGCCTCCATCGGCGTATCGGTCTATCCCGAACACGCGGAAGACGAGATCCGCCTGGTGGCCATGGCCGATGCGGCCATGTCGCGCGCCAAGCAGACCGGCAAGGCGCGCAGCCTGGTGTACAGCCCGCGCGACAATGGGCCGCCGGAACACGACATCTCGCTGGAGGCGGCCATGTTCCAGGCCGTGCGCGAGGGCGAATTCATGCTGTACTACCAGCCCATCGTGGACGCGCGCTCGCGCGAGATCGAGGGCTTCGAGACCCTGATGCGCTGGAAGCACCCTACCCTGGGCATGGTGCCGCCGTCGCGCTTCATTCCCATCGCCGAGACCAATGGCCTTATCAGCCTGCTCGGCGCCTGGGCGCTGAAGTCGGCCTGCGTGCAGCTCAAGCAGTTCCAGGAAACGGCCAAGCGCCCGCTCTACATCTCGGTCAATATCAGTCCGCGCCAGTTCCGCAGCGATAAGTTCCTGGAAGTGCTGGACGATGCCATCGCCTTCTCCGGCCTGTCCGGCGAACAGCTGGTGCTGGAGATTACGGAGGGTACGCTGATGATCGACCCGGTCCACGCGGAAGTGATCCTGTCCAAGATGGCCGAGCGCAAGGCGCGCATCGCCATCGACGATTTCGGTACGGGCTACTCCTCGCTCGCCTACCTCAAGCGCTTCCCGATCTCCGTACTGAAGATCGACCGCGCCTTTATCCGCGACCTGCCCACGTCCCAGAAGGACGCGGCGATCTGCAACGCAGTGCTCGACCTGGCCAAGCACCTGGACCTGTCCGTGGTGGCCGAAGGCGTCGAGAATGAAGAACAGCTCCACTACATCAAAGAGCGCGGCTGCCGCTATATCCAGGGCTTCCTGACCGGGAAGCCCATGGCCGCCAACGTGGCGGTAGCGGCGCTGCGCGACAGCACTTACGCCAGCCTGCTGCCTGAAGAACTGCGACAGGTGGCCCAATGAACATGCCATTCGACTCCGATACCTCTCCCGGCGAACAGACGCTCGCCCTGCTGTGGGAACGCACGCGCAGCCGCGGCGACATGCCGGCCTTCGCCAAGGCCATCAGCTCCATCCTGGGCGCCATGCGCGGCGAAGACGACAGTGAATTCAGCATGACGGAAACGGTGCTCTCCGATCCCGTTCTCACGCAGAAGGTGCTGCGCCTTGCAAACAGCAGCATGTATTCGGCCTTCGGCCAGCACGTGAACACCGTGACCAAGGCGGTGCTGGTGCTGGGCACGGAGGCCATCGGCCACCTGGCGCTGGGATTGAAGCTGATCGAGGAGCTGTCCGTCGCCTCGCCCGATACCACCCTCGCCCACATCGAAATGGAGAAGGCCGTACTGGCCGGGATGGTGGCGCGCGAAGTGGCCACCAGCGCCGCCAGCCGCCATGCCGAGGAAGCCGTGGTGTGCTCCATGCTGCATACCCTGGGCCGCATGATGGTGACCTTCTACATGCCCGAGGTCTGGGCGCGCATGCAGCAGCGCACCGGCATCGGGCGCGAAGACATGGCCTCGCTGGAACTGCTGGGCATCACCCTCGAAGAGATCGGCCGTTCGACGGCCGAACACTGGGGCCTGCCGAAGAACCTGGTGGCGGGCATGCGCACGGTGGAGCCTTCCGCCGATGGCGCGCAGCTCAGCCACGCGGACTGGATCGCCGGTGTCTCCACCCTTTCGCGCCTGTGCGCCGCCGCGCTGTGGAACGACGACGAAGCCGGCGCCGCCGAAGTGGCGCGCCTGGCGGAGCGCTACTCCGGCATGGTGGGCGTGGCGCCGGACAAGATGCACACGGCTATCGGCCATGCGCGCGCCGCAGCCGCGGCCGACCTTTCCATCGCTCCGCTGTCCCGCCCTGCCGAGCGCCGCGCCAAGGCCCTGGCCAAGACGCGCCAGCGCGCCGCGGGCAACAAGATCCTGCTGCGCGGCCTGGCCGACATGCGCGACATGGCCGATGCGGCCAGCCCGGGCCAGATGGTGTCGGCCGCGCTGGAAATCGTCTACAAGGGGCTGGACTTCTCGCGCGCCGTGGCCTTCGTGCGCAGCCGCCGCGACGGCCAGTATGCAGCCAAGATGAGCTTCGGCGAGGGCGTGCGCGACCTCATGCCGCAGATGGTGTTCGACGAGGCCTATGAACCGAACGTCTTCCACGCTGCCCTGAGCAGCGACCGCGTGATCTTCATCGAGAACGCGCGCGACGGCAAGTTCGCGTCAAAATTGCCGCAATGGTGGAAAGGCACGCTGGCGACGGCGCGCAGCTTCGTCATCCTGCCGCTATCGGCGAACGGACAGCCTGCCGGTTTCCTGTATGGCGACTGGGACGAGTCCTTCCCGCCCATCCAGCTTAGCCAGACCGAGTTCGGCCTGCTGAACGATATGCGGGCGCTGGTGGTGAAGACGGTGGAACGCCGCCAGCAGCTCGAAACCCTGAGCAGCCGCGCCGCCTGATCAAGCGTCCAGGCGCTGGAAGCGGAAGCAGAGCATTGCCGCCGCCGCAGCCAGCGCCGCCAGCCCTGCCGCCACGTAGTACACGGAGGCGGGTCCCAGATTCTCCCAGCATCGCGTGAGGAAGAGGCTCCCCAGCGAACCGCCCAGGCCGTAGGACAGGCTGATATACAAGGCCTGGCCGCGCGCCTGCAATGGGCCCGCGAACCAGCGCTGCATGGTGGTGACGGCTGCCGAGTGATGCAGCGCGAAGGTGGCCGCATGCAGCACCTGGGCCACCACCAGCCATGCCAGCGAATCGGCCAGGCTGCCGATCATGGCGAAGCGCAGCGCCGCCACACCAAGCGCAAGGTACATCATCTTCCGCGCGCCCCAGCGCCGCATCATGTTCCCCTGGAAGTAGAACAGCAGCACTTCCGCCGTCACGCCGAGCGACCACATGGCCCCGATCACGGCCTTGCTGTAGCCGTGCCGCTCAAGGTACAGCGAATAGAAGGTGTAGACGGCCATGTGCGCCGCGACCATGAGGGCTGTCGAGAGGAAGAACATCTGCACCTCGCGCTTGCGCAGCACCTGCATGAGCACCGGCGGCGGCCCCGCATGGGGAATGCGCGGCACCTCCTTCAGGCGCAGCGCGGCCAGCAGGACGCATACGAGCAAGGCGCCCGCCACCCACGGCAAGGCCAGTACCCCGTACTGGTCCAGCACAAAGGCCGCGCCCATCACCGAGAGAATGAAGCCGATCGAGCCCCAGAGGCGGATGCGCCCGTAGTAGCTCAGGTCTCCCCGCATTTCGGACATCATCAGCGCCTCGCAGATCGGTCCCTGGGCGCTCGTGAAGAGATTCAGCAGCACCATGGCCGCGAACAGGTGCGCGAAGGCGGTGCCGAAGAAGAAGCCGGATAATGCGGTCAGCGCCGCAATGCCCGTCAGGCGCAGCACGAAGACGCGGCGTTCGGAATGGTCGGCCACATAGCCCCAGACATTCGGACCGAAGATGCGCATGACCTGGATCAGCGACATCAGAACGCCGATCTGCGCCACGCTCATGCCCTTGGCGGCGAAGAACAGGCTGGCGTAGGTGGAGAAAGTGCCAGCGTGGGCGTAATAGCAGAAGAGGAAAAGCGCGAAACTGACAGCTTGTGCAGGCATTGTATAGGCTCCCGCGGGCGCGGGAGCAACAGACTTTAGCGGCGGGCGATATCCGGGGTGTTCACGCGCACATCGCCGCACTGGGCGCGATGCATGAGGGCGTGGTCCATGAGCACCAGGGCCAGCATGGCTTCCGCAATCGGCGTGGCGCGGATGCCGACGCAGGGATCGTGGCGGCCGAAGGTCTCCACCATCACGGGATTGCCTTCCTTGTCGATGGAGCGGCGCGGCGTGCGGATGGACGAGGTGGGCTTGATGGCGATGGATACGGTGATGTCCTGCCCCGTCGAAATCCCGCCCAGAACGCCGCCCGCGTGGTTGCTGGCGAAGCCCTGCGGCGTGAGTTCGTCGCCATGCTCGGAGCCGCGCTGGGCCACCGATGCAAAGCCTGCGCCGATCTCCACGCCCTTCACGGCGTTAATGCCCATCATGGCGTAGGCGATGTCGGCATCCAGCTTGTCGTAGATGGGCTGGCCCAGGCCCACCGGCACCCTGGTCGCCACCACGTCGATGCGCGCGCCGATGGAGTCGCCGGCCTTGCGCAGCTCGTCCATATAGCTTTCCATGCGCGCGATCAGGTCCGCGTCGGCCGTCGCTGCGAAGAACGGGTTCGATGGAACGTGGGCCCAGTCCTGGAACGGCACTTCGATGTCGCCCAGCTGGCGCATGCAGCCGAAGAACTCCGTGCCATAGTGCTCCTTGAGCCATTTCTTCGCAATGGCCGCCGCGCCCACCACCGGCGCCGTCAGGCGCGCCGAGGAACGGCCGCCGCCGCGCGGGTCGCGCACGCCGTATTTGTGCCAGTAGGTGTAGTCTGCGTGGCCGGGACGGAAGCTTTCGGCGATGTTGCCGTAGTCCTTGCTGCGCTGATCCTCGTTCTTGATCAGCAGCGCAATCGGCGTGCCGGTCGTGACGCCCTGGTAGACGCCCGACAGGATTTGGACCGCATCCGGTTCCTGTCGCTGCGTTACGTGGCGCGAGGTGCCCGGCTTGCGGCGGTCCAGCTCCGGCTGGATGTCCGCTTCCGACAGCGCCAGGCCGGGCGGGCAGCCATCGATCACGCAGCCGATGGCCGGACCGTGGGATTCGCCGAAAGTACTGACCGAGAAGAGCTTGCCGAAGGAATTGCCAGACATAATTTCGAAATTTGCGCTGAAACCAATCATTCTACCGCTTTCGGAGTTGCTAAACCAGCGAGAACTTCTCGCAACAAAAGGCAATTTTCTTAGTAGAAACATACGTTCCGGCCAGCATTCCGCTATATACTCCATTACAAGGAACACCAAGCTATCTGGAGAGAAGTGACCCATGCCTGATCAGGACGATTTGGTATTCCTGGATGAAAGCCCGGTTCCGGCCCCAGCCGGCACACCGCGCCATGTGTGGCGGGTGATGATCATCGACGACGATGAGGACGTGCATTCGACCACGACGTTCGCTCTCGGCAGCCTTGAAATGCAAGGCCGCCCGCTGGAGTTCGTGCACGCCTATTCGGCAGCCCAGGCAAGGGAAATGCTCCAGTACGAGCACGATATCGCCGTGATCCTGCTGGACGTGGTGATGGAGCAGGACGATGCCGGCCTGCACCTCGTGCGACATATCCGCGAAATCCTGAAGCTGAGCGATGTGCGCATCATCCTGCGCACCGGACAGCCGGGCTATGCGCCCGAAATCGACGCCATCCGCGATTTCGACATCAACGATTACAAGACCAAGTCCGAACTCACGCGCATCAAGCTGTACACCACGGTGACGGCCGCCATCCGCTCCTACGAGCAGATTCGCAAGATCAGCGACAGCCGCCGGGGCCTGAACCAGATTGTCCACGCAGGCACGGAGCTCATGGCCCTGCACGGCGTGCGCAATTTCGCCGCGGGCGTGCTCTCGCAGGCGGCGAGCCTGCTGGGGCAGCAGGCCAATGGCGTGCTGTGCGTGCAGGACTGCCCGGACGACGATTGCAGCGCGCTGGAAGTGCTGGCCGCCATGGGCAGCCTGCACAACCTTGGCAGCCGCGATCCCCTGTCGAGCGCAGCGCATGTGGTGCAAGGCATGGCCCAGGCGGTCGCGCAGCGCCGCAATGTCTACACGGGCGACGCGCTGGCCCTGTACTTCGCGGGCAAATCCAGCCGCGTCTTCGTTGCCTGGCTGCTCATGCCGCGCCCTCCGACCGAACTGGAAGACCGCCTGCTGGAAGTTTTCTGCGCCAACGTGGCGGTGGGCCTCGACAACGTGGAGCTGCTGTCCCACCTGCACAAGGCAGCCTTCTACGATTCGCTCTCGAAGCTGCCCAACCGCACGCGCCTGATCGAGATCCTGGACGCCACGCTGTCGGGTCCCGCGCGCGACGACGCCACCCTGTCGCTGGTGGACCTCGACCACTTCGCCGAAACCAACGACGCGCTGGGCCACGAGTTCGGCGACACCCTGCTGGTGGCAGTGGCCAACCGCCTCCAAACGAGCCTTGGCCAGCAGCTGACCGTCGCCCGCATCGGCGGCGACATCTTCGGCGTGCTGGGCGACGCGTCCCAGGTGCATCCGGAGGCGATTCTCGAACTGTTCCAGCGCCCCTTCAGCATCGAAGGCCAGGACGTGCGCCTTTCCGCCACCCTTGGCCTGGTGCGCCTGTGCGAACACGATGGCAATGGGTCGGACGCGCTGAAGGACGCGGATATCGCCCTGAAGCGCGCCAAGTCGCAGCAGCGCGCGGGCCACTTCTACTTCACGCGCAGCATGGGTGTGGAGATCCGCGAGCGGGTGCGCATGATGCACGCGCTGCGCAAGGCCTATGCCCAGAATGAGCTGTTCGTGATGTACCAGCCGCAGATGGACCTGCTCACGCGCCGCCCCATCGGCGCCGAAGCCCTGCTGCGCTGGCGCACGCCGGACGGCAAGTTCGTGTCGCCCGACCGCTTCATTCCGATTGCCGAATATTCAGGCCTCATCATCGAGATCGGCGAAACGGTCATGCGCACCGCGCTGCGCGAACTGGTGGCCCTGCGGGCTGCGGGGCATCAGGACTTCACCATGTCCGTCAACGTGTCGCAGGTGCAGTTCCGGCACCCGCAGTTCCTGGACATGCTGCGCCGCGCCCTGGCCGATACCGGCGCGCCGCCCGAATATGTGGAGCTGGAGATCACCGAATCCATGGCCATGGAAGAGCCGAACCTGCTGATCGAGATGCTGGCCCAGATCAAGCAGACCGGCGTCACCATCGCCATCGACGATTTCGGCACCGGCTTCTCTTCCCTCTCCTACCTGCAGCGCCTGCAGATCGACCGGCTGAAGATCGACCGCGCCTTCGTTACCGAAATCACGGGTTCGGCGCGCGGCAGCAGCATCGCCGAAATGGTGATCCAGCTGGGGCAGAATTTGGGATTGACGGTGATTGCGGAAGGCGTGGAGGACGAGCGCCAGGCGCAGATCCTGTACGCTCTTGGGTGCCCGCTGGCGCAGGGCTTCCTGTTTGCGCGTCCAATGGCGGCGGACACCCTGGACGAATGGCTGGCGAACGACGCCCTGCAGGGCGCCGCCTGACCAATCAGTTCGCGGCCTGGTCTTCCTCCGCCGGCCAGTCGCGGATGTAGGCCTTGAGCATGCGGTTCTCGAAGCTCTGCGCTTCGAGCACGGCACGCGCCACGTCGTAGAAGGAAATCACGCCGAGCAGGGTCTTGGCATTCATCACAGGCAGGTAGCGCGCGTGCTTTTCCAGCATGATGCGGCGCACCTCGTTCACTTCCGTATCCGGCGTCACCGTAATGGGATGGTCGTCCATGTGCTTGCGCACCGTGCCTCCCCCCACGGAACCCTGGTTCGCGTGCAGCGCCTTGAGCACTTCGCGGAAGGTCAGCATGCCGACCAGATCGCCGTATTCCATCACCACCAGCGAGCCGATATCCTTTTCAGCCATCGTGTTCGCCGCCTCCACCAGCGGCTGGTCCGGGGTGATGGTGTACAGGATGTTGCCTTTAACCTGGAGAATTTCGGAGACTTTCATGATGGCCGTCCTGTCCGCTGTGAATGGGAGTTTGTTTTATTGTAAGCCTTATCAGGAAATGTAGCCTAAGCCGAATTAAAAATCCAGCATTGCGCATAATCATATATGCAACACTTTGCAGGACTGGCGGAAGGCGGTAGCATCGCCCCACCAGAATAAACAGACGAGACATGCCATGAGCGGACCTCAATCGCCCGGCTTCGACACGCTGGCGCTACATACCGGCGCCGCACCCGATCCGGCAACCGGCGCGCGCGCCACCCCCATCCACTTCACCTCTTCCTTTGCCTTCCGCGATGCGGAGCATGCGGCGGCGCTGTTCAATATGGAACGCGCGGGCCACGTCTACTCGCGCATCACCAACCCCACGAATGCGGTGCTGGAGGAACGCATCGCGGCGCTGGAAGGCGGGGTGGCGGGCATTGCCACGGCCAGCGGCCAGGCTGCCATGCACCTGGGCCTTGTCACCATTGCCGGGGCGGGGTCGCACATCGTGGCATCGCGCGCGCTCTACGGCGGCTCGCACAATCTCCTCTCCTACACGCTGAAACGCTTCGGCATCGAGACCACCTTCGTCGATCCGTGCGATATCGATGCCTGGCGCGCTGCCATCCGTCCCGAAACGAAGGTGCTGTTCGCGGAAACGCTGGGCAATCCCGGCCTGGACGTGCTGGATATTCCGCGCGTTGCGGCCATCGCGCATGAGCACCATCTTCCGCTCATGGTGGACGGCACCTTCACCACGCCCTATCTGCTGCGGCCCTTCGACCACGGCGCCGATCTCGTATTCCACTCCGCCACCAAATTCCTGTGCGGCCATGGCACGGCCATCGGCGGCCTGCTGGTGGACGGCGGCACCTTCGACTGGCAGGCAGCCTACGAGAAGACGGGCCGCTTCGCCGAGCTGTGCGAGCCGTACGACGGCTTCCACGGCATGGTGTTCGCGGAAGAGTCGACCGTGGCGCCCTTCTCACTGCGTGCGCGCCGCGAAGGCCTGCGCGATTTCGGCGCCGTCATGAGCCCTCACAACGCCTTCGCCATCCTGCAGGGGGTTGAAACGCTCGGCATGCGCATGGACCGGCACGTGGCCAATACGCGCAAGGTGGTGGAATTCCTGCTGTCACAGCCCGCCGTGGAATCGGTGGCCTATCCCGAACTGCCGGACCACCCCGGCCATGCGCTGGCCCGGCAGCTGCTGCCGAAAGGCTGCGGCGCGGTGTTCTCCTTCAACATCAAGGGCGGGCGTGCGGCAGGCAAGCGCTTTGTCGAGAGCCTGAAGGTGTTCTCGCACCTGGCCAATGTGGGCGACGCAAAATCGCTGGTGATCCATCCCGCCTCCACCACGCATTTCCGGGTTCCCGCGGAACAGCTGGCGGCTTCCGGCATCGCGGAAGGCACCATGCGCCTTTCCGTGGGCCTGGAAAACGCGGAGGACCTGATCGAAGACCTGGCGCGCGGCCTCAAGGCATCGCAGAAAGGCGCATGATGCAGCTCGACCAGCATACCTACTGCTACACGGGCGGCAAGCCCTTCGACGCCTCCCTGCCTGCGGTGGTCTTCATCCACGGCGCGCAGAACGACCATTCCGTGTGGGCCCTGCAGTCCCGCTATCTGGCGCACCACGGCTTCGGCGTGCTGGCGGTGGACCTGCCGGGACACGGCCGCAGCAGGGGCGCGGCGCTGGACACGGTGGAGGCAATGGCCGATTGGCTGCTTGGCGTTCTCGATGCGGCAGGCGTGGCGAAAGCCGCGCTGGCGGGCCACAGCATGGGTTCATTGATTGCACTGGAAGCGGCCTTCCGCGCACCGGACCGCGTGAGCAAGCTGGCGCTGCTCGGCACGACATGGCCGATGAAAGTGTCCGGCGCGCTGCTGGATGCTGCGCTGAACGACGAGCCATCCGCCATCCGCATGGTCAACGCCTGGTCGCATTCGAGCATTGCGCACAAGCCTTCGTCGCCGGGTCCGGGGTTCTCGGTGCTGGGCGGATCGCAGCGGCTCATGGAGCGCATGTCCGCGCTGAATCCCGACCGGCTCTTCCACCGCGATTTCACAGCCTGCAATGCTTACGCCAACGGCGATGCGGCGGCGCGTTCGGTACAGTGCCCCACCCTCTTCATCCTGGGCAGCAAGGACATGATGACGCCGCCCAAAGCGGCACGGGGACTGATGGAGGCCATACCGCATGCGCGGCAGGTGACCGTGGATGCCGGCCACCAGATGATGGCCGAGCAGCCGGACGCAGTGCTGGACGCCCTGGCAGCCTTCCTGCGCTAACGTCCGTCGAGCGGGCCGAAATGGTCCGCCAGCGTACGGCCCAGGCCTGTCTCGACCGCCATTTCCACCTCGCGGGCCAGGCGCGCGGCTTCGCGCGTGGCCTCGCGGTCACGTTCGTCTTCGGAGGCAACGCCCGCGTTGACCGCCATGCCTCCGAAGACGAAGACACGGTAGACATCGGCCAGGGTGAGCTTGTCCGTATTCGCGAGCAGCACCCAGTTGTCGCCGCCCTCGCTCACGCGCTTCCCGAACTGGACGCGCGGCGGCGTTTCCACCTTCACGCGGCCCACCCAGCCCTGGGCCTGCATCTGTTCCAGCAGGGTCTCCATTTCGTCGAAGCCGAGGCGGGTGCGGGCACGGATGGAGGCGGCGCTCACGAGCGCCGTGTCGCCATGCTCGCTGGCCACGTGCAGCACGCGCAGAACCGCCATCGCGTCCACGAAGGCGCCGCCGGGCACGGCCTCATGCCACCAGCGTTCATATTTCACGACCGGCAGCGCCGCCGTCAGCAGCGCGCCCACCAGGGTGATGAGCCAGGAGAGGTAGACCCACAGCAGGAAGAGCGGCAGCGCGGCCAGCGCGCCGTAGATGCGGGAATAGGTCGGGAACTGGGTGATGAAGACCGCGAAACCGCGCTTGGCCAGCTCGAATGCCACCGCGGCCAGCATGCCGCCGCAGACTGCGTCGCGCCAGTCCACCACCCGGTTGGGCACTGAGATGTACAGGAAGGTGAAGCCCGCCGTCGCCAGCACCACGGACAGAATCGTATAGAACAGCTGCCCGAAAATGTCGCCCACGAGGCTCGTGGTAGCGCTGAACAGGTGCGTGGACAGGGTGATGGAGACGCCCACCAGCAAGGGGCCGAGCGTGATGAGCGCCCAGTACACGAGAATGCGCTTGGTCCAGCGCCGCTCGGCCTTCACGCGCCAGATGCGGTTGAAGGCGCGCTCGATCATGCCCATCATCGCCACCGACGTGAGCATCAGCGTCACGGCGCCCACGGCGGAAAGGCGCGTGGCCTTGGAGGCGAAGGTGGTGAGGTAGTTCAGGATCGTGTTCGAGATCGCCGTCGGCATCACGCCCTGGATGAAGTAGGCCTCCAGCGAGGTGCGGAAGGTCTTGAACATCGGGAAGGTGGTGAACACGGCGAGCGCGATAGTCAGCACCGGCACCAGGGCAAACACCGTGGTGAAAGTCAGGCCGCCCGCCACCTGCGGCAGGCTTTCCTCGCGCAGGCGGCGGCGCGCAAACAGCATGAGATCGCGGATTTCGTTCCACGACAGGCCGCGCAATTCGGCAATGCCGGCGTGGCAGCTGCGCGCGACGTAAGTGAAGAATGGGGAAAAGTACTTGGCTAGCATGTATTCGTTTTTGGTAGTGCGGCCCTATAATACCAATGATGAACGATTCGAACCTGACAATTCTTGTCTTATATTATTCCCGCCACGGCTCGACCCGCAAACTGGCCGAGCTGATCGCCCAGGGCATCGAGAGCGTTCCGGGTTGCGATGCGCGCCTGCGCACGGTGCCTGCCGTGTCCACCGTGACGGAGGCCACCGAGCCGGATGTGCCTTCGGAAGGCGCTCCCTATGTCGAGCTCTCGGACCTGGAGGAATGCGCGGGAATCGCGGTGGGTTCGCCCACCCGTTTCGGCAATATGGCATCGGCGATGAAGTATTTTTGGGACGGCACCTCGGCGCAATGGCTTTCCGGCACCCTGTCCGGCAAGCCTGCCTGCGTATTCACGTCCACCGGCAGCCTGCACGGCGGCCAGGAATCGACGCTGCTCACGATGATGGTGCCCCTTCTGCACCACGGCATGATGGTGCTCGGCCTGCCCTACAGCCATCCCGAGCTGATGACGACTGCCAGCGGGGGCGGCCCGTACGGGGCGAGCCACTGGTCCGGCCTCGAAGGCAAGAAGCCCATCACCGACGACGAAAAACGCCTGGCCATCGCGCTGGGCAAACGCCTGGCGGAAACCGCCGTGCGCCTGGGAGGCAAATGATGCGCAGGCAGGACGTATTCCATTACGGTGCAATGGGCAGCCTGGTGCTGCTCATCGCGTGGTGCGTGGCATGGGAAATGTGGATCGCGCCGCTGCATCCCGGCGGCTCGTGGATGGTGCTGAAGGCCGTCCCGCTGATCTTCCCGCTGGCGGGCGTCATCAAGCGCGACCTCTACACGCTGCAGTGGACCTCCATGATGATCCTGCTCTACTTCACGGAAGGCGTGGTGCGCGGCTGGAGCGACAGGACGCATCCATGGCTCGGCTGGGGGGAAGCGGGCATCGTGCTCGTGTACTTCGTGTGCGCCATCCTCTACGTTCGCCCCTACAAGCAGGCCGCCCGCAAGGCGGCCAAGGAACTGCTGGACAAGATCAACCAGGTTCACTGAGATGAACGCATCCTTCCTCGACCGCTGCCGCGCCCTGCTGGGCGGGGCCTGGGTGCTCGACAGCGAGGCGGACATGGCGCCCTACCTGCGCGACTGGCGCGGGCGTTTCACGGGCCGCGCGCTGGCCGTGCTGCGGCCGGGCTCCGTGGAGGAAGTGGCGGGCCTGGTCCGGCTCTGCGCCGAGGCGCGCGTGCCCATCGTTCCGCAGGGCGGCAATACGGGACTGGTGCTGGGCAGCGTGCCCGATGGGCAAGGCAGCGCCGTCGTGCTGTCGCTGGCGCGCCTGAACCAGATCCGCGTGATCGATGCGCTCAACCGCACCATGACGGTGGATGCGGGATGCATACTGCAGCAGGTGCAGGAGGCGGCCGCGGCCCAGGACTGCCTTTTTCCCTTGTCGCTGGCGGCCGAGGGCAGCTGCACCATCGGCGGCAATCTCTCCACCAACGCGGGTGGCACGGCCGTCCTGCGCTACGGGAACGCGCGCGAGCTCTGTCTCGGCCTGGAGGTGGTGACGGCGCAAGGCGAGATCTGGCACGGACTCCGCGGACTGCGGAAGGACAATACAGGGTACGACCTGCGCGACCTGTTCATCGGCGCGGAAGGCACGCTGGGCATCATCACCGGGGCGGTGCTGAAGCTCTACCCCAAGCCGAAGGCCAGCATCACGGCGCTGGTGGCGCTGCCCTCGCCCACCCAGGCGCAGCGCCTGCTGGCCCTCATGCAGGACCGTTGCGGCGCCAGCCTCACGGGCTTCGAACTCATGTCCGCCTACTGCCTTGCGCTCGTGGCGAAGCATTTCCCGTCCCTGCCCCGGCCTTTCAGCGAACCGCACGAGCAGTATGTGCTGCTCGAACTGTCCAGCACCGAGTCGGCGCAGCATGCAGTCGGCCTGCTCGAAGATGCAGTGGGTGCCGCCGTCAACGAAGGCATCGCCACCGATGCGGCGGTAGCCTCCACGGTAGCGCAGTCTCAGGGCCTGTGGCAATTGCGCGAACATATTCCCCTGGCGCAGGCGGCGGACGGCAAGAACATCAAGCACGATATCTCTCTGCCCGTGTCGAGCATTGCGGCCTTCATCGAACACACGGAACCACTGCTGCAGCAGGCCTTCCCCGGCTGCCAGCTGGTGTGCTTCGGCCATCTTGGCGACGGCAACCTGCACTTCAACGTAGCGCCGCCGCCCGGAGTCGCCAACGAAGCTTTCCTCCTTCATCAGGAGGCAGTCAACCGCGTCGTTCACGATGCCGTGCACGCGTTCTGCGGCTCCATCTCGGCCGAACACGGTATCGGCGCCCTCAAGCGGGACGAGCTGGCGCGCTACAAGTCGCCCGTGGAGCTGGGCATGATGCGCGCCATCAAGGCTGCATTGGACCCGCTGGGTATCATGAATCCCGGAAAAATCCTGGGATGAATGCCATGCACACCGTAATCGCCGCCATCGCCATGCTGCTTGCCGCTTCGGCGCAGGCGCAAACCATCCACAAATGCACAGTGGACGGCAAGATCACCTACAGCGAAGCGCCTTGCGAGCGCGGCACCGGCACGGTGCTGGCCGTTCCGGATGCGCCGCCTGCCAATCCCGAAAGCAAGGCCGCCCTGAAGCGCATGCAGAAGGAGGCTGGCGCCCTCGAAAAGGAGCGCAAGGCGCGCGAGGCGCGGCAGGAGCGCGAAGATGCGCGCCATGACAGGCAGGCTGCCGACCACCGGCGCCGCTGCGGCAAGCTGGCCCTCGAACGCAAATGGGCGGACGAGGACGTGCGCCGTTCATCGCCGCAATCGATGGAGGCCGCGCGCACAAAGGCCCGGCGCGCCGCCGAGCGCCAGGCGCTGGAATGCCGCTGAAGCTCACGCGCTGGCTGCTGTTCGGGGAATGGCGCGCCCATCCCCTGCGTGCGCTGATGGCGGTGGCTGCGATTACCGTCGGCGTGTCGCTGGGCTTTGCCATCCACCTGATCAATGCCGCCGCCTTCAACGAGTTCTCGACCGCCATCAAAAGCCTCTCCGGCCAGGCGGACGTGCAGGTCAGCGGCGCGGAAGCGCTGTTCGACGAAGACATCTACCCGCGCCTGGCCACGCGCGACGCCGTGGCGGTGGCTTCTCCCATCCTTGAATTCGACGCTTCCCGCCCCGGCGGCAAGCCGCCGCTCAAGATCATCGGCCTCGACGTGTTCCGCGCCGGCTTCATTTCCCCCGACCTGATCGGCGCTCCTGCCGATGGCGATTCCTTCGACACGCTCGCCGCCGATGCGGTCTTTCTCTCGCCCGCCGCGCTCTCCTGGCTTGGCGTGCAGCCTGGCGCCACGGCGCTGTTCCAGTCCGGCACCCAGCCCGTTTCGCTGCGCGTGGCCGGTTCGCTGCAGCGCACCCGCGTTGGGCAGCGCATCGGCGTCATGGATATCGGCGCCGCCCAGTGGCGCTTCAACCGGCTCGGAAAACTGTCGCGCGTGGACCTGAAACTGCGCGATGGCGTCAATCGCGACGCCTTCCGCGCAGCGCTTGCCGCGGAGCTGGAACGCGATTTCCCGGGCCGTTTCCGCGTTGGCCAGCCGAACGACGAGGACCAGGAAAGCCGCAACAGCAAATTGAGCCGCGCCTACCGGGTGAACCTGAGCGTGCTGGCGCTGGTGGCCCTGTTCACCGGCGCCTTCCTCGTCTTCTCCACGCAGGCCCTGTCCGTGATGCGGCGGCGCAGCCAGTTTGCCCTGCTGCGCGTGCTGGGCCTGGAACGCCGAAGCCTGCTGGCCCAGGTCCTGCTCGAAGGGCTCAGCCTGGGCCTGCTGGGCGCCGCCGCCGGTATCGCCGCAGGCTATGCGATGGCGGCCGCCGCCCTGCACTTCTTCGGGGGCGACCTTGGCGGCGGCTATTTCGCCGGTGTGCGCCCCGAAGTCCAGTTCACGCCGGTGGCGGCCGGCGTCTACTTCGTGCTCGGCGTCGGCGTGGCCTTGCTTGGCTGCGCGGCGCCAGCGCTGGAGGCGGCGCGCGCGGCGCCTGCCATTGCCCTCAAGGCCGGAGCGGACGAAGTCGCCCTGTCCCGGCTTTCCCGCGCCTGGCCCGCCTTGCTGTGCCTCGCCGCGGCGGCAGGCATGTCGCAGCTGCCGCCGGTATTCGAGCTGCCCATATTCGGCTATCTGTCAATTGTCCTCCTGCTGGTTGGCGGCATTGCGCTGATGCCGCGTATCGCCTCCATGGTCTTCCGCTTCGCCCACGCACGGTGGACGGCGGCGACCGCCACGCATCCCGCCGCGCCGCCCGTGCCCTCGCTCACCCTGGCGCGGCTGGCCAATGCTTCTGGCCAGGCGGGCATCGCGCTGGGCGGCGTGCTGTCCAGTTTCAGCCTGATGGTGGCCATGGCCATCATGGTGTCCAGTTTCCGCGTGTCGGTGGACGAATGGCTGCTGCAGGTGCTGCCCGCAGACATGTATGCCCGCACCGCGGGCGGCGGCGCCACGGCGGGCCTCACGCCGCGCGAACAGGACGCGCTGCGCGCCCTGCCACAGCTGGCCAGGACCGATTTCATGCGCTTCCGCTCCATATCGCTCGCTGCCGACCGTCCCAATGTCGCGCTGCTGGCGCGCGACATCGATCCGGCCCACCCGGAACGGACCATGGTGATGGTCGGCGAAGCGCTCGCACCGCGCGGCCTGCCGCCCGTCTGGGTTTCGGAGGCGGTGGCGGACCTGTACGGGGTGCATGCCGGCGCCACCATGCGCCTGCCGCTCCAGGGCGCGCTGCGCGAATTCTTCGTTGCGGGCATCTGGCGCGATTACGCCCGCTCCACGGGGGCCATCCAGATGCGGCGCAGCGACTACGCCCGCATCACCGGCGACCGGGACGTGAGCGATGCAGCCATGTGGCTGGCCAAGGGCGCCACGCTGGCCGACGCGCAGGCCGCCGTGAAAGGACTGCCTTTCGCGCAGGCGCTCGAAGTGGCCGTGCCCTCCGAAATCCGTGCGCTGTCGCTGAAGATCTTCGACCGCAGCTTCGCCGTGACCTATCTGCTGGAAGCCATCGCCATCGTGATCGGCCTGTTCGGCGTGGCGGCCACCTTCTCGGCGCAAACGCTGGCGCGCGCCAAGGAGTTCGGCATGCTGCGCCATGTCGGCGTCACGCGGCGGCAGGTGCTCGGCATCCTGGCCATCGAAGGCGGCTCGCTGACGGCGCTCGGCATCCTCACCGGCCTGCTGCTCGGCTGGTTCATCAGCCTGATTCTCGTGCATGTCGTAAACCCCCAGTCCTTCCACTGGACGATGGAGATGCACTACCCATGGCCGCTGCTGGGCAGTGTCGCCGCCGCGCTGCTGGCCGCCGCCATGGTGACGGCCCTGGTATCGGGACGGCAGGCGCTGTCCGGCGGCCCCATTCGCGCCGTGCGGGAGGACTGGTAAATGCGCGCCCTGCTGCTTCTCGTTCTTGTGCTGTGCCAGCCGCTGCTCGCCGCGCCGCCCGCCTATGCGCCGGTGCGTCCCGGCGCCACCCTCGCGTTTCCCCGCGACTTCGGCGCGCATCCGGAGTTCCGCACCGAGTGGTGGTATGCCACCGGCTGGCTCACGACGGCCGAGGGCAAGTCCATCGGCTACCAGGTCACCTTCTTCCGCAGCGCGACGGCGCACGACGCGGACAATCCCAGCCGCTTTGCGCCCAAACAGCTCATCATCGGCCACGCGGCGGTATCCGATCCCGCCATCGGCAAGCTCCTGCACGACCAGCGCAGCGCCCGCGAAGGCTTCGGCCTCGCCTACGCCGCGACCGCCGATACGGACGTGAAGCTGGACGACTGGCGCATGTGGCGCAATCCGGAAGGCAGCTATGCCGTGGATATCCGCGCCGCCGAATTCACGCTGCAGCTCACATTGACGCCCACGCAGCCCATTCTGCTGCATGGTGTGAATGGCTATTCCCAGAAAGGGCCGCGCCCCGGGCAGGCGAGTTATTACTATAGCAAGCCGCAGCTGGCCACCAGGGGCACGGTCACGATGAAGGGGCGCAGCGTGGCGGTGAGCGGAAAGACGTGGCTCGATCATGAGTGGTCCAGCCAGGTGCTGGACGAACAGGCGGCGGGCTGGGACTGGCTGGGCGCAAACCTGGACGACGGCGGCGCCCTCATGGCTTTCCAGATCCGCAGCAGGCAAGGTGGTAAACTATGGGCCCACGCGACATGGCGCGACGCATCCGGTAAGATCACGCATTACGCTCCGGACCAGGTCAGCTTCACCCCGCAGGCGCGCTGGCGTTCTCCCCGCACCAATGCCGAGTATCCGGTTGCGACCCGGATCGTGACCGGCGCCACCGTGTGGGATGCCGCCCCGCTGCAGCAGGACCAGGAGCTCGATTCGCGCCGCTCGACGGGCGCCGTGTACTGGGAAGGTGCGACCACCGTGCAGCGCGGCGGCCAGCCCGCCGGCCATGGCTATCTGGAACTGACGGGCTACGTCCGCCCCATGAAACTGTAGAGACAAGAAGACTACCAAGATAATGAGCAACAGCACCACCAGCAGCGCCGCCACCCAGAACAGCAATCCGCCCAGCGACACCCGCGAACTGAAAAAAGGCAGCCTGGCCGCCTTCAAGGGCCTGGCGCCCTTCCTGAAGCCCTACCGCAAGCAGTTTGTCATGGCGGCCATCGCCCTGACTGTCGCTGCCGGGGCCACGCTGGCCATTCCCGCGGCCTTCAAGCAGATGATCGACATGGGCTTTGGCGCCTCGGCGGGCGTGCGCAGCGTGGAGCATGTGAACACGGTGTTCCTGGTGCTGTTCGCGGTGTCCGCCGTGCTCGCCCTGGCGACGGGGGCACGTTTTTATACCGTGTCCTGGCTGGGCGAGCGTGTCACGGCCGATATCCGCAGCGCCGTCTACCGCCACGTGGTGCAGCAGAGCCCCGCCTTCTTCGAGACCACGCAGACGGGCGAAGTGCTGTCCCGCATTACCACCGATACGACGCTGATCCAGGCCGTGGTGGGCTCCAGCATCTCCATGGCGCTGCGGAACATGCTGCTCTTCCTGGGCGGCCTGGTGATGCTGTTCGTGACCAGCCCCAAACTCTCCTCCATCATTATCGGCCTGCTGGTGCTCACCGTGCTGCCCATCGTGCTGTTTGGCCGCCGCGTGCGCAAGCTTTCGCGCGATTCGCAGGACCGCATCGCCGACGCTTCGGCCATGGCGGGCGAAATCCTGAACGCCATGCCGACCGTGCAAGCCTACACCCACGAGCACATCGAAACGAGCCGTTTCGCGTCCTCCGTCGAAAACGCCTTCGGCACGGCCATGCGCCGCATCCGCGCCCGCGCCCTCCTCACCATGCTCGCCATCGTCCTGGTGTTCGGCGCCATCGTGTTCGTGCTGTGGCTGGGCGCCCATGCGGTGCTGGAGGGCTCGATGACGGGCGGCGACCTGGGACAGTTCATTCTCTACGCGTCCATCGTGGCGGGCTCCATCGGCGCCCTGTCCGAAGTGATGGGCGAGGCGCAGCGCGCCGCTGGCGCCACCGAGAGGCTGCTGGAGCTGATGTCGGTGCAGTCCGAGATCCAGCCGCCTGCCCAGCCGCTGCCGCTGCCGCCGCGCGCGGCCAATGGCGCCGCGCTGACGCTGGCGGATGTGACCTTCTCCTATCCGTCGCGCCCGGAAACTGAGGCGCTGTCGCACCTGTCCTTCGATATCCGCCCTGGCGAAACGGTCGCCATCGTCGGTCCGTCCGGTGCGGGCAAGACCACCCTCTTCCAGCTCTTCCTGCGCTTCTACGATCCGCAGCAGGGCACCATTCGCCTCGACGGCGTGGATATCCGCCAGCTCGGCCTGCACACCCTGCGCGAAGCCATCGGCATTGTGCCGCAGGATACGGTGATCTTCTCTGCCGATGCGATGGAGAACATCCGCTATGGCCGTCCGGACGCGAGCGACGAAGAGGTGATCCAGGCGGCGAAGCTGGCCGCGGCCCATGAATTCATCGAGCGCCTGCCGAACGGCTACAAGGCCTTCCTGGGCGAACGCGGCGTGCGCCTCTCCGGCGGCCAGCGTCAGCGCATCGCCATCGCGCGCGCACTGCTCAAGAATCCGCCCCTGCTGCTGCTGGACGAAGCCACCAGCGCCCTGGATGCGGAATCCGAGCGCCTGGTGCAGTCCGCGCTCGAAGCCGCCATGGTCGGCCGCACCACCGTCATCATTGCGCACCGCCTGGCCACCGTGCAGCGCGCCGACCGCATCCTCGTCATGGAAGACGGCAAAGTGGTCGAAATGGGCACGCACCAGTCCCTCGTGGCCATGGGCGGCATCTACGCCAACCTGGCCGCGCTCCAGTTCCACAACGTCCACGTAGTTCATTGAGGGGGAAGCCCGTGACCGACGCCGAACTGCGCCAGCAATGCCATACCATCCTGCCGGGCCACCGGCAGCTCACGCCTGCGCAGAGCTTCGCGGCCATGGCCGAATGGTGCGAGCGCAATGGCGTGCGGGCAGACGTGTACGGAGAAGGTGACCTGATCCAGTCGCTGGAACGCAAGGTGGCGCAGCTTCTGGGCTTTGAAGCAGCCGTGTTCTGCATCACCGGCACCATGGCCCAGGTCACGGCCCTGCGCCTGGCCTGCATGGAGCGCGGCAGCAGGCTGGTTGCCCTGCACCCGACGGCGCACATCCTGAAGCACGAACGCGGCAATCATCAGCTGCTGGGCCACTTCGATGCGCTGCAGACGGGCAGCCCGCATCGTCCTTTCACGCTGGACGAAATCAAGGCCATTCCGGACAAGCTTGGCGCCGTGGCCATCGAACTCCCCGCGCGAGAAATCGGCGGCCAGGCTCCCTCGTGGGAAGAGCTGGACGCCTTCAAGGCCTGGGCGCGCCAGACGGGCACCCACCTGCACATGGACGGCGCCCGGCTGTGGGAAGCCGCGGCGGGCTATGGCCGCAGCCCCCAGGACGTGGCAACCGGTTTCGATTCGGTCTACGTATCGCTCTACAAGGGCATCGGCGGCATGGGCGGCGCCTTGCTGGCAGGCAGCGCGGAATTCGTGGCCAGGGCGCAGGAGTGGTTCCGCCGCCAGGGAGGCAACGTCTTCACCCGCACGCCTTATGTCGTTTCCGCCGCCATGCACCTCGACGAGCGCCTTGCAGCCATGCCGGCATATTTCGCGCGCACACAGTGGCTCTACGAGGCGCTGCGCAGCTATTCCCGGCTGGCGCCGAATCCCGCCCGCCCCCAGGCGAACATGCTGCATGTTCATATGCCCGTTGCCCGCGAGCGCGCGCTGGAACTGCGCAACCGCATCGCGCAGCAGCACGGCATCTGGCTGTTCAACCACGTCATGCACGCCCAGCTGCCGGACCACTGCTATACGGAGTGGTACGTCGGCGACCAGACCCTCGGCCTGCCGGACGAACGGGTGCACGCGGCCCTGAAACTGTGGGAGGAGGCCTGCCAATGAGCTTCCAGGCACTCAAATTGATCGATCCGCTGCTGCGCACCCTGGAATCCCTGGGCTACGACAAGCCCACACCGGTGCAACAGCAGGCCATTCCCGCCGTGCTGGCCGGACGCGACCTGCTCGCCGCCGCGCAGACCGGCACCGGCAAGACGGCAGGCTTCGCCCTGCCCTTGCTGCAGCGCCTCACCATGGAGGGCGGGAAGGCCGCGCCGCAATCGGTGCGCTGCCTGGTGCTGGCGCCGACACGCGAGCTCGCGGAACAGGTCTACGAAAGCTTCCGCCGCTATGGCGGCAACCTGCCGCTGCGCAGTTCCGTCGCCTACGGCGGCGTCGCCATCGATCCCCAGCTGGCCAAGCTGCGCAAGGGTCTTGATGTACTGGTGGCCACGCCGGGCCGCCTGCTCGACCTGCACCGCCAGGGCGCCGTAAACTTCGGCGAGCTGCAAACCCTGGTGCTGGACGAGGCGGACCGCATGCTGGACCTGGGTTTTGCGCAGGACCTGGATGCCCTTTTCGCCGTGCTGCCCGCCGAACGCCAGACCCTCCTTTTCTCGGCCACCTTCTCCGACGCGATCCGCGCCATGGCGGGCAAGCTGCTGAGCAATCCCGTTTCCGTACAGGCCAGCCCGGTCAACGCCGCTGCCCGCACCGTGCGCCAGATGGTGTACACGACCGACAAGAAGACCAAGCCCGCGCTCTTCCTGCACCTGCTCCGCACCAAACGCTGGGGCCAGGCGCTGGTCTTCGTGAAGACACGCAAGGGCGCCGACCAGCTGGTATCGCAGTTGCAGGCGGAAGGCATCAGCGCGGACGCCATTCACGGCGACAAGCCGCAGCCCGCACGCCTGCGCGCGCTCGAACGCTTCAAGGCGCGCGAGGTGCAGCTGCTGGTGGCCACGGATGTCGCCGCGCGCGGCCTCGACATCCAGGCCCTGCCGCTGGTGGTGAATTTCGACCTGCCGACGGTGGCCGAAGACTACGTGCACCGCATCGGCCGCACCGGACGTGCGGGAGCCGAAGGGGAAGCGGTATCGCTGGTGTGCGCGGACGAAGTGGAGCTGCTGCGCGCCATCGAAACACTGACGCGCCAGGTCCTGAAGCGCGACGAGGTGCCTGGCTTCGAGGCGGACCACCGCGTGCCGTCCACCGGAACACCCGCAGCGGGCGCCAAGCCTTCCCAGGCCGCCAGGCGTGCTTCCGCGGCCAGGCCGGGCCGTCCCATGGCGCCGCAAGGCTTGCCCAAGGGCGCTGTCATCGTCGCCGGGGGCAAAGGCGCCAAGGCGGCGGCCAAGGCAGCGGCGAAGAATGTGGCGAAGGCCATGGCGCGCGGGGGCCGTTCGCCGGGCGGCCGCTCGGGCAAGCGTTGAGCCCTGCGCTACAATCCAGAATTCAAGCGGAGAACCGAATGCAGCAATACCAGGAATTGATCAAGACCGTGCTCGAACAGGGCAGCTGGCAGGATAACCGCACGGGCATCCGCACCCTGAGCGTTCCCGGCGCCATGATGCGCTTCGACCTGCGCGACGGCTTCCCCGCCGTGACCACCAAGAAGCTGGCGTTCAAGTCCGTGGTGGGCGAACTGTGCGCCTTCCTTCGCGCCTCGCGCAGCGCGGCGGATTTCCGCGCCCTTGGCTGCAAGGTGTGGGACCAGAACGCAAACGAGAATGCGCAGTGGCTGGCCAATCCCTACCGCGAAGGCCTGGACGACCTGGGTCCCGTGTACGGCGTGCAGTGGCGCCAGTGGCCGGGCTACAAGGTGCTGGATGCAGCCGAAGGCGCGAAGATCGCGGACGCGCTGCGCAACGGCTTCCGCCAGGTGGCGCCGCTCGAAGAGAACGGCGTGAAGAAGGTACTGCTGTACAAGGCCATCGACCAGCTGCGCGAGTGCCTGGACACGATCGTGAACAATCCCTCCAGCCGCCGCATTCTCTTCCATGGCTGGAACCCGGCGGTGCTGGACCAGGTGGCGCTGCCCGCCTGCCATCTGCTCTATCAGTTCATTCCGAACGCGACGACGAAGGAGCTCTCGCTCTGCCTCTATGTGCGCAGCAACGACATCGGCCTGGGCACGCCTTTCAACATCGCCGAAGGCGCAGCCCTGCTTGCGCTGGTGGCACGCCTGACCGGCTACACGCCCCGCTGGTTCAGCTACTTCATCGGCGATGCGCACATCTACGAGAATCATATGGAGATGGTGCAGGAGCAGCTCAGGCGCGAGCCGCTGCCCCTGCCGCAGCTGGTGATCTCCGGGCGCGTGCCCTCCTTTGCGCAAACGGGCAAATACGAGCCCGAATGGCTGGAGAAGATCGAGCCTTCCGACTTTGTGCTGGAAGGCTACCAGCACCACCCGCCGCTCACGGCCCCGATGGCCGTGTAGCGCAGGCGCTCCTTAGAACTCTTCCCAGTCCGAATCCGAGCCATTGGCCACGGCGCGCGTCGCCCTGGCGGCCGGTTTCACCCTCGCCACAGCGGAGGTCTTGCTCAACTGGCGTGAAGGTGCGGGCTTGCGCGCCATCGGCGTCACCACGGCCTTCGGTTTCGCCGCGGCTTCGTCCAGCGTGAACACGCTCACCACCTTCGACAGCTTGTCCGCCTGCGCGTGCAGGGAATCGGCGGCCGCCGCGGCCTCCTCCACCAGGGCCACGTTCTGCTGGGTCAGCCCGTCCATCTGCATGATGGCCTCGTGGATCTGATCCAGCCCGCTGGTCTGCTCCTGGCTGGCGTGGGTGATCTCGCTCATGATGCCGGTGACGCGCTCGATGCTCGTGACGATTTCGCGCATCGTTTCGCCTGCCTGGTCCACCAGGCGCGCGCCGCTGTCCACCTTGTTCACGGAATCGTCGATCAGCTCCTTGATCTCCTTCGCCGCGCTGGCGGAGCGCTGGGCCAGATTGCGCACTTCGGAAGCCACGACCGCAAAGCCGCGCCCCTGCTCGCCCGCGCGCGCCGCTTCGACCGCCGCATTCAGCGCCAGGATGTTGGTCTGGAAAGCGATACCGTCGATCACGCCGATGATGTCCACGATGCGCTTGGAGGAATCGTTGATCGAACCCATGGTATCGACCACCTGCGAGACCACGACGCCGCCCTTCACCGCCACGGCCGATGCCGACTGCGCCAGCATGTTCGCCTGGTGCGCCCGGTCCGAGTTCTCCCTCACCGTTCCCGTCAGCTCCTCCATCGCCGATGCCGTTTCCTCCAGCGAGCCGGCCTGTTCGCCGGTGCGGTGCGAGAGGTCTGAATTGCCCGCCGCGATCTGGCCCGAGGCGCTGGAAATGGTATCGGTGCTCGCCCTTACTTCAGCGACGATGCCGGAGAGGTTCTGGCGCATCCTGTCCAGCGCCGTCAGCAAGGTGCCGATCTCGTTGCCGTAATGGCTTGGAATATGGCCGCTCAGATTACCCGCCGCCACGTGCTCCGCCAGTTCCATTGCCTGCGAAAGCGGACGCGAGATGCTGCGCACGAGCACCAGGCCAGCGAGGACGCTGAGCACAATGCCGCTCGCCACGGCCGCAATGGTCAGGTAGCGGAAGCGTTCGAGCGACGCATCCACCTCCGCCGCATGCTCCTCCGCGCGGCGTTCGGCCAGCTCGCTCAGCGCCTTGAGCGCGCCGTCGCCCACGCGATAGCTCGGATTGATCTTCTTGATCAGCACCTGCTGGGCATCATCCCACTGCTCCGCCTTGATTGCGTCGGAAGCGGCCTTGATGTGCGCCAGGCCGAGTCCATCGCTCTTGCTGTACCACTCCTCGGCCAGCGCCCGCTCGTCGCTCGTGCTGATGCCTTCGAGGTAGCGTTTCCAGCGCGCCGCCACTTCCTCCGAGGCGGCATCGATCAGCTTGTAGTGGTTGGTGAGCGGGTGGTCGTGCATCTTGGACCATTCCAGGGTGGGATTGTGCTGCAGCGCCTGCAGTACCTGGCTGCGGTTGGTTTCCATCGCCAGGCGGATGGCGTCGCGCTCATTGCCGTTGCGTTCATCGGCCAGGGTGATCTGCTTGAGCAGCCGGACCGAATTCGATGAGCTGTACATGCCCATGCCGCCGATTCCCAGCATGAGCACCGTCAGCGTAGCGATGACCCCTAGCACGAGAGTCCTGATCCTGATATTGTCGAACATTTTGTACTCCTTCAGTATTTGAAACGGTTGGCCCTTATGCCAGGGCCTTCTTTGCAAAGAATTGGTGCAGCGGACCACGCAGCTGTTCCACGTGGTCGAACTCGATGTAGGTCACATCGCACATGTCGCCGAGTTCGCGCAGCAGGGTGGTCTTGATGGGGGCTCCGCGCCACACGAGGAAGAGCACCGGCGTGCAGCGGCCCTTGAAGATGTGGTAGCTCAGTTCGAAGGCGCTGCTTTCACTCATGCCCACGCGGATGTTGATCATCACGTCGGCCTGGTCGAGCAGCTGCAGCCGGTGCTGCCGGAACAGCGGTGGCGTGAAAGGCTGCCCTTGTTCGCGCTCGAAGCTCTGGCGGAAGGTGTCGGCGCTTTCGGCCTGCCTGCCGGTGAGATAGTCGAAACGGTAGGGATGTCCGTCCGCGCTCTCGATCACCTGCAGGATCTCGGCGATCATGCGCTGCTGTTCGCGGTCGGACTCCGTGAAGGGCTGGCGGATGAAGAGCCGGAGCGCTTCGCTGCCATCCCTGCCATCGCGCGGCGCGCGGCGCCGCTCCGGCAATTCGATGCCGGCCGGCGCCGGCGGCATGCGGGCCGCGGTCAGCAGCGCCTGGGCCGCCTCGTGCTGCCCGGCTGCCCCTGCGTGCAGCTCCTGCAAGGACCGCAGCGAAAGCCGGCCCGCATGCGCCAGGGCGTCGAATGCCGCCTCGGCCGCGGCCAGCGTGGTAAACAGCACCGAACCGCCGCCCGCCAGGGCAACGCGCAATGCCTGTGTGGCTGTCACCGCGCTGCGCTTGTCGTCCACCGTGACCACCGCCATGGCGAATTCGCCTCGCGCTGCCATGGCGGCCACGTCGTCCTCGCCAATGGAGGTGACCGAGACATCGGCCGACGTCAGAACGACAGCCGTGAGCTTGCCTGCGTACAGCTCGAAGCCGGCGGCCTGCAGTCCCTTTGCCAGCGCAATGGCGCGCCCCTGGTCCGCGATGCGCAGCCGCAGGAATACGCGGCCCTTGTGCGGCAGGCGGACGCCCGCGCCCAGCTGCGCCTTGTAGAAGGCTTCGCCGAACGTGGCGCCCACGCCCATCACCTCGCCGGTGGACTTCATCTCGGGGCCCAGGGCCAGGTCCACGCCCGGGAACTTGGCAAACGGCAGCACCGCCTCCTTCACGCTGAAGTAAGGCGGCACCACTTCGCCTTCGATGCCCTGCTCGGCCAGCGTGCGGCCCGCCATGCAGCGCGCGGCGATCTTCGCCAGCTGGCGCCCGCAGGCCTTGGACACGAAGGGCACGGTACGCGAGGCGCGCGGGTTCACTTCCAGCACGTAGATCACGTCGCGCACGCGGCCATCCGTCTTCTGGCTCTGCACGGCGAACTGCACGTTCATCAGGCCGACCACATTCAGGCCGCGCGCGAGCCGCACCGTCTGCCGCTTGATTTCGGCTACCGTGGCGTCGGACAGCGAATACGGCGGCAGCGAGCAGGCCGAGTCGCCTGAGTGGATGCCCGCCTGTTCGACGTGCTCCATGACGCCGCCGATCACCACCGCCTTGCCGTCGGATACGCAGTCCACGTCCACTTCAATGGCGTCGGAGAGGAAACGGTCCAGCAGCACGGGAGAATCGTGCGAGACCTTGACGGCTTCCCGCATGTAGCGCTCCAGGTCCGAGCGCTGGCTGACGATCTCCATGGCCCGTCCGCCCAGCACATAGGAAGGCCGCACCACCAGCGGATAGCCCACCTCCTCCGCCTGGCGCAGCGCCTCGGCCTCGGTGCGCGCAGTGCGGTTGGGCGGCTGGCGCAGATCGAGTTCACCCAGCAGCTTCTGGAAGCGCTCGCGGTCTTCCGCCGCATCGATCATGTCCGGCGAGGTGCCGATGATCGGCACGCCGTTTGCCTCCAGCGCCAGGGCCAGTTTCAGCGGCGTCTGGCCGCCATACTGCACGATCACGCCTTCGGGCTGCTCCAGCGCCACGATCTCCAGCACGTCCTCCAGCGTCACGGACTCGAAGTAGAGCCGGTCGGACGTATCGTAGTCGGTGGACACTGTCTCGGGATTGCAGTTGACCATAATGGTCTCGTAGCCGTCCTCCCGCATGGCCAGCGCGGCGTGCACGCAGCAGTAGTCGAACTCGATGCCCTGCCCGATGCGGTTCGGGCCTCCGCCCAGCACCATGATCTTGCGGCGCGACGTGGGCTGCGACTCGCACTCTTCGTCATAGGTGGAGTACATGTAGGCGGTGCGGGTGGCGAATTCCGCCGCGCAGGTATCCACGCGCTTGTAGACGGGCAGCACGCCAAGTTCATGGCGGCGCGCCCGCACGGCCGCCTCGTCCACGTTCAGCAGGTCAGCAAGGCGCCGGTCGGCGAAGCCCTGCTGCTTCAGGCGGTACATCTCCGCGCGTCCGATACCGGCCAGCTTCTGCGCGGCCACCCACTGCTCCACCTGCACGATGTCGCGGATCTGCACCAGGAACCAGGGGTCGATGCAGGTCAGGCTGTGCACCTCCTCCAGGCTCATGCCCTGGGCGAAGGCCTCGCCCACGTACCAGATGCGCTGCGGACCGGCGACCGCCAGTTCCTGCTCCAGCACCGCGCGGCCTGTGCCCAGGCGGGTAAAGCCGTCCATGCCCACGTCCAGCCCGCGCAGCGCTTTCTGCAGAGACTCCTGGAAGGTGCGTCCCATGGCCATGGCCTCGCCCACGGATTTCATCTGCGTTGTCAGGCGCGCGTCGGCGCCAGCGAACTTCTCGAAGGCGAAGCGCGGCACCTTGGTGACCACGTAGTCGATGGATGGCTCGAACGAAGCCGGGGCCGCGCCGCCGGTGATCTCGTTGCGCAGCTCGTCCAGCGTGTAGCCCACGGCCAGCTTGGCGGCCACGCGCGCAATGGGGAAGCCGGTCGCCTTGGAGGCCAGCGCGGACGAACGCGATACGCGCGGGTTCATCTCGATCACGATCATGCGGCCATCGGCAGGGTTGACGGCGAACTGCACGTTCGAACCGCCCGTATCCACGCCGATCTTGCGCAGCACTGCGATGGCCGCGTTGCGCATGATCTGGTATTCCTTGTCGGTGAGCGTCTGCGCTGGCGCCACGGTGATGGAGTCGCCCGTGTGCACGCCCATGGGATCCAGGTTCTCGATCGAGCAGACGATGATGCTGTTGTCCGCGCGGTCGCGCACCACCTCCATCTCGTATTCTTTCCAGCCCAGCAGCGATTCCTCGATCAGCAGTTCATGGGTGGGCGAGAGTTCCAGGCCGCGCGAGCAGATCGTATGGAATTCGTCCGCGTTGCGGGCGATGCCGCCGCCGCTGCCGCCCATGGTGAAGGACGGCCGGATAATGACGGGGAAGCCCAGCGTTTCCTGGGCAGCCCAGGCCTCGGCCAGGCTGTGCGCGATGCCCGATCGGGCTGACTGCAAGCCGATCTCGCTCATGGCGGTCTTGAACTTGGCCCGGTCTTCCGCCTTGTCGATGGCCTCCGGGCTGGCTCCGATCAGCTCCACGCCGAAGCGTTCCAGCACGCCGTGGCGATACAGGTCCAGCGCGCAGTTGAGCGCCGTCTGCCCGCCCATGGTGGGCAGCACGGCCTGCGGCCGTTCCTTCTCGATGATGCGCGCCACCACTTCCCAGGTCACCGGCTCGATATAGGTGGCGTCGGCCATGTCCGGATCGGTCATGATGGTGGCCGGGTTGCTGTTGACCAGCACTACCTCGTAGCCTTCCTCGCGCAGGGCCTTGCAGGCCTGGGCGCCGGAGTAGTCGAATTCGCAGGCCTGGCCGATCACGATGGGGCCCGCGCCGATCAGCAGGATGCGTTGAATGTCTGTGCGCTTAGGCATGGCGGCGGTCCTTCATCATGGCGACGAAACGGTCGAACAGGGGCGCGAGGTCGTGGGGACCGGGCGAAGCTTCGGGGTGGCCCTGGAAGCAGAACGCGGGCCGGTCGGTGCGCATGAAGCCCTGCAGCGAGCCGTCGAACAGCGACACATGGGTGGCGCGGCAGTTGGACGGCAGCGTTTCGGCGTCCACCGCAAAGCCGTGGTTCTGGGAGGTAATGAGCACACTGCCGTCGCTCAGGTCCTGCACCGGGTGGTTGGCGCCGTGGTGGCCGAACTTCATCTTCACCGTGCGGGCGCCGGAAGCGAGGGCCATGATCTGGTGGCCCAGGCAGATGCCGAAGGTGGGAATGCCCGCATCGATCAGCTCACGTGCCGCATCAATGGCGTAGTCGCAGGGGCCTGGATCGCCGGGACCGTTGGAGAGGAAGATGCCGTCCGGATTGAGCGCGCGGGCCGCCGCGGCGCCGGCCTGCGCTGGCAGCACCGTGACGCGGCAGCCGCGTTCGGCCAGCATGCGCAGGATGTTGTGCTTCACGCCGAAGTCGAAGGCCGCCACGTGGAAAGCGCCCTCGCCGCGCTGGCCGTAGCCCTGGCCCAGGCGCCACTCGGTCTCTTTCCACTCATAGGCTTCCGCAGTGCTGACGGTGCGCGCCAGGTCCATGCCGGACAGGCCGGGGAAGCGGCGCGCCAGCGCAATGGCTTCCTCATCCGAACCGCCGGTGACGATGGCGCCGTTCTGCGCCCCGCCCTCGCGCAGGATGCGCGTCAGCTTGCGGGTGTCGATGCCCGCGATGGCCACAATGCCCTGGCTGCGCAGCCAGTCCTGCAAGGTCTGGCGGGCGCGGAAGTTCGAGGGTAGCATGGCCACGTCCTTCACGATCAACCCTGCGGCATGAATGCGCGTGGACTCGCCGTCCTCGTGATTGACGCCGGTATTGCCGATGTGGGGATAGGTCAGCGTGATGAGCTGCCGGGAGTAGCTCGGGTCGCTCAGCATCTCCTGGTAGCCGCTCATGGAGGTGTTGAACACCACCTCGCCGCAGGTGCTGCCCTGCGCGCCGATGGCATGGCCGTGAAATACGGTTCCGTCCGCCAGCGCGAGGGTCGCGGGCGAGGACATGCGGTGCAGCGGATGATTTTCCATCCTGTTGTCTCCAATCTCGTTAATGACTTGCATGATGTATTGCCACTACGCAATACTTCACAACGGAAGGACAATAGACGAAAAATCCCCGCTACATTCTCTCTCTTTGTCACAAACAACAGATTTATTAGATCTGCCGCAAATTTCGCGAATTTCAAGACGATAGCAAGCACACGGCAGGCTGCCGTTCGGGCTCTGGAATGGGGTGTGAAGGGCGTTGCGCCGGGCGGCGCGGGGCGGGAAAAGGAACGGCCGCTTGGCAGCGGCCGCGAGGGGACTTACTTGTAGAAGGCTTCGACCTTGCCCTTCAGCTTGATGAGCATGGGGCGGCCCTTGCGGTCGAGCACCTTGCCGGCGGGGACCTTGATCCAGCCTTCGCTGATGCAGTATTCCTCGACGTCGTAGCGTTCCTTGTCGTTGAACTTGATGCCCACTTCATGCTGGAACACAGCGGGCACGTGATGGGGGCTGCTCGGATCGACCGACAGGCGGTCGGGCAGTTGTGGGGGCGTCGTAGTATCGTTCATGGGCGCACATTATCCGTGATTAGTCTCCGGCCTTCAAGCCTGCATGGATGCGACAAGCGCGTGGTAGTGCTGCGCCTCGCGCGTCTTGTGCAGCATGTACCACGCTTCCAGCGTTTCGCGCCTGAACACGTCCAGCATGCCCAGCACCTCGTAGGAGAACTCCAGCGGGGCCAGGCCGGTCGCCGTCACCAGGTTGCGGTCGCGGACGGCCGGCTCCTTGCGGTACTGCGCCTCGCCCTTGTAGGCGGGACAGCTGGCCTTGAGGAAGTCCAAATCGTTGCTGGTGTGGCCGATCGAATCGAGCGCGCCCACGCGGCCGAGGCCCAGGGTGGCGCCGCAGATGGCCGCGACGCGGAAGCCCTGCTCCAGCCGGTCGCGCGCGAACTGCAGGATCACGTCGTTGCCGGTGGTCCAGGTATCGGCGCCGGGCAGGATGAGCATATCGTCCTTCTCCATGCGGATATCGTCGAGGCCCACGTCCGGCGTGATGTGCATGCCGCCCATGCTCTCGACAGGCGTGCGCGAGAGGCCGAGTTTCATCAGTTGGAAGTCGCCCTTGGGGTTCCTGAAGAAGCGCTTGCTGTGCAGTTCAGCCGTCAGATAGCCGATTTCCCAGTCGGCGAGCGTGTTCAGGACGTACAGGTAAACCCTCATGGCGATCCTCCTTCAAGGCGGAGATGCCAGTTTATATATAATTGGGCGCTCGCGCACCCATCCCATTGCAAGAATGACACAACTGACGATCATCGTCGCGACCGACGCCAAAGGCGGCATCGGCATCGACAACACCCTGCCCTGGCGCCTGCCGGAAGACCTGGCGCATTTCAAGCGCACCACCTCCGGCCACCCCATCATCATGGGCCGCAAGACCTATGAGTCGATCGGGCGTCCGCTGCCGAACCGGCGCAATATCGTCGTGACCCGCAATGCGGACTGGCGCGCCGAGGGCGTGGAGGCGGTTCCTTCGCTGGAGGCGGCGCGCGCGCTGGTGCAGGGCGGCGCGGAGGCCTTCATCATCGGCGGCGCCCAGGTGTACCGGCAGGCGCTCCCGCTGGCCGATACCGTCATCCGCACGGAGATCGCGAAGAGCTTCGAGTGCGATGCTTTCTTCCCCGAGCTGCCCGCGGGCGAATGGCAGGAAACGGCGCGCGAATCCCATGTGTCGGAGGCTGGCCTGCCCTATGCCTTCGTTACCTTGCGACGCGTGGCCCGCTGAAGCTTTAGACTTTCTTCCTCTGCCTCGGATTTTTTTTTACCGGATAGCCGCATTTTCTGCGAAAATCCGCTCTCTTTTTTTATGGCGGCGCCGCTTGCGCCCGGAGATAACGATGAAATTTCGCTTCCCTATCGTCATCATCGACGAGGATTTCCGCTCTGAGAACACTTCGGGGCTGGGCATTCGCGCCCTGGCCGCGGCCATGGAAAAGGAAGGCATGGAAGTGCTGGGCGTGACCAGCTACGGCGACCTGTCCCAATTTGCCCAGCAACAATCCCGCGCCTCGGCCTTCGTGCTCTCCATCGACGACGAGGAGTTCGGCGGCGGCTCGGTCGAGGAAACGGACCATGCGCTGAAATCGCTGCGCGCCTTCGTCGAGGAAATCCGCTACAAGAACGCGGACATTCCCATCTACCTGTACGGCGAAACCCGCACCTCGCGCCATATCCCCAACGATATCCTGCGCGAGCTGCACGGCTTCATCCACATGTTCGAGGACACGCCCGAATTCGTGGCGCGCCACATCATCCGTGAAGCTAAGTCCTATCTGGACGGCCTGTCGCCGCCCTTCTTCCGCGCGCTGGTGCACTACGCAAACGACGGCTCCTATTCCTGGCACTGCCCCGGCCACTCCGGCGGCGTGGCCTTCCTGAAGTCCCCTATCGGCCAGATGTTCCACCAGTTCTTCGGCGAGAACATGCTGCGCGCGGACGTCTGCAACGCGGTGGAGGAACTGGGCCAGCTGCTGGACCACACCGGCCCCGTGGCCGCATCCGAGCGCAATGCGGCCCGCATCTACAACGCGGACCACTGCTACTTCGTCACCAACGGCACCTCCACCTCCAACAAGATGGTGTGGCACTCGACCGTGGCGCCGGGCGATATCGTGGTGGTGGACCGCAACTGCCACAAGTCCATCCTGCACTCCATCATCATGTGCGGCGCGATTCCCGTGTTCCTGATGCCGACCCGTAACCACCTCGGCATCATCGGCCCGATTCCGCTCGAAGAGTTCACCATGGAGAGCATCGAGCGCAAGATCGCCAACAATCCCTTTGCGCGCGACGCCGCGAACAAGAAGCCGCGCATCCTCACCATCACCCAGTCCACCTACGACGGCGTGGTGTACAACGTGGAAGTGCTGCGCGAAATGCTGGACGGGAAAATCGACACCCTGCACTTCGACGAAGCCTGGCTGCCGCACGCCACCTTCCACGACTTCTACAAGGACATGCACGCCATCGGCAAGGACCGTCCGCGCGCCAAGGAATCGCTGATCTTCTCCACCCAGTCCACGCACAAGCTGCTGGCGGGCCTGTCGCAGGCTTCGCAGGTGCTGGTGCGCGAGTCGGAATCGGTGAAACTGGACAAGGACGCCTTCAACGAGGCCTACCTGATGCACACCTCCACCTCGCCGCAGTACTCCATCATCGCTTCCTGCGACGTGGCCGCGGCCATGATGGAAGCGCCGGGCGGCACCGCGCTGGTGGAAGAATCGATCCTCGAAGCGCTCGACTTCCGCCGCGCCATGAAGAAGATCGACGAGGAATGGGGCAAGGACTGGTGGTTCAAGGTCTGGGGCCCTGAACACTTCGCCGAGGAAGGCATCGGCACGCGCGAGGACTGGATCATCCGCGCGGAAGACGACTGGCACGGCTTCGGCAAGCTGGCGCCGGGCTTCAACATGCTGGACCCGATCAAGGCCACCATCGTCAACCCCGGCCTGTCGCTGGACGGCCAGTTTGCAGAATCCGGCATCCCGGCCTCCATCGTCACCAAGTACCTGGCGGAACACGGCGTGATCGTGGAGAAGTGCGGCCTGTACTCCTTCTTCATCATGTTCACCATCGGCATTACCAAGGGCCGCTGGAACACCCTGCTGACCGCCCTGCAGCAGTTCAAGGACGACTACGACAAGAACATGCCGATGTGGCGCATCCTGCCGGAGTTCGCGGCTGCGAACCCGCGCTACGAGAAGATGGGCCTGCGCGACCTGTGCCAGTCGATCCACGACTTCTACAAGGCCTACGACGTGGCGCGCCTGACGACTGAGATGTATCTGTCGGACATGATTCCGGCAATGAAGCCTTCCGAAGCATTTGCCAAGATGGCGCACCGCGAGATCGAGCGCGTGGCGATCGACGACCTCGAAGGCCGCATCACGTCCATCCTGCTGACGCCATACCCGCCGGGCATTCCGCTGCTGATTCCCGGCGAGCGTTTCAACAAGACCATCGTGGATTATCTGCGCTTCGCACGCGATTTCAATGAACGTTTCCCCGGCTTCGAGACCGACGTTCACGGCCTCGTGAAGCGCGAAGTCAACGGCAAGCGCGATTACTTCGTCGATTGCGTTAAGCAATAAAGTCAAGGCCTCCGAGCAAGCCCGCGCATCGCCGCGGGCTTTTTCGTTTGCGCGTGCTCAAAGCATGGTGCCGCCGCAAGGCGATATAGTGGCTTTCCAGCCTGCCCCGAGCCCTGCCCCGAAGCGAGTCTGCAATGCAGCACGCCATCAGCATCATTGCCAGCAGCGACGTTGCACAAGGGACCCGGCAGGCCTTGCATTCGGCATTCGCTTGCATAGGAATAGCCACTGCTCCTTCTCCCGCCGCGGTCATCGCCCTCTTCGGCGCGTGGGACGCGGAAGCGGCGCAACTTGTGCGCAATGCCGCATCTTCCGGCGTGCCGGTGCTGGCGGTGTGCACCGCGCCGCCCGCGCTGTCGGCCGACTCCATGTGGTCCGTGCTGGAAGCCGGCGCCGCGGACCTGCTGCTGGCCGATGCGCCGGACAGCGTGGCCCTGCAGGCAGGCGCGCGCCTTGAACGCTGGCAGGCGCTGGACAGGCTGGCCGCCAGCGCCAGGGTGCGCGACACGCTCGTGGGAGAAAGCCCGGCATGGCGCGCCCTGGTGCGCAGCGTGGTGGAAGTAGCCGCCTTTACCGAGTCGCCCGTACTGGTCACGGGCGAAACCGGCACTGGCAAGGACCTGATCGCGCAGGCCATCGCCCACCTGGGCGGCGGCAATGGCGACATCACCGTGCTTGACTGCACCACCCTTTCACCGGAACTGGCAGGCAGCGAGTTGTTCGGCCATGAGCGCGGCGCGTTCACCGGCGCCTACAGCTCGCGCGACGGGGCGTTCGCGTCGGCCAACGGCGGCGTGCTGTTTCTCGACGAAGTGGGCGAACTGCCGCTGCCGCTGCAGGCGCAGCTGCTGCGGGTGATCCAGGAGCGGCAGTACAAGCGCGTGGGCAGCAACGACTGGCACCCCGCCAGCTTCCGCCTGGTGTGCGCCACCAACCGCGACCTGGAATCCGAAGTGCAGCGCGGCGCCTTCCGGGCCGACCTGTATTACCGCATTGCCGCGTGGTGCTGCCGCACGCCGCCCTTGCGCGAGCGGCCGGGAGATATCCTGCCGCTGGTGCGGCATTTCCTGAAGCAGCTGGGCGGCGGCGGGCATGAACTCGATCCTGCGGTACGCCAGTACCTGCTCACGCGCAGTTATCCCGGCAATGTGCGCGACCTGCGCCAGACCGTGGCGCGCATCTGGCACCGCCACACGGGACCGGGGCCGATCACGATCGGCGATGTGCCGCCCGAGGAACGCCGCAGCGGCGCGCCCACCTGGCCGGACGGACGGTTCGCCGACGCCATCCGCCATGCGGTGGACATGGGCATAGGCCTGGCGCGCATCGGCCAGGCGGCGTCGGATATGGCGATCCAGCTCGTGCTGGAACAGGAAGGCGATAACAATCAGCGCGCCGCCCTGCGCCTGGGCGTCACCGACCGCACCTTGCAGCTGCGGCGCAAGGCGCGCGCGGGCCAGGCGGGCTGACTAGGCGCCGATCAGCCGAAGCAGGTTGCCGCCCAGGACCAGGGCTTCGTCGCCCGCGCCAAGGCGCAGCAGGCGGATCTTTTCCAGTTCGACGCCTGGATGCAGCCAGGGCCCGTCGGAGCCGAACAGCACCTTGTGGGCGCCCGCACGCCGCACCGCCTCCTCCAGCAGGTCGAAACGGCGCACGCCTGCGGTATCGGTATGAATGTTGCGGTGCCGCGCCAGCGGGGCGATGAGCGCCTGCTGCGCGGCCCAGTCGTCGGCGAAACTGCCCAGGTGCGGCAGGATGAAGTTCACCCGCGGGTACTGGACGGCGAGCAGCTCGGCGACCGAGGTCGCGCCCACCGGATCGTAGAGCACGGGCAGGCCGAAATGCTGCGCCACTTCGCACACCTCGCCGGTGATGGGCGCGTCGTGCCGGTGCAGCTTGATGCCCCTGAAGCCGTATTCCTCCACCGCCGTCCGCACCATTGCAGCAATGCGGCCCGCATCGCGCCTGGCGTGCACGAAGGCGAAACCGAGGTAGCGCTCCGGCTCTGCCGCGACAAGGCGGGCCACGGCCGCATTGGCACGGGCATAGTCGCTGTGGAAGGCTGCCAGGAGCACCGTGCGGCCGATGCCCGCTTCGCGCGCCCGCCGGGCATAGCGGCCCAGCCCCGCGTTGCTGTCCCAGGGGCCGGTCAAGCCGTCGCCCGGCCCCGCGTGGCAATGGCAGTCGATGATCATGGCTGCCCCTAGCCCGGAGCGTGGGCACGCAGCGCGGCCAGCGAAGCCTTGCAGCGCGGGCAGCCGCACGCGAACTCCATTTCGAGGTTCTGGTTGGTCAGGAAGCCTTTGTGATGCTCGAACATCACCTTATGCAGCGCCTTTTCCTGCTTCCGCCGCGTTTCCTGGTCCTTGGGGCCGTCCGAGGCATAGACCTTGATGAACCTGGGATTCAAACCCATCATGATGGCGCGCTGGCGGTGCTGCTTGAGGCGCTTGGCCAGGTTGCCCGACTCGCCGCTGTAGGCCCGCCTGCGCCGCATGGCGACGAATTCGAAGTAGTACAGGCCCGGGCCCTTGGCCTTCTCGTGCGTGGCCGCATTCTCCAGCGTTCCGATAAAGTCGAACACCGGCTGCAAGGAGGGCGGCATGCGCTGCACGCCATCGCTCAGCTTTGCCGGCAGTTCCTCGTCGGGCTCCTCTTCCGGCCACGGCAGCGTTTCGATCACCGGCACGCGGTACGGCCAGAGGCCGAAGACCGGGCGCGGCTGCGGCGGGCGGCGCGGACGCAGCCGCGGGGTGCGAGGCATTCTGAAGGCGCCCCGTGGCCGCCATTCGAATTCAAGAATCTCAAACATGCTGCACCTCCAGAAGTTGTGTGATCGTTCTTGCGGCATGCGCAATCTCGGCGGCTCCATGGTCGGCGCGCAGCAGCATTGTCAGCACGGGCTTTGCCCGCGTCCCTTGCAGCAGTACTTCTATTCCGGCCTGCGAGAGCCGGGAATGCAGCGCCGCCCCTGAGCTGGGCGCGAGGGCAAGCCGCTGCACCGGAAAACTGCCTCCGTGGAGCTTCAAGCCCCGCGTCTTGAACAGTGCCCGCAGCTGCACAATGCGGTGCTGCAGGCGCTGGCGCAGCATGTCGCCGGTGCGGCGGTTGCACTCCAGCGCATGCGCCGCCGCGGCAATCGCGGCAACCGAGGGCGGGCTGCAATGCAGCCGGCACTGGCTGGCCGCCTCGAATCCGGCCAGCGCCTCGCGCGGCCCGGCCAGCACTGCCAGCGGCGCTCCAAAGCCCTTTGCCAGCGAGGCGCCGGACAGTACCGGCGCACCGGCAAGGCCATGGCCCGCTACGGAGCCGCCGCCGCGCGGCCCAAGCACGCCCAGGGCCTGCGTATCGTCCAGCAGCAGCAAGCCTCCCACGCTTTCGGCAATCTCGGCGTAGGCGGCCAGCGGCGGCGCCGCGCCGTCGCCTGGCGTGTAGCCGTCCGCCAGCAGCAGCGGGCGCAGGCCCGCGTTGCGCCAGCGCCGCGCCGCCCCCAGCGCACGGGCAGCGTCGCCATGCCGGAAGGCCTGCACCGCCACACCCGCCGCTGCGGCGCCCCAGCGCGCGACCGGATAGGCTGCCGCATCGACCAGCACGGCGACCGGCTTCGCCCGCAACCAGCCGAACAGGTCCCAGAACAGGTGCAGCGTCGACGGCATCAGGCACGCCGCCTCGCAATCCATCAGCGCGGCCAGTTCGGCGCCGAGGGCCGCTTCGCCCGGCGCCGGCTCCAGGGCCGCCGGCTTGCCAAGCGTGAGCGCACTCCACGGCCGCAAGGCGGCCACCGGATGCCGCATGCCGAGGTAGAGCGCACTGGTGAAGTCCGCGCCCACACAAGCCTTATGCGGTACGCGGCATGGCTTCCAGCCGCTCGCGCAGCAGCACCGACGGCATGGTGGCCTCCAGCTTCGGATTCGCGATTTCGCTGGACAGGTCGACACCGGTCGCCGCGCGGTAGGCGTGGATATAGCCCTGAACCTGCGGCCGCCAGAAGCGCGCCCAGGCAAAGGCGTCATTCGGCTCGTAGAGGCTGTGCCACTCGGTCGTGCGGATCGACAGCAGCAGCATCTCGCCGAACATGGCCAGGTCGCGGAAGTGCGCAACGCTGGTGTCGTTCCAGCCCTGCACCTTCTTCATCGCGTCCACGCGGTCCATCCACGGCTCGGGATAGGCCACCATCAGGCGCGTCGGCAGGAACTCGCGGAACTCGGGGCGCGCCAGCATCCATTGCTGCATCAGCATTTCGATGCGCGCGGTGGACGGCAGGTCGCCGTACTGGTTGTGGGCGCCTTGCGAGAGGATCAGGTGCACTTCCTTCAGCGCGTTCAGGATAGGGAAGGCATCGGCTTTCACGGTGGTGTCGTCGTCCTGGCGGTAGAACGGCATCAGCTGGCGCAGCAGGTTGTGGAAGGCCTCGATGAACTTGGAACGGCTGTCCGCGGGGTGGAAGTTGCGCACCGCCTTGCCGTCCAGCCGGATGCCGTAGTGGTGGTCGTACTCGTAGTTGCGGCGTACGACAGTCAGGCGGTGCTGCTCGTCCTGCACATAGCCCCACAGCAGGTTGTTCAGCGGGCGCAGCATGTCGATTTCCATGTTGGCCAGCGGATCCTGGCCGGTGCCGCTCATGTTCGAGCGCACGTTCTGGAAGCGGCGCGTGATGGCGTTCATCGATTGCACCAGCATCCCTTCTTCCTGCCAGTAGCACCAGATCAGCTCCATCAGGCAGGGATTCTCCAGGCGGTCGCGGATGAAGCCCGCGCACAGCTCCACGTCGTGGGCGTGGCCATGGTCGATATGCACGCGCACGTCCGGCAGCTTGTTACGGATCAGCGCCAGGTAAGGCAAGGTCTGGATATCGGGATCGGCCGACGCCAGGTAGCGCTGCAGCAGCTCCTCTTCCAGCTTGCGGTCCTCCGGGAGGTCGCGCCGGTCCAAATACTCGGCATCGTCCACCGGACGGAAGTCGAAGGGCCGGCGCAGGATGCCGCAGTTCACCATCACATAGGCTTCCGTTGCGGCCTTCAGCACGCGGTAGGAATCGGTATCGTTGAACGGCAGGAAGCGGCGCTTTTCCAGCGAGCGGAAGGCGCGCGCCTCCGGCGTCCGGCTGGCGCCATCCTCGCAGAACAGGCGGTCCATGAAAAGCTTGTAGTTATTGAATTGCAGCGCCTCCGTGCTGTTCCTGATCAGCATCCAGTGTGCGATCGCCGGACGGAATTCAGCCTCGGTGCGGGCCGCATGGGTCGTGATGTCGCCATTCACGGGCACGGGGTTCGGGCTGTCCACGATCACGGGTTCCGAGATGCGGAAATGGGCCCCATCGTTTGGGTTCGGCGCATGGAGGTCCAGGCCGCGCGGCTCCAGGTAGATGTCCGCCGCCGCCTCGACCCTGCCCACCGATCCAAGCACGGAATGCAGCTCGAAACCTTCCCCATCGACTGCGCTCAGCGGAGGAACGGCCACCGCGCGCATGCCCGGCAGGGGCCGGTGCGGAGAAGGCGTCTTGCCTGTGCGGTGACGCATGTATTGGGTGGTGACCCACAAGGTGTCGCCCACCAGGCCATGGGCGCGCGAACGCTTATCGCCATTGGCAAAGAACATGACGTCCAGCTTCACATCCGGAACCAGTACCAGGTCGGCGGTTCCCATGCGCTCGCCAGGGGCTATCGTAGCCAGTTCGCAGATCACGGTGTCGTCGTTCTCGAAAGGCGTGACGTTGTCGAGCACCACCCAATAGTTCGGTTCCATCACGCCAGCCGCCGCCAGGGGCAAGGGCAGCTGGTCGAACGAGGCCCGGCCGTCGGGACCGGAATGCGTCTGCGCCACCAGCCCGGCTTGCACGAGCTCCCTCAGTGCGGCCGCATTCGGTTTGGCCGCGGGGTCCCTCGCCACCACCAGCAGCAGTTTTGCATGAACGAGCGGCACCCTGAAGCCATTCCGAAGCTGGACGGACACGGTGACCAGGATCCTGCCACGATCGATGGGCGGCGCCTTCTTGTTACTGTTAGCCATGAGATTCTCCTTAGAGTTCAGTCAAAGAATTGCGAAGTGCCCAGTGGGCCAGCAGGCGCCCCAGCAGAACGCTTTCCACTTCGGGGCTCACGTTTCCATCCGCCCTGGCCTGGCCGATGACGGCGAATACCAGCACCGGCGCGGCGGCGTACATGCGTTCGGGTTTGCGCTGCCAGAGGCGGAACAGCAGGCCAAGGTAGGCGGGGGTGCGGCGCGCCACCGCCAGCGCCTGGGGCAGCGATGCGCCGCGCAGCGCCGCAGGCCGGTGATTGGCCAGCAGCCCGGCCAGGGCCGGCAGCGAGGCGCGCAGCTCGAGCAGCAGCTCCCGCTCTCCGGGCGGCTGTCCGTCAAGCGGGTAGAAGGACTCCCAGAGCCGCGCCATGCGCCGCCATTGGGGATGGGGGAACAGCTTGTCGCCCATCGCACAGCTGAGCAGCACGCGGATCCATGGCACCGGATGCGGGTCGTCGATGTTGATGCGGAAGACGAAAATGCGCGGCAGGCTGACCACTCCGATCAGTCCATGTGTCGCTGCCACGCCAACCCGCGCCACCGACCAGAAGTCGGCCACAATTTCCGAGATCCAGCGCTCCCACAGCTTCCAGACCCGCGCCGGACCCGTTCCGCCGCCCTGCAAGGCATGCAGCACGGGACGCAGGGAATTCACCAGGTCCAGCAGGGCGGCGCCCTGGTGGCCCACCTCATGGAATAGCGACGAAGCGATGCTTGCGCCCACCATGCGCTCGCGGGGCACCCTGATGATCGCCACCGGATTCAGGCCCCCGCCCGGCAAGCGGGTACGGGCGCGGCGGATGGCTGCGCCGGGGCCCCGGTCCAGGTAGCAGGCCACCGGCGGCGAGGCGTAATACCCGCCGGGGATGGCCAGCGCATCGGTGGAGGCAATGTCGAGCCCTGCCAGCCAGACCCCGTTGCGGTGTTCGCTGCGCTGTGTCACCACGTCGTTGAACAGGTCGAACTGGATCAGCGCCGCGTTGAACTTCATGCGCAGGAACGTGAAACGGCGCTGGGCATCGGCCGCCGTGGAACGGCGCCCCGCCGCACTGCGCAGCCAGCGCAGGAAGCCGCGCACCATGGCGCGCAGCTCGCGCCGTCCCGTTGCCAGCTGCCGTTCGATGCCCTGCTGCGCCGCAGGCAGCAGGGCTGCCGCAGGCACCATCGGCTCGATCAGGGCGAAGGGCTGCAGGCGCGCCAGCCGCGTGAGCAGCGAGCGCCCTTCCTGCTCCAGCATCCAGGCGGCGTAGGGGCTCATTGCGTTCAGACTCCGTAGAGGACGATCTTGCGGCCCTGGCGCATCCAGCGCCCGCCGCTGCTGCGCATGGCGCCCTGGCCGCCGCCCTGCATGCGGCCGCCCATGCCGCCCATGCCGCCTTGCTGGCTGCCGGACTGGCCGCCCTGCTGCCCTGCCCTGGCCAGCAGGCCGGGCGCATACTGGCGAGCTGCCGCAGTGGCGGCCTGCATCGCGATCTGGCGCGGATCGCCGCCGCGCGCCTGTGCAGCGCGGTTCACGGTATCGGCGGCCAGCTTGACGAAAGTACGGGCGCCATCGAACTCGCGGTCCTCGCCGTGGATTTCGCCCTCGGCCTCCAGGCCCAGCGCGCTGCCCGCGGCAGATGCGAGGCCGCTGCCGATCTTGGCGCCAAGCGGGCCGCCGAAGTAGCCGCCGATAGCGCCGCCCGCCAGCGGCAGCGCTTTTTTGGCGACTCCTTTCAAGGCGCCGCCAATGGCCTTGCCGACCGGCGAACGGATCACGTCACCCGCGAACGATGCCGCCTTCTTCAGGAAGCCGCCCAGGAACTGCTCCAGCTCCGCCTCGTTGGTGACCGACAGCAGCTCGCTCGCCAGTTCCATTTCCTCTGCTTCGGTCAGCATGCTCTGCTGCCCCATCTCGCCGCCCCATTCGGCTTCGCCGAACTCGTACTCCCCTTCGTAGTTCGAGGTTTCGTTACCGAATTCCAGGGTGGTGCGGTCAATGTCGTGCATGATGTGCTCCCTATTTGTTGAGACTGCGGATGGAGGAGCGGTGTCCCGCTCCATGATGGAAAAGATTGTGGGCAGGAGGCCCGGCGCATGCTGGCGTGCGGCCAGCGCGAGCGCCGCCTTCCTCACCTGGCGCGGGTCGCCGCGCGCCGCCTGCCTTGCGCGGCGGCGCGCGAGCCCCGCAAAGCGCATGAACTGGCGCGCCGTTTCGAGTTCGCGGTCTTCGGAGCTCAGGCCTTCGAGCTCCATGCCGAGCATGCGGCCCGCGGCGGGGCCGGAAGACAGCACGCGTTTTGCCAATGGCACAAGGACATCGGCCAGGCCCGGCGCGAAGCGCCGCATCATGGGCTGGAGCCGCCCTTCGCGGATCGCGGCCAGCAGATCGGTGGCCTGGCCAAGGCTGGCGTCGCGCCACGCGGCGCTTTCCCCTGCGGGCGCCAGCTCAAGCTCCGGGCGATAACTGGTAAGACGGTCCATGCCTGCTCCTTGCCGATTTCACGACAGGGGTAGTGCAAACGGCATGCCAGGGAGCCTGCCCGGGGTGGGCGCTGCGTTGGACGAAAAGGACTTCGCGCGGCGGCGAAATGGGATGCGGCCCGGCGAAATGGATTTCGCGGCGGGCCGTTGGAAAGGAAAGGTCAGGCGGCCACTGCCAGCGTCAGTGTGGCGACATAGCCGTCCGTGGCGTTGCCGCTCATGGTGGCCAGCTGCAGCGAGTAGCCGTCGCTGAAGATGTTGTCGGTGGCATAACTGATGCGCGACAGGTTCGTGGCCGACGTGCCGTAACCGGTGCTTGCGTAGACTTCGTTCAGGGTCGCCATAGGGAAGGTGAACTGCGACGTCTTGATGCGGTTCGAAGCGCTGGCCGCCTTCGCCAGCGACTGGTAGACCTCGAAGTGCACGTGCGGCATGCGGCCGTCATAGCAGCCGGGGAAGATGGTCGTAAAGCTCACATTTCCGTCCGCGTCCGCCTCCTGCACACCGCGCAGGTAGTTCTGATTCGTCACTCCGCTCGAGTACAGGGAGTAGCGCCCCTCCCGGTCGCAATGCCACAGGTAGACGGCGAAGTTGCCCGCCGCGCCGCAGCTGGCGTTCGCATTCAGGATGTGCAGCCTGATCGTCAGCGGCACCCCTGCCGCCGTCCCGCTCATGCCATTGAAGCTGCTGCGGATATCGCTGCGCACCACGCCCGTTTGCGTGAGCACGTTGACCACACCGCTGCTGTTGCTGTTCGTGCCGTCGCCCGGGTAGGGACCGCCCGTTTCCTCGGGAATGACCGTGCACGAGCCGGTGGTGGTCGTTGTGGTCGTGGTCGTCGTGCCAGTAGTTGGCGTCGTCGTGCTCGTAGTTGGCGTGCTGGTGGCGCCGGTGGAGGCCGTGCCGCTGCTGGTGGACGAGGTGGAGCTGTCCGAAGAACCGCCGCCGCAGCCCACCAGGGGCAGCGCCGCCGCGCCTGCGAGCAGCATGCGCAGCGACTGGCGGCGCTTCGTTGTCATTTTCATCATCGCTTCCAGGTCGGCTGCGAGGCCGTGATCATGGACTTCCATGTGTCTCTCCTTATGCCGGTGGCGCGGCCGGACGGATCGGCATGCGCAGCGATTTACGCTCCTGCAGCTGCTTGCGCTGCTCGGGCGTGAGTACGGCCAGCAGCTTCTGCTCGGTGCGCAGCTGCTGCATGGTGATATTGGCCATGGCCTGGGCCGAGGCATGCGCCAGTTTGGCGGCGGCCGCCTCGTCGAACCTTCCCTCGTTATGCATGGCGTCCAGGGCGCGCTCGGCCTTCTGGTGCGCCTTGCCCTGTTCGCGCAGGTAGGGAATCTGGCCATGCAGGATGGCGAATACCTGGTCCTGCTGGGCTTCCGTCAGCTCCAGGCCGCGCATGAATGGGGGTTCGGTGGCCATGCCCGGGAAGGGAGGCGGAGCAAAGCCGCGTGGTCCGGGGGCTTCCGGACCGTCCGCCGGGCCGGCATGGCGGGCCCGCGGGCCTGGCGGCACCGGTGCGTCGTCCGCATCTGTATCTGCCAGTGCGGCGAGCGGCATGGCGATGGCTGCGGCCAGCAGCAGGCCATGCAATCCTTGTCTCGTCTTGTTCATTTGATGGAGTCCTTGAGAAATGTTGGAAGCTTCATTCTCCGGCCGCCCCATGTAAAGCGCGGTTAGTGCGAGGTAAAACCATGTAAAGACGCCATGTAAAACCGGGTAAATTGCCGCCGTCCGCACGCTGCGGTTTGCTATGATGGCCGCATCATTCTTACGTGTTTGCGCAATGAGCAAGGTTCTGCTGATAGACGACGATGTCGAGCTCGTGGCCATGTTCCAGGAGTACCTGGAGCAGGAAGGCTTCGAGGTCATGGCCGCCCACGACGGCCTGGCTGGCGCCACGGCGGCGCTGAGCGGCCAGTACGCCATCGCCGTTCTGGACGTGATGATGCCGCGCATGAACGGCCTGGAAACGCTGCGCCGCATCCGCGCCGCGAGCAATATGCCTATCCTGATGCTGACGGCACGCGGCGACGATACGGACCGCATCGTGGGCCTTGAGCTGGGAGCCGACGACTACGTTACAAAGCCCTGCACACCGCGCGAGCTGACCGCCCGAATCCGCGCCATCCTGCGCCGTACGCAGGCGCCTGCGGGCGAGAGCAATGGCCCGGCGCAGCTGGCGGTCGGGCAGCTCGTGATGTGGCCGGAACAGCGCCGCGTCACCTGGGCTGGCGAAAAAGTGGAACTCACCAGCACTGAGTTCAACCTGCTGGAAGTGCTGGCGCGTAACGCGGGTAAACCGGTGAGCAAGAACACCCTGTCCGACCAGGGCCTGGGCCGCCCCATGGCGCGCTTCGACCGCAATATCGACGTGCACCTGAGCAGCCTGCGGCAAAAACTGGGCACCGTGGCCGACGGCCGTTCATGCATCCAGACTGTGTACCGCCTCGGCTACCAGCTGATAAAGGAGTGAGCCGTGGGACGGCTGTTCTGGAAGTTCTTCCTTTCCATCCTGCTGGCGCAGATTGCGGCCACGGTGGCCATCGGCGGCGCCGTGTGGCTCAAGAACCGCGAAGCGGACAAGGCGCGGCAGCCGGATCTGGACATGGGACCGCCCGCCGAGCTGGCCATCGAATCGGCTGCGGCCACGCTGCGCCACGGCGGTACGGACGCGCTGCGCGAACTGCTGGAGAACATGGACCGCCACCGCGTTTTTGCGGTCGATGAGCAGGGCAAGGAGCTGCTGGGGCGTATCGTCAAACCGAACTCGCTGGCTGAAGCCAGGCTGCTGCTGGAAAAAGGCGACGAGCGCGCCGTGCGCCGCCTCACAACGCCCGATGGACAGCGCTATATTCTGTTCCTGCCTGCCCACGAGCGGCAGCGCGGACCGCTGGGCGGCGATGCGCGCCCCCTGATCGCGGGCGCAGGGCTCCCCATGCCGGGCGCTCAACGCGAGTTCGGCGGCGAACGGCCGCCCCCTCCCCCGGACAGCTCTTCACAGCCTCCGCCCGATGGCCCGGGCGGCCCGGATGGTCCCCGTCCGCGCTTCCAGCCGCTCACGCCCTTCATTCCCCTGGCCGCAGCCGTGCTGGCAAGCCTGGTCTTCGCGGCTTTGCTGGCATGGTATTTCGCACGCCCCATCCGCTCCCTGCGCCAGGCTTTCGAGGCGGCATCCGGTGGCGACCTGGCGCCGCGCTTCGCGCAACTCGGCCTCAAGGGCGGCGACGAACTCTCGGACCTGGGCCGCGATTTCGACCGCATGACGGGCCGCCTGCGCAGCCTGATGGACGCGCAGACGCGCTTGATGCACGACGTGTCGCACGAACTGCGCTCGCCGCTGGCACGCCTGCAGGCCGCCATCGGCCTCGCAAACCAGCAGCCGGAAAAGATGCTGGCGTCGATGGAACGCATCGAGCGCGAAAGCATTCGCATGGACAAGCTGGTGGGCGAGCTTCTCACGCTGGCGCGCCTGGAATCCGGTGCTCTCGATGAGGGCAAGGAAGACATCGACATGGCCGAACTGCTTGGCCAGCTGCTGGACGATGCACAGTTCGAGGCCGCCACCCACGGGCGCAGGCTGGAGCAGCATGGCGAAGGCGCCGTCATCATCCTCGGCAAGCCGGACCTGCTGGCGCGCGCCATCGAAAACGTGGTGCGCAACGCCATCAAGCACAGCCCCCTGGGCGAAACGGTGGTGGTGGAAATGGAAACGGATGCGGAGCAGCTGCGCGTGAGGGTGCTGGACCGGGGTCCAGGCGTGGCCGCCCAGGACCTCGCGGCCATCTTCCAGCCCTTCTACCGCAGCGAAGGCACGCAAAAAGACGTGGAAGGCCACGGGCTTGGCCTCGCCATTGCGCAGCAGGTGGTGCAGCAGCATGGCGGCACGATCAGCGCCGCCAACCGCGATGGCGGCGGCCTGCGCGTGGAGATCGCGCTGCCGCTCGCCTGAAAGGACTTACGCCTTCGGCAGGGTCACGCCGTGCTGGCCCTGGTACTTGCCGTTGCGGTCCTTGTACGAGGTTTCGCATACCTCGTCGCTTTCGAAGAACAGCACCTGGGCGCAGCCTTCGCCAGCATAGATTTTCGCGGGCAGCGGCGTGGTGTTCGAGAACTCCAGCGTCACATAGCCTTCCCATTCGGGCTCGAAAGGCGTCACGTTCACGATGATGCCGCAGCGCGCGTAGGTCGATTTACCGAGGCAGACGGTCAGCACATTGCGCGGAATGCGGAAGTATTCGATGGTGCGCGCCAGCGCGAAGGAATTCGGGGGAATGATGCAGACATCGCTCTTCACGTCCACGAAGGAGTTCGAATCGAAATTCTTCGGGTCGACGATAGTGCTGTTGATGTTGGTGAAGACCTTGAATTCGTCGGCGCAGCGGATGTCGTAGCCATACGAGGAGGTGCCGTAGGAGATCACCTTGCGGCCGTCGGCCGCGCGTACCTGGCCCGATTCGAAAGGCTCGATCATTCCATGCTCTTCCGCCATCCGGCGTATCCATTTGTCGCTCTTAATCGTCATCGCAAAGGCATTTTCTCTGGTTGCAGGAAGTCCGCACCTCGCGGTGCAGACCAATTCGCTGGATTTTACGCGAATTCAGGCGCGGCGCAACGCTTCCCCGCTCCGGCAGAGCTCCAGTTCGAGGCCGATCATCTCGCAGATCAATTCGCGCGTGAGCCGGGCAGCCAGGGCCGGATCTTCCATCGGGAACAGGTGCCCGCCTTCCACCATGCGGAAATGATGGCCGACCAGGGCGCGGGTATTGGCCAGTCCGGCCAAGCGGTTCTCCTCGGACTGGCTGCCCGCGATATAGCTGACGGGGACTTCCAGCCCGTTTTTCAGCAGGCTGCCCACATGGTGCGGCAAGGTGCGGTAGATGGCCGTCTCGCTCTCGCGCGGGAAGCGCAGCTGCACGCCTTCGGGATGGGGCATCAGGCCATGTTCGATATAGTCCTCCAGCACACCCGGCGCCCAGGCCGCGAAGATATCCTTGGCGGCGAAATGCTCGTGCGCTGCCTGCGCATCCGGCCACTGGTTGCGGCGGCGGACGGAGAACTGGGATGGCGAAAAGCGGTCTTCGCGCTTCAGCCATTTGACGACGCGCCAGAGGAAAGCGCGCCAGCCCGCAACCACGGGTGAATCGAGCATCAGGACGCAGCGCGCCAGGTCCGGGCGCTTGGCCGCCGCCATGAGGCTCAGCATGCCGCCCAGCGAATGGCCGACCAGGATCACTGGCTCGCTGTAGCGGCTTTCCAGCTCCGCGATCAGCTCATCGACCAGCGAACGCCAGCCGTCGTCGATGGGATAGGCCGGATTCTGGCCGTGCATGTCCAGGGCCTGAATATCGAAATCCCGGCCCAGGTGCTCGAAATAGGCCCGGTAAGTCCCCGCCGGATAGCTGTTTGCGTGCGCAAAATGGAGTTTCGGTTTGCTCATGAAGGGCCATTGTAGGGAGATCGGCCTTGAAAATCTGGTATGAACGCTCTAATTCGCAGCTACAATGGACGGATGACCGCACCTGCCCTCATCATCCGCGACGCCATCGAAAGCGACGCACCCGCCATCGCGCGCCTGCTCACGGCGCTCGGCCACTCAACCAATACGGATATCATTTCCGCCAAATGGACAGCCTGGCGGCAGGAGGGCAACAGCGCCCTGGTTGCCCTGGACGAAGACGGTTCCGTCGCCGCAGTGGCGGTCCTGCACCGCATGACGGTGCTGCACCGCCCTTACCCAGTGGGACGCATCAATGCGCTGATCGTGGACGAATCCCTGCGCGGCAGCGGCATCGGACGCTCCCTGGTGGAAGCCGCCGAACGCCGCCTGGCGCAGGAAGGCTGCGAGCTGATGGAAATTACCAGCAATGTGCGCCGCCTCGACGCGCATGCTTTCTACGACCGGCTGGGCTACGAACGCAGCAGCCTGCGTTTCTCCAAGGTGCTGGTTCCCTAACGCCCATACCAGTAGCGGGCGTGCTCGCTGCGGTATTCGCTGACAGCGATTCCAGTGCCGATATCGACGGTCACCGCGCCTGCCTTGTCCGTTCGCAGAATGGCAGTTCCCCGCTGGCGGTATCGCTCCTCCACTTCCGGCTTTGGATGGCGATAGCGGTTCCTGTGCCCGACCTGGAAAATGGCGCTGTCCGCCGACACTGCCGCCAGGAAGGCGGGCGTGGAGGAAGTGCCGCTGCCGTGATGGGGCGCCAGCAGCACGTCCGCCTTCATACCTTGCGGCATCCGCGCCAGCAGCTCCTGTTCCTGGGGCGCCTCGATATCCCCCGGCAGCAGCACCGTGCCCGACGCGGCCACAATTCTGAGCGTGCAGCTGCGCGCGTTCGACTTCAGGGAAGCCTGCCTGTAGCTGTCCGGCTGGGGATGCAATACCTCGAAGCGCACACCGTCCCAGGTCCAGTGCTGCCCGGCCTCGCAGCGCATGTGCTTTGGCGCTGCCTTCGCTACCGGGTGACTGGGGCCCAGGGACGAGAGGAGCCAGCCCGTTTGTACGCTCGCCAGAATCGCCGCCGCGCCGCCAACGTGATCGCTGTCGCTGTGGCTCACCACCATGCCATCCAGATTGCCGATGCCGCGCGCGCGCAGGTAAGGCAGGATCACGCGGTTGCCGCCGTTCGATTCGAGGGAATATTGCGGTCCCGTGTCGTACAGCAGCCGGTGGCCGCTGGTCTCCACCAGCAATGCCATACCCTGCCCCACATCGAACGCGGTCACCCGCAGTTCGCCTTCGCCCGGATGGTCCGGCTCCGCGAACAGCAAGGGCAGCCACGTCGCGAGGCCCAGCCAGCGCATTGGCCAGCCGCGCGGCGCGAGCAGCCAGAGGGTGCCGAACAGCGCCCAGAGGAAGAGCCACCAGGGCGGCGCGGGGGCGGCCCACACGGCCCAGCGAAGGCCGCTGCACCATTCCAGCACCGCGGCCAACCCTCGCACCAGTTCGTGGGCTCCCGTCAGCAGAGGGTGGGCCAGCACTTCCGGCAAGATGCTGCCCGCGAGCGCCATCGGCGTCACCAGCAGGCTGACGAGCGGAATGGCGATGGCATTGGCCAGGGGGCTGACGATGGATATCTGCGCAAACAGGAGCATGGTCAGCGGCACGAGTCCCAGCGTGATCGCGTACTGGGTGTTCACGGCGGCGCGCAGGTTGGCCAACAGGCGCCTGCCTCGCGGCAGGGGTGCGCCGCGTTCCGGGTACGGCCCCTGGCCGTCCAGGTCCGCTGGCCGCATCGTCTTGTGCAGCGATGTGCGGCCCACGGACGCGTACAGGATGATCGCCACCGCGCCGAAGGAGAGCCAGAATCCCGGCCACATCACGGCCCAGGGATCGAACAGCACAACCACGCCTGCCGCCAATGCCAGAACGTGGGAGATGCTCGCGGTGCGGTCCAGCCAAACCGCCACGGCAACCACCGCAAGCATGTAGAGGGTGCGCTGGGCGGGAACGCCGAAGCCAGCCAGCAGCACGTACGCCAGCGCTGCCGCCATGCCGCTGATTGCGGCAGCCTTCCTTGCCGGAAGGATCAGCGAGAGCTGCATGCGGCGGCCCGGCAGCGACTTGCGCCAGAACCAGGACGTGAGGAATGCCGCCATGCCCGCCATCATCGTGATGTGCAGCCCGGAGATGGAGATCAGGTGGCTGATGCCGGTACGGTTGAAGATCACCCAGTCCGACTGGTCGATGGCGCGCTGGTCGCCCACCACCAGCGCAACGATCACGCCTGCATACGGATGGTCTTTCAGTATGCGCCGGATGCGGTCGCGCAGCGAGGCCCGGCAGCGTTCGATCACGTTGTGCAGCGTGGGCACAAAGCTGTCAAGGCGGCGGTTATCGCCCTCAGCGCGTATGTAGCCGGTCGCGCGCACGCCCTGCTCCAGCTGCCACAGCTCGTAGTCGAAGCCATACGGATTCGCGTTGCCGTGCGGGCGCTGAAGCCGCACCTTCAGTTGCCAGCGCTCACCCGGCTGAACGTCGCCAACCGGCTGCGGATCGCCGCGAAAGCCCGCGTACCATGACAGGGCCAGCCTGGGTGGGACAAGGGCATTCGGCGTCAGCACGCGCTCGACAGCGAAGTTGAAGCGCTCGCCCTGGCTGAAGCGGTTCGGCAGGCTGTCGACGGTGCCCACGATAAGAAGGTCGCGCCCCTCATCTTCCAGCGGCACCGACGGCGCCAGCGCTGCCTGCGCAACAATGGCGGCCCAGCCAAATCCCAGCAGCGCCCCAGCCGCACCGCGCACCAGATGGCGCATGCCGGAAGCATACTGCGCAGCCCACAGCAAGGGCAGCGCTGCCAGAAGCATCGGGAAAGCGTACGGCGGCAGTTCCGCCTGCGTATGCAGGAGCCAGGCGCCGCCAATGAAGCCGAGGACCGTGCAACGCATGCAGCCGCCTCCTTCGTCCGGGGCGCGCGGCCCCGCTCTGTTTATGCCGGCAGCAGCTGTCGCAGCCGGGGCATGATTTCCTGCGCGCTGGCGGTGGTGGCCGATTCCACTTCGTGCAGCGGGATGCCGCGCAGGTCGGCCACCACCTGGGCGATGCCGGGAATCTGGTCAGGCGTATTCACGCCAGGATGTATCCATGAGGGCGCGATATCCGGCGCATCCGTCTCCATGACGATGGAGGACAGTGGCAGTTCGGAGGCTAGCCGGCGAATCTGCAAGGCGCGCGTGAATGTCACGTTGCCGCCGAAGCCGAGCTTGAAGCCTGCATCGATATAGCCTTGCGCCTGCTGGAAGCTCCCGTTGAAGGCATGGGCGATGCCACCGGCTGGCGGTATCTGGCGCACATGCTTGAGCACCTGGTCCTGCGACTTGCGAACGTGCGTGAGCACGGGCAGGCCGAAATCGCGCGCAATGCGCAGCTGCTCGCGGAAGAAGTGGATCTGCTTCTCGCGCATGGCCGGCTCGCACAGCATGGGGATGAAGAAGTCGAGCCCTACTTCGCCGATGGCGACGAAACAGGGATCGTCCATCGCTCTGCCCACCTGCTCGCGCATGCGCAGCAGGTCCTCATCGGTGGCCTGCGGAACGCAGATGGGATGGATTCCGAGGCCGTAGCAGGCATTCGGCGCCGCATGCGCCAGCTCCCGCACCGCCTCGAAGTTCCCCGTAGCGATAGCGGGAATGACGATCATCGACACTCCCTTTCCGCCTGCGTCGGCGGCACGTTCCAGCGAGGCGCCGCGGAATTCGTGCGCATCGAGGTGGCAGTGGGTGTCGATCCACATGGCTATTCGGCGCGCAGGCCTTCGTCGGTCAGGCGCAGCACGCGGTCGCAGCGGCCGGCCAGTTCGGGATCGTGGGTAACGATCACGAAGGCTGTGCCGAGAGTGCGCGAGAGCTCCAGCATCAGGTCGAAGATCTGCTCCGCCGTCGAGTGATCGAGGTTGCCGGTCGGTTCGTCCGCCAGCACGCAGGCGGGCTGGGTGACAAGCGCACGGGCCAGCGCCACGCGCTGGCGCTCCCCGCCGGAGAGCTCGCCCGGCACGTGGCTTACGCGCTTGGCGAGGTTGACGCGCGCGAGCATCTGCTGCGCCTGTTCCACGGCTTCCGCGCGCTTCATGCGGCGGATCATCAGCGGCATGGCCACGTTGTCCAGTGCCGAGAATTCCGGCAGGAGGTGGTGGAACTGGTAGACGAAGCCCAGCGAGCGGTTGCGCAGGTCGCCGCGCGCGGATTCGCTCAGGCTCGCGAGGTCCTTGTCCAGCAGGGTCACGCTGCCGCCGGTCGGCGTATCGAGGCCGCCCAGCAGGTGCAGCAGGGTCGATTTGCCGGAGCCGGATGCGCCCACGATGGCCACCCGCTCGCCGCGATGCACGGCAAAGTCGATCCCCTTCAGCACCGGCACCGAATAGCTGCCCTGCGTGAAGATCTTGCCCAGGTTGCGGCAGGCCAGCACCGGCGCGCCATTGCTCATCGCGTTACTCATAGCGCAGCGCCTCCGCAGGTTTTACGCGGGCGGCCCAGCGGCTCGGGTACATGGTCGCCACGAAGGACAGCAGCACGGACAGCGCGGCGATCTTCGCCACGTCCGGCCAGCGCATGTCCGATGGAACGGTGCTGATGTAGTAGATATCCTTGGACAAGAACTGCACTCCCAGTAGATTTTCGATAAATGGCACGATGACGTCGATATTGGTGGCAATGAGCACACCGCCCAGCACACCCAGCGCGGTCCCCAGCAGCCCCACCAGCGCGCCCTGGATCACAAAGATCTTCATGATCGAGCCTGGGGACGCGCCCAGCGTGCGCAGGATGGCGATGTCTGGCTGCTTGTCCGTTACCGTCATCACCAGCGTGGAAACGAGATTGAAGCCCGCCACGGCGATGATCAGGGTAAGAATAATGAACATCATGCGCTTCTCGGTTTGAACTGCCGCAAACCACGTTGCGTTCAGCTTTGACCAATCGCGCACTTCGAGGTTGGACGGCAGCACCTTCTTCAGCTCCTCCGCCACCTGCGGGGCGCGGTGCATGTCGTCCAGCCGCAGGCGCAGGCCGGACGGCGCATCCATGCGCAGCATGCGCTGGGCGTCCTGCAGATGGATGAAGGCCATGGTGGAGTCGAACTCCTGGTGGCCGGCGTGGAAGATGCCCTTGACCGTGAAGGAGCGCATGCGCGGCACCATTCCCGCAGGCGTCACCGCGCCCTGGGGCAGGATCATGGTGACCTTGTCTCCGACGCCTGCCTGCAGCGAACGCGCCAGGTCCACGCCGAGCACAATACCGAATTCGCCCGGCCGCAGGTCCATGAAGCTGCCCGCCTGGATATTGCGTTCGACGTCCGACACCTTCGGTTCCTGGTCCGGCAGCACGCCGCGCACGAAGGCGGGACGCAGGGCTTCGTTCCCGTGCATGAGGCCTGCCTGCATGGGCGAGAACGGTGCCGCGCCCTTCACGGCGGGATTCCGCATCACCGCCCTCTCCTGCGCCTGCCAGTCCTGCAGCCCGCCGTTCTTGTCGAAGATCTCGACATGGGCGAGCACCGAGAGCATGCGCCCCGTCACGTCCTTCTGGAAGCCGTTCATCACGGAGAGAATCACGATGAGCGCGCACACGCCCAGCGCAATGCCGCCCATGGAGATCAGCGAGATAAAGGAGATGAAGCTGTTGCGGCTGCTGCGCTTGCCCGCGCGGGTATAGCGCAGGCCCACTTGCCACTCATACGGCAGATTTTTCACGAAACTCATTGCAGCTCACTCATAACGCAGCGCTTCCGCGGGCTTCACGCGCGCGGCCCACCAGCTGGGGTACAGCGTGGCCACGAAGGACAGGCCGATGGCCGTTGCGCCAATGGCCGCCACGTCCGGCCAGCGCAGGTCCGACGGCACGGCGCTGATGAAATAGATATCCTTGGACAGGAACTTCATGCCCAGCAGGCGTTCGATGGCGGGCACGATCACGTCCACATTCCAGGCCAGCAGCACGCCGCCCAATACGCCCAGCGCGGTGCCGATCACGCCCACGAGAGCACCCTGGATCACGAAGATCTTCATGATCGAGCGCGGCGAAGCGCCCAGTGTGCGCAGGATCGCGATATCGGCCTGCTTGTCCGTCACCGTCATCACCAGCGTTGCCACCAGATTGAAGGCGGCGACAGCGATGATCAGCGTGAGAATGATGAACATCATGTGCTTCTGGGTCTTCACGGCGGCAAACCAGTTGGCATTCAGCTTGGACCAGTCGCGGATCAGCAGGTTGCCCTGCATGGCCTGCTTCAGTTCAAACGCCACTTCGGGAGCGCGCTGCATGTCCGCCACTTTCAGACGCAGGCCGAAGGGGCCGGGAAGGCCGATGAGCTGCTGCCCGTCTTCCAGATGCACATAGGCCAGCGCCGAATCGAACTCGTTATGCCCGGCCTCGAAAATGCCCGCCACGGTGAAGGTGCGCATGCCGGTCGAGCCGCTGCCCTCCGCGAGAGCCAGCGCCACCTTGCCGCCCACCTTCACTTCCAGCGCGCGGGCCAGCTCCACGCCCAGCACAATATTGAAGGAGCCGGGACGCAGTTCACCGAAGCTGCCCTGCTTGATGGCGCCGATAACGTTGGACACCTTGGCCTCTTCCTCGGGCAGGATGCCGCGTATCACGGCGGGGCGTAGCACGTCGCTGCCATGCGCCAGCAGGCCCTGGGTTTCCACGAAGGGCGCGGCGCCGCGCACCTCGCGGTTGGCGAAGGCCTCGCGCGCGGTTGCGCGCCAGTCCGCCATGGGCCCGCCCATCTGGTAGATCTCGATGTGGCCCAGCACGGACAGCATGCGCTGCGTCACCTCCTTCTGGAAGCCGTTGTACACCGAGAGCACCACGATCAGGGCCGCCACGCCGAGCGCGATCCCCGCCATCGAAATGGCGGAGATGAAGGATATGAAGCTGTTGCGGCCCGAACGCTTCCCGGCGCGCGTGTAGCGCAGGCCGACCAGCCATTCATAAGGCCATTTCTGTACAAAACTCATCGAAGCGGCAGTGTTGCGATAGCGAAAGTGCGCAGTTTGCCATATAAACAGCTTTTCATGGGTCACGGGTGACGACTACAATGCCGCATGGCTTCCCTTACCCTTGTCGTGCCCTTCGGGCTTCCTCCCGCGGAGTTCGCGCCGGACCTGGTTCGGAGCATGCAGGCCCCCTCTTTAGCGGCATTGCTCTCACGCAACAAATCCCAGCAATATGTGCCTTTCGACGTGGACAGCCGCGTGCTGCCGCATGAGGCATGGCTGGCGCAGGCGCCGGGCGCGCCGCTGGCGAGCGCCGTCATGCGCGGCATGGGCATGGAGCAGGAAGCCGGGCATTGGTTCATCGTCCACCCCATCCATGTGCAGATCGCGCGCAACCACCTGGTAATGCAGGACCCGCGCCAGCTGCGCCTGGAGGAAGCGGATTCGCGCACCCTCTTCGAGTCAGTGCAGCAGCTGATCGCGGACGAGGGCAAGACCCTCCTTTACGGAAACGCCCACACCTGGTTCCTGCGCGCCGACGAATGGGCGGGGCTGGCCACAGCCTCGCCGGACGCCGCCAGCGGCGTCAACCTCGCAGACTGGATGCCGACGGGCGACGCCGCCCGCAGCTTCCGCCGCCTGCAGAACGAGGTGCAGATGCTATGGCACGAGCATCCCGTCAACGAGGCGCGCGCCGCCCGCAAGCTGCCAGCGGTGAACTCCTTCTGGCTGTGGGCCGGTTCGCCAGCGCCGGCAGCGGCTGCGCCATCGGGTCTGGCCGTGATCGAGGGGCCGGACTGGATGAACGCCCTCGCCTCCGGCAAGCTGCAGGATGCGCGGGTGGAAGACGTGCTGGCGAAAGGCCGCAGCGCCGTGCTGGCGCAGCTGCTGGACGCAGGCCTGTCGGGCGACTGGTCCTCCTGGCTGCTGAACATGCAGGACCTCGACCAGCAATGGTTCGCGCCCGTGCTGGAGGCCCTGCGCGCTGGCCGCATCGACGAAGTGACCCTGATCCTCAGCCACCGCGATGGATGGACGGAGTTCCGAACGGGTAGAATGTCGCTGCGCCGATTCTGGCGCCCGGTGAACCTGAAAAAGCTGTCAACATGACCCGTATTGCAATCCGCCCCTGCCCGTTCCGCGAATCGGAGATGCTGCGCCAGGGGGGAGTTCACCCCGTGCTCGCGCGCCTGTATGCCTCGCGCGGCCTCACCGATCCCCGCGAGCTTTCCAGCGAACTGGCGGCCCTGATTCCTCCGCCCGGCCTGCTGCATATCGGCGCCGCGGCCGTGTTCCTGGCCGATTCCATCGCGGCGCGCAAGCGCATGGTCATCGTTGCGGACTACGACTGCGACGGCGCCACCGCCTGTGCCACGGCCCTGCGCGGCCTGCGGGCCATGGGCGCGGACGTGGATTTCATCGTGCCGAACCGCTTCGAGTACGGCTATGGCCTCACGCCGGAAATCGTGGCCCTGACGGCACGCGAGAAGTCGCCGGACATCATCATCACCGTGGACAACGGCATCGCCAGCATCGAAGGCGTTGAGGAAGCGAAGCGGCGCGGCATCGACGTGGTGGTGACGGACCACCACCTGCCCGGCGAGAAGCTGCCGGACGCGCGCGTCATCGTGAACCCGAACCAGCCTGCCTGCGGCTTCCCCTCCAAGCACCTGGCGGGTGTGGGCGTGGTGTTCTATGTGCTGCTGGCGCTGCGCGCGGAGCTGCGCCGCCGCGGCGCGTTCGATGCCCAGACCCAGCCCAAGCTGGATTCCCTGCTCGACCTGGTGGCCCTGGGCACCGTGGCGGACGTGGTCAAGCTGGATTCGAACAACCGTATTCTTGTGGCGCAGGGCCTGAAGCGCATGCGCGCGGGCCGCATGCACGCCGGTATCGCCGCTCTCTTCCGCGTCGCGGGACGGCAGGCGCGCAGCGCGACGCCGTTCGACCTGGGCTTCGCCCTGGGCCCGCGCCTGAACGCGGCCGGGCGGCTGGAGGACATGTCCTTCGGTATCGAATGCCTGATCACGGACGACGAAGGCCGCGCCTGGGCGCTGGCGCAGCGGCTCAACGAAATCAACCTGCAGCGGCGCGAGATCGAGGCCGAGATGCAGGATACGGCCATGCTGCACCTGGACGCCTTCGAGCCCGCAGGCAGCACCACCATTACGGTGTTCGACGAGACCTGGCACCAGGGCGTGATCGGCATTGTGGCCTCTCGCCTGAAGGAGAAGTTCTACCGCCCCACCATCACCTTCGCTCCGGCGGGCGATGGCTGGATCAAGGGCTCGGGGCGCTCCATCACCGGCTTCCACCTGCGCGATGCGCTGGACCTGGTGTCCAAACGCGCGCCCTCGCTGATCGACAAATTCGGCGGCCACGCCATGGCCGCTGGCCTCAGCATCCGCGCCGAAGCCTTCGACGCTTTCTCCAAAGCCTTCGAGGAAGTGGGCCGCTCACTGCTCAGCGCCCACCAGCTGGAGCGCGTGATCGAAACGGACGGCCCGCTGGAAGACCACTACTACACCACCCAGTTCATCGAACTGATGGACGGCCAGGTCTGGGGCCAGGGCTTCGCCCCGCCTGTGTTCTGCGACGAGTTCCGCGTGGTGAGCCAGCGCATCCTGAAAGAGCGCCACCTCAAGCTGCTGGTGGAAAAAAATGGCGCGCGCTACGACGCCATCTGGTTCGGCCGCACGGACGGCCTGAGCGAACGCGCCCGCATCGCCTTCCGCCTCGACGCGAACGAATACAACGGCACCACCAAGGTGCAGTTGATGGTCGAACACGCCGAACCGGCGTAAGGCTTCAGGGCTTCTTGCAGTCGCAGAGCTGTTCGCCGCGGTCGAACACCACGCGCCATTTGCCGTCCGGCTCCAGCCGCCACACCGAATTGAAGCGGCTGAACACCTTGCCGTTCGGGTCGTAGACCGGGCCGGAGGTATAGGCCAGCGTGCCGGAGGCCACCACTTCCACCTGGTCCGGTTCCCACGAGAACGGGGCGTTCGGACTGTCGTAATAGCGCTTCCAGGCGGCGGCGATGGCTTCCTTGCCGCGCAGCGCGCGCGGTCCTGCGTTGAAGATCGCCTCGTCCGCGAGGAAGGACTTGAAGGCGGCATGGTCGCGCGCCTTCATGGTGGCGGCAAAGGCGCGCTCCGTATCGGCCACCTGCTGGGAGAGATCGGGAGCGGCGAAGGCGCCCGACATCGACGATGCCAGCGCCAGCGCCACGAGGTTTCGGTAAAGGCTCATCCAAATTCCTTTGATTTGATTGGAGGAGCCCCGATGCTACCGCGAATCAGTGGCCTTCGGAAGCGTTGAACATCGACTTCGCGTAGATCAGGCCCAGGCCGTAGGCGCCGCCGTGTTCGACCGAGGTCTTCACGGTTTCGTCGTAGGTTTCGCCGCGCGCCCAGTCGCGCTGCAGTTCGAGCAGGTACTGGAGGGACGTGATGGGACGCGCGCCCGCCTGCACCATGCGCTGCACGGCGCGCTCGTGGGCTTCGTCCGTGATATCGCCGGAGGCATCGGTAATCACGAAGACTTCGAAGCCCTGGTCCAGCGCGGAGAGCGCGGGTCCAACGACGCAGACCGAGGTCCAGAGGCCGGCGATGACGATGCGATCCTTGCCGATTTCGTTCACGCGGTCGGCAATGCGCTGGTCCTCCCAGGTGTTCATGGTAGTGCGGTCGATGGGCTTCTGGTCCGGGAACACGGACTGGATCTCGTCGTAGATCGGGCCGGAGAAGGATTCGGCGGCCACCGTGGTGAGGATGGTCGGCACCTTGAATTCGCGGGCCGCCTTGGCCACCAGGGCCGTGTTGTTGCGCAGGACGGTGGCGTCGATGGACTTGGTGGCGAAGGACATCTGGGATTGGTGGTCGATCAAGATCAGGGTGTGATCGTTACCGTTGATGAGCTGTTTGCCTGCTTGGGCTTTTGCGACTGGCATGATGAATCCTTTCGATAGTGGTTTGTCGAGTACTTCGTTCAGTTATGTGCTGCTGATGGAACGAAGTATGGACGCCATCGAAGGAAAAGAAAAACGGAAAGATTACCGTTATATCATCGAATTTTTCGAAAGACTGTAAACGGCGTCTTCGCGCACTTCCGCGGCCGCCGGCGAGACCAGGAAGGTGTCGAAGCCGAGGCGCACTCCCTCCCCGCCCAGCCTGGGACTGCACACGGCATCGGGCGACAGCAGCAGGCGCACTTCGCAGCGCAAGGGACCGAGCGCGAACTCGCCCACCATGTCCGCCAGCGCCGCCGCCCCGGAACTGCCGGGAAGGAAGCGTTCGAAGTCCTCAGCCCCGAGTGGTCCCAGGCGCAGGCCGAATTTGCCCGAGCGGTTCCAGATGCGCTGCCCCAGCGCCATGCTTCCGAGTGCGCTGTTGGCGCAGCCCAGGGAAACACGGTCGCGCTCCGCCAGCATCTGCCATCCACCCGCAAACTGCGCCAGCTCCACGGGAACGCCGAAATGGTCCTCGAGGGCCGCGCCCAGCGCCTCGGCGGACACGGTCGCCCTGCGCAGGGCTCCGGCATGGAAGGCGGCGCGCTCCGGCGTATCCGCGCCGCGTTCGCCCGCCAGCGCCAGCAGGGCGCCCAGGAATGCGTCCGTACCGGATTCACGGTCGAACTCGGGGCGGCGCCTGCGCCATGCCTCCGCATACAAGGCCACACTGCGCGAGGAAAGCACATCGAGAAAGGCCAGCGGAGCCAGGTCCTGCGTTTGCGCCGCATGCCGCAGCAGGCGGTCCGTATAGTGGAATGGCAGCACGCCGCTTGCGCCCAGCAGGCCGATGAAGGCGGGCACGACATGCAGCGGATCGTTCTTCACCGACGCGAGATCGCGCACGGCGAACGCCAGCGATGGGTCGTTGCCGAAGGCCGCCTCCCCGCCCTGCCTGCGCAGGAGCTGGAACAGCGTGATCAGATCAGCTGCAGCTTGCCGTTGCGCGGCTGGCATCGCAGCAGTTCCTCTCCGCTCGCGGCCGACACGAGCACCAGGCGGGTAAAGCTGTTCAGGTGCACGTAGAGGCCGAGGAAGCGGTCCATCACTTCGGCAAACAGGTGCAGGCCGCAGCCCGCCAGCGCCGCCTCGTCCACATGCAAGCGCACCTCCACGCCGTGCAGTTCAGCGGTGCCGTGCCGGTCGCGCAGGGTCACCACGGCGGGACGGTGTTCGAGCGCCCTGATGGCGCCGATCTGCCGCTGCGAGGACGGCGAGCGCGCCACGTCGTACAGCGCCAGCATCTCAAGGAAAGGCTCCAGCCCTTCCCGCACAAGGGAGCGGGTGGCGAGAGAAAGATGCGACACCAGGCGCCAGTGGCTGCCCGCCGCCTGCGGCGTGCGGTGCGGCATGGTGGGCTGGCGCAGCAGCACGCCCCTTGCCGCGCCGCCCAGCGCCGCGCCGGGACGCAGGCTGCGCGCCACGTCGCGGTTGCTGCAGGTAAGGCCAATCGTGGCCACCGCCCTCTGTTCCGGCTCGCGGCTGAAGGCGATGCTCACCTCGTAGCCCGGCGTGGCGCGCGCGCGGGCGGGATCGCGCCGCTCCAGCCAGTAGCGGCCTCCCGGCTCGTCGTGGCGGCGGGTGTAGAAGGGATGGTATTCCTCAGGGCCGAGCCTCACCCTGTCGATGCTGTAGATCTCGAAGTCTTCCGGCCTCGCCGCGTTGACCATCACCTGGTAATGGCTGCGGCCATGGTCGACCAGGAAAGGCGTGGCGGCCATGGGGAAGAGATTGACCACCGGCGCGCAGCGCGTCAGCAGGTGTTCGGCGCCGAGGGGCCACAGCATGCGCGCCAGCAGCGTACCGGCGCCCGCGCCGTCGAGCCGCAGGTCGAGCGTGGCTTCCTGCGCCCCGGCCGCAGCCGAGAGGTCCAGATCCAGGAAGTTGAACTTCTCCGGAAAGCCGAAGAACTCGCTGACGATGCGGCAGCCCTCGTGCTGCCTCGGCCCCTGCGGCAGCAACGCATCGGGCGCATCGAAGCCGACGGCCCGCACCGGAGTGCGGTCCAGCAGGCTTTCCCGGCCTTCGGCCGAGAGCACCGCCTGCGACACGCGCAGCAGCAGGCTGTCGCGCAGGGCGGCGCAGAAGGCAGGCTCCCCATCGAGGAAGATGCGCAGCGTGGAAGGAAGCGGCTGGCCGCCGCCATCGATGCCGATCCGGATGGCGCCATCCAGGAATTGGGCGCTGCTGATGGCCGCGCGGTCCGGCTGCACCTGCCCGCCCAGGCGGAAGCTGCAGCCCCGCCCTGCCGTATGAACGATTTCGCCCGCACTGGCGCCCTCGCCGAAACGGGCAATCGAGCAGGAAGGGAAGCTGCGCAGGTAGTGGGGATAGAGCACGTGGAACAGCGCCTCCACGTACAGCGGATATTCCTGGTGCAGGCGGCGGGCAGTGCGGGCGTTCAGCAGCGCCACGCCCTGGATCAGCCGCTGCACATGGGGGTCGCTTCCCTCGCCCGCCAGGCGCCCCGCCAGCCGGGGATAGCGCCGTCCGAACTCCTCGCGGGTGCGTTCGAAGCCATCCAGCTCGGCCTCGGCGTAAGGGAATAGCTGATCCATAAGATATTCCTCCAGGCAATTGGGCCATCTTGGCATTGCCTAGGTTCAAGCCATTTGAGCAAACGCAAAGATCTTACTTGCAATGAGTCCGGAATTGGAGTATAAATAATCCATATACGGAGGAACTATGCACGCCGCCCATGCCTACCCCAAGAGCCGCTTCGAACCGGTCATGCCGGTCGACCTCAGCGCCAAGGAAGAGCGCGAGCGCCTGTCCCGCTCGGCCCTGAAAGGCTTTTTCAAGCTGGCCGCCGCCTGGAAGCTGCGCGACGACGATGCGCGCGAGCTGCTCGGGGGCCTGTCCAGCAGCGCCTACTACGAGTGGAAGAAGAATCCCGACCGTGTGCTGGAGGTGGACCGCATCACACGCATCTCCTACCTGCTGGGCATCTACAAGTCCCTGCACATCATCTACGGCGACAAGCTGGCGGACGAATGGGTCAGCCTGCCGAACCGGAACGCCATTTTCGGCGGCCGCAGCCCGCTGGCCTATATGGTGGCGGGCGGCCTGCTCTCCATGCAGACCGTGCGCAAGCTGGTCGACGCGCGGCGCGGAGGGCTGTAGTGCCCGCCCTGCCGCCCCTGCGCCTGCTGCGTCAATTCGACACCTGCCGCCTGATCCCTTCCCGCTTCGCGGACGTGGAAGACTCCGTCCTCGCGCCCCTGGCCGACAGCGACGCCGAACTGCGCGACCTGTTCGAGCTCGATAACGCCACCAACGCCCGCCTCTCGGCCGAGCATGGCGGCGCGCCCGGCATCGGCATCGATGAACTGCTGTTCTACGTGCCGAACTACCGCATCGTGAACGCCGCCTTTACCTACGCCCGGCCCGAGGGCAGCCGCTTCAACGACGGCGAGCGTGGCGCCTGGTACTGCGCCTTCGAGGCCGATACCGCGCTGGCCGAAATCATCTTCCACAAGACGGTGGAGTACGCGGAGATCGGCCGCTTCGACGACAGCGTGAGCTACCAGGCCATGCTGGCCGACTTCACCGCAGAGTTCCACGACATCCGCGGCCTGGAGCAGTTCGCCTCCTGCCTGGCGCCGGACAGCTATGTGGAATCCCAGAAGCTGGCCGAACGGCTGCTGGGGGAGGGCTCCACGGGCATCATCTACCCCAGCGTGCGGCGCGCGGGCGGCACCAACCTGGCCTGTTTCCGCCCCGCCCTGGTGGGCAATGTTCGCAAAGGGGCATCCTATCGGCTAACATGGGAAGGTAGCCCCACGCCGCGCGTGGCGCAAATTTGACGATTTTTCCCGACTCATCATGCAAACCAATCCCAATAACGACCTCGAACTGCACCAGAAAGTGAACCGCGAGACCGCGCGCCTCCCTTGGACGGAGCTCATGCGCCACTTCGCCTCCGGCAATGTGGTGTGGGTCTCCAGCGACCTGGACCTGATCGACGTGGCCGTGCGCATCGCGCACGACGACAAGGCCACCGTGACCCTGTGGATGGCAAACGGCAAGATTTCCAAGGTCTCCGACCGGCAGGCCCAGGGCTGGCTGGAAACGGATGCCTCGCTGTGGGCCAGCGTTGTCAGCCCCTTCATCCTCGTGCAAGAAGACAAGCCCAAGGTTCACTGATCCGCATGCTCGCACGGATCGACGCCCACCTGACCGACTCCGCGCCGCGCCAGCTCGGGTTCGCGCGGCCCTTCATCGAGTTCCTCTACTTCGGCATCAAGGAAGCGCGCGCCTGCCTCTTCGTGGGCCTGTTCTTCCTGGCCGTCTTCAGCGTGCCGCGCGCCGGCCTGTTCGGCATTGCGCGCTACGACCTGCTCCTGATCATCGCCGTGGCCATCCAGCTGGGCATGGTGGCCAGCAAGCTGGAAACCTGGGACGAGCTGAAGGCGGTGTGCCTCTTCCATGCGGTGGGCTTCGTGCTGGAAGTGTTCAAGGTTTCCGGCAGCATCCAGTCGTGGAGCTATCCGGATGCGGCGTACACCAAAGTCTTCGGCGTGCCCCTTTTCTCCGGCTTCATGTACGCCGCCATCGGCAGCTACATCATCCAGGCCTGGCGCCTGCTGGACCTGCGCGTGCGCCACCATCCGCCGCACTGGATGGCATGGCTGATCGCCATCCTGATCTACGTGAACTTCTTCACCCACCACTACATCGGCGACTACCGCTGGTATCTCGCCGCCTGCGCCCTGGGCCTCTACGCCCGCACCACGATCATCTTCCGCCCGCTGGACCGCGACCGCCAGATGCCCCTGCTGCTCGGCTTCGTGCTGACCGGCTTCTTCATCTGGATGGCCGAGAACATCGGCACCTTCTGGGGCGTGTGGCGCTATCCGAACCAGCTGGGCGCCTGGTCCATGGTCCATGTGAGCAAGTGGAGCTCATGGTCGCTGCTGGTCATCATGACCTTCACCATCGTGGCGAACCTCAAGCACATCAAGGCCCGGATTCACATCCCGGACTGATCGAACAGGGCGATGATCCGGTCCGCCACCGCCCGTACGGGCGGCGAGCGCCGCACGTCTTCGTGCATCACCAGCCACAGCTCGCGCTTCACTGGGCAGTCCTGCACGGCGGCCAGGCCCTCCGCCATATAGTCCGGCAGCACAGCCACGCCGCAGCCTGCAAGGGCGGCATGGCGCAGGCTGGCCAGGTCGTTCGAGCGCAGCACATAGCGCCGGCCTCCCCGCACGCTCTCCAGCCACGCATGCTGGGGCGTGTGCTCAAGCTGCGCATCGTAGCCGAGGAACTCCCAGTCGGCGGCATCCCTGCCCTGCACATAGTCTTCGCTGCCGCACAGCGCGTAGCCCACCGTGGCAAGCTGCTTCACCACCAGTCCCGGAGATGAAGGCCGCTGGAAGCGCAAGGCGATGTCGGACTCGCGCCGGGCCAGGTCCGTGTTATGGGTTTCCGCGCGCAGATCGAGCTCGATGGACCCGAGCGCGGGCAACGCATCGCGCAGCCTGGGCGCCAGGAGCCAGGCCGCCAGCGCAGGCGGCGCCGACACACGCACCGTGCCTTTCAGCTCGGCCGATCCGCTGGCGGCGCGCATGAGGGCATGCAGATCCTCCTCCATGCGCTGAGCGTGGGGCATCAGTTCGTGGCCCGCCTGCGTCAGCGACCAGCCGCGCGGCAGGCGGTCGAACAGGCGCACGCCGAGCGCCGCTTCGAGGGCTTCCAGGCGGCGCGCCACCGTCGAATGCTCGACGCCGCAGGCGCGGGCCGCCCCGGAGAGGCTGCCCGCCATGTGCACGGCGACGAAAAAGCGCAGGTCGTTCCAGTCGGGAGTATTCATCCGTGCAATTATGCACAGATTGGGCGCGAAGATTGGGAATTCCGGTTCATTGCGCACAGAGATAAGGTGGAAGCTCTACTCACAACGGAGCTTTTCATGAAGTTTCTCCTCTTCCCTGTCTGCCTGCTCACCGCACAGATCGTTGCGGCGGCGCCCTCCGCCGCGCCCTTCCCTCTCTCCGGAACGTGGACGCTGCAGGCCGCCGACCAGCTGCTTCCGGACGGCAGCCGCGCGCACGACTACGGCGACGCGCCGCGCGGCCTGCTGATCGTCGATGCGGAGGGCCGCTATTCCTTGCAGATTTTCAGTTCGGAGCGCAAGCGCTTCGCCAGCAGCGATAAATCGCAGGCCAGCGCAGGCGAGTTCCAGTCCGCCGTGATGGGTTCGAGCACGCATTTCGGCGCCATCGCCATCGACGCGGCCAAGGGCACGCTGACCTTCAGCATCGAAGGCGCTTCTTTCCCGAACTGGGAGGGCACGCGCCAGGAACGCCCCTATACCCTGAAGGACGATGTGCTGAGCTACCAGGTGCCTGTACGCGCTAACGGCCGTACGCCAATCTCGGTCTGGCGGCGCCTGCGCTGAGGGTCAGCGCGACAGGTCGATGGCGTAGAGCGCGAAGCCCTTGCCCTGCCCGTCGTCCGCCTTCAGCTGGGTGATGTTGGACAGCCCGGCGGCGCGCGCCAGATCGAGCTTGCCCGGAGCGGAGTGGAAGACGATGGGCCCTTTCGCGGCCACCGGAACGAAGCTCCAGCTGCGCGCGCCCTCCGCGGGTTTCAGCTCTTTCGCCGCCTGGATATAGGCGATCAGCACCTCGCGGTTGTTGTCCGGCGAGGCCACCACGGTCTTGCTGCCGTCCAGGCCGGGGAAAAAGCCGCCGCCGCTGGCGCGGTAATTGTTGGTCGCCACCAGGAACTCCTGGGATGGCGCTACAGGAGCGCCCTTGTACTCCAGGTTGCGGATGCGGCTGCCAGGCGGCTGGGTCACGTCGATCTGGTAGCGCACCTGCGGGTCGGTGATCATGTCGAAGTTATAGCCGGGGAAGCCGGTGTTGACCAGTTCCTGCGGCGCGGTCCTGGACGGGTCGATGGTATTGAAGCGCTCCGCGGCCTTCTCCAGCCAGCTCTTGAGCTCAGCGCCATTGATCTTCACGCCGTGCAGCGCATTCGGGTAGAGATAGAGGTCGGCCGCGTTGTTCAGGGCCACAGGGCCCGGCGCTACGTCCGTGTAGTCCGTCACCCCGGCCGATCCCGCCTTGAAGGGCGAGGACATCGACAGCACGGGCAGCGCGGCATACTGCGGCAGGCTGGCCTGCACATAACGCGCAAGGTAGCCGGCCTGCGCCTGGTTCACCAGCTGCACGGCGCTCACGTCGCCCACGTCGGCGAAGTAGGTGGACATGCGGTAGCTGGCGGTGCCGATGGGCGTTTTCACGTAGCGGATGGTTTCTTCGTGCTCCTGCGCCAGCAGCGGCGCAATGGCGGGATCGGCTTCGGCGTAACGCTTGTCCCCCACCTGGGTGGCGCGCACCTCGACGCGGGTGAGCTCCTTTTGCACGACCCAGCGCTTGCCGTCATGGCGCAGCTGCAGCGAGATCACGCCGAGATGCTTGCCCCACAGGCTTGGCATCACCGTCGGCACGCCGTGCACCGTGCCTTTGGCTTTGTCCACGCCGGGCAGGCTGAATTGGGGCACCGTGCTGGCCGCATTCGGGAACTGCTGGTGCGAGTGGCCGATCAGCATGGCGTCAATGCCCGGCACCCGGGCGAGGTGCCAGCTGCCGTTTTCCATGGTGGGCGAATAGGGACTGTCGTCCAGGCCCGCGTGCGAGATCGCCACCACGAGATCGGCGCCCTGCGCGCGCATCTCGGGGAGGTATTTTTGCGCCGTTTCGCGCACGCCTTCGGTGTAGACACGGCCTTCCAGCCAGCGCTTGTCCCAGCTCATGATGGTGGGCGGCGCGAAGGCGATGATGCCCACCTTGACCGTGGCCTCCACGGCCTTGCCGTCCGGGCCCAGGGCCTGCACGCGCTTTTCGATGATGTGCCAGGGCTTGAACAGGGGCTTGCGCGACTTCAGGCTGTAGACATTGGCCAGCACCTGCGGGAAGGTGGGACCGGCGCAGGCAGGTTTCGCGGGATCGACGCCATCCACGTCGAAACGCTGGCCCGTCACCTGGCTGAGGAAGGCCAGGCCGTAATTGAAATCGTGGTTGCCGATGCCGCTGCCTTCGTAGCCCAGGGCATTGAAGGCCTTGTAGATGCCCAGCACCTGTTTGCAGTCGACCGGCTTCACGAGGGCCTGGTAGTCGGCCAGCGCCGTGCCCTGGATGGTGTCGCCATTGTCCAGCAGGACGGTGTTGGGGAATTCGGCGCGCGCCTGGCGGATCAGGGTCGCGGTGCGCTCCAGGCCCAGGGAGGCGTCGGGCGCGAGCTTGTAATAGTCATAACTCAGCACATTCGAGTGCAGGTCCGTCGTTTCCAGCAGGGCCAGGGTGGCGGTGCTGCCGGGCGGCGCGCCCTGGGGAAGCGTGCTGCAGCCCAGGAGCAGGACGGGGAGGCAGGCGGACAGGCGGGTGGCGATGCGCATGGACAAAGGGGCAAGATGGCGACGCTGCATCATACGCAGAGTGCGGGAGCGCAGCAAGCGCCCCTCCTTCGGCAGAGCTGGCCTCCTAGGGTATAATCTAAGGTTTGATTGCACTCTACAGATAAAGAAAAGCCATGGAAGCCGAACGCATCAATTCCCTCTCCGCCCTGCTCGCCGATCTCACGACCCGCGAAGCCGAACTTCGGAGGTATCTTTGACTTCGACAAGAAGTCGGAGAAACTGGAACAACTGAACGCCGAGCTGGAAGACCCAGCCGTCTGGAACGACCCGAAACGCGCCCAGGACATGGGCCGCGAGAAGAAGGCTCTGGAAGCCATCGTGCTCACCCTGGAGAAAGCCAAGAGCGATCTGGGCGACGCGCAGGAGCTCTTCGAGATGGGCAAGGAAGAAGGCGACGACGACACGCTCGAAGCGGTGATCGGCGACACCGAAGAAATCAAGAAGGTCATCGAAGGCCTGGAATTCCGCCGGATGTTCAATAATCCGATGGACCCGAACAACTGCTTCATCGACATCCAGGCCGGCGCAGGCGGCACGGAAGCCCAGGACTGGGCCTCCATGCTGCTGCGCCAGTACCTGCGCTATTGCGAACGCAAGGGCTTCAAGGTCGAGGTGCTGGAAGAATCCGAGGGCGAGGTGGCAGGCATCAAGACCGCCACCCTGAAAGTGGAAGGCGACTACGCCTACGGCCACCTGCGCACCGAAACGGGCGTGCACCGCCTGGTGCGCAAGTCGCCCTTCGACAGCGCCAACGGCCGCCACACCTCGTTTACCTCCCTGTTCGTCTACCCCGAGGTGGACGACTCCATCGAGATCGAGATCAACCCGGCGGACCTGCGCATCGACACCTACCGCGCATCCGGCGCGGGCGGCCAGCACATCAACAAGACCGATTCCGCCGTGCGTATCACGCACGCGCCGTCCGGCATCGTGGTGCAGTGCCAGAACGACCGCTCGCAGCACCGCAACAAGGCCGAGGCGATGGACATGCTGAAGGCCAAGCTGTACGAGCAGGAGCTGCGCAAGCGCATGAGCGAGCAGCAGAAGCTGGAAGACTCCAAGACCGACGTGGGCTGGGGTCACCAGATCCGCTCCTACGTGCTGGACCAGTCCCGCATCAAGGACCTGCGCACAGGCTTCGAGACCGGCAATACGAAAAACGTGCTGGACGGCGACCTGGACGATTTCATCGCCGCCTCCCTCAAGCAAGGCGTATAAGCCATGACTGCACCGCAGCGCGCGTTCATCTTCGACATGGACGGCACCATCGTCGACAACATGGCCTTCCATACGAAGTCCTGGCTGGAGTTCTTCTCGCGCCGCGGCCACACCGTGGACGCGGACGAATTCTTCCGCCGCACGGCGGGCCGCCAGGGCCACGAGATCATGCGCACCTACCTGGGTGAGCACATCACGAAGGAAGACAGCGTGCTGCTGGATGCGGAGAAGGAAGAGCTGTACCGCGAGCTGTACGCGCCCCACCTGGAAGCGGTGGCGGGCTTCGACGAGTTCATCGCGAAGGCCCAGGAAGCGGACGTGCGCCTGGCCGTGGCCACGGCCGCGCCGCCCGCCAATATCGTCTTTACGCTGGACGGCCTGGACCTGCGCCGCCATTTCGACGCCGTGGTCGGCGCGGCCGACGTGGCGCGCGGCAAGCCGGAACCGGACGTGTTCCTGCTGGCGGCCGAACGCTGCGGCGCCGCGCCCGCGGACTGCATCGTGTTCGAAGACGCGCCCCTGGGCGTGGAAGCGGCTCGCCGCGCAGGCATGCGCTGCGTGGTGCTGAGCACCACCCTGCCCGCCACCGCCTTCGCCGAATTCGACAACGTGCTGTGCATCGTGCGCGACTTCAGCGAACTCAATATCGCCGAGCTGCTCTCCGGCAGCCCGGCCAACAACTAAATCCCATCAACACCACTACCACCATGACTACGGAAAATCACGATCAGGCGCCAGGCCAGGACGACAACAAAATCATCGCCGAACGCCGCGCCAAGCTGGCTGCGATCCGCGAGAAAGGCGTCGCCTTCCCGAACGACTTCACGCCCCAACACAAGGCAGCGGACCTGCATGTGCAGTACGGCGGGAAATCGCGCGAGGAGCTGGAAGCCGCGCCCGTGACCGTAACCCTGGCTGGCCGCATGATGCTGAAGCGCGAGGCAGGCAAGAAGGCCGCCTTCGCCACCCTGCAGGATTCCTCCGGCCAGCGCGCCGACGGCCGCATCCAGATCTACGCCACCCTGGACCTGACCGGCGAAGCCGCCATGGAAGCGCTGCACCACTACGACCTGGGCGACATCCTGGGCGTGACCGGCACCCTGTTCAAGACCAAGACCGACGAACTGACCATCAAGGTCAGCGAACTGCGCCTCATCACCAAGTCCCTGCGCCCACTGCCGGACAAGTTCCACGGCCTGGCCGACCAGGAAACCAAGTACCGCCAGCGCTACGTGGACCTGATCATGAACGAGGAGACCCGCCGCACCTTCAAGGCGCGCACGGCTGCCATTTCCTCGATCCGCCGCTTCATGGAGAAGAACGACTTCATGGAAGTGGAAACCCCAATGCTGCACCCGATTCCGGGCGGCGCGGCGGCAAAGCCCTTCATCACCCACCACAACGCGCTGGACATGCAGATGTTCCTGCGCATCGCGCCTGAGCTCTACCTGAAGCGCCTGGTGGTGGGCGGTTTCGACCGCGTGTTCGAGATCAACCGCAACTTCCGCAACGAAGGCGTGTCGATCCGCCACAACCCCGAATTCACGATGATGGAGTTCTACGCGGCCTACACGGACTACGAGTGGATCATGACCTTCACGGAGTCCGTGATCCGCCAGGCCGCAGTGGATGCCCACGGTTCGGCCGTGCTGACCTACGGCGGCCGGGAGCTGGACCTCTCCAAGCCCTTCCACCGCCTCACCATCGTCGGCGCCATCAACAAGTACGCGCCGCACTACACCGAAGCGCAGCTGAACGACGAAGCCTTCCTCAAGGCGGAACTGCTGAAATTCGGCGTGAAGCCGCACGCCCACTCGGGCCTGGGCGCGCTGCAACTGGGCCTGTTCGAGGAAACGGCGGAAGCGCAGCTGTGGGAGCCGACCTTCATCATCGACTACCCGGCCGAGGTATCGCCGCTGGCGCGCGCATCCGACACCCGTGCCGGCATCACCGAGCGCTTCGAGCTGTTCATGGTGGGCCGCGAAATCGCCAACGGCTTCTCGGAGCTGAACGATCCCGAAGACCAGGCCGCGCGCTTCCTGGCGCAGGTTGAGGCGAAGGAGGCCGGTGACGACGAAGCCATGTTCTACGACGCCGACTACATCCGCGCCCTGGAATACGGCATGCCGCCCGCCGGCGGCTGCGGCATCGGCATCGACCGCCTCATGATGCTGCTCACCGACTCGCCCAACATCCGCGACGTCCTCCTCTTCCCGCACCTGCGCCGCGAAGACTGATCCTTCCTCGTTCAATCAAGAAGCCGCCCTGCCCCGCAGCGCGGCTTTTTTTCTTATGGGGTGTCCGTATCTGTTTTTTCCATTCTTACTAAAACCTGCGATTTCATACTATTTCGCGATAGACCCCGCTAATTCGTACTACTCAGACTTCGGGAACTAAACCTTGGCAATCGCCTCTAAAGATTACGAACGGCAGTTTTAGTAAGTATTAGCGCGTTATAGCAGGTTCCCGCGGGATTTAGCGGCGTTTAGTAAAACCCGTTTTTTCAGAAAGGTACCCCATGTCTAGCGATGACCTCACAATGCCCCTCCGCGTGCCAGCCGAGCTGCTGTAAGAACTTGGCGACTTCACCGGCTATTTCTGGTCGGACTTCCGGCTCGAACCAATCATCTGCGACGCGATCCGGGCCTACATGAAACCTGCTCCCGCAGCCCCACAGCAGCCAGCTAGTCGATCAGAATCAGGGTACCAATGGAAGGAGCTGTTTCTTCCCGATGGAACGAAGCTCCGCGCAAGCTTTGGCCCAGAGCAGTACTTTGCCGTAGTCGAGGGGGCAGAAATCATATACGGTGATGGCCCGATATCGCCGTCCCGCTTCGCGGACCTGCACGGCAGCGGCAACCGCAATGCCTGGAAAGCCATCTGGCTGCGCCTTCCAGGAAACGATGGATGGCTGCTTGCAGACGTCTGCCGGTCAGCGCGAAAAACCGCGATAACGCGTTTGTTCGAAGGCGCCTTCCACGCTCCAGGCAGTCCATGACCGGCTTCGCATAGACCCCTGCAGCTGCGCAAGACGCACAACTCCAGGGGTTAAGGTGCGGCCGACTTACTTGACGACTTTATAGCAAGGGATGTAGGCCTTGCCCGGCAGCTTCATGCGGCTCTGGGCGACGAAGGAGGCCAGCAGCGCATCCATCGGGCCCATGATTTCCGGGTCGCCGTGGATCTCGAAGTGGCCGTACTTCTCGATGGCGCGAATGCCGTCTTCCTTCACGTTCCCCGCCACCACACCCGAGAAAGCCCGGCGCAGCTGGGCGGCCAGCTCGTGCACCGGCTGGTTCTTGTGCAGGCGCAGGTTGCGCATGTTCTCGTGCGTGGGCGCGAAAGGACGCTGGAACTCTTCGTCGATCTTGAGCGCCCAGTTGAAGTAATAGGCATCGCTGCGCGCCTTGCGGAATTCGCGCACCTGCTTCATCCCCTCCTGCATCTCGCGCGCCACCTGGGCCGGATCGTCCACGATGATGCGGTAGCGCTTCTGCGCCTCCGCGCCGAGGGTGAGGCCGATGAACTCATTGATCTGCGTGAAGTACTCGCGCGCCGTTTCGGGACCGGTGAAGATGAGGGGGAACGGCAGTTCCGCGTTGTCCGGATGGAGCAGGATGCCGAGGATGTACAGGATCTCCTCGGCCGTGCCAGCGCCGCCAGGGAAGACGATGATGCCGTGGCCCGTGCGCACGAAGGCTTCCAGGCGCTTCTCGATGTCCGGCATGATGACCAGGTCGTTCACGATGGGGTTCGGCGACTCGGCGGCAATGATGCCGGGCTCCGTGATGCCCAGGTAGCGCCCGCCCGTGAAGCGCTGCTTGGCGTGGCCGATGGTGGCGCCTTTCATGGGCCCCTTCATGGCGCCCGGGCCGCAGCCGGTGCAGATGTCCAGGCCGCGCAGCCCAAGCTGGTAACCCACTTCCTTGGTGTAGTTGTATTCGGAACGGTTGATCGAGTGGCCGCCCCAGCACACCACCAGGTTGGGGTTCGACTGCGGCTTGAGCACATTGGCATTGCGCAGGATGTGGAAGACGGCGTCCGTGGTGCCTTCCGTGGTGGCGAGGTCGAACTTGGGATTGCCGGTGACCTCGTTGCTGACGAAGACGATATCGCGCAGCACCGCGAACAGGTGCTCGTGTATGCCCTTGATCATTTTGCCGTCGACGAAGGCGATGGCGGGCGCGCCCTTGATTTCGAGCTTGATGCCGCGCTCGCGCTGCATGATGTTGATTTCGAACGACTTGAAACGCTCCAGCAGTTCCTTTCCATCGTCGATGGTGCTGCCGCAATTGAGCACGGCCAGCGCGCACTTGCGGAAGATCTGGTACAGCCCTCCTTTTCCTGAATCGAGCAGCTTTGCGACTTCGGCCTTGGACAGTACCTCCAGCTTGCCTTCGGGCGAAATCTGTGTATCGACAATGCCATGTTCCATGATGCGACAAATCCTATTTTAGTTTCCAATACAGCGATACCAGTTGGGCTCGCAGCCCCAATATACGCCATCCCTTCGACTTGTGGCGTGACAAGAGTGTTGCAACCTTGGCAAACATACCACAATGCTGCCATGCAGCACGCGAAGTTCTCGACAAGCGGACGCGGTGCATTACAATGGCGGCTTTTTTCAGCCAGGAGAATCCGCATGAGCGGTGCGACCACCACCCCAACCGAAGCCAAGATCCCCGAGTTCAAGCAGATCATGGGCCACCCCGGCCCCCTGTGGATGCTGTTCATGACCGAGTTCTGGGAACGCTTCGCCTTCTACGGCATTCGCTGGGCGCTGGTGCTTTATGTCGTGGCCCAGTTCCACGGAGGCTCCGCCACCGGCGAGGCCGACGCGAACCTGATCTACGGCTCCTATCTCGCGCTGGTGTACGCCGCCGCGCTGTTCGGCGGCTATGTGGCAGACCGTGTGCTGGGCTACCAGCGCTCCATCCTGGTCGGCGCGGCCTTCATGGCGGCGGGGCTGTTCATGATCGCCTATCCCGATCCCACCGTCTTCAAACTGGGCCTGGCCACCATCATCACCGGCAACGGCCTGTTCAAGCCGAACATCTCCGCCATGGTGGGCAAGCTGTATGCGCAAGGCGACGCCCGCCGCGACTCCGGCTTCACCATCTTCTACATGGGCATCAACTGCGGCGCCTTCCTGGCGCCGATCCTGACCCAGTACCTGGCGCAGCACGTCTTCGGCTCGGGCGACACGCCCGCCTACAAGATCGTGTTCATCGCCTCCGGCGTGGGCATGCTGATCAGCCTCGTATGGTTCTACATTGGCCGCCAGGCGCTGAAAGGCATTGGCCGCCCCGAACCGGAAGCGGAAAACAAGACCCGTATTGCCTACGTGGCGGTGGGCTGCCTGGCCGTGATTCCCGTGGTCTTCGGCCTGCTGGCGCTGGGCGCGCAAACCCTGCAGGGCGTGCTGTCCGTGCTCTTCATCCTGCTGTCCGTAATGATGCTGGTCGAAGGCTTCCGCTGCGGCAAAGTGGCGCGCGACAAGGTCATCGCCATGCTCGTGATCTTCGGCTTCAACATCCTGTTCTGGATGTTCTTCGAACAGGCGGGCAGCTCCTTCACCTTCCTGGCCGAGAACATCGTCAACCGAAACTTCGGCGACTGGACCTTCCCCACCGCCTGGTTCCAGAGCGTGAACTCCATCGCCATCATCACCTGCGCGCCTATCGTGGCAGCGACCTGGGTGTGGCTCTCGCGCCGCAACGCCGATCCGTCGATCCCGCGCAAGTTCGGCCTGGGCCTCATCTTCAACGGCGTGGCCTTCCTGCTGCTGATGTTTGCCCTGTCCTCGCTGGTGGACGCCAACAACAAGATCCCGTTCTGGACCCTGTTCATGGTCTACGTGATCCAGTCCATCGGTGAACTGTGCCTGTCGCCTATCGGCCTGTCGATGACGACCAAGCTGGCCCCTCCCCGCCTGGTGGGCCTGGGCATGGGCGGCTGGTTCCTGTCGACCGGTATCGGCAACAACCTGTCCGGCATCTTCGCCTCCCACGTCAGCGGCGAGTCGGGCATGTCGGTGGCGTCCGCGCTGTCCGGCTACACCTTCGGCTTCTACTCGCTGGTGGGCGGCGGCATTGTGCTGTTCCTGGTGGCGCCCCTGATCCAGAAGCTGATGCACGGCGTGAAGTAAGCTGTCCCGCACAGGAAAAAAGCCGGCAGATGCCGGCTTTTTTTATGCCGCCCGGGCTGCGAGCCAGGCGTCCAGGCGGGCTTCGGCGCCCGGCGGGAGATGCAGGCCGAGCTTCGAGCGCCGCCACAGGATGTCCGCAGCGCTCATCGCCCATTCGTGCTTGCGCAGATAGTCCGCTTCGGCCTCGTACAGGCCGGGCAGGATCTCCTCGCCCATGTCGGCCAGCGCATTGCGCCCGCGCAGGAGGGTGTGGATACGCGTGCCGTAGGCGCGCGCGTAGCGCGTCACCAGCTGGGGCGGCAGCCAGGCGTACTGCACCTGCAGGGCCGCCGTCCACGCGCCGAATTCCTGCACCGAGCGGTTCTGCGGCACGTCGCCGAACAGGTCCCCGCCCGGCAGGCAGGCGCGCTCCGTCCAGCCGGGAGCGGATTTGCCGAGCGAGCGGCAGATCTGGTCCACCGCCTCCTCCGCCAGCTTGCGGAAAGTGGTGATCTTGCCGCCGAAGACGCTCATCATGGGCGCGCCCGCGTTGTCCACCTCCAGCCGGTAGTCGCGCGTGACGGCTTTCGCGTCCGCCGCCTCGTCCTCCAGCAGCGGGCGCACGCCCGAATAGGTCCATACCACGTCCGCAGGCTTCACCGGCTCGCGGAAGTAGCCGCTGGCCAGCTCGCACAGGTAGCGGATTTCGCCTTCGCCGATTGCCACCTTGTCCGCATCGCCCTGGAAGTCCAGGTCCGTGGTGCCGATCAGGGTGAAATCGCGCTCGTAGGGAATGGCGAAGACGATGCGGCCGTCGCGGTTCTGGAAGATGTAGGCGTGGTCGTGCTCGAAAATGCGCTTCACGACGATATGGCTGCCCTTGATCAGCCGCAGCTGCGAGGCATGGGGCTTCTGCGTCGCCGCGCCGAGGAAGGACGCCGTCCAGGGACCGGCCGCGTTCACGATATAGCGCACGCTGATGGTCTTCTCGCTGCCGTCCGCCTTGCGCAGCGTGGCAAGCCAGCGGTCGGCCTCGCGCCGCACGGATACGCAGCGCGTGCGCGGCAGGATGCAGGCGCCCTTGGCCTTCGCATCCATCGCGTTGAGCACAACGAGGCGGGCGTCGTCCACCCAGCCGTCCGAATACACAAAGCCGCGCTTGAACTCCGGCTTGAGCGGACGCCCGGCGGGATGGCAGGAGAGCCGCACGGCGCTCGACGCGGGCAGGAGCTCGCGCTTGGCCAGCAGGTCGTAGAGGAACAGTCCGGCGCGGATCAGCAAGGCGGGCCGCTGGCCCGGCGCATGCGGCATCACGAAGCGCAGGGGCCACATGATGTGGGGCGCGGAGCGCAGCAGCACCTCGCGCTCGGCCAGGGCCTTGCGCACCAGGTTGAACTCGTAGTATTCGAGATAGCGCAGGCCGCCGTGAATCAGCTTGGTGGAGGCGGAGGAAGTATGGGAAGCCAGGTCGTCCTTTTCCACCAGGGCCACGCACAGGCCGCGGCCCGCCGCGTCGCGCGCGATGCCTGCACCATTGATGCCGCCGCCCACGACCAACACATCACAATCGACGTCCCGCCCTGCTTCCGACATGCCGCTATCCCAGCAATGAAATTTCTACCAAGATACGACATATTCCGCCGTTCAAGCAACTACTTCCTGCCCCGGCGGGAAAGGGGCTGTGGCGCGTGGTCTATAATGTTGCCGACTTCATCACCCGAGAGATCTGCGTTTTGAACACCCCGCATTCCAGCCTGCCCGCCTGGCTGAACCGCCGCAATGTGCGGCGCGCGCTGCTGGCGGCCGGCGCCGGCGCCCTGGCCGTCCTCGCGGGCCTGCTGGCCTACCTCTTCCTCTATATCGCGCCCAACCTTCCCGCGCTCGATGCGGTCAAGGATTACCAGCCCAAGATCCCCCTGCGCATCTACACGGCGGACAAGGTGCTGATCGGCGAATTCGGCGAAGAGCACCGCGATTTCATGCCCATCCAGCAGATTCCCGAGATGATGAAAAAGGCCGTGCTGGCCATCGAGGACACCCGCTTCTACGAGCACGGCGGCATCGACTGGATACGGGCCCTGGGCGCGGCGCGCGCCAACCTGCGCGGCGGCTTCCGCCAGGGCGGCTCCACCATCAGCATGCAGGTGGCCCGCAACTTCTACCTGACCAGGGAAAAGGTCTGGGCGCGCAAGGCCAACGAGGTGATGCTGACCTATAAGATGGAAGCGGTACTGACGAAGGACCAGATCCTCGAGCTGTACATGAACCAGATCTACCTGGGCCAGCGCTCCTTCGGCTTCAGCGCGGCCTCGCAGATGTACTTCGGTAAATCGCTGAAGGAGCTTTCGATTGCGGAAATGGCAATGCTCGCGGGCCTGCCGCAGAATCCTTCGCGCCACAATCCGGTTTCCAACCCCAAGCGCGCCAAGGCCCGGCAGCAGCTGGTGCTCAAGCGCCTGTACGAGCTCGAATACATCACGAAGGAGCAGTACGAGAAGGCGCTGCACGAGCCCCTGCGCATCAACAACAAGGGCCAGGAATTCGACACCCACGCCGAATACGTGGCCGAACTGGCGCGCCAGGCCGTCTACGCCGAATACAAGGAAGAGTCCTATTCGCGCGGCATCAACGTCTACACCACCATTCTCAGCGCCGACCAGGACGCAGCCTACGAGTCCGTGCGCCGCAACGTCATCGCCTACGACCAGCGCCATGGCTACCGCGGGCCGGAAGCCTTCATCAAGCTTCCCGAGAACGAAGAGGAACGCGAGGAAGCCATCGATGAGGCGCTCAACAAGCGCGCGGGCAGCGACGGCCTGTTTGCCGCCGTGGTGCTGCAGGCCTCGCCCACCGAAGTCCAGGTGGAGACCGCGGACGGCGAAGACGTGACCATCACGGGCGAGGGCCTGAAGTTCGCCGCCTCCGCCCTCTCCGCCAAGGCCAAGGACACTGTGCGCATCCGCCCCGGCGCCGTCATCCGCGTGGCCCGCAACGACAAGAAGCAGTGGTCCATCAGCCAGGTGCCCAAGGTGGCGGCGGCCTTTGTTTCCATCGACTCCAGCACCGGCGCCTACCACGCCCTGGTGGGCGGCTTCGACTACGGGCTGCAGAAGTTCAACCACGTGACCCAGGCCTGGCGCCAGCCCGGCTCCGCGATCAAGCCCTTCATCTATTCGGCAGCCCTGGAAAAAGGCTACTACCCCGGCACCATGGTGCTGGACGAGCCGATCGAAATGCCGGGCGGCGCAAACGGCGAACCCTGGCGGCCGAACAACGACGACTTCGTGTTCGACGGCCCCATCACCATGCGCCGGTCGCTGGCCGCGTCGAAGAACGTGCCTTCGGTGCGCATCCTGCGCGCCGCCACCGTACCCTTTGCCCACAGCCACCTTGGCAAGTTCGGCTTCGACCTGCCCAAGCATCCCCAGAACTACACCATGGCGCTTGGCACGGGCTCGGTGACGCCGCTGCAGATGGCCGACGCCTATGCCGTCTTCGCCAACGGCGGCTACCGCATCGAACCCTACCTGATCGAGCGCATCACCGACTCCAAAGGCAAGGTGCTCAAACAGGCCAAGGCGCCGCCCGCGCTGGACGAAAGCCGCCGCACCCTCGACGCGCGCAACGTCTTCATCATGGACAGTATGCTCAAGGAGGTCACGCGCAGCGGCACCGGCGCCATCTCCACCCAGCGCCTCGGCCGCAGCGACATCGCAGGCAAGACTGGCACCACCAGCGACGCCATGGACGGCTGGTTCGCGGGCTATGGCGGGGGCATCGTGGCCGTGGCCTGGATGGGCTACGACGAGCCCAAATCGCTGGGCGGCCGCGAATTCGGCGCCACCCTGGCCCTGCCCATCTGGATCGACTACATGAAGGTGGCCCTGTCCAAACGGCCGCCCGTGGAACGCGCGGCGCCGGAGGGCGTGGTGCAGGCAGACGGCGAATGGATCTACGAAGAGTATGCGAACGATCCGACGGTGCGCGGCATCGATCTGGACGAGGAACCATCCGAACCGCCCGAGCCTGACGAGCCGCCCCCACCGGCCGACATTCCGCCGGCGCCGCCGGCCCCGCCCACGCCGCCAACCGCACCATGAGCGCCTGGCAGCAGCTGTCGCCTTCCGAATACCTGCGGCTCCCGCTGGGAACCGCCTTCGGCCTGACGGACACCGGCACCGTGCGCCCCTCGAACCAGGACAACTTCCTGGTCGCCCAGGACCTGAACCTGGCGGCCGTTGCGGACGGCATGGGCGGCCACCAGGCAGGCGATGTGGCCAGCGCCGAGGCCCTGCGCCTGGTCGCGGATTATCTGCGCCTGCACCGCCTGCAGCCGGACCCCGACGCCACCTGGACCGGTCCCTGCGCGGCGGCGCGCGAGCTCCTGGCCGCGGCCATCGCCCACGCCAACGATACGATCTATGGAATCAATGCCGCCGGAGGCAGGAGCGACGGCACCGGCATGGGCACCACGCTGACGGGCATCTGGCAGCCCGCGCCCGAAGCGCCGCTGCTGGCCTTTCACATTGGGGACACCCGCCTTTACCGCTGGCGCAACGGCCAGCTTGCGCAGCTGACGCGCGACCAGACCATGTACCAGCAGGCGCTGGATCTGGGCGCGCCCGAACCGCTGCCGCCGCGCAACCTGCTGCTGCAGGCGGTGGGCCCGTCGCCCGGCATCGAACCCGAGCTGCACGCCAGCCCGGTGCAGGCGGGCGATCTCTATCTGCTATGCAGCGACGGCCTGCACGGCCCGACCAGCGACGCGGCCATCGCCGCCGTGCTGGCGGCCGCGCGGCCCGAAACGCTGCACATCGCCTGTGCCGAACTGGTGGCGCAGGCCAAGCGTGATGGAAGCCGCGACAACATCACGGCCGTCCTGCTTTACTGCCCCGCTTAGAACTCTTCCCACTCGTCCGCGCTGGCGGCCGCCGCAACGGCCTCCTTGCGCGGCGCGGGCCGCAGCAGCGGCTCGGCCTTGCCACGGCGCGGCTGCGCGAGCTTGGGCGCGGGCGCCTCGGCTTTGGAAGCCGCCGCAACAGGCTGCGGACGCGCAGCGGGACGCACAGGAGCCACGCCGAGGACAGCCTGGTCCAGCTGGAACACGCTCACCACCTCCGCCAGCGCTGCCGCCTGGTGCTGCAGGGCTGCCGTGGCAGCCGCCGCCTCTTCCACCAGCGCCGCGTTCTGCTGCGTGACATTGTCCATCTGGCCGATGGCGATGTTGATCTGGTCGATGCCCGAGCTCTGCTCCTGCGTGGCCGTGCTGATCTCGGACATGATGTCGTTCACGCGCTGCACGCTCTGCACCACTTCGTCCATGGTCTGTCCCGCCTCGGCCACCAGCCTGCTGCCGCCGGCCACCGTTTCCACCGAATCGGTGATGAGCTGCTTGATCTCCTTGGCCGCCGCAGCGGAACGCTGCGCCAGGTTGCGCACTTCGGAGGCCACGACCGCGAAACCGCGTCCCTGCTCGCCTGCGCGCGCCGCCTCCACCGCCGCGTTCAGCGCCAGGATATTGGTCTGGAAGGCGATGCCGTCGATCACGCTGATGATGTCCACGATCTTGCCGGACGAGGTATTGATGGACTCCATGGTCTCCACCACGCGCGCCACCACGCCGCCGCCCTTCTCCGCCACTTCCGACGCGGAGAACGCCAGCTGGTTGGCCTGCTGCGCATTGTGGGCGTTCTGGCGCACGGTGGACGTCATCTCTTCCATCGACGATGCCGTTTCCTCCAGCGAGCTGGCCTGCTCCTCGGTGCGCGAGGACAGGTCCATATTACCGGTAGCGATCTGCGCCGAGGCGCAGGCGATGGCGTCGGTGCCCGTGCGCACCTGGCCCACGATGGACTTCAGGCTGTCGTTCATGTTCTTCAGCGCCTGCATCAGCTGGCCGGTTTCCTCGCTGGTTTCCACCACGATGGTGCTGCGCAGGTCGCCCGAGGCCACGGTCTGCGCCACCCGCACCGCTTCCTGGATCGGCTTCGTGATGGCGTTCGCGATATACCACGCGAAGGCGACGGCGGTGGCCATGGCGGCCAGCGCGGACCAGATCATCGTGTTTTCCGCGCTGCTCGCCGCCTCGACGCCGCTGTTCACGCTATCGGCAGCCACACGGTCGTTCAGGTCGCAGATTTCGCCCAGCGTTGCCTTGGCCTTCTGATAGAGGGGACCCGCCGCTTCATACTGGGCGTAGAACTGGGTGAAGAGCGTCTTCTGCTGCTCCTCGCTGCTGGCTGCGGCAAGGGCGGCGACGGTGGCTGCCAGCTTGGCATCCTGGGCTTTCCACGCTTCCCATTCGCCCACGAAGCGCTTCCAGAGCACGGCTTCTTCCGCCGTCTGCGGCAGGGGCTCGTACTTCTTCCAGCCCGCCTCGGCGTCCTTCCATGCCGCTTCGCGCTCCTTCAGCACGCCAGCGAACTGCTGCTGCGCCTGATAGTTGGTTTCCCAGATGGCGGCACGCAAAGTCGTGCCCATGATGTCGGTCTGCGCTTCGCTCATGGCGAGCAGGCCAAGCAGCGAAGGCAGGCGCACTTTCCCGATCTCGTCCACCGACGACCCCACCTTGGCGATGCCGCGGTAGCCCGATGCGCCGATCGCGGCCAGGGCGATCAGCATGATGACAACAAGGGTCGCCAGTTTCCATTTGATGAGCAGATTCTTGAACATAGGCCCCCCGGAGTGAAATCCTTAAAATTGTAATAAGTGTGATATTTGGTGATAATCCCTGCGATTGAACTATCGAACGGCGACGGGGTCGGCGTCAACGAATTTATGCCGCAGGTGTGGCGCGCGTGGCACGAACGGCTGGGACAGTGGCTTGCTCTATAATGTTGCCTGTGATTTCCCCCGCACCTGCCTGCATGTCCTTCGATCTCAAAAAAGCTCTTCCGAAACCTGGCAACCGCTTTGTGCTGCCGACCCTGTACGGCTCGGCCGACGCCTATGCCCTGGCCCAGAGCGCGCTCGAACTGAAGTCGCGCGGCCAGATGCTGGCCGTGATCGTGGCCCAGCCCAGCGACGCCCAGCGCCTGCTTGACGAAATGCCATGGTTCGCTGGCGGCCAGCTGCGCTGCCACCTGCTGCCGGACTGGGAGACCCTGCCCTACGACGCCTTCTCGCCGCACCAGGACCTCGTCTCGGAGCGCCTGGCGACCCTGCACGAGATCCAGACCGGCCAATGCGACGTGATGCTGGTGCCCGCCACCACGGCGCTGGTGCGCATGGCGCCGCCCTCCTTCCTGGCGGCTTACACCTTCTTCTTCAAGCAGGGCGAGTCGCTGGACGAGGCGCGCCTGAAATCGCAGCTCACGCTGGCGGGCTACACGCACGTCTCGCAGGTGATGTCGCCCGGCGAATATTCCGTGCGCGGCGGCCTGATCGACCTGTTCCCGATGGGCTCCGCCCTGCCCTACCGCCTCGACCTGTTCGGCGACACCATCGAGACCATCCGCACCTTCGATGCGGACACCCAGCGCTCTCTCTATCCCGTGAAGGAGGTGCGCCTGCTGCCGGGCCGCGAATTCCCGATGGACGAAGCCGCGCGCACCACCTTCCGCAGCCGCTGGCGCGAAACATTCGAGGGCGATCCCTCGCGCGCCGTGGTGTACAAGGACATCAGCAGCGGCATTGCCTCGGCGGGCATCGAGTACTACCTGCCGCTCTTTTTCGAAGAGACCGCAACGCTGTTCGACTACCTGCCCGAAGGCGCCGCGCTTGCCACGGTGGGCGATATCGACAGCGCCATCCAGCGCTTCTGGTCCGATACCGAGTCGCGCTACAAGTTCCTGAAGGCGGACCGCGAACGGCCCATCCTGCCGCCGCAATCCATCTTCCTGGGCGCGGAGCAGTTCTACACCCAGGCCAAGCCGCATGCGCGTCTTTCGATCCAGCGCGACGGCGACGGCGCTGCTTCCGAGCTCTCGGCCCCGATTCCGAACATCGGCGTCAACCGCCACCTGGACGATCCGCTCACCAACCTGCGCGCCTACCTGATGCAGGGCGGGCGGCGCGTGATGATCTGCGCCGAATCGAACGGCCGCCGCGAAACGCTGCAGCAGTACTTCAGCGAGTTCGACCTCGACCCCGCGCCGGTGGAAGGCTACGAAGGCTTCCTCGCCTCCGATGCGAAGGTGGTGCTGGGCGTTGCGCCCCTTCAGGCGGGCTTCGAGCTGCTGGCAGGCGCCGAGGCGCTGGCCTTCATCACCGAAACCGAGCTGTATGCGGGCAGCGGCCGCCGCGTCGGCAAGAAGAAGCAGGAGGCGGTGACCCAGGTCGAGTCCATGGTGCGCGACCTGTCCGAGCTCAAGATCGGCGATCCGGTGGTCCACATCAACCACGGCATCGGCCGCTATATGGGCCTCACCAGCATGGACCTGGGCGAAGGAGAGACCGAATTCCTGCATCTGGAATACGCCAAGGACACCAAGCTCTATGTGCCCGTCTCCCAGCTGCATGTGATCTCGCGCTATTCCGGCGGCTCGCCGGAGGATGCGCCGCTGCACACGCTGGGCTCCGGCCAGTGGGAGAAGGCCAAGCGCAAGGCGGCCGAGCAGGTGCGCGATACCGCGGCCGAGCTGCTCAACCTCTACGCGCGCCGCGCGGCGCGCCAGGGCCACGCCTTCGAGTATTCCTCCCAGGACTACGAACGCTTCGCCGAAAGCTTCGGCTTCGACGAAACGCCCGACCAGGCAGCGGCGATCCTGAACGTGATCAAGGACATGACCTCAGGGAAGCCGATGGACCGCCTCGTTTGCGGCGACGTGGGCTTCGGGAAGACGGAAGTGGCCCTGCGCGCGGCCTTCATCGCCGTCATGGGCGGCAAGCAGGTCGCCATTCTCGCGCCCACCACGCTGCTGGCCGAACAGCATGCCCAGACCTTCGCCGACCGTTTCGCCGACTGGCCGGTGAAGATCGCCGAGATGTCGCGCTTCCGCACCGGCAAGGAGATCGCCAACGCCATCAAGGGCATGTCCGACGGCACGCTGGACATCGTGATCGGCACCCACAAGCTCCTGTCGGAGGACGTGAAGTTCACCCGCCTCGGCCTCGTCATCATCGACGAAGAACACCGCTTCGGCGTACGCCAGAAAGAGGCGCTCAAGTCCCTGCGCGCGGAGGTGGACGTGCTGACCCTCACCGCAACGCCGATCCCCCGTACCCTGGGCATGGCACTTGAAGGCCTGCGGGACTTCTCCGTCATCGCCACCGCGCCGCAGAAGCGCCTGGCGATCAAGACCTTCGTGCGCAGCGAGAACGACTCCGTGATCCGCGAGGCCGTGCTGCGCGAACTGAAGCGCGGCGGCCAGGTCTACTTCCTGCACAACGAGGTCGAGACCATCCAGAACCGCCTGGCCGCGCTGACCGAGCTGCTGCCTGAGGCGCGCATTGCCGTCGCCCACGGCCAGATGCACGAGCGCGACCTGGAAAAGGTGATGCGCGACTTCGTGGCCCAGCGCTACAACATCCTGCTCTGCACCACCATTATCGAAACCGGCATCGACGTGCCGACCGCGAACACCATCATCATGCACCGCGCCGACAAGTTCGGCCTTGCACAGCTGCACCAGCTGCGCGGCCGTGTCGGCCGCTCCCACCACCAGGCCTATGCCTACCTGCTGGTGAACGATGTGCAGGGCCTGAGCAAGCAGGCGCAGCGCCGCCTGGACGCGATCCAGGCGATGGAAGAACTGGGCAGTGGCTTCTACCTGGCCATGCACGACCTGGAAATCCGCGGCGCGGGCGAAGTGCTGGGCGAGAGCCAGTCCGGCGAGATGCTGGAAGTCGGCTTCCAGCTCTACACCGACATGCTGAACGAGGCCGTGCGCGCCCTCAAGGCGGGCAAGGAGCCCGACCTCGCGGCGCCGCTGGCCACCACCACCGAAATCAACCTGCACGTTCCCGCCTTGCTCCCTTCGGACTTCTGCGGCGACGTGCACGAACGCCTTTCCATCTACAAGCGCCTGGCCAACTGCGAAGCGCAGGAAGCCATCGACGATCTGCAGGAAGAGCTGATCGACCGCTTCGGCAAGCTGCCGGAGCAGGTGAAGGCGCTGATCGAAACCCACCGGCTGCGCATTGCGGCGAAAACGGCAGGCATCGTCAAGATCGATGCCCACGGCGAGGCAGTGAACCTGCAGTTCATGCCCAAGCCGCCTATCGACCCGATGAAGATCATTACCCTGATCCAGAAGCACCGCCACATTAAACTGAACGGCCAGGACAAGCTGAAGATCACCGCCAGCATGCCCGACCTGAACGCGCGCGTCACGCAGATCAAGACCGCCATCAAACAACTGCTCTCCTGAATGAACGACATCACGAAGAACCTGGTCCTGCAGGGCCTTCCGGGCTGCATGCCCGGCCTTGAACGGGTCGCCGCCCTGGCCGCGCCCCAGCGCCTCGTGCGCGTTTCCGATACAGCGCTGCGCTGCGAAGGCGTCAGCGATACGGATGCGCTGCGCCAGACGATCGAGGCTGCGGCCACCGCCGAGCGCCTCGACGCCACCTGGCTGAACCGCACGCTCTCCATGGCCGATTTCCGCCTGGTGGCGATGGACATGGACTCCACCCTCATCACCATCGAATGCATCGACGAGATCGCGGACATGCAGGGCCTGAAGCCGCAGGTGGCCGAGATCACCGAGGCGGCCATGCGCGGCGAACTCGATTTCGCGGCCAGCCTGCGCCGCCGAGTCGCCCTGCTCAAGGGCCTGGACGCATCGGCCCTGGAACGCGTGTACGACGAACGCCTTGACCTCTCGCCGGGCGCGGAGAACATGCTGAAGGCCGTGCAGGCGGCGGGCCTGAAAACCCTGCTGGTCTCGGGCGGCTTCACCTACTTCACTGAGCGCCTGAAGACGCGCCTTGGGCTCGACTACACCCACGCGAATTCGCTGGAGATCGTCGACGGCAAGCTGACGGGCGAAGTCCTGGGCGGCATCGTGGATGCAGAGGTGAAGAAGGAGACCGTGGAAAGCGTGTGCGCGGCAATGGGCATCCGCCCCTCCCAGGCCATTGTGATGGGCGACGGCGCCAACGACCTGAAGATGATGGGGATATCCGGCCTTTCCGTGGCCTTCCGCGCGAAGCCGGTGGTACGGGCCCAGGCCGATGTTGCCCTGAATTACGTCGGACTCGACGGAGTATTGAATCTGCTCCGCTGAGATACATTTTTGCCACAACTTCAGGCCATATCCGCAGTATCATGGCCATTATGGCAACTGTTCTCTTACATCGCGGTGTGCGCATCGTGAACCTGGAAGGCGATGAGGACTTCGCGGAGCACTGCCGCGTGGACGATATCGCCATCCGCCACGAGGGCGATGCCTGGGCCCTCTACTTCATCGGCGAAGACGGTGCGGAGGGCTACGACCAGCCCTATCCCGTCTATGACCGCGCCCTGTGGACAGCCAAGGCTGCCGCCGAATTCGCCGCCGAGTAGTTCCTACTGAACCACGCCCGCCGCGCGCAGGCGCGCCACCGCCGCCTCATCCAGCCCCAGGTCCGCCAGCACGGCCGCCGTATGCTCGCCCAGCTGCGGGCCCTGCCAGCGCACTTCGCCGGGCGTATCCGACAGCTTTGGCACGATGCCCGGCATCTTCACGGCCACGCCGTCCGGCAGCACGGCCTGCTGGATCATGCCGCGCGCCTGGTAGTGCGGGTCCTCCACGATGTCCTTGACCGAATAGATGCGGCCTGCGGGCACCTCGGCCGCTTCCAGCGCCTCCAGCACATGGCCGATGGAATGCGCGGAGGTCCAGCCTGCGATGGCGGCATCGATCAGCCCCGATTGCGCGGCGCGGCCGTCGTTCTGGGCGAACTGCGGATCGTCCGCCAGGTCATTGCGGCCGATGACCTGCATCAGCCGCTTGTAGATTGGGTTGCTGTTGCCCGCGATGACAACATAGGCGCCGTCCCGGGTGGGGTAGGTGTTCGAAGGTGCGATCCCCGGCAGCGCGCCGCCGCTGCGTTCGCGCACATAGCCCAGCAGGTCGTATTCCGGCACAAGGCTTTCCATCAGGTTGAACACGCTCTCCACCAGGGACACGTCCACCACCTGCCCGTCGCCCTGCCCCGTCTTCACGCGCAGGACGGACATCAGCGCGCCCATCACGGCATGCAGGGAAGCGAGCGAGTCCCCGAGGCTGACGCCGGCGCGCGCCGGCACGCCATCCGCCTCGCCCGTGGTATAGCGGATGCCGCCCATGGCTTCGCCGATGGCGCCGAAACCGGGACGGTCCTTGTAAGGCCCGGTTTGGCCGTAGCCGGAGATGCGTACCAGCGTGAGCTTCGGGTTCAGGGCATGCAGCACATCCCAGCCCAGTCCCAGCTTTTCCAGCGCGCCGGGCTTGAGGTTCTCGATCAGCACATCGGCGCCCTCCGCCAGGCGCTTGACGATGTCCACGCCTTCGGCGGACTTCAGGTTGATCGAAATGGATTTCTTGTTGCGGGACTGGAGATACCACCAGAGCGAGGTGCCCTTGTGCAGCTTGCGCCACTTGCGGATAGGGTCGCCGTCGCCCGGCGCCTCGATCTTGATGACCTCCGCGCCGAATTCCGCCATCAGGCGCGCGGCAAACGGCGCGGCGATCAACTGGCCGATTTCGATAATACGGATTCCCTGCAACGGCCCGCTCATTCTGTCTCCCCGATAAAAGATCGAGGATATCTTACTAGAGGGGACAGACCCTGCACAGGGTCTGTCCCCTCTGTCTATCAAAGTGCGCGCAGGAAGACCACCAGGTCTGCCTTCTCCTGGTCGCTCAGCTTCGTTTCCAGAATGAGGTTGAAGAATTCCACCGTGTCCTCCAGCGTAAGCAGGCGTCCGTCGTGCATGTACGGCGGCGATTCCTTGATGCCGCGCAGCGGGAAGGTCTTGATCGGCCCATCGCCCACCATCTTCATGTTGTTCACGGTGCGCGGCTTGTAGAAGCGCTCCGTCTTCAGGTTGTGCATCAGGTTGTCCGTGAAGTACGGCGGCGCATGGCAGCTCACGCACTGCCCCTTGCCATGGAAGATGGCCTCTCCGCGCAGTTCCTGCGCCGAGGCTTTCTTCGGATCGAGCCTGCCCAGCACGCCAAGCTTGGGCGCGGGCGGGAAGTCCAGTATCTCCTGGAATTCGGCCATGAAGTGGACCTGGCTGCCGCGTTCCAGCACGTTCACGCCCTTCTTGGTGGCGATGACGGGGTCGCCGTCGAAATAGGCGGCGCGCTGCTCGAATTCCGTGAAGTCCTCCACCGTCTTCAACGCGCGCTGGGAGCCGAACAGGCGCTGGATGTTCACGCCGCGCAGGGTCGGCGTTTCGATACGGTGGCGCAGCTCCTGGGGCCGGATGTCGCCCACGAGGTGAGTGCTGCCGTTGCCATGGCCATTCGCGTGGCAGTCGAAGCAGGTCACACCGCGGCTCGGCTTCACTGAGCGGCGGTCCTCCGTCTGATTGAACTGCTGCTGGGGGAAAGGCGTTACCAGCAGGCGCAGGCCTTCGATCTGCTTGGGATTGAGCAGGCCGTTGAAGGTGTCGTAGAAGTTCTCGATGGTGATGAGCTTCCCTTTCGAAACGTCGCCCAGCTCCGGATGAGTGGTCAGGAAGATCGGCGCAGGAAACTCCGGCAGGAAGTGGTCGGGCAGGTCGAATTCGAGGTCGAATCGGTTGAGGTCACGCTGCTCCTGCTTCAGTATCTCGTCGATATGGAACTTCGGAAAAAGCATGCCGCCTTCGGGATGGTTCGGGTGCGGCAGCGGCAGGAAGCCCGCCGGGAACAGGTCGCGTTCGCGGACCTGCTCCGGGGTGAGCGCCGCCAACTCCTGCCAGGTGATCCCGCGGGGGAGCTTCACGCGCACGCCTTCCTGCACGGGCTTCCCGCGGAACATGGTGTCCTTCGACGGACGGTCGGCCAGATCGTAGCGTGATGCAAGCAAGTCGTGCTGGCGCTTCATCACGATGGGGCGCGCTGCGCGCAGGCGCTGCAAGGTCACCTGGAAGTCTTCGCGGATATCGACCGGCATATAGCTCGTCGGCTTCTCGCCTGGCGGAGGCCTGTCCGGCTTGGCGGTCTGCGTCCAGACCAGTGCAGGCGTGAGGCAGACGGCGACGGCTAAAACGATCCGCTTTGCTTTCATGGGCTCCTCCGGTGTCGATTACCTCTCTCATTAAAGCAGGCGGAAGCATCAAATCAAAGCGGACGCCACATTGATTTGTTCAATCGCAAAGATAGCCGGAAGTTATGGCAGCTGCGGATTGCGTTGCCAGCAGGCGTACGTGAGTGCCGCAGCGGCCCAACTATGGTAGCCTTGGGCCAAGGGAGGATTACATATGGCTCAGGAACTGATTCTCGATGCACAAACCGATTCGGCCAAGAACTGGGCGTTCTGGCTCTACGTTGCCCACGCGGTGAGTTTCTTCTTCTCGCTTGGCGCCTTCTCGATCATTCCACTGCTCTTCAACTACTCGAAGCGCGACGGCACGCGCGGCACCTTCATCGAAAGCCATCACAGCTGGATGATCCGGTCCTTCTGGTGGTATGTACTCTGGGTGGTGGTGGGCGCAGCCCTGTTCGTAACCTTCTTCGGCATTCCGGCCGCCATCGTCGTCTGGGGCGTGGCGTGGATCTGGAAGGCTTACCGGCTGATTCGCGGCTGGGTCACCCTCAACCAGAACCAGCCGATCTGATTACATCCGCGCCAGGGCCTGTTCGATATCCGCGATCAGGTCCGCCGGATCTTCCAGGCCGATGTAGAAGCGGACCAGCGTGCCGCCGTCCTGCCAGTTGCGGCGCATGGCCTGGATGCGGTAAGGGATGCACAGGCTGTTCGCACCGCCCCAGCTGTAGCCGATCTTGAAGAGCCTGAGGGAATCGACGAAGCGGTCGGTCTGCTCCTCGCTGAATCGGGCGTCGAAGAGCACCGAGAACAGGCCGCCCGCGCCCGTGAAATCGCGCTTCCAGACCTCGTGGCCGGGGCAGTCCTCGAAGGCCGGGTGCAGCATGCGCGAGATTTCCGGGCGTTGTTTCAGCCAGGCGGCCACTTTCAGCGCGCCCGCGTCGTGGGCTTCGAAACGCAGCTTCATGGTGGGCAGGCCGCGCATTACAAGGTAAGCATCGTCCGCGCCCACGCCCAGGCCGAGGCGCATATGCGAGTTGGCGATTTTCTCGTGCAGCTCGCGGTCGCGCGTGATCACTGCGCCCATCAGCACGTCCGATCCGCCCGACTGGTACTTGGTGAGCGCCTGCATGCTGATGTCCACGCCCAGCTCGAAGGGACGCAGCGCCAGGCCCGCGGACCAGGTATTGTCCAGCGCGACCAGGACGCCCTTCTCCTTCGCCGCCGCGCAAATGGCGCGCAGGTCCGGCACTTCCATCGACACGGAGCCCGGCGCCTCGGTCCAGATCAGCTTCGTGTTCGGCTGGATCATCTGCGCGATGCCTGCGCCGATCATGGGATCGTAGTAGCGCGCGGTGATGTTGAACGCTTCCTGCAGCCAGTTGCCCAGCACCCGGTTCGGATTGTAGATATTGTCAGGGAGAAGAATGTCGTCGCCGGTCTTGAGCACGGCGAAATCGATCATGGCGATGGCGGCGAGACCGCTCGGCGCCAGCAGGCAGCGCTCGCCGCCTTCGATTTCGGCGATGCGCGCTTCGAGCGTGAAGGTCGTTGGGGTGCCGTGCAGGCCGTAGGTATAGGCGTTCTTTTCCTTCCAGTCGCCGGAACGCAGCGCGGCCACGTTCTTGAACAGGATGGTGGAAGCGTGGTGGATCGCTGCCGGGAAGGCTGCGAAGCCCTCAGGCGGCGTGTAATCGGAATGAACCAGCGCTGTCTGAAGGGCCTTCTTCTCCATGCTCAGGCCTCGCCCCACAGGTCGTGCGCATCGGCGCGGGTGATTTCAACGTCGTAGAACTGGCCCACGGCCAGCTTCTTGTGCGGTTCGAAAGGCTTCTTCACATGCACCACGCCGTCGATCTCGGGCGCGTCGGCAGCGGAACGGCCGATGGCGCCGCTCGGGGTCAGTTCGTCGATCAGCACCCTGATGGTCTTGCCCACCTTGGCCTGCAGGCGCTTGCGGGAGATTTCCTCCTGCAGCAGCATGACGCGGCCGCGGCGCTCTTCACGCACTTCTTCCGGCACCGGGTTTTCCAGTTCGTTGGCGGTGGCGCCTTCCACCGGCGAGTAGGCAAAGCAGCCCAGGCGGTCGATCTGGGCTTCCTTCAGGAAGTCCAGCAGGTACTCGAATTCCGCCTCGGTCTCGCCGGGGAAGCCGGCGATGAAGGTGGAGCGGATCACGAGGTCAGGATTCATGGCGCGCCATGCCTGGATGCGTTCGAGGTTCTTCTCGCCGGAAGCGGGACGCTTCATGCGCTTCAGCACATCGGGATGCGCGTGCTGCAGCGGCACGTCCAGGTAAGGCAGGATATGGCCGCCGCTCATCATTGGAATGATCTGGTCCACGTGCGGATATGGGTAGACGTAGTGCAGGCGCACCCAGGCGCCGTACTGCTTGGCCAGTTCACCCAGGGCTTCGGTGAGCTGTGTCATGTGGGTTTTCACCGGGCGGCCGTTCCAGAAGCCCGAGCGGAACTTCACGTCCACGCCATAGGCCGAGGTGTCCTGCGAGATCACCAGCAGTTCCTTCACGCCTGCCTTGAACAGGTTTTCCGCTTCCAGCATCAGCTCCGCGATGGGGCGCGAAACCAGGTCGCCGCGCATGGACGGGATGATGCAGAACGAGCAGCGGTGATTGCAGCCTTCGGAAATCTTCAGGTAGGCGTAGTGCTTGGGCGTGAGCTTGATGCCCTGCGGCGGCAGCAGATCGATGAAGGGCTCGTGCGGCTTGGGAAGGTGCGTATGCACCTCGGCCATCACCTCGCCGACCGCATGCGGGCCGGTCACGGCCAGCACCTTCGGGTGGATGGACTGGATCAGGTCGCGGCCTTCCGCGTCCTTCTTCGCGCCCAGGCAGCCGGTGACGATCACCTTGCCGTTTTCGGCCAGCGCCTCGCCGATGGCGTCCAGCGATTCCTGCACGGCGGCGTCGATGAAGCCGCAAGTGTTCACAATCACCAGGTCCGCGCCGTCGTAGGACTTTGCGGTCTCGTAGCCTTCAGCGCGCAGCTGGGTCAGGATCTGTTCGGAGTCGACAAGCGCCTTGGGGCAGCCGAGCGACACGAAACCGACTTTCGGCGCTGGGCCGGTGCTCGCAGGCGTGCCTTCGGAGCCGGGCTTCTGGATACGGGAAATGGGTTGGGATTGCATGATAATCTGGCAATGAAAGTTTGGAGCAATCTGCCATTGTACCCTATGAGAGGCGCCGTCGCACCCGCGAAGGCGGGTGCCTAGGAGTGTGCCGTGACGCCCATGGGCCCCGCCTTCGCGAGGGCGACGGTTAGAGGCGCAAAGTGCTGGCTTCCCCGAACAGGGATATCCCTTCGCTGCGGATCGAGAAAGCGCCGCCCTCCCGTCCATCCTGCACGATGGCCGAGATCTGCGCGCCGTGGAAGTCCATCCACAGCACGCGGTGCGCGCCCATGGCTTCCACCAGCGTGACGGAGGCGCGATACGGGCCATCCGCCTCCACCACCACGTCTTCCGGCCGTACGCCCAGAACGCAGGCCAGGCCCGGCTCCACCGGCTGGCGGAAGGCGTAGTGCGACACGTCCAGCGCCATATGCCCGTTGCGGAACAGCGTTTTCCCGTTCTCCACGGCGAGGCGCCCATGGAAGAAGTTCATGCACGGCGAACCGAGGAAGCCGGCCACGAAGAGATTGGCGGGCTCGCGGTAGATCGTGTCCGGCGTGTCGAACTGCTGGATCACCCCGCCCTTCATCACGGCGATGCGGCTGGCCAGGGTCATGGCCTCCACCTGGTCGTGGGTCACGTAGATCATGGTCGCGCCCAGCTGGCGGTGCAGCAGCTTCAGTTCGCGCCGCAGTTCCGTGCGCAGCTTGGCATCCAGGTTGGACAGCGGCTCGTCGAAGAGGAAGACATCGGCCTCGCGCACGATGGCTCGCCCGATGGCCACGCGCTGCCGCTGGCCGCCGGAGAGATTGGCGGGCTTGCGGTCCAGCAGCGGCTGCAGGTGCAGCATCTCGGCCGCGCGCGCCACGCGGCGCTTGATCTCCTCCTTCGGCGTGCCGTTGATGCGCAGGCCGAAGGACATGTTCTTCTCCACGTTCATGGTGGGATACAGCGCGTAGGACTGGAACACCAGCGCAATGCCCCGGTCCTTCGGATCGACCAGGGTCATGTCCTTGCCGCCGATCTCGATGCTGCCGCCCGTCACGTCGATCAGGCCCGCGATGCTGTGCAGGAGCGTGGACTTGCCGCAACCCGATGCGCCCAGCAGCACCACGAACTCGCCCTTCTGCACCTCAAGGTCCAGTGAATCGATAACCTTGTTTTCGCCCAGCGTGATCTGAAGATTTTTGATGGATACGTTCGACATGCTTAACCTTTGACTGCGCCGGAGGCGATGCCGCGCACGAACCAGCGGCCGGAAATGAAATAGAGGGCGAGCGGCACCAGCGATGTAAGGATGGTGGCCGCCATGTTGACGTTGTACAGGCGCTCGCCCGTGGTGGTGTTGATGATGTTGTTCAGCTGGACCGTCATGGGCAGGTTGTCCGAACCGGCGAACACCAGGCCCAGAAGGAAATCGTTCCAGATATTCGTGACCTGCATGATCATGGCCACCACGATCACCGGCGTGGACATGGGCAGCATCAGCTCGAAGAAGATGCGCCAGAATCCGCCGCCGTCGATGCGCGCCGCCTTGAACAGTTCATCGGGCAGCGAAGCGTAGTAGTTCCTGAACAGGAGCGTCATCATCGGCATGCCGAAGATCACGTGCACCAGCACGATGCCCGGAATGGAGCTGTACAGGTCCACGGCGGCCAGCGCCCGCACCAGCGGGTACAGCACCACCTGGCCAGGAATGAAGGCGCCCATCATGAGAACGCTGAACATCACGCCTGCTCCCCGCGGCCGCCAGAAAGACAGGGCATAGCCATTGACGGCGCCCACCACGATGGAGAACACGGTGCTCGGCACGGTGATCTTCACGGAATTCCAGAAGCCGCCACGGATGCCCTCGCACTCAAGCCCCGTACACGCGGCCTGCCACGCCAGCCGCCATGGTTCGACGGTAGGCGCCAGCGGCAGCGCGAAGATATTCCCCAGCCGGATCTCGCTCATCGGCTTCACGGAGGTCACCAGCATCACGTACAGCGGCACCAGGAAGAACAGCGCCGCCGTGAACAGGAAGACGTAGAGGCCGATGCGGCCCGGCGTTATACGCGTCTTCATGCCTTGCTCCTTTTCTGAACGACCTTGCTGCGCGCGAAGTACAGCGGCGCAACGATGGCCATCACGGTCGTCAGCAGAACGATGGATGCCGCCGAAGCCAGGCCGATATTGGCGCGGCCGAACAGGTAGTCCATGATGAATTTGGCGGGCACCTCGCTTGCGGTGCCCGGACCGCCCTGGGTCATGGCCACCACGGGATCGAACAGTTTGATCACCATGGCGAACAGCAGCACGAAGGCCGTGGACAGCGAAGGCCACAGCATGGGCAGCACAATGCTGATATAGACGCGCCAGCGTGGAATGCCGTCGATGCGCGCCGCCTTCCACATTTCCTCGTCGATGCCGCGCAGCCCCGAAAGCAGCAGCGCCATCACCAGGCCGGAAGCCTGCCAGACAGTGGCGATAACAATGGTGTACAGCGCCTTGTCCTGGTCCACGATCCAGTCGAATTGCGCATCCTCGAAGCCCATGTGGCGCAGCACCTGCTGGATGCCGAGGGATGGATTCAATATCCACTGCCATACGAGGCCCGTGGCCACGAAGGACATGGCATAGGGATAGAGGAAGACCGTGCGCAGCACGCCCTCCCCGCTTACCTTCTGGTCGATGAACACCGCGAGCAGGAAGCCGATCACCAGGCAGGCCAGCACGAACAGCACGCCGTAGATGGCCAGGTTTTCCAGGGACAGCAGCCAGCGCTCGTTGCGGAACAGGCGCGCATACTGCCCAAGGCCGACGAAGTCGCTGGTCGGGAAGATGCGGGAGCTGCTGAGGGACACGCGCGCCGTGAAAAGCATGGTGCCGATGTAGGCGAAGACCACGGTCAGGATCATGGGCAGCAGCGCGATCCATGCCGCTATCGAAGTGCGGGAGCGTTGCTTCACCATGTGTTGTCCTTCATGGCCTGGATGAAGTTCTTCTGCGCCTGTTCGGGCGTCTGGTTGCGGTTCCAGTAGTTGGTGAGCACGTCCTGCAGCGCACCGACCAGGTCAGGATCCAGCAGCATTTCGGGATTGGGCAGCTGGCGCGAGCGGTCCTGCATGATTTCGATGCCTTTCTTCGCGCAGAGATCGAGTCCGGAAGTATCGACGTCCGGACGGATGGGAATCGAACCCTTGAGCGCGCTGAAGGCTGCCTGCGGCCCCGGCGAGGTGACCACGGAAGCGAACAGCTTCTGCGCCGCCACCACCTGGGGCTTGGACGTTTTGGGGAACACGAAGGCGTCGCCCGCCACCAGGTAAGGCGATTTCGGGCCGAAGCCGGCGAAGCAGCCGAAGTCCCTGCCCGCCACCTGCCCGGCCGCCGAGAACTCGCCCTTGGCCCAGTCGCCCATGATCTGGACGCCCGCCTTGCCGCTGACGACCATTGCCGTCGCATCGTTCCAGTTGCGGCCCGGCGAACCGGCATCGATATAGTTGCGCAGCTGCTTGAACTTGACCAGCACCTGGCGGAAGGCTTCGGAGTTGATTGCGGCGTAGTTCCGGTCGCGGTAGATGCTCAGGTAGAGCTCCGGCCCGCCCACCATGGAGAACACGGCGTCGAACAGGATCTTTTCCTGCCACACCTGGCCGCCGAAGGCCAGCGGAATCAGGCCCGCTTTTTTCAGCTTTTCCAGCGCGGCGATGAATTCGTTCCAGTTCTTCGGCTCCTCCTTGATGCCCGCCTTCGCAAAGGCTGGCTTGGAATAGAAGAACCAGGCCGTCATGTGGATGTTCACGGGGGCGGCATAGTAATGGCCGTTGACCTTGATGACGTCGATGATCGGCTTGGCCAGCACCTGGTCCCAGTTGCCGCGCGCCGCCACGTCGTCGATATTGTTCAGGAGGCCCTGGTCCACGATGTCGCGGAACTGCTTGGAGGTGTTGAACTGCGCCGCCGCAGGCGCATTCCCGCCCACGATGCGGTTGATGGTCGAGGCGCGCGAGGCGTCGGCACCGGCAACTGCCTGGTCGATCCACTGGCCTCCAGCCTTATTGAAGGCGTCCGCGAACTGGCGCACGGCGGCGGATTCGCCGCCCGAAGTCCACCAGTGCGATACCGTGGCCTTGAGCGGCGGGCGTGGCGGCTGCGGCGCCTGCGCCAGCACGCCGCCATGCGCGCCGATGGCCAGCGCCAGGGCGCCGGCCAATTGTGAAGCCTTGCTCATTCTGTCTCCTGCGGCGCTTGGGCGCCTTGTTCTGGACGATGCTTATGATAGTTGATACGAGCGTGCTAATGGTTAATCCGGCTGCGCTCTCCTCTTCGCCAGGAAGTCGCGCACCAGATGGGCGCTCCGCTTCAGGGTGCGTTTCTGGGTCGAATAATCGACATGCACAATGCCGAAGCGGCGTTCGTAGCCGAAAGCCCATTCGAAATTATCCATCAGCGACCAGATGAAGTAGCCGCGCACCTTGACGCCTGCCTTCACCGCTTCGTCCACGGCGGCGAGATGGCGGTTCAGGAAGGAGATGCGCTGCGCGTCGTTCACTTCTCCGTTCACCACGGCGTCGTCCGAGGCGGTGCCGTTCTCGGTGATGTAGATGGGCGGCAGATTGGCGTAGTTGCGGTGGAAGCCGAGCAGCAGGTCGCGCAGGCCGTCGGGATAGACCTCCCATCCCATCTGGGTGCGCTCCACGCCCTCAAGTGGCATTTCGGTATAGCCGTGGGCGCCGTCGCTGCGCACATTGGTGCGGAAGTAGTAGTTGATGCCGAGGTAGTCCATCGGCTCGCCGATGATCTCCATGTCTCCCGGCTGAACCTCCGGTTCGGTGCCCGGCCACAGCTCGAACAGCCCTGCGGGATAGCGCTGTTTCAGCAGCGGATCCAGCACCCAGTCGTTGTTCTGGATCTCGAACAGTTCGGCCGCGCGGAGGTCGGCCGGGGTATCGCCGTCCGTGGTTCCGCGCCCCACGTTGGCCACAAGGCCCTTCAGCGATGTGGGATCGTTCCTGCGCAGCGCCCGCATCGCCAGCCCGTGGCCCAGCAGCAGATGGTGCATGGCCTGCAGCGCGAGCTTGTTGTCCGTCTTGCCGGGCGCATGGTGGCCGGTGCCGTAGCCATGCATGGCGGAGCACCAGGGTTCGTTCAGCGTGGACCAGGCATCCACCAGCCCTTTCAGCTCGCGGCTGACCAGGTCGGCGTATTCGGCGAAGCGGAAGGCCGTTTCGCGGTTGATCCAGCCGCCCCGGTCTTCCAGGTGCTGCGGCAGGTCCCAGTGATAGAGCGTGACGAAGGTTTTCAGCCCCTTGGCGCGCAGGCGGGCCAGCAGCTGGCGGTAGAAGGCGATGCCTTTTTCGTTCACACTGCCGTCCGCATGCATGACGCGCGGCCAGGCGATCGACAGGCGGTAGGCGTCCACATTCAGGCCGGAGATCAGCTCCACGTCTTCTTCCCAGCGGTGGTAGTGGTCGCAGGCCACGGCCCCGGTGTCTCCGTGCAGGACCTTGCCCGGAATGGCGGAGAACGTGTCCCAGATGGACGGCAGGCGGCCGTCTTCTTCGCTGGCGCCTTCGATCTGGTAGGCGGCGGTGGCAACGCCGATCAGGAAATCCTTGCGCCACAGCACCGAGTCGGCGGGCGGGTCGAAAGTGGTTTGCAGCGCTGCGGGCTTGGTCATCGATGGCGTCAATGTGGAATCGTTTCCACATACTACCAGCGGGAAAATTGCGCAGTCAATAAAAAACCGGCGTCCTGCGCCGGTTTGTGTGGGGTTTACTTCTTGTCCGTGGGAGGCGGCGCGAAGGGGAAGGCGCCGAAGAGGTTCTTGCTCTGGTTCTGCATCTGCTCCTGCATCTGCACGAACAGGCTCTTGCTCTGGTCGATGTAGTTGTTCATCATGCCCTGCATGATGGGGGCCTGGACGTTCATGAACTGGGTCCACATCTCGGGGCTGAAGGTCTTGCCGTCGAAGTTGGCCGCACCCGCGGTGAACTTGCGCTGGATGTCGGTGAAGGCCTGGATGTTCTTTTCCAGGTAGGAACCCATCATGCCCTGCATGGCGTGGCCGTAGTAGCGGATGATCTGCGCCAGCACGTCGGTGCTGAACATGGGCACACCGCTCGCCTCTTCTTCCAGAATGATCTGCAGCAGGATGCTGCGCGTCAGGTCCTCGTTGGACTTGGCGTCGACCACGGTAAAGTCTTCGGCGTCCAGCACCAGCTGCTTGACGTCGGTCAGCGTGATATAGGAGCTCGTCTGGGTATCGTACAACCGGCGGTTCGGGTACTTCTTGATCAGGCGTTCAGCACTTTTTTTTCCACTACTCATCACAGATCCGTTATTGCGCCGCAGCGCGTACCTAAGTTGAATTCGAAAAAAAAGCGAACTGAGGTTCGCTTTTCACAAGCCTGCGCGCCCATTATAGAGTGAAAAATTCTCAGTTTGGGCGTTCCGGTATAAGAATATCGTGTTTATTGCAACGCAACTAAAAGATCGGCTTGGCAATCTGGCCAGGATTGCCACACTTACTCGGCCTTTTCCTTCACGTAACGGCCCGGGGCCGGTTCGATGGGCTTGTATTTGGTATTGCCCAGCTTCGTGCGCGCCTTGACCTCCTTGCCGCCGTGCTGGGCCAGGAAGGCGGCCCACTCCGGCCACCAGCTGCCCGGGTGCTCGGCGGCGCCGGCCAGCCAGCCGTCCGCATCCGCCGCGGCCTTGCCGTCGTTGACCCAGTAGCTGCGCTTCTTCTTGGCCGGGGAATTGATGACGCCCGCGATATGGCCGGAGGCGCCCAGCACAAAGCGGTTGGCCTTGCGCTGTTTCGGGTTCAGGATGTCCATGGAGGCAAAGGCCGAGGTCCACGGCACGATATGGTCTTCGCGCGAGCCGTAGATGAAGGCCGGGGCGTCGATCTTCGACAGGTCCACCGCCTCGCCCGCCACCTTCAGCCTGCCCGGATCCTTGAGCTTGTTCTCCAGGTAGGTATTGCGCAGATACCAGCAGAACATGGGGCCCGGCAGATTGGTCGAATCCGAGTTCCAGTACAGCAGGTCGAAGGGCGGCGGCTCATTGCCCTTCAGGTAGTTGGACTGCACGTAGTTCCACACCAGGTCGTTCGGACGCAGGCTGGAGAAGGTGCTGGCCAGGTCGCGGCCCGGCATCAGGCCGCCCGCGGCCAGGGTCTGCTCGCGCAGCATCACCTGCGGCTCGTCCACGAAGACGTTCAGCACGCCGGTGTCGCTGAAATCCAGGAAGGTGGTCAGCAGCGTGACGCTAGCGGCAGGCTGTTCGCCGCGCGCCGCCATCACGGCCAGGGCCGTCGACAGCAGGGTGCCGCCCACGCAGAAGCCGAGTACGTTCAGCTTCTCTTCCTTCGTGATGGCCTTGCAGATATTGATGGCGTTGACCACGCCATCGTCCACATAGTCGTCCCAGCTCGTCTTCGCCAGGGTCTGGTTCGGATTGCGCCAGGAGATGAGGAACACGGTATTGCCCTGCTCCACCGCATAGCGCACCAGGGAATTCTCGGGCTGCAGGTCCAGGATGTAGTACTTGTTGATGCAGGGCGGCACCATGAGCAGCGGACGCTGCTTCACGTTCTCCGTCAGCGGCTTGTACTGGAGCAGCTGGAACAGCTCGTTTTCGTAGACCACCTGGCCCTCGGTGGTCGCCAGATTGCGGCCCACTTCGAAGGCTTTCTCGTCAGACAGGGAGATATGGCCCTTCTGCATGTCCGCCAGCATATTGGCCAGGCCTTTGGTCAGGCTTTCACCCTTGGTCTCGATGAGCTTCTGCTGGGCTTCGGGGTTCGTGGCCAGGAAGTTGGCGGGCGACATGGCGTCCACCACCTGCTGCACGGCGAAGCGGATTTTCTGTTTCTGGTGCGGCGTGGCCTCCACCGCCTCGGCCATGGCCACCAGGAATTTGGCGTTCAGCAGGTAAGATGCGGCATTGAAGGCCGACACCGGGTTGCCCTGCCAGGCGTCCGAACTGAAGCGGCGGTCCTTCAGCTGGGGCGCCTTCCCGGACAGGAACTGCTGCCAAAGCGCGCCAAATTCGCTCATGTACTCGTTTTTCAGCCGTTCCAGCACTTCGGGACGGATCGTCGCGCCCGCTTCGCGCAGGAGCGCCGCGCCAGGCATGGCATCCATTTCAGGCATCATCTTGAACCAGGACTGCCACTGGCTGGGATCGCCGATTTGCGACATCCACGCATTGGCAATGGCTTGCGGGTCGGGCATATTCATGTTGAAGTTCATCTGTTCAATTCGCTTTCACTGAAACGCGCTTATGCTGATTGTTGCTGTTGCCTGGATTTATGTTGTGCTGCTGATGGCGCTCACCGAACCCACCGTGGTCGCCGGAATCATGACCTTCCTGCTGTACTGCGTGCTGCCCTTGGGCATCCTATTTTACTTAACTGGCGGGAAACGGCGCAAACGCCGCCGCGAAGCCGAAGCCGCCCGCCGGAAAGATCAATGATTACTTGAGCCAGATCAAGCTGGCCTGCCGTCCCGTGACGCCGTCTCGGCGGTAGGAATAGAAACGTCCCGAATTCGATACCGTGCAGTATTCGCCGCCGCTCACCCGCGTCACCCCTGCCCGCCTCAGCACCACAGTCGCCAGGGCGTAGATGTCGGCCAGGTATTTGCCGGGCGCGCCGGCGGGCCGGAAGGCCGCGTTCAGCGCCGCTTCATCGCCCTGGGCGCGCGAAAGGAAGGCCTGGCGCACGTCCTCGCCCACTTCGAACTGATGGGGGCCGATGGCAGGCCCCATCCAGGCCACGACTTCCCCCGCGCCCTGCTCCCGCATGGTGCGCACGGTTTCCTGCAGCACGCCGTCTGCCAGGCCGCGCCAGCCTGCGTGGGCGGCGGCGACGATGGTGCCCGCCGTATCGGCGAACATCACGGGCAGGCAGTCGGCGGTGAGCACGGCGCATACCGTGCCATGGCGTTTGGCGAAGCTGGCGTCCGCCACGGGCAGTTCGTCCAGGCCCACCTTGTCGGCATCCGCCACGGCCACGCCGTGCACCTGGGACAGCCAGGCAGGCTCGCACGGCAGCTCGGCGCGCAGGATGTCGCGGTTGCGCTCCACCCGCTTGGGCAGGTCGCCCACATGAATGCCGAGATTCAGCCCGCCGCCGCCCTGCCCGTCGTCATAGGGCGCAGGGCTCACGCCGCCCCGGCGCGTGGTGCACAGCACCGCCACGTTCTCCGGCGCGTCGGGCCAGACGGGAATCAGCCATTGCGGAGAAGTGTTCATCAGATTTGCTCCGAGTGACCGCGTCCCTTAGGACAGGGAGCGCAAGGAGCCGACTGCGAGGCAGTCGTTCCCCTTGAGTTTGGAGAAGTACTGTATATAATTACAGTATGATGATCGTCTATCGTTACCGTGTGAAGTCGCTGGCTGGACTGCTGAGTCAACAGGCTCGCAAGGTGAACTTCGTCTGGAACTACTGCAATGACCGGCAGAAGGATGCCTTGCGCTTCAGCCGTCCGTGGCTGACCGGCTTTGACCTGAACAAGTTGACCACTGGCAGCAGCAAGGAACTGGGTCTGCATTCGGGTGTCATCAACGCTGTGTGCGAACAGTATGCCAAATCTCGCGCACAGCACCGTCGGCCTTATCTGCGCTACCGAAGCCGGATGTCGCTCGGTTGGGTCCCGATGAAGGGACGCGACCTGCATCGAGAAGGTAATGCGTTCCGCTTTGCTGGTAATACCTTCCGAGTGTTTTATTCGCGTCCTCTGCCTGAAGGGAAGATCAGGGATGGTTCCTGTTTTGCGCAAGACCGGCGTGGAGATTGGTTTCTCAATATTGTGATCGAAGTCGCCGAACCTCCTGCTGCACGTCCGCTTAGTCGAGGTGTCGGCATTGACTTGGGGCTGAAAGACCTTGCCGTGCTGTCCAGCCAGGAACGTATCGAGGCGCCCGGCTTTTACCGCAAGGCGGAGGCGGCACTGGCGGTGGCGCAGCGGGCGCACAAGTGGCGCAAGCTCAGGACGATTCACGCGCGCGTGGCCCGGCAAAGGCTGGACTTTCTGAACAAACGCTCCACGGAGCTGGTGCGCGCTTTCGATCATATCGCTGTGGGCAATATCAATGCTGGTGGATTGGCCCAAACCGGCCTGGCCAAATCTGTACTTGACGCTGGCTGGTCGACCTTCCGCAAGATGCTGGCGTACAAGGCCATCAGGCATGGCGTGCGGTACGTGGAAGTGAACGAACGCTTTACCACCCAGACCTGCTCGACTTGTGGCGCACTGCCCGATTCGCGACCGAAAGGTATCGCAGGCCTTGGAATAAGAGAATGGACTTGCAGTGATTGTGGCGCTGTACATGATCGTGATATCAATGCTGCGATAAACATTCTCCGTCGCGGACGTGCGACGCTGGAAGCAGGAATCTTCGTCCTTTAGGGCGGAGAGGACGTCAATACTCCTCGTCGTCGTAGTCGTAATCGTAATCGCCGCCCTCATCGCCGAGCTCGGCCGCAGCCAGGGCCGCTTCGTCCGGCTCCTCGATGCCCGCCTCGTCGAGCAGGGCCTTGAAGTCGTCCGCCAGGGGCACGGTCCATTCGCAGGGTTCGCCCGTGGCCGGATGCACCAGCCCGAGGCGGCGCGCCTGCAGGGCCTGGCGCGGGAAGACCTCGGTCAGGTGCTGCTTCCCATAGACGTAATCGCCCACCAGGGAGAAGCCCAGGTGCGCCATGTGCACGCGGATCTGGTGGGTGCGGCCCGTTTCGAGGCGGCACTGCACCAGGCTGACCGGGCGGCGCTCGCCCAGATGGCCCTCGGCCAGGCGCTGGTAGTGGGTGATGGCGGGCTTGGAGCCCATGGCGCTGGTCACGGCCATCTTCACCCTGTCCTTCGGGTGGCGCCCCATGGAGGCGTCGATGGTGCCGGACAGGCGCGGCGTGCCCCACACCAGGCACCAGTATTCGCGCTTGACGCTGCGCGCCTGCAGCTGGCGCACCAGGTCGGTCTGGGTGGCCAGGTCCTTGCCGATCACCATGAGGCCGCTGGTGTCCTTGTCCAGGCGGTGCACGATGCCCGCGCGCGGCACGCCGCCCAGCTGCGGGCAGTGGTGCAACAGGCCGTTCAGCAGGGTGCCGGACCAGTTGCCCGCGCCGGGGTGCACGACCAGGCCGGCGGGCTTGTTAATCACGATCAGGTGGTCGTCCTCGTAGACGATGTCCAGGTCCAGGGGCTCGGGGGTGAAGGCCACGTCTTCCGGGGCGGCCTGGGGCAGCACCACGATCTTCTCGTCGCCATAGACGGTGGCGCGCACCTTGGCCGGCTTGCCGTCCACGGTGACGAAGCCGTCCTCGATCCAGCTTTGCAGGCGGCCGCGCGAAAACTGGGGCACCAGGCGGGCCACCACCTTGTCCAGGCGCTCGCCGCACACTTCGGGCGTCAGTTCCAGCTCGATGGGGGCAAGCGGGTCGCCGGATTCGCCAGCAAGGTCCTCGCCCTCAAAATCAGCGTCCAGATCGGTGTCGGGCAGTTGTTCTGTCGAATTCGGTTGATGTTTCAAGATCACGGCAATCCCATCGGCTATAATCAGCCTGTTGTAGTATTTTGGTTAAACGTCTTCTGCAAACAACATGCAAAAAAAATTATCGGTAGTTGCAGCAACTGTCGTACTGCTCAGTTTGTCCGGATGCGGTTTATTCTCCGGCGGGTCCCAGGATGAGACCAAAGGCTGGTCCGCAACGAAATTATACTCGGAGGCCAAGTCGGAACTGGAGGGGCAACACTACGAGCGTGCCATCCAGCTGTTCGAAAAGCTGGAAGCGAGCTACCCCTTCGGCATTTATGCGCAGCAGGCGCAGATGGACATTGCCTACGCCTACTACAAGTCGCAGGACCAGGCCCAGGCGCTGGCTGCGGTGGAGCGCTTCATCAAGCTGCACCCGAACCACCCGAACGTGGACTACATGTACTACTTGCGCGGCCTGGTGAACTTCAACGACAGCATCGGCCTGCTGAACTTCGTCTACGAGCAGGACCCGGCCGAACGCGACCCGAAAGCCACGCGCGAGGCCTTCGCCGCCTTCAAGGCCCTGGTGGAGAAGTTCCCGAATTCGAAGTACACGCCCGATGCGCTGGACCGCATGAAGTACCTTATCAACGCCATGGCGAAGTATGAGGTCTATGTGGCGCGCTACTACTACCGCCGCGGCGCCTACCTGGCTGCGGCCAACCGCGCCATGGACGCCGTGCGCGACTACCGCGATTCCCCGGCCATCGAGGAAGCGCTCTTCATCATGGCACAAAGCTACGACAAGCTGGGGAACACTGCGCTGCGCGACGACGCCATGCGCGTCTTCAAGCAGAACTTCCCGAACAGCCGCTTCCTGGAAAATGGCGCTCCGAAGCAGGAGCGCCGCTGGTGGAAGTTCTGGGGCTGAGCTGACGGAGGGGCCAGTCCCCTCCTCTCTTATTCCTCGATTTTGCGGCGGAAGACCCAGGTGGAGTCGTCGGACTCCTTCTTGACGAAGGCGTAGCCGTCCACCTTGAACTTCTTCAGCTTCTCCGGGTCCGTAATGCCCTTCTCCGCCGCGTAGCGCGCCAGCATGCCGCGCGCGCGCTTGGCGTAGAAGGAGATGATCTTGTATTTGCCGTTCTTCCAGTCCTCGAAGACGGGTGTAATGACGGGCGCCTTCAGCTTCGCCGGCCGCACCGACCTGAAATACTCCTCCGAGGCCAGGTTGACCAGCGCCTCAGCACCCTGCTCCTCGATATCCCGGTTCAGCGCTTCGGTGATGGTGTCGCCCCAGAAGCCGTAGAGGTCCTTGCCGTGCGCCGTATCGAGCTTCGTGCCCATTTCCAGGCGGTGCGCGTGGATCAGGTCCAGGGGACGCAGCATGCCGTACAGGCCGGAGAGGATGCGCACGCGCGACTGGGTGTAGGCCAGCTGCTTGGGTGTGAGCTTGCGCGCCTGCAGGCCGTCGTACACATCGCCGTCGAAGGTCATGACGGCCTGTCGCGCTTCGGTGGTGTCCTTCGTCCACGCAGCATAGCGGGCCACGTTGAGGGCGGAGAGCGCATCGGAGATGTCCATCAGCTTGCCCAGCTCCGGCGGCGAAAAGGCGCGCAGGCGGTCTATGAGTTCGGCGGAGCGGTCCAGGAAGGCGGGCTGGGTGTGCAGCTTGGTGGTGGGCGGCGTATCGAGGTCGAGACTTTTTGCAGGCGAAAGCACTATCAGCATAAGATTTCAAAACATACTTCTGAACAATTCCGACATGATACCTGTTCCACCGAAACGCATCGTCATCGACACCAATGTCTGCCTGGACCTCTTTGTGTTCGAGGACCCGCGCTGGGCAGCCCTGCTCTCAGCCATCGAGGATGGCTCCGTGGAAGCGGTGACGCGCGCGGACTGCCGCGACGAATACCGCATCGTCCTGCACTACAAGCACCTGCCGCTGGATGAACAGAGCCGCCCCCTGGCGGAAGCGCGCTTCGACCGCCTGATCAAGGTGGTGGCGCCGCCCGAATCCGGCGTGCGCCTGCCCGTGTGTACCGACAAGGACGACCAGAAATTCCTGGAGGTGGCGCGCGACGCCCAGGCGCACACCCTCATCACCAAGGACAAGGCCCTGCTCAAGCTGGCCAAGCGCCTGGCGAAGGCTGGCATGTTTCGCGTTATCACGCCCGAGAAGTGGAGTCTGGAAGAGCCGGCCGTTGCGCGCTAGAATGGAACAAACACATACGCCATCCGCTTCATGAACAGCCCGCAGATTCCGCCCGTTACACCAGCCATCGCCACCCGCCTGCCCGCCGTGGGCACGACCGTGTTCACCCGCATGTCCCAGCTCGCCATGCAGCATGGCGCCGTCAACCTGGGCCAGGGCTTCCCGGACTTCGCCTGCGAACCGGCGCTGACGCAGGCCGTGAGCGAGGCAATGCAGGCTGGCCTGAACCAGTACGCCCCCATGACCGGCCTGCCGCAGCTGCGCCAGGCCATCGCCGCGAAAATCCGCGCCGTTTATCACCACAGCTACGACGCGGACGCCGAGATCACCGTGACGGCGGGCGCCACCGAAGCCCTTACTGGCGCCATCCTGTGCTGCGTGCATCCGGGCGACGAAGTGATTGTGGTGGAACCGGCCTACGACAGCTACCTGCCTGCCATTGAACTGTGCGGAGGCGTGCCGGTGCTGGTGCAGATGGAGCTGGGCGAACAGGGATACCGCCTGCCCTGGGACAGGCTGGCAGCCGCCGTCTCCCAGCGCACCCGCCTCATTGTCATCAATACGCCACACAACCCCACCGGCACGGTGTTGCGGGCAGCCGACATGGAGAATCTGGCGGACATCGTGCGCGGCACGCAGATCCTGATCCTGGCGGACGAAGTCTACGAGCACATGGTGTACGACGGCCACCGCCACGAATCCATGAGCCGCTATCCGGAGCTGGCGGGACGCAGCTTTGTGGTGTCGAGCTTCGGCAAGACCTATCACGTCACCGGGTGGAAGGTGGGCTATGTGGCGGCGCCCGCGGCCCTGATGCAGGAGTTCCGCAAGGTCCACCAGTACAACGTTTTCAGCGTGAACACCCCCATGCAGGCCGGGATCGCGAGCTATATGCAGGATCCGGGGCCCTACCTCACCCTGCCCGCCTTCTACCAGCGCAAGCGCGACCTGTTCCGTGCGGGCCTGGAGAACAGCCGCTTCGAGCTGCTGCCTGCGGATGGCACCTACTTCCAGTGTGTGCGCTACGACGCCATCTCCGGCATGAAGGAAGCGGAGTTCGCGGAGTGGCTGACCAGCGAGATCAAGGTGGCGGCGATTCCCGTATCGCCGTTCTACCGCGAACCGCGTGAATCGGGCATCGTGCGTTTCTGCTTCGCGAAGAAGGACGAAACGCTCGCCCTGGCCCTGGAGCGGCTGAAGAAGATCTAGGAGCGGCAAGTGAACACGCATAGCGAGGCGCATCCCTCGGTCCTGCATGAGCTGAATGCCATCAGCAAGCGGCTCGACAAGCTGCTGGCCCAGTTGCGCGACGAAGAGAACGCGGACACGGACCTGCGCGGCGTGGTGCGCGACCTGCACGCCGCCGTGGCGCTGGAGCCCAACGTGGCCCTGGCCTGCGTGTTCCTCAACCAGATCGCGGGCACCTACGCCGTGCGCCACTGCATCGAGACGGCCATTGTAGTCACCATGGTGGCGGGCGCCATGCGCAAGCCGCTCAAAGAAATGCAATCGCTGACGGCGGCGGCGCTCACCATGAACGTAGGCATGCTGCGCGAGCACGACAGCTTCCAGCGCAAGCCCGGCGCACTGGAGCCGCATGAAATGGCCATCGTCCACCGCCACCCCGAGCGCAGCGCCGAACTGCTGAAAAGCGCGGGCGTGACCGACGAAGAATGGATTTCCTGCGTGCTGATGCACCATGAGAACGCGGACGGCAGCGGCTACCCCGGCGGCAAGACCTGCGACGAGGTGACGCAGAACGCCCGCCTGCTCAATCTCGCGGACCGCTACTGTGCCAGGGTTTCATCCCGCAACTACCGCAGCTCCCTGCTGCCGGATGCGGCCCTTAAAAAGCTCACCGGCGATTGCAGCCACGACGCCGATCCCGCGCTCTCCGACTACTTCCACCAAGTGCTGGGCCCCTTCCCGCCCGGCTGCCTCGTGCAGCTGGAGAACGGAGAAACGGGCGTGGTGGCGCACCGCGATCCGGCCAGCGGCATGCTGGAGATTCACTGCCTGCGCGACCCGGCCGGCAACAAGGTGGAAGTGGCCATGCAGCGCCTGAGCGGACAGCCCGGCTGCGCGATCCACTGTGCCCTCTCGGAAGACGATGCCGACCTGCGCTTCAGCATGAAGCAGGTCTGGGGCGCGCTCGCGGCCCTTTAATTGAGCTGCTGGAGCTTTCGCTCGACGAAGGTTTGAAGTTCTGGCGTGAGCATGCCCGTTGCGCGGGCGTGCACGAAGGCGTCGCGCGCTTCGGCATTGCGCTTGTCGGCTGCCAGGGAAATGCCCAGCCCCATCCACCACACGCCGTTCTGCGGCTGCAGGCGCAGCGCCGCCTGATACTGCTCGGCCGCTTCGCGGTGGCGCTGGCTGTGCTGCAAGGCGCCCGCCAGGAAGGCGCGATATTCCGCGTTGCTGCCCGCATAGGGCAGCGATTTCTGCAGCGTTTCCACCGCCGCGCCGCCGCGTTCCAGCTGCAGCCGGGCCAGCAGCATCGCCATGTTTACCTGGCGCGGATCGAGGCCGATGCCGAACTGCAGGTGGCGCATGGCCTCCTCCGCCCGCTGGTTCTCGATCAGAAGGCCGATCAGGGTCTGGCGCGCCGCGTCATGGCGCGGGTAGTACAGCACCGCCTGTTCCAGGGTGGTGATCGCCTCCTGCACGCGTCCCTCTTGCAATGCCGCCAGACCGCGGCGGTACAGGGTCTCGCCGCGCTGCTGGGTGCCCACATCCTCGGCTGCCTGAGTCTTTGCCGCAGCCGGCGCCTGTTCCGTGGCTGCCGCCTTGCGCGCCGGGCGCTCGGACGTTGCGGGCTTGCGTGGCGGCTGCTCCGCGGCAGGCGTCACCGCGTGGCGGGCGGGTTGGGCGTCAGCCTTCCGTGGCGGCTTGGCCGCTTCCTGCTTGAGTGCTTCCACGGCTGCTGGCTGGGGCGCCTGCTGCGCCACGGCCGCTTGCGGCACCGGTGCAGGCGTGGCGGGAGCAAGCACCGCCGGCTGCTGGGGCACTGGCGCGGCCGGAGGCTTGCTGAACAGGTAGCGCCATGCCAGCACGCCTCCCAGGGCCAGCACCACCACGCCCACGCCAGCCGCCATGGCCAGGCCGGGGCGGCCAAAACGCTCGCTGGACGCAACCGGCCGCACCACGGGCGAACCGCCCTGGCGTGCCGCCTCGCCGCCGTGACGGGCGTCGAGATCCTGGAGCATTTTGTTAATCAGACTCATTTAGTGAGCGCCCATGTCACACTGCATGCCGCGATCAGCAGGCTCAATCCCCCGATCAGCCATGGCAGGCGGGAAGCCCGGCTGGCCACCGTATCCTGCGCCGCAATCGCCACATGGCGCTTGCTGACCTCCTGCTTGCCCTCCCCGTACGCCAGCATCAGCGCCTTGTGCGCCAGGATGTTGACCAGGCGGGGAATGCCGCCGCTCGCCGCAAACAAGCGCGCCACGGCGCCGCGGCCGAACAGGCGCCCGCCCGTGAAGCCCGCCACCCGCAGGCGATGGGCCAGATAGTATTCGAGGTCGTCCTTGTTCAGGGGACCAAGATGGTAATGGAAAGTGATGCGCTGCGCCAGCTGGCGGATCGAATCCTGCTCCAAATGCATATTCAGTTCGGGCTGGCCGAACAGCACGATCTGGAGCAGCTTGCGCTTTTCCGTTTCGAGATTGGTCAGCAGGCGCAGGGCCTCCAGGCTCTCCAGCGGAATGGCCTGCGCCTCGTCCAGGCAGAGCACCACCTGCTTGCCCTGCTTCGCCAGCTCCATGAGGCGGAAGGTGATGGACTTGAGCAGCTGATGCTGGTCCACGTCCTTGGCCAGCGTGAGTTCGAGTTCGTCCGCCAGGGCCAGCATCAGCGTGCGCGGCTCCAGATAGGGATTCGGGATATAGGCAGTGACGTATTCCTCGCCCAGCGTGGCGATGAACTTCCGGCACAGCAGCGTCTTGCCGGTGCCGACTTCGCCGGTGATCTTGATGAAGCCTTCGCCGCTGCGCGCCGCCACCAGGAGCGTATTAAGCGCCTCCTGGGAATGGGGACTCGTAAAGAAGAAGCTCGTATCAGGCGTAATGCTGAACGGGACTTCACGCAGGCCGAAGTGCGACTCGTACATGATCAGCGGCGTCCTTTCGTGGCGTTGGCCGGATCGAATTCCTTGATGCGGCGGTTAGCATCCATCAGGTCATTGCTCCAGCTTTCCGCGCCATCGACGATGGTGGGCTTGATCAGCACCACCAGCTCGCGCTTCTGCTGCACTTCTTCCTTGTTGCCAAACAGGGCGCCCAGCACCGGCAGGCTGCCCGTACCCGGCACGCTGGAACGGTTGTTGGTGCCCGACTGGCGCATCAAGCCGCCGATGGCCACCACTTCGCCATTCCTGCCGCGCACCATGCTGTCCATCTCCGACGTAACGGAAGTGGCCAGCGGCAGGTTCAGGCTGCCGGCGCTGCCCAGGTTCACGCCCTTGTTCACGGTGGACACCTGGCTCACGGAGGGGTGCACGTGCAGGATGACGTGGCCGTCGTCGTCGATCTGCGGGGTCACGTCCAGCACCACGCCCGAGAAGAACGGGGTCAGGGTCACGTTCGGCGATGCGGTGCCGTTGCCGGTGGCATTCGTGGTCACCGTGGTGCTGACGCCGGTCACGAAGAATTCGTCGGTGCCCACCTTCAGCACGGCCTTCTGGTTGTTCAGGGTGGCGATGCGCGGGCTGGACAGCACATGAACCGTACCCTGGGATTCCAGGAAGGAGATCAGCGCAGCGAAATTACTGGTCTGGAAGGCGAGCCCCAACAGGCCGCCCGCCGCGGCTGCCGAATTGGCCATGTTGAAGCCCGTTGTGCCGGAGAGCGAGCCGCCGTTGGAAATCGAGGAGCCGATGCCGCTAGGGGGCAGTGGCGCAAGGCCTGCGCCCGGCTGCAGGAAACCGATGGAGCTTGCGTTGCCGTGGCCGGTCTGCACGGAGGCGAAGCGGGCCCAGTTCACACCGTTCTGCGAGCTGCTGCTCAATTCCACTTCCAGGATCTTCGCTTCCAGGATCACCTGGCGCTCCACGGCCAGCTGGGTGGCCTGGAGATACTGGGCGACCGCACGCAGCTCGTCCGGCATGCCCCTCACGAGGATCACGCCCGACTGCGGGCTCACCACCACGCTGCGGCCATCCTTCGTACCCACAATGGCCTCCAGCGACAGGCGCAGCTCGCGCCAGAAATCGCTGTCCGACGTGGTCTGGACGATGGCAGCGGCACGGCTTGTCTGCTGATTGCCATTGCCGTTGCCGTCGTTCCCATTGTTGTTGCCGCCGTTATTGTTGCTGTTGTTGTTCTGGTTATTCTGGTTGTTGTTCTGGTTGTTGCCGTTGTTATTCTGGTTGGCATCGCTGACCGTGGTCGACGTCACACGCAGATTGGAAGCGCCGCGCCGCGCCGAAGTCAGGTAGTTCACCTTGAACATCTTGGTCTGCATGGTGAGCGGGCGGATGTAGATGCGCGTCCCCTCCACCTTGTAGTCGTAGCCATACAACTCCTTCACCGCGTCCAGGGCCTCGAACAGCGTCACTTCCTTCAGGTTGGCGGTGATGGTGCCGCTCACTTCCGGGTGCACGAGCATGGTGTAGCGTGTACCTTGGGCGATGGCGTTGAAGAACTGCTGCGCGCCCACACCGTTGAACGCCACGGTAAAGCGCTCCTCCAGCACGGTACGCGCCTTCGGCAGCGCGCTCGCCAATTGCGTGGTGGGCGGCAGCAAGGCGTTGGTGACCGCGTCCGGCGGCGATGCCGCAGTAGACTTGGCGGCCGCGTCGCCCATTTCGGCGCTGATCTTATCGAACGTATCCCGGCGCGGCGTGGTCTGGCAGGCTGCCAGAGCGCACGCCAAGGTGGCCAATCCGATCAGTTTCGATAGTTTCTGCATGACTTGTCTCTTGTTATTGACGCTTCGCCGCGGCGCTCTTGCCTTCAATCATGGGCGGGAAAAGGCGCAACACCTCCTCCTTGCTCCCCCGTTTCAATACTGCCGTATTCGGCGTTACCTTGACCAGCACGGCGCCGTTGAAGCGCTCCCCGCGCCGCACGATCTTGCCATCGATAACGGCGATTTCGCGTCCCGAATATCCTCGCCCGACCAGGACCGATTCCAGCCTCGGCCCTTTCGGCTCCGCAGGGAGGGCGGCCGCGTCGGCGCTTCCGGCGGGCGCCACCATCGCTTCGGCGGGAGGCCGCGTCGGGTCCTGCACCTGCGCATGGGCCGCCGAAGCTGCCAGGACCAGCGAGAACAGGAAGGTCTTCATAGCTTCATCCACTTGTCGTCCAGGCTCAGCGTATAGAGCGTCAGCGTCAGTTTGGCATCGGGGTAGTTTTCCGCATCCAGCTGCGCCCTGCCCCAGAACAGCTGCACGGGCAGATGCTCCAGGGCCTCCATGTAGGACACCATATCGGGATAGCTCCCCTGCAGGGTTAGCTCTACACCGTGACGGTACAACATTGCGCGCGCTTTTGGCGCAGGAACCGGTGCAGGCGCTGCGGCGCCCGCCGGGGGGCTGGCCGGGGTGGCCCCAGCCGCACCCGCCTGTTGCACAGCGGCCGCCACCACGGCCTGCGCTATTTCGGCAGGCTGCGCCCCTTGCGGCGAGCCCTGACCTGCGGCTTCCGACTTCGGCGGAGCGGCAGTCAAGGGAGCGGCCTCCTCCACCGTGGTCACGGGCAGGCTGCTCAGGGCCATCAGCTTCAGGCGTCCATGCGACTGCAAGATCCGTTCGAGCAAGGGCGCCATTTTCTCAGGCGCCACCAGCCCCCGCTGCACTGTTCTCAGGTTGGTGCCGAGCGACGTCTGCTCGCTGAGCAGGCGTTCCAGGCGTACGCGGGCGGCCGAATCGGGATCCAGGGAGGCGCTGGCGATCCTTTCCTGAATCTGCACATTCAGCTCGGCAATCTTCTGCTGCTGCGACACAATCTGGGCGCTCGCCTCCTTCTGCTTGGCCATCATCGGCTCCGCAATCGTCATATAGACCAGATAGACGATCATGCAGCCCAGCGCGGCGAAGATCATGATGCGCTCGCGTAAGGCCAGCGCATCGATGCGTGCAGCAAGCTTCAGCCATTGCTCCTTCATTTTTTCTCCACCTCGGCGCGCCGCGACTGCAGCCTGAATTCCACGAAGGGAGCCGGCGGCGCCGCCGCCGGTACTGCCGCCGCGGCTGCGCCTGCCGGAGCGGCGGCGGCCATGACAGGGCGTGAAATCTGGAGATCGGCAAAAGTCTTGCCGTTCATGACCGGCTCCCCGGTCAGCCGCTGGATATAACCTGGAATCATGGCCGCCTGCATGGCCCGGCCGTGCACTGAAATCTCGACGCCCGCGCCGACGATCGACACGCCCAGCAGCCAAAGGCCGTTCACGTTCTGCCGCGCAAACGCCCGGAAGTACTCCGAATAGCCGGCCGTATTCCCCAGCGAGCCTTGCGAGAGCACCGCCTCCACGCGCTTGAGCGCGGCGATGTCGGCCTGCACCTGGGCGATCTGCGCATCCAATTCCGGGCTGCGCTGGCGCGGCTTGAAGGCCTCCATGGTGTTGTTGAATTCCGCCTGCTTGCTCTCCAGCGCCGCCTTGCCGGTCTCGGCGTCCTTCTGCAGCTTGCCCAGCACAAAGTGGCCGTAGCCAAGCAAAGCCAGCTGCAAAGCGCAGACGATGCTGATCGCCGTCAGCATGTGCATCGAGTCGAAGACCTTGCGCTGCTTGAGGAAAATCGGATTGAAGAGATTGATCTGCTGGCTCACAGCTCCACCTCCTCGCGGCGCAGGGCGGCTCCAAGGCAGCGGAAGAAGCGCCGCTGCTGCTCGATGTCCAGCAGCTCGGGGCTTGCGCTCATGTCGAGCACGTCGGCCAGGTTCAGTTTTTCCACCGGCATGTACAGATTCTGGGCGAGATACTCATGCAGGCCCACCGCATTGTTTGGCGCCAGCACCAGCCGGCTCAAATTGATGTAGTGGTACTGGCGGTCGAAATGGTCCAGGGAGCGCTGAAGTTCGAGCGTGATGCGGTCGTGCACGCCTGCGGTGCGTGAAGGATCCGGGTCCATGAGCTGGTCCAGTGTCACATCCATGCGGCGCGTCAGATACAGTTCGCCGCCCGCGCACACTGTCAGCAGGCCGCCATCCGCCTCGAACGACAGCATGGCCACCCCGCGGCCATCGCTCTCGATCAGCTTGGTGATATTCCGCTGCGCCATCTCGGGGATGTCGATAACGGACAAGCCCGCTTCCGCTTCCACGAACAGGTTCTGCCTGTCCTGCACCACGGCATTGCGCGCCGCGATTACGAACATCTGGTGCGCATGCGAAGGCGCATTCTTGTTGACCGGGATATTGAGGACGTCGATGGTCGCATCGTCCACATGGAAGTCCAGCATGTCCTTCAGGCGCCAGCGCACCGCGGTCTTGAGTTCTTCCTGCGGCACATTGGGCGCGTCCACGGCGAGCACCTGGTAGTCGCCCATGGCGAGCAGCGTACCGCAGCGATAGTTCGATGCCCTGAGCTCGCGGCCCAGTTTCTCCAGCGCGGCCGCATCGCCGCCGCCGGCGGGCGTAAAGGCGGCAATCTCCACGACGGGCTTTCCCTCCAGAGGCAGCTGAGCCTTGGCGGCACAGATCCCCTCGCCGCTTATCGCGAACGCAAGAAAGCCTTCAGATTTACGTCGTTTCGAAAAAAAACCCATGCATTCGCTAGTGAGATGGCAATACCTGAACTATACGCTGTAGCTGCTTGATTATATTAGGATTTGCTGAGTTTTTGTATTGCCATAGACAAAAAGACACAGGCAATCGATTAAAGTTGCCTTTAATCATCTGGCAATAGTCGTTAGAATGGCGCCCGCTTGACATGTTACTGTGCAACATGATTTGATGGGTCATGAAACTGCTTGCTCTCTTCCGCACTCTCCGCAGTGCGGCCTTCATAGCACTGTTGGGGACAGTCTCCGCCGCTCTTGCCCAGTCGCCTCCCGCAGGGGCGGACTACTACAACATTCCTGCGGAGCTGGCAGGCGCCCCCTTCTATTGCACCGCCTCGGCCACGCCAAAAACCTATAACTGCCCCAGCATCAGCCTCGGTAAGGAGAGCGTCCTGGTTCTGACGCAGGATGTGACGATCAATATTTCCGGGAGCTTCTCGGCAGGTAAGGAACTGTGGACGACGAATAACGGATACGCACTGAATGTGAATGTATCCGGCAGCGCGGCGATTCAGAAGGCCTTCAACGTCCACATGAACCTGAACGCAGGGGGCAGCATTTCCATGGCCAAGGACGCAACCCTGGTCGGCAATGTATATGCGGCCGGCAGCATCAGTATCGACCAGAATGCGACCATTACCGGGAACATCAGCGCAGGGGGCGATATCGCCATCGGAAATGGCGGAGTCATCGAGGGCGATGTGCACGCCGGGGGCAACCTGAACGTCGGCGGCAGTACCACGATCGAAGGTAACTGTACCTACAGCAGCACCAACTACACCTGCCAGCCGCCGGTCGCCAGCCTGCACCACATACGGCTCAACCATACGGGCAGCGGGCTGACCTGTACCCCGTCAGCCGTGACGGTCAACGCTTGTAATGGCACGGACAGCAATGGCACCTGTACCGCAAGCACGGTTGGGGTCGGAGGCAATGTTATTGCTGTAGCGGGAAATGGATCGACAATTGCCACGGTGCCCTTCACTATCCCCAGTGGGTCGAGCTCGGTTACGGTGTCTGTTCCTGTCAGCACACCGCAGGACGTCACCTTTGGGGTCAACGGACTCACGGTCACCGCGAGCAATGCCATGACGTGCTGGAACGGTGCAGCGGCGAACTGCAGCCACACCTACGCCGACTCCGACCTGCGCTTCAACATCCCCAACCACACCTCTGCCCAAGCCCAATCTGTTACGATCCAGGCGCTGAAAAAGGGCAGCAATACCCAAACCTGCGTGCCAGGATTCACCGGAGCGCGCAACATCAAGTTCGCCTGCTCGTACAACAACCCGGCGGTAACCAACACAACGCTTGCGCCGACGGTTAACGGCGCATCGATGAGCAGCACCAGTGCAAAATGCGATGCCACAGGCCGGACGCTGGCTCTCACCTTCGACGGTACCGGCACGGCCACCGCCACGTTCGCGTATGCGGACGTGGGCCAGGTGACGGTGGCCGCCACCGACGTACAGACGGGGATCACCGGCGACGACAGCTTCGTTGCCGCTCCGGCCAGCTTCACTGTCAACACATCCGCAACAACGGTGGCGGCTGGCAGTCCCTTCGCGTTCCAGTTTACGGCAAGGAACGCGGCCGGAAATGTGACGCCTGCCTTTGGCAAGGAAGCCACCCCGCCGACTGTGAATCTCTCCCCCGTCCGCTGCACGCCCGCCACGGTAGACGGCGGCGTGGACGGCACGTCGACGGGAAATCCCATCAGCTACAGCAACGGCGTGGGCACGACCGGCGTGCTCTGGGCTGAGACCGGCACGGCGAATGTAAAGGTCGACCTGCCGGGCGGCGCGCTCAATCCAGGCTACCTGGGCAGCAATCTGGGTGCAACCGGCACCAGCACCGGTTGCCATCTGCGCTCGCTGCCTCATCATTTCGATGTCCAGATCACCCAAACCCGCCCCTACTGGTATTCCGACCAGCCGGTAACGGATATCATAATCATGGCGAAGGAGGCCGGCGGCGGGCTTACAAAGAATTATCCCAAGGGCGAGACCGGCAATGTGACACTCGCTGCATGGACCACAGCGGTTCCATCCACGGTGGTCCCAGGCACGACGCTCACCGTGGCGCCGGGCGACGTGCCAGTGGCCACGTTTGCCGACGGCGTAGCCACCGTCCAGCCCAAGTTCAAGTTCGTTAACGATCTGACGGCGCCGATGGCAATACGGGTCCGCGCAACGGGTCAGCACGCCGTTAACAGCGGCAACACAGGCAGCGACGTGGGGATCACCGTCCGCCGCGGGCGGCTGCGGCTGAGCAATGCGTTCGGCAGCGCGAGCCTCAATCTTCAGATGAAGGTACAGGCGGAGTATTGGACTGGCCAGAGCTGGCTGCTGAATGCCGATGACAGTACAACGGATGTCCCACTGACGGCCATTGCTCTGACACCCAGCGGCCCCTCCGGCGTGGTTCCGACGGGCAGTCCCATAACGCTTGTCAATGGACAAGGCACCCTCACGCTGCAAAAACCCACGAGCGGCCGCGGCTCGGTCGATGTAGCGATCAATCTCGGCGATACGAGCACCGACCTCTCGTGCCTGTCCAGTCACCCCTCATCTACAGGCGCCTCGCGTATCTGGCTGCGTTCACGCAACGGCAGCTGCGCGGCAACGTACGACCGCGACCCTTCCGCGCGCGCCAGCTTTGGCCTCTCAACCCCGGAAAGTCGTGCGACGATCCATTTCCGTGAGGTGTTCAATTGAGGGGCCAGCACGGCTTCACCATGACTGAGCTGATTACTGTCATGGTCATCATCGGCGTCCTTGCAGTGGTGGCTGTGCCTCGTCTGGTCGGCAATACAGACATGTCCAGCCGATCGTTCCACACTGATGTGCAAAGTGCGCTACGGTACGCCCAGAAAGTCGCAAGTAGCCATCGGCGCCTCGTCTGCGCTACGGTGGGCGCATCGAATATCAGCCTCAATATCGCCAGCGCCAACCCGGCCTTGGCTTGTGATACATCGCTAGCCAGCCCAGACGGAAAGCCCTATGCCAGCCAGGATGTTGCCATTACCGCCAGCGGCGCACTGCTCGGGACCCTTTACTTTCAGCCGACAGGCCGGATCACGACTGACCCGGCCGGCACCATAGCTGCTTCCGGCTCGATCGCGATTACCGGCGCGAATTCGGTAAGAATCGACGGAGCGACTGGCCATGTGGATTAAGCCGCAGAAAGGCACGACGCTCGTCGAGCTGATCATTGCCATCACAATCCTGAGCGTCGGAATCGGCGGGATCCTGGTGGTCTATAACACCACTACCCGCAATAGTGCGAATCCCGTGATCCAGAAGCAGATGGTGGCTGTTGCGGAAGGCATGATGGAAGAAATTCAGCGCATGCCATTCGCGGTCAGTGCAAACACCGCTCCAGTCGGTTGCGCAAGGGACACCTATAACGACGTACGCGACTACAACGGGTACAGCAGCGCCAATGCCTGCGATATCAATGGGAATGTTCGACTCGCGAATTACGCAGTGGCCGTGACCGTGGTCAGTGGCGCTTCTACATCCTTCCCAAGCATACCCGCGGCCGATCTCCTCAGCATAACTGTTACGGTCAGCTCGGGAGGCTCCAGCGTCAGCCTCGCCGGATGGCGGACCAACTACGCACAACTGATTCCATGAATGCACGCAATGATGGCTTTACGCTGATCGAATTGATTGTGGTGATGGTCGTCACCGGCGCTCTCGCGGCTGGGCTCGTCATATTCTTGCGTCCCGCGATCGGAAGTTATGTCGCCGTGGTCAATCGCGCCGAACTGACCGATCTCGCCGACACAGCAATGCGCACGATGCTGCGCGACATACGCCTGGCCGTGCCAAATTCGTTCCGCGCGCCAAACACCAGTTGCTTCGAAACAATTCCCACTTCAACCGGTGGCCGCTATCGTTCCGATGCGGATACTACGAGTACCCAGAGCGCCCCCGTCGATACTTCTGCCGCCACCACGAGCTTTGACGTGATCAGCCCTTTGACGACCGTACCCTCGGCGGGAGACTGGATTGTGGTCGCGAACCAGAACACCAATGACGTTTATGCTGGGGTCAACCGCGCGGCCATCGCCTCTGTCACAGCTCCGCCAGCCGCAACACCCGCGTTAGGGCAGCATCGCATTACGCTGGCAACCGCCATGCAGTTTCCGATCGGTTATGACAGCAGCCGCTTTGTCGTCGTGCCAAACAGCCAGCAAGCTGTATTTTATTCCTGCTCCAATCTGGGCGTGGACGCAAAAGGCAATGGCACCGGAGTCCTATACCGGTTCTCCCAGTATGGGTTCAATGCCGCCACGCCGGTCGCCTGCCCCGCGGCGAACGCTGCAACTCCTGTGGTCGCGACAGGACTGTCTCAATGTACTTTTACGCTTAACCCTAACCCAGGAGCAATCCAGGGGGCAGGATACGTTGAGTTGAAACTCCGGCTCACAGTGAATAACGAATCTGTCGACCTGGTCTTCGGCGCACACACGGACAATCTGCCATGAGTTTTCAAAGAACGCGCACGCAGCAAGGCTTCGGGTATATCGCTGCCATCATATTGCTGGTTGTACTCGCAAGCCTCGCGGCCGGTCTGATCCGCCTCAGCACCACCCAGCAAACGACAAGCTCGCTCGATCTCGAATCTGCCCGCGCCTACCAAGCTGCGGGGGCCGGAATCCAATGGGCTCTGCATCGGGCCCTCACAGCGGGAGCTTGTGGGAACCAAACCTTGGACTTGAGCACGACATCCGGCTATTGGGTGGCGGTCACTTGCGCGCCAATCCCTTTCAACGAGGGAGAAAGCGCCCCGGGCACGCCGCGTACAAAGACGTTGTATTCCTTCAGCGCGCTAGCCTGCAACTCAAACAACTGCCCAGATAACGCGAGAGCGGCGACCAAAGATTATGTCGAACGCCGCCGGGTCGCCACTGCCTGCGTATCTGGTACCGTTCCAGCCGTCTCGGCTTGCTAATCCGCAAAAAAAAAGCGCCGTCAACGACGGCGCTCTCTGTTTTACCACGCTCTTATCAGCAATCGTCCGGGTCGGGCAGCGCGGAATAGGTCGGCTCGCTGCCGGCGGTCATCGTTACAGTAACGAAGCAAGTGTCACCGTGCGCAGCAGCGCTCTTAGGAACGACTGCAAACCCGTTAGCACCGGGCGCCGGGTTGCGGGTAGGGCCAGTGGTAACAGCGGCCGTGCCGGGCGCAACGATCGTGTAATCGCTATCGGAAAGACCAGCAGCCTTAACCCAGTCAGTGTAATCAGCTTGCAGCGGGTAGCCAGCAGTCGCATGCATGTCGACCGACACACCTTCGAGGTCAACCGATGCTGGCTTACCCTTCATCAGCCAGGCGCCATGCGCCATGGAGCCGGAAGATTTGAGCGAGCCTACTGCAGCGTTCAAGGAGGCAACGCGCGCATCCCCACCCAGGTCCAGGAATTTTGGCAGAGCGGTAGCCGCAAGAATACCCAGAATTACGATCACGACGATCAGTTCGATCAGCGTGAAGCCCGCCTGAGCCGATTTTTTGAATTGCTGTTTCATAAGTTCTCCAATATCTATGCTTAAAAACTCTTACTTGCCCACTTGCTCAAAGACAGCTCTACATTCCACAGAGCTACCAGAGATTCCGGCGGGATTCTTCGGTAGACAGCGTGATTTTACCTTGAAATTCAAGGATTTCTGTCCTTCAATTGCAACAGAATTTCCAGAATTTAACAAATAAACGAGCTGCTGGTCACCTTTCCTGAAATACCAATGTCCTTTTGGCAATTTATCTACATCAGCAGCCGCAAATTCGCCGAGATAGTTTGCTGGCGGTTTCTCCAGAAATTCGATCGGATTGGTCTGCTCCAAGTTCATGAAACCCGCGGTGTCGTGTCGATTGGTCAGCTCTGCCGCGCGCATTCTCAAGCCAGTCCGGATGTTTGTAATAGTCGTTTTCATGATGAGATCTTCGGCCTGCTGCCTGTAAAAGCGTAAGGTATCAAACAGGAAGGCCGTTAGAATCCCTATCACAATGAGCACCACCACCAGTTCCAGAAGACTGAATCCTTCCAGTCGCATATGGCGGCGCTCAATCATCGCTTCATCGAAGCTCTTCCGAGGTCCCAGATCGGCAGGAAAATACCCAACGCGAGCACGAGCACCATTGCTCCAAGGAAGGTAATCAGGATAGGTTCAATCTGGGCGGAAAGGGTCTTGAGTTCATAATCGACTTCGCGTTCGTACATTTGCGCGATTTCATCCATGAGATCGTCCAGCGAACCACTTTCCTCACCAACGGCGATCATTTGCAGCACGATGGGCGTGAATACGCTCGCCGCTGTTGCAGTGCGAAGAATGCTTTCGCCACGTTCCACGCCATCGCGCATCTGTTCGACGCGCGCTGACAGATAGGCATTGTCCACAGTTTGAGACACAACCGTCAGGGCCTGAACGATTGGAACACCGCTTCGGCTGGATAGGGCAAAACTGCGTGCGAAACGCGCCATGGTTGCCTTATGGATGATCTTTCCGGCGATAGGGATCTTCAGCTTGACCCGGTCCCAGTTGTATTGGCCCGCCTTGGTCTTTGTCCACGATTGGAAAGCAAAGAAGGCGCCGACTGCCACTGCAAGCAGCAGAGGCCAGTAAGTAACGGTGAATTGGGATGTGCCTAGAAGAATTCGCGTCATCAATGGAAGCTCGACTCCGAGGCCATCGAATACCTTGCGAAATGCCGGGATAACGAAAATGTTAATGACCACCATGGCAGCCGTCATCGCAATGATGACGAACGTCGGGTATCGAAGCGCGGTCTTCACACGCTCCTTCATATCGCGCTCAAACTCAAGGTGGCCGAACAGACGCTCGAATACCTCTTCAAGGCGCCCTGTCATTTCGCCCACCCGGATCATGGACAGGTAAAACTGCGAGAACACATCCGGATGCCGGCGCATCGATGCTGACAACTCACGTCCGGAATCCAGAGATTCCCGCAGGTCCTTAAGGACCTTGCTGAAAGACTTGCTGATAGCTGACTCCTGCAAGCCTGCCAAGCCTTTCATGATCGGCACTCCGGATTTCAGCAACGTAAACATCTGACGGCTGAACAGCTGCACGTCCATCGACGTGACCTTCTTTTCGGTGAGGCGCTCCCACAGCGTATCCTTGCTGCCGTCGGATGCTTTCTTCTGGGTCTGCGTGATATCGACCGGCGTGATGCCGGTGGCGAACAGCTGGTTTGCAGCGGCACTGCTGTCGGCCGCTTCGAGCACACCCTGCATCAACTCGCCGCGCGCATTGCGGCCCTTGTAGGCGTAGAAAGGCATCAGTCTTCCTGCTGGTTACTGATACGCATGGCTTCCGCGATCGTGGTGCGGCCCTGGATCACCAGCTGCACCGCGTGGCGCCGCAGCGTGTTGCCCTGCATCTGGGCGTGCGCCGCGCGCAGGAAGGTGGCGGGGTTGGTGTCGTTAGCCGCGTCCACCACCTCCTTGGTCAGCTCCAGCAGCTCGTAGGCGCCGGTACGGCCGCGATAGCCCATGCCGTTGCAGTGCGAGCAGCCCTTGCCGTGGAAGTAGCGGCCCATGCCGACCTTGTCGTTCAGTTCCAGCTTGAGCCACTCGGCCTCGGTCGGCGTCGGCGTGTATGGCGTGGTGCAGCTTTCGCAGATTACGCGCACGAGACGCTGGGCCAGCACGGCCTGCAGCGAGCTGGCGACCATGTAGCGCGGCACGCCCATGTCCATCAGTCGCAGCGGGGTGCTCGCTGCGTCGTTGGTGTGCAGGGTGGAGAGCACAAGGTGGCCGGTCATTGCGGCGCGCAGGCCGATCTGCGCGGTCTCCTGGTCACGCATCTCGCCAACGAGCACAATGTCCGGGTCTTGACGCAGCGCGGCGCGCAGCACGCGGGCGAAATCCAGTTCGATCTTGTCGTTCACCTGCACCTGGTTGATGCCCGCCAGGCGGTATTCGACCGGGTCTTCCACGGTGATGAGCTTCTTCTCCACCGAGTTCAGTTCGGCCAGCGCGGAATACAGCGTCGTCGTCTTGCCGCTACCCGTCGGCCCGGTCACGAGCACCAGGCCATTGGGCCGGGCGACGATGGCGCGGAACTTTTCGAGAATGCGGGGCGGCATGCCGATGGCGTCGAGCCGCAGGTTCATATTGCCTTGGTTCAGAAGACGCATCACGATGGATTCGCCATACTGCGTGGGCATGGTCGAAATACGGACGTCGATACGCGAATTCTTCACCCGCACGGCGAAGCGGCCGTCCTGCGGCAGGCGTTTTTCGGAGATGTCGAGGTCGGACATCAGCTTCAGGCGCAGAGCCAGGGCGGGCGCGATCTTGATGTCGGACTGCGTCTGCAGGTGCAGCACGCCGTCGATACGGAAGCGGATCTGCAGCCGCCCTTCCTGCGGTTCGATGTGGATGTCGGACGCCCTCACCTGCGCCGCGTCCTCGAACACGGACTGCAGCAGCTTGACCACGGGCGCCTCTTCCAGCCCCGGATTGGCCGCCGCCAGGGCGCCGAAGTCGACGGACACATCGCCCATCTCCTGTTCCAGCTCGCGCGCCAGGTCGGTAATGTCCTCGGTGCGGCGGTAGATGCGGTCGATGGCGCCCAGCACCTCGGTCTCGTTGACCACCGCCAGTTCGATATTCTGGCGCACGATGCGCGAGATCTCGTCATAGGCGAACAGGTCGGTGGGGTCGGACATGCCGATCAGCAGCGCGCCCTTGCGGTCTTCCAGCACCAGGGCGCGGAAGCGGCGCGCCTGGGTTTCCGGCAGCAGGCGCACCAGCTCCGGATTGATGTTGTAGAACTTGAGGTTGATATAAGGAATGTTCAGCTGGCGCGCCAGTGCCCCGGCAATCTGCTCCTCGGTCACATAGCCGTTCTCGATGAAGACCCGGCCCAGCTTGCGACCGCTACGTTTCTGCTCAGCAAGTGCCAGCCCCAGCTGCTCTTCCGACAGCAGTTTTTGCTGGACCAGGATTTCCCCCAGCCGGACTTTCTCTGGCCTTGCCATGCTGTACAGCTCCCATAATCTGTTTGACGTAAGGCATTTTAAGCTGAATGGTGAGGCCGAGGCTAGCATCTCTCTGCCAATGCTCGCGCCACCTTTCCGCGATTCATGCTTGAATGGCAGCGCCCTATTCTGCCGCCGAGACAGACATGTACCATTTCCATTTTGGCCTCGACGAGGCTCCGTTCAGCATCACCCCCAATCCAGCCTTCTTTTATAGCGGCGACGAGCGCGGCGAAATGCTGGCCGCCCTGCTCTACGCGGTGGAACACGGCGAGGGCATCGTGAAGGTGACCGGCGAGGTGGGCAGCGGCAAGACCATGCTGTGCCGCATGCTGGACCGCGAGCTGCCGCCCCATATCGACGCCATTTATCTCGTCAATCCCAGCCTGGGCCCGCAGGAAGTGCTCTATGCCATCGCTGCCGAACTGGGGCTGGACCCGGGCGGACGGCGCAGCGACGAGGTCTTGCGCCTTCTGAACAGCGAGCTCATCGCCCGCCACGCGGCCGGCCGCCAGGTAGTGCTGCTGGTGGAGGAAGCCCAGGCCATGCCGCTCGAAACCCTGGAGGAGATCCGCCTGCTCACGAATCTGGAAACGGCCCAGCACAAACTGCTGCAGATCGTGCTGTTCGGCCAGCCGGAGCTGGATGAACACCTGAGCCTGCCACGCATGCGCCAGCTCAGCGAACGCATCACCCACAGCATCTTCGTGCCGCCCTTGCCGCTGGAGCAGGTGGGCGACTTCCTGGATTTCCGCCTGCGCACGGCAGGCTACCGGGGGGCGCCCCTGTTCAGCCGGGAAGCCATACGCCTCATCGCCAAGGTCTCGCAAGGCATCGTCCGCCGCATCAACATCCTGGCGGACAAGGCGCTGCTGGCCGCCTATGCCGACGATTCCAACCTGGTGAGAGAGAGCCACGTGCGCCGCGCCATTCGCGACAGCAACTTCCGGCGCAGCCGATTCATTTCCGGATGGAAACGATTCTTCTGGTGGGGCTGGTTCGCGCCGAGCGGGCGCTGAGCATGCACGGGCAGCCTTGCAACAGGGCCTGCCATTCGTGCGGGGTGGTTCCAAGCAATTGAAGTATGCTCGTTTTAACAAGCATTTCGCCTTGTATAAGAACAACTCCCATGAAAAGATTCGCGGCTTCCCTGCTCTGCATTTTGCTGGCTGCGTGCGCTTCGCCGCAGTTGCCGGTCTCGCCGGGCCATGTGGCGGAAACGCCCCGCCCGGCAGGCGCCATTCCCGATCCCGTTGAACACAGCAGCGCCTTGCCCCCGCCCCGTCCCGCGGCCAAGCTCGAAACCTACAGCGTCACCGTGCACAAGGTGCCCGTGCAGTCCGTGCTGTTCGCCATGGCGCGCGACGCGGGCATGAACGTGGACATCCATCCTTCCATCGAAGGAGTGGTCACGCTGAATGCGCTGGACCAGACCTTGCAGCAGCTGCTGGACCGGGTCGCGCGCCAGGTGGACATGCGCTACGAGATCAACGGCAATACCCTCACCGTGCTGCCGGACCAGCCCTACTGGCGCAACTACAAAATCGACTACGTGAACATGGCGCGTACCACCAACAGCAGCGTCAACATCGCCACCCAGATCTCGACCACGGGCGGCGGCAGCAGCACCACCAGCACCACGGGCAGCAACACGGGCCAGGGCACCATCGGCAGCGCAGGCACCATGCTGAGTACGGGCGCCAACAACAACTCCACCACCTCCGTGGCCAACCGCTCGGACAACAACTTCTGGTACAGCCTGGAGAAGAATATCCGGGACATGCTGCGGCCCACGAACCTGAACGACACGATGACCGACCCGCTGGCGCAACTGCGCCAGCAAGCGGATGCCTTCGCCCAGCAGCAACAGCAGCCGCAGCAGCTCCAGCAGCCGCAGGCCCTGCCCGCCCAGCCAGGCTATCAGCAGCCGCAGCAGCAGCCCTACGGACAGCAGGGCGAACTCACCACGCCGGGCGCGCAGGCCACGGCGGCGCAGAACCAGGGCCGCGCCGCGCAGCAGCGCAACGCGCCTTCCGTCATCGTCAACCCGGAAGGCGGGCTGGTTGCGGTGCGCGCCACCAGCCGCCAGCACGAGAAGGTGCAGGAGTTCCTGGACATCGTGCAGTCGAGCGCCCGGCGCCAGGTGATGATCGAGGCCACCATCCTGGAGGTGAAGCTGAGCGACCAGTACCAGCAGGGCATCAACTGGTCGCGCATCAACAACAACTCCACGGTCTCGCAAGGCATTGTGGGGGCCACCCTGCCATCCGGCGTGACGGTGGGCTCGTCGCCCGGCATCTTCACCTTCAACTACGTGAATCCCACCACCCGCTTCGGGAATATCTCGGCGGCCGTGCAACTGCTCGAGTCCTTCGGCAAGGTACAGGTGCTGTCCAGCCCCAAGATCAGCGTGCTGAATAACCAGACGGCGATGCTGAAGGTGGTGGACAACAATATCTTCTTCACGCTCAAGGTCACGCCTGCCGTGCTCACGTCGGCGGGCGGCATCGCCACGCCCGCCACTTACGAGTCGAAGGTGGAGACCGTGCCGGTGGGCTTCGTCATGAGCGTGACTCCGCAGATCTCGGAAGACGACGAGGTAACCATCAATGTGCGGCCCACGATCACGCGCATCGTGAGCTTCGTGCAGGACCCGAACCCCGAGCTGGCGAAGCAGAACGTGATCAGCCGGGTGCCTGTGATCCAGGCGCGCGAGGTGGAATCCGTGATGCGCGTCTACAGCGGCCAGACCGCCGTGATGGGCGGCCTGATGCAGGATTCGGTGGACAATGCCAAGGACGGCGTGCCGCTGATTTCCACCATCCCCGTGGTGGGCAATCTCTTCTCCTACCGGAACGAAACCGTCAGCAAGACCGAACTGGTGATCTTCCTGCGCGCGGTGGTGGTGAAGGACGCGAGCATGGCGGGAGACTACAAGGATTACCGCTACCTGATGCCGGACACGAAGCAGCCTCTCAACACCACGCCTTACGGCGTCAAGCCGAACGGCCAGGGGACGCTATGAGCCTGCTGATGGAGGCGCTGAAGAAGGCCGAGCGCGCAAAGCGCAGCGGCCTGCAGGAACCCGAGGCGGAGGCTGCGCCTTCCGAGCCGCGTCCGCCCGCGCGCGAGCCTTACCTGCCCGAGGGAGAGGCCGCGCCGAGAGCCGAACTGAGTCTGGAGCCGCTGGAACCACCCATCGAAGCAGCGCGCGAGGCGGTGCATGATCCCGTGCCGCCGCAGGCCAGGCATGAGGTGCCGCATCATCGCCCGCCGATTGCTCCCATGGAGGACGATAGCGCTCCCCATCCCGCCAGCGGCCAGATGATGGTGGACGAGGCCGGAGCCGCAGTCTACGGCCCGCCAGCCACTGAAATACCAGCCATCGAATCCGCGGAACAGATTCCTCCGCCAAGGCCGGGCGCCCGCTCCACGCCGGCACCCGGTCTCGGAGGCGCTGCCCGCGCAGCAGCCCGTCCGCCGAAACCGGACCCGGATGCGGCACGGCGTGCGGCCGCCAGCGCCACCGGCGCTTTCGCAGCCCAAGGGGCGAAACTCGCCACACGCGGCCCGGCACGCGCGCGCACGGCCGCCGACGCCCCTTCCGAACAATCCGGCTTCGATGTGGCCCGCCTGCGTATTGCAGGCCTGAGCGGCGTGCTGGTGCTGATCGCCGGCATCTTCGGCTACGTGTACTGGAAGGCCACCGTGGCGCCCGGCCCCGGCGCGGGCCTGCCCATGGTGCCGATGCCGCCGCCGAGTGCAACCGGCGCTACCGGCATCGTGGTGACACCGGGCGCAGCGCCCGCCGCGGCGCCCGGCCAGTACGAAGGCGCGCCGGGCATCGCAGCCTCCGGGGCTCCGGCTACGCCGGCCGTCATCCCCGGCACGTCCATCGCGGCCGCTCCTGCTGCGCCTGCGGCCGCAGCGCCCGTCCCGATTCCGGACGCCGCGGCCACCGCCGCTGCCGTCCCGGCTCCTGCCGCACCTTCCGTTGCTCCCGCCCCCGCTGCCGCCGTTCCCGCGCCTGCCGCGCGCACGCCCGCCGCAGCGCGCCGCGCAGCCGCCAGCATTGGCCCCACGCCAGCCCAGCTGGCAGCCATCGCCGATCCCGCAATGCGCCAGGACGCCATGCACGACGCGGCCGAACGTGCGGAGCGCGTGGTCGACGAGATCCAGCAGGCCGAGGTTGCGGGAGCCGTGCCCCCCGCCGGCGCCGCCGCAGCATCCGCTACCCTGCCTGCCGCCGCGGGCGTTGCGCCCGCAACGGTGGCGGCAGCCGCCGCTGCGGCGCCGCCGCCGCTCGCGGGCGAAGGCGGCGAGGTGCGCATCAGCCGCAGCGCCAGTCCGGCGGTCGTCAGCCCGTCCATTGAAAGCGCCTATGCCGCCTTCCAGAGCGGCGACCTGGCCAAGGCGCGCGAGCAATACCAGCTCGCGCTGGGCCACGACCCCACCAGCCGCGACGCCCTGCTTGGCCTGGCCGCCGTATCACTGCGCGAAAACCAGGGGCAGCAGGCGGCCGCCACCTACCTGCGCCTGCTGGAGCTGGACGCCACCGATGCCGATGCCCTCGCGGGCCTGGTCGGCCTGCGCGCGGGCGACATGTCGCGCAGCGAGACCCGCCTGAAGGAACTCCTGCGCCGCAAGCCCGAATCCGGCGCCCTGCATTTCGCCCTCGGCAACCTGTATGCCAAGGAGGCGCGCTGGACGGAGGCGCAGCAAAGCTTCTTCCGCGCCTACACGGCAACGCCGAACAATCCCGATTACGCCTTCAACCTCGCCATCGGCCTGGACCGGCTGAACCAGCCGCGCCTCGCCGCCAGCTATTACCAGCGCGCCCTTCTGCTTGCGCAGACCGTGCCCGCCACCTTCGACCGCAACACGGCTCAGCGCAGGCTGCAGGAACTGGGCGGCGCTTCCGCCACCGCGCCGTGAGCCCTACATGGTCGAACCCTCGAAACTTCCCCTCGGCTCCCTGCTGATCGAAAAAGGCGTCATCAGCGAGGACCAGCTGCGCATTGCCCTCATCGAGCAGCGCCGCACCGGCGAGCCGCTGGGCAAGCTGCTGATCACGCTGGGCTTCGTCACCGAGGCCACGGTGCGCGAAGCGCTCAGCGAAAACCTGCGCATGCAGTCGGCGGACCTGAACAGCCTGGTGGTGGACGCCGTCGCCTTGAAGCTCATTCCCAAGGACGTGGCAAAGCGCTACAGCGTCTTCCCCATCGTCTACGAGCGGGATACGGACAACCTGGTGCTCGCCATGTCCGACACCAGCAATATCGTCGCGCTGGACCAGATCAGCGCCATGCTGGTCAAGGGCATCACCATTACGCCGCTGCTGGTGAACGAATCGGACATTTCGCGCGCCATCGACCAGTACTACGGCTTCGAGCTCTCCATCGACGGCATCCTGCACGAGATCGAAACGGGCGAGGTGAACTACCAGAGCATGAGCGCCACCTCGGACGAATACAGCCAGCCCATGGTGCGCCTGATCGATTCCCTGCTGGCGGATGCGGTGCAGAACGGGGCGTCGGACATCCACTTCGAACCGGAACACAGCTTCCTGCGCATCCGCTACCGCATCGACGGCATCCTGCGCCAGATCCGCAGCCTGCACAAATCCTACTGGCCCGCCATGGCGGTGCGCCTGAAGGTCATCAGCAATATGAATATCGCGGAAACACGGGCGCCGCAGGACGGGCGCATCTCCATCAAGTTCAGCGGCCGCCAGATCGATTTCCGCGCCAGCGCCCAGCCGACCACTCACGGCGAGAACTTCGTGCTGCGCGTGCTGGACCGGCAGAAAGGCATCGTGCCGCTGGATGGCCTGGGCCTGGCCGAACATGAGCTGGACCTGCTCAAGCTCATGATCGCCCGGCCCGATGGCCTGATCCTCGTCACCGGCCCCACGGGCAGCGGCAAGACCACGACCCTGTATTCCATCCTGAACCACATCAACACCGAGAGCGTCAACATCATGACGCTGGAAGACCCGGTGGAGTACCCGATGAATATGATCCGCCAGACCTCGGTGAACGAGTCGGCCAAGCTGGGTTTTGCCGACGGCATCCGCTCCATGATGCGGCAGGATCCGGACGTGATCCTGGTCGGCGAGATCCGCGACAAGGAAACGGCGGACATGGCGCTGGCCGCCGCCATGACGGGCCACCAGGTCTACTCCACCCTGCACACCAATTCGGCCGTGGGCTCGATCTCCCGGCTGCTCGATATCGGCGTGGTGGCCGACGTCATGGCCGGGAACATCATCGGCATCATTGCCCAGCGCCTCGTGCGCCGCCTGTGCACCTACTGCCGCGAACCTTTCATCGCGGACGCGCTGGAGCGCCGCCTGCTTGGTCTGGCGCCGGAAGGCGACAGCCGCACCGTCTACCGTGCGGTGGGCTGCGAGCGCTGTGCCCACCAGGGCTACCGGGGCCGCATCGCCATCATGGAGCTGCTGAAGATGAATGCGGAGCTGGACGAGCTGGTTGCGCGCCGCGCCTCCGTGCGCGAACTGCGCGCCGCCGCCCGTGCCGCAGGCTACCGCACCCTGGTGGACGACGGCATGCGCCGCGTCCTGGAAGGCGTGACCACACTGGAGGAAGTCTCGCGCGTGGTCGATCTCACGGACAGGCTGGCCTGATATGCCTCAGTTCATCTACCGCGCCATGGACGCCGCCGGCCAGATCGTGCCGGGGAATATGGACGCGCTCAACGTGCCCGACCTGGAGCTGCGCCTGTCGCGCATGGAGCTGGACCTGATCGACTACCGCCAGACCCGCCAGCGCGTGGCCGTGCCGGGCCGCCGCCCCATCACCCGCAAGGACCTGATCAACTTCTGCTTCCACATGGAACAGATGGCCAGCGCGGGCGTGCCCATACTCGACGGCCTTTGCGACCTGCGCGACAGCCTGGACCATCTGCGCTTCAAGGAAATCATCACGGACCTCATCGAGAACATCGAGGGAGGCCTGCAGCTGTCGGACGCCATGGCAGCCTATCCCGAAGTCTTCGATCTCACCTTCACCAGCCTGATACGCGCGGGCGAGGAAAGCGGCAAGGTCAATGAGGTGTTCCGCGACCTGGCCGAGAGCCTGAAATGGCAGGACGAACTGGCGGCCCAGGCGAAAAAGATCATCACCTATCCGGCAGTCGTGGGGCTGGTGGTGATCGGGGTGACCTTCTTCCTCATGATCTACCTGGTGCCGCAGCTCACGGCCTTCATCGGCAATATGGGCCGCGAGCTGCCCTTCCATACCCGCCTGCTGATCGGCGTGTCCAATGTCTTCATCCAGTACTGGTATCTGCTGCTGGCGGCGCCGGTTCTGCTGTGGTGGGGCCTGCGCTGGTGGCTGCGCCGCAGCGAGCGCGCCGCCTATGCCTTCGACGGCCTGAAACTGCGGCTGCGGCCCATCGGCCCCGTCCTGCACGGCATCATCCTCGCCCGCTTCGCCACCTTCTTCGCGCTGATGTACGCCTCGGGCATCACCATCCTGGACTGCATACGCCTTTCCGAAGGCATTGTCGGCAACCGGGTGGTGGCCGCCGCGCTGCGCCGCGCCGCGCAGCTCATCTCTGACGGCCAGAGCGTGACGGCGGCCTTCCAGCACACCGGCATCTTCCCTCCCCTCGTCATCCGCATGCTGAAGGTGGGCGAGGCGACGGGCGCGCTGGATAACGCCCTGCGCAATGTGGCCTACTTCTACAACAGGGAAGTGCGAGAGAAGATCGAGCGCGTGCAGACCATGATCGAACCGGCCATGACGGTCATCCTCGGCCTCCTTCTGGGCTGGATCATGCTCTCCGTGCTGGGCCCCATCTACGACACCATCAGCGCCATCAGGATCTGACCATGCTGCCCAAACAGATCCTCTACGTCAGCACCGAGCAGATCCAGGCCTGCCAATGGCAGGGCAACGAGATCACCGCGCTCGCCACCTTCCCGGCCACGCGCGAAGGCGTGGAAGCCTTCATGGAGCATATGCGCGAACGCCTCAACCGCCCTATCTACATGATCGCGGACGTGGTGGAAGAAGACTTTGCCCGCCTGCTGCTGCCCCATGTGCGCGGAAGGCCGGGCCGCAAGATGATGGAGCGGCGCATTACCAACCACTACCGCGACACGCCCTTCCGCGTGGCGGTCATCCAGGGCCGTGTCACGGAGGGGCGGGAAGACGATATCGTCCTCTTCAGCGGCCTGACCAACCCGTCCCTGCTCACGCCCTGGATCGACGCGCTGGAAGCCGTGCGGGCGCCGCTGGCGGGCGTGTATTCCGCCACGCTCCTCAGCACCGTGCTGCCGGACCGGCTGGCCCTGCACCAGGAGCATCTGCTGCTGGTCACGGTGCAGTCGGCGGGCATCCGGCAAAGCTATTTCCACGAAGGGCAGCTCAAGTTCTCCCGCCTCGTGCAGGGCGCGGGCTGGGGCAGCGTGGACGCGGAAACGGCGCGCACGCAGCAGTTCCTGGCCAGCATTCGCCTCGTGGAGCGGGAAGACCTGCTGCACGTGGCCGTCGTCACGCCCCCGCCGGCGCTGGACATCCTGCTGAACCAGTGCGGCGACCGCGAGGACCTGCGCTACCACTTCGTGCCCATGGAAGCTGCCGCCGCCGCCGTCCACCTGGACCACATTCCGGAACTGGCGGACAGCCTGGTGATCCAGATCCTGGGCCGCAATCCGCCGTCCAGCCACTACCGGCTGCGGGAGAAGTTCCGCTACTACGGCCTGTGGCGCGCCCGCATTTCGCTCTTCGCTTCGAGCGCGGTGATCGGCGCGGCGGGCATCATCTGGACCATAGCCAATATCGCGGGCTATGCGGTGGCTGCGCGCAGCACGGAAAAGCTGGAGGCGGAAGCGGCGCATTACACGGCGAGCTACAAGCGCAGCATGTCCAGCATGCCTCCCGCCATCGAGAAGACGGCCAATATGAAGGCCGCCGTGCTGATCGAGCGGCTGGTGGCGCAGCACGGCCCATGGCCCCTGCACATGACGGGCGTGCTGAGCGAAGCACTGGAGCGCTCGCCCCAGATCCGCCTGCGCCAGCTCGAATGGCGCGCCCTGGTGCCCGGCGCGCAGCAGGTGGCCCTCGGCCCGGGCCCCGCCGCAGGCGCCCCGGTGCAGGCAGGTCCCACGTCCACCCTCGCCCTGGGCATTCCGCGCGCCCCCGCCCAGTCGCTCAGGATCGAGGCCGAAGTGCTGGCGGCACAGGACGACTACCGCGCGGTGCTGGACAACATGAACGCCTTCGCCCAGACGCTGGCGCGCGTGCCGCGCATGACGGTGGAGATCGAGCAGCTGCCGGTGGACGTGCGCTCCAACGTCCGCCTGAGCGGCCGGGCAGGCGCCAGCACGGCGGGCGGCGAGAACCGGGCCCGCTTCACCCTGAATATGGTGTACAACCCATGAGCCCAGGACCGAAAAAGAAGGCGCCGCGCCGCCGCCTGCCCCTACCCTACTGGATACGCGAGTTCCCGCTGATCCGGACGGCCGCCGTCACCTTTGCCGGAACGGCGGGCATCGCCATTGCCTGCGTCTTCGCCACGCACTGGCACCTTCAGGCGGCGCGCGACCGCGAGTCCTACCAGCAGCACCTGCGCAACCTGGCGCAGCAGAACTTCGTGCAGGCGGAGTCCGAAAAGCAGGAGATCCGCCTTTACCAGCCGCAGTTCCTCACCTTGCAGCGCCTGGGCTTCGTCGGCAGCGAGAACCGCCTGGCCTGGGTCGAGGCGATCCGCCAGATCCAGGAGCAGCGCCGCCTGCTGCCGCTCACCTACGAGATCGAGCCGCAGCAGCCCTACCGCGTGGAAGGCAGGCTGGCCACGGGCGACTACCAGCTGCGCGGCAGCCGCATGGCCCTGCATATGGACCTGCTGCACGAACTGGACCTGCTCTACTTCCTCACCGACCTGCGCCAGCGCGGCGTCTTCGCAGTGCAGGGCTGCGAGCTGCGGCGCACCGCCAGCGCGGGCAACGCGCCGCTGGCGCCCTCGCTCACGGCAGACTGCGTGCTGAACTGGCTCACCCTCACCCGCCAGCCTCCAGCTCGGGGAGCGCGGCCATGAGATGGATGCTGCTTGCCGCCGCCTGCGCGATCGCGCCCGCCTCGGCCCAGACCACGATCATCACCATGGGCCGCCTGTTCACGACCCCGGTGGAGCGCAACCAGCTCGACCAGCAGCGCAGCAGCGCGGACCCTGCGGCCCTCCTGGGCGGCAATTCGTCGATGCAGGCCGCTGTGGCAGCGCCCGCGCCGCCTCCACCGCCGCCGCCCATGGCGCAGGCCGCGCCCCCGCCGCCCCCGCCCGAGCCCTTGCAGCTGAACGGCGTGCTCCGGCGCAGCAACGGCAAGACCATCGTCTGGGTCAACAACGAGCCGCAGGAGGCCGCGCCCTCCGCGCGCGGCCAGAGCGTGCCGCTCGACCTCTCGGGCCGCAAGGTCATCATGAAACCGGGCCAAAGCTATGATCCCGCCACGGGCGCCATCGGCGAAGCGCAGCGCTAGGCCTGCCCGCCAGCGCGGCGCGGCCCTCCTGCTGCTGCTTGCGGTGGCGGGGCTGGCCCTGTCCTCCGTGCTGATCGGGGTGTTCAGCCGCAGCGGGATCGAAGCCCTGCGCGAGCAGCGCACCCTGGCGCGGCTGGCGCAGGCCAGGGAGGCGCTGGTGGGCTATGCGGCCACCAACGGCCGCCTGCCGCGGCCCGCCGTGTCCGCGCTGGATGGGCGCGAACGCGCCGAGCCCTGCACGGACGAAGAGAGCTGCACGGGCTTCCTGCCGTGGACCACGCTGGGCGTGGACGGCGCGGACAGCTGGGGCAAGGTGCTGCGCTACAGCGTGACGCCGCTGTACACGGTGCTGCCGGTCCAGCGCCTGTCCACCGTCGCCACCAAACGCGTGCTCACCCGCAGCGGCCAGGGGCGCCTGCAATACCTCGTGGGGCAGGATGAATGCACGCTGGCGGCCCAGTGCGCGCCCGCCGTTGTCTTTTCGCAGGGACGGGACAACGTGGGCACTTCCGTGGCGGGCCTGCGCCTGGCCAACGCGGTGCTGAACAACCGGGATGAACTGTTGAACGACGAAGGCTCCGTCGAATTCTTCCAGCGTAGCCGCAGCGAGGACGGCGCCGCGCCGGGCGGCCCCTTCGACGACATGCTGGTGGCGGTGCCCCTCGAGCTGCTTTATGAAAGGATGGCGGCGGCGCGCACGCTGCCCTGAACCCACAATATGAAGAAATACGCCAATGGCTTTACGCTGGTCGAAATCTCCATCGTGCTGGTCATCGTCGGCCTGCTGGTGGGGGGGCTGATTACGCCGCTCGGCGTTCAGCTGGAGCAGCGGCGGGCCGCCGATACGCGCAAGGCTATGGAGGAGGCGCGCGAGGCGCTTGCCGGTTTCGCCGTGCGCAACGGCTACCTGCCCTGCCCCGCCATCTCCGCCAGCAATGGCCTGGAAGACCGCAGCGGGGAACGCTGCACCAACGAGCGCCGCATCGGCTTCCTGCCCTGGGCCACGCTTGGTGTGCAAAGGCTGGATGCGTGGGGACGCCTGTACCTGTACAGCGTGACGCCTGCCTTCAGCGACAGCGCCGTGGTCTTCCGCCTCAACACGCCGCGCGACATCACCATCGCCACCCGCGACGCGCCCGGCGCCCTGGTGCAGGCCAGCGCGGACAACGACATCCCCGCCGTGATCCTTTCGCACGGGCGCAACGGCTACGGCGCCTACGGCGACACAGGCTTGCGCGTGGCGGACGCTGGCCAGGGCAATATCGACGAAAAGGCCAATCTCGCTCCCCTGGGAACGGCCTTTATCAGCCGCGACCCGAGCGACAGCGGGCGCACGCCCGGCGGCGCCTACGACGACATCGTGGTCTGGCTCTCGCCGAATATCCTTTACAACCGCATGGTGGCGGCGGGGCGGCTGCCCTGAGGCTGCGCACGGTTAAACTTGGCCCTGCGCAATTCCGGCCGGGCTTGTAAGATACGTACTAACAAACAAGGAGCGTCCATGTCCCGTCAGGCCGGCTTCACCCTGGTAGAAATCGCCATCGTTCTGGTCATCATCGGCCTGCTCCTGGGGGGCGTGCTGAAGGGGCAAAGCCTCATCGACAACGCCAAGATCAAGAACATCATCCAGCAGGCCACCTCCCTGCAGGCCGCCGTGAATGCCTACCAGGACCGCTATCGCGCCCTGCCCGGCGACGACCCCCTTGCCACCACCCATGTGCCCGGCGCCACCGGCAACGGCAACGGCGATGGGCAGATTGCTGAGTATCAACTTGCCCCCCAACATCTTGCCCTCGCGGGCCTGATCACCGGCTCCTTCAACGGCACCACCGACTTCATGACCAGCGCGCATGGCGGCGCCGTTTACATCTTCAACGATGTGGTGGGCGGGCGGGGCGGCAACGGCATCCGTTTCGACAACCTGCCGGACACCTACGCCCAGCAGCTGGACGAAAAGCTCGATGACGGCAAGCCCGACAGCGGCGCGGTGCGGGCCAGCGGGCCGTACACGAACAACGGCACCATCATCACCCGCACCGCCATCTTCTTCTGAGCTTTCGCGCCAGGCGCGGCTGGGCTATCATGGCCCGGCATTCACTTTCGGAGCAAGACGTGCACGAGAAGGCCTGGGACCCCTTACCGTCGATCCGGTCGCAGATCGCCTTGCTCGTGCTGGCCTGCGCCCTGCCCGCCCTGTTCGGCCTGGGCCTGCTGATCCTGCACTTCTACCATCTCGAACACAACCAGGCCAGCGCCGAGGCCCAGCGCATGGCGCGCACCCTTGCCGCCGCCGTGGAACGCGACCTGCGCATCGGGAAAGCCATTGCCCAAACCCTCGCCAGTTCGCCCAGCCTGAAACAGGGCGACTTCGCCGCCTTCCGCGCCCAGGCTGCCGACCAGATGGACGCCGATTTTCCCGGCTACCAGATCGCCCTGCACGCGCCGGATGGCCAGCAGCTGGCCAACCCCTCCATTGCCGAGGGACAGCCCTTGCCCCATCCCGCCAACGCGGCCCGGCTGAAGCTGGCCCTGGAGGGCGGAAAGCCGCGCCTGTCCGACCTGTTCGTCGGCTCGCTTTCCCACCAGCCCCTGTTCGCCATCGACGTGCCCGTCATCCTGGACGGCAAACCCGCCTATGTCGTCAGCGTGCTGTTCCAGCCTGCAGCGCTGCGCCGCCTGCTGGCCGACCTGGAACTGCCGCAGCAGATCTCCGTGACGCTGCTCGATGCCAGCGGCAAGGTGGTCGCCAGCAGCGGCACGCTGGCGCCGGGGGGCGCCGCCGACGGCGCCCTGCTGGACTTTATCGGCGACACCGAACAAGGCAAAGGAGGCGCCATCACCCTGGATGGCGTGCGCATGGTGGGCAGCTACCGCAAGGCCCCGGACAGCGGCTGGACCGTCGTCGTAGCGGTTCCCGAGAGCACCGTGATCGGCGGCCTGCGCAAGTTCGCCTCCCTCATTTCGGCGGGCATCCTCGTGCTGCTGGGCGTGGGCTTCCTGTTGGCCTGGTCGGTGGGCGGCAGCATCGGCCGTTCGGTGCGCGCCCTGAGCGGTCCCGCCCGGGCGCTGGCGGCGGGAACGCCCCTGAAGCTGGAGGAAATGACCTTCCGCGAAGCGCGCGAAGTGGGGGAGGCGCTGCTGCAGGTGGAGGTGGACATCATGCGCCATCGCCACGAACTGGAGGCCCTGGTGGCCGAGCGCACCGCGCAGCTGGCGGATTCCAAGGCCCTGCTGGAAAACGTGTACGCCACGGCGCCCGTCGGCCTGAGCTTCGTCGATCCGGACCTGAAGGTGGTGATGATCAACGAATACCTGGCCGCCGTGAACGCGGCGCCGGTCAGCGCCCACATCGGCCGCAGTTTCGGCGAGCTGATTCAGGACGACAAGGTGCGCCACGACGTGCGCCTGGCCTACGAGCAGGTGCTGAAGACCGGCCAGCCCATCGCCAATATCGAATTGAGCGGCACCTCTCCCGCCTGGCCGGGCCGCGTCAACCACTACATCACCGGCTACTATCCCGTGTTCACCGATGGCAGGCTGGTCGGCATCACGGGCCTGCTGCTGGACGTCACGGCACAGAAGCAGACGGAGGCCGCGCTGCGCCAGTCGCGCCAGCTGTTCCGCTCCGTGGTCGAGAACATGCCTGCCCTGATCTTCGTGAAGCGCGCCGGCGACCTGCGCTACGAGATGGTGAACCGCGAGTTCGAACGGGTGCTGGGCCGTCCGCGCGGCGACATGCTGGGAATGGCGGATACGGAACTCTTCCCCCCGGCAGAAGCGGAACGCTTCACCGCGGGCGACCGCCAGGCGGAAGCCTCCCATGAAACCATCGAGCTGCAGGACGAGGAGCTGACCAGCGCCGACCGCGTCGTGCATATCCTTACCACCCGCAAGGTGGCCCTGCGCGACGAAAGCGGGGCGCCCACCCACATCCTTGGGATGGCCATCGATATCACCGAGCGCAAGCGGGCAGACGAGGCACTGCGCCAGACTTCGCTGCAGCTGGCCCGCAGCAATACCTTCCTGCGCACGGTCACGGACAACCTGCCCGGCATGGTGGCCTACTGGGACAAGGACCTGGTCTGCCGCTTCGCCAACAAGTTCTTCCTCAACTGGCTCGGCAGGCCGCTGGAGGACACGGTAGGCATGCATGCCAGCCAGCTGATCGACCCGGCACGCCTGAACCATCTCATGCCCCGGATCGAGGGTGTGCAGGCGGGCAGGCCGCAGAATTTCGCGCGCGAGGTGCAGCTGGCGGGCGGCGAAACGCTATATCTGTGGATCAACTATCTACCGGACCTCGACGAGAACGGCGCCCTGCGCGGCTGCTACATGCTGGCTTCGGACGTGACGGAACTCAAACGCAGCGAACTGCGCGTACACGAAACGAACGAGGCGCTGGTGCGGGCGCGCGACCGGGCGGAAGCGGCCAGCCGCGCGAAAAGCGAGTTCGTGGCCAATATGAGCCACGAGATACGCACGCCGATGAACGTCATCATCGGCCTCGCGCGCCTGCTGGAGGAAGCGCCGCTGGAGCGGCGCGAGCGCAGCTACCTCACCAAGATCCAGCTGGCCACCCAGTCCCTCCTGGGCCTGGTCAACGACGTGCTGGACTTCTCCCGCATCGAAGCCGGCCAGCTCACGCTGGAGCATGCCGCCTTCAAGCTGGATCATATTCTCGCCAGCGCCGCCGTGCTGACGGCCGATGCGGCATGGGAGAAAGGGCTGGAACCGGTGTTCGACGTCGACCCTGCCCTCCCCGCGGAACTCGAAGGCGATGCCATGCGGCTGCAGCAGATCCTCATCAACCTCCTGGGCAATGCGGTCAAATTCACCGAACAGGGCGAGGTGGTGCTCACGGTGCGCAGGCTGCGCGAGGAAAGCGGCTGCATCTGGCTCGGCTTCACGGTACGCGACACCGGCATCGGCATCACCCCCGAGCAGCAGGAACATATGTTCGAGGCTTTCTCGCAGGGCGACACCAGCACCAGCCGCCGCTACGGCGGCGCGGGCCTGGGCCTCTCCATCAGCAAGCGCCTGACGGACCTGATGGGCGGCGAGATCACGGTCCACAGCCAGCCGGGCGTGGGCTCCAGCTTCCACCTCGCGGTGCCGCTGGCCCTGGGCGCGCAGGAGGACAGCGCCGCCGCAGAGAGCCTGCAGGGCCTGCGGGTGCTGATCGTGGACGACAATGCCAGCGCGCGCCAGGCGCTGGCCGGGGCGGGCCGCGCCTGGAACTGGCAGCTGCGTATGGCAGCGAGCGGCGCCGAAGCGCTTGGCATGCTGCGCCAGCTGGAAAACGAAGGCCAGCGGCTCGACCTGCTGCTGATCGACAGCGCCATGCCGGAACTGGACGGCGTCAGCATGCTGACGCAGGCCCGCAGCGAGGCGCGCCTGCCCTTCCCGCCCGCCATCGTCATGGCCTCCGAAACCGCAGCGGAAGACCTGCTCCAGCTGGCGGAGGGTCTGGAGATCGCCGCGGTCCTGGCCAAGCCCTGGACGCCGTCGCGCCTGGCCCAGATCGTCCTCCGCGCCCTCAGCGGCAGCGGCCAGCCAGGCGAGGCGCCGGTATCCACCCAGCTCTCCGGCCGCCTGCCCGGCCTGCGCGTGCTGCTGGTGGAAGACAACGAGATCAACCAGGAAATGGCGCGCTATATCCTGCTCCACTCGGGCGCCCGCGTCGAGATCGCGGAGAACGGCCAGATGGCCGTCGACATGCTGCGCGAGCACCCCGCGCGCTGCGACGTGGTGCTGATGGACCTGCAGATGCCCGTCATGAACGGCTTCGAAGCCACGGCCGCCATCCGGGCCATGGGCCTGACGGCGTTGCCCATCGCCGCCATGACGGCCAATGCGATGGAAGAAGACCGGGAGCGCGCCATGGCGGCAGGCGTGGATGCCCATCTGGCAAAGCCGATCGATGTCGAGGAGCTGATCGCCGTGCTGGTGAAGCTGGTGCCATCGCTGGCGCAGGACTCCGCCCAGCAGGCGCAAAGCCAGGCGCCGGAACGCCCGGAACGGGTGCCCGGCATCGAACTGGAAACCGCCCTGAACCGCATGGCGGGCAACTATCCAGCCTTCGTGGGCCTGCTCAAGCGCTTCGAGAACTCCCAGGGCGGCGCCGTGAGCGAGGTGCGCGAATGCCTGGCATGCCACGACCGGGGGCAGGCGGTGATCACCCTGCACCGCCTGCGCGGCGTGGCCGCCAACCTGGGGGCGATGGAGGTCGCCGGGCTGGCAGCGCGCGCCGAAGCGGCCATCGGGGAACACGACGAAGCGGCCCTGGCATCCCTGCTCAAGGCCCTGGACCAGGCTATTGCCGTGGTGACGGAAGGCGCCCGCGCCCTGCCCCTGCCGCTGCAGCGCGCGGGCGAGGCGGAGCCGGCCCAGCGCGCCAATCTGGTGCAATCTCTGCAAGAACTGGTATCCTTACTTGCAAATAACAACCTGAAGGCGCTGTCCCATTTCCAGTCCCTGCGCCCGGCGCTGGAGGAAGAAGGGGGCGGCGCCCTGCCCGCCCTGGCGCGTGCCATCGAGACCCTGGATTTCCCGGCCGCGGCACAGCAGGTCAACGAGCTGCTAAAACGGATGATGACTGAATGAGCTGGACCGACCTGGCCGCCAATGGCCGTATCCTGATCGTCGACGACGCAATGGAGAACATCCAGATCCTGCACCATGTGCTGGGCGACGAACACGACGTGCTGTTCGCGCTGGATGGCGTCAAGGCGCTGGAGCTGGCGCGCAACCAGCGCCCGGACCTCATCCTTCTCGATGCCGTGATGCCCGGCATGGACGGCTTCGAAGTATGCGCCGCCCTGCGCGCCTCGGCCGAACTGAGCTCGATACCGGTCATCTTCGTGACCGCGCTCTCCAATCCCGAAGACGAAACGCGCGCCCTCGAAGCGGGCGCCATGGACTTCATTTCCAAGCCCTTCAACGTGGCCGTGGTGAAGGCGAGGGTACGCACCCAGCTCACCCTCAAGCGCCAGGCCGACGCCATGCGCGAGCTGAGTCTTACCGACTCCCTGACCGGCGTTTCGAACCGGCGCAGCTTCAGCGACACCCTGGACAGCGAGTGGCGCAGCTGCATGCGCGCCGGCACGCCCCTGTCCCTGGTCCTGATCGATATCGACCACTTCAAGCTGTATAACGACAGCTACGGCCACCAGGCAGGCGACTCCTGCCTGCAGCAGGTGGCGGCCGCCATGCAGCGCTGCGCCCAGCGCCCGCACGACATGCTGGCCCGCTACGGCGGCGAAGAATTCGCCCTGCTGCTGCCCCAGGTCGACGCCTCGGGAGCCGAAACCGTGGCCAGGCGGCTGCTGGAGGAAGTGGCAACGCTGGCCCTCCCGCACCGCAACTCGCCCACCAGCGACCATGTCACCATCAGCATGGGTGTGGTCTGCATGCAGCCGGGCGCAGACAACACGTCCGCGCAGCTGGTGCGCGCGGCCGATACGCTGCTTTACGAAGCCAAGGAAAGCGGCCGTAACCGCTACCGCATTGCGAGCTATGGATAGCCCGCAACCCATCAGGAGTTTTGAATGAAATCGATTTTCCTTGCGGCCAGCCTGGCCGCCAGCGCTACGGTGTGGGCCGCGCCCGCGGAGCCTGTGCAGACGCGCAATGTGCCAGTGAACCAGTTCATGCAAGGCCGGCTGCCGGTGCAGATTCCGCTGAACGTTCCGGTGCCGGTGGAGTACGCGCAGGCCAAGGTGAAACGGATTGGCTATTCCTACTGGATGCGGCCGGAAGACGCCGCCACCGCTACCGCCGAAAAGCTGCCGAGCCGGAACGGCTACATGTACGGCTCAACCGCCACCAACGTCACCTACGACGCGCGCCACCGCGTGTTCTACGGCATCGACGACCCGGGCTCGCTGAACAAGCTGAAAGGCTCCGCCACCAACATCCAGGTCAAGCAGTTCAAGGACGGGAAGAATCCCGCAGTGCTGCTCTCCATGATCAGCGGCACCACAGGCCAGCCAGCCTACTTCATGTACATGGCGACAGGCGTGAAGAACGAAGTCTTCTTCCTCTCCTTCCGCGCCCCCGACGGCCGCAAGGACATCGGCGATGCCGTGTGGACCAGGCTGGCGGCGAACATTCCCAACTAGCGGCTAGGGATAGCCGCGCATGACGAATTCGGCGACGCAGACTGGCTTGCCGCCGTCTGCCGACTCCATCGTCACCATCCACACAACCTGAGCGCCGCCCTCCACTTCGCTGAAGGCGAGCACGGCGAGCCTGCCGCGCACGCGGCTGCCCGCCAGCAGCGGCGCGGGGAAGCGCACCTTGTTCAGGCCATAATTCAGCACCATTTTCACGTTCTCGAACTTCAGGGCGTTCTGCAGCATGGCAGGCAGCAGCGCGAGCGTGAGGAAGCCGTGGGCCACGGTGCCGCCGAACGGCGATTCCTGAGCCGCCCGCTCTTCGTCCACATGAATCCATTGGTGATCGTCCGTCGCGTCGGCGAAGCTGTCGATGCGCGTCTGGGGCACCTCGATCCAGCCGGACATGGCCACTTCCTGCCCCGCCAGCGCGGCCAGTTCTGTCAATCCTGAAATGGTGCGTTTGTTCATGCGGCCTCGCGGAAGCCTGGCTGCGCGGCGAAGCGCTCCAGATGGTGCTGGGCGTCGCCCAGGGTCAGCCCGATCATGGTCAGGCGCTTGAAGTGGTGGGCGGCGGCCAGTTCGTCCGTGACGCCCATGCCGCCGTGTAGCTGCACCGCCTGCTGGCCGATGAAGGTGGCGGCTTGCCCCACGCGCGCCTTCGCGGCGGAGACCACGCGGCGGCGCTCTTCTGCATCCGGCGAGGCGACCTTCGCCGCGGCGAGCATGGCCATCGAGCGCGCCTGTTCCAGGTGGATGAACATGTCCGCCATGCGGTGCTGCAAGGCCTGGAAGCTGCCGATGGGCGTTCCGAACTGCTTGCGCGTCTTCAGGTATTCGAGGGTGGCGGCGAAGAGCGCGTCCATGGCGCCGACGGCTTCGGCGCACAGCAGCGTGGCGCCATAGTCCGCGCCCGCTTCCAGCAAAGGCCAGCCCTGGCCTTCGCTTCCAAGCAGCGTTGCAGGCGCGTGGTCGAAGGTGATGCTGGCCACACGCTGTCCGTCCAGGGTGCGGCAATCCTTGATGACGAGCCCCGAGGTGTCGGCATCGACCAGGAAGAGCGAGATGCCGTCAGTATCATGCTGATCGCCGCCCGTGCGCGCCGAGACAATCAGGGCGCCTGCCTGGGCGCCATGAATGACTGCGCTCTTCATGCCGCTCAGGGCGAAATCCTTGCCGCTGCCGGTGGCGCGTACCACGATATCGTTCAGCGCATGGCGCGCATGCGGTTCGTTGAGCGCACAGGCCAGTTTCAGCCCGCCCGCCGCCACTTTCTCCAGCAGTTCCTCCTGCCCTCCCGCCAGCGCCAGGAAGTGCGCGCCCAGCACCGTGGCAAAGTATGGTTCCACTACGAGGCCGCGCCCCAGTTCCTGCATCACCACCAGCATGTCCACCGCCGAGCCGTTGAAACCGCCCTGGGCTTCCGGCACCGGTAAGGCCGTCATGCCCAAGTCCACGAGGGTCTGCCAGGCCTGTTCGGATACGCCTGCGCCGGAATGGACGATCTTGCGGCGTGCTTCGAAGCTGTAGTCCTTGTCGATCCAGCGGCGCAGGGCGTCGGCGAACTGCTGCTGTTCTTCCTTGAAGTCAAAGTCCATGCTGCTCCCCTTACAGGCCCAGGATCATCTGGGCGATGATGTTCTTCTGGATTTCGTTCGATCCGCCGTAGATGGAGGTCTTGCGGAGGTTGAAGTAATAAGCCGCGAGCGGGGCCGCTTCCGCGTCTCCGCCCGCCGCGTGCTCGCTCTCGCCTTCCAGGTAGGCCGGATCGAAAGGCAGCGCTGCCGGGCCGAGGGCTTCGACCATCAATTCCGCAAGCATCTGCTGGATCTCGGAGCCGCGCACCTTGAGTACGGAGGCCTGCGGGCCGGGCGCCTGATGCTCCTGCGCGATGGTGCGCAGCACCGTGACCTCCAGCGCCATCAACTCGATCTCGATGTTCGCCACCTTGGCCGCGAAGGCCGGATCGTCGAGCAGGGGCTTGCCGTCCTTCTGCTGGCGCAGGGCGAGCCTCTTCAGGAACAGAAGCTCGCGCTTGGAGCGGCCCACCGCGGCGATGCCCGTACGCTCGTGGCCCAGCAGGTATTTGGCGTAGGTCCAGCCCTTGTTTTCCTGGCCGATCAGGTTCTGCACCGGCACCTTCACGTTGTCGAAGAACACCTCGTTCACCTCATGCTCTTCGTCGAGCATGATGATTGGCCTCACCGTGACGCCCGGGGATTTCATGTCGATCAGCAGGAAGGAGATGCCCTCCTGCTTGCGCACCGAAGGGTCGGTGCGCACCAGGCAGAAGATCATGTCCGCATGCTGGCCGAGCGTTGTCCAGGTCTTTTGGCCGTTGACGATATAGTGTTCGCCGTCGCGCACGGCGGTGGTCTTGAGCGAGGCAAGGTCGGAGCCGGAGCCGGGCTCGGAATAGCCCTGGCACCACCAGTCGTCGCAGTTCAGGATGCGCGGCAGGTAGTGCGCTTTCTGCGCCTCGTTCCCGAAAGCCATGATGACCGGCGCCACCATATTGACGCCGAAAGGCAAGATGGGCGGCGTGCCCGCGCGGGCGCATTCGTCCTCCCAGATGTGGCGCTGCACGGCGTTCCATCCCGGCCCGCCGTATTCGGCCGGCCACGCGGGCGCGGCCCAGCCCTGCTTCGCCACGATCTTGTGCCAGCGCACGTAATCCTCTTTCGCCAGGCGGAGGTGCCCGCGCACCTTTTCCTGCAGGTCCGCGGGCAGATTCTCCGCGAGGAAGGTCCGCACCTGCGCGCGGAAGGCTTCATCCTCGGCCGAATAGTTCAGGTCCATATTCTCTCCTTGGCTCGCCGCCTCAAAAAAGCACGATCGTTCCAAACGATTGTACCGCAGAACGTTCCGGGACAAATGCGATTTGCGCAGGAAAGCGCAGCTCATCCTGCGAAAACAACCGTTCGTCGCACGCCGCATGTGCGCGGCGGGGTGCATGCTTATCATTCCAGCATCGAACAACCAATAACAAGGGATATCATGCGCCTCTCTCACATTTCCGCTGCTGTATTGGCCCTCGCCCTGGGCGGCTGCGTCATCGTCGTGCCGGAGAACGGCAAGACCTACAGCTGGTCTTCCTCCGCCGTTCAGGGTAACGGCAGCATGGGCAGCGAAACCCGCATCGCCGCGGGCACCACCGGCCTGGAAGTGGAAAGCCGCCGCCGGATCGACATGGATGTGGAGGTTCAGGTGGGCCCCGTGGCCTCCCTGCAGATTGAAGGCGACAGCAACCTGCTGCCGCTGGTACGCACCGAAGTCTCGGGGGGGAACATGCGCATTGTGGTGGACCAGGAGCTGCGCAGCGCCCAGCCCCTGCGCGTGCGCTACACCACGCCGCGGCTGACGAAGCTGGAGACCAGCGGCATTTCGCGCGCCACGGTCAATGGCCTGAATGGCGGCCCCCTGAGCGTGGAGCACAACGGCTCCGGGCGCACGGAATTGCGCGGCCGCGTCGACCAGCTGGATGCGCGCAACAACGGCTCCGGCAGCCTGGTGGCGGATGCGCTGGACGCTGGCACCACCCGCCTCGCCCTGCATGGCTCCGGCCGCATCAGCCTGGGGAATGTGCATGGCGAGCAGCTGATGGCGCGCGTCCATGGCTCCGGCAATCTCAGCGCCGCCGGCGAGGTGCGCAACCTGGACGTGAGCGTGAACGGCTCCGGCGATGCACGCCTCTCCGGCCTGCGCAGCGAGCGCGCCGACCTGACCACCAACGGCTCGGGCGATATCGTGGTCGCCGTGTCTTCCACGGTGCGCAGCAGCACGAACGGCTCGGGCAAGATCACCGTCTACGGCAACCCTTCCGAACGCTTCGTGACGGGCAAGCGCACGACCTTCGTGCAGTAAGCCCTACTCGATCACGATGGGCAGGTCGCGGCCCTGGGTCGCGACATTGCCCGCAAAGTCGGCGGCGAAGATCCGGAGCGTGTAAGCGCCCGGCTCGATGCCGCCGATATTCCACATGCCAGGCAAGGCCTGGCCTCCCTCCAGCGTGTTGTTGACGGCGTAGGCGAACTGCGTGCTCTTGCTGCCGTAGACCGTAATGCCGCTGCTCGGCGCATACACCAGCTTCACCGCCTCGCGGTTGCGCGGCAGCCGGTCGTAGACCTGGGTGATCACGGGCTGCTCGAAGCCCGGCGCGGGCTTGCCGTCTTCCTTCAGGAGCTGATAGCCCAGGCGGTAGATGCCAAGGCGGCGGCGCGCGAGGTTGTCGTCCATCTGGTCGAAGATGTCGGCGACGATGCTCACCTCCTGCAAAGCGCGCGGCACATGCACCGGCTGGCCGCGCTTGCCGGGCAGCCGTTTCCCCTGCGCGTCGAACAGCACGACGCTGCGCACCGTCGGCGCTATGGTGTCGCGCAGGCCGATGAAGGGAAGCTTGAGCGGATTGATCACGCCACCTGCAGGGAAGTAGTCGAGGTGGACGTGCGCCATGCCGTTGATGGTGCCCAGGGCATCACCCACTTCGAAGCGCGCGCCGCGCTGCACGCGCACGCGGTAAGACTTGTTCTTCTCTCCGCGCAGGAGCTGGAACTGGCTGCCCAGGGGCTTGTCGCGCCCCGCCCGGCCCACGCGCATATGAATGTAGGACATATTACCGATGCTGATGCCTTCGCTCAGCGTGCCGAAGCCCCAGTTGGGCAGGGGGTCGGTGACCTTGGTTGCTTCCACGGCCAACACGGTGTCGCCCACCGGCGCCTGCACGTCCAGCCCTGCATGGAAGTGGTCGCGGTTCTCGCCATCGAAGCTGCCGCGCACTTCGCCCATCAGGCCCACCACTTCATGCGGCGCATCCTGCGGTTTCACGGGCCAGAGCATGGGCGCCTTGCGCTGGGGGATGGGCGCGATGGATGCCTGGGCAGGCGCGGCCTCGCCCTTGCGCGGCGGAGCAAGACGGTGCAGGCGGAAAGCCATGCCGTCGCTGGCGAGCAGGCTGCCGTCCTCCTGCAGGGCGAGGCCGCGCGGCGCAAACAGCTGCACGGTGCCGTCGCTGCCCACGCCTGGCGGACGGTCGGCGTCTTCCAGCGGGTGGTACTGGCCGTCCGGCGTCATGTGCAGGATGCGCCCGCCCGAACCGGTGGAGATGTAGAGATGCCCGTCGCGCGTCAGCGCTAAGGCCGTGGGACGGCGCAGCTTGGGCCTGCGTTCCGCCTCGGGCGGCGCTGCCACAGTGGAGAGCATGCCTGCGCTGTCGACCTTGCGGATCTTGTCGTTGAAGGTGTCGGCGATATACAGCGAGCCGTCCGCCGCCACGGCCAGCGCGGTCGGCGTATCCAGCTGCGCGCTCTTCGCGGGACCATCCGCGTCGCCCGGTTTGCCGTTGCCTGCGTAGGTGGTGACCATTCCCTGCGCATCGATCATGCGGATGCAGTCGTTGTAGGTGTCGGCCACGAAGACATTGCCCTTGCCGTCCACCGCAATGCCGACCGGGCCGTTGAAGCGCGCCTCGGCGCCCTGCCCGTCCGCATAACCTGGCTGGCCGTTGCCCGCCAGGGTGGCGACCGCGCCTTCCGGTGTGACCTTGCGGATGGCGTGGTTGGCCGTGTCGGCCACGTAGAGATTGCCCTGCCTGTCGATGGCGAGGCCGGACGGGGTGTTGAAGGATGCGGCGGCGCCCTGGCCGTCCGCGAAGCCTTCCTTGCCGCCAGCGAGGGTCAATACCTCGCCTTGCGTAGTAATTTTACGAATCCGGTTTGCATCTCCACCGTCGGCGACATAGATAGTGCCCTTCGCATCCGCAACAATGCCATAGGGATCGGACCAGCGGGCCTGCGCTGCGGGGCCGTCCGCCACGCCCTGGACGCCGTCCCCGCTGACGGTGGTGGTGCGGGCGGTCCAGTAGGCGGGCGTCTTGCCGACGGCGCGCTGGATGACCGCCAGGGGAGAACGGCCTGGCAGGCCGGTCTGCTGGCTCATGAAGTACCAGGCTGAGGCGCCCAGCAAGCCTGCGGCCGCCAGGGCCGCAATAGTAAGCTTTCGTTTCAATTGTCTCTTTGCTATCTCAAACCCAGCCGACAGCTTAACCGATCGCGGCCGCCACGGGACAAAAAAAAAGCCCGCTACTGGGTAGCGGGCTGAAGTCTATTTCCTTGGAGGAGAATAGAGGAGACAGGTGCAATTATGCTGCGTCGCGCCATATCGCGCCACTTTATTGTAGTGATACTAGATATAACGCAAGCGTATATGTTGCCGCGGAACAACTACCATCCATGAACGGGTAAAAGAAAAGGGCCTTGCGGCCCTCTCCTACCCTCCTAAGGTTCTGTCGTATTACTTGTCGGCGGCGTACGGCAGCACGCGCGAGGCCAGACGGGTGTCGGTCTTCAGCAGGCCCACTTCGTCGGCCAGGATATGCACGGCTTCGTTCAGCAGCACATCCTTCGCGTTCTTCGCGGCCTTCTCCGCATCCAGCTCGGCGCTCAGGGAGCGCTCGTCCGCCTGCAGGCCGTCGTCGGTGCGGCTGGCGCCTTTCACAGGCGTTGCCTTGGCCGCCGATTTCTGGCTGCTTGGCTTGGCGCTGATCGCCCTGTTCAGCGCATCCTTCGGATCGGGGACAACGATGGGGTCGTCCGGCGAAGGACCGGCGTTCAGGCGCGCTTCGCGCAGCTTGGCGCGGGCTTCCTGGGTGTCGCGATCCTTGCGGCGCGCCGCCTCGTTGAGGGAGACCAGGTTGTCCTTGCGCTGCTTCTTCACGTAGGCGATGTCCTCCACGAGGTACTGGAAGTCCTTGTCCTTGGACACGCGCGCCTCATGCTTCTTGTCCAGCAGGGGCACGATGTCTTTCACCTCGCCCGCCGGGATGTACACGGCAGGCTTCACCACCGTGTACGGCAGCGCGTTGTCGTAGCTCGACTCGCCGAAGTTCTCCGCGTCGGCAATGGACGGCAGCTTGATATCCGGCGTCACGCCGCGCAGCTGGGTGGTGCCGCCGTTGATGCGGAAGAACTGGGCAATGGTCATCTTCAGTTCGCCCAGGCGCGCCTTGTCGTTCTGGCCGAAGCGGTCCAGGCTGATGAGGGTCTGCACGGTGCCCTTGCCGAAGCTCGGCTCGCCGATGATGAGGCCACGGCCGTAATCCTGGATGGCCGCCGCGAAAATCTCGGAGGCGGAAGCCGAACCGCGGTTGATCAGCACACCCACCGGACCATCCCATGCCAGGCCGGCCACGGTGTCGTTCTCCACTTCCACGCGGCCCTCGCCGTTGCGCTGCTGGACCACGGGACCGCGGTCGATGAACAGGCCGGTCAGCTCCACCGCCTCGGTCAGCGAGCCGCCGCCGTTGTTGCGCAGGTCGATCAGGACGTTGTCCACCTTTTCCTTTTTCAGCTCGCCGAGCAGGCGCGCCACGTCGCGGGTCGCGCTCTTGAAGTCCTTGTCGCCGCGGCGGCGGGCTTCGAAGTCCTGGTAGAAGGTGGGCAGCGAAATCACGCCGATGCGGCGCTTCACGGCGCCATCGCGCACTTCCATGATGGACTTCTTGGCCGACTGCTCTTCCATGGTGATCTTCTTGCGCACCATGGATACGCTGAAGGGCTTGGCGTCCGGGCCTGCGTCGGCGCTCAGCACCTGCACGCGCACAGTCGAATCCTTGGCGCCGCGGATCAGGGCCACCACATCGTCGATGCGCCAGCCCAGCACGTCCGTCGGGGCCCCGTTATCGCCCTGGGCCACGGCCACGATCTTGTCGCCCACCTTCAGCTTGCCGGACAATGCGGCCGGGCTGCCGGGAACGATCTCGCGGATCACGGTATATTCGTCGCGCGTCTGCAGCACGGCGCCAATGCCTTCCAGCGACAGGCGCATGGCGATGTCGAAGTTCTCCGAAGCGCGCGGGCCCAGGTAGTTGGTGTGCGGCTCGATCGACATGGCATAGGCGTTCATGAAGTACTGGAACACGTCTTCATTATTCAGCTTGCGCGAACGGGTGACGTAGTTCTCGTAGCGCTTGTCCAGCGTTTCACGGATGGACTTCTCGTCCTTGCCGGCAAGCTTCAGGCGCAGCCAGTCGTTCTTCACGCGCTTGCGCCACAGTTCCTTCACTTCGGCCTCGTTCTTGGCCCAGTCGGCCTTCTCGCGGTCGAACTGGTAGCTCTCGTCCACCGTGAAGTCGAATTTGGTCTTCAGCAGTTCGCGGGCATAGGCCATGCGCTCGTTGAAGCGCTGCTGGTAGAGATTGTAGATGGCGAACGCCGGCTGCAGGTTCTCGCCGGCGATGGCGTCATCGAGCTTGGTCTTGAAGGGAGCAAACTGGTCGACGTCGGCCTGGGTGAAGAACAGCTTGTCCGCATCGAGGGTCTTGAAATAGCGGTCGAAGATCTTCTCCGACATCGCGTCGTCGAGCGGCGTGGCCTTGTAGTGATAACGCGACAGCACGCGCGACGCCCACAGCGCGGCCTGCGTCTGCTGGGCAGCGGGCTTGAGCTGGACGTCTGTTGCCTTGTCGGCCTGGGCGGCGCCCGCGTAGGCGGACAGGATTGCCAGGGACATGGCGGCCAACATTTGCTTCTTCATCGGCATTTGCTCCGAACTGATGAGTGATTGAATACTGCACTGCGCCTTATTCTACCTGATGAAATGGCCCGCGCAGCCAGTCTGTTGCAGCTAGTTTCCCGTAGCTGCCTTAAGGCCACATTAAAACGGCGCCCCATGCCAAAAGGGCAAGCATCAGGACCGGCCAGGACCGGGCGGCGATGCGCCAGTCCACGGCGGATGGCCAGAATGACAGCATCTGGGGCGCCAGCAGGAAAGCCAGGCCCAGGTCGGCGGGTTCGAAGCGCCAGCCGGGAGCGGTCCGCCAGTGGGCGACGGCCAGGGGAATCCCCAGGATAAGCAGGGGCGCCAAGGCCGCCGGGGCGGCGTTATACCAGCGCACCCGGGTCAGGACCACCGATCCCAGCTCCCAGCCCCGCCCCGAACGGCGCGGAATGACCGTGAAGGATGCGGGCCGCGCCCCCGTGAGCAGCCCGGCCAGCAGGTGGGCCAGCTCGTGGCAGATGGTGCCCGCCAGGGTAAAGACGTGGAAAATGGCATAACGCCGGGAGAGATAGCGGATCAGCAGGGCCAGTGCGGCGGAAGGAGCCAAGTAAAGCAGCAGGTCGCGGTGGATGCAGAGCCAGTGCGGCGCGAGGGTGCTGCAGGTGATGGACATTACTCCCTTGCTCCTTGCGGCGAGATTTGCGCCAATCTACCCGCTTTGCCTGCCATGCTCAAGACTTATCGATGAGTTAAGATGCCCGCTCATGGAACTGCACCTCATTATCGAAGGCCGACGCGGGCTGGCGGAACAGGTCTACCGCCAGATCAGCCAGGCCATCCAGAGCGGACGGCTGGCGCACGGCCAGCAGCTGCCGCCCTCCCGCCTGCTGGCCGAACAGCTGGGCATCTCGCGCAAGCCCGTGGAGGAAGCCTACCGGCGGCTCGGCTATGAAAGGCTGGTGCTGGGCCAGGCCGGGCGTGGTTCCTTTGTCAACGCCCCTGCTGCGCAGGCAGGGAAGCCCCCGTCTCCGGCCCTGCTGGCCGCCAATGCGGCGCTGGCGGCGTGGCGCGAGTACGACAACCCCCTGCGCAAGGTGGTGGACGAAGCGCGCGCCCGCTACGACTTCATCGGCGGCAGCCCGGCCGCCCAGCATTTCCCGGAAGACGACTGGCGCCGCGCCGTGAACGCCGCCCTGCGCGCGGAACGCGTCCACCGCAGCCGCTACGCGGACAGCGCGGGCCTGCCCGAGCTGCGCCGCACCATTGCCAGCCATGCGGCCTATTCGCGCGGCGTGGCGGGCGACCCATCCCGCGTCATCGTCACCAATGGCGCGCAGCAGGCGCTGGACCTGCTGGCGCGCGTGCTGCTTGAACCGGGCGCCTGTGTGGCCGTGGAAGACCCCTGCTACCCGGCGGCACGCCAGCTCTTCCGCAGCCACAGGGCGCGGGTGGCTCCGGTGCCGGTGGACGCGGAAGGCATTGTGGTGGAGCGCATTCCTGAGGATGCCCGCCTTGTCTACGTGACCCCGGCCCACCAGTTCCCGCTGGGGATGGCGATGAGCGAGGCGCGCAAGCGCCAGCTGCTCGATCATGCCGCGCGGAGCGGCGCCGTCATCATCGAGGACGACTACGACAGCGAATTCCGCTACGAAGGCCGCCCGGCCGATTCGCTGCAGGGCATGGACCGGGACGGTGTGGTGGTATTCGTGGGGACCCTGTCCAAGGTGCTCATGCCCGAACTGCGCATCGGCTACATGGTGGCGCCCGAGGCGCTGGCCGAGCCGCTTGCCATCGCGCGCAACCTGAGCGACTGGCACGGCCCCACGCTCATCCAGCATGCGGCGGCCCGCTTCATGGAGGACGGCTCGCTTCTGCGGCACATCCGCAAACTGGGCGCCGTGTATGCGGCCCGGCGCGAGGCGCTGCTGGCGGGCTTCGCCGGCCCGCTGGCTCCCTGGTTCGAAACCGTTCCGGCCAGCGCGGGCTTCCACATCACGGCCCTCGCCCGCCGCGAGCTGGACATGCCGCAGCTGATCCGGCTGGCGCGGCGCATGGATGTGGGGCTCTACAGCCTGGAGAAATTCTATGCGGGCGCGGCCGCGCAGCAGGGCCTCGTCATGGGTTACGGCGCCATCGACACGCTGGATATCCCTCCGGCGCTGGAGCGGGTGCGCGCCGTACTGCAGCAGATGGACTCCTGAAAAGGCACGGAATTGGCTACCCGCCGAGCCTGCGCCTTCCGCCACAATGGCCGCCATCTAGCAACCATCGGGAGAACACCATGAGCAAACGTATCGATTTCTACACCGCCTCGCCGGACGCGCTGAAGGCCATGCTCGCCCTGGAGGCGGCGGTGGGGAAACTGGGCATCGACCCGGTCATCATGGAGCTGGTGAAGCTGCGCGCTTCCCAGATCAATGGCTGCGCCTTCTGCGTGGACATGCACACGGCGGACATGCGCAAGGCGGGGGAAACGGAACGGCGCATCGCCGCCGTCTGCGTGTGGCAGGAAGCACCATTCTTCACGCCGCGCGAGCGCGCCGCGCTGGGCTGGACCGAGGCGCTGACGCTGCTCGCCCAGACCCGCGCGCCGGACGAAGCCTACGCCGAACTGGCGGAGCAGTTCAGCCCCAAGGAAATGGTGGACCTGACCCTGGCCATCAACACCATCAACAGCTGGAACCGGCTGTCCGTCGGTTTCCGCAAGCTGCCGCAGGCCTGAGGATCAGCCGGTGTAGAAGCAGCGGCCGCAGGCCTGGCGGTAGCGGTCGTTGCCGCCGATGGAAATCTGCTCGCCTTCGCGGATGCGGCGGCCCTGCTCGTCCACGCGGATATTCATGGTCGCCTTTTTGCCGCAGGTGCAGATGTTCTTCAGCTCCTCGATGTCGTCCGCCAGCGCGAGCAGGTAGACCGAACCGGGGAAAGGCTCACCGCGGAAGTCCGTGCGCAGGCCGTAGCTGATGACGGGAATGCCTTTCACCTGCGCCAGCTGGTGCAGCTGCTGCACCTGGGCGATGGAGAGGAACTGTGCCTCATCCACCAGCACGCAGGCCACCTTCTTGTCGATGATCTCGAGGAAGTTGGTATTGGCGTCGTAGACTTCCACCTCGCGCTGCAGGCCGAGGCGCGAGGTGATCTTGCCGACGCCGTAGCGGTCGTCGATTCCGGCCGTGAACAGGCGCACGGTCTGGCCCTGCTCTTCGTAGTTATGGGCGACCTGCAGCATTGCGGTCGATTTACCCGCGTTCATTGCGGAGTAACGGAAGTAGAGTTTAGCCACTGAAGCCTTCTGTCGCTGGTCAAAGTGGCGGAATTATAAATCACGGGCGCTTGCCCTGGTCGCCGATATTGAAGACCCGCCGCACGAAGCTTTCCAGGGCCAGGAACACCCCCTCCACCCCGAAACCGGCGATGAAGGACAGGGCCGAGCTGCTCAGGGCCCAGGTGCCCAGCAGGCCCGCGTCGTTCCCGCCCGCCGGGCCGGAGGGATTCACGAACAGGGCGATGCAGGCCCCCACCGTCGCCCCCAGCGCCAGCTGGAGCAGCGCCAGGTTCAGGTCGCGCGGCGACAGCAGGCTTTCACGGATCTTGGACGACATGGTGCGCACCACTGCCGCCCCGGCACCCAGGATGCCGTAGCACAGCGGCAGCACCGCCGTCCCGGCGACGAGAGTGACGATGCGGGCCAGCTGCTCGTTGCCCCGCCGCCGCTCGTCCAAGTCGGCCGACTGCGGTTCGAGGGGCAGCCAGAACGTCACGGCGTGGTACAGGGTTTTCGGGACAGCGAGCCACTGGCGCAGGTTGCGCCGGGTGCTGGAAAGCTGGTTATCCAGCGCCCGGCGGCGCTCGCAGAGCTGGGCCTCCTCGATGGTGCGGAAAACCGGCACGGTGCAGAAGCGCGACTTCAGCGCCTGTGCGCCCTCCTTGCCATTCCCGAACTTCAGCTCCGCCTCCGAAATCTCCTTGAATATGGCCGTACGCTGTTCGCGCACCGCGTCCAGGTTCTGGAGAATGAGGTTGCCCGCCATGACATGCCAGGACAGCAGGCAGGTAAAGGCGAGCATGAAGATCAAGCCGTAGACGATGCGCGCGATATTGCGGTTGAAGCGCATGGCCACGTTCACCAGGCCGGGAAAGGCGTAGCGTGCCAGTGTGAGGCGGGTGGGCTTGCCGAGCCAGGAGGCGTTGGGTATGTCGCGCAGCTCGGTGGGGTCGGCGGGAGGCGCCTCCTGCGCCTTGGCCTGGTGACCGTTGCGCCGCAGCTTGCGCCAGCGCGGCAGCATCTTGCGCCGGTCCTCCTCGCCGATGACGAGGAGCGTGAAAGCGATGGTCAGGCCGGAGGCCGGACGCGCGGCGGCGTTCAGCATATCCTTTGCGCGCAGGAGGGTGACGGCCTGGTTGATGCGGTCGTTCTCGCTCTCAACCGGCATGAGGCCGATGCGGCAGATATCGCGGATGTGGGGCATTCCGGTGACATGCCGGTCGTAGAGGCTCTTGTCCCAGCGGCCCGAGATGTGATCGAGCAGCAGATAGACTTCGTTCAACTCGCGGACGAAGATGAAGTCGTGGATGCGGTGCGTATCCTCGGCGCCCTGCTGATGGAGTTTGGTCGCCATGGCTCCCCCGGCGCAGCAATGTCATATTGACCATTCTGCGCCCCACCCCGGCAGCCCCGGCTTGACACCGCTCAAAGCGGGTGGAACTACTCCCCGGGGTGATACTTGCGTTCAAGATTCTGTTCGATGTCTTCCTTATAGAACAGAACATCCTTGAATTCGCCCCGCGCGTACATCTCGGCCTGGTCGTTGAAGTGCTTCGAGGACGGGTCGCCGCTCTCGCCGCCCGCCAGGATGCTGCGCGCGCGGATGCGCGGGCCGAACTCCACGGCGGCCACAAAGCTGTTTCCGCGCTCACCGTAAATGCGCTTGGTGCGCTGGGTGGAGGTCATGCCGAAAGCCGCCAGCGAGCCCCAGTTACCCGACGCGAAAGACACCGGAATGCTTGGCTTGCTGTCGTCGAAAGGCTGGACGATGTCGCCCGTGAGCCGCTGGAAGCGGTTGATCTCGCCCCAGGGGGTTTTCCAGCTGCCGAAGTCGGATTGCAGTTTATTCGACGCGCGGGTCAGCGCTTCGAGGCGCTGGCGCGGCGTCGGCTGCGTGGCAAGGTAGTCGAGCACCGGGATGCCCTTCTCCTTGGCCGCCGGGCCGTGCGTCTTCACCATGTCCTGCAGCCAGTAGATGGCGAGCGAAGTAGGAACGGACGTCACCGAATAACGCATGTCCCAGTCGCGCAGCAGCGTAATCTGCTCGGTCAGGCCGGCCTTTTCCAGGTCGCTGGCTGGCGCCTCGTCGTAGGCGCGCACCAGCAGCGGCAGCAGCGGCTCGAAGGCCGTCAGCTGGTTGTCGTAGGCCGCCGCGATCATGCTCTCAAGCGTAAAGTCCTTCTTGTTCTGGAGGACGCGCACAGCATGGATGCCCCGTGCGTTCTCCGGATTCATGGACATGTAGGCCGGATAGTCCTGCGGACGCGGGCTGTAAGCGCCCGCCGCCGAGAAGGGCCAGTTGTTCGTGTTCTGGATCCAGCCGTTTTTCGGGTTGAGGAGCTGGATCGTGTCCTTCACCGCGTGCAGTCCCTTCCAGTCCGTGGCGGGGTCGCTGCCGTCCACCGGCTTGGTGTAATCGAATTTCGGATCGCGGATGGGAATGAAGTTCCCGTGGAAGTAGGCGATATTGCCGTCCGCGTCCGCATACACGGTGTTGTTCGAGGAGTTGGTGCGCAGCTCCATCGCCTTGTAGAACTGGGCATAGTTGCGCGCCTTGGTGCGGATGAAGGACTGCGTCAGCGCCTTCAGCGGCTCGTTCATCAGCGCCACCGCCACCCATTTGCCCCCCTCCTCGCGCACGATGGGGCCGTGATGGGTGAACCAGGCCGTAACCACCTTCTCGGCCATGCCACTGGGCGTCTTGTAGGGCAGCCGGATATCGACAGCCTTCACGGGACGCTCCTCGGCTCCATACTTGTAGAAGTACTTGCCGTCCTTCTCGACCACCGTTTCGAGGAACTCGTCGATCACATCCCCGCCGCCCGAGGTGTGCATCCAGCCCAGGCGGTCGTTGAAGCCCTGATAGACGAAGAACTGCCCCCAGGTCACTGCGCCGTAGGCGTTCAGGCCTTCGCCGCTGGTCACATGGATCTCGGGACGGAAATAGAAGGAGGTGTGCGGATTGATCATCAGCAGCGCATGCCCGGACTTGCTCAGCGCGGGCGCGATGGCAAAACCATTCGAGCCGCGCGGCTCCTGATCCAGGTCGCTGCCCCGGAACGCCAGCGTGGGCCTGGGCTGCCTGCCGTAGAAGGCCTCCAGCTGTTTCACGTTCACGGTTTCGATATCGCCGCCGATGCTGCCTTCGCTGAAGCTCAGCGCCATCCACGGCTCGAAATGCGTCAGCAGGCGGGGTTTCACCTCGGGGTGGGTAAACAGATAGTAGTTCAGGCCATCGGCCCAGGCTACCATGAGCTTCTTCAGCCATGCGGGGCTGGCCTTGTACTGCGCCTGCAACTGCTCGGGCGAGATGAAGAGCTTCATGCGCAGGTCCTGGTACAGCGCCTTCTCGCCCTCCACCTCGGCCAGGCGGCCCATGGCGTTGATGAAGTTCAGCTCCACGCGTTTGAAATCGTCCTCCGCCTGGGCGTACAGCATGCCGAAGACCGCGTCGGCATCGGTTTTGCCCTGGATATGGGGAATGCCCCACTTGTCGCGCAGGATGGTCACGCGCTTGGCGATGCGTTCCAGCCGCATGACCTCGAAACCGGACATCTGGCTATGCTGCACAGGCGCAGGCGCCGCCAGCACAGCCACCGGCACAGCGCAGAACGCGGCCAGCACAGGACTCAATCTCTGCATAGAGCTACTCCGTTCAATAATCAGGACGCATCCACCAGTGCGGCGATGCGCTCGCGCAGCTCCGCGTTCTCCGCGCGCAGGGCGGCATTCTTCTCTTTAAGCTGGGCCACTTCCATGCGCAGTTGCTCCACCTCGCTCATTGGCTCCGCGCTCTCGCCTTCCGCTTGCCTGGGCACACGTGGCGGACGCGACGCGGCGCGCTGCTCGCGGATCTCCTTCGCCGCCTTGCGCAGCAGCTCCTTGCCGCCTGCGACAGCAGCCACCTGCTCCGCCTCGGGCAGGGAGGCCACGGTGGCGGCGGCGTTGATCGAGATCGTCCCCTGGCGCACGGCCTCCACCAGTTCCGGCGTGGCCGTTTTCTGGATCTTCTCGATCTGGCTGATGGTATTGCTGCTCAGGCGCGCGGCGCGGGCGATATCCTCGCGCGAAGTGCGCGGCTTGGGCGGCGGAGGCGCCTCGTTTTCGGGATCGGGCGGCGCAATGGCCGCATCCTCGGCCTTTACGCGCGCAGCGGCTTCCTCGGCGCGTTTGGCCAGAATATCCTTCTGGCGCAGGGCCAGCACCCCGCGCTGGAAATCGGACACGCTGCGGCGGCCAAGATGGTTATCGATCATCCACAGCATCACATCCTCGATGCTCTGGAAACTCGTATTCTGGGTGACTTTGAACGGAATGCCGTGCTTCTGGCAGATTTCGTAGCGGTTATGGCCGTCCACCAGCACATCGTCCCACAGCACGAGGGCGTCGCGGCAGCCCTCGGCCAGCAGGCTGCGTTCCAGCGCCTCCCGCTCCGCTTCGGTGAGCGGATCGATATAGGCGCGCAGTACATCGTTAATTCTGATTTGCATGCATAGATTCCCGGATGAGCCAGCGAGCCCCGCCCGCTGCCGTCCAGCATGCTACACCATCCGCGCACCCCGGCCCAAGTCCCTCCAAAACTGGAAGTTAGCGAATAGTCATGTCATAATAGCGGGCTATGCCCTGATGGTGAAATTGGTAGACACACCGGACTTAAAATCCGTTGGCCGCAAGGCCGTGCCGGTTCGATTCCGGCTCGGGGCACCAGCATGGATTCCGATACACGCGTTTGTAATGACCCAGTGAATTCCTGCTCAGGTGATAATACAGAAAGGACATCACGTGAGCATGGTCATGGAAGAGGAAGTAAAACGTTGGACGGCGAAGCGCAAAGCAGCGCTGGTCACTGAAATCATTCAAGGTAAGACCACCGTGGCAGAGGCCAGCCGGGCCTTTGATATGCCGCCTTCGGAGATCGAAGAGTGGGTGGATGAAGCCAAGCGGGGCATGGAGAACGCCTTGCGGGCAAAACCGCTCGACGTCCGCGAGCAGTACGAACGCCAGATCAAAGAGCTTCAAGAAGCCTACGGTGAGGCGATGCTGGAACTGCGTGCCAGAAAAAAGCTGGCGTCCCTGCTGGGCGAGGAAGAGAAGTGATCGAAACGATCCGCCAGGGACTAGCAGAAGACGGATTCAAAGTTTCGATCAATAAGCTGTGCCAGTGGTTCGACATGCCGCGCCGGACGGTGTACTACAAGTCCGTCAAGGCGGCGCCGAAGGTGCAGCCGCGCTTTGCCGAACCAATCAAGGCCATGATCAACGAGGAGCCATCGTTCGGCTATCGCACCGTGGCGGCCCTGCTGGGCTTCAACAAGAACACCGTGCAACGCATCTTCCAACTACGTGGCTGGCAAGTGAAGAAGCGGCCGATCGGCTTTCGTCCGCGTGTGCAGGCCTTGCCTTCGGTGGCGACGGCTCCGGACCAGCGCTGGGCGACCGACATGTGCCGCGTCTGGGCTGGGCGCGATGGGTGGTCAGTGCTGGCTTTGGTGATCGATTGCCATACCCGTGAACTACTGGGCTGGCATCTTTCCCGCTCCGGCAAGGCTAAAACGGCGGAGGCGGCCTTGGAACAGGCCCTTATTGCCCGCTATGGCACCCTGGGCAAAGTTACAGCGCCATTCTTGTTAAGGTCGGACAACGGCTTGGTTTTCACCAGCCGCAGCTACACCAGATTGGTGCGCAGCTATGGCCTGCGCCAGGAATTCATCACGCCTCACTGCCCCGAGCAGAATGGCATGGTGGAGCGCGTCATCAGGACGCTGAAGGAGCAGTGCGTACATCGGCACCGCTTCGAAAGTTTGCAAAACGCCAGCCGGGTCATCGCCGACTGGATTGGCTTCTACAACAACCGGCGCCCGCATCAGGCGCTGGGCATGAAAACACCCGCTGAGGCGTTTAGATTAGCGGCTTAAGTTGAGCAGGAACCGCTGGGTCATTACACGTTTGCGTGGCGCGCGAGCCGAAACTTGCGAATGCACTACTTGCCGATCTCTACCACAACGTAGCGGTTTCTCAACTTTGCTGTGCTTTCGGTCCACTTGCTCAGTTCAATCCCCGTAACCGTAGTGAAACCTTGCGCAGGTTGGCAAGCGGAGTCGACCACGCTCTCTATAGTCGCGTGATAGACATTCATTCAACAAGCTGAGGGCTGGGTTGTCGCCGTCACCTCAGCGTCTGTCCTGACCTCCGCAGCATGCGCCAAACGCACGCATCGCGGGCACAAGGCAAAGGTAAGTAGCTGCCACTGCCGTCAAGCCTTTTGCCATGCGTTCACCGGCACGATTTCAACAATAGTTCAGTGAACTCGGCTGACCGCATGGGTGGATTTCGTGGTGTGTAGCCATTATTCCTTTTGAATTCACTGTGCTTGGACCGAATTAGCCCCCCGATCTTGGTAACCCTACGGGCAAGCTCATCGGGATCCGCTATCGATTTTACGATATCGTCTGCCAACGCAATCGCTGCCTTTGAGTTTGGCGGGGGTAACTTATTTGCCCTACATATTTGGAAGCAATAGCACATAGCTATGTGATAGCGGTGGCGGTAAATGAAGCCATCCTTGTCTAAACTACCTAAATACTCGTTGATCTTATACAGAAGCAATGCGGAAGCAAAGTACGGTGCATGGGAATGATCAGAACCGAAAAGTTGGTCCGATCGCGATCGCAGAATCTCCGTTGTGTTATTTGCAATAACCGAGTGAGGTTTTTGTAGATAAGTACTCGTATACGATCTGATAAGACTGTGGAGCCCGACAACCCTCTTCTTCTCAGGCGCCTGCTCCAGCAAAGTGAACTCCTTAGAGCGTCGTTCATAAAAAAGGATCTCCCCCACCCGTCGCGACTCTACCGAAACATATTCCTGCAAGCGCTTATGCCATTCCTGAAGCGCCACGAAAGCTTCGTTCGGGATCGGTGTTTGCCGATTATTTGCCTTAATAATGGCACCAACGACTTCGGATTCATTTGTATGAACAATTTTTATAGGTACGGATATTGAATCAATGTGCTCCGCTTTGCGATTGAGAAACAAGACGTTACTGGTCTGACAACCATTGACGATCTGGTAGTTCCGAAGAAGAAATCTGTTGGCGCCCAAGTTCTTTACCAACCCTGCAACAGCGGTCACGCCGTTATTAAATAGAATAAATTTATCCACCTCATTAGGGGACGAAATGGTTTCGTTAATTTCCGTATTAACGGAGTTTTCAATACCTTGAAAATCACGCACGTTGTCATAGAACACATTCCGCCTAATTTGGTCTTTTGGATCAGTTATCAGCTTAAGAAACTCAGCTGCATCGATGTAGCCGATATAGGCTTGCTCAACGCCTGAAATTGTATCCAAGGGCAGGTTGTTCTTGAATCTTATCTCTACTTCAAATTGGTTTTCTACCTGCTTGTAGGTATCAATAAGTCTTTCAGCATTGTAGAAATCTATGTTGAAGCTTTTAAAATCTGGAACGCTGGACTTTAGCTCTCTACACCTGCCAGTAGCAATCTCATCGATAAACTCATCTACTTTGTGGCTGCCAGTGTATGCAAATGCCATCTGGCACTTTGGCGAGTCGCGGCCGTGCAGCTTTGCAATTTTTGGCGAGAACAGGTGCTGAAGAAGCTCCTTTTGCGCGTTAAGATTATCGTGCTCCTCACTCTGCGACAGGTTCAGGAGGAAATTCTTCACGGCTTCGGCAAACTTGAGTACATCGCCTGTATCGACTGATCTGGAGGTCTTGGCCTGTATAAAAAGAACGGTTGCATCTATATGATTTGATTTAGCCTGAAGATCTATATCATCGATGCACTGAACTATATTACTATTGACTATTACGGATATTGCATCGATCCCAAACGTCCCAGATTCATCGACATCAATGCTTGCGAGCTCGCCAATTTCCGTGAACGCTTCAGGATGAATGCTCGAAACGATCGAATAATTCGTAAAATACTCAAAGCGTTTATGCTCAGGCAAATTGGATATCTGTGCAGAATTCGCAAAGTCTGCCACATGCGAATGAAGAATTCTGTGTTCCATATTATTTAATTATTAAAAATGCAATCTGAGTTCGTCGTATAAACATGACAAACGGCGTATGTAGGACTGATCCTACGCAATGTTAGCCTATTGCGGCCTACAGAATACTCACCAAATGTCACACCCAGAAGCCAATACGGAGCCATGCATGTGGAGGTAATGACTTGAGGGTTCCTTTCGGCGAACCCACGTGCTTCCATATCGGGGTAATGCTAGACTTTTCGGGAACGCCAAAAAGAGGAATTGTATGTCCGTGCGCCACATCATCGAGAAGCGCCGCCGCCTCCGGCGTGTGCTCGATTACATCGAACACCATCTGTCCGAGAACATTACGCTGGCGGCGTTGGCGGACGTGGCATGCCTGTCGAAGTTCCATTTCGAGCGCTTCTACGCCGAGGCCCTGCTCGAAACGCCGCTTGTGACGGTACGCCGTCTTCGGCTGGCGCGCGCCCAGGCGCTCCTGCATGAAGGGGCGGACGTCACTTCGACGGCCCTCAGCTGCGGCTATGGCTCGCCGCAGACCTTCGCGCGGGCCTTTCACCGCTCCTTCGGCGTCACCCCGAGCGTGATGCGCCAATCCGCCCCATTACCCCGCTACCAGGTTGGCGTCGCCGAGCTGCCCCCTCGGCGTGTGTACAGGCTTCCCTTTGCGGACTTCGAAGACCCGAGTGCGACCTTCGACAACCTGCTCGCCCGCGCCGAGAACCGGGGTATTGCGCGCGCCGCGTGGACGGTATGGTCGCAGGTGGATTCGGGCCTGGACGACGTTTCCTCGGGCGCCTGCATCGAGCGGCTGAACGGCGTGGTTCCGATAGGCGGCGCCTGCGAGGGGGCTATTGGCGGCGGCAGGCATCTCGTCGTGCGCTGGCGCGGCAACGACAGGCCTTCGCCGCCGGAACTGCGGCGCCTCGCGGCTGCCCATACAGGCTTGGCGCCCGCGCCGGGGCGGGTACTGTGCCACTACGTCAACGATCCCGTGTTCACGGCTCCGCATGAGCGCCTTGCAGACTACTACCTGCCGCTGAAGTAGGTACGCAAAACAGCAATTGCGGCAACGCCGCGCCAACTTCCATTCGGTATCCTCCGCAGGATCCTATCCGAATGAGAATATGAATCTGAGAACCTACTTCCTCCCCTTTTCGGTGGCCCTGGCCTTGTCCGCACGGGCGTCCGCACCAGTGATGGCCACTGGAGACCAGCATCGCGTCCTGAGCGTCGGCGGCGCCCAGGTGATTGCCATCCTCGACGGCGTTCAGCCAGCCGTCAGCGAGGCCTTGACCAACATCGAGCCGTCCCAACTGGCGGAAACGCTGGCGAAGGCGGGCCAGCCGAACCCCTCGCCATCCCCTGTCAATGTGTATGTCTTGAGGCTCGGGGAGCGCGTAGTGCTGGTGGATGCGGGCGGCGGATCCATCCTGCCGTCCTACCGAGGAACGCTGGCGGCGACGCTGCGTGCCCTGGGCCTCGCGCCGGAAAAGGTGACCGATGTCCTCATCACCCACATGCACGCCGACCATGTGGGCGGCCTGCTGGACGGCACGAAGCCGATGTACCCGAACGCCACAGTGCATGTCCACGCGAACGAAGCGAAATTCTGGCTTGCTCCCGAACTGCCCTCCCGGGCTCCCGAGCAATTCCGGCCGCTCATTCTGGCCATCCAGTCGGCGCTGTCTCCCTATGCACAGGCAGGCCGCCTGAAGGCGTTCGAGTACAAGGCCGAGATCCTGCCCGGCATCGTGGCACAGGATGCGGGCGGCCATACGCCCGGCCACGCGGCCTTCCTTTGGAAACAGGGCAAGGAAACCTCCCTCTTCTGGGGAGACCTGATCCACGTCGCCGATGTCCAGCTGGCGAACCTGGATGTGGGCACGCGCTACGACTCGAAGCCTGCCGACGCGTCGGCCATGCGCCAGCGCTGGCTATCGGAGTCGGCGCAGCAGGGCTGGACCGTCCTTGGCGCGCACCTCCCCTACCCCGGCGTGGGAACCATCGTACGGGACGGCGAGCGCTATCAGTGGCGCCCGATCGGCGCGGGCAGGTAGTCCAAGCCGGACGCGGGAAGGCGGCGTAGCCCGGTCACAGCGCCACCCCGGGGGGTGCATCACTCCAGCGGTGCGTCAAGCGCGCGCACCTTACTGCTGAGTTAGGCTAGACTGCCTCTCCCGATCTGCTACCGGAGCCCCCGATGCGCCCCCGCACCCGCATTCTGATCGTCGATGACAATGCCCAGGTGGCCAACCTGCTGCGCGAGCTCTTCTCGGAGCTGGGCTATCCCTGCACCGTGTGCACGGATGCCGCCCAGGCGGTTGCCGTCGCCCGCCAATGCCTGCCGATGCTGGCCTTTATCGATATCGGCATGCCCCAGGTGGACGGCTTCCAGGTGGCGCGCAACCTGCGCGCCAGCGGCCTGCCCGACCCGCTCTACCTGGTTGCCCTCACGGCCTGGACCGACGGCATTACCCAGCGCCATGCCATACAAGCCGGTTTCGACCTCCACGCCCGTAAACCCAGCAATATGGCGGCGTTGGTCGAGCTGGCAGCCGCCATCGAGGCAGGCGAAACCCCGAGCGCCGAACTGCGGGCGCGGCTGGAACCGCCGGCCTTCGTTGAGAGGCCAGCCTACGCGGGCTGAGATACTCAATAGAAAGATTTTCAATTGAAACGCAGTCCGGAAGGCGTGCCCGGTAAGCTAGGGGCATGCCGAATCTGGAGACTGCAATGAAACTGGCTAAACCCCTCGTCCTGCTCGGCTGCATGCTGGGCGCCGCCTGGAGCGCGCCTGCGCTGGCGGATGTGGACGCAACGATCACTTACGGGAAGCTCAGCTATACGCTGACCGATCTCGATCCTTCCGACGGCATTGCGCCCTCGCTGAGCTTTATTCCCCTGTCGTCCGACGGCTATAGCGGCACGCTGGGGGCGTCCTATTCCGAGTGGTATCGCGGCCATCCGGCCGTGAGCGACTATCTCAATCGTTCCGATTTCGAGGGCGGTCCCTTATCGCTGGACTATGTGCGCGGCGACAGCACCATGCATGCCTCCCTCGGCAGCCGCGGCGCCGCGCCCTCCCAGGTGCTGACAATCGAGGACCACCTGCGCACCACGGACCGCACGCTGAACGCCTATCACTCAATTTTCAGCGACCCGGTCGCCTTTACGCTTTCCGCCAACACTTCGGTCACGTTCCATACCGCGATGGATTACTCGGCCCACGTGAGCGGCCCCGGAAGCTCCTTCCTCGCACGCAGCGTACTTGAGGTGTTCATCGATCCGGCGGGCGAAGACGGCCACACCGTCAACGCCGAGGGCGTGAGCGGGATAGGCGACGGCACAACGCTGCTGCAGGCCTCCTTCAGCAACGGCACCAGCGCCAGCGCGGAAGGCTACGCCCTGCTCTCGCTGTTCACCAGCGCTGCCGTCGTATCGCCGGTGCCCCAACCTGCGCACGGGGCCATGCTGCTGGCGGGGCTCGCTGTGCTTGGCCTGGTACGGCGAAGGCCTACTGCGCCGGGCCGTCCATCGGTTCGAGACTGAGCACCAGCTTGTCCAGGCCGATCTCCGTGCCGCGGATGCGCTCTTCCCGGTCGCTGTAGCCGTCGAGGAAGGCAATCTGCTCGGTGAACACCATTTTCGTGCCGCTGCCCTGCGGCTCGAAGACGACCGTGGCGAGTGAGGCGGAGATGCGCTTCTCGCCCACATGCATATCGTAGGCATAGATGATGCGCCGGTCCGGCACGATATCGAGGTAGACGCCCTGGAACATGTGCACTTCGCCGCCCGGCACGGCGACGCGGTTGGTTTCGCGCCCTCCCGGCCTGAAGTCGAGGCTGAATTCCTGCGTCACCATGGCGTCGTCGCAGGAGAACCATACCTTCTTGGCTTCCACGCTGGCCCAGGATGCAAACACTTTTGAGGGCGGCACGCGGAAATTGCGCTCGATGGCGAAGCTAGAGTGCACGGTAGAACTGCCGATCATTGATCCTCCAGATATTGTTCAAGCTTGTCGAAGCGCGAATTCCACATGCGTTTGCGTTCGGCCACCCAGCGCTCCATGTCGGCGAAGGCGTCGGGGGCGATGCGGAACGTGCGCACCCTGCCCTGTTTTTCCGAGATGACGATGGCGCCCGATTCGAGCACCGCCAGGTGCTTCAGCACCGTCGGCAGGGATACCGCCATCGGTTCGGCCAGTTCCTTCATTGAACATGGCCCAAGGCTCAGGCGTTCAACCAGCGCCCTGCGCGTGGCATCGGACAGTGCGTGGAATTTCAGGTCCAGCGTGGACACGCTTACCCCTCCAGGAACCTCGCCGGAATCGCCTCGGCAAAGGGATACATGGGGAAGTACGGCCGCGCTTCGGCCAGTACCCGCTGCACGGACGGACGTGCCATCAGCCTTTCGAAGTAGGCGGAAAGATGGGACATGCCCTCGGGGATGGCTTCCAGCGTGGCGGCATAGAACAGCGCAGGCGCTGCCGAACATTCGGCCATGCTGAACTCCCCTGCAATCCACTGGCGCCCTGCCATGCGCTGGTCGATCAGGCGGTAGGCCGTCGCCAGCATGGTACGCTCCCTGCTGGTATCGCCGTTGCGGCCCGTGAGCCGGTCCTGGACGATGGCCTGCACCGGCGTTTGCACGTAATGGTCGAAGAAGCGTTCCCAATGGCGCGCGTCGAGCGCTGCTTCCCACCCTGAAGGAACGAGCTTGCCCGCGCCGTTCTGGTAGTGGTCGAGGTATTCGATGATGGTGGCCGATTCCGCCACGTCGCGCTTGCGCTCGTGATCTCGGATGACCGGGAAACGAACGAAGGGCCAGATGGCGGCGAGTTCGGCGCGGTCGCGCTCATCGCCAAGGTCGACGATGCGGCGTTCGAACTGGGCGCCGTGCTCGTACAGCGCAATCAGCACCTTGTGGCAGTAGGAAGCGAGGGGGTGGTAGTACAAAGTCAGCTGCATGAGAATCTCCGTGCGAAGTGAGTACAGGCGAATAGTTTCACGAATTGGAAACTATTGCAAGCACTTTGCTTCGCCGGGAACTCAGGCGGCTTTTGCACAGCCCGCAGGCTTGTAGATGCGTTCCGTCGATGCAGGGTATTTGTCGAGCTTGGCCTTTGCCCGGGTGGGACGCGGTGCGAAGCTTCCGCCGCAATTGGGGCACACGCCGCCCAGTACACCTTCGGCGCAGCTCACGCAGAACGTGCATTCGAATGAACAGATGCGCGCTTCGGTGGATTCGGGCGGCAGGTCCTTGTCGCAGCATTCGCAGCCGGGTCTCATTTGCAGCATGGGCGTCTCCTGGGTTGTGAGCCTTCGATTGTAGGGGATGGCCGCTGCAAAAATTTCCCGATTTGTCTGCGCTTGCGGAGAAGTTTTCTCAGGCAGCGGTATGCAGGCTCCAGGCAGCGAAGCCCAGTAAGGCCAGTCCCGACGATCCTTCGATCCAGCGCATGGCCTGGGGCGGCAGCGCCTTGCGGCTGGCGCTCACGCCTCCTACCAGCAGCAGCCACCACGCCACCGAGCCCGCGAACACGCCAGCCACCAGCGCCGCGCCGCCCCACACGCCAGTGCCGGACGGCGACAGCGCGGCCAGCATGCCGGCGAAGGAAAGGATGGTCATGGGGTTGGTAAGCGTCAGCATGAAGGTGCTCGCAAATGCCGAGAGCAGTCCCGTGGAGCCTTTGGCTGCCGCTGCCAATGCGGCGGCCGGCCTCGCGGCCCGGCGCAGCGAGGCAATGCCGAGAGCAGCCATCAGGACTGCGCCGCCGACTTGCAGCCAGCTCGCATAGTTCAGCAGCAGTGCCGTCAGTGCCCCCAGGCCGAGGGCGGCAACCAGGCCGTAGGTGGCATCGGCCGCCGCCGCGCCCAGGCCCGTGGCCAGGCCGGTCATCGCCCCATCCGAGAACGTGCGGCGGATACAAAGGAGCCCGATAGGGCCGACCGGGGCCGCAATGGCGAAGCCCACAGCGGCGCCCTTGAGAAGGGAAGCAAAGTCCATTTGCTAGTCCAGTCAATTCATTGAAAGCATATTGCCTTTGTTTTCGACTTAAATCAAGCATTTTGACTTCACGGAACTTCTCAACCAGCGATTGGTCCAAATACAAGAGGAGGCACCATGGAACGTCAGCCCGAAGAGATGGCCGTTCAACTGGCGCGAATGGAGGAGCGGCTCTTGAACACCCCCACGAAGGCGGAGATGTTTGAAGCTATCAATTCTCTGCGCCTCGAGCTGGGTCATCGCCAGGACGCCATTGAGGCTGAGAACAACCGGCGCTTCGATGCGATCGAAACCGAGCTCAGGCGAAATTCGGAGGCCACCCAGAAACAAATACATCACCTGTATATTTTCATTATCGGCACCGCATTTGCCACGCTGACGGCTGGATTGAGCGCGCTGGCAGCCTTGCCTATCCTGCGTTGAGGCAAGGCTGCGCCGGTTTGCTGCCGCGCTGCCTATACTCTGCGGCATGGCGAAAATACGAATCGGCATATCGGGCTGGCGCTACGTTCCCTGGCGCGGCGTGTTCTATCCGGAAGACCTGACGCAGGCGCGCGAGCTCGAATTTGCGTCGCGCGCGCTGCCGACCATCGAGATCAACGGATCCTTCTATTCCTTGCAGCGTCCCGCCAGCTATCAGGCCTGGTACGACGCCACGCCGCCGGACTTCATGTTCAGCCACAAGGGCAACCGCTTCATCACGCATATCCTGCGCCTGCGCGAGCCGGATGGCGCGCTGGCGAATGTGTTCGCATCCGGCGTGCTCGCCTTGCGCGAGAAGCTAGGCCCTTTCCTGTGGCAGTTCCCGCCAACGTTCAAGTTCGACGCGGAGCTGGTCGAGCACTTCCTCAGCCTCCTCCCCCACGACACCGACGAAGCGCTGGAGCTGGCGAAGCGGCACGAGCCGCGCATGAAGGGCCGCACCTTCCTCGATATCGACAGCAAGTTCAAGCTGCGCCACGCCATGGAGATCCGAAACGAGAGCTTCAATGACAAAGCCTTCATCACGCTGCTGCGCAAGTACAAGGTGGCCATGGTGGTGGCCGATACGGCAGGCAAATGGCCGGACTACGAGGATGTGACGGCGGACTTCATGTACCTGCGCCTGCACGGCGAAAAGGAGCTGTACGCGAGCGGCTATACGGATGAAGCGCTGGACCGCTGGGAGCAGCGCATACGCGCCTGGTCCACCGGCAGCCAGCCGGACGACGCGAAGCTGATCTCGGAGACGAAGCCGCCGAAGCGCGCCAGCCGCGACATCTTCTGCTACTTCGACAACGACATCAAGGTGCACGCCCCCTTCGATGCGCGGCGCCTGCTGGGCCGCCTCGGCCTGGAGGACGGCCTCGCGCCTATCGGCTAGACGCCCGCCGTTGCGAGGTGTAGATGCCGGGGTGGCCCGACACGAAGAAGGCCATCAGGCAGGCCACCAGCGCATAGCTCGTCATGCCGCCGCCAAAGAGCTCGATCGCCATGATGGCCGAAGCCAGCGGCGTATTCGCCGCGCCAGCAAAGACCGCGACAAAACCCAGCGCCGCCAGCATCCCGAAAGGCAGCTGCAACAGCGGCGCCAGCGCATTGCCCAGCGTGGCGCCTATGTAGAACAATGGCGTCACTTCCCCACCCTTGAAGCCTGTTCCCAGCGAAACCAGCGTGAACGCGTATTTGCCGAAGAAATCCCATGGGGCCAGCGGCTGCTGGAAGGCTTCGACCATGACAGGAATGCCAAGGCCCACATAGCGCTGCGTGCCCAGCGCCCACACGGCCAGCGCAATGAGCAGGCCGCCGATGAACGGCCGCAGCGGCGCATAAGCGATATGCCGTTTCGACAGCGCGGACAGGCCATGCACGGAGCTTGCGAACAGCCTGGCCATCAGCCCGAAGGCAATGCCCGCCAGCGCTACCGCCGCAATGCTCCAGATGCCGACAGGCGCCAGCGCTCCGGCGGAATAATGCGTGTGCTGCACGCCCCACAGCAGCCCTACCCTGTCCGCCAGCACGGCGGCGAACAGGCAGGGATAGATGGCTTCGAAGCGCATGCGGCCCGCCACCAGCACTTCCAGGCCAAAGACCGCTCCCGCCATCGGCGTGCCGAAAACGGAAGAAAAGCCCGCGCTGATGCCCGCCATGAGCAGCGGGCGGCGGTCCCCGGCGCGCAGCCGGAACAGGTGTGTGAGCTGGTCGGCCAGCGAACCGCCCATCTGCACGGCGGTGCCCTCGCGCCCCACCGATGCGCCGAACAGGTGGGAGATCACGGTGCCGCCCAGCACCAGCGGCGCCATGCGCAGCGGGACAACATTGCGCGGATCGTGGATCTCGTCGATCAGAAGATTGTTGCCCGCTTCAACGGAGCGGCCGTAGTGCAGGTAAATCCAGCCGACCGCAAAGCCTGCGAAAGGCAGCAGCCAGATGATCCACGGGTGAGCCAGCCGCCAGGCCGTGGCGGCATCCAGCGAAAACAGGAACAGGGCCGATGCGCTGCCCGCCAGCACGGCAACCAGCGCGGCCAGCACGGACCATTTGGCGATGTAGAGGAGGACTTTTTTCATCGGGAGCCGCCCACTATAGCATGGGCGCTCCCGGCTAGAATCGGCTGAGCAGTTTGAGATAGACGGACGGTTCGATCTCCGTGCGCGTGGCCACGTCGCCGAATTCGCCATGCGAGCCGCCCAGCCCCGTGCCGCCCAGCGACAGTTCGAGCGCCTTGCTCAGTCGCCAGCCCAGGCGCGCGTCGAGAACGCGATAGGCGGGAACGTCGGGATTGGCGAGGCGGCCGATGCGCCGCCAGTTCAGGTCCAGATCCAGCCTGTCGTCGATTTGCCAGGAAGAGCGAAGGTGCAGCGTGTTGCGCGGGTCGTGGCCTGCCTTCTTCACCGAATTGGCGGTATCGATGCTGCCCGGCTTGAGCCAGAAGCGCTCGTGCATGGTGGTGAAGGCTGCTGTCAGACGCCAGCGCTGGTGCGGCTGATAGCTGGCCCAGGCTTCCACGCCGCGGGTGGACGCCATCATGCCATTTCCGTAAAAGACGGAGCGGCGGCTCGGCGCCAGCTCCTGCGTGTGGAGATCGTCGTACAGCGCGCGATAGGCGTTGACTGCGTAGCTGATCTTGCCCGCCTGTCCGCGCGCACCCAGCTCGAACACGCGCGCCACTTCGGATTCGAAGCCCGGGCCGCCCGCAAGCAGGTAGGGAGGCTTCGCAGGAATGAACACATCGCGGTCCAGGCGCGAAGGCGCCCGCACCGTACGCGATGCGGCGCCCCACAGCAGCAGGTCCGGCGTGGCCTTCCATGACAGCCGCAAATTCGGCAGGAATTCGTTGCCCGTGTAGCGGTTACGCTCCATGCGCACGCCCGCTGTTAATGTGGTGGCGGCCGAGAGCCTGACGTCGTCCTGCGCGTAGAGGCTGCTCCAGCTCAGGTCCTGCCGGTCCGGCAGGAAGGCAATATAGGTGCTGTTGGTGAGGCGGTCGCGCGCGAATCGGTATTCCCCGCCGACCGTCACCGTATGCCTGCCGATGGCTGCTAGGCGCCACTGGGCCTGCACATCGGCGATGTCCAGCACCTCGGCAAAGGTGGGCGGATTGTCGCGTTCCACGCGGTCGTAGTAGGCCTGCGCCATCATCTCGCCGCCGCCGTCGAGCGCGCGGGTCCAGCGCGCCAGTACGTTCGCGCCGCGCAGGGACACATCCTTCAGGTCCATGTGCACGCCGGAGATGGTGATGCTGCCGGGCGCTGGCTGCCCCTTCCCGGCGCGGTAAGCGTCGCCCTGCACCGTGAAAGCGTCGTCGCCACGCTCCCAGTCGGTGCGGAAGCCAAGCTGCGTCTTGTGCCAGGCATCGTCCACATGCGTACCCGCCGCGGTCTCCGTATCCTGCACGTTGAAATGCATGCCGTAGACGCGGTAGCTGATGTCGGACGAGGTTTTGCCGCCGTAGCGGAAGGCCGCATCGGCGCGCAGGTTGCCCGCGCCCGCTGCCGCCAGTCCGCCCTGTGTGCCGCTGGCCGAACGTGTGATCACATTGATGACGCCATTGACGGCATTCGTGCCCCACAAGGTGCCGCCAGGGCCGCTGATCACTTCAATGCGCTCGATATCGTCCAGCATCACGCTCTGAGCGTCCCAGAACACGCCGCTGAAAAGGGGCGAATAGACGGAGCGCCCGTCGATCAGCACGAGCAGCTTGTTGCCGTCGTTGTTGGCGAAGCCGCGCGCAGTCACCACGTAGCCGCCGGAGTTGACCATGTTGACTTGCAGGTTGGGAGCGAGGCGCAGCGCCTCTACCAGGCTGGCGGCGCCGGAACGGCGCACATCGTCGCCGGTGATCACGAAAACAGATGCCGGTGCGTCGGAGAGCTGTTCCTCGCGGCGCGAAACGGATGTGATGCGGATGTTTGAAAGCTCTTCAAGCGACATCTCCGCGATCCTGTCCTGAACAGGGTCTGCGCAAGCCGCCGACGTCCATGCGCTGAGGGCCAATCCAGCGACAGAGTACAAGCGGGGTCTCTGCATGCTTTCTCCTGTACGAAGACGACGCGATAACGATATCACGAACTTGGGGTTATAGTAGCGCTCGTTTGAATTCATCCAAAGGGAGTCCCGAGAAAATGAATCCTAAAGTCGACGCATTTTTAAGCAGGCAGAAAAACTGGAAGCCGGAATTCGAGGAATTGAGAAGCATCCTGCTCGACTGCCCGCTTACCGAGGAACTGAAATGGGGCGTTCCCTGCTACGCGCTCGACGGGAAGAATGTCGTCCTGATGCACGGCTTTAAGGAGTACTGCGCCCTCCTCTTCTTCAAAGGCGCCTTGATGAAGGACGGTAAAGGCATCCTGGTTACCCAGACCGAGAATACGCAGTCGACGCGGCAGATACGCTTCACCGGTGTTCAGGAAATCGTGAAGATGAAATCCGTGTTAAAGGCGTATATCAAGGAAGCCATCGAGATCGAAAAAGCCGGTCTCAAAGTGGAATTCAAGGAAACGGCCGAGTTCAATATGCCCGACGAATTCCGCTTCGAACTGCAGAGGAATCCGGCCTTGCGGAATGCATTCGAGGCCCTGACGCCGGGACGCCAGCGCGGCTACCTGCTGCATTTTTCCGCGGCCAAGCTGTCGAAAACCCGCGAGGCGCGCATCGAAAAATGCACGCCGCGCATTCTCGACGGGATGGGCCTGAACGATTAGCGGCCCCGGCGAGGCAAGCTATAATGTTGATATGGAACCCATCATCCAAGCTTTCTTCGATCCCGATACCTCCACCGTCAGCTACGTGGTGCACAGCGGCGCGGGCAGCGACTGCGCCGTTATCGATTCCGTACTCGATTTCGACCCGAAATCGGGCCGGACGCGCACCGCCAACGCGGACAGGATGGTGGACTATGTGCACGAGCATGGCCTGAACACCGTCTGGCTGCTGGAAACCCACGCCCACGCGGACCATCTGTCGGCGGCGCCCTATCTCAAGAAGAAGCTGGGCGGGCGTGTCGGCATCGGCGCCGGGATCACGGCAGTGCAGAAGGCGTTTTCCCATGTGCTGAACCGGCGCGACCGTTTCGACGGCATGGAGTTCGACCATCTCTTCCAGCCGGACGAGGAATTCCATATCGGCGCCATCAAGGCCCAGGCGCTGCATGTGCCGGGCCACACCCCGGCGGACATGGCCTACCGCATCGGCGATGCCGTCTTCGTGGGCGATACGATGTTCATGCCGGACGTGGGCACGGCGCGCTGCGACTTCCCCGGCGGGAGCGCGGCCACGCTGTATCAATCGGTGCGCCGCCTGCTCTCCCTGCCGCCGGAAACGCGGCTGTTCATGTGCCACGACTATCCGCCTGCTGGCCGCACGGCCCAGTGGGTGACCACGGTTGCCGAGCAGCGCGCCTCCAACATCCACATCCATGACGGCGTGAGCGAGCAGCAGTTCGTGGAAATGCGCACGAAGCGCGACGCGACACTGTCCATGCCGACGCTGATCCTGCCTGCGATCCAGGTCAATATCAGCGCCGGGAAGCTGCCGGAACCCGAAGACAACGGCGTGCGCTATCTCCGGATTCCGCTCGACGCCATTTAACGGAACTGCTCCGGCGCGCGGCCGATGGGCTCCTCCATGTTGGCCAGATACCAGGCCAGGGAAGTCATCACCGCCACGTGGCGCTTCATGTTTGCCGGATCGACCTTGTCGAAGGTGTCCGCCGCTGTGTGGTGGTAGTTGAAGTAGGCTGCCGTGTCCACGTGCGGCTCGAAGGTTGGCACGCCGTCCGCTTCCATTGCATGCAGGTCGCCCGCGCCCAGCACATCGCGGCGGGTGAAGCTGCCCGCGCCAATCGGCACCAGGGCCTGCTGCAGCGGGGCGAAGAGCTTGTCCACCGGCTGGCGCACGCTGGCCAGGATGCCGAAGGTGCGGCCGGTCACGCCGCCATCGCTTTCGATGGCCGCGATCTGCTTGTCCAGCTGGCCCTTGTTGGCCTGGTGGTAGGCAGCGCCGCCACGGCCGCCATTCTCCTCGTTCATCCAGGCGATCACGCGGATGGTGCGGCGCGGCTTCAGGTTCAGCTTCTTCAGCGTTTCAATGACGGCCATGGAGCTGGTTACGCCGGTGGCATCGTCGTGGGCGCCCGTGGCCAGGTCCCATGAATCAAGGTGGCCGGAAACGATGACCACCTCTTCCGGCTTCTCCGTGCCCGGCAGGTCGGCGATCACGTTGAAGCTGTCGGCGTCAGGCAGCACCTGCGGCGTCAGCACCAGCTTCATTTTCACGGGGCCGCGTTTTGACAGGCGGACCATCAGCATGGAATCCTCCGCGCTCACAGCGGCGGCGGGAATGCGGTTCTTGTCGCTCAAACCGGTCGCGCCGGTATGCGGCAGGCGGAAGTCCGCGCCGCCGACGGAGCGCACCAGCGCCGCGGCCGCGCCCAGTTCCGCCGCCATGCGCGGACCCTGCGTGCGTACGCGCGAGCCACGGCCGTAGGCCGGACCTGCCAGGCCGCGGTCGGCCATGCCCTGGTCGAAGGCCACGTCGAACAGCACGATGCGGCCTTTCACTTCAGCGGCACGCGCCTTCAGTTCGTCCAGGTCATGCAGCACCAGCACTTCGGCCGTCAGGCCCTGGGCGGGGGTCGCGCCCGAACCGCCCAGCGCCGTCAGCACCACGCGCTGCGTCACGCCGTTGGGGCGGCCCTTGTACTCCACCAGCTCGGCCTTCTCTTCGCCGCGCACCCAGTGCGGCACCTTCACCGGCTGGAGGGTGACCTTGGCGCCCAGCTTGCGCATTTCGCTGGCCACCTGTTCCACGGCGGCAGCCGCGCCGGGGGAACCGGAAAGGCGCGGGCCCACCAGGTCCGTCATGTCTTCCAGGCGCTCGTAGGCGTAATCGCTCTGCATCGCGGCGTCGCGGATTTTCGCCAGGGTTGCGGGATCGTTGCCGGAGGAGGCGGCAAAGGCGCCGGCCATCATGCCTGCGCCCAGCAAGGCGGCGGCAACGGTGTTGAGAAGGGGCTTGCGTTTGAAGTTCATGCGGTTCCTGTGTGAAGGTCGAGTTCGCTCGGAACCTGAAACGATAGCGCATCTAAAAATGTTTTGCAGCAAGCTTACCAGTTTGACCATGATGGCTGCATGGCTTAACATGCTTGCATGCTCAAAGGACGACTCTGCACGGTCCGGCATCTCCTGAATACGGACCTGAACACGTTTATCGCGCTGGTCAACGACCTCCCCTCGCGCGGCGAGTACTTTTCTTCGCACTTCAAGTCGCCGGAAGCCATGCGCAAGGACTTCGTACAGAACGGCTTCGTGACCGAGGACAGCGAACTGTTCGTGGTGGAAGACCTGGCCCACAATATTGTCGGCGTGATCACGCATTTCAAATGCCGCACACCCACCAGCCGCGAAATCGGCTACCGCCTGCTCGATCCTTCGCTCGCCGGACGCGGCTACATCACCGAGGCGCTGCGCCTCCTGTGCGACTACCTGTTCAAGGTGCACACCTGGCACCGCCTGGAGCTGGTGGCCGCGCCAGAGAATATCGCCTCGCTGCGCGTGGCGGAGAAATGCGGCTTCCGCGAGGAAGGCACGCTGCGCGGCCTCTTCTTCGTGAATGGACGTTATCAGGACGTTAAGATGCTTTCCCTCCTCCGCCCCGAATGGGAAGCGCGCCGCAAGCTGTGACATTTGTTACCTTGCCACAGCCGTTTGTAATAATGTGTATGTGGAGTAGCGCTTTTCTTCCCTTCAGTTAAAGTACCCTTCATCGGCCAATTCCGGCCAGTCGGATAAAGAGGGGAAACGATATGCTGAGCAAAAAATTCCTGGGTGTGATGCTGCTGGGTGCTGCCGCAGCAACTGCCTCTTCCACCGCCTTCGCCGCAGGCGACCGCGATTTCAACACCGCTGCGGGCGCCGTGCTGGGCGCGGCGATCGGCAGCCAGAACGGCAGCGGCGGCGCGCTGGTCGGCGGCCTGGTGGGCGCGGCCGTGGGCAATGCCATCAGCTCCGACCGCCACTATGGTGGCCGCGGCTATGTCTCCACCCGCGTGTACGCGCAGCCTGCCCCCGTGTACTACGAGCGCGCTCCGTCATACTACGAAGCGGCGCCTGTGTATTACGAAGCGCCGCGCCGCTACTACTACGCACCGGCTCCCGTATATGTGGAACCGCGTCCCGTGTACCGCGAGTACTACGGCCCGCGCTACCACCATGGCCGGGGCCACCACCACGGCTACTACCGCTAAGCGACATCCCAGCCCGGCTTGCCGGGCTTTTTTTCGTCCCTCCGCTAACAGGCTGTGACGGCAATCCGCCGTCTGGAGGAAGCCATGTCAGCGAGCGACGCAATCATTACCCTCGAACTGGGACACTACCGCCTGCGCGAACAGCTCGCCCGTTCGGCATACGGCGTCATCTGGCGCGCCAGCGGGCCCGCCGGCACCCAGGACGTTGCCCTCAAACTCATCAACGAAGCGCAGATGGCGCAGGCACTGCCCGCCCAGCGCGAGCGCTGGATTGCCAGCGCCTGCAACGAGATCACCTTCCTGCAATCGCTGGAACCCTGGGACGAGCGCCACATCGTGCGCCTGCTCGATACGGGCTGGCACAACGGCCTGCCCGTGATGGCGCTCGAACTCATGAGCGGCGACCTCGGGCGCCATCTCTCCTGCCTCAAGTCCGCGGGAACGCCGCCGGATTTCGCCCGCGTGCTGGAATGGATCTCCCAGCTGAACCAGGCGCTCGGCAAGGTTCACCAGTACGGCTGGCGCTACCTCGACCTGAAGCCTTCCAACGTGCTGGTGGACGCGCAGCGCGGCACCGTCAAGCTGGCGGACTTCGGCACCAACCGCCTGCTGCAGGCCGCCCATGCCCACACCTATTCAGGAACGGCCAACTGGCAGGCGCCCGAACAGTTCTTTCCCGCACCCGAAGGCGGCTATGCCACCGGACGGCAGAGCGACTACTTCGCACTGGGCGCGCTGTTCTACTTCCTTGCCACTGGAGGGAGCTCGCTGCGCTTCTGCGCCAGCTGCGGGCAGGCCTACCGCGAGCACCTCACCGATGGGGCCAGGCTGCTGCTGGAAAGGCATGGCGGAACGCTGCCGCCTCTGCTGTCCGACGACGAGGAGGCGCGCTTCGCACAGAAGATTCCCCAGCCCGCGCAGGCGCCCGCCATCGCCCTGCTGCGCATGCTGCTGGACGCGGAGCCCGGCAACCGCCCACACAATGCCTTGCAGATCAGCCGCCTGCTGGCGCGCGTGCGCGACGCCATGGACGCGGAGCCCGCGCTTGCGGAACCGGCGTTCACTGATTTCGGCAAGCCCTCCGCCATGAACGGCTGGCTGCGGATTGGCGGCCTATGAGACTGCCCGCCATCCTCCTCGCTGGCGTGCTCGCGCTGCAGGCCTTCGCCCTGTTGCGCGCGCCCGCCACATGGCTGCCGCAGCAGATCGCCCTCCGCCTGGCGCCGGGCGAGTCCCTGCCTGCAGGCCGGGCCGAACTGGCAGCGGTGCAGACCGAAGGCGCACAGTTGCTGTTTCGTCGCGACGCCGCCGGAACGTGGATGCTGCGCCACGATGGCAACGGCCGCGCGCCGCTGCTGCATTACGCAGACCATGACGAGAAGCTCGGCAGCGCCGCGCTCGCGGGCGTTTCGTCCATCCAGGTCGCAGGCCAGGCATTCGGCACATCCTCCAGCGCGCGCACTGTCAGCCTGCGGGAGAACGGCCGCAACTGGACGTACGACGGCGCGCTGCTCTACCTGAACGGCAAGGCGCTCGATAACTGCCCCGATGCTCCTCTCCACACCCGCGCCGCGGCACTTTGGAACCGCGTTGCGCCTGCCGCGCTGGCACTGGCGCGCCCTCTCGTCTTTGGCGGGAACCTCTATTGCGGCAACCGCCTCGGCATGGCGAACGTCGCTGCGGGCACCGCCAGCATTGCGCGCGTGAAGGGCGAGCTTCGCCTGATCGCGGGCGCCGCCAGCGAGCGCCTGCCGGTGATGGCGGGCCAGGCCAGGCTGCGCGAGGACGAGCGGCGCCTGGACGGCGTGCAGGCCATCAGCTTCGGCCTCACCCGCTATGCGCTATCCATCGAAGGCGGCGAACTGCGCCTGCGCCCCCAGCGCCGCGTGGCCTTATTCAACGCCCCAGACGCTCGCCTGCCGCAGCAGGTGGACTGGCAATGGGAGCGGCGCGCCTTGTGGACAGGAGGCCAGCCCGCCCTGTGGGCAGGCCTCGGCTGCGCGGCCGCGTGCCTCTGGATGCTCTTCCTCGCTTCGGGGCGAAACGACATGACAGCAAGGCCGCGCAGGCAGGGCAACATTCTTTCGCCGCCGCGCAAAGGCGCCGTCGTGAAGCTGGCCATGCTCGCATCCGCCCGCTGGAACGGCGGCAGCGGCTACGTGCACGATCTGGACGATGCCAGGCGTGCCCGGTCGCGCGCCAACGCCTGGCTCGCGGCACTGCGCAGGCCCGCAGCATTGACGGCTGCCGCATCCCTCGCCGCTTGCGGCATCGCGTCCCTGTGGCTGCTGCGCAGCGGCCAGCCTCCGGCCGCCGCCGCATCCCTGCTGCTCGGGGCCTGCGCCTTCGCCCTCTGGCTGCTCGCCGTGCCGCGCATGCCCCTGGCTTGCAGCGCGGCCCTTCTGCTTCTTGGCATTGGCATGCTGATGCAGCTGGAACTCGGGCTGGCGGGCGGCGATACCGGGTGGCTGCGCTACTACCAGAAGACGGCATCCCTGTTCGCCCTTGGTTCGGCTGCCGTCATCGCATGGCGGCTCCGGCCGCGCAGGCAGCGCAGCATGCTTCCCCAGCGCGCGGTGGAATGGCTGTTTGCGCTGCTGGCTGCTGCCGCCCTCCTTGCACTCGCCGCACAGGTGCTGTGGGGCGACGAGACCGGCGTCTTCGACATGCAGCCCGTGGAGCTGGCCAAGCTGGCGCTTACCGCGCTGAGCGCCCACTGCCTCGCCCTGCGCCTGGGCTGGCGCAGCGATGCGCGCCATGCGCCCGGCCACGCCCTGCGGTGGCTGCGGCTCGCGGCGCCTGCCCTGCTGTTCGCCACCCTGCTTGGCTTCGCGCTGGTGCAGGTGGATGACTATTCCCCGCTGCTCCTCCTGTTGATGTGGAGCGGCGCCATGCTGCTGGCCTACGCGCTGGCAGCACGCCGCTGGCTCCTCGCTGCCCTGCCGCTTGCGTGCGTTCTCGCAGCCGCCGGCGCGGTCGCCATGCTGCGCGACGCCGGGCCGGATGGCGCGGCGTCCCTGCCAGCCTCCTTCTACGCCGACCGCTTCCAGGTCTGGCTCGATCCCGCCCGCCACCCCCACACGGGGCAGCAGCTGCTGCAGGGCGCTGCCGCCGTGGCGCAAGGCGGCTGGCGCGGCGCGGACGGGCTGTTCGGACTTTCGTCGCTGGGCCAGCCCGCGCCAGGCGCGCTGGCCGTTCCCGCCGTGCAGGATGACTTTGCGCCCTCCTTCCTGCTCAACCGCCACGGCCTGGCGGCGGGACTGCTGCTGTGGTGCGTGCAGGCCGCCTTCCTTGCGGGGCTGCTGCTGGCGGCCGTGCGCGCGGGAGCGCAGGCGGCGCAGCTGCGCGACTTCCGCCAGGCCTGGCACTGGCGGCTGCGCTGCTTTGCAATGGCAGGCGGCGCCGCTTTCGTGGCGGGCCATTTCCTGCTGTCCTGGGGGACGAACCTCGCCATCTTCCCCATCATGGGCCAGCCCATGAGTTTTCTGTCCGCCGGGGGCAGCCACCTGCTGTTTTTCCTGCTCCCCCTGCTAGGGATCTGTGCCGCCAGCGCGCCAATTCAAGAGGAGTGAACACCATGCCCACCTACGTCCAACATGAGATCCTGGGCCGCATCCCGGATGTCTTCAACGCGGAAGACATCTGGCAGGCGCCGGGCTTTGCCCTGTTCTCGCGCCGCCCCCTGCTGCGCGACCTCCTCGAACGCTGTCCGCGAGAACACCGGGGCCGCGCCGCGACGCGCTGCTTCTCGCACGTCACCCTGCGCCTGCCGCAGGAAGATGTGGACGACGACTACCACCTCACGCGCGGCAACCGCGCCCGCGAACTGGCCGAGAGCCTGGCCATGCTGCACCAGAAGGACTTCGGCGACCTGCTGGGCAACGACCAGGTGCGCTATCACGTAGTGGGCGCCGAAGACCTGGGCCCCGGCGAAGTCGAGGTGCGCTTCGGGCACGCCGTCTACCTGCCTTCGCCCGACGAGAAGGTGCTGTTCGACGTGAGCGTGTCGCGCGATGGAAAACGCTGGCATCCCGTTTGCCCGGTCTATCCGAACCAGCGCCTTGCGCTGATCGGCGACGGTGACGGCAGCTATGCCGCACCGGAGTGGCCCTTCGGCGATACCGGCGCCGCCCTGCTGGTGAACGACGGTCCCGATGCGCCGCCTATCGTGCAGATGCGTCCCAAGGGAGCCTTCGACTGTTCCTTCGATGCGCGCCAGGGCTGCTACGTGATCACGGCCAGGCGCGGCATGGACCAGCAGGGCCAGCGCCTGCTGCTCAAGGTGGCGCGCGCCGCCGGCGCGCCCCCGCTCGCGGTGCGCGAACCTTCCGCCGTCCCCGGACCTCGCCCGGCAGTATGGCAGGCGCGCAGCGCGCCCGTGGCCGAGGAGATGACCGCCGTGCCAATTGCACAGCAGCCGCGCGCGGGCGAAAGCGATATCACCTTTGCGCCGGGCATGCGCCAGCGCCTCACGCTGGCCGCCATCGCGCTGCCTCGCCTCAGCCGTTACCGCGACACGGGCGCCGCGTCGCTGGAGCTGCCTTTCGATGCGAACCTTGCCTTGGGCGGCGAAGGAGATGCCCTGCTCAGCATTCGCGTCGATGCCGACGATACGCTATACGCAGGCACGGAGCGTATCACCGCGCCCTCGACAGTAAGCGCGGGCGACAGCCAGCTCAGCCTGCTGAGCGCGCCCGGTCCCATGGCTGAGCGCTACGCCGCCATCCTGCCACTGCCGCGCGGCGTTACCGCAGCGCTGCCTTTCGGGCAGCGCAGCCTGTTCGGCCGGGCCGCGCCTTCTCTTGCCGCCTTGCGCGTGCTCGACTCGCCCCGCTACCTGCGGCGCGCGGAAGGCGCCGGCGCCGCGAGCCCTGACCGTATGGGCCTGTCGCGCACCGCCTTCAATGCCGAGCCCGGCGCGCAAGGGCTCTCGGTGACGCGGCTGAGCAGCACTCAGGCCCTGTATCACCTGGACGAGCAGCTGCGTTTCGTTGCCGCCGTCGGCGACGCTCAGCAGCCTTACGTGCTGCCGCCGGGACATCACCTTGTTGCAGGCCACTACGTGCTGCGCTACGACGCCAGCTGAGGACCGCCATGATCTCCTTCACCTTGCAAACCGTGTTCATCGCCGCCGCCGCGCTGTGCATGACGCTGGTGCTCGCATCCTTCCTCACGCCGCGCAGCTGGTGGCGCCGCCCGACAGTGCGCGGCATTGCCGTGCTCGGCGGCGGCACCTGGGCCATATCCGCTCTGCTGTTGCACTTCGCGGCCGTGGGAACTCTGCCGTTCAGCAGCGCGCTGGCCAATGCAAGCGCCGAGAGCGCTCTTGCCGATCCTTCCGCTGCGCCGCCGTTCGCGGGCCGCCCCTACCGCGTGCACCGCGACCTCAACCTGCGCAGCGAGGCCAGCGTGAGTTCGCCGCGCCTGGCCATCGTTCCGGCGGGCGCTACCGTTACGCCCACCGGCGAGCAGCGCGGCGACTGGTGGCAGATCCACGCGAACGCCGATGGCAAGCTGCAAACGGGCTGGGCAAGCAGCCTGTGGCTGAGGCGCAGCGGCGAATGAGCATCTCGACAATATCAAAAATGCACGGATGAGATAGAAATGACAAGCCTTTGAAATACAGGTCAAAAACCCCTCCTGTTCGGGAGACCGGCTTGTTGCCAAGGCCATGGAAGCCGCGTAAAGTTTGATCATCTACTTTACGGCCGCGCCATGAATAAATGCTGCAATACCGATCATCCGCACTGCACCCTCTGGGTCATGCCGGGCGAACGCGTATGTGAAGGCGGCCATCAACAGCCCGCCGCACCTGCGCTTCCAGCCAGCTACGACCTGCTGAAGGGTGCGCGCGGCGCCGCCGGTATGCAGCCATCCGTGGCGCGCAGCGTGCAGGAATCGCCCGCCGCGAACTATGCCGGCGCGATGCGCGCTCCGCGTCCGCAACTGCATATCAGCGGCTTCGATCCGCGCGCAGCGGGCGGACGGCAAACCCTCAAGATGGAACTGCGCGGCATGCCGCAGGATTGTGCGCCGCAGCTGGCCATCCAGCTCAATTCCGAACTGATCCCGAACGGCAGCTCGCGCCAGCAGTTCGTGCGGTCGGTCGATGGCGGCTGGCGTCCCGTGTTCGCGGAGTTCTCCTCGCGCGGCAAGGAGCATGGCCAGTACCAGATCAATATGGAAGTGGTGAGCCGCGCGCCGGGCCAGCCGGAACGCAAATGGGAATGCACCTTCGTGATCCTGGTGCCGCGCCTGGATGCATCGCTCACCGAGATCCACCGCATCTTCCTCAGCACCCACAAGAACGTACGCGTGATGGCGGACGATGCTTCGATTGCCCGCGTGTCCGCACAGGGCGGCGAGAGCATGGACATCGACGTCACCGCGCGCAATGCAGGCATCGCCCACCTGGACTTGGGTGCGCCGCAGGGCAAGGTGGACCTGGGCTTCTCCACCATTGCGTGGGACGAGGACCTGATCGAGATCGACATGCCGCCTGCCGGTCCTGCCCACCCCTTCCCCAGCCGCGCCGCCAGCATCGTGAATGCGGCGCCGGAGGCGGGCATGCAGCGCCATATCCGCCTGTTCGCGCTCGATGAATGCATCTTCGGCCGCTTCGAGCTGGTCGATCCGGAAGCGCACGCCCTGCTCACTCACTACAGCGCCAACGGCCAGGAAACCGGCGGCCTGACGCGCCGCCTGTCCGGCCGCCACGCCATCATCCGGCGCGGCGCGCACGGCTTCGAGATCGAGGACGTGTCGCGCTATGGCCTGCTGCTGGACGGCGTATGGCCAGGCAAGCACAAGCCCGTGCCGCTGCGCCTTGGCATGCGCATCGAGATGAGCGCCAGCATCAAGGGCATCGCCGTGCTGACGGTGAGCGCCATCATGCCGCACGGCGTGGTGCTGCACCGCATCGACGAAGGCGCAACGGCCGAGTGCTTCGTTGTGCTGGCGCCGGATACGCACCCGGGCTACCCCGTGGCGCGCTTCCAGGCCGCGCCGAATGCCGCCGCCCTGCCCCTGCTGATGCACCATAACGGCGGCTTCTGGCATCTCGACCAGTTGACCGGCAAGGAAACCGCGCTGGCGCCGACTGTGCAGCTCGATAAACTGAGCCGCATGCAGAAGCTCACGCGCTTCGCCAGCGACGCCTATCCCGAGCACTGGATCATCCGCACGAGCGGCGTGGACCACGCCACCGTCTCCGCGCACGAGCTGCATACGGCATGAGCGAAGCGATCGAGGCCTTCCTCGCCACCTTGCCGGAGGAGCGCCAGGCGGCCATGCGCGCCGTGCGCGAAACCATTCTCGCCAACCTGGATTCCCAGTACCGTGAAACCATGCTCCCGACGATGATCGGCTACGGCGTGCCGCACAGCGTTTTCCCGGCGGGCTACCACTGCAATCCGAAACAGCCGCTGCCCTTTGCGGCGCTGGCATCGCAGAAGAATTACATGTCGCTGTACATGATGGGCCTTTACGTCGGCTGCACCGATGAAGCGCCGACGGAAGATCTCGCGTGGTTCCGCCAGGCCTGGGCGGCCAGCGGCAAGAAGCTGGACATGGGGAAGTCCTGCCTGCGCTTCAAAAAGCTCGACGACCTCGCCCTGGATGTGCTGGGCGAGGCCATACGCCGCATGCCGGCACAGCGCTATATCGCCCTGTACCAGCAGTCGCTGGTCCGTTAACTACCCGGCCGCTTCGGCAGCGGAATCCACTCCGTTTCGCCGGGCACGCGCTCAAAGCGCTGGGCTTCCCAGTCGTCCGCGGCCTGCTTCAGGCGCTCCTTGCTGGACGAGACAAAGTTCCACATCAGGAAGCGGTGCCCGTCCAGCGGCTCCCCGCCGATCACCACGAACTGCGCGGCCTTGACTGCCTTGATGCGCGGCGCCGTGGAGGTATCGAGCAGGGCCATGGTGTACACAGGCAGCGGCTTCCCGTCGATCTCCACTTCGCCGCTCACGGCATACAGCGCCGCCTCGGGTGGCAGGCCGGGAAGCTCCAGCTCCTGTCCCTCATCCAGCTTCACGTCGAGATACAGCGTCTGCATGTAGGTGCGTACCGGCGAGCTGCGGCCGAAGGCGCTGCCCACCAGCACGCGCACCTTCGCGCCTTCCTGCGCCACTTCTGGAATGTCGCTTGCGGGAGTGTGCGTGAAACTGGGTGAATCCTCTTCGTGTGCCTTGGGCAGCGCAGCCCACAGCTGCAGGCCGTGCGTGCGGTGAGGCACGCCTACCAGATCCTTCGGCGTGCGCTCGGAGTGCACGATGCCGCTGCCAGCCGTCATCCAGTTGATGGCGCCCGGTTCGATGCGCTGGAAGGAGCCGATGCTGTCGCGGTGGTCGATGGCGCCTTCGTAGAGGTAGGTCACGGTGGCCAGGCCGATGTGCGGGTGCGGGCGCACGTCGTGATTGGCGTCCGGCGGCACATCGACGGGACCGAAATGGTCGAAGAAGATGAACGGGCCGACGGCCTGCTTGATGGCCGACGGCAGGTAACGGCGCACCAGGAAGCCGCCGCCCAGGTCCTTCTCGTGCCCCTTCAGCAGATTCGCGATACTCATGGCTTTATCCCAGAACGGTGGTGACTTCCGTGGTCACGGCCGTCATCAGTTTATGGACAGGGCATTTGGCGGCCACGGCCAGCAGTTCCTCGCGCTGGGCCACGGTAAGCTCACCGGTCAGGTGCAGGGTCGCGGCGAGGCGGTAGACGCCCTTGCGCTCCTCGGAATCGTCGCGCTGCGTGCTCACCTGCACGTCCTCCAGCGGCATGCCCTTGCGCTTTGCGTACCACAGCACCGTCAGCGCCTTGCACGCGCTCAGCGCGGCGTCGTACAGGTCGTGCGGCGACGGCCCGGCATCGCTTCCGCCCTCCTCGGCGGAAAGATCGGTGGAGATGATGTGGTTGCGGACGTGGACGATGTGGCGCATCGGCAGCGTCTTGTCACGGACTACGGTGGTCGGCATGGCATTCCCTCAATGCGGTTCAAAACCGCAATGTACACCGTCAGCGCAGATCAGTCGATCTTGCGCGCCACGCGGAGGCCCACCACATCGTTCGCGAGGATGGCGGAGTAGGCGTTGCGCAGGGCCGAACGGAGGTAGCGCGGCTGATACAGCCAGGCGCCGCCGCGCACGATGCGTCGCACCTGGTCGCCCCCCTCCTCCCAGGCGCTGCCGTCGACCGGTGCGCCCTGGTAGTTCTCGTGCACTACGTCCTGCACCCATTCCCATACGTTGCCATGCATGTCGTGCAGGCCCCATGGGTTGGGCGGGAAGCTGCCCACCTTAGTGGTACCCTGGCGGAATTCGCCTTTCTTCCCGTCGTTGTACGTGAAGTTGCCGTCGTAGTTGGCGTAGTCGGGCGAGATGTCGTCGCCGAAGTTGAACGCGGTGTGCGTGCCCGCCCGGCAGGCATACTCCCATTCCGCCTCGCTCGGCAGGCGGTACTCCTGGCCCGTCATTTCGCTCAGCCAGTGCAGGTAGAGCTGGGCGTCGTTCCAGCTGACGCCCACCACGGGATGATCGTCCGTCTGCTGGAAGCCAGGGTTCTGCCAGTCGGCGTCAAAGGTCGGCTCCCAGTTCGTGGCCTGCACGAAGCGCCGCCACTCGCCCACCGTCACGGGATAGCGGCCCATGGCGAAGGAGCGTTCGATGCCCACCCAATGGGCGGGTGTTTCCCGGTCCAGCCAGTTCTTCTGCGAGCCTGCCTTCACGGCGGCTTCGCGGTCGTAGTCGGTGGAGCCCATCTGGAAGCGGCCAGTGGGAATGAGCACCAGGTCCGGGCCGTAGCCGCTGCCGTTGAGGAAGCGGTCGCGCAGCACGCCGCTCGCATCGGCCACCGGACTGCCCGGCGCAGGCATGATCTTCGCCAGCTCCGCCGCATGGCGTGCCGCGAGCTCCTTGCGGTGGCGTTCCTGCTCTGCGCGGTAGGCAGCTTCCGCGCGCTGGCGCTCCGCCTTGCGCAGCTTCTCTTCCTGCAGCTGGCGCGCCTTCTCGGCATCCGCATCGCGCCGCGCCAGCAGCTGCTGGCGCAGTTTCTCCTTGCGTTCCAGGGCCGCCGCTTCCGCTTCCAGCTTGCGCTGCTTTTCCAGCTCGCGCCGCTGCTGATCCAGACGCGCCTTCTCGGCTGCCGCAGCCTGCGCCTCGGCCTTGCGCCGCGCCGCCAGCTCCACCTGGCGCTGCACTTCCAGCTGATGGTCCTGCTCCGCCTTGAGCCGCTTCTCCTCGGCCTCGCGCCGCAGGCGCTCCTCTTCGGCCCGGGCGGCTGCCGCCTTTTCCTCTTCGCTGGGGCCGGCCGCCGCGTGTAGGGCGTCGAGCAGCTCTGCCACGCTGCCCTGGCGCTGCGCCGCATCGAAAGCAAAGCCTTTCTGCAGGACGTCCCACTGGCGCTCGTTCAGCCCCTGCGGCGCGGCAGGCTGGAACTGGCGCTTGCGCGTGTCGTCGAATGGCATGGCGCCCGCGAGCATCTGGTAGATCATCACCGCCACGGCGTACACGTCCAGCTGGGGGCTGGGCTGTCCCTGCCGCGTGCCTGCCTCCGGGGCACGGTAGCCCGCCGTTCCGGCGTTCGGCGCGGCCAGCGGGCCAATGGTGCTTCCGGCGCTACGCGCCCGCGTGGCGATGCCGAAATCCAGCAGCTTGATCTCGCCGCGCGCCGTGAGGAAGACATTGCCCGGCTTGATGTCCCGGTGGACGAGGCGATGCTTGTCCCATGCGTAGAGCAGCGCATCCGCCACGGGGCGCAGCATCTGTTCGGCGCGTTCGAAACCGATGGCGCCGTTGGCGGCCAGCCAAGCGTCCAGGTCCTGGCCTTCCAGGCATTCCATGATGATGAAATAGCTCTGCGTGGCGGGGTCCTGCGCCCATTCGTAGACGCGCACGATATTGTCATGCGCGAGACGCCGGGCCTGGGTGGCCTCCTCGATCAGCAGTTTTGCATGGGTGGGGCTCTGCGTGAGCTGGGGCGGCAGGATCTTGATCGCCACCTTTTCGCTGTGGCCCAGCTCCGCGTGCGTGGCCAGGTCCGTGGCCTGCCACACCTGGCCCATGCCGCCCATGGCGATCAGGCGCTCCAGGCGGTAGCGGCGGTTCTGCGGGCCGATTTCCTGGCCCACCATCAATCCGAGTTCCGTTCCCTGGCGCTGGGGCGCAGGCGCGGCGCCGCCGCCCGGCGGCGCGTACTCCGCGTCCAGGATGGCGTTCTTGCGCCGGTCGAACTCCTGCTGGCTCAGCAGGCCGTCCTCGTGCAGCGCCCTCAGTTCGCGGATCTTGTCTCGTGCTGTCTGCATTGCCCCTCTGCGATCTCCCTCAGCGCGACAGCGGCACGCCGCATTCGGCGCAGAACTTCGCATCCGGCCGGTCGGCAGGCACGGGATGGCCGTTCACGCAGTAGCGCACGCCCGGCTGCGACGGCGCATGGTGATGATGCACCGGCGCGCCTGCCTGCGCAACGCCTACGCCGAGCTGCATCTGCGAGGCCAGCGCGTTGGCGTGCGTCGCGTTCTGGAGCTTGAGCAGTTCCAGCTGGTGGGCGCGGTCCTTGTCCTGCTGGGAGGCGTTGTGGGCGCGCTCGTCCTGCGCGCTCTGCTGCACCAGGCGCATGGCTTCCGCGGGGCTCATGCTGTTTTCCGCCGCCACCACGGCCGCCAGGGCCTGCAGCTGGTCCGGCGTCATGTCCGCATGGGTGCGCGTCTTCATCAGCTGCGTAAGCGCCTGGGCGTTGGGCGTGGCGGCCACGGCGATCTTGCCGGTATCGCTCAGGCCTCCGATGGTTTCGATGCGTTCGATATCGATGCGCGCCAGGTCGTATTCCGCCTTCCAGCGCTGGAAGCGCTCGTCGCGCTCCATCTCCATCTTGCGCAGTTCGTGCTGCCAGGCGGCCTCCTGCTCGCGCAGCTTGAGCGAGAGCCGCTGCTCCTCGGCCTCGTGCGCGATCTGGTTCGCCTGGCGCTGCTGCATGCCGTCCGCCTGGATGGTACGCTGCAGCTTTTCGAACTGGGCGATCGCTTCGGCATTCGCGCCGCTGCGTTTCAACTCGTCCACCTTGATGCCCGCTTCGGCCTCGTGGGCCCGCATGCGGGCGAGGTGCTGCTGCTCCTCCCATTCCTGCACGCGCTCGGCCTCCCGGCGGCGCACGGCATTGGCCATGGTCACGCCATGCAGGCGGGCCTGCTGGTGTTCCGCTTCGATGGCAGTCTCGCGCTGCTGGGCGTCCGCCTCAGCCTTGCGCAGGCGCGCCACCTGGGCATGGCGGTGCGATTCGTCCTCGATGGCAAGCGCCTGCTCCACCTTGTTCCTGAGCTGCTGCATGTACAGCTGGTGGCTGAAGCGCTGGCGCGCCATGGCGCGCTCTTCCAGCGCGTTCTGCTGGGCCGCTTCCAGCTCGGCGCGCATGCGGATCTGCGCCAGCTGGCGCACATGGTCCCAGCCCGCCGCCTCGCCGGTCTGCGCAACCTTCTTCTTCGCCAGCTCGTGTTCCAGTTCGGCGACCGTGGCGCCCGCGCCGCTGTCGAAGGCCGCCTTGCGCGTCTTGGCATCGATCACGCGGGCGTACAGGTCGATTTCGCGGGCGCGGATGGCCTGCAGGCGCTCGGCTTCCTTCAGCGCCAGTTCGGCCTTCTCCACCGTGGCATCCTGGCGCAGCTCGGCGCGGCGGTACTCGCTGCGCTGCTTCTGCTCCTCGCGCCAGATGGCCTGCCATTCTTCCTCGTTATACAGTTCGTCCAGCTGCTTCACGTGCTCCAGCTGCACATAGCGCTCGTCGGCCACCAGCCAGAGGCTGCCGATGCGGTCGCGGTTGTCGTCGAACTTGTCGTGGCGCAGGGACAGGGTTTCAACCTGCGCAGCGGCCAGGCCGAATTCCGCGAGGCGCATGCGCAAGGCGGACTGCAGCCGCTCGTCGAGCTGGGCGCGCAGGTCCGCATTGCGGCTCATTTCGCGCATGGAGCGAGCGCCGATGAATTCGGAGGCGATCTGGCGCACCGATGGGGCCAGCAGCTCGTGCAGGTGCAGCGTGGTCACGGTGCCCGGCACCGTCATGAAGTGCTGGGCGAACGCGGGGACCTGCTCGACCTTGATGCCGACCGTGAAGCTGGCGGCCACCTTGAGGTTCTCGGCGGTGTAAAGGTCGCCGAAGCTGAACTCCACCGGCAGCGGCGTGGTGCGCGTGATGAGGATCTCGGCGTGCTGGTCACGCAGCAGGTTGTTCAGGCGCTGGAAGAAGCCTTCGAGCTCGTACTCGCCCTGCGGCACCTCGGTCGCCCTGTCCTGCTGCAGGATGTAAGCCCGCGTGGTGGCGGGCACGCGCAAGGTCTTGGTGAAAATGCCGGACAGCTCGCGCACGCCGAAGTACACCGCCAGTTCGTCGTTGGCGGGCACCCAGCGGTTTTCGAGCAGGACCGGCTCGCTGCGCGGCGCACCGAGCGACAGGCCGCACTGGGCGCAATAGCCCGAGGCCTCCGCATTGCGGTGTCCGCAGCGTGGGCATTTGCTGCCGCCGAAACCGAACATTTTCAACATACTCAGACTCCTTGCCTGTAATCTACTCGCCTGCCTGCCGATTTTAGCAGCGGCACCTATATATCGTCCTGCGCACGATTCAGATGAGCCCAATCCGCTCGATCCAGGCCAGGGACACGCCTTTCGCCCGCAGGCCTTCGCCAAACGCCTCCGCTGTTTCCGCCTGCCAGGCCAGGGGCAGCAGGACGCGGTCGCCCTTCCGTGCTTGTCTTTCTATCAATTCCAGCTTGGGCGCTCGGCCTTCGACCGCATCGACACGTCCCGCATGCCAGGCCGATGAGGCGCCGGTGGCGATCAAACGGCCGCGCGGCACGAAGTCCCTGCCGCGTGCGAGGCGGTCGGCCATCACGAGCGCGAGCTGATAGGAATTGCCCTGGAATCGCGGTTCGCCGAAACGCACCACCGTGCGCCAGCGGCCCAGTGCCTGGCCATCGAAATGGCGGGCCTCGGCCAGGGTCTGGCGCACGGCAAGCTGGGTGGCTGCGTCCAGGCCCGGCGCGGCGATCGTATCCTCTTCCTTTTCGGCGCCCTCAAGCGGATAGACGCTTGCTTCCACCCAGCACAGCGTGTCGTTCACGCCGCCGCTGTGCAGCGGGAACCAGCTGCGCACGGAGGATACCGCCGAAGACGGGTCGGCATGGCCGGTGAGCGCGCCCAGATGGCTCAACTGCCCTAGGCCGCCAAGCAGCATCGTCCCGGCCTGCGGCTGCGCCGCCGAAGGTCCGCCGTCGATGCGGCCCAGATGCCACGCGTCGGACCAGCCCATGGCCGTTACGGGCGGAACGGGAGCGGCCCACAGCTCGCGCACCATGCGGTCGGCCAGCACGGCAGCCAGTTCCCAGCTTCGGTCTTCATGCTGCGGTTCGATGTCCATGCTGATGACCACCTGCTCGCGGCTGTCGAAGCGATGCTCCGTCAAGCGCGCCAGGCGCACCACTTCCAGCATCCGTTCGCCGAGGGCTGGGGCGCCGGGCGCGACGCACTTCACTTCCGCGCGGTTGGCGCGCGGGCGGCGCGTCGCGGTGACGGTCAGCACGCGGCCGTCCTGCAGGATGCAGCGGCAATCCGCGGTTGGCGGGCGAGTGACGGGACGCGCGCTGCTGTGCGAAGTGTCGATCATAGCTTCGGCTCCACCCGTTCCTGCGGCTCGGCCACCGTACGGCGGCGGGACAGGTGGAATTCGAGATTGGAGAGGATGCGGTCGGCATCGTTCAGCAATTCGGCGGCGCGCTGCTGCCCCTCCAGGCTCATTTGCGCCAGCAGGGCCCAGGCTTCGTCCAGCGCCGCCGCTGCGCGGCTCGACTGGTCGGAGCGGGCAATGCGCTGGGTTTGCGTAGCTTCGAGGTCGGGAGCAATCCAGTTCAGCGATGGCATGGTGCCGGTGTCGAGAGCCAGCAGGGACAGGCGCTGGAGCAGTGCCTGCTGCTGGCGGAACAGTGGCTGGCCGGATGGCAGCGGAATCTGGCGCAGGCCTGCGGCCAGTGCGGGCAGTTCCAGGAACAGCCGGCGGAGGGCCGAACTGTCGCGGCGCTCCGTGGCCGTCGAGGGCGCGCCCGCGGCCCACGCGGCTGGTACAGGGGCATGCGAGGTGGCCCGCGCTGCGGGGGCGGACGCGCGGACGGCTTCGGGCGCGGCTGCCGGTGCAGGCTCGGGCGCGCTGCCGCTGCCGGTCTCCGAAGCGCTTGCGGCAGCGATACGCGGTCCGCGTGGCGCTGCGCTGCTCGATGGGGGAACTTCTGGGCCGGCTGGCGACGGGTGGCCCGCCGCCGGAGCGCTGTATTCGGCCGCAGGAACCGGGCGAGCCCGCGCGGCGGCGCGGCCCGAGCGGGAAGATGCGGGTTCATCCCTTGCGGCGACGCCGTCCAGGCTGGACGGCGCGGTTTCAGCCTGCGGGGCGGCTGATGCGGAGCCTGTAGCGGCGTCCACGGCGCGCGCGGACCCCGCAGACGGACCCGGTTGTGCGGCGCGCTCGCGCAAGGTTGCGGCGAAATCGGCGGCGCCAGCGAGATCGACTGGAATGCAGTCTTCCACCGTCACGCCGAAGCGCGTGTACATCAACTGATTGAGCCCGGCGCGGAAGGCATTCCATTCATCGAGCGAGGTGCAGGGCGGCAGGTCCAGCGTTCCCTGCTCCAGCGCCGCACGCACGATGTGCTGCACCGAAGCGGCGAACGAGGCCAGCGTGAGCTCTGCAAGCCCGGAATCCAGTTCGCAGACGAGATGGAGATCGAAACGCTGCTGCGCCACGCGCGGATCGGCGGCGTCGATCACGAAGCTGATGCGCAGCCCTACTTCCGGCGCTGCGGCAAAGGGAACGATATCGGCTTCGTACGGTCCGGGATGGAAGCACCAGGCGCTTTCGCCTTTCATGCAGACGATCTTCGCGGGCCCGCCATCGCCGCGGAAGCAGACCATGCGTCGGGTATGGCCGCTGTCATTGAACAGCACCGTTACGCAGCCTTCGGGGGCAAGTTCGCCGTCCTTGCGGCGCTGGGCCAGCACGTCCACGCCGAGGCGGCCGGTGGCTTCGGCATCCTTGCGGCCCGTGAGCTTGCGGAGGCGCGTGAACAGGGCCATGGAATCAGACCGCCATCGGCGCCACGGAGAAGCGCGCGCCGTGCTGCTGGAAGTGCTCGGCCGGAGGCGATGGGAAGGCCCAGCGGCGTTCGCATTCGCCATCCGCATCGAGCTGTCCCTGGACGACGATTCCGCCGCCGCCATCCGTCACGCGCACTTGCGGACGCTCGCGCAGCAGGCGGGCAGCGAACGGCGCCGCGGGCTCGAGCGCAAGAATCACCTGCCATCCGTCTTCATCGGCCACGAAATGCAGGGTCCAGTAGCCGTCGTCCGTTACCAGCGATTCCAGGGCGGCGCTGGTGGAAGCCGCGCGCAGCATGCCGCCGCTGCCTCGCCAGACCGGGTCGTTGGCGACCCCCGGTTTCGCGGCGCGGCGTTCGATGGACAACTGGCGGAAACGGCGCAGGGTAAGGGGCGATCCCTTCAGGGCCGCCAGTTCGCCGGGCGACAGCGGCTGGCTGCCGTCCAGCGCCGCGAGCAGCACTTCGTCAGCCAGCATCAGGCGGTCTCCCGGCACAGGGCGGGAGAGCAGCAGGCGCTCTTGCAGTTTCCGGTCGGGCGATGTCATCGTCAAAATCCTTTACGTTCAGGTCCGCTGTGCCGCGTGCAGCAGCGCTATCGCTTCATCGCGGCGCTTGCGCAGCGTGGGCGCGGAGATGCCGTCCAATGCGGCCAGTTGCTGCACGGTGGGCAGTTCGCCCGTTTCAGGGTCCAGCCATGCGTCCGGGTAGCTGTCGTCCACGGGCCCGAGAAGCTTGTGATAGACCGCCAGGCGGATGGGCAGCGACACGTTCCTCAGCACCCGCGCTGTCCAGCTGCTGCAGTCCTGGGCGGCAGCAGCCATTTCCATATAGCGGAGGGGCAGTGAAAGCGAGGCAGCGCGCGCCTCGGCCACGGCACGCGTGGCGTCATCCACCGGCGCGCCGCGCGGAAGGTCGTCAGCCTCTTCCTCCGCCTCGTCGTCCTCTTCGGGCGGCGTGAGGATGCGGTCGGGAGATTCGCGCTCCACCGCCTCCGATGCCACGCGCCAGAAGTCTTCCAGCCAAAGCGCCGCTTCATCCTTGTCCTGCTGCCAGTCCGCCACGTCGTGATTCGCCGAAAGGGCTTCGTACTCGCCGATCTCGCGCAACATGGCGCCGATCTTGTCCGGACTGTTCTTCAGGCTGGCGAAACGCTTGGACTTCGTATGCAGCGGCCCTGGAGCGCCCTCAAAACGTTCCAGCGATGCACTCCAGTTGATGATCCACTCCGGCTTGCAGTCGGCGATGCTGCGCATCTGCCGCACTTCGATCGGCGTGCCTTGCACCTCGCGCCCGAGAATCTCCCCGACCTGCTCCACATTGTGTTCCCAGTTGGCGAAGATCTGCGCGAGCCCATGATATGCCGTGTCCAGCATGCGGTAGGTATAGATGCGGTTCGGCGAGCAGGGTTTGCCGGTTGCGGCCTGGTAGTTGTCGGCATCGACCTTGTCGCGCAGGGTGGCAAACATGTCGTTGACCTTCTTTCGCAGCATGCCTTCACCGGCCGCACTGCTCCAGAAGGCAGGCTGCTTCGCATGCTCCGTCCGCACGGCGGCCACGAAGGCATCCCAGTAGGATGGCTGAACCTGCAGTTCGAACAGGAGGCTGATGGAAAGCTGCGCCGCGCTGTCGCCGTAGCTGTTGCAGGGCTGCTCGCCTCGCGCAAGGCGGGCAGCGGCATGCAGTTCGGCGGACAGGGTTTCGATGTACCAGTCCAGGAGTTCAGAGGAAGGACCGGCGAGCGCCACCCCCAGGTCGCCCTGCCTGAAGGCGTGCAAGGAGCACTGCCCTAGCAGCTTGCGCACCTGTTCCCAGCCGTGCTCCTGATAGCGGGTTCCTGGCAGCCGCATACGTTCCTGTTGACGAAGTGTCACGCCGGAGCCGGATGGCTGCCGACGCTTGTTTGTCTATCATGCCACGTTGGCGGACCGCCCATTGTCCGGTATACAAGCCTATTTCCCCCTCTGTTCTCCGTTCTGGCGGGCCAGGGCAGCCAGCACTGCGGCCACTACCGGCGCAGCGTGTTCGCCGCCGCTTGCGTCAGAATGGCTGGCGAAGGCCGCGAAAGCGAGGCGGTGGCGCTGGCCAGGGAGCATTCCGGGCTCCAGCCAGCCGGTGAACCATACAGTTGCGGCCTGCTCGGTGACGGGCGCCGTTCCGGTCTTCCCGTACAGGCCGGGGCGCAGCGCGGCCAGCGCCGGGCCGCCGAAGGCTCCCGCCGCCGTGCCGCGGTCCACCACACCCTTCATGCCTGCGCGGATACGGTCCAGGCGCACCGGAAGCCGTGTGCCGGTCCCGGTTTCGGCCTGCCGCCCATTCAGCGTCAGAAGCAGGCGGGGGGTGACGGTGGCGCCTTCGCCGATGGCCGCCGACGCAAGCGCCATCTGCAGGGGGGTGGACTGCATGCGCAGGCCGATGCTCATTTGCCGCAGTTCGTGGCGGCTGTGAATGGGATCGAAATGGGCCGGAGTGCCCTGCAAGGCGTCGTAGGCGGACCAGGCGAAGTCCGGCGGCAGCAGGCCTGCATCCAGGCGCAGCGGCTGTTCGAAGCCAAGCAGCCGTGCGGCCGCCACAATGGGACGCACTTCCTCCAGCGCCCCCGCCTCCAGCGGCTGCACGGCCGGAACGCCGCCCGTGGGCTGGCCGAACAGGCTGCGGTCGCTCAGTTCGGCCGACCACGCAAACCAGGTATTGAGGCTGTAGGTGAGCGCCTGCGCCAGGCCGAGGCGCCCTTCCTGCGCACGCCGGTCCAGACTCTGCTCGCGGTAGTTCGTGATGTGGACCTGCTTTGCCGTCGCGGGATAGATGGGCGCCGCCGTATCGAATGCAAAACCCCGTCCGCGCGCCACGGCGTTGATGCGCGCCAGCGGCAAGCCGTCCAGCAGGCTGTCCAGCTGGCGGTCCGAACGCGCAGCCATTTCCAGGCCCAGTGCGCTCACTACCTTGAACGTCGATCCGGGGCTCTGGTGGGCGCCGCCGTCATGCTGCAGTGCTGGAAGACGCAGGGGGCTGCGGGCAGGATTGGCCCGGTCGAAATCGCGCAGCTCGGCCCAGCTGGCGGCGCTGGCCCTGCCGCTTCCGGCGCCTGCCGCCGCGAGGATATCGCCGTTCTCGGCGTCAAGCAGCACGAAGCCTGCATGCCTGCCTTCTGGCGGCGCGCTGCCGCCTGTGCAGGCCGTACCGGTCCAGCGGCCGCGCCGCATGGCAAGGCAGTCGAGAATCTGCTGGCTGAGCGCCTGCAAGGGAAGGTCGATGGTGAGCTGGGCACTGCTGGAGCCTCCGGCATTCATGCCTGCGCGCGCCAGCATGCCCGCAATGCTGTTCGCATGTTCCTCGTTCAGGCCGAGCATGGCCGAGAGTCCCGCATCCTGGGCCTGCCGCGTGGGCGCACCGGCGGACCACAGCAGCGTTCCGTTCCGGTCATGCAGCAGCACGGGAACGGCCGCGGGCGATGCAGCGGCAGGCTGGCGGAGCGTATCGGGAAGCGCCTGCCATATGAGCCTGCCGCCCGCATTGACAAGGTGGCGATACCGGTAGTCCTCCGGCCGCAGCATGCCTGCTGCGTCGAGCGGCGCAACGGAAAGCGTGATCTCGCGCACGCCGGGGTGGGGATTCAGCACGAGGGCCTGCACGTCGCCAGCGCTGCCGCACGCACGTCCCGTGCACGCAGGCTGGGTGCTCACTGCGGCGCCGTGGGCTGCGCCCACACGGCCGATCAGGAGCATGCGCAGCGTTTCCTTGCCCGATGCCGCCTGGGGCAGCGACAGCGTCAGGGTGGCGCCATCGCCGGCCGCCGACGGCCAGCGCGCCACGCGGGACCAGGGCTGCCAGCCATGCGGCAGGCTGTCGAAGAGGCGCGCGGAGGATGCGGGCATGGCCGCGGTCTGCGGCAGGGGACCCGCCGCGCCAGCGGCGCTGAAGACCGCATCGCTGCCATCCTTCAGCCGCCATGCAAGCAGCTGGCGCTCGCTGTTGTAGATATCCGCCTGTTGGCGCACATAGTCGCCGTCCGCCTGCTGGTAGAGGCGCTTGAGCAGTTTGCGCCCTTCGTCATCGAGCACCGCGCCCTGCCAACCATCCAGGCCTGGCACACGGGCCTCGCCGGAGGATGCGCGCCACGCGGGCAAGTCCTGCGGCGCCAGCTCGGCCAGGCCATTGGCTGAAATGCGGACCAGGCCATGCGCCTGAAGGGCGTCGAAAAGCGATTTGTCCTCAAGGCTTGCGGGCGCCCGGCTGGGAACCTCGTAGCGGCCGGGACGCAGCAGTGCGCTGGCCGCTTCGCCATGCGGGGAAAAAGCGGCCACCAGGCTGGCCATGGAACGCTCGGAAGGACGGTACATCTGCACTACGAGCTCGCCCGCCTGCGGACAGGCTCCGCTCCTGCGCCGTTCGAGCCGCAACGCCGCGCCTTGCCACGCGAGCCATCCCTGGCGCAGCATGGCCGCCCTGCCCGGCTCCGCCGCGCCCGAATCGCCCAGCCATTGCACGCTGCCGCTCTCAGGCCGCGCCTTCCAGCGCAGCGAAAGCGGTGCAAGCTGACCCGCCACGCCGGCGAGTTCCAGTTCCGGCATGGCGCTTGCGGAACTGTCCGAAAGCAGCAGCACGTTGCGCAGGCCAAGCGGAGCGCCTTTCTCTTCTGCGCCACGCTGCCAGCGCTCCACGTCGCCGAATCGGTAGCCGATACGAAGGGGCACAAGGCGGTTGCCTGAAAGCTGGGTACACAGGTCGACGCGCACCACAGGGTCCGGCCGCAGCCCATGGGCCACGAGCACCGTTCCCGAGGGCTGCGGCAGGATGCGCACGCCGGGCGCCCCGCCGTCCGGGACGGCAAAGACGGCGCCCGGCACGAGCGGCTGGAACAGCCGCGCTACCCTGCCCTCATCCGCCGAGCTGGCGGTGCTGCCCGAGGCTTCGCCCAGCCGTATGGCGTGCCACGCGAGCAAGGCGCCTCCCGCGGCGGCTCCCATCAATACGAGGGCCGCGCTCCCGTACAGGGCTCGGCGCGGGCGCGGGGCGGCCAGGGTGCGCCGCCGGGTGCGCAGCGCACGCACGAGCCGTTCCGGTAGTGCTGTCCAGCTGCCAGCCATAGGGTCCCCCAGCGGGTTGTCGAGTATGCACAGGCATAGCCGGGGGAGCCGGAAAACCGGCTGTTTTCGGCATCTCATGCCGCCAAAAATGCGGCCCGTCGCACGCCGATGGCGGGCCATTTCGCCTTTGGATACAGTGCAAACATCGAAACCGCCAACGCACACAGAGGGAGAACATCATGAACGTCCTGAAACACTTCGAAGTCGTATTCCTGGCCGCCTTCGGCATCGCCTGCGCCGCCAATGTCGCCTACGATGCGGCAGCACAGAAACCGGAGCCGGTGCGCACCGCCGCAGCCAGCGCACAGAAGATGCCCGTCGTGGTCATTACGGCAAAACGCATGACGCACGCGGAAAAAGTTGCGTCGCTCGTCGAGGAACAAAAACATACGCCTGCCGTCGCCAGCCTGTAAGCAGCTGTAAGGCGGCAGTCCTCGTGTGTAGCATTTCTACGGCATTTGTAAAAAACTGAATCAGGGTTACTCCACTTCACGCGTGCTTGCTATAGTGAAGCCATACTTCAGGTGAAGGAGAGAACCATGAACAAATTTATCGCAGCAGTCCTCATCGCCGCCGGCTCGGCGGCCCTCGCGCCCCTGCCCGCAATGGCGCAGGTGGACTTCAGTGTGGTGATCGGCAACGCGCCGCCCCCGCTGCGCTACGAGCCGGTTCCTCCGCCGCGCTACGGCTATATCTGGGCACCTGGCTACTGGAGCTGGAACGGCCACCGCCACGTGTGGGTGGGCGGCACCTGGATCATGGATCGTCCCGGCTATGTGTACACCCAGCCGCGCTGGGTGGGGCACCAGGGCCGCTGGTACTACGAGCCTTCGCGCTGGGACCGCCGCGACAGCGACCATGACGGAATTCCCAACCGTTACGACCGGGACCGCGACAACGACGGAATTCCGAACCGCTATGACCGGTATGACAACAACCGCCACTATGGCCGGGGATACGACCGGGGTTATGGCCGAGGTTACAGCCGTGACCAGGACCGCGACGGGATTCCGAACCGCTATGACCGCGACCGGGATGGGGATGGGGTGCCGAACCGCTATGATCATCGGCCGGAGAATCCGTATCGCCGCTGATCGTCTGCGCCGACTGTGATCGGTTGTCGACTGAGGTACCGGGGACAGACCCGCTTGGGTCTGTCCCCTTTTCTTTCTTACTGCTTCGTGTAGCCGGCCTTCAGGTATTTGTCGAGGAACTCGACCATCTTCGTGCTGGCGATCGCCTGGTTTTTCTTCTTGCGGAAGCCGTGGCCCTCATCGTCGAAGACGACATATTCGACCGGCACATTGTTCTTCTTGACCGCTTCCACAATCTCGTCGCTTTCGGGCTTGATCACGCGCGGGTCGTTCTTGCCCTGGATGACCATGAGCGGACGCACGATGTTCGATGCATGGAACAGCGGCGAGGTGGCGACCAGGAAGTCCTTGTCCTTCACCGGGTCACCCACTTCGTCGTACAGCGCCTTGCGCTGCGCTTCCCAGTAGGCGGGCATGGATTCGAGCGTGCGCAGCCAGTTGCTCACGCCGAAGATATCGATGCCGACCTTGAACGCCTCGGGGCGGAAAGCCATGGCGGCCAGTGTCATGTAGCCGCCGTAGCTGCCGCCCATGATGCCGATGCGGTCCGGATCGATATAACCCAGGCTTGCCAGGAAGGTCTTCGCTTCCACGCAGTCCCATAGCGGCTCGCGGCCGTGCTTGCGGTCGTCGGCCATGAAGAAGGTTTTTCCGTAGCCGCTGCTGCCGCGGTTATTGATGCCGAGGACCGCGTAGCCATTGTTCACCAGGTACTGGATCTGTGCGCTGTAGCCGCGCGTGGTCTGGCCGCCAGGGCCGCCGTGGACGAACACCACAGCGGGCACCTTGCTGGCGGCTGATGCGCCCTTGGGCTTGTAGAAGATGGATGGGATCACCATGCCGTCGAAGGACTTGAAGCGCACCACTTCAGCCTCCACCAGGTCGTTCGGATCGATCTCCTTGCTCAGGCTCTGTGTCAGCTGGCGCACCTTCTTCGTGCCCAGGTCGTAGACGAACAGGTTGTTCGGCGAACGGTCGCCATTGACGTAGAAGGCCAGCAGCTTGCTGCTCTTCGAGAATACCGCGCCGCGCACCTGGCCGCCCGGGACCTTCGGCAGCGCGAGCGGCTTCTCGTCCGGACCTTCCACGATGCGCAGCACCGTGCTGCCGTCTTCATTGATGACGGTGATACGGTAGCGGCCATCGCGCGAGAAGGCGGTGCCGTCCACGTCCCAATCGGCCTTTTCGCGCACCGCGATGGCGCCGGTAGCCAGGTCGTAGGTACGCAGGCTGTCGAACTCACTGCCTTCGTTCGAAGTGAAGTAGAGCGTCTTCGATGCAGGATCGAAGGTGGAAGCGCCGTAGCTGGCCGCGCCCTGGTGCGGGGTAATGTGCCTGCTCTCCTTCGTGTCCACGTTATAGAGATGCAGGTCGTTGTCGGAAGTGGTGTTGATCTTCGTCAGCGTAAGCCACTTGCCATCGCCGCTCATCTTCGAGGGGTTCATGCCCGATTCGTTCTTGTACACCATCGTGCGCGCATAGCTCTTCGCGTCGTAGCGGTAGACGTCGAAGAACTTGGGATCGCGCTCGTTGGTCACCACGAAGAAGGCATTGCCGTCTTCCTGCCAGCCGAAGAAGGAGGCCTTGAGCTTCTCGCCCGGCGTCAGGTCCTTCTCGCTGCCATCGAGCTCGCGCACGTAAAGATGGTTCTGCTCATTGCCGCCCTGGTCGCGAGTGAAGAGGACGCGGTCGTCGTTACGGAAGTAGCCGATGCCGAAGGTGCTGTCCACGGTCGACTTGGTCAGCGGCGTCGCCTTGCCGCCGCCCACCGGCATCGTATAGACGTTGAAGATGCCGGTCTCGTTGCTGTTGAAGAGAACCTGCTTTTCGTCGTTGCTGAAGGACGCCCCACTGATTGAAGTGGTGGCCATGAATTGTTCGATCGAATACTTCTTCGGGGCTTTGGCGCTTGCCTTGGCGGCAGGTGCGGCCACTACGGGGTGGACAAAAAATGCAGACTGCAACAGCAGTGCCAGCGCGGTCAGGCGGAGGGCACGATGCATTGAACGCATGAAGAATCTCCTTTGTTATTATGGGCAGGAAGTGCCGAGCAAGTGTTGCAAGAAGAACCAACAATGTCAACAATATATTCCCCACGTTCCCAGATGATGGCCAGGGCTCGCGCCGAGAAGCTGTCGATGAAAAAACCGGCGCCCTCGCCCACCGCGTGGCGCGGCTGGTTCGACGGTTCGGCGCATCCGAATCCCGGCCGCCTTGGCATTGGCGCAGTGCTGCGCGGGCCGGCTGGCGAGCACGTGGAGATCAGCGAGCGCGCGGGCCAGGGAAGCAGCAGCGACGCCGAATACCTGGCGCTGATCGCCCTGCTCGAGGCAGCGGCGGCACGCGGCGTGCGCGAACTGCAGGTGGCGGGAGACAGCCAGGTGGTGGTGCAGGATGTGCTGATGGAGGAGGAATTCAGCGCGCCGGTGCTGGCGGAGCACCGCGCGAAGGCGGTGTCGCTGATAGCGGCAATGGGGAATGTGGCGCTGCGCTGGGTGCCGCGCCACCGGAACGGCGAGGCGGACAGCCTGTCGCAGCGCGCGGCGGCGCAGTAATCAGGCAGCCATTTTTTCCAGCAGCAGGCCCATGTCGGCGCTGGACATCAGCTTGTCGATATCGACCAGGATCAGCATGCGGTCGTCGATGGTGCCCAGGCCGACGATATGGTCGGTGTCCAGCGAAGAGCCCATATCCGGCGCGGCCTTGATCTGCTCCGGCTGCAGCGTGGTCACGTCCGACACCGCATCCACCACCATGCCCACCACGCGGGTGCCGATGTTCAGGATGATGACTACGGTGAAAGCGCCGTATTCCGCCTTCCCCAGCCTGAATTTGATGCGCATGTCCACGATGGGCACGATGGTCCCGCGCAGGTTGATCACGCCCTTCACGAATTCCGGCGCGCTGGCAATGCGGGTCGGCTCTTCGTAGTTGCGGATTTCACTCACTTTCTGGATGTCGATGCCATATTCTTCCTGGCCGAGGGTGAATGCGAGGTATTCGGCGCCTGCGCCGCTGTGTTGAACGTTGGACATGATGTGCCTGAGGGCTTGAAAGCGATGGAATAAATATTACCGCAAACCAAGTTATATTGCACCAAGATAATTTGAGCAGACCCGGCATTCATGCCACAATGCCTGAGAAACCAAGGAAAACCATGAACGACACGCTTGCCTACTGGCAGCCGCGTCTGCTTGCGCTGGCCAGTGCGGCCGCGGGGGACGACGGCGCGCACGATACCAGCCACCTGCACCGCGTATGGCGCAATGCCCAGGCCTTGCTGGAGCAGCATCCCGAAGCGGATGCGCTGGTGGTGCTGGCGGCCTGCTATCTCCACGACCTGGTGAACCTGCCGAAGAACCATCCGGAACGCCATCTCGCCTCGCGCCAGGCGGCCCGGCTTGCGCATACCCAGCTCCTGGCCCAGGGTTTTCCCGCCCCGCTGCTGGCAGGCGTGGGCCATGCCATCGAGACCCACAGCTTCTCCGCCGCCTTGAAGCCAGAGACCATTGAAGCGAAGATCGTGCAGGATGCCGACCGCCTGGATGCGCTGGGCGCCGTCGGCCTGGCCCGCATGTTCTATACCGCGGGCCGCATGGGCTGCGCCCTCGCCCATCCGGACGATCCCCTCGGCACGGGCCGTGCGCTGGACGACAAGGCCTATTCGCTCGATCACATCGCCGTCAAGCTGGCGACGCTGCCCGGAACCATGCAGACAGCGGCCGGGCGGCGCCTGGGCGAGGAGCGGCTGAAGGCGCTGAATGCCTTCCGCGACAGCTTCGTGGCCGAATGGTCGGGCGCCGCGTGATGCGCCGCCTCTTCGCCCTTCTCCTGCTCGCGGCCCTGGCGCCCGCTGCGCTGGCGACGGGCGAAGGCTACGTGCGCGCCCTGCGCGAACGCACCGAGATCAAACTGAACGCCGACAGCACCTACGAAGAGACGGTGGACTACCTGTGGCGGGCCGTGGATGCATCCGGCGCCTCCGCGCTCGGCCAGCAATACCTGCATTACAGCGCGGGACGGCAGACCTTCGAACTGCTGGAGGCGGAAACCATTCCGGCCAACGGCGTGCCGGTGAAGGTGGCGCCTTCCGACATCAAGACCCAGGACGGCATGCTGGGTGGGATCTCCTTCCCGGAAAAGAAACTGGTGCAGATCACTTTCCCCAAGCTGGCGGCGGGCGACGCCATCCACGTCCGCTACCGCATCGTGCACCACGTGCTGGACCTGCCGGGAGGGATGTCGCACCAGAGCTTCATGCGGGGCGACGTGATCCGCGACGACAGCCAGATCGTGGTGCGCTATCCCGCCAGCCTCGCGCTGAAGGTGGCGATGAAGGACCTGCACCTCGCCGAAGACAGCAGCGCGGACGGCCTGCGCACCATGCGCTGGACCTACCGCAGCAAGGACACAGTCACCCCCGAAGCGAATGTGGCCAACAGCTGGCAGCGCACGCCCCACCTCATGCTCTCCACCTTCGCGGACTGGAAGGCCATTGCGGACGGCTACCAGAAGAACGCGGAAAGCAAGGCCGCTGTGACGCCTGAAATCCGCGCCCTGGCGGACGAAGTGGCCGCTGGCACGAAGGACGAGCGCGAAACGGCGCGCCGCCTCTACGACTGGGTGCGCGACAATATCCGCTACGTGGCGAGCTATGTCGGCGACGGCGGCTGGGTGCCGAACGACGCCATCGTGGTGCTGCAGCGGCGCTACGGCGACTGCAAGGACCACGCGGCCCTGCTGGAAGCCATGCTGGCGGCGCGCGGCATAGCCGCCTCCCCCGTGCTGCTGATGGCCGACCGCGAGAACTACAAGCTGCCCGAGATACCCGTGATGTGGTTCAACCACGCCATCACCTACATTCCTTCGCTGGGGCTCTACCTCGACTCCACCGACACGCCCACGCCATTCGGCCTGTTGCCCGAGAACGACGCGGGCAAGCCGGTGCTGGTCACGCGCCGCTTCAGCGCCGTGCAGCATACGCCCCTGCCCTCGCCCGACAGCATGCGGGTCGAGCGCAAGGTCTGGCTCAAAGTGGCGCTGGACGGATCGGCCCAGCGCACCACGGAGATCACGGGCTTCGGCCAGAGCGCGGTGGCGGTGCGGCAGTTCGTCAACAGCATTGGCCCCGGCGGCGAGGCGGACTGGGTCAAGCGCACCATGGCGGGCGGCGGCTACGAAGGCGATGGCGACCTGCAGCTGCTGCCGGCGGCGCGGCCGGATGCGCTGGCCATCCGCTACGTCGAACGTATCCGCAACTACGTCAGCCAGCCGGAGGCAGGCGTGCTATCCTTCGTGCCCGGCATGGGCGGTCCGGTGCCGCTGAATGCCATCGTGTCGCGCTTCACGGAACCGGTGCGGCTCAACGACACGCTGTGCGAGCCCTTCACGGTGGACGACGAGATGGAAATCGAGCTGCCCGCCGCCATGCACGTGCTGTATGTGCCGAAGAACCTCAGCATCCGGCAGGAAGGCATCTCCTTCGACGCGCACTATGCGCGCGACGGCATGCGCTACCGCCTGACGCGCCGCGTGCGGTCCGACAATCCGCGCGCCTGGTGCTCGCCGCAGGAATACCTGGCGCTGCGGCCGGCCATGAACCGCATCAGCAAAGCCATGAACGGGCGGCTGGTGTTTGTATTGAACGAAACCGAAATGGCGGGGCTGCCCGTCAGAACCACGACTCCATGAGCGATTCCAGCATCGAAAGCACCCCGGTTACCGCCACGGCGGCGCCTCCCACGGGCAACCTGAAATTCATCCTCGTCTGCATCTTCATCGACATGCTCGGCATCGGCCTTATTGTGCCGGTGCTGCCGCTGCTGGTGGGCGAGTTCGTCGCCGCGCGCGACCAGCAGACCATGTGGTACGGCATCCTGGGCGCCACCTTCGGCCTGATGCAGTTCATCTTCATGCCCATGCTGGGCGCCATCAGCGACCGCGTGGGGCGCCGCCCCGTGCTGCTGTACTCCATGGCGGGCATGAGCCTCAACTTCCTGGCCACGGCGTGGGCGCCCAATCTTGCCTGCCTGTTCATCGGACGCCTGATCGGCGGCGCCTCCTCGGCCAGCATGTCCGTGGCCTCGGCCTATGCGTCGGACATCTCCACCCACGAAAACCGTGCCAAGAGCTTCGGCAAGATCGGCGCGGCCTTCGGCCTGGGCTTCATCGCCGGGCCGATGCTGGGCGGCCTGCTGGGCGGCGTCAACCTGCACCTGCCCTTCTACGCGGCGGCGGCGCTGTCGGCGGCCAACTGCATCTACGGCTACTTCTTCGTGCCCGAATCCCTGCCCCAGGCGCAGCGCGGCAGCTTCAAGCTCACGCGGGTCAATCCGCTGGCGGGGCTGATCCGCCTGTCGCGGCGCAAGGACATCCGCGGCCTCGTGATCGTGTTCGCCCTGTTCAGCTGCGCGCAGCTCATGCTGCACAGCACCTGGGTGCTCTATACCCACTTCCGCTTCGACTGGACGCCGGCGCAGAACGGCCTGGCCATGTTCTGCGTGGGCGTGGCGTCGGTGGTGGTGCAGGCCGGGCTGCTGGGCAAGTTCATCAAATGGTTTGGCGAGGTGCGCCTGTCCCTGCTGGGGCTGGCCTCCGGCTGCATCACCTACCTGCTGTACGGTCTGGCGACGCAGGGGTGGATGATGTACGTGCTCATCCTTTGCAACCTGCTGGCGTTCGCGGCGGGGCCGGCGCTGCAGGGCATCATTTCAAAATCCACGCCACCGACCGAGCAGGGCGAGCTGATGGGCTCCTTGCAATCGATCAGCAGCGTGGGCATCATCTTCATGCCGCTGGTAGGCGGTTTCCTGCTGGGCGAGGTCAGCCATTTGCCGCCAAACGACTGGCGCATCGGCGCCACCTTCTTTGTCTCGGCCGCGATGCAAGCCGTAGCCATCATCGTCGCCCGCCGCTACTTCAAGAGCCACCACCTCCATTAAGCGCTGAGCCCGTGTCCAAATCTGGTGCCAGGGAAGATTTTTGGACACGAGCTCGTCTGTAGCTCTATAGAGCTGAGCTCGTGTCCACTTTTCTTCCCTGGCACCAGAAGTGGACACGAGCTGGACAGTTAGCGGTTGGGGACGATGGGGAGCTCGATGGAGCTGCTGTGGTAGATGCGCTGGGTGGCTTTCTTGTAGTCGCCCGGCTTGGCGTAGAAGATGTTGGGGACGTAGCTCTGCGGGTTGCGGTCATAGAGCGGGAACCAGCTCGATTGGATCTGGATCATCAGGCGGTGCCCTTTCCGGATCACGTGGTTCACATTCGGTAGCGCAAAGCTGTATTTTTCCACCTTGCCGGACACCACGGGTTCCGGCTTCTCCAGGCTGTTGCGGTAGCGGCCGCGGAAGATGTCCATCGCCAGCGGCAGCTGGTAGCCGCCCATCTCTGGCTGGCCCGGCACTTCGTCCGGATAGACGTCGATCACTTTCACCACCCAGTCCGCATCGCCGCCCGTCGTGGAGGCGAAGAGCTTCACTTGCGGCGCGCCGGATAGCGTCAGCGGCGCTTTCAGCGGCTCGCTCACGTAACTCAGCACATCGGGGCGGTCGGCGACGAAACGCTGGTCGCTCACCAGCCAGGGACGCCACACTTCCGGATCGCCCATGCGCACGGGACGCGGCACGAAAGGCACCGGCTTGGCCGGGTCGGAGACATATTCGTCGTAGCCGCTTCCCTGCGGCGCGTTGAAATCGAGCTTGAAGCCGTCTTTCAGGTACACAGCTTTCGACACCGAGGGGCAGCCGGACGCGCAGGCCAGCGGCCATTGCGCCAGGTGCTGCCAGCGGTTGCTGCCGGACTGGTAGAAGAGCACGGGCGGCGTATCGGCGACGGGCGCACCGTCCTTCAGGTACTGGTTGAGGAAGGGCTGCATCACGTCGCGCCGGAACTGTAGCGCGGTATCGCCTTCGAACTTGAGCGCACCCAAACCGTAGCCATCGTAATTGACGCCGCTGTGCCGCCACGGGCCCACGACGAGGTAATTGAGCTTGTTGTCCTTGTCCATCGGCTCCAGCGCAGCGTAGTAGGCGTAGGCGCCGTAGATGTCTTCCTGGTCCCACTGGCCCACCACGGTCATGGTGGGGACAGTGGGCTTGCGCTTCGCGAGCAGGCGGTCCAGCGCCTGTTCCTGCCAATAGCTGTCGTAAGCGGGATGCTCAAACAGCTTCTTCGTGAAATTCAGTTTGTCGAGGCCGAAAACCTTGGCGTAGCTGGCAGTGGAGCCCGCGCGCAACACGCCTTCGTAGTCGTCGTAGACGCCGGTGGGAATGGCTTCGCCGCGGCCGCGCGCGGTGTTCTGGCTGGCGATGTAGGTGAGCGTGTTGACGCGGAAGGCGCCGTTGTGGAACCAGTCGTCGCCGCGCCAGCCGTCCACCATGGGGCTCATGGGCACCGCGACCTTGAGCGCGGGGTGCGGGTCGGCCAGCGCCATCAGCACAGTGAAGCCTTCGTACGAGGAGCCCAGCATGCCGACCTTGCCGTTCGATTCGGGCACGTTCTTCACCAGCCAGTCGATGGTGTCCCAGGCGTCGGTCGCATGGTCCGTCTTGGTGCCGTTCAGGGGGCCGCGCAGGGGACGCGTCATGACGTAGTCGCCTTCCGAGCCGTATTTGCCGCGCACGTCCTGGAATACTCGGATATAGCCTTCGTTGACGAAGGTTTCGTCCCCTTGCGGCAGCGTGGCCAGCATGCTCGGGCTGACGGCGCGCCTGGCGCGGCCGGCGGCGTTGTAGGGGGTGCGGGTCAGCAGCATGGGCGCCTTACTGGCGCCTTTGGGTATCACGATGACGGTGTAGAGCTTGACGCCGTCGCGCATGGGGACCATGACGACACGCTTGTCGTAGTCCGCATCGGGGAAGCTGAAGTCGAAACGCTCGGAACCGATATCCGGCGCCATGGGCGGGGTCTGGGCAAGAACGGTGCTGCTGATCAGGCAAGTCAATAAGGCAAGGCGCAAACGCATGAGAGGGTCTCCTGTTCGGGCAATCCTCCCAGTCTACATCAAGTATCCAAAGAGCAACGAAACAATTCCTTACAAGCTAAGCGCGTGCGCGCACATTCCTTACACAGGCTGAGCGACATAATCACAGCACACACATCAGAACAAGGAGTACACATCATGAAAAAACTGTTGATCGCGGCAATGATTGCTGGCTCGATGGGTTCGATTGCCGTGCCGATGACGGCAAGCGCGGACGTCATTGTGGTGCGTACGGCGCCGCCTGCTCCCCGCCATGAATCCATCCCACCTGCACGCCGGGGCTATGTCTGGACCCCGGGCTACTGGAACTGGAACGGCCACCGTTACGTGTGGGTGAAAGGGAAATATGTGCGCGCCCGCGCCGGTTATAACTGGAGCGAGCCGGTGTGGATGGAGCGCGATGGCCGCTGGGAATTCCAGCGCGGCGAATGGCGCCGGGGCGACCGCGACCATGACGGCATTCCTAACCGCTATGACCGCGACCGCGATAACGACGGTGTTCCGAACCGTTACGACCGCGACCGCGACAACGATGGCGTACCGAACCGCTACGATGACCGGCCGAACAATCCGAACCGCCACTAAGGCGTGAAGGACCTGTCCCCGCCTGGGGGCAGGTCCAGGGAACTTGACATCCCGGCCTTAAACTGCAACCATACCGCCGCCTCTTTGGTGGCGTTTTTGTCATTACGTCTACTGGTAAAGGGGCCGCACACAGGAATTTCCGAATGAGCCAGTCCCCTTCCGCCGCACCAGCCGTCATCCTGACTGGCGACCGTCCCACCGGCCCGCTGCACCTTGGCCACTACGTGGGCAGCCTGCGCAACCGCGTCGCCTACCAGCACGAATACAAGCAGTTCATCATGCTGGCCGACTCGCAGGCCCTGACCGACAACATGGACGACACCGAAAAGGTGCACCGCAACGTGGTGGAGGTGGCGCTGGACTACCTGGCCGTGGGCATCGACCCGGCCAAATCCACCATTCTGATCCAGTCCCAGATTCCGGAACTGGCCGAGCTGACCTTCTATTACCTGAACATGGTCACCGTGGCCCGCCTGGAGCGCAATCCCACCGTGAAGGCGGAGATCCAGCTGCGCGGCTTCGAGCGCGATATCCCGGCCGGCTTCCTCACCTATCCCGCATCGCAGGCTGCCGATATCTCGGCCTTCAAGGCTTCCATCGTGCCGGTGGGTGAAGACCAGATCCCGATGATCGAGCAGACTAACGAGATCGTGCGCCGCTTCAACCGCATCGCCAACCGCGACATTCTTGTGGAGTGCCGCGCCCTGGTGCCGGAAATCGGCCGCCTGCCGGGCACGGACGGCAAGGCGAAGATGAGCAAATCCCTGGGCAACACGATCAACCTGGGCGCTTCCGCCGACGAGATCACGGCCGCCGTGAAGAAGGTCTATACCGATCCTCTGCACCTGCGCGTGCAGGATCCCGGCCACCTTGAAGGCAATGTGGCTTTCATCTATCTGGATGCCTTCGACACCGACAAGGCCTCGCTGGAGGAGATGAAGGCGCACTACGTGCGCGGCGGCCTTGGCGACACGGTGGTGAAAAAACGCCTGGAAGGCGTGCTGCAGGAGATGCTGGCGCCGATCCGCGCGCGCCGCGAGGAATACGCCAAGGACAAGGGCTATGTGATGCAGCTGCTGAAAGATGGCACCGCGCGCGCCCGCGAAGTGGCGGCGCGCACGGCGGACGAGGTAAAGGCCGCACTGGGCCTGAGCTACTTCTGACATGACGCCGGCCGCCCTGCTGGCAGGCGTCTACGGGCTGGCAAGCGTGATCTGTTTCTTCGCCTATGCGATCGATAAATCCGCCGCCCGTAAAGGGCGGCGCCGTACGCCGGAGCGCACTCTCCTGCTGATCGGGCTGGCCTGCGGCTGGCCCGGCGGTTTTCTGGCGCAGCAGTGGCTGCGCCACAAGTCTTCCAAACCCTCCTTCCTCATCAAGTTCTGGCTTACGGCGGCCTGCAATATTGCACTGCTGGCCGCCCTCCTCCATTCACAGTCCGCTGGGGTAGGTCTCGGGCGCTTCCTCGTGGCGCCACAAGGCTGAACGTTCCAGCGGGCGCAGGGCCGTGCTGGTATCCACGTGGATCAGCGCATCGAACTGGCGCGCCACGTCGGCGTAGAAGTAGTGGCTCATGCGCTCCGTGTCGGGCCGGTAGATCACGCCGATGGCGCGTTCCAGATAGCGGTCGCCCAGCCCCGCGAGCACGCTGTTCCTGCCCCGTATCGGCAGCAGGAACTGGCGGATGCCCGTTTCGTGCAGCAGGCGTTCGATGCTGCCCTGGCGCGACGGCACCACGCGCTTCAGTTCCGCCGGTCCGTCCCATTCGCTGGCAGCGGTGACCGTGCCCGTGTGCGTGGTAAAGCCAAGCAGGAAGCAGTCTTCCGGCCGGTAGCGCTCGCGCACCAGCTGCCCAAGGTTCAACTGGCCGTGCCGCCCCATTTCGGTGGCGCGGCAGTCGCCAAGATGGGAGTTGTGCGCCCACACCACCACCTTGGCGGGATGCGCCCTGTGCTGGCCGATATGTTCGCGCAGGGCCTGCAGGGTCTCGGCCATATGGGAATCGCGCACGTTCCAGGACTCGTCCCGGCTCTGGAACATGGAGCGGTAGTAGGTTTCGGCATTGCGCGCGACGCGGGCGTTCTGCTCCGCGTAGAACAGCTCGTCCGGCACCACGCCGCCCTTCTCCTCCATGTGCAGCACGGCCTGGCGCGACAGGTCCATGAGCTGGCGCACCAGCTCCGCTTCGCAGTCCTCCTTCATGCCGAAGGTGGTGGCGTAGCCGTAGCGCTGCGGGTCTTCCGCCATGTGGTCGATGCAGCCGTAACGCTCCCGCGCCAGCTGGGCGGCCTCGGGGTCGTTCTCGTCCAGATAGGCCACCACGGCGTGCATGGATTGCTGCAGGCTGTAGAGGTCCAGCCCGTAAAAGCCGACGCGCCGCGTGGAACTGGCCACGTGCGCGTTGTGTACCCGCAGCCAGTTCACCAGCTCCACAACTTCGTGGTTGCGCCACATCCACTGGGGAAAGCGCTTGAAGCCGGACAGCGCCATCTCCGCAGTCATGTCGTCGCCGCCGTGCTGCACGTAGCGGCTGACGCGCAAGGCGTCGGGCCAATCCGCTTCCACGGCAATGGCGTCGAAACCTTTTTCCACGATGAGGCGTTTGCTGATGTCGGCCCTGAACTGGTAGAACTCGCGCGTGCCGTGCGTGGCCTCGCCCAGCAGCACAATGGATGCATCGCCGATGCAGTCCAGCAGGGCGTCGAAGTCCTCGCCCGGCCCGAGCGGCCGGGCTTCGCGCCGCAGCGCGTCGATGATGGCTTGATCTGCCATGGCAGCCTCCCGCTTCTTGAATCGATATGGCACACATTAGCGCAAGGTGTGCGACACTGTCGCAGCTTTAACGAAAGGAAAGTACGAGATGTGGAAGGGAGTGTTGTGCGGCCTGCTGGCGGGCGCGATGTGGGGCACGGTATTTATCGCGCCTGAACTGCTGGCGGCGTTCTCGCCTCTTGAATTGGCGGTCGGGCGCTATATTGCATACGGCTGCATTGCCCTGGTCCTGATGGCGCCGCGCCTCGGCGGCCTGTTGGCGCGGCTGGAACGCAGCGACTATGCGGCCATGCTGCGCCATGCGCTGGCCGGGAATATCATCTATTACATGCTGCTGGCCGTGGGCGTGAAGCTGGCGGGGGTGGCGCCGACTTCTCTCATCATCGGCGTGCTGCCCATCGTCGTGACGCTGTTGGGACACAAGGACCACGGCTCCGTACCCCTGAGCCGCCTCGCGCTGCCGCTGCTGGTGGTGGGCGCGGGCATCGCCTGCATCAATATCGACACCTTCATGCACGCAGCGGACAGCGGACGCGCGCTTGGCACCACCCTGACGGGCGTGCTGTGCGCCACCGGGGCCCTGTTGTGCTGGAGCTGGTACGCAGTGGACAATGCGCGCTACCTGAAGCGCAATCCCCATTTCACCAGCGCCGAGTGGTCGGCCCTGTACGGACTCTCGACGGGTGTGCTCTCGCTGCTGATCGGCGGCCTGGCCTTCGCTGTGTGGCACGGCGATGTGACGGGCGCCGCGGGCGCCGCCAGCGGCAGGGACTGGGGCCTGTTCTGGACCTGCAATGCCCTGCTCGCGCTGGGCGCCTCGGTGATCGGCAACCAGCTGTGGAATATCGCCAGCCGCAGCGTGCCCGTTACGCTGTCCGGCCAGCTGATCCTCTTCGAGACCCTGTTTGCCCTGCTCTACGGCTTCCTCTACCGCCAGGCCTGGCCACGGCCGCTGGAGATCGCGGCCATTGTGCTGCTGGTGGCGGGCGTGGCCTGGTCGGTGCGCGTGCACGCGCTGGAGGACGAGCTCACTCCGGCTTGAAGCGCTCCGTCACCAGCGCCGCCATGCCGGGAGCGCGGCCCTGCAGGCCTTGCGCCACGGTGCGCTGGTCCGGTGCCGGGCGGTTCTGGCTCACCTTCCATTTGCCGGTGATCTCGGCAATCTCCACTTCGATGCCCACAATGGCTTTGGAGAGCGTGTCGATGAAGCCCGGCGGCGCGTCCGCTGTGGACCAGGGTGCGGGGAGCTCGCGTTCGTGCAAGGCCGTGAGATCGTCCAGCAGGCGGCGCAGCCAGGCGGAATCGCTTTGCACCGTGGCCTGGCCGCGCACCTGCACCGCTGCGTAATTCCAGGTGGGCACCACCTTGTGGTCCACCTGTTTCGCGGCGTACCAGTTCGGGCTTACATAGGCTTCCGGCCCCGTGAACTGGACGAGGAAGTCAGCGCCCTGCTCCAGTTCCTGCCACACGGGATTGGCCCGCGCCACGTGAGCCCGCAGCACGCCCTGCCCGCCCTCATCCCCATACAGCAGAAAGGGCACGAGATCGGCCGAAAGCCCTGAACGGCCGTGCACGATCAGCGTCCCGAGCGGAAAGGCCTGGATCAGGCCGTGCTTGACCTCCAGGCGGTCTTCGGCGAAGGCGGGCGGCAGGTACATGGGAACACTCCGGCAGGTGAAAATGCCAGTGTAGCGCCAGCACGGGCGCGGAAACAGAACCAGGCGGTTCGAAGGAAATGGAGCCAGCTAGCTGAGAAGCCCGGCTTCCGACAGCAGGTCCTGCACCAGTTCCAGGCGCAGCACGGGGTTGTCCTGGGCCAGGAGCAGCTGCTTCTGCGGCGTGGCAATGTGCAGCAGTTCGCACCAGCGGTTGGCCACCCAGCCGCTTTCGTCCAGCCGGTACGGAGCCTGCATGGGCATCTTCTCCACGCTCACGTGGCGGTGCTGGAGGGCGCAAATGACGGAGCCGAGGGCATTGGCCACGTCCTGCTGTTCGCCGGGAACCGGCACGGCCATGTCGTCGTCCACGCGCTCGACTTCCCCCATCCACAGGCCGTTGCGGCCCTGCTCCGCCGAGAGCAGGCGGAAACGGTGGGTGCCGAGGCACTGGATCTGCATCAGGCCCGGCATCGGCGCGCTCCACTCCACAATGCGCGCCAGCGTGCCCACGGCGCCCAGCGCCTCGTGCTGGCCGGGCTTGCGCACTTCTTCGCCTTCCAGCAGGGGCACCACGCCGAATTCCTCGGAATGGGCGATGCACTTCCTTACCATGTCCAGGTAGCGCACCTCGAAGATCTGCAGTGGCAGGCGCCCGTCCGGGAACAGGACGGTATTGAGCGGGAAAAGTGGAATGGCGGCCATGATGAAGGCTATCTTCGCACGATTCGCCGCGCGGCGCCGCCACTCAGGGCTGGCGGTATACGACGCCGTCCTTCATCACGAAGCTCACCTTGCGCAGGGCGGCGATATCGGTGGTGGGGTCACCCTCCACCGCCACCAGGTCCGCCAGGAAGCCGGGCTTCACCTGGCCCAGCGCTGCAGCGCGGTCCAGCACTGCCGCGTTCACGACCGTGGCCGCGCGCAGCGCCTCGGTGGGGCTCATGCCGAGTTTGACCATCCATTCCGCCTCGCGGGCGCTCTCGCCATGGGTGAAGACGCCCACATCGCTGCCCAGGCCAATCTGCACCCCTGCCTTGCGGGCCAGCTGGAAGGCGCGGGCCGCCGCCTGCATGGAAGGCGTGGGCGCACCGCCGCGCACATGCTTCTGGAAGTATTCGCTGGTGGCCTCGGGCGCCGCCAGCGTGGGGAAGAAGGCGACTTTGCGCTCGGCCATCAGGCGGAACGTGGCTTCGCTGCCGCCGTAGCCATGCTCGATGGTGTCCGCCCCCGCAAGAATGGAGCGGCGCATGCCTTCGTCGGTGCTGGCGTGGGAGGCTACGCGCCGCCCGGATTCATGGGCGGCGCGCACCAGGGCGTTGAGCTCTTCCTGGGTAAAGGTGGCGTGCGAGGCGCCGTCCGGGCCGGTGCGGTAATCGGCATAGACCTTGATCCAGTCGGCGCCGCGGAAGGACTGTTCGCGTACCGCCTTCACCACTTCATCCGCGCCCGTGGCCTCCTGGGCGCCACCCGGCAGGTCCATGTCCAGCCGGTAGTTGCGCACGTTGGGACCGTAGCTGCTGCTGGCCACAATGGCGCGGGTGGCGACGAACAGCCGCGGGCCCTCGGCAATGCCCTCGTCGATGGCGCGCTTGATCGCCACATCGGCATAGTTGGCGCCTTCGGTGCCGAGGTCGCGCAGCGTGGTGAAGCCGGATTGCAGCTGGGCGCGCGCATGGCGCGCGGCGCGCAGCACACGGTATTCGATGGGCTCCTTGAGCACCTGGTCGTCCCAGCTGGTTTCGTTGTAAGGGTGAAGCAGCACGTGGGAGTGCAGGTCCATGAGGCCGGGAATCAGGGTGCGGCCCGGCAGTTCGATACGCTGGGCGCCGGCCGGCGCGGAGACCTCGGCAGCCGGTCCGGCGGCCAGGATCTTCCCGCCCGCCACCAGCACCAGCCAGCCAGTATGCGGCCTGCCCTCGCCCGTCCAGACCCGCTCGGGGGCGAGCAGCACGGGGGCGCCGGACGGCGCCGCCACGGCAGCGCTCATCGTCACAGCGGCGGCAAAGGCCAGCACGGCACGGGTCCATGGACGCATCCTGATCTCCTTCATGATTGGTAACACGGCATGATACGAAGCAAAGCGGCGCTGCCGCAAGAGAATCGTTGCTAGGTTTACCCGATTCCAAAACCGAATAAGGAGCCTGCCATGCTCTCCAATAACGACGCCATTGCGACCATTGCCGTTCACGACCTGGAACGGGCGCATGCATTTTATGGCGGCACCCTTGGCTTGCAGGAAAACGGACGCGAAGGGAATGAAGTGATCACTTATCTGAGCGGGAGCTCGCAGATAAATGTGTACCGCTCGGATTATGCGGGAACGAATAAGGCCACGGCCATGAGCTGGGCCGTGGGCGACGAGATCGAAGAAATTGTCGCGGCACTGGACGCCAAGGGCGTGCCATTCGAGCATTACCAGATGCCCGGTTTGCAGCTAAAAGGCCACATTCATGCGGGCGAATCGATGAAGATCGCCTGGTTCAAGGACCCGGACGGAAATATCCTCAGTATTATCGGGGACTGATCCGTCCGGTTCGGCGCGGCGGGAGCCGGCTTATTTAATCAGGAAGTCTTCCTTGTTGCGGCCTTCCAGCCATTTCGGGGCGCGGCCGCGGCCGGTCCAGGTCTGGCCGGTCTTGTCGTCACGGTATTTCATGGGCACGGGCGCACGCGGCTTGACGGGCTTGGTGCTCTTGATGGACGGGCCGAGATCGGCCAGCGTCAGTTTATACTCGCGCATGATCTCGGCAATCTTTTCTTTTGCCTGATTGATCTCGTTCTTGCGTGCGGTTTCCGCTGCTTTCTGCAGCTCGGCGATCTTTGCCTGGTATTCCTGGTAGGTCGTCATCTCTTATCCTTTATGGTATTTAGGCCGCGTGACAATGTGTGAGAATTCAGAATCGCCAATTTACCACAAGAATCGAGCTTAATTCAAAAATTATTTCAATTGTTTTATCCTGGATTAATACCCGGCTTTCTGCTTTATTTGCTGCGCATGACGTAGGTACCATCCCAGTCTTCCGGCGGGGGATTGGCCGCAAGCTCGTCGCAGCGCTCCACGTACATGGCGGCGGCTTTATCGTTGGCATTCAGCGACAGCACGCGGGTAAACAGTTCCCAGGCTTTCAGCCATTGCCGGCTGCGGTAGGCGTCCAGCCCGTCGCGGAACAAGCCCATGGCATCTACCAGGTGGGGATAGCTGTCGGCGGTATGGAAGTCCAGCACCTCGTAGATCGACACCGGTTTGGTCTTGCCCTGCACCACCACGATGTCCAGTTCCCGCATGCGGTAGGTGCCGCGCAGCGCGCGGTAGGTGAATTCGCTGATCAGGATGCGCGCGCCGTACTGCTTGCAGGCCGATTCCAGCCGCGCCGCAAGGTTCACGCCGTCGCCGATGATCGTGTAGTCCATCCGTTTCTTGGAGCCGATATTCCCGGACACCACCTGGTCGGTATTCAGGCCGATGCCGATGTCGATGGGCGGCTTCCCCTCGCCCGCACGCTGCGCATTCCAGCTTTGCAGTGCGCGGATCATGGCGATGGCGGTGCGCACCGCGCGGTCCGCGTCGTCCTCGTGGCCGACGGGGATGCCGAAGGCGGCCATGATGGCGTCGCCGATGAACTTGTCCAGCATGCCCTCTTCGCGCTGGATGCAGTCCACCATCAGCGTGAAGTACTCGTTCAGCATGGCCACCGTGCCCTGGGCGCCCAGCTGCTCGGTGATGGTGGTGAAACTGCGGATGTCCGAGAACAGCACGGTGGCCAGCACGTTCTTCCCGCCCAGCATATCCGCGCCCTCGGTAATCATCTGGCTGGCGATGCCGGGATCCATGTAGCGCGACATGGTGGCGCGCAGGCGCTTCTCGCTGGAGATATCCTCGATCATCATCATGGAGCCGATGCTCTTCTTCTCCACCGACAGCAGCGACTGGAAGGTGACATTGGCCGAGATCTTCTCGCTGCCCACGATGAGCTCCGCATCCATGACCTGGTCGGTCTCCTCGGAGCCTTCCACCCGCTTCAGGCGGTCGAGCATCCAGGCATTGGCGCCGCTGAAGAAGTCATTGGCCTTGTGGCCCACCACGTCCTCGCTGCGGGCGCGGAAAATGCGCAGGCCCGCCGCATTGCAGGTAACGATCCTGCCGTCGCCATCCATCGTGATCACACCGTTGGACATCGACTCCAGCATGGCCTCGTTGTAGTTCTTCATCTGCTGCACGTCCGCGAACAGCTTGGCGTTTTCGAGGGCGATGGAGATCTGGGCCGTGAAGGCGCGCAGGCGCGATTCGTCCTCCGCCGTGAACGGTCCGCCGCGCTTGTTCAGCACCTGCGTCACGCCGATGGTCTTGCCATTCTTGTTGATGATGGGGACGCACAGGATGGAGCGTGTGAAATAGCCGGTGCGCTTGTCGAAGGCGGGGTTGAAGCGCAGGTCGGCGTAGGCATAGGGGATGTTGATCGCCTTGCTGCTCGTGAAAACGGCGCCCGCGATACCGGCCGTATTCGGCAGGCGGATCTGCATGGACTCCAGTCCCTGCCCCACCTGCGACCACAGCTCGCCCGTTTTCTCGTCGTTCAGGAACAGCGTGGAGCGGTCCGCATTGAGCAGGCGCGTGGCCTCGCCCATCACGCGCTGCAGCAGGGAGCCGAGTTTGATGTCCGCCGTAACTTCGGACACCACGTCGATGAACTCCATCTCCTGCTGGCGCACCTTCTTCATGCTTTCCAGGAAGCGCGCGCTCTGCAGCGCCAGCGTACCCTGGGTGGTGAGGGCCCCGAGCAGCTCCAGGTCGGCCTTGCTGAACTTGCCCTTGATCTTGTTCAGGGTCTGCGCCACGCCGATGATCTCGCCCTTCACGGTGCGGATCGGCACGCAGAGGATATTGCGGGTCACGAAGCCCGTCTGCTCGTCCACGGAGCGGTTGAAGCGCGGATCGGCATAGGCATCCGGAATCAGCAGCGATTCGCCGGTGCTGAATACATGGCCCGCGATGCCCACATGATTCAGGAAGCGGATCTCGCGCTGGATGTTGCCCTGGGCGACCCGGGAGAACAGCTCGTTGGTCTCCGCGTCGTTGAGAAAGAGCGAGCCCCGTTCCGCGCCCAGCTGCTCGGTGGTGACCTCGACGAGGGCGTTGAGAATCTCGTCCAGCGTGTCGTAGGACGCCATGCGGCGCGAGACTTCCAGCAGCAGTTCGAGCTGGCGCAGGCGGCGGTTCTGGGCGTGCGGGGCCGGTTCTGTCATGCCGTCCATGTCAGGCCTTGGCGGAAGCCTGGGCTTCCAGTGCGTCGCGCAGGGCGCGGATGGTGTCGTGCAGCTGCAGGTTCTCGGCGCGGTGCGCGGCTGCGGACTGCTGCAGCGCCTCGGTCTTTTCCAGGGTGACGCGCTCCAGTTCCGAACGCAGCGCGACGATGGTGTCGCGCAGCTGGCCGATCTCGCCCTGCGCGGCAGAGATGGCGTCCTGCACCAGGCGCTGGCGTTCCGCATGCACCGCCTCCAGCTCGCCACGCAGTGCGATCACGGTGCGCTGAAGATCGCGCACCTCGGCCAGGGCCTGGTTCAGGATGTCATTGGACGCATGCGTTTCGCTCATGCGCGAATGATATCACCTGTTATGCAATCAGAAACGCATTTCGAGCGTGGCGCGGGTGGTCACGTAGCCCGGCAAGACCGCCGTGCGGCGCAGCGTGCCGCTGTCGTCCGTGTAGGCCGAGTCGCTGATGAAGTCCTGGGTCAGCAGGTTCGATACGGCCACGCGCAGCTGGAGCTTGGGATCGAACTTCCACAGCGCGTAGGCTTCGAGGTCGCGCCGCACCGACTGGTAGGCCGACTGCTTGTCGCTGATGCGCACATGGCCGCCGTTCTTGAAGGCGTAGCTGCTGCCCAGGGTCAGCTTGCCGTCCTTGCTCTTGTAGTCCGCCGCCAGGGTGGCCGAGAACGGCACCTGCTGGTCCAGGCGATTGTCCGGGCCGGGCACGGAGTCGACCTTCGACCAGTTGCGGTTGGCGCTCGCGCGCAGGTCCACGGATGGCGCATCGCTCATGATGGCGCTGAGCGGGAACTTCGCTTCCAGTTCGATGCTGCGCGTGGTGGCGCGGCCTTCGTTGACCGGCATGGAGACCCAGCGGTCGCCTTCCTTGACCACGCCCTGGCGCGTATAGCCGCTGATGCGCCGCATCGAGGCGCTGGCGCTCAGGAGGGCGTTCTGCGCCCAGTAGTGCTCATACGAGGCGTCGATGCCCGAGGCCAGCTCCGGCTTCAGGTCCGGATTGCCGCGGCGGTCCGGGTCGGTCTGGCTGTTGTTACTGGAGGTGAAGCGGCGCGGAATCAGGTTCGAGGCGGGCGGCGCCTTGTAGGTGCGGGTGAGGGCCAGGCGCAGCTGGTCCTTGCTGTTGGGGAGCTTGTACAGGGTCTGGGCGATGGGGCTCCAGACGCTGTTGTTCTGTTTGATGCGCTCGAAGGTGCTGCCCTCGCTCTCGGTGAACAGGCCCTCCCAGCGCAGGCCCGCGTACATGGACCAGCGCGGAGTGATGTTCCACTCGTCCTGGCCATAGAAGGCCATGCGGCTCACCTTCGCGTCGTAGCCCTCGTCCGAATTCTCGGGATGGCTGCCGGGCAGGTTCACGTCGCGCTGGATGCGCGAGTCGTCGCGCCAGGCGATGCCGCCGTCCCAGCCCATGGCCAGGGCGTGGTCCGGAATCAGGGGCGTGGAGTATTTCCCGGTACTGGAGAAGCCGTGTTCCGTGGTCTTGCTCAGCACCGTACTGTCGCGCCGCAGCGCGCCCAGGTCGTAGCCGAACTGGTGCCAGTAGCCCGTGTTGCGCAGGGCATTGAGGCCGATCTTGGTATCGAGCTTGCCGCCGCCCGCCAGCTTGTGCACCCAGTTCAGGTCCGTACGCACAAAGGCGTTATGGTTCGAGAAGTCCGTATCCATCACCTGGTAGGTGGGCCGCTTGCCTACCGGCGTATCGATCACGGCATCGCTGGCGCCATCGAAGCGGTTGAAGTTGATGAAGGATTGCGAAGTGAGGGTGTCGCCGCCAGCGAGGTTCCAGTTCAGGCGCGGCGAGATATTGACGCCTTGGGGACGGCCATGGTCGGTCTGCCGGGTGTCACGCTGCATCTGCAGCGCACCGGAAGGGTCGACCAGGGTTTCGTGAACGGGGGACTGGCGGTCGAAGATTCCCTTGAACAGGTTGGCGCCGATCGAGTAGGACATCTGGCCCACCTTGTCCGATACCTGCAGGCTGGCGAAGGGCGTGAACTGCTCGTGGCTCTTGCCCGCACTGAGTTTGAGCTCGCGCTGGCCGGTCTTGATGGCCTTTTTCAGCACGATATTGATGGTGCCCGCAATGGACTGGGTGCTGAACTCGGCGCTGGCGGCGCGCAGGACTTCGATGCGCTCGATCACGTCCGGCGACAGGCTGTCGATGGAAAAACCGGCGGGTGCACGTTCGCCGTTCAACAGGATCTGCGTGTAGCCGCTGCCCAGGCCACGCATGCGGATGTCGCCGCCGCCCCGCCCTCCTCCGCCCACGGTCACACCCGGGACGCGCTTGAGCACATCGCTGATGGACTGGTCGCCATAGCGCACGATCTCCTCGTTGGAGATCACGATCTTGCTGGCCGTGTCGTCGCGGCGCGGGTCGTAGGCTTCGGTGGAGCCCTTCACTTCCACTTTCTGCATCGGTCCCTGCTTGGGTTCCGGCTTGGTCTTTTCTTCGGGCTGGACAGTCTGGGCGTGAGCGGCGCAGGCGGCAGCCACGGCGGCGGCAGCCAGGGTGAGGCGTAAAACAGTGTTGCGAGGCATGGCGAACTTCTTCGAGTTGGTCAAGGACAGGCATTGTCCCTTAATTCCAGGAAAAATTATCAGTTTTCTAGAAATTTTTTTCTAGACGTGGGGACGCCCTATAATGCCGATTCGTCCATAGAGAGGAAAACAATGTCCGACCGCCTTGCCGTACTGCCGCAGTACCTGCTCCCCAAGGGTGCGCTGACCAATTTCGCGGGCCGCGTGGCCGGAGCGAAAGGCGGCGCCATGACGACCCGCCTGATCCGCTGGTTCGTGGGCAAGTACGACGTGAACATGGACGAGGCGGAGAATCCGGACATTGCGAGCTACCACAGCTTCAACGAATTCTTCACGCGCGCCCTGAAGCCGGGCGCCCGTCCGCTGGCCGATGCCGACCTGGTGTGCCCGGTGGACGGCCGCATCAGCCAGTTCGGCGCCATCGACGACGACCAGATCTTCCAGGCCAAGGGCCACAAGTTCAGCACCACCGCGCTGGTGGGCGGCGATCGCACGCTGGCGGACCAGTTCCAGCACGGCAGCTTCGCCAACCTGTATCTCAGCCCGCGCGACTATCACCGCATCCACATGCCCTGCGACGGCAAGCTGACCCGCATGATCTATATTCCGGGCGACCTGTTTTCCGTGAACCCGACGACAGCGCGCGGCATTCCCGGCCTGTTCGCGCGCAACGAGCGCGTGGTGTGCGTGTTCGACACGGCCTTCGGTCCCTTCGTGATGACGCTGGTGGGCGCGACGATTGTGGGCAGCATGGCGACCGTATGGCATGGCGTGGTCAACCCGCCGCGCCAGCCGCAGATCGCCGAGTGGACCTATGCGGACAAGAATATCGTGCTGAAAAAAGGCGAGGAGCTGGGCCGCTTCCTGCTCGGCTCCACCGTCGTGATGCTCTTCCCCAAGGACACGCTGCAGTTCAACCCCGCCTGGCAGCCCGCCGGTCCCGTGCGCCTGGGCGAGATGATGGCGGACCTCAAGCCTGCTTGAGCGGCATCGGCACCTGAAGCTGCGCAGGCAAGCCAGGCGCCAATCGTCATCGTTATCCAGCCCACTGCGCTCGCTCAGCCGCCCAGGCCCTGAGCGCGCTTGCGGCTGCGCTCGTAGTTTGCTTCCAGCATGTCGAGGAAGACCCGCGTTTTCGCGGGCATGAGGCGCCTGCCGGGGAAGACCGCCCAGCCTGTCACGGCCGGGAAACTCCATTCCGGCAGCACGCGCACCAGCGCGCCCACTTTCACCAGCGGTCCCGAAAAGCGGTCCGTGCAGCTGGCGATGCCGATGCCGGTCTGCGCCATGCGGGCCAGCAGCTCGGGTGAGTTGCCCGTCAACCGCACCGGCACATCCCGCTCCCATGCCTGCTTGCCCCGTTCCAGCCTCCAGCTGGTGAGGCCGTCGTGGGAGCGGCTCAGGCTGAGCAAATCGTGGCGGAACAGGTCGTCCGGATGCTCGGGCAGGCCGCGCCGCGCGATATAGCTGGGCGACGCAAAGAGCGCCCAGTGGCTGAAGGCGACCGCGCGCGCGGCCAGGGAGGCATCGTCCGGCAGGGAGGTGCCCATACGGATGGCGAGGTCGAATCCTTCGGCCAGCAGGTCCACCCGGCGCGGGGAAAGGTCGAGCTCAAGGGTCACCGCCGGGTGTTTCGCCATGAAGTCCGGCAGCATGCCCGCCAGCTCCAGGTTGGCGAAATCGGCCGGCATGGACACGCGCAGCAGGCCGTTCGGCGCCTGCTGGCGGTGCTGGGCCAGCGCCTCGGCCGCTTCCGTTTCCTCCGCCACCTTGCGCGCATGGGCCAGCAGGCTGGCGCCCAGCTCCGTGAGCACCAGCTTGCGCGTGGTCCGCTGCAGCAGGCGTTCGCCCAGTTGCGATTCCAGCAGGGAGAGGCGGCGCGAGACCGTCGATTTGGGCAGCTGCACCTTGTCCGCCGCCTGGCTGAAGCTGCCGCACTCGACAATACGGGCGAACAGCAGCAGGTCCGAAGGATCGATATCCATATTATTGTTCCACCAGTGGATTAATCTAATCCATTTTACCGGCTTTTTCTCCTATTTTGGAACGAGTAAAGTGAACCCATCGCAACACTTAACCCAATACAGGAGCAAAACCATGAACATTCTGCAGATCAACTCCAGCGCCCGCAGCACCGGTTCCGAATCCACCCGCCTGGCCGACGCCATCGTGGCCAAAGTCAGCGCCGGCCTGAGCGATGTGAAGCTGGTGCGCCGCGACCTGGCTGCCGAACCGCACCCCGTGCTGGACGAAACCGCCCTGCAAGCCCTGTTCACCCCGGCCGCCCAGCGCACCCCGGAACAGGCGGCCCGCGTGGCGCTGGACGATGCACTGATCGCCCAGGTGCAGGCGGCGGACGTGATCGTGATCGGCGCCCCGATGTACAACTTTGGCATCACCGTGCAGCTGAAAAGCTGGTTCGACGCGATTGCCCGCGCCGGCGTCACCTTCAAGTACGGCTCCACCGGCCCCGTGGGCCTGCTAACCGGGAAAAAGGTCTACGTGGCGGTGACCCGGGGCGGCCTGCACAAGGATGCGCCGAGCGACACCCAGCTGCCGCACCTGAAAACCTTCCTGAACTTCGTGGGACTGAGTGATGTACAGTTCGTGTTCTCGGAAGGCCATGGCATGGGCCCGGACGCAGTGGCGAAAGCACGCGCCGAAGCCGACGAACAAATCAACGCAGTGCTGGTCTGAATTCAGGCCAGCTGGAAAAGGAGAACGAGCATGGCAACCATTCAAACCGTCGCAGCGAGCGGCCAGCTTGCCTCGCCGCGCAGTGTCGAACGCATCATCCACGGCCAGTCCGTGATGGATGGGGCGGGCGTGAAGATCAACCGAGTGCTGACCCAGCCGCTGCAGCGCCGCCTCGATCCTTTCCTGATGCTGGATAACTTCGGCTCGGACGAAGCCAACGACTACATCGCTGGCTTCCCCGACCATCCGCACCGGGGCTTCGAGACCGTGACCTATATGCTGACGGGCCGCATGCGCCACCGCGACAGCGCAGGCAACGAAGGCCTGCTGGAGAACGGCGGCGTGCAGTGGATGACGGCGGGCCGCGGCGTGATCCACTCGGAGATGCCGGAACAGGAAGCGGGCCTGATGGAAGGCTTCCAGCTCTGGCTTAACCTCCCGGCGAAGGACAAGATGCGCAAGCCCTGGTACAAGGATTTCAAGTCGAACGAGATCCCGGTCTTCCAGACGCCTGAAGGCGCCACGGTTCGCGTGATTGCAGGAGAAAGCCACGGCGTGGAAGGCGCGGTGCAGCGCGAAGTGACGGAGCCCGTGTACCTGGACGTGGAACTGCCCGCAGGGGCCCGCTTCAGCCAGCGCCTGCCTGCCGGGCACAATGCTTTCCTCTACACCTACCGCGGCGAGGTAAGCATGGGCGGCAAGGCGGTTCCGGCACGCAGTATGGCGATTCTGGCCAACAGCGCCGAGGCGGACGGCGTGCAGGTGGAGGCGGCGGAATCCAGCCGCTTTATCCTGATCGCGGGCCATCCGCTGAATGAGCCGATTGCGCAGTACGGCCCGTTCGTGATGAACACGCAGGAGGAGATTTACCAGGCGGTGAACGACTTCCGCGCGGGCCTGCTGGGCGAAGAGGCGCAAGCCAGCTAAGGGGAAGAGGACAGGCGCCCGCGCCTGTCCTCCGCCCGCGTTACAATGCGGGTATGACTCTTATTGCCCTGCTCCGGCGCGCGAGCCGCGCGCTGGGTTTCGATACCGCCGATTCCTTCCCGCCCGGCCATCCCCACGCGCGCACGCGCTGGAACGCCGCTTACTTCGACATTGCATCCGACGTGAAGCCGGACGAGATCGAGCGCCGCCTGTGCGACGCCATCGCCAACACGCCGCTGGTGTTCGCCCATATCACCAATCCCACGCCCCGCATGCAGCGCGCCCTCTTCGGCGTGATCGAGCAGCGCCTGCGCCACCGCCACCAGCGCGAGGCCGCGCTGCTGGCCGCGCTGCTGATCAATGCCTACCGCAGCCGCGACATCGTGGAGGCCATGCCGGGCATGCGCGCCGCCATCGAGGCGACGGCCAATGAGGAACCGGGCGTTCGCATCGAGGCCGTGCTGGACTTCCTCGGCAGCGTACAGTCCCCCTTTGACGTCATCGAAATGCGCCAGTAATGGAAATGCTCCTGAAACTGGTACACCCGACGGTCCACAGCACCGAGGGGCGCGGCTTGCGGCGCGACGCCGTCCGCGCGGTGATCATGCACGGCGACGATATCCTGCTGCTCTACACCCGCCGCTACGACGACTACAGCTTGCCGGGCGGGGGCCTGGACGACGGCGAGGAGATGCTCGACGGCCTGCGCCGCGAACTGGCCGAGGAAACTGGCGCGCAGGACGTGCGCGTGGCGGATGCCATCGGCTATATCGACGAATACCGCCCGAGCCCCGAGCCGGGCTATGACCATCTCTTCATGCGCTCCCATATCTACCGCTGCGAGGCAAGCCGCGTCCTGGGCGCGGCGCAGATGGAGCACTACGAAATCAGCAACGGCATGGCGCCCGAATGGGTGGACCTGGACGCCGCCGCCGCGCATAACGAGGCTGTTATTGCGCGGCGGGATGCGGGCATGGGCATGTCCATCATCCGCGAGACCTGGACGCTGAACTACCTGCGTCAGTTGCGGGGGCGGTAGCTCAGGTTCTCGCGGTAGCGCAGAAGCTCGGTGCGCACATTGCGCACCATGCGCGCGGGCGGCGCCACCTCGGGCAGCTCGGCCGCTGCACCAAAGCTCGCGGCAGCGCGCATCAGCACATATTGCGGCGCCTGGCCGCCGATCTGCAGCCGGTACCAGGTATAACGCTTTCCTGCGCCGGCCTTGCGCCACTGCTCGCCCAGTGCTTCCTCGAAGGCCACTTGCTGGCCAGGCTCGATCTCGTAGGTGCTCATTGCCAGGAAGGGCGAGGTGTCAGGCAAAGGGGCGCCAGCGCTGACGCTGTCCAGGCGCTTGTAGATGCCGTGGCTCAGAAAGTCCGCATGCGGCGTGACGTTGAGGGCATTGTCCGCGCTGTCGGCGGCTGGCTGGACGGCGGCGTCGAAGTTCGCCATGGCGTGGCCGAAAGTGCCGTCCATGAACTGACCGAGGCGGCTGCCCAGCACGAAGGACCAGCCGTACCAGGTCCAGGTGTCCTGGGCCTTGCGATGCCACTCCAGGTGGCGCTCATACCCCTTCTCGAACTCGGCGTTCTGGCCCGGCTTGGGGCTGATCACCACCATCCTCGCGTACGGGCCCTCCTGCTGCGCCTGCGCCAGCGGCGACGCGATCATCGCTGCCGCTGCTGCGGCCATCCACTTCCTCATACATTCTCCTTGCGCTGTTTGTCGGTACAAAACGCTCACGCAGTCTCATGAACGGCGTTTCGACGAGAATGTACAACAAAAAGCCCGCGAGTACCGAGGCAGCGATCAGCAGGCCGATAACGAGGGGGCCGTCCGCAGCCCACCCGAAGTGGCGTTCGAAGTGCCGCGCGAGGATGATGCACAGCTGCTTGTGCGTGAGATAGATGGCATATGACCACAGCGCGATGCTGGCAGCGCCCGGGACGCGGATGCGCGCCAGCAGCGAGCCGGGACTGAGCGCCGCCAGCAGCAGCATGCCGAAACCAAGGCCCAGCAAGGGATAGCCGAACACGGTCTGGCCGAAGCCGAAATGGCCGTCCAGGAAGTACCAGCAAGCCGAGGCCGTGACGGCAAGGCCGCCCGCAAACATGGTATTGCCCATCGAGGTGAGGCGTTTCCATGCCACGGCGTGATGGTTCTTGAGCAGCGCCAGCGTGACGCCCACGATCAGTTCATCGAAACGCGCCCAGGTGGCGTAGTAGATATCCGTGTAGGCGCGCGCATTGCCATCGGCTGGAGGCTGCAAATCCTGCCATGCCAGCGCGCGCAGGACCATGCCTGCCGCCAGGCTCGCGGCGATAATGCACCAGCCAAGGCGCAGCGGCGCACGCATCAGCGCCACCAGCAGCACGACGGCGGGCAGCAGCAGGTAGAACTGCTCCTCCACGCACAGCGACCATGCATGCGAGAAGCGCGTGCCCGGAATCAGTTCGAAATTGAGCGTGAAGGTCCAGTACTTCCACCAGGGCGCATGCGGGGCGGTGCCCGCGAAGAGCGGCCAGAAGGCGTAAAGCGCGAGCACGACATAGTAATTGGGCAGTGTGCGCAGCAGGCGGCGCGCATAGAAGTTCCTGAGCGAGAAGCCGCCCTCGCGCAGGCCCGCGAAGATCTGGTTGCCGATCAGGTAGCCGGAGAGCGCGAAGAACAGGTCCACGCCCATCCAACCCAGTTCGCTGAAGACGCCGAAGGTGGGCTCGTTGGTCACGAAGCCCATGTAGTGGTTGGCGAACACCAGCATGATGGCGAGCGCGCGAAGGGTATCGAGGCCGTGGATGCGTTGTGACTTCATTCCCGCATTTTACCTGTGGTCATGCGGAATGCCGCTAGAATACTGGCACCGTTTTCCACCGAGGACCAGCATGACCGCCGCAAGCGAACTCCATTTCAAATCCGTCAATTACACCGGCCAGGGCAAAGGGCCGCGCCTGATCGTCATGGGTGCGGTGCACGGCAACGAAACGGCGGGCACCAAGGGCATTACGCGCGTGATGGAGATGCTGGACAAGGGCGAGCTGCGCATCCTGAACGGCAGCGTGACCTTTGTGCCGGTGGCGAATCCCCTGGCCTACGCCAAGGGCGAGCGCGCGGGCGAGCGTAACCTGAACCGCAATCTCTTCCCGAACGAGCATCCGCAGGACTTCGAGGACCGCATCGCCAACTGGCTGTGCCCTCTTCTCGCCGCACACGATGTGCTGCTGGACCTGCACTCCTTCAATGCACAGAGCCAGCCCTTCGTGATGGTGGGCCCGCGCAATAACGACGGTCCGCTGGAGCCCTTCAAGCACGAGGAAGAGGAACGCGCGCTGGCGCGCATCCTGGGCGTGAAGCGTTTCGTGGATGGCTGGCTGCGCACCTATGGCGACGGCGTGCAGCGCCGCATGCGCGGCAGCGCCGAACTGCAGACGGTGCTGCGCTACGGCGTGGGCACCACGGAATACATGCGCACCACGGGCGGCTATGCGCTGACGCTGGAGTGCGGCCAGCACGCCGACCCGCAGGCGCCGGAAGTGGCGTACCGCGCCATCATGAATACGCTGGCGCATCTGGGCCTGATCGATGCGCCGAAACCGCAGCCGGTGCCGCGCGAGGAGATGGAGGCGCTGAGCATGGTGGAGGTGCACGACAAGCTGCACGACGACGATCATTTCAGCCGCAGCTGGGCGAGCTTCGACCGCGTGAAGGAAGGCGAAGAGATCGGCCGCCGCGCGGACGGCACGCCGGTAACGGCGCCGTTCGACGCCATCATCCTCTTCCCGGACACGGGCGCGAAGGCCAACAACGAGTGGTATTACCTGGCGCGGGTGAACGCCGCGTTCTGACTTAGTGCGGCGACAGTAGTTTCAGGCCTGCGATACCCGCCACGATCATCGCAATGCAGACCAGCCGCAGCACGCCGGCTGGTTCGTTCATCACCAGGATGCCGTAAATGACTGTGCCGACGGTGCCAATGCCGGTCCACACCGCATAGGCGGTGCCCAGCGGCAGCGTGCGCAGGGCCAGGCCGAGCAGGCCCACGCTCGCGGCCATGGCGGCCAGCGTCAATACGGTGGGAAGCGGTTTGGTGAAGCCGTCGGTGAACTTGAGGCCGACCGCCCAGGCGACTTCGAGCAGTCCGGCAAGGAAAAGAATGATCCAAGGCATGATGACGGCAGTATATCATTGCCCTGATATCAATTCTGGAGAGACCCTTATGCTGGTATTGGCTCAGATCGTCATCGGCCTGGTGTTGCTGATTCACGTCTATATCGTGCTGCTGGAAACGGTGCTGTTCGATACGCGCGGGCGCCGCGTGTTCGGGCTGAGCGCCGAGAAGGCGGCCATTGTCAAACCGGCCATGTCGAACCAGGGCTGCTACAACGGCTTCCTGGCCGCCGCCCTGGCGGTCAGTTTCCTTCATCCCAACCACGATGTGGCCCATTCCTTCGCCGTCTACGGCCTGCTGTGCGTGGCGGTGGCCGGAATCTGGGGCGGCGTGACGGTAAGCCGCCGCATCATCTTCGTCCAGAGCGTGCCAGCGCTGCTGGGCCTGCTACTGCTCTATCTCGCCTGATTTCAGTTTTCATGTGGTCCGCTGCAGGACTTGTTTTTATATCGTAGAATCCCAATGTATAAATCGGAAGTTACCGATATGACCAATTCGATCGACATCGACGCCATCCACAAGGCCCTCGCCAACCCCGTCCGCCGGCAGATTCTCTGCTGGCTGAAGGAGCCGGAGGCCCACTTTTCGGAGCAGACGCATCCGCTCTCGATGGGGGTGTGCGCCGGGCTGATCGACCGCCGCAGCGGCCTGTCGCAGTCCACCGTGTCCGGGCACCTCGCCGTGCTGGCCAAGGCCGGCCTGGTGACGACGCAGCGGGCCGGTCAATGGACCTTCTTCAAGCGTAACGAAGAAGTGATCCGCGCGTATCTCGACTACATGAATGCCAGCCTCTAGCTGGCCTAACTGAATGAAGGAATTACCATGGCAAACCTGTTCGATCCCCTTACCGTCGGCGCAATCACTCTGAAGAACCGCGTCGTGATGGCTCCCCTCACCCGCTCCCGCGCCATCGGCAAAGGCCGCGTGCCCAACGCGCTCATGGCCGAGTACTACGCGCAGCGCGCCAGCGCGGGCCTGATCCTGAGCGAAGCGACCTCGGTCACGCCGCAGGGGGTGGGCTATGAGAATACGCCCGGCATCTGGTCGGACGAACAGGTGGAAGGCTGGAAGCTGATTACCGAGGCCGTGCATGCCAAGGGCGGCAAGATCTTCCTGCAGCTGTGGCACGTGGGCCGCATCTCCGACCCGAGCCTGCTGAATGGCGACAAGCCCGTGGCCCCGAGCGCGGTGACGCCGAAGGGCAATGTCAGCCTGCTGCGTCCGGTCCGTCCCTATGTCGAGCCGCGCGCGCTGGCGCTGGCCGAGATTCCCGGTGTCGTGGCCGCCTACCGCAAGGGCGCGGAGAACGCGAAGAAGGCCGGTTTCGATGGCGTGGAGATCCACGGCGCCAATGGCTACCTGCTCGACCAGTTCCTGCAGGACAGCACCAACCAGCGTAGCGATGCCTACGGCGGTTCCATCGAAAACCGTGCGCGCCTGATGCTGGAAGTGACGGATGCCGTGATCGAGGTGTGGGGCGCCGACCGCGTGGGCATGCACCTGGCGCCGCGCCGCGACTCGCACGACATGGGCGACTCTACGCCGGCCGAGACCTTCGGCTATGTGGCGCGCGAGCTGGGCAAGCGCAAGATCGCCTTTATCGCGGCGCGCGAGGCGGTGGGCGACGACAGCCTCGGTCCGCTGCTGAAGGAAGCGTTCGGCGGCATTTACATCGCCAACGAAAAATTCACGCTGGAGCAGGCGCAGCAGGCACTGGCGGACGGCCGCGCGGACGCCATCGCCTGGGGCAAGGACTTCATCGCCAACCCCGACCTGCCCGAACGCCTGCAGCAAGGCGCGCCGCTGAATCCACAGCGCAGCGAATACTTCTACGGCGGCGGCGCACAGGGCTACACCGACTACCCCGCCCTCGCCTAAAGCCGAAAGATGAGCCCGTGTCCACTTTTGGGGTCTGACCCCAGGGTTGGACACGGGCTGTGCCGTTAGCGGGGGATGGTGTAGTTGACGGGGATGTACTGATAGCCCTTGCCTGCGGCGCGCAGGTGGCCCAGGCCCGGGAACGGCAGGTGGGCCGCGCCGATCAGGTAGCCTTGCTTGGCGGCGTCAGCAAACGCGGCCTTGCGCTCGGCCAGCGCTTTCTTGCTGTCCGTGTCGAAGTCGATCGTCACCGAGGGGTCGTCGAACTGCACGGACTGCACGTGCATCAGGTCGCCAATCAGCACCAGTTTCTGGCCCTTGCTTTCCACCACGTAGGTGGTGTGGCCCGGGGTGTGGCCGAAGCTGGAGCTGGCCTTGATGCCGGGGACGAGCTCGGTGCTGCCGTCGAAGGGCTGGAACTTGCCGACGTTGGTGTAGGGACCGAAGGCCGCCATCGCGCCCTGGAAGAAGCCCTTGCTCGCTTCCGGCGCCTTCTTCATGTTCACCTTGCTCAGCCAGAAGTCGGCGTCGCGCTTGTCCGCACGCACGATGGCGTTCGGGAAGGCGGCTTTGTCGCCCGCAGCCAGGCCGGAGGCGTGGTCCGGGTGCATGTGGGTGATGTAGATCTCGTCCACCTGCTCGGGCTGGTAACCGGCCGCTTTCAGGTTGGTGATCAGCTTGCCCAGCGTGGGACCGAAGGCGCTCGCGGCGCCGGTGTCGATCAGCACCAGCTTGCTGCCGGTGTTGATCAGGAAGGCGTTGACCGAGGTCTCGATCGGCGCTTTGAGGAAGTATTTCTTGAAGGCCGCTTCGGTCTTGGCTGGCTTGGCGTGCAGCAGCTTGTCCATTGGCAGGTCGACGGTGCCGTCGTTCAGGACGGTCACTTCGAAGTCGCCCAGCATGGTGCGGTAGTAGCCGGGGGCCTGGGTCTTGACCATGGGCGCGGCGGCGAAAGCGGCGCTGCCGGCGAAGGCCAGCGCAGCGAAGAGAACGGTACGGCGGGCTGCAAATTGCTTAGTCATTCTGGTATCCCTTTTCTTGGTGTTGGCCGGGATCGCTACGATAGCGTAAACGGCAACATTACGTGCGGGATGCTTCAGAAATTGGTAGGCAGGCGCACAGAGAGCGAAACATCCGGCGTGTCGCGCGTGAGCCCTGCCCCGACAGCCACGTTCAGGGTGCGCTTGTCGCTCAGCCGGTAGGAAAAGCCCATGAGCAGCGTGCCCAGCTGGGTGCGCACGGAACCGGGCACCACGATGCCGTTCTGCCGGGTGCGCGCCATCGAGGAATGGTCGTAGCCCAGGCTGAGCGAGGCCTTCTCGTTGAGCGCGAGGCCCATGCCGAAGTTGAAGCCGATCACGGCGCCCGGCTTGACTTCGCCGAGCGGTTCGCGCTCGCCGGCGAGCACCATGCGGCTCAGGTTCTTGCGCTTGAAGTTATGCAGATAGCTCACACTGCCGAAGAAGATGGCGGGGTCGCTCGGGAACAGCCAGGTCAGGCTGGGCTGCAGGCTGTAGAAGCCGGAACCGGTCGGGAGGTCCAGCGGCAGGCCCGTGCCGGTGGCATTTTCGCCCACGCAGCGCCGGGTGCAGTCCGTCACCACTTCGAAGGGGTCGCGGCCGGTGCGCGTTTTGAGGCGCAGCCCGGCTATGTAGTAGGGCTTGTCCATGCCGCCGTCGTTCAGCTGCTGGCGCAGGGAGAGTTCGACGTCGCCCAGCGCCCGGCCGCTGGTGTCGAACACCTTCTCCACCGCCGTGCCGGTAAACAGTTCGCGGCTGACGGTGGAATCGGAACGGTAGACATAGGGCAGGCGCAGTTCCAGCTCGGTACGGTTCGTCAGGCCGTAGCGCCCGGTCAACGCGCCCGTCAGGGTGTTGCGCTTGACTTCGCGCACGTCGATCAGGCCGATCAGCAGCGCAGGGATGATGGTGTAGCCGACCAGGGCCACGCGGTTGCTGGAGGAGTAGCCGAACTGGAGCGAAGGTTCCAGCACGTATTTCCCTTTCGCGGTCAGCACGCCGGGCGCCTCGAAGATGGGCGCCACTTCCGGCGGCCTGCTGTCCCGCGCGGGTGGCTGGCCGACGGCGGGTCTCGGATTGTCCTGCGAGGCCACCGCCTGTGCGGCAGGCGCCGGTCCGCCTGCCTGCGGCCCCGTGCCGCGCGCGGCGGCCAGCTCGGCTTCGTCGGCGCGGCGCCGGGCGGCCAGCTGGTCCTGCAGTTCCTTCAGCAGCTTGCGCTGTTCGGCCAGCTCGCGCATCACCGCCTCCAGCTTCGCGGCCAATTCGGCCGTCGTGCGCGGGGGCTCCTGCGCGGCGCCGATGGGGGAACTCAGAACGAGGGCCAGGCCGATCGAACCGGCGCGCAAGGTGGGGGCGAGCTGCATGCTGGGCTTCCTCCTTCAAGGCGCGCCTAGCGCGGCGCGATGGCGTGCGTCAGCGCCTGCCTCACGCTGTCGCCGAAGTTCAGGTTTTTCAGGACAGCCAGACTGTTCACCGTGGTGTTGATGGTGGTCTGGCTGCGGATCATTTGATCGTTCAGGCTGTTTTGCACGAGCAGGGTTTCCAGGGCCGCGGCCCGGGCCATGTCCTGCGGGGCCGCGCGCGCGAGGTCCGCCAGGGCAAGCTGGCTCTCCGCCACCACGGCGCCGTTGAGGCTGATCATGCGTTCGATGCTCAGCGAGGCGAGCACATTCTGGCGCTCGAAACCGCCGCGCGCCTCGTCCAGGATGCTGTCCGGCACAGGCGTCCAGCCGTTCTCTCCTGCCCCGGCGGGCACGGCGATGAGGCAGGCCAGCCATAGCATTCGTCGCAACATGAAGGCTCCTAGAAATCGTTGGGTCCCAGCTTCGGAAGCGTGAGGCGCCACAGGCTTTCGCGGTCGATGGCGTCCTCCACCCGGGCCCGCGGCGCCACCCGCCAATCCGCCGCCTCGTTGAAGCGCGCCGCGCCCGGCCTGCCGTGGATGACGAAGAGCAGGCGGTTCTGCCACATCGCCTCGAAGGCGGAACGGGCGATGGCGCGCGTGCCGCCGGAGGGGTCGCCGATCAGCACGCGGTCTTCGCTCAAGCCTTTGATGACGACAAAGTGCCGGTAGCCGTTTTCCGCCACCAGCACAATGGCCGGGTAATGCGCTTCCGCCAGTTTGGCCAGCGGCAGCTGGAAGCCATCCGCCATGAAACCATGGGCAGCCAGGAAGCGTTTGATATCGAGCAGTGAAAAGCCCTGCTGCCGGATTTTCGCCTGGTCGCCATGCAGGTACATCTGCTGGAAGGCGGTCTGCTCGCTGACCGGATAGTTGTAGTGATAGGTCAGCAAGGTAGCCACGGCCGCCGAGCCGCAGCTGAAGTCGTACTGCTGGCGCACTGTGGAGAGGTAGCGCGCCTCTTTCAGGCTGGTGACCGGCACGGCATAGGCCGCTCCCGTGACATTGGGCAGCTCGGCCGACTGCGCCGCGCCGCCCAAGGCCAGGCAACAGGACAGGATGGCCGCCCTCATTGGATCTGCACGTTCACGATGGTGGCATTCTGGATCAGCACATTGGCCCCCGAGTTCTGGATCACCATCGGCATGCCGCTCGCATTGCTGAAAGCGCCGTCGCTGATGATGTTGGCCCCGGTCACCACGCTGGTGGCGCTGTTGCCGCCCACCGTGCCGTTCAGCTTCATGTCGCTCCAGGGCCTGTCGCTGCCGCCGCGCAGGCTGTCCAGCTGCTGCTCGCCCAGTGCGCCGCCCGGCAAGGCGTTCACGGCGAGCCGCTCGGGCAGCACACGCTGCAGCAGGCCGGCCACCGGCAAGGGCGCGGACAAAGCTGCCACCGGCAGCTCCGCCGCGCCTGCCGGCAAGGCCAGCAGGCACAGCAAGGCAGCGCACGCCGCGCCGCCCCGCAGTGCCGGCGCCGCCTGCTGGGGCATGCACCGGCGCAGCATTATCTGCTGCCCACGGCCAGGTTGGCCTGCACGTTCACGCTCTGCTGCGCCAGCGAGGAGAAGCCGCTGTTCTGGCTGATCACCATGATGCCCGCCGCCGACTGGCCCACGCCGCTCATCGTGTTGGACATGTTGAAGGTGCCCGCGTTCACCGTGTTGGTGCCGCCCGCGCCGCCGGTGCCGCCCGTGCCCGCGCCGCCCACCGCCGCACCGGCCGTGTTGGCGCCCGTGGCGCCGCCCGTGCCGCCCGTGTTGCCGCCGCCGCCCGCGCCGCCTGCACCGCCATCGCCAGCCGTGGCCGCACCACCCGTGGCCGCGCCGCTGGTGGCGGCGCCGCCCGTGCCGTCACCACCCGCCGCACCGGCTCCGCCAGTATTGGATGCCATGCCGCTGCTGCCGCCCGCTGCGCCCGCACCGCCTGCTGCGCCATTGCCGGTGGAGCTGGATCCGTTGCCGCCTGCAGCACCAGCGGCGCCTGCACCGCCCGTGCCAGCGCCGCCAGCTCCAGCCGTGCTCGCTACACCGGCGCCCGCACCGCCTGCGCCGCTGGTGTTGGTGCCGCCCGCAGCACCGGCGCCACCCGTATTGGATGCGCTGGCGCCCGCGCCGCCCGCTGCGCCCGCGCCACCGGCCGCGCCAGCTCCGCCTGCACCTCCCGTTGCCGCGCCGGAACCGGCACCGGCGGCGCCCGAGGTGCCTGCGCCGCCGGTGCCTGCGCCGCCTGCCGCTGCCGTGGTGCTGTCGCCGATGGTGGGCGGCGTGCTGCCCGTCTCACCGCCGGTGCCGGTGACGGTGCCCGTTGCCGTGGCGCCGCCGCCCGCTCCGGCGCCGCCCACGCCCTGGGTGCCCGCCGTGGCGCTGCCGGACCCGGCGCCGCCGCCCATGGCGCCCGCACCGCCAGCCCCGCCCGCACCGCCATAGCCGCCTGCGCCGCCGACGGCGCGGCCCGTGCCGCCGCCCGCGCCGCCATTCGCGCCGGAGGCATAGCCGCTGCCGCCGCCATTGCCGCCGTAGGAGTCTCCCATGCCGCCTCCGGCGCCGCCGGTCCCGGCGCCGCCCGCGCCGCCGCTGCCGCCATTGCCGCCTACGCCGTAGCCGCCGGCGCCGCTCGAACCGCCGGCCCCGCCGCTGCCGCCGTTACCGCCTGCGCCGCTGCCCGCATTCGCCGCGTAGCCGCCAGCGCCGCCCGCCCCGCCATTGGCGCTGCCGCCTGCGACATAGCCGCTGCTGGCCCTGCCAGCGCTGGCATAGGCGCCGTCGCCGCCGCGCGCACCGTCACCCCCGGTGGCGCTGGCGCCGTTCCCGCCCCTGCTCACGGCCGTGCCGCCCCGCGCATTGCCGCCATAGCCGTCCCCGGCGCTGCCGCCGTTCGCATTGCCGCCGTTGGAGGCCACGTTGCCGATATTGCTGATCTGGTTGTTGGTCACCGTGCCGCTCAGGGAGCTCGTTGCCGTGGCGTTCGACGTATTGAAGGCATCGCTCATGGTCGCCGTGGCGGTCGCGCCGTTGTTGGCTGCGGCGGCCCCGGCCGCCATGGCGCGGGCGCCGCCAGTGCTGTTGTTATTGTTGTCGGCAGTACTGAAATCCTGGGAGGCGCTGCCCGCGCCATTGTTGTTGGCGCCGCCGCCGTCCTGGGTCACGGTGGGCTCGGTGGTCTGCGCATAGGCGCTTGCGCTCAGAGCCAGTGCGATGGCAGTTGCCAGCATCGTTTTTTTCATGTCGTCCCTCGCTGATTTGGTTGTCAAAGTGCGTCCGGCGCCGCAGGCAGCGGCCGGGGCGGTCTTCGTATCGCAAGCTTGATGCCACCGGCCTGCGCCATGCGCCAAGCGCTTGAAATCACATGGGAATTCTCGGGCGAGCGGCCTGATGCGAAGGAACGGAAGCGGATGGGGATGTCGCTTCCCTGTTACTGGACTGTTTCAGCTTTCCCTGTGCGGGCGGGGCCGCTGAGTGTCACACGGCTGAGACAGCAGACACGGCTGTCAGAGCTCTCCTACATGCTCATCCTGATCCGCGCGGCGGCGCGAAGGCGGGGCAATCTGATGCTTGGCTAGCAAACGATACAAGGTCATCCGTGACACCCCGAGCTCGCGCGCGATGGCCGTCATGCTCTTGCCCGCGCTCAGGCGCGCTTCCAGGGCGTTGCGCTCGGCCCGCACGCGCGCGCCGTCCAGGCATTCGCCGTTGTGGGGGCGCTCGCCGCTGTCCAGGCCCAGGTCCTGGGCCAGGATGAGGCGCCCTTCGGCCATCACGGCCGCGCGCCGCACCCGGTTCAGGAGCTCGCGCACATTGCCGGGCCAGTGATGGGCCCGCATGGCGGCAATGGCGCGCGCGCTGAAGCCCTTGACGCGGGCCGCCCTTTCCGCGGCGTAGTGCTGGAAAAAGTACTCGGCCAGGGGCACCACGTCGTCGCCCCGCTCGCGCAGGGGCGGCACCTCCAGGGCCAGCACGTTGAGGCGGTAGTAGAGGTCTTCGCGGAAGGCGCCGCGCTGCACCGCCTCGTGCAGCTTGACGTGGGAAGCGGCGATGATGCGCACGTCGACCGGAATGCAGCGCGTGCCGCCCAGGCGGTAGATGGTTTTCTCCTGCAGGAAGCGCAGCAGGTTGGACTGCAACTCCAGCGGCAGGTCGCCGATCTCGTCCAGGAACAGCGAGCCCCCGGAAGCGGACTCGATCAGCCCGGGCTTGCTGCGCGCCGCGCCCGTGAAGGCGCCGCGTTCGTAGCCGAAGAGTTCGGATTGGATCAGGTTGGCTGGCATGGCGCCGCAGTTGATGGGCACAAAGGGGCCCGCCGCGCGCGCCGAATGCTCGTGCACGGCCTGCGCCACCAGCTCCTTGCCGGTGCCGCTCTCGCCCCAGATGAGGACGGGCGCCTCGGCCGCAGCCACCTTGCCGATCTGCTGGCGCAGCCGGGCAATCGGACGACTCGGTCCGGTAAGGCGCATGCTGCTCGCACAGCTGTGGGCTGGCGGCGGGCGCAGGGAGGCGACGCCATAGGCATGGCCGAGCGTATGGCGCAGCCGCGCCGCGTCGATCGGCCAGCGGTGGTAGTCGAAGCAATGCTCGTGCACGATCTGCCGGCATTGCGGTGACGCCAGCGCCGCCTCATCCAGCAAGGCGATCCACTTGACCTGCGCGTATTCATGCAGGAAGTCATCGATCGCTTCCGGCGGCGCCTGGTCCAGCACCAGCAGCCCGACCAGCGGGGTGTGGCTGCGCAGATACTGGACGGCGTCCTGCAGGCCGGCGGCCAGATGAACGTCGAAATCCCCTACCCCTTCCCCCAACTCTTCGATGCGGAAACGCCGCGCGGCGCTCACGCACAGGAGTCTTCTTGTTGGCATTGTTCCCTTCTCTCGCGCTACGGTGGGCGGCCCGGCCTTTGCTTGCTGTGCGGCACAAGCCCGGATAGAATGCGTCCGCGGAATTTCACCACATGAAATGAATATTTATTAATGGTGCAATTCCGGCAAAATGGGGAGAACGTATGGATAACTATAGGCTAACGCCGGACAAACTGCCATCTCAAAAGCAGCGCCTGGCTTTGAGCGTGCTCAATCTGTTTGGCTGGCAGATGCGCTATCGTCCGCTGCCCGGCCCGCGCGGAATCGCTGTCGTTTATCCGCACACCTCGAACTGGGATTTCATGGTGGGCGTATTCGGCAAATGGGCCATCGGCCTGCCCTTCCGCTGGCTCGCCAAGGACTCCCTGTTCCGCATTCCCCTGCTGGGCTCCTGGTTCCGCGCGCGCGGCGGCGAACCGGTGGACCGCAGCGCCAAGACCGGCATGATCCAGCGCCAGGCAGCGCGCATGCATTCGGCGGACTGGTACTGGCTGGCGATTACGCCGGAGGGCACGCGCGGCTACCGCCCGTACTGGAAGAGCGGCTTCTACCATCTGGCGCTGGAAGCGAAAGTGCCGCTGTGCCTGGTGTACATGGATTACCCGAACAAGGTGCTGAGCGTGGTGGACCACGTCTACCTCACGGGCGACCAGGAGCAGGACATGGCGGCCATCCGCGCCGTCTATGCGGGGCACGAGGGCAAGCACCCCGAGAACGCCGCGCCCATCATTCTTTCCGAGCGGCGCGAGCAGCCGCGCTGATCAGAGCGGACGCTTCCCCAGCCGCACCAGTGCCACGGTGCGCTGCTGGCCGGGTGCGAAACGCAGGGCGGTGCCGGGCGCGATATCGAGCCGCCGTCCGTAGGCCTTCCAGCGCTCAAAAGACAGGGCGCCATCCACCTCGAAGAAGTGCAGATGGGAGCCGACCTGGACCGGCCGCTGCCCCAGGTTGGTCACGACCACGCTGACGGTGGCGCCGTCCCGGGCCGCGCCGATCTCGCCTTCTTCCAGTGTCTCCGTTGCAGGTTTCGCGCCCATATGAATTCCCTTCAGTATCGGGAATCCAGGCAGCAAGTTGCGTGCCAGCGCATTGGCGCTGAGCCCGTGTCCCAAATTCTTCCCTGGCACCAGAGTGGGACACGGCCTGAGCCGGAAGCACCTTGGCGGTGCGGCCAGTCAATGCAATGAGTGCATCCACCTCATCGGTACGGCCCCTTCCCGCCTTCGGCAATGAAGCGGTCGATGCGCGCGGCCAGCACGGGCAGCGGCACGGAGCCCAGTTCCAGCACGGTGTCGTGGAAGGCGCGGATGTCGAACTTCGCGCCCAGCGCGCCCTCCGCCTTCTTGCGCGCGTCGATGATGGCCATCTCGCCCAGGTAATAGGAGAGTGCCTGTCCCGGCCAGGAAATGTAGCGGTCCACTTCCGTTTCCACTTCATGCGCGGAGAGCGCCGTGTTCTCCATCAGGTAGCGCTGCGCCTGTTCGCGGGTCCAGCCTTTGGCGTGGACGCCCGTGTCGACCACCAGGCGCGAAGCGCGCCATGCCTGGTAACTGAGCATGCCAAAGACTTCGTATGGCGTTTCGTAGATGCCCATCTCCGTGCCAAGGCGCTCGGAGTACAGCGCCCAGCCCTCGCCGAAGGCCGAGATATAGGCGTTGCGGAAGGGAGGACGGCCGGTCTGCTCCAGCGCCACCGGCATCTGGAAGGCGTGGCCGGGGGCGGACTCGTGCAGGGTCAGTGCGGGAAGGCTGTACAACGCGCGGGCCGGGAGATTGTAGGTATTCACCAGGTAGACGCCCGGACCGCCGCGGCCGGAGGTGTAATACGGCGCCTGCTCCGGCGGCACCGGGATGATGGCGAAGCGGCTGCGCGGCAGGCGGCCGAAGTACTGGCCTGCCTTGGCGTCGAACTTCTTGGAGATCCAGGCCGCGCGCATCAGCAGTTCTTCCGGCGTCTTCGCATAGAACTGCGGATCGGTACGCAGGAACTGCAGGAAGGCAGGCAGGCCGTCCTTGAAGCCCACCTGCGCCATCACCTGTTCCATTTCGGCCCGGATCTTGCGCATTTCCTCAAGTCCGATCTGGTGGATCTGCTCCGCGCTCAGGTTCGTGGTGGTGAATTCCACGATCTTGGATTGGTAATAGGCCTTCCCATCCGGCAGGCTCTCGGCCGCGAGAGTCTCCGTTGCGCGCGGCAGGTACTCGGTGCGCAGGAATTGCAGCAAGGCTGCATGCGCAGGCAGCACGGATTCGCGAATCGCCTTCAGGCCCGCTTCGCGCAGGCTTGCCTGCTCCGCTGCCGGAATGGTGGATGGCATGTTCTTGAAGGGCTTGAAGAAGGCCACGTCCTCCGGTTTCGCCTCGGCGACAGCGGCCACGGATTTATTGCGGCCCATCAGGGTAACCTTGGGCGCGGTGAAGCCGCGCTGCAGGCCCGCGCGCATATTGTCCATCTCCTCGCGGAAGTAGCGCGGCACGTCGTTCAGCTGGCGGACGTAATTGTGGTAATCCTCAACGGTGCGGAAAGGCTTGCGCGACTCGCCCGCGAGATTGGACCAGAAGGCCGAATCGGCATTCACCGGCTTCTCGTACTCGCGGAAGCGCTGGTTGGCCAGCAGCGCCGCGATCTGCGCGCGGTAGACCGCAAAGTTCACCTGCTCCGCGGGCGAGAGGCGCGAGGGCTGCAGCGCATCGAGCTGCTTGAGCACACCTTCCCAGTAGCGCTGGCGGGCCAGCTGGGTGGCGGCATCCACGCGCGGCAGGTCGGGGCGGATGGCATCGGTATCGTCCTCGTCGTCTTCCAGGTGCTGGCTCTGGCGCCACTTCCATTCCTGCGTATGGATGGCGCGGAACTTCGCATCGGCCGATGGTGCGGCGGCGCTGGCGGGCAGGCTGGCGGCGAAGGCCAGCGACAGGGCGAGCACGATACTCGAAGGCTTCATGAATGTCCTTTACGGGAATGGAGGAAGTCGGCCGCGATGGCCGTGCTGAGGAAAATCTTGCCGTTCAGGCGTTCGGGCAGGCTGCTTTCGCGCAGGCGGTCCATGACCGGGCCCTTCACTTCGGCCAGATGCAGGCCGATGCCGCGCCGCTGCAGGCTGGCGTTCAACTCGGCCAGGGCGAACAGCGCCGTCGTGTCGATGGAGTTCACGGCGGACATCACGAGCACCAGGTCGCGCGCCGTGGGATGGGTGCGCAACTCGTCTTCCACGCGCCCGGTCACCGCCTCCATATTGCCGAAGAAAAGATTGGCGTCCACGCGCAGCACCAGCATTTCCGGCTGGGTCTCGGCGGGATACCGGTCCACGTTGCGGAAATGCTCGGTGCCCGCGATGCGGCCCAGCACCGCGATGTGGGGACGGCTGGCGCGCCAGATCAGGGTGCCCATGGACAGCACCACGCCCACCACCACGCCAGCCTCGATACCGAGGACCAGCACGCCGATGCAGGTGACGGCCCAGGCCAGGGCGTCGGCGCGGTCGTAGCGCCAGGCGGTGCGCAGCGTATCGAGTTCCAGCATGCCCAGCACGGCCACGATAATGGTCGCGGCCAGCACCGGCAGCGGCAGCCAGGCCAGCCAACCGGTCGGGGCCACGAGGGCCAGGGCCAGCAGCACGGCGCTGATCACGCTGGCAAGCGGCGTATTGGCGCCGGCCGCGAAATTGACGGCCGAGCGCGACAGGCTCCCCGTCACCGCCATCCCACCGCTGAGCATGCTCGCCACGTTCGCGGCGCCCAGGCCGATCAGCTCCTGGTTGCTCACCAGCTTTTCCTGCCGCTTGAGGGCGAGGGTCTGGGCGGCGGACATGCTCATCAGGAAAATAATGAAGCCGAGCAGAAGACCGGGCTTGAGCAAGGCATACCAGTGCTCCTGCGACACAGCCAGGTTGAGCTGGGGCAGTCCGGACGGCACCGGGCCGGTGACGGCGACGCCGCGCGTGTCGAGGCCCAGCACCCAGACCAGGCCGGTAGCGCCCAGTACCACGAGCATGGGCCCCAGCTTGGAGGCGATCTCGGCGCGGGAAGCGGCCATGCCGCAGCGCTGCAGGAGAGGCGAAAGATAGCGGCGGGCCAGCACCAGGAGCACGACAGAGCCGAGCCCCAGCGCCGCGCTGGGCAGGTGATAGTCAGGCAGCTGGGCGCCGAAGAGCGGCTTTAGCTGTCCGTAGGCAATGACGAGGGCCGAGCCCACGGTAAAGCCGCTCATCACCGGGCGCGAGAAGAAACTGGCCAGGAAGCCCATGCGCAGGATGCCGCACAGCAGCAGCACGAGGCCCGCCACGAGGGCCAGCTGGGCGGCCAGGACGGCATGCAGGCCCGACCCGGCGGGTGCGAGCGGGGCAATCACGGCCCCGGTCATGAGCGACACGATGGCCATAGGGCCGACCGACTGCGTCATGCTGCTGCCGAACAGCGCATAGACGATCGGCGGCAGGATGCTGGCGTACAGGCCCGCGACGGGCGGCAGGCCGGCGACCAGGGCGTAAGCCATCCCCTGTGGAATCAACATCATGGCGACCACGACGCCGGCGCCGGCATCCCCCGCCAGCGCCGCGCGCCGATATTGCCTCAGCCATTGCAGCATGCAAAACCCATCCATTCCGAAAGACGCAAGCCTACCACGGCTGAGTTCGTGTCTCAATCTGGTGCCAGGGAAGAAAAGTGGACACGATCTCAACACTAGCCACCTTAGGGCTGAGGCCGTGTCCACTTTTCTTCCCTGGCACCAGAAGTGGACACGGGCTGGGCCGTGGCGGGCGGCCTTATATGTGAAGGAGCGCACGGTGGGCGGCGCGGTCAGCGGGAATACTGGGCTCTTGCGATATAAGGAGAGCTCAGACATGGCAAGTTCCGAGAATCAGGCGAACGCCGGTAACCTGCAGCGCGACATCCAGCAGCGGCAGGACGAGAAAGACCAGGCCAAAGGCAAACAGGAGCAGAAGCCGGAGGCGTCGCAGGCGGGAACCCATGAGTTCCCCGTGCCGCCCATGCCCCAGCAGCACCTGGAAAAACCGGGCATCGAGGCCGAGATGCAGCTCAAGCCCCAGTTCATGGCGCCCGGCTATTGCGGCAGCGGCAAGCTGCACGGCATGGCCGCCATCGTCACCGGCGGCGATTCGGGCATCGGCCGCGCCGTGGCCGTGCTGTATGCGCGCGAAGGCGCCGATGTGGCCCTCGTCTACCTCAGCGACGAGCAGGAGGACGCCGTCGAGACCAAACGCTGCGTGGAGGCGGAAGGCCAGCGCTGCATCCTCCTTCCGGGCGACGTGCGCGATCCGCTGTTCTGCCGCCACGCGGTGGAGGAGACCGTGCAGGCCTTCGGGCGGCTGGACATCCTCGTCAACAACGCGGCCTTCCAGGAGCATGCGGATTCGCTGGAGGACCTGACCGAGGAGCGCTTCGACCTGACCATGAAGACGAATATCTACGGCTACTTCCACATGGCCAAGGCCGCCCTGCCCCATCTGAAGCAAGGCGCCTCCATTATCAACACGGGTTCGGTGACCGGCCTGCAGGGGTCGAAGAAGCTGCTCGACTACTCCTCCACCAAGGGCGCCATCCACGCCTTCACCATGTCGCTGGCGGCGAACCTGATGGAGAAAGGCATCCGCGTCAACGCGATTGCACCGGGCCCGGTGTGGACGCCGCTGAACCCGGCCGATCAGACGCCGGACAAGATCGCGCAGTTCGGCAGCTCCACGGACATGAAGCGCCCGGCGCAGCCGGAAGAGCTGTCGCCAGCCTACGTCTTCCTGGCCGCACCCAGCTGCGCCAGTTATATCAGCGGCATTGTGCTGCCCATTACAGGCAGCGTCGGAGAATAGGAGAACATCATGGCCCGCTCGCTCTGGAAAGGCGCTATCAGTTTCGGGCTGGTCCACATTCCCGTCGACCTGTATTCGGCCGTCAAGGAGAACGATCTGGACCTGACGATGCTGGACAAGCGCGACTTCTCGCCCGTCGGCTTCAAGCGCTACAACAAGTCGAACAACAAGGAAGTCAGCTGGGACAACATCGTCAAGGGTTACGAATACAAGAGCGGCGAATACGTCGTGCTCTCGGACGAAGACCTGAAGCGCGCCAACGTGAAGGCCACGCAGACCATCGACATCCTGGCCTTCGTGGACTTCAGCGAAGTGCCGCTCACCTTCTACGAGACGCCCTACTACCTCGCGCCCGGACGCGGCGGCGACAAGGTCTACGCCCTGCTGCGCGAAACGCTGCGCAAGGCGGGCAAGATCGCCATCGCCACGGTGGTCATCCGCACCAAGCAGCACCTGTGCGCGCTGGTGGCGGGAGAGGAAGGCATCATCATGAACACCCTGCGCTACGCCGATGAGATCCGCGATACCGAAGGGCTGAAGCTGCCTGCCAAAGGAACGAAGGCAGCCGGCATCAGCGACAAGGAGCTGCAGATGGCGCTGTCGCTGGTGGAAGGCATGAGCGAGGAGTGGCACCCCGAGCAGTACCACAACACCTACCATGACGACGTGCTGAAGCTGGTCGAGCAGAAAATCGCGGCCAAGCAGACCAAGACCATCACCATGCCCTCGAAGGACGAGGAAGCGGCGCCGTCGGGCAACGTCATCGACCTGGTCGCACTGCTGAAGCAGAGCCTTGGCGCCAAAGGCGGGAAGGGAAAGGCCGCGGCGGAAGATGTTGAGGAAGAAGCCGAAGAGGAAGAAGACGTCGCCCCGCCGAAGCCGCGCAAATCGGCATCGACAGCCGCCACAAGCCGCCGCACCACCGCCCGCGCGCCGGCCAAGACAGCCGCCAAGTCCGCTGCCAAGCGCACTACCGCCACCAAGACCGCCACCCGCCGCAAGGCAGCCTAGCTACGGTCCAGCCCGTGTCACACTCTGGTGCCAGGGAAGAAAATGAGACACGAACTCGGCGCTAGCGCGACAGGGCTGAGCCCGTGTCCCACTTTCTTCCCTGGCACCAGAAGGTGACACGGACTGAGCATTAGGCGAGCTGTTTCATGGCTTTGGTGATGCTGACGGCGCTCTTGCTGTAGTCGGCCCAGGGTTCGTTGCCGATGTCGAGGCGCTCGTGGACCGTTTGCACGGTCCACTGGTCGCCGCTGCGCAAGTGCGCTAGCTCGTCCCAGCGCACGGGAACGCTGATGCCGAGCCCCGCCCGCGTGCGCGCGGACCATGCGGCCACCGTCGTCGCGCCGCGGCCGTTGCGCAGGTAGTCGATGAAGATCTTGCCCACCCGGTTCTTCGGACCGCTCTTGAAGGCGAACCGGTCGGGCAGCGTGATGGCCATGTGTTCGACGATCGCCCGCGTGAACGCCTTCACCGTGTCCCAGTCGTGCTGCGGCTTGATGGGAACCACCACGTGCAGGCCTTTCCCGCCGCTCGTTTTCAGGAAGGCGGGCAGCCCGAGTTCTTCGAGGAAGGCGTGCATCAGCTGCGCCGCTTCCTGGATCATCGGCCAGGTCACCCCTTGCCCGGGGTCGAGGTCGAAGATCATGCGGTTGGGCTTTTCGTAGTTCTTGCCGAAGGCGTTCTGGGTGTGGAATTCGACCACGTTCCACTGGGCAGAAGAGAGCAGCCCCTGCATCGTCGCCACTTCGAGCATGGGCGGGTGGTCTGGGTCCAGCTCCTGGGGGAACTGTTTGACGCCCGGCAGCTTGCCGACCTCGGAGTGCTTCTGGAAGAAGAGCTCTCCGCCCACGCCCGCCGGCGCCCGCACCAGCGCGACCGGCCTGCCCTTCATGTGCTCCAGCATCAGCTCACTGACCAATGCGTAGTAGCGCACCAGCCCTATCTTGGTGGTGCCGCTCGCCGGATCGATCACGCGGTCGGGATTGGTGACCTTGAGCGAGGCAGGCAGCTTGCTTTCCACCTGCTCCGGTTCGTCCTTCGCGGCCGCGGCCTTGCGCCGCGGCGCCGAAGCCTTGGTAATGGTGTTGTGATCTGTGTGCACGATATCCTCCACATGCGCGGCTTTTTCGCGCGTGATGCTGCGGGCCTTCTTGTCACTGCGCAGGCCCTGGAATACGGAGTGCCGTATCGAGCCGCTGCCCGTCCATTCGCCGAAACTCACTTCGGCTACCAAAGTGGGCTTGACCCAGTGCGCCTTCTTGTCGATGGACCGCGATGGAGCGAAGGGGCTGCTGTCCGCCGCCAGCTTCTTGAGCCGCGCAGTGATGTCGCGCAGCGTACTTTCATTGAATCCGGCGCCGACGTTGCCCGCGTAGTGCAGCTTTCCGTCATCTCCGTAGTAGCCAAGCAGGAGCGAGCCGATGCCGATGCGTCCTCCTTTCGGATCCGTATAGCCGCCAATGACGAATTCCTGCCGCTGCGCGCATTTGAGCTTGATCCATTCCGGCGAACGGCGCGATACATAGACAGAATCGCGCCGCTTGCCGATGATGCCTTCGAGGCCCATGCGGCAGGCCGCTGCCACCATGTCCTGCGGCGGCGCGTCCAAGGCAGCGCTGAAGCGCACAACGTCGCTGTCCACCTTGTCCATCACCGTCTGCAGGAGCTCGCGCCGCTGCTCCAGCGGCACATCGCGCAGGTCGTAACCGTCCAGGAAAGGCGCGTCGAAGAGGAAGTAGACGATATTGGCGCTGTTGCTGCCGTCGAAAGCCTGCTGCAGCAGGCCGAAATTGGGCCGCCCCGCTTCGTCGTGCACCACTATCTCGCCGTCATACCAGCCCTTGGGCAGCTTCAGCTTCGCCAGCGTGTCACGCAGTGGCAGGAGCTTGTCCGTCCAGTCGTTTCCGTTGCGGGTGATGAGGCGGATGTCCTTGCCGTCGATCCGCGCCAGCATGCGGTAGCCGTCGAACTTGATCTCGAAGAGCCAGTCCTCCGGCGAGGCGGGCGGTGCATCGACCAGCGTGGCCAGCTCCGGCGAGAACATCTCGGGCATCGCGGCTTTCTGGCCCGGCGCGGCAGGTTTTTTGGCGCGGCCGCGCGCGGGCTTTTTCTCGCCCTGTTCCGCTGCATCCGCCAACTCGGCGACCGCCGTGGCCGAGCGCTCCGCCTTCGCCGCCTTGCGCGGCGCCGCCTTCGGCATGCCGAGCTTCTTCACGCTGTCCGGCATCTCGTCCACGACACTGAACTCGTCGGCAGGCCGCACGTATTCGTCCTTTTCCTTGATGAGCAGCCAGGGCTCCTGTTTCTCCCCTTTCCCCTTCATGCGCACCAGCACCCAGCGCCCATGCATCTTGTGTCCGCGCAGTTCGAACTTGAGGTTCCCCTCGCGGTAGCCTTTGCGCGGATCGTCCAGCGGGTGCCAGGTGCCTTTATCCCAGATGATGACCTTTCCCGCGCCATACTGCCCTGCCGGAATGGTGCCCTCGAACTGGTTATAGGAGATGGGATGATCCTCCACATGCACGGCCATGCGCTTGTCGTGCGTGTCATAGCTCGGCCCCTTGGGGACGGCCCAGCTTTTCATCGTACCGTCGAGCTCAAGGCGGAAATCGTAGTGCAGCCGCGAGGCCCAGTGCTTCTGGATCACGAAGACGCGGTTCTCGCCGCCCTCTTCGCCACCCTCCGCCGGCTCGGGCGTGATATCGAAGTTGCGCTTGGCCTTGTAGGTTTTGAGCGAGTCTTTCATGATCCCACTCTAGAACAGGCCCCACCCGGCATCAGTACGTTCGTTAACAGAGTTGGCTAATTGTAAGCAGGTGTAAAGACCGTCAACTGGGTCTCCGGCGGCCGCGTTTTTTGCTCAGTGACACGGGAAATGTGCACTACCTTAAAACCCACAATGAGGACTTACACCATGAAGAAAGTTATCGCCACCCTGATCGCTGGTCTGTTCGCTGGTGCCGCATTTGCGCAGACTCCCGCCGCTACGCCTGCCACCCCTGCCACTCCCGCCACCCCGCCTGCCGCTGCCGCGAAGGCAGAAGCGAAGGAGATGAAGGCTGAAGCCAAGGAAGCGAAGACCGCCGCCAAGGCCGATGCGAAGGAAGCCAAGCAGGTAGCGAAGGCTGAAGCGAAAGAGACCAAGGCAGCAGCAGCCGCCGCCGCCGATGTGGCAAGCGCAAAGGCCGATGCGAAAGAGAAGAAAGCCGAAGCTCATCACAAGGCCGCCAAGACCAAGGCTGAAGCCAAGGAAGAAAAGGCTGCCGCCACTCCGGCCAAACAGTAATCCTCCAAAAGAAAAGCCCGCGCACGCAACGCGGGCTTTTTCTTTGCGCTGGCAGAATCAGGGTTTGGCCTTTTCTTCGGCAAGCACCTGCTCGAGCCGCGCGCTGCCTTTTGCTGCGTACTTGCGGCACGCTTCGGGGTCGATCAGGCTCCCCTTCTCTTTTCTGGTCCACAGATCGCCAGCCTCGGGATGCGCGGTCACCAGCACGTCGCATTTCAGCGCCGCCACGCGCGCCACGCTGCGCTGGATGCTCGCCACCACTTCCGGATGGCTGCTGAAGCGGTAGCCCGGCGCGCCATAGGCGGTAAGGCTGTCCGCGTACACCAGGTTGACCGTGCGCCCAGCCTCCGACGACTGCCAGGTCCAGCTCACGCCGCCCGGTGTGTGCCCCGGCGTGTAATGCGCTGTAACGGCCAGCGCGCCCAGCGAGATCGTTTCGCCATCCTTCACGACGCGGGTTGCGGCAGCGGGCTCGAACTTGCCCAGGTCCCCGAACTGCGGGTCGTCCTTGCTCGCCTCCCCCGTCTTCATCACAGCCACGCTGAGCGGACTGCCGACGACCACCGCGCCGCTCGCGCGCTGCAGCGCCGCGATGCTGCCAACGTGGTCATGGTGTTCGTGCGAGGTGAGGATGTATTTGATGTCCTCCACCTTGAAACCCAGCTGGCGGATATGGGGAATGATCTGCTCGTGCGATTTCGCTGTCCCGGCATCGATCAGGATATGGCCGGCGGGCGAAGTAATCAGCACCGAGCTCACGCCCCTGGGGCCGACGTAATAGCTGTTCCCATGCAGCTTGAAGGGCTCCTGCGGGTCGTCCCAGCCCGCGAAGGCGGATGCGGACATGGCCAGCAGTACTGCTGCGGTAATGGCGTTCGTTGTTTTCATTGTTCTCCATTCGTTTGGATATAAAGGCCAGCATGCTGCTGGGAATTGCGGTCGCCGCGCCGGTAGCTGCGGAACACCAGTTCGCCGCCGCCATCACGGGCGCAGCAGGTGCAGCCGCCAACATGCTCGATGCGGCTCACGCCAGCCTGGCGCAGCTGATGCTCCGCGATGGCGCGCAGGTCGAGATGGCGATGGGTGGGCAGTACGGCATTACGTGGGAGCTCCTCGAAGCGGCGGGCAAAGTCCTCCGCCAGTTCCTCGCTGACCTCGTAGCACGGTGCGCAGATCGTGGGGCCGACGGCAGCCACCCACTCGCCTTCGCCATGCTCCGTCAGCTGCGCCAGCACGGTGGGGATGATGCCGTCGTACAGGCCGCGCCAGCCTGCGTGCACCGCTGCCACGTGGCCGCCATCGCTTCGCGCCAGCAGCAGCGGCACGCAGTCGGCGGTGATGACGCTGACGGGAATGCCGGGCCGGGACGTATGGAAGGCATCGGCATCGCCCACCTCCTGCCGCTCCTGCACGATGTGCGCGGCGCGCGTTCCATGCACCTGCCGCTTGAGGGGACGAAGGTCCCAGAGTTCCTGCTGTGCTTCGGGGACCAGTTCTGAAGCCGTGCCGAAGCCGTGACGAATATTCGGAATGCTGCTGAGCAGTGCGCTCGTAATCAAAACCATCCTCGCTTGCTTTTTCAGACCAGCGGGCATGATAGCCGAAAAAAAAGGGCGGCCGCTTGCGCGGGCCGCCCAAAGGGCTAATCGTCTTTCAGTTTCAGTTGCGGGCCTGTGCGTTGCTCATGGCGGCGCCGCTGTCCCAGCCCCCGCCCAGGGCGCGGATCAGGGCCACGGTCGTCACCGCGCGGTTGCCGCGCAGCTGGACTGCGCTGCGTTCCACCGCCGCCAGGTTGCGCTGCGCGTCCAGCAGTTCGAGATAGCTCGAGCGGCCAGCGTCGTACAGCTTTTGCGCCAGGTCGGCCGAACGGCGGGCCGAGACCACGGCCGCATCGATCTGCGCCGTCTGGCCGGACAGGATGCGCAGGCCCGCCAGGCTGTCTTCCACTTCCGCAAACGCCACCAGCACGCTCTGGCGGTAGGAAGCCACCGACTCTTCCAGCGCCGCTTCGCTGCGCGCGATATTGGCCTTGTTACGGCCGCCATCGATCAGCGGCGCGGACATCAGCGCGCCCAGCACCCAGGAGCGGCTGCTCCACTTGAACACATCGCTGAACGTTCCGGCCAAGCCGCCGCCGTTCGCGTTGATGTTCAGCGCAGGGAACATGGCCGCACGGGCCACGCCGATGCGGGCATTGGAGGCTTCCATCGCACGCTGTGCCGCGGCGATGTCAGGGCGGCGCTCCAGCAGGGCCGAAGGCAGGCCTGCCGGAACCACCGGCATCAGCGCCGAATCGAGCAGCGGGCTCACGCCGGCCGTGAAGCTGGCCGCAGGCTTGCCCAGCAGGACCGCCAGGGCATGCTCCGCCGTGGTGCGCTGGCGTTGCAGGCCAATTGCTTCGGCGCGGGTGGTGGACAGCTCGGTCTTCGCGCGGGACAGGTCGAATTCGCCGATGTCGCCCAGGTCGAAGCGGCGCTGGTTGACCTTCACGCTTTCCTCGCGCAGACGGACCGTCTGCTCCACGGTCGCCAGTTCGGCGTCCGTGGCGCGCAGGCGGAAATAGGTCTGGGCCACGTCGGCCTGCAGGGCGAGCAGCACGGAGCGGTAGTTCGCTTCCACCGTCGCCGCGTCGCCGCGCGCCGCGGCAACGTTGGACGACACGCGGCCGAACAGGTCCACTTCGTAGCTGGCCGTGAGGCTGGCCGAATAGCTGGTCTGGGGGGCCACCGGCGTGCCTTGAGGCAGGCCCAGCTCCAGGGCCGAAGCCCGGGTGCGCTGGGCGCCGACGCCCACCCCGACCTGCGGAATGCGGTCCGCTTCGGCGATGCCCGCGATGGCGCGGGCCTGCTTCACGCGGGCTGCGGCCACGGCCAGGTTCGCGTTGTTGCGGGTGGCTTCGGCGATCAGCTCATTGAGGGCCGGATCGTTGAAGGCCAGCCACCATTCGCCGCGCGGCTGCTGTTCGGCGGCCTGCGCCTGCTTCCACTGCGTGCCGTCGGCAGCCGTCTTCACCTCGGCCTGCGTCTCCTTGAAGGAAGCCGGGACCTCGATGGCGGGCTGTTTGAATTCAGGGGCGGCGCATGCTGCCAGCAATACTGCCAGCAGCGGCGCCACTCCCATGGCGATCATGCGGTTCATTAGTGGGTCCCTTCCAGTTGTGGGGCTGCCTTGTCGGCAACCGGGGATTTCTTCTCAAGCTTCTTGGCCAGGGTGCGCAGCAGCACGTAGAACACGGGCGTCAGGAACAGGCCGAAGAAGGTCACGCCCAGCATGCCCGCGAACACCGCCACGCCCATGGCATGGCGCATCTCGGAACCCGCGCCGCTGGAGAACACCAGTGGCAGCACGCCCATGATGAAGGCGATGGACGTCATCAGGATCGGACGCAGACGCAGGCGGCAGGCTTCCAGCGCCGCTTCCACGATGCTGCGGCCATGGTCTTCCAGCTCGCGTGCGAATTCCACGATCAGAATTGCGTTCTTGGACGCCAACCCGACCAGCACGAACAGGGCGATCTGCGTGAAGATGTTGTTGTCGCCGCCGGTCAGCTTCACGCCGATCAGGGCGCACAGGATCGACATCGGCACGATCAGGATCACCGCCAGCGGCAGGGTCCAGCTTTCGTACTGCGCCGCCAGCACCAGGAACACGAGCAGCACGCACAGCGGGAACACGTAGATCATGGTGTTACCGGCCAGGATCTCCTGATAGGTCAGGTCGGTCCATTCGTAGGTGATGCCTTTTGGCAGAGTCTCCTGCGCCAGCTTGGCCATGATGGCCTGGGCCTGGCCCGAGGACACGCCGGGCGCCGCGCCGCCGTTGATATCGGCCGACACATAGGCGTTGTAGCGCTGCACGCGGTCCGGACCATAGGTGTCCTTCACGCGCATCAGGGACGACAGTGGAATCATTTCGCCCTTGTTGTTGCGCACCTTCAGCTGCGAGATCTGCTCGGCGTGCGAACGGAACTGCGCGTCAGCCTGCACGCGCACCTGGTAGGTGCGGCCGAACTGGTTGAAGTCGTTCACGTACAGCGAGCCCAGATTGATCTGCAAGGTCTGGTAGATGGTCGACAGCGGCACGCCCAGCTGCTTGGCCTTCACGCGGTCCACATCGGCGAACAGCTGCGGCACGTTGATCTGGTAGCTGGAGAACACGCCCGCCAGCTCCGGCGTCTGCCAGGCCTTCATCTGCAGGGCCTGGACTGCCTTATACAGCTCATCGTAGCCAAGGTTGCCGCGGTCTTCGATCATCAGCTTGAAGCCGCCGGTGGTGCCCAGGCCATTGACGGGCGGCGGAGGCAGCACCATCACGAAGGCATCCTGGATCACGCCCATGCGCTTGTTCACTTCGGCGGCAATCGCCTCGGCGGACAGGTTCTTGCTGCGGCGCTTGTCGAAGGAGTCGAGGCCCACGAACACGATACCGGCGTTCGGCGCATTGGTGAAGCCGTTGATCGACAGGCCCGGGAAGGAGATGGAGTTCTCCACGCCAGGGATTTCCTTGGCGATGTCGGACATCTTGCGGATCACGGCATCGGTGCGGTCCAGCGAGGCCGCGTCAGGCAGCTGGGCGAAGCCGATCAGGTACTGCTTGTCCTGCGCCGGAACGAAGCCGGGAGGCACCACCTTGAACATGAACACGCCCGCGACTGCCAGCAGCGCATACACCACCAGCGACGCCGATTTGCGGCGCAGCACGCCCTTCACACCGCCCTCGTAGCCGTGCGACGCGCGGCCGAAGAACTTGTTGAAGGCGGCGAAGAAGCGGCCGAAGACCTTGTCCATGAAGCGGGTCAGCGCGTCTTTCGGCGCGTCGTGGCCCTTCAGCAGGGCCGCGGACAGCGCAGGCGCCAGGGTCAGCGAGCTGAATGCCGAGATCACGGTGGAAATGGCGATGGTCAGCGCGAACTGGCGGTAGAACTGGCCGGTCAGGCCGGATACGAAGGCGATCGGCACGAACACGGCGCACAGCACCAGCGCAATGGCGATGATCGGACCGCTCACCTCTTTCATGGCCTGGATCGTGGCATCGCGCGGCGAGAGGCCGTTGCCGATATTACGCTCGACGTTCTCCACCACCACGATGGCGTCGTCCACCACGATACCGATGGCCAGCACAAGGCCGAACAGCGAGAGCGTGTTGATCGAGAAGCCGAAGCCCATCATCACGGCGAAAGTACCCACCACCGACACCGGCACGGCCAGCAGCGGAATGATGGAGGCGCGCCAGGTCTGCAGGAACACGATCACCACCAGCGCCACGAGCACGATGGCTTCGATCAGCGTGTGGATCACGGAGTCGATGGACTCGCGCACGAATTGGGTCGGGTCGTACACAATGCTGTATTCGACGCCTTCCGGGAAATCTTTGGACAGTTCCTTCATCTTGTTGCGCACGTCCGTGGACAGCTGGAGCGCATTCGCGTTCGGCGCCTCGAAGATGGGGATGGCCACCGCCGACTTGTTGTTCAGCAGGGAGCGCAGCGCATAGGAGTTCGAGCCCATTTCCAGGCGCGCGACGTCCTTCAGCAGCGTGGTCGCGCCGTCTTCATTGGTCTTGACCACGATGTCGCCGAATTCCTCCACCGAATTGAGGCGGCCCTGCGTATTCACGGTGAGCTGGAAGTCCGCGTCCTTGGCCGGTCCCTGGCCGATCACACCGGCCGCAACCTGCACGTTCTGTTCGCGGATGGCCTGCACCACGTCGCCCGCGGTCAGGTTACGCGCCGCCACCTTCTGCGGATCGAGCCAGATGCGCATGGCGTAGTCGCCCGAACCGAACAGCTGTACGTCGCCCATGCCATGCAGGCGGGCCAGCTGGTCCTTGATGTTCAGCACCGCGTAATTGCGCAGGTACAGGTCGTCGTAACGGCCGTCCGGCGAATTCAGGTGGACCACCATGGTCAGGTTGGGCGAGCTTTTCACGGTGGTCACACCGATCTGGCGCACCTCTTCCGGCAGGCGCGGCAAGGCGCGCTGCACGCGGTTCTGCACAGCCGTTTCCGCCTGTTCGACATTGGTGCCGATGGCGAAGGTCACGGTCAGGGCCAGGGAGCCGTCCGAGGTGTTCTGCGAGGACATGTAGAGCATGTTCTCGACGCCGTTGATCTGCTCCTCCAATGGCGCAGCAACGGTTTCGGCGATCACTTTCGGATTGGCGCCCGGGTACTGGGCGCGCACCACCACGGATGGCGGCACCACGTCCGGATACTCGGAGATCGGGAGCTTGAAGATCGATATCAAGCCCGCGACGAAGATAACAATCGATAAGACGGCCGCGAAGATCGGCTTATCGATGAAGAAGCGTGAGAAATTCATCGCTGTGTTCCTTTATTGTTTGGACGTGGCCTTTGCGCCGGTATCGGCAGCGGCGACCTTGTCGTCTTTTTTCTTTTCAGGCTGTGGTGCGGAAGGGTCGAAGTCCATCGCAACCGTTTGCGCGGTCACCGGAGCTCCTGGGCGCACGCGCTGCAGGCCGCTCACCACGATCTTTTCGCCCGGCTTCAGGCCTTCGCGCACAACGCGCAGGCCGTCCACCGTGGGGCCCAGCTTCACGGGGCGGTATTCCGCCTTGCTGTCCTTGTCCACCACGAACACGAACTTGCGGCTCTGGTCCGTGCCGACGGCGCGGTCGTTGATCAGAATGGCCTTGTTCGCATCGGTGCCGGAGAGCTGGACGCGGGCGAAGAGGCCAGGCGCCAGGGCGCGGTCTTCGTTGGCGAAGGTGGCGCGCATGCGCACGCTGCCCGTTTGCGGATCGAGCTGGTTGTCCACGAATTCCAGCTTGCCCTGGTGCGGGAAACCTTCTTCGTTGGCCAGGCCAACCTTCACTACCACCGGCTGGCCTTTGTGCGACTGGGCGCCGACGCGCAGGTAGGTGCTCTCGTCGCCGTCGAAGCTGGCGTATATCCTGTCCATGGAGACCACGGAGGTCAGCACAGCGGAAGCGTCCACGAGGTTGCCGACAGTGATTTCGGCTTTCGACACGCGGCCGTTGATCGGCGAAACCACCTGGGTGTAGGCCAGGTTCAGCTTCGCGGCTTCATACTGGGCCTGGGCTGCGCGGGCGTTGGCGTCGAGCTCCTTCTGGGCCGATGCGCGCTCGTCGAACTCGCGCTGGGCGATGGCTTTGTCGGCCAGCAGGCGTTCGGCACGGGTCAGTTCCAGGCGGGCCAGGTCGGCGCGGGCGCGGGCCGAGTGGGCGGCCGCCTCGGCGCGTGCAGCTTCGGCGGCGTACGGACGCTGGTCGATCACGAACAGCACGTCGCCTTTCTTCACTTCGCTGCCAGGCTTGAAGTTCACAGCCGTGATGAAGCCGCTGACGCGCGCGCGGATTTCGACGCGGTCGATGGCTTCCAGGCGGCCAGAGAACTCCTGGGTTTCAACGACGCCCTTCTCGATCACCGTGGCGGCGGAAATGGGCGGCCCGCCTGCAGCCGGCGCTTCCGCGGCCTTGCCCTTGGCGCTGTCGCAGCCGGCCAGGGTCACTGCGGCCAGGCCTGCGACGGCCAGCGCCGCGACCAGAGGCCGCGCCAGTGCTGTCATGTTTGGAAGTTTTTTCATTTTTAACCCCTTTTTCTATGAAAAATTATGGTGATTGAGCGGCGCCGTCCGCCACCTGCGCAAAACGCAGGCAAAAGCCGGCCCCCACGCTGAAATAGCGCGCTTCTCGGGAACTGCTGCTTAGGAAGTCTTGGTTGTCTACACTGTACTGCCAGCCCGGCAATATGTAAACAAAATACTATATATATCCATCATGCCTGTGGGGCTTCCACTTCCGGCCCCGCGATAAAGGCGGCGATCTCGCTCATGGCGAAGGAACAGGCGCATTCGTTGCGGCCGCCCGGTTCCAGGGGCGGCGCCGGCAGGCGCTTCACCGTCGTCGTCACGCCGCAGGCAATCAGCTTGGCGCCGTACTGCTCCGCCTCGTCGCGCAGGGGATCGTCTTCGGCAGACAGGATCAGCGCGGACGGCAGATTCTTCAGGCGGCTCGACTGCAGCGGCGAGGCGTACGGGTGGGTACGGTCGGCGGCATTCGGCAGATAACCCCGGTAGGCGGCGGCGCACTGGTCGGCGACGGCGGCCTTGTCCGGACAATTCGGCATTTCGCGCATCGAGCAGGTGGAGAGGCCCGGATCCAGCATGGGCATGATCAGCACCTGGCCGCCCAGGGCGGGACCGCCCCGGTCGCGCGCCATCAAGGTCGCCACGGCCGCCACATTGGCGCCCGCTTCGATGCCCGATACCACCAGGCGCTTGCCGCTCCAGTTCAATTTGCTCTTGTTCTTCTTGGCCCACAGGAGCACCGCGTGGGCGTCTTCCACCGCCGCGGGGAATGGCTTCTGTGTCGCCAGGGTGTAGGCCGATGCCAGGCCCACGGTATTCGCATTCATGCTCACGAGGTGGCTCAGGAACTCGTCGCCCTCGTCGATGGAGCCGCCCACGAAGCCGCCGCCGTGGAAAAACACCACCAGCGTATCGCGCTTGCCCGCCCCACCGGCGGTGAACAGGCGGGCGGGCAGGGGGCCCTGGGCGCCGCCGACCTCGATGTCGCGCAGCTTCAGGTCCGGCGCCAGCGGCGCGATCTCGTGCAGCGTGTCCTTCTTCATTGCCGCGCCACTCCGCCCGCGTCGGCCGTCATCACGTCCGGGCACGGCGTTTCGATGGCGGCCACCGGCTCGCCGCGCAGCACTTCATGCGTCAGTGCGTCATAGCCCTTCGCCTCGGCGCTCGCCGCGTGCGAATATTCGTCGGTATAGACCATGCCCGCCAGCGCGAGCGAGCTGAGCGCCACTGCCACTGTTGCAAAGATTCCATCCCGATGTTTCATGACGACTCCTGTCGGCTTCCTTAAAAATTGCTTTTTCCTTGATGCAGTGCGTCAACTATAGACTTGATCTACAATCTGATAAATACGCTAATGGCGAATTGATTGTTCAGGATCCCGAACAATGACAGAGGCGTGACACGGTTTGGACGAGCAAAGGACCCAGTACCATGAACAAGCTGCAGGCCATGGAGGTTTTCGTACAGGTAGTGGATGCGGGCGGCTTCACGCGGGCCGCCGAAGTGCTCCAGCTGCCGAAGGCGACGGTGTCCACTCTGATCCAGGGCCTGGAAACGGCCCTGTCGGTCAAGCTGCTGCACCGCACCACGCGGCACGTGTCCGTCACGGCCGACGGCGCCGCCTACTACGAGCGCTGCCTGCGCATCCTGGCCGACGTGCGGGAGGCCGAGGAATCGCTCTCGCGCACCCGCCTGAGCCCGAGCGGGCGGCTGCGGGTGGATGCGCCCACGGGCCTCTCCAGCGAGATCCTCGTGCCCGCCCTGCCCGACTTCTTCCAGCGCTATCCGGATATCCAGCTGGAGCTTGGCTGCAGCGACCGTCCCGTGGACCTGATCGAGGAAGGCGTGGACTGCGCCGTGCGCGGCGGCGCGCTGCAGGATTCGACCCTGATCGCGCGCCGCATCGGCGTGCTCAATTTCGCCACCTGCGCCTCGCCCGCCTACCTGGCCCGCTACGGCACGCCGCAGCACCCGCTGGACCTGCGCCACCACCGCTGCGTGAACTACTTCTCTTCGAAGACGGGCAAGATCTACGACTGGGATTTCACACGGGACGGAGAGCGCATCCAGGTGCCGATGCCCGGCGTGATTGCGGTGAACGACTCGAATGCCTATGTGCGGGCCGGCCTCTCGGGCCTGGGCATCGTGCAGGTGACGGACTATCTGCTGGATGGGCACATTGCCGACGGCAGCCTGGTACAGGTGCTGGCGGACTGGGTCATCGATCCCATTCCGGTGCACATCGTCTATCCGCAGAACCGCCATCTGTCGGCAAAGGTGCGCGTATTCGTCGAATGGGCATCGGAGCTGTTTGCCGCGCATCCCAGCATGCGCCTGCGCGCGCCCGTCATCCAGCCCTCTACACAGACGGAGATCGCAGCATGAGCCACAAGATTGTTTTCCTGGACCGGGACAGCCTGATCGCCAACGTGCGCCGTCCCGTCTTCGCCCACGAATGGACGGAGTACGCGGCCAGCACGGCGGAGGAGGCCGTGGAACGCCTGCGCGAAGCCACCATCGCCATCAGCAACAAGGTGCCGCTGGGAGCGGAGGCGCTGGCCAAACTGCCGCAGCTGGAGATGATCGCGGTCGCGGCGACGGGAACGAATAATGTGGACCTCGCGGCGGCGCGGGAGCATGGCATCGTGGTCTCGAACATCCGCAACTATGCCCATGCCGCGCTGCCGGAGCATACCTTCGCGCTGATTCTCGCGCTGCGCCGCAACCTGCTCGCCTACCGTGCCGATATCGAAGCCGGGAAGTGGCAGCGCTCCCCCCGTTTCTGCCTCTTCGACCATCCCATCCGCGACCTGCACGGCAGCCGCCTGGGCCTGCTGGGCTATGGCACGCTGGGCAAGGGCGTGGCGCATCTCGGCAAAGCCTTCGGCATGGAGGTGGTGGTGCACACCCGCACGCCCACGGACGATCCGGACGTGCGCAACGTGAGCTTCGACGAGCTGCTGGAAACGTCGGACGTCCTGAGCCTGCACGCGCCGCTGACGGAGCAGACCCGCAACATCATCGGCGCCGAGGAGCTGAAGCGCATGAAGGCATCCGCCATCCTGATCAACACGGCGCGCGGCGGGTTGGTGGACGAGAAGGCGCTGGCCGAGGCATTGACCGGCAATGTCATCGCGGGCGCGGGCTTTGACGTGTTGACGCAGGAGCCGCCGCCCGAAGACAATGTGCTCCTCAATCTGCGGCTGCCCAACTTCCTGCTGACGCCCCATTCCGCCTGGGCCAGCGCCCAGGCCATGCAGCTGCTGGCCGACCAGCTGATCGACAATATCGAAGCCTTCGCCGCCGGCACGCCGCAGAACATTGTGGACTGAGGCCGCAACGTTTCGCCGCAAAAGCCGCACGCTTCACCGCATTGCACTGGCCCGCGCCGAACGCCTCCCATAGAGTTGGATCATCCCAACCCCATGGAGGCTTTACATGAAATTCCTCGCCGGCTTCATTCTCGCTTGCACCATGCAACTGGCCACGGCCGCTGACACCCCGGTGCAGGAGATCGAAAAGATCGTCCACCAGTTCCAGCGCAATATCATCGAGAAGGACGCCGCCGCGCTCGGCGCCCTCTTCCTCGAGAAGGACAATAGCTGGCTCACCGTGCTGAGCGACGAAAGCTACGAGACCATGAAGGCAAAGCATGGCAGCAACATGCCACGCGTGCGCTCATCCAACTATGCCAGCTTCGTCAAGTTCGTCGGCGAGAGCAAGCGCCCCGTCGAAGAGAAGTTCTACAACGTGCAGATCCACACCAACGGCTACGTCGCCACGGTGTATTTCGACTTCGATTTTCTCGACAGCGGCAATGTCGTCAACAAGGGCGCCGAATCCTGGCACCTGGTGCGCACCAACGAAGGCTGGAAGATCAGCTCCATGGTCTACTCCATCGGCCGCTGAACGGCAAGCTAGAATGTCGGCTTTGCGCTGACCAACTTCGCCATGCGACGCACCCTGCCCTCTGCCGTCCCCGGCATCGACCTGGCCGCCGTGCCATTTACCCTGCCGATGCTCGCGGCGCTGGGCATTTCTTCCTGCCTGGCGATCCTCTGGCTGCCGGAGTATGGCCACGGCTATTCCCCGGCCTTCCGCACCCTGTATTTCTGCGCCAACCTGGCCTGGATGGTTCCGCTGATCCTGCTGCAGCGGCGGCTTTGGCGCAGGCAGACCGGCTGGGGGGCCACCTGCCTGATCCTGCTCTGCGTGACTTACGCGATGTCGCTGGCGAACAATGTGCTCGGGCAGGAGCTCGCCATGCACCTCGGCCTGATCAAGGCCCCCGAATGGCACCGCATCCACCGCGGCCTGGACGGCTGCTGGCTGGCCCTCATCGCCTTCTGCGCGGTGCACGCCGTGGGCGCCTACTACGTGGCCCTGAACCGTTCGCAGCTCCAGTTGACCACGGCCCTGCTGGCGGCGCGCGACGCGGAACTGCGCGCCCTGCGCTACCAGCTGCATCCCCATTTCCTCTTCAATACCCTCAATACCGTATCGGCCCTGGTGGTATCGCAGCGCGACCGGGAGGCCACGCGCATGATTTCCCGCCTGGCCGAGTTCCTGCGCGCCACCCTGGACCAGGATGGCCGCCACGAGCACACCCTGGCCGACGAACTGGCGCTGACGGACAGCTACCTCGATATCGAAAAAGCCCGCCTCGGCGAGCGGCTTGTGGTGGAGACCCATATCGGCCCCGGCGTGCTGAACGCAATGGTGCCCTACCTGATCCTGCAGCCCTTGATCGAAAACGCCATCCGGCACGGCATCGCGCGCAGGCAGACGGCTGGACGGCTGGCGCTGCAGCTGGCCTGCGAAGGCGAACAGCTTGCGATCCGCATCGAGAACGACGGCGCGGCCGAAGGCAAGGCCAGGGAAGCGGGAGGCATAGGACTGGCCAATATCGCGGAGCGGCTCGCCATGCTCTACCCCGAGCGCCACGAGTTCACGCAGCAGCACAATGCGGACGGCAGTTACGCCGTGCGCATTACGCTGCCCCTGCGGCATGCACAAGCAACCGGAGCGGCGGCCGCATGATGCGCGTTGCCGTGATCGACGACGAGCCGCTGGCGCGCGAAGGCGTGCTGGCGCGGCTTGCGGGCCGCCCGGGCATCGAAGTGGTGGCCGAATACGCCGACGGCGTGGCGGCCCTGGACGGCCTGCCCCGGTCGCGGCCCGACCTGGTGCTGATCGACGTGGAAATGCCCGGCCTGAACGGGCTTGAGGTGCTGTCCTCGCTCCCGCCTGCGGAACGCCCCATGGCCATCCTGCTGACTGCCTACGACCAGTTCGCGCTGCAGGCCTTCACTCTGGACGTGATCGACTACCTTCTCAAGCCCATCGACGACGACCGCTTCGACGAAGCGCTGGAACGCGCCGAACGCGCCCGCCTTTACCGGCGCCCGGCAGGCGACAGCGCGGCTGCGGCGAACTATGTGCAGACCTTCTCCGTGCGTTCAGGGACGCGGCAGGTCTTTGTCCGCGCGGCGGACGTGAACTGGATCGAGGCGGACGGCGACTATGCCGTGCTGCACGCTGGCGGCAAAAGGCACATGGTGCGGGAGCCCTTGCAGCGTCTCGCGGCGCGCCTCGACCCGGCCGAATTCATACGCGTGCACCGCTCCGCCATCGTGCGCATCTCCCAGCTGAGCGAAATGCAGCGCCTGAGCAATCAGGACGCCCTGCTGCGCCTCCACGACGGAACCCCGCTGCGCGTAAGCCGCACCTATATCCGCCAGCTCCTCACCATCCTTTCAGAAAAATAAGCATGCACGAACAACACATTGCAGCCCGCAACCACGGGCTGGACACCTTGCGCACCATCGCCATCGTTCTGGTGCTGATGTACCACTACATGGTGGTCGTCACAGGCGAAAACACCTTCGGCGTGCTGACCGAAATCGGGTGGACTGGCGTCGACTTGTTCTTTGTTTTAAGCGGCTACCTGATCGGCAACCAGATCTTTTCGTCCCTGCGGCGCGATGGCTCCTTCTCCTTGCGCACCTTCTACGCCCGCCGTCTGCTGCGCACCCTGCCCAACTACTTCGTGGTGCTCGCGCTGTACTGGCTTCTTCCTCAGGTGCTGGCCGGAAGCAGCACGGCAAGCCTGTGGCGCTTCCTGAGCTTCACGCAGAACTTCGGCATGCATCCCGGCGAGACCTTCACGCATTCATGGTCGCTTTGCATCGAGGAGCAGTTCTACATGATCCTGCCGCTGGCCGCGCTGCTGCTGGCGGGCCGGAAGAAGGGGCTCGCGTTCTGGTGGACGATACTGGCCGGCGCCATTGCGGCGGGCATCGCGGTGCGCAGCCACGCCTGGAACGCCCACGGCGCCCAGCTCATCACCAATGCGGACTACTACGAGTACATCTACTACAACAGCCTGGCGCGCTTCGACGAACTGCTGCCGGGCGTGGCCATCGCCTTGATGAAGAACTATTCCCCGGCGCTCTTTGCCCGCATCACCCGCCATGGCAACGCGCTGCTGGCGGCGGGAACAGCCGCAGTGCTGATCACCTTCTGGCTGCTGCTGTCCTTTCTGAACGTGGAAGGCAAAGGCTGGGGATGGGCCATGACGGCGTTCGGCTATCCGATGGTAGCCGCCAGCTTTGCCGTGCTGGTGCTCTCGGCGCTGAGTCCCGGATCGCTGCTGCAGCGCTTCCGCGTGCCGGGCGCCGAACAGATGGCGCTTTGGTCCTATGCGGTGTACCTGGTGCACAAGCCCATTTTCAAGCTCGCCATCGAGCCCCTGGCTGCCCGCGGCATCGATACCGCCTCCGCCGCCGGCATTACGCTGGTGATGGCGGCGAGCAGTGCCGCGGGCTGGCTGCTGTACTGGGCGGTGGAGACGCCGTTCATGCGCCTGCGTTCGCGCTGGTTCCCCGCAAACGCCCCGCAGCGCCTTCCTGCGGCTACATATTCCGGAACTGCGTCATGAAGGCCTGGCTGACCTGAAGGGTCTCCGGGCGGTTCTTCAGGCGCATGACGCCCTTGCCCATTTCGTCCCTGCTGATCGCCGACACAGCTTTCAGGTTGACGATGGTGGAGCGGTGGATCTGCTTGAAGATGTCCGGGTTCAGCACCTTGAGCAGGTCGCAGATCGGCTTGCGCAGCAACGCCTCGCCTTCGGCCGTCATCACCACCGTGTACTTGTTATCGGAGCGGAAGTAGGCGACGTCGTCGATCATGATCAGGCGCGTGTCGTTGCCCGAGCTGGCGGTAAGCCAGGTGAGCGGCGGCTCCTTGCTAGCCGGGCGCAGGCTGGCGTTCAGCTGCTGCAGCAGCTCCGCCAGAGCGGCGGGCTGCGCGGCGCCGCGCGCGGCCCGCTCCTTCAGGCGCTGCACCGTGGCAGCCAGGCGCTCGCGGGTCACCGGCTTGAGCAGGTAGTCCACGGCGCCCTTCTCGAAGGCGTCGATGGCGTACTGGTCGTAGGCCGTCACGAACACGATCTGTGTGCGCAGCCCCGCTTCCAGAACCGCCTGCGCCACGTCCATGCCGCTCAGGCCCGGCATGCGGATGTCGAGGAAGGCCACGTCCGGCGCGTTCTCCGTGATCTCTTCGAGCGCGCTGCCGCCATCCTCGCAGGCGGCAACGATCTGGAGCTCCGGCCATACAGCGCGCAGTTCCGAGATCAGGGCCTCGCGCAGCAGGGCCTCGTCCTCGGCCACCACGCAGCGCAGTTCAGACATGGCTCGCTCCTTCCTTCGCGGCCTGTTCGACGCCGATGGCGGGCACGGTAATGGTCGCGGCAACGCCTTCCGGGAAGTTGGACACGATGGACAGCGAAGCGCCCGCGCCGTAGATCAGGGTAAGCCGCTCGCGCACATTGCGCAGGCCGATGCCGGTGCCGCCGCCGTCCTGGCTGAAGCCGCGCCCATCGTCCGCCACCGTCACGGACACCGTGCCGCTGGCCGCCGCCGCCATGATCCAGATGGTGCCGCCGCCCGGTTTTGGTTCGAGGCCGTGCTTGATGGCGTTCTCCACCAGGGTTTGCAGCATCATCGTGGGAAACGGCACGGACAGCAGGTTGGCGGGCACCTGGATCTGCGGCATGAGGCGCGAACCCATGCGGATCTTCAGGATGTCCAGGTAGGCCTTCGCCCGTTCCAGTTCCGCGCCGATGGTGGAGAGCGCGTCCTCGGTGCGCGGCATGGAATGGCGCAGGTAGGAGATCAGGTTGCCCAGCATTTCGTCGGCGCGCGCCGGGTCGGTGCGCGTGAGGATCTGGGCGCTGGCCAGGGTGTTGTACAGGAAGTGCGGCTCGACCTGGGCGTGCAGCAGGTTCAGTTTCGCGACCGTCAGCTCCTTCTCGGTGACGGCCTCCTTCACGTCCGCCTGTTCGCTGCGGCGGCGCTGGGCCACGCGTCGTGTCAGGGAGCGCGAGATCGCCTCGGCGTTTTCGAGATTGGTGCCGTCGTCCACCAGGAACCAGTCGGTCCAGGCAGGACGGGCGGGCTCGCAGATGACCGCCAGGCTGCCGGCGCCGTCGTTCGGGGTGACGGTCGCGAGAATCTGGTTGCGGCTCACGCCCAGCAGGCGCGCCAGGCGCATGCCGCCGCTTTCGTTGGCATAGGGGTCCAGGCGGCGCACGCGGGCCCGCACCTGCAGGCTGTCGCGCGCACTGTCCACCTGCCCCGCACCCGGCAGTTCGCGGATGGCCGCATCCACCATGTCGAATGCCTCGCCGGACTCGAAGGGCACTTCGATCTGGCGCCGCTGCCGGCTCGACACCGTATCGTTATCGATCCGGCCCGCAATCAGATGCACGCGGCGCAGGTGGGAGAAGGCGACCACGACGACGTAACTGAGCATTGCGAAGCAGCCCAGCACGACCCAGCCGCCCTCGACCTGCTCATAGGGCTCAACCACCAGCTTGATCAGGGTGATGGAGCTGACGATATACACAAGCGTCCAGGCCATGACCAGACGGAGTATGAAAAAGGTGCCGGTAATCACGATTGGTTTCCTCAATGTTGGGATTGGAGGTGAAGATATCAGATTGGCCCCGGACGCCGCCAGCTTTGGCGACGAAACCCCGCCTGCGGCGACGAAGCCCCCGTTTGGCGCGATGCACGGCCCTGTGCGCCACGAAAACAGGCCAGCACGTATAGTCGGCAGAAAAACCGGAAAGGAGCGTGCCATGCGATGGAGAGGCAATCGCGAAAGCGAGAATATTGAAGACCGGCGCGGCAGCGGAGGCGGCGGCGGTTTCGGGCTGGGCGGCAAGTCGATCGGCATCGGCGGCGTGATTGTCGCGCTGATCGTTTCCTGGGTGTTCGGGATCAACCCGTCCACAGTGCTCAGCCTCATGGGCGGCGGCGGCGCCCCGGTCCAGCAACAGGCCGACACCCCCACCAGCAAGCCGCAGGACGAAGCGGGCAAGTTCGTGTCCGTGGTGCTGGCCGATACCGAGGATACCTGGACCGCCCAGTTCAAGGAACACGGCCAGGCCTACCAGCCGCCCCACCTCGTGCTCTTCGAGCGCGCGACCGGCACGGCCTGCGGCACCGGCCAGTCGGCCACAGGCCCCTTCTACTGCCCGCTCGACCGCAAGGTGTATCTCGACGTGAGCTTCTTCCAGGAGCTGGAAAAGCGCTTCGGCGTGAACGGCGAGTTCGCCCAGGCCTATGTGGTGGCCCACGAGATCGGCCACCATGTGCAGAAGCTCACGGGCGTCAGCGACAAGGTCGAGGCGAGCCGGAAGCACAGCTCGTCGACCATGAACAACGCCATGTCGGTACGGGTGGAGCTGCAGGCGGACTGCTACGCGGGCGTGTGGGCCAACCATGCCAACCGTTCGCGCCAGATCCTGGAACAGGGCGATGTGGAAGCGGCCCTGAAGGCGGCCAGCGCCATCGGCGACGACGCCATCCAGGCCAAAACGCAAGGCCAGGTGGTGCCGGATTCCTTCACCCACGGCAGCTCTGCGCAGCGCGTGCGGTGGTTCCGCACCGGCCTGGAAAGCGGCTCCATTGAGCAGTGCGATACCTTCGACACCGATACGCTCTGAAGGCGGCGGAACGCATTTACAAAATGTAATGATATAGGGGGTTTCCCTCACGAAAACGGCTGTACAATCACGCGCATTGTCCCGCCACGGAGGAACCCCTTGACCATCCAGACCACCCGCCGCCGCCTCGTGCTGGCCGCCGCCGCCCTGCCCTTCATTCCCGCCTTCGCCCGCGCCACTCCGCCAGGAAAAATCCAGAATGCCTTCCAGGCCCTGGAAAAAGACCTGGACGGCCGCCTCGGCATCTACGCCATCGATACCGGCACCGGCCGCGAATTCAAATACCGCGCGGAAGAAGCCTTTGCCATGTGCAGTACCTTCAAGCTGATGCTGTCGGCGGCGGTCCTGCAGCGCAGCCTGAAGGACCCCGCGCTGCTGGGCAAGCGCATCATGTACAGCAAGGCGGACATGGTCTTCCACGCGCCCATCACCGAGAAGCATATCGACGACGGCATGACGGTCCAGGAGCTGTGCGCGGCCACCATGCAGTACAGCGACAACCCCGCCGCCAACCTGCTGATGAAGGAACTGGGCGGACCCGCTGCCGTCACCGCCTACGCCCGCAGCATCGGCGACACGGCCTTCCGCCTCGACCGCTGGGAGACCGAGCTGAATTCCGCCATTCCCGGCGATGAGCGCGACACCACCACCCCGCAGGCCATGGCACAGAGCCTGCGCAAGCTGGCCCTGGGCGACGCCCTGCCTGCCGCACAGCAGAAATTGATCGTGGAGTGGCTGATCGGGAACACGACCGGCGCCACGCGCATCCGCGCAGGCCTGCCCAAGGAATGGAAGGTCGGCGACAAGACCGGCGCAGGCGCCTACGGCAGCAACAACGACGTTGCGGTGGTATGGCCGGCCGGACGCGCGCCGGTGATCATGTCCATCTTCACGGTGCGGAACCAGAAGGATATCGATTCGCGGCCGGACGTTCTGGCATCGGCCGCGAAGCTGATCGCCGAGGCGCTGTAAAGCGCCTTACAGCGGGTAGGAACCGGGCAGCAGGATATTCCGGTCCACCCGCTGCACATCGCGCAGGCCGCAGAAGGCCATGGTGATATCGAGCTCGTTGCGGATGATTTCGAGTGCACGGCGCACGCCCTCCTCGCCCATTGCTCCCAGCCCGTACAGGAAGGCGCGCCCGATGTAGACGCCGCGCGCGCCCAGCGCCAGGGCCTTGATCACGTCCTGCCCCGAACGGATGCCGCCATCCATGTGCACTTCAATGCGCTTGCCTACCGCTTCCACAATGCCTGGCAAGGCTGCGATGGACGACTGCGCGCCATCCAGCTGGCGGCCGCCGTGGTTGGAGACAATCAAGGCATCGGCGCCGCTGTCCGCGGCCAGCCGCGCGTCCTCCGCATCCATGATGCCCTTGATGATCAGCTTCCCGCCCCAGCGCTGCTTGATCCACTCCACGTCCTTCCAGGACAGGGTGAGATCGAACTGCTGGCTGGTCCACGAGGACAGCGAAGACATATCGGATACCGACGTTGCATGGCCAACGATATTGCCGAACTGGCGGCGCTTCGTGCCCAGCATGCCCAGGCACCACGCGGGCTTGGTCGCCATGTTCAGGATATTCGGCAGCGTCAGGCGCGGCGGCGCGGACAGGCCGTTGCGGATGTCCTTGTGGCGCTGGCCCAGCACCTGAAGGTCCAGGGTCAGCACCAGCGCCGAGCACTTCGCCGCCTTGGCACGGTCGATCAGGCGCTCGATGAAGGCGCGGTCCTTCATCACGTACAGCTGGAACCAGAAAGGTTTGGTGGTGTTGGCCGCCACGTCCTCGATGGAGCAGATGCTCATGGTGGACAGCGTGAAAGGTACGCCGAACTGCTCCGCGGCGCGCGCCGCCAGGATCTCGCCATCGGCATGCTGCATGCCAGTAAGGCCCGTCGGCGCCAGCGCCACCGGCATCGACACCTCCTGCCCCGCCATGGTCGTGCGCAGCGAGCGGTTGGACATGTCCACCGCCACGCGCTGGCGGAACTTGATCGGCTCGAAATCGCTGCTGTTCGCGCGGTAGGTCGACTCGGTCCAGGAGCCGGAATCGGCGTAGTCGTAGAACATGCGCGGCACGCGGCGTTGCGCCATGCGGCGCAGGTCTTCAATGCAGGTGATGGTCTTCATGCGGCCATGATCCCGCATTTCCCGGCGATTGCCAATAGATGAGCGGCCTGACATTTGGCACAAGTTCACTCGCCGTGCGCGCGCACGGGAGCCTTCACCTCCGCCGCAGCGTAGGGTGATACAACACCCGCATGATGGTCGCGGTTTTCAGGCTGTACATCCTGAGCAGGCTTTCAGCATACTCGCGGCTTTCTGTCTGGATGGCGCGCACTGCACGCTCGCAGATCGCAGCCGTTGTTTCATTCACGCGGCGGTTGAGCGTGGACACGGCGTCACCCGGCATGTGCATATGCACGCTGCGCTGCTCGGCTCCTCCGGTGCTGGTCCCCGGTACAGTGAAAGCCTCATAGCCCGGCTTTACGTCACTGTTCCGGCGCGGTCCACGCGTCGACAGCACCCTCAGGGCAATCTGCGCGGAGAATGCACGCTTGCGCAGGTAATGCCAGGCCTGGACGCGTCCCCTGGCCCGGCTGAGCCGAAGGGCGGACATGACAACACTGGCAAGCCGGCTATCGATGCGCCGGTCGCTATTCATACCGCCCGCTGAAATCGGCCTCATCGGCATCTCGACCTCATCGCCTGCGCTTCGTAGGCGGCATTGCGCTCCTCGCTGGCTCCAATGGAATTCGACGCATCGTCGACGAGGGCGAGGGCACGTTCAAGCGTGGCCGCGATGTCGGCCACAGTATTGCTGGATAGTGCGCTCTCTGCGTAATCGGCATCAAAGCGGTGCCGGTGCGGGACAATGCCCTGCGAGGCCGGACTGTGTGGGTGGGTTGCTGAACTGGCTGGCATGACGTCCTCCTTCCGAATGAAAGTGCCGCGCAGGCAGGGCGGGCGAGGAACGGTGGAGGCTCATCCGGAATTGCCGGTATCGGCAAGGCGTTATGAAAGACCAGTATTGAAAGCAGCCGCGTGAGCGCGTACGAACCACTATACACGCCCGCGGGCCGCGCACGATTGCGCGCCCTTGGGCTAGCGCGGCTCGCCGTGGTCGCGGAAAGCCGGATCGAAGGTATAGAAAGCGGGCATGGTGAAGCGCGTGCCCGAGCGGACCTTCAGCACGGCGTGCTCGTGATGCCAGCCGCTCGTGAAGGCGACCAGGGCGCCCGCCTTCGGCTTGATCACCACATCGAGCGCCGTCAGATAGAACTCGCCGCCCTCGTAATCGTCGTTCAGGTAGACGATGCTGGCGAAGTTGCGGTGCGGGCTCGAATGCGGCGCGCCGTCCGCGTGCGCGGCGTCGCAATGCGCGTCCATGTGCATGCCTTCCGGCCAGCGCACCAGCTGAATCGTGTCGGCGTAGATTGGCGCGGTCACCGCATAATGTGCGGCGATACGCGCAATGGCATCCCGCTTCGCGCGGTGCATGATGGCGCCTGCTTCGGGCAGCGCGGCCGATACGTCCGTGTGAAAGAGGATGCGGCCTTTCCAGTAATCCTGCGCCACATAGTCCACGTTCTGCCGGTCCGCCAATTGCCCGGCGGCGGCCAGCAGCGTGGCGCACTCCTCTCCGGAAAGAAAATCCGGCACATAAACGAAATCCGCCTCAATGGCGGGCGCATCGGGATCGAGCACCCGGGTCTGGGCTGACGGCGACAGGATTCCCTGCGTCAGCCTCGCCCGCCCCGCCGCGTTCCGCTCCGTCTGCGCCGAGGGCAGCCGGTCCAGGACGCTTCCGGCGCGCCATTTGCGGGGCATAGCGGCCCACCCCGGCTGCCCATAAGGGCCACGCGGCGGCGGCACCGCCCCGATCAGGCGCCCAATCGCATAAAAATGAATACGCATTTCTCCACAGTATCACGCCGCCTTGGGGAAACGCTAGTCCAGTGCGCTCCCGGCCACCGCGGACTGGATATCGGCCAGGTCTTTCAGGATGGCCTTCCTTAACACGCCACGGAAGAACAATCGGAGGGGAATGGACATGAACCAGGCGCCAACGCTTTGAGCTTGGGAGTCGTGACGGCTGACAAGCTGGACATTTCCATCACTGCCGGACAGGCGGATAGTGGTCAGGAAAACAAAGCCGTCGCTTTCGGCTCTGGTTTGATAGAACTCGTTCTCGGCCGCTTCCGTCACCCACTTCTCGACGGTCGCTGGCTTACCGAAAAGAATTCTGGTCTCCCGCCATCTCAGACCGGCCAGCCCCGCCACCGGCTTCTCCACAATCTCGATTTTTTCAATCCCCGTGACGATGTTGGCGGAGTTTTCGATATCGGCAGCAGCCGCCCACACCGCAGCCCTGGGTGCCTCGATATTTATTTGTGCTTCCACTCGCATGTTTGCTCCAAGCCGGTTATATCGCCAGCGACAAAAAAATTACCGACTAGCGGTCATGGATATCGTACACTAGCCCTGTTGCACAAACAATAATAACCGGCATATGCCGATATTCGTTCTTAACTAGATGTTCAACCATGGGGAGCAACAAAAGTATGAAACGGATTATTCTCGTTCTGGGCCTATTATTATCGTTGGGACACGCCTCCGCGCAAGTGACCGTCGTGCCCGCGATCGTCGCTGGGGCCGTAGCCAAGGACGTGATCAACGATATCAACGACAAGCTTCGCGCCCACATTACGCAGGCGACCATATCGGGCGATTATCTGCTGGAAAAAAGCGCGCGCGAGCTGCAATTACTGCTCGCAAATAGCGACACCGTTTTGAAGGGAAACATCGACCGCACCTTCGACCATCTGACCCAGCAACAGCAGCAGTTCCTGAAAACCGCGGCGGAGATGACCAACAAGCTCGATGAATTCGCCGAAAAGACAATGTCGATCGAGCAGTTTGCCGCAATGGACCTGAATACGCTCCTGGGCACACTGCCTTTCGTGGATGGGAACGCATTCTTGCTCAAGCGGGTACAGGGCTACAGCCAGGTTTATAAGACCAAGGGCACCTACACCGTCAAATTCACTGGCCAGGCATTTAAACAGGGCCGCCGCGTGCTGGTCACGATTAACGGCCAGATCGTGCAGCTGCAGCCTTTTTCGACGGATTATGTCGCCGTGGCCGAAATCCCGGTTTCGCTGGTGAACCCGCTGTTCAAGGACAAGGACGTGAACCGTATCAAGGTCACGGTGCAATCCTGGGAAAAACGCAAGTATCTCGGCAAGCTGGTGAAGGGCGCCGAGAAGCAGGTACTGAACTACGATACCGATATTCTTCTGCTGCCAAAAAAACCCACGACGGTGGAATTGATGGAAGTAACTGCCGGGAAAGGTTGGAGTCAGGAAATCTACACCATCAGCGGCCAGAAGCTCGCCTCTCCAACCGGCTGCAATGGATGCTGGATCAGCTACGAAGTCAGCGTGACCATTCCCATGGGGACCCTGATGATCCCGGACCGTACACGCGCCTGGGTCTCCTCCGGGGTTGCGCCCGGCACCTGGGGCAACTGGTCCGAGGGCATCAGGTTCACCGACGTAGGCCCGAATGGCCCAACCCGGGCCGCCAGAATTTTTGCCCACCAGATTCACGACCAGGCGAGGATGCTGGACATGGAGGTCTCATACCGCAAGCCGCTGGTGACCGCTGGCCGCAGGAAGGTTGCGTTGAAGGAGGCGATGTCCAATGAGGAGGTGACCGACGGCCTGGCTTACGACGTGATGTACGAAGGGACATTCAGCGAAGAGTACGCTGGCTACTATCTGCGCCTGAAGCTCTTCAACGGCAAGGAAGTCACGCTGAACGAAGTTTCGCCCAATCCCCCAGGCATCGTGGTGTCGCCGAATATTCAAAGCAGTATCAAGCGGGTCACCGTGACACTGAAGAATCCCTACGAGCAGTTCGGCAATTAAGAGAACTGAAAGAAAAAGGGACCAGATCTTCCGATCTGGTCCCTCAGATTGTGGCGCGGCTGGCAGGAATCGAACCCACGACCCCTTGGTTCGTAGCCAAGTACTCTATCCAGCTGAGCTACAGCCGCACAAACTCATTATAACAGGCAGTCGACACCACCTGCTTTATTCACGCCCCGCTCGACAGCGGAACATGTTTTACAACTCAAATTCTGGCGCGGCTGGCAGGAATCGAACCCACGACCCCTTGGTTCGTAGCCAAGTACTCTATCCAGCTGAGCTACAGCCGCCAAGAAGCAAAATTATATCGCATCCATTTCATGTTGGAAAGGTTGAACTTTCCAGCAAAAAACACTGCGTCTTCTGCTCTCTTCCGGAGGGTCAGCTCCGAAAGAAGCGAGATTATAGACAGAAGTGCAGGGCTTGTCCAGAGTGAAAATGAAGAGATTGTGGCGGGCGTCCGTTTGCGCCCGCGCGGCACGCCCGCGGCCCCTTGGTGTATTCTCCCATCTGCGTTTTAACAAACACAGCGCCCGCGCACGATGACATCCTCCACCGACAACGGTCCCAAGGGCCCCGGCGCCTCCGGCGCAGGCCCTGTCGAACACTGGCCGCTGCCCATGCGGCTGACGGTGGACATCATGCGGAACACTCCCCTGCCCATGGTCCTGATGTGGGGCCGGCAGCAGATCATGCTGTACAACGCCGCCTACGCCGAACTGGCCGGCCTGCCGCCCGAACGCACCCCAGGCGGCCGCGTGCCCGCCATCCAGCCCGACGCCTGGAGCTGGGACCCGTCCGTCATCGAGGCGGTGTGGGCGGGCGAGGTGCGCGACTGCCCGCGCCAGACCATCAAGCTCATGCAGGGCGGAGCCATCACCGAACACTGCTTCGACCTGCACTACACGCCGATCCGCGAAGAAGGCGGCGCCGTGGCGGGCGTGCTGTGCGCGCTGGCGCCGCCCAGCGCCGCGCCGCCGGAGGCGGAGGCACAGCCGCTCTCCATTCTCGTGGTGGAGGACAACCTGGACGCGCAATACCTGGTCTGCGAAATGCTGCGCACCTTCGGCCACGAGGTGGAAGCGGCGGGCAGCGCCGAGGAAGCGCTGCAGATGCTGGAAGGCCGCCACTTCGAGATCCTGCTCAGCGACGTCAGCCTGCCCGGCATCTCCGGCGTGGAGCTGGGACGGCGCGCCCTGCGCCGCCAGCCGGGCCTGCACGTCGTCTTCGCTTCGGGCTACAGCAACTCCCTCACGGACCAGCTGGACTTCCCTGCCCTCTCCATCCAGAAGCCCTACGACATCGAGCAGCTGCAGGCCATCCTGCAGCGCGCCGCCGCGGCAGCCCAATAACGGCGGGCAACGGTGCGGCCCCCGCTCCCATGGCGAGGCTACAATCGGCTTCTCGGCAAGGTCATCCTGCCGCCCGATCCACGCAGCGAAGATTTTCATGATTTTTTCCCCCGGGCCCGATACCAGCAACGCCTCCTCCCCCGGCCTCGACCGCTCCGCCCCGGCGGCGCATGACGCGCCGCGCCAGGACCAGGCTCCGCTGCAAACCGTGCTTGACAGTATTACCGACGGCCTGGCCATGGTGGCGCCGGACTGGACCATCCGCTACATGAACGGCCCGGCCCACGACATGCTGTGCGAGGACCGCTGCCAGGACGTGGCCGGCGCCGACCTGTGGCAGGCCATTCCTCCGCTGCGCGGCACGGTCTTCGAAGCGCAGGCCCGGCTTGCCATGGAACGCCAGCAGCCCTGCAATTTCGAGCTCTACTACCTGCCGCGCCAGCGCTGGCTGGAAGTGCGCGCCTATCCCTCCGCCGAGGGCCTGAGCTTTGCACTGGCGGACATCCACCAGCGCAAGCAGCAGGAACGCGCGCTGCGCGAGAACAGCAACCGCCTGCAGGTGGCCATGGCCGCGGGCCGGCTGGGCGACTGGAGCTGGGACGCGGCCAGTGGCCTGGTGATGCTGGGCAACCGCGCCGCCGACCTCTTCGACCTGCCCGCCGACACGCCCGTGTCCTGGTCCACCCTGCAGGACCGCATGGTGACGGAGGACCGCGAGCCCGCGCGCCACGCCCTGCTGGAGGCCTTCGCCCGCCGCAAGGACTTCAGCATCGAATGCCGCATCGAAAGGCCCGCCGGCCAGCGCCGCTGGCTTTCCATCGTGGGCCACGGCAACTACGACGATGCCGACCAGCTGCTCAGCATTACGGGCATGGTGCAGGAGATCACGGAACGCAAAGCCGCGGAAGATGCCCTGCGCCACAGCGAAGAGCAGCTGCGCGCACTGGCCGACTCCATCCCGCAGCTGGCCTGGATCGCCCAGGCCGACGGCGCCATGATCTGGTACAACCGGCGCTGGTTCGAATACACGGGCACGACCGAAGACGACATGCTGGGCGACGGCTGGCAGCAGGTCTACGACCCCGCCTGCATTCCCCCCATGGTGGCGCACTGGCAGCAGGCCATCGCCAGCGGCCAGCCCTTCGAGATGGAGTTCCCCATCCGCGGCGCCGACGGCCAGTACCGCTGGTTCCTGACGCGGGCCAATCCCGTGCGCAATCCCGAGGGCCGGATGGTGCGCTGGTTCGGCACCAGCACGGATGTGGACCAGGTCAAGCGCGCGCAGGAGGCCTTGCGCGACGAAACCAATATCCTCGAACTGCTCAACAGCACCGGCAACGCCCTGGCCCGCCACCGCGACCTGCAGCCCCTGCTGCAGGAAGTGACGGATGCGGCTACGCGCATCAGCGGCGCGCGCTTCGGCGCCTTCTACTACAACCACCATGACGGCGGCCCGCTCACGCTGTACACGCTGGCGGGGCGCCCGATGAGCGACTATGGCGACCTGGACCGCGAGCGCGCCGGGCCCCTGCTGGGCGCGAGCCTGAGCGGCGAGAGCATTACGCGCTGCGACGATCTGGCCGTGCATCCCGAATGCGCCCCCGACAGCATGCTGAACCAGCTGCGCGGCATGCGCAGCTTCCTGGCCGCGCCCGTCATCTCGCGCTCGGGCGACGTCACGGGCACCCTGCTCTTCGGCCACCCGGAACCGAACATGTTCACCGAGCGGACCGAACGCATCCTGGCCGGTATTGCCGCCCAAGCCGCTATCGCCATCGACAATGCGCGCCTGAACGAGGCGGCGCGCCTGGCCGCGGAGGAGCGCATCGCCCTGCTGATCAGCGAACGCAGCGCGCGCGAGGAGGCCGAGCGCAGCAGCCAGATGAAGGACGAGTTTCTCGCCACGCTGTCGCACGAGCTGCGCACGCCGCTCACGGCCATCCTGGGCTGGTCGCAGGTGCTGCGGCGCGGCGGGCGCGGCGAGGCGGACCTGAACAAGGGCCTGCAGACCATCGAGCGCAATGCGCGCGCCCAGGCCCAGCTCATCGAGGACCTGCTGGACATGAGCCGCATCATGTCCGGCAAGGTGCTGCTGGACCTGCAGAGCGTGCAGCCCGCGGCCGTGGTGGACGCGGCCATCGACTCCGTGCGGCCCGCGGCCGCCGCACGCAATATCGGCATCGAACGCGATTTCGCGCCCACCGGCCTGGTGGCCGCCGATCCGGGCCGCCTGCAGCAGATCGTGTGGAACCTGCTGACGAACGCCATCAAGTTCACGCAGCAGGACGGACGCGTGCGCATCGCCATCCGCGAGAGCGCGGGCCAGGTGGAGATTGCCGTGAGCGACACCGGCATCGGCATCGGCGCCGAGTTCCTGGGCCATGTGTTCGAGCGCTTCCGCCAGGCCGACGCCTCCAGCACGCGCCGCCATGGCGGGCTGGGCCTGGGCCTGTCCATCGTCAAGCACCTGGTCGAGCAGCATGGCGGCACGGTGGGCGTGGAGAGCGCGGGCGAGGGCCAGGGCGCGAGCTTCACGGTGCGCCTGCCGCTCGCCACAGCCAGCGTGCTCGCCAGGTCCCAGCCCGCCGCCCCGCGCCATCTGCCCCCGCGCCGCGCGCCGCAGGAAGTGGGCGCACAGGATCTGCACGGCCTGCGCGTGCTGGTGGTCGACGACGAGCCCGATACGCGCGACCTCATCAAGCGCGTGCTGAGCGATTGCAATGCGCGCGTGGAAGTGGCGGGCGGCGCGGCGGAGGCCCTGCAGCTCATGCCGGCGGTGCAGCCGGAGCTGATCGTGAGCGACATCGGCATGCCGGAGATGGACGGCTTCGAACTGCTGGCCCGCATCCGCGCCCTGCCCGCTCACCTGGGCGGCCGCACGCCGGCCATTGCCCTCACGGCCTTCGCGCGCGCCGAGGACCGCGAACGCGCGCTGCAGGCAGGCTTTGCGAGCCATATCGCCAAGCCGGTGGAACCTGCCGAATTGATCACAAGCGTTGCGTTTGCTGCAACGCAAGGCCAGCACGGCTGAAAAAATCTCCTACGGCGACTCCTACCCATGGACGCGGCAATGTCCTACAAGAAACTTAGAGGCGCTTTGATAGACTTCAAAGACGTTGTGCTCGACTTGTGAGCATGTTTTTTTGACACGTGCGCCGCAGCAAATCGCGGCACGCTACACTTGCTTTTCACAGGCTCGATGCCTGACCGATGAGACTACTATGCCCAGCCCCGATGAGATCCTGAATGCCAAGATCCTGGTGGTTGACGACTGCGCTGACAATGTGGATCTGATGCTCGAGATCCTGCGCGAAGCCGGCTACACCAACGTCATGGCGACCATGCTGCCCGACCAGGTCTGCGACCTGCATCGGCAGCATTGCTACGATCTCATCCTGCTGGACCTGCAGATGCCGGGCCTGAACGGTTTCCAGGTGATGAAGGGACTCAAGGAGATCGAGCAGGATGGCTATCTGCCCGTGCTGGCCCTGACCGCCCAGCCCAGCTTCAAGATCGCCGCCCTCGAAGCGGGCGCGCGCGATTTCATCAGTAAACCTTTCGACCTGCTCGAAGTGCACAAGCGCATCCACAACATGCTGGAGGTGCGCCTGCTGTACAAGGAGCTGGCCCAGTACAGCAAGCAGCAGCAGGAGCTGGCCCTGCACGATCCCCTCACCGGCCTGCCCAACCGGCGCCTGCTGGAGGACCGCATCGCCACCAGCCTGCAGCACGCCATGCGCCAGCAGCGCAAGGCCGCCGTCATGTACCTGGACCTGGACGGCTTCAAGGCCATCAACGACACCCACGGCCATGCCTATGGCGACGAAGTGCTCAAGCAGGTGGCGCAGCGCCTGGTGGGCACGGCGCGCAAGGAAGACACGGTGGCGCGCGTGGGCGGCGACGAGTTCGTGATCCTGCTGTCGGAGGTGAGCGGGCTGGCCGATGCGCAGGAACCTGCCTCCAAGCTGATCGAGGTGGTGTCCGAACCCTATCTGGTGAACGGCGTCACGCTCAGGCTCTCCACCAGTATCGGCATTGCCCTCTATCCCGACGATTCGGAGTCGGTGGGCGAACTGATCCATGCGGCCGACAACGCCCTCTACGAAGCCAAGCGCGGCGGCAAGAACCGCTACTGCGCCGCGCCGGGCAGCGCCCTGGCGGCGGATGCGGCCCTGAACCGGATGAAGAACGTGGTCGGCAGCGTGGCCTGAACTCCCCTAATGAAAAAGCCCCGCGGGCGGCCTGGCGGCCGGCTGCGCGGGGCGGCTATCACTTGTCCTTAATGTGCCGTGGCTGCTTCCTTCCCAGATTCCGTCGACTCCTCCACCTTGCCGGCATGCTGGTGGTCGGTCTGCGCGTCCACTTTTTCGGGCGGCACTTCGATGCGCGTGATGCCCGAATCGACCGAGATGGGGTCGCTGGCCGGGAAGGTCATTTCCACCGCGTCGTCCAGCAGCACTTCCTTGGCCACTTCGCCGGGCGCCATCTGCTCCTCGTCGGCCAGGGTGGTGATGGCGCTGGCCCACTTCACGAAATTCAGGTTGGCCAGCTCGCGCACGGTGCTGATGCCGAAGGCCTGCTGCAGGGCTTTGGCGTCCTTGACGCTGACACCGCGCAGCGCGCTGAGCGGTGCGTCGGCCAGGTCGCGGAAGCATTTGCCCAGGTAATCCTTGTCCACAACGGTATCGATATTCATGATGGTCCTTTCAAGCGATAAATTGTCAAGCCAACTATGGCATGGCGCCCCAGCCGTGTATGTGCGCAATCGAACTTTGGGGTGCGTTCTGTTGCCGTGCAGTCTTTTGACTTTGCAGGGGGCTGTTGTTATGATCCAAACCAACTTTTGACGCTAAGCATCTTTTTTTGCGCCGCGAACAAAACCGAAGAAGCACCGTGCCCAAACTAGACAAACCCAAAATCCTGGTCGTCAACGACGACGCCAACAGCCTGTTCGCCTTGACCAGTCTGCTTGGCCAATGGGCCGAACAGGACTCCTACGAGGTCATCGCCGCGCGCAGCGGCGAGGAGGCCTTGCGGCAGGTGCTGATGAACGATTTCGCGGTGATCCTGCTCGACGTTAACATGCCGGGCATGGACGGCTTCGAAACGGCCGAGGCGATCCACCAGCGCGCCCGTTCGGCCAATATCCCCATCATCTTCATCACGGCCTTCGTGGCCGATGAGCTGGACCGCCTGAAGGCCTACCAGAAGGGCGCGGCCGACTTCCTCTTCACCCCCGTCATTCCCCAGGTGCTGTACGCGAAGATCTCCGTCTTCGTGTCGCTGGCCATGAAGAACGAGGAGCTGAAGAAGCAGGCGCGCCAGCTGAGCCAGCGCACCACCGACCTTATCTCCAGCAACAAGCGGCTGATGGAGGAGATCGAGGAGCGCAAGGTGGCCGAGCGCCAGAACCATGCGAAGGACGAATTCCTGGCCATGCTGGGCCATGAGCTGCGCAATCCCCTGAGCGCCATCAGCAGCGCGGCGGCCCTGATCGGGCTGCCCGGCGTGTCGCAGGACGGGGTGGCGCGCGCCAAGCAGATCATCCAGCGCCAGAGCCATCACCTGGGCCGCATCGTGGACGACCTGCTCGACCTGAGCCGCGCCATGTCCGGCAAGATCCTGCTCAACCGCACGCCCCTCGACATGGCGGCCCTGGTGGCCAACTGCCTGGAGACCTACCGCACCACGGGGCGCACGGCCGACTTCACCATCAATACGGAACTGGAACCCTGCTGGGTCAGCGGCGACGTCACGCGCCTGGAACAGGTGTTCAGCAACCTGCTGGACAATGCGCTGAAATACACGCCGCCCGGCGGCACCATCGAAATTTTCGTGGAAGCGGAAGAAGAGGACGTGGTGCTGAGCCTGCATGACACGGGCATGGGCATCGCTCCCGAACTGCTGCCCAATGTCTTCGATGTGTTCGTGCAGGGCACGAGCACCATCGACCGCGCGCAGGGCGGCCTCGGCATCGGCCTGGCCCTGGTACGGCGCCTGGTCGAGCTGCACGGCGGTTCGGTGCAGGCGCAGAGCGCCGGGCCGGGCGAAGGCAGCACCTTCGTCCTGCGCGTGCCGCGCACGGAGAAGCCGGCGGCTGCGCCCGCTGCGAAGGCGGAACCGGGCCAGGGCGGCAAGCCCCATGTGCTGCTGATCGAAGACAATGAGGACGGCCGTGAAATGATGGCCATGATGCTGGGCTGCCACGGCTATGAAGTGGACCAGGCGCCCGACGGCCTGCGCGGCCTGGAGATCGCCTCCAGCGTGCGGCCCGACATCGCCCTCGTCGATATCGGCCTGCCCGGCATCGACGGCTACGAGGTGGCGCGCCGCATGCGCGCCAACCCTGACACCCACCATGTGCGCCTGATCGCCCTCACCGGCTACGGCCTTGCCGAAGACCAGCGCCGCGTGCTGGAGGCGGGCTTCGACCTGCACCTGGTGAAGCCCGTGGATATCGACAGCCTGAACCAGGCTATCGCCAGCTGCACCGCCGGCGCGGCGCCGGCGCTCACGCTCAAAGAGTAGGCTGGTTCATGCGGCCCTGCTGGCCGCCGGGCACTTCCATGCCGGGAACGAAGTCCACTTCGTCCTTGCGCGCCTGGATCTGCTCGGCCAGCGAGACCAGGTCCAGGTCCGCCTTCTTCGCCTTCGGGAACATCTCGCCCTCTTCTTCCTTCACGTGGTGGTCGATGTATTCGCCCAGCACCTTGACCTTGGCGTCGTACAGCTCGTCGTGCGGGTCCATGCTGCTGATCTGGGCGATGAGGTCCTTGGCGGAGGCGTGCTCCACGGTGGCCTCGTCCACCAGGTCCTCGGCCTCCTCGGCCGCCTCGCGCATGGCGGGATAGAAGATCTCTTCCTCGGCGGTGGCGTGCTTGGTCAGCTCCAGGCAGATCTTGTCCGCCAGCTTCTTCTTGCTGGCGAAGGCGCGCTCGCCCAGCTCCTCGTATTCCTTGAACATGGCTTTGACTTCGGCGTGATCCTGCTTCAGCAGGGCGATTGCATCCTGGGATTTGCTGGCGCTCATGGCTACTCCTCGGTGGTTGATGATGTACGGGCACAGCTTCCCAGCTTTGCATCAGCCTGTATGTGCGGCACTTCACGATTATGCCTGTGCGACATTTTGACAAAACCTCATGTATCATCGGATGCCTTAACTACCGGCATTAAACCGATGACCATGCCTGCCCCCGCAACGGAAGATCCACCGAACGCGATGCGCGCCGCCGACCTGAGCGACCTGCTGGGCCATGTCAATGCCTGCTGGGACGAGCAGCGCCGCCTGCTCTCCCGCCAGCTGCACGACAGCCTGGGCTCCTCGCTGACGGCGCTCACCATGCATCTGGGCCTGCTGACCGCCAAGCTGCCGCAGGACCCCGCCCTGCTGGACCGCGCGGCGCAGATGAAGAACCTGCTGCACACCATCATCGAAGCCAACCGCCAGATGCAGCACAAGCTGTGGAACGACAAGCTCGAGTTCCTCGGCATCCGCGTGGCGCTGAGCGAGGCGGCCGCGCAATTCGGGCAGCAGCATGGCATCACGGTGCGCTGCAGCCTGCCGGAAGAGGAGCCCCTGTGCCCGCGCAGCCACAGCGTCGCCCTGCTGTGCGCGCTGGAAGAAGGCCTGCGCAATATCGTGGACCATGCCCAGGCCACGGAAGCCGATGTGATCGTGGACGACAACGAGGACGAGATCATGCTGACGGTGAAGGACAACGGCATCGGCGCCGACGGCCTGCCCGCCATGGATTCGGGCAAGTACGGCCTGCGCATCGTGCGCGAGCGCGCCTTCCACCTGGGCGGCACCCTCAGCCTGGCGACCAGTCCCGGCGGCGGCGCCGCCCTCACCCTCACCCTGCCGAAGCCCTTGCCCGCCGCCTGATCAGGCCCAGATGCGGTACATCCAGTAGCTTTCGTCGCTCAGGCACAGGCGCGCCAGTTCGCTCGGCGTGAGGCCGGACAGCTGGCGCGATTCCCGGCTCAGGTGGGCCTGGTCCGCATAGCCGCCGCGCGCCGCGATATCGCTCCACGACACCTTGCCCTTCAGCACTTCGTCGCGCGCCTCGATAAAGGACTGCTCCGCGCGCCGGATGCGGCGCAGGGTGCGCATCGGCAGGCCCGCCCATTCGCGCAGCCGGCGCTCCGCCATGCGGGCGCTGCGGCCCAGCCCCGCCAGGGCGGCGCGCGCCGCCATGCTGCGCAGCCAGTCGGCCGCCGCGGCCCCGGTCTGGCCCAGCGCGCCCTGTTCGGCGGCGCGCACGGCGCGCCAGCGCGGCTCCAGGAAATCCTCGATGACCGCCATGCGCGCATCGTCATCGGGCGCGGCCACCACGCGGGCCGACATGGCCTGCCAGTCTCCATCCAGCACCTGTTCCAGGGGCAGCATCCTGTCGACCAGCAGCGCCATGTCGATTCCTGCCAGGCGGTGCAGCGCATCGGGGAAGAACAGTATGCCCATGAAGTGCACCGGGCCCGGGCTGCCCGTCACCGTGGGCTGGGACTGCAGCCCGTTGACCAGGGCCTGGCCCGCCGCCAGTACGCCGCCCGCCGGATCGGGCGGCTCCACCATGGCCAGCTCCCCTTCCAGGGTCCAGGTAATGCAGCTGAACATGGAAGCCGGGTAACGGTTCAGGCGGTCGCCCGGCGGCAGCTCGCCGCAGTCCAGCGTATTGCGCACAAAGCCCGCGCGGATGCAGGACGCCAGCGAACGGCGCGGGAGCAGCAGGCGCGCGACAGGCGCCTTGGTGGGAGTGTGGTCGGCCATGAAAACATTGTAGCCGAGCTGCAACGAGCCGGCGGCGTGTCGCAAAAATTCAAGACGGTGCCGCCGGGGACTGCAATACTAAGGCCGCATACCACAAAAGAATAAAGGGTAACCTGATGAGCCTCAATGCGAATGCCGCTTCCTCCGCCGCTCCTGTCCGCCGCATCGACGACCTGCCGGGCCCGCGCGGCCTGCCCCTGCTGGGCAATGCCCTGCAGCTCAAACCGCGCCGAATTCATTTACAGATGGAACAATGGGCGGCCGAATACGGCCCCGTGTTCCGGGCTCGCCTGGGCCGCCGCGCGGCGGTCGTGTTCAGCGACCCGGCCGACATCACCGCCATCCTGCGCGAGCGGCCCGACACCTTCCGCCGCCCCGCCATCACGGCCGAAGTCTCGGCCGAGCTGGGCGGACAGCCCGGCGTCTTCCTGGCCGAAGGCGCGGACTGGCGCCACCAGCGGCGCATGGTCATGCAGGCGTTCGCCCCGCATGCCATCAAGGCCTATTTCCCCTTGCTGACCAAGGTCGGCGCCCGCCTGCAGGAACGCTGGGGTCAGGCCGCGCGGGAGGGCCAGGCCATCGACCTGGGCGCGGACCTGAAGCGCTACACGGTGGACATTATCGCGGGCCTGGCTTTCGGCGCCGAGGTCAACACCGTGGAAAAAGGCGACGACGTGATCCAGCAGCACATGGAGAACGTGCTTTCCGGCGTGGCCCGCCGTTCGCTGATGCCCCTGCCTTACTGGCGCTATGTCCGCCTTCCGGTGGACCGCCGCCTGGAGCACAGCTCGGCCGAATTCACGCTGGCGGTCAACAGCTTCGTGGCCGAGGCGCGCAATGCCATGGCGGCCGATCCCGGCCTGCGCAGCGCGCCGCAGAACCTGCTGCAGGCCATGATCGCTGCCACCGAGCAGCCGGACAGCGGGCTGGGCGACGAAGCCGTGGTAGGCAACGTCATCACCATGCTGCTGGGCGGCGAAGACACGACTGCGAGCGTGCTGGGATGGATGATCTGGCTGCTCTCCCGTAACCCGGAAGCGCTGCGGCGCGCGCAGCAGGAAGTGCTGGAGCATGTGCCCGACGTGGCGAACATGACGATGGCCCAGGCGGACGCGCTCGACTTCATCGACGCCTGCGCCCACGAAAGCATGCGCATTAAGCCTGCGGCGCCCTTCATTCCCCTGCAGACGGTGAAGGATACCGAGATGGGCGGCGTGGCGCTGCCGAAGGACACGATCGTCTGGTGCGTGATGCGGCATGCGGCAATGGCCGAGCACTACTTCCCGCAGCCGGAGCATTTCAAGCCGGAGCGCTGGCTGGAAGGCGGCGGCGCGGCGCGCGCGGCCGCCCTGCCCTTCGGCGGCGGTCCGCGCATGTGCCCGGGGCGCTATCTCTCGCTGCTGGAGATCAAGGTGGCGATGGCGATGCTGCTGGGGCGCTTCGACATCGAATCGGTGGAAGCGGTGGACGGCCTGGCGCCGGAGGAAGTGATGGGCTTCGTGATGGCGCCCGCCCCCATGCGCATGCGGCTGCGGCTACGCTAGTGCAGCTTGACCAGCGGGGTTGTGCGCTTGATGAGGAAGCGCGCCAGCGCCAGCACGCCGGTGCGGATCGTGCCCAGCACCGCCTGGTGATGCATCAGGTGCAGGCTGGTGTACATCATGCGCGCGAAGAAGCCTTCCACGAACCAGTTGAAGCCGCGCAGTGATCCCATCAGGCTGCCCACGGAGGTGGTCTGGCCGAAGGACACGAGCGATCCATAGTCCCGGTACGCATACGGCTTGCCCTGCGGCGCCTGGCCGCGCGCGATGCGCAGGAAGGTGTCCACCAGATAGTCCGCCTGCTGGTGCGCCGCTTGGGCGCGCGGCGGCACGGGCTTGCCGTCCGCTCCCATGCACTGGGCGCAGTCGCCCAGCGCGTAGATATTGGGGAAGCCCTTTACCACCAGCTCTCCGCTCACCTCGATCTGCCCGCCCTTGGCGACCGGCAGCCCCAGCCCGCGCAGGAAGTCCGGCGCCTTGATGCCCGCCGCCCACACCACGATATCCGAGGGATAGACCTCGCCCTTGGCCACCGTGACGTGGTCCGGTTTGATGTCCGTGACGCGGGTATCGGTCACCACCGTGATGCCGCGCTGGTTGAGCAGCTTGAGCGCCGCCCCCGACACGCGCTCGGGCAGCGGCGCCAGGATGCGCGGCGCCCCTTCCAGCAAGGTGATGCGCACATCGCGTACCGGATCGAGATGGCCGAAGCCGTAAGCGGCGTAGACCCCGCTGGCCTCGCGCAGTTCGGCCGCCAGCTCCACGCCCGTCGCGCCGCCGCCGATGATGACCACGTCCACGCCCTGCGTGCCGTCGCCGCCCTTCTCCAGCGCGGCCTTGGTAAGGAGCTTGAGCAGGGTGAGGCGGAAGCGCTCGGCGTCCTCGGTGGCGTTCAGGGAAATGGTGTACTCCTGCGCGCCCGGCACGCCGAAGTAGTTGGAGGTGCTGCCGACGGCGATCACCAGCTGTTCGAAATGGATGGTGCGTTTTGGAAGGACAGTCTCGCCGGCCTGGGTGCTGATGGCGTCCACCTCGATAGTGTTGGCCGCCGTGTCCAGCGCCTGCATCGCGCCGTAGACATAGGTGAAGCCGTTGTCATGCGCCAGCATCTGGTAGGACAGGCCTTCCTGGTGGATGTCCAGGGTGCCCGCCGCCACCTCGTGCAGCGAAGGCTTCCAGATGTGATACAGGCGGCTGTCCACCAGCATCACCTTCTCGGGTCCCAGCTTTCGGCCCAGTTTGCAGGCCAGCTCCAGGCCGCCCGCCCCTCCACCTACGATCACGAATTTGCTTTGCAAACGGTTCTCCTCAATGTGCGGGGGCGGCCTACGCGGCCCCGTCAGTCGTGGCCTTTGCCGTGGCCCTTGCCATGGCCGTGGCCGCCGTGTTTCTCGTGCTTGTCGTGCTTGTCGTGGCCGCGGCCGCCGCCGTGGCGCTCATGCTCCTCGCGGTAGCGCGGAGCGTAGTCGTTCAGATACCAGCTGTCGCGCACAAAATAGACGTTACGCCCACAAGCATTATAACGGTGGCAATGCTTGCGCCAGTTCTTCTCGTGTCCGGGCGGGACGCGCAGGTAAATCGGCTCGGCGATATAGCGCGCCGGACGCTGCACGATCACCGGCTCCGCGTAGATGACTGGCGGCGGCGCCATATTGCCGATGTCCAGTCGTCCGTAGAAACCGGGCTGGCCCACGCTGATGGAAACGCCGACGTCCTGGGCGAAGGCGGCGGTCGAAAGAGCCAGGAGGCTGGCGGCAAGAAGCTGTTTTTTCATGGTGTGCTCACTAATAGTTACAAGGCGGTAGCCAGCTTTATTGTAAGCGGGCAATTCACTATTGGTATGTTCGTTGGCGCACGTAGCCGTTTGCATGTTAGAATTTACTTCGATATCTAACTATTTGATGGCTTATATGTCGCTCTCTATCGAAGAACGCTTCGCCCGCGCCCTGCACAACACCGCCCGCTCCTGGCGCCTGGCCCTGGACCGGCGCATGAAGGACCTGGGGCTGAGCCAGGCCAGCTGGCTCGCCATTGCCACCCTCGCCAAGGGCGAGCCCCTCTCCCAGACCGAGCTGGCGCGGCGCCTGGGGATCGAGGATCCGTCCATGGTGGCCATGATCGACCGCCTGGTGAAGGCGGGCCACATGGAACGACGTCCGTCTCCCACCGACCGCCGCGTGAAGCTCATTTACCTCACCGACAGCGGACGCGACGTCTACGCCCACCTGCGCGCGGTGGCCGATCCCTTCCGCAGCGAACTGCTGGCGGACGCCGACCAGGTGCAGCTGGAGCAGATGACGCTCTTCCTCGAATCGCTGCAGGCGGCCATCGAGTCCAGGGCATGAACACAGGGGACGGCATCAACCGCCGCATGATCACGATATCGATCATGCTGGCGACCATCATCCAGGCGCTGGACGGCACCATCGCCAACGTGGCCCTGCCGCACATGCAGGGCAGCCTCTCTGCCTCGCAGGACCAGATCACCTGGGTGCTCACCTCCTTCATCGTGGCCGCCGCCATCGCCACGCCGCTTACCGGCTGGCTGTGCGACCGCTATGGCCAGAAGAACATCTTCCTCGCTTCCGTTGCGGGCTTCACGGCCGCTTCGGTGCTGTGCGGGCTTTCGTCCTCGCTGACGGAGATCGTGATCGCCCGGCTCCTCCAAGGCGTGTTCGGCGCGGCCCTGGTGCCGCTGTCGCAGGCCACCCTGCTCGACATCAACCCGCGCGAAAAGCACGGTTCGGCCATGGCCGTGTGGGGCATGGGCGTGATGATCGGCCCCATTCTCGGCCCCACCCTGGGCGGCTGGCTGACCGACAGCTACAACTGGCGCTGGGTCTTCTTCATCAACGTGCCGGTTGGCGCGCTGGCCTTCTACGGCATCTGGCGCTACATCCGCCCGGCCGAGGCGCCGCGCAAGATGCGCTTCGACGCCTTCGGCTTCATTACCCTGAGCCTGGCCATCGGCTCCCTGCAGATGCTGCTGGACCGGGGCGAACAGAACGACTGGTTCGGCTCCACGGAAACCTGGGTCGAGGCCATCCTGCTCGCCGTGAGCTTTGCCTGGTTCGTGGGCCATACCTGGACCACGCCGCCCGGCCAGTCCTTCTTCGACTACCGCCTGCTGAAGAACCGGAACTACGTGAGCGGCCTGCTCTTCATCTTCATCGTCGGCCTCGTGCTCTTCGCCACGCGCGCACTGACGCCGACCATGCTGCAGGGGCTCATGGGCTATCCGGCCGCCGTCGCAGGACTGGTGACCGCGCCCAGCGGCCTCGGAACCATGCTGGCCATGCTGGTGGTGGGCAGGCTGGTGGGCCGCTTCGACCTGCGCCTGCTATTGGCAACAGGCTTCGCCATCACCGCCTTCTCGCTGTGGCAGATGAGCCGCTACACCCTGGTGCTCTCGCAGAGCGACATCGTGTGGCCCGGCGTGATCCAGGGCCTCGGCCTGGGCCTGGTGTTCGTGCCCCTTAGCGCGGCCACCTTCGCCACGCTCTCGCCAGCGATGCGGGCCGAAGGCACGGCAATCTACAGCCTGGTGCGAAATATCGGCAGCAGCATCGGCATCGCGCTGGTGCAGACGCTCCTCGTACGGAACACGCAGTCCATGCACGCCTCGCTGGTGGAGAAGGTGAACATCGCCAATCCCGCCCTCCTGAACAACGCCACCACGCCGGATGCGGCGCTCGCCCTGAACAACGAGATCACGCGCCAGGCCTCGATGATCGCCTACGTGGACGACTTCTGGCTCATGACGCTCATGACGCTGGCAGTTATTCCCCTGCTCCTGCTGGTGCGTCCGGCCGCGAAACCGGATGCGGCGGCCAGCCACGCCGCCATGGATTGAAAGATGAAAGCAAAACGATGAAACCGAAACGACTCCTGCTCGCCTGCGCGGCGACGCTGAGCCTCGCGGGCTGCGCCAGCATCCCGCCCGACCGCCATCCCCTTGCCATGCGCGAGACGCCAGCCGAACTGCCCGCCTCCATCCACCTTGCGCGCGAAGGCTGGCCGGAAGCCCAATGGTGGACGGTATACGGCGACCACCAGCTCAATGAGCTGATCGGCCAGGCGCTGGCGCGCGCTCCCAGCCTGGACCTGGCCGCCGCGCAGATCGCGGCAGCCCGCGCCGCCGTGAACCGCGCCGGCGCGGAACAGGGACTGGAAACCGAGCTGACCGCCAGCGCAGGCCGCCAGCGCTACTCCGCCAACGGCCTGCTGCCGCCCCCCATCGGCGGCTCCTGGGTGGGCGAACAGACCGTGAACCTCGAAGCGCGCTACCACTTTGACTGGTGGGGCCGCAACAAGGCTGCCGTGGAAGCGGCCATCGGCGAAGTGCAGGCCCGGCGCGCCGCGTACGCCGCCGCCGAACAGGATCTCTCCGCCGCCATCGCCCAGCACTACTTCGCCCTGCAGATGCTGTGGGCGCGCGGCGCCAACGTGGCGCAGATGGCGGAAAAGCAGGAAGCCGCCATTGCGGACCGGCGCCAGCGCATGAATCACGGCCTCGCCAGCGCGGACGATCTGCGCACCGCCGAGGCGGGGCTGCTGATGCTGAAGAAAACGGGCGAGCAGCTCGATACCGAAGCCTCGCTCGAGCGCGAGGCGCTGCGCGCCCTGCTGGGCGCGGGCAGCAAGGCCCTGGACAGCCTGAAGCCCCTGCCTCTCCAGCAGGCGCCGCACCGACTGCCCGCCCAGCTGGGCTTCGAACTGCTGGCGCGCCGCCCCGACCTGCAGGCCGCGCGCTGGCGCGTGCAGGCATCCATGAGCCGCAGCGAGGCAGCGAAGGCAGCTTTTTATCCCGACCTGAACCTGGGCGCCGCCATCGGCCTGGACTCCATTTCCGTATCGAAGCTGCTGCGCAGCGGCAGCGCCACGGCCTTCTTCGGCCCAGCCATTTCTCTGCCGATTTTCGACAGCAGGCGCCTTTCCGCCCAGCTGGAAGGCGCGCGCGGCGAGCGCGATGTGCTGATCGCCGAGTACAACCTGGCCGTGGCGGATGCGGTACACGACGTGGCGCGCCAGGGCGCCGCCTTGCAAGGCATCGAGCGCCAGCTGGCGCAGCAGGCCGCCGTCAACGCCACCGCTGCCGCCGTGGCCCGCTCCACCGAGAGGAAGCTGCAGCAGGGCCTGGCCGACCGCAACACCCTGCTGAACGCGGAGCTTGCGCTGCTCCAGCTGCAGGACCTGTCGCTGCAATTGCAGCAGCGCCAGCTCCTGGCCGAAGTGGCCCTCACCCATTCCCTCGGCGGCGGTTACCGCGCCACGTCCTCTCTCACATTCCGGTAAGGATCATCATGAGCGAAACCACACCTAATCCCTCGAAGCGCAGGAAAGTCCTGGCGGCGATCACCGCCGCCTTCATCGCCGCCGGCGCCGCATATGCGGCCTGGTATGCGCTGGTGCTGTCCAAGTACCAGGAAACCGACAACGCCTATGTGGGCGGCAATCTGGTCACCCTGTCCTCCCAGGTCACGGGCAACGTGGAGGCTATCCGCGCTGACGAAACCCAGCTGGTGCAGGCGGGCGCGGAACTGGTGAAACTGGACCCGGCGGACGCCGACGTGGCCCTGCGCCAGGCGGAGGCGAAACTGGGCGCCATCGTGCGCCAGGAGCGGCAGCGCTATGCGGACGTAGGCCAGTACGAGGCCGCCATCGCCCAGCGCCGCCTGGCGCTGAAGAATGCCGAAGCGGACCTGGCGCGCCGCCTGCCCCTGGCCGCGGACCATACCGTGTCCGGCGAAGACGTGGAGCATGCGCGCCAGGCCGTGGCCAACGCAAAGGCGGCCGTCGCGGTCGCGGCGAAGCAGGCGGAAGCCGCACGGGCCGGCGTGTCGGGCGTGCCGGTGGCCGAACATCCGGCCGTGCAGGCGGCGCGCGCCGACTATGTGGCCGCCTGGCTCGCCTCGCGCCGCAATGCGATCCTTGCGCCGGTGTCAGGCTATGTGGCGAAACGCAGCGTGCAGCTGGGCGCCCATGTCACGCCGGGCACCGCCCTGCTCTCCATTGTGCCGCTCGAGCAGCTGTGGGTGGATGCGAACTTCAAGGAATCGGAGCTGCGCGATATCCGCGTGGGCCAGTCCGCCGAGATCGAGGCCGACATGTACGGCAGCAAGGTGGTCTTCCATGGCAAGGTGGTGGGCATGTCGGCAGGGACAGGCAGCGCCTTCTCCCTGCTGCCTGCGCAGAACGCGAGCGGCAACTGGATCAAGGTCGTGCAGCGCGTGCCGGTGCGTATTGCCCTCGATCCGAAGGAGCTGGCGGCGCATCCCTTGCGCATCGGCCTCTCCACCACGGTGAAGGTGGATATCCGCGACACCACGGGCCGCATGCTGGGCCAGCCGATGCCGCAGCAGCCGGTCTACACAACCCGGGCGCTGAACCAGCCCCTGGCCCTGGCCAGCGGCGCGGCGGACGGCGTCATCGCGAAGAACCTGCTGCACTGATCACGCGGCCTGCCCGCCCATGGCCATCTGCAGCTGGGTCATGGCGGCGTGGGACTGGGCGATCACCTTGTCCGCAATGCGCTTGCGCATGCCCTGGATGCGCCCTGCGGCTTCCGCCTCCAGCATCAAAGGCGTGAGCAGCTGGCGGGCCGATTCGTGGAAGGCTTCGCCGATGCGTTCGAGCTGCGCGGTGAAGGCCTCCTCCGCCGCCTTGAGGCGCTTGCGCAGCTCTTCCTCGAAAGCGCGCCGCTTGTCGCGGATCTCCGAGCGCTTGCGTTTGTTGGTATCTGTGGCCCATTTGAAGGCGCTGGCGAGCAGCACGGCGCCGCCCACGAAAGGCACCACGGGCGCCACTACCGGCACCACCACGGCCACGCCGAACAGGTAGGCGGCCGTTCCCGTGCCTGCCGCCGCCATGGCCCCGCCCATCAGCGTGAGGTTGGCGGCCGTGTCCATGGTGTTCACCAGCCGCGTGCTGATGCGCAGGCGCGGCATGAGCCGCGCAAGCGCCGCGTGGTGCTGGCGTTCGAACACGCTGGCCTGGGTGAGCCGGATGTCGGACTGGAACAGCGCCAGGTCGTGATTGAGCAGGTCCAGCGCTTCCTCCTTGCGCTTGACGACGCGGTCGATACGGCGCTCCATCTCCTGTCCGAACTGCTGCTGGGCGATGCCTGCCCACAGCTCGGCGTCCTTCCACTGGCCTTCCTGCAGCCGCTCGCCGATGGCCACTTCGATGGCGTTGCCCGCGTCCTGCACCGCGTCCTCGATATCCTGGGCCAGCAGCCGCCGCTCGTAGGCCACTCGGGCGTCGACCAGGGCGAGCCTCTGCAGGACCTGCTGCCGCAGCTGTTCGGCCGTGGCGGCCAGGCTGGCCGCGCTGGCTTCGGCCGCCGCCGCCGCGGTGGCCGATTCCTGATAGGTGGCGATGCCCTGCCCAATCAGGGTGAGGGCGCGCTCCACGGTGTCGCGCAGCTGCTCGGCCGTCATCATGCCGCCGTTGAAGCCGCGCGCGTGGTCCAGCAGCTCGACCTGGCCCGTGCTGCGGCCGAATTCCGCCACCGCGTCGACGAGCCCTTTGCCCCGCACCAGCTTGCGCGCCTGCGTGCCGATATTGTTGAGCAGGCGGCGCTCCTCCTCGGGCGGCAGGCCGTACAGGTTTTCAGGCTGGAGGCGGATGTCGAGGGCGCGGGCGATGCGCTGCGCCAGCGGCCGGGCGGCCCGGCCTTGCAGCGCCAGCAGCGGTTTGATGGTGTCGTAGGCGGCCATGCGCGCCGAAGGCGCCACTCCGGCGCTGGCCTTGGCCAGGGCGTTGAGGGCCCAGTCCACGGTGACGCCGGATTCGATGGCGTTCAGGACCAGCGCGGCAAAGACCGCCGAGGCCTTGCCTTCGCCGGCGATATCGGTCACGGCGGCGAACTGGGCCAGCGTGATGGCGCCGTCCGCGCCCACGGCCACCGCGCCGACGGCCCGCGCCAGTGCGGAGGCGAAGCTCTGGTCATGGCACAAGTGTTCGTCCAGCGTGCGGATGGATAGGCCGCCATGCGCGGCTTGCGGATCGATAGTGACCGTGCTGTCGCTGCTGTTCACGATGCCCTCGCTGCCAGTATGTTCCCTGGCCGATTCTAGCGAAACGCCCAGCAGCGTGAAGCACGGAACGCCGCTAGGGCGCGGGCCAGACCATCTGCTCGGCCAGCATGTCGCCTCCTGCAGGGACAAAGCCCAGGCTGTCGTACAGGCGGCGCGCGGCGGGATTGTCGCGGCGCACGCTCAGCGCCAGGGCAGCGCCGGCGGCACGGGCCTTGGCCTGCAGGGCGCCCAGGAGGGCCGCGCCATGGCCCCGCCCCCTGGCGGCAGGCAGCAGTGCGATATCCACGATACGCCAGGGGCTCGCGCTGCAGTCGACCAGCAGCCTGCCCAGCGGCATTCCGTCCTCCTCCACGATCAGGCTGTCCGCATCCGGATAGGTCTGGCGGTAGCCGCCGCTTTGGGCCCGCCACTGCAGGTCGAGCAGCAGCGCCAGCATGTCGGGCGTAGCCGCGGCCAGGCTCAGATCATCGCGCGTGCTGGCATAAAGCGCTTTCAGGAAGGTATCGTCGGCAGCCTGGGCTGGCCGCAGTTGCAGATAATCGAGTTCGAGTGCGAGCATGGCGCTGAATGGTTGAGGTGCTTGCCTCCATCCATCATAATGCCTGAAATCTATTTTAGAAACGCCATGAATCCAACACCCGCATTCTTCCTGCCTCTGATCGGCAGTACTTTTTCGATCGATACCCAGGCCGGGCCTGTGCCGCTGCGCCTGGAGTCCTGCGCCGAGGCGCCGCGCCGCGGCTTGCCCGAGCAGTTCCGAGCTCCGCTTTCCCTGGTGTTCAGCGGCCCGGCGCAGCCCCTGCTGGTGCAGGACAACTACTACGTCGACCATCCGGCAATGGAACGCCAGGTGTGGTGCATCGCGCCTACGCCGCCGAAGCAGGCGGACGCGCAGCACTACATGGTGATATTCGCATGAGTCCCGAGGACCGCGCCGAGCTGCGGGAACTGGCGCGCGCTATCGCGAGTCCTGCCAGGGAACGGGAGAGCCTGATGCGGGAATCGGCTGCGCTGCGCCTGCTGCTGGAACGCTGTACCGGTCTACGGCCCGAGGACCAGCCGCTCGACGACAGCAAGCAGACCAGCACCGCCGCCGGGCTGGCGCTCTCCCCTCTCAGGGCGGCCATGTGCGCGCGCGAACCGCTGCGCACGATCACCTTCATCAAGGGCCTGGCCGCCGCCATCGAACAGGCCCGCAGGCCGGAGCGGCCCGTGCGCGTGCTGTACGCAGGCTGCGGCCCCTTCGCGACGCTGGCCCTGCCGCTCATGGCGCTGTCTGGCGCGCAGGAAGCAGAGTTCACCCTGGCCGATATCCACGCCGCCTCCCTGGATTGCGCGCGCGGCCTGGTGGAGGGCTTCGGCCTCGCTTCGCACGTGAGCGGCTATGTACTGGCGGATGCCTGCACCATGATCCTCGATCCTGCGCAGCTGCCGGACGTGATCGTCTCCGAAACGATGAACGCCTCGCTGCGCAGCGAACCGCAGGTGGCGATCATGCGCCATCTGGCGGCGCAAGCGCCCGGCGCGCTGCTGGTGCCCGAATCGGTGACGGTGGAAGCCTGCCTGCTGCGCCTCGGCAAGGAGCTGCCGCCGCCGCTCGAAGGGCCGGATGCGAAGCCGCAGCCTGCACAGCGCGAGCGCATTGGCCTTGGGCCGGTGTTCCGCCTGGACCGGGAAGCGATCGAGGCATGGAAAAAGGAAGGCGGTCTGCTGCCCGCCGGGGCAGTGCGGATTCCGTCCGAGGTGCCAGCCGGAATGCAGGCCCGGCTGCTCACGAAAATCGTGGCCTTCGGGCCGCACAGGCTGGACGACTACGAATGCAGCCTGAACCTGCCGCAGCACTTCCCCGGCCGCCCCGCGCTGGCAGGCGGCGAACAGCTGCAGTTCGCCTACCGGATCAGCGACGCGCCAGGCCTGGTGCTGCTAGAAACCGCCTAAGGACGCGGCGGATAGATGCCGTCGTAGAAGCAGATAGCGTGGGTCAGCGCGACGAAAGGCGGCATCACCGCCGGCACGGTAACGCTGAAGGGCACGGAATTCGGGAGCGGGCTGGGAGCGCCGACCACATTGAGCGCGACTATGCCCCCGGTAATACCGCCGCCTCCCCCACCGCTCGCCACGGCGGTGTTGGTATTCAGCGTCGTGGTGCCGTTGCTCGCCGTAGCCGTGTAGCCCAGCGGCGCGGCGCCCAGACCCGGTGGCTTCAAGGGAGCGAAGTAGCCATCGGCAAGCGGCGCAGCGCTCGTGGCGGTGTCATTGCTGACATTGACCTTGATGGTGGGCTCGACGAAAGGACTGTCGCCGCTGCCGGTAAAGGTGGCCGCATGAGTGTGCTGGGGCAGCTGGTTCATGCTGGTAACGGTGGCGACCCCGACGCCATGGACGGTGGTGCTGCTTGTACCGCCATTTTGCGCCCACGGGTAGGTGGCGAGCGGCCCCTGGCCCATCTGGACCGGCGCACGGCCGCGCAGGTCCGGCAGCATGAAAGTGCTCCGGCCGTCGCCGCCATAGGCGTTGCTGATCAGCGAGAACAGTGCCGGATACTGCTGCACGGCCAATGTCTGCCCCGCGCATGGGAGCCAGCCTGCCGGGGCCCAGCTCATTGAAAACAGGCGAATCTCGCCGATATATGCTTCTGCCATGTATTCCCCAGCGTTCTAGGTATTGTAATTTTTTGGATCCCGGCCAGCCCGCGCTGGCCGGGTGCTCCCCAGGCCTCTTATGGGCGCGGAGGATAGATGCCGTTGACGCAGATCGCGTAGTTCATCGCGAGGAAAGGCGGCATGACCGGCGGCACCGTGACGGCGAAGGGCACAGGGATCGGGCTCGGCGTGACAGCCCCGGCCGCGGCAACCGTGACCGTGCCGCCGGTGATGCCGCCGCCCCCGCCGCCGCCCGCCACGGCGGTATTGGTATTCAGCGTCGTAGTGCCATTGTTCGCCGTGGCCGTGTAGCCCAGCGGCGCGGCGCCCAGGCCAGGAGGCTTCAAGGGCGCGAAATAGCCATCGGCCAGCGGCGCCGCGCTGGTGGCGGTGTCATTGCTGACGTTGATCTTGATTGTGGGATCGACGAAGGGGCCGCCGCCGCTGCCGGCGAAGGTGGCAACGTGCGTGTGCTGGGGCAGCTGCGCCATGCTGGTAATGGTGACCGAACCGGCGCCGTTGACGGTGGTATTGCTGGTGCCGCCCTTCTGCGCCCAGGGATAGTTGCCCAGCGGTCCCTGGCCGATCTGGATCGGCACGCGGCCGCGCAGGTCCGGCAGCCCGAACGTGCTCTGGCCGTCGCCGCCGAAGGTGGCGCCGATCAGGGAAAACAGCGCCTGGTACTGGTTTACCTGCACCATCTGGCCCGCGCATACGAGCCAGCCTTCCGGGACCCAGCTCATTGAAAACAGGCGAATCTCGCCTACATACGCTTCTGCCATACCTGCTCCTTTATTTTTTGGTTGAAAAGTCTCTGTCAGGTAGTGACGATGTTCGTGCTGTTCACACCAACCAGCAGCATGCTTTCCATGGACTCGGATATCGTCAGCAATACCTGTCCGCGATCATAGCCCATGTCCATGAGTTGGTGAACCCAGAGGGACTCTTCGGCCGTTATCCCGCGCTGCAAACCAGTCTGGAATACTTGCTGAATGAAAGCGTCATCCGATATCGGTGCGTTCGGATTGACCATGAGCGAGGCAAAAGTGTCGGCAATGTCGCCGATGCGCGCGCCATGTTCGATAGCCCACAGCCAGGAATTCAATCCCGCCTCGTCCGGCGCGCGTCCGAAGGCGGTGTTATACAGGCGGGCCATGACGGCCACGTCGCTGTTGATGAAGTCGATGGACGTTTGCAGCGACAGCTTCTCGGCCGAATTGACGATCATCAGCGCCAGCGTGGCGCGGTCCAGGCCTGCTTCCAGCTGCGGCACCCAGTATTCAAGTTCCACCTGGCTGGCTTCGCGGCCAAGGCTCGCCGAATACAGCTCCACGACGAAGTAGCCGTCGTCCAGGCCACGGTCGGCCTCCGGCGAGGCCAGGAAGGCCGAGGCCACGTCGTGCAGCGACTTCCCGCCGCGCACCTGGTCCTCCCAGTAGGAGAGTTCGGCCGCATTGGGTGTGCGCTCCAGCAGGCCCTCGTAAAGACGCAGCAGGACCTCGCTGGTGCTCATGTCCTGGCCCTGGAAGGCCAGGATTTCGATGTTGTGCAGGTCATCCACGTCGCCGCCCGCGTTCAGCGTCATCGTGAGGTGTCCGTCCTTGATGCGGAAAGCATAGTCCTCGCGCCGGGCGTCCATGCGGGCGATGTCGATGCCGTCGCCGCCATCCAGATAGTCGTTCCCGCCGCCGCCAATGAGCAGGTCCTGGCCCGCTTCGCCGTAGAGGCTGTCGTTGCCGAAACCGCCGTCCAGCAGGTTGTCTCCCGCATCGCCGTGCAGAACATCGTCTTTCACGGGCATTTCGACCGGGACAGGGGTGGGGATAGATGTCGTCATTTTGTTTCCTCAGAACATAACTGCGAAAATACTAAGGGATGGTGCCCAGTTTTTCGCGGTTACATACATTTAGAAACAATTCTTCCAGTCAACTACCCCTGAGTCTGCTCAGACGATTACGATATCGCTGTCGATCACGCCCACCAGCTGCACGGCTTCGAAGGATTCCGACACCGTGAGCAGGACCTGGCCGCGGTCAAAGACCGGATTCTCCATCAGCTTGAGCATGAATGCCGATTCCTCACCGGTGGGATTGCGATGCAGGGCGTTCGTGTACACCTGCTGTATGAAGCCTTCGTTATCGATGACCACCGGCAGCCTGTCGGGGATCATGGCTGCCGCGAACGCATCGGCGACATCGCCAATCGACATGCCCTTCTCCAGGTGGACGAGCCATGTGTTGATGCCTGCTTCGTCCGGCGCACGGCCGAAAGCGCTGTGATACAGGCGCACCAGCACCCCAACGTCCGAGCTGCCGATATCCACGTCATAGGTCATGCCCAGTTTTTCGGCGGAATTCACGAAGCCCAGCGCCACCGCGCCGCGGTCCATGCCCTGCTCCATGCGGGCCAGCCAGGCCTGCAGCTCGCCCTCGCCCGGCACCCGGTCGAGCACGCGCTCATACAGTGCGGTGACGAAGCCGGCATCGGTGGACACCCCTGCCTCCTGCGAAAACGCGATGCGAAGCGCCAGGGACTGCAGGGAAGCGCCCTGCTCCTGCAGCTCCTGCCAGAACGCCACTTCCGCGGCATTTGCGTCGCGGTCGAGCAGGGCCTCGTACAGGCGGCCGATCGCGTCGGCCGTGTCCGTGCCCGCCTCGGTGAAGGCCAGGATTTCTACGTTGTGCAGGCTGTCCGTATTGCCCGTGCTGGGCGCCAGCTGGCTCACCTGCACATGGCCGCCGTTCACGCGCACCGAATAGTCGAAAGGACGTCCTGCCATGTAGGCGATATCGATGCCTTCGCCGCCATCGAGCAAGTCGTCGCCCATGCCGCCATTCAGCAGGTCGTTGCCAGCGTCGCCATACAGCTTGTCGTTGCCAAGCCCCCCGTTCAGCAGATCGTCGCCGCCGCCACCGTGGACGGTATCGTCGCCCGCTCCCAGCTTCAGGTTCTGGCGCTCGCCATCGGCGAACAGCTGCATGGAGCGGCCGCTTGCCTCCACCGTCACATCGCCGCGCACGAAGCCAAAGCCGACATTCTCCAGGCGTACCGGCGCATTGCTGTTCAGCGAGGAGGCGTTCAGCAACACGGCAACGCGGGCCGCGCCTTCCTGCGCCACCACCCCGAACGACTCGCTCTCCGTGGGCAGCGCGGCGCCGCTGGTGATCACCGTTTCGAAAAGCACGGGCGCGTCGCTGGCGAGGGCCTCGTTCACGAACAAGGCCGCGCCTGCGTGGAGCTCAGTGCGCTGGGCGTCCGGAACGCTCATGGAATCGATCATTGAGATCAGCTCCGGCAATGCATTCTCCGAACTGTGCGCAGTGGCGTCGCCACCCGACTCGAAGCCCACATAGTTTGGAAGCTGCACCGTCAGCGAGGCGCCGGGAGCGCTCACGATGCCAATGTCGGCCAGGTGCGGGTTGCCGGTATTGTCCGGACGCTGGGGCGAGACCGGGAAGACGCGGAAGGTCTGGTTGACGGAACCGTCAGGCTGGTTGAGGAGAGTACGGTAAGCCAGAACGCCATCGATCTGAATCGGTTCGGGCAGAGGTGGAGTGGACATGACTGAAATCTTCCTATTGAGATTAGAGGTGCTGAAATCTTAATAGGAAAAAAATGTAGAAAATCTTCTACATACAATTGGAAACACACTTTACAGCCGGGATGGACGGCGCACGGCCATCCATCCCTTGAGGGCCGATTACGCGAGGTCGATGCTGGTGTTGATGGTGCCCACCAGCGTGATGCTTTCAGCCGATTCCGCCACATTGAGCAGCACCTGTCCACGGTCGAACACGCCCTGCTGCATCAGGCCTTGCAGGGCCAGCGATTCCGCCGCCGTCGGCGCGCGGTGCATGCCCAGCAGGTAGAGCTGGTTGATAAACGCCGCATCGCCGCCCGGCTGCTGCAGGGCCTGCGCTTCCGAGGAAGTGGTGAACGCGTCCGCAATTGCGCCCATCGTCATGCCCTGCTCGTGCTTGGCCAGCCAGTAGTTCAGGCCTGCCTCGTCGGCAGCGCGGCCGAACATGGTGTTATACATGCGCACCAGTACGGCCACGTCGCTGTGGTTGAAGTCCACGTTCACCGCGGCGGCCAGCTTCTCCGTCGAATTGACGAAGCCCAGCGCCACGGTCGCGCGGTCCATGCCGCCAGCCATCTTGCCAAGCCAGAAGTCTGCCTCCTGGCTCGACGCGGCGCGGCCCAGAACGTTCTGATACAGGCCGGTGACGAAGGACAGATTGCTGGCGCCATTCACTGCCACCGCTTCCGTCGAACCGGCGATGGAGGCAGCGATATCGTGCATGGTGGCGCCGCGCGCTTCCTTGTCCTGCCAGAAGGCCACTTCCGCCGCGGAGGCCGAGCGATGCAGCAGGCCCTCGTAGAGGCGCGCCAGTACGTTCTCGCTGGTGCCCATGCCCTGCCCGCCGATGAAGCGCAGCGTTTCCACCGACACCACCGTGTCGACGCCGTCGGTACCGGATTTCGCCGTCATCACCAGCTTGTCGTTCGACATGCGCAGGGAATAAGCGTCGCTGCGGCCACTGAAGCGGGCAATGTCCAGGCCCGTGCCGCCGTCCACATAGTCGTCCCCTTCGCCGCCGAACACAATGTCGTTGCCCTCGTCGCCATAGACGCGGTCGTTGCCGCCTGCGCTGCCCACGGTGTCGTTGCCGCCGCCGCCGTGCAGCACGTCGTCATCCGCACCGAGGAAGATCGTCTGGCTGGCGCTATCGCCCCACACCTTCTGGGAGCCGGAACCGCCGCTGACATTCGCCGTGCCGATGATGGCCGCGAACTCCACGTTCTGCAATTCGATATTGACACCGCTCGTCTGCGAGCGCGTATCGATTACCAGCGCGACCTGGGTTTCGCCCGCAGCCGTTGGCTGGCCGCTGATGGTCAAGGCATTGCTGCCTGGCGTATTGCCCGCGGTGACGACGGTCTGCACCAGCAGCGGCGTGCTGCTTTGCAGGTCGCCCAGGAAGCCAGTGCCGCCGCCGGTGAGCGAATTCTGGTCCGCCGAACCGCTGGTGGTGTGGGCCTTGATCTCGCGGATCAGGTCCGTCAACGAACTGCCCGCGGTCTTCGCCTGGCCAGGACCGCTGGCCTGCAGGCCCACGCCCACGGGCACCTGAACCGTCAGGAGCGAGGTGCCGCTGGAGTTCTTCACCAGCGGGATATCGGCAACGGTGTTGTCGCCCACTTCCTCAACGCGCCCGGTCGTCACGACCGGAATCGTCACCACCGTCGATACGGAACCATCGCTGTTGGCCACAGTGCCGGTCTGCACGGCCACACCGTCCACCGTGCTGGTGGTTGGCGGTGTCGAAGGGCTGGGCACGGGAGTGTTGTTGGTGACAGCCGTGGCGCCGAGCGTCACGGCGTCGTTGCCTGCCGCGTCCTGGATCGCGTTGGCGTCGTTGCCACCGGTCGGATCGGTGTACGCAACCGTGACCGCCTGGCCATTGGTAACAGCGGTTGCAAGCGTCAGCGTGACGGTCTTCGCATTGGCATCGACGACGACGTTGCTGACGGCAACTGCAGAACCGGCTGCGGTCACGGCAAAGCGCGCGGCCGCCGGGCCATTGACAGCATCCAGCGACACCGCTTCCGTGTACGTCATCACGAGGGTGGTGCCGTTGACGGTGGCCGAAGCAAAGACCGGCGCGGTGACATCCGGAGTGTTGTTGGTGGCGGCAGTCGCCGCGAGGGTGATGGCGTCGTTGCCTGCCGCATCCTGGATCGCGTTCGTGTCGTTGCCGCCGGTCGGGTCAGCGTAGGCCACAGTGACAGCCTGGCCCGCGGTGACTCCGCTGGCCAGCGTCAGCGTAACCGTCTTGGCGGCGGCGTTGACCGACACGCTGCTGACACTGACGGCCGACCCGCCTGCCGTCACGGTAAACGCGCCCGCTGCGGGAGCATTTACTCCATCCAGCGTGCTGGCTTCGGTGTAGGTCATCACCAGCAAGGTACCGTTGACGGCTGCAGAAGCGAATACCGGAGCCGTCGTGTCCACCGTGTTGTTGGTGACAGAAGTCGCACCGAGCGTGGCGGCATCATTGCCCGCGGCATCCTGGATCGCGTTGGTGTCGTTGCCGCCGGTTGGATCGGCGTAGGCCACCGTGACGGCCTGGGCAGGAGCTACCGCGCTCGCCAGCGTCAGCGTGACGGTCTTCGCAGCGGCGTTCACCGATACGCTGCTGACGGTAACGGCCGAACCACCCGCCATGACGGTAAATGCTCCAGCTGCTGGAACGTTCGTCGCATCCAGCGTCGTCGCTTCGGTATAAGTCAGCACCAGCGTGGCGCCATTAACGGCTGCGGAAGCGAAGACCGGCGCTGTGACATCAGGCGTATTGTTGGTGACGGCCGTTGCGCCGAGCGTGATGGCGTCGTTACCCGCCGCATCTTGAATGGCATTCCCATCGTTGCCGATGGTAGGGTCGGTGTAGGCCACGGTCACGGCCTGGCCAGGCGTCACCGCGCTCGCCAGGGTCAGCGTAACGGTCTTGGCGGCCGCGTTTACAGAAACACTGCTGACGCTAACCGGCGAACCGCCCGCCATCACGGCAAAGTCGCCAATGGCTGGCGGATTCCCCGCATCGAGCTGGGACGCATCGGTGTAGGTCATCACCAGCGAGGCGCCGTTGACGGCGGCAGAAGCGAAGACCGGGGCAGCAACGTCCGGCGTGTTATTGGTGACGGTGGTCGCGCTCAGGGTAACCGCGTCGTTGCCCGATGCATCCTGGATCGCGTTCGCATCGTTGCCACCCGTCGGGTCGGCATAGGCAACGGTAACAGCCTGTCCGGCAACGACGCCGCTCGCCAGCGTCAGCGTAACGGTCTTGGCCGCCGCATCCACCGAAACGCTGTTCACGGTGACCGCCGAGCCCCCCGCCATGACCGTGAAGCGGCCAGCCGCGGGCGCATTGCCTGCGTCCAGGGTCGTGGCTTCGGTATAGGTCATGACCAGCGAGGTGCCGTTGACGGCGGCGGAGGCAAATACAGGGGCCGTCGTATCCACGGTGTTATTCGTCACTGCCGTGGCGCCGAGCGTGGCAGCGTCGTTGCCGCCGATATCCTGGATTGCGTTCGAGTCATCGCCGCCCGTCGGGTCGTTGTAGGCCACCGTGACGGCCTGGCCGGTGATCACCGCGCTGGCCAGCGTCAGCGTCACCGTCTTGGCGTTGGCGTCCACCGCCACGCTGTTGACAGTGACGGCCGAGCCGCCCGCCATCACGGTGAACGCTCCGGCTGCGGGAACGTTCGTTCCATCCAGAGTGGTCGCTTCGGTATAAGTCATCACCAGCGTGGCGCCATCCACGGCGGCAGAGGCGAAGACTGGCGCCGTGGCATCCGGGGTGTTGTTGGTAACAGCCGTTGCACCAAACGAGGCCGCATCATTGCCTGCTGCGTCCTGGGTCGCATTGGCGTCGTTGCCGCCGGTCGGATCGCTGTAGGCGACGGTGACCGATTCGCCGGGATTCACGGCGCTCGCCAGCGTCAGCGTGACAGTCTTGGCGCCAGCGTTCACCGTTACGCTGTTGACGGTAACCGGCGAGCCGCCTGCCATGACGGTGAAGTCGCCAGCCGCCGCGGTATTTACTGCATCCAGCGTGTTGACATCAGTGTAGGTCAGCACCAGCGAAGTGCCGTTGACAGCTGCCGAAGCAAGCGCAGGAGCCGTGGTATCGGGCGTGTTGTTGGTGACGGCGGTGGCTCCCAGCGTGGCAGCGTCGTTGCCTGCTGCATCCTGGATTGCATTCGCGTCGTTGCCGCCAGTCGGGTCGGCATAAGCGACGGTGACGGCCTGGCCGTTCGCAACCGCGCTGGCCAAGGTCAGCGTGACGGTCTTGGCGGCAGCGTTGACCGACACGCTGTTGACGGTAACGGCCGAGCCACCCGCCATGACAGTGAAGGCGCCAGCGGCGGGCGCATTCACAGCATCGAGAGTAGTGGCTTCGGTGTAGGTCATCACTAGCGTGCTGCCATTGACTTCTGCGGACGCAAAGACCGGGCCCGTAGTGTCTGGAGTGTTGTTGGTGACTGCCGTTGCGCCAAGCGTAGCAGCATCGTTGCCTGCCGCGTCCTGGATAGCGTTGGCGTCGTTGCCGCCGGTCGGATCGGTGTAGGCGACAGTAACTGCTTCGGCGTAGCCTACAGCGGTGGCCAGCGTCAGCGTCACCGTCTTGGCAGCGGCGTTCACCGACACGCTGTTGACAGTGACAGGCGAACCGCCTGCCATCACCGTGAAGGCGCCTGCGGCGGCGACATTCACCCCGTTCAGCGTTGTAGCTTCGGTGTAGGTCATCACCAGCGAAGTGCCGTTGACGGCTGCCGAGGCAAAAACGGGCGCTGTCGTGTCGGGCGTATTGTTGGTGACGGGCGTGACGCCAAGCGACGCGGCGTCATTGCCTGCAGCGTCCTGGATCGCGTTGGTATCGTTGCCTGCAGTGGGGTCAGTGTAGGCTACAGTAACTGCCTCGGCGTACCCGGCGGCGCTTGCTAGCGTCAGCGTGATGGTCTTGGCGGCGGCGTCAACAGATACGCTGTTGACGGCGCGCGCAGAACCGCCCACCGTCACGGCAAAATCCCCTGCAGCAGGGACATTCACGGCGTCCAGAGTGCTGGCATCGTTATAGGCCAACACCAGCGATGCACCGTTGACGGTCGCCGACGCAAAGACCGGCGCCGTGATATCAGGCGTGTTATTGGTGACCGCAGTGGTGCTGAGCGATGCGGCGTCGTTGCCTGCAGCGTCCTGGATGCCGGTCGGATCATTGCTTGGGGAGCCGTCAGCGTAGGCTACGGTAACGGCCTGCCCGAAGGCCACAGCGCTCGCCAGCGTCAGTGTGACGGTTTTGGCGGCGGCGTTCACGGACACGCTGCTGATTGTGACGGTTGCACCGTCCGCCTCCACATTGAAATGACCTGGGATTGGGCCATTACCAGCGTCGAGCTGGGAGTCATCGGTGTACGTCAGCACCAGCGAGGTGCCATTCACTACCGCCGACGCAAAGACCGGCGCCGCAGTATCAACCAGAATGCCAGTCAGCGTCGGAATATGGCCGGTCAGCGTCAGCGTGGCATTGTTGCCGGCCGCGTCCTGGATCGTACTGGTGCCAAGTGAAAGAGCCCCTACCGAGATGCCATTGGCATCCAGGTCGCCTGCCTGCACCGTATAGTGATAAGTTACCGTGGCGCCGGACTTTGAGAAGTAGCTGGCGCTCCGCGCGGTGCTTCCGATGGTCAGCGCAAGACTGCTATCGGTGCCGCTAACGGTCACGTTCTCGTCAAAGGTGACGGTAAAGCTCAGGGTCTGACCTTCAGCATAGACCGCATCAGCCGGAACGGAGATATTGCCGGTGACTGCTGGCGCAGTGGTGTCGGGCGTATTGTTGGTGACGGCCGTCGCACCGAGGGTGGCCGCGTCATTTCCTGCAACGTCCTGAATTGCGTTCGTGTCGTCGCCGCCGGTCGGGTCAGTGTAGGCCACGGTGACTGCCTGTCCGTGCGTCACCGCGCTGGCGAGCGTCAGGGTGACGGTGTTAGCGGCGGCGTTCACGGCTACGCTGTTGACTGTGACGGAGGAGCCTCCTGCCATCACCGTAAAGGCACCAGCGGCTGCCGCATTCGCCGCGTCTAACATGCTCGCCTCGGTGTAGGTCATCACCAGGGACGTACCATTGACCGCTGCAGACGAAAATACCGGGGCAGTGGTATCAGGTACGGCCACGCTAACGTCGATATCGTCTATTGATAACGTACTAGCGGACGAGAACGAGAAGCGGATCTCATCGATATCGCCGTATGCGGAATTGAAGGTAAGCGTCCCAGCGCGGCCATTGCCATCATTGTTGGACATGCTATAGCTGATGTTTCCAGCGGAATCTGAACTTCCCATATTCACAGACTCCGCCGCCACGATCAGCTGCCCCCCGGAATAGGCGGCAATGGTTAGAGTAGCAGGGGAAGCGGCAGTCTGTCCGATCTTGAAGGATTCGATCTTGAAGTTGCTGCCGTCCGCCGACTTCATCGCAAATGTCTGCACCGCGAGTTGGTCGTAGTTGAGTAACACGGCGCGGTCATTGCCCCCGCCATCTACGTTCAGCAAATCAGCCCTGTCGGCGTAGAGGGCAATGGCCATGTCGGAATCGGGACTCGAGGTGAACTTCCACGCGCCGAACGTCATCTCCGTGCCAAACCCGCCATCGATGGTGGTAGCGCCATCGAAATTGACATCAGTGACAGCAAGTAGACCGCTGAACGCTGCAATCCCTGTCTGCGACAGCGCAATTGGCGTGCCGATCGCAGCGGTCTGCGTTTCCAGCATCCAGTCACCTCCGAGGACAGCGCTTCCAGTCAGATCGGTCGAGGCGGCGATCTTTGCTGCAGTAGCCGCTGCCAGTGCCGAAATGAAGGATTGGCCGGCTGCGCCCTTGGCAACATCACAGCCATAAAGCAGCAGCTCACCTTTTCCGGCGAACGTGTCTCGCATCAACGCAAGCTCGGAACTGTAGCTATGCAGACTCGCCTCGCTAACCAAGGCCGAACCCAGCTGGAGCGCGCCCGGTTCACCGTGACTGAACACGTGTACAGCCCCGATGTCGGTGCGCCAAGCCAGCACGGCGGCGATCTGCGCCAGACCATCGTGCGTGCTGTCGATCAGGACAAATTCGACGCCTTCCCTCAACCCGTCGACCAGCGTTTGGTAGTCGGCAATCGAAGTATCGATAAAGGCGATTTCTTTGGCAGTGGATGCAATAACAGCGGAAGCCATGGGGGCAGACTCCATTTAGTTTTGGATAGAATTGGTGAGATTCTTTTAGTTAATATTATGAACAGCGATATTATTTCTAATGCAAAATATCTCTCAAAAAGGAATGATATACGGAAATCGTTCCGGAAGGACAGAAATCGTCAGTCTGCTGAGGGAAAATGGCCGTCACCCAACGCTGGACGCGGGCGAATGTGCGAATATTGCCACCCATCAATGGCTTAAATATTACAGATTCGTTTCAGTGGACAGAATCAGCGTTTCTTTAATCTCTTCCATTACCACATAGCTTTTGGACTGGGCCGCGCCAGGCAGGTTGAGCAGCATATCCCCCAGCAGCTTTCTATATTCCGCCATCTCATGAATCCGCGCCTTGATGAGGTAGTCGAAATCGCCCGACACCAGATGGCATTCCTGCACCTCGGGAATGCGCAGCACTTCGCGGCGGAACTGCTCGAAGTGGCTGGCTGACTTCTGGTTGAGCGTAATCTCCACAAACACCAGCAGGGTCGCACCCAGCGCCCCAGGATTGAGCCGGGCGTGATAGCCGCTGATCACCCCGTCCCGCTCCATGCGCTTGACCCGCTCCGTGGTCGGCGTGATCGACAGCCCTACCTGCTCGGCCAGGTCCTTCATGGACATGCGCCCATCCTCCTGCAGCAGCTTGAGGATCTTGCGGTCCAGCTTGTCCAGCCCGCGCACGGATTCTTTCTGAGTTCGCATGATTTTTCCCTATTTTTCCGCACTTTTATAGTGACAAACACTGGATGAATCCAAATATCATAGCAAAAATCCCCAATACAGTGAGGCAACAATGCGCGTAGTCGTTCTCGGAAGTGGAGTCATCGGCGTCACCACCGCTTACTACCTGGCCCAGGCAGGCCATGAAGTAACCGTGCTCGACCGCCAGCCCGGCCCTGCCCTGGAAACCAGCTTCGCCAACGCGGGCCAGATTTCGCCCGGCTACGCCTCGCCCTGGGCCGCTCCCGGCATTCCCCTGAAGGCCATGAAGTGGATGCTGCAGCGCCACGCGCCCCTGTCCATCACCCCGGACGGCACCCTCTTCCAGCTGAAATGGATGTGGCAGATGCTGCGCAACTGCAATGCCGAGAGCTATGCGGTCAACAAGGAGCGCATGGTGCGCCTGGCCGAGTACAGCCGCGACTGCTTCAAGGTGCTGCGCGCCGCTACAGGCATCGAATATGAAGGCCGCCAGAAAGGCACGACCCAGCTCTTCCGTACCCAGAAGCAGCTGGACGATGCCGCGAAGGACATTGAAGTGCTGAAGGAAACCGGCGTGCCCTTCGAGCTGCTGGACAGCCAGTCCCTGCTGCAGGCCGAGCCGGGCCTGGCCGCGGAGAAGCTGGTGGGCGGCCTGCGCCTGCCGAACGACGAAACGGGCGACTGCCAGCTCTTCACCACCCGCCTCACCGCCATGGCGCAGGAGCTGGGCGTGAACTTCCGCTACGGCGTGGATATCAGCGGCCTGCTGACGGACGGCGACAAGGTGCGCGGCGTGCAATGCGGCGAGGAGCTGGTGAAGGCCGACTCCTACGTGGTCGCCCTGGGCGCCTACTCCACGCCTTTCCTGAAGGGCCTGGTGGATATTCCCGTGTACCCGCTGAAGGGCTACTCGATCACGGTGCCTATCGTGAACGCCGAACACGCGCCCACTTCCACCATCCTGGACGAAACCTACAAGATCGCCGTGACCCGCTTCGACGACCGCATCCGCGTGGGCGGCATGGCGGAAATCGCGGGCTACGACAAGCGCCTGAACTCGCGCCGCCGCGAGACCCTGGAAATGGTGGTCAACGACCTCTTCCCCGGCGCGGGCGACACGGCGCAGGCCACTTTCTGGACCGGCCTGCGTCCCATGACCCCGGACGGCACGCCCGTGGTAGGCCGTACCGGCATGCGCAATCTCTTTGTCAATACGGGACACGGCACCCTTGGCTGGACCATGTCCTGCGGCTCGGCCCAGATGCTGGCCGACATCATGTCCGCCAAGCGCCCCGCCATTTATGCGGACGACCTGTCCGTCAGCCGCTACCGCCGCGAAAGCGGCGCGCGCCAGCCCCAGCTGGCCAATGCCTGACACTGTGGCACGGCGGGGGCCATGCCCCCGCCGGCTGCATTGTGATTCAAAGCCCGCCTGCGTATAATTTGCGCATGAATAAACTGGAAGCCTTCGGGCATATCGCTGCGCTGGCGATTCGCGGGGACCTCGTCTTTCCCACCAGCGTGAACGCTGCCCTGGCCGTGCAGCTCGCGCTGGACGACCCCGATTGCCCCATGGAAGAGGCAATCCGCCTGGTGCTGGCCGAGCCCCAGCTGGCGGCCCGCACGGTCTCCCTTTCCAATTCCGCCATGTTCAACCGCACCGGCGGCCCCACCATCACCAATGTGCGGGCGGCCATCATGCGCGTGGGCTACCACAACCTGTTTGCCCTGGCCGCCGCCATGGTGGTGCGCCAGTTCGGCAGCAAGATCGAAGACCCGGAACTGCGCGCCAAGGCGGAGCAGCTGTGGGACCACACCATTCACGTCGCCTGCCTGGCGCGCATCATCGCGCGCGAAGTCACGGGCGTGAACCCGGATACGGCCCTCTTCGCCGCCATCGTCCACGAAGTGGGCGGCTTCTACCTGCTCTCGCGCGCCGACGAATTCCCCGGCCTGCTGGAGCCCGATCCAGAAAACTGGCAGCCTGCCAGCGAAGAGATCATTACGCGCGAAGTCATGCACAAGCTGGGCGTGCCCGAGCCGGTGGCCAACGCCATCGAAGGCCTGCGTGACGGCTTCCTGCAGGTGCCGCCGGAGACTTTGCTGGACACCCTGCTCCTGGCCAACCACTTCGCACCCGTGGCCTCGCCGCTCGAAACGCCGCGCGAAGAGCCGCCGCATTCTGAATCGGTGATCGACCTTTTCATCGACGAAGAAAAACGCGCGCAGATCACCGAGGAAGCTGCGCGCGACGCGGCGTCCATGAGCGCCGCCCTGCTGGTTTGAGAGCTGCCTAGTTGAGCGCTTCGGCAGGACCGAAGAACTCATAGTGGGTCTGTGCCGCAGGCACGCCCAGCTCTTCCAGCGACTTCTTCACCGTCTTCATGAAGCCCACCGGGCCCAGATAGTACGCGTCCACATCGCGCGACTCCGGCAGCCACTTGCCCAGCGCGTCCTTGTCCAGCAGGCCCACAGCATGGGGCGCCGCGTGGCCATCGCGGGTTTCGGCATAGATGTAGTGGCGGCGCAGCTTCGCGTTGCCAGCTGCCAGCTGGTCCACCTGGTCGCGGAAGGCATGCACGCCGCCGTGGCGGGCCGCGTGGATGAAGTGCACCTCACGGCCGGACTTCAGCGCCGTGTTCAGCATGGACAGGGTCGGGGTGATGCCAACGCCGCCGCTGATCAGCACCACGGGACGGGCGCCCTCGCCCAGGGTGAACACGCCGGAAGGCGGCAGCAGTTCCACGGTATCGCCTTCGTCCACCTGGTCGTGCAGGAAGTTCGAGACCTTGCCGCCCGGTTCGCGCTTCACGCTGATCTGGTAGGTCTTGCCATTGCTCTCGGCCGACAGCGAGTACTGGCGGCGCTGCTCCTTGCCGTCGATGACCAGGCGGATGCCGATGTACTGGCCCGGCGCAAAGTCCATCACGGGGCCGCCGTCTTCGGGACGGAAGACGAAGCTGCTGATCTCTTCGGATTCGGGGCGCTTGCGCGACACGACGAAGCGGCGCAGGCCGTTCCAGCCGCCCTTTGCGCCAGCCTGGTTTTCATAAGCCTTGCCTTCGGCGCCGATGAGGATCTCGGCCAGCTGGCCGTAGGCCGCGCCCCAGGCTTCGATCACGGCATCCGTGGCCACCTCGGCGCCCAGCACTTCGCGGATGGCGCCCAGCAGGGCCGCGCCCACCTTGGGATAGTGCTCCGGCAGGATCTGCAGCGATACATGCTTGGCCACGATGGTATTCACCAGGCCGCCCAGCGCCTCCAGGCGTTCGATATTCTTCGCGTACATCAGCACGCCATTCGCCAGGGCACGCTGCTGGTTGCCGCTGTGCTGGTGGGCCTGGTTAAAGTAAGGCAGCACCTCAGGATATTCGCGGAACAGCTTCTGGTAGAAGTGGCGGGTCAGCGCCTCGCCGCCCTGCTCCAGGATAGGCACGGTGGCGGTAACGATAGCGCGATGTTCGGTTGACAGCATTTTCTGGCTCCTTGCAGTTAACATGCATTCAGTTTGCATGTTTGAATGCGAAGGGTCAACGGACAAAATGTCCTACCTTTGTCGGGAAAGTGTCTCAGGCCGTTCCGGCCTTGGGGAGGGGATGGAAGACGATGGGCTGGCCGAGGATGGCCGCCCCGGCGGTGCTGCGTGCGCCCGGCAGCATCTCGGCCAGGGTCACTTCGTCCAGCACGGCCAGGAAGGCTTCGGTGGCCTTGTTCAGCTTCGCCTTCAGGGCGCAGCCCTGGTGCAGCGCGCAGCCCTGGCGGGTGCTGTCGAAGCATTCGGCGATATGGAAGTCCGACTCGCTCATGCGCACCACCTCGCCGATGCAGATATCGGCGGGCTCCTTCGCCAGGCGCAGGCCGCCATGCCGGCCGCGCACAGTCTCCACCAGACCGCTCACGCCGAGCTGGTGCACCACCTTGGTGAGGTGGTTCTTGGAGATGCCATGCAGGTCGGCGATATCCTGAATCGTCACCAGCTGGTCGCGGTGCATGCCAAGATAGATCAGGGACCGCAGGGTGTAGTCCGTAAAGGAAGTGAGTCGCATGCGTCGATTATAGCCAGTGTCGCGGCAAAAATTGAATCATTTATGCTCGCGCTTGGCCGCATAGGCTTCCCGCACATAGCGCGAGATGAAAGTGCTCAGGCCCCGCCCTGCCGTCGCGAGGGCTTTCATGGTCTCGACGCGGGCGCGGCCGGTGCTGGCGTAGGTATAGTCGTATTCGAAACCGCCCGCAAAGCGCACGGTGATCGCCTCCGGGTGGATCTCGTAGAGAAGCACGCCGGAATGGCCTTCGAGGTTTCGGTAGCGGTGCATGCGCCGAGTCTAGCCCGGCGCGGCGATCAGCGGCGCGCCATCGGGTTGAGCTGGGGCTCGGCCACCTTGACCAGCAGGTTGCGGTCCATGTGATGGAAAGGCTCGTTCTCCTTGCCGCGAATGAGCATGACGGTGTCCTCGTCGTAAGCCCAGCTGCCGTCTTCGTTGACGCTGACCTTGATGCGGTATTCGACGGTGCGGAAGCCGTACTCCAGGAAGGGATTCGAAAGAATGCCGTAGTTGTCCGACTCCTGGCGCGCCACCAGCTCGAAACTTGTCGCATCCGGCTCTACCGTGCCCTGCGCCATGGCGATCTGGCCGCGCGGGATGGCGAGGGTCTGGATCACGGTCTTCGTGGCGGGCTCCCACAGGAAATAGCCCACCTGCTCATGGTAGGTCTTCACGTTGTCCGGCTTGTTGACGATGAGCACATAGCGCAGGCCGTAGAACAGCTGTGGGCCGTTGGTGACGGGGTCGATGGGCACGAGCTCGATGCGCTCGACATAGGCCTGCTTGCGCGGGCCGTCGGCCTTGGGCTTGATGTCCAGGCCGCGCGTGCCTTCCCAGGTTCCGGCAAGCGCACGCAGCGGGCCCAGGTTGGCCAGGGTGTCGATGTCGATGCCGGAAGGTTCGGTGTAGATGTCTTCGGAGAATTCGTTCATATAGGCAATTCTAGCCTAATGAGCGGTCTCCAGCGTGAGTACGCCCAGCAGGTTCACCAGCTTGCCCGTGTCCATGGGCTTGACGAAATAGTGGTCGAAACCGGCGGCGATGGACTTCTCCTGGTCTTCCTTGCGGCCGTAGCCGGTAACGGCCACCAGCTGCGCCTGCGAGGTCTCGGGCATGCGGCGCAGGAGAGCGGCCAGCTCGTTGCCGTCGATATCGGGCAGGCCGATATCCAGGAAGCAGACCTGGGGCCGCAGGTGGCGCGCCATCTCCAGCGCCTCGGTGGCGCGGTGGGCGACCTGCACTTCATGGCCGGCGGCTTCGAGGAAGAGGGCCAGGGTCTGGGCCGCATCGACATTGTCGTCCACCACCAGGCAGCGCAGGCTGCCGCCGTGGGAGGCGCTGTGCGGCACGTGGCCGGATGTTCCCGCGCCGCCTTCCGGCAGCGGCTCGTACGGCAGGCGCACCGAGAAGGTGCTGCCCCGGTCCAGTCCTGCGCTGGACGCATCCACCGTGCCGCCGTGCAGCAGCACCAGGGTGCGCACCAGGGCCAGGCCCAGGCCCAGGCCGCCCTGCGAACGGTCCGAAGTGCGCTCGGCCTGGGTGAACAGTTCGAAGACGCGGGCCACCAGCTCGTTGGTCATGCCGATGCCGTCGTCCGCCACTTCCAGGCGCACCACGCCGTCCTCGCGCGTAAGGGTCACGCTGATATGGCCGTTCTCGGGTGTGTACTTGGCGGCGTTGTTGAGCAGGTTGGCCACCACCTGCACCATGCGCTTGTGGTCCGCGCGCACGCCCATGGGTTCCGCAGGAAGGTTCAGCGCGAGCTGCTGGCGCTTGCTCTTGAACAGAGGATAGGCCTGCTCGACGGCGTCTTCCACCACGCTGCGCAGGTCCAGGGGCGTGCGATTCAGCTTGACCAGGCCGCGCGTAACGCGCGACACGTCCAGCAGGTCGTCGATCAGGCGCGTCATGTGCTCGACCTGGCGCGAAATGATTTCGGCGGTGCGCGCCACCGAGGGATTGTCGGCATGCGCCATCTTCAGCACCTGGGCCCCCGAGCTGATGGGAGCCAGGGGGTTGCGCAGCTCGTGCGCCAGCATGGCCAGGAATTCGTCCTTGCGCTTGTCCGCCGCCTGCAGCGAAGCCGCCGCCGCGTCGCGCTCCAGCTCCTTCTTCTGCAGGGCCTGGGCCATTTCGTCCAGCGAGCGCGCCAGGTCGCTGATCTCCTCGTTCTCGTAGCGCATGCCGGTGCGCGTGTCGAGCGAACCGGAAGCGATGCGGTTGGCGGTGCTGGCCAGGGTTTGCACGCGGCGCACGATCAGCACATCGCCGCCGAACCAGGCGGCCAGCAGCGCAAGGGTGATGGTGGCCACCAGGCCCACGACGGCAATCATCTGGTCGCGCGTGGCAGCGGCCACGATCTCCTCATAGGGAATGCCGATCATGACCGTGTAGTCCGACACTTCACGGCTGCCCACGCGGGCAAAGGCATACAGCCTGTCCACCCCGTCCGAATCCTTCAGCACCACGGGCACCTTGGGATGCTGGGGCAGCAGTGAACGCAGCGGCTCGGGAAGCTTCTTGCCGAAATAGTTGGTGGGGTCCGGGCGATGGGAGATGATGGTGCCCTCCACGTCCGCAGTCCACAGCAGGGAGCCGGGCGAGAGCTGCACGTCGAGCACGAACTTGTCCAGCTCCACCAGGTCCATGGCCGCGAACAGCACGGCTTTCACTTCGCTACCCTGGATGACCGGGTAGGTGAGATTAATGGTGTGCTTGCCGATGACGCGGCCGAACACATAGTTACCGGCAATGAAGCGGCGCTCGGCGATGGCGCGCTTGAAATGGGAGCGGTCGGCCAGGTTCACCAGGCCCACGGAAGCCACGGCGGAACAGGTCACGTCGCCATTCATCTGGATCACGCCGAAGTTCACGAAGTCCGTGTTCTTGGACAGGATGTCGGACATGAGCAGGCTGCAGTCTTCCGGCTGGCCCAGCACATCCGGGATGCTGGACAGGTCGCGCAGGATCTGGCGCGCGCCTTCCAGGGACTGGGCTTCGTTGGCGGCGGCCAGGTTGGCCACCCGCTGCAGGTTCTCGCGCGCCACCTCGATGGCGTGTTCACGTTCGCGCAGGCCGGTGAGCACCGTCATCGCGGCCATCGGCGTGATGGCCAGCGTAACCAGCAGGATCAGGCGCCCCCGCAGACTGTTCAAACGAAGCACCGGCATAGTTGGTTCTCTTCAGCTTTCCGCCATGCGTTTACCAAGGGAAATGATGGCCTGAACGCCTTTGCGCAAAGTTGTCTCATCGTCAGCAATATACCCGATCCGGATGAAGCCGGGGCAGCCAAGCGCCTCGCCCGGCATGATCGCCACGCGGAACTCCTCGATCAGAGTTTCGGCGAAGCCCACCGTATCGCGCGTGATGCCGGAAATGTCCCCCCACAGGTAGGGTCCGGAGGCCGGAGCGGGCATCTTGATCCAGGGCTGGGTGGCGAACATGTCCACCACCAGGTCGCGCCGCACGCGGTAGTCCGCCAGCAGTTCGGGCACATCGCCCACCGCGAAGGCCGCCTCCGCCGCCACCTGGCTCAGCGCCGGAACGGCCGCCGTGATCGGCCCCTGGAGCGCCTCCATGGCCTTCACCCACACGGCGGGCGCGGAAGCGAAGCCTGCACGCCAGCCCATCATGGCGTAGCTCTGCGAGGCCGAGAAAATGGTGACGATGCCCAGCTCCTCCCAATCCTTGCAGGCGGCCAGGCTGTGATGCACGCCTTCGAAGATCAGCTTCTCGTAGCTTTCGTCCACGATGGCGTGGCAGCGGCGCGCCCGCAGCCAGTCGGCGATGCTGTCCAGCTCTGACTTGGTGTACACCTTACCGGTGGGATTGTGCGGGTTGTTAATAATGAGCACCTTGGCGCGCGGCAGGCGGTCCAGGAAGGCCGCGTCCACCACCTCGGGCTGGTCTACCAGCACGATGTTGAGGCCGAGCAGCTGGCCCGTGGCCACATAGGCGGGCCAGTGCGGGCGGAACACGATGACGGTATCGCCCGGATCGGTCATCACATACAGGGACTGGTACAGCGCCTGTTTCGCGCCGTTGGTGACGATGACGTGCTGCGCGCCGGCGGAGATGCCGTTCTCCTCGCGCAGCTTGCCAGCCAGCTGCTGGCGCAGCGCGGGCGCACCGCCGACGGCTGTATAGGGCAGGAGCGGCTGCTGCAGGGCTTCCGCCACGGCAGCGCGTACGGAGGCTGGCGCGGGGAAGTGTGAAATGGCGATGGAGAAATCGATCACGCTTTCACCTTGCAACCTGAGGATATCCACCCGCTCGTGCATCGCCGTGGTAGCCAGCGGCCGGGCCGCCGCGATCCGCTTCGAAACCTGCATCATCTCCATCCTCAGTGAAAATTGTCTGAAACAATTTTACCAAAGTGCAATTATTCTGCAGTACCGCAAATCCTATCGTGCGCACCCTGCCTTTCACGGCGCTTCGGCGCTATTTCGAAGCGGTTACAGGGCGCAGGCGGAGCGAGTTCGTCAGCTTGTCCCAGAGATAGACTGCCTCCGCATCGCTGATGCTGGGCGGGATGGCGCCGGGGCGGTTGTCCTCTACACCGGTATCCAGCTTCATATCCAACGCAGGAACGCTTGGATTCTTGGCTTCGCCCAGCGCGACGAAGTTGAAGTCATGCGATTCGCCTTGGTCTTTCTGGGCCGGCAGGCGTGCAAGAACCTCGAAACCCTTCCAAGCACCCAAGGTGCGCTCGCCTCGGCGCAGAGTTTTGATCCGTTCAAACCAATCACCAAAGCCCGCTGCAATGGCATCACGCCGGGCGGCTGCCAGCCGGGGTTCGATAGCATCCGATTCAACAATGTAGTCCCCGCGCAGCAACTCAAGAGAGAAATGCACATCCGGAAATTCCTTTAGCCGAATACCCATCTGGATTTTTTCCACCTTGGGATTATCCGAATCGCGCACCAACGCACCATCGACACAAAAGCCGCTCTCCCGCGGGAGTTCATTGTCGCCACGCGACACGATGCGCCTGGCGACACTATTTAGCTCCTGAACAGTGCTGCCATAGTCGTTCCCATCCCGGACCGGTATCGCTGTCTGTATGAACAAGTCGTCGGCTATCGGTATCAGAGAGCGGATCTTGTAGAAGCTTGCCATGCCGCTCAAGCCGAAGAAAATTCGCTGTCCTGGCAATGCGCCATCGACGACTTTTCCTAGCACCCCCCGCTCGCCGCGGAGTTCTCTGGCAGCGAGGTGACGCTTTCCGTCGAGCTCCGAGATCAGCTTCTGGATGTGCTCGTCAATGTTCGGCGCTTCTTTTGGCAAACGTATGAGGTCGTAAGGAACCCACATAGCGCCGTGGACCACCGTCGCTGTCAAGGGAACGTCGATCAGGAAACGCCCCACACAGAGAGTCCTGGTGGTTTTGAAGACCTCCTGCACTCGTTCAGTCGATTGTTCCATTGCATTCCCCTTTGATGAACAAGACAACTGGAGCCCCGCCATGAGGATGACAAGAATGGAAGAACGAAGTCTATGTAAGCTAACAAGCATGATTCCCCCATTTCATTCTCTGCGCGATCCGCACAATGCAATACAACGTCGCCATCAAAACTTTCTTGTCGCTGAAACTGCCTTGGTGTTCATAGCCTGTCTGCCGAAAGACTCCTGAGAACTTTGCACTCTGCCGCTGCAAATCCGCAGAGCGGACCGGGACGGTTTCATCACCAGCGCCAGACGAGGCGCCAAGTTCCACCGGAATTCTCTCGCGGTCCTTTGGATTGGAATCTGCAGCGCATAGCTCAAGGTGTCCCTGTTGACTATCGCTCGCAATCTGTAGCGTATGCCAGTTGGAATTCCGTACATTGCGTTGAAGATTCCACGTAACAGTCTCCCAGGATGGCCGACCTGCATCGGCCCCGTAGAGTGCATAACTAACATCGTGATAGGTTTGAGCAATCGACTCGTGAAAGCGCTTGGCGGCATCAAGCAGGGCTCCTGTTCGTTCCGCGCCTGCGTCCGGCGAGCGGGCGGGATTGAGCCAGTCTTCACGCAATAATCCATACCAGCGATCCTTCAACTTGTAGATTTCCTCGTAAGGATCTCCATTCTTGGGAAAGCGATCGAACAGAAGCCTGTCCTGTCGAACGCATAGCCATCCATTGCCATATGCCTTACTAGGAAGTAGCTGAAGTCCACCCGGAGCATTGCCAAGTACTGCGGTAACCTCGCTCCCATAGTTTCCGAGTACTTTGGGCGCAGGATGAACGCCGAAAAGCTGTTCTTCAAAACCACAACGCATTCGCTTGTAGGCCGCTGGTGCGCCAGCGGCAGGCATAACACCGTGCACGACACCTGCGACTTCAAACCCCAGCCCCCCAATATCCGGATGAACTAGTGCACGTGCTACCAAACCACCCATCGAATGGGTTATCAAGATGACCTTCTTGCATTCGTATCCTCCCGCTCTATACTTTTCGATCAGAGCGAGAATTCGTCCCTTCAGGACAGCCGCCGAATCCGCATTCGACTGGAGCCAGTTGTAGCCCATGGCGTGCACGGGAAAGAAAACGCCCTTCACTGCCTCCGTGAGTTCCGGCAGTGTCAATGGCTGGAGTTTCGGTACATCATCTGCCGCCCATGCTGACGGGTCCTTTCCTATGATTTCTTGCCAAATACCTTGGCCGGGCCGAGAGTTCAAGGCTTGCTCGCAGCATTCCAGAACTTCACGGTAACTGCTGAAATAGACCTCGCCCCAACCGCGCTCTCTTGCCTTCTCTTCCTTGGTGCGGGGAGAACTGACTGCAGGTGGGTCATCGAACAGCAGTGGAGAGTCGGCGATCTTATCGAGCGAAACGCCAATTTTCAGCTTGTGCCGCTGCTCGGACGTCTCCTCTTTGTTGCCGGTTGCCTGGCCCGGCACATACGTATCAACTTCAGTCTCGTCAGGATTCAGCAGTAGCTGGCGAACGCGCGGCGTAGCCTTCAACATATATGCCGCCTCGCCAAGGCGGTCTGGTCGCCAGGCGATATTATTGGACTTGCCGAGCAGCTCTTGGGTTGCGGGACTCGTGCGCAGGTTGGAACCCATGATCCCCGGAATGAAGATGATTGGCAGCACACGGCGTGGCGGCACCAGCATTGTCTGGAAGGTTTTATCCTCGAGTGGCGTGAAGAAGCCTTCGGTTATGAGACCGCCATACTCGTGCTTGACAGGTAGTTTGGTTGTCATGCCAAGTCCTGATGAAGCACCTCGACCCGGTATTTCGAGAACGGGTCTTTGGTGCGGAAGCGTTGGGAGAACCCTTGGTCGTCTGTCGTTCCTTCGAAGCTTCGTCCGTCATCGGCACTAATGCGGTAGCGGCAGTTGGGGAGCGGCTCTCCGGTCTTGTTGTCGCAGATTCGCACTTGTTGATCCTGCTCCTTCTCGGCGTGGGTGAAGCTGATGCGCTCGGGCTTTCCATCACCGCCACCGGTATGCTCGAACTTCGCTGAACGCACATGACAGGTGTCTCTGCACTGCTGCACGATCTTCCCGCCTCCGTAATCGGCCATCGCGCCCTCAGCCACCGTCCGAATCGAGGGCGCATGAAGTTCGATCGAGTCATGGGCAACAAGCTTGATGCGCTTTTTGGCCGAGATTTCGATGCAGCCGTCCTGCGACTGGATCTGGATGTCGCCGGAAACCGCGACGAGCTTCATGCCGAATTTGTAGGCGAGAAGGCTCATGCTCCGGGCGGCTCTCACGAACAGGCTTTCGCCACTGGACATGCTGACGTTGCCCTTGGCCGCCGCATCCAGCCCTCCTTCGGCCGCAAGGGACACGCTGCCGTTGCTACCCAGGATCGCGCCTGCTTCTCCGTGAAGGGCGAGTACCGGTTTTCCACCACTGGCATTCCATTCGTCGATATCCGATTTGAGGCGTTTGACGTCGGCGCTGTAGTCCGGATCGTTACAGGCGTGCGCCCCTATCTCGCCCAAAAAGCTGAAAACTGAGATCGCAGTGCCATGCGCGCTGGCCAGCCCTTCGCGTTCCAGTGCATCCGGCGCGCGGCACGTTCCGGCCGTGATCAATACTCCCCGCCCGCCACGGACCGTACTGACCGCAGAACTGCGCAGCTCTGCGCCCTCCCCGCGCGCCGCTCTGGGCCGGCCCGGCATGTAGCCCAGATTCAGCTGGCTCTCCGCGTGGTCGGAGGCAAGGTGCACGTTGATCTGCCCAGGCGTATCGTCGAGTGAAAGCTGGTTGCTGCGGGAGCCGCCGATTTCGCGGCTCTTCATGCCTGCCGCGAAGCGTCCTGCGGGCAGTTCGCCCCTTTCGAGCGCCGGCGGCAGCGCCGGGTTGTTGTAGACCTGACCCACGATGATCGGCTTGTCCGGATCGCCGTCGAGGAAGTCGATGAGCACTTCACTTCCTACCCTGGGCAGCATGAGCGTGCCGAAGCCTGCGCCGGACCAGTTGGTGGCAACCCTGATCCAGGCGGAATCGGCATCCGTCCCGGAGGCGCCCGCACCGCCTGCATGCTCGTGGTCCGCCTGCCTGGCGCCCGGAAAGCGGATTTTCACCCGCCCCAGTTCGTCACTGTGGACCTCTTCGCCTTCCGGCCCGACGACGACGGCGCTTTGCAGCATGGCGTGGGGAATCTCGGACCGGTCGAAGGCAGGCACAATGGGCACTGTGCGCCTGACCGCAGAGAAGCGGATATACGTGCGTGTCGCGTCGCCGTTGATCCGGCTGGCGGCGCCCTGCACATCGTCCCAGCAGTTGCGGGCAAACAGGCGCTCGATGCGGTCGGAGACTTCCTTGGGCAGGTTGTTTTGCGCCACAAGCTGGAGGCTCGTCAGGACGAACTCGCGTTCGCTCACGACATGGCCGTCTATCTCCGGATGCCCGGTCAAGGCGAAGTATTCGCCGGGCCGGAACGAGCGCACACTCCCTTCGCCATGAAAGCACTTGGATTCGAGATCGTGCCGGCGCATGGCGATCTGTCCCAGTTGGCACAGGTCCTCGTGGCTGCCCGCCAGATGCGGTGTCTGTATCTGGTAGTCGTGCAAGGTCGAGGTCAACTGCTCGCTGGTTTCGGCCAGGTCGAGCGTGCTATAGGCCTTCACGGTCATGTAGCCCGCGCTTGGCGTGTTGCGATAGTCCCAGCTATGCAGTATGGTCTGGCTGGGACTCAGCTTTCTCACCGCGCTCCAGGCCGTGATGGTGTCGTATTCTTCAGTGGCGGCATCGCGGTGGAAGCGAACGGTTCCGGCGGCGTTCTCCGGCAGACAGTTGGTGCTGTTGAACAGGAAGAGCTTATGCGCCGGGCACTCCCGCCCGGATGGGTAGAAGCACCATGCTATCCCCCTTCGCTTCAGCAGCCGCCAGATGAAGGCGGCATCCGACTCCCGGTACTGCATGGTGAATTCACGCCGGGGGTATTCCTGCACCTTGAGCATCACATCCAGTTCGTACTCGAAGCAGGATGACAGCACGGGGTTGGTCTTCCGCCATTCGTCGATCAGCGTGCAGACGATCTCCACTTCGTTCAGGTTTCGGAAGACACGGGTATTGGTCCGCTTCTCCATGACTGCGAAGGCGTCCTCAATATGCAGCTGGTAGGTGGCCAGCCCGCCATCGCTGTCCCCTGCCCTGGCCTCGGTGACGATGCCGCAGATTGTGCGCAGGTCGCCCGTGTCGGTCACGATGTCGATTGCCGCCGGCAAGGCGATCAGCTCCTTCAGGGGCAGGCGCGCATCCAATGAAACGCAAAGGACGCGATAGTCGATGCCGCCGCAGATCGACTCAGTTCCATATATCCGCTGTGGCAGGAGCACGTCATGCATGACGCCGGTGGAGTGGTCCAGCCGCAGGCGCAAGGGGCGGTTATCGGTGATGAGGCCCCTTTGTTGCGAGAGAAAGGTAAGCAGCGCGTTTTCGATATCCATCGGCGATTCCTGTTCAGATGAGCGATATGGCTCCCGGCTGCGGCAGGCAGCGCACGATTTCCTTGCCGGATGCAGCGGAAACGAGAATGACCCGGCTGAAGCAGTCTTCGCGCATGAGGAAGCTGAAACAGCGGGACATCAGCTGCGCGAAGAGGTAGAGGCTGCAATCGGAAAGCTGCTCCTGGTCGATCACTATCCTCGTATCCGTCCCGCACAGATAGCGGGCCTCCTTGCCGTAGCGGCACCAGGCGGTGGTATCCTGCTGTTGCAGTGCCAGGACCGCCCTGGCCAAGGCCGCGTTCCTTGCGCCTCCGCAGCGGCTAAGCAGGCCGCGCAAGGAATCCGCGGTGCCGATTCTCCGGGGTTCAAGCAGGGACCAGTGATCATCCGACAATTCGCACTGCGGAGAGTAGGAGAGCACCCGGATCCTCAGGGCCGGGGAGCCGCCTATCGTGAGGCGCTCCGGCTTTTCGCCCCCGGGCCTGTTCGTGGCGGTGAACTTGACGGTCAGTGCTCCGCTGCCCGCGTCGAGACGTTCTCCGCATTCGTCGACAAATTGGAGGGTGTGCTGATTGCCGCTCTGGCCGAGGCGCCAGAAGAGCGGTCCTGAATGATGATTGATGCCGTCATAAAGCTCGATCTTGCGGTCCTCTTCGCTACCGCACTCTCTCAGGGTGACGGAGTCGATGCGATAGGGAATGGCAGACACGTGTTTTCCGTCGGCCGGCAGCAGGCGGTACTCGGAACGGCCCTCGACAAGGCGGATGGAGGCCGCCTCGGCGCGATAGAGATTGACGAGCGGCGCGCAGCCTTGCCGGAGATGGCGGCGGTCCAGCTCCGCCAGCAGCCTTGCTTCCTCCGAGTTGCGCTGGCGGGGCAACGGGAGGACCACCCTGATCTCTTGGCCATGCGGAAACAGGCGAAGAAGCGACGCGAGATCGAAGTCGAGGAAGGCGAATTTTTCCGGATAATGGAAATATTCGGTGAGCAGGCGGCCGGGTCCAGCGCTTCCGGGAACCAGACAGGAATCCTCGTCGGGCGCCGGAAGCGAGAATGGACTGACATCTGTCACCTTCCAATGTCCTTCCGATTCGACGCATACGGCGATAGCACTGAGCAAGATCGCATCCAGCAGCAGTGTGCGCAAGGGGGGCGGCGCGTCGGCATAGAGACGCAGCCTCGTCGCACAGTATGTGGAGAGCGGCTCGCCGGGAACGCTGCTTCTCACCACAAGTTCGATGCTTGCCGCCGCATGCGTGGGAATCTTCAGTGAACCCGGCAAGTCGGCCGCATGGAGGTAGCGCAGCGACTGGATCTGCAGGGGGGCGACGGTAAGTTCCGAACTGCTCCGGTAGCGCCGCCGGTCGTCGCCATCGAATTCGGCGCCGCGCGGAATGCACGTGAGCTGGGTAGTGGCGGGAGACTCCAGCTGCGCGACGCCGAAAGCCGGAAGCGGCCGGGCTACGTGAGGCTGAAGGTTGTTCAAAACCGGCCCGGTTAACCTATGGTCCGCCATATCCAGGCGCCGGGCCAAGGAGGCGTTGAGAAGAGCGATCGACTGAAGGAGGCGCTCCACGTCCGCATCGGCGCTGCCGTCGGCGGTGAGGCCAAGCTCCGCCGCCAAAATTGGGCGGGCCTGAGCGAACCCCTGGCAGGCGCGGCGCAGAATGCCAAGTTCCTGTTCGTAGTACGGCAGCAGCTTGTCCATCAGCCCTTCCCTGATCGTCGGAAAGGGCATCGTCACATGCTGGCTGGCTGCATGTCTTGATTTCGGCCAAGACAGAGTGTTGGCCCTGCCCGGGGTCAGGCGACCAGAGGCTGGGGACGGGCAAGCAGGCGGGGAATGTCTTCGGCGGGTACGGGACGGCTGAACAGGTAGCCCTGCATCTCCTCGCAGCCGTTCTTGTGAAGGAAGTCGCGCTGGCGCACCGTTTCCACGCCTTCCGCGATGACGCGCAGGTGCAGCTGGTGCGCCATGGAGATGATGGCGCGGGCGATGGCCTGGTCGTCGGGGTTGCTGTCCAGTTCGCGGACGAAGGACTTGTCCAGCTTCAGGCGGCTCAAGGGGAAGGTCTTCAGCGAAGCCAGGCTGGAGTAGCCCGTACCGAAATCGTCGATGGAAAGACCGAGACCCATGGCCTCCAGCTCGCGCATCTTGTCGATGGCCTGCTGCACGTCGCGCATGATGAGGCTTTCCGTGACTTCCAGTTCCAGCAGCGCCGGATCGAGGCCGCTGTCGCCCAGGGCGCCGGCCACGCGCTGCACCAGGCAGCGGTCGTCGAACTGGCGCGGCGACACGTTCACCGAGACGCTCAGTTGAAGGCCCTGCTCCTGCCAGGCGCGCCCCTGGCGGCAGGCCTCGCGCAATACCCATTCGCCGATGGGCACGATCATGCCGCTTTCTTCGGCCAGGGGAATGAACTGGTCCGGGCGGATCAGGCCACGCTCGGGATGCTCCCAGCGCACCAGCGCTTCCACGCCGAACACCCGGCCCGTATCCAGCTCCACCTTGGGCTGGTAGAGAACGCGCAGCTGCCCGTCGTCCACTGCCTTGCGCATGCCTTCGAGCAGGGCCAGCTTCTCCTCCAGGCAGGCGTTCATCTCCTGCGTATAGAACTGGCAGTTGTTCTTGCCCAGCTCCTTGGCGCGGTACATGGCGGCGTCCGCGTTCATCAGCAGGGTGTCGGCGTCCGCCCCGTCCTGCGGGAAGACGGCCACGCCGATGCTGCAGCTCACCTGCACTTCCTGCCCTCCCAGCATAATGGGCTGCACCACCGACTCGAGTATCTTCTCCAGAAGCGGCGCGGCATCGCCGCCCGTGCCATGCTGCTGCGGCAGCACGAGCACGAACTCGTCGCCGCCGAAGCGGCCCACGGTATCGTTGCGCCGCACGCAGTGCACCATGCGCGCTGCCACTACCTTGAGCAGCTCGTCGCCTGCCGTATGCCCCATGCTGTCGTTCACCAGCTTGAAGCTGTCCAGGTCGATGAAGGCTACCAGCAGCGACTGGTGCTGGCGGTCCGCCTGGAGGATGGCCTGCTGCAGGCGGTCGCCGATCAGGCTGCGGTTGGGCAGGCCGGTGAGCGCGTCGTGGTGGGCCATGTGGACGATGCGCGCCTCGTCGCGCTTGCGCTCCGATATGTCGCGCACAATGGCCACCACGCCGCCTTCCACGCCCACCACCTGCCAGTGCACCCATTCGGCCGCTACTTCGGGCATGTCGTTGCGCCATTCCTCCTGGTGCAGGCCGCCCGTCTCGGTCACGCGCACCAGCTTGGCGAAGATGCCGTTGCGGCGTACGGCGGGAAGCCAGCCGCACAGGGTGTTCCCGTGCAATTCGCGCTTGCTGAGACCACTCATCTGCTCTGCGCGCGAATTCGCGGCCAGGATGCGGAAGTCGTGAATGGCGCCGCTCTGGCCACGCTCCGCATGCATGACGAAGAAGGCATCCATGCTCGCTTCCGAGGCCGCGGCATAGGTTTCCTGCTCGCGCCGGATGCGGCGGCGCGCCTTCGCGCCCTCCCAGGACCATAGCCACACCAGGCCCGCGAGCAGCACCAGCACGGCGCTGGCGATGCCGGCCTCCCACAGGTGGCTGCGGCGCTGCTGTTCGAATGCGGCCAGCTGCTCCTGCTCGGCCAGGCCGACCACGGCGCTCACACGGATGCCGTGCAGCTCGCGCAAGGCCATGTAGCGCGGCACGCCGTCGACGGACAGGACCGGCACGGCTTCGCGGCCTGCGGGCGGCGGCGCAAAGCGGCCGCCGTAGTACTGGCGTTCGCCCACGCGCAGCGCGCGCGCCACGCCATCCGCCCCGATCACGCCGAGCAGGCCGTGGTCGCCCTGGCGCGAACGCTCGTAGCCGCTGGTGAAATAGGCGGGATCGACTTCCACGATGGCGATGCCCGCGAAATTCCCCTCCGGGTCATCCAGGCGGCGGGTGAAATGCAGATGCCAGTCGTGGTTGGCGCCGTCGCGCATGGCCTGCGCCACGAAGACCGTGTCGCCCGGATGCTCGCGGTGATGATCGAAATAGGGTTGGCCGGCCACCACCATGGGCCGCGCCGCGGGGTGGCTGCTGACCACCCTGCCCTCGGCATCCGCAATGGCGACCACGAACACGAGGCCCGACGGCAGGAGCCCTTGCTGGCTCAACTCGGGCAAGGCGCCGCGGGCGCCCTTGCGCTCCACCGCGTACTTGATCACCTTGAGGGTCTGGTCGATGCCCGCGATATTGCGCGCCACCTGGGCTTCATAGGTATCGAGCAGTTCGTGCACCGAGTCCACGGCGGCGGCGCGCGCCGCAGCCTCCTCGTTGCGGATGAAATGCAGGGTCGCGACCCAGATCACGGCCAGCAGCAGCAGGAGGAACAGGGGCAGCGACACATAGGTCTCGAGCCCGAGCCTGAGCAGGCGCCCTGGCGTGGTTTCCTTTTTCGCGCTGTCCATCAATGCACCACCAGTACCGGCTTGACGCTGGCATCCAGCGCCGAGCGCTCGATATAGCCGATCATGCCCGGATTGTCGGCTACCAGCTTGCGCACGGCAGCGTTGCCCGGCAGCTCGCGCGGCGGATGCCCGCGTCCCGTGAAAATGCGCTTGGTCCAGTAGGCCTTCATCAGGGCCGGGCTGCGGTTGGCGATTTTCAGGTAGAACTCGTCGCGCTGGGCGGAGCCCGGCGCCTGGTCCACCGCGGTAGCCTCGCTGCCGTCCGGGAAACTGGCCGCCTGGCCGAGGAAGATGTCGGCCACCTGCTCGGCGCGCAGCGCCGCCAGCGGACTGCGCGCCGACACGATCACCACCAGCTCGCCCGCCCAGGCGCCGCCGCAGAGCAGGAGCGCCGTAAGCAGGCCGAGATGTTTGAAGATAGGCATGGGCTCCGCCTAGAACACGAAATCGACCACGACGCTGCTCACGCCGAAGGTCTTGCCCGACTGGAAACCGGGCTGGATGTTGATCAGGGTGCCCTGGGTGCCGCCGAGGGGGCGGACCCGTCCGTGCTCCAGCTTGAGCGCGGCGTGGCTGGCAAAGTCCCAGCGCAGGCCCGCAATGGCGCTGTGCTGCTCGGCGATGGTGTGCAACTGCCGGTTCAATTCATTGTTCACCGTTGCCGCCTGCGCCGCCACGCCGCGCGCCAGTCCCTGCAGCGGAATGCCGGGCACACTGGTCGGCGTGTTCGAGCCCACGCGCGCGTACGTCAGGTAAGGGGTGAAGGCGCCCCAGCGCCTTCCGCTGCTCAGATACCAGGCGCTGCGGTCACCCAGCAGGGAGCGCGCATTGAAGCGGCCGAATTCTCCCATCAGGAACCAGTGCCCAGGGTCGTAATTGAAGCCCATGCTGAAGGCGGTGATGCGTTTGCTGGCCATGCTGTAGCGCTCTCCCAGCGCAGCGCCCGCGCTGCCGAAGCGGCCCAGCGCATTCACCAGCTCCCCGCCTTCGTCGAGGGCGAGCTGCGCCGCCATGAGCGTGGCGCGCACGCTCAAGTCGCCCTGGCTGGCCGTGTGCGATATCCCCCTGACGCCATGCGCCCGGGCGCTGCTGCCCGGCCCTACGCGCACGTGGGTGGCGCCGTACATCAGCTGCGTTTCCTGCTTCACGCCTGCGGCCGTCCAGCGGTAGCCCACGTCCACACCGTCGCTGCTGCTGACGGGGAGCGAGCTGTAAAGCTCCACGGGAGGCCTCACCCATGGCAGCGCGTAGCTGGCCTTGCGGTAGTCGGCCGCCAGGAACAGGGGCAAGGCAATGCGGCCGAAACGCAGGCTCAGGTCCGGCGTGGCCTGGTACTTCACATTGGCCCATTCAATATGCGGCCGGAAGTCGTGGTGGACGGTGCGTTCCGATACCACCTGCACCACCGCCGACCACTGCTTGCTGGGGTTGACTGTCAGCTGCGCGCCCAGGCGGCTGTCCACGTCCATGCTCCAGGGATGGGTAAAGCCTGCCTGGCCGGGGATCAGGGGATTGGCCGTGAAGTCGGCATGGCGCTGGCTGGAATGGACCGCGCCCAGGCTGCCGAAGCCGCCGAAGGCCCATTGGGGCCCGGCTTCGCCGTCTGCCGCCTGCACCGCGCAGGGCACGGCCAGAAGCACGGCCAGGGTTTTTAATCGTTGGGTAATGGGACGCTGGAACATTGGCACTTTCATTCAGGCACACGCAAGCCGCCGGCCGGTGCGGCACGGGACAGGTCTCGGATCGGGTGGCTTGCAGGCAATGTGGCCTGCGCAATTCAGGCGGCACGGAGGCGGGGTGCCGTTAATTCTCACACTTTGTCACACTTTATAATGGATGGGCCCCGCTGTCGATGAGTTTCCACACAGTACTAGGCATTACCCGCACAGAAACAACAGCCTCTTCGGGTAAACTGGCGCATCATCAACAAGCGAGGGGCAGCATGGAGCTTTCCTGTGGAACGCTGGTCGTGAATGGCGACAGGCAGTTGCTGCTTTGTCATGTAACGGGCACGGCCAGCTGGGATATTCCGAAGGGCCTGATGGACGCGGGCGAAACGCCGCTGCAGGCCGCGCGGCGCGAACTGTTCGAGGAGGCGGGCCTTTCTTTCGAGGAGCCGCGCTTCCAGGACCTGGGCCGCTTCGATTACCGGCGCGACAAGCGCCTGCATCTCTTCAAGGTGGAGGTGGGCGACGACATGTGCAGCCTTGACGAGCTGCGCTGCACCAGCTTCTTCCCCCACCATGTGACGGGCGAGCCCACGCCCGAAGCGGACGGCTTCCGCTGGGCGTCGCGCGAGGAGCTCAGCACCCTGTGCTGGCCGCGCATGGCCCAGCGCCTGCTGTCGATCGACTGGTAGATCAGGCGCGGCGCCGCTTGAGCAGGTAGTAGGCGACGCCCACCACGGCGGCGCCCACCGCCGCCTTCTTCACCAGGCCGGCCCGGTTGTGCTCCCACTCCGCCTTGATGCCCATTTCGGCCAGCACATTGGGCACCTTGCCGCGGGCAAGGTCTTCGCCGATGCCTTCCACCATGTCCACCCGGTCCGCCAGCATGAGCAGCAGCCAGTGGCGGATATCGTTCTCCGTGCTCTTGTAGGCAAAGCGCCGCAGCGCTCCGCTCAGGCCGCGCGGCGGCTGGCCCGTGCCGAACAGCGGCGTGATATGGGGACGTTCCGGCGAACAGAAAATCTCCACGTTTGCCTGCTGCTGCGGCGGCTCGCCTGGCGCCATTTCCAGGCGGGGCGGCGTGCGCTCCATCGGCACGGCGGGACGGTTGGCACGGTCCAGGTCTGCGCCCCAGCCCGGGATGGCGCTGCGGTCCGGGACCGGGCGCGAATGGTGATGATGCGTATGTTCCATGGTCAGCTCCTCAATGCCGCGCGCCCGGCGGAATCAGAATGGTCTTGATGCAGTTATCCAGCTTGCTGGAGAAGATATGGTAGGCATCCGATACCTCTTCCAGCGGCACCCGGTGGGTGATGATGTCCTTCGGACTGAGACGGCCCGCCTGGATATGCTCGATCAGGCGCGGCAGGTGGCGCTTCACGCTCGCCTGGTTCATGCGCAGGGTAAGGCCCTTGTTCAGCGCATTCCCGATGGGCACGGCATTGAAGGTCGGCCCGTACACGCCCACAATGGAGACATTGCCGCCCTTGCGCACGGAGTTGATGGCCCAGTGCAGCGCGGTGGCCGATCCCGCCTGCAGCATCATGTATTTTCCCGTCAGGCTCTGCATGGCGTTGCCGGCCGCCTCGCAGCCGACGGCATCGATGCAGACGTCCGCGCCCAGCCAGTCCGTCATCTTCTTGATGTGCAGCGCCATGTCCTGCACTTCCTTGAAGTTGACGACCTCGCACTGCGCGTAGCGCTTCACGAATTCGAGCCGGTATTCCACGTGGTCCACCACGATCACCCGCCCTGCCCCCATCAGCCAGGCCGACTTCGCGGCGAAGATGCCTACAGGCCCCGCGCCGAACACCACTACCGTGTCGCCCTCCGAGATATCGCCCATCTCGGCGGCCTGGTAGCCAGTGGGGCAGGCATCGGTGAGCAGCACGGCATCGTCGTGATGCAGGTCGGGCGGAATGATGGTGGGGCCCACGTCGGCCATGGGTACGCGCACATACTCGGCCTGCCCGCCGTCGTAGCCGCCCGCGGTGTGCGAATAGCCGTAGATGGCGCCTACCGCCGTCGCCTCCGCATTGGTGTTGTGGCAGTTCCCGTACAGCTCCTTCTGGCAGAAGTAGCAGGAACCGCAGAAGATATTGAAGGGCACCAGCACGTGGTCGCCCACCTTCAGCTTCTGCACCGCCGAACCGATTTCCTCCACCACGCCAATGAACTCATGGCCGAAGGTGGTGCCCACGCGCGTGTCGGGCACCAGGCCGTGGTAAAGGTGAAGGTCCGAGCCGCAGATGCAGGACCGCGTGACGCGGATGATGGCATCGCCCGGGTGTTCGATCACGGGGTCCGGCTTGTAGTCGGCACGCACGCGGAAGGGGCCGCGGTAATTCATTGCCAGCATGGCAGTTCTCCTTGGCAGATCGTTGAGCAGAAATGCGGCAAGGCCGCTTCCTGCGAAGCGGCCCTGCTGCGTGCGGCGCGCTTAGCGCGTTGGTGGAACGGTTGTGTTGCCCGTGGTGGTGCCGGTGGTGCCGGTGGTGCCGGTCGTTCCCGTGGAGGTCCCGGTGGCGCCCGTCGTGCCGGAGCTGCCGGTGGTGCCGCTGGCGCCCGTGCCGCTGGACATGGTGCTGCCGCTCGTTACATCGGTGGCGCCGGTTGTGCCGGTTGCACCGCCGGTGCTGTTCATGCCTGCGGTGCCGCTCGCGCCGCGCCAGGTATCGGTGCCGCTGCTGCCCGTGGCGCCGGTGGCGCTGCTGCCGCTGGTGGTGGTGCTGGTATCGGTCGAGGTGGAGCCTGCCGTGCCGCTCGCGCCGGAGGCGCTGCCATCCTGCGTGGCCTGGCTATGGGTCGATTTGTGCTTGGACTTGTGCTTCTTTTTGGCCGTTTTGTGCTGCGGATCGGTACTGCTGTCCGCACTGGTGGACTGCGCCGCCACACCGGCGCTGACAAATAGTGCGGTGAGAATCAAGGCGATCTTGCTCTTCATAACGCTCTCCTTACGGTCAATGCCGCATTCACGGCGAGCGAAAATTCTCCCACGGCGCGGGGCGCGCGCACGTAGGACAAAGCCCCACGCATCAGTCGGAGCCCGGGCAGGCAATGGCTGTGCAGGCCGCCCGCACATGGGCTGAAGAGAAAGCTTAGGCAGCCTTCGCCTGGCTTGCGAGCTGGGTGCGCAAGCGCTGGGCTTCCTGGTCGGCCTTGTCCATGCTGCGCAGCTTCACATGGCCGTAGCCGCGAATCTGCTCGGGCAACTGCGCCAGCTTGAGCCACACCGGCTTGTTCGCCGTATCCAGGCTCGCGCACATCTCGTCCACCATGGCGAAGTAGCCATCGCGCAGTGCGCGTTCGCGCTTGCGTTCCGCCGTATGGCCGAAGGGGTCGAGCGGCGTGCCGCGCAATACCTTCAGTGGCGCCAGCATGCGGAAGGCAGGCTGGATCCAGCCGCCGAAGCGCATCTTGGCCGGCACGTCCGAACCCGGCTTGCGGCGCGCCAGCAGGGGCGGCGCCAGATGGAACTCCAGCTGGAAGTCGCCGCTGAACTGGCCCGCTATCTGGGCGCGGAATTCGTCCGAAGCGTGCAGGCGCGCCACTTCGTATTCATCCTTGTAGGCCATGAGCTTGAAGAGATAGCGCGCCACGGCCTTCGCCAGCGGCGTGCGCGATGCTTCGCCCTCCAGTTCCCGCTCCTTGCGTTCAACCCTGCGTACGGCTTCCAGATAGCGCTGCGCATACGCGGCGTTCTGGTAGCGCTCCAGGCGCGGCATGCGCTGCGCGATGAGCTCTTCCAGCGTGGCAGGCGCCGCAAACTGGATCACCTTGGCGCGTCCATTCGACAGGCGCTCAAGCGCCGCATTGTCCGCCGCCGCGATACGGCCCAGCATCAGCGCCTTCTTGTTCATGGCGACGGCCACGTTGTTGAGTTCCACGGCGCGCATCAGCGCCGCCATGCTCACCGGGACGAGGCCTTTCTGCCACGCGTAGCCCAGCATCAGCATGTTGGCGGCAATCGGCTCGCCCAGCAGGCGGCCCGCCACCTCCTGCGCATCGATGGAGAGCACGCGGTCGTCGCCCGCCGCACGGCGCAGCTGGGCGAACAGTCCCGGCATGTCGTTGCTGGCATCCGGATTTCGGGTGAAGGCGGCCGTCGGGATTTCGCGCTCGTTCGCGATCACCATAGTGTGGCCGTGGCGCATGACGGCCAGCGCATCGGGCATGGCGCCTACTACCAGGTCGCAGGCCAGTACGGCATCCGCCTGCTGCAGGTCGATGCGCACCTGGTTCAGTGCAGCGGGCGAACCGGCCAGGCGCACATGCGACATCACCGCCCCGCCCTTCTGCGCAAAGCCCATGAAGTCCAGCGTCGAGGCGCCCTTGCCTTCCAGGTGGGCCGCCATGGTAATCAGCGCGCCGATGGTGACCACGCCCGTGCCGCCGACGCCCGCCACCAGCATCTCGAAGGGTTTGTCAAAGCTGTAGGGCGCTGGCGGCGCGTAGGTTTGCAGCGCGCGTTCCAGGTCGGCCAGTTCCAGCCTGGCCGCTTCCGGCTTTTTCAGCTCGCCGCCGATCACGGACACAAAGCTCGGGCAGAAGCCTTCCACGCAGGAGTAGTCCTTGTTGCAGGAGGCCTGCTCGATCTGGCGCTTGCGGCCCAGTTCCGTTTCCAGCGGCAGCACGGACAGGCAGTTCGACTGCACGCCGCAGTCGCCGCAGCCTTCGCACACTTCGGCGTTGATAACCATGCGGCGCGCCGGATCGGGAAACTCGGTGTGCGTGGCGGTGTTCTTCTTGCGGCGGCGGCGCTTCTCGGCCGCGCAGGTCTGGTCGTAGACGAGCACAGTCACGCCTTCGGTGTCGCGCAACTGGCGCTGCACCGGATCCAGCTCGCTGCGGTGATGCACGGTGACGCCTGGGGGCAGCTCCACATCCTCATAGTTCTCCGGCTGGTCGGTGACAACGACGGCGCGCACCACGCCCTCCGTGAGCACCTGCTGCACAATCTGGGGCACGCTGAGTTTTCCATCGACCGGCTGGCCGCCGGTCATGGCCACCGCGTCGTTATAGAGAATCTTGTAGGTGATGTTGGCGCGCGCGGCGACCGCCTGGCGCAGGGCCAGGAAGCCGGAGTGGTAATAGGTGCCGTCGCCCAGGTTCTGGAACACGTGCTTCTTGCCCAGGAAGCGGGAAGCGGCAACCCAGGTCACGCCTTCCCCGCCCATCTGGGTCAGCTGCACGGTATCGCGCTGCATCCAAGTCGCCATGAAATGGCAGCCGATGCCCGCAATCGCGGTGCTGCCTTCCGGCACGCGGGTGGACGTGTTGTGCGGGCAGCCGGAGCAGAAGTACGGCGTGCGGACCGCCGCGCCGGGATCGGCCTGCAGGTCCGCCGCGCAGAAGGCGGGCAGGTACTGGCGCAGGTCCAGTTCCGGCAGATGGGGCGCCAGCCAGCGGATCAGGGCAGGCGCAATGCGCGAAGGACGCAGCTCGCCGATGGCAGCCAGCATGGGCTGGCCCGCGAGGTCGGTCTTGCCCAGGATCTGCGGACGCTCTTCCGCCGGACGGTTGTAGAAATGGTTCTTCAGCTGCTGCTCGATAATGGGGTCCTTCTCCTCCACCACCAGCACCTCGGCCAGGCCTTCCGCAAACTGCGCAAGGCGCGTGGGCTCCAGCGGCCAGGTCAGGCCGGGCTTGTAGAGGCGGATTCCCAGCTCCTCCAGGCGGGCCTGCGTGAGGCCCATGCGCTGCAGGGCTTCCAGCAGGTCGAGGTAGGCCTTGCCAGCGCTGACGATGCCCAGTCTTGCGCCCGGCGCGCGGGTGATGAAGCGGTCGATGGAGTTCACGCGGGCGAAGGCGCGCACCGCGTTCAATTTTTCCGCCACGCGCTGCTCGATCTTCAGGCTTGGCAGGTCCGGCCAGCGGTAATGCAGGCCGTCGGCAGGATACTGATAATCCTGCGGCGTGGCGTAGGAAGGCATGTCCGGCAGGTCCACCACCGCGCCGCCCTCCACCGTTTCCGAGATGGCCTTGAAGCCCACCCAGTTGCCGGAGAAGCGGGAAAGCGCCCAGCCGTACAGGCCGAATTCCAGGTACTCCTGGATGTTCGACGGGTTCAGCACCGGCATGCTCCAGGCAATCAGCGCCTGTTCGCTCTGGTGCGGCATCGAAGAAGACACGCAGCCATGGTCGTCGCCCAGCACCACCAGCACGCCGCCGTGCGGCGAAGAGCCGTAGGCATTGCCATGCTTGATGGCGTCCCCCGAACGGTCCACGCCCGGGCCTTTGCCGTACCACATGGCAAACACGCCATCGACCTTGCGGGTCGGGTCGGTTTCCACCTGCTGCGTGCCCAGGACGGCGGTCGCGCCCAGGTCTTCATTGATCGCGGGGAGGAATTCGATGTGGTGGCTGGCCAGCTGCTTCTGGGCGCGCCACATCTCCTGGTCCACGGCGCCCAGGGGCGAGCCCCGGTAGCCGCTCACGAAACCGGCGGTGTTCAGGCCGCGCGCGCGGTCCAGGCGCTGCTGCATCATCATCAGGCGCACGAGGGCCTGGGTGCCGGTGAGGAAAACGCGGCCGGTTTCGCGGGTGAGATTGTCCTGCAAACGGTAATCGGGATCGGCCAGTGTCTCGGCTGGCTGCGCCGCTTCCAGGGCGGCGGCGCTGTGCGCGGTGTGAGCGTTCATATGCTTCTTCTAGGGGCAGGAGTAGATGCGGAAATGATAGTTCCTCATCTGCGGAAAATTATTCCTGGTTCTTTGCTGTGGCGGTAGAATTGAGCAAAATTCTTTCTATTTTCCGGTGAATATGAAAAATCATTCTCTTGACGCCGCCTCCGTGCGGATCCTGGCCGAACTGCAGAACAACGGGCGCATGTCGACCGCGGAACTGGCCGAAGCCGTCGGCCTCTCCGCCACGCCGTGCTGGCGGCGCCAGAAGGAGCTGGAGGACAACGGCTACATCACCCGCTATGCGGCCCTGGTGGACCGGCGCAAGGTGGGCCTCATGGTGTGCTGCATCGCGCATGTATCGCTCAACCGGCACTCGGCGGGCGTGGTGGAGGCCTTCGAGAGCGCCATGCAGGCCAGGCCCGAAGTGGTGGAGTGCTATGAAACGACGGGGAATTCCGACTACACCATCAAGGTCATCGTGCCGGACATGGAGGGCTACCAGAACTTCCTGCACGAAGTGATGTTCAAGCTGCAGGGCGTTTCGCAGATCAACACCAACGTCGCACTGCGCGAAGTAAAATACAAGACTGCCCTGCCGCTGTAGCATCGCGGCCACTTCCCTGAAAGAGAAAGACCATATGAGCTCTGCCCTCCTCATCATCGACATGCAGCAGGAACTATGTTTCGGCGGCGAAGCCGCCTTCGAGGCCCGGCGCGTCGTCGAGCGCATCAACATCGTCTCCGCCAAGGCGCGCGCGGCGCATATTCCGGTGTTCATGATCCAGCATGAGGAAGAGGAAGGCGCCCTGCAGCACGGGAGCGAGGGCTGGCAGCTCGCGCAGGGCCTGGCTACCGCACCTTCCGACCTGCACGTGCGCAAGCACACGCCCGACTCCTTTCACCAGACGCCGCTGCAGGCGCTGCTGGAGGAGCGCGGCATCACCTCGCTGGCCATCTGCGGCCTGCAGAGCGACTTCTGCGTGGACACGACCACTCGCCGCGCCCTGGCGCTGGGCTATCCGGTGACGCTGGTGACCGACGGCCATTCGACGGTGGATAATGGCGTGCTGCCTGCCGCGCAGATCAGCGCCCACCACACGCGCACGCTGTCGAACATCGGCAGCTTCGGCCCGAGGGTGACGCCGCTGATGGCGGCGGAGGTACAGTTTTGAGTGACGCCTAGCGGTAGTAAAGCCTGGGATAGCGCCGGCGCTCGTGATGGCGCACGTGGGCGGGTGAGGAAAGCACGCGCAGCGCCGTGAGTTTCTCGATGCCGCAGTTGAGCATATGGTCGAGCGCAGACCCCACACCGTCGGTGCGTGCAATCACCAGTGCGGTTTCAATGCAAGCCGCGTGAAATGTATCTGTTCGCCGCGATGGGCTGCCCGCTGTCCCCACTGCCATGTCCCCCAGAACAATAAGGTCTGGAGCCTAGCACGCCTGTAACCAAAGGTTGTGTTCAATACCATCAGGAAAACCACACTGTTGTTTGGGGGAACTGGGTCGCGCGCGGTACGTTATTTCTTCTCCTCTTCCTCCTCGAGTGCCTGCTGTGCGTTGAGCATCACCAGCTCCTGCGCGGCATTGGAGCGGGAGCGCGGGCTGCTGTTGACTTCTTCGCTCAGCTTGCGCTGCGCCGTTACGCGGGGGCTGCCGCCGACGGCCTTTGCCAGGGGCGCGCCCTTGCCGTGTACGGCAAGCGGCGCGCGCCGGCGCTGCAGCGCGGGGGCGGCCAAGGGCGGGGTCTCGAATTTCTTTGCCATGCTGTTCTCCTCTCAGGCCTCGGCAACATACTCAGCAAGCGGATGGTCGCCCAGCCGGAAGCGGTAGGTGAAACTGCCTTCCCTCCACTGGGCGGGCAAGGCAAGCTGCTCCAGCTTGAACTCGTACTTCCGGCGGTCCACCGTGACGGAGTAGCTGGCCCCGGCCTTGACGGTGCTGGCGAAAGCGATATCCGGCGCCGTGCTGGCGGCCTTGAGTTCCGGCGTCCCTGCTGCCAGTTGCAAGCGCGCCATGCCCGCCGCGGATTCGGTAAGCAGGCCTTCGGCCGCCAGCTGCTCCACCTGGCCGCTGACGGCCAGGCTGCGGGCCAGCAGGGCGCCATCCAGTTCAGGCGGTCCACTGCCGTCCGGCGCGCGCTCGTAGCGGCGGGGCACGCCTGCGGCTCCCGCATGGCGCACGATGTCGTGCAGGGTGTCCGGACGGAAGATGCCCACTTCGTACGCCCCGCTGTCGCTCAGCTCCACCTTGAGCGCCGAATATCGGCCTGCATTGCGCACGGGATGGCCCCAGCCCTGCGTCGTGCCGCGCATCTGGGCATGCAGGGACTGGCCCTCGCCTCCCGCTCCCGCCGCGTGCAGCAAGGCTGGCTGCATCACGGCGCGGTTGTGGGCCCCGTCGGTGATGACCTGCCTGCCCGTATCGGCGTCCAGCCGCTGGTTCTGGCCAAGGCGCCACTGCGTATCCGGCGAATGCAGCGGTCCGTCCATCGGCGCGTGCAGAAGACCGCTGCCTTCAAAGCGTGCCAGGGCCGTTCCCAGCGTGAGCCAGGCCGCCGGCATGTCGAAGGCGCCGCTCATCGATCCCGCCAGCCTGCCGCGCGGCGCGGTTCGCGCATCCAGCGCCGCGTGCGCCGTGCCGGTCCCTTTTGCCATCACGCTCTCGACAGGCTGGGCCTCGGCGCTTTCCGCGAGACCGCTCAGCTGGCCCTCGAAGCGGCCATGCACGGCGTTGGGTTGCTTCCTTCCGTCGCTGCCGGTGTAGTCGCCGCGCAGAACGGCGCGGCCAGGCCTGCGGCGCACGATGGCGTCCCGGCCCTGGTACGGACCGGCGCTGACGGCAAGCCGTACACGGTCGCTCACCCCGCCAAAGATGCCGGAAGGTTCCGCGCCCGGCATCTGCAGCTCGCCGAGCAGGCCGGCGCCCCGCCTGGTCTCCGCATCCGCCGCCGCCACGCTTTCGCCGATGCGGCCGGCGGCCCATTGCTGCGCCAGCGCATCCAGCTGCTGCGCCGCCCCGCCGCGCGCCGCCGGGCGCCGTTCCGCGATGCGCTCGGCGACTGCCGACCGGATCACGGCGCGCCGGTCGGGTGCGGCGCGTGGGGCCTGCGCAGCGTCGGGCGTGGCGCGGGGAGGCTGACCCGCCGGTTTCGTCGGGCCGGGCTGCCCTTCGCCATGTCCTGCCTGCGGCGCTTCGCTTGCGGCGTCCTCGGCCCCGGGCGCCTCTTCCAAGGGCGGCAGCGGCAGCTGCACCTTGGTGAAGCCGCCGCGCGCGAAGGCCAGCTGCTGCTCCCGGGCTCCCTCGAACAGGCGCCGGAAGTCCGGCATGGTGGCTGTGGTGAGCAGCCGCGATACCTGCGCGGCATCGTTGGCGAAGAGCGATTGCAGCACCGTGAGGTCCAGGCGGGCCAGATTATCCAGCTGCGCCCTGAGCGCCGCCACGCCCTCCTCCGTTCCCCACAGCGGGAACTGGCGCACGTAGATCGCCTGCATTTTCGCGGCGCCCAACGCGGTAATCAGGCGGGATATCTCGCTCCACGGCACCTGGATGCGGTCGGACAGGCGGTAGATGGTGGATCCGGCGGAGCTCTCGTCGAACTTGAAGCGCTGTCCGTCCTGGCCGGACTGGCCTTCCGTTCCCGGCGCCTCGGGCACCAGGATGGCATCCACCTTGCGCGCGTTGTTGATCCACTCCGGCTTTTCCTGCAGGCGCATCCAGTAGGCCTGCGCCACGGGCGCGGCGGCGGCTGCCGGTGCGCCTGAAGGCAACTGCGCCGCGCTGCTCCGGCCCAGGGCGTCGGCCCGGGCGCCCATATTGTCCGCCTCGCGTTCGAGCGTGCTGTCGTCGTTGACGGCCATGCCCTTGGCCTGCATGGTCTGGCGTACCCTGCCCTGCGCCTGCTGCACCAGGTGCCAGGCCTCGTGGGGAAGGTGCCGCTCCTGCCCCGGACCCAGGTGGATCTGCCCGGACTGCGCGAAGGCGTGCGCGCCGATGCGGCCAGGAGCCGGCGAGTTGCGGTGCACGCGCGCGCCGCCCAGGTCGATGCCGGACAGCTGGTGGATGCCGCGCCGCAGGCCAGCCGGAATCCCCGACGATCCCTGTGGCAGCCCCGTTTCGCGGCGCTGCGCGGCCATGCGCGGGCTGTCCGCCACCATCTGGCAAATGCGTTCCTGCGCCTGCATGCGGGGGCTGGCCTGCACCAGCTGCGCCAGCTCGTCCTGCGCGGCCAGCCGCGCGCTGCGCTGCACGATGGCCTGCAGCCCGGTCGTCTGGCGCGGTGCGCCACGCCGCTGCACCGGGGCGCCTGCTCCGGCGTGGCGGGGGCTGTCGAAGAGGCGTTCCATCGTCCTCAAAGGTAGACGTAGATGTCGCTGAAACCTCCCAGCGGATCAGCCGCGGGCTGCACCAGCGAGGCGCCGCGCGCATAGGGCAGCATGATCTTCTGCCCTCCCCGCCCGGACCGGCCGGGCGCTGGCGGCTTGCTCAGCGCGATGCGGTAGGAGGCGGGAACGGCGGCCAGCGCGATGGGCTGCTGCGATTCGAAGATCCATGGTGCGGTGCCGGAATCGGGGTTGGTGCAGACGAAGGCCGGCGCGCTGCCACCTTGCGCTGCCGTCGCCTGCACGCTCCATGCGCCCAGCTGCAGCGTGTTGCTGAACAGGTGGTAGCGCCACACCGTCGCACGGGGCGCCAGCGTAAAGGTGTATTGCGGGCAGCTGAGGTGCCCGTCCGCGGCGATGGCGGGGCAACCCTGCCCCATGAGCGGCGCCTGCAGCGGCCCGCCGGGATAGACCGCGAGCATGCCGAAACGCCGCGCAGTAGGCTGCGCCAGCAGATAGAAATCGAGCTGCGAAGCGCCATTCAGCTGCAGCTGGTAACGCCCGGCAGGCAGCTGGTTCAGGGCTATATCGAGCGTGGACTGGGGCGCCTGGGGCGTGAGCTGGGACCAGCGCACCTGCCGGAGAGGATCGACGAGATCGATCGTTGCGCTGCTGGCCGGCGCCGCCAGCGCCAGGGGAAATGCCGCGGGGCGCAGCGCGAGCGCGCTGTCCGCGAAGGCTGGCATCATGGCGCCGCTGGCCGAGGCCAGGTTGTCCGCGTAGAAGATGCTGTCGGCAAGAAGAAGCTTGGCATCCGGCGTGTCGCTCAGGGAGGACTGGTCGATAGCGCTGTAGTTGATGAGCGCTGGATCGCTGTTGCTGACGATGAAGTCGAGCGGCTGAAGAGAAGCATACGTACCTGCCAGCTGGGCATCGCTGTAGTACATGGTGCCGCCGCCCGGCGTGGGCCGGAAGACCAGGCCGTATTGCTGCATCAGCCCCTGGCAGGACGATGTGGGCGCCAGCGAAAGCACGGTGCAGGGCCCCGTGCCGAAATAGGGATGCACGCACTGGATGCTGAAAAGAGCGGTAAGTCCGGCCATCGCTAGTTCCCGCCCACCGCCGGCGTAACGGTGGAGACATTCGGAATGGGAGTGATCATCCAGTCTTCCTGCACGGTGACCATGCGCAGCTTGTAGACCACAGACGGCAGGTAGTTCGCGCCCAGCACGGCCCAGAGGGTGCTCAGTTCGGCCATGCTCAGGCTTACCACTTCCATGCTCAACTGGCTCACGCCCGCAGGGAAGTTGGCGGAGTTCTGGGGATCGAAGCCCCATTTGGCCTGGAAGAAGGCCATGGCGTGGCCCAGCATCTTCAGGGCGCCCGCGTAGTTGTTGGCATACGATGCCGAAAGCAGCACGTAGAGGTTCAGGTACAGCGTGGGATTGGTCTTGCCATAGGCCGTGCCCTGGCGCGACACGAAACCGGTGGAGCCTATCGCCGTTTCGCGCTCGATGTTGACCAGCGAGAGCACCAGCTTGTTGTCGATGCCCAGGGGGACCGAATCGTCCGGATTGGAGAGACTGGCCAGCACCGCCGCCTTTTCCTGGGCCGGAAAATTGGCGTCGAGGTAGTTATTCAGTTCGCCGAGAATGAAGCTGAGGGCTTTGTCGATCATGGCTGTTCCGGGTCTTCAAAATGCCGCGCGCGCCGGCCCGCAGGCCGGACGCGCGCAGCTGCTTTACGCTGCCTGCTGCATCGCGGAGCCGTCGGGCGCCGGCGCCGGAACCGGAGCGGGAACAGGCGCTGCTGCGGGGGCGGCGGCATTGAGCACCGTCCAGTTGGCAAAGGTCTTGTCGGTGTTGGCGATCAGGCCCGAGGAGCCGGCCATCACCGTGCAGCCGTTCACCGGGTCGCCGGTCAGGGCGGTAATGGTGAAAGGCGGCGACGGCATGCGCGCCGGGGTGGCGACCGCGGTTGCAGCCGCCGTGGCCGTGCCTGCGGTGAACTTCACCGTGTAGGTGTAGATCTGGTTTTCACCGTAGATGACGAAGCCGTTCGCGTTGCCGGACACCAGGGAGACCTTGATACGCGCAACCGGCAGGCTGGTGCTGGCGGCGGTCAGCGGCGTCCAGGCGCAGGAGCAGCCGCCCGCTGCGTAGTACAGGCTCGATGGGCCGCCGTTCGCGCCGATCACCAGCAGGATGCCGTTGGTCGGATCGCCCGCAATGCCGGAAATGGTGCCTGCGGGCGGCGCCGACAGCAGCGTCCACTCCAGGGTGGCGCCGCTGAAAAGCATGCTGTAAAGATTGGTGCCGTCGCTGACCACCAGGCCGTTCTGCAGGTCGCCGCACATTGCCTGGATCCGGGTGTTGGCCGGCAGGGCTGGCAGGTTGTACCAGTTACCGCCTGCGAAACCCACGCTGTTCAGGCATGCCACGGTGGCGGTGCCGTTGTTGCTGTACACGGCAATGCCGTTGGTCATATCGCCGACCAGGCCTTGCGGATTCTGCAGGGTCGGTGCGCTCGATTGCGCCGGGGTGCTGGTAGGGGCGGTAAAGCTTACCACCTGGTTGTTGACAAGGGCTACTGCGCCGTTGACCAGGGGCGCTTTCAAGCCCGCGTAGGTGCCGGTGACCAGGAAGGCCGGGGCGGCTGGTTTGCTCGGTACTGCTTGCGCCATGATGCGTTCTCCTTGCATGTTGCGTTTGTTGGTGGATACTACGGACCGACTACGGGACTACAGAAACTCTCACATGATCTTCCCCTCCTTGCGCAATTCGCGCCGTATGCCCTGCCGCAAGTCCGCCAGGCTGACCTGGGAGGCGCCCTGCCGCAGGGCCATGAGGGCGGCATAGCGCACCACGTTGCTGACCGCGGCGCCGCTGATTTCGTGTTCCTGTGCGAGCTGTTCGACGTCGATGTCCGCAGCCATCCGTCCCTGCTGCACAAAGGCCTTGTTCCACAGCTCGATGCGCTCTTCCACGTCCGGCATGGGGAAATACACCATGGACTGGAAGCGGCGCGCGAAAGCGTCGTCGATATTGCTCTTCAGGTTGGTGGCGAGGATCACCACGCCGTCGAAGTCCTCCACCCTTTGCAGGAGGTAGGCCACTTCCTGGTTGGCGTAGCGGTCGTTGGAGCTGCTGGTCTGGGTGCGCTTGCCGAACAGGGCATCCGCCTCGTCGAAGAACAGAATCCAGTTGCGGCGCTGCGCGTGGTCGAACACGCGCGACAGGTTCTTCTCCGTTTCGCCGATATATTTGGACACCACCATGGACAGGTCGATGCGGTAGACGTCGCGCCCGCAGGCCTTGCCGATCAGGCTTGCGGTAAGCGTCTTGCCGGTGCCGGGCGGGCCGTAGAACAGGCTGCGGTAGCCAGGCTTCACGTGGCGGCCAAGCTGCCACTCGCCAAAGAGGGCCTCGCGGTGGTCGATCCAGGCGCGGATCTCCTCCACCTCCTCCATCACGCTGTCGTTCAGCACCAGGTCGTCCCAGTCCAGGGCCGTCTCCAGCCTGCGCGCCGGGAAATCGGCCGAAAACTCGGGCCGGTAGTCCGCGCCGGTAGTCAGCGGAGCAAGCTGCTGCAGGTGGACGGCGAGCGGACTGGCGAATATGCCCTGCGGCCCCTTCCCTTCCTCCAGTTCCAGCAATTGCGAGTCGCGCAGCGGATGGCCGGGCTGGAACAATGCCAGCAATTCCAGGCGCCGCGCCACGTTCTCGCCGCACAGCACGAAGGCCGCCGTTTCCACCGTCGGCTGGAAGCCGCCGTGCGTGACCGGTACGCCCCCGAACTCGGTGAAGCCCCGCTCGTAGTGCACATTGCGCATCAGGAAGTGGTCGAGCAGCTGCGGGCGGATATGGGGCGCCAGCGCCAGAATCAGCACGGCGCGCGCCTCGAAGCTCAGCAGGCCGTGTTCGCGCAGCAGCTTCGCGTAGGGTGCGGTGCTGTGTGACAGGTCTGGCGCGTGCAGCTCGCGCACATCGGCAATACCGCAATCGTGGCCGAAATAGAGCTTGATGCTGGCCTCGATCAGCGAGGCCGCCCAGGCCAGCTCCTGTTCCAGGACGCCGGCATTGTGCTGCAGGGGGAGATGAGGTGCATTCATGACCAGTCCACCGTAAGTACTCCGCGCATCCAGGAAAGGCGGATCGTTCCCAGCGCCCAGGGCAGGCTGGCCATGAGCACATCGAAAGTCTGGCGCGGCACGGCCAGGTTCCAGTTCTCCTCCTTGCGCATCAGGCTTCCTTCGCGGCGCAGGAAGGTGGCCTGCAGGCCTTCCGCGTCCGTGTTGGCCAGCTTGTCCCAGTGCTGCGTGACGGCGCCGAGGATGCGCAGGGACATGTCCCGTTCCAGTTCGGTCAGGGGGCCTCCGGCGTCCATGGGCGCCACGGGATCGAGGCCGCACAGCACCTTGTTCAGCAGGAGCGCATCTTCGGGGGCGTGCAGTTCGCCGTGGCTCAGGTAGCGCAGCAGCTCCACGGCGCGGTGCTGTTCGCGTTCGCCGATGAAGGCTCCATCCTTGACCATGCCGAGCATGTCGAAATAGCGGTCCAGGAATGGCCACAGCAGGACGATGCCCGCATTGTCCACAGCGAACAACTCGCCTTCCGGCAGCTCCTCCTCGGCCGCTGCCGGGAACTGCCAGGGCGAGGACTCGGCCGGAACCCTGGCCGCCTGCTGCAGCTTCGCGGCGGCCAGCTCGAGCCCCCGCGAGGCTTCGGCACGCCGCTCCGGCGCCAGTTGCCGGACCTGGCGGCGCAGGGCTTCCAGCGCTGTTTCGCGCTCCTGCGGCGCAGCGGCTTCCGCCACGGCGGCAGGAAGCCAGGCAGCCAGCGAAGGCGCACGGCCGCTCAGGCGGGCCACAGCCTCCAGCAAGGCGCGGACGGCGCCCTGCTCCACAGCCGGTGACGCCGCGGCGGAGGCCAGGGCGGAGATCCACCATTCGAACTCGCTTGCGTTGGCGCCGAGCAGAAGGCGCAGCACACCGTCCCGCACCTTGCCAGACATGAGGCTCGCAAGGCGCCAGCGGTCGAGCTGGCGGCGCGCGGCACTCAGCACAAGAGCGCGTGCCGCAAGCGGCTGCTCGTCCAGCAGAAGCTGGAACAGAAGCTGAGGCGCTCCAAGGTGGCCGGGAGGCGTGCCGCCATAACGCAGCCATGCCTCCAGCGCCTCAGCAGCGGGCGGCGCTTCGCTGGCGTCTTCTGCACGGTACTGCGGCGAAGCGCCGTTCTCCTGCGGAGCCCGCGGCTGCGTAGCGGCCAAGGTGCCGCCAGCTGGGGACAGCGCAATGCGGCCGCCCGCCTGTGCCAGCAGTTCCAGCAGCACGCGGTAGCGCGGCGCGCCGCCCATGCGGGCTGCCGCCACGGCCATGAGCCGCGATACGAGGGCGCTGCCGGTCAGGCCCAGTTTTCCTGCCAGAGCGTGGGCCGCGCTGGAGAGGAAGGCGCTGGCCGAGAACTCGCCGCGCTCGCGCCGCAGCAGCACACGGAAGATGGCGCGCCAGGCATGCGCATCGAGCACCGCGCGCGGCATGCCCGCCGTGGGAAGGCTGCCGTGCAGCGCAAGCACGGCCAGGCGCCAGGTTTCCGCCAGGCCCGCGCCGCCGGTGGCCAGCGCCTCGACCAGCGCGTTCAGGCGTTCGGCGGGAAGGTGCCGGATCAGGCGTTCCAGCATCGCCACCGGATTGGGGGCCGCACGCAGGGCGCGCGCCAGAACCGTGCTGTCGATGGAGGACAAGCCTTCGCGCAGCAGCGCTTCGCTGCGGGCGCCGGACAGCCTGCCGTGGCGCAGGAACAGCCAGAGCGGGTCCTCTTCCGCAGAGGAGCGGGATGGGGCCTGCGGCGCCTCCGCCCTGCCCCGCTCCGCCACGGGCAGGCCCGTTCCCGTTTCCGCCTTCAGTGCCAGCAGGATGCCGGGGAGCGTGGTCTGCTCGGGATTGCTGGCGATGGCGGCCTGGGAAATGAGGCCGCGCAGCAGGTCGGCGTAGTCCATGCCATGCCGCGCCGACAGCTGGTGCAGCAGCTGCTTGATGTAGCTGCGGTTGTTGAAATAGGAACCGCGTTCGATACGGAAGCTGCGCAGCACGAACTCGCGCGCAGCGCGGGCGAAGCGGGCGGGCTGGCGCAAGGGTGCTGGCACGGGCCGGGCGATGCCGCCGGCGGGCGCCATATCCCCTGCGGCGAGTTCTTCTCCAAGCGCGTTAAGGATGGCCGCCATGTCGTCCCGCTGCAGCAGCAGGCGTTCGAGGTCCGGCTGCTGGCCGATGGCGGCCGCCAGCCACTGCGGCAGGCTGCCGCCGGACACGCGGGCGCCTTCGCGCAGCGCTTCCGCGAGCAGGCCGCGCAGTCCTGCAGGGGCCTTGCCTCCGCCCAGCACATGGCGCAGCACCGCGCCGCGCATGGCTCGCTGCATCTGCAGGCGTTGAGGCGGTTCGGGCTCCGGCCGGACGGGGGGCAGTGCATCGGCGCTTTCCTTCTGCAGCCAGAGGAGGATGGCGGGCAGGCCTTGCGCGCGCGCCTGCGGCGCTTGCAGTCCGGCCGCCACGCCGATCAGCGCATGCAGCAGCTGGCGGTATGCCATGTTGTAGTGGGCTGCCAGCTGCACGACGAGGCTCCGGACGAAGGCGCGCGTGTTGAACACGGAGCCGCGCTCCACAAGCAGTGCGCTGAACACGAATTCCCAGAGGCGGCGCCCGAAGCGCTGGTAGTCGTCCTGCACCACATGGCGTTCGGCCTGCACCTGCCCGATGCCGCGCACCGTCGCCACGATCCAGCCGCCGTGCACCGGCTCCAGCAGATGTACCAGGCGCTCGCGCCCGGACTCGGGAAGCTGGCTGGCGAGCCTGCGCAAGGCGGCAGGCCGGGTTCCCGCGCGGCGCAGAATGGGCAGCAGCGCATCCGGATCCTCTTCGCAGGCGGCGTCCATCATGGCGGCGAAGCCTTCCATTGCGCTGGCCTTGGCCAGCGATCCGGTCCAGACGCCGCGCTCCAGGAAGCCTGCGATGCAGTCCAGCCGCCGCCGCGCGACGGGAACGCCCGTAGCCTGGGTATCCGCCGCGTCAGCCTGTTGCTGCCGGAGGTCGAGCAGAATACCGCGCAGGCCGGTGCGGTCGGCCAGGGGCAGCTCCCGTACGGCGAGGCATTCCGTGAGCTGGTCCAGCAGCCAGCCGTAATCCACGCGGTAGCGGCGCGCGATCTGCAGCAGCGTGTGGCCAACCATCGAGCGCGTGTTGAAGTAGGAGCCGCGCTCGAGCAGCAGGTAGCTGAGAACGAACTCCCACATCACGGCGCGGAAGCCCTGCCGGCTTTCGGGCACCAGCGGCCGGTGGCGGTGCATCTCGCACACGTCCGCCACATAGGCAACGATCAGCGGACTCTCCGAAGGCTCGAGGGCGCGCAGCAGGCGCTCCATGGCTGGCGGCGGCAGGCTGTACGCCAGATGCCGGCGTACGGCCTGCTTGCGGCCTTCCGCCCGCAGGCGGCCCAGTGCCTCCAGCGGCCAGCGTGCGAAAGCGCGCTCCAGCACAGCGTCCGCATGGCGCATGACAGCACCGCCGAACAGCTGCAGCATGTCCCGCCACGCGGGGTCAGCCTCGGACGCGGGGCGGGCAAGCTGCGGCCGGCCGCGAGGGGCCAAGCCCACCTGCTGCTGGAGCCAGGCGCGCAGGGCGCGCTCCAGCGCATCGCCAAGCTGCCGTTCCAGTTCCGCTTCGGAGAGCGCTCCAAGATCGAGCACAATGCTGTCGATGCTGAGCACATGCCCCGCCCCGGCGGCATCCGCCATGAGCTCCGCCAGCAGCGCGGGCAGCCGCTGGCGGCCGAAGGCGCTCACGCGCTCGGTCACCGAGCGCGCACGGGGCAGCGTTTCCACGTCGAGCTCGAAGCGCAGCTGCCCGATATGCAGGAGGGTATCGCTCATGATCCTGCCCCCCCGCTCTGGTAGCCGTACAGGAAGCTGGCCAGCGCCGAGGCGGCCGGCCATGGATCGTTCTCGCCATGCGAATGGGCCCAGTTCTCGTACAAGGTCTGAAACTCCGCGTAGCTGTACTGGTTGGCGTTCTGCTCCTGGGGATAGCCGAGCCAGAGGCAGTTCGCTTCCAGATGTGCCGGACAGTTTTCCGCCACCATCTGCTCGGCAAGCGCACGGAAGGCGGGAGATGTAAAGCGGGCCGCCAACGCGGGCAGCACAATGCTCACACGGTTGAAGTAGAAGCTGTCCGGGATGGCACTGTCTTCCGTTCCAGCGGGAGCCGCAATCTGCTTCAGCAGCACATTCTCGATCACGTACAGATCTTCCGCCGGAACCGGCGGGGTTTCGGCGCCCTCGCTGCTCTTGTGCTCCGGGTGGGGCGGGATGGCCAGCAGCAGGCGAAGGCGGGATGCAAGGCTGGAGTGCACGATGTCGCCCGCCGCCGTGACGAGCTTCTCGTCCACGCCGCGCATGCGCCCGCCCCCCAGGCCGTAGGCCAGCAGCTCCACCTCCGTGCCGAGCGCGGGATGGCGTTCAACAAAACGCCGCAGGAATTCCAGCTTGCAGTCGATGAGGTTCTGCTCGAACTTGTCTGGGTCGAGGCCGGACTGCGGGTCGGCCTGGCGCAATGCGCCGTCCTCGAAACTCTCGTTGAAGCGCGCCAGAAGATGATCCAGGAAGCGCATGCGGCGCAGGCGCCAGGGGTCCTGCTCCGCCACCAGGCGCTTCATTCCCTTCTTGTAGGCTTCGACGCCGGGCTGCGGGTCCGGCGGCGGCGAGGGCCTGGGCTTGAGCACAATATGTTCGCCCTGCGCATCGTGGTTGCAGCACAGGCTTTGCACCAGGGCGACCATCGCAGCGATGCCCTGGGCTGCATCCTCCCCGCTCGCGAAGCGCTGCGCGCCTTCGGCAATCGTCACTCCCTGCGGGGCCAGCGTTACACGCCAGCGCCCATCCGGCTGCTGCTGGCTGGCGTAGTTCCCGCCGTTGCAGCCGTCGCGCAGCAGCCGGGATGTCCATGCCGCCTGTTCGGCCGCTGTCAACCCGTCAGCTTGCAGCAGCACCGTTCCCTGGCTGCCGACAAGGCATGCGGAGCGGCCGCCATGGCATTCGATGCGCAGGTCGCGGCTGCGCGCCGCGCTGTCGGAAGCCTGCATGCGCAGGTGCCCGATCATTGCGGGCATGTCCTTTTCAGCATCCTCCGCCGTGGCGTAGAGGCGCTTTCCGAATGCCAGCGGGGCGCCGCCCGCATCCTTGATCAGCCAGAGCTGCATCGGCTTCTGCTCGGAAGGGAGCGTACGGAGCTCGTATGCCTCGCTGTCGCTGCCTTGCTGCAGGATGGCGTCGGCGCCCGCCGCGGCGCTGGCGGCGTCGCCGAACTCGCGGCTGCGCAGGCCAAGCCCGCCCGGCATTTCCACCTGTACGGTGTACCGGTCCCCACTGGCGGCAGGCGCAGCAGCCTCGCCGGGTGAACGCAGCAGCTCCACCACATGGGGCGGCCCATCCTGCAAGTCCGTCAGGGACTGCCAGAAGTAGCTCTGTTCCAGGGTCGGGTCGAGCGAGAGCAGCCGCCCGGCATTGGCAAGCTGGGCTCCGCAGTCCGCCAGCATCTGGTCGAAGTGCAGCAGGTAGGCCCGGAACTGGCGCACCTGGGCCATGCGCACGGCCTGCGCCTGCACCTCGCCTGGCGCCTGGGGCTGTCCCTGTTCCGGCCCTCCCTTTCCGATGCCATAGACATGGGGGAAGTGGTTCTGTATCGAGACATAGCGCTCCACGTCGCGGTTGCGGCCCACGGGCAGCTTCGTGTAACTCGCCTCCACCGGCGCATCGGCGCTTGTAGGGGAACGAAGTTGTCCCAGCTTCTGCTGGAGAAGGCTGTACACCAGCGTGGCGTCCACCGGCAGGGCCTGGCCATTACGCGTCAGCGTGATGGGGCCCCAATCCTCCTGGTACGAGAAGATGGACGGGTCGAGGCGCGGCACCTGGTTGCCCGCGATGCTGATGCCCGAGTCGTCCGCCCAGCCGGACGCGGTGCCGATCATCAGGCCGCCCGCGGACAGGACGCCCGACACGCCGACAATGGCGGCGCTGACGTCGCTGATGCCCACATGCAGCCGGCGCGGCGCCAGCTGGTCGTCAGCGATGTAGCCGCAGCTGAGCAGAGGGCCGCAGAAGACCTGGTCCGGCGGCATGCCATTCGCCAGCTGCTGCGCCACGCTGCCGATACGCACGAACGGCACGAGCATATGCTGGATGGCGTACAGGATATCGGCCAGCGCGTTCTCGGCGGGCACGCCTGCCGCCAGTTCGACGCTCGCCTTCACCTGGATGCCGCAGATTTCCAGCACCTGCGTACTGGCCAGTTCCTCGCACAGGTTGCGGTGCCTGGCGTAGGTCTCCGCGCAGTTCGTCTCCAGGGTGGAAATGTCCCCGGACGTATCGTAGGCCTCGATGAGCAGCGTATAGAGGCCCGATCCGGACAGGCCGGGCGTGGTGACGGGCTCCAGCCAGGCATTCTTGAAGTTGTTCAGCCCCGTGCTGATGGCAACGCTCAGCAGAACCTTGCGGAAGTCGGCCTGCGTCAGCGGCGCGGAACTCAGCACCCGGTCCCCCGTGTACAGGCTGGTGAAGCCGGGGCTCACATTGACCGGGCTCTCGGCCAGCAGGTCGGCCATCGGGAAACCGGTGCGGTACGCCAGGTCCGTGAGCGCGTAGCAAAGCTGCTCCAGCGTCGTCACACCGGGATCGTGCTCGTTGTAGTCCGTCCAGTAGCTGCTGCCGAGCGCCTGGCACTGCGTGATGCCGGCGCTGAGCAAAGCCGAGAAGTCCAGGCTGGACGGCGTCGGCGGCGTGGTGTTGATATGGCCGTTCTCGTTCAGCAGCATACGGCCTCCGTCGGGGCGGCGCTGGAGACGCTCGAGGTGCTGCTGTCGAGGACATGGCTTGGCGCGCTGACCAGCGCGGACCAGGGAGTACTTGGCACGGCAGTGTCGTTCGTGGTGAGCTTCAGCGGCTGCAGCGAATTGTCCTGCGCGCTCTGCCAGACGAAGATGCTGTCCAGCTTCGCCACGTACGGCTGCTGGCGGATCAGAGCGGCGATGGCGCCCACGGAAATGGCTCCCACGCCCAGGTCCAGCTGATTGCCGGATGGGGACAGATAGTCGAACAGCAGCTGGTTCAGCTTCGTGCTGCACTGGTTGACGTCCACGCCCTGCTGGAAGGTCAGCACCGCATTCACCTGCAGGAGCTCGTAAAGCACATTGCGCACAGTGATGTCGTTGACGCAGGCCGAAGCGAGGGCGCTGACCGTTTCCGCCACCTGCAGCAGCGCGGGACGAGGGAACGGCGCCGCCAGCTGCATGGAAGGCTGCAGCGCGGGCGCGAGCACCAGCACGAGCTGTCCGCCGGCCAGAGCCGCGCTCCCGGTGAATTTGCGGCTGTTGTTCGGCCCAATGCACTTGACCTGCGCCACGCTGGGGAAGCTCCCCAGCACGAGCTGCTCATAGTCCCGCATCTGGCTCGCCCGCTCCTTGTGCCGCAGGCGCTCGCTGACGCGCATGCGGTAGTCGGTGGTGCTCTCCGCCGCAACGCCGCCGCTGGTGGCATAGGGCTGGCTGACGCTCTTGATGGCCGTAACATGCGGCTGCATGGCAGTGATGGTGCCGGCAGGGAGCGAGGGCTCGGCTCCGCCATCGGGCGGCAGCGTAACCCGGCTCACGGTTGCTGCCTGGGGCAGGATGGCAACCGTCGCGGGCGCCGCGGCCGGGTCGGCGTTGATGCTGGCCGACACCCAGCGCAGGGGCGTGTTGCCGGTATCGCCCATCACGCTGCCCCCGCTGTCGATATCGGGGGGGAGCTGCAGCGTGACGATACCGGATACCCCCAGGTCGGAGGTCGCGGAGGCCACGCTGCCGGGCGGGAAGTCCTGCCAGGCATTGTTGGCGAGATAGCGCCAGGTCACGCCGCCCAGAGGATCGTCCTGGCCGCCCAGCAGCCGCACGGAGCTGGCCGGGAGCTCGCGCAATTCGAAATGCATGCTCACGGGCTGCCCGGCCGCCGCTGCCGCCAGCCCGATATAAAGGTTTCCCTGTTCGGCATCCGTCGGGAAAAGCGAAGGCTGCACGGGCAGCGCCAGGCCGAAGGGATGGACGTGGTAGAACTGCGTGCCATCGAGAGGCACGCTGGCAACGGACTTGTAGGACAGCTGAACGGTCTTCAGCGTGGGCAGGTATGGCGGATTCAGAAGCACGACGCCTACCGGCGCAGGCGGCGGCGGTGGGGGTGGCGGAGGCGGCGGCGGAGGTGGTGGAGGAGCTGGCGCCGGTGCAGGCTTTTTCTTGAACCAGCCAATGATCTTCTCGAACAGGCCCTTGACTTTCGCTCCCAGCGATTTGAACACTCCGCTGATTTTTGCGCCGATTCCTTTTACCGCTGCCCCAACTTTGCCGAACAGGGATTTGATGAAGTCCAGGATCTGTTCCCACAGACTCTTCTTCTGCATCGATTTTTCGATGGCGATGATGTTCTGGATGGCTGCCGCGGCGAACAGTGTGGGATATTGCGCCTGGCCAAAGCCGTAGGGAGGACCGTCGAAGGCCGCGCGCAGCGTTCCTTCCGTGGCTGCTGCGGCCGTGTTCACGGCATCCTTCGCCTGCGCGAAGCGGAAGAACCACGAGGACGCCCCCAGCACGCTGTCTTCCTTGTAGGCGAACATGGCGAAGGGCGTTTCCCCCTTTGGCGTCACAAGCGATTGCCAGCGCCCGCCGCTGTACAAGGCGAGATCTGCGTTGAAGCTGTCGTTCGTGAAGGTGAAAGGCTGATAACCCTGGTAGTACTGCGGGAAGCCGTTCGGCGCCCCGATCAGCGGCGGCAAGGTGCTCACCAGCGGCAGGTTGAGCCAGGTCAGGTCGACCCGCGCCCAGGACAGCGTGGGCGAAGCGAGCTCCGGATGCGTGAGGCTCCAGCTCATGCCGGGCAGCGGCGCGTTGCCGAAAGGCGTGAAGGGCTTGCCCGCCGCAATGGCCCCCGTGCTGTTGCTCATCTGCGCGGGCGCGAGGCCGCGCACCTTGGTGCGGACCTGCACGCCGCTGAGAAGCAGCTGGCGGAAGAAGCTGTAGGCGAAATGGACCGCCATGGGATTCAGCACCAGCTTCAGCATGGGCGTGGTGGCGCCGATGGAAGGTTCAAGCTTGGCGTTGGCCGCCACTGCGGGAAAGCTCGCAGGCAGCACGCAGCGCAGCATCCAGTCTGTCCCCGGCGCCAGGCGTACCACCTGGAAGTCCGTCACCTGCGTCCAGCCTGCGGCGCCGCTCAGGTACAGCAGGAAGGTGTCGGCGGGAAGAGGCTCGCGGTGCGGCGCGCCCGCTTCCGTGTCGGGCGCCGGTGGCGGATTGACGGCGGCGAAAAAGCTGTCCTGCAGCGCCGCCGTATCGCCGCTGAACTTCAGGTGCAGGACCAGCTGCCGCACGCCCTGCTCCAGTGCCAGCGCCGGAGAGGCGATCAGCATCCCCGTGGCGGAGGCCAGCGGGCTTTCCACGCCGCCCGCAGGCACCGCGCCGAAGGTCGGCCAGCCCTGGTCCGGGAGCAGCAGCTTGGCGCCAAGGCCGTCCTGCGAGTTCGCCACGGGAGCCGCGTAGATGGCGCTGACCCGGCCATCCGTATCGAGCGGCATCATCACCGTGCGCAGGGCGCCGACGCTGGCCTGGTTGAGCACAACGTCCTGGTCGGTCGCATAGAGGATGGCCTGGCCGCTGCTGTCCTGGCCTGCAGTGACGGTGGAGCCACCCGGCAGCAGGAAGCTGGGGCAGTTGGACGCCAGCGCAAACACCAGCATGCCGCGGTCCGGCGTTCCGGGCGAAGGTTCGAGCTGCAGCACGTCGTGGTAGTAATAGTCCAGGTGGCGCCCGGTGAAGCCGTTCATATCTTCCTGGAGGGTGCCGTACAGCTTGACGAAGGCGAGGAAGAGCGTGCTGTGGGCAGGATGGGTGTCCTGCGCCATGGACCGTTTCAGCGCCACGGCAGATTGCTGCGCCAGCGTCGCGCAGGCATCGTCGAACCGCGCGCTGATCGAGCCGATGCCGGTAGGGACGACCGGCATCATCGGCGATCCATCCCCCGGCGCCGCCGCTCCCAGCCCGGTCTCCGGCGCGAACCCCCATTCCGGCGCCCAGGGGAGCTGCGGCTGGGGCAACCTGGCTTCGAGCTTGTCCCACTCCGCCTTCCAGTCCTTGTTCTTGAACAGGCCCTTCACGGCAGGCGCCAGGGTGCCCGTGATCAGGGATTCCAGCACGGGCTCGATCGAGTTCCCGCCCGCCAGCATGTGCTGGAACTGCAGGCTGCGCGTCTGCTGCAGCCAGGCGTTGAAGCGGCGCGCGCTGGCGTGGACGGATATGACCTGCGCGATATCGTTGCCGATGCCGTGCGGGGGCGTCGGGATCGTCATCTGCGCCAGCATGTAGGCTGGGTCGCTCTCCCAGAAGGCTGTCCAGTCGGCGATAGGCGTGCCGCTCGAGTCGAAGTAGTTCAGCAGCTTCGCGTAGCCGGGAACGCGCGCCATCCATTGCAGCGGCGTGCGTTCGTCCAGCGGCGCCGTCGCCGGGTCCAGCGCCGCATCGTAGCGCGCCGGGCGGCTCAGGCCTGCGCCCTTGGTCAGGCTAAGGGATGCGGCGCACATTGGTGCCCTCCCCTTGCAGGTAGAACGGGTAGACCATGTTGCTGCGGGTGTTGGTCTGCCGGATCAGATAGGTGAGCGTCACGTTCAGCTGGCCGTCGATCGGCCCGGCGGGCGCAATGGCGATGTCGAGGATCGTGATGCGGGGCTCGTAGTACAGCACGGCCGTTTCCATCTGCTTGCGGATGCGGGCGAACAGCGCCGGTCCGGCGGCTTCGAACAGGTACTGGCGCAGGTTGCAGCCGAACAGCGGAAGCATGGTGCGCTCGCCCGGCATGGTGCTGAACAGGACATGCAGGCTTTGCTGGATGTCCGCGTCGCCGCTCACCAGGTCCACCGTGCCGCTTTGCAGCTCGAAGCTGGGCGGAAAGCTCCACCCGCGGCCGAGGAAATTGCTGTCCTGGATCGCCACGCGTTCAGCCCCCGATCATCACGGTAAAGCAGCCCAGCACGATCTTCCCGCCATGCGCCGTTGAATCACCCATGCGCGCAGCCGGCCGCCCGCCGATCATCACGCTCGAGGACCCGGCCACGATGGCGTCCGGCGGGCCCACGCACACCAGCGTGTCGCCGACGGCGGCCGCGGGCAGCTTGCCGATGAGGACAGTGGGCACGCCCGCCCCGATCACGGGGCCGCCCACATGCGGCACGGGTCCGGTGGACATGGGGCATTCGTGCAGGTCGGTCAGTCGCGCGGCGAATGGCATGGCGTCCTCAGTTGATCATGACCATGGTGCCCTGGATGGTGGTCTCGCCGCTGGAGGCCAGCTTCGAGCTCAGGTCACCCTGCAGAGACAGCGAGGCCGAGGCGCTCGCGCTGATCGACGGTGCGCTGGCGGTGATCTCCGCGCTGCCCTTGATGTTGACTGCCCCGCCGTTGGCGTTCAGGGCGATGTTGCCGGTGGCCGTCATTGTGATATCCGCGCAGCTGTTGATGGTAATGCCGCCGCTTTCCATATTCATCTTGTTGCCGTTCGAGTCCACCAGCGTGATGGATTTCGCGTCGTCGCTCATGGTGAGCGTGTGCCCGCCCGGCGTGCTCACCACCACGATCTTCTTCACGTCGTCCATGGTGATCTTGAGCTGGTTCTTGGTGACGATGACCTTGTTGGTATTGGGCGCGTCCGGCGCATAGGCGGGCGTGTGCTGGCTGCTGTACAGGCTCCCCAGCACCACCGGGGCGCGCGGGTCGTTGTTGAGAAAGCCGAGCACCACCTCGTCGCCCACCTCCGGCACGAACATAATGCCCGCGTTGGACGTGGCGTAGGGACTGGCCATGCGCGCCCAGATGCCGTCGCCGCTGGAGGCGATCACCGGCACCTCCACCAGGATCCTGTCCTGCCCCGCCGGATCGCTGTCGATCTGCTTCACGGTGCCGATCAGCAGGCCGCCCGTGCTGGGCAGCAGGCCCGAAGCGGGCGGCGATTCCACGTCCGACACCTCGTTGACGAACCATTGCGGCGAGAGGCCGAAGCCCACTTCCGTGCTCCAGTTGCCGTCCTCGATCTGGTGCACCACGCTCGATACGAAGGCGTTGCCGTTGAAGCGGTCGCCCACGCCCGCCAGCTGGATCACGCCGCCGATCTTGGGCAGCGCATTACCGCGGAAGGTGACCTTGCCGCGCACCTTGGCCAGGCGGGACTTGAGCAGCTGGGCGCTGGCCCAGCCGGCCAGCTCGTCGCCGGTGGCGGGCGCGTTGGACTGCAGCTGGTAGGCCGGAAGGCCCAGCACCGCCGCCAGGTCCGAGCCGCTGAGGTTCCCCTGCTGGTTCACATCCGGTTCGCTGGACTGCCCGGCCAGGGTAGCCTGGGTGGAGCAGTCCCAGGACGTGGCGCTGACGGAGGCCAGCTGCAGGCTGGCGTCGATCTCCGCATTCACTTCGTTCAGCCCTGCGCCATACTCCACCATCAGCACGGGGCTGGCGCTCGCCTTCGGCTTCTGCACGGCGACCACACCGTCGTCCACCAGCACGATCATGCCGTTGATCTCGGCCCGCGCCACGAGGAAGTCCCAGTCGGTGGCGTAATAGCGCACCATGGGGCTGCTGGCTGCGGTGGTGGAGTCCACCTGCGCCGTCAGCCCTGCCCCGCCGATGATCTGGCTGAACACGGCGCTGTCCGTCGTGCCCACGTAGCCGCTCTTGCGGCCGATGGTCAGTGCCAGGGCCTTGTCGAAGCAGGTCAGCGTGAGATAGGACTTGTGGTTGCTGCGCACCTGGATGGCATGCTTGATGACGACGCCGTCGAACAGCGTGGTCTCGGTTCCGTTGTGGTAGCCCGCCTTGATCGTGATCTTCGTTCCCGGCACCAGAGTGGAGCCGGAACTGATGGCAAAGGCCTCGCCGGAAGCGTCGCCGTCGTACAGCACCAGGCGCGCACTGGCGATGCGGTTGACCTGCTTGTGGGTGCGGAGCTGCTGCACCTGGTAGGTGTCCGGCAGCGGGCTGCCGTTGGCCAGCACCGTCATCGTCACCAGGTCGGTATTCGGCCCGAGGGGAGTTGGCAGCGTCATGTCTGGGCCAGCGGAGGAAAATACAGCACCATGCCGCTCTGCAGCGCACGGAAGTTATCGAGCTCGTTGTAGGCCGCCACGCCGGGATAGTGCTTGGGATCGCCGTAGATCTGGAAGCACATATTGGGCAGCGTGTCGCCGCCCTGCACCACGCGGGCGTGCGTCAGGTCGGGAGAGCTCTTGTTGGCGCGCTGCGCGATCTCCTGCGGCGACAGGTATTCCTCGAAACCGACGCTGAGCTTCGCGCGCACCGGCGTGCCGTCCGACTGGAACAGCGTGTAGTCGATATCCAGGCTGGTGAGGCGGCAGTTGAACGATACGCCGTTGCCCCACACGATCTCCAGGTAGTTCGGCGCGTGGATGGTGCCGTTGTAGGAATACGCCACCGTCTTGAAGTTGGAGATCTCCGTCGCCACGCTCGTGATGGAGGGCTGCACCACCCCTGTCGCATCGAGATAGAAGTCGAACGTGAGCTTCTGCGGGTCCTGCACGTAGAACTTGGTGGTGACGCCCGCCGTATCGGTGGAGTCGTTATCCGTGTACTGGGTGCTGTGCGTCTGCCGGTACGATTCCGGGTTGATCTGCACCGAATAGTCGCCAACCTTCTGGCTGAAGCCAGGATCGGCATAGGCGATGATGGTGAGCTTCTTGAGCGTCATGGCTTTCCCGTGCTAGCGGCGGTCGGACAGGGCCAGCTGCTCCAGCACGCGCTCCGTGCACTCCCTCACCAGTTCCTGGCGCAGCTGCGCCAGCACGGCCGCGGGCAGGCGGGTATCGCCTTGCGCCGGGGTGACGCTGGCCTTGATCACCAGTTCGCGGATTTCGATCGGCATCTTGTCCCCTCAGTTGGCCGGCGCCTGCTGCGGCTTGCCGGGCGCCTTGATGAAATAGTTGTAGGCCAGCTCCATCGATTCCACGGCCAGCTCGCTTTTGTCCGCCCCCAGGTCCGACACGCTCCACTTCACCGGCCAGGCGCCGATGAAGTTCCAGGACAGCAGCGGGTTTCCGTTCGCGTCGAGCAGCGAGAGCAGTATCGTGGTGCTGCTGATGGGCGTATCGAAGTTCGACTCCAGCACGCCCTTGCACCAGCTGCCGAAGCCGGAAGTGGGCAGGAGCACGCCGCGCTTCAGAATCAGGTTGCCGTACTTGGCGCGGTCCGGAAGCCGGTGGCTGAAGCGGTTCTCGCCGCCCTCCTTGATTTCGAGGATGTCGCGTTCCGCCTGCAGCCCCTGCACTTCCATGAAGCTGGAGTCGCCCGCCGTTCCCAGGTCCACGATATCGACCGTGAAATAGAAACTGACGGGCGGGTAATACACCGTCATCGCTGAACTCAGGGATTGGCGATGGTCAGGCCTTCGTGGGCCACTTCGATGGATTCGACCGCCACCTCGTTACCGTCCGACTTGAGGTCGGTGCCGGTGATCTTGGTGGGCCAGGCGTTGGCCAGGGTCCAGACCATGGTGGCCTGGCCGGTCTGGTCCAGCAGCGAAATGGTGAGCGGCGTGCGCGGCACCGTGTTCATCTTGATGGTGTCGAACCAGGTCCAGAAGCGGTTGTCGTGCACGAAGATGCCCTTCTTGAAGGTGACGTTGCCGAACTTGCGGATGCCCGGCATTTTCACCGTGGACCATGCGGGCGAATCGCCTGCGCGGTATTCGATGATCTGCGCTTCGATGTCGAGTCCCGTCACTTCCTGGAACGAGACCGTCTGCCCGTTCATGTTCACGGAAAACTGAAACTTGGGTAGCGGCCAAACGGATGGGTCTTGAGTTCCACCTGCCATGTCTTTCTCTCCTTAACTTGGCGATTGTTCTGGGATTCGGATCAGGAAGTCTGCATCATCTGCTGGAAGGTCAGCACGATGAATTCAGCCGGACGCACGACAGCCACTTGCACCTGTACGCGCAGGTAGCCCTGCAGGATATCCTCGCCCGTCATGGTCTGGCCGAGGCCCACGGCCACGGTGAAAGCTTCCGAAGGCTTGGAGCCCACCAGCGCACCGGCCTTCCACTGCGAAGTCAGGAAGTTGGTGATGGTGCTGTTGATCGCCACCCAGGTCAGGTTGTCGTTGGCCTGGAACACATAGGCCTGCATCGCCGCCTTGATCGACTGTTCCAGCATGATCATGGTGCGGCGCACGCTGACGTAGCGCCAGTCGTCGCTGTTGCCCGCCATGGTGCGCGCGCCCCATACCAGCAGGCCGGTGTTGGGGAAGGTGCGGATGGCGTTGATGGCCACGCCGTTCAGCGGCAGGTTCAGCGCGCCCTGCTCCGAGTCCGACAGGTTGACCGCCGGCGAGATGGCGGACACGATGGTGGTGTTGGCGGGCGCCTGGAATACGCCAAAGGCATTGTCGTTGCGGGTATAGACGCCCGCCATGCCGCCGGCCGTCGGCATCAGGTTCACGCTCGTTGCCAGGTCGGTCATGGCCTGCTGGTACAGCGGCGACACCGTCATGGCCATGCGGTGGATGGTGTTCATGCCGATCATGCCGGTCGGGTCGTTCGGCGGATTGGGCACCGGCGGCACCACCATGGCCTGGATGCACTGGCTCTGGTATTGCTGCAGCTGGGTGCCGCTCATGCCGAGCACCGTCGTGGCCTCGGTCGTCATGTCGGCCTGCAGTGTCGCCAGGCTGGCCGCCGTGAACCAGGTGTAGTTCAGGGAGCTCTGGCTGACCAGGGTGGTGTTCACCCACGGGTAGTAGGCGATGCCGTACTTGTTGAAGTCCTCGCCCAGGCTGGAGATCGGATAGAAGCCGCTCTTGCCGTCGCCGGCGCCGTTGACCGGGTCCTGCGGCGTACCGTCGGCCGGGAGATAGCCGTTCCACACGTCGAAGATCGCCACACGGCTCTGCATCGATTCGCAGTGCTCAAGGATCGACAGCGACACCGTTTCCCAGTCTGCCCAGGACAGGAGCATGGTATCCGGCGCCACGACCATGGTCGGTTCCAGATACTTCACCAGGTTGAGGAGCGCCGTCGTGTAGTCGCCCGCCGAGGTGCCGTTGGTGTTCGCCTGGGTGTAGCTGCCGATGGACATGATGTAGCAACGGCCGCCGCCGTTGTTAAAGAACATCATGAGGCTGTAATAGAGGTTGAAGCGCAGACCGGCGGCCACCGTCGACAGCGGCGGCATGGTCGTGGAGCCCTTCGCGTAGGTGAACTGCGGCTGCGGCGCGCCGCCGTTCGGGCCCGCGTAATACTTCTGGAACTCGGCCATCGAGGAAATCGGCATGGCCACGTTGGTAAGGTCCTGGTTGCCGTTTGCCGCCACTTCGGTGAAACCGATAAAGACGGGGACGGCGGTGGGCACCTGCACGACCGAACTGGAGAAGCCATCCTGTTCGACCACGTACACGCCGGGTGTCTGGTACTGAGCTGCTGCCATATGCAATCTCTCCACTACTTCAAAAGAGCAGTTTATGTATGCCTTGCCAGCCGCGCGCGCCCATGTTACATAGATAGGTTCTCGCGGCAAATCAGGGCGCCAACATCGAGCCAGCAGTGACTTGCGCATTGCTAGGCGACCCGCGGCGCACCGGCCTGTGTGGGCACACGACAGGGTCGGGACGATTATCGGCGAGCGATAAAAATCAGACGTTTAAAAAAAGAGAAAAAGGTTCTGGCGGCAGAGATTTTTTTGCGCTGGGTGCGCTGCCAGTTTTGTCCAAACAGTAGATGTACGAAACCCGATGCACGACTTCCTTAGGCCACGAAAACACATCCTGATCATTGATGATTCCAACTTCGAACAATGCCTGCTCATGGAAGCGCTGGGGCGGCGGCAGTACCACTTCGATTCTGCCCGCAGCGGCTCGCAAGGCTATGAGCTGGCGCAGGCGGGAGTGCCCGACCTGATCCTGCTCGATGTGCGCATGCCCGACATGGACGGCCTGACCGTATGCCGCCTGCTGAAGGCGAATGCGGCGACCCATCATATCCCTGTCATCTTCCTGAGCGGCGCCACGGAGGCGCACGAGCGCACCAAGGGGCTGACGGTGGGCGGCGTGGACTATGTGACCAAGCCCTATTCGGTCGCGGAGCTCTCGGCGCGCATGCAGATCCACCTGACGCTGGCCGAGCGCCTGGACCAGCGGCGCGCTCCCGCGGCGCCCCCTCCTCCTCCGGCTGCGCAGGAGGACGTGCGCGTCACCGCGGCCAAGCGCTTCATCCGCGAGTCCCTGGCGGACCTGCCGCCCGTGGCGGAGATAGCGAGGCAGGTGGGCAGCTACCGCGAAAAGCTGTCGCCGATGTTCCGCGAGCAGACCGGCATGAGCATCGCCGAGTTCGCGCGCAGCACACGTCTCGAGCGCGCCCGCAGCCTGCTCGAAACGACGGAACTGGATATTCAGGAGATCGCCATGCTCACCGGCTACAACAACGGCGGCAACTTCGCCACGGCCTTCAAGACCGCTATGGGAATGACGCCCAAGGAGTACCGCCAGCACGCTGCCTGCTCGTTTTGAGAACCATCAATACGTTAATGTCAATATTACATAAAGTACTACAACGCTGACTGCCACATGAGCGCGAAAATGAAACGCAGTGCTGTCCCACCTTGCTTTTCCTGTCTCGCGGTATGGGTCTGGTGCGCGGCGGCTTTGCTTGTTTTGCCAGCAAAAGGACAATCTGCGATGACTTCGCTTTCAGATCTGAAGTTAGAGGAAGCTACCGAGGCTAAGGTGGGCTTGATCCCAGTCGAGGTCTCCTACCGCTTCGCTTTGGACGAAACGACCATGTGGTCGCAGGCCTGCACGTATCGGACAAAGGATCGGTCAGAGCTCACTGACCTCGTCAGGCTAGTTGAGCAAAGCGTGTTTGCAGCGAAGACGGCAATACCAATGCGCGACGTGCGCAACGGGATCGTCTTCAACTTCAGAAGCGGCGCACCAGTCTACCTAACGATGGAAGAGAGCTTGGGAAGGGAATATGTCAACGGCGCCCTCAATGGCGTGCCGCTGGTCCTCGCTGGCAGCCTTCCCGATGAACTTCGCAAATGGAGCCTCCGATCAAAGCAGGCGGCTCATGCAGCGGGCGCGACTTGCAATCACTGATGTGCCATCTCCTCGAAGAGGATCGTCATGCCTACTGCTGCCAACTTCAGGGTGCTGAATGCGAGCCGCGCTGACATCGAAAAGCTCAATCTCTCCCTCGACTACCTCGAACGGAGCGCCCACAACGCCATGCCTGTTTTGCGAACAATGCAGGAAAGTGGCGTAAAGATTTCGATCATCCATGACGGGAACGACCGTTACGACTCACGTACGCATACCATTTACTGGGATCCGGATTCGGCGCTGGCGGTACGGAGTAATTACGGCGGCGGAGTCGAAGGAATTCAGTCGGCCGCCTTGGGTCTCCTGCATGAAGGTGCGCACGCAACCGACCCATGGTATGCCGAGCATCGGCGCGAACCCAACGCCACTTATGGCACCGATGCCGAAGCCTATGCCATCAATATTGAAAACTCGGTTGCGGAAGATCTTGGCGAACCGCAGCGACACAATCACGACCACGCCGGCCTTCCAGAATCAAGCAACCCGACTACGCACACCAACGACAACAATTATTGGGAACAGCGAACACCTTGGGGTACGACAGAGATTGGTGATCGCTGGGATGGAGGCGCGCCGGATTACACGCCCGAATATGGCAGCGGCGGCTGCGTAGAGGTTTCTTCCCATCTTCCCGGTGGACTCAAGGCAGGCGATGTAATTGTCGGCGACAAGCTCGAGCTCAGCGATCAGGCAAGTCTTGCACCCGGGATTGGCTCAGTCAGCTTTTCCAAACGGAAGATGGCTGATGGATACCGCATCGCCACGGAAAGCGGCATCACCCTTGTCTGTTCCAGTTCCGCACCTATCCCAACGCCGGATGGATTGGTTGTAGCGCCAAAGCTTTTAGGTCTCAAGGTGCCCGTCCGCATTGATACCGACGACGGTCCGATCATGCGATGGGAACTTATCGTCGCCGTCGATGCCGTTGGCAGAATCAGCGTCCAACACATCACCGTCGGAGACAAGTGCTTCTGGGCGGGTGAACGGTCTGGCGCCTACATTCTCCACCACAATTTGAAAGATGAGCCGGGAGGCGACGGGCGTCCATGGGACTGGTGGAATTGGCTGACCTACCCGGATACTGCCGCCCTACATGAGATGCCCACTGCACACGTAACGCAGGAATCTCACACCATTGAAATTATCGGCAGCCCAGCCAGCAATATTGGCATTGGTGAAATCTTCAGATAAGACCGTTCGTCGCCCACGTTTTCGCCTTCTTCGCAGTGTAGAAAAACGCCGTCCTTTGGGATGGCGGTTCTTTACACACTTGGCGCTTCAATGGAAGATGCCCACCGCCAGCTCGGCCCACACCAGCAGCAGTACGCCCGTGACACCGATGGCGACGAACACCCGCTGCCGGGGGTTCTGGACACGCCGCGCCGCCAGTTCGTAGGCGAGACCGGCGCCGATCAGCAGGCCGGCGGCGACGATGAAGTCGCCCACGCCCCAGTTCACCTCGCTGGTGAACTGCATCGCAACCAGCGGCACCAGGAGAATGGCCGCGGTGACGACGAGAATGCGGATGAAGTTGCGCGCGCCTGTGCCGGGCGCGCTCACGCTGTTTCCCATAACTCTTCCTTTCCCCTGTCGAAGCCCGCTTGAATTTACTTTAGCACGGCAGCCTGCCCGCACAAAGTCCTTGACTTTCAATATGACGGGTATAATATTACGTTCATCATATTTCAGACCGGACCCGGATCATGAGCACCACCAACCGCCGCGAACTTTCGCATGAACGCATTCTGGACGCCGCCTCGCGCGCCGTGCGGCGCCAGGGGTATGCGGGGGTCGGCGTGGCCGACGTCATGAAGGAGGCGGGCCTGACCCATGGCGGCTTCTACGCCCACTTCAAGTCGCGCGACGCCCTCCTGGCCGCTGCCGTCGAGCACGCCGGGGCGCAAAGCGGCAAGGCCATTGCGGCACGGATTGCCTCTCTGCAAGAGGGCGGCGCCAGCCCGCTGCGCGCCTTTGTCGAGGCCTATCTGGCGGACGAACATCTGGCGGCGGCCGACCTGGGCTGCCCGGTCGCCGCCCTCGCCTCCGACATGCCGCGCCAGCCGGACGAGGTATGGCAGGCATCGCGCCAGCGCGTGGAAGCGCTGATCGCCTTCGCGCGCAAGTGCCTGCCTTCCGGAAACGCCAAAGAGGCCTTCGCCCTGGTGAGCGCCATGGTGGGCGCCGTGCAGCTGGCGCGGGCCCTGGGCGACCAGGCCAGGCCGCTGCTCAAGGCCACAGCCGCCGCGCTCGTCAAGCAATACGATCACTCCAGTTAGCAATCACTGGGCCGTGCATTCCTGCGCGGCTTTTATTTGGAAGCAAATATGACGTTCATCATATTCTAAACGAAAGGAAGCATCATGAAACTCAAGGACGCAACCATCCTCATCACCGGCGCCAACCGCGGCCTCGGACTCGAATTCGCCCGCCAGGCCCTGGCCCGCGGCGCCCGCAAGGTCTACGCCGGCGCGCGCGATCCGTCCCAGGTCACGCTGCCGGGCCTTGTGCCCATTGCGCTGGATGTCACCAATTCCGCGCAAATCGCGGCCGCCGCGGCGGACCTGGGAGACGTGGATATCGTGGTCAACAACGCCGGCATTGCCACGCTCGGCGGCCTGCTGGACGGGGAGAATACCGAAGCGATGCGGCGCATGCTGGATACGAACGTGTTCGGCATGCTGCACATGAGCAAAGCCTTCGCGCCGGTGCTGGCGAAAAACGGCGGCGGCGCCCTGCTCAATGTGCTGTCCGTGGCGAGCTGGCTGAGCGCTCCCATGCTGGCGGCCTACGCCGTGTCAAAGGCCGCGGCCTGGAGCCTCACCAACGGCCTGCGCAATGAACTGCGGGAGCAGAACACGCAGGTGCTAGGCCTGCATGTGGGCTTCATCGATACGGACCTGACGCGCGGCCTGGAAGTGCCGAAGCTCACCCCGGAATTCGTGGTGACGCGCAGCTATGAGGCGCTCGAGGCAGGCGCCAGCGAAGTGGCAGTCGACGAATTCACGCAGCAGGTCAAGCGCGGCCTGTCCGCGGAACCCGGCATCTACATCGACTTCGCACGCTGAGAGCCCGCAATGACCAGCCAATCGCTCGCCCCCGCCGCCGCCACGGCGGACGCCCCACGCCAGGCATCCCCCTGGCCCACCTTCTGGATTGCCTCTATCGCGGTATTCCTCGTTTCCATCGACAGCACGGTGCTGTTCGCGGCATTCGGAGCGCTGCGCCAGGCCTTTCCTGATGCCACGGCGGCCGACCTTTCATGGGTGCTCAATGCCTACACCGTGGTCTACGCGACCATGCTGATTCCGGCGGGCGGACTGGCCGACACCTATGGCCGCAAGCGCGTCTTCCTTGCCGGCGCCACCCTCTTCCTCGCCGCCTCCGCCGCCTGCGGCATGGCCCATAGCGTGGCCGTGCTGATTGCGGCGCGCGTGGTGCAGGCGCTTGGCGCCGCACTGCTTACGCCTGCATCGCTGTCGATCATTCTCGACGCCTTCCCCAAAGAGAAGCGCACCGTCGCCGTCAGCCTGTGGGGCGCCGTCGGCGGCCTGGCAGCGGCCATCGGTCCAAGCCTGGGCAGCAGCATCGTGGACTCGCTGGGCTGGCCCTGGGCCTTCTATATCAATCTGCCGGTGGGCGCGGTGTCGCTGTGGTTCGGCGCGCGCCGCCTGCGCGAGGCCAGGGGAACCGGGAAAAAGGCGCGGGTGGATCTGGTGGGCATGCTGCTGCTGATCGTGGCCGTGGGCGCGGCGGCCATGGCGATCACCCAGTCCGAGTCGCCGCACTGGAGCAGGCTCGAACTCGCGGCGCTCGGCGCCACCAGCGTCATCGCCATCGGCGCCTTCATCGCCTGGGCGCGCAGCAGCACGGCCCCGCTGGTCGACCTTGCCCTGTTCGCGAACCGCAGCTACAGCGCGGTCAACCTGGCCACTTTCGTTTTCGGCACAGCCTTCGCCATGATGTTCTTCGCCTTCTTCGCCTACCTCACAGGCGTGTGGCATTACAGCCTGCCCGCGGCAGGCGTCGCCGTCACCCCTGGACCGCTGATGGTGGTGCCGACGGCCATTGCGAGCGGGCGCATTGCGGCGCGGCTGGGCCACCGGCCGGTTCTCATCGCGGGCTCGCTGGTGTACGCCCTGGGCGGACTGTGGCTGCTGGCAGTGCCGGGAACGGAGCCCGCCTATCTCACGCACTGGCTGCCTGCCCTTCTGCTGAACGGCGTCGGCGTCGGCATGGTCATGCCTGCGCTGGCGGGCGCCGCGGTGGCGGGCCTGCCGCCCACCCAATATGCAGTGGGCAGCGCGGTGAACCAGGCCACACGCCAGCTTGGCTCCGTGCTGGGCGTGGCGGTCACAGTGGTCTTCGCCGGCCATGCCGCACCTGGCCGAGCCGACTTCCTGCCCCTGTACGGGATGCATATCGCACTGGCCCTCGCCACCGGCGCGCTCTCGCTGGCCGTGCGGCGCAGGACGGCCTGAGGCTCTCCTAGGCTGCGCAGGGAAGGTTGGGCCGCAAGAGCTCCGCCACGGCCGCCGTCACTTCGCGCCGCGCCGAGGTGATGAAGAAGTGGCCGCCGTCGAACCAGTGGGTTGCACCACCGGCGCAGCTCTCCTCCTGCCAGCCTGCGAGGTTCCCCGCGGCCACGTGGGTGTCGCCACGTCCGGCCAGCACGTCGATGGGCATGCCGAGCCGCGGCGCCTCCACGTAGCCGTAGGTCTCGGCCAGCTCGAAATCGGCGCGGATGGTGGGCAGGAGCAGCTCCATCAACTCCCGGTTGCCAAGCAGTTCTTCGGGCGCGCCGCCGAAGCGGCGCAGCGATGCGATCAGCTCCGCATCGTCCAGCCGATGCAGGCGGCGGGTACGGCTGCGCAGGCGCGGCGCTTCACAGCCGGAGGCGATCAGGCGCACCGGCTGGGGCAGGCCTTCCCGGGCAAGGAAGCGGGCCAGTTCGAAGGCCAGCAAGGCGCCCATGCTATGGCCGAAGAAGGCGAAAGGCAGCGCAGGCGCCGCCTGTGTCACCGGTCCGGCCAGCGCCCTCGCCGCTTCAGCCAGTTCGCGCAGGGGCGCCTCGTTGAAACGCATGCCGCGGCCCGGAAGCTGCAGGGCGCACACCTCCACGCCGGGCAAGGCATGCTGCCAGCCTTCGAAGGCGCTGGCATTGCCTCCCGCATGGTGGAAGCAGAACAGGCGGAATGCCGGCATGCCTTCCGCGCGCCGCACCAGCCAGCGGCTGCCGGGCAGCGTGGAGGCCGAATCAGGCGGCGGCATCGAGCTTCGCCTCGAAATCCGGGAACACGGCGCGCTGGCCAAAGGCGGAATACGGCTGCCCCATGCAGACCAGCACCTTGCGCGGACCGCTGAAGGGATTGCGGCCATGGCCCACCTGCATATTGTCGACCAGCAGAACGTCGTTGCGCTGCCAGGGGAAGGCAATGGTCTCGGCGGCGAAGGCGGCGCGGATCTCGTCCAGCATCTCGGCCGGAATGGGCGTGCCGTCGCCGAAATAGGTATTGCGCGGGAACTGGTCTTCCGTGTACAGCGCGCGCAGCGCCTGGTAGTTGGCCTTGTCCAGGCTGCTGGCGTGGAACAGGTGGGCCTGATTGAACCACAGCTCCTCGCCTGTCACGGGATGCACGGCAAAGGCCTGGCAGCGCTGCCAGGTCTTCAGGGAACCGCCCGCCTGCCATTCGAACTGGATGTCGTGCTCGCGGCAGAATTGCTCGGCCTCCGCCTTGCTCTCGGTCTGGAACACCACGCTCCAGGGCAGGTCCACCATCTCGTGATAATTGCGCACATAGAGCACGCCCTTCTCGCGGAAGGCCGCACGCGTGGCCTCCGAGATGCGGCGCGTCACCGCAGCGGTCACGCACAGCGGCGTTTCCCCCCGCAGCATGGCGGGCTGGGTGCAGATGAAGAGGAGCTTCATGGGCCAGTCGCGGCAATAGGCGTTCTCGTTGTGCTGCGGGATGGTGGACTTGGCCGGATATTCCGTGGCCGAATACACGCTGGAGGCGACCGCCGTGCGCGGCGTGGAGCGGTAGACGTAGTCCAGCAGGTCGCCCGTCAGCTGGCGCGACACGCGCTCGAAGTCGGCCACGGGATCGGCCATGCCGAAGCCGCGGAACAGGATGGCGCCGGTGGCGGTCAGCGTGCCGTCGATCCAGGCGCGGTTCTGCTCGACCCAGGGGCCGAGGGCAAGTCCCGGCTGCACGGGGGTGAGCACCAGCGGCATGGCCTGCGGATTGAGGGTGCCGGCGCGTACGCCTTCGGGCGTGGTGGAAATCTGTTGCATGAGGAGTCTCCTGGATAGGTAAGTTGTCAGCAGAGCGCATCGCTCAGCGCGGGAGCGGGCTGGGCGCGCTGTGGAAGGTCGCGGAACTGGCGCGCATAGAGCGCCGCGTACAGGGCGCCTTGGCGCATCAGTTCCTCATGGGTGCCCAGTTCAGTGACCTGGCCGTCGTCCAGCACGGCGATGCGGTGCGCGGCGCGGATGGTGCTGAGGCGGTGGGCGATGATGAGCGTGGTGCGCCCCTGCATCAGCCGGTGCAGCGCGTTCTGCACCAGCTCCTCGGACTCGTTGTCCAGGGCGCTGGTCGGCTCGTCGAGCAGCAGGATGGGCGGGTCCTTCAGCAGCGCGCGGGCGATGGCGATCCGCTGCCGCTGCCCGCCGCTCAGGTTCGTGCCGCGCTGGCCGACCAGGGTGTCGTAGCCGGACGGCAGCTTCAGGATGAACTCGTGCGCGTTGGCCGCCTGCGCCGCTGCCACGACCTCCGCCTCGGTCGCATCCAGCCTGCCGTACAGGATATTGTCGCGCACCGTTCCGCCGAACAGCAGGGTCTCCTGGGGCACGATGCCGATGCCGGCGCGCAGCGAGGCCTGCGTCAGCGAACGCAGGTCGCGCCCATCGAGCTCGATGCCGCCGGCGTCTGGATCGTAGAAGCGCAGGATCATGTTGCACAGCGTGCTCTTGCCCGCGCCGCTGGGGCCCACCAGGGCCAGGATTTCTCCCGGCCGGATGTCGAGCGTTATGCCCTTCAGCACCGCGGAGCGGCCATCGTAGGCAAAGCGCACGCCGCGGAAGGCAAGGCGCCCCTGGATGGGTGGCGCGGCGATGGCGTCGGGCCGGTCCTTGACCGTGGCGGCCGTATCGAGGATCTCGAACACGCGGCTGGCGCCGCCCAGCGCCGCACGCGCCTGGCCGAAGAGGTCCCCCAGGGCCCGCACCGATGTGGAGATGTTCAGGCCATAGAACAGGAAGCCGGTCACCATGGCGAGGCTCAGGCGGCCGCCGATCACTTCGCGCCCGCCGTACCACATGACGATGCCGATGAAGCCCCAGGCCAGGAACTCCAGCGCGGAACCGAGCAGCGCGCGGTTGGAATTGAGCCGCAGCGCGGCGCTGAACATGCGCTCCATCGTGCCGCGGTAGCGCTCCACCTCGTGCCCTTCGCGCCCAAAGGCCTTCACCACATAGATGCCCTGCAGGCCCTGCTCCACCGCATCCGTCGATTCGGCCAGGCGGTTCTGGATGGACTGGCTGTCCTCGTCGATGCGCTTTCCCAGTTTTCCCGCGATGGCCATGCTGGCCGCGATGAGGCCCAGCACCAGCACCGCATAGTGGGCATGCAGGCGCACCAGGATCGCGACCGATCCCGCCAGCATGAGGCCCTGGCTCAACATCTGCGTGACGTTATTGGTCAGCATGGCGCGCATCTGCGTGACGTCGCTGGACAGGCGCGAGGTGAGATTGCCGACCGAATTCGCGGAATGGAAACCCAGCTGCAGGTACTGCACATGCTGGTACAGCGCGCTGCGCAGGTCGAACACCACGCGCTCGCCGATGTAGCCAAGCTGGTAGGACTGCACGAAATGGGCGGCCGCCTGCAGCAGGAAGGCGCCCATCATGAGCAGCATGCCACGGTCCAGGGCAGCGGCGTCGCCGCCGCGCACCGCTTCCTCCAGCATGCGCACCACCAGCAGCGGCGCCACCACGGCGGCCGCCGTCTCGAACAGCAGGGCCACCGTGGCTCCGGCCATCCTGAGGCGGTACGGCAGCAGGTAGGCGGCCAGGCGGCGCAGCTGGGACGCCTGAGGCGCCCCCGTTTGCAAATCGGATTTCATGCTTGGTCAATCGCCTTTCATGCTTGCAGATGCCAGCGCGAGCGAGAATGCCCGCGCCAGCGGTTCGAGGTGGGGCGCGTCGAACATGGTCTGGTGCGCGCCGCCGCTCGGGATAATGTGGACGGATGCCGGCAATGCGCCCTCCCAGCCCGCCAGGGGATCCGGCGCATCCGTGTCTTTCGCGACGAAGAAGCTGACCGGCGCCTTCAGCACCTGCGCCTCGTAGCCGAGGTCGGCCAGCCGGAAGGCGAAGCTGCGCGTCAGCTCGTGCGCGGAAAGGTGTGCCATGTGGGCAGGCATCAGTCCTTCCGCCTTCACCTGGGCCACCAGCTCCGCGAAGCCATGCTTTTCGGCGGCGCTGCGCAGGGCCGCGAGGTCCGCCTGGGGATGGTCCTTCGCCACTTCCAGCAGCAGCAGGTCCTGCACGCTTTGCAGCTCAAGCCCGTGCCGGGCCGCCATGGCCCTGGCGCGGTGCGTGTCGAGAATGGCCAGGAATTCCACCCGCTCTCCTTCCGCCTCCAGGCAGGCCGCCAGGGCGTGGGCCACCGTGCCGCCGAAGGACCAGCCGCCAATGCGGTAAGGTCCCTGCGGCTGCACTGCCCGCACCAGCTGCGCCAGGCGGGCGGCGATGGCCTGCATGCTGTCCGGCTGCTCCTCGCCATGCGGCAGCGGCGGCAATCCGTAGACGGGGAAGCCGGTATCGAGCCGCGACGCCAGCACGGGCGTGTACAGCAGCTGGCCTTCGCCGTCATGCACCAGGAACAGCGGCCTTCCCCCGCCCTCATGCCGGATGGCTATGGCATTCCCCGCGCCCGCGCGCTTGCCGCTGGCGGCGATATGGGCCGCCAGCGCACGCACCGTGGGGTGCGCGAACAAGTCCGTCACCTCGATGTGAATGCCCACCTGGCGCAGCATGCCGGCCAGCGGCAGCGTGAGCAGCGAATGCCCGCCGAGATCGAAGAAGTTGTCGTCGCGTCCCACTTCGCGGTCCAGCTTCAGCACATACATCCAGGCCGAGGCCAGCGTCCATTCCAGGTCTCCCTGCGGGGGCTGTCCGCCCGGCTGCCCGCCCTCCCCGCCCGCCGGCGCAGGCAGGGCCTTGCGGTCGATCTTGGCGTTCGGGGTGAGCGGCATGGATTCCAGCTGCACCAGCAAGGCAGGCACCATGTATTCCGGCAGGGCCGCCGCCAGGTGATCGCGCAGCTCGGCCACCGTGGCGGCGGCGCCCGCCGCGGGGGTCCAATAGGCCACGAGGCGGGACTGGGCGCCCTCCCCGTGCAGCGCGGCCACGGCCTCCGCCACCGCAGGATGCCCGGCCAGGCGGGCCTCGATCTCGCCCAGCTCGATGCGGAAGCCGCGGATCTTGACCTGGAAGTCGTTGCGGCCGATGAAATCGAGGGTGCCGTCCGCACGCCAGCGGCCCAGGTCTCCGGTGCGGTACAGGCGGGCGCCCGGCTGCGGCGAGAATGGATCCGGCAGGAAGCGTTCCTGCGTCAGCTCCGGGCGGTTGAGATAGCCGGTGGCGACCCCGCCGCCGCCGATGCAGATCTCGCCCGCAACACCCACCGGGACAGGCTGCAAGCCGCCATCCAGCACATAGATGCGCGTGTTCGCCACCGGACGGCCCAGCACCGCGGCCTGCATGCCCGGCCGATGGCGGTGCACCGTGGCCCATATGCTCGCCTCCGTGGGTCCGTATTCGTTGTACAGCACAGCGCCAGGCGCCGCCGCCTCATGCGCCTGCAGCAGCTTGGGCGGGCAGCTTTCGCCGCCAATGACGGCCACGCGCAGCTGGCCGACGCCGCCCTGCTGGCGGCTCTCTTCGAGCAGCTGGGCGTAGACGGAGGGGGTAAACATCGCATGCGAGATCCCATGCTCGCGGATATAGGCGAGCATGGCGCGGATGTCGCGCCGCGACTCCAGCGGCATGTGGTACAGCGAACCGCCCAAGGCAAGGCTCCACCAGACGCCGGCGATCGAGATATCGAAGCCGTAGGAAGGCAGCTGCAGCAGGCGCGGCGCCTCGTGGCCGTAGGCCTGCCAGCGCGCGTGCATGGAATGCGCCAGGTTCGCGTGCGACACCGCCACGCCTTTCGGCAGGCCGGTCGAGCCCGAGGTATAGATGACGTAGGCGGCGCTGTCCGCGCTGAAGCCTTGCAGCGGCGCGGGGTTGCCTCCGCCATTGGCAGGCAGCCCGTCCAGCCGCAGCAGCGGCAGGCTGCCGAAGCGCTCCGCCACTGCCCCGCCGGTGACCACCGCCAGCGGCGAGCAGTCGGACAGCATGTGGGCCAGGCGTTCGGCAGGCTGCTTCGGGTCGAGCGGAACGTAGGCGCCGCCCGCCTTGAACACGGCCAGCATGCCGGTCACCATGTCCGCCCCGCGTTCCAGGCAGACGCCGACCCGGCCGCCCGGCCGCAGTCCCATGGCGCGCAGCTGATGCGCGGCCCGGTTGGCGCGCGCATTCAGTTCGCCATAGCTCAGCACCGTGGCTTCGTCCACCACGGCGACGGCGTCCGGCGTGGCGGCGGCCCGCGCCTCGAACAGGGCATGCATGCAGGTGTCGCGGGGGAACGGCGACGCGGTCGCATTCCACTGTTCCAGCACCTGCAGGCGCTGCGCCTCGTTCAGCAGGGGCAGCGCGGCGGCTTTGCGGCCGCCGTCCTCCGCCATCGCCGTCAGCAGCACGCGCAGATGGCCAAGGTGGCGTTCGATGGTGGCGCGGTCGAACAGCGCCGTGGAGAACTCGATGCCGCCCACGATGGCGCCGCCATCTTCCTGCAGCGTCAGCGTGAGGTCGAACTTCGCCACCTCGTGCTGCGCGGGAGCCAGGGGCAGCAGCGCCAGGCCTGGCAGCTCGGCTTCGCCCGCCGGGGTGTTCTGCCAGGCGAACAGCACCTGGAACAGGGGGCTGTGGGCCATGCTGCGGGCCGGGCGGGCGATTTCCACCACCTGCTCGAAGGGGATGTCCTGGTGCTGCTGGGCCGCCAGGGCGCGTTCGCGCACCTGGGCCAGCAGGCCTGCAATGTCGGGATCGCCGGACAGGTCCAGGCGCAGGGCCAGCATGTTGACGAAGAAGCCGATCAGGCCTTCCACTTCGCTGTGGCTGCGGCCAGCAACCGGCGTGCCGATCACGATGTCCTGCTGGTTGCTCAGGCGCGAAAGCAGCACCGCCCAGCCAGCGAGCAGCGTCATGAACAGGGTGGCGCCGTGGCGTGCGCCCAGCTCTTTCAGCGCGCGCGTGGTGGCGGCGTCCAGCGAGAACTCGGCGAAACCGCCGCTGAAGCTCTGCTCGGCCGGGCGCGGACGGTCCAGCGGCAGTTCCAGCAGGGCCGGGGCGCCTGCCAGCGTTGTCTCCCAATAGGCCGCCTGGCGCTGCAAGGCTTCGCCCTGCAGGCAGCGGCGCTGCCAGGCCGCGAAGTCCGCGTACTGCACGGGCAGCGGCGGCAGCGGATCGGGCCTGCCCGCCAGGCAGGCCGCATACTGCGCGCTCAGTTCCCTGATCAGCAGCCCCATCGACCAGCCGTCCGAAACGATATGGTGCATGGTCAGCAGCAGCACGTGCTCGTCCTGCGCAAGGCGCAGCAGGCGGCCCCGGATCAGGGGGCCCCGCTCCAGGTCGAAGGCCGCCGCGGCCTCCAGGCGCATGGCCTCTTCCAGGTCCGCCGCGCCGGCCGCTTCGCCGCGCAGCAGCGCGAAGCGGTAGCCTTCGGCGGGCGCAACAAGCTGCACGGGGCCGCCCTCGGCCTGTGCGAAGGTGGTGCGCAGCACCTCATGGCGCTGGCAGATGCGGTCCAGCGCGCGGCGCAGGGCCTCCTCGTCCAGCGCCCCTTTCAGGCGCAGCCCGCTCGGGATGTGATAGGCATCGCTGGCCGCGCCCATCTGGGCCAGGAACCACAGGCGCTGCTGCGAGAACGAGAGCGCCTGGCGCTCTCCGGGGGCCGCCGGCGTCACGGGAGGCAGCGCCTGCGCCGCCGCGCCGCCAAGGCTGGCTGCCAGGTCGGCCAGCACCGGATGGGCGAATACCTCGCCCAGTGGCAGCTCCACGCCCAGCGCGCCGCGCACGCGGGCGGCCACCTGTACCGCCAGCAGGGAATGGCCGCCCAGCTCGAAGAAGTGGTCGTGGCGGCCCACGCGTTCCTGCTTCAGGATGTCCGCCCAGATGCGGGCCAGGGCCGTTTCGGCCTCGCCTTCCGGTTCCGCATAGGCGCGGCGCAGGTAGGCGCCGGCGTCCGGCGCAGGCAGGGCCTTGCGGTCCAGCTTCCCGTTCGGCGTCAGCGGGAAGGCGTCCAGCACCACGTAGGCGGCAGGCACCATGAACTCGGGCAGGCCGAGGGCCAGGTGGGACCGCAATTGCTCCGCCGTGGGCGCGTGGCCCTGGGCCGGGACGCAATAGGCGACCAGGCGCTCTTCCCGCAGCAGCACGGCGCATTCGCGCACGCCCGCGTGGGAGGCCAGGCGCGCCTCGATCTCCCCCAGTTCGATGCGGAAGCCGCGCAGCTTCACCTGGAAGTCGTTCCGGCCGAGGAACTCGATGCTGCCGTCCGTCCGCCAGCGGCCCAGGTCGCCCGTGCGGTACATGCGCGCCCCGGCGCGTTGCGCGAACGGGTCGGGCAGGAAGCGCTGCGCCGTCAGCTCGGGAAGGTTCTGGTAGCCCGCCGCCACGCCTGCGCCGCCGATATGGAGCTCGCCGCAGACCCCGGCAGGCACCGGCTGGCCGCGCCCGTCCAGGATGTAGAGGCGCACGTTGGCGACGGGCTTGCCGATCGGGACGGCGCGCAAGGCGTCCACCTCCGTGCAGCGGTGCACGGTGGCCCAGACCGTGCCTTCCGTCGGGCCGTACTCGTTGAAGAGAGCCGTATGGGGCTGGGTACGCAGGGAACGGGCCACCAGCGCGGGCGGGCAGGCCTCGCCCGCCACGATCACGCAGCGCAGCCGCGGCACGGCACTTGGCAGATAGTCCAGCACCTGCTGGTACAGCGAGGGCACGCACAGGAGGCTGTCGATCCTGCGCTCCACCAGATCGGCCGCCAGCAGGGAGGCGTCGCGCGCCACCGCGGCCTCGGCGACGACCAGCGTGCCGCCGCCCGCCAGGGTGCCGAACAGCCCCGCGACGGAGCTGTCGAAGGAAACCGGCGAGAGCAGCATGAAGCGGCCGGGCGCGCCGTAGGCGAGGTGGCGCGCATGGGTCGATGCGGCCAGGTTGGCGTGGCTGACCATGACGCCTTTCGGCAGGCCGGTCGAGCCGGAGGTGTAGATGACGTACGCGAGGCTGTCCGCATCGCGCTCCGCGGCGGGCGCGGGATTGGCGGTGGAGGCTTCGGCCCACAAATCTTGATTGGAGTCCAGGCAGCACACGCGGGCCGTTCCGGCCATGCCCGCCAGCTGGCCATGCAGGCTCGCTTGCGTCAGCAGGACGGCAGGCGCGCTGTCGCGCAGCATATGGGCCAGCCTGTCCTGCGGGTAGGCCGGATCGAGGGGCACATAGGCCGCCCCCGCCTTCAGCACGGCCAGCACCGCGACCACCATGGCGCTGCCGCGCTCAAGGCAGATGGCCACGCGGCGGTTCGGCGCGGCCCCGGCCGAGCGCAGGAAATGGGCCAGCCGGTTGGCCTGGCGATTCAGTTCGGCGTAGCTGAGCCGCTCGTCACCGTGCTCCAGCGCGCACTGGTCCGGCGCCGCCGCGGCGCGCTCCTCGAACCAGCCGGCGACGAAGGCACTCTCGGGCAGCGGCGCGCTGCCGCCGCTCCACTCCTCCAGCAGCAGGCGCTCGGCCCCATCGAGCAGGCTGAATGCGGCCAGGCTGCGCTCGGGATCGGCCGAGGCGCTGGCGAGCAGGGTTTGCAGATGATTCCCGAAGCGCCGGATCGTGGTCTCGTCGAAGAGGTCGGTCGCATATTCGAGCTCGCAGGACAGGCCCTCGGCCGTCTCCGCAACGCCCAGGGTCAGGTCGAACTTGGCGTGCGCCTTGGCGGTGGCCACCTCCGTCAGCTCCAGTCCTGGCAGTTCGAGCGCGTGGTGCGCCTCGTTCTGCAGTGCGATCATGACCTGGAACACGGGGCTGCGGCTCATGTCGCGCACCGGCTGCAGCGCCTCCACCAGGCGCTCGAAGGGCAGGTCCTGGTGAGCAAAGGCGCCCAGCGCGGTGGAGCGCACGCGGCGCAGCAGCCCGCGCAGGCTGGGGTCTCCGCTCAGGTCGCCGCGGTACACGAGGGTGTTGGCGAAGAAGCCGATCAGGCCCTCGGTCTCGCTGCGGCTGCGTCCCGCAATGGGTGAGCCCACCAGCACGTCGTCCTGGCCGGACCAGCGCGCCAGCACGGCCTGGAAGGCCGCGAGCATGGCCATGAACAGCGTGGCGCCCTCCTCCTGCGCCAGCGCGCGCAGGCGCCCGGCCACGGCCGCCGGCACCGCCAGCTTATGGCTGGCGCCCCGGAAGCTTTGCACCGCGGGACGCGGCCGGTCGGCCGGCAGGTCCAGGCTGGCGGGCGCGCCGGCCAGCTGCTGCTTCCAGTAGGCCAGCTGGCCTTCCAGGCGCTCCCCGCTCAGCCACGCGCGCTGCCACAGCGCGTAGTCCGCGTACTGCACCGGCAGCGCAGCGGGCGCGCGGCCCGCATACAGCGCCACCAGCTCGCGCAGCAGCACCATCCAGCCGTCGGAGGCGATATGGTGGATCACCAGCTGCAGCACGTGTTCGTCGGGGGCGAGGCGCAGCAGGCGGCTGCGCAGCACCGGTCCGGCGCACAGGTCGAAGGGCCGGGCCGCCTCTTCCCGCAGCATGCCCTCCAGCGCCGCCTCGCGGGCATCGCGGCTGGCGCCCGGCACCTCGGCCAGTTCCAGCGTCCAGGGCGCGGGCGGGTCGATGACCTGGCAGCCCTGCCCGTCGGCCAGCGCAAAGCGCGTGCGCAGCACTTCGTGGCGCGCCGCCAGTTCGCCCAGCGCGCGCTCCAGCGCCGCGGCATCCAGGCTGCCGCGCATGCGGATCGCGAGCGGAATATTGTATTCGCTGCCGCCCGGCTGCAGCTGGTCGAGGAACCACAGGCGCTCCTGGGCGAAGGACATGGGAATGCGCTCCGGGCGCGCGATGGCGCCCAGCGCGGGCCCCCCATCGCGCTCCAGGGTCCCCTGCGCAAGCTTGGGCGCCAGCTGTTCGATGGTGGTGGCTTCGAAAAGCACCCGCAGCGGCAGGCCGGTGCCGAAGGCGTCGTTGATGCGCGCCATGAGGCGGATGGCGGACAGGGAATGGCCGCCCAGGTCGAAGAAGTCGTCCGTGACGCCCACTTCGGCATGGTTCAGTACTTCGCCCCAGAGCTGGGCGAGCCGCTGTTCGGCCGCATTGCGCGGCGCCACGCGCTCGCGGCCCGCCGCCGCCTCCGGTGCAGGCAGGGCCTTGCGGTCCAGCTTTCCGTTCGGCGTGAGGGGCAGGCTGTCCAGCACCACCATGGCGGCGGGCACCATGTACTCGGGCAGGGTCTGGCGCAGCTGGCCGCGCACGGCCAGCGTGTCGATCTCCTGCGCGCCCTGGGCAAACAGCTCCTCCACCCGCTTCAGCGGCTCCAGGTGGGCCAGCACGGTGTCGGTGGGCAGGCCGAAGTCGATCAGGCAGGCGATTTCGTCCACCCCGATGGCGCGCAGCTGGCGCAGCGTGCGGGCGCAGGTGGCGGGAGAACCGATCAGCGAGGCCGAACTGATGTAGCGCTTCAGGGAGAAGGGAATCAGGCGCTCGATCTCCTCCGCGTCCTGCGGAATCGGGATGTTCTGTTCCTTCAGGATCTGCACGCGCAGGTGGGCGTGCGAGCGCAGGTAGTCCGACAGGGGCTCGCGCACCGTCTCGTGCGCCTCCTCGTCGCTGCCGGCCACGAAGGTATGCAGCATGAGGCTGACGATGCCGGTGGCCGGATCCAGGCCCGCGGCAGCGCGCCCGGCGCGGTAGCGTTCCAGCTTGGCCGCCAGCTCGGCGGTGTTCTGGCCCAGCAGGGCCGTGAGCACATTGGCGCCGATGCGCCCGGCCTGCTCGAAGGTCTCGGGACTGCCCGCCGCGGTGATCCAGACGGGCAGCTCCGGCTGGATCGGGCGCGGCAGCATGCGCACAGGCGTCATCTGTCCCACGCCGTTCTCGAACTCCACGGCTTCGCCGCGCCACAGGCGGCGGATCTGGTCCACGCCATCCATCATCACCTGGTGGCGCTTGGCGTAATTGCCGGGCGCGAAAACGAAGTCGTTCGGCACCCAGCCCGAGGCGAAGGCCATGCCCACGCGCCCGTTCGACAGGTTGTCCACCACCGACCAGTCTTCGGCCACACGCAGCGGATTATGCAGGGGCAGCACCACGCTTCCCGAACGCAGCTGCACCCGGGTGGTGATGGCCGCCAGCGCCGCGCTCAGCACGGATGGATTCGGATAGGCGGAGGCCAGCTCCGTGAAGTGGCGCTCGGGGGTCCAGACGGCGTTGAAACCCAGTTCGTCGGCGCGGCGCGCGCCTTCCAGATAGAGGCGGTATTTGCTTTCGCCTTCCGCCGCCTTGCCTTCCGCGAAGTAGAACAGGCCCAGGCGCATGCCCGGCCCGGCCTGCGGCGCGCTGCGCTCCGGCACCAGGTAGGCCACCAGGCGCTTCTGCCCGTCGCCGTCGTCGCCCGCGACGACCACCGCATCGGCCAGTCCGGGCAGCTGGCGCAGCGCCGCCTCGACCTCGCCCGTCTCGATGCGGTAGCCGCGGATCTTGACCTGGAAGTCGTTGCGGCCCAGGTAGTCCACGCGGCCGTCCGGCAGCCAGCGCGCCAGGTCGCCCGTGCGGTACATGCGCGCCGCGCCGCCCGCGAAGGGGTCGGGCAGGAAGCGTTCGGCGCTCAGTTCCGGCCGGTTCAGGTAGCCCCTCGCCACGCCGTCGCCGCCGATATACAGCTCGCCCGGCACACCCGCCGGCGCGGGATGGCCGTTGGCGTCCAGGATGTAGAAGGTGTTGTTCGCCAGCGGCCTGCCGATGGAGGCATGGGCCCGGCCGGGCTCCGCGCCCTTCACGATATCGAAGGAGGACCAGATGGTGGTCTCCGTCGGCCCGTAGACGTTCCATACGCGCCCGGCGCAGGCGGCCAGGCGCCCCGCCAGGTCGGCGCTCAGGGCTTCGCCCCCGCACAGCACGCGCAGCCCCGCATGGCCCTCCCAGCCGGCATCGAGCAGCATGCGCCAGGTGGCGGGCGTCGCCTGCATCAGCGTCGCGCCGTGGCGCACGATGGCGGCGCCGAGCAGCGCGGGATCGGCCGCCGCATCGCGCTCCAGCAGCACCACGCGTGCGCCGCGGATCAGCGGCATGTACAGCTCCAGCGCGGCGATATCGAAAGCCAGGGTGGTCACGGCCAGCAGCGTGTCGCCAGGGGCCGTGGCGGTGGATTCGGCCATCGCATGCAGCAGGTTGACCACGCCCCGGTGCGGCACCATGACGCCTTTCGGCGCACCGGTGGAGCCGGAGGTGTAGATCACATAGGCCAGATGCCCGGGCAGCACGCCCGTATCGGCCGCATCCGGATTGTGCGCCGGGCAGGCGGACCAGGAACTGCTGTCGTCCAGGTCCAGCACGGGCGTGGCGCCGGTGTCGCCGAAGAGGGGCCGCAGGGATTCCTGCGTGAGCAGCAGCAGGGGTGCGCTGTCGGCCAGCATGGCCCCCAGGCGCTCCTCAGGGTGGGCAGGGTCGAGGGGGATGTAGCAGCCGCCCGCCTTCATGACGGCCAGCAGCGCGGCCATCATCGGCAGGCCGCGCCGGGCGCACAGGGCCACGCGCACATCCGGGCCCACGCCGAGCGAGCGCAGATGGTGGGCGAGCCGGTTCGCGTGCCCGTTCAGCTCCCCGTAGGTCCACTCCAGCCCGTCCACCGCGGCCGCTGGCGCCTGCGGGGCGCGGGCCGCCTGCTGCTCGAACAGCTGGTGAACGCAGGCGCCGTCCGGATAAGGCGCCGCGCTGCGGTTCCACTCCTGCAGGACGGTGCGGCGCTCGGCGTCCGGCAGCACATCCAGGGCGCGCAGCGGCAGCTCCGGCGTATCGCGCAGCGCCTGCACCAGCCTGGCCAGGGCGGCCAGCACGAAGCCGCAGACGCGCGCCGGATCGATGGCGCGCACGACCTGCGCCGTCACGGAAAAGCGGTCGCCGAAATCGTCCACGGACACCGTCACCGGATAGTTCGTGCGCTCTTCCACGTACAGGGGCTGCATGCCTTCCCAGGCCGATGCGCCGCTGTCGGAGACCTGTTCGTTTCCGGCATTGTGGCGGTAGTTCAGCAGCGCCGAGAACAGGGGGGCGGGCGCCGCCACCCCGCTGCAGCGCTGCGCCAGGGCCAGCGAGGCATGCTCGTGCAGCATCAGCTCCGCGAAGGCGGCCTGCATGCCGCGCACCGCAGAGGCCACGCTCTCCTCGCCGATGCGCACCCGCAGCGGCAGCGTGTTCATGAACAGGCCCATGGCACGGTCCGCGCCTTCGGCGCCCTGCATGCGGCCGAACAGCACCGTGCCGAAGACCACGTCCTGGCGGCCCGCCATGCTGCCCAGGGCAAGCGCCCAGGCCAGGTGGCACAGGCTGGCCGCGCTCACGCCGCTGCGGCGCGCGCTCTCGCGCAGGGCCGCGGCCAGGGGCGCATCCACCGGCACCGTGGCTTCGGCAATGCCGCCGCCGTCGCCATGCACGTCGGTCAGGCCGAAGGGCGCCGTCGGTTCCTCCACATCCGACAGCATGGCGCGGAAGAAGCGCTCGTTCTCCTGCTGGCCGGCGCCCAGGCGCACATGGGCCACGTGGTTGCGGAAGGGATAGGGCTTGCCCAGCCTGTCCTGGCGGCCCAGGATGAAGGCCTGCATTTCCTCCTGCATCACCTCCAGCGTGGTGTGGTCGCCCGCCAGATGGTGCAGCAGGATGAGCAGCACCCAGCGGCCCTCCTCCGCATCCTCGCTCACATAGGCGCGGATCAGCGGCGCGCGCCGCACATCGATGCGGAAGTGGCGGGGGTTGTAGCGTTCATACAGCCGCTCCGCCACCGTTCCCGGTCCGGCGGGCAGCACAAGCTCCTCCACCGGCAGCGCGGCCTTGCGCCACACCACCTGCACCGGCTCCGGCAGGCCTTCCCAGACCACGCCCGTGCGCAGCACGTCGTTGCGGTCCATCACGCTCTGGAGGGCCGCGAGCGCGGCATCGAGCCGCGCGCGGCTGTCGAAGCTGCATGCCGAGGCCAGCAGGTAGGGGTCGCCCTCTTCCGCCATCATGTGGTGGAACAGGATGCCCTCCTGCAGCGGCGCCAGGGGATAGATGTCCTGCACATTGCGCGCGCCGCCCTCCACGGTGGCGAGCACCTTGTCGATCTGTTCGGCGCTCAGTTTCACCAGCGAGAGCATCTCGGGCGTGATGGCGGGCGCGGGGCGCCAGGCCTCGCCGCCGTCTTCCACCAGCTCCAGCAAGGCCGGCTTGTACAGGCGGATCTGCGCCACCAGGGCGGCATCCAGCTTTTCCTTGCCGCCCTGGAGCAGCAGTTCGCCGCCCTTGCGGCGGAAGGAGATCGATTTGTCGCCGAGTTCTTTCAGCAGCTCGTTCAAAGTCATATTGCCAGTTCCCAGCTATCAGTAGTGTCACCATCGTTCCCGGCCTGTTCCGGGATCAGGTTGGCCGGCACTTCCACGGCCGTGGCCGGGGCGCCGATGGCGGCCGCCAGCGCGGCCAGTGTGGAGGTGCCGAACAGCAGGCGGATATCGACCGTCATGCCTTCCTGCCGCATGCGCTCGCGCAGCCGCACGGCCAGCAGCGAGTGGCCGCCCAGTTCGAAGAAGTTGTCGTGGCGGCCCACTTCGGAGACGTTCAGCACTTCCTTCCAGATGCGCGCCAGCGCGGTTTCTATCTCGCCCTGCGGCGCCTCGCCCGCCGTACGGCCCGCGCCGCCCTGCGGTGCGGGCAGCGCCTTGCGGTCAAGCTTGCCGTTCGGGGTGAGCGGCATGGCGTCCAGGCGCACATAGGCCGCGGGCACCATGTAATCCGGCAGGCTGGCCGAGAGATGGGCCCGCAGGCCCGCCGCATCGTCCGCGTCCGCCGCGTAGTAGGCAACCAGGCGCTTGTCGTCCGGGTCGTCCTCGCGCAGCAGCACCACCGCCTCGCGCACGCCGGGAGCCGACAGCAGGGTCTCTTCGATTTCGCCCAGCTCGATGCGGAAGCCGCGGATCTTGATCTGGAAGTCGTTGCGCCCCAGGTAGTCGAGCGTGCCGTCGCGGCGCCAGCGCGCCAGGTCGCCCGTGCGGTACAGGCGCCCGCCCGCGTGCGTGGTGTAGGGATCGTTCACGAAGCGCTCGGCCGTGAGCTCCTGGCGCCCCCAGTAGCCCTGCGCCACGCCCATGCCGCCGATGTACAGCTCTCCGGCCACGCCGGCCGGCGCCGGGCGTCCGTGGCGGTCCAGGACATAGACGCTGGTATTGCCGATGGGGCGTCCGATCGCGACGGCCGCGTGGTCGCGCTGCACCCGCTCGATGGTGGACCAGATCGTGGTTTCCGTCGGGCCGTAAAGATTCCACAGGGCCGCCACCCGGTCCAGCAGCGGGTTGGCCAGGCTGCGCGGCATGGCCTCGCCGCCGCACAGCACCGTCAGGCCGGGCGCGCCCTGCCAGCCCGCTTCCAGCAGCATGCGCCAGGTGGCAGGCGTGGCCTGCATGACCGTGATGCCGGAGGCGATGCGCTCGATCAGCGCCGCGGGCGTGCGCGCTTCGTCCGCGCTTGCAATGTCGGCCTGTCCGCCGCACAGCAGCGGCAGGTACAGTTCCAGGCCCGAGATGTCGAAGGAAATGCTGGTGACCGCCAGCAGGCGGTCGCCGGGGCCAAAGCCCGGCTCGCGCCGCATCGATTCCAGGAAGTTCACCAGCGCGCCGTGGTGCACCATGACGCCTTTCGGGCGGCCGGTGGAGCCCGAGGTGTACAGGATATAGGCCAGGCTGTCCGCGCCGCCGCCGGAAACGGCGGGCGGCTGCGCGCTCTCGCTGGCGTCCACGTACAGCAGGGCGGCGCCGGCGGGCAGGCGCCCTGCCGTTGCCGGCTGCGCCAGCACCGCCGCCGGCGCGGCCTCTTCCAGGATGCCGGCGGTGCGCTCGGCCGGATAGTCCGGATCGAGGGGAATGTAGGCAGCGCCTGCCTTCAGCACGGCCAGCATGGCCACCACCATGTCCGCCCCGCGCTCGACGCAGATGGCGACCCGGTCGCCCGGCCGCACGCCCTGTGCCAGCAGGCGGCCTGCCGTGGCGTTGGCGCGCCTGTCCAGCTGCGCATAGCTCAGCACCGCACCGGCGGCGCGCAGCGCTATGCTGTCCGGACTGCGTGCGGCCTGCGCCTCGAACAGCTTGTGCAGCCTGCGCTCCTGCGGCAGCGGCATGCCGGTGGCATTGCAGTCGTAGAGCAGGCGCTGGCGCTCGGCCGGCGGCAACACGTCCACGAAGTGCAGCGGCGTGCCTGGCGCGCGCTCGAGCGCATCCATGATGCCTTCCAGCGCCGTGAAAACCAGGCCGCACACCATGCCCGGATCGATCTGCGCCAGCACCTTGACGTTCAGCGCGAAGTCTTCGCCCAGGTCGTCCACCGAGAGCACCAGCGGGAAATTGGTGCTGTCGCCGCCGGAAATGGCCTCCACGCCCTGCCAGGCCTGGAGCTCTTCGGCCGTGGCGGGGGCGGTCGAACCTGCCGCATGGCGGAAATTGAGGATCGACGAGAACAGCGGAGCGGGCGCCGCGACAGCGCTGCAGCGCTGCGCCAGGGCCAGCGAAGCGTGTTCGTGGCGCATCAGGTCCGCCAGCAGGGCGTGGGCGGCGCGCGCGCCCTGCTCCACCCCTTCCGCATCCACGCGCAGGCGCAGCGGCAAGGTGTTCAGGAACAGGCCCATGACCCGGTCGGCGCCATCGCCGCCCTGCATGCGGCCGAACAGCACGGTGCCGAAGACCACGTCGTCGCGCCCGCTCAGGCGCGCCAGCACCAGGGCCCAGGCCAGGTGGAACAGGCTTGCCGCGCTCACGCCCAGCATGCGGGCGCGCGCGCGCAGGCGCTGCGCCATCGGCGTGGGCAGCGGCAGGCTGGCGTCGGCAATATTGGAACCGTCGCGCTGCACATCGAGCAGTCCGAAGGGGGCCGTGGGTTCGTCCACATCGCCCAGCATCCTGAAGAAGAAGGCCTCGTGCTCTTCCCGGCTGACGCGCAGGCGCGACTGGGCGACGAAGTTGCGGAAGGGCAGAGCCTTGGGCAGCGTTTCACCCCGGCCCAGCAGGCAGGCCTGGATCTCTTCATGCAGCACGTCGGTGGTGGTGTGGTCGCCCGCCAGGTGGTGGAACCACAGCAGCAGCACATGGCGCTGCTGCGGCGCGTCCCAGGCCACGTGGGCCCGCAGCATGGGCGCCTGGCTCACGTCCATGCGGCAGCGGCGCGGATCGAAGCGTTCCCGCATCTGATGCGCGATATCGCCCGCCGCCGGATCGAGCGCCACCTCCTCGACTACCAGCTGCGCCTTGCGCCAGACCACCTGCACCGGTTCCGGCAGCCCTTCCCATAGCACGGCGGTGCGCAGGATGTCGTGGCGGTCGATCACCGTCTGCATGGCGGAGAGATAGGCGTCCAGCCGCGCGCGGCTGTCGAAGCCGTACATGAAGGGCAGCAGGTAAACGTCGCCCTGCTGTCCCATCAGGTGGTGGAACAGGATGCCTTCCTGCAGGGGCGCGAGCGGATAGATATCCTGCACATTGGCCGCGCCGCCCGCCACGCGCGCCGCCACCAGCTCGATTTCCTGCTGGCTGAGCGCCACCAGCGGCAGCATCTCCGGCACGATGGCGCTGCAGCCTTCGGGTATCAGGTTGGGCGGCACCTCGGCCTCCTGGGCCTCGCCGCCGACACTGGCGGCCACTTCCCGCAGGGTGGGTGCGCCGAACAGTGTGCGCAGGTCCGCATGCAGGCCGCATTGGCGCATGCGCTCGATCAGGGCCACCATGAGCAGGGAATTGCCGCCCAGCTCGAAGAAATTGTCGTTGCGGCCGACGCGCTCGATCAGCAGCACCTCGGACCAGATGCGCGCCAGCGCCGCTTCCAGCTCGCCCTGCGGCGCCTCGTAGGCATGCGCCGCGAAGGCCTGCGCTTCCGGCATCGGCAGCGCCCTGCGGTCCAGCTTCCCGTTCGGCGTCAGCGGCAGCTCCTCCAGCTGCACATACGCCGCCGGCACCATGTGCTCCGGCAGGCTTTGCGCCAGCATCGCCCTCAGCTCCTCGGCCGGCACCGCGGCCCCCGCCGTGTAGTAGGCCACCAGGCGCTTGTCGCCCGGGCTGTCCTCGCGCGCGATCACCGCCGCGTCGCGCACCAGCGCGTGCGACTTCAGCCAGGCCTCGATCTCCCCCGGCTCGATGCGGAAGCCGCGGATCTTCACCTGGAAGTCGTTGCGCCCCAGGTAGTCGATGCTGCCGTCCCCGCGCCAGCGTCCCAGGTCGCCCGTGCGGTACATGCGCGCCCCCGGCGCCGCCGAGAACGGATCCGGCAGGAAGCGCTCGGCATTGAGCTCCTCCCGGTTCAGGTAGCCCCGCGCCACCCCCACCGTGCCGATAAACAGCTCGCCCGACACGCCCGGCGGCACCGGCTGGCCTTCCGCGTCCAGGATGTAGATGCGCGTATTGGCGATCGGCTGGCCGATCGGCACCGCGTGCTGGCTCTCCAGCGCCTCCGGCACTTCATAGGTCACGCAGCCCACCACCGTCTCGGTGGGGCCGTACTCGTTCACCATGCGCACGCCCGGCTGCACCTCGCGCCACAGCTGCACCGTGGATGGCGCCAGCGCCTCGCCGCCGATGACGAACACCCCCACCGCCGTGCGCGCCCCTTCCCGCTTCGCGCGGTGGCCCAGCACGTCCAGGTGGGCGGGCGTGGCCTTCACCAGCCAGTCCGCGCCCGGCTGCTGCAGCAGGGCGTACAGGCCGTCGATCTCGTCATGCTCGCGCAGCAGGTGCACCATGCCGCCGCGCAGCAGCGGCAGGTACAGGCTCGTCACCGTCGCGTCGAAGGACAGCGAGGACGAGACCACGGCATTGACGGGCGCATAGGCGCCCAGCGCCCAGTGCAGGTAGTTGCACAGGCCCGCGTGCTCGATCATCACGCCCTTGGGCATGCCGGTCGAGCCGGAGGTGTAGATCAGGTAGCACAGGTGCTGCGGCGTCAGGCCCACCGCATCCGCCGGGGGATTGGCGGCGGACTGCCCGGCCCAGGCCATGTCGCCGTCGAGCAGGCAGACCGGCACGCCGTCCGCCATGCCCATGGCCAGCTCCTGCAGCGCGGACTGCGCCAGCAGCACCGCCGGGGCGCTGTCGGCCACCATATAGGCCAGGCGGTCGGCCGGATAGGCCGGGTCGAGGGGCACGTAGGCGCCCCCCGCCTTGAGCACGGCCAGCACGGCCACCACCATCTCCAGGCTGCGCCCGGCCAGGATGCCGGCCCGCACGTCCGGCCCAACGCCCTGCGCGCGCAGGTGGTGGGCCAGGCGGTTGGCCCGCTCGTTCAGTTCCCGGTAGCTCAGCTGCGATTCCTCGAACACCGCCGCCACCGCATCCGGCGTGCGCGCCGCCTGCTGCTCGAACAGCTGGTGCGCCAGCACGTCCCTCGGATATGCCTTCTCCGTGGCGTTCCACTGCTCCAGCACCTGATGGCGGCGTTCGCCGCTCAGATAGCGGTGCGCGCTGTGCGGCGCCTCGGGCCGGGCGCTCATCGCCTCGAGGGCGGACAGGTAGTACTGCGAGAACTCGCTGACCTGCTGCCAGGACAGGCGCGCTTCGTCGAAGGCAAAGCTGATCTGCAGCGAGTCGCCATGGTGCACGGCATGCACCACCAGGGGGAAGTTGGTTTTCTCGAAGGCTTCGCTGTTCAGCACCCGCACCGCGGCCACGCCGTTCAGGCGCTCGTAGACGTGGAAATTGATGTAGTTGAAGGAGGTTTCCACCAGCGCGCTGCGGTTGTTCTCCACGTAGAGCTGGGAGTAGGGATAGGCGCGGTGCGGCAGCATCTGCAGCTCGGCCTCGAAGGTGGCGCGAATCAGGCTGGTCCAGCTGCCGGAAGGCAGCTGCAGGCGGATGGGCAGCGTGTTCAGGAAGAGGCCCAGCACCTGGTCGCCTTCCTCATCGTCGGGACGGGTATGCGTGGTCATGCCGGCCAGGATGTCGCTGGTGCCCGAGAGCATGGCCTGCACATGCAGGTGGGCCGCCAGCAGCACGGTGCGGCACGGCACCTGCAGCTCGCCCGCCAGGCGCATCAGGCCCTCGCGCAGCGCGGGCGCGATCGGCAGGGCCACCGTTTCGCCGGCGCCGCGCGCGTCGTCCTGGCGCGGCGGCAGCTCCGGCCGGGTGTGGCCCGCCAGGAAGGCGCGCCAGAATTCGCGCGAAGCCTGCGACTGCAGCACCTCCCGTTCCTGCCGCACGGCGGCGCTGAAGCGCGCAGCCGGCGGCGCCAGCGGCTGCAGCGGCGCGGCGCCCGTGCACAGGGCGCCATACAGTTCGAACAGCTCGGTCTGGAAAGCGGCAACGCTCCAGCCATCCAGGATCGCATGGTGGAAGCTCAGGGAATACTGCACGGTGTCCGGGCCGCGCAGGTGGACGAAGACACGCAGCAGCGGCGCATGCGCCAGGTCGAAGGCCGTCACCTTCTCGGCTGCGATCCATGCCGCGATGGCGGCATCCTGCTGTGCCGCATCCAGGGCGGTCAGGTCGAAGACCTCGACGGGCAGTTCCACTTCACGGTGCACCAGCTGCAGCGGCTCGCTGTAGCCCTGCAGGGCAAAGGAGGTGCGCAGCACCGGATGGCGCGCGGCCAGCGCCTGCAGCACGCTGCGGAACATGTCCAGATCCCAGCGCTGCACCTGCAGGTGGAAGCTGAACACGTCATGGTAGGTGCCCGCGGCCTGGTCCAGCTGGTTATGGAAGACCATGCCCAGCTGCAGCGTGGAGAGGCCGTAGGCGTCCTCCACGCCCGCCGGGAGCAGCGCGCGGTCGGCCTCGGACAGCGTCCATCCGTCCGCCGGGGCAGCAGCCTGGCTGCGTTCGATGACGGCCGCCAGGGAGGCTACCGTCTGGTGGCGGAACAACTGCTCCAGCTTCACCGTCCACCCGGCGTCGCGCGCGCGGCCGATAATCTGCAGGGTGCGGATCGAGTCGCCGCCCAGGGCAAAGAAGTTGTCGTTGCGGCCGACGCGTTCCGTCCTGAGCACCGAGGCCCAGACCTCGGCCAGCATGCTTTCGGCCTCGCCGCGCGGCGCTTCATAGGCCGCCGCGGCGAAGGCCGTGCCGTCCGGCGCAGGCAGGGCGTCCTTGTCAAGCTTGCCGTTCGCCGTCAGCGGCCAGGCTGCCACATTGACGTAAGCGGCGGGCACCATGTGCTCGGGCAGGCGCTGCAGGAGGAACTGGCGCAGCGCCTCCGCTTCCGCGCCGCCCTCCTCGCGCGGCACGATGTAGCCGACCAGCTGGCGTTCGCCGCCCTCGCCCCGCGCCAGCACCACGGCCTCGCGCACGGCGGGGTGTTCGAGCAGGCGGCTTTCGATTTCGCCCAGCTCGATGCGGAAGCCGCGGATCTTGAGCTGGAAGTCGTTGCGTCCGAGGTAATCGATCGACCCGTCCGGCAGGCGGCGTCCCAGGTCGCCCGTCCTGTACATGCGGGCGCCGGGCTGGCCGCTGAAGGGATCGGGCAGGAAGCGCTCCGCGCTCAGTTCGGGGCGGTTCAGGTAGCCGCGCGCCAGGCCGGCGCCGCCCACATAGAGCTCGCCCGTGACGCCCAGCGGCACCGGATTGCGGTGGGCATCGAGCAGATAGATCGACAGGTCGGGGATCGGCATGCCGATCGGGCTCGCCGCCTGGCGCGCGGCGTCGGCCGGCGCCAGGGGGCGGTAGCTGACGTGCACGGTGGTCTCGGTAATGCCATACATATTGACCAGCTGCGTCTGCCCGGGCGGGTTGCGCGCGTACCAGGCGGGCAGGAGCCCCGTATCGAAGGCTTCGCCGCCAAACACGATGCAGCGCAGCCGGTGCCCTTCGCCGCTTGCCGCCTGCGCCGCGATCAGCTGCCGGAAGGCCGTGGGCGTCTGGTTCAGCACCGTCACGCCGCTGCGGCACAGAAGGCTGTAGAAATCGTCCGGCGAGCGTGCCGTCTGCTTGCTGACGACCACCAGGCGGCCGCCATGCAGCAGGGCGCCCCAGATCTCCCACACCGAGAAGTCGAAGGAGTAGGAATGGAACAAGCTCCATACATCGTTCTCGCCGAAACCGAACCAGGCATCGGTGGCGCGGAACAGGCGCAGCACATTGGCATGCTCGATCATGACGCCCTTGGGCGCGCCGGTGGAGCCCGAGGTATAAATGATGTAAGCCAGGTGGCCCGGCCGGAGGCCGCATTCGGCCGCGGGCAGATTGTCCGCAGGCTGCTGCGCCCAGGCCTGCGGCGCATCCAGGTCGACCAGGCGGCAGCCTTCCGGGCGCTGTCCGAACAGGCTGCCCAGCCCCGCCGCCGTGAGCAGCACGGCCGGCCGGCTGTCGTCCAGCATGTAGGCCAGGCGTTCGGCTGGATAGGCCGGATCGAGCGGCACATAGGCGCCGCCGGCCTTGAGCACGGCCAGGACCGCCACGATCATCTCCACCCCGCGCTCGACGCAAATGCCGGCCAGGACATCCGGCCCCAGGCCCAGGGTGCGCAGGTGGCGCGCGAGGCGGTTGGCCCGGGCGTTGAGCTCCTGGTAGCTGAGCGTTTCGCCTTCGAACTCCAGCGCCGCGGCCTGCGGACGGCGCGCCGCCTGCTCCTCGAACAGCTCGTGGATGCAGCGCCCGTCCGCAAAGGCCTGTTGTGGATTCCACTGCGCCAGCAGGCGCGCGCCCTCTTCCGGCGCAAGCAGCGGCAGGCGGTCCACCTCGGCGCCGTCGTCCGCCGCCATCGCCGCCAGCAGGGTGCGGAAATGTCCGGCAAAGCGCTCCACGCTGGCGCGCTCGAACAGGGCGGTGGCGAATTCGATGCCGCCCTCGATGCGCCCATCCCGCTCCTCCAGGGAGAGCGTCAGGTCCAGCTTGGCCGAGTGCGAAGTGAGGCCGTCCAGCGGCGCGGCGCTAAGGCCGGACAGCGCGGGCCCTTCCCCGCCGCCGGGCGTCCAGGAGAACATGGCCTGGAACAGGGGGCTGTGAGACAGCTGGCGCGCCGGACGCAGGAGGTCGACCACCTGCTCGAAGGGGATGTCCTGGCGTTCCTGGGCGTAAAGGCTGCGTTCGCGCACCTGGCGCAGGAGTTCGCCGACGCTGCCGCGCGCGGGGATGCGCAGCGCGAGCGTATTGACGAAGAAGCCCAGCAGGCCTTCGAGGCCGCCGCGCTGGCGGTTGGCGACAGGCGTGCCGACCACCGCCTCCTCCTGGCCGGACAGGCGCGCCAGCAGCAGGCCCCAGCCCGCAAGAAGGGTCATATGCAGGGTGGCGCCATGCTTGCGCGCGAGCGCCTTGAGGGCCGCAGTCAGGCCTGCGTCCAGCTCCAGGGGCACCAGGGCGCCGGCGAAATCCTGCTGCGGCGGGCGCGGACGGTCGAGCGGCAGTTCGAGCAGCGCGGGCGCGCCCTGCAGCATCTCCTGCCAGTCCAGGCCCTGCTGGCGCAGGGCATCGCCGCCGATCCAGCGGCGCTGCCAGGCGGCATAGTCGGCATAGTGCAGCTCCAGCGGCGGCAGCGGGTCGGCTTCGCCCGCGAGGAAGGCGTTGTACAGGGCCGCCAGCTCCTTCATCAGCACACCGGCGGACCAGCCGTCGCTGACGATATGGTGCTGGGTGATGAGCAGCGCCCAATCCTCGTCGGCCAGCTGCAGCAGCAGCGCGCGCGCCAGCGGGCCCTCGCGCAGGTCGAAGGGAGCGGCGGCCTCGCCCGCCAGCAGCTGCCGCATGGCCGTTCCGGTATCGGCTTCTCCGCGCAGGTCGCGCACCGCCAGCGGCAGGCGGCCCTGGTCCGGTTCCGCGATGTGCTGGATGGCCGTGCCGCCGGATTCGCCGAAGGTGGTGCGCAGCGCTTCGTGGCGGAAGGCCAGGCGGTCCAGCGCGCGCTGCAGCACCGCCGCATCGAGCCTGCCGCGCAGGCGAAGCCCCACCGGCAGATGGTAGGCCTGGCTTGCTCCGCCGAGCTGCGCCAGGAACCACAGGCGCTGCTGCGAGAACGAGAGCGCCGTGCGTTCTTCCGCGCTGGCCCGCGTGATGGGCGGCAGGTCCACGCTCTTGCGCTTGAGTTTTGCGGCCTGCGCCAGTTTGAGAAGACGCTCGCGTTCGGCGGGCGACAGCCCGCCCAAAGATTCCTGTGCCATGTTTACTGTCCTAGCAATTGCACCAACTCGTCGAGGTCGGCGGTTTCGAATTGCGCGAGTTGCGCGATGATGATCTGGTCTGCGAAGTCCGCCAGCACCGGATAGGTGAAGGCGTCGCGCAGTGCAATGTCGACGTCCAGGCTTTCCCGGATCTGCGTCACCACACGGGCGGCCAGGAGAGAGTGGCCTCCGATGTCGAAGAAATTGTCGTGGCGCCCCACACGCTCCACGTTCAGCACCGCGGCCCAGATATCCGCCAGCGCCTGCTCCATGTCGCCCTGGGGCGCTTCGTAGCTGCGCGCCGCGCCGGCAGCGGCATCCGGCGCCGGCAGGGCCTTGCGGTCAAGCTTGCCGTTCGGCGTCAGCGGCAGCATGTCGAGCGCCACGAAGGCCGAGGGCACCATCTGCGGCAGCAGCTGCGCGGCCAGAGAGGCGCGCAGCGCTTCCGCCGTCACGGCCTGGCCCGGGACGCTGGTGAAGTAGGCGACGAGCTGCTTCTCGCCGGCCGCGTCCTCGCGCGCCAGCACTGCCGCATCGCGCACACCGGGGAAGGCCAGCATGCGGGCCTCGACTTCACCGAGCTCGATGCGGAAGCCGCGTATCTTGACCTGGAAGTCATTGCGGCCCAGGTATTCGATGCTGCCGTCGGGCAGGCGCCGTCCCAGGTCGCCGGTGCGGTACATGCGGCTGCCGCCCCCCGCAAAGGGATCGGGCAGGAAGCGCTCGGCGGTCATCTCCGGCCGGTTCAGGTAGCCCCGCGCCACGCCTTCGCCGCCGATGAAGATCTCCCCCGCGGCGCCCGGCGGCTGAAGCAGGCCGGCCTGGTTGAGGATATAGACCTGGGTGTTGGCCACCGGCGCGCCGATATGGGCGGCGAAGCCCTTCTCGCGCGGCATGCGCACCCAGGTCGAGTAGGTGGTGGTCTCCGAAGGGCCGTACAGATTGCAGACGGTATCGACCTGCGTTTCGGCGAAGATGCGTTCGACGAGCTGGCGCTTGAGCGGCTCGCCAGCGAGGTTGACTGTCTTCACGGTGGCGGGAACGCCCTTCATGTCCAGCAGCGCGGCGATCGCCGAGGGCACCGTGTTGATCAGGGTGCCGTCCGCCGGGGCAGCGGCGATGGCCAGCGCGTCGCGCACGACACGCACCCGGCTGCCCGCGGCCAGCGGCACGAAGATCTCGAACACGGCGAGGTCGAAATTGAGCGACGTCGCCAGCAGGGTGCATGCGGTCTGCTCGGGGGTGAAGGATTGCATGCCCCAGGCGATGAAGTTGACCGCATTGCGGTGCTCGATAGCGACGCCCTTGGGCATGCCCGTCGAACCCGAGGTGTAGATGATGTAGGCCAGGTGCCCGGGCGCCGCGCCGCCCGGAAGGTTCCCGCTGTCCTGCCCTGTCCACATGGCCTGGTCGCGGTCGAGGCGGACGATGGCCGTACCGCTGCCCGCGCCTGCCACAAGGCCGGCCAGGTGGTCCTGGGTCAGCACGGCCACGGGCGCGCTGTCTTCCAGCATATAGGCAAGGCGGTCGGGCGGATACTGCGGGTCCAGCGGCACATAGGCGCCGCCCGCTTTCAGCACGGCCAGCAGGCCGGCGATCATGTCCAGCCCCCGCTCCATGCAGATGGCCACGCGCGCGTCGGGCGTCACGCCTGCGCTGCGCAGGTGCCGCGCCAGGCGGTTGGCGCGCGCGTTCAGTTCCGCATAGCTCAGCGACTCATCTCCTGCCAGCACCGCCACCGCGTCCGGCGTGCGCGCCGCCTGGGCCTCGACCAGCGTGTGCATGCAGGCTTCGCGCGGGAAGGCGGTGGCGGGCGGGTTCCACTGCTGCAGGAGCTGCGCGCGCTGGGGCCCGCTCAGCACGGGCAGGCAGTCCACACCCTGCCCGTCCGCCACCGCCATCGCGGCCAGCAGCACGCGCAGCTGGCCGAGGTGGCGTTCCACGGTGGCGCGCTCGAACAGCGCCGAGGCGTATTCCAGCCCGCCGCAGATGGCGCCGTCCTTCTCTTCCAGGGCGAGCGTGAGGTCGAACTTGGCCATCCGTTCCTGCGGCCCTGCCAGCGGCAGCAGCGAAAGGCCGGGCAGCACGGCTTCGCCCGCGGGCGTGTTCTGCCAGGCGAACATCACCTGGAATACGGGGCTGTGGGCCATGCTGCGCACCGGGCGGGCAATCTCCACCACCTGCTCGAAGGGGATGTCCTGGTGCTGCTGCGCCGCCAGGGCGCGTTCGCGCACCTGGGCCAGCAGACCCGCCACGTCGGGGTTGCCGGACAGGTCCAGGCGCAGGGCCAGCATGTTGACAAAGAAGCCGATCAGGCCTTCGAGCTCGGTGCGGCCGCGGCCTGCGGCCGGGGTGCCGATCACGATGTCCTGCTGGCTGCTCAGGCGCGAGAGCAGCGCCGCCCAGCCGGCGAGCAGCGCCATGAACAGCGTGACGCCGTGGCGCGCGGCCAGCTCCTTGAGCGCGCACGTGGCGTCGGCGTCGAGCGCGAAGGGCACAAAGCCGCCACGGTAGTCCTGTTGCGCCGGCCGCGGACGGTCCAGCGGCAGGTCCAGCAGGGCCGGGGCGCCGGCCAGCGCTGCTTCCCAGTAGGCCGCCTGGCTCTGCAGCACGTCGCCCTGCAGGCAGCGGCGCTGCCAGGCGGCGAAGTCGGCATACTGCACGGGCAGCGGCGGCAGCGGGTCGGGCCTGCCCTCCAGGCAGGCGGCATACTGCGCGCTCAGCTCCTTCACCAGGAGCCCCATCGACCAGCCGTCCGAAACGATATGGTGCATGGTCAGCAGCAGCACATGCTCCTCCTGCGCCACGCGCAGCAGGCGGCCGCGGATCAGCGGGCCGTTCTCGATGTCGAAGGGCGCAGCCGCCTCCTCCTCCACCTGGCGCGCGATTGCGGCCTGGGTGGCGGCGGGCAGCTCCGCATGAACCAGCGCGAACGCCGCGCGCGGCGCAATGCGCTGCGCAGGCTGTCCGTCCGCCTGCACGAAGCAGGTGCGCAGGGATTCGTGGCGCGCCACGATGCGGTCCAGCGCCTGCTGCAGTGCCGCGGCGTCGAGCCGTCCCGCCAGGCGCAGTCCGAAGGGGATATGGTAGGCGCCGCTGACGCCGTCCATTTGCGCCAGGAACCACAGCCGCTGCTGGGCGAAGGACAGGGCCGTCCTTTCCGCCGCGGCAGCGGGCGCGATGGCAGGCAAGGGAGCGGAACCCGCCTGCGGCAGCGTGGCGGCGAAAGCGGCAAGCACCGGCTGGGCAAAGAGATCGCCGAGGCGGATATCCGCGCCGAGCCGGTCGCGCAGGCGCGACACGGCCCGCACCGCCAGCAGGGAGTGCCCGCCCAGGGCGAAGAAATTGTCATCCCGCCCGATGCGCTCCAGGCCGAGCACTTCGCTCCATACGGAGGCTACCAGGCATTCCATCCCGCCTTGCGGCGCCACGTAGGCGTGCACGGCAATGTGCCCGGCGCCCGGCGCGGGCAGCGCCTTGCGATCCAGCTTGCCGTTCGGTGTCAGGGGCATGGCGGCGAGGGGAACGAAGGCTGCCGGAACCATGTGCTCAGGGAGTGCCGCGCCCAGATGGGCGCGCAGAACGGCCGTTCCGGGCTCCTCTTCCGCCGCCACATAGTAGGCCACCAGGGTCTGCTGGCCGCCGGCGCCCGTGCGGGCCAGCACGGCCGCATCGCGGACCGCGGGATGCAGGGCAAGCCGTGCTTCAATCTCTCCCAGCTCGACGCGGAAGCCGCGGATTTTCACCTGGCCGTCGTCCCGCCCGCAGAATTCCAGCGTGCCGTCCGCGTTCCACCGCCCCAGGTCTCCCGTACGGTACATGCGCGCGCCCGGCGTTTGCGCGAAGGGATCGGGCAGGAAGCGCTCGGCATTGAGCTCCGGCCGCGCCAGGTAGCCGCGTGCCACCCCGCCGCCTCCAATATGGATCTCTCCCGCCACGCCGGGCGCCGCCGGCTCGCCGAAGGCGTCCAGCACGTAGATCCGGGTGTTGGCGACGGGGCGCCCCAGCGGCGCTGTGGGCCGCCCGCGGCGGTGCCGGTGGACGGTAGCCCAGATGCTCGCTTCCGTGGGACCGTATTCGTTGTGCAGCACCGCCTCCGGCGCGACCGCATCGTGCAGGGCCAGCAGGGACGGCGTGCAGGTTTCACCGCCAACGGCGACGACGCGCAGATGCGGCAGGCCGCCGCAGCGCTGCGCCTGCTCCAGCAGCTGCGCATACAGCGAACTGGCGCACATGACGTGGCTGATGCGCCATTCGTTCATGCGGGCCACTACGTCCACCGGATCGCGCCTGCTGCCTTCAAGATGATGCAGCGTGCCGCCGATGGCGAGCGCCCAGCAGCAGCCCGCCACCGAGATATCGAAGGTATAGGAGGCAAGCTGCAGGATCTGCGGCGCATCGTGGCCGTAGTACTTCCAGCGCGCATGCATTGCATGCATCAGGTTCGCATGCGTGATCTCCACGCCCTTCGGCAGTCCGGTGGAGCCGGAGGTATAGATCACGTAGCAGGCGGATCCCCCGTTGAGGCCCGCGGGCGCGGCCGGGTCTTCGCTGCTCTGCGCGGCCAGGGCCTCGCGCAATGCGTCCAGCTCAACCCGCACTCCGGCGCGGTATTCCTGCGCCAGGCCGGAACGGGTGACCAGCGCCACGGGGGCGCAATCGGCCAGCGTCTGCGCCAGGCGCTCGGGTGGCGACTGGGGATCGAGAGGCACGTAGGCGCCGCCCGCCTTGTGGACGGCAAGCAGGCTGGCCACCATGTCCGCGCCGCGTTCGAGGCAGAGCGCGACGCGGCTGTCCGGCCCCACCCCCAGCGTGCGCAGGTAATGCGCCAGGCGGTTGGCGCGCCGGTTCAATTCGGCATAGCTGACGGCGCCCCCCGCGTCCGACAGCGCAACGGCGTCCGGCGTGCGCTGCGCCTGCACTTCGAACAGCATGTGCATGCACAGTTCGCGGGGATACGGCGAAGCGGTGGCATTCCAGCCCGCCAGCACCTGCTCTCGCTGGGGCCCGCTCAGTACCGGCAGCGTGCCGATAGAGCCGGCGGCATCCGCCGCGAAAGCGGCCAGCAGGGTGCGCAGGTGCTCCAGGAAGCGCTCGATGGTGGACCGCTCGAACAGCGCGGTGGCGTATTCGAGGCCGCCGGCGATACGGCCGCCCTGCTCTTCCAGCGACAGCGTGAGGTCGAACTTGGCCATCTGGTGCCGGGCGCCCGCCAGTGGAAGCTGGGTGAGGCCGGGCAGCGCCAGTTCCCGCGCAGGCGTGTTCTGCCACGCGAACATGGCCTGGAACAGGGGGCTGTAGGCTGCGCTGCGCTGCGGCGCCACCGCTTCCACCATCCGTTCGAAAGGCAGTTCCTGGTGCTGCTGCGCCGCCAGGGTGCGCTCGCGTACCTGCCGCAGCAGCTCCGCCACGCTTTGCTCCGCCGAGAGGTCAAGCCGCAGCGGCAGCATGTTGACGAAAAAGCCGATCAGGTTCTCGATCCCGGTGCGGCTGCGCCCGGCGACGGGCGTGCCCACCACGACGTCGTCCTGGCCCGACAGGCGTGCCAGCAGAACGCTCCAGCCTGCGAGCAGCGTCATGAACAGGGTCGTTCCATGACGGGCGCTCAATGCCTTCAGGCCTCGGGTGGTGGCTTCGTCCAGTTCGAAGTCGACGAAGGCGCCGTGGTAGCTCTGTTCCGCGGGACGGGGACGGTCCAGCGGCAGTTCCAGCAGCGCGGGCGCGCCATCGAGCGCCTGCCGCCAGTAGCTGACCTGCGTCTCCAGCGTTTCGCCTTGCAGGAGGCGGCGCTGCCATGCGGCATAGTCGGCGTACTGCAGCGGCAGCGGCGGCAGCGGGTCCGCCTGGCCAGCGGCGAAGGCGCCGTACAGGGCATTGAGCTCGCGCACCAGGAGCGTGAGCGACCAGCCGTCCGACACGATGTGATGCAGCGTGATCATGAGCACATGGTCGTCCTCCGCCAGCTGCACCAGGCGGCCGCGGATCAGCGGGCCCGTCTCCAGCGCGAAAGGCGCATCCGCTTCTTCGCGCAGGAGGCGCTGCAGCTCGCTCTGCGGCTGCGCATGCGCACGCAGGTCGTGCTGCGCCAGGGTGAACGCCGCGTGCTCCTCTATACGCAGGACGGGATGGCCTTGCTGCTCGTGGAAGCTGCAGCGCAGGGCCTCATGGCGCGCCACGATGCGGTTCAGGGCGTGGCGCAGCGCGGCGGTGTCCAGCTTTCCGTGCAGGCGCAGGGCCAGCGGCACATGGTAGGCCTTGCTGCCGCCTTCCATCTGCGCCAGGAACCAGAGCCGCTGCTGCGCGAAAGACAGGCTGCGGCGCTCCTCTTCGGGCGCGCGCGCCAGCGGCGCTTCGCCTTTGGCGCCCCCCGGCGCCAGGGTGGCGGCAAAGGCGGCCAGTTGCGGATGGCCGAACAGGTCGGCCAGGCGCGCCTCGGCACCCAAGGCGTCGCGCAGGCGCGACGCCATCAGCACGGCCAGCAGGGAATTGCCGCCCAGTTCGAAGAAATTGTCGTTGCGGCCGACGCGCTCGATCAGCAGCACCTCGGACCAGATGCGCGCCAGCGCCGCTTCCAGCTCGCCCTGCGGCGCCTCGTAGGCATGCGCCGCGAAGGCCTGCGCTTCCGGCATCGGCAGCGTCCTGCGGTCCAGCTTCCCGTTCGGCGTCAGCGGCAGCTCCTCCAGCTGCACATAGGCCGCCGGCACCATGTGCTCCGGCAGGCTTTGCGCCAGCATCGCCCTCAGCTCCTCGGCCGGCACCGCGGCCCCCGCCGTGTAGTAGGCCACCAGGCGCTTGTCGCCCGGGCTGTCCTCGCGCGCGATCACCGCCGCGTCGCGCACCAGCGCGTGCGACTTCAGCCAGGCCTCGATCTCCCCCGGCTCGATGCGGAAGCCGCGGATCTTCACCTGGAAGTCGTTGCGCCCCAGGTAGTCGATGCTGCCATCCCCGCGCCAGCGTCCCAGGTCGCCCGTGCGGTACATGCGCGCCCCCGGCGCCGCCGAGAACGGATCCGGCAGGAAGCGCTCGGCATTGAGCTCCTCCCGGTTCAGGTAGCCCCGCGCCACCCCCACCGTGCCGATAAACAGCTCGCCCGACACGCCCGGCGGCACCGGCTGGCCTTCCGCGTCCAGGATGTAGATGCGCGTATTGGCGATCGGCTGGCCGATCGGCACCGCGTGCTGGCTCTCCAGCGCCTCCGGCACTTCATAGGTCACGCAGCCCACCACCGTCTCGGTGGGGCCGTACTCGTTCACCATGCGCACGCCCGGCTGCACCTCGCGCCACAGCTGCACCGTGGATGGCGCCAGCGCCTCGCCGCCGATGACGAACACCCCCACCGCCGTGCGCGCCCCTTCCCGCTTCGCGCGGTGGCCCAGCACGTCCAGGTGGGCGGGCGTGGCCTTCACCAGCCAGTCCGCGCCCGGCTGCTGCAGCAGGGCGTACAGGCCGTCGATCTCGTCATGCTCGCGCAGCAGGCGCACCATGCCGCCGCGCAGCAGTGGCAGGTACAGGCTCGTCACCGTCGCGTCGAAGGACAGCGAGGACGAGACCACGGCATTGACGGGCGCATAGGCGCCCAGCGCCCAGTGCAGGTAGTTGCACAGGCCCGCGTGCTCGATCATCACGCCCTTGGGCATGCCGGTCGAGCCGGAGGTGTAGATCAGGTAGCACAGGTGCTGCGGCGTCAGGCCCACCGCGTCCGCCGGGGGATTGGCGGCGGACTGCCCGGCCCAGGCCATATCGCCGTCGAGCAGGCAGACCGGCACGCCGTCCGCCATGCCCATGGCCAGCTCCTGCAGCGCGGACTGCGCCAGCAGCACCGCCGGGGCGCTGTCGGCCACCATATAGGCCAGGCGGTCGGCCGGATAGGCCGGGTCGAGGGGCACGTAGGCGCCCCCCGCCTTGAGCACGGCCAGCACGGCCACCACCATCTCCAGGCTGCGCCCGGCCAGGATGCCGGCCCGCACGTCCGGCCCAACGCCCTGCGCGCGCAGGTGGTGGGCCAGGCGGTTGGCCCGCTCGTTCAGTTCCCGGTAGCTCAGCTGCGATTCCTCGAACACCGCCGCCACCGCATCCGGCGTGCGCGCCGCCTGCTGCTCGAACAGCTGGTGCGCCAGCACGTCCCTCGGATATGCCTTCTCCGTGGCGTTCCACTGCTCCAGCACCTGCTGCCGCTGCCCTGCGGACAGCCAGGCCAGTCGTGCAGGCGCCTCGGCGCCATCCGCCGCCATGGCGTCCAGCAGGACCTTGAACTGCTCCAGGCAGCGCGCGACCGTGCCGCCCTCGAACAGCGCCGTGGCGTACTCGATACCGCCGCCGATGCCGCCCGCCTGTTCGCGCAACGAGAACAACAGGTCGAACTTCGCCACCACGGACTGCTGCGTTTCGAGCACCGTGGTTTGCAGCCCCGGCAGGCTCAGTGACACAGGCGGGGTGTTATGCCAGGTGAACATGACCTGGAACAGCGGCGAATGGCCAGGATCGCGCGGCGGATTGAGGGCCTCCACCACCTGGTCGAACGGCAGCGCCTCGTGTTCCTGCGCCGCGAGCACCTGGTGGCGCACATGCTGCAGCAGGGCCGCCAGCGTGCGCTGGCCCGCCAGATCGATACGCAGGGCCAGGGGATTGATGAAGCAGCCGATCATGGATTCCAGCGCGGGCTCGGAGCGCCCCGCCGTGGGCGAGCCGATCACCACTTCATCCTGCGCCGCCAGGCGCGCAAGCAGCAGCGCCCAGCCTGCGAGCAGCACCATGTACAGCGACACGCCATGCCGCGCGGCGAGCGCTTTCAGCGCCCCTGTGGCCTGCGCTTCCAGCTCGAAGGGCAGGAAGGCGCCGCTGCGGTCCTGTACCGCGGGACGCGGCCGGTCCACCGGAAGCTCGATAAGGACAGGTGCATCAGCCAGCGCGGAGCGCCAGTAGGCGATATGCCGTGCGCGGCTTTCGTCATCGAGAGCATGCCGCTGCCACGCGGCGTAATCGTAATACTGAAGGCCCGAAGGCGGCAGCGCCGGGCTGCCGTCCCGCACGTAGCCGGTATACAGCACGCGCAATTCTTCCAGCAGATTGGCCAGCGACCAGCCGTCGGACACGATATGGTGCATGGTCAGCAACAGCAGCTGGTGCTCTGCGCCCAGACGCAGCAGCCGGCCCCGGAACAGCGGGCCGCGCGCCAGGTCGAAGGGCCTGGAGAGCTCCTCCTCCAGCAGGGTTTCGATGTCTCCGGCAGCAGGCGATTCGACGAGCGCAAAGGCATAGTCCCCGGCCGGGGCGACACGCACCGCAACGCCTTCCGCCGTCTGATGGAAGGTGCTGCGCAGCGCGGCGTGCCGGCGGCAGATGCTGTCCAGCGAGCGGCGCAGGCCGGTGGCATCGAGCGCCCCGCGCAGCTCGATATTGCAGGGAATGTGGTAGGCCCTGCCCCCTTCCACCTGGTCCAGCAGCCACATGGCGCTTTGCGCAAGGGACGGCACTGGAACCGCGCCGGCGAATGCCTGCAGCTCGGGCGCAGCCGCCTGCTGCCCAGCCGGGAGGGCTGCGGCAAAGTCGCGCAGCACGGGACGTGCAAAGAGCTCGGCCAGCGTCACGGCCATGCCCGCGCGGCGCAGGCGCGACACCACCTGCACGCCCAGCAGGGAGTGCCCGCCCAGGGAGAAGAAGTGGTCGGCCGCACCGATCCGGTCGCGCCGCAGCACCTCCGCCCACACCGAGGCCACCATGAGTTCAGCGGCCGTACGCGGCGCTTCGTATGCCGCTCCCGTTACCAGATCGCCCGCTTCGGGCTGCGGCAAGGCCTTGCGGTCCAGCTTTCCGTTCGGCGTGAGGGGCCAGTGCTGCAGGCGCACGTAGGCGGCAGGCAGCATGTATTCGGGCAGGGTTTCGGCCAGCATGGCGCGCAAGGCATCCGGGCCGGGATTGTCCTGCGGGGCGAGATAGTAGGCCGCCAGGTATTTGCCCCCTGCCCTGTCCTCGCGCGGCACGACGACCGCTTCCTGGACCGCGGGATGGCGGATCAGCCAGGCCTCGATCTCGCCCGGTTCGATACGGAAGCCGCGGATCTTCACCTGGAAGTCGTTCCTGCCCACGAAATCGATCATGCCGTCCTCGCGCCAGCGGCAGATGTCGCCCGTGCGGTACATCTTCGCAGGAGCCTGCGCGAAGGGGTCGGGCACGAAACGCTCCGCGCTCAGTTCCGGACGATTCAGATAGCCGAGCGCCACGCCGCGCCCTCCGATATACAGTTCGCCAGGCACGCCGGGCGGCACCGGCTGGCCGCCGGAGTCGAGCACATAGACTGTGGTGTTGCCGATTGGCCGCCCCAGCGGAACGCTGGTGGCCCCGGGGGCGATGGCGGTGACGCGGTGCGCGATGGCGAAGGTTGTGGTTTCCGTCGGCCCGTAGCAATGCACCAGTTCCAGCGCCGGACTCGCCGCCAGCACTGCCGCGAAGGCCTGCGGATCGGCGCGTTCCCCGCCTGTCAGGAGTACGCGCAGGCGGCCCAGCACCTCGGGCATGCAGGCTGCATAGTGATTGAACACCGCAGTCGTGATGAACAGCACGCTCACCTGGTGGCGCGCCAGGGCCTTGGCGAACAACTGATCGTCGAGGAAGGTTTCGCGCGGAATGACGACCACGCTGCCTCCCGTCAGCAGGGGCGCCCACACTTCCATCGTCGTGGCATCGAAAGCCGGATTGGCAGCGAAACCCACGCGATCCGTTGGCGAAAAATGGGTGTAGCCGTTCTCGAACACCAGCCGGACGATGGCGCCGTGCTGTACCACCACGCCCTTTGCCTGGCCGGTGGAACCGGAGGTGTACATCACATATGCCGGCGTGTCGTCCGATGCGTCCACCGCCAGGTTCTCCTCCTGCGGCGTCCAGGCGAGGCGGTCGATGTCGATGCGCGCGGCACCTTCGGGCAGCGGCGCCTCCACACTGCTGTCCACAATCAGCGCGCAAGCGCCGCTGTCGGCCAGCAGAAAGGCCAGCCGTTCGGCGGGGGTTGCAGGATCGAGGGGCACATAGACGGCCCCGCATTTCAGCACGGCCAGTTCGGCAATGATCAGCTCAGCGGAACGCTCCAGCAGCAGCGCCACGTGGCCGCCCGGGCGCACCGTTTTCTGCAGGATGGCGGCCAGGCCGTTGGCCGCGGCGTTCAGTTCCCGGTAGCTGAATTGCGCGGTATCGCCGTGGATGGCGATCGACTCTGGCGCCCGCCGCACCTGCGCCTCGAAGAGGCGATGGATGCCGGGCGCGCGCGGCAGCTCCGCCGACGTCGCGTTCCAGGTATGAAGGACCAGGCGGCGGCCGGCTTCGGTAAGCTGGTGCTGCGTTTCACGAGGTTCGACTGCAGAGCTGACAGGTTCCAATTGACGAAGTCTTTCTGAAGATGCGTGGACAAATTCAGGCGGCTGCCCGACTTCGGTGCATTTTCGTGTATGACTTCGGCGCACGCCCTCAAAAAGACAAATCTCCAAAACACTCTTACAAATGGCGACAGAAGGTCCACAATTTTTCTGTACCAGGGCCCCGGGTCCAGGTGCTAGGAGGGTTGAGCAGGCAAAAAATGGCCGAGAAGGCGGCGGAAAAGCTGATCGATTGCGCAAACGATTTTCTGTTCAGGACGACAAAAAAATTGTTGCTGGGCCTTGTCTTTTTACGTCCTGGCAAAAAAAATTTCCTACCGAAAGGATAATGTTCCCAAGGACATCAGCGTAATGGCGGCAGGCCTTCTCATAATCGCCGCGGCTTAAAGAATCCGGTCTGGCAAGCATTCACATCACCAGATCGAGCATCGCTGACGCCTGTCAATGCAATCGATTGTTATCTCACGGCCGAGACGCTATTGCCCAGATAATCGGCGCTTCGGCCGTGTTTATGAAAAGGATACGTGGATGAATATCTCGAACATGAAGATAGGAATGCGCCTGGCAGTGGGGTTCGGCCTGGTTATGTTGCTCATGGCGATATTAACGGGCGTGGGTGTCACCCGCCTGATGGGTATCGGAAAAATCAACGACAAAATCATCGAACAGGATTGGGTAAAGGCTGACGCGGCGAATACGATCAATGTCACCACCCGCGCCAATGCGCGCAGGACCATGGAGCTGTTCATCACCAGCGACAAAGCGAAGGTCGACAACATCTATCAGCGTATCGATGCCAACAAGAAGACCATCAACGACGCGCTCGGAACGCTGGATGGGCTGGTGGCGTCCGCACGCGGCAAGGAACTGCTGGCCAGGATCAAGGAATCCCGCGCCGCCTATGTTGCCTCCTTCGGCAAGGTGGCCAAGCTGCTCGAAGGCGGCCAGCGCGACGAAGCTGTGGCCACGATGCATGGCGAAACCCTGGCCTCGCTGGACGCGCTGCAGGAGCAGATCAAATCCCTGGTAGACCTGCAGAAGGATATCGTCGTGAACAGCGGCGCCGAGGGCCGCGAGATGATCGCCTCGGCCCAGATTCTGATGGTTGGCCTGGGTGTGGCCGCGCTCCTGATCGCAGCGGGTTTCGCCTGGTGGATCACGCACAGCATCACGCGTCCGCTGGAAGAAGCGGTGCAGCTGGCGCGCACCGTGGCTGCGGGCGACCTGACCAGCCGCATCACCGTACGCTCCGCCGATGAAACGGGCCAGCTGCTGCAGGCGCTCAAGGAAATGAACGAGAGCCTGGTGCGCATTGTGGGCGAAGTACGGGTCGGCACAGACACCATCGCCACCGCGTCCAGCCAGATCTCGACGGGCAATCTGGACCTCTCCTCGCGCACCGAGGAGCAGGCCAGCTCGCTGGAGGAAACCGCATCCTCGATGGAAGAGTTGACCAGCACCGTCAAGCAGAACGCCGACAACGCGCGCCAGGCGAACGTGCTCGCCCAGTCGGCCTCGGAGGTGGCGGTAAAAGGCGGCGCCGTGGTGTCCCAAGTGGTCGACACCATGGGCTCCATCAACGAGTCGGCGAAGAAGATCGTGGACATTATCGGCGTGATCGACGGCATCGCCTTCCAGACCAATATCCTCGCCCTGAATGCAGCCGTGGAAGCGGCGCGTGCGGGCGAGCAGGGACGCGGCTTCGCCGTCGTCGCCACCGAAGTGCGCAACCTTGCCCAGCGCTCGGCCGCCGCGGCGAAGGAGATCAAGTCGCTGATCAGCGATTCGGTCGAGAAGGTGGACGTTGGCAGCAAACTGGTGGACCAGGCGGGAACGACGATGGAGGAGATCGTGGAAAGCATCCGCCGAGTCACCGACATCATGGGCGAGATCACGGCTGCCAGTCAGGAACAGAGCGCGGGGATCGAGCAGGTGAATCAGGCGATCACGCAGATGGACGATGTCACCCAGCAGAACGCCGCTCTGGTGGAGGAAGCGGCGGCGGCAACGCAGTCGCTGCAGGAGCAGGCGGGCAGCCTGGCCAAGGTGGTGAGCATCTTCAAACTGGATGGTTTGGCATCGTCACAGCACCATGCGAACGTGATGCCGTTCGCGAAGAAGCACGGCCCTGCCCCGGCACCCCGGCAGATCGCCACAGCGACCGAGTTCAGGCGGGTTGCCAACGAAGAGTGACGCTGCCTAAGACACGGCCTGCTCCTTCAGCCACGCGATGAACACCTCTACGCCAGGAACGGAACGAGGCGAAAGCGGCTGGACGATCCAGAACCTGCAGGGATTGGCTACCTGCAGGTCGAACGGCATGGCCAGCGTTCCGCTTTTCAGGTCGTCGATCACGAGCGGAAGCGGCGCTACCGCGAAGCCGCGGCCCGCGCGCGCCGCCTCGAGCGCGATGTAGACGCTGGAGAAGCGCAGGCTTTGGCCGGTGTTCGTACCCTGTACTGCGGCTGTCGCGAACCATTCGGGCCACCCCGGCGGTGCGCCAGGCAGCTGCGGCGTCGAATCGTGGATGAGCGTCTGCGTCAGAAGGTCCCGCGGCGCTTCCGCGCTCCGCAGCAATTCGGGGCTGCACACGGCGACCACCGGCGCCTCCATCCAGGAATGTAGCTGCACCTTGGGATAATTCCCGTCGCCATAGCGCAGCGCTATGTCGAACCGGTTGTCGGTGAAATCGGTAGAGGCGTCGTCATCGCTGATTTCTGTCGCGACCTCGGGGAAGCGTGCATGGAAATCGGCCATGCGCGGCGCCAGCCATTTGGCGGCGAGCGAGGGCATCACGGTGACGCGAAGCGGCCGCGGTGCGGCCTTCCGGTTGGGCGGCAGAAGCGCCTCGAGCGCCACGAAATGCTCTCCCAGGCGCTGCGCGAGCAGCACCCCTTCCTCCGTGGGCTCAACCAGCCGGTTGCTGCGCTTGAACAGGGTGACGCCCAGGTACTCTTCCAGGCGCTTGACCTGGTGGCTGACGGCGGCAGGCGTCACATTGAGCTCCGCCGCCGCGCGCTGGAAACTGCGGTGGCGGGCGGCGGCTTCGAATGTGCGTGCTGCGGTCAGGGGCGGATTGCTGCGGGAGTCTTCGGCCATATCGGGATCTGCGCTGTTTTCCCAATTCTAGCTTGCTCCTCCCCTACAGGCTACGAAACAGAACCAGCGCATCGACCAGGCCGAGCGAAGCATGGCGGAAAGCGCCGGGCAGGCTGCCCACCACGCGGAATTCCAGGCTCTCGTAGAGGCGCAGCGCGGCCGTGTTGGTGGCCGCTACAAAGTTGAACTGCATCCCGGCATAGCCCTGGCCGCGCGCAAGTTCCAGCGAGTGCTCGACCAGGCGCCGTCCGAGCCCCTGTCCGCGCGCAGCAGCAGCAACAATATAGGTGGCGCTGGCAACGTGCCCTCCCCGTCCGGGCATGTTGGGGCCCATGCGGTACATGCCCTCGATGCGGCCGCAGGTCTCGGCAAGCCAGCAGTTGGGCGCCTTCAGCCACTGCTGGTCGATGAGGGCGGCATCCACGCGCTCGAAGGGCAGGCTGTCGCCTTCCGCGGCGGCGGCTTCGAGAATGCGCAGCATGGCCGCTGCGTCCGACGGGCGCACGGGGCGGAGGGTGTGCTTGCTCATACCGGCCCACCTGCCACGTAGAGCACTTGGCCGCTTACGAAACCGGCCGCTTCGCTGGCGAAGAATGCCATGGCATGGGCAACGTCCTCGGGGCGGCCGGTGCGGCGCACAGGAATATTGTCTGCCGCCCGTGCTATGTGGTCGTCGAGCGTGCGGCCAAGCCGGTTCGCCGTCGCGGATGTCATGCGCGTGACGATCATGCCCGGCGCCACGGCGTTCACGGTAATGCCGCGCGGCCCCAGCTCGAGCGCGAGCGCGCGCGTCAGCCCGTCCAGCCCTGCCTTGGCGGCGCAGTAATTGGCGCGGTCGGCATGGCCGCCCCCGGAAATGCTGGAGATGTTGATGATGCGGCCCCACCCTGCACTCTCCATGAAGGGAAGCACGGTCTGCGCCGCCAGGAATGCGGCACGCAGATGGACGTGGTGGATGCTGTCCCAGTCATCCAGCTTCATCGACTCAAGTGCACCGTCGCGGGCGAAACCGGCATTGTTCACCAGGATGTGCGGTGCGCCGAGCCGGTCTGCCGCCGAAAGAATGGCACTCTTCAGGGCCGGTGGGCTGCCAACGTCTGCCTGCACCCCGATGCATTGCCCTCCTGCCCCGAGTTCGGCGCAGCTGGCTTCGAGTGCCGGGCCGTCGATGTCGATCAGTCCTACCCGATGCCCTTCCTGCAGCAGCCGCGCCGCGATGGCTTTGCCTATGCCCTGCGCCGCGCCGGTAACGACCGCTGTACGTTTCAGATTTGCGTTCATGCGGCCATCATAGGTTGGCCGCGCCGCCGCTGACAAACGAAAGAATTTAACGCTTGGATTAGCTGGATTTGATCGGCCTCCCTCTTCCCTGCCCGGGGTGGCCGCTGTCCCAGCCCCCGCCCAGGGCGCGGATCAGGGCCACGGTCGTCACCGCGCGGTTGCCGCGCAGCTGGACTGCGCTGCGCTCCACCGCCGCCAGGTTGCGCTGCGCGTCCAGCAGTTCGAGATAGCTCGAACGGCCAGCGTCGTACAGCTTCTGCGCCAGGTCGGCCGAACGGCGGGCCGAAACCACGGCGGCATCGATCTGCGCCGTCTGGCCGGACAGGATGCGCAGGCCCGCCAGGCTGTCTTCCACTTCCGCGAACGCCACCAGCACGCTCTGGCGGTAGGAAGCCACCGACTCGTCCAGCGCCGCTTCGCTGCGCGCGATATTGGCCTTGTTACGGCCGCCATCGATCAGCGGGGCGGACATCAGCGCGCCCAGCACCCAGGAGCGGCTGCTCCACTTGAACACATCGCTGAACGTTCCGGCCACGCCGCCGCCGTTCGCGTTGATGTTCAGCGCAGGGAACATGGCCGCACGGGCCACGCCGATGCGGGCATTGGAGGCTTCCATCGCACGCTGTGCCGCGGCGATGTCCGGACGGCGCTCCAGCAGGGCCGAAGGCAGGCCTGCCGGAACCACCGGCATCAGCGCCGAATCGAGCAGCGGGCTCACGCCGGCCGTGAAGCTGGCCGCAGGCTTGCCCAGCAGGACAGCCAGGGCATGCTCCGCCGTGGTGCGCTGGCGTTGCAGGCCAATCGCTTCGGCGTGGGTGGTGGACAGCTCGGTCTTCGCGCGGGACAGGTCGAATTCACCGATGTCGCCCAGGTCGAAGCGGCGCTGGTTGACCTTCACGCTTTCCTCGCGCAGACGGACCGTCTGCTCCACGGTCGCCAGTTCGGCGTCCGTGGCGCGCAGGCGGAAATAGGTCTGGGCCACGTCGGCCTGCAGGGCGAGCAGCACGGAGCGGTAGTTCGCTTCCACCGTCGCCGCGTCGCCGCGCGCTGCGGCAACGTTGGACGACACGCGGCCGAACAGGTCCACTTCATAGCTGGCCGTCAGGCTGGCCGAGTAGCTGGTCTGCGGCGCCACCGGCGTGCCTTGAGGCAGGCCCAGCTCCAGGGCCGAAGCACGGCTGCGCTGGGCGCCGACGCCCACCCCGATCTGCGGAATGCGGTCCGCTTCGGCGATGCCCGCGATGGCGCGGGCCTGCTTCACGCGGGCTGCGGCCACGGCCAGGTTGGCATTGTTGCGGGTGGCTTCGGCGATCAGCTCATTGAGGGCCGGATCGTTGAAGGCCAGCCACCATTCGCCGCGCGGCTGCTGTTCGGCGGGCTGCGCCTGCTTCCACTGCGTGCCGTCGGCAGCCGTCTTCACCGCGGCCTGCGGCTCCTTGAAGGAAGCCGGGACCTCGATGGCGGGCTGTTTGAATTCAGGGGCGGCGCATGCTGTCAGCAATACTGCCAGCAGCGGCGCCACTCCCATGGCGATCATGCGGTTCATTAGTGGGTCCCTTCCAGTTGTGGGGCTGCCTTGTCGGCAACCGGGGATTTCTTCTCAAGCTTCTTGGCCAGGGTGCGCAGCAGCACGTAGAACACGGGCGTCAGGAACAGGCCGAAGAAGGTCACGCCCAGCATGCCCGCGAACACCGCCACGCCCATTGCATGGCGCATCTCGGAACCCGCGCCGCTGGAGAACACCAGTGGCAGCACGCCCATGATGAAGGCGATGGACGTCATCAGGATCGGACGCAAACGCAGGCGGCAGGCTTCCAGCGCCGCTTCCACAATGCTGCGGCCATGGTCTTCCAGCTCGCGTGCGAATTCCACGATCAGGATCGCGTTCTTCGACGCCAGGCCAACGAGCACGAACAGGGCAATCTGGGTGAAGATGTTGTTGTCGCCGCCGGTCAGCTTCACGCCGATCAGCGCGAACAGGATGGACATGGGAACGATCAGGATCACCGCCAGCGGCAGTGTCCAGCTTTCGTACTGCGCCGCCAGCACCAGCAACACGAGCAGCACGCACAACGGGAACACGAGGACCATGGTGTTACCCGCCAGGATCTCCTGATAGGTCAGCTCCGTCCATTCGTAGGTGATCCCCTTCGGCAGCGTTTCCTTCGCGATTTTCTCCATGGCTGCCTGCGCCTGACCCGAGGACACGCCAGGCGCCGGGCCGCCATTCATATCTGCCGCCACGTAGTTGTTGTAGCGCTGAACACGGTCCGGGCCATAGCTGTCCTTCACGCGCATCAGGGACGACAGCGGGATCATCTCGCCCTTGTTGCTGCGCACCTTGAGCTGCGAGATCTGCTCGGCGTGCGAACGGAACTGCGCGTCAGCCTGCACGCGCACCTGATAGGTGCGGCCGAACTGGTTGAAGTCGTTCACGTACAGCGAGCCCAGATTGATCTGCAAGGTCTGGTAGATGGTCGACAGCGGCACGCCCATCTGCTTGGCCTTCACGCGGTCCACGTCGGCGAACAGCTGCGGCACGTTGATCTGGTAGCTGGAGAACACGCCCGCCAGCTCCGGCGTCTGCGCGGCTTTCGCCTGCACCGCCTGCACGGCCTTGTACAACTCGTCCGGCCCGAGGTTGGCCCGGTCTTCGATCATGAGCTTGAAGCCGCCGCTCGTCCCCAGTCCATTCACCGGCGGGGGCGACAGGAGAATGACAAAGGCGCCCTCAATGGCTCCCATGCGCTTGTTCACTTCAGCTGCTATCGCCTGGGCCGAGAGGTTCTTGTCCTTGCGCTTGTCGAACGCGTCGAGGCCGACGATGAAGAGGCCAGCATTCGGCGCATTGGTAAAGCCGTTGATCGACAGGCCGGGGAAGGCTACCGTGTACTCCACGCCAGGAATGCCCTTGGCGATGGCGGACATCTTGCGGATCACGGCGTCCGTACGGTCCAGCGAGGCGGCGTCCGGCAGCTGGGCGAAGCCGATCAGGTATTGCTTGTCCTGTGTCGGCACGAAGCCCGGCGGCACGGCCTTGAACATGAACAGGCCGGCCACCGCCAGCAGCGCATAAACTATCAGAGATGCCGATTTGCGGCGCAGCACGCCCTTCACCCCCGTCTCGTAGCCATGCGATGCGCGGCCGAAGAAGCGGTTGAAGACACCGAAGAAGCGGCCGAAGACTTTGTCCATTGCGCGGGTCAGCGCATCCCTTGGCGCGTAGTGCGCCTTGAGCAGGGTTGCCGACAGCGCAGGCGCCAGGGTCAGCGAGCTGAATGCCGAGATCACCGTGGATATGGCAATGGTCAGCGCGAACTGGCGGTAGAACTGGCCGGTGAGGCCGGACACGAAGGCGATGGGCACGAACACGGCGCACAGCACCAGGGCAATGGCGATGATCGGGCCGCTCACCTCTTTCATGGCCTGGATGGTGGCATCGCGCGGCGACAGGCCGCTGCTGATGTTGCGCTGAACGTTCTCCACCACCACGATGGCGTCGTCCACCACGATACCGATGGCCAGCACAAGGCCGAACAGGGAGAGCGTATTGATGGAGAAGCCGAAGCCCATCATCACGGCGAAAGTACCCACCACCGACACCGGCACGGCCAGCAGCGGAATGATGGAGGCGCGCCAGGTCTGCAGGAACACGATCACCACCAGCGCCACGAGGGCAATGGCTTCGATCAGGGTATGGATCACGGAGTCGATGGACTGGCGCACGAACTGGGTTGGGTCGTAGACGATCTCGTATTCCAAGCCTTCCGGGAAGTCCCTGGACAGCTCCTTCATCAGCTTGCGCACCTCGCTCGACAGTTGAAGCGAGTTGGCGTTGGGCGCTTCGAAGATAGGAATACACACGGCATATTCGTCATTCAACAGGGAGCGCAGCGCATACGAGTTGGAACCCATCTCCAGCCGCGCCACATCCTTCAGCAGCGTGGTTGCGCCGTCTTCATTGGTCTTGACCACGATGTCGCCGAATTCCTCCACCGTCTGCAGGCGGCCTTGGGTGTTCACGGTGAGCTGGAAGTCAGCGTCCTTCGCCGGACCCTGCCCGATCACGCCCGCCGCCACCTGCACATTCTGTTCGCGGATGGCCTGCACCACGTCTCCCGCAGTCAGGTTGCGCGCCGCCACCTTCTGCGGATCGAGCCACACGCGCATGGCGTAGTCCCCGGAACCGAACATCTGCACCTCGCCCATGCCGTGCAGGCGCGCCAGCTGGTCCTTGATGTTCAGCACCGCGTAGTTGCGCAGATAGAGTTCGTCGTACCGTTTGCTCGGCGACCGCAGGTGAACCACCATGGTCAGGTTCGGCGAGCTCTTGGCGGTGGTGACACCGATCTGGCGCACCTCTTCCGGAAGGCGCGGCAGCGCGCGCTGCACGCGGTTCTGCACCGCCGTTTCCGCCTGTTCCACATTGGTGCCGATGGCGAAGGTCACCGTCAAGGTCAGCGCACCGTCCGAAGTATTTTGCGAGGACATATAGAGCATGTTCTCGATGCCGTTGATCTGCTCTTCCAGCGGCGCAGCGACGGTCTGGGCGATCACGGTGGGATTGGCGCCCGGATACTGGGCGCGCACCACCACGGACGGCGGCACAACGTCGGGATACTCCGAGACCGGGAGCTTGAAGATCGATATCAAGCCCGCGACGAAGATAACAATCGACAGAACCGCCGCGAAGATCGGTTTATCGACAAAGAAGCGCGAAAAATTCATCGCCTTGTTCCTTTATTGTTTGGATGTCGCCGTCGTGCCGGTATCGGCGGCGGCAACCTTGGCATCCATGGCGACGGGGTGCGCCGTGACCGGAGCACCCGGACGCACGCGCTGCAGGCCGTTGACCACGATCTTCTCGCCCGGCTTCAGGCCTTCGCGTACCACGCGCAGGCCGTCCACCGTCGGGCCGAGCTTCACGGGGCGGTATTCAGCCTTGCTGTCCTTGTCCACCACGAACACGAACTTGCGGTTCTGGTCCGTGCCAACGGCGCGGTCGCTGATGAGGATCGCGTTGCTGTGGTCCGCGCCGCCGCCCAGCTGCACCCTCGCGAACAGGCCGGGCGCCAGCGCACGGTCTTCGTTGGCGAAGGTGGCGCGCATGCGCACGCTGCCGGTCTGCGGGTCAAGCTGGTTGTCCACGAATTCCAGCTTGCCCTCATGCGGGAAGCCTTCTTCATTGGCCAGGCCGACCTTCACCACCACCGGCTGGCCCTTGTGGGCCTGGGAGCCCACGCGCAGGTAGGTGCTCTCGTCCCCGTCGAAGCTGGCGTAGATCCTGTCCATGGAGACCACGGAGGTCAGCACGGCGGAAGCGTCCACCAGGTTGCCGACGGTGATTTCGGCTTTCGATACGCGGCCGTTGATCGGCGAGACCACCTGGGTGTAAGCCAGGTTCAGTTTCGCGGCTTCATACTGGGCCTGGGCTGCGCGGGCGTTGGCGTCGAGCTCCTTCTGGGCCGATGCGCGCTCGTCGAACTCGCGCTGGGCGATGGCTTTATCGGCCAGCAGGCGCTCGGCACGCGCCAGTTCCAGGCGGGCCAGGTCGGCGCGGGCGCGGGCCGAGTTGGCGGCAGCTTCCGCGCGCGCGGCTTCGGCGGCGTACGGACGCTGGTCGATCACGAACAGCACATCGCCTTTCTTCACTTCGCTGCCCGGCTTGAAGTTCACCGCCGTGATGAAGCCGCTGACGCGGGCGCGGATCTCGACGCGGTCGATGGCTTCCAGGCGGCCGGAGAATTCCTGCGTTTCCGAGACCTGCTTTTCGATGACGGTGGCAGCGGAGATTGGCGGCCCGCCTGCGGCGGGCGCTTCCGCGGCCTTGCCCTTGGCACTGTCGCATCCGGACAGCGCAGCCGCTGCAAGACCTGCCGCCGCCAGCGCTGCGGCCAGCGGCCGGCCCCTTCCTGTGAGTTCCTTGAATCTGTTCATGTTCTATTCCTCTGCTAAGAAAAAATGATGTTGAGTGGCTTCGTCCATGGCCAGCATGCGGAGCCAGTCACCTCCCGGCGGCACCGGCGGCAGGCGCTTGACGGTGGTGGTCACGCCGCAGGCGATCAGCTTTGCGCCGTATTGTTCGGCTTCGTCGCGCAGGGGGTCTTCCTCGGCGGAGACGATGAATGCTGGCGGCAGGTTTTTCAGGCGGCTCGCTTGCAGCGGCGAGGCGTACGGATGGGTACGGTCAGCTGCGTTTGGCAGATAGTTGCGGTAGGCTGCGGCATATTGCTCGGCCCTAGCGGCCTTGCCCTGGCTGCTCGGCATGCTGCGCATCGAGGAGGTGGTAAGGCCGGGGTCGAGCATTGGCGTGATCAGCACCTGGGCGGCAAGCGGCGGGCCGCCACGGTCGCGCGCCATCAGCGCTGCTACCGCTGCCAGATTAGCGCCCGCCTCGACACCGGCCACCACCAGACGGCTTCCGCTCCAGCTCAGCTTGGCCTTGTTCTTCTTCGCCCAGCCCAGCACGGCATGCGCATCTTCCACGGCCACCGGGAAGGGCTTGCTGGGGGCTAACGTATATGCGGGCGCGAGGCCCACAGCATTCGTGTTGATGCTGACGAGCTGGCCCAGGAACGCGTTGCCCTGGTCAATCGAGCCGCCGACAAAGCCTCCGCCATGGAAGAACACGATCAGCGTGTCGCGCTTGCGCACGCTGCCTGCCGTGAACAGGCGTGCCGCCAGCGGACCTTCCGAGCCGCGGACTTCGATGTCGCGCAGTGTCAGGTCGGATGCCAGGAATGCCAGTCCCTCCTGTTTCATTGCTTCGTTACCTTGCTGGCGTTCGCAGCCAGCACTTCGCAACGCAGCGCATCCAGGCCCCTGGCCTCCACGCTGGCAGCCTGGGCGAATTCATCGGTGGATACCACGGCCGCCAGCGCGAGCGGCGCGAGTGCCATTGCTACCGGTGCGAAGATTCCATGTTTCATCCCAAACCCCTGTTGTGCCCGCCCACTGCGCACGGACTGCGCGCAGGAGCGTTCGTATCATTGGGATGCTAAGACCGGAGAGCCCGAGGGTGGGAGTGACAAATGTGGCGGGATTGCAAGCAGGTGCGGGTGGACTCAGAAGTCCAGGCCGCCGCCCAGCGCCACGCCGCGCACGCGAGCGGCGCCGGCCAGCCGCCCCAGGAAGCGGATATTCCAGATTTCGTCGCGGTAACCGCCGGTGTAGCCGTTGCTAAAGGCCGCCACATAGAGGCGGGCGCGCAGGCCGAGATTGTGGGTCAGCGTGGCGGCGAAGGTTTGCTTGGCCCCGGCGCGACCGGCCACCCCATTCAGTTCCGCCCCGCGGTCGAGGTAATACCCCGCGGCCAGGGTGCTCGACGCGTCCAGAGGCAGCCGCAAACCGGCATGCGCCATGTCGTGCCGTTCCCGCCATCCTGCGTCCGGCTGTGCCAGGCGCATACGGTACAGCGCGGCGTAAAGCTGGACGGCGCCCAGCTTGCAATGGCCGCCGGCGCCGGCGACATCCTGCCTGCCCGCGCCCGACGGTCCTCGATTGCGCAGCGTCAGCGCGGCCCCCGCACAGGCGCCGGCGCGGTACTGCACGGCAGCACTCTCGCTGCGCCCCGCGCCGTGGCTGGCGTCGGCCGCGCTCACGCTAACATGCCACTCGGGCGTAGCCTGCCAGCGCAGTTTCACTGAGCCATTCTGTTTGCCCGCGAAACCGTCGAAACGGTTAGTGGCCAAGAGGGCCAGTGGCAGGACATGTACGCTCGAGCCGCCCACTTCGAACACGTCGAGGAAATCGGCAATGCTGTCGATGGCGCTGCTGTACTGCCGCCCGACGGTTATGGTCACGCCGCGCTCCCATTGCAAGCCCAGTATGCTCTGGTCGAGGCCCGTGAACCCTGCCGCCCCGTCCGAAACATCGGCCTGAACGGACATCCTGGCGATCAAGCGGACGCCTCCCGCCAAGGCTTCGTCCAGCGTGAGCCGGAGTGCGGAGGCATCGAACATGTCGTCGCCCATCGAGGCGGCGCCTCCAATCGAAGACAGGCTGACACCCAGGTGACCGTGCAGCTGCCACCCGGCGGCCAGGCACGGCATGCATGGCAAGGCCAGGCCCGCTGCCAGGACAACGCGCAGCGCCGGTATTGAAACGGTTGGGTATCGCATCACAACTCCTCCAGAAAAAACTGGAGCAATCGTATAGGCGCAGGTACAGCCGCCCAACCCGTTTCTTGCGATGCAATTCCGAGTTGATGGGGATTGAAGCGCGCCCTGCCGGCCTCAGCTCTAGACGGTGCATGCGTCGCGCGCCCTCGGCGCGCGGGGCTGCCGCGCAGCGGCAGCAAACTGGCGATTCGGAGAGCCCGGGCCCGGTAGGGCCCGGTCTTCGAATCCCACCGGCTCCGTCCGGAACAAATAAAAAAGCCTCCCGCAGGGGAGGCTTTTTTATTTGTTCCTGGCGGAGACGGTGGGATTCGAACCCACGATACAGGTTTTGCCCGTATGCTTCCTTAGCAGGGAAGTGCCTTCGGCCACTCGGCCACGTCTCCTAGCTGATCTCTCAACTATCGCCCTTCTCTTCCACATTGCTGTGCCAGTTCAGGACGACCGCCATAGTAATGGCCCCAACCACTTTGGTCAAGGCAATCGGCAGTTTTTTCCGAAATATTTATTCTTTTTCCAACTCGAACGCTTTGTGCAGCGCACGCACCGCCAGTTCCATGTATTTCTCGTCAATCAGCACGGAAATCTTGATCTCGCTGGTCGATATCATCATGATGTTGATGGTCTCGTCGGCCAGCGTCTGGAACATCTTCGACGCCACGCCCACGTGCGAACGCATGCCCACACCCACCACCGAAATCTTCGACACCTTGGCGTCGCCGATCAGGCTGGAGAAGCCGATCGCTTCCTTCTGCGCGTTCAGCGCTTCAATCGCCTTGTTGTAGTCGTTGCGCGAAACGGTGAAGGTGAAGTCGGTCTTGCCATCCACGCTCTGGTTCTGGATGATCATGTCCACTTCGATGTTGGCATCGGCCACCGGGCCCAGGATGTGGTAGGCCACGCCCGGACGGTCCGGCACGCCCATCACGGAGATTTTGGCTTCGTCACGGTTGAAGGCGATGCCGGAGATAACTGCTTGTTCCATATTGGTGTCTTCCTCAAACGAAATCAGGGTGCCCGAGCTGGCTTCCTCGGCCAGATCCATCAACGGATCGGTCAGCGAGGACAGCACGCGGGTCGGGACGCGGTAGTTGCCGGCAAATTCCACGGAGCGGGTCTGCAGCACTTTGGAACCGAGCGAGGCCAGTTCCAGCATCTCTTCGAACGTGATCGCCTTCAGCCGGCGCGCTTCGGAAACCACGCGCGGGTCGGTGGTGTAGACGCCGTCCACGTCGGTGTAGATCAGGCATTCGTCCGCTTTCAGGGCGGCGGCAATGGCCACGGCCGAGGTGTCGGAGCCGCCGCGGCCCAGGGTGGCAATGTTGTCGTTCTCGTCCACGCCCTGGAAACCGGTGATGACCACGATCTTGCCGTCGTCCAGGTCCTTGCGCACGCGCGCGTCGTCAATCGACTGGATGCGCGCCTTGGTGAAGGCGGAGTCGGTCTTGATGCCTACCTGCCAGCCCGCATACGACACGGCCTGTTTGCCGATCGCCTGCAGCGCCATCGACAGCAGGCCCACGGACACCTGCTCGCCAGTAGAGGCAATCATGTCCAGCTCGCGCGGGTCGGGCGGGTTCTGCACTTCCTTGGCCAGCGCAATCAGACGGTTGGTCTCGCCGGACATGGCGGACGGCACCACCACCACCTGGTGTCCCGCATCGTGCCACTTGGCGACACGGCGCGCGACGTTCTTGATGCGTTCCGTCGATCCCATCGACGTCCCGCCGTATTTGTGAACGATTAAAGCCATAACTTGAATTCGGTTGAGGGTAAACAGAACCACTAACTCTACATGGTGCAGTGCAAAAGGACAAGTCGAAAAAGTTACAACTATATACAGCTTTGGCATATCTACATGCCAAATTGCAGGGGTAGCTGAGCTTTATTCGGCAGACCACCGAAAAACGATACGATCGCCGGGACCTATGGTCAATTTATGGCAATCCATGCCGATGCCCGCGGCGAAGAGGAGCTGTCCCGGAATGCTGACGACGGGCGAACGCTCGCGCTCCCAGGCCGGGACACCGAGCGACTGGTAGTGGTGCTTGAGGTTGCGGGTGGGCCGGTTGGCGGCCGGTTTGAGGCGTTCGCCGCCGCGCCGGAATTCGATGGTGAGGAGCTGGTCGCGCAGCCAGCCGGCGTCCAGGCCCTCCTCCGCTCGCTCGAAATGGAGCGTGCCGCCGTAGGCCGGGAAGGCGATCGAGGGCTCGCCGGACCAGCGGAAGTGCTGGCCGGGCTTGTCGTCGAACTGGTCCTCGCGCGTGCCTGCCAGCGTGCGCTGCTTCGGCACCAGGTGCAGGCGGCCGCGGTGCCGCCGCACTTCGCAGTCGGGATGGGTGACGCGCAGGTTGGCGTCGTCGCGGGCGGTCAGGGCCTGCCCCATCATCTCGGCCAGCCAGGCGGCGGAGGGAATGCGGATCTGGCGCTCGGCAAACCAGTGGCGCAGGAGGTTGGCGCGGCGGTCTTCGCTGACAGCCGCCAGGGCTGCCAGATCGATGCTGCCTTCGGCGAGGACCTTGCGCAGGTCCTCGGCCGCGAGGTCGGTGAGCAGGCGCTGGGCCGATTGCGCGTGCCGTGCACTGCGCGCGAAGCGTTCCTGGAAACCGGGGAAGGATTGGGCCAGCAGCGGCATCACACCGTGGCGCAGGGCGTTGCGCGCGTAGCGCGGGTCGGCGTTGGATTCGTCCTCGATGTGGCCGATGCCCTGCTCCTTCACGAAGCCTTCCAGCTGGGCGCGCGCGGCCTGCAGCAGGGGGCGGGCCAGCAGCAGGTCTTCGTTCTGCAGCAGCTCGGGCGCGGTGTTGAAGGCGTCCATGCCGGAGAGGCCGGCGGGACCGGCCCCGCGCAGCAGTTGCAGTAGCACGGTTTCGGCCTGGTCGTCCAGATGGTGGGCGGTCAGCAGCAGCTTGACGCCATGCTCGCGGCAGAGCTGGCCCAATGCGGCGTAGCGGGCCTTGCGGGCGGAGGCTTCGGTGCCCGAGCCGTCGGCGTTGAGCTCGACGCGCCGCGCGGCGAAGGCGATGCCGAGGCGCGCGCACTCGGCGGCGCAATGGGCTTCCCAGGCGTCCGCATTAGGGCTCAGGCCGTGGTGGATGTGGAAGGCGTAAAGTTTGGCGGCGCCGCCGATGTGCAGCAGGTGCAGCAGAACGGAGGAATCGAGGCCGCCGCTGTAGGCGACGGCGATGCCCTGCTCCGCTGCGCCTGCTGGCAGCGCGGCGAGCGACTGGGCCAGCAGGTCAGGGAGCGAAGGATGCTTCATCAGCTTGGAATTTCTTAAAGGGGTCTGTCCCCATTTAAGAAATATTGCCCGGGATTACTCCTGCGGGGTGGTTTCCTTGAATTTGCCGTAGCCCATGAGCTTTTCGTGGCGGGCTTCGAGCAGGTCCTTGGTCTTCATGCCCTGGAACTGGCGCAGGCTGTCGGCCAGCGCGCGCTTGAGCAGCTTGGCCATCTCTTTCGGGTCGCGGTGGGCGCCGCCCAGGGGCTCGTTGACGATCTTGTCGATCAGGCCGATGGCCTTGAGGCGGTGCGCCGTCAGGCCCAGGGCCTCGGCCGCGTCGGCCGCGCGCTCGGCGGTCTTCCACAGGATGGAGGCGCAGCCTTCGGGCGAAATCACGGAATAGGTGGCGTATTGCAGCATCAGCACGGCGTCGCCCACGGCAATCGCCAGCGCGCCGCCGGAGCCTCCTTCGCCGATGATGGTGGCGATCAGGGGCACTTTCAGCTCGGCCATCACGTACAGGTTGTGGCCGATGGCTTCGGACTGGCCGCGCTCTTCGGCATCGATGCCGGGGAAGGCGCCGGGGGTGTCCACGAAGGTGAAGATGGGCAGATTGAATTTTTCAGCCAGCTTCATCAGGCGCATGGCCTTGCGGTAGCCTTCGGGCTTGGGCATGCCGAAGTTGCGCATGGCGCGCTCTTTCGTGTCGCGGCCTTTCTGGTGGCCGATGACCATGCAGGGCTGGCCGTTGAAGCGGGCCAGGCCGCCCACGATGGACTGGTCGTCCGCATAGGTGCGGTCGCCGTGCAGTTCGTGGAAGTCGGTGAAGATTTCGTTCACATAGTCCATGGTGTATGGACGCTGCGGGTGGCGGGCGATCTGGGCAACTTGCCAGGGAGTCAGTTTGGCGTAGATGTCTTTGGTCAGCTGCTGGCTCTTCTTGGCCAGGCGGTCGATCTCTTCCGAGATGTCGACGGCGGAATCGTCCTGCACGAAGCGCAGCTCTTCAATCTTGGAATCCAGCTCTGCGATTGGCTGTTCAAAATTGAGGAATGTGGTTTTGGTCATTGTACCTCCGAGTATGAGACGCCTCGGTCCGCCAGCTTATGGCTGGGCTGCCGAAGGTCGAATTTTCGCTATTCTACCGGAACCGGGTCCAGGCTACGCCATAAATACCATGTTGCAACTGTCCGGTATGGCTCCCAGTTGGCCGACACTTCCCGCGCATCGCTGCGCGAAACGGGTTCGCCGGAGAAATAGTTGTGGCTGATGCCCGCGATCAGGCGCGGGTCGTCCAGCGGCAGCACATTGGGCCGCAGCAGGTTAAAGATCAGGAACATTTCGGCCGTCCACCGTGTGATCCCGCGGATCTGCACAAGTTCCGCAATCACCGTTTCGTCGTCCATATTGTGCCATTGGGCGACGTGGACCTTTTTGGCCTTGAAGTTGTCGGCCAGGTCGAGAATGTATTCGGTCTTGCGCTTGGACAGGCCGCAGGCGGCCAGCTCCCCCGCCCCCGCCTTCTGCACGGCGGCCGGCGTGATCTTGGGACAGCATTCGAGCAGCTTTTGCCAGGCCGCGTTCGCGGCCTTGGGCGTGACCTGCTGGTTGACGATGGAGCGCGCCAGGGTGGTGAACGGGTCGTCGTGGCCTATCAGGTGCAGGTCGCCGAACTTGGGAATCAGCTTGCTCATGATGCGGTCGCGCTTCATGAGCTCCTGTTTCGCCTCTTCCCAATACGGCGGAACGGCCACCGTACGGGTTTCGCCCGTGTTATCCCTGGATTGGACCATTATGCGCGGCGCCAGTTGGTGGTGCCGTCAGGCTTGTCTTCGAGGACGATGCCCGCCGCCAGCAGGTCGGCGCGGATCTTGTCGGACTTGGCGAAGTCGCGCGCCTTCTTGGCGGCGGCGCGGTCCGCAATCGCGGCAACGATTGCGTCCTCGCTCATGGCCTCGCCCACGGCCGCCTGCAGGAAGGCCTGCGGCTCGCGTTCGAGCAGGCCGATAACGGCTGCCAGGCGCTTGAGCTGGCGCGCCAGTTCGGGCGCCTTGGTCTTGTTGACTTCCGTCGCCAGGTCGAACAGCACGGCCAGGGCGATGGGGGTGTTGAAGTCGTCGTCCATCGCTTCGGCGAAGCGTTTGGCGTGGGCTTCGTTCCAGTCCAGGTCCTTGCCGTCGCCCGCCACGCCGTCCAGCGCCGTGTAGAGGCGGGTCAGCGCGCCGCGCGCGTCGTCCAGGTGGGCGTCGGAATAATTCAGCGGGCTGCGGTAGTGGGCGCGCAGGATGAAGAAGCGCAGCACTTCGGCATCGTACTTTTTCAGCACGTCGCGGATGGTGAAGAAATTGCCGAGGGATTTGGACATCTTCTCGTTATCGACGCGCACGAAGCCGTTGTGCACCCAGTAGTTCACCATGGGATGGCCGAAGGCGCCTTCCGACTGGGCGATCTCGTTTTCGTGGTGCGGGAACTCCAGGTCCTGGCCGCCGCCGTGAATATCGAACTGCTCGCCCAGCAGCGCGCAGGACATGGCGGAGCACTCGATATGCCAGCCGGGACGGCCCGAGCCCCATTTCGAATCCCATTTCGCCTCATCCGGCTCGGATTCCTTCGATGCCTTCCACAGCACGAAGTCCAGCGGATCGCGCTTGCCGGTGTTGACGTCCACGCGCTCGCCCGCGCGCAGGTCGTCCAGCGAACGGCGCGAGAGCTTGCCGTAGCCGGGGAAGTTGCGCACGGCGTAGTTAACGTCGCCGTCGTCGGCCTTGTAGGCCAGGCCTTTCGCTTCCAGCTGCTCGATCAGGGACAGCATCTGCGGCACGTATTCGGTGGCGCGCGGCACGTCCGTGGGCGGCAGGATGCCCAGCGCGCCGATGTCTTCGTCCATATATTGGGCGAAGCGCGTGGTGAGCGAGCGGATGGTTTCGCCGTTTTCCACGGCGCGTTTGATGATCTTGTCTTCGATGTCCGTGATGTTGCGCACGTACTGCACCTGGTAGCCCGACGCCGTCAGCCAGCGGTAGATGACGTCGAAGGCCATCATCATGCGGGCGTGGCCGATGTGGCAGTAATCGTAGATCGTCATGCCGCAGACGTACATGCGGACTTTGCCCGCTTCCATCGGCGTAAAGGTCTGCTTGTCGCGTGCTAGCGTGTTGTAAATCTTTAAATTACTCATCGGACTCGTGTTGTGAAACCTTCCCCAGCCTCCCGGCACAAAACGGCCGCCGGGCGCCTTGCACTCGGAAGTGCCGCGCCTGCGCTGCTGCTGTTTGCCTTGGGAGTGACAGCCCCTTTGGTGGAGTTCTTCTTTGATAGAATGGAACGTCGTTGCCAAGTATAGCATTGATAAAATGGCGCGGACACTTTATGGAAAGCGGAGAATATGATTAAAAAAAGCTTGACCTTTCTGGGCGCAATGCTTCTGAGCGGCGCGGCGCTGGCGGCGAATATGCCCCAGGTGTCCATCAAGACCACCGAAGGCGAGATTATTCTTGAGCTGGACGACGAGAAGGCGCCGAAAACGGTCGCCAACTTCCTCGCCTACGTCAAAAGCGGCTTTTATAAGGGCACCATCTTCCACCGCGTGATCGACGGCTTCATGATCCAGACCGGGGGCTACACCAAGGACCTGAAGGGCAAGCCCACCCGCCCGCCCGTCAAGAGCGAGTCGCAGAACGGCCTGCGCAACGAGCCGTACACGGTGGCCATGGCGCGCACCGACAATCCGGATTCGGCCACTTCGCAGTTCTTCATCAACGTGGCCAATAACGAAGGCCTGAACTACCCCATGCCGGACGGCGTGGGCTACACCGTGTTCGGCAAGGTGATCCAGGGCCAGGAAGTGGTGGACAAGATCAAGGGCGTGCTGGTGGACGACAAGCCCATGTTCGCCAATATTCCCGTCATTCCCATCACGATCACGTCCGTTACGGTGCTGAAGACGAAGATCGAGCCGAAACAGTAAAATAGCGTTTTGTCATCGGCTGCTGTAATATCGCGGCCCTGTTCTCATCAACCGCACAGGATTCACCATGACCACTATCACCATCACTACCAACAAGGGCAAGATCGTTGCCGAACTGGACGCGGAAAAGGCGCCAAAGACCGTCGAGAACTTCCTGCACTACGTGAAGGCCGGCCACTACGACAACACCATCTTCCACCGCGTGATCGACGGCTTCATGATCCAGGGCGGCGGTTTCGAGCCGGGTATGAAGCAGAAGCCCACCGACCAGACCGTGGAAAACGAAGCGAAGAACGGCCTGAAAAACGAGCCCTACACCCTGGCCATGGCCCGCACCTCGGCGCCGCACTCGGCATCGGCCCAGTTCTTCATCAACGTGAAGAACAACTCCTTCCTCGACTACCCGGGCCAGGACGGCTGGGGCTACGCGGTGTTCGGCAAAGTCACCGAAGGCACCGAAGTCGTGGACGAAATCAAGAAAGTGAAGACCACCCGCAGCGGCATGTTCGCCGACGTGCCGGCGGAAGACATCATCATCGAGAAGATCGAAGCCGCTTAAGCGTTTGTGATCCTCTTCATCTCAGACCTGCATTTGCAGCCGGAGCGCCCGGCGATCACGGAAGCCTTCCTGCGCTTCCTGGACGAACAGGCGCTGGCTGCGAAGCAGCTCTATCTGCTCGGCGACCTGTTCGAGTACTGGGCGGGCGACGACGATATCTCCGCCCCCTTCCACCAGCAGATGATTGCCGCCTTGCGCCGCGTAAGCGATGCAGGCGTGGAGCTGTTCTGGATCGCGGGCAACCGCGACTTCCTGGTGGGTTCCGAATTTGCCGCCGCGGCAGGCCTCACGCTGCTCCCCGAGACCTGGGTGATCGAAGCCGCAGGCCAGCGCATCGTGCTGCTGCACGGGGACGCGCAATGCACGGACGACGTGAAATACATGGCCTTCCGCGCGCAGGTACGCCAGCCCGCGTGGCAGCAGCAGTTCCTGTCGATGCCGCTGGCGCAGCGCAAGCAGATCATTGCGGGCCTGCGCGAGAACAGCAAGCAGGCGCACACCGAAAAATCCTACGAAATCATGGACGTGACGCCGCAGGCCATTGCGGACGTCTTCGCGCAGACCGGCGCCACGGTCATGATCCACGGCCACACCCACCGCCCCGCCCTGCATGAGGTGGACGGCAAGCGCCGCTACGTCCTCCCCGACTGGGAGCCGGACGCAGTTCCCCCGCGCGGCGGCTGGATCGCCATCGACGACGCCGGCGCCATCACCCGCCACGACCTCACCGGCGCCACCATCGGCTGAGCCGCTGTCAGCGCCAGATCATGTCTTCTGTCCAGCCGAGCTCGGCGAAGTCCTGGGCGCGCAGGGGCGCTTCGCCCTGGGCGTAGAACTCGTCGAGCTGGGGCGGCGGCACGTTCGTGCCGGAGAGCATGTTGTGGACCTGCCCGCGGTGGTGGATCTGGTGCTGGAAGACGTGGGCCAGCAGGCGGCACCGCGTGTCGCGCTGGGGCGGGCCATCGCGGCCGACGCTCATCACGTGCTCCAGAACATCATCGCTGAGCCCGGCGCAGTAGGTAATGAGCTTGCGGTCGGATGCGGCTTGCGCCTGCCACAGCTCGGCGCAGCTCGCCATCGGTTCGTGCGGGCGGAAGAAAACTCCATGGTCCGCGTGCGGCGGTTCGCCCCGCCAGTCGCGCTCGAAGGCATCGATGTAGAACCAGTCCACCGTGAGGATATGGTTCAGGGTCGCTTTGATGCTGGGAAAGAAACCGGTGCGCGGCGCCTCGAAGTCGTCCTGGCTCAGCTGCGAACAGGCCCGCAGCAGGCGGTGATTACTCCAGGCATTGTTGTAGGCCTCGGCAAGAAGGTGGCGTGACAGGCTCATGCAGCGCTCCTATACAGAATAGGAATCAGCTTACTTGAATTCGCGCTGCCGCGGCATAGGCTGAGCTATAGAGCGCTTGCTGCGGAGGTCATCATGCTGACTGCAGACCAGTTAAGGCACGCATTTCCCGCCTGCCCCGATGCCGAGGATTGGGCGCTGGCGCTGCAGCCGGCGCTCGAACGCTACCGCATCAATACTCCCCGGCGCGTTGCAGCATTTCTCGCGCAAACAGGGCACGAGTCCGGCGGCTTCCGGCGGCTGGAAGAGAACCTCGTCTATCGCACACCCGCACGGCTGATGACCATCTGGCCCAAGCGCTTTCCGGACATAGCCACCGCACAGCCCTTCGTCGGCGATGCCGAGCGGCTCGCCAACTGCGTCTACGCGAACCGCATGGGGAACGGCGACGCGGCCTCAGGCGACGGCTACCGCTTTCGCGGCCGGGGACTGATCCAGCTCACTGGCCGCAGCAATTACGCCCAGGCTGGCGACGCCTTGGGCCTGGATCTGCTGGCGCAGCCGGAGCTGCTGGTGTCGCGCGAAGCGGCCGCCCTGTCCGCCGCGTGGTTCTGGGATTGCCGTGGCCTGAACGCGCTGGCCGACGATGAAACCGGGGACGACGACGTGGAAGACTTTGCGGAGATCACACGCCGCATCAACGGCGGCGTGGTGGGCTTGAAGGAAAGGCTTGAGGCCTACCGGCAGCTGCTGGCCTGACTGCCGCTCAGAGTTTCGCGAAGGCTGCTTCCAGTCGGCGCACCAGCGGCAGGTTCATGCTGTGTGTATGCTTGTTCCAGTGGTTCATGGTGGACTGCAATTCGTTCCGCAGGCGGTCCGCGAGCTGCCGCTCGCCCATGTTCGCGGCCCAGATGGCGTATTCCGCACGCGCCTCGAAACTGCCGAAGCGCTCCACCGCCGATTCGAATTCACCGCGCGCTTCTTCATTGCGTCCCGCTGCGGCATAGGCCTGGGCCAGCAGCACGCTGGCCTGTTCAGGGCGGAAGTTGCGGTCGCTGCGGCGGATGAAATCGAGATGGGCGATGGCATCCGCGCCCTGCCCGCTCGCCAGCTTGGCGCGCGCGGCGCCCAGGCGAATATCGAGATCGTTGGCGAAAGCGCCTTGCAGGCAGGCCTCGTAGACGTTCGACGCTTCCTGCGCCTGCCCCGCTTCGAGCAGCGCGGCGGCCAGGCGCATCTGGTTCTGCGCGGTGGGTGTGAAGTCGAAGGCTTCGCGCGCGGCACGCAGCTCGCGCGTCGGGTCGAGCGCCTTGGCCGCGCTGGCGACGGCCTTGCGCGCGCCGTGCTCCAGGCGCGAATTCGGCAGGAAGACGGCAAAGAAGTAGACCACGCTTCCCAGCAGAGGGAAGGAGAACAGGATCAGGAGCCAGTACATCTGCTGGCGGCTGCGCACGGCGTGGATGGCGAAGAAGATCGCCACCAGAATGTGCAGGCCAATACCTAGAAAGGGCATGCTTTTCTCCACGGTTCGGAAGCCCACATTGTAGGGGCAGCGCCGCCGTGGCACAACGTGTCAGCGCCGCTCTGGCTCCAGGTGAATCAGCAAGCCTTGCGGCGTGGTGCGGATCGAGGTCGGCAAGTATTGTGTTCCCATGTAGCGCAGTTCATCCGGACGGAAGTTATAGAGCGGCACATCGCGCACCAGCGTGTCGGCAAGGATGCCCTGGATGGCCGACAGCTGCACGCGGTTGCGCGCATCCATGTCGTTCAGCGTGAAGTTGTCGATGCGGGCGTCATGCAGGAAGACGGCGTTGCGGGCATTGTCCACCACCAGGCGGCCGGACAGGGCGATATTCCCCTGCCACGACTGGCGCCCCAGGATCGGCGTCACGTCCATGCGGGCCGCGAGCTGCACGCGGTCGTTCATGTTCTCGATGCCGATACGCGGCTGGGAGAGCTGCACATCGAACACGGCCAGCACGCGCTGCTGCACCGGGAAGTGCCGATCGAGGCTGCGCTGCAGGCGTTCCAGCGGTATGTCCACGTCGCGCGGGCCGCCGAAGCTGGCGCAGCCTGCGAGGATGGCGAAGATGGCGATGGCGAGGCAGCGGGCTATCAAGGTGTTCATGGCGGCTTCCGTGAATTGGGCGACGGCGAAGCGGCGCTTGCCGTAGAGTTTGCCGCATCATAAAGGAATCGCAGAATGCACGGAACACGAATCGGCTGCGCGGGATGGACGATTCCGCGCGATGTGTCGGCCCGCTTCGACAGCGAAGGCAGCCACCTGGAACGCTACGCCCGCGTCTTCAATGCAGTGGAGATAAACTCCTCCTTCTACCGCCCGCACCAGCCAGCGACGTATGAACGCTGGGCCGCCAGCGTGCCGGACGGCTTCCGCTTCGCCGTGAAGCTGCCGCGCACCATCACGCATGATGCGAAACTGCGCGGCATCGAGCCGCTGCTCGCGCAATTCGCCGGAGAGGCCGGGGCACTTGGACCGAAACTGGGCTGCGTCCTTGTGCAGCTCCCGCCCAGGCTGGACCTCGACGCAGGAGCGGCGCGCGACCTGTTCGCCGCCCTGCGCTCGCACTTTCCCTGCCTTCTCGCCTGCGAGGCGCGGCACGGCAGCTGGTTCACCGAAGCGGCGAGCACGCTGTTGCGCGAAGCAGGCGTGGCGCGGGTGATTGCCGATCCCCCGGCAGGCGAACCGGGGCCGTATGTGGCCACGGCGGAAACCGCCTACATCCGCCTGCATGGCAGCCCGCGCATCTACTACACCTCCTACGGCCCGGAGAGGCTGGCACAGGTGCACGCCTATATGGCCCTGCAAAAAGACGCCTGGTGCATTTTCGACAATACCGCCTCAGGCGCGGCCACCGCCAACGCCCTCGACCTGCAGCAACTCTTCCGCTAACGGCCTCTGCAAAAAAGTTCTTGCGCCTTTCAATTTTAGTGTTATAGTTCACTACAACACCAGTCCATCACATCACTACTGGAGAGGAGCCACGTATGTGGAATGACAACACGCCGATTTACCGCCAGCTCAAGGAGCGGGTGATCGGCATGATGCTCGACGGCTTGCTGAAGCCGGGCGACGCCCTGCCCTCCGTGCGGCAGGTCGCCGCCGATTATCAGCTCAATCCAATCACCGTTTCGAAGGCTTATCAGGAACTGGTCGATGAAACCTTGGTAGAAAAAAGAAGGGGATTAGGTATGTACGTCACTGAAGGCGCTGTGGACAAACTGCTGGCATCCGAACGCGAACGCTTCCTGCGCGAGGAATGGCCCGCCATGATGGAGCGCATCCGCCGCCTGGGCCTGAGCCTGGAGCAGCTGATGCAGGCCGAACAAAAGGGAGGCACGGCATGAACGCCCTGATCTCCGCCAAAGGCCTGACCAAGCGCTATGGCAAGCAGACCGCCCTCGATCACGCCAGCTTCGACGTGCAGCCAGGCCGCATCGTGGGCCTGATCGGCCCCAACGGCTCCGGCAAGACCACGACGCTGAAAGCCATCCTGGGCCTGACCCAGTTCGAAGGCGAGCTGAATGTGCTGGGCATGGACCCGCGCAAGCAGCGCGATGAGCTGATGCGCGACGTCTGCTTCATCGCCGACGTGGCCATCCTGCCCCGCTGGCTGAAGGTGAAGGACGCCATCGATTTCGTGGCAGGCGTGCACCCGCGTTTCGACCGCGAGAAGGCCAGGCGCTATATCGAGCACACCAAGCTCTCGCCGGACATGAAGGTGAAGTCCATGTCCAAGGGCATGATCGTGCAGCTGCACCTGGCCCTCGTCATGGCCATCGACGCCAAGCTGCTGGTGCTGGACGAACCAACCCTCGGCCTGGATATCCTCTACCGCAAGCAGTTCTACCAGAACCTGCTGGAGGACTACTTCGACGAGCACAAGACCATCGTCATCACCACCCACCAGATTGAGGAAGTGGAGCATATCCTGACGGACCTGCTCTTCATTCGCGACGGCAAAATCGCGCTGGCCGCGTCGATGGATGAAATCGGCGAGCGCTATACGGAAGTGATGGTGCACCCGCACGCGGCCGCCGCCGCCAACGCCCTGCAGCCGATGGCCCAGCGCACGGTGTTCGGCAAGCCGGTGATGCTGTTCGACGGGGTCTCCCGCCAGCAGCTCGAATCCCTGGGCGAACTGCGCACGCCAAGCGTGGCGGACCTGTTCGTCGCCAGCATGAAAGGAACTTACGAATGAAAACGATGCAATGGCTGATCAAGCGCGAATTCTGGGAGCACAAGGGCATGCTGCTGTGGGCCCCGCTCGCCATCGGCGCCGCCATGGTGGTCTTCAGCCTGGCGATGATGCTCAAGGGCCACGACGTGGGCCTGCACCTTTCTGGCCCGGACGGTGAATTCAGCTCCACGACCGTGACCATCGCCGATGCGCAAAGCCGCCAGATGGTGGACGTATCGGCCGCGGGCTTCCCCATGATCGCCGCGCCGCTCTATATCAGCATGGCCTTCTTCGTCTTCTTCTACGCCCTGGGCGCCCTGTACGACGAGCGCAAGGACCGCAGCCTGCTGTTCTGGAAGTCCCTGCCCGTGTCGGACCTGAACACGGTGCTGGCGAAGGCCGGCATGGCGCTGGTGGTGGTGCCGCTGGTGGTGCTGGCCACGGCCTACGTGACCTCCCTCGCCATCCTGCTCATGATCTACGTGGTCCTGGCGGTGAAGGGCGCGAACCTGATCGGCGCGCTGCTGGCCAGCCCCGCCTTCTGGTTGAGCCCGGTGCGCATGCTGTCCCTGCTGCCTGTGTATGCGCTGTGGGCCCTGCCTACCGTGGGCTGGCTGCTGCTGGTGTCGAGCTGGGCCCGTTCCAAGGTCTTCCTGTGGGCCGTGGGCGCGCCGCTGCTGGCGACTGCCTTGCTGGGCTGGGCCGAAAAGGTCTTCAGCCTGGGCGTGGACATCAAATGGTTCGCCCAGCACGTGGTGTTCCGCCTGCTGACCAGCACCATGCCCGGCACCTGGTTCGCCGCCAGCGAGTCGGCCCGCGAAGCCATGCAGCAGGCTGGCATGGTGGGCCGCCACGAAGGCCCGGTAGCAATGTTCAACGCCTTCTATGCCCAGTCCTGGCAAACCGCCCTGTCGGCCGACGCCTGGATCGGCGCGGCGGCTGGCGTGGCCATGATTGCCGGCGCCGTGTGGCTGCGCCGCTGGCGCGAAGAAGGCTGAGACTTGCAGGTTTTGTAAGCATTGTCTTACAGCAGCACCCGCCGGGCACCGATGCCCGGCTGAGCAAAAACTTTGCATAATGCAATCAGATGCGCCGGCTTCCCGCCGGCGCGCTACTGTCTGAATGCATGCCATGAACCTCATCGACCAGCGCTACCTGTCCGGCCCCAACCGCTACTGCAGCGAACCGTGCCTGCTGAGCATCCTGGACCTGGGCCATCCCTATACCGAAGACGATCTCCAGACCCTGAGCGCGGGCCTCGCACGCACCCTGCCCGGCCTGCGGCGGGGACGCAGCCTGATCGGCGTGATCGGGGACGATGCGGACGAGCGCTCGGTGGACCTGCGCCTGGCGCGCCTGATCCAGAGCGTGGCGATCGAGCTGCACCGCCTGACGGGGGATGAAGTGATGGTGGGTTTCGTGGGCCGCGTGCCCCGTACGGAGCACCGCTACCGGCTGATCCTGCCCTTCCGCTGCGGCGAGGTGGCCAATGTGGCCCTCAAGCTGGCGCTCGACCTGGTGAGCTCCCTGCTGGCAGGGCTGGACTTCGACCTGAAGACGGGACTGGCCCGGCTTCAGCGCCTGGCCAGCAGCGGGGCGAAAGACACTATTCGAATTGCCGCCTGAACTGCTCGAACTGGGCGGAGAGCGCCGCCACTTCTTCGCGCAATTGCTGCACTTCCTGTTCCAGCTGGCTCACCCGGTCGCCGCGTGAGGCGGAAGGCGCGGCGCTGGCGTAGCCGGCCTCCTCGCGCGCCAGCACCTCTTCCCCGCCCAGCAGATGGCCGTAGCGCGGCTCCTTGGTGCCGGGCGCCAGCGCCAGCTTCGCCACCAGGGGCGGATATTTATCGATCAGGAATTGCAGGCCCGCTTCCACCTCGGCCACCGACTTGAATTCGTGCTGCCTGCCCGTGCGGGTGCGGATTTCGCCCGCCGTCTGCAGGCCGCGCAGCATCAGCACGGTGAGGATGGCCAGTTTGTCCTGCTCCAGCGTCCACTTGATGCGCATGCGGTGTTCGTATTTTGTGACGCGGGCGCCCGCCTGGGTGATGGCGCTCACCAGCTTGCGGGCCGCCAGGCGCTCCAGCGTGTCCGCCACGGTTTCTTCGGAGAGCTGCATCACCGGGTCGCGGCTGGAGAGCTGGTTGCAGCCGTTGGTGAGCGCGTTCAGGGACAGGGGGTAGTTGTCCGGCGTGAGCGCTTCTTTCTCGGCCAGCACGGCCAGCACGCGGATCTCGACCGGATCCAGGATGTCGTCGCTCATGGTGTGTCCTTTATTCGACCAGCTTGTTCAATTCGGCCGTATCGACTTTAGCGCAAGGCTGCAAGTCCTGGCAAGGCAGGCCCGCCGCCTTCAGCGCGGCCGTAATGCGTTCTATCTGCTGCTCCTGCGCCTCGGCATGGGCGATGAGGCTGTGCAGGGCTTTCGAGAGCGGATCGTCGCCCGTGGTGGTGACGCCGTAGGCGGCAAAGAGGCGCGAGGCCGTGCCGGCCTGCTGGTCCTTCCGCACGATGTGGGCGGGGTTGCCCACTGCGGTGGCGCCCGCAGGCACGGGCTTGACCACGACCGCGTTCGAGCCGACCTTTGCGTACTCGCCCACCGTGAAGGCGCCCAGGATCTTGGCGCCCGCGCCCACGATCACGCCGCGCTCCAGCGTCGGGTGGCGCTTCGTTCCGCTGTGCAGGGAGGTGCCGCCGAGGGTCACGCCCTGGTAGATGGTGCAGTCGTCGCCCACCACGGCCGTTTCACCGATCACCACGCCGAAGCCGTGGTCGATGAAGACGCGCCGCCCGATGACGGCGCCAGGGTGGATTTCGATGGCGGTGAGCCAGCGCGTGAGGTAGGAGAGAAAGCGGCCCAGCCACTTCAGGCCGTGCGTCCAGCACCAGTGCGCCGCGCGGTGCATGACGATGGCCTGCAGGCCGGGGTAGCAGGTCAGCACCTCCCAGCCGTTGCGGGCGGCGGGATCGCGCTCGATGATGCTGCGAATGTCCTGGCGGAGGTGGCGGAACATGAACTTAGTTTAACAGAGGGGACGGACGGGGGCGCCGAGCCCCCGGATGGGGTCCGTCCCCGGTGCCTTAGTCCGCCACCGAACACAGTTGGCGGACTATGTTCGGTGATCGACTGGGTTACCGGGGACAGACCCCGTCCGGGGTCTGTCCCCTGCTATTCAGATGCCAGGCGCTGGCGGCGGGCTTCGTAGAGGCAGACGCCGGAGGCGACCGATACGTTCAGGCTCTCCACCGAACCGAACATCGGAATGCTGACCAGCATGTCGCAGGTCTCGCGCGTCAGGCGGCGCATGCCCTCGCCTTCCGAACCCATCACGATCGCCGTCGGGCCACGGTAATCGCCTTCGTACAGGCCCTTGTCGCCGTCGTCCGAGGTGCCGATCAGCCAGATGTCGCGCTCCTTCAGCTCGCGCAGGGTGCGCGCCAGGTTCGTCACGGTGATATAGGGCACGGTCTCCGCCGCGCCCGAGGCCACCTTGGCCGCCGTCGCGTTCAGGCCAACCGCCCTGTCCTTGGGCACGATCACGGCATGCGCACCGGCGCCGTCGGCCACGCGCAGGCAGGCGCCGAGGTTGTGCGGATCGGTGATCCCGTCCAGCACCAGCAGCAGCGGCGGGCCATCGATGGCATCCAGCAGCTCGTCCAGGTTGCGCGCCAGCGCCAGCTGGGAGGCGAAAGCGATCACGCCCTGGTGGCGGCGGGTGCCCACGATCTTGTCGAGGCGGGCCGAATCGACCGGCATCACGCGCACACCGGCCGCTTTCGCATTGGCGATCAGGTCCTTCATGCGGCGGTCGTCGCGGGTGGCGTCGACGAAGATCTCTTCCACCGACGAGGCTTCGTGGCGCAGGCGCGAGGTGACAGCGTGGAAGCCGAAAATCATTCTGTTCTTGGACATAGCGTATCTACTGAAAATGCGGGGTCTTGCGCCCCGTGAGGATGGCGCCGCGGCGGCGAGCCGCGGCGCGCGGGATTATCGTTTCTTCTTGCTCTTGCTGCCGGACTTCGCCGCGCGGGCAGGCGCCGCAGCCGTCTTGGCCTTGCTGCGCTTGGCGGGCGCCGCCTTGGCGCGCGCGCCGGGATAGCTGTAGTTGCCGTCCGCGCCCACGCCCGTCTTGCCGTTGCCGGAAGCGCGCGGCGTGATGGTGGGGCCGGCAGACTTCGCGGCCTTGCGCGCGCGGCCTTGCGGCTGCAGGTCTTCTTCGTCGCCGAAGTCGTCGTCGCGCGCCTTGCGGTTCTTCTTCGGCGCGGAGAACTGCGCGGTTTCGCTGTCGGCCAGGCGCAGGTCGATCTTGCGCGACTCCAGGTCCACGCGCACCACCTGCACGGTCACGCGGCCGGTGAGCTGGTAGCGCTTGCCGGTGCGTTCGCCGCGCAGCTCATGGCGCGCTTCGTCGTACTGGAAGTAGTCGCCGCCCAGGTCCGTGATGTGCACCAGGCCTTCCACGAAGAGCTGGTCCAGCTGCACGAAGATGCCGAAGGTGGTCACGCCGGTGATGATGCCGGTGAACTCCTCGCCCAGCTTGTCCTGCATGAAGTAGCACTTCAGCCATGCCTCGACGTCGCGCGATGCCTCGTCGGCGCGGCGCTCGTTGGCCGAGCAGTGCACGCCCAGCGCATCCCACACCGTGAGGTCGCCGGCCGGCTTGCGCTCCTTGCCTTCCTGCTTGTCCTTCAGCTGCTGGCGGCGCATCGCCGTCGAAATGGTGGTATTCAGGACGCTCTTGTCCTCCACCTTCGGCTCGTACTTCTTGCCAGCGAGGATGGCCTTGATGGCGCGGTGGGTCAGCAGGTCCGGATAGCGGCGGATCGGGCTCGTGAAGTGGGCGTAGGCCTCATAGGCCAGGCCGAAGTGGCCGATGTTGTCCGGGCTGTAGACCGCCTGCTGCATGGAGCGCAGCAGCATGGTCTGGAGCAGGTTCGCGTCCGGGCGGTCCTTGATCTTCTTCATCAGCTCCGCGTAATCGCGCGCCACCGGATTGTCGCCGCCGCCCAGGGACAGGCCCACCTGCTTCAGGAAGTCGCGCACCTGGGTGAGCTTCTCCTTGGTGGGACCGGCGTGGATGCGGTAGGTGCCGGGGTGCTTGTGGCGCAGCAGCAGGTCCGCCGCGCACACGTTCGCCGCCAGCATGCACTCCTCGATCAGCTTGTGCGCGTCGTTGCGGGTGCGCGGGATGATCTTCTCGATCTTGCCCGCCGGGTTGCAGACGATGTAGGTCTCCGTCGTTTCGAAGTCGATGGCGCCGCGCTCAAGGCGCGCCTTGAGCAGGGCGTGATAGACCTCGTACAGGTTCTGCAGGTGCGGCACGATGGCGGGGCGGCGCGCCGCCTCCGGGCCCTTCGTGTTGCCCAGGATGGCCGCCACCTCCGTGTAGGTCAGGCGCGCGGCCGAGTGAATCACGGCCGGATAGAACTGGTAGGCCTTGATCTCGCCCTTGGCCGTGATCACCGCGTCGCAGACGAGGGTCAGGCGGTCCACCTGCGGGTTCAGCGAGCACAGGCCGTTGGACAGCTTCTCGGGCAGCATGGGAATCACGCGGCGCGGGAAATACACCGAGGTGCTGCGCTCCAGCGCATCCGCATCCAGGGCGTCGTTCGGCTTGACGTAGTTGCTTACGTCCGCAATGGCCACGATCAGGCGGTAGGCCTTGCTGCGGCCCACCTTGATCGGCTCGCAGTACACGGCATCGTCGAAGTCGCGCGCGTCCTCGCCGTCGATGGTCACAAGCGGCACGTCGCGCAGGTCGACACGATCGCCCCAGTCGGACTGGCGCACCACGTCAGGCAGTCTGGCGGCCTGCTTCAGGGCGGCATCGGAAAACACATGGGGCACGCCGAACTTGCGCACGGCGATCTCGATCTCCATGCCGGGATCGTCCATGTCGCCCAGCACTTCAACGATGCGGCCCACGGGCTGCTTGAAGCGGCCCGGCTGCTCCGTGAGTTCGACGCTGACGATCTGGCCGCTCTTGGCCTTGCCCACGGCGCCGCTCACCAGGATGTCCTGGCCGATGCGCTTGTCCTCGGGCGCCACGATCCAGACGCCGTTGTCCTTCAGCAGGCGGCCGATGATATGGGTGTTGCCCCGTTCTACCACCTCGACGATGGTGCCTTCGGGGCGTCCGCGGCGGTCGTGGCCGACGATCTTCGCCAGCACCTTGTCGCCGTGAAGCACCTTCTGCATCTCGCGCTCGGAGAGGAAAAGATCGTCGCCCGGTTCGTCGGGAATGACGAAGCCGAAGCCGTCGCGGTGGGCGCTCACGCGCCCGGCGATGAATTCGGAATGGTCGGCCAGCACGTAGAAGCCGTTGGTGTCCGAGCGGATCTGGCCGTCGCGCTCCATGGCGTTCAGGCGGCGCGTGAGCACGGCGTGCGCATCGGGTTTGACTTTCAGGGCCAGGGCAAGGGCGCGCAGGTCGAGCGGCGCCTTGGCGCTGCGGAAGATGCCGAGAATATCCTCGCGGCTGGGAATGGTGTGGGTAGCGTTCAAAAGTTCTGTGGTCTTATTATTGTTAAGGGAAGGCTTCGTACCGACAGCCATAGTGTACCGGAGCATGGGCTCTTTGCCCAACACGCAAGCGTGCGGCCGGGGGATTTGACATCCGAAAAGATTGCTCTATAATCTCGGTCTCTCGCAGCAATGCGGGACGGTGAGTGGATGTGCAGCGTGGAATGAAAGTTCATCTGGCGCAAAACTCTCCAAGGCCGTATAATAGCAGATGTTGCATGCAGTATCCGTGCCCACGTGGCGGAATTGGTAGACGCGCATGGTTCAGGTCCATGTGCCGCGAGGTGTGGGGGTTCGAGTCCCTCCGTGGGCACCACTCTACAGAATCCGCAAAGAACGCCGCAGTCCGAAAGGCCTGCGGCGTTTTTTCATTGTGTCGGCAAATCTGACAGGCGCCTGCGGCGGGGATGTCCCCGCCCCCTGCTCTCTACGCTCAGCACGCTTCTTGCGTCCCCTCCCCCTGCACCAACAACCTGGGAGCTCCGACCATGAAACGCCTGATCGCCGCCGCCGCGCTTGCCGCCGCGGCCAGCAGCAGCTTCGCCAACCCCACCTTCAACTTCACCTTCGTCCCCGGCACCTCCGCGCAGGCCCAGCAAGGCTTTATCGACGCGGGCGCGCGCTGGTCGTCCCTGCTGACGGACAATGTGACCATCAATCTCACGGTGGGCTTCAATCCTCTCGGCCCGGGCATCCTGGGCCAGGCCGCCTCTGCCGAACAATTTTACAGTTACACCAATTTCCGAACGGCGCTCACGGCCGACATCACCTCCGGCCTGGACACCTCGGCCGTCGCCCATCTGCCCGGCGGCAACAGCTTCGGCATGCTGATCAACCGCACCAGCAACAACCCGAACGGCGCGGGCAGCGCCACACCCTATGTCGACAACAACGGCAATGCCAACAACAGCACCCTGTCGATCACCACGGCGGAAGCGAAGGCCCTGGGCCTGGCGGTCGCGCCGCAGACGGTGCAGGGCTGCATCGGCAACTGCGACGGCTTCATCCAGTTCAGCAGCAACTTCACCTTCGACTTCAACCCCAACGACGGCATCGCGGGCAACGCCTTCGACTTCGTGGGCGTGGCAGCGCATGAAATCGGCCACACCCTGGGCTTCATCAGCGGCGTGGACGTGCTCGATTTCAACGCCCCGCCCAATGGCGGCCCCTTCCCCGATTTCGAATTCACCTATGTGTCGGGCCTGGACATGTTCCGCTACTCGGCCCAGAGCACGGCCCAGGGAGTGATCGACTGGACGGCCGACGCGCGCAGCAAATACTTCTCCGTGGATGGCGGCGCCACCGTGGGGCCGCAGTTTGCCACCGGCCTCACCTTCGGCGACGGCGACCAGGCCAGCCACTGGAAGGACAGCCTGAATATCGGCCTCATGGACCCCACGGCTGGCCAGGGCGAGCTCCTGCACATCACCGCCAACGACCTCATGGCCATCGACGCGATGGGCTGGAACCTCGTGCCGATCCCCGAGCCCAGCGTGCTCATGATGATGATCTTCGGCCTGCTCCTGCTGGGCGGCCGCGCAGCGCGGGGCAGCGCTCCGTTCCGGAAAAGCGGCAATTAGTCGAGCACCCCGGCCCCAATGCCGCAAGGCGGGGCCGCTTTCCTTCCATTCCCCTTTCGGCAACGACTCTCTGGAGATCCGCCATGAAACGCCTGTTCACCGCTGCCGCGCTGGCCGTCGCGGCCAGCAGCAGCTTCGCCGAGACGACTTTCAATTTCACCTTCCTTGACCAGACCCCGCTGGAGGCCCAGGATGCCTTTCGCGCGGCAGGCGCCCGCTGGTCCGCCCTGCTGCGGGACGACGTGACCGTCTACCTGACCTTAGGTTTGAGTCCGCTTGGGCCGGTCAGCATCGGCAGGACCCAGATTTCCGATCAACTCTACGCCTACAGCGATGTCCGTGAGGCGCTGATAAAGGATGCCAGCTCCGCCACGGACGCTACGGCCGTGGCCCACCTGCCACGCGGCGACTACGTCAACATGCTGATCAACCGCACCAGTAACAGCCCTTTCGGGGACGGCAGCCCGATGCCCTATCTCGACAACAACGACAACTACAACAACGCCCTCCTGCGCATTGCCCATGCCGAGGCCAAGGCTATTGGCCTGTCGAATGCGCCCGCCACCCTGGATGTCTGCAGCGGGCCCTGCGATGCCTTTATCCAGTTCAACAGCGACGAGCGTGTCGTCCAGTACGACTTCAACCCCAACGATGGCATCGATCCCGGCAAGATCGACCTGGTCGGCTTGGCGGCGCACGAAATCGGACATGCCCTGGGCTTCCGCAGTGGCGTGGACGTCCTCGATCTCCTGTCGCCGCAGCCCCCTGCCGGGGGCGCCAATCCCGATGATTTTTTTGTCGAAGTCACCGGTCTCGACCTATTCCGCTACTCGGCGCTGAGCACCCCCTCGCACGTGATCGACTGGACCGCCGATGAACGCGTCAAATATTTCTCCCTCGATGGCGGTGTCACTGTTGGCCCGGAATTCGCCACCGGCCGGATCTACGGCGACCATAAGCAGGCCAGCCACTGGAAGGACGATCTCGGCCTTGGCCTGATGGACCCGACGCAGGATCCAGGCGAGCTGTGCGTCATCGCGCTCAACGACCTCACGGCACTGGACGCCATCGGCTGGGATCTCGCCTCGTCGTTGCCCCCGCCGATTCCCGAGCCCTCCATGCTGGCGATGCTGGCGTCCGGCCTGCTGATCCTGGGCCGCGCGGCGCAAAAGAGTGCAATCTTTCGCAAAAGCACAAATTGACCATTGACCGATCCGCTTCCCTGCTTTAAGATGCGTGCCTCGGTTGCAGAACACAGCAATCGAGGCAAGAAAACAGCGCCCACGTGGCGGAATTGGTAGACGCGCATGGTTCAGGTCCATGTGCCGCGAGGTGTGGGGGTTCGAGTCCCTCCGTGGGCACCAGCGCTGTTTTCGACGCACAAATGAGTACTCAGTGCCCACGTGGCGGAATTGGTAGACGCGCATGGTTCAGGTCCATGTGCCGCGAGGTGTGGGGGTTCGAGTCCCTCCGTGGGCACCACTCTACCGGACACGCGGAAAACGCCGCAAGCTTGCAAGAGCTTGCGGCGTTTTTCTTTTGGACAACGGGCTGAGCCGTAGAATGCGCGCGGAGCAGCCGCTTTGGGCTACACTGGGGCCCATGCAGACCATCCTGATCGTCAGCGGACCCGACTTCGATCCGGCGGCCCTCGGCGCGGCTCTGGCGACCCAGCCTTTCGCCGTGCAGCTGACGGCGCGCGGGGACGAGGCCCTGGGCGCCGTGGCCAGGAGCGATGTGGCCCTGGTGCTGCTGGATGCGGCCCTGGCGGGCAGCGCGAGCATGGAGCTGATTCCCCGCCTGGCCAACGCCGGACCGGACAAGCCCGTGCCGGTGATGGTAATGTCTTCCCGCCCCTCGGACGAAGAACAGGCGACTGCGCTGCAGGCCGGCGCCGCGGGCTACCTGCGCAAGCCCTTCTCGCCCCAGGATGCGGCCGAAAAGATCATGGTCGAACTCACAGCCTGCAACGCCTGGCCCGTGCTGCCCGGCGCCGGGGATGCGGCGGCCCTCGAAGTCAATTACCACACCCTCCTGGCAGGCTCCCCGGACGCCATCATGCTCTTCGACGCCGACCGCGGCCTGCCCATCGACGTGAACCGCAACGCGGAACGCCTGTTCGGCCGCAGTGCCGGGGAGCTGATGCGCATGCGCCTCACCGAGCTTTGCCCGCCAATACAGCCGGACGGCAGGGCTTCCGCCGATGCCGTGCAGGAGCTGATCGGCAAGGTCATGGCGGGCGAAATCCGGGTCTTCCCCATGTCCTTCCAGCACGCGGGCGGGCGCCGGATCGACTGCGAGATGCGTACCGTGCTGCTGGAAAAGAACGGCCTGCGCCTGCTCCACATGCGGCTCGTGGACGTAACGGGCGAACGCCTGGCCGAAGCCCTGCGCACCGGCCAGAACCAGCTGCTGGAGATGATCGCGCGCGGTGCGCCGCAGGCCTCCATCCTGGCCCGCCTGGTGCGGCTGATGGAAAGCCAGTCCGATGGCCTGCTGTGCGCCGTGATGCTGCTGGACGCCGATGGAAAGACCCTGCACCCGGCCGCGGCGCCCAGCCTGCCGCGCGACTATGTACTGACCCTCGAAGGCCAGGCCGTGGGCACCGAGGAAGGCGCCTGCGGCGCCGCCGTCCACCGCCGCGCGCCGGTGGTGGTGCCGGACATCGAGCGCGACTCTCCCTGGAAGGCGCAGCGCGCCATGGCCCTCGCCTACGGCCTGCGCGCCTGCTGGGCCATGCCCATCATGCTCGATGCCGACACGGTCCTGGGCTGCATCGCCATGTACTACCGCGAGGTGCGCACGCCGCGCCCCGCGGACGAACGCCTGACCGGCATGGCCACCCACCTGGCGGGCATCGCCATCGAACGCGCCCAGCGCGAGGCTGAGCTGCAGCGCCACCGCCTGCACCTGGAGGAGCTGGTGCAGGCCCGTACCACGGAGCTGCGCCAGGCCAAGGAGCGTGCGGAATTGGGCAGCGAGGAACTGTCCGCCACCCTGGAGAACCTGAGCGCGACCCAGGACGAGCTGGTAAGGCGCGGCAAGCTGTCCGCCCTCGGCGCCCTGGTCGCGGGCGTGGCCCACGAGCTGAATACGCCCATCGGCAACAGCCTGGTGGCGGCGGGCGCCATGGCGGAGCGGCGCGAAGCCCTGTCCGGCCAGCTGGAGGCGGGGCTGCGCCGCTCGGAGCTGGAAGCCTACCTCTCGGCGGCGCGGGAGGCGGACAGCGTGGTGCTGCGCAACCTGGAGCGCGCCGCACGCCTGATCGACAGCTTCCGCCAGATCGCCGCCGACGCGGACGCGGCCCAGCGCCAGCACTTCCTGCTGGACGAACTGGTGACCCAGCAGCTCGCCTCCATGGAAGCCGCCCTGCCCCCGCCCCGCCCCGTCATCCGGCGCGAGCTGACGGCAGGCCTGGCCATGGACAGCTACCCCGCCCCGCTGGCCCACGCCCTCGAGAGCCTGTTCGAGAACAGCATCCTGCACGGCCTGGCCGGACGGCAGCACGGCATTGTGACCGTCGGCGCCGCGCCACACGGCAAGGACGAAGCGGCGCTCTGGGTGGAAGACAACGGCGCCGGCATTCCGCCCGAGCATCTGGGCAGGGTGTATGATCCCTTCTTTACCACCAGGCTGGGCGCGGGCAGCTCCGGGCTTGGCCTTTACATCCTGCACAATATTGTGACGGGTGTGCTGGGCGGGCGGGTCGAAGCGGCCAGCGAGCCCGGCAAGGGCGCCCGCTTCACCCTCATCCTGCCGAGGACCGCACCACGATGAAAAAACTGTCCATCCTTGTCCTGTGCCTGATCGCCGTGGCCGCCAGCGCGGCCCCCGCGCCATGGTTTCTATGGCAAAGTACGGTGGACGGCAGCAAGGTCTGCTCCCAGTACCCCTTGGGGAAAGGCTGGGAGAAATTCAGCGGCCCCTTCCGGGACAGCCGCTGCACGGAGTTGATACCCCGCCGGCTCCTGGGCCGATAACAACAACGCAAGGAGGAGATATGTTCCAGAATCCCGAGCAGTTCGCCGCCGCAACCAAGACCTTGTTCGAGTTCCAGCTCGACACCTTCAATACCCTCACCAACCGGGCCGTGCAGAGCCTGGAGCAGGTGGTGGCGCTGAACATCGCGACCGCCCGCTCCGGCATGGAGAACAGCCTGGCCGCGGGCCGCGAGATGGGCCAGGCGGGCAGCCCCAAGGCGGCCATGGAAGCGGCGGCCAGCAAGCTGCAGCCCCACCTGAGCGGCACGGCGCAGTACAACCAGCAGCTGGGCCAGATCCTCGCCGACCTGCAGCGCGAGTTCCACGACGCGGCCGATGCCCACATGAAAGAGGCCAAATCCAACCTCAGCGCCCTGATCTACGACGTGACCCAGCACGTGCCGCCCGGCTCGGACAACGCCGTGCAGATCGTGAAAACGGCCATCGACAACGCCTACAAGGGCTATGAACAGGTGACTGCGGCCACCCGCCAGGCCGTGGCGAACTTCGAGGCCCAGGTGGCCAAGGCCGCCGCCATGGCCGGACAGGCGCCGCCCGCCCCGTAAATTTGCTGGGCAAGACGGGGCAGACGCGATACACTGTATAAAAATACAGTTTTTGTATCGCCGCCTGCCCCGCAATGAATAAAGTACTGGAAAACGCGTTTTATTACCTGGACAACTTCCACCAGGTGCTCCAGTGGATCGGCGAGCGCTACAGCGATCTGCTCAACGAGGAGGAACGCGGCTTCATCGAGCGCTTCCCCCTGCTGCCCCAGCCCGCCCGCGCCCTCTTCGTGCGCATGGTGATGCGCAAGGGCGTGCTCTTCCGTGCCAGCAAGCTCACCTACGCCGAAATCGGCTGCACCCACGACGCGGCCCAGCCCTTGTCCCTGGAAGGCTGGATCGAGCACGATCCCGTCCTGACGCTGGACGAGCTCTTCGACCTGCTGCAAAAGCCCGAAATCGGCAAGCTGTTCCAGCTGGCGGCCCACGAAAAGGCGGCGCGCAAGGCCGAACAGCTGGAAGCCCTGCGCGAGCGGCACGAAGGCAGCCACCGCTTCTCCGCCTGGTATGCCGATTCCGGCGACCATGTCTATCACGTGCGCGCCAAGGCCCTGTGCGACAGGCTGCGCCTTATCTTCTTCGGCAACTACCATCAGGATTGGTCCGAATTCGTGCTGTCCGACCTGGGCGTCTACCGCTACGAGAAGGTGGAGTTCCCGCCCTCGGCGCGCGGTTTCCGCAGCCGCCGGGACATCGACGATTATCTCGAACTGCACGCCTGCCGCGAGCGCTTCCACGAGGGCGAGGATCCCCTGGCCGTGCTCGCGAGCCTGCCGCCGCCCAGTCCGGACAACGAGTGGCTTGCCAGCCGGCGCCACAAGCTCCTGTTCCAGATGGGCCAGCAGCTGGAAAAACTGCGCGACTGGGACGGCGCCTTCAAGGTCTACCGCGACTGCTGCTATCCCGGCGCCCGCTCGCGCGCCATCCGCGTGCTGGAGAAGGACGAGCAGATCGGCCTCGCCTACGAATGGCTGCGCAAGGCGCAGGAAGCGCCCGAAAGCGAGGCCGAACGCCAGCACCTGCTGCGCATGGAGCCCCGGCTGCGGCGCAAGCTGGGCCACGTGCGCGCGGCGGCCCGCAAGCCCACGCCGGTGGCGCGGCTGGACCTCAGCCTGCCCATGCCCGAAACCGAATGGTGGGTGGAAGGCGTGGTGCGCGACCATCTCTGGCGCGAGGAGGCGCCCGTGTTCTATGTCGAGAACACCCTGATCAACTCCCTTTTCGGCCTGCTGTGCTGGGACGCCGTGTTTGCCGCCGTGCCGGGCGCCTTCTTCCATCCCTATCACCACGGCCCGGCCGACCTGCACAGCGCCGATTTCCACCGCCGCCGCGCCAGCCAGTTCGCCGCCTGCTTCGCCCAGCTGGAGGATGGCCGCTACCGCGAAACGATACGCCGCAACCTCGCGCTCAAGCAGGGTATCCAGTCGCCATTCGTGTACTGGGGCGTGATGGACGAAGCATTGCTGGAGCTCTCGCTGTCCTGCATTCCGGCGCTGCACATGAAGAAGTGGTTCGAGCGCATCCTGGCGGACGTGAAGGCCAACCGCAGCGGCTTCCCTGACCTGATCCAGTTCTGGCCGGGCGAACAGCGCTACAACATGATCGAAGTGAAGGGCCCGGGCGACCGGCTGCAGGACAACCAGCTGCGCTGGATCGATTACTGCGCCCAGCACGAGATGCCCATTTCCGTGTGCTACCTGCAGTGGGCATGAGCTACACCATCGCCGTGCGCGCCCTGTGCGAGTTCACCGCCAAGGCGGGCGACCTCGATCTGCGCTTCACGCCCTCGCCGACAGCGCAGGAGGGCATTGCAGGCCATGCCCTCGTTGCATCGCGCAGGGACGAGGGCTACGAGCGCGAGATCAGCCTCCATGGTGAGTTTGGTCCCCTGCACGTGCGCGGACGGGCGGACGGATACGACCCGCGCCGCAATCAGCTGGAAGAGATCAAGACCTACCGCGGCGATCTCGCGAAGATGCCCGCCAACCACCGGCACCTGCACTGGGCCCAGCTCAAGGTCTACGGCCACCTGCTGTGCGCTGCGCGCGGCCTGGAAAGCGTGAAGCTCGCCCTGGTCTACTTCGACATCGGCAGCCAGAAAGAAACGTTCATCACCGAGGACGCCAAGGCTGGCGAGCTGCGCGCCTTCTACGAAGAACAGTGTGGGCGTTTCCTTGCCTGGGCCGAACAGGAGATCGCCCACCGTGAGGCGCGCAACGAAGAGCTCAAGGCGATGCGCTTCCCGCATGCCGATTTCCGTCCCGGCCAGCGGCAGCTGGCGGAAGCCATGTACAAGGCCAGCGCGCGCGGGTGTACCCTGCTGGCCCAGGCGCCCACGGGCATCGGCAAAAGCATCGGCAGCCTGTTCCCACTGCTGAAGGCAAGTGCGGAGCATGGCCTGGACAAGATCTTCTTCCTCGCGGCGAAGACCTCGGGACGCCGCATGGCCCTCGATGCGGCGGAAGCCATCCAGCGCAGCGCGCCGCTGCTGCCGCTGCGCGTGCTCGAACTCACGGCGCGCGACAAGAGCTGCGAACATCCGGACAAGGCCTGCCATGGCGAATCCTGCCCCTTGGCGGCGGGCTTCTACGACCGCCTGCCAGCGGCGCGCAGCGCAGCCCTGCAGCGGTCCATGCTCGACCGGGCAGCGGTGCGCGAAACCGCGCTGGGCCACCAGGTCTGCCCCTACTACCTGCAGAGCGAACTCGCGCGCTGGGCGGACGTGATCGTGGGCGACTACAACTACTACTTCGACATCAGCGCCATGCTCTTCAGCCTCACGCAGCTGAACGGCTGGAAGACGGCCGTGCTGGTGGACGAAGCGCACAATATGGTGTCGCGCGCGCGCAAGATGTACAGCGCCGAACTCGAACACACCGGCCTGCGCATCCTGCGTAAAAGCGCGCCCGAAGCGCTGCGCAAGACGCTCGACCGCGTGCACCGCCAGTGGAATGCGCTGGAAAAGGAACAGGACGCGGAATACCGGGGCTACGCCGAGCTCCCGGAAAAATTCATGGGCGCCCTGCAGACGGCGGCCACGGACATCGGCGACTACATGGCCGAGTATCCGCAGTGGTTCGATGCGGACGTCCTGAACTTCTACTTCGAAGCCCTGCACTTCGGGCGGCTGGCCGAAAGCTTCGGCCAGCACTCCCTGTTCGACATCACGAAAAGCGGCAGCGGCACGCGCGCCAGCTCGGTGCTCTGCATCCGCAACATCGTTCCCGCGCCCTTCCTCAAGCCACGCTTCGAAGCCGCGCATGCGGCAGCCCTGTTCTCGGCCACGCTCAGTCCCTGGAACTACTACAGCGATACGCTTGGCATGCCGGAGAACACGGCCTGGATCGACGTGGAGTCGCCCTTCGAGGCCGGGCAGCTTGACGTGCACATTGCAGGCCACATCTCCACCCGCTACCAGCACCGCGAACGCTCGCTGGCGCCGATAGCGCGGCTGATGGGCGAACAGTACGAACGCAGGCCGGGCAACTACCTCGCCTTCTTCAGCAGTTTCGACTACATGGACAAGGCTGCGGCGCTCTTCGAGCAGCAGCATCCCGGCGTTCCCGTGTGGCGGCAGAGCCGGCGCATGGACGAAGCGGAGCGCGACGCCTTCCTGGCGCGGTTCACGGAAGGCGGCGAAGGCATCGGCTTCGCGGTGCTGGGCGGCTCATTCGGCGAAGGCATCGACTTGCCCGGCGCCCGGCTGATCGGCGCCTTCATCGCGACCTTGGGGCTGCCCCAGCTCAATCCGGTAAACGAGCAGATCCGCGAACGCATGGAAGCCATTTTCGGGGCGGGCTACGACTACACCTATCTCTATCCCGGACTGCAGAAGGTAGTGCAGGCAGCGGGCCGCGTCATCCGCACGACAACGGACCGCGGCACGGTCCACCTGATCGACGACCGCTTCCAGCGCCCCGACATCCGCGCCCTCCTCCCATCCTGGTGGCGCCTCCCCGGCAGCTGAGCTATTGGATGAGGGTGCGGATTTTCTGGTAGCCGCTGCGGCTGATGGGGAGGCGTGCGCCGTCCTTCAGCACGGCGGCGTGGCTGTCCTTGCTGGCCTGCTCTATTCTGCTGACGCTTTCGATGTTGACCAGGTAGGAGCGGTGGATGCGCACGAACTTGCCCGCTTCGAGCTGCTCTTCGAGCTCGCTCAGGCGCTGGTTTTTCAGATAGGCCTTGCCTTCGCTGTGGACCTGCACGTAGTCGTCCTGCGCTTCGATGTAGTCGATCTTTTCGCTGGGGATGACATGCACCTTCGCGCCGTCGCGTATCAGCACCCGCCCCAGCGGCTTTGCCTTCACGTCGCGCACCACGGCGTCGATCTCCGTGCGCTGCACCGGAGACCCTGCTCCCAGCTGCGCGCGCACATGGGCCAGCGCCTGGTCGAAGCGCTGCTGGCTGAAGGGCTTGAGCAGGTAGTCCAGGGCGTGGTACTCGAAGGCCTTGATGGCGTACTGGTCGAAGGCGGTGGCGAAGATGAAGCGCGTCTTCCCGCCTACCAGCTCGGCCACCTCGAAGCCATCCAGCTTGGGCATCTGGATATCGAGGAAGGCGAGGTCCGGCTCCAGCTCGGTGATCGCCTTCACTGCTTCGAAGCCGTTCGCGCATTCGGCCACGATCTCGACGTCCCCATGGGCTTCGAGGTATTCGCGCACCACGCCGCGCGCCAGCATTTCGTCGTCGACGATGATGATCCGCATTTATTGTCCTTGTTCTGTCTCGGCAGGCAGCTTCAGTTCGACCTTGAACAGGCTGCCCTCCCTTTCCCAATGCACTCCGGCCTGCTCTTCATAGGCGGCCGCCAGCCTTTGCCTCACGTTCTTGAGGCCTATGCCCGTGCCGCCCGCCGCCTGCATGTCCGGATCGATGGCGTTCGTGATGGCGATGCGCAGCACACTGCCCGTCCGCCACGCGGCCACCATCAGCAGTCCACCTTCCGGCAGCTGGCTGATGCCGTGCTTGACGGCGTTTTCCACCAGCGGCTGGATGATCATGGGCGGCACCAGGCATTCCAGCGCGCCCTTCTCGATGGCTTCCTCCGCCACCAGCCTTTCGCCGAAGCGCACCTTCTCGATGCCGAGGAAGGCCCGCACGAGCGCCATTTCCTGCTCCAGCGTGACCTTGCGGTGCGATTCCATGCCCAGGCTCTGGCGGAAGAAGCTCGCAAGCTGCAGCGTCATTTCGCGTGCGCCCTTGGGGTTCTGCGAGGTCAGCGCACTGATGGAATTCAGGCTGTTGAACAGGAAGTGCGGGTCGATCTGAGTGCGCAGCATACGCAGCTCGGCGTCCTGCGCCATGAGTTTCATTTCCAGCTCGCGCTTTTCTGCATTTCGCGCACGGGCAAACTCCACCAGCAGGTAGTTCATCGCCGCCAGCAATCCATACACCAGCAGGCCCAGTGTGAACAGCAGCGCGCTCAGCTGGGGGCTGATGGCGATGCCGGTCCAGCTTTGGCCGAAGCTGAGACAGAGGCCGTTCCACAGCTGCAGTGCGCCGATCCACAGAAGGCTGATCAGCGCCGCCGATGCGCACAGCGAGAGCAGCACAAGGGCTGGATGCTTGCTGCCGCCCAGCGGGTTGGCCCGGCAAAGATAATAGGTGGAGAAGCCCGCCGCCACCGCGTACAGCATGGTGCCGGGCACCGCGAACAGCATGGCGTTCGGCACCGGCGAAGGCGCGAGCAGCGCCACGATCTTGCCGAGCGCGGGCGCCAGCAGCGACCATACCGCAAGGTACAGCCACAGTCCCCGCCTTGTGAGCAGAAGCCACATCAGTTGCGGATTTCCAGGCCGCCCATGATGGCGTAGCCGCGCACCACCAGGCGCTTGCCGCCGTCCTTCGCCACCACCGTCTTGTCCTCGAAGCCGCCCAGGATAGGCACGCCTTCCATTTCCACCTGCCAGTCGATCGGCACCTTGATCGTGATACCGCCCATCATGGCGAAGACATTGACCACAGCCTCGCCCGACATGGAGCATTCGCGCAGGTCGATCTCGCAGCCGCCCATCATGGCTGTCACTTCGCCGCCGCGGAAGTTTGCGGTCCTTGACCGGCGCTGGCAAGCGCCCAGGATAGCCATTGCGCTGACGGTATCGCCTTCGCCGTCCTTGCCCAGGCTGACGCCCGAGGCATCGATTCCCTGTCCGCGTTTGCTGGAACGGAATACCACCATCAGGCCCACGCCGATCATCGCCAGCGGCGCAACCACGCGCCAGCTGATATACAGCACGCCCATGCCCTTCAGGAGCAGCAGCGCGCCAAACAGCAGCAGGAAGCCGCCAAGGATGCTGCCGTTGGTGCTGCGCGACTGCATGATCTTCAGCACGCCCGCCATCATCAGGATCACGGGCCAGAACTGGAAGCTGACATCGACGTCAATCCAGCCCAGGTTATCGAGCAGGAAGACGAAGCCGATGCCGATGACGGCCAGGCCTACCAGTATCTGCCCTGCCGGGCTTCGTTCGCGACGGGTCCTCATTCTGCTTTCTCCTTGTTCGAATCCACGTATTTGATCACAACCGGCTGCAGCACCATGCCGGCGCCAGCCACGATGATGAGGATCGGCCAGCTGTTGCGGAAGGTCAGGCCCCACCAGTTCTCGAAAGAGGCCAGGAACCACAAGGCGAAGAGAATCTGCCAGGCGCCGTCCATGACCTGCTTGCCCGTTGTGGGCGGAATAAGATTGTTGATGCCGAAGGCGATGACGATGAATGGCCAGTAGCGCCACAGCTGGGCCATGTCCAGCAGGTCCTCGCGATTCAGCAGGAAGAAGACGCCTGCGCAGACGATCAGGACTCCCCAGATCAGCTGCTTGCGCAACATTTGTGCTCCGTTTTTCATTGTGCTGCTCCCCGTATTGAATGCATGTCGAGACAATACGCGGCTTCGGCGGGCCGGAAAACCGGTTTTCGGTGAATGGCGGCTGGGAGGCGGTGAATGGCGAGGATTTCAGCGAACGGCGCGAAGCGGCCGGTCAATAGCAAAAAAGCCCATTCCACAAAAGGAATGAGCTTCCTGGCGGGTGCAGCGTGTTCAAGCCTGGGCGGCGATGCCCGGGCGGCCTTTCTGTTCGTTGCGGTATTTTGCCCGCGCCGCAGCCTGCTTCACCGCTTCCATGGCCTTGTTGGCGGCCTTGATGCGTTTCTTCTCATCCTTGCTGCGGTGCTGCGCCACGTCCTTGTTGCCGATGCGTTTGGTCATTTGATTTCTCCTCTCAGGACCTGCCGTTGCTGATCTTCTGGTCGAACATCATGAGCCCCCAGCCAAGCTGGCGCCTGATCTCCTCGGGCGTCGGCGGCGGCTTCACTTCCTGGGAACGGCGTTCCAGGTACTCGCGCACTACGTATTTGGATGGATGATTTGCCTGTGTCGTCATGGTGACCTCCGAATGCAATCCAACTTCGCCAGTGTCGTAAAGCGCGCGGTACTGGCTCGCGTAATCTGGTGCCGGTACTTGAGGCGACCGGACTAGCCTGCGGACGAGCGGACCTGCTTCGCTTCTTCTTAGATTCGCTGCATTGCGCATCAATCACGCAAGGCCAGTGTATGACAGCACTGTGACAAGCACCGTGCGGTATCGTACAAAGTGCCCGCCGCTACGGCTGGTGTGGATGTCGGAAGCCGCCTACAGCTTTCGTTGCAGGAAATCGAGGAAGCAGCTGATGCGCTGGGCAAGCTGCGTGTTGCGGTAGTAGACGGCGTGGATTGGCTGGCGGAAGCCCGTAGTGAAGTCCTGCAGCAGCGGCACCAGGCGGCTGCTGGCGATGTCGCCGCGGGTCATGAAATCGGCGAGGCACACAATGCCCTGGCCTTCCAGTGCAAGCTGGCGCAAGGTCTCGCCGCTCGATGCGGACAGGGCCGGCGTTACCGCATAACTGTTGCCGCCCGCGTGGCGCAGCGGCCATTGGTTGCCCAGCTCGTACTGCACGAAGCCAAGCAGCGTATGGTTCGCCAGGTCTTCGGGCGCCGCGGGCAGGCCATGGCGGGCGATATAGTCCGGACTGGCCAGAATGTGCAGGGGACTGGAACTGAGCGGCCGCGCGTGCAAGGTCGAGTCGCTCAGCGCGCCGATGCGGATGGCGATATCGGTGCGGTGCTCGATCAGGTCGGCGATCTGGTCGTTGCTGCGCAGCTCGAGGCGGATCTCGGGAAACAGCGCGCGGAATTCGGCCACGTGCGGCACCACGCAATGCAGCATGAAGGGCGAGGCGGCATCCACGGCCAGCCTGCCCGCAGGCTGCTGGCGCCGGATGCGGATGCATTCCTCCATCTCTTCCATCGACGCCAGGATGGCGCGCGCCTTGTCCAGGAACAGCCGTCCTTCCTCGGTCAGCTCCATACGGCGCGTGGTCCGCGTCAGCAGGGTTGCCTGCAGTTTTTCCTCCAGCCGCGACAGGGCGCGGCTGACGCCCGAAGTCGTCTGTCCCAGGTGCACCGACGCTGCACTCAAGGTGCCGCTGTCGACTACCGCAACGAAGATCTTCAGGTCGTCCGAATTGATATCCATGGAGCGATTATATCTGCCCCATTTTTTGCCAATTGTAGAGCGCCGGAAATAAAGGCCAAAAAAGATTCGGCTTGACGTTTGAGACGTTTTGAACAGGTGGGTCTGCTGAGTAGCTTTTCGCTAGCGATACGCTTCATTAATGAAGTATTTTTGCCTTCGGCCGAGATAAGATTAATAACGTTGGCAAAATTGCAAATAAGCATTTACCAATAGACCGCTTTGGAGAGAGCGGATTGCAGTTGCGTGCCAACGCTTGCTACTACTTTCTGTAACACAAACGAGTTCAAGGGGTATTCAAATGAAGAAAATGTTATTAAGCAAGGTAGCCGGTTCACTCCTTCTCACCGCCGGCCTGCTGGCCAGCACGGGCGCCAGCGCACAGACGACCTTGTCGTTTGATGCAATGGGCAATGCCGTCTTCGGCATGACTCACGCCACGCCGGGCGACAATTTCGAGGACGAATATCTGTTCTCGGTTGACGCTGCAAGCATGGGCTGGGCCAGCGGCACGGCTGTTGTGGGCAAAACGTTCATCGATTCGGCCCGCCTGTCCAACTATGCCATTACGGAAATCAGCTTCTTCCGCGTCGAAGCGGACAGCAGCCATACCATGCTGAGCACCACTTTCAGCAATGGTGATGCCATCGAGTTCTATCCAAACGATGCCCTGATGTCGGGCAACTACGGTTTCATGGTGACTGGTAACACCGCGATTCCGGACATGGGCGGCGCCTATGCAGGCACTCTGAACCTGCAGGTGGTTGCTGTTCCGGAACCGGCTACCTATGCGATGCTGGGCATCGGCGTCGGCCTGCTGGCCTTTACCGCCCGCCGCAAATCGAATAACAAGCTGGGCTAACCAGGCATACCCCCACATTCCAGCCCGCCTCACGGCGGGTTTTTTTCAGGCGTAGCGCAGCACTTCGGCCAGGCCGGGCTCGAAGACCAGCCTTTCCTTGCCTGTCAGCAGAAGGAAATGCTTGCCCGTGCAGCGGGCCAGCAGGGTCATGCCCACCTGTTCGGCCACCATATGCCCCATCTGGGTGGTGCCGGAGCGGGACAGCAGGAAGGGGATGCCCATCTGGGCGCCCTTGATCACCATCTCGGACGTGAGCCGTCCCGTGGTGTAGAAGATCTTGTCCGCGCCGCCCATCCCATCCAGCCACATCAGTCCTGCAATGGCGTCCACGGCATTGTGGCGGCCCACGTCCTCGATGAAGTAGAGCAGCTCGCCCGCCGCCGAGAACAGGGCGCAGCCATGCACCGATCCCGCCTGCTTGTAGATGGACTGGCGGGTGCGGATGGTATCGACAATGCCGTACAGCGTGCCCTGGTGCAGGCGCGCGGCTGCGGGCAGGCTGATCTGCGAGATGTCGTCCATCAGGCCGCCGAACACGGAGCCCTGGCCGCAGCCCGTGGTGACCACCTTCTTCGCCGTGCGTTCCTCCACATCGGCAATGCCATGGCGCGTTTTCACGGCAACGGCGTCGACTTCCCAGTCCACGTGCACGGACACGATGTCGTCCAGCGAGCGCACCAGGCGCTGGTTGCGCAGATAGCCCAGGGTAAGCGCCTCGGGCGCGGCGCCCAGGGTCATGAGCGTGACGAGTTCGCGCTTGTCCACATAGACGGTGAGCGGCCGTTCGGCAGGAATCGAGATGATGGAGGCGCGGCCGCGCTCGTCCAGCACCTCCACTTCGCGTGTGAGGACGGCGCTGGCGTTGGAAAGCTCGGGACGGTAAGGCATCTTATTTCTTGATCGGCGGCGGCTGGCGGGCGCCCGCCTCGGGGCTCGGCTTGGAGTCGGCAATGCCCACTTCCTTGGCAGCGGCCAGCTGCGCCACATACGGTCCGGGGTCGGCGCACGCCGGCACCGCCACAGCAGGCTTGGGCGCGGCGGCATGCTGCCTGAAATAGAAGGCCGCCACGCGGTCCTGCGCAAGGCATAGCTTGTAGGCCATGACCTTGTCGATCCAGGCCTGCTTGTCCTTGGCGGCAGCGGCGGCGGCCTTCGCTTCCTCGCTCAGCGGCGGGAGCTTCGCGTGAGCCAGACCGGCTGCCGCGGCCAGCGCCAGTGCTGCGCACAATATTTTCTTCATCGCTCTCTCCTCACACGGTTTTCGGCGCAGTGGCGGCGACAGTGGCCGCGCCCTCCTGCGTCCGCACGCGCGGCACCCTGCCGTGCTGGATATCGTCATACCACAGATCGTGGTGCTCGACGGCCCATTCGTCGTCGACATAGCCGTCGCGCATGGCGCGGTAGGCGCCTTCCATGCCTATTGTACCGAGATAGATATGGCCCAGCGCCGCCGCCATCACCAGCACGGCAGCCACGATATGGATGATGTTCGTTGTCTGCATCAGCGCGCGGGTGTAATCCAGGCCCGGCACGATGTGGTCGAGCACAAAGCCGGAGGCGCTCACGATCGCGCCCAGCACCGTCACCCCGCCCCAGAACCACAGCTTCTCGCCCGCGTTGAAGCGTCCCGCGTGCGGATGGCCCTTGCCGATGGCGCCGCCCAGGGTGAACAGCCACCTGATATCGGCCACGATGGGGAAGTTGTCGCGCACATAGGTGATGAACATGACGATCAGCGACACGGCGAACAGCGGTCCCACGAAGTTGTGCAGGGTCTTCAGCGCATAGGTCAGGTAGCCGAACAGCGCGTGGCCAAACACCGGCATCAGCACATGCTTCCCGAACATCATGGTCAAACCGGACACCATGAGGATCACGAAGCTGATGGCCACCGTCCAGTGCACCACGCGTTCCGTGGGCGTGAAGCGCTCGATCAGGCGGCCCGTGCGCGGGTGCTTGAGCATGATCGGCCCCTTGAGGAAGTACATGGCGGCCAGGACCAGCAAGGTCACGATGAGGATCCAGCCGCCGATCTGCGTCATGGGTCCATTGCGGTACTGGCGCCAGGCTTCGCCCGCCGTTACTGCCCTGTCCTGCCCCGGGAATTGCGCCTTGGGCTGGATCAGCACACTCGCCTCGCGGTAAGGCAGGCTGGCGTAGTTGGGCGTGCCCTGCTTCACCTGGCGCCAGGTGGGCGCAAGGTTGCCGGGCTGGTCGCGCGTGCGCTCGGCCTGGTTCTGCTTCAGGATATCGACGGACTCCACGCGCGGGGCGGCCACCATCGGGCTGCCCGCTTCCGCGCCCGGCCCCGGCTTCGCGGCCGGCGCGTCGCCCACAGGCTGCGGCTGCGCGGGCGCGCCCGTCAGCGGCTTCTGCGGCGCGGGCGATCCGTAGTCGGGCTGGGGCTCCTTCGTGATCGGGCCGCTCTTCGCTGTCGCTTCGGCCGCCGGAGCCGCCTTGTCCTGTGCGCATGCGCTGCCGCCCGTTCCCACCGCGGCGAGCGCCAGCGCCAGCATGGCAAGCCATCGTTTCATGATGTCCCCTCCCTGCCTATCGGGTGCGGTTGTATTCGTTCTGCAGCTGCCCGCGTTCGCGGATCTGCTTGTTCCATGCCGTCTGGTCTCCCGGCGCCCAGCCCTTGGCCACATTGGCATTGGCTGCGCCCTTGTAGGCAGGAACATCCGCGCGGTCCACGCTGGAGCCGGTCTTGGACTGGTCGATCTCGCCGCAGGCGGCCAGCGCCAGCAAGGCGGCCATCGCCGCGACGCGGCTCATGATTTCTTCCCTTCCGGCGCCCGTGCCTCGGGGTTCGGCGACTTGCCGTAGGCCGTGCCCCAGCCCCACACTTCGCTGCCCTTGCCGCGCGTGATGACGCGGGTGCGGAAGATATCCGCCACCACGTCGCCATCGCCGCCCAGCAGCGCCTTGGTCGAACACATTTCGGCGCAGGCAGGCAGCTTGCCTTCGGACAGGCGGTTGCGCCCATATTTCTCGAACTCGGCCTGCGAGCCGTTTTCCTCGGGACCGCCGGCGCAGAAGGTGCACTTGTCCATCTTGCCGCGCAGGCCGAAGGTGCCGTTGGAGGGGAACTGCGGCGCACCGAAGGGGCAGGCATAGGAGCAGTAGCCGCAGCCGATGCAGGTGTCCTTGTTGTGCAGGACCACGCCTTCGTCCGTGCGGTAGAAGCAGTCCACCGGGCACACGGCCATGCAGGGCGCGTCCGAACAGTGCATGCAGGCCACCGAGACCGATTTCTCCTGGCCCACCATGCCGTCGTTGATGGTGACCACGCGCCGCCGGTTCACGCCCCAGGGAACTTCGTTCTCGTTCTTGCAGGCGGTGGCGCAGCTGTTACATTCGATGCAGCGCTCTGTGTCGCAGATGAATTTCATGCGTGCCATGGCGTCCCCTTCAGGCGGTGAAGCGTTCGATATTGCAGATCGTCGTTTTCGTTTCCTGCATCATGGTGACGGAGTCGTAGCCGTAGGTGGTGGCCGTGTTGACGGCTTCGCCGCGCACGATGGGCGCGGCGCCTTCGGGGTAGTACTCCAGCATGTCCTTGCCCTGCCACCAGCCGGAGAAGTGGAAGGGAATGAAGGCGGTATCCGGCCCCACGCGCTGCGTCACCAGGGCGCGCACCTTGAGCCGGGCGCCGGTGGGCGTGGACACGATCACGTATTCGCCGTTGCGGATGCCGCGGTCGTTGGCGGCCTTCGGATTGATCTCCACGAAGTTCTCCTGCTGCAGTTCGGCCAGCCAGGGATTCGAGCGCGTTTCCTCGCCGCCGCCCTCGTACTCCACAAGGCGGCCGGAGGTGAGGATGATGGGGAACTTCTTGTCCAGGCCCGCCTCGACATTCTTCTGCTGCAGCGTCTTGTACAGCGTTGGCATGCGCCAGAAGGCCTTCTTGTCGTCGTGGGTGGGATACTTGGCCACCAGGTCAGGGCGCGTGCCGAACAGAGGCTCGCGGTGCAGCGGCACGGGGTCGGGGAAGTTCCACACCACGGCGCGCGCCTTCGCGTTGCCGAAGGGATGCACGCCGTGTACCTTCAGGCACACCCGCTGGATGCCGCCCGAAAGATCGGTCTTCCAGTTCTTGCCTTCGGCTGCCGCCTTCTCGGCGTCGGTCAGGTCGTCCCACCAGCCCAGCTTCTTCAGCAGCACATGGTCGAACTCCGGGTAGCCTGTTGTGATGTCCGCGCCCACGGAATGCGAGCCGTCTTCGGCCAGGAGATTGATGCCGTCCTTCTCCACACCGAAGTTGGCGCGGAAGTTGCCGCCGCCGTCCATCACGTGGCGGCTGTTGTCGTACAGGTTGGCCGAACCGGGATGCTTCAGTTCCGGCGTGCCGTAGCATGGCCATGGCAGCCCGAAATAGTCGCCCGTGAGGTCGTACCCTGTGACCGGGTCCTTGCCGCCTTTGGCGCGCAGGGTCTTCACGTCGAACATGTGCATATTGCGCATGTGCGCCTTCAGGCGCTCCGGCGACTGGCCGGTGTAGCCGATGGTCCAGCAGCCGCGGTTGATCTCGCGTAGCATGTCCTCCGGCTCGGGCTCCATCATGCCGCCCTTGCCCGGCACCAGCTTGATCTTCGCCACCAGCTGCTTGCCGAAACCCAGCTTTTCGGCCAGCTGGTACATGATCATGTGGTCGGTGCGCGATTCGAAGAGCGGCTCGATCACCTTTTCGCGCCACTGGAGCGAACGGTTGGAGGCAGTCACGGAACCGGAAGTCTCGAACTGCGTGGCCGCTGGCAGCAGGTAGACGGCGCGGTTCGGGTTGATCTCCTGTCCGTCCACCTTCATGGCCGCCATGGCGGCGGTGGCCGAGGGATAGGGGTCGATCACGACCAGGGTATCGAGCTTGTCGAGCGCCTTCTTCATTTCCAGGCCGCGCGTCTGCGAGTTCGGGGCGTGGCCCCAGAACACCATGGCCCGCACGTTGTTGTCCTGGTCGATGAGCTCATTCTTTTCCAGCACGGCGTCGATCCAGCGCGACACGGTGGTGCCGGACTTTTCCATCATGGCCTGCGAGGCGAACTGGCTCTTCACCCATTCGTAATCCACGCCCCAGACGGCGCACCAGTGCTTCCAGGCGCCCGGCGCCAGGCCGTAGTAGCCGGGCAGCGAATCCGGGTTCGGGCCCACGTCGGTGGCGCCCTGCACATTGTCGTGGCCACGGAAGATATTGGTGCCGCCGCCGGAAACGCCCACATTGCCCAGCGCGAGCTGCAGGATGCAGGAGGCGCGCACCATGGCGTTGCCGATGGTGTGCTGGGTCTGGCCCATGCACCACACCACCGAGGAGGGGCGGTTCATCGCCATGGTTTCGGCGGCGCGGTAGACCTCGGCCTCGGGCACGCCGCAGGCTTCCTCCACCTTGTCCGGCGTCCATTTCATGACCTCTTCGCGCACCTTGTCCATGCCGAAGACGCGGTCGTTGATGTACTTCTTGTCCTCCCAGCCGTTCTTGAAGATGTGGTACAGCATGCCGTAGAGGTAGGGGATGTCCGAACCGGAACGGATGCGCACATACTGGTCCGCCTTCGCCGCCGTACGCGTGAAGCGCGGATCGACCACGATCATTTTCGTGCCTGTTTCCTTCGCGTGCAGCATGTGCAGCATGGAGACCGGGTGCGCCTCGGCGGCGTTCGAGCCGATGTACATGACGGCCTTGGCGAACTGCATGTCGTTGTAGCTGTTCGTCATGGCGCCGTAACCCCAGGTATTCGCCACACCGGCCACCGTGGTGGAGTGGCAGATGCGCGCCTGGTGGTCGCAGTTGTTGGTGCCGAAGAAGGAAACGAACTTGCGCAGCAGCGCGGACTGCTCGTTATTGTGCTTGGAGGAGCCCACCCAGAACACGGAATCCGGCCCGCTCTGCTTGCGGGTGGCGAGCAGGCGCTCCGAGATCTCCTGCAGGGCCGTGTCCCAGCTGATGCGCTGGTACTTGCCGTTCACCAGCTTCATCGGATACTTCAGGCGGAAGTCGCCATGGCCATGCTCGCGCAGCGCAGCACCCTTCGCGCAGTGGGCGCCAAGATTGATGGGCGAATCGAACACCGGCTCCTGCCGCACCCACACGCCGTTCTCCACGATCGCGTCCACCGCGCAGCCCACGGAACAGTGGCTGCATACCGTGCGCTTCACCTCATGCTTCGCCTTCGCGCCGTCCGCCGGGGCATCGGCCGCGCGGGCCTTGCGCAGCAGCGGCGCCTGCGATATCGCCAGGCCCGCGCCCACGCCGATACCGGATCGTTTCAGGAAAGCGCGGCGGTCCATCGTCGGCAATGCGCGCGACAGGCTGTCGCTCAGGCTCGCGGCGAAACGGCCGGACGAACGGGGGCCCGCAGGCCCTTTACGTGTCAGCAGCATGTGAGTGCCCTCCCAGCTCAGAGTTTGGCGGTGCGGTAGTATTTTTTGATGTGTTCACTGAGGCGGTAGCCCGAACCGCCCGGATCGGCGGGTTTGGCTTCCTCGGCCGGAGCGTCGGCAGGTTTGCTGGCCAGCTTTGCGGCGACACCCGCGGCGGCCACTGCGCCCAGGCCCGCAAAGAATGTGCGGCGTGTAGCTTTGGTATCGATGGACATTCCGGTCTCCTCAGACTGTCTATTGCACGATTAATACTACTTGCTCAACCTTAGCACAACTACAAATTCGTTTCAGTTCTGTAGATTCACCATGTCGAAGGCCTGCATCTCGACCGCGAAGAAGGCCTGCGCCAGCTGCGCCACGGGAGCGTGGAAGCGCGCCTCGGGATGGCGGAGAATCGTGTCGCACAGGGTCTGCACCCAGGGCTGGATATGGGCCGCAAAAAATTGTTTCTGCGTTGCGATGCTGCCATGCAGCACGTCCTCGGTGGAGATCAGGTGCCGCATCACCTCGCACAGGGAGGAGATGTGGTCTTCGCTCTCGGTCACATCGTCCTCGCGCTCCAGGCCCAGCGCCAGTAGGTCGCTGCGCAGCTGGGCCAGCGGCTTCTCCATCAAGAAACCGGCCAGGTAGTAGGAGCCGTACAGGAACACCTCTGGCTTGCCCACGCCGACGAAGAGCGACTCGTACTCGTCCCGCGCGCTCTCGGGGTCCGCGTCGCGGCAGGCCGTCTGCAGTGCGCGCCATGCATCCGGCAAGGCGCCCTCCCCGTCTGACGGCGCGCTGGCGATGGATTCGAGCAGCTCGTTCGATGGCGGCTGGTAGAACAGCACGGCCAGCAGGCCATACAGGTCGGCACGGGCATCTTCCTCGCCCCTGTCGGGCGTTTCGAATTGCAGGCTGGCTTCCATTAGCGCTTCACCTCAAAGATGGAGACTTCCTTCGATGGCTGCATCATGTCGATCACGCGGCAGTCGCCGCACATGCGCAGGCGGTCCAGGTTGGCCGAGAAGGCACCGTGCGAGGAAAGCTTCGCCACCATGTTCTCCACCATCTGCAAGGTGCCGAAAGGCTTCTCGCAGCGGATGCAGTGATAGGGCTGGGCCTCGTTCAGCACGCGCGGCTGCTTTGCCTGCGGCGCGAGCAGCAGGCGCGGGGAGAGCGCAATGGCGTTCTCGGGACAGGTTTTTTCGCACAGGCCGCACTGCACGCAGTTGGTCTCGGTGAAGCGCAGCTGCGGCAGGCTGGGATTGTCCGCCAGCGCGGACTCGGGACAGGCGCCCACGCAAGCCATGCACAGGGTGCAGGCCTCCGTGTTCACAGCCAGCGTGCCGAATGGCGCACCCGCAGGCAGCGCAATCTCGTCCTTCGGCTGCGGCGCGTGTTTCAGGAGATGGTCGAATACGAAATCGAGCGTGGTGCGCTTGGCGCCCGCGATATTGAAGCTGGCCGCGTCCCGCGGCGTCTGGCCCGCTTCGCAGCGGCGCAGCGCGCTGTCCAGCGCCTCCGCATCGCTCGCTTCGATCAGCTGCAAATGCTCGCCCGCATAACCCAGTCCACTCAGGATGGCCTGCGCAATGGCAGCTTGTCCACGCAGCGCCTGCAGGTACTGGGGCGCTTCCTCGCCCGTGGCCAGGATCATCACGTTCGACGCGCCATAGGCCACTGCCGCGAGCCAGACATCGATGCCAACGGATGCAATGTGATGCAAGGGCAGCGGGATCACGCGCGCAGGCAGGCCGCGCAGCCGCCCCGCCCCGGCCAGCCTGCCGAGTTCCATCACCAGCGCGGCGCCGCCCTCCTCGCTGTGCAGCAGCAGCGCCGGGCGCTTGCCACCTGCCCTGGCGTAGGTGGTGAGCATGGTCTTGATGCGGGCGCCCTGGTCGGGGGCGCGGGGATAAGCATAGCTGAGCGCACCGGAGGGACAGACGGTGGTGCAGGCGCCGCAGCCGACGCAGAGATTCGGGTCGACCTTGATACGGTCGCCGTCATGGCTCACTGCCTGCGCCGAACAGACCTCGATGCAGGCGTTGCAGCCGGTCTTCGTGTTGCGGCTGTGGGCGCAGATGCTCTCCTTGTACTGGAAAAATTTCGGCTTGCCGAAAGTGCCGACCATGGACGACATGGCTTGCGCCATCCCGGCGGCGCGCGTTTCGGATGCTCCCGGGGCGAAGTAGCCTTGCGGCGGCTGGTGCAAGGCAATCAGGGGCTCTTCGCCGAGGTCGAACACGAGGTCGAATTCGCCGCTGCGTTCCGTGTCGCGCCGTTCGAAGTCGATGGCGCCTATCGCTCCGCAGGCAATTACGCAATCGCCGTGCGAACTGCATGCGTCCAGCTTCACCTGGTAATCGAGCCCGATGGCATTCTCCGGGCAGGCCTTGATGCAGGCATTGCAGCGGGTGCAAAGATCGAGATCGATGGGGTTGGACTGCTGCCAGCTCACCTTGAAGGCGCCCAGGTAGCCGGAGATCTTCACTTCCCCACCCGACCAGGTGGGCCAGGCGCGCAGCGCTGGCAGGCTGCTGCCGTGGGTGTCCGTCAGCAGAACGGTGATGTCGAGCTGATCCTGCAGGCGCCGCGCCCAGGGCAGTACGCGGGCCGCCGGCCCAAGCAGCAGGGCACGGCCTTCGGAACGGTACTCGACTTCGGGTACGGGTTCGGGATCGGGCAGCCGCGCCGCGGCCAGCAATGCCGCCATCTTCGGCGTGGCCTGCTGCGCCTCCACGCTCCAGCCGCCCGTTTCGCGCAGGTTGACGAAGCGGATCGGCGCAAGCCTGTTCTTCTGTTCGGCGAGTTCCGAGAACAGCGGCTGCTCCTGCGTGCAGCCGACCACCAGTTTTTCGGCGCCGTCCAGCGCCTCCAGGTAGCGCCCGACTTCACGCCTGCACAGCTGGGAAGCCATGTCGAGCGGCGCGCCCTGCTCCAGCGCTGCGCCGAGCGCCTTGCCGTCCACCGGCATGCTGCGGTTGCAATCACATACTTTGAATCGGGTGCTCATCGTCGTCCTGGCTTGGGGCTGGGGCTTCCGTGGGGTTGTCCTGTTCGGCGGCTTCCTCGAGGTCCGCAGCCGCGAGCAGGCCGCGCAAGGTCTGCTCCCGCTCGACGACGCCCAGGGGATCGAGCAGGTCTTTCGCGTGGTTGAGGGCCGCGAGCATGGCTGCGGGCATGGGATCGGGCCTGTTGTAGTCGCCGATATAGGTATCCAGACCGTCCATCACATTGAAGCGGGGGTCGGCGAACAGCTTTTTCATCGCCGCGCGGCGCACGCCTTCGTCCACGCCGCGTGCGACGAAGGGTTTGAGGTCGGCCGTGTGATCGAGCTCCGCGAGCTGCTCCATTGTGGGCAGGGCTTCAGGCGGCTCCGGCGCGGCGGGAACAGGGACGACAGGGTTCTCGTCTTCGCGTTCGGCAGCCACTTCGGCCTTGCGGCGCGACCAGCGGGCGAAGAAGGTTTCAGCGGCCACCCGCGCCTCCCTCGGCGGCTGCCATCTGGGCGACGGCGGCTCCGCCTTCGAAGGAAGGCTTGCGGCGCTTGCGTTTCGGCTCGGGGCGATACCAGGCCTGCACGAACTCCACGAGGCGTTCGGCGATCAGCGGCGGCACGGGCAGCGTATCCACCTTCTCGCCGCCGTCCATGAGGCGGGCCGCTTCGTTGTAGGAGAGAGTCACGCTGTGGGGCACGGCCACTTCCACGCCATCGATCTCTTCGAGGCGGGTCATGATGAACCAGCAGGGGGCGCCGCTGTCGGCGTTGAGGAAATAACCTTCGGCTTCGTCGCTGTAGAGGCGGAGCTCAAAACCGGTGAAAAGCCAGCGCGTGTCGTCTTCCTCATGGCGCAGGCAGCGCGGCGGGGCAGCGGGAAGGCCCGGCTCCAGGAGCACTTCGACAGGCGCCCACTGGAACGGCTGCCAGCGGCTGGCAAGCGGCTTTCTTTGCATGACGATAGCCAGGCTTAGCGCTTCCGTTTCCACATCGCCTCCCAGACCGGTTCTTGTGCAGATATATCAATATGCCCCAAAAATGCGACTTATGCCAACAGTAAATTGTTGATAAGATGCGCGCATCATTTCACCACCACCCGGGAGACCGCATGCTTCGACAAAAAACAGTGCAGTATTTTGCGACCCTGTTCGGCATTCTGCTGATGGCCAGCGCCGCGCACGCTCAAAAGCTGCCCAATGTGACCATTCTCGCGACCGGCGGCACCATTGCCGGCACTGGCGCCAGCAGTACCACAACTGTCGGTTACACGGCTGCCACGGTCGGCGTGCAGCAGTTGATCCAGGCCGTGCCGGAAATGGCCAAGGTGGCCAATGTAACGGGCGAACAGGTCTTCCAGATCGCCAGCGAGAGCATGACCAACGAACACTGGCTCGCCCTGGGCAAGCGCGTGAACGCCCTGCTGGCGCAGCCGAATGTGGATGGCATCGTCATCACCCATGGCACGGACACCATGGAGGAAACGGCCTATTTCCTGAACCTGGTGGTGAAGAGCCGCAAACCGGTGGTGCTGGTGGGCGCGATGCGTCCGTCCACCGCGCTGTCGGCGGATGGCCCGATCAACCTGTATAACGCCGTTCTGCTGGCTGGCAGCGCAGATGCGGCAGGCAAAGGCGTGATGATTGCCATGGGCGACCAGATTCACGGCGCGCGCGACGTCACCAAGACCAATACCTCCACGCCGGACAGCTTCAAGACGCCGGAGCTGGGCATGCTGGGTTATATCCAGGGCGGCAAGCCCTTCTTCTACCGCAGCTCCGCCCGCAAGCACACCGCGGAAAGCGAATTCGATATCTCGGCCCTGTCGTCCCTCCCGCAGGTGGATATCGTCTACGGCTATGCGAATATGAACACGGTGGCGCTGGACGCCTTCGTGGCGGCAGGCGCCAAAGGCATCATCCACGCGGGTGTGGGCGACGGCAGCCTGGCCGCCAAGGTGAAACCGGGCCTGGTCGCGGCCCGCCAGAAAGGCGCCATCATCGTGCGCTCCAGCCGCGTGGGCAATGGCATCCTGGCCCGCAACGGCGAGGCGAACGACGATGAGCTGGACTTTGTGGTGTCCGACACGCTGAATCCTCAGAAGGCGCGCATCCTGCTGATGCTGGCGCTGACGAAGACCAGCAGCACCAAGGACATTCAGCGCATCTTCTACACCTACTAAGGCACTGCCCGGAGGCGGGAGGCGCGGCCTTCCGCTTCCGACTTGCGGGCGCGCTTCACTTCATACATGTGCTGGTCGGCCCGCGCCAGCAGTTCTTCCGCAGACAATACCTCTCCCCTGCTCTGCGCCACGCCCACGCTTGCACCGATACGCACGGTCACCCCGCCCGCTTCGATGGGCTGCGACAGCTCGTGCAGCAGCGCTTCCATGATGCGTTCGACGCCCATGTCATGCTCCTCGGGCAGCGGCAGCGCCACCACGAATTCGTCGCCGCCCAGCCTGGCGGCCAGGTCGCTGGTGCGGATGCACTCGCGCATGCGCTGCCCGACCGCCTTGAGCACGGCGTCGCCCGCTGCGTGGCCGTAGGTGTCGTTGACGGGCTTGAAGCCATCCAGGTCGATGAAGAGCACCGCGACCGGCCGCGCCAGCATCTCGCCCAGCTTGCGCATGAAGCGCACGCGGTTCGGGAGGCCCGTGAGGGCATCGTGCTCGGAGATGTAGTCGCTCTGGCGGCGGGCCTCCTCCTCCGTTTCCAGGTCCATGCGCAAGGCATTTTTCAGCAGATAAGCCTTGCGGGAAAAGCGCTCGCGGATATGCAGGGAAAACAGGCCGATGATATTGGCCGAGATCAGGAAAAAGCAGTTGGTGACCAGCACCGCCACCTCATCCTGCAGCGTCATTTTCTGCTTTCCGACGGCGAGCCAGATATAGCCAAGCGCCAGCACCAGTCCCACGGCGCAGGCGTAAAGATGCCGCAGGTAAGTCCAGGAATACAGCGCCATCGAAACGAGGATCAGGCCCGCGTAATAGGCGCTCCAGCCAATATCTGCCGGGTGCGACAGGAGAATAATGACCTCGATGCCGCTGCCCCAGATCAGGTATTCGGTAACGGTGATGGCTGTGTAATTGCGGACGAAAAATTCCGGGCTGCGGCGCGTGAGGAAGTAAATCACCGCCGTGAGGACGACAATCAAAACCCGGATCGCCCACACTTCGAATAAGGCGGACGGCACGGCCCAGATATCGAGAATGCCGAAAGCCAGATATAACACCGAGCACAGAATACTCGTATGGCGGGCGACGCGGCGTTTCTCGCCAGCGAGGTCGGCCTGGTAGGCCTCCTCCAGCCGGGGCGGGAAGCGCTTATCTGTCGAAAATGTCAATGTCGAAAACACGGCAATATCTGATGCAACTGGTTAAGCTCTAGCTTATCAGTTGCTTCGTGCCGGGCGAAGCAATTGAGGTGTGGACACGACAATTTCTGACCAAATATATCCAGCTAATACGCAAGCTTGCCTTTTACTCAGCGGTTTCTTTGGGCTACGCGCCAACAGTTGGCACGAACCAGCCAGAATCCGGCGCGCGTCATTCGCCCGGCTGGGTCAGTGCAGCCCGTGCCGCATTGACAATACGCTCCCCCAGCCGCTCAAGCTTGGGCGGCTGCACCCGCCATGCATGCCAATAAAGCGGGACATCGAAATAATGGCCCGGAGCCAGGTCCACCAATATTCCAGTTTCCAAATGCCGCCCATATTGCTGCTCAGGGAGCATGCCGTAAGCGATGCCTTTTTCAATGGCGCTCATGAATGGACCGCTGGCGGGAACATAATGCACCGGATAACTTCCGGGCAGTAATCCGAGCCGTTCGCGGATAAAGTCCGTCTGCAAAAGATCTTTGCGATTGAATATTGCGACTGGCGCTTTGCGCGCGGCTTCGCGCGTAAAACCGCTGGCAAACCATTTTTTGGCGAATTCGGGCGATGCCAGCATCCGGTATCGCATGCTTCCCAGGAATTCAATGGCGCATCCGCGCATGGCTTTGGACTGCGTGGATACTCCGGCGACGGCGGAGCCATTTTCCAGCAGCTCGTAGGTGTAATTCTGGTCGTCGAGAATGATTTCGACGCCGAGATTCTCCTCTGCCAGAAATCCACCAATGGCGGGGAGCAGCCAGGTTTCCAGGGTGTCGTTATTCACGGCGATGGCAACTTGGCTCAACTGGTCGGCCTCGCCGAATTCCGCGATGAAGTCCTGTTCCAGCAGGCGGGCGCGGCGAAGATACTGCAGCAGCCGCCGCCCCGGGCCGGTTGGACGGCAGGGCCGGCTGCGCACCAGCAAGGGGCTGCCGAGGGCCGTTTCGAGCGCAGCGATCCGCTGGGAGACGGCAGACGGAGTGAGATTCAGATGCGCGGCCGCCTGATCGAAGCTGCCCATGTCCACCGCGGCCAAAAAGGCTTCGCATTGCCTGGCGTCCAAGCTCATCCCCATTCCTTAAGCAAAATTAATGTAAGCGGAATTATATTAAATTTGCTTCACAGCTCCATGGAACCACGCATGATGCTGGGCGAAGGAGAAAACAATGAACACATACCTGAATGGTTTAGGACTGGGCGCCAGCCTCATCATGGCTATCGGCGCGCAAAACGCCCACGTGCTGCGAATGGGTATCCAGCGCCAGCACGTGCTGCTGACGGTGGCGGCCTGCATCGCCATCGATGCCGTGCTCATTGGAATTGGCGTGGCAGGCGGCGGCAGCCTGATCCAGGATTCCCCGATCGCGTTGACGGCGGCGCGCTGGGGCGGTGCTGCCTTTCTGCTGTGGTATGGCCTGCGCAGCTGGCGCGGCCTCCTGCGCAGCAGCTCACTGGACGCCACCGGCGAGACCGTCCGTATCAGCGCCCGGGCCGCCTTGGCCAGCGTCGCCGCGATGTCGCTGCTGAATCCCCACGTCTATCTGGATACGGTGGTTCTGCTGGGTTCAATCGGCGGCAGCTATCCTGCCCCGGAGCGCGTGCATTTCGCGGGCGGCGCCATCACGGCCTCCCTGCTGTGGTTCAGCCTTATCGGTTTTGGGTCGGCGCGCTGCGCTGCCCTGCTCTCGCGGCCCCTGGCGTGGAAGTGCATCGAAGCGTTAACGGGCGCCACCATGCTGGCCATCGCGGCGAGCCTGATCCTGGGGGGCTAGCACGATTGCCGAGCTCGCTATTTGAGCTTGCTCAAAGCCATGATTCATTTTCGCAACAGCCAAACGTTTGCGCGAACGATATCAAGAATTAAGTGAGGTGAGCGCCTGAAAAACTGCATTTTGTTAACGACTTCCCCATCCGTTTTGCCTAAACTGGAGTTTCCACTTCTGAGGAAGAGCGGCCATGGATAACCCAGCTACCATCTGCAACCGTACAGACGAGCGCCAGGCAGCCATCATCAACCACGGTCTGGCGCTCCAGGCCATCGCGGGCTCGGCGGAAGCCGTCCGATATCTCGTTGAACACCGCGTGGAAAGCGAAACCATCAAACGCGTGCTGACAGATTCCATCAGTCGCCGCACACCGGACTGAAGGCCGTTTGCGCCTGTCGTACGTCAGCCCCTTCCCGCTTTAGCTACACTCTGGCTATCAACCTCGATAGCACGGAGCAGTGATGCGCGGACGCACCACCAGGAAGTATTCAAGGATGGACTGGCTGACGGCCAACCTCGTCAACCGGGCGTTGACGATTCAGATCACGACGGGCCCCAAGGACGCCTTGCGCTTCCTCAGGACCAATGGCATCGAGCTGGCCACCATCAAGCGCGTGCTGGCCTGCCCGAATCAGCGCAGGCCGCACGGCTGAGAACGTTCAGGGCTTGCTCACCGTGATGGTGTAGCTGCCCTCTTCAACGAAGGTGTTGCTGGTGACGATGATCTCGTGGAAGTCGCTGAACGTGGCCGTATAGGTCAGCGTCGCCGTGCCCGGCGCGGTGCGGCGGTCCGAGGCGACGACCGGGCTGGTCGGGGTACGGTCGTCGCGCAGCAGGAGATAGGGGCTCATCGCCGTGCTGGTCAGAGTGATCTTCACCGTTTCGCCCGTTTGCAGCAGCAGGATATAGCGGTCTTCGTTATCGCCCATGAAGGAGCAGTTGCCCTTCTTCAGGGTCTGCGTGACCGAGGCGCCGAAGGTGGCGAAGATGACGGGACGGCAGGTGGCCGCATCCGTGATCGCATTCGAGAAATCGTCCGTGAGACTCAGCGTGTAAGCACCCAGCGTCGCGGCGTCCGGCGCGTAGACGCGCAGCTTGAACTGCCCTGCTGGCAAGGCGTACTGGATTTCCAGCGGATTGACGGCCGCCGGTGCAAACGCATCGCTCGGCATCTCGCCCACTACCCGGCCAGTCGCATCGAAGATGCGCAGCTTGCGGCCATTGGCGCCAGTGACCTTGGCGCGGAAATTGGCCGGGGTCGCGAGCGTGAGCGAATACTCGTCGTAGTGACCCACCGGGGTGGTGGTGGAGCTGCAGTCCGTGCTCGTCCATTCACCGTTCACCGGCAGGCCGATCACCACTGGCTGCGTGACGCAGCCAGCCGCCAGCGTCGCATTGACGGAAATATCCAGGCTGGCGCTCGTCCCCACTTTGGCCGTCAGCTTCTGTGTGCCGACGAGCGGGCCGAGGGTCCAGCCAGGCACGCGGGCGACACCGGAGACATTGGTCGTCGCGGTGGCGCCGGACAGCACGCCGTTGTTGGCGGCGACCGAGAAGGTCACGGTGGCGTTCGCAACTGGATTGTTATTGGCGTCCGTGACCGTTACGCCCGGAGCGGCAATGGAGGCGCCGATGTTTCCGGTGCTGACGTTATCCGGCAGAGGAGTGATCTTCGCCGCAGCGCCCGCCGTGGCTTTCGCCGCAACCGTGGCTTTCGCTGCGCCCGAGGTCACGCTGAGCGTCTGGTCGCCGACCGTGGTGCCGAGCGTCCAGGTGCTGATCGTAATCTTGCCGGAGCTGTCGCTCGTGTAGCTGGCGGTGCCGAGGGAGCCGCCGCCGCTGGCCACGGTCGCCGAGGCGCTGGTATTGGCCACGGGCGCCCCGCCCGCATCGACCAGGGTCAGTACGATAGGATCGGCCACCTTGGCGCCCGCGACCGCCGTCTGGTTGTTGCCGCTGCTTACATTGATGGTGCTGACTGTTGGCGGCGCATCGTTGCCCCCGCCGCAAGCCACGAGACTGGCCGCCAATAGGCTGGCGCATAGCGCCCGAAACTGCTTCATACTTCCCTCCCTGTTTATGATTTTGATGTTGCAAATTCGCAATCATCCTTAAAGGGACTGTAAGAGCCAAAGCAGTGAGCGGCAATTCCCCAAATGAGGAAGGCGTTGCGCGGATGAGCAATGCCGGTAAGAGCTCAATGACGGGATTGATACCGGATGTTAAAGTCCGCAGGCAACTTCCCATTCCCCACGAGCCCGGAGGTCAGAATGAAGTCTCTTGCTGGAGCCTGTATTTCCCTCGCCGTTGCAGTGCTTGCGCCCTTGCCGTCCATGGCGTACTCCGATTCGAAAGCCCCTCCGCCCACGGAGCTGATCATCTGCAAGGGCGATCCCATTCCATCCGGCTGGGTGATTGTCAGTCAATTCAGCTACGGGCAGGCAGGCTGCCGGGGTGACATCAACAACGCCTGGCGGATCAAGATTCCAGGGGCAGAGGAAATTGTGTGCGACGAGTCGCCCATCCCGGCGGGCTACGCCGTGACGGGGAGATTCAGCAATATGAGCTGCCCGGGTCCGGGAAAGAACGCAAAAATCATTACCAGGCTCTGAACAATGGCCTGCCCAGCTGGGTTCGAACCAGCGACCCTCAGCTTAGAAGGCTGATGCTCTATCCAACTGAGCTATGGGCAGTGAGAGGGGAAATGAAAAGCGGGCTGGAAGCCCGCTTTCGGAATGTGGTCGGAGTACAAGGATTCGAACCTTGGACCCCCTGGTCCCAAACCAGGTGCGCTACCGGGCTGCGCTACACTCCGATGTAGGACAATGATACTCGTACCCCTTGGGGGCGTCAAATCGGGGGGTCTTCGGGCTTTGCTGACTTTGGTCGGTGGCGGACTGGGCTATGCGGCGGCGGCGGGGAGCTCGACTTTGGCGGCGATGCGTTCGGCGAACTGCTGGGCACGGGCGGCGTCGCGGGCTTCGACCATCACGCGGATCAGGGGCTCCGTGCCGGAGGCGCGGATCAGCACGCGGCCGGTGTCGCCCAGCTCGCGCTCCACGGCTTCCTTCTCGGCCACCATGGCGGCGTTCTTCTGCCAGTCGAAACCGGCCGGGACGCGCACATTGATCAGGGTCTGCGGGAAGAGCTCGACTTCGCCTGCGATCTGGGCCAGGGTCTTGCCGCTGCGCTTCAGGGCGCTCAGCACCTGCAGGGCGGAGATGATGCCGTCGCCCGTCGTATGCTTGTCCAGCGCGAGCAGGTGGCCGCTGCCCTCCCCGCCCAGGATCCAGCCCTTCTCTTTCATCACTTCCAGCACGTAGCGGTCGCCCACCTTGGCGCGCGCGAAGCCGATGCCCTTTTCCTTGAAGGCCACTTCCAGCGCCATGTTCGTCATCAGGGTGCCGACGGCGCCCGCCACGGGGCCCGTCGCCAGGCGGTCCATCACCATCACATAGAGCAGCTCGTCGCCGTTGTAGAGGCGGCCGTTGGCGTCGCACATGATGAGCCGGTCGGCGTCGCCGTCCAGGGCGATGCCGAGGTCGGCGTCATGGGCCAGCACGGCGGCGGCCATGGCCTTGGGCGCGGTGGCGCCGTGGCCGTCGTTGATGTTGAAGCCGTCCGGCTTGTTGCCGATGGGGACCACTTCGGCGCCCAGCTCGTGGAAGACGTGGGGCGCGATGTTGTAGGCGGCGCCGTGGGCGGAGTCGACCACGATCTTCAGGCCGCGCAGGTCCAGCTCGTTCGGGAAGGTGCTCTTGCAGAATTCGATGTAGCGGCCCGAGGCGTCGTCCAGGCGCTTGGCGCGGCCCAGCTTTTCGGAGGGCACGCAGTGCATGGGCTGGTCCAGCTGGGCTTCGATGTCCAGTTCCACCGCGTCCGGCAGCTTGGTGCCCTGGTCGGAGAAGAACTTGATGCCATTGTCCTGGAAGGGATTGTGGGAGGCGGAGATCACCACGCCTGCCGACAGGCGCAGGGCGCGCGTCAGGTAGGCGATGGCAGGGGTCGGCATGGGGCCCGCCAGCATCACGTCCACGCCCGCCGCCGCGAAGCCCGCTTCGAGCGCCGCTTCCAGCATGTAGCCGGAGATGCGGGTGTCCTTGCCGATCAGGACGGTCGGGCGCGCCGTGCCGGGCGTCGCCGTCTTGGCCAGCACCTTGCCCGCCGCGTAGCCGAGCCGCATGACGAAATCGGGCGTGATCGGAGCCTCGCCCACCAGTCCGCGTACACCGTCGGTGCCGAAATATTTACGTGCCATGTTGTGTTGTCCTTATCGTTAATGGGCTGCCTGCCACACCTTGAGCGCGTCCACCGTTTCGGCCACGTCGTGCACCCGCACGATGCGTGCGCCGTGCGCCACGGCCGCCAGGGCGCCGCCGATGCTGCCCGCCAGGCGCTGCTCCACCGGCTTGCCCGTCACCGCCCCGATCATGGACTTGCGCGACAGGCCCGCCAGCAGCGGCACGCCCAGCTCGTCCACCATGCGGCGGCCAGCCTTCAATAATGCGTAATTATGCTCGACCGTCTTGCCAAAACCAAAGCCCGGATCGATCCAGAGGCGATTCCGCTCAATACCGGCCGCCGTCATGGCCTCGATCCGCCCGCGCAGGAAGTCCGTGACTTCCCGCACCACGTCGCCGTATTCCGGCTGCTGCTGCATGGTTGCAGGTTTATCAAGCATATGCATGATACACAGAGCGCACTCACTGTCGCGCACGGCTTCGATGGCCCCCTCGGCGCGGAAGCCGTTGATGTCGTTGATCATGTCCACGCCCGCCAGAATGGCCTCGCGCATCACCTGGGGCTTGTAGGTGTCCACGGAGATGGCCTTGCCGCAGTCGCGCAGGGCGTAGAGCACGGGCATGACGCGGCGCAGCTCGTCCTCCAGGGCCACGGGCGGGGCGCCGGGGCGGGTGGATTCGCCGCCCACGTCGATGATGTCCACTCCGTCGCGCATCATCTGTTCGGCGTGGGAGATGGCGTAGTCCAGGGAGGCGAACTGGCCGCCGTCGGAGAAGGAATCGGGGGTGACGTTGAGGATGCCCATGACGAGGGCGCGCTGCTGCGGGAAGTTGAAGCGTCCGAACTTGGTGTGGGCCATGGTGCTGTGCTGAAAATGAAAAGGGCGAGGATCGCTCCTCACCCTTTCTTTAATACTCGTCAGGCTGCGCTCAGGCGGGGGCCGTGGCGCTGGGTGATGCGGTCGGGCCGTCGCCGCTCGGGGTCTTGCGCAGGGTCACGCCCGCCTTCGGCGGACGCGGCTCCTGGCCGGCCATGATGTCGTTGATCTGGTCCGCGTCGATGGTTTCCCATTCCAGCAGGGCCTTGGTCATCATTTCGACCTTGTCGCGGTTCTCGTCCAGCAGCTTGCGCGCCAGGGCGTACTGCGAATCCAGGATGGCGCGGATTTCCGCATCCACCTTCTGCTGGGTCGCTTCCGAGATGGTCTTGTTGGTGCCGCCCAGGAAGCCCTCGTTCTGCTCGTCCTCGTAGACCATGACGCCCAGGGAGTCGGACATGCCGAAGCGGGTCACCATGGAGCGCGCCAGCTTGGTGGCGCGCGAGAAGTCGTTGGCGGCGCCGGTGGACATCTGGCCCACGAACAGCTCTTCCGCGATACGGCCGCCGAAGAGGATGGAAATCTCTTCCAGCATCTTGTCCTTGTAGCCGGAGATCTTGTCGTGCTCGGGCAGCTGCCAGGTCAGGCCCAGGGCCCAGCCGCGCGGCATGATGGTGACCTTGTGAACCGGGTCGGCCTTGGGCAGCAGCTTGGCCACCACCGCGTGGCCCGACTCGTGGTAGGCCGTGTTGCGGCGCTCTTCCTCGCGGATCACCATGGACTTGCGTTCCGGGCCCATGAAGATCTTGTCCTTCGCGTCTTCGAAGTCCTGCATGTCCACCAGGCGCTTGCTGCGGCGGGCGGCGAACAGGGCGGCCTCGTTGACCAGGTTGGCCAGGTCGGCGCCCGAGAAGCCGGGGGTGCCGCGGGCCAGGATGTCGGCCTTCACGTCGGTGCCGATCGGCACCTTGCGCATGTGGACGTTCAGGATCTGCTCGCGGCCGCGGATGTCCGGCAGGCCCACGGAAACCTGGCGGTCGAAACGGCCGGGGCGCAGCAGCGCCTTGTCCAGCACGTCCGCACGGTTGGTGGCGGCGATGACGATGACGCCCGAGGAAGCCTCGAAGCCGTCCATTTCCACCAGCAGCTGGTTCAGGGTCTGTTCGCGTTCGTCGTTGCCGCCGCCCATGCCGGCGCCGCGATGGCGGCCGACAGCGTCGATCTCGTCGATGAAGATGATGCAGGGAGAATGCTTCTTGGCGTTCTCGAACATGTCGCGCACGCGGCTTGCGCCCACGCCCACGAACATTTCAACGAAGTCCGAACCGGAGATGGAGAAGAACGGCACTTTCGCTTCGCCCGCAATGGCGCGCGCCAGCAGGGTCTTACCGGTGCCGGGAGGACCGACCATGAGCACGCCGCGCGGAATGCGGCCGCCCAGCTTCTGGAATTTGGTGGGGTCTTTCAGGAAGTCCACGATCTCGGTGACTTCCTCTTTCGCTTCGTCGCAGCCTGCAACGTCGGCGAAGGTGACGGTGTTGTTCGTTTCATCCAGCATGCGCGCCTTGGACTTGCCGAAGCTGAAGGCGCCGCCCTTCCCTCCGCCCTGCATCTGGCGCATGAAGAAGATCCACACGCCGATCAGGAGCAGCATCGGGAACCAGGACACGAACACCTGCTGCAGGAACGATGGCTCTTCCGGCGGACGCACGTCGAAGCGCACGCCGTTGTCGCGCAGGTCGCCGATCAGGCCGCGGTCCAGATAGGTGGCCGTGGTGCGCACGCGCGTGTCGTCGTTGCGGGTGGCGGTGATGCTGTTGCCTTCGATGACCAGGTCCTTGATGCGCTTGGCCTTGATCTCATCCAGCAGGTCGGAATAAGGGATGGTCTTGCTGCCGCCGGATACGCCATGGCTGCCGTCGAACTGCTTGAACAGCATGAACAACAGCAGGGCCACTACGACCCAGATAGCGGATTTGGAAAACATATTATTCACGAAAACTCCTCCGGATGCCTGCGCACCTGTTACCTGTAGCTTGGTCCATTTTACTCGCAATAGACAGGCCGTGCTAAGAAACCTGCCCCTAAGGTGCGGTAAAAACCGCGAAAAACGCGGCTTTCCGGGCCGATGTGCGGGCCGCCCGCCCGAATACAAGGGTCAAACTGTCAATTTTCAGCGGGATTTTTCAATCCGCGGCCCAGCAGGAAGATTTCTGACGACTTATCCCGGCTGGCCTTGGGCTTTTTCTGGCTGACGGTCTTGAATTCGCGCCGGAATTTCTCCACGATCTGGCTGAAACCCATGTCCTTGAAACATTTGACCAGCAAGGCGCCGGAGGGTTTCATATGGTGCTGAGCAAAATCAATGGCAATGTCGATAAGATCTTCCATCCGTGCGGCGTCCGCCGTGGCAATGCCGGAGAGATTGGGCGCCATGTCCGACAGCACCAGGTCGGCCTTGCGGCCCTTCAGCACCTCGGCAAGATGGTCCAGCACCTCCTGCTCGCGGAAGTCGCCCTGGATGAAATGCATGTCCGCGATGGGCTCCATGGGCAGGATATCGAGGCCGATGATGGTGCCGTTGATGCCCCCGCCCTCCTTGCCCGCCAGCTTGCGCCGGGTGTACTGGCCCCAGCTGCCGGGGGTGCAGCCCAGGTCCACGATGACCTGGCCGGGCTTGATCAGCTTCTCGTCTTCGTCGATCTCTTTCAGCTTGTACGCGGCCCTGGCGCGGTAGCCGTCCTTCTGGGCGGCCTTGACGTAAGGGTCGTTGATATGGTCGTGCAACCAGTTTTTATTTAATTTGTTCTTTGCCATTCGCGTAGAATACTGCTTTTAAGAGAACCACTGAAAAATCAATATGTTGAACCTGACACCCGCCGAGCGCAGCGTCCTGCGCGCCGAAGCGCACGGCCTGAAACCCATCGTCATGATCGGCGAAGCCGGCCTCACTCCAGCCGTGATGAAGGAAATTGAACTGGGCCTGGATTCCCATGGCCTGATCAAGGTCCGCGTCTTTGGCGACGACCGCGAAGCCCGCATCGAGATGTACGAAACCATCTGCGCCGAGCTGGATGCCGCCCCTGTGCAGCACATCGGCAAGCTGCTGGTGCTCTACCGTCCGAAGAAGGAAGCCGAGAAGGCGCGCAGCGGGAAGGCTGGCAAGGGCATGCGCATGGTCACCATCGTCAAGCCAAGCGCCAGCGGCACCAAGAAGCCGACCATCAGCAAGGTCATGCTGAAGGGGAACGAGCGCGTCACCACCGGCGGCACCATCAAGCGCGCCAAGAAGCGCCAGACCAGCAGCAAGAAGTCGGCCCTGAGCTAAAAAACTTGGGGGCAGCGGGGCTCCGCCCGGCTGCCCCCGGTGTTTTCTTGCGACTCAGTCCGCGACTGAGCTCACCAGCCACACGGCGAGCAGGCTGCCCGCCAGGTAGATCACGCTCGACACCCCATGCAGCATCCCGAAGCGGCTCTTCACCGCCTCGTCAGCCAGCCCGGCCGCGCGCAATTCCGCCATCATCGGCTGCAAGCCGAAATGCACGACCACCGTGCAAAGCAGCATCCCGGCCACAATCGCCAGCACCTTGCGCCGGCGCGCGGAACGCCAGTCCGGCGTCGCGAGCCAGAGCAGCACCATCATGGCCAGGCCGCAGCCCAGCGACAGCATGGCCTGCACGTGGAACATGCTGCCTGCAATCGTCCCCGCCAGCACGCGGTCGCTGAGGGTGGCGAACAGCGTGGGCGCGACCAGATAGCCGACCGTCCACAGGCTGCCCGCCCACAGCACCGCCACCAGCAGGCGAACGCGTTGCAGCAGCATCAAACGTAGCGTACTTCGAGGATTTCGTATTCGCGCGGGCCGCTCGGGGCCTGCACTTCCACCACGTCGCCGCCGGACTTGCCGATCAGCGCACGGGCGATCGGCGAGGTCACCGACACCTTGTTCACCTTGATATCCGCCTCGTCCACGCCAACGATCTGGTAGCTCACCTTCTGGCCGTTTTCCAGGTCTTCCAGGTCCACCGTGGCGCCGAAGACCACGCGGCCGTCCGCATCCAGGGTGGCCGGATCGATGATCTGGGCGCTGCTCAATTTACCTTCCAGCTCCGCGATGCGGCCTTCCACGAAGGCCTGGCGCTCCTTGGCGGCATCGTATTCTGCGTTTTCCGACAGATCGCCGTGCGAGCGCGCCTCGGCGATAGCGTCGATCACAATGCGGCGCTCCTTCGTCTTCAGCTGGTGCAGTTCTTCCTTCAGCAGCTCGGCGCCATATTTGGTCAGTGGAACAGAATTCATGTTGGTCTCTTGTTTAAATTGCGAAAAACACAGAGCCCGCGCCAGACTGCGGCGCGGGCTCTGTGATTAAGATCCTGCGTGCTACTTGAGGAGCTTAGTGTAAGGTTTTATGCAGGCCTTGTAAATCGTACACGTGCAGCTCGGCCAGGTGGCGGATACCGGCCACCGCGGCTTCTGCGCCCGCAATGGTCGTGTAGGTCGTCACCCGCGAAGCCAGCGCGGAAGTACGGATTGTACGCGAGTCCGAGATCGCATTGCGTTTCTCTTCAACCGTGTTGATGACCAGGACAATCTCGTGGTTCTTGATCATGTCCACCACGTGCGGGCGGCCTTCCAGGACCTTGTTCACCGGCGTCACCGGCAGGCCTGCTGCCGCGATCACGGCGGCGGTGCCCTTGGTGGCGCACAGGGTGAAGCCCGCATCGACCAGGTCGCGCGCCACTTTCACGGCGCGCGGCTTGTCGGCCGCCTTCACGGACAGGAATACCTTGCCGGAGGTCGGCAGCTTCACGCCCGCGCCCAGCTGCGACTTCACGAAGGCCTCGGCGAAGGTCTTGCCCACGCCCATGACTTCGCCGGTCGATTTCATTTCCGGGCCCAGGATGGTGTCCACGCCAGGGAACTTCACGAAGGGGAACACCGCTTCCTTCACGCTGTAGTAAGGCGGCACCACTTCCTTGGTCACGCCCTGCTCCGCCAGCTTCTGGCCCACCATGCAGCGCGCCGCGATCTTGGCCAGCTGCAGGCCGGTGGCTTTCGACACATAAGGCACGGTACGCGAAGCGCGCGGGTTCACTTCCAGCACGTAGACCACGTCCTGGCCGTCCTGCTTCTGGATCGCGAACTGCACGTTCATCAGGCCGATCACGTTCAGGCCCTTGGCCATCAGCGAGGTCTGGCGCTTCATCTCGTCGATGGTGTCCTGCGACAGCGAGTAAGGCGGCAGCGAGCAGGCCGAGTCGCCCGAGTGCACGCCTGCCTGTTCGATGTGCTCCATCACGCCGCCGATGAAGGTGGTTTCACCGTCCGAGATGCAGTCCACGTCGCACTCGATGGCGTCGTTCAGGAAGCGGTCCAGCAGTACCGGCGAATCGTTCGACACCTTCACAGCTTCGCGCATGTAGCGTTCGAGGTCGCGCTGTTCGTGCACGATTTCCATCGCACGGCCGCCCAGCACGTAGGAAGGACGCACGACCAGCGGGTAGCCGATTTCCTGCGCCAGGGCCAGGGCCTCGGTTTCGGTGCGCGCGGTGCGGTTCGGCGGCTGGCGCAGGCCCAGGTCCTGCAGCAGCTTCTGGAAACGCTCGCGGTCTTCGGCGGCGTCGATCATGTCGGGCGAGGTGCCCACGATAGGCACGCCGTTCGCTTCCAGGTCCAGCGCCAGTTTCAGCGGGGTCTGGCCGCCGTACTGCACGATCACGCCCGCAGGCTTTTCCAGGTCCACGATTTCCAGCACGTCTTCCAGCGTCAGCGGCTCGAAGTACAGGCGGTCGGAGGTATCGTAGTCGGTGGACACGGTCTCGGGATTGCAGTTGACCATGATGGTCTCGTAGCCGTCTTCGCGCATGGCCAGCGCGGCGTGCACGCAGCAGTAGTCGAATTCGATACCCTGGCCAATACGGTTCGGGCCACCGCCCAGCACCATGATCTTCTTCTTGTCCGTGGGGTTGGACTCGCACTCCTCGTCATACGTGGAGTACATATAGGCCGTGTTGGTGGAGAACTCCGCGGCGCAGGTGTCCACGCGCTTGTAGACCGGGCGGATCTTCATCTCGCGGCGCTTGTTGCGCACGGCGGCGTCGGTGGTCTGCAGCAGGTAGGCCAGGCGGCGGTCCGAGAAGCCCTTCTGTTTCAGCTTGAACAGGGTGGTGCGGTCCAGGTTATCCAGCTTCTGGGTGTCCAGCCACAGCTCCAGGTCCACGATCTCCTTGATCTGCACCAGGAACCACGGATCGATCTTGGTCAGGCCATACACCTCTTCCAGGGTGAAGCCCTGGGCGAAGGCGTCGCCCACGTACCAGATGCGCTCGGGGCCCGGCTCGCCCAGTTCCACTTCCAGCTTCTCGCGGTCGGTGGTTTTCTGGTTCAGGCCATCCACGCCCACTTCCAGGCCGCGCAGGGCCTTCTGGAAGGACTCCTGGAAGCTGCGGCCGATGGCCATCACTTCGCCCACGGATTTCATCTGCGTGGTCAGGCGGTTGTCGGCGCTCGGGAATTTCTCGAAGGCGAAGCGCGGGATCTTGGTCACGACGTAGTCGATGGACGGTTCGAAGGAAGCGGGGGTCGCGCCGCCGGTGATCTCGTTGCGCAGCTCGTCCAGCGTGAAGCCCACGGCCAGCTTGGCAGCAACCTTCGCGATCGGGAAGCCGGTAGCCTTCGACGCCAGTGCGGACGAACGCGACACGCGCGGGTTCATCTCGATGACGATCATGCGGCCGTCTTTCGGGTTGATGGAGAACTGCACGTTCGAGCCGCCGGTATCCACGCCGATCTCGCGCAGAACTGCCAGCGAGGCGTTGCGCATGATCTGGTATTCCTTGTCCGTCAGCGTCTGGGCCGGGGCCACGGTGATGGAGTCGCCGGTGTGCACGCCCATCGGGTCCAGATTTTCGATGGAGCAGATGATGATGCAGTTGTCCGCCTTGTCGCGCACCACTTCCATCTCGTACTCTTTCCAGCCGATCAGCGATTCCTCGATCAGCAGTTCGGAGGTGGGCGAAGCTTCCAGGCCGCGCTTGCAGATGGTTTCAAATTCTTCCTCGTTATAGGCGATGCCGCCGCCCGTGCCGCCCATGGTGAAGGACGGACGGATGATGACCGGGAAGCCCAGCTCGCGCTGCACGGCCCAGGATTCTTCCATGGTGTGCGACACACCGGACTTCGCCGAACCGAGGCCGATCTTGGTCATCGCATCCTTGAACTTCGAGCGGTCTTCCGCCTTGTCGATGGCTTCCGGCGTGGCGCCGATCAGCTCCACCTTGTACTTTTCCAGCACGCCGTTGCGGTGCAGGTCCAGGGCGCAGTTCAGCGCCGTCTGGCCGCCCATGGTCGGCAGGATCGCGTCCGGCTTTTCCTTGGCGATGATGCGCTCAACCACCTGCCAGGTGATCGGCTCGATGTAGGTCACGTCCGCCATTTCGGGGTCGGTCATGATGGTGGCCGGATTGCTGTTGACCAGGATGACCTTGAAGCCCTCTTCGCGCAGGGCCTTGCAGGCCTGGGCGCCGGAGTAGTCGAATTCGCAGGCCTGGCCGATGATGATCGGACCGGCCCCAATAATCAGGATGCTTTTAATATCAGAACGTTTTGGCATTTTTATTTCTTCTCCGCGGCTTCCATCATCGAGATGAAGCGGTCAAACAGGTAGGCGACGTCGGTGGGGCCTGGCGATGCTTCCGGGTGTCCCTGGAAGCAGAAGGCTGGCGTATCGGTGCGGGCGAAGCCTTGCAGCGAACCGTCGAACAGCGACACGTGGGTGACGCGGCAGTTGGCAGGCAGCGTGGCCGCATCGACGGCGAAGCCGTGGTTCTGCGAGGTGATGAGCACCTGCTTGCTGTCCAGGTCCTGCACCGGGTGGTTGGCGCCGTGGTGGCCGAACTTCATCTTCAGCGTTTTCGCGCCCGAAGCGAGGGCCATGATCTGGTGGCCCAGGCAGATGCCGAACACGGGAATCTTCCTCTCCATCAGCTCGCGCGTGGCCTTGATCGCGTAATCGCAAGGCTCCGGGTCGCCCGGACCATTGGCCAGGAAGATACCGTCCGGATTCAGCGCCAGCGCATCGGCGGCGGTGGACTGGGCGGGCAGCACCGTCACCTTGCAGCCGCGCGACGCCAGCATGCGCAGGATATTGCGCTTCACGCCATAGTCGAAGGCCACCACGTGGAAGCGCGGGTTCTCGACCTTGCCGTAGCCCTCGCCCAGCTTCCACTCGGTTTCGGTGAACTCGTAGGCCGTCTTGGTGGACACCACCTTGGCCAGGTCCATGCCGTTCAGGCCGGGGAAGGAGCGCGCCAGCTCGACGGCCTGCTGCACGGAAGGCTCATTGCCCAGCGTGCCGGTCAGGATGGCGCCTGCCTGGGCGCCCTTCTCTCGCAGGATGCGGGTCAGCTTGCGGGTATCGATGCCCGCGATGGCGACCACGTTCTCGGCCTTGAGGTAATCGGAAAGGGATTGGGTGGAGCGGAAATTCGAGGCCAGCAGCGGCAGATCGCGGATGATCAGGCCGGCGGCGTGGACTTTGGTGGCTTCGACGTCTTCGGCATTGATGCCGTAGTTGCCGATATGCGGGTACGTCAGGGTCACGATCTGGCGCGAGTAGCTCGGATCGGTGAGGATTTCCTGGTAGCCGGTGATCGAGGTATTAAAGACGACTTCGCCGATGGTATGGCCGGAAGCGCCAATAGAATATCCGTTGAAAATAGTTCCGTCAGCGAGGGCCAGGATGGCCGGAACGGCTGGGCCAGCGAAAAATGGCGGCAAGGGCAACTCCGTATAAAGTTACCGTAGCGGCGCCACGTCAGACGACCGGCATGAATCCGGGCTTGATGCCAGGTTGCGGTCAGATGATGATGGGTAAGAGTGGTAGGCGCTACGGTAGATGTGATTTGGCTAAACCTTTGAATTATAACCCAAACCACCCTTTCCGACAAGCCACCACCCTATTTCTTAAAGGGGACAGACCCCTTTAAGAAAGTTTCCTAAAGGGGTCTGTCCCCAATTAGGAAACTATTTCAGCCGAGGGCGGCGATGCCTGCTTTCGCGATCTGGGCGTCTTCCGAGGATTTCACGCCGGAAACGCCGACGGCGCCGACGGTGTGGCCGTCCACGACGATGTTGACGCCGCCTTCCAGCATGCCGTCCACTTCGGGCGCGCTCAGGAAGGCGACGCGGCCGTTGTTGATGATCTCTTCGTAGACGCGCGACTCGCGGCGGCCCAGCGCCGAGGTGCGCGCCTTGGCCGGGGCGATGTGCGAGGACAAAGGCGCGGCGCCGTCCAGGCGCTGGAGCCACAGCAGGTGGCCGCCGTCGTCGCAGATGGCGATGGATACGGGCCAGTTGTTGGCCAGCGCTTCAGCTTCCGCTGCCGCGGCAATCTTCTTCACGTCGGCGAGGCTGAGGAATGGTTTGGTCTGCATTGTTGTTGTCCTTCGGTTGATTTACTGGACGGCGGGCGATTCGCGCCGCGCCTTGAGTTTCTGTTTGAGCTGGGCCATCAGCGCGAGCGTGGCCTTCTCGCCCGCCTGCATGGCGCGCGCGCGGCTGGCGAAGTCGCTGCTGCCCATATTGCCCAGCGGCGGCTGGATCACGATGTCCGCATCGCGCAGCTCATACTGGTTGATGCGCTGGCCCATGATACTGAAGGTCTGCATAATGACTTCCAGCGAGGAGATCGCGGCCTGCGCCTCCGTCTGCGTGGAGATGTTCACGGCGATGATGAACTCGGCGCCCATCTCCTTGGCGAAGCGCACCGGCACAGGCGCCACCAGGCCGCCGTCCACATAGGTGTGGTTGCCGATGGTGACCGGCTGGAACACGCCCGGCACCGCCGAACTGGCGCGTACCGCCATGCCCGTGTTCCCGCGCTGGAAGAGAATGGGCTGGCCCGTCTTCAGGTCCGAAGCCACGGCGCCGAAAGGCAGCTTGAGTTTTTCGATGGGCCTATACTGCACGGCCTTGTTCACATAGGTTTGCAGGGCCTCGCCTTTGAGCACGCCGGAGGTTTTGCCGAACAGTGGCAGAGCCCAGTCGGAGATCGCCGCTTCGTCCATGTCGTTGGCCATCTTCTGCAGGGAGGCCGCGTTGTTACCTGCTGCGTACAGGGCGCCCACCACGCTGCCCGCGCTGGTGCCGACCACGATGTCCGGAACGATGCCGTTCGCTTCCAGCGCCTTGATGACGCCAATGTGTGCAAAGCCGCGCGCGGCGCCACCGCCCAGGGCCAGGCCGATCTTGACCTTGCGCTGTACGGGCGCTGGAGGGGGGATATTGGTGGGCGTGCTGTCGCTCAGCGCCGGTGGAATCACGGGCGGCACGGCCTGAGTAGGCGTTACCGGCGTGATCGCAGGGTGGGTGCTAGGGGCGACAGGGGTGCTTCCGCAACCGGCCAGCACGGCGGCGGCCAGGGCGGAGAGGATCAAGCGGTTCAAATGCATGGGGCAATCTGCTCAGTTAAGCCGCAGATTGTACCGTAAGAGCATGCCGGGGCGGCAGCCCCGGCAAAAGCGCTCAATAGCGGTCGTCGAAGGCGAAAATCGGCTTGCGCGTTTTCCACTTCCCGGCGGTGAAGTCCGGGAAGTCCAGCGTCTGGAAGTTCTGGGCGATGGACTGCTCGGACAGCGGCGTGATCGCGCTCCAGGTCACTGCATCGTAGATATCGATCGGCATCGGGTCGCGCGCCTTCAGCGCTTCAATGAAGGAGTGGATCACGAAGAAGTCCATGCCGCCATGTCCTGCCCCTTCCGCCTTCTGCGCGTACTTGCGCCAGAGCGGATGGTCGTATTTGTCCTGGTAGGCCTGGAAGTCTTCCCACTGGTGCGGCTTGCTCTTGCCTTCGATATGGATGGAATGGTTCACATCCATCCACAGCCCGTCGGTGCCCTGCACGCGGAAGCCAAGGGAGTATGGGCGCGGCAGCGAGGTGTCGTGCTGCAGCAGGATCGTTTCGCCGTTCTCGCAGGCGAGCGTGGTCGTCACCACGTCGCCCAGCTTGAACTGCGTCTTCGCGCTAGGATGCGAGGCGCCGCCCGACTGCTTGAGAATGTAGTCGTGCAGGCCGCGCGCCTTGGTGGCAAAGGAGTTGATACGCGTGAAGCGATTGCCGCGGTTGATGTTGGTGTACATGGCGCAGGGACCAATGCCATGGCTAGGATACAGCTCGCCATTGCGCCGCACGGAGTGTTCCGTGCGCCAGCGCGCTTCGGACCAGCCCTTGGCGCCATACTCAATGCCGCTGCCGTAAGGCTTGGCGGGGTCGCCGTTGTTGAACTTCACGGCCCGCAGGTCGTGCTGGTAGCCGCCCTGCAGATGCACCAGCTCCCCGAACAGGCCGGAGCGCACCATCTGCAGCACGGCCATCACGTCGCGGCGGAAGCACACGTTCTCCAGCAGCATATAGGGTGTATTCGTCTTGAGCTGGGTATTCAGCACGTCCCAATGGTCCTGCAGCGTGACGCCCGCGACGACCTCGCAGCCCACCGGCACGCCGGCCTGCATTGCTGCGATGGCCATCTCGGCGTGCCACTCCCATGGCGTAGCGATGATGATGCCGTCCAGCTGCCGCGCGTCCAGCATGCGCTTGTAAGCCTGCGGATCGCGGTCCTCGCCGAAGGTGCGGGGACGCGCCTTGCCGAATTTCTCGACCTGCTTGAGCGCCTTGCCCAGCATGATCGGCTCGATATCGCACAGGGCCGCCACCTCCACATCGTCGCGGCGCAGCAGTTCCTGCAGCAGCACCTGGCCGCGCATGCCGGTGCCGATCATGCCGATGCGTACCCGCTCGCGCGATGCGGCAAAAACGGGCGGCAGCAGCATGCTGCCCGCAATGGCGGCGCCGGCGGCGAGGAAGTGTCGTCGATTTAAAGCAGATTTCATGGTTCTCCTTCGTCTGTTCTTGTCATTACTGCGGCAGGCTGTTGACATCGACCGCAGGCTGCTGCCCCGTGGCGGGACGGCTGAAATTCTGGTTGACCGGTACGTAATCGGCAAAGAAGCCGCCGTTGCGCAGGTAGAAGCGGCCGTTATCCAGGCCGCCTGCATAGTCCATGCGCTGGGCATTGGTCACGGTGGCGTCGCCGGTGAGGCGCGCGGCCGTCACTTCAGACCAGGCGCCGTTCACGTTGCGCGCCCACTGGTTGCCGTACTGGACACGGCGGCCAGTATAGCCGTTGGTGTCGATGAAGTTCTCCAGGAAGGAGTGCGAGCCGGTGAGGTAAGTGGAAATGGCGGGACGCTTCCAGGTGGCGATGTAGCGCCACGTCCCCTGCTCTGGCGCATAGAACCACGCGGAGTAATCCGTGCTGCCTGCGCCGTCCGGGCGCGCGCGCGTGATGAAGCGGTAGGTGTTCCCCGCAACCCAGTTATACACAAGGTAGGTCTGGCCGCCCGTCCCCTCCCCGCCGAAGCTGTTGTCCACCACGCCCGGACCTTTGCTGACCAGGGTAGTCTTCGCGCCATTGTCCGCGTCCCATACCGAGAACAGGATCCAGCGTTCCGTGGTGGACTTCACCTGGATGCCGAAGTAGCCCTGCCCGAAGCCGTTAGCCATGAAGTAGGAACCGATCGGGTCCTGCCCAGCCGGAATGGTCATCTCGTTGTAGAAGTACTCGGTATTGGCCGGGGTGGTGTAACCGAGGTGGACCGACGGACCACGGCGCGACCAGTAATAATTGGCCGGGTCGTTCGCGAAGTTCAGCGGCACATCCGTCGTCACCTTCAGCGCGGATACGTCGCCGAAGTACGCGCCGTCCTTGCTCACGCCTTGCAGGTCCACCTTCACGTAGCCTGCCGCAGGCACGCTGACGGTGCCCACCGCATAGGTCTTGGTGCTGCGTCCCGCCAGGTTGACGGTGAACGGCGTGCCGTTCACGGTAACGCGGATGGTGCTGTTCCTGCTGCCCGCGAGCCGCGCGTCCAGTCCCAGCGTCACTGTGCCGGCGCCCGACATGCGGAAGTAGGCGCTGGTCACCGTGCCCGCATTGGTCCAGTTGGCGAGGCCGCTGTCGTTGATGATCTCAGTCGCACCGGCTGGCGCTGTGGTGACGAAGGCATTGCCTGCCAGCGCCACGGTGGACGTGGTTGCCGAGACCACCGTGCGGGCGGCCGCCTTCAGCGGCGCGGGGCCAGCCTGCCCCGCCGCCGGCTCGCCGCCAATGCCCGAACCGCACCCGCTCAATATCCATACTGCGGAACACAGGAACAAACGTCGTTGTTTCATGATGCCTCCTCGTCAGAATTCATATTCCGCGGTCAGGCGCACGGAGCGCGGCGCGGTGCGGCTGGCAACCTGCAGGTAGTTGTGGGCGATGGCGCCGCCGTCCTCGCGGGTTTCGTTATAGCGCTGCACCGTCTGGCGGTTCAGCACATTGAACACATCCACTTTCAGGCTCAGGCCCTTGGCGAAACGCGGCAGGTAGGCCACGTTCAGGTCGAGCTGGGCCTGCCATGGCAGGCGGCCCTGGCTGCCGCGCGGCGTTGGCTTGCCGTTGCAGTAGAAGTAGGCGGCGCCGTAGTCGTTGTCGAACTTGAGGTCCGCAGGCAGCTCGCCGATGCAGTTGCGCGGTGCGCCGGAGACCAATGCGAGGTTGGCGCCCACGTTCCACTCCGGCGTCACCTGCATGAAGCCATAGGCCTTGATGGCGTGGCGGCGGTCGCCCGGCAGATAGCCGAAGGCGTTGTACATCAGTTCCTTGTGGTCGTCGCTTACGGTCAGGCCCACATCGCCGCCGCCGATGGTGTCGGTCTGGCCTTCCATATTGCCCTTCAGTGCGGACAGGGTGTAGGTCACCTTGCCGTACCAGCCCTTGCTCAGGGGATGTTCGATGAAGACGTTCAGCGACTTGTAGGTACGGTCCGGACGCGGGTTGCCCCATTCCGCCGCGCTGATATCGACGCGGCGCAGGCCTTTGCCATCGGCGAAGTCGATCCACAGTGCGTTATCGCGGCCCGGGTTGATGATGGCGCACTGGAAGCCGGCCCAGTTGCTGGCATCCACATTGTTGCGCGCGGCCCAGGCATCGATGGGACGCTGGTCGCAGGTATCGTCGTTGGTGTCGTTCAGCTTGCGGTACAGGGCGCTGGCGCCTACCACCAGCTCCTTGCTCAGGGCCTTCTCGAAGCCGAGGGAGAGTTCGTCCTGCGACAGGGGCTTCAGGCCGATGGCGGTAACTTCCCGCGCATCGCGCGCCTGGCCGTAGGCATTGTTGGCCGAATACGGCTTGCTGATCGCGGTCAGGCCGGTCGGCGCCCCGGTCGTCGGGTCCACGCCCGTGTAGGTGAAGAACTCGCTGGTCGAGGTGAATGGCGCGGCCATATTGCTGGACAGGTTGGAGGGTACCGGCAAGTGGTAGCGGCCTGCGTTGGCGAACACCTTCAGCGAACCATCGCCCTTCACGTCCCAGGTAGCGCCCAGGCGCGGAGCGATCATGTTCCGCTGCGAGATGAAGGCATCGCCATTGCTGGTGTAGTTGGTGAACTGTTCGCGGCGCAGGCCGATATCCAGCAGAACGTGGTCGGTGACCTGGTAGTGGTCCTGGACATACTGCGCCGACTGCTCGCTGGTCGGATGTGCGAGATTGGTGTAGACGTCGCGGCTCACGTAGTAGCCCTGCACGCCATAGCCGCCGCCTTCCAGGGGCGTCGCGAAAGCGCCGTTGATCGGGCGGCTCGGGTCCGCCGCCTTGCGGTAGGTCCAGCGGTAGCCGCCCGCGAGGATGATGCCGACCTTGGAGTCGATATCGAGGCGGTCGATGCCGCCGCGTAGCGAATGCGCGCCCAGCTTGTATTCCACGTCGAAGCGCTTGCCCTTCTGGCGGTCGCCGGAGGCCGGATCGACCAGGTTGCCAGTCACGGTCTGGGGATTGTTATAGACCAGGCCCGGCACGCGCGCCGTCACGGCGGAAGAAGTCTGGGCCAGCGTCGGGTTGTAGCCCTCGGGAATGCGGCGGTGGATCGTGCGCGAGTCGCCGTACAACGCCGTCACGGTCAGGTTGTCCGTCAGGTAGCCGGTGTACTTGAATACATTGATGTTCGAGCCCGGCGCACTGCCCGCGCCGCAGCAGTTGATGGTGGTCTGCGCCGCGCCGCCCGGCACGTTGTCGCGCTGCAGGGTTTCGTAGTTGAAGCCGAAGGCCTGGCTGCGCGTGGTGGTGCGGTCGTACAGCTTCGTGAATTCGAAGCGGTGGTCGTCGTTCAGGTAGTAGTCGATCTTGGCAAGGTAGCGTTTCACCTCCGTTTCGCTGCTGCTCCAGCCGGTTGCAGTGCTCGTGCCGCCGCTGCTGGCCGCGCTCACTGCCTCGGAATCGGTCTTGGTACGCTCCAGGGCCACGAAGGCGAACAGCTTGTTCTTGATGATCGGGCCGCTGCCGTAGATGCCCGCCACACGGCTGGTGCTCTCGTTGTCGCGGTTCCAGTACAGCAGCTTGCCGTCCGTATCGGGATTGGCGCCGGTGTTCGGGTAGTAGATATTCTCCGTGCTTCCCTTGAGGCGCGCGGGCGTGGTGGAGAGCTTGCCGCCGAACTCGAACTTGTTGCCCCCGCTCTTGGTCGTGATATTGACAACGCCACCGGTAGAACGGCCGAATTCCGCGCCATAGCCGCCCGACAGCACCTGCATGTTCGAGATAGCGCCAAAGGGCAGTTCGGATGCGCCCACCTGAGTCAGGATGTTCGTGACCGGGAAGCCGTTGACGTAGAAGGCGTTCTCCGACTGGCCGCCGCCGCCGATGGAAGGCGCGTTGCCGTACTGGCTGTTCGTGCCGCGCGCCACGCCGGGCGTCAGCTGGACGACGGCGGCAACGTCGTTCGCGACCGGCAGCGTCTTGAGCTCCCTGGCGGTGAAGACCACGCCATTATTCGTGTTGGAGACATCGATCAGTGTGCGGGCGCCGCGAACGGTCACGGTCATGGCTTCGCTCACCGCATTGAAGTTCACCTCCGCGCCGCTGCCCACCACCGCTTCCACTTCGCGCGTGTCCTGCACCGTACCGCCGCGCACCACGCGCGCCGCATAGCGGCCCGGCGGCAGCGAAGTGGCCACGAAGCGGCCCGACGCATCCGGCACCAGCGTACGTTGCGTGCCGGTCGCCAGGTTCTCCAGCACCACGGTCGCGCCGGCAGGCGAGCCCACTTCGCCGAAGATCGTGGTGGTGGCGTTGGACTGGGCCAGCGCGTGGCCGCTGCCGCCAGCCAGGGCCAGCCCGATCAGGATCGCAGTTGCCTGGCTGATGGCGCTCTTGCGGAGGTTAAAGTGGCTTTGGTGCATGCGGATATCTCCCTTGGTTGATGTTATGGTTTCCAGCAGCCGCTCTTGGATGCGGCCTCAAAATCGAAAGAACCGGTGTGGCGATGAACTTACTCTAGAAACAAAAACAAGCAAGGTCAACACAAAAGAAAGCATATTTCGAAAAATAATTAAGAAAACCTTTCGCTTTCCGAGTCAACACGTCAACAAACTTTCGATATCGTAGCAAATGCGCTACATCGAGCCCAAGCCGTCGCGCAAATAACTTTCTTTTTTCTTTCGTATTTGACTTTTCGAAAATCGATCCCTATCATTTGGTTCAAACAACTCAAGAAACACTTTCGATGACCACCTTATTTCAGCGCACGGTTCAGGCCTGGCGCGACATCGGCGGACTGGACACCGCCGAAGAAATCGCGCAGCAGCCCCGCCTCTGGCGCGCGCTGGCAGCGCAGCTCCTGAAGGAGCACGACCGCATCGCCGCCTTCCTCGGCGACAGGCTGCATAACCCGGCGCTGCGCGTGATCCTTACCGGCGCCGGCAGCTCGGCCTACCTGGGCGAGATCGTTGCGGACGACATCAACGCGGCCTGGCCCTGCCAGGTGCGCGCCGTACCCACTACCAGCCTGCTGACCCACCCTGGCCTCTATCTGGATGCGGCGGCGCCTACGCTGCTGGTCTCCTTCGGCCGCAGCGGAAGCAGCCCGGAAAGCACAGCCGCCGTGCAACTGGTGCGCGAACGCGTGGCGGATGCGCGCTTCCTGAACATCACCTGCAATGCGGAAGGCGCCCTGGCGCGCGACAATGCGGAAGACAGCGCAACCCTCAACCTGCTGATGCCCGCCGCCAGCTGCGACCGCGGCTTCGCCATGACGAGCAGCTTCACCTGCATGCTGCTGGCCGCGCTGGGCGTGTTCGATCCGGAGTTCCAGCCGGAGTGCCTGAACAAGCTCGCCGCGCTGGCCGATGAGGCGCTGCTGGCCTGGTCCGGCCCTGTTGCGGAACTGGCCTCGCAGTCTGTATCGCGCGTGGTCTACCTGGGAAGCGGCCCGCTGGAAGCGCTGGCGAAGGAAGCGGCGCTGAAGATTCTTGAACTGACGGGCGGGAAGGTGCTGGCCATGGCCAACAGCGCCCTCGGTTTCCGCCACGGTCCCAAGGCGGCAGTAACAAATGAAACGCTGGTGGTGCTGTTCCGCAGTACCGACCCGCTGTCCCGGCGCTACGAACACGACCTGCTGGCCGAGCTCCAGCGCGACCAGGTGGCCGGCCGCTGCCTGACAGTAGGCGCGGGAGCCGATATCGGCGTGGATGCGCCGGCATGGCCCGATGCCTGGCTGGCGCCCCTTTGGCTGCTGATGGCGCAGCAGTACGCGCTGCACCAATCCGCGCTGCTGAACCTTCGTCCCGACAATCCCTTCGCTGGCGGCATCGTGAACCGCGTTGTGCAGGGTGTGACCATTTACCGCCATGACGACTTCTGAACGCCGATACCACGGCCTCGACATCGGCGGCAGCAAGATCGAGCTGGTGTCCTATGCCGAAGGCGACGAGCTGCGCGAGCTGCACCGCGAACGCATTGCCACGCCCGGCGCCGATTTCGCGGAGTTCGTGCAGGCCATCCAGGGCCTGATCGCGCGCGCCGACAAGGCCGTGGGCGCCCGCGCGCTGACCGGCATCGGCCTGCCGGGCATTATCGACAGCGCGAGCGGACGCCAACTGAGTTCCAACGTTCCCGCCCTGAACGGGCGCCTCGTGGTGAGCTCCCTGCAGGAGGCATTGCAGCGGCCCGTCGCCATCGGCAACGACTGCCAATGCTTCGCCCTCTCGGAAGCCCAAGGCGGCGCCGCCGCCGGACTGCCCACGATGTTCGGCGCCATTCTTGGCACCGGCGCGGGCGGCGGCTACTGCGTGGAGGGCCGCCTGATGCGGGGCTGGAACGGCCTCGCGGGCGAATGGGGCCACTGGCCCGTGCCCGCGGCCCTGCTGTCCGCGTATGGCCTGCCGCTTCTCTCCTGCCCCTGCGGGCGCGAAGGCTGCCTGGAACGCTATGTCTCCGGTCCCGGCATGAGCCAGCTGCACCGGCAGCTCGGCGGCGGCGACGAAACGCCGCTGTCCATCGTCGCCCATGCGCAGGCGGGGTCGGCGACCGCCGGGAAAACGCTGGAAGTGCATGCCGACCTGCTGGGCCAGGCCCTGGCCAGCCTGGTGCTGGCGCTCGACCCGCATGCGATTGTGCTGGGCGGCGGGCTGTCCCAGCTCGCCCACCTTTACGAAAAGCTTCCTGGCGCAGTACAGCGCCACCTCTTTGCCGGGGCGCGCACCCCACCCATCCTTCCGCCGCGCTTCGGCGATGCAGGCGGGGCACGCGGCGCCGCCCTCCTCGCCCGCCAACAACTGAGCGATCAACAGCCATGAACAACAATGCTTCCCTCTCTCCCATCCAGCAGGTTGTGGCGGCACACCGGCGCGGCGAGGCCGCGGGCCTGTACAGCGTCTGCTGCAGCCATCCCACCGTGCTGCGCGCCGCCATGCGCGTGGCAGCCAGCTACGGCTCGGTGCTGCTGGTGGAAGCCACCTCGAACCAGGTGGACCAGTTCGGCGGCTACACGGGCATGACGCCGCAGGTGTTCCGCGACTATGTGCACCAGCTGGCGCGCGAACAGGGCTTCCCGCTGGAGCAGCTTGTGCTCGGCGGCGACCATCTCGGCCCGAATGCCTGGCAGGGGCTGGACGCGGCAAGCGCCATGCAGCATGCGGAAACACTCATCGCCGCATACGTGGCGGCGGGCTTCCACAAGATCCACCTGGATTGCAGCATGCGCTGCGCCGACGATCCCTCATATCTGAGCGACGAGATCATCGCCGAGCGCTCGGCAAGGCTATGCACCGTCGCCGAGCAGGCCGCCCAGCAGGCCGGCCTGCCGCCGCCGGTGTACGTCATTGGCACCGAAGTGCCGATTCCAGGCGGCGAAGCCAATCTCGCGCAGGCAGGCGCCGTTACCTCGCCTGTCGCCGCGCGCCGTACCCTGGACGTGCATTGCAAGGCCTTCCTCGACAGGAAACTGAACGCCGCCTGGCGCCGCGTCATCGCCATGGTGGTGCAGCCGGGCGTGGACTTCGACCATAGCCATATCCAGCATTACGACGCCGCGCAGGCGGCGGAACTGTCGGACTTCATCGCCGGGCAGCCGGGCATCGTGTTCGAGGCCCATTCCACGGACTACCAGCAGGAAGCCGCGCTGCACCGCATGGTGCGCGACCACTTCGCAATCCTTAAAGTCGGTCCGGCCGCCACGTTTGCGCTGCGCGAAGGCCTCATGGCGCTGTGTCGCATCGAGGAGGAGCTGGTGCCTGCAGGCCAGGCCTCGCGCCTGATGCAGGTGCTGGACGAAGCCATGCAGGCCGAGCCCCGCCACTGGCACAAGCACTACCCGGGCAGCATCGCCGAACAGCGCCTGCTGCGCCGCTACGGCCTGAGCGACCGTTGCCGCTACTACTGGGGCGAGCCGCAGGTGGCAGCCGCCGTGGAAAAACTGTGCGCCAACCTCGATGCGCGCGAAATTCCCCTGGCCCTGCTCAGCCAGCATTTGCCGGAACAGTATCTCGAAGTGCTGCAAGGCCAGCTCGCGACCACCACCTCCGCCCTGCTGGAGCACAAGGTGGGCCGCATCCTGGGCCAGTACGCGCGCGCCTGCTGCCGCAATGCGGCTGACAGCGAGGCCGCCGCTGCTGGCAGCGCCGCCGCGATCTGTTAAGCTCGGGATTTTTACTCATCCACAGCAGATCATGCGAAATTCCAGCCAGCGCCGCGCCACCATCCTGCAAGCCCTGACCCAGAACGGTTCGGTACAGGTGAACCAACTGGTCGAGCAGCTTGGCGTTTCCGCAGTCACCATCCGCAGCGACCTGAGTGTGCTCGAATCACAGGGACTGGCCACCCGCAGCCACGGAGGCGCAACCCTCATGCGCACCCCGCCCACGGAGCACACCATTCCGCAGAAGGACGCGCTCAATCACGAGCAGAAGGAACGCATCGGCGCCTTCGCCGCGCGCATGGTGGAGCCGGGCGATAACATCATCATCGATTCCGGCACCACCACCATCTCGCTGGCGCGCCACCTGCGCAGCGCGAAGGACGTGACGGTCATGACCAATGGCCTGAACATCGCCTGGGAGCTGGCGGATGCGCCGGGGGTGGACCTGATTCTCACGGGCGGCCTGCTGCGCAAGCAGTCGCTCTCCATCCAGGGCACCCAGGCCGAGGCCTGCCTGATGGCGTACAGCTTCGACAAGCTGTTCCTCGGCGTGGACGGCTTCGACCTGCAGTTCGGCGTCACCACCCACCATGAAGCCGAGGCGAGCCTGAACCACAAGATGGTGGAGCGGGCCAAGAAGATCATCGTCCTTACCGACGCTTCCAAATTCGGGCGCGTCAGCCTGCACCGCATCGTGCAGCTGAACCGCGTTCACACTGTTATCACCGATGCTGGCATCAGCCAGGAATACCGCGAAGGCTTGCGGGATGCTGGCATCGAATTGCTTATCGCGGAATAGAAAGTGCTCAGCGGCAGAATACTTACCCCTCAAGGCTGGATCCACGGAAGCATCGACTTTAACCAGCGCATCAACACGATTCGGGAAGACCGCCGCACCGACAGCGCGCTGACCATTCTGCCGGGCTTCGTCGACCTCCATGTGCATGGCGCCTGCGGCGTAGACATCATGCAGGGAGGCGACGCTGGCGTAACCGTCGCGCGCAGCCACGCCCGCCACGGCACCACCGCCATGCTGGGCACCACCATGACGGCGACGGACAACTCCATCCGCCGCGCCCTGAACGGCCTTGCACCCTCCATTGCGGAACGGCCAGCCGGAGCAGCGCGCATGCTGGGCGTGCACCTCGAAGGCCCCTTCCTCAGCATCCACCGCCTCGGCGCCCAGCCTGCCGATGCCCTGGCCATTGCCAGCATCGACCTGGTACGCAGTTATCACGAGCTGGCGCCGATCCGCGTACTCACCCTGGCTACGGAGATCGGCGGCCATCTCGGCCTCATTCCCGAGCTGGCGGCCATGGGCATCCGCGTGCAGCTGGGACACAGCAACGGCAGCTACGAGGATGGCGTCGCCGCGCTGAACGCGGGCGCCTCCGGCTTCACCCACCTGTTCAACGGCATGACGGCGCTGAATCACTACACGCCCGGCGTCGTGGGCGCGGCGCTGGCGCACGCCGAATACGCAGAGATCATTCCCGACCTTCAGCACGTGCATCCGGGCGCCATGAAGGCTGCGCTGCGCGCCATCCCGCGCCTGTACGGCGTGACGGATGCAACGGCTGCAACCGGCATGCCGGACGGCGAATATGGCCTGGGCAGCCAGCGCGTCTACAAATGCCTGGGCTGCGTGCGGCTCGCCACGGGCTCGCTCGCGGGCAGCGCGCTCACCATGGACCAGGCCCTGCGCAATTTCGTGGGCATGGGGCTCGACCTGGCCGATGCCTCGAACCGCCTTTCGCTTTACCCGGCGGACTACCTCGGCGAACCGGAGCGCGGCCGTCTTGCGCCCGGGGCATGGGCCGATATCGTGGTCCTGAATGCCAACCTGCAGCCGGTGGCCGTCTTCGTTGAAGGCGAAGCCATCGACCTTTCCCCCAACTAGCCGGAGTTCCAATGCAAGCCACCCTGTCCGCCATTCCCGCCCGCGCCATGGGATTCCTCCTGTTTATCGCGGGCCTTGGCGGCCTGCTGTACGGGATCGACATCGGCATCATCGCAGGCGCCCTTCCCTACCTGGAATCGACAGCCTCGGTGGCGTGGAAACTCAGCACGCAGCAGTTGAGTTTTATCGTGGCTGCCGTGCTTCTCGGCTCCGTGCTCTCCTCCCTGGGAGCCGGCGCGCTCGCGGACTGGCTGGGGCGCCGTCCGGTGATGGTGCTGGCGGGTCTTCTCTTCACACTCAGTATTCCGCTGATTGCGCTGGCCGACGGCTACCTTTCCCTGTTGTTCGGGCGCCTGCTGCAAGGCGTGAGTGGTGGCCTGATCGGGGTTGTGGTGCCGCTGTATCTGGCCGAATGCCTGCATGCACGCCAGCGCGGAAGGGGCGCGGCCCTGTTCCAGCTGCTGCTGACCATCGGCATGGTGGCGGCGGCCCTGATTGGCCTGTATCAGGCGCAGTCGGTCGAAACGGCGACGGCGGCGGCCCGGCACCTATCGGATGCGGACCGCACGGCCGCCATCTTCGCCGTCAAGGACCACGCATGGCGCAGCATCTTCTGGATGTGCCTCGCACCGGGCATCGTCTTCACTGCGGGCAGCCTGCTGCTGGCCGAATCGCCACGCTGGCTGGCGCGCCGTGGACGTTTCGACGACGCGCACAGGGCGCTCGCCCGCACCCGTTCCGCCGCCGAGGCGGACGCCGAACTGCGCGAGATCCGCCAGGCGCTGGGAGCAAGCGCCGATGCGATGGCCGGCCCTTCGGGCGCCGAGCCGCTGTTAAGCCGCCGCTACGTGCTTCCTTTCCTGCTGGCCTGCCTGATTCTCGCGCTGACGCAGGCCACCGGTATCAACTCCATCCTCGCTTATGTGGTCAATATCCTGAACCAGGCTGGCCTTCCCGGATCAAGCGCCAACATGGCCGACGTAGCGCTCAAGGTGCTGAATGCCCTGATGACGGTGGTTGCAGTCGTTCTGGTGGACCGCAAAGGCCGCAAGTTCCTGCTGATGCTGGGCACCGCTGGCATCACCATCGCCCTGCTGGCGGCTGGCCTGCTGTTCCGCAGCGCCGAGAGCACGCCGATCGACGTGCGCGCCGTGTTGCAAGCCAGCGCGAAGGCGGACAGCCTCGAACTTCGCCTGGACCCGCAAACCCTGCGCTCGCTCGGCGCGGCGGACGGCGCGCCCCGGCAGCTCACGGTCGCCTACTCCTACGGCCCGTTCACCAACGTGCAGACGCGCCGCAGCGACGACCCTGCCCTGCCAGCGCTCCAACTGAGCCGGGCGGATACCGTGCAGCCGGACAGCGTGATCGGCGCCTTCTTCCGCAGACTGCACCTGAATCCCTTCGCCGATCCCGCGCTGGGCGCTTCCGCACCGCTGCAGATCGAACGCGCTGACCTCGCCGCCATTCCGCCAAGCTCGAACGGCTGGCTGGTAGCGCTGGCCATGTGCCTCTTCGTCGCCAGTTTCGCCGTCGGCCCCGGCGTCTGCGTATGGCTCGCCCTGTCCGAGCTGATGCCGACGCGCATACGTTCGAACGGCATGAGCATTGCACTGCTTATCAACCAGTTCGTTTCAACCGTGATTGCCGCCGTGTTCCTGCCGACGGTGGGACAGTACGGCTACGCGACGATGTTCTTCTACGGCGCCGGATGCACGGTACTCTACTTCCTCGCCGCAGCATTCCTGCTGCCGGAGACCAAAGGGAAAACGCTGGAAGAAATCGAAGCGCGCTTCGCCCGCCGTGGAGCGGAACGAAGCGCGAGCCTTACGCAGTAAGGGCGGGCGGAGGCGGAGCCCAGGCCAGTGACTTGGGCAGGTTGACGATGAAGGTGCTGCCCTGCCCCGGTTCGGAGGTGATGTTCAGGGTGCCGCTATGGCGCAGCAGCACATGCTTGACGATGGCCAGCCCCAGGCCCGTGCCCTGCGTTTCGCGCGAGCGGCTCTTGTCCACCCGGTAGAAGCGCTCGGTCAGGCGCGAAATGTGTTCGGGGCTGATGCCGATGCCGCTGTCCTGCACCATGAAGCGCACGCCCTTGTCGGTGTCTTCCCAGCACAGCCTGATCTTGCCGCCTGCCGGGGTGTAGCGCACCGCGTTCGAGGCGAGGTTGCCGAAGGCGCTGTACAGCTCTTCGTAGGCTCCCATCACGTCCCCGCCCCGCACTTCCAGCACGATCTCGTGCTTGCCTGCCGAAAGTGCCTGGGCGTCGCGCTCGATCTGCTCCATCATCTTGCGGATATCCACGTGCTCAGGACGCATCGGGTGGTCCACCGACTCCAGGCGCGAGAGCGTCAGCATGTCCTCGATAAGGTTCTGCATGCGGTGGCCCTGCTCCGTCATCAGCTTCAGGTGGGCTTCGCGCGTCTTCGCATCGAGCTGCTCCGAGGCGGCGATCTCCAGGAAGCCCACGATCACGGTCAGCGGCGTGCGCAGCTCGTGCGAGGCGTTGGCGATGAAGTCGCGCCGCATCATTTCCGCACGCTGGGTCTCCGTCACGTCGTGCGTGACCAGGATCTGGCGCCGGTTCTCGAAGGGGATGATGTGGACGATCAGCTTGCGGCCGCGGAAGCTCAGCGTCAGCGGCTGGTCGTAGCGGCCCAGGATCAGGTAATCCATGAAGTCCGGGCTGCGCACCAGGTTCGTCACGCGCATGCCCTTGTCGCGGTCGTGGCGCAGGCCCAGATGCTCTTCGGCGGCAGGATTGCACCATTCGAGGAAGAGCACATCGTCCATGATCACGACGCCGTCTGGCAGCAGGTGCATGGCCTGGCGGAATCGCGCCAGCCATTCGGTCAATTCGGCCTGGTTCTTCTCGTCGTCGCGGCGCAGGCGGTACAGGCGGGAGAAGATGCCCGTCCAGGCGCCCCACCCGTCCGGCAGCTTGCTGCTTTGCGGGTGATCCAGCCAGCCGCTCAGCTGGAACAGATAATTGAGCTGCACCACCAGCATGGCGATCAGCACGGCCATGCCTGCCACGAGGGCGGATACGGCGTCGAACCACCACCACAAAAGACCTACACCGGCCAGCACGAAGCCCATGCGCAAGGCGACGGGCACCCAGAAGAGAACTTTTGGGCTCATGCTTTTTCGGACAGCATGTAGCCGACGCTGCGCACCGTCTTGATCAGGTGCTCGGCCTCCTTCAGCGCCTTGCGCAGGCGCAGGACGTGCACGTCCACCGTGCGCTCCTCGATCACCACATGGTCGCCCCACACCTTGTCCAGCAGCTGGCTGCGCGAGAACACGCGCTCGGGATGCGCCAGGAAGAACTTGAGCAGCTTGTATTCGGCGTGGCCGATGTCGATCTTGTTGCCGTCCATGCTCACCGTGCAGCTCACCGGGTCAAGCGTGATCGGCCCCGCCTTCATGGCGGTGTCGGCATGTTCCGGCGTCTTCCGGCGCAGCAGCGCGCGGGAACGCGCCAGCAGCTCGCGCGGCGAGAAGGGCTTGGTGATGTAGTCGTCCGCGCCGCTGTTCAGGCCTGCCAGCTTGTCCTCCTCCATGCTCTTCGCAGTCAGCATGATGATGGGGATGTCGGCAAACTGGCGGTCGCTGCGGATGCGCGCCAGCAGGCGCAGGCCGCTCTGGTCCGGCAGCATCCAGTCCAGCAGTATCAGCTGGGGGGTGCGCTGGTGGATGAACTCCCAGGCTTCCTGCGTGCTTTGCACGGCACAGCAGTTCCAGCCCGCCTCGCGCAGCGAGAAGGTGACCAGTTCGACAATGGCCGGTTCGTCTTCAACAATCAGTACAGTCGTTTTGTCGGATGCCATTTCTCTACTTTACTCTTTACCGGCCTCGGTGTCGCCCGCAGCGGGACGGGAATGGCGGATATCGCGCCCTTCCACCACGTAAATCACGTATTCGGCGATGTTCTTGGCATGGTCGCCAATGCGCTCGATGGCCTTGGCCACCCACATTGTATCCAAGGCGGCGGAGATCGTACGCGGGTCCTCCATCATGAAAGTGATGAGGTTGCGCATGATGGAGCGGAACTCGTGGTCGATGATCGCGTCCTGGGCGATCAGCTGGTGCGCCTGGGCGCCGTCGTTGCGGGCGAAGCAATCCAGCGCGTCGTGCAGCATGTCGCTGGTGGCGTTGGCGATGCCGCGCACCATTTCATAGTGGTTCACGGTCACGGCGCCGCGGCTGTGCAGGCTTTTCGCCGTGCGCGCGATCTTGGTAGCCTCGTCGCCGATGCGCTCCAGGTCCGTAATGACCTTGATCGTCGCCATGATCGTGCGCAGGTCGTTGGCGGCCGGCTGACGGCGCACGATCAGGTGGCTGCACGCATCGTCCAGCTGCAGTTCCAGCTGGTTCACGGCATCGTCTTCGCGCATCACGCGCTCGGCACGTTCCAGGTTCCCGATGCGGAAGCAGGTCATCGCGTCCAGGAACTGGGTTTCGACCATGCCGCCCATCAGCAGCACCTTGGAGCGGATGGCTTCAAGGTCCAGGTCATACTGCTTGCTCGAATGTTCGCCCATCATGGCTGTTTCTCCCGAATGTTCTTGTAATTAGCCGAAGCGGCCGGTGATGTAGTCCTGCGTCTCTTTGCGCACAGGGTTCATGAAGATCTGGTCCGTTTCGCCGAATTCCACCAGCTCGCCCAGGTACATATAGGCCGTGTAGTCCGAGCAGCGCGCCGCCTGCTGCATATTGTGGGTCACGATGGCGATGGTGTAGTCCTGTTTCAGTTCGCTGATCAGCTCCTCCACCTTGGAGGTGGAGATCGGGTCCAGCGCGGACGTGGGCTCGTCCAGCAGCAGCACGTCCGGCTTGACCGCCACGCCGCGCGCGATGCACAGGCGCTGCTGCTGGCCGCCGGAGAGCGACAGGCCGCTCTTGCCCAGCTTGTCCTTCACTTCGGTCCACAGGGCCGCCTTTTTCAGCGCCCATTCCACGCGCTCGTCCATCTCGCCCTTGGAGAGGTCTTCGTACAGCCGCACGCCGAAGGCGATGTTGTCGTAGATGGACATGGGGAACGGCGTCGGCTTCTGGAACACCATGCCCACTTTCGCGCGCAACATGTTCAGGTCCTGGCCGTTCTCCAGGATATTGCGGCCGCGGTACATGATCTGCCCTTCGGCGCGCTGGCCGGGATACAGGTCGTACATGCGGTTCAGGGTGCGCAGCAGGGTCGATTTACCGCAGCCGGAAGGGCCGATGAAGGCCGTCACCTGCTTCTCGTGGATGTCGAGGTTCACATCGTGGAGGCTGCGGGTCTTCCCGTAATAGAAGTTGAGACCCGAAATCTCGATGATCTTGCGCTTGTTCTCTTGGCTCATGGTTCTGTTCTCGTTTAATTCGGTATCTTCTGGGTGAATACGGTGCGCGACAGGATGTTCAGCGCCAGCACGCTAAAGGTCACGAGCAGCGCGCCGCCCCAGGCCAGCGCGCGCCAATTGTCGTACGGGCTCATCGCGAACTGGTAGATCACGTACGGCAGGTTGGCCATCGGCTTGTTCATGTCGAAGCTGAGAAACTGGTTGCTCAGGGCGGTGAACAGCAGCGGCGCGGTTTCGCCGGATACGCGGGCCACCGCCAGCAGCACCCCGGTGATCACACCAGCCTTCACGGCGCGCAGGCGCACCATCATGGCCACTTTCCAGCGCGGCGCACCGAGGGCGAAGGCCGCTTCCAGCAGGCTGTTTGGCACCAGGCGCAGCATGTTGTCCGTGGTGCGCACCACCACCGGCACGGCGATGAGCGAGAGCGCGATGGAGCCCGCATAACCGGAGAAGTGCTTCACATTGGCCACATACAGCGTGTACACGAACAGGCCGATCACGATGGACGGCGCGGAGAGCATCACGTCCGTCACGAAGCGGGTCAGCTGGGCCACTTTGTTTTCGTCGCCGTACTCGGCGAGGTAGATGCCCGCCAGGACGCCGATGGGCGTGGAAACCAGCGTGGACAGGCCAACCATCATCAGCGAACCGACGATGGCGTTGAGCAGGCCGCCGCCTTCCGTGCCCGGCGCGGGCGTGTTGGCGGTGAAAAGGCTCAGGCTCAGTGCCGAGAAGCCGTTGATCAGCAGCGTGGCCAGAATCCACAGCAGGAAGATCAGGCCCAGCGACATGGCGGCCACGGAGAGCGCGATGCCGATGCGGTGCACCCGCAGGCGCTTGCGGTAGACAGGATTCATGGCGGTGTTCATTTCACGCCCTCCTTGCGGGACATACCGGCCAGCATCAGCTTCGCAGCCGAAAGCACGATCAGGGTGATGAGGAAGAGGATCAGACCCAGCGAAAGCAGCGAGGACACGTGCAGCGGCGTGGCCGCTTCGCCGAACTCGTTGGCCAGGGTGGAGGCGATGCTGTTCCCCGGCGAGAAGAGGCTGGCGCCCAGCTTGTTGGCGTTACCGATCACAAAGGTCACGGCCATGGTTTCGCCCAGAGCACGGCCCAGGCCCAGCATCACGCCGCCCACCACGCCGGACTTGGTGTAAGGCAGAACGATCTTGCGCACCACTTCCCAGCGTGTGCAACCGAGGCCGTAAGCAGATTCCTTCAGCACGGCGGGCACGATCTCGAACACGTCGCGCATCACGGAGGCGATGAAGGGAATGATCATCACGGCGAGGATGATGCCCGCGGTGAGCAGGCCGATACCCATGGTGGGGCCTTTGAAGAGCACGCCGATGAAGGGGACCATGCCCAGGGTGGACTTCAGCAGGGGCTGAACGTAGTCGCCGAACAGGGGGGCGAACACGAACAGGCCCCACATGCCGTAAATGATCGACGGCACACCGGCCAGCAGTTCGACGGCGGTGCCCAGCGGGCGGCGCAGCCATACGGGGCAGATCTCGGTCAGGAACAGGGCGATGCCGAAGCTGACCGGGAAGGCGATCAGCAGCGCAATGCCGGAGGTGACCAGGGTGCCGACGATGGCGATCAGGGCGCCGTACTGGTCGTTCACCGGGTCCCATTCGACCGTGGAAATGAATTTCGGCCCGAATTCCTTCAATGCAGGAATCGCGCCGATGATGAGGGATACGATAATGCCGACCAGGACGAAGAGCACGGAGAGTGCGAACAGCATGGTCAGCTTGTGGAAGATGAAGTCCTGGATGCGCTGCTTGCGCATGGTGGACTGCATGGCGGCGTGGGCCGCAGCCTCGTTCATGTTGGACTCCTGAACGGACAGCGTGGAGGATGACAATTCTGCGCTCATGGAATGTTCTTATAGTATTTGCTGCTCTTGACACAGGGGACAGACCCTACGGGTCTGTCCCCGAGAGCACAGTCCGCCACTCAACACAGTTGACTGACTGTGATCGGTGGCTGACCAGGGTACCGGGGACAGACGCGGACGGCGAGTCCCCATCCGGGGTCTGTCCCCTTCGCTACTTAATACAGCGCCTTGCCGGAAGCGTCTTTCAGGTTTGCCTTCCAGGAGGCCTGCACCTGCTTCACGACTGCGTCGGGCATCGGCACGTAATCCAGTTCGGTGGCCGACTTGTCGCCGTTGGCGTAGGCCCAGTCGAAGAACTTGATCACTTCCTTGGCCTTGGCCGCGTCAGCCTGCTGCTTGTGCATCAGGATGAAGGAGGCGCCGGTGATCGGCCAGGATGCCTTGCCTGCCTGGTCGGTCAGCACCACGCCGAAGCCGGGGGTCTTGGCCCAGTCGGCATTGGCGGCAGCGGCCTTGAAGGCGTCGTCGTCCGGCTGCAGGAACACGCCATCCTTGTTCTTCAGCTGGGTGTGCGACATCTTGTTCTTCTTGGCGTAGGCCCATTCCACGTAGCCGATGGAGCCCTTGATGCGCTGCACGTTGGCGGCCACGCCGTCGTTGCCCTTGCCGCCCACGCCCACTGGCCATTTCACGGCGGTGCTGGCGCCAACCTTGGTCTTGAACTCAGGGCTGGTCTTGGACAGGTAGTCGGTGAACAGGAAGGAGGTGCCCGAGGAGTCGGCGCGGTGCACCACGGTGATTTCCGCGGCCGGCAGTTTCACGCCCGGGTTCAGGGCAGCGATGGCGGCGTCGTTCCACTGGGTGATCTTGCCCATGTAGATGTCGGCGACCACGGGACCGGTCAGCTTCAGCTGGCCGGGGGCGATGCCGTCCACGTTCACCACGGTGACCACGCCGCCCATGATGGCCGGGAACTGCATCAGGCCATCCGCGTCCAGCTCTTCCGCTTTCAGGGGCATGTCGGAAGCGCCGAAATCGACGGTCTTGGCTTTGATCTGCTTGATGCCCGCGCCGGAACCGACGGAAGCATAGTTCAGGCCGTTGCCGGTGGCTGCCTTGTACGACTCAGCCCACTTCGAATAGATCGGATACGGGAAGGAAGCACCTGCACCGGTCATGTCCGCCGCGAACACGCTGGCGGTAGCCACTGCTGCGGAAACGCCTACAACGAGGGAGGCGAACATTTGTTTCATACGCATATCAAGTTTCCTCTAGGGGGTTGGGGGGTTGACTGCTGCGGAGTGTAAAGAGCCAATGTGACAGCTTTATGACATATCGCCCCACCCTTGAAATATTTCCAAAACGGCCGTCATAGGCTTGTCATATTTCCTATCTACACTCTTTCGCGCGCCCGTAAAAAGCGTGGGGCGCTAGAATTCCCTCGCGTGAAAAGCTATCGAAAAGACAAGAATATGAAGCCCGAGACTCGCACGGAGGCCTCCAAGCAGGCCATCTTCCTGGACCGCGAGCTGTCCCAGCTCGCCTTCAACCGGCGCGTGCTGGCCCAGGCCGAGGACCCGCATATTCCCGTGCTCGAGCGCCTGCGCTACCTGTGCATCGTGAGCAGCAACCTCGATGAGTTCTTCGAAGTGCGGGTGGCCAGCCTGCTGGCGGCGGCCAGCGTGGACGGCAGCCAGACCGAGCACCCCGCCCTGACGGCGACCCTGAACCGGGTGAGCGCCGAATGCCACGCCCTGGTGGCGCGCCAATATGAAATCCTGAACACGGAAGTGCTGCCCCTGCTGAAGGCCAGCGGCGTGCGCATCGTGCGCCACAACCAGCGCAACGAGGCGCAGCGCGCCTGGGTCAAGGAGTATTTCGAGAGCGAGGTGCGGCCCCTGCTCACGCCCATCGGCCTGGACCCGGCCCACCCCTTCCCCCAGGTGGTCAACAAATCCCTGAACTTCATCGTATCGCTGAGCGGGAAGGACGCTTTCGGCCGGGGCACCGGCATTGCCATCGTGAAGGCGCCGCGCATGCTGCCGCGCGTCATCCGCCTGCCGGACGAGCTGTCGGACGAGCCGGGCGTGTCCTTCTGCCTGCTCTCCTCCGTCATCCACGCCCACGTATCGGACCTGTTCGCAGGCCGCGAAGTGCTGGCCTACTCCCAGTTCCGCGTGACGCGCGATTCCGACCTGTGGGTGGACGAGGACGAGGTCAAGAACCTGCGCCAGGCGCTGAAGGGCGAGCTGCAGGGCCGCCAGTTCGGCCGCTCCGTGCGCCTGGAAGTGGCGAAGAACTGCCCGCCCGAACTCTCGCAGTTCCTGCTGGACCAGTTCGGCCTGCACAAGAGCCGCCTCTACCAGGTGGACGGCCCCGTGAACATGGTGCGCCTGAACGAGATCATCGACCACGCCAAGGCGCCCGAGCTGCGCTTCCCGCCCTTTGTGCCGGGCGTGCTGCACAAGACCATCAGCGGCGACATCTTCGCCACGCTGCGCGAGCAGGACATCCTGCTGCACCACCCCTTCCAGTCCTTCCAGACGGTGATCGACTTCATCCGCAGCGCCGCGCTGGACCCGAACGTGGTGGCCATCAAGCAGACGGTCTACCGCACGGGCATGAACTCGGACCTCATGGAAGCGCTGATCGCCGCCGCCCGCCTCGGCAAGGAAGTGACGGTGGTGGTGGAACTGATGGCGCGCTTCGACGAGGAAGCGAACATCAACTGGGCGGACAAGCTGGAACAGGTGGGCGCGCAAGTGGTGTACGGCGTGGTGGGCCTGAAGACCCACGCCAAGGTGGCGCTCGTGATCCGCCGCGAGGCCGGCGAGCTGCGCTACTACGCCCACCTCGGCACCGGCAATTACCACCCCACCACCACCAAGTTCTACACCGACTTCGGCCTGCTCACGAGCGAACCCGCCCTGGGCCGCGACGTGAACGAAGTCTTCATGCACCTCACCAGCCTCACCAAGCCGCAGAAGCTGCACCACGTGTGGCTGGCGCCCTTCTCCCTGCAAAGCGAAATCATCAAGGCCATCAAGAACGAAGCCAAGATCGCCAAGTCGGGCCGCCCCGGCCGCATCATCGCCAAGGTCAATGCGCTGGTGGACGAGTCGGTGATCCGCGCGCTGTACGAGGCCTCGAAGTGCGGCGTGAAGATCGACCTGATCGTGCGTGGCGCCTGCACCCTGAAGCCGGGCGTGCCCGGCCTGTCCGAAAATATCAAGGTCCGCTCCATCATCGGCCGCTTCCTCGAGCACAGCCGCATCTACTACTTCCGCAACGACCTGGCGCACGACGTCTATCTCGCCAGCGCGGATTGGATGAACCGCAACCTGTTCCGCCGCATCGAGGTGGCCTTCCCCGTGCTGGACAAGGCCCTCAAGCGGCGCGTGCTGGCGGAAGGACTGAACCCCTACCTCAAAGACAACTCCAATGCATGGGAGCTGGAGTCCAACGGCCACTACCAGCGGCGCAAGCCGCGCGGCAAGCAGACGGCCTTCAGCGCGCAGCAGTATCTGATGGACACGCTAGGCACGCCGGCCAACGGCGCAGGGAACTGAACACCCGAGGAGAAGAGCATGGACCTGATCTTGTGGCGTCACGCGGAAGCCGAGCCGGGCGAGGAAGGCCTGCCCGACCTGGAACGCCAGCTCACGGCCAAGGGCCAGAAGCAGGCCAAGCGCATGGGCCAGTGGCTGGACAGCCAGCTGCCCCACAGCTGCCGCATCTTCGCCAGCCCCGCCGTGCGCACGGTGCAGACCGCCGAAGGCCTGGGCCGCAAATACAAGACGCATCCCGAGATCGCGCCCGGCGCCGAGCCGCAGGCCGTGCTGGACGCCGCCAACTGGCCGAACGGGAAGGACACCGTGGTCATCATAGGCCACCAGCCCACCCTGGGCCAGGCCGCCGCCCTGCTGATGACGGGAGAAGCGCTCGATTGGGAGATGAAGAAGGCGGCTGCGTGGTGGTTCTCGCAGCGCGAGCCGGGCGACCCCGAAAGCATCTATTTGAGGGCCGTCATGTCTGCCGACCTGGTCGTGAAATGAGCCTTGAAAAGGCATGGCCAAGTGCTAGAGTTTACATGTAGCACTAACCAGGGGGAGCAATCATGCCGTACCTGCTCACTGTAGGCATTTTCTTTGCCACCGTCGGGCTCATTGCCTATGAGCTGCTGTCGGAAAGCAGGGGAAGCCATCACAAGCTGAACGACCGCTATCACGAAGAATAGCGAATGCGCAGCGCCCATGCTGCGAGGGTTCCCGCTTCGGCGGGGACCCGTCAGACCTTTACTGTCTCAAGCCAGGATATCGAACAGGGAGCGCGCGCCGCCCGGAGCGCCGAACAGGCCGCCCGTGCCGGACTGCTCCTGCAGCGTGTACAGCTGCGCCAGGGCCTGCGCCTGCTTGGTGAGCGTGGCGGCCAGCTTCTCCTTCTTGTCCAGCAGCGAATCGAGCTCCTTGCCCACCTGCGCCGCTTCGCGCTTGATGATGCCGCCGTTCGCGCTCAGGCCGTCGATCTTCTTGTCCAGCTGGTCGGCAATGCCCTTGCCGTCGTTGGTAAACAGCTTGCTCACGGCGGAGGGATCGGCCGCGATGGCGGCGGACAGCTTTTTCTCGTCCAGCACCAGCTTGCCGGTGCTGTCCTGCGTGATGCCCGCGTCGGCCAGCGCGCTGGACGACACGCCCGTCTTCACCAGCTGCGTGAGCTGGCTGCTGACCTGGGCCAGGGCGTTGTCGCCCTTGAGCGCCCCGCCCTGCAAGGCCGCGAGCCGGGTGTTCAGGTCATTGAAGCCGGCGACGAAGTTCTTCACGTTCTTGGCGATCTGGCTGCTGTCCTGCGCGACGGTGAGCTCCGTCTTCCCCGTGCCGCCGAGGCTGAGCGTGACGCCCTTGATGGTGTCGGCCAGCGTATTGGTGGCGCTGCGCACTTCCTTGCCGTCCACGGTCAGCACGGCATCCTGGGCCGCCTGCGACTGCTCCAGATTGTTGAAGAAGTTCTTGATGCCCGCATCGCCGCTCACGCTGAACTTCAGTGAGCTGGCTTCGCCGCTCGCGCTGCGCACCTGCAGCGCGTAGCCCGCACTGCCCTTCACTACGCTGGCGTCCACGCCCGCCTTTTTCAGGGCGGCCGCAATGTCGTCCAGCGAACTGGCGCTGCTCTCGAGGGTAATGGTTTTCGAACTGCCGCCAGCGGTTTCGATCTTGATGCTGGCCTTGCCGCCGGTGCCGATATCCGTGCCGGACGCCAGTTGCGCCTCGCTGTTCAGGATCTGGCTTTGCGCCAGCTGCTTCACGTCCAGCTGGTAGCTGCCCGCCTGCGCCGAGGCGCCGGTGGTGGCGGTCAGCACGCCCTTGGTGGACGAGGTGGCGCTCGTGCTCAGGCCCGCGCCAGACAGGCTTTCGGCGATATTCTGGAACAGGGCCAGGGCGCTTTGCAGCTGGCCCAGGCCGGAGAGTTTGGTCTGGTCGCGCGTGAGGCTCGCGTTCAGCTTGTCGATGGTGCCCTTCTGGCCCGCCAGGGTCTGCTGCACCTTGGCGGCGACGGACGGCGACAGCGCGCCGGACGTGGCGCTGCTGCTGTTGCCATACATGGAAGAGATGATATTGCCAACGTTGCTCATGGGCGCCTCACTTATCGGACTTTATTATTATCCAATATCGCCCAGGAATCAAAACCGGGAATAGACCGGCAATCAACGCATAAACTTGGCGATGGCGGTCTGCGTTTCGTTATCGAGGGGCAGGAAGCTGAAGCCGACCTTGAAGGCGCCGTCGCCGTAAATGCAGTGCGCCACCTTGGCGCGCGCCGTCAGCACCTGCGGCCTGCCGTCCACCAGCATCTCCCAGACCACCTGTCCCGTGCGGCCGGTGTCCACCCGGTACTCGGTGGTGATGGATATTCCGGCCGTACCCAGGTCGGAAGTGCGCGCAGGCTGCGGGCTGCCGCCGTCCGCTAACCACATTGCACGTACGCGCAGGATCCTGCGCGCCCCCTGTCGTTGATCTACTAACAATTTGCTACTCGACTGGTAATTGCTTGGCTGAATTGAATTTCCAGCTCAGCATTTTAGCGTGCAGCCGAGGATCTTGCCATGAGGCACGTCAGTGAAATTCGCGCAGTCGCGTAAATGCATCGTCGATGCGGTCGACGGCAATAATCGTCATGCCCTCGATGGGCTGTTTTGGTGCATTCGCCTTCGGAATCATGGCAATGGAGAAGCCCAGTTTGGCCGCTTCGCGCAGCCGCTCCTGGCCGCGCGGCGCGGGCCGGATTTCACCGGCCAGGCCCACTTCGCCGAAGACCACGAAACCGCGCGGCAGCGCCTTGTTGCGCATCGACGAGTTGATAGCGAGCAAGACGGCGAGGTCGGCGGCCGGTTCCGTAATCTTCACCCCGCCCACGGCGTTGATGAACACGTCCTGGTCGAAAGCCGCAATGCCAGCGTGCCGGTGCAGCACGGCCAGCAGCATGGCAAGCCGGTTCTGCTCCAGGCCCACCGAAAGGCGGCGCGCATTGGGCAGGTGGCTCGCGTCCACCAGTGCCTGGATCTCCACCAGCAGCGGGCGCGTGCCCTCCTGCGTCACCATCACGCAGGAGCCGGGCACCTGGTTGTCGTGCTGGGACAGGAAGAGCGCCGAGGGATTCGACACGCCCTTCAGGCCCTTCTCCGTCATCGCGAACACGCCCAGCTCGTTCACCGCGCCGAAGCGGTTCTTGATGGCGCGCACGAGGCGGAAGCTGGAATGGCTGTCGCCTTCGAAATAGAGCACGGTATCCACGATGTGCTCCAGCACGCGCGGTCCCGCCAGAGCGCCCTCTTTCGTCACATGGCCTACCAGGATGATAGTGACGCCGCTCTGCTTGGCCACACGCGTGAGCTGGGCGGCGCATTCGCGCACCTGGGCCACGGAACCGGGGGCGGAAGTCAGCGCATCCGAGTACAGGGTCTGGATCGAGTCGATTACCGCCACCTGCGGCTTCAGCTCGGCCAGGGTGTTGAGGATTTTTTCGAGCTGGATTTCCGCCTGGAGCTTCAGCTCGCGGGCGTCGATGGCCAGGCGCTTGGCGCGCAGCGCGATCTGGGCGCCGGACTCCTCGCCGCTCACATACAGCACGCTCTTCATCTGCGACATATTGGCCAGCGCCTGCAGCAGCAGCGTGGACTTGCCGATGCCCGGATCGCCGCCGATCAGCACCACGCCGCCCGCCACCAGGCCGCCGCCCAGCACGCGGTCGAATTCCTCGATGCCGGTGCCGAAGCGCGGCACATCCATCGCCTCGATATCGCTCAGGGACAGTACGGGCGCCGTCTGCGCCAGCGACTGGTGCTGGCTCTGCGAGAAGCGGTTCGCGCCCGCGCTCTCGATCACCGTCTCCACCATGGTGTTCCATTGCTGGCAGGAGGAACATTGGCCGGTCCATTTGCTGCTGGTGCCGCCGCATTCGCTGCACGTATATTGAGTCTTGGCCTTGGCCATATCAGCCTTCCACCACGCGCACGCGCGGCGCCACGGCGCACATCAATTCATACCCTATGGTGCCCGCGGCCGCGGCCACCTCGTCGACCGGCATGCCCTCGCCCCACAGCACCACCTTGCTGCCCACGCCCGCATGCGGCACGGGGCCCAGGTCCACCATCAGCATGTCCATGGACACGCGGCCGATGGTGCGGGTGCGTACGCCGTCCACCAGCACGGGGGTGCCGGTTGGGGCGTGGCGGGGATAGCCGTCGGCATAGCCGCAGGCCACGGCGCCAACGCGCATGGCGCCGTCGGCCTGGAAGCGGCTGCCGTAACCGACGAAGTCGCCCGCCTTCAGCTCCTGCACGCCGATGATTTCGCTGGACAGCGTCATGGCGGGTTTCAGGCCGAATTCCTCGGCGGGCTTGCCGCCCGGCGTACCGCCGTAAAGCATGATGCCGGGACGGATCCAGTCGCTCGCCAGCTGGCCCGCCAGCGCGGGCATTTGCAGCACGCCCGCCGAGTTGGACAGGCTGTGCAGGCCCGGCAGGCCAGCGGCGCCCACGCCGAAGCGGCGGATCTGCTCGCCGATCGGCAGGCACTCGTGGGCTGCCTCGTCCGCATTGGCGAAGTGGGTCATGAGTACGATGTCCCCCACCGACGGGATGGCGCGCAGGCGCTGGTAGGCCTTGGCGAAGTCCTCGGGCATGAAGCCGAGGCGGTTCATCCCGGTGTTCATTTTCAGGTGCACATTAATCTTGCCCGGCAGCTGGGCAGCCTCCAGCATGGCGATCTGCTCGGCGCAATGGGCCGTGCCTTCGATGCCGTGCTGCGCCATGGCCTGCAGGTCGTCGGCATCGAACCAGCCTTCCAGCAGGAGGATGGGCTTGGCCCAGCCCAGCTCCCGCAGGCGCACCGCATAATCCGGCTCGATCAGGGCCAGGCCGTCGGCGCCGGAAAAGGCGCGGATGGCGCGCTCCAGACCGTGGCCATAGGCATTCGCCTTGACGACCGCCCAGGCTTTGGAACCCGGCGCGCAAGCCCGCGCCCGCTCCAGATTATGTGTCATGTTGGCAACGTGTATTGTCGCTTTGATAGGCCTTGGCATGTAGTTCTTGGAGCTGGAAACGAAGCGGGCATTTTACCTGAGCCGAGGCTTAAGCGGTCCTGCCTTTTCTTTGGAAACCCAGTCATTCATGGTATAAAGCAAGCCGAGATCAGTTTTTGAGCCTTAAGAATGAAACGTGGTTTTTATACCATCATGGCGGCGCAGTTCTTTTCGTCGCTGGCCGATAACGCTTTGCTGTTTGTAGCGATCGACCTGCTGACCGCCATGAAATCGCCGGCATGGATCACGCCGCTGCTGAAGTTCCTCTTTGTGCTCTTTTACGTGCTGTTGGCCGCTTTTGTGGGTGCGTTCGCCGATTCGCTGCCCAAGGGCCGGGTCATGTTCATTGCGAATATGATCAAGATTACCGGCTGCGCGCTATTGTTTTACGACCTGCATCCGCTGGCGGCCTACGCCATTGTGGGTATTGGCGCGGCGGTCTATTCCCCGGCCAAATACGGCATTCTCACCGAACTTCTCCCCCCTGAAAAACTGGTTGCCGCGAACGGCTGGATCGAAGGCCTGACGATTGCCTCGATTATTCTCGGCACCGTGCTGGGCGGCGCCCTGGTGGGCGATCATACCTCGGCCCTGCTGCTGGGCATCGACCTGCCGCTGATCGACACCGGCATCGACACCGCGCCCGAAGCGGCCCTGTGCGTGATCGGCCTCTTCTATCTGCTGGCGGCCATGTTCAACCTGCGCATTCCGCTTACCGGCTGCGTCTACCCGCACCAGGAACGCAATCCCGCCCGCCTGATCGAGGATTTCGCCAACTGCTGCGTCATCCTGTGGAAGGACAAGCTGGGCCAGATCTCCCTCGCCGTCACCACCTTGTTCTGGGGCACGGGCGCGACCCTGCAGTTCATCGTGCTGGAATGGGCCAAGACGGCGCTGAACATGAGTTATGAAAAGGCGACCAGCATGGTCGGCCTGGTGGGCGTGGGCGTGACCGTGGGCGCCATCATGTCCGCGCGCATGATTACGCTGCGCCAGTCCCTGAGCGTGATTCCGCTGGGGATTGCGATGGGCGTGCTGGTGATGGCCATGGCCTTCGTGCACACCACCTGGCTGGCCTACCCGATGCTGATCTTTATCGGCGTGCTGTCCGGCTTCTTCGTGGTGCCGATGAACGCCCTGCTCCAGCACCGCGGCCACGTGCTCATGAGCGCCGGCCACTCCATCGCCGTGCAAAACTTCAACGAGAACCTGTCCATCCTCACCATGCTGGCGGTGTACTCGCTGATGCTGCGCCTGCACCTGCCGCTGAACGTGATCATCATCCTCTTCGGCCTCTTCCTGGCCGGCACCATGCTCTTCATCGCCCGCCTGCACGCCGCCAACCAGCGCGAACACGATTCGCTCGCGCTGATCGGCGAGCACAAACACTAACCCGGCAAGGCCCCGCTTGCGCGCCGGGCGTCCGCCCGGTGGCGCCAGTCGTCCGGCACGATAAAACCGCGTGCCGTTTCCACCAGCCAGCCGTCTTCCTCGCGCAGCTGCGCCGCCAGCACGGGCGAAGGATCGATGGCGAACTTCTCATCCAGTATCCGGTGCAGGGCGCTGCGGCTGTGCGCTCTGGCCCCTGCCGCTTCCAGCTTCAGGGGCGCCAGCCATTGCAGCTTGGGGAGCACCATGAAAAGACCTTCTTCTTCCTCCGCTGCGAAATCGCGCAAGGGCTCCCAGTGGCCATGACAGTGGCCGGGCGAAATGCCGTCGATGGAGGGAATGGCGCCGCGCGGATAGAACAGCCAGCCCTTCACCAGCGCCTGTGCGGCTACGACGCGCTGCGCCAGCATGGCCTGCGCGGCGGGATGCTCGGCCAGGGAAAGCTGCTGGTCCAGTATCTTTCGCATCTTCAGGCCCAGCGTATCGGCCAGGTTGGGGCCCACCAGACGGTCCGGCAGCGTGCCGCCATCGAGCAGGTAGAACTTGCAGGCGAATTCGATATGGCGCAGGCCATCCGGTTCGCGCAGGAGAAAATCGAACTCGCCGACGGTGTCGTTGCGCGCGGCGCGCACCTGCAGGCCGTGGACTTCGAGCCGGCCTTGCTGTTCGAAATAGAAGGCCATCAGCTTCTCGGCATACAGGCCGAGGCGGGAGTAGACCTTGCCGCCCAATGCGGCGTCCAGCGGCGCGGGATCGCGTTCGAGGGCGTTCAGCCAGTCCGCGATGCCGCCGGATGCGGGACCGAGCGTCGCGATGCGCGACTGCCATTGCGGAGCGTCCGGGTCCAGCAGGTCCGGCGAATCCAGCAGCCAGGCCAGGGCGCGGACGTGGGGACGCGTGAGCTGCGGCCAGCGGCGCCCGAAGCGCGCCTGGCAGGTATCGGCTGCGCTGTCAGCGGCGTCCGGCATGGGCGGCCTTGGCGAGGCACAGGTCGGCCCAGGCCTTGCCCTTGTCCTCCGTGCGGCGCAGCAGCTCGGCGGGGTGATAGGTGGCGACCACCGGCACACCTGCATAGCCCCGGATCGTGCCGCGTGCCGCGCTGCCGAACAGGCCCTTGGCCGAGGTCTGGCCCAGGGTGACCATCACTTTCGGCTGCGCCAGCTGAAGCTCGCGCTCGAGGTAGGGGCGGCAGGCCGCCAGCTCGTCCGCGCTCGGAAGGCGGTCGCTGCCATCGTCGTTGCTTGGGCGGCACTTGACGAGCGAGGTGATATAAGCGCCCTCGCTGCTGCCCTGGCCCACGGCGCGCAGCATGTTATCGAGAAGGATGCCCGGCTCGCCCGCGATGGCCTCGATGGCCGATTCGTCTTCGGCATTGGGCATGGTGCCCAGCATGATCCAGCTTGCGTTCCCGTCGCCGCGGCCGGGGACTGCAGCCACGCGGGTGCGGCACAGATTGCAGCGCGTGCAGCTGCTTACGGCGGTCCGCAAGGTGGGCCAGTCCATGGCCGCGATTTCGTCGTCGGACACCCCCTGCGGCGCCTGCTGGCGCGGACGTGGCGCAGCGGTAACGGGAGGCGCTTCATCCGCCCAGGCATCGTCCGCCGGAGCGTGGCGAGCCGCTGGTGCAGGCTGGCGCGGTACCGGTGCGGGTGCCGGAGCGTCGTCGAACCAGGCGGTGGAATCTTCGCCTGCCGGAACCGCGCTGCGGGCGGCAGGCGAAGTGGCCTGCGGCGGCGCCTCGGCGGCGCCGGGCGCGGCGTGCGCTGGACGCTTGTCCGGGACCGGCTGCATGCGGGCTTCGGGCGCTGCCTGCGGCTGCGCGGGGACCCCGGCGCTGGCTGGCGCCAGCTCCGGCGCGGGCTCCTCCTGCGGCTGCGGCGACTCGTCGCCCGCGCGCTGGCGCAGGACCCAGCGTGTGCCGATCCCCATCTCATCCAGGAACACCGCGGTGCGATGCGCCATCTGGCTCATAATGCAAAACGCATCACGATTGCGTCCTCGCGTTGCTGATTGGCGGCCGGGTAGTAGCCCTTGCGCCGGCCAATCTCGTTGAAACCATAGCGCCGGTAAATCTCCAGCGCCCGCCTATTCGAAGGGCGCACCTCCAGCAGGATCGAATCCATGCCCAGGCCGCGCGCGCAGGCCACGGACTGGTTCAGGAGGAAGCGTCCCAGTCCCTTGCCCTGCTGGCCCTTGGCCACCGCCACGTTCAGCAGATGCGCCTCGTCCACGACGGCCATAATGAGGAAATACCCCAGCAGCTCGCGCGTATTATCGCGCAGCACCCAGGCATGATAGCCCTGCTCCAGCGAATCGACGAAGTTCTGGCGGCTCCACGGATGCGGATAGACCGCCTCCTCCACAGCCAGCACATCGTCCACGTCCGCCTGTTCCATGGGCTCGTAGACCAGGCGGGCCAGATCCCACAACTGCGTCATCCCTGCACCCCGGCGGCCTTCATATCCTCGCGTTCGGCCTTGGTGTAGGCGACCTTGTTGCGCAGGTAAAGCGGCTGCGCCTGCGCCGCAGGCAAGCCAACGCCAGCCAGGAAGGCGCGCTCGCCCAGCTGCGCCACCTGCGCCGCGTGCGGCATCGCATCCGCATGGACGGCGGCGGCAAAAGCCTTGCCCGCGAAGGCCTCCGGATAGGCTGCAACGCCATTGCCGCATACCGCCGGGCTGCCGGACGGCGACACCTCGCCGGGCGCCGTCAGCACCGCAGGCAGCACTTCGCTCGGCGCATCGCCATCGAAACGGTACTGCGCCCAGTACACCTCATTCATGCGCGCATCCAGCACGGCCAGCACCTCGGCGGCCGCATGCCGCTGGCGGCAGGCCAGTGCCATCGCCTCCAGCGTCACCACAGGCACCAGGGGCAGCCCGGCGCCGAAACCGAGGCCCTGGGCGATGCCGCAGGCCGTGCGCACGCCGGTGAAAGATCCCGGTCCCGCGCCATAGGCTATCGCATCGCAATCCTTCAGCGCCACACCCGCCTCGGCCAGCAATTCCTGCACCATCGGCAGCACGGACTGCGAATGCGTGCGCACTCCCGACGATTCGCGGGAAAACAGCCGGCCGCCGTGCAGCAGCGCGCACGAGGCCAATTCGGACGAGGTTTCGATGGCAAGAATGGTAGGCATAGGCAGTATTTTACCCTGCCATGTACAATACATTCCATGCACAGCACTACCCTACAAGCCGACAACCGCGCCGAGGTGGCCGCCGCGCTGGCGCAGGACCGCCTGATCGTCGCCTGCCTGTGCGCTGCCTGGTGCGGCACCTGCTCCAGCTACCGCGCCACCTTCGAGGAGCTGGCGATGAAGCACCCGGAAAAATACTTCCTCTGGGTGGACATCGAAGACCATGCCGACGTGGTGGGCGACCTCGATGTCGAAAACTTCCCCACACTGCTGATCCAGCGCCACGAAACGGTCGCCTTCTTCGGCACCATGGTGCCCGACCCGAACGTGGCCAACCGCCTGATCGAGACCCTGGCCGCAGAAAGCGAAGCCGAACTCGCCAAGCTCGCCCAGAGCACCGCCGAGCGCCGCCAGTGGCAGTCCGACTGCAACCTCCGCACCCTCCTCGCCTAGAAAATTTCCTAAAGGGGTCTGTCCCCAATTAAGAAATGTTTCTTAATTGGGGACAGACCCCTTTAAGAAATTTTAGGTGAGGCGGAGCGGGAGGGAGCGCAGGCGCTGGCCGGTGAGGTTGAAGATGGCGTTGGCGACGGCCGGGGCTACTGGCGGCACCGCCGGCTCGCCCACTCCTTCGGGCGGTTCGGCGCTCAGCACTACCACCGTTTCCACATGCGGCGCCTGGTTCATCCTGAGCACCGGGTAGTCGCCGAAATTGCTCTGCTGGACTTTGCCGTCCTTGATCGTGATCTCGCCCCCCAGCGCGGCGGACAGCCCGAAAATCACCGAGGATTCGATCTGCTGCGCCACAATGTTCGGGTTGACCACCAGCCCGCAGTCGATCGCGCACACCACCTTGTGCACCCTGATCTCCTTGGCCTCTACCGATACCTCCGCCACCTGCGCCACAATCGTGCCGAAGGATTCGTGGAGCGCCACGCCGTGCGCCCGGCCCTTGCCCGGCTTGCCCGCGCGCGCGATGGCAGAATTGAGCACCGTGAGGTGGCGCGGATGGCGCAGCAGCATGCTGCGGCGGAAGGCCACCGGGTCCCGGTTGGCGGCATGCGCCAGCTCGTCGATGAAGCTCTCCTTGAAGAAGGCGTTGTGCGAGTGGCCGACCGAGCGCCAGTTCCCGAGGGGCACCGCGCTCTCCACCGCCACATGCGATATGCGCTGGTTGGGGATTTCGTAGGGCATGTCGTACAGGCCTTCGGCCGTGGTCTTGTCCGGCCCCGCCGCGGGCATGCCGAGGTTGCGGCGCATGAATTGCGGCGTGAGCGCGCCGCTGGCCGCGCGGTTGTCCCAGTAGAGGATATTGCCTGCCACGTCCAGCGAGGCCGTGAAGCGCGCCAGCGCCGCCGGCCGGTAGACGTCGTGCGTCATGTCGTCTTCGCGCGTCCAGATCACCTGCACGGGCCGCCCCTGGCATTCGCGGGCGATGGCCACAGCCTGCGCCACCATGTCCACCTCCAGGCGTCGGCCGAAGCCGCCGCCCAGCAGGCATTCGTGCAGTTCGACGTGCTCCGCCTTCACACCGCCGACCTTCGCCGCCGTGTCGATGGCCATGCTGGGCACCTGCGTGCCAAGCCACAGCCTTACCTTGCCGTCCTTGACCTGGGCCGTGCAGTTGACCGGCTCCATGGTGGCGTGCGCGAGGAATGGCGCCCGGTATTCGGCAGTAATGGGCATGGCGCCCTTGCTGGCCTCTTCCACGTCGCCCACTTGGTGGAAGGCGTGGCCGTCGTCGCCATCGAGCGCCTCGGCGAACTCGCTGAAGATGCTGTCCGTGGAAAGGTTCCAGTGCTCGCCCGGCTCCCAGCGGATAGGCAGGGCCGCCGCGGCCTGTTTCGCCTGCCAGTAGCTGCGCGCCACGACCGCGACGCCGCCGCGCGCCCCCGTCTGGCCTTCCAGGGCATTGGTGAAGTCGATCACGCTCAGCACACCCGGCATGTCCAGGATCTCGCTGGGGTTTATGCCTGCAATGGTCCCGCCGAACATGGGCGCCATGCGCAAAGCGGCGTACACCATGCCTTCCGGCCGCGCATCGATGCCGAATTGCGCGCTGCCATTGGACTTGGCGGCCGAATCAAGCCGGTGGACGCCTTTGCCGATCAGGCGGAAGGCATGCGGTTCCTTCAGCTTGACCTCGTGCGGCGATGCTGCCGCAGCCATGACGGCAAAGCTGCCGTAACTGGCGCGGCGCTGGCTGATGTCGTGGAACAGATAGCCGTCCTCGGTGCGCACCTGCTCGGGCGGCACCTTCCATTCGCGCGCCGCCACCGTCACCAGCAGCGCGCGCGCCGTGGCCCCGGCCTCGCGCATTGGCATCCAGGCGTCCTTCACACTGGAAGAGCCGCCCGTGAGCACGATGCCCAGTTCGCGGGCGACCTTGCCGAGCATGTGCTGGGCCATCGGCTTCAGGCGGCCGTCGTCGTCCGGATGGAAAGGAAGGCTTTCGCGCATCACGGCGAGGTTGGCGTAGATCTTGTCATTCGGCGCCTGCAGCACGCGCACCGAGGACAGGGGCACATCCAGCTCCTCGGCCACGAGCATGGCCAGGGCCGTGTGCACGCCCTGCCCCATCTCGGCGCGCGGAATCACCACGCCCACCGTATTGTCCGGGGCGATGGTGATCCAGCCGTTCAGCGCCACTTCGCCTTCCGCCAGCGGCAACGGCGCCCCCGCCCGCATGCGCTGGCGTGGCGGCAGCAGGCCCCAGCCCACGATGAGCGAGCCTGCGACAGCAGCCCCACTGAGCAGGAAACGGCGGCGTGATAGTGGCGGAAGCTTCATTCTCGTTCTCTCTTACGGCAGCCAGCGTTGCAGCAGGTCTTCCGGCATCACGGGACGGCTGTAGAAATAGCCCTGCGCCTGGTTGCAGCCGTGGCGCAGCAGGAAGGCCGCCTGTTCGTCCGTTTCCACGCCTTCCGCAATCACCGACAGGTTCATGCTCTTGCCAAGCTGGATGATGGCGATGGCGATGGCTTCATCGTTTACGTCCGTCGAAATGTCCTTGATGAAGGAGCGGTCGATCTTCAGCGTCTGCACCGGCATCTGCTTCAGGTAAGCCAGCGAGGAATAGCCGGTGCCGAAATCGTCGATGGCCAGGCTGACGCCGATGGCGTGCAGGTCGTTGATGAAGGCCAGCGCGTCGCCAGTATTCATGATGACCGATTCGGTGACCTCGAGCTGCAGGCGGTGCGGAGCCAGCCCGGTTTCGCGCAGAATGTCCGCCACCATGCTCACGATGCTGCCGCGGTCGAACTGCTTGGCCGAGAGGTTCACCGCCATCTTCGGCACATCCAGTCCTGCTTCGCTCCAGCGCACCATCTGGCGGCAGGCTTCGGACAGCACCCATTTGCCCAGCTGATTGATGAAGCCCGTGTCTTCGGCCAGCGGAATGAAGCGGATCGGCGGCACCAGCCCCAGTTCGGGATGGTTCCAGCGCACCAGCGCCTCCACGCCGATCAGGCGGCCCGTGCCGATCTCCACCTGCGGCTGATAGTTCAGGAAGATCTCTTCCTTCTCGATGGAGCGGCGCAGGAAGGTTTCGAGGCGCAGGCGCTCCACGCCCTCGCCGGTCATCGAGGGCGCATAGAAGCGGTAGCCGTTGCGGCCGCGCGCCTTGGCCTGGTACATGGCCACGTCCGCATTCCGGATCAGCATATTGAGGTCGGTGGCGTCGGCCGGGAACAGGCTCACGCCCACGCTGCAGGTCACGAACAGCTCGTGGCCCGCCACCATGAAGGGCTGCTCGAACATGGCCACCAGCTTCTCCGCCACCTGGCCCACGCCGTATTCGCCGTCCACGTCTTCCAGCAGCACGATGAATTCGTCGCCGCCCAGGCGCGCCAGCGTATCGCCGTCGCGCAGCTTGCTGGAGAGCGCACTGGCCACCTGCTGCAGCAGCTCGTCGCCGATATGGTGGCCCAGCGTGTCGTTCACGTTCTTGAAGCGGTCAAGGTCGATGAAGAGCACCGCAAGCTGCTCGTTCGCGCGCGACGAACGCTGGATGGCGTGGTGCAGGCGGTCGTGGAACAGCAGGCGGTTGGGCAGCGCCGTGAGCGGGTCGTGGTGGGCCAGGTGGTCCAGCTTCTCCTGCGATTCCTTGACCTTCGTGATGTCGCTGAAAACGCCCACGTAGTGCGTCGTCATGCCCGACTGGTCGCGCACGGCCGTCATCGTGAGCCATTCGAGATACTGCTCGCCGCTCTTGCGCAGGGACCAGACCTCGCCGCGCCAATAGCCCGTAGTGACCAGCTGCTCCCACAGCGCTTCGTGGAAGGCATTGTCGTGGCGCTCGGAGCGCGTGAGCGAGCGGTCCCTGCCCAGCGCCTCGGCCTCGGTATAGCCCGTTATCTGCGTGAAGGCCGGATTGACGGCGACGATGATGCCCCGGTCGTCCACCACCATCACGCCGTCCGCGATGTGCTGCAGCACGGTGGCGGAGAGGCGCAGCTTCTCCTCGGCCTCCTTGCGCGCCGTGATATCGGCATAGACCCAGATGCTGCCTTCGTTCGGCCGGTGCTGGTCCAGGGCGCAGCCGCTCACCATGCACCAGAACAGCGAACCGTCGCGGCGCCGGTAGTGGCGCTCCTCGCTGAAGTATTCCCCGCTGCCGAGCGTGGGATATTGGCGCGCGCCCGCCATCTCGAAGTCGAACATGTTGGGGAAGACGATGGAGGTGGAATTGCCCACCATTTCGCCCGGCGCATAGCCGAACAGCTCCTCGCAGCGGCGGTTGACTGAAACGATGGTCCGGCGCCGCACGAACATCACGCCGAACATCACGTTGTCCAGAATGGCGCTCTGCTCGGCCAGCAGGGCCTCGATGCGCATCTCGTTGTTCTTGCGCTCGCTGATGTCGGTGATGATGCCGTCCACCAGCGGACCTTGCGCGTCCACCTGCGGCTGGCCGTTCTCCTGCAGCCAGCGTTCGACGCCGGTGGCATCCACGATGCGGTATTCGATCTCGTAGGCGCGTCCGGCCTGGATGGCTTCGGAGATGTCGCGCCGGTGCTTGCGCCGGTCTTCCGGGCAAACGAGATTGGCCCAGGAGTGCGTGGTGCTGCGCATGAAGGCCTTGGCGGGATAGCCCGAGATATCCGCGATGGCATCGCTGACGAATTCGATGGGGCCATCCGGCCGGTAGCGGAACACGGCGCCCGGCACCTGGGTCACGATGGTGCGGAAGCGCTCCTCGCGCTGGCGCACGTCCTCGAACAGGCGCTTGATCGCCACGCGCATCTGCTCCAGCTGGCTGGCCAGGCGGCCCAATTCATCGTGCCCGCGCAACTCCATGCGGGTTTCGAAATCGCCATGCGAAAGGCGGTCGGAGAAGCGGTTAAGCTTGCGCAGGGGGCGGATCAGGCGCTTGTTCAGGAACAGCACGATCAGCAGCAGCGACACCGTGAGCTGCGCGGCAAGCACGAAGACGTAGGACAGCTGCTTCTCGCGCAGCTCCTGCTGGCTGCGCGCGTCGTCCATCTCCACCATGACGCGCCCAATATGCTCGCCGCGCACCAGCACATCGCGCTCGGCGCGGTACACATTGCCGATGGGCCGCTTGGGCGCTTCGATATGAATGAACTGGGTATCGGCCTGGCCCGTGATCTGCACCTGCAGCACGGAGCGGTCGCGCATCACCGATTCCACGAGCGACTGGGCCGATTCGGCGTTCATGTTCCAGAGGGATTCCTGCATGCCGAGGGCAAGGATGTCGGCATTGCGCTGGAGGGACTCGTTCAGGGCCGTGCGCGCGGACTGCTGCTCGTGCACGCCGATCAGCAGATAGGAGCCGACGATGGCCGGAATCACCAGCCCGCCGAACACCACCAGCAGCAGAGCGCCGTAGATCGACAGGCCGTAAAGCGCCGCGAGGCGGGCGCGCAGAGTGCGGAAAAAAGAATCAGCCATGCAAAAACGGCAACGGCACTGCCTGTTTCAGATCGGGCATATCTCGCTCGAAGGATTATCTCTGCTGCAATTATGCACGGAAACGCCCCACAAAAGTCATTTCCCAGAGGGGCGCGGGCAGATGCGCGACAAACTTGCTATGATCACCAGTCTTTTCATAGCAGGAGGGTTCGAAATGTCGTTTTCCATGTACACCGCCTCGGTGCCCGTCTTCAAGCAGATGCTGAACAGCCTCATGGCCATCCTGGTCAAGGCCGAAGCCCATATCGAGGAAAAGAAGCTCGATCCGAACAGCCTGCTCCAATTCCGCCTCTACCCGGACATGCTGCCCTTCGTGCGCCAAGTGCAGATCGCGGCCGACTTCGCCAAAGGCGCGGGTGCCCGCCTGGCGGGCCAGGAAGTGCCGTCCTATGAGGACAGCGAGAAGACCTTCCCGGAACTGCGCCTGCGCGTCGTGAAGACCCTGGCGCTGCTGGACAGCCTGCCGAAGTCCGACATCGAAGGCAGCGAAGACCGCGCCATCACCACCGGCAGCGGCGACAAGACCCGCCACTTCGTGGGCAAGGACTACCTGCTGCACTACGCCCTGCCCCACTTCTACTTCCACTGCACCACCGCCTACGCCATTCTGCGCCACAACGGCATCGAGATCGGCAAGAAGGACTACATCGGCACCTACTGAAACATTTCTTAAAGGGGACAGACCCCTTTAGGAAAGTTTCTTAAAGGGGTCTGTCCCCTTTAAGAAATTTCAGGTGTTGCGGCGGGGGTAGCCTTGGGAGAGGATGCGCTGCCACACCACTTCTTTCTGCTCGGGCGTCATCGAGACCCAGTGGGCGACTTCGATGTAGCTGCGTCCGCAGCCGCGGCAGATTTCGTCGAAGGTGGTCGAGCACACGGCCACGCAGGGCGTGTCGGGACGCTCGGGAAGCTTGTCGTCGGCCATTATTTACCTTGCAGCCCCAGCTTGTCCCAGCCTTCGTGGCCGAGCTTCTCCATCGTTTCGATGTTCTTTTCGAAGATCTGCTCGGCCTCGGGGAAGGCCTCCACCGCCCGGTCCACGCTCGCTTCGCGCAGCAGGTGCAGGATGGGGAACGGCGAACGGTTGGTGTAGTTCGTAATGTCGTCCGGCGCCGTGCCGGCGAACTGGTACTGCGGATGGAAGCTGGCCACCTGGAGCTCGCCGTCCAGCTGCATGTCTTCCAGGGCCGCGTCGGCCACGTCCAGGAACTCGTTGTAGTCCTCGAAATCGTTCAGCACCCAGGGGTGGATCAGCAGGGTGGTGTCGATCTTTTCCGGGTCGCTGTCCGCCAGATGCTGGAGCTCGTCCATGAGCTGTTCCAGCAGGGCTTCGGGGGTGGTGGCGTCCGACACCACATAGCGGATCTGCTGCTTGATGTGGACGGCCTTGGCGAAGGGGCACAGGTTGAGCCCGATGACCGCCTTCTCCAGCCACTGGATGGTCGCCGCCTTCACGGCGTCATGGTCGAGATCGTCATTGCTCATGCTGCTTCCTTCCAAATCACTGAATCCGGCATTGTACGCACACTCTCAGCACTATGCCATCTGTCGCCAATATCGGCGATTTTGCAGGCATCAAACGATGATCTTCCGGCATTATTGTCAAAGTTTTTTGTAACCCGGCCGTCATTTTTCTTGACGTGTCAGCCTGATCCTACGTACACTTCCCCTTTAATAGTCCGTCCGACGTTTCACGACGACACCATGGAGTACTATGCAAGCTCAGATCAAGACCCTGACCCTGCTGGCAGCCCTCATCGCCAGCGCGGCCCCGGCGATCAGCCAGGCAGTGGAAACATCCGCTCTTCCAGCTTCCGCCCCCGTCACCACCAGCCCCAAAGCAGGCGAAGAAGCCTTCCGTGAGACCGACGTCTGGAACCGTATCCGCACCGGCTACGCCATCCCCGACCTGAACAATTCGCTGGTGCAGAAGCACATCAGCTGGTACGCCGACCGTCCCGACTATATCGCCCGCACCACGGCGCGCGCCTCCCAGTACCTGTATCACATCGTGAGCGAGCTGGAAAAGCGCAATATGCCGACCGAGCTGGCCCTGCTGCCCTTCATCGAGTCCGCCTTCAATCCCACCGCCGTGTCCAGCGCCAACGCGGGCGGCATGTGGCAGTTCATGCCCGGCACCGGCCGCGATTTCAACCTGAAGCAGAACGCCTTCAAGGACGACCGCCGTTCCATCCTGGCTTCGACCGATGCCGCCCTGACCTATCTGCAGCGCCTGTACGACATGTTCGGCGACTGGCAGCTGGCCCTGGCCGCCTATAACTGGGGCGAAGGCTCGGTGCAGAAAGCCATCAAGCGCAACCAGGCCGCTGGCAAGCCGACCAATTTCGAGAGCCTCGCCGAGCTGATGCCCGCCGAGACCCGCAACTACGTGCCCAAGCTGCAGGCCGTGAAGAATATCGTGGCGAATCCGGGCCAGTTCGGCCTGTCCCTGCCGCAGATCCAGAACCAGCCCTACTTCACCGCCGTGGACAAGACCAGCGATATCGACCTGGCCGTGGCCGCCCAGCTGGCCGAGCTGTCCATCGACGAGTTCAAGGCCCTGAACCCGCAGTTCAAGCGCCCCGTCATCACGGGCGGCGAGCAGACCCAGATCCTGCTGCCGAAGGAGAACGCGGAGAAGTTCAACCTGAACCTGGCCCAGTGGGGCCGCGCCCTGTCCAGCTGGACCACGCACAAGATCAGCAGCACCAAGGAAAGCATCGCTTCCCTCGCTTCCCGGTTCCGCACCACGCCGGAGGTGATCCGCCAGGCCAACAACCTGCCCCAGCGCAGCATCCTGAAGGCCGGTTCCACCATCCTGGTGCCCAAGATCTCGGCCAGCGCCGCCGATATTCCTGCCGACATCGCCGACAACGCCACCATCGCCGTCGAGGAACGCAGCGAGAAGCGCAGCAACTACAAACAGGCCAAGGCCGGCAGCAGCAAGGCCAAGGCGCCGATCTCCCTGGTCAAGGCCCGCGTGTCGCGCGCCGACGCCGGCAAATCCAAATCCCGCCGCAGCAGCAACTGATAGACCGAATCCGCCGCAACCTGCCGAGCTTGCAGTTGCGGCGGCATCAAGCTACCATTTCGGTCTTGCGCTGAGTCGTACATTTATTACAACAACAAGCTGCATGGTCGCTGGCGGAACGCTGGCAGGGGCAGCAGCAGGCAACTGGAGTTAACATGGCTTTCTTGCAAGGCAAAAAAATCCTGATCACGGGCTTACTGTCCAACCGTTCCATCGCCTACGGCATCGCCCAGGCCTGCCAGCGCGAAGGCGCCGAACTGGCCTTCACCTATGTGGGCGAACGCTTCAAGGACCGCATCACCGAGTTCGCCGCCGAATTCGGCAGCAAGCTGGTGTTCGATTGCGACGTGTCGAGCGACGAGCAGATCGAAGCGCTGTTCCGCGACCTGGGCAAGGAGTGGGACCATCTGGACGGCCTGGTGCACGCCATCGGCTTTGCGCCGCGCGAAGCCATCGCCGGCGAGTTCCTGGACGGCCTGACCCGCGAAAACTACCGCATCGCCCACGACATTTCGGCCTACAGCTTCCCGGCCATGGCCAAGGCCGCGCTGCCGCTGCTGCGCGAAGGCTCCTCGCTGCTTACCCTGTCCTACCTGGGTGCGGTGCGCGCCATCCCCTACTACAACACCATGGGCCTGGCGAAAGCTTCGCTGGAAGCCTCCGTGCGCTACCTGGCCGAGAACCTGGGCCAGAAGGGTATCCGATCCAACGGCATTTCCGCTGGTCCGATCAAGACCCTGGCCGCCAGCGGCATCAAGGACTTCGGCAAGCTGCTCGGCTTCGCCGCCGGCCACGCGCCGCTGCGCCGCAACGTCACCATCGAGGAAGTGGGCAATACCGCCGCCTTCCTGCTGTCGGACCTGTCCTCCGGCATCACCGGCGACATCATCTATGTCGACGGCGGTTTCTCGCACGTGATGGGCCTGAACGCGAGCGATTACCAGTAAGCCGCAAGCGCCTCACCGAAAGCCCGGCCGCGCCGGGCTTTTTTGTTGTTTCGGCCAAGAAAAGTATTTCCATTTGTTCATCTGCCAGAGCAAAAATTGCTATAGTCTTGCCTACAGAAAAAAGATAAGCCCAAGGCCCTGGAAGTGAACCGCGATCCCTCGCTGGAGCGCCTGATATCGCCCGACCGGGCCGATGTCCTGCCCTCCGTTAACCATCCCCCCAAGCGTTTGTTCCTCGCGGGCGCCCTGCTGCTCGGCGTACTGGGAGCGGCGTGGTTCGGGCTGGGCGTGATCGATACGCGCATCAAGGGCCGCTGCATTCTCCTCAACCCGGAAGGCATCGACCAGCTCAGCACACTGGTGGACGGGCGCGTGCAGGGCCTGTCCATCCGCAGCGGGGATATCGTATCGGCGGACCAGCTGCTGGCCACCATGACGAAGCCGGAATTCGAAGCCCGGCTGGCGAAGGCCGAGGCGAGAATCCTGGAGCTGCGCCAGCGGCGCGACACGGCGGCCGCGCTCATCGAACGCAGCGCCACACTGGGACGGGGCGGCGCGGCCCGCGAACATGCCACGCTGGCGGAACGCCTGCGCATCCTTGGCGAACGCCAGCAGCTGGCGAAGCAGCGTGTGGCGGCACAGGAAACCCTGTTCGCGCAAGGCCTGGCGACGCGCCAGAGCATGCTGGCCGCGCAGGACGCGCAGCAGAAGCTCGCCATCGAGGAAGCGTCCCTGAACAGCCGCATGCGCCAGCTCAGTTTCCAGGCGCAGGAGGAGCAGCGCGGCCTCACCATGGAATCGAGCCAGCTCGCCCTTCATGTCGAGGAGGCGGAACGCGAACTGGCCATGCTGCGCAAGCAGGAACGGGAACTGATGCAGGTGCGGGCGCCCTATCCCGGCACCGTCATCGAAGTGAAAACGCGCAATGGCCAGGCACTTCCCGCCGGCGGCGCCGTGGCCACCATCGAACGGGCGGGCGGCAGCGCAACTGCGCCGCTGCAGGCCCTCGTATTCGTCAGCGCTGCGGAAGGCAAGCTGCTGCAGCCCGGCCTTCAGGCCGAAATCACGCCCACCAACGTGAAGCGCCAGGAGTTCGGCTTTATCCGCGCCCATATCGGCGAGGTCTCCGCCTTCCCGGCCAGCCGCGCCGCCATTATCCAGCGCCTCGGCAATCCGGACGTGGTGCAGGAGCTTGCCGGCACGGGCGTGAGCACACAGGTGCAGGCCACGCTCCTGCGCAGGCCGGACGGTTTCTATCAATGGTCCGGCGCCGCGCGCCTGCCGCCGCCCGTGCACAGCGGCTCCATGTGCAGCGCCGAAGTGGTGGTGCGCGAGCAGCATCCCTATGAGCTGCTGTGGCCCTTCATGAAGAAACTGGCGGGGATCAGCTGATGGCCTTCTTCAAGCCCCGGCTCAAACCCGGCGTGGTGCGCACGCCCACCGTGCTCCAGATGGAATCGCTGGAATGCGGCGCCGCCGCGCTGGGCATCGTGCTCGCCTATCACGGCCGCTACGAGCCGCTGGAACAGCTGCGCGTGCGCTGCGGCGTGGGCCGGGACGGCGCAAAGGTCAGCAACCTGCTGCACGCCGCCCGCAGCTTCGGCCTGGAAGCGGGCGCCTGGAGTACGGAAGCAAGCGAGCTGCCGAAACTGAAGGCGCCGTTCATGGTGTTCTGGAACTTCAACCACTTCGTGGTGGTGGAGGGCTTTGCCGACGGCATGGTCTACCTGAACGATCCTGCCAGCGGAAGGCGCACCGTGGCGCAGGCCGATTTCGCCGCCGCCTTCACCGGCGTGGTGCTGACCTTTGCCCGCACGCCGGAATTCCAGTCAGGCGGCGCCACCGGCAGCCTGCTCAAGACCATGCTGACCCGCATCACGAGCGACCGCCCTGCCCTGGCTTTCGCGGCGCTGGCTGGCCTCTTCCTCGTCATCCCGGGTATGGTGATACCGGTCTTCACGCGCCTCTTCGTGGACCGCATCCTCATCGACGGCCAGATGGGCTGGTTCCTCCCCATCCTGCTCGGGCTTCTGCTCAGCACCCTGCTCGAAGCGGGCCTCGCCTGGCTGCAGGGCTCGCACCTGCTGCGCCTTCAGTACAAGCTGGCCCTGTCGGCCACAGGCCGCTATTTCTGGCATATCCTGCACCTGCCGGTGCTCTATTTCGCGCAGCGCGCGCCGGGCGAGATCGCCTCGCGCCTCAGCCTCAATGAATCCGTGGCGAAGGTGGTGTCGGGCGACCTGGCGCGGGCCCTGATCAATGGCGGCCTCGCCTTCTTCTTCGTGGCCGTGATGCTCACCTATGACGTGCTCCTCACCAGCATCAGCGTGGCGGTGGTTGCGATCAGCATGGGCGCCTTCCATTTCGCGGCGCGGCGCACGCAGGAGCTGTCGGTGAGCTACGCGATAGCGGACGGCCGCCTGCGCGGCAACGCTTCGAACGGCATCGCCATGCTGGAAACCCTGCAGGCCTCGGCCGACGACAGCCACTTCTACACGAAATACATGGCCCAGCACGCGCTCGTGGTCAGCGCCAACCAGCGCATGGAAACGAGCAGCGCCCAGTACAGCCAGGTGCCAGCCTTCCTCATGATGTTCAACACCACGCTGATCCTGGTGATCGGCGGCTTCCGCGTGATGGACGGCTTCCTCACCATCGGCATGCTCATCGCCTACCAGGGCCTCGTAAGCAATTTCGCGCGCCCGATGTCGGACCTGTTCAACGTGCTGGAAAAGGTGCAGCGCCTGCGCGGCGACCTGCAAAGGCTGGACGACGTGCTGAACTCCGCGCCGGACCCGCTCACGGAACATCCAGTTCCCGCGCGGCCAGACCTGTCGCAGAAGCTCTCCGGCGCCCTTTCGCTGCACGGTCTGCGCTTCGCCTACAGCCCGCAGGACAAGCCACTCTTCGACCAGCTGGACATGCAGGTACTGGCAGGCGAGCGCATTGGCATCGTTGGCGCATCCGGCGCGGGCAAGTCCTCGCTGGCGCGCCTGATCGCGGGCATGTACGCGCCTGACGCTGGCGAAATCCGTTTCGACGGCGTGGCGCGCGCAGACCATCCGCGTGAACTCATCGCCAGCTCGGTCGCCCATGTGGACCAGGACATCCAGTTCTTCGAAGGAACCATCCGCGAGAACCTCACCCTGTGGGACCGCAGCCTCGATGAGGCGCAAATGGTCGCCGCAGCGCGCGATGCCCTGATCCACGACTTCATCATGGGCCTGCCCCAAGGCTACGACACGCGCATGGACGAAAACGGCCGCAACCTCTCCGGCGGCCAGCGCCAGCGCCTGGAGATCGCGCGCGCCCTCACGCTCAACCCGCGCATTCTCCTGCTCGACGAAGCCACCAGCTCCCTCGATGCCGCATCCGAGGCGCGCATCCTGGACAACTGCCGCCGCCGCGGCTGCACCGTGCTGCTGGCGACGCACCGCCGCTTCGTGCTGCGCTCCTGCGACCGCGTGATGGTGCTGGAGGCAGGCCACGTCGCCGAAGAAGGTCTGTTCGACACGCTCTACGCGCAGCCGGACAGCATTTGCCGCAGCGTGCTGGAGGACGCATGAAGCGCGACTCCCTGAGCCACAATCCGCTGCCGCGCCTGGCCGCGCCGCTGGAAACGCCACGCCTGCTGCAGGCGGGCAGCCTGAGTCTCTTCCTGCATCTGCCGCAAGGCACGGCGCGCGGCCTGCTGCCGCTCGGCGAGATTGCTGCTCCGGCGCTGATTCCGGCGCTGGCGTCCGTCACCATCGGCACGCTGGTTCACCAGCCAGTGTCCTTCCCCTCCATCGACGCGCGCACGGCGGATATCGCGCTGGACGACGTAGCGTTGGACGCATGGCTGAACAGCGCCGCCGCCGTCGCGGCCTGCTGGCCCGTGCCGCCGGGTGGCCAGCAGGTGGACGCGCCTATCGAACGCGGGGTCTGCACCGCCTTGGCGGGCCAGCGCATTGCCAGCGGCGCCCTCGTGCTGTTGCGCATCATTGAAGGGGCGCTGCAGGTCGAAGGCCTGGAACATGGCCAGCTGCTCGGTCCCGGTGCGCTGCTTGCCGCACCGCGGGAGGTCGTCTTCCGCGTACATGACGATGTCACCTTGCAGGTGTTCCGCTTCGGCGAGGCGGAACCGGAGGTGCGCCTCGCCTGCCTTGAGAAGCTCTGGCAGCTTTCCTTCCATTCGGCATGGGACCGCTCGCTCCAGGAGCAGGCGCTGGAAGAACAGCGCCTTGGCAATGCGCGCGAACGCGAGCAGCAGGACCTCGACCGGGGCATCGGCGACCTCGCAGGTTTGGTGGAAGGGGACGCCGACTGGATCGAGCCCCTCACCAGCGTTCCGCCTCCCCTGCTGGCCGTCGCAGCTCATCTTGGCGCTGCGCTCGGCGTGGAATTCAAGAAGAACGCCCGCGCTGGCCGCAGCAATGCCGATACGGCTGCCGAACTGGCTGAACTGAATGGCCTGCGCACCCGCCAGGTGCTGCTTGGCGCCCGCTGGTGGCAGTCCGACAGCGGCCCGCTGCTCGCCTTCACGGCGGACGGCGACCAGCCGCTCGCGCTCATCCCGCAGCGCTGGAAGCGCGGCTACGTGGCAGTGGAGGCGAGCGGCGCACGCTTCGAGGTCACATCCGCCACCGCAGCGGGCATCAAGCCCTATGCCCATGTTTTCTACCGTCCGCTGCCCGCGAAGCCGCTGACGGAGATCGATCTGCTGCGCTTCGGCTTGCGCGGCTATGGCAAGGAAATGGCGGCAGTTGTGGCGCTGGCGGGTGTGGTGGGCGCCCTCGGGCTGGTGGTCCCGCTGGCCAGTGCGCGGGTGATGGACACCATCATCCCTTCCGCCCAGCCGCGCCTTCTGCTGCAGATGGGCCTTGCCCTGCTCTGCGTAACGAGCACCATCGCCCTGTTCTCGCTGGTGCGCTCGCTCATGGTGCTGCGCATCCAGGACAAGATGGACATGGCCATCCAGGCCGCCGTGTGGGACCGCCTGCTGCGCATGCCCGCCAGCTTCCACCGGCGCTATTCGGTGGCCAACCTGGAATCGCGGGTGCGCGCCTGCCAGAAGATCATCCGCATCCTTTCGGCGCGCACGGTCGCCAATATCTTCGCGGGCGCCTTCTCGGCGCTGAACTTCCTGGTGCTCTTCTGGTTCAGCGTCACGCTCTCTCTGCTGGCGCTCGGCCTCGTTGCGCTGGCGGCGGCAGCGGTCACATGGTTCCGCCGCCGTTCGGTACGCATCGCCATCGAAGCGCCAGATCCGCCGCGCAAGCTCTCTACCCTGGTGCTGCAGCTGATCCAGGGTGTGGGCAAGCTGCGCGCCGCTGGCGCGGAAAGCCGCGCGTTCTCGCAATGGAGCCGCGAGCACGCTCTGGGTGAAGTGCCAAATGTGGGACAGGGATCGCTGCGCGTGGCGGAACGCGTTTTCTTCCGGGCCCTGGACCATTTCGCGGTGCTGCTGCTGTTCGCCGTGGCGGGGCTCATGATGACGGGCAGCCGCGACCATCTGTCGGCGGGCGAATTCGTTGGTTTCTTCGCCGCCTTCGGCGGCGTCTTCCACGGCGTGCTGGTGCTGTGCGAAACGCTGATCGACATTGTGGCGGTGTCGGGCGCCTACGTGAAGGCGCGGCCCATCCTCGATACCGTACCGGAACCGGAACAGGGCAAGACGCGTCCCGGACCGCTCAGCGGCCAGATCGAGGTGAACCACCTGAGCTTCGCCTATTTCAAGGGTCCCCCGGTGCTGCATGAAGTGAGCTTCAGCGCGCGGCCCGGCGACTTCGTCGCCATTGTGGGCGCCTCGGGCTCGGGCAAGTCCACCCTGATGCGCCTCATGCTCGGTTTCGAGAAGCCTGGCGGCGGCTCGATCCTCTATGACGACAAGGAACTGGCCGAACTCCAGCTGCGCGCCCTGCGCCGCCAGTTCGGCGTGGTGCTGCAGGATACGCGGCTGCTGGCAGGCGATATCCTCAGCAACATCGTGGGCGACAGCGGCGCCACGCTGGAACAGGCCTGGGCGGCTGCCGAAGGCGCGGCGGTGGCGGAGGACATCCGCGCCCTGCCGATGGGCATGTACACCGTGATCGGCGACGGCCCCAGCACACTTTCAGCGGGCCAGCGCCAGCGCATCCTCATCGCACGCGCACTCGTTCGCAAACCAGCGGTGCTGTTCATGGACGAGGCGACCAGCATGCTGGACGGCCCGTCGCAAGCGCGCGTCATGGCCAATCTCTCGCGCCTGCGCGTCACCCGGGTCGTGATCGCGCACCGCCTGTCCACGCTGGCGGGGGCGGACAGGATTCTGGTACTCGAAAACGGCCGTGTGGCCGAACATGGAAACTATGCCGAACTGATGGCCAGGCGGGGGTTGTTCCACGCCATGGCGAGCGAACAGTCGCAACATCGGCACGGCGAGCAGGAGCAGCAAGATGCGTAAGGTTCTATTCATTCTCAGCGAACTGCGGGACGAGGACGTGGACTGGATCGCCAGCCACGGCGAGCGCCGCGCCTACCCGGCGGGCACCGAGCTTATTCCCTACGACAGCCGCGTGGACAGCGTCTACTTCGTGATCGATGGCAGCTTCGCCGTCCTCACGGGCAAGGGCGACGTGATCGTGGAGCTGGGCAGCGGAGAGATCATTGGCGAAATGTCGCTGGTCGATCCTGCCCGCACCACGGCCATCGTGCGCGCCGGCGAAGGCGCTGTGGCCTTGCGCCTGCCGCACGCCGTGCTGCGCGAAAAGCTGGCGCAGGACGCGCCCTTCGCCGCCCGCTTCTACCGCGCCCTCTCGGTCTTCATGTCCGACCGCATCCGCCACACCACCCGCCGTTTCGGCTACGGCGGCGGCGCGCCAGACCCGGACGCACCGCAGATGAGCGAGATCAACGAGGAACTGGTGGACAAGATCCACCTCGCAGGCGCGCGCTTCGACCGCATGCTCAAGCGCCTGGCCAGCTGACATGCAGCGCAGCCTCTTCACCCTCCTGCTGGCCGCATCGCCCGCGCTGTGGGCGCAGGACCTGCTCCTGCGCGACGCCGTGGCCCTGGCCCTGGCGCGCAGCCCGGATATCAGCCTTCAGCGCTCCACCCAGCAGGCTGCCGAAGGCGTGGCGCGCAGCAGCAATGCGCCCTTCGACCTCGTGCAGACGGCCGCACTGGGCGGCACGCGTGACGAACGTCCCCTGCGTGCCGATGAGCGGGCCCGCTACCTGAGCGCGGGTCCGGACCAGCTGATCGACGGCTCCACCACTTCGCTGGGCGCCTCGCGCCAGTTCGCCAACGGCCTGCAGCTGAGCGGGCTCTATGCGGTCACGCGCGCGGACGACAACGTGCAGGGCGCCCAGAACATTCCGCGCCAGACCAGCGACCGCCTGACTTTCACGCTGCGCGTTCCGCTGCAGAAGAATCCCGGCAAGGACGCAGCCGCCGCACGCAATGCCGCAACGCTGGATGCCGCCGCTGCCGCGCGTGAAACCGAGCAGGCCGTGGCGCGCACGGTACTGGCCGTGGTGCAGGCTTACTGGGACTGGGCTGCGCGGCAGTCCGCCGCCGATGTGGCGGCGGCGGCCGAGACGCGTACCCGCCAGCTGCGGCGCGAAACGGAAAAGCTGGTGGAGGCGGACGAACTGCCGCCCGCGGACCTGAACCTGCTGACCGCGGCGGTGACCGAGCGCGAAGCGGCCCGCATCGGCGCCGAACAGCGCGCCCGCGACGGACGCTTCGCCCTCGCCCGCCTCTACGGCATGGACGCGGGCGAAACGGCGGCTCTTGCGCCGCCGGCCCAGCGCCTGCCCGAACATGCGGGCAGCGACAGCATGGCGGCACTGGGCGCGCAGGCCCTCCAGCGCCGTGCCGATGTTGCGGCGCTGCGCCTGCGCGAGGAAGCCATGGACACCCGCCTGAAGGCCGCCCGCAACAGCGACAAGCCGGCCCTGGACCTCGATGTCTCCGCCTACTACGCGGGCCTGCGCGAAGGCGCCCGCACGGCGGCAGCAGCCTTCGACCCCACCTCCCGCCACAGCGGTCCGGGCATTGCAGCCAAGCTTTCGCTGCAATGGCCGGTGCAGAACTCCGCCAACAGCGGCGCCCTCCAGGTTGCGGCAGCCAATGCGGACAGCGCCCGCCTGCGCCGCGTCACGCTGGAGCAGTCGGTCACGGCAAGCATGGAATCTGCCTACCAGGCCTATAACGCCTACGCCGCCCAGCTGCGGGCATCCGAGCTCACCATCGCCCGCTACCGCGCCGCCCTTCAGGACACGAGCACCCGCCGCCAGCTTGGCAGCGCCACGCTGATCGATGTGCTGAATGTGGAGGACCGCCTGAACAACGCGCTGCTCGCCCGCCTGCAGTTCCAGCAGGGCTACGCCACGGCGCGGGCCCAGATCCTTTACGAAACCGGCCGCCTTCTGCGCACAGGCCCGGATGGAACGCTGAGTGTCGCGCTGGACGAGCTGCTCCCTTAAGTCTTGTTGCCGCTCACGGTGCTGCGGAAGATCGGCAGCACGAGCGAAATGGGCCGCTCGTGGTGCACGAGAATCTCGCCCCGGCACAACGCTCCGCTCGTAACCGGCACGCCGCTGCCGGCAACCGCAGACCAGAGATAGGGATTGCGCGCCGCCGCCCCGGCAGCGGCATTGCGCTCCAGGCCGATGCGCACCTCGTAGCTCGCCGTGCCGTGCGCCAGCTCGCGCATCAGCTCCGGATTGGTGATCGTATTCAGCAGGCCTTGCGGCGTGGCCGGATAGGCGGAGGTGGAGAGCACCTGAGCGCGCAGCACGCCATGCTCCTCGCGCCGCGCGTGCGTGGGCAGCAGCTCCACCTTGTCCTGGGCCGAAATCTTCTTGCCGTCGGCCGCGGACACGAACATCACTGCTTCCAGCTGGTCGCCGCCATCCAGCGCTTCCACGCTGAGCACAGGCGTGTCGCGCTTCACGGCGCCATTGAGGGCTGTCTTCACTTCCACCACACGGCCCGCCACCGCGCTGCGCAGCCGCGTCACCGACTGGCCCTGCGCTTCAAGCGCCGCCAGCTCGCGCTGCGCCTCGGCCTTCTGCTGGTCGATGCGCGCCAGGCTGCCACCGCTGCTGCGGGCGAAATCGGCGGCGCGCTTGTCCACGGCGGCCAGCTGGCGTTCGGTGTCGGCCAGCACGGCGCGCGCCTCTTCCAGGTCGAGGGGCGTCTGGGCGGCGGCGCGCTTGGTGATCAGCCCCTCGCTGCGCAGGCGCTGGTCCAGCTCCATCTGCTGTTCCAGCAGGCGGATGCGCTTGCGGTCGGCCTCCGCGCGCAGGGACAGCGCGCTGCGCTGCTCGGCGAGGCTCTCCGAGCTCAATCGGCCGCTGCGCTGCAGCTCGCCGTGCGTCAGGCGCGCCGAGGCTTCCAGGTCGGCCAGCCGGTTGCGCGCCTGCTGGATACGGTCGAACAGTTCCGGCGTGGCCACCACGGCCAGCTCCTGCCCCGCCGCGATCACGTCGCCCGGCTGCACCAGCATGGACGTTACCCGGCCTTCCATATCCGCCGTCACGTCGCTCACCCCGCGCGGATTCATGATGATGCAGCTGCCCGCAACCCGGGTGGGAATGTCGCCAAACACGCTCCACACGATCACGACGCCGATTACGATGCCCAGGCCAAGCAGGTTGGCCCAGGCGCGCCAGCTCACGCGCGCCACGTGCTGGTCGAAGCTGCGCAGCGCGTTGGGCAGGCGGCCGGTGGTAGTTTCCTCTTTCATCACATAATTATGCCCTGCACAACATGCCCCTGAATACGGTTGCGTTCTTTATTTGTGCAGGAATGCCCGAAATGCGGTATAGTGTCGCTTGTGCGCTGCAACAAGCAGTCACTTACACAGACAAGCAGCTTCGCTAGCCTTCGCGCATCCCCAGTGGATGGCGCTTATAAAAAGCCCCCCCGCCTCAGGTGTCGTTACAGGACACCGTCCCGGCGCAAAGCTTTTGTGCCGAAATTTCTATTCTCAGTGTCTAGAGCCGTTTCGTTTGGTTGACGTTGTCTGCGTTTATTTGCATGATTTTTACGAAAGATTCGAATGAGTTTTGAAGCACTAGGCCTCCACCCGTCCATCCTGAAAGCGCTGACCGACGCCGGCTACACCAAGCCCACGCCCGTGCAGGAGCAGGCCGTTCCGGCCGCCATTCAGGGCAAGGACCTGCTGGTGTCCTCGCAAACCGGTTCCGGCAAGACCGCGGCCTTCATGCTGCCGTCCCTGCACCGCCTCGCCGACCAGGAGCCTTCCGGCGGCCGCACGCCGAACCAGGAACGCCAGGCTGCGCAAGCGCGCGGCGAGCGTCCACGTTTCCGTCCAGCCCAGCCCAAGATGCTGGTGCTGACCCCGACCCGCGAACTGGCTTTGCAGGTCACCACCAACACCGACAAGTACGCTGTCAACCTGCGCCGCATGAAGGCCGTGTCCATCCTGGGCGGCATGCCTTATCCGAAGCAGATGCAGCTGCTGTCGCGCAATCCTGAAATCCTGGTGGCGACGCCGGGCCGCCTGATCGACCATATGGAATCGGGCAAGATCGACTTCTCGCAGCTCCAGATCCTGGTGCTGGACGAAGCGGACCGCATGCTGGACATGGGCTTCATCGACGATATCGAGAAGATCGTGGCCGCCACGCCGGAGTCGCGCCAGACCATGCTGTTCTCGGCCACCCTGGACGGCGTGGTGGGCAATATGGCCCGCCGCATCACCAAGGACCCGCTGACCATCCAGATCGCCAGCACCACCGCCAAGCACGAGAACATTCAGCAGCGCGTGCACTTCGTGGACGACCTGTCGCACAAGAACCGCCTGCTGGACCACCTGCTGCGCGACGAAACGCTGGACCAGGCCGTGGTGTTCACCGCCACCAAGCGCGACGCGGACACCATTGCCGACCGCCTGAACATCGCCGGTTTCTCGGCCGCCGCGCTGCATGGCGACATGCATCAGGGCGCCCGCAACCGCACGCTGGACGGCCTGCGCCGCGGTAACGTGAAAGTGCTGGTCGCCACCGACGTGGCCGCGCGCGGCATCGACGTGCCGAACATCACCCACGTGTTCAACTACGACCTGCCGAAGTTCCCAGAGGACTACGTGCACCGCATCGGCCGTACCGGCCGTGCAGGCCGCAACGGCCTGGCGATCTCGCTGGTGAACCACTCCGAAGGCATGCACGTGCGCCGCATCGAACGCTTCACCAAGCAGACCATTCCGGTCAATGTGGTGGAAGGCTTCGAGCCGAAGCGCAGCGCGCCTCCGCGCTCCGCCGCCCGTCCGGGCTGGAAGCCGGGCGACGGCCGCAAGCCGGGCCAGCGCTCCTTCGGCAAGCCGGGCGCACCGCGCGAAGGCGGCGCCCACTATCGCAGCGAAGGCGCTCCTTTCCGCACCGAAGGCCAGCGTGAAGGCGGCTACCGCAGCGAAGGCGGCTTCCGTTCCGAGGGCGGCTTCCGCAAGGAAGGCGGCTATCGCAGCGAAGGTGGTTTCCGCCGCGAAGGTGGCGGCTACAAGGGCAGCGCCCCCCGCACCGGCGATGCACCGCGCCGTCCATGGGGCGACCGCTGATCGCTGCTTCATCTGACTGAAACGTCCTGAAAGGCCGCCGGCTTACCCCGGCGGCCTTTTTTCATGGCCCGCACGAAGTGCGCTACCGTACAGAACACCCTGCCCTGCGGCGGCACACTGGTGCCATGAAAAAAGCCTTCCTGACACTCCTCTTCGCGAGCGCCTTCGCCCAGGCGCAGAATGGCGGCCTGCCGCCCGACCTCAAGGCCCAGGTCCTGCTGGACCGCGCCCATTTCTCGCCCGGCCAGATCGACGGCAGGTACGGCGGCAACATGAAACAGGCGCTGCTCGGCTTCCAGCGCGCCCGCGGCCTGCCCGCGACCGGCAAGGTGGACCAGGCCACGCTCGATGCGCTGGACGACGGCCAGCCCCTCCTGAGCAGCTACACGGTGACGGACGCCGACGTGGCAGGCCCCTACCAGCCCATTCCCGAGTCCATGGCGGACAAGGCCAAACTGAGCGCCCTCACCTACTCCAGCGTCGAAGAAGCCCTCGGCGAACGCTTCCACGCCAGCCCCGCGCTGCTGAAGAAGCTCAATCCCGGCAAGGACTTTTCGCGCGCGGGCGAGCAGCTCATGGTGCCCAATGTGGCCGCCTCCGCTCCGCTGCTGCCCGCCGCGAAGCTGGTGGTGGACCGCTCCGACCACGTGCTCATGCTGCTCGATGCAGGCGGCAAGACCATCGCCCAGTTCCCGGCCAGCACGGGCAGCGAGCACGATCCCCTGCCCGTGGGCGAATGGAAGATCAACGGCGTTGGCCGCAATCCGGATTTCAATTACAACCCCAAGCTGTTCTGGGACGCGCAGCCCGGCGAGGGCAAGGCCAGGATCCCGCCGGGGCCGAACAATCCCGTCGGCGTGGTCTGGATCGACCTGTCCAAGGACCACTACGGCATTCACGGCACGCCGGAGCCGGGGTCGATCGGCAAGACGCAATCGCATGGTTGCATCCGGCTGACGAACTGGGATGCGGCGCTGGTGGCGGACCAGGTCAAACCCGGTTTCCCCGCCATACTGCAGGAGTAGACCTTCAATCGGGAGGATTGCCATGAAATGGCTGATGACTTTAATGCTCGGCGTCGTGATCGGCGTCGTGGCGGCGGTTCTATATCTCGGACGCAGCGTGCCGGTGGATCGCCTGCCGGCCGCCACCACGCCGGCGGCCGCGCCGGTCGCGGCCTCGCCGCCGCCCGCGCAGCAGGTGCCGCTGCCCGCCAGCGCGCTGCCTGAAGTGCAGCCGCCCGCCCCCGTATCGCCGGAGGCCACCAGCGTTCCCGCCGAGGTCAAGGTCGCCACCCAGCCGCTGCTGATGCCCGTGGCAGGAGTGAGCGCGAAGGAGCTGACGGACACGTATAACCAGTCGCGCGGCACGGAGCGCAAGCATGAGGCGCTGGATATCCTGGCGCCGAAGGGAACGCCAGTGTTCGCGGTGGCGGATGGGAAGATCGTCAAACTCTTCAACAGCAAGCCGGGCGGGCTCACCGTCTACCAGTTCGACGTGGCGGAAAAATATTCCTACTACTATGCCCATCTGGACCGCTACGCGCCCAACCTGAAGGAAGGGCAGCCCATCAGGCGCGGCGAGATGATCGGCTACGTGGGCACCACAGGCAATGCCGATCCGGCTACGCCGCACCTGCACTTCGCCGTCTTCGAACTGGACGCGAAGAAGAACTGGTGGGAAGGCGCCCCCGTGAATCCCTATCCCCTGCTCACCGCACAGTAGTCACCAGTGCCGCACGCGGCCTGTGTCCATGTGCACGAACTTCGAATCGGGATAATAGCCCACGCCGCCCCGGTGCTGCGCCAGGGCCGCCTTGCGCAGGTCGTTCAGGTCATGGCCGGGAATGCGCACATCGATGGCCTTGCCCTCCAGGTGCAGGCTGTGCTTCGCCACCCCGCCGCTGGCCTCGGCCAGCTTTGCGTTGGTTTCCGGCGAACGGTAGCCCGAGATCACGTGGATCACATTATTGCTGCCGAATTGGGCGCTCACCTTGTTGAGCAGCACCAGCAGCTCTGGATCGATGGGCGCCACCGTGTTGCTGCGGTGGTCGCGCAGCAGGCGGTTGATGTCCTGCAGCGCCTCGGGAATGAACTGCCCTTCGGCCCAGAACATGGTGCGCAAGGTTTCGCCGGTGTGGGTGTTGTAGAAGCGCAGGCTGCGCTCGTGCGGAGCCGCCACGGAGGCCCGCGCCAGGGCTGGCATGCTCAAGGCAGAAGCCAGCGCCACCGAACTTTTGAGGAAAGATCTGCGTTGGTTCATGGGTGAATCATACCTGGGCAGAAAAATCCTTGTTTCTATGGCGCGCGGAAAGAAATTACCATATACTTGCGCACTCAAGCATTTATCACGGAGTAATCAATGGAAGATCAAGCACTCGAATTCTGCCTGCGGCTGGCGCGGGCCCAGGCCGCCGTGGTGCGCCGGCTGGATGCTGCCCTGGGCGGGCTGTTCGGCCTCAGTTTCAGCGACTTCATGCTGCTGCACCATCTGTCGCGCGCCCCCGGCGGCCGTCTGCGCCGTGTGGACCTGGCCGACCGCCAGGGCCTGACCGCCTCCGGCGTCACCCGCTCCCTGCTGCCGCTGGAGAAGATCGGCGTGGTGGCGCGCCGCTCGGACGAGCGCGATGCCCGCGTCGGCTATGCGGTGCTCACGCCTGCGGGCCACGACATGCTGGACAACGCCATTCCCGTGGCCCAGGAAGTATGCAGGGAGCTGCTGCGCAACGCGCCGCCCGAGCAGCTGGAAGCCATGTCGGCCATTCTGGGGAGCCTGGTATGAGCGCGCCGGACGGCAAGGCGGCCCTGCGCGCCAATCCCAACTTCCGCTGGCTGATGCGCGGCGGCCTGCTTTCCATGCTGGGCGACCAGTTCACCCTCATCGCCCTGCCCTGGCTGGTATTGAAACTGACGGGCGATCCGCTCTCGCTGGGCCTCGTTATCGCGCTGATGAGCATTCCCCGCGCTATCTTCATCCTGATCGGCGGCGCCCTCGTGGACCGCTACTCGCCGATGAGCGTCCTGATGCTGAGCAAGTACGCCAGCGCCGTGCTGCTCGGCCTTCTGGCCGCGCTCACCTTCAGCGGCCTGGCCACGCTGCCGCTGGTGTATCCGTTCGCCTTTGCCATCGGCCTGTCGCAGGCTTTCGCGATTCCCTCCGCCACCTCCATGGCGCCGCGCGCCCTGCCGCCGGAGCTGCTGCAGGCATCGAACAGCATGATGATGGGCATGCGCCAGCTCACCGTCCTGGCCGGCCCGCTGCTGGCGGCGCTGATGATCGCGCTGGCGGGCGGCGGAGACAGCGTACAGGACATGCGCGCCCTCGGCCTGGCCTTCGCCGTGGACTGCCTCAGTTTCATCGTCTCCGCATGGACGCTGTCGAACGTACACCCCCTGCCTGCCCCGCCGCGCGGGGAGGAGAAGGACGTGCTGCGCGCCGTCGGCGAAGGCATCGCCATGGTGTGGGGCGACACAGCCCTGCGCACCTGTTTCCTGTACTGGGGACTGGTCGCCTTCTTCATCGGCGGTGCGACCCAGGTGGCGCTTCCCGTGCTGGCCAAGGACACGCTGCACAGCGCCACAGCCTTCGGCATCCTGCTTGGTGCGCACGGAGCAGGTACGCTGTTCGGCATGGCAGCATCCGCCATGGGCCGCAAACTCACGCTGCCTTTCGGCGCCATGCTCCTGCTGGGCGACGCCTTCGTGGGCCTCGTGCTGATTCCGCTGGGGATGATCGAGACCACCTGGCAGGGTGTGCTCCTGCTGCTGGCCATGGGTCTGGTGGGCGGCTTCATGCAGATTGCCGTGTTCACGTGGATCCAGACCCGCGTACCGCCGCAAATGCTGGGCCGCGCCATGAGCCTGTTCATGTTCATCTTCATGGGTCTGGCCCCGCTGTCGGCCGCTGCCACGGGCTGGATTCTCCAGCACACGACGCTGGCGGGCCTGTTTGCAGGCAGCGGCGCAGTCCTGGTGCTGTTCGCAGCCCTGGCCTGGCTGTTCACGCCCATGCGGCGCATCCAGGCCGGGTAAAATGCCGTATCTCGACTGCGCGGAACGCACCCGGTATGGAAACCAAGTGGCTGGAAGACTTCATCTCCCTCGTTGAAACGAACAATTTCAGCCGCTCCGCGCAGCTGCGGCATGTGACCCAGCCAGCCTTCTCGCGCCGCATCCAGTCGCTGGAAAACTGGCTGGGCACGGATCTCGTGGACCGCACCTCCTACCCCACCCGCATCACCCCGGCGGGTCTGGTGTTCTACGAACAGGCCCTGGAGATGCTGGGCCAGATCAACGGCGTGCGCGAACTGCTGCGCAACAGGCGCGCCGCCGCCCAGACCAGCATCGACCTCGCGGTGCCGCATACGCTCTCGCTCACCTTCGTGCCGAAGTGGCTCACGGCCCTCGAACAGCAGTTCGCTCCCATCAACAGCCGCCTGATGGCGCTCAATGTGCACGACGCCGTGCTGCAGCTGGTGGAAGGCGGCTGCGACCTGCTGCTCTGCTACCACCATCCGCGCCAGCCCGTGCAGCTCGATCCGGGCCGCTACGACATGCTGGTGATGGGCCATGAGGCATTGCGCGCCTACGCCCGCTGCGACAAGTCGCGCGAGCCCGAATTCGTGCTGCCGGGACGGAAGAACGCGCCCCTGCCCTTCCTCTCCTATACGCACAGCGCCTATCTCGCGCGCATGGTGGACCTCATCCTGCACGACGCCAAACCCTCCCTGCACCTGGAAACCCACTACGAGACCGACATGGCCGAAGGCCTGAAGATGATGGCGCTTGAAGGCCGCGGCATCGCCTTCCTGCCCGAATCGGCCGTAACGCGCGAGGTGAAATCGAAGCTGCTGGCGCGCGCCGACAACGGCAACGACCAGTGGACCATCGAAATGGAAATCCGCCTCTACCGGGAGCGGCCTTCCGCGCAGCGGCCGGGCAAGCCGGTGGTCGCGAAACTCTGGGATTTCCTGGTTATGCAAAATTTGCATAGTTAGATGCGCACACGGCATTGGCCGCCGCACAGGCCTCGGGACTATGATTCGCGCCATCCAAACACCGCGAATCAGGAGTCACACAATGACCAGCCACGCACTGCCTTCCTACCTCAACGCCGACGATCTCGGACCATGGGGCCAGTACCTGAAACAAATCGACCGCGTCACCCCTCACCTCGGCAGCCTGTCGCGCTGGGTGGAAACGCTGAAGCGTCCGAAGCGCATCCTGACCGTTGACGTGCCGATCGAGCGCGACGACGGCACCATCGCCCACTTCGAAGGCTATCGCGTACAGCACAACATGTCGCGCGGTCCAGGCAAGGGCGGCGTGCGCTTCCACCAGGACGTGACCCTGTCCGAAGTGATGGCCCTTTCCGCATGGATGACGGTGAAGAACGCAGCGGTAAACGTGCCTTACGGCGGCGCCAAGGGCGGCATCCGCGTCGACCCGAAGACCCTGTCGCGTGGCGAACTGCAGCGCCTGACCCGCCGCTACACCAGCGAGATCAGCCTGATCATCGGCCCGACCAAGGACATTCCGGCGCCGGACGTGAACACCAACGAGCAGGTGATGGCCTGGATGATGGACTCCTACGCCATGATCGAAGGTAACCTCTCCACCGGCGTGGTGACCGGCAAGCCGATTTCCCTGGGCGGCTCCCTGGGCCGCCGCGAAGCCACCGGCCGCGGCGTGTTCGTGGTGGGCCGCGAAGCCGCCGCCAAGCGCGGCGTGGCGATCGCCGGCGCACGCGTTGCCGTGCAGGGGTTCGGCAATGTGGGCGGCGTGGCCGCAACCATGTTCGCTGAAGCGGGCTCCAAAGTCATCGCCGTGCAGGATCACACCGGCACGGTGGTGAACCAGGGCGGCCTGGATGTGGCCCTGCTGCACAAGCACGTGGCCGAAGCGGGCGGCGTGGCCGGCTTCCCTGGCGCGGAACAGACGCTGGACCGCGATTCCTTCTGGGGCATCGAGTCCGACATCCTGATTCCGGCAGCGCTGGAACAGCAGATCACGGCCGCCAACGCGCCGAAGATCCGCACCAAGATTATCCTGGAAGGCGCCAACGGCCCGACCACGCCGGAAGCGGACGACATCCTGAATGACAAGGACATCCTGATCGTGCCGGACGTGCTGGCCAACGCGGGCGGCGTGACCGTGTCCTACTTCGAGTGGGTGCAGGACTTCTCCAGCTTCTTCTGGAGCGAGGACGAGATCAACGCCCGCCTGACCCGCATCATGCAGGACGCCTTCAACGCCGTGTGGGACGTGTCGCAGGAGAAGAAAGTCTCCCTGCGCACCGCCACCTTCATCCTCGCCTGCACCCGCGTGCTGCAGGCGCGCGAAGTGCGCGGCCTGTACCCCTAAGACAGAGGGGACAGACCCCGTACGGGGTCCGTCCCCTCTGCCTCCCACTCCGCGGTAGCATTCCCCGCAGCAGTCTCAAGCTTGGTATCATGCGCGCTTGGCCGGCACAACCGGCCAGCCAATTCATATACCGGAGATACCCAATGACTCTACGACTGCTGGTACTGGGCGCCCTTGCGGCTGCCGGCACCGCCATGGCCGCGCCGCGCGGACTGACTATCGAAGACCTGGCAAGCATGGACCGCGCAGGTTCCGTCGCCCTGTCGCCCGATGCATCGCGCCTGGTCTACACCGTGCGCTCCACCAATATGGAGAAAAACCGGGGCAATACCCAGCTCTGGATGATCGACCTGCGCAATCCGAAGGCCGCTCCGCAACAGCTCACCCAGCACGACGCCTCCGCCACCGATCCCGAATGGTCGGCCAGCGGCGACGCCATCTACTTCCTCTCCGGCCGTTCCGGTTCCTCGCAGCTGTGGCGCCTGCCGATGTCCGGCGGCGAAGCAGTGCGCGTGAGCGACACGCCGGTGGATATCGAAAGCTTCCACGTGTCCCCCAAGGGCGACCGTGTTGCCATGACCTTCTCCGTCTTCCGCGACTGCCCCGATCTCGCCTGCACCAAAAAGCGCACCGAAACGAAGAACAAGGCCAGCGGCAAGCTGTATGACAGCCTGTTCGTGCGCCACTGGGATACCTGGGCCGACGGCCGCCGCAATGTGCTGTACAGCGCCCCCATCGACAGCAAGGGCCGCGTGGGCGCCATGCCGGTGAGCCTGAGCGGCAGCATCGACGGCGACGTGCCGTCCAAGCCATTCGGCGACGCGGGCGAGTACAGTTTCAGCCCGGACGGCAAGAGCATCGTGTTCTCCGTACGCGCTGCTGGCAAGAGCGAATCCTGGTCTACCAACTTCGACCTGTATGAAGTGAGCGCCGAAGGCGGCGCCGCGCCGCGCAACCTGACGGCGGAAAATCCGGCCTGGGACACCAAGCCGAAGTTCTCCCCGGACGGCAAAACCCTCGCCTATCTGGCCATGAAGCGCCCCGGCTTCGAGGCCGACCGCTTCCACCTGGTGCTGCTGGACCTGGCCACCGGCAAGAAACGCGTCGTGGCCGAACAGTGGGACCGTTCGATTGCGGACATGCGCTGGCGCCCTGACGGCAAGGCCATCCTCGCCACCGCCGACGACATCGGCCAGCACCGCCTGTTCTCCATCGACGTCAACAGCGGCAAGGTGAACGCCCTGACCGAGAAAGGCTATGTCGCCGATTTCGACATGAAGCGCGACACCATCGTCATGGCGCAGGCCAGCCTGGGCTCCGGCGCGCAGGTCTTCCGCCTGAACGGCGGCAAGCAGGAGCAGCTCACCCAGCTCAATGCCGAGCGCCTGAAGGACGTGCGCATGGGCGAGTACGAGCAGTTCTCCTTCGCCGGTGCAAACGGCGAAACCGTATACGGCCATGTAATGAAGCCCTGGAATGCGGAACCGGGCAAGAAGTATCCGGTGGCCTTCCTGGTGCACGGCGGCCCGCAGGGCAGCTTCGGCAATTCCTGGAGCTACCGCTGGAATCCGCAGGTGTACGCTGGCGCAGGCTATGCCACCGTCTTCATCGACTTCCACGGCTCCACCGGCTACGGCCAGGCCTTCACCGATTCCATCAGCGGCGACTGGGGCGGCAAGCCACTGGAAGACCTGCAGAAGGGCCTCGCCGCAGCCACGCAGAAGTTCCCATGGCTGGACCGCGAGCGGAGCTGCGCACTCGGCGCCTCCTACGGCGGCTTCATGATGAACTGGATCGCCGGTAACTGGAACGACGGCTTCAAGTGCCTGGTCAACCACGACGGCGTATTCGACCAGCGCGGCATGGCCTACTCCACCGAGGAGCTGTGGTTTACCGAATGGGAAAACGGCGGCACCTACTTCGACAAGGCCGAAGCCTACGAGAAATTCAATCCGGTGAACTTCGTTTCGAAATGGAAGACGCCGATGCTCGTCGTGCAGGGCGACCTGGACTTCCGCATCCCCACCGCGCAGGCCCTCGGCACCTTCACCGCGCTTCAGCGCCGCGGCATCGAGAGCAAGCTGCTGGTGTTCCCGGACGAGAACCACTGGGTCCTCAAGCCCGCCAACTCGATCATGTGGCACCACACCGTGATCGGCTGGCTGGACCAGCACCTGAAGAAGTAATCTCCTAGCGGTTCCAGGCGCAAGTCCTGAAGCCGCAGAAAATGTCGTCGCGCTCCGGCATGAAGAAGTTACGGAACTTCGCGGAGCCGAAGCGCGACGGCGTCGCAAACGAAGCGCCCCGCAGCACCTGGTGGGTTCCGAACCAGGGCTGCGAATACTCCCTGTAGCGGTCCGGCGAAAAGCCCGGATACGGCTCGAACGGCGACGCCGTCCACTCCCACAACTGCCCCCAGCGGAAGGCCGGATGGCCTGACAGCGCCGCATATTCCCATTCAGCCTCCGTCGCCAGCCGCCTGCCCGCCCAGGCGCAATAGGCCTGGGCCTCGTACAGCGTGATATGGCGCACCGGCTCGTGGGCGGCCAGCGTCATGAGCTGGCCGAAACGCATGGTGTGCCACTGGTTGCCGTCACGCTCCCAATAGCGCGGTGCGGAGCGTTCCTGGCGCATCAGCCAGTCCGCCCCGCTCAGGCTCCAGAACTGGCGGTTATCGTAGCCGCCGTCCGCGATGAAGTCCGCAAACTGCGCATTCGTCACCAGCGTGGAATCCATGCGGAACGGCGGCACGTAGCAGGAATGCGCGAACTTCTCGTTGTCGAACATGAAGCCCCCCGTGTCGGCGGCACTGCCCAGGTGCAGCGTTCCGCCGGGGAAGGCGATTTCGGAAGGCGTGCTGTAATCCTGCTCGTCGTGCGTGAGCTGAATGGGCGCCTGCAGGCCCAGAGTCTGCAGGCTGTAGAGGAAGGCTTCGCCGTGCATGTCCTCATGGGCCAGCACGAGGCGATAGGGATAGAGCGCCTCGTCCACGCTGGCCTCGCGCGACAGTTTGTCCAGTACACGGTCCAGCACTTCATGGCAGTAGGTCTTCACGCCGCCGGTGCTGGGCAGGTCCAGCGTCCAGCGGTTCCGGTGCGGCACCGTGTTCGAATCGAACCAGTCATCTCCCTTGGTCAGCAGCGAATTGCCCACCGCATCGGCCGGATGGCTGGACGCCGCTTCGCGCAGCACGAACCACTCCGCGAACCACGCAGTATGGCCCAGCTCCCACAGAGGCGGATTCACGATGCGCAGCTGAGGGACGCGCAGGGGCGAGTCCAGGCCCGCATCGGCGAAGTAATCGAACAGGCGGAGCGTATAATGCCGCGCATCCTGCAGGGCTTCTGCCAGCTGCTGCGTGCGCGCGGTACGGAAGGAGACATTGTTGGTGGCCATGCAGCGATTGTAGCCATTTTTAGGGGTGACACAGCAGTGTACAAGCCTACAATTTGTATCATCAGTCCGGCGACGGCGGAAGCCAACAATGGCAACTGGCATACCGCCAGCCGCTGGGCACAGATGCTGGCCGCCCGCCACAGCGTGCGCATTGCGGGCAGTTGGGCGCCCGGCGACGAGGTTCCGGACCTGCTGATCGCGCTGCACGCCCGCCGCTCCGCCGCGCCGCTGGCAGCCTTCCGTGCCGCGCATCCCGACCGCCCCGCCATCCTGGTACTGACCGGCACGGACCTCTACCGCGACATCCATTGCGACAACAGCGCCCAGGCCTCGCTGCAGCATGCGGATGCGCTGGTGGTTCTGCAGGAAGCGGGGCTGGCCGAGCTTCCTCCCGCGCTGCGGGTGAAAGCGCACGTCATATACCAGTCCGCCCCCGCCCTCCCCCCAGCCCCCGATGCCGGACCAGCTATTGTGATGATTGGCCACCTGCGCGAGGAGAAGGACCCGCTGACCTTCATGCGCGCCGCGGCGCTGGCGCCGGATGTGCCGATGCTGCATATCGGCGGGGCGCTGGACGAGGCCCTCGCCGCCGAAGCGCGCGCCGCGCAGGCCAGGCTGCCGAACTACCGCTGGCTGGGCAATGTGCCGCACGACGAAGCCCGGCAGCAGCTGCGGACCAGCCGCGCGATGGCAATCTGCTCGCGCATGGAAGGCGGCGCCAACGTCATCATCGAAGCGGTGACCAGCGGTGTGCCGGTGCTGGCCAGCGACATCTCCGGCAACCGCGGGATGCTGGGTGAAGACTATGAAGGCTATTTCCCGCTCGGCGACGCTGCTGCACTGGCAGCACTGATCGGCCGCATCGGCGCCGACCCGGCCTTCCTGGAACGCCTGCGCGGGCAGTGCGCCGCCCGAGCTCCGCTCTTCGCCCCCGAGGCCGAGCAGGCAGCCCTGCTCGATCTGGTGGATAATCTGATTTTCCGGCGCGGCTCGCCCGCCATCAACTGAGAACAACCGATATGAGCAACGACGCTATCAAACTCACCTCCTTCTCCCATGGCGGCGGCTGCGGCTGCAAGATTGCGCCCGGCGTGCTGTCCGAAATCCTGAAGAATTCCAACGGCTTCCCGGTGCCGAAAGAGCTGCTGGTGGGGATCGAGACCGCCGACGACGCGGCCGTCTACAAGCTCAATGAGGAGCAGGCCCTGATCGCGACGACGGACTTCTTCATGCCCATCGTGGACGATCCCTTCGACTTCGGCCGCATCGCCGCCACCAATGCGATCTCGGATGTCTACGCCATGGGCGGCACGCCCATCATGGCGCTGGCCCTGGTTGGCATGCCGGTCAACAAGCTGCCCATCGAAACGATCGGCCAGATCATCAAGGGCGGCGAATCCATTTGCGCCGAGGCGGGCATTCCCATCGCCGGCGGCCACACCATCGATTCCGTGGAGCCGATCTACGGCCTGGTGGTGATGGGGCTCGTGCATCCATCGAAGGTGAAGCGCAATGCGGACGCGAAGGCGGGCGACGTGCTCATTCTCGGCAAGCCGCTGGGCGTTGGCGTGCTCTCCGCCGCGCTGAAGAAGAACGTGCTGGGCGCCGAGGGCTATGCCGCGATGATCGAAAACACCACCAAGCTGAATAAGCCTGGCAAGGCGCTGTCCGAACTGCCTGGCGTGCACGCGCTGACCGACGTCACCGGCTTCGGCCTGCTGGGCCACCTGCTGGAACTGGCGCGCGGCGCGGGCCTGACGGCGCGCCTGAACATGTCGCAGATTCCCCTGCTGCCCGGCGTCGAGCAGCTGGCGCACGACGGCTTCTTCACCGGCGCCTCCGGCCGCAACTGGGAAGCCTATGGCAAGGACGTGCAGCTCTCGCCGAACGTCACGCCGACACAGCACACGCTGCTGACCGACCCCCAGACCTCGGGCGGCCTGCTGGTCTCCTGCGATCCTTCCGCCGTGGACGAAGTGCTCGCCCTCTTCGCCCGCGAAGGCTTCACCCACGCCGCCGTCATCGGCGAAATGGCCGCCGGCGAAGCCCGCGTCCAGGTCGCCGCGTAAGCCATCCCAAGCCGTGAGCTGGTTTGCGCCAGCTCACGCACCACTTTCCCCAGCCGGCCCACAATGGACCGGCCATGACTGCCTATCCCAACGCCATCAAGCGACTACCTCTCCGCAACAGCGGCGGCTTCGCTCCTGTTCACATCTGCCCACAGTCGGCCAGCCATCGGGCTTACTGGCAGGCGCACGTGCGACCGATTGTGGATACCCTTTACCACCACGATGTGCCCGGGCGCAGCGATGCCTACGTTAGGGCGGACGTGGGTTGGAGCTGGGAGCAAATTCATTCCTTCGCAACCGCACATAATCGAGTGCAACTCATTCGCGCACAGCCAGACGCTCTTAGCAGCGACTGTGCCTTACTGATGAATGGGCTGCCAATTGGAATGATGGCCTTTGTTCCGCGCTTCAATTGCCGCCTCCAGGCACGGAAGGCAGCCAGGACGCTGATCTGGTATGTGAGTGCGGCACCGCCGGAATTCTACTGGCGCAAGCGCCTAACACAACCGAAGGGAGTTGCCCTCGCGCTGATAGACCTTGCCATACAAAACGGCATCATTGGGGGCGAAAGCGACGGCCTTCTGCTACGTGCCGATCCTTCTGGAGGTGAAGCATTACGCCAGTTTTACGGCATCAGGTGTCAGATGGCTGCCGTGTCCGCAGACTCGGGCCCCATTTCTCCTCTCCGGCGGTGGCACGTGGGAGAATATTTTTACATGAGCCCCACGGCCGCAAGGATCTTCTCATGCCAGTTCGATCATTTGCGCCAGTTCTGAAAGCGCTTATACTGAATCAACCTAGGGAGAACGCCATGGACTTCGAAGTCGAGCCAGTTTCTATGGAAGTGTTCTGCAAAGTCATGGGCAACATTTCTGGACGGTATTTCAATCCCGACAATGAGGCGGACTGCCTTGCTGCTGCCGATCTGTTTGAGGAAATGTGCGGGGACCTGGACCGGGAGATGGCCATGGGCGCCCGCTTCGCAGAGGAAGCCGAGCGCAGCGCCCGCAACGGCATTCCACCAATGTAATTTTTCTCTTGACAAGCCCAAACGAGCTCCCTTACATTGATGTAATGTTCTCGCATCTGCACCTATCCGCTTTCCTGCTAAGCGCCCTATCCAAGGCGCCACTACTAGCACGCGCCTGATTTTCCCGCTGTACCCGCAGTACCCTGCGTCGGCCACAAGCCGGCCAAGTCCCCAAAATCCAGGAAAGATTGCACCGATGTTGACGACGGCTTCCCGCCTGCTGCTTACTCAAGCCCTATCGCTATCGCTAGCGACCGGTTGCCTGGTCTAGCGCCCGTGGCCCATCAGGCAGCCCTTCGCCACACGCAATCCGGCGCTCCTTCCGCGCCGCCCGAATTTCCGAAAATTTTGAAGACTTCAGGAGTCCACCATGATGTTGCAGAACCCTGCCGCGAAATACCGCGCCTATCCCACCGTACAACTCACCGACCGTCGCTGGCCGAACAACACCATCAGCAAGCCGCCCATCTGGATGAGTACCGACCTGCGTGACGGCAACCAGGCCCTGATCGAGCCGATGAGCGTGGAGAAGAAGCTGCGCTTCTTCGAACTGCTGATCCAGGTGGGCCTGAAGGAAATCGAGGTGGGCTTCCCTTCCGCGTCGCAGACGGACTTCGACTTCGTGCGCAAGCTGATCGAAGAGGACCGCATCCCGGACGACGTGACCATCATCGTGCTGACCCAGTCGCGCGAAGAGCTGATCCGCCGCACGGTGGAGTCCTGCATCGGCGCCAAGCAGGCCACGGTGCACTTGTATAACTCGGTGGCCCCCGTGTTCCGCAAGGTGGTGTTCGGCATGTCGCGCGAGGAGATCACCAGTATCGCCACCACGGGCACGAAGCTGGTGAAGGAACTGCTGTCCCAGCACCCGGAAACCGACTGGACCTTCGAGTACACGCCGGAATCCTTCTCCACCACGGAGCTGGACTTCTCGAAGCATATCTGCGACGCAGTCTCCGCCATCTGGCAGCCGACGCCGGACAAGAAGATGATCATCAACCTCCCCGCGACGGTGGAATGCAGCACCCCGAACGTGTACGCGGACCAGATCGAATGGATGTCGCGCAAGCTGGAGCGCCGCGACTCCATCATCATCAGCGTGCACCCGCACAATGACCGCGGTACCGGCATCGCCGCCGCCGAACTGGCCGTGATGGCGGGCGCCGAGCGCGTGGAAGGCTGCCTGTTCGGCAACGGCGAACGCACCGGCAACGTGGACCTGGTGACGCTCGCCCTGAACCTGTACACCCAGGGCGTGCATCCCGGCCTGGATTTCTCCGATATCGACTCCGTGCGCAAGGTGGTCGAGGAATGCAACCAGCTGCCCGTGCATCCGCGCCACCCCTATGTGGGCGACCTGGTCTTCACCGCCTTCTCCGGCTCGCACCAGGACGCGATCAAGAAGGGCTTCGCCAAGCAGCAGCCGAACGCGATCTGGGAGATTCCCTACCTGCCGATCGACCCGGCCGACCTTGGCCGCAGCTACGATGCGGTGATCCGCGTGAACAGCCAGTCCGGCAAGGGCGGCATGGCCTACCTGCTGGAACAGGACTACGGCCTGGTGCTGCCGCGCCGCCTGCAGATCGAGTTCAGCCGCGCCGTGCAGAAAGTGGCCGACCAGACGGGCCTGGAAATCACCTCGCAAGGCATCTACGACATCTTCGAAAGCGAATACCTGGCGCAGACTTCGCCTTACGCCTACGGCTCGCACAAGATGGTGGAAGACACCAGCAGCGACGAGCCGGTGCAGATCGATATCGCCCTGCTGCACCGCCAGGCGCCGATGTCGCTGCAAGGCGGCGGCAATGGTCCCATCGACGCCTTCGTGGACGCGCTGGGCCTGGACATCAAGCTGATGGACTACCACGAGCACGCCATCGGCCACGGCGCCAACGCCAAGGCGGCCTGCTACGTGGAACTGCGCCTGGACAACGGCCCCACCCTGTTCGGCGCGGGCATCGACAGCAATATCGTCACGGCCTCGTTCAAGGCGGTATTGAGCGCGGTGAACCGCCATTTGCACCAGCGCGTAGCCGCAGTGGCCGAACACGCCACAGCCTGACTGCAGCCCCGGCAGGGATATTTTGTCCCTGCCGCTTCCAAAAAGCAGTGTACTTCTTGTATCATTATGTTTCCAAATTGAAACTATTGATATGAAAGTTACTCTGCATGGCAAATAGCGCCCCAATCATCAGCGTCGACAGCCGCACTGGCTCCGTACACGGCTTTGACCGCGGCGATACTAAGGGGATAGCAGAGGCGACTATCCTCCCGGACGGGTCGGTTTTCGGCGTAGGGGGCGTTTTCCTCTACAAGCTTACTGCCGATGGAAAGCTGGCGCCCACTCTCGACGTGGACGGCACTGATTTCGCGGCACCGCCCACGGGGGCCTTTTTCGAGTTCGGTAGCGTCGTTCGGCTGGCTGACGGCAGATACCTCGTCGCTGGTGCCGACCAGCCTTTGCCCGTGCAATACCCAGCCTTGGAAACGCGGCTGTTCGTTGCGCGATTGAACGCTGACGGCAGTTACGACGAGAGCTTTGCCCAAGGCAGCAGCGAAGCCACGACGACGCTGAAAGGCCAAGTCCGCGTGCAGGACATCACGGTGCTCGATGACGGCAAGATTCTTACTCTTGCGGACCTGCGCGAGCTGGACGGCAACGGCGAAGCCACGAACCGGCATCAGGTTGCGCTGCAACGGCTGCTACCCGACGGTACCCCGGACGCCAGCTTTGGCAGCAACGGCGTTATCCTCAGCGCCGCACACAACGCCAAGCCGATGGCGATGAGTATCCAGTCGGACGGCAAAATTGTCGTGGCTGGCGCCCAGCCCGATGCTTCCGGCATCGACAAGTTCGTGGTCTACCGCTTCCGCGCCGATGGCAGCCTGGATACCGGATTCGGCACCGGCGGCGCTGTCAAACCGGTCTTCCCTTCCCCTTACTACAACGGCGGCGACTCCTATGCCAGCGCAGTAGCCATACAGGCGGACGGCAAGATCATCGTGGTTGGCAAAACGCCGCTCCTGCTTAAGGATTTCAGCTCCTGGTCGGAGACGGCAGTGATGCGCTTCAATGCGAACGGCTCGCTCGACACTTCATTCGGGACAGGCGGCATGCAGTTCGTGCGCGTACGTCCCGATGGCGGCACCTGGACGCCATCTGGTACAGACTTTGTGTCGAATGACGTTTCCTCCGTAATAGTCACCGAGGATGGAGGCATATTCATCGGCGGCACCAGCGCGAAGAACACGATAGCATTGGGAGGCTACGCGCCCCAGTTCGCCGTCACGAAACTCAAAGCCAATGGCAGCCTGGATACCAGTTTCGGCAACAAGGGTATTGCGACCACGAATTTCGGCGCCGGCGCACGCGCGATTGCGAAGGACATGCTAATCGATCACGCGGGACGCATCACCGTCGTGGGCGATCTGATACTTGCGGACGGCACCTTTACGGCAGGCGTCGCGCGCCTTAACCCGGACGGCAGTCCCGACATGACTTTTGGCTCCGCCAGCTCCGCGCCGGGCAGCACTGCCGTGATCGCCCAATCGTATCCAGATCAATTCATTGCCCCATCGATGACCGTCAGCGATGCCGACCTGGCCCTGACGGGCCGCTACGAGGGCGCGAGCGTCACCCTGGCTCGGCACGGCGGCGCCAATACTGCCGACCTCTTTGGGACCGGCGGTGCGCTGCGCTTCCTGGATGGGACGGCATACGTGGATGGCGTGGCGGTGGGCAGTGTTACCAATGCCGATGGCAAGCTGAAGATCGACTTCAACACGAATGCCACTGCCGCGCTGATCAACAAGACACTGCAGTCGATCACGTATCAGCACGCAACACTTTCCCAGACCGGGACTGTTGCCGTCGACTGGACCTTCAGCGACGGCAACAAGGGCGCTCAGGGCGACGGCGGGCCACTGGAGGCAGGCATTACAACCCAACTGACACTGCGTGCTGCCGATGGCCAATATTGGATCGACGCCATGCTGCCGCAGGCTGCCGGCCAGTCGAATGCGCAGCTCCGCGACAGCTATCGCAGCTATTTTGGCGCCACCCCTTCGGTCTATGTGCAGTATCCACAGGGCGATAACGGCACGGTCTTGCCCGAGGAGCAGAAAGCGCTTGTGGCGCTCGCGTTGAGCGAACTCAGCAAAGTTAGCGGCATCAAGCTGGCTGCCACAGGAGGCTCCAGCAATGTGCTGACAATCCGGCCAAGCGCCAACCTTGAGGATGGCAGCGGCGCCGCCACGCCGCCTGGCAGCAAAGGAAGCAATGTCTACCTCTCTGCGGAGGCCAACTACGAAACGGTGCTGCGGGAACTGGCTTTCGCACTGGGATTGAAGCTGGCGAATGGCCCGTCGGGGACCGGCGCCGTGCTGCCGCAAGCGGACCTCTCTGCTGGCGCAACGGTGCTTGGCGATCACACCATCGGGCTCGGCCATCTGGGCGACCTCGATATCGCTGCCCTCCAGTACCTGTACGGGGTCGGCGCGGGCAGCCGTTCAGGGGATGATACCTACCTGCTGGACAGTACCCACAGCAATTTCATCTGGGATGGCGCAGGCAACGACACCATCAGCGCCGCAGGCCAGGAACTTGACCTGTTCCTGCACCTGACAGCCGGCAACTGGGACTATCTCGGCACACGGCAATCCGCAATCACGGCCGCGGGCCAGCTCACGATCAACCATGGCACCAGCATCGAGAACGCCATCGGCGGCAAGGGTAACGACCAGATCATCGGCAGCGCCGCGAACAACAGTCTTTCCGGCGGCTCGGGCAATGACCGTCTGCAGGGTCTGGGGGGCAACGACGTGCTCAACGGCGGAGAAGGCCTCGATACGGCCATCTACGAAGGCAATCGCGCCGCAACGACGCTCGTGCGCTCTGCCAATGGCTTTACCGTGAAAGGGCCGGAGGGCACTGATCAATTGACCGGAGTCGAGCGCGTCCAGTTCTCCGACATGAGCGTGGCGCTCGACATCGATGGCAACGCAGGCCAGATCTATCGGCTGTATCAGGCTGTTTTCAACCGTGCCCCTGATCTCGCCGGGATGGGCTTCTGGTTGTATCGAAAAGAAAATGGACAAAGCCTGGAGAGCATTGCGAACGCGTTCATCACGTCGGCCGAGTTCACAAGGCTGTATGGAGATGCTGCCGACGCGAAAACGATCCTGACCAAGCTGTATCAGTATGCATTGCACCGGGAGCCTGATGCCGCAGGATTCAACCACTGGATGGGCAAGCTGGAAAGCGGTGCAACCTCTTATGAACAGCTGGTCATCTCCTTCAGCGAGAGCGCAGAAAATCAGGCCCAGGTCATCGGGTCGATCCAGAACGGCATCAACTACACGCCGTTCGGCTAGCAGCGCGCGAGGCGGATCCCCGTGAACTGCCAGCGCGCGCCGGAGGGGAAGAAGTTGCGGTAGCTCGCCCGCGCATGTCCGGCGGGCGTGGCGCAGGACGAGCCGCGCAGCACGTACTGGTTCACCATGAACTTGCCGTTGTATTCCCCGATGGCGCCTTCCGCCGGTTTGAAGCCGGGGTAAGGCGCGTAGCTGCTGCTGGTCCATTGCCAGCAGTGGCCGAACAGCTGCTTCAGCCTGCCCTCTTCTCCCGACACCGGCTCACCCGGATGCGGCAGCCCGGCCGCCGTGGCAACGCCGCGTTCGCGCCTTGCCGCCAGCTCCCACTCCGCTTCCGTGGGCAGGCGCGCGCCCGCCCAGTTGGCGTAGGCGTCCGCCTCGTACATGGAGATGTGCGTGACGGGACGCTCCGGGTCCAGCGCCTGCTGGCCCATCAGCGTAAATTCTTCCGCGCCCCGCCAGTACAGGGGCGCTTCAATGCCCTGTGCGCGAATCCAGTCCCAGCCCTCTGCCAGCCAGAGCGCGGGATTGCGGTAGCCGCCGTCCTCGATGAAGGCGCGGTACTCGCGGTTCGTCACGAGCCGCGATGCAAGACTGAACGGCGCCACGTACTGCGGATGGCGCGGCAGCTCGTTGTCGAAGCAGAAGCCGCCGCCCTCATATCCGATTTCGCCCATGCCGCCTTCATAGGGCAGCCAGACCAGTTGCGAGGCCGCGGGCGCGGGCGGCAGCGCCGTTTCGAGATAAGCGGGCTGCATGGCGTTCTGCGCCAGCAGGTGCTTCACATCCGTGAGCATCAGCTCCTGGTGCTGCTGCTCGTGTTCCAGCCCCAGGGTGACGAGGGCGCAGAGCTGGGCGCGCGCCGCGCCGTCCGCCGGGCCGCCCAGCAGCGCGGCGATGCGCGCATCGACATTGGCGCGGTACTCGCGCACCTGCGCCAACGAAGGCCGCGTCAGCAACCCGCGCTGGGGGCGCGGGTGCTTGTCGCCCACGCCGTTGTAATAGGAGTTGAACAGCACCCGGAAGGCGGGATGGAAAGGTTTGAAGCCCTGTTCCATGCGTTCGAGGATAAAGGTCTCGAAGAACCAGGTGGTATGCGCCAGGTGCCATTTGATGGGGCTCGCATCCGGCATGGACTGCGCGCCGCAGTCTTCGTCCGACAGCGGCGCGGCAATGGCCAGGGACTGCTGGCGTACCGACTGAAAACGTGCGGCCCAGAGGCCGGAATCGTGCATGTGCATGGCAGTCAGGCGTTGCAGGCACGCGCATGGAAGACGGCGAACCAGCCCGCATCGTCGGTCCACACGGCATCGGTTTCGAAGCCCGCCTCGCGCAGCAGCTCGCTGAAGCCATCGCGCGTGTACTTGTAGCTGTCCTCGGTGTGGATGCGTTCGCCGCGCGCGAAATGGCGCTCGCCGCCCTGCCAGCGCACCGCGTGCGCGCAGCGCGCTTCCAGGTGCATTTCGATGCGGCTGTCGTCCGTGTTGAAGAAGGCCACGTGCTGCCATAGGCGCACGTCGAAGTCCGCGCCCAGCAGGTGGTTCAGGTGGCGCAGCATGTTCAGGTTGAAGGCGGCCGTGACGCCGATGGCGTCGTCATAAGCCGCATCCAGCACGGCGCTGTCCTTGATGAGATCCACGCCGATCAGCAGGCCGCCGTCGGCCGGGCAGTTCTCCCGAACCTGGCGCAGGAAGGCGATTGCCTGGTGCGGCGCGAAGTTGCCGATGGAGGAGCCGGGATAGAAGAAGGTGCGCGCCTCGCTGCGCACGCTCGTGGGCAGCATGAAGCGGCCGGAGAGATCCAGGGCCAGGGCCTCCATCTGGATTTGGGGAAAGCGCTGGCGCAGGCGGCTCACGGCCTCGTTGAGGAAGTCGCGCGAGATGTCGATAGGAACGTACTGTTTCGGTTCCAGCAAGGGAAACAGGCTGGCGGCCTTGGCGCAATTGCCCGCCCCCAGGTCGATGAGCGTGCCGCGCCGGCCCACGCACTCGGCCATCTCGGCCCCATGGCGGGCGAAGATCGCCGCTTCCGTCCTTGTGGGATAATACTCGGGCAATTCGCAGATGGCCTCGAACAGCTTCGATCCGAGACTGTCGTACAGGTATTTTGGCGAAACGCTGGCCCTGCTTGCAAGCAGGCCCGCAGTAAGTTCGGCAACGGTGGCGAAATCGCCATGCGCGGTGCCGATTGGCTGATCGGTAGGCTCAGGCGAAATGACGCGAATCGCCGCGTTGCGGGTCATGGGCATAGGGGCTCCAGTAGCGTTTTTGCTATTATCATATCTGATTACTGGTTTTCAGGTTTTCGGTCCCACAGCGGTGCTCCGTGCGCCGCTCAACAATACTTTCAACAAGAAAAACGTCCAAACATGTCCTTCTCCCCGCTTCGACTCGTCAAATCCCTGATCGCCGCCGGCATGGTGCTGGCTTCCGCCCAAGCCTTCCCGCAGCAGGTGCTGCGCGTATCCGCCATTCCGGACGAAGCGCCCACCGAACTTCAGCGCAAGTTCAAGCCCCTCGGCGAGTACCTGGAAAAGAAACTGGGCATGAAGGTCGAGTTCACCCCGGTAACCGATTACGCAGCCTCCGTCGAAGGCCTCGTGAACCACAAGCTGGACATGGTGTGGTTCGGCGGCTTCACCTTCATCCAGGCCAAGGACCGCAGCAAGGGCCAGGTGGTGCCCCTGGTGCAGCGCGTGGAAGACGAGAAGTTCCGTTCCGTCTTCATCACCACTTCGCCTTCCATCAACAGCCTGAACGACCTGAAAGGCAAGACCCTGAGCTTCGGCTCCGAGTCCTCCACCTCCGGCCACCTGATGCCGCGCTCCTTCCTGCTGGCGGCAAAGATCGATCCGGACAGCGACCTGAAACGCATCGCCTTCTCCGGCGCGCACGACGCTACCGTGGCTGCCGTTGCAGGCGGCAAGGTGGATGCGGGCGCCCTCAATATCTCCGTGTGGGAGAAGCTGGTGGGCGAGAAGAAGGTCGACACCAAGGCCGTGCGCGTGTTCTACACCACGCCCGCGTATTACGACTACAACTGGACCGTGCGCGCCGACATGCCCGCTGAGCTGAAGAAGAAGATCACCGATGCCTTCCTGGCCCTGGACAGCAGCACGCCTGAAGGCAAGGCCATTCTGGACCTGCAGCGCGCCAGCAAGTTCATTCCCACCAAGGCCGAGAACTACACCGCCATCGAGGCGGCTGCGAAGAACGCGGGCCTGCTGAAGAAGTAATCGATGACAGAAGCCAGCAACGGCGCAGCCACCGTCTATCGCCTGGAGGGCCTTTCGGCCCGCCACCAGGGCGGCACGCGCGCCCATGCCCTGCATGACATCGGCCTGCATGTCGCGGAAGGCGAGCAGATTGCCCTGATCGGCCCCTCCGGCGCGGGCAAGACGACCCTGCTGGCGACCCTGGCCTGTTCCCACCAGCCGGACAGCGGAAAGCTGGAGGCCTTTGGCGTCCAGCCCTGGTCCCTGGGTGACTACGAGCGCCATGCCCTGCGCGCCCAGCTTTTCCTCGCCCCGCAGACCCCGCCCCTCCCGCCGCGCCAGCGCGTGGTGACGGCGGTGCTGGCCGCGCGCCTGCCGCAATGGAGCCTGTGGCGCTCCCTGGTCTCGCTGGTAAAGCCCGCGGACCCCGAGGCCGCCTACCGTGCCCTCGCCCGTTTCAATCTGGGCGACAAACTGTATTCGCGCGTGGACCGCCTGTCCGGCGGCGAGCGCCAGCGCTGCGGGCTGGCCCGCCTGCTGCTGTCCTCCGCGCGCGCCCTGCTGGTGGACGAGCCGCTTTCCGCCCTCGATCCGGCGCTGTCCCACCTCACCTTGACCACGCTGCAGCAGGAAGCTGCCGCCCGCAAGGCGGCGCTCATATGCAGCCTGCACCAGGTCGACCTGGCGCTGGCCAGCTTCCCGCGCATCGTGGCGCTCAAGGAGGGCCGTGTGGTCTTCGACCTGCCGCGCGAGCAGGTCACGCCCGCCATGATCGACGAGCTTTACCTGGGCGAGAACCCGCCCGCGAACTCCGAGCATCCGCACGAAACGCCGGGCCGCCTGGCCGTCGGCGCCTGCCTGTAAGGCCGCATGCATAACGTTCCCGCAGTTCCCTACTCCGAACGCCATCCCGATCCCGCCTGGCGCGGACGGGTGGCCTGGACGGTGCTTGCCATCGCCCTGCTCTGGCCCATGGTGGTGGCCAGCGAGTTCAAACCGTTTTCCCTGTTCGACCTGCAAAGCCTGGCGGCGGCCGGACAGTTCCTCGCCGGTTTTGTCCCGCCTGCGCATTCGCCGGAATTCCTCCAGCTGCTGCTGCGGGAAACCTGGCAGACCGTCGCCATCGCCACTTCCGGGCTGGCCCTGGCCCTGCTGGGCGCCATCCCCGCCACGCTGATCGTGACCGAGCGGCTCTCCATCTCGCGCCTGGGCAAGGGCCGCATCGCCCTGCCGGGACGCCTGTTGCGGCAGGCCGTGCGCTGGCTGCTCATCGTCCTGCGCAGCGTGCCGGAACTGGTGTGGGCGCTGCTCTTCGTCCGCATCATCGGCCTGGGACCGACGGCGGGCGTGCTGGCCATCGCCCTCACCTATTCGGGCATGCTGGGCAAGGTCTATGCCGAAATTCTGGAATCGTCCGAGCGCCATGCGAGCGATACGCTGCTGGCCAACGGCAGCGGGCGCCTCGCCGCCCTGTTCTACGGGGCGCTGCCCGAGGCGGGGTCCGAGCTCGTGTCCTACACCATGTACCGCTGGGAGTGCGCTATCCGCGGCTCGGTGGTCATGGGCTTCGTCGGCGCGGGAGGCCTGGGCCAGCGCATGGATGAATCGATGAAGATGCTGGCGGGGAGCGAGGTGTGCTCCATGCTGATCGTGTTCGTGCTGCTCGTGGCGCTTGCCGATGCCGTTTCCAAACTGCTGCGGAGGAAGCTGGGATGATGCCCGCACCGCCCGCCCGCAGCTGGACCGCGCCCTTGATGGGCCTTGTGCTGCTGGCCCTGGTCGCCGCCAGCTTCGCCAGCTTGCCCCTGCATTTTGCCGCCCTCTTCTCGCTCGACGCAGTAACTAGCGTGCGCGAATTCCTGGCCGGCTTCGCGCCGCCGGAGCTGGGCAGCGGCTTCCTGCGCAAGACCGGACTGGCCGCCATCGAAACCCTGTCCATGTCCGCCCTCGGCACCCTGCTTGCCGTGGCAGGCGGTATCCTGCTGGCGATTCCCGCGGCGGGCCGCTTCGGCCGCGCAGCACGCGGCGCAGTACGCGCCGTGCTCAATGTGCTGCGTTCGATTCCCGAACTGGTGTGGGCCTCGGTGCTGCTGATTGCAGCCGGTCTCGGTCCCTTCGCGGGCACGCTGGCCCTGGCCGCGCATACGGCGGGTGTGCTGGGCCGCCTCTTCGCGGACGCGCTGGAGAACGCTGAGCCTCTGCCCGAGCGCAGCCTGCGCATCAACGGCGCAGCGCCCATGGCCGCCTTCCTCTACGCCACGCTGCCCCAGACCTTGCCGCAGATGCTCTCCTACACGCTTTACCGCTGGGAGAACAATATCCGCGCGGCCGCCATCCTCGGCGTGGTGGGCGCGGGCGGCCTGGGGCAGATGCTGAAGTACCATCTTTCCCTGTTCCAGATGCAGAAGGCGGCCACGGTCATCGTCGCCATGCTGCTGCTGGTGGCCCTGGTCGATGCACTGAGCTTCGCGCTGCGCCGCGCGCTCACCCGCTGACATGCTGGAACTGCGCAATCTCTCCAAGTCCTATGGCGGCAAGCCGGTGCTGGGGCATCTCTCGCACCGCTTCGAGGCCGGCGAATTCGTGGCCATCATGGGTGATTCGGGGGTGGGCAAATCCACGCTGCTCAATCTCATCGCAGGACTGGACCATCCGGATGCGAACGGCGAGGCGCCCATTCTGGTCGACGGCATCGCCATGTCCTCATTGGACGACGACGCCGCCACACGCCTGCGCCGCAAGCGCATGGGCTTCATTTTCCAGGCCTTCCACGTGCTGCCGCATTTGAACCTGCTGCAGAACGTGGCGCTGCCGCTGCTGCTCAACGGCCTGCCGCAGCAGCGCGCGGCGGAGATGCTGGCTGCCGTGGGCCTGGGCGGCCGCGAAAACGATTATCCGCAGCAGCTCTCGGGCGGCGAAATGCAGCGCGTGGCCATTGCCCGCGCCCTCGTGCACAGGCCCGCCCTCGTGCTGGCGGACGAGCCCACCGGCAACCTCGATCCCGATACCGCCCATCAGGTTCTGCTGCTTTTGCAACAAGAGATCCGCGCCAACGGGGCCTGCACCATCATGGTGACTCATTCAGCCTCAGCCGCAGCCATGGCGGATCGTACGCTCATCCTCACACGGGACGGTTTGCAGACTGCGCCATCCGTCAAGCCTCTCGCGCAATAAACCCGCATTATTTTTAGCGCCCGCGCGCGCAAATATCTCTGGCCGTAGTATAGTTTAGATAACTTGCTTTGTTATCAAGCATGCTTTTATTTCACTTTATCAAGTCATCCTGATATCTCTTCGCGGCGTGCAACTTTTAAGGGAGGAGCAAATGAGCGTACGGCAGAAGAAACTCGAATTGATCGAAGCGATGAACCGTGCCAGGGCGCTGGAGCCGTCGAGCTTTGTCCCAAACAAGCTGCTGGACACCCTCATCGAGCGCATGAACCTGAAAAACGATGCGGAGCTGTGCCGGGTGCTGGAAGTTCAACCGCCCATCATCAGCAAGATCCGCCACCGCAAGCTCGCAGTGGGCGCCACCATTTTGCTGCGCATGCATGAGAAGTCGGACATGAGCATCAAGGAGCTCAAGGAGCTCTCCTCCGAATCGGTGCACTGAGCGGCGCGCTCTCCTTCCCTTACGCCGCCGCTGGCAGCGGCGTATCTCCCATGCCGTAGTGGCGTGCATAGCGCGCGTCCAGCTTGGCCAGCGGCATCAGCAGGAACAGATCGGCACTTTCGAAATCCGGGTCCCAGGCAGGTTCGCCGCAGATCCAGGCCCCCGAACGCATATAGCCCTTCAGCAGCGGCGGAATCTGTGGCGACACGGACGGCGCCAGCTTCTGGAAGGGGAACGGCAGGTGGGGCGTGACGCGGTATTCGGCCGGGGCCAGATGCGTGCGGCGCAGCTGTTCGTAGACCGCCACCGCATTGTGTCCGCCATCCGCAAGGCTGATGCTGGCGCAGCCTGCCAGATGGTCGCAGCGCTGGCGGCGCATATATTCCGCCAGGCCGGACCAGAGCAGCATGATCACGCTGCCGCCGCGGTAGTCCGGATGGATGCAGGCGCGGCCCGCTTCCACCATGCGTCCGCGCAGATGATTCAGCCGCCCCAGGTCGAATTCGTTCTCGGAATAGACGCGGCCCAGGCGGCGCGCGCCTTCGGGGCTGAGCAGGCGGTAGGTGCCCACCACGCGCAGGCTGTCCGATTCGCGCACGATCAGGTGGTCGCAGAAGGCGTCGAACTCGTCGCAGTCCAGGCCATCGGCCCGCTGCAGGGAGGACAGGCCCATGGCCTCGATGAAGACCTTGTAGCGCAGGCGCTGCACCTCGCGCAGTTCGTCCGGCGTGCTGGCCATGCTGAGCACCAGCCGCGCGGGCGCGGCCTTGAGTGTCGTCTGTTCGGTCAGGATTGGCATGCTTTGTCCTTGGAGTGGAGACAAAGCAAGCCTAGCCTTCTATTGCTTCACGGCCATGACAGCGGCATGTCCGTTCGATGACATCAGGCCTTCTTCGGGCGCCCCGTCTTCAGCTGGGGCAGCGAAGCCAGCACGCTTTGCAGGGTGGCCATGTCGATCTGGCTGATCAGGGCGACGCCGATGCGCAGCAGCTCGCTCTTCTTGATTTCGAAACCGGCCTTCAGGCAGGCCTTCTTCACCTGTCCCAGCACGGCGTATTCCGCCTCCGGCATGGTGAAGCTGTCGCGCACCAGCTTTTCCTTGCGCGGTTTTTCCTTCAGCACGTCCGAAGCCTTTTCCGCCGGACGGGCCTTTGCGGGCTTGGCGGCTTTCACGGGCTTGGGCGCCTTGGCGGGAGCGGCGGCCTTGGCGGCGGGACGGGCAGCGGCCTTCACGGGCGCCTTCGGCGCCGCTTTCGCTGCAGGCTTGGCTGCGGCCCTGGCGGCAGGTTTGACGGCGGCTTTCGCGGCGGGTTTGGCGGCAGCCTTCGCGGCTGGCTTGGTGGTCTTGGCGATGGGCATGGACGTTCCTTCCTGATTCAATAATATAAACAATATATACTATTTTCCGGAAAGAACGCCGAGTATTACAAAATTTCACACCTCTTCCGCGTCGCGGAACTCCTGCGCAATCTGGGCGAAGCGCTGTTCGATTTCCATGAAGGCATCCAGCATGTCGGGGTCGAAGTGGCTTCCCCTGCCCTTGCGCATGATGCTCAGGGCTTCCTCGTGGCTGAAGGCGGGCTTGTAGACGCGCTTCGTGATGAGGGCGTCGTAGACATCGGCCACCGCCATCAGGCGCGCCGATACGGGAATGGCGTCGCCGCTCAGGTTCTCGGGATAGCCGGAGCCATCCCACTTCTCCTGGTGCGACTGGGCGATCTCCCGCGCGTAGGTCAGGAAGGAGTTGGTGCCGCCCAGGTGCTTCTCCACCTGGCGGATGGTGTCGCCACCATATTCGGCGTGCAGCTTCATGATCTCGAATTCATCCCTGTCCAGGCGGCCCGGCTTGTGCAGGATGCGGTCGGGGATGCCCACCTTGCCGATGTCGTGCAGCGGCGCGGACTTGTACAGCAGCTCGATATTCTCTTCCGTCAGCTCGTCCGCGAAGCGCGGATGGTCCTTGAGCTTCAGCGCCAGCGCCTTCACGTAGTTCTGCGTGCGGCGGATATGGTTGCCCGTTTCGTTGTCACGCGTTTCGGCCATGGTGGCCATGGCCATGATGGTGGCGTCCTGCATGCGCGTGATCTGGCTGGTGCGTTCGGCCACCAGGGCTTCCAGGCTGCGGTTGCGGTCCGCCAGCACGCGGCGCGCCTCGCGCAGGGTGAGCTGGGTGCTCACCCGCGCGAACAGGATGGCCGGGCTGATAGGCTTGGTGAGATAGTCCACTGCGCCAAGGCCCAGGCCTTTCGCTTCGTCCTCCGGCTGGCTCCGCGCCGTGAGGAAGAGCACGGGAATTTCGCTGGTGCGCGGATCGGCCTTGATGCGGGCGCAGACCTCATAGCCGTCCATGTCCGGCATCATCACGTCCAGCAGCACCATGTCCACTTCCGGCGTGTGCTGCAGGATCTGGAGGGCGGTCGCGCCGTTGGTGGCGACCTTGGTGTTGTACTGGTCCTTCAGGAGGCTGGACAGCAGCATGATGTTGTCCGGCGTGTCATCCACGATCAGGATGGTGGGGCGTGAGGCGGGCTTGTTCATGGCGATCCGGTCTCCTGTGCCGCGGCGCGCAGCAGGCGCTGTGCCGCTTCGAACTCGTAATGCGCCATATGGGCAGCCAGCCGGTCAAGTGTGGCGGCGGGCAGCAGCGTGGCCAGCGCAGTGCGCACGCTGTCGAAGTAATCCGGGCTCTCGCCGCTGAATTCGGCCAGCAGGCGGCTCAGTTCAGCCAGCGCCTCTTCGGGGTGCACGGCCGTTTCGCCAGCAGGGGCGGCAGGCGCCGTGGCGAAGTGCTCGTCCAGCGCGGCGATGGTGTCGCCCAGGGCCGATTCCAGGGTGGCGATCATGGCGCCGGTGACGGGATCGCCGCCCGCCAGCGCGCCTTCCAGGGTTTCAGCCGCCGTTTCAGCAGCCGTGGCGCCGATATTGCCCGCCACGCCGCGCAAGGTGTGCACGCGCTTGCCCGCCGCCGCCATATTCCCTTCCGCCAGTTCGGCGCGCAGTTCGGCAGCCGTGCCGCGCTGGGAGTGGCGGAAGCGGTCCAGCAGCTGCAGATAGAGCACCGTATTGCCCGCCACATGGCGCAGCCCCCTGCCCGTATCGATGCCGTTGAACTGAGGCAGCACGCCGTTGCCCGCTGCGGGCCGCGGCTGCACGGGCGGCGCGGGCAGCAGGGCCTTGCCCAGCCAGCGCGAAAGCGTGGCGTACAGCTGCTCGGGGTCGATAGGCTTGGTGATGTAGTCCTGCATGCCTTCGGCCAGGCAGCGTTCGCGGATGTCGGCCAGGGCATGCGCCGTCATGGCCACCACGGGCAGCTCGGCGAAGCGCTCGTCGCCGCGCAGCTCGCGCGTGGCCTCGTGGCCATCCATCTCCGGCATCTCCAGGTCCATGAGCACCATGTCGAAGGCCTGCGGGCCTTCGCGGCGCAGCGTTTCCAGCGCCTCGCGGCCGTTGCCCGCGAAATCGACCTGGATGCCCTGCACCGCCATCAGCTCGGCGGCGATCTGCTGGTTGACCGGGTTGTCCTCCACCAGCAGCACGCGCGACGTGAATTGCTGGCCCGGCACGGTGATGCGCGGTTCGGTGATCTGCCTTGCGGGCGCGAACAGCGAGACCAGCGTGTCGACGAGGGCGCTCTGGCCGATGGGCTTGAACAGGAAGCCAATAAAGCCCGCCGCATCCGCCTCGCGCTGCACTTCCTCGCGGCCGAAGGCAGTCACCAGCACCATGCCGGGCGCCTGCTTCAGGTTCGCGTCCTCGCGCACCTGGCGGCAAAGCTCCACGCCGTCCATGCCCGGCATGCGCCAGTCGGTCAGCACCAGGCGGTAGGGGTCGCCCGCCATGTCGGCGGCTTTCACCATCTCCAGGGCCTGCACGCCGTCCGTGGCCGCGTCGGCGCGCAGGGGAAGCGCGCGGATCGCCTCGCGCAGCACTTCCAGCGCCACGGGGCTGTCGTCCACCAGCAGAACGCGGGCCCCGTTCAGGTCCGCGGGCACCCTGGCCTGGCGCTCGGGATGGCCCGAGAGCTGGAATTCCAGGTCGAAGTGGAAGGTCGAGCCCTTGCCCTCTTCACTGTCGACCTGGATGGCGCCGCCCATCAGGCGCACCAGCTGCTGCGAGATGGAGAGGCCGAGGCCCGTGCCGCCGTACTGGCGCGTGGTGGAGCCGTTGGCCTGGCTGAAGGCGCGGAACAGCTTGGTCTTCTGCTGCGGGGACATGCCGATGCCCGTATCGCGCACGGCAAAGCGCAGCGCCACCTTGCCCGGCGGGGCAGTACCCAGCAGGGACACGGCCAGTTCCAGCTCGCCCGAGGCCGTGAACTTGACGGCATTGTTGACGAGATTGATCAGCACCTGCCCCAGGCGCAGCGGATCGCCGCACAGGTGGCGCGGAATGGAAGGCGGCACGTTGAAGAGGTATTCGAGCTGCTTGTCCGCCGCGCGCTGGCTGGTCACGCTGGCCACGTTGGCCAGCACGTCGTCCAGGAAGAAGGGAATCTCCTCCACGTCCAGGCGGCCCGCCTCGATCTTGGAGAAGTCCAGGATGTCGTTGATGATGCCCAGCAGGGCCAGCGCCGCGCGGTGGATCTTGCTCACATAGTCGTGCTGCTTGGGCGTGAGCTCGGTGCGCAAGGCCAGGTAGGCCATGCCGATGATGGCGCTCATCGGCGTGCGGATCTCGTGGCTCATGTTGGCCAGGAATTCGGACTTGGCGATATTGGCCGCCTCCGCCATCACATTGGCCGTCACCAGCTTCTGTTCGCGCTCGCGGCGGTCGCTGATGTCGCGGATGAATGCGCAGAATTCGAAGTTGCCGTCCCCGTCCAGCTGCACGCGCGTGATGGAAAGCTCGATGGGGAACTCGCTGCCGTCCGCGCGCAGGGATTCCACTTCGATGCGGCGGTCCAGCATTTCTCCGCCGCCCGCGCCACCCGCCACATAGCGCTGCATCGCCTTGCGGTGGTCGTAGCGGTAGCGCTGCGGAATGATCAGGGTCTCGAGCTGCTGGCCCAGCGCCTCGTCGCGGCTGTAGCCGAAGATGATTTCGGCCTGGCGGTTCCAGCCCACGATGCGGCCATGGCGGTCCATGCCCACCACCGCATCGAGCGCGGTATCGACGATGGCCTGCACCTTGCGCTGGCTGTCGCGCGCCACCTGCATGGTGAGCTTGAGCTCATGCGTGCGGGCGTCGATCTTCTGTTCCAGGTCGCCGTTCAGCTCCCGCAGCTCGCTCTCTGCGTCGCGCAGCCTGGTCAGGGTGTCGCGGAAGCTGCGCACGGCGCCGGACAGGCGCCCCACCTGGTCGGCGCGCCCGATGCCGGACAGTTCGATGTCGGTCTTGCCCTGGGTGAGCTTCTCCAGCGAGCGCTGGATATCGGCAAAGGGCCGCACGGCCTTGCGGCCCACGAGGAAGATGGAGCCCACGATGGTGAGCGCGAGCAGCAGGTTCACGGCCAGGGCGTGCAGCAGGCGGCGGCGCAGCTCCATGTCCACTTCCAGGCGCGAGAAGGCCAGGTCGATGGCGCCCACGGGGTAGCTGCGGCTGCCGTCCTGGAAGCTGATGTCGCGGTGGACCACGATGGCGAGCTTGGGGTCGATGCGGGGCACGCTGAAGCTGGCCATCTCGCCGCCGTTGGGCGCCAGAACGCGCAGCATGAGCACCTCGGGGGTGCCGCGCATGGCGTCCACCACGCTCGTGATGGCCGCATTGTTGATGTCGAACAGTGGCCGCGCGAGCGCCTGCGACAGCACGGTGGCCAGGCGTTCGGAGCGCTCCTGCAGGTTCTGCTCCGCCTCCGCGCGCAGGGTGCGCACGGCATAGGTTGTGTAGGCCGCAGTGGATACGGCCACCGCGAGGAAGATGCTGACGGCAAGGCGCAGCAGGATGTCGCGCTGCCATGTATCCCGCAAGCGGGCGGTGGATGCGAGCAGGAAGGCGCCGATGCGAGTGTTCTGCAGAAAATTCAGCACGTTGCGCATCAAGGCAGCTTGCCTTTCGCTGCACGTTCCAGCTGCTGGTAGGCGCTGCTGTTGCGCGCCTGCTCGATGGCGGACCAGATCCGCTGCGACTGTTCGGGCCAGCGTTCGACCATCTGCCGCGACAGGATCAGGAAGTATGGCTTCTCGGCCAGGGGCTTGGGCAGCAGTTCGAGCTGCGCCGCGAGGGGGCCGTTCATCAGCGTGACGGCGTCGCTCCCGCCCACGGCGGCAGCGGCGATGCGGCCGGCGATCAGCTTGCGCGCCAGTTCGTCCGAGCGCTGGCTGCCTTCGTCCACCGTCACGTTCAGGCTGCGCAGCTGGTCGCCCACGGAGTAGCCCAGCTGGGCGCCGATGGCGCCGTCCACATTGCTCAAAACCTTGCCGTCCCAGCCCACCTTGCTGCCCTTGCGCCGCAGGAGCATGTAGCGGTCGATGTGCATGCGCTTGTTCGCATCCGGGCTGGCGCCGCCGGGGAACTCGCCGATGCTGCGGCGGTCGGACTTGTAGCTGACGGCGAAGGCGCCGTCCACCTCGTTGGCCTTGAGTTCGGCCAGGCAGCGCTTCCAGGGCATGGCCCGGTATTCGAATACGATGTTCTCGCGCCTGGCGACCATGTCCAGCAGGTCGAAGTTCAGGCCGCGGCCGTCCTGGCTGCGCCAGGGCAGCACGTCGGCGCGCTCGTAGCAGAGGGTGATGATGCGGGACGGGGATGCCCTGTCCGGCGACGGCGGGGGCGCGGGTTCGGCGGCGGCAAGGCCGGCCAGCGAAAGCAGCGCCACTGCGCCCGCGATCCGCCATGCCCTGCTATGCCACTTTGCTACCCTCATGCCGCCTCCCCGATTGGCTCAGGCTATAGTGTATGCAAAATTGCAAGGCAGCGATACATTCTCTAATACAATATTTCTTCCTTCGAGCGAATATGCGACACATCAGGCCAGGGATTTGACGGTGAAATCCACCCCCACCTCGTCCCACAGTTCCTGCTCCTTCTCGAACCAGTAGGCCACGGTGGGGTGCTCGGCCACCCAGGAACGGCGGAGTTCCAGTTCGATGCGGCTTTTTACGCGAAGTTTGAGCACCGAGAAGTCGGGCTCGATGCGCGAATGCATGAACAAAATGGCAAGACGCAGGGCCACCACGGCCTTGGCGAAGTCGCCGTCCGAAAGCTGCTCCTCCACCTTGCGCAGATTTCCCTTCTGCGCCATGACCAGGCGGCTCATGAGCCTCTGCTCGCGCGTGGTGAAGCCCGGCATGTCCGCGTTCTCGATCATGTAGGCGCCGTGCTTGTGGTAGCCGGTCTGCGACACCACCATGCCGATTTCATGGAGCAGCGCACTCCAGTACAGGGGACGGGCCATGGCCTCGCCCGCCGGTTTCGCGAGGCTGAACATGGCCAGGGCCATGTCCGCCACCTTCGCGGCGCGGGCTTCGTCCGCATGGAACTTGCGCAGGCAGTCCTGCACCGACTGTTCGCGGCGGTCCCGTTTCGTCGAGCGCAGGTAGAGGTCCCACATCACGCCCATGCGCAGGCCCGCCTCGATGGGCTCCGCCTGGGAGATGCCCAGCTCGTGGAAAACGCCGATCAGGATGGCCAGGCCGCCGATCACGGTGCCCGCGCGGTCTGGGCGCAGGCCGGGCATGTCGATGCGGCTCACGTGGCCGAGGGAGATGAAGCGCTGCTTGAGCGCCTCCAGGCTGGCCGGGGTCAGGCCCTTGCCCAGGTTGTTTTTCTCGATGATGTCGGCGATGGCGCGGATGGTGCCGGAAGAGCCGTAAGCCCGCTTCCAGTACTGGGGATGGTAAGGCGGCGCTCCGTCCTCGAAGTGGCTGCGCGCGGAGAGGATGGCGGCCTCGAACGATGGCGCGTCCACCCGGCCGCCCACGAAGAAGGCCATGCTCTGTTTCACGCTGCCCACGCTGAAGGATTCCACCCGTTCGATATCCGGCCCGCGGCCCAGAATCAGTTCCGTGGACCCGCCGCCGATGTCGATCACCAGGCGCCTTTCGGAGGGCTGGGCCAGCGATTGCGCCACGCCCATGTAGATCAGGCGCCCTTCCTCCTCGCCGGAGATGATTTCGATCGGCTGGCCGATGGCCTGCTCGGCCCGGGGAAGGAAGGCGGCCACATTGCGCGCCTGGCGCAGCGTGGAGGTGGCGACGACGCGGATGGCGTCGAGCTGGTAGGCCGCAAGCGCAGTGCGGAAGTTGCGCAGGCAGGCAATGGCGCGCTCGATGGCCTCTTCGCTCAGGTTGCCCGCGCTGTCCAGGCCTGCGGCGAGCCGGATCGGCTCGCGCATGCTTTTCAGGACGCGGATGGTGTCGCCGTCGTGCTTGCCGACGGAGAGGCGAAAACTGTTGGACCCGAGGTCGACCGCTGCGTACATGTAGGATTCCGTTTATATCGTTTATACGAAAATCCTAACACAGTACACCCTGCAGATGACGCGCCTATGACAGGCTGAACTCCTCGTCCGGCTCGGGCGCGGGGGCCGCCTCGGCCACCTGGTTGGCGCCGCGCAGCTTGGCCGCCTGCAGGGCTTCGTCGGCGCGCTTGAACAGGCTCACGGTGCTGTCGTCGGCGCGGATGGTGGTCACGCCCAGGCTGAGCGTGATATTGATCAGGGCCCGCTCGGCCTTCACCGGCTTCGCCGCCACGGCGCTGCGGATGCGCTCCGCCACGACAAGGGCATCCTGCAGGCTGGTGCGGGGCAGCTGGATCGCGAACTCGGCGCCGCCCAGGCGGCCTATCTGGTCGCTGTCGCGCAGCTGCTTGTTACAGGCATCGACCATGGCCTTGAGCACCGTGTCGCCGACGGGGTGGCCGTAGTGGTCGTTGATCGGCTTGAACTGGTCCAGCTCCAGCAGGATCAGGGCCGTGGGCTGGCCGGGACGGCGCGCCAGCGACATCCACGGCGCCAGCGCATTGTAGAAGCCGCGGCGGTTCGGCACGTCCGTAAGCGGGTCCACCACTTCCAGGCGGGCCAGCTCGCCCTGCAGCTTCTCGCGCGAGAGCAGCAGGTAACCGAAGCCGTTGGCCAGCATGAGCAGGTAGAACGCGCCGTAGCCCAGGCCCTGCATCAGGTTCGGGCTCACCCAGTACCAGCCTTCCGGCAGGATCAGGGGCGTCAGGCCGCGGTTGGCGATGGCCAGGGCCAGCACGGCGCTGGTCACCGCCAGGAAGCGGCGCAGCATGCTGCCCTCGGCCCAGCGGCGGGCCAGCGCGGCCACGCCCGCCAGCACGAAGGCCCCGGCGATGGCCGAACCGGCCGCCGCGCGCAGGCCCGACTCGGCGTCCCACAGATAGGATGCGAGATAGACGGCCAGTCCCGCCGCCAGCGCAGGCAGCAGGATGCGGCGCCAGCGCACGCGTCCGCCCGCCTCCCACAGCGCTCCCGCATCCAGGGCCAGGCCCGCCAGGAGCAGGCTGTTGGCTACGGGGCCCGCCAGCATCTCCGGCACGACGCCGCGAAAATACAACAGGAGCCAGGCCACGGCCTGGAACTGCTTGGCCATGGTCCAGGTGGTGAGGGCCAGCAGCTTGCGCGTCTGGTAGTCGTGAAAGAACAGCGCCGCGCACAGGGTCACATTGCCAAGTGCCAGCGCCAGGATCAGGGTTTTGATATCCATAGTTCAGCCGCGGAAGGCGGCGCGCTCAGACCTCGTGTTCCACATTCGTGCTGCCATCGCCCATGCGGCTGGCCCAGCCCTGCACGAACAGCGCCTTCTCCTCCTCGGTCGGCGCGTCGTGCCAGAACACGATCAGGGTGCCCTTGTGGTCGTGCAGCTGGCTGATCTTTTCGATCAGGTGCTGGTGTCCGGCCAGGTCGGCCAGCGCGGCCACGTAGCCGTACACCCGCGTCAGGCGTTCCAGGCGGTCCGGCTCGGTCAGGCTGTTGGTGGCGGTGATGGTGGGGTGGTCCAAAAACATATTGTCTCTCCGTAGCGCTGGCGGCTACCATGAGCTTATCAGAACTTCAGCAGCCATAACAAGCGAGCAAGATGCCCCCGTCTTCCGATGCCCGGCCGCGCGTGCGCCAGCGCGCGGGACGCCTGACGCTCGAATTCGCGCCGGGCGAGATCCAGAGCCAGATGGACCTGGCCGACCCGCACCGCCTCCTGCTGGCCTATGCGCGGGCCATGATGTGTTTTGTGCTCTTTAAACCACAGCCGCAGCATATCGTGATGGTGGGCCTGGGCGGCGGCTCCCTGGCCAAGTTCTGCCACCGCTACCTGCCGCACAGCCGCATCACGGTGCTGGAGCTGCGCGAGGACGTTATCGCCCTGCGCGAGCGCTTCGGGGTGCCGCCGGACAGCGAACGCTTTCGCGTCATCCACGCCGACGCCGCCAGCTTCATCGGGAAAATGAGCGGCAGCGCCGATGTGCTGCTCCTGGACGGCTTCGACAGCAAAGGCCTGCCGCCTGCCCTGGGCAGCGCCAGCTTCTATGCCCACTGCCGCCGCGCCCTGCGCCCGGACGGCCTGCTGGTAACGAATATCTTCAGCTACGACCCGCACTACGCCGACATGCTGCGCCGCCTGCGCGACTGCTTCCATGGCCGCACCTGCCAGTTCCGCGGCATCGCCGGAAACAACCGCATTGTTTTCGCTGTCAAGGCGGGAGCCGGTCCGGCGACCCATGCGGTACGCATGCAGCGGCGCGTGGCAGCCCGCCAGGGCCTCTGGCCGGGCATGGGTTTCGGCCTTGCGAACCGCCTGCTGGCGCACTGGGTGGTGGCCGCATTGCGGCGCCGCCGCTGAAAACTGTGGCAATTTGACAGTCGGCAGAACGCTGGTTTTGTGACAAACTGATGAGCGCGGCCCGAATCGCAGCAACATTAGTAAAAAGGAATTACATGGCGTTTCGCCGCAAGTCATCACCGGTATCCTACGCAGCGGCGTTGACGCTGGGCGCCGGCCTTGCGGCGACGGCAGTGCTCTTCCTCGCAGTCAGCCGCCTCGAATACGCAAAGCAGTCGCTCGGTTTCCAGCAGCGCGCCAGCATGCGCGTGGCCGCCATCCAGCGCGGCCTGGACGAAACCGTGGAAGTGCTCACGGTGACGAACCAGCTGTTCCGCACCGTGACGCCGGTAACGCGCGAACAGTTCCGCGTCTTCACCCGCCCCCTGCTGCAGCGCTATCCCTTCATCCAGGCCTTCAACTTCCACCGCATGCTGAACCACGGGCAGCGCCTGGCCTACGAAGCGGACATGCAGCGCAGCATACCCGGTTTCGCCGTACGCCAGATGACGGCCACCGGCCAGCAGCCTGCGCCGGTGAGTGAAAGCTACAATGTGGTCGATTACCTGGAGCCCATGCAGGGCAACGAAGCCGCTTTCGGCCTGGACGTAAGCCCGAACAAGGCGGTGCGTGCGGCCATCGAGCGCATTCTGCGTACCGGCAAACCGGCGGCCACCGCCCTCCTGCGGCTGGCGCAGGATCCGAAGCGCACCAACAGCTTCACCATGATCATGCCGGTCTACCAGCCGGGTGCGCCCCTCGATACCTATGAGCAGCGGCACAGCGCCTGGGTCGGCGATACGGCTGCCGTGATCCGCGCGCCCCACCTCGTGCACACCATCCTGCAATACGGCGGCCTGCTGGACGACAACCGGGTGCTGGTGCGCGTGTACGTGGGCGACGAACCCAATGAGGCCACCGCCGTCTACACCACAGGCCAGGCTCCCGCGTCGCCCGGCGGCCTCCTGAGCGTGCTGCCGGACTGGCTGGCGCCGGACTACCAGGACAGCGAAACGCAAACCTTCCAGGTGCTGGGCCAGCCCTGGCATGTGCGCATCGACGCCCTGCCCCGCCCCTTCCTGGCCGATCACCTGGGTTCCCTGAGCACCCTGCTGGGCGGCATTCTGTTCAGCGTCCTGGGCGCGGCACTGGTGCACACGCTGGTGCAGCGCTCGCGCCGGGTGCAGCTCCTGGTCGACGCGCGCACCGCCGACCTCCGGCGCAGCAACGAGAAGCTCAACGCCGACGTGCTGATGCGCCAGCGTACGGAGCGCGCCCTGCAGGAAAGCGAACAGCGCTTCCGCCGCCTGCTGGCCCTGTCCTCGGACTGGTACTGGGAGCAGGACGCGCAGTACCGCTTCACGCACATCACGGGCGGCTTCTTCGAGAAGGGCCACTTCAACAAGGACGACTATATCGGCCAGACGCGCTGGCAGGCCAACCCCGAAATGCTGAACACGAAATGGGGCCGCGAACACCAGGCCCTGCTCGATGCCCGCCTGCCCTTCTCCAACCTGGAATACTCGATGGTGGGCAACGACGGCGTGACGCGCTGGTTCCAGACCAGCGGTGAACCGGTCTACGACAGCAAGGGCGAATTCAAAGGCTACCGCGGCACGGGCAGCGAGATCACCGAACGCAAGGAAGCGGAGCAGCGCATCCAGCATATCGCCCACCACGACGTGCTCACCGGCCTGCCGAACCGCATGCTGCTGCAGGACCGGCTCTCGCAGGCCATCGCCTACGCCAACCGCAGCGGCCATCCGCTATGGGTGATGCTCATCGACCTTGACCGCTTCAAGTTCGTGAACGACACCATGGGCCACAAGGCGGGCGACCTGCTGCTGAAGACCATTGCCAGCCGCCTGCAGTCGAGCGTGCGCGAAAGCGACACCGTGGCCCGCCTCTCGGGCGACGAATTCGTGGCCATCCTCAGCGAATATCCGGATGAAACCCTTTCGCCCGATATCGTGGGCCGGGTGATGCGCGCGCTGGCCCAGCCCGTGCTCCTGGACGGCAAGGAATTCGCCGTCACCTGCTCCATCGGCGTCGCGGTCTACGAGGCGGACGGCACGCCCGCCCAGCACCTGATCGAGCATGCCGACATCGCCATGTACTCGGCCAAGAAGATGGGGCGCAACTGCTACCAGTTCTACCAGCCCGCCATGAACGAGGAAGCCCAGGAGCGGCTGCGCATCGAGGGCGCGCTGCGCAAGGCGCTGGAGCGCGGTGAGTTCGTGCTGCATTACCAGCCGCAGGTCGATATCGCCAGCGGGGACATCGTCGGCGTCGAAGCGCTGCTGCGCTGGCAGCACCCCGAGCTGGGCATGGTGCCGCCGGACCGCTTCATTTCGCTGGCCGAAGAAACAGGATTGATCGTGCCGATCGGCGCCTGGGTCATGCAAACGGCCTGCGCCCAGGCGCGCGCATGGCTGGACACCGGGCTGCCGGAACTGCGCATGGCCGTAAACCTCTCGGCGCGCCAGTTCGCGCAGCCGGGACTTGTCGCCTCCATCGAGAAGGTGCTGTCGGATACGGGGTTGCCCGCCCGCTGCCTGGAGCTGGAGCTCACGGAGAGTGTGTTCATGAACGACGTCACGCAGGCGGTCGGGCTGCTGCACGAGCTGAAGGCGTTGGGCGTGGCCCTCTCCATCGACGATTTCGGCACCGGGTATTCCAGCTTCTCCTACCTGCGCAACTTCCCCATCGACGTGCTCAAGATCGACCGCTCCTTCGTGGGCGACATCGGCCGCGACGGCGAAGAGGCGGACCAGGCGGCGATTGTGGTGTCCATCATCGCCCTGGCCCACAACCTCAAGCTGCGCGTGATTGCGGAAGGCGTGGAAACGGCGGCGCAGCTGGCCTTCCTGCGCCGTCACGCCTGCGACGAGATGCAGGGCTACCTGTTCAGCCGTCCGCTCGCGGCGGCGGATCTGCAGGCCATGCTGGAAGAGGAAAACGCGGAACGCCTGCGCGCTTAAGCAGGCTTTTTCTTTGCCCCATGCAGCGCGAGGCGCGCGGCCTTGCGCGCCTTGGCCTGCTCGAAGCGGGCAACCTGCTCCGGCGTCTGCGGCACCAGCTGCGGCACGGGCACCGGCTTGCGGTCGCCATCCACCGCCACCATCGTGAAATAGCAGCTGTTCGCATGGCGCACCAGGCGCTGCTGGATATTCTCGGTGACGACGCGGATGCCCACTTCCATGGACGTGGTGCCCGTGTAGTTCACGGACGCCAGGAAAGTCACCAGCTCGCCCACGTGGATAGGCTGGAGGAACATCACCTGGTCCACCGACAGGGTCACCACATAGCTGCCCGAATAGCGGCTGGCGCAGGCATAGGCCACGCTGTCCAGGAATTTCAGGATGGTGCCGCCGTGGACATTGCCGGAGAAATTGGCCATGTCGGGGGTCATCAGGACCGTCATCGTCAGCTCGTGGGCCGACCAGTGCATTGCGCTATCCATCGCGTGCTCATAAGTTGATCTGGAACAGGTGCATTTTACTTGCAATTCCCTTATGCTTGGCGACTGCTCTTTCAACCGAAAGGATCAATCATGAAGTGGAAAGTCCTGGCTGCGGGTATCGCCCTTGGCGCCGCCGCCACCGCGCAGGCTGCGCTCACAGCCGATCAGGTCAAATCGTTCACGCTGCCCAACGGGATGAAGTTCATCGTCCTGGAAAGCAGCTCCATCCCCAACGCGAACATGTACACCTTCTGGAAGGTAGGCTCGCGCAACGAGGCGCCCGGCACCACAGGCCTTTCCCACTTCTTCGAACACATGATGTTCAACGGCTCCAGGCACTACGGGCCCAAGATGTTCGACCGCACCATGGAAGCGAACGGCGGCTCCAACAACGCCTACACCAACAGCGACGTGACCGTGTACCAGGACTGGTTCCCCGCCTCGTCGCTGGAAACCATCTTCAAGCTTGAGAGTGACCGCATCGCCAACCTCTCCATCGACCCGAAGATGGTGGAAAGCGAGCGTGGCGTGGTGCTGTCCGAACGCAGCACGGGCCTGGAGAACTCCAATATCCGCATGCTGATGGAAGACCTGAACAGCGTCGCCTACACGGCCCATCCCTACTCCTGGCCCGTGATCGGCGTGGAGTCGGACATCAAGGCCTGGACGCAGCAGGACCTGAACAACTACTTCCGCACCTACTACGCGCCGAACAATGCGGTGGCCGTGATCGTGGGCGACGTGAAGGCGGACAAGGTGCAGGCCATGGCCGCCAAGTACTTCGGCTCCATTCCGAAGCGCGCCATGCCGCCCGCCGTGCGCACGGTGGAACCCGAACAAAAAGGCGAGCGCCGCCTCTTCGTCGCCAAGCCCTCCGCGACTTCCGCCAACCTGATGGTGGCCTACAAGGCGCCGCAGGCCGACCATGCCGACCACTACGCGCTGGACGTGCTGCAAACCCTGCTCACCGAAGGCAAGACCTCGCGCCTGTACAAGGCCCTGGTGGAGCAGCAGCTGGCCACCCAGGTCGGCGCCGACACCACGGACGGCTTCGACCCCGGCCTGCTCTATCTGTTCGCGGTTGCCGCCAACGGCGTGGAAGCCTCGCGTGTGGAGAAGGCCCTGCTGGCCGAAATCGACAAGCTCGTTGCCGAAGGCGTGAGCGAGCAGGAACTGCAGAAGGTGAAGAACCGCAAGCTGCTCAACCTCTACCGCGCCCAGGAAACCATCAACGGCAAGGCCCAGCAGCTGGGCAACTACGAAGTCTTCTTCGGCGGCTACAAGAAGATGTTCGACGCCGCGTCCGAATACGAAAAACTGAAACCGGCCGACATCCAGGCCGTCGCCGCCAAATACCTGAAGAAATCGCAGCGCACCATCGGCGTGCTCGCCGCGAAGGAGGAATGAGAATGATGAAGAAGCTGTTTGCAAGCGCGGTTGCGCTGACGCTGCTGGCCGCAAGCGCGGGCGCCGCCGAATTCCGCCTGCCCGCCTACGAAACTGCAAAACTGCCGAACGGCCTGACCGTGCTGCTGATGGAACGCCATGAAGTGCCGCTGATCGCCGTGCGGGCTGTCGTCAAGGCGGGCGCCGTCAACGACGGCAAGCAGGCGGGCCTGGCCAACCTGACCGGCGACGCCATCCTGCTGGGCAGCGAAAAGCACAACAAGGCCTATATCGACGAGGCATTCGACTTCCGCGGCGCCACGCTGGCGGGCGGCAGCAGCACCGAGATGAGCACCGTGCAGGCCAATTTCGCCAAGACCGATACCGATACGCTGCTGCCCCTGTTCGCCGAAATCGTGCAGCAGCCGGGCTTCGATGCGGCGGAACTGGACAAGCTGCGCACCCGCAAGGTGAGCGGCCTGAAACAGGCCAAGGAAAGCCCGCGCCAGGTGGCGGGCGTCTACTACCGCGCCATGCTGTTCGGCGACAGCGCCTACGGCAATCCCGCTGGCGGCACCGTCAACAGCCTGCAGGCCCTGAAGCAAAGCGACGTGAAGGCCTTCCACCAGCGCTACTTCCGTCCCGATAATGCAGCCATCGTCGTGGTGGGCGACTTCAAGGCCTCCGACATGCGGCGTCAGATCGAGAGCCTGTTCGGCGGCTGGAAAGCGGAAGGCCCGGCCCCGCAGCAGGCGGACAATGGCAAGGTCCAGAACGGCAAGGCGCGCGTCTGGCTGGTGAACAAGCCGGACGCCATCGAAACCACCTTCCTGATCGGCGGCGCGGGCATTGCGCGCAGCGATGCGGACTACGTTCCGCTGCAGGTGCTGAACACGGTGCTGGGCGGCCGCTTCACCTCCTGGCTGAACGACGAACTGCGTGTGAATTCGGGCCTGACCTATGGCGCCAACAGCGCCTTCTCGCCGCTCTCGCAGACCGGCACCTTCGCCATCTCCAGCTTCACGGCGCTGCCGAAGACCGAGGCTGCGCTGGACCTCGCGCTCAAGACCTACAACCGCCTGTGGGACAAGGGCATCGACAAGGCCACGCTCGATTCGGCCAAGGCCTACGTGAAGGGCCAGTACCCGCCGCGCTTCGAAACGAGCGAGCAGCTGGCCGGGCTGCTGGGCGAGATGTTCGCGCTGAACTTCGGCCGCGAGCAGATCGACAACTTCATGAAAGACGTCGACAGCCTGACGCCCGAACGCGCGCGCCAGCTGGTGGACAAGCATTTCCCGCGCAAGAACCTGCAGATGGTCCTGATCGGAAAGGCCGCCGATATCCGCCAGATCGCCGCCAAATACGGCGACGTCACCGAGCTCGACATCACCGCCGACGGCTTCCAGCCCTAGCTCCGTCGCTCCCGCGAAGGCGGGAGCCCAGGGGGGGGCACCCGGCGCTGATACTCCCCTGGGTCCCCGCCTTCGCGGGGACGACTGGTCAAAGGCTGTGGGATTCGATGTCGGCCAGCGATTCGCGGCCTTTGGGGGTGATCTCGAAGCCGCCTTCGATGGCGGCGATGTGCGATTTCTTGCCGAGGAAGGCCGCGACGTCGGCATCGATCGGCGTGCCCGGCGCGTCGGCCAGGCTGCGCAGCGCCAGGATGCAGCGGCGCAGGAACAGCGCCTCCTTGCCCTTGTCCGTCAGCGCAATGCGCCCGTCGCGGGAGATGCTGATGAACTTGATGCCCGAGAGCCGCTTGCTGTTGCGGCCCACGCAGGCGCTCGGTTTGCCCTTGATGCCGCGCCGTACTTCTTCCAGCGCGTTGTATTCGTCCGTACTGAGTTTTTCGTTTTTCATTGCTCGATGTCCATGAGGGCCTTGCGGCCGTCATGGTACGCGCCCCCGGGGGCGGCGGCAAGCAATCCCCTTATTTCAGGGCGCGCAGGCTCCACAGCAGCAGGCCCAGACCCGCGACGGCACCCGCGTAAATCATGGCGCGCAGCGTCGTATCGGTGCGGCGGCCCAGGTAGATTTTGTTGTGCAGCGAGTTCCCCATGATGAGCTCCATTGGTTTTGCTTGATGGATGAATCGATTATAAAAATACTTTATTGACGCACTTGTGACATGCAGCACAAAGTGTGCAATTTGTATCCGTGCGGCAACAGTTACCGCATCTCAATGCCGCGCCGCCCTTGGAAGCGCCCTGCTAGCATCGGCCCTCGAACAGCCTGTGGAGGTCACCATGCAAGAGCAGAAACCCGACAAGGCCGGCGAAGGCGGCCACCTCATCGACGAACCGGATATCGGCAGCGGCGAGAAAACGCCGGGCGAGAAGGAAACCGAAGAGGAGGTGCGCAAGATTCCGCAGCGCCCGCCCCAGCCGCCCCAGCCGCCTAAGCCTTGATCGGCACCTGCTTGCGCTGCGGTTCCTCGACCGGCGGCGCCTCGGGCACCGGCTGGATATCCGGCGGCGGCTCCTTCTCCGGTATCGGAGGCGGCGTTTCCGGGTCCGGCGTCTGGTGCGCCCGGACCGGACTGTCCGTATCGCGTTCCGTTCTCATCATTAGCTCCCCAACAATCTTGTCAAACCTATCATAACGGCTTTTGCACGAAGGGCGCGCGCGCCACGCCACTCAAGCAAAACGCAAGCCCCCCTTCCAAAATCGCAAATTGTGGCGCCCACCCCTGCGCCATACACTGGCCCTTCTTTCAACATGAAGGGCCGACATGTCCCAGTTCGATCTTTCCTTGATGCAGCAATGGGTGGGCCGCCGCGAAACGCTGCGCGACACGGCTGCACCCGGCCCCGTCGCCGCCCTGGCGGCCACGCTCGACCTGCCCGCAGCGCCGCGCGCCGGCGAGCCGCTTCCGCCCCTGTGGCACTGGATTCTGTTCTGGAGCGTGGCGCCCCAGTCCGGCCTGGGCGAGGACGGCCATCCACAGCGCGGCGGCTTCCTGCCGCCCATTCCCCTGCCGCGCCGCATGTGGGCAGGCGGACGGCTGACCTTCCCCGGCCAGCTCACCGTGGGCGCGGAACTTTCGCGCACCTCCACCATCCTCGACGTGAAGGACAAGACCGGCGCCACCGGCCCGCTGGCCTTCGTCACCGTGCGCCATGAGATAGCGCAGGAAGGCCGCGTCGCCGTCACCGAGGAACACGACATCGTCTACCGCGACATGCCGCAGCCCGGCGCTCCGGCGCCCGCGCCCAAGGCGCCGCCCACGGGCGCCCAGTGGTCGCGCGCTATCGCGCCGGACGCCGTTCTCCTGTTCCGCTATTCCGCCCTCACCTTCAACGGCCACCGCATCCACTACGACCGCAGCTATGTCACGGAGGTGGAAGGCTATCCGGGCCTGATCGTGCACGGCCCGCTGATCGCCACGCTGCTCATGGAGCTGCTGCGCGCCCAACTGCCTGCCGCGCGCGTCAAGGCATTCAGCTTCCGCGCCGTGTCGCCGCTGTTCGACGTCCATTCCTTCAGCGTCCATGGCAAGCAGGCAGGCGATGGCCGCGTCGTGCTGTGGGCCGAGAACCAACGGGGCGAGCTGGCCATGCAGGCCGAAGCCGATATCGATTTCTTCTGAGAGCAAACCATGCAGCATCAAAACGACCAGTACCAGGACATTCGCGACGCCGTGCGCGCGCTGTGCGCGGAATTCCCCTCTTCCTATTTCCGCGAAGTCGATGAGGCGCGCGGCTATCCCGAGAAATTCGTCAACGCGCTCACCGAGGCTGGCTGGCTCGCTGCGCTCATTCCGCAGGAGTACGGCGGCTCCGGCCTGGGCCTGACGGAAGCGTCCATCATCATGGAGGAGATCAACCGCAGCGGCGGCAACTCCGGCGCCTGCCACGGCCAGATGTACAACATGGGCACCCTCCTTCGTCACGGTTCAAAGGAGCAGAAAGAGTTCTATCTGCCGAAGATCGCCACCGGCGAGCTGCGCCTGCAATCGATGGCCGTGACGGAACCCACCACCGGCACCGACACCACGAAGATCAAGACCACGGCCGTGAAGAAAGGCGACCGCTACGTGATCAACGGCCAGAAGGTGTGGATCTCGCGCATCCAGCACTCGGACCTCATGATCCTGCTGGCCCGCACCACGCCTCTGGCGGAGGTGACGAAGAAGTCCGAAGGCATGTCCATCTTCCTCGTGGACCTGCGCGAAGCCATCGGCAAGGGCATGACCGTGCAGCCCATCCTGAACATGGTGAACCACGAAACCAATGAGCTCTTCTTCGAAAACTTGGAGATCCCGGCGGAGAACCTGATCGGCGAGGAAGGCAAGGGCTTCAAATACATCCTGGATGGCCTGAATGCCGAACGCACCCTGATCGCCGCCGAGTGCATCGGCGACGGCTACTGGTTCATCGACAAGGTGACAAAGTACGTGAACGAGCGCGTGGTGTTCGGCCGCCCCATCGGCCAGAACCAGGGCGTGCAGTTCCCGATTGCGAAAGCCTTCATCAACCTGGAAGCCGCAAACCTCATGCGCTACAAGGCCTGCGAGCTGTTCGATGCGCACCAGCCCTGCGGCACCCAGGCAAACATGGCCAAGATGCTGGCGGCGGACGCTTCCTGGGAGGCGGCGAACGCCTGCCTTCAGTTCCACGGCGGTTTCGGCTTCGCCCATGAGTACGACGTGGAGCGCAAGTTCCGCGAAACGCGCCTCTACCAGGTGGCGCCCATCTCCACCAACCTTATCCTGTCCTACGTGGCCGAACACGTGCTGGGCATGCCCCGTTCCTTCTGAGGAGGCCAACATGCGTCCACTCGACGGCATCACCGTCATCACCCTGGAACATGCCATCGCGGCGCCCTTCTGCACGCGCCAGCTGGCCGATCTCGGCGCCCGCGTGATCAAGGTGGAGCGGCCCGGCGTGGGCGATTTCGCCCGCGCTTACGATGCGCGCGCACGCGGCCTCGCCTCCCATTTCGTGTGGACCAACCGCTCCAAGGAGAGCCTCACGCTCGACGTGAAGCACGGGGAAGCCACGCGCATCCTGGACAAGCTGCTGGCGGACGCCGACGTGCTGGTACAGAACCTTGCGCCGGGCGCAGCGGCGCGCCTGGGCCTCTCCTACGAGGCGCTGAGCGAACGCTATCCGCGCCTGATCGTCTGCGACATCTCGGGCTACGGCGCGGATGGCCCTTACCGCGACAAGAAAGCCTACGACCTCCTGATCCAGAGCGAATCCGGCTTCCTTTCCATTACCGGTTCGCCGGAGGAACCCGCCAAGGCAGGCTGCTCCATCGCCGATATCGCCGCTGGCATGTACGCCTACACGAATATTCTCGCGGCCCTTATCCAGCGCGGCAAGACCGGCAAGGGCTGCAATATCGACGTGTCCATGCTGGAAAGCCTGGCCGAGTGGATGAACTATCCCTTGTACTACGCAATGGACGGCGCCTCGCCGCCGCCGCGGGCAGGCGCCGCGCACGCCACCATCTATCCCTATGGTCCCTTCCCTGCAGGCGACGGCAAGACTGTGATGCTCGGCCTGCAGAACGAACGGGAATGGGCGCTGTTCTGCGAGAAGGTGCTGCTGCAGCCTTCACTGGCCGCCAATCCGCGTTTCGCATCCAATGCTGCCCGCAATGCGGCCCGCACCGAACTGCGCTCCATCATCGACGAGGTGTTCATGAAGCTGAGCGCCGAGCAGGTGATCGAGCGCCTGGACAGCGCGCAAATCGCGAATGCCCACCTGAACGACATGCACGACCTGTGGGAGCACGCCCAGTTGAAGGCGCGCGGCCGCTGGACGGAGGTGCCGACACCGGCGGGTTCAATCCCCGCCCTGCTGCCGCCCGGCGTGCCGAATACCTGGGAGGCGCGCATGGACGAAGTGCCGGCACTTGGCCAGCATACCGAAACCATCCTGTCCGGCCTTGGCTACGCGCCCGAGGCCATCGCCGCGCTGCGCGAACAGCAAGCCATTTGAGCAAGAGGAGAACATGAGCGAACATCCATCGCAGCAGCTGGCTGCCTTTGCGGCCAATCTGCAATTCCAGGACATACCGGAGAACGTCGTCCGCCGCGCCGAAGACCTGTTCCTGGACTGGATCGGCTCCGCGCTGGCAGGCAAAGGAGCCAGGCCGGTCGAAACCATCGCCGCGTTTGCGCAGCAGATGGGCGCACTCGGCCCCTGTGAAGTGCTGATCTCCCGCACGCGCAGCACCCCGCTGTTCGCCGCCCTGGTGAACGGCGCCTCCTCCCATTTCGCCGAGCAGGACGATGTGCACAACGGCTCCGTCTTCCATCCCGCCGCCGTCGTGTTCCCGGCCGCGCTGGCGGTGGCGCAGTCCCTCGGCAGCAGCGGGAAGGAACTGCTGTGCGCCGTCACCGCGGGCTATGAGGTGGGCATCCGCGTGGGTGAGTTCCTGGGCCGCTCGCACTACAAGATCTTCCACACCACCGGCACGGCAGGAACTATCGCCGCGGCTGCCGCCGCAGGCAGCCTGCTCAAGCTGACGCCTGAACAGATGCTGCATGCCTTCGGTTCCGCAGGCACGCAGGCCGCAGGGCTGTGGGAATTCCTGCGCGACGCGGCGGATTCGAAACAGCTGCATACGGCGAAAGCCGCCAGCGACGGCCTCATGGCGGCCTACCTCGCGCAGGGCGGCTTTACCGGCGCGCGCCGCATTCTGGAAGGCGCGCAGGGCATGGCCGCCGGAATGTCGCGCGATGCAGATCCGTCGAAGCTCACCGACCGCCTGGGCCAGCGCTGGGCGCTCGCCGAAACCTCCTTCAAGTTCCACGCCTCCTGCCGCCATACCCACCCTGCCGCCGATGCGCTGCTGCAGGTGATGGGCGAACACGGACTGACTGCGGAACGGATCGCGCGCGTGGAAGCTTATGTGCATCAGGGCGCCATCGATGTGCTGGGCCCCGTCGTCAATCCGCAAACCGTCCACCAGGCGAAGTTCTCGATGGGTACGGTGCTCGGGCTGATTGCGGAGTTCAGGATTGCAGGCCTGACGGAATTCGAGAACTACTACAACGACCCGCGCATTGCCGATTTCCGCAGCAAAGTGCATATGGTTCTGGACGAGGAAGTCGATGCCGCCTATCCGGAACGCTGGATCGGGAAGGTAGCGGTCACCACCACCGATGGCCGCATTCTGGGTGGACGCGTCGACGAGCCTAAGGGAGATCCGGGCAACACCCTGAGCCGCCGCGAGCTGCACGACAAGGCTGTGCGCCTCGCCGCATTCTCCGGCGCAGCGGCAGAAGACGAAATGAACGCGGTGGCGGACAAGGTCTGGTCCATGGCCCGCCTGCCGCAAGTGGGCAGCCTGCTGTGACGCGCTCCTACCTCTTCGTTCCCGGCAACCGCCCCGAGCGCTTCGGCAAGGCCTGCGCGGCAGGCGCGGGGGCAGTCATTGTGGACCTGGAAGACGCCGTGCCGGCCGAAGCGAAGGCCGGCGCACGCGAGGCGCTTGCAGCATGGCTGGAAGCGGCAACGCCGGGCGTACCCTTACTGGTGCGTATCAATTCGGCCGACAGCGCATGGTTCGCCGACGATCTCGCCATGTGCCGCCTGGCCGGCCCGCGCCTCGCCGGCATCGTGCTGCCGAAAGCCGAACGCCTCGACCATATCGCCCGCGCTGCCAGCGCAGCAGCGGTCTATCCGCTGATCGAAACTGCGGCAGGCATCGCCGCTGTGGAAGCACTGGCGGCAGGGCCGCGAGTCGAACGGCTGATGTTCGGCTCCATCGACTTCGCTCTCGATCTCGGCATCACGGACGAGCGGGAAGGCCTGCTGCTGTTCCGATCCCGCCTGGTGCTCGCCTCCCGCCTTGCAGGGCTGGGCGCGCCGGTGGATGGCGTCACCACCGCCATCGACGATGAGGCACGGATCGGCAGCGATGCGTGCTACGCGCGCGGCCTCGGCTTCGGCGCCAAGCTGTGCATCCATCCCAGGCAGCTGGCGGCAGTGCACGCGGCATTTTCGCCAAGCGCGGAGGACGTCGCCTGGGCCAGGCGCGTCGTGGACGCCGCACAGGCCTCGAACGGCGCAGCAGTGGCCGTGGACGGCCGCATGATCGACCGTCCCGTAATCCTCGCCGCAGAACAGATTCTCAAATCCCTTTAACAAGGCCGCAAGAGCCCCTACTCACTCTGGAGACACCCAATGAAACTGAAGTCCATCATCTTCGCCTTCGCCACATTCTCCGCCGCGGGCGCCTACGCGCAAGCGCCCATCGTCATCAAGTTCAGCCACGTAACCACGGCCGACACGCCCAAGGGCAAAGGCGCCGAGAAGTTCAAGGAGCTTGCGGAGGCAGCCACCAAGGGCCGTGTGAAAGTCGAGGTTTACCCGAACAGCCAGCTTTACAAGGACAAGGAAGAACTGGAAGCGCTGCAGATGGGCGCCGTGCAGATGCTCGCCCCATCCCTGTCGAAATTCGGGCCGCTGGGCGTGAAGGAATTCGAGGTCTACGACATTCCCTACATCCTGCCGAGCAAGGCCGCGCTGCAGCGCGTGAACGAAGGGCCGGTGGGCAAATCGCTGTTCAAGAAGCTGGAGCCGAAGGGCATTGTCGGCCTGGCCTACTGGGACAATGGCTTCAAGGACATGACCTCGAACAAGCCGCTGCGAGTACCCGCGGATTTCCGAGGGCAGAAGCTGCGCATCCAGTCCTCGAAAGTGCTGGATGCCCAGATGCGCGCCCTGGGCGCCAACCCGCAGGTGCTGGCCTTCTCGGAGGTGTACCAGGGCATGCAGACGGGCGTGGTAGATGGCGGCGAGAACACGCCGTCCAACATCTACACCCAGAAGATGCATGAGGTGCAGAAGTACCTGACGGTGAGCGACCATGGCTACATCGGCTATGCCGTCATCGTGAACAAGAAGTTCTGGGATGCGCTGCCGGGCGATATCCGTACCGCGCTGGAAGGCGCCATGGCGCAGGCCACCACCTACGCCAACCACATTGCGCAGCAGGAGAACGATGCGGCGCTCGACGGCATCCGCAAGTCCGGCAAGACGGAGATCATTACGCTCACGCCGCAGCAGAAGGCCGAATGGCGCAAGGCCCTGCTGCCCGTGCAGGGCGCAGTGGCAGGCCGCGTGGGCAAGGACCTGATCGACGCCTTCAACCGCGAGGCGGCAGCCGCCGAAGCCGTCAAGTAAGCGCGGAGGGGGCAACGCCCCCTTCCTGCTCCTGGCTGTTGCAGATAAAGTCCACCAGCTCCCGCGCGTACAGCGGCAAGGCGTCCAGCTTCTGCACCACTACGCTGCGCTCGCGTACGGCCCAGGGTTCCCGCAGTTCCACCAGCGCCAGCTTCATTCCTCGGCTCAGCCTCAGCGCCGAGGAGTGCGGCAGGATCGCCACCCCAACATTGTTCTCCACCATGCGGCACATGGCCTCGAAGCCCCGCACCTGGATGCGCAGCTGCAGCCGCTGGCCGCTTTCCGAGGCCATGCGGTTCAGGAAGTGCTGCAGGGTGCTGCCTTCGTGCAGGCCGATGTGCTGGTAGTCCAGCGTTTGCGCGAATTCCACGGTCCCCGCTCCGGCGAGCGGATGGTCCAGGGCAGTGGCCAGCACCAGCCTGTCCGTGGAAAAATTGATGACCTCCAGTCCCGCGCCGGTAACGGGTCCGGCCACGATGCCGATATCGGCCGTGCCTTCCTGAATCCCGCGCAGGATGTCCTGGTTCAGGCGCTCTTCCAGCGCCACGTTCACCTGCGGATGGCGGCTGAGGAAGCGCCCCAGCACCTCCGGCATGAACTCCGTGACCGCCGTGGTGTTGGCGAAGATGCGGATATGGCCCTTGATGCCGTTGTTATACTGCTGCATCTCGCTCTTCAGCCTTTCCACCTGCTGCATGAACTGCTGGGCATGCGCCAGCAGCGTTTCCCCTGCGGGCGAGAGCTGCACGCCCTTGTTCTCGCGGTACAGCAGCCGCGTGCCGAAGCGCGTTTCCAGCTCCTTGACGCGGTTGCTTGCCGCCGCCAGCGACATGTGCATGCGCTCCGCGCTGCGCGTAAGGCTTTTCAGCTCGGCGATATGAATGAAGAGGCGCAGGTCTGTCAGGTCGAATAGCATGACGCTATTTTAGCCGCCCAGCGACTGCGGCGTTGCCATGCCCTGGTATTCGCCCGCGAGAATGGCGCTGATCTGCTCGATGCTGACCGGTTTCACCAGGTGCCCCTGGAAGCCTGCATCGAAAGCGAGCTGGCGGTCCTTCTGCTGTCCCCAGCCGGTGACCGCCACCAGCACGCATTTGTTCAGCGCGGGCAGGCGCCGCAGCGCGCGCGCCAGATCGTAGCCGTTCAGGTGTGGCAGGCCGATGTCGAGGAAGGCGAAATCCGGCAGGAAGGCTTCCGCCGCGGCCAGCGCCTGCGGCCCGTCGTGGCTGATGTGCACCGTATGGCCCATGGTGCGCAGCAGCGCGCCAATGGCGTTCACGAAGTCGATATTGTCATCCGCCAGCAGAATGCGGAAGGGGCCGGACATGAGTGGAGCGCTCTCCTGCCGCGGAGCTGCGCTCCCGGCGGATGCCATGACAGGCAAGGTTACAACAAACTCGCTGCCCTTCCCTGCTCCTTCGCTGCGAGCGCGGATGGTGCCGCCGTGCAGTTCCACCAGCCTGCGTGCCAGCGAGAGGCCGACACCAAGGCCCGCCGTGGTGCGTTCCAGCGAGGAATCGGCCTGGATGAACATTTCGAAAATCTCGCCCAACATGCCGGGCTCGATGCCGATGCCGTTGTCCACGATGCTGATCGTCAGCTGGCCATTCGTCACGGAAGCGCTGAGGCGGATGGCGCCGCCACGATTCGTGTACTTGGCCGCGTTGTTCAGCAGATTCGATACGATCTGCGCCAGGCGAGTGGCGTCGCCCAGCACATACACTTTCTCTTCGGGCAGCGAGACCGTCAGTGTGTGCCCCTGGGCCTCGATATACGAACGCGCGATCTCCAGCGCGTCGCCGATCACCGCGTGCAGCTCCACCTGCTCGTGGCGGATGGTGAGCTTGCCCGTGTTGATGCGGGAAACGTCCATCAGGTCGTCCACCAGCCGCACCATCTGCTTCAACTGCCGCTCCATGATGGCGCGCGCACGTTCGCCGGCCGCCTTGTCCGCCGGGTTCAGGCGCATGATATCGAGGCCGGTGCGGATGGGCGCCAGCGGGTTGCGCAGCTCGTGCGCCAGGGTGGCGAGGAATTCGTCCTTGCGGCGGTCCGCCAGCAGCAGTGCGCGCTCGGCGCCCTGGCGCACCATCATTTCTTTCTCCAGCGTGAGGTTGGCCTCCTGCAGCGCGTGCGCGCGCCGCCCGATTTCGGCCAGCATGTCGTTGAAGGCATCGACGAGGGTGCCGATTTCGCCACTGGCGCTGCCGGGCACACGCAGGGAGAAGTCCCGTTTCTGCATCACCTCGCGCGCCACGTCCGTCACCGCCGCAAGGGGGCGCGTAATGGCCTGCTGCAGCCCGCTCGCGGCCAGCGCCGCCATCAGCAGGCTGCCCACCATCACGCCGCCCAAAATGATGGCGTAGCTGCTGGCGCGGTCGATCAGGCGGTAGCGCGCGCTCAGGTAGACGGTGCCAATCGTTTCACCGTTCTCCACGATGGGGTGGTAGACCACCATGCGCCCGCCGTCGATAAAGTGGCCCGGCTGGCCAGGACGGTCCGGAAACACGGGGGTTTCCTGGGCCGACTGCGCATAGGAGGCGAACATGGCGCCGTTGGCGCTGTAGATGGCGCCCGCCTGGATCTGCGGACGCACGCGCAGCAAGGCCAGGTTCTGGCGCGCCACAACGGGATCGTTGAAGGTGATGGCGGGCGCGGAAACCGTCGCCACAATTTCGGCCTGCGTGGTGAGGTCGTCCACCCAGTTCTGCTGGAAGGTGCGCAGGTCGTAGACCAGCATCGCTCCCCCCATCGTCACCAGCGCAACAAAGGTGGTGGCCAGCGCCATCATGATCAGCTTGGCGCGCACCGTCCCTTTTTTCAGTATGGCCAACACTAAGGCTTGTCCTTCTGGATATGGTAGGCCACGGAGAGCAGGCGGGAACTCAGGCGCTGGTTGTTCTTCTCCGCGGCGGGCAGCGAGACCTCGAAGCGCACGCGTTCATCGACCATGCGGAAGTTGATGACGGCGCCCAGTTGCAGGCCGTTCTCGATTTCCGTCACGCTCAGCACGGATTTTTCTGTGGCGCTGCGCAGGGCCTGGAGCGGGCGCTCCGCGTCCGCGCCCACGAACAGCATGCTCAGTCCCGTTGCGGGTTCACCTTCGCGCAGGGTGCGCACGGCGACAGGCCGTCCGTTCACCATGCGCCCCTCCGTGATGCGCGCCAATTCCGCCGCGATATCGTCCGCGCCGAGTATGCCCACGGTGAGCGGGCCGGTGGCTTCGGCGGAGAACTCGGCGTAGCCGAGGAACTTGAACAGATAGGCCGCCTTCACGCTGCGTTCGAGCGCGGGAACGCCCGAGGTGGCAGGAGGTGCGCCGCCTGCGAGGCAGGAAAGCGTCAGGCAGGCCATCACCAATGCGAGCAATGCCATCTGCCAGCCCTGCATCGCGGCGGCGAGCGGGAAGGAGCGGCAAGCGTTCAGGGTCGTAGCGCGCATGGGATCAGAAGCGCCAGGTGAGTTTCAGCAGGCCGCTGCGTTCGAACACGCTGCGGCCGGGCGAGGTGCCGAATTCGGCATGCGAGGAATGCAGAAGATTCTGGCCGATCAGGGCCACATCCAGATTGGGCATCGGCTTCCACGTCCATTGCAGGTCCAGTTCATAGTAAGCGGGCACTTGGGGGTTGGCCAGTGCTCCCGTGTAGCGCAATGTCCAGTCCAGCTGGCTGCGCGCGCTCAGGTCGTGCGATGAGCGCAGCAGCCAGTGGCGGTTCGGGTCGTTGGTGGCCAAGCCGGTTCTGGCACTGACGTCCCGGCTGCCCGGTTCCAGGCCCGTGTCCACGCTCTGCACCACCGCGCCCGCGTTCAGGCGCCAGCGTTCCGCAAGCTGCCAGCGCGCCCACAGCTCAAGGCCGCGCACATGGCCGTCGCCCATATTGCGGAATTCCTGCAGGCCGGTATAGGGCAGGTTCGCCGTATTCGGCTCCAGGGTGCGCAGCCGGTCGTACTTCGCATAATACGCCGTTGCCGAAAACGTCCAGCGGGAGGACGGCTGCACGCGGTAGCCCAGCTCCGCCACATTCGCCACTTCCGATTCAAAGGTGGGGCCGCCCGCGATCTGGTAGCGGGGCACGCCGCCGATCATGATCGGCTTGCTGGGGACGTAGATGTCGCGGTCGATGCGGGATGGCGCCCTCACGGTCCGCGCCAGGTTGCCCCACAGGAGATGGCCCGGCGCGAAGCTCCAGCCCAGGCGCACGCCAGGCAGGGTTTCCGCGCCCGTATAGTTGTTGTGCTCGACCTTCATGCCCAGGGTAAGGCGCAGGTTGTCGCGCAGCGCGATTTCATCCTGGACGAAGATGTTCGCCCAGTGCAGCTCCTTGTCCGCTGGGAGGAAGGAGAAGGCCGCGGCGTTGGTCAGGTCGTCACGCGAGAAACGAATGCCGCCACCCCAGGCGATGGCATGGGTATTCCCCAGGCGCAGGTCATGCTGGGCCTCCAGCTCCACCGTGTCCAGCTTTTCGACAAAGGCATTGGGCTGGCTGCGCTCCGTATGGTCCAGCACCATCTGCAGGCGCAGGTTCGACTCGTCGGACAGCTTGCGTGTCCAGCGTCCCACCAGATTGGCGCCCGCAATGCGGATATCGCGCGTGCGCGCTTGCTCCAGCGCTCCCTGGTAGGCATCCCCCGAGATGCTCAGGCCTCCCTGCGTGAGATCCCAGTCGGCGCGAAAACCGGCCTGGCGGCGGCGGAAACCGGTGAACCTGCTGGCCCCGGCCGCGTTGGCCGTGTCGTCCACCTCCACCGTTTTCGCATACGCCCGGTAGTGGCCGCCCTTCGGCAATCTGCCGCCGTAGCGCACCGTGCCGTCGCGGTCGTCGCGTCCCGCGCTCACGCTGACCATGCCGTCCTGCGTGTCCTTGGCCGACCGCGTGATGATGTTGATGACGCCGTTCACCGCGTTCACGCCCCAGATGGTGGCGCCCGGCCCGCTGATTACCTCGATACGCTCGATATCCTCCAGCACCACATCCTGCGCATCCCAGAACACGCCGGAAAACAGGGGGCTGTAGATGCTGCGTCCATCGATCAGCACCAGCAGCTTGTTTGTGAACGCGCTGTTGAAGCCGCGCGCGGTGATCGCATAATTGCGCGCATCGATGCGGGCGACTTGCAGATTGGGAGCCAGGCGCAGCGCCTCGGGAAGGGAGCGCACGCCGCTGCGGCGGATATCGCTGGCGCTGATGATGAAGATGGAGGCCGCCGCGTTCGACAGCCTCTCCTCCTGCCGCGACACGGAGGTAATGACGATATTTTCGAGCTGCTCCAGGGAGAGCTCAGCAATATCCCCGCCGGACGCCTCCTGGCTCCAGGCGAGGGGCGTCCCCAGCGCAAGTCCCAGGACCAGAACGGCCGACGGCATCAGATGTTTGGACACGGAGGGGTCTCGTTTGTTATTGTTGAAAAGAATTATAAGTCTGAAATGCCGGAGTCCCGCGCACGGGATACGCATCCAGGCTTGCAAAGTGGGCTGGAGCCCACACCTGATGGCATCTTTGACAAGAAGAAGGCAAACATGTTCCCCAAACCGCCCCGCCCCGAGCCACCGCGCCGGGCCGTCGCAGTCCAGGTTGTGCAGCAGAAGGTGAAGGCGCCCGAGCTCAAGGTGCTCGTCGTGCCCGAGAAGCCACCTGGCAAGCAAGCTTAGGTATACTCCCCGCATGGAAAAATACACCCGCATGTCGCCCGAATGGGCGCAATGGCTCGACGGCTGCCTGGCCAAGGGCTGCGTCGACAAGGACATCGTCACGGCGATGGTGGCCGCCAACTACGACCCGGACTACTGCCTGAAAGTGGTGGCCGAGCGCCGCGAAGCGCTCTCGCTCAATCCCGTGCAGGGCGAAGGCGGCGAACTGCAGGTCACGCAGAGTACGGAGCCCTACCGCTACGGCACCCCGCGCTTTCCCCAGACCGGCAATGTGATCCGCACCAGCGACCGCTTGGTGCGCGTATCCATGCGGGTCGGCCAGCCCGTGGTGGCAGTGCTGGACAACCTGCTGACGGAAGAAGAATGCGACGGCCTGATCGCGCTCGCGCGCGGCCAGCTCGAACCCTCGGCCACGGTGGACCCGCTCACGGGCCAGAATCAGGTGAAGGACCACCGCACCAGCCAGGGCACCTTCCTCAAGTCCGAAGGCAGTGGACTGATTCAGCGCGTGGAGCGCCGCATCGCTGAAGTGATGAACGTGCCGGTCTCGCACGGCGAGGCGCTGCACATCCTGCACTACCAAGTGGGCGCCGAATACCGGCCCCACTTCGACTACTTCGACCCCGCCAACTCCGGCTTCGCGGCCACGCTCAAGCGCGGCGGCCAGCGCATCAGCACCCTCATCGTCTACCTGAACGACGTGGAAGATGCGGGCGACACCATCTTCCCCAAGATCCACCTCTCTGTGGTGCCGAAGAAAGGCGCGGCGGTCTACTTCGAATACGTCAACGAGTCCGGCCAGCTGGACGAACTCACCCTGCACGGCGGCGCGCCCGTGGTTGCGGGCGAAAAGTGGGTGGCGACCAAATGGATGCGCTTGGGCGAATTCGTATGAGGGATTACATGCCAATCGAACGCAGCGCCATGCCCTGCCACCGTACGCGCCTCTCCGCGGGCGACGGCAGCTTCGAATTCGAGCCGCTGCGCGACAATGCGCTGCTCGTGACCATCTCCGGTTCGGATGTCGGCCAGTTCGGCTACGCGGCCCTGGACGAGATCGGCCTGGCCCTGCTGCGCAAGCCGCCGCTCGAACTGTTCATCGACGCCGAACAGGCCACGCTGGTATCGACGGACGTGAGCAAGCAGTGGACGCAGTTCTTCTCCACCAACCGCCAGTCCCTCAAGCGCGTGAGCGTGCTGACAGGATCGAAGCTGATCAACCTGACGGTGGCAATCGCCCAGCATCTTTCGCAATCGGACAACCTGATTCAGATCTACTCCGACTGCGCCCTCTTCGAGCGTATGATGGCCGACGGCCGATAGTACAGACCGGAAACCGCCCTCGCCCCACCGGCAAAATCGGACTCCGGAGGAACGTTTAGCCAGCTTAGCGATCAATCGCTGGAGAAAAACCGGGCGCAATTACGGCCAGCCTGCTTTGCTTCATACATCGCTTTGTCGGCTTTACGCATGAGCGATTCTAGATTGGCATCATCATCGGGGTAGATCGCAATACCGAGGCTTCCGCTAACCCGCATTTCTTTCTCGTCGGCGAAGAACGGGCTCGCAAGCGCGGCATTGATCTTGGCTGCCACCGCCCCAATCGCGTCCAGGTCCCGCACATCGGCCAGGCTGACCACAAATTCGTCCCCGCCCAACCGGGATAGCGTATCACTCTGTCGCAGGCAGCTTTCAACCCGTCTGGCGATCTGCACCAACAGCTTATCGCCGCAATGATGCCCTAAGGAATCATTGACCTCTTTAAAATGGTCAATGTCAATGAAAATGACCGCCACTCTAGTGTTGTGCCGCTTCGCTTGCAGAAGGTCCCGCTGGACCCGGTCTTGCAACAGGACCCGATTGGGCAGTCCGGTCAACGCATCATGGTCTGCCATGAAACGGATCTGGGCCTCCGCTTGCTTACGTTCGCTGATGTTGATCACCGTCCAACGTACTTCGCTTGCGAGTCCCTCATCCTCCGTATGGCATGTGGCATTGGCCAGGACCGGTACCCGGACCTCGTCCCCCTCCAGCTCGAACTCCACCTGATCAAAATCGAATAGCCAGCCAGACTCCGCTGCTTCAGGAAAGCGTTCCAAGAATGCGTTCCGTGAGTCCTCAGCAACAAGGTCGAGAAAGCGCCGCCGCCCAATGAGAGCCTCTCGATCCCATCCAGTCCAATTGAGCAGCGTGTCGTTAATCTCCACAATTGTTCCGCTACGGTCCAGCGTATGGTATCCGCACGATGCGTTATTGTAGAGCGCCAATATGCGCCGGGAAGACTGCTCGAGCTTGCGATAGGCCTCCAACAAGCGTTGCTGTTGCTCAGCCAGTTCTTGGGTCCGCTGGGCGACTTTCTCTTCCAGCTCTTCATGGTGGGCAGCCAGCTGGCGCTGCAATTCGACAGTCTCGACAGCCCGCTGAACTGTTAGCAAAAAATCATTGGCGTCGAAGGGTTTCAAGATGAAACGGTAAATCTGAGCCCGGTTGATGGAATCGACAATGGCGCCGACGTCCGTAAAACCGGTCACGATGATGCGCACTGCCGCAGGCATTTGGGCCACCAGACGTTCAAACAACTCGACACCGGTCAATCCGGGCATACGTTGATCGCTCACGATGCACGAGAACCCGGCCGTATCAGCCAACGCCTCGATCCGGGACAGTGCCTCTAGGCCGTCCTTAGCCTCCAGCACATCGAAATGTGGCCGCAAGATAGATGCCATCACCTTGCGATTGGCTTCCTCATCGTCGACGACCAGCACGCGATGGGTTTTGGGCGATAGAAGTGCCTCGGCGGTCTGGAATTGAATGAGTTTTTTCTTGCTAAATACGGCCATGGCGAAACCTTGTTTGTTCAGCTCGTGCAGGCATCTTACTGCGAAAACTCATTCGAGGAACCATTCAGCCTCCATCCGCGAGCCAGATTGCTATTTCTGCACTTCGACAGTCATATGCATGCTTGGATGCACCGCGCATTCCACCTCAACCATCCCTGGCTTGTTAAACGTTACCTTGCGGCTCTGGCCCGGTTGATAAGAGCCCAGGTCAAAAGTCTTAGCCTCAGACAAGGAAAAGATATTATGACTTACTGTGTCGTCATTCTTAAATGATACAGTGTCCCCGACTTTGACGACGATTCGCCAGCGGCTGAACTTCATATCTTTCTGCCCGACCTCGACTTCTGCACCATGTACCACTGCGTTAGCGGCGAGCCACAGCGTCGCCAGCATGGCTGCTTGTTTCATTTTTTCTCCTCGAAGGTTAAGACAGTGCGGGCATGCCAGGGACTACGAAAAAGGGCGCGCGGATCGAGGCCGCGTTCCCGCCGTGGTCATTCTCGTGGCAGCTGCGGAAGGTGGAACGGCCGCGGCGGACTGCTCAGGGCAAGAAGGAATGCGACCAGGTCCGCCTGCTCCACCCGGGTTAAGCCGAGCGGTTTAATCTCTGGAGCCAGGTTTGCCCGGGAGCGTCCGCCCGCGTTGTAGTGCTCGATTACCGCTTGCAGCGTCGCGGCCGACCCGTCATGAAAATACGGTGCTGTGTATTCAACGTCGCGCAGTGCGGGGGTCTTGAAGGCGCCCCGCATGGCAGCGATAGGCTTGATCCGGTAACGTCCCGCATCGGCTTCACGATGTGCTCCCGACGCCAGCCCGACATTGTGGAAGCCGCCGTCTGTAAAGTTGGGGGCCGCATGACAAGCCACGCAATTGGCGCGTCCACGGTCCATGAACAATGCAAATCCACGCAACTGCTGAGGAGTCAGGGCGCCTGGCTCACCAGCCAGCCAACGGTCGAAAGGGGAGTTTCGGCTCACCACGGTTCGCTCGAAACTGGCGATCGCCTTGCCCAGGGTGTCCCGGCCAATCGGCTCGTTGGGGTAAGCGCGCGCAAACGCTTGCTGGTAGTCGGGGCTGCGCTTGAACCAGCGAAGGACCTGCTCCAGATCGGCGTTCATTTCCACCGCCGAATCGAGCGGCGCCAAGGCCTGCTCCTCCAAGGTGTTCTTGCGACCATCCCACATCAGGAGAGCGTTATAGGCCGCGTTCACGATGCTTGGCGAGGATCGCGGCAGGGTTTGTCCGAATTGCCCGCGTGCTGTGCCCAATCCATCGGACCAGCCCAACATTGGGTTATGGCAGCTTGCACAGGCCATGCTCCGGGTGCCCGAAAGGCGCGGATCGAAGAACAGCATCTTTCCAAGCGCCACCCGGTCGGCGTTCGGTATGTTGTCGCGGGGAGCAGGCGGAGCGGACGGCAGGCGCCAGCGCTGATACGCAGATGGGTTTGGCGCCACGGATGCGGCCGAGGTAGTGCCGCGCGATGGCACCAATGAAAACCCTGCCAACGCCAGGGCTCCCATGAGTGCAACTGACTTCAAAGAAACGGTCATCATTCACTCCCGCGGAAATAGCTGGCCAGAGTGGCGCCGAACCAACCCGCAGAATGTAGCGCAGCATCGATTACGAATACATAACGCATACCGCGCAAGGCGATGCGTATGCTATTCGTAATGCCAAAGAGGATAAGGTTTCGGTCAGGCGACAAGGGTCGCTTGCCAGCCCAGGCCCTGTGATGTACTACTTTCGTAACCACCTTCTTCGTCCGTTGGCCAGCCTCAGCTGGAAAGTGCGGATCCGTGTGTTCGCCGGCCTGCTCGCAGCCTGCATACTCGCTGTGGGCATCGGCGGCGCCGTCGCGCTGGTCTATGTAAGCCAAGTATTGCAAATGCAATATGGAGGCGCCCGCCACCGTTGCGAGGTCGCAGCGGCAGCTCGTGTCGCGGTAGTCGCACTGGACCGTGCACATGCCCGGCTGCTGCTGGCCACGGAACCTGAGCAGCAACGCCTTGAAGCCATCGCTGCAATCCGGGCGGCCGCCCAACTTGAAGACGGACTGAATGAACTTGAACGGGCCATTCCGGTTGATTCCCGGCTGCGTCGGCTGAACGAAATGCAGCGTGAGTTGGTGGCGCAACGGATTGTATTGATCGAGACCATCAAGGCCCGTCAGCCCTTGACTGCGCGCGATATCGTCGCCCGGATGGCGCCGTCAGTTCGCCAGATTGAGGCTTTGGTGGTGGGCGTCGCCGATGATCAGAAGGCCATCGTGGTGGCCAGCGAGCTTCATGCCCGCCGGGTGGCCGAGCTGGCGGTAGCGGCATTAGTCACCTTCACGTTGACCACCCTGGCGCTGGCCGGTGTCACCGCCGGCCTGTTCGTCCGCCTGCTCGGTCGCTTTGTCAACCGCCTGCGAACAAGCGAACGCAACCTGCGCTCGCACAACCAGGTGCTGGAAATGCTGACCACTGGCGCGGAGCTCGACAAGATATTGCAGGCGATCTGCACGATGGTGCGCCGGGAAACCGGCGCGCGCCAGTGCCGGATTGTCCTGGCGGACAGCGGGCCAATGCCACTGCTGCCGGGCATAGCCGTGTTCGGCAGAGACAGCCGCACCGTTGCGTGGATCGACCTCGATCCGCACGAGCACAGCCCCGCACGGCAGCGGCTGCGCGCCGCTGCCCGCCTGACGGCCCTGGCCATCGAGCGGGCCAAGGTACTAGAAGAACAGGAGCTTGCCGCGCTGGTCTACCGAAACAGCAGCCAGGCGATGATCGTCACGGACGGTCTTGGCAATATCATCGCTGTGAATCCGGCGTTCGTGGCCGTCACAGGCTATGGCACCGATGAGGTTATTGGGCGCAACGCCCGTCTGCTCGGCTCCGGCAGGCACAACGTCGCATTCTTCTCGACACTGTGGTCTGCGCTGGAGCAGGACGGCAGCTGGAAAGGCGAGATGTGGAACAGACACCGCGACGGGACGATCTACCCGGCTTCCTTTTCAATCAACTCCATCCGTTCCAGCGATCCGCGCGCCACGCGTTACGTCGCCTTGTTTTCAGACGTCAGCACCAGGAAGGCAGCGGAGGATCTCATCTGGCGCCAGGCCAATTTCGACTACTTGACCGGGCTCGCCAACCGCAAGCAGCTGCATGAACGGCTGCAGGAGGAACTGGGGCGCGCCGAGCGGACCGGGACCACACTGGCACTGCTGCTGCTGGACCTGGACGGCTTCAAGGACATCAACGACACCCTCGGACACGACCGTGGCGACCTGCTGCTGCGCCAGGCATCCGACCGGATTGCCAAGTGCGTTTCCCCCAGCGATCTGGTGGCGCGGCTCGGCGGCGACGAATTCACCGTCCTGCTGACCGGCGCGGGTAGCGAGGGCAGCATCGCGCAGCGCGCCGACGCCATCCGTCGATGCCTGGCGCAACCGTACATCCTGGCGGACGAGAGCGTGTACGTTTCAGCCAGCATCGGCATCACGCTCTTCCCGCGGGACGGCGACACCATTCATGCCGTTCTGCGGAATGCGGACCAGGCCATGTATGCGGCGAAGGCCCAGGGCCGCGATCGCGTCAATTTCTTTGAACCGCACATGGAGGCGGCCGTACGTCAACGTATGGAATTGACGCAAGCGCTCCGCACTGCTTTCACGAACGATGAGTTGACGCTGCATTATCAACCCATTGTCGAACTGGCGACCGGCGCTGCAACCAAGGCGGAAGCCTTACTGCGCTGGCACTGCCCGCAACGCGGCTGGGTCAGTCCAGCCGCTGCCATCGCGGCTGCCGAGCAGGGCCGCCTGATCTCCGATATCGGCAACTGGGTCTTTCTTCGCGCAGCACAGCAAGCAATGCATATGCGCCACGCAGGCCTGTGCCACTTCCAAGTCAGCGTCAATGTCTCTCCTGTGCAGTTTGCTGCTGCCGACGAGCTCCTGGAGCAATGGCCGGCCGCGCTGCAACAGCTTTCCCTGCCTGGCGAGGCGGTGGCCGTCGAGATCACGGAGGGCTTGCTGCTGGACGCCAGCCCTACCGTACGCGCCAGGCTGGACAGGCTGCGGGCGGCAGGCATGGCAGTTTCCATCGATGACTTCGGAACCGGCTACTCGTCCCTGTCCTACTTGAGCAAGTTTCCCCTCGATTATGTGAAGATCGACCAGTCCTTCGTCAGCGAACTCGCGCCAGGCAACGCCACACTGGCGGTTTGCGAAGCGGTGATCGTTATGGCTCACAAGCTCGGGCTCAAGGTGATTGCCGAGGGCATCGAAACTGCGGAGCAGATGCGCCTGCTGGCAGCGGCCGGATGCGACTACGGTCAAGGCTACTGGTTTGCCCGGCCCATGCCTGCCGCCGACCTGGAGGACTGGCTGCAAGCGCGACTGAGCGCTGCCCCGGCCGCCCAGCCAGGGGCGCTCCCTGCCGATGGAGGGCCCCAAAGCCCGACCTTACTCTTTGATTACCGTTAGAAAAAATGGCCGTAATTGCACCATGACCGCCCCCCCTGCAACCCATCCCCCATTGCTAGAATCTCCCCTAACCGCGTTGGACGGAATGCACCTTGGCCGATGGCCGCCGCGTTTCCGTTTCCTCGCAGGATACTGCACCAATATCGGCATGGGATGGTCATGAAGGCACAACCACACCAGGGCATGCAACAAGCACAATCGGCCGCTGCGCCGATACGCTACGCCAAACTGGAGCGCCCGCGCGTGCACGACGCGCTACCGAGGGAACGCCTGTTCGCGCTCCTTGATGAGGCTCGCCCGCACAGTCCGGTCATCTGGATCACGTCACCGCCCGGGGCGGGAAAATCCACTCTGGCGGCCAGCTATTTGGCCCATGCACAGCCTCCCTCTTCGGTGTGGTACCAGGTCGACCAGAGCGACGCCGACCCGGCCACCTTCTTTTTTTTTCTCGGCGCCGCGCTTCAGGCGGGCCCGCAAGCCATTGCCTGGACCTCGCCTGCCCCCGATCGCGACCTGCGCCATGCTGCGCGGCTGTTTTTCCGGGACCTGTATGCGCGAATGCCAGCGGGATCGATCATGGTCCTGGACAATGTTCAGGAGCTCGCCTGCCAAGCCGACAGCCAGCTGCTCGACATCCTGATCGGTGAGGTGCCGGCCGCCCTGACACTGCTCCTCCTGAGCCGGGAAGCCCCCCCGCTCCGCATGGCGCGCCTCGAAATCGCAGGCACCATGCGTACCGTCGGCTGGGAAGATTTGCGGCTGGACCAGCACGAAGTGCGCCAGATCGTTCAGCTGAAAAACGACGCCGATCCTCAGCAGCGGGCTTGGCTCGACCTGGTGGACGGCTGGGTCGCCGGGGTTGTCCTGCTGAAGAACCTGAGCAAGGCCGGCGCCGCAGCACCTCACCTGCCGAGCCGGGAAGCGGTGTTCCGCTACTTCGCCGGGGAGATCCTGGAACGCATGCCGCCGGCCTGGCAACGATTGCTGTTGTTGCTGTCGTGTTTGCCCGGCGTGTCAGCGGCAGACGCTGAACGCTTGACCGGCGATGCGGCCGCGCCGAAATTGCTGAGTCAGCTCTATCATAACCGTCTGTTCGTGGACCGCCGCGGGAGCGCCCACCAGACCTACCATTTCCACGCGTTGTTCCGCGAGTTCCTCCAGCTCGAGGCCAAACAACGGTTGGCGCCAGGCGAACGCGCGCGACTGCTCGAACGCGCAGCCGACATCCTGGACGACCAGGGTCGAACCGACGAGGCGGCGCAGCTGTATCTGGAAGCCCGGTCGCCGGACGGCCTGTGCCGCCTGCTGCTGCGGCGCGCCCAGTTCATGCTGGCGGCCGGCCGGGGCCAGAGCTGGCGGGAATGGATGAGCTGCCTGCCGGCGGACCAGGCTGATTCCGAACCCTGGTTACTGTACTGGCACGGCGTCTCGCTGCACCACGTGGCCACGCGGCGTGGCCGCGACATTCTCCTGCGCGCGGAAGAGGCTTTCCGCTTGCGCGGCGACCGGCCGGCGCAACTGCAAGCGGTGGCCGCAATCATTGACAGCTACGACCTCGAATGGGGAGAGGTGGGCAGCCTCGCCCACTGGATCGATGCCCTGGCTGAGGGCCTCGCAAGCTTGCCGCCGGACGCGCTCGATGCGCCGGTGGCGCTGCGGCTCCACTCGCGCTTGCTGCTCGCCGTCTTGATCGCGGCGCCGAACTCGGCGCTGTTGACCGAAGCGGCAAGCAACACCCTCCGCCTCGTCCATCAAGTCAGCGATCCGACCGAACTGCTCGCGGCCGGATCCATCCTCTTGCGCTACCATGACTGGGCTGATGACGGCGACACGGCGCAGCGCCTAGTTGCCGAATTGGGCCAGATCGCCGCTGACGACGCCGTCAGCCCGTTCCATCGCTTGTGGTGGTACTCGAACGTGACGCGTTGGCACAATAAGGATGGCAATTATCGTGAAGCCAGGGAGACCACCGGCGCGGTCAAACGCATCGTTGGCAATCTCAACCTCGATCCGCTGCTGTTTCAGTTTCTCGAAGCCCACCATCTCCTAGGCAGCCGCGACCTGCCCGCTGCGCGCGCACTGCTGGACCAGATGCGCCCTGCCGTGGCAAGCGCACGCCCGACCGAGCTCGCCAATCTGAGCCTTCTGGAGGCCCAGTGGCGGGCCTTGGCCGGCGATCCCGTGGGCGCCCTGCACAGCGCGAAAGAGGCCCTTCAGCAGGCCGAGCACGCCCGCCTTGCGCCAATCGACCTGGCCCGCTTTACGAGCTTCCTGGCCAATTGCCATGTAGTGGCGGGGGAAGCGGCTGAGGCCGAAGCCTGCTACGCGCGCGCCGCCCAGCATGCCCATGGATTCGATGGCTTGCTGGTCAAGGAATGGCGCCAGTTTGCCCAAGCCTACCAACTGGAGCGCACAGGGCAACGGGCGGCGGCGCGCACCGTGCTGCAGGCCGCCTTCAGTGCGCACCGTGCGCGCCAGGCCACGACTCTGTTCGACACCTGCCCGCCGCTGGCGGCCGCGCTGGCGGCCCAGGCCCTGCTGGCCAGCATTGAGGTTGCACATGTGCAAAACCTGATCGTGCGCCAGCAGCTGAGGGCGCCGCATCGGCTGATTGCCAATTGGCCGTGGCCGGTGGCCGTGCGCACCCTGGGCAAATTCGAAATCAGCCTTCATGGCCAGCCGGTCACATGGCAGGGCAAGGCTCAGCAAAGGCCTTTGGCCCTGCTGAAGGTCCTGCTGGCAGCGGGCGAAACCGGCAAGCCACAACAGGCCATTGCCGGCCATCTCTGGCCGGATGTGGACGATCCGAAATCAGCCCTGAGCGTCACCGTGCACCGCCTGCGCAAACTGCTCGGCAATGACGCGGCGGTCCTGGTCCACGCCGGCCGCATTGTGCTCAATCCCACCGAAGTCTGGTCCGACCTCGATGCCATGCTGCCGCTGTGCGACCGGATCGATGGCCTGGAGGCTGGCGTCCCCCAGTCCGAGCTGGCTGAACTGGCCATAGGCCTGCTTGAGCTCTACAGAGGGCAGTTCTGCGACGGCGACGAAGACAGCTGGCTGGCCGCGGCCCGCGACCGCAGCCGCAACCGGTTCCTGGCGGCCGTCGGCCATCTTGGACAACGCCTGGAAGCTACGGCCCAGTGGGGCACCGCCCACCAACTCTACTTGCAGGCAATGCAGGCCGAGCCACTGGCCGAAGCCACCTATCGGGGCCTGATGCGCTGCGCCCACGCCCAGCATGACCCAGCCGCTGCGTTCAGTCTGTACCGCCGGTGCCGCGACACCTTGTCAATCGTGCTGGGGCGCAAACCTTCCGAGGACACCGAGCGCCTTGCCGTCGAACTCGGCCTGAGGAGCTGACCCCGGGGATTCCTGCCACTGCGACCGGCGCGGTATATTATCAAAACCGCCCATTCAATTGAAAGCTGCCCACAATGTTCTTCGACAAGCAAAAACTGGAGCAGTCCCGTGCGCCGGAACTCCCGGCAGGGGACCGCTACACCATTATGATTATCGATGACAAGGACGCCAACCTGGCGGTCATGACAGCAGTGCTGCGCCCGCACTACCACCTGGTGGAAGCGCGGGACGGCCAGGAAGCACTGACCATCCTCGAACGCATGGCGGAGCGCGAGCAGCTGGCATGCATCATCAGCGACCAGCGCATGCCCGGGCTGAGCGGCGTCGAACTCCTGGAAAAGGTGCACGCCCTGCTGCCACACACGACACGCATCATTGTGAGTGGTTACATCGATGTGGACGCCGTCGTCGATTCGATCAACAAAGCTGAAATCCACCGCTTTATTGCAAAGCCGTTCGACGCACATGAATTCTTGTCCGCCGTGAGACGGGCCGTCACGCAGTTCGAACGACAGCGCACCGCCACGGTGGAACACGCAGCCCGCGAGCAGGAAGTGCAGCAGCTGAGCGCTGCCTTGCGTGCAGCCGAGGCACGCATCGCCCAGCTGGAAGGCAGCGCCAGCCCTTCGCGGCCGTCCTCCTGAGGCTTGCGCCGCGATCGCCCTGGCGGCGCCGGCCCAGCGGCCCCGGGGCCGCCAGCTTGAACGCGGCGGCTCAGCCGCCGCTGCGGGCATCACTGCTCAAAGGCGCCGATATCCGGACCGGCACCCAGAGCCCGGGCAGCGCCTCCAAAATCGGTCGTGCCCGCGATATCTGGCGGCAGGACTTGGCCGTGGTCGATCGCCCAGCTGCCGGCACGCAGCCGGAAGTCGGCCTCCATCAGAGGGTCCAGATAGGCGGATGCCAGGTCGTTGCCGGTCGCCCGGAATTGCGCCAGACCGCGGTAGCTGGCTTTGCGCCAGTGCCAGATACCCTGCCCAGTCGTCGCAAAGTAAAGATTGTTGTCCATGATGAGCGGCTGCGCGCTCGAGGTATTGTAGTTGCTGGTGAATAGTCCCTGCTCGTTCGCGCTCACGATATTGTTTCGGAACTCATTGTTGGTGGAATAGAACTGGATCTGCACTTCCCCCAGGCCGGAACGCTGGGTATCGTTCTGGTAGAGTGTGTTGTGCACAAAGCTGCAGCGATCCGTGCCGCCGACCCGGCTGCTATAGCCGCCAAGCGATATCCCGGTAGTTGTATTGAGGAAGATCAGGTTGCTGCGGACTGTGACGAAGTCGCTCAGCTTGCCCCTGTGCTCGCTGGCGACTTCGATGCCGATGTCGTTATGGTCGACCGTATTGCGCTCAATCAGGATGCGCGTCCCGCCATCCACATAGATGCCATCGGCCGCATATTCATTTCCATACGCCGGGTTGCCGTAGGAACTGATGTGATGCACGTGATTGCCACTGATGACTCCGTCCCGCGCCCTGTCGTATGCCGCCATCGGCGCGGTGCCTTCGTAACCAATCGCATCGATGCCAATGTTATCGTTGTCGTGGATCAGATTGTTGGTGATCTGCCAGCGCTCGACATTGCCATTCACCACCACGGACTCGCTTGCGCCGGTGTTCAGGTAGGACACCTCATTTCCGTCGATCACGAGGTCCGAGATCGACGCCGGTGCCTGCGTGCCGAACACGGCGATGCCGAAAGCGTTGCCATTCGCCGCCGTGGTACGGATGTGGTGAATCTTGTTTGACCGCAGTTCGACCCGGCTGCCGGCTCCTATCACCACCAGTCCGGCAGGCGCCGCCGACGCCGAAGCGGTAGCATAGTTGCGGAGTTCGAAGCCGACCACCCGCACATCACTGACGTTCTTCAGGGTGACCAGCCCGGACGGATTGCCGTCCGCGGGGGGCGCAAGGGCGCTCCCGTCGAGCACCGGGGTCTCCTGGGGATAGGCTTGCAAAACCAGCGGCCCGGTGCTTTGGTTTCCTGAAGCGGTGATGAGCACGCGCTCGCTGTACACTCCGCCCCGCACCAGCACGGTGACGCCGGGTCCGGCATTCTGCACTGCCCGCTGCACGCTGCGCCAGGGCTGCTCAAGGGAACCGGCCGCCTGATCGTTTCCGTCCGGGGCCACATAGTAGCTACCGGGCGCCAGCAGCGCCGAGACGGCCAGCGCCTGCCCGCCCCCCGTGTGGGAAGCCGATACCGCACCGTCCACGCCGGCCGGCGTGGCAATGCCTCCCCCGCAGCCAGTCAGGAGCGCCGCCATAGCCCAAAGTGGGTACCAGCCTGCCGCGCGCTGCACACGCATCGTCCATCGAGATCTCATGTTACCCCGCAAGTAAAAAAGAAGAGGAAGTGGGGGCGCGTTTACGCCGCCACCGGATAAAACAGCAAGTATCAAGCCGAGCAGGAACTGCCGGCCATATGCAGCCCGGACGCCCGCCATGCCGACGCGCCGGCCGCGCCAGCGCGACGGCGCCGCCAGCATACGCACGCCCCGCTTACCGGTCGTATACACATACCGGGCCGGCGATCGGTACACAATCCGTAGCTCGCCCCGCGCTACAGTGCCGGGCATGGGTTCGTGGCCACCGGCACCGCCCTGTCGAAAGGACTTTGCCATGCAAGCCGACTTCGCCCTGCGGCTGTTTTCCGACCTGCTGTGGACCGCAGTGCTGATCTGCCTGCCAGTGCTGGCCGTCACCATGCTGGTCGGCCTGCTGGTGAGCGTGATCCAGGTGGTCACCCAGATCCAGGACATGTCGCTGACCTTCATCCCCAAGACGGTTGCTGCGGTCGTCGCCCTGACCGTATTCGGCCCATGGATGCTGCGCAAGCTGGTTGCCTACGCCAGCAGCTTGATCCTGAACATTCCCAACGCTTTCTAGAGCCATGCTGCTGGAGGTCGCTCATCCGTGGATTGTCGCCGTCCTTCTTTGCGCGACCCGGATCGGCATCGTGCTGCAACTGACTCCGTTACTGAGCGGTTTCGGGGTGCCGGTGCGGATCAAGGTCGCGCTCGTGTTAGCGATATCGGCCGCCTGCGTCTCCCGGCTGGCGCCTCCGGCATCGGCCGCGCCCGCCGACCTGGCCGGCCTCGCCTTGGCCCTGGTCGCAGAACTCGGCAATGGGGCACTGTTCGCGTACGGGGTCAGCGCCGCGTTTGGCGCCGTCGCGTTTGCGGGCAAGGTGCTGGACATCCAGTCGGGATTTGGACTGGGCAACGTGTTCGACCCCGTTACACGCAGCCAGGCGCCGCTGCTGGGCGCGATCCTGGGTCAGCTGAGCATCGTTGTGTTCTTCCTGAGTGACGCCCACCATACCTTGCTGCGTGGCTTGCGCTTTTCGCTCGAGCAGCTCCCCCTGGGACAGGCCCTCCAAATTGCCGATCCCGGCCTGCTCGTTGCACAGTTCGGGACCATTTTCAGCCTGGGCCTCGTCCTGGCCGGACCGGTCGCCTTCCTGCTGTTCCTGCTCGACATTGGCCTCGCCGTCGTGTCGCGCACCATGCCGCAGATGAATGTGCTCATGCTGGGAACGCCCCTCAAGGCCGGGCTTTCACTGGGCATGCTCGCGGCGCTGGGGCCGCAGCTAGGTCCGGTGCTGCAGCGCATTTTCGCTGCGCTGTTCAATTTTTGGACGGCCTTGCTGTGAGCGCTCAATCGAAACGCCGGGCACGCGCACCTGCGACACGCCAAGCACGATGGTGGGAGCGGTCATGACCAGTCAGGCATGGCCTCAAGCTTGGCCACGATTGCCGCCATGTCGCGGTTGAGTGGAAGATTTGTGTGGTTCCATGCCATGCCACGCTGCAGCAGGCGACGCCCCTCGTCCAGGCGTTCCGCGGCAACGGCCAAGAGGCCCTCTTTGAACAGGTATAGGAAATGCTCAGGTCCTAAAGCATCCAATGCCCCCCACACGGCGCGTGCATCCGCGCCCCGGCCGGACGTCAGGTGCAAAAGGCCAAGCTGAAACCTGGCAACGTGCAGCGAGGGGTCGCATTGCAGCGCCTGTTCCAAGTGGGCACAGCCGTCGTCTGGCCGCCCCAGCTGTGCATACTCCGCCCCCAGGAGAGCATGAGCCAGAGCATTTGCCGGCGCCCGCACAATTGCCTGTTCAAGCAGAGCCACTGCCTGTTCGCGTTGACCACTTTGCATGCAGCTCAAACCCAGCTGCAGCAAGTGGTCCACCGCCGCCGTCCTATCGGTCGTGTCCATGACGATCCCTCCTTCGCAAATGGCCCACAATCTTGACATGGACTAGTCCGACAGTGCGAAGCTGCCGCGTCAACGGTAACTTATCGGTAATCCAGGCTCCGCTGGCGTGTGTCGCCGCCAAATGCCGGCGACCCGCCCCGCGCGACCTTCGCACGGTCTTATCGCCCCCAGATGCCGTGGGCAGAATGGGCATTTTTCTCAAATTCGGTCTTGTATTGAGGCGCTGCCTCAGACTGTATTTTGGTGAGATCCGGGACACCGACAACCTTGGCGGTGCCGACGCCGACGAAACTTCCGATGACGCAGCCAGCCGTCCCCCCCACGAGGGCAGCCACGATGGCCCCGGGGCCGGTCGGCGCAAAGAAGACGCCCAACCCTTCCGCGCCAATCGTTGCACCGCCGAGGCAGCCCAACGTTCCGGCCGACGACTCGAGGAGTTTGCTGCCATCCTGGTAGCCGGGCGCTGCAGTCGCCGTTTCGTAAATCCCCCACCCTGTATGACCTACCGACACGCCGGCGCCCAGTACCCCCAAGCCGACCGCCCCTCTGCCAATCCATGGTCCCGCTTTCGGCCCAAACGCTTCCGTTGTTGCTGCGATGGTTTCGCGCGACTGCAGGAAGCGCTCGGCCAAGGATCCTTCCCCGGCCAACGTCGTTCCAGCCGTGACGGGCGGCGTTGCTTGCACCGGCGGGGCTGGTGGCTCAGGAACCACGGCTTGCGTCCCCTGCATTCGGATCGCAGGCTTGGTGGAATCCTTGGGCGTGAACTCATATATGCGCTCCCCTCCCTGCAACGGTTCCTGCACCCCAACCACATATTCGTACCCCACCCTTGAGTTGTTCATCGCTCCGCAACTCACATCGATAACAGGGCTATTTGGATACATGTCCACGACGCTGCTGAGGGGTAACGTTCCCGCAACGGGAACCAGCCGCACCTCCACGCCCGGAGGCATTTCGGTATGCGCAAGAAACTTGTTAAGCTTATCAGCCTCCAGTGCCGGCACCAACATCGAGACAATCGGCTGCTCTTCGGGCACAACCACACTCAGTCCGACCGCTTGAATAAATTGGGCGGCTTCCTGTGCAGCCAACGGACTCAGCACTTTTCCCGCAGGCAGCGCCTCACCCGGCACGAAACGGCCCGTCGGCATGGGGTTTGCTTCCTCGCGCCCGAAAACGATCAAGTCCATGATCATGTCCTGCCGCGTTACAGTTCCGGGTCGGAACTGGTCGACCGTGGCGGCGGCGGGCCGGGTGGCGGGAACAGGTTGGGTCGGCAAGACCTCGTCCAGCTGCGCAAGCGTACGCGGGTACCCGCCGTGCGCGATTAAAAGAACGGGCTTTTCCACTGGGCCATACACAGGCCCAGCGGCCTCCGCCATGCCCGCCACCGCATCCAAAGCTCCCCCCTGTGCGAGCACTTCCTCCGCCAATGCAGGTGCCAGTACGCTCGGTTGAACCGGTGCGGGCCCAAGACTTGCCAAGGGCACAAGCGCGCTAACCTCGGCTGGTGGTGTGCTGCTTGCTTGCGATGTCGACCGGGGCGGCCGCTGCCTTGCCGGTCCTGCTGATGGAGGAAGCACCCGAAGCGGATCGACCTCAGAGTAGTTCAGGACCGCATCGCTAGCGGTAGCCGTTCCGTCGTCATAGGGCTTGACGAAAGAATTGGACGCAGCCGCCCGTGGCGATGCAATGCGCTTCCGTGCAAGTTGATTAGGCTGTGTTCCTCGTGCTTCTCCCGCACCTTCGTCACCCCCGCGCTGGCCGCTATCTGCCACATCCGATGGACCGAAGCTCATGCTTGATGGATGTTGCCAGACGCCCAAATGGCTGAGGACATCGCGTCCGGACACGGAACTGCCTGCCAGGCTAAACTCATCCAAGTTGGCGGAAAGGTGAATCCCCGCCCCGGGCCCGTCACCGCCCCCCGTCAGTCGATACCGGCTCATCTGCCCCAACCGCGCTTTGCGTCCGATCGAAATCGGCCCGCTCCGGCCACCGGCCGCGCCAAGTCCGGTTGCTGCAATTAGTTCGCCAGGTTCCGAAAGGATGCCGTCAGTGCCAAATTCGGCAATTGCGTCTGTGTTATCCTCACCGTAAGACGCCATAGGCTCGAGGCTGTAATCGCGCTGTTTGAGGCGATCTGCGCCCAACGGTGGCAAGGTCGTCTGCTTCCAGAAATCGCTGAGCGCGCTCTGCGAAGCGCCGAAATTCGCACTCCAGCGCGCCTGTTGCTTTTCGGCGATTTGCCGCTGGCGTGCCAGCGCCACTTCGTCATTGACGGCGTCGGAGACGGTTTCGATCGCGACCCTGGTCAGATTGTCGGCACTCAGCGCGTCAAAGCGGTGATTCGACTGGACTGCTTCGGCCACCGAATGCCCAATCGCATGGTCGAGCACTTGCAATGCGATGCGCCCCGCGCGCGCCGATGCCGACATCCCCAACCCAAGCGGCGCAATGGAGTCAGTCGCGCTGCCCAGGAGGGAGCCGACGGCCGCGCCAAGCGCCGCGGTGCCCGCCTTGCGCAAATCCAACTTCTGATTGTGCATGAACTGGTCAAACAAGGTTCCCGCAGCGGCCAGTTCGGCGCGCACGGCGGCGCCGCCGAGGGCCCCGGCCAACTGCCCCAGGATGGCTCCGCCGGCCTTGTCGCCCAGCGTTTCGCCCAGCTGGCTGCCCAGCGCGTTGGCGGTGGTGCCTATGGCGCCGGCCACCATGCTGCCAAATCCACCCAGCGCGCCGCCGATCGCCCCCTGCACGGCGGCCGAGCCGACGGCTTCGAAATCGAACTCCGTCTGCATGCCAAGCAGCATGCGCATGCCCTGCCCGGCGGCATTCCCGGCGGCGCCCGCCGCCGCGCCCGAGACGGCGCCAATGGCAATACTGCCGATGCCGCTCGACGCCAGCGCCGCGCCAACGACCAGGCCGACCGTCAAGCTGGCGACAAACGAGACACCTTCCACCAGCCGGTCGCCCATGGCGCCGCATACGTTGTTGGTGGCTGCCGGCGCCGCCAACGGCGCCAACGGCCTACCCAGCGATTGCGGGCGGTTCGTCTCACTCGTACTGTGCGAGTTGGCGGCGATGGCGTCGCTTGGGATACGGATCAGCTGCCCGGCCGTGAGCCCGGTATCGGCCGCCAGCCCGTTGGCCCCGGCAATCAGGTACCACGCATCGGCATCCCCGAGGAACTGGCGGGCGAGCGAACGCATGGAGTCCCCGGCGCGCACGGCATAGACGTTGCCAGGCGCGCTACCGTTGGATGGCGCCACCGCGACGTAGTTCTGGTCGAAGTCCGAGACGTTGCGATACGCCTTCTTGGCAGCGCGTTCCATGGCCAGCGACTGCACCTGGTACGCCGATTGTGCCGGACCATTGTCCGTGATGGTGCCGATGATGGCGCCGTTGGCGACGAAATTGCGGGTGTAGTGATGTGCCCCGGAATAGGTCTCGTTGAACGTATCGGGGTTGCCCGTGTCCGGCGTGTAACGGTGGTCCAGCGCCACCTCGTCCTGGCGCAGCTGGGCGCCACTGCTGTCAAACAGCTGGGTGCTCTCGTTGCGCGCCTTGTTCACGGTGACCCAGCGGGTCTCGTCATCCTTCCGCTCGGACACCAGATTCGCCTGACGCGTCACCGTGTGGACTGCGCGGTTGTTGCCGTCGTAGTGGGTGACGGTATGCACGGCGGACTGCGTCATTCCGCCAGGAATAAACTCCTTGTTGTTCTCAGGAAGAATAATCTCGTCGGTCGCATGGCTGCCGGTTTCCAGCGCGGTATCCCCCCACGCGTAGCTGTGCGTGGTCGTGGTCTTGCGCTGAGGCTGCTCGGCGTCATTCTTCTTGGTGCGGTATTCCCTCGTCACGGTCTTGTCGAGGGTATGCCCATCGCTCAGATAGGTGTTCTCCACAATGCGGTGCTGCTGCTCATCCTCGGTGCTCTGGGTGTCGTAGGCTACCGTGGTTTGCACGGCGACCTTGTTGTCCAGGTCGTACGCGGTCTCGATCTTGCGGGCCATCTTTCCGTCCGCCAGGTATTCTTCCTGATAGAGCGTCTTGCGGCCAGCATCGTCCAGGCCGTAATAGCGGACAGACTTGCTGTGGTCGCCCAGCACAACGGTGTCGATCTCCTTGTCCTGGTTGTAGGTGTAGGTTTCGGTCTGGGCTCGTCCATAGCCGCCCAGCGCATTGATGCCCATATCCGCCGTGCGGCGCAGTCCATTGGCCCAGTAGGTCAGGGAGATGCCCGTATCGCCGCGCTCGACCAGATGCGTGGTCTCGTTCAGGCGGCCATGGCTGATCCACAGCCGGTTGGTGCTGTAGTAGCGCGACCAGTCGTCCTCCACCCTGGACGCTTGGCCCCCTGACGCCTGGTGGAACTCACTGTGCTTGTGGCGCACGTTGCCGGCCGCGTCGTATTGCGTCGCGACCGTACTTTCAGCATTCACGACCTGGATGACGCGGTTCAGGGCGTCATACTGGACAGAGGTGCTGTCGGTATGGAATCCATTCGATATGGCGATTTCGATCTGGTTCCCGTTTGCATCGTAGCGGTAGCTGGTGCTGAGATAGGTCGTGAACGCATTGGTCCCGTAGTCCGTGACGCTCAGGACCTTGCCCCCGGCAGAATAGGTGTAGCGCACGTCCCGGCCGTTGCCGCCGCTCTCTTGCAACAGGCGCCCCGCCAGGTCGTACTTCCGGGCAAACACATTGCCGCCCAGGTCCGCCGACGACACCGTGCGGCCGAACATGTTCTCCGTACTGACCGAGGTCCGGCCATCGGCCATGGTGGTGGTCTTGATGTAGCCGCCGACGGCGACGTCGTCGCCGCTGCCATCGTTCAGGCTGCGAATGTTTGCGTCGTAGGCGTAGGAATAGGCCGTCTCCACGCCAGCCGCCGAGCGCGTCCTCACCACGCGCCCCTCGGCGTCGTAGTAAGTCTTTTCGGTCGCCGTCACCGTGCCCGTATGTGGCACTGGCGATGCTGGCGGCGCCCCGTCCTCAGTCGGGCGCCCGAAGAACTGTTGCGTCGCATGCGAGGTCTGGTTGCCAACCTCGTCGAACGTATAGATGTGCTTGGTGCGCCGCAGCAGGTTGCCACCAGGCTGGTACGTTTCCGCGACCGATTCGGTCATGCGGTTGAGCTTGTCGTAGCTGCGGGTGATGCGCCGCTGCTCCTCATCGGTGCTGCCCACCACGTTACCGAACGCATCGAACTGGTTCCAGGATTTCGATCCATCGGCATTGATGGTCTCGAACACCAGCGGCTTGCCCTGGGCGTTCGCACCATTCACATAGCTATAGCGGGTTACGTTTTCTGTGGCGCCGTTGTCGGCACCATTCGACGTGCCAACGGCCATCAGGTTGCCGCCCTTGCTATACCGGTAACTGGTGGTCTTCTGGATGCCCGCGGTGGTGCCGTGCTCATCGGTGGCATCGACGGGGGCGCTGCGCTGGCGGGTGACCCGGTTCGCACCGTCATACTCCATGGTGCTCGTATGACCGAGCGCATCGGTCTGGGACACCACGTTGCCGAACGCGTCATAGGTCTGGCTGCGTTCCGCCAGCAGGTCGCGGCGGTCGAGCCCTCCTACTTTCCACAACAGCTCGGTAGCGCCGCGCGGCAGGTAGGAGGCCGTCGCCACAGCCCTGGACACCGTCTGCGCGCTGGCAGCCCCCAGGTCGATGGCGCCATCGGTCTGGCTGGTGGGCACCGTCCCGTCCAATGGGTTTTCGACATCGAAACTGCGGATCGAATATGTATAGTGATAAGTACTGTTCCAATCAGGTACCAGGCCGGATGCATCCCACAGGAACTCACCGCCGACGCGCGCCGAGGCCGGCAGCACCGTCCAGGCACCGTCGCCGACGCGCACCTCGACGCGCCTGGTGTTCGCCGGCAGCCCGCTCACCCGGACCACGCCGCGTTTGTCGCGCAGCGGGCTCATGGCAACCGGAGCATCCAGGTGCGATGCGCCAAGGCTGACCTGGCCAGCCAGCTGGCTGACCAGCGTTCCCGTCTGGCCGGGGCCGTCCCACACCGCCACTTCGATGTCGTACATGCCGGCCGTGACGCCCGAAGGGAGCGCCCATTCGAAGCTGCCCGCCGGGCTCACGCCCTGCCAGTCGCCGGCAGCGGCCACCTGCATGGTGGCCGTGCTCCACTCACCGGTCGCGCCCGCCAGGCGATAGCGCACCTGGGCGCTGCGACCTGTCGCTGGCGCAGCGCTGTCGCCGGTGACGCGGCCCTGATCCAGTACGACCAGTTTTTCGCCGCGCAACATGGCAAAACCGTTGCCGCCAAGCTGGCCCGCCGTCATGGTCGCGGCGACCCCGCCGTCCGCCTTGGCGTCAAAGGTCCCGCTGGCCCGGCCGAGGATGGTACCGGCATCGTCCATGGCCAGGTAGGTGTATTCGTATTCGCCGAGGGCGAGTGAGCCCAAGGGAAGTTCGAACACGTCCTGGCGGTTGATGGCCTGCCCGTGCAGGGACGTCGGGTGGTTCAAGTTGACATAGCTGAACGGACTGTTGCTGCCCACCCGGTGATAACCCAGCACCACCTTGGTCGTTGTGGCCGGAAGATCGCTGATCAGCAGCTTCTGCGCCAGCTCGGATGAACGCAGGAATTCGACCAGTTCCACAGGCTTGCTGCCCTGCGGCGGTGCCAGGGGCGCCGGTATCACTTCGGCCGGGTAGGTCGGGCAGGCGTACGCGTCCTCTGCAATCAAGACCCCATCACGCCAGATGCGTATCGTGCCCTGGTTGGGCGCCGGATTGAACGTAACCGTCTCGCCGCCGCCTGCCGTCGTGGAACTGACAACGTAGTTCCCGACCAGCACTTGCACTTCATATGACCCGCTGCCCGCGCGGCCGACGACCTTGCTCAGATCGATCGAGACGGAGTCGACACTGTAGCTGGTTTGGACCGGAATGCCCTCTTCGGGAATTTCAGTCCCCCACGAGACCGTTTCGGTCGCGTGGATGGTGTAGGACGCATGGGTATACAGCGTCACCACTTCCGCCTTGCTCTCGGTGGTGATCCGCTGCGAATCCGGCTCCCACGGGATGCTCTCCGTTGCGGTATCGAGGGGAATGGCGTAGTCGCCCTGGGCGATCAGCGCCCGTCCGCCGCTTGCCTGCCCATCGTGGAAACGCCCGTACACCTTGATCGATCCGATGCGTGGCACTTCGGCAAAGTACTCGTCGAAGATAACTTCAACCGCGCCTGACGCATTGCTGGTCCCCATGCCGACGATGTTGCCGCTGCTGTCGTACAGCTCCACTTCGTATTGGCCGTTTGCCTGAAGGCCATACGCGCCTTCTCCCGCAAACGGGGCGACGTTCACGACGACCTTCCTGGGCTCGAAGGTCGTCTGGCGATACGTGCGGGACGTGTCCGGGTTACCGGTGGAGGTGTTCCAGACCCGCACCTTCTGTTCATATTGGACCGTGAACGGCACGTACTGCGTCTGGTGCCCTGCCCCGGTCACTGTACCAGTCGAGATCACCGGCGCCGCGACGCCGCCGTCCGCCTGGCTGCTGCCGTTGATCCGCAGGACCGCACGCACGCCATCGGTGGCGGCGCTGGCATTGGCGGCGATCGCCTGCAGCACGTTGGCAGCGCTGTCGCGCGGGTGCAGGGTGGAGACGACCGCATTGCGGCGGTCATACACCGAGAACGCCACATTGACATTTTCAAGCAGGCTGCTGCCGGCGCCGCCCGCATTCACCAGCGCGGTGGCCACGTCGCTCATGGACTTGTTGCGCAGGTTGATACCGGCCGAAGTCAACTGCAAGGTGGCATTGTTGTTGCCGTCATACAGGTAGATCTTCGTGACGCCGTCGCCGCTGTTGCCCTTCCACTGGCGTCCCAGCTTGTCGAATTCCGCGAACTCCTGGAGGGTTCCGGCAGCGCCGTCGGCATGGACGGATTTTCCGATGACGTGACCATAGCCGTCGTAGAAGCTGTCCTGAACCGTGCTCTTGGTCCATTGACCGTCGTTCAGGCAAGCCGCCGTGATTTCCCAGCGGCCCGCAACCAGGCTCAGCTGGTCGCCGTCGTGGGACATGGTATAGGTGCGCGTGGCTTGCCGCTCCTTGTCATACTCGATCACGGTCACCTGGGTGCGCCTTGTCCCATCCACGTCGGTGACGACCTTCGCCATGAAGGTCTGGTTGCCCGCCACATCGTATCCGAAGACAGTGGATTGAAGCAGCGCGTCGTTGCCCGATTTGAGCCTGCCTGCGGCGTCGTAGGCATTGGTGGAAACCTGGTCGTACGCGGCCGTGGCTGCCCGGCGGGTGGTCCTGGTGATCAATCCCAGCCCGTTGTAGGCCGTTTCGGTGACCGCCTGGGCCACGTCCACAGCGCTGCCCGGCGTCGCGCCCAGGTCGCTGTCCCGAATCAGGCCAAGGTCCACGGCCTGCACCACGGTGCGCCCGGCCGCATCGTAGGTGTAGCTCGTTTGTTGACCATTGGCGTCTGTGGTGGCCGCCACCTTGCCCAGGCCGTTATAGGTGTACACCACCGCCGCTTCATCGGTGGCGGACAGCTTCAGCGCCTTCTTCACCACGTCGCCATGGCCGTTGAACAGGGTGACCGTGCAGTGGACCTTGGCCGGATCGTAGGATGGAACGCTCCATCGGGCGGCGCCGCTGCCCGGGTTGGTCGCAAAGGCCTTCAGATATGCCTTGTCGCGCAGCGCCGATGCGGGATCGGCGGCGCCCAGCGCCTGCTGCAGCTCAGCCGCGGAGAGCGGGCTGCCGCCATAGCGCGTTTCCTGCACGCTGGTCGGCGCCGGGTAATCGAATGCGGTGACATACCCGGCCTCATCGATCAGCAGGATGGGGCGGTTGGCCAGGTCGAAGAAGGCGCGCTTGACCCCGCCATTGGCGTCGGTCTGGCTTGTCACGTTTCCGCTGGCGTCGTAGGTGGTGGCGGTTTCGACGTTGCCGAGATAGGCCACATAGCCGGGTCCACCCGCGAGGTCGCCATCCACCTTGCCCAGCAGGACATCCCGGATGCGCGTCTTGATCAGGCGCCCGAGGCTATCGTAGTCGTACTCGGTCGCGTGCACGTCCGCCGCGTCGTAGGACAGCAGGCTTTGCGTCGTGCCCCCCGTATTCGCCGGCAGCGCTATCTGGCTGCCGCCGGTGCTGACCGGCTTGCCATACACTTCAAGCTTGTGCACGTGTCCCATCGGATCCACGCGCCACACCGCCAGGGTGCCGTTGGGGCTGCTCTCAGCCACTTTGACGCCGAGCTTGTTGTAATAGCTGCGGGTGACAGCGCCCCCCGCCAGCGCACTGGTGTCGGTCTGGGTGATGACATTGCCGAGCCGGTCATAGGCGTAGCTGGTGGACGTCGCGCCATCGACCCAGGCGCCGCCCTGGAACACGCGCACGGTATCGCCGGTCGTGCTCAGGAGACGGTTGGCGGCATCGTAGGTATTGGTGGTCGTTTGTTGCTCCGGCAAGCCGAAGGCACGGATGGCCACGGTGCAATTGCCGCGCTCGTCGTAGCTGTACTTGTTCACCACGTATTGCAGGGTGCCGCCGCTGTCCTTCGACTGGATCGGCAAGGTTTCGGCCTTCAGGCGTCCGAGCCGGTCGTATTGCTTGACGGTGGCGACGGTGTAGTCGCCATTGCGCTCGGTCTTCACCTGCCCGAACGCGGTGAACTCGCGTACGGTTACCCGGTCGGCGGAAGCGCTGCCGGCGTGGGTCGTCTCCGCGCTGTTATGGTCGGCCTTGTCGTAGCCGTAATCGGTGTAGTCGTCGTTGGTGCTGGTGGCCAGCACCGGTTCCCCCCCCTGCAGCTCGCCGCTCCAGGCGCTGGCAAAGTGGGTGAGTTTCGTCACGTTGCCATAGGCGTCATACTGCATCTTCGCCGCCTTGCCATCGGCGGTGACCTGCCAGGTCTTCTGGTTCAGGCCATTGTAGAAGTTGCGCGTGACGCCGCCGCGCGGATCGCTCACCTCCTTCACATTGCCGAACGCGTCGTAGGTTGTGGTTGTCACTCCCTGCAAGCCATTGGTGCTGCGGACCACACGGCCGTTGGCATCCAGCTCCTGAACCGTGGTGTACAAGGCCAGCAGGCTGGCCTTGGTGCTGCCGAGCCCGGCCACGGTTTCGGCATAGCCCAGCGCCAGGCGCTGCTGTCGCGCCCAGGCGGGGTTGCCGGTGTCCTCCGTCAGCGCAACGCCACATGGGTCGATAATGCTGACCGTATTCCTGACGTACTTGTAGCGGGTTGTCGCGGCGTCCACGCTTCCATAAGCAAGCGTTTCCTCCAGTACCCGGCCAGCCTTGTCGTATTGCTTGTGCGTGGTACGCTCTTCCGGCTGGCCGAAGGCTTCGACCACGTCCGTCGCGGCGCCGAAGGCGTCGAAAGCCGTTTTGGTCACGGTGCCATCCGCGCTCGTCACCGTGGCCGCGCGCCCGGCCTTGTCGCGGCCGTACGTGATCGAAGTCGGTGTACCGCGGCCGCTCGTGACGTTCGCCAGCGTGGCGTTGTCGGCGTCGGTCCGGTTCGCAAAAGCGCTCGGATAGCGGCGCGTTTCGGTGACATCGCCGTAGCTGTTGAACACGTTGAAGGTCACGAACAGCTCGGCATCGATCTCGGCCCGCTGCTGGCCGGCCAGGTCGTACAGCGTGCGTGTATTGCGATCGGCCGTGGCGCTGGCCACCACGTCATTCAACCTGGTCTTCAGCGCGCTGGCGTCGAGAACGTCGCTCGGCCAGTTGGCCAGTGCCGTGGCATAGCGCTTCTCGCGGATGCGGTTGCCCCAGACATCGTAGGTGTTCTCGGTCACGTAGCCCATCGGGTCGACCACGTTCACAGCCCGCCCCATCAGGTCGCGCTGCACCGCGGTATAGCGGTCGTTCGCACTGGTTTGCCTGTTGGCCAGCAGGGTCTCGACCTCCTGGGCCGTTTTCATCGTGTGTGGCCATGCGGCCACCGGCAGGTCGCGCTGGACCGTTCCGGCCACGTCCTTGAAGCCGTCATAGGTATAGTCCGTGCGGTAGCCGAGCGCGTCCACCGTCGAGAGCGCCAGTCCGTCGGCACTGTACATCGTGGCGCTAAAGCGGTCGGCAAGGTCCGGTGCCGGCAGCAGTGCGGCCAGGGAGCTGCGCTGGGCAGCAGACGGCATGGCATGCGGCCATTCGCCGATCGCCACCGCATGTTGCAGGGTGGCCGTGCGCTGGCCAAACGCGTTGTAGGCATAGTCGGTGCGCACGCCGAGCGGGTCGATCGCGGCCGCGACGTTCCCCGTCCCATCGTACACCGTCGTGCTGAGGCGGTCGCTTGCATCGGCGGCCGGCGGCGTGGCCAGCAGCGTAGCCAGGGCCGACTTGGAGGGGATGGCGCCGGGCCACCCAGGCACCAGGTTGGCATACTGCAGGGCGCAAGTCGGCTGCCCAAACGCGTCATGCACATAATCGGTCCGTACGCCGGCAGCGTTCACGCTGCAAACCAGTACTCCACCATGGTCATAGCCCTTGGCTTCCAGACGGTCCAAGGCGCTATCGGCTGCAACCATCTGAGCGGCAGCCGCCTTCATGACGGTGCCATAGGAGCTGCTCGTTACCGCCCACGCCGCTACCGTATTGGCGTAGCTTAGCTTTGCTGTTTGCTGGCCGAATGCGTCGTAGGCGAACTCCGTCACGCAGCCGGTCGGCTCCACCTGATAGGCCACGCTGCCGTCCCGGTTGTAGACGAAGGCGGTATCGCGGGCGTCCCCAGTGGGCGCCAGGTCGCCATTGTTGAGGCTCGCACCGCCCCACGGCGTAAGCGGGTCCTGGAACTCCTTCTTGACCAGCACCTCGTCATAGGCGTTGTAGGCATACGTGATCGCCCGGCCGAGCGGATCGGCTTGCGCCACAAGGCGGCCGCACGCATCGTAGTTATAGACCGTCACCCGTTCGATGCCCTTGTAGGTCCCGGAACCGTCCGGAATCGCCGTCACGTTCGGAATGACCGGGTTGTCCAGGTTCCAGGTCGTCTTCCCGTAGGGGAAAGCCACCTCGCTCGTCCTCTGGTGGAAAGCGTCATAGCGATACTGGGTCTGGTAACCCATCGGATCGACCACGCCGATCAGGTTTCCGGCCACATCGTAGACCTTGGCCGTGAGTCGGGCACCGGTAACGGACGGCAGCGTGGTAAAGGTACTGTCCGGCCCCCAGTTCGCGATCGGTACCGCGTACTCGTAGACCAGCTGCTCCTCGTTGAACGCCGTATAGGTCATGCGCTTTACATGTCCAACCGGGTCGATCACGATGCTGGCCCGGCCGTTCTGGTTGTAGACGGTGCTGACCGCCCGCGCCCCCGCCGAGCCCGTGGCATACAGGTTGGCGAGCGCCGTCTCCAGCGCGTCGCCCTCCAAACCAGGGGTGACCGTTACCGCGAACGCGGTTTGCCGTGTCACGGCGCCGAACGCGTCGCGTTCGTAGCGCACCACGACGCCCCGTGCATCGACCGCAGCCGCGACCTGGCCGTTCGCATCGAAGCTGGCCACGCTCACGCGCGCCCCGTCCGCCGAAGGCAAGGTCCCATTGAAACTGCTGGCCGCCGACCAGCCGGCAATCGGCTGCGCATAGCGCGTGGTGCGCACGGCATTACCCACTCCGTCATATTCGACGGTGCTGACGTTTCCTCCGGCGTCGATCAGCGTGACCGGCTTGCCTTCCTTGTCGCGTACCGTCAGCGTTGCCCTGGCCTCGGCCCTGGCCGCCGGGTCGCCAGACAGCGCATTCACTGCTGCGGCCCGGCCTGCGGCGTCCAGTCCCACCGTGATGGGCGCCGCATACTGAATGACCCACTCCTCCTGGCCGGCCGCGTTGTACAAGGTCTGCGTTACATAGCCAAGCTCGTTGATCGTGGCGGTCACGCGTCCCGCGTCGTCGAAGACGTAGGCCGTGCGCCGTGCCGTGCTCTCGGCGAGCCCCGCCTTGGTGAACGGTTTGATGACGCCATAGGCATCCACGCCCCAATCCGTGATCGGCGTGGCGTGGCGCAACTCTTCGACCACCTGGCCAAATGCATTGCGCACGAACTGGGTGACGTTGCCCCCTGCGTCGACTGCATACTCCTCCAGGCCCATCTTGTTGAGGATCGATGCCTCATGACGGGTTTTCGCCGGCAGCGATCCAAACGTGGCTTCGCTCGGCATTGTCGTCGGCGGCAACGGCAGGGAACCAATGCTCGCGGGCCGGCTGAAGGTGTCCACCACCTCACCGAACGCATTGCGGCGGTATTCCACCGGATAGCGCAGCCCGTCATAAGTAAAGCGCAGCTGGCCCGCCTTGTTGAAGACCGAGACTTCATAACGGGCATTGGCCGCCATCGGCAGCGTGCCATCGAAAGTGCTGCCTGCGTTCCAGCCGGCAATCGGCGTGGCGTAGAAGGTCTTCACAAACGCTTCGCCAAACGCGTTGAACGTCTGGGTGGCCACATTGCCCATCGCATCGATGGTCACGGCAGCCTGCCCCAGCTTCGTGTACACGGCCGACGTGGCACGGTCCAGCGTGGCATTGCGCAGCGCGTACAGGCTGGCGGCATCCGGTACGCCGGTGAGGGTACCATCCGCCCAGCCGCCCAGCGCCTGGGCAAAGACCGTGGTGCGCACCACCTCGCCAAACAGGTCGCGTTCCTCCATGGTGATGGTGCCGGTCGCGCCGATTTGGAAATGGCGGCGGTTCTGGGCGTCCTCGACCTCGGCCCGGCGGCGATCCGCGCCTGGCTCCGCCGTCACATCGATCTGGGCCGGGGCGGTCGCGGTCGCGGCCGTCCAGCGCCCTTCGCCGGCGAACTGGGTCGTCAGCTGGAGGCTACCGAATTCGTCATAAGTCATCTCCTCGACATGCAGCTGCGGGTTGAGGGAACGCGCCAACTTGCCAGCCTTGGTATAGGCGAAATACGTGGTCAGGTCCTGCGCCGGATCGAGCAGGTGCTCGAAATCGTCCAGGCTCGGAAGCGCTGCCAAGCCATCGGTCCAGAGCACGTCGGTCCCGGCCGCCTTCCAGCTGAGCAGGCTGCTCAGGGCGGTGCGCGTTTCGACTTCGCCGAAGGCATTGGTGGCCGCAACGCTCACCTCGCCACCCGCCCCGACCTGCCAGACGCGATGGTGCACCAGGTCCCGCATGGTCAGGGTGTGGCGGTCATCGGCTGTCTTCGTCGGCAACGTGATCTCGACATTGCCATGGGCATCGACCGTGGCCGGATCACTGGCCGGCAAGCTCGCGTACTGGCGAACTTCAGTCGCTTCACCGAAATTGCCATAGGTTTGCTCGGTCACCTGGAACAGCGGTCCGACGGTTCGGGTAACTCGCCCCAGATGGTCGTGCTGGTACCGGGTCACCCGGTCGTCGGGGCCCAGCTTCCCTTCGAGCACGGCAAGCGGCGGCAAGGACGTGGCGGAACCATCCTTCCATTTGACTTTGGGCGAGCCCCATTCCAGGGGACCGTTGTTGACCTGGACGACTGACTCGACCTCGTTGAAGCTGTTGGTCTGCTGCAGCGTGAGAAAACCTTCCTCGTCGATGGTCCAGGTCTTGCGGCCTTGCTCGTCAATGACGGTGCCGATCCGGCGATCCGTCGACGGGGACGCGGTTACGGTGATGGTCGCCTTGCCCGTCGCATCGAAGCTGACATTGCCGGCGCTCGCGTACCTCGTCAACAGCGTCTGGCGACCGAAAGCATCGTAAGCGGCCTCGGTCACGAAGTTTTTCGGGTCAATGGTGCGCAGCACCTGGCCAGCTGCATTGTAGGTATAGCTGGTGGTGCGATCGTTGGCGGCGTTGAGCAGGCCGTTCAACGCCGCCAGGTCTGGCAGCTCGGTCGTGCCATCGACCCAGCGGTACGTGACGCCGCCTGTCGTCCAGGTCAGCGCGGCCGCGACCTGGGTGCGCGACGTCACGCGCCCGAAGCTGTCGGTGCGGGTCAGCTCGACGCTGCCATCCGGCCCGATGGACCAGCTCTTCTGCCCGGCCAGGTCGGTAACAACGGCGGTGCGGCGGTCCTGCGCGGGGTGCGCCGTTCCATGGTCGATATGGTAGTTTCCGGACGATCCGGCCGGTACCGGTCCGGCAGCGACGTATTCCGTCGTGGTGACGCGCACGCCAAGCGCATCGTATGACTTCTCGATAACATGGCGCAGGGCGTCCATGGTACGGATGACGCGCCCGCCGGCGTCGTATTCCACATACTCGCTGCGGTCGTTGTCGGTGAGCATTGCGTGCAAGGTGGACAACGACGGGACGGGCGCCCCCTCGGCCCAGTTCTCGACCCGCTGCGCCAAGCGCGTTGTCTTCGTCACCTCATCCACGCGAACCGACTTGACCACCTTGTAGAAGCCATTTGCTTCGGTCAACGTGACGCTGCCTTCGGCGTCAATCTGCCATACCTCGCCGCCCCCAAGGCTGCGGATGACAACTGTGCGCCGGTCGTGGACTGGATCCAATTTTGCGACCAGGGCGGCGAGCGTAATGTCGCCTACGCCGGTTTCCCAATTGTCGACCTTCGCCATCAGCTCGATCGTCGTGTCCACCTCGCCGAACGGATCGAGGTGGCGCACGACAATGCGGCCGTCCGCCAGCACCGTCCATCGGCGGTGTCCGGCGACGTCCTCGATTTCGCGGGTTCGCCGTGTAAGCGAGGGAGCGTCCGCGCCCGTGCCGGCCGCGGTGCTGACACCGTATTGCGTGGTGCCCGCTTCAAGGCCAAAGGCATCGTACAGCTGTTCGGTCACCAGCCTCGACGGATCGGTCGTGCGGATCAGCTGGTTGGCCTTGTTGTAGGCGAACGTCGTTGACGCGTCGGCCGCCGTATTGACCAGCGCGGCCAGGCGCTCGAGCAGCGTGGAAGCTGCCGGAATGGCCGCCAGCGCATCCGTCCAGCTCTTTTGCGTGGTGCCGACCAGCCAGGTGAGCGGCGCGGCGAGTTCGGTCCGTGCGAGCACGTTGCCAAAACTATCCAGCTGCTCCATCACGATATGACCCGCCGCATCCACGCTCCAGTTGCGCTGGTTGCCTGCATCGTGGAGCTCCAGCGTGCGCAGGTCCTCGGCCGTGGCGGTGGGTTGCGCGATCGACACGTTTCCGCGCGCATCCACGGTCACTGCGCCGGCGGGCGCCGGGTTCTTGTAACGGTACGTCCCCCCCAGCTGGCCCAGGTTATCGTAGTTGAAGTCGGTGACATGCAGCTGGGCGTCGATGCTCCGCGTGGGGCGGCCCAGGCGATCGAAGACGGTGTAGCTGCTGCGATCCTCGGCCGCATCGAGCTGTTGCGTCAATTCGGTCACCGTCGGCACATCGGCCGTCCCGGCAGCCCATCCCGGCAAGGTCTGCTGCAACTGCGTGACCGTCCCCGCCTCCAGGTAGCGCCCCGCCTTGTCACGCGCCGTGAAGCTGCCTGCGCGGCGCACGGTGATTCTTCCCGCCGGGTCGATCTCCCACTCGGTGCGCGAGGCCTTGTCGTGCAACTGCAGCGTTCTCCGGTCCGCACCCGGAGCATCGTCGACATCGATGGAGTACATTCCTTCACTGTCGACGCTCCAGCTGCCAAGCTGCGCATAGTCCGTGCGCACGGTGGGCTCGCCCAGGCCATTGTAGGACTGCTGCGTGACGTATCCGCGGTGATCGATGGTGCGCGCGAGGCGGCCAGCCCGGTCGTAGGCATAGCGGGTGACACGGTCTTCGTCCGTCAGCAGGCCGTTCAGGACCGCCAGGTCCGGCACCCCGGCCGTGCCGTCCGCCCACGCCACGGTGGCGCCCCCCACGGTCCAGCTCAAGCGCTTGACCAGCTGCGCCCGGCGGGCCACGCGGCCGAAGCCGTCGCTTTCCGTCATCGTGATGTCGCCGTTCTCGTCGACGCTCCACTCGCGCCTGGTGGCGGGATCGGACAGCATGAGGGTACGGTGGTCGTGCGCCGTATCGGCGTCCACGCGGATGGTCACGCTGTGCGTGACGCTGTCCACGTCGACAGTACCGGGATTGGCGTAGACCGTCGTCACCTGCACCGCCCCGAAGGGCCCGTAGCTCAGCTCGGTCACGCGGCGCTCGGCGTCCATGGTACGGGTCACGCGGCCAGCCTGGTCATGCATGATCCGGGTGACCTGATCGCTGGTGCTGTTGCGCAGGCTGTTGAGCATGGCGGCCAGATCGGACCCCGCCGGCGGCGTGGCCGTGCCATCGGTCCAGCGGCGGGTAACGCCGCCGGCGCTCCAGGTGAACGGCGCGGCCAGGGCGGTCACGGTTTCCGGCTCGCCAAAGCTGCCCGCCTGGGTCCAGGTCACCTGGCCTTCGGCGTCGACCTCCCAGGTCGCATGGTTCGCCGCATCCACCACATGCAAGGTGCGTCGATCCGCCGCGCTCGCCGCCGGAAGGGTAATTGTGACGTCGCCACGGCTGTTCACGGAAGCGCTGCCCGCATTGCTGTACCGGGTCGTCAGGTACAAGCGGCCCAGTCCATCGTAGGCGTAGGCGGTGACGTTGTTCTGGGCATCGATGGTGCGCAGCACGTTGCCGGCGGCATCGTAGACCTGCAGGCTGGTGCGATCGGCGGCCGGATTCAGGAGCCCGTTCAGAATCCCGGTGTCCGGGCGCTGCGTGCTGCCGTCCACCCACTTGCGTGCGGTGCCGCCCGCGGTCCATTCCAGCGGCGCGGCCAGGCGGGTCACCACCGCCTCCCGGCCCTGGCCGTCGAGCTGGGTCATGCTGACGCTGCCGTCTGCGCCGATGCGCCAGACGCGCTGCGCCTGGTCGTCGTACACCACCGCCGTGCGCAGGTCCTTGGCGGCGTCGATCTGGGCAACGATGGTCACGTTGCCGGCCGGGTCGCGCGACACGCTGCCGGCGCCCGCATGCGCAGTACTCATGACCAGGCGGCCGAAGACGTCGTATTCGTTGGTCGTGGTGTGCAGCTGCGCGTCCATGGTGTGGATCGCCTGCCCAAGGTCGTTGTACTCGGTATAGCTGATCAGGTCCTTGCTCGCGGCGCTCAGGTCCCGCATGCCGCGCAGCTGTACCAGGCCTGGCACCGCGGTGCCGCCGCCGAATCCGTGCACGGTCGCATGCAGTTGCGTGGTCCTGGTCGGATGACCAAACGCATCCACCTCTTCCAGCGTGACCCGGCCCTCCGGATCGATGTGCCAGACCATGTGGTTCTCATTGTCGCGCAAGGTGACCGTGCGCCGGTCGTGCGCCGCGTTCAGCTTGAGGGCGAGCGCGGCCGCCGAGGGCAGGCCGGCAGCCGCCCCGGCGGTCGTCGCCCAGTTGGCTACCGGGGCGGCCAGCTCGGTAGTGCACTCGAGCTCGCCGAAGGCGTTGAACTGCTCCAGAATGAGGCGCCCATCGGCCAGGATGTGCCAGGTGCGGTGCAGGGCCAGGTCCACCACCGTTGCGGTGCGGCGGTCCTGGCTGTTGGCGGGCGGCACAGCTATGCTGATCAGGCCGTTCACCGGGTCGCGGCTCCACGCCGCCCCGCTCGCCACGCCGTAGTACTCGGTCGCGACGGTCGGATCCCCGAAGTCGTCATAGGCCTGGACCGTGACGTGGTTGAGGGCATCCACGGTGCGCACCACCTGGCCGCGGCGATTGTAGGCGTAGCGCGTGGTCGCGTCGCCTGCAGTGTCCAGGCAGCCTTCCAGGTCCGCCAGCGTCGGCAGCCTGTCAGTGCCGTTGGTCCACTCGCAGGCGCTGCTGCCCACGTTCCACCGGAGCACCTTGGACAGCGCCGTGACCGTGGCCTCCTGGCCATAGCCGTCCAGCTGGGTCAGCGTGACGTGGCCATCCTGGTCCACCTGCCAGATGCGCTGGTTCGGCACGTCGCGCAGTTCCAGGGTGCGGCGGTCGCGCAGCGAGCGTTCGGGCGGCGTCACCACGACCTTGCCTTCGGCGTCGACAGCGGCGCTGCCCGCCTCGAAATATTCCGTGGTCAGTGTCAGCTGGTCGAGCGTGTCGTATTCGTAGGTGACGACGTGGTTGCGGCCGTCGATGGCGGCCGTCTGCTGGCCCAGGCGGTTGTACGCCACCCGGGTCGTGCGGTCCAGCGCAGGATCCAGTTTTCCGGCCAGCTCGGACAGGGCCGGCAGTCCGCCGCCCTGGGCCCAATCGTCCAGCGTCGCGGCCAGCGTGGTCGTGCTGGCGACCTGGCCGAAGCTGTCGGTCTGGACCAGCACGATGGCGCCGGCCGCATTGATGTGCCATTCGCGGCGGTTGGCCACGTCCACCAGGCGGGCGCTGCGGCGATCCAGCGCAGGCTGGGACGCCACCGAGATCGACACGATGCCGTCGGCGTCGATGCTCGGCTGGCCAAGCGCGGCATGTTCGATCGTCAGGACCTCCCGGCCCTGGCTATCGTATTGGTGCTCGGTCACGTGCCCCGCCGGGTCCATCGTCCGGGTCAGCCGGCCTTGCACGTCATACGCATACCAGGTGCTGCGGTTGCTACCCGCCTCGAGCTTCTCCATGAGCGTGTCGATATCCGGCACCACCGCCATGGCCGCCCAGTTGGCGACCGTGCTGCCCAGTACCGTGCGGCTGGCCACGCGGCCAAGGTTGTCGAAGCGGGTGCGGGTGATGCGCCCTTCTTCGTCAATCGTCCATTCGCACTGGTGGGCAGGGTCCTGCACCACGGCCGTGGACCGTGGGGGGATCGCCCCGGCCTGCATGACGATCGTGACATTGCCGTTGGTATCGGCCGACGCCACGCCGGTATGGGCCTCCCGGGTAGTCATCAGCGCTTCGCCGAACGCCGTGTAGGTGTACGCCACGACATGTGCCGACGCATCCATCGTACGGATCACGCGGCCGGACTGGTCGTGCATCGTCCACGTCACGCGGTCCGCAGTACTGTTGAGCAGTCCGGTCAGCAAGCCCGGCAGGTCTGCCGCCGCCGGCACCGCTGTCCCGTCGGTCCAGCGGCGGGTGACGCCGCCGGCCGTCCAGGTAAACGGCGCCGCCAGCGTGACCGTGGTCTCCACTTCCCCAAAACTGTTCAGGATGCGCTTCACGATCCGGCCTTCGGCATCGACATCCCAGCTGGTGCGGGTCGCGGCATCCTCCAGGTGCAAGGTGCGGCGGTCCAGGGCGCTGGCCGCCGGCGGCACGATGGTGACGGTGCCGCCGGCGTCGATCGACGAGTTGCCGCTGCTGCTGTAGCGGGTGGTCAGGGTCAGGCGACCGAGTCCGTCATACACGTATTCGGTGACATGGTTCTGGGCATCGATCTCGCGCTGCAGCTGTCCCGCATTGTTGTACTGGGCTCGGCTGTGCCGGTCGGTGGCCGCGTCCTGGTTGGCCGGCAGCGCATAGAACTGCTCCAGAACCGGCCTGGTCATTGCGCCGGTATAGCGCTTGGCGTACTCCACGGTTTCCGTCAGCTGACCGCACTTGTTATAGCGGTACTGGACGGCGCGTCCGTCGGCCCCCACCTTGAATGCCCTGCGCCCCGCGGCATCGTACACCCGGTATTCCGTAACGTCGGCGGCACGCTGATTGCTTGCGCTCTCGTAAAACAGGTCGAGCGCGGCCTTGTTCAAGGCGCCGCCATAACCCTTGGCATACGAGGTGGTGCTGATCTCCTGGCCGAGCGCGTCGAAGCGGTGGGCCACGACGTGTTGCTGGCGGTCGAGCTCGTAGGCCACGCGGCCGGCATGGTCATGCACATAATAGGTGTGCTGGTCGGCCGCCTTCTCGTGGGAGGCCACATACGTGTCGAGTGCCGTCTTACTGTGGTCCGCGCCGTCATAGGCGTGGGCGTAGGCGATGCGCTCGACCACCTGGCCCACCGCGTCATACACGCGCCGCACGACATGGCCCGTGGGATCGACGTCATACACCGCGCGCCCCGCCCCGTCATAGACGGTGTAGGCGCGGCGATCGGTCTCGGCGAGATGATCGGGCTGGCCATAGAACAGGTCGAGGGCCGCCTTGCTGGTGTCCGGGTCGAAGTACGGATTCGTGTACTGCACCGTGCCGGCCGGCTGGCCGGCGGCGTCGTACAGCCGGGCGGAAACGAAGCCCTCCGCGCTGATGGTGTAGCACAGGCGGTTGCCGGCGTCATAGGCCATCTGGACGCGGCGGTCGAGCGAGGTCGCGGCGATCGCCAGGGCCGTATCGGTCACCACACTGGGCGTGCCGGCATAGTCGACAATACGCAGGACGTTGCCGTTCCCATCGTAGTCGAAACCGCGCACCTGGCCGGCTGGCGACAGCGTGAACGTCACCCGGCCATCGGCATCGCGCCAGGTGCGCGTCACCTGGTCCGCCGGGCTGTCAGGCAGCGCAATGCCTGCCGCCCAATCGGGGCTCGCGGCCATGGCCGCTGGCGCCGGCAGCGCCGCCAGGGCGATGGCGGCGGCATGGCGGATGGTCTTGATCGGCTGCCCCTTGGCATCGTAGGCCGTGCTGGTCGCCTGGCCGAGCGGATCGACCGACAAGACCAGTTCGTTGTCCGCATTGTAGCCATAGCGCCAGACCTGTCCGCATGCATCGGTCTTTGCCACCAGGTTGCCGTTGGCGTCATAGGTGTAGGACGTGACCAGGTTCAGGCCCGCCTGGTCAACCGTTTCGGAAACGCGGCGGCCGGCGGTATCATACGCATACAGCGTGGTGCGGGCGGCGCCGGTGCCGGCGCCTTCGGTCATGCTGAGCGCCAGTCCGCGGGCGTCGTAGGTGAAGGTGGTGCGCAGGTTCAGCCCGGCGGGATCGACTGCGCGCTCGAGCACGTTGCCGTTGGCGTCGAACGTGGTGCGCGTCGCCACGCCATTGGCATCGGTCGTGGTGGCCGTGCTGTGCTCGCCGTCAAAGCCCACCGCGTAGGTGGTCACCAGGTTCAGGCCGTCCGGGTCCACATGGATCGCGCTGCGCCGGTTGGCGGCGTCATAGACGTACTTGATCTTGTTGCCGTTTTCGTCGGTCGCGAGCCACAGGTTCCCGGCCTCGTCGTAGTCCTGCGTCCGGACCTTGCCAAGCGGCGAGGTGAGCGATTCCAGCTGGCCGTTCTTGTTGTAGGCGTAGGTGGTCACGCCGTTATCGGCGTCGATGACCTGGAAGGTCTCGCCGTAGGGATTGGACACGGTCACCGTCACGATGCCGGTCGCCACATGGGTGACCGTGACACTGCGCTCGTCACGCTGGTACTGATAGGTGGTCTGGTTGTTCAGCGCATCGGTTTCGCTCAGCACGCGGCCAAAGGCGTCGTAGGTGGTGCTGACGGTGCGTCCCAGCGGATCCTGGATGCTCAGCACGCGCCCCTGATGGTCGTAGCTGATGGCCGTCACGGCATGCTTGCCGTCGTAACGCCGGATGACGCGGCCGAAGGCGTCATAGTCCGCGGCCTGTTCCAGGTCGAGGCCCGCCTCATCCTGGATGGTGCGTACCACCGCCCCGCGCAAGTCTGTTTCGTAACGGGTGACCAGGGTGCGCGCCGAGCTGCCCGTGTCGATCACCTGGCTGCTCGAGAACAGGCCGCCGAACGCGTCGTAGGAATACTCGACGGCGTGCTCGAGGGCGTCGGCCTTGCGCACCACCTGGCCCACGCGGTCGTACTCGCTGGTGGTCGACTGTACCGAGCCATAAATGCTGGCGATGGCAGCCTGCAGCTGCGGGTTGCTGCTGAAGCCGCCCTCGAGTGCGGCGAGCACCGGCGCGGACAGGCGCTCGGCAAAGCGGGCGCGGCGCACTTCCTCATGAAACACGTTGTACTCGAGCTGGCTGACCCCTCCCGCCCCGTCGACGGTGGCGACCAGGTCGCCGCTTTGCTGGTCGTAGTAGTACAGCTGCGAATGGTTCAGCGCGTCGGTCGACTTGATGCGCCGGCCTGCCGCGTCGTACACGTGGCGGGTGGCGAAGCCGCGGGCGTCGATCTCCTGGGTCAGCAGGCCGTCGGTGTACACCCGCTGCGTGGTGCGCGCATCGGCCCGGCCGTCGCCGTGCACGGTACTCAGCAGGCGGCCGGCGGCGTCGTAGCTGTGGCGGGTGACGGTTCCGTCCGGCGCGGTCGTGGTTTGCAGCTGGCCGGCCGCAGTATAGGCGCTGGTGGTGACCAGGTCCTCGCCTGCCACGCTCGCGCTGGCCACCAGGTCGGCCAGGTCGGTGCTGGCCAGCTTGTCCACGGGGACCAGGCCGGCATAGCGGGTCGACGACACCAGCTGGCCGGCATTGTCATAGACGTTGGCGGTCAGGCGGCGTTCGGCGTCGATCTCACCGACGAGATAGCCGCGGCCATCCCAGATGGAACGGCTGTGCTGGTCGTCCTCGTGAGCGGCGGGGCGCACCAGGCGCGGCGTCAGCGTCGACGTCGGCGCCATACCGCTGCTGGTCGCATAGCGGATGGTGTGCACCACGCGGCCGGCCTCGTCGTGCACGTACTCGGTCAGGAAGCCGAGTTCATCATATTCCCCCACCAGCAGGCCGTCGGCACCGTACACGGCGCGCCGCACCCGGCTCTTGGCATCGCGTTCGCACTCCAGCGCCGACGGCAGCGAATCCGGGGTGAGCCCAGCCAGGACGGAGTCCTTCTGGGCTTCGGCATAGCGGACCGACGCGGTCACCTGGCCCTGGCGGTTGTGATGATATTCGGTGACGAAGCCCAGGGCGTCGACTTCACGGCTCAGGCGGCCGCGCTGGTTGTACAGCTTCCAGCTGCTGCGGTCGCCGGCATCGGCTTCCGGGCGGAACGCAGCCAGGTCGTCGATGCTGGAAAGCAAGGGCGCGCGCCCGTCGCTGCCGGGCGTCACCAGCGCTGCCATCTGCGGCCCAGTCAGCACAGCGGCATAAGCGATGGTCTGGGCCAGCAGGTTGCGGCGGTTATAGCGGAATTCGGTCACGCGACCGTCGCCGCCGATCTGCGCGACCATGCGGCCGGCCGAGTCATACAGCATGTAGTGCTTCATGCCGGTCGGATCGGTGGTCTGGCGCAGACGGCCGAGCTCATCGTACTCATAGGTGGTGGCCGGACGGTCCGCGATCACGACCGAGACCAGGCGGCCGGCGCCGTCATACTGCTCGACCCGCTGCAGCCCGTCCGCGCCGGTGAATACGGTGCGCTGTTCGCTGTCGCTGTACAGCACGGAGGACACGTGGGCGTTCGCGTCCACAGTGCTCAGCAGGCGGCCCAGGGCGTCGTAGACGTAGGTCTCGCCGTGCTCGTTGCCATCGAATTTGCTCACCAGCAGGCCCGACGGATCATAGGCATAGGTCCAGGTCGTCAGGGGCGCCGAGCGGTCGCCGCTGCCGTCGGCCATGGTGCTCGAATACACCGTCCGGGTTTCCATATTGCCGCGGAAGTCGTAGGTGTACTCGGTGGCGCTGACCTCGGTCATGTCCTGGGCGGCCGCCCAGGCTTCCAGCGCGGCCGCGTCCGGTGCCGCGCTCGGGTCGGCCACGGAATACGTGGCCTGCTGGTAGACCAGCTCCTGCACACACTGGCCCAGGCCGTTCATCCGGCGCTCGGCCACCCGCCCCTGCGGGCTCACGGAGAAGCGCAGGTGGCCTTCGGCGTCATACACGTAGTAGGTGGTCGCGCCGCTTTCAACGTCATCCGGCGCGAACACCGTTTCGGCCAGCAGTTCGTTGTGCGCACCGAAGCTGCGCTCGATGCGGGAGCCGGCGCCATCGTCCTGCAACGCGCAGTTGCCGTTGTCGTCGTAGACATACGTCACCGTATTGCCGGCGGCATCGGTCATCGTATGCACGCGGCCACCGAAGTAGGTATAGCTGATCCCCTGGCGCTCGCCCGCGACCTCCGGCGCCTGGACCTGCAGCAGGTTGCCATCGGCATCATAATCCAGCAGGGTGACGCCGCCGAGCGAGTCGGTGACGCTGGTGCGCCGCGCCGTAAGGTCATAAGAGAAGGACGTGGTCTGGTGGGACGCGTGATCGGTCACCGTTTCGATGCGGTAGCGTCCCTCCTGGAACACATAGCTGAACTCGAGCTTGCTGCCATCGGTCGCCTCCAGCCAGCTGACCCGCGAGCTGTCGCCGTCGTATGCATAGCTGACCGTATAGGTGCCGTGCAGGGAGGCCTCGCCCAGATCGGTGTGCACCTTCCACAGGCGGTTGTGGTCGTCATACTCGTAGGACGTGCGCACCAGGGTTTCTCCGCCGCTGCCGACGCGGTGGATCGATGCCAGCTTGTTGCCCTCGTAATCGAAGTACACCGTTTCGCCGCTGGCCGTCACCACATGGGAAAGCAGGCCCGACCCAGCATCGTAATGGAAGCTCGTGGTATTGCCGTCGCGGTCAGCCTGCGACAGCAGGCGGCCATGATCATCCGCGGCGGACCAGGCATAGGTCTCGCGCACCTGGGTGGCGCCATCGGTCCAGCACCAGGTGCCGCTCGCCTTGTCGTAGCTCAGGGTATCGGTCTGGGTACCGTCCCCGGCCGAGACATACAGCCCGCGCGTTTCGTCGTAGGTGTAGACCAGGGCGGAACCGTCGGCGTCCACCCGGGTGATCGTGCTGTCGGCTCCATTGACGTGGCTGCCGGTCAGGCTGCGCACGTGGCGGTACATGCCGAGATTCCACTGGTCGGCAGTGTCCGCATCCCATTCGCCCTGGCTATTGTAGGTGCGCAGCGCGGCGAAATCCTGGCCCACGCCCGTCAGCAGCTCGTCGCGCTGCTGCATCGCCAGGTTGCCGGTGGCCGCATTGACGTACACCTGCTCGGCACTGCGCCCGTGCACGGCCGATCCGAGCACGCCGCCCGCGCCCAGCTTGGACAGCGAACCCGACAGCAAACCTAGTTGATTCCCCGCGACGATGGCGACCATAGTATTCCTTCAGCATGCAAAAAAATGGGTGGAGGGTGGCAGCGCCTTGCCATGCGAGCGCCGTCCTGCCCAAGTTATCCATGCGGAAAGAAGATGGTTTAGCGGAATGTACGGCGCCGTAAGCGATCCGTAAGCCGCCCGCCAGGGCGCGCCCTAACTGGCCTGGTGCGGACGGGTCGTCATGGCGGACTCATCAGAAAGCAAGGCGGCGCTGGCGGCCTCGGCCAGCAGCGCCAGGGCCGGCTCCGCGGCGATCTGGCGTTCGACCGCGTCCGCCAGGGCATAAAACGCCGGGTCGTTGATGAGCTGTTGACCGAGCTCGTTGAGCAGGACCGCTTCCAGGAAGATGCGAAAAGCGCGCCGGCCGCGCGCGGGATCGTCCGGGTCGATCGCCGCCACCCGCGCCGCGATCAGCGCCCCCAGCCCGGGCCCGGAGTCCGGCCGCCCCGCCGCACGGCGCTTGGGCGGCCGCGCGGTGCCGCCGGGCGCGGCCGCCCGCCCCACCATGGCCGCGCGGATGACCGTGACAATCTGCTGGACGCTGCTAAGGGCGGTCATGGGCGTGGCTCGGGATGGCGCCGCGTCTAGCGCGAACCGTTCCCATGGTATGCGGCCACCGCCAGGTGCGGGGCCGCGTCGGCGGCCACGGGCGCTTGCGGCGCCGGCGCGGCGCCCTGCTCGAGCCGTTCCAGCACGCGTTGCATATCGCGGTTCAAGGCCTGGTTGACGGTATTGGCGGCAATCCCGGCGGCGATGCAGCGGCCGGCCTCGTCAAACTCTTCGCTGACGAGATGCAACACCCCGGCCTTGAACAGTTGCAGCGGATGACCGTCGCCCAGGCCGTCGAGCGGGGCCCACGCCGACCGCGCTTCGTCCATGCGCCCGCTGGTCACCAACAGCATGCCGAGCTGGAAGCGGGCCAGCGGCATATCCGGGGATAATGCCAGGGCCCGGCCGATAGTGTCGATCGCCCGCCCGGCCATGCCGATCAGGGCGTACTCGATACCAAGCAGGTAGTGGGCCTGGCTCACGGCAGGATCGAGCTCGAGGCTGCGCTTGAGCCGGCCGATCGCAGCCGCGTGGTCCTGGTCGCCGATCGCCTGGATGGCCAGATGCAGCAGCTCTTCCGCGTCGAAGTGGGCGTAATCCATGTTTTTCTCCTAGTGCAGTGTGTGTGAGGAAGGTTCAACCGGGTAAGCGGCTGAGGAATCGTTGTTGCGGCGCAGCTGGGGGAGCATCTCCTGCACAAACGCCTGCAGTGTGGCCTGGTCGTGTACGGTGCCCCGCACCAGCGCCAGTGCATAGCGGGCGGCCACGCAGCCCCGCTCCAACCGCAGCGCGCGGATCGCACCGCGCCGCGCCTCAGCCGAGCGGCCCTGCAGCGCTTCCAGCACGGCCAGGCCGCCATGGCCCTCGGCGAAATTGTGGTTGGCTTCCAGGGCCCGCTCGAAACTGGTCCGCGCCGCAGGCAGATCCTGCTGCAACAAGCGGGTCCAGCCCAGCGCGACCCAGCTCCCTGCGTGGGCCGGCATGCATGCCACCGCGCGTTCCAGCCGCTCCCGGGCCGCGCTCAAATCCTGGCGGTGCAAATCCAGCATGGCCAGTCCCAGCCACGCACGGCCCTCGTCCCGGCCCTGTGCGGCCGCGCGGCTGAACCAATGCTCGGCCGCTGCCACATCGGCCTCGCCCAGCGCGACCGTCCCCAGGGTCACCAGCGCCGCCATGTTGGCCGGGTCAAGCGCCAATGCCTGCCGGGCCAGCTGCCCGGCACCGGCCACGTCGCCGAGGTCGAGGTCCAGCAGCGCGGCCAGTCCCAGCGCCTCGGGATCGTCGCCGTGCTTGGCCAGCTGGACGGCTACCATCGCGCGCGCATCGACCACCTGGCCCAGCTCATGCAAACAGCGCGCCGCCAGGCCGCGCGCGGCTGGAAGCTGGTCGGCCAGTAAGGGGTGGGCCGAGAGCAGCGCGAGGGCTTCGCCACTGCGGCGCATGCCCAGCAACACATGGGCCAGGTCATAGATGACCGCCGGCTCTGCTGGCACCAGTCCCAGCACCGTGCGCAGCAGCGGCTCGGCGCCGGCCAGGTCCCCGCGCGCCAGGGCGGCGCCGGCCTGCCGGTGCAACAGGCCGGGCGCCAGCGGGTGCGCAGCCAGGGCCCGCTCCAGCCACTGTGCCATCGCGGCCGCATCGCCCAACGCATCGGCCAGGTCGACCATGCGGGTCAGCAGGTGAAGGTTGGCCGGATCGTGGCGCAAGAACGCCTCGGTTTGCTCCAGCCGGCGCGCCAGCGCCGCGCGGTCGTCCTCAAGTTGCATGTCTTCCCCTTACCAGGTTGCATCGCAGGAGCGGACGGCCGCCCCCGCTTCACGTAACAAACGCAGGGCGCGCGCATGCAGCTGCGACACCCGGCCCTTGCTCAAGGACAGCATGCCGGCGATCATGTCGAACGGCATGCAGTTCAAATAGTGGTACTTGATGATGAGCCGCTCGCGTTGCGGCAAGCCCTCCACCAGTGCGCGGACCTGGGTCTGCAGCTGCCTCAGTTCCAGGCGCGTATAACACCCATCCGGAAATTGCGCCGCCTCATCCAGGTACAGCCCCGTCCCGTCCAACAGGTAGCCCAGGGCCATGCCCAGCGCGACCTCGGCCAGCTGCTCGAAGGTGCCGGGTCCCGCCCGTCCGCGCGCGGCCGGCGCCAACGACAGCGTCCGCTCCTTCAACAGGCGCTGGCGTACGCCGATCTGCTGCTGGCGTTCGCTCAGCAGCCCGATGCCGTCCAGGATGGCACCGCTGATGCGCTTGGCGCTGTAGGTGCGGAAGCCGACGCCCAGCGCCGGGTCGTAGCGGTCGACGCACTCCAGCAGGCCGACGGTCGCGAACTGCAGGTAGTCGGCAAAGTCGATTTCGTCGCCATAGCGGCCACGGTACGCCTTGGCTGCGAGCATCCGCGCGAACTCGAGGTGGACCGATACCAGGCGCTCGCGGGCGGCCGGGTCGCGCCCGCCCAGCCAGCGCTGCCACCATACGTCCTCTTCCCCGGCCGCACGCCCGGCTGGGGCCGGCACAGCCGGCGGCGCGCCCTGCTCCGGTCCCACCGCCTGCATTACTGGAACGATCCCAGCAAGGCGCGCGCGACCAGGTTCCAGCCATCGATCAGCACGAACATCAGCAGCTTGGCCGGCAGCGAAATGGTGGCCGGCGGCACCATCATCATCCCCAGCGACATCAGCAAGGTCGACACCACCAGGTCGATCAGCAGGAACGGCAGGAACAGGACAAAGCCGATCTGGAACGCCGCCCGCAGCTCCGACAGCATGAAGGCCGGTATCAGCACGAGCATGTCCACCTCCTCCATCGACGCCGGTTCCGGGCGCCGGGAGAGCTCGGCCATCAATGCCAGGTCCTGTTCGCGCGTCTGGCGCACCATGAACTCGCGCAGCGGCTTGACCCCGGCCGCCAGGGCGGGGGCGGCCGCCAGCTTGCCGTCCAGATAAGGCTGCAGCGCCAGCTGGTGCGCGTCGTGCAGGACCGGCTTCATGCTGAACAGGGTCAGGAATAATGCCAGGCTGATCAACACCATGTTGGGCGGCGTCTCCTGGGTCCCGAACGCATGGCGCAGCATCGACAGGACGATGCTGATGCGGATGAAGGAGGTCATCGACACCAGGAGCGCGGGCAGCAGGCTCAGCACAGTCAAGCCGAGCAGCACCTTGAGCGAACCGGAGAGCTCGGCCGGCTGCCCGGCGGCCCCCACGAAGCGGATGTCCAGGCCCGGCAACGGCGCGAGCGCGGCCGGCCCCGCCAGGCATTGCCCGGCCGCCAGCGCCCCCATCGCCGCCAGCACCACCCAGGCGCGGCGGGAACTAGGCGCGCCCATGCTCGCCTCCGGAGGCAGGCGGGGCTGGGCGCACGGCCAGGCGGCGCACCCCGTGCTCATGCTCGACCAGCAGGATTTCGGTCTCGTTCCAGCCCACCAGATGCAGGGTGCAATGCGGCCCGAGGCGCAGCCGGTCGAGCCGGCGCAGCCGGGCGGGCGGGCCGGACCGGCCTGGCCGGAGCCCCGCCAGGCCGGCCCGTTTGAGCCCCAGGACCATCCCCGCGGCAGCGGCGCTGGCGAGCAGCAGGGCGCCCGCCACGCGCAGGCCGTCCGGCCCGTGGTCGGCGCGAGCGGGCAGCCGCCCTGGCGCCGGACGGGCGGGCGTGTCGCCCGCGGCCGCCGGCACGCCCGGAGCGGCGCAGGCTGCTGCCAGGACGAGCCCGCCCAGACGCGCACGCGAGTTCATGCCGCCGACCCGCCCGGCAGCTCGAGGATGCGGACCCCGAAATGCTCGTCCACCGCGACCAGTTGCCCGCGCGCCACGAGCTGGCCCTCCAGGAGGATGTCGACCGGGGCATCCATCAGGCTCTCCAGTTTGAGCACCTGCTCGGTCTTTAGCCCCAACAACTCGCCAATGGTGATGCCGGTTTCGCCGGCGACCACCGTCAGGCGGGCCTTGACGTTCTGGATCACTTCGAAGCCGCTGCCAAACAGGCTGCTTCCCGTGCCGTCCCGGGCCGGCAGCTGCGCCAGGTCGATGATTTCGAGGGCGGCGTCGCCGCCTTTCGCTTTGCTGTTCTTGCTCATGATAGGTTTTCCTTAATGGCTCGGTTCCAACAGTTCCACGGCCCGGTGGCCATCGGCCAGGCCCAGATGGGCGGAGCACACGAACGTTCCCTCCGCCGTTACCAGGCGCAGCGGCCGCTCCAGGCCTACCGCCAGCGACAACACGTCGCCCGGCGCCAGGCTGCCCAGCTGCCCCAGGGGCACCTCGGCTTGCCCCACCTCCACGCGCAGGCGCACCGGCCGCCCGTCGAGCGCACGGCGGATCGTCTGGCCCAGGGGCGGCAGCCCGCTCCGCCGGTCCGGCACCGGGGGTCGGCGTCCCAGCAGCGCGGCCGGAACGAGGCAATGCAGCGCGACGCCGCCGGCGTGCAGGGTCACCCCGGCAGCGCCGCCCCCATAGCGCCAAAGCGCCCGCGGCACGGCCTCGTCCGCAGTCCACCGGACGGGCGGGCCGGCGAGCCCCCGCACCAGCTCGTCCAGCAGCGCGTCGAGCGCCCGTTCCGCCGCGCTGGTGGCCAGGGGTGATGCGAGGTGGCGGCCGGCCACGGCATCCAGGCCGGCCATCCCGAACAGATCTGCCGCCAGCATCTGCGCGGCCTGTGCCGGGACATGCACCCAGACCGCTGCGCCCTGGACCAGGTCCGCGCGCCGCCAGCCGGTGCCGTCGGGGCGCTCCAGCGTGCTGGCCGCGGCGCACCGCAGGTGCGCGCCCGGCAGGGCCGCCCACGCCGCTTCCCAGGCCCGCAGCGCCGCCTGGCCGCGCGCCACGCATGCGGCCGCGTCGGCCGGGCGGAACAGATAGAAATCGGTGTAGTCCATGGCCGTTAGCGGTTCATCTGCATCAGGGCGTCCAGCATTTCGCCGACCACCTTGTTGACGTTGGCGCCGGACCCATACATGCGCTGGGCCACGATCAGGTCGGAAAAGGCCGTGGTCAGGTCGGTGTTCGACCCGGTCAGCGTGCCGCCCTTCACGACGCCGAAGCTGTCGCCCGAGGTGCCGTACTCGATGGCGCCCGGGCGCTCGCTCGAGAACGTCACACCGTCGCGGGTGCGCAGCGTGCCGGACCGGTCCAGGGCGAGCGCGATGCGCTGCCGCTTGTCCTCCTGGCCATTGGAAAACCGGATGGCGAGGGCGCCGTCGTCGGACACCGTGGTGCCGGTGACGGTCCCGCGGGCATAGCCGTCGGCCACCGCCACCAGGCTGGTGCCGGTGCTGCCCGACGTCGTCTTGCTGAAATCCAGGACCAGGGATACCGGGCTGGCGTTGCTCGGCAAGAAATTGAAGGTCAGCGTGGTCTTGTCGGTGGTGCCGCCGTTCGGTTCCACCTTGCCGCCGGTGCCGAAGCGAATCACGTTGCCGTCGGCTGCCGCCACGACGGTCGAGCCTTCCTTGACCACCACCGACCAGGTATTGGCCGGGGCCGGAACGATCACGGCGCCATCGGCATCGCGCAAGGCGCTGGTGAGCTCGATCGTCAGCGAATGCGAGGTGCCGCTGCTGTCGTACACCGTGACCGTCTTGGACAGCAAGCGGGTGTTGGTCAACAGGGTGTTGGAAAAAGTGATCTTTTCGCTGGTTTTCGAATTCGCCGCGGCGAGCCCGCTCTTCGTGATCTCGGCGAGTGCGCCGCCGGCGTCCAGCCCGAGGACCTTGTTCTTGGTCCCGCTGGCCACCAGGACGCCCTCGCTGTCGAATTCGAAACGGCCGGCCTGGGTATAAATCAGCTTGCCTGCCGGATCGCGCAGCACAAACATCCCCTGGCCTTCGACGGCCATGTCCAGGTCGTTGTTGGTGACCAGTGGGGTCCCGGGCGCGTAGTTGACCGAATGGCTGAGCACAACGCCGCCACCGTTGGCCGCGCCGCCCTGGCCGTGCGAAAACAGCGATTCGAACTTGGTCATGCCTCCCTTGAAGCCGACCGTATTGATGTTCGCCACGTTGGAGCTGATGAACTCCAGCTGTTTGGCCGCGGCCTGCATGGTGGACAGATTGGTATGGAGCGTATTGAGCATGGCGTAGGCCCTTTAAGGTGGGTTCACGCCCGCCACCTGGCCGAGCGCAATGTCGGGCACTTCCGGCCCGCTGGAGGAAATACCGTCGCGCATCGTCAGGCGCGGCTCGCCGCCGTCGAAGGTGATACGCAGCACGGCGCCGATCTTCTGGGTGCCATTGGGCATGGTGACCAGCACCGTCTTGCCGATCAGGCCGATTGCCTGGCTGGCCTGCTGGGTCACCAGCAGGGCCTGGATATTGGTGTTGGTGCTCTGCGCCTGGGCCAGGGCGGAAAACTGCGCCATCTGGGCCACGAACTGGTTGTTGTCGGCCGGGGCCAGCGGGTCCTGGTGGGTCAGCTGGGCCAACAGCAATTTCATGAACTGGGCCTGGTTCAGCGCCGACGCCTCGCCGCCCACCGGCTGGACGGGATTAGTCGCCATGCCGGCTCTCCTCGAGCGCCGCCACGCGCGCCGCCTGGGCCGCCGGCAGGGAAGGCCCCACCTGGTCCGGCGCCGGATCCCCGCTGCGGTATGCGCTGTGTCCGTTGATGGTGACCCCGCGCACCGGGACGGCGCCACCGGCCAGCTCGGCCATCAGCCGGGCCGCGATGGCGCCGAACTGGGCCGGATCGAGGCGGGCGTCGCGGATCACCACTTCGACGCCCGTGCCTGACTTCACGAGGTGCATGAGGCTCTCGTCCAGGCGGGCCCCGCCCGCGAAGAACCGGCCGGCGGAAGCGGCGCCATCGGGTTCGGCGGCAGGCGCCCGCTCCGGCAGGCCGCGCGCGGCCGGGGCGCGTGCCACCACAGCCGCGCCCGGCGCCAGCCGGGCCGCCGGCAGGCGCACGGCGGCGTCCTCGAGCCGCGCCGGCGAGCCCGGCCGTCCATGGGCCGGCGCGGGGCCCGCTGCCGGCGGCAGCGGCGCCGCCCCGGCAGGCATGGGCGCCGGGCCGCTCGGCGCCGCGCCCGCGGCGGGTTCGGCCGACGCGGCGGCCGCCAGCGCCCGTTGCTGCGCGAGCGGCTGCGCCGGGCCGGCCGCCTGCTCGTCGCCGCGCTCGGCGGCTGGCGGCGGCGCGGCGGGGACCTCCCGCGTGGCGGCGCCTGCCGCCTGCTCGTCGCCGGCGCGGCCCGGCTCGACGCGGCTGGACCGCCAGCCATCGGGCGCCCCCGGATCGGCCCACGCACGCGCGGGACTGCCCGGGTCCGCGCGCGGGGCTGCCGGCGTGCCCGGGTCCGCCATGCCGAGCCGCCAGCCTGCACGTTCCATCTGGGCCCGCCATGCCAGCTCGCGCGCCTTGGCGTCGGCCTGGCAGCCGTCCGCAGTGCGCTCCGGCAAACAAGAGTAAGGGGTGATTGTGTTCATCGTCGTGTTCTCCAGCCGATTCGTTGCAGCCAAATGTCGTCGGCGTCCTTGCAGGCCAAGGCCGCCAACTGTTTCTCATGCTCGCGCAGCGCGCCGCGCCGGTGCTCTTCCACCCCGTCGGTCAGCTTGCGCAGGTGGTGCGAGCGCCCGAGCGCCTCCTCCCGCTGCGCGGCCAGGCGCGCGGCCTCTTCCTGCTGACGGCGCAGCTGCCTGTGCAGATGGGCCAGGTAATCCTGGGTCAGCCGGTGCAGGTCCGGCCGCAGCAAGCTACCCGGGCGCTGCGTGCCCGCGCCCTGTGCCGCCGCCAGCTCCCGCTGCGCGGCGTCGCAGCGGGTTTCCTGCTCGGCCAGCGCCTGCGTGGCGGCCGCCAGGTCGCACAGCGCCTCGTTGAGGTCCCACTCGCAGCGGCGCCGGTACGGTTCGAGCGGATAGAGGAATGGCGCTTGCCCGGCCATCAGTGCGCTCCCGCCGGCGCGCCCAGCAGCGCCTCCAGCTCCCGCGCCGCCTGCAGCCGCGGTACCGGCTGGTCCTCGCGTTGCCGCAAGAAGCGCTCGAGCCGCGGCATCAGGTCGATGGCGCGTTCCAGTGCCGGGTTGCTGCCCGCCCGGTAGGCGCCCATGTCGATCATCTGGCGGTTGCGCTGATAGGTGGCCATCGCGTCGAACACCCCATGGACCAGGTCCTGCTGCGCCACCGGGTTCAGGTCGCCGAACAGGCGGCTCGCGCTTTGCAGCACGTCGATCGCCGGGTAGTGGCCTTGCTGGGCGAGCTGGCGCGACAGGACGATATGGCCGTCCAGGGTGGCGCGCAGCAGGTCCGAAATCGGCTCGTTGAAGTCATCGCCCTCGACCAGCACGGTGTACAGGGCGGTGATGGAGCCGCCCGATGCGGCCGTTCCGCAGCGCTCGCACAGCTCGGGCACCTCGGCGAACACCGACGGGGTATAGCCGCGTGCAGTGGGCGGTTCGCCGGCCGACAAGCCGATCTCCCGGCGGGCCATCGCGAACCGGGTCACCGAATCCATGGTCAGCATGACCTGCAAGCCCTGGTCGCGGAAATATTCGGCCATGGCAGTGGCGGCGTAGGCGGCGCGCGAACGGGCCAGCGCGGGCTGGTCCGAGGTTGCCACCACCACGACCGAACGGCGCAGGCCTTCCGGGCCCAGCTGCTTTTCCAGGAATTCCCGCACTTCCCGGCCGCGCTCCCCAATCAGGGCGATCACGTTGACATCGGCCTTGGCGTGGCGCGCAATCATGCCCAGCAAGGTGCTCTTGCCGACGCCGCTGCCGGCGAAAATGCCGACCCGCTGCCCGCGTCCCAAGGTCAGCAGGCAGTCAATGGCGCGCACGCCGGTCTCGAGCACGTCGCTCACGCGCGGCCGTGACAGCGGGTTGAGCGGCGCGGCCTTCAGGTCCCGCCATTGCGCGCTGCGCGGCGGCGCCAACCCGTCCAACGGTTCCCCAAACGCATCGACCACGCGGCCCAGCAGGGCTGGACCGACCGGCACCCGCGGCAGGCGTCCGCTGGCCACCACTTCGCAGTGGGCTCCGATGCCCGCTACCGCGCCATAGGGCATCAGCAGGAGCCGCTCGCCCTGCAGGCCGACCACTTCGGCGCGCAGCGGCTGGCCGCCGCCGGCCGGATAGATATCGCACACTTCCCCGACCAGGGCGTCCGGCCCGCAGGACTCGATGCTCAGCCCGCTGAGCTGCCGTACATGGCCGACGCGCCGGACCGGATCGATGGCGCGCAACGCCTCCAGGTAGCGCTCCATCAGGCCTCCGACGCGGTCGTCCCGGCGGCCCGGGCGGCGCACAGGGCCGCGCCGAACTGCGCCAGCTGCCGGGCAATGCGGGCTTCCAGCTGGCCGCCCGCGGCGACGGCGATGCAATCCCCCGGCCCCAGGGCAGGATCGGCGATCCAGTCCAGCCGCGCCCCCGAGGGGCTGGCCGCGGACAGGGGCGCCTCCTCGACCAGGGCCAGGTCGTCGGGGTGCAGGCGGATGACCAAGCGCTCGCGCTCGCGGGTGCGGGCCAGTACGCTGCGCACCCGGGCCAGCACGGCCTCGCGCGACACCAGGGCCTCGCCGACCAGCTGGCTGGCGACCTCGAACGCCAGCGCCACGCTCAGGTCTTCCTGGATCGTCAGGCCGGCGTCGAGCTGGCGCTCCAGCGCCGCCGCCAGCGCTTCCAGCCGCTGGTGCGCCTGCGCCAACGCGGCGCGCGCCTCCTGGTCGCCGCGGGCGAAGCCTTCGCCGTAGCCAGCGTCGCGCGCGGCGGCGACAGCCTGCTCGAGCGCCTGTTGCTGGCGGCGCGTCCGCTCCTGTTCTTCCTGCGCGGCTTGCTGCTGGCGCCGTCGGGCGAGGTCCTCCCCCGACGGCGTCGCGGGCGCCGCCGCCGGGATGGCGGGACCTGCAGCGGCCGCCGGCTGGGGCATGGCCGGCGCAGGTGCCGGCGCCGCCTCTGCCGGGCCGGCCTGGGGGGCGGGCGCGGGCTCCTGCCCGCCCTTCCACAAGGTACGGCGTTGCCCGCTCAGATGCGGGGCGTGCATTATCGCGGCCATGCATGCCTCCCGGTCCAGCCGCGCAGCCAGCCGGCCAGGCGCTCGCGCAGAGGCGGCGGTGCGGCCGGTGTGGCGGGCAGGGCTGCCAATTTGCCCTCCAGCGCCGCCAGCAGGGCCTCTGCCAGGCGCGGGCCAAGCGCGGGCGGCCCGTCCCCACGGCAGGCCGCTCGCCGGCCCTCCGGCTGGCCATGCAGGTAGGCCCCGCGCCAAGGCCAGGCGTCCATGGCCAGCACGGTGGCCACCAGCCACGGCGGCTCGGAATCGAGCAGCGCGCGGACCCGCGCCAGCGGTGCACCGCGCAGCGCATCGCCGGGCCGGGCCGGCGCGGTGCCGGGCGCCACGCTGTCCAGCGGCGGCAGCGGCTCGGCAGGGATGCCCAGTGCGGTGAGCTCGTCCAGCAGGGCGGCCAGCTCGCGCCGCGCCGGCACCGGAAGCTGATCCATAACCCAGCGCCGGTCATCCGGGCTCACTGCGTGCAGCATCAGTGCAGTCTGGCGGTCCTGGCTCATGGCGTCTTCTCCAGGCCGTCGCCGGTCCGGGCCTCGCTCCAGGCGCGCACCTGGTGCAGCAGGGCCGCACGCTCCTCATGACTCAGGCGGGCCACCGGCGCCGCCACGGGACGGCGGCGCCGGCGCGCCGCCAGCAGCACGGCCAGCAGCACTGCCGGAGCGGCCCACCAGGCCCAGGACGGCGCCGCACCATGGGGCTGCGACGGCGCGGCCGGGGTGTTCGCCACCGCCTGAACGGGCGGCGGTGCGGGCGAAGCCGGCTGCGCCGCCAGCTGGTCCATGGAATATACGGCAATGGCATCGCCGCGCTCGGCGCTCACGCCGGCCGCCACGCCCACGATGTCGCGCACCCGCGCCACCTGCGCCGCGTCAAGCGGCATCCTGAGCACCACCGCGACGTTCAGCCGGCGCACCGTGCCCACCGCCGCGACCACCTGCTCGACACGGCGTCCCACCTGGTAGCTCACTTCGGTATTGAAGCTGCCATGGGCCGCGCCCTCCTTCGCACCGTCCGGCGCCGCGCCCTCCTTGCCGGCCTGCTTCTCGTGCACCACCACACCGCTCGGCACCTCGGCGGCCTCGTTCGCCGGCAGGATGCGTTCGGTGGTCCACTTGCTGCGGTCCTGGTTGAGTACCAGGTCGACGCTGGCGAATGCCTGGCCAGGACCGAAGGCCTGCTCCAGCACCTGGTTCACCTTGCGGGCAAGGTACTGCTCCGCTGTCCGTTTCTCCTCCAGCAGATCCCCGGCGGCGGCCTGGTCGGCCGCGCCGGCCGCGGTCAGCGCGACCCCGTGCTGGTCAAGCAGGGTGACGTCCTCCGGACGGATGTTCGGCACGGCCGCCGCCACCAGGCGCTGGATGCCCTTGACCTGGGCGGGCGCGAGGGCCTTGCCCGGCTTGAGGGTCAGCGCCACCGACGCCGTCGGCTGGCTGGCGCCTTTCCTGAACAGGCCTTGTTCCGGGATCGCCAGATGAACCCGGGCGGCCTGGATTGCCTCGACCGCCAGGATGGTGCGGGTCAGTTCACCCTGCTGTGCGCGCTGGTAGTTCACCTTCTGGGCGAACTCCGTCATGCCGATCTCGGAATTGTTGAACAGCTCGAGCCCGACCGTACCGTGCTTCGGCATGTCCTGCCCGGCCAGCTGCAGCCGGGTCTTGTGGACCACGTCGCTGGCCACCAGAATGGTCGTACCGCCGTCCTCCAGGCGGTACGGGACCTTGATCCGGTCCAGTTCCGCCACCATGGCCGCCGCATCGGCGGGCGCCAGTTCGGTGAACAGCACTTTGTACTCGGTGCGCAGGCTCCAGAGGCCCAGGGCGGCCACGGCCACCAGCACCGCCAGTCCGCCGGCCATCAGGCCCCAGCGGGCGCGCGCCGGCAAGGCGCGCCAGTAGGCGAGAAAATCAGTCATCGGCGGCTCCTGTCACAGCGGCATGCGCAGCATGTCGTTCAGCGCATCGAGCGCCTTGCCGCGCACCGCCAGCACCAGCTGCAGCGACAGCTTGGCCTCCTCCAGCTGCAGCATCAGCTCGTGCACGCTGAGCGGTTCGCCGGCGGCGTACTGCTGGACCACCCGGTCGGCCTGGTTCAGCCGGGCATTGAGCGCGCCCAGCTGCTCCCCAAACCAGGTGCCGAAGCCGGCGCCCGGCGCTGCCGGCGCCGCCGCGGACGGCGGCGCGGGCCACGCCGGCGCCGCCGGCAGGATTGCTTCGACGTTCATTTCTCCACTCCCATCTCAAGGGCTTTCATGGCCATGGTCTTGGCCGCGTTAAAGGCCGCCACGTTGGCCTGGTAGGCCCGCAAGGCCGTGGCCACGTTCACCATCTCGCCGACCTGGTCGACGCCGGAGGCGGCCACCAGACCCTCCGGACCGGCGGCCGGATTGGCGGGATCATAGGTGTAGCGCGGCGCGGCTTCGACCGCCTCGACGGCCAGCACGCGGGCCCCGGCCAGGCGCGCGAAGCCGGCCGCAAAGGCGGACTGCGCCGGTCCGGACACCAGGTGTAGCGGACGGTACGGTTTGCCGTCGGCGCCGGTGCTGCTGTGCAGGTTGGCCAGGTTGACCGCACTGATGTCGAGCTGGGCCTTCGCAACCCGCATGCCCGAGGCGCTGATGGCAAAACTGCCGAAGGTCGACTGGTCCATCAGTGCTTCCCTTCCCCGATCGCCAGCGCCAGCAGCGAATGGTGCTTGCTCCAGGCCTTCAACAGGGCCTGGTAGCGCACGCTGTTTTCACCGAGCAGCGCGGCTTCCATGTCGAGCTGTCCGACATGGTTGGGCGCCCCGCTGGGCGCACTGCGCTCGACCAGCGGCGCGATCCCGCGCAGCATGCCGGCGTCCACGCGGCCCCCACCGGCCAAGGTGGCGCGCACGGCCGCGAGCTGGTGCTCGAAGCTGACGCGTCCCAGCGCAAAATTGGGCGACTGGGCGTTGGCGATGTTGTCGGCCGCCACCCGCTGCGTCAGCACGGCGGCGTCCAGCGCCAGCTTGAGCAGGCTGCCGGTGACGCCCTCCAGTTCTGGAATCATCGTTCCCTCCTTATTGAATGACCAGGTCGGCATGCAGTGCCCCGGCGGCCTTGATGGCCCGCAGCACCGAAATGATGTCGCGCGTGGCGATCTTCAGGCGCGTCAGCGCGCCCACCAGATCGGCCACCGTGTTGCTGTTGACCCCCACCAGGCCGGTCTCGCCCTTCTCCTGCACGTCGATGCGGGTGTTGGCCACCTCGGCGGTGCGAACCCCGGCGCCGGCCTGGCGCCCCCATGGCGGCTGCGACACCGCGTAGTCGGTGACGATCGAAATCTTGAGGTCGCCGTGCGACACCACGACTTTGTCGATCCGTACCCCGGCGCCGGCCACGACCGTGCCGGTGCGCTCGTTGATGACGACGCGGGCCTGGGAGTCGGGCTCGAACACCACCGCCTCCAGCCCGGCCATGAAATCCACCAGGCGGGAGCGCTGCTCTTCCGGCACACTGATCTCGATTGCTTCGGCATCCCGGGCGCGCGCCATGCCGCTGCCGAAGGCGGTGTTGATGGCCGCCGCAGCGCGCGCCGCGCTGGTGGCGTCCGGCTGCGCCAGCGTGAAGGTCAGGCGCTGCTGCCCGTTCAGCAGGTGCGCTTCGATACCCACTTCGACCGTGGCGCCGCCGGGAATCGCGCCCACGGTCGGGTGGTTCTTCTGCGTGGCGTTGCCATTCAGGTCGTAGTGGTAGCCCCCCACCGACAACGGCCCCTGCGCCAGGGCGTAGACCCGCTGGTTGGCTGCGCGCAGCGGCGCCAGCAGCAGGCTGCCGCCGGCCAGGCTGCGCGCGTCGCCGATCGAGGTCACCGTCACGTCGAGCGTGTCGCCCACGGTCGCATAGGGTGGGAGCGCGGCGGTCACCATGACCGCGGCGACGTTACGGCTGAGCACCTGCTCGCCCGTCACGGACAGGTTAAATTGCGTCAGCAGGTTGGCCAGCGCCTGGCGCGTGGCATGGCTGCCGGGGTTGTCGCCGGTGCCGGCCAGGCCGGTGACCAGGCCATAGCCGACCAGGGCGTTGGTGCGCCAGCCGGCGAACTTGCCCACATCCTTGAGCCGCACCGGCGCCGCCTGGACCGAAGCCAGCATGGCACATCCCAGGAGCAGACACAGAAGGCGGCCGCGCATCACACCCCCAGCCAGGAAAACAGCCGGGTCAGCAGACCGGGCTTCTTGCTGTTCTCGACCGGTCCCGCGCCGGCATAGCTGATCCTGGCATCGGCCAGCCGGCTCGACGGCACGGTGTTGGCAGCCGAAATATCCTGCACCCGGGCGCGCCCTTCGACCCGGATCTGCTGCTGGTCATCGTTGATGGCCACCAGCTGTTCGCCGCGCACCCACAAGTCGCCGTTCGGGTCCACCCGGGTCACCGTGACGGTGATCTGGCCCAGCAGGCGCCCGCTGCGCTGTACGCTGCCATGCCCGTCGAACTCCTGCTGCAGGCCGAGGCTGCCCGCGTGGTCACGGCTGCCGCTGGCCACGCGGCCGCCCACTTCCGTATGCCGGCGGCTGCCGGCCTCGGCTTGCGCCGCCGCGCTCGAGGTCTCGAAAATGAGCACCGTCAGCGCGTCGCCGGCGCGGTACGCGCGCTGGTCGGCCGCCAGCGGCCGGTACGTGCGCTCGTCGTACAAGTCATCGCCCCGGGCGGGCAGGATCACAACGTGGAGGGCCAGCGCAAGCGCAGCCCACATGGTGCGGTTCATGTTCAGTTCTCCAGAAAGCTCACCAGTCCGGGTGCCAGCACCCGCGCCTGTACCGCGGCCATGCCGGCCGCCGGCTTGACTCCGATTGCCTGACCCGGACTGCCATCGGCCAGGGCCAGCGCACGCACTTCGACCACCACCGCCGCCGTCGCCAGGCGCAAGGACACCTGGTCGCCCGCCGCCACCGCGGGCACGTCCTCCAACTGCCGGGACAGCAGGACCTCGCCCGGTGCGAGCGGCTGGACCAGCCGGCCGGCCAGCAGCCGGCAGTCGGCCACGGCGGGATCGGCGGCCAGGGCGGCACGATCGGCCGGCCGTACCTCGACGTCGTCACAGCCGGGCACATGGTGCTTGGACAAGGCGCGCCGCGCCACCAGGACCGCCTGCGGGACGGCCACCGCCAGCGGCACCACCACCGATGCCTCGGCCTGCCCGTCCACCGCGACATCGACGACGACCGCGACCTGGCGGCGCAGCGCCTGTTCACGGTCGAGCGGGCGGGCAAGCAGGCCCACGCGCCCGCGCGGGACCGGCGGCACCGCCGGCAAGCGCTCCTGGCGCAGCTGGGCGGCGGGACCGAGTGCGCCCAAGGCCAGGCGCACCGCGTCCTCGGCCGCCGTCACCAGCAGCGGCGGCGCCACTGTCTGGCTGGCCGCTTCGACCACGACCTCGCCCGTCCCGTCCCAGGCCAGCGCCCACTCCGGACGCAGCCCCCGGACCCGGCGCTGCACCGCCGCGGCCCCCCAGCGCACACGCTCGCCCGCGCGCGGCGCCGGCCCCAGGTCGAGGTTCTCCACGGCGGCGCGCAGCGCGGGCGGGGCGCTTCGGACCTCGGCCACATCGGCCAGGCGCACCTGGCGCGCCACCACCACGGTCCGCTCCCGCAGGCGCAGCTGCACCGGGCCGGCAGCGGCGTGAGCGGCCACACAGGCCAGGCCGAGGAGCAGCAAACGCGGGCACATGGGCTTATTTCATCAATTCGTTGGCGCTGGCGACCAGGCCGTCGGCCGCCTGCAGCACCTTGGCATTGAGCGCGTACGCGCGCTGCGCCGCCATCAGACTGACCAGTTCGCGGGTCACATCCACGTTCGAGTCTTCCAGGGATTGCTGGACGATACGCCCGGCCCCCTCGCGTCCCGCCGCCCCGATGGTCGGCGGCCCGGCCCCCTCGGCCGGAGCGGCCAGGCCGTTGCCCAGCAAGCGCAGCGCGCCCGGATCCGGGAACTGGGCCAGGCTGATGCGGCCGACTTCCTGCAATCCCTGGGCCGTGCGCGCCGCCACCACACCTTCCGCACTGATGTGCAGGGCCCCGCCCCCTGCCGGCACATAGATGCGCGGCTCCAGTTCGCCGCCTGCCAGTGCCAGGGTGCCGCTGTCGGTCACGTGCAGCGCCCCGCCGCGGCTGTAAGCCCGGGTCCCGTCGGGCGCCAGCACCGGAATGAAGCCCGGACCGTCGATCGCGATGTCCAGTTCGGACGTGCTCGGCAGGAGATGCCCGGCGCTGAAGTCGGCCGTCCGCGTGCGGGCCGCCACCCCCAGCATGGCCGGCAGCGCCGCCGGGCCCGGGGCGGCAGGCGCCGCCTCGAGCAGCTCGTGGAATTCGACCCGCGCCGACTTGAAGCCCGGCGTGCGGCTGTTGGCCACGTTGTTGGCGATCGTGTCCACATGGGCCTGGAAGGCCTTCATGCCGGTTTCGGCAATTGCAAAGGCATTGCTCATCATTGTTCCTTCATTGCGCCAGCTGGGTGATGCTGCTGCCCAACTGATCGTTGTAGAGTTGAAAAACTTTCTGGGCCGACTGGTACTGGCGCATCACCTGCATGACCTGCGCCATCTGGGTCCCCGCATCGACATTCGACTGCTCCAGGTGCCCGCCCCGCACCTGGGCTGCGGCCGGCGCGGCCACGGCCTGCGCGGCCGCGGGGCGCAACAGGCCATCGGCCATCTTGCCGAACCGCGTCCCCGGCGCAAAGCGCACGACACGCAAGCGGCCCATGGCCTTGCCCCCTTGCCACACTGTGCCGCTGGGATCGATGCTGGCCTCGGGCCCGCTCAGCGCGATCGGCCCGGCCTCGCCCAGGACGGGTAAGCCGGCAGCGGTCACGAGCCGCCCGGCCGGATCGATGCGGAAGGCGCCGGCCCGGGTATAGGCCGGGCCGTCGGCCGCCTCGACCACAAAGAAGCCGTCGCCCGCCAGCCCGGCGTCCAGGCTGCGGCCGGTCGGACGCAGCGCGCCCGGGGCCAGGTCGACCGTGGCCGCCGGCAGGGGCACGCTGGCCGGCGCCTGCAGCTGGCGCAAGGTGGTGGCGAAGGGCACGCTGGCCGGCACCGCCCCCTTGAAGCCGGGCGTCTCCAGGTTGGCCACGTTCTGGCTCACGGTCTGCAGCTGGGTCATGCTGGTGCGCATGCTGAGCGCCGCCACCGTCAATGCATCGTCCATGTCCTTGCTCCTTTCATCCGCTGCGCCTACAGGGCCACGGTGCCGAAGGCACGCAGTTCGAACCCACCCGGGATTTCGTGGTGCGCCACCACACGCAGGTGCGGCAGCATGCGTTCGGCCAGCGCGCGCACGTGGCGCCGCAGCTCGGGGGAACACAGCAGCACGGGCACCAAATTGCCCTTCATCATCTTCTCCGCCTGCTGGCCCAGTCGCGCCAGCACCTGCTCGGCAAACTTCGGCTCAATGACCAGCGGACCGCCTGCCTCGGCGGCACGAATGCTCTGCATCAGGCTGTGCTCGATGGCCGGATCGAGCGTGAGGACCTGCAACGCGCCCTGGCCGCCCAGAAGGGACTGGCAAATCACCGCCCCCAGCCGCTGGCGGACCAGTTCGGTCAGTACAGCCGGATCGCGCGTGGCCTTGCCGTGGTCGGCCAGGGTTTCGATGATCGCCTCGAGGTTACGCACCGACACCTTCTCCTTCAGCAGGTTCTGCAGGACTTTCTGGATGTCACTGACGCTGAGCACGGCAGGCACCACGTCCTCGACCAAACCCGGCTGGCGCTGGCGCACGCGGCCGATCAGCTGCTCGGTCTCCTTGCGCGTCAGCAGGTTGGCCGACTGCTGCCGCAACACCTCGCATAGGTGGGTGACGAACACCGTGGCCGGATCGACCAGCGTGAACTTGGCCAGCCGCGCCTTGTCCCGCTCCTCGTCCGCAATCCACACGGCCGGCAGGCCATAGGTCGGCTCGCGCGTTTCGATCCCGCGCAGCTTCTTCACCTCGCCGCCCGGGTGGATGGCCAGCGTGCGATCCTGATGAATCTCGCCGCGGGCCACCGCAACGCCGAACACGCAAATCTCGTAGGCATCCGGCGCCAGCCGCGCGGCATCATGAAAGCGCACTCCCGGGAGCACCAGGCCCGCCTCCATTGCATATTGCTTGCGGAAGGTCGCGAGGCGCTGCCTGAACATTGCCTGATCGGCACCGATCACGGGCACCAGGCTTACTCCCAGCAGCACTTCGATCGGCTCGATATCCAGGGCGGCGTAGGCATCCTCGTCGGCCGCCGCCGGCTCCGCCCCGGCCGCTCCCTCTTCGCTGGCGCCGGCGTGGCGCCGCAAGATTCCGACCGTGGCGAAGATCCCGATCAGCGCCAGGAGGGGCATGGCGGGCAGTCCCGGCAAAAACAGCAGCCCCCCCAGGGCCGCCACCACCAGCAGCAGGGTCTTGGGGAAGGCCGTCAACTGGTGCAGGACTTCACGGCTCAGGTTGGCATCGGCCGCGGAACGGGTCACGATCAGCCCGGTGCCGACGGAAATGATGAGGGCAGGGACCTGGGTCACGATGCCGTCGCCGATCGTGAGCAAGGTATAGCGCTGCAGAGCCTCGGCCCATGGCATCCCCATCTGCATCATCCCGATCACCAGCCCGCCGACCACGTTGATCAGCATGATGACGATGCCGGCGATCGCGTCGCCCTTGACGAATTTGCTGGCGCCGTCCATCGCACCGTAGAATCCGGCCTCCTTGCCCAGGTTCTTGCGCCGGCGCTGCGCCTCCGCCTGGTCGATGAAGCCCATGTTGAGGTCAGCGTCGATGCTCATCTGCTGGCCGGGCATGCTGTCCAGCGTGAAGCGGGCGGCAACCTCCGACACCCGCTGCGCACCGCTGGTCACGACGACGTACTGGACCACCACCAGGATCAGGAACACGATCAGCCCGATCACATAGTTGCCGCCCACGACGTAGGCGCCTATGGCGTCGATCACCCGCCCGGCATGGGCGTCGCGCAGAATCAGACGGGTGGCGGCGATGTTGAGCGACAGGCGGAACAGCGTGGCAACGAGCAGCACGGACGGGAAGGTCGAGAACTCGACCGGCTTGTCCATGTAGAAAGTCAACAGCAGGATCAGCAGGGCGAAACTGATGTTGGTCAGGATCAGGAAATCCAGCAATCCCGCGGGAATGGGCGCGAACAGCACCACCAGCACTCCGACCACCAGGACTACCAGCACCAGATCGCTGTGACCAGCAAAGACCTTGCGCAACGCGTTCATGACGCAATCCCGCGCGGGCCGCTGGGCAAGCAGGCGGCTGGCAGCTGCCGCGCCGCCCCCGAAGCGGCACGGCCCGTCGCGACATGCCCCAGCACGCGAATCGCGTGCGGCGCCGCCATCTCGCAGCGGTGATCAGTGTGCCCAGCCATGTTTCCGTCCCAGAGCGAATTACCGTGACGCCAGCATAGGGGACGCCTGATTACGAATAATGTACGCATCGGTAACCGTCTTTGGTGACGGAATCGAGCGCACCGCGTGGCGGCTGCGCGCGTCCTGCGTGCCGGTGCCGCCGGCAACGGGTGGCGTGCGCGCCCGCGCGGAGGATGGAAGGTGCCGGATCACGGCCCAGGCCATGCCGCGGCCGCAAGGCGGCCACATCGGCCAAGCCCTCGCCCCCCGCTGTCCACTCATCCCGCGCGGCGATTGGCGCGCAAGGCATAGACCCACAACAGGATCTTGGCCACGGCAGGGTACAGGTCCTCGGGCACATATTCATCCAGGGTCAGCCGGCGGTGCAGCTCGCGCGCCAGAGGGGGGTTTTCGACAATCGGAATACGGTGGCGCCGTGCGCTCTCGCGCATCCTGGCTGCCAGCTCCCCTGCCCCCTTGGCCAACAATTTGGGCGCCGGCATTTCACCGTGCCGGTAGGAAATGGCGACCGCGTAGTGGGTCGGGTTGGTGAGCAACACATCGGCCTTCGCCACCTGGCTCAGGGAACGGGTCTGCTTGAGCAGCTCCAGCCGCACCTCGCGCAAGCGTTCACGGATACGCGGGTCGCCCTCGCGCTGCTTGTGCTCGTCCGTGATGTCACGCCGGCTCATGCGCATCTTGCGCGCGAACTCCCACCGGGTGTAGATCGCGTCCGCCAGCGCCACCGCCAGCAGGGCCAGCAGGAGTTTGAACAGCAGCGGCCCTACCTCGGCCAGGGCTTGGCGGGCGACGTCAGGCGCCGGCCCAAACTGCAGCGCTCCCAGGCGCGGCGCCACCGCGCGCAGCAGGAGGATGAGCACGAGTCCCAGCACCGACAGCTTGACGACGCTCTTGGCCGCTTCATACACCAGCCGCATCGACATCAAGCGCTTCAAGCCGCTGGCCGGGTTCAGGCGCTGCAGGTCGGGCTTCAAGGGATGGGCGCTCAGGACCGGTCCTGCCTGCATCAGCTGTCCCAGGATCGCCCCCCCCGCCACCGCCACCAAGGCCGGGGCCAGCAGCGCGAGGCCGGCCTGCAGCCACCCGCCTACCCACGCCATGGCGCCGGCCGGAGTCCACTCCAGATCGGCAAGCCGGGTGAGCAACGCCGCCGACAGCGACAGCGCGCGGCGGCCGCTGCCCGCGGCGGCCGCAAACCAGACGGCGACCAGGGCCGCCAGCACCACCACGAATGCCGCATCCGGGCTTTTGGCCACCTGCCCGCGCTTGCGCGCCTCGCGCAGTTTGTGGGGAGTAGCCGGTTCGCTGCGATTGTCGTCCTGTTCCGCCATGTCGCGCCCGCCGTCCTAGATGGGCATCAGCCTTGGGGAAGCAGCTCGGCGGCCTGCGCGCGCGTGGGGGCGCCGCACCGTCCCCCCCGATGGGTGTCGCCCGGAAACTTCGCCTGAAGCCAGCCCACCAGGCGCTCCGCCAGGCCGGTACGCGCATCGATAAAGCCATGATCGGTGTCCAGCACGACGTCCTCCACCGTCCTGGCGTGGGCGGCGCGCAACGACTGCAGCAAACGCTCGTGGTGCAGCACCGGCGGCGCCACCTGGTCGTACCGGGCCGCCACCAGGAGCAGCGGACGCCGGGCCAGCGGCACCGCCAAGCGTCGCAGGTCCCACTGGGCGCCGGCCTGAACTGCCTCGCGGGCCAAGGCGGCGCCGCTGGCCCCGCTCAGCCATTGTGCCGACTCCTGCCACAACGCCGCCAATTGCTGTTCGGTGCCCGGGCGCGCTCCCGGCCCGGCGGTCACCGCGCCGAAGTTGAAGCCGGCCAGGGACACCGCGCCCCGCACATCGGCATCGCCGGCGGCCGCCGTCAACGCCAGGAATCCCCCCAGGCTATGCCCCGCCACCACCAGGGTGCGCGCGTCCACGCCATAGTCGGCCGCAGCCTCAGGCGTGCGCAGCCAAGCCAGGACCGCCTTCGCATCCGCAATCGCGTGCCGCCAGGTGAAGTTGCCAGGCGTGCCCCAGGCCCCACGGTAATGCGGGACGATCACGTTCCAGCCCGCGCGGCGCACGGCGTGCGCGAGATCGAGATTCAGTTCGGCCCCGGGAAAGCCATGTAGCAACAGCAGCGTGGGATGGGAATTGCTGCCGCCTGCGCGGAAGAAGCGGGCGCCGATCCACTCCCGGGCAACGCCGATCCTGACCACGCTGACCCAGCCCGGCACGCCGGCCGGCGCGCCGACGCACGGCTGAGCTGCCCAGGCCGGCGCCGCGGCGCACCCGGCCAGCTGGAGCGCGCACGCGAGCACAATGCCGCGGCCCCAGGTGCGCGCACGCCGGCGGAACCGCATGGCGTTCCCGCGACTGAACGCTTGCGCGGTCTGCCGCGCTGCGGTGCGGCAGACAAGACGAAGCACATGGCATCGGCTGTCGTGCTGCCCGCTCGCGGCCACCGGCAGTGGCGCAGCACCCGGGGCAAAGCATACGACGGGGGTGCCCCCCGCAAAAACCAGGTATGAGTCCAGTTCGACCTCCCGACGTCCGGCCAGGCAACCATGCGCCTGGCACCGGACCATACCGCCGAACCACTTACCGTTCACGTACGGATCGCCGCTCCGCCGCCCCGCTCAGGGGGGCCGGGCCCGGAACAACGTTCCGGCAGCCCCGCACGGTGCCCGTCCCGATTGCTCCCAGCGCGCGCTCAAGGCCCGCATTGTTCCGTCGGCCTTCATGCGCTCCAGCGCTGCCTGCCAACGGGCTACCTCGGCGGTGGGAGTCTGCGGTGCGAACGCCAGGTAATTGCTGCCGCGCCAGAACACGAAGGCCAGGTCCAGCTCCTCCATCGTGTGGCCGATATTGCGCAGCGAGCCAAGCAGGGTCGAGCTGTCGGCCGCCAGCAGGTCCACCCGACCGGCCAGCAGCATCCGGATTCCCTGCTCCTGCGTGGTCAAGACTTCCAGGTTGCGAAAGCCCTTGCCGGCCAGCAGTTCGTGCTGGTACCACGAATGGGTGACGGCGATCGCCCGCAAGTGCTTGGCGGCCTCCAGATCGCTCACCTGCGGCTGGCGGCCGCGCCGCCGGTACAGCCCAGCCACCTCGAAACTCAGCGGCCCCACCCACCGGAACTGGGCTTCTCGCTCAGCGGTGCGCGTCACCGGGAACAGGGCGGCATATGCCGTGGTCCGGGTCAGGTGCAGGGCGCGCGACCAGGGCAGGATTTGCACCGGGGACCGGTTGCCGGCCCGACGCATGAGTTCCGCCACTACATCGAGCAGGCAACCTTGCGGATTGCCGGTCTCGTCGATGACGAGCGAGTGCTCATCGTAATCGGTAAACACCTGCACTTCCCGCGGCGGCGCAGCCAGCGCATGGCCCGCCGCCGCAAGGACCAGCAACGAGCACAGCCGTGCCACGCCCCCCCCCTGTTGCCTGCCCGGCGTCATAAGGGCAACCTGACCACGAAGCGGCATCCTTGCCCAGACAGCGACTCGGCTTCCAGCGTGCCGCCATGCTGTTCAACGATGCCCAGGCTGATCGACAGGCCCAGGCCCATCCCGACACCGACGGGCTTGGTAGTGAAGAACGGGTCGAACACCCGGGCCGCCACGTCGGGCGCCAGGCCGGGCCCATTGTCCTCGACGGCGACGCGCAGCACCTCCCCTTCCTTGGCGCTCGCGATCCGCACGTGCCCACGCGCCGGTTGTCCGGTCGCGGACTGGCTCGCCGTGATCGCCTGGCATGCGTTGATGATCAAATTCATGAACACCTGGTTCAGCTGCGCCGGGCGGCAGGCCAGCATGGGGTCATCCGCAAACACGCATTCGATATCGACGCGGTCGGCGAACTGGGTGCGCACCAGGTTCACGGTCGTGCGCACACATTCGCTGATCGCGACTGTCTTGGTCTCCGCCTCATCCAGCCGGGAGAACGAGCGCAAGTCACGTACCACGTCGCGAATCCGGACGGTTCCCTCCAGGACTGTCTGTGTTTGCTCCTTCAGCTGGTCCACCTGGCCGTTGAGCGCTTCCAGCAGTTCAGTATCGGCCTCGTCGGCAGCCAGGTTCAGCAGCCAACTGCGGAATTGCTCAAGATGCGACAGCAGTGACTGGGCCCCGACGTGCGCGAAATTGACCGGGTTGTTGATCTCGTGCGCGACGCCAGCGGTCAAAATGCCGACCGCCGCCAGCTTCTCGGACAAGACCAGTTTCTGTTGCGCCTGCTGAAGCTCGGCGAGCGTCAACGCCAGCTGGTCGCCGCGCTGCTCGGCCAAGGTACGCTGCCGGGACAGTTCCGCCGTCCGGGCCGCCACCTCCCCTTCCAATTGGTCGCGATGCCCGCGCAGGGCCGCCACCAGAGCCTCGCGCTCGCGCTCCAGCTTGCCACGGTGCTGCAGTTCAGCGCGCAGGCAACGGACCATGTCTTCGAGCGCATGCGCCACCTGCGCCAGTTCGTCGTTGCGGCGCGCTCCGCGCAGGCCCAGGATCGGCCGTTCCGGCAGGTTCTCCAGGCTGAGCCGGCGGGCGTACTCCGCCATTTGGTAGAGGGGATGGGTGATCCAGCGGCTTACCAGCAACAGGAGCAAGGCCGAAACCAGGGTGGCCTTGACCGCCTGGGCAAGGAAGATGAATACCGCCCTGTCCCACAGCCTCCGGTACACGCCGTCCAGGCTGACGGCGACGGTAAGCTCGCCTAGCGCAACGCCCGGATCGCTGGCACGGACGAGCGCAATCTTGCGCACCATGAAACGCTGGCCGGGACGCACGCCGGCGGCAAAATGCTCGCCGGTGACGGTATCAATGGCCGCGTAGACCACGTCCGGAAGCCGCCGCAACCCCTCGAGCCCCAGTTGTGTTTGCGGGGCATTGAAGGTCCACAGGCTGTTGGCCAGGGAATCCACGGAAGTGGCGGCCATCTGCTCGTAGCGGTTGTCGACCTGCTCCAGTTCCTGCCGGTAGTCAAGATAAAGCTGCACGGCCGTCAATAGCAGGCTAAGGGCGCCTCCAGCCAGGATCATGGCCAGCAGCAGCCGGCGCCCCAGTCCATCCGGCATCCGTGTGCCGATTACTGCTGCGGCGTCCACACGCTGCATGGTGTCCCCATCGGTATGCATTTGTTGGGCGCCAGCTCACCCGGCGCCCGGCTGTCGCCATTGTAACCGCTACCAACCTGCGGCGGAACCCGCCGGCCGTTTAGCCGAACAGGAACATATCCAGTGTCATGTCACGCAGGGCCACCCCCTGCAGCACAATCGTGAGGTCCTCCAGCGTGAGCACGCTATCCTGGTCCATTTGCTGCGCATGCGCCATCACATAGTCGAAGTCGGAGCGCGCCTCACCGGTAATACTGCGCAGATGCAGCAGATCGTGCTCGGCCATGTTGAAGTCGGCCACCACCTTTTCCCCGAACCGGCTCAACAGGTGAAACGTATCGGCGCCTGAGCCCCCGAAGATCAGGTCATTGGACTGTCCGCCTTCGCCAGCAAACAAGTCGTCGGCGCCATCACCGCCATCCATCAGATTCGACCCGAAGCCGCCAGCCAGCACATCATTGCCGGCCCCGCCGGACAGCGACGACCAGCCGCCGCCGCCGAACAGCACATCGTTGCCAGCCCCGCCCACGAACAGAGCATCGCTGGCATTGTTTCCAGTCATGATGATCGGATTGTGCATGGCACTGGCGTCGAATACGTCGGCGCCATGCCCATCATCGTGCGAACTCAGTTTTTCAATGTGCATGGCATCGGTCAGCTTGACAAGGCAGTCCACCCCGCGCGCAGCAAACACATGCAAGATATCGTAGCCGGGGCCCGCGTCAATGGTGTTCTCTTCGGTGCCGTTGAGCATCAGGTAGTCATTGCCGTCGCCAGCGAATACCACGTTATCCCGGCCTGGCGCCACAATCCAGTCGTGGCCGCCACCGCCGGCGTAGCGGCCACCGCCGGCCTTGCCCTCCAGGTAGTCATTGCCGTCACCGCCACTGAGGTCGACACCACCGGAACCACCGATCAGATAGCTGTCTTCACCATAAGCCGTCATGCGAATGAAATGAGTCACCGCGCCCGCGTCCACGGCTCCGCCCCCTTTCATCTCGACCACTTCGATGTCCATCGCGTCATTCATGAAGAAGGCGGCCCCGCCGGGGTAAATTTTCAGGGTATCGGTGCCGGCGCCGCCATCGACGGCGGCACCGGTCCATTCACTCTTGGCGTAAAACACGATGGTATCGTCGCCTTCGCCTGCCTCCAGCCAGTCGCCGCCGGCCCCGCCCACCAGCTCATCGTTTCCGGTTCCGCCGATGAGCCGGTCTGCGCCGGCACCGCCGATCAGAACATCATCCCCCCCGAGCCCCTCAATCTGCGACCCCAGATCCGAATCAGCCACCAAAATGTCTGCTGCTTCCGTGCCAACTATTTTTCCCATGCGTTCCTCGCAATGTCGCCTTGCCAGTCCGGCTGGAGTGGCGGCGCGAGTTTACGGGTGTGGGGCTTACGGATGAATTACACATCTCCTGCCGCAGGCTAGCGCACCCAGGGAGCGCGAACGGAGACCAGTGCAGGGGGACACCACGCCGCATTGGAACTGCACGGTTGCCCGATGTCCGACATACGCACGTCCTCTCACGCGAACTCGGCATGGGCGTCCGAGAACGTCCTGCGGTACGCTGTCGGCGTCACCTTGGTGATCCGCTTGAAATGTTGCCGTAAGGCGGGTGCGGTTGGGAAGCCGCATCGGTTCGCGATAATCTCAACGGGAAGCGTGGTCGTTTCGAGCAAGGTCTGCGCAAGCTTGATGCGTTGCTCGATAATCCACTGGATGGGAGAAACCCCAGTCTCGGATTCAAAGCGCCGGGCGAACGAACGTAGCGCCAAGCCGGCGTGTTCAGCCATGTCCGCGACACGCAAATCCTTATCGAGATTGGCCAGGATCCAGTCGCGCGTTCGATCCAGGTGGCGGCTTCTCCCGGGAGGAATCGGACGCTCGATAAACTGGGCCTGACCGCCGCTCCGATGGGGGCTGGCCACCATCAGCCGGGCGACTTGATTGGCCACATGTTGACCGACATCGCTGCGCACAATGTGCAAACACATGTCGATTCCCGCAGTGACGCCGGCGGAGGTGAGGATCTGCCCGCCATCCACGTACAGGACCGTGGGGTCCACTTCGATCTCAGGAAACATGTCAGCCAGTTCCTGCGCGGCGGCCCAATGCGTGGTCGCCCGGCGCTGATTGAGCAGGCCGGCATGCGCCAAGGTAAACGCACCGGTGCAAATAGACGCGATCCTCACCTTCCGGCTATAGGCGGCCCGAAGGCTCGTCTTGATCGTGGCATCGACATCGGCATGCCAGTCAAACACGCCTGGAATCACGATCGTATCGGCGTCTTCAAAAGCCTCGAGGCCGCGTAGCACCTGGCTGTACATCCCGCCAATGGCAAAGCTTGCCCCCTTCTCCACAGCGCATGTGGTTACCACATAACGCTCGTCAGGGACTAACTGAAAGACAAGCAGCGGAGTCGCAAGGTCAAACGGCACGACCTGGGGCGTGACAAGCACGACAACGCGATGCGGTTTCATAAGTACGCCCTTGCAATTGGACAAGTTCATCCTAACACCACTTTCGCCAATACCCAAGTGCGGCGCTTGGAGGATACGGGGATGTCAAAACAACTCCACGCAAAACAAAAAAAGCCATCCGATTTGGATGGCCTTGTTTGCGACGTAAGTCTTTGAATTTATGGCGGAGAGGGTGGGATTCGAACCCACGGTAGGGGGACACCCTACGCCTGATTTCGAGTCAGGTACATTCGACCACTCTGCCACCTCTCCGGTGTTCTGTTCGAGCTCCTGTGCCAGGGGCACAAGATTGGTCGGGAACTCTATCTCTTTCCCGCGTACTGCTGCGGAAGACCAGCATTATAGCAGCCCTTCCGAAAAATGGAAGGGGGAAATTTATCCTCAGCTCGTACGGAAAATCAGCTGGTGCATGCGCCGCAGTTTGGGATAGACGACAGGTACCGTGAGCATGGTGCTGGCGACGGCCATCAGCAGCAGCGCGGTAAAGGTTTCGTTGGTGATGATGCCTTTGTCCAGCAGGATGTTCACGAAGATAATCATGATGAGCGCCTTCGTTTGCAGCAGCCAGCCGATGATCGAGGCTTCGCCCTCCTCCCACTTCAGGATCTTCCCTGCGATCTGCACGCCAATCAGTTTCCCCGCCACGGACGCCACCAGCAGCACCGCAGCGGCGATGAAGACCATCGAGCCGCCAACGCCCCAGTTGGTGCGCAGGCCTGTGCTGAGGAAGAAAACGGGCATGAGCGCCAGCAGCACGTGGTGGCGCATCAGGTCCATCTTCTCCTGGTTGAACCAGTGCGCGTCCATCACCGCACCGGCGAGGAAGGCGCCCACCATGAAATGCAGTCCCGCCCAGTCGGCGCCGAAGCCGCAAGCGGCCAGCCATATCATGGCGACAAACCAGCGGTCGCGTTCGGGGATGCGCACCATGAGCTTGCGGAAGCCCCAGGCCACTACTGCGAACATGATGAGGAAGCCAACCTGCCGGCCCACACGCGTCCAGTCCAGAAGGATCAGCGCCAGCACGCCCCAAATGGCCACGTCGTCCAGGCTCGCGTAGCGCAGAATGCGCTGGCCGATCGGGTGGCGCAGAATCTCCAGGTTCTCCATCAGCAGAATGAGAATTGGCAGCGCCGTCACCGCGCAGGCCATGCCTACGCCGAGCACGAACTGCCAATCCTGCCCATTGACGCCGATCCAGCCGCTGTAGCCCAGCATGCCGGCAGCGGCCACGCAGCCGAACACCAGCGGCGTCCCCAGCGCCATGCCCGCGGTGATGACGCTTTCGCGGCGGTGCTTCCATGCCTGCCCCAGATCGAGCTCGATCCCCGCGATCATCACGAAGATCATCACCGCCCACCAGGCGATGCCGTTCAGCGACTGGATCACGGCCGGCGTGAAGATGAACTGGTAGTAGTCGGGATACGCCGCGCCCAGCACGCCCGGCCCAAGCAGGATGCCCGTGATGATCTGCACCACCACCAACGGCGCATAGTAGTTCGTATCGCCAAGGCGCCAGATCAGGTAGGGAACCGTGAAGACGATCAGCATGGCCAGGAGGAAGACCTCCGTTGTGTTCATTGCGGTATGCATTCTTTTCCTTTTTATTGAAAACGATTTCACAACTACCGAAAAAATCCCGCTGGCGGCGGGATGAACAACTATGGGAACGACAAACCTGCGGGGCGGATAACGCCCAGATCGGAGAGCACGGAGCGGCCGCTGGCAAGAACGCTGCTGAAGACTGAGGCCTTTCCGCGTCCACTGCGGCCTGCCTGCACAAGGCTTTCGAAGCGGCCGAAGCCTGCGCCAAGGCGCGACAGCGGTTGGTTGGCAGGACCGGCGGACAGTGTCCCCACGCGCTCGCGCAGCTCGGCGATTTCGGCATCCTTCTGGCGCAAGGCCATCTCGTACCGGGCCTGCAATGCGCGGATGCGGTCTTCGGCGTCGCTGTGCAGCTTCTCGGCCAGCTGTTCGACCAGGGCATTCAGGGAGCGGACCGTATCGTTCCGGCTCGCGCTGGCTGCCGGGCTCTCGCCCGCCAGCTCCTTCAGGTACTTGTGGATGGTGGATTTGGAGCCGGTATTGCCCAAGGCGGCGCGCACCGCATCGGCGGACGGATGGCGGCCTTCGGCAAGCATCTGCTCGCGCACTTCCTTGACCTGCAGTTTCGACAGCCCTGGCCTTGCCATGCTCACCCCATTACGTAATTACGTAATGTTGAGTATAAACATAATGCGCAAGGAACAACAAGAACTATTGTTCACTTGCGCACACTATTTCTTAAAGGGGACTCGGCGTCCCCGTCTGTCCCCTTTAAGAAAGTTTGGTCAGGCCGCCCATGTATGGCTGGAGCACGGCAGGGATTTCGACGCTGCCATCGGCCTGCTGGTAGTTTTCCAGCACGGCGACCAGGGTGCGGCCAACGGCCAGCCCGGAGCCGTTCAGGGTGTGCAGCAGTTCCGGCTTGCCCTGGGCGTTGCGGAAGCGGGCCTGCATGCGGCGCGCCTGGAAGGCTTCGCAGTTCGAGAGCGAGGAGATTTCGCGGTAGGTGTTCTGCGCGGGCAGCCACACTTCCAGGTCGTAGGTCTTGGCGGCGCCAAAGCCCATGTCGCCTGTGCACAGGGACATGACGCGGTACGGCAGCCCAAGCTGCTGCAGTATGGTTTCGGCGTGGCCTACCATCTCTTCCAGTGCTTCGTACGATTTTTCAGGGTGCACCACCTGCACCATTTCGACCTTGTCGAACTGGTGCTGGCGGATCATGCCGCGCGTGTCGCGGCCATAGCTGCCTGCTTCGGAACGGAAGCACGGCGTGTGCGCGGTCATGCGCAGGGGCAGCGCATCGGCGGCCACGATGTCATCGCGGACGATATTGGTCAGCGAAACTTCGGAGGTCGGAATCAGGTAGAAGGTCTCGCCCTCGCCTTCCGCGCCGCCCTTCTTTACCGAGAACAGGTCGGCTTCGAATTTAGGCAGCTGGCCGGTGCCCAGCAGGGACTCGGCGTTCACCATGTAAGGCGTGTAGCACTCGGTGTAGCCATGCTTGTCGGTGTGCGTATCGAGCATGAACTGCGCGAGTGCGCGGTGCAGGCGGGCGATGCCGCCTTTCATGACGGAGAAGCGCGAGCCGGTCAGCTTGGTGGCGGTGTCGAAGTCCAGGCCGAGCGGCGCGCCGACATCGACATGGTCCTTGATCTCGAAGTCGAAGCTGCGCGGGGTCCCCACTTTGCGCACTTCGACATTGCCCGTTTCGTCCGTCCCCACCGGCACGGATTCGTGCGGCAGGTTGGGCACGGCCTGCAGGAAGGCGCTCATCCTCTCCTGCACCACGGCCAGCGCCTGTTCATTGTTCTTCAGCTCATCGCCCAGGCCGGCCACTTCGGCCATCACGGCGCTGGTGTCCTCGCCTTTGCCCTTCATCATGCCGATCTGCTTGGACAGCGAGTTGCGCTTGCTTTGCAGTTCCTCGGTGCGCATCTGGATCGCCTTGCGTTCGCCCTCCAGGGCGTTGAAGCCGGCGACGTCCAGCTGGAACTTGCGGGTCGCCAGTTTGGCGGCGACGGTATCGATATCTTTACGGAGCAGTTGGATGTCTATCATGGGGTATTGCCGCTATGTCGAAAGCGCAATTGTACCAAGACAGAACCGCAACTCCGCGAGTTTTACGCCCTCCGGCGGTCCATCTCAGATCAGGCGCGCTTTTTCGGCAGTGGTCAGGCGTTTCGCGGCCACGGTCACGACCGGCATCTGCGTCTGCTGCACGCTTGCCACGGCGCGGTCGGCGGCCACGTCCAGCGGCTTCTGGCTCACGGTGGTGAAGCTGAAGACGGCGCCGATCAGGGCTGCGGCGATAAAGATGGCTTCCATGTGTTTGGTGATGTTCATGATGTTCTCCTTCAGGTCAGTGTGTAGTGCTGCTTGCATGGTTACACTGTACCTAAAGGCCCTATGGCGAGCGAGCGGTGTGCGACGGGTCGCCAAAAACAGGGGATGAACTGCAAAAATGCGGCGTGAAGGCGCTGTTCAGGCGGCCCGGCCAACGCTGCGCGGGCCTTCTCCGGCATGGCTGTGCACCAGCTGGCCGAGGCGGGCGATGGCGCGCTCGATCTCGTCGCTCCAGGCGTTGCCGCAGTTGAGGCGCAGGTAGTTGCCGAATTTGCCGCTGGCAGAGAAGAGCGGGCCGGGAACGAAGGCCACGCCCTGCTCCACCGCTTCCAGGTGCAGGGCCAGCGCGTCCACCTGCTCGGGCATCTGCACCCACAGCACGAAGCCGCCCTGCGGTTCGCTGACCGAACAGGCGGCAGGGAAATGGGCGCACACCGCGTCCGACATGCGGGCGATGCGCTGGGCCAGCACGCGGCGCATCTTGCGCACCTGTATATCGTAGCTGCTGCCGTTCAGGAAGTCGGCCAGCACGGCCTGGAAGAACTGGCTGGTGGAGCCGCTGGACACCATCTTCAGCAGGGCCACTTCCTGCGCCCAGCGCCCCGCCGCCACGTATCCGACGCGCGAGGCGGGCGTCACGGCCTTGGAGAACGATGAGCACAGGAGCACGTGGCCGCTGGTGTCGTAGGCCTTGATGGGCCAGGGGCGCTCCGGCGTGAAGCACAGGTCGCCGTAGACGTCGTCCTCAATGAGCGGCACGTCGTGCTGGGCCAGCAGGGCCGCCACACGGCGCTTGTTCTCCTCGGGCATGATGCAGCCGAGCGGATTGTTCGCATTGGGGATGAAGAGGCAGGCCTGCACCAGGCCCGCGTTCAGCGCCAGCTCCAGCGCATCGATGGAGGCGCCAGTTTTCGGATGGGTGGGAATCTCCAGCGCCTTCATGCCCAGGCTTTCGATTAGCTGGAGCAGCACGAAATACGTGGCGGATTCGATGGCGATGGTGTCGCCCGGCTTCGCCACGGCGCGCAGGCACAAGCTGATGGCTTCCGTGCAGGAGCTGGTGACCACGATCTCGGCTGAGTCGATCTGGCCCCAGTCCAGCGCCCGGCGCACCACCTGGCGCGTAAAGGCGGGCTCGTTGGTTTCGTAGCAGCTCACCTTGCTCAGCAGGGCCGGATCGCGCCTCGCCGCGGCCGCGACGGCCTTCTGCACGCGGCGCATGGGCAGCAGCTCGTCCGGCGGCCAGGCCGAGCCCAGGTGCACCACCTGCGGCGACTCGTTCGCCTTCAGCACCCGCATCAGCGTGTTGTTGATGCCCACATAGGCGGGCTCCTTGAGGGGCTGCGCTTCCGTGGGCAGCGCGGCCAGCATGCGCGCGCGGTGGCGCACGTAGTAGCCCGCCTGGGGACGGGCTTCGATCAGGCCCCTGTCCTCCATCAGCCGCAGGGCCTGCAGGACCGTGCTCACCGACAGGCGCTTCTGCTGCGCCAGGTGCCGGATGGACGGCAGCTTGTCGCCGGGCGCAAACACCCGCTGGGCGATCAGCGCGTCCAGCTCGTTGGCCAGCTGCTCGTACAGATTGATGGGCGTGGGCATCCTGCCATTCTCCTGCCGCAGGGCTTACCGGAACAGGTACAGCGGCATTGTTTTTCGACCAGCACAGTGTAGCCGAAGTGCGACTGTGCCCATCACAATATCGTTTTGCTGCATCTGTTATGGTTGGCGGGCGGTGGCTATTCTGGAGCTATTGGAAAAGCACAGGAGAACGCCATGGAATACCAGCTTGCCCCGAACCGCCCGCTCCGCCTGGAGCACGCTGGCGGACAGGTCGTGGAATGCCTGGAAGGCGTGGCGTGGATTACGTCTTACGGCCAGTACACGGATTTCCTGCTGCGCCCAGGCCAGGAATTCGTGGTGCCCAACGACGGGCTGACGCTGGTGGAAGCCATGGGCTGCGGCCGCATCCGCGTGGCGGAAGCGGAGGCGCAGAGCCAGATGGAGCAGCTCCTGCGCCGCACCCAGCTGCGGCTGGTGCAGGCCCGCGACCATACGCGGCACAGCCTGCAGCCTGCGCCCTGCAGCGACTGCATCTATTAACGCAGCGGATTGCTCGCTGTTTCGCCCACCACGGTGTGCCATTTGCGCACCGTCCAGCGCTTCACGATGCCGTTCAGCACATAGGGATCGGCCTTGGCGAAGGCTTCGGCGGGCGCTGGCGAATCGGCCTTGAACAGCAGCATGGCGCTGTCGATGGGCTCGCCAGCGGCGCCAGCCAGCAGCAGCTCGCCCCGGTCCGCATACTCCCACGCCAGGGCAAGATGCTTGCCGCGGTACAGTTCGCGGCGCTCCAGGTAGTCGTCGGCGAGTTCATAGGACAGCAGATAGTGCATGATGAGGCCTCCAATAAAATTCCCATAATAAACGTGAAGGAGAATTCATGCAGATGAGCGGCATCCCGTTCGGCACCACCGACTGGTCGGAAGTGGAAACCACGGAGCACCCGGGCGTTACCGGCAAGGCCTTTTGGCGCACGCGCAAGTTCGGCGACCAGCGGGTGCGGATGGTGGAGTACACGCCCGGCTACCTGGCCGACCACTGGTGCGTGAAGGGCCACATCCTCCTCTGCCTGGAAGGCGAACTGCATACCGAGCTGGAAGACGGCCGCACATTCGTCCTGCGTCCGGGCATGAGCTATCAGGTAGCCGACAACGCTGAACCCCACCGCTCCTCCACGGCCACCGGGGCCAAACTGTTTATCGTGGATTGACCACTGGGACCCGCAGGCTAGACTAAATCCTGTCTAGATTCTGTCAGGCGGGCCAAATGCATCTTTTGAAGATGAAACCGATCTCGTACCTGAAAAACAATTCCGCCGAGCTGGCAGAAGAACTCAGGACAGATCAGACCGATATCGTAATCACCCAGAATGGGGTTGCAGCGTTCGTCTGCGTCCCTATCGAGCGCTACGAGAGTTCGAGACAGGCGCTCGCGCTTTTGCGTCTGCTAAACATGAGTCGGCAGGACTATGCAGAGGGTAGATCGGCAGAGGCAACAGAAGTGATGGATCGCATCGAGAAAGAATTGTTCCCCGATATTTAGAAGTAATGGGGCTCTCACGCGATAGAGGGAAAACTATCGAGGACCGCCGAACGGCGAGCTCGATCTGCTTAAAGCGACTGAGTGTAATCCTCGTGGTGACAGCACATTTCAAATTGACCAGGCGAAATTCCTTGACAATAGTTCCAGGTGATCCTAAAGTGATATCACTTTGATGTCACACACCTGAGAGGAATCGAGCATGAGCGCAGCACATATTCGCCGCGAACTGGCGTTTAGTTCGACAAATGGCTACCTGGCCGCTGGCGCCGGAATCGTCCTGATACTTGGCGCGGTATTCCTGCTGAAGACTGGAGTCGAAGGCGCCCACGGCCTGTCGTTCTTTGGGGGCGCTGTATTGATGGCACTGGCAGGCGTCATTTGCCTGGCCGGCCTCTACATGCTGCAGCCGAATGAAAGCGCGATACTGACCCTGTTCGGCAAGTACATCGGCACCGACCGCAACGAAGGCCTGCGCTGGGCGTTTCCCTGGTATGTGAAGCGCCGCCTGTCGCTGCGGGCGCGCAACCTGAATGCGCCCACGCTGAAGGTGAACGACAAGCGCGGAAACCCGGTTGAGATCAGCGCGGCCATCGTCTGGCGCGTGCGCGATACCGCCCAGGCAGTATTCGAAGTGGACGATTTCGAGCGCTATGTCTCCATCCAGGCCGAAGCCGCCCTCCGCCATCTGGCAGCGCAATATGCCTACGACGAGGGCGAAGACCTGCCCGAGGGCGAAACCACCCTCCGCGCTGGCATGGATGTGGTCGTCGATGCACTGAAGTGCGAGCTCCAGGAGCGCTTCGAAGCGGCGGGCGTCGAGGTGCTGGATGCCAAGCTTACTCACCTGGCCTACGCTGCCGAGATCGCCCAGGTCATGCTGCGCCGCCAGCAGGCCGAGGCGATCATCAGCGCCCGTGCCAAGATCGTGCATGGCGCCGTGAGCATGGTGGAGGCGGCGCTGAAGGGCCTGTCGGAGCGTGGTATCGTCGAGCTGGACGACGAGCGCAAGGCCGCAATGGTCAGCAATCTGCTGGTGGTGCTGTGTTCGGACAAGGAAACCCAGCCGATCGTCAATACGGGCACCCTCTACAACTAGCAGAAAAGCATGGCAAGTCCCGGTAAAAAAGCCTTCCCTTTAAGGATAGATCCCGCGCTGTGGGAAGACCTGCAGCGCCTCGCCGCGCGCGACCTGCGCAGCGTGAACGCGGAAATCGAATTCCTGCTGAGGGAAGGCCTCGCCCGGCGCGGGGTGAAGAGCAAAGAGGACAAAGCCAAGGACGAGGACACGGACAGCGAGTAGTAACTATTTTTCGCAAGCGTGTCGATTCTGTGCGCCCTCGCCCGTCGTAGGAATGAAGCACCGACCGATCATTCCATCTTGACAAGGAAACGCCATGAAAAAACAGATCATCCTCAACCTGCCCGTGAAGAACCTGGACAAATCCAAGGCCTTCTTTGCAGCCCTCGGCTTCACTTTCGACGCGCGGTTCAGCGGAGAAAACGCCGCGTTCATGAACATCGTCGATGGCAGCATCCAGGCCATGCTGTCGACCGAACCGTTCTTCAAGTCCCTGATCGGCAAGCCTGTGGCGGACGCGAAGGAAGCCAATGAAATCGTCATCTGCCTGAACTGCGATACCCGTGAAGAGGTGGACAGCCTGATCGCCAAGGCGGCTGCCGCTGGCGGCCGCATCCCGCATCCACCCGAGGACCATGGCTTCATGTACGACCAGGGCTTCGAGGATATCGACGGCCACCTGTGGAACCTGGTCTGGACGGCGCCGGAAGCCTGATTGACTGATCGTTGCGGGCCCGGCATTAGCCGGGCTATTTGCACGCTATTTCAAAGATGCTCTCGCCAGCATGGCGTCCCTGTAATGACCCAGCGGTTCCTGCTCAACTTAAGCCGCTAATCTAAACGCCTCAGCGGGTGTTTTCATGCCCAGCGCCTGATGCGGGCGCCGGTTGTTGTAGAAGCCAATCCAGTCGGCGATGACCCGGCTGGCGTTCTGCAAACTTTCGAAGCGGTGCCGATGTACGCACTGCTCCTTCAGCGTCCTGATGACGCGCTCCACCATGCCATTCTGCTCGGGGCAGTGAGGCGTGATGAATTCCTGGCGCAGGCCATAGCTGCGCACCAATCTGGTGTAGCTGCGGCTGGTGAAAACCAAGCCGTTGTCCGACCTTAACAAGAATGGCGCTGTAACTTTGCCCAGGGTGCCATAGCGGGCAATAAGGGCCTGTTCCAAGGCCGCCTCCGCCGTTTTAGCCTTGCCGGAGCGGGAAAGATGCCAGCCCAGTAGTTCACGGGTATGGCAATCGATCACCAAAGCCAGCACTGACCACCCATCGCGCCCAGCCCAGACGCGGCACATGTCGGTCGCCCAGCGCTGGTCCGGAGCCGTCGCCACCGAAGGCAAGGCCTGCACACGCGGACGAAAGCCGATCGGCCGCTTCTTCACTTGCCAGCCACGTAGTTGGAAGATGCGTTGCACGGTGTTCTTGTTGAAGCCCAGCAGGGCCGCCACGGTGCGATAGCCGAACGATGGCTCCTCGTTGATCATGGCCTTGATTGGTTCGGCAAAGCGCGGCTGCACCTTCGGCGCCGCCTTGACGGACTTGTAGTACACCGTCCGGCGCGGCATGTCGAACCACTGGCACAGCTTATTGATCGAAACTTTGAATCCGTCTTCTGCTAGTCCCTGGCGGATCGTTTCGATCACTTCTCTTCCTCGCCCAGCAGGGACGCCAGCTTTTTTCTGGCACGCAGTTCCAGCATCGCCTCACCGTAGGCTTCCTGAAGCTCTTTGATCTGGCGTTCGTACTGCTCGCGGACGTCGAGCGGTTTTGCCCGCAAGGCGTTCTCCATGCCCCGCTTGGCTTCATCCACCCACTCTTCGATCTCCGAAGGCGGCATATCAAAGGCCCGGCTGGCCTCTGCCACGGTGGTCTTACCTTGAATGATTTCAGTGACCAGCGCCGCTTTGCGCTTCGCCGTCCAACGTTTTACTTCCTCTTCCATGACCATGCTCACGTGATGTCCTTTCTGTATTATCACCTGAGCAGGAATTCACTGGGTCATTACATCCCTTTGTTCCTTTAACAGTGCATTCCTGGATCTCATCTGGGAGACGCATTGCCAACGATACTTCCCCCATCGCGCCGTAGTCGCACCGTAACCACTTACCTTCCGGGTACGGCCCCTCCAGCGAATACTTCTGCGTCCACGACGTTTTGGTTCGTGGTCCGTCCTCTCCGCGAAGTATTCCCAAACGCTCCGGCGGACCATCCGCTGGGGCGGCACCGCTAAGGTACATTGGGGAGCCCACAAATGACTTCCAGCCCAGCCTTGGGCTGTCAACCTTTACTAAGGCTGCGGGGAGCTCCTGCGGGCACTCGAAGCGCACCGGTCCAGCCAATGCCTGGTTCAAAAGCGCGAAGGAAAACAGCGCCACCGCAATCCGATCCAATGATATGGGTCTACTCGATGACGAAAAATGCATCTGCGTTGTCAGTAGGGTTGCTTGTCAGAGCTCGAACGGTCGATCAGTTCGCCAGCAATTACCTTGATGAAACGAGAACTGCGGCCTTGATGGATCGCAAAGGCCGGACAGTATCAGATTGTGCGGAGCGTGGGGATGACGTCGCGCAGGTGTTGTACTTCGCAGCTTGGCCTGGCTTCGGTGTCGTTCGCCGCGCCGTTGGGGTTGAACCAGCAGCTCTCAATGCCAAATCGGTTGGCTCCGAGGATGTCGGCGTCGAGGCGGTCGCCGATGATCACGGTTTCGGCATGGGTGAAGGCGCGCGCCTTCTTCACCGTAAAGTCGAAGAAGCGGCTGTCCGGCTTGGCGTGGCCGCAGGCGTCGGAGGTCGCCACGAAGGAGACGTGGGCGTGCAGTTTCGAACTCGCGATGCGGCGGTGCTGGATGTGATCCACACCGTTTGTGATGATGCCCACTTCGCCGATGCCAGCCAGCTCCTCGCACAGTTCCTGCGCTCCGTCGATCAGCACGACGGTGTTCGACAGCGATTCGAGGTAGAGGTGGCTGGCCGCTTCCGGATCGAGGTCGAGCCCATTGGAAGCAAAGGTGCGGCGGAACCGTTCGACCTTCAGGAAGTCCTTCGTTACGCCGCCCGTTTCAAAGGCCTTCCAGAGCGCCATGTTGATGGACTGGTATTCGGCAAACAGCCCTTCGGGAAGCGCGTCGAGGCCGAGCTCGCACATCGTGCGGTCGAAGGACAGTTGTTCGGACGCCTTGAAATCGAGCAGCGTGTCGTCCAGGTCGAAGAGAAAGAGCTTGTGCCTCATTCTTCGCGCGCCTGGCGGTCTAGGTCGCGCAGCCACGCGAGTTTTTCGGCGATCTTGGATTCGACGCCGCGCGGGACCGGCTGATACCAGCCTGGTTCCGCCATCCCTTCCGGCAGATAGGTTTCGCCTGCCGCGTAGGCATTGGGCTCGTCGTGGGCGTAGCGGTACTCGTGGCCGTAGCCCAGTTCCTTCATCAGCTTCGTCGGCGCATTGCGCAGGTGGACCGGCACCTCGCGCGATTTGTCGCGCTTCACAAAAGCCATGGCGGCGTTGAAGGCGTTGTAGCCTGCATTGCTCTTGGCGGCTATCGCTAGATAGATCACGGCCTGGCCCAGCGCCAGCTCGCCCTCGGGAGAACCAAGGCGCTCATAAGTTTCGGCAGCGTCGTTCACGATGGTGAGCGCGCGCGGGTCGGCCAGACCGATGTCTTCCCATGCCATGCGCACGATGCGCCGCGCAAGGTAGCGTGGATCGGCGCCGCCGTCGATCATGCGGCAGAACCAGTACAGGGCGGCGTCGGGATGCGAGCCGCGCACGGATTTGTGCAGGGCCGATATCTGGTCGTAGAAATTGTCGCCGCCCTTGTCGAAGCGCCGCGCGTTCAGCGTCATCGCGTTTTCGACGAACTTGGCGTCGATCTTCTTCACGCGCGCCGAACGCGCCGCCGTATCGGCCTGCTCCAGCAGGTTCAGAAAGCGGCGTGCATCGCCGTCGGCAAAGCCAACCAGGGTATCCACAGCCACTTCGTCGAACTCCAGGTCGTGCAAAGCCTCCTTCTGCGCCTTGGCCAGCAGCTGGCGCATTTCCTCGTCGCTCAGGGACTTGAGCACGTAGACCTGCGCCCGCGACAGCAGTGCGGAGTTGACTTCGAAGCTCGGGTTCTCGGTGGTGGCGCCGATGAACGTCACGAGACCGGATTCCACAAAGGGCAGCAGCGCATCCTGCTGCGCCTTGTTGAACCGGTGGATCTCGTCGACGAACAGGATGGTGTGGCGGCCGTACTGGTCAAGGTTCTGCTGCGCCTGTTCCATGGCGGCGCGGATATCCTTCACGCCCGCGAACACTGCGGAGAGCGCGATAAAGGCGGCGTCGAAGGCGTTGGCCGTGAGCCGGGCCAGCGTGGTCTTGCCGACGCCGGGCGGGCCCCAGAGGATCATCGAGTGCGGTTTACCTGCCTGGAAAGCGAGCCGGAGCGGCTTGCCTTCGCCCAGCAGATGGCCCTGGCCGATCACTTCGTCCAAGGTCTTGGGGCGCAGCGCCTCGGCCAGCGGCTGGCGGGGCTCTGCGGAAAAGAGGTCGGCCATGCTTAATTATTCAGGATGTCCGCGCCCTTCGGCATGACGAATTTAAAAGCGGCCGCATTCAGGGCAGGATTCTTCTCGAACTTCTGGAAGGCGAGCACGGAGGTCTGGCCAAAGTTGTCCTTCAGCTCCATGGCCTCGGGCTGGCCATTGCGCAGGCCGATGGTAATCTGCTCGAAGCTGCTGTCCTTGGTCTTCGGCACCGCTTTCAGCCACTCCAGGCCGTCGCGGCTGCCCGCCTCGGACAGGGTGAAGTTCTTTTCCAGGTCGTTGCTGCCGAAGAGGATGGCGGCAGGCGAGGAGCCGAGCGCATCGCCCAGCTTCTTCACGGTAACCTGGTTCAGGTCCTTGTCGTAGATGTAGAGCTTGTCGCCGTCGGCCTGCAATACCTGCTCGTAAGGCTTCAGGTAGGACCAGATGAACTTGCCGGGACGGGCAAACTGGAAGGTGCCGGAGGCGGGCTGCGACACCTTGCTCACGCCGTCCACCATCTTGATCTGTTTCTGCGTGAACTCGCCCTTGGCGGCCTTGGTGCCCGCCACAAAGGCCTTGAACTGTTCCAGCGCGGCGGCATGGGCGCCAGCGGAGAAGAACAGCGAACTGGCCGCAAGCGCGGCGATCGTCTTCCAATGCTTCATATCGTTCCCTATTCTGCGGAGGCGGTGGGTGCGATGATGTCCCGGTTGCCGTTGGACTGCATGGCCGACACCACCCCGCTCTGTTCCATTTGTTCCAGCAGGCGGGCCGCGCGGTTGTAGCCGATGCGCAAGTGGCGCTGCACCAGCGAGATCGATGCGCGGCGGTTCTTCAGCACCACCTGCACGGCCTGGTCGTACATCGGGTCGGCCTCGCCGCTGGCGCCGCCCTCCCCGGCCATCACATCGCCGCCGCCCTCTTCCAGCGTGCCGCCTTCCAGAATGCCTTCAACATAGTTCGGCTCGCCCTGTGCCTTCAGGTGGGCCACCACGCGGTGCACTTCGTCGTCCGACACGAAGGCGCCGTGTACGCGAACCGGCAGGCCGGTTCCCGGCGGCATGTACAGCATGTCACCCATGCCGAGCAGGGTTTCCGCGCCCATCTGGTCCAGAATGGTCCGCGAGTCGATCTTCGAGGACACCTGGAAAGCAATACGGGTCGGAATATTGGCCTTGATCAGGCCGGTAATCACGTCTACAGATGGGCGCTGCGTCGCCAGAATCAAGTGCAGGCCTGCGGCTCGTGCCTTCTGGGCAATACGGGCGATCAGTTCTTCGACTTTCTTGCCCACCACCATCATCAGGTCGGCCAGCTCGTCGATGATGATGACGACCGTTGGCAGCTTTTCCAGCGGTTCCGGCGCATCCGGCGTAATGCTGAACGGGTTCGGGATGTGCTCTTCCTTCTTGGCCGCCTCGGCAATCTTGGCGTTGTAGCCAGCCAGGTTACGCACGCCGAGCTTGGACATGAGCTTGTAGCGCCGCTCCATCTCGTTCACGGCCCAGTTCAGGGCGTGGCCCGCCTGGCGCATGTCGGTCACCACCGGCGCCAGCAGGTGCGGAATGCCTTCGTAGACGGACATTTCCAGCATCTTCGGGTCGATCAGGATCATGCGCACATCCTGGGGATCGGCCTTGTACAGCAGCGAGAGGATGGTGGCGTTGATACCCACCGATTTACCGGAGCCGGTCGTACCCGCCACCAGCAGGTGGGGCATCTTGGCCAGGTCGGCCACCACGGGCTTGCCCGCAATATCCTTGCCCAGGGCCACTGTGAGCGGCGAGGAATTGTCGTTATAGACCTTGGAACCGACAATTTCCGACAGGCGCACGATCTGGCGCTTCGGATTCGGCAGCTCCAGCGCCATATAGTTCTTGCCCGGAATGGTTTCGACCACGCGGATCGAGGTCAGGGACAGGGAGCGGGCCAGGTCGCGCGCCAGGTTCACGATCTGCGAGCCCTTCACGCCCGTGGCGGGCTCGATCTCGTAGCGCGTGACCACCGGGCCGGGATAGGCGGCCACCACCTTGGCTTCCACGCCGAAGTCGGACAGTTTCTTCTCGATCAGGCGGCTGGTGAATTCCAGGGTTTCCACGGCCACGGTTTCCTGGGCGGGCGGCGGCTCGTCCAGCAGGGCCAGCGGCGGCAGGTCGGTGTTTTCCATGTCGCGGAACAGGCTCGCCTGCTTCTCCTTCTCCACGCGCTCGGATTTCACGACGGTGACCACCTGCGGCTCGATCTTCACCGGCGGCGCGGCCACGGGGTGCTTTTCCACGTGCTTCTCGCGCTCCTTCACCACCACTTCCTCGCGCTTGACCATGGCCACTTCGCCCTGGCGGCGGTCCTCGCGGTCCTCATAGCGCAGCACCACCCAGTCGATGGCCATTTCGATGGCTTCGCCAATGCGCTCCGCCACCGCCATCCAGGACACATGGAAAAAGAGGCTGAAGCCCAGGCCGAACAGCAGCAGGAGCATGAGGGTGGCGCCGGTGAAGCCCAGGCCCACGTGCAGGCCGTGGCCGATCAATTGGCCCAGCACCCCGCCGGGCGCGCGCGGCAGCTCGGCATGCAGGGTGTACATGCGCAGGAATTCCAGGCCCATGCTGCCCACCAGCAGGAAGGCGAAGCCGATCACGCGGATCAGGCCCTCATGGCTGTGCTCGGGGTCTTCTTCCTTTTCCAGCACAAACTTGTTCGTCAGGCGGCGGTAGCCGCGCCACACGAAGCGGATCAGGTAAATGCACCACCACCAGGCCGAGAAACCGAAGATATACAGCATGAGGTCGGACAGCCAGGCCCCCATGCGCCCGCCCAGGTTGGCCACCTTGGGCACGGCGTTGGCGTGGGACCAGCCGGGGTCCGCCTTGTCGTAGCTGACCAGGATCAGGACGAAGTACAGGCACAGGGCCGCCAGCGCGAACCAGCGCGCTTCGGAGAGCAGCCGCACCAGCCGGTTCGGCAGGGGCGCGCGCTCGGTGGTGGAACGGGTATAGGCCGAAGACGTCGGCTGGCTCGATTTGCTCATGTGCTGCGGATCTCTAGGCCGGCGGGATGTTGCATATAGGGAATTTTATCTTGTGCGCCTATTCTAAGCCATACAGGAGGGAAACGGCCTCCCAATTCATGGGAAAGCGGGGCTTGGCTTATAATCTCGCTTTGCCCAGGTGAATGCCTTGTGCTTTACCGCAACGACCCAATTTTCGGTGTTAACCCACTTTAGAAGAAGCTTGCCATGACCACTACCAAACACGCTCGCGTCCTGATTCTCGGCTCCGGTCCGGCCGGTTACAGCGCCGCCGTCTATGCGGCCCGTGCCAACCTGAAGCCGATGCTGGTGACCGGCGTCGAACAGGGCGGCCAGCTGATGACCACCACGGACGTGGAAAACTGGCCGGGCGACCCGATGGGCGTGCAAGGTCCGGAACTGATGCAGCGCCTGCTGCAGCACGCGGAAAAGTTCAATACCGACATCGTATTCGACCACATCCACACTGCCAAGCTGAACGAGAAGCCTTTCCGCCTGATCGGCGACGCCAATGAATACACCTGCGACGCCCTGATCATTGCCACCGGCGCCTCGGCCCAGTACCTGGGCCTGGAGTCCGAGCAGGCCTTCATGGGCCGCGGCGTGTCCGCCTGCGCCACCTGCGACGGCTTCTTCTACCGTGGCCAGGAAGTGGCCGTGATCGGCGGCGGCAATACGGCCGTCGAGGAAGCCCTGTACCTGGCGGGCATTGCCAGCAAGGTTACCCTGATCCACCGCCGCGACAAATTCCGCGCCGAGCCTATCCTGGTGGACCGCCTGATGGCCAAGGTTGCCGAAGGCAAGATCGAGCTGAAGCTGAACAACACCCTGCACGAAGTGACGGGCGACGACAGCGGCGTGACCGGCCTCACCCTGCTCTCGAACGAGGGCGAAAAGAGCCAGATCAAGGTGCACGGCCTGTTCGTGGCTATCGGCCACAAGCCCAATACCGGCATCTTCGAAGGCCAGCTGGAGATGCACAACGGCTACCTGAAAACGCGCTCCGGCACCGAAGGCATGGCCACCGCCACCTCGATTCCCGGCGTGTTCGCGGCAGGCGACGTGCAGGACCACATCTACCGCCAGGCCATCACCAGCGCCGGCACGGGCTGCATGGCAGCCCTGGACGCGCAGCGCTACCTGGAAGCACAGGAATAAGCCATGCCCGTACTGAAGGACTTCGCCGACCTGAAGGCCCTGAGCAAGCAGCTCAAGGCCGATGGCGAAGCGCGCGCCGCCGCCGAGGCGGAGCGCATCAGGAAGGAAAAGCAGGCGGCTGCGGAGGCCAACGTCTTCCGCAGCAATATGCAGGGCATCACCAAGCTGCCCGAATCGAACCGCTACGTGCCGCAGGCGCCCAAGCCCGTCGGTCCCCTGCCCGAAAAGCGCAGGAAGCCCATGACCGCCGCCGAACAGGCCGAGGACGATGCGGCGGTGCTGCGCGAATCGCTCCTTTCCGACCAGTTCGAGGTCGACCACTACATGGAATACGACCCGGCGCTGAACTACCTTGCGCCCGGCGTCGGCAACGACGTCATGAAGCGTCTGCGCAAGGGCTACTGGCCCATCCAGGACGAGCTTGACCTGCACGGCCTGCGCCGCGACGACGCGCGCAACGCCCTCGACACCTTCCTCAAGCGCGCCAACCAGCGCGGCCAGCGCTGCGTGTGCGTGATCCACGGCCGCGGCTTCGGCTCGCGCGGGCAGGAGCCTGTGCTGAAATCGATGGTGCACAGCTGGCTGGTGCAGACCGACGGCGTCATCGCCTTCAGCCAGGCCCACTCCGCCGAAGGTGGAGAAGGCGCCCTCATCGTCCTCCTCCGCGCCGCCCTGCGCATCGAACGCTAAGTTGCTTAAAGGGGTCTGTCCCCAATTAAGAAATATTTCTTAATGGGGACAGACCCCTTTAAGCAAAACTTTTGCTAGAGTGCTAGCGTTACCAATGTTTAACGCGAGCGCCGATGAAGCATATTCCCCAAGTCTCCCTGATCGCCATCATCGAGGTGATCGCAATTCTGGTCGGGGCGCTGTCGGGGTTTATTGAGGCGCGGCGCAAGCGGATGGATATCGTCGGGGTCTTCACCGTGGCCTTTATCACGGCCTTCGGCGGCGGCACCTTGCGCGATATCCTGCTGGACCGCCGTCCCCTCTTCTGGGTGCAGCACCAGGAATACGCGATCCTGATCTTCGTGCTGGCCCTGATCGCAGCGCCGCTGATCCGCACGCTGCGCCATATCGTTTCCGAACGCCTGATCGTGGTGGCCGATGCCGTCGGCCTGGGGCTGTTCGCGGTGGCGGGGGTGTCGCAGGCGCAGGCGGCGAACATGCCGGTCTTTATCGCCTCGATGATGGGGGTGATTACGGGGATTTTCGGCGGCGTGCTGCGCGATATCGTCTGCAACGAGGTGCCGATGGTCTTCCGCGACGGGAAGCCTTACGCGATCTGCGCCTTCTTCGGCGCGTGGATGTACATCCTGCTCCAGTACACAGACGTGCCGGACGATGTGGCGCTGTGGTCCAGCGCAGCCGTGATCACACTGCTGCGCCTTCTGACCTGGAAGTTCGACCTGCGGCTGGGGCGTCCGTAATCAGACGGCGTCCGCGCCGGTTTCGCCGGTGCGGATGCGCACCACCTGCTCCACGTTCTGCACGAAGATCTTGCCGTCGCCGATCTTGCCCGTGCGCGCGGCCTTGATGACGGCGTCCACCACGGCTTCGGCCACGCTGTCGTCCACCACCACTTCAACTTTCACCTTCGGCAGGAAATCGACCACGTACTCCGCGCCGCGGTACAGCTCCGTGTGGCCCTTCTGGCGGCCGAAGCCCTTCACTTCGGTCACGGTCAGGCCGGTGACGTTCACTTCGGCCAGCGCTTCGCGCACTTCGTCCAGTTTGAAAGGCTTGATGATGGCGGTGATCTGTTTCATGGCATTCTCCTTATTGAAAATTCTGGCTCAGGCATCCGGCACGGACTTGAGGTTTTCCATCCACACCACCGATTCCGAATCGCTCGGCGCGCGCCAGTCGCCGCGCGGCGAGAGCGATCCACCGGACCCCACCTTGGGCGCATTCGGCACGGTGGAACGCTTGAACTGGCTGGTCTTGAAGAAGCGGTGCAGGAAGATGCCCAGATTGTGCTTGATCTCTTTCAGCGTGTACTGGTTGCGCGCGACGTGCGCCTCTTCGGGCCAGGCGCCTGCGCTGCGGTCCTTCCACGCATGGAGCGAGAGGAAGGCGATCTTGGTTGGCGCGAAGCCGAAGCGCAGCGTGTAGTACAGGTTGAAGTCCTGCAGCTCGTAGGGACCGATGATGCTCTGCGTGCTTTGCGCGGGCGCCTTGTCGTCCTTCTTGCCCGGCACCAGCTCGGGGCTGATCTCGGTATTGACCACGTCCAGCAGCACCTGCGAATCGGCCTCGCCGAACTGGCGGCTCTCGGCCACCCAGCGCACAAGGTGGGCGATCAGCGTCTTCGGCACGCTCGCATTCACGTTGTAGTGCGACATATGGTCGCCCACACCGTAGGTGCACCAGCCCAGCGCCAGCTCGCTCAGGTCCCCGGTGCCGATCACGATGCCGTTGTGGTGGTTCGCGAGGCGGAACAGATGACTGGTGCGCTCGCCCGCCTGCACGTTTTCGAAGGTGACGTCGTATTCTTCCTTGCCTTCCGAGTAGGGATGGCCGATATCGGCCAGCATCTGGATGCAGCTCGGGCGGATGTCGATCTCGGAAGCGGTGCAGCCCACGAACTGCATCAGCGCCCTCGCCTGCTGCAAGGTGCGCTCGCTCGTCGCGAAGCCCGGCATGGTGTAGGCGAGGATGTTCGTGCGCGGCAGGCCGAGGCGGTCCATCGCCTTCGCCGCCACCAGCAGCGCATGCGTTGAATCCAGGCCGCCAGAGATGCCGATCACCACCTTCTTCATGCCGGTGGACGACAGGCGCTGGATCAATGCCTGCACCTGGATGTTATAGACCTCGTTGCAGCGCCTGTCGCGCAGGGCCGGATTGGCGGGCACGTACGGGAAGCGCGCAACCGTGCGGCGCAGCGGCAGCTCGTCCTGGCGCGGCAGGCGCATTTCGTAGCTCACGGTGCGGAACTTCGCGATATCGGCCTGATGGCGGCGCATGGACTGGCCGAAGGTATTGGTGCGCATGCGGTCGCGCGACAGGCGCTCCAGGTCCACATCCGCGAAGATCAGGTGCGACTCGTCCTCGAAGCGGCCCGCCTCGGCCAGCAGCTCGCCGTTCTCGTAGATGAGCGCCTGGCCGTCCCAGGCCAGATCGGTGCTCGATTCGCCGCGTCCCGCCGAGGAATACAGGTAAGCGGCCATGCAGCGCGCGGACTGCTGCCCCACCAGCTGGTGGCGGTAATCCGCCTTGCCGACCACGATGTTCGAGGCCGAAAGGTTCACCAGCACCGTGGCCCCGGCCAAGGCGCCGAAGGACGACGGCGGAATCGGCACCCATACATCCTCGCAGATCTCGGCGTGAAACTTCATGAGAGGCAGGTTCGCTGCCTGGAACAGCAGATGGGCGCCGAAAGGCACGCGCTGGCCAAGCAGCTCGATCTCGGTGGAGATGGCGTCGTCGGCGGTGCTGAACTGGCGCACCTCGTAGAACTCGTTGTAGTTGGGCAGATAGATCTTGGGCACCACGCCCTGGATCTTCCCGTCCGCCACCACGACGGCGCAGTTGAACAGGCGATGATCGACGCGCAGCGGCGCGCCCACGATCATGGTAACCGGAATACGGTTCGACGCCTCCACCACCATGCCCAGCGCGGCAAGCGTGGCATCCAGCAGTGCGCGTTGATGGAACAGATCGTCGTTCGAATAGGCGGACAGGCCCAGCTCCGGGAAAGCGATCAGGATCGCCCCCTCGGCGGCGGCCTGCTCGGCCAGCCGGATCGTCTGCTCCGCATTAAACAGCGGATCGGCCACCCGGCAGCGTGGCACGCCCACGCTCAGCCGTACAAACTCATGCGAATACAGATTATGGAAAGATAGCGCCATACGAAGCAGATTCCCCGGTCAATGACAACGATTCTAACATTGCCATCCCAGCCATGCTTCCCGCTGTAGGGAAAGCGAAATCTCAGTACAATGGCGCGATGAACTATCGCACTGGGGTGATCTCTTCCTTGGAGGAAGCCGGCGAGGCGGCTTGGACTGCCCTGCTGGCGAAACAGGAGCCGGATCGCGCGCCGAATCCTTTCCTCTCCTTCGCTTTCCTCCATGCGCTGCACGAGTCGGGCAGCGCCAGCGCGGATACCGGCTGGCAGCCGCAGTATCTGGTGCTCTGGCAGGGCGAGGAACTGGCCGCCGCCATGCCGCTCTACGTGAAGTCGCATTCCTACGGCGAATACGTCTTCGACTGGGCCTGGGCGGATGCCTATCACCGTAACGGCATCGAGTACTACCCCAAGCTGCTGTCGGCGATTCCCTTTACGCCGGTCACCGGCCCGCGCCTGCTGGCACGCGATGCCGAAGCCCGTGCGGCGCTGATCGCCTTCCTGGGCGCGCAGCAGCAGGCGGCAGGCATGTCGTCCACGCATATCCTGTTCCCGCCCGAGGATCAGGTGCAGCAGCTGGAGGACGCAGGCTTCCTGCTGCGCAGCGGTATCCAGTTCCATTGGCTGAACCAGGGCTATCCGGATTTCGACACCTTCCTCGCCACCCTTGAACACAAGAAGCGCAAGAATATCCGCGCCGAACGCCGCAAGGTGCGCGAGGCCGGGGTGACGATGCGCCAGATACGCGGCGCCGACGCGGGCGATGAGGATTGGCGCTTCTTCCACCGCTGCTACAGCAATACCTATGCCGAGCATCGCTCCTCGCCTTATCTGAACCTTGATTTCTTCCGCCGCATCGGCCGCACCATGCCGGAAAATCTGCTGCTGGTGACGGCGGAACGGAACGGCGAACGCATCGCATCCTCGCTCGTCGTCCACAACGGCCACACGCTCTACGGACGCTACTGGGGCGCCATCGAGCACGTGCCCTGCCTGCATTTCGAAACGGCCTACTACCAGCCGCTTGAGTTCTGCATCGCCAACGGCATTGCCACCTTCGAGGGCGGCGCGCAGGGCGAGCACAAGATGGCGCGCGGTTTCCTGCCCACCAAGACCTGGTCCGCGCACTGGCTCGCGCATCCGGCCCTCTCCGATGCCATCGAACGCTTCCTCGCGCGCGAAGGCGGCGGGGTCGACAGCTATCTCGATGAGCTGAACGAGCGCAATCCGTTCAAGGGCTAGCCGCCAGCTTCTTACTCCGCAGCATTCTCCTTCAAAAAAATTTGAAGGAGTCTGTTCGCGCCTGAATCCAGTTTTCTCCTCCCTGCGTATAAGCCGATGCAGCACCCAACATCACCTTGTCCTGGAGGATTGAAATGTCTCATCTGCTCAAGCAGTCCGTGCTGGCGGCACTGGTCTGCAATACTCTCTCGCTTGGCCTGACGCCACAGGCAATCGCTTCCAGCCACCGCGAGGCGCCCTTCATCACGAAGGCGCCGAAGGTGGATGGAACCGACTTCTACATGTTCCGCAGCTATGAAACGGGCCGCGCCGGTTTCGTGACGCTGATCGCAAACTACGTGCCGCTGCAGGATGCCTACGGCGGCCCCAACTTCTTCCAGATGGATGCCGATGCCCTGTACGAGATTCATATCGACAACAACGGCGACGCCAAGGAAGACATCACCTTCCAGTTCCGCTTCAACAACACGAACAAGGACACGCAATTTACCGTGGGCGAAAAAAAGGTTTCGATCCCGCTCGTCATCAACGGCGGCGCCATCGCCGGGCCGAATGCCGATGGGGCGAACGTGCGCGAGACCTACACGGTCACCATGGTGCGCGGCGACCGCCGCGGCGGCTCGCGCGCCGCCGTCACGAATGCCGCCGGCGGCAGCACCTTCGACAAGCCGCTCGACAACATCGGCAACAAGTCGATTCCGGACTACCCCGCCTATGCCGCGAAGCATATGTACACGGTGAACATTCCCGGCTGCGGCACACCGGGCCGCATGTTCGTCGGCCAGCGCAAGGACCCCTTCGCGGTCAATCTGGGCGAGACTTTCGACCTCATCAACTACAAGGCCCCGGCCGTGGAGTTCAATCCGAACGCCGAGCGCAATGCGCGCGACGATCTGGACGACAAGAACATCACCTCCATCGAACTGGAGGTGGCCATTCCCTGCCTCACGGCCTCGGCCAGCGAGCCGGTAATCGGAGGCTGGACCACTGCCAGCCTGCGCCAGGTCCGCCTGCTGAACCCCGTTCCGGGCGGACCATTTGGCCCCGCCAAGACGGGCGGCGCCTGGACGCAGGTCTCGCGCCTTGGAATGCCGCTCGTGAACGAACTGGTGATCGGCCTGAAGGACAAGGACCGCTTCAACCACAGCAAGCCTTCCACCGATTCCCAGTTCGCCACCTACGTCACCAACCCCACCTTCCCTGCCCTGATCGAGATCCTGTTCGGGAACGCCGGCGCCAAGGCCCCGACCAACTTCCCGCGCAACGATCTCGTGACGCTCTTTCTCACCGGCGTCAAGGGCCTGAACCAGCCCGCGACGGTAACGCCCTCCGAGATGCTGCGCCTGAATACGTCCATCGCTCCCGTGCCGATGGGTGCGCAGAAACGGCTCGGCGTGATCGACGGCGACAACGCGGGTTTCCCGAACGGACGCCGTCCCGGCGACGACGTGGTGGATATCGCCTTGCGCGTGGTGATGGGCAAGCTGTGCACCCTGAACATCGGCTGCCGTCCGTCCGATGCCCCGGCAGGCACCATCCGCTTCACGGATGGCGCCTACCTGGATGCGAGCGCCTTCACCGCCGCCTTCCCCTACCTGAAGACGCCGATCCCCGGCTCGCCGCAGCAGTAAGGAGGCCGACATGAAAGCCCTGGCCCTGACCTGCGCTCTGATCCTGAGTGCCTGCGGCGGCAGCGACACGGGCGGCACCGCCGCCAGCCCGCCCACAATGTCTGCCACGACAATGGCCGACAGCTTCTTCAGCGCCGTTCTTTCGGCGAGCGCCTCGGAGTCCGATGATACCGAACCCACATCGGTCGATGCGATGGCCGCCACCTCGCCCGAGGACACGGAACCAGCTGCGCTCAACTGAGCGCAGCCTGCCACGCGGACCGGCCGATGCCGGTCCGCTTCCCCACACTCAAGAAGGGGATGATGATGAAATACCGGATTCCATTGGCCGCTCTGGTCATGCTGTCATCCGCCTGCATTCATGCAGCGCCCTATATTCCGCGCTCAGGCAATGAAGTGCTTGAAACCCTGCCCGCCCGCGCAAACGCAAGACAACTGGAACTCGTGGCCCTGCGCCGCCAGCTCGACGGGCGCCCCAGCGATGCGGAGCTGGCATCCAGCCTGGCGCAGCGCTACATCGCCCTCGGGCGCGCCGAAACGGACCCGCGCTACTTCGGCTACGCCCAGGCGGCCCTGTCGCCGTGGTGGCGCAGCGCGGCGCCGCCAACGGAGGTGCGCCTGCTGCGCGCCACCCTGCTGCAATCGACCCACCGCTTCGGCGCCGCCCTGCAGGACCTGGACGCCATTGTCGCCAGCGAACCGCGAAACGCGCAGGCCTGGCTCACGCGCGCCACCGTGCAAACGGTGACCGGCGACTACGCGGGAGCCACTGCCAGCTGCGCACGGCTTTCCACCATCGCCGAAACGCTGGCTGCCGTCACCTGCCTTGCCAATACCGCGAGCATCAGCGGGAGGCTGGCCACCAGCGAACGGCTGCTCGCCACAACGCTGGAGCGCAACGGAGACAGCAGCGCGGAGCTGAAACCGTGGTCTCTCACCCTGCTGGCGGAAATGGCAGTGCGGCGCGGCGACACCACGGCCGCCGAGGCCCGCTTCCGCAGCGCGCTGGCGGCAAGCCCCCGCGACAGCTACCTGCTCGGCGCCTATGCAGACTTCCTGCTGGACCGGAAGCGGCCGCAGGAAGCAGCGGACCTGCTTGCGCCGCACCGCCGCATCGATGCACTGCTGCTGCGCTACGCCATTGCGCTGAAACGCATGAACAGCGATCCCGCCGGACTGCGGACCAGCATAGGCGAGCTGCGCGCGCGTTTCGACGCCGCCGTGCAGCGCGGCGACAGCGTCCACGAACGCGAGCACGCGCGCTTCGAGCTGGAACTGATGCAGGATGGCCGCAAGGCACTGGCCCTGGCTCAAAGCAACTGGCAGGTGCAGAAGGAGGTGGCGGACATGCGCATCCTGCTCGAAGCCGCCCTTCATGCACGCAACCGCGCCGCTGCCGCACCGGTGCTCCAGTGGCTCGACCGGCATGGCGTGGAGGATGTCACGCTGGCCTCCCTGCGCCGGCAGCTGGGAGCACTGTCATGAAACGCTTGCTGCTTCTTCTGCTGTTCGCCTGTGGCGCCGCTTCCGCCCACAAACCCAGCGACAGCTACCTCGCCCTTCGCACCGCAGGGGACCATATCGAGGGCCAATGGGATATCGCACTGCGCGACCTGGACTATGCCATCGGCCTCGATGGCGATGGCGACGGAAAGCTCACGTGGGACGAAGTGCGCAGCCGCCACGCCGCCATCGAACGGTATGCGCTCGAACGCCTGCAACTGGCTTCGGGAGCCGCGTCCTGCACGATCGAAGGCGGCGAACAGCTGATCGACCGGCATACCGACGGGGCCTACTCCGTGCTGCGCTTCCGCGCCGCCTGCCCGGCAGCCGCCACGCTGCGCATCGCCTACCGCCTGTTTGCGGAGACGGACCCGCAGCACAAGGGACTGGTGCGCATCGAGCACGGCAGCCGGACCAGCACCGCCATCCTCGGCGTGGACAAACCTGAGCAGGAAGTGGCGCTGGCCGGACCGGGCCTGCTGGCGAGCTTCGCCGACTACACAAGGCACGGCGTCTGGCATATCTGGATCGGCTTCGACCACATTCTGTTTCTCGTCTCCCTGCTGCTGCCGGCGGTGCTGCGGCCCGGCTTCCGCAGCGCGGCGCTGGACGTGCTCAAGATCGTCAGCGCTTTCACGGTGGCGCATTCCATCACCCTCACGCTGGCGGCCATGCAGCTGGCATCCCTGCCTTCGCGCTGGGTGGAATCGGCCATCGCCGCATCCGTGCTGGTGGCGGCGCTGAACAATTTGTTCCCGCTGGTGGACAGGCGGCGCTGGGTGGCGGCCTTCGCCTTCGGCCTGATTCACGGCTTCGGCTTCGCCAGCGTCCTTGCGGACCTCGGGCTGCCGAACGGCGCGCGTGCCGTGGCGCTGGCAGGGTTCAATGTGGGCGTGGAACTGGGCCAGCTGGCCATTGTGGCCCTGTTCCTGCCGCTGGCCTATTCGGTGCGGGCAAGCTGGGTGTACCGGCGCGTGGTGCTCACAGGCGGTTCGCTCGCCATCATGCTGGTTTCGGCGGCATGGCTGGGCGAACGCGCTTTCGGCTGGCAGGTCCTGCCGCAGAACACGGCGCAGGCAGGCGGCCTGCAAAGCCGCCTGTCGCTGCGGACCTTCGATCTGGATGCCGACCCTCTATACCGTGACGCTGCGGGCGATACCGGCGCAGAGCGGGCGGCCACCGTGCACACCGCCGAGTGGAATGGGCAGTATTCGCCAAGTCCCGGACTGGTGCTGGACCTGGATCTTGCCGCCACGCGCGCCCGCTACCGGGGCGCGAATCCTGCTGGCAGCCACATTCCGGGCTCGCCCGGCAAGGTGCTTACCGCAGGCATTGCAGTGAATCCCGGCGGCCAGTGGTTCGGATGCCTGCAGTGGCGCTACTTCGGGCCGCACCCGCTCACGGAGGACAACAGCGCGCGCGGCGGCTCCGCGGCGCTGGCCTCGGCCAGCGTGGGCTACGCCTTCGGCAAGAGGACCACGCTGGTGCTCGATGTACTCAACCTGTTCAACCGCCGTGCGGGCGATATCGACTACTTCGACACCTCGCTCCTGCGCGCCTCTCCAACGCCCGCCATCAGGGACATCCACATCAAGCCCGGCGAGCCGCGCAGCCTGCGCCTCACGCTCTCCGGCGAGTTCTGATCAGAGCACGGCCATCCAGCTGCCCTTGTACAGCACAGGCCCGGTAGGCCCGGCCGGGTCGGGCGAACCTCCCTTCGGCTCCAGGCTGATGGCAAGCAGCGCCACGTCGCTGCCGGTGGCCTGGGCCAATGCCAGCCGCGTGCCGCGCCTGTCGTGCAGGATGCCGAGCGAACGAGGCTTGCCCGCGCGGTTGATGGCCCAGAGCTGCAGGGTTTTGTCGTCCGCCACGGGCAGCGCGCTCAGGACGCGCACGTCGAGGGTATTGCGGCGGCTGTCCGCCGTCAGCAGCATGGCCGCCTGCGACTGGGCATCCGTGAGCGTGGCCACGTGGTCGACGGGAGGCGCTGCGGGGCTGCGCAGCACCAGCACCGCCGCCAGCACCGCGGCGAGGCCGGAGGACGCCATGCCGAGCGAACGCCAGAAGTTCAGCGAGGCGCTCCACTTCGAAGGCCCGGCGCCCGTACGCAGGTTCAGGCGCCGTTCGATATCCTTCCACACCCGCGCGGGCGGCTCGGCGCTGCCGGCGAATTCGCCCATGGGCATGAGGCGGTCGCGCCATTCGTCCGTGGTGCGGCGCAAGGCCGCGTCGTTGTGCAGCCAGCCTTCGAAGCGGCGGCGCGCGCCGCCCTTCAGCGTGCCGAGCACGTATTCGGCGGCCAGCTTGTCGCGCAGTTCGGGCTTGTCGCGGTAGTTCATGGGCGGCCCCTCTCCGACAGGCAGGCGCGCAGGCGTTCCAGGCTGCGCCGGATCCAGCTCTTCACCGTGCCGACGGGCAGCGCCAGCTGCTGCGCCACTTCGCTGTGGGAGAACTCGTGGAAGAAGGCCAGTCCCAGCACCTGGCGGTGGCTGGCGTCGAGCAGGGACATGCAGCGCGCCAGCGCCTTCGCATCGCTGCCCAGCAGCAGCGCGTCGATGGGACTCGTTTCAGGGCTGTCCAGCGCGTTCATGGTGGCCTCGTCGAATTGCTCGGCATCGATGTCGATGGTGTCCTGGAGGCGGCGCAGCAGGTCCAGCGCCTTGTTGCGCACGATGGCCGTCATCCAGGTCATGGGGGCGGCCAGCTGCTCCTGGTAGCTGTGCGCGTGCTCCCACACGGCGATAAAGCTCTCCTGCAGCGCCTCTTCGGCCAGCTCCCTCTTCCGGAGTATACGCAAGGCAAAGCCAAACAGTTTCGCCGACGTGGCGTTGTAGAGACAGCGGAAGGCTTCGGCATCCTTGCGCGCGGTGGCGGCGAGCCAGCCGCGCAGCTGCCGCGTGTCGCTTTGGGTATCGTTCAGCACTGCGCACCTCCTCTGATGAGTTTGTTCGACAGGGCATGAAAAAAGGCGCCAGAGGCGCCTTTCGTGCAAGCTTGAAGCTTAGGGGTTTTCTTTTTTGTAGGTAGCGACGCCGTTCAGGATCTCTTCCTTCGCGTCGTCCGGGCCGCCCCAGCCATCGATCTTCACCCACTTGCCCGGCTCCAGGTCCTTGTAGTGCTCGAAGAAGTGCTGGATCTGCTGCAGGCGCAGGTCCTGCAGGTCTTCCGGCTTCTGCCAGTGCTTGTAGATCGGCAGCACCTTGTCGACCGGCACGGCCAGCACTTTCGCGTCCTGGCCGGCTTCGTCGGTCATCTTCAGCACGCCGATGGCGCGGCAGCGCACCACCACGCCGGGGATCAGCGGGAAGGGGGTAATCACCAGCACGTCCACCGGGTCGCCGTCGGCGGACAGGGTGTTCGGCACGTAGCCGTAGTTGCACGGATAGTGCATGGCGGTGCCCATGAAGCGGTCCACGAAGATGGCGCCGGATTCCTTGTCCACTTCATACTTGATCGGATCCGCATTCATCGGGATCTCGATAATCACATTGAAATCGTTCGGCAGGTCGCGGCCAGCCGGTACTTTGTTCAGACTCATTTTTTCCTCGTTGAAACGCTTTGGGGGATTTGGACAAGCAGACAATTATAGCGAAGGCGGCGCACTTTGTGCGCCGCAACACGCTAGAGAATCGTGGCCAGCGCGCACTGGCGGTAGTGGCTGGCGGCCTCTTCCGGTTGCTGCAGCGCCTCATGCAGCTGGGCCAGTTTCAGATGGGCTTCGCGCACCATGCGGGGTTCGGTGGCGTCGGACAGGGCTTGCTCCAGGTAGCGCTGGGCCTTGCCCCAGAGCTTCTGTTTCAGGCAGAGGGAACCGAGCGTGAGCGCCAGTTCCGCATCGGCCGGGCGCTCGCGCACCCAGGCTTCGCAATGCTCGATCTGGGCCAGGAGCGCGGCCGATCCGGCCGGAGCGGCCGCATCGCGGTAGGCGCGCACCACGCGCTCGTCCCAGTTGGCGGCCAGCGATTCCTCGGCCACCACGCGGGCCTCGTCGTGCAGGCCGCGCGCATTCAGGGCCGTGGCGGCGCGGCAGGCCACGTAAGGCTTCACGCGGTCGGCCTGGGGAATGGAGGCCCACACGCGCTGCACGGATTCGGCGTCGTGCATCTTGTCCGAGAGCAGATCGTCGTAGGCCAGTTCGCGCAGGCGGGCCGAAAGGGCCGGGTGCAGGGCCTTGTGCTTGTCCAGCGAGCGCACAAGGCGCAGCACTTCCGGCCAGTTCTTGGCCTGCTGCTCGGCCTTCAGTGACCATTGCAGGGCATGGATATGGCGGGTGCCGCTGGCATTGAGTTCACGCACGGCAGCCAGCGCGGCTTCCGGCTGGTGGTCGTCCACCAGCAGCTCGGTCACCGTCATCAGGCGCGCCGTCTTCATGGCGTTGTCGTCCGCGATGCGGTTCAGCCACTGGTCGCGGCGGTGGTTCTGGCGCATGCGGTGGGCGGCGCGGGCGCCGATCAAGGCTGCCACGCCGGCGTTCTCCGGCAGTTCGGCGGCGCGCAGGGCCGCTTTCTCCGCGTGGCCGAAGCGGCCTTCGAACAGGGCCTTGAGCGCATCGCGCAGGCCCTTGTTGCCGTCACGTTCGCGCTTGCGCTGGCGGTAGGCGGCCACGCGTTCCGGCATGCGCAGCGTGGCGCGCACGGTGCGCACCAGCACGTACAGAAGGCCGAACAGCAGCACTTCGAGCAGCACGAAGAAATTCAGCGAAAGGTCGACGCGGTATGGAGGATAGAACAGCACCACGTTGCCGGGATTGAAGCGGGCCGTCACCGCGATGCCGATGGCGGCGGCCATCAAGGCCAGTAACCAGAGGAATACGCGCATGGGTCAGGGCTTCGCTTTGTAGTTGCGCACGGCGTTCAGGCTGTCCGCCAGCGTCGGCATCTCGATCGCCAGGTTGCTGCCCTGGACCTGGCGCAGCAGCGCCTGCACGGTCTGGGTCTGCTTGGCGCGCGTGTCGAAGTAGCGCACCAGGGCTTCCTGGGCGGCCAGCAGGTCGGCGCGGAAGGCCGCCTCGTTGCGCGACAGGAGGGCCATGCGCGCGTTCAGCAGCCGCAGTTTGAGGTTCTCGCGCAGGAAGTAGGCTTCGCCCGGCGAGAGCATCAGGGCGTCCGGCGTGTCCACGCTGCGCACGCGGATCAGCTGGCGCACATCGGTCCACATTTCACTGCTCCAGGCGTTCCAGGTGCCCTGGAGCTTCGCCAGCCACGGACTTTCCACCGGCTCGGGCGGCGCTTCCTTGGCGGCGCGGCCTTTCTTCGACGGCTTGGCCGCCGGTTTCTCGGGCGCTGCGGGCAGGGTCGGCTTCTCGTCCGCCAGCATGGGCAGCGTGTCGACCTGGGCGATCACATTGTCCAGCCGCACGGCCAGGCCCACGGAATCCACGCTTGGCAGGGCCTTGAGCTTTTCCATGTCCTTCGCGATGGCGCGGCGGATGGTGATGAACTGGGGCTTGTCGGAACGGGACAGGCTGCGGTCCGCATTCTGCAGCGCGATCAGGGCGCCGGAGACGTTACCGGCCAGCTGGAGCTGCTGGCTGGCGGTGGAGAGCACCTGCTCGATCTCGGCCAGCGCCCATTCGTCGCGGTTCTTCGAGAGGTCGTTGTACAGCTGTTCCAGCGCGAGCTGCTGGCTCTGCGCTTCCTGCTGGCGGCCTTCCAGCACCCCCACCTTGATCTGGAGCTCCTTGGTCGATTCCTGCACCTGGCGCACGATCTGGCCCGTTTCCGCGTTCGAGGCGTCGCCCTTCTGCAGGCGGCGCGCCATTTCCTCGCGCAGGCCGCGCACCTGCTTGTGCGAGGTCCAGGTTTCGGCGGCGAGCAGAATGCCCAGCACGATGACGGCAATCGTCAGCGGGCGTTGCAGCGCGTCCGCGAGGCCGGGTTCGGCGGGAACGGTCACTGGCGCGGCGGGGATCGGGGTGGCTTCCGCGGCATTGCCTTTCGGAGCTGCCGGGTCGGGAATAGTAGGTAAATCGCTCATGATCGTAATTGTAACGCGGCCACTAGCCGGTCGTCGCCTGATCCGGTCAGCGTCACACGGTGAAAACCCGCTAATTTTGCCGTTTCGGCAATCCGGGCATGGGGGACAAGCAAATGTTGTCGTTGCATTTTAGCAACAGCAGCCTGTCCGTCGAGTTCTTCGAGCCTCCGCAGAAGGCCGCGCAAGGCTTCCGAGCTGGTGACGATCCAGTCGTTCGGCTCCGCGGTCAGCTCGCTCAGCCTCGCCGCAAAGGCGTCGTCCAGCGGCGGGACGGCGCGGCGGTAGGCCGCCACGGTGTCGACCAGCACGCCTGCCGCGCGCAGGCTGTCCGCCAGCAGTTCGCGGCCCGATTCGCCGCGCACGATCAGCACGCGGCGGCCCTGCAAGGCCTCCAGGTCCAGGGCCTTCAGCAGGTGTTCGGAATCGCTCGCTGCCGGGTCGGCCGGGCTGACGATGTCCTGCGCAGGCACGCCATGCGCCAGCAGTGCGGCGCGGCTGCCCTCGCCCACCACGGCGGCGCCCAGCCCATGGGGCCATTGGGGAATATGGGGAAAGGCCGCGTCCACGGCATTCGGCGATACGAAGGCCAGCAGCGCGTAGTCCGCTGCGCGGGCCAGCGTGGCGCGCAGGGCCGTGGTATCGGGCAGCGGCGAGATGTCCAGCAGGGGCAGCACGGCCACGTCGCGGCCCAGCGCGGCAATGCGCGCCGCAAGCGGCTGCGCCTGGGCCAGCGGGCGGGTGATGACGACCGTGGACATCCGCGCCGTGCGGATCAGGCGCCGGCCGGGCGGCCGGGCGCTGCCTGCGGCGACGCGTCGGCGGCTGCGGCTTCCGCCACGCAGGCGGCGAGAATATCGACCGCGTCCTGCGCACGCAGCTTGTCGGCCACCTGCTCGCCCAGCTGTTCGGCGTCCACGGCCAGGCCCTGCACTTCGGCCTTGGCCATGCGCTTGCCGTCCGGGGTGGCGACCATGGCGCGCAGGTGCATCTGGTGGCCGTCCACGGTGGCGAAGGCCGCCAGCGGCACTTGGCAGCTGCCGCCGAACACCTTGGACACCTTGCGCTCGGCGGTCACCGCCTGCGCCGTCGGCTGATGGTTGAGGGGGGCCAGCAGCGCTTTCAGGTCCACGCCGTCGCTGCGCTGCGCAATTTCAATCGCCATGGCGCCCTGCCCTGCGGCGGGCAGGCTGTCCGACGGATCCAGCAGCGCGCGGATGCGGTGCTCGGCGCCCAGCCGCTTCAGGCCCGCGGCGGCGAGGATGATGGCGGCATAGTCGCCGCGATCCAGCTTGCCCAGGCGCGTATCCAGGTTGCCGCGCAGCGGCTTGATGACGAGGTGCGGGAAGCGCGCCGCGATGAGCGACTGGCGGCGCAGGCTGCTCGTTCCCACGACGGCGCCGGGCGGCAGCTCGGCCAGCGAGGCGTAGTCGTTGGAAACGAAGGCGTCGCGCGGGTCTTCGCGTTCGAGCACGGCGGCCAGGGCGAAGCCTTCCGGCAGCTCCATCGGCACATCCTTCAGGGAATGCACGGCGAGGTCGGCGCGGCCTTCGGCCATGGCCACCTCCAGCTCCTTCACGAACAGGCCCTTGCCGCCCACCTTGGACAGGGCGCGGTCGAGGATCTGGTCGCCCCTGGTGGTCATTCCAAGAATAATTATGCTGCACTGCGGATATAATAATGATAAGCGCTCGCGCACATGCTCCGCCTGCCACATGGCGAGGCGGCTTTCGCGGGAGGCGATCACCAACTTGGAAGGGACCTGCAAGGCCAATTCAGGAGTATTCAAAACCAGTTCTTTCGCTGTTGCTAACGCTCACCGGCGTTCACCAGTTACCTGCGCGTGTTTTCAAGACCATAAATTTTAGCACGCGCTCTTAATGCAGCCTTCGGCCACAAGCCTCTTGCACCGACACTCATCATCTTTGTGACTTATCAATTATGGTAAAACAAGCTAGTGCAACAGACGAACCGTCCGGCGTGGATAAAGACGCCCCGTTGAAAGAAGATATCCGCCTGCTCGGCCGCCTGCTCGGCGACGTGCTGCGCGAGCAGGAAGGCGAAGAAGTGTTCGCCGTGGTCGAAACCATTCGCCAGACCGCCGTGCGCTTCCGCCGCGAAGCCGATGCGGGCGCCGCCAAGGAACTGGACGGCATGCTGAAGATCCTGACGCGCGAACAGACCATTTCGGTGGTGCGCGCCTTCTCCTACTTCTCCCACCTGGCCAATATCGCCGAGGACCAGCACCACATCCGCCGCCGCCGCGCCCACCTGCTGGCCGGTTCGGCCCCGCAGCGCGGCAGCATCAACTACGCCCTGGGCAAGCTGAAAGAGGCCGGCGTGGACAAGGACACCGTGGACGGCTTCTTCGCCGACGCCCTGATCGCGCCCGTTCTGACGGCTCACCCAACGGAAGTGCAGCGCAAGTCCATTCTGGACGCGGAACGCCACATCGCCCGCCTGCTGGCCGAGCGCGACCTGCCGCTGACGCCGAGGGAGCGCGCCGCGAACCTGCACATGCTGCGCTCGCGCATCGCCACGCTGTGGCAGACGCGCATGCTGCGCTACACCAAGCTGACCGTGGCGGACGAAATCGAGAACGCCCTCTCCTACTACCGCATCACCTTCCTGAACGAGGTGCCGGGCCTGTACGACGATATCGAGGAAGAAATCGCCGAACAGTATGGCCAGGAGCAGCCAAGCAGCATCAAGTCCGCCTATCTGCAAATGGGCAGCTGGATCGGCGGCGACCGGGACGGCAACCCGAACGTGAACGCGGGCACGATGAAGCACGCGCTCGAGCGCCAGGCCACCACCGTCATCGACTTCTACCTGGACGAAGCGCATGCGCTGGGCGCGGACCTCTCCATCTCCATGCTGATGGTGGCCTGCAGCCCCGAGCTGCAGGCCCTGGCCGACGCCTCGCCCGACCAGTCCGACCATCGCTCGGACGAGCCTTACCGCCGCGCCCTGATCGGCATCTACGCCCGCCTGGCCAGCACGGCCCGCGCGCTGGGCGCCACCAATATCCTGCGCAAGGAAGTGGGCCACGCCGAGCCGTACGAGTCGCCCGCCCAGTTCTCGGCCGACCTGCAGGTGCTGATCGATTCGCTGGAAGCGAACCACGGCGCCATGCTGGCCCGTCCGCGCCTGACGACGCTCAAGCGCGCCGCCGACATCTTCGGCTTCCACCTCGCCTCGCTGGACATGCGCCAGAGTTCGGACATCCACGAGCGCGTGCTGGCCGAGCTGTTCGCCAAGTCCGGCGCGCATGCCGACTATGCCTCGCTGGACGAGGACGCGAAGGTGAAGCTGCTGCTGGCCGAGCTCTCCCAGCCACGCCTCCTGTATTCGCCGTACATCGCCTATTCGCCGGAGACCGAGTCGGAGCTGAGCATCTTCCGCGCCGCGCGCGAAATCCGCCAGCGCTACGGCGAGCGGGCCATCCGCAACTACATCATCTCGCACACGGAGACCGTGTCCGACCTGCTGGAAGTGCTGGTGCTGCAGCAGGAAACCGGCCTGCTGCGCCAGGACGGCGAAGGCGGCAACGTGGCGGACCTGATGGTGATTCCGCTCTTTGAAACCATTCCCGACCTGCAGCGCGCCGCGGGCATCATGGAAAGCGTGATGGCGCTGCCGCTGGTGAAGCAGCTCATCGAACGCCAGGGCCGCATCCAGGAAGTCATGCTGGGCTACTCGGACTCGAACAAGGACGGCGGCTTCCTCACCTCGAACTGGGAGCTGTACAAGGCCGAGATCGCGCTGATCGACGTGTTCGCGAAAGCGGGCGTGAAGCTGCGCCTCTTCCACGGCCGGGGAGGCACGGTCGGCCGCGGCGGCGGTCCAAGCTACGACGCCATCCTGGCGCAGCCGAAAGGCACCGTGAACGGGCAAATCCGCCTGACGGAACAGGGCGAGATCATCGCCTCCAAGTTCTCCAATGCGGAAATCGGCCGACGCAACCTTGAACTGCTGGTCGCGGCCACGCTGGAAGCGAGCCTGCTGCCGCCGCCTTCGGGCAGCGCGCAGAAAGAGCAGCTGGCGGGCTTCGAGGAGGTGATGTCGCAGATTTCCGACTTCGCCTACAAGTCCTACCGCAACCTGGTGTACGAGACCCCCGGCTTTACGGACTACTTCTTCGCCGCCACGCCGATTGCGGAGATCGCGGAACTGAACCTGGGTTCGCGCCCGGCCTCGCGCAAGTCCACCAAGCGCATCGAAGACCTGCGCGCCATTCCCTGGGGCTTCAGCTGGGGCCAGTGCCGCCTGCTGCTGCCGGGCTGGTACGGCTTCGGCAGCGCCGTGGGCGCGTGGATCGCCGAGGGCAAGCGCGAGGAGCGCATCGAACAGCTGCGCCAGATGTACCAGCACTGGCCCTTCTTCGCCACGCTGCTGTCCAATATGGACATGGTGCTGGCAAAAACGGACCTGGCCATCGCCTCGCGCTACGCTGAGCTGGTGGCGGACCGCGAGCTGCGCGAGCGTATCTTCAAGCGCATCTGCGAGGAGTACACGCACACGCTGGCCTGCCTGGAAGCGATCACCGGCGCGACGGAACGCCTGGCGGGCAACCCGCTGCTGGCGCGCTCCATCACCAACCGCTTCGCCTACCTCGACCCGCTGAACCACCTGCAGGTTGAGCTGATCAAGCGGCACCGCTCCCTGGCCAATACGCCGGACAAGGCCGACCCGCGCGTTCACCGCGGCATCCACCTGTCCATCAACGGCGTGGCGGCAGGCCTGCGCAATACGGGCTAAGTCCCGCGCCCCCCGAAGACAGGCCCCATCCGGGGCCTGTCTCATTCAACACAGAGAGAACGATCTGCATGGACCGAACCAGCCACGTGCGCCACATGGCGCGCTACAACCAGTGGATGAACGAGAAAATCTACGAGGCCGCCGGCACGCTGTCCGCCGAGGCGCTGAACCTGGACCGCAAGGCCTTTTTCGGCTCCATCATGGGAACGCTCAACCACCTGATGGTGGCCGACACGGTCTGGCTCAAGCGCTTCGCCATGCATCCATCGGCCTATGCCGTGCTGGAGCCGGTTCGCCAGCTGCCCTTCCCCGCCGCCCTGGGCGAGCCGCTGTTCACGGACTTCGCCGAACTGCGCGCCCAGCGTGCGCGCTTCGATGAACTCATCATCGTGTTCGCCGACTCGATCCCGGATGCGGACCTGGACTGCGCCCTCGCCTACAGCTCCTTCAAGGGCGTTCCGTCCAGGCGCATTTTCTTCAGCCTGCTCATGCACTTCTTCAACCACCAGACCCACCATCGCGGCCAGGTCACGACGCTGCTGTCCCAGGAAGGCATCGATGTCGGTGCCACGGACCTGCTCCTGCTGGTGCCTGAAGAACCGTAAATCAAGCCATTCAACCTCGAATTCCTGCAGTTCGTCGCAATTCATCAACATCCGGGCCGGAAGGACATAGAATAAACGTCGCCACAACTCATAAAAAGGGATAACCCAATGCGACACTTCCTCCTGATCACCGCCCTGCTGCTGTCCAGCGCCGCTCACGCGGCCGAGGACAAGCGCACCTTCTCTCCCTTCCGCGCCATCGCCATCAACGGCCCCATCGACCTCGAAGTCCGTGCAGGCAAGGCGCAGTCGGTCACCATCACCGGCCGCGAGACCTTCATCAAAAAGATCGGCATGCAGGTGGAAGGTGAAGAGCTGAAGATCACCTACCTGGAAAAGAACAAGAGCGTGAACATCATGGACGGCGACAAGATCATCATCACCGTCCCTTCGCTGGTGAAATGCGTGGTGGAAGGCGCCGGCCAGGTAGTGCTGAAAGACATCAAGGAAGAGCGCATCGACCTGAGCTTCCAGGGCGCCGGCCGACTGGCAGGCAGCGGCCAGGTGAACTGGCTGCGCGTGAAGGGTCAGGGCGTGGGTGAAGTGGACCTGCGCGACCTGAAAGCCCAGCGCACGGACGTGAACTTCGACGGCATCGGCGAAGTGCGCATCCATGCGCAGGACACGCTCAATGCCGTGGTGCGCGGCATGGGCAACCTGGTCTACTACGGCCACCCGAAAAAGATGAACAAGTCCGTGATGGGCGTTGGCGAAGTGAAGGCTGGGGACTGATTACAGCCCGGCCGGACGCACAAGCCGTGTGTGCGGCAGCTCGCGTGTCACCTTGAAGCCCAGCGCCTGGTACAGGGCCTGGGCTTTTGCATTGGCGGCGCCCACGTGCAGGAAAGGCGTCTTGCCCTGCTCCTGCATGCCGTACATGATGTGCTGCATCAGCAGGTTGGCGTAACCCCGGCCGCGGTAGTCCGGATGCGTGCACACGGCGCTCACCTCGCGGCAGTCGCCGAGATGCATGCGCTCTCCGCTCAGGGCCACCAGCTTTCCGTCCTGATGGATGCCCAGATAGGTTCCCAGGATGCCGGTGCGCCGCCGGAAATAGCCCGGGAAGGCGACGTCGGTCAGCTCCACCATGGCCGGGTCTTCCGAATCGAGCACGGTCACGCCATCGGCGCGGGGCTTCTCCACCTTCGGCCCGTCGTACACCATCTGCACCACGCCGGAGAGCTGGGTCATGGTCCATTCGGGCGGCACCTGCGGAATCGCGCCCAGGAAGTAGACCTGCGGCGGCAGGTATTCCAGGTCCGTCGCTGGCAGCGGCATGCCGTCGCGCGGAACGGCGCAGAATGGCGCCACTTCCGCCGCGAAGAACTTCATGTCGCCCGCCTTGTGCGCCAGCTCCGCCTGTGCGCTGTTCAGCGCCGCCCAGATGGGATTCTCCAGCCGCTCAAGCATCTCTTTGTCCAACATTCCTGTCTCCTAGTATACTTACGGTTTTCGCCGTTTACCTTCCATTTTTTATGAGCTCCCTGCCACCCTGCCCGCAATGCAAGTCCGAATTCACCTATGAGGACAGCGGCAACTACATCTGCCCCGAATGCGCCCACGAATGGAGCGCCAGCGCCGCCGACACCGAGACCGCGCGTGTTTACCGCGACGCCTCCGGCAACGTGCTGCAGGACGGCGACACCGTCACCGTCATCAAGGACCTGAAGCCGAAAGGTTCCGGCGGCGTGATCAAGCAAGGCACCAAGGTCAAGAACATCCGCCTTGTGGACAGCGACCACGATATCGACTGCAAGATCGAAGGCTTCGGCGCCATGAGCCTCAAGTCCGAGTTCGTGCGCAAGGTCTAATACAGACCCCGCACCTGTGCGAACAGGCGCGTCAGCCCCAGCAGCGCGTCGATATTGGGCGTTGCCACGCCAACGCGCTGGCCGATCTCGCGCGCGGCAGCCACAATGCTGTCCAGCTCAATCGGCCGGCCCGCTTCCACATCCTGCAGCATCGACGTCTTGAAAGCGCCCAGCTTGCGGGTGACGAGCTGCCTGTCCTCCGGCGTTTCGCTGATGGCACAGCCGATTCGCTCCCCGATGGCCGCAGCCTCGCGCATCGCCGCGATGCAGAAGGCGCTCACCAGCGGATCGTCCAGCAGCCTGTCGGCAGTGGCTCCCGTGATGGCCGACACGGGATTGATCGTCATGTTCCCCCACAGCTTGTACCAGATATCGTAGCGGATGCGCGGCGACAGCGTGACCTCGAAGCCCGCGTCCGACAGCAGCCCAGCCACCACGCGCGCACGCGCCGACTCGCCGCCCTCCGGCTCGCCCACAATCAATCCCTTGCCCATGCGATGCTGCACCAGGCCCGGCTCGGCCTGGGACGTGGAAGCATGCACCACGCAGCCCAGCACCTGGCCATAGGGAATGGCGGCAGCAATACGTCCGCCGGGATCGACGCTGTCCAGCGGCCCAGTGCTGCCGCCAAACCACCATGGCACGCCATTCATGGCAGGCAGCACCACCGTACGCTCGCCGATCAGCGGACCGATGGCCGCAGCGATGGCGCCCAGCGCAGGGCCCTTGACGGCAATGACGACGAGGTCCTGCACGCCCAGATCGGCCGCGCTGTCCGATGCCTGGGCAAGGGGCGCCGTCAGCAAGGCATCTCCTTCGCGCAGGCGCCAGCCATGGATGCGCAAGGCATCCAGCGTTGCGCCCCGCGCCAGCGCGCTGACCTGCACCCCGCCCGCCGCAGCCAGCCGGGTGCCGATAAAACCGCCGATGGCGCCAGCGCCAACGATGCAAACTTTCATTTTCCGCCTGTGACAATGTGAGGAAATCTGAGCGGAATAATAACGTATAGTAGAGAAAAAAATCCTGACCCCACGGAGGACGCATGAAAGCATTCGCTGCAATCGGTCTCACCCTGCTGCTGCATGGCGCGGCACAGGCGCAAACTGGCTTCGGCGAAGGCCGGAATGAAGAAAGCATTGCAGCGGACGTCAACATCGCGGGCGACGTGGTGGGCGAAGTCAGGGATTCGGACGGCATCCGCCACGCCATACTGGCCCGCCAGGGAAAACTCATCAAACTCGGCACCCTGGGCGGCAGCGACAGCTACGCCACCGCCGTCAATCACGCGGGCGTCGTGATCGGCGGCGCGCTGAATGGCAGCGGCGCGTGGCGCGCCTTCACCTACGACGAAGAAAACGGCATGCGCGACCTCGGCACGGTGGGCGGCCGCAGCAGCCTCGCCATCGCCATCAACCGCGACGGCGCCGTGGCGGGCTACGCGGACGTGGACAGCCGCACCTTCCATGCCTTCGTCCACGACGGCAAGGAGATGAAGGACCTCGGCACCTTCGGCGGCAAGAACAGCTACGCCACCGCGCTGAACGCCCAAGGCCAAGTGGTGGGCGCCGCGCAGAACGCCAACGGCTTCCGCCGCGCCTTCCTTTACACGCCGGAACAGGGCATGAAGGAACTGCCGACGCTGGGCGGCCGCGTCAGCGCCGCGATGGCGATCAACGACAAGGGCGTTGTGGTGGGCGCCTCCGAGACCGCGGACCGCAAGTGGCATGCCGTTCTGTGGGACGGTGACCGAGTGGTCGACCTGGGCGCCATGATCGCCAAGGGCAACAGCTACGCCACCGGCATCAACCGCGAAGGCACGGTGGTGGGCACCATCCGCTCCGGCGACAACGCTCCCCTCACCTTCGTCTACGAGAACGGCGCCATGCGCATCCTGCCGAACCGGAACAGCCACTATCTGACGACTAAGATCACCGACGACGGCCAGATCATCGGCGCAGCCTACACCGGCCACAAATACCAGGCCTTCGCCAAACCGGTCCATCCGGTCGAAGACAACAGCTGGAAAATCGTGGACTGGCTGACCTTCTTCACCATCCTCCCCATCGCACTCTGGGCCATCAACCACGTCTGGCGCGACTACAAGGCCGGCCTGCTCGGCCCCCGCCGCCAGCAGGTGCTTTGGAACTCCTGAGCTCCTTTAGCGAACATACCGTATCCGTGGTGTCCCCTTCCCTTTCGGGCACCCGTTCTAATTTGCTCGAAACCGCTCTTGTTCGATCTAGAACAGTCTAGAATCGCGGAGCCTTCAATTTCTTTAGACCGGTTTCGTCTTCACAATGAAACCTTTAGACCAGAATAGACTATGCGCCATGGATGGCTAGACTGTTTTGGTCTGCCGCCATCTGGTTTTTAGACTGTTCTCGCAGCAGTTCGTCAAACCGCGTCCTGCAATTGGCGGCGCGTACCCAGTATTAATCGCCGGGAAAGCGGAGCCACACAAGGCGCCAGGCGTTGCGGCCTTCTGCATGGCGATTGGCAAACAACGATGGCGTCAACGTCGCGCCATCGTCCGAAACAATGCGGTCTCCGACAACCTTGGCGAATTCGATGGTGCCCTGATAACTTGTTCGAAGACTAGTTCCGTCTGGTAGAAAGATATTCTTCCATTGATAGCCGCGCATCGCCCTGCCGTTCTTACGCAGCGAGAGCCTCTCCATCTCAACTGCCAGCCAGCGCCTTACAAGCTCCGTCACGAAGGCGTCCGGCTGGACGCCTGGACGTGTGTCCAGCAAACAGAGTTCAAGGTCCAGAAAGTCAGATACAGGAAGGTAAACCGCCTGCTTTGCCACATATCCCATGATTCAGTCCTTTCGAAAAGAGTCTAAAGATTGGACGGCAGAACAGGAATTTAGTTCGCTTTAGATTTTCAGTCCAAAGAACGGGATCGAATTAGATTCGTGACGTGAATCTGTGGACCGTTTTAGACCCATGCACGCGAAATTGAGACTGATGTAGATCGGAATAGCACCGAATCGAGAGAATTAGAACGAGTCAGAATAAGACTGCCCCACTGAAGGAGGCACCGTAGTTTGACCACGTGTGGAAGCAGCGCATCGCGCACACGCGGTGCAGCAAGATGCGCCTGAACGTACTTCATGGAGTTGCTGGTGGCCAGTGCTTGCCCCAGACAGCGTGGGCGCGCAGCTTCTGCGCCACGTCGTCAAGCTTGGTGTAGTCCTTGTTCCAGGTGGTGTACATGATGCCGTCCACCTGCAGCGCGGGATCGGCGGTCTGCGCCGCCGTCATGGATGACAGCCACCCGTCAGTGCTCTCCAGTTTGTCGTAGAACAGCGCCACCACCTGCTTGTAGTCGGCGAAGTAGGCGAGCGATTGCCTGCGCAGGGTGTTGGCGGACGCACTGGTATCCGAGCCGCCAGTCCAGTTGACGATCACTGTTTGCGGACGCAGGCCGTAGGCGCTGACGTCGCTTTGAACGAGGCTGCCGTTGGCGAGGAAGTATTCGGGAACCGCGTTCATGTTCGGATCGAACATGTCGTTCCAGACCAGAGTCTCCGCGGTCGATGGCAGCTGCGCCTGCACGCCGCTGACCATTCGGCCCAGATAATTTGCCGCGGTGGGCATGTAGCAGTTCGGCACGTCCTTCTCCCAGTTCATCAGGCGAATCTCGTCGTAGTACATGAAGTACTTGCTGAGATTGCCCGTCGCGTACTGCTGGCCGTTGAACAGCGGAGCCAGTGCGTCGTACAACTGCTTCTGGATCGTGAAGAAGCGGCCGTTCTGGCAGGCGATGGCGGGTGGCGCGGAAGAGAAAATATGCTCGCCCGACTGGCGCCAGCTCACCTTCAGCGTGGCCCCATCGGGAATCGCCGGATTCAGGATCTGCAGCTTCTCTCCTTGCACCGTGTAGTCGCTTCCCTGAACGTAGGTGGCGGCCCCGCTTGAGGAACGTACGACAAGGTCCTTGCCGTCGCCACGGTTCACGCGCATCGACATGCCGACTTCAGTGAGCACCACATCGTCGATCCATACCGTGCTAAGGCTCGGCGCAAGGCTCCAGGTACCGATGTAGAAGCGGACATTGGCGTACTTCCCTGTGTTGAACTGTACGTTGTACTGCTTCCAGTTCTGGTTGGCGGTGAAGGTGGCGCTGTTGCTGCTGGCGTTCCACTTGCCAGCGCCATCGGTGCCCCAGCCCAGATTGTGGCCCGCGTGGGCGTAGACAGCCACCGAACTGTTGGAGGCATCGGCAACCGACTGCAGCAGCAAGCGAAGCGATTCAGGCTTGGCGTAGGCATCGCTTTTCAGGTAGAAGGACAGGCGGTAGGCCTTGTTCGGTTTCAGGTGCAGTTCCTGGAACAGCCGGACGGAATTGTTGCGCGGCGCATTGGGGTCGCTCGGCTCCTGCAGCTTGGGTTTCAGCTTGAAGGACTTGCTGCCCGTGCGCGCGACTGTGGTGTCGATCATTGCGCCGCCCATTGCGGTGGCGTCCCACGGATCATAGGCCCAGCTTCCGACCTGGGCGTCTTCAAAGCCGGGATTCTGAATGAGGTTCTGCGAAGGCGCGCTGGCCACGCGGCTGGCTACGAGGTAGTCGGTGGTGACCGGGAATGCTTCCATCAGCGAGGGATCGACTGCCTGCGGCACTTCCGGGTTCGCACTGACCGGGATCAGCTCCACGCCCGCATTGCGTGCTGCGTCCAGGGCCTGCTGGTAGCGGGCGCGGACCTGGTTCTTCCAGTCGTCGGAATACTGCGGCTGGATCAACACACTGTATGCGCCATTGCCGCCGCTGGAGAGGGCGACGCCATTGAATCCGTTTAGCTTTACTTGAGGGAGCAGCGCCAGGAAGTTGTTATAGTCATCGGCGTTCATGAGGTTGCCGCCCCAGTAGACCCAGCGCTTCTGCAGGCAGCCCTGCGTGCATTCGTCTGCCGTTGCAGCGCCTGCCAGGGCTGCGATGCTCATACCGATGAGTGATTTCGCTAGCAAATTAATAGTCATCATCTACTCCTGATCGAGAGGAGCGGATAGCATACTGACGTGGCTGCATGACGCCACACGATACGGAACGGAAATGGAGGAAAGGGATGGCTGAGCACCGGATTTTCACCACGGAGTTTTCGAAGGTCTATCCGCTGTATGTGCAGAAAGCGGAGCGCAAGGGACGCAGCAGGGATGAGGTGGACCAGGTCATCTGCTGGCTCACCGGCTACAGCGGCGCGCAGTTGGCTGGGCAGATCGACAAGCACGTCAATTTCAGGGAGTTCTTTGCGCAGGCGCCTGCGCTTCATCCAAACAGCTCGCTGATCACGGGCGTGGTGTGCGGCGTGCGCGTGGAGAAGGTCGAGGACCCTCTCATGCAGAAGATCCGCTATCTGGACAAGCTGGTCGACGAGCTGGCGAAGGGGAAGGCGATGGAGAAGATACTGCGATAAAAAAAAGGAGGCCGAGGCCTCCTTTTTCGTTTGCTGCTTAGTTATGCGTCAGGAAGGTCTTGAGCTTGTCCGAGCGCGAGGGTTGGCGCAGCTTGCTCATGGCTTTCGCTTCGATCTGGCGGATACGCTCGCGGGTTACGTCGAACTGCTTGCCCACTTCTTCCAGCGTGTGGTCGTTCGACATCTCCACGCCGTAGCGCATGCGCAGCACCTTCGCTTCGCGCGGGGTCAGCGAATCCAGCACTTCCTTGATCACGTTGCGCATCGAGGCATGCAGGGCTGCGTCCAGCGGCGCCAGGGTGGTGTTGTCCTCGATGAAGTCGCCCAGCTGCGAATCGCCGTCCTCTCCCATCGGCGTTTCCATCGAAATCGGCTCCTTGGCGATCTTCATGATCTCGCGCACCTTCGATTCCGGCATCTCCATCTTCTGCGCCAAGGTCGCCATATCCGGCTCGCTGCCGGTTTCCTGCATGATCTGGCGCGAGATGCGGTTCATCTTGTTGATGGTCTCGATCATGTGCACCGGCACGCGGATGGTGCGGGCCATGTCCGCGATCGAACGCGTGATCGCCTGGCGGATCCACCACGTGGCGTAGGTGGAGAATTTGTAGCCGCGGCGGTACTCGAACTTGTCCACGGCCTTCAGCAGGCCGATATTGCCTTCCTGGATCAGGTCCAGGAACTGCAGGCCGCGGTTGATGTACTTCTTCGCAATCGAGATCACCAGGCGCAGGTTGGCCACCGTCATTTCGCGCTTGGCGTGGCGGGCGCGCTTTTCGCCAGCTGCCATCTGCTTGTTGATGGCGCGCAGGTCGGCCAGCGGCAGCGCCACGCGCTCCTGCAGGTCGATCATCTTGTTCTGCAGCTCCTTGATGGCGGGGACGTTACGGCCCAGCACCGCGCTGTAGGGATGGCCCGCTTCCACTTCGCCGTCCACCCAGTCCAGGTCGCACTCGCTGCCCGGGAAGACCTTGATGAAGTGGGCGCGCGGCATGCCGCACTTGTTCACGCACAGTTCCAGCACGGCGCGCTCGATATTGCGCACCTGTTCCATCTGGCCGCGCAGGGTGTCGCACAGCTTCTCCACCACTTTCGCGGTGAAGCGGATGGTCAGCAGCTCGGCGGAGATCAGCTTCTGCGCCTTCAGGTAGGAGGCGGAGCCATACGAGGCCTTGCGCATCTTTTCGTACTGGGTGCCGATGACGGCGAAGCGCTCGAGCGCGTCGGTACGCAGCTGGGCCAGCTGTTCGGCGGAGAAGCCCGCGGCGCCACCGTTGGCGTCGCCATCCTCCTCTTCGTCCAGCTCTTCTACGTCGTCTTCGTCGTGGGATGCGGCCACGGCCACCGGCGCAGGCCCCGATTCATCGGGGTCCACGAAGCCGTCCACCACGTCGTCCACTTTCAGCTCGTCGTTCTCGATCTTCTCGGCCAGGGCCACGATCTCGGCGATGGTGGTGGGGCAGGCGGAGATGGCCTGGATCATGTCGCGCAGGCCTTCCTCGATGCGCTTGGCGATCTCGATCTCGCCTTCGCGCGTCAGCAGCGCCACCGCGCCCATCTCGCGCATATACATGCGCACGGGGTCGGTGGTGCGGCCGAAGTCCGAGTCCACGGTGGACAGCGCGGTGGCGGCAGCGGCTTCCACTTCGTCGTCGCTGGCGGCGGCAGGCACGTTGTCGCTCAGGAGCAGCGCTTCCGCGTCGGGGGCGCGCTCGTAGACGGCGATACCCATGTCGTTGAAGGTCGCGATGATGCCTTCGATCGCCTCCGGATCGACAATGTTTTCCGGCAGCTGGTCGTTGATCTCGGCATAGGTCAGGAAGCCGCGGTCCTTGCCCATGTTGATCAGGTTCTTGAACTGCTGGCGGCGTTTTTCCAGGTCCTCGGCCGAGGCGCCCGCATCCATGCCCAGCGCGTCCACGCCCTTGGCCTTGCGCTCGCGCGCCTTGGAGGCGGCCTTCAGTTCGGCGCGCTCCACGGCGTTCAGCGCCGCCACTTCATCGTTCTCGGGCGTGAATTCGCTTGGCTTGCGGCCGCGGCGGCCCGGCACTTTCACGCCCGGCAGCAGGTAGCCCGAGGTGTCGATGGCGGCCAGCGCGGCGGCATCGGTCACCTGGCTGACGGCGGCAGGCGCGGTCGGCGGCAGCGCAGGCGCAGCTTCCGGCTCGGCCTTGCTCTTGCGCGCGCGGGTGGCCTTCGGCGCGGCTTCCGCCACGGTTTCCACAGCTTCCACTGCGGCTGCGGCCTTGCGGCCTTTTTTCGGCGCGGGCGCCGCCGCTTCTTCCACCGGCGCCACGGCGGCCAGGCGGGAACGGGTCTTCTTCACGACAGTTACTTGGCCGGCGTCCTCTTGCGCATTGTCGATCACATAAGATAAAGTCGTCTTAGTTACAGCCAGCGGCGCAGCGGCGGCGCGCGGCTTCTTGGCGGACAAGGTTAAGGTCTTCGGCGTTTTCGTCATTCAATATCTCTCTGAGCCATGGCTGGTGGACACGGCAAAGTGAACAATCCACCCAGCCCGGCGTTGCGGTCTCGATGGCACGTATATGGGGATCACCCGGAATGAAAAAAGCCCGATGTCCGGGCCAGCTTCCGTTGAATGTATTCAGTGCGAATAGAAGAGAGGGCACATGCCCAAACGCAGAACAACAAAGGGCCGCGCGGCCCCGGTCAACAACTCTTTATTAAACTGAATCTGCACCGCCCTGCATTTGGTGCGTCGATCATTATACATGGTTTGGGCCCGGACCGCACGTCCCCTGCCGTTCCGGGAGGCCGGTATGGTATGCTGGCGGCTCTTGATTTTTCCTATGATGTCGATGAACACTAGCCTTACCCCTCCGCCGGCAGACGGCCAGCCGTCCGCCGCCGCTCCCGCGCCCAGCGCCCGCTCCCTGCTCAAGCAGCTGCAGCAACAGTATCCCGCCTTCCGCGACTGCCTGCCGCTCGCCATCGGCATCGACAAGCAGCTGCTGGCCGTGCAGCCGGACATCGACCGCAAACTGATGCGCGCCGCACTGGGCATCCATACGGGTTCGCAGCGCTACCTGCGGGCAATGGAGAAGGCTACCGTGCGTTACAACCTGGACGGCAGCGCCGGCGCCGAGGTGACGGACGTGCACCGCAAGCACGCCAAGGACACGCTGCAGGAGCGCTTCCGCAAGGAGGCCGAGCGCAAGAAGGCCGAGCGCGACGCGGCCGCCGCCGAGGAATCGGCGCGCCGCCGCCAGGAAAAGCTGGAACAGCTGACCGCCAAATTCTCCCGCAAATGAGCGGCCTTCCCGCCGAACAGGACACGCTGCCGCCTTACCACGGCATTGCGCTGGCCGACGTGCGGCTGGTGAAAACGGCTGCCGACGCGGCCGAGGCGCAGGCCGCCCTGCTGGCGGCCGACGCCATCGGCTTCGATACGGAATCCAAACCCACCTTCGTCAAGGGCCAGAGCTCGGACGGGCCCCACCTGGTGCAGTTCGCGGACGACCGCCATGCCTGGCTCTTCCCGCTGGGCGGCGACCATGCGCATCTGCTCCCGGCGCTGAAGGCCGTGCTGGAATCGGAGGGCACGCTGAAGGTGGGCTTCGGCCTTTCCGACGACATGAAGCGGGTGCGCAGCAAGCTGGGAATCGAACCGGTGCGCGTGGCCGATCTCTCGGTGGTGCTGCGGGTGCCGGGCCAAAAGCACGACCTCGGCGCCAAGAGCGCCGTGGCCAAGTACTTCGGCCAGGCCCTCCAGAAATCGAAGAAGATCTCCACCACCAACTGGGCCATGCCCCGCCTGAGCGAAAAGCAGATGCTCTACGCGGCGGACGACGCACAGGTTGCGCTGCGCATCTACCGCCACTGGATCGCGCTGGGCAATGTGCTGCCCGCCCTGAAGCCGCCCAAAGCGCCGAAGCCGCGCCAGCCGCGCAGCCCCGCGCCCTCAGCCTGACATCGCGCAGGCGAGGCGGCCCAGTTCCGCCAGGGCCGCTTCCATTGCCCCATCCCACACCTGCCCGTAGTTCAGGCGGATGCAGTTGCCGAAATCGCGCTTGGCGCTGAACATCGGTCCCGGCGCAATGCTGATGTGCCGCTCCAGCGCCTGCGCATGCAGGGCCAGCGCATCGCAGCCCTGCGGCAGCTCCACCCACAGGAAATAGCCGCCCTGGGGCCGTGTCACGCGCGTGCCGGCCGGGAAATGGGCGGCAATCGCCTCCAGCATCAGGTCGCGCTGGCGCGCCAGCGCGGCGCGCAGCTGGCGCAGGTGCCGCTCGTAGCCGCCCTGCCCCAGGTAGTCCGCCAGGGCCAGCTGGGAAGGCATGGCGGCGGCGAGGCTGGTGGTCAGCTTCAGGCGCTCCACGGCGCGCGCGTAGCGCCCCGGCGCCGCCCAGCCGACGCGGAAACCGGGCGCCAGGCACTTCGAGAAGGAACTGCAATGCATGACCAGGCCGTCGGCATCGTAACGCTTGGCCAGCGCGGGCCGCTGGGCGCCGAAATACAGCTCGCCGTAGACGTCGTCCTCGATCAGCGGCACGCCGTGCTGCGCCAGCAGCGCCACGAGCGCCTGCTTCTTCTCGGGCGGCATCAGGCTGCCCAGGGGGTTCTGGAAGCTGGTCATGAGCCAGCAGGCCTTCGGCCTGTGCTGCTCCAGCGCCTCGGCCAGCGCGCCCAGCTCGATGCCCTCGCGCGGATGGGTCGCCACTTCCACCGCCTTCAAATCCAGACGTTCCAGCGCCTGCAGGGCCGCGTAGAAGCTGGGCGACTCCACCAGCACCGTGTCGCCCGGCCGCGCCACGGCCTGCAGGCAGAGGTTGAGCGCTTCCAGCGCGCCGTTGGTGATGACGATATCGTCCGCCGCCACGGGCGCGCCGTCGAGCTGGTAGCGCAGGGCGATCTGGCGCCGCAGCTCCGCATTCCCCGGCGGCAGATCCGCCACCGTGGACCAGGGATCGATGCGGCGCATGCTGTTGCTGACCGAGCGCGCCAGCTTCTCCAGGGGGAAAAGCGTGGGACTGGGGAAGGCCGAACCGAGGGGCACGTTACCGGGGGCGCGGCTGGCATCGAGCACCTGGAACACCAGGCTGCTCACATCCACCGCCGTGGAGGCAGCGTCGGGACGCGAGACCTCAGGCTCCGGCGAGGCGCGCGGCGCCACGAAATAGCCGGAACGGGGCCGCGACACGATCACGCCGCGCGCTTCGAGCTGGTAGTAGGCCTGGAAAACAGTGGAAGGGCTCACGCCGCGCCGCTCCTGCTGCGCGCGCACCGACGGCAGCCGCTCGCCCGGCCGCAGCACGCCCTGCGCCACCAGGTCCTCGATTTCCGCCGCCAGCGATTCGTACAGCTTCAAGCCCGCTCCCCCATCTGATCTCCCCAATTCGATAGTGTTCTGCGCCTGTCTTTCTCTGCCGCGCAGGCGTAAGATGCAATCATGACTATTTTCTCATCATTGCGCCCCGGCCGGGCCCTGACCGGCCTGCTCGCGGCCCTGCCCTTGCTGGCCGCCGCGTCCCCGCTGCCGGACACGCTGGAACAGCGCGTCGCACCCTGCATCGCCTGCCACCAGGTCAAGGAGAAGAGCGACGCCTACTTCCCCCGCATTTCGGGCAAGCCGGCCGGCTATCTCTACAACCAGCTGCTGAACTTCCGCGACGGGCGGCGCCAGTATCCCATGATGAGCTATATGGTCGAACAGCTGCCGGAAGCCTATCTGCGCGAGATCGCCCAGTACTTCTCGGACCAGCACCCGCCCTACCCCGCGCCCGAGCCCACCAGCGCCACCCCGGCCATGGTGGAACGCGGCCGCATGCTGGCCCTGCACGGCGATCCCGCGAAGAAGATTCCGGCCTGCGTGGCCTGCCACGGCGCCCAGCTGACCGGCGTGGCGCCCTCCATTCCCGGCCTGATCGGACTGCCGCGCGACTATATCAATGCCCAGTTCGGGGCCTGGAAGAACAAGGTGCGCAAGGCGCACGCGCCGGACTGCATGGCCGAAGTGGCGTCCCGCCTCACGGAAGCCGACGTGGCCGCAGTATCGGGCTGGCTCGCCGCCCAGCCCGCGGACCCGGCGGCCCGTCCCGCCGAAGCGCTGCCCCAGCCGCTGCCGCTGGCCTGCGGCGGCGTTCCTCAGCGGGGTACGCCATGAAAAAGACCCTGCTTGCCCTGCTGGCATTCATTCTCGCTGCCGCCTGGTTCCTGTGGCCGAAGCATGACGGCGGCCCGCCGCCCAGCCAGGCCTCGCTGGCCATGCCCGCCGCCGAGAAGATCGCGCGCGGCGCCTATCTCGCCAAGGCGGGCGACTGCATGGCCTGCCATACGGTGCGCGGCGGCGCTTCCTATGCGGGCGGCCGCGCCCTGCAAACGCCTTTCGGGGCCGTGATCTCGCCCAATATCACTTCCGACACCGAAACCGGCATCGGCGGCTGGAGCGCGGACGATTTCTGGAACGCCCTGCACAACGGCCGCTCGCGCGACGGCCGCCTGCTCTACCCCGCCTTCCCTTACACGAACTATACCGCCGTCACGCGCGACGATTCGGACGCGCTGTATGCCTTCTTCCGCACCATTCCCGCCGTGAGGCAAGTCAGCCGCCCGCACGAGCTGCGCTTCCCCTACAACCAGCAGGCGGCGCTTGCCGTCTGGCGCGCCCTCTACTTCAAGCCCGCCGTCTTCCAGCCGGAGGCGAAGCAGTCCGCCGAATGGAACCGGGGCGCCTACCTGGTGCAGGGCCTGGGCCACTGCAGCGCGTGCCACAGCTCGCGCAATGTGCTGGGGGGGACAGACAACGGCCTGTCCGGCGGCCTGGTGCCCGTTCTGGGCTGGTACGCGCCCTCCCTCACTTCGGACGCGGAAGCGGGCCTGGGCGACTGGCAGCCGGACCACATTGCGGCCCTGCTCAAGACCGGCATTTCGCCGCGCGCCACCGTGTTCGGGCCCATGGCGGAAGTGGTGCGCCAGAGCCTCCAGCACCTGGACGATGGCGACGTGCGGGCCATGGCCGCTTATCTGAAAACGCTGCCATCGCCGGACGGCCGTCCCGAACCCCACGAGCGTTCGAAGGCGCCGGAAGCCGTGGCCTTCCTGCAGGCAGGGGCGAAGATCTACAAGGCGCAGTGCGCGGAATGCCATGGCGGCGACGGCAAGGGCAAACCGCCCCACTATCCGCCGCTGGCCGGCAACCGCGCGCTCACCATGGACGAAGCGGCGAACCCGATCCGCATCGTGCTCAATGGCGGCTTCCCGCCCGGTACGGCGGGCAATCCCCGCCCCTACGGCATGCCGCCCTACAGCCATGTGCTGGACGACGTGGAAACGGCCGCCGTGGTCTCCTACCTGCGCAGCGCCTGGGGCAACAATGCCCGCCCGGTCACCAGCCTGGAAGTCAACCGCTACCGCAACGTGCCGCTGGATTAGCCTCTAGCAGAGGGGACAGACCCCCTGGGGACTCGGCGTCCCCGTCCGTCCCCTCTGTCGTCTGTCCCCCAATCTTGCATTCTGTTCCGCTCCGGCTGCGTTCTGTCGCACGCCGGATGCTCCCCTGTGAGCCCTGCCGTACCATGCAAAGCATGGAGCAAGCCACACTAGAGGAGAACAAGAATGTTTGCTGACAAAATTTCAACTGCCGTCCGTTCCGCCCTGCTGGCCGCCAGCGCCTTCGCCCTCATCGTTCCGGTGAGCGAAGCCGTCGCGGGCCCCCTGAGCTGGATTCGCGGCGAGCGGGTACAAGGTAACGGCCACATTGTGAAACAAGAGCGCGAAGTGGCCCATTTCTCTGCGCTGGCCCTGAGTACCGGCGCCAAGGTCGAGGTCAGGCTGGGTGGCGCCGAAGGCGTGACCGTCGAAACCGATGACAACATCATGCCCGTCCTGGAAACGGTAGTGGAAGGGAGCACCCTGCACATCCGCCCCGCCAAGAAGAACATGCAGCTGGAGACCCGCAACATGCGCATCGTGGTCCAGGCCCGCAACCTGCAAAGCATTTCCGTGGGCGGCTCCGGTTCGGTGGACGCGGCTGGCCTGAGCGGCAACAAGCTGTCCTTCGAAATGGGCGGCTCGGGCAGCATCGTGGCGCGCGACGTCAAGGGCCGCAAGGTATCGGTTTCCCTGGGCGGCAGCGGCAGCGTGAAGACCACCGGCGCGGCTGAAGACCTGGAAATCTCCATTGGCGGTTCGGGCGAAGTGCACGCTGGCGACCTGGCGGTGCGCGAAGCGTCCGTCAGCATCGGCGGCTCGGGCGACGCCACCGTCAACGCGAACAAGAGCCTCAATGTAAGCGTGGCCGGTTCGGGCGACGTGGGCTACTACGGCGACCCGCAGATCAGCAAGACAGTGGTGGGCTCGGGCGGCGTGAAGCGCCTGGGCGCCAGCCGCCAGTAACGGTTTGACCAGCCCGGCAGGCTTAGGACCCGCCGGGCTTGTCATCTTATAAGTCGTAGCGCAGCTCGGCCACCAGGGTGCGCTGCGTGTAGGGGTGGAAGGCCCAGTACTTCTTGTTGTTCAGGTTATCCACCCCGGCCGACATGGTCCACTGGGGGCCGATCCGGTAGCGCATGCGCAGGTCGGCCACCAGAAACTGCGACACTCCCATATACGCAAACCCGTTCGGATCGCTGTTGTCCAGCGTGCCGAACTGCCTGCCGCTGTAGCGCAGGCCCAAGGTAGCGCTCCACCGCTCATTCTCCCGCCACGTTGTCAGCAAGGTCGCGCGCCAGCGCGGCACACGCGGCTGCTGCTTGCCCACGCTGGCCGGGAAGGCGTCGTTGCGGAGGATGCGCGAATCGGCGTAGGTCAGGCTGCTGTTCAGCGAAAGCTGCGGCCACCACAACCGATCCTCCTGCTGCGAGACCTCCAGGCCGTTGGTGCGGATGCGGCCCACATTCTGCACCGTGTTCACGGTGGGCGTCAGCGCCTGCGAATACAGGGCGTCGCGCGTGCGCTCGTGGAAGAAGGTGGTGCGCAGGCTGCCGCGTTCCGTCATGCGCTCCGCCGTCAGCTCCGTGGTCCAGGACTTCTCGGCACGCAGGTTCGGATCGGTGTTCAGCGGTTTGCCGTCCACGATGGAGCCCTGGAACAGTTCCGCCGCCGTAGGATTGCGCACCGCGCGCCCCGCCGACGCTTTCAAGGTCCACTCGCCGCTGCTGCGCCAAGACAGCGCCGCCTTGGGCGACCAGCTGGTCTCGCTGCGCGAGGGAAGGCCCACGCCGGACAGCGCGCCGCCCAGGGCCTGCCAGCGCTCGAAACGCGCGCCCAGGGTGAGGCGCCAGGCCTCGTCCATACGCCAGCTGTCCTGGGCGTAGGCGCTTTCCAGGCGGGTTTCGCCCCTGAAGCTGGAGATGAACCTGCCCTCTTCCGCATTCACCCAGTCGGCGGCGCCGAATACGCGCGTGCGAAGTTTTGCCGCGTCGCGCTGGATGCCGAAGTCCACGTTGTGCCTTCCGGGCCGCCATACGCCTTTCAATGCGAGCGTGTTCCAGCCGCTGCCTTCCATGTCCGTGATGTTCGATGGCGTGCGGGCGACATCCCTTGCGTAGTCGTACAGGCTGGCCGCCACTTCCCAGTCGAACAGGCCTTTGGTGCTGCTCTTCAGCGACAGGCCGTGCATCAGGTGTTCCAGTTCGCCCAGCTGGGGCGCGAAGTCCGAGCCGGTCAGCGTGTAGCGGCGGCCGTTAACATTGATGTCGCCCAAAGTGACCGGCCTGCCGGATGCGTCGCGCAGGTAGGACTCCACGCTGCGCTGCGCGCCGTTCTGCCACCAGCCCAGCGTGTAGCTGGCGCGCAGCGTGGACGAGAGATCGTAGGCCAGCTTCAGCTTCGCGTGATCCTGCTCCGTGTGAATCTGGTTCGTGGAACCGAGAATCAGCCAGTCGCGGTTGGAGGGATTGCGGCTGGCGATGGCGCCCGTCACGGGCACGCCGCCGCTGCCCGGCACGCCCGCCGACACGAACTTGTTGGCGAAGGCCAGGGGCTGGCCCCTGCTGTCCAGGCGCGAGAGGTTGAACCACCAGGCGAAGGCGCCTTGCCGGTCGCCGAGGGAGGCGCTGGCATGCTTGCCGTAGTAGTTGTCATCGCTGCCGTATTCGGTGAAATGCTGCGCGAAGCCGGAGAGCTTGAGGTGCGCTTCCAGCTTGTTGGGCATGCGCGTCTGGTAGTCCACCACCGCGCCCACCGAGTTGCCGGGATAGCTCGCGGAGAACGGGCCGTAGAGCACATCCACCCGCTCGATCTCCTCCGGAGTCACCAGGCCCCAGCGCGGCGTGAAGGTGGCGCCGTTGCCCAGCAGGTTGGAGAGCTGGATGCCGTCGGCATACACCAGCGACCGCGCGCTGTTGCCGGTGCCGGATGCGCGGCTGGCCAGCACGGCGTGGTCGTAATCGCCCACATAGCGCTTGCGCACGTTCAGGCTGGGGAAGTATTTGAGCGCGTCTTCGCTGTCCAACGCATTCACGCGCTCTTCGATCTGCATGCGGGTGATGCTCTCGATGGTCGTGGGAATCTGCGTGGGCAGAGAGCTGGGAGGGCCGCCGTTAACCGTGACCGACTCCATGACCTGGGCCTGCGCGGATGTGGCAATGCCTGCCGCCGCCAGCATCGCTGCCAGCGGCTTCATTCGGATTGTCATCGCGCCCTCCTCAGTGGACGTGGGCGGATGTGGCCTCTGCAGGCTGCACATCCAGCACCGGCGCGGGCGCCTTGAGCTTTGTGCCGCTGCCGTCCGGCAGCTGGTCCCAGGCCATGCTGCCTTTCATGCAGGTCTGCACGACCTTGAAGTAGCGCTTGCCCGCTTCCTGCGACAGCTTCACCTGCATGGTGAACTCGTCGTAGAAATCGTCCGGCAGCGGACCGCCGGTCCAGCGGATCTTCTGGGGAGAGATGTCGATCTTCCAGCCCTGCTTGGGCATGGGCTTGGCCGTGCTCACGCCTTCCGGCAGCACGACGGTGATGGCGCGCGTCGCGCTGCCTTCGCAGCCGTGCCCGACGCGGAAGGTGAGCTTCTGGTAGGAGCCCGCCGTGGCGCTGCGCTGTTCCAGCGTGACGTGGGCGTGCGCCGTGGCGGCCAGCAGCATTGCGGCCATTGCAATCGTCTTTTTCATGGGCGGCTCCGGATCAGTGGGCGCTGTAGTTCAGGGGCCGCACCGGTACCTGGACTTCGACGATGCTGCGTTTCTTCTTGCGGTCTTCGAACACCAGCGTGAGGGGCACGGTTTCGCCCTCCTTCATCTGGCGCTTCAGCTGCATGAGCATGATGTGGTAGCCGCCTGAGGCCAGCGCCACAGGCTTGCCTGCCGGGAGGTCGATGCCTTCCACGTGCGCCATGCGCATGCGGTTGTCCTGCATGGACATCTGGTGCAGCTCCGCGCTGCCCGCGACGGGCGTGCGCGCTTCGACCAGGCGCGTGTCCTGGGCCGATTGCAGCTGCATGAATGCGCCCGTGGCCTGGGCTGCGGGCACGGTGGCGCGGATCCAGGGGTCACGCACGGTGACCTGGGCCTGGGCGGATGCGAATGCGGCGCTCAGCGCGCACGCGAAAAAAATCTGTTTCATGGTTCAACTCCTGAAATGCCGAAAAAGGGACGGAACAAGATCAGGCGTTGGCGGGCGGCCCGCGCGGATGCGCGGCAACCCAGATCTCCAGCGGCCCTGGAGCCTGGTAGAACAACGGGGGATGAATGCGCCCTGCCCCTTCGGGCAGCAGCAGCGTGGCGTCAACGGGCGGCAGGCCCGTGCTGCCCGCATGCGTGAGGCAGTAGCCGCAGTCGGCCATGTTCATCTGCATGGCGGGTGCCGCCGGTTTGCTGCGGTCCGTCAGGGCGCGGAAACGTGCTTCATCGAGCTCGCCCACGCCGGAAAGACGGGTGCCGTCGTTCAGGCAGATTTCCCAGGTCTTCTGCTGGCCCTGTGCAAAGGCCATGGCATGCGAAACCGAGGGCGCAAGCGCGTTCAGCAGGATCGCAAAGCAGGCGATCCATGCGCTGAACAGGCGTGTCGTCGATTTCCTCATGCCGCAAATTATAGCTTAGCGCTCGGATTTCCAGGTTTCGCGGTCCACCTGCACGGTGTCGGCGCCGTCGGTAAGCCAGATCTGGCCGTCCTGGATGGTGCATTGCAGCTGCATGGTGCGCTGGGCCATTTTCTCCAGCGCGGCCGTGGCTTCGGACGGCAGGTTGATTACCGTGAGGTTCTTGGCGCGCTCCACCTTGCTGGCCAGCTGCTTCCACCAGATCGGGCTCGCGGAGCTGTAGCTGTACACCACCACATGCTCGGAACGGCCGCAGCCCTTGAGGATGCGGCGGTCGTCCGGCTGGCCCACTTCAATCCACAGCTGGATCGCGTCGGTCAGGTCCTTCTGCCACAGGTCCGGCTCTTCGACGTCGAACATGCCCTTGGTGAAGCTGAGCGCTTCGTCGGCATGGATGGCGAAGGCCAGCAGGCGCACCATCATGCGTTCGTCGGTTTCGGACGGGTGGCGCGCCAGGGTCAGGGTATGGGTTCCGTAGTAATTGCGGTCCATGTCCGCAATCGAGAGTTCGGCTTTGTAGATCGTTGCTTTGAGTGCCATCGGAAAAATGCTTTACTTGAAAATCACGGTGCGGTGACCGTTCTGCAAAATGCGGTGTTCGACAAACCATTTCACGGCGCGCGCCAGCACGACGCATTCCACGTCGCGGCCGATGGCGGACAGGGTGTCCGCGTCCATGGCATGGTCCACGCGCTCCACGTCCTGTTCGATGATGGGGCCTTCGTCCAGGTCGCCCGTCACGAAGTGGGCCGTGGCGCCGATCAGCTTCACGCCGCGCTGGTGCGCCTGCGCATAGGGCTTGGCGCCCTTGAAGCTGGGCAGGAATGAATGGTGGATATTGATCGCCTTGCCCTTCAGGCGCGCGCACAGCTCCGGCGACAGGATCTGCATGTAGCGCGCCAGCACCACCAGGTCGATCTGGTGCGTGTCCAGCAGCTCGGCGATGCGCGCCTCCTGCGCCAGCTTGGCCGAATCCGGCGCACCGGCCGCCAGCGGCAGGTGGTGGAAGGGAATGTTGTAGCTGGCCGCCAGCTGGTAGAAGTCCATGTGGTTGGACACGATGGCCGGAATCTCCACCGGCAGCAGGCCGCTCTTGTAGCGGAACAGCAGGTCGTTCAGGCAGTGGCCGATCTTCGACACCATGAGCAGCACGCGCGGCTTGTAGTGGGCGTCGCGCAGCTCCCAGTCCATGCGCAGGGCATCGCCCAGCTGGGCGAAGTCGGCGCGCAGGCGCTCGTCGCTCACGGCGGCGTCCTCGCGCGCGAAGTGCACGCGCATGAAGAAGCGCTTCTCGTCCTGGTCGCCGAACTGGGCCGAATCGATGATGTTGCAGCCATGCTCAGCCAAAAAGCCGGACACCCTGTGCACGATGCCGCGCTGGTCCGGGCAAGAGAGCGTGAGGATGTATTCGGGCTGGTTCATGGCTGGCTTAATTCAACAGTGGGGACGATATTGTCGCACGAACGGGCGGGCCCGACCCGCGCGCCGGAAAAACGCCAATCCGATTACGCTGAAAGGGCCATCATTCAAGGGAGAGAGAGCATGAGTACTGCCAGCCATACCGCCAGGGCAAAGGATGCCGTGGCCCTTCTGACTGCCGACCACAGCAAGGTGAAACAGCTGTTCACCGAGTACGAGAAGCAACAGAACATCGGCGACATCAGCCTCAAGGCCGACCTCGCTTTGCATATCTGCCTCGAATTGACCATTCATACCACGATCGAGGAAGAGATCTTCTATCCTGCAGTGCGCAGGGAGACCGGCGATCAGCACCTGGTGGAGGAAGCGATCCAGGAGCACGCGGAAGCCAAGGAGCTGATTGCCCGCATCCAGGGCATGGCGGGAGACGATCCGGATCTGGACGGCACAGTGGCCATCTTGCGCCGTGCCATCGAGCATCACGTGCAGGAGGAGGAAAGCCAGATGTTCCCGAAAGCACGTGCCTCCGACGCGGATCTCACCGCGTTGTGCGAACAGCTGCAGGAACGCAAGGAGCAGCTGGAACATGATATGAGTGCCGCGCCCCTGCGTGCCGGCACCCGGGAAGCGCGCGGCGAACGCTCGGCGATCGGCCAGGCAGATTCCTGACCAGGGAGCGGAACTAAAGCAGCCGCCACTTCTCTAACCAGGCGAGGCAGTTCTTCCACTGCCTCGCGGTACGGGCATGTTGCCCCTACCGAATCGCGGCAGAGAGAGGTGAGTTATGGCTACACAACAAGGTGACAAGGGCAGCAGCCAGAAGGCCGAGGGCCAGAGCAGCCAGAAAGGCACGAGCAAACGCGGTTTCGCAGCAATGGATGAAGCCACCCAGCGCCAGATTGCCAGCAAGGGCGGCCAGGCGGCACACCAGAAAGGCACGGCGCACGAGTTCGATTCGGAGGAGGCCCGCCGCGCCGGACAGAAAGGCGGCGAAGCCGTGAGCCGGGACCGTGAGCACATGGCGGAAATCGGGCGCAAGGGGGGAGAGAGCCGTCAATCGGCCAACCGCGGCAACCGCCAGTCGGGGAAAGACGATAAACGTTGAGCAGGGCCCTCCCCGCCGCCGGGGCGGGGAGCCGCGCACGCTTGGTGGAGACGGAAAACAGAGAAAAATTGTCTGCGATACAATAAATTTCGACCTTCTAACGACCTGAAGAGGCAGACATGACAGACCGAAGCGAAAAGATCGCGGGCGGCGCGCTCGCCACGCCAACCGATTTGGGCAGCAAAGCCCGCCAGGAAGTGGCCGAAGGCATGAACCGCCTGCTGGCCGACACCTTCGCCCTCTATGTGAAGTGCAAGAATTTCCACTGGCATGTGAGCGGGCCGCATTTCCGCTCCTACCATCTTCTACTGGATGAGCAGGCCACCGCCATCTACGGCATGCTGGACCCGATTGCCGAGCGCGTGCGCAAGCTGGGGGGCATGACCATCCGTTCTATCGGCCATATCGGCAAGCTCCAGCGCATCAAGGACAACGATGCCGACTTCGTGGAAGCGACCGCCATGCTGGACGAGCTGCGGGCCGATAACCAGGCCCTCGTGAAATCCATGCGCGAGGTGCATGAGCTCTGCGACAAGGACAACGATATCGCCACCGCCAGCCTGCTGGAGAACTGGATCGACGAGGCCGAGGAACGCATCTGGTTCCTCTATGAATCCACGCGCAGCTAGTAGTCGTAGACGTGTTCGACGCTCAGGCCGGCGGCCGGGGCGTCCAGCAGGAACTGCGACAGCTCGCGCACCGGCAGCACCAGCGCCTGGCGCCTGCGGCCCGGCTCCGTCACGATGGGCTGGTCGAACAGCATGCGCGCGCCGGGCGGCAGCGCAGGCGCGGCATGCTCCCCCGCCAGCACGGTCACGAGAATGACCGAGTCGTTGCCCGCGATATCCACCAGCTTCACGTTCATCTCGGCCAGCTTCGTCGCCGCCACGCGGAAGTCCGCATAGCGCGGCAGCTCCAGCACAGCGCGGTCGTCCTGCAGGGTGCGCAGATGGCGCACGTTCTCGGGCGGCGCGAAGTCCTGCGGTACGCTCTGGACTACCACCTCCGTCGTTGGCACGGCAGGCGTGTAGGCCGTGCGCGTCGCCAGCTCGATCATCTTTCCATACGCCGCCTTCACCAGGTACTCGGTGCTCAGCACATAGCGGCGCTCCAGCTTGCGCACGATGTCAGTTCCGAGCAGGGGCGTATCGAACCACAGGCCCTTCAGCTTCGCCATGAAGTCGAAACGGTACCAGGGCTCGCGGCGGATGAAGTCCACGTAGTCCTGCGCGGCGCGTGCGCCGTAGCGGTCCTCCGCCGTCAGCCTCCCCGATGAAAGCAGCCAGCTGGCGCGGCCCACCGTGTTCTCGTAGACCGAGCGCAGGCCGTATTCCACCGTGGTGCTGCCCGCGATCACGCAGATCATGGTGTGGTAGCCGGGATTGGCCGGATAGCCTGCGCGCAGCTGCTCCGCCGTCACCGCGCGGTAGCTGGACCACAGCTGGCCCACGTGGCGCAGGAAGGGAAAGCCGTGCGTGGGCTGGGCCGCAACATAGTGGGCATACTCGGCCGGGCTGTGCACCAGGAACCATTCGGGATAGGTGAGGAAGGTCTGCTCCACGCTGCGCTGCTGCTCCGGCGAGATGGGGCTCATGGGCCCCGCCTGGGCAGCGATGCCCGCCAGCGCCAGCAAACCCGCCGCAAGCAGGCGCCGCCAGCTCATTCGGCGGCTCCGGCGCGGCGGAAGGCCATCAGCACATTGTCCGACGGGTCGCCCGGCTGCAGCAGGCGCTCGCCCGTGTGCTCGAATCCTGCCGCCTCGATGCGGCGCACCCATTCGTCCACCGACGCGAAGAAGCGCAGCTCGGCGGCGTTCGTGGCCCAGTGTTCGCCCACGCCCGCGTTGAAGACGCAGTGGGCCAGGCTCACGAACTGGTCCATCGATTCGTCGCGCACATCGTGGTCGCGCACCACGAAATAGCCGCCGGGCCTCAGCACGCGGGCAATCGATTCCAGGAAGGGCGCGAGCTTTTCCGGCTCCATGTGGTGCAGGCCGACGAAGCAGCTCACCAGGTCCGCGCTCTGCTCGGGCAGGTCCAGCGGCCCGTAGCCGTTCAGGGGGACGAAGTCGCCGGGCTTGCCCAGCTGTCCGCGCTCCACGATGTCGGACAGCGAATAGCCCGGCTCGCGGTCGTTCACGAGCGTCACCTTGCCGTTCAGTTTCAGGTGCTTCTTCAGCACCCGCACATAGTGGCCCGTGCTGCCGATTTCCACATAGTCGTTCAAGGGCCGGTCACCCAGCAGGAGCGCGGTCTGGCGGCCCATTTCGGCCTTCTGCACCATCAGCGCGGGCAAGGCGTAGCGCAGCAGCGAGAACGGCGGCGTAATGCCCGGCAGGCCGGATTGGACGGCGCGGTAGATGGTCTCCTCGTCGTCGTACTTGCGCGTGGCCTGCTGGATCAGGGTGTGCAGCCGGTCCTCGGGATAGAGGTTGAAAATGTTCTGCAGGAAGGCGTAGAAGCGGTCCGCATCGTCTGCCCTGCGGTAGACGGCATGGAACAGGCTTGGCGCAGGCGCTGGCGCATCCGCCTGCAGCGTGGGCGCATAGTATTTGTCCCACAGGGCGCCGCGCAGGCGGTAGTCCGGATCGAGCTCGCGCTTCAGCGCAAACAGCTCCTTCGCGCGCGGATAGGCGCGGTGGAACTGGCTGTGCGTGGCGTGCAGCTGGTACGGCAGGTAGTAGGTGCCGCCGCATTCCAGCACCGCGTCGATCAGTTCCCGGGTCCATACGCCGACGCGCTCCTTCGCGTTGTCGCGCGTGCGCTGCTTGTGATAGAGCACGAAGGCAAAGGTCTCACCCCTCGCCCATGCGAGCAGCGTCCCCGGATCGGCCAGCGCATGGCGGATCGAGATGTTGATGGTGTTGACCTTGTGCCGGTTCAGGATGGCCGACATCTTCGGCACGAACTCCATCAGCCGGTCGTGCGGCACGAAGTATTCCTGCAGCACGTAGGTGCGTTCCCGGCGGCCCACCGGTTCCAGTTCCGCCGTGTCGTAGCCCGCTTCGTAGTTGCGCCAGTGGACGCGGTTGCGCAGGTAGAGCAGCGGGTCCACCAGGTATTCGCGGCGGAACTTGCCGAGCGGCGTTTCCGACACGGACCAGAGGAAGTAAAGCTGCGCCAGGTGCGCGCTGCGCAGGGGCTGCAGGCGCGGGCTGTCCGCGGGAAGGTCTGTTTCGCTCCAGGTGACGGCGCGGGCGCGGTTGTAATGCGGCGGATAGAGGTCGGCATTGTGGAAGACCGCCTCCTTCCGGCCGCGCACATTGGCGTCGAACCACCTCGGATAATCCTCGGTGCGCAGTTTGATGCTGCTGCGTGCAACGCGGGTATTCGGCACCAGCTCCAGCACCGCCTCCGCAATGATGCCGATGGCGCCGTAGCCGCCAATGGCGGCAAAGAACAGTTCCGCGTTCTCCGTGCGGCTGCAGTTCCGCACGTCGCTGTTGGCCAGCACCAGCACAATGCTCTGCACCGACAGCACGACCGGGCCAAGGCCCATGTAGCGGCCGTGCGCGTTCACCGACAGGGCGCCGCCCACCGTGAAGTTGGCGTAGGTCTGCATGATCTTCACGGACAGCCCGTGCGGATCGATGAAACGCTGGATATCGCTCCAGCGTATGCCCGCCTGCACGCGGATCAGGCGCTTGTCCGGCTCGAAGGCCAGCACCTGGTTCATGCCGCGCAGGTCGAGGTGCAGGCTGCCGGGGCTGGCCGTATGGCCACCCATGCTGAAATGGCCGCCGCCGATGGAGATGGGGAGCGTGGTCTTGCGCAGTGCATCCTGCAGCTCCGCGATCGAGGTGGGCGTCGCGATGGCGAAGACTTCGGTGCGGTTCAGCTGCGTTACGTCGTTGACAGTTGGCATGGCAGGCAGGGCTTATTTGGAGAGGTCGACCTTGAGATAGTCGAGGCGGGCCAGGGGATCGGGGCCGAAGGCGTTGGAGCCGTCCGCTCCGCGCCGCAACAGCAGGAGCAGAACCCAGATCGGACCTGCCACGGGAATAAGCAGCAGCAGAAGCGGGATGCCGGTGCGGCCCGTGTCATGCAGGCGCTGGACGGAAACGGCGAGCGCGCTCCAGAGGAAGATCAGGGCGAACAGCCCTTGTCCGCTATCGCCCGCCACTTCCCTGGCCAGCAGGCCGAAGGCGGCGCATACCAGCGCGGCGAACAGCACGCGGTAAAACCAGCCGATGCGGTGGATCCGGCCGTGACTCGAAAAGAAGGCAGAGAACAGTTCCATGGGCGCTCATCCAAACCGATTGTCGATCAGCTGACGATGCTGCCACGAAATACAAGGAAAGGAAAGTCCCGGTCCCTGGGCCTCAGAGCCCCGGAATGCCCAGAATCACGCTGGAAGCCTTGAACAATGCGGTGGCGGGCACGCCCGGCGCCAGTGCGAGGGCCTCTTCGCTCTCGCGTGTAACTGTGGCGGCAATGACACCACCGCCCGGCAGGGCGATAACCACCTCGGAGTTCACGGCGCCCGCCTGCACCCGCTCGACAGTGCCCTGCAGCTGGTTGCGGGCGGACAGGCGCCCGCCCCCTTCCACCGCCACAATGATGGAGGAGGCCTTGATCAGCGCGAAGGCTTCCGCGCCCGGCTTCAGGCCCAGGCTCTCCGTGCTGTCGTGGGTGATGATGGCTACAATCTGCTGGCCGCCCACGATGTCGAGGACAATTTCGTCGTTCACGGCGCCGCGCCGCACGGCGCTCACGGTGCCCGCGAACTGGTTGCGCGCGCTGATCTTCATGTTCATCGCTTTCAGCAAAAGGAAGTCGTCGGCCAGCGCGTGCGACTGGCGGCTCAACTCTTCGACGAAGCGGCGGTGCGCCGCCTCGATCTGGCGGAAGTTGCGCACCAGCTGGGCGCCGCGCGGCGTCAGGCGCGTGCCGCCTCCGCCCTTCCCTCCCGCCAGCCTTTCCACCAGCGGCTCGCCCGCAAGGTTGTTCATGGCATCGATCGCGTCCCACGCTGCCTTGTAGCTCATTTTCACGGCCTTTGCAGCCTGCGTGATGGAGCCATGCTCGGCGATGCTGGCCAGCAGTGCCACGCGGTCCGGGCCTCCCAGCTGCTGGCCGTCCAGCGTCATCCATACCTTGCCTTCGAGTTCGATACTCATGCGCCTTCCTCCGCAATGGCGCCATCGGCCATGGTCAGCATGTGCCCGCCGAAAGTCGATGCGTCGTCCGGGTCGTGGGTGATCAGGAGCATGGGCACGTCGAGCCGGCGCTGCAGTTCATCGAGCTCGGTGCGCATGCGCACGCGCAGGGCGGGATCGAGGGCCGCAAAGGGTTCGTCCAGCAGCAGCGCGGCGGGCTCGGCGATGAGTGCGCGCGCCAGGGCCACGCGCTGCCGCTGGCCGCCCGAGAGCTGGTCCGGCGTCTGGTGCGCCACCGCCTCCAGCGCGAAGGCCTGCAGCCAGTACCTTACTGCCTCGCCGTCCGCTTTCGCGGGAGGATTCAGCAGGCCGCGCTGCAGGCCGAAGGTGATATTCTGGCGCACATTCAGGTGCGGGAACAGCGCGTAGTCCTGGAACAGATAGCCCACGCGCCGCTGCTGCGCAGGCAGGTCGATGCGCGCAGCGCTGTCGAACAGCGTGCGCCCTGCAAGCACAATGCGCCCTTCATCCGGCCTGGAGAGGCCCGCGATGGCCTTCAGGAGCTGGCTCTTGCCCGCGCCGGATGCACCGTAGATGACGACGCGCTTGCTGTCCGTGGCGAAGCGGGCGCGCAAGCGGAATTCGCGCTGGCCCGAGCGCAGCGTCTTGCCGATATCGACCTGCATCAGCGTCATGCCTGCACCCCGCGCGCCGGCGCGAGGCGGTTCGCCAGCAGCAGCACCGCGATGCAGGTGACGGAGGTGACCAGCACCAGAAGATTGGCCGTATCGTCCTGCCCCGCCTGCACGGCTTCATAGACCGCGATGGACAGCGTCTGGGTTTTTCCGGGAATGCTGCCCGCCACCATGAGCGTGGCCCCGAACTCGCCCATCGAGCGCGCGAAAGCCAGCAAGGCGCCCGCCAGCACGCCGCGCCAGGCCAGGGGCAAGCTCACGCGCAGGAAAATGCCCAGGCGGGAGACACCGAGCACGCGCGCGGCCTGCTCCAGTTGCGGGTCCACGGTTTCGAAGGCCGAACGCGCGGATTTCAGCACGAGCGGGAAGGCCACCACTGCCGCCGCGATCACCGCTCCCTGCCAGGTGAAGATAAGGTTGATGCCGAAAGCCGATTGCAGCCAGGCGCCCAGTGGGCCGTTACGTCCGATCAGCACCAGCAGGTAGTAGCCGAGCACTGTGGGCGGCAGCACCATGGGCAGGGTCAGGAGCGCATCGAGCAGGTCGCGGCCCGGGAAGCGCACACGCGCCAGCAGCCAGGCGCCGGCCATGCCGAGCACGAGATCGATCGCCGTGGCCCACAGCGCCACCTTCAGCGACAGGCCCAGCGCAACCAGAGCGGCATCCACATTCATGGGCGGCCGAAGCCGAATTTGGCAAGGATGGCCTGGCCCTGCACGGACAGCACGAAGGCGCAGAACCGGCGCGCGCCTTCCCCGTTCGGCGCGGCGGCGGTGACGGCGAGCGGATAGCGCACCTGCTTTTCCGTCGGCACCGTCAACAGCACCTTCACCTTGCCCGGCTGCGTGGCGGCGTCGGTGGCGTAGACGAAGCCTGCCTCGGCCTCGCCGCGCGCCACGTAGTCGAGGCCTTGCCGCACCGAGGTGGCAAAGACGAAACGCGACTCCAGCGTGGTCCACAGCCCGGCCTTCTGCAGGGCGTCGCGCGTGTAGCGCCCCGCAGGCACGCTGGCCGGGTTGCCAGCTGCGATACGGTGCACGCCTGGCTGGCCAAGGTCGGACAGCGCGGCCACTGGCAGCGTGCTACTTGCTGGCGCGATCAGCACCAGGCTGTTGCTGGCGAAATCGCGGCGGCTGCCTGGCGCTATGAGCTTCTGGCCCGCCGCCTTGTCCATCGCTTCCTCGTCGGCGGAAGCCAGCACGTCCACCGGCGCGCCGCGGGCGATCTGCTGCACGAGGGTGTCCGAAGAGGCGACATTCAGCTGCACCTTGTCGCCGGGATGGGCAGCCTCGTAGGCGCCGGCCATCTCGCGGAAGGCGTTGGTGAGACTGGCGGCTGCGGAAACCGTAATTTCGCCCGCGCCTGCGCCAGCGGCGGCGCCTGCCAGGAGCACGGCGGCAAAGGTCTTCAGCATGGACGTCCTTGGAAAAAGCGCAATATATTCGATTATATAGCGCTTTTCCCTCAGAGGTGTTCGATGGCCAAAGTCCCTTCCAGCATGGGCTTGAGGAGAATTTGGTACACGTCCATGTCGAAACGCGGGGTCCTGGCCCGGCCGCGCGGCTTGCGCTCGCCCAGGTAGCACCAGCCGTCGACCAGGTGGCGCTTGCGCACCCCATGCGAGGATTCGACGATGGCCACGGCGCCGGGATAAGGCCAGGGCGTGACGCGCATGGGCGCGAGGGCGGCCGCCACGCGGGCCGCATGCCGGGCTGCGCTCTCCTCGCCTACGCAGGCGCCCTGGCAGCGGGACAGCTGGCGCGCGAAACAGGGCCGTCCCGGAGGGGTTTTCTCCAGCCCCGTCATGGCGGAGCACAGGCCCGCCGTCTGGGCCACATCGCGCAGCATCTCCAGGGCCGCCTTCTTGCTGCCGAAAAGGCCGAACAGGCCTTCGGTGCGCGCGAAGTCGACATCGCTGGCGAAAACCACTTCCGGCCTGCCCTCCTCCAGCCGCAGCGAGCACATTTCGCGCAGGCGGCGAAGCTTCTGGTTGAAGACAGGCTGGGACTCCTTCACCAGCTGCGACTCGCGCAGCAGCGCACCGATTTCGCCGCCCGTCAGCTCGAAATCGATATGCGCGGTGCGCCCGAGCATCTGCGCTTCCGCGGGCGTGCGCAGATGGCTCATCACCCGGTGGCGGATATTCACGCTCTTGCCGATATAGATGGCGGCGCCGTCCCTGTCGCGAAAGATATAGACGCCAGGCTGCGGCGGCAGCGCGTCGATACAGGCGCGCGGGATATGGGCGGGATAGCTGAAGTTCAGGGCCGGGTCGGGACAAACCAGCAATCCCACGGAATTGACGTGGGTGTGCATGCCATCATCATAAGCGCTGGCGCGGCCGAGGTACAGTGGGCAGTCAGGCTACCAATGCGTACATTTCATCATCCACTTCGACAGGCAGCTGCACCAGCTCTTTGAGCACATTGATGTGGCGCGCCGCCTGCGCCACTTCCACTATGCCAGGGCCGACCGGATACTCTTTTTCCCGCAACCAGCAGAGAAGGTCGGCAAGATGCCAAACGCCCGAAGTTCCTCCATGAACGGGAGCGGGAAACGATGCATTCGACACCATGAGCTTCCGAAGGTTCTGCCGAGTCATGCCAACCATTTCAGCGACATCAGTCAGCCCGACAAAATCCGGCCCAGCTTCAATCAATTTTGCCGAGGGCGCAATCGTACGGATATCGGAGAGCGCACTTTTCAAGGCTTCCCAGGCAGATCCGGCATCGCGGGTGAACCTCAGCCCAAGCTGATTGGGTTGGCCAATGCCGACTAGAGCATCGTTGCAGCCCCCTGCACCAAGATGTTCCACCAACTCGTCAACATTGTGGTGGTTGCCACCCAACTGATATTTGAGCGTGAACTCATACTCCATCATCTTCTCCGGCGTCTGACCTTCTTCGGGTGGCAGTGGCGCGCCATGACGACTCCAGAATATCCAGGCAAAGGACGGTTGTCAACTGACAACCTACTGTACTGCGTATCGATCAACAATACACGCGGAAGTGGTATCGCTCTTCGTTCCCGATCAAGGACATAACGGCTGTGGTACAGTCTCGGCGCCATGAAATACCTCAGCGCCTATTCCGAACAGACCCGCCAGCAGGTGGCGGCCATCCTGCAGCAGGACCGCCTGGGCGAAGTGCTACTGCAACGTTATCCGAAAGCTCACGGGGTCCGTAACGACAAGGCGCTGTACGACTATGTGCAGGAGCTGAAGTCCGAATTCCTGCGCAGCGCGGAACCGGTCAACAAGGTCGAATTCGACAGCAAGATCCACGTGATCAATCACGCGCTGGGACTGCACACCACGATCTCGCGGGTGCAAGGCGGGAAGCTGAAGGCGAAGCACGAGATAAAAGTGGCGACCATGTTCAGGGATGCCCCCCTGGAATTCCTGCGCATGATCGCCGTACACGAGCTGGCCCACTTGAGGGAGAAACAGCACGACAAGGCGTTCTATAAGCTTTGCACCTATATGGAGCCGAACTACCACCAATACGAGTTCGACGTCCGCCTCTACCTCACTCAGCTCGAATACTCGGGACAGAAGCTGTGGTGATCAGCCCTGTTGGCGGCGGCGCGCCAGGAAGGCCAGCAAACCCAGGCCGCCGAGCAGCATGCCATAGGTTTCCGGCTCCGGCACGGCCGCCACGTTGATGTTGTCGAACTGGTAGAGGTGCAGCAGGTTCAGGGGCTCGCCGAAGGTCACCGACGACAGGTTGGTGAAGCCGCTGAAGGTATAGGTGTCGAAGGTGAAGTCGGTGCCGATCACCAGGTTCTGCGTCACCGTGCCGCCGCCCATGATGTGGCCCGTGAAGGTCACCGTATTGCCGCCGCCCGCAAAGGACTTCAGGCGCACCAGGTCGATGGAGTTCAGGTTGAAGGCCGCGCTGTCCGCGCGCGCCAGCGTGACGGTGGACAGCGGGACGGCCGTCATCGCCTCCGACCCGGCCCATGCCAGGAAGTTGGACGGCACGGGCGAGGCCAGTGCGGCCAGAATGTGGCCGCTGGCAGCCAGCGTATAGCCGTCCTCCACATACGTTCCCGGAATGACCAGCGTTCCCAGGACGTTCAGGTAACCCATGGAACCGACACCGCCGAAATCGATGGTTTCCGCCTGGGCGGTTCCACCCAGCGCCAGAGCGGCGGCTAGAGCCGCTATCGCTTTTTTCATCACAATGCACCCCGGAAAGAAAAAGTTAAAATAATTACATCCCCAGCACGAGGATTATTTCATGTTCGATGTAATTTTTATAATGACTTTTTACTATCGTGCGAGCTGAGCCGTTGTGAGGAAATTTATGGATGAGTTAACTGATCCAGGAGCTGGCGGGGCTGGTCCGAGACCTTCAGCAGGGCCGCGTGCTGGGGCTTGATGAAGCCCTCGTTCCGGGCATGGCCGAGGAAGGCGATCAGGTGGTCGTAGAAGCCGCCCATGTTCAGCAGGCCCACCGGCTTGCCGTGGATGCCCAGCTGGGACCAGGTGAGCATCTCGAACAGCTCCTCCATGGTGCCCATGCCGCCGGGCATGGCGATAAAACCGTCCGACAGCTGGGCCATCATGGCCTTCCGTTCGTGCATGTCCTTGACGATGAACTGGCGCGTCAGGCCGGTGTGCCCCACTTCGCGCTCCACCAGCTGGGTGGGGATCACGCCCGTCACCTCGCCACCGAGGCGCAGCACCTCGTCGGCAATCACGCCCATGAGGCCCACATTGCCGCCGCCGTAGACGAGGGCCAGGTTCCGTTCCACCAGCGCGCCGGCCAGGGCGCGCGCCGCTTCCGCATACAGCGGGCTGGCGCCGGAATTGGCGCCGCAATATACACAGATCGAAGCGAGTGCAGCATTCATGGGGATTTCAGTTTCTTGAGATAGTCTTCGGAGAGTTTCTGGAAGCGCGCACTCGTTTCGCCGCGCAGGTAGGGACCGATCTGGGACAGCACCTGGTAGCAGCCGCGCGCCAGCGCGTCGGCCATGGCCTGCTGCTCCGTGTAGTTGCGCGGGTTGCGCACGTATTCATAGGACAGCCAGTAGGTCGCCACCACCACCATATTGGTGGCCATGGCGTCGATGGCCACATCGCTCGCCTCCAGCGAATTCTCGCTGCGCAGGTCCACGCACAGCTGCTTGGCCACCTTGATCTTGTGCGCCAAAATCTGCTTGAACTGCAGTTCCAGCTTGCGGTTGCGCGACAGCAGGTCGTTCAGGTCGCGGTAGAAGAAGCGGTAGCGCCAGATCAGCTCGAACATGAAATGCAGGTACTGCCACACATCCTCGATATTCGAGCGCCGCCCGTTCGGGACCTGCAGGATGCGCTCGATCTCCTCTTCGAACTGGGCGAAGATGGAGTTGACGATGTCGTCCTTGTTGCGGAAGTGGTAGTAGAGGTTCCCCGGCGAGATATTCATCTCTTCGGCGATCACCGTCGTGGTGATATTCGGCTCGCCGAATTCGTTGAACAGGCGCAGCGACAGTTCCAGGATGCGTTCGCGTGTCCGTCTTGGGGCTTTTTGTTGCATGGCAGGAGGTTGATATCGGTTCTCCTGCAAGGATAACACCGATGCGCCCCCTCCCGTAAGTTCAGGCCATGGCCTGCTGCCCCTGCATCGCCCCCTGCCGGTGCAGGCGGAAGCCCTCGCGGATGTTCTCCCTCAGCGCCGCGCCGTTCCACGGCTTGGTGTAGAAGCGGTCGATGGCGCCCTGGTTGATGGCGGCCATGATCGGCGTGAGGTCGGCATAGGCCGAAAGCATGATGCGGAAGGTGTCGGGCGCGAGGTGCTTGGCCCGCTCCATGAATTCGATGCCGCTCATGGTGGGCATGCACTGGTCGCACAGGATCACCTGCACCCTGTTGCGCGCCAGGATGTCGAAGCCCTCGGCCGCGGTCTGCGCCGTGAGGATGCGGTAGCCATCCTGTTCGAGGAAGTCGCTCAGCACGTCGAGCATGAAGGCGTCGTCGTCCACGATCAGGAGGGTCTGGCGGTCCGGCGCGTCGTCTTCCGGGGCCGGCTTCAGCGAACGGCCTTCGCTCAGCATGGCCTCGAAGGCGCTTGCCTCCACGGGGCGGCTGAAGTAGTAGCCCTGGATCTCGTCGCAGGCGTGGCGCTTCAGGTAGGAGAGCTGGGCGTCGCGCTCCACGCCTTCCGCAATCACCTTCAGCTTCATGCTGTGCGCCATATTGATGATCGCCAGGACGATGGCCGCATCGTCCGGATTGCTGGTGACCTCGCGCACGAAAGCGATGTCGATCTTCAGCTTGTCGATGGGGAAGCGCTTCAGGTAGGCCAGCGAGGAATAGCCGGTGCCGAAATCGTCGATGGATATCTTCACGCCCAGCTCCTTGAGGTGCGTGAGCACGGAGATGGTTTCCTCGGCGTTGGACATCAGCGAGCTTTCCGTCAGCTCCAGCTCCAGCAGGTCGGGCTGGATTCCATGCTCCTTGATCGCCCGCGTAATCTCCTCCTGCAGGCCGCCCACGAAGAACTGGATGCCGCTCACGTTGACGGAAATCTGCACCGCGCCGACGCCGCGCTTCGACCAGTCCGCGATCTTGCGGCAGGCTTCGTCGATCACCCAGGCGCCGACGCGCACGATGAGGCCCGTCTCTTCGAGCAGGGGAATGAATACCGCAGGCGAAATCATGCCGTGGCCGGGGCGCTGCCAGCGCAGCAGCGCTTCCGCCCCGCTGATGCGGCCCGTGGTGGTATGCACCTTGGGCTGGAAGAAGAGCACGAATTCCTTGTTCTCGATGGCGCGGCGCAGGGCGTTCTCCATCTCCAGCCGGGCCATGGACTGGGCATTCATTTCGGCGGTGAAGAAGCGGAATGCGTCGCGCCCCGCCTCCTTGGCCCGGTACATGGCGGTGTCGGCATACTGGATCAGTGAGTCCGCATCGGAACCGTCGTCCGGATAAACCGAGATGCCGATGCTGGCCGTAACCGTGACCTCGTGCCCTTTCAGGTCGAAGGGCCGGCGCATCGACTCGCGGATCTTGTCGATCACCGCGATGGCGTTCTGCGCGCCCTCCGGCAGCATGAGGATGGCCGCGAACTCGTCGCCGCCGAAGCGGCCGATGGTGTCGCGCACGCGCAGGCAGTCCACCAGGCGGCTGGAGAACTGGCGCAGCAGCTCATCGCCGATGGTGTGGCCAAGGGTGTCGTTGATGTTCTTGAAGCGGTCCATGTCCAGGAACAGCACGGCCAGCGCCCACTTGTGCTCCTCCGCCATCTTCAGGGAGTGCGACAGCGATTCGTAGAACTGGCTGCGGTTCGGCAGGCCGGTGAGCGTATCGAAATGGGCCAGCTTGAGCAGGCGGCGCTCGGCCTCCTTGCGCTCGGTGATGTCGCGCGCCACCGCCACCATGATCCAGTTCGAGCCCGAGCGCAGGGTGCGGCCCTGCACTTCCACCGACAGCGGCGAACCGTCCTTGCGCTGCAGGAGCAGCTCGGTCATGGTGCCCGCATGGTCGCCAGCCAGCAGCTTGGCGTACAGGTCTTCCAGCCTTCCCAGCTCGCCCGCGCTCTCCTCGCGGCCCGCGCGCAGGAACTCCTCGCGGTCGAAGCCCAGCATGCGGCAGGCGGTGGCATTCACGTCCACGAAGCAGCGGTTGGCCCTGTCCACCAGGAAGATGGCGTCGGCCGTCGCGTCCATGGCCAGGCGGAAGCGGCGCAGGTCTTCGTCCAGGCGGATGCGCGCGTCCATGTCGCGCTGCAGCTGGTCGTGGCTGCGCCTCACCTCTTCGTACAGCTGCAGGTTCTGGAAGGCCGCCGCCAGCTGCGCCGCCACCGTTCCCGCCACGCGTTCGTCCACTTCGCTGAACTCCTCCGCTCCCAGCTTGTCGGCCAGGTAGAGCCAGCCGTGCACACGCTCGTGCAGCATGATGGGGACACCGAGGAAGGACTGCACGGGCGGATGGCCGGAAGGCAGGTCCAGCTTCAACTCGCTGCCATGCGGCGCGCTGCGGCGCACGGGACGGCGATGTTCCAGCAGCTCGCCCAGCACGCCGCTGCCGGCATTCGCGAACAGTTCCGGCGTCAGCTCGTTGGCGCCGCAGGCCGCCAGGTGGCTCAGCTCCGAGGCCCCCGGCTCCAGCACGCCGATGCAGGCATAGCGCGCCACGCAGATGTCCTGCGCCACGCGGCAGCCTATCTCGAACAGCTTCTGCGGATCGCGCTCCCCGCCCAGGTCCATCCCCAGCTCGATCAGGGCCGTCAAGCGCAGGCTTACGGCCTGCAGGCTGGAGAGGGAATTGGACAGGCGCTGCGTCATCGTGTCCAGGTGCTCGGGCGGCTGGCCGTGGCCGTTGTTCGCGATCTGGGTAAGAGACTGGCTGGTCGATTCGAGCGTGTCGAGGTACTCAGCCACCTTGTGGTCCAGGCCATGCTCCTCGCGCGGCGGCGCAATGGGCGGCGGCTCCACGTCCGCGCCCAGGCCCAATGCTTCCTGCACCGCGCGCATGATCACATCCGGGTCCGAAGGCTTGGGCAGCACCCAGCGCACGCCGCAGGACTGGGCCATCGCCATCGCTTCCTGTTCGCGGTAGGTGGCGGTATAGAAGATGATGGGAATGCCCGCCGTTGCGGGGTTCGCGCGCATGCGCTTCACGAACTGGTAGCCATCCATGTCCGGCATGAGGATGTCGGAGATCACCAGGTCCGGCCTGTCCTTCTCCACCAGCGCCAGCGCCTCCGGCCCGCTGGCCGCGGCCAGCAGGCGGTGGCCACTGAAACCGAGAAGCGTCATCAGGAACTCGCGGTTCAGCACATGGTCGTCGACGATCAGGATGGTGCCGGTGCCGTCGCTTTCCTCCGGCGGCGGCGTGGAGGCCTCGGGCAGGAAGGACTCGACCTGGGTGACGAAGGTATCCGGTTCAATGGGTTTGCCGATATAGCCGTCGAAGCCTGCGCTGAGCAGGCGTTCGCGGTCGCCCACCATGGCCAGCGCCGTGACGGCGAGCGCCGGGATGTCCTTCAGCGCGGGATCGGCCTTGAGCGCGGCGATGACGCCGAAGCCGTCCAGCTTGGGCAGGTGCACATCGCAAATGATCAGGTCGGGCTTCTCGGCGCGGGCCGCCTCCACGCCTGCCTCGCCGTCGGATGCGGTGAGCGGCGTGTAACCGAAGGCACGGAGCAAATACACCATCAGCTCCATGTTGGTGGGGTTGTCTTCGATGATGAGAATGCGTGCTGACACGTTCGGCGCTCCGGGGATCTCAATGCGCGGGGCAATGCAGTCCGCTTGTCTCTCAGTATCCCCGATTCCGCAAGGATGCAGAGCACGAATACGGTGCACACCATTCTCACGAAAACTCACAGTGCCGAAGATGAGTTTTCTTGTTTTGCCCGCTTCAGGACAGTCTAGCGGACGTTGTTGAATTCGTCAAAACCTCATCAAGAACGTGTAACAATGTCCTTTTATCACTACCCAGCGCGACGTGGCCGATACCGCCCACTTCGATGTTCTTCGCCCCCGGCAGAGCGCATGAATCCTGGGGGGCGATGATATTGTCGTGGTGCGACCAGATCGAGGTGATGCGGCTGCGCGTTTTTGTGTCATCCGCATTCAAACTTGCAAGCCAGTCGCCGCCGCGCCGCATCTGGCGCGCGTTCTCGCCCAGTCCCAAACTGGCCAGCGCCGTGCCGTGGTGCGGCGTGCCGAGCGTGACGAGCCGCGCGACATGGGCCCAGCCATACTTGCGCAGGTAGGCGCGCCCCACCAGCCCGCCCATGCTGTGCCCCACCAGCACCAGCTCGCGCTGGCCCGTGGCGGCGAGCAGGCGCTGCACGCCCTGCGCCACCTGTTCCACATAGCTGTCGATATCCGCCGTCATGGGTTCCAGGTCCACCGCATCGTGGCTGATGCGGCGCTGCCGCAGCAGCGCGCGTAGCGAATACCAGTAGCCGCCATTGCAGCCGTAGCCATGTATCAGCAGCACCGGCAGTCCGCGCGCCTCATCGGCGATGAAGATGCCGGGGCGGTACCACAGCATCGTCCAGGACGAAGCGCGCATGGAGGCAGCGAACTCGCCGAAGAAAAGGCGCAGGCTGCCGCGCCAGTCCAGGCCATGCTGCGCGGGCGTTTCGCTGCGGGCGCGCCAGCTCATATGGAAGTTGTTGGCGACGATGAGCATGCGCACCAGGGCCACCAGCAGCAAGGCGGCGAGCAGCGCATGCAGGGGTGCAAGCCAGGTCCGCAGCAGGTGCCACAGCAGCCATGCCGCCAGCACCTGCACCAGCATGATGGCGGCCAGCACCCGGCTTACCATTTCAGGCCTCCAGGCGTGGCGCGGGCCTGCCCGTAAGCTGCTGCGCGAGGCCGCTGGCCAGGCGCGCCGTGATGCCGTAGATCGAGAGCTGCGGATTGGCGCCGATGGAGGTGGGGAAGAGCGAACCGTCGTGCACGGACACATTGGCCAGGCCGCGGTAGCGCCCTGCCCCGTCCACCACGCCGCTGCGCTCATCGCCGGACATGGCGCAGCCGCCCATCACGTGGGCCGATGCGACGCGTGTCTGCATGGGCTTCATCGGCAGCGCGGCTATTGCCTCGCGCGCCTCCGCCCAGCTGGCATAGGCGCGCGCCTGTTCGTGCACCGGCGTCACCGTCAGCGCGCCCGCCGCGAACTGGATCTCGGCCATCGCCAGCAGCGCACGGCGCGCGCCGTCCCACAGCACGGGGCTCATCGTGTAATCCAGCTCGGCCGAACCATCGCCGCGCAGGTGCACGCGTCCGCCGCGCGAATCCTCGTGAAAGCCGTCGCGCAGCAGCGCCAGCGTGGCGTGGATATGGGGGAACTGCCGCATGGTCTCTGCGTGCACCTCGCCGAAACCGGCCATGGTGGTCGAGAACAGCACCGGGTGCAGCGGGGGCACTTCCAGCTTGAACCCCACGGGGCCATCGATGGCCTGGGTTTCGAGGAAATGGTCCGAATACACCGTTTGCGGGGCGCCCGCAAAGCCTTCCACTTTCTGGGCGAAGCGGCCCGCCGAGATCACCGTGGGATGCAGGAAGGTGCGGCGGCCCAGCAGGCTGTGGGGATCGGGCGCGCGGGAACGAAGCAGCAAGGCGGGCGAGTTGATCGCGCCCCCCGCCACCACGAAGTGGCGCGCCCGCACCACCACGTGCTGACCGGTGGGGACGATGCCATCCGGCCCAAGCGCCGTGCAAAGCAGGCTTTCGGCGCGGTCGCCCTGCCACACAAGGCGCTCGGCGCGCGCGTGCGTCAGCAGCGTGGCGCCGTGCTTCAACGCCGAGGGAATGGTGGTCACCAGCATGGACTGCTTGGCGTTGGTGGGACAGCCCATGCCGCAGTAGCCCAGGTTCCAGCAGCCGTTCACATTGCGGCGGATGGCGGCGGTGGGAATGCCCAGCTTATCGGCGCCCTGGCGCAGCAGGTCGTTGTTCGTGTTGGGAGGCGTGGGCCAGTCCGCGATGTGCAGGCGCCGCTCCATCATGGCGAACCAGGGCGCCAGCGCTTCCTGCGTGTAGTCCCGCAGGCCGAACTCGCGCTGCCAGAAGGCCAGCGTGGCGGGAGGCGTGCGGAAACTGGAGGTCCAGTTGACGGTGGTCGAACCGCCGACGGTGCGGCCCTGCAGGATGTTGATCGCCTTGTCGCGCGTCTTGCGGGCCGCCGATTCCTGGTAGAGCGCGGGGTAGGCATCCGCCTCGCGCATCTTGAAGTCGCGCGAGGACTTCAGTGCGCCCTCCTCCACGATCAGCACCTTCAGGCCCGCCAGCGCCAGGATCTCGGCGGTGACGCCGCCGCCCGCACCGCTGCCGATGATGGCCACATCCGCCTCGATGGTGCGCGCTCCTGTCAGCGTCGCCGCGTCGACGACCTGCCAGCCGGAGGCCAGGCCTGCGGCAATGGGATCGGGAATCCGGTTCTCCTGCGCCATTAGCTCAGCTCCTTCATGGGACCAGGATAGCCGATCGCCTGCCAGTGCGCAGGCTGGGCATACCAGCTGCCCGCGATCAGGTCGTGCAGGGCGTGATAGGCGCCCTGCAGCAGCGTGAGGCGATGCATGCGCCAGCCCTGCAGGAAATCCGCCACCTGCGCGGCGCTCGCTTCCTCCCAAGGGGGAATGCCCGCCAGCAGCCGGCGCGCAGGGGCCAGGGACAGCAGGTTGAACAGGTCTTGCACTTCCTTCTGGGCGGCGAGCGGCAGGCCGAGAATGGCCAGGCGCACCTGCTCAACCGCCTGGGCGATGCTGGCCGTGCGCTCGGCCGCTGCCTGCGGCAAGGCGGAACCCAGCATGGCCGGAATGACGGCGGCCAGCATGCTGCGCCCGGAGTCATCCAGGACAAAGCGCTGCGGCGCCGGCTGGAATTGGCGGTAGATCAGGCCGCCTGCGGCGAGCATGGCGGCGCCCGCCAGGCCGATCTTCAGAAAAGACCTGCGCGATGAAATCATTGTCTCCCATCCCTCTTGTTTTTGTGGGGAAGCCCAGTGTACGTGAAGCCGTCCAGTCTGGTTAGAGGACGGAATCTAGTCCCTGGGCGGGCAGCGGGCGAGGATCTGGCGGGCGATGCCGCGCAGGATATTGACCTCCTCCGTTTCCAGCTGGGTGCGCGCGAACAGGCGCTTCAGGCGCGGCATGAGCTTGCGCGGATTGTCCGCGTCGAGGAAGCCGACTGCCACCAGGGCCTGCTCCAAGTGGGCATACATGCCGTCGATCTGCGCCACGCTGGCCGCCTCGCCGTGGAAGCCGACTTGGGAGGCGGCGCGCTGGCCGTCCAGCGCCGCCATGCGGCACTCGTAGACCAGGAGCTGGGCCGCCTGCGCCAGGTTCAGGGAGGAGTAGTCCGGATTGGCGGGAATATTCACCAGCACATTGCAGCGCTCCACGATCTCGTTCGGCAGGCCGAAGCGCTCGTTGCCGAAGATGAGAGCCGTGTGCAGCTCGGGCGAAGCAGCCACCTGCCCGGCCAGGGCGCGCGGCGTGAGCACGGGCGGCGAAAACTCGCGCAGGCGGGCCGACACGGCGGCGGCGAAATTGATGCCTTCGAGGGCCGCGCCGATATCGTCCACGATGCGGGCATTGGCCAGGATGTCCTGGGCGCCGCTGGCAAAGGCCACGGCCTCCTCGTGTTCCAGGGCGCCTTCGAAGCGCGGCGCCACCAGCACCAGCTCCCCGAAACCCATGGTTTTCATGGCGCGCGCCACCGAGCCGATATTGCCCGGGCGGCTGGTTTCCACCAGCACCACGCGCAGCCTGCTGAAAAGAGTCGGTGTGCTTTCGGCCTGCTTCATTTAAAATAGAGGATTATTGCGTTGTCGATAGGGCCGAATTCTACCTTGTCGCCGCCGCGCCGCTCTTTAATTCATTCTTGTTCACAGACCATGCCTGCCCCTGGCGCCCCTGCGCCGCGCCGGCCGGATGTCTATTTTTCGGAAGCTACCATGCACCCAATGCTCAATACGGCGGTGAAGGCCGCCCGCCGCGGCGCCGCCGTCATCAACCGCGCCTCCTTCGACCTCGACCGGGTCACTGTTACTGAAAAGCAACAATGTGACTTCGTGACCGACGTGGACCAGGCGGCGGAGCAGGCCATTGTGGAAGTGCTGCAGAAGGCCTACCCCGACCATGGCTTCATTACCGAAGAAGGCGGCGTGATCGGCACTGTGAACGACGAGAGTGAATTCGTGTGGATCATCGATCCGCTGGACGGCACCACCAACTTCATGCACGGCTTCCCCCAGTACGCCATCTCGATCGCGCTGCAGCAGCGCGGCGTGGTGACCCAGGCCCTGGTCTACGACCCGGTGCGCAACGACCTGTTCACCGCCACCAAGGGCGCGGGCGCCTACCTGAACGAGAAGCGCATCCGCGTGAACAAGCTGGACCGCGTCTCGGGCGCCCTGCTGGGCACGGGCTACCGCAACGGCAACCAGGCGGCGCTGGACGAATACCTGAAGATGTACGGCATCATGGCCGCGCGCAGCCACGGCGTGCGCCGCGCGGGCGCCGCCTCCCTGGACCTGGCCTATGTGGCCTGCGGCCGCCTGGACGGCTTCTATGAAAAGAACCTGCAGCCCTGGGACATCGCCGCGGGCGCCCTGCTGGTGACGGAAGCGGGCGGCATCGCCGGCGAGTTCAACGGCGAAGCGAACTACATGAAGACAGGCCACATCATCGCGGCCGGCCCTAAGGTCTTCGGCCAGATGGTGGGCCTGCTGGCGGAATTCGCCTGATTACGTTTCTTTTAAGTACTTTGTTACAAAAAAGGGGGCGCCAAGCCTCCTTTTTTATTGCCCTAGCGAAATAAATTCTCACAATCACTGTTATACTCCGCAATGCGCTGGCCCGGCCCGCGCACTCCTCGTATCCCCTTTAAGAGTAGCTCATGTCATTTTCCCAACTTGGTCTGTCGGACGCAATCGTTCGCGCCGTTACCGAAACCGGCTATGCGGCCCCCACGCCGATCCAGTCGCAGGCGATCCCTGCGGTGCTGAACGGCGGCGACCTGCTGGCAGGCGCCCAGACGGGCACCGGCAAGACCGCGGGCTTCACGCTGCCCGTGCTGCACCGCCTGTCCACCGATACGGTGGGCAAGCAGCTGGCCAACAACACTTCGCCGCGCGCCATCCGCGCCCTGATCCTGACGCCGACCCGCGAACTGGCGGCCCAGGTGGAGGAAAGCGTGAAGGTCTACGGCAAGTACACGCGCCTGAATTCGGCCGTGATCTTCGGCGGCGTCAGCATCAATCCCCAGATCAAGCAGCTGCGCCACGGCGTGGACATCCTGGTGGCGACGCCGGGCCGCCTGCTGGACCACATGGCCCAGGGCACGGTGAACCTCGACAAGATCGAGATCCTGATCCTGGACGAGGCGGACCGCATGCTGGACATGGGCTTCATCCGCGACATCCGCAAGGTGCTGGCCGCCCTGCCGTCCAAGCGCCAGAACCTGCTGTTCTCGGCCACCTTCTCGGACGAGATCAAGGCCCTGGCCGACGGCCTGCTGGACAAGCCCGCCACCATTGAAGTGGCGCGCCGCAATTCGACGGTGGAGATCATCGCCCAGAAGATCCACCCGGTGGACCGCGACAAGAAGCACCCCATGCTGTCGCACCTGATCCGCACGCACAAATGGACCCAGGTGCTGGTGTTCACGCGCACCAAGCACGGCGCCAACAAGCTGGTGGAACAGCTGGGCAAGGACGGCATCGGCGCCATGGCCATCCACGGCAACAAGAGCCAGTCGGCGCGCACCCGCGCCCTGGGCGAATTCAAGGACGGCACCCTGCAGGTGCTGGTGGCCACCGACATCGCCGCGCGCGGCATCGACATCGACCAGCTGCCGCACGTGGTGAACTACGACCTGCCGAACGTGCCGGAAGACTATGTGCACCGCATCGGCCGCACGGGCCGCGCTGGCGCCACGGGCGAGGCGGTGTCCCTGGTCTGCGTGGACGAGCACGACATGCTGAAGGACATCGAAAAGCTGATCAAGCAATCGCTTCCGCGCGAAGTCATTCCCGGCTTCGAGCCCGACCCCACGGCCAAGGCCCAGCCCATCCAGCTGCGCAGCGGCACCGGCCACCACCGCAACCCGCGTCCGGGCGGCAATGGCGGCGGGCGCGGCAAGCCCAGTGGCGGCGGCCAGAGCAAGCCGCGCGCAGCGTCGGCCGGCAGCGGCAGCGGCAATCCCCCGCGCCCCGGCGCCCCGCGCAACGGCCCCCGTCCGGGCGGCCAGCCGCGCAACAGCAGCGGCGGGCGTAGCCGTTAAATGAAACTGGCCGCCAACCTGTCGATGCTGTTCACGGAACTCCCGTTCCTGGACCGCTTCGGCGCGGCAAAGGCGGCTGGCTTCGACGCCGTCGAATTCCTCTTCCCCTACGCCTTCCCGCCCGAAGACATCGCCATGCGCCTGGCCGAACACGGCCAGGGCCTGGTGCTGCACAACCTGCCGCCGGGCGACTGGGAGGCGGGCGAGCGCGGCATGGCCTGCGACCCGCGCCGCGTAGACGAATTCCGGGCCGGCGTGGCGCTCGGCCTGCGCTACGCCGTGGCGCTGGGCGTGCCCCAGGTCCATTGCATGGCGGGGCTGCGCCCGGCGGACGTGGCTCCCGAGCAGGCGCACAGCACCTATATCGCCAACCTGCGCCATGCAGCCGACCAGTTCGCGGCGCACGGCATCGGCGTGCTGATCGAGCCCATCAACCACTTCGACATGCCGGGCTACTTCCTGACGGGCAGCCGGCAGGCGCTCGGCATCCTGGCCGCATGCGCGCGGCCCAATCTCGGCCTGCAATACGACATCTACCACATGCAGCGCATGGAAGGCGAGCTGGCCAACACGATCAAGGCCAACCTCGCGCAGATCCGCCACATCCAGATCGCCGACACGCCCGGCCGCCACGAACCGGGCACGGGCGAAATCAACTACCCCTACCTCTTCCGCCTCCTGGACCAGCTCGGCTACGACGGCTGGATCGGCTGCGAATACCGCCCCCAGACCACCACCGCCGCCAGCCTCGGCTGGCTCCCCCGCTGAGCCCGTGTCCAATTCTGGTGCCAGGGAAGAAAAGTGGACACGAGCTCAGCGCTAAGGGCGCAAAAGAAGAGCTCGTGTCCAAGAATCTTCCCTGGCACCAGAGTTGGACACGAACCGAGCAGTCAGCAGCGGGGTTGCGGTGGCGCAAGGGGCGGGGGCTGGCTCGGGGGCAAGATGGGTGCTCCGCTTCATCAGCAAAGGATGATCCATGCGCGCCCTTTTCTGCCTTCTTCTGCTCGCCGCCCTGAGCGGCTGCGCCAGCGATTCCCGGATGCGCGAGGTCCGCGATTTCGCCAGCGAGGCGCCCAAGCTGGCGGGATTCGCTGACCTGAGCCAGCGCTTCCGCGATACCTTCCAGCGTGAACAGCCTTATCTCACCGCCGCCAACGTGCGCACCGAAGTGCTCGCCGACGATGCCCGCCGCGCGGCTTACCCCGATCTCGTCGCCCTGCATCAGTCCGTGGTGCTGTACATGCGCGCACTGGGCGCCCTCGCGGGCGGCGACCAGTTCGATGCGGGCAAGCAGATCAAGGGCCTCGCTTCCGGCATCAAGGCTTGGCCGGATACCGGCCTGACCGACCGCCATGTGAACGCCTATGCGGGCCTGGCGCGCGTGCTCTCGCGCATGATCACCCAGCCCATGCAGCACGAGGCCGTCCATGCCATGCTGCGCGATGGCTACACGCCGCTCCAGGAGTCGCTCGATGCCATGGCGACGCTCCTGCGCACCTTTGACAAGCATCATGACAACGAGGCCGCTATCGTGCTCGGGATGCTGGAGGTGGAGATTCCGTTCGCCAGCAAGCCCACCGACCGCCTGCTCGCCATCCTCGCCAAGTCGCATCGGCAGGAAAAAGCCAAGGAGTACCAGCTGCTCGGACTGCGCCACACGCTGGCCTTGCAGCACGTGGAGGAGATACGCAAGCAGCATGAGGCCCTCGTGCTGCAGCTCGCGGTGCCCGCGGGCCGTGCGCTGGCCGCCGCGCCGGCCCTCCCCGCCCCGACCGTCCAAGGAGGCCAGCCATGAGCCAGACTGCGAAAACGCCAACCGATATTGCGCTACTGGCCGACAGCCTGACTGCCAGCGCCAACGAGCTGCATGCCCGGGTGCTGCGCGCGATCAACAAGAACAGCGCCACGCACGAGGAGGCGCAGGCGCTGTTCGACAAGGAAGTGGCGCTGCGCCTGCAGGCCAACACGCTGTACACCAACGCAGTGGCCTTGTCGGCGCGCGAGCTGGCAGTGCCGCGCCAGCACCTGCTGGACCTGGCGGCGCAGGCGCGCGAAACCATCCGCAAGATCGAGCGCATGAAGACCATCGCCGATATCGCGGGAGACCTGCTTTCTCTGGCCGCAGCCGTGGCCTCGGCGCGGCCCGAGGACCTGGCGCCCGCCGCCGAGAGCCTGAAGGCGAACCTCGCCGCACTGAAGGATTCGCCGCAAGCGTAGCGCGGGCCGCAGGCATACAATCGGGGACATGGACGCCCTGCACCCCGACCAGATTGCCCAGTTGCGCGAACTGCTGAGCCAGCGCCTGCACGAGCTGCAGGTGCAGCCCGGCGCGCGCCCGCTCAGCGAATTCAAACGCCTGCCCGTGGTCGAGGAGATCGAGACCTCGCCCGCCGACAGCGCCAGCAACCGCACCATGAACCAGCTGGCCGCCGAGGCCGACGAGCTGCGCCTGGTGCAGCAGCGCGCCCTGCGCAGCGCCCTGGCCCGCATCGACAGCGGCGACTACGGCTACTGCGAGCAGTGCGGCAATCCCATCGGCTTTTCCCGCCTGAGCGCCCGGCCCGAGGCGCGCTTCTGCATCACCTGCCAGACCCGCCTGGAACAGGGCAAGCGCTGATCGTTCCGTGCGCGGCAGCCCTGCGCTGCCGTCCTATAATCGCTCCATGGCCTACAAGACGATCCTGGTGCACGTGGACGAGTCCCCGCACGCGCGGGCGCGCATCCTGCTGGCCGGCGAACTGGCGCTGCAGGACGGCGCCCATGTCATCGGCGCCGCCGCCACCGGCGTGTCGCGCTTCCTTTACCAGAACGAGATAGTGGACGAACAGGACCCCAACCTGGCGCGCCACCTCGATGTGCTGCGCGAGCGCGCCAACCGCGCCCTGGCCGATTTCCGCCCCCAGCTCCACGCCATCGGCGTGCATGATGTCGAGGAGCGCATCCTGGACGACGAGGCGGGCGCGGGCCTGAGCCTGCTGGCCCGGCACGCCGACCTGGTGCTGGTGTCGCAGCCGGACATCCGCCAGCGCGGCAGCGCGGGCGACTTTCCCGCCGAAGTACTGACGGAGGCCGGATGCGCCGTGCTCGTGGTGCCGAATGCGGCGCGCACGGACGGCGCCATCTCCGTGAACAGCAGCGGCGTGGCCACGCCCGGCGCTCCCTTGCCGGGGCGCGAGGTGCTGATCGCCTGGAACGCCAGCAAGCAGGCGGCGCGCGCGGTGCGCGAAGCCCTGCCCCTGCTGCGGCGCGCCGAACGGGTGACGGTGGCCATCTTCGACGCGGACCTGCATCCCGCCGCCTTCGGCGAGGAGCCGGGCGCGGATCTCCTGGCCTGGCTGGCGCGCCAGGGCGTGCAGGCGACGGTGGCGCTGCGCCAGACGGCGCGCCAGGGCCTGCTGAAACGGCCTGGCGATGTGGGCGAGGCCCTGCTTGGCCTGGCGGAAGAATTGGGCTGCGACCTGATGGTGCTTGGCGCTTACGGCCACTCGCGGGTGCGCGAGACCCTGCTGGGGGGCGTGACGCGCCGGGTGCTCGAATCGATGGGGCTTCCGCTGCTGATGGCGCACTAGGCGCCGGAGTGCCAGTCCTGGTCGCGTATCTTCGCCACCTGGCGCTGGGCCAGCAGCTTCCACAGCCTGAGCGCATGCTGGCGGTCGGCGGACATGAGCCGTGGCTGCGCCAGCGCAATCTCGCAGTCCCGATCCGACCATTCCTCGTAACGGATGGCGCCGTTGCCTGCCACTTCCATCTGGTACATCAGGCCGTCGTCGTAGCCGAAGCGCAGCACGGCCGAACCGGGCCCGCCTTCGGGACTGTGCGCCTTGCCTTCATACACATCGGCGAGCGCCGCGGCCAGCTGGGCCTCGGTCGGCGCCGCCACTTCGCGCCCGTCCGGGCGGGTGAGGACTAGCCATGCCTGTGTCATGAACGCTCTCCCTGTCAAAGAAGCGTGTGTGCATCCCTGTGCCGATCATGCGCCAAAATCGGCATGCGCGCCAGCAATTATTGGCCCTTTACAACAGCCAATCAGTGCACCAGGTCCGGCAGGGACAGGGGATTGAAGTCGGTCCAGTCGCCGTTGACGATGCTGCCTTCGGCCCGCTCGATGTGATTGGCGCCCAGGTCGCGCAGCAGCTGCACGGCGCGCGTTTCGTCCCCGTCGGGCAAGGCGACGGCAATCATCATGCCCGGCTTGCGCGGCTCCACCTGGTTTTCGCCGCCTTTTTCCGGCTCGCCACGCTCCTTCATATGGGAGAAGCTGTAGAGGGAGCCCACATGGGCGCCCACCAGGCCGCCGACCACGGGGCCCACGGGGCCGGTCAGCGGCACCGTGGCCGCTCCCAGCGCCGCCCCGATGGCGCCGCCCGTGGCCGCGCCCTTGGCCAGCCCTTCCGGAGAGTCCTTGGCGCCGGGCGACTTGTCGCGGTCGCCGCCCAGCTCATGCGTGGCATGCTGGCCCGGCTGGTTGAGATAGAAGGAACTGATCTGTTCGGCCGGGTAGCCCGCGTCCAGGAAAGCCTGGCGCGCGGCCTCCGTCTGGTCCTGCAGCTGGAAATGGCCGGCAATAATTCTTGTCATGATGTTCTCCCGCATATTGGCACGTCCCCAGCTTGCCGTGCCGGCCACCGCGCTTCCGTACGCTGACGCACACAGCTTGCCGCTCAGCTTGCCTACCAGCTGGCCCAGGCGATGTTGCGGTTGCCGGGAATGACGGGCATTTCCAGCTCGGGCGGCGGCGCGGGCCGGTCCTGCCATGCGCGTGGATCGACCCTGTAGTACTTGAGCAGTTCGCCGAAGAGCTGCGCATGGCGCTCGGCCATCTGCCAGGGCTTTTCGAAGAAGGTCTCCGTGGCCACGGCGAAGAACTCGGCGGGACTGGTGGCGCCGTAATGGTCGAGCACGCTGTCCTGGCGGCCGTACCAGGCGTCGTGGCGCAGGTTGGCAAAGTCGCGCGACAGCACCTCGGACCAGCTGCGGTAGCTCTCCTGGCTGCCCAGGTAAGGCGCGCCATTGGTGCTGCCCGATTCGCTGTCCAGCTGGTGCGCGAACTCGTGCAGTACCACGTTCTGGCCGTCCGTCCAGTCGCCCGCGCCGCGCCGCACGTCGTCCCAGGACAGGACCACGCGGCCGTCGCCCCAGGATTCGCCCAGCATGTGCTGGTGCCCGTCCGTCACCACGCCGCCGGGACCGATCTCCTTGCGCGGCGCGGCAAAGGCGCCGGGGTACAGCAGGATGGTATGCAGGGCCGGAAAGACCCTGCTGGGACGGTTCAGCAGCAGCAGGCAGGCCTGGGCGGCAATGGTCACCCGCATTTCCTCCGTCACTTCGAGGCCTGCGCAGCCGACAAACTTCTTCTGGTGCAGGAATTGGACCACCATCTTCTGCAGCTGGGCCTGCAGCTCAGGCGCCATGCGCCCATAGACCGCAACGCGGCGGCGCAGGATGTTCAGTGCGGACGGGGACAGCGGCCGCGCCAGGGCGCGGCGCAGCGACCAGCGGGGATAGGCGAAAGGCGCGGCTATCGCCAGCGCCAGGAGGGTAAGCCAGAGCAAAGCTTCCATGGGAATGCCGTCCATAACAGATCAGTTCTGCCACAGATGGGGTGGCTTGCCGGCATTTCAACATGCCGGCAAGGGAAGCTTAGCACTGCTGCTTCAGGATTGGGCTTTTTGCAGGGATGCCGGGGCGCCGAACAGGGCGGCCACCAGGGGATCGCGCGTCACGGGGCCGCGGTTCACACGGATGGCGTAATGCGTATCGTCGGCCAGGATATGGAAGTGGCGGCCCGCGCCGGCCATGCTCTGCTCGCGCAGGCTGGGGCGCTCCTTGCGGGGCGGCGCGCCTTCGCGCTTGGGCTGGGCGATGGCGGCCAGGAAGGCCTGCACGCGTTCCGCATCCGGGGTAAGGCGGTAGACGGCCTTGCCCAGATAGGTGGCAGTGCCCTCGATATAGCGCGCCAGCTCGATGACGCCCGCCTCGCGCAGGTCGCGGATATATTTGCGGGCGCCCGAGGGCGAGAATTTCAGGAACCAGGCGATCTCGTCGGCCAGCATCTCGTGGTTCTGCAGCTCGCCGATCAGTTTCTGCATGTTTTCGATGCGGCGCAGCGTCGCGGAGGTCGAGCGTACGCGCTCGATCGATGCCAGGGACAATGCCTTGCGCTCGGTTCCCGGGCCCGGACGCTCGACCAGTGCCAGGCGCGGCTTCGACGCGGACACGGCAGCCTCGCGGCCTTCGTTCTGGGTGCCCATCATTTCGCTGCTTGGCAGGTCGTGAGAATTGATTGCGTGCATGTGAAACTCCTTAATAACGATGTCCAGAAAGGGCGGCTGCCGGGAAGCCGCCGGTAATCGCTTGAATCTATGGCCACAGATTGCGCTCCGGAGCCGGGAAAGTCTGTGCGGCAACGAACATAAATCACGCAATTAATTGCCGGTCAGACATGAAGGCCTGGAAAGCCGCTGAAGTGTGCGTTCTCGTACAGAGCGGCATCGGCACGCCTGTTTAAGCTGTAACCCGGTTCATCGAGAGACCTTTACGAAAGGACGAACACCATGAAATCTTCCATCCTGCTGGCAGCGGTCGCCGCCCTGAGCCTGGCCGCCTGCGAAAAAACCGTCACCAACAACCCGCCGCCGGAAACCCCGGCAGCCGTGGCCGTGCCCGGACCGCAAGGCCCGGCCGGCGCTCCCGGCCCACAGGGCGAGCCGGGCAAGCCTGGCGATACCGTGATCGTGGCGCCAAGCGCCGAGACCCCGCCGGCCAACAACGCCACCACGCCGCCGCCGGCAGACGCCGCCGCGACCACCCCGGCCCGCTAAGCGCGCCGTCCCCGCCAGAATCGCGCCCCTCCCTCGCGGAGCGGCGCGATTCTTTTCTTTGACTGCGGCAGCGAAGCGCAGTTCCTGTATGAAAAGCGCAACATGTTTGATTTAACGCAAGCTATTTGTGCGCTAGCGCACGGAGTGCGCGAACGGCGCCCCCCTACACTGCGTCCAACAGCTATCTCACGAATCGCTGGATTACTTTTTCAACGCATCAGGAGCATCGATGAATAAAAATATTGCTACTGCCGCAGCCCTGCTGTGTGCTTCCTTCGCCGCGTCCGCGCAAGACGCCGCGATCAACCCGAACTGGTATATCCAGCCCAGTTTCAGCGTCATGAAGCCGGACAGCGACTGGGTCACCGACCGCACCGGCCATGGCGGCGGCCTCAAGTTCGGCCGCACCGTGCATCCGGACTGGGACGTGCAGGTGGGCTACACCTACGCCCGCTCGAAAGAAAACGGCACCCGCTACGAGCAGCAGACCGTGGGCCTGGACGCCCTCTATATGTTCTCGCGCAAGACCTTCCGCCCCTTCATCCTGGTCGGCCTGGGCGCCGAGCGCGACAAGGCCAACCCCTTCCAGAGCTTCAGCCAGCCGCGCCGCACCTCGCCGTTCCTGAGCGCCGGCCTGGGCTTCCAGTCCTCGATCAACGACCGCTGGTCCTTCCAGGCGGACGTGCGCAATGTGCACGGCTTCCTGCGCGGCGACACCTTCCCGCACTCCAGCGCGAACAATGTCTACCTGAACCTGGGCTTCAACTACCTGCTGGGCGCCGCCCCGGCGCCGGCGCCGGTCGCGCCGCCGCCGGTCGCGGCCGAACCGCCGCCGCCACCGCCGCCAGTGGCTCCGCCGCCACCGCCGCCACCGCCGCCAGCACGCTTCGAGAAGGTGACCATGTCGGCCACCGAGCTGTTCGAGTTCGACAGCGCCAAGCTGAACCCGAACCAGCCGAAGCTGGATGACATCGCCCGCCTGCTGAACGAGAACCCCAGCCTGAGCGGCATCGTCATCACCGGCCACGCGGACCGCATCGGCTCCAAGAGCTACAACCAGAAGCTCTCGCTGCGCCGCGCGGACTCGGTCAAGGCCTACCTGGTGGGCAAGGGCATTGCCGCCGACCGCCTGACGACCCAGGGCAAGGGCGAGGACGAACCTGTTGTTCAGTGCAACAACAAGAAGCGTTCGGACCTGATCAAGTGCCTGGAGCCGAACCGCCGCGTCGAAGTGGAGCAGATCACCGTCGAACGCCGCGTGCAGTAAGGCGCCTGCCGGCGGGAACAAAAAGGGGCGTAGGCCCCTTTTTGTTTTGTTCACTTTCGGAGAAACCCATGAGCTGGAGAAAACTTCCCCACCTCGCCAAGAAGCTGCCCGGCGTAGGCTATTGCGCCATCACGGAGTGGTTCGAGCACAGCGACGCCAGCAAGGGCGCCGCCCTCGCCTTCTATACCCTGTTCTCGATCGCGCCCATCCTGGTGCTGGTGATCGCCATCGCGGGCTTCTTCTACGGCAAGGAAGCCGCCCAGGGCGAGCTGTTCCTGCAGCTGCGCGGCCTGGTCGGCGCCCAGGGCGCGGAGGCGATCCAGCTGATCCTGGCGGGCGCCCACAACGAGGAACAGGGCCGCATCGCCACCATCGTGGCCGGGGCCCTGCTGCTCTTCGGCGCCACCAGCGCCTTTGCCGAACTCAAGTCCAGCCTTGACACCATCTGGGAGATTCCGCCCCTGACCACGGGCACGGTATGGGACACGGTGCGCACCCGCCTGCTCTCCTTCGGCATGATTCTCGTGCTGGGTTTCCTTCTGCTGGTGTCGCTGGTCATCAGCGCCGCCCTCGCCGTGCTGGAGAAGATCTGGAACGGCTACTGGCAGAACACGGCCATGCTGCTCACCTTCGTCAACTACATGATCAGCTTCTGCGTGATCGCCGCCATGTTCGCCGTCATCTACAAGATGCTGCCGCGGATCAAGCTGTCCTGGCGCGACGTCGTCATCGGCGCCCTGGGGACGGCCTTCCTGTTCACGCTGGGGAAATACGCCATCGGCCTCTACATCGGCAACAGCGGCGTGGCCAACAGCTTCGGCGCGGCCGGTTCCATGATCGCCCTGCTGCTCTGGGTGTATTACTCGGCGCAGATCTTCTTCCTGGGCGCCGAGTTCGCCCGCCAGTACGCGCTGCAGCTGGGCAGCCTGCGGCACCATCCGCGCGACGAACAGGGGCGGCTGAAGGTCTGAGCTATTCGCCGAGGAGTTCGGCGACCACTTCCATGCCCTCGACCCGCTCGGCCACCACCTTGACGATCACGATCACGGGCACGCCGAGCAGCAGCCCCCACACGCCCCACAGCCAGCCCCAGAACAGCAGGCTCACGAACACGGCCGCCGCGTTCATGCGGGCGATGCGCCCCGTCATGAGGGTGGTGACGAAGGTGCCCACCAGGGTGGCGATGGCCAGCGAGGCGCCCGTTACCAGCAGCACCATCTCGATGGACTCGAACTGCAGGTAGGCCACCAGGCCCGTGGCGCTGGTGATCAGGAGCGGCCCGAAGTAAGGCATGATGTGCAGCAGCCCGGCCACGATGGCCCAGGCGCCCGCATTCTCCAGGCCGATGCTGCGCAGGGCGATCCACATCAGCAGCGCCAGCAGAACATTGGTCACCAGCAGCATGAACATATAGGCCTGGATGGAGCTGTTGATGTCCTCCAGGATGTGCACGGTGATCTTCTTCTTCGACAGCGAAGGCCCGGTCAGCTTCACCAGCTTGCGCTTGAAGGTGTCGCCCGAGAGCAGCAGGAAGAAGACGAGGAAGATGACCATGGTGGCCTGGCTCAGGAAGCCCACCAGCCCGCGCGAACCGGCCCAGATCCAGTCGATGACCTTGATGCTGCCGCCCGTGTCGGCCGCCGGGGGCGCCGCGCGCCTGGCCTGGCGCTTCGCCTGCGCCCCGGCGGTCGCCTGCTCGATCTCGTTGGCCACGGCCTGGATGCGCTGGATGGTGCTGGTGCTGCTGCTGGTGGTCGTGGCCAGCAGCTTGGAAACCTTGTGGCTGATGGTGGGCAGCTCTTCGACGATGTTCTGGAATTCGCCGTGCACCCTGTCCATCATCATGGCCGAGCCCAGGAGGATGGCGCCCGTGACGAGGGTCGAGCCTGCAGCGCGCGGAATGCGCAGGCGCTCCAGCCAGACGACGAGGGGATTGAGGGTATAGGCGATGAGAATGCCCAGCAGCAGGGGCACGAGGAAATTCTTGGCCCACTGGACCGCGTACAGGAAGGCCACGGTGGCGATGATGCCCAGCGCGAGCCCGCGCGCGTTGACGTGCAGCGGCAGGCGCAGCTGGGCGCCGCCCAGGATCTCCGCCGGTGCGCCGGCGCCGGCCTCCAGGGCGTCATCCGGTTCGGCAAGGGGGACGTGGCGAGGCGGCTGGTCCATACAATCTCACATACTGCCGGCGCCCGCGCTGCGGGCGCCGGCCACGCCCATTACTTGACGCGGATGTCGTTCTTCACGGCCTGCACGCCTTTCACGCCGCGGGCAATCTCGCCGGCCTTGGTGATGTCGCCGGGCTGGGCCACGAAGCCGCTCAGCTGCACGGTGCCCTTGAAGGTTTCCACATTGATTTCGGTGGACTTCAGGGTCGGCTCGTTGAAGATGCTGGCCTTGACCTTGGTGGTGATCACGGCGTCGTCGATGTACTCGCCGGTGCCTTCCTTGGATGGGCTCGAGGCGCAGCCCACGACGGCGAAGACGGTGGCTGCGGTAAACACTGCGGTGGCGATTTTCTGCGCGATTTTCATGGCGAATCTCCTTCTTGGTTTTCAAAAATGCTCGCAGGACGAGCGTTCAAATCCAGCCGGTTCAATAACCGAACTGGGTCTTCGCAGCCGAGACGCACTGGTCTTTGGCTGTACCGGCCAATGCATCGCACTTTTCAGCTGCGACCTTGTACTCGGCGATCCGTTTGTCTTCGCGCGCGGCGGTGCGCGCTTCGATCACTTTCTTGTCGGCCTTGGCGTCCGCCAGCGCCGCCACATGGGTGGCCTTGGCGCGCTGCAGGCAGACATCCTTGTCGTTGCCGGTGTAGGCGTCGCAGCGCGTCTTGTCCAGCGCGAAGTCGGCATCGGCGATATCCTTGCGCGCCTTGGTGTAGGCGCGCAGCGTGTTCTTGTACTGGGCGGTGGCGTCGGCCTCGGCGCGCACGCGGGCCGCCTTGGCCTCGGCCACGCACACGTCCTTGGGATTGCCCGCGATGCCGTCGCAGGCGGCGCGCGCCACCTTGTAGTCGGCGGCCGCTTTCGCCTTCGCGTTCTGGTACAGGGCCTTGGCCTCGGGCGTCGCCGCCATGGCCGACGCGCTCGCGGCCAGCAGCATGGTCAGGATCAGCTTCATGTTCACTCCGCTTTTGGGCTTGCGATATCCCACAGTGTCCAGCAGACGGGCCGCGCTTTCTGTACGCTGGCGTACATTGAAATCTTTATTCTCGAAAATGCGAGCACGACAGTAAAAGGTGCGGCATCGCACAGACCGGGCAAGCCGTGCTGCCTATGCTGGAGTCACATCAATGTGGAGGACATCTTATGAAGACCACCCCAGCACTGGCAGCCATCATGGTTGCCGTCGCAGCACTCAGCGGCTGCGCCAGCAGCACTTACCCAACCGACACCAACTATTCCACCCGGGCCGATTCGTCCACCTACGGGGTGATCGACAATATCCAGGTGGTGCGGGTCGACCCGGCTACCAGCGGCGCCGGCGCCGTGGCAGGCGGCCTGGTGGGCGCCCTCGTTGGTAACCAGGTCGGCTCGGGCAGCGGCCGCGCGGCCGCCACCGCGGCCGGCGCCATTGGCGGCGCCGTGGCCGGCAATGCCATCGAGCGCAACCGCAACATGCCGCACGACATGTACCAGATCTCGGTACGCCTGGACAACGGCGACTACCGCACCATCAACCAGGACAATGTCTACGACCTGAACGTGGGCACCCGCGTGCGCGTGGTCGATGGCCGCGTGTATCGCTACTGATCCTGCGCGGCCCGTGACGGGACAGGATTTTCTTCCAACTTAGGAGCACATCATGGGCACCATACTCTTGATTATTCTGGTACTCGTCCTCATCGGGGCGCTGCCAACCTGGCCCCACAGCCGAAACTGGGGCTATGCCCCGAGCGGCATTGCCGGCCTGATCGTGATCGTCCTGCTGATCATGCTGCTGACCGGCAGATTGTAGGAAATCCAGGGGCGCCGCGGCGCCCCTGCTTATTTCACGGGAGCTATCATGAAACAGACACTCTTCGGCGTGCTGCTGGCCAGCCTGTGCTGCGCCGGCTTTGCGCAAAGCACCGACACCACGCCCCCTGCCGTGGCCAAGCAGCAGGCGAAAGAAATCGCGCGCGGCGAACCTGCGCGCTGGCAGAAGGCCGACAACACCACGCAGGCCCAGATGGCCACCAAGCGCAAGGAGATCAAGGCCGCGCTGAACGAGGCCATGGTGGAATGCAAGCAGATGGCGAGCACCGAGCGCAGCGAATGCCAGCGCGAGGCGCGCGCCACCTACCAGGAAGACATGGCCAATGTGCGCGAGCTGGTGACGGCCTCGAACCAGATGGGTTCGGCCTACGAGACCAGCGGCCGCTAGGCGGCCTTCCCGGACCGCTGTTGCAGGGGCGGCAGCTCGTGGACCACGAGCGGCGTGTCCTCGGTGACGGCGGCCAGCCAGCCCGCCGCCTCGATGGCGCGCGTGGCATCGCGGTAGCCCTGGTCCCAGCGCCATTCGATGGAGCCCTTGGAGAAATTGATGTCCTTCATGGGCATATGCCAGTCGTGGCCCGCGTAAGGCAGGCGCACCACGTGCAGGGTGCTGCCGCAGCCCATGGCGTCGAGCTCGCGCGCGGCCTGGGCGCTCCGGTTCCGGTCCGGCAGTTCGGCATACAGGTCGCGCAGCTTCTGCTGCATCTCGCGCGTGGCCACGTAATCGGCCAGATGGCGCCGTGAGCGCGAGGCGAAGGTGACATCCTTCTGGCGCGTCTGCACCTCCTCCAGCGTGGTGGGCTCGGGGCCTTCCGCGGCCCACAGGTCCACCATGAAGCACAGGGTATCGGCATTGCTGCGGTCGGCCAGCACGGTCTCCAGCGGCGTGTTCGAATACAGGCCCCCATCCCAGTACAGGTCGCCGTCGATGCGCACCGGCGGGAAGCCCGGGGGCAAGGCGCCGCTGGCGCGGATATGGTCGGCGCACAGCTTGCCGTCCTGGCTGTCGAAGCTGCGCAGGCTGCCGCATTTCACGCGCAGGGCATTGACGGTCAGCCGCATGCCTTCCGGGCCGTTCAGGTAGTCGAAATCCACCAGTTCCTTGAGCGTGGCCGCCAGCTCCTCGGTCGAATAGAAACTCGCCTGCTCCGGCTCCACCGGCAGGCCCATGGCGAAGGGATGGAAGGCACGGGGGCGGAAGAAGCCAGGAATGCCGCGCAGCAGCGCATCCCAGGTGGACAGTCCCACATTGTGGCGCCGCTGCTGCTCGCTCAGGTGGGTCATGTCGATGCCGTTATGCTGGGACACGCGGTCCCAGAAGGCCTTGATGCGCTGCAGCCGGTCGGCCGGGCGGTTGCCCGCCAGCAGCGCGCCATTGATGGCGCCGATCGAGGTGCCGACGATCCAGTCCGGCGCCAAGCCATGCTCATGCAGGGCGTGGTAGACGCCCGCCTGGTAGGCGCCCAGGGCGCCGCCGCCCTGCAGCACGAGCACGACGCGCAAGCCGGCGGGATTCAGGCGGTTCAGGGTCCTCGTCATTTCGCTCCCCACGGGAAAAACGCGTGAGCCATTGTAGCGCGCATCCCAATCCCTGGTCATTCCTCCCAATTTTTCTGCCATTCTGCAGAGCTAATGTCATTTATTCAACTTATTGACGCAACGCCAACTTTAGTATTTTTTTAACAATTTCCGGCTGCGGTTCAGCAGAGAACGTGCCTACCCCTCCCCTTAGCATCAGGATATGCAAATCCAAGACGTGGAGGCTTCCATGCAGTGCTTTACTCGACAGGTCGGTACAAACGCAGGACGTCGTGCCGCCGCGGTTCTTGTGTTTCTCTGGCTTCAACCGTTTTCCGGCTGCCGCGCACAGGAGGATGCAGACGGTTGGCTTTATGCCTGGCCTCTGTTTTCCACCGCTCCAACGCCTGAGGAAGCATGTCGGCGGATAGACCGGATACTAAAGGACGAATTTCTTTACGCGGCACCGGCTCTGATCAGCGGTGTCTGGAGCGGTCTGATTTACGACTGCACGTATCGCCTGGCCTTGACTGGCACTACCTTTCGCTTATCTACATCCCTTCACTGCTCCGGGGGAAAAATTCCAGCGTGGCCGGGCGTATGCACCCGTCCCGTCCGCCGTCAACCCAAGAAGCCGCCGGCTTGCTCGTCGAATGATCCGTCCTATACCGTTGGGAACCCAGTTTCGGTAACCCTGGGAGCAAAGGTAGAGGACGCGGTCGATTTTCTCTGGGGACCATCAGCTCTCCACCGCATCGTGCGCTCCTATCGATCCATTAGGGAGGCAATGCCCGGTTCTGCGGGACATCAGCTATGGTCCTTTTCTTTTGATCGGGGCTTCGACGTGACGCAGCCAGCCTCGGCATCTCGTCCGTCTACGATCACGATTACGGATAGCTATGGGAATACAGACGTGTACAAACCAGAGGCAGATAACTACCGGTCCGCAACGTCTGGCGGCGTACTGAAGCCGCTCAGTTCCGACCACGCAAAATGGGCTCATCTGCAGCCGGATGGCATGCTGGATGTCTACGAGAAGGTAGACAACGAATTCAGGCTGACGAGCTCGCACACTTCGGCTGGCATGGAAATCAGCTATGCCTACGACCAAAGCAACCGGCTGTCCCAGATCATGGATACGTTCAACCGAACCGTCGATCTGAGGTGGACTGCCGAAGGCAATCTCGCAACGATTCAGAATGCTACCAGCATCTCAGCTTACGAACACGAGGCAGTTGGCGGTGAAACACAACTGCGCAATCTGTACAGGCTGCGTTCCGTATCGAGACAAAGTGCTGACAAACAGGAACTGGCCAGCACCCGCTATCACTACCTCGATGGCTCAACATGGCAGAGTCGCTTTCTACTCTCCGGCATCGAGCACGAGCCCGGTGTGCAGTTCGCCCAATTCAGCTATGACGATGAAGGACGGGTTCTCAGCTCGGAACATGCGGGCGGGGCCTATCGCTTCACCTTTGCCTACCCCAATTGGTCCAGCACGGTGGTAACCGATCCACTGGGAGCCGTGCGTACCTATACCTACGATGAAGTTAACTGGCGTGACCGGATTACCGAGATCAGCCAGCCTGGTGGATCTGGCTGCGCCCCGGCGGCTCGCAAGTTCACTTACGACCTCGAAGGAAACCTTGTCAGCCTTGTCAAGTTCAACGGCCAGAAAACCTGCTTCGCCAACCACGCCACGCGCGGCCTTGAAATAACCCGTGTCGAAGGCCTGAATGATACCGAGCGCTGTCCTGCTGCCAGCGTCGCGCCCAGTGCCGGCCAACGCAAGATATCGACGCGCTGGCATCCGGTTTGGGATGTAAAAACCGGCATCGCCGAACCACTCAAGATCACCAGTTACATTTACAACGGTCAGCCAGACCGGGACGGGAAGATTCTTCAATGTGCAGGTAACGGCAAGCTTCCGGACGGGTCACCGGTAGCGGTTATCTGCAAACGCATCGAACAAGCAACGACCGACCAAAGCGGAGGCCAGGGCTTCGCCGCTGCCGCGAACGGTGCTGCCCGCGTGACGACCTACACCTACAACGCCTTCGGCCAGATGTTATCCAGCGCAGAATTCGTCGGCCCAGGGCGCAGCAACACCACACGCTACGAATATTACGCCGACACTTCGCCATCGCACACCATGGGCGACCTGTGGAAGGTGGCAGATCCTGATGGGCAAGTTACCGAATACCTGGAGTACACAACTTCTGGCGTGCCCACCAAAATCCGCACGCCGCAAGGTGCGGTGACCGAGCGGAGCTACGACGTTTTGCAACGTCTGACCCGTCACGTCACCGCAGCTGGAACGCCTGGGGCCAGGACGACAGACTTCAGCTACAACGCCGCTGGCCTACTGATCAGGGTAGATTTGCCTGACTCGTCCTCCCTCGCCTACAGCTACGACCAGGCGGAGCGTCTGACGGCCATCACCGACAAGCAAGGCAACTCCATCCAATACACCCTGGACAGCATGGGCAACCGTATTCGCGAGGAAACGCGCGACGCCTCCGGAACGCTGACACGGCAAGTGACGCGTGTGTATGACGTCCTCAACCGTTTGCAAGACAGCAGGGAGAACAGCAAATGAAAAACCACATCATTCGACTGGCAGCCTGCACTGCTGCATTGCTCGTTCCGGTCGTTCAAGCCCAGGACATGACACATTATGAATACGATGGAGAAGGCCAGCTGACGCGTGTCAGCAGCCCTTTGGGCCAGACCACGCAACAAGTGTTCGACAAGCTTGGACGGGTGACGAAGCAGCTTCTTCCATCACCGGCGGCGGGCAATCCGACACCTGCCATTTCCTACAGCTATGATCTGCAGGACCAACTGATCGGTGTAACCGACCCAAGGAACTTAACGACGCGTTATACGGTCAATGGAACAGGTGACCGCACACTGACCGCAAGCCCTGACACAGGCTCCACCAGCTTCCTTGTCGACGCCACCGGTGACATCGTGCAGATGAAAGACGCGCGCGGACAAATCACCAGCTTCACTTACGACGCCCTGCACCGGCTCACAAAGGCGAAATACGCGAACAGCATCGCCACCACATTCGAATACGACACCGGATCGCCGGGCGCAATCGGGCAACTGAGCAAAATGACTGATGAATCCGGCCAAACGCGCTACCAGTACGACGTGCAAGGGCGGCTGCTGAGCAAGGAGCAAACCACTGGCCTGCGAACCTTCGTCATCCGCTACGAATACGGCATTCAGGGCAGCGCACTGGGCAAAGTCACTTCCATGCGCTACCCCAGCGGAAACGCCATTCGCTTCGCCTATGACGACACAGGTCAATTGGCGGAAATGACGCTCGTGACGCCGGACGGGACGGCCGTGCCGCTCTTGCAGGACATCCGCCACCAGCCCTTCGGCCCAGTCCGCTCATGGACATGGGGCAGCTCGGCCCTGGGCGCAGCGCGCCACTACAGCCGCGAGTACGATCTGGATGCGCGGATGGTTGGCTACGATATGGGCAATGGCGTATTCCGCAAGCTCGTGTATGACGCGGCGGGAAGAATCGTCCGCACCCAACACGAGAACCGTCTGCAGGGAAAGCTTCTGCCTGAGCTTGACCAGGCGTATGCATACGACGGTCTTGATCACCTCGTCCATTTCACCGGCGCGAACACCTCCCAGGCCTACGGTTACGACGATAGCGGCAATCGTATCAGCACCACGTTTGGCGCGAACTCCTACGTGAACAGCTATGACAACGCCAGCAACCGTCTGCTGGCGACCAGCGGACCGTCACCCGCGCGAACGCTCACCTACGACGCAGCGGGAAACCTGATCAGCGACGGCAGCATCAACTTCATTTACAACGCGCGCGGCCGTATGCAGTCAGCGACAACCAGCGTTGGCAAAGTCACCTACACCTACAATGGCTTAGGCGAGCGCGTGTTCAAGAGCGGCCCCGAATCTGTCGTCAGAGGTGGAAAGCTTCACTTCGTCTATGACCCATTGGGTCCGCTGCTCATCGGCGAATACGATGCGGCGGGCCAGGCGCTTCAGGAAACGATCTACCTTGGCACCACGCCAGTTGCCGTTCTGCAGCCGGGCACAAACAAGATGCGACCAGCCGTGCACTACATCTATGCAGATCACATCGAAACCCCGCGTCTGATCATTTCTGCGGAAACCAGCAAGGTTGTTTGGCGTTGGGATAGCGCCGATCCCTATGGCGTCAGCCCCCCTGTCGAAGGGATGCCAGGAGGGGGCACATTTTCCTACACTCCTCGTTTCCCTGGCCAGTATTATGACCGCGAAACCAATCTGTACTACAACGTCAACCGAGACTACAACCCGCAAACCGGCAGCTACGTGCAGTCCGACCCAATCGGCCTCGCGGGATCAATCAACACGTACGCATATGCCGACGGCAATCCGCTCCAACGCGTTGATTTCTATGGCCTCGAAACCTGTGTCGTGGTGACCAAGACTTCGTATGGACTGAGGGATCACGCTGCGCTCTATCTTTCTCAGGGCGCTGATGACGGAGGTCCCTTCTTGTTTGATCCTGGCGGATCGTACGCCAGATCGCATGGTGGTGGAACAGGTGATTTTGTAGACGGAAACGCAGCCAGTCTGGGCGACTTTTTCCGTCATCACAGTGACGCGAACGGCGAGAGAACATGCCAGCCAACGACTCGGGCTGAAGAGCAGCGGCTGGTGGAAAAAATTTTGTCACTGCCCCCTCCGGCTTCGATGTTGTGCGCTGTAAATGTATCGAATGTGCTTGCAGGCTCAAGGTACTTCCCGAACGTCCGGCCAGACACCTTCTTCCCGGGAAACCTATATCGAGCAGCCGGAGGAAAATAATGTTTACCCCAAGAAGAGTTACCGTCCTCGTTTTTACCGTGCTTCAGGCCGCCTGGATTCATCTCATAGGAAGGCACTACAACCCTCTTTTTCTATCAATAATTTTGATTGGGGCGCTGTTTTGGTTTCTGAGGCTGCTAAGACCAAAGATTTGCACCATGCCCCTCCTGGCAGTCGTCCTTATAGGGGTGGCAGCTGGGTATGTCTCCTCTTTGATTACGATGTTTGCTGCACAGTGCGAACTACGTGGATATCTGTGCCTGGCTTTGCCTTTTCCTCCATTCTTTTTTTTCTTAATCTCAGGGGTGTGGTTGTACGGCCCTGTGGTTTTCGGTTGTCTTGTCAGGCGCAGCACCGGCAGCACCGTTCAGGGCAATGCCGGAGCAAATGACTCATGAATTGCATGCCAAGAGCAGTGGCTCGCAGCTTGCGCTTTTAAAAGGTAAAAATGCCCACGGACTCTGCACGCATAGGGCTTGCAGGGTTGAGGCGGAGGATCTTATCCATAGCACGCAGCGGGCGGGAAATGATGTCTATCTCGAAAAAATTCTTATCCTTTTTATCACTGCTCTTCAGGCAATCTGGATCGGATTCCGTCTTTGCATTCTCCTCACGAACAGACTTCGTTTCCTGGAAGCGGCGACTTGTCGGCGATACCGGCGAGTGGCATAGGCGGGAAATGAGTAACGGTTTATCCACAATCAGGCTACAAAGGGAGGATATACGGATGCTTCGGCCAAAAACCATGCTGACACTTATTGCTGCGATTGCACTTGCATTGGCTGCGGTCGTGCTACTCCAGCAGGAGGCGGACAATGATCGGGCCCAAAGCCGCAAACCATACCAGCTTCCTGCCCGTGAATTAGCGCGTCTGTCAGATAAGGCGCCGACTGATTGTGCTGCTGCGCTGACGATGGCACGGCATCATTTGTATGCTTCCCTAGAACTGCGGCAAGCCGAGAAATTCTTTCGATTCGCGAATCGATGCCCGAGCGTTGGATCCATGGAGGGCTTGCTAACCGTACTTCGTGACCCGCAGGACGATACTGAAGTAGATGGTTTAGTGGCGGCGTTGAAGAAGCTTGACTTCGCAAGGGGTCAATCGGCTGCACAGGAAATCGAATTGCGCAGGTCGGAGCGGGCCGCGAGATGACGTCCGGGTAAGCGAGGAGCAAACAGGACTTGCGGAAGGAGTACGTTGATGACGTCCAATTTCATTCGGATGATAATCCTCGGGCTATTAGCAACCACGATAGGATCAAGAGCAAGCGCTCTTGACAAGAACCTGCCTGCTGGCTGGCGGCTGCCCAGTACCTCGGAGCTCAACGCCGGCTGGCGGCCGAACCGCGACGAACGAGGCGCAATTGCAAACGGCGATTTCAACGGGGATGGTTTTCCTGATGAAGCAGTCCTGCTATTGTCCTTGGATGGCACCAAGCTGGGGCTGTTCGTCTTCCTGTCGCAGCGACAGAAGCCGTTCAAAATCCATCAGCTTGCCAACGTTGACGGGTCGCTGCTGGAAGTGATGGGGATCGCAAAAGTGCCTGCCGGTACCTACCACACAGCCTGCGGAAAAGGATACTGGGAATGCCGGAAGAATGAGGCTTCAACAGTACCCGTAGACACGGATGCAATTGACTATTTCAAATTCGAGAGCGCCAGTTCATACTTCTATTGGGATAGGCGAAAAAAAACGTTCCGTCGCGTTTGGATAAGCGATTGATTTCTAGTCCCGTGTTCAAAATTAGCCACCCTGCAAGCATCGAGCTCACAGGGTGGGAGCAGATATCTCCGTGGCGCAGAATGATGCCCCGGTCGTGCTCAGATGCCCGGATCGACCCCGCGGTTGCGCTTCAGGAGGTAGGCCGCCAGGGCGCCGCCCACCACCGTCAGCGCGAGCACCGGCTTGATCAGGCGCTTGCGGGCGATGAAGGAGCCTACCGTGATGGCATAGGGCATCAGGGCCTTGTAGTTGATGCTGCCGAGGATGCCTCCGCCCCCTCCTCCATTGCCGCCGCCGAGCAGGTTGCCCAGGCGGGCCTGGGCCGCGCCGATCGCATGGTCCACCGCCCCATGCAGCAGGGCTTCGGGATGCAGGGCGTGCACCACCTGCATCTTGGAGTGCAGCACGCTGACGCGGTACAGCTCGCCCTCCTTGATCAGGCGCTGCTTGTCGGCCTGCAGGGCCGCTTGCTGTTGTTCCTTGTCGCTCATCGCTATCCTTTCACAGCAGCATATCGCGGTCGGCCTTCAGCTCGGCCATTGTGGACGGCAGCGCCAGCTTCCCTTGGCGGATCAGCTTCATGATGCTCATGACCAGGGCCACGGCCACCACGACGAAGACCGCCGTCAGGATCAGCAGGATCTTCCAGCCCAGCGCTTCCCAGGCCAGATAGATGAGCGTGGCGGTGCCGAAGGCGATGGCAAACCAGGCGGCCAGCATGGCCAGGGCGAACAGCACCGACAGCTGCACCAGGTGGTTGCGCACCTCCGACAGTTCGCAGGCGGCCAGCTCGATGCGCGCCAGCAGCAGGCGCAGGCTGTTTTTGGCAACCCCGGCCAGCGAGCCGATCAGGCCGGGGTTCTGTGGCTCGGAGTGTTCCATGGGGACTCCAGCCGGCGCCGCTTATTTGCGGCCCAGGATGACGCCCACCAGCAGGCCCACGCCCGCAGCCACGGCGATCGAACGCCATGGGTTTTCCTTCACATAGGCGTCCGTGGAGCTGGCGGCCGCCTTGCCGTATTCGATGGCGCTAGCCTGGGCTTCCTGGGCTTTCGCCAGCGCGCCTTCCAGCGCGCGCATGCCGCGGCCGCGCAGCTCCTCCGCCTTTTCGCCGGTCAGGGCGGTGGCGGCGCTGAACAGGGCCTGGGCATCCTTGACCAGGGTCTTCACATCGTTGTTCACGGTGCTGATGTTATTTTCCAGCATGATTAGCTCCTTATTAACAGTACGAAAGTGGAAACTTTACAGCGGACTGGCTATTCAAGCAAATCCCGCATATCGTCCGCATGCTCTTCCTCGACGGCGAGGATCTTGATCAGGAGCTGCTTCGTGGTGGGATCGGTGTCGCCGATCCGTTCGATCATCTGGCGATAGGACTCGATCGCCACCCGCTCGGCGATCAGGTTGGCCCTCACCATCGACTGCACTTCCATCGACTCATCATACTCGGCGTGGCTGCGCGCGAGCAAGGTGGCGGGGTTGAAGTCCGGTTCCCCGTTGAGCTGGATGATGCGCTGGGCGATCCAGTCCGCGTGTTCCTGCTCCTCAATGGCGTGCTGCAGGAATTCGGCCTTGATGCCCGCGTTGTCGCGGCCCACGATGGTGTAGTAGTGGCGCTTGTAGCGGTTGATGCATACGAGCTCGGTGGCCAGCGCTTCGTTCAGCAGGCGCAGCACGAGCTCGCGGTCGCCCTTGTAGCCGGCGGTGACCGGGCCGTCGGCCAGGTTCTGCGCCGCCACGCGGATCGCTTCCCGGTCGATGCCGCTTGGGATCGGGGTGGTTTCAGCCATGATAGTCCTTGGTTGCGAAAAAAACGGTTAACGGCGCGCCTGCACGGGCACGCCCGGCTCGGACAGCACGATCTCGACGCGGCGGTTCAGCTGGCGGTCGCCCGCCGTGGCGTTGCTGGCCACGGGATAGGCCTCGCCATAGCCGCGCGTCTGGATGCGGCTGCTGGCGATCCCCATCTGCATCAGGGCATTGCGCACCGATTCCGCGCGGCGCTGCGACAGTTCCAGGTTGTGGGCGGTGGAGCCCGTGCTGTCGGTGAAGCCTTCCACCAGCACGCTGCGGTCCGGGTTGTCGGCGAGGATCTGGCCCAGCTTCTGCACGGTGGCCATGCCCTGCGAGGTCAGCACGGCCTGGTCCACGTTGAAGAGCACGTCGCCCAGGGTCACCACCATGCCGCGCTCGGTCTGCTTGGCGTGCAGCTCGGCCAGCTGGGCGGCGAGGACGGCGGCGGCCGTCTCGGCCGTGCGCTTGCCGGCCTCGGCCTGCTGGGCCTGGGCCTGGGCCTGCTGAGCCTGCGCCTGGGCGGCCTGGGCATCCGCCTGGGCCTGTTCGGCGCTGCGCTTCGCGGCCTCCGCTTCGGCCGTGCGGGCCTGCAGGCGGATCTGGTCGCGCTGCTGTCCCGCCTTGGCGATATCGGCCTCGGCCTGCTTGGCGCGCGCCACTTCCTGGGCCGTGGCCACCTTCTGCTTGGCGATGTAGGCCAGCTGGTCGATCTTGTCCAGGCTCTCCTTGTTGGCGGCGGCCACATTGGCGGCGTTCAGGGCATCGGTGGCGGCCTTGAACTCCATGGGCGCATACTGGGCCACGGAGGGATTGTTCTGGGCGGCCATGTAGTCGCTGCGCGCCTGCTCCAGGTTGCTGGTGGTGGTGGGCACCGAGCTGCAGGCCGACACGGCAATCGCCAGCGCGAGCAGGGCCGGTTGGAAGATCTTCTTGTTCATGATACGGTCCTTTCCCGATTATTTGGTGAGATTGCTGTTCACGCGGTCCAGTTCCTCGCGCAGCACGCGGATATCTTCCTGCAGCGTGTTGGCGGCAGCGGTGGCCTTGGCGGAATTGGCCTTGCTCTGGGCCAGCTTGGCGTCGGCCTGGGCCTGGGTGGCCAGGTCGCGCGCCAGCTGGTAGTCCTTCGCGGCCAGCGCCTGGTTCGCGCGCAGCATCTTCTCGCGCGCTGCCGCCATTTCGGCGGGCGCCAGTTCCGCCGCGCCGGCGGTGGTCGCATTCTCGACAGCGTTGCGGGATACGGCCACATCGGCGGTGGCGGGCGCCTTCTCGGTGGCGCAGCCGCTCAGCAGGGCGACGGCCAGTCCGCAGGCCAGGGGAAACGTCATGGTACGAGGGCGCATTATTGTTCTCCTCAATAGTCGTTGGGGTGGTTATGACGTTATAGCCGCGCAGCTCCCGGCAATCGGTTCGGTGCCGCACATATCGGCGCAAGCATGGAGCGCGCCCGCCCCCACGGTGCGGAACCGCACATTGCCTGCCCGGCGGATGGTGTAGCCTCGGCCTTATCCGGAATATCGACAGAAGAGGATTCCCATGGCCATGCCACGCCGAACCAAGATCGCGCTTGCCGTGGGCGGCACGGTGATCGCGATTCCCCTCATTGCGGTGATCGTGCTGCTCAACTACGACTGGAACCGCGCCAAGCCCTGGCTGAACCAGAAGACCAGCGAAGCCATCGAACGCCCTTTCGAGATCCGCGGCAATCTCTCGCTGAGCTGGGAGAAGCAGCCCCTGCCCGCGCAGGACCGCAGCTGGCGCGACTATGTGCCCTGGCCGCACCTGGTGGCCAACGATGTCCGCATCGGCCATCCGGCGGACATGAGCTCGGATGAGGCGCTCAAGCTGCCGCCCAACATGGCGAGCGCCAGGCAGTTCTCCTTCTCGCTCAATCCCTTCGGGCTGCTGCACCACCAGATTTCCATTCCCGAACTGCGCTTCGATTCGCCCCAGGTCTACCTTCGCCGCACGGCGGACGGCAAGAACAACTGGACCTTCAAGAAGAAGGAAAAGAAGTCGCCATGGGAGCTGGACCTGCAGCGCGTGGTCTTCAGCAAGGGCAGCATTCACCTCGTCGACGCGATCCAGAAAATCGACGCAACCGCCGACGTGGACACCATCGACGACCCGAAATACGGCGTGGCCTGGAAGCTGGCGGGGCACTGGAACCGCGCCCCGATCAGCGGCGGCGGCAAGACCGGCGCCGTGCTCTCCCTGCAGGATGCGGACATCCCCTTCCCCGTGCTGGCCAACGCGAAGATCGGCCTGGTCAGCTTCGGCGCCGAAGGCACGCTGACGCGGCCCATCCAGCTGGCGGCCGTGGACATGAAGGTGAAGGTCAGCGGCGCCAGCATGGCCAGGCTGTACGCGGTGACGGGCCTGGTGCTGCCCGAAACGCCCCCCTTCTCCACCCAGGGCCACCTGGTGGGCACGCTGGCCAAGGAAGGCGGCAAATGGCATTACGAGAACTTCACGGGGCGCGTGGGCGACAGCGACATCTCCGGCAAGCTCGCATACGAAATCAAGGAACCGCGCGGCCACCTGACGGGCGCCGTGCGCTCCAAGCTGCTGCAGTTCGCCGACCTGGGCCCGCTGATCGGCGCCGACTCCAACGAGAGCAAGGAAAAGCGCGGCGTGGCGGCCGTGCAGCCCGGCGACAAGGTGCTGCCGGTGGAAACCTTCAAGACCGAACGCTGGACGGCCATCGATGCCGACGTGAGCTTCCGCGCCGACCGCATCACGCGCACCAAGCAGCTGCCGGTGGCCAATCTCTACACCGAATTCCACCTGAACGACGGCGTGCTCAAGCTCACGCCCCTGAATTTCGATTTCGCGGGCGGCAACCTGAAGTCCACCGTGCGGCTCGATGGCAGCGGGCGCAAGGTGAAGAACGCCATCGCCGCCCAGCTCGATGCCACGGGCCGCCACATCAAGCTCAAGGAGCTCTTCCCCAACCTGCCGCAGATGCAGGCCACGGTGGGCGAGATCAACGCCGAAACCAAGCTTACGGCGACGGGCAACTCCGTGGCGACCATGATGGCGAGCTCGAACGGTGAGCTCAAGACCCTGATCAACGACGGCACCATCAGCAAGCTGCTTCTCGAGCAGATGGGCCTGAACGTGGGCAGCATCATCGTCACCAAGCTGGTGGGCGACAAGCCCGTGAAGCTGAACTGCCTGGCGGGCGACTTCGCCGTCAACAACGGGCTCGCCCAGACCCGCCTGCTTGTCGCCGACACGGAGGACGCCACCATCTACGTGAGCGGCGGCATCAATCTGGCCAACGAGAAGATGGACCTCACCCTCAAGCCCGAAAGCAAGGGCCTGCGCATCATCTCCCTGCGCTCGCCCATCTACGTGCGCGGCAGCCTGAAGAAACCGGACGTAGACATCGACAAGGGCGTGCTGGCCATGCGCGCGGGCGGCGCCATCGCGCTGGCCGCGCTGGCCGCTCCCGCCGCCGCGCTGGCGCCGCTGATCAGCGGCGGAGGCGGCGGCGCCGACTGCGGAAAACTGCTGGCTGTGGCGCGCGAGAAGCCGCAGGCGCCCCCGCCCGGCAAGACGAAACGGTAACAAAGCGTAACTGGGTGAGATGGCGAACAGAACGTTTGTGCCGAGCTTCCTAAGATAGGAACCGTGTTTCAGACAAGGAGCGCAACATGAAGCAACTGACTTCTCTGCCGGCTGTTCTGTCCGGGCTGGCGCTGGCAGCACTCGCAGGCTGCGCGACGCCGGAACCGGCGCCCATTGTGGCGACCGACGACGCCTCGCTGACCAGCAACGTGCGCACCGCCCTCGCCGAGCAAAAAGGCCTGGACCCGGCCAGCGTCATGGTGGAAACCTACAACGGTGAAGTGCGCCTGAGCGGCTTTGCCCCATCACAGCAGGAGATCGACACGGCAGTTGCTGCGGCCCGCAGCGTCACTGGCGTGAAGGTTGTCAGGAACGACATGCAAGTGAAATAAGCACGCTACCACTTAACCACATTAAGGAGATCATCATGAACATCAAACAGATCGTGACCCGCGCATCCCTCGTCGCCGCCGTGGCCGGCCTCACCGCCTGCTCCGGCATGAGCACCCAGGACCGCAACACCGCCATCGGCGCAGGCGTCGGCGCCGTGGCCGGCTCCGCCCTGTCGGGCGGCTCGGCACTGGGCACCGTGGGCGGCGCCGCCGTGGGCGGCGTAATCGGCAACCAGGTCGACAAGCCCCGCCGCTAATCCGGCCGCAGCAAAACAGGGGCCCCTTTGGGCCCCTTTTTTATTGCTTAATTGGGGACAGACCCCTTTAAGAAATTTTTGCGAAATTTCTTAAAGGGGTCTGTCCCCAATTAAGCAATAAAAACTCAGACGAAGACGGTGCTGATGCCGAGGCTGCCGTCGTCCTTGACCAGCTCGTAGCAGCGGCAGGATACGGCTTCCAGCCCTGCTGAATCGAGGATCTCGATATTGCCCCGGCTGTAGGTGATGAGCTTCTGCTGCTGCAGCGCGCTCGCGGCCTTCGTCACGCCGACGCGCCGCACGCCCAGCGCATGGGCCAGGAACTCGTGCGTGAGGTGGAATTTTTCGGATTGCAGCCGGTCGCGCGTAATCAGCAGCGAACGCGCCAGCCGCGCTTCCAGTACGTGGAAGCGGCTGCACACGGCAATCTGGATGGCCTGGGCCAGCAAGGTGTCCGTATAGCGGTGCAGCAGGCGCTGCAAGGCTTCGTTGCGCGAGAACTCGCTGCAGAATTCCTCCGCGCCCATGCGCAGCATGCGCCCTGCCCGCTGCACCACGGCCCGCACTTGGGCCTGGCCATGGCCCAGCGCCACCGAGGCGCCGATCATGCCCTCGCGCCCCACCGAGCCGACTTCCAGCGTCATGCGCCCTTCGGCCACCGCCAGCAGGGAAACCAGAGCGTCGATGGGGAAGTAGATGTAGTGGATGGGTTCTCCCGGCTCGAAGAGCAGGTCGCCCACCTCCGCTTCGATGGGCTCGCACAGCGCCTCGATCTGCTGCAGCTCGTCCTCCGGCAGGCTGGCCAGCAGGCGATTGCTGGCGGGCTGGGGCCGGACGGGACTGCTTTGCACGGTGTCGAAGTTGAGGTTCATCGGCATGGCGGGCGCGGTTCAGAGTGTTAGGCCGAGCGTAACGACTCCCATTACCCATGTATGTACGGTGACGCACGGAACGAGTCTCGGTGCCGGATGACAATACCTGCATCGGCCGCGCACCCGCGGCCATCAGAAGAAGGGAATTATTATGGACAATCCAATCACCTCCACCCGCAAGCACAACACGCATCCGGTGCTGCTGATCGCCGCCATCGCGGTCATCCTGTTCTGCACCGTAGGCATTGCGGCTGTCATGGGCTGGCTGCCTTCCTCCATGGGCGAGCGCCCCAGCGCCGAGTCGCTGGCGGTAAGCAGCGCGCCGGCCACTACCCCGGCCTATCCGCCGCCGTCGGCCGCCGTCAACAACAGCCAGTACGGCGCCACCATGCCTGCCGACGCCATCGGTGGCGGCGCCGTGGGCGCAGCGGCCGGCGTGGCCGCGCCGCGTCCGGAACCGCGCCCTGAGCCGCGCGATGAAGCGCCGGTGCGGGCCGCTGCCCCCGCTCCCGTCTGCAAGAACTGCGGCGTGGTGGAGCACGTGAACGTGGTCACGCAGCGCGCCTCCGGCAGCGGCGTGGGCGCCGCGGGCGGCGCCGTGGTGGGCGGCCTGCTGGGCCACCAGGTGGGCGACGGCCGCGGCCGCGACCTGGCCACGATTGCGGGCGCCATCGGCGGCGCCGTCGTCGGCAACCAGGTGGAGGGCAATATGAAAGCCACCAAGAGCTACGACGTTACCGTGCGCATGAACAATGGCAGCACCCGCACCATCCACACCACGTCCGCCCAGTGGCAGCAGGGCGACCGCGTGCGCATCGTCAACGGTCAACTGCGCGCACGCTGACGGCCAAAAGCAACACTTCGTTTCTCCCGATACAAGCCCTGTTGTGCTCAGCAGGGCTTTTTTTCGCTATGTGTGATGCCGAACAGAGTCGGCCCGGAACCCAGCCGGACAATGAATTCACGCTGTCGCACAAAGCGGAAACGGTTTGTGACATTGGGAGAACAACAATGAACAGGGTGCTTTGGGGTTGGATCATTGCTGTCGGACTGCTGGTAGCGCGGATCGGCTATGCCGAGTTTGAATCGGCGGAAACCGCTTCGCCGGAGGTGACGGTGATGCTGCTGTTGACGGGAGGGCTGCTGATCGGCCTGTTCGGCATTACGGGCCTGCTGGGCATGCTGGGCTGGGTGCCGCGCATCGCGGAGAAACATGAATAATTGCAAATGTTAGCTAAACTGTACGTCAGCGTACAGAAGGAAATCGAGGCGGCGCCGAAAATGGATTCCATGACGGCGCCGTTTTTCATCGCCGGCCATACAACCTGGAGAATGAGAGGACTCGATATGCTGTACACCATTGCTGTAGTACTGATTATTCTATGGCTGCTGGGCCTGGTGACTTCCTACACCGTCGGCGGCTTCATCCACATCCTGCTGGTTGTGGCCATCATCATGATCCTGCTGCGCCTGATCAGCGGACGCGGAGTTTAGCGACAGGAACAACGGGGACGGACCCCACGTTTTGCAGCGGTTTGCAAAACGTGGGGTCCGTCCCCTTTTAGCTTGGAGGTAACAATCATGTACGTTCTGAAAAAGATGACGGCGGGCGCGGTAGCGCTGGCCATGACGGTGGGCGCAACGGGCTGCGCCGACATGAACAGCACGCAGCGCGGCACGGCAACGGGCGCGGGCATCGGCGCCGGACTCGGCGCGATCCTGGGCGCGACGACCAGCGGCGGCGGCAGCGGGCGCACGGCGGGCGGCGCGGTGCTGGGCGCGGCGGCAGGCGCGGTGGTTGGCAATATCTGGTCCAAGCGCATGGAGCAGCAGAAGCAGGCCATGGAACAGGCCACGCGCGGCACCGGCGTGCAGGTGAGCCAGACGGGCGACAACCGCCTGCGCCTGGAGATCCCCAGCGATATCTCCTTCGATACGGACAGGGCGGACATCAAGCCCAATTTCCAGCCCATCCTGGACCGCTTCGCCAGCACGCTGCAGGACAACCCGGCGGCCAGCGTGACCATCATCGGCCACACGGACAGTACCGGCAGCGACCAGCACAACCAGGCGCTGTCGGTGGACCGCGCCTCGCATACCCGCGATTACCTCGCGGGCCGCGGCGTTTCGCCCACCCGCATCGTGGTGGAGGGACGGGGCGAGCGCGAGCCCGTCGCATCGAACGAGGACAATGCGGGACGCGCCCGGAACCGGCGCGTGGAAATTTTCGTGGCCGAGCCCGCACCGCGTAGCTGATGAGGTAGGATAATGCTCAGCTAACAACACGGAGACATCATGAAACCGCCAGTCCTCGCTCTCTGCGCCAGCGCCCTGCTGGCCGCCCTGCCCGCCTCCGCCCAGTCGCTCAAGCCGGGCCTGTGGGAAATGAAGACCAAGATCGCTTCGGCCAATCCCGAGACCATGCAGGCCCTGGCCATGGCGCAGAAGGAGATGGCGAACATGCCGCCCGAACAGCGCAAGATGATGGAGCAGATGATGGCGAAGAACGGCATGAGCCTGAACCTGGCCGACGGCGGCGGCGTGGCCATGAAGTTCTGCCTGACGAAGGAAATGGCGGAGAAGCAGGAGCTGCCGTCCGGCCAGGAAGGCGATTGCAAGACCACCCGCACGCCGGTGCCGGGCGGCCTGAACATTGCATTCAAGTGCAGCAAACCGCCATCGAGCGGCAGCGGCCAGATCATCTTCAACGGCAACACCGGCTATTCGATGCGCATGAACGTCGAAGGCGGCGGCAAGGCGGAGAACATGACGGTGGAAGGCAGCGGCCGCTGGCTGGCGGCCGACTGCGGCGCCGTCAAGGCGAAGTAATCAGTTCGCTTCCATGAAAGCGAAGTAAAGGTCGCGCGCGCGGGTGGCCACCGGGCCCACCGGCAGCGCGCGCCCTTCGTAGTTCACGCAGGGCGTGACCTTGCCGTAGTTCCCCGTATTGAAGATCTCCGACGCCGTGGCCAGCTCCCCGGGCTTCACGCTGCGCTCTTCCACCTCGATCCCGTCTTCCTTCAGCAGCTTGATGACGCGTGCGCGCGTGATCCCGGCCAGGAAGGTGCCGTTCAGCGCGGGCGTGACCACCTTCCCTTCCGCCGTCACGAAGAACAGGTTGGCGGAGGCGAATTCGGCCACGTTGCCTTCGCTGTCGCACACCACGGCATTGTCGTAGCCGCGCTCCTTGGCGTCGCGCAGGGCGCGCGTGGTGTTCGCGTACAGCGAGGAGGCCTTGGCATCGGTCGGCGCCATCAGCGAGGTGGGACGGCGCAGCTGCGACAGGCAGGCGCTGAAGCCGGTGAACGCGGGCATGGGCGCATCGAACAGGGTCAGGGCAAAGCCGCTCTTCTCCACCACGGGAATCAGCAGGCCTTCCGTCGCGAAGACAAGGGGACGGATATAGAGTTCGGCGTCCGCCGGGAACTTCGCCACGCCCTCGCGCACCAGGGCTTCCATCTCGTCCACGCCCAGCGGGCAGCGCATGCCCAGGCTGCTCGCCGAGCGGATCACGCGCTCAAGGTGGGGACGCAGGTCCGGCATATGGCCGCGCACCGAGCGCGCGCCGTCGAACACGGAGGAACCGAGCCAGACGCTGTGGTCCATGGCGCCGAAAATGGGGGTATTGCCTTCGCTCCAGGCGCCGTTGAAATAAGTAAGGTACATGCCGCCATCCTGCTAATTGTTGAGTAAGCCTCACAATGTAGCACAAGCAGCATAGGGCATCAGAAGGCGTGGCGCAGTCCCAGGTTGATGCCGCTGCGGCCGCGCCCCGCTTCGCTGAAATTGCCCACGGTGTAAGGCGCACCGTTTTCGCTGCGGATCTTCGCGTAGGCGGCGTACAGGGCCGTGCGCCTGGAGAGCGCATAGGTCATGCCGACGGCGAGCTGGTTGGCGTCCAGGTTGGCGGGCGTGCGGTCGTTCTTGCGGATATACGAGACCATGAAGGTGGCCGCGCCGCGCGGCACCGAGATGCCCACCAGCTGGTCATGGCTGCGCGTGGAGGGCGAAGAGAGCACCAGCGCGCCAATGGGATTGTTCTGGTCCCAGGGAGAGCTGCCGATGCCGCGGTTGATGCCGTAAGCCGCGAACACGGTGGCCGGGCCGAGGTTCGCGTTCGCCGCGACGAGCGTGTTGCGGGCCGAGAGATCGACCGGCGCGGTCGCACCCGCCGCCTCGATCAGGTTGTTCTTGCGCTGATACGCGATGCGCAGGTTGAACATGCCGCCTGCATAGCCGATCATGGCGCCGTAGCCGCGGTTGCGCGAACTGCTGAAGGTGGATTCGCCGAAGCTGTAGATGGCCGATCCAGTCACGCCGTGGAAGGGACGCGACTGGTACTTGATGGAATTGTCGTAGCGCTTGTAGCCGTTGCCGATCAGGTTCGTCGCCGTGCCCGCCGTGCCGCCGTTGAAGGGATCGGCCACGTTCACCAGGGCTTCGTACTGCAGGTTGTACTGGCGTCCCAGCGTGAGCACGCCCCAGCGGCTGTCCAGGCCCACGTAGGCCTGGCTGCCGAACAGGCGGTTCTCGTCGCTCTGGCCGGTATCGTTGCGCACGCCCGCTTCCAGGCGGTAGATGGCGGCGGTGTCGCCGTTCAAGGGCTCGCGTCCGGTCACGCCAAGGACCGAACCGGTGGAGACTCCGGGGGAGAGTTTGGTGCTGGGGCAAGCGCCCTGGCAATTGTGTTCCGACACAACGCCCGCATCCAGCACGCCGTAGATCTGCGTGGAGCTGCCGCTCTGCGCCCACACTGCCAGCGGACTCAGGCAGATGAGCGCCATCATCGGGGTTTTCATGATGCGTCTCTAGGTCAAGTCAACAATTTGCCGATGGGCTCGGCTGTGCCACCTTGCTTGCTTTTCCTAAAGCTAGGTTGCAGTTTATTGCTTGCGCTTGATTCATTCTGTGCGCAGACCCACAAAAAAAGCAAGTTATTACTCATCTATTCTTTGCTGCATCCGCAGCAGGCAGCGAGTCCTGCTGAGCGTTCGCTGGCGTACATAACTCCCCTTGCCGGAGGGTTAGACTGGTTTCACGGCCGACGGTGTGTCCGCCGCAGAAGGAGACCCCATGAAATATCGCAGCGCACAACACTGGCTGGCCGCCATCCTCATGGGATGGACCATGGCCGCCTGCGCCTCCCTGCCCGATGTGGACCCCAACAAGGCCAAGGTGCTGGCCACCGATGCGCCGCTGGTGAAGTCCGCCAACGGCGTGCTGCCGCCCAACCGCGCGGAGGCACTGCTCAAGAAGCGCTGGGCCAAAAACACGCTGGACCTGAAGGCGCAGGCCACGCTCGAAGAGGAGGCCACGGGCGTTCCCCTGATTGCTGGCAACACCGTCAAGCTGCTCTTCGACGGCCCCGCCACCATGGCCGAAATGATGAAGGCCATCGCGCAGGCGAAGAACCATATCAATTTCGAGACCTATATCTTCGACCAGGACGAACTGGGCGAAAAGTTCGCCAACCTCCTGATCCAAAAGCAGCGCGAAGGCGTCACCGTCAACGTAATCTATGACAGCGTGGGGACCATCGGAGTTCCGCAGGAATTCTTCGACCGCATGCGCCAGGGCGGCATCCGCCTCGTCGCCTTCAACCCGGTGAATCCGGCCAAGGTGCGCGGCAACGGCTGGAAGGTGAACAACCGCGACCACCGCAAGATGCTGATCGTCGATGGCCGTGTGGGCTTCACGGGCGGCATCAACATCAGCGACACCTATTCCAAAAGCTCGCCCTTCCGCTCCAAGACGCGCCCGCGCGACAAGTCCGACGTGGGCTGGCGCGATACGCACGTGAAGATCGAAGGCCCGGCGGTGCAGGCCATGCAGTGGCTCTTCATCCAGCATTGGGCCAACCAGGACGCGGAAGACCTGCGCGACGCCGACTACTTCCCGAAGCCCGTCGTGGCGGGAGACAAGGTGGTGCGCGTCCTGGGCAGCGAGCCAGGGGGAAAGTACGAGATCTACCGCGCCCTGCTGCTGGCGATCCAGGAGGCGAAGAAATCCATCCACATCACCTGCGCCTATTTCGTGCCGGACGACCAGACCTTGCAGGCCCTGATCGATGCCGCCAAGCGCGGGGTGGATGTGAAGCTTGTGCTGCCCAGCGTGTCGGACAGCGGCCTGGTTTTCCATGCGGGCCGCGCCTTCTACACGCAGCTGCTGGAAGCGGGCGTGAAGATCTATGAGCTGAAGCTGTCGGTGCTGCATGCGAAGACCGTGGTGATCGATGGCGTATGGTCGACTGTGGGCTCCACCAATATCGATACGCGCAGCTTCCTGCACAATGCGGAGATGAACGTGATTGTGATGGGCGACGCCTTCGGGCTGGAGATGGAGAACGCCTTCAAGGAAGACCTGCGCAACTCCAATGAGGTGACGCTGAAGGCCTGGAAGAACCGCGGCATCGGCACGCGCTTCAAGGAATTCATGGCGCGCTTCTGGGACTATTGGCTCTAGCACGATTGAGCGGCGTCAAACGCAGGGGTGGCCGGCGGCGGAGAATGGCCAATCATGGCCGACCACATGCCTCCGCTTGACAGCCCTCCCCCTCAGGAAGATGATCCCGCTATCAAAGCGCGTATAGCGCGGCTGGAGATTCTTGTGGAGCCCATTGCAAGCCGCCTCGACCGGATTGAGTCGCGATTCGATGCCAATTTCCGTATGTTGCTTGAGGAACTTAACGCACGCAGCGCTGAGTTGCGCGCCACGATCGACGCCCGGGCCGTCGAGCACCGGCGCGAGATGCTGATGCTCATCCGGTGGCTGCTCGGCATGCTTGGGGCGACCGTTATCGCTCTGTTCGGCCTGCTCGCGAAGGTCACAAATCTTTACTAGGCGCGCAAGGGCTCCCAGATGTCGCCTTCACGGCGGAAGGTTTCGACGTTGGCGATCCTGAATGCCGCCGCTTCGTCGGACCAGCTGTGGCGCTCCACCTGGATTTCGTCGTGCTCCACGCGCAGCACATTGAAGGAGTTCTGCTCGCCCCGGCCGCGCGTCGATGTCGCCGTCCCGGCCTGCACGACGAGCGCGGCGTAGCCGCTGATCTTGTAGCGCTTGGCGCTGCTGCCCGAGTGGCTGGCGTGCAGGTGCCCCGCCAGCAGCAGGTCCACGCCGCAGCGCGAGAAGGCTTCCATTGCCATCGGCGCGCGGTCGACGAGATCGTCCTCGTCGGCGTTCTCCGGCAGGTCGAAGGGATGGTGGGTGACGACAATGCGCGTGATCTCGGGGCGCAGGCCCGCGAGCCGGTCGTGCAGGCGGCCGATCTGCTCCTCGTTCACGCGGCCATCCTTGAAGGTGAGCGAACGCGCGGTGTTCAGGCCCATCACCGCGATCTCTTCATCCACATACTCGGGCGCGAGATTGGGCGTGATGTGGCGCCGGTATTTGGTAAGCGGCGTGAGGAAGCGCGCGGCGACGTTGTAAAGCGGGATGTCGTGATTCCCGGGCACTACGATCTGGGGCTGGGGCAGCGTGTCCAGGTAGGCCTTCGCCTCCTTGAACTGGGCGCTGCGCGCGCGCTGCGTGAGGTCGCCCGACACCACCACCACATCGGGCTTCTGCGCGGCGACCGTTTCCCGCAGGGGATCGAGCAGCTTGTAGTCGATACGGCCAAAATGAATGTCCGACAGATGCACGAGCGTTCGCATGATGTTCTCCTTGTTATGTCCGCGCGGGTACGAGCACGGCCAGCGCCGCCTTGCGGCTGCGGTAGCGCAGGGGCGGCGTCATCACCGTTACTTCGCCGTCGGTCGCCACGCGCAGGCGCTTGTGCCGCGTGTGGATTTCCATCTCCTCCGCCAGCAGCACGTCGAAGTCCCGCTGCTGGCGCAGCCTTCCACACAGGGCATGGAAGGCCAGCCGCACAAGGCCCAGGCGCGTGGGCCTTTGCGCGACATAGAGGCTCAACAAGCCCGCATCGAGGCGCGCGCGCTCGCCGATGCTGAAGCCTTCCATCGTGTATTCGTTATTGCCGATGAAGACGAAGGGCGTGCGCCGCGCGTGCCGGTCCCGGTTCACGTCCAGCCACACATTGAGGAAGGGATAGCGCCGCAGCGCGGCCAGCGCGGCCCAGCAGAAGGCGGGCCACTTGCCGCGCCCCAGCCGCCGCTGCTGGCGTTCCCGGTCGCGCACGATGTCCGGATACAGGCCCAGGCTGGAGTTGTTGAGGAAAATGCGCCCGTTCACTTCGCCCGCGTCCACGTTCTTCACCACGCCCTGCGAAATGGTGGCGACGGCCGCATCGAGATCCAGCGGAATCTTAAGGTCCTTTGCAAAGTGGTTCAGGGTCCCCAGGGGCAGCACGCCGAAACTTGCTGCGCTGTCCAGCAGTACCGAGGCCACGGCATTGATTGTGCCGTCGCCCCCGCCCGCCACGACGATGCCTGTGCCCTCTTCCAGCGCCGCCCGCGCAGCCGCCACCATCTCCTCGCCGCTGCGCGCCAGCGTGACGCGCGCCAGCAGCCCCGCGCGCTGGAACTTCCCTTCCAGCTGCCGCACCCAGTTCTCGTCGTAGCCCAGGCCCGCGCCTCCGTTCACGATGACGGCTGCTGCGCGCATCACTGCTCCTTGCGCGCGGCGCGGCGCCTGCGCAGCGACGAGATGGAAGTGATGCAGATCGTCAGCCATGCGGCGCTGCCGGCCACCGCGGCCATGGTGTCGCTGACGAAATGCACGCCGAGGTAGATGCGGCTCAGCGCCACGAGGCCCACCATCAGCACCGCGCCCGCCATGGCCGCCACGCGCACCCGCCAGCGGCGGCTGGTGACCACGATATAGCTGGCCAGCAGGCCATAGAAGAGCGTGGCGCCCGCCGTATGGCCGCTGGGGAAGCTGTAGGTGGCCAGCGTCAGCAGCGGTTCATCGAAGACGGGACGCTGCCGCTGGAAGGCATGCTTGAGCAGCACATTCACCACCATGCCGCCCGGCAGGGAGATCAGGAGCGCCAGCAGCCAGTATGGCGCGTTCCTGCGCCAGAACCACGCGGCGAGCAGGCAGCCCATCACCAGCACGCCGGGCACGCTGTGCCAATGGGTAATGACGAGCATGAAGCCGGTCATGGGTTCGAAGGCATGCACGTTGAACCAGTGCGCGACCAGATGGTCGATGCGCCAGATCGTGTCGCGCTCGACCATGTCTTCGGCGATTTCGGCGAACAGGGAGACCGCCCCCAGCAGCAGCACGATACCCGCCGTGAGGTGCAGGCCCAGCTCGCCGCCCGGGCTCAGCCGGGCCTCGATAAAGCGCAGCAGCTTGGCGTAGGCGATGCGGCTCATGGGCTTGGCGCAAAAACAACGATTAGTAAAAAAAGCTGATTTTTCATACAGGCCTGTGTTTTTGTACAGTAGTTGTGTTAAGCTCTTCCTTAATGCAGTTCAGAACAACGAATAACCCAACGCATGAAGGAATGATCATGGCAACTATCACCCCTGGTTTCGGCTCCCGCTTCGGCCTCGAATATGCTCCCATGTCCTTTTTGATCCGTATGGGCAAACGCGAAATGCTCGTTTGCCGCGATTTCCGCAAGCGCTTCTATGCAGTGAACCCCATCATCGAATGCGATACCGGCGTGCAGCCGGGCCATATCGAGGTGCTGCTGTTCGGCCGCTGGCTGTTGATCTTGTCAAAAGCGCACTAATTCATCTGTGCAGATTCTCACATGCGTTCGACTTCCGCTCTCAGGAAGTCGCGCAAGGCGATCACGGTGGGCGTGACCTGCATGCGGTGCATGCAAAGCAGATAGAGCGGCACCTCTTCACCCGCGATATCTGGCAGCAGCACCTGCAAGCGGCCGGCCTGAAGGTCGGCGGTCACGTCCAGGCGTGACTTGTAGGCGATGCCCTGGCCTGCGACTGCCCAGCGGCGCACCAGGTCCGCATCGTCCGCACTGCGGTTGCCTTCCACGGCAATCGTGCTGCTCCCGCCCTGGGCGGGGTAGAAAGTCCAGCGGTCGTGCGTTGCCTCATCCACCATGAAGCGCAGGCAGTTGTGCTTCTTCAGTTCTTCCAGCGTTTCCGGCTTGCCGTGGCGGGCGATATAAGCGCTTGAGGCCACCAGCACGCGGCGGTTGTCCGGCGCCACCGGCATGGCGATCAGGCTGGAATCGTCCTGCTTTCCGTAGCGCAGGGCGATATCCACCGGCTGCCGGTACATATCGGCCAGCCGGTCGCTGATGCTGATCTGGAAGGCCACGCGGGGATGCAGGGTCTGGAACCTGTCCAGCCATTCCAGGAACAGGTTGCGGCCTGCATCCGAAGGCATTGCGATCTTGAGCGTTCCGCCCAGCGTTTCCTGGTGCCGGGTGGCCGAACTGTGGCCCTCCTTCAGCAGGCGCAAGGCTTCCCGCGCGTGCGCCAGATAGCGTTCGCCCTCGTCCGTCAGGCGCAATGAGCGCGTGGTGCGGGCAAAAAGGCGCAAGGCCAAGGCCTCTTCCAGGCGCCGCAGGGCCGCGCTGGCCAGGGCAGGCGAGATATCGAGCGCCCGAGCGGCGGCCGAGAGGCTGCCGTGGTCGGCCGTAAAAACAAAGACTTCCAGATCATCCGTACGCAGCATCTTCTTCATTTCAGCGAAAGTGTTTCCTGGATTTTAGCCTTTCCCACGAGAGTCGCTTCGGGGAAGATGGCCATATCGAAAACATTCAGGAGCTGAAGATGAAAGCTGTCGCCTACCGCACCTCCCTGCCCATCGAGCACGAGGATTCCCTGATCGATATCGAGCTGCCTGCGCCCGAGGCCACGGGGCGCGACCTGCTGGTGGAGGTCAAGGCCGTGTCGGTCAATCCGGTGGACACCAAGATCCGCCGTTTCGTGAGTCCCGGCGACGCGCCACGCGTGCTGGGATGGGATGCCGCCGGCATCGTAAAAGCCGTCGGGCCGGACGCTACCCTGTTCAAGCCGGGCGACGAAGTCTGGTACGCTGGCGACCTGAACCGGCCCGGCAGCAACAGCGAGCTGCAGCTGGTGGACGAGCGCATTGTGGGCTACAAGCCGCGCAAGCTGGATTTCGCCCAGGCCGCCGCCCTTCCCCTCACCGCCATCACGGCCTGGGAACTGCTCTTCGAACGCCTGGAAGTAAGCCGCGACCGCAGCCTGCGCGGCAAATCGCTGTTGGTGACGGGAGCGGCGGGCGGCGTCGGCTCCATCCTCGTGCAGCTGGCGCGCCAGCTGACGGGCCTGACCGTGATCGGCACGGCTTCGCGCCCGGAGACCGCCGCCTGGATCCGGGAACTCGGCGCCCACCACGTCATCGACCACAGCAAGCCGCTGGGCGAGGAGTTCAGCCGCCTGGACCTGCCTCCCGTGAACTATATCGCCAGCCTGAACCAGAGCGAGACCCACTTCCCTGCCCTGGCCGAACTGATCGCGCCGCAGGGCAAGCTGGCCCTTATCGACGATCCCGCGGCCATCGACGTGCGCCTGCTCAAGCGCAAGAGCGTGTCGCTGCACTGGGAATTCATGTTCACCCGCTCCATGTTCCAGACGCCGGACATGCAGCAGCAGCACGCCCTGCTGAACGATGTGGCGCAGCTGGTGGACACAGGCGTGCTGAAGACAACGCTGGGAGAACGCTTCGGCGCCATCAACGCCGCGCAGCTGAAGCGGGCTCACGCGCTGATCGAAAGCCAGCGCGCCCGCGGCAAGATTGTTCTGGAAGGGTTTTAACTCGTTTGCAGCGCCGAACGCGCCTGGTGGGCGGCGGCGCTTGCGTCGGCGGCCTGCTGTTCGGCCTGCATCTGGCGCAGCAGGGCCAATGCCCGCCGGTCGTGGCTTTCCAGGGCCTGCTGCAGCCGCGTCGCCGTGTTGCAGCAGTCGTCCACCACGTCGGCGAAGCGCCGCTGCACGCGGTCCAGCAGCCAGGAGCGGTAGCCCGCCGATGCGAAGAGGCGGGCCACGTCGTCGCACAGCTCGCGCAGGGAGAGGATGGTGCGCTTGGTCGCTTCGATGTCGTCGCGCATGCCCCGGTCCAGGTCGATCATCTCGAATTTTGCCTTTTCGCTGGCGGCCAGTTCCTCCACGGTGCGCAGCCAGCGGCTGATGCGCTCGCCGATGCGCGCCAGCCGCATCGACTTCCCGGACATCATCATGCAGTAGTTCAGGCAGAGCAGCGAAACGGGCAGGCGCGCCAGCACGGCAGGCAGGCCGGCGCGGCGCAGCCAGTCCTCCATCCGCTTGATCTTCCGCAGCATCCCGCTGAGTCCGGCAATGATCGGATCATGGCGCATGGCTAGTCCTCCCTCCGAACAGGCCGCAAGGCGCGGCGCAATGCTACCAGTATAGGGAGGGCAGCCGAATTCGGCTCTCATCCGCGTTTGACACAGCTTAAAAAACGACGCTCTTCCGTTTCGCGGTGGCTAGCAAAACGCTAGGAATGTTAATACAAAGCAATGAAAAAACCGGACAATTTTGCTGAGGAAGCCAGCCCGAGGCCGGTGCTACTGTTGCCCCTCCCAATTCAGAGGAGGATCCGATGTCAACCCGCAAGCTGCTGCACACCTTACTCTTCGGCACCGCCGCCCTGTCCGCCGCCGCGCAGGCCGCACTGCCCACTTACGGCTACGTGACCGGCAATTTCGTGGCCGGCTCCAACTACCTGGAACCGCTCGATGTGCAAGGCAAGTTCCTGCACTACCACTTCAAGATCGAAACCGCGCCGGGCATCCTCTACGAGGCCGTGATCGACGTGAAGAACGGCCACCTGTATCCCTTCCCGCAGCGCGTGGTCGACATCAAGACGCCCGAACTGTACACCCCCGTGCTCGGTTCGACGAACGGCTACCACGCCATCAGCATGACCAGCGCCGGCGGCAACCCGGCCCAGGGCGCCATGGACTACATCCGCCACCCGGGCCTGCTGCAGGACATGCGCTCGGCCTGGCAGTACATCAAGGCCACGCCGACGGCGGACCCGAACGTGTACACCATGCCCCAGTGGGATCAGCTCTTCAACGGCGTGGTGAAGATCTATGCCTTCGGCCAGCCCTATTCGAGCGGCTACGGCGTGCACGTGGTGCACCAGAACCAGGCGGACAAGAAGTCGCAGTTCTACGGCTCGAACGGCCTGTACCAGGACGGCGCGGTGATCTTCGAATACGCCAACGGCGACCGCAAGATCCTGCTGACCCGCTTCGCCGACCAGCCGGGCGACCTGGGCCAGGGCGATTTCAGCTACGAGTCCGATCCGGACGGCAGCGGCCCGCTGCGCATCGGCGTCAACCGCAACCCGACGGTCGTGAGCACCTATTGCGACCAGACCATGGGCGGCGGCGAATCGGTGCTGCCGGGCTTCGAATCCTGCACCTTCGGTCCCTTTGCCGCCTCCCAGATCGAGGTGGAGACCACGCGTCCCGGCGCCTATGCCTCGGAGATCTACTTCGGCACGCAGGACGGCCCTCCCACCTCGCTGACGGGGGAGCAGCCGCAGGCGGCATCGATGCAGTCTGCCCGCCTGGGCGCGCAGACGAGCGCCTACGTCGCGGAGGCGAAGAACTACCGCCGTTCCTATACCAAGGCCGCGAACGGGGTGTCGACCAATTACTACGTCTACATTCCGATGAATTCGGATGGCTCCGCCACCAACGTCACCATCCGCTACGTGCCCTGATCAATCCTTCCTGGCCGCGCCCGCAATGGCCTGGCCCAGCTTCTCGCCGTGCGGGCCGGCGCTGGTCTCCGGCAGGCTGCCTACCCGGCGGGCGCTGTCGGACTGCTGGTCGAGGTTGACCTCCTCGGCCACGTTGAAGCGGCCGTCCTTCTCTTCCTGGTCCGCGGGCAGCAGGCCCTCCGAACGGACCTGCCCGCCTGCGGGCTCGCCGAGGTTACCGCCCACGTCGTCCAGGCCCTGGCCCATCGACTTCGCGGCGCCCTCGGGCGGGGGCGAGTTGTAATCCGCCCCATGCGGCACGCGCTCGCCCACGATCTTTTTCTCGTCCTGCTGCGGCACCTGGTCCGGCAGATGGGTGTGGATCGGCGGCTGGTCCGCCCGCTGTTGGTTATCGTTGCGCATGATGCCTCCTCGTATGCTGTATTCCGGAAGCTTCATGCTAGCGGAACTGCATTTTGGGCAGCACAGCATTGCCTCGCGTAATCCTCCCGCTTACAAATTCGCTATAACTCTGCCCAGGCTGGCCGTGGTATCTTGCGCCACTTTTCATAACTTTAGGAAAAAGTAAAAATGGCATACAAAACCTTGGCATTCGCAGCTTTTTCGGCTCTGATCCTGTCGGCCTGCGCCGCCCCGGAAAAGAGCTCCCTCGAGATGGCCCTGAAAGAGGAAACCTACACCCCGACCGGAACCCTGATCCCCCGAAAAAAGGTCGAACGTGACGGAAAGATGAATGTTGTCAGCGGAGACGAGGTCCAGCGCGTTCTGGACAATACAACCACTGCACTTCGCCAATAAACCATGAGCCCTCTCTCCCGTTTCCGCAGCACCGCTGCTTTCCTCGCCCTCGCCGCCGCCCTTGCGGGCTGCGCCGTGAGCCGCGAGGATTTCCGCGCCAATCCCCAGGCGGCCAGCAACTATGAGATCTGCAAGGCGCTGCAGGGAGAGGAGGCGGCAGTCGACCGCCGCTTCGTCAGCGACCTGAATTCCGAGCTGCTGGACCGGCGCGTCAGTCCGGCCGCCTGCGGACAGATCGTCAAGGAACGGGAGGAGACCATTGCGCTGGCCGTGATGGCCGGCGCAGTCGTGGCGGCCGCCGCGGTAGCCGACGACGAAGACGACCGCGATCACCGCCATCGCAAGCCGCGCCGCGACTGCTTTGTGAAGGACGGCAAACGCTACTGCCGCCAGTAAGGGCGATCTTGCATTTGTGTTAAGGAGCGCACAACAGCGCTCCGGCAGATGAACTAAGCTTCTCTCAAAGGAGGCCTGCCATGTTCAAGATCAAGAAAGCCTATTCGCGCAGCGACGTCATGACCGAGCTGCTGGTGAACCGGGCCCTGGCCATTCAGGGCAGCACCGGCCTGAAGGAAGCCCACCGCTTCCTCACGCGCCACCGCATCAAGGCCCAGGTGATCAAGCGAGTCCTGTCCAGCCCCAACGAGCGGCGCGCATGATGGTTTACTGCGCGAAGAGCTTGGTCATCGAATTGAGGACCAGCTTCGCGTAGTCCTCGTGCCCCTCGAAGGCCTGCACGAGATTCGCGGTGAAATCGTCCACATTATCGACCGGAACGGCGAAGCGGCTCTCCTCGCCCTTGGCCTTGATGACCAGCACATAGAGCGTTCCCGGGTCGAAGATGAAATGGGCGGCTGCCTTCTGCGGCCCCGCCTCCAGCGTCCAGATTCCATAATTCTTCCCCGCCTGCTTGGCCGTGGTGGCGTAGTCCTTGCGCCACCAGTCCAGCAGCCAGCGCGTATGCCCCGTGCGCGAGCCCACTTTCTGCTCCGCCCGCGCGAGGAAGTCGAACCACTTGCTTTCGATGTCCCCGCCCCATTCGCTGCGGATGGCGAGCGGATGGAAGCCCAGGCGCTCGGGCGATACCGTCACATAGGCCTTGTCCAGGGCCGAGAGAATGTCCCAGTCCTCGGGCGTGTAGGTATTGGCCGAAGCGGCGACGGCGGGCGCCAGGCCCAGCTCCACCGAGGATTCGGCAGGATAGTCGTCCGCCGCGGGATCGTTCTCGACCATCCTGGCCGGCGCGGTGCGCAGGCGCGCATTGTGCAGGCCCGCAAGCAGCGTATCGTGTCCGGGCTCGGCGGGGCGGGACTGGCGGGCAATGCTGCTGGCCAGGTCGCCGGCGAGCTGGGCGTTGTCCACGAGCTTGTCCACGATCAGCCGGGCGGCGGCCAGCTCCTGGGGTTTGCTGGCGTCGAAATCCAGGCCGACCACGTCCTTCACGGCCCTGCACAGGACGTCTGTTGGCACTGTTTGGGTTTCAAGACTCATGCTCGCCTCGCTGAAAACTCCGCTCCGGACCGATTGTACGCGCCTTAGCGCCGGGCATCGAAACGCTGGCTGAAGCCGCTTGCCGTGGGCGCGTCCATATGGAAGTACTGGTCCGTATGGCGGCGCCGGAACAGCGATATCGGCCCGTTGTCGATGCCCACCTGGCGCATGCCGCAGCGCTGGACATAAAACTCCTGGAGCTTCTCGCCGCCGTGCGGGTCCGCGTGCAGCAGGGTGTCCCCGCTGCCGCCCGCATCGAAACCGCTCTGCACGGCGCAATCGAGGAGCGCGCTCGCCACGCCCTTCACCGGCACGGCGCCAAGCACATCGGTGTAGAAAGCCTTGGGCGCATCGGCCAGATACCAGGCAAAGGAACGCTGCGCCGCCTGCCGCTCCACTGTGCTCTGGAACTGCGGCACCACGGTCAGCATGCCGATGGGGATTTCGCGCCCTTCCACCGTGGCCACCGTCACGGCCATGGCGAGGGCCGGGCCGGAAGCGTTGCCTGGGACATAGGTGGCGGCGTTGTGCAAAAGCGCAAGGGCGTAGTTGAAGCCCCAGTCCCAGCCCACGTCGGCGCGCGCGTCGCCGGGGGCGATGCCGCTGTGCCAGTGGCGGAAGTTGGCGTTGATGATGGGCTGGACCAGCGAGTGCCAGACATTGACATGGTCCCATGTCATGCGGCGCACCTCGACCAGCACGTCTTCCGTGCCGGCCTCGGCAAAAGGCAGGGTCTTGATCGGTCTCTTCAGGGCGGCGTCCATGGCTCTCACTCCGGAAGCGTTACCTCCGTATGATGCCTGAACCCCGCCCCGGGGGGCACGACATTAGAAACTGCGGACCAGGCTCACCGACAGGGTACGGCCGCGCCCCGCGAAATACGATACCGGGTCCTTGTAGCTGGCCGACTGCGGGTAGTAGCCCACGTACTGGCGGTCCGTCAGGTTCTCGATGCCCACGCCCAGCTTGCCCCATGGGGAGTCCCAGCTGTTGGCAATGTCCACCAGCGTATAGCCGCGGAAGTGCTCTTCCAGGTTGGAGGTGCCCACGGTGCGGCCGATATTGATGTCGCGGTCGTTCAGCCTGGTCGCCTGCAGGCGCAGGTTCGCCTTCGGCATCCACTGCCAGTTGGCGCCTGCCACGAGCTTGTCCGGGCCTTGCGAGCGCGCGCCCAGGGCCACATCCATCGGCGCGCCGGCCGTGGTGGCCGTCTTGCCCATGGTACGCGCATAGCTGCCGAAGGCGGAGAGCTGCTTCGAAGCGCGCAGTTCGCCCGAGACCTCCCAGCCGCGCACGCGGGTCGGCACGCGGTCCAGCACGCCGATACCGGCGGAGTTGATGCGCAGCGCCGTGCCCAGCTTGGAACGCGAGTCGTAGAAGGAGGCGCCCACATTGCCCATGGCGCCGCGCCAGTTCACGCCCACCTCGTTGTTGCGGGTGACGACTGGCTCCATGTCGAACAGCTTTTCCACGGACTGGTTGGGCTTGTTCACGCCGCGCAGCACCAGGCCCACGTCGGGCAATCCGAAGCCTTCGGCGCTGGACACGAAGGCCGACCAGTTCGGGCTGAAGCGCCACACGGCGCCGATGTTCTTCACGGCCTTGGTGAAGGAGCGCTCGCCGCCCTGCACCACGCGGCTGCCATAGGCGGCCAGTGTGGTGTAGGTATCCACGCGCAGCTCCGCGTCTTCGCGGCGCACGCCGCCGCGCACCGTCAGCGGGCCGATTTCGTATTCGAGCTGGGTGAACGGCGCCAGGGACTTGAAGTCCAGCGTCGGCACCCAGGTGCGGCCGGTGCCCGCCAGATGCTGCTTGGTGCGGTCGCGCAGCAGGTCCATGCCCGCGGTGAATTCCAGGCCGTCGATCACGGTGTTGGGACGTACATAGGTCAGCTTGGCGCCATATTTGTCGGCCACCACTTCGGACTGGTCGTACAGCGTACCGGCCGGGGCGATGCGCACGTCCTGGAAGGTGGCCGTATTGGTCGCGCCGTACAGCGAGGCGAAGTCCTGCTTGAACAGCTGGGCGTTGAAGCTGCCGCCGAACAGGCTGTTGTGGCGGTATTCCAGGCTCTTGGTTTCCACCTTGTTGCGCGGCGGCTTGCCCGGCGGCGTGCCCGGCGTGGCGCTGGTGGGCGTGCCGGCGGCGAAGTTGGCGGGGACGGGCTTGTAGTCGCCATCGCCTTCCATGCGGAAGCGGTTCACCGTGAGCTGCAGGCGCTGGTCGCCGAAGTTCTTGCCCAGCTTGAAGAACAGGTCGCTGCCTTCGGAATCCATGGTGTCGCCCTGCACCGCCTCGATGCCCAGCACGCGGCCCTTGCCGTCGTAGCCGATACCGCGCTGCTGGATGCTGCCGAAGGCCAGCAGGTCGAAGTCGCCGGACTTGTGCTGCAGGGTGTAGCCCGTTTTCCAGTCCAGGCTGTCGTGCCGCAGCTGGGACGACATGCGCACATTGATGCTGTGGCTCGTGCCCTCCGCCTTCGGCGACTTGCTGATGTAGTTGACGATGCCGCCTGTGGCGCCCATGCCCTGCATGGCGGAGGCGCCGTTGATCACTTCCACACGCTCGATGATGGCGCTGTCGGCGATATAGCCTTCGCGCATGCCCGCGCGCAGCGGGTTCGATTGCGGCACGCCGTCCAACAGGATGAGGGTGCTGCGGCCGCGCAGCGACTCGCCGGTGGAGCTCATTTTCTGGCGGCTTGGCGCATAGCCGGGAATATAGGTGGCCAGGGCCTGCGACGGGTCGTCAGCCAGCAGGTACTGGGTTTCCAGCTCGCGCTGCGAGATCACGCTCACCGCGCCCGGAATCTTGTCCACGCTCTTGGAGTTGCGGGTTGCCGTCACGACGACTTCACTCATCGGTTCCTCGCTGCTTTGCGCTACCGCAGCCGTGCCGGAAAGGGCCAGGCAGGCCAGCGCTACTGCGCGGGTGAGGGGATGCAACGTCGTCATGCAATAACTCCTGTTCAGGCCAAAAAAGAACGGCAATGATAATCATTATCATTTATAATTTCAATTACTTTTATGACTGAACCTTCATAAATGCTGACCGGTCTGCTGCGTGCGCGCCTGCGCGATATCCATCTCTACGTGTCCCTCATCTTCGGCACGCTCTTCGTCCTGGCGGGCCTGACGGGTGCCGCCCTGGCCTGGGACCACGAGCTCGACGCCGCCCTGAACCCCACCCTCCTCCACTCGCGCGCCCCGCAAGGCGCGGCGGATATCGCCCCCTCTCCGGCCCAGGTGCAGGCCGCGGTGGAGCGCCTTTCTCAGGACAAGGAATATGGCCGGCCCAGCCAGCTGATGCTCCCCTTTGAAGCCGACGACGTGTATGTGGCCTGGTATCGCCAGCCCGCCAAGGACAAAGGCCGCTTCGATACCGACGTTTCGCGCCAGGTCATGCTGGACCGCTACACTCTGCAGGTGCTGGGCGAGCGCAACTACGGGGAATTCGGCCTGTCCCGCCCCCTGCTGATGCCTACCCTCTTCCATCTGCACCGCTACCTGCTGGCGGGCGAGTTCGGCAAAACCCTCATCGGCATCAGCGGCCTGCTGCTGACGATTACGTCGCTGCTTGGGCTCTGCCTGTGGTGGCCGAAATCGACCTGGTCCTCGCTGCGCAAGTCGCTGACCGTGGCCGGCGACTGGAAAAGCCGCCGCTTCCACTACAGCTTCCACCGCTCGGCGGGCTTCTTCATGACACCGATACTGGCGGTACTGGGCTTCACCGGCATGGCCATGAACCTGCCGGACTGGGTGCGGCCCGTGGTGGGCGCCGTGTCGGTGCTGCAGCCCAATGACAAGGTGGCGAACGAAGCGGCACAGGGACGCAAGCCGATCGGCGTGGCAGCGGCGATGCAGGCGGCGCAGCAGCGCGTTCCGGCCGGGCGCATTTCGCGCGTGGCCCTGGGATCGGCCAAGGCGCCTTACGAGATCCGCCTGCGCCAGCCGGGCGAAGTGCGCAAGGGCGACGGCCTCACGCGTGTCAGCGTCGACGCCTTCAGCGGCGCCGTGTTGCGCGTGCGCGACCCGTTGACGGCGCCCTCCGGCGATACCTTCTTCAACTGGCAGTTCCCCCTGCACACGGGCGAGGCCTTCGGCCTGCCGGGACGCGTGCTCGTCTCCGTCAGCGGGTTGATGCCGCTGCTGTTCATGATTACTGGCCTCGTGCTGTGGCTTGGCCGCCGCGCCATCCATCGCCGGGCGCTGGCCACGGCGCCGCGGTCCGGCCTGCCGAACAAGGCGGCCGCCTAGACTGTCTGCGGACAAAAAAAAGCCCGCACATGGCGGGCTTGACGTACAAGAGCCGTACCGCGCGCTCTGCGCGGTAGTCCCTGGAACCTTAAATGGCGCGAATATTGCTCGCCTTTTCGCCTTTGGGGCTAGGGGTCCGCTCGAAGCTCACGCGCTGGTTCTCCGCCAGGCTCTTGAAGCCCTGGGACTGGATGTCCTGGAAGTGCGCGAACAGGTCTGCGCCGCCCGCGTCAGGGGTAATGAAGCCGAAGCCTTTGGAATCGTTGAACCATTTCACGGTGCCGGTTTGGGTAGTCATGCTGATATTTCCTTTAAAGATACGATAGGGCATAGCCCGGAACGCACTTGCGACCAAGAGATGAAACCGCGGAGATCAGACAGGAATGGCTCCGGCAGGAGCAAGACGGGAAAGAAACCAACAATGACGAGGACTTGATGTAGTGCAGAACCCACTATACAGGTCCGGGCCCCGAACACCTAATCAATTCGGACTATTTTTTCGAGCGTTGCGCCGATCCGTCAGTCCGCACCCCAGCGCAAGGCTGGAGTGCACGACAAAGCGCGTGGCGGGCGGTTACCCGCCGCTGTATCAGGCTTTGACGCCTGCCGCCTTGCGGCGGTCGTTGTAGCAGGATTCGAGCTGGGCGCGCAGTTCCTTGGCTTCGGCTTCGAAGTTGTCGCGCGCCGTGATAGCGCCCACCAGCTCCATTTCCGCAGCGAGGCGCTTGTCGGACTCGGCCGCCGAGGCCGCCACGTTGCGTTCCAGCTGGGCACGCAGTTCGGCCAGCTGGTTGTCCTTGCCGTCGATAGCAAGCTGGTCCTTCGCTTTGCTGACCAGGGCGTCGCTGGCGATCTGGCGCGCGTTGCGCAGCTCGGCCGTGAGGCGTTCGATCTGCTCGATGCGGTCGTCCAGGGCGGAATTCAGGTCGGCGATCTGCTCGCGCAGCTCGTCGCGCTCAGCTTCCAGCTGCTCGCCCGACTTGGCCAGGGCTTCCAGGTCCAGCTCGGCCTGGGCCAGGGACTGGCGCGAACCTGCGCCGGACTCTTCCGCGTAGCGCTTCACCCAGTCGCTCATGGCGGACATCAGCGAGTCCGGCATCTCCACCTTGGGCAGCTCGAAGGGCTTGGCATTGCTTGCGCGCCAGGTCCCCAGGTGTTTGTGGATCTCGGTCACCGAACCGGAGCCCAGGATTTCGCTCACGGCTTCGATGGTCACCTTCTTGCCGTCGTCCTGCAGACGCTCGGCAGCATCCGCAACGTCGTCAAAAGCGACTTCCTGGGACGCGATTTCCGTTTCCTGTTGGGTTTGGGTTGTCATTATCGATACTTCACATCAAGTGCAAGGAAGATCAACACGATACAGGACGAACTTCCCTCACAGCAAGAGGTGTATGCGGGAAGTGAGTCCATCGGGCTTCAGCTGTTGTAAATGCGAATTCAGTCGCCCCTGTAACTTAACAGGAAGTCACTTTCTTGCCAGCTCCCTGCGCGCCAGCAGGACCAGGCAGAGGCCCACGCACAGCATGTGGCTGACAATCACATTGAAAGCAACCCAAGGCCAGTCCAGTCTGAACGGCATGGCGTTCGACAGCGGTACGACCACCCCATTCATCAGCGCATAGATGGTCAGGCCGGTAAGGCAAGCTGTGAGCAGCGGCGTGCCCAGAAGACCGGGACGCGCGCGCACCAGCGCGGCAAACACGGCCGCCATCCCACAGGCGATAGCCCAGTGCAGCCCTGCCCCAAGCAAGGCAGTAGCGATGCCGCCGCTGAACGCCTCCCTTCCCAGCAAGCCCGCAGCCACGCTTTGGAAGATACGGGCAGGCGCCACATCCTTGAACACAGACCAGTACACGAGCGCACTGCCGATATCCAGGACGGCGATGATCGTGCCCCACCGGAGAATTTGCGCGGCCCTCATGCCACCGTAGAACCTCTGTTGAATTCGCATCGTTGCTTCCGCCCCAATTTCAGTGCCCCATTCTGGCATTCTTCTTGAGCAAAAGCATCAACTTCACCGCGCCGCCCCCGGAAAATTGTGCTTAAACAGAGCTCGTTTTGGTACACACTCTTACACACTTTTGAAGTCGGATGTGTATGATTACACAAGGCGAAGAACGTTATGGATTCCGCCAAGCTCATCCAAATACTCCTTGATGCGGGTTGGCGGCAGGTTCGGCAGCGCGGCAGCCATGTCACCCTTAAGCATCCGCTGACTCACAAGCTCTGCACGGTTCCTCATCCTAAAAAGGACCTGCCGACTGGGACGGTGAAGAGTATTTTGAAAAATGCCGGTCTGAAATGAATTTCAGCTGAATTGAGGAGGCATGATGGAACTGCCTGTAGTGATACACAAGGACGATGCCAGCGTATACGGGGTCACGGTCCCCGATATCGAGGGATGCTATTCCTGGGGCGAGTCCATAGAGGCGGCGCTGAGGAATACGAAGGACGCAGTTCAATCTCATGTTGAGGCAATGATTGACGAAGGGATAGCGGTAAATATTGTCCCATCCAGAATCGATGACCTCATTCAAATGGAAGAGTTAGCGGGCGGTATCTGGGCCTTGATCGACCTTGATCCCATGACGCTCGATTCGAAACCCGAACGGATTAATGTCAGCATTCCCCGCTTTGTACTGGCGAAGATCGACCAGTATGCAAGCGCACGCAGCGAGACTCGCAGCGGGTTCCTGGCGCGCGCCGCATTGCAGTTGATTCGTACCGAGAAGGCAGGTGCGGGTTGAGAGAGGTGTCCTGGTCAGTGGTGGGTTAAGATTTGTTCATGTGTGGACGCTTCGACCAAAACGATATCTCGCGAATGCTCGACGACTTCGGCTGGGTGGACGAGATCCTGCGGCGCGGGCAGGCCGAGCCCTGCTGGAACGTCGCGCCCACCATGCGGCGTGCGATCCTGTTCGTGGAAGGCGCAGCCCTGGTCATGGACGACAAGTACTGGGGATACCGGCCGCAGTGGGCGCTGGCGAAGGGCCTGCCAATCGCAAACCATGCGCGCCGGGACAAGCTGCTGAAAGGCTACTGGAGCGGGCTGCTGAAGCGCGGGCGTGTCATCGTGCCTGCCGATGGCTGGTACGAATGGACCGGGCCCAGGAACGACAGGCAGCCATGGCATATTCACCGCCAGGACCGGCGGCCTCTCTATATGGCCGGGGTGGCCTGCTTCGGTCCGGAGGGAGCCGAACCGGCGAGCACGGGCTTTGCGCTCGTTACCGACGATGCCCAGGGCGGCCTGCTCGACGTGCATGGCCGCAGGCCTGTCGTATTCACCGCCGAGGACGCGGCGACCTGGCTGGATCCGGCCACGCCGCCCGAACTGGCCGAGCAATTGGCGCGCGAGCTTGCCCTGGGGCCGGAAGCGTTCGAATGGTATCGCGTCGGCCGAGCCGTCAACAGCAGCCGCAATCAGGGCGAACAGCTCGCACTGAGGCTGGAGGATTGACCGGCGGCTGCCGGAGTCCTGCCACGGTATGCGAAGTATTCAGCCAGCACCTTGCCTGCGCGCCCGCTGACGGGAATCAGGCTATCAAGCAGGCCAGCGGCCTCATATCGCATCAGTCCGTAAAAGCGCGCCGGAACGTCATGCAGGCGCGGATGGCCATTCCATCCGCTGATGTCGGATGGTTCCGGCAGCACCGAGGCCCACCTGGGCTCGAGCGCATCGATCTCCCGGGGCGTCCATCCATCCGGGCGCTTGCGCTTGGTGCCTGTCACCAGTGCCCGCAGATTCAGCGCCGCCAGCAAGGGCTGCAACTCTCCCCGACTCTCCGGGTGATCGGCATCCGTGATAACGCGAAGTACGGCCTGGCCCGGAACCATGTGCTCGTGCGTGAACAGCTCCCACTGCTTGAGGTTGCCGATTGTGCGTCTCTTCGAGGTGGCGAGCGATGCCTTGATATGTCCGGCAGTACCTTTGGTAATAAAGTCCACCGTTGCCGGGTAGTCAGCCGACTCGCCCGCGTGCCTGATGAGGTGGCCGGCCAGATTCATCTGCTCGCGGGTCCATGGGCCTTCTACCCAGTTGGGGCTGCCACGGCGTGCCGTTCGTTTGCGCTCCTCTTTGGGAAACTCCCACCAGGCGCCAGCCAGATCTTTACGCAACAGCTCCAGGTGGCTGGCGCAAAGCCCTGCCTGGCCGTCATGGTTGAATTCCTGCCGGAATAATTTGAGTACGTCCTGCATGCTCCAGTCCTGCTCACGTTGTGCTTGGCCAAATGATACTGGTCAGGGCGGGCTGTTTCGGTATAATGCAGCACCCGAGGAAGCGTGGCCGAGTGGTTGAAGGCAGCAGTCTTGAAAACTGCCGACGGTTAATCCCGTTCGTGAGTTCGAATCTCACCGCTTCCGCCAAACATTCAGACGAGCGCCGCAAGGCGCTTTTTTATTTCCACCCCGCCAGTTCAGGCAGGCGTCCAGTTTTCCTTGAGCGCGCGCTCGAACTCGGCGGCAGGTAGCGGCTGGGAGAAGAGGTAGCCCTGCACTTCGTCGCAGCCGGAGCGGCGCAGGAAGGCCAGTTGCTCCACCGTTTCCACGCCTTCGGCAATCACCTTGTGCTTGAGCTGCTGGGCGATGCTGATGATGGTGCTGGCGATAGCGCAGTCGTTGGCGTCCGCCGGAATGCCGGTGGTGAAGGAGCGGTCGATCTTGAGCGTGTCGATGGGGAAGCGCTTCAGGTAGGACAGCGAGGAGTAGCCGGTGCCGAAATCGTCCAGCGAGAGCGTGACGCCCAGCGCGGTGATGCGGTCCATGATGCCGATGACGCGGTCGATATTGGTCATCAGCGTGCTCTCGGTGATCTCCAGTTCCAGCCACGAGGGTTCCAGGCCGTAGCGGCGCAGGGTGTCCTTGACGCGCGTGGGCAGGGTCGAGGTGAATTCGCGTGCCGACACGTTCACGGCCAGGCGGATCGGAGGCAGGCCCGCCATCTTCCAGGCCTGGGCCTGGGCGCACGCCGCTTCGAGCACCCATTCGCCCACCTGCACCACCAGTCCCGTGGATTCGGCCAGCGGAATGAATTCGGCCGGGGGAATCAGGCCGCGCTCGGGGTGCCGCCAGCGCACCAGCGCTTCGGCGCCGATGATCTGGCCGTCCTCGATGGAGAACTTGGGCTGGTAGTGCAGCTGGAGCTGGCCGTTGCCCAGCGCCTGCCGCAGGCCCGATTCGATGCGCATGCGTTCCTGCATGCCCTGGTTCATGTCCTGGCTGTAGAAGGCGACATGCTCGCCATCCGGCCCGCCCACCTTGGCGCGGTACATGGCGATGTCCGCCAGGCGCAGCAAGGTCTCGCCGTCCGCGCCGTCCTGCGGGTAGACGCTGATGCCGATGCTGGCGTCCACGCGCAGGTCGTTGCCGTCGATGAGGAAGGGTTCGTTCAGCACGGCCAGCAGCTTTTGCGCCACCATGCTCGCTTCGTAGTGCTGGCTGATGTCGAAGAGGCCGACCGCGAATTCGTCGCCGCCCAGGCGCGCCACGATATCCTGCTCGCGCAGGGCAAGGCGGAAGCGGCGCGCGACTTCGCGCAGCAGCTCGTCGCCCGCGGCGCGGCCGAGGGTGTCGTTGATCAGCTTGAAGCGGTTGAGGTCCACGAAGAGGATGCAGCCCAGCATGCGGCTGCGCTGGGCCACGCTCAGGGCCTGGTCCACCAGCTTGGTCAGCAGGCTGCGGTTGGGCAGGCTGGTGAGCGCGTCGTAGTAAGCCAGATGGTGGATGCGCTCTTCGGCCGCCTTGCGCTCGGTGATGTCGGTGATATAGGCGATGAGGCCGATGGAGCGGTCTTCACGGTCGCACAGCGGCGAGAGCGAGAGGCTGGCCCAGAAGACTTCGCCGTTCTTTTTCTTGCGCCGCACTTCCATCAGGCGCGCGCCCTGCTCGAGGATGTTGTCGCTGAAGCTGGTGTCTTCGTCGTCGTAGAGGAAGAGCACATTGCGGCCCACCGCTTCCACCGCCGTATAGCCGAACAGGCGCTCGGCGCCCTTGTTCCAGCTGGTGATGATGCCGTTCAGGTCCATGGTCATCACGGACTCGTGGATCTGGTCCAGAATCTGCGACTGGTGCTGCAGCTGCGCTTCCACCTGCACGTAGGCGTGGGTGGTGCGCTGCGCCACCATGTGCACCTGCATGACGCTGCCCGCCAGGCTGGCCAGGCTGGCGAGGTGCTGGCGTTCGGTGTCCGAATAATTCTCGCGCCCGCCCACTTCGAAACGGCCGAAGTAGACGTCCTCGAAGAAGATCTCCTGCTGCAGGCCGCTGGCGGCGCGGGGCGATGCGTCATGGCGTGGCACGAAGCGGCCCCACAGGCTGTGCGTGACTTCGCGCGCGATGCGGCCCAGCTCTTCGCTCAGGGCCGGACCACGCAGGCGCAGCACGGCATCGCACAGGGCGGCGCTGCTGTTCAGGAAGTCGGAAGCGGGACGGTTCTGCATGTCTCGGGCGTAGCTTTTTGCGCGCAATCGTGGTTCAAGTATAACGGAAGGCAACCCTATTGGCGCAGGGCAACACACCGAAACGTTTCAGCAGAGCAATACGTGTTATTGCCAGGATGACACAACTGCTGAGTTGTGCAATATACCAGATATTGCGGCAGAATCAGGCCCGGCGGGACATGGGTAACGCTACCACGTGATAATTGGTGAGAATCTGTACCCTTGCGGAGACAGTTTCAGTCAGTTACAAACCGCCAGCGCCAAAAGGTGCATGCTGCACTGCAAACTTGATGAGCTCGGCCTGCCCTTCGATGCCCAGCTTGCGCTTGATGTTCAGGCGGTGGGTCTCCACCGTGCGCACGCTCAGGTCCAGCGCCCGGGCGATCACCTTGTTCGATTCGCCGTTGGCGATATGGCGCAGCACCTCCTGCTCGCGCAGGGTGAGCTGGTTGTCCTGGTTCTGGGGCTTGGCCAGCTGGCGCGCCAGCGCGGCGCTGTAGTAGATCCCGCCGGACATCACGGTTTCGATGGCCACCACGATATCCTTGCCCGGCGCATCCTTCAGCACATAGCCGCGCGCACCGGCCTGGATGGCCTGGGATACGTATTCCAGCTTGTCGTGCATGGAGAGCACCAGCACGGCCATCTCGGGGAACTGCTGGCGGAAGCGCGCCGTGGCCTCGATGCCGTTCACGCCGCGCATATTGATATCCATGAGCACCAGCTCCGGCTTCTGGGCCGCAGCCACTTCCAGCGCCTCGTCCGCGCTGCCTGCTTCGCCCACCACCTCGAACTGGGGCATGGCCTCCAGGCGCGCGCGCAGTCCGTCCCGCACCAGGGGGTGATCGTCCACCAGAAGAATCCTGATTGCCATGGCCTTGGCTCCGCTTAGTTCCGATTATGTACATGGGCCTCGACAAGCGTTCCGGCGGGCGAAGACGCCAGCTCGAAACGGCCGCCGATGGCCTCCATGCGTTCCATCATATTGCGCAAACCGATTCCGCGCTTGGGATGCTGGGCGATGCCCGCCGCGTCGAAGCCCTGTCCGTCGTCGCGGATGCGCAGGGTCACGCCTTCGGGTGCGCCAGTCAGCTGCATCTCCACGCGCCGCGCATGCGCGTGGCGTTCGATATTGGTCAGCGCTTCCTGCGCAATGCGGAACAGCACCGTGTTCGCCACTTCGGGCAGGCCGTCGGTGCAGCCTTCCGCGCGGAAGTCCACCGGGGTGCCGCTGTTGTGCTGGTATTCCTGGGCCAGGTGGTCGAGGGCGGCCGCCAGGCCGATGTCATCCAGCACCGCGGGGCGCAGGTTGTGCGAGATGCGGCGCACCTCGCCCAGCACATTGTTCAACTGTTCGGCGGTGTGTTCGAACACACCCTGCGCGGCCTGCTGCTGCGCCGCCCCGCCCGAAAGGCGGATGATGCCCGCCTCGATCTGCAGCTTGATCGATACCAGCCACTGGCTGATGCCGTCGTGCAGGTCGCGCGACAGGCGCGCCCTCTCCTCTTCCTGCGACTCCACCACGCGCTGCGCCAGCGCCTTCAGCTTGGCGTCCGCCACGCGCGACTCGCTCACATTGAGCGCCAGGCCGCTGAAGCCCACGGCCAGAGCGCTCAATATCGCAATGCCCGCGATCCACAGCATGGTGTTCTGGATATTGCCGCGCTGCTGGGCGTCCACCTTGGCCAGCGCGTCCTCCACGTCGTCGAGATAGATGCCGGTGCCCAGCATCCAGCCCCATTTCTCCAGCGGGATCACGTAGCCCAGCTTGGGCGCCTCCTTGTGCAGCGAGGGCTTGGTCCAGTAGTAGCGTTCCAGGCCGCCGCCCGCGCGGGCGCGCGCCAGCAAGCGCTGGATGGTGGGGTTGCCCATTTCGTCGCGCAGCTCGTAGAGGTTGCGGCCCACGAGTTCCGGCTGGCGCGGGTGCATCAGGCTGTTGCCCTGCATGTCGTAGACGAAGAAGTAGCCGTCGTCGCCGAAACTGAGGGAGGCCAGTATGCGCTTGGCCTCATCCAGTGTGGCAGGGTCGCTGCGGCCTGACTTGTAGAGATGCGCAATGGAGTGCGTGGCCAGCGTCACATAGTGCTTCAGCTCCGCCTCCTTGCTGGCGAGGTAGGCCTGCTCGATGGTCTGCTTCTGCTGCTGCGCCAGCAGATTCGCCTGGTGGCGCACGGCGAGCGCAATGGCGCACAGGGCCAGTATCAGGGGCACGATGGCCAGGAACAGGACTTTCTGCCGGAGTTTCATGTCCCCGATTGTACGTTGCCCAGGCGCGCCCGCGCTAAGTAGTACTACGCACCGCATTTGCGTAGTGCTGCGCTTGTGGGCAGATATGCACTTCCTGAATACTGAACATAAGCTGCGCAAAGACGCCAGCACTCTCTTACCCTATTGGAGGAATTGGATGAATCCCGTACTGAGAAAACTCGGCTGGGGCGCGCTGTCGCTGGCCGGCGCCGGGGCGCTGGGCGTGGTCGCGCTGAAGCGCGGCGAACCCATTAGCGCCATCTGGATCGTGATCGCGGCCGTCTGCGTCTACCTGATCGCCTACCGCTTCTACAGCCTGTTCATCGCGCGCGACGTGCTGGGCCTGGACGAGCGCCGCTTGACGCCCGCCCGCAAGCACAACGACGGCCTGGATTACGTCCCGACCAACAAGAACGTGCTGTTCGGCCACCATTTCGCCGCCATCGCCGGCGCCGGTCCCCTGGTCGGTCCCGTGCTGGCCGCGCAGATGGGCTACCTGCCCGGCATGCTGTGGATTCTGGCGGGCGTGGTGTTCGCGGGCGCGGTGCAGGACTTCATCGTCCTCTTCCTCTCCATGCGCCGCGACGGCCGCTCCCTCGGTGACCTGATCAAGTCCGAGCTGGGTCCCATCCCCGGCAATATCGCGCTGCTCGGCACCTTCATGATCATGGTGATCATTCTCGCCGTGCTGGCGCTGATCGTGGTGAAGGCCCTTACCGGATCGCCGTGGGGCAGCTTCACCGTCATGGCCACCATTCCCATCGCCCTCTTCATGGGCGTCTATTCGCGCTACTTCCGCGTCGGCCGGGTCGGCGAGGTATCGCTGATCGGCTTCGTGCTGCTGATGCTGGCCATCCTGGGCGGCCAGTGGGTGCAGGAGAATCCCGCGCTCGCGCCGCTGTTCACCTTCACGGGCACGGAACTGACCTGGATGCTGATCGGCTACGGCTTCATCGCCTCCGTGCTGCCCGTGTGGCTGCTGCTGGCGCCGCGCGACTACCTGTCGACCTTCCTGAAGATCGGCACCATCGTCGGCCTGGCCCTGGGCATCGTGATCGCCGCCCCCTACCTGCAGATGCCTGCGGTGACGAAGTTCATCGACGGTTCCGGCCCTGTGTGGGCGGGCAACCTCTTCCCCTTCCTCTTCATCACCATCGCCTGCGGCGCCGTTTCCGGCTTCCATGCGCTGATCTCCTCCGGCACCACGCCGAAGATGATCGAGAACGAAACCCACGCCCGTTTCATCGGCTATGGCGCCATGCTGATGGAGTCCTTCGTCGCCATCATGGCCCTGGTGGCCGCGTCCACCATCGAGCCGGGCGTATACTTCGCCATGAACAGCCCCGCGGCGCTGATCGGCACCACGGCCGAAACGGCGGCTGCCACCATCTCGCAATGGGGCTTCCGCGTCACGCCGGAAATGCTGACGCAGGTGGCTGCGGATGTGGGCGAGCATTCCATCATCTCCCGCGCAGGCGGCGCACCGACGCTGGCCGTGGGCATGGCCCAGATCCTCTCCTCCGTCATCGGCGGCAAGACCATGATGGCCTTCTGGTATCACTTCGCCATCCTGTTCGAAGCCCTGTTCATCCTGACCGCCGTGGACGCGGGCACGCGCGCCGGGCGCTTCATGCTGCAGGACCTGCTGGGCGCCTTCGCGCCTTCCCTCAAGCGCACCGAGTCCACCTTCGCCAGCCTGCTGGCCACGGGCCTGTGCGTGGCGGCCTGGGGCTACTTCCTCTACCAGGGCGTGGTCGATCCGCTGGGAGGCATCAACACCTTGTGGCCGTTGTTCGGCATCGCCAACCAGATGCTGGCCGGTATCGCGCTGATCCTCGCCACCGTGGTGCTGTTCAAGATGAAGCGGGCACGCTACGCCTGGGTCACCATGGCGCCCACCGTGTGGCTGCTGCTCTGCACCCTGACGGCGGGCTGGCAGAAGATCTTCGACGCCAACCCGAAAGTGGGCTTCCTGGCGCACGCGAACAAGTACGCGGCAGCCCTGGCCGAAGGCAAGGTGTTGGCGCCCGCCAAATCCATTGAACAGATGCAGCAGGTGATCTTCAACGACTACCTGGATGCCTCGCTGGCAGGTTTCTTCATGGTCGTGGTGCTGGCCGTGCTGGTGTTCGGCGTGCGCACGGCGCTGCAGGCGCGCGCCAACGCCAAACCAAGCCACAACGAAAGCCCGGCGCAGCTGGTGGCCTGATGTTCCAGGATATCGTCAAGGCAGGCCGCTACCTCGGCCAGAGCATGCGGCTGATGTGCGGCCTGCCGGAGTACGACACCTATGTGGCGCACCGCGAAACCACCCATCCCGGCGAACCGGTGATGAGCTACGAAGAGTTCTTCCGCGAGCGGCAGGAGGCGCGCTACGGCGGCGCCGGCAAGCGCGGCGGATGCTGCTGAAACATCCCGGTTCCCCACGAGGGGCAGTCCCGTAGCGGGCCTGCCCCTTTCTTTTTGCAAGCACGCTAGAGGCAGATCAAGGCAGACCGTTGCCCGAAGGTATATTTTTCCGGCAAGAATCCTTCTTCGGCGATGGCAATGCTCAACTTCGACCGCTCCAGCCTCAGCCAGAAACTGACGCTCATCTCTCTGCTTTCGACCGGCAGCGCCCTGCTGCTGGTCTTTGCCGCCTTCACAATTACGTCCATCCACCACCAGCAGGCCAGCCAGTCGCGCCAGCTCGCGTCCCTGGCCGACCTGGCGGGCACCAACGCCATCGCCCCGCTGCTGGCGGCGGACCGGGAAGGCGCCCAGCGCCTGCTCACCGCGCTCGCGGCGCAGGAGGACCTGACCCAGGCCGTGCTCTTCGACCGTAACGGCGAGCTGTTCGCCCGCTACGGCGAGGAAGGCTCCACCGTCCCGCGCGCGCTGGGCGCTGCCCTGATGGAGCACGTGCAGAAAGCCCCGATCACGCAGTACGACGGGCCGCCGTGGGATGCCGTGCTGCGCATCTACCGCCCGGTGTGGGTGGATACGCATGTGGTGGGGGTGATGATGATCGAAGCGGGCCAGCGCCAGCTTCTGGAGGATATCGGGCGCAGCCTCGGCGTCACGGGCGCGGCCACCGCGGCCGCCTTCTTCTGGGCCCTCTTCATGGCGGTGCGCTTCCGCCGCAGCATCGCCCAGCCCATCGCCCAGCTGATCGCGGCGGCGCGCCAGGTCTCCGGCAGCCAGACCTACGCCCAGGTGCCGCACAAGCGCAACGACGAACTGGGCACCCTGATCGACAGCTTCAACACCATGCTGGCGCAGATCGAGCAGCGCGACCTGAAACTGGCCCAGTCGCGCGAGCAGCTGGAGCGGCAGGTCAGCCGCCGCACCGAGCAGCTGGAAAAGGCCAAGAACGCGGCGGAAGCGGCCAGCCAGGCCAAGAGCGCCTTCCTGGCAAACATGAGCCACGAGATCCGCACGCCGATGAACGGTGTGCTGGGCATGACGGAGCTTCTGCTGGCCAGCCCCCTCACGGAGCAGCAGCGCCATTACACGAGCATGGTGAAGCGCTCGGGCGAGCACCTGCTGGTGATCATCAACGACATCCTCGACTTCTCGAAGGTGGAAGCGGGCAAGCTCACGGTGGAATACATTCACTTCAACCTGGGCGAACTTCTTGACGATATTGACTACGTTTTCACGCCCCAGGCGCAGGCCAAACAGCTGGCGCTGGAGTTCACGCTGGCGCCGAACATTCCCTTTGCCGTGTGCGGCGATCCGAACCGGCTGCGGCAGGTCATCGTCAACCTGCTGGGCAATGCCGTCAAGTTCACGGAACAGGGGAAGATCCATGTGAAGGTGCTTGTCACCGCGGAAGACGCGCAGGCCGTGACCTTGCGCGTCGAGGTCCACGACACCGGCATCGGCATTTCGCGCGAGGCACGCGAGCATATCTTCGACTCCTTCTCGCAGGCGGATGGTTCCACCACCCGCAAGCACGGCGGCACCGGCCTGGGCCTGGCGATCTCCAAGCAGCTGGTGGAGCTGATGGGCGGCGCCATCGGCATGGAGCAGCCTCTGGGCCGCGGCTCCATGTTCTGGTTCAGCGTGCGCTTCGACAAGCGGCGGCTGGACGATGCCGCTCCGGCAGAAGGCGGCGCCCCTCTGCGCGCCCTGCTCGTCGACCCCAATACCGCCAGCCGCCGCGCGCTTGAAGCCCTGCTCGCGCAGTGGGGCATGCGCTGCGACGCCGTGGCCACGGCGGACGAATGCCTGGAACTGCTGCGCGCGGCCATCGCCTGTGGCCAGCCCTACGATGTGGCCCTGATCGACATGGAACTGCCTGTGCTGAGCGGCCTGGCGCTGGCGGCGGAGATCAAGTCCGACGCGGAAATCGCCGACGTGCGGGTACTGCTGCTTAGCGCCGAGCGCTTCGCGGCCGATACGCGCCAGCGGCGCGAGGCTGGCGTGGCCTTCCAGCTGATCAAGCCCATACGCGACAGCGATCTGTACGACTGCATCATGACGCCCCTGCGCGCCAGCGAAGGCGTGCGCGCGGCGTCGGCGCAGGCGCCTGCACAGCCCCGCAAGAGCGCACGGCAGAAGCTGAGGGTGCTGCTGGCCGAGGATAATTCCGTCAACGTGGAAGTGGCGTCCGCCATGCTGCAAGGGCTGGGGCTCGAAGTGCTCCATGCGGAGAACGGCCAGCAGGCGCTGGATGTGGTGCAGAGCGGGGGCATCGACATCGTGCTGATGGACTGCCAGATGCCCGTCATGGACGGCATGGCGGCGACCGCCGAAATCCGGCGCCGCGAGCAGCTGCAGGGCCGCGCGCGTCAGCTGCCCATCATCGCCATCACGGCCAATGCGCTGCAGGGCGACCGCGAAACCTGCCTGGCGGCGGGCATGGACGACTACCTGAGCAAGCCTTTCACCCAGCAGGGACTGGCCGACACGCTGGGCCGCTGGGTCGCCTTGCCGCGTCCGGCCACGGTGCACCATGCCGACGCGCCCTCCCCCGCACCGCCACCGCCGCCTGCCGCTGCCGCCATCAACCACCACGCCCTCGATGCGATCCGCGCACTGAGCGCGCAGGGCGACCAGCTGCTGGAACGCGTGATCAACGCTTTTGTAGGCGACACACCCGCCCAGCTGCGGCAGCTGCGTGCCGCAGTGCAGGCGGGCGACACGCAGGCCATGCGGCAGACGGCGCACAGCCTGAAATCCAGCAGTGCGAATGTGGGCGCGGATAGCCTGGCGCGCCTGCTGAAGGACATGGAGCAGCTGGGCAAACAAGGCACGGCGCATGGCGCAGCCGTGCTGATGGGCGACATCGACCGTGAGTTCCTGGCCGTGCAGCAGTCCTTCGGCGCCATGCTCGTTAAGGAGAACTGATATGGGCGCAGTGCTGGTAGTGGACGACGATCCGGTAATGCGGATGCTGATGCTGAGGATGCTGGCCCAGGTTGGCCTGCCATCCATCGAAGCGGAGAACGGCGAGCGCGCCGTGGCCCTCTTCCAGTCCGAGGCGCCGGAACTGGTGCTGCTGGACGTGGACATGCCGGGCATGGACGGCTTTGCCGTCTGCCGCGCCATGCGCGCGCTGGAGCCCCACCTCACGGTGCCGATCATCATGGTCACAGGCGGCGACGACCTGGATGCCGTGACCCAGGCGTATGAGGACGGCGCCACGGACTTCGTGTCGAAGCCGATCAACTGGCCCATTCTCGGCCACCGCGTGCTCTATGTGCTGCGCGCGAGCGACGCCATCGCCCGCCTGCGCGTGGCGGACGCGCACAACCGCGCGGTGCTGGCCGCCATCCCGGACACCTTCTTCCGCCTCAGTCCGGAAGGCGTCTATCTCGATTATGAACAGGGCCACGATCCCGCCGCGGTCTTCAACGAGCTGGCCTGCGTGGGGCGCCACGTAAGCGAGGTCCTGCCTCCAGAGATCGCAAGGCGCCTGCTGGAGCAGCTGGAGACTGTGCTTGCGACCCAGAGCATCCGCTCGGTGGACTACGAGCTAGTGCGCGGCGACTGCGTGCATCACTTCGAAGCGCGGCTGGTCAGCACGGGCGCAGGCGAGGTTCTGGGCCTTGTGCGCGACATCAGCGAACGCAAACGCACGGAAGAACAGATCCGCCGGCTCGCCTATTGCGACAGCCTGACGGGCATACCCAACCGCCAGGCCTTCCTAGAAACGCTCGAACGCGAGCTGGCGCGCTCGCGCCAGACGGGCAACAAGTTCGCCGTGCTCTTCATGGACCTCGACTCCTTCAAGCGCATCAACGACACCCTGGGCCACAATGTGGGCGACCAGCTGTTGAAGGTGGTATCCGAGCGCCTGCGCGAAACCATACGCCCCAGCGACATGGTGTCGCGCAGCGAGCACGCCAATCTTGCCCGCCTGGGCGGCGACGAATTCACCATCCTCCTGCCGGAACTTGACCGGGTGGACGACGCGCTGAATGTGGCCCACCGCGTGCGCGACGCCATGCGCCGCCCTTTCAACCTGGACGGCCACGAGATCTTCGTCACGGCCAGCATCGGCATCTCGCTCTATCCCGAAGACGGGGAAGACTGCACCTCCCTGCTCAAATACGCGGACACCGCCATGTACCATGCCAAGAACTGCGGCAAGAACAACGCAAAGCTGTACAGCTCAGCGCTGACCACGCAGATCATGAGTCATGTGAAGCTGGAAGTGGGCCTGCGCAAGGCCCTGCAGAACAATGAGCTCTACGTGCAGTACCAGCCCCAGATCGACGTGCCCACGGCGCGCATCGTGGGCGTGGAGGCGCTGGTGCGCTGGCGCCACCCCGAGCTAGGCATGATTCCCCCCAACGACTTCATTCCCCTGGCCGAGGAGACGGGCCTCATCGTGCCAATCGGCGCCTGGGTGCTGCGCACGGCCTGCCTCCAGGCGCGCGCCTGGCAGCGCCAGTGCCAGCGCGCCCTGCGCGTGGCAGTCAATCTCTCGGCCCGCCAGTTCAAGGACGAAAACCTGGCCCAGACGGTGCTCTCGGTGCTGAGCGAAACGGGCCTGGACCCGGGCCTGCTGGAGCTGGAGCTGACGGAAGGCACACTGATGGACGACGCGCGCGCCACCATGGCCACCCTGGAACAGCTGCGCGGCATCGGGGTCTACTTATCCATCGACGATTTCGGCACCGGCTATTCGTCCATGAACTACCTGAAGCGCTTCGACGTGCGGGCGCTGAAGATCGACAAGAGCTTCATCAGCGGGCTGCCGCAGGATTCGGAGAACGCCGCCATCACGCGCGCCATCATCGCCATGGCGCATGGGCTGAAACTGGCCGTGGTGGCCGAGGGCGTGGAGACGGGGGAGCAGCTTACACTGCTGGAGCAGTACGGCTGCGACATGGCGCAGGGCTATCTGCTGGGGCGCCCTTCCTCCGAACAGGCGATTACCGAGATGCTGAGCTGCATGCCGGCCGACGCGCCCGTGCAGTAATCAGGTGCTGCGGCGGTCCAGCATCGCGCGTGCAATGGTGCCCGCGTCCACGTATTCGAGTTCGCCGCCTACCGGCACGCCGCGCGCCAGGCGCGTCACCTGCAGGCCGCGCGCCTTCAGCATCTCGCTGATGTAGTGGGCCGTGGCCTCGCCTTCGTTGGTGAAGTTCGTCGCCAGCACCACTTCGCCCACCGTACCGTCGGCGGCGCGCGCCAGCAGCTTTTCCAGATGGATGTCCTTGGGGCCGATGCCGTCCAGCGGAGAAAGGCGGCCCATAAGCACGAAGTAGAGGCCCTTGTAGGTCAGGGTCTGTTCGATCATGGCCTGGTCGGCAGGCGTTTCCACCACGCAGAGCAGCCTGCGGTCGCGCGAATCGTCCGAGCACAGCTCGCACACTTCGCTTTCGGTGAACGTATTGCACAGGGCGCAGTGGTGCACCGCCTCGACGGCCTGGTACAGGGCGCGCGACAGCATGGCTGCGCCTTCGCGGTCATGCTGCAGGAGATGGAAGGCCATGCGCTGCGCCGACTTGGGCCCGACGCCGGGAAGGCGGCGCAGGGCCTCGGTCAGGAACTCCAGCGACTTGGCCATGGGTGAAGCTTAGAACGGCATCTTGAAACCGGCTGGCAGGTTCATGCCAGCGGTCAGGCCGCTCATCTTTTCGGCGGCGGTGGCTTCTGCCTTGCGCACGGCGTCGTTGAAGGCGGCGGCCACCAGGTCTTCCAGCATGTCCTTGTCGTCGGCCAGCAGGGACGGGTCGATGGAGACGCGCTTCACGTCGTTCTTGCAGGTCATGACGACCTTCACCAGGCCTGCGCCGGACTGGCCTTCGACCTCGATCAGGGCCAGGGACTCCTGGGCCTTCTTCATATTGTCCTGCATGGCCTGGGCCTGTTTCATCAGACCGGCGAGCTGGTTCTTCATCATGATGTGATTCTCCGTATTGGGTTATTTCCAGGATTGTAATTAGTGCGCAGGCGTCATGGGCGCCACGATGGAACCGGGCACCACGAAGGCGCCGAATTCGCGGGCCATGCTCTGCACGAAGGGATCGCTGTTGACCGTTTCTTCGGCTGCGCGCTGGCAGGCATCGCGGTGCGCCTGGGCTTCGGCGGTGGTGGTGTACCACACCGGCCCAATTTCCGTTTCCACCCGCGCCGGGCGGCCGAAGCGTTCGGACAACGCGGCGGTGAGCTTCTCGATATTCGGCGGCGTGCACCAGGTGTCGATCGGGCAGCGCAGCTTGAAGAGCGCGGCGTTGCCGTCGATGGTGCAGCTCACCAGCTCGGCCTGGGTTGCCAGCTGCTGGGCCACGCCGCGCAGCGGCAGGTGGGCGGCCAGCATGGGCCAGTTGCCGTCCCAGCCCAGTTCCGGGACGGGCGTGATCACGTATTCGTATGGCGCCTTGGCGGGCGCACGCTGCTGCTGCACGGGGCGCGCGATGGGCTGCTCGAACTCCGCCTCGGCAGCGGCGTGCGAGTCGCCGGCGGGAACGGCGCTGTCGTCCGAGAATTCGGTGACCCAGGGCGGCAGGTCGTCGTCTTCGGCGACTTGCGGCGCCTGGCGCACGGCGGGCTGCACAGGCGCGGTCTGCGTCTGCACCGCGGGCGGCGCTTCGATCACGGCGGCGTCGCCCATGTCGGCAGGCGCGTCTTCCCAAGGAGCTGGCGCGCGCGACTGCACGGCCGGAGCCTGGGCGATGGCCTGCACCGCTGGCGCGGAGGCGGCGGACTGCGGCTGCGCGGGCGCCTGCGGAGCGGCCGATGGCATGGCCGATGCCGTTGCGCCCGGGGCATCGCCCGGACCGGCGGCATCCGGCGTGGTTTTCATTGGCGGCCGCGCGCCGGTGCGGGCGGCAGCTGCGGCGCGTGCCGCTTCCAGCGCGGCATTGATGGCGGCGCGCGCGGGGCTGACGGGGCCCGAGGCCGGACGCGCTGCTGGTGCGGGAGCCGCAGGCGCCGGGGCGGCCTGCTGCACGGGGGCCGGAGCCGCTGGCGCCGGAGCTGCCTGAGGCGCTGGCGCCGGGGCGGCCTGCTGTGCGGGAACGGGCGGAGACGGCTGCGGCGCCATGGCCGGTGCCGGGGCGGCTTCGGCCTGCGCTGCATCGTCGGCGTGGCGCGCGGCGGCGCCTGCCACGACCGCCGGATGCGGCGTCACGCTGGCATGGCTCGCGCCAGCCACGGAGGCGGCGCGCGTGGCGCCTGCCGCTGCGGCGGCAGCGCGCGCCGGATTCGCACCGGCGGGACGCGCCCCTACTGGCGCAGCCGGGAGACCGTCTGCGCCGCCGATGCCGGGCCGAAAGGCAAGCATGCGGAGCAGGGTCATGGTGAAGCCCGCGTATTCGTCCGGCGCGAGCCCCAGTTCATTCCGTCCGTGCACGCAGATCTGGTAGTACAGCTGTACTTCCTCCGCGTCGAAGAGCTGCGAGAGGCGCACGATATCCGCGTGCTCCGGCAGGTCTTCGGGCACGGCGGAAGGCACGGTCTGCGCCAGCGCGATGCGGTGCAGCAGCGTGCCCAGGTCCTGCAGGGCGCCGTTGTAGGAGAGCGAGCGCGAAGCCATTTCGTCGGCCACCGCCATCAGGTCGGCGCCGTCCTGGTTCGCCAGCGCGTCGAGCAGGCGCACCAGGTAGGACTGGTCCAGGGCGCCGAGCATGCCCTGCACCGCGTCCAGCGTCACGGCGCCGGCGGCGTAGGCGATGGCCTGGTCGGTCAGGGAGAGCGCGTCGCGCATCGAACCATGCGCCCCCTGTGCCAGCAGGCGCAGGGCGGGCTGCTCGAAGCTCACGTTCTCCTGGCCCAGGATATTCTCGAGGTGGCCCACGATATGCCCCGGCGGCATCTGCTTCAGGTTGAACTGCAGGCAGCGCGACAGTACGGTGACGGGAATCTTCTGCGGGTCGGTGGTCGCCAGGATGAACTTCACGTGCTCGGGCGGCTCTTCCAGCGTCTTCAGCATGGCGTTGAAGGCGTGGTTGGTGAGCATGTGCACCTCGTCGATCATATAGACCTTGAAGCGCGCATTGGACGGTGCGTACACCGCCTGTTCCAGCAGCTGCGCCATTTCGTCCACGCCGCGGTTGGATGCCGCGTCCATCTCGATATAGTCCACGAAGCGGCCGCCGTCGATGGCGGTACAGGCTTCGCAGGCGCCGCAGGGCGTAGCCGTGATGCCGCCCGCGCCATCCGGCCCGGTGCAGTTCAGCGACTTCGCCAGGATGCGCGAGAGCGTGGTCTTGCCCACACCGCGCGTTCCCGTGAACAGGTAGGCGTGGTGCAGCCGTCCCGTGCCCAGCGCATGCGTCAGGGCGCGCACGACGTGCTCCTGGCCGACGAGCGTTTCAAAGTTCCGGGGACGGTATTTGCGAGCGAGGACTTGATAGGACATTCCGCGATTTTACCGTAGTTGGAGAGCCCTGCGGTCAACAATAGCCAAACCCCGGAACATGGAATACACTTTACTTTTTCACAAGCAAAAAGAGACGATGAAAAAAATCCTGCCTTACGCCCTCCTGCTGCTCGCCTCCTCCGCCTTCGCGGATGAACGCGAGTGGGTCCCCTACAAGAAGCTGGTGCAGGATCTGCGCCTGGACAAGTTCTACGCCGTCCCCCCTGCCCAGCGCGACAAGCTCGATCTCTCGATCAAGCTCGAGCCGAACAACAAGAATTTCAAGGGCTCCGACATCCTGCTGACGGTGGTCCACAGCGGCGGGCGCTCGCCAATTCCGGTCGACGCCCAGGGCCGCATCCACGTGGTGCCCAATCCGAAGTGGGTGGCGGAAGACGCGAAGATCATGACCAGCATGCCCACCGGCGAAAAGTCGAAGATGATCTATGTGATGAACGCCGTGCTGCCCGCGGGAACCCAGTGGCCTTACGCCAGCCTGATGTCGAGCGTGGACCAGTCCAATGAAGTGATCGGCAAGATGGCGGGCGCCTTCAGCATGTTCGCACCCAAGATCAAGTCGGTGATCCTCAAGTTCGACAAGCCTGCGCAGGTGACGATCCAGTCGAAGGATGGCGCAAAGCAGTATGCGACAGACGCGAAGAACCAGGTCCGCCTGAAGCCGGACAGTTCGCTGCTGAAGGAAAACCCGGTGATGCTGGCCTCCGCAAGGCCCACCGAGGCGGAGCTGGACGACGCCGAGTAAAAAACAAAAAAGCTGCCATGGGCAGCTTTTTTTAAATAAGGAGGCGAGCCTGATCTGCGGCACTTGCGGTTAACAGCCGTGGCTGCTTCGTTCCCGACCTGACCAGGTTAGCCATGCCGCAATGCGCAGGGGCCCGCCCGGCGGCAATTATACCCGCTCCGGCCCCGCTTCACAAACCGAGCTGCTGCCAGATCTGGTCCACCTTCTGTTTCACCTCGGCCGACATCTGGATCGTCGTGCCCCACTCCCTGCTCGTTTCGCCCGGCCACTTGTTGGTGGCGTCGATGCCCATCTTGCTGCCAAGGCCGCTCACCGGCGAGGCGAAGTCCAGGTAGTCGATGGGCGTGTTGTCCACCAGGGTGGTGTCGCGGGTGGGGTCGACGCGGGTGGTGATGGCCCAGATGACCTCCTTCCAGTCGCGGATATTCACGTCCTCGTCCACCACCACAATGAACTTGGTATACATGAACTGGCGCAGGAAGCTCCAGACCCCGAACATCACCCGCTTGGCGTGGCCCGCGTACTGCTTGCGGATCTGGACCACGGCCATGCGGTAGCTGCAGCCTTCGGGCGGCAGGTAGAAGTCCGTGATCTCGCTGAACTGCTTCTGCAGCAGGGGCACGAACACTTCGTTGAGCGCCAGGCCCAGCACGGCCGGTTCGTCCGGGGGCTTGCCTGTATAGGTGGAGTGGTAGATCGGGTCGCGCCGCATGGTGATGCGGTCGATGGTGAAGACGGGGAACCAGTCCTGCTCATTATAGTAGCCGGTGTGGTCGCCGTACGGCCCTTCCAGGGCGTGCTCGTAGCCGGAGGGATGGCTCTCGTCCGGGTAGATATGCCCTTCCAGCACGATCTCCGCGGAGGCGGGCACGCGCAGCTCGCTGCCGATGGCCTTGGTCAGCTCCGTGCGGCTGCCGCGCAGCAGGCCCGCGAACTGGTATTCGGACAGGCTGTCCGGCACCGGCGTCACGGCGCCCAGGATGGTGGCGGGGTCGGCGCCCAAGGCAACGCAGACCGGATAAGGCTGGCCGGGATTGCGGATGGCATGCTCGCGGAAGTCGAGGGCCCCGCCCCGGTGCGCCAGCCAGCGCATGATGACCTTGTTCGGCCCCAGCACCTGCTGGCGGTAGATGCCCAGGTTCTGGCGCTTCTTGTTCGGACCTTTGGTAATCACCAGGCCCCAGGTAATAAGAGGGGCTACGTCGCCCGGCCAGCAGTGCTGGATGGGCAGGCGGCCCAGGTCCACGTCCTGCCCTTCCCACACGATCTCCTGGCAGGGCGCGCCGCGCTGCTCCTTCGGCGACATGTCCCACAGCGATTTGACGAGGGAGCCCAGGCCCATCAGGTCCTTGAAGTCCTTGGGCGGCTCGGGTTCCTTGAGGCGGGCCAGCACATGGCCGATGCGGCGCAGTTCGCTCACATCCTCGGCCCCCATGCCCAGGGCCACGCGGCGCGGCGTGCCGAACAGGTTGCCCAGCACGGGCATGTCGAAACCGGCCGGCTTTTCGAAGAGGAGCGCCGGGCCGCCCGCACGCAGGGTGCGGTCGCAGACCTCGGTCATCTCCAGATATGGTGAGACTGACAAGGAAATCGGCTTTAATTCGCCACTTTTTTGCAGCTGGGAAATAAAATCACGCAGATCGGAGTATTTCATACATTTTTTACGATTTTTATGCTCCGGACGCCCCGTCTGAGCTCTTCCGGTCAAGTGGTTGATTCTATTGGTTTTTGCTCAGCCATACCTTGGAAAATAAGATTCAAAAGTTATGAAGAACGATTGTGTTAGTATTGACGTGATATAAAACGGCTTCTACAATTCGAACTACTTGAAGAGGGACATGGCAATTTCGCCAACATCTATTGTCACTCATTCATTCACGGAGTCCGGGCTCCACAGACATTTTAAGGAGTGTTTTTCTCAGGGCGTCTGCCCTAACCCCGGCAAAAGTTGTATTGCGACTGGCCCGTCTAGAGGACAGCTCAAGCAAGCAATAACGCGTTCGGCGCGCGCTCCCTGCGGCGGCGGACCATTTAATTCTGTGTACGGCATCGGCGTATGGAGGATCGGCGCGTTCCGCGCGGCCCTGTTGCGCTCTTTTCGGACATTAGGGGAGTATCTAATGAACATTCGTTTTACTGGGATGGCCACGGCCGCCCGTTCGCTGGCCGTTGTGCCGGCCGCGCGATTTGCCGCGCAACGCGTCTCGCTGCGCAGCGTGTTTACTACCGCCCAGCACACCTTCACCATTTTCGGCGTGACCGCCCTGGTCATGATTGCAGTGCTCTTCGCCCGCCCAGACCTGGCGCGCTCGCTGTCCAAGGCCCTGGCCGAAGACGAAACCCCTGTGGCGGCCGTGACCGCCCCGCCCCTGTCCGAACTGATGGAAGGCCCAGCCGCCGCCACCCCGGCCCAGGCCAGCACCGAATCCGAACCCCTCACGGCCGAGGAAAAGGCCCTGATGGGCACCCGCAAGCAGCAGGAATGGGTCACCTCCTGGCTCTCCAAGCGCTACCGCGTGGCGGGCGACGCCGCCAATATGCTCGTGTCCACCGCCTACCTGACGGCGCGCGAGATCAAGCTGGACCCGCTGCTGATCCTGGCAGTGATGGCCATCGAATCCGGCCTCAACCCCTTCGCCGAGAGCCCGGTGGGCGCCCAGGGCCTGATGCAGGTGATGTCCAAGGTCCACCACGACAAATTCCAGGACATGGGCGGCGTGCAGGCTGCGCTGAATCCCGTGGCCAATATCCGCGTCGGTTCCCTGATCCTGAAGGACTACGTGACCCGTGGCGGTTCCGTGGAAGCGGGCCTGAAGAGCTACGTAGGCGCCGCCGCCTTCGAAACCGACGAGGGCTACGGCTCCAAGGTGCTGGCCGAGTACCGCCGCCTGAAGCAGGTTTCCGCGGGCAAGAAGGTGCCGACCTTCACGCCGCCGTCCGCCCAGCCTGTGCTGGTGGCCAAGACCACCGCTTCCGCGCCGTCCCAAGGCGTGCCGGTGGCGGCAGCCGCCGAGGCAGCCACGACGGAGCTGGCAGGCCTGTAGGCCGGCTCGGCCAAATAAAAAGGCCAGCCCGCGGGCTGGCCTTTTTTACGCCTGGCGCAAGCGCTCAGCGCTTCTTGTCCGCCGCCACTTCCTCGGCGCGCAGCTGGCCTGCCAGCTTGTCCAGCACGCCGTTCACGTACTTGTGGCCGTCGATGCCGCCAAAGGACTTGGTGAGCTCCACCGCCTCGTTGATCACGACGCGGTAAGGGATCTCCAGATTGTTCTTCAGCTCGTAGGCGCCGATCAGCAGCACGGCGTGCTCGATGGGCGAAAGCTCGGCCACGCCGCGGTCCACCAGGGGCGCGAAGGTGTCGCGCAGGGCCACGGAGTCGGCGATGGCGCCATGCAGGAGCTGGGCGAAATATTCGGCGTCGGCCTTGTCGAAGCCGTGGGCGCTGCGGATATTGTTCACCACGGTCGATGCCGCTTCATTATTGAGCAGCCACTGGTACAGGCCCTGCAGCGCGAACTCGCGCGCGCGGTGGCGCGGGGTGCGGTTCTTGCTCGGGTTGGCGTGCACGGATTTGTCGTTCATGTTTTCTTCCTTGATTACTCGTCGTCGCCCTGGTCCTGCTGCAGCTCTTCCAGTGCGATGGCCAGGTTGGCCATTTCCACCGCCACGCGGGCCGCGTCGGCGCCCTTCACGGCCATGCGCACTTCGGCCTGCTCGTCGTTCTCGGTGGTCAGCACGGCATTGGCGATGGGGATGCTGTAGTCCAGGCCGATGCGCGTGATGCCCGCGCCCGATTCGTTGGACACCAGCTCGAAGTGGTAGGTTTCGCCGCGGATCACTGCGCCCAGGGCCACCAGGGCGTCGAACTGGCCCGATTCGGCCATCTTCTGCAGCACCAGGGGAATTTCCAGGGCGCCCGGTACGGTCACGTGCAGCACGTCCTCGTCCGCTACGCCCAGATGCTTGAGCTCGGCCAGGCAGGCCGACAGCAGGCCATGGCACACGTCTTCATTGAAGCGCGCCTGCACGATGCCGATACGCAGCCCTTCGCCGTTCAGATTGGTTTCGTAGCTTCCTACGGTCATGACTTGCCTCTTCTTATATGTAGTTGATCAGGGTGCGGGTTTGGCCAGGTAGCCGGTCACTTCCAGGTCGAAGCCGGACATGGACGGCATCTTGCGCGGGCTGGCCAGCAGCTGCATCTTGCGCACGCCGACGGCGCGCAGGATCTGGGCGCCGATGCCGTAGGTGCGCAGGTCCATGCTGGCGGCGCGGCCCATGGGCTTGGCGGCGGGCTTGTCCAGGGCTTCGAGCTGGCTGAAGAGCTGGGCCGCGGTCTCTCCGCAGTTCAGGAGCACCATCACGCCCTGTTCCGCCGCATGGATCGCCTTCAGCGAGGAGGCCACGGTCCAGGAGTGGGTGGTGGCTTCCGTTTCCAGCAGGTCCAGGATGGACACGGGCTGGTGCACGCGCACCAGGGATTCGCGGTCGGGACGCATCTCGCCGTGCACCAGGGCCAGGTGGGCCGAGCCGCTCGGCTTGTCGCGGAAGGCGATCAGGCGGAAGTCGCCGTGGGCCGTGCGCAGGGGGCGCTCGGCCACGCGTTCGACCATGCACTCCTTCTGGCTGCGGTAGTGGATCAGGTCGGTGATCGTGCCGATCTTCAGGCCGTGCTCCTTGCCGAATTCCAGCAGGTCCGGCAGGCGGGCCATGGTGCCGTCGTCCTTCACGATCTCGCAGATCACGGAGGCCGGGGTGAGGCCGGCCATGGCCGTGAGGTCGCAGCCCGCTTCCGTATGGCCGGCGCGCATCAGCACGCCGCCCGCCACCGCCCGCAGGGGGAAGATGTGGCCGGGCTGGACGATGTCCGAAGGCTTGGCGCCCTTGGCCACCGCCGCCTGGATGGTGCGGGCGCGGTCGGCGGCCGAAATGCCGGTGGTGACGCCTTCCGCCGCCTCGATGGACACCGTGAAATTGGTGCCGAAGGAGGTGCCGTTCCTGGTCGCCATCATGGGCAGTTCCAGGCGGTCGCAGATTTCCTCGCTCAGGGTGAGGCAGACCAGGCCGCGCGCATGGCGGATCATGAAATTGATTGCTTCGGGCGTGACGAAGTCGGCGGCCAGCACCAGGTCGCCTTCATTCTCGCGGTCTTCCTCGTCCACCAGGATCACCATGCGGCCGGCGCGCAGTTCCGCGACGATTTCTTCGGTGCTGGAGATAGTCATAAAAATTCTTCCTTCATTGCGGAAGTGGCAAGGCAAACGCATGCCACAGTATCAACCCGCTATTTTAAAGGATTTGCCGCCGCCTCACCGTAAAACCGCCGGGTGTGTCCACGAATACCGAGAAGTTGTTAATCTGCACACACTACCAAGAAAACATTAGGCAAGCTCTTCCGCACTGGCATAAGATGCATAGCAATAGCAAAGCCGTGCGCCTGCTCCACAGCCTGTGGGAGTAGCATAAAAACGAGGAACTCCGCACTCAGCCTGGCCACAATGTCCACCATACTGATCGTCGACGACCGTCCCACCAACCGGCAATATCTGCTGACCCTGCTCGGCTTCACGGAGCATGCGGTATTGGAGGCGGCGGACGGCGCGGAGGCGCTGGCCCTGGCCACCGAACACCGGCCCGACCTGATCATCACGGACATTCTCATGCCGACCATGGACGGCTATGAACTCGTGCAGCGCCTGCGCAGCTATCCCGACCTGGCGCACACGCCCGTCATCTTCTTCAGCGCCACCTATGCCCTGCCCGAGCTGCGCACCATGGCCGCCAGCTGCGGCGTGCGCACCGTGCTGCCCAAGCCCGCCGAGCCCCAGGTGATCCTGGACGCCATCGCATCGGAACTGGGCGGCAAGGCGCCCGATGCCCCGGCCCGTCCCCACCACTATCCGGAGCCGCCCGCCAGCCACAATACCGTGGACCGCATGGCCGCCCTGCATGAACTGAGCCTGCGCCTGAACGGGGAACGCGAAGCGGCGGGCATGGCCGCCCTCTTCTGCCAGTCGGCGGCCCAGATCCTGGATGCGGACATCGTCGCCCTCTGCCTGCTCGATGCAAACGAGGCGAAGGTCCAGCAGGTGGAAGCGGTGGGGGTGGATGCCGCCGTGCTGCATCCGGTGCCGATGGACAGGGCGGCCTTTCCGGGCGCCCTGATGGCGGAAGACGGCGTGCTGCGGCGCTGCGGCGCGGATGGCGACATGCCGCCGCTGCCAGCGGGCCATCCGCCGGTGCGCAACCTGCTGGGACTTGCGGTGCGCGACCAGTACCATCTCTACGGCTGGCTGTACGCCGCAGACCGGCGCAGCGCGCCCTGCTTCGACGACAAGGACGAACAGTTCATCCGCATGCTGGCCGCGCAGCTGGCGGTGGCCTACGAGAACATGAACCTGTACGAGGTGGTGCAGCGCCATGCGGCCCAGCTGCAGATGGAGGTATCGGCCCGCCGCACGGCCGATGCGGCCCTGCGGGCCAGCGAGGCGCGCTACCGCGCCATGACCCAGTCCGCGCCGGACGCCATCATCAGCCTGGACGAGCAGCAGCGCGTGCTCCACTTCAACCGCGCCGCCGAAGCCATGTTCGGCTACCGGGCGGACGAGATGATGGGCCAGCCGGTGCTCAAGCTGATCTCGCAGCGCTCGCTGGAGGAACACCTGGAGCGCTTCGAGCGCTACCGCAAGACAAGCGAGCGTTTCTACAGCGGCCGCGTGGTGGAGCTGTTCGGGGTGCGCAAGAACGGCGAGGAGTTCAGCGCCGAACTCTCTCTGGCGGTGGTAAACATCGGCGACGAGAAGATGTTTACCGTGATCCTGCGCGACACCAGCGCGCGGCGCGCGCTGGAGGACCGCCTGCGCCTGTCGGCCCAGGTCTTCGACAGCACCCAGGAAAGCATCATGATGACCGATGCGGAGGCGAGGATCATTGCCGTCAATCCTGCCTTCGAGCAGATCACGGGCTACCGGGAGGCCGAGGTGCTGGGCCAGAATCCGCGCCTGCTGCGCTCGGGCCGCCATGACAGCGCCTTCTACCGCTCCATCTGGCAGGGGCTGGAACAGCAGGGGCAGTGGCGCGGCGAGATCTGGAACCGGCGCAAGAACGGCCAGGTGTATCCCGAGCGGATCAGCATCAACGCCGTGCGCGACCAGCGCGAAAAGGTGACGGGCTACGTTTCGGTATCGAGCGACATCAGCGCCCTGAAGGAAGCCCACCACCAGCTGGACTTCCTGAGCAACCACGATCCCCTGACCCTGCTCCCCAACCGCAACCTGCTGAACGACCGGCTGCAGCTGGCCATGACGGCGGCCGAACATGGCGGCAGGCAGGTGGCCCTCATGCTGTTCAACATCGACCGCCTTCAGCGCATCAACGACGCCCTGGGGCACGACGCGGGCGACGCCCTGTTGCAGGAGATTGCCGCCCGAGTGTCGGACATCGTATCGCCGGGCGACACCCTGGCCCACCTGGGGGCCGACGAATTCGCGATGATGCTCACGCGCTGCCAGGATGTGGACGACGTGATCGTCTGCGCACGGCGGCTGATGGAGCAGATCTCCCAGCCTGTGCGCCTCAATGGGCAGGAAGTGTACGTCACGGCGAGCGTGGGCATCAGCATCTATCCGCGCGACGGCGCCACCCCGGGGGCCCTCCTGATCGGGGCGGACGTAGCCCTCTCCCACGTGAAGGACTCGGGCCGCAACGGCCTGCATTTCTATACCGGTGAGATGAACGCGCACGCCCTGCGCTGGATGTCGCTGGAAGTTCAGCTGCGGCACGCCATCGAGCGCAAGGAACTTCAGCTGCATTACCAGCCCCAGGTTTCGCTGCGCGACGGCCATGTCTCCGGCATGGAGGCGCTGCTGCGCTGGAACAGCGCCGAGCTGGGACCGATCTCGCCCGCCGATTTCATACCACTGGCCGAGGACAGCGGCCTGATACTCCCCATCGGGAACTGGGTGATCGAGGAAGCCTGCCGCCAGAACAAGGCCTGGCAGGCGGCCGGACTTCCGCCGCTGACGGTGGCGGTGAATGTCTCCGCGCGCCAGTTCGCGGCGGGGAACCTGCCCGCCGTGGTGCGCAGCGCCCTCAATTGCAGCGGCCTGGCGCCACAGTATCTGGAAGTGGAGCTGACCGAAAGCGTGATGATGCACGACAGCGAGCATACGCAGATGCAGCTGAACGAGCTTTCCGCCATGGGCGTCTCCATTTCGCTGGACGACTTCGGAACGGGCTACTCCTCGCTCGGCTATCTCTCGCGCTTCCGGCTGGACAAGCTGAAGATCGACCAGACCTTCGTGCGCAACATCACCAGCGAGCCACGCAGCGCGGCCATCGCCCGCGCCACGGCGGCGCTGGCGCACGGCCTGAACCTCGTGGTGGTGGCGGAGGGGGTGGAAACGGAGGGCCAGCTGAACTTCCTGCGCTCCATGGGCTGCGACAAGATCCAGGGCTTCCTCTTCAGCAGGCCCCTGCCCGCCGAAGACCTGGCGGCCCTGCTGCGCGAGCAGCGCTGCCTGAAGCCCGCTGGCGAAGAAAGCAAGACGCCGCGCACCCTGCTGCTGGTGGATGACGAGCCAAGCGTCCTTTCCTCGCTGGAGCGGCTGTTCCGGCGCGAGGGCTACCGCATTCTCTCGGCGGGCAGCGGCAAGCAGGGCCTCGAACTCCTGGCCAGCAACGATGTGCAGGTAGTCATCTCGGACCAGCGCATGCCCGAGATGCAGGGCACCGAATTCATGGCGCGCGCCAAGGAACTCTATCCCGATACGGTGCGCATGATCCTTTCCGGCTACGCCGACCTCACGAGCGTCAAGGATGCCATCAACCGCGGCGCCGTCTACAAATTCCTCAGCAAGCCCTGGGACGACGACGAGCTGCGCGAAACCGTGCGCGACGCCTTCCGCCGGGCCGAGTCTCCCGGCGAACGCCGCCTCGGCTGACTCCTGTGCGGCACGGCCGGGGCGTTCGGCATAAGATGAATGCCCCCAAACTTCCTGAAGGAGCATGCGATGAAGACTTCCGGTTCGGCCGTCTGGTCCGGCGGCATCAAGGACGGCAAAGGCGCGATCAGCACCCAGAGCGGCGCAATGAAGGACTACCCCTATGGCTTCGCCAGCCGTTTCGAGGGCAAGCCGGGCACGAATCCCGAGGAGTTGATCGGAGCGGCGCACGCGGGCTGCTTCACGATGGCGCTGTCGCTGATCCTGGGCGAAGCGGGGCTCACCGCCGAGAAAATGGAAACCAGGGCGGAAGTCACCCTGGACAAGGTGGACGACGGCTTTGCCATCACGGCCGTCCATCTCACGCTGCAGGCGAAAATTCCCGGCGCGGACAACGCGAAATTCCAGGAGCTGGCGGGCAAGGCCAAGGCGGGCTGCCCGGTATCGAAGCTCCTGAACACGAAGATCACGCTCGACGCAACATTGCAGTGATTTGAACGGCGGGCTTTGGGCTTACAATCCCTTGCCCGCCCATTCTTGAAAGGGATTCCATGTCCGCAGCCCGCCTCGCTCTCCGCATCGCCCTCCTCCTCGTTTCCGGCAGCGCCTTCGCCGCCTCCTCCGCCTGGGTCGCGCGCAGCGACGCCCTCTCCCAGCCCGTGCTGCAGGACATCGGCAAGTACTCGCCGGAAGAATCGAGCCAGCTTGGCAACGCGGAGTTCGATACGGCCGTCGCCGACTTCAAGCCGCGCGACTACGAACGCGAGCTGGCCGATACCGAGAAGCGCCTCGCTTCCCTGCGCCAGCTGCACGCAAAGGAGCGCGACCCGAAAGTGAAGCAGGATCTCGACATCCTCATCAGCTCGCGGGTGAAGAAGATCGAGACCATGAAGCTGGAGCGCAGGCACCTGCTCAAATACGTCAATGTGAGCGAGCTGGTATTCGACGGCCTGCGCACCCTGCTCGATCCGCGCAACAAGCCTGAGCGCCAAGCTGCTGCCATCAAGCGCCTGAAGCGCTATGCGGGCAAGGAGAACGGCTACACGCCCATCGCCGTGCTGGCGCGCGACCGCACGGAAGAGCGCATGGGCCGCAAGGAGCTGATCGGCCCCTATATCGGCGAGCTGGAAGAAGCGCTGAGCAACAGCCCCACCTATATGGAGGGCCTGGCAGACCTGTTCCGCAAGGCGAAGCTCGCGGGCTGGGAGGCTGACCTGGCCGCGCTCGCCGCGCAGGTGAAGGCTTACGACGACTGGACGCGCAGCGCCATCGTGCCCCGCGCCCGCAAGGAAGTGCGCCTGCCGCTCGCCATCTACGTGAACCGCCTGTCCAACGAAGGCGTGGATATCGCGCCGGAACAGATGATCGAACGGGCGGGCTTCGACTTCCAGGAGGTGCGCGACCAGATGCAGGTGGTGGCCAACGTGATCGCCGCCCAGCGCAAGCTGCCCTCCTCCGACTACCGCGACGTGATCCGCGAACTGAAAAAGGAGCAGATCGCGCCGGACAATCTGCTCCCTTACTACCGCGAGCGCCTGAAGGATATCGAGGGCCTGATCCGCAGGAACGAACTCGTGACCCTGCCGGCGCGCGACGCCAACATCCGCACCGCGACCGGCGCCGAGGCGGCCCGCTCGCCCGCCCCCTTCATGACGCCGCCGCGCCTGATCGGCAATACCGGCGAATACGGCGAATTCGTGATTCCGCTGTCGAACCCGAACGCGAAAACCACGGAGCGCATGAACGACTTCGATTTCGCGGCCATGGCCTGGACGCTGACGGCGCACGAGGCCCGTCCCGGCCACGAGCTGCAGTTCGCGTCCATTGTGGAACAGGGCATGTCCATCGCCCGCGCCAACTTTGCCTTCAACAGTGCAAACTCGGAAGGCTGGGGCCTGTACTCGGAGGCGCTGATCCTGCCTTTCATGCCGCCGGAAGGCCAGCTGGTGTCCCTGCAGGCCCGCCTGCTGCGCATGGCGCGCGCCCTGCTCGACCCGCAGATCAACCTGGGCCGCATGACGCCGGAGGAAGCGAAGAAATTCCTGATGCAGGAGGTGGTGCTCTCCGAGCCATTCGCCCAGTCGGAGGTGGACCGCTACTCCTACCGCATGCCGGGCCAGGCCACGTCCTACTACTACGGCTACGTGAAGCTGCGCGCCCTGAAGACGCAGGCCGAGATAGCGCTGGGTTCGCGCTTCCGCCTGCGCGCCTTCAATGACTTCATCATCTCGCAGGGCATCCTGCCGCCGGACCTGATGAAGCAGGCCGTGCTCGAAGAATTCATTCCGAAGCAGTGAGCCCGGGCGCACGCTGGGCGTGGCGGATGCCGATGGCATCGAGCTCGCCCAGCATGTCCGGCGAATAGACAGCCTTGAGCGCCTCGGCGGGATAGCGGTAGATGCCTCCCCGCTCGGGCGCCAGATGCACCGCCTTTTCCAGCACCGCCTCCGCGGCGCTCCACAGGCGCTGCACGTGCTCCAGCGCAGTGCGGCGCGACGCCAGCAGGCGGTAAGCCTCCGGATCGCTCTTGCGCAGGGCTTTCAGGTAGCTCACGGTATAGAGCATGAAGTCGGCCATGCCGCCGATATTGCCGTCGATGGCGTTAACCTGCCCCGCCAGTTCCCGGTAGAGAGGCGTTGCCGCCGCGGCGAGCTCGAACTCGGCGCCGCCGACATGGGCGTTCAGTTCATCGATCAGGGGGAAGAAATCGCCCCGGTACACGCCCGGGTCCCCGAAGTAGACGGCATAGCGGCCCAGCGCCGTCTTGAAGCGCGCCGGGATCTCGCTGGCCGCGATGGAAAAAGCGGGAGCCTCGCCGCGCTGGTAGTCGGTCACATAGGTCCGGCCGCGGAAGAAGTAGACTGCCTTCCCCTTGTGGCAATCCGAGAGGGCGAAGTCCAGCATGTGGTTCGCTTCGTGGAAGGCCGTGAGCACGGACTGCAGGTTGATGGCGCCCGCATGGCGTATCCACCACATGACCTGGGGACGCGCGGCATCGAACAGGGGCTGCATGCTCGCGAACTGCGGAGAATCCGCCAGCGCCTGCACCGCCGCCGAATCGGGAGTCGCGGCTTCCGCCCGCGCGGCGGGAATGGGCTGCTGGCACACGGTAGCAGGGGGCATATGCTGCGGACCGGCGGGCTCGAAGCGCAAGGGCCCCGAGGCCTGCGCGCTGGCGGCCGCAAGGCACAGCAGCGCGAGGCTGGGTTTCACCGCTTGACTTCGTCCGTGCTGGTGAGCGAGAGCATGCGCTCGACGTAGCGTGCGATCAGGTCGATCTCCAGGTTCACGCGCGCGCCCACGGTCAGGTGCTTGAGCGTGGTGACCTGGATGGTGTGCGGAATGAGGTTGATGGAGAACTGGCAAACGAGATCGGCGCCGCTGCCGATGTCCTGCACGCGGTTGACGGTCAGCGACACGCCGTTCACGACGATGGAACCCTTGAAGGCCAGGTACTTGGCGATATTGCGCGGCGCCTCGATCACCAGCTCCCAGGATTCGCCCACGGGTTCGAACTTGCGCACCACGCCCAGGCCGTCCACGTGTCCGGACACGAGATGGCCGCCCAGGCGCTCGGCCAGGGTCAGCGCCTTTTCCAGATTCACTTCGCCCGGCGCATCCAGGCCCACGGTGCAGTTCAGGCTTTCGCGCGACACGTCAACCGTGAAGCTTCCGCCGGTCTTTTCCACCACTGTCATGCAGGCGCCGTTGATGGCGATGGAGTCGCCCAGGGCCACATCGGCCAGCGGCAGGCTGCCCGCATCGATGTCCAGGCGCACGCCCGCGTCATGCCCGCCGGGCAGCGGCGTGACGGATTTGATTTGGCCGACGGCGGCCACGATTCCAGTAAACATGGGATACCAATCTTCTTATTGAGGGTTGAAACGGGCGAGGATGCGCAGATCGTCGCCGACTTGCCGGATCTCGTGGAATTTTAGCTGCTTCCTGCCGCTCAGGTCTGTCAGCGGGGGCAGCGCAAACATGCCCTGGGCCTCGCCCAGCAGCATGGGAGCCATGTAGAGCAGCAGCTCGTCCACGCAGCCCTCGCGCACCAGGGAGCCGTTCAGCTTCGTGCCCGCTTCCACATGCAGCTCGTTGATCTGGCGCCGTGCCAACTCGCGCATGAGTTCCGGCAGGTCGACCTTGCCCTGGGCGTTGGGCAGGGTGATGATCTCGGCGCCCCGGTCGCGCAGGGCAGCCTCCTTCTCGTGGTTGCTGCTGGCGGCCACGATCCAGGTGCCGCCGCCCTCCAGGATGCGGGCGCCGGGGCTGATATCGAGGCGGCTGTCCACCACGATGCGGCGCGGCTGGCGCGGGGTCTGCACCTCGCGCACATTGAGCAGGGGGTCGTCCGCCTTCACGGTGCCGATGCCGGTGAGGATGGCGCAGGCGCGGGCGCGCCAGTGATGGCCGTCGGCACGCGCCGCAGGGCCGGTGATCCACTGGCTCTGGCCATTGTTCAGGGCCGTCATGCCATCCAGGCTGGCGGCGGTCTTCATGCGCACCCAGGGCAGTTGGCGCCGCATGCGCGAGAAGAAGCCGATATTGAGTTCGTAGGCCTCTTCCGCCAGGAGCCCCGTTTCCGTGGCGATGCCTGCGGCGGCCAGGCGGGCCATGCCCTGCCCCGCCACCAGGGGATTGGGGTCCTCCATCGCCGCGACGACGCGGCCCAGGCCCGATGCCACCAGGGCTTCCGAACAGGGCGGCGTGCGGCCGTAGTGGTTGCAGGGTTCCAGCGTGACGTAGGCGGTGGCGCCGCGCACGTCGTGGCCGCGGCGCTGCGCGTCCTTCATCGCCTGGATTTCCGCATGGTCCTGCCCTGCGGGCTGGGTGACGCCTTCGCCGATCACCGCGCCGTCCTTCACAATGACGCAGCCGATATGGGGGTTGGGGGAAGTGGTATACAGCCCCTTCTCCGCCCACTGCAGGGCCAGGCGCATGCCTTCCAGGTCGTTCGCGATGTTCATTGCCTTTGCCAATCCTAGCCGCTGGCTGCCGTACAGCCGGACGGTTCGCGGGCCGGGTCGCACAGGCGCGCCCGGCCCAGCATATTGATCTTGATGTTGCGCTGCTGCCTTCCGGCCTCCAGCGACAGGGTGCCGAAATGGGCGCCCAGGCCGGTATTCGCCTTGCAGCTTCGCCCGGCACTATTGTAGGCGATATACAGGGGCGGCGTATTGGCGCTGAATCGTGACCAGATGCGCAGGCCGCCATCGACGGGGCCGTGGCGCATCAGCAGGGTATCGCCACGGCCGGGGCGGCGGTCGCCGTCGCGGTCGACGAACACCTGCCAGCCCTGGCGCCAGTCCAGGCCCGACGGATCGGCAGGCGTGAGCAGGACGATGGCGCCACCGGCAATGGCCTGGCTGCGGGCCAGGTTCAGCGCGCCCAGCAGGTCGGCCGCCGCGCTGCGCAGGCGGTAGCCTTCGATCGCCAGCTGCAGGCTGGGCGCGCTGAAGCCCAGCAGCAGGGAGGCAATCGCCATGACGGCCAGCAGCTCGATCAGTGTGAAGCCTGCCAGCACGGGACTGGCGCGCCTCAGCGCCAGCAGCGCTCGCCCTGCCCGCTGACTTTCTGTTCGCCGTTGCTCGTTAGAATCAACTTTCCGCATAGAGGATCCCGGAAGGCTGGATCGACACGCGCGGTGCCGGGCGTTGCGACCAGCTCGATGCAATCGGCAATGTCCTCGCCCGCGCAGGCGCGGCCTTCGATCTCGTAGGCGCTGCGCCGCGCGACAGGACCGGAATGCCAGCGGAACTGGCGCGCGTCGGCATCGCTGCTGTCGGCCGAAAAGGCGATGTAGCGGTTGTGCTGGGAAGCGTAGCGCTCCTGCTGCTGCATCAATGCCAGCAGCATGGCCTGGGCTTCGCTGCGCCGCGCCCGCAGCACCTGCTCCTGGTAGCTCGGCAGCGCCACTGCGCTCAGCACGCCCGTAATGACCAGCACCGTCATCAGTTCGAGGGCGCTGGCGCCATGCGCCCGCCTCATGGCGGCCTCCCCGCCGCCCGGTGCAGTTCGCGCCAGTTCGCCACCTCGCGCCAGCTGAGCCTCCCGGCTGGCAGGATGGCGCGCAGCGTGGACTCGCTGGGCTCGGTAGTCTCCGCGCCGAACTGCACCACGCGTGTGCTCTTGTGAACGGCCATGCGGCCAGTGGGCTCGCGGCGCACGCTGCGCTCCGGCGGCAGCAGCAGGGGCGGCGTATCGATGAAGTCCGGCAGTTCGCGGCCCGTACGTTCGCCGCTGCGTACTGTGCCGTCGGCGTCGCTCGCCAGCCCTGCCAGTACATCGAGCTGGTAGCTGCGGCTGGCGCTGCCGTCGCAGGGACCGGGACCGGGTATCACCGTCGTGAACAGCAGTTTTCCATCCCGCAGTGTGGCCGCTGTCAGGCTGCGCTCGCCGCTCTGCGCGAAGTCCAGGTACCAGCCCCGGGCGCCGCCCCGGCCGATGCTGCCGCTGCGTCCCGTGATATCGAAGTCCGGCACGCCCGCGCTTTCTCCGGCATGGCGCGGCAGAAGATCGCCGCGGGTCAGCGTCGATGGCGCTGCATCGCCATCGGGGTCGTCGAACACGGCATAGTAGCTCTGGCCCGCCAGCTGCACACGGTCGGCGCGGCTCAACAGCTGGCCCGTACCGAAGAGAATCAGGTAGCCGCCACCGGGCGCATAGGCCACGCGGGGCTGCTGGGTAATGGGCTGGCTCCTGCCTTGTGCATCGTGGGCCCTGAACAGCAGCACCCCGCTGCCGCGCCACGGCGCATGGCCCTGGAAGCTGAAGCGCCATACTCTGCCGCGCAGGTCGCCCGCATAAGCATAGAGCAGGCGGTCGGCATCGCCCACCAGCGCCGGTGCGCCAAGCCCGTTCGGGCCTTCGTCGGGCAGGTCAAGCCGGTAGTAGTTCCGGTTGAGCTGCCAGGCTTCGCCCGCCGGTTTGTCGAGTGCCAGCAGGAAGAGCGCGCCCGAACCTGCGCCGTTCCAGCCGTTCCCCGCCACGGCGAAATAGCGGTAGCGCGCGCCGCTGCGGGGAGCTGCCTCGCGCAGGCGCGCGATCTGCGCAGGCGTGGTCAACATGCCCATCGCGGCATCGTCCTTCTGTGTGAACTCCCACAGCGCGCCTTGGGCAGGGCCGAACTTCAGCGGGTCGCTGATGTCCAGCGCGAACAGGCCGGGTCCGCCGCCGCCCAGGGCGCCCAGCAGCACGCTGCGCCAGCTTCCGCCGATGCGTGCATCGCCTGCGAACAGCGGACCGTCGATATAGGCGCGCGGCTGGAATGCGGGCGAAGCAAGCAGATTCAGTTCGCCGAAGAGCGCATCGGGTATGTAGGCAAACAGTTCCCGGCCGCTGGTGAAATCGAAAGCGTGCAGCATGCCGTCGTTGGCGCCGAGGTAGACGGCTGGCGGGCGGAGCAGTGTCTGCTCGCGGAAGGCGGCATAGCCGTCCACATCGGGGCGAACGGCAGCGGCGCCGACATAAAGCGGTGCGCTGTGGACAGATGCGCCGAGCAGGCTGCCGCGGCGGCGAAAGGGATTGCCTTCGCGGCTACGCTCCCCGCGCAGATAGGCGAGGCGTTCAGGCCCCAGGCCATCCTGCGCGCCAGGGAGCGCCGGGCTGCGGCCAAGCGCGCTGCGCTGCTCGGCCGACAGGGCCGCCCATTCGAAAGGCACAGTCTGCCCTGCGCTCGCGGTGTAGATGCGGCGCGCGGCGGCGGGCATTGCCTCCAGCTGCGCCGCGGCATCCCAGCGCTCGGGCTGCAGGCTCAAGCCAGACGCGCCGCTGCTCCATACGGCGGAGCGCAGCAGCCTGCCTGTCCAGTCGTCGGCGCGGTACTCGGTGCGCAGCAGCTCGCCTGCCTGCACGGGCTGTCCCGGCTGCGCCGCCAGGGCGGGCGCGGCCAATGCCAGGCCGGGACCGCGCAGCACGGCGCCGCGCAAGCCGCAGCCCAGCGCTGCCTGGCCCGCATCCACGGCGAGGCCCGCCCCTGCGCCTGCCAGCGGCCAGGCGGCCGTCGCCAGTGCTGCCAGCCATTGTGCCCTTCGCATCCACATCATGGCCTCACTCGTCCACGGTTCGGCGGTAAGAACTCTGCAACACGACTTCCGTGCCTTCGCGCGCCCCGAAACCCAGCACTGTTACCCGGTAGTAGTAAGCCGGGGCAGCGTCCGCCGGCGCTCCCGGCGCCTTGTACGGCAGGCGTTCGACGATGTAGCGCGGACGCCGCCAGGGCAAGGGGCCCTGCCCTGTCTGCATGTCCGCGCCGGTGAACTGGCCATGGCTGGCGCTGGGCCCATCCGCGATATCCACCGCCTGCCAGGCAGGCGGCGCGCCCTCCCCCGCCGCGCACAGGCCCGCCGCATCGCCCCTGCCGCAGCCGGGCACAAAGCTCTCCGCGCGCCCGCTATCGAACATGGCCTGGCGCCCGGGGCCCGCCTTGCCGTCGATATCGCGTTCCGCGTCCATCAGGGCATCCTCCGCCGCCTGGAAGGCAATGTGGCGGTCGCGCTCCGCCCGCGCGGCCTTCTCGCCGCTCAGCGCCAGCTTCGCCGCCGAGGCGCCCAGGATCAGCACGCCCAGCAGGAGCAGGATCGTCAGCAGCAGCGTGATGCCGTCCTGCCGGGTGCGCATGGCTCACCTCTGCGCATTGCGTACCGCGTAGCTGGCTTCGAAAAGGCGCCGCGTGCGCTGGCGCAGGTCCGCAGGCAGCCGCGCTTCGTCGATGACGGCGCCCGCGTCCCCCGCCGCGGCATACGCCGGACCGAACAGGCGGTAGACGACGGGTTCCGTGTCCCGCCGCGCTTCCGCCCCGCCGTGCAGCAGCAGGGCCAGGCGCAGGCTGGCGACGCGCTTCCAGTGCGTCCGGCGGCGCAGGTCCGCTTCCCGGGCGGCGGCGGTCGCGCCTTCCAGCACCAGGTCCGCGTCCAGCGCTTCGATGCCCCGCGCGTTCAGGTAGCGGTTGGGAACGCCGTCGGGCGGCGTGTCCGTATCCAGGCCATAGAGCACCTGGAAGCTGTCCACGCCGCGCACGATGGCGTCCGAGCTCCAGCTGCTGTCGCTGAGGTACTTGCAGCGCAGCTCCGCTTCGCCGTCGTCGCTCCGGGCGACGTAAAAGATGCTCCAGGCCGCGCCCCGCGGCACCGCGAATCCCGCGCAGTTGAGGACCGAGCCGTCGCCGCCGCCTTCTCCGGAGCCCGCATAGCGCAGCGCCAGCACGTCGCTGCCGTTGACGGCGCCCGCCAGCGGATTGCCGATCCCCGCGCTGCTGTGGCCGAGGCTGGCTGCATCCAGTCCCGCGACGGCCGCCTCGCCATTCCCGCCCGGCCATGCGTCCGTTTCGAGATTGACGAAGCTGCCCTGCCTCAGCGCCTGCCCAACCAGCTCCAGCGCGAAGCGGCCGTTGTCGTTCAACTGGGCGTGCGCCGCATGCTGCGTGAAATTGCCGCCCGCACTCACCAGCATCGCGCTGGCCGTGAGCGTGACCAGCAGCCCGACGGCCAGCGCAACCAGAATCTCGGTCATGCCGAAGCCGCCCTCGCGCCGCGGCGCAAGCAGCCGGGCCGGGCCCATCCGCGCGGGCTGGCGCAAACGTGGTGGCGGCGGCTGCCGATCCGGCGCATCGCCCTTCGCCGGGCCACCATAGGGCGCGGCGCTCAGTCCCTGCCCTGCGGGCGGAGTGCGCAGCGGCTTCATGGCAGGCTCCCCAGCGGCATGGCCAGCACGGGATGTTCGCGCCCGGCGCCGCCGGCTGCCGCTCCGGCAGGCTGGCGCATGCGCCAGCCCACTTTCACGACGATGGGCGCATCGCTCTCGCCGCTGCAGGGCCAGCGCCAGCGGCCTCCCTGCCAGCCCATGCGGTCGCGGCACAGGCGGATGCGCGCCAGCGGGAGCATGCTGGCAGCCAGGCGCTTGATGTCGGCGATGTCCATGGCTGCCAGTTCGGCGGCGGAACAGGCGCGCGCGAAACAGGCGGCAGAGGATGCAGGAGATGGTTCGCTGGCGGCGTCGAAATCCAGCGTGAGATAGGAGGCCTGCTGGCCGGGATTGGCGCGCAGCCGTTCCAGCGCGCCCGCCGCCAGCTGCGTGGCGTTCGACAGCAGGGCCGATTCATGGCGCGCCCGCAGCGCATGCAGCTGCATGGCCAGGCCGCCCACCATGCCCAGCGCCAGCACCAGCACGGCGATCAGCACTTCCAGCAATGTAAAGCCCGCTTGCGATGCGCGCAGCATAGACCCTCCGGACGAACGCTCTATCCTGGAACGTTAGCCTTGGGGCCTTTTGAACGGTTGAGATAAATCAAACGTGCGCGGGCGCGCACGCGGGGCGGCTTACTCGGCGCGCGGCTTGCTGCCGCGCCCCGCCTCCTCGATGGCATCCTGGAATTCGGCCAGGTCCTCGAAGTTCTTGTAGACGGAGGCAAAGCGGATATAGGCTACCTTGTCCAGGCGCTTCAGCTCCTGCATCACCAGCTCGCCGATATGGCCGGAATCGACCTCGCGCTTGCCGCTGGTGAGCAGCTTCTCCTCGATCGACTGCACCGCCAAATCGACGGAGGCAGCCGCCACGGGCCGCTTGCGCAGCGCCAGCATCAGGCTGTCGCGCAGCTTGGCGGGGGAATACTCGGTGCGGCTTCCGTTCTTCTTCACCACATACGGCATCGAGAGCTCGATGCGCTCATACGTGGTGAAGCGCTTGTCGCATTTGCCACAGCGCCGGCGGCGGCGGATCGCGTCCCCTTCCTCCGACACGCGGGTGTCGAGGACGTGAATCTCGTCATGCTGGCAGAACGGACACTTCATGAATCAGGCAGCGTAGACCGGGAACTTATCGGCCAGCACCTTCACGGCCGCCTTCACGCGCTCGATGGTGGCGGCGTCGTGCGGGTTGTCCAGCACGTCGGCGATCAGGTTGCCCACTTGCTCGGCTTCGGCCTCGCCGAAACCGCGCGTGGTCATGGCCGGGCTGCCCAGGCGGATGCCCGAGGTCACGAAAGGCTTCTGCGGATCGTTCGGGATGCCGTTCTTGTTGCAGGTGATGTGGGCCGAACCCAGGATGGCTTCCGCTTCCTTGCCGGTCAGGTTCTTGGCGCGCAGGTCCACCAGGAACACGTGCGACTCGGTGCCGCCGGACACGATGCGCAGGCCGCGCTTGATCAGGGTCCTGGCCAGCACGTCGGCGTTCTTCACCACCTGCTGCTGGTAGGCCTTGAACTCGGGGCTCAGGGCTTCCTTGAAGGCCACGGCCTTGCCCGCGATCACGTGCATCAGGGGGCCGCCCTGGATGCCGGGGAAGATGGCGGAGTTGATGATCTTCTCGTGCTCGGCCTTCATCAGGATGATGCCGCCGCGCGGGCCGCGCAGGGACTTGTGGGTGGTCGAGGTCACGAAGTCGGCGTGCGGCACCGGGTTGGGGTACAGGCCGGCGGCGATCAGGCCGGCGTAGTGGGCCATGTCCACCATGAAGTAGGCGCCCACGGCCTTGGCCACTTTGGCGAAGCGCTCGAAGTCGATCTTCCTGGAGAAGGCCGAGGCGCCGGCGATGATCAGCTTGGGCTTGCGCTCGTGGGCCAGCTTTTCCATGGCCTCGTAGTCGATGTCCTCTTCGGCGGTCAGGCCGTAGGACACCACATTGAACCACTTGCCGGACATGTTCAGCGCCATGCCGTGGGTCAGGTGGCCGCCTTCGGCCAGGGACATGCCCATGATGGTGTCGCCAGGCTTCAGCACGGCGAAGAACACGCCCTGGTTGGCCTGGGAGCCGGAGTTCGGCTGCACGTTCGCCGCTTCCGCGCCGAAGAGCTGCTTGACGCGGTCGATGGCCAGCTGTTCCACCACGTCCACGTATTCGCAGCCGCCGTAGTAGCGCTTGCCGGGATAGCCTTCGGCGTACTTGTTGGTGAGCTGGGAGCCCTGGGCTTCCATCACGGCTGGCGAGGTGTAGTTCTCCGACGCAATCAGCTCGATATGGTCGTGCTGGCGCTTGTTCTCGTTCTGGATGGCGCCGAACAGTTCCGGGTCGATGCTGGCGAGGGTGTGATCTTTAGCGAACATGAATAACTCCGATGAGTAAGACTGGCAGATTGGATCGAATGAGGGACGCCGGGAGCGGCAAAGGCAGCCTCTTCGCGCAAATTCCATCGGTGGCTGCCCAGGCGAACGGCTTATCTGACATCTCACGTTCCCCGGTGGAAGCCCACCTTTCGCGGACCAGCCGCTTTTCGCCAGTTACGTGAGACATAAATGGAGCCCAGATTGTAAGTTAAGTCACATCGCAGAGCAAGGAAGCCCCGGCAAGGTTTCCCAATGGAAATATTGTCAGGCGCCGCCAGCACGGCGGCCAGGCGCTTCGGCTACAATCGGACCAGTTCACTTTAGCAATGAAGGACCCGACATGATCGTATTCATCACCGGCGCCACCGCCGGTTTCGGCGCGGCGATGGCCCGCGTGTTTGCCGCCGGGGGCCACAAGGTCCTGATCGCGGGCCGCCGCGAGGACCGCCTGCAGACCCTGGCCGCCGAACTGGGTCCGAACGCGCGCGCCGTGCCGCTGGATGTGTCGGACAAGGCGGCCATCCATGCCGCCGTCGCCGCCCTGCCCGCCGGCTGGGCGGAAGTGGACGTCCTCATCAACAACGCCGGCCTGGCCCTGGGCCTGAAAGGCGCCCACGAAGCCTCCCTGGAGGACTGGGAGACCATGATTGCCACCAACTGCACCGGCCTGGTGACCATGACGCGCGCCCTCCTGCCCGGCATGGTGGCGCGCGGCCGCGGCACCATCATCAACCTGGGCTCCGTGGCGGGCCACTACCCCTACCCCGGCGGCAATGTTTACGGCGCCACCAAGGCCTTTGTCGAGCAGTTCACCCTCAACCTGCGCGCCGACCTGGTGGGCACCGGCGTGCGCGCCACCAACCTGGCGCCCGGCCTGTGCGGGGGCACGGAGTTCTCCAATGTGCGCTTCAAGGGCGACGACGCGGCCGCGGCCAAGGTCTACGAGGGCACCACCCCGCTCACGGCCGAGGACATCGCGAACACGGCCTACTGGATCGCCACCCTGCCGCCCCATATCAATGTCAACCTGATCGAGCTCATGCCCACCTGCCAGGGCTTCTCGCCCTTCGCCATCAAGCGCGGCGGTGCCTGAATGAAACTCGTAAGCGAATGTTACAAAGGTTGGTGTTTGCCCGCCGATCAGATTAACTGATCGGCTATCTTGATAAGTACCAAAGAAATGGCAACATTTGGCGCGAAATCGCGTAAAATGTTGCTCAACAACATTTGTAGCAATCAAACAATGGCTTCGGAGTTCACCTGGGAGGTTCGTGTCTACTACGAGGATACGGACGCGGGCGGCATCGTTTATTACGCTAATTATCTGAAGTTCTTCGAACGCGCGCGGACCGAATGGCTGCGCGCCATTGGCGTTGGCCAGCAGGTATTGCTGGCCGAACATGACGCCATGTTCGTGGTCAAGAGTGTGAACGCCGACTATCATGCGCCAGCGAAGCTGGACGATGTACTAAGATTAACACTCAGAATCGACAAGCTGGGCCGCGCCTCGGTCGTCTTCGTGCAGGAGGCGTGGTGCGGCGCGACCCTGCTCAACACGGCCCGCGTGAAGGTGGGCTGCGTCGATTCCGCGCTGCGTCCGCGCGCCTTACCGGACGCCGTGGCCGCCCGCATGCAGGGCGGCGCCGCAGCCGGCTTTATTCCTAACAACGAGACATAATGAACGACGTCACCCAGGACCTTTCCTTCCTCGCCCTCATCTCCAACGCACACCTGATCGTTCAGCTGATCATGGCGCTGCTGCTTGGTGTGTCCCTGGTCAGCTGGACCTATATCTTCAAGAAGCTGTTCGACGTGCGCGCCGCGCGGCGCCAGACCATCGACTTCGAAAAGACCTTCTGGGCCGGCGGCAACCTGCACGCCCTGCATCAGAACGCGAGCAGCAACCGCGCCAGCAGCGGCGCCCTGGCCCGCATCTTCGAGGCCGGGATGGGCGAATTCATCAAGGGCAAGCAGGCCCTGGCCGCCAGCCGCGAGTCGCTCGACATGGGCGCGGTGCTGGACGGCGCCCGCCGCGCCATGCGCGCCGCCTTCCAGCGCGAGATGGACGCCCTGGAATCGCACCTGGCCTTCCTGGCCTCCGTCGGTTCCGTGTCCCCGTATATCGGCCTGCTCGGCACCGTGTGGGGCATCATGAACGCCTTCCGCGGCCTGGCCAACGTGCAGCAGGCCACGCTGTCGGCCGTGGCGCCCGGCATTGCCGAAGCCCTGATCGCCACCGCCATCGGCCTCTTCGCCGCGATTCCCGCGGTGGTGGCCTACAACCGTTTTTCGCACGACATCGACCGCCTGGCGATCCGTTTCGAGAGCTTCGTCGAGGAGTTCTCCAACATCCTGCAGCGGCAGTCGCGCTAAGAGGCAAGCATGGCATCGTCCTTCCACAGCAGCATGCGCGGCGGCCGCGGCCGCAAGCTCAAGTCGGAGATCAACGTCGTTCCCTATATCGACGTGATGCTCTGCCTGCTGATCATCTTCATGGTGATCCCGAGCTCGAACAATCCGAGCACGATCGAGCTGCCGCATGCGGAAAAGGCGGTGCGTCCGCCCGATGCCTATATCCAGGTGACGATCAAGCCCAATGGTGCGCTCTCGATCGGCATCGCGGGCAAGACGGCCGACGCGCCCGAAACGGCGCCCAACCGCGACGCCCTGGTGAAGAAACTGCGCGCCCTGCATGAGAGCAATCCGGACTATCCGGTGCTGATCGCGGGCGACAAGGAAAGCAAGTACGACGACGTGATCCAGCTGATCTCGGAAGCGAAGAAGATGGGGATCAGCCGGGTCGGCCTGGCAACGAAGTAACGATGACGATGGCAATGGCAGGCGGTCCCTATAAAGTGCCGAAGCGGCACGACGGCTGGCGCTCCGTGGCGCTGGCGGTGGGCATGCATGCCTTGCTGTTCGTCTTCCTGTGGGGCGGCATCCGCTGGCAGAACGAGCAGCCGACGGCCGTGGAAGCGGAAGTATGGGACCTGAGCACGCAGCAGGCGGCCCCGCCGCCCGAGCCGCAGCCCGAGGTGAAGCCGGAGCCCGAACCGGAGCCGCCGCCTCCGCCCGTGAAGGCCGCGCCGCCGGAAGAAGTGGCGCCGCCCAAGGCCGATCCCGAGATCGCGCTGCGCAAGGAGCGCGAGAAGAAGGAAAAGGAACGCCTCGCGGAAGAGAAGAAAAAGAAGGAAGAACTGAAACGCCAGCAGGAAGAAGAGCTGGCGGAGCAGAAGAAGCTGGAAGCGGAAAAGAAGAAGAAGGAACTGGCTGAGAAGAAGCTGGCGGAAGAAAAGGCGGCGAAGATCCGTGCCGAGAACATGCGCCGCATGATGGCGCAGGCGGCAGGCACGGGCAGCACGGGCACGGCGGAGAAATCCACCGCGCCGCGCATGGACGCCGGCTACCTGGCTGCCCTGCGCGCCAAGATCCAGAGCAATGTCGTGTATGCGGGAGCCAAGCAGGACATCGAAGCACGGTTCCGCGTGACCCAGCTGCCGACAGGGGAAGTGATAACAGTCCGAAAGATCAAGAGTAGCGGCAATCCGGCCTACGATGCCGCTGTGGAAAACGCCATCAACAAGTCCTCGCCCCTGCCGAAGAAGAAAGACGGCACGGTGGAGAAGGACCTGGAGCTGGTGTTCAATATGAAAGATTTACCTTGATGCGAGCTATGAAGACGATCCTGACCTCCCTCATTTTCACCGCCGGCCTGGTGGCCGGCCAGGGCGCCTATGCCCAGCTGCGCGTCGAGATCTCCGGCGTGGGCAGCAACCAGATTCCCGTGGCCGTGGCGGCCTTCGCCGACGAGGGCCAGTCCCCGACGCAGATTTCCGCCGTCATCAAGTCCGACCTGGAACGCAGCGGCGCCTTCAAGGTCATCGATGCGGGCACGATCAACGATCCCAACAATGTCGACTACGGCGCCTGGAAGCAGCGCGGCGCGGACGCGGTGGTGGTGGGCACGGTGCAGAAGCTGGCCAACGGCAGCTTCGACGTGCGCTACAAGCTGCACTCCACGGTCCAGGCCAGCAAGCTGAGCCAGCTGGACCAGTCGGCCCCGCAGCAGTACACCCGCCTGGCCGCGCACAAGATCGCAGACGACGTGTATGAAAAGCTGACCGGCGTGCCCGGCATCTTCGCCACCCGCATCGCCTACGTGAAGCAGGAAGGCAAAGCCTTCCGCCTCTACGTGGCGGACGCCGACGGCGAGAGCGAGCAGCTGGCCCTGAGCTCGAACGAGCCCATCTTCTCCCCTTCCTGGTCGCCGGACGGCACCAAGGTGGCCTATGTGTCGCTGGAGCAGAAGAAGCCGGTGGTCTACGTGCAGAACCTGGTGACGCGCCAGCGCACCGTGATCGCCAACGAGAAGGGCAACAACTCGGCGCCCGCCTGGTCGCCGGACGGCAGCAAGCTCGCCATCGCCCTCTCCAAGAGCGGCAACACCCAGATCTATGTGGCCAGCGCCAGCGGCGGCTCCCTGCGCCGCCTGACCAACTCGAACCCGCCCGTGATCGACACCGAGCCCCAGTTCTCGGCGGACGGCGAATCCATCTACTTCACCAGCGACCGCAGCGGCGGTCCCCAGATTTACCGCATGAACGTGAACGGCGGCGACGTCAAGCGCGTCACCTTCAGCGGCACCTACAATATCAGCCCGCGCATTTCCTCCGATGGAAAGTCGCTGGCTTATATTTCCCGGCGCAACGGCAACTACCAGCTCTATGTCCTGGATCTGGCAAGCGGCCAGGAGCAACGTCTGTCCGACACCACCAATGACCAGGCGCCTAGCTTCGCCCCGAACGGCAAGTACATCCTGTACGCCACCGATTCGGGCGGACGCAAGGCGCTGGCCATGGTGTCGGTGGACGGCCGAGTTAAGCAGCGCTTGACCACTCAAGCGGGCAATATCAAGGAGCCCACCTGGGGTCCTTTCATGAAGTAAGCAGCAACCTCATTAACGACCAGGAGAAACAAAAATGCGTAACGTAAAAAGCATCGCCTTCCTCATTTCCAGTGCAGCCCTGCTGTCCGCTTGCTCGACCCCGGTGAAAATCTCGGAACCGGCTCCTGTGGTGGAAAGCAAGCCGGCCGAAGCCGCTCCAGCCGCTGACACCCGCGCCGTGGCGCCGGTGGAAACCGCTTCCATCGATCCGCTGAACGACCCGAAAGGCGTGCTGGCCAACCGCTCCGTGTACTTCGACTTCGACAGCTACGTGGTGCGTGAAGACGGCAAGCCAGTGGTGCAGAACCACTCCGCCTACCTGACCAAGAACACCAGCCGCAACATCCTGATCCAGGGTAACACCGACGAGCGCGGCGGCGCCGAGTACAACCTGGCCCTGGGCCAGAAGCGTGCCGAAGCCGTACGCAAGGCGATGACCGCCCTGGGCGTGTCCGAAGGCCAGATCGAAGCCGTGTCGCTGGGCAAAGAGAAGCCAAAGGCCGAAGGCCACAACGAAGAAGCATGGGCGCAGAACCGCCGTGCCGACATCGTTTACAAGTAATCGCTGAACGATTCCTGGCTGGCCAGGCATAACGGGGCGGCGCGCGGTATATACTGCGCCCTGCCCCGTTTCCATTTGTTTTGAGAAAGCGTCCCGAATCATGACCAAATTCACCAAGACCGCTCTTGCGCTGGCATTTGCCGGCCTGTCCCTGCAGGCTTCGGCCGGCGTGTTTGACGACGACGAAGCGCGCCGCGCGATCCTGGACCTGCGCGCCAAGGTGGAAGCCCTGCAGCGCGAGCTGAACGCGCGCATCGACACCAAGGCCGACAAGACCTCCACCCTGGACATCCTGAACCAGCACGAGCAGACGATGCAGGAGATCGCCCAGCTGCGCGGCCAGATCGAGCTGCTGGCCAACGAGATCTCCACGGCCCAGAAGCGCCAGAAGGACTTCTACGCCGACCTGGACGCCCGCATCAAGAAGCTCGAGCCGCGCGAAGTGACGGTGGACGGCAAGACCGCCTCGGTGGACCAGTCCGAACTGAACGCCCACGACGCGGCCATGCAGCTGTTCAAGGACGGCGACTACAAGGGCGCCGCGGCCGCGCTGCAGGCCTTCACCCAGCGCTATCCCGGCTCGGCCTACGCGGCCAACGCCCAATACTGGCTGGGCAACGCCTACTACGCCCAGCGCGACTGCAAGAACGCCATCTTGGCGCAGCAGCAGGTGGTCAAGCAGTATCCGGACAGCCCGCGCGCCGCGGACGCCATGCTCAACATCGCCAGCTGCCAGACCGAGCTGAAAGCCGTCAACAACGCCAAGAAGACGCTGCAGGAGCTGATCAAGACCTATCCGGACAGCGCCGCCGCCGCCACCGCCAAGGAGCGCCTGCGCGGCAAATAAGCCGAAGGCTGTGCCTGCCGAATTCCGCAGATTCATGCTCAACGGCATTTGACAGGCATGGTCGGGCCGTCTATAATCTCGCTTCTTTCGGGGGTCGTTAGCTCAGCTGGTAGAGCAGCGGACTTTTAATCCGTTGGTCGCAGGTTCGAATCCCGCACGGCCTACCATTCGAAAGAACCCCTTGGGTCGTTAGCTCAGCTGGTAGAGCAGCGGACTTTTAATCCGTTGGTCGCAGGTTCGAATCCCGCACGGCCTACCAAGATTCAAGAAAAAGCCAACCTTCGGGTTGGCTTTTTTGTTTATTTGTCCATTGCCAGCGAAATCACGTCAACGGTGATCTTTGGCTGATTCGGATCAGCCAGCACCATGACGGTCGCCTTGCCCCTGTTTACCGCCCTGATTTCCACCTGATAGCCTTTATACAGACAGGCCAAGGGATCGGCGGGGTTGCCGATCACATGCGCTTTCTTGTTCATCAGCTTGGCGTGCTTGTCGCTGGTTGTTTCGATATTCGGCCATTTGCCCTTCAAATGGCCGGCCAGATCCACCGCCTCAGCCGCATTCGGATATGCCGCCTCTATCGTGTGCAGGAAGTTTTCGTATGAAATCGTGCGTTTCGCGTTGACCACCACTGGTTTCGATATGTGCTTGTACAGCGGGTGCTGCTCGTCGTAGCCGCCGCCGGCATGCTTGTTGATATCCGTAGGCTCACGCTCCCCCAGGTCCGGCGGAAAATGGTCGAGGCCCTTGGGGTCGAACATCCCCAGCAGATGGTCGCGAATGATCTGCGTGCGCTGGTCTTTGGTTTCGCCTTTGACGAAGATCGCGTCCCCGTGCTCCTCGTATTTGTTCAGGAAGGCGCGGCGCATGCCCTCGGTCCGTCCATTGGGCATGGCGATTTCGATGGTGGACATCGGAATGAAATTGACGAAGGTCATGTAGTCATGGATGAGGGCCTCCAATGCGGCGGTCTTCTTTCCTTCGTCATGCGTACCGATGGCGTCAATCGCCTCTGCAATCCTCGATTTCAGGTAGTTCAATGCCTCGACCAGGAAAATCTGATGTTTCTCTGAAATATGGCCTGCATACTTTATCGCCTTGTTGTGCATCATCTCTGCGCGCGCCTGGTTGGCAAGCGCCCTGATCCCCTCAGTCAGGGAATGCCCTTTCAGCAGGCGTACCACGGCATCGACATGCACGGTCCATGCCGTCGTGTGCGCTCCCATCGTCGCGCTGAACGGGCTCCTCGTGCGTCCGTTCATCAGCACATCGCCAATGGAATCTGTCTGCGAGTCCACCATCACTGTTACGCCAAAACCTGAGCCTCCCTGCTGCCGGTCCGACAAGCCTTTGGCGGAGGACCTGAGCTTCGATGCGCCCAGCTTGTGCTTGCCGCTGAGGGCCGACTCGACGTGATGCTTGTTGATAAAATCCTGAAGCGAGTCGCCACTGTGGAAGGTGTAAGTGCCTGCGATCGCCTCGAACTTCTTCTGTCCACTCAGGTAGTCATACACGGCGGCGGCATTCAGGCCAGCATTTAGTCCGCCGATCACGGACAAGAGAACCTCCTTGTCGGCCATCTCCGCAAAGTCGTAAGCATATGGGTAGGCCAGCCGTATCGTGCGCAGAAAATTCTGTAGCGCCAGGGCCCATATTTCCTGCTTCACCTCGTCTTTCTGCAAGTCGCCGCTCATGCTGGCATACGCGTCCGGTGTTTCGCTTGCAAACATATTGATAAGGGTCTTCCTGACCGCTTTCCGGTAAGCTGCCACCTTATCCTGGCGCATGGTCCCAAGCAGCGACTGCCTGAGCTTGGTATCCAGTCCCTTCAGTTCGCTCTCCGCAAGGTCCTGCTCCGACAAGATGCCAAGGTCGGCGGTACTGCCGGGCAGGCCCATCGTCTTTTCATGCCGCAGCGCGAAGCCGTACTCGAACACGTTGAGCTCGCTACGCGCGGTCCCTTCACCGTGGCCCTTCGGGTCGCCTCCAGCGACCGTGGACAAGGGCAGGAAATTGACGAAGGTAAGGTAGGCATTGATGGCGGACCGCAGCCACATCAGAACCTTGGCGTAGTTCCCGCTGGTGATCTTCCCCTTGTACAGCCCAAGCTCGTTCAGATGCTTCAACAAGTGAAATTGGGCAGTGGCCAGATTGCTTTTCTGGGTTGTGTTCAGGTAGCCGTCCAGTTTCAGCAAGGGCGATGCCAGGTCATCCTGCGCCAGCGCAGTGAACCAGTCGATACCCTGGCCAAGATTGGTGCCCACCAGATGCCGCCGTATTGCGTCCACGTGTGCGACCCAGGCCGTGCTGTGCGCCCCCATGGTGCCGCTGAAAGGCGACGGCGTACGCCCACCGATCAGGACATCATCGATCTTGTAGAAGCCATCCGCCATCTCCCACTGGCCCACGATCTTGGTCAGCACCACACGCTGGACGACGCGCGTCGCGTGAGGCCCTGCCCTGAGCTGGACAGGAGAGCGGGCATGGCTTGCTCCCTGCGCCCGGGAGCCCATGATGTCCGCCTCGCGCTCCAGGCCTGCGTCGTCGTTGATGGCAGTGCCGCCCTTGAGCTGCATGGTGGGCTTCACGCGCCCCTGCATCTGCTGCACGACGTGCCAGGCTTCGTGCGGCAGGTGCTTTTCCTGGCCAGGCGCGAGATGGATGTCCGTCCCCTGGCTGTACGCATGGGCGTTCAGCTGGGCGGGCCGGGACGAATTGTAGTGGACCTTTACGCCATCCAGCGCCTGACCGGAAAGGTTCTCGATGCCTTTTTTAAGCGTGTCCGGCAGGCCGGTGCGGTTGATGGCGCCGCCCTGGCTGATTTGCCGGAACCCGCGCGCGCCATCGAAGCGCGAGCTGTTATTGGCGATCTGCTGGAGTTGAACAAGCGACTCGCCACGCTTGCCAGCAAGTTGGGCGGCGGCTTCAGGCCTTCGGCGTGCAGGCGTATTCACGCCCGCTGGCGCGTCCAGGACCTTGTCAGCATGCCTTCTCATGTCGGTTGTCCCCAATTGGCGAAGTCAAGGCATGATGGCATGAGCCCAGCGTGGGAGCAACCAACAAAAACGCCAGCCTCACGGCTGGCGCTCACTGTTCTCGACTAGCGTTTCGCTATCCACGTGCAGGGCTGGGCGCCGGCTGCTTCAGCCAGGTAAGGCGGTGCCACAGCGATTCGAGCGGGCCCTGGGCGTGGCTGCGCAGCCACCATGCGCTGAAGGCGCCTTGCAGTACGGCGAGCGCAATGCCGATCAGCAGGCAACCAGTGGCGCCGGTCGCCGCATACAAGCCCAGGCCCCAGCCGTAGTACAGCGCCGTGCCGATCACGCTTTGCGTGAGATAGCTGGTCAGGCTCATTCGGCCCAGCGGCGCGAACAACTTCAGCATGCGCTCTCCCGCCCGCGTCTGATATGCCAGCGCAAGGCCGGCCACCAGCACCAGCATGAACGCGAAGTTGGACCATGAGGTGACCATCACCTCCAGCGGACGCAGAACCGCATCGCCGAAGCCCATGCTCCCGAGCTTCGTCTTCAGTGCGAACATCGGTACGAAGAACACGCAGGCCACCAGCAGCACGCGCTTCCACCAGTTGCGGTTCGCCTCCGTCAGCGCGAACAGCCCGCGCCGCGCAGCCAGCATGCCCAGCATGAACAGCGCCGGAATCTGGAAGATGCGGCCGTTCTCCCAGCTCCACAGCACCACGCCCGGCTTGCCGTTCGCCAGATTGCCCTGCCAGACATCCGGCATTGTGCCCTTGGCGAGGTACTCGTTGGCCCGGCCGAAGTAGGCCCAGGACTCGGGATCCGCCAGTTTGAGATGGGTGTCCGGAAGCGCTGCCGCCAGATCCAGCCAGGCGGCGGGCTGCAGCAGAAGAAGGCAGGCGATCGCCAGCACGGCGCCATCGCGCAGGCGGGCCACCGGCAGCAGCGCAAGCGCCAGGACAGCGTAGATGCTCAGGATATCGCCGTGGTAGAACAGCGAGTTCACGATGCCGAATCCGAGCAGCAGCGCCATGCGCCACACGAAGCGCGGCCGGAAATCATCGCCCATCTGCGCGCGGCGCTGGAACTGCAGCTGGAAGGTCACGCCGAACAGCAGCGCGAAGATGGCGTAGGACTTGCCTCCGAAGAGGAAGAAGGCCGCATCCCAGATCCATTTGTCGAGAGTGGCCAGCCAGGCCGGAAGCCCTTGCGGCACATGGTAAAGATCGAAGTGCTCGATGTTATGCAGCAGCATGATCGAGACAAGGGCAAAGCCGCGCACGGCGTCGACAAGTTCAAGGCGATTGGATGAATTCATGTATACGCAAAAACGCCAGCCTCGCGGCTGGCGTCCCTTTCAAGGCAAAAGTTTATGCTTAGAAGGCTACACGCAGGCCGACGTTGACGCGGCGGCCGACATCTTCCAGGGTCAGGAACTGGCCTTCATTATTGGCATATTCACGCATCCTGGAGTTGCTCAGGTTGATGCCATCCGCATACAACGCAATCGACGGAGTCAGATTGTAGCGCAGGCTGGCGTCGGTCTGGCCGTACGCTGCGCGGTTGCGTGGCAAGGTGCTGCCGCCGCCGCAGTCCACGGAGAAGTGATTGCGCCAGTTGTAGCTCACGCGGGCCTGGAACTTGCCGTTCTCGTAGAACACGGAGCCGTTGTACGACTGCGGGGACAGGCCGGGGTAGCCGCATTCCGGCGCGCCGCCTTCGCGGCTCGCCGTGGCGTCCACATAGGTGTAATTGGCGGCCACGCCGAAGCCCTGCAGCCAGGGCACTGCCGTATCGAAGGCATACTGGCCTGCCAGCTCGACACCCTTGATCTTGCCCTTCTGGCCGTTACGAACGCGGGTATCGTGAACCGTTTCGGTGTACTGGGGGATCTTGATGTCCACCAGCTTCTTCTCCAGGAAGTCCGACACGTTCTTCTGGAAGACGGCGGTGCTCACGTAGTTCGTCTTCGACAGATACCATTCCCAGGACAAGTCGAAGTTCTTCGACTGCATCGGCTTCAGGTAAGGGTTGCCGCCGCCGGTCTGCACGTCGCCGAAGCGGCCGCCGTACCAGTTGTCCACGCCCATCTGGTTCAGCGTAGGACGGGTCTCGGTCTTGGAGGCGCCGAAGCGCAGCAGCATGTCGGAGCGCAGGTCGATCTTCAGGTTAGCCGATGGCAGCAGGCTGTTGTAGCTGTTCTCCACCGTGGTCAGGCTCGACGGCCCCCAGTTCAGGATGTAGGTCGTGTCGTTCGGGCTCTTCACGGCCGACAGCAGCACGCGGCTGATACCGGTGGAGGAAGAGTTCACGTGCACATAGCGCAGGCCAGCATTGGCGGACCAGCCCTCGCCTTCCCACTTCGAATCCACGAAGAGGCTCGACACTTTTTCCTTCACCGCCCAGATGGAAGGCTTGGTGTAGTCGATCGCCATCGGGCCGTTCGGGAACTTGGTCTTGTCCGAATACAGGGCCGGGTCGTTCGACTTCGCGATCGTCGACGGCTGGTTCAGGTAGCTCATGTACTCGTTCGGGTCGAAGCGCAGGTAGGCGCTCGGCATTTTCACGCCGCTGCCGAGGAACTGATCCATCGGTGTCACGGTGAACAGGCTCGAAGGCAGGGATACGTGGTAGCCGCTGTAGGCGTTCCAGGAATCGGAACTCCAGCTGGTGCGGCCCACTTCGCGCTGCGAATACGCGAGGCCGGAATCCAGGCCCTTGAAGTTGCCGATATCGTGGCTCCAGGAGAGATTCAGGCGGCCTTCGTGTAGCTTGTCGTGAAAGCGCACATCGTTGTTCGACACGGCGTGGGCGAACACCGCGGACGGGTCGGCAATGCCGTCGCCAAAGGTCAGGCTCGGAATGCTGCCGAAGCTCAGGGTATCGCCGTTCTTCGGCACCATGCCCGCAACCACCCACATGTCGGGAGTCTTGGTGGTGGTGCGCGAGCTCGATACGTCGCCTTCCAGCTTCCACTCCGGCGCCAGGGCCCACTTCGAATTCAGGCCGAATGCCTTGGTCTCGGACAGCCGGTCGCCGCCCTTCACGATCATGTCGTTCGAGTTGGCGTCGGTGAGCGCCTTGCCTTCGCCGACGATGGCCGGGTTGTTTGCGTAGAAGGTCGAGCCGGGACGCAGGAAGCTGGTCACCTGGTTATTCGAATCGGCCTTCACGCCCAGCTGCACCGGGTTGTTCCAGTCGCTGATGGCGATGACGGCGTTGCGCTGGTCGAGGCGGGAGTACAGCGCGTCGGCCGTGAGCTTCCAGGTCGACGAAGGGTTGTACTGCACCGTCAGGTTACCGACCAGGCGCTTGCGGCTCTCGTCTTCCTGCTGGAAGCCGAAGCTCTGCGGCATCAGCAGCTTCTTGGTCGTCACGTCGGCCATCGTCAGGTTCTTCGAATTGAGATCGCCGTTGATGACGGAAACGTCGCGCAGGTTCCACGCGTCGGTCACTGCCTTGTTCTGCTTGGAAGCGCGGTCGGTATAGGAAATCGAGCCTGCCACCCCGAAGTCGCGCGCCTCGTTGGCATAGGTGTACATGCCGCTGGCGTTAGGCGTGGTCTTCTTCGAGTTCGAGTCGCGGGCGGCCGAAACGTTGACCACCGAACTGTGGCCGGTCTTGCCCGAAAGAGGGCGCGCGGTCTGGATGTCGACCGTCGAACCGATACCGCCTTCCGGCAGGAAGGGCTGCGAGGTCTTGTAGACCAGGGCCTTCGAGATCAGGTCCGAAGACAGCAGGTCGAAGGAGAAATCGCGGCCGCCGGTGTCGCTGGTCATGGTGCGGCCGTTCACCAGCACGTTGTTGAATTCGGGGCCCAGGCCGCGAACGGAGATATAGCGGCCTTCGCCGTTGTTGCGCTGGATCTGCACGCCGGTCACGCGCTGCAGGGATTCGGCGATGTTCGTGTCCGGGAACTTGCCGGCATCTTCGGCCGACACTGCGTCCACCACGCCGTCCTGCATGCGCTTGGTCGTGAGGGACGAGGTGAGCGATGCGCGGATGCCGCTGACGACAACCCTGTTGGCCGGATCGGTGCCGTCAGGCGCGTTGGTGGTTTGAGCGAAGGCGCCGGCCGACACCAGCATTTCGGCAATCAGCGCAGCCAATACGGTCTTGCGCATACGAGTGTTATGCATTCCCATTTAATCTCCGTTATTCTGTTATGGATGCAGTCGCAAGGACCTTGGCTGCATGACGGAGATCTTAGTCCGGCATCGGAAGTGGTATGCATTCTTTCTTTGAAAAATGACATGCCAAAAAAATATATGTCGGCATGCCACCCCTCGGGCATCAGCGGAATTTCCTGTGATGGCGCTGGCGCGCGGCGGCGTTCTGGTCTTGCAGGATGGTGTCCACGCGCTCGGAGGCCTCGCGCGAAAGCTGCTGCGCCAGTTCGATATCGGGGAAGTATTCCGGCAGGCGGTACCCCAGCCATGCATAGGCCGAGTAGAGACGGCACAGGTCCTCCACCTCCTGTAGCGAGAGGTAATGCAGCGGGGAGTCCTCGGGATGCAGATGCGTGATGCGATGGCGAGACAGCGAAACGGCCCAGTGCTCCCACGCGCTTTGCAGCGACGCGATCTTCGTCGATACGGGCACCAGCGACAGGGTGAACTTGTCCGCCACGGAAAGCGGCAGCGTATCCAGCCATTCCGCGCGCTCGGCCTGGTCCTCGGTGATGCGCGGGTAGAAGAAGCCGTCCGGTACATCGATATTGTGGATGAAGCGCTTGAGCAGCTTGGCCAGCGACGTCTCGCCCGTCACCGATGCAATGCGGTGCAGGTGCTCCAGCGTGGGCGCGACGGCAAAGCCGCTGGCATTGAGCGGCGTGGGCTTCTCCTTCAGCAGGGCGCGCAGCACACCGTGGGTCTCGTCGTCATAGCCCGCCACCAGTCCTTCTTCGTGCAGGCCATAGCGCCCCGCGCGGCCCGCGATCTGGCGCGCCAGCGCAGAAGGAATCTCCTCCTCTTCCACGCCGTTGAATTTCACTGTGCTGGTCAGCACAATGCGGGCGATGGGCAGGTTGAGGCCCATGGCAATGGCATCCGTGCCTACCACCACATCTGCCCTGCCCTCGCGGAAACGCTGGGCCTGGGCGCGGCGCACCTCGGGCGAGAGATTGCCGTAGACCGTGGCGACGGAGAGGCCCATCTCCGTGACCAGGTCGCGCCACATCAGCACATCGCGGCGCGAAAACGCGATCAGCGCATCGCCCTTGCGCACGTTCTTCAGCTTGCGCACGGACGTGGGCTCGACCACAAGCGGTCCTTTGCGCTTCAGCACATGCACCTCCAGCGGACACTCAAGCCGCTCGGCCAGCGCCTCGATGGCGCGGCGCGCCTCCGGCGCCCCCACCAGATACACCGTGCGCGCGGGGGCCCCGCACACGGCGGCCGTCCAGGCGGCGCCGCGTTCACGGTCGGCCAGCATCTGGATCTCGTCGATCACCGCCACCTCCACGGGCGTGCGCGAATCGAGCATCTCCACCGTGCTGGCCACGTGGGTCGCATCCGGAGCAATGCGGCGTTCCTCGCCGGTGATGAGGCTCACCGCAAGCGGCTTGCCATGCGGCTCGGCGGCCTGCAGGCGCTCGTAGTTCTCCAGCGCCAGCAGGCGCAGAGGCGCAAGATAAACGCCACTGGCAGCTTTGGCCAGGGCCTCCATTGCCTTGTGCGTCTTACCCGAATTGGTGGGACCCAGCAGCGCGATAAAGCGGCGCGGCATGCGGCGCGCAGTTTCGAACGAGGCCGGATACTCAGCGAGGTTGATGCTCTGGCGCGTGCGCTCCGCATGCTGCTCCTCGCGTTCGCGCTCCACGGCGTGCAGCAGGCGCTGTCGCAGGCGCTCGAAGACGATACTGGCCGGTTCCGAAGTCTGCACCTCGTCCAGCGCATGCAGGAAGCTCATGGGATCAAGGCCCGCGTCCTCGCACTCCTGCGCCAGTTCGGCGATAAAGGATTCGACGCTCGCGCGCAGGGTGGCTTCGGCAGCGGGGCTGGCCCGTTCGCGCAGCAGCGCGCTGCGCCCTTCGGCATCGAGCTTGCGCCACTTCGAAGGCTTGGCCAGCACGCCCTGCTCGGGGACGAGGGCATAGGGCACGCGCAGGCCGGCGCTGTCGGCCACGCCATGAAAGCGCAGGAAGACGCGGCCTTCCAGCTTGACCAGTTCGATATTGCGGGCCGCCAGGCCCAGTTCGGCGATCAGCAGGTCGTCGTCCTGCTCATGGGATGGAGAGCTCATGCGCCTATTGTGCCGCACCCCGCCCTTCCCCGCCCACGCCCTACGAGTTTCCTAATTGGGGACAGACCCCTTTAAGAAACTTTCTTAAAGGGGTCTGTCCCCAATTAGGAAACGTGTGCGCCTAGGCAATGTTGCGGATCTTGGGGGTGACGCGCTTGACCGCGCAGCGGCGGCGGCCCTGGGCCTTGGCGCTGTAGAGGGCTTCGTCGGCCGTGCGGATGACGTCTTCCATGGCCGCCGCGCCCCCGCTGTGCAGGGCGATGCCGACGCTGGCCGTCACCGTCAGCCGCAGGCCGCCCGCGGCAATGGGCGCCTCCATCGCGGCCAGTATCTTGGCGCCCAGGGCGGCGGGCTCGGCTTCGCTGCTGAGATGGTCGAAGATGATGACGAATTCGTCGCCTGCAAGCCGCGCCACCGTGTCGCTGGCCCGCACCGCCCCTTTCAGGCGGCGCGCGAACTCGATCAGCACTTCGTCGCCCACGCCATGGCCATGGGTGTCGTTGATGCGCTTGAAGTGGTCGATGTCGAGGTAGGCCAGGCCGAGCGCGGCGCCGGTGCGGGCCTGGCGCGCCAGGGCTGCGCTGAACAGTTCTTCGAACATGCGGCGGTTGCTGATGCCGGTGAGGGTATCGGTGCGGGCCAGCGCGCGCAGGCTGGCTTCGGCCAGCTCGCGCTGGCGGCTCAGGGCATAGAAGGCACGGCTGAGTTCACCGAACTCGTCGCGCCGGCCCGTGTCGAAGACGCGGATATTGGCCTCGCCCTGCCCTTCGGCCATGCAGGCGACCTGGCGGCGCAGCACGCCGAGCGGACGCAAGAGCCAGCGGATGGCCAGCAGGCCCACCGCGCCTGCCAGCACGGCCACCATCACCGAACCCAGCAGCGCGTTGCGGCGCATGGCCAGCATGGGCGCGAAGGCGTCCTCCAGCGGATAGGCCGCGCCCACGATCCAGTTGGTGCTGCGGATGCGCTTGTAGGCCATGAGCGCGGGCACGCCCGCCTTGGTCTCGCCTTCGACCCAGCCTTCCCAGCCTTGCAGCGCTTTCAGCGTGGCGGGCATGGCGCCGCCCGGCTCCTCCGTCACCTTGCCCAGGATGCGGTTCTTGTGCGGGTGGTGGATGATGACGCCGTCCGTCGTCAGCATGAAGATGAAGCCGTTGACGCTGGGCCGCATGGCTTCGATCTGGCCGAAGAAGCGCGGGCGTTCCAAGTCGATGCTGCCCAGCAGGATATATTGCAGCTGGCCTCCCGCGTCGAACACGGGCTGGGTAATGAGCACAACCTGCTTGCCCGAGAGCTGGCTGCGGAATGGCGCCGAGATCACGCCTTCGCGCGCGGCCACCGTATCGCGGAAGTAGGCGCGGTCGGAGAAGTTGCTGATGCCAATGGCGCGGCGGTCGTTCAGGTTGGCCACCAGATCGCCATGCCGGTTCACGGCGGAGACATTGAAGAACTCGTCGCGCAGGGTGAAGTGGTCTTCCAGCACGCCCTGCACCTGGCGCGCATCGTGCATGGCTTCGGCGGGGAAGCGTTCGGCCAGCACGGCCAGCAGGCTGCGCTGGGCATTGAGGTTCTGGTCGATATAGGCGGCGGCGCTGGACAGCAGCGCCATCTGTTCGTCGCCCAGGACCTTGCGCATATGGCGCTCGGCCAGCGTCAGCGATACCAGGGCCACGAGGCCGGCAGCCAGCAGCACGAGCATGCCGAGCACGGCAGTCATGCGGAATTTGACGCTAGCGGTGTTGATGTTGAACATGGTCTCCCCCAGGCGGCATGGGGCCGTCAGGTAGGGCAGCGGAGCCGCCCGCCGGCTGGGCTGGGGCCGGGTGAGCCATGGGCGCGGGGCAAGGCGCTCTCTGGCAGATGATTAACTGAAAGAAATTCTAACAGAAACTCACAGTCAACTTACCTCTTCGAAATAACTGTGGAGAATCTGCAACATTCGCGCCCCATCCTTGCAGTTTCGCTATCATGGCTGCGCCCCGACTTCCCAGCGAGACCCCATGCGCAACCGCCGCCAATTCCTCATCGACGCCCCGCTCGGCCTGCTGGCCGCCACCGCCCTGCCCGCCGGCGCCCAAACCCCGCCGCCTGCTGCCCCGGCCGGCGCACCGCCCACCTTCGGCGCCATGCCCGCCGTGGGACCGGCGCTGACGCAAGCCACCTTCGCGGAGGCGGAAAAGCTCATGCAGGTGACCCTGAGCCCGGCGGAGCGGGCCATGGCCGCCGCCAGCTGGCCCACCTCGATGGCGGGGGTGATGGAGCGCCGCAGCGGACCGCGCAAGCTGGCCCTGGAAGACAATGCCGCGCCCGCCTCGCAATGGAACCCTGTGCTGCCGGGCCAGCAGGCTGGTCCGGCCCGCGCGCGCTTCCTGCGCAGCGCGGCCGCGCCCGGTCCCCTGCCCGCCGACGATGCGGACATTGCCTACGCCCCCGTGAGCAAGCTCTCGCGCTGGATCGAAAGCCGCCAGCTGAGCTCGGAGCGGCTGACGGGGATCTACCTCGAGCGCATCCGCCGCCTGGACCCGAAACTGCGCAGCGTCATCACCGCCACGCCCGAGCTCGCGCTCAGGCAGGCGCGCCAGGCGGACCGGGAGATTGCCGCCGGACGCTACCGCGGTCCCCTGCACGGCATTCCCTATGGGGTGAAGGACCTGCTGGATACGGCTGGCATCCCCACCACCTGGGGCGCCGAGCCTTTCCGCGAGCGCGTGCCGCTCAGCGATGCGGCCGTGGTGGCGCGCCTGAATGCGGCGGGCGCCGTGCTGGTCGCCAAGCTCAGCCTGGGCGCCCTCGCCCTCAACGACATCTGGTTCGGCGGCCAGACCATGAATCCCTGGCTGCCCGAAGAAGGCGCCTCCGGCTCCAGCGCGGGCCCGGGCGCCGCCACGGCGGCGGCCCTGGTCGCCTTCTCCATCGGCAGCGAAACGGGCGGCAGCATCGTCAGCCCCAGCATGCGCTGCGGCGTGGCCGGACTGCGCCCCACCTACGGCCGCGTGCCGCGCACAGGCGCCATGACCCTGTGCTGGTCGCTCGACAAGCTCGGCCCCATGACGCGCAGCGTGGAAGACGCCATGCTGGTGCTGCGCGCCATCTCCGGGCCGGACGCGGGCGACATCGCCAGCGTTCCCGCCAAGCTCGATTTCGATGCCGCCGCCCCCGTGCGCGGCCTCAAGCTCGGCTACTTCCCCCAATGGATGGAGGAAGCGCCCGCCACCGCGATCGACCGCCAGGCGCTGGCCATGGCGCAGAAGCTGGGCATGCAAGCCGTTCCGCTCTCGCTGCCGGACTGGCCCTGGCAGAGCCTGAACACCATCCTGTTCGCGGAAGCGGCCGCCGCCTTCGAAGAGATCACCCTGGACGGCCGCCTGGCCACGCTGCGCGAACAGACGCCGGACGCCTGGCCCAACCTCTTCCGCGAAGCGCGCTTCCTGTCGGCGGTGGACTTCGTGCAGGCCGACCGCATGCGGCGCAAGGTGGCGGGCGAGATGGCGCGCCTGTTCGGGCAAGTGGACCTGATGCTCGTTCCCTCCCTGCGCGACGAAATGCTCACCATCTCCAACCACACCGGCCATCCTTCCCTCACCCTGCGCACCGGCTTCGTGGACGTGAGCGAAGCGCGCAGCGACTGGGCGCCGCATCCCGCGCGTCCCCTGCCGAAGTTCGACCCGCCGCGCCGCGTGCCGCACGGCGTCACGCTGATCGGCCGCCTCTTCGACGAAGGCACGCTCGGCCGCGCCGGCATGGCCCTGGAGCGCGCCGCCGCCGTCGCCGCCCACCGCCCTCCCGGCTTCTGAACAGCCGAGCCCGTGTCCAACTCTGGTGCCAGGGAAGATTTTTGGACACGAGCCCAGCGCTAAAGCCCCTACGGCCAAGTTCGTGTCCACTTTTCTTCCCTGGCACCAGAGTTGGACACGGACTGGGCTTTGCTGATACGGTCGATTGGGGGCGGTTCTGCATCTGTTCTGCGCGGGCGGGGCGCGCGACAATGGGCGCACACTCAAGGAGCCGCCATGCCAGCCAAACAACGCAGTTTCGCCCAGACCCTGAACGCCGTCGCCTGGTCCTTCATCGGCTTGCGCCGCCGCCGCGATTTCGATGAGGATGTGGGCGCCCTCAATCCTTTCTACGTGATCGCGGGCGGCGTGCTCGGCTGCGCCCTCTTCATCGCCTTGCTGCTGGGAGCCGTGCGCCTGGCCGTCGCCTGACGAGGCCGCTATTGCCGGGGTCCGGATTGCGTGTCACCATAGCGGAGGATTACCCTTCATATGCGATAAGGAACCTCATGCGCTTTGTTCTCGCCCTGCTGGCCGCCGCCAGCCTGATGGCCGCCCCGGCCTTCGCTTCACCCACCGCGCCCCGCGACGGCGCCGAGTACACCACCCTGAAGACGCCCCAGAAGACCCAGGCTGCCGCCGGGAAAGTGGAGGTCATCGAGTTCTTCATGTATCACTGCCCTGCCTGCTACATGCTGGAGCCAACCCTGCTGGAGTGGGCGCAGAAGAACGCGGACAAGGTGACGTTCCGCCGCATCCACCTGCCGCTCACGGGCCCGAACGATCCGGAGGCGCACATGTTCCTGACCCTGGAGGCCATGAAGCTGGAGGACAGCCTGCATGCCAAGATCCTCAACACCTGGCACGTGCAGCGCCGCCAGCTGCGCAGCGACGAGGACAATATCGACTGGGCCGCGAAGAACGGCGTGAACAAGGAGCAGTACACCGCTGTCTACAACTCCTTCGGCGTGATGACCCGCCTCAAGAACCTGGGCAAGGTGGCCGCGGCCTACCAGGTCAACAGCACCCCGACCCTGATCGTGGACGGCCGCTTCCTCACCAGCCCTGAGCTGATCGGCAAGAGCAATCCCGGCGTCACCAATGCCAATGCGGGGCAGGCCACCATGCAGGTGCTGGACGCCCTGGTCGCCCAGTCGAAGAAGTAATCAGGTCTCGACCTTCGTATCCTCGGCCTGCGCTTCCTGCATGGCCTGGGGCTCCAGGTGTTCGGCGCGGATGTTCAGGCGCACGAATACGCCCCAGGCCACCAGCAGCAATGCGGCGCACAGGCCGATCACTCCCGCATGCGGCAGCAGTTCCGGCCTGCCGTGCAGCGACTGGAACGCCGACACCAGGCATTCGATCGACAGCGACACGATCACCACGATCAGGAAGCGCGAAAGAAAACGCCGCACCCGCGTCGGCGTGGAGATGCTGGCCGAGCGCTGCACCTCTTCCTCCAGCACCGTCTGTCCCAGCTCGAAGGCCGCCACGCTGATGGTCAGCAGGCCGATGCACTCCAGCACTTTCACGAAGCGCGGCTGGGCCGCATCCTCGGCAAAGGGGTAGAGGGCCAGCCAGAGTTCCCAGCCCGCCATCATCATCAGCGACACGCCGCAGATGAAGAAGAACACCGAGACCGCGATATAGCCTGCGCCGAACAGGGTGAGGAGAAAGCGCATGGCCTAGAATTCCTCCCATTCGTCGCCGCCGGGCGGCACGGGTTTGCGGCCCGGCGGCTCGGCCGGCGCCTTCGCTTTCAGCCGGGGCGCCCGCCGGTCGGGCAGGCGTGGCGCGGCAGGCTGGGCCTGCGGCGCGGGCGGCGGCGCCTGCACCGGCTGCACCGGCGCGGCCGGCAGCCCTTCCACCTTGAACACGCCCACCATGTCCGCCAGCTGCACCGCTTCCCGGCGCAGCGACTCGGCCGCCGCCGCAGCCTCTTCCACCAGGGCCGCGTTCTGCTGGGTCACGCTGTCTATCTCCACCACCGCCTTGTTGACCTGCTCGATGCCGGTGGTCTGGTCCGCGCCCGCTTCGGCAATGCCCTGCATGATGCCGGACACCTTGAGCACGGCCTGCACCACATCGTCCATGGTCTGCCCCGCCTGCGCCACCAGCTTGCTGCCCTGCTCCACCTGTTCCACCGACGTGCCGATCAGGTCCTTGATCTCGCGCGCCGCCGTTGCCGAGCGCTGCGCCAGGTTGCGCACTTCCGCCGCCACCACGGCAAAACCGCGCCCCTGCTCGCCCGCACGCGCCGCCTCCACCGCCGCATTCAGGGCGAGGATGTTGGTCTGGAAGGCGATGCCGTCGATCACGCCGATAATGTCCGCGATCTTGCGCGAGGAAGCGCTGATGGCGCCCATGGTCTCCACCACCTGTCCCACCACGGTGCCGCCCTGCCGCGCCACCTGCGAGGCGGCCGCCGCCTGTTCGTTGGCCGCGCGCGCATGTTCGCTGTTCTCGCGCACCGTGCCTGTCAGCTCCTCCATCGAGGACGCCGTTTCCTCCAGCGCTCCGGCCTGCTGCTCGGTGCGCGCGGAGAGGTCGCGGTTGCCCGAGGCGATCTGGCCGGAAGCGGTGGTGATGATGTCGCTGCTGCGCCGCACCTCGCCCACCACGCGCGCCAGGCTGTCGCGCATGGTCTTCATGGCTGCCATCATGCTGGCATGGTCGCCGTCGCGCGCGGGCACGGCCACCGTGAGGTCGCCCGCGGCGATGCGGCCTGCAATCTCCGCCGCCGTGTCCGGCTCGCCGCCCAGCTGCTCGGTCAGGCGCAGGCGGATCAGGCGAGCGGCGACCAGGCCCGCGGCAAAGGCCAGCACGCTCAGGCCCAGCAGCAGCGCGCGCGCCGTGCGGTAGGCGGAAGCGGCCAGCTCCACATCGCCTTCATTGTGCTTTTTCTGGTGCTCAAGGTCGGCATCCATCTCGTTCTGCCAGCGCTGGACGGCTGGCCCGGCCTGGGTGAGCAGCAGCTGGGTCGCCTCTTCGTCGCGGTTTTCCAGCGCCAGCCGAACGACCTGGTCGTTCAGGGCACGCGCGCTCTGCTTCGCGGCCTCGATGCGCTGGCGCAAGGCCTCGCCGCCTTCGGCCGGCGGCATGGCGTACAGGGCGGCGGCGGCGCGGTCGTAGTCGGCGCGCGCGGCCCTGAGCCTGTCCTGCTCGCGCTGGATGGCGGCCACATCGTTCACCATCACGATCGTCTGGCTTGCGCTGGCCGCGATGTGCACGGCGTCGGACATCTCCTGCAGATGCATCAGCCGCACCACGTTGTCGTGCACGATGTCGTCCAGAATGCCGTAAATGTGCCTCAGGTTGTAGACACCGAGCAATGCAATCGACAGCATCAGGGCCAACACGATGCCGAATCCCGTCGCCAGCCGGGCGCCCACGGTCAGTCTTCTCTCTGCCATGGCGTCCTCTCGTTTAAGCTTATGCGGAAATATTCGCACCAATCGCCTTTGGACGGCGCTCTTCAGCAGCTAAACGGCAGGCAATTCCGCTAGAATCGCCCCATCCCTTTTCCCGACGAGGCCGCAATGAACCTTCCCGTCCTGCTGAACCTGGCCATCGCGGCGCTGCTGCTGGCCGCCCTGTATGTCCAGCAGCGCCGCCACGCCAGCTTCACTGTGCGCGTTTTCACGGCCCTGGGCGCGGGCATCGTGTTCGGCGCCCTGCTCCAGGCCTGGTACGGCGCCAGCGATCCGGTCATCAAGCTCACCGGGCAGTACCTGGACATCGTGGGCAGCGGCTATGTGAAGCTGCTGCAGATGATCATCATGCCCCTGATCCTCGTCTCCATTGTTTCGGCCATCCTCAAGCTGCGCAATGCAGGCGCGCTGGGGCGCATCAGCGCGCTCACCATCGGCACCCTGATGGCCACCACGGTGGTGGCCGCCCTGATCGGCGTGCTGATGGCCAAGCTGTTCGGGCTCACGGCCGTGGGCCTGGCCTCGAATGCTGCCGAGGCGGCGCGCGGCGCCTACCTGGAGGGCAAGCTGCCGGACGCCCAGGCCATTACCCTGCCCAGCATGATCCTCGGCTTCATCCCCGCCAATCCTTTCCTCGACCTGACGGGCGCGCGCAAGACTTCCACCATCGCCGTGGTCATCTTCGCCATCTTCATCGGCATCGCCGCCCACGGCATCGCGGACAAGAAGCCTGAGCTCTTCACCTCCTTCGACCATTTCGTGAAAGTGGCGCACGCGATCGTGATGCGCATCGTGACCCTGGTGCTGCGCCTCACGCCCTACGGCATCTTCGCCCTCATCACCCAGCTCGTGGCAACGTCGAGCTACCAGGACATACTGAATCTGCTGGGCTTCGTCATCGCCTCCTACTGCGCCCTCCTGCTCATGTTCGGCGTCCACCTGGGCATCGTTTCCGCCGCAGGCCTCAATCCCCTGCGCTATGCGCGCAAGCTGCTGCCGGTGCTCACCTTCGCCTTCACCTCGCGCAGCAGCGCGGGCGCCATTCCCATGAGCGTACAGACCCAGACCCGCCGCCTCGGCACGCCCGAAGGCATCGCCAACTTCGCCGCGTCCTTCGGGGCCACCATCGGCCAGAACGGCTGCGCGGGCATCTATCCCGCCATGCTGGCGGTGATGATCGCGCCCACCGTGGGCATCGATCCCTACACGGCGGCCTTCCTGCTGCCGCTGGTGGCGGTGATCGCCATCGGCTCCGTGGGCGTGGCGGGCGTGGGCGGCGGCGCCACCTTCGCCGCGCTCATCGTGCTCTCCACCCTCAATCTGCCGGTGGCCCTGGCGGGCCTGCTGATCTCCATCGAGCCCCTGATCGACATGGGCCGCACGGCCCTGAACGTGAGCGGCTCCATCACGGCCGGCACGCTCACCAGCCGCGTGCTGGGCGAGACCGACATGGCCGCCTTCGGCGCGGACGCCGAGCTGACCAGCGAGCCCGAGGAAAGCGAGGCCGCCTGAAACGGCGGGCGCCGTTTGCTGCGCCGCACTTTGGCCGATTCGTCTAGTATGCATCCATCTCCACGATGGGTATTGACGCAATGGAACAGAAGTGGCCCCAGCAAATCTGGATCGTGCGGCATGGACAAAGCGCGGGCAATGTGGCGCGCGAGGCTGCGGAGGCGGCCTCCGAATTTCTGATCGATATCGCCGAGCGCGACATGGACGTGCCCCTCTCCGAACTGGGGGCGCGCCAGGCCCAGGCCCTGGCGCAGTGGTTCGCCGCCCTGCCTGAAGCCGAGCGGCCCAATGTGGTGCTGTATTCCCCCTATCTGCGCGCACGCGGCACGGCCATGGCCATCGTCGAAGCCCTGGGCAAGGAAGACCTGCTGAGCAGCGTGGCCGACGAGCGCCTGCGCGAGAAGGAGTTCGGCATCGTGGACCGGCTCACGCCCCTGGGCATTGCCGACAAATACCCCGAGCTGTATGCCCAGCGCCGCCACGTGGGCAAGTTCTACTTCCGCCCGCCCGGCGGCGAAAGCTGGTGCGACGTGATCCTGCGCCTGCGCAGCGTGCTCGACACCATCACCCGCGAATACCGCAGCGAACGCGTGCTGATCGTGGCCCACCAGGTCATCGTCAGCTGCATGCGCTACCTGCTCGAGCGCATGGATGAGGAGGCCATTCTCGCCATCGACCGCGCGGGCGACGTGCCCAACTGCGGCGTGACCTCCTATCTCTTCGATCCCCAGGCGGGCAAGCGCGGCAAGCTGGTGCTGCACCTGGAGAACTTCGTGGCGCCGCTGACCGAAACCGGCACGCCCGTCACCGCCAAGCCGGATATTCCGGCCGCACCCAAGTCCTGAGGCGGCTTCATGGCGCAACTCCGCGAGATCACTGCCGCCACCCTGCGCGAGTGGCCCCTGCCCCAGCCTTCCTTCGATGGCGACAAGGAGGTGCGCGGCCATATCCTCGTGGTGGGCGGCGCGCGCGAAATGCCGGGCGCCGTCATCCTGGCCGCCACGGCAGCGCTGCGCGCCGGGGCGGGCAAGCTCACCATTGCCACCGCCGCCAGCGTGGCGCCCCTGGTGGCGCTGGCCATACCCGAGTCGCGCGTGATCGGCCTGGCCGAAACGGCGGGCGGCGGCTTCACCCTGGATGCCGCGCGCAAGCTGGGCGAGCTGCATGGCAAGGCGGACGCCGTGCTGGTCGGCCCCGGCATGCAGGACGAGGCAGCCACGGCCGAGCTGGTCCATGCCCTGCTGCCGCGCTTTGCGGGCACCCGCCTTATCCTCGATGCCGGCGCCATGGCGGCCGTGCGGCCCCGCGAGCCCCACCTGCTGGAGGAAACGGAGGACCGGGCGCATTTCCGTTTTGCGGAACCGGTGCTGCTCACGCCCCATGCGGGCGAGCTGGCCCACCTGGGGGGCTGGAAAAAGGAGGAGATTGCAGATGCGCCGCAGGACGCCGCCCGGCGCGCGGCGGCGCAATGGAATGCGGTGGTTGCGCTGAAGGGCGCCACCACCGTCATCGCCGCCCCTGGCGGCACATTGTGGCAGCACCAGGGCGGCAATGTCGGCCTGGCCATCTCCGGCTCGGGCGACGCCCTGGCCGGGATCATTGCCGGACTGGCGGCGCGCGGCGCCTCGCTCGAACAGGCCGCGGCCTGGGGCGTGGCCCTGCACGCTTCCGCCGGCGAACAGCTTTCCATCCGCTTCGGCGTGCTGGGCTACCTGGCGCGCGAAATCTCCGCCGAGGTGCCGGCCCTGCTGCGCACCCTCGCACCCGCCTGAGGTCCCGCCACAGGATCTTCTTTGCGCGGCATGGAAACTGTGAAGGCCCGATGCAGTCCAATGTATTCCCACCCTGTCAAACCTTGAAAGGATCGACCATGAGAGCACTATCGACAACCACTGCCCTGCTGCTGGCGGGCGTGCTCGCCGCCGGCCTGGCGGGCTGCAAGGACCGCGCCACGGACACCGGCTCGCCCGCCACCACAACGCCGGGCTCGACCAGCGGCGCGGGCACCACGCCCGATACGGGCGGCACGGGCACGGCCACCACGCCGAGCACCACCACGGGAACCGGCACGGCCACCGGCGCGGGCAACAGCGAGTCGGGCGCCACGGGCGGCACAGCCACCGGAACCACGCCGCCCCAGCAGGATACGGCGCCGCCTCCGGCCACGGGCACCACGCCGCCCACCTCGGGCGCTTCCGGCACCTCCGGCGCCACGGGCTCGACCGGCGCAACGGATGCCTCCGGCATGACGGGCACCACCGGCACGGGCAACACCAACACTACGCCGCGCCGCTGAGAGCAGAGGGGACGGACGGGGGCGCCGAGCCCCCGGATGGGGTCTGTCCCCGAACACCCAGTCCGCCACCGAACACGGTTGGCGGACTGTGTTCGGTGGCGGACCGGGGTACCGGGGACGGACCCCGTCCGGGGTCCGTCCCCTGCTCCGCAAATAAAAAACGGCGCCCGAAGGCGCCGTTCTTGCGGGGGCCGCTGTTACGCGGCCTTCTGCGGAATCACCGGCTTGGGAATCTCCCGGCCGCGACCCGTGATCTTCCTGAAGCCCAGCACGATCATGCGGAACACGGCGCGCACCATGATCAGGGTCAGGATGGCTTCCACGAAAGTCATGAAGAAGGCCACCAGCGCCGGCCAGCGCTGCAGGCGGGCATTGAACTTGGCCGCCATGCGGTCGCGCGAGATCTCGATGCTGTCGTAGAAGGTCGGCACGACCAGCAGGGTCAGCAGGGTCGAGGTGATGGTGCCGCCGATGATGGCGATCGCCAGCGGACGGTAGAACTCGCCGCCCTCGCCCATGCCGATGGCCACCGGCACCATGCCCGCGATCAGCGCAAAGGTCGTCATCAGGATCGGACGCAGGCGCATGCGGCCTGCGTGCATCAGCGCGTCTTCACGGCTGAAGCCCTCCTCTTCCCGCGCCCGCGCCGCTTCCAGCAGCAGGATCGCGTTCTTGGCCACCAGACCCATCAGCATGATGATGCCGATAAAGCTCATCAGGTTCAGGGTGTTATTGCTCAGCATCAGGGCCAGCACCACGCCGATCAGGGACAGCGGCAGCGACAGCATCACCGCCACCGGCGCCGTGAAGGAGCCGAACTGCATGACCAGGATCAGGTACATGAGGCCGATACCGGCGAGCAGGGACAGCAGCATGTTGGTGAACAGCTCCTGCTGGTCCTTGCCCGCGCCGCCCAGTTTCAGGCCATAGCCCGGCGGGTAGTCCATTTCCTTGGCCAGTTTCATGGCGTCGGCCGTCACTTCACCCGGCGAGCGGCCTTCCACGTTGGCGGACACGGAAATCACGCGCTTGCCACCCTTGTGGCGGATGGTGGACGGGCCCTTGCCCATGGAAACGGTGGCGATCTGGTCCAGCGGCACCATCTGGTTGGTGCCGGAGACGGCGATCGGCAGGCGCTCGATGTTCTCCGAATTGGTGCGGTCTTCCGGATGCAGGCGCACGGCCACGTCGCGGCTCTCGCCGGTCGGGTCGACCCAGTCGCCCACCTCGATGCCCGCGAAGGCCACGCGCAGCGAGGACGCCGCGTCGCCGGCGGAGATGCCCATGGAGCTGGCCAGGCCGCGGTTCAGTTCGATCTGCAGCTCGTCCTTCGGATCCTGCTCGGACAGGCTCACGTCCACCGCGCCCGGAATCTGGCGCAGCTTCTCCATATAGGCATTGGTGATCTCCATCAGGCGGCGCGAATCCGGGCCGGTGAATTCGATCTGCACCGGCTTGTTGCCGCCGTTGGACACGTCGTCCTGCACCACGTACTCGGCGCCGACGAGGCCCGCCATGCGCTTGCGCAGCTCGATGGCCACTTCCTCGGCCGAACGCTTGCGCTTCTTCTTGTCGCCGATATCGATATAGATACGGCCGCCGGTCAGGTTCACGTAAGTGCTGGTGGATTCGGTCTCGGGCATCGCGTGGGCGATGTCCGAAGCCTTCATCAGCTTCAGGCGCGAATATTCCAGGCTGCTGGAGGAAGGCGTGCGCACGTCCACCCGCAGGAAGCCGAAGTCCGATTTCGGCAGGAAGCTCGAACCGCCGAACTTCATGTGCAGGGCCAGCGCGCCCACCAGGGAGGCGACGGCGATCAGGGCCATCCAGCGGCGGTGGTGCAGCGCCCAGGCGATCACGTGGCCGTAGCGGTTGGCCTGGTGGTCGAACCAGTGGTTGAACTTGTCCAGCGCCTTGCCCAGGCCCTTTTTCGGGCGGATGTGGTGGTCGGGCGGGTCGCCCCAGAAGGCCGACAGCATCGGGTCCAGGGTGAAGGAGATGAACAGGGACACGGCCACCGAGCAGGTCACGGTCAGGGCGAAGGGACGGAACCATTCGCCCGAGATGCCGGGCATGAAGGCCACGGGAATGAACACGGCCATGATGGAGAAGGTGGTCGCAGCCACGGCCATGCCGATTTCGGCGGTGCCGTTCAGGGCCGCCGTGCGGCGGTCTTCGCCCATCTGCATGTGGCGCACAATGTTTTCCCGCACCACGATGGCGTCGTCGATCAGCACGCCGATCGCGAGCGACAGGCCCAGCAGGGTCATGAAGTTCAGCGTGAAGCCGCACAGCCACACGGCGATAAAGGCCGCGATGACGGACGTCGGCAGGGACAGCGCCGTGATCAGGGTGGAACGCCAGGAATTCAGGAAGGCGTAGACCACGAAGATGGTCAGGCCCGCGCCGAAGACCAGGGCCTCGATCACGTTGTTCAGGCTGTTTTCCGCGTCTTCGCCGCCGTCCTGGCTGATCTCGATGGCCGTGCCTTCCGGCAGTTCCTTCTTGATCTCGTCCACCAGCTTGCGCACGCCCTTGGCCACGCTCACGGTGGAGGCTTCGCGCGAACGGATGATGGAGATGCCCACATTGGACTTGCCGCTGCGGATACTCAGGTTGTTGATATCGGCAAAGCCGTCGCGGATCTCGGCCACCTGGCCCAGGCGCACCAGCTGCTCGCCCTGGCGCTTGACGATCACGTCCTGGAACTGCTCGGGGCGCTCGATGCGGCCCACCAGGCGGATGCTCTTCTCGTCCATGTTGCCGCGCAGCTTGCCCACCGGCGCATTGGTGTTCTGCATGCGCAGGGCATTGGTGACTTCCGACACCGACACATTGTATTCACGCAGCTTCTCGGCGCGCAGGAACACGGACAGTTCGCGGCGCAGGGAGCCGTTCACCGTCACGTTGGACACGCCGTCGATGGCGCGGAAGCGGTCGGCCAGTTGGTCTTCCGCCAGACGCGAGATCTGGGCGTGGGTCTGGGTCTTGGACGAGAGCGAGACCTGCATCACCGGCTGGGCCGAGATGTCGACCCGCTGCAGCACGGGCTCGCGCATTTCCACCGGCAGCTTGTAGCGCACGGCGGCGATGGCGTTGCGGATCTCGTCGGAGGCCTCGATCAGGTTCTTGCTGAAGGTGAAGCGCAGCTCGATATTGGCGCTGCCTTCCTGCGAGGTGCTGTTCAGCTCCGTCACGCCCGTGATGCTCTGCAGCGACTTCTCCAGGCGGTTGACGATTTCCCGCTCCACCGTTTCCGGCGAGGCGCCCGGATACGGAATGCTCACGAAGATCGTGGGGATGTCCACGTCCGGGTTCTGGTTCACGCGCAGCTTGGACAGCGCGAGCAGGCCCAGGCACATGGTCGCCACGATCAGCACGATCATGGCGATAGGCCGTTTGACACTGAAATCTGAGAGGAACATGGCTTAGTTTCCTTTCGCCGCAGCCGGTGCGCTGCCGTTGGCCGATGCCACCGCCTTGGCGGAGACGAGTTCCACCTTCTGGCCGTCGCGGAAGCTGGATGCCGGGGCGCGCAGCACGCGGTCGCCCGCGGCCAGGCCCTTGCTCACTTCCCACTGGCCGGTGCGCGCGTCGCGCGCGCCCACCACCAGGTCGGCCTTGCGCAGGACATTGTCCTTGATGCGCCAGGTATAGGCGTTGTCGCCGGCGCGCACCAGGGAGGAATCGGGAATCATCAGGGTATCGCGCGCTTCCGCTTCCACGCGGCCTTCGGCGTACAGGCCGGCCACTTTCGGCTGCACCTGGTCGGCGAAGTTCACCAGCACTTCCACCTGGCGGGTGACGGGGTTGGCGGCCGGGTCCACGCGCTTCACCTTGCCGGCGAAGGTCTGGCCCGGGTAGCCGTTCACGCGGAACTGCACGTTCTGGCCCACTTTCACGGTGCCGATCTTGTCGGCCGACACCAGGCCTTCGAAGCGCATGCTGTTCGGGTCGATCACCTTGATCAGTTCCTTGCCGATCTGGGCCGTGTCGCCGTTCGAGACCTTGCGGTCGCTCACGATGCCGTCGAAGGGGGCGCGCACGAGCGTGCGGGCCAGCTGCTGTTCGGCCGTGGCGCGGCGCGCCTTGGCGGCCACCAGGTCGCTCTGGGCATTGTTGAAGCGCAGCTGGGCGTCTTCCATGGCCTGGGCCGAGGTCATGCCCGAGGCCAGCAGGGTCTGGTGGCGCTTGAGCATGCGCTCGGCCTGGTCCAGGGCCTGCTGGGAGGCGCGCACCGCCTCGTTGGCCGAGGTCAGCGAATCGCGGATCGAGGTGTCGTCCAGGCGCACCAGCAGGTCGCCCTTGCGCACGGCTTCGCCGTTTTCCTTGAGCACCTGCATCACCACGGCGCCCACTTCGGCGCGCAGGTCGGCCTTGCGCTCGGGTTCGATGGATCCGGTGATGACGGGGCCGGAGGCCAGGGAATCGGTCTGCACCGTCACCAGGTCTTCCGGCGCCACCTGCAGGGTGGCATTCTTCTTGGCTTCCGCCCTACTGGATGCCGCGGGGCCTTCCCCCTTGTCCGGGCCTGACTTGCCGCAGGCGACGAGCGCCGAAGCGACGGCGAGAGCGAGTAGGGTCTTACGCAACATAGAATTCTCCGAGAGTTTTGGTACTGCTTTGCTGTTATTGAAGAGAGCGCAGGAAATGCACACTACTGCAGCGGAGGAGTATCCGCTTGCGCCTGATATAGGTCAATCGCCGGGAGCCAGACTGCGCGATTTCGGCGATAAACTGCTGAATTTCGTGGATAGACTGCAAACGGGGCGGACGTCCGCCCTGTCCGCAGCCGGACGAATGCTTCATCAATGAAGCATTTAGCCCCGCGCGAAGAGGGCGAAAACGGCGTGGCCGATGGCGATGCCGGTCAGCAGGCCGCCCGCGATTTCCACCTTGGTATGGCCCATGCGCTCGCGCAGCCATGCCATGCCTTCCACGTCCTTGGCCAGGCGGTTGATGGCGGCCGCGTGGCGGCCCACGTGCTGGCGCAGGCTGTTGGCGTCGATAATCACGATAAAGCACAGGGTCACGGCCACGCCGAAGGCCGGATGGCCCATGCCCTCGCGCAGAGCGATCAGGGTTGCCATGCTCGACACCGTGGCGCTGTGATTGCTGGGAAAGCCGCCGTTCCCCACCAGATCGAAGGCCCAGCGGCGGGCGCGGGCGCTGTTGATGAGGAATTTGATCGGGCCCACGGTGATCCAGGTGATCAGCGGTGTGAGCAGATAGGCAAGATCCATGTGAAAGTTCCTTTTTGGCAATTCAGCATTATCGCAGAAGCAGGCTCCCGGGCGGAAGCAGGTACAGTAAAATCGCCCCACTAAAAATACAAAGGGTAGGTGCATGAAACATTTTCGGATATCGATCATCGTCACCATCGCGCTGATGGCGGCGGCGGGCTCGTGGGGCTATGACCATGGCGGCCTGTCCGGCGCCCTCACCGCCTTCTGGATCACGGGTGTGCTGGGGGTGATGGAAGTCTCCCTCTCCTTCGACAATGCGGTGGTCAACGCCTCCGTGCTGAAGGACTGGAACGCCTTCTGGCAGAAACTCTTCCTCACGGTGGGTATCCTGGTGGCCGTTTTCGGCATGCGGCTGGTCTTCCCGCTCGCGATTGTGGCCGTGGCCACGGGGCTCGACCTCATGTCCGTCTGGACCATGGCGACGACGACGCCGGAAGAATACTCGCGCCACCTGACGGGCGTGCACGCGGAGGTGGCGGCCTTCGGCGGCGCCTTCCTCCTGCTCGTCTTCCTCAACTTCATGTTCGACGAAGACAAGGAGATCCACTGGCTGGAATGGATCGAAGAGCGCGCCAACCGGCTGGGGGCTGAGAGCCTGTCCGTGCTGCTGGCCCTGGTGGCCGTGGGCATCTGCGTCGAAATGGTACCGGCCGACCGCCGCTTCAGCGTGCTGTACGCGGGCGGCGCCGGCATCGCCATCTACCTGGCGGTGGGCTGGCTGAGCGGCCTGCTGGAAGAAGATCCGGAGGAAGCGAAGGCCCTGGGCAAGGCCGTGCAGCGCGGCAGCCTGGGCGGCTTCCTCTATCTGGAAGTGCTGGACGCTTCCTTCAGCTTCGACGGCGTGATCGGCGCCTTCGCCATCACGAGCGACGTGGTCATCATCATGCTGGGCCTGGCGATTGGCGCCATGTATGTGCGCTCGCTCACGGTCTACCTGGTGCACAAGGGCACGCTGGACGAATTCATCTATCTTGAGCACGGAGCGCACTGGGCCATCGGCATCCTGGCGGTGATCATGTTCGCCAGCGTGGAATACCACATTCCCGAATGGTTCACGGGGCTCTCGGGCGTGGTCTTCATCGTGGTCTCGCTCTGGTCCTCGGTGAAATACAAACGCCGCATGGTGGCGCAATGATGGCCCGTCCGCGCCTCATCATGGGCCTGATCGGCCTTGTGCTGGCGGCCATCCTCGCCTTCCTGGCCTATGCCTGGATCACGCTGCACTGGTCCTATTCGGAAGGCGAGCGGGCTGGCTACCTGCAGAAATTCTCGCGGCTGGGATGGATCTGCAAGACCTGGGAAGGCGAAATCCTGCTCAGTTCCATGCCCGGCGCCATCCCCGAAAAATTCTTCTTCAGCGTGCGCGACCCCGAGGTCGCGAAGCAGCTCACGGCCGCGATCGGCAAGCGCGTCGTGCTGAGCTACGCCCAGCACAAGGGCGTCCCCAGCAGCTGCTTCGGCGAAACCGAATACTTCATCGAAAAAGTCCAGGTCTCCCAATAGCAAAAATTTCTTAAAGGGGTCAGACCCCTTTAGGAAACATCGCTAATTTCTTAAAGGGGTCTGACCCCTTTAGGAAATTTTTAGCGGGTACGCCAGACGGAGGTGGCGCTGTCTTTGAGGCGGCCGATGACGTCGCGGGCCATCGTTTCGGATTGGCGCTCCTGCGCGGCGCTGAGGGTGGCGGCAAAGTCGGCTTCCGGGGCGGCTTCCAGCGCCGCGACCTTCGCTTCCAGTGCGGCCAGCGCTTTCGCTGCTGCGCCCTGGCGGCGCGCTTCCAGTTCCACCAGCTTCTTCTTCGCTTCGACCATCGCGGCGGTGGTGTCGGCTACCTTGCGCTGCATCGCTGCGTGCGCCTGGGCGGCTTCGACCAGCGCTTTCTGTTCGGCGGCCTTGTCCTGCGCTGCCTGGGCGGCAGCCGCTTCGGCGTCGGCCTTCTCGCTGGCTGCGGCGGCAATCGCTTTTTCCGCTTCCAGGCGCGATTCGATGGCCTGCGCGGCGCGCACTTCCGCCGCGTTGGTGGCGCGCTGGTGCACCAGCTTCTGGTCGATCAGCGCCAGCGATTTGCGCTCGGATTCGATGAACTCGCGCTCGGCCGCCACCAGGGCTTCGGCGGCAGCAGCCTTTTCCTGCTCGGCGCGGGCGCGCTCCTTGTGCACTTCGCCCAGTTCAACCGCCAGGCGGGCCTGCGCGGCCGACGCCTGGGCCGCAATGGCTTTCTGTTCGGCTTCCATCTGGGTCTGGGCGGCGATGGCGTCCAGCGCAGCAGCTTCGGCTTCGGCCGCAGCCTTCAGGCGCGACTCGGCTTCGGCCTTGCGCTGGAAGGCTTCGGCGTGGGCCTGCTCGGCCGCAGCGCGCTCCTGGGCGGCGATAATGGCGCGCTCTTCCTCTTCCAGGCTCAATTTCAGGGCCGCGATGGCGGCTTGTTCGGCTTCGGCGCGGGCGTGCTCGGCTTCCACCAGGCGCGCGGCCTGCGCTGCCTTTTCCTGTGCCACGGCATTGGCCGCTTCCAGCGCTTCGGCGTGCGCGGCCAGCCGGTCGATTTCGGCCTGTTCGGCGGCATTGCGGGCGGCGATGAATTCGGCGGAGGCGCGCGACAGGGCTGCGCGCTCTTCGGCCAGCTGGGCGGCGCGCTGCTGCTCGGCGCTGTCGGCGCGCGCGGCTTCGGCGGCAGCCTGTTCGTATTCCTGGCGCAGTTTGGCCTGCTCCAGCGCTTCGTTTTCCGCCGCCACCTTGGCGTGGGTCTCGAATTCGGCCTGCTCTTCGGCCTGGACGCGGGCCAGGGCGACGGCATGCAGCTGGCGGTCGGCGTCGATGCGGGCTTCGGTTGCGGCGATGATGCGCTCGTCGGCTTCGCGGCGGGCCTGGGCGGTGGTAGCGGCCATGGCTTCCAGGCGCTCGCGGTGGGCGGCGGCGTCGCGGATTTCTTTCTCGGTCTGCAGGCGCAGGTGCAGGGACATGGCGGCGCTGCGGTCGGATTCGGCCTTGGCCAGGGCGATCTGTTCGCGTTCCTGTTCCAGGTGGGCCAGCGCGCGCGCTTCTTCCAGGGCACGGACTTCGGCGGCGGCGCGCTTGAAGGCGGCTTCCAGGGCGACGCGGTCGGCCAGTTCGCGCTGGCGGATGGTTTCCAGCGCCTCGGCTTCGGCCTGGGCCAGCTGCTGGGCGGTCTGGCGGGCCGAGTGGGCGGCGCGCTCGCGTTCGCGGGCCAGGGTGGCCATGCGCGCATCGGCGCTGGCGATGCCCACCACTTCATCCTTCGCGGCCTGCACGGCGGCGACGCGCTCGGCGGCCTGCAGGCGGGCGTGCTCGGTCTGGGCTTTCAGTTCGTCGGCGGCGCGCGAGGCCTGGGCGGCCAGTTCGGTTTCAGCGGCCATCTGTTCGGCGGCGGCGCGGCGGCTTTCCTCTTCGGCCTTGGCGCGCTGTTCGGCAGCCAGGCGCACCTGCGTGTCGGACTCGACGCGGGCGCGCAGTTCGGCGGTTTCCTGTTTCACGGCTTCCAGGCGGGCGACGCTGGCCTGGGCGGCGGCGCGCAGGCTTTCCAGGCGCTCGCGGTTGGCGGTGATCGCCTCTTCGGCGGCCTGGGCGTTCTGCAGGGCGACCGCGGCAGCGGCCGCATCCATGGCGGCGCGGTCTTCGGCGAGTGCGCGGGCGCGGGCCTCGGCATTAGCGCGGCTTTCGGCGGCGCAGGCGGCTTTCGCTTCCGCTTCCACACGGGCGATGGCCTGCTTGATGGCTTTCATCTCGGCTTCTGCACGGTCCGGCTTGGCGCCGTCGTTCGATGCCGGGGGAATAATGGCGAGACTCTGTTCATGCTGCAGCTCCGCATCATCGGCGGCAAAGACGGCTTCGAGGGAGGTGGCCAGTTGTGCTTGCATGATTGTTCTCGCTTTGACAAGGTAATCGGGATTTCCGAGTAGCCATTATCAAAGCGGCGCCCGTGAAGCGAGGCGTGAAGCAGGACGGGAAAATCCCGCCAATTCGATGATTTACACCGGCCAGAGGGGCGCTTCGTCCATCAACGCCACCTGCTCGCGCAGCTCGAGCACCCGGTCCTGCCAGTAGCGCTGGGTATTGAACCAGGGGAAGGCCACCGGGAAGGCGGGATCGTCCCAGCGGCTGGCCAGCCAGGCCGAGTAATGGATCAGGCGCAGGGTGCGCAAGGCTTCCACCAGATAGAGCTGGCGCGGGTCGAACTGGCAGAAGTCCTCGTAGCCGGCCAGGATGTCGGACAGCTGCCGCACCATGTCGCTGCGCTCTCCGGACAGCATCATCCACAAGTCCTGGATGGCGGGGCCCATGCGGGCATCGTCGAAATCGACGAAGTGCGGGCCCGCATCCGTCCACAGCACGTTGCCGCCATGGCAATCGCCGTGCAGGCGCAGCAGCGGCACCTCCCCTGCCCTGCCGTAGCAGCGGGCGACGCCGTCCAGCGCCTGGTCCACCACGCTCTGCCAGCTGGCGCGCAAATCGTCCGGGATGAAACCGTTCTCCAGCAGATAGTCGCGCGGCGCCTGCCCGAAGGTGTGCGGGTCGAGGGCTGGGCGGTGCTCGAAGGCCTTCGCCGCTCCCACGGTATGTATGCGGCCGATGAAACGCCCCGTCCACTCCAGCACCTTGGGATCGTCCAGCTCCGGCGCGCGGCCGCCATGGCGGGGGAACACGGCGAAGCGGAAGTTGTCGAAGCTGTGAAGGGTGCGCCCGCCGATGAGCTGTGCGGGCACGGCGGGAATCTCCTGCGCGTGCAGCTCGGCCACGAAGGCGTGCTCCTCGAGGATGGCGGCGTCGCTCCAGCGTTCCGGGCGGTAGAACTTCACCACGAGGGGCGGCCCCTCCTCCATGCCGACCTGGTACACCCGGTTTTCGTAGCTGTTCAGCGCCAGCAGGCGGCCATCGCCATAGAGGCCAATGCTGGCCAGCGCGTCCAGCACGCAATCGGGATTCAGGGCGGAGAAGGGATGAATGGTCATTCCGCCATTGTAAACGGTGCGCGGCAGCGTATACTGTCGCCTTCATTCAAAGAACAGAGCCCATCATGCAACTCGACCAGCCTCTCACCGAAAAAGAATTCGACGAACTCGACCAATTCCTGCTGGGCGACCGCAGTCCCGAAGACTCCATGACCATGGACCACCTGCATGGCTACCTCACCGCCATCGCCATTGGTCCCGAGACCATCATGCCCGCGGAATGGCTGCCGCGCGTGTGGGGGCCGGACGGCAAGCAGGCGCCGAAGTTCAAGAATGGCAAGGAAGAAGAGCGCATCGTCAACCTGATCATGCGCTTCATGAACGAGGTGCTGGTGACCTTCGAGGTGGCGCCCAAGGAATTCGAACCCCTCTTCGTGGAGCATGAGCACGAAGGCCAGACCCTGATCGACGCAGAGGCTTGGTGCTGGGGCTTCTGGGAAGGCATGGAACTGCGCCCCGGCTCCTGGGACGAGATCTGGGATTCGGAAATCGGCGAGCTGATGCGCCCCATCTACCTGCTGGGCGCGGACGAAATCGAGGAAAGCGAGCTGCCGGAAGTGGAAGACCCGCTCAAGGCGCACAAGCTGGCGCTGGAGCTGGAAGCCAACCTGCCCACCATCCACAAGTTCTGGGTGCCGCGCCGCAAGGCCGCCGTCGGCACCGTGAAGCGCGAAGATCCAAAAGTCGGCCGCAACGACGACTGCCCCTGCGGTAGTGGCAAAAAATACAAGAAATGCCACGGAGCCGACAGCGCCGCCTAAGCCTAATATTGCCTCACGACAATTTTTGTAAATGCTGGCGACAATATACTGACATATTGCCGTGTGGAAACCGGCAGAATCCTTTCCGTCGGTTTTGGGAAGCCCCACTCTTCCCAACCCAAGGAAAGGATCCACCATGGCAGTACGTAAAACGACTTCGACCCTGTTCGCCGCGCTGGCCATCGCCGCCGGCGCCGCCCAGGCTACCGACTACAGCCAGCAGGCCGCCTGGGCCGAGTCGCTGATCAACAATGTCGCGGCTGCGGACAACGTCTACGGCGGCAGCAGCACCATCGTCACCTGGCCCGGCGTGAAGAACGCCACCAAGTACCAGAACCAGTCGACCTGCGCGCCCTTCGTCAGCAACGTGGTCAAGACCGCGAACAACTTCACGGACACCGACTACCGCAACCGCACCGGCAGCAGCAGCCCGACCTCCTCGCAGTACTATCAGCTGATCACCGCCCAGAAGAACTTTGCGCGCATCGCCAATGCCGCCGATATCCAGCGTGGCGACATCATCGCGCTCGAATACCAGCCTTGCGCCAATAACTCCTCCACTGGCCACACCATGATGGCCATGGGTCCGGCCGTACTGCGCAGCGCGCCGTCCAAGCCGCTGATCGCCAACACCGTACAGTATGAGGTGCTGATCGCCGACTCGACCTCCTCGCCGCACACCACCACGGACTCCAATGGCAAGGCCTACACCGACACGCGCGTATCCAGCAACGGCACCGGGGCAGGCACCGGCTACTTCCGCATCTACGCGGACGCCACCAGCGGCGCCATCGTCGGCTACACCTGGACCATGAACAGCGGGTCCGTGTACTACGACGCCGCGAGCTGCCGCCAGATCGCCGTCGGCCGCATGCAATAAGGGCGCAGCCGATGTCCATGACCGCGATGGCCCGCCTGCTGTGCTGCTTCCTGGCGGCAGGCGTTCTCCTGGCGGGATATCAGCTGGAGCAGAAGGAAGCTGTGATGGCCTGGGTCGCCGATTCGGCGCCGGTGCGGGCCGTCATGCCGCAGCGGGCCGTTCCCGCCAAACTCACCCCGGCGGGCGAAGCGTCCGCGGCCTCCGCGGACGCGAGCAATGGCCTGGCTGGCTATACGGTCCTGTACCGCAATGGCGCCGAGGCGCCCCTGCCGGAGCGGACGAAAGCCATCCGGATTGCCATCGACAGCGAAGACTTCGCCGCCGCCGACGCCCTGGCCATCGAACCCGAACTGAAGGCGCTGGTGGCCGAAGGACGGCGTCTCAAACAACTAGCCGTGCAGGAAGAGATGCTGACGGCCAGCCGCGACCGGGAAGCTTTTCCTGGCGCGGAAAAATAGGCAAAGCAGCGCGGCTCCGGCCAGCATCATGCCGTCGCGCGCGGGCTCCGGGACCGCAATCGCATAACTGAAGCTCCCCAGGCTCCCCATCGCCAAGCCCAGCTCAGTGCTGATTTCATCGTTATGGAAGAAGTAGGACACGTCCAGTGAGCCGTCACCGGTACTGCCCGAACGCCGCGCTCCCGCCTGAGGCAGCAGCGCGTCGAGCGGCAGGTCGTCCGACGCGAAGACAGCGGTCTGGCGGAAGTAGCCCGCCTGGCCGTAGTAGACCAGCTCCCCGATCCCCACCTGCAGGTCCATCAGCGCTGCGCCGCATTTCCGGGCAAGCTGTAGACCGTCGCCGACAGCCCGCCATCCGTTTGGCGGACATGGAAGCTGCCGCTGCCCGCAGTTAGCGTCAGATCGACATCGGTCGTGGCATAGATACTGGTGCGGCCTGGCTCCTGGAACACAGTCGGACTGGAATAGTTCAGCTCGATCGCCAAGCCGAACGGGCTGGAACCGCGTATCTCCGGCAGGCCGAACATGGCAGGCAGATCGAAATAACCGGAGCCGCTGCTTTGCGCACTCAGTTGATAGTGCTGCGCATGCGCAGTCGAGATAAGACTGGCCACACAGCAGGCGAACAGGAATCTCTTCAGCATTTCCACTCTCCTCGTTGGGATAAGCGGTCACTATAGGAGCTCGGCCGCACAATTGCCCCGCACCGTACCCGTGCGCAAATTTTGTAAGTTTTGGTTGACATTTTTTGCAGCCATTTCCCTACGGAAACTGACAAATTTTGTCCAGCTCTCGTCCATTCGCCGCATTTTTACTACGCAGAAAGACCGGGCACGGTTATTGCCATAGTGCAATGGCGCGGACTGTACGGCCGCTCCACTATGGGGGAAATACATGAAAAATCAATACCATGCGTTCGCGCTGGCCTTGGCGGTGAGCTTTTCCAGCTCGGCCTGGGCGGTAACCGCAAGCGTCGAGACCACCGCCAAAAACGGCACGGTGCCGCTCGGCAAAACCGTCTGGCTGTCCGGGAAGGTCGATGGCAAAGGCATCTATATGGACTTCAGCATCAACGGCATCGCTGGAGGAAACGCGACTTTCGGTACGGTGAACTCGCAGAACGGCGAGTACCGCGCCCCGGCGGTGATGCCCGCCAATCCCGTCATTACGATTACAGGTATGACCAGCAAATGGGCTTCCGTGTCGGCGAGCGCCAGCACCACGCTCACGCTGGTCGCCGGCAGCACCACCCCGGCTCCAACGCCCGCGCCCGCACCGGAACCCACGCCAACTCCAACGCCGACACCGACGCCCGGCCCCATCGGCCAGCAGCCAGCACCGGATGCGCAGAGCATCGCCGCCGCGCGTTTCCTGCAGCAGGCGACCTTCGGCCCTACCCCGGCGGACATCGCCGCGCTTCGCCAGATGGGCCAGAGCGCCTGGCTCGCGCAGCAGTTCAACGCCGCCCCGAGCCCGATGCCCGTCACCACGGACATGAATCTCCTGCGCAGCAACTGGTTCAAAAACATGGCCGCCGGCCAGGACCAGCTGCGCCAGCGCGTGATCTTCGCGCTCTCGCAGATCTTCGTCGTCTCCGCCGACAAGAACCCCTATGCGAACGAGATGCAGCCCTGGCTCGCCACGCTGCAGAACCACGCCTTCGGCAACTACTACAACCTGCTGCGCGAAATGTCGCTCAATCCGTCCATGGGCAAATATCTTGACATGGGCAACAGCGTGATCCCGGCCCCGAACGAAAACTATGCCCGCGAAGTCATGCAGCTCTTCACCATCGGCCCTGTCATGCTGAACCAGGACGGCAGCGTGCAGCTTGACCGCAATGGCGACCCGCTCGCCAGCTACAACCAGCAGACCATTGGCGAGACGGCGCGCGCCCTGAGCGGCTGGACCTATGCGGGCAGCGGCGCAGGCATCAACTGGGAGAACTTCACGGGCCCGCTGCAGCCGCGCGACGCCTGGCACGACAAAGGCTCCAAAACCCTGCTGCAAGGCCTCGTGCTGCCCGCCGGCCAGTCCACGCAGCAGGACTTCGACGCCGTGATGCAGAACCTCTTCCAGCATCCCAACCTGCCACCGTTCGTGGCGACGCGCCTGATCCGCGCGCTCGTCACCAGCAACCCAAGCCCCGCCTATATCGAGCGCGTGGCCAACGTCTTCGCGAACGGACCGGCGGGACGCGGCGACATGAAAGCCACCATCACCGCCATCCTCACCGACGCCGAGGCGCGCCAGGACCAGCCGGGCGATATCTCGGGCAAGCTGAAAGACCCGATACTGCAAACCCTCGCCCTCGTGCGCGCCATGGGCGGCTCGGTCACCAATCCGAACAACCTGTTCTGGGAATACTCCCTGCTGGGGGAAAAGCTGCTGAACGCCCCCAGCGTCTTCAGCTTCTTCTCGCCGCTCACGCCCCTGCCGGACAATCCCGGCCGCTTCGGCCCCGAGTTCCAGCTCTATGCGCCTGCCCTGGCCGTGGCGCGCGCCAACTTCATCCACCGCCTCCTCAACGGCGAATTCGGCGGCATGATCCAGCTGGATATCACGCCTTACGTCAACGTGGCGGGCGATCCCACCGCTTTGCTGAACCTCGTGGATGCCACGCTGCTGCAAGGCCGCATGAGCCCCACGGCGCGCCAGGCCATCGCATCCAGCGTCAGCGCAACATCCGACAAGCGGCAGCGCGCCATCACGGCGCTGTACCTGACGGCGATCACCGCCGATTTCACCGTCCAGCAATAAGAGAGGAGCACCATGAGCAAACATTCCATGTCCCGCCGCAGCTTCCTCGGCGCCCTCTCCGCTCTCGGCCTGCTGGGCACGACGCGCAGCGCGCAGGCCGCGGTATCGGATTACAAGGCCCTCGTCTGCGTCTACCTTTACGGCGGCAACGACGGCAACAACATGATCGTGCCGCTGGATTCCGCGCACTACAGCAAGTACACCGCGCTGCGCGGCAGCAGCGGCCTTGCGCTTTCACAGCAGGCCAACACCCTGCTGGCCACCCGCAGCGCAACGCTCAAAGCGGTGGCCAATCCCGTCGAGCAGTCCTTCGCCTTCCACTACGGGATGCCGGAGATCGATGCGCTCTACCAGCAAGGCAAGGTCGCCGCGCTGCTGAACGTGGGAAGCCTGTACCAGCCGCTGACGAAGGCGCAGTACCAGTCCGGCCAGGGCGTACCGAGCCAGCTGTTCTCGCATCCTGACCAGAACCTGCAGAACCAGGCCGGAACGCCCGCCGTGGCAGGCACAGGCTGGGGCGGACGGCTGGTCGAGTCGCTGGGGGCGGACGGCCACCTGAACGCCATTGCAGTCGGCGGCAACGGCCTCTTTGTCGAAGGCGCCGCGGTGCACGGCAACCTGCTGCCTGCGGACGGACAGCTTAATCTGCAAGGCATGAACTTCTGGCCCCAGGCCGAAGCCGACACGCGGCGCACGGCGCTGATGCAGATCCTGAACGCTGGCGGCACGAACGCCGTGAACGGCGCAGCCAACAAGGCCCTCCTGAACGGCTTGCAGTTGGCACAGGAACTGAGGGCCGCCAACGCCGCCGCGCCGCTGTCGACGGTCTTCCCCGGCTACGGGCTGACAAGGCAGTTGAAGACGGTGGCGCAGCTGATCCGCCTGCGTTCGCAGCAGGGGCCGGGACGGCAGGTCTTCTTTGTATCGCAGGGCGGCTTCGATACGCACGGCGGACAGTCGTGGCAACAGTTCGACATGCTGCGGCAGGTGTCGCAGTCCGTGGCGGCCTTCCAGAACGCGCTGAACGAAATCCGCGCGGAGGAGATGGTGACGACGTTCACGATGTCCGATTTCGGCCGCACCCTGCAGCCGGCCAGCGGCGGCACGGATCACGCCTGGGGCAACCACCACCTCATTATCGGCGGCGCGGTGCAGGGAGGCCTCTACGGCGCCTTCCCTGACTTCACCCTGGGCGGCAAGGACGACGCCACAGGCCGTGGCGTCTGGATACCGCAGTTCTCCAACCAGCAATACGGCGCCACGCTGGGCCGCTGGTTCGGCGCCGAGATGGACGTGCTGGAGAACCAGGTCTTCAAAAACGAGCTAGCCAGGTTCCCGCTCCGGGACCTGGGCTTCATGGCCTGACTACGGCCCAGCCCGTGTCCAACCTTGGGGTCTGACCCCAGGGTTGGACACGGGCTCGACAGCTTTACAGTTTGATGAAGTGCTCGCGGTAGTACTTCAGCTCGTCGATCGATTCGACGATGTCGGCCAGCGCGGTGTGCTTCTGCTGCTTCTTGAAGCCGGCCACGATCTCGGGCTTCCAGCGCTTGCACAGTTCCTTCAGGGTGGAGACGTCCACGTTCCGGTAGTGGAAGAAGGCTTCCAGCTTGGGCAAGTAGCGCACCATGAAGCGGCGGTCCTGGCCGATGGTGTTGCCGCACATCGGGGACTTGCCGTTCGGGACCCATTGCTTCATGAAGGCGATCAGCTCCGCCTCGGCCTGCGCTTCGGTCACGGTGGAGGCCTTGACGCGGTCGATCAGGCCGGAGCGGCCGTGCGTGCCCTTGTTCCAGGAATCCATCGCGTCCAGCGTTTCGTCGGACTGGTGGATGGCGAAGACCGGACCCTCGGCCAGCAGATTGAGGTGCATGTCGGTGACGACCATTGCCACCTCGATAATGCGGTCGGTATCGGGCTCCAGGCCTGTCATTTCCATGTCCACCCATACCAGGTTCATCTCGTTGGGACGGGGCGCCGCGGCGCTGACAGGAGTTTCGTTCGCTTGTGACATAATTCTCTCTTGGCAGAATCAATCCGCCATTTTCTCACAGGCCCAGCATGTATTCACACGCGTTCTCGATTTTGTTTGTTTCCTTCCTGGCACTGACCCTGGCGGTGCGCTTCTGGCTGGCCTCGCGCCATATCCGCCATGTGCTGGCCCACCGCTCGGCCGTGCCAGCCGAATTCGCGGCCACCATTCCCCTCGCCGCCCACCAGAAGGCGGCGGACTACACCATCGCCCGCACCAAGTTCGGCATGGTGACGATGCTGGTCAACGCCGTGGTGCTGGTCGGCTTCACCCTGCTGGGCGGGCTGCAGTGGCTGTCCGTCCAGGTGTTCAACCTGAGCGGGGGCGGCATGTGGTACCAGATAGGGCTGGTGGTGGCATTTGCCGCCGTGTCGGGCCTGATCGACCTGCCCCTCGATTTCTACCGCCAGTTCAACCTGGAGGAACGCTTCGGCTTCAACAAGATGAGCAAGGGCCTGTTCGTCGCCGATATGCTGAAGGGCATCCTGCTGGCCGCCGTGATCGGCCTGCCGCTGGTCTGGGTGGTGCTCACGCTCATGGAAAAGAGCGGCGAACTGTGGTGGCTCTATGCCTGGTTCGTGTGGAGCGGCTTCCAGCTGCTGATGATGGTGCTCTTCCCCACCGTGATCGCGCCCATGTTCAACAAGTTCACGCCGCTGGCCGACGATTCGCTCAAGGCCCGTATCGAAGGCCTGATGCAGCGTGTGGGCTTCGCCTCCAAGGGTCTCTTCGTGATGGACGGCTCCAAGCGCAGCGCCCACGGCAACGCCTACTTCTCCGGCTTCGGCGCCAACAAGCGCATCGTGTTCTTCGACACCCTGCTCTCCCGCCTCGCGCCCCAGGAGATCGAGGCCGTGCTGGCCCACGAACTGGGCCACTTCAAGCTGAAACACATCGTCAAGCGCATCGCCATGATGTTCGCCATTTCCCTGGTCTTCCTGGCCCTGCTGGGCTACCTGAAAAACCAGCTGTGGTTCTACACGGGCCTGGGCGTGTCGCCCATCATCGTGCCGGGACAGAGCAACGACGCGCTCGCGCTGATCCTCTTCATGCTGACGCTGCCCGTGTTCACCTTCCTGCTCGGCCCACTGACCTCCCTCAGCTCGCGCAAGCATGAATTCGAGGCCGATGCCTTCGCGGCCAAACACACGGACGCCCAGGACCTCGTTTCGGCCCTGGTCAAGATGTATGAGGACAATGCCTCCACGCTGACGCCCGACCCCCTGCATTCGGCTTTCTACGATTCGCATCCGCCGGCCAGCGTGCGTATCCGCCACCTGAACATGGCGGCTCAATGAGCGGCAATATCGCCAGCGCCGCAGACCTGCGCACCCTGCACTGCGCCCACGCCACCGTACAGCTGGACGCAGGCGAGGCCGCTGCGCTGGCCGCCCTGCTTGACGGCTGGACCATCGAAGGCGGCCGCCTGGTGCGGCGCTTCGGCTTCGCCAACTATTACGAGACAATGGCCTTCGTGAACGCCCTGGCCTACATCGCGCACAACGAGGACCATCACCCGGAGCTGGTGGTTGGCTACAAGACCTGCGAAGTGCGCTACGACACCCATTCCGTCAAAGGACTTTCCCTGAACGATTTCATCTGCGCTGCCAAGGCCGACGCGCTGCTTCGCCCATGAAGAAAACCGGCACCATCATCGCGGCGCACGGCCGCCACTATCTGGCTGAAGCGGGCGGCGTGCGCCTGCAATGCGTCACGCGCGGCAAGAAGACCAATGTGGCCGTGGGCGACGTGGTCGATGTCACCCTCACCTCGCCCGACCAGGCGGTGATCGACAGGATCCAGGACCGCAAGACCCTTCTCTACCGCTCGGACCAGTACAAGTCCAAGCTGCTGGCGGCGAACGTGACGCAGCTCTTCATCGTCGTGGCCACGGAGCCCAGCTTCTCGGACGACCTGGTCTCGCGCGCCCTCGTCGCCGCGGACGCCGCCGGTATCGAAGCGTGCCTTATCCTGAACAAGACCGACGTGACGGAATCGCTGGAAAAGGCGCGCGAGCGCCTGAAGGTGTATTCGGCCATGGGCTACGCTGTGCACGAAGTGTCGGCCAAGGCGCATCCCGAGGCCACGGTGGCGGCGCTGGCGCCGCTGCTGGCGGGCCAGTCCACCATCCTGATCGGCCAGTCCGGCATGGGCAAGTCCTCGCTCATCAACCTGCTGGTGCCGGATGCCGACATCGCCACCCGGGAGATCTCGGCCGCGCTGGACACGGGCAAGCACACCACCACCTTCACCCGCCTCTATCACCTTGGCCCGGACGCGAGCGTGATCGATTCGCCGGGCTTCCAGGAATTCGGCCTGTACCACCTTACGGAAGGCATGCTGGAGCGGGCCTTCCGCGACTTCACGCCCTACCTCGGCGGCTGCAAGTTCTACAACTGCCGCCACCTGAGCGAGCCGCAATGCGCGGTGCTGGAAGCGGTGGAGGAAGGCAAGATCGCCCGCATGCGGCACACGCTGTACGGCCAGCTGCTGCACGAATCCTCGCAGACCCTGTACTGAGGCGCGTATGAACCCGGCCATGGACATGTTCGCAACCGACGACGGCGTCGCGGAGTGGGAACTGGCCCTGCTGCCCTTGCGCGGTGTCGCGCGGCTGCCTGCGCTCATTCCCCTCGCCTGGCACCTGCGCCAGCGCGACAGCGCACGCGCCGCCGCCCTCGCCGAGGAGGCCCTGGCCTTGCTGCCCTACGCGGGCCTGGAGCCGGAAGCGCGCAGCGCCACGACGGCCCGCCTGCACCTCGCGCAGGCCGAGATCCGCTGGCTGGAGGGAGAACTGGATGAAGCGTCCACCATCGCGATGGAAGCGTTCGAGGTGCTGCAGGGCCTGGGCGACCATGCGGGCTGCGCGGACGCGCACTGGCTGCGCGCCTGGATCTGCGTGGACCGGGGCCTGCATGAGGAGCGCGACCACGCGCTGGCGCTGTGCGTGGCGGAAGCGCGCCAGGGCGGCGACGAGGTGCGCGCCCTGACGGCGGAAGCCGTGATTGCCCGCTGGGCCGTGCTGCGCGAACTGCACAGCGCGCGCGAACGCTGGGCGCACCACTTCGACAATATCGGTCCCGTTCCGCCGGGCTTGAACTGCTGGATCAACGACTTCCACGCCATGGCGGCCAGCCAGTCCAGCGATTTCGGCCAGTCCGCCAGCCTGTATATCCAGTCGCACGAATTCGCCTTGCAGACGGGCCAGCTGCGCGCCGCCATCATTGCCGCCACCAACACCGGCGAAAAATTCAGCCACCTGAACGACCATCACGCCGCCCTGGAATGGATGCAGCGCGGCCTGGAGCTGGCGCGCCGGAGCGGCTGGCCGCGCAATATCGGCGCCTGCCTGATGCACACGGCGGACACCATGCGCCGCCTGGGCCGCCTCGACGTGGCCGACGAACTGCTGCGCGAAGGCCTGGGCATCCTGCGTCCCTTCGCCGACGCGCGCGTTTTCGGTATCGCCCTGCAGTACCGGGGAGACCTTTGCCTGGAGCGGGCGGACTACGCGGGCGCCTTCGAAGCCTTCCAGCAGCTTGCAGGGCGCGCCGAGGCCCTGCGCCAGGCCGATTTTCAGATGGTGGCGCGGCGCGGCCAGGCCCACGCCCTGTGCTTCCTGGACCGCGCCGCCGAAGCGCTGGCCATGGCGCACCAGGCGGTGGAGCTTTCGCTCAGCCACCGCAATATCTATAACCACATCGCCGCGCTGCGCGTGCTGGCTCTCATCCACCGCATGCATCCGCTACGCGGGCCGGAGGGCATGACGGAGCCGAACGCCAGCCTGCACTACCTGCACCGCGCCCTGGACCTGGTGAGCACCATCGAAGGCTACACCGTGCCGGGCGACCTGTACGACACACTGGCGGCGGAATATGCGCGCCTTGGCGACTACAAGCTCGCCTACGAAATGGCGCAGGCGGCCAGCAAGGCGCTGGAGAAGACGCATAGCCAGGAGGCGACCAGCCGCGCCATCGCCATGCAGGTGCACCAGAAGACCGAACAGGCGCGCGCGGAAGGCCAGCACCACCGCGAGCTGGCCATGGCCGAAGCGCGCCGTGCGGAAGTGCTGGCGCAGTCTGGCGCCATGCTCCAGCGCCTGTCCGCCATCGGCCAGGAAATCACCACCCATCTCGACGCGGAAGCCGTGTACCAGGTGCTGAACCGCCATGTGCACGAGCTCCTGTCGGCCAATACCTTCTCCGTCTACCTGATCGATGGCGAGCGCCTGAACCGCGCCTTCGGCGTGGAGGGAGGCTTGCCACTACCCCCGAACAGCGTGGCGCTGGACCATCCCCAGGCATGGAGCGCGCGCTGCGTGCGCGAGCGGCGCGAAGTTTATGTGGACAATGCGGCCTTCGAACGCGCCGTGCTGCTCACGCCGGGCACCAGCCCCAGTGTGAGCGCCCTCTTCGTGCCGCTGCTCCTGGGCGAGCGCGTTCTGGGCGTGATGACGGTGCAGGCCATGCATGCGGGCGCCTACGGCGAACGCGAACGCCTCATCTTCCGCACGCTGTGCGCCTATGGCGCCATTGCGCTGGACAACGCCAGCGCCTACCGGCAGCTGCAGGAAGCACAGTCGCAATTGGTCTCGCAGGAGAAGCTGGCGGCGCTGGGCGCCCTGATGGCGGGTGTGGCGCACGAACTCAATACGCCCATCGGCAACAGCCTGCTGATCGCCAGCACGATGGAGCAGAAGACGAACGAACTGGAACGAAGCCTGAACGGCCCTGGCCTGCGGCGCTCCGATCTCGCGGCCTTCATCGCGGATACCCGCAAGGCCAGCGAACTGGTGATGCGCGGCCTGCACAGCGCGGCCGACCTGGTGAGCAGCTTCAAGCAGGTGGCCGTGGACCGCACCACGGAGCAGCGCCGCCGCTTCGACCTGCACCAGGTGGCGCACGAAATCGTGGCGACGATGATGAACCGCATCCGCGCCGCCGGCCACCGCATCGAGTATGAGATCCCCGAAGGCGTGTCGCTGGACAGCTATCCCGGTCCCTTCGGCCAGGTGGTGACGAACCTGATCAACAACGCCCTGCTGCACGCCTTCGAACGGCGCGAGGGCGGCCGCATGCGCCTGACGGCGAACCTGCACATCGAAGGCAGGGTACTGGTGGCCTTCAGCGACGACGGCAGCGGCATCGCACCCGAACACCTCTCGCGCATCTTCGATCCCTTCTTCACCACCCGGCTGGGACGGGGCGGCAGCGGCCTTGGCCTCTCCATCAGCTACAACATCGTGACTTCCCTGCTGGGGGGCCAGATCAGCGTCGTGAGCAGCAAGGGCGGCACCACCTTCACGCTCGACCTGCCCACCACCGCTCCGACCCAGGACCCTTCAAGGCACGCCGCCATCTACCGCTAGGCTGCGCGCGAATGACAGCAATGTATAATGATCTGCTAAGCCAGAAAGTTGTATATATGTCTTCCACTTCCAAACCGATCAAGCACTATCTCCAGTTTTCCGACTTCACACTGGAGGAATACGAATACGTGATCGAGCGCGCCAAGGTTATCAAGCGCAAGTTCAAGAATTATGAAATTTACCATCCGCTGATCGACCGCACGCTGGTGATGGTGTTCGAGAAGAACTCCACCCGCACCCGCCTCTCCTTCGAGGCAGGCATGCACCAGCTGGGCGGCGCGGCCATCTACCTGAACACCCGCGACAGCCAGCTGGGACGCGGCGAGCCGGTGGAGGATGCGGGCCAGGTCATGTCCCGCATGTGCGACATCATCATGGTGCGCACCTTCGGCCAGGACATCATCGAGCGTTTCGCCGCAAATTCGCGCGTGCCGGTGATTAACGGCCTGACCAACGAACACCACCCCTGCCAGGTCTTCGCCGACATCTTCACCTTCTACGAGCACCGCGGCTCCATCAGCGGCAAGATCGTGGCCTGGGTGGGCGATGCCAACAACATGCTTTACTCCTGGCTGCAGGCGGCGGAAGTTTTCGGCTTCCACGTCAACGTGTCCACGCCCAAGGGCTACGACATGGACATGAGCCTCGTCAGCACCAACCGCTTCACCCTGTTCGACAACCCGTCGGATGCATGCGAGGGCGCACACCTCGTCAACACGGACGTCTGGACCAGCATGGGCTACGAGCAGGAGAACGCAGCCCGCCTGAAGGCCTTCGACGGCTGGATCGTGGACAGCGCCAAGATGGCGCGCGCCCACCCGGACGCCCTGTTCATGCACTGCCTGCCCGCGCACCGCGGCGAAGAAGTGTCGGCCGAAGTGATCGACGGCCCGCAATCGGTGGTATGGGATGAAGCGGAGAACCGCCTGCATATCCAGAAGGCGCTGATCGAGTATCTGCTGCTGGGCCGCATCGACACGAAATAAACCCAACCTGAAACGAGAATCACCATGAGCGACATCAAGAAAGTCGTCCTCGCCTACTCGGGCGGCCTGGACACCTCCGTCATCCTGAAGTGGCTGCAGGATAACTACCAATGCGAGATCGTCACCTTCACGGCCGACCTGGGCCAGGGTGAGGAGCTGGAGCCGGCGCGCGCCAAGGCGCTGAAGTTCGGCATCAAGCCGGAAAACATCTTCATCGACGACGTGCGCGAAGAATTCGTGCGCGACTTCGTGTTCCCCATGTTCCGCGCCAATACCGTGTACGAAGGCGAATACCTGCTGGGCACCTCGATCGCTCGTCCGCTGATCGCCAAGCGCCTGATCGAGATCGCCAACCAGACCGGCGCCGACGCCATTTCCCACGGCGCCACCGGCAAAGGCAACGACCAGGTGCGCTTCGAGCTGGGCGCCTACGCGCTCAAGCCGGGCGTGAAAGTGATTGCCCCCTGGCGCGAATGGGACCTGCTCTCGCGCGAGAAGCTGCTGAAGTACGCGGAAGACGCGGGCATCGCCATCGACATGAAGCACAAGAACGGCGGCGCGCCCTACTCCATGGACGCCAACCTGCTGCATATCTCCTTCGAAGGCCGCCACCTGGAAAACCCGAGCGCGGAAGCCGAGGAATCGATGTGGCGCTGGACGGTGAGCCCGGAAGCGGCGCCGGACGAAGCGGAATACCTGGACATCGAATACGAGAAGGGCGACATCGTGGCCCTGAACGGCAAGCGCATGTCGCCCGCCGCCGTGCTGACGGAGCTGAACCGCCTGGGCGGCAAGCACGGCATCGGCCGCCTGGACCTGGTGGAGAACCGCTATGTGGGCATGAAGTCGCGCGGCTGCTATGAAACGCCGGGCGGTACCATCATGCTGAAGGGCCACCGCGCCATCGAATCCATCACGCTGGACCGCGAAGTGGCCCACCTGAAGGACGACCTGATGCCGCGCTACGCTTCGCTGATCTACAACGGCTACTGGTGGAGCCCCGAGCGCGTGGCCCTGCAGACCCTGATCGACCACACGCAGCAGAACGTGAACGGCTGGGTGCGCGTAAAGCTCTACAAGGGCAACGTGATCGTGGTGTCGCGCGACTCGAAGACCGACTCCCTGTTCGACCAGACCATTGCCACCTTCGACGAAGACGGCGGCGCCTACAACCAGGCCGACGCGGGCGGTTTCATCAAGCTGAACGCCCTGCGCATGCGCATCGCGGCGAACGCACGCCTGAAGCGCGGCCAGTAAGCTGGCAAGATGCAAGCAAAGGCCGCCTGCGGGCGGCCTTTTTTTATTTCACAACAGCTGGCGCGCGCCTCTCGCCTACAGAGCGGCAAAATGTTACATTGGCAACGATACGAACTCGTCTGCTGAGGAATGCGATGATCAACAACCTGAGCATCCGTAACAAACTCTATGTGGCCTTTGGCGCCATCCTCGCCATCATCCTGATCCTGCTGCTGGTCGCCTACCAGAGCTTTACCAGCCTGTCCGCCGCCAACGGCTGGGACAAGCACACCATGCAGGTGCTGCTGGCGATCGACAAGGTGAACAACAGCCTGCTGGCCGCCCAGGCCGAGTCCCGCGCCTACTACCTCACCGGCATGCCGGACCGGCTCGCGCGCACGCGCGAAGAGATTGCGGGCATTCAGCCCGCAATCGACGCGCTGCAGAAGCTCACGGCGGACAATCCTGCCCAGGCAGCGCGCCTGGAACGGATGGAGGCCCTGGTCCGGAGCTGGGTCAAGGACGTGCTCGAGCCGCGCATCGCGCACCGGGTGGAGCTGGGCAGCTCCGCGGGTGCGGCAGACGCCATCGGCCGCGATCCCCAGCTGCAGCAGGGCAGCCCGGCCATCACCGCCATCGCCCGCCTGCTGGACGATGCGGCGGCCGAGGAGAACAAGCTGCTCGCCGAACGGGCGGCCACCACAGCTGGGCTGCAGAAGGACATGCGGCTCCTGCTGACGGCAGGCGGCGCCGCCTGCGTGCTGCTCTCCCTGGTGATCGTGGTGCTGCTCACACGCGCCATCACCACGCCACTGGGCAACCTCACGGGCGCCCTGGGCCGTCTCGCGAGCGGCGAGCAGGGCGCGCGCGCCGCGGTCATATCCGGCGATGAGCTGGGCCGCGTCACCGAGGAGTTCAACAGCATGGCGCAGACCATCCAGGAAAGCCGGGAGCGTGAACGGGCGCAGACCGATGAGCTGCGTGCCAAGGTGGACTCGCTGTTGACCGTGGTATCGCGTGCCGCCTCGGGCGACCTGACGGGCAAAGTCACGGTCGGCGGCAACGATGCCATCGGCCAGCTGGGCGAAGGGCTGGCCCGCATGTTCGACAACCTGCGCGCCCTGCTGACCAATGTGCAGAAGGCGGGCATCCAGGTCACCACCTCCGCGACCGAAATCGCCGCCTCGGCCAAACAGCAGGAAGCGACCGGCGTGGAGCAGGCCCAGACCAGCGTGGAGGTGCTCAGCACCACCAAGGAGATTTCTTCCAATACCAGCCAGCTGCTCAAGACCATGGAGGACGCCACGTCCGTGGCGGATTACACCACCAGCGCCACGGCGGACGCGCAGAACAACCTGCGCCGCATGGACCAGACCATGCAGAACATGGTGAGCGCCACCGATTCGATCAACGCCAAGCTGGCGGCCCTGTCGGAGAAGGCCAGCAATATCAACAGCGTGCTGACCACCATCACCAAGGTGGCGGACCAGACCAACATCCTGTCCCTGAACGCCGCCATCGAGGCCGAGAAGGCGGGCGAGGCGGGCCGCGGCTTCTCCGTGGTAGCCACCGAGATCCGCCGCTTGGCCGACCAGACCTCGGTCTCTACCTGGGATATCGAACAGATGCTGAAGGAGATGCAGTCCGCCGTGTCGGCCAGCGTCATGGGCATGGATAAATTCTCGGAAGAGATCCGCCGCAGCGTGGGCGAGGTACGCCAGGTGACGGACCAGCTCTCGGGCGTGATGGACCAGGTGCAGAAGCTGGCCCCGCAGTTCGACGTGGTGCTGCAGGGTATGCAGGCCCAGGCCGTGGGCGCGCAGCAGATCACCGAGACCATGATGCAGCTGAACGACGCCACCCAGCAGACGGTGGAATCGCTCAAGGCCACCAGCGAAGCGGTGCACCAGCTGCAGTATGCGGCGAGCGATCTGCAATCGAGCGTCGCCACTTTCGCGGTGAACGTATAAGGGCATCATGAAACTGCTGGTCTTCCACATCGGCGACGACCGCTACGGCTTACGGCTCGGTGTGGTGCGGCGCGTGCTGCCGCTCATGGAGCTCAAGGGCCTGCCGCTTGCGCCGCCCGCCGTCGCGGGCCTCATGAACCTGCACGGCGAGTCCGTGCCCGTGATCGACCTGTCGCGCATCAGCGGCGAGGCAGCCTCCCGTCCCCACTTCGATACCCGCATCGTGCTCGTCGACTACAAGGCGCCGGACGGCACGGTGCATGCATTGGGCCTGGTTGCGGAGCGCGTGTTCGGAGTGCAGGAAGTCGACAGCGGCGCCATGGCGGAAAGCGGCGTGCAGGCCGCGCCCTTCCTCGGCCCCGTGGCGGGCGACGCCGGGGGCATGGTGCAGCTGGTGGAGGTGGAAAGGCTGCTGCCGGAATCCCTGCGCGCCCTGCTCTTCCAGCGAGAGGCGGAGGCGCCATGAACATCCTCTCCACGCTGCGCGAGGCGACGGGCCTGAACCTTTCGCGCGCCACGGTGGACCGCGCGGTGGCGGAGCGCATGGAAGCGGCGGGAACCAATGACCGCAAGGCCTATCTCGCCCAGCTCACCCAGGAGGAGCTGGGCGCTCTCGTCGAGCTGGTGGTGGTGCCGGAATCCTGGCTGTTCCGGGACCCGCAGGCCTTCGCGCTGGCCACCGAATTTGCCCGGCAGCGGCTTGCCTCCGGCGCCTCCATGGTGCGGGCACTGTCGATTCCCTGCGCCAGCGGCGAGGAGCCGTATTCCCTTTCCATGGCCTTCTGCGACGCCGCCATTCCCCTGCCCTGCTTCGCCATCGACGCCATCGACCTGAGCGCCGAATGCATTGCGCGCGCGGAGGAAGGCGTTTATGGGCGCAATGCCTTCCGCAGCCAGGACCCGGCCTTCCGCGGACGCCACTTCACGCAGGTGGGCGAAGACCTATACCGGATCAACGACATCGAGCGGCGGCGGGTCCGCTTCCGCCAGGGAAATCTGCTGGGCGGCGAGATCGCGCCGCCGGGGCATTACGACATCATTTTCTGCCGCAACCTGCTGATCTACTTCGACAAGGAGACCACGGCCCGGGCCATCGCCCGCCTGGATACCATGCTGGCGGACGACGGCGTGCTGCTGGCTGGCTATGCGGAAGTGCCGTCCTTCACCCAGAACGGCTTTTCGCCGCTGCCTTACAAGCAGGCCTTCGCCCTGCGCAAGGACCGCGCCGTGCCGCCCCCGCCTGCCCCTGTGGAAGCGCCACCGCGCCGCCGCGCGCGCCCGCCCGTGGCCCACGCCGCCCCCGCACCGGTGGCCCGGACCGGGCGCCCCGCGCCGCCCCCGGCTCGCAAGCCCCCCGCCGCTTCCGCCCCGCCCAGCACGGACGCCTTGTTGGCCGATGCGCGCCAGCTTGCCGACCAGGGCAGGCTCAAGGAAGCGGATGCCGCCTGCCGCGCCATCCTCCAGCAGGCGCCGGATGCCTACGAGGCCTATTTCATCCTTGGCCTGCTGCGCGAAGCGGCCGGGGAGCCGGAGCAGGCGCGGGACCAGCTCAAGCGCTGCATCTACCTGCAGCCCGACCACTACGAGGCGCTCTGCCACCTCGCCCTGCTCACCGAGCAGCAGGGCGACCGCAACGCTGCCGCCACGCTCAAGGCGCGCGCCGCCCGCGTCTACCAGCGCCAGACCGCTAACTGAGGACACCGGCCACCATGTCCACTATTCCACTTCAAGCTGAAGACCAGGCAGGCTGCTGGAGCCGCATCGGCATCGCGGGGGACCAGAGCTGCGAGCTCCTGGCGCAGCACGTCCACTGCCGCAACTGCGAGGTGTACGCAGGTTCCGCGCAACGCAACCTTGACCGGCCTGTGAACGCCGAGTACCTGCGCGACTGGGCGGCCCACTTCCGCGAACCCGAAGCCTCGCATGCGCTGCGCGACAGGTCGGCCGTGGTGTTCCGCATCGGCCGCGAATGGCTGTCCCTGCCTACGGAAGTCTTCGTGGAAGTGGCGCCGCTGGCGCAGCCGCATCGTATCCCCCACCGCACCGCGCGCGGGCTGCGCGGCGTGGTGAATGTGAACGGCACGCTTTATCCCTGCGTTGCCCTGGCCGAACTGTTCGGCATCGACGAGGCGGAGGGCGTGGCGCGCCGCGGCCGCCACACCTTCCCCCGCCTGCTGCTCGTGCAATGGGATGGGCAGGCCTATGCCCTGCCCGCGGCGGACCTGTACGGCATCGTGCGCTATGCGGAGGCCGACGTGAAGGCGGCGCCGACGACGATCAACAAGGGCCTGCTGCGCTACCTGAGCGGCGTGCTGGCCCAGGAGGACATGCAGGTCGGCTGCCTGGACGCGGGCCTGGTCGGCCACCAACTTGCGAGGACGCTGCGATGAGCCAGGACCAGCCAGGCGACCTGAGTCAGTACTCCATGCTCGACCTGTTCCGCATGGAGGCCGAGGCGCAGACCCAGATCCTCACGGACGGCCTGCTGGCGCAGGAGCGGCGCAGCGATCCCGCCGCCATCGAAGCCATGATGCGCGCCGCGCACTCCATCAAAGGCGCCGCCGCCATCGTCGGACTGGATCTCATCGTGCAGCTGGCGCACGGCATGGAGGACGCCTTCATCGCCGCCCAGCACGGGAAACTGAAGCTCACGCCCAACCGCGTGGACGTGCTGTTGGCCGCCGTGGACCTGCTGCTGCAATGCGCCCGCCTCGGGGAGGCCGGCATCGAAGCCTGGCTGGCGCAGAACGGCGCCCAGATCCGGCAGACCATGGATGCGGTGCGCGGCATCGCCTTCCTGCCGGAGCCGCTGGCTGCCGCCCCTGTGGCCGCGCCGCCTGTTCCTGCCCCCGCGCCGCAAGCACCGGCCCCTGCGCCTGCGCCGCCGGAAGCGGAAGCCGCCATCCCGCCGGAAGCCGCGGCATCGCAGCGCGGTGGCCAGCCCGCCATGAAGGCGGCCCAGAACTTCGACAGCCTGCTGTCCCTGGCCAGCGAGGCGCGCATCGCCGCGCACCAGCTTCATCCCCTGATACAGGGGCTGCAGCGGCACAAGCGCAATCAGTCCAGCCTCTTCGCCGCGCTGGAGGACCTGCATGACGCCATCTCCCGCATCGACGATCCTGCGCTGAAGGAGAAATCGCTGCTCGCCCTCCAGCGCAGCCAGCCGCTCAAGCAGTTCATGCTGGAACACATCGGCAGCATGGAGAACTTCGAGCGCCGCCAGCTCACCTCTTCGCAGAATATGGTGGACGAGGTGCTGGCCCTGCGCATGCGACCCTTCCGCGACGGCGTGCAGCACTTCCCGCGCACGGTGCGCGACCTGGCCCGGTCGCTGGGCAAGGAGGTGCACTTCGATATCCTGGGCGAGGATACGCTGGTGGACCGCGATATCCTCACCCGCATCGAAAGCTCCCTGAACCACATACTGCGCAATGCGGTCGACCATGGCATGGAAAGCCCTGCCGACAGAATCGCTGCGGGCAAGCCCGCCACCGGCAGCATCGTGATGGAAGCGCGCCACCGTGCGGGCATGCTCAATATCGAGATTGCGGACGATGGGCGCGGCGTCGATCCCGAAAAGATCCGCCGCACCGTGGTCGAACGCAAGCTGGCCAGCGAGCAGATGGCGGCCGCCATGTCCGAAGCCGAGCTGCTCCAGTTCCTCTTCCTGCCCGCCTTCAGCCTGAAGGAAGGCATCACCGAAATCTCCGGCCGCGGCGTGGGCCTCGATATCGTGCATGACGCCGTGCGCCAGCAGAACGGCACGGTGCACATCGAGTCCGAACCGGGCAAGGGCTTCCGCACCTCGATCACGCTGCCGCTGACGCAGTCCATCGTGCGCGCCCTGGTGGCGGACATTGGCGGCGAAGCCTATGCCTTCCCCATCGTGAAAGTGGAACGCGTGGTGCTAGTGCCCCAGGCCGCCATCCACACGCTGGAGAACAAGCAGTTCTTCGAGCTGGCGGGCGAGCACGTGGGGCTGGTATCCGGCGCGCAGGTACTGGAGCTCGGGAATATGGCCGAGCAGGAGGAACTCACCGCCATCGTGATCGGCAGCGGCGCGCGCCGCTATGCGCTGGTGGTGGACCGTATCCGTTGCGAGCAGAGCCTGGCCGTGCAGGCCATCGACCCCATTTTCGGCAAGATGCGCGATATTTCCGCCGCCGCCCTGCTGGACGACGGCGAAGCAGTGCTCATCCTTGATGTGCCGGACCTGCTGCTCTCCATCGAGAAACTGCTGCACGAAGGCGGCCTCGCGCAAATGGCGCGAACCGATCTGGCGGGACGGCGTAGAATGAAACGTATCCTGGTGGTGGACGACTCGCTGACGGTGCGCGAAATGGAGCGCAAGCTGCTGGTAGGCCGCGGCTTCGAGGTCGACATCGCTGTCGACGGCATCGACGGCTGGAACGTGGTGCGCAGCGGCGACTACGACCTGGTCATCACCGACGTGGACATGCCGCGCATGGACGGCATCGAACTGGTTTCCCTGATCAAGAAGGACCTGCAATTGCACAAGCTGCCCGTAATGATCGTGTCGTACAAGGACCGCCCTGAGGACAGGGCGCGCGGCCTTGCCGCGGGCGCGGACTACTACCTCACCAAGGGCAGCTTCCACGACGAGACCCTGCTCGACGCCGTGGCAGACCTGATCGGGGATGCGGCACGATGAAGATCGGCATCGCCAACGACGTGCCCATGGCAGCCGAGGCGCTGCGCCGCGTCGTGGCGAGCACCCAGGAACACGAAGTGCTCTGGATTGCGCGCACCGGTCTGGAAGCGGTGCGCTTCTGCGCCGAGCAGCGTCCCGACCTGGTGCTCATGGACCTGAACATGCCGGAGCTGGACGGCGTGGAGGCGACCCGCCGCATCATGGACGAATCGCCCTGCGCCATCCTGGTGGTGACGGGCCGTCCGCAGGACAGCGTGAACCAGGTCTTCCGCGCCCTGGGCGCCGGCGCACTCGATGTCACGGCCACGCCCATGCTGGCGGGAAAAGCCGACGGCGCGGCCGAACTGCTGCACAAGATCAAGACCATGGACAAGCTCATACGCCACAGCGGCGGCAACCAGTCCATGCAGCCCCGCATACGCGAACGCCCCGAGCCCGAGCCGAAGATCGCCGGCCTGAAATCGCTTGTGGCCATCGGCGCATCGACCGGCGGGCCGCTGGCCATCGTGCGCATACTGAGCGGCTGGAAGCCGCCGCCCGGCTGCGCCATCGTCGTGGTGCAGCATATCGACGCCAATTTTGCGGGCCATTTCGCGCGCTGGCTGGGCGAGCAGCTGCCCATTCCCGTGCGCGCCATCGAACATGGGGACATGCTCACCCCCGGCGAGGTGCTGGTCGCCAAGAGCAATGACCATCTCGTACTGGATGAGAAGCTGCAGCTGTCCTATGACCCCAATCCGCGGGACTACGCCTACCGGCCGTCAGTCGATGTCTTCTTCCGCTGCGTCGCCCAGCACTGGGACGGCGAGGCCGTTGGTGTGCTGCTGACGGGGATGGGACGCGACGGCGCCGAGGGCCTGCTCGCCATGCGCCAGGCGGGCAAGCACACCATCGCCCAGGACCAGGCCAGCAGCGCCGTCTACGGCATGCCGCGCGCCGCGGCGGAGATCGATGCCGCCGCCTCCATCCTGCCCCTCGATAAGATCGGCAACTGCCTGCGCAATATCACCGGCGGATCTAGATAAACACCGGCTCCGGCTCCAGCCGCACGCCGAAGCGGGCCTCCACGTCGGCCTGGATGGCGGCCGCCAGCCGCTGCACGTCCGCGCCCGTGGCGCCCCCATTGTTCACCAGCACCAGCGCCTGTTTCGGGTACACGCCCGCCGCACCCATGCTGCGCCCTTTCCATCCGCACTGGTCGATCAGCCAGCCCGCCGCCAGCTTTTCGCTGCCGTCCGGCTGGACGTGGTGCACGAGGGCGGGAAACTGCTCCAGCAGGCGCGCGCAGTGCGCCGCATCCACCACGGGATTCTTGAAGAAGCTGCCCGCATTGCCCACTTCCGCCGGATCGGGCAGTTTGCGGCGGCGGATGGCGATGACCGTGTCCGCCACCTGGCGCGGCGTAGGCTGGGCCAGGCCCTGCTCCGCCACCGCCGACGCCAGCTCGGCGTAGCGCAGGTTGGGCTGCCAGTTTCGCGGCAGGGAGAAGCTGACATCGAGGACGATCAGGCCGCGCCCGGGCTCTTGCTTGAAAATGCTGTCGCGGTAGGCGAAGCGGCAATCGCCGCCCCGCATGGCCACGATCTGGCCGGTGGCCGGGTCGAATGCGCTGAGGCTGAGGAAGCGGTCCTTGATCTCCAGGCCATAAGCCCCGATATTCTGGATGGGCGCCGCACCCACGGTGCCGGGAATCAGGGAGAGGTTTTCCAGCCCCCCGAAACCCTGCTCCAGCGTCCATTGCACGAAGGCGTGCCAGTTTTCGCCCGCCGCCGCCCGCACGTGCACATGCTCCGCATCGCCCGGCAGCACTTCCCTGCCCTCGATGGCGATGTGCAGCACCAGGCCTGCGAAATCGCCGGTCAGCAGCAGGTTGCTGCCGCCGCCCAGCACCAGGCGCGGCATGGCGGCCAGCGCGGGGTCGGCCAGGGCGGCGCGCAGCTGGGCGGCGCTGGTGACGCGCAGGTAGGCCCTGGCGCGGGCGTCGATGCCGAAAGTGTTCAGCTGGCGCAGGGAGAAATCGTGCTGGATCGGAAGTGTCGAGTGCATGGGGAAACCGGACTTTTTTGCTCGATTATAGAGGGAAAGGGCCAAAAACGACCGAGCGTTCGCCTCTTTGTCCGTTAAAATGTCGCATCTTTGAAAGGAAACCCGCTTATGCCATCGTTTGACGTAGTCTCCGAAGCCGACATGATCGAGGTGCGCAACGCCGTCGACCAGTCCAACAAGGAAATCAGCACCCGCTTCGATTTCAAGGGGAGCGATGCGCGCGTCGAGCAGAAAGAAAACGATCTCACCGCCTTCGCCGATTCCGAATTCCAGCTCAGCCAGGTCAAGGATGTGCTGACCAACAAGCTGGCCAAGCGCAAGGTGGACGTGCGCTTCCTGGACGAGGGCAAGGTCGAGAAGATTGGCGGCGACAAGGTGAAGCAGGTCATCAAGGTCAAGAACGGCATCGAGACCGAAACCGCCAAGAAGATCACCAAGATCATCAAGGAAAGCAAAATGAAGGTGCAGGCCAGCATCCAGGGCGAATCCGTGCGCGTTTCGGGCGCGAAGCGGGACGACCTGCAGGCGGCCATGGCCCTGCTGCGCAAGGAAGTGCCGGATACCCCGCTGGAGTTCAACAACTTCCGCGACTGAGTTCTAAGGATAGCAATGAAACGTGTTGATGATTTCCGCCTGAAGTTTGGCGATAAAGAGTATGTGCCAATCATGATCGGCGGGATGGGCGTGGATATCTCCACGGCGGAACTGGCGCTGGAAGCGGCCCGCCTGGGCGGCATCGGCCATATTTCGGACGCGATGGTGGAGGATGTCTCCGACCGCCGCTTCGACACCACCTTCGTCAAGGACAAGACGAAGCTCTACAAGTACAACATCAACAACATGGACAAGTCGGTGGTGCAGTTCGACCTGAACCGCCTGGCCGAAGCGCAGCGCAATCACATCGGCAAGACCATGGCCGCCAAGAAGGGCCCCGGCCTGATCTTCGTGAACTGCATGGAGAAGCTGACCATGAACGGCCCGCGCGAAACCCTGCGCGTACGCCTGAACGCGGCGCTGGACGCGGGCATCGACGGCATCACCCTGTCGGCCGGCCTGCACTTCAATTCCTTCAGCCTCATGGCCGACCATCCGCGCTTCCGCGAGGCCAAGCTGGGCATCATCGTGTCCTCCGTGCGCGCGCTGCAGATCTTCCTGCGCAAGAACCAGAAGCTGGACCGCCTGCCGGACTACGTGATCGTCGAAGGCCCGCTGGCCGGCGGCCACCTGGGCTTCGGCCTGGACGACTGGCAGGACTACGACCTGCACACCATCACCCGCGAGGTGCTGGACTACCTGAAGGCCGAGAACCTGGACGTGCCCGTGATCGCCGCAGGCGGCGTGTTCACGGGCAGCGATGCGGTCTCCTTCCTCGAAATGGGCGCGGCAGGCGTGCAGGTGGCGACCCGCTTCACCATCACCAAGGAATGCGGCCTGCCGGACAAGGTCAAGCAGGAATACGTGAAGGCTTCGGAAGAGGACATTATCGTCAACGGCGTATCCCCCACCGGCTACCCGATGCGCATGCTGAAGTCCACCCCGGCCATCGGCGCGAACACCCGTCCGGGCTGCGAATCCTACGGCTACCTGCTGGACGCCACGGGGAACTGCGCCTACATCAACTCCTACAACCGCGAAGTGATGGCCAACGGCGGCAGCGACAAGGGCATCAAGGTCATGGACAAGACCTGCCTGTGCACGCACATGCGCAACTTCAACTGCTGGACCTGCGGCCACTATACCTACCGCCTGAAGGACACCACCCACCGCCTGGCCAACGGCGACTACCAGCTGCTGACGGCGGAACACGTCTTCAAGGACTATCAGTTCAGCACGGACAACCAGATCGCCCTGCCGCCGAAGGAAGAAGCGGCAGCATAAAATCCCGACAAAGTCTTACAAAGTCGGGATATTTCTGCGGGGTTGCGCTGCCTAGAATGGTGTGAGTCTCCATCACCATTCAAGGTTCATGATGACCCCTGCAAGGCCCTTCAAAGGCCAGCTCCTTCCGGCGCTGGCCGCGTTCTCCTTGTCTCTTCTTGTTGCATGCGGCGGCGGATCGGCCGCCGGCGGCGGCCATTCCCAGGGCGGCCAGCAGCAGGAGCCCCAGAAACCCATCCAGCTTGCCACCGGCGGCGTCGCAGTCGTCAAGGTGCGCGCCGAGGGCGGCGCCTGGGTAGCCATGGCCGAAACCCAAACGGTGCTGGGCGCCAACCAGCCCGACCGCCGCCTGCTGTTCCCCCGCGCAGGCAGCGATCCCCTCACCTACCTGCCGCCGCAGGGCTGGTCCCTCCTGGACTTCACCCAGCACCCCTCGCGCGAAGTGACTGCGGTGCTGGGCACGGACCACGCGGTGAAGCTGCTGCGCTTCGACGCCACCGGCAAGCTGCTGCGCGAGCAGGATTTCACCGATCCGGCTTCGCCCAGCGATCCCTTCATGGACGACCCGATCTACATCCGCAGCCGCACTTCGCTTCTGCCCTATCTCACTCGCGATGCGGCCCGCCTCGCGCCGCTGGGCGAGGATGCGGTACTGGTGCTGCGCACGGGCATGGATGCCGTCGTCGCCTACCGCCTCGCCCACGGCGACGGCGGCTTCTCGCAGCGCTGGCGCACCCTGGTCGAGCCAGGCGCGATGCTCGGCGCGCGCGCCATTATCGGCGGCGGTTTCGATCCCTTCAATTCCCTGGTCAATCCCGCCCACGTGAGCGTGGACGTGAGCGTCGCAGGCCGCATCGCCGTCGCGGTGCAGAACGACATGAGCGGCCTGGCGGAAGCCCACGCCGCTTATTTCAAGGAAGAGGTGCCACGGGATATGCTTTACGGGCTGTTCGTGACGGAGATCGACAGCGCAGGCGTACGTCTCGGCGCCCGTATCGCTCCCATGAGCGTGCGGCCGGAAATCCATACCGTGCGCTGGCTGGGCGATACCATCGCCGTCGCCGGGCGCCAGATGACCTCGCGCCCGGCGAACGGCGCAGGCTGGGATGCATTTGTATCGCTGCTCAAGCCGGGCAAGGCGCCCGCCACGCAGGTGATCGACGTGGACCGCTGCGACATCATCTTCGACCTCATGCCGCTGGCCGATGGGCGCATCCTCGCCTCCGGCACAACGGGCTATGTGCAGAACCCCGGCGGGGCGAGCATTTCGGAGGAGTCGCAGCCGCTGCTCGCGGTGCTCGACGCCCAGGGCGCGCTGCAGCAGCGCCTGGGCTTTACGGCGGGGCCGCGCCAGAACCAGGTGCGCTCGCTGGCCGCGCTGAACGGCGGCTGGCTCGCCGGAGGCCTGGTGAACGGCCCCGGCACGCACTCGGGCGACGGCAATCCCGCAGCCATCTTTGCGGACGGCTATCTGCGGGAAGGCAGGCTGTAAGAATCAGCCTTCGGTGGTAATGCGCTGGATCAGCGCTTCCAGCACTTCCTCGGCGCGCTCGTTGTCCACCTGGCAGGTGCCTGCGTTCTCGTGGCCGCCGCCGCCGTATTCCAGCATCAGCGCGCCGATATTGGTCTTCGACGTGCGGTTCAGGATCGATTTGCCGGTGGCGAAAACGGTGTTCTGGTTTTTCAGGCCCCACAGCACGTGGATGGAGATATTCGTTTCCGGGAACATCGCATAGATGATGAAGCGGTTACCGGCGAAGATCACCTCTTCCTTGCGCAGGTCCAGCACCACCAGGTTCTTGTGGATGGTGGAGCAGCGCTGGATCTGTTCCTTGCACTTCTCGGCGTGCTCGAAGTACAAGTCCTTGCGCTCCTTCACGTCCGGCAGGGCCATGATTTCTTCGATCGTGTGATTACGGCAGTAATCGATCAGGTCCATCATCAGGTTGTAGTTCGAGATGCGGAACTCGCGGAAGCGGCCCAGGCCCGTGCGCGCATCCATCAGGAAGTTCAGCAGGTCCCAGCCTTGCGGGTTCAGCACTTCCTCGCGGTTGAACTGGGCCGAGTCGCCCTTGTCCACTGCCGCCATCATGTCGTCCCACGATTTCGGGAAGGCCTTCAGGCCACCGTAATAGTCGTACACCACGCGCGCGGCGGACGGCGCATCCGGATGGATGATGTGGTTCTTGCGCTCACCCGTATTGCGGATGGTCTCGGACAGGTGGTGGTCGAAAGCCAGGTGGGCGGCGGCGACATAAGGCAGGTTGGTCGTGATGTCGCGGTCCGTAATGGCGACCTTCCCGTCCTGCATGTCCTTCGGGTGGACAAACAGGATGTCGTCGATCATGTCGAGGTGCTTCAGCAGCACCGCGCAGACCAGGCCATCGAAATCGCTGCGGGTAACAAGACGGAACTTCTTTGCATCAGAGGACATGGAGCACCTTACGAATGAGGAAAAACATTGAGGCCCCCATCATACCGCGCAATACCCTTCCGACAACAGAATTTGTTCCTTGATATTGTCTGAAAGTGTCGCCGCGCTGCCTCAGGGATGCCCGATGCGGCGCGCGAAATCGGCGAGCCGGAACTGCTCGACAACGAAATCGACAAAGACGCGCGTCTTCGCTGGCAGGAGCTTCTTGCTTGAGTAGTAGATTGATAGCGGCCCCGCTTCGCCGCACCATTCTGGCAGAAGGCGCAGCAGGCGCCCGCTGGCGATGTAGGGTGCGGCGTGCGGCGCGGGTATGAGGCTGACGCCCAGGCCCAGCGCCGCCGCATCGGCCATCGCTTCCGGATCGTCGAAGATGGCGACAGGGCGGAAGTCCGCCTCGGCCTCCTCCCCGTTCCGGTGCCGCAGCGTCCAGCTGCGCAGCCGCCCGGAGCTGCGCGAGCGCCGCGCAATGCCATCGAGATGGGCCAGGTCCGAGGGGTGCTCCGGCATCGCGCGTCCCGCCATATACGCAGGCGACGCGACCACCAGCACGGCAATGGGCGACAGCTCCCGCGCAATCACGCCCGGCGTCAGTTCGATGCCGCCGCCGATGGCGGCGTCGAAGCCCTCGGCGATCAGGTCGACCTGGCGGTTGTCGAAGTGCCAGTCGGGCACCACGTCCGGGTAGCGCGCCAGGAACTCGCCCAGCAGCGGCACGATGTGATGCCGCCCAAACGCCAGCGCCATGCTCACCTTCAGCGTGCCCGAAGGCCGCCCTCCTTCGCGCGACACGTCCGCCACCGCGGCCTGCAGCTCCGCGAATGGCGCCTCCGCCTGGCGCAGGAAACGCTCGCCCGCTTCGGTCAGCGTGAGGCTGCGCGTGCTGCGCTGGAAGAGGCGCACACCGAGGCTGGCTTCAAGCCGGGCCACGTTCTTGCTGACGGCTGCGGGGGTGAGGCCGAGCCGGCGCGCCGCGACCGAAAAGCTGCCGCCTTCCGCGCTGAAGATGAAGGAGTCGAGGTGGCTGAGCGGTTCCATATTCTTATTTTATACCAATAGTTGAAATTGATTACCCGAATTGGTGGCTAGTTTCGATGTAATGCAGCGGCCATACTGGATTCATTACAGTCCAATTCACCGAAAGGAAACATCATGAACAGCTCCAGCAAACTTCAAGGCAAGACCGCTTTCGTCACCGGCGGCTCGCGCGGCATCGGCGCGGCCATCGTCCGCCGCCTCGCCAGCGACGGCGCGACGGTGGCCTTCAGCTACCAGAATTCCGCCGACACGGCCTATGCCCTGGTGCGCGAAATCGAGGCTGCGGGTGGACGCGCCATCGCCGTACGCGCCGACGCCGCGGATGCGGCGGCCGTCACCACCGCCATCGACGATGCGGCCAAAGAGTTCGGCGCCATCGACATCCTCGTGAACAACGCGGGCGTGCTGCGCCTGGGCGATGTCTCCCAGCTCTCGCTCGAAGACTTCGACCAGACCGTGGCCGTGAATGTGCGCGCAGTATTCGTTGCCACCAAGGCGGCGGTGGCGCATATGAAGACGGGCGGCCGTGTGATCAATATCGGCAGCACCAACGCCGAACGCATGCCTTTCGCTGGCGGTGCGGCCTACGCCATGAGCAAGTCCGCCCTGAAAGGCCTGGTGCAGGGCCTGGCGCGGGACCTTGGCCCGCGCGGCATCACCGTGAACAACGTGCAGCCGGGCCCCGTGGATACGGACATGAATCCGGACCACACCGATTTCGCGAAAACGCTGTACGGCATGATGGCCCTGCCGCGCTACGCCAAGGGTGAAGAGATCGCGGGCATGGTGACCTACCTCGCCAGCGAAGAAGCAGGCTTCGTGACGGGCGCCAGCCTGAATATCGACGGCGGCTTTGCCGCCTGATCAGGGTCCGCCCGTGCCTGCGAGCCTGCTGCCGGGATAAAGGCGGGCCAGCACAGTGCGGGTGATGCCCGTGATGAGGGTGTCGGCCTGCTTGATGTCGCCATTCTCCTGGCCGCGCAGGCCCTGCCAGAGCTGCTCCACTTCCGCTTCGCGCAGGGCCACGGCCTGTTCCACTTCGTCCTGCCAGAAAGCCGGGGCCTCGCTCTCGACAAAGTTGCCCCGGCCGCGGCCGAAATGCGCCACGGCCAGGTAGCGCAGCACATTCGACACCAGCAGCGTTCGCAGGAACTCGTCGGACAAAGAGATGGATGGATGCTTGCGGTCCGTGCTGGCATTGAAGCCCCAGGCGGCGCCCGCAAAGGTCAGCGCGCCGATCACGCCGCCAAGCAGTGCGCCCGAGCCCAGCGTAAGCCCGCCCGCCGCCAGGTCGGCCGAGAGGCCGGTAGCCGCGCCGGACACAATGGCGCCCAGCAGCGCAGCCTGCCCTTTCTCCACGGGCGCCCTGACCACGAAATTCTTGCTCACGCGCGCATTGATCTTGGGCGCCTCGCTCGCATCGAGCCGGTGCAGCGTGAGCAGTCCCACGGTCGCCTGGCCGATAGCGAGATTCAGGCGTGCGACCAGCGTATTCATCGCCCGCTCCTGGCGCTTGCGTTCCTCATCCCTGCCTATGCCCACCAGCTTGAGGGCCGAAGACAGCATGCCGCTTTCCTGCACTTCCACCACCTGCCGGTCGCGCGCCGCTTCCAGCAGCTGCTGCGCCAGCAGCGACATGGACTGGCGGAAGCGCTGGGCGTTGTTCAACTCCCACTGCGCAAACAGGCGCGCATACGCTTCGCGTTTCGCTTCGGGCAGCACAGCGCCAACGGCATCGTAGAACACCTGCTCGTGCACCCAGCACCGTGCGAAGGCGTCCAGCGGCAGCACGTCGCGCACCACGCCGTATTGGCGCAGATACTGCTTCCAGCGGTTCTGCTCCGCCATCTCATCCGGTGCGGGACGCGGAGGTCCCATCTGGTTCAGCAGCACGATCACGGGCTTGCCCAGCCATTCCAGGATCTTCATCTCTGAAGGCAGGTAGCCGGCATCCTCGGGCGCTTCGGCGGAGTTCACGAGATAGAGCACCACGTCCGCCGCATCGCGCGCGGCGCGCAAGGCCTGCTGGCTGAGCCAGAAAGGCCGGTCGCGGTAGCGGTCCAGCACTTCACGCAGGAACCAGCCAATGGGATTGTTCGACATGGCCAGCCGCTTCATGAGCCGCACGGAATCGCCGAAGCCGGGCGTATCCCACAGCAGCATGGCATCGCCATGTTCGGTGCTGAGCAGGGTGTGGGCTTCGGCAAGCGCGGTCACGTGCGCTGCGTCGCGCACCTCGCCGACGTCGGCGCCGAGCAGCGTGCGCGCCAGTGTGGTCTTGCCGTTATTGGTGTGGGAGATGAGCGCGAGGTTGATGGACTGGTTCATCGCACCGCCTCCTACGCCAGAAGGTTGACCAGTTGCGGCTCCTTGCCGTGGAAGATGCAGAACTCGCGCCACAGCTCCACGCGCTGGCGCAGGCGCTGCGGATCGGGAGCACGTTCGGCGAAGGCCGATTCGTCGATCAGCAGCACCGCATTGCCGCCCGTTGCCAGCAGCAGCTGGGTGATGAAGGCGCCATGGTTTTCCTTCTCCGGCGTGGCCGCCAGGTTGAACAGGCCCGCCGTCAAGGTGGCGCCCTCTTGCCCTATCTGCGGCAGCTCCGCGCCGTAAGCCAGGGATGGCAGCAGCTGTACGCGCGCGCGTTCGCCCAGCAGTCCTGCAGCGATGGCCGCCAGGCCTTTGGCACGGGCCTCGTCCACCGTGAAGCTGTATGGCAGCACGCGCAGGACGCCAGGCTCGCCGCCTGCTGCATCGTGGAGCTGGCGGAAATACGGCTGCTCCAGGTCGAGCGGAAAATGCCGCGCCAGCCATCCGGCACGCGCTGCGGCGAGGCCGGCCAGCACTAGCCTCGGCAAGATGACCAGCAAGGCCAGCGTGGCCGCGTAGAGATGCACCCAGCGCGCACCACCTGCACCGTTCGGCGCGGCGGCGTAGTGCAGCGACTGCACTTCCTGCAGGGTGAAGCCGGGCAGCTGCAGCAGCTGGGTGGCAGGCCAGAAGAGCAGCGAGAGCAGCTCGTGCACCTGCGCGGCATCGAGGAAGGTGCTCTCCCATCCGGCCGCATACTGCGTCATCAGGCCGCGCGCGTACAGCGACAGCCCAGCGCCCAGGGCGAACATCGCCGCGCTGAGGTGGACAACTGCGCCCAGGCGGGCCGCATAGAGGCGTGCGCTCAACTGCGTCCAGTCGGCCATGTAGGCGAACAAGGCGGAGGACAGCGCATGAGGCATCTTGCGCGGCATGGCTGCCTTGCCGCCAGCAAGACGGCGTATCCAGCGGGCGCGAAAGCTTGTGGTTCCGGCCCTGGGGATGCAGAGCCAGACCAGCATGATGATGTAGACGAGAAGGTTCCAGCCGATGATCAGCAGCAGAGGGCCGGAAAGCAGGTCGACGCGGTGCGGATCGGCGATGCGGTCCAGGCCCGCACCCAGCACCAGCGCAAGAAGAGGCAGCAGCCACGAAAGGCCGTGCAGGCCGGTGCGCCGCTTTACGAAAGCGCTGAAGGCAGGGTGGCGCTGCGAGAGCTTGCGGATGATCTGCTCGGCGCGCTGCTGGTAGAAATGAACTGGCGCCGCCGCCTTGCCGGTCTCGGATGCCTGCCATTGCGCCAACTCGCGCGCCGTGCGGTTGGCGTAATGGCGATCGTCCTGGCTGAGGATCTCGAAGTTCCGGTCGCTGGTCTCGATTGCCCGGACCAGTACGATATCCCGCGCTGCCTGCTCGTTCATGCGCCTCCTGTCGTGTGTTGACGACATTGTACGCCTGCCGAGCCAGGGCAGCGCTGGGCTGGACGAGCTGTGTCAGCGTTGCGGCGTGCGGGTCGTGGGACGGCTGCCGGAGTCGGACGGCTGCTGGTCCACCGAAGCCTGCCGGTTATCCGGCTGGCCGGATTGGCGCGAGCCTTGCGGCCCGGTCACGGATTCCTGGGAACCCGCATGCTGCTTCTGCTCCTGCCCGCCGTAGCCGGATTGCTGGGGCAGGCCCTGGCGCTCATCTTCGGCGCGTTCGCCCATGCGGTCCGCCTTCTGGCGTGCGCTCCAGCCGGCCTGCTGGGCCGCGGCGCCGCCATGCTCACCGCCCATCTGCTCATCCAGAGAGCCCTGCATGGAGCCGGGGGCGCGCATCGAAGTGCCCTTCTGCTCAGCCGTGGCGGACTGCACATTGGCGCTGCCCTTCTGGATGGCGCCAGGAGCGCTGGTGTTGTTTGGCTTGGGGCTCATGATTTTCTCCTCTGTGATGGTCAACAGGGAGATCATGCGCGCCCATGCCTCGGGCCTGTATCAGTCACGGGACCGCAGGCATGTAGGAGGAAACGCACGTAAAACTGGAATAGGAAAAAAGCCCCATCAGCACTGAGCGCGATCTAGAGCGCGTTCAGGCGATGGGGCTTTTTGGGAATAACAGCCTGACGATAACCTACTTTCACACTGGTTGCAGCACTATCATCGGCGCAGAGTCGTTTCACGGTCCTGTTCGGGATGGGAAGGGGTGGGACCGACTTGCTATGGTCATCAGGCATGACTTGTACGGCTGCAGCGATGTCGCTGCAGCCTGAATCTGGAAGAAGTAGAGGGTAGCGTTCTCAAACACTGGTAAATGCGCATAACCGTCAAGGTTATAGGGACAAGCCGTACGGGCAATTAGTATCAGTTAGCTTAATGCATTACTGCACTTCCACACCTGACCTATCAACGTCCTGGTCTCGAACGACCCTTCAAGGAGCTCAAGGCTCCGGGAAATCTCATCTTAAGGCAAGTTTCCCGCTTAGATGCTTTCAGCGGTTATCTCTTCCGAACTTAGCTACCCGGCAATGCCACTGGCGTGACAACCGGTACACCAGAGGTTCGTCCACTCCGGTCCTCTCGTACTAGGAGCAGCCCCCTTCAAATTTCCAACGCCCACGGCAGATAGGGACCAAACTGTCTCACGACGTTTTAAACCCAGCTCACGTACCACTTTAAATGGCGAACAGCCATACCCTTGGGACCGGCTACAGCCCCAGGATGTGATGAGCCGACATCGAGGTGCCAAACTCCCCCGTCGATATGAACTCTTGGGAGGAATCAGCCTGTTATCCCCAGAGTACCTTTTATCCGTTGAGCGATGGCCCTTCCATACAGAACCACCGGATCACTATGTCCTACTTTCGTACCTGCTCGACTTGTCGGTCTCGCAGTTAAGCACGCTTATGCCATTGCACTATTAGCACGATGTCCGACCGTACCTAGCGTACCTTCGAACTCCTCCGTTACACTTTAGGAGGAGACCGCCCCAGTCAAACTGCCTACCATGCACTGTCCCCGACCCGGATCACGGGCCAAGGTTAGAACCTCAAACAAACCAGGGTGGTATTTCAAGGTTGGCTCCACGAGAACTGGCGTCCCCGCTTCAAAGCCTCCCACCTATCCTACACAGATTGGTTCAAAGTCCAATGCAAAGCTACAGTAAAGGTTCATGGGGTCTTTCCGTCTAGCCGCGGGTAGATTGCATCATCACAAACACTTCAACTTCGCTGAGTCTCGGGAGGAGACAGTGTGGCCATCGTTACGCCATTCGTGCAGGTCGGAACTTACCCGACAAGGAATTTCGCTACCTTAGGACCGTTATAGTTACGGCCGCCGTTTACTGGGACTTCAATCAAGAGCTTGCACCCCATCATTTAATCTTCCAGCACCGGGCAGGCGTCACACCCTATACGTCCACTTTCGTGTTTGCAGAGTGCTGTGTTTTTATTAAACAGTCGCAGCCACCAGTTTATTGCAACCTTTTCGCCCTTCCACAGTAAAGTGGTCAAGCTACCGAGGCGTACCTTTTCCCGAAGTTACGGTACCAATTTGCCGAGTTCCTTCTCCCGAGTTCTCTCAAGCGCCTTAGAATACTCATCTCGCCCACCTGTGTCGGTTTGCGGTACGGTCTCGTATGACTGAAGCTTAGAGGCTTTTCTTGGAACCACTTCCGATTGCTTCGCGAGACAAGCTCGCTCGTCCCAGTCCCTTGAATTCCGCGCCCGGATTTGCCTAAGCGCCTTCTATGAACCAGAAACTAGCTATTCCAACAGCTAGACAACCTTCCGCGATCCGTCCCCCCATCGCATCATACGACGGTGCAGGAATATTAACCTGCTTCCCATCAGCTACGCATCTCTGCCTCGCCTTAGGGGCCGACTCACCCTGCTCCGATGAACGTTGAACAGGAAACCTTGGGCTTACGGCGTGCGGGCTTTTCACCCGCATTATCGCTACTCATGTCAGCATTCGCACTTCTGATACCTCCAGCATCCTTTACAAGACACCTTCGCAGGCTTACAGAACGCTCTCCTACCATATGCTTGCGCATATCCGCAGCTTCGGTGACTGGCTTAGCCCCGTTACATCTTCCGCGCAGGACGACTCGATCAGTGAGCTATTACGCTTTCTTTAAATGATGGCTGCTTCTAAGCCAACATCCTGACTGTTTTAGCCTTCCCACTTCGTTTTCCACTTAGCCAATCTTTGGGACCTTAGCTGGCGGTCTGGGTTGTTTCCCTCTTGACGCCGGACGTTAGCACCCGACGTCTGTCTCCCAAGCTCGCACTCACCGGTATTCGGAGTTTGCAATGGTTTGGTAAGTCGCGATGACCCCCTAGCCATAACAGTGCTCTACCCCCGGTGGTGATACTTGAGGCACTACCTAAATAGTTTTCGGAGAGAACCAGCTATTTCCAAGTTTGTTTAGCCTTTCACCCCTACCCACAGCTCATCCCCTAATTTTTCAACATTAGTGGGTTCGGTCCTCCAGTGCGTGTTACCGCACCTTCAACCTGGCCATGGGTAGATCACTTGGTTTCGGGTCTACACCCAGCGACTGGCGCCCTGTTCGGACTCGATTTCTCTACGGCTCCCCTATCTGGTTAACCTCGCCACTGAATGTAAGTCGCTGACCCATTATACAAAAGGTACGCCGTCACCCCACGAAGAGGCTCCGACTGTTTGTATGCACACGGTTTCAGGATCTATTTCACTCCCCTCCCGGGGTTCTTTTCGCCTTTCCCTCACGGTACTGGTTCACTATCGGTCGATTACGAGTATTTAGCCTTGGAGGATGGTCCCCCCATCTTCAGACAGGATTTCTCGTGTCCCGCCCTACTTGTCGTACGCTTAGTACCACCGTTCTGATTTCGTGTACGGGGCTATCACCCGCTATGGCGCCTATTTCCAGAGGCTTCCACTATCAGCTCGACTATCACGTACAGGCTCTTCCCATTTCGCTCGCCACTACTTTGGGAATCTCGGTTGATTTCTTTTCCTGCAGCTACTTAGATGTTTCAGTTCGCCGCGTTCGCTTCACACACCTATGTATTCAGTGTGAGATGACCTAAAAGGCCGGGTTTCCCCATTCGGAAATCTTCGGATCAATGCTTGTTTGTCAGCTCCCCGAAGCTTATCGCAGACTTCTACGTCCTTCATCGCCTGTAATCGCCAAGGCATCCGCCATGTGCACTTATTCACTTGTCCCTATAACCTTGACGGCTATAGTTCTAAATGCATTTACTACTGTGTTTGATGAGTTTTACTACTACCCTAAGTACACACATTGCTGTGTGCGCTTAATAAAACTTTACTTCTTCCAGATTGTTAAAGAACGAGAACTACACTTACCAAAAACACTGGTTTTTCGTAAATGCAGTGGTGGAGGATGACGGGATCGAACCGACGACCCCCTGCTTGCAAAGCAGGTGCTCTCCCAGCTGAGCTAATCCCCCGTATGTACTTGGTGGGTCTGGTTGGGCTCGAACCAACGACCCCCGCGTTATCAACACGGTGCTCTAACCAGCTGAGCTACAGACCCGCGCTCGTTTCTTCTTCTACTAACAGCCGATAAGTGTGAACGTTTGAGTCCGTGCGACTCTAGAAAGGAGGTGATCCAGCCGCACCTTCCGATACGGCTACCTTGTTACGACTTCACCCCAGTCACGAATCCTACCGTGGTAAGCGCCCCCCTTGCGGTTAAGCTACCTACTTCTGGTAAAACCCGCTCCCATGGTGTGACGGGCGGTGTGTACAAGACCCGGGAACGTATTCACCGCGACATGCTGATCCGCGATTACTAGCGATTCCAACTTCATGCAGTCGAGTTGCAGACTACAATCCGGACTACGATACACTTTCTGGGATTTGCTCCCCCTCGCGGGTTGGCGGCCCTCTGTATGTACCATTGTATGACGTGTGAAGCCCTACCCATAAGGGCCATGAGGACTTGACGTCATCCCCACCTTCCTCCGGTTTGTCACCGGCAGTCTCATTAGAGTGCCCTTTCGTAGCAACTAATGACAAGGGTTGCGCTCGTTGCGGGACTTAACCCAACATCTCACGACACGAGCTGACGACAGCCATGCAGCACCTGTGTGCAGGTTCTCTTTCGAGCACCCCCGGATCTCTCCAGGGTTCCTGCCATGTCAAGGGTAGGTAAGGTTTTTCGCGTTGCATCGAATTAATCCACATCATCCACCGCTTGTGCGGGTCCCCGTCAATTCCTTTGAGTTTTAATCTTGCGACCGTACTCCCCAGGCGGTCTACTTCACGCGTTAGCTGCGTTACCAAGTCAATTAAGACCCGACAACTAGTAGACATCGTTTAGGGCGTGGACTACCAGGGTATCTAATCCTGTTTGCTCCCCACGCTTTCGTGCATGAGCGTCAATCTTAGCCCAGGGGGCTGCCTTCGCCATCGGTGTTCCTCCACATCTCTACGCATTTCACTGCTACACGTGGAATTCTACCCCCCTCTGCCAGATTCCAGCCTTGCAGTCTCCATTGCCATTCCCAGGTTAAGCCCGGGGATTTCACAACAGACTTACAAAACCGCCTGCGCACGCTTTACGCCCAGTAATTCCGATTAACGCTCGCACCCTACGTATTACCGCGGCTGCTGGCACGTAGTTAGCCGGTGCTTATTCTTCAGGTACCGTCATTAGCCGTGGATATTAGCCACAGCCGTTTCTTCCCTGACAAAAGAGCTTTACAACCCGAAGGCCTTCTTCACTCACGCGGCATTGCTGGATCAGGGTTGCCCCCATTGTCCAAAATTCCCCACTGCTGCCTCCCGTAGGAGTCTGGGCCGTGTCTCAGTCCCAGTGTGGCTGGTCGTCCTCTCAGACCAGCTACTGATCGTCGCCTTGGTGAGCCTTTACCTCACCAACTAGCTAATCAGATATCGGCCGCTCCAGGAGCACGAGGCCCGAAGGTCCCCCGCTTTCATCCTTGGATCGTATGCGGTATTAGCGTAACTTTCGCTACGTTATCCCCCACTCTTGGGTACGTTCCGATACATTACTCACCCGTTCGCCACTCGCCGCCAGGCCGAAGCCCGCGCTGCCGTTCGACTTGCATGTGTAAAGCATGCCGCCAGCGTTCAATCTGAGCCAGGATCAAACTCTTCAGTTCAATCTCTGTTTTCCAATGTTTCCATTGGGGTCATTCACTCAAAATACTGACATATTTCTTGTGAACGTTTGAATCTATTATTTGAGCAGCGGAGCCTAAGCTCCGTGCACTTCTTCAAACGCCCACACTTATCGACTGTTAATTTTTAAAGATCCTGCTGTTCCGATGAAGCGTTTTGTTCATCAGCAGAGAGGCGAGATTATCCGCTGTTTCGTGCAGCTCGTCAAGCCCTTCTTTTCCTACCGAATCGTTTGCTCGATTGCGGCGGGGACAGAACTATAGCGCATCGCACGCAGCCGTGCAAGGCCTCGCGTATTGAAGAGATAGATTGCGAACACCAGCGCGCATGCAATCCAGGCCGACCACAGGGTATGGGTCAGGAAGTGGGCGCCCCGCAGCTGCTGCAGCCAGCCGACGGCGCCGCCGAACATCAGCATCGCCACCGCAACCGCAACGGCCGTGCGCGGACGATGCGGCCACCAGAACGCAGCGATCGCAAGCAGCCATAGTGCGCTGGAAGCGTGGCCGCCCGGAAGACAATGGCCGGGCGCGATCCCGGCCGGCATCCATTCCAGCAGCCGCACATAAGGTTCCGTGCCGCCGTAGCGCTGCAGGTCCCAGGGGCAATGCGAGGCGCTGGCATGCTTGAGAAGGCTGATCACGGAGGGCACCATCACTGCGGACATGGCGGTCACGCGCATGCCCACACGCCGCGAGGCCTGCCAGCTCTTGTAGGGCCGATAAGCGTCCCACAGTGCCAGCACGACGATCGATGCGCCAACGGCCGAGAGCATGGACTTCAGGATCACGTGGTTGAACTTCTCCGTCAGCCACGCGTGCTGCAGGGGGAAGCTCTGCGTGGCGCGGTTGAAGGCCGCGTCGGCCAGGCGCAGGTCGATATCGGTGCTCGCGCCAAGCCAGAGGATGAGGATTGCGCCGAAGATGAGGCCCAGGATGGCAACCAATGCAGCACGGCTGCGCAGGCCTTCAGACGCCATGGGTGCACGCATGGAAAAGATCGAGCTTGGGGTTGTACACGGCAGTGTTCACATCCAGCATGCCGAGCACGGAGTGGAACACGTTATCGTGCGAGAACTCCTGCTTGCTGCGCGCGGCGAGGCAGCTGTTGTCGATGCGGAAGCGGTCGCGGAAACTTTGCGACAGCCAGATCATCATGGGTACGCTGCGCTGCTCCGCAGGCGAAAGGATGTAGGGAGCGCCATGCAGGTACATGTTCTTCTCGCCCAGCGACTCGCCGTGGTCCGAGAAGTAGATCATCGACGTATCGGCCACGCCTTCGGCCGACGCGGCGCGCAGGATGTCGATCGCCTTGCTGATCACGAAATCGGTATACAGAATGGTGTTGTCGTAGGCAGCCACGATGGATTCGCGCGAACACTGTTCGAGTTCGTTGGTCCGGCATACGGGAGCGAACTTCTCGAAGGCGGCCGGATAGCGCTTCCAGTAGGCCGGGCCATGGCTGCCTTTCTGGTGCAGCACGATGACCATATCCTTGTCTGCCTTCCGGATCAGGTCCGGCAGGTCACGCAGCATGCGCTCGTCGTAGCACTCCTCGGTATTGCAAAGCGGATCGCCCGCAACAGGATGGGAGAGGTCTTCGAAGCGCACCCGGTCGCATACGCCCTTGCAGCCTGAATTGTTGTCGCGCCATAGCACGTCGAAACCTGCGTGCTTGAGCACATCCAGCAGGCCTTCCTGGTTGCGCGCCTGAGCCTCCGAATAGTCATCGCGGCCAAAGCCGGAGAACACGCAGGGAACGGAGACCGCCGTCGCCGTGCCGCAGGAAGATACATTCTGCAGATTGACCAGGTCCTTTTGCTGCGCTAGCAGCGGGTTCGTTTGCCGCCCGTAGCCGTTCAGGGAGAAGTTCATGCTGCGGGCGGTCTCCCCCACCACGATCAGCGTTACCGTGTGCTTGCCGCTGCCCGCGGCCCATGCATGGCCTTTCGCCGCGTCCGTGCCCATGGGCGCAATGACCACTGGCGCCGCCCATTTGCGTTTCAGGTAGCTGTGCGATGCCTGGAAGATGTTGGTGGGGGTGAGCAGGAAGCGCAGCTCCCGATGTTCGCGCACCGCTGGCGCCAGGGTCTTGAACAGCGCCATCAGCAAGCCCACCGCAGCGAGGAAGGACAATACGGCAATGCCAAGCTTCAGCAGCAGGTCGCGCCGCAGCGGCCGGAATTCGAGCGGCAGCTTCCACACCACGAGGGCAGGCAGCACGCCGAGGAAAACGATGGTTTGCGCCATCTTCCAGCTGAACAGCTCATTGGCCTCCCGAACATCCGTTTCGATCACGTTCTGCACCATGGAGGCGTCGATCACAACGCCATACTGGTTCATGAAGTAGGTGGCGGACGATGCGGCGAGGAAGAGCGCCATCAGCACAGGCTTGATGACGAAACGGAAATTCAGCAGCGTCAGGATGCCGTTGAAGAGCAGCACCAGCAGGAGGAAGGCGCCTATATACAGAGGCAGATTGGACAGTTGCGCGCCGCCTGTAGCCGATACCAGCGTTCGCCAGAAGGAAAAGTTATAAGCCAGAACCAGGAAGGCCGAGGCATAAAGCGGTAACAGCGGTGCAGCAATGCGCGGCAGGGTTGCAAATTTCACAGGCACTCCAATTGGAAGGCCTGACGATACTCCGCGGCAAGTAAAGGCCGGGTGAAATGTCCGTTAAGGACGCGTTAAATCGCCGGGAAAGGTGAGCGACATGCGGGTGCCTCCGCCCGGCCGCTCCTGGGTGGCCAGGAGCGCGCCAAGGTGAGCGCCGATGCGTTGAACCAGACCCAAGCCCAGTCCCGTTCCCGAAGAGCCCGCAGCATCCGCCGGTATCGGCAGATTGTTCAGGCGCGCCCGGGCTGCGGGCGGCAGGCCGGGTCCTGTGTCCTCGACCACGATGCTGCGGCCTTCGAGCCGCACTTCCACGTGGCCCGATTCCGTGTACTGGCAGGCATTGCGCACCAGATTGCCGACGGCTGCCTGCAGCAGCTCGCGCACGGCATGCACGGTGAAGTCGGCGCCGCCGGCGTAGCGCAGGGTCACCGGACGATTCGCGACCAGGACCTGATAGCGCTGCACCTCCGCCTGCGCAATGGCGCTGGCGGAGAGCTCGGACCATTCCAGCTGGTCCGGCGAGCGCGCCAGGCGCAGCAGGGTCGCCGTCACTTCGCCCGCCTCGCTGGCGGCACGGTAGATGCGCTCGGCGGGCGCGTGCAGCAAAGGGTCGCTTCCGGTCTGCGCCATAAGGACCTCCGCCGCGCCTGCAATGACCGTCAACGGCGTGCGCAGCTCATGGCTCATGTCTCCGGTAAAGAAGCGTTCGCGGTCGAGGAACTGCTGCAGCTCGCGGGTGTGGCCTGCGAAGGCGCGCGCCAGCACGCCCAGTTCGTCACGCCGCTCCTGCGAGGGCAGGCTGCCGCGCCGCTCCTCCACCGCGCGCGCCAGCTCGCTGATCGGCTCCACCAGCCGGTTCCCGACGAAGCGGCCCAGCATCAGCGAACAGCCCATGAAACCCAGGAAGCCGACGGCGAACATGGAGTAGACGACGATCTCGATCTTCTCATACTCGCTGTCATGGTCCACTACCACGAACTCCCCTGCAGCGTCGCTTCCGGCGAGGACATGCAAGTCCACGCCGTCCACGGACAACTCGTGCACGCCGTGCGGGAGTCCGCGCAGGGACTTGGGGATGCCGTCGCCATGATGGAAGCTGATCCCGGCGGGCATCTCCACCGGCAGGCGGCCCGCATAGCGAGGGCCAGCCCATCCAGCCACCTCTTTCAGGCGCTCGTCGACAAGATGGACCTCGATGCCCTCGACGGCCAACGCCGCAATGATGGCGAAGAACAGCGACGCCGAAACGGCAAACAGCAGATAGGCACGCACAATGTGCCGCCGCAGGGAATCAGTTTTCTTCATCGCTGGCGACCAGTTTGTAGCCGATGCCCGCGATGGTGCGCAGCATGGCGAAGGGATAGGGTTTGTCCAGCGCCTGGCGCAGGGCATGAATGTGAACGCGCAGCGCGTCGCTGTCCGGCCGGTCCTCTCCCCATACCGCCTGTTCGATGACTTCGCGGGTGACGACCTTGGGAGACTCCTTCATCAGCAGCCGGAGAATGGTGTAGCCCGTTTTCGTGAGCGCGATGGGACGGCCCGCCCGGCGCACCTCGAAGGTATCGGTGTCGAAGGTGAGATCTCCCACCGCCAGCGCCGCACTTGGCGCGTGGCCGCCACCGGCGCGCCGCACCAGGGCTTTCAGGCGCACTTCCAGTTCCACCAGCGAGAAGGGTTTCACCAGATAGTCGTCCGCCCCGCTGTCGAAGCCCGCAACCTTGTCCTGCAGGGTGTCGCGTGCAGTCAGCATCAGTACCGGCGTGGCCTTGCGCAGTTCGCCGCGCAGCTTCTGGCACAGTTCCAGGCCGTTCAGGCCCGGCAGCATCACATCGAGCACCACGGCATCGTACTCATGCTGCGCCGCGAGGGCGAGTCCGCCATAGCCGTTGCCTGCCGAATCGAGCACATGGCCCTTGGGCTCCAGGAAGCCGTACAGGTTGGCCACGATATCGGGATTGTCTTCGATGATCAGGATTCTCATGCTGGAATTATAATTCCGGTCTTTATATCCCGCTTCCAAGCCATGATCCTTCCGAATATCGCCTCCATACAAGATCCCGCATTGGCCGCGCAGCTCGATCACGCCATCGACAACAAAACCAAGCCGCCCGGCAGCCTCGGCGTGCTCGAACAGCTGGCGAAACAGATCGGCCTCGTTCAGCAAACCGTTTCGCCGCGGATCGTGGAACCGGCCATGCTGGTGTTTGCGGGCGACCACGGCGTGGTCGCGGAAGGCGTATCGGCATATCCCCAGGATGTGACTTGGCAGATGGTGGAGAACTTCCTGGCGGGCGGGGCGGCCATCAATGTCTTCGCGCAGCAGAACGGCATTGCGCTCACGGTGATCGACGCGGGCGTGAACCATGAATTCGGCCATCGCGAAGGGCTGGTGGACCGCAAGGTGGCGCACGGCACCCGCAACTTTGCGCAGGAGCCCGCGATGACTGCGGAACAATGCGCCCTGGCACTCGAACGCGGCATGGAACTCGCCGCGACCCTGCCCGGCAATGTGGTGGGCTTCGGCGAGATGGGCATCGGGAACACCACCGCGGCCGCTGCGCTGATGCACAAGCTCACCGGCATCCCTGCCGCCGCCTGCGTCGGCGCGGGCACGGGCCTCACCGCCGACGGGGTGCTGCACAAGCAGCGCGTGATCGAGGCGGCGGCCGGGCACCACGGGGTCACTGCCCCGCTGGACGTGCTGGCTGCCTTCGGCGGCTTCGAGATCGCCATGATGGCTGGCGCCATGCTCAAGGCGGCCGAACTGCGCAAGGTACTGTTGATCGACGGCTTCATCGTCAGCAGTGCGCTGCTGTGCGCCGCAAGGCTGCAGCCCAATATCCTGGATTACTGCGTGTTCTCGCACTGCTCGAACGAACAGGGCCACCGCCAGCTGCTGGAGACGCTGGGCGGCCGCCCCCTGCTGAATCTCGGCCTGCGCCTGGGCGAAGGCACCGGCAGCGCCCTCGCCCTGCCCCTGCTGCAGGCCGCGGCCAACTTCCTGAACCGGATGGCAACCTTCGCCTCCGCCCAGGTCAGCGAGAAGTCCAGCTGATGCAGCAGCTGCGCCTGTTCTTCACCGCGCTGCAGTTCTTCACGCGGCTGCCCATCCCGCGCTGGGTGGGCTTCGATCCGGACTGGCTGCATCAATCCTCGCGCTACTTTCCGCTGGTGGGAGCGGTGGTCGCGGCCATTGGCACGGCCGTGTACTGGCTTGCCGCACACGCCCTGCCAGCGTCCCTCGCGGTTCTGCTGTCCACCGCCGCCACCATCTACGCCACGGGCGCCTTTCACGAAGACGGCTTCGCCGATACCTGCGACGGCCTGGGCGGGGGCATGACGCGCGAACGCGCGCTGGAGATCATGAAGGATTCCCGCATCGGCGCCTACGGCGCCATCGGCATCCTCCTCATGCTGGCGGTGAAATGCACGGCGCTGGCGCAGCTTGCGCCTTCCGCCGCCATTGCGGCGATGTTCGCGGCGCATCCCCTGTCCCGGCTGATGGCCAGCGCCCTGATCTGGCAGATGCAGTACGCGCGCAGCGAAGGCAAGTCCAAGCCGCTGGCGCAGCAGATGCGCGGCGGAGAATTCCTCATTGCGGCAGCTACCGCGCTGCTGCCGCCCGCCATCATCGCCGCCATGGGCTGGATCGCCTGGTCCGTGCTGCTCGCCGGACTGGTGGCCATGATGCTCGGCGCCTGGTGGCTGGCGCGCAAGTTCGCGCAGCGGCTGGGCGGCTACACGGGCGACTGCCTGGGCGCGGTCCAGCAGCTGACGGAAGCCGTTTTCTATCTCTGCGCGGTGGCAGGCGCAGGCCTCGCCGCATGGAACTGATCCTCATCCGCCATCCCCGCCCCGCCGGTGTTGAGGGGCGGTGCTACGGCAGCAGCGATGTCGCCGTCGAGGCCGGCGAGCTGGCTCGATGCGCGGACGCAGTGCAAGGCCAGCTTGCGCTGCTCGTCCCTGTCTCCACCGTCCAGTATTTCAGCAGCCCGCTGCAGCGCTGCAGCGCCCTCGCGCAACTGCTGTCTCCCGATTTCCGCAGCGATGCGCGAATCGCGGAGATGCACTTTGGCGGCTGGGAAGGCCAACGCTGGGAAGCCATTCCGCGCGCGGAGGTCGATGCCTGGGTGGCCGACCTGCCGGGCTTCCGGCCGGGAGGCGGCGAGAATGTGGCCGAGGTGGCGCAGCGGGTGAACGGCTTTCTTCATGACCTGCGGCGCAGCGGCTGCGAGCGCACCGTCGTCGTCTGCCACGCGGGCACCATGCGGCTGATGCAGGCGCTGGCAGGCGGCCAAACCCCTGCTGCGGCGGCCCTGAACGCGGCCGCCACGCCCCACCGGATCGCCTACGGCGAAGTCCTCAGTTTGCCCTTGAGCGGCAAGCCCGTATAATGGCGAGGTTTTGGTGCCCGCGCTCGAGTTCTTGAGCGCAGTTAAACGGGAAACACGAACCGGCCTTGCCGGTCAACGTGTGCTGCCCCCGCAACGGTAAGCAAGTGTCCGCTCCTTGAAGCGGAAGCCGCCTCCGGCAACCACTGTGCGCAAGCATGGGAAGGTGAGACGGCCATACCTGCCAGCCCGGATACCGGCCAAATCAGGTGGATGCGCGGACTGCGCATCTGTTCAATCCAGCCTACGGGGACGTGGGCCGGTTGCTCATTTTTAGAAGACTTGTCATGACCTTTCCAGTAACACGGCAGGCGACGCTGGCGTCCCTCGCCATGGCTATCGCCGCGCCCTCCTTCGCCCAGACCACCGCCATCGACGCCGTGATCGTCACCGCCACCCGCAGCCCGCAGCGCGCGAGCGAAGTGATCAGCGATACCGTTACCATCACTGCCGACGAGATCGCGCGTTCCGGCGTGGGCTCGGTGACCGAGCTGCTGCAGCGCCAGCGCGGCATCGAAGTGACCCGCAACGGCGGCCCGGGCACCAACTCCACCGTCTACATCCGCGGCGCGAACAGCAACCAGAACATCGTGCTGGTGGACGGTGTGCGCATCGGCTCCTCGACCAGCGGCGCGGCCAGCTGGAGCTCCATTCCCCTGAGCGCCATCGACCGCATCGAAATCGTCTATGGCCCCCTCAGCACCTTGTACGGCGCGGACGCCATCGGCGGGGTGATCCAGGTGTTCACCAAGAAGGGCAAGGGCGAAACCGCCGTCACCGCCTTCGCTGGCGCAGGCAGCGACAACACGCGCGAAGCGGATGCCGCCATCTCGGGCGGCACCGGCAAATTCAGCTACTCGCTCAGCGCAGGCAAGGAACGTTCTGACGGTTTCTCGGCCACCAAGCCGGGCAACTTCTCCTACAACGGCGACAAGGACGGCTATGACCGCAAGAACGCGGCAGGCCAATTCACGGTGCAGCTGGCTCCAGGCCATGAAGCGGGCGCCCTCTTCCTGTACAGCCGCACCGAAACGCAGATCGATGCAGGCGCCGGCAGCTTCGACGCTCACAGCGTGCAGGACCTGAACAACGTGGCCGTTTTCAGCCGCCATGAGCTGCTGCCGAACTGGAAGATGCAGCTGCAGCTTGCGCAGACGCGCGACAAGTCGGGCAACTTCAGCGGCACCGGCCCCTTCGGCACAAGCCAGATCAACACGAAGCAGACCCAATTCAGCTGGCAGAACGATATCCAGCTGGGCGCGGACACCCTGCAGCTGCTGGCCGAACGCCGCAAGGAAGAAGTGGAAGCCAATACGGCAGGCCTCTCGCGCGACCGCAGCACCAACTCGGTCGCCACCACCTATAACCTGAAGCGCGGCGACCACCTGGTCAGCGTGGGTGCGCGCAACGACGACAGCTCGCAGTACGGCAGCAAGGGCACCGGCTCCCTCGGCTACGGCTACCGCTTCACGCGCGAACTGCGCCTGAACGCCAGCTATGGCACGAGCTTCCGCGCCCCGACTTTCAATGAACTGTACTACCCGGGCTTCGGCCAGCCGGACAACAAGCCTGAAAAAGGCCGCAACGGCGAGATCGGGCTGCAGTACAACGACGGCAAGACCCAGCTGGGCGCGGTGTACTACCGCAACAAGCTGAGCCGTCTGCTGGTGACCACCATCCCCTGCCCCATCCCCGATCCGGCCTTCACCTTCGGCTGCGCCTACAACGTGAACAAGGCCACGCTGGAAGGCCTGTCGCTGTCTGCGCAGCACCAGCTGGGCGACCTGGCCCTGAGCGCCAGCGCCGACCTGCAGGATCCGAAGGACGAAACGACCCACAAGCAGCTGGCGCGCCGCGCCAGGCGCCATGCCAGCCTGGCCGCCGAATATGGCGCGGGCCCTCTGCGCGCGGGTGTTGAATGGCAGCTGTCCAGCGAACGTTTCGACAATGCCAGCAACACCGCCCGTCTTGGCGGCTATGGCCTGGTGAACCTGTTCGCGACCTGGCAGTTCAACCGCGACTGGTCCGCCCTCGTCCGCTGGAACAACGTGGCCGACAAGCAGTATGAGCTGGCGCGCTACTACGCAACCGCCGGTTCCACGGTGTTTGCCGGTCTGCGCTACGGCATGAAATAATTCATCATGCATCCCCTGTCCGCCAGCCTGCGCAACCGGACCGGCCTGATTACGGCCGGGCTGCTGGCCGCTTCCCTGGCCAGCATCGTTTTCGCAGGCATGACCGGATCGGTCAGCGTTCCGCTGGCCGACATTCCCGGCGCGATAGGGGAACTCCTGAACGGCGGCCCCGCTTCCATGGCCGCCACCCTGCTCGAACTGCGCGCAAGCCGCGCACTGACCGCCTTCGTGACCGGCGCGGCCCTGTCGCTTGCTGGCGTGATGATGCAGGCCCTCCTGCGCAATCCCCTGGCTGACCCTTACGTACTGGGCATTTCGTCCGGATCGGCCGTTGGCGCCCTGGCTGCCCTCATGCTGATGGCCACAGCATGGGCCGTGGACCTGAGCGCCTTTGGCGGCGCGGTCGCCATTTCCATGCTCTTGTACCTGCTGGCGCGGCGCGATCTGCGCAGCGGAGCGGCCGCCGAAGGCGGAACCGCGCTGCTGCTGCTCACCGGGGTCATTCTTTCCGCACTGTGCGCGGCGCTGGTGACGCTGATGCTGTCCGTCGCGCCGGAGAACCAGCTGCGCAACATGGTGTTCTGGCTGATCGGCGACCTCGCAGGCGCGCCGCTGCGCTGGCTTCCCTGGATCGTCCTGGCGGCAGGCCTGGTCTTCGCCTTGCGCAATGCGCGCGCCATGAACGTCATGGCCCTGCACGCGGAAGCTGCGTCCACGCTGGGCATCCGTGTCGGCGCTCTGCGCAAGGGACTGTTCTTCATCTCGGGCCTGCTTACCGCCAGCGCCGTGACCACGGCTGGCAGCGTGGGCTTCGTGGGCTTGATCATTCCGCACGCGATCCGCTTCGCCTTCGGTCCTGACCACCGCTTGCTGATTCCTGCCGCCACGCTGACTGGCGGAGCGTATCTTGTGCTGGCCGACACGCTGGCACGCACCGTCATCGCTCCCCAGCAGTTGCCGGTCGGTGTGATCACGGCCCTGATCGGGGCGCCGGTCTTTCTCTATCAACTTCACCGGCTGAGGAAATGATGATTGCCGCTTCCCAGCTCGAACTGCGCATCGGCGCACGCCTTCTCGCCCAGGGCCTGAACTGGCAGGTCGGCGAAGGCGAGTGCTGGAGCGTTATCGGCCGCAACGGCGCGGGCAAGAGCACCCTGCTCCGCGCGCTGGCCGGACTGCGCCAACCCGATGCCGGGCAGGTGCTGGTCCGCGGCCGCCCACTGGACGACTGGCCGCTGGACGAACTGGCGCGCACCCGCGCCTTCCTGGCCCAGGGCCGCAGCGACGCCTTCGCCTACAGCGTGATCGAAACCGTACTGTCCGCGCGCCATCCCTATCATGCGAACCGCTACTGGGAAGACAGCGACGACCACCATATTGCCATGCGTTCTCTGGCAGCGATGGAAGTGGATCATCTCGCGGACCGCGATGTACGCACGCTGTCCGGCGGCGAAAGGCAGCGCGTCGCCATTGCCGCCATGCTGGCCCAGGATACGCCCATCCTGCTGCTGGACGAACCGGCCAATGCCCTCGACCTGGCGCACCAGGTGAGCGTCATGGGCCTGCTGGCGAAGCTGTGCAGGCAGCAAGGCAAGACCGTGGTGATGGTGGGCCACGACCTGACCCTGGCGCACAGCGTTTCCACGCATGCGCTGCTCCTCATGGGCGACGGCCGCTGGCTGGCCGGTACGGTGGCGGAGGTGATGCAGCCCGCCATCCTGAGCGAGTATCTCGACCACCCCATAGAACTTGTACGGCACGGAGCGCGCAGCATCTTCATCCCCTCGGAGGCAAGCCATGAATGAACTGACACCGGAAGAAACCGCGGCGCTGAACGAGCGCCACCGCGTACGGATGGAACGCAAGAAGGCCATCATCGACGCGAAGATCGCAGCGGCCGACAAGGAAATCGGCATCGTCATCGTCAACACCGGAAACGGCAAGGGCAAGAGCTCCAGCGGCTTCGGCATGGCGATCCGCGCCATGGGGCACGGCATGAAGGTTGGCGTTGTCCAGTTCATCAAGGGCGCCATGTCCACGGGCGAAGAGAAGTTCCTGCGCCGCTTCCCGGACGAGATCGAGTTCCACGCCATGGGCGAAGGCTATACCTGGGAAACCCAGAACCGCGAACGCGACATCGAGAAGGCGCAGGCGGCATGGGCACAGGCCAGGCGCTTCCTTACCGATCCGGGTATCGGCCTCGTCGTGCTGGACGAACTGAATATCGCATTGAAGTACCGCTACCTGGATGTCGACACGGTGATTGCCGACCTGCTCGACCGCCCCGAGATGCAGCATGCCGTCGTCACAGGCCGCGGCGCACCGCCCGAGCTGATCGCCGTCGCGGACACGGTCACCGAAATGAACGTGGTCAAGCATGCCTTCAAGGCAGGCATTGGCGCCCAGGCCGGAGTGGAATGGTAATGCCGGCTGCGCGCGCCTTGCTGATCGCCGCCGTATCCTCCGGCCAGGGCAAGACGACCGTCACGGCTGCGCTGGCGCGCAAGCTGGTGCGCAGCGGGCGTTCCGTGCGCGTATTCAAATGCGGTCCGGATTTTATCGACCCCATGGTGCTGGCGAGGACCAGCGGGGCGCCGGTGGAGTCCCTTGACCTCTGGATGGTGGGCCGCGAACGGTGCGCAAAGCTGCTGGCCGAAGCGGCACAGGAAGCGGATGCCATCCTGATCGAAGGCGTGATGGGCCTGTACGACGGAACGCCTTCCGCAGCCGATCTGTCGCGCGAATTTGGCGTTCCCGTGCTGGCCGTGATCGATGCGGGCGCCATGGCACAGACGGCGGGAGCCCTGGTGCAGGGCCTGCGCGACTATGGGCCGGTCGACCTGGCGGGCGTGGTTGCCAACCGCATTGGCAGTGCGGGCCACGCGGCCATGGTGTCCTCCTCGCTGCGCGGCGTGCCGCTGCTGGCCTCCCTGCCGAAACAGGCACGCGCGCTGCCCGAACGCCATCTTGGGCTCGTGCTGCCGGACGAAGTCGCCGGTATCGACGCGCTGCTCGATGAACTGGCCGAACAGCTTGCGTTCGACGAAGCGGCGTTCGAAAACCTCGCCCCCATCCAGTTCACGCCGCCCGCGTCTTCGCCAGCGGCCGGGGTGCCTCTGGCTGGGCGCACCATAGCCATCGCGCGCGACGCGGCATTCATGTTCCTTTATCCGTCGAACTTGCGGCTCCTCGAATCCATGGGCGCGCAGCTGCGCTACTTCTCCCCCCTTGCAAACGATGCGGTGCCCGCAGACGCCGACGCGCTGTACCTGCCCGGGGGATACCCCGAACTGCATGCCGCCCGCCTGAGCGGGGCGGTGCAGTGGCGCTCCTCCGTTCGCGAAGCCCACGCCGCGGGAATGCCGATCTATGCCGAATGCGGCGGCATGATGGCGCTTGCCGAACAGCTGGTGGACAAGGGTGGCGCGAGCTGGCCGATGGCGGGTCTTCTGCCAGGCACCGTGACCATGCAGGCAAGGCTGGCCGGACTTGGCCCCCAATCCATGCCGACTGCCCACGGCCTCCTGCGCGGCCACACCTTCCACTATTCGCGTCTAGACAGCCCGGCGGAGCCAGCTGGGTACACATTGAAGCAGCCGAACGGCGCGCAAGGAGAGGCCCTGTACCGCGCCGGTTCGCTGCGCGCATCCTACTTCCACGCCTATTTCCCATCGAATCCCGCCGCCACCGCTGCGCTGTTCCTGAGGGAGGACGTATGAGCCGGACACTGATCCTCGGCGGCGCACGGTCCGGCAAGAGCGCGTATGCGGAGAGGCTCGCTGCCGCATCCGGCAAGGAAGCCGTGTATATCGCCACCGGCCACGCGGGCGATGCGGAAATGGCGGAGCGTATCGCCCGGCACCGCGCCGACCGGCCCGCGCATTGGCGCACCGTCGAGGAGCCATTGGCCCTTGCCGATGCGCTGCGGCAGTGGCGTGCGCCTGAAAGGGTGGTGCTGGTGGACTGCCTGACGCTCTGGCTGAGCAATCTGCTGTTCTCGGATGGCACGCAGTATCCCGACATAGGACGTATCGACCTGCCGCCGCGCTTTCACCTGGAACGCGCAGCGCTCCTGCAAGAACTGGCGGGGCAACAAGGCGACGTGCTGCTGGTTTCGAACGAGGTCGGCCTGGGCATCGTGCCTTTCGGTGCGGTATCGCGCGCCTTCGCCGACGAAGCGGGACGCCTCAATCAGGCGCTGGCCGCGCTCTGCGACCGCGCCGTCTTCGTCGCCGCCGGGCTGCCGCTGCAACTCAAGGGGTCCGCATGCTAAACGGATGGAGCTGGCCTGTCGTGGCGATGCTGATGGCGGCAGGCGTCGTTCTCGACCTGCTGCTGGGCGAGCCGCGCCGCCTGCATCCGCTGGTGGGTTTCGGGCGGCTGGCAAACGCCATCGAGCGGTCGCTGAACAAGGCGGGCGCCCGGATTGCGCGCGGTGCGCTGGGCTGGGCGCTGGCGGTACTTCCCATCACGGCAGCGAGTGTCCTGCTGTGCCAATCCCCCATGGGACTGGCGGCGCACGCGGTATTGCTCTACCTCTGCATAGGCCTGCGCAGCCTGCGCGAACATAACCTCCCCATTGCCGAGGCCCTGCGCGCCGGAGATCTTCCCTCCGCCCGCGAGCTCACGGCCCGCATCGTCAGCCGCGACACGCAGGGAGCAAGCGCCTCCGATCTCGCCAAGGCCAGCACGGAGTCCCTGCTGGAAAATGGCAACGACGCGGTGTTCGGTACGCTTTTCTGGTTTGCCGTCGCGGGCGGTCCCGGGGCGGTGCTGTTCCGCCTCGCGAACACGCTGGACGCGATGTGGGGTTACCGCAGTCCGCGCTTCCTGGAGTTTGGCCGAGTGGCGGCGCGCATCGACGATGCCTTGAACTACATTCCAGCGCGGCTCACCGCCCTCTCCTACGTGCTGCTGGCGCCCGGGCGAAAGGCCAGGCTGCGCGCACTGTACTGCTGGCGTACGCAGGCGCCGCAATGGAGCAGCCCGAACGCCGGGCCGGTGATGTCCACCGGGGCTGGGGCCCTCGGCCTGGCGCTCGGCGGCGCCGCAGTCTACGACGGTGAGCTCGAACAGCGTCCGCCCCTCGGCATGGGCATGGAGGCGGAGGCGGCCGACATCCGCCGCGCATGGCAGCTTGTGGCGCTGGCCACCCTGCTCTGGCTGGGCCTTGCGCTGTTCTGCGCCATCATCGCATTTGGAGTCTGGCATGCCTGAACACGGCGGCAACCTCCGCGAAGCGGCGCTGCGCTATGGCCGCAGCGATTGGCTCGATCTCTCAACCGGCATCAACCCGGCCTGGTATCCGGTTCCCGCATTGACGCCAGATGCCTGGCACAGGCTGCCGGAGAGCGATCCTGCGCTGGTGGAGGCAGCGTGCGCCTTCTACGGCGCGCCTGCAATGCTGCCCGTTGCGGGAACACAGGCGGCGATACAGGCCCTGCCCCGGCTGCGGCCTGCGTCGCGCATCGTCATCGCAGCTCCCTCATACGCCGAACATGCACACCATTGGGCGCAGCATGGCCACACCGTCCGGCAGGTTCCCTATGCCGATCTCCATGCCTCGCTGGACGGATGCGATGTGCTCGTAGTGTGCAATCCAAACAACCCGACGGGCGACACCGTGCCGCGCGCGCAGCTCCTGGACTGGGCTGGGCGGCTGGCGGCGCGCGGTGGCTGGCTGGTCGTGGACGAGGCGTTCGCCGACACCGGCGGCACGCACAGCGTGGTGGACTGCGCAGCGCGCGAGGGCCTTATCGTTTTGCGTTCGGTCGGCAAGTTCTTCGGACTGGCAGGGTTGCGCCTCGGCTTCGTTGCCGCAGCGCCGGGCCTTCTCGCACAGCTCGCGGAACTGCTAGGGCCGTGGACAGTGAGCGGCCCCGCGCAGCAGATTGCCAGCCGCGCCCTGCGCGACCGGACATGGCAAGCGGCCACACGGGAACGCCTCGCCAGCGAAGGCGAGCGCCTGCGCGCGCTCCTCGGCGCGCACGGTATCGAATCCCGCGGCACAGCGCTCTTCCAGTGGTGGCCGGAACCGGAAGCAGAGGCCTTTCACGAACATATGGCGCAGCGCGGCATCTGGGTACGCCTGTTCCGCGAGGCGGGCCGCGGCATCCGCCTTGGCCTGCCGCCAGATGAAACGGGCTGGGTACGCCTCCAGCAAGCACTCACAGATTGGAGTTCACGATGAAGAAGCTCATATTCGCCGCCCTGCTGGTGTCGGCACAGGTCCATGGTGCGGTTACCGTTATCGACGACGACGGCAAGGCAGTTACGCTGCAAAAGCCCGCGCAACGCGTCATTGCCATGGCGCCCCACGTCACGGAGCTGATCTTCGCGGCCGGAGCGGGGAGCAAGATCGTGGGCGCAGTGAACTACAGCGATTATCCTGAAGCGGCGAACAGCATTCCGCGCATCGGCGACAACCGCGAGATCGACATCGAGCGCGTGGTCGCCATGAAGCCGGACCTCATCGTGATCTGGCGCCACGGCAGCTCGGAACGGCAGCTGGAGCAGCTGCGCAAGCTGGGCTACCCCATGTTCCACAGCACGCCGAAGAACCTGGACCGCATTGCGGACAACCTGGTCAGCATGGGGAAGCTGATGGGAACCGAAACGGCAGCGGAAGCGGCGGCCGATGCCTTGCGCCGCAAGCTGGCCGCGCTGCGTGCGCAGTACGCGAACCGTCCGCCGGTGCGCACCTTCTACCAGGTGTGGGACAAGCCGCTGTACACGCTGAACGGCGCCCACATCGTGAGCGACGCACTGAAGGTCTGCGGCGGCGTCAACATCTTCGCCAACCTCAAGGTGACGGCGCCGGTCGTAAGCATCGAAGCGGTACTGCAGGAAGATCCTGAAGCGGTATTCGGCACGGCGGAAAAGAACTATGGCGGTGTCAATCTGTGGCGGCCGTACACCCAGCTTCAGGCCACGCGCCAGGGCAATCTGTTCACGGTGGACGGCAACCTGCTGAACCGCGCAGGCCCGCGCATGATCGAGGGCACGGCCATGCTGTGCGAAAAGCTGGAACAGGCGCGCCAGCACAGGAAGAATTGAGATGGCATTTCCTTACTCCACCCTGATGGTGCAGGGAACGACTTCGGACGCAGGCAAGAGCACAGTGGTTGCGGCGCTCTGCCGCCTGCTGAAGCGCCAGGGAGTGCGTGTGGCGCCCTTCAAGCCGCAGAACATGGCCCTCAACAGCGCCGTGACGGCGGATGGCGGCGAGATCGGCCGCGCCCAGGCCCTGCAGGCGACTGCCGCAGGCCTTGCGCCGCATACGGACATGAACCCGGTGCTGCTCAAGCCCTCCAGCGATATCGGCGCGCAAGTCATCATCCACGGCAAGGTGCGCGCCGAAATGAATGCGCGCGACTATCACCAGTACAAGACCGTCGCAATGGGCGCTGTGCTGGAATCGCACCAGCGGCTGCTGCAGCAGTACGAAGCGGTCATTGTGGAAGGCGCCGGAAGCCCCGCCGAAATCAATCTGCGCGACCGCGACATCGCCAACATGGGCTTTGCGGAAGCCGTGGATTGCCCCGTGGTGCTGGTGGCGGACATCGACCGCGGCGGCGTGTTCGCACATATCGTGGGAACGCTCTCATGCCTTTCCGAATCCGAGCGCAAACGCATCGTGGGCTTCGTGATCAACCGCTTCCGGGGCGACATCAAGCTGCTGGAACCGGGCCTCGATTGGCTGGAACAGCAGACGGGCAAGCCGGTGCTGGCGGTTCTGCCCTATCTCCACGGTCTCTTCCTCGATGCCGAGGATGCGGTGCAGGCGGTGCAGGCGCAGCGCGGCGCCTTCCGCATTGCCGTTCCAAGCCTGCCGCGCATGAGCAACCATACCGATTTCGATGCATTGCGCGCCCATCCCGACGTGGACCTGCGCTTCGTGCGCGAAGGCGAACCCATTCCCGCATCGGACCTGATCGTCCTCCCCGGCAGCAAGAACACGCGGCGCGACCTGGCTTGGCTGGAAGCCCAGGGCTGGCCGAGCCAGATCGCAAGGCATCTGCGTTATGGCGGCAAAGTGATGGGCATCTGCGGGGGCTTCCAGATGCTGGGCCGCAGCGTGCGCGACCCCTTTGGCGTGGAAGGCGAAGCGGGCGAATCCGCCGCGCTCGGCCTGCTGGACATGCACACCACGCTGACGCAGGAGAAAAGGCTGGAGCAGGTTGCGGGCGAGTGCCTCTTTGCCGACGCGACGGTGGCGGGCTATGAGATCCATATGGGTGTTTCGAGCGGCGCTGCGCTGGACCGCCCCGCCTTCCGCATCGCAGGCCGTCCGGAAGGCGCACTGTCCCCGGATGGGCAGGTGCTGGGCACCTACCTCCATGGCGTCTTCGACACGCCCCAGGCCTGCAAGGCGCTGCTCGACTGGGCGGGCCTTTCCTCGGACTATGCTGTCGACACGGCCGCGCTGCGCGAGGCGAGCCTGGAACGCCTCGCCGATGCCACGCAGCCCCTGCTCGATGCCCTGCTGAAGCCGAGGTAGCGCGCAACCCGGTTCGGCCATTTGTGGAACAATAGGCCGATCGAGGAAAGCGCGCTGCCAATGTCCAGTTCCGACTTCACCAAACGCTATCTGCCATGGGTCGTTGCCACGGCCCTCTTCATGGAGCAGCTGGACTCCACCATCGTCAATACGGCGGTGCCCACCATGGCGGTCAGCCTCGGTGTTACGCCGCTCAGCCTCAAGTCCGTCGTCACAAGCTATATCCTGAGCCTTGCCGTCGCCATTCCCGTGAGCGGCTGGATGGCGGACCGCTTCGGCACGCGGCGGGTCTTCATGACGGCGGTCGTCATCTTCACCATCGCCTCCATCCTGTGCGGACTGTCCGTGAATACGCCCATGCTGGTGGCGGCGCGCCTGCTGCAAGGCTTCGGCGCCGCGATGATGATGCCGGTCGGGCGCATCACCATCATCCGCACCTTCCCCAAGGCCGAACTACTGTCGGCCATGAATTTCGTGATCATTCCGGCGCTCATCGGTCCCCTGCTGGGCCCCACGGTGGGCGGCCTGATTGTGCACTGGCTTTCCTGGCGCGAGATCTTCTTCATCAATGTGCCTGTAGGCGTCGCGGCCATCTACCTCGCCTGGCGCTATATGCCGGACTACCGCGACGAGCATCCGCGCCCGCTGGACGTCATGGGACTGATCCTGTTCGGCGCGGGGATTGCGTTGCTTTCCTGGCTGCTCGAAATCTTCGGCGAGCACCGCATCGATGTGACATCGGCCACGGTGCTCTTTGCCATCGCGGGTTTTCTGCTGCTCGCCTACTTCCTCCATGCCCGGCGCGACGACCATCCCCTGCTGCGGCTCGAACTGTTCCGCATCCGCACCTTCCGCATCTCCGTGGTTGGCGGCTTCCTCACCCGGCTTGGTGTAGGCGGCCTGCCCTTCCTGCTGCCGCTGCTCTACCAGTTGGGCCTTGGCCTGCCCGCGTGGAAATCGGGCCTGCTGATGATGCCTTCCGCGGCGGCGGCCATGGGCATGAAATTCATTTCTGTGCGCGTGCTCGCGCACTTCGGCTACCGCCAGGTGCTGGTGGTGAACACGGTGCTGATCGGGATCACCATCAGCATGTACTCCTTCGTGCACGCGGGAACGCCGCTCTATGCGATCGTGGCGATCAGCCTGTGCCTCGGCTTCTTCAATTCGCTGCAGTTCTCCAGCATGAACAGCATCGCCTATGCGGACGTTGAGCAGAAGGAGTCGAGCATGGCGAGCACCATCGCCAGCTCCATGCAGCAGCTGTCCATGAGCTTCGGCCTGGCGGCTGGCTCGCTGATTACGGGATGGTATCTGGGCGACGTGCCGCAGTCCGACAGGGTGCTGCTGACGGAGGCGCTGCATGACGCCTTCCTGACCCTGGCGGTGCTCACCATCCTGTCTTCCGCGATCTTTTGGCTGCTGCGGAAGGAGGATGGAGCGAGCATCAGCGGCTCGGCCAAGATGGCGACCGCCACGACGGAAGCGCAGTCGCCGCCGGACGCCTGATTACTTTGCCGGCTTCTTCGCCTCTGCGATGGCGTTGCGCGCAGCCTGTTCCTGCGCAGGCAGATGCAAACGCTGGGCCATGCCCAAGGCCTCTGCGCGATCAGCGGCCGCCTTCGCAGCATCGCCCCGTTTCTCGGCGACGCTCGCGGTCTGGAGCAGCGAGTAAGGCACGAAGACGTCGAACTTGATGCGCTTGCGGATCGCCAGGCTCTCCTCGGCATACGTGGCCGCTTCGGCCATGTCTCCCTTCGCCTCCGCCAGTTCACCGAGGTGGCGCACGACATAGGAGAGTTCGAGATCGCAGGAAGCCGATTTTGCTGCAGCATAGGCCTGCTCAAGATCGGGCGCGGAAGCCGGAACCTGGTCGGACACCTGGTACATCAGGCCACTGAAGAAGAGCGCATCGGCCTTGCTGCAAGGGTCCTTCAACTCCTTGGCCACCGCTGCGAAGGAAGGCTGAAGGGACATGAAGTCGCCCTTTTCGGCGCCAGTCAGACGGCGGAAGTAGGTGGACACCAGTTCGGCGTGGCGGGCCTTGGCCTGCATTTCGGCTGGCAGATGCTTTGCCTCGGCCAGCAGCGCCTTGACGGTCGCAGGTTCGTCGGATGTGGCCACACCGGAAAGGCGGGCGATCTGCTGCGTACGGACACGCTGCAGGAGCAGCTCGAAGCGGTGCTTCGAATCGGGTTTGGCCTGCAGCCCCTTGTCGACCGCGGCATAAGCGTCATTGAAGCGGCCCGAGTACATGGCCTGCTCCGCAGGCGTGACTGCGGCCATGGCCAGAATGGCCAGAAGCGCTGTTTTCATATGCTCTCCATCGGGGAAGTTGCCGGATGGTAGCACGGAAAGTGGAATAGGAAAAAAGCCCCATCAGCACTGAGCGCGATCTAGAGCGCGTTCAGGCGATGGGGCTTTTTGGGAATAACAGCCTGACGATAACCTACTTTCACACTGGTTGCAGCACTATCATCGGCGCAGAGTCGTTTCACGGTCCTGTTCGGGATGGGAAGGGGTGGGACCGACTTGCTATGGTCATCAGGCATGACTTGTACGGCTGCAGCGGTGTCGCGGCAGCCTGAATCTGGAAGAAGTAGAGGGTAGTGTTCTCAAACACTGGTAAATGCACATAACCGTCAAGGTTATAGGGACAAGCCGTACGGGCAATTAGTATCAGTTAGCTTAATGCATTACTGCACTTCCACACCTGACCTATCAACGTCCTGGTCTCGAACGACCCTTCAAGGAGCTCAAGGCTCCGGGAAATCTCATCTTAAGGCAAGTTTCCCGCTTAGATGCTTTCAGCGGTTATCTCTTCCGAACTTAGCTACCCGGCAATGCCACTGGCGTGACAACCGGTACACCAGAGGTTCGTCCACTCCGGTCCTCTCGTACTAGGAGCAGCCCCCTTCAAATTTCCAACGCCCACGGCAGATAGGGACCAAACTGTCTCACGACGTTTTAAACCCAGCTCACGTACCACTTTAAATGGCGAACAGCCATACCCTTGGGACCGGCTACAGCCCCAGGATGTGATGAGCCGACATCGAGGTGCCAAACTCCCCCGTCGATATGAACTCTTGGGAGGAATCAGCCTGTTATCCCCAGAGTACCTTTTATCCGTTGAGCGATGGCCCTTCCATACAGAACCACCGGATCACTATGTCCTACTTTCGTACCTGCTCGACTTGTCGGTCTCGCAGTTAAGCACGCTTATGCCATTGCACTATTAGCACGATGTCCGACCGTACCTAGCGTACCTTCGAACTCCTCCGTTACACTTTAGGAGGAGACCGCCCCAGTCAAACTGCCTACCATGCACTGTCCCCGACCCGGATTACGGGCCAAGGTTAGAACCTCAAACAAACCAGGGTGGTATTTCAAGGTTGGCTCCACGAGAACTGGCGTCCCCGCTTCAAAGCCTCCCACCTATCCTACACAGATTGGTTCAAAGTCCAATGCAAAGCTACAGTAAAGGTTCATGGGGTCTTTCCGTCTAGCCGCGGGTAGATTGCATCATCACAAACACTTCAACTTCGCTGAGTCTCGGGAGGAGACAGTGTGGCCATCGTTACGCCATTCGTGCAGGTCGGAACTTACCCGACAAGGAATTTCGCTACCTTAGGACCGTTATAGTTACGGCCGCCGTTTACTGGGACTTCAATCAAGAGCTTGCACCCCATCATTTAATCTTCCAGCACCGGGCAGGCGTCACACCCTATACGTCCACTTTCGTGTTTGCAGAGTGCTGTGTTTTTATTAAACAGTCGCAGCCACCAGTTTATTGCAACCTTTTCGCCCTTCCACAGTAAAGTGGTCAAGCTACCGAGGCGTACCTTTTCCCGAAGTTACGGTACCAATTTGCCGAGTTCCTTCTCCCGAGTTCTCTCAAGCGCCTTAGAATACTCATCTCGCCCACCTGTGTCGGTTTGCGGTACGGTCTCGTATGACTGAAGCTTAGAGGCTTTTCTTGGAACCACTTCCGATTGCTTCGCGAGACAAGCTCGCTCGTCCCAGTCCCTTGAATTCCGCGCCCGGATTTGCCTAAGCGCCTTCTATGAACCAGAAACTAGCTATTCCAACAGCTAGACAACCTTCCGCGATCCGTCCCCCCATCGCATCATACGACGGTGCAGGAATATTAACCTGCTTCCCATCAGCTACGCATCTCTGCCTCGCCTTAGGGGCCGACTCACCCTGCTCCGATGAACGTTGAACAGGAAACCTTGGGCTTACGGCGTGCGGGCTTTTCACCCGCATTATCGCTACTCATGTCAGCATTCGCACTTCTGATACCTCCAGCATCCTTTACAAGACACCTTCGCAGGCTTACAGAACGCTCTCCTACCATATCCTTACGGATATCCGCAGCTTCGGTGACTGGCTTAGCCCCGTTACATCTTCCGCGCAGGACGACTCGATCAGTGAGCTATTACGCTTTCTTTAAATGATGGCTGCTTCTAAGCCAACATCCTGACTGTTTTAGCCTTCCCACTTCGTTTTCCACTTAGCCAATCTTTGGGACCTTAGCTGGCGGTCTGGGTTGTTTCCCTCTTGACGCCGGACGTTAGCACCCGACGTCTGTCTCCCAAGCTCGCACTCACCGGTATTCGGAGTTTGCAATGGTTTGGTAAGTCGCGATGACCCCCTAGCCATAACAGTGCTCTACCCCCGGTGGTGATACTTGAGGCACTACCTAAATAGTTTTCGGAGAGAACCAGCTATTTCCAAGTTTGTTTAGCCTTTCACCCCTACCCACAGCTCATCCCCTAATTTTTCAACATTAGTGGGTTCGGTCCTCCAGTGCGTGTTACCGCACCTTCAACCTGGCCATGGGTAGATCACTTGGTTTCGGGTCTACACCCAGCGACTGGCGCCCTGTTCGGACTCGATTTCTCTACGGCTCCCCTATCTGGTTAACCTCGCCACTGAATGTAAGTCGCTGACCCATTATACAAAAGGTACGCCGTCACCCCACGAAGAGGCTCCGACTGTTTGTATGCACACGGTTTCAGGATCTATTTCACTCCCCTCCCGGGGTTCTTTTCGCCTTTCCCTCACGGTACTGGTTCACTATCGGTCGATTACGAGTATTTAGCCTTGGAGGATGGTCCCCCCATCTTCAGACAGGATTTCTCGTGTCCCGCCCTACTTGTCGTACGCTTAGTACCACCGTTCTGATTTCGTGTACGGGGCTATCACCCGCTATGGCCCACATTTCCAGGTGGTTCCACTATCAGCTCGACTATCACGTACAGGCTCTTCCCATTTCGCTCGCCACTACTTTGGGAATCTCGGTTGATTTCTTTTCCTGCAGCTACTTAGATGTTTCAGTTCGCCGCGTTCGCTTCGTTAGCCTATGTATTCAGCTAACGATGACCTAAAAGGCCGGGTTTCCCCATTCGGAAATCTTCGGATCAATGCTTGTTTGTCAGCTCCCCGAAGCTTATCGCAGACTTCTACGTCCTTCATCGCCTGTAATCGCCAAGGCATCCGCCATGTGCACTTATTCACTTGTCCCTATAACCTTGACGGCTATAGTTCAAGCATTTACTACTGTGTTTGATGAGTTTTACTACTACCCTAAGTACACACATTGCTGTGTGCGCTTAATAAAACTTTACTTCTTCCAGATTGTTAAAGAACGAGTACTACTTTTATCTAAGGTTCGGACCTTACATAAAAGCAGTGGTGGAGGATGACGGGATCGAACCGACGACCCCCTGCTTGCAAAGCAGGTGCTCTCCCAGCTGAGCTAATCCCCCGTATGTACTTGGTGGGTCTGGTTGGGCTCGAACCAACGACCCCCGCGTTATCAACACGGTGCTCTAACCAGCTGAGCTACAGACCCGCGCTCGTTTCTTCTTCTACTAACAGCCGATAAGTGTGAACGTTTGAGTCCGTGCGACTCTAGAAAGGAGGTGATCCAGCCGCACCTTCCGATACGGCTACCTTGTTACGACTTCACCCCAGTCACGAATCCTACCGTGGTAAGCGCCCCCCTTACGGTTAAGCTACCTACTTCTGGTAAAACCCGCTCCCATGGTGTGACGGGCGGTGTGTACAAGACCCGGGAACGTATTCACCGCGACATGCTGATCCGCGATTACTAGCGATTCCAACTTCATGCAGTCGAGTTGCAGACTACAATCCGGACTACGATACACTTTCTGGGATTTGCTCCCCCTCGCGGGTTGGCGGCCCTCTGTATGTACCATTGTATGACGTGTGAAGCCCTACCCATAAGGGCCATGAGGACTTGACGTCATCCCCACCTTCCTCCGGTTTGTCACCGGCAGTCTCATTAGAGTGCCCTTTCGTAGCAACTAATGACAAGGGTTGCGCTCGTTGCGGGACTTAACCCAACATCTCACGACACGAGCTGACGACAGCCATGCAGCACCTGTGTGCAGGTTCTCTTTCGAGCACTCCCAGATCTCTCCAGGATTCCTGCCATGTCAAGGGTAGGTAAGGTTTTTCGCGTTGCATCGAATTAATCCACATCATCCACCGCTTGTGCGGGTCCCCGTCAATTCCTTTGAGTTTTAATCTTGCGACCGTACTCCCCAGGCGGTCTACTTCACGCGTTAGCTGCGTTACCAAGTCAATTAAGACCCGACAACTAGTAGACATCGTTTAGGGCGTGGACTACCAGGGTATCTAATCCTGTTTGCTCCCCACGCTTTCGTGCATGAGCGTCAATCTTAGCCCAGGGGGCTGCCTTCGCCATCGGTGTTCCTCCACATCTCTACGCATTTCACTGCTACACGTGGAATTCTACCCCCCTCTGCCAGATTCCAGCCTTGCAGTCTCCATTGCCATTCCCAGGTTAAGCCCGGGGATTTCACAACAGACTTACAAAACCGCCTGCGCACGCTTTACGCCCAGTAATTCCGATTAACGCTTGCACCCTACGTATTACCGCGGCTGCTGGCACGTAGTTAGCCGGTGCTTATTCTTCAGGTACCGTCATTAGCCGTGGATATTAGCCACAGCCGTTTCTTCCCTGACAAAAGAGCTTTACAACCCGAAGGCCTTCTTCACTCACGCGGCATTGCTGGATCAGGGTTGCCCCCATTGTCCAAAATTCCCCACTGCTGCCTCCCGTAGGAGTCTGGGCCGTGTCTCAGTCCCAGTGTGGCTGGTCGTCCTCTCAGACCAGCTACTGATCGTCGCCTTGGTGAGCCTTTACCTCACCAACTAGCTAATCAGATATCGGCCGCTCCAGGAGCACGAGGCCCGAAGGTCCCCCGCTTTCATCCTTGGATCGTATGCGGTATTAGCGTAACTTTCGCTACGTTATCCCCCACTCTTGGGTACGTTCCGATACATTACTCACCCGTTCGCCACTCGCCGCCAGGCCGAAGCCCGCGCTGCCGTTCGACTTGCATGTGTAAAGCATGCCGCCAGCGTTCAATCTGAGCCAGGATCAAACTCTTCAGTTCAATCTCTGTTTTCGGCATTTCTGCCGGGTCATTCACTCAAAATACTGACATATTTCTTGTGAACGTTTGAAGCTATTATTTGAGCATCGAAGCCTAAGCTCCGTGCACTTCTTCAAACGCCCACACTTATCGACTGTTAATTTTTAAAGATCCTGCTGTGTCTCACGAAGCGTTGTGTTCGTGAAGCAGAGAAACGAGATTATGCCGCCCGCCCAGAGGGGCGTCAAGCCCTTTTTTGCTTTGCCGCTACAGAAAGCGGGGGTAATATCTGGGACATGGACAGAATCGACCGGGACATTATCAAACTGCTCAGCGCCGACGGCCGCATGAGCTACCGCGATGTCGCGGCCAAGGTCTTTCTCAGCCCGAACGCCGTGGCCGATCGGGTGCGCCGCCTGGTCGAGTCCGGAGCCATCAAGGGCTTCAAGGCGCGGATCGATCCCGCCGCCCTCGGCGTCACCCTGCAGGCCCTCGTGGACATCAAACTCAAGCCGGACGTCTCCGCCTTGCAGTTCGAGTCTGCCGTCCGCACCATTCCCGACATCGTGAGCGCCTCCCTCGTGGCAGGCAACTACGATTATTGCCTGCGCGTGGCCTGCGTCAACCAGGACGGCTTCGTCAGGGTGATCGAAGCGCTGCGCTCAACGGGCGGGGTTCAGGATACGCACAGCCGCTTCGTGCTGCGCGAAATCGACCTGCACTAAAAAAATTGCCTGCCAGCAGCTTCTCTGCGCCGGCAGGGCTTAAAACTGTTCACACAACATTGGGACAAGGAAAGAATACGGGCAAGAACGCCGCGTTTGGCAAGCTTGTCGCCAGAATTTTGTGCCCGTTTCAGTACAAAGTGAGGGCTTTCGTCCCGAAGACTGCGCTAATCGCAGTTTGTATCCATTTGTACTGCATTTGTAGCAGTTCAGCTATATGTGCGCGCAGTCGGCGCAGGACGTTTGTGCACGTTTCAGGCATCACTTTGTGCAGACTGTCGCACGCCTCTGGCGCAAGCTCGGTCGGAGACGTACAGTTACGTCAATCTGAATTGCATTATCGAAAGACCTCATGTTTCCGACGCCTAAAATCCAAGAAACGCTGAAGCAGTTGCTGGCCTGGCTGCACAAGGGATTTGACCGCACTGCCGTGTGGGTAACCCAGCTGTCGTGGTGGAAGTTCTTCCTTTTCGCCGCGCTGGCCATGATTGCCGCGTCCATCCTCCAGGATGAGCTGTTCTCGTCCGGCCCGTCGGAAGACATTGTTATCAAGTCGCACAAGCGCCACTCGAATTCCGCCGACACCAACATCGTGATCGACGACAGTGGCATCCACTTCAATCCGCGCGGCAAGGTGCGCAAGGAAAAGGAGCCTGCGCCGCCGGTGGATATGTCCAGCGAACATGGCGATCCCTCCAGCCGCCCCGAAGACGGAGAAACGCCTGCCATCCCCGAGGTTCCGGAGGCCGATGGCGCGCCAGGCGCCGCGCCGGCAGCTCCAGCGGCTCCCGCGGCCCCAGCTGCCCCTGCCGCCCCGGCTGCCCCTGCAGCGCGCCCTGCCCCGCCAGCCCTGCCGGGCGAAGAGGTGCATATCGAACTGCCGCCCCAGATCGGCGAGGAACTGTCCAACGCGCTGGAAGAAGCGGTGGACAACGCGGCTGAAGAGAAGGTTTCCCGTTATCACAAGCAGGCGTCGACCTGGTTTACGAGCTTCGTGACCCTGCTGGTGCTGGCCCTGTTCGGCATGAAGGCCCTGGTGGGCGGCAAGAAGAAGGCGGAGGCGGAAACCCAGTCGGCCAACGCCAACGCCGAGCGCGAGTCCATGCAGCGCCAGCTGAGCGAAGCGAAAATGCAGATGATGCAGGCGCAGGTGGAGCCACATTTCCTGTTCAATACACTGGCCTCCGTCGAGCACCTGATCGAAACCGATCCGCCGCGGGCCTCGGCCATGCAGCGCAGCCTCATCAAATACCTGCGCGCCGTGCTGCCGCAGATGCGCGACAACGCCCTGATCACCAACCTCGGCCGCGAGGCCGACATGGTGGCCGCCTACCTGGCCCTGCTGAAAATGCGCATGGAAGAGCGCCTGACCATCGACTTCGAAATTCCGGATGGCCTGCGCACCGCCGCCTTCCCGCCCATGATGCTGCAGTCCATGGTGGAGAATGCGATCAAACACGGCCTCGAAGGCAAGCCGGAAGGCGGCACGCTGAAGGTACGCGCCGAGGTGGCGCACAGCAAGCTGCGCGTGACCGTCGCCGACGATGGCCTGGGCTTCGGCGCCAAGCCGAGCGACGGCACGGGACTGGGCCTGATGACCATCCGCGAGCGCCTGAAACTGCTGCACGGCGACCAGGGCAAGCTGACGATCGAACCGAACAGCCCAAGCGGCGTGATTGCGATCATCGAAGTGCCCTATCAGCTGTCCACGAATCAGCCCGCATGAAGAGATTGCGCGGAGCGCCGATTCATTGAATAATTGGCTTCTGTTTTTGATACCTGCCGAACCATGCCAACTGCCATTCTTGCTGACGACGAACGATTGATGCGCGACCAGTTGCGCATGCGCCTGGGCCAGGTGTGGCCGGAGCTGGAGATTGTGGGCGAGGCGAAGAATGGCGAGGAGGCCGTTGCGCTGGTCGACGAACTGAAGCCGGACTACACCTTCCTCGACATCCGCATGCCCGGCAAGACCGGCATGGAGGCGGCGGCGGAGATCGGCAACAAGAGCCAGATCGTGTTCGTGACGGCCTACGATGCCTATGCCGTGGAGGCCTTCGAGCGCGGCGCCGTCGACTACGTGCTGAAACCGCCCGAGCAGGAACGCCTGAAGATCACCGTGGACCGCCTCAAGAACCGCGAGAAGGTCCCCGCCGGTGGCGACGTGAACGCGAGCGTGACGGCCATGCTGTCGCAGCTGGCAGAGAAGATCGCGACGCCGAAACCGAAATTCCTGCAATGGATCCAGGCCAGCATCGGCCAGGACCTGCGCATGATTCCGGTGGAGGAAATCCTCTTCTTCCGTTCCGACGAAAAATACACCTGCGTGCAGACCGACAAGTTCGAAGCCCTGATCCGCAAACCCGTGCGCGACCTGGCCGAGGAGCTGGACCCTTCCCTCTTCTGGCAGATTCACCGCGCAACGCTGGTGAACGTGAACGCCATCGAAGGCGTCACGCGCGATATCCGCGGCCGCCACCTGGTGATGATCAAGGGCCGCCCGGACAAGCTGGAAGTTAGCCGCAGCTTCCTGCACCTGTTCAAGCAGATGTAAGCCTCGTGGCGCGCCCTGCGCCACATCAATTCCCTCTTCGCTGGCTGTATTACGGTCGATTCAAGGCCGCCTTGCATGCGGCCGGCGGAGGGTCCCATGCGTCCAAACCGTTTGCTGCTTGGCGCCGTCCTCGTGGCGGCGGTGCGCTGGCTGTCGCGGCGCCAGCCTGTCCTGGTGCGCGCGCGCGGCAGCGGGCGCCGCAACACCGACCACACCCTCGAAAGAATCCGTGAAGAGGAACGCGCCTTCATCGCGCGCGAACTGCACGACGACCTGGGGCAGCTGCTTGGAGCCTTGCGGGTCGACATGACCTTGCTGCTGCAGCGGCATCCGGGCGATGCGGGCGCGCGCGCCCTGCTCGAAGGCATGGACCGCCAGCTCATGTCCGCCATCACTTCGCTGCGGCGCATCGCGGCCAACCTGCGTCCCATGGCGCTGGACGAGGGCGGGCTTTTCTACGCGCTGCAGTCGCTGTGCCGCGATTTCGAGGAACGCTACGGGCTTATCTGCCTGCTCGATGCCAGCGAATCGGACCTTGAATTCGACGAGCAATTGAGCACGGCCGTCTTCCGCATCGTGCAGGAGGCGCTGACCAACACCGTGCGGCATGCCAGGGCGCAGAGCGTGCGCCTGACGCTGCTGCACAGCGACCACTCCTTTGTGATCGTGATCGAGGACGACGGGCGCGGCATCCAGCAGGCGGAGATGGGCAAGACCTCTTCGCTCGGCCTGCTGGGAATGGGGGAGCGCGTGCGCGCCCTGCGCGGCACCCTGGCCGTCACCGGCGGGCCTCAAGGCACCCGCATCGCCGTGCATATCCCGATGAATCCGGCACGGAATGTGACGATGGCGGGGGATTGAGGCTCGGATAAAAAAAATGCCGCCCGGCTTGCGCCGGACGGCACCAAAGTCAGACGCCCTCCAGGCGCCCTCGCATCAGCTGGTGATTAGAACGAGTGGCGAATGCCCAGGTTGAAGGCTTTGTCGCCGCTGCCTGCTTCGTTGTTGTTGCCAACGGTGTAGCCGGCGCCGTTCTTGTTCTTGAGCTTCGCGTAAGCCACATAGGTGGTCGTACGCTTCGACAGGCTGTAGGAATAGCCCAGGGCCCACTGGTTGGCGTCCTGGTTGTTCGCGGTCTTGTCGTTCTTGTTCATGTAGGACGCCATCAGCGTGCCGTTGCCCAGCGGAGCGGTCAGGCCGATCAGGGTGTCGGCCGCGTCGGTCGATGCTTTCGGCGCCACCTTGTAGCCGTAGGCGTTGGCAACAGGGATCGGGGAGCTGTTCAGGCCCTTGTCGCGCTCATAGGCGAAGAAGGCTTTCACGACGCCGAAGTTGTAGTTGGCGGCCAGCAGGGTGTTCTTGCCGTCCTCGCGGTTGGCGGCAGGCGTGGTGCCCGAAGCAACGGTGTCGTTGTTGCGGTTGTTGTAGACCAGGCGGGCGTTCAGGTTGCCCTGGGCGTAGTTGAAGCCCACGGAGAACTGGCGGCCTGCGGTGCTGTCGCCAGCCTGCTCGCCCAGCGCATACAGCACATCGGCCGAGAAGCCTTGTGCCACTGGAGTGCTGTAGACGATGGCGTTGCTGACGCGGGTGTTCACGCCGCCGGTGGGGAACAGGTTCTTGGCATTGCCGGCGTAGCCTGCGCCGAAGGGGTCGCCAACCTGGCTCAGGGCGTTGTACAGCGGGTTGTACTGGCGGCCCAGGGTGATGGTGCCCAGATCCTTGCTCTTCAGGCCGACCAGGGCCTGGCGGTTGAACAGCGCGTTGCTCGTGTTGTCCAGGGAGCCGTCGTCCAGGCGATAGCCCGCTTCCAGGGTGAAGATGGCGGACAGGCCGTTGCCCAGGTCTTCGGTGCCGCGGAAACCGAGGCGCGACTGGCTGCCGATGCCGCTGGTCACCTTGGTCAGGCTGCCTGCGGCGCCGCCGCTTTCACGGACCAGGCCCGCATCCACCACGCCATAAATCGTAACGTTCGATTGCGCTTGTGCCGAGGCGGCGAACGCCCCCATAACCAGTGCTGCCAGAGTAATTTTTTTCACTTGATGATCTCGATTGAAGTTTAAGGACTTAGTGATCGCCTTGGATCTACCGGGGCGTATCTTGCCCGGCAAATACTTCAACAATATGACATCAACAAGTTGTTGTAATTTCGCAGCTTTACTTGAGGCGGCAGCTCAGAAGCCAGTAGTAAGTGGAGCGTTCGATGCGGATCTCGCGCACACCGGCCGCCAGCTTCTTGCGCAGGAAGCTGTCGGTGGGGAAGTTCTTGACGATCTCGAAGCGTTCGCCGCCCGCCGTGTCACGCAGCTGGTAGGTGTTGCCTTCCGCGTCGGTGCGGGCGATGGGCAGGCTGCTGCCGTCCACGTAGCAGTTATCGAGCAGCACCAGCAATATGTCCTTGCCGAGTTTTGCGCGCAGTTGGGCGATGAAGCGCTCCTGTTCCTCGCGCTTGACGTGGGACCACCAGAAGCCCGCGAAGACAGCGGTGTACTCTCCGACTGCGGGCGGCAGGTCGAACGCGTCCGCCTGGGCAAAGGTAACGCCCTGCATCCCGCGCGCCTGGGCCTGCGCCAGCATTTCCGGATTCAGGTCGACGGCGTGGACCGAATCGGCCGTGGCAGCGAAGGCCTCGGTCCAGTAGCCCGTGCCGCAGGCAATCTCCAGGACCTTATGCCCGCGCAACAGCTCCGCCAGGCGGACTTTCAGCGCCGCCAGGTCGGCCTGGCGTTCGGGTTTGAGGTAGACGTTTTCGTAGTTGTCCGCATGGACAGCGTAATACTTTGCCAATGTTTCGTGATTCATGATTTACAGCTCGTAGTGTTCCTGCTCGCCCCGCATGGCCTGCTCGATCAGTTTGCGGTTCAGCGTAGGCGCCAGCAGTTCGATAAAGGTATAGATATAGGAGCGCAGGTAAGCGCCCTGCTTCACGGCCACGCGCGACACGTTCATGCCGAACAGGTGGCCGACGGAAATGGCGCGCAGGTTGCGGTCGCGCTCCTGGTCGAAGGCCATGCCCGCGATGATGCCGATGCCCATGCCCAGCTCCACATAGGTCTTGATCACGTCCGCATCGATGGCCTCGAGCAGCACGTCCGGCTTCAGGCCGCGCAGGGTGAAGGCATGGTCGATCTTGCTGCGGCCCGCGAAGGCGCTGTCATAGGTGATGACAGGATGGGAGGCAATGTCTTCCAGGGTCACGGCCTTCAGCTTCAGCAGCGGATGCTCCGGCGGCACCACCACCACGTGCTCCCACTGGTAGCAGGGCAGCGTGATCAGCCCGTCCACCCCGGCGATGGATTCGGTGGCGATGGCCAGGTCGGCCTGGTCGCGCTGGACCATCTCGGCGATCTGGCGGGGGTTTCCTTGCAATAAGGACAAGCGCACCTTGGGGAACTTCTGCATGAAGGCCTGCACCACCTTGGGGAGCGTATAGCGGGCCTGCGTGTGGGTGGTGGCGATGGTGAAGCTGCCGCTGTCCTGGGCGGCGTATTCCTTGCCGATCCGCTTCAGGCTGTCGATCTCCTGCATGATCAGTTCCACCGACTCCAGCACCAGCCGCCCCGGCTCGGTCAGGCCCCGGATGCGCTTGCCATGCCGGGTAAAGATATCCACGCCCAGCTCCTCTTCGAGCTCGATGATGGCCTTGGATACCCCCGGCTGGGAGGTAAACAGCGCCTTGGCGGCGTCCGTCAGGTTGTAGTTCTGGCGTACGGCTTCCCGTACAAATCGCAGTTGATGAAGGTTCATTGCTGTCCCGTTGGCTTCCCCAGGCCGTATTTTACGCTGTTGCTTATGCCCTATCCGTATATAAGCAAATAAAGACTAAGTCGTTTGGAATAAAGCTTGAGTTTATTACTATTGAATCTACTTTGGGGAGCCTTTTGGGACTAGAAGCATGTATCAATACGATCAATACGACCATCTCATCGTGCAGGAACGCATCGCGCAATACCGCGACCAGGTGCGCCGCCGCCTTGCCGGTGAGCTGACGGAAGAGGAATTCCTGCCGCTGCGCCTGCAGAACGGCCTCTACATGCAGCGCCACGCCTACATGCTGCGCATTGCGGTGCCGTACGGCCTGCTCTCGTCGAAGCAGATGCGCATGTTCGCGCACATTGCCCGCAAGTACGACCGCGGCTACGGCCACTTCACCACGCGCCAGAACATCCAGTTCAACTGGATCGAGCTGGAGCAGACGCCGGACATCCTGGCCGACCTGGCCTCGGTGGAGATGCACGCCAACCAGACTTCGGGCAACTGCATCCGCAACGTGACCTCGGACGAGTACGCCGGTGTGGCGGCGGACGAGATCATCGATCCGCGCCCTTATGCGGAAGTGCTGCGCCAGTGGTCCACCTTCCATCCCGAATTCCTGGCCCTGCCCCGCAAGTTCAAGGTGGCCATCAACGGCGCACTCGAAGACCGCGCGGCCATCGCCGTGCACGACATCGGCCTGACGGTGGTGAAGAACGAAGCAGGCGAGATCGGCTTCAAGGTCATGGTGGGGGGCGGCATGGGCCGTACCCCCATCCTGGGCAGCGTGATCCGCGAGTTCCTGCCGCGCGAGCACCTGCTCACGTACACGGAAGCGATCATGCGCGTGTATAACCAGTACGGCCGCCGCGACAACAAGTACAAGGCCCGCATCAAGATCCTGCTGAAAGCGCTGGGCGTGGAGGAATTCGCGCGCCAGGTGGAAGAGGAATGGGCGGACCTGAAGGGTACGGAACAGACCCTGACGCTGGAAGAGATGGAGCGCCTGGTCGCCTACTTCCAGCCGCACGCCTACGAAACCCTGCCGAATATCGATGTGGCCGCAGCCCATGCGGACAACAGGGCCTTCGCCAACTGGCTGAAGCGCAATGTGAAACCGCACAAGGTGCCGGGCTATGCGGCCGTGGTGCTGTCGCTGAAGAAGACCGGCGTGCCGCCTGGCGACGCCACCGCGCAGCAGATGGATTTCATGGCCGACCTGGCGGACCGCTACAGCTTCAGCGAACTGCGCGTGACGCACGAACAGAACATCGTGCTGGCGGACGTGGAGCAGTCGAAGCTCTTCGCGCTGTGGACCGAGATCAAGGCGCAAGGCCTGGCCACGCCGAATATCGGCCTGCTGACCGACATCATCTGCTGCCCCGGCGGCGATTTCTGCTCGCTGGCCAATGCCAAGTCGATCCCGATTGCGGCCGCGATTGCGGAGCGCTTCGACCACATCGACTACCTGCACGATATCGGCGATATCGAACTGAATATCTCTGGCTGCATCAACGCCTGCGGCCACCACCACGTGGGCAGCATCGGCGTGCTGGGCGTCGACAAGGACGGCAGCGAGTGGTACCAGGTGTCGATCGGCGGCTCGCAGGGCAACAACTCTGCCATCGGCAAGATCATCGGCCCCTCCTTCTCGGCGCAGCAGATGCCGGAAGTGATCGGCCGCCTGCTGCAGGTGTATGTGCGCGAGCGTACGCCGGACGAACGCTTCGTGGACACCGCGCAGCGCCTGGGCATCGGCCCATTCAAGGACTTTGTATATGCAACGCCGATCGCCGAAGCCGGCCGTCTGGTGGGAGAAGACGAATATGCCTGATCAGATCATCAAGGGCCGCAGCATCGTAAGGAACGAATGGCAGCTGCTGCGCCTGGCCGAGGGCCAGGAAGCGGCAAGCGCGGAAGTCCCGGCTGGGAAAGTGATCGTGCCGCTGGCCGTGTGGGAGGCACAGCGCGAAACCCTCGCTGTACGCGGCGATATCGGCGTGTGGCTGGCTTCCGACCAGCGCCCCGAAGTGCTGAAGGAAGACCTGCAGCGCTTCCCCGTGATTGCCGTGGACTTCCCCAAGTTCACGGACGGCCGCGGCTACTCCATCGCCTTCAACCTGCGCATGCGGCTCGGCTACAAGGGCGAGCTGCGCGCCATCGGCGATGTGCTGCGCGACCAGCTGTTCCAGATGCAGCGCGTGGGTTTCGACGCCTACGATACGCGGCCGGACCGCAGCATCGAGGACGCACTGAAAGGCCTGACCGTCTTCTCCGAAACCTATCAGGCATCGGTGGACAACCGCATTCCCCTGTTCCGCCGCCATCAGCGCGGCACGCCAGCGGAACACAACGACGCCGGCGCGGGGATCTGAATGAGCGGCCTGGATACTCTCGTTGCGGACACGAAGGCGACGCTGTCACGGGTGGCGCAGGAGTTCTCGCCCGCAGTTTTCGCCTCCAGCCTGGCCGCCGAAGACATGGTGCTGACGGACCTGATCCTGAAGGCACAGCTCCCCATCGGCATTTTCTCCCTCGAGACCGGCCGCCTGCACAAGGAAACGCTGGCGATGCTGGACCGCGTGAAGGAGCACTACGGCTACGAGATCGCGGTGTACCGCCCGCAGCAGGACGCGGTGGACGGCTACATCGCCCAGCATGGCGTGAACGGCTTCTACGACAGCATCGACCTGCGCAAGGAATGCTGCCGCATCCGCAAGGTCGAGCCCCTGGGCCGCGCACTGGCAGGCAAGAAGGCCTGGGTGACAGGACAGCGCCGCGCACAGTCCACCACGCGCTCCGAACTGGCCGTTCAGGAGGAGGACGCGGCGCACGGCATGGTGAAGTTCAACCCCCTGGCCGACTGGTCGGAACAGGATGTGTGGGACTACCTGCGCGCCAACGGCGTGCCCTACAACGCGCTGCACGACCAGGGCTACCCGTCCATCGGCTGCGAACCCTGCACTCGCGCCATCCAGCCGGGGGAGGACGTGCGCGCCGGCCGCTGGTGGTGGGAGAACCCGGACTCCAAGGAATGCGGCCTGCATTTCGTGGAGGGCAAACTGATTCGCATTAAATCCGTGGCGGCGTAAGCGCCACTTCAGGAAAACAAACATGAGTGTACTGGCAGAAAACGTGAACGCGCGCCACCTGGACGCGCTGGAATCCGAAGCGATCCACATCCTGCGCGAAGTGGCGGCGGAGTGCAGCAACCCTGCCCTGCTGTTCTCGGGCGGGAAGGATTCGGTGGTGCTGCTGCGCCTTGCCGAGAAGGCTTTCCGTCCCGGCAAATTCCCCTTCCCGCTGGTGCATATCGACACGGGCCACAACTTCCCCGAGGTGATCGAGTTCCGCGACCGCCGCGTGGCGGAACTGGGCGAACGCCTGATCGTGGGCTCCGTCGAGGACTCGATCAGGAAGGGTACGGTGCGCCTGCGCAATCCGCAGACCGATTCGCGTAACGCGGCGCAGGCGGTGACGCTGCTGGAAACCATCGCGGAGCACGGCTTCGACGCCTGCATCGGCGGGGCCCGCCGCGACGAGGAAAAGGCGCGCGCCAAGGAGCGCATCTTCTCCTTCCGCGACGAATTCGGCCAGTGGGATCCGAAGGCGCAGCGCCCGGAGCTGTGGGACCTGTATAACACCCGCGTGCATCCCGGCGAGAACATGCGCGTGTTCCCGATCTCGAACTGGACGGAGCTGGACGTGTGGCAGTACATCGCCCGCGAAAAGCTGGCCCTGCCCTCGATCTATTTCGCGCATGAGCGCCAGGTCATTCCGCGCAACGGCCTGCTGGTGCCGCTGACGGACCTGACCCCGGCCCGCGATGGCGAGACCGTGGAGACACAAGTGGTACGATTCCGTACTGTTGGCGATATTTCCTGCACCTGCCCCGTGTCATCCGATGCGGCGGACGTGGATGCGATCATCGCTGAAACGGCCGTCACCCAGATCACCGAACGCGGCGCTACCCGGATGGACGACCAGACCTCCGAAGCCTCGATGGAAAAACGCAAAAAAGCAGGTTATTTCTGATGAACGCAATGAACGAAAATCTCTCTGCCCACAGCCTGCTGCGCTTTATCACCGCCGGCTCGGTGGACGATGGCAAGAGCACCCTGATCGGCCGCCTGCTGTACGACAGCAAGGGCATCTTCGCCGACCAGCTGGCCGCCGTGTCGCGCGCCAAGCACAAACGCACCGTGGGCGACACCATCGACCTCTCCCTGCTGACGGACGGCCTGGAAGCGGAACGCGAACAGGGCATCACCATCGACGTGGCCTACCGCTACTTCGCCACGCCCAAGCGCAAGTTCATCATCGCCGACACGCCGGGCCATGAGCAGTACACCCGCAACATGGTCACCGGCGCTTCAACGGCGGATGCGGTGATCATCCTGATCGACGTATCGAAGGTGAAGCTGCGCGAGGATGGCGGCGTGGACCTGCTGATCCAGACCAAGCGCCACTCCACCATCGCCCACCTGCTGCAGATCGAGCACGTGGTCGTCGCCGTCAACAAGATGGACCTCGTGAACTACGATCAGGACGTTTACGAGCGCATCGTGAAGGCCTACAAGGAGTTCGCGCAGACCTTGGGCCTGAAGGACATCACCCCGATTCCGCTCTCCGCCCTCACAGGCGACAACGTGGTGGAGCCAAGCGGAAAAATGGACTGGTACAAGGGCCCGACCCTGATCGAACTGCTCGAGTCGCTGTCGGTCTACGACGAGTCGCACAACGCGCCCTTCCGCTTCCCCGTGCAGCTGGTGGCGCGCCACAATGGCCACGAAGCCAACGACTTCCGCGGCTACATGGGCCGCATCGAATCCGGCAAGGTGTCCGTGGGCGACACGCTGGTGGTGCAGCCTTCCGGCCAGAGCGCGACGGTCAAGGATATCCAGACTTTCGACGGCTCACTGCAGACGGCCATTGCGGGCCAATCCGTCACGCTGCTGCTGAACGAATACGTGGATGTGTCGCGCGGCGACCTGCTGGCTTCCAGCGAACAGCCTGCCGCCCTGCTCAAGCAGGTGAGCGCGGACGTGTGCTGGCTCTCCGAGGAGCCGCTGGACATGCGCCGCAAGTACTGGATCAAGCACGGCACGAAGCAGACCGCCGCCAAAGTGGCGAAGATCGAGTCCCTGCTCGACATCAACACCCAGCAGCGCCATGAGGCGGATGCGCTCAAGCTGAACGACGTGGCGCGCATCGCGTTGACGGTGCAGCAGCCCCTGGCGGCCGACGCCTACGCGGATATCCGCGCGACCGGCGCCTTCATCCTGATCGACGAGGTCACGCACCAGACTGTGGCGGCAGGCATGATCCGCCTCGGCGCATAAGATGCGGGCCTACGGCAAGGTATGGCTGGTGGGCGCCGGACCGGGCGCCCAGGACCTCATCACCCTGCGCGGCGCGCGCATTCTCGGCGAGGCCGAGGTGGTGCTGTACGACGCTCTGGTGACCGACGAGATGCTGGAGCTGTGCGCGGGCGCCGTGAAGATCAATGTCGGCAAGCGCTGCGGCCAGCGCTCCGCCGCCCAGGAATTCATCAACCAGCAACTGGTCGAATGCGCGGAGAAGTACCAGCGCGTGGTGCGCCTCAAGGGCGGCGACCCTATGCTGTTCGGCCGTGCCGACGAGGAGCTCACAGCCCTGGAAGCGCACGGCATCGAAGTGGAGGTGGTGCCCGGCATTACCACCGCCCTCGCTGCCGCCGCCGCCGCCAAGCAGCCGCTGACCAAGCGCGGCGTGGCCCGCAGTGTCGCCTTCTTCACCTCCAGCACTGCGCCCGGCCATCCGGACGAGGTGGCGATTCCCTCCACCGATACCTTGGTGCAGTACATGGGCGGGCGTGAAGCCATCGCCACCGCCCAGCGCCTGCTGGCCCAGGGCCGAAGCCCCGATACGCCGGTGCTCGTGATGGCGAATGTGAGCCGTCCGGACCAGCGCATCGAACGCATCAGCCTCGCCACGCTGGCACACGGCCTGGATACTGCCCAGGGCCCCGTGCTGGTAATGCTGGGCGAGGCGATGAAAGCCCGCGACATCCCTTAAGCGCCTGTGGCATCATCGGATCTCCGCAGGGAGGTGCAAGTGAACGTCCCGGTTACTCATCTGATCGTCGATTGCGACGGTGTGCTGATCGACAGCGAAACCGTCGCGCTGGGGGCGCTCGTGCATATGCTGCTGCCCCACGTGCCGGACCGCGAGAAGCTCATCACCCTGATCCGTCCCCGCCTCGGCCTCAAACTGGAAGCCGTGCTGCTGGGCCTCTGCAGCGAATGCCACCTCCCTCCCCCGTCCATTGCCGAGCTGGCGCATATGCGCTCCCATGTCGAGCAGGAATGCGACGCGCGTGCCGAAGCCGTGCCCGGCGTGGCCGACGCTCTTGAGGCGATACCCCAGCGCAAGGCCGTGGCCAGCAACAGCAGGCTGCCGCGCGTGCTGGCCGCCCTGGAACGCACCGGCCTGGCGCCCCTGTTCGAGAGCGTGCACACGGCCGATATCGTGGGCCGCCCCAAGCCCGATCCCGCCGTCTACCTCTCGGCCGCGCTGAGTTTCGCTGTCGATCCCGCCCAGTGCCTGGCGGTGGAGGACAGCGTCACCGGCGTGAACGCCGCGCGCGCCGCCGGCATGCGCGTGCTGGGCTTTGCCGGAGCGGGCCATGCGGGTCGCGGCCAGGGCGCCCAGCTCGCCGCCGCGGGCGCCATGGCGAGCTTTTCGGACATGGCGGAACTGCCAGGCCTGGTGGCGGAACTGGCCGTCTAGCTTAGAATATCGGCTTTGCAATAGCTGGAGGCAGCATGGGTCAGGCCCACGACGTATTGGAACGCGCACGCAAGGCGCGCGAGGAAAACCGCTTCGAAGACGCGCTGCGCGACCATCTCTGGTTCCACGAAAACGCCTTGCTGGTGGAACCGGCCATGGCGGGGGTGCGCCTTTCCTTCGCCCTGCGCGACTGGATCTATCTCGGCGAGCAGTTCCCGCTCGCCCGCCGCGCCCTGCAGGGCCTGCGCGACCGCGACACGGCGCGCATGCTGGCAGGCGCCGCCAGCCTCCAGCTCTTCCGCGACATCAGCGCCATCAACAGCGCCCTGGGCGACGAGCGGGCCACGCAGGAACTGTTCGCCCAGCTCGACATCCAGATGCCGGAACTCGCGCAGCAGTGCGCCGAGCTGGCCCTGCCCGCGCTGGTGGCCACCGAGGATTTCGCGCTCGCCCGCCGCTTCCTGGCCAAACCGCAGGAGCGGGTGACCCGGCTCGCCGAAGGCCTGAACGCCTACACGCGCGAACTGGCGCGCAGCGGCAGCACCAGCTCCGCGCCAACGCTGCTGGCCTATGTGCTGAACTATACGAAGGAAGTGCGCCTGATTCTGGAAGTGCTGCGCCGCCAGGGTGACGACGAGGAAGCGGCAGCGGTATCGGCCGCCGCGCTGGACCAGCTGGAATCGCCCGCCCTGCGCGACGCCGTGCAGCGCGAATTCGATACCCCGGGGTCCACCATCGCCGCCATGGTGCGGCATGCCCGCGAAGGCGAAGGTCAGCCCGCGGCGGACACGCAGTAGTCCGTCATGGCGCGCAGCACGTCCGGCGCTTCGCCGACGGCGCCCACGGTGTCGATGCGCAGCGCGGGATAAGCGGCGCGCAGCTCCTCCAGCATCTTGGGCAGGTCGCGCAGCACGTGGCCTCCCTGGCCCAGGAATACGGGCACCACGGTGATGTGCTCCGTGCCCGATGCGGCCAGCGCCGCCACCTGCTCGGGCAGGCGGGGCGACATCAATTCAAGAAACGCCAGCGATACATCCACTTCCGGCAGGCGCGCGCGCGTCATGTCGCGCAGGCGCTCGAAAGGCTCGGCCCAGCTGGCCGCACGGGCGCCATGCGCGAACAGGATCAGTGCGCGCCGGCCCATTTCAGTGCCTCTCCACCCACCACAGGGCCCCGATGGCCAACGCGAGGAAGATCAGGCTGGGCATGATGGCCGTCAGCGCCGCTGGCCAGGTCGACAGCACGCCGATATGCGAGAACAGGGTGTTCACGAGCAGGAAGCTGATGCCGATCATGATGCCGATGAAGATCTTCAGGCTCACGCCGCCGCTGCGCGTGTGCAGATAGGCGAAAGGCAGGGCGAGCGCCATCAGCACGAAGACGGCCAAGGGATCGAAGAGCTTCTTCCAGAAGGCCACCTTGAAGCGTTCCGTGCCCTGCTTGTTCTCGGCCAGGTGGCGCGTATACACGGCCAGTTCGTTGGCGGACATGCTTTCCGGGTCCGAGGCTGACACGGAGAGGATCTTGGGCGTGATCTCCGACACCAGGTCCTTGCTCTGGTGCTTGCGCGTTTCGATCAGGCTCGTCTCCTGGCCGAAGTTGTTGGCGGCCGTCGCCTCCGCGCCCGGCTTGAGCAGGGCGGGATTGCTGAAGATGTTCTCCGTGACCTCGTTCAGGCGCCACAGGTTGTTGCCCTGGAAGGATGCAGTCTTCGCTTCGGTAAGGGAGCGCAGGCGGAAGCTGCTGTCGAACTCATAGAGCTTCACCCCCACCAGCTGGCCGTCCGGCCGTACTTCGCGCGCATTGAAAAAGCGCGAGCCGATCACCTGGCCGCTCATGCCCTCGCTCTTGATGACGTCCTTGGTCCAGACCCCGGAACGGAATTCGGCCGAGATGGTGGCGCCGCGGCCCGTCAGGCGGATTTTCTCGGCCAGGGGGGCCGTGCGCGGCGCAATCAGCTCGCCGAAGATAAAGGTGACGACGACAAGCACCACGCCTATCCTGAACAGCATGGCCCCGGCCATGCGGGTGGACATGCTGGAGGCGCGCATGATGGTGAACTCCGACGTGGATGCAAACTGCGCCATCGTATAGATGGTGCCGATCAGCGCCGCCACCGGCATCACCTCGTACACATGGCCCGGCACCATGACCACCACATACAGCAGCGCGTGCTGGATGCCGTAGCCGTTCTTGCCTACGGTGGGCAGTTCGCCTGTCAGGTCCATGAAGGCCAGCAGGCCGAGGAAGGCCAGCATCACGAAGGCCACCGCCTGCAGGATGGAGACCGCGAAATAACGCTGGAGGATCCTCATGCCTGCACCTTGCCGCGCTTGAAGGACGCCATCAGGCGGCGGGGATGCAGGCGGTGGTTCACGTTCAGCCTCCAGGCAAAGAGCACCAGCACGGCCAGCAGCGCCGCCAGGTGCAGCGGCCACCAGGCGGAGCCGAAAGCGAACTTGCCCTGCTTGACGCTGGCCTCCACCACCTTCACCGTATTGTTATAGGCGAAGAAGATCAGGAGCGCGATGATCAGGTTGGTGGAACTGCCCGCGCGGGGATTCACGAAGCCGAGCGGAATCGCCAGCAGCATCAGAATCAGGCAGGTGATGGGCAGCGATATGCGCCACAGCAGTTCGGCGCGCGCCACATTGGTGGGCGTCTTCAACAGCTCCGCCGTGGACATGGACGGCGCATCGAGCTCGCTGCCCAGTTCCTGGACCTGGGCCGCAACGCGCATGCTGTAGGTCTCGAACTCCATGGTCTGGAAGTCGGCCTGTCCCGGCGTGCCCTGGTAGCGGCGGCCGTTCTTCAGTACGAGGAAGCGGTCGCCGCTCGGCAGCGCATTGATGACGCCTTCCTTGGCCACGATGACGGAGGTGCCCCGCTCATTGACCTCGTTGACGAATACATTCTGTACCGATGCCGTTTCGCCCGACGTTCCCTCCACGAAGAAGATGCGGTTGCTGGAGGCCGATTCCTTGAACTGGCCGGGCGACACTTTCTGCAGGTCCTCGCGCTTGGCGAAGCGCTCCACGTACTCGGTGCTCTTCTGCTTTCCCCACGGCGTGGCGTAGAAAGCCAGCATGGCCGTGAGCAGGATGATGGGCGCGCCGAAACTCAGCACGGGACGCACCCATTTCGTGAGGCTCTGGCCGGAGGCGAACCACACCACCATCTCCGAATCCTTGTAGGTGCGCGTCACCACCATGAGCACAGAAATAAAGCTGGTGAGGATCAGCACAGTTGGCAGATAATTCAGGGCTGCGAATGCAATCAGCGCGACCACATCGCTGGAATCGACCTTGCCGCCTGCGGCCTGTCCCAGAATGCGGATGAGGGCCCAGGTCAGGATGATGGTGAACAGTACCGTGAAGGTAGCCCCTGCGGAGCTGGTCAGCTCCCGTCTCAGGGCGCGTTGGAAAATCATTCGACGTTTATAATTCGAGAATAATTAGTTACAGGCGTGAAAACAGCACGCACACCTACGGAGAATCAAATGGACTTTAGCATAAAAGCATTCGACGCAAAAAACGCCATCGCCTCGGCCAAGACCGGCTGCGTCGCCGTCGCTGTCTTCGAAAACAAGAAGCTGTCCCAGGCCGCCAAGGCCCTGGACACGAACGGCGACATCACTGCCGCGCTGAAGTCCGGCGACATTACCGGCAAGGCCGGCAGCACCCTGCTGCTGCGCGGCCTGAAAGGCGTGAGCGCCGAGCGCGTGCTGCTGGTGGGCCTGGGCAATGACGAGTCGGTGACCGAGAAGAGCTTCAGCTCCGGCGTGCAGGCGGCCATCAAGGCCCTGTCCACCCTTGGCGCGGCGGACGCTATTATCGCATTGCCCATGACGGAAGTGAAAGACCGCGACGTGAGCTGGGCTATCCGCCTGGTGGTGCAGGCCGGCCGCGAAGCCGTCTACCGCAGCGACGCGCAGAAATCGAAGAAGGACCCGGCCTACGCGGGCGTGAAGAAGCTGGCCCTGGCCGTGCCGAACACCGCCGCCACCAAGCAGGCCCTGGCCCAGGCTATCGCCATCGCCAACGGCATGCAGCTGACCAAGGACCTGGGCAACCTGTCCGCCAACGTCTGCACCCCCACCTACCTGGCCGATACCGCGAAGAAGCTGGGCAAGGATTACAAGTTCGCCGTGGAAGTGCTGGACCGCAAACAGCTCGAAGCGCTGAAGATGGGCTCCTTCCTCTCCGTGACCAACGGCTCCGAGCAGCCGCCGAAGTTCATCGTGATGAAGCACATGGGCGGCAAGCCGAAGGACGCTCCCGTGGTGCTGGTCGGTAAGGGCATCACCTTCGACACGGGCGGCATTTCGCTGAAGCCCGGCGCCGGCATGGACGAGATGAAATACGATATGTGCGGCGCCGGTTCGGTGCTGGGCACCTTCCGCGCCATCGGCGAAATGAACCTGAAGCTGAACGTGATCGGCATCGTGGCGGCCTGCGAGAACATGCCCTCCGGCCGCGCCACCAAGCCGGGCGACATCGTGACCTCGATGAACGGCCTGACCATCGAAGTGCTGAACACCGACGCGGAAGGCCGCCTGATCCTGTGCGACGCCCTCACCTACGCCGAGCGCTTCAATCCGGCCGCCGTGATCGACGTGGCGACCCTGACCGGCGCCTGCATCGTGGCCCTGGGCCACCACAACAGCGGCCTGTTCACGCGCGACGACGACAAGCACAACGCCCTGGCCCAGGAACTGCTGGATGCGGGCAAGGCGGCGGGCGATACCGCCTGGCGCCTGCCGATCGGTGAGCTTTACAACGAGCAGCTCAAGTCCAATTTCGCGGACCTGGCCAATATCGGCTCGCCGGGCGGCGCCTCCTGCACGGCAGCGGCCTTCCTGGAAAACTTCACGCGCAAATACACCTGGGCCCACGTGGATATCGCGGGCACGGCGTGGAAATCGGGTGGTGCGAAAGGCGCGACCGGCCGTCCGGTGCCGATGCTGAGCAACTTCCTGATCAAACGGGCCGCGTAGGCCGGGCCGCTTAAGGCGCTTAGTAGACGGCGCTGCCTGCGGGCGGCGCCATTCTTGCGTCGCCGCGTTCGCCGCGGCGCAGGATGACCGTGAGCGTGGCCGGGTAATCGAAGCCCGCGCCCGTCTGGCGGTCCACCACCTGGCCGGCGCCTGCCGTCAGGAGGATATTCCCCCACTTCGAGCTGTTCTGCTTCGGATCGATACGGTCGACGGTCCAGGCATCGCCGCTGCGGCAGTCGACCACCAGGGGCGCCGCGCTCTTGCGGATCTGCACCCGGCCCGGCGACGTGACAAACCAGCGCCCCACATCATTGGACAGCACGCAGCCCACGCCCGCCACCTGCTGGTGGTCGAGCACCGTCTGCACCATCACGTATTGATCGACCGGCTCGGTCATGGTCGCGCAGCCAGCCAGCGCCGACGCCGCCAGAACGGCGGTCGGCAGGCCGGTGCGCACCCGGAGGGTGGCGCCGGCCAGAGCGGAGGGCCAGCGTCGCATGCAGTCCTAGTCGGCTGACTGTGACTGCTGCTTCTGCTTCAGACCCTGGATGACATTCATGATGTCTTCCATGCCCTTATTACCCTGCAAGCCAGAGAACGCATCGAGCACCTCGTTCAGCACCTGGGTGCGAACGGTGGCCTCGTCGGCCCCAATGGTGGCCGGGCGCTGGACCGCGCTCTTGGCGGCGGTGCGGCGCGCTGGCGTCTTGCCATGCTCCAGCGCCGCTTGCCAGATGACCCAGCGGCGTTGCGTTTCGTAGACCAGATACTCGTCTGGTTTGTCTTCGCGGCGGCGTACGATGTGACCGTCACGCGCAGCCCATGCTTCAAATGCAGTTCGCATTGTCGTCCTTTTTACCAGATGCTTAGCACGTTATACCTGTTTTATTTCCCAATAGTACCACTTATTAACGCAAAACAACATGCTATGGAGAAATTTTTTCTGACAGCAACAATCCAGTGTTGCAACAAACCAACCGGATCGGAGCGTCCATGCCGGACAGCGGTAAGTATATTACGTTTTGGGGCCGCCTGAATGGATTTTAGTACTATTTTGATAACTGGGAGGCGCGAACAGCAATCATTTTTTCGCGCGTCCCTATTTTGCCGCATAAATAAGCCTTGCTGCTCTTGTTGCCGAACAAATAAAGTAACTCTTTGCAATATTTTGTCCTTGAATTGTAATCCAAAGCAATTTCCTGACCGCGCACGCTTGAGGTAAGATGCGGCCTTCACGAGAGGATGCGAAATGAAGATTGCCACTTGGAATGTTAATTCCCTGAATGTCCGCCTGCCCCATCTGTTAAATTGGCTGCAGGAAAATCCCGTGGATATTCTCTGCATCCAGGAAACGAAGCTCACGGACGATAAATTCCCCCGCGCGGAAATCGAGGCGGCCGGTTACCAGGTCGAATTCAGCGGCCAGAAAACCTATAACGGAGTGGCCATCCTGTCCCGGCTGCCGATGAGCGAGGTGGTGCGCAACAACCCGAAGTATCCGGACGAGCAGCAGCGCATCCTGGCCGCCACCATCGGCGGCATGCGCATCGTGTGCGCCTATGTGCCCAACGGCCAGGCGGTGGATTCGGACAAGTATGTCTACAAGCTGGGCTGGATGCAGTCGCTGCGCGACTGGCTGGCCGAGGAGCTGGCGCACAATCCCCAGCTGGCAGTGCTGGGCGACTACAACGTGGCGCCGGAAGACCGCGACGTGCACGACCCGGCCGCCTGGGAAGGCGAGGTGCATGTGTCGCCCAGGGAGCGCGCGGCGCTGCAGGAGATCATGGCCGTGGGACTGGTGGATTCCTACCGCCTCTTCGAACAGCCGGAAAAGACCTTCAGCTGGTGGGACTACCGGATGCTGCGCTTCCAGAAGAACCAGGGCCTGCGCATCGACCATATCCTGCTGTCCGCCCCGCTGGCCGCGCGCTGCACGGAATGCCGCATCGACCGCGCGCCGCGCAAGTGGAAGCAGCCTTCCGATCACGCGCCCGTGATCGCCACGCTTTCCTAGGCTGCCGCAATCCTCTGCAACATGTTCTGCGCGTTCGCGCAGGGAACAGGCTGGGAGAAGAGGTAGCCCTGTGCGTACTGGCAGCCCTGGCGCTGCAGCAGGTCGAAGTGCCCTTCCGTTTCCACGCCTTCGGCCACCACGGAGAGCTGCATGCTGTCCGAGAGCGCAATGATGGCGGCCACGATGGCGCGGTCTTCCGCGCTGTGTTCCAGGTCCTTCACGAAGGCGCGGTCGATCTTGATCTTCTTCACCGGGAAGCGCTTCAGGTAAGCCAGGCTTGAATAGCCGGTGCCGAAATCGTCGATGGACAGGCGGATGCCCATGTCGTTGATCTGGTCAAGCACGGCGAGCGTGTGCTCCCCGTGCTGCATCAGCGCCGTTTCCGTGATCTCGAATTCGATCATCGAGGGGTCGATACCCGTTTCGTCCAGAATGCGGCGGATCGCGTCCACCAGGCCGCGGTGCATGAACTGGCGCGGCGAAAGGTTCACTGCCAGCGGCACCGGCTCGAGCCCTTCGCGCAGCCACTGCACGCTCTGTTCGCAGGCGCGGCGTATCACCCATTCCCCGATCGGCACGATCAGGCCGTTCTCCTCGATCAGGGAGATGAACTGGTCCGGCATCACAAGGCCGTGGCCGGGACGGCGCCAGCGCAGCAGCACTTCCAGCGTGTGCAGGCGGCGCGTGCCGATATCCATGATGGGCTGGAAGTGCAGCTCGAATTCGCCGCTGGCGAGCGCGCCGCGCAGGCTGTTCTCCAGCTCGAAGTGGTGGGCCGCCGTCAGGTTCATCTTCTGCGTGAAGAACTGGTAGTTGTTGCGGCCCGCCGCCTTGGCGTGGTACATGGCCGCGTCGGCGTGGCGCATCAGGGTTTCCACGTCCTGGCCGTCGTCCGGATAGACGCAGATGCCGATGGAGGGCGTGACGTGCAGCCTGTGCTCCTCCAGGTCGATGGGCGCGGACAGGATCTCGATGATCTTCTCCGCCACCTGCACCGCCTCTTCGGACTTGTGCATTCCCGGCAGCAGCACCACGAATTCGTCGCCGCCCAGGCGGGCCACGGTGTCGCTGGCGCGCACGGCGCGGCACAGGCGCCCGGCCACTTCTTTAAGCAGCAGGTCGCCCGTCAGGTGGCCCAGGGAGTCGTTGATGGTCTTGAAGCGGTCCAGGTCCAGGAACATCACGGCCAGCTTGCGGTCCGAGCGCTGGGCCGACAGCATGGCGCGGTCCAGGCGGTCCGCCAGCAGGGCGCGGTTGGGCAGGCCGGTGAGGCTGTCGTGGTAGGCCATGTGGTGCACGCGGGCCTCGGCCTGGCGCCGCTCCACGATCTCGCCCTGCAGCATGGCGTTGGCGCCCGCCAGTTCGGCGGTGCGTTCCAGCACCCGCACTTCCAGATCGTCGCGTGCGCGGCGGATGGCGTCGGCCGCTTCGCGGCGCGCCGTCACGTCGTCCACCAGCCAGACGGAGCGGCCCTTCGGTTTGCTCAGGTCGAAGGGGCGGCCGGAGATGCGGCCCCAGAAGCGCGTGCCATCCTTGCGAACCAGCTCCAGCTCCTGCGAGCTCACGCGGCCCGCGCTGAAGTCGGCGGCCGTCTCCCTGCGCGCCTGGTCCCATGCCTCGCGGTCCGGATAGAAGGCCTGCACGCTGAGGTTCGCCATCTCGCCCGGCGCATAGCCGAACAGCTCTTCCATCTTGGCGTTGTTGCGCAGGTTGCGGCCGTTCTCGCACACGGAGATGCCGAGCACCGCGCTTTGCAGGATGGCCTCGTTCTCCAGCAGGGCATTGCGCAGCGATTCCTCGGCGGCCTTGTGCTCGGTGCGGTCCTCCGCGATCCAGATCGTGCCCTGGGATGGATCGTCGGGATTGACCACGTAGGCGATCAGCTGGGCCCAGAAGGTGGTGTTGTCCTTGCGGCGCATCTCCACTTCCGTCTGGAAGGGCTTTGCCACGCTGAGGAAGGGCGTGGCCAGCGCGCCCAGCCTGTCGTAGGCTTCCTGCGAGGGATAGAGCGAAACGCCCGGCATGCCAAGGCCCTCGTCGCCGTCGTAGCGGAACATCTCGGCGAAGCCCTTGTTGTAGCGGGTGATGACGCGGTTCTTGGTGAAGAGGATACTGATCGAGGCGTTGGTCATGATGGCCTCGACCTCGAGCTGCGTCTGGCGCGACTGCGTCACGTCTTCCAGAATCCAGATGGTGCCGCCGTCATTGTGCTCGTGGTCCACCGCCTTGGCGCGCACGCGGCACCAGAACAGGGCGCCGTCCTTGCGCCGGAACTGGAACTCCTTTTTCTCGAAAGGCCTGCCGGTGCTGAGGAAGGGGCCGGCCTCCTTGCCGAATTCCGCGTACACTTCCTGCGAAGTGAATACCTCGCTGGCATGGCGGCCCATCATCTCTTCCGGCGTGTAGCCGAACATCTCGGCCATGCGCGGATTGCAGCGCATGAGCACCTGGTTCTTGGTGAACAGGATGCCGACGGAGGCATTGTCCAGGATCGCCTTCTGCTCCAGCACCAGCTGGCGCGTGGCTTCAGTGGCGGCGCGCTGCTCGCTGATGTCCTCCACGATCCACACCATGCCCTCGTCCATGTCGGCGGGGTCGATGGCGCGGCCATGGGCACGGCACCAGAACAGCTGGCCGTTGTGGCGGCGCAGCGGCACTTCCACCGTCAGCGAGCGGCCCTTCGCCAGTTCCGGCACATACTGCTCGCGCAGCCGTTCGAACTCCGCGCGGGAGGGATAGATGATGTCGCTGCCCGAGCCTTCCAGTTCATGCCGCTCGTAGCCGAACATTTCGGCGGCACGCATATTCACTTCCTGGATCACGTCGGCCTTGCTGAAGATGATGCCGACCGCCGCGTTCTCGAGAATTGCCTGCTGCTCCAGCATGGCCTTGCGCAGGGCGCGCTGGTCGCGCTGCACGGTGCTCACATCGTCGAAGAGGATAGTGGCGCCGCTGCAGCCCGGCAGGGGCTTGACCGTGAGCTGCACGGAGATGAAGCGGCCGCTGGCCGACAGCAGGCAGCTGTCCCAGGACGATTTGCGCTCGCCCGCGGCCAGCGCCTCGCCCATCGCCAGCCGGTTTTCGGCCCGCACGTGGCGCGCGAGCAGCTCCTCCACATGGCGCCCCGCAGGATCGTATTCGAGCAGGAGATCCAGTTCCGGATTCGACGCCAGCACAATCCCTTCCGCATCGCAGGCGCAGGCCGGCATGCCGATCAATTGCAGGGCATCCGCAACGAAATCCGGATTGGTCAGCACAGGCGTCATGAAGGAAGGTGGTGTAATTTGTTACGGATCATAAACCAGGACGGTTGCCGTAGCTACAAGTAAAAGACAAAGCCCGGACAAGCCGGGCCTTGGGAGGCAGGAAAGCCACAAATCAGCGTTCAAGGACCTCTTGCGGCACCCTCACCCAGCCTTCCATCAGCACGCGCGCGCTGCGGCTCATGATGGCTTTTGTCACGCTCCACTGGCCGTTTTCCAGCTTCGCTTCCGCGCCTACGCGCAGCGTGCCGGAGGGATGGCCGAAGCGCACCGCCTGCCGCTCTCCGCCGCCGGCCGCCAGGTTGACCAGCGTGCCCGGAATGGCGGCGGCCGTGCCGATGGCCACGGCCGCCGTCCCCATCATGGCGTGATGCAGCTTGCCCATGGAGAGGGCGCGCACCAGCAGGTCGATATCCTGCGCCGCCACCTGCTTGCCGCTGGAAGCGGTGTAGCCTGTGGGCGGCGCCACGAAGGCCACCTTGGGCGTGTGCTGGCGCGTGGCCGCTTCGTCAATATTGCCGATCAGGCCCATACGCACGGCGCCGTAGGCGCGGATGATCTCGAACATGGCCAGCGCCTTGCTGTCGCCGTTGATCGCATCCTGCAGTTCCGTGCCGTTGTAGCCGATGGCGTCCGCATTGACGAAGATGGTGGGAATGCCGGCATTGATCATGGTCGCCTTCAGGGTGCCGATGCCCGGCACTTCCAGGTCGTCCACCAGGTTCCCGGTCGGGAACATGGCGCCGCCAGCCCCCTCCTCTTCCGCCGCGGGGTCCATGAACTCGAGCTGCACTTCGGCGGCCGGGAAGGTCACGCCATCCAGCTCGAAATCGCCGGTCTCCTGTACCGCGCCATTGGTAATGGGCACGTGCGAGATGATGGTCTTGCCAATATTGGCCTGCCAGATGCGCACCACGGCCATGCCGTTCTGCGGCAGGCGCGATGCGTCGACCATGCCGCTGGCGATGGCGAAGGCGCCCACCGCGGCGGACAGATTGCCGCAATTGCCGCTCCAGTCCACGAAAGGCTTGTCGATGGAGACCTGGCCGAACAGGTAGTCCACATCATGGTCCGGCCGCTTGCTGGGCGAGAGAATCACCGTCTTGCTGGTGCTCGAGGTGGCGCCGCCCATGCCGTCGATCTGCTTGCCGTAGGGGTCGGGGCTGCCGATCACGCGCAGGAGAAGCGCATCGCGCACGGGGCCCGGCGCCTGCGCCGCTTCCGGCAGGTCCTGCAGCCGGAAGAAAACGCCCTTGCTGGTGCCGCCGCGCATATAGGTGGCGGGAATACGGATCTGGCCCATCATGCCGCCTTCGCCGTGCTGGCCAGGAAGTCCTGGGCGAAGCGCTGCAGCACGCCGCCCGCTTCATAGATCGCCACTTCTTCCGCCGTATCCAGGCGGCAGGTGACGGGCACCGACACATCTTCGCCGTTCTTGCGGTGGATGACGAGGGTGAGCGTGGCGCGCGGAGTGCGCTCGCCCAGCACATCGTAGGTCTCGCTGCCGTCGATGCCCAGCGTAAGGCGGTTGATGCCGGGCTTGAATTCCAGAGGCAGCACGCCCATACCCACCAGGTTCGTGCGGTGGATACGCTCGAAGCCCTCGGCGACGATGGCTTCCACGCCCGCCAGGCGCACGCCCTTGGCGGCCCAGTCGCGCGAGGAACCCTGGCCATAGTCTGCGCCAGCGATCACGATCAGCGGCTGCTTGCGTTCCATGTAGGTCTCGATGGCTTCCCACATGCGGGTCACTTTGCCTTCGGGCTCGATGCGGGCCAGGGAACCGGCCTTCACCTTGCCGTCTTCACCCAGCACCATTTCGTTCTTCAGCGTGGGGTTGGCGAAGGTGGCGCGCTGCGCGGTGAGGTGGTCGCCGCGGTGGGTTGCGTAGGAATTGAAGTCCTCCTCGGGCAGGCCCATTTTCGCCAGGTACTCTCCAGCAGCGCTGTCCAGCATGATGGCGTTGGACGGAGACAGGTGGTCGGTAGTGATGTTGTCGCCCAGGACGGCGAGCGGACGCATGCCCTGCAGGGTGCGCACGCCTGCCAGCGCGCCTTCCCAGTACGGCGGACGGCGGATGTAGGTGCTCTGCGGGCGCCAGTCGTACAGCGGGCTCACGCTCGCCCCGTCGTCTTCCTGGCGGGCGAACATGGGAATGTAGACCTTGCGGAAGTGGTCGGGCTTTACGCTGGCGGCCACGATGGCGTCGATCTCTTCGTCGCTCGGCCAGATGTCCTTCAGGGTGACGGGCTTGCCCTGGGCGTCCGTACCCAGCACGTCCTTCTCGATATCGAAACGGATGGTGCCCGCGATGGCGTAGGCCACCACCAGCGGCGGCGAAGCCAGGAAGGCCTGCTTGGCGTAGGGGTGGATGCGTCCGTCGAAGTTGCGGTTGCCGGAGAGGACGGCGGTCGCGTACAGGTCGCGGTCCACGATCTCTTTCTGGATGGCGGGATCGAGCGCGCCGGACATGCCATTGCAGGAGGTGCAGGCATAGGCGACCACGCCGAAGCCCAGCTTCTCCAGCTCGGGCAGCAGGCCCGCTTCTTCCAGGTACAGTGTCACGGCCTTGGAACCGGGCGCCAGCGAGCTTTTTACCCAGGACTTGCGCAGCAGCCCGGCCTTGTTGGCGTTACGGGCCAGCAGGCCCGCCGCGATCATGTTGCGCGGGTTGTTGGTGTTGGTGCAGCTGGTGATGGCGGCAATGATCACCGCGCCGTCCGGCATCAGGCCCGGCTCGTTCTCCACCTTGCCGCTGATGCCGCGCGCGGCCAGCTCGGAGGTCGGCACGCGCTTGTGCGGGTTCGATGGACCGGCGATGTTGCGCACCACCGTGGACAGGTCGAAACTCAGCACACGTTCATACTCGGCATTCTTCAGGCTGTCCGACCACAGGCCGGTTTCCTTCGCGTAGAGCTCCACCAGCTTCACCAGCTCGTCGTCGCGGCCCGTCAGCTTCAGGTACTTGATGGTCTGCTCGTCGATGGAGAACATGGCCGCGGTGGCGCCGAACTCCGGCGCCATGTTGGAGATGGTGGCGCGGTCGCCCAGGGTCAGGCGGGAGGCGCCTTCGCCATAGAACTCCAGGTAGGCCGACACCACCTTCTCCTTGCGCAGGAATTCGGTCAGCGCCAGCACGATGTCCGTGGCCGTGATGCCCGGCTGCGGCTTGCCCGTGAGCTCGACGCCGACGATATCCGGCAGGCGCATCCAGGATGCGCGGCCCAGCATCACGGTTTCCGCTTCGAGGCCGCCCACGCCGATGGCGATCACGCCCAGCGCGTCGACCATGGGGGTGTGCGAGTCGGTGCCCACCAGCGTGTCCGGGAAGGCCACGCCATCCAGCACCTGCACCACGGGCGACATGCGCTCCAGGTTGATCTGGTGCAGGATGCCGTTCCCCGGAGGGATCACGTCCACGTTGCGGAAGGCCTTCTTGGTCCAGTCGATGAAGTGGAAGCGGTCTTCGTTGCGGCGGTCCTCGATGGCGCGGTTCTTGTCGAAGGCATCGGGATCGAAGCCGCCGCATTCCACGGCCAGCGAGTGGTCCACCACAAGCTGGGTCGGCACCACGGGATTGACGAGGGCGGGATCGCCGCCCTGCTCCGCAATGGCGTCGCGCAGGCCAGCCAGGTCCACCAGCGCCGTCTGGCCCAGGATGTCGTGGCAGACCACGCGGGCCGGGAACCAGGGGAAATCGAGGTCGCGCTTGCGCTCGATGAGCTGGCGCAGCGAGTCGCCGACCATCATCGGGTCGCAGCGGCGCACGATGTTCTCGGCCAGCACACGCGAGGTGTAGGGCAGCTTGTCGTACGCGCCGGGCTGGATGCTTTCGACGGCGGCACGCGCGTCGAAGTAATCCAGCTGCGTGCCCGGCAGGGGCTTGCGGTATCCAGTGTTCATTACTTGCGTTCCTTGATCGGCACGAACTTCAGGTCTTCAGGACCCACGTAGTTCGCGCTCGGGCGAATGATCTTGTTGTCGATGCGCTGCTCGATGATGTGCGCGGCCCAGCCGGAGGTGCGCGAAATGACGAACAGCGGCGTGAACATGGCGGTCGGCACGCCCATCATGTGGTAGGACACGGCGGAGAACCAGTCCAGGTTGGGGAACATCTTCTTCACTTCCCACATCACGCTTTCCAGGCGCTCGGCGATGTCGAACATCTTCATCGAACCGGCTTCCTGCGACAGCGAGCGGGCCACTTCCTTGATCACCTTGTTGCGCGGGTCGGAAATGGTGTAGACGGGGTGGCCGAAGCCGATCACGACCTCCTTGTTGGCCACGCGGTTGCGGATGTCCGCCTCGGCTTCATCGGCGTTCTCGTAGCGCTTCTGGATGTCCAGCGCCACTTCGTTCGCGCCGCCGTGCTTCGGACCGCGCAGCGCGCCGATGGCGCCGGTGATGGCCGAGTGGATGTCGGAACCGGTGCCCGCGATCACGCGGCTGGTGAAGGTGGAGGCATTGAACTCGTGCTCGGCGTACAGGATGAGCGACGTGTGCATGGCCTTGACCCAGCTTTCGGGCGGCTTCACGCCGTGCAGCAGGTGCAGGAAGTGGCCGCCGATGGAGTCGTCGTCCGTTTCCACGTCGATGCGCTTGCCGTTGTGGCTGAAGTGATACCAGTACAGCAGCATGGAGCCGAAGGAAGCCATGAGGCGGTCGGCAATGTCGCGCGCGCCGGCGATATTGTGGTCGTCCTTCTCCGGCAGGGCGCAGCCCAGCACGGAAACGCCGGTGCGCATCACGTCCATCGGGTGCGCGCCTGCTGGCAGGGCTTCGAGCGCGGACTTCACGGCCTGCGGCAGGCCGCGCAGCGATTTCAGCTTGGCCTTGTAGCCCTTCAGTTCCGCCACGGTCGGCAGCTTGCCGTGCACCAGCAGGAAGGCGATCTCTTCGAATTCGCAGGAGTCGGCGACGTCCAGGATGTCGTAGCCGCGGTAGTGCAGGTCGTTGCCGGTCTTGCCCACGGAGCACAGGGCGGTATTACCGGCGGCCACGCCGGACAGGGCGACGGATTTTTTCGGCTTGAAGCCTGCTGCTTGTTCGGTCATGTTCGATGTCTCCTTATTTTTTCTGTGCGGCGAACAGGGCATCCAGCTTCTGTTCGAAATCGTGGTAGTTGATGCGCTCATAGAGTTCGGCGCGGGTCTGCATGGTGTCCAGCACGGCCTTCTGCGTGCCGTCGCGGCGGATGGCGCCGTAGACGTTTTCCGCGGCCTTGTTCATGGCGCGGAAGGCCGACAGCGGGTAGAGCACGAGGCCCACGTCGGCCGACTTCAGCTCTTCGACGGTAAAGAGCGGCGTGGAGCCGAACTCGGTGATGTTGGCCAGAATAGGCACCTTCACGGCATTGGCGAACTGCTTGTACATGGACAGCTCGGTCATCGCTTCCGGGAAGATCATGTCCGCGCCCGCTTCCACGCAGGCCCCGGCGCGCTCGATGGCGGCGTCGATGCCTTCCACGGCCAGCGCGTCGGTGCGGGCCATGATCACGAAGTTCTCGTCCGTGCGTGCGTCCACGGCGGCCTTGATGCGGTCCACCATTTCGGTCTTGCTGACGATCTCCTTGCCGGGACGGTGGCCGCAGCGCTTGGCGCCCACCTGGTCCTCGATGTGCATGGCGGCGGCGCCGAACTTGATCATGGACTTGACGGTGCGGGCCACGTTGAAGGCCGATGCGCCAAAGCCGGTGTCCACGTCCACCAGCAGGGGCACGTCGCACACGTCGGTGATGCGGCGCACGTCGGTCAGCACGTCGTCCAGGTTGGAGATGCCCAGGTCGGGCAGGCCCAGGGAACCTGCGGCGACGCCGCCGCCGGAAAGATAAATGGCGCGGAAACCGGCGCGTTTGGCCAGCAGGGCGTGGTTGGCGTTGATGGCGCCCACCACCTGCAGCGGCGACTCTTCTTGGACGGCTTTGCGGAAGGCGGCGCCGGCGGAATGTTGGCTCATGGTGTCCTTTCAGTGCAACGTTAAGTTGCGCTCAGTACTGCAAGCGCCGTGCCAGAGATGAAACATGCGTAAAATCAGGCACTTGCATTGCCGCATGAGTCCTTTGCGATGTTTCAACGTTTCACCATGAAACATCATGTGCATTATAATTGAAACATGCGCGCAACTGCCCCACCCTCAGACGAAAAGCCGGTCATCTGGACCGTCTCGGTCTCCCGCCTGTCCGAACTGTTCCGCGACATCACGCTGGAATACGACGCGCTGGCCACCATCGAACCGATCAACCTCGGTTTCGACGAAGCTGCGCGCCACCTGCGCGAACGCCTCGCCACGGAACGCTGCGACGCCGTGATTTCGGCGGGCTCGAACGCCGCCTACCTCAAGGGCCGCCTGTCCGTGCCCGTGGTGGTGGCCAAGGCCAGCGGATTCGATTTCATGCAGGCACTGGCCCGCGCCCGCCGCCTGTCGGACCGCATCGGCGTGGTGACCTACCAGGAGCCCTTGCCGGAGCTCGCGGAATTCGCCGCCACCTTCGACGTACCCATCGTGCAGCGCAGCTACGTGACGGAGGAGGATGCGCGCGCCCAGATCAACGACTTGAAGGCGCAGGGCATCAAGGCCATCGTGGGCGCTGGCCTCATCACCGACCTGGCAGAGGAGGCCGGCCTCACGGGAGTGTTCGTCTATTCGGCCGCCTCGATCCGCCAGGCCTTCGACGACGCCCTCGAAATGGCGCGGCTCGCGCAGCTGGAAGCAAACCGGCACCACGCGCGCGGCAGCGCCGTCGCGGATACGCTCAAGGCCAGGCACGGTCTCGCAGACCTGCGCGGCGAATCGCCCGCCATGGAAAAGGTGCGCCAGGCTGTGGTGCTGTACGCGAAGTCCGCCGCCACGGTGCTGATCCAGGGCGAAACAGGGAGCGGCAAGGAGCTGGTGGCCCAGGCCATTCACCGCGAAAGCCCGCGCGCCCTGGGCGCCAACCGGCCTTTCGTGGCAGTGAACTGCGGCGCCATCGCGGAATCGCTGCTGGAGTCTGAACTGTTCGGCCACGAGGAAGGCGCCTTCACCGGCGCGCGGCGCGGCGGCCACGCGGGCCTGTTCGAGGCCGCCAACCGGGGCACCCTCTTCCTCGACGAGATCGGCGAAATGCCGCTGGCGCTGCAAACGCGCCTGCTGCGCGTGCTGGAAGAGCGCGAGGTGGTGCGCGTTGGCGGCACGCGGCCCATTCCCGTCAATGTGCGCATCATCAGCGCGACCCACTGCAACCTGGAGCAGCGCGTGCGTGAGGGTCGCTTCCGCGCCGACCTGTTCTACCGCCTTGCCGTGCTGCGCCTGGCGCTGCCGCCCCTGCGCGAACGCCTGGACGACGTACTGCCGCTGACGGAATGGGCGCTGCGCAATGCCCTGGCCGGACTCGGCGCCCGGGCCCACCCGAACCTGCATGCGGAGCTCGCGGCCTGCGCGCCCATGCTGCTGCGCTACAGCTGGTCTGGCAATGTGCGCGAACTGCGCAACCTCGCCGAACGCGTGGCCCTCTTCCTCGCCGCCGAGCCCCTGCAGGCGCTCACGCCCGCCTTCCTGTCAGCGGTGGCGCCGGAGCTGGCGAACGGCCTGCCGCCGCCTCCAGCGGGACAGCCCGAGCGCGTGGCGGACGTGCTGGCGCGCTTCGGGGGACGGCGCGATGCCGCAGCCGAGTATCTGGGCATCAGCCGCACCACGCTCTGGCGCCGCCTGCGCGCCGAGGAAGGCTGAACGGCGCGCCGCCGCACGGTTGCCGACACTAGAATGGTCCGCATCGGCTATTGGAAGCGGGACCATGCAAGAACAAGCGGAAAAGGAAACACTGAAGGAAGAGATGGGCCGCATCGTCGAGGAAGCCCGGATGGTGCTGCCGGGTATCCAGGCGCTGTTCGGCTTCCAGGCCATTGCCGTGTTCAACGAGCGCTTCAAGGACCTGCCCATGTACGTTCAGGACTGCCACGTGGCCGCCCTGGGCTTCGTGGTGATCGCCATCGCGCTCATCATGATGCCCGCCGCCTACCACAGGCTGGCGGAGCCGGGCTGCGTGTCGCGCCACGCCATCAAGGTTTCCTCGCGCAGCATCTGCTATGCGCTCGCGCCCCTCGCCGCCGCGCTCTCGCTCGATATCTTCGTGGTGGTGCATGCAGTGACGGATGCCATGGCAGTCAGCGCCATGAGCGGATCCGCGGCTTTCATCCTGCTGATCGCCCTCTGGTTTGCCTATCCCCTCTACTCGCGCCACCGGCAGGGCCGCGGCGCGACGGACGCCGGGGCCTGAGCGCCGCTCGTCACGATTTTCCGCCGCTCGTCACAGCGCGCTGGCCGCCAGCCTCCCGCGAAGCGAAGATGCTTCCCAAGGAGGAAACATTACATGAAACGTACTTTCGTATCGACCCTGGCCACCCTGGCCTTCGCCGCCGCCCTGCCCGCCCATGCCGCCACCGCCTTCAAGGCTGAAGTCACGGGCAAAGGCCCTGCCGTCATCCTGATCCCCGGACTTGCATCGTCCGGCGAAGTGTGGAAAGGCACCACCGAACACCTCTGCGGGCCGCGCCAATGCCACGTGCTTACCCTGGCGGGCTTCGCCGGGCAGCCAGCCATGGACGGTCCCCTGCTGGCCACGGCCGAAAAGGAGATTGCGGAATACATCGAAACGAACAAGCTCGGGAAGCCCGTCATTATTGGCCACAGCCTCGGCGGCTTCCTCGGCATGAAGCTGGCGGCCGACCATCCGGACAAGGTGGGCAAGCTGGTGATCGTCGATTCCCTGCCCGCCCTGGCAGCCACCCAGCTGCCGACCATTACGCGCGAACAGATGGCGCAGGTGGCCGCCAGCACGCGCGACCGTCTCCTGAGCCAGGACGATGCGGCCTACGCGGCAGGTCTCCAGCGCACAGCGACGAGCATGGTGAGCAGCCCGGCCGATATCGAGCGCGTAGTGGGCTGGGGCCGCATCTCCGACCGCAAGGCCGTGGCCAACGCCATGTATGAAATGACGGCTGACGACATGCGGCAGGATATCGCCCGCATCAGCGCGCCAACCCTGGTGCTCGGCGCTTATGCGGGCTACAAGCAGTTCGCGCCGCTGCCGGCCATCGAGGCGGTGTACCGCGGCCAGTACGCCCAGCTCAAGGGCGTGCAGATTGCGATCGCGGAAAACGCCCGCCACTTCATCATGTTCGACGACCCCGCGTGGATGTATGATCGCGTGGATCAATTCCTGAAATGAGATCCGCATGACCGCAGCCCGCCCTCTGTTCGCCCGCCTCAACTGGTATCTGGTCTGTCAGTTCGCAGGCTGGGGCGGGGTGTCGCTCTTCATTCTTTCCTACGGCATCATGGGCCACCTCTCGATGCTGTTCGTGGCGGTATGCCTGTGGGGTCTGGCGACGGGGATGCTGTTCTCCGAGCTGTGGCGGCGCTTCCTGAAGCGGCGCGCGGCGCGCCTGCGGCGCACCGGCTGGCCGGTGCTGCTGGCCGGAATCATCGTTCTGGCCTTCGCGCAGACCGCGGCCATGACGGCGGGCTACGCCATCTTCCGCCCCTTCGGGGGCATCCGCGGCTGGAGCTGGGCGCCGAATGCCCTGCTGTTCTGGTTCGGCGTCTACCTCACCTGGACCATCATCTACCTCGCCGTGCTCACCCTGCGCCGCGCCACTCGCGCCGAAGCTGAAGCCTTGCGCCTGGAGCTGCACGCGAAGGACGTCGAACTGCGCGCCCTGCAGGCCCAGGTCAACCCGCACTTCTTCTTCAACAGCATGAACAGCGTGCGCGCCCTGATCTACGAGAACCCCGAGTCGGCGGCGCGCATGATCGACCAGCTGGCAGGCCTGATGCGCTATGCCCTGCAATCCGGCCAGGCGGACACTGTGCCGCTGCGCGCCGAGCTGGAAGCGGTGGAAGCCTATCTCGATATCGAGAAGATCCGCTTCGAGGAGAGGCTGCGCGTGCAGATCGCTATCGATTCGGACGTGGAGGAAGTGAAGATCCCCCCCATGTCGCTGCAAACGCTGGTGGAGAACGCCGTGAAGTACGGCGTGGAGATGAGCGCGACGGGCAGCGATATCCGCATTGGCGCGCGGCGCGAAGCCGGCAAGGCGGTGATCGAAATCGCCAACGTGGGCGCCATCGTGCCCTTCACGAACTCCACCCAGGTTGGCCTGACGAACACCCGCAAGCGCCTTGCCCTCTCGATGGGCAGCGAGGCGAGCCTGGACCTGCGCGAGACGGACGGCTGGGTGCGCGCTACCCTGCAGGTGCCCGCATGATGCGTGTGCTGCTGGTGGACGACGAAAGGCTGGCCCGCGCCGAGCTGCGCCGCCTGCTCGCGGCGCATCCCGAAGTGGAAATCGTGGGCGAAGCGGCCAACGCGGCGGAGGCGGTGCAGCAGGTGGCGAGCCTGCGCCCTGATCTGCTGCTGCTCGATGTGCAGATGCCCGGCGGCAGCGGCTTCGACATGCTGGAGGCGCTGGACGCCACGCCCGAAGTCATCTTCACGACAGCCTTCGACCGCTACGCCCTGCAGGCTTTCGAGGTCAATGCGCTGGACTACCTGCAGAAGCCCATCCAGGCGAAACGGCTGGCGGCCGCGCTGGAACGCGCCGCCTTCCGGCTGCAGCTCGCGCGCGGCGCCGCTGCAAGCGCTCCTGCCCTGCCCGCGCCGCAGAAGCTTTTCATCAAGGACGGGGAACGCTGCTGGTTCGTGGACTACGGCGATATCCGCCTGTTCGAATCGGAAGGCAACTACACCCGCATCTATTTCGGCGAGAACAAGCCGCTCATGCTGCGCTCCCTGAACCAGATGGAGCAGAAGCTCGCGCCCGAGCGCTTCTTCCGCGTGAGCCGCCAGCACATCGTGAACCTGGACGCGGTGCAGCAGGTCGCCCCCAATCAGGCGGGCGGGCTCGAACTGTCCCTGGCCGGCGGCCTGCGCGTGGAGGTGTCGCGCAGGCGGGCGGTCGAATTCCGCCAGTTCGCCGCGCTCTGAGGCAAAAAAAAGCCGCTCGGTCGAGCGGCTTTTTTCCGGCTTACTCCACTTCCACCGTTTCGGGCGGCGGCAGCGGGGCCGAGTCGGGTTCCGGGAAGTCCAGCTTGATCTGGTCGTTGTCGTCCAGGTCCACCGTCACCTTGCCGCCGGCGACCAGGCGGCCGAACAGCAGCTCGTCGGCCAGGGCCTTGCGGATCATGTCCTGGATCAGGCGCGACATCGGGCGGGCGCCCATGAGTGGATCGAAGCCTTTCTTGGCGAGGAACTTGCGCAGCTTCTCGCTGAACACGGCCTCCACCTTCTTCTCGTGCAGCTGCTCTTCCAGCTGCATGAGGAACTTGTCCACCACGCGCAGGATGATTTCTTCGTCCAGCGCACGGAAGCTGATGATCGCGTCGATGCGGTTGCGGAACTCCGGCGTGAACATGCGCTTCAGGTCGGCCATTTCGTCGCCGGTTTCCTTGGTGTTGGTGAAACCGATCGGCGCCTTCTGCAGCGCTTCCGCGCCTGCGTTGGTCGTCATGATGATGATCACGTTGCGGAAGTCCGCCTTGCGGCCGTTGTTGTCCGTCAGCGTGCCATGGTCCATCACCTGCAGCAGGATGTTGAAGATATCCGGATGCGCCTTCTCGATCTCGTCCAGCAGCAGCACGGCGTGCGGCTTCTTGGTGATGGCTTCCGTCAGCAGGCCGCCCTGGTCAAAGCCCACGTAGCCCGGCGGCGCGCCGATCAGGCGCGACACGGCATGGCGCTCCATGTACTCGGACATGTCGAAGCGGATCAGCTCGATGCCCAGGATGAAAGCCAGCTGCTTGGCCACCTCGGTCTTGCCCACGCCGGTGGGACCGGAGAAGAGGAAGGAGCCGATCGGCTTGTCCTGCTTGCCCAGGCCGGCGCGCGACATCTTGATGGCCGACGCCAGGGCCTCGATGGCGGGGTCCTGGCCGAAGACCACGTTGCGCAGGTCGCGGTCGATGGTCTGCAGCTTGCTGCGGTCGTCCTGGTTGACCGTTTGCGGAGGAATGCGCGCAATCTTGGAGATGATCTCCTCGATCTCGGTCTTGCCGATGGTCTTCTTCTGCTTGGACTTGGGCAGGATGCGCTGGGCGGCGCCCGCCTCGTCGATCACGTCGATGGCCTTGTCCGGCAGGTGGCGGTCGTTGATGAAGCGGGCCGCCAGTTCGGCCGCCGTCGACAGCGCCGAGGACGAATACTTCACGCCATGGTGCTCTTCGAAGCGCGACTTCAGGCCGCGCAGGATCTGCACGGTCTGCTCCACGGTCGGCTCGTTCACGTCCACTTTCTGGAAGCGGCGGGACAGGGCATGGTCCTTCTCGAACACGCCGCGGAACTCGGTGAAGGTGGTGGCGCCGATGCATTTCAGCTGGCCGTTCGCCAGGGCAGGCTTGAGCAGGTTGGACGCGTCCAGCGTACCGCCCGAGGCCGAACCGGCGCCGATGATGGTGTGGATCTCGTCGATGAAGAGAATGCCGTTCGGATTGTCCTTGAGCTGCTTGAGCACGGCCTTCAGGCGCTGCTCGAAGTCGCCGCGGTACTTGGTGCCCGCCAGCAGCGCGCCCATGTCCAGCGAATAGACGACGGCGTTCTGCAGAATCTCGGGAACATCGTTCTGGGTAATGCGGTAGGCCAGGCCTTCGGCGATGGCGGTCTTGCCCACGCCCGCTTCACCCACCAGCAGCGGATTGTTCTTGCGGCGGCGGCACAGCACCTGGATCACGCGGTCCACTTCGTCCTCGCGGCCGATGAGCGGGTCGATCTTGCCTTCGGCGGCGGACTTGTTGAGGTTCTGGGTGAACTGGTCCAGCGGGCTTTCCTTCTGCTGGCCGCCTTCGCTCGGGCCGCCCTCTTCCACGCCTTCCGAGGCCTTGGCGGCGTCCGAGGACTGGTCCTTGCGCACGCCGTGGGAGATGAAGTTCACCACATCCAGGCGGGTCACGCCCTGCTGGTGCAGATAGTAAACAGCGTGCGAGTCCTTCTCGCCGAAGATGGCGACCAGCACGTTCGCGCCCGTCACTTCCTTCTTGCCGTTCGAGGCCGACTGCACGTGCATGATGGCGCGCTGGATCACGCGCTGGAAGCCGAGGGTGGGCTGGGTGTCCACCTCGCCGGTGCCGGGCACGGTGGGAGTGTTGTCGCCGATGAAGTTGGTGAGAGTCTTGCGCAGATCTTCAATATTGACCGCGCAGGCACGCAACACTTCGGCGGCCGAAGGATTGTCCAGCAGCGCCAGCAGCAAGTGCTCAACCGTGATGAATTCATGCCGTGCCTGCCGTGCTTCGACAAACGCCATGTGCAAACTTACTTCCAATTCCTGCGCAATCATACTTCCTCCATCACGCACTGCAGGGGGTGCCCTGCCTTGCGCGCATGCGTTAAAACGAACTCCACTTTTGTCGAAGCTATATCTTTCGAGAACACACCGCACACGCCCTTGCCGTAGCGGTGAACACTCAACATAATCTGCGTGGCCGTTTCCCGATCCTTATTGAAATACTCCTGAATGATCGCGACCACGAATTCCATCGGGGTGTAGTCGTCATTTAGCAACGCCACCTGGTACATGGGGGGCGGTTTCAGCGTCTGTCGCTCCAGGACGGTGTCTGTATCGTGCTTGGTTGCCATACGCTTATATTCTAATGCTTTCGTGATAGATGCAACGCCCATTTAGAGGGGCGTTTCCACTTGTTCTCATCTTACGCGTTTTCCCGACCAGCCGCAGATGGCGGTCCTGGACCGCAAAATCAAGGGGCCGATTTGCCCTCCGGCAGCGTGTTGCATAAAACTTACTATTGCTGCTTGAAACCGCTTGACATTAAAAATTGTTCCGCCAACAATGCGATATCGACTGGGTGCAGCAATGTACACGTTGGTAAGAAGTGAGTTGTCGAGGAGGGGGCAGGAAGCTTCTTGCTTTTATGGCTCGTGTGATCCGTTTTTAATTGAAAGTTCTTTTTATGGCAACAGGTACCGTTAAGTGGTTCAATGACTCCAAAGGTTTTGGCTTCATCACTCCTGATGATGGCGGCGAGGATTTGTTCGCACACTTCTCCGCAATCAACATGAACGGCTTCAAGACCCTGAAAGAAGGTCAAAAGGTGCAGTTCGAAGTCACGCAAGGCCCGAAAGGCAAGCAAGCTTCCAACATCCAGGCCAGCTAATCTGTCCCCCCGATGTGAAGAAACCCCGCCGCGGCGGGGTTTTTTTTCGTCCCTACTCCTGCGACCAGAGCCCCAGCACACCAGGCGCGGCCTGCACCACCAGCAGGTAGCGGCGGCTGCCGTCCGCGACCTGATAGCTGTAGCCTTGCAGCCGGTCCTGTTTCAGCACATCGGCCAGGGCCGTGCGCGGCTGGGCGGCCTTGCAGTGCTCGCGGTAGACGCTCAGGCCTGCCTTCATCAGGTCGGCCTGTGCGGCTTGCGAAGCCAGGCGGCTCACCACGATATCGGTGGCCACCGCCGCGGCGCCGGGCTTCCCCGCGGGCGGGCGGCACAGCATGGTCAGCGTCGGCAGGAAATAGGACGCCGGTATGCCGACGCTGGACGTCATGGGAGCGCCGTACACGGGGGCATTGCCCGCGCTGCGCGTCCAGCTCACCTGCTCGGGCGCCTCGCCGAACACCAGCGTGCCCCGGCGTTCCGGCGCGAGCAGCACGCCGTACTGCTCGATGATGTAGCGCGCGGAATAGGCAGGCCCCGCGCGAGGATCGGCCTGGTACTGGTAGCCCAGGTAGCGGCTGACCAGGGGGAAAGGCCCCGGCACCTGGGTCATGCGCGCGAGGAAGTCGTCGATCATGGCCTGGAAAGCAGCAGGATCGGCATTGGCCGTGAGCGTGGACAGGAGGGTGCGGGCCGCCTCGTTCATATTGTCGCCCGTGTAGGCGAGGATCTCCGCAGTGACGTCGAGGGAGGCCGTGAACTGCGCGGCAAAGCGCAGCTTGAGGGCGGCCATGGCCAGGTCCCCGCCCTGCGCTCCCTGCAGGATGGTGAGCACGGCGCGGCCCCGGCTCATCTGCCCCTGGTCGATCTTCGCCGCCCAGTGCGCCAGCCCGGCGCTCTCCGCGTTGCGGTTGAAGATGTTCAGGTAGACGGCGTTGATGAAGGCGCGGTTGTTGCCGACATAGAGCGACTGCGATTCCTCGCTGTTCGCGAACTGGTCCATCATGGCGCGCACTTCGGCGTTGCCTTCGTAGGCCGCGAGCATGCCGTCCACAGTGGAGGGCAGCCCGCGCTCGGCGAACTTTTGCGTCCAATAGGGCAGGCCGAGGAACTCGGCGGGCCTGCCGAAGTAGGCCAGATACATGCTCTGGATCAGCGGCTCGTAGTCTTTCGCGGTCAGCCCCTGCTGCGCCAGGGCGGCGGCACTGCGCTGGGCGGGCATCGCCGCGCTCGGCGGCGCCTGGGTTTCCGGCGTGCCGCCCCCGCAGGCGGACAGCAGCGTGGCTGCGGCGGCGGCCAGCAAGGCCAGTCTCGGATGGTGCATATGCATGATAGTCCTTTGCTATTTTGCAAGAGCCGCATCGTAGCATTGCAAAAAATGGAACTATGTGACGGCTATCACCAGCTTAGTCGCAGGCGATGTCGATGGCGGTCGGGCGGCCGCGCAGCTGGCGGTAGGTGACGCGGCAGCTGCGGGTGCTCGCGGCCAGGGGCCGGGCCAGCATGACCTCGTTGGCCGCGCCGTAGTTGCAGGCGAGCCATTTGGGTTCGCGTGCGCTGTTCAGGTTGCGCCAGATGTCGATGCGCCCGCCCGACACCCTGCGGCTGGCATCCTGCTTGAGCACCGCCATTTCCGCGGGCGGGCCTTCCAGCACGCTCACCGACTGCAGGCGCAGGGCGCGCGCCACATACGGCGTCCAGCCGCCCGGCGGGCCGACCTGGATTGCGGCCGGCGGCAGGTCCGGCAGGCAGCTTGGCGCCGCAGCCGCCGGACCGGCGATGCCGAGAGCTAAGCAGAGCGCGACACGCATGGCAAACCACCTCCTCCCCAGATGGTGGCGCGGCCAGCCGGTCCCTGCATTGTGCCCGCTCAAGCCAAAGAAAAACCCCGCGTCCTCACGGAGCGCGGGGTTTGGCCAGCAGGCCGGGCGCGCCCGGCCGCCGCAGCAATTACATCTGCTCGATCATCACGTCGCCGAAGCCGGAGCACGACACCTGGGTCGCGCCTTCCATCAGGCGGGCGAAGTCGTAGGTCACTTTCTTCGAGGTGATGGCTTTTTCCATCGAAGAGATGATCAGGTCGGCCGCTTCGGTCCAGCCCATGTGGCGCAGCATCATTTCGGCCGACAGGATCAGGGAACCGGGGTTCACGTAGTCCTTGCCTGCGTACTTCGGCGCGGTGCCGTGGGTGGCTTCGAACATGGCCACGGAGTCGGACAGGTTGGCGCCCGGCGCGATGCCGATGCCGCCCACTTGCGCCGCCAGCGCGTCGGAGATGTAGTCGCCGTTCAGGTTCAGGGTGGCGATCACGCTGTATTCCGCCGGACGCAGCAGGATCTGCTGCAGGAAGGCGTCGGCGATGGAATCCTTGACGATGATTTCCTTGCCTGTCTTCGGATTCTTGAACTTGCACCATGGGCCGCCGTCGATCAGCTCGGCGCCGAATTCCTTCTGTGCCAGGGCATAGGCCCAGTCACGGAAGCCGCCTTCGGTGTACTTCATGATGTTGCCCTTGTGGACGATGGTCACGGAAGGCTTGTCGTTGTCGATGGCGTACTGGATGGCCTTGCGCACCAGGCGCTCGGTGCCTTCGCGCGACACAGGCTTGATGCCGATGCCCGAGGTTTCCGGGAAGCGGATCTTCTTCACGCCCATTTCCTTGACCAGGAAGTCGATCAGCTTCTTGACGCTGTCGCTGCCTTCCTGGTACTCGATGCCGGCGTAGATGTCTTCCGAATTTTCGCGGAAGATGACCATGTCGGTCTTCTCAGGCTCGCGCACGGGCGATGGCACGCCGGCGAAGTAGCGCACGGGGCGCAGGCAGACGTACAGGTCCAGTTCCTGGCGCAGGGCCACGTTCAGGGAACGGATGCCACCGCCGACCGGGGTGGTCAGGGGACCCTTGATGGACACAACATAGTCTTTCAGCACGTCCAGCGTTTCCGAAGGCAGCCACACGTCCGGGCCGTAGACCTTGGTCGATTTTTCGCCGGCGTAGATCTCCATCCAGCTGATCTTGCGCTTGCCGTTGTAGGCCTTGGCCACGGCGGCGTCCACCACCTTGATCATCACCGGAGTGATGTCCACGCCCGTACCGTCGCCTTCCAGGAATGGAATGATCGGGGTGTCAGGCACGGTCAGGGAATAATCGGCGTTGACGGTGATTTTCTGGCCGTCCGCTGGTACTTTGATATGTTGGTACATCGTGTTCTCCGAAGTGAGTGATTCTTTTGCGGCCCAGTCTTCTATAAGACATAAGACGCGAATTCCACATTATGCACCAGTATTTCACTGGGCGCCATCTTTCAGCGGCATTGCCAGTACAATCCGGGGATGTCCCTGATCTTATTGAACAAGCCATTCGGCGTATTGTGCCAGTTTTCTCCCCAGCCGGAACGCGAAACGCTGGCCGACTACGTGAAGATTCCGAACGTCTACCCTGCCGGGCGCCTGGACGCCGACAGCGAGGGACTGCTGCTGCTGACGGACGACGGCAAGCTCCAGCACGCCATCGCCCATCCGGACCGCAAGGAGGCCAAGCAGTACCTGGTGCAGGTGGATGGCGTGGCGACGGATGAGGCCCTGGCGAAGCTCCAGGCCCCGCTCGACCTGGGCGACTTTGTCACCAAGCCCTGCACGGCCGTGCGCATCGCCGCGCCGGAGTGGCTGTGGCCGCGCAACCCGCCCATCCGGGTGCGGGTGGACAAGCCCACCGCCTGGCTGGCCATCACGCTGCAGGAAGGCAAGAACCGCCAGGTGCGGCGCATGACGGCGGCCGTCGGCCTGCCCACCCTGCGCCTGGTGCGCAGCGCCATCGGCGCCATTTCCCTGGCAACCCATCCCCTGATGCCGGGGGACTGGATGGAGGTCGACCCCGCCGAACTGCGCGCTTGACGCTCCTCGCGGGCCCATGGCTTAATCCCAGCCATGAAAAAGTCCCTCTTCTATATAGTGGCGGCGCTGGCCGCCGCGGCGGCCCAGGCGCAGAACGCCCAGTTCGGCAGCACCACCCTCTCGGCGGGGGTCAACCTGATCCAGGCGGAGGTGGCGGCCACGGGCCCGCAGCGGGAACAGGGGCTGATGTTCCGCGAACAGATGGCGCCCAATGCGGGCATGGTATTTGTGTTCGACAGCCCGTCCCGCCAGTGCATGTGGATGAAGAACACCCTCATTCCCCTCTCCGTGGCCTTTATCGACGCGGACGGGAAGATCGTCAATATCGAGGACATGCAGCCCCAGACCCTGGACAGCCACTGCTCGGCCAAGGGCAAGCCCGTGCTCTACGCGCTGGAGATGAACCTCGGCTGGTTCAGGCACAAGAACATCAAACCGGGCATGAGCATCGCCCGGCTGCCGAAAAAGTAGGCCGGACAAAGCGAAAAACCCGCTATGGCTGCGCCATGCGGGTTATTTCTGTGCACCTGTTTGGCGGCGACTGCCGCCGTCCACGAACTTAGGCGGACAGTGCCTTCAGGGCAGCTGCCAGACGGCTCTTGTGGCGAGCGGCCTTGTTCTTGTGGATGATCTTTTTGTCGGCGATCGAGTCGATGGTCGACACGGAAGCCTGGAAGATCTGGGTCGCAGCAGCTTTGTCGCCAGCCTGGATCGCCTTGCGGGCAGCCTTGATGGCGGTGCGCAGGGTCGAACGCTGGGCGGAGTTGTGTGCGTTTTGCTTGACTGCTTGACGAGCGCGTTTGCGCGCTTGTGCGGTATTTGCCATGGAATTTCCTAAATCGTTGTCAAAGTTCGTTTGCAAACAGAAGCGTTTGCCAAACCGGTGCGTTTCAGTCTGCTGCCAGAGGCTCTGTCCGCGTTACTGAATTCTGTACAGCCTTAAATTATAACGAACTTTTCCGCACACAGCAATCCGTTCTCCCGAAATATTGCCTTTGTAACAGCTTGGGGCGTGGCGGCCCGGCTATAATCAGCGCCCATGAACCTGCTCAGAACCCTCGCCGCCATCTCCAGCATGACCATGCTGTCGCGGATCACCGGCCTGCTGCGCGACACCCTGTTCGCGCGCGCCTTCGGCGCCGGCGCCTATACGGATGCCTTCAATATCGCCTTCCGCCTGCCCAACCTGCTGCGCCGCCTGTTCGCCGAAGGCGCCTTCTCCCAGGCCTTCGTGCCCATCCTGGCCGAGTACAAGACGCGGCAGGGCGAGGCAGCGACCAAGTCCCTGGCCGACCATGTGGCCAACACCCTGGTCTGGGCCACCCTCTTCGTGAGCGTGCTGGGCATTGTGGCGGCGCCCCTCTTCATCTGGCTGATTGCGGGCAGCGAGGCGCGCAACCCCGAGGCTTTCGACGCCACGGTGTGGATGACGCGCCTGATGTTCCCCTATATCGCCTGCATGTCCTTCGTGGCCCTGTCCGGCGGCGTGCTGAATACCTGGCGCCAGTTCAAGGTGCCCGCCTTCACGCCGGTGCTGCTGAACCTGTCCCTGATCGCGGGCATCCTCTTCCTCTCGCCCTGGCTGGAACAGCCCATCTACGCCCAGGCCATTGCCGTGCTGGTGGGCGGCCTGCTGCAGGTGGCGATCCAGATCCCCGCGCTGGTGAAGATCGGCATGCTGCCACGCCTGTCCATCAACCCCGTGGGCGGCCTGCGCGATCCGGGCGTGCGGCGCGTGCTGAAGAAGATGGCGCCCGCCGTGCTGGCAGTCTCGGCCACCCAGATCAGCCTCATCATCAATACGGGCATCGCGGCCCGGCTGGCCGAAGGCAGCGTGTCCTGGCTCACCTATGCGGACCGCCTGATGGAGCTGCCGACCGCCCTGCTGGGCGTGGCCCTGGGCACCATCCTGCTGCCCAGCCTGTCCAAGGCCAGCGTGGAAGGCGACCATGCGGAATATTCCGCCCTGCTGGACTGGGGCCTGCGCCTGACACTGCTGCTGGCCATTCCGGCCGCCGTGGGCATCGCCGTCACGGCCGTGCCCCTGATCGCCACGCTCTTCCACTACGGCCTGTTCACGGCGCGCGACGTGGCCAATTCGGCCGGGCCGCTGGTGGCCTATGCCGTGGGGCTGACGGGCATCATCCTCGTGAAGACCCTGGCGCCCGCCTTCTATGCCAAGCAGGACATCCGCACGCCGGTGCGCATCGCCCTGGGCGTGATGGCGGCGACGCAGCTGATGAACCTTCTCTTCGTGCCCTTCTTCGCCGTGGCGGGCCTGGCCCTGTCGATCGGGCTGGCGGCCTGCCTGAACGCGGGCTTCCTGTTCGCCGGGCTGCGCCGGCGCGGCATCTACCAGCCCCAGCCAGGCTGGGGCAAATTCCTCGCCAAGCTGGTCGTGGCGGCGGGGCTGATGGGAGCGGCGGGCTGGTTCGCCTCCGCCCAGTTCGACTGGATCGCCCTGCGCGCCCTGCCCCTGCTGCGCGTGGGCGCCCTGCTGCTGGTGATCGGCGGCTGCGCCATCGTCTACTTCGGCGTGCTGCTCGCGCTGGGCTTCCGCCTGCGCGACTTCAAACGGCTCGCCAAATGAAGAAAGCCCGCTTTCGCGGGCCCTCTTCATGAAACCAAAAGCTTAATTACGCCTTCTTTGCTTTGCGGCGTGCCAGGAAGCCCAGGATGCCCAGGCCGCCGATCAGCATGCCATAGGTTTCTGGTTCTGGAACAGCCATCACGGTCACTTCACCGCTGTACTTGGCGCCTGCCATGGCAGTGCCATACAGCTCCAGGGTGAACGGCGACATGCCGGTGGTGTCGATGCCCCAGAATTTCAGCTTGCCGGAGCCGAAAGCTTCACCGGTTACGCCGTTCAGGTTGGACTGAGCGGCGTCGAAGGTCAGGTTCTGACCGGACAGGGTCACCACGATGTTGTACACGCCTGCGTCCAGGCCATCGAAGGTGATCACGTCCAGGCCGCCGGACAGCACTTCGGTCTGGCCAGCGCTGTTGAAGAAGTTGTCGGCGCCGATGCTCAGGGCGACGTTCTGGTCGTCAGCGAAAGCGGAGAAGGAGGCGGCGGCCAGCAGGCCTGCAACTGCGAATTTCAGTTTCATGAGCTTGTCCTTAGGAGAGTAGTTGGTCGCTGTTCGGTGATCAATCAATTGCTGAGAAAAATAATATCATTTTTCTATCGCCCGTCCAGTGCGCACGATATAAAAATATTATTTTTGCTGCTTTTTTTGTAACAAACAGCGAGCTCTGCCCTATTTCTTTTCCTGCTCGACATTTTCCACCGGTTCGGAGGCCGGGACGGGCTCCGTTTCCGGCGCCGGGGAGCTCTCCGGTTCAGGTGCGCGGGGCGGCGGCGGGGGCGGCGCATCGGGGTCCTGCGCGGGCGGCGGCAAGGGCGCGCCCGTCATCGGCGTGGGCGCCGGGGGCGGCGGCACGGCCGGCTGGCCCGGGCCGGACTTGGGAGGCAAAGGCGGCTGGCCGTCGCGCGTGAACTTCCAGTCGGCGACATATTCCTTGCCTTCGAAGGCCTGGAAACGGGTCGGAAAGTTCGCCACCTTGATCGCCCTGGCCTGGCTGAGGCTGTAGATGGCGACCACGCCCACCTTGTCGCCCAGGTAGACGATGCCCCACTCCGCCTTGCCCGTCATGGGATCGACGAAGATCTTGCGCAGGTGGCGGCGGGTGCCGGGAAAGCGGGGGTCCTTCAGGAGCTCCTTGAGCGTGGGCGGCTGTTGCGGCTGTCCGGGCGGGGTGGCCGCCGCGTAGCTTTTCAGGGCGTCGCTGAACTGCTCGCCGATGTCGAGCAGGGCCTGTTCGGCGGCGGCGCGGCGCATGGCGACGCCCAGGCGCAGGGTCGCCGCCGTCACCAGGCCGATGATGGCCACCAGGACGATCAGGCTCACATAAGTGAAGCCCGCGGCCCGCCTACCACTCGGCGTAGGGTTTGCCGTTGCGGTCATTGCCGGGGGCTCCGCTCTTGATGTCGGCCACGTTGCCGCGCGCGGGCTGCTCCGGGGGCACCAGCAGCCAGCTGTCGCTGCGCTCGGTGATCGGATCGACAGGCACGGCGCGCAGATACTTCTTCTCCACCAGTTCCTCCAGCGACTCCGGGTAGGCGCCGGTGTCGCCGTAGAACTGGTCGATGGTGGCGCGGGTGCTGCGCAGGTTCTCGGCCAGCACTGTCTCCTTGCTGCGGTCCACGCTGGGGAAAAAGCGCGGCACGGCGAGCGTCAGCAGCAGGGCCACGATGCCCAGCACCACCAGCAGTTCGATCAGGGTGAAGCCCCTGGCCTTCTTGTTTACCATTTTCGGTAGGGCACGCCGTTCAGGCCCGCCTGTTCGGAGGTGGAATACACGTCATAGACGTCCTCGCCTTCGCGCGGCTCGTCCGGCTCGCTGGCGTAGCTGCGCTTGCCCCATGTCTGCGCGTCCGTCAGCTCGCTGTTGCTGTTCATGGGGTCGCGCGGAATGCGGCGCATGAAGTAGATCTTGGCCTTCTTCGGGTGGCGCAGGTCTGGCACGCCCTCCACCAGGGTCTCCAGCGTCTTGGGATAGCCGGTGCTGCCCAGGGTTTTCTCGATGCGGCCCTCGTCCCAGGCTTTCTTGTGGGCGTCCAGGCCCTTGCGGATATCGTGCAGGGCCTCGCGCAGCGCCGCCTCGTTGCGGCGCTGGATCGTGGTCTGGGCGACCGGAATCACCATCGCTCCCAGCACGCCCAGAATGGCCAGCGTGACCAGCAGCTCGATCAGGGTGAAACCGCGGCGCCGCGCCTGCATCATGGCCTGGCTCACTGCTGCTGGGCGGGCGGCGGCACATTGGACGGCGCGGGAGCCGGCTGCGCGGGCTGCACCGTCTGCGGCGGCGGAGGCGGCGCGGGCAGCGACACGCTGCTGGCAGGTCCCGGCTGGGTGCTCGACATCGACACGTTGCTCGCCGGCGGTGGCGGCGCATTGAGCGCGGGCGGCTGCGGCACTGCGGACGGCTGGGCCTCGGGCGCGCCCTGCGGCACATTGGTGTTGCGGCCCGGGACGGTGACCGTGGTGCGCACGCTGACGTCCGGCTTGCGGCGGAAGTTCGCCTCGGTGCCGGCCGAGAACTCGGAGGCCGAGGCTTCGGGACGCTGCAGGTTGCGGATCAGGTGGGGCGTGATCGACAGCACGATCTCGGTCTGCTGGCTTTCGTCGGTGCTGTTGCCGAACAGGCGGCCGAGGATGGGGAGCTCGCCCAGGCCGGGAATCTTGTTGCCCGAGCTGCGGTCCGTATTGTTGATGAGGCCCGCCAGCACCTGGTTCTCGCCGTCCTTCAACTGCAGCATGGTGGTGGCCTGGCGCGTGCCGATCTGGTAGGCGGTGCTGCCCGTCTTGGTCTCGATGCGGCTCACCAGGTTGCTCACCTCCAGCGCAATGCGGATGCCCACTTCGTTGTTCAGGTAGATAGTGGGTTCGGCGTTCAGGGTCAGGCCCACGTCCACATAGTTCACGCTCTCCTGGGAAAAGCCCGCGGTGCCGCCTGGCGAGACCGTGGTCGTAATCACCGGCACCTTGTCGCCGATCTGGACCTTGGCCTTCTCCTTGTTGCGCACGCGGATGCGGGGATTGGCCAGGAGCTTGGAGTCGCCGTCCGTCACGTTGGCGTTGATGGTGGTGCTCAGGCTCGAAATCGCGATGGTGCTGCGGTTGAGGGTATCCAGATCGGAGAGGTGCAGGCTGGTGCCATTCGACCTCGTGACTGGCGCCAGCGTCACGCCTGCGGGCCACTCCACACCCAGCTCCATCAGGCGGCTGCGCTTGATCTCCAGGATCTCCACTTCCAGCATGACCTCCGGCTCCGGCATGTCCTGCAAGGCCACCAGCTTCTCGGCCATGCGCACGGCGTCCGCATTGTCGCGCATGATGACGAGATTGAGCTTCTCGTCCGCCACCACGTCGCGCGATTTGAGGATGGTCTTGAGCGTGTTGGCCACGTTCTTCGCCTCGGCATTGGCGAGGTAGAAGGTCTTGATCACCGTTTCCTGGTACTCGCGCAGCTTGGCAGCGATGTTCGGGTAGATCAGCACCGTGTTCTGGTCCATGACCTGCTGCTCCAGCTGGTTCGACATCAGCAGGTAGTAGACCGCCGACTCCACCGTGCTGTTGCGCAGGAAGATGGAGGTGCGGGTATCGGTCTTCACGTCCTTGTCGAAGACGAAATTCAGGCCCGAACGGCGCGAAATCACGTCGAAGACCTGCTTCAGGGGCGCATCCTTGAATTCCACCGTGATCGGCTGCTTGTACGCTTTGGCCAGGGCGCCTTCGTTCTGCACCGGCGGGGACTTCTCGTTGATCTCGCGCAGCAGGGCGCGCGCCTGGACGTGGTCCGGCTTCTCGGTGAGGATGGCATTGACGCGGGACTTGGCCAGGTCGTAGTCCTTGCGCGCCAACAGTTCGGCGGCGGCGGCCAGCGCCTTGCCGTGGCGCTCATTCGTTTCCAGGGTGCGGTAGCCGGCGCGCGCCCGTTCGTTCTGCGGATCGAGGGCCAGCACACGCTGCAGGTTCTGCATCGCCAGCTCGTTGCGCCCGGCCGCCATGTCGGCGTCGGCCTGCTGCAGCAAGCGGATGCTGGCGCGGTCGCGGGCTTGCAGGTAGGCCGCGCGGTACTCCGCATTGCCGGGTTCCTTGGCAACGGCTTCCTTGAGTTTGAGCAGGCCCGCTTCCACCTGGTCCTTCGCAACCAGGTCTTTACCTTCGCGGAAGGCCATCTGGGCGGCGCAGCCGCTCAGGGCTGCCACCATGGCGGTCAGGGTAAGCGCATGACGCAGGCCGCGGCCTGCCCGGTGAATGTGACTTGGCATCACTCGATAACTCCAATGTTGAGCTGCTGCACCTGGTTCATGGGCAGGTAGGTAACGGTAAGCGTCGGCGGCGCGATCGACTCCACCCGATACGTTCCGTCGATAACGGTCTTGTTATGCACCACATAGGTCTGTTCTCCCCGCGCCAGATAGACCTCCCACTGCCCGTCGGTCACCGACTTGCCGATGAAAGCAAAAGGCAGTGGCGGCGCGCTGGGCGGCTGGGGCGGCGCCACCGGGCCGGGAGGCGGCGGGGGCGGCGGGGGATTCCAGTTTTGGCCGAGGAATACGCCCTCCCCGCTGCGGAAAGCCGCCTCTCCCGCCTCGCCGATCAGGGTGGAGCGGGGAACCAGGCGCAGGATGGCGTTGTCGGTGGTGGCAGCGTCGGCGGCTGGCGCGGGGGCGCGCGGCGCCGCCACGGGCGCGCTGCGCGGCGCGCGCTCCACCGGTTCCGCCACCCCGTTGCTGGGCGTCGTGTCGCCGAAGAGCACCAGCCCTGCGGCGGCCAGCAGCGCTGCGCCCATAAGCAGATGGCGCGGCTTCACGGCTGCTCCTTCAAATAGAGGGTAAAGCGCAGGCGCGCCTCGACCGTCGGGTCGCCGATGGCATCGCGCCGGAAGCTGATCTCGTCCAGCGCCGCAAAGGGCATGGCGGCCAGCGCCTGCAGGGCGAACTGCCAGATGTTCTGGTAGGGGCCGTGCACCGGCAGCGTGATCTGGTAGGTGGACACGGCGCTGGCCTTGTCGTAGCCGGACTTGTATTCGCCCTGGCGCAGGTTCAGGCCCGTCTTCGCAGCCAGGTCGAACAGGGTCTTGACCTGCTGCTCGGCGTAGCGGCGCTCGCCCAATGCCTGATAGAACGCCGCCAGGTTCTCGTTGGCGGTAGGCGGCGGAGGCGGACGCACCAGGGAAGCGGGCGTCGGCAGGGGCTGCGCCAGAACTGCCTGCTGCGCCGCGCGCTGCGGCAGCAGCCAGGCCCACAGGGCCAGGCCGAGGGCCAGCAGCGCCAGGGCCGCGCACACGGCGGGACCGGCGCGCATCACAGAGATACGCAGGGAGAGCAGCAGGCTCGCGAAGCGCACGTCCTTCATCGCGCTCTCCACTGCGCTTCAACCTGGAAGCGGATAGGCCGGTTCGGATCCTGGTCGCCGATCTCATGGCGCGCCAGCACCGCCGTGACAAACACTTCCTGCTGCTTGAGCAATTCTATGTAACCCACCATCTCGTCGCTGCTCTTTGCCTCGGCCGTGATCTTGAGGACCTGCTTGCGCGCATCGGGCTCCAGCGCCAGCAGGGCGATATTGGCGGGCGTGGCAGCGGCCACGCCATCCTGCAGGTCGCGCCATGGGAGATTGAGCTGCAGCACGGCCGCGTTGACGGCGCTGGCCTGCGCCGCCGGAATGGCAGTCTGCGGCAGGGCGGCCGGCTGCTGCGCCAGCACGGCGGCGCGCTGCTGCACGCGCCGCAGCTGCTGCGTCCTCTCCTCGCGCTGGTCCGCCAGGTGCAGCGCCAGCCACGCGGCGCCCGCGCACAGCAGGATTCCTGCGGCGCCGGCCAGCGCGGCAGCCGGGTGCAGGCGGTACAGGGTCCGGCGCCAGCCCGCGGGCGCAAAATCGATATGCATGCGCCTCATGCAGGGCTCCCGGAAGCGGCCAGCATGCTGGCCGGGGAAAGACTTTCAGCAACTCCGCTTCCCAGCAGGGCTAGCGGCACCTGGCCCGCCGCAGCGGGCTTGGCGAGCGCTGGCGGCAGCTGGCCCGCGATCTGCACCAGCGGCGGCACGCCAGTGCCCAGCAGCAGCGCTTCGCGGTTCACCGTCTGCGTCAGCCATCCGTGATCGGCGCCATGGGGCAGGGGCAGGCTGCGCAGCGCGCGCAGTTCGCCCGCCTCGATGACGGCAAGCGTCAGCAGCTCTCCATGTGCGTGGGCGAACCATGCGTCGGCACGCACGGCGCGGCGCCAGCGGTTCCAGGCCGTAACGAACATGGGCACGCACTCCACGAGCGCCATGCCGTAGTCCTGGGCGGTGTGTTCCAGCGCGGCCTGCAGCGTGCGCGGCACGGCGGCGGCGAAGAACGGTCCGTTGGCGCGCCAGTCCGCGCTCACCTGCCATGCGGAAGGCGGTTCGCCATACAGGGCGTGGAAGCGGAGCGTGGCCGCCGCCTCTATGTCCGCCAGGCGCGCGGCCTGGGGCGGAGGCGTCACCTGCCAGATGCGAACCAGTTCGTCGGACAGCACGAAGGCGACCGGCCAGCCCTGGGTGGGCTGGCCTTCGAGCAGGGCGCGCAGCGCATGGGCCAGCGCTTCCGCCTGGCCCGGGCCGTCGGCCGGCGCCACATAGGCGCGTTCGGCCAGCACCTCCAGCTTCGGCGCGCGCCAGCGGTTCACGCGCAGCAGGGATACCGCATTCGGCGCAATGCCGATGCGCAGGGATTGTCCCGGAAACTTAAGCATGCAAGGTCACCCGCTTGATCTCCGCGAGAGTGGTGCCGCCGCGCTTGACCACTTCCAGCGCGGCCTGGCGCAGGCTGCGCGTGCCATTGGCATAGGCGGCCTGCTTGATCTGCCGGATCGGCCGCTTCTCCACGATCAGTTCGCGGATCTCATCGTTCAAGGTGAGGATCTCCGCGATGGAGCGGCGGCCCTTGAAGCCGGTGCCGCGGCAGTCGCCGCAGCCCTTCCCTTCCTTGAAAGTGTAATCGTGCACGTCCGCGCGCGTGAGGTTCACGCTGGCCAGCTCCTCGTCGCTGGGCGTGTACTCGCGCGCGCAGTGCGGGCAGTTGATGCGCACCAGGCGCTGCGCCCAGATGCCGTTCAGGGCCGACACGAAGGCGTAGGGATCGATGCCCATGTGCGTGAAACGGCCGAAGACGTCGAACACATTGTTCGCGTGCACGGTGGTCAGCACGAGGTGGCCTGTGAGCGCGGACTGCACGGCGATTTCCGCCGTTTCGCGGTCGCGGATCTCGCCGACCATGATCTTGTCCGGATCATGGCGCAGGATGGAGCGCAGGCCCTTGGCGAAGGTCAGTCCCTTCTTCTCGTTCACGGGAATCTGCAGGATACCGGGCAGCTGGTACTCGACCGGGTCCTCGATGGTGATGATCTTCTCGCGGCCGTTGTGGATCTCGGTCAGGGCTGCGTACAAGGTCGTGGTCTTGCCCGAGCCGGTGGGGCCCGTGACCAGCAGCATGCCATAGGCTTCCTGCGCCAGCGTGCGCAGGGTGGCCAGCGAGGGCGCGTCGAAACCCAGCGCTTCCAGGGTGAGCGAGCCGTAGGACTCGATCATGGCGCGCTTGTCGAGGATACGGATAACGGCGTCCTCGCCGTGGATGCTGGGCATGATGGAAACTCGCAGGTCGATCTCGCGTCCGCCCGATTCGACGCGGAAGCTGCCGTCCTGCGGCACGCGGCGCTCGGCGATGTCCAGTTCGGCCAGCACCTTCAGGCGCGAGATGATCTGCTCCGCCACTTCCACGCCATTGACGGCGGTGGCGTGATCGAGCACGCCGTCCACGCGGTATTTCACCGCGAGGCCGCCAGCCGTGCTTTCGAGGTGGATGTCCGAGGCGCCCGCCTTGAGTGCGTCGTACAGGGTGGAGTTCACCAGCCGGACGGCGGGGCTGGCCCCTTCCGACACGGTGGCGAAGGAGAGCACGGCGGCCGTCTTGCCATCGCGGCGGGAATTGTCGGCGCCCGGCAGCAGGGTATCGACGGCGCGCGCGGATTCCTCCTGCTTGGACAGGTAAGCCTGGATGTCCGACTGCAGCGCCAGGCGGATGCGCAGCGGCGCGGAAGGCGTGGCGCGCGCCTGCGTTCCCAGCCAGGTCTGCTGGTCGAGATCGAAGGGATCGGCGACCACGCCGATGACGGAGCCGTCCTGCATGCGCAGCAGCACGGCATGGCGGGCCATGGCCTGCGACAACGGGAGCAGGTCGAAAGCGGGCGTGAAGGCCAGCATCTCCTCCGTTTCCAGCACCTCCAGGCCGAAAGGCCGGGCCAGGGCGCGCACCAGCAGGCGCGGTTCGCTGCCGGTGAGCGCTTCGAGTTCTTCCACCAGGGTGCGCTTGGACAGGGCGCGCGCGCTGCGCGCCTTGGCCAGCAGGCCCGCATCCAGAACGGGCAGCGCAGCGGCGGTATTGAATGCCGGGTTGCTCATGACATTTCTCCGGCCAGGTCAAAAATAGGCATATACAGCAGCACCACGATGGCGCCCACGATCAGGCCGATGCCGGCCATGAGCAAGGGCTCGAAGGTGCGCGTGAAACGGTCGATCCAGCGGGCGATCTCGCCGTCGTAGAAGGCGGCGGACTGGGTGAGCATGGGGCCCATGTCGCCGGTGCGTTCGCCCACGCGCAGCATGCGCAGGGAGATCGGCGTGGTCAGCCCATTGGCCTCGAACGCGGTCGAGAGGGGCAGGCCCGCCTCCACCGCCAGGCGCGCCGACTGCAGGCCGCTCTTCACATTGGCCGACACCATGCCCTGCACGGTGTCGATGGCCTGCACGATGGTGATGCCGCCTTCGGTCAGCATGCCCAGCGTGAGGTAAAGGCGGGACAGCTCGTAGATGCGCACCCGCTCGCCGATGCCCGGCAGGCGGCCAAGCAGGCGTACCAGCCCGCCGCTCGCCATGAGGCGCCGGATGCCCAGCACCGCGCCGCCCAGCAGCAGTGCCAGGGCCGCGAGCAGCGCGCCGGTATGGGCGCCCGCGAACTGGCCCCAGCTCAGCATCACTTGCGACATCCAGGGCAGGTTGCGGCCCGCGCCCTGATAGACCTCCGCAAAGCGCGGCACCACATAGCCGATCAGGAACATGCTCACGCCGCCGCCCACCAGCAGCAGGATGCAGGGATAGATGGCGGCGCTGACGATCTTGCCGCGCACCAGGTCCACGCGCTGCTGGTAATCGATATAGCGGGCCAGGGAGCGCGGCAGGTCGCTGGTGCCTTCGGCCGCCTTCACGATGCCGACATAGAGGGGCGGAAAGAGCTGCGGCTGCTCGGCCAGCACGGCCGAGAAGCGCTGGCCTTCGCGCAGGCCAGCCAGCAGCCGTTCCAGCACGCTGCGCGTGGCGGGCGCCGCCTCCTTTTCAAGCAAGGCCTCCAGCGCTTCGACGATGCCGAGGCCCGCGTTCAGCAGCGCCAGCAGCTCCTGGCTGAAGAGGACGAGCGACAAGGCCTTGCCCCGGCCCGCGCGCAAGGCGCCGCGCACCGGGTGGATGGCGCTCACGAACAGGCCCCGCGCCTCCACCTGGCGCCGCGCGTCGGCCTCGTCGCGGCCATCGACCACCAGGTGGCCGATCACCATTTCCGGCGACAGGGTGCGAACGTCGAACTGCATGGCGGGAGGGACGCGGGCGTCTTATTGCGAAGTGATGTCGGCGTTTTCCGCCGCGCCGCCGGGCTGGCCATCCTTGCCCAGGGAAGTGATCTCGTACTCGCCGCGCGAACCGGGCGCCTTGTACTGGTAGGGATTGCCCCAGGGATCGGGTGGAATGCCCTTCTTCAGGTAGGGACCGTTCCATTTGGCGCCGGCCGTCGCGGGGGCGGTCTGCAGCGCGGCCAGGCCCTCCTCGGTGGTGGGGTAGCGGCCCACGTCGAGCCGGAAGGTGTCGAGGGATTTTTCGAAGGCCTCGATCTGGGCCTTGGCCACGGTGACCTCCGACTTGCCCAGCTGCGAGAAATACTTCGGACCGACATAGGCGGCCAGGAGCCCGATGATGACGATCACCACCAGGAGTTCGAGCAGGGTAAAACCGGCCCGCTTGCGCATTTTCTGTGCTGCCACCATCCGAAACCAAGCTCCTTCAACACTGAGTGAACGGCCAAGGCTACCATGCCGTTTAAGGTTTCGACAATGTTTTCCGTCCAGTGTGGAGCTTTTACTGAAGAGCATTACATTTTGAGACAAAACAGGGCCCGGCGATGAAAAATGAGACAGGAAAAACGTCGCGAAAAGCGCATGCCACGGGGCTTGCAACAGAGATTTCCCTCGCGAAACGGGCTCAGCCGTGCTACATTGCTAGCTCATCCATTTCCCCCGCTGTGCCATGACCTCTGCCCTCCTCCGCAAGCTGTTGCCGGTGGCGTTTGCCGCCTTGGCAGGCGCTGGCGTGTCGGCGCAGCAGGCCCAGCCCGCGGAAACGCCTCCGGCCCGTGGCGCCTCCCCCTGCCTCGATTCCATCAAGAACAAGCAGCAAGACAAGGACGAGCGCGAGCGCGCCAAGTCCGATGCCAGGATCGAAGGCATCAAGAGCGCCTGCCGCCTCGAAGACGGCAGGCAGCTCAAGCAGGCGCGCATTGTGGAAGAAGGCCGCAAGGTAGAGCAGTGGAAAGTGGAAGAGGACGAGCAGGAGCTGCGCAAGTTCAACGAAGGCCATGAAGGCACGCACACGCTCAAGCTCATCCGCACGGTCGAAACCATCGACGTCACCGAATCGGAAACGCGGCGCAAGATAGCCGAAGTGCCGTGGGCGCCGTACGCGGTGGACGAATTCGGCTTCATCGAAAAATACTACGGCCAGTTCAGCGGCATCGATGGCCAGTTCGGCATTGGCGGCCTGAGCCTCGCTGCAGGCAACCAGGCCAAGCAGGCCGCGAGCACCGCCGACAGCAAAAAGGCAGCCGCCATGGCTGCCGTCCCAGAGCCCGCTACCTGGGCCCTGCTCCTGGCAGGCCTCGCCCTCCTCCCCCTCACCCGCCGCCGCTAAGCACAGCCCAGTCCGTGTCCACATCTGGTGCCAGGGAAGATTTTTGGACACAACCTCAGCCCTAAGCCGCTAGTGTAGAGCTCGTGTCCACTTTTCTTCCCTGGCACCAGATGTGGACACGGGCTCGGCCGTTTAGTGGCGATGGTAGGGGGCGGCGAGGGGCTCGCCGAGGATCAGGCCTTGCGCGGGCCAGGCGACACTCTTCCAGTAGGCTTCGATCGCCGTCGATCCGTTCAGGTAGTGGCGCAGCAGCACCGTGGGATTGGGGAACTTTTGCCAGTGGTTGCAGGGCTCGCTCACCGTGCCGTAGGTCGCCGTCGCGCCCGCTTCCAGCCAGCGCAGGCTGCTCATCTGGCTGTCGCCCAGCAGGTCGCCGCCCCAGGAAGTCAGATGGTCGGCCAGGGCGCCGGGGACGAATTGCAGCGTGTCCAGCTTGCTGACGCTGGCTTGCCCCGTCTGGTAGATGAGAATGTCCTTCGCGCCCTCCAGCACGTCCTGCTGCAGGGTCTTGATGGTGAGTTTTTTCGCCGGGATGACGCCCGAGCGCGGGAAGAAGGGAACGCGGCTGCTGCGCGCCTTGTCGCTCGTGACGAGATAGTAGGCCGTGGCCGGGGCCGCACGGAAGCCGCTCGCCACGCCGCGCTCGATCAGGGCCTTGGCGTCGGCCACGGATTCGGTGGGCATGAGCATCGCCAGGCGCAGGCTGTCGGCGCGGGGGCTGGACGCCGCGGAGTTGAAGTAGGCGCTGGGCCGCCCGGGGCCACAGGGCTTGAGGCATTGCTGGGGATCGAAGCCGAGCGTGTAGGCGGCCGTGATGGCATTGCATTCCACCGCGTACGGCGCCGTCCAGACCATGAGCACGGCGTCGATGTCGGCAGGCAGCTTGCTGTCGATTTCTTCCTTGAGCCTGGCGAACTGCTCGGCCGTGAGCTTGCGCGGCTTGCCGGGGATGCGCACGTGGACCATGTTGCGGGCCGGGATGTCGCGGGCCTTGCGGTAGTGCTCGGCAATCGCCACGCTGTTCGGTTCATCGTCGTTGACGATGACGGCAAGGTGGGCGGCCTGCAGGCCGGGACTGGTCATTTGCGCCTGGACGGCGCCGGCCAGCAGCAGGGCTGGCAGCAGGAAGGTCGCTCGCAAAACGGGTACGCTCCATGAATAAAAAAACGGAAGCCGCAGCTTCCGTTTCGATTATAGCGCCTTCGCTCAGCCTTGCTTGCGGCGGCGGGCCAGGAAGCCCAGCAGTCCGAGGCCGCCGATCAGCATGCCATAGGTCTCCGGTTCAGGCACGGCATTCACCGTGGTCAGGGTGCCGCCGTAGCTGGCCGCCTCGCTGCCCAGCAGCGTGCCCGATACCATCAGATAGTAGCTGTCCGGCACCAGGTGCGAGGTGGACAGGGTCCACACATCGCTCAGGCCGCTGGAATGCTGCATCCCGCCCAGGGACAGGCCGGCCGAATTGAACAGCTCGAAGCCGCTGATCGAGATGCCGTCCACCGTACCCGGGGTGACGGCGATCACGCCTGCAGCCAGATCGAAGGTGCCCACCGAGGCGAAGTCCCAGCGGTCGGTGAAGGTGTCGCCCGAGGCGCCGTCCAGCACGCGGCCAAAGAAGTTGGTGCCGTTGGTGAGGCTGATGGTGCCGGTGCTGCTGATGTCGGCCGCCTGGGCCGACCATGCAGTACCTGCGATGGCGATTGCAGCTAGAACGGTTTTCATTTTCTTCATTATTACCCCCGTAAAAAGAGTCCGCAGGCCAGGATTGGCCCACACAGTTTTCGGACAACTGCGGGGCGATCTTACATGTCTAAAATGCCACCTTGTCAAAGAAATATGTAAAAATTTCTCAACAAAAACAATGCCTTACGTAAATTCGATGAGGCGGCCGCGGCGCTAAGTCCCTGCCCGCAAAGGGGAAAACGGGCGTGATTTCGCAGACCGAAACGTGTTGCGAAAGCTGTAGGACGAAACCTACGGGCAGGCGAGCCATTCTCCGTCTTACTGCAGAGATAAAAAAAGGAGGCCGAAGCCTCCTTTTTGCAAGTCACCTCAAGCGCTCAGGTGCGCTGGTAGACATCCTCGAAACGCACGATGTCGTCCTCGCCCAGATAGCTCCCGGACTGCACTTCGATCAGGTGCAGCGGCACCTTGCCCGGGTTCTCCAGGCGGTGGTTCATGCCGATGGGGATGAAGGTGGATTCGTTCTCGGTCAGCAGGCTCACCTTGTCGCCGCAGGTGACGCGCGCCGTGCCGCTCACCACCACCCAGTGCTCCGCGCGGTGATGGTGCATCTGCAGCGAAAGCTTGCCGCCCGGGTTCACGGTGATGCGCTTGACCTGGAAGCGCTCGCCGATGTCGATGCCCTCATAGCAGCCCCATGGACGGTACACGCGCGTATGGTGCAGGTGCTCGGTGCGGTCCTGCCCTTTCAGGTGGTCCACCACCTGCTTCACGCGCTGCACCTGGTCCTTGTGCGCCACCAGCACGGCGTCCGGCGTTTCCACCACCACCAGGTCTTCCACGCCCACCACGGCCACGATGCGGCTCTCGGCGCGCACCAGGGTGTTCTTCACATTGTCCAGGTAAACGTCGCCGCGGCTCACATTGCCGTCGCCGTCGCCCGGCTGCACTTCCCACAGCGCGGACCACGAACCCACATCGCTCCAGCCGATGGAGGCCGGAATCACCACTGCGTGGCGGGTATGCTCCATCACGGCGTAGTCGATGGAGTCCGACGGGCAGCTGGTGAAGGCGGCTTCTTCCAGGCGGCAGAAATCCAGGTCGCCGTAGCCCTTGTCCACCGCTTCCGCGCTGGCGGCCAGCATGGCGGGCTGGAACTGGCCCAGCTCCTTCAGGTAGGCTTCCGCCTGGAACAGGAACATGCCGCTGTTCCAGTAGTAGTTGCCCGCTGCGACGAAGCCTTCGGCCGTGGCGCGGTCCGGCTTCTCCACGAAGCGCTCGACCTTGAAGGCCTGCTCGCCCTTGGGCATCGGTTCGCCGCTCTTGATGTAGCCATAGCCCGTTTCCGGTCCCGTGGGCACGATGCCGAAGGTGACGAGCGCACCGGCGGCAGCCTGTTCGGCGGCGCGGCCGATGGCCTGGTGGAAGGCTTCGGTATCGGTGATGACGTGGTCGGCGGGCAGCACCAGCATCATCGCTTCCGGGTCCCTGCGCTTGAGGAAGTGCGCGGCAGCGGCCACGGCGGGCGCCGTGTTGCGGCCGACCGGCTCCAGCAGGATGGCCATGGGCTTGATGCCGATCTCGCGCATCTGCTCGGCGACGAGGAAGCGGTGCTCATTGCCGCACACCACCAGCGGCGGCATCAGTTCCGCGCGGCCATGCAGGCGCAGCGCCGTATCCTGCAGCATGGTCTTGTCGGAGACCAGGGGCAGCAATTGCTTGGGCAGCGCCGCGCGCGAAAGTGGCCACAGACGGGTGCCGGCGCCGCCGGACAGGATAACGGGATAGATTTTCATGCTTTCTTCTGTTCTAGTTGGGTGAGGTCGCCCAGGCTCTCCAGATGGCGGCGCTGCGCGCGGCGGTCGCGCGCATTGGCCCATTCGTTCGAGTCGTACTGCGACACATGCTTCATTTCGCCGGAGCGGTCGACACTATAATCCTTCAGGACGATTAATTCCTCCAGCGTAACATCCGGTAACACACGAGTATATTCGAACAACACGCTGCGCACCACCTTGGCGCCCGAGCAGATATGGCTGCCGTGACCAATCCAGCTCGGCCCCACGATGTGGGCGCCGGGGTCGATGCGCACGCCGGAGCCAATGTACACGGGCCCTTCGATCTGCGTGCCCTCGCTCCAGTCGATGCTGGTGTTCAAGCCCACCCACACGCCCTCCTCCACCTGCACGCCCGGCACCTTCATATTGGCGACGTCGCCCAGCAGCACGGCCTGCAGCACTTCCCAGTAGTCCTTCACGCTGCCGATGTCGATCCAGTCGAACTTGCGGGTCTGGCTGTAGAAAGGCAGGCCGCGCTCGGCCAGCAGGGGGAAGAGCTCGGAGCCGATGTCGAAGGGACGGCCCGAGGGTATGAGGTCGATCACTTCCGGCTCGAAGATATAGATGCCGGTGCTGGCGCAGTTCGAGCGCGCCTGCTCGCGGCTGGGCTTTTCCTGGAAGGCGGTGACGCGGCCGTCCTCGTCGCTCACCACCACGCCGTAGCTGCTCACCTTTTCCCAGGGCACTTCGCGCGTGATGACGGTGGCCAGCGCGCCCTTGCGGCGGTGCTCGAACAGGGCCGACTTGATATCGAGGTCGATCACGGCATCGCCGCACAGCACGATGGTGGTCTCGTCGAAGAAGCCGCCGAATTCCTGGATCTTCTTGATGCCGCCCGCCGAACCGATGGGCTCGGGCACTACTTCGCCGTCGTCGTTGGTATAGCCCTCGAAGGAGTAGCCGATCTGCACGCCGAACTGGTGGCCTTCCCCGAAATACTCCTCGATCTTGTCGTGCAGGTAGCTGACATTGACCATGATCTCCGTGACGCCGTAGCGCGCCAGGTGTTCCACCAGGTAGGCCATCACCGGCTTGCCGAGGATGGGAATCATGGGCTTGGGCAGCTCATAGGTCAAAGGGCGGACGCGCGTGCCTTTGCCGGCCGCAAGAATCATAGCTTTCATCGGTAACCCCTTATCTGTTGATCCGTTTATTTCGCTGAGGACTGCCAGCGCCAGGCATCGGTGCACATGCGGTCGATGTCGTAACGCGCTTTCCAGCCCAGTTCGCGCTCCGCGCGCGCAGTGTCCGCATAGCAGGTGGCGATGTCGCCCGGCCTGCGGCCGACGATCTTGTATGGCACCGGCTTGCCGCTGGCCTTCTCGAAGGCGCGCACCATGTCCAGCACGCTGTAGCCATGGCCCGTGCCCAGGTTCCAGGTGCGCACGCCCGGCCCTTCGGCCAGCTTGTCCAGCGCCTTCAGGTGGCCGAGCGCAAGGTCGACCACGTGGATATAGTCGCGCACGCCCGTGCCGTCCGGCGTGGGGTAGTCGCCGCCGAACACGGACAGGCTCTCGCGCCGCCCCTCCGCCACCTGGGCCACATAGGGCAGCAGGTTGTTGGGAATGCCGCTCGGGGCTTCGCCGATCAGGCCGCTTTCGTGCGCGCCTACCGGGTTGAAATAGCGCAGCAGGGCAATGCGCCAGCTGTTGTCGGACACATGCAGGTCGCGCAGGATCTCCTCGATCATGAGCTTGCTGCGCCCGTAGGGATTGGTGGCCGACAGGGGGAAGTCTTCGGTGATGGGCACCGTGGCCGGGTCGCCGTAGACGGTGGCCGAGGAGCTGAACACGAGCGTCTTCACGCCGTGCTTTGCCATCACCTCGCACAGGGCCACGCTGCCGCTCACGTTGTTGTCGTAGTAGCGCAGGGGCTGGGCCACCGACTCGCCCACCGCCTTCAGTCCCGCGAAATGGATCACGGCCCCGATGCCGCGCCCTGCGAACACTTGCTCCAGCGCTGCGCGGTCGCGGATGTCGGCGTTCTGGAATTCGAACTCCTTGCCCGTGATGCGCGCCACGCGCTGGCGCACCGAGGGGTCGGCGTTCGACAGATTGTCGATCACCACCACCTCATGGCCCGCCTGCATCAGCTCCACGACGGTATGGGAGCCGATATAGCCCATGCCGCCCGTTACCAGTATCTTCATCAGCTTTCCTTCTTCTGGAATACCTGCGGCAAGGGTGCATTGGCCGAGTACAGTCTTTCGTAGGCGGCCAGCAGCTTGGGCGCTTCGTATTCCCATTCGAGTTCATTGATGACGCGGTTGCGGCCGAATTCGCCCATCTGGGCGCGCCGCGCCGGATCGTCCAGCAGCTCGGCGATCTTCCTCGCCATGTCCACCGGATCGTTCTTGGCCGCGTACAGCGAAGCCTGCTGGGCCGAATAGCGGCCTTCCACCAGGTCGAACTGCACGATGGGCTTGCCCAGCGCCATATACTCCATGATCTTGTTCATGGTCGATTTGTCGTTCATGTCGTTGGCCACGTCGGGATTGACGCAGACATCGGCGGTGTTGAGCATCTCCAGCAGCTGCTGGTCGGGCACGCGGCCGGTGAAGGTCACGTAGTCGGCGATGCCCATCTTCTGCGCCAGCTCCTTCATCTGCTCCAGCGAGGTGCCGCCGCCCACGAGGCCGAACTGCACGTCGGTACGGCCCATGTCCTGGATCAGGTGGCGGGCCGATTCGAGCAGCAGGTCGATGCCTTCCTGGGCGCCCATCACGCCCACATAGCCCACCAGGAAGCGGCGGCCCTTCTTCAGGGCCTCCACCGGCGGCAGCACCTTCAGGCGGTCCAGCTTGGGGCCGCTGCGTACGACATATACCTTGTCCGGGTCCATGCCGCCCCGCTCTATCGCAATCTTTTTGTAGGATTCGTTGGTGGCGATGGAGACGTCGGCCGTGTTGAAGGACCAGCGCTCGAACAGCACCATGAGCTTGTAGAAGAAATCGCGGCGGCCGAACTTGGCCTCGTAGAGCTCGGGGTTGATGTCGTGATGGTCGAAGAGGAACTTCTTGCCCATCGCGAGCTTGAAGAAGCCGCCGATCAGGAACAGCAGGTCGGGCGGATTGCAGGCATGAATGATGTCGAAGCCGCGCTGGAACAGCACCTTCCACGCCAGGCGGAAGGTGTGGAACAGGGCCAGCGAGTATTCGATGGCATAGCCTTTCGCGCCCTCGGCCTCCAGGGGCAGGCGGTAGCGGTAGATGTGGATGCCGTCGATGACCTCGTAGCGGCTCTCGTAGCCCTTGCCCGTGGGGCAGATGATCGAGACTTCGTAGCCGTTCGCGTACAGCGTGGTGGCTTCCTGCCACACGCGCCGGTCGAAGGGCGAAGGCAGGTTCTCGACCAGGATGAGGACGCGCTTACCAGCAGATGCCGTCATACTGCCCCCCGCTCTGCTCCTTGCTGATGCGCACCAGGTCCACCACGGTCTGCCCTTCCTTCAGCATGCCCGGCACGGCCTTGAATTCGGCGGCGCCGTTCCCAATGACCACGGTCTCGGCGAAGGACAGCACTTCGTCCATCGACTCCACCATGAGCTTCGAGATGTGCGGGATGTGGTTCAGGATGTAGTCCTGGTTCGCGCCCGTCAGCGCGGCGAGGTTCACGTTCTTGTCGTAGAGCTTGAGCTCGTAGCCCTTGCCCAGCAGGTGCTCGATCACGTCCACCAGGGGCGATTCGCGCAGATCGTCCGTGCCCGCCTTGAAGGAGAAGCCGAGGATGCCCACCTTGCGCGCGCCCTTGTCCATGATCATCTTCAGGCCCTTCTCCACCTGCTTCTGGTTGGACGGCAGGATGCTGTTCAAGAGCGGCAGGTCCAGGTCCAGGTTGCGCGCCTTGTAGGTCAGGGCGCGCACGTCCTTGGGCAGGCAGGAGCCGCCGAAGGCGAAGCCGGGCTTCATGTAGTAAGGCGAGAGATTGAGCTTGGTGTCCTGGCAGAAGATCTCCATGACCTTGTGGCCGTCGATGCCCACGGCCTTGCAGATATTGCCGATCTCGTTGGCGAAAGCCACCTTGACGGCGTGCCAGGTGTTGTCCGTGTACTTGACCATTTCGGCCGTTTCCACGTCCGTGCGCACGAGGGGCGCGTCCATTTTCTCGTAGAGCTTGAGCAGCATCTCGCCCGCCTTCTCGTCGGTCTCGCCGATCACGGTCTTGGGCGGATGGTAGTAGTCGTGCACGGCCGTGCCTTCGCGCAGGAACTCGGGGTTGTTGCACACGCCGAAGTCGACGCCCGCCTTCTTTCCCGAAGCTTCCTCCAGGGTCGGAATGACCACGGCGCGCATGGAGCCGGGCAGCATGGTGCTGCGCGCCACCACCACGTGGAAGCCGTCCTTCTCCTTCATGGCCGCGCCGATCTGCTGGCAGACCTTGCGCACGTGGCTCAGGTCCAGATTGCCGTTCAGCTGGGAAGGCGTGCCCACGCAGATGAGGGACATGTCCGTATTGAGCACCGCGTCGCGCACGTCGGTGGTGGCGCGCAGCAGGCCGTCCTTCACGGTGGCCGCAATCATGGCCCCGATGTCCTTCTCGATAATGGGCGTATGCCCTTCGTTGATCAGGTCCACCTTGGTGCGGTTGGGATCGACGCCGATGACGGTGTGGCCGTCCGATGCCAGGCAGCCCGCCGAGACGGCGCCCACATAGCCCAGGCCAAAGATACTGATTTTCAAGATCCTGCTCCTCAATGTTTAGACGTGCTGCCCAGTCACAGCCATTGCAACGCGATTTCGGTCACAATCTCGGCCGTTCCACGAATCCTGCCGCGCCAGGCGGCAGTGGTGATCGTTGTTTTTTCATCGAATCTGCGTGAGATCCAGCCGCCGATAGGTGCTTCGCTGCAACGCAGCAATTCAGCCCCCTCGCCCAGCCCGCATTTCATGTTCATGCTGACCCGGCTTCCTGCGGCACGCAGGCCTTCCGGCGTTTTTTCCACTGCACAGCCCTCGGCGAAATGCCAGTGCAGGACTACTTCGTGATCGTTGGACGATTCTAATATATCTTTTACAACAACCACGTTCCGATTGGAATCAAAGCAAATTTTGCGGCGGTGCAACACAGAATCCGCGAGGCGGCGGTATCCGTCGTGCTCGCCTTCGAATACCTGGACCCCGCCCGAGACATCGTGCGCCAGGAGCCGGGCGTTCGCTTTGTGCAGCCACATGAAATTGCCCGCGATTTCGGATTGATCCATGCCGTCCACCTGCACCGTGTTGTGGGCGGCCGTGCTGCGGAAGTAATCGCGCCACGCTTTCTGCGTGTGATAGGCATAGGTGCCGGGGTCGACCAGCAGCTCCTCTCCCCCGGCGGACAGCGTGAAGGACAAGGCGTCGGCATGGCCGTGGGCGGCGATGGAGAGGTAGCCCAGGGGCGCGCAGTCGGCCACGATGCGCACTTCGCGCGGGCCGCCGAAGTCCTTGCCCAGCAGGTAGTAGCCGCCTTCGGGGAAGGCCATCACGGGCTGCTCCGGCCCGGCAGGCGGCAGGTTTTCCCACTGTTCCGCGCCATCGTGGGTGAAGAGCCAGCGGTTCTTGTCGTCCAGCCGCCCCGCCTTGCGCTTGAAGTCGCCCCGCCCGAACAGCAGGGCACAGCTGGCGAGCAGGGAGCGGTAAGGACTCCAGTCCGCCTCGTAGGACAGGCGCACCATCTGCGCGTCGTCCGCATCGCCCGTCATGGGCACATTGCCGCCCGCATCCATCAGGGCCGCCACGAATTCGGCCATGCGCTCCAGGCGCTCCAGATAGGCGGGCGAGAAGCTGGCCCCGTTGGCGCGGGCCACGTGCTGGCAGAGCAGCATCATGTCCATCACCTCGTGCTGGTAGTAGATGGCCTGCTCCTTGTTCACGCCGTCCGCCGTGTTCTGCTTCAGCGCCTCCGCTTCCAGGCCGCGCCGCGCCAGCTCGCGCCAGCCTGCGCTCGCGGCCCAGCAAGGCCACTGCACGCTGGCGATGAAGAGGCCCATGTACTCGCCGAAGAGGTGGTTGTTGGCCGAGGAATGGCGGGAGAAATAGCCGCGGATGAAGTGGCAGTGCTGGTAAATGTTGTCCAGCCAGCGGCGGCGGAAGTCGCGCCCCGCCTGGCCATTGAAGAGCGCGGTATCCGCGCCGCCCAGCAGGTTCCAGGCGAAGGCCCAGTTCACCAGGCGCACCGCCAGTTCGAGGGAGCTGGTCCAGTGCACGCCGCGCGCATAGGGGCACTGCTCGAACCAGGATTCGAGCAGGGCGCGGGCGCCTTGCGCATAGCGCTCCTCTCCCGTTGCGCGCCAGGCGAGCGCGAGGGTCACAAGTTCCAGGTGGCGGCTCGGCTCCCACAGGTATTTGATGTCGCCCACCACGGACTCGCGGCGGTAGTCGATGGCCTTGCCCAGCTTCATTGGCGCTTCGGTGCCGGTCTTGGGATCGCGGTTCCAGTTGGGCGGAAAGCCCAGCTGCAGGCCGCGCAGCGCAAACACGTTCCAGCGCCCCGCCAGCACCTCGTCGGCCGCGGCGCGCAGCGCGGCCAGGTCGATGCCCTCGGCGGGCGCGCCGACAAAGGCGATGCCCAAGTGCGAGAGCACAGGCTCCGGGGGATGCGAGGCGAGACCGACACCCAGCCTGCTTGCCCCTTTCTGCACTACCTGCTGCACGCGCCAGGCGATTTCCGGCGCACCCATCAGCTTCACACGGTTAAGTTTCCACGCCAGTGAACTCATAAAGTCTTCGTTTGCATAATCAACGGAAAGCGTTGCGGGCGCCGCCCATCAGGTCCAGGTCAGGCTGGATGCGGCTGCTGTGGATGGCTTTGGCGGGAATGCCCGCCACCGTCACGCCGGGCGGCACGTCGTGCAGCACCAGCGCCCCCGCCGCCACCCTGGCGCCACGGCCCACCACCACCGGCCCGAGCACGCGGGCCCCAGCCCCGATAAAGGCCCCGCTCTCGATCACGGGCACTGCCACCTCGCCGGAACGGCCGCCAATGATGACCTGCGGGCCGATATAGACGTCGTCGCCGATCACGGCGCGCGCATGCACCACGGTGCCGATGCCCTGGTAGGCGAAGGTCACCCGGTGGCCGACTTTCACGGTGGCCGGAAGAACAAGGGAAAAGAGAACGCGGTTCATCAAATACAGCAGCTTCGGCAGCACCGGAATGTGCAGGCGGTACAGGAGAGCTGACAGTTTGTAGATCTGGATCATTTGTCGCTCCTGCAAGTGTTTAGATGAAGAAATGCTAACATTTCCGCACACCACAGCTCGCACGCTTGATCAAGAATGCTGCGATCAGGCGTCGCGGGCGCCCAGGGACTGGTAGAGCTGGCCCAGGCGCGGCAGCACGGCGTCCGTCGCGAAGACGGCGGCGACCTTGCGGCGCGCCGCCTCGCCCATGCGTTGCGCCAGCTGGGGATCATCCAGCAGCTGGGCCCAGCGCTGCGCCAGCGCGCCCACGTCGCCGGGCGCGACCAGGAAGCCTTCGACACCATCGCTGATAGCATCGGGAATGCCGCCCACGGGCGTCGCCAGCACGGGCAGGCCCCAGGCCATCGCTTCGAGAATGCTCATGGGCATGCCTTCGTTATAGGAAGGCAGGGTGTAGATGGTGGCCTGCCTGAGCGCGCTCAACTTCTGCTCGCCCCGCACCCACCCCAGGAAGGCGGTCTGCTCGCCGATGCCCAGCTCGGCAGCAGCGGCGCGCGCCTGCTCAACCTCGCCATCGCCGCCCAGCGCCAGCTGCAGGCCGGGATGCCCATCCTTCAGCTCCCGCGCGGCCGCCAGCAGGTCGTACACGCCCTTCCCTTTTCCCAGGCGCCCGAAGAACAGCGTCTGGCCCGGCACCCGCTGCGACCAGTCCGGCGCGGGCTGCGGCAGCAGCACGGGGTTGTAGATGACGGAGATATTCGGATTGCGGCTCATGCCGCTCACCCATTGCCGCCAGCGCTCCGACAGAACGATGATGTGGGCGGCGTGGTCATAGATGAAGCGGATCAGGCGGCGCTTGAGCGGCCCGCTCTCCTTCTCGTAGAAGAGATGGAACTCGCCGCCGTGCAGGTGCAGGATGGCCGGAACACGGAAGAGAAAAGCCAGCAGGAAGAAGGGAGTCTTGCGCCAGAAGCTGTTGCGCGAGGCGGTATGGCAGTGCAGCAGCGACACGCGGCCCCGCAGCAGCAGGCCGGCGAAACTCAGCAGGGCGCCCGCCGCCGCGCGCAGCTTGGTCCAGCCGCCGCCGTCGCGATGGGTGGAGAGATAGCGCACTGGATACTGCTGGAACAGGCCAGCCTCCCGGTAGACGTTGACCACGGCCGCCACCCCGCCCATGGTCTGCGGGTCGGTGCCCACCATTACGATTTGCTTGGTTTCCTTCATGGCCAGACATTAACAGATTGTCAAATTTGCGGCATTGTAAGCTCCTTCATTCGTGCGCTAGAGCACAATTGACTGGACGGAAGGAAGCCGTCTATAGTTTTTGAAACTTACAAATCCAACAATAGATCAAATGTCCTCCGCCGCAGCAAAAAACCTCTCACTGTTGGGCCGTCATTTGATGCGGCGCAATGCCCTGGCGATGTCGCGCGTCCGCGGACTGCGCGAGCGCGAAGGCGCCTCCCCTTCCGCCTTGCAGAGCATGCAGGACGAGCTGCTGTGCGAGACCATCCTGGCGGCCCAGGCCGATATCCCCTGCTACCGCGCCCTGCCCGCCCTGCTGGACGGCGAAGATCCCCGCGCCTGGCTGCACCAGCACGCGCCCGTGATCGCGAAAGCCGACCTGGTGAGCCGGCGGCAGGACTTCTATCCGAACGGCGGCCGGCGCCGGCCATGGTGGCCGCTGGGGAAAACGAGCGGCACCTCGGGCTCGCCGCTCGAAGTCTTCCGCAGCATCGATTCCGTGATCTGGGAGGAGGCCTTCCACCTGCAGTTCTGGGAGTGGGCAGGCTGGCGGCCCGGACGCGCCCAGGCCGTGCTGCGCGGCGACCAGATCAAGCCCATCGAAGACCAGAAGCCGCCCTACTGGATGTGGGACCGTTTCGGCCGCCAGCTCTTCCTCTCCACGCGGCACATGAACAAGGCCACGGCGGGAGCCATGCTGGACGCCATCGAGCAGTCGGGTGCGCGGCAGCTGCGCGGCTACCCGTCCTCGCTGTTCGACCTCGCGCGCCACGCGGAACGCCTGGGCCACCGGCTGCGGCTGGATGCCGTGATTGCCGGTTCCGAGCCCCTCTACCCCGGGCAGCGGGAACAGATCGAGCGCAGCTTCGGCTGCCGGGTGTCCGACTTCTACGGCATGGCGGAGCGCATCGCCTTCGCCGCCCAGTGCGAGCACGGTTTCTATCACCTGAACCCCGAGTATTCCTACGTCGAGATCCTGGACGAGGACAATGCGCCCACTACGGACTTCGGCAATATCGTCGGCACCACGCTGCGCAACCTGGCCATGCCGCTGCTGCGCTACCGTATCTCCGACCGCGCCCGCTGGCTGCCCGGAGACTGCCCCTGCGGCCGCCACTACCCGCGCATCGAGCTCTCCTCGGGCAAGGTGGAGGACCAGCTCTTCGACGCCGAAGGCACGCCGGTAAGCGCCTCCATCATCACCTTCGCGCTCAAGGGCCTGGACAGCATCGAGAAATCGCAGGTGGCCCAGACCGGGCCTGGCGAATGGGTGGTGCGCATCGTGCCGGGCGAAGGCTACGACGTGCACAGCCCGGAGCGCATGCGGCAGAACTTCCAGACCTATGTGAGCCAGAAGATCGCGCTGCGCATCCAGCTCGTGGAAGACATTCCCCTGCAGGCCAGCGGCAAATTCAAGTGGGTGTCGCAGGAATGGCCGGGCGCGCGCGAGCTGGGGTGGGCTCACGCAGCCCCCTCAAATAACTAGCGGTATCGCTCACTTCAGAGTTTTCAGCTCTTCACGCGCGTAAGGGGCGGCCCGGTGCTTCGGCGCCAACATCAGACGTTGCCGCAGCCCTTGCGCGCCTCCTCATTGCTGCGCTGCCATTGGCGCGCCTCTGCCTCCTTTCCCTTCCGGCCCGTCTCGACCACGCTGTTGTGCTCAGGCTGCTCACGCCAGCCGGAATTGAGCTTGCTCTTGCGCGCGACAGCTTCAGCGACAACAGGCTGCCCTCTCTCAGGAGTTCCCCCCCGACAGTTGGAACAGGAAGCCATCGCCATCTGACAGGCTGGCGATGGCAAGGCTCCGTTGAAATAGTGAGTGGGCTAGTTAGATTGTTCTGCAGCAACTTTCAGTAAGAATACCTTGCCTTCGGCCTGAGGTGTCGCAGAGTTAGGGTCCGATCTGCCCTTTAGCATCAACAGGACTCGATGAGCCAGTTTTGCTGATGAGAAAGGAGCACATCATGCCGAATTTTGGACGGGAGCCCGGCGCCGGGATGATGCAACATGCTGTCCTGGCCCTTGTTCTGCTCTTATCCCAATGGCCTTTCCTTTGCCGCGCACAGGACGATGCCGTGGGATGGCTCTATACCACTGGGTGGTTGCCGCCAACTTACGCTGTTGCGCCAACACCGGATGAAGCATGTCGGCGGATGAAACGAATGCTTCGAGACCAGTACTTGTATGCGAAACCGGCACCTCACATAGATGGTGCGTGGAGCGGCTCGATTTACGAGTGCTCGTATCGGCTAGCATTGGGAGGAATCATCATTACCGCGGACACGGCGCTTCGTTGTCCCCGAGACTCTTCTCGTGCTTGGCCTGGCATCTGCACTCGGCCTACCCTTCGTCAGCCGAAGCCTTCGGGTTGTCCATCAAACGAGCCAACTCACACAGTGGGCAATCCAGTCGTGATTACCTCGGGAATAAAAGTAGAAGAGGTAACAGACTTTGTATGGGGGCCGTCAGCCCTGCATCGCATCTTGCGCTTCTATCGATCTGCGCGTGAGGCAATGCCCAGTACGGCCCAGCATCAAGCTTGGTCCTTCTCTTTCGACCGGGGTTTTGAAGTGGTAAGAACCTCTATGGTTATTCCTTTTGAAGTCAAGATTACGGACAGCGACGGAAGTCTCGACAGCTATAGGAGAAGTGGCGAGATCTATAGTTCGCGAACTTCGAAGGGGGTATTGAAACCGCTGAATTCTAGCTACGATAGGTGGGCTCATCTGCGGCCGACGGGCTTGTTGGACATCTACGTGAAAGTAGGCAAAGCCTATCGACTGGCAAGCACTCACGCCGCAACGGGCTTGGGCATCAACTACAGCTACGACCAGGACAACAGACTGATTCAAATCGCAGACGCCTTCGGGCGCACCGTCGATCTTGAGTGGACACAGGACGGGAATCTCACAGCGATTCGCAATGTGGAGGGGGCAACACTCTACGAACACGAAGCCATGGATACTGGTGTTGCCAGCCTGCATAGACTTCGCGGCCAAGCCAGGAAAGGCGCGGGAGGCGAGGAACTGGCTACCACGCGTTACCACTACGTCGACGGAGCCACATGGGAGAGCCGTTTTTTTCTCGATAGCATCGAGCATGAACCAGGGGTGAAATTCGCCCAGTTCACATACGATGGTGAAGGCCGGGTTCTCGATTCTGAACATGCCGGCGCTGCCTACCGCTATACCTTCTCCTATCCTTGAATCGCCATCATTTCTCTAGACACTCTGCAGCCGTAGAGAATGCCGCTTTTCGAATTCGATCGGCGAAAGCCTTTCGCTGAATCCATGGCGACGCTTTGGATTGTAGAACATCTCAATGTAGTCGAAGACATCCTGCCTGGCCTCGTCGCGGGTCGAATAGGTCTTGCGCCGTATTCGCTCGCGCTTTAGCAACTGGAAAAAGCTCTCAGCCACGGCATTGTCGTGACAATTGCCTCGTCGGCTCATGCTTTGCACGAGGCCATGTGCCGCCAGGAAGTCGCGCCAATCGTAGCTGCTAAATTGGCTCCCCTGATCTGAGTGGACCATAACCTCTTCAGTCGGTTGTCGGCGCCATACAGCCATCAGCAAAGCGCTCATCGCCAGCTCGCGGTCGATCCGTGAACTCATCGACCATCCGATTACCTGACGAGAGAACAGGTCCAAGACAACTGCCAGGTAGAGCCATCCCTCACAGGTTCGCAGGTAGGTGATATCGGTGACCCACACCTTGTTTGGTTCAGTAACATCGAACTCCCGTTGCAGGTGGTTGGGTGCGACGACCGATGGTGGGCCGCCGCGCTTCGACTTCCGCTTGGCGTAGCCCGTTTGAGAACGTATGCCCTCAGATCGCATCAGGCGATGAACTCGGTTGATCCCGCATTGCTCACCAAGCTCCTGCAAGTCATCGTAGACCTTGCGGTAACCGTAGACCGCGCCGCTCTCCAGCCAAGACTGCTTGATATGGCCAAGCAGCCGTCGGTTCTCTTTCTCACGCGGACTTTCGGCAGTGATGCACCAAGCGTAATAGCCGCTGGGGTGAACCTTGACCATCTTGCACAGCCGCCGGACTGAATGCACGGCCTGGTGCTCGCGAATGAAGGCGTACCTTACCCGGACGTCTTGGCAAAGTACGCCGCGGCCTTTCGCAAAATATCGCGCTCCTCGGTGACGCGTTTCAGTTCGGCCTTCAGGCGCCGCATTTCCTCTGTCTGGGCGTCGTTGGCCTTGCGCTCGGCCTCGGGAACGCCGTAGCGCTTGATCCAAGCGTAGATGCTGTGAATGCTCACGCCGAGGCGCTCAGCCACCTGCGCTGCTGGATGCCCGCGATCCAGCACCTGCTTGACCGCCGCAACCTTGAATTCTTCCGTGTACCGCTTTCCGCTCATGATGACTCCTTTGCCTAAATTATGGCTCAGGAGTGTCTAGTGGTATGGTGGCGATTCATTGGTCTCCCTGGAATCAATGCCAATCGTTTGTGCAAGATGTGATTCGAGCCTGTTCAACAGGTCCGAAGATGGATCCGAACAAGCTGCCTCCCGACTATCTTACTCCGCGTCCTCATGACTGAATTATGAACAATTCTACTAATGCGAAGTCCATACGGTGGTCTCTGTTTGTGGGCTTAGTGGCATGTATTTTGATCCTTCTGTATTCGGCAGTAGGGTTGCTGCAGGCACTGTTTCCGCTTGGCGCCGGTCCCAACGCTTCTATGGACAGAGTAGTTTTGAATTCTGGAGTGTGGGGCGGCCTTGTGCTGATTTTCCTTGGCCTCGCTGCATACTTGATAAGGAAGTTGATGAAGAACTGATGCGCCTATCAAAGCTGTTGCCTAGCGAAGCGCTAAGACTGACCATGCTATCCGGGCAGATCTCGCCAAGGCGGCGGAATTGCTGTACTGACGTACGAAGGCCAATGCGAAAATTTGCTCACATCTTAATCTGGGCGGCCACATCGCTTTGGGCCGGCGCACTAGGAAGCTGCTTCTTCAAGCTGGATTTTCTGCGGGCGTCCCTGATAGCCGGACTAGCATTGATTGTCAATGGATTGATCGCCGAATGGGAAGACTGGGGGAGGCATAGATGAGGGAGCGTCGGTACAGGCAGAAGAATGATAGGGGCAACGACGACCCACAACGGCTCATTTCTCCAAACAAGTGGAAGTTGTGGCTGTTCTGTGCCGTGCTTGCTGTTGCAGGGCTTGGTCTCTTCTTCCCAAACTGGCTCGGGCAGGCCTTCAGGTTTGACAACGTTTCCATTCGGTTCAGCGCGATGGCCTTCACCTTCGGCACGCTTGTTTGGGTTATTGGTGCGATACGCTGCAGGCACTGTAGGCTGAGACTAGTACTGTACGCAACGTCCAGGAAGGGAGCTGGGGAATGGTTGCAATGGCTGCTTACGGCGGAACACTGCCCGCGATGCGGGTGTACAAATGGTAGAAGCAAAGGCCTTGGTGAGGGATCGGAGATGCAGTGAAAACAGCAAGTCGCCAGGTGGGCCATGCAATGTCATCTCGTGAGGAGCGCCATGATCATCTGCAGTAGGCACAAGTAAAAACACCCGCAAGCATTGAGCTTGCGGGTGCAGGGTCCATTTCATCAGCCCGCCGGAGCGGGCTTTCGAATCGGCTTGAAAGCGATCAGTAGTTCGGCAGCGTGATGTTGACGCCGCCTACCGTCAGGGTGCGGCCGGTCGCCGTCGGCGTCAGCGCAATCGTCGGGTTCTTGCAGCCTACATCCAGCACGACCAGGAACTCCGCCTTCGTCGCAGGCGCCTTCACGAAGGCGGCATGGTCTTCCACCACGCCCGCTTTCGGGGCCGCGCCCACGCGCTTCTCCAGAGTCATGTCGCCCGTCACCGGACGCACGCACACACTGCGGTCGACATTGGTGATGGTCGCCACGTTGTTGGCCACGTTCATCACCACCGGCGCGTGGAAGTTCCATTCGTAGGTGTGGGCGGTGGCCGAGTCCAGCGTGTCGCGCACGATCACGGCGTCCATGGCGCGCAGATACCACATCTGGCGGCGGGCGCGGGTCAGCACGCCGTCATAGGCCGGGGTCGCATCGCCTTCCACATAGTCCATGCCGGGCGTGCTGGCGAAGGACGTGATGGTGCCGTTGCGGGTCAGGTTCGTGTCGTAGTTGCCGCCCACGTTCTGGCCCTTGCCGCCGTCGAAGGTGATGGCGTTGTGCGCCTTCGTCTGGCGGTACCAGTCATTCCACAGGGGCGAACCATACCAGTCCATGTAGCCGCTTTCGATCAGCAGCGGACGGCCGCCGCTGTTGAGCACCAGGCTGTTCTGGTCGCCGTGGCTGTGGTTCAGCGAGCCGTAAGGGCTGGACTTGAAGTACAGCGAAGTGCGCAGCGGGTTGGTGATGTCGCTGTGCATGGCCGCCCAGCCGATGCTCGGATACAGGGCGCCATTCGGCGGCGCGGTCGTGGTGGTGGCGCGCGTGACCGGCAGGGGGTACGGCGCCTGCAGCAGGGTCAGCGGATCTTCCTCGCCGCCCAGGCTCTTCGAGTACCAAGCCGCTTCCGGCGTGTCGAAGCGCGAGGCGAAGCCTTTCAGCTCGGTCGGCTGCGGGGCCTGCTCATGTTCGTCGCCGAAGGTATGGCGCACCGAACCGGGCGGCTGGAAGTGCACGAAGGAGCGCATGAAGCCTTCCGACCAGGGCTTGTCGAACAGGTTCACGCCCGTGGCGTAGGCAAGGGGCTGCCACACTTCCAGCGAGCTCAGCGCAGTGTGCTGGCCGTAGGACGTGCCGTTGGCGAAGCCGCCTTCCGGACCGGACCACGGGTAGATGGAGTGCACGTAGCTGCGCACCGACCAGTCGAACCATTTCTCGGCCGACGGAATATCGCCCAGGGTCAGGGCGGCGATCAGGGCGATGTAGCCCTGCACGGTCTGCCCGTGGGAGTCGAAGGGGAACTGGTCCATGCCGCCGCCGCTCGACACAGACCAGGCCTGGAAGGCGTCGTACATCTGGTTGGTGCGGTTCTCGATAATGCCCAGCCAGCGCGCCTTGGTGGTGGCGTCCAGGTCAGCGGCCAGGAAGTCGACGGCCTTGGCCAGGGCCATGGCGATCATGCGGCAGCCCTGGTCGGACGAGGCATAGCTGGTCGGTCCGCTCGGGCTCAGGGCCGCCAGCTGGTTGCCGCGCTTGATTGCTTCGTTCAGGAAGGTGCGGTTGCCGGTCAGGCGCCACAGCAGGGCCGAAGCCTCGACCTGGCGCGTGACGTCCATCATCGCCCAGCGGATGTTCGACAGCTGGGTATTCACGGCGGCCGTCATCGTGCCGGTCGTGTTCAGCGTCCAGTTAGCATCCGTATACACGGGGATGGAGGTGATGCGGACCAGTACGGCATTCGACAGGCGAGTCAGCGGGGCGCCCCGCTCGGCGGTCTGGGCGGCGCTCCAGGTGCTCTTGAGCGTGGCGCTGCCGTTCAGGCCGCGTGGATGGACCTTGGCAGTCACGCGCTGCTTCAGCACGGCGTTCTCCGGCACAATGAAGGCCTTGGACTTGGTGGCGTCGATCACGAAGGAACGGGGCGAAGACCAGTCCGTGCTGTTGGCCGGACGCACGCGCCACGTATAGGTGCCGGCCGCCAGGGCCGCGGTGGGGAGGAACCAGTTGCGGTCGGTGGTGAAGGTTTCGGCGACGCCGCCGGAGCGGGTCAGCTCCAGCACATAGGCGGCAGGCTTGGTGCTGTGCATGGCCCAGGTGAAGCTGGGCGGGTTCTGTGGCTGCACTTGCAGATTGGCCGGCGCGGGACGCACCACCCGGGCGCTGGGCGATTGTGCCCAGTCGGCATGGCTGACATTGCTGACGGCGAAGGCCAGCGCGATCATGCCTTGCAAAATATTAACAGTCCTAAATTTCATGGCAACCTTTTGAGAGAGAAATAAAATACCCCCCGGCGCCTTGCGGGTGCCGGCATCATCGACTGTTCGTCGCCGTGTGTTTTTTATTCTTGAAAACGGGTCCAGGGCTGGAACGTTTTTTCCACCGGGCGCGGCAGCATTTTGGCCGCGCAGTGGGATCTGGCAGCTTGCGCCAGAGGTGTGCACGGGAGGGATTTTACCGTAGTTCGCCATAAAAATTGCCGTACGGAAGGAAAATTTTCCAAATAACCGCGAAACATTTTCAAAACGTTATTCGTTCGTTGCAGCTTTCCGACATCTATTATTAGCTTATACAGCGATATTTCTAACTCTTAATATTGCCTTCTTGACCTTTCTCCATCAGCCAGAATGCGGGCCGGAATGGGCTCCGCCGGGTCGGGCATGCGGCGCAGGAAACCGCGCAGCGCCCCGATGAAACATAGGTGCCAGTGCAGCAGGGCCATCAGGGCTTCACGCCCGCTGCGCTTGCGCACTGCCTGCACAGCCCAGGCCGCGCCCAGCACGGCCAGCACGCTGCCGCCAAGGGCCAGGGGCCACCGGGCCCCGCCTGCGGCGGCGAGAACGGCCAGCACAGCGGCCGCGCCATACAGCACCGGCGCCGCGAACACAAAGGCGCATTGGCGCAGGCAGTCGGCCAGCCAGGGCCGGCCCAGCGCCCCCCGCAGAAGCACGCCCACGGCCTGGATGCGGCGGTTTCTCCATAGGCGCAACAGCATTTGCAGCGAGTCTTCATTATGCCCGGAATGAAAAACCGCGGCGTCCGCTAGGCGCACCAGGCGGAAGCCCGCCGCGCGCAGGCGCATGCCCAGTTCGGCTTCCTCGTAGGCGGAAAGCCAGCGGTTGGACAGATAGCCCACCTGCTCGACGGCCGAACGCCGGTACAGGCCCCCTCCCCCCAGGCTCGCCACATCCTGTTCCGGGCGCAGGCGGGCATATTCGCGGGCGCGGTAGTTGTCGGCCAGGGTGTTGAACTGGGTATCGACCAGGCGGCCGCCCACGCCCGCCACATCCGGGTGGGCGTTCAGGTACTGGTGGGCGCGGCGCAGAAAGGCGGCATCGAGCTGCATGTCGCCATCCAGCACATAGATGAAGCGCCCGCGCGCGAACTGGTAGCCCAGCTGCAGGCCCGCCCCGCAGCCGCGGTCGGCGGCGGACGCGAACTGCACGATGCGCACGGGGAAGCGCTGGGCGATCTCGATGGTGCGGTCGGTGGAGACGGAGTCGGCCAGCACCACTTCGCCGTCGAAGCCTTGCAGGGCCGCCAGGGCCGAACGCAGGCAGGCTTCGATGTGTTCCTCCTCGTTCAGGGCCTTGATAATGATGGTGATGTCGGGAGACTGGGCCATCGTTCACCCGCCCAGGATCTCGTCGCGGCTGGCGCGCAGGATGGCCCCTGCCCTCGCCCGGCGCCCGCGCAGCAGGGCCTGCAGCATCTCCTTGCCTGCCCGCAGGTAGCAGGCGGGCAGCAAGGCGGGCACGAACTTGCGGTACAGCTTGTAGCGCGCGCGGCACATCGTGTACACGGAATAGGTGCTCTCCGTGCGTTCGCCCGTTGCCGCGCCCGCCTTGTGATAGACCACGGCATCGGCCGCCAGGGCAAAGCGGAAACGGCGCCGCGCACGCCAGGCCCAGTCGATCTCCTCGAAATAGAGGAAGTAACGCTCCTCCATCTCGCCCACCGTGTCTAGGAAGTCGCGGCTGACCAGCATGGACGCGCCGCTCACCCAGCCCAGTTCGGCGCTCGCGGCCGCCGTGTCCTGCGGCGTCAGGCGGCTGCGGCGCAGGCCATTGCCCAGCAGGCGGCCATACACGCGATAGCGCGAGAACATGCCCCCGCCGAGGGCCTGGATCCGGTCGGGCTCATGGTAATAGCACAGCAGCGCTCCTGTGATGCCGGCCGCCTCGCGCAGCGCCACCGCCTGCAGGCGCGGCAGGGTTTCGGGCTCGACCACCGTGTCGTTATTGAGCAGCCAGACGTAGGCGCAGCCGGGGTCGCTCAGCGCGAGACGGATCCCCACATTGTTGCCGCCAGCAAAGCCGAGGTTGCCGCCTGTGCGCACGATGAGCAGGGAGGGCGTGTCGGGTCCGATACGGTAGCCGGCAGGCTGGTCGAGCACGGCATGCCGCAGGGGCTTGGGCAGTGCGGGGCTGCTCAGGGCGCCCAGCGGGCCGGCGGCCGGGGCGACCGTCAGCGTGCCGCTGGCCCAGGCCGCCAACTGCTCCACGGAGTGGTCGCTTGAGGCGTTGTCGCAGACAATGACGCCGAAATTGTCATGGTGCAGGCGGAACACGCTTTCCAGGCACTCGACCGTGTCGCGCCAGCCGTTCCAGTTCACCAGCACGATCCAAACCTTAGGCTGCATGGCTGACTCCCCGTACGGACACCGGCGCCAGCGCGCCTGGCTGCGCCTCCGGCAGGACGGCGGCCGCCTCGCGCCGCGAGGCCTCCTCCAGCACCAGCAGCGCGGCCACCAGGGCATAGGCGACAGTGAAGCCGGAATTAATCGACAGCACCGACTTGCTGATGAGCAGAACGGTGAGGGAAACGGAGATCAGTCCGGCGGCCGTGCCGTTGCGGTCGGGATAGCGGTAGTACAGCAGCAGGCCGTAGAAGATGGAGCCGAGCCAGAACGCGCCCGCCAGCACCAGGCCGACCAGGCCTGCGTCCAGGCTCAGGCCCAGCCAGTAGTTGTCGATGTTGAAGCGGGTGCCGTCATAGAAGCCCAGCTTGATGGCGCCCATGCCGCCGCCATAGCCGAACAGGGGCTCGTCCATCACGAGGGGAATGCCCCGCTCCATCATCAGCACGCGCATCATGGAGCTGCTGACTTCGCTGGCCGTGCGGCCCGCGACCATGGCCATGACCTCCTGCAGGACCACATAGCCTACCCCCAGGATCACGGGCAGCAGCAGCGCGATGGCGGCCAGCAGCAGCACGCCGCGGCTGGAGCCCCCGTGCAGCTGGCGGCGCGGCATCAGCCACAGGATGGCGGCCAGCAGGGCGCCCGCCATCAGCACGGCAAAGCCGGAGCGGCTGCCCGAGGCGCCGATGACGAACACGGCCAGCGGCAGGAAGGCGGCGCTGCCCCAGCGCATCCAGCGCTTGCGGGTGGTGACGAAGAGGGCCGCCGCCAGAGGCACCATCATGCCCATGAATTCGGCCAGCACCATGGGGTGCTCGAAGGTGCCCTGCGCGCGGTAGCGGCCGTCGCGGAACTTCTGGCGGATGATGTCCATCTGCACCGCGGAATCCTCGGCGCTGACGGAGATGAAACGGTCGAACAGGGTGTGGCGCACCATGGATTCGTAGCTGGCGAGGAGGGCCTGGGCCACCGCCACCACCACCAGCAGGGACAGCATGCGGTGCACGTCCCCCGCGTCGCGCAGCACGGCCAGGACGATGAAGAAGAAGATGTAGCAGGAAAGCACGTCCGTCACCATGGTCAGCACCTGGGGAATGGGCTGCTCGCCCATGGCCGAGGTGAGGATGCGCCAGGCCATGAGGGTGGGCACGAGCAGCACCAGCAGCTTGTGGCTGCGGCAGCGGTCCTTCACGCGCTGCATCATCTCCTTGCTCGACAGCACCCAGTAGCCGCCCAGCACCAGCAGGGCCAGCCAGGCCAGCTTGATGGGGCTGAGCGCAGGCAGGCCGCCGAAGCGGTAGATGACGTAAGGCGGCCACAGGTTCAGGGTGGCCAGCAGGCCGAGCAGAAGGAAGAGGAGGAAGCCGCCCGGCGCGCGCTGCTGCTTGGGCAGGACCCAGATGGCGATGAGCGCGGCCACGGCGCCCGGCACCACCATCAGGCGCACCAGGCCGCCCGGCGGAATCACGGCGGCCATGAGGCCGAGCAGCAGGCAGAGGAAGAGCGCGCCCAGTCCCATCAGCATGGCGCCGACCAGTTTGCTTCTGGGCAGCATCAATCTTGCGTTCCGTAACATATCTACTCCTTCGCGGCCTGGCGGTTGCACCAGAGCCAAAATACGATTTGTGCCAGTGGCACCCATACAGCATAGACCCCCAGGCGCACCCACACCGCACCATCCAGGCCGTAGTGCGGAATGGCCCAGAAACTGGCCGCCACCACCGCCGCGCCCGTGACGCAGGTGAGCGCCATGTTCAGGCGCAGCAGGCCGCGGCCGATCCACTGCGGCGTCATCAGCAGCGCCAGGCTGATGCCCAGCACCGTCGGCAGCAGCATGCGGAACAGCGGCACACTGGGCGCGAAGGCCTGCCCCGCCACCAGCGGCACCACCAGGGGCGCCAGCAGCCAGGCCGCCACGGCCAGCCCCGCCAGTCCGCCCAGCAGGCGCCAGTTCAGGCGGCGCTGGCGCGGCCAGTAGGCGTCCGGCGTGCTGTTGGCCAGGCCGCCGTAGACGATCATCAGCGCGCTCTGCGGCACGATCAGCATCAGCGCCACCATCTGCTGCGCCAGCTGATACCAGCCCACCTCCGGCTTGCTCAGGTGATGGTTGATGAGCAGCAGGCTCACCTGGTCCAGCAGGAAGGCGCTCACCGTCGTCAGATGGATCGCCAGCCCCGAGCGCAGCAGGGGCTTCACTTCCCGCTGCAGCCAGTTCAGCGAACCGCCCGCCAGCTTGAACAGGGGCCATGCCACCAGCAGGCCCACCAGCAGCTGCCCGATCAGCTGGGCGCTCAGCGCCCCCGCCACCCCCCACCCCAGCGCCATCACCAGCAGGAAGAAGGCGGCAAAGCCCACGGTCCGGCCAATGTACTGCGCCCGGTTCAGCAGCCCCGTCTGCGAGGCGGCCGCGCCGATATTTCCCGAATACTGTTCCCACACCAGCAGCGGCACCGTGGCCAGGGCCAGGACCATGGACAGCGGCCCAATGCCCTTGAACAGGGCCCCGCCGCTGCCCAGGTAGAGGGCCGCGGCCAGGCCCAGCGCCAGGGCCGACAGCAGGCCCGCCATGCCGCCCAGGGTGCCCAGCTGCTCGCCCAGGCTGGGCTTGGCGGCCGCTGCCTGCAGGCGGTGCTGCAGCGCCTGCCCCAGGCTCAGGTTGCACAAGGTGGCGAACAGCGCCGCCCAGGCGGTGGCGGCAGCGAATTCGCCCCGCCCTTCCGGCCCCAGCAGCCTGGCCGACACGAACAGCATGGCCAGCGACAACAGCACTCCATATCCCTTCGCCATGCTCATGCCGGCGATCCGGCGCAGGTCGCTCATGAACCCGCTTTCTGCAGGGGCGCCACGCCCGGCGCCGGCACCGGATGCGAGCCGCGCCGGCGCGGCGCAAGGCAGCGCGCCTCCACCAGGTGCCAGGACAGCCAGGCGCAGGCCAGCACCAGAGGCGTCGCCGCCAGGGTCACGGCCGCCGGCCCGGCCACGCCAAGGGCCACGAGGGTCTGCTGGATGGGGAAGGCATACAGGTAGACGCCATACGAGAGGTCGCCCCAGCGCTCGGTGCTGAAAGGCAGGATCCAGCGCGGATGGCGGCCGATCCACAAGGCGCCGTAGCTGATGGCCAGGCAGGCGAACACGGCGAAACCGGGGAGCTCGAAGGCCGCCGCCGCGGCCCACAGCAGGCCCAGTGCGGCCGCCGCGCCGCCGTGCAGGGGCAGCCAGCCGCGCCACAGCTGGCACAGGGCGCCCACCATAAAATAGGGAATGAGCAGGTAGGTGCCGCTGCTGCGTCCGCTCAGCAGCAGGCCCCAGGCCAGCAGGCAGGCGGCAGCGGCGGCGATGCCGGGCAGGAGGCGGCTGCCGCCCTGCCCCGTGCGGCGCAGCAGCCAGACGGCGGCGCCCACGGCAAGATAGAGGCCGAACTCGATGGGCAGGGTCCACAGCGAGCCGTTCACGGCGGCGCCGTAGGGATTGCCCGCGAAGACGCCCGGCAGTTCGTACTGCAGGCGCAGCAGGGCCGCGTTGCGCAGCACATAGGTGGCGACGGCGCTGCTGGCGAAATAGTCGGACAGGGGCAGCAGCGTCATGAGCGGTCCCAGCACGAGGGCCGTCAGCAGCAGCACGGCAATGAGGGCCGGGAAGATGCGGCGGATGCGCGCGTCGAGGAAGGACCGGAGGCTGCTGCGCGAGTAGGCGCTGCCCGTGATCAGGTAGCCGCTGATGGCGAAGAAGACGCCCACGGCGAAGGTGCCGAAGGTCATCTGGTTGCCCGTCAGGCGCATCAGCGGTTCGGCATAAGGGAGGCCGCTCAGGTGGTAGCTGTGCGAGAACAGCACCAGCCAGGCCGCGGCCAGGCGGATCGGGTTGAAATTGTTATTGTCGGCCCGCGCGATCATTGCCGTTCCGACTGCAGCAGCTGCTGTTCCAGTTCCAGCAGGCGGCGGCTGCGCTCCTTCACCCGGCGCGCCGGGCTGCCCACGTAGATGCCGAAGGGCTCGCAGTCGCTGCGCACGAGCGACAGCGCGCCCACGGCCACGCCCTCGCCTATCGTCACGTTCAGGGTCACCACCGAGCCGCTGCCGATGATGACGTGGCGGCCGATGTGCACCGGACCGTTCGTGATGTTCGTGTAGGCGGCAGGCACGGTGGGGTTGGTCATGTGCTCGCCGCTGTAGTCGTCGTTGCTGGAGTAGACGGCCACGCGCGAGGAGATGTTGGCGAAGTCGCTCACGGTGATGCGGCCCTTGCCGATCAGCGTGGACATCACGGCGATATGGACGTTGCGCCCGATCTCGATGCCGCCCTCGCCTGCCGACAGCACGCAGAAGTCGTCGATGCGCGAGCGGTCGCCGATGCGGATGCGGCCGGGGTTGTGGAAGGAGGCCAGGCGCGAGATCTGCACGCCCTGCCCCACGTGGGCAAAGCCGATGGCGGCGATCTCGTTCTCGGTCATGAAGGAAGCCATGCGTTCGGTCCTTTATCGGCGCGGCGAAGCGAGGAAGCCGCAGATGCGGTCCACCTGTTCGAGCGGGAGATCCGGGAAGATGGGCAGGCAGAGCACGCGGTCGGCCACGTGGTGGGCCACCGGCAGCAGGTCCGGGCGCGCCGAAGGCAGGCCGCGGTACATGGGGAACTCCGTGATCAGCGGGTAGAAGTAGCGCCGCGTCATGATGTCCTTGGTCTGCAGGAAGCTGTACAGCTCATCGCGCCCCAGCGGGTAGTCCGGCTCGATGAAGACGGGGAAGTAGGAGTGGTTCAGGCGGTCCGCCTGCGCCAGCGCGGGCACGGTGATGCCATTGATGGCGGGCAGCAGCTCGCGGTAGCGCGCGTCGATGGCGGCGCGCTTTTCCAGCACCTTGTCCACGTGCTTCAGCTGGAGCAGGCCGAAGGCGGCCTGGAATTCGCTCATCTTGCCATTGATGCCGGGGGCAACGACCGTGACCTCGTCGGCGATGCCGAAGTTCTTCAGGTAGTCGATGCGCTGCTTGGTCTTGGCGTCCGGGCAGATGATGGCGCCGCCCTCGAAGGTGTTGAAGGCCTTGGTGGCGTGGAAGCTCAGCACTGACAGGTCGCCGAAATTGAGCACGCTCTGGCCCTGGGTGCGCACGCCGAAGGCATGGGCCGCGTCGTAGATCACCTTCAGGCCGTAGACGTCAGCGATGCGCTGGATCTCGTCCACGTCGCAGGGCGTGCCGTAGACGTGCACGGGGAAGATGGCCGTGGTCTGGGGCGTGATGGCCGCCTCGATCTTCTTCGGGTCGAGATTGAAGGTGTGCGGGTCGATGTCCACGAACACGGGCTTGATGCCATTCCACACGAGCGAGTGGGCGGTGGCCACGAAGGAGTACGGCGTGGTGATCACTTCGCCCGAGATGCGCAGGGCCTGAAGCGCCGTCACCAGCGCGATGGTGGCATTGGTGAACAAGGCCAGGTGCTTGACGCCCAGGTAGGAGGCCAGCTCCTCCTCCAGCTGGTGGTGGAAGGGGCCCGCATTCGTGAGCCACTTGCTTTCCCAGATCTTCTCCAGGTAGGGCACGAATTCGTCCAGCGGCGGCAGGGCCGGTTCGGTGACGTAGATCTTTTTCATGATGTCAGGCTTTCTTCTGATTGCGCTCGCGGTAGTGCTTGAGCAGGCGCTCGGGCGAGCGCACGGCGTTCACGCCCAGGTAGCGGATCTTGCGAAAACGGTTCCAGTCGCCCGGCTCGTTGTAGCGCCAGGCGTTGATATCCCACGGCACCGACTTGAGCCAGTGGTGGTAGAACACGGAGGACGTCGACACGTTGTTGACGGCGAACTCCGGCGCATGGTTCACATGCCATTCGTCCGGCACGCGCTCGTAGTCGAAGGGATGCCAGATGAAGTCGGCGCGCGTGGCGCGGGCCAGGGCCAGCAGCTTGCTGACGCGGTCCGGCGCATGCTCGTCGTCGTCGTCCAGGTGGGTGACGAAGTCGCCGCGCGCCAGCGACAGGGCGTGGTTGATGGCCACCGTGCCCGCCACCATCCAGCGGTGGCGCGGCTCGTCCGGATACTTGCCGCGCTCCGTGAGGTTCACGAACTCGATGCGCGGGTCGTTCAGGGCCGCCACGCGCTCCGCCGTATCGTCGGTGCAGCAGTCGCCCACCACCACGATCTGCAGATGGGGATAGTCCTGGCGCAGCAGGGACTTCAGGCAGCGCTCCACCAGCAGCTCGCCGCGGTTGTAGGTGGCCACGCACACCGTCACCAGGGGCAGCTCCTTCTCGAAGGCCGCCTGGTAGTCCGGCGAGCGGCGCGCCGCCCGGAAGCGGCTGCGCGCCGACCAGCCGAGGTCGCGCATGGAGCGCAGGGGTTCGCGGCAGCGCATCAGGGTCCGATGCACACCGTTCTTCAAGGTCTTCAACAACATTTCTCCCTCAGTGAAGGCGGCGCGCCGCCTCAGTTCAGCCCCATGAAGCGCAGGCGTGTGGCCGGTGGCAACGCCGCCTGCAGCTCGCTGACGAAACGCTCCTGGATGGCGTAGGAGCGGGCCGGATCGCTGTCGATGGCGGAAATGCGGAACAGCAGGCCGTCCGGGATATTCCCGCCCAGGCGGTAGCGCATTTCGACCAGTTTCTTGTCGAAGCCGCCGATCGCCACCTTGTCGCCCACCGTGCCCCAGTAGGTGACGGGCTCGAAGCGCTGGCCCGCCAGGTTGGTCTGCAGGCGCTTGACCGGGATCTGCCCGCGCGGGGTATTGAGCACACCGTTGCTGTTGCCCGTGACCTCGAAGCCCTGGGCCGGATAGCAGATCTCGGGGTAATGCATGGACAGGCCGTCGCTCTGGTTGGCGCCATAGGCCAGGGACAGCATGATGCGGTAGCCGTCCCGGTTCACATAGGTGCGCCCCAGGGTCTGGGTGTAGATCTTGCGCAGCTCCGCCTCCACGCTGGGGTTGACGACGGCAGACATGCCCTGCTGCTCCTCGCGCCACTCGCCGAAGCGGGTGGGAATGCTCTCGGCCAGCTGCACGGGGGGCAGCGAGTCGGCCAGCATGTGGCGCGGCACCAGCATCTGGGCGCCGACCGCCGACGCGGCCATCAGCACGCCGGCCACCACGCTCGATACCACTGCACGTTTCATATTGCACTCCTTGCCGGGACAGCCTTCAGGCGGCGGCGCGCCACCCATTGCAGCAGGGAGTCCACGGCGATGATCAGGACCAGGGCGCTGACGAAGAGCACCATGCCGGCGAAGCCGTGCAGGAAGCCCTGCCCCGCCGCGTCGCCGAAGTAGAAGGTGATGAGGGTCAGCACGCACACACGGATCACGTTGGCCGTGAACGAGATCGGAATGATCAGCAGCGCCAGCATGATGTTGCGGAAGGCCGAAGTGTGGCGCACCACGTTCAGGTAGAACAGGCCGAGCGATTCCAGGGTCAGCAGGGTCTGCAGGCCGGCGCAGGCGTCGGCCACCAGCAGCTGGTACTGGCCGATCTGCAGGATCACGCCGGTGCGCGCAATGGGGTAGCCGAAGGCGAACAGCAGCTGCTCCGTGACATAGGACACCGCCATCTTCATCGGCAGGGTCAGGGTGCTGACCACGGCCCCGGGCAGGGGGATCATGAACAGCATGAAGAAGAAGGGGAACCACAGCAGGCGCAGGGCCGGGAAGCCCAGCTTCATCAGCAGCAGCGCGCCCAGCACCACGATGAAGGAGGAAATGGTAAAGGCGTCCACCTGCTGGGAAACGCCCAGCATGTAGAGCAGCAGGCCGAAGACGAGCAGGGGCCAGGCCGCGGCCGGGGCCGGACGAGGCGCGAGCGCGCGCAGCTCCGGCCAGGCGCGCCAGATCAGCCACAGCGACAGGATCAGGATGATGGGCCCGTGAGCCTGCTCCTCGCTGGCCCAGACGCCATGGAAGAGCCCCCAGAAGGCTACGCCGTACATGAGCAGGAAGCCCAGCGCCAGCGGCAGCCATTCAGGCGCCAGGGCGCGCAGGCTGGGCTTGGACAGGCTGGCAGCCATGGCCGGCTTGACGGTCTCGGACATCAAAATTCCACCATCACGGAGCCGACGATCTGGGTGCCGTTCTGGTGCAGCTGCTGGCTCAGCGCATGCACTTCCGCCAGCAGGGTCTGGTTGCGGCGGGTCAGCAGCAGCGCGCCGCCCGCGCGCGCGGCCAGGGCCACGCCGTCGGAACCGGCCGAGAACGGGGCCGCATCGTAGAGCACCACGTCGTAGCGCTCTTCCAGGCGCGTATTGAGCTCGCTGAACGCGCTGCGGCTCAGGAGCTCCTGCGGATTGGGCGGCAGGGTGCCCGAAGGCAGCACGGAGAGGTCGACGAAGGACTCGATGCGGTTGATCGTGTCGAGTTCGGCGCGCCCGGCCAGCATGTCCGACAGGCCCTGGCGGGTCTTGATGTCGAAGATGTCGTGCTGGCTGGGCGTGCGCAGGTTGGCGTCCACCAGCAGGGTCTGTTCGCCCAGCTGGGAGAACACCACCGCCAGGTTGGCCGCGAACAGGCTGGCGCCGTCGCCCGCGTTCACGCCCAGGATGGCGAGCGATTTGCGGCCGCGGGCGAACCAGCGCAGCATGAGCTGGCTGCGCACCGCGCGCAGCGCTTCCACCTGGGGGCTGAAGGGCTGGTAGGCGGCCAGCAGGCGGGGCGAGTAGTTGCCCTGCCCCGGCAGCAGGTAGGGATAGTCGAACTGGCGCGCCAGCACCTGCTGGATATCGGCCTCGGTCACCAGGCCCAGGCGCTGTGCCGCTTCGCCGAAGCGGATGCCCAGGTCCTTCTGCATGCGCAGGACGCGCTCTGCCGCTTCCGGCGTGATCTTGCCGGATTCGAGCAGCAGGCCGCCGATGCTGGAGTCGCCGCGCGCGGCGGGAGGGTTGTGCCGCTGGGCGGCACTGGCAAGCGCAGGATGAGTCATGATCGGGTCCATATCAGGAAGCGCCCAGGCGGCGCATGGTGAGAGAGTTCATGAAGCCGGCGCGGCGCGGCGGCGTGGCCTTCCAGTCGATGGCGCCCAGCACGGGAATCTGCAGGGCGTCGGCGATGTCGCTCTCCGAACGCACGCGGCGGTTCAGCATCTCGGCCAGGATGGAGAAGCCCAGGCCCAGCATGGTGCCCAGCATGCCTGCCAGCACGGTGTTCAGCAGGATCTTGGGACCGGCCGGCTTGATCGGCGCCACGGCCGGATTCAGCACGGCGATCTCGGACTGGTTGGACTGGCCTTCGATATTGGTCTGCGACAGGCGCTGGGAGGCCGCGTCGAAGGCGCGCTGGGCGCTCTCCACGTCCTTGTTCAGCACGTTCATCTCGTCGCGGGTGCGGTTCAGCTCAAGCACCTTGGCCTTCTGGGCTTCCAGGGCGGCGCGGATGGTGGCCTCGCGCTGCTGCAGGATGGCGGCATTGGCGCCCACGCTGTTGGAGGTGACCCTGAGCTGCTCGTTCAGGGCCGAGCGCAGCTTGTCCACTTCCGACTTGGCGGCCTGGTACTGCGGGTGGTTCGGGCTGAGGCGGGCCGACAGTTCGGCGAACTTGGATTCGGCCTGGCCCAGGTTGATCTTCAGGCTCTGGATCAGGGGGCTGTTGGCCACGTCCGGCGACTCGTTGCCCGCCAGGCGCTGGCGCGAGGCCGCTTCGGCCAGCTGGCCCTGGGCCATCACGAGCTGGGCCGACAGGTCGTTCAGGCGGTTCGATTCCACGTCCACCCGGTTGTCGACGCTGACGATGCCGTGCTCCTGCTGGTACTTGGAGAGGCGGCTCTGGGCCGTTTCCAGGTTGTCGCGCAGCAGCTTGATCTGGTCGTTGAAGTAGCTGGAAGCCTTCTTCATGGGCTCCACCTTCAGCTGGGTGTTTACCAGCTGGTACTCGTCGGCGAAGGCGTTGGCCACGGCGGCCACGAACTCGGGGTCGCTGCCCTTGAAGCCCACTTCCACCACCGAGCTCTCGCGCGAGGGATTCACGTCCAGCTTGGCCAGCAGCAGCTCGGCCAGCCAGTCGCGCACCGTGCCCTTGCCGCCCGTGGCTTCCTGGAACTGGGCCACCACGCTGGGGCTCTCGGCCAGGCGCAGGCGGTCCACCACGCGCAGGGCCACGTTCTTGGAGCTGATGATGTCGATCTGCGTCGCCATGTAGCCGGGCAGCAGCTGGCCCGGCATGGTCAGGCCGGTCACGGGGTCCATGCCCTTGTAGTTCAGCAGCAGCGAAGCCGTCGCCTTGTAGGTCTTGGGCAGCAGCAGGCTGACCACCAGGGTCACCGACACCGTGAGCAGCACGGTGGCGATCAGGATCCAGCGCCGGGCGCGCAGGATCAGCAGGAATTGGGAGAAACTCATGGTTGTGGTCTCGTCAAAGGGGGTGAATCAGAACCAGCTTTCCTTGATATAGACCACGTCGTCGATCTGTACCATGTCGTCGCGGGCGGCGTCGATGATCTGCAGCTTGCCGTCCGGGCCGCGGCGCTTGATCTGCATGCCGCGCTCGGTGCCGCGCGGGGTCAGGCCGCCGCCCACGGCCAGGGCCTGCAGCACCGTCATGGAGCGCTCCAGGCGGAAGGCGCCGGGACGCTGCACTTCGCCGTAGATATAGAAGCGGGGCGAACGCTCCACGTAGATGATGTCGTTGGCGCCCAGGTCGTAGTCGCGGTTCAGGTCGCCGTTGCGGATCATCTCGACCACGTCGATGGTTTCCTTGGTGGTCTGGCCGTTACGCTTGCGGATCACGCTGATGGTGTCGGCGCCGTCCGGATTCATGCCGCCCGCCAGGGCCAGCATGTCCAGCACGGAGCGCTTGCCCTCGATCGGATAGCGGCCGGGACGGTTCACCGCGCCCAGCACGGCGATCTGCTGGCTCTGGATGCCGGTGACCAGGATGTTCACCTGGGCCTTGCGCAGGAAGCCGCCCTTCTCCAGGCGCTGGCCCAGCTCCTTCTCGGCCTGGGCCACGGTCAGGCCGCCCACCTTCACCTGCCCCAGCAGGGGGAAGGTGACCTGGCCCGCTTCGCTCACGCGGGTCTCGGTGGAGAGGTCGGGGCTGCCGTACACGGTGATCTTGATCACGTCGCCCACGCCCAGGGTCGCTTCCTGGGCGTTGGCCCAGCCCATCGTCGCCAGCCCCATCAGGAGCGCCATTACCCACATCATCAGTTTTTTCATTTTTTTCCCTGCCTTTGCTTATCAGGTTAAACAAATCATTTCAGGCCGGCCACGCCGCGCGCGGCGGCATCGGCCGAGGGCGCACTGCCCGCGTCGGCCTGCACGGCGGGCGCCGGCGCTGCCGCCGGAGCGGCCGCCGTGGCCGCAGCGCCGCCGGCCGGCGCGTTCATGTACTCGATCTTGGCGGTGGAGCGCAGGCGCTTGACCTCCGCCTCCGCCGCCTCCTTGTTCTTCTTGTTGAAGAGGTACTGCTCGATCTGGGCCGAGGCCTGCTCCAGCGCCACCGGCGAATCCTTGGTCTCGGCGATGGAGATCAGCATGCTGCGGTCGCCCTCGCGGATGATGAAGAGCTGGCCCTTGGGCATGGCCAGCAGGCGGCTGCTCAGCTCAGGCGGCAGCTCGGCGCTGGTGCGGGTCAGCTGGGCGCGGTTGTACTTGATGCCCTTGCTGTCCAGCCACACGGCCACTTCCTCCAGGGACTTGGCGCCGTCCATCGCCTTCTTCACCTCGTCGTTCACGTCCGCCGTGGCCAGCACCAGCTCGCGCATGTCGAAGCTCTTGCGGTTGGCGAAGAACTGCGGGTTCTGGCTGTAGTAGGCCGCCACCTCTTCCTTGGTGGGACGGGCCAGGTTGCCCACCCGCTTCTGCATATAGGCCTGGGCCACGATCAGGGCCTTGGCGCGCTCGATGGCCTGCACCACCTTCGGGTCGCGGTCCAGCTTTTCCTTGTTCGCTTCGTTCTGCAGCAGCTGGCGGTCGATCAGGGCCTCCAGCAGCTGTTTGCGCGCGGTCTCCTGCTGGGCCGCCGCCGGGTTCACGCGGCCCAGCTCCTCGTTCAGCTGCAGCACGGTGATTTCCTCGCCATTGACGCTGGCCAGGGCCTGGCCGGGCTTCTTCGCCGCGGCCTTGTCGCCGCAGGCGCTGAGCGCCGTGGCTGCCGCGAGTGCCAGCGCTGCGCACAGCAGCTTGCGGGTGGCGGGGACGGCGCTTGCTTGGTGTAGTGGGTTCAAGATACTCCTCCGGTTCGTCAGGTATGCGCCATGGTGAGAGGAAACATCACCACAGGAAACATTTACAAAATTATCAGATTGAGATAAAAACGACAACACTGTTTCAATCGTGCGCGGCGCAAGAAACTGGACAAACTTGCAACTTCGTAAAGCCATTGTAGCGAAGGAAAGGGTGCGCACAATTCAAATCCGGCATGGAAAGCAATTTATTTTTTCAATGCCCGGCGCCGCTTTTCCCCGCCCGCTTTTCAGTGGGCGTTCTGGCGCTGCAGCACCACCTTGACGGTGCGCAGGATGATCCACAGGTCCAGCCACAGGGACCAGTTGCGCAGGTAGTCCAGGTCGTAGCGGATGCGCGCCTCCATCTTGTCCAATGTCTCTGTTTCGCCACGCAGGCCGTTCACCTGGGCCCAGCCCGTGATGCCGGGTTTGGCCTTGTGGCGCAGCATGTAGCCCTTGATGAGCTTGCGGTACATCTCGTTGTGCGCCACCGCGTGCGGCCTTGGTCCCACGATACTCATCCGGCCCTGCAGCACATTGATAAATTGCGGCAGTTCGTCCAATGAGCTGCGGCGCAGGAAGGCGCCCACGGGCGTGACGCGGCGGTCGTTCTTGGTGGCCTGCACCACGTTCGGCCCATCCTCCTCCACCGTCATGGAGCGGAATTTGTAGACGAAGATCTGGTCGCCATACAGGCCGTAGCGGCGCTGGCGGAAAATGACCGGTCCCGGCGAGGATAGCTTGACCATGAGGCCGATCACCAGCATCAGCGGCAAAAGCATGAGCAGGATCAAACTGGCCAGGATGATGTCGCTGGCGCGCTTGATCATGCTGTTGAAGCCCGTAAACGGGGTTTCCGTGATGGCGATGACGGGCATGCCGCCGACGTTGTCGAAGCGGGCCTGCATCAGGTCGAAGACATAGATATCTGGCAGGAAATAGACGGAGGCCGTGGTGTCCTGCAGGTCGTCCAGCAGCTTGCGGATGCGGGGCTGGGCCGAGATGGGCTGGCTGATGAAGATCATCTTGATCTGGTGCTCGCGCACGAAGCCCGCCACATCGTCCATGGTGCCCAGCACGGGATATTTCAGGTCGGCCGGGCGGCGCTTGTCGGTGCGGTCGTCGAAGAAGCCGTGCACGCTCATGAAGAGATTGGGAAAGCGTTCGATGGTGCGGGCGAACTTGATGCCCACATCGTTCGCGCCCACGATGAGCACGGAACGCACCTCGCTGTCCTTGGCCGGGTCCACGCCCACCTTGCGCACGGCCAGGTGGCTCACCAGCAGGACGAAGGGGGTGGCCAGGAACCAGCTCAGCACCACGTTCTCCTCGTAGTGGTAGGCCAGGCCGCTCACATTGCCCAGGAAAACGAGTATGAGGGCCGTGAGGATCCAGCCCGCGAAGATGTCGCGCGAATAGGCCAGCATGCGCCCGCTGCGCCAGGTGCGGTAGGGGTCGATGTGCTGGTAGATGGAATTGGACAGGAAGAAGGCAAGGATCATCAGCACCAGGGAGTAGCCCGTAAAGGGCTCCCGGTACAGCATGCAGGTGGCGTACAGCGTTCCCATGATGATCAGCGGGTCGAGCACCCGCTGGAAGAAGGAAACGAGAGGCGTATCGTTAAGTGTCATCTTGGTCGATCAGAACTGCACGCTGGCGTTCACCGAGGCGCCCTTGGCGCGGTAGCTGCCAGTGCCCAGGAAGGGGCTGCCGTTGCGGCGGTCGCTGAAGGCGCTCACGCCCACCTGCACATTGCGCAGGGGCTGGTACTGCAGGCCCACGGTGGCGCCGCGCGTGGTGTCGCTGGGGTCGCCGGTAAAGGTCACCCCGCTCACCCGTTCGAAATTGCGGCGCTCGCGGCGCACGCTGGCCGTGCCCTGCAGCTTGGCCGAGATATCCCAGGTGGCCGCCGCGCTGACGCCCTTGTTCAGGCTGTTGTTCACGACCGAGCTTTCCACCGCCGCGAAGTCGCGCCAGCCTTCGAACTTGAAGCGCAGCTTGCCGCTCGGCTTCCAGTCCATGGTGATGCGGCCGTTGGCGCCGCTGGCGTCGCGCTCCTTGAACACGTCGTGCTTGCGCTTGGCGTAGCCGGCCAGCACCTGGATGGTGGTGATGCCGCTCACGGTCCAGTAGATGTTGGCCTTCAGCTCGTCCTGCTCGTAGCCCTCGTCCAGCAGGGAGCCGAAGCGGCGCGGGAAATCGTAGCGGCCCTTCAGCTTGCGCACCACCAAGCCGACCCGGCTGCCGCTCCTGGCCAGGTAATCCACGCCCGCCTCGCTCGTGTCCTCCACGCGGTTGTTGAAGCGCTGCACCGGCAGCTCGTAGCTGAAGTCGAAGCGGTTGTAGGCCGCGCGCACGCGCCAGCTGGGATGGAAGCGCCAGGCGCCGTTGAAGTATTCGCGGCGCTGGGTGCGCAGGTTGCGGTCGTCCGTGTGGAAGTCCGTGAAGGGCGTCAGGGTCTGCGAGTAGCTGCCGCCCAGGTTGCCTTCCAGATGGTTGCCCAGCTGCCATGCCAGGTCGGCATTGAAGTCCTTGCCGTTGTAGTCCAGAGCGTCGTAATGGTCGAAGCTCACGCGCGACACCTTGGCCGAGCCGGTCAGGCGCTGGCGGCCGATGGGGCGGTCGAACAGGACGCCCGCCTGGCTCTGGGTGGCGCGGTCGCCGCGCGGGCCGAAGGCGGTGGGGAAATCGTCCGGCAGGCGCAGCAGGTTGTCGTCGTAGGTATAGGCCACCGACACGAAGGGCTTGATGGTGTCGCTGATGTCGGCCAGGGCGTTACCCGCGTACAGGACGCCCAGGAGCAGTGGCAGGATGCGCAGTGCGGCCGATGGTTTGTGCGATGAGCTCAACATTATTCTCTGTCTTCTCTAGAGGTTATCGATAGTCTTACCAGTAGGTCCAGTTGCCTGTAGTTACCACCCACACGCCCAGCATGCTGTTGGTGACGGTGTGGGCGATAATGGGCGCCCACAGGGTGCCGGTGCGCATGTACAGCAGGCCGTAAGCCGCGCCCGCCACCATCCCCGCCAGCCACAGGCTGTGCTCGAAGCCGAAGAGCACCGTGGTGAAGGCCAGGGCCTTGGCCGTGACCAGCGCGGGCGGCACGGTCAGGAAGCCCGGATGGTCGATCCAGCGCAGCAGGAAGGAGCGCCAGAACAGTTCCTCCATCAGGGGCACCACCAGGGCTGCCCCGGCGAGGCGCAGGGCGATCAGCAGCCAGTCCGGCTGCCCCGATTCCGTCAGGGGCTGGTAGCCCGCCGGAGAGCCGATCTGCATCCAGCCCGCGTCCAGGTTGATCCACAGCACCAGCACGGCCAGGCCGGTGGCGACCGAGGCCAGCCAGGTGCGGGCGCGCAGGGGCTGCCAGGCCAGTTCGCTGTAGCTGCGGCGGAAGGCCAGCAGGGCCAGCAGCACCACAGCCACTTTGACCGGGTAGAGCCAGTGCAGTTCCTTGACCGTCCAGCCGAAGCGCTGCAGGGTATCGGACACGGCGATAAAGGCCATGTACAGGGCGAAGGGCAGGATGCGGGCCCAGGCGCTGCGGTACAGCAGCGGGCCGTGGGCCGCTTCCGGCCTGGCCGCCGTGCCGACAGTGGGAGGGTCCTGCTGCGGGAGTGTCATGCGCGATCTGCCTTCCTGTGAATTGCAAGGATGTTGCCAGCCTCTCAAGGTTTGCAGATCTTACAACAAGGCTAGCGGGCAGCAGCGCACGAATCGTGCGTAAAGGAAATCCAGATCAAGAGTTGCGCGATTCGATGGCTTCCCAGCGTTCGAGCGCCGCCATCAGTTCCTCTTCGATCTCGGCAATGCGGGCATTCAGGCGCTTGGCCTCGGCCGGCGTTTTCTTGTAGAAATCCGGGTCCGACAGGGTCACGTTCAGGGCCGCCTGCTCGTCCTCCAGCTGAGCGATGCGCTGCGGCAGTTCCTCCAGCTCGCGCTGCTCCTTGAAGCTGAGCTTCCTGCCTTTGGCCGGAGCGGGCGGCGCCGCCTCCGCCTTGGGCGCAGGCTTGCTCTCCGCCTTCTTCGGCGCAAGCTGCGCGGCGACGGCGGGCTTGACCCGCTCCCAGTCGCTGTAGCCGCCGATGTACTCCTTCCAGGCGCCCTGCCCTTCGGCCACGATGACCTGGGTCACCACATTGTCCAGGAACATGCGGTCGTGGCTGACGAGGAAGACCGTGCCCTGGTAATCCTCCAGCAGCTCTTCCAGCAGCTCCAGGGTATCGATGTCGAGGTCGTTGGTGGGTTCGTCCAGCACCAGCACGTTGGCGGGCTTGGCGAAGAGGCGGGCCAGGAGCAGGCGGTTGCGCTCGCCGCCCGAGAGGGTGCGCACGGGCGAGCGTGCCCGTTCCGGGGCGAAGAGGAAATCGCCCAGGTAGCTCATCACGTGCTTCTTCTGGCCGTTGATTTCCACCCAGTCGCTGCCGGGCGAGATGGTGTCGGCCAGGCTCGCCTCTTCATTGAGCTGGGCGCGCATCTGGTCGAAGTAGGCCACCTGGAGCCTGGTACCCTGCTTGACGGTGCCCGCGTCCGGCGTTTCCTCGCCCAGGATCAGCTTGAGCAAGGTGGTCTTGCCCGCGCCGTTGGGGCCGATCAGGCCCACCTTGTCGCCGCGCAGGATGGTGGCGCTGAAGCCGCGCACGATGGTCTTTTCCCCGAAGCGCTTGTCCACGCCATCGAGCTCGGCCACGATCTTGCCCGAGCGCTCGCCGGAAGCCACTTCCAGGCGCACCTGGCCCTGCTGCTCGCGGCGCGCCACGCGCTGCTCGCGCAGGCGCTCCAGGCGGCGCACGCGGCCCTCGTTGCGGGTGCGGCGCGCCTCCACGCCCTTGCGGATCCACACTTCTTCCTGGGCCAGGAACTTGTCGAACTTCGCGTTCTCCACCTCCTCGATGGCCAGCTGTTCGGCCTTGCGGGTCTGGTAGGCGCTGAAGTTGCCGGGATAGGACAGCAGGTTCCCCCGGTCCAGCTCGATGATGCGGGTGGCCACGTTATCGAGGAAGGAACGGTCGTGGGTAATAAAGAGCACGCTGCCCTTGAAGTCGCGCAGCAGGCCTTCCAGCCACAGGATCGAAGTGAAATCGAGGTGGTTGGTGGGCTCGTCCAGCAGCAGCACGTCCGGCGCGGCGACCAGGGCGCGGGCCAGGGCCACGCGCTTCTGCATGCCGCCGGAGAGGGTCTTCATCTGCGCGTCCGGGCCCAGGTTCAGGCGGTCCAGGGTCTGCTCGACCTTGTTGTTGATGCTCCAGGCATCGGCCGCGTCCAGCTTCTGCTGGATGTCGTGCATGCGCTCCATCAGGCGTTCATCGTCGCCCTGGCCGAACTGGCTGGTGAGGGCATCGTATTCCTTGACCAGGGCGGGCAGCTCGCCCAGGCCGGAAGCGACGGCGTCGAACACCGTCATCTCGGGCTCGAACACGGGCTCCTGCTCCACGTAGGCGATCTTCAGGCCCTGCTGCATCACGAGCAGGCCGTCATCCAGCTTGAAGGCGCCGGAGATAATCTTCAGCAAGGACGACTTGCCGGTGCCGTTGCGGCCGATCAGGCCGACGCGTTCGCCGGTCTCCAGGGAAAATTCAGCGTGGTCGAGCAGCGCATGGTGGCCGAAGGCCAGTTGCGCGTCAGACAGGGAAATGACAGCCATGGGAAAGACAATTCGATGCGGTGAAACGCGCATTGTACCGGCAGACCGGCCATCCCCCTAACAATTGCCCATCTGTCGGCTATAATGGCGCCCGCGTCCTCCCCGTAGCACAATGGATAGTGCACATGCCTCCTAAGCGTGGGATACTGGTTCGATTCCAGTCGGGGGGACCACTCCCCTGCCCGCCGTGCTTTCGCACTACCGTCCGTCCCAGTCGTACAGGGCCTTGTGCCCAACCTCGACATCAACGAGGAACTTGGCGCCGGCCTTGTTCTCGTCGTCGCAGTGGATGGCGCAATGTATCCGGAGCAGCACTTCCAAATTTTTCTTGGGGACGCCAATCGAGATTGTCCGGGACCCGCTGGTGCGGTACATCTCATCGTACAGCTGTTTCTTTCCACTCACGGAAAGGTCGAACCAGTCGCTTTTGCTTTCCCTTCCCTTCACAGTCCACGGCTCCCAACCCCGCGCCTTGAATTGGCCCTGCAACGATCCCAGGACTTCTACTGCCTCGTCGTACGAAAGGGCTTTCAGCATCGGCGAGGTCTGAATGATTTGAACCCTGTTATGCATGAAGGGGACACCGGCGAATGTCGTCGGCGGGAGCACAAAACCATTGGCTGGATCGTCGTACTTGATGATAACGGAAGGCTTGTCGACCCAGATGACTCCAAATTTTGTGTCACCAGGATCCTGCGAAGGCAAGTTCGAGTTCTCCAGAACGGGGTAAGTAGAATTTTTCACCACTTCTTCAAATGTCTGGTCAAGTCTTAAGACAAGTGTTGTCGGTTTGGGCTCTCCGGCATGCCAAGCGACAAGCCCGGCGCACGCCGCTGTGAGCACAAGCAACTTGCTTCGTGTTCTCACCCTCTTTCCCCAAGCAGGTAAATCTCCTCGATGGACTTACGAAGATCGCCAGCGGCGCGCCCCTTAAGGAGACGATCGAACTCATCTGCCGCACGGATCACGAATCGCATCCTGTCATCCTTGTTCCACAGATGGACGTCCGACGATTTGGCGAACCATTGTGTCCAGCCCAGTTTGGGAGAGCAGCCAGCCGACAGGGTTAGCTGTATCTCCGCATAGTCTCCCGTCGGAAGCTTGGTAACCCACGCAAACTGATTACTGTCCAACGCCTTTTGTGTGACCGGATCGTCGTAAATCACTTTCTGCAAGATGTTGATTGGTTCGTGGTGGGCCAAGCTCCGTACACTTTCACTGATCTGGCCTCCTTCGATTTGCTCGAATCCGGTAAGGATCTCTTTGCAGAACTTACCGAACACCAATTTGCTCCGCGCTTCGGGAGGCCAGAAAACTAAATCCTTGATGGCTTCCCGCTCCGCAAGGCAGCTACGAATCCCTTCGAAACCTCTGAGCATATAAAAGCGGTGCAGAGGATAGATATCAAGGAAAAGCGTCAGGTTGCCCAAGGCCAGCTGTCTTGCAACGTACTCCGCCCCCGCGCCGACTCCAAGATCGAATACATTCCTGGAGAGGAAATCTGCACTATCCTCTCCCGTGTGGTTTCGCACACGCTGCAAAGTCGCCTTCGAGGTTTTTGCGGCGTGCAGCAGCCCACATCCCACCTGCTTGGATGCGAATGCGGCGAGACCCGCCCACTGGAAGCGGCGGTCGGTGAGCCAGAGGTGGGCGTAGGCGGCGTTGATGCGCCGGTTGATCTGCATCGCGTCGCTCAGGATCTTGCCGTTGCAGTCGGAGACCCATTTCCGGGCCTCCTGCTGGCAGCGGAGCCACACGCTGGAGCAGCTCAATAAGGGAACATCGACTACCTGGGCGACCTGCCCTTCCTGAAGCGCGGGATGAATCTTGCATTCGGAAACGGGGACCGTATTGCGTCCAAGCGGAAGCGCGTCGTGCTCGTGCGGTGTAAAGGGCGCGTCGGGCATGTCAGGCCGGCGCTGCCGCAGGTGTCACATGCCAGGCAAGCAGTCCCGAACGCTCGAAAGCCGTCAGCGGCCTTGTGAGCCCGTTCCCGTCCGTGACACCTTCGATCACCTGCCCGCTTGACAGCTCAAGACGGTAAGGCAGGTTCCTGTACGGCTCCCTGCTTGCCTGGTCCATCAGGCGCAGCGATACCGCTTCCTCGGTGGCCGCGCTGGAAGGTCTGCGCGACTCGGCCAGCCGCTGGGTTTCGGCAGGGCTGAGGTCGTCTCCTTCGGTTTCGATCAGCTGCGACTTCTGGGTCTGGATAGCAAGCAGCCGGGGCGGTGGATGGCAGCCGCATATACAAAGGTCATCGCTCAGCGCTGCCTGCTTGCCGTTCCAGCGCTCGGACAACCGCGGCCCATCGCACATGATCCTTCCCACGCTCTTGCATGCCGGGCAGTTGACGGTGTCGCCTTCGACCGCCATCAGCACCCCGTTGATGGAGCACAGGCTCGTCGCCGAGGTGACCACGCCGCCAGCCGTGGTCTTCGCGCCGAGCGTGATGTGGTAGCGCCTCATGAAGCCTCCAGTTCGAAGTGAACGAAGCCTTCAATCTAGGCCTTGGCAGAGGGAATGATATTGACTGCCGTCAATAGGACCGGGAGGTCCGGAACTAGGACTGCTCGTGCAGGCCCGTCAGCTGCGCCGCCGCGGGCGCGGAGTCGCCGATGTCGGCGCGGTTCATCACGTCCGGCACGCAGCCGGTCTTGACGATGGCAGCTGGGTTGCCCGCCACCACGGAATAAGGCGGGACGTCCTCGGTAACGAAGGCGCCGCCGCCGATGCGGCTGCCACGGCCGATGCGCACGCCGCCGACGATGATGGCATGCGGGCCGATCCATACTTCGTCCTCGATCACCGGACATTCGCTGACGCGGGAGCCGTCGGCGGCGATGCGGTCGCGCTGGCCCAGCGTCACGCCATGGAACATGGTCACATTGCTGCCGATGCGGGCGCCGGGGTTGATCACCAGACCCCAGCCATGAGTCAGCGCCAGGCCGGGGCCAACCTGCGTCTGCCACGCGAAGTCCATGCCGGCCAGCTGGGTCGCCGCCTTGTGCAGCAATTTATAGAAGGGAAGCAGCAGCCTGCCGGGCAGACCGCCACGCTGCGCCGCCTGGCACAGGCGCAAAGTGACGATAGGGCGGAAGCTGCGCCGCGTGAGGAAGCCTTTGAAGGCAAGCAGCCGGCCGTGGCGGCCGTATTGACGCCAGGTGTCCGCGTTCAGCATCGCGCTCACGGCTTGCGGCGGCGGGCCGCGACCATACCCAGCAGGCCCAGCCCGGCCAGGGTCATGCCGATGCTGCCCGGTTCGGGAACAGGAGCGATCGCGTAGATTTCCATGCGGCCGATGGTGACGTCCGGGCCCGTGTAGGTGCGGCCGTCCAGCAGGCTGGTCTGGAAATCGGCGCCGTCCGGCTCGATGTAGGAGTACAGCAGCGAGAAGCCGCCGTTCGTCAGGTCCTGCGGCACGAACAGGTCGTGGCCCCAGCCGAAGGTGGGGCCGTAGTTGATGTCGTTGTAGGTCTGGTAGGCGCCCACCGTGTCGAAGACATGGTTGATCAAGGTCTGGCGGTGCAGCTCGCCCGTCGTGAGATTGAACAGGAAGGCCGTGCGTTCGGCGTTCGTGGGCGTCATGCGGAAGCCCGTGACGCTGTCCCAGCTGGCGGGATTGTAGCCACCCACCAGGAAGGTCTCGCCCAGCGAGGTGGTGGCCTCCATGACCGCGAAGGTGCGTCCGCGTCCGTCGACGGCATGGTGGAAGTCGGCCGAGGTGTCGCCGGTCTGCTTGGTGTAGATATTGCTCAGGCCTACGTCCGCCTGCCCCAGCCAGCTTGCAAGAATGGCCCGGTGCCCATCGTTCAGCAGGTCGTCCGCCCAGGCACTTTGCCCCCAGGCAAGAAGAAGCGCTGAGAGGCAGGCGCTGGCAACGCCTTTGAAATGTGCTTGCATGGTGGCACCTTTAGGACGTGACGAACAATACAATCTACTCTAGCACATCGTCCCAAATTTACCGGTCACGACATTACAATTATTACAATTTACGTCAAAGGTACAACAGCCGTCACTTCGATCTCGACGCGCGCCTGCGGCTCCACCAGCCCAGCAATTTGCACGGCGGTCATCGCCGGGTAGTGCGTACCGATGAGCTCGCGGTAGTGGCGGCCGATCTCGGGATAGGCCTGCACATACTCGTCCCTGTCCACGACATACCAGGTCATGCGCGCGATGTGTGTCGGCGCCGCGCCCGCCTCGGCCAGCACGGCAATAATATTTTCCAGGGCCTGGCGTACCTGGCCGGCGAAGTCCATGGTCTGGAACTTGCCGTCCTTGTCCCAGCCGACCATGCCGCTGACAAAGACCATGCGGCCTTCGGCGGCGATGCCGTTGCTGTAGCCACGTGGCCGCGGCCAGCCCGGCGGTTGAAGAATCTGCATTTTCCTTTTCTCCTGAAATCAGGCTGCGCGCTCGCGCAGCAGTTCGCGGGCAATGATGAGCTGCTGCACCTCCGTCGCGCCTTCGTAGATGCGCAGCGCGCGGATCTCGCGGTAGAGGGTTTCAGCGGGATGCCCGCTCATCACGCCCAGGCCGCCGAACATCTGCACGGCGGCGTCGATGACCTGCTGGGCCGTTTCGGTCGCCTGCATCTTGGCCATGGCCGCTTCCTTGGTGACCTTGCGGCCCTGGTCGCGCTGCCAGGCGGCGCGGTAGGTGAGCAGCGCGGCGGCGTCGATGCCTGCCGCCATCTGGGCCAGTTTCGCCTGCGTCAGCTGGAAGTCGGCCAGGGTCTGGCCGAACATCTTGCGCTGCTGGGCGTGCGCGATGGCTTCATCGAAGGCGCGGCGGGCAAAGCCCAGCGCCGCGGCGGCCACCGAGGTGCGGAAGACGTCGAGCGTGGCCATTGCCACCTTGAAGCCCTGCCCTGCCTCGCCGATGCGCGCCGACACGGGTACCCGGCAATCGCTGAAGCGCAGCGTGGCCAATGGGTGGGGAGCGATCACTTCGATGCGCTGCGAATCGTCGAAGCCCGGCGTACCGGCAGGCACGATGAAGGCGCTGATGCCGCGCGCGCCGGGCGCTTCGCCCGTACGCGCGAACACCACGTAAAAATCGGCAATGCCGCCGTTGGAGATCCAGGTCTTCTCGCCGTTCAGCACATAGTGTTCGCCGTCCAGCACGGCGCTGCACTGCATGGCCGCCACATCGGAACCGGCCTGCGGCTCGGAGAGCGCAAATGCGGCAATGGCTTCGCCCGACGCCACGCGCGGCAGCCATTCGGCGCGCTGCGCCTCACTGCCGAACAGGCTGATGGCGCCGGAGCCGAGGCCTTGCATGGCGAAGGCGAAATCCGCCAGGCCTGCATGGCGCGCCAGTGTCTCGCGGATCAGGCAGATGGCACGGGTGTCGATCGCCGCGTTTCCGCCTTTGGCGATGGCGTGGCGCAGCCAGCCCGCGGCGCCCAGCTGGCGCACCAGCTTGCGGCAGATGGCGTCCGCATCGCGGCCGTGCGCGCCGCTCAGCTGCGCCGAGGCCCAGGCATCCAGCTCCCGCTCCAGCGCCGCATGGCGCTCCTCGAAAAATGGCCAGCCGAGATAATCCTTGTCCGCCATGTTCAATCCCCTTCGAACTGCGGCTTTTCGCGCGCCACGAAGGCGTGATAGGCGCGGTGGAAGTCGTTGGTGGCCATGCAAATGGCCTGGGCCTGGGCCTCGGCCTCGATGGCTTCATCCACGCCCATATTCCATTCCTGCTGGAGCATCTTCTTCGTCATGCCATGCGCGAAGGTGGGGCCTTGCGCGAGGCCCCATGCGAAGCTGTGCGCGGCCTGCAGCACATCGTCCGGCGCATGCAGGCTGTTGAAGAAGCCCCAGCGCTCGCCTTCCGCGCCGGACATGGAACGGCCGGAGTACAGCAGCTCGGCCGCCCTGCCCTGGCCGATCACGCGCGGCAGGAGTGCGCAGGCGCCCATGTCGCAGCCCGCCAGGCCGACGCGCGTGAACAGGAAGGCCGTCTTGCTGCGCTCCGTGCCGAAGCGGATGTCCGACGCCAGCGCCAGCATCGAGCCCGCGCCCGCGCATACGCCGTCGATGGCCGCGACAATAGGCTGCGGACAGGCGCGCATGGCCTTCACCACGTCGCCCGTCATGCGGGTGAAGGCGAGCAGGCCAGGCATGTCCAGCTTCGTGAGCGGGCCGATGATCTCGTGCACGTCGCCGCCCGAGCAGAAGTTCTCGCCCGCGCCCGTGATAACGACGGCCTTGATATCGTCCGCCAGCGCCATTTCGCGGAACAGGTCGCGCAGCTCCGCGTACGATTCGAAGGTGAGGGGATTCTTTCGCTCCGGGCGGTTCAGCGTCAGCGTCGCTACGCCGTCATCCACCGTGAACAGGAAATGGCGCGCCATATAGCCGCCGAGGGAACTGCGGTTGCCGGGAAGGCTGTGCGCTTCGCCTTGCAGGTATTTCATGGTTTGTCCTTTGCCTCGCGGGCGTAGAGATGTTCCTTCATGCGCGACAGCAGCTCGATCAGCTGTCCCTTGTCTTCCACCGGCATGTCTTCCAGCAGCTCGGCCACCCAGCCTTCGTGCACCTGCGCCATTTCGGCGAAGGCGCGCCGTCCCGCTGGCGTGAGCTTGACGCTGTACGCGCGGCCGTCTTTGGGGTCGGGCACGCGCTGCACCAGCTTCTCCTGTTCCAGCTGGTCGGTGATGCCGGTGACGTTGCCGCCCGTGACCATCATGCGGCGCGAGAGTTCGCCCATGCGCAGCCCGTCGGGAAAACGCTCGAGCTGCGCCATCAGGTCGAAGCGCGGCAGCGTGATGCCGAATTGCGCGCGCAGCCTGCCGCGGATCTCGTTCTCGATCTTCACGGTGCAGGAGAGCATGCGCAGCCAGAGCTTGAGCGACTGGTGGTGGTCCTTCGTGAGGCGGCTCGCCAGGTCCAGCACCGGCTCCTCGCCGCCTTCTTCGGGCAGGCCGGTCAAAGGCATCACATCACCTCGCCGCCCGCAACGGCAATCGCCTGCCCGTTCATGGCCGCCGATTCGGGAAGGCACAGCCAGGCGACGGCGTTCGCCACCTCCTCCGCCTGCACCAGGCGGCGCTGCGGATTGCCCGCCGCCAGTTCGGCGCGCGCCTCGTCTTCGCTGCGGCCCGTCTTCTGCATGATGGCGGCTACGGCCTGCTGCACCATGTCGGTCTCCGTGAAGCCGGGGCATACCGCATTCACGGTCACGCCCTTCGCCGCCACCTCCAGCGCCAGTGCCCTCGTCAGGCCGACCACGCCGTGCTTGGCCGCGACATAGGCGCTCACATAGCGGTAGCCCGTCATGCCTGCGGTGGATGCGACATTCACGATGCGCCCCCAGCCCGCTTCCAGCATGCCGGGCAAAGCCGCCTGCGTGCAGTGGAAGGCGCCGGTGAGGTTCACGTCCAGCATCTGGCGCCAGTGCGCGGCGCTGGTTTTCATGAAGGGCGCGGACAGCGCCTGGCCAGCATTGTTGACGAGGATATCGATTGCACCGGAGAGCAGCGCTGCCTCGCGGAAGGCTTCATGCACGGCAGCTTCGTCCGAAACATCCACCGCCACGATTGCGACACGGTCCGGCGCGCTGGCGGCGCGCAGCGATTCGGCGGTGCGCTCCAGCCCTGCCCTGTCGCGGCCCGCTATCGTGACGCGCGCCCCTTGCGCCAGCAGGGCTTTTGCGCAGGCCGCGCCGATTCCGCGTCCGCCGCCGGTGACAAGCGCATGTTTGCCGTCGAGTGATGCCACTGCTAACCCTCCAGAAGTTTTGCCGCCACCTGTTGCGGTGTGAGGCCGCTGCTTGCGGCAGCCATCTGCCGTTCGCGTTCGAGATTGCGTTCCAGCTGCTGCTTGCCCGCCAGGTACTGCTTCGGCCAGGGCATGGCACGGTAGCCGATTTTAGCTGCTTCGGTCAGCGTCCAGGCGGGGTTCGCAAGGTGCGGCCTGCCCACTGCGCACAGGTCCGCCCGGCCTGCGGCGATGATGCCGTTCGCGTGGTCCGCTTCGAAGATGGAGCCCACGGCCATGGTGGCAATGTGCGCCTCGTTGCGCACGCGGTCTGCGAATGGCGTCTGGAACATGCGGCCGAAGACGGGCTTTTCCAGCTTGCTCACCTGGCCCGAGGAACAGTCGATGACGTCCGCGCCCGCCTGCTTGAACAGGCCTGCGATCCGCACCGCGTCGTCCGGCGTGATGCCGCCTTCCACCCAGTCGTGCGCCGAGATGCGCACGCTCATGGGCTTGTGCACCGGCCAGGCGGCGCGCATGGCTGCGAACACGCGCAGCGGGAAGCGGCAGCGGTTTTCCAGGCTGCCGCCGTATTCGTCGCCGCGCTGGTTGGTCAGCGGCGAAATGAAGGATGACAGCAGGTAGCCGTGCGCGCAGTGCAGCTCCAGCCAGTCGAAGCCTGCATGCTCGGCGGCGATGGTGGCGCGCACGAAATCGTCTTCGATGCGCTGCATGTCCGCCGCCGTTGCGCCGCGCGCCACCTGCGATACGCCAGCCAGGTATTGCTGGGGCGAGGCCGATACCAGCGGCCAGTTGCCCGTGTCGAGCGGCAGGTCGATGCCGTCCCACATGGCGCGCGTGGAACCCTTGGCGCCCGCGTGGCCGAGCTGGAGCCCGATCTTCGCGTCTGTATGCGCGTGAACGAAGTCCACGATGCGCTTCCAGGCCTGCGTGTGCTCCGGCGTGTACATGCCGGGGCAATATGGAGTGATGCGCGCGTCGGCCGATACGCAGGTCATCTCAGCCATCACCATGGCCGCGCCGCCCATGGCCCGCGCGCCAAGATGCGTAAGGTGGTAGTCGCCCACCGTGCCGTCCACGGCGCTGTACTGCGCCATCGGCGACACCACGATGCGGTTCTTCAGCAGCAGCCCCCGCACCTTGAAGGGCGTGAACATGGGCGGGATGTCCGCCTTGTCCGGCAGCGGCAGCTCTGCCTGTTCGAAAGCGCGCCGCGCGAGCCAGGCTTCGTAGTCCGCCACGTACTGCGGGTCGCGCAGGCGCAGATTCTCGTGCGAGAGGCGCTGGCTGCGCGTGAGCATGGAGTAGGCGAATTGCGGCGCCTCCATCGCCGTGTAGCGCTGCACGTTCTCGAACCACTCCATCGAGTTGCGCGCCGCGCTCTGGATCTTGAGCACTTCCACTGTGCGCACGGCCTCGTAAGCCTGCAGCGCGGCGGGAATGTCGCTGCCGTGCCGGGCGAAGCAGCGCGAGAGCTCGATGGCGTCTTCCAGCGCCAGCTTGGTTCCCGAACCGATCGAGAAATGCGCCGAGTGCGCGGCGTCGCCCATCAGCACCACGGGCACATCGCCGTTCCAGCGCACCCACTGCGCGCACACCACGCGCGGGAAGGTGATCCACATGGCCGAACCGCGCAGGTGGGCGGCATTCGACATGAGCTTGTGCCCTTCAAGCCTGTCGGCAAAGAGCTTCTCGCAGAAGGCGATGCCTTCTTCCTGGGACATGTCGGCAAGCCCCGCGGCGCGCCAGGTGCTTTCCGGCGTTTCGACGATGAAGGTGGAGGTATCGCCGTCGTACTGGTAGATGTGGGCCTGGAACCAGCCGTGAGGGGTCTCGCGGAAATCGAAGGTGAAGGCGTCGAACTTCTTCGTCGTGCCAAGCCAGACGAATCGGCATTGCCGGGCCTCCACCTGGGGCTGGTAGGTGGCGGCGTAGCGGCTGCGGATACGGCTGTTCAGCCCATCCGAGGCGATCACCAGGTCGGCCTGGTAGAAGCCCGCCAGCGCCTGGTCGTCCTCGACATTGGTCTCGAACACGAGTTCCACGCCCAGCTCTTCGCAGCGCCGCTGCAGGATATTCAGCAGCCGCTTCCGGCCGATGCCGCAGAAGCCATGGCCGCCGGAGCGCACCATGCTGCCCTTGAACCAGACGTCGATATCGTCCCAGTGGTTGAAGGACTGGAGGATGTCGCGCGCGGTCGGCTCGTCCGCGTTCACCAGGTTGCCCAGGGTCTGGTCTGAGAAGACCACGCCCCAGCCGAAGGTGTCATAGGGGCGGTTGCGCTCCACCACCACGATGCGGTGGCCGGGGTCCTGCTTCTTCATCAGCAGCGCGAAATACAGGCCTGCGGGACCGCCGCCGATACAGAGGATGTTCATGATGTCCTTATTGGGCAGAGCGCAGCTTGAAGCGCTGCAGCTTGCCGGTTTCTGTGCGCGGCAGCGCGGCAAGGAACTGCACGGCGCGCGGATACTTGTAGGGGGCGATCTGCTGCTTGACGAATTCCTGCAGCTCGGCGGCCATCTCGGGCGAAGGTGTATGGCCCGGCTTCAGCACCACGTGCGCCTCCACGATCTGTCCGCGCTCCTCGTCCGGCTTGCCCACCACGCCGCATTCTGCCACTGCGGGATGGCGCAGCAGCGCGTCCTCCACTTCGGGTCCGGCGATGTTGTAGCCGGCCGAAATGATCATGTCGTCCGTACGCGAACGGTAGATGAAATAGCCGTCCGCATCCATCTCGTAGGCGTCGCCCGTGAGGTTCCAGCCGTTGAATACATAGTCGCGCTGGCGTTCGTCCGCCAGGTAGCGGCAGCCCGTGGGGCCTTTCACGGCGAGCCTGCCGATCACGCCCGGCCCGCAAGGCTTGCCGGCCGCATCCAGAATGCACGCCTGGTAGCCCGGCACGGGCTTGCCCGTCGCGCCGGAGCGGATATCGTCATCCGCAGCCGAAATGAAGATGTGCAGCATCTCCGTGGCGCCGATGCCGTCGATCATGCGCAGGCCCGTGGCCTGCTGCCAGCTCTCGCGCGTGGCGACCGGCAGGGCCTCGCCTGCGGACACCGTCTTGCGCAGGCTGGAGAGATCGTATTTCGGCGCCAGCGCAGCCATCTGGCGGTAGAAGGTGGGCGCCGTGAAGCACACCGTTGCGCGGTAGCGCTCGATCGCCTGCAGAAGGGTTTCGGGCGTGAGCTTCTCCAGCAGCACCGTGGACGCTCCCACCCGCATCGGGAAAAGCAGCAGGCCGCCAAGGCCGAAGGTGAAGGCCAGCGGAGGCGTGCCGATGAAGAGGTCCGAAGCATCGGCCTTCAGGGTATGGCGGGGGAAGCAGTCGCAGATCGCGAGAATGTCGCGGTGGAAGTGCATGGTCCCCTTCGGCACACCCGTGGTGCCGGAGGTGAAGCTGATAAGGCAGACATCGTCCGCCGCCGTATCGCAGGCCTCGAACACGGCAGGCTGGCGCGCCATGCGCGCTTCCAGCGAATCGCGCGCCGCCTCGCCGCCGAACCAGCAAAGGTGCGCGGGTTTGTAAGCCGTGGCCTCCATCTCGCCGCGCAGGGCCGAGGCGCACAGCACGGCGTTCACTTCGGCCTTGGCGAGGATGGCGTCCAGTTCGCGCGCCCGCAGCAGGGGCATGGTCGGCACGGCGATGCACCCCGATTTCAGCACCGCCAGGATGGCGGCGGCCATCATCGGGCAGTTGGCGCCGCGCAGCAGCACGCGGTTGCCCGGCACGAGGCCCATGTCGTGCCGCAGCACATTGGCGATGCGGTCCACCTGTTCGCTCAATTCGCCGTAGGTCCAGGTTTCGCGCTCGCCGTGAATGGCGGGACGGGCGCCCATGCCTTCGGCGACCGGACGGTCCAGCAGTTCGGCGACGCAGTTCAGGCGTTCCGGATATTGCAGCTCGGGCAGCTCGAACACGAGTTCGGGCCAAAGTTCGCGCGGCGGCAGATGGTCGCGCGCGAAAGTATCGACATGCGCGCTGGCAGATGCGGCAGAGGCTCTGTTCATGGTCACCCTTCCGGTTGGGAGCATTCAGGCGGCAGGCATTTACTTTAAACTTAAAATACCTTGCGCGCAAGCGGCTCCCGCAGGGGAAGCGCGATTACTCCCCGGCTTGCGATTCCCGGACGATCTCTGTCTGCTGCCGCACGGCGCGCGCGGCTTCGGCCACGGCAGCCAGCACGGCGTCCGCCGCCAGCTGGCCTGGCAGCAGGGAGCGCAGGGCATTGGCGGCGCCGCTCAGGCCCAGGGTGGCGGCGCCGGCGTGCAGCTTCTCGAGGCGGTTCCGCGCCTCGGCCTGTCCGCCCTGCGCCAGCAGGACTTCCAGTTCGATTGCCGCCGTATTGAGCTGCTGCTGGAAGCCCGAAAGATAGGCCAGCAGGCGCTCGGCGCCGATACCCAGCCGCTCCAGCGTTGCGGCAGGCGTTTCCGCCACGTGCTGATAACTGGTGGGGGCCTTGTCCACGAAGCCGCTCAGGTGCATGCGCACATCCTCGGCCTGGAAGGGCTTCACGATATAACCCGCCGCGCCGGCGGCGCTGGCCTGCTGCACGGTGTCGCGGTCGCTGGCCGAGGAGACGAGCACGAAAGGAATCTCCTGCAGCGACGGCGTCGCCCGCACGCGCTGCAGCAGCTCCATGCCGGACAGGCGCGGCATGCGCAGGTCGCAGAAACAGATGCCGGGCCGCAGGCCCTCCTCCAGCTGGCGCCAGGCGTCCGCGCCATCCTCCGCTTCGAAGATCTCGAACGTTCCGCAGTTGTCGATCAGATGCATCAGCATCATGCGCGATACGACGTCATCGTCGATCACTAGTACCTTCATTTACATCTCCCTGCTGGCCGGGGTCACGATCCGGCTCAGCATCTGGTGCAGGCGCGGGAGCTTGTGGCGGATGGCCGGCCACAGGGCGCGGTCGGCGGCGCGCTCAAGCTCTGCGCACAGGTTGTGCAGTTCAGCTTCGTCCAGGTAGGCCGCGCTGCCTTTCATGCCGTGGAAGATACGGCCCGCCGCGTCGGCGTCCGCCGCTGCCAGGGCCGCATCCAGTTCGTCCAGCCGCGCGGGCAGGTCAGAAATGAAGGCGTCGCGCAGGCGCAGCCGCAGGGCATCGGCTGCCTCGCCCGGAGCGCGCTGCGCCTGGCGTTCCGGCAGCGCACTGGTGATCACACCGAACATGGCGTCCAGTTCCGCGATGCTCGGGCGCTGCGGCGGGCCGCGATGCGGCATGGGCTGCAGCGCTATGCCGCGCTGCAGCTGGCGTTCGATGGCGCGGCTCAGCTGGTAATGCAGGGCCGCCTCGTCGATCGGCTTGGTCAGGAAATCATCCATGCCCGCGGCGAGATAGCGGCTGCGGTCTTCCTCGCTGGCGTTGGCGGTGAGCGCGATGATCATCAGCTCCTGGTCGCGCACCGGCGCTTCCAGCGGGCCGCCGGAGCGGATCAGGCGCGTGGCCGTGGGGCCATCCATTTCCGGCATGCGGCCGTCCATCAGGATCAGGTCATAGCGCGTCTGCGCGCAGGCGGCAACGGCAACGGCGCCGTTGCCAGCGATGTCCACCTTGTGACCGAGGTCCTCCAGCATCATGCGGATGATGATCTGGTTGGTGGGGAAGTCCTCGGCGCACAGCACCTTCAGCTGGTGGCTGTGCGGCTCGCGCGGCACATGCGGCACCAGCGGCGGCGCCACGCCGTCCGGCAGAGGCAGCGTGAAGCTGAAGATGCTGCCGCTGCCCGGCTGGCTGATGGCGGTGATCTGGCCATCCATCAGGTCCACCAGCTGGCGGCAGATGGCCAGGCCGAGGCCCGTGCCGCCGTAGCGCCGCGTGGTGGTGGCGTCGGCCTGCTCGAATTTCTCGAACAGGCGCGGGAGCTCGTCGGCGGGAATGCCGATGCCGGTATCCTCCACCGTGAAGCAGATCAGGTTGCAGCCGTCGCTGCGCTTCTTGTCCGGCACGCGGCTCACGCGCAGGGTGACATGCCCGCGCTGGGTGAACTTGAAGGCGTTGCCCACCAGGTTCACCAGCACCTGCCGCAGGCGCGTGGGGTCGCCCCGCACAAAGGGTGGCAGGCCTGGGCCGAATTCCACCTTGAAGCCCACGCTGTGCGCCGCCGCCTGCTCTTCGAACAGGCTCACCACATTCTCCACCGTGGAGGCCAGGGCGAAATCGATGTTCTCGATGGTGAGCTTGCCCGCCTCGATCTTCGAGAAGTCCAGCAGGTCGTTAATGATGGACAGGAGGGACTGGGCATTGGCCTGGCCCCGTTCGATCTGCTCGCGTGTGGCAGGCTGCAGGCTTTCGTCGCGCAGCGCGAAGCCGAGCATGCCGATCACGCCTGCCAGCGGAGTGCGCATTTCATGGCTCATATTGGCCAGGAACTCGGACTTCTGGCGCGTTGCATCTTCCGCCTTCTGCTTGGCCTGGCTCAATCGCTCGTCGCGCCGTTCCAGCTCCTGCTTCTGGTGCTCCAGCATGCGGTTCTTGTCCTCGACCTCCGTGGTGCGCAGGCTGACCTGGTATTCGAGGCGCGAGCGCAAGGTGCGCTGCACCTGGGCCCTTGCACGGTAAAGGCCAAAGCCGCCGCCCAGCGCCAGCAGGCCGATGGCGGTGCGGAACCACCAGCTCTTCCAGAACGGCGGCAGGATCGTGATCTCCAGCGTGGCGGGGCTGTCCGTCCAGATGCCGTCCTTGTTCGCGGCCTTCACGCGGAAGACGTAGCGGCCCGGATCGAGATTGGTGTAGGTGGCGAAACGCTTGCCCGCGTCCGTGGCGACCCAGTCCTTGTCGAAGCCTTGCAGCTGGTAGGCGAAGCGGTTGCGCTGCGGCGCCGCGTAATGCAGGGCCGAGAACTCGAAGGAGAACACGGAGTCCGACTGGCCAAGGGTGATGGCATCCGTATATTCGATGGCGTGCTTGAGCAGCGTGCCGCCATCCGTGGCCTGGCCCGGACGCAGCGACTTGTTGAAGACCTGGAAGTCCGTGATCGCCACCGCAGGCACCATGCTGTTCTCGCGGATCTCCACCGGGTCGAAGGCGGTGATGCCGTTGAAGCCCCCGAAGTACATGGTGTTGTCCGGCGCCTCCATGGCCGAACCGTCGAAGTAGGCGCCTTCGATGGTGCCGTCCGCGCCCGTGTAGTTGCGGATGGTGCCGCCCTCCAGGTCCAGGCGCGACATGCCCGTATTGGTGGAGAGCCAGAGGTGGCCGAGCTTGTCGCCCAGGATGGCGGCGATGGAATCGTCCGAGAAGCCATCCTTGCGCAGATAGCGGCGGAAGCTCACCTCGCCCTTGCTGTCGCGCTCCATGCGGTTCAGTCCCGAGGCCGTGCCCACCCACAGCGCACCGTCGCGGCCTTCGTACAGGTAGTGCACCTCGTCGTGGCTCAGGCTCTTGGGGTCGTTCGGATTGTGGCGGTGGTGTGTGAAGCGGCCGGTCTTGCGGTCCAGCAGGTCGAGGCCATTGAAGGTACCGACCCACAGGTTGCCCTTGCTGTCCTCGAGGATCGGGCGCACGGTGTTGTCGGCCAGGCTGGCCGGATCGGCGACGTCGTGGCGGAAGCTGCGTACTGCGCCCGTACCGGGATCGATGCGGTGCAGGCCCGAGCGCGAGCCCACCCACACCATGCCGGAACGGTCGCCATACAGATAGCGCACGGTGTCCGTTTCGGGATCGCCGCGCGTAATCATCAGCTCACTGAAGCTGCGGCGCACGATGTCGAAGCGGCGCACGCCCTTGCGGTAGCCCACCCACAGCGTGCCGCCCATGCGCCACAGCGCCGTCACATGCTCGTCCGAGCCGGTGCCGCCAGGACGCACGGTGAATACCTGGTTCGCGCCCGTCATGGGATCGTAGAGATTCAGGCCTGCGTTATTCCCCACCCACAGCTTGCCGTCGCCCGCATCGACGATGGCGCGCACCTTGTTGTCGCTCAGGGAGCGCGGCTGGTCGGGATCGCGCACCAGCCGGGCGAAGCCGCCGCTGGCCAGGTCCACGCGGCTCGCGCCGTTATACCAGGTGCCTACCCACAGCGTACCGGCGCGGTCGCGGAACAGGGAGGAGACATAGTCGTCCGCCAGGCTGTGCGCATCGCTGATCTGGTGGCGGTACTGGACGAAGCGCCCTTCCCCGGCGCGCCAGCGGAACAGGCCTTCGTTGCGCATGCCCACCCAGATCACGCCGTCCGAGTCCTGGTAGGCGCTCATCACCGTGTCTGTGGCCAATCCCTCGTTGGCGCCGAGGCGCACGCGCTCAGGTTCCGTGTCCACATTGCCGCGCAGCTTCCAGCGCTCCATGCCGGCATGCGAGCCGACCCATAGGTTCTGTTCCGAATCGATCAGCAGCGTCCGCACCGCAATCGGCTGGCCGGACGGGCCGCGCACCTGGAAGTGGCGGAAGTTCGGCGCGCCGGGCGCAAGCATGTCCACGCCCTCGGGCGTGGCGATCCACAGGCGGCCCGCCTTGTCCAGCGCGAGGGAATTCACCTGGTCGCTGGCCAGCGTGTCCGAACGCGTCTTGTCGCTATGCCAGATCGTGAAGCGCCCGGTGGCGGGATCGAAGCGCTGCAGGCCGTCGGCCGTGCCGACCCACAGGCCGCCGGTGCCGTCGTCGATGATGGCGCGCACGTGGCGGTTGCCGTTGCCCCGGCTCTCGGGCTCCTTCGGCAGGTAGTGAATGAATTTGCGCGTGCGCGGATCAAAACGGTCCAGGCCATTGTCCGTGCCCACCCACATGCGGCCCTGCGGATCGAAGTGCAGGATGCGCACCCAGTTCTCGGCCAGGCTGTCCGGATCCGTCACCGAATTGCGGTAGATGACGGTGCGGTAGCCGTCGAAGCGCGACAGGCCCGCCTGGCTGCCGAACCACATGAAGCCCTGCCGGTCCTGGCCGATGGCCAGCACGGACTCCTGCGCCAGGCCGTCCTCCACGCTCAGCTGCTCGAAGCGCAGGGTGCGCGGCGGCGCGGCGGCGGCCGCCGCCATGACGGCAAGGAGGGAGGCGATCAACAGTCTGCGCACACCGTTCTCCTCACGAATTGAAGAACGCCAGCACGTCTTCGCGGCGCGCATGCGTATCGCGCTGTCCCAGGCGAATCAGCTCGCCCGTGTAGCTCGATTCGAACAGCAGATAGGAAGCCAGCGCGGCGCCGCGCGTTTCCGTGGCGCCGATCCCGGACAGCATGGCGCGCACTGGCGAAGGCAGGCTGTCCACGTGGCGCGAGGCGATATCGTCCAGCCGCTCGGAAGGCGCGATCACCAGCAGCTCCACGGGGCGCAGCGGCGTTTTCTCCAGCAGCTCCGGCGGCAGCATCGACAGCGTGCTGTTCACGCGGTTCAGGCGCTCGATGTCCACCGCCAGGCTGTCCAGGAAGATGGACGACATGGCATGGCCCGCGATCTGAGCCAGGCTGGGATAGCGCGCCGATTCGGTCGCCGCGCGCGCGGGCTCGGTAAGGCGACCGGCGCCGATCACCAGCACCTTTGTCGCGCCGAGGTGGATGGCCGGCGAAATGGGCGCCAGCTGGCGCATCGATCCGTCGCCGCAGTACTCGCGGTGACCGCCAAGGTACAGCGGCGTGGCCGGGAAGATGAAAGGAATGGCCGACGATGCCAGCAGGTGCTCGACGCCGATCTGGTCCTGCAGGGCCACGCGCTGCATGCGGATCCAGGGTGCGATATCGGCGGCGGTCTGGTAGAAAGTCAGGTGCTGGCCGCCCGTGTAGGACGACGCCGTCACGGCCAGCGCGTGCAGCAGGCCTTCCTGCAGCACGGTGTCGAGGCGCGGCAGGTCCAGCATGCGATGCAGCAGGTTCACGAGGGGCGTGTTGTCGAGCAGGGACATGGGAGGCGCCGCGCGCCATTTGCGCAGCAGCCAGCCGAAGGACAGCAGCGAGAGCCAGCGCGCGCCGGAGCGCAGCACGCCGATCGAATCGGCGCGATAGACCTGCTCGACGGTGATGTTGGTCCACACATCGAGCAGGGTTTGCACGCCCTCGCCGAAATTATCGGCGCGGCAGGCCAGCGCGGTGGCATTGATGGCCCCCGCGGAGGTGCCGCAGATAATCTGGAACGGATTGCGCGACGGCGGCCAGCCCGCTTCCCACAAGATCTCCGAGATCGCCTGGAGCACGCCGATCTGGTAGGCGGCCCGGGCGCCGCCGCCGGTCATGATCAGGCCAGTTTTCTTTTTCTGTCCCATGTCTAAAGAGTAACATGCCCTGCCGAGCCCGTGTCCACTTCTGGTGCCAGGGAAGAAAAGTGGACACGGGCTCGGCAGGACAACAGCCTAGCGCTGAGCTCGTGTCCAAAAATCTTCCCTGGCACCAGAAGTGGACACGGGCTGGGGCGTAGTGGTTTTTCTACTCGCCGCGGACGGCGCCTTCGCGGCGGGGGTCGGCGCCGCCGAACCAGAGCCATTCGCCGTTGCGCTGGATGCGCTGCAGGCCTTGCAGGCCGGAGGTCTGGTCGAACATCCGCACTTCGTGGCCGCGCGCCTTCAGCTGTTCGGCAACCGCCGGCGGGATGCGGCCCGCTTCCAGCTCCGTCGGGCCGTTCCGGCTGCCGAAGTTCGGCAGGCTGATGGCCTGCTGCACGTCGAGCTTCCAGTCGAGCGTCCCCACCAGCACCTTGGCCACGTAGTTGATGATGGCCGAGCCGCCCGGCGATCCCGTCGCCAGCACCAGCTTGCCCGTCGCCTTGTCGAAGACGAGCGTCGGCGACATGGCGCTGCGCGGCCGCTTGCCCGCCTGTACGCGGTTGGCGATGGGGCCGTCCGCGTCCTGCGATTCGAAGGAGAAGTCGGTCAGCTGGTTGTTGAGGATGAAGCCGTCCACCATCTGCCGCGAGCCGAATGCGTCTTCCACCGAGGTGGTCATGGACAGGCCGTTGCCGAAGCTGTCCACCGCCACCAGGTGCGAGGTGGAGGGACGGTCCAGCGCCTTGTCGGCGCCCCACGCGACTTGCATCTCGCTAGGCTTGCCCGCCTGCGCCTGCCCCATCGAGCGCTCGCCAATAAGGCTGGCGCGCTGCGCGAGGTAGCGCTTGTCCGTCAGCGAGGCAATGCCTTTGCCGGGCAGCGGCACGAAGTCGGTGTCGGCCACGTAGCGGTTGCGGTCCGCATAGACCAGGCGTCCGGCTTCGGAGAATAAGTGGATGGCTTCCGCATCGGGCACGCCTTTCACGGGCGGATGCGCGGCAATCGCCGTGTTTTCGAGGATGCCCAGCATCTCGGCAATGGCAATGCCGCCGGACGATGGCGGCGGCGCGCCGCATACCTTCCACTGGCGGTAGTCCGCGCACACGGGCTCGCGCTCCTTCGGCTGGTAGGCCGCGATGTCGGCCGCCGTCAGCAGGCCGGGATTGCTCGGGTGGCTGGCCACCTTCGCCGCGATGTTCTGGGCGATGCGGCCCTTGTAGAAGGCGTCCGCGCCGTTCTTCGCCACTTCGTGCAGGGTGCGCGCGAGCGCGGGATTTTTCAGGATGTGCCCCACCGGCCATGCCTTGCCTTCCGCATCGTAGAAGTAGGCGCGCGCCACAGGGTCCTTCGCCAGATAGCGGTCGTTGCTCACCAGGGCGTGCAGGCGCGGCGACACGGCGAAGCCCTCCTCCGCCAGCTTGATGGCGGGCGCGAACAGCTTGGCCCACGGCAGCTTGCCATGCTGCTTGTGCACCATCTCCATCATGCGCAGCACGCCGGGCGCGCCGGTGGAGCGTCCGCCCACCAGGCCTTCCATGCGCGGCATGGGTTTGCCGTCCGCCGTCTGGAACAGCTTTTCGGTGGCCGCCGACGGGGCCGTTTCGCGCCCGTCGAAGGACTGCACGCGTTTGCCGTCGAAGTACATGATGAAGGCGCCGCCGCCGATGCCCGAGGACTGGGGTTCGACAAGGGTCAGCACCAGCTGCGTCGCAACGGCGGCGTCGATGGCGCTGCCGCCGCGCTTGAGCATCTGGTAGCCCGCGTCCGAAGCCAGGGGATTGGCCGCCGCCACCATGTATTTGCGGGCGGTGACGCCAGCCTTCTCGGCATAGCCGGTGGCGATTTCGGGTGCACGCTGCAGCGTTTCCTGGGCATGCAGGGAGGGAATGGCGGCAGCGCACAGCAGCGCCGCGCCGAAAGCGAGGGATTTCAGCTGGATCATGGACTCTCCGGAAAAACAAAGCGCGCGGCCGGAGCCGCGCGCCTGCGACGCTAGAATCCTACCTTATTTCGGCTGCATGCGGATGGCGCCGTCGAGGCGGATGGTTTCGCCGTTCAGCATCACGTTCTCGATGATGGCCTTGGCCAGGTGGGCGTATTCGTCCGGCTTGCCCAGGCGCGGCGGGAACGGAACCATCTTGCCCAGCGCGTCCTGCACTTCGGCCGGCATGCCGAGCAGCATGGGGGTTTCGAAGATGCCGGGCGCAATGGTCATCACGCGGATGCCGCTGCGCGACAGGTCGCGCGCCATCGGCAGCGTCATGCCTGCCACGGCGGCCTTGGAGGCGGCGTAGGCGGCCTGGCCGATCTGGCCGTCGAAGGCCGCAACGGAGGCGGTATTGATGATGACACCGCGCTCGCCGTGCTCCGCGGCTTCCGTCTTGCCCATGGCGTCAGCGGCCAGGCGGCACATGTTGAAGGTGCCCACCAGGTTGATGTCGATGGTGCGCTGGAAGTTCTGCAGCGGGTGCGGGCCGTCCTTGCCCACGGTCTTGATGGCGGGCGCCACGCCCGCGCAGTTGACCAGGCCACGCAGGGTGCCCATGCCGGTGGCCTTGGCCACCACGGCCTGCGCGTCCGCTTCCGAGGTCACGTCGCATTTCACGAAGGCGCCGCCCAGTTCCGCTGCGAGCTTTTCGCCCGCTTCGGCCTGCACGTCCGCCAGCACGACCTTGCCGCCTGCGGCAGCGATCATGCGCGCGCTGGCCGCCCCCAGGCCCGATGCGCCGCCGGTGATGATGAATACATTGTCCTTGATTTGCATGGCCGTCCCCTCTGTTCGATTGGTCTGGATGACGTTTACGTAAACGTCAAGTGGCCGTATTGTAGCGGATCAGAAGCACTGAACCAAGCCGGAAGACGAGGTGACGCATTGCCGTCCGCTGGGGCTCACGGTGACGCCGGGGCCGCCGCCGTAGAACGTGCCGGTGGCGGCATCGCGGCAGCCGCCCGCTCCGCACAGGGCGGGCATGGGGGCGGAAGGCCCCGGCGGCGGCGCGGCAAAGGCGCCCGGAGCGGGGTTGCTGGACAGGGAAGGCGGCGTTGCCGTCGCCGGAGGGCGCGGCGTAAGCACCAGGGGCAGCACCGGCCCCTCCTGCGTGTGCGGCATGGGCTGGGGTACAGCCATGCGCGCCACCGGCTCCACAGCCTGGGGCACGGGCCGGCGCGGCATGGGCCGTTTAGGCGCCGCCGTGCGGCATGGCTCGACGGCGAGCTTGCGCCCATCCGGCGTCAGCTTGCAGACCGGGAGCCGGGCGTACGCCTCGATGCTTGCCTTGTCCGGCGCGCCCTGCCCCGCCGCCGCGAGCGGCAGCATGGCAAGGGACAGCGGCAGGAACAGGGAGCGTTTCATGCGGTCCATGATACGCCCGCCCCTGCCCGCCCGCCGCACCATTGCTCAGGCCATGAAGCCCAGGTTGCGCAGGCTGTAGTTGACGATATTGGGGAAGGCGTCGGCGATCTCCGTGGCCGAAAGGCCGAACCACGTTGCCAGGGTCGCGCCGTACTGCTCCACCGAGATGGTCGGCAGCAGCGCGCCGTAGCCCACATCGTTGGCATGGCCCACGCCCACAACAGGGAAGGTGCCGTAGATGTTCTTGCCCTTCACCGCGCCGCCCACCACGAAATGGTGGGAACCCCAGCCATGGTCCGTGCCGTCGCCGTTGCTGACCAGGGTGCGGCCGAAGTCGGATGCGGTAAACAATGTGACCTGGTTGCGCATGTTCACGCCCATCAGGTTCCCCATGATGCTGTCCCAGTACGCCATGGCATGCGCCAGCTTGGCCATATTGTCCGCCTGGAGCGAGCGCTGGCCGTCGTGCGTGTCGCAGCCGGGCAGCGTCACATAGAAGACTTGGCGGCGCAGGCCCAGCGTGCCGCGCGCGGCGATGACGCGCGCCACTGTCTGCAGCTGCTTGGCCAGCGGGTTGACGGAGGCGACGCCGTTGTTGGGATTGATGTACCAGCTCGGCTCCGGAACGCCGCCCGCGCCAGCAGGCACCATGGCGGCGCTGAGCGCGGACTGGGAGCCGATGGCGCGGTTGGTCAGCGCCTTGTGGTCCTGTTCCAGCGCGTTGGCGCTGTTGCCGGTAACGATGGCGCGCAGCGGGTTGACGGTGCTGCCGAACAGCGTGCCGCTCAGGCCACGGATCGGCACCGCGCCGGCCGAATTGACCTGGTACTGGCGCACGATCTTCCCGGCCACGAAGACGGCGTTGCCGGAGGCGGAGACGCAGGTGAAGTTGGCATTCGCATTGCCCGAGGCGATCAGGTCGCCCATGCGCCCTCCCCAGCCGAAGGTGGAACCCTCGGGGCGGCCGGACTGCCAGGTGGACTGCTGGTCGTTGTGCGAGAAGAGCTTGGGCGGCAGCGGCACGGAGCCGGCCTTGTACTGCGCCAGGGTGGTCGGTTGCACCAGCGTGCCCACGTTGGACACGATGGCGGCGCGGCCGCTGTCGAAGAGGGTTTTCATCGCGCCCAGCTGCGGGTGCAGGGCGAAGCTGCGGCCCGCCTGCGGCGTGTTCGGCGCAATCGGCAGCACGCTGCCCGCCGCCAGGGCGATGCTGTCCGTTTCCACGGAATAGCGCAGCTTCTGGTAGTTGTTCCAGGACGTGGAATCCGTGGCCAGCACGGTGTTGTAGTGGTCATTGCCGCCTACCATGAAGAGGCAGACCAGGGCCTTGTAGCCCGTGAGGTCGGCCGCCGCGGCATTGCTCATGGCAGCCAGGTTCATCGCGAAAGGCGCCGCGGAGCTGCCGGCCATGGCGGCCAGGGAACCGAGGAAGCGGCGGCGGGAAAACTGTTGATCGCTCATTCAATCACCTTATTTCGACACGAGGTATTCAGGCGAGGCCATGGCGAGGAAGATCGCCAGGTACACGCGGTTCATCTTTGCCTGCAGCACGAGGTTGGCATTGGTGGCGCCATTGGGCACGGGCTGCGGCACGGCAGTGACGGCGGCCAGGATCTGGCTGCGCAAGGTGGACGACATCATGCCGTTCAGCACCAGCAGGTTGATGCGGTCCACCAGCGCGCCGGGATTGAGCGCCAGCGTCAGCTCCGTGGGATAGGTGGCCTTGATGTCCCAGTTGCGGCCCACGCCCTTCGGCACCAGGTCCTGCAGGAAGTTCACGTAGCCCGTCACCGAAGGCTCGGAGGCGATCTGCATCTCGGGCGCCACCAGGCCCGCGCCAGCCACGCTGCCGCCAGGGGGCACGTAGTTCGGGCGGTAGAAGTTGAACACGGACGGCGAATGCAGCGGCGTCTGCCCCAGGCCCGTCAGAGGATCGTCCAGGTTTGCCAGCAGGTAGCGGCCGGAGGTCGACTTGGCGTCGAAGGCGCGCATCCAGTTCGCCAGGCGCACGATGGGTTCGCGCAGGCGCCCGCTGCTTGCGCTTGGCGTGGCGGGACGCGCTTCCGGGTCCAGCAGCACGGCGGCCAGCACGGACTTCATGTCGCCGCGCACACCGCGCCCGTCGTTGTTGAAGGCGGCAGCCACGCGCGCCACGTAGGCCGGGCTCGGGTTGCTCGTCACCAGGCGCTGTATCAGCTGCTTGCCGATGAAGGGGCCCACGTTCGGGTGGTTGAACAGGGTGTCGAGGGCGATCTTCAGGTCGCCCTCGCCCGTGCCGCCCGCCGGAATCGTCACGCCCAGGAAGCTCTTGCTCGACGTGGAGTGGTAGGTGGGGTACATCTGCAGCGGCATGAAGTCGCGGTAGGCGTAGCTGCGGTCGTTGCCGAAGAAGCGGTTCAGCGACTTGTCCGGGCCTGCCCAGCTCCAGCCCGTGAACACCTTGGCCAGGCCTGCCACGTCGTCGTGGTCATAGGTTTCCACCGGCCTGCCGTTGACCAGCTTCTGCGTGCCGTCCTGGTTCAACTGGTACAGGCCAATCGTCATCAGTTGCATGATCTCTCGGGCGAAGTTCTCGTCCGGCACGCGCGTGGCGCTCTCCTTCTGGTTGTGCATATAGGAGAGATACAGCGCCATCATGGGATGCTTCGCTACCGCATCCAGCAGGTTGCGGAAGTTGCCGAAGGCGTGCTGGCCCAGGGTGTCGTAGTAGCTCGCCACGCCGCGCGGGAAGTTGTAGACCTGGCTGTCCTGCAACGACACCACGAAGATCTGCGAGAGCTCGAACACCACACGCTGACGCAGCTGGTCCTCGCCGGTCACGGCCTGCTTCCAGAAGGACTCGTACACATTGTCGATGGTGGCACGGCCGGTGCTCGCCGCCACGGCGTCGATGTAATAGCGGTGCAGGGTCGGCGCCTTGTAGAACTGCGCATCCAGCCAGCCATTCGGCCCGCCCGCCATGACGGCATTGATGCTGTCCGTCGTAGGTCCGAAGCTGGCCTGGGCCAGGAAGCGCGCCGCCTGCGAAGCGGTAGTGGCCCAGCGCGTGGAGCTGGCCGTGTAACTGGGATCGGTGGTCGGCAGGGTCGCCGAACCGCCACTCACCATGGTCGTCGCCGCGAGGCGGAGCGGGCCGGCCGTCTGCGCCGCCGCGCTGTCCTGGGCGCTGCCCATGTCTGCGGTGTCGCTGTTGCTGCCTGCGCCGCAGGCGGAAAGAAGTGCGGCCACCAGTGCCGGAATCAGGAATCGTCGTAGTTTGGTTTGCATTTGTCTGTTGGGTTAGCAATTGACGAGCGGAATTTTAGGAACAGAAACCCGATTGGGGTGTGGAAACGCACCTTTGCAAGTCACAATATTGAATTATTTGAATTTTTTTAGCCGACGATGAACGCAAAAAGCGCGAAAATACAGGAACCTTCCAAGAAGAAAGTGACCTTAATCATTTAACATTTGGAAATAATTTTGATTTGTTGCGGATTAGCTGCAAATACTGAGACTGTTCGCGAATCGATCGGGCCGATTGATTCCGAATACGAATGGGAAGGGGCGGAAAAAAGCCCGCGCCGGACGGCGCGGGCTGATGGATGAAGCTTATTGTGCGGGTTTTGCGTCCGCTACCGCCGCAGGCGCCGCAGCGGCCACGGGTGCGGTCACCTTCTGCTCCACAGCGACGGCAGGGGCACCGGTCTTCGCCTGCATCGGCCCCATCATCGTCACCGACAGCCAGCCGGAAGCTGGCAGCAGCGGCACCAGCAGGAGCGCCACGATGTTGATGATCTTGATGAGGGGGTTGACGGCGGGACCGGCGGTGTCCTTATAAGGATCGCCCACGGTGTCGCCGGTGACGGCCGCCTTGTGCGCTTCCGACCCTTTGCCGCCATGGTTGCCGTCCTCGATATACTTCTTGGCATTGTCCCAGGCGCCGCCGCCCGTGGTCATTGAAATGGCCACGAACAGGCCGGTGATGATGGTCCCCATCAGCATGCCGCCCAGGGCCGCGGGGCCCAGCAGCATGCCCACCAGGATGGGCACCACCACCGGCAGCAGCGAAGGCACGATCATTTCCTTGATGGCCGAAGCGGTCAGCATGTCCACCGCCTTGTCGTACTGCGGCTTGCCGCTGCCGTCCATGATGCCCTTGATGTCGCGGAACTGGCGGCGCACTTCCACCACCACCGCGCCCGCCGCGCGGCCCACCGCTTCCATCGCCATGGCGCCGAAGAGATAGGGAATCAGGCCGCCGATGAAGAGGCCTACGATCACCATGGGGTTGGAGAGGTCGAAGGTCATGCTCTTGCCCACCGATTCCAGCGCGTGGGTGTAGTCCGCGAACAGCACCAGCGCAGCCAGGCCTGCGGAGCCGATGGCGTAGCCCTTGGTCACGGCCTTGGTGGTATTGCCCACGGCGTCCAGCGGATCGGTGATGGCGCGCACGGAGTCGGGCATGCCGGACATTTCGGCGATACCGCCCGCGTTGTCGGTGATCGGCCCGTACGCGTCCAGCGCTACCACGATGCCAGCCATCGAGAGCATCGAAGTCGCGGCAATGGCAATGCCATAGAGGCCGCCCAGCTTGTAGGACACCAGGATGGCGATGCACACTGCCAGCACTGGCCAGGCGGTCGACTTCATCGATACGCCAAGGCCCGCGATGATGTTCGTGCCATGGCCGGTGGTGGACGCCTCGGCAATGTGGCGCACGGGCTTGAAGTCGGTGCCGGTGTAGAACTCGGTGATATAGACCATGAGGCCCGTGAGCACGATGCCCACCACGGTCACGCCCAGCATCTTATAGCGCATCACGTCGTCGGGCCAGATCATCCAGGTCACGACCACGAAGCCGATCAGCGAAAGCCCTGCGGACCACCACAGCCCCGTGTACAGCGCGGACATGATCTTCTTGCCCGGCTTGGCCTTCACCATCGAGCAGCCGATGATGGAGCCGATGATGGACACGGCGCCCAGCAGTAGCGGGTACAGGATGGCCTGGTTCGGCGCATCGACGATCATCAACGCGCCCAGGAGCATGGTGGCGATCAGGGTCACCACATAGGTCTCGAACAGGTCGGCCGCCATGCCGGCGCAGTCTCCCACGTTGTCGCCCACGTTATCGGCGATCACGGCGGGGTTGCGCGGGTCGTCCTCGGGAATGCCCGCCTCCACCTTGCCCACCAGGTCGGCGCCCACGTCAGCGCCCTTGGTGAAGATGCCGCCGCCAAGGCGCGCGAAGATGGAGATGAGCGATGCGCCGAAGGCCAGGCCGATGAGCGGCTTGATCACGTCATGCGGCGTGAGGCCGCTGCCGCCGCCAAGGCTTGTGAGCACCATGTAGAAGCCTGCCACGCCCAGCAGGCCCAGGCCCACCACCAGCATGCCGGTGATGGCGCCGCCCTTGAAGGCGACGTTGAGCGCATCGTTCATGCTGCGCGACGCCGCCTGCGCGGTGCGCACATTGGCCCGCACCGAGACGTTCATGCCAATGAAGCCGCAGGCGCCGGAAAGCACCGCGCCGATCAGAAAGCCCAGCGCGGTCTGGAGCCCGAGCAGGAAGAAGATGGCAACCAGGAGAACGACACCCACGATGCCGATAGTGCGGTACTGCCTTGCGAGATACGCGCTTGCTCCCTGCTGGATCGCCGAGGCGATCTCCTGCATCCGCGGATTGCCCGCGTCCTGGCGCAGGATCCAGCTGCGCGACCATAGGCCATACACCACGGCGATCACCCCGCAGGCGATCGTAAACCACAAACTTTCTGCCATAAATGTCCCCTCTGTTTTTTGAATCAAGCTACAAAACGAACTTCAGAAAACCGCCGGCCCTTGTGGGGCTGGCGACCAACCAATGCTGCGTACTGCAAAACCTTGATACGGCGAGGGGCAGGCTCATAGGGGACAGACCTCAGGGGGTCTGTCCCCGAAACCCCAGTCCGCCACCGAACACAGTCTGCGAACTGTGTTCGGTTATCGACCGGGTCACCGGGGACAGCCCCCATCCGGGGTCTGTCCCCTCTGCTGCCACTATGCAAAATAAAAGCGGACCCTCGGGTCCGCTCTTTACTTACTGCGACAGTGCGGCAAAGGCACGGTCGCGAATTTCCTCCACAGGTCCCACGCCCTCGATGCGGCGGTACTTCGGCGCGTTGGCGTCGCCCGAATCGGCCCAGTTATGGTAGTAGCCGAGCAGGACTTCGGTCTGGTTGTGATACACGTCAAGGCGCTTCTTCACGGTTTCCGCCTTGTCGTCGTCGCGCTGCACCAGCGGCTCGCCGGTCACGTCGTCCTTGCCTTCCACCTTGGGCGGATTGAACTTCACGTGGTACACGCGGCCCGAGCCAGGGTGGCAGCGGCGGCCGTCCATGCGCTCGATGATGGATTCGTCCGGCACGGCGATTTCCAGCACGTAGTCGATCTTCACACCTGCATCCTTCAGGGCGTCGGCCTGCGCAATGGTGCGCGGGAAGCCGTCGAAGAGGTAGCCCTTCGCGCAATCCGGCTCCTGCAGGCGCGCCTTCACCAGGCCGATGATGATGTCGTCGGACACCAGCTGGCCAGCGTCCATCACCTTCTTCGCAGCCAGGCCCAGCTCCGTGCCGGCCTTGATGGCTGCGCGCAGCATGTCACCCGTCGAGATCTGTGGAATGTTGTACTTTTCCTTGATGAAGTTGGCTTGGGTGCCCTTGCCGGCGCCAGGTGCTCCTAACAGAATGAGACGCATGAAAATTCCTAAATCGTTTTTAATATAATGGTAAGTATGGACAGCTTGTCACGAAACTTACCACAAAACTTCCCCTGAACGCCATATTTCAGCCGAAATGGCGGCGTACGCGCTCCAGGTCTTCGGGCGTATCGACGCCCGCGGCGGGCGCCGAGTCCGTCACGTGGACCGCGATGGGATAGCCGTGCCACAGCACCCGCAGCTGTTCCAGCGCTTCGATGCCTTCCAGCGGCGAAACCGCCAGGCCGGGATAGGCAAGAAGGAAATCGGTGCGGTAGGCGTAAAGCCCGATATGGCGCAGCGGCTGGTAGCCGGAGGGCAGCACGGACCGGGACGCGGCGAAGGCGTCGCGCGCCCACGGAATCGCGGCGCGGCTGAAGTAGAGGGCACGGCCCAGGCGGTCCAATACCACTTTCACCACGTTCGGATTGAAGACGTCGGCCGCGTCGTGCAGGGGATGGGCGCAGGTGGACATCGGCACGTCCGGGCCGATGCGGCTTGCGGCGGCGGCCAGCAGGGCCGGATCGATCAGGGGCTCGTCGCCCTGCAGGTTGACGACCACCGAATCGGGCGCGAGGTTCAGGGTGCGCGCCACTTCCGCGATGCGGTCGGTGCCGGAGGGATGGTCGGCCCGCGTCATGCACACCTCCACGCCGTGCTGCACGCAGGCGGCGCGGATGTCCTCATGGTCGGTGGCGACGATGATGCGGCTGGCGCCCGATTCGGCGGCGCGCTCGGCCACGCGCACCACCATGGGCTTGCCGCCCAGGTCGGCCAGGGGCTTGTTCGGCAGCCGGGTCGAAGCCAGGCGGGCGGGAATGATGGCGATGAAGGACAAGGCTTATTCCACCGAATCCTGCAGGGTGCGCGCTTCGTCGGCCCACATGATGGGGATGCCGTCGCGGATCGGGTAGGCCAGGCGGTCGCCGCGGCAGATCATTTCCTGGGCCTTCTTATCGTATTCCAGCGGGCCCTTGCACACAGGGCAGACCAGGATATCAAGCAAACGTGCGTCCACGGCATTTCTCCACAATATGGTCGGCCAGCGCGGAATCGATGCGGGCGCTGACCGGAACGACCCACAGACGCGGATCGTTTCTGAGTTCTTCAATGTGGCTGCATTTTACTGCATCCTTCTCCGTCAGCAGGACCAGGTCCGCGTCCAGCGCGGCGAAAGGATTGGCGTGGAAATCGTAATGGTCGGGCAGCGGCAGCTCGGCAAACGACAGCCCTGCGGCGCGCAGGGTGGCAAAGAAGCGCGCCGGATTGCCGATGCCCGCCGCCGCGACGATTCTCCCGCCGCGCTGCGCCAGCTCCGCCAGCGCCACCCGCTGGCCAGGCTCGCCCAGCCGTTCGGCATGGCCACCGCCCACGCTCATCTGGTAGACATCCTCCCCGCCCAGCTGCGCGCGCAGCTGCGGCGTGACCTCGGCCGCGTTCACCACCGTGAAGTCGCGCCGGCGCGACGGCGGCTCGCGCAGCGGACCGGCGGGCAGCGTCCAGCCGTTGCCCGTGCCGCGCCCGTCGAAGAGCACCACCTCCACGTCGCGCTGCAGCGCGTAGTGCTGAAGGCCGTCGTCGGTCACGATCACATCGATCTCCGGATGCGCCGCGAGCAGCGCGCGGCCAGCGGCGGCGCGGTCGCGCCCCACCATCAGCGGCGCTCCGGTGCGGGCCGCGATCAGCACGGGTTCGTCCCCCACTTCGGAAGGAAGGGACTGCGCCGTTACCGGCCGCGCCGCGCCGGCCTCGCTGCCGAAACCCCGCGAAACGACGCCCGGCTTCAGGCCCGCCGCACGCAGCGCCTCCACCAGCCAGATGGTAAGCGGCGTCTTGCCCGTCCCGCCGATAAAGATATTCCCCACCACCACCACCGGCACCGGCAGGCGCGAGGACTTCAGCACGCCCGCGCGGTACAGGCCGCGCCGCACAGCGCTCAGCGCGCGGAACAGCAGGGAGAGCGGCCAGAGCGCGCACGCCAGCGGCCCGCGCCGCAGCCAGGCGCGGGTCAGCGTGGATTCAAGACTCATGGATTATTTGGCGGCGCCGGTCTGCGCGGCGAAGGTGAGGCGTTCGAAGCCCGCAATGCGCGCCGCTTCCATCACGTTCACCACCATCTGGTGCATCGCGAACTGGTCGGCGTTGACGATCACCACAGGATTCGCGCCCTTCGATGCTGCCTTCAGTTGCTGCGCCAGGCCCTCCACGTTCTGGAAGGAGACCGGCACATTGTTGACGGTGTAGTTGCCCTTGGCGTCCACCGTCACGTTGATTTCGTTGGGCTGCTCCACCGCCTTCTCCGCATCGGCGGTCGGCAGCGTGATCTGCAGTTCCGTGAACTTGCTGTAGGTGGTGCTCACCATGAGGAAGATGAGGATCACCAGCAGCACGTCGATGAAGGGGATCAGGTTGATCTCCGGGTCCTCGCGCCGCTGGCCCTTGCGGAAGTTCAGTGCCATGCCCTGCCCCGCTTACTTGCGCGAGTTGTGGACCACGTCCACGAAGCGGATGGCCTGCTGCTCCATCTCGATGATGAAGCTGTCCACCAGTGCGCGGAAGTGGCGGTAGAACACCAGCGTTGGCATGGCGATGGCAAGGCCGAAGCCCGTGTTGTACAGGGCGACGGAGATGCCGTGCGCCAGCTGGGCGGGATTGGCGCCCGAAGCATTCTGCGCGCCGAAGATCTCGATCATGCCGACCACGGTGCCGAAAAGGCCCATGAGCGGCGCAAGCGATGCGATGGTGCCCAGAGTGGTCAGGAAGCGTTCCAGCATGTGGCCCACGCCGCTGCCCGATTCCTCGATGGCTTCCTTCATCACGTCGCGCGGCGCGTTCACATTGCGCAGGGCGGCGGCCAGCACCACGCCCAGGGGCGAGCTCTTTTCCAGCTTGTCGATGATGTCCGGGGTCACGTTCCCGCCGCGGTACACGCCCACCACCTCGTTCAGCAGGCTGGGAGGAATGATGCGCGCGCGGCGCAAGGCGATCAGGCGTTCGATGATCAGGGCGGTGGCAACGACCGATGCGATCAGCAACAGCCAGATAGGCCAGCCGGCAGCTTGGAAAATGGCGAGCAAAACGAACTCCTGTGTTCCGGGATAAGTAAGGTAAGGCAGCCCGCAATGTATCGTGTTGGCCCGCCTTCGGCAAGTAGGGCCTTCTGCACAAATTTTGTGGAAAAGATTGTGAGCAAGGCCGCCGAATGCGGGCTAGTGCCTTGATTTCAAAGAGGAATTTCGAAGTGCGCAAAATTGTGGCACTGTCCACAGCCGGCTCGTCTGTGCGGTTCTTAACATTTTCTGTGGACAAAATTGTTAGCAATGCCCTTGTCTGCAAGCTAAGTGCTTGAACTGTAACAGAAAACTTTCCGTGCGTAAAATCTGCGCAGCCTGCCATATCCCCTGTTGTGCGTTCTTCACATATTCTGTTGATAAGATTGTTGGCAAGCCCGTGGAGGCCACCCAAGAGCCTTGATTTAAAAGAACATTTTTTCCCTGCGTAAAAATTTCGCAGTGGCATAAAATTGCCTGTTCACAGGGCGCGATGGGGACAAATCCCCCATTCTGCACAAAAACTGTGGACAATATTGTGAGCAAGGGAAGGCACAAGCGCCAAGCGCCTTGATTTCAAAGGGAAATTTTTCGCGGCTCAAAAAACGGGCAGCTTTCCGGCCTGCGAGTTCCGCACATTTTCTGTGGATATCTTTGTGCGTAAGGGCCGGGTGAAATCGCTAAGTGCTTGATCCGAACGGGAAAAGTGCTGCTGCACGCGTTTCGTGCAGAGCGGTTTACCGTGCAAAATCAGGGGTTTACAAAAAACTCTTGCTGTAGCTTGCGATCTATGACATAAGCATGACCTTTTGCCCGTCTTGTGGATATGAGCGACCCGAACCAAGTCATCACCGTGAGCGCCCTGAACCAGGCCGTCAGCCGCCTGCTTGAGCGCTCCTTTCCCCTGACGTGGATCGCAGGCGAGATCTCCAACTTCACGCGCGCCAGTTCCGGCCACTGGTATTTCACCCTGAAGGACGATGCGGCCCAGGTGCGGGCCGTGATGTTCCGCGGCCGCTCCCAGTTCGCGGGCTTCACGCCGCGCGAAGGCGACAAGGTGGAGGTGCGCGCCCTCGTCACCCTGTACGGGCCGCGCGGTGACTACCAGATCAATGTGGAGGCCATTCGCCGCGCAGGCGTGGGCCAGCTCTTCGAAGCCTTCATGCGGCTCAAGGAAAGGCTGGGCGCCGCGGGCTGGTTCGATGAAGACCGCAAGCGCCCCGTGCCATTGTTCGCGCGCACCATCGGCATCGTCACCAGCCCCCAGGCGGCGGCCCTGCGCGATGTGCTCACGGCACTGCGCCGCCGCGCGCCCCATGTGAACATTGTGCTCTACCCCACCCTCGTGCAGGGCCAGGGCGCGGCCGAGCGCATCGCCGCGCAGATCGACGCCGCCTCGCGCCGCGCCGAATGCGATGTGCTGATCGTGTGCCGGGGCGGCGGCAGCATCGAAGACCTGTGGAGCTTCAATGAGGAAGCGGTGGCCTGGGCCATCGTGAACTGCAGCATGCCCGTGATTTCGGGCGTGGGCCACGAAACGGATTTCACCATCGCCGATTTCGCGGCCGACCTGCGCGCCGCCACGCCCACCGCCGCCGCCGAACTGGCGGCCACGCCGCGCGCGGACTGGGTCGCCTCGCTGAGCGCGGATGCGGCCGATCTGCGCCGCGCCATGCGCCGCACGCTCAACGATGCCTCGCAGACGCTGGACCATCTCTCGCGCCGCCTGCTCAGCCCCGCCGCCCAGATCCGCCAGCAGCGCCTCAAGCTGCTCGCCCTGTCGACGGCCATGATGCACGCCAACCGCGCACCCCTGAACCAGTCGCGCCACGCGCTGGAAAAGCTGGCGGGACGCCTCGCCGCGCAGCGGCCGGACCTGCGGGCAGTGCGCGCCCACCTGGCAGCCCTGCAGCACCGGGGCGGCGTGTGCATCGCCAGCCAGCTGCGGCACCGGCGCGAGGCGCTGAACGGCCTGTCGGCCCAGCTGGAGATGCTCAATCCCCAGCGCACGCTGGAGCGCGGCTATGCCATCGTGCGCAACGAAGCGGGCGCCATCCTGCGCGCGCCCGCGCAGCTGCTGCCGCGCGAAAGCGTCACCATCCGGCTCGCGGAAGGCAGCGCAAAGGTGGACGTGGCGGCAGTGCAACCCTTACTGGACTAATTGGCAACTGGTATGCAATTGCTGCAAGCATAATGTTCTTTTATGGTAATCTTGGCCCGGTTCGTACTCATCCCGTGGACAGGAAGTGACAAAAGAAGAACAGATGACCGGACCTTCGACCCTGATCGACGTGGCGCGCGAGGCGGGTGTATCGCCCAGCACCGTGTCGCGCATCCTGAACGGTACGGCGCGCGTGTCGGACGACAAGCGCCAGGCCGTGATGAAGGCCATTGCCCGCACCAATTTCGCTCCCAACCTGATGGCGCAAGGCCTGAAAAAAGGCCGCACCCACACCATTGGTATCGTGGTGCAGGATATCTCCTCCCCCTTCTTCGACGAGACCCTGAAAGGCGTGGACGACGGCCTGAAAGGCACCGGTTACGCCTCCGTGATCGTGAGCGGCCACTGGAACGCGGACGAGGAAGCCGAGCGCATCCGCCTGCTGCTGGCGCGCAAGGTGGACGGCATCATCCTGCTCTCGGGCCGCATGGCGGACGAAACGGTGCTGCAGTTCTCCAGCCAGCGCCCCATTGTGTCCACCGGCCGCGAGCTCGACACCGAGCATGCCCTGGGCTTCAAGATGGACAATGAACACGGCGCCTGGCTCGCCGTGCGGCACCTGATCGAACTGGGCCACCGCCGCATCGCCTTCGTCTCCGGCCCGCCCACCAATATCGACGCGGAAGACCGCATGCAGGGCTACCGCCGCGCCCTGGACGAAGCGGACATTCCCTTCGACCCGGCCCTGGTCGTGGAAGGCAACTTCCACGAAGAGAGCGGCCTGCAGGCCGTGAACCACCTGCTGGGAAAGAAGACCCAGTTCAGCGCCGTGTTCGCGGCGAACGACCTGAGCGCCTATGGCGTGCGCCTGGCCCTTTACCGCAAGGGCATCCGCGTGCCGGAGGACATTTCGCTGGTGGGCTTCGACGACCTGCACGGCTCCGAATTCACCACGCCGCCGCTCACCACCGTGCGCCAGCCCCTCTACGACATCGGCCTGACGGCCACCAACGCCCTGCTGCGCCTGATCAACGGCGAGCGCGTCACCCCGCGCGTGCCGCCGGTGGAACTGGTGGTGCGCGAAACGACCCGCCCGCACTAGACCTGCGCTTTCGGATTACAATAGTGGCCGTTTCGGCAAAAATAACCTTCTGTCTCTACTAAAAGGAAACACTCATGGAACATACTCTGCCGCCGCTGCCGTATGCGATGGACGCCCTGCAGCCGCACATCTCCAAGGAAACCCTGGAATACCACTACGGCAAGCACCATCAGGCATATGTGACCAATCTGAACAACCTGATCAAGGGCACCGAGTTCGAAAACCTGTCCCTGGAAGAGATCATCAAGAAGTCCTCCGGCGGCGTGTTCAACAACTCCGCCCAGGTATGGAACCACACCTTCTACTGGAACTGCCTGGCGCCGAACGCCGGCGGTGCGGCCAGCGGCGCCGTGGCTGAAGCCATCAACGCCAAGTGGGGCTCCTTCGACAAGTTCAAGGAAGAATTCACCAAGTCCTGCGTGGGCAACTTCGGTTCCGGCTGGACCTGGCTGGTGAAGAAGGCCGACGGTTCCGTGGACATCGTCAACACCTCCAACGCCGCCACCCCGCTGACCAGCGCCGACAAGCCCCTGCTGACCTGCGACGTCTGGGAGCACGCCTACTACGTCGACTACCGCAACGCCCGTCCGAAGTATGTGGAAAGCTTCTGGAACCTGGTGAACTGGGACTTCGTGAACAAGAACTTCGCCTGAGCGAAGCGCTTGACCGCATCCTGAGAGAGCCCGCCTGTGCGGGCTTTTTCTTTTCAAGGAGACATGCATGAGCTATACCGCCTCGCGCCACCGCTACGAAGAAATGCAGTACCGCACCTGCGGCCGCAGTGGCCTGAAATTGCCGCTGCTCTCGCTGGGCCTGTGGCACAACTTCGGCGACACGACGCCGCTCGCCACCCAGCGCGACATGCTGCGCACGGCCTTCGACCACGGCATCACCCACTTCGACCTGGCGAACAACTACGGGCCGCCTTACGGCAGCGCGGAAAGCAATTTCGGCACGATCTTCAAGGAAGACTTCAAGCCCTACCGCGACGAGCTGATCATCTCCACCAAGGCGGGCTGGGACATGTGGCCCGGGCCCTATGGCGAAGGCGGCGGCTCGCGCAAATACGTGCTGGCGAGCCTGGACCAGAGCCTCAAGCGCATGGGTCTCGACTATGTGGACATCTTCTACTCTCACCGCTTCGATCCCGATACGCCGCTGGAAGAGACCATGGCCGCGCTGGCCCATGCCGTCCACCAGGGCAAGGCGCTGTATGTGGGCATTTCCTCCTACTCCGCCGAGAAAACGCGCGAGGCCAAGGCCCTGCTGGCCGAATGGAAGGTGCCCTGCCTGATCCACCAGCCCTCCTACAATATGCTGAACCGCTGGATCGAGACCGAAGGCCTGCTCGACGCGCTGGGCGAGGAAGGCATCGGCTGCATCACCTTCACGGCGCTGGCGCAAGGCGTGCTGTCGGACAAATACCTGAACGGCATTCCGCAGGACGCGCGCATCAACCGTCCCGGCGGCGGCTCGCTGAAGGAGTCGCACCTGAGCGAGGAAAACCTTGCGCGGGTGCGCGGCCTGAACGATATCGCCAGGGCGCGCGGCCAGTCGCTGGCCCAGATGGCCCTGGCCTGGGTGCTGCGCGATCGACGCATCACCTCCACCCTGATCGGCGCCTCCAGCAGCGCGCAGATCCGCGAGAACGTGGGCGCGCTGAAGAACCTCGCCTTCAGCGCCGAGGAGCTGGCAGCCATCGACAAGCAGGCGCAGGAAGGAAACCTGAACCTGTGGGCCAAGTCATCGAAGTCCTGACGAAGGCGCTCACTTGCACTGCTGCCTGGTCATCCTGATCTCCCTCAGGTCCCGGATGGTGAACTCGGGGGGAATATTCCTGTCGTTGGCATTCACCATCGCATCGCGGACATTGGTGAGCGCCTCGAGGTGACCTGGCTCGTCGCGCAGGAAGCGCTGCTGCTCCGACGATGGCGTGTCGTAAACTACTGCATTGCACACGGCCGCCTTCCGGAAAATCTGCAGAACCGTTTTTCTTGCAGTGAAAGTGGCAAAGCGCTCGTCTGGGGTGCTGGGCGAGTGGTTAATCCTCTTATACGCATTCTCGCACTGCGTTCCGAGGATGGGGTAGGCTGCCTGGATACCCTCGCAGCTGGGGTCTGTCGCGGGTCCCCCGGCGTAAGCGGTGGTGGGCAGGACGAAAGCGATCAGGAGCGGCATCGCAATCGATGCAAAACGAACGATGTGCTGCTTCGGTTGAGACAGTGTTTGACGTAAGGTTTTCATAGCATTCCCGTTTCGATTTGTGTGAGAAGTGACCTGGGCCGACGTGGTCCCTTACTTGCACTGCTGCTTTGTCATCGTGATCGCATTCAGGTCGGTGGCGGTGTAGGGGGCGGGAATATTCGTGTCGTTGGCATTCACCATCGCTGTACGGACATTGGCGATGGCGGTCAGATGCCCTGGTTCGCCGCTCTTGAAGCTCTGCTGCGCCGACGACGATGCGCCGTACATGCCGTTGCACAGGACCGCCTTGCGGAAGATCTGCAGGACCGTTTTCCTTGCCCCGAAGGTTGCGGAGCGCTCCTGGGCATTGCCGGGCGCGTGGTTGATGTTCGCGTAATTGGTTTCGCACTGCGTTCCGAGGATGGGATATGCATCCTTGATGCCCTGGCAGGAGGCAACGGTCGCCGGCGGTGCGGCGTGAGCGGCAGCCGGCAGGAAGGAAACGATCAGGATCGACATGACGATCGATGCAAGGCGGACGGCGAAGCGCTTTGGCTGGGCTGACAGTTGACGCAGGGTTTTCATGGTATTTCCCTTTCGATGATGGTTTGAAGAGTGCCCGGATGCTTGTGCAACCGGATTCAATTCTGCCCATCGCCGCGCCGAAATCCCTGACCGTGTCTGACGTAGCGCCAGAGCGTTAGACCATGCCGCCGTTGGCGCGCAGGGTCTGCCCGTTGACCCAGATTCCAGGGCGCGCAAGGAAGGCCACCACTTCGGCAATCTCCTCCGGCCTGCCGATGCGCTCCAAGGGCGCCAGTTTCGCGATGGCGTCTACCTGTTCCTCTGTCTTCCCGTTCAGGAACAGCTCCGTGGCTGTCGGTCCTGGCGCCACGGCATTCACGACGATGTCGCGGCCGCGCAGCTCCTTCGACAGGACGTTGGTCATGACTTCGACCGCAGCCTTTGTGGCACCGTAGACGGCGTAGCCCGGACGCCCAAGCCCGGTCACACTGGTCGAGAGGTTGACGATGCGCGCGCCCTGCCGCATGCGCCGCGCCGCCTCGCGCAGGGTGTTGAACGTTCCCTTGACGTTGACCGCCATCAGCCGGTCGAAGGTGGCGTCATCCGTCTCGGACAGCCGCGGCAGCGATGGCGGCATGATGCCGGCGTTGTTGACCAGTACATCCACCCGCCCAAACCGGGCAATGGTTTCCTCGAACAGCGCCACGACGGCCGCGCTGTCGGCCACGTCGGCGCGGATCGCGGCAGCGGTCCCGCCCTGCTCCACGATGCTCGCGACGAGCTGCCCGGCCTCCGCTGCGCTCCCTGCATAGTTGACGACGACGGCATAGCCTTCGGCGGCCAGGCGGCGGGCAATGGCGGCGCCGATTCCACGCGAGGCGCCGGTGACGATGGCTGTTTGCTGATTCATGCTTGTGCTCCTGGATGGTTGGGGATGGCGCCAGTATTCCGCATTCACACCCATGAATAAATGCACTAAACTTGGTATCACTATTCCAATTCCAACAATAATATGGACCGATTCGACGCCATGCGCCTGTTCACGCGCATCGTGGAGCTGAAGAGCTTCAGCAAGGCTGCTGAAGACCTCATGCTGCCGCCCGCCACGGCCACGCACGCCATCCAACAGCTCGAAGCGCGGCTCGGCGTGCGCCTGCTGCACCGGACTACGCGCCAGGTGAGCCCCACGCAGGATGGCGAGGCCTATTACCAGCGCTGCCTCGGCATTCTTGCGGATGTGGAGGAAACCGAGGCAGGTTTTGGCGGAAGCGGCGCGCCGCCGAAGGGCAAGCTGCGGGTCGACCTGCAGGAAACGCTGGCCCGGCGCTTCGTGCTGCCGCGCCTGCGCGAGTTCCTGGCGCACTTTCCGGAGATCGAACTGGAAATCGGCACGGGAGACCGCTATGTGGACCTGGTGCGCGAGGGAATGGACTGCGTGCTGCGCGTTGGCACGCTGCGCGATTCGAGCATGGTGGCGCGCCGTGTTGCCACCATGCGCCAGGTGAGCTGCGCCACGCCCGCCTACCTGAAACGGCACGGCAAGCCGAGAACGCTGGACGATCTCGCGACGCATCTCGCCGTCAACTTCCACTCCTCGGCAACGGGCCGCCTGCTGCCCCTGGAGTTCCTGGTGGATGGCGCCCTGCGCACCGTTGAGCTGAACGGCAAGGTGAGCGTCTACAGCGCGGACGCCTACATGGAATGCTGCCTCAACGGCCTGGGTATCGTGCAGGTGCCGCGCTACCGCGTGGCCGAACTGCTCGACAGCGGCGCCCTGCGCGAAGTGCTGCCCAAGTACCCGCCGCCGTCGCTGCCGGTTTCCGTGCTCTACCCTCATCAACGCCAGCTGTCGCCCCGCGTGCGCGTGTTCGTGGACTGGCTGGCGGAGCTGATGTCGGGCGTGGATTGACTGAAGGAATGGTGTGCCGCCGCTGCCCTGCCTGACTGTACGATGAAGCGCGAACCAAACCGACAGGGGAGAATACGATGCGCTTGAAAAAACTATCCGAGCAGGTGATTGTGATTACCGGCGCCACCAGCGGCATCGGGCTGACCACGGCCCGCATGGCGGCAAGGCGCGGCGCGAAACTGGTGCTGGCCGCACGCAGCGAAGAGGCGCTCAGCCAGCTGGAACAGGAGCTGCGCGCCCAGGGTACCGAATGCTTCGGCGTGCCCACGGACGTGGGCGACCAGGATGCCGTCGAGAGCCTGGCCCACGTGGCCAAGGCGCGCTTCGGCCGCATCGACACCTGGGTCAACAACGCGGGCATCTCCATCTTCGGCCGTACCGAGGACGTATCGATGGAAGACCAGCGCCGCCTGTTCCAGACCAACTTCTGGGGCACGGTGTACGGCTCCCTGGAGGCCGTGAAGCACCTGCGCAAGAGCGGCGGAGCGCTGATCAATGTGGGCAGCGAAGTTTCCGACGTGACGGTGCCGTTGCAGGGCATGTATTCGGCGTCCAAGCACGCGGTGAAAGGCTTTACCGATGCGTTGCGCATGGAACTGGAGAAGGACGGTGCGCCCGTGTCGGTCACGCTGATCAAGCCAGCCGCCATCGACACCCTGTTCACGGTGCATGCCAAGAACTATATGGACAAGGAACCCCGGTTGCCTGCCCCGCTGTACGCGCCCGAGCTGGTGGCCGAGGCCATCCTGAGCGCCGCCGAGAAACCGCAGCGCGACATCTTCGTGGGCGGCGCAGCCAAGGCGAACTCCCTTGGCGCCTTCCACATGCCGCGCTTCTTCGACAAATACGCCGAGGCCTTCATGTTCGGCCAGCAGCGCAGCGACAGGCCGAGTGCGCGCAACCGCAAGGACGCATTGCACGCGCCGGACGAATCGCAGGAGCTGAAGCAGAGCCGCAACCAGGAAGGCACGCACCGCAACAGCATCTACACCCGCGTGACGACGGGCGCCAGCCCCATGAAACTGGCCCTGCTGGGTGGAGGAGCCCTCATGGCGGCGTGGATGCTGAGCCGCCAGTCGCAGGCGCGGCCCGAAGGCCGGCGCCAGCTGGGCGCCCGCCCACATTAAGCGCGTTCGATGCTCTCCCTCTCCTCCTTCGTGGTGAGGGGGATGGTTTCGACGTGGTCCACATCGATGTCGCCGCCGTCGGGCGCCGTGTTGTCGCGGCCCACGGTGGCGCGCTCACCGGTGCCGCCCGCATCCGTGTCGCTGTCGAGATTGGCGTCGCCTACATCCGGACCGGCGGTGCCGCCTGCCGTGTTCTGGTCCGTATCCTCATTGGTGCCTTGATCGAGGCCGGTGTCCACTTGCTGGGCCAGGCCGGAGCCGCCCTGTACGTCGCTGCCTGAATCGGACGTGTCGCTCGGGCCGAGCGCGCCGGTGCCGTGCCCGCGGCCCAGCACGCGGTCGGGCGCGCTGGGGAAGTTGTCGGGATCGAGAGTGCTGGTGCCTGACATGATTGCCTCCATAAATGCAACGCCGCACAAGGCGGCCTTGAATTCACTCTAACAAAGCGGCTGGATCGGCGGCGCACCCCTGCGGCGCGCCCGGCATCGTTTTCACGTTTCAGGTCGGCAATATTGTCCCGGTTTCGTGGTTTCTGCGCCACCACAAACGTCCCGTCCTGGTCAAAAAGGAATTTCCCAATGAGCAACAATAGTACAATTCCTATTTCAAAAATATAACTTTTCCAGGAGAGCGTAATGAGCAGTTTTGAAGCGACTGACAAGCGCCTGAAAACCATTCGTTCCCGCATGCCCGCCTTCCCGGAAGACCTCATGCGCCTGCTGCGCATGACCCATCATGTCCAAAAGCGGGTGAAGGATTTGTCCAATGCAGTGCTGCGCAAATATGAGCTGGTGGATGCCAGCTATATGGTGCTGGCGGTGCTGTATGGTTCGGAAAACGAAAGCGCCACCGCGTCGGCGCTGGGTGAGGCTTGCATGGAAAAACCCGCCAACCTCACACGCGTGTGCAACGACCTGGAGGCGCAAGGCCTGATCGTGCGCGGCAACCGTCCGGGCGACCGCCGCTGCGTGATGATCTCCCTCACCGATGCGGGGCGGGGCCTGATCCAGCAGGTGATGCCGGAAGTGTGGGCGCGCACCACGCGCGCTTACGACGATTTCAATTTCGAAGATATCCGCACCCAGGAAGCGCTCTTCCTGCGCCAGCTCAGCAATCTGGAAAACGCGAGCTGAGAAAAGGCCGCCGCGCGGCGGCCCTCCTGCTAGCGGAATTTGTAGAGCTTCACCTGCTGCACCGTGAAGCCGTCGTTGGCGGGCAGGCGCACGTGCCGCCCCTGGTGGCTCTCGTCCCCGTTCAGCCAGCGGCCTTCCTTCCAGCGCCCCTCCAGGAACTTCCCTTCCGTGAGCTTCTCGATGCCCACGCCCGTGGCAGGCCCTTGCGGGTCGGAGAAGGTGACCGTGATGCCTTTGCCGGCCACGATGAATTCGTCGTCTCCCGTCTGGATCACGAGGCCGCCGCGCGATTCCACTTCCGAAGGTTCGGTCTTGCCCCACTGGTTCTGCAGGCTGACATGGAGCTTGTACGCGCCCATCTGTACTGTCTGCGGCGCCATGTCGATCACGCCGTCATACGATACCTGGGCCTTGAAGCCGCGCATGCGTCCCGTGCCCTGCGCCGCCATGATGACGGGCGTAAGCTGCTTGAGCAGCGCGAAGGCGGCGGGCAGCGGGTCGGTTTTCAGGTCGGTGGGGTTGTCGATGGCGAAGGGCGAGTAGCCCATGCCGTCCAGCTCCGCGATGGACCAGATGGCGTTGGCGCCCAGCTCGGGACGGCCAAGCCGGTTCCCCTCGGGTACGAAGAGCGGATTGTCCGGCCGCTTGAACTGCCTGGCCCAGTCAGGAAAGTTCGGGAAGTAGGTGTCGATCGCGATCAGGTCCACCGCGGGCGCGCCCGCCTTCCAGATATCGAAGAGATGCGGCAGCGGCCCAGCGCTCGGGTACTCACCCGGCTTCCTGCCCGGACGGTTCAGGGCCACGTTGACGAACATCGGCAGGCCGTACGCCGCCTTGCCCGCCCTGGCGAGTTCCTCGGTGAAGGCGGCGTAGTGCCAGGCCTGGAACACTTCTTCCGCTTCGATGGAGCTCCCGAATACCTCCGTCCAGCTGCCCGCACTGCGGCTGCCGTTCGCTTCCCACAGCTTGCGCACATAGGGATGCAGGCCCTCGCGATGGGAGTGGAGATAGGCGGTCAGGCTTCGTGGAACAGGTCCGGCAAGGGCGGCATTGGCTTCGGGGCCAAAGTCCCGCACATCCGGCAGCATGCCGATCTCGTTCTCGACCTGCACCATAATGACAGTGCGCTGCGCGTCCACCTTCTTCAGGTGGGCCATCATCGCGGCGAAGGCGGCGCGATCTGCCTTCAGGGTATTGGCGCTGAAGGGGCTCAGGATGTCCTGCGGTTCCCCTGCCCTGTTGCGCGCGCGGGGGAAGCGCTGGTTATCGCGCTTGACCCAGGCTGGCGGATAGGTGGACATGGAATTCTTCCAGGCGCCGAACCAGAGCAGGATAAGTCGCGTGTCGTTGGCGCGCGCCTGGCGCAGCATGCCGTCAAGGACGGCGAAATCGAACTTCCCCTCTTCCGGTTCGATCTGGTCCCACTCCACGGGCGCGAGCACCGTATTGAGATTGGCCGCCTTCAGCGCGGGCCAAAGCTTTTCGAGATAGGGAAGATGGGAAGCAGAGGAGTTATACAGCTCGCCGCCCAGGACAAGAAAGGGTTTGCCGTCCACGATGAGCTGGGTGGCAGTGCCCTGCTTGCGCAGGTGGGGAATGGAGGGATCTGCGGCGGCCGCGCGGGCCAAGGGCAACGCCAGGACTGCAGCAAGCAGCCAGGCGTGGCAACGGTGTCGCTTCATTGCTAGCCTTTCGAGGATGGGACAAGGCGGCGGCCGCTGGCCGCCGCCTCCATGCGCATCAGAACTTCATGCGCAGGCCGAGGGAGTAGGTGCGGCCCGGCGAGTACTGCGACATGGTCGCGTTCGGGAACTGGAAGTAGGAACGGCGCGTTGCGTTGTTCAGGTTCACGATGTCGAAGGACAGCGTTGGCCAGCCCTCGCGGTCGAACACCTGGTCCAGCTCCACGCTCGACGAGAAGTCCAGCTGCTTGTAGTCGTCGCCGAACAGGGCGGCATTGGTGATGCCGTTCTGGTTGGCGTTGGCCACTTGCGAGCCCTGGCTGTAGGTGTGCGACAGGCGCGCCATGTAGCCGTGGTTCTCGTAGTAGATGCCGAAGTTGTTGGTCTTCTTCGGCACGCCCAGCGCAATGAAGCCCTTGCTGCCTTCGCCGCTGGCGCGCTGGTTGATGAGCGTGAGGGTTTCGTTGAAGCCGAAACCGCGCCATGGAATCCACTTGTCCAGCGGCTGCACCCAGCCCAGCTCCAGGCCGCGGATACGCAGCTCGCCTTCCGCATTGCGCGGACGGGTCAGCACCACCGTCGCCACATTCGGGCCGCCGCGGGCATTGATCGCGTCCTTCTGGTTCGGCGCCAGGTTGTCATAGGTGACGCCATAGGCCGCGAGCGAGGTGAATGGCTGTGTGATGTTCTCGTTGACCGTGAAGCCGTTGATGCGCTTCTGGAAGGCGGTCAGGCTCACATAGCCTTCGCGGCCCGTGTACCAGTCCAGCCCCAGGTCGATGTTGTCCGAGATGTAGGGCTTCAGGGACGCATTGCCCACCGTGCCAACATCCGCCGACACGGAGGAGAAGTTGATGCCCGGACGCAGGGCGTTGGGGTCCACGCGGGTCATGCTGCGCGATGCCGCGGCGCGCAGCACCACGTCCTTGCGCAGGTCCAGCGCGGCGGTGGCCGACGGCAGGGTGTTGTGGTAGCTGCTCTCCTGGTACACCCACTGGTTGATGTTGGGGTACTTGCTGCCGTTGAGCGTAAGGGTGGCGTTGCGCGGATCGGAAACGCCGTTGTAGGAGCCCACCTGCTGCTCGGTGCGCACGTAGCGCACACCTGCGTTGTAGCGCAGCTTGTAGCCCGCCGGTTCCGCCTCGCCGTTCGTTTCGACGTAGAAGCCGGTGCTCTTCTCGCCGATATAGCCCGCGCTGGCGCCGGTGGACGAGGAGCCCGCGTCCGGCGCTGTGGCGTTGTAGTAGTCGTACTTCGAGTCCTTGCGGAAGCGCGCCCAGTCGATGACCGGCTTGCCGTAAGGGCCAGGGATGATGTAGCTGGCCAGGGCGCTGGCTGGAATCAGCGAGCCGCCATAGGTCAGCGTGTCGGTGCGGCCTGCCGTGTAGCCGGTGCCGAAGCCAGGATACAGCGCAGCGGCGCTGGCGCCAGGCGTCGATGCGCCGTCGCATGGAGGCGCGCCGTTAGGCCCCTGCAGGAACACGCTCGGGTTGTTGCCGCAGACGGCCGCCTGCCATGCGGCGGAGTTCTCCTGGGCGCGGATGCGGCGGTTGATGTCGTCGTAGGCCACGCCGGTCCTGATGTTGAAGGACTTGTCGCCCCAGGTCAGGTCCGTATGCAGGCCCTTGGTGCGGGTTTCGCGCAGCTCGTTCTGGATGTTCACGCGGCCGCCGCCCCACACATAGGTGGAGGGATTGTTCAGGTCCAGGTTGGAAACGATGGAGGGAATGCCACCCTCGTTCTTGTAGGTGACGGTATCGCCGCCGTTGACGGGCGTGATCGGCATCACGGTCGGCGCTTCGTGGCTGAAGCGGCTGCGGTTGTAGTTCGCCTGGGCGTCCAGCTTCAGCCTCGGCGTGATCTTCCATTCCATGCCCGGGTTGATGCCCAGCAGGTCCACCTTGTCGCGGCGCGGGCCGTATTCGATGAAGTGCAGCGTGTTGGCGAAGGTGCCTCCCGTGACCACGCAGCCGTTGGAGCAGTCGTTGCGGTCCACGGTCATGTTCAGCGGGATGGCCGCGTTATTGCGCACCGCCCAGTTGTAGGCGATACGCTGCATGTCGTCGTCCTTCTTGCTGTACATGGTGTCCAGGTAGAAGTGCAGCGATTCGGTGGGGCGGTATTCGGCGCTGACCACGGCCGAGACCTTGTCCTTGGTGCCGAAGTAGTCCATGGTGCGGCCCAGGCGCGGCACGATGGCATTGTCGATCTGGTCGATCGTCAGGCCGGGATTGTGCGCGAGCAGGAAGGCCTGGTCGATGACGGTGCCCGGCACCAGGCCGTTGCCTGCGTTGGCCGGCACGGTGGCGGGAATGGTCCAGTTGCCGCCGCCGGTGGGGTTGCGGGTTCCGGCGCGTTGCGCGGCGGTCAGGTTGGGATTGGTCCAGCCCACGGTCTCGAAACCGGTGGTGCGGGCTTCCTGGCGGGAGAGCGCCACGCCGCCCAGGATACCGAAGGTGTCGCCGAAGGTGCGGCTGGCGATTACGGAGCCGCGGCCGCCCGTCTTGCCCGCGATCTTGGTGCGGGTGCCGGTGACGTTCACGGCGACATACTGGCCTTCCTTGTCGAAGGGACGCGCGCTGCGCAGGTTCACGATACCGGCGGCGCCGCCTTCCAGCATGCTGGCGGTGGGGCTCTTGCTGACAGTGAGCTTGGTGAACAGGTCGGTGGGCAGCAGGTCGAGGTCCACCTCGCGGTTACTGTTCTGGCCATCGATCGGGCCGGAGGAGGCAACGGCAACGGAGGAATTATTCAGCAGGATCTTGGTGAAGCTCGAACCGAGGCCGCGGATCTGGATCGTCATGCCCTCGCCCGTTACGTCGCGCGCCACCTGCACGCCGGGAACGCGGCTCAGGGACTCGGCGATGTTCTTGTCCGGGAACTTGCCGAAGTCTTCGGCGTTGATCGAATCCTGGAAGCCGGTGGCTTCGCGCTTGTCCTTGGCGGACGAAATAAGGCTGGTGCGGTAGCCCGTCACCTGGACGGTCTGCATCGAGTCCGCGGGCGCCGGCGTGGCCTGCTGCGCGTAAGCCTGGGAAATCAGGCTCGCCATCGCCGTGAGGGTCAACGCCACCGTACGGCTGGGGCGCACTGCGGCCGTGCTGCGTGTCTTCAACATCGTTTGGTCTCCTCTATGTTCTTGATCGCCGCTCCGGTGGGCAGCGTTATGTGCTTGTTAGCGATTCGAGTGTAGTTGTCGTACAACTCAAAGTCAACATCTTTTAACATCGAATGTTATGCGCAACCATTTTTGTCGCAAATAGAAGAAACGCCCCGGTGGCGGGGCGTTTTGGCTGCTGTGTATGGAGAGTAGCGCCGGAAACCAGCGCTGGAGCGGGCTTGCGCCTCAGCGCTTGTTAGCGCCTATCTTGAGCGGAGGGCGCATACGGGGCGCCGCGTCGGACTGGCGGCGGATGAGGGAGAAGTCCATCACCATGTGCTCCGGCGAGTCGCCCTCGCCTTCGCGCAGGGCCCGGATCTGGTGCACCAGGAAGCGCACGGCCGTTTCGGCCATCTCGGTAATGGGCTGGCGCACGGTGGTCAGCTCGGGCCAGATGGTGGTGGCAAGCGCCGTATCGTCGAAACCTGCGACCGTAAGATCGCCCGGAACGTCGAGGCCCAGCCGGTGCGCGATGGCGACCGTGGCTGCCGCCATGTCGTCGTTGCTGGCGAAGATGGCGGTGGGCCGCTGCTCCAGTGCCAGAAGCTGTTCCGCCGCGTCCAGGCCGGAACGGTAGGTGAACAGGCCCTGCACGCGCAGCTCGGGCGAAGCGTCTCCGCCCTTCTCCGCCACGGCCGCTTCGAAGCCCGCCAGGCGGCGCGCGCTGGCGGTCTGGTTCGGATGGCCGATGATGAAGCCGATGCGGTGGTGGCCCAGCGCGATCAGGTGGCTGGTCATGGTGAAGGCGGCCTGGTAGTCGTCGATGCTCACGGCGCCTGCGCGCTTGTCCGGCTTGCCGCAGGCAACCGTGACGGCGGGCGTGCCCGCCTTGCTGATCATGTCGATAAGGCCCGGCAGGTCGCACAGGGGCGGCGGCAGGATGATGCCGTCGACGCCGTTGTCGATCAGGCGGCGCGTCTGCACCTGCCAGTCCAGGCCCGCTTCGCACTTCTCCACAACCAGCTGGATATTGTGCAGGCTGGCCTGGTTCAGCAGGCCCACGAGGAACTCGCTCAGATAGCCCGCGCTGGGATTACTGTAGAGGAAACCGACACGGATTGGGCGCGCACCGGCAAGGCGGCGCGCCGCCTGGTTCGGCACATAGTTCAGCGCAGCGACGGCGGCATCGACCTTCTTGCGCGTCGTGAGCCGTACATTGGGGTCGCCATTCATTACCCTGGACACCGTCATCGGGGACACTCCGGCCAGCTGGGCCACGTCGGCCATGGTCGGGGCGCCCGATCTCGCGGCTGGAGCACTCGCCTTTGCTTTGGTCATTTGGCTAGGAAACGATGGGAAAAGTTAGTCAGACAGCGTTGTCAAATCAAGCCCGGACTTTACCACAGCGTGGCCATCCGGGCTTGCGGGCGCTCAGCCCCTGCCCGGAGCAAAGGGGAAGCGCTGGCGCTTGTATTCTTCCAGGCTGCGCTCCGGCGCACGTACGCCCGCTGGCAGCGGCAGGCCGGAAACGGACTGGAAGTAGGCCACGCTGGCATCGCGCCACCACAGCGCCTCCTTGTACTGCTTGTCCAGCAAAGTGCTGACGTCCTCGAAACGCTCGGCGTCGATCATGGGCCGGAGCTTCGCCCAGCGCTTGCGAAGCTCGTCCGCCTGCGACACGCCAAGATCGTAATGCGCCACAAGCTCTGTCCACAGATCACGGCCGGAAGGCATGGCGTAGGTCCATGGGAGATGGTGGAACCATAGCAGCAGCTCGGGCGGCGTGCTGCGCGGGTCCGACCAGCGGCGCGCCAGCTCCGGCGCGTACTGCGCCAGGGCGCCGCTGCCGCCCGCCGTGCGGTCGAAGCCCACGCCCTTGCGGTCGGCCTTGTGATAGTAGACGGGGTTCCAGTCCGGCCGCCCCAGATCGTCCACCCAGGGCGCCGGGCCGTGGTGATGGCCGGTTCCCATGAGGTGGTGCAGGCCGAGAGGCGTCATGTAGTTCACCACGGCCTCGCGCGACATCATCATCATGTCCGTGATGTCCTTTGCCGCGGCGGGCGGAAAGGTCTGTGCCGCCCATTCCTGCGCGATATGGCGCGCGGAAGCCTGCGGATTCCACGCCAGCCTGCCGAAGGCGTACCAGTTGGCCTGGTCGAAATGCGAACCGCTCCAGGTGCGCGAGCTGCCGATATTGGCGACGCCTGCCATGCCGGTCAGCCCTGCAGGACCGGCGCCCTCCTCCAGCACCTGGGCCACCGTCCACCCACCTTCGCGCTGCCTGGTATCGCTGCGCAGGGTTTCCTGGAACAAGGGGCCAAGGTAGGCGAGGTGCGTCGCGAAGCCCAGATACTCCTTCGTGATCTGGAACTCCATCATCAGCGGAGTATGCTTCATCGCCCCGAACAGGGGATGGAAGGGTTCGCGCGGCTGGAAGTCGATGGCGCCATTCTTGACCTGCACCATGACATTGGGCGCGAAGCTGCCGTCCAGCGGTTTGAACTCGTCGTAAGCCTGCCGGGCGCGGTCCACCGGCTTTTCTGCCGCGTAGACGAATGCACGCCACATCACAATACCCTTGTGCGGAGCGAGCGCCTGGGCCAGCATGTTGGCGCCGTCGGCGTGGCTGCGGTGATAGTCCTGCGGGCCGGGCTGGCCTTCGGAATTCGCCTTGACGAGGAAGCCGCCGAAATCGGGAATGGCGCGGTAGATCTCGTCCGCCTTCCTGCGCCACCAGGCCGCCACCTCGGGCGCCAGCGGGTCCGCCGTGGCGGTCTCCTTCAATTCCAGCGGCGTGGAGAAGCGCGCGGAGAGATAGACCCTGATGCCATAGGGCCTCAGAACATCCGCCACTGCGGCGGCCTTGGCGATCCATGGCGCCGTCAGGATCTCGGCCTTGGAATTCACGTTGTTCAGCACTGCGCCGTTGATGCCCAGCGAAGCGTTGGCGCGGGCGTAGTCAATGTAGCGGCGGTCGCGCACTTCGGGCAGGGCCCACCAGTCCCAGATGGATTCGCCCGCATAGCCGCGTTCCACCGTGCGGTCCAGGTTGTCCCAGTGATTCAGAACCCTCAACTGGAGCTTTGGCGCGGAGCGCTCATCGAGCTTGTCCAGCGCAGCCCCGCTTCCAGCCGCGCGCAGCCATGCGAAACTGCCGTACAGCAGGCCGATATCGGTGTTCGCGGCAATGAGCGTGATGCGGCGGCCCTGCAGCTTGAGGCGCTTCAGCGCATAGCCTTCAGCGCCAAGGGTTTTGAGGCCATCGATCTGCGCCGCGAGCTGTGGCGCATTGGCGGGCGTGGCGAGCACGATGGCTCCATCCTGCAACCCGGAGCGCAGCGGGGCAGCATGCCCTGCCCAGCCCTTGGTGGCGCGCTGAAGCTCACCGATGGCCGCGTTCACAGTAGGCGATGCCGCACCTTGATAGATAATGGCACTGGCATCCAGTCTTGCCTGTGCTGCCCTGTCCAGGGGGCGATAGCGCATCCATAGCTGATAGCCGTCTTCCTCGACGGCCCACGCCGGGACGGCGAGCGCCGTTGCCACCAGAAGCGCTATCGCGCCAAGAATTCTCTTCATTCCATCGTCTCCGTATTATTTTCTTGGGCTCTCGGGCGGCCCGAGATAACTGGGCTCGAGGCCTCCCGCATCGATCACCAGCTTCTGCACCACGAGGCCGGGATCGACCGCCCAGAATTTCAGCGTATGCGCTCCCGCCTGCGGCAGGCGATGCTTCGATGTGAACTGCGCAGCGCCATCTCCCACTATCTTTTCCCAGTGCGCGAGGGACTGGTCGGCATGCACATTCACGATCTGCGGCGGCTCGTCGTCGAAGGAAATGCCGTAGCGCAGGCCCTGCCCCGGCTGGAACTTCAGGGTCGGCGCCAGCGTTACCTGCACCGTCACTTCGCCCGCCTTGTGCAGGACCACGGGGTACTCAAGGTGCGAGGCCTGCTCTGCGCCCGCCGATCCCGCCTCGACCGACGTCATGCCGGACAGCGTGCGTCCATGGTCCGGCACCCGCAGCCATTGACGCCCAGCCGACGCCAGCGCCCTGGCATAGTGTTCCGCTTCGATGGACACAACGCCATTCGTTTCAGTGAAGCCCGGCGCGGCATGCTGCTTCCGCACGGGCACACGTACCTTAGCTTCCGCGCCATCCGGGCCGGAAACGGTGAGCATGGCCTGCTGCTCGCCTTCGGGAACGTCATTCCAGTTCGCGCTGATCCAGACCCGCTGCTCGCTGGTGACGGCGCCCTTGGTCTGGCTGACCTTCAGCCAGCGCTGGTCGCTGCGGATGGAATAGGCAAACGGCTTGCTTCCGCGGTTGAACACATCGATGAAACGCGGCTGCCCGTCCGCCATCTCCAGCGTGGGCACGGCAAGTGCATCGCCGCCAGGCCCCGGCCACACCTGTTCACTGCCTTCCACGGCAACGCCCATGTCGCCTGCCTCGGGCAGCTGGATTTCGGTCACCGCAGGCATGACATTGCGTGGCGGCTGGTTCCAGTAGGTATAGCCCAGATGCGTCTGCGACATCATGTGGTTCCACTTGCCGCCGTTGATAGTATGGTAGCGGCGCGTCAACGCTGCATCTTCGCGAAACAGGGCGCGCACACGTTCGGCGAGCGCATTGGCCGAGGCCCTGCCCTGCTTCGCATACAGCCGGTTCTGGCCCGCGCTCACCATCATCTCGTTCAGCACCGCGCCAGCCTGCACGGGGTGCAGCACCAGCTGGAAGAAGGCATCGCGGCGCGCGGCTGGCAACTTCGCTGAAACGTCCTGTGCGCGCTTGGCGATGGTCTTGTAGTCCTCCACCACCCGCTCCGCCTCCCGGTAGTTCAGGAGGCTGTAGGTGGTGGGCTCCAGCATCTCCGGCCTGCGGCGGCTGTTGTACCTGGTGTACTTCGAAACGATATCGGCGATGTCGGCCGCGTATTCCTGTCCGAATTCCCGGGCAGCCCAGAGCTTCAGGTACTCCGGCAGCCGCTCGGCGGGCCACTTCGCGGGGTTCCAGGCATAGCTGAGGAAGAACTCGATAGGCACCTCCATCGGCTTCAGGTCGCCCACATTCACGATCCACATGCGCGTGGCCTCATGCTTCCACGCCAGATGCATCTGCTCCCAGACTTTCGGGAGCGGTGTAACGTTCAGCCATTTGTAGGATCGCGGGCCGCCGACGTAGTCGAAGTGGTAGTAGACGCCCGCACCGCCGGGCCGCTTGCGTTCTTCCGCCGTGGGCAGGCGCCGGATATTGCCCCAGTTGTCGTCACACCACAGCAGCAGCACGTCGTCCGGCACCCGCATGCCTTTCTCATAGTATTCCTGCACCTCCTTGTACAGCGCCCATGCCTGGGGCACTTCGCTGAGGCGGGGGTTGATCTCCTGCGTAATCATCTCGCGCTGGTCGCGTACGATGCGCTGCAGCAGCGCCACATTCGATTCCTCGGACATGGGCTCGTCGCCGTCGCCACGCATGCCCAGGGTAAACACCTTCTCGTAGTCCCGCGTATTGCGCAAGCCGCCGCGCCAGAAATCCTTCAGCACCTGCTCGTTGCGCTGGTAGTCCCATGGGCCCGTGCCGTGGCGGTGCCACGCCTTCTGTGCCCGCATCATCGGTTCGTGGTGCGAGGTGCCCATGACAATGCCATATTCGTCCGCCAGCTTGCCGTTGAGCGGATCGTCATCGAAGAAGGCGGCATCCCACATGGCGGGCCACAAGTAATTGCCGCGCAGGCGCAGAATCAGCTCGAATACCTTCTCGTAGAAGCGATGGTTATAGCCGCCATAGCGCTGTTTCGCCCACCCGGTCAGCGCCGGAGCCTCGTCGTTCAGGAAAATGCCCCGGTACTGCACGACAGGAGCATCGCTCACCGCTTGCGCGGCGCTGACGGCGATGGTGGCATGCCGGACCGGCGGCACATCCGCCCACCAGTACCAGGGCGATACGCCGATCTGTTCGGACAGTTCATATATTCCGTAGATCGTTCCCCGCTTGTCGCTGCCCGCAATGACCAACGCCTGCGACACGCCGGGCATTGGATTGTCGATGGTCTGCATCATCCATCCCTCCCATTTGCCGCGAATGGAAGATGCGTCGAGCTTTCCCGAAGCAATGAGCTGGTCCACCAGGGCGCTGCGGCCGATGGTGCCGACGATGACAGCCTGCTTTCCAGCAGCCGGGCCGAGCTTCAGGGCGGGCAAGGCGCCGCTGACACGCTGGATATCGGCCTGCAGGTCCCGCGCGGCACGGATCACGCCCGGCCAGTCCTGCGGGTCAAGATGAAGCGGCGCGGCCTTGCCGCCCGAAGCGACCACCAGGGCGCCAGTGTCGTTCCCAAACCGGACCACATTGTTCCCGCCGAGTGCAAACGCAGGTGTGGCGAGAAGCCACAGGACAATACCCAGGATTTTCACTATCAGTCTCCGAGCGCTTCGTAGTCGAACCAGGCAAAGTCCGCTGGCGCCATATTATTTTCACCGTCCGCATACATGCCGACAAAGACTCCCGTGAAACCGCCGGCGTTCTCGGAGGACAGCGGCGCGGCCGGAGCTTCGCCGAGCTTCTTCATCGCTCCTTCGGCCATGGCATAGGAGAATTCATATCGGTCCGGGAACGATTCGATCTGGAGCCTGGCTGCACCCACAGGCAGCGGCGCGGACGCGACAACGCTTGTACGGCCTTTCACCCGCTGCACCAGTTCCACACGCCGGTGCGCCACGCCCGTTATGCGCAGTGCGTAATGGTTGTCTTCATTCTGGCGCAGCACCAGACCTGCCGCCTGCCGTTCGCCCGACGGCGAAAACTCGACTTGCGCGGCTGCCCGCATATGCAAATGCTGCTGGCGGCGGGCGACGAACGCTGGGGAGGCAACATCCGCCAGCGTTTCTGCCGAACCTTTCAGACGGAGGAAGCCGGGACGTTCGCTGAGCGACCATTTATCCCTCGCCGCGGTGCGCAGGTGCGTCCAGTGCGGGGCAAGCTTCCCTGTATTGAACTGTGTGCGCACCGGTTCCGCTGGCCAGGGGTGGGGCGCAGGCAGGCCATCCACTGTCATCGTCGTGCCGATGGCCTTGCCCCCATTGACGACCGGCCAGCCTTCCGCCGTCCACTCCACCGGCGCGAGCAGCGTTTCCCGGCCAAGATGGTGATTGCGCTGCTGCGGCCGAATGCCGAGCAACACCATCCACCATTTGCCATTCTCCGCCTGAACCAGGTCGCCGTGGCCGGTCGCCTGCAGCGGCAGCTCGGGATATCCGCGGTGAGTCAGAATGGGATTGCCGCTGAAGGCATCGAACGGCCCCCAGGGCGAACGGGAGCGTGCAATGGTGATCGAATGGTCGTAAGAGGTGCCGCCTTCGGAGATCATCAGGTAGTACCAGCCGCCGATCTTGTACAGGTGAGGACCTTCCGGCCAGACGCCGCCGGTGCCGGGCCACACAAGACGGGCTTCGCTTGCCAGCTTCCCGGTCTTCATATCGATCTCGGCCTGATATACGCCCCCGTGTTCGCCGCCGCCATGCCGGGTGTAATAGACCTTGCCGTCGTCGTCGAAGAGCAGCGAGGGGTCCATGCCGAATACGGATTCCTTCAGCCACACGGGCTCCGACCACTCGCCCGCCGGGTCCTTCGTGTGAACGTAGAAGTTCCCGCCGTTTTCGATATTGGTGGTGATGAGGTAGAAGTTCCCTTCGTGGCAGCGCAGTGTGGGCGCAAAGATGCCGCGCGAGGCGCGCTGCCCCTTCAGCGGCAACTGGCTTTCCCGCGTCAGGGCGTGGCCGATCTGGCGCCAGTGCACCAAGTCGCGGCTGTGGTAGATCGGCACACCGGGGAAGTACTCGAAACTGCTGGTGGCCAGGTAGTAGTCCTTGCCGACGCGGCAGATGCTGGGGTCCGGGTTGAAGCCGGACACCACCGGGTTCCGGTAGCTCACGGGCGAAGCGGCAGCGGCCAGCGCCGCCGCCATGCCGAGCGCAATCAGCAGCGCGCGGATCATCGGCCAGCCTCGCACTTGCGCAGCGCCTTCAGCGGAACGGCATCCGCCATAAGCCGGAATCCTGCCAGCGAGGGATGAAGGCCGTCGATATCGGCTTCCTTGCGCATGCGGTCCGGCTGGGCAGGATCGCGCAGGACGGCATCGAAATCCACAACTGCATCGAATACGCCAGAGGTGCGTATCCATTCGTTCAGCTGCAGCCTGTCTGCCTCGTTCCCCGGGCCGGGCTTGTAGTAGTCGCTGTTACCGTATGGGGTCAGCGTGGCGCCGATCACACAGATGCCGTGCAGATGCGCACGTTCGACCAGCTGGCTGTGCGCGGCTTTCAGGTCTTCCACCAGCTTTGCCCGGGCCTCCGCCGAGTCCTGCCCCTCGCGGCGCAGCACACCGAAGTCGTTCACGCCGATGAGAACGATGGCATGGCTGATGCCTGCGCGGCCGATCACGTCGCGGCCGAAACGCGAAGCGAGGTTGAAGCCTGCCCCGTCCCGCAGCAGCCGCCCGCCTCCAATACCGGCATTCACCACGCCCATCGGCTGCCCTGCGCGCGCCATGCGCTCAGCCAGCAGGTCCGTCCAGCGTGTGCTGGTATCGGTGGTGACGCCGTAGCCGTCGGTAATGGAATCGCCCACCACGGCAATGGCCTTCTGCGTGCGCGGCGCCAGTACTTCAATGTCCGATAGCGCATACCAGTGCACGATCCTTCCTGCATCGGGCCAGGCGGTGTCCAGCACGCTATCGCCTTTGGTGAAGAAACTGGTGGTGCGCGAGCCGGGGTGTCCGGTCTGGCGCGCCGGGGCGGCGCCGAAGTAAAGGGTCACTGCAAGATTGCTGCCCGCCTTCTGGTCGAAATCCAGGGCATCGCTGTAATACTCCGCCCCTGCCGGGATCATGACGGCATCGCGCCCGCCAAAGGTGAGGCGCTTCGCATCCGTAACGCCGGACTGCCCGAGGGCCACCGCGTGCGCAATGCTGGCGCCCTTCACTTCCAGGGGTTCGGCGCCGAAGGCATTGCTGATGCGAACGCGCAGGCGCTTGCCGCCCAGCGAGGTATGGACGATCTGGCGCAGGCTGCCGTCGCGCCAGTGTTCGGCGGGCAGTTCATCGGCAGGCGACGGCACCATCTGCGCGGAGCCCCAGGCAGCTACCCAGTGCCAAGGCTCCTGCTTCCGGGAATCCGCCGCGTGGGCCGGGAGAGCGCAAATCATCATGCTGGTGACACAAACGCGCATCAGGCGCTGAACTGCTTGCATAAATCCCTCACACGGTGTTATGGTAGCGCTATTCATTTTAGGTGAATTCAATGGTACAAGCAACAAAAACGGAGACAAGCGGCAGCCCTGTCGTCACCAGCATGCAGGTGATTCCCGTCGCAGGCTATGACAGCATGCTGTTCAACCTGTGCGGCGCCCATGCACCGTATTTCACGCGCACGCTCGTGCTGCTGAAAGACAGCGCCGGCCATACCGGCGTGGGGGAGGTTCCGGGTGGCGCGGGCATCCTGAAGGCCCTGGAGAATTCCGTTCCCCGGGTGGTCGGCACCGGGATCGGCCGCTTCAACCGCACCCTGAATTCCGTCCGGGAAGGTATCGCAGGCAAGGGCGCCAGCGGCATGCAGCACCAGGTGACTTCCGCCGCCGAGGCGGCGGTGCTGAAACAGCCGCACGAAATCAATCTCCGGCTCGAGAATGTGGTGACGGCCATCGAGGCCGCCCTGCTCGACCTGCTCGGCCAGCACCTGAATGTGCCCGTATGCGAGCTGCTTGGCTCCGGCCAGCAGCGCGATCGTGTTCCCATGCTGGCGTATCTGTTCTACATCGGCGACCGCCGGCGCACGGACCTGCCCTACCTGGCGGGCAGCGGCAGCCGGGACGACTGGTACCACATGCGCCACCAGGAAGCGGTGACCGCAGCCTCTATCGTCGCCCAGGCCGAAGCTTCTGTGGCGAAGTATGGCTTCCGCGACTTCAAGCTGAAAGGCGGCGTCATGCGCGGCGAGGAGGAGATGGAGGCTGTTGCGGGTATCAAGGCCCGCTTCCCGGAGTCGCGCGTTACCCTCGACCCGAACGGCGCATGGCCGCTGGACGAAGCGATCCGCCTGTGCCGCGGCCAGGGCCATGTGCTGGCGTACGCCGAGGACCCTTGCGGCCCCGAAAACGGCTACTCGGGCCGCGAAATCATGGCGGAGTTCCGCCGTGCCACCGGCATCCCTACCGCGACCAATATGGTGGCGACGGACTGGCGCCAGATGGCGCATTCGCACCTGCTGGGCGCCGTCGACATTCCACTGGCCGATCCGCACTTCTGGACCATGCAGGGTTCCGTGCGCCTGGCCCAGCTCTGCCAGGAATGGGGCATGACCTGGGGCTCCCACTCGAACAACCATTTCGATGTTTCGCTGGCCATGTTCACCCATGCCGCCGCTGCGGCTCCCGGCAATATCACGGCCATCGACACGCACTGGATCTGGCAGGAAGGCCAGGAGCGCCTGACGCGCGAGCCGCTCCGGATCGTGGGCGGCGAGGTCGCCGTGCCGGAGAAGCCGGGCCTGGGCATCGAACCGGACATGGACCGCATCGCCGCGGCGCATGAGCTGTACAAGAAAGTGGGCACCGGCGCGCGCGACGACGCCATGGCCATGCAGTACCTGATCCCGGGATGGACCTACTCTCCCAAGCTGCCAAGCCTCGGCCGCAGCTGAACATAAGAAAATGGAGACAAAAATGAAGCTTGCTTCAGCAATGCCGCAATTGCCGTCCGATCTGCAGGACGCATTGCTCGTCGGCCGCGTATGGCGGCGTGGCGAAATCAACGGCTCCCCCGTCGGCCGCCTATGGCGGCATGGAGAAGTCGACGGCCCGTGCGTGGTGGCGGTGCGGAACGGCGAGGTGATCGATATTACGCCGCATGCCGCAACCATGGCCGACCTGCTGGAGCGCGAGGACCTGTTGAGCATTGCCCGTTCCGCGCCCGGCGAAAGCCTGGGCCCCGTGCAGCGGCTGCTCGAAGCATCGCTGAATGCCGATCCCGTGGCGCCGCGCCTGCTGGCGCCCTGCGACCTGCAGGCCATCAAGGCCTGCGGCGTGACCTTCGCCGTCAGCCTGCTGGAGCGTGTAATCGAGGAACAGGCGGGCGGCGACGCTGCGCGCGCCGACGCCCTGCGCAAGTCCCTGCTGGAATCCATCGGCTCCGACCTTTCCAGCATCAAGCCCGGCTCGCCCGAGGCGGAGAAGCTCAAGCAGGAATTCATCAGCCGCGGCGCCTGGTCCCAGTATATGGAAGTGGGCATCGGCCCCTATGCCGAAGTGTTCTCGAAGTCCCAGCCCATGTCTGCCGTCGGTTTCGGCGCAGACGTGGGCCTGCATCCCGACTCCAAATGGAACAACCCCGAGCCGGAGATCGTACTGGCGGTGACCAGCCAGCGCAAAGTGGTGGGCGCCACCCTGGGCAATGACGTGAACCTGCGCGACATCGAAGGGCGCAGCGCCCTCCTGCTCGGCAAAGCCAAGGACAACAACGGCTCCTGCTCCATCGGCCCCTTCATCCGCCTCTTCGACGAAAAGTTCACCCTCGACACGGTCCGCGACGCCGAAGTGCGCCTGCGCATCGAAGGTGAAGACGATGGCTTCGTGCTCGACGGCGTCAGCAAGATGCGCCAGATCAGCCGCGACCCGCTCGATCTCGTCGCGCAAACCAGCGGCCCGCATCACCAGTATCCGGACGGCTTCATGCTCTTCCTCGGCACCATGTTCTCGCCGATCAAGGACCGCGATGCCGCCGGCGGCGGCTTCACCCATCACCTGGGCGACCGCGTTACCATCAGCACGCCGGCCCTCGGTGCCCTGATCAATCACGTGCAGCGCAGCGACCAGATCGCTCCCTGGACTTTCGGCGTTCGCGCCCTGTATCGCAACCTCGCGCGGCGCGGCCTGTCCTGCGCGGGGATCACAACTGGAGGTAAATAAGAATGGCTGGCGAAAGAAAACCGTTGGTGTATGCCACCTATCCCGACCTGGACGGCAAGCGTGTCGTCATTACGGGTGGCGGCACCGGCATTGGCGCAGCCATCGTCGATGCCTTCGTGAAGCAGGGCTCACAAGTCATTTTCCTGGACATCCAGGACGAAGCGTCGCTGGAACTGGAGAAGAGCCTGGGCGGCGCGAAGCACCCGCCCAAGTTCATTCACTGCGACCTGACCGACCTCGCGGCAGTGGGCGAGGTGTTCGCCCGGATCGAGAAGGACTACGGCCCCGCCGAAATCCTCGTCAACAATGCCGCGAACGACAACCGCCACAACATCAAGGACGTCACGCCCCAGTACTGGGACGACAGCCTCGCCGTCAACCTGCGCCACCAGTTCTTCTGCGCCCAGGCCGTCGCGCCGGGCATGAAGGCGAGCGGCGGCGGCGTGATCCTGAACTTCGGCTCCATCTCCTGGCACCTCGCCCTGGGCAAGCTGACGCTCTACATGACCGCCAAGGCCGCCATCGAAGGCCTGACGCGCGGCCTGGCCCGCGACCTGGGCTCGGCGGGCATCCGCGTCAATTGCATCATCCCTGGTTCCGTAAAGACGCCGCGCCAGATGGCGCTGTGGCACTCGCCCGAGGACGAGGCGGCCATCCTGGCTGCCCAGTGCCTGCACGAGCGCGTGGAGCCGGAAGACGTGGCCGCCCTCACCCTCTTCCTCGCCTCCGGCAACGCGGCGCGCTGCTCGGGCCGCGACTACTTCGTCGACGCAGGCTGGTACGGCTCATGAGCGCCTTCACGCCACAGTGCATCTGGGCCGCGGGGGCCAAGCTGGGCGAAGGCCCGGTGTGGCATGCGGGCGAGCGCGCGCTGTACTTTGTCGACATCAAGCTGCGCCAGCTGCACCGCTGCGCGGAGGATGGCGGATCGCGCCAGAGCTGGCCCATGCCGGATGAAACAGGCTTCGCCCTCCCCATGGCCGAAGGCGGCTTCGTTTGCGGCATGCCGGGGCGCCTGATGCGCTTCGATCCGCAGACCGGCGTGTTCCGACTGCTGCGCGAACTCGAAGCCGCCCTGCCCGGCAACCGCATGAACGACGGCTATGTGGGCCCGGACAACAGCCTGTGGTTCGGCTCCATGGACAATGCGGAAGTGGAGCCTACCGGTTCGCTCTACCGCCTGCGCGGCAACGGCCAGCTGCAGTCGCTCGACAGCGGCTATGTGATCACGAACGGCCCCGCCACCAGTCCGGATGGCCGCACCTTCTACCATACGGACACGCTGGAGAAAGTGGTCTACGCCTTCGACCTGGCCGACGACGGCAATCTCTCGAACAAGCGCCTATTCGTGCGCACCGAAGGCAGCGGGCACCCCGATGGCAACGCCGTCGATGCGGAAGGCAATGTATGGGTGGCCATGTTCGGTGGCTCGCGCACCGACTGCTACGCTCCGGACGGCAGGCTGGTACGCAGCGTGGCCTTCCCCTGCCCCAATATCACCAAGATCGCCTTCGGCGGCCCGGACCTCTGCACCGCCTTCGCCACCACCGCGTGGAAAGGCATGAGCGAGGCGCAGCGCAGTGAATTCCCGCTGGCGGGCGGCCTGTTCTCATTCCGCGTCGAGGCTCCCGGCCTGGCGCAGCACTCCTTTATCCTGCAGGATTCGCCATGACCAAGCGCCGCTACCGTTCCCAGGAATGGTTCGACAATCCGGACTTCATCGACATGACCGCGCTCTACCTGGAGCGCTTCATGAACTACGGGATCACGCCCGAGGAGCTCCGCTCCGGCAAACCGATCGTCGGCATTGCGCAATCGGGCAGCGACATCAGCCCCTGCAACCGCATCCACCTCGAACTGGCGAAGCGCGTGCGCGACGGCATCCGCGACGCGGGCGGCATTCCCATGGAATTCCCGCTGCATCCCATCTTCGAGAACTGCCGCCGCCCCACTGCCGCCATCGACCGCAACCTGGCGTACATGGGTCTCGTCGAGATCCTGCACGGCTACCCTATCGACGCCGTGGTGCTGACCACCGGCTGCGACAAGACCACGCCTGCCCAGCTGATGGCCGCATCCACCGTCGATATTCCAGCCATCGTGCTGTCCGGCGGGCCCATGCTGGACGGCTGGCTCGATGGTGAGCTGGTGGGTTCCGGCACCGCCATCTGGAAGGCACGCCGCCAGCTGGCGGCGGACGAAATCGACAAGGAGAAGTTCCTGCAGATCGCCACGGCCTCCGCGCCTTCGGCTGGCCACTGCAACACCATGGGAACGGCGTCCACGATGAACGCGATGGCCGAAGCCCTGGGCATGTCCCTTACCGGCTGCTCCGCCATTCCAGCGCCCTACCGCGAGCGCGGCCAGATGGCCTACGAGACCGGCCGCCGCATCGTGCAGATGGCGGAACAGGACATCCGTCCTTCGTCCATCCTTTCGCGCGACGCCTTCCTCGACGCCATTGTGGTGAATGCCGCCATCGGCGGCTCCACCAACGCGCAGCAGCACATCATGGCCATGGCCCGCCACGCTGGCGTGGAGCTGCATCCCTCGGACTGGATGGAATACGGCCACGACGTTCCGCTGCTGCTGAACATGCAGCCCTCCGGCAGATACCTCGGCGAGCGCTTCCACCGCGCAGGCGGCGTGCCTGCCGTGATGTGGGAACTGCATCAGGCGGGCAGGCTGCGCGCCAACCGTCCCACCGTCACGGGCAGGACGATGGCCGAGAACCTGCAGGGCCGCGAAACCGTGGACCGCGAAATGATCTGGCCATTCGCCGCGCCGCTGAAGGAACAGGCGGGCTTCATGGTCCTGAAGGGCAATCTCTTCGACTTCGCCATCATGAAGACCTCCGTCATTTCGCCGGAGTTCCGCCAGCGCTACCTGTCGCGGCCCGGGCAGGAAAACGTGTTCGAATGCCGCGCCATCGTGTTCGACGGCTCGGGCGACTACCACGACCGCATCAACGATCCTTCGCTGAACATCGACGAGAACTGCATTCTCGTGATCCGCGGCGCGGGGCCGATCGGCTGGCCGGGCTCCGCCGAGGTGGTGAACATGCAGCCGCCGGATGCGCTGATCAAGCGCGGCGTGCGCAACCTGCCGACGCTGGGCGATGGCCGCCAGTCCGGCACCTCGGACAGCCCTTCCATCCTCAACGCTTCGCCCGAGAGCGCGGTGGGCGGCGGGCTGGCGTATATCCGCACCGGCGACACCATCCGCATCGACCTGAATACCGGCAGCTGCAATATGCTGGTAAGCACCGAGGAGCTGGAAAAGCGCAAGGCCGAGGGCATTCCGCCCGTGCCGCCAAGCCAGACGCCGTGGCAGGAGATTTACCGCAGCACCGTTGGCCAGATGGAGTTCGGGGCCTGCATGGAGTTGGCTGTAGAGTATCGGGGGGTAGGACAGACCGTTCCACGGCATAACCACTGATGCCTTGACCACACAACACCGGCTGCATCCACGTAGATGACGGCTTCAATCTTAGGAGACAAAGATGAACAAGAAGTTTAAGGTGGCAATCCTGGGCGCGATGTTCGCGCTGGCAAGCGGCGCGGCCATGGCCGACGCAAAGAATCCGAAAATCGGCTTCTCCATCGACGACCTGCGCCTCGAGCGCTGGACCCGCGACCGCGACTACTTCGTGGCCGCTGCAGAGAAGATGGGGGCCAAGGTGTACGTGCAGTCCGCGGACGCCAGCGAACAGCGCCAGATCTCCCAGATCGAGAACCTGATCTCGCGCGGCGTGGACGTGCTGGTGATCGTTCCCTACAACGCCACGGTGCTCAACAACGCCGTGCGGGAGGCGAAGAAGTCCAGGATCAAGGTGGTCTCCTACGACCGCCTCATTCTCAATTCCGACATCGACGCCTACATCTCCTTCGACAACGAGAAGGTCGGCGAGATGCAGGCCCAGGCCGTGGTGGCCGCCAAACCGAAGGGCAACTACTACCTGCTGGGCGGCGCGCCCACCGACAACAACGCCAAGATGCTGCGCGAAGGCCAGATGAAGGTGCTGCAGCCCCTGGTGGACAAGGGCGACATCAAGATCGTGGGCAAGCAGTGGGTGAAGGACTGGAGCCCGTCCGAGGCGCTGGCCATCATCGAGAACGCCCTGACCGCGAACGGCAACAAGATCGACGCCATCGTGGCTTCCAACGACGCCACGGCGGGCGGCGCGATCCAGGCCCTGACGGCGCAGAAGCTGCAGGGCAAGGTGCCGGTCTCCGGCCAGGACGCCGACCTCGCGGCCGTGAAGCGCGTGATCGCGGGCACCCAGGCTGTCACTGTGTACAAACCCCTGAAGGTGCTGGCCTCGGAAGCGGCCAAGCTGTCCGTCCAACTGGTGCGCAACGAGAAGCCTGCCTTCAATGCCTCCTACAATAACGGCTTCAAGAAAGTGGACACCCTGCTCCTGAAACCGACGCCCCTGACCAAGGCGAATATCAATACGCTCGTGGACGACGGCTTCTACACGAAGGCCCAACTCTCCGCCAACTGAGCAGGGCCGCATGAGCGACTATCTTCTTGAGATGAAGAACATCGTCAAGCAGTTCGACGGTGTTCGCGCCCTGAACGGCATCGACATCAAGGTCAGGCCGGGCGAATGCATCGGCCTGTGCGGCGAGAACGGCGCCGGCAAATCCACACTGATGAAGGTGCTGTCCGGCGTGTACCCCTACGGCACCTGGGATGGCGAGATCCTGTGGCAAGGATCGCCCCTGCGTGCGCAGTCGATCCGCGAGACCGAGGAAGCAGGCATCGTCATCATCCACCAGGAACTGATGCTGGTACCCGAACTCTCCGTGACGGAGAACATGTTCCTCGGGAACGAGATCACCCTGCCCGGCGGACGCATGGACTACGACGCCATGAACCGCCGCGCCGAGGAGCTGCTGGCCGAACTCAATATCCGCGATATCAATGTGGTGCTGCCCGTGAAGCAGTACGGCGGCGGCTACCAGCAGCTGATCGAGATCGCCAAGGCGCTGAACAAGAAGGCGCGCGTGCTGATCCTGGACGAGCCTTCCTCCTCGCTCACGGCCTCCGAAATCGCCGTGCTCCTCGATATCGTGCGTTCGCTGAAAGAGAAAGGCGTGGCCTGCATCTATATCTCCCACAAGCTGGACGAGATCGAGGCCATCTGCGACACCATCGTCACCATCCGCGACGGCCAGCACATCGCCACCACACCCATGCGCGAGATGAACATCGACCGCATCATCGCCCAGATGGTGGGGCGGGAGATGAACCAGCTCTACCCCGAACGCAGGCATACCCCCGGCGAGGTGGTGTTCGAAGCGCGCAACGTGAACTGCTTCGATGCCGACAACCCGCAGCGCAAGCGCGTGGACAACATCTCCTTCACGCTGCGCAAGGGCGAAATCCTCGGCATCGCCGGGCTTGTGGGCGCGGGCCGCACGGAGCTCGTTTCGGCCATCTTCGGCGCTTACGAAGGACCGTGCGCGGCCGAGGTCTGGCTCGATGGCCGCAAGCTCGATACCGGCACGCCGCTGAAATCCATCCGCAGCGGCCTGGCCATGGTGCCGGAAGACCGCAAGCACCACGGCATTGTGCCGGACCTGAGCGTCGGCCAGAACATGACGCTGAGCGTGCTGCAGCAGTTCTCCCACGGAACCCGCATCAATCCGGAGGAAGAGCTGCGCACCGTGCGCGAGGAGATCGCGCGGCTGAAGGTCAAGACTGCCAGTCCCTTCCTGCCGATTACGGGCCTCTCCGGCGGCAACCAGCAGAAGGCCGTGCTGTCCAAGATGCTGCTGACCAAACCGAAGATCCTCATCCTCGACGAGCCGACGCGCGGGGTGGATGTGGGCGCGAAGTTCGAGATCTATCAGCTGATGCTCAATCTCGCCGCCGAGGGCGTGTCCATCATTATGGTCTCCTCCGAGCTGCAGGAAGTGCTGGGCGTGTCGGACCGCGTGCTGGTGATCGGCGAAGGCCAGCTGCGCGGGGACTTCGTCAACGAAGGGCTCACCCAGGAAACCCTGCTGGCGGCGGCCCTGGACCAGGATACGGCAGCCACGCTGCACTGAACATTCAGAACGATTATGAAAAGCACCCAACTCAAGAAGCTCTTCACGCAGTACAAAATCCTCGCCCTGCTGATCGCCATCGCGCTGATCTGGGCCTTCTTCTCCTGGAAGACGGAAGGCGGCTTCCTCACCCCGCGCAACATGTCCAACCTGATGCGGCAGATGGCCATTACCGGCATCGTCGCCTGCGGCATGTCGCTGGTGATCATCGCGGGCGAGATCGACCTCTCGGTCGGCTCCCTGCTTGGCCTGCTCGGCGGCGTGGCTGCCGTGCTGGATGTCACGCATGGCCTGCCGCTGCCCGTCAACCTGCTTGCCGTTCTGGCGGCGGGTCTCGCACTTGGACTGTTCAACGGCTACCTCACGGCCTACCTGCACATTCCCTCCTTCATCGTGGGCCTGGGCGGCATGCTGGCCTATCGCGGCATCGTGCTCGGCGTAACGGACGGCATCACCGTCGCGCCGGTATCGGACAACATGGTCCAGATCGGCCAGGGCTATCTCCCGCCGCAACTGGGCGTGCTCCTGGGCGTGGGCCTGTTTGCCGTGGCCATCTTCCTCGCGTGGAGCCAGCGCCGCAGCCGCGCCAAGCACGGGCTGCAGCAGGCGCCGGTCTGGCGCGACGCCGTGAAGATCGGCGCCATCGGCGCCGTGATCTTTGCCTTCGTGACGACCCTGAACAGCTATGAAGGCGTGCCGCTGCCGGTACTGCTCCTGCTCGCGCTCCTGGGCATCTTCACCTACATGACCACCCAGACCGTCTTCGGCCGCCGCATCTACGCCGTCGGCAGCAATATGGAGGCGACCCGCCTCTCGGGCATCAACGTGCAGGCCGTGAAGCTGTGGATCTTCGGGATCATGGGCCTCATGTGCGCGCTGGCGGGCATCGTCAATACGGCCCGCCTGGCCGCGGGCTCGCCTTCCGCAGGCACCTCCGGCGAACTGGATGCCATTGCTGCCTGCTTCATCGGCGGCACCTCCATGCGCGGCGGCTCGGGCACCGTGTACGGCGCGCTGATCGGCGCGCTCGTCATGGCCAGCCTCGATAACGGCATGTCCATGCTGGACGTGGATACCTACTGGCAGATGATCGTCAAGGGCCTGATCCTGACGCTGGCGGTGTGGGTGGATGTCGCCACACGCTCCGGCAAACGCTGAACGAACACCTCGAAAACAACAAAGGAGACAGCAGCAATGAGCAACAAGCGCAGGCAGTTCCTCTCATCGATGACGGGCCTGGCGGGTCTGGCCGCCATTCCTCCCATGGCCATCGGCGCCCCCAAGGCCGTCTACAAGGACGCCGCGGCGCCCATTCCGAAGCGTATCGACGACCTGCTGCGCCGCATGACGCTGGACGAGAAGATCGCCCAGATGGACTGCATCTGGCAGGAAAAGAACAAGATCGAGGAAGCCAACGGCGACTTCTCCCCAGCCAAGACCTCGCAGGCCTATCCCCACGGCCTGGGCATGATCGCACGCCCCTCGGACCGCCAGGGCCAGGCCGCGGCAGGCGGCGCGGGCGACAGCGGCGCGCTGACCAACCGGAACGCCCTGGAAACCGCCACCTACATCAATGCCGCCCAGAAGTGGGCCGTGGAGCAGACGCGCCTGGGCATTCCGATGTTCATGCACGAGGAAGCGCTGCACGGCTATGTGGCGCGCGACGCCACTTCCTTCCCCCAGGCTATCGGCCTCGCATCGTCCTTCGACCCGGACATGGCGCGCAAGGTCTTCAGCGTGGCTGCCCGCGAAATGCGCGCGCGCGGCGCGAACCTTGCGCTGGCGCCGGTGGTGGACGTTGCCCGCGAGCCGCGCTGGGGACGTATTGAGGAGACCTTCGGCGAAGATCCCCACCTGTGCGCCGAGATGGGCAAGGCTGCGGTGCTGGGCTTCTCCGGCGATACCCGCAAGCTGGCAAAGGACAAGGTGCTGGCCACCCTCAAGCACATGACCGGCCACGGCCAGCCCGAAAGCGGCACCAATATCGGCCCGGCGGAGGTCAGCGAACGCACCCTGCGCGAGGAATTCTTCCCGCCCTTTGAAAGGCTGATCAAGGAAACGCCTGTCGCCGCCGTCATGCCCTCGTATAACGAGATCGGCGGCCTGCCTTCGCACGCCAACCGCTGGCTGCTGCACAAGGTGCTGCGCGAGGAATGGGGCTTCAAGGGCGTGACCGTGTCCGACTATTTCGGCATCAAGGAACTGGTGAGCCGCCATTCGCTCGTGGCGAACGAGAAGGAAGCCGCCTTCCGCGCCATCAAGGCGGGCGTGGACATCGAAACGCCGGACGGCTTCGGCTACCGCAAGCTCAAGGAGCTGGTGACCGAAAGGCGCGTGAGCGAGGCGGAGATCGACACCATCGTGCGCCGCATCCTCGAACTGAAATTCCTTTCCGGCCTGTTCGAGAACCCTTACGTAGATCCGCAGCTGGCCGACAAGCTGACCGCCACAGAGGATGCCGTGGCCCTGGCGCGCGAAGCCGCCCGCCGCAGCGTGGTGCTGCTGAAGAACGACAAGGGCCTGCTGCCCCTGAATGGCAAGAAGGTGGGCAAGGTCCTGCTGCTCGGCACCCACGCCAAGGACTGCCCTATCGGCGGCTACTCGGACGTGCCGCGCCATGTGGTGTCTATCTACGAGGGCCTGCAGGCGGAGGCCAAGGCGCAGGGCTTCGAACTGCAGTACTCGGAAGGCGTGCGCATCACCGAAGAGCGCATCTGGGGCAAGGACGAGATCAAGTTCACGCCGCCCGAAGTGAACGCGCGCCTGATCGCTGAAGCCGTGCAGGCCGCGAAATCGGCCGACACCATCATCATGGTCCTGGGCGACAACGAGCAGACCAGCCGCGAAGCCTGGGCCGACAACCACCTGGGCGACCGCAACAGCCTTGACCTGATGGGCCAGCAGAACGACCTGGCGAAGGCCATTTTCGCCCTGGGCAAGCCGACCGTGGTGTTCCTGCTGAACGGCCGCCCGCTCTCCGTCAACCTGCTCGCCGAACGCGCGGACGCGCTGGTGGAGGGCTGGTACATGGGCCAGGAAACCGGCCACGCGGCGGCCGATATCCTCTTCGGCCGCGCCAACCCCGGCGGCAAGCTGCCCGTGTCCATCGCACGCGATGTGGGCCAGCTGCCCGTGTTCTACAACCACAAGCCTTCCGCACGGCGCGGCTATATCGACGGCAGCACCAAGCCGCTCTACCCCTTCGGCTTTGGCCTGAGCTACACGCGCTTCGAAATCTCTGCCCCCCGCCTGAGCAAGGCGAGCATCAAGGTGGGCGAATCGACGCAGGTGCAAGTGGACGTGCGCAACGTTGGCGCAGTGGCGGGCGACGAGGTGGTGCAGATCTATATCCGCGACGACGTGAGCTCCGTCACCCGTCCGGTGCTGGAGCTGAAAGCCTTCCGCCGGGTGACACTGCAGCCCGGCGAACAGAAGACCCTGAGCTTCGACATCCGCCCTGCCGACCTGCAGTTCTATAACGCCGACATGGTGCGGGTGGTGGAGCCGGGCAGCTTCACCATCCACGCTGGACCGAACAGCGTGGACCTGAAATCGGTCAAGCTGATGGTAGGCTGAAAAAAAATCCCGCTGCGAGGCGGGATTTTTTTACTTCTGGGGGCTGAGATTCGTCAGCGCATAGGCGAGATGCTGCCACCAGTGCTCGCGCGAGCGGACGGTGAGCATGCAGATCTTGTCCACCTCTTCCTTGAACACGCGGTCCTGGCACTGCTTGGTCATCAGCGCATTGCGCTGGTTCTCGGCATTCACCAGCGCCACCATGAGCCAGAGCGCGAACGCGGCCAGCGCCACCACCAGGCACCAGGCGGCGTGATTGATGTTGCTCGTGCTGAACAGCCGGCTCTCATCCGGCTCCAGCTCGCTGTACATCTTCATCGCGCCTTCTTCACGTTCGTTCATGGTTTTCACTTCTTCTCGGCTGCGGCCTTGTTGACCAGGTAATCCATCACGGCCAGGGTCTGCATCTGCGATGCCGCTTCCGACTGGCCCGGCTTGCCGGCCAGGGTGGGCGAGGTGACGAAGCGGCCATCGATCACGATGGTCGGGGCCGAATCCACCTTGTAGGCCGCCACTGCCTGGGCCGAACGCTTAAGTTTAGTCTGTACGGCGAAAGAATTGAAGTACGAATCGTATTTCGCCTTGTCGATGCCGTTGGCCACAATGAAATCGTTCAGCGCCTTCTCGTCGCGGTAGATGCGCGAGCGGTCGATGTGGATGGCGCGGAAGATCTTGCTGTGCACCGCGTCCGGCTGGCCCATGGCTTCCAGCGTGATATAGGCATGCGCCAGCGGATCGCTGCCACCTTGCGGGAAGTGGATGCGGCGGAAGGAAATCTTGTCGCCCTGCTTCTTCACCCAGTCGCTCAGCATGGGGTCCAGCGAGTGGCAGTGCGGGCAGGTGTACATGAAGAACTCCACCACCTCCACTTTCTTGCCCGGCGCCTCGGTGCGCACGGGGCTCGCCAGGCGCTGGTACTCCACGCCCTCCCTCGGATCGGCCGCGCGGGCGCCAGCGGTGAAAGCCATCAGTGCCGAAACGGCAAACATGAAGCGCATGAAACGCATGGTGTTCTTCCTTCCTGGGTAATCAATCGACGCGCGCAGCTTAGCATTTTTTGTTCCCGCGGCGATTAAGGCTGACTTAATCGGGTATATTTCGGGCTTGTCTTTCTGATATTGGGAAACGATGCGATTCCGCCGCCTGCTCAATGTGCTGCCCGCCGCCGCCCTGCTGACCGGTCTTGCACTTCAGTCCACATTGTTCGCCCAGGGCGCCCTCGTTGTCGCCGTGCCTACGCCCACCACGGACACCGGCATTCCCTTCGCTGCGGCCGATGCCGCTGCCGTGCGGACGCCCAGCGCGCCCGGCGCCTGGGGCGGAGAGCGCAGCGGCAACGAGGCCACGCTGTCGGACCGGGTAGTGGATTACAAGATCGAAGCCCGGCTCGATCCCGTCAAACATACGGTGGAGGGCCGCCAGCAGCTCACCTGGCGCAACCGCAGCCAGCAGCCGGTGAACGCCGTCTACCTGCACCTCTACCTCAACGCTTTCCAGAATGGCGGCAGTACCTTCTTCACCGAACTGCGCAACCGGGGCGGCGCCCCGGACGTGAAGGACGGCGAATGGGGCTATATCGAGCTGCGCAACGTGCGCCAGAACGGCGCGGCCGTGAACTGGAGTTTCGTGCAGCCGGACGGCGGTCCCTCCACCGACCAGACGGTGGTGAAGCTGGAGTTGCCGCAGGCCGTGGAACCGGGCGGCAGCACCACCCTCGATATCGCCTTCTTCGACCAGCTGCCGCGCGTGATCGCGCGCACGGGCTACTTCGGCAGCTTCCACCTTGTGGCCCAGTGGTTTCCCAAGATCGGAGTGCTGGAACTGCCGGGCGAACGCGGCGCCACCGCCACGCGCTGGAATGTGCACGAGTTCCATGCCGAATCCGAGTTCTATGCTGACTTCGGCAGCTACGACGTGACACTCACGGTACCGAAAGGGTACACCGTGGGCGCCACTGGCGAGCTGCAGGGAGCGCCTGTCGAGAAGGATGGCCTGCTCACCCACCACTACGTGCAGGGCGACGTGCACGATTTCGCCTGGACAGCGGACAACCGCACGGCCAGGCCTCTCATTGATACCTGGACCGGCCCAGGCAGCCCCAAAGTGCAGCTGACGGTGCTCTTCCCGCCCGAGTACGCGCACAATGCCGTGCGCGCGCTGAAGGCCGCCAAGGACGCGCTGAGCCACTTTTCGAACACGCTCGGCCCCTATCCCTACAAGACCGTGACGATCGTGATCCCGCCGCACAATGCCTCGGAGGCGGACGGCATGGAATACCCCACCTTCTTCACGACGGACAGCTGCGAAGACGCGTCGCCGGGGACGACCTGCGAGATGCTGCTGGATTTCGTCACCATCCACGAATTCGGCCACGGCTACTTCTACGGCATCCTGGCGAACAACGAATTCGAGGAGCCCATGCTGGACGAAGGGCTGAACGAGTACTGGGATGTGCGCATGCTGCGCGACGCGGGCCGGAAAATCCCCGCCACCACGCCCTGGCTCAAGCGCCTGGGCATCGCCCCCACCTGGGACGTGTTTGCCTTCCAGCGCGCCGGCGCAGCACTGGAGAACCCCGCCGACCCGCTGGGCGAGAACGCCTACGGCCGCCTGCAAGGCATCGGCCCAGTGTATTCGCGCTCGGCCGTCGCGCTGCGGGATCTCGAAGCGCAGGTCGGCAAGGAAGCGATGGAGCGCGCCTTCAAGGAATACTACCGGCGCTGGAAGTTCCGCCATCCAAGCATTGCGGACCTGCGCGAAGTGCTGGCGGAATCGACGGGCCAGCGCCAGCTGGTGGAGAGAATGTTTGCCCAACAGGTCTATGCCGTGAACAAGGTCGACGACCGCATTGCGGCCCTCGACAGCGAGGAAGAGCTGCCGCAGCCCGGCTACATGACGGAACAGGCCAGGCGCATCGAGCGCACGGCGGACCAGGCGGGCGAACAGGAAGACAATCTGCGCGGGAAATGGGAGAAGGCGCATCCCGACGCGAAGGAAGGCACGGGGCCCTTCCCCTTCCGCACCACCGTGATCCTGCGCCGCCGCGGCCTGGCCGTGCCGCAGACGCTGGTGGTCAAGTTCGCCGACGGCAGCAAGGAAACCGTGCAATGGAACGGCGAGGAACGCTGGAAGCGCTTCGAGTGGATCAAGCCTGCGAAGGCCGTGTCGGCGGAGCTGGACCCCGAACGCAAACATATGCTCGACACCAGCAAGCTCGATGACAGCCGCACCATCAAGGCCGACAGCAGCGCCTCGCGCCGCTGGAGTTTCGACTTCGCCGCCATCGTCCAGACCATTCTTGCCTTGATTGCCACCGTATGAAGAACATCGTGAATGCCGCCCGTGCGGCCCTGCAATGGCGCCTCCTGCTGGTCTGGCTGGGCGCCTCCCTGCTGCCTACGCTGCTCCTGGCCGTTCCCATGTGGTCGACCCTGTCCGCGGCGCTGGACCATTCCGTGCGCGCCGCCGCCCTGGCCCAGGAGCTGGACCTGGCTGCGCTGACCGACCTCGCAGCCGCCATCGGCGAGAACAAGCTTGCGTTCCGCGCGGGCGGCGTAGCAGCCATTGTCCTGCTCCTGCTGCTCTCGCCTTTCCTCACCGGCGCCGTGGTCACGGCGGCGCGCTCGCCCCAGCCTGCGCGTTTCGGCGTCCTGTTCGCGGGCGGCATGGCGGAATACCCGCGCATGTTCCGCATGCTGCTCTGGGCCGTTGTGCCGTTTGGCGTGGCTGGCGCCATCGGAGGCAAGCTGGCCGATCTCGCCACCGATCATGCGAAGAAGGCCGTGCTGTATTCGGATGCTCAGTTGGGCGACATGGCCGCCATCGCGGCCACCGTACTCCTGCTGCTGTTGGCGAACGCCACGCTGGACGCGGGCCGTGCCGCGCTGGCTGCCGACCGCCGCCGCAGCTCCGCTGTCAAGGGCTGGTGGCGCGGCCTGAAGCTGCTGGCGCGCCGTCCCGGCGCCGCACTGGGGGCCTACGCGGCCCTGACAGCATGCGGCGCGCTGCTGGCGGCACTGCTGGGCATTGCGCGCATCAATATTCCGGCGGCCAGCACGGCGGGATGGATTGCCGCCTTCGCAGTGACCCAGCTGATTGTGCTGCTTATCGCCTGGATGCGCACAGCGCGGCTGTTCGCCCTCGTTTCGCTGGCGGGCATCGTTCACAAAGACTGAACGGAGCGTCAGCATTTGGCGTATTGATCGGCCATGTGGGCGCCAGTATAGTGAAACGAACCTGTATTGGAGCCCGCAATGACTGCACTGCCCACCTATTTCCTGTCCCACGGCGGCGGCCCCTGGCCCTGGATGCGCGATGCCTACGGCAGCGCCTACGACGCCCTCGACGCCTCCCTGCGCGATATTCCGCGCCAGATCGGCGGCAAGCCGAAGGCCGTTCTCGTCGTCACCGCGCATTGGGAAGGCCGCGACTTCATGCTCTCGGCTGGCGCCCAGCCGCCCATGATCTACGACTACGGCGGCTTCCCGCCGCACACCTACCAGATCCGCTATGCGGCGCCTGGCTCGCCTGAACTGGCGCGCCGCGTGCAGGACCTGCTGGGCGCTGCCGGGCACGCCGCCGTGCTCGATGCTGAGCGAGGATTCGACCATGGCACCTTCAGCGCCATGTATCCCGTATTCCCGGAGGCGGATGTGCCCATTGTGCAGCTCTCGCTGCAGCAGGGCCTCGATCCGGCCCGGCACCTGGCCGTGGGCCGGGCGCTGGCGCCCCTGCGCGAGGAAGCGATTCTGATCGTGGGCAGCGGCCTGAGTTACCACAACCTGCGCCAGTTCGGCGGCGCGGGAGCGGAAGCCTCGCGGCTCTTCGATGCCTGGCTGCGCGAAACCATGGCCTTGCCGCCGCAGGAAAGGACGCAGCGCCTGATCGGCTGGGAGAAAGCGCCGGCGGCCCGCGCCGCGCATCCTCGAGAGGAGCACCTGCTGCCGCTGATGGTCGCGGTGGGAGCGGCGGAGCAGGAAGCTGCCGCCACGGTCTATCACGAGGATGCCTTCTTCGGCGCGCTGTCGGTCTCCAGCTTCCGCCTCGGCGAGGCTGCGGCGGCTTAGCTTCCGCGCTTGCCCCTCATGCGCTCGGCTTCCTTCTCGGCGGCCTTGCGCGCCGCCGCTTCGGCCTTCACGCGCTCCTCCTCCGCGTGCACGGCCAGGGCGGCGGCGCGCGTTTCAGGCGTTTCGAGCGAGATGCGGCCCAGAGCCCCGCTGCGGTAGTCCTGCAGCAGCATGTGGGAGGCCTTCTCGAAGTCCCAGTCGCCGCCGCGGATGCGGTAGCCCCGCTTGGCGGCCACGCCTTCCACCACGCCCACGCCGTCCAGCTCTTCCACCTTCAGGCCATAGCGCGCCTTCAACAGCTCGGGATAGCGCTTCAGCAGCTCCTCCGCCAGCCAGATCGCCACTTCATCCTCGATCAGGGCATTGGCGCCGATGGCGTGGCTGGCGGCCAGCGCCAGCCCGTCGCTCGGCATCTCGATCTTGGGCCAGAGCAGGCCGGGGGTGTCGATGATGGCCGTGTTCATGTCGAGGTAGATCTTCTGCTGCGTCTTGGTCACGGCGGGTTCGTCGCCCACCTTGGCCACGCGGCGCTTGAGCAGCGCGTTCATCAGCGTGGATTTGCCGACGTTGGGAATCCCCATGATCATCATGCGCAGCGGCTTGGTGGGCACGCCGCGGTGCGGCGCCAGGGCGCGCGCCTTGTCGATCACCTTGGCCACGTCCGACGGCTTCTTGGTCGTCATCGCATAGGCGGTAACGTCCTTGTCCTGTTCGAAGTGCTTCACCCAGGCTGCCGTGGCGGCGGGATCGGCCAGGTCCACCTTGTTCAGGATCTTCAGGCAGGGGCGCGCGCGGAACTTGCGCAGTTCATCCACCAGCGGATTGCAGCTGGCCGCAGGCAGGCGCGCATCGACGACCTCGATGACGACATCGACGTCCGCCATCTGCTCGGCCGCCTTCTTCTTGGCGGCGGCCATATGCCCGGGGAACCATTGGATTGACATGCTCTTGCCTTCTGAATCGCGTAAACAATCCGCTATTTTACCGGAGGCGGCCCCGGCACGGCTCAGATCTCGGCCAGCGCCTTGACGTGGGCGACGACGCTGCGGCCCAGGGCGGACAGGTTGTAGCCGCCTTCCAGGCAGCTCACGATCCTTCCCTGCGCATGGCGGCGCGCCACGTCCATGACCTGCTCCGTCATCCAGGCGTAATCCGCCTCCACCAAGCCCATGCCGCCCATATCGTCCTCCCTGTGAGCGTCGAAACCGGCCGAGATGAAGATCATCTGCGGCCTGAAGGCCTCCAGCGCCGGCAGCCAGCGCTCGGATACCAGCTGGCGCACCACGTCGCCTTTGGTGTACGCGGGCACGGGAATGTTCACGCGGTTCGGCGTCACGGGCAGCGGGTCGCTGTAGGGATAGAAGGGATGCTGGAAGAAGCTCACCATCAGCACGCGCGGGTCGTCCCTGAAACTCTCCTCGGTGCCGTTGCCGTGGTGGACATCGAAGTCCACAATCGCCACCCGTTCCAGGCCCCGCTCCTCGAGCGCATGGCGCGCGGCGATGGCCACGTTGTTGAACATGCAGAAGCCCATGGGTGAGGACGGGCGCGCATGGTGGCCCGGCGGGCGGATGGCGCAGAAGGCGTTGCCGATTTCGCCGTCGATCACCGCATCGGTCGCCGCCACGGCCGCTCCCGCGGCACGCAGCGCCGCGCGCCAGCTGTGGGCGTTGAGCGAGGTGTCGCCGTCGATGGGGTAGTAGTCCTCCCCTTCCTGCGGCAGATGGTCGCGCACGATGGCAATGGCATTGGCCGTGTGGTTGCGCGCGATATCCGCCACCTCGGCCAGGGGCGCCTCGCGGTGTTCAAGGAGACCGTCGATATGGGAATTGATGAGCTGGTCCGCAATGGCCTGCAGCCGCGCCGGGCATTCGGGATGCCAGGCTCCCATTTCGTGGCGCTGGCAGTCGGGATGGCTGTAAATTGCTGTGCTCATGTGGCTCGTTTCTGTACCGCATCGGTCATGTCGCGGGGTAGAATCCCCAAACGGGTAATCTACTATAAAGAGAACATGTTTACAAAACTGCATGCGGTAGCGGACCAGGTAGGCCAAATCATCGTCGGCAAGGACCTGCAGATCCGGCAGGCGCTCACCTGCCTTCTCGCGGGCGGCCACCTCCTGGTGGAAGACGTGCCGGGCGTGGGCAAGACGACGCTGTCGCACGCACTGGCCATTTCCCTCGGCCTGCAGTTCAACCGCATCCAGTTCACGAGCGACCTGCTGCCGGCGGACGTGGCGGGCATCTCCATCTATGAACGGGAGGCGAACGCCTTCATGTTCCACCCCGGGCCGATCTTCACGCAGGTGCTGCTGGCCGACGAGATCAACCGCGCCACGCCGAAGACGCAATCGGGCCTGCTGGAAGCGATGGAGGAGCGGCAGATTTCCGCCGACGGCGTCACGCGCCCCCTGCCCGAGCCCTTCTTCGTGATCGCCACCCAGAATCCTACCCACCAGATAGGCACCTTCCCCCTGCCCGAATCGCAGCTCGACCGCTTCCTCATGTGCCTCTCGCTCGGCTACCCCGATGCCGCGGCCGAGCGCGCGCTGCTCATGGGCGAGGACAGGCGCAGCATGCTCAAGGCGCTTTCGGCGCAGATGTCCGCCGAAGAACTGGCGGAAGCGCAGCGCGGCCTGCGCAAGATCCACACCTCGGCCTCCCTGGTGGACTATGTGCATGCGCTGGTGCAGGCCACGCGCCAGAACGGCTCCTTCGCCGAAGGCCTCAGCCCGCGTGCAGGCCTCGCCCTGATGCAGGCCGCGCGCGCCTGGGCCGCGCTGGAAGGCCGCGACCACGTGATTCCCGAGGACGTGCAGGCCGTGCTGGTGCCGGTTTGCGCCCACCGCCTGCGGCCGGTGAAGTCTTCGCAGGGCGTGGCGCTGGCCAGCCGCGACCTGGTGCTGCAGCTGCAGAAGTCCGTGCCCGTCTGAGATGCTGGCCGCCGCCAAAAGCTTCGCTGGCCGCTGGCTGTTCCAGCTCAGGGACAGCGAGCCGGGCGAAGTGGTGCTGACGCGGCGGCGTGTCTTCATACTGCCCACCCGCCCCGGCATGGCCTTCTGCGGCCTGCTGCTGCTCATGCTGATCGGCGCCATCAACTACAACCTCGGCCTCGGTTTCGCGCTCACCTTCTTCACCGGCTCCTGCGCCATTGCTGACATGGTGATGACGGCGCGGAACCTCGCCCAGCTGCGCCTTGCGCCCGGGCGGTCCATGCCCGTTTTCGCGGGCGAAAACGCCCAGTTCGAACTGCGCCTGCGCAACCCCACCACGCGCGACCGCTTCGCCATCTGGCTCGGCTTCCAGCGCGACGGCGAGCCCCTGCTGGCCACCGATGTGGCGGCGGGCAGCGACAGCGCCGTGCAGCTCTCCACTCCAGCGAAGGAACGCGGCTGGTGCGCGGCGCCGCGCGTGCGCCTGGCCACCCGCTTTCCGCTTGGCCTGTTCGGCGCCTGGAGCTACTGGCAGCCGGACCTGAAGGTGCTGGTCTACCCCTACCCCGAACAGAACGCTCCGCCCCTGCCCACCACTGGCGCAGCCAGCGAGGAAGGCCATGGCCAGGTGGGGCTGGACAATTTCGCGGGCATCCGCAGCTACCAGCCGGGCGACCCGATGCGCCACCTGGCCTGGCGCCAGATCGCGCGCCATGATCCCGCCCACGGCGGCCAGCTGGTGACCAAGCATTTCGAAGGCGGCGCCACCGCCGAACTCACGCTGGACTTCGATGCGCTGCCCGCCTCCATCGGCCTTGAATTGCGCCTCTCGCGCATGACGGCCTGGGTGCTGGCAGCGGAGCAGCGCGGCCTGCCCTATGCCTTCCGCATCGGGGACCAGCGCTACCCCGCCGCGCTGGGCGAGGCGCATCAGGCGGCATGCCTGCGCGCCCTGGCCCTGTACGGCAAGGAGGCCGCGTGAACACGGCTGCGATAGGCGAGCGCCTGGCGAAGCGCCTCACGCGCGACAAGGCGGACACCCTGCTGCTCCTCGCCGGCGCCCTGCTGGTGATCGCGCCCCATTTCGCCCACCTTCCGGTGTGGACCAGCGCCACCGCCATCGTCACCCTGCTATGGCGCGCGGCCATCACCTGGCGCGGCACGCGCATGCCGCCTGTGAGCCTGCTGCTGCCGGTTGCCCTGATGGCGATGGGGGGCGTCTATCTGAGTTTCGGCACGATACTGGGGCGCGATCCCGGCGTGGCCATGCTCGCCCTGCTGCTGGCCTTCAAGCTGCTGGAGATGCACGCGCGGCGCGACCTGTATGTGGTCTGCTTCCTCAGCTTCTTCCTCATGCTGACGAATTTCTTCTATTCGCAGTCCATTCTCACGGCCCTGGGCATGGTGGTGACCATCATCGTGCTGCTCACCGCCCAGATCACTTTCCAGTACACGGGAACGGTGCCGCCGCTGAAGGCCCGCCTGCGCACGGCGGCAAAACTCTTCTTTATCGCCTCGCCGCTGGCGGCGGTGCTCTTCATCGCCTTCCCCCGCATCCAGGGTCCGCTCTGGGGCCTGCCCGGCGATGCGCGCGGCGGCCGCACCGGCATTTCCGAGACCATGTCGCCGGGCTCCATGTCCTCGCTCGCGCAATCGGGCGCCGTGGCCTTCCGCGTGCGCTTCGAAGACGCCGTGCCGCCGCAGCAGCTGCTGTACTGGCGCGGCATTGTGCTCAGCCAGTACGACGGGCGCACCTGGACCCGCATCGGGCGCACCGTCTTCACGCGCGGGGAACGCGCGCCGAAGCTCACGATGCAGCTGCGCGGCCAGCCAGTGCGCCACCAGGTGACGATGGAGCCCAGCGGCCGCCGCTACCTGTTCACGCTGGAGCTGGGGGCGCCGGACTTCTACATTCCCGGCCACCGCGTCATCAGCACGGACGAACTGGAAAGCCAGACCATACGCCCCATCGAGGACCGCATCCGCTACGACGCCACGGCCTACCCGGACTACCGCGTGCAGGCCGCGCTGGAACTGGAAGAACAGAACAAATGGCTTCAGCTGCCGCGCGGCGCCAACCCGCGCGCCCTGGCGCTGGGCGGCGCGCTGCGCGATGCCGCCAATGGCGACGGGGCGCGCGTCGCCCAAGCCGTGCTGCAGATGTTCCGCGAGAAGGGCTTCACCTACACCCTGGAGCCCCCTCTGCTGGAACGCAACGCGGTGGACGGCTTCCTGTTCGACACCCGCCAGGGCTTCTGCGAACACTTCGCGGGCGCCTTCGTGGTGCTGATGCGCGCGGCCGGCATCCCGGCGCGGGTGGTCACCGGCTACCAGGGCGGCGAAATGAACCCGGTGGACGGCTTCCTCACCGTGCGCCAGTCCGACGCTCACGCCTGGGGCGAAATCTGGCTGCCGAACCGTGGCTGGGTGCGCGTCGACCCGACGGCGGCCGTGTCGCCGGAACGCATCCGCAGCAGCCTGTCCCGCGCCCTGCCCGACACCGCGCCTTTCGGCCTGCAGGGATTGCTCGACCTGCAGAACGACAGGGATTCGTGGCTTTCCCGACTACGCTACAACATCCATGCGCTGAATAATGCATGGAACCAATGGGTCCTGGATTACAATGCCGAGAGACAGAGAAATTTCCTTCAGGAACTATCCGCAACGCTGAGCAGCTGGCGTACCGTGGCTGCCCTGTTGTCCCTTGCGGCCCTGGCCTGGCTGTTCCGCCTGCTGCGCGCCCGCGTGCGGCGCGATCCGGTGGAGGCCGCTTACCAGTCCTTGCGCCTGCAATTGCAGAAGCTGGGCATGCAGCTGCCGCCGGACGCGGGACCGCACACCCTGGCGCAGCGCCTGGACGGAGTGGAGCTTCCGGAGGAAAAAAAACAGGCCATGAAGGCCTTGCTGGAACTGTATGGCGCACTCAAGTACCGCGCCATGGACGAAGACGAAAGAACCAGGTCAGCAAAACGGCTGGCCGAACTGCTAACCCTAGCCCGATGAGATTTGCCTTGCGATTCACGCCCAAACACCTTTCCACCCTGATGCTGTGCGGCGCCCTGGCTGGCGCGCTGGCCCTGCCGCCCGCCGCCCAGGCCGCGCCTCAGAAGAAGACGGCCGTCAAGAAATCGAGGAAGAAGCCCGTCAAGAAGCCGGCGCCCGCCATCGACACGCAAGGCGAATTCGTCAACTTCGGCCAGTGGAAGGAAGTGCAGCAGTTCATGGACGACATGGTGAGCCGCCACGGCTTCCAGCGCACAGAACTGGAAGCCCTGCTGCGCCGCGTGAACTACGTGGATGCCGCCGTGCAGCTGGTGAAGCCCGCGCCGCCCGGAAAGCCGAAGAACTGGAAGCTCTACAGCAGCCGCTTCATCGAGCCGATCCGCATCAATGCGGGCGTGCGCTTCTGGAACGAGAACCGCGAAGCCCTCGCCCGCGCCGAATCGCTGTACGGCGTGCCGGCCGAGATTCTGGTGGGCGTGATCGGCGTGGAAACGATCTACGGCGTGGATACGGGCAAGTTCCGCGTCATGGACGCCATCACCACCCTCGCCTTCGCCTATCCGCTCGCGCCCAACCGCGAAGCGCGCATGGCCTTCTTCCGGGGCGAACTGGAAAGCACCCTGATCTATGCCCGCCAGACGGGCACCGATCCCATGAGCCTGCTGGGCTCCTATGCGGGCGCCGTCGGCATGCCGCAATTCATGCCGAGCAATATTGCCAAGTACGCCGTGGACTTCGACGGCGACGGCAAGATCGATCTGCGCAATTCGGCCGCCGACGCCATCGGCAGCGTGGCCGCCTTCCTGGTGGGCCACGGCTGGCAGCGCGACCAGCCCGGTCCTCTCGTCTATCCGGCCCGCGTGTCCCCCGCGCGCGCCTGGGAGAAGTACATCAACCAAGGGCTGGAAGCAAAATTCCGTCCAGAGGACTTGATTGCCGACGGGGTTGCCACCACATCGACATTACCCCAGGGAATGTTGTACGGCCTGGTGGATTTGCAGAACGGCTCGGAGCCGACTGAATATTGGGTAGCCACCAATAACTTCTTCACGATTACCCAGTACAACCGCAGCTACTTCTATGCGATGTCAGTTGTGGAGCTGGGCCGCGCCGTCAAGCTCGCTCGCCGCGAGCCTTGATTGATGTAAGGAAGCGTAAGCAGACTTGTACCGATGCAAGGAAGGCGATAATGTGCCCAAGCAACACTTGGCACGGAATCTATCTTCCATAGCAACATTGGGCGGGATTTGCTTTATACTTAATCTTGCAGCGCAGGCAAGGCTGGGGCCGTTACCATACCACAAAAAGTACGGTAGAATTCTCACACAATGTTGCGATGAGACAACGGGAAACGAGTCAATATGTTATTTTTTATTGCTCGTGAGTATTAGATTGCATGATGTTGTACAATTGTGTATATATTCTGAAACGTGTCCCGGTTTTTCCGAGTGTGAATTCGTTCCTTGAACGCAGCATCAGCTCCGAGTGTTGAACTTTGCAGGACCCAACTTTACAGAAGGAACAGACGTATCATGACAAACCAAGTCGGCATTGATATGAACAGCGATTCGGAAGGCGACGATCTGCTGCAATACAACCCCAATCGTCTGCTGGACACCCTGATCGAGAACCTGCGTCTGAAAAACGATGCCGCCCTGTCGCGCGCATTGGAAGTGGCGCCGCCGGTCATCAGCAAAATCCGCCACCACCGCCTGCCGGTCGGCGCTTCGCTGCTGATCCGCATGCACGAGGTCAGCGATCTGAGCATCCGCGACCTGCGCTACCTGATGGGCGACCGCCGCAACAAGTTCCGCATCAGCGACAAGCAGTTCAAGCCTAAAGAAGGCGAAACCCCGCAGAAGAACGAAAACAACAGCTGATTTTCGTTCGCGAGGTATGTTTCCCTCCCCTCATCCAGGGGAGAGAGGGCCGGTTATTTACGCTGGGAAAACCCCGGTGGACAGGTAACGGTCCCCGCGATCGCAGACGATGAAGACGATAGTCGCGTTTTCCACGGTCTGCGAAATGCGCAAGGCAATTTCACAGGCGCCTGCTGCCGAGATCCCGCAGAAGATGCCTTCCTCCGCTGCCATGCGGCGCGCCATGCGCTCCGCAGCAGCCTGACTGACATATTCCACCTGGTCCACCCTCGCCTTGTCGAAGATCTTCGGCAGATAGGCTTCCGGCCATTTGCGGATGCCGGGAATGGATGACCCCTCTTCCGGCTGCGCCCCGATAATGCGCACGTCCGGGTTCTGCTCCTTCAGGTACTGCGATACGCCCATGATGGTGCCCGTGGTGCCCATGGCGCTCACGAAATGGGTGACGCGGCCGCCCGTGTCGCGCCAGATTTCGGGACCCGTGCCCTCGTAGTGGGCCCGCGGGTTGTCGCCATTCGCGAACTGGTCGAGGATGCGGCCCTTGCCGTCGCGCTGCATCTGCTCGGCCATATCGCGGGCGTATTCCATGCCGCCCGTCTTGGGCGTGAGGATGATCTGGGCGCCGTAGGCGGCCATGCTCTGGCGCCGCTCCTCGCTCAGGTTCTCCGGCATGAGGAGCACCATCTTGTAGCCGCGGATGGCGGCCGCCATCGCCAAGGCAATGCCGGTGTTGCCGCTGGTCGCTTCGATCAGGGTATCGCCCGGCTTGATGTCGCCGCGCTCCTCGGCCCGGCGCAGCATGGACATGGCGGCGCGGTCCTTGACGGAACCGGCGGGATTGTCGCCTTCGAGCTTGCCGAGAATGATGTTGTTGCGGGCTGCCGCGTCCGCGCCGGGAATGCGCACCAGCTGGACCAGGGGCGTGTTGCCGATGGTGTCGGCAATCGTCTTGTATGCCATTGGGATCAGGTTCTTTTACCAAAAGAACCATTCTAAACCCTATTGAGTCAGCCCGCTTGGCGCTCCAAGGCCAGGCTCATGTAGGTGTAGCCCAGCGTTTCGCCGTCGATGCGGAACAGGTCGGGGATCTCGCCCGTCTGCACGAAGCCGCGCTTGCGGTAGAGGGCGCGGGCGGGCTCGTTGGCGCTCAGCACTTCCAGGTCGACCCAGCCGAATCCAGGCTGCTCTTCGGCCCAGGCGATGGCGGTATCGAGCAGGCGCTGGCCCAGGCCGCAACGGCGGGCGGCGCGGTCCACGCCCATGCCCAGCAGCATGCGGTGGCGGGCCGCGGCCTCCGTGCGGGCCCGCAGGTCGACATGCCCGCAGATGCGTTCGCCGTCCAGGGCCAGCCACAGGCGGCGCCATGCAGCGCCATCGAGCGGGGTGGCCAGGCCATGCACAAAGCTCCCCTGTTTCTCCGCCGGGAAGCGGGAGGCCCCGCGCGGCATGGGCTGGAACAGGGGCGTGCCGTTCGCGCCGTTGTCCTTCAGGTGGTCGTCCAGATAAGTGAAAAACGCGGGCAGATCGGTTTCGGCGGCGCCGCGGATGGCAATGTTCATCCAAGGATTGTAACTCTGCCGCATCGCCTTCAGGTAGACTTGCGGTGACAACGCTTTCAATCCCACGACAAGAATAGCCATGGCAAACATGAGTCTGACCCCACCGGAGTTCGTTCCCGAATCGAACAAGGAAGAACAGGTGCCCTCTTCGGTGCTGGAGACCCGGCGCCACCAGGTGATGCCCAAGCTGAACGAGCAGGAGCTCAAGCGCCTCATGCGCTTCGGTACCGTGCGCACCTTCCGAAACGGCGTGCGCATCCTGGAGGCGGGCCACACCACCTTCGGCATGGTCGTCACCCTGGAGGGCAGCATTGCGATCTGCCGCTACGACGGCCTGGGCAACACCTCCTTCATCACCGAGCACGGGCGCGGCGAATTCACTGCCGAAGTGTCGCAGCTGGCGGGCCGCCCTTCCCTCGTGAACGCCACCGCCGTGGGCGACGTCGAGGCGCTCATCATCTCGCCCGAGAACCTGCGCGCGCTCGTGATCGCGGAAGCGGAGCTGGGCGAGCGCATCGTGCGCGCCCTGATCCTGCGCCGCGTGGGCCTGCTGGAAGTAGGCGCCGGCGGGCCGGTGCTCGTGGCCCCGGCGGGCCACGAACGCCTGTTCTACCTGCAAAGCTTCCTGACCAGTAACGCCCATCCGCACACCATTCTCGATCCGAAGACGGACGAACAGGCCCGCACGCTGTGCGAGTACTACCAGCCCACGTCCGAAGACTGGCCATTGGTGGTGTGCCCGGATGGCAGCGTGAAGAAAAACCCCACCAATGCCGACATCGGCCGCTGCCTCGGCCTGCTGCCCGATCTCGATCCCGGCAAGGTGTGGGACGTGGTGGTGGTGGGCGCGGGACCCGCGGGCCTCGCCACCTCCGTGTACGCCGGTTCCGAAGGCCTGTCGGTGCTCGCTCTGGAGCAGCGCGCCTACGGCGGCCAGGCGGCGGCCAGCGCGCGCATCGAGAACTACCTGGGCTTCCCCACCGGGATCTCGGGCGGTGCGCTGGCGGGACGCGCCTATGTGCAGGCGCAGAAGTTCGGCGTCGAGGTGGCGATTCCCGCCCATGCAAAACGCCTGATCTGCGATACCTATCCCCTGCGCGTAGAACTGGAGGACGGCACGCAGGTGCAGGGCCGCACCGTGGTGCTCTCCTGCGGCGCGCGCTACCGCCGTCCGCCGCTGGCGAACATCAAGCAGTTCGAAGGCAAGGGCATCTATTACTGGGCTTCGCGCATCGAGGCGAACCTGTGCAAGACCGAAGAGGTGATCCTCGTCGGCGGCGGCAACTCGGCGGGCCAGGCGGCGGTGTTCCTGTCCGGCCATGCTTCCAAGGTGCATATGGTGATCCGCGGCGACGGGCTGAAAGCCACCATGTCTTCCTATCTCATTGAACGCATCAAGGCCACGCCGAACATCGTGCTGCACACGCACCAGGAAGTGGTGGCCCTGGAAGGCGACGAGGAAGGCCTGAAGCAGGTGAAGGTGCGCAACAACCGCACGCTGGCGGAAACGGACTACGATGTGTGCCGCCTCTTCCTCTTTATCGGCGCGGACCCCAATACGGACTGGCTGGGCGACTGCGGCGTGGACGTCGATCCGCAGGGCTTCATCCGCACCGGCTTCGATGTGGCCAAGGCCCAGTGCAGGGCGAACTTCGCCGAAGGCGTGTACCCGCACGATATGCCGGACCGCGCGGCGCTGGAGACCAGCGTGCCTGGCGTGTTCGCCATCGGCGACGTGCGGGCGGGATCGACCAAGCGGGTAGCGGCTGGTGTTGGCGAAGGGGCTGGCGTGGTGTCGCAGATCCACGCCTTCCTGGCGAACCTGCCGGTCACATCCCCTTGAAGCGCCCCTGGAAGCGCTGGCTCACCGGCAGGCGCTCCGGCCTCTCCTTCAAGGAAATCCACATGGCGCCGTCCGCATCGCGGACGGCAGCCGCAATGCGCTTCACCGCGACCACATAGGAGCGGTGCACCTGCCAGAATCCCGCCCCCTCCAGCGACTCGCCGAGCTCCTTCAGCGGCGTGCGGATGTGGGCCTGCAGCTTGTCCGTCACCACGCGGGTGTACTTGTCTTCCGCCACGAAGTACAGCACATCGGACAGGTCGATGAACTGCACCGTGCTGCCGATGGAGGCCTGTATCCATGATGGCGCGGGACGCTTTTCCTCCAGGCGCTGCATGATGCGGTCCAGTGCGGGCGGCGCCTGCGTCATCCGCTCGCGCAGGCGCGCGATGGTGCGGGCCAGCCGCCCAGGGTCGATCGGTTTGAGCAGATAATCCACCGCTCCTTCATCGAAGGCGCTCACCGCATGCTCGCTGTAGGCCGTGACGAAGACCACATGCGTGCGGCTGCCAAAGGCACGCGCCACATCGATACCGCTCATGCCTGGCATGCGGATATCGAGAAAGGCCACATCCGGCGACAGCTCGCCTGCCATGCGCAGCGCCTCGTATCCGTCGGATGCCTCGCCTGCCACACGGGCGTCATGCCACAGCTTGTGCAGCTGTTCGCGCAGCTCGGCGCGCAGGAGGGGCTCGTCGTCCGCAATCAGGATTTCAGTCATGGCGTTCCAGTATCAGTGGCAGCCGCAATTCCGCCTCGGTGCCGCCACGGCTGTTCGTTCGCAGTTCCACGCCCGCGCGCTCGCCATACAGCGCCGCCAGCCGCTCGCGCACATTGCGCAGGCCGACGCCGCTGCCGAGCGTCGTGCGCCCAAGACCTGCGCCATCGTCGCTGACGAGAACACACAAGATCTTTTCTTCCGCCCGGACCGACACCTGGACCCGCACCGCACCCGGCTTGGGTTCCACGCCGTGCTGCACGGCGTTCTCGACCAGCGACATGAGCATGAGCGGCGGCATGGCGGCGTCACGCAGGTCCGCCGGGCAGTCGATCCCGCTGCCCAGGCGCTCGCCGAAACGGATCGCCATCATGCCGAGATAGTGCTCCGCCAGCTCGCATTCGCGGCCCACGGTCGATTCCTCCGTGCGCATGTCCGGCAAGGCCGCGCGCAGGTAGGCGATCAGGTGATCCAGCATATGCACCGCCTTTTCGGGCTGGTGCCTCGCCAGATAGCGCGTATTGGCGAGGGTGTTGTACAGGAAGTGCGGTTCGACCTGCGCCTGCAGGGACTTGAGCTGCGCCGCCAGCGCCGCGCGCTCCAGGTTTGCTACATGCAGCGCGCGCGCCTGGCGCTGCGCTGCGAGCAGTGGCAACGCGACGGCGAGCGACAGAAACACGGCGGCGCTCACGAAGACGCGCCCATGGTCCAGAAGCGGCAGGCGGACATGCGGCGCGCAGGCCCGGAACACCAGCACGGCGGCGCCTGCAGCCAGCGGGATGGACAGCGCCAGCATCAGCCAGAGCCATTCCCAGCCCGCCCTCTGGGGCAGCCCGATGCGGCACAGGGCGAGCAGGCCGTGCGCCACAGCTGCGCCCACAAGCAGTGCACCGAACAGCACAAGCCAGTTAAAGGATTCGGTGAGCCAGCCGCCCAGGACCAGCGCGGCCAGCGCAGCCGCGCTGGCGAGCGCCTGGGGGCGCGTGCAGGAAACCGTACGCCGCAGCGCATGGTGCAGCCCCTCGGCTCCGGGAACGCGTCCCGAAGCCGCAACAGGTGGCAGGAGAAACCCGATCACAGGACCGGCTTCGTCGGCAGCTTGCGCTGCTGGCTGAACCGGGTGACCGGCACATCGCTGCCTACGACCTCGAACTTCAGTTCGTCGATCCAGGCCGTGCCCTTTCCCGCGCAGATGAGGCCAAAATTGATGGCGTTCGCATCGGGGGCGACGTCGAGGACAACAGCGCGGGTCTGCCAGCCGCTGTCGCCGCTCACCGGCTGCTCCTGGGTGTTGTGGAAGGCGCGCTGCCTGCCGCCTTCCGTGACGCCCATCCACAGGCCAGCCCATTGCGTCACGCCTTCCGTACGCACCTTGGCCTCGAAGCGTACTCGCTTGCCGCGATACCTTTCCGCCGACACGCTCTGCATCAGGGTCGCCCAGCTGTTGCCCTCCCCCGCCGCGTGCTTCAGGTACTTCGCATCGCCGCCGCGGGCAATGCCGCCCTGGCCGATGCCCGCTTCGTACTGCGAAGGCGCGTTGCCATGCACGCCCCATTCCGGAGGCAGCTGGGCCGACGGCTTGGCGAAGGCAACAAGGGCTGCGGCGCTCAGGGCCGCGAACAGCACGATAACTGGTTTCATGAGAGTCTCCGTGGCATGACGACAGTGTCATGCGGGCACTTTGCCGCATCCGCCGCGGATTTTGGGACGCGTGCGACGAGCGCGGCCTGCCATGGATAAGCGGGGCGATTTGCGGATGAGCGCCTGCGCCATCTTCTCACGAGATACCGGCGAAAAAAAGCCCGGGCGGCGTGCCGTCCGGGCTCCTGCTGCATGGATTCTATTTCTTGGCGCCGTGGTCCTTCGCCGGCGCGCCTTCCCGCGACTTGCCGTTCACCTGCAGGCCCGCTTCGGACAGGCGAATGGCGTTCTTCTCTCCGATGCCTTTCACGCGCGATTCGAAATCGGCCCAGTCCTTGAACGGGGCTTTCGCGCGTTCGTCCATGATGGCCTTGGACTTTGCGGGGCCGATGCCTTTCACCGAGTCGAGCGCGGCCTGGTCGGCCTTGTTGACGTCGACTTCCGCGAAGGCGCTGCCCATGGTGGCCATCAGGAACGCAACTGCCAGCATCAGTTTTTTCATCATGACATCCTCCAGGATCAGGTTAAACCGGGGCGGGCGCCCCGGAGCCTCCTGAACGGGATGCGATGCGTGCACGTTGACGCGCACGATTGTGGCAGATCAAACGCCGAAGAGCTCTTCGCGGGTAACGGTGGCCGTGCCGAGCTTGCCGACGACGATGCCGCCCGCGCGGTTGGCTGTCTGCACGGCTTCCTTCCAGTCCGCACCCGCGCCCAGCATGGCGGCCATGGTGGCGATGACCGTGTCGCCCGCGCCGGACACGTCGAACACTTCGCGCGCATCGGCGGGAATGTGGAAGCGGTCGTCCGCCGTATAGAGCGTCATGCCCTCTTCCGAGCGCGTAAGCAGCAGGGAATCGAGCTTCAGCTCCGCGCGCAGGTTCTGCGCCTTGGTGGTCAGCTGCTCTTCGCTGCTCCAGCTGCCCACGATGCGTTTCAGCTCGCCCTTGTTCGGCGTGAGCACGGTGGCGCCAGCGTAGCGCGCGAAATCGTCGCCTTTCGGATCGACCATCACCACCTTGCCTTCGGCGCGGGCGGAGGCGATCATGTCCGCCACGTTCACCAGGCTGCCTTTGGCGTAGTCCGAAAGGATGATGACGTTGTAGTCCGGCAGCAGCGTCTTGAACTGCATGAGCTTGTTGCGCAGGACCGTGTCGCTGGGCGGCTCTTCGAAGTCGATGCGCAGCATCTGCTGCTGGCGGCCGATGACGCGCAGCTTGATGATGGTGGAGATGGCGTCGTCGCGTTTCAGGTAGCTGTGGATGCCGCCGCCTTCCAGCAGCTGCTCCACTTCCGTTCCCGCTTCATCCGCGCCCACCACGCCGAGCAGGCCCGCATGCGCGCCCAGCGCCGCGGCATTGCGCGCCACGTTGGCGGCGCCGCCCAGGCGCGCTTCGCGCTTCTCGATGCGCACGATGGGCACCGGCGCTTCGGGCGAGATGCGGCCCACGTCGCCGAACCAGTAGCGGTCCAGCATGACGTCGCCGACAACAAGGATACGGACCTGGTCGAGTTGGGGAGGTGCTTTGGACATAGTTTTATCCCCTCTAATTCATGACGTTCAGTTCTTCGGTGCGGCGCGGGGGGTAGGTTTCCCAGCGGCTGCAGCCGGGGCAGTGCCAGTAGAACTGGCGCGCCTTGAAGCCGCAGTGGCTGCACTGGTAGCGCGCGAGCTTCTGGGTGTAGCCGTGCACGAGGTTCTTCACCATCGTGAGCTCGGTCAGCACCGCGGGCGGCGCGTCCAGCATGCGCGCTTCGAGGAACTTGTCGAGGCCCAGCAGGGTCGGCGTGCGGCGCAGTTCATTGCCCACGAGCTGGCGCGCGGCTTCCGTGCCTTCCAGTTCGATGACGGCCTTGAACACCACTTCCAGCAGATCGATGGAGGAGGCCTGCTCCAGGTAGGAGCGCAGCAGGCTGAGGCCCTCTTCCGGGCGTCCCAGCTTGCGGTAGCCGTCCATCAGGCGCTGGGCGACCAGGGCCACGTGCGGCACGCTTTGCTGCTCCACGCGGCGCCAGGTGGCCAGCGCGCCTTCCACGTCGCCTTGCGCCAGCTGGGTGTCGCCCACGAGGATGGTGGCGCGCACGCTGGTGCGGTCCGCCTGCAGGGCTTTCTCCAGCAGCGGCATGGCTTCCTGCGGATGCAGCTTGACCAGCGCGTCCTGCGCCAGCTCGCAGTAGAACTGGGCGATCTCTTTCTGGCGCGACCCGGCACCCGCTTCCTGCAGGCCGATGGCGGCTTCGATGGCGCGCTCCCATTCCTTCTCGCGCTGGAAGATTTCGAGCAGGGCGCGGCGCGCCTGCACGCCGTAGGAGGTGTCCACCAGGCGGTTGTAGGTTTCCTCGGCGCGGTCCAGCAGGCCGGCCTTCAGGTAGTCCTGGCCCAGCTCATACTCCGCGTGCGCGCGCTCGTCGGCGGGCAGGTCGGGACGCGAAAGCAGGTTCTGGTGCACGCGGATGGCGCGCTCGGTTTCGCCGCGGCGGCGGAACAGGTTGCCCAGGGCGAAGTGCATTTCGACCGTTTCGGGATCGAGCTTGACGATCTCGATGAAGGAGTCGATCGCCTTGTCCGGCTGGTCGTTCAGGAGGTGATTCAGGCCGCGGAAGTAACCGCGCGGCAGCGTGCGCGATTCGGAGACGAGCTGGCGGATATCCACGCGCGCAGCAATCCATCCCAGGCCGAAGAACGCGGGAATACCCAGCAGCCACCAGATTTCAAAGTCCATTCGGAGTCCTTACTGCTGCGCGTTGACGCTATCCGGCGCCTGATTGGCCTTCAGGGCCGAAATCTGCAGCGACTGGATGGTGGTTTTTTGTTTGGTCGATTCGCGCCGGTGGCGGAATACGGTGGGGGTGAGCGCCAGCACGCCAAGGACGGCGCCGGCCACGAAGAAGACCAGCAGCATCAGCACCAGGGGGCCGCGCAATTCATAGTCGAGAAAGAGGTGCAGGTCGACTTCCTGCGTATTTTTCAAGGCAAAACCAAAGAACAGGACAAACAGCACTACGCCAATAACAGTGGAAATTATTTTCATCGTTTAGCATCCCTGTTTCAAAAAAAAGGGGCAGGCCACGGCCCGCCCCTCTTCAGACTCTCATCGCGTCAGACTCAGTCCTCGATGATCGGTTGCCCGACCATCGCATCGACCCGCTCGCGCAACTGCTTGCCCGGCTTGAAGTGGGGCACCCGTTTTTCGGGCACCATCACTCGTTCGCCGGACTTCGGATTGCGTCCGATGCGCGGTGGCCGGCTGTTCAACGCGAAGCTGCCGAAGCCACGGATCTCGATGCGCTGACCGCTCGCCAGGGCGCCGGTCATCGCATCAAGAATCGTCTTGACGGCGTACTCCGCATCTTTGGCCACCAGCTGAGAATAGCGCTCAGCCAGGCGGTTGATCAATTCGGACTTGGTCATCTACGGTTCGCAGAGAAGTCTTAGTTCTTGTTGTCCATCTTGGCTTTCAGCAGTGCGCCCAGGCTGGTGGTGCCCGATGCGGCGCTGCTGTCAGCTGCCATCTTCTGCATGGCTTCAGCGGTTTCAGCGTTGTCCTTCGCCTTGATGGACAGCTGGATGCTGCGTGCCTTGCGGTCGATGTTGATGACCAGGGCTTCCACGCTGTCGCCCACTTTCAGGTGGGTGCCGGCATCTTCCACGCGGTCGCGGGAGATTTCGGAAGCGCGCAGGTAGCCTTCGACTTCGTCGGACAGCTGGATCACGGCGCCTTTTGGCTCAACCGATTTCACGGTGCCGGTGACCAGGGAACCCTTGTCGTTCATGGCAGCGTAGTTGTTGAACGGGTCGCCTTCCAGCTGCTTCACGCCCAGGGACACGCGCTCGCGCTCCACGTCGATGGCCAGAACAACAGCTTCCAGCTCGTCGCCCTTCTTGAACTTGCGCACGGCTTCTTCGCCAGGCTCGGTCCAGGACAGGTCGGACAGGTGCACCAGGCCGTCGATGTTGCCAGCCAGGCCGATAAACACGCCGAAGTCGGTGATCGACTTGATGGCGCCCTTGACCTTGTCGCCCTTCTTGTGGGTCACGCCGAAGTCGTCCCAAGGATTGGCCTTGCACTGCTTCATGCCCAGCGAAATACGACGACGCTCTTCGTCGATTTCCAGAACCATGACTTCCACTTCGTCGCCCAGCTGGACAACCTTGTTCGGAGCCACGTTCTTGTTGGTCCAGTCCATTTCGGACACGTGCACCAGGCCTTCGATGCCCTGTTCCACTTCCACGAACGCACCGTAGTCGGTCAGGTTGGTGACCTTGCCGAACAGGCGGGTGCCTTGCGGGTAGCGGCGGGACAGACCGGTCCATGGATCGTCGCCCAGCTGCTTCACGCCCAGGGACACGCGGTTCTTTTCCTGGTCGTACTTCAGGACCTTGGCGGTGATTTCCTGGCCAACCGTCAGCACTTCGGACGGGTGACGCACGCGGCGCCATGCCAGGTCGGTGATGTGCAGCAGGCCGTCGATGCCGCCCAGGTCCACGAACGCGCCGTAGTCGGTGATGTTCTTCACCACGCCGGTCACCACGGTGCCTTCTTTCAGCGTTTCCATCAGCTTCTGGCGCTCTTCGCCCATCGATGCTTCGATGACGGCGCGGCGGGACAGAACGACGTTGTTACGCTTGCGGTCCAGCTTGATGACCTTGAATTCCAGGGTCTTGCCTTCGAACGGGGTGGTGTCCTTCACAGGACGGGTGTCCACCAGGGAACCCGGCAGGAATGCGCGGATGCCGTTGGTCAGAACGGTCAGGCCGCCCTTGACTTTGCCGTTGACGGTACCGACGACGATCTCGCCGGATTCCATTGCTTTTTCCAGTGCCAGCCACGATGCCAGGCGCTTGGCCTTGTCGCGCGACAGGATGGTATCGCCGAAACCATTTTCCAGCGATTCGATGGCCACGGAAACGAAGTCGCCTACTTTGACTTCCAGTTCGCCTTGGTCATTCTTGAATTCTTCAACAGGGATGAAAGCTTCCGATTTCAGGCCGGCGTTGACGATAACAAAGTTGTGGTCCAGACGCACGACTTCAGCGGAGATCACTTCGCCAGAGCGCATGTCTTGACGCGACAGGGACTCTTCGAAGAGGGCTGCGAAACTTTCCATTTAATAGATTTCCAGGTTAGCCAGTAAGGCTCCCACGATGGGACTTCAACTGGGTTAGGGTTAAACAAACGCTTCGGCGGACAGAGCGCGCCTAGGCACCTACATGCTTCCCGATGGCCGCATACCACTGGAGCACCTGGGCGACGGCCGCATCGACCGTCATCTCCGAAGTATCCAGGACATGCGCCCCCTCTGCTGGGACGAGAGGCGCGATGGCCCGGTTCGTATCCCGGTCATCCCGCGCTTTCAAATCCATCAGGAGGTCTTGCATATTAGCAGAAATTCCCTTGCCAATCAATTGCTTATAGCGGCGTTCCGCCCTGGCCTCGACGCTGGCGGTCAAAAACACCTTCAGCTGGGCGTGGGGAAAGATCACCGTGCCCATGTCCCGGCCGTCCGCCACGAGGCCCGGCGCCTTGCGGAAGCTCAGCTGCAGGCCATACAGGGCCTGGCGCACGGCTGGCAAAGCGGCAATTTTTGATGCCGTATTGCCAACCTCTTCCTGGCGGATGGCGTCAGTGACGTTTTCTTGCGACAAAAATATCGCTTCGCCCGTGAAATGGATGCTGAGATGCTCGGCCAGCTTGGCCAGGGCATGCTCGTCATGCAGGTCTGTCTGGCGGCGCAGGGCCTGCAGGGCGGTGAGGCGGTAGAGGGCGCCCGAATCGAGCAGGTGGAAGCCCAGGTGGTCAGCGACGCGGTGGGCGACGGTGCCCTTGCCGGAGGCGGTTGGGCCGTCGATGGTAATGACGGGAATATGAGAGGTAGGCATAGGGAGGATTCTACCCTCCCCTGCCGCCCTCGCCTACTTCGGGGGCTGGGGCAGATAGATTTCTTAAAGGGGACTCGGCGTCCCCGTCTGTCCCCTTTAAGAAACTTAGAACTTCGCTTCGTGGGCGATATTGGCGAAGGCTGTGAAGTAGTCGGGGAAGGTCTTGGCCACGCACTTGGGATCGTTGATGCGCACCGACGTGCCGCGCCGCGCGGCGCCGTCCAGCGAGGCGAGCGAGAAGCACATGGCCATGCGGTGGTCGTCGTAGGTGTCGATAGCCGCGGGCGACAGCACCTTCGGCGGGGTCACGCACAGGTAGTCCGGCCCCTCTTCCACTTCGGCGCCCAGCTTGCGCAGCTCGGCGGCCATGGCGGCGATGCGGTCCGTTTCCTTCACGCGCCAGCTGGCGATGTTGCGCAGGGTGCTCTTGCCGTCGGCGTAGAGCGCCGCGATCGCAATCGTCATGGCGGCGTCGGGAATGTGGTTGAAGTCCGCATCGATGGCCTTCAGCGGGCCGCTGGAGCGCGATTCGATCCAGTTGTCGCCCATGGTGATCTGGGCGCCCATCTGCTCCAGCGCGTGCACGAAGCGCACGTCGCCCTGGATGGAGTCGCGGCCCACGCCTTCCACGCGGATTGGACCGCCCGCAATCGCGCCGGCCGCCATGAAGTAGGACGCCGAGGAGGCGTCGCCTTCCACGTGGATGTTCCCCGGGCTCTGGTAGCGCACGCCGGTGGGAATGGTGAAGGACTTCCACTCGTCCTGCTCCACCACCACGCCGAAGCGGCGCATCAGGTTCAGGGTGATCTCGATATAAGGCTTGGAAATCAGCTCGCCCTCGACCTCGATGGTCACGGCATGCTCGTTTGCCATCAGCGGCGCCACCATCAGCAGCGCGGTCAGGAACTGGCTCGATACATTGCCGCGCACGGAGAGGCGCTTCGCCTCGAATTTGCCGCTGCGGATGTGCAGCGGCGGAAAGCCCGCATTGCCCGTGTATTCGATGCTGGCGCCGACGGCGTTCAGCGCGTCCACCAGATCGCCGATGGGACGCTCGTGCATGCGCGGTACGCCGTGCACCGTGTAGTCGCCGCCGATCACGGCCAGCGCCGCCGTCAGCGGACGGATCGCCGTGCCCGCATTGCCCATGAAGAGATCCGCCGTGCGGTTCGGGAACTGGCCGTTTACGCCCTGCACGCGGTGGATGGTGCTTGCGCCGTCCACGCTTTTCTCTTCGGTCCATTCCACGCCCAGCTTGCGCAGGGCTGCCAGCATGACCTGGGTGTCGTCCGAATCCAGCAGGTCGACGATCTTCGTTTCGCCGTCCGCCAGCGCGGCCAGCAGCAGGATGCGGTTGGAGATGCTCTTGGAGCCCGGCAGCCTCACCACGCCTTCGACGTGGGTGACCGGCTGCAGGTCGATATGTTCTGGGTATTGGCTCATGGCCCTGTCCTTATTCCTTGTCTTTCGGCTGCGGCGTTTCGGCCGCTTCGATGGCCTCGATCCAGCGCTGGCGCGCGCGCTGCGCGTTGCCGTACACGGCTTCGAGGGTGGCGCCGTCCCCGGCGGCAAGCCGGGCGCGCAGTTGCGTCAATTGTGCCATGTAGGCATCCAGCTCCGTCAGCAGGGCCGCCTGGTTGGCGAGGCTGATGTCGCGCCACATTTCGGGCGAGCTGCCGGCGATGCGGGTGAAGTCGCGAAAGCCGCTGGCAGCGTACTGGAAGAGCAAGTCGGCGTGCGGCTTGCGGGCGATATCGTCCACCAGCGCATAGGCCAGCAGGTGGGGCAGATGGCTGACGGCGGCGAACACCTTGTCGTGCTCCTCCGGCGTAAGCGTGTGGATGATGGCGCCGCAGGCGCGCCATGCATCCGCCACCCGCGCCACGTCCTGCCCCGAGTTCTCCGGCAGGGGCGCCAGCACGGCCTTCTTGCCGATATAGAGATCGTCGATGGCGGCGTCGGGACCGTTGGTTTCGCGTCCCGCTATCGGGTGGCCCGGTACGAACTGGGCGATTTTGCCGCCCAGCGCGCGGCGCGCGGCTTCCACCACGTCCGTCTTGGTGCTGCCCGCGTCCGTGACCACGGCGCCGGGCGGCAGGTGCGGCGCCAGCATGGCGAGGATGCGGCCGGTCTGGGCCACGGGTGCTGCGAGCATGATGAGGTCCGCGCCTTCCAGCGCGGCGGCGAGAGCGGCGCCATCGGCATCGGCCAGCGGCCCGATCTCGTCGATGATGCCGAGCTGCTTCGCGCGTTCCAGCGATGCGGCGGAGCGGTCGATGCCCACCACCTGCCGCACGGCGCCAGCCTTCTTCAGCGCCCGCGCAAACGAGCCGCCGATCAGGCCAACGCCAAAGAGGACGACTTTATTCAGCACGATTCTCCGCCAGCGCCTTCTGCAAGGCAGCGATCAGCACCGCGTTCTCCTGCGGCAGCCCGATGGAAATGCGCAGCCACTGCGGCAGGCCGTAGTTGCCCACGGGGCGCACGATGACGCCCTGCTTCAGCAGCGCGATATTGACACGCGCGCCCGCGCCTTCGTCCTCGCCGACTTTCACGAGCACGAAATTGCCGTGCGACGGCACGTATTCAAGGCCCATCTGCTTGAAGGCCTCGACGAACTGCTGGTAGCCCGCGGCGTTGTTGCGCGCGCTCTTTTCCAGGAACTCCTTGTCGTTCAGGGCGGCGATGGCCGCAGCCTGCGCCAGGGAGTTCACGTTGAAGGGCTGGCGCACGCGGTTCATCAGGTCCGTCAGCAGCGGCTGCGCCAGGGCGAAGCCGACGCGCAGGCCCGCCAGGCCGTAGGCCTTGGAGAAGGTGCGCGACACCAGCAGGTTCGGGTATTCGCGCACCCAGGCGGCGGATTCGTACTGGTCCGCCGCGTCGAGGAACTCGTTGTAGGCCTCGTCCAGCACCACCACCACGTGCTGCGGCACCTTCTTCATGAAGGCTTCGATCTGCTCGCCGCGCACGAAGGTTCCGGTGGGGTTGTTCGGGTTGGCGATGAAGACCAGGCGGGTGTCCGCCTCGATGGCCGCAGCCATGGCGTCCAGGTCGTGGCCATAGTCCTTCGCCGGAACCACGATGTGGCGGGCGCCGATGCCCTGTGCTGCCAGCGCGTACACGGCGAAGGAGTACTGCGCATACACGATGGACTGGCCCTTCTCCACGAAGGCCTTGGCGGCGATTTCGAGGATGTCGTTGGAGCCGTTGCCCAGGGTGATCCACTCCATCGGCACATCGTAGCGCTTGGACAGCGCCTGCTTCAGGTCGAAGGCGTTGGCGTCCGGGTAGCGGCCCAGCTCCGCGGCGGCCTGCGCCATCGCCTGCCGCGCCGACTCGGGCACGCCGAAGGGGTTCTCATTGGACGCCAGTTTCACGATTGCCTCTTCCTTGAGGCCGAATTCGCGCGCCACTTCCGAAATGGGCTTGCCAGCCTGGTAGGGAGCGATTGCGCGAACGTATTCAGGACCGAATTGCTTGGACATGGTATTTCTCTTTAAGTTCAGGTGAGGCTGGTCGGGTAGGAGCCCAGCACTTTGAAGAAGGCGGCGTTGCTCTGCAGGTCAGCGAGCGCACGCGCCACGGCCGGGGTCTGGACGTGGCCTTCGATGTCGACGTAAAAATAGTATTCCCAGGTGCCCGTGCGCGCCGGACGTGATTCGAAGCGCGTCATCGATACGCCGTGCTGGGAAAGGGGCGCCAGCAGCGTGTACACGGCGCCGGCCTTGTTGGGCACCGCCAGCGCCAGCGAGGTGCGGTCCTTGCCGGACGGGCCCACCGGGTGCTGGCCGATCACGGCGAAGCGCGTGCGGTTGTGCGGATCGTCCTGGATATTGCCCTTGACGACACCCAGGCCGTACTGCACGCCCGCGCGCTCGCCCGCAATCGCGGCCACGGTCGCATCGTCGCGCGCCATGCGCGCCGCCTCGGCGTTCGAGGACACGGCGCGGCGCTCCAGCTGCGGGTAGTTGTTGTTGAGCCAGATCTGGCACTGGGCCAGGGCCTGCGAATGGGCGCAGATGACCTGCACGCCGTCCATCAGGCCCGTGCGCGTCATGAGGCTGTGGCGCACGGCGATGGCCACTTCGCCATTGATGGTGAGCGGGGTTTGCAGCAGCAGGTCGAGCGTGCGGCCGATGGCGCCTTCCGAGGAATTCTCGACCGGCACCACGCCGAAATCGGCGGTTCCCGCCTCGGTGGCGCGGAACACTTCGTCGATGGAGGCGCAGGCCAGGGCTTCGACGGAGTGGCCGAACTGCTGGTGCACGGCCTGTTCGCTGAAGGTGCCGACTGGCCCAAGATAGGCGATGGCCAGGCGCTTTTCCAGCGAGCGGCAGGCGGACATGATCTCGCGGAAGATGATCTGCACTTCCGTGTCGCCCATCGGGCCGGGGTTGCGGTCCGCCACGCCTCGCAGCACCTGCGCCTCACGCTCGGGACGGAACACAGGCGCGTTGGTTTCGGCCTTGATATGGCCCACGTCCTGCGCAACCTTGGCGCGCTGGTTCAGCAGGTCCAGGATCTGCGCATCGATCGAATCGATCTTCTCGCGCAGTGGTTTGAGTTTGTCTGTCATGGTCTGAATGCTTGCGGTTGAAAGCTGCGGGCTGCGCCCGCCACGGGCGGAATCAGCGGCCCGCAAACTCGTTCAGATAATCGACCAGCGCTTGCACGCCCTCGATCGGCATCGCGTTATAGATCGATGCCCGCATACCGCCGACGGACTTGTGGCCCTTCAGTTGCAGCAGCCCGCGCGCTTTGGCGCCGGCCAGGAATGCTTCATTCTGCGATTCGTCGCGCAGGTAGAACGGTATGTTCATGCGCGAGCGATACTCCTTGGCGACCCGATTCTGGTAGAAGTCGTCCGCATCCAAAGCCGCGTACAGCAGCTTCGCTTTCTCAATATTACGCTGTTCCATGGCCGCCACGCCACCCTGCTTCTTCAGCCACTTGAACACCAGCCCGGCAATATAGATGCCGTAGGTGGGGGGCGTGTTGTACATGGATTCGTTGTCCGCCACGTTCTTCCAGTCGAAGGCGGAGGGGCAGATGGGCAGCGCCTTGCCGATCAGGTCTTCGCGCACGATCACCATCGTCACGCCCGCCGGGCCGATGTTCTTCTGGGCGCCGCCGAAGATCACGCCGTACTTCGACACGTCCACGGGACGCGACAGGATGTGGGAAGACATGTCCGCCACCAGCGGCGTATCGCCCTGCGCCGTGGGCACGAAATCGATCTCGATGCCGTCGATGGTCTCGTTGGTGCAGATGTGCAGGTAGGCCGCGCCCGGCGTGAGCTTCCATTCGGACTGCGGCGGCACGCTGGTGACGCCCTTTGCCGCCACGTTCACGTTCGCGTAGCGCTTCGCCTCGTTGATCGACTTGCTGGACCAGGAACCGGTCTGGATAAAGTCGATGGTGGGCGCCGAGCGGCCGCCCAGCATGTTCATGGGGATGATGGCGTTGTGGCCCAGGCCACCGCCCTGCATGAACAGGATTCTGTAGTTCTCCGGCACGGCCAGCAGCTCGCGCACGTCCTTCTCCGCTTCGCGGTAGATCGAGATGAACTCGGGCCCGCGATGGCTCATTTCCATGACGGACATCCCGCTGCCGTGCCAGTCCAGCATTTCAGCGGCAGCCTGCTGCAGCACCTCCTTCGGCAGTACGGCCGGGCCGGCGGAGTAGTTGTAGATGTTCGTCACAGCAGAAATTCCTTCCTTGAAAAAACTGCGGGCCCGGTCCGATCGCTCGGACGGGGCCCGCAAGGGTCAGGCCTTATTCGGCCGTGGCTTCGGGCTCGCCGCCCTCCGCCGCCGCGGCCGCGCCGCCTTCGGGTTCGAGCTCGGGCTCGTCCGCATCCGCTTCCACGATGCGCTGCAGGCCGGAGAGCTTGGTGCCGTCCTCCACGGCGATCAGGGTCACGCCCTGAGTCGCGCGGCCCATCTCGCGGATCTCGGAAACGCGCGTGCGGATCAGCACACCGCCCGTCGTGATCAGCATGATCTCGTCGGTCGAATCGACCAGGGTCGCCGCCACCACCTTGCCGTTACGCTCGGAGGTCTGGATGGCGATCATGCCCTTGGTGCCGCGGCCGTGGCGCGTGTACTCGGTGATCGGGGTACGCTTGCCAAAGCCGTTCTCGGTTGCCGTGAGCACGGACTGCTGCTCGTTCTCGGCCACCAGCAGGGCGATCACGTTCTGGCCTTCTTCCAGGTTCATGCCGCGCACGCCGCGCGCGGTACGGCCCATCGGACGCACGTCGTTCTCGTCGAAGCGCACTGCCTTGCCTGCGTCGGAGAAGAGCATCACGTCGTGGGCGCCGTCGGTGAGCGCCGCGCCGATCAGGAAGTCGCCCTCGTCCAGGTCCACGGCAATGATGCCGGCCTTGCGCGGGTTGCTGAAGTCCTTCAGCGGCGTCTTCTTCACGGTGCCCAGGCTGGTGGACATGAACACGTAGTGGTCTTCCGGGAAGGTGCGGTTTTCGCCGGAGAGCGGCAGCACCACGGTGATCTTCTCGTTGTCCTGCAGCGGGAACATGTTCACGATAGGCTTGCCACGCGAGTTGCGCGAGCCCTGCGGCACTTCCCACACTTTCAGCCAGTACATGCGGCCGCGGTTGGAGAAGCACAGGATGTAGTCGTGCGTGTTGGCGATGAAGAGCTGGTCGATCCAGTCTTCGTCCTTGGTCGCCATGGCCTGCTTGCCGCGGCCGCCGCGCTTCTGGGCGCGGTATTCGGAGATCGGCTGGGCCTTCATATAGCCCATGTGCGACAGGGTCACCACCATGTCCTGCGGGGTGATCAGGTCTTCCGTTTCCAGGTCGGTCGCATTGTGCTCGATGGTGGAGCGGCGCGCGTCCTTGTCGCCGTATTCCAGCTTCGATGCGGTCAGTTCGTCGGTGATGATGGCGGTCACGCGGGCCGGCTTGGCCAGAATGTCCAGCAGGTCGGCGATCTGCGCCATCACGTCCTTGTACTCGTTGACGATCTTGTCCTGTTCCAGGCCGGTCAGGCGCTGCAGGCGCATCTGCAGGATTTCCTGCGCCTGGTCGTCGGAGAGCTTGTACAGGCCGTCCGGCTGCATGCCGTAGTGCTTCGGCAGGTGCTCGGGACGGAAGGCGTCGATGCCCGCCTGGCCTTCTTCGCCGGTACGCGCCAGCATCTCGCGCACCAGGGAAGAGTCCCAGGCCTTGGCCATCAGTTCCGTCTTCGCCAGCGGCGGCGTCGGCGCGGCCTTGATGATGGCGATGAATTCGTCGATGTTCGCCAAGGCGACCGCCAGGCCTTCCAGCACGTGGCCGCGTTCGCGCGCCTTGCGCAGCTCGAACACGGTACGGCGCGTCACCACTTCGCGGCGGTGCGACAGGAAGGTGGACAGCATGTCCTTCAGGTTCATGAGCTTGGGCTGGCCGTCCACCAGCGCCACCATGTTCATGCCGAAGGTGTCCTGCAACTGGGTCTGCTTGTACAGGTTGTTCAGCACCACTTCCGGCACTTCGCCCCGTTTCAGCTCGATCACCACGCGCATGCCCGACTTGTCGGATTCGTCGCGGATGTCGGAAATGCCTTCCAGCTTCTTGTCGCGCACGTTCTCGGCGATGCGCTCCAGCAGGGACTTCTTGTTCACCTGGTAAGGCAGCTCGTCGACGATGATGGCGATGCGGCCGCCTTCCTTGCCGAATTCCTCGAAGTGGGTCTTGGCGCGCATGACCACGCGGCCGCGGCCCGTGCGGTAGCCGTCGCGCACGCCGGACACGCCGTAGATGATGCCGGCGGTCGGGAAGTCCGGCGCGGGAATCAGCTCGATCAGTTCATCCACCGTGCAGTCCGGGTTCGACAGAACGTGCAGGGCGCCGTTGATCACTTCGGACAGGTTGTGCGGCGGGATATTGGTCGCCATGCCCACCGCGATGCCGGAGGAGCCGTTGATCAGCAGGTTGGGCAGCTTGGTCGGCAGGACGGTGGGCTCTTTCTCCTTGCCGTCGTAGTTGGGCGCGAAATCGACGGTTTCCTTGTCGATGTCGGCCAGCAGTTCGCCCGCAATCTTGTCCAGCCGGCACTCGGTGTAACGCATGGCCGCCGCGTTGTCGCCGTCGATGGAGCCGAAATTGCCCTGGCCGTCCACCAGCATGTAGCGCAGGGAGAAGTCCTGCGCCATGCGCACCAGCGTGTCGTAGATGGAGGCGTCGCCGTGCGGGTGGTACTTACCCATGACTTCACCCACCACGCGGGCGCATTTCACGTAGGGACGGTTCCAGACATTGTTCAGCTCATGCATCCCGTAGAGAACGCGGCGGTGCACCGGCTTCAGGCCGTCGCGCGCGTCCGGCAAGGCACGGCCCACGATCACGCTCATGGCGTAATCGAGGTAGCTCTTGCGCATCTCTTCTTCGAGGGAAATGGGGATTGTTTCTTTTGCGAATTGATCCATGTTCTATCACGGTTGGTTCAGCCTGCTGGGACGCACGGCAGACAATCGCACGATTCTACCATGGGGCGGCAGGGCCCAGTCCATTTTGGCAAGGACCCCGCCGGGCCTGGTGCAGTGCCGCACAGACGGGCCGGGCCGATCCTGTAATCGTGCTGACATATTTCATCTTTATCATCAATGCAATCGTTGCACAAATACAACATTTTGGTCGAACGCGCGGAACTCTTAATTTACCCGGCCCGGTGCGATTTTCGCCCCTGTGGCAAAATGGTCCGGAAGTTAATTGACTGTTTCGCAATGCGGCGTGACCCATCGTAGTGCGTGTGGCAGGCATGGTAATATTTCGCCCCACGCAACAAAGCGCAGTTTTCTGCGGATATCACCGAAAGGAAGAAAAAAATGAAAAAGCTGATTACAACCATCTTCGCGGCCTCGGCAATGCTGGCCGGCCTGGCAATGGCCCAGGACAAGCCGACCGCCCCGCCTTTCGCTCCGGTCACCGTCGACATCAAGGCTCCTACCCCGAAAAGCGCTTATGTGCAGGACGCCCGCGGCATCATCGCCCGCAACCCCTTCGGCCTGTGCTGGCGCACCGGCTACTGGACCCCGGCCGACGCCGTGCCAGGCTGCGACCTGCCGATCTGCGTCGAGCCCGAGAAGCTGGTGGACGGCAAGTGCGTAGCGCCGCCGCCTCCGCCTGCCGCCCCGGCGCCTGCACCGGCACCGGCCCCCGCTCCGGCGCCGGCCCCCGCCCCGACCTCGGAAAAAGTCAGCTTCGCAGCGGACGCCTTCTTCGACTTCGACAAGGCCGTGCTGAAGCCTGAAGGCAAGGAAAAACTGGACGACCTGACCTCCAAGCTGGGCAGCATCAACCTGGAAGTCATCATCGCCGTCGGCCACACCGACTCCGTGGGCACCGACGCCTATAACGACAAGCTGTCCGTGCGCCGCGCCGAAGCCGTCAAGGCCTATCTGCTGAGCAAGGGAGTGGAAGCAAACCGCGTCTACACCGAAGGCCGTGGCGAGAAAGAGCCCGTGGCGGACAACAAGACCGCCGAAGGCCGCGCACGCAACCGCCGCGTTGTCATCGAAGTTGTTGGCACCCGCAACAAGTAATCTGCTGCAATGCCACAAAAACCCCGCTCCGGCGGGGTTTTTTTTGTCCCGAACTAGGGGCGCCAACAATTTCCCGTTATGATGCGCCTATGAACGCCGACCCATTAGAACTGCAAAAATTCAGTGAGCTGGCCCACCGCTGGTGGGACCCCACGTCCGAATTCCGTCCCCTGCACGAAATCAATCCGCTGCGCCTGGAATGGATCAATGCGCGCGCCCCCCTGGCGGGCCACAAGGTGATCGATATCGGCTGCGGCGGCGGCATCCTGGCCGAGTCCATGGCGCGCAAGGGCGCCAATGTGACGGGCATCGACCTGTCGGAAAAAGCGCTCAAGGTGGCCGACCTGCACAGCCTGGAAACGGGCGTGCCGGTGCGCTACAAGCTGATCGCCGCCGAAGAGATGGCGGCCCAGGAAGCCGGGCAATACGATGTGGTGACCTGCATGGAAATGCTGGAGCATGTGCCCGATCCGGGCTCCATCGTGCGCGCCGCCGCCGCGCTGGTGAAGCCGGGCGGCCATGTGTTCTTTTCGACCATCAACCGCAACATGAAGGCCTACCTGCATGCGGTAATCGGCGCCGAATACCTGCTGCGCATGCTGCCGCGCGGCACCCACGATTACGAAAAATTCATCACCCCCGCCGAGCTGTCGCAGTATGTGCGCAGCGCGGGCCTGCAGGTGGAGAGCCTGAAAGGCATGGGCTACAACCCGCTCACCAAGTTCTATTCCCTGAACAGCGACACCAGCGTGAACTACCTGATGTCCACCACCCGTCCGCTATAAACCTCTGGCCTTACCCATCATGAGTCTCGTCACCGCCCCGCGCGCCATCCTGTTCGATCTCGACGGCACCCTGGCCGACACCGCCCCCGACCTGGCGGCGGCCGTCAACCTGCTGCGCACGGCGCGCGGCCTGGAGCCGACGCCTTACGAGATCCTGCGCCCCACCGCCTCGGCCGGGGCGCGCGGCATGATCGGGGCGTCCTTCGGGCTGACGCCGGAGGATGCGGGCTACGAGGAGCTGCGCCTGGGCTTCTTCGACAACTACGAAGCGGCCATGATGGTGCACAGCAGCCTGTTCGACGGCGTGGGCGAGCTGCTGGCTGGAATCGAGACGGCCGGCATGAGCTGGGGCATCGTCACCAACAAGCCTGCCCGCTTCACCGACCCGCTGATGCCCCTGATCGGCCTCGATCATGCGGGCTGCATCGTGTCCGGCGACACCACGCCGCACGCGAAACCGCATCCGGCCCCGCTGCTCGAAGCGGCGCGGCGCCTGAACCTGCGCCCCGAAGAATGCTGGTATGTGGGCGACGACCTGCGCGACGTGCAGGCCGGACGCGCGGCCGGCATGCGCACCGTGGCCTGCGAATGGGGCTACTGCGGCGCGGCCGAACCGGCCACCTGGGGCGCCGACCACTTGCTGGCCTCGCCGCAGGCGCTGCTGGCCCTGATCCTCTCTCTTGTCCCGGATTCTCTGGCAGCATAAATCCCGAAATTTGTCGTTGCGGGAAAACAATTGCCACACAATTTCTGTATTGCCTACCTTCAACAGTTAAGCGTACTATAGAGACAGGTAGTTAAAAGATAATAACCTAGCAACTTCGGACGGAGACTGGAATGCCTGGTGACGATATGACCGAGCAATCCCTCGTGCCGCGTAGCAGCGCTCCCCAAATCTGGACCGCCACCGTAGCAGAGCCTAAATTTTATTGGTACGACCTGTTGGTCGGCGGCGGCCCGCTGCCCGACTTCCGCGACCCCACGGGCCGCTACCTGCGCCGCCTGCAATTCGCGCTGGACGGCACCATGGAAAAGCGCCTGATCTACTTCGTGATCTCGCGTCCCCGTGTCCGCATCGATACCAAGCGCCAGGTCAGCTGGGGCTTCTTCTCGCTGAAGCTGACCATTCCCGTGCTGGTGGGCCCGGAAGAAAAGAAGAACACCATCTCGGTCGACCTGGAAGTTCCCTTCGAAGCCACCTACAAGAAACCGGTAGTCGCGCTGGAAGAGCAGTTCCTTACCCTGAACTGGGGCTCGATGATCGAGACCTACAGCATTCATGACCTGATCCAGAAGTACGACACGGGCCTGAAGATGCAGAGCAAGGTGCTGTACGTGGGCCAGACCCGCGACCCGGCCGCCCGCCTGGCCAAGGGCTCCCACCCCGTGGTCAACGCCCTGCACGACGCGAACCACGAGAACGACACCTTCCTGCTTGTGACCCGCTTCAAGGTGGCAGTGGATACCGCGGCGCGCGACATGTCCGAAGAGGCGTCGGTGCGCACCCAGATGGACGTGCTGGAAGCGGCGCTGATCCGCTACTTCGAGGGTCCCAGCCCGCGCCTGCGCAGCGACGTGGAAAACGGCGTGCGCCGCGAGCGCATGGAGAACCTGCAGGACACCTACTACATCGAGCGCGTCACCGTGGACCTGGGCTTCAAGCAGGCCGACAGCTTCTTCGACATGTTCTCGGACCACGTGGAGAAGTCGCGCCGCCACCTGTTCGAATGCGTGTTCGACAACGGCCATGCCGTGGTGAAGCGCCTGTCCGAAAGCGCCCGCCCCCTCATCAGCCTCGACGCCTGAGTCCCGGCCGGGCGCCCTGCCCGGCCGCTGTAATTTCCAGTAGCTATTTTGCTATCGGCGATGCAAAATCGCGGTGCCCCATTTTTTCCTCGCACCGACCGACATGCCTGACCGCCACGACGAAGCCGCCGGCTTCCGCAAACGCCTTGCCATCCTCGCCATCATCGCCGCCTGCGGGCTTGTGCTCCTGACGGGCCGCCTGGTCTGGCTGCAGGCCTTCCAGTGAACCCCGCCAGTGTGCCGGAGCGCCTGCGCGGCTGGCTGGCGGTCGACGGGCCTTTGGCCCTTTGCATCGGCGTGCTGCTGGCTGCGGGCCTCGTAACGCTCTATTCGGCCGCGGCGGACTTCCCCGGCCGCTTTGCGCTCCAGCTGCGCAATGTCGCGATCGCGCTCGGCATCATGTGGACCGCCGCCAATGTGAGGCCGCAGCAGCTGCTGCGCATGGCGCCCGCCGTGTACGTGCTGGGCGTGCTGCTCCTGCTGGCCGTGTACGCGGCGGGCGTCAGCAAGAAGGGCGCGCAGCGCTGGCTGCACCTGGGCGTGGATATCCAGCCTTCCGAAATCATGAAGATCGCCATGCCGCTGATGCTGGCCTGGTTCTTCCACCAGTTCGCGGCCATGCAGCGCTGGCACAGGTTTGCCGTTGCAGCCCTGCTGCTGGCGATTCCCGTGGCGCTGATCCTCAAGCAGCCGGACCTGGGCACGGCCCTGCTGGTGCTTGCTGCGGGCTTTTATGTGATCCTGCTGGCGGGGCTGTCGTGGAAGGCGCTGGGCGCGCTGGCGTTCGTGGGCCTGGCCAGCATTCCGCTCGCGTGGCCGCTGCTGCACGACTACCAGCGCGAGCGCGTGCTCACCCTGATCGATCCGTCCGCCGATCCGATGGGCAAGGGCTTCCAGATCCTCCAGTCGGGCATCGCCATCGGCTCGGGTGGCGTATCGGGCAAGGGCTGGCTCTCCGGCACGCAGGGGCACCTGGGCTTCATCCCGGAGCGTTCGACCGACTTCATCTTCTCCGTGTATGCGGAGGAATTCGGGCTGGCCGGGAATGTGCTGCTCCTGGCGCTCTACTTCCTGCTGATCGTGCGCGGCCTGCACATCACCGGGCGCGCCGCCACCGCCTTTTCGCGGCTGCTGGCGGGCGCGATCACCATGATCTTCTTCACCTATGCCTTCGTAAACATCGGCATGGTGAGCGGCATCTTCCCGGTAGTGGGCGTGCCCCTGCCCTTCTTCAGCTATGGCGGTACGGCGCTCATGACCTTGGGCCTGGGCGCAGGCATCCTCATGAGCGTGCAGCGGGAATCGGCGCAGCTTCGGTAGCATCCCGCGCCTGCACGGTTCAACGATCCAGGCTGCGCAGCGCGTGCTGCGCTATGATGGAATTCGGCGCCCGCATGGCGGAATGGCCGGGTTGACCCGACAGGCAAAGGAGGCCAGGTGAAGCTTGGAGCACTACCCCTCGCCGTATTCGTCGTGGACGCAGGCGGCGCCCTCGTGGGCTGGAACCGCGCCTGCGAGGAGCTTGCGGCGGCCCCGCCGGACGCCTGGCAGGGCAAGACGCTCGATGACGTCGTCGAACTGGACGATGGGGCCAGCTGGACCGCACTGGCCGGCGAGCGCAAGGATCTCGATTCCTCCGGGCAGCTGAAGTGCGCCGACGGGCGGCGCGTGCCGGTGCGCATCACCGTCACGCCCCACTCCGCGGACCCGCGCCAGCAGGAGCTGTACAGCATTATCGTGATCCCGCGCGCCAGCCAGTCGCCGTCGCGCTACGGCTTGCTCCAGGACCTGCCGGTGGCCGATATCATCGAGGGCCTGCCCTGCGTGTTCTATATCGTCGACCAGACCAGCCATCTGCTGCTGTGGAATCACCAGCTGGAGGATGCGCTGGAAATGCGGGGCGAAGAGCTGCCTGTGCACGGCGTCAACGAATTCTTCCAGGCCAGCGTGTGGCCCGGCATCCGCCAGAAGATTCAGGAGGCCTTCGAGCTGGGCGTTTCTTCGCATGAAGCGGAACTGATTGGCCAGCGGGGCAAGCGCACGACCTACCTGTTCAACTGCGCGCGCACCAGCCTGGGCGGCCGGCCCTGCGTCTTCGGAACCGGGCTCGACATCTCTGCCCGCAGGAGCGCGGAGCAGGCGCTGCGCATCCGCGAGCGCGCCATCTACTCCAGCGTCAACGCCATCGTCATCACCTGCTGCGACGAGGGCGAACACCGGATCGAGTACGTCAATCCCGCCTTCGAGCAGCTTACCGGCTATGTACTGGGAGAAATCAAAGGCCGCGACCCGCGCTTCATGCGCATTGAAGGCTGCGATGTCGCCGAGCACCAGCGCATCCGCGAGGCGCTCAAACGCAAGCAGAGCGTGCGGGCCATCCTGCGCAACGCGAAGAAGAACGGGGAAATGTTCTGGAACGACCTGCGCATCGACCCGGTGTCCAACAGTGATGGCGAGGTGACCCATTTCGTCGCCGTCATCAACGACATCACGGCAGCCAGGCACTACGAAAGACGGCTGCACCACCTGGCCCACCATGATCCACTCACCGGGCTGGCGAACAGGACGCTGCTACACGAACGGCTGAAATCGGCGATCGGCCATGCCGTGCGCAACAAGACGAACGGCGCGCTCGCCTTTATCGATCTCGACAACTTCAAGCACATCAACGACAGTTTCGGACACGATACCGGCGACGCCGTGCTGCTCGAAATCGCCCGCCGCCTGCGGGAGAACATGCGCGGCGACGATACGGTGGCGCGCGTGGGGGGCGACGAGTTCGTGGTGCTTGTCACCGGCCAGCCCAGCTACGAACACGTGGCGGACCTGGTCGAGCGCATGCGCGCCAGTATCGGCGCGCCCATCGCCGCGGCAGGCCAGGAGATCCTGTGCGGGGCCAGCATCGGTGTCAGCGTCTTCCCGCGCGACGGGGATAATGTCGACCGCATCATGCGGGCGGCCGATGCGGCCATGTACCATGCCAAGGCACTGGGCAAGAACAACTGCCAGTTCTATTCGCCCGCGCTGAACCAGGCGGTCCACCAGCGCCTGCTGCTGGAGGCCAGCCTCAGCGCGGCGATCCAGCACAGCCAGCTGGTGCTGGGCTACCAGCCCAAGATCGACGTGCGCACGGCGCGGGTAGTGGGCGCCGAGGCCCTGGTGCGCTGGAACCATCCGGAGCGGGGACTGATCCCGCCCGACAAGTTCATTCCGATTGCCGAAGAAACGGGCCTGATCGTGCCTCTGGGAGAGTGGGTGCTCGGCGAGGCCTGCGGCGCCTTGAAAACGCTGCTGGCTCTCGGCGTTCCGGATTTCGTAATCTCCGTCAACCTCTCGGCGCGGCAGCTGCGGCATCGCCGCTTCGCCACCTTGCTGGGCGAAACCCTGCAACAGCACGGAGTGCCGCCGCAGATGCTGGAGCTGGAGGTCACCGAAAGCCAGCTGATGGACAATCCGGCCGAGGCGATGGAGGCGCTGGCGGAATTGAAGGCGCTGGGCGTGCGCCTCTCGATCGACGACTTCGGCACGGGTTACTCGAGCCTGAGCCATCTGCAGAAGTTCCCCGTGGACTACATCAAGATCGACAGGTCCTTCCTGGGTGAAATCGGCGAAGGGGATGCGGTCATCACCCGGGCCATTGTCGCGCTGGGACACAATCTGAAGCTGAAGGTCGTCGCCGAAGGAGTGGAAACTAGGGAGCAGCTCGCTTTCCTGCGCGATCTCGGCTGCGACCAGGTGCAAGGCTTCTACTTCAGCCCCGCGCTGCCGCGCGAACTGCTACAGGACCTGGTGTGCGGCGAGGCGCGGCAGTTCGAGTAGCAGGCGGGGCTCGCCGCGCTTCTGAAGCAGAACATCGAGAGTGCTCAGCACGCTCGAAGGCTGGTGATCGAGGCGGTCGATTGCGGGAGAGCACGGCCGCAGCGTCACGATAGGCTCGGAAGAGTAGTCGCACGCAGCTTACTAACGCTGCACTAGTCCACTTCTGCATTGTCGACATAGTGTCCACCGTAGTAGATCTTCTTGCTGCCACTGTCCGACGACAGCGCGGGCGGCATCGCCCCTGAAAAGTTCGCCAAGCTAATGGCAAACTCTGGCATTCTGGCGACGAAGCGCTGCCCATCGTAGTGGTAGAACTGACCGCGCAACGTTTCAGTGCCGTTGAGACCAAACAGGGAATACAGTATTGGCGCATAGCCTGGAGAATGGCCTCCGTAGTATATCGACCGCTGACCGTCATCCAATTTGAGCACGTAAGTGCCCGGCACGGGATCGGCCCATCGGATGATCAGCCCGCCAGGCTCCACCTGAATCCAGGCCCCGATACCAGACGCACTGGAAGGCTGAGTGCCCAGTTGCGGCAACGGTCCTTCGAACGTCACGCTGTTGCTCGGATTGGACGGCTCGCTGCTCACTCCATAACGTGTCGTCGTTACCACGAAAGTGTACGTCACTCCGGACTCCAGGCCATCCATGACGATCGGACTGCCGCTGCCGGCCGCGCTTTGCCCTCCGGGACTCGCTATTACCATATGGCTGCCGCCGTAGTTTCCGAACGCATCTGGCTGCGGAGCGAATGCCACTTGAACCTGTGCGCCCACCTGAGTCGCGACCACGTCGCTCGGCGCTCCTGGCGTTTCATCGCGGGGCGTCCCTTGCTGGCGCATGCCTGCCTCGCATACATAGGGCTGCATGCCATCCGTGGCTTCGCCTGTATCATGGCAAACCAGTGTACGCCAGTTGTTCAGTCCAGTCTGGAGGGCAGCCTTGATCGCGGTGTTCAGTACTGCGTCGGCGCTTGCAGCCGCAAGGATGCCAGCGCAGGCAGCACGTGAATTCATGTTTACAAAGGTTGACACGCATTCGCTATCTGGCAGGAAGGACCGCAACCGGCTCTGCAGGTCGGCCACATTGTCGATCGCAAAGCCCGCCGGATTGAAGCGCTCGCCAGCCGTGAAAACGGGTACGGTTTCCAAGGTGCTCAATTGCTGGTCGAGGAAGCTGCTATATGCCAGCTGAATAGCGGGGTCGGTTTTGAGCTGCGCCACCAGCACATCGAAACCCGAAACGTCATTGGCACGCAGCCTGGAAAATAAGCCACGCAGAATGTCGGGGCGCTGGGCGTCGAGAAAGTGGAAGAACAGACCCGCATAATAGTAGAAGTCGAACCCAGAGTCGTAGCTGGCCCCAATGAAGTCCGCCACCGCCATACGATCTGCGCCATCGTTGTAGACCTTCTCAAGCAAAGCGCGGCGTATCTTGACGCCATCGGTCTGGGTGGACCCTGCGAAGAACTCGGCAGCGCCTTCGTCGAACCAGGTCAGCCGGTTATTGTCGTAAACGGGGTCGCCGAACACTCCATGCTCCGTGTAACGCCCCTCCAAATAGTGCGTGTATTCATGGCGCAGCAGTTCCTCAAGCGTCAAGGTAGATTCCTGCGGCGTTCTTTCGTAGGTGTAGAAGGTGGCACCAACTTCAATATACATGCCGCCATTGTCCGTATCCAGGCCTTCCAGGTAATACTGGAAGCGTTCATACGCACTGCGCGATCCGTAGATGCGCATGGTCAGCACCTCGTTGGGATCGTCGTCCAGTGGCGTAGAGGCGCGTGTTTTGCGGTGGTACTGAGCCTTAACCTGCTTGATCGCGTGGTACAGTTGTTGTGCTGTCCCCACATCGAGCGCCGTCTGCATTTTCAGTCTTCCATCATCAAATACGAAGGTATTCGGAAAGACTAATGCACGGATTTCCGGCTCCAATGTAACGCGGCACAAGTCAAATGCAGCGCAATCCTGGCTCGCTGCGTAGTCCATGACAGAGACAGCTCCCATCCAGGGAGCAGAAAACCTTTCGTATGCGGCAAGCACTTCGGAAAGCCGTGGCAGGACCAGCGGACGCGCCGTCGGATGTTGCAACATGAACGTGTAAGCCATCAGCGCACCGGTTGCGGCGCGATTGCTGGCATGCTCGGCACCGGGGAGAGGCTCCCGAAAGTACAGCGCCGCCTGGCGCAGGCTCTCGCTGTAGAACGCCGGGATTGTGCTGAACAGCTGCGCAAGACCGGGATCATTATTATTGTTGCCGCGTATGAGGGCGTTGAAGAAATCCGCGATCGCGTCCAGCTGGTGTTCACTGCGGAAGTCCGGATTGGCCAGCATTGCCTCCAGATAGCGAAAACCGCCAGGTACCAATTCAGCGAAGCGGTCGGCCCCACCAAGGACGACAAAGTAATCCCACATCAAGGTCCCGTGTTCGGGCGACGGGTCGAGGAAGCGGGGGCTGGCGGCAAAGGATAACAAGGCATTGGCAATGCTCGTACGCGTGTGCGCATCCAGTACCAGCCTCTGCCCGGAGTAGAAGGCAACGTACTGGCCGGTCCGCAGGAAAACGAGCATCTGGCGGATCGACTGCCCATTCTCGGGAGTGTACTGTGCCGAACGCTCCGCTATCGCTGTTGCCACTGTGCGCAAACTATCATTGTTGTAGTAGCTCAGCGTGGCGTCATTGATTTCGAAGAATGCAGTCAGGCTCTCCATGCAGTCCGGGTCAAATTGGGCCAAGCGGTCCAACAGGGCCGGCCCCCGCAAGGAGAAGGTTGTGGCAGTATCTGCTGCGCAATCCAGGCTTGTGGCCAGGCGCCTGCCGCCAGCCTTTCGAAGGGATGACACTTCCTGCTTTACGGCCCCCTCCTGCAGTGGCTGATGCTGCTGTGTGGCAAAGTGGGAATACGCACTTTGCCTGGACGGCAGCTGCGGCGGAGCCCCTCCGGCCTCGACAGGCACGCTTGCCAACAGCATAAAAGAAGTTGCCACAAGCGCGAGCAGCGCCCGGCCAGCAATGAAGTGTTCCATGTCAGCTTTCCTCCCGTTGAAGTGCTGATTTATTGTTTCATGGAAACATTTCGTTTGCTGGCGGCCTTCGCGAATTTGTATGCCATCTGTAAGGGAACGCACCGCCGTGAAATGGGTGCAGGTGGTACCTCCTTGGCGTGCGAAGCTTGCCATGGCGCTTATGTTCGATGGGGGCAGCGTCACGATATACTCGGAATGGGAGTCGCCGGAAGCCGTTGAAGCCATGCGCGCCGATTCCCGGATGATGGCCTATTTTCCGCAAATCCTGGAGCTGGCGAAGTTGGAATCCATCGTGGCGGGGCGGTCTACAGCGAACAACGACAAGCATGAACATCACGGACTTCGAACTTCGCCTTCAGCAGCTCAGATCAAGGCTGCACCGCTACTGCGCTTGCATGACGGGATCGGCCGTGGATGGCGAAGACGTGCTCCAGGAGAGCCTGATCAAGGCGCTCCGCGCGCATGCGGAAGGGACGGTGGTGGAGAACTTCGAAGGACATCCTCCGCCAGCAGGGCGCGGATGGCGTCGAAGTCTCCGTCTTGAAAAAGCCGGACATAGTTCGCGATCTTCTGGCGGTCCGCATCCTGCATCAGCGGCAGGCAAGCATGGCCACAAACTCGATCTGGTCAACAAGCTGAAACTGGCGGGCAGCAAGAGCATCGGCCTGTACTTCACCCGCTATGCGGAGGAAACGAAGTGGCGCTTCGACTTCGGCGCCGTGGAGGGGCGGCCCGCCATGCTGGTGTTCGACAGCGGCGGCGCGATGGACATCCCTTCGCACTTCGCGCTGCTGGAATGGCAGGAGGATCATATCGCGACGATACGGGACTTCCTCTTTGCGCCTTACATGATGGAGGCAACGCACTGGGTGCGGCTGCCTCGTGGCTAGCTCATCATTGTGTAACAGTCCGTTACTATGTGCGTCAGCTAACCATTTATTTTCCAGCAGGAACGGACAATGGCCTCACCACACAGATATCAAGAGGTCCATCATGAAACACTCCCTTCCTGCCCTCTCCCTTCTCGCCACCGCGAGCCTGCTGACCGCCTGTGGAGGCGGCGGTGGCGGTGGCAGCTCCACGCCGCCGCCCGCCCAGATGGGCACTGTCGCCGTGTCCATGACCGATGCGCCGGCCTGCGGTTTCGATGCCGTGAACGTGACAGTTTCCAAGGTCCGCATCCATCAGAGCTCGTCGGCCAGCGACACCGACAGCGGCTGGACCGACATCACCCTGTCGCCCGCGAAGAAGATCAACCTGCTCAACCTGAATAACGGAGCGCTGGAGGGGCTGGGTACGGCCTCGCTGAACGCGGGCCATTACAGCCAGCTGCGCCTGGTGCTGGACGGGGGCGCGAACAGCAACACCGTCGTCAGGTCGGGCACCACTTCCGAAGTGCCGGTCGATACGCCGAGCGCCCTGCAAAGCGGTATCAAGCTGGTGAACGAGTTCGATGTGGCCGCAGGCCAGCGCGTAGACCTGGTGATGGATTTCGATGCCTGCAAATCCATCGTCAAGAAAGGCAATAGCGGCAGCTACAGCCTGAAACCGGTGGTGAAGGTGGTGCCGTTCACGCTGAACGGGATCAGCGGCTTTGTGTCCACCACGGCCCTGGCGAGCCATGTGGCCGTGTCGGCGCAGCAGAACGGTGTGATCGTGGCGTCCACCACGCCGAATCCGGCCACGGGGGAGTTTGCCCTGGCTCGCCTGCCCGCGGGGAACTACGATGTGGTGATCACGGGTGATGGTTATTCCGCCAGCGTGGTGGGGGCCGTGCCGGTGACGGCCAGCGCCATGACTCAGCTCAGCACTTCCGCTGCGCCGATTGCGCCGGTGCTTTCTCCGGGCGGCCGCAGCATCGGCGGCAATGTGAGCTTGACTCCGGGTAGCACCACGGAACCGGCCCAAGTTTCGGCGATGCAGACTATTGCGGGCGGTCCGACTGTGACGCTGAAGTACACGCTCACGCCGATCGGCGGTGGCGCATACACGCTTGAGAACCTGCCCATCGCGTCACCGCGCTACGCGGCTTATAGCGCTACCCTTCCCTTGGCCTTCGCTACCGCGACGACTACACCGCCATTGGCACAGTACCGCGTTGATGCATCGGCGACAGGTTATGCTACGAAGTCGGTGGCGACTGTGGATGTGAGCGTTGTGAGCCCCATTAATGTCAATTTCACCTTGATGCCTTGATATTTACTGCTGAGTTTGGCTGTTGAGCTCGCTTCGCGGGCGCGAAATCGCAAAGCGATTTCGTGAATGGGCGAATCGGAGAGCCGGCCGCTTGCAAGCGGCCGTCGCTGCGCGCGAATCCGCTCATAGCCGCGCGCGTTCGCGCGCGTCGCTCCGCAGGCGGCTCGCGGGCGAGCCGAAACCCCTGCTCCGCCCCCGCGCCCGGCCTTCGGCCGGACGCGGATTCGGTCCCCGGCGGCTCTATCAACCAACAAAAGCCAAGGGGCCAGCGAAAGCTGGCCCCTTGGCTTTTGTTGGTTGGTGGAGACGGCGGGAATCGAACCCGCGTCCGCAAGCACTCTACAGACAGTTCTACATACTTAGCTCTGCCGATTAATTTAAGCTAGACAACGCGGACGAGCACGCTTTGGATAGCCGATTCACCTTAGATTTAGCACTACTTGAAGTGACCCCTCATAGTGCGATTCCCTATAAATGACCCTGCCGCCGTTGCCGGCACGCCCTAGGGAAGAGGCGCTGCAGGGCTAGCAGCATTAAGCTGCCAGTGCGTACGAGTTATCGTTTGCAGTTAGTTTGTTTCTGGATGTATTTACGAGGTGACCAGCCCTCGGTATGCCCTGTTCTGCTTCGCAACCCACGTCGAAACCAGGTCGTCCCCAGACAGGCCTTCATTGTAACCCAATCCCCTTCCGCACGCATCCGGCAGTTTCCTCGATTCAGCTCAAATTAATGTTTTTCCTGCATGCAAAAATGACAAAACGATAAACATTACCGAAAGGGGAGTCATCATGTGCATCGCCCGCCTGCGCGCCGTCCTTTCCGCCGTCGTCCTGCTGCTGGCCCTGGCGCCTCCCGCCCGGGCCGACATCTTTACCATCACCGGCAACACCACCGGCGCCTCCACGTTCAACCGCCCCACGGAAGATCTCAGCGTCCTGTCGGGCATCGGCACCGAAGTGGCCTACGACATCCTGGCCTTCCAGGTCAGCATGGACGGCATCTACAGCTTTCTCAGCACCGCAAGTTTCGACAACTTCATCTTCATGTACCAGTATTCCTTCGACCCGGCCAATCCGCTCGCCAATGCCATCGGCGCCAACGACGACCTCCTCACCTTTACCACCTCCGGCTTCGCGGGACCGCTCTACGCTGGCACGACGTACCTCTACGTCACCACCGGCTTCAGCAACGCCGACTTCGGCCAGTTCAGCACCACCATCGGCGGTCCAGGCCAGGTGCTCGTGGTGCCCGAACCCGCTGGCTGGCTGCTCCTGGGCCTGGGATTGGGCGTGCTTGCCCTGACGCGCCGCCGCGCTCAGTCGAGCAGCAGCTGATTGGCCAGGTGCTCATACACCGTTCCGACGCGCCTCAGGTGGCGCGCCTCGGGATGGGTGAGCAGCCAGAGCTCCGTACGGCATTCGTCGATTTCTTCCGTAAGCTGCCGCAGGCCCGGCATGCGCCGCGCCAGGAACACGGGCAGCAGCCCAACTCCCAGGCCCTGCCCTACCAGCTCCGCTACGGAGAGGATGCTGTTCACGCGGTAGGTGGGCGTTATCTTCGCAAGGCGGCGCTTGCGCCAAACCACGGAGGGGTGCTCGGGCAGCGCATCGTCCGGCGCGATCCAGGGCGACGCACCGGAGACCGCATCTTCATGGCGCCAGCGCGCCTTTCCCGATGCGTACAAAGCCACCCGGATCGGTCCCACGCATTTGCCCACCAGGTGCTGTGGCGGGCGCATGGTGGCGCGCACGGCGATGTCGGCGTCGCGCCGCGTAAGGTTGGCCAGTTCGTTCCCCGTATGGAGCTCGTAACTTAGCAAAGGATGCGCCTTGCGCAGCGCGCCCAGAGCTGGCGCCACCAGGCCATGCAGCACCGTGTCCGTGGTGGATATCCGCACCGTTCCAGCCACCTGCTCCGTCTTGAGCTGCGCGGCCGAGCGCGCGTCTTCCAGCAAGGCTTCGATCTGCTCCGCGCGCTGCGCCAATGCCAGCGCCAGCTCCGTAGGCGCATAGCCTGCGCGCGAGCGGGCGAACAGCCTGGTGCCCAGGCCGCGTTCGATCTTCTGCAGCGAGCGGAACGCGGTCGAGGCGTCCACGCCGAGCCGGGCGCCCGCTTCGGCCAGGGTGCCTCCGCGCGTCAGCGCCAGCACGAGGGCCAGATCGCTGGCATTCATTGAGTATTGCGGTTTTGCAGTCATGGTATGCAGCGGTGCCTGTTTTCTATGCAATGCCGCAATAGTACGATGAGCGCATTGAACTGCCAAGAAGGACTGCAAAACATGCCCACTTTGAAGCTCGTCAGCCATAAACTCTGCCCATACGTGCAGCGCGCCGCCATTGCGCTGAGCGAAAAGGGCATACCGTTCGAACGCGTCGACATCGACCTGTCCAACAAGCCGGGATGGTTCCTGGAGGTTTCGCCCCTCGGCAAAACGCCTGTGCTGCTGGTCGGGCGCCAGCCGGTCTTCGAATCGGCCGTGATCTGCGAGTACCTCGAAGATACGGCCGCGCCGCAGCTGCATCCGCAAGACGCCCTGCGCCGCGCCCAGCACCGCGGCTGGATCGAGTTCGCTTCCGCTATCCTGAACAGTATCGCGGGCCTGTACAACGCGCCCGACCAGGCGTCCCTCAGCCTGAAGGCGCAGGAGCTGCGCGGCCGCTTCCGCCAGCTGGAGGCCGAGCTCTCCGATGGGCCCTATTTCGAAGGCGATGCCTTCTCGCTGGTGGACGCGGCCTTTGCGCCCGTGTTCCGCTATTTCGATGTGCTGGACGGCATGGCAGGCCTCCATTACTTCGAGGATTGCCCGAAGCTTCGGGCCTGGCGGGAGGCGCTGCGCCAGCGCGCTTCCGTCAAGGACGCTGTCAGCGCGGAGTATCCGCAACTGCTGGCGGGCTTCCTGAAGGCACGGAACTCTGCGGTGTCGTCCTACATCGAGTAGCACCGCAGGCCTATACAGCAACCCCGCGATTCTGCTTACGATGGAGTTCCATCTTCACATCGAGGAGATCCCATCATGAATCAGCAGAACGATGGCAAAGGCCGTCCTCTGGAACAGCAGACCAGGGACGGCACCAGCAGCGCGGGCAGCGTCGGCCCGGGCGGAACCGGCAGCGTCGGCAAGGACAGCTCGGGACGAAGCCAGCAGGCAGGCCGCACTGTCGACCTGCTGTCAAACGGCTCGGAGGAGGAGGATTCCGGCTACCTGCACGGCGGCTCGGCTGACCTGCAAACGGGCCTGGGCGGCATGGGTTCCATGAGCCGTTCCGGCGGCGGGGGAATGCAGTCGGCCGCAGGCAATCAGGGTTCCGCCAGCATTCCCGACGCGGGCGGCCAGCGCTCGGCGAACCAGCAGTCCGGCGCCATGAACCAGCAGGGTCTCGACAGCGAACGCCTGTCCGACATGGACCGCGACACGGGCAACCTGTCGCGCGAGAACCAGCAGAACCGCCAGAGCGGCGGCGGCCAGGAAGGGGCGCGCAGCGGCGGCCAGTCCAACCCGGCCGGCCAGCGCGGCGACCAGTCGCGCTGAACTTTCAGCAGCTCTACTGCTCCCTCGGTAAGTTCAGGCAAAATAGCTGGACTTACTGAAAGGGAGCAGATGATTTACGAACACGCCGAAATCCAGATCAAGCCAAACACCAGCGCCGAATTCGAGGCGGCCGTGCGCGAGGCGGTACCGCTGTTCCGCCGCGCCAAAGGCTGCCTGTCGATGCGCATCGACCGCGTTATTGAACGCGAGAATACCTATCTGCTGGTCATCGGCTGGAAAACGCTGGAGAACCATACGGTGGACTTCCGCGGCAGCGAGGACTTCACGGCCTGGCGCGCGCTGGTGGGCGGTTTCTTTGCCGTGCCGCCGCGCGTGGAGCACCTGGCGAACGCGCTCACCGGCTTCTGATGCGGGCGACATTCTTGCCACTCTTGCAGCACAATGGCAGCAATTCCCCAAGGAGAAGCTGCCATGTCTGACACGATTCACCGCAATTTCAAACAGATCGAAGACGCCGAGAGCGCCCGCGCCGCCTTGCTCGCTGCGGGTTTCCACGGTTCCGCCGTCCAGCTCAACCTGCATGAGACGCGCGCCGGCACCACCACCGTGAACGCCGTCGAGAACATCATGGATTCGCTCACGCCGGACGACGCCGACAACACGGACCACGGCGCGCCCCGCCACGCGGCCCTGCTGAGCGTGGACGTGGCGACGGAAATGGAGCGCGAGCAAGCCAACACCATCATGCTGCGCTACGGCGGTGTCGAGGCCTGAACCTTACATTGCCGGGTGCTTGAACACCTGCCGCAAGTAGGCGAGGAAGGTCTCGTCCTGCGACATGGTCTTGCCCGGCGAGTCGGACAGCTTGGCCACCGACTGGCCATTGCAGCGCACCAGCTTCATCACAATGTTCAGCGGAGTCAGTCCCATGTCGTTGGTGAGGTGGGTGCCGATGCCGAAGCCGGTCATGATGCGGTCCGCGAAATGCCGATAGAGGTGGATGGCCTTGTCCAGGTTGAGCGAATCGGAGAAGACCAGGCGCTTGGTGTTCGGGTCGATGCGCAGCGAGGCGTAGTGCGCAATGGCCTTTTCGCCCCATTCGATGGGATCGCCCGAATCGTGGCGCAGGCCGTCGAACAGCTTTGCGAAGTAGAGGTCGAAATCGGCCAGGAAGGCATCCATGCCGACAACGTCGGTCAGGGCGATGCCCAGGTCGCCCCGGTATTCCTGCACCCAGGCCTCCAGCGCGGCCTTCTGGAAATCGCGCAGCCGCACGCCGAACGCCTGGAAGGACTGCATGTATTCATGCGCCATGGTCCCTATCGGGAAAATGCCGAACTTCCAGGCCTGGTAGACATTGGATGTGCCCTTGAAGTACTCCGGCACTTCGCGCGCAAGGCGCTGCGTGACTTCGTCGTGCCAGCTTGACGAGAAGCGGCGGCGCACCCCGAAGTCCGACAGTTCGAAGGGGTGCTTCATCGCAGGCTGCGTGGAGAACTCCTTCAGCCGCACGATCTTCGCGTCGAGCCGCCTGCGTCCTTCCGCCAAGGCGGCCTGCTGGTCGAAGCGGCGGAAGTACAGCTCGTTGACGATGTAGAGCACGAAGATCTCGAAGCCCATCACGTGCACCTGCGGACCGGCCGTATGGATGGACAGCCTTTCGCCCTCCGCCTTCACCGTAATGAACTTGCGCTGGAAGCGGAACACCGTCAGGAAGTCGACGAAATCGCTCTTGATGTAGCGGAGCGAACGCAGATAGTTCAGCTCCTCTTCACGGAAGGACAGCGTGCAGAGATGGTCGAGCTGTTCCTCCACTTCGGCCTTCAGTTCCGCCAATGGATAGGCGGTCTCGTTCCGGCAGCGGAATTCGTATTCGGTAAAGCTGTTCGGATGCGAATGGAGCAGCGCCTGCCACATCGTGAATTTGTAGAGGTCCGTTTCCAGCAGGCTGCGCACGACAGGGATCATCGCAATTCCTCCAGCACCTGCGCGGACGTCATTGCCTGCGCGCCCCGCGCCCGCATCGCCTCAAGGAAGCTCCGGTACTGCTGATCGAAGCCCGCCACAGGGCTCATGCAATCGGTGACCAGCACCAGCTTCGAGGGATCGACATGGCCTGCGATATGTTCCGTGGTGGCCTTCACGCAGTGGCTGCCCGCTTCGCCCGCGATGTAGACGCGGCTGGCCTGCGCGAGGCTGGCGATCAGTTTGCGATTGAGCTGCGTGCCGGGGTCCGCGTCGTCCGGCACTTCGGCCATCACGGCGGAATAATGCTCGGTCCACGGATTCGAGCCTTTGCCGATCTTCGTTACCACGCCAAGCGACGCGTCTTCCCAGGCGTTGTAGGCGGCGCGCACGTCCTCGTGCACGTTGTGTCCCCAGGAGCCGATTTCGCAATGCACGGGCCACACCATCAGCCGGTAGCGGCCCGTCGCTTCGAGAGCGTCGAGATAGGCCAGTGCGCGCGGCAGGGCCGATGGGTCGCGCGGCGTGAAGCGCCCGGCGCGCACGTCGGCCGCTGCAATTTCGGTGAAGGGTGAGACGGCCTTGCCGCCCGGCGCGTACCAGAAGGTGGGGTGGGCGATGTCGAAACGGTGGTGCGAGTCCAGCGTGACGCTGATCGCGTCCAGGCCCCGCTGCCCTTGCCGTATCAGGGCCGCAAGGCGCTGCATGTCCGCATGCGCGCCCGGCACTGGCAGGGCCGGGGCGTGAGGCTGGCCAGTGGCGGGATTGATGGGGCAGTAGCTCGGCGGAAGATCGCAAAAATCGTTTTGCGGATCGATGATGAGCAGATGCTGATTGCGTTTCATGCAGACTCCGTGGCAGGCATTGGCATCAATGATACCGGCTGCCACGGAATCCTTCCAAGGAAGCGCTCAGGCGGCAATCAGCTCCTCGATCGAGCGGCGCGTCTTGGCCAGGGTGTCGGCCACGGCCTGTTCGCCCATCGCCACGCCTTCCGCGCGGATGAAGCTGATGTCCGTAATGCCCAGGAAGCCCAGCACGGCGCGCAGGTAGGTGGCCAGGAAGTCGAAACCGGCCGCGGGGCCTTCGCTGTACACACCGCCGCTGGCGGTGAACACATACACCTTCTTGTCCTTCAGCAGGCCCTCGGCGCCGTTCGGCCCGTACTTGAAGGTGCGGCCCGCGCGGGCGATGTGGTCGATGTAGGCCTTGAGCGTGCTGGGCACCGAAAAGTTGTACATCGGGGCGCCGATCACGATGATGTCCGCCGCTTCCACCTCGTCCACCAGCGCGTCGGAGAGCTTGACGGTCTGCGCCTGCTCGGCGTTGCGCTGCTCGGCGGGGGTGAAGAAGGCGCCCATCATTTCTTCACTCAGGTGAGGCACCGGGCGGCTGGCCAGGTCGCGCTCGACGATGGTGTCGGCCGGATGAGCGGCCTTCCATTTGGCGATGAACTCGGCGGAAAGCTGGCGCGAGAGGGAGCCGGAAGTGCGCACGCTGCTGTTGATGTAAAGGACGTTTGCCATGATGAACTCCTTGGAGATAGGTTATTGCATGCATCATAGATCGCGTTTACTATCGATGAAATATGGTTTATTTCTATCAATTCAATCGATTTTCTAGATTATGCGCGATCCCGGCCTTCCCACCATCGACCAGCTCCGCGTCTTCCTCGCCGTGATCGACCACGGCGGTTTCGCCCATGCGGCGCGGGCCCTGCACCGGACGCAGTCGGTCATCAGCTACACCATCGCCAACCTGGAAGAGCAGCTCGGCATTGCCCTGCTCGACCGCAGCTCGCGCAAGCCCACGCTGACGGAGGCGGGCAAGGTGCTGCTGGCCGACGCGCGGGCGGTGGCTGCGAAAGTGGACGCGATGCGCGCGCGGGCCAAGGCGCTGGGACAGGGTCTGGAGGGCGAAGTCTGCCTCGTGGTGGATGTGATGTTCCCCGGCTGCGTGCTGGTGCACCTGCTCGAAGCTTTCCAGCGGGAGTTTCCGACCGTATCCCTGCGGCTGCACATGGAGGCGCTGGGCACGGTGATGCAGATGGTGCTGGACCGCCGCTGCCAGCTGGGCGTGAGCGGCATGGCCCTGAACGTGCCGGAAGTGGTGGAGCGGCACGCCAGCGGCTATGTGGAAATGGTGCCGGTGTGCGCACCCCGCCATCCGCTGGCGAAGATCGATGGCATCGTGCCCACGCAGGTACTGCGCGAGCATCTGCAACTGGTGGTGACGGACCGCAGCACTCTGACCGAGGGCCAGGATTTCGGCGTGCTGGCGCGGCGCGACTGGCGGCTGGGCGACGTGGCCTCCAAGCATGCGCTGCTGCTGGGCGGACTGGGCTGGGGCAACATGCCCTTCTCCATGATCGCGCGCGACCTCGAGGCGGGCCGCCTGGTCGAGCTCAAGCTGCAGGATGCAAAGCGCCTGCAATATCCCCTCTTCGTCATCCACCGTGCGGATGAGCAGCTGGGGCCCGCAACCACCTGGCTGCGGGAAGCCTTCGTAACGGCGGACTTCCAACTCCCTTCCGAGCCCTACTGACTGTTCCTACAGGGCGCCGGCGCGTGCGCCTATGGCTGTGCGAGGGGCGGCGGCCTAGCATGGAGGTCTGCCGGAACGGTCCGGCGCGCTTCAGACAAGGAGACACATCATGGCGCAATCCAAGTCGAACGATCAGGACACCAAGACCCAGAGCGGCAACCACGCCGCCGGTATTCAGGCCAATGACAATCCCGGTACCAGCCGCCAGCAAGGCATGAGCCAGCAGAGCAGTGCGGCAGGCAGCGATGGCAGCATGGATGAAAGCTCCATCGGCGGCGCCGGCACGCAGGACGGGCTGGCAGGCAGCAGGTCCGGCACCGAAGGCGGCCAGAGCGGCCAGGGCATCAACCAGGGCAGCCGCCAGGGCGGGCCCGGCCAAAACCAGCAATCCGAACGGCAAGGCGGCCCGGGCAGCCAGCAATCGGGCCAGGGCGGCGGCCACGGCGGGCAGCACTCAGGCGGCATGGGCGGCGAGCGCGGCGGGCCCTTGAACGATCTGGGCTCGGGCGGCAGCGGCATGAGCGGCCGGGGCGGCATGGGCGGCAACGACAAGAGCGGCACCCAGCAGGGCAACCAGCAATCCGCGCGCGGCGGCAGCCAGCGTTCAGACAGCCAGCAATCGGCGCGCGACGCCGACAGCGAACCGATGGAACAAGGCGGCGAGCGCGTGGGCATGGGCCATCGCAGCAACAGCCAGCAATCGGATAAGTGGCGCAACCAGCAGGCCGACCGCTGGAGCGGCAGTGAGCAGTCCGACCGGCAATCGGGCATGCAGGGCCAGCAGGGACGCGACGCGGGCCACGACATCGATGATCTCGGCAGCAAGCAATCCGGCGCCCGCGGCTCCCGCAGCGGCAACCCGGACGACCAGTCCTCCCGCTAACAGCTGAGCTCGTGCTCAGTAGCGGAGGCCGGCGGCGCGGAGGCGGGTCTTGAGGCGGCGGATTTCGTCGCTCAGGTCCACGATCAGCGCCGCCACCTCTTCGCTGGCGTCAAAGTCGCGCTCCACGCGCAACAATGCCCTGGCCCGCACCAGGTCCACGCTGGTAAAACGCCAGGCTTCCGGCTCGCCGCCCGCGCCGCTCAGCAGGATGCCGGTCTGTACCCGGTGCACCACCCAGCCGGGGTCCACTGCGCAGGCGCGCGCCAGTTCTTCAATGGTGAGCGCCGCTTCGTCCAGCAGCACGCCTTCGATTGCCTCGTTCATGTCAGGCTCCCATGCCCGCGCGCGGGTCGAACGCCATCTCGCGCGCCATCTGTTGGTAGAGATTGCGCGCCGCCTCGGTCTCGGCGGGCGGCAGCACAATGTCGAGCAGCAGGTAGAGGTCTCCCGCGGGCGCCGATCCCGCCGCCGGAATGCCTCGCCCTTTGAGGCGCAGCTTGCGCCCGCTCTGGGATTTGGCGGGCACCGTCACCGTCACCCGGCCCGAGGGCGTGGGGACTTCGATCTCGCCGCCCAGCGCCGCTTCCCAGGGCGCCACCGGCACGGTCTCGTAGACATCGCGCCCCTCCACGCGGTAGCGCGCATCCGGGGCGAACTGGATTTCCAGGTACAGGTCGCCCGCTTCCGCTCCGCCCGTTCCCGGTTTGCCTTGCCCGTTCAGGCGCAACTGCTGTCCGGACGTCACGCCCTTGGGGATATTGATGTTGAGCGTGCGTTCGCGCGTAATGACGCGGCCCTGGTCGTTCAGCTCGGGCACCCGCAGGGTGATGGTGCGGCTGGCGCCGTGATAGGCGTCGTGCAGCCCGATCTGCAGGGTGGCGTGGCTGTCCTCGCCCCGCATCTGGAAGTTGCGGCGGCGGCCGCCCACGTGGGCGAAGAGGTCGGCGAAGAAGTCGCTGTCGTTGTCGGCGCTCGATTCGAAGCCCGAGCCCCAGTCCGGCGGGGGACGGAAGCCCTGGCCGCCCCGGAACTGGGCCGCGCTTCCCAGCTCGTCATAGGCCGCCCGCTTCTCCGGGTCGCCCAGCACGTCGTAGGCTTCGTTCAGTTCCTTGGTCTTCGCGTCCGCATCCGGCTCCTTGCTTACGTCCGGATGGTACTTGCGTACCAGCTTGCGGTAGGCTTTCTTGATCTCGTCGGCGCTGGCGGTCTTCGGCACTTCCAGCGTGGCGTAGTAGTCCTTGTATTCCACGTTCGGCTCTCCAGGGTTGGCGCACCTGAAGAGCCAATGTACAGGATTTCGCGCGCCTTCAGCGCACGCGGCGCAGCGAGGATATGCGGTTGTTCAGCTCATCGAGGCGGGCGTAGCGGCCCGGCCCCAGCACCACGCACTGGCCCCGGTAATCCGCGTGTTCGCAGAATTCCCACTGCCCTTCGTTGATGACGAGGGAGCCCGCGCGGTCGTTGAAGCCGGCGTCGCGCAAGGTCCGCAGGTCGTTGTGCAGCATCACGCGCTCGCCCTCGAAACGGGTTCCGGAGAACAGGATTACCGGCTCTTCGCGCTGCTGCCAGCCGTAGCCGCGCCGCTCCTCATAGCGGCCTTCGTTGCGGCCTTCGAAGCGGTCGTCGTAGCCGTCGCGGTCACGGTCGCGCCAGTGGCGGCGGTGGCGGCCCGGCACTTCGCGGGCGGAGGAAATGCTGTTGTTGAAACGCTCCAGCACTGGATACTCGCCGCGCTCGAAAATGGCGCAGTAGCCGCCGAAGTCCCTGTGCTCGCATACTTCCCAGGTGCCGGAACGCACCACCATGCTCGACGCGCGGTCGTTGAAGCCGATATCGCGGAAGTTGGCGGCGCCGCCCTGCAGCACCATTTCGCTGCCGCGGAAACCCTGCTGGGAATACAGCGCCAGTTCTCCAGCGCTGGCGGCCAGCGCGCAAGTGGACAGGAAGGCTGCGGCGATCAGGTATTTCATCTTCAGGTTCTCCATTTGTTTTTCCTCTAACGCGGCCTGCCTGCACTGCGCCGACAGCAGCTTGTAACAAATTCCTACGAAGCTGAGTAGAATGACAGGCTTTCCCCCCGCACACTCAGCCAATGCCGCACACCTTCACCCTGCCCAACCTTCGCAAAGAATCCGCCGCGCTGTGGAAGCTCGCGTGGCCGGTGCTGATCGGCCAGCTGGCCACGGTGGGCATGGGCGTCGCGGACGTGGCGATGACGGGCCACACCAGCGCCGCCGAGCTGGCGGCCGTGTCGCTGGGCGCCTCCGTGTGGTCCATCATCCTGGTCACCGTGAACGGCATCATGATGGCCGTGAATACGGTGGTGGCGCACGAAGTGGGTGCGGGCGCCTTCGGCACCATCCCGCACACGGTGCGCCAGGCGCTGTGGAAAGGGCTGGGCGTGGGCGTGATTTCGGCCATCGCGGCCAACCTGGCCACGCTGCTGTTCGACCATCTCTATCTCGCGCCCGAAGTGAATGCGCGGGCGTCCATGTTCGTGCACATCATCAGCATCGGCCTCATTCCCTTCGCGGCCTACCGCGCGCTGTACGGCTACAGCGCCAGCATCAACCAGACCAAGCCCGTGATGGTGATCGCGCTGCTGGGCCTTGCGGTGAACGTTGTCGTCAACTGGCTGCTTATCTTCGGTAATCTCGGCATGCCGAAACTGGGCGCGCTTGGCTGCGCCGTGGCCACCGCCACCGTGGTGTGGATCGACCTTCTGGCAATGATCGTGTGGATTCATATCGCTCCCGCCTACCGCCAGACTTTCCCCTTCACGCACTGGGAATGGCCGCACTGGCCCGAGATCCGCAGCATGCTCAGGCTCGGCCTGCCCATCGGCATTACCTACTTTGCGGAGGTGAGCGTCTTCGGCGCGGTGAGCCTGCTGGTGGCGCGCTTCGGCGTGGTGACCGTGTCGGCGCACCAGATCGCGCTGAACTTCTCTTCGCTGGTGTTCATGGTGCCGCTCAGCTTCGGCATCGGCATGATCACGCGCGTCGGCCAGGCGCTGGGTGAAGGCAATCCGGCGCGGGCGCGCTTTGCCTCCTGGGTGGGCGTGAGCATGTCGCTGGCCTTCGCCATTCTCTCGGCCCTCGGCATCGCGGCCTTCCGCTACCAGATCGCGGCGGCCTACACTTCCGATCCGGCGGTGCAGGAGCTGTGCGCCCACCTGCTGCTGTTCGCCGCCCTCTTCCAGCTCTCGGACGCCACTCAGGTCGCCACCTCCTGCGCCATCCGCGGCTACAAGGTGACGCGCGAGCCCATGGTGGTGCAGCTGCTGGCCTTCTGGGGCTTCGCCCTGCCCGCAGGCTGCATTCTCGGCCTCGCGCCGCAATGGCTGCCCGTTGGGCCCGCCGTGCCGATGGCCGCCACCGGCTTCTGGATCGGCCTTGTGCTCGGCCTGACGATTGCCGCCATCCTGCTCACGCTGCTGCTGCACCGGGTGTCGATGTCGCGCTTGCACACCGAAGGAAAGTTGGCCTGACCCCTATCAATTCCGAAGATTGATGGGTCGTCAGCGACGGAAGAGTCTGGTATTGTCTTGCGGTTCGTTAATCAACCATCGAAAACTCACCGGACACTTCCATGCGCTTCATTCTCAGTTTCCTTGCCCTGCTGACTGCTGGTTCCGCTTCGGCCGAACGCCTGACGCTCGACCGTATGTACTCCGATCAATCCCTTTCCGGCGCCGGTGTCCGCGCCCTGAAAGTCTCGCCTGACGGCGCCCGCGTGACCTTCCTGCGTGGCCGCGACGACAACCAGTTCCAGCTGGACCTGTGGGAATTCAACATGAAGGACAAGAGCACCCGCCGCCTGGTGGACTCGAAGGTCCTGGTGCCGGAAGAGAACCTGTCCGACGCCGAGAAGGCGCGCCGAGAGCGCGAGCGTACCGCCAGCCTGAAGGGCATCATCAGCTACAGCTGGTCGCCGGACGGCAAGCAGCTGCTGGTTCCGCTGGCCGGCAACCTGTACCTGGTGGACCTGTCCAAGCCGGACACCGCGCGCCTGGTCGCTTCCGGCAACGTGATCGACCCGAAGATTTCGCCGAAGGGCAAATACGTCTCCTTCGTGCGCGACCAGAACCTGTACGTGATCGACCTGGCCACCGGCAAGGAGCGCCAGCTCACCACCGACGGCAAGGGCACCGTGCATAACGGCGAAGCCGAGTTCGTGGCGCAGGAAGAGATGGGCCAGCGCACCGGCTACTACTGGGCGCCGGACGATTCGGCCATTGCCTACCGCAGCTACGACGAAGCGCAGGTGCCCGTGGCGCGCCGCTTCGAAATCTATGCCGACCGCACGGACGTGGTGGAGCAGCGCTATCCCGCCGCGGGCGATCCGAACGCCATCGTGGGCCTGCACATCGTGTCGCCTGTCACCGGCGAGATCCGCAATATCGACCTGGGCCCGAACAAGGACATCTACCTGGTGCGCACCGACTGGACGCCAAACGCGAAGGCCCTGGTCTTCCAGCGCCAGACGCGCGACCAGAAGAAGCTGGAGCTGATCTCGGTGGACGTGGCCTCGATGGCGCAGAAGGTGCTGGTCACCGAAACCGCCCAGACCTGGACCACCCTGAACGACGACCTGCGCTTCCTCTCCAGCGGCAAGGGCTTCATCTGGTCCTCCGAGCGCAGCGGCTACAACCACCTCTACATGTTCGACATGAACGGCAAGGTGCTGCACCCGATCTCGAAGGGCGCATGGGGCATCGACAACCTGCTGGCGCTGGATGAAAAGGCGGGCAAGGTCTACGTGGCCTCGAACAAGGATGCCGTGACCGACAAACAGGTCTACGTGCTGAACATCGACGGCAGCAATGCCGACAAGCCGAAGCGCATTACCCAGGCCGACGGCTGGCACGACGCCTCCTTCGCTCCGAACGGCGCGCTGTTCGTGGACAGCTGGTCCGATCCGGCCAACCCGCCGCAGATCAGCATCCGCCGTCCAGACGGCGAAATGGTGACCTGGCTGGCGCACAACGAGGTGGACGCCTCCCACCCCTACTACAAATACAAGTCCGACCACCTGCCGACCGAATACGGCACCATGAAGGCCAAGGACGGCCAGACCCTGTACTACTCGATGATCAAGCCTTACAAGTTCGACGCGTCGAAGAAGTACCCCGTCTACCTGTCCACCTACGGCGGCCCGCACGCCCAGCACGTGACGCGCAAGTGGGGCGACACCTTCGACCAGTACATGGCGCAGCAGGGCTATGTGGTCTTCCGCCTGGATAACCGCGGCTCCGGCCGCCGCGAACGCGCCTTCACGGACGCCATCTACCACAACCTGGGCAAGGTGGAAGTGGAAGACCAGCTGGCCGGTATCGACTGGCTGGGCAAGCAGAGCTTCGTGGACGCCAAGCGCATCGGCGTGTACGGCTGGAGCTACGGCGGCTTCATGGCGCTGCGCCTGCTGTCCCAGGGTTCGGACAAGATCGCCGCTGGCGTATCGGGCGCTCCCGTCACCGACTGGAAGCTGTACGACACCCACTACACCGAACAGTTCATGGGCATGCCTTCCGAGAACGTGGAAGGCTACAAGCAGAGCAACGTGTTCTACCACGTGGACGGCCTGAAGTCGAAACTGCTGCTCATCCATGGCATGGCGGACGACAACGTCCTCTTCACCAACAGCACCAAGATGATCGATGCGCTGGTGAACCGCGGCGTGCAGTTCGAACTGATGACTTACCCGGGCGCCAAGCACGGCGTGGCCAACCGCCTGCAGCGCAAGCACGTGCAGACGACCATCGACGCCTTCTTCCGCAAGCACCTGAAGCCTGAATCGAACTGATTCGGACGACAGACGAAAAAACAGCCGCTCGATGCGGCTGTTTTTGTTTGCGGCGGGCGCAGCTTACATGCGGTTGCCGCGGTCGATGGTGGAATCGTCGTCCAGCGCGTCGTCCACAGCCTCGCGGGCATCGCCCACTTTCTTCTGCAGCTTGCCTTCAGCCTGGTTCTTCAGGCCTTTGACCTGCTGCTTCGAGCTGCCCACCAGTTCGCCAGCCTCTTCCTGAATCTTGCCGCCGATTTCCTTGGCCTTGCCTTTGACTTGATCGCGGTTCATGATGTGCTCCTTTTCAAGTTTCATTGCACGGACACACACGGAGCGTGTGCGCTTGAAGGAAACTATAGGCCAGCAGGAGCGCTCCATCCGTACGCCGGTTAACACATAAAAAAAGGGGCAGCGCCCGGCTGCCCCCTCGTCACAGCGCCCTTACCAGACGCGGACGCGCTGCTCCGGCGGCAGGTACAGCTTCTGGCCAGGCTGAACGTCGAAGGCCTTATACCAGGAGTCCAGGTTGCGCACGGTGTAGGTACGCCATTGGGCCGGCGAGTGCCCGTCGGTCTTCACCTGGTTGCGCAGGGAAGCCTCGCGCGACTTGTTGCGCCAGCTCTGTGCGAAGCCCTGGAAGAACTCGCGGTCGCCGTCCATGCTCATGGCCTTGCCCGTGGATGCGTGGTAGGCATCCAGTGCCGCGGCCAGGCCTGCCAGGTCGGCCAGGTTTTCGCTCAGGGTCAGCTGGCCGTTGAGCTTCAGGTCGGGGAAGGCTTCATAGGCGTCGTACTGCGCCACCAGCGATGCGGCCGCTTTCTTGAAGTGCTCGCTGTCCGCCGCAGTCCACCAGTCGCGCAGGCGGCCCTTGGAGTCGAACTGGGCGCCCTGGTCGTCGAAGCTGTGGCTGATTTCGTGGCCGATGATGGAGCCGATGGCGCCGTAGTTCATCGCATCCGAAGCCTTCGGATCGAAGTAAGGCGGCTGCAGGATCGCGGCCGGGAAGTTCAGCGCGTTCTGCATTGGCATGTTCACTGCATTCACCAGCTGCGGCGGCATCGACCATTCCTTCGAGTCGACCTTGCTGCCCAGCTTGGCCAGTTCCTGCTTCAGGTGGAACTTCTCGGCGCGCAGCGCGTTGCCGAACACGTCGCCCTGCTTGATCTCGAGGCCCTTGTAGGAAGTCCACTTTTCGGGATAGCCCACGCCCACATACAGGGTGCTGAGCTTGGCATGCGCTTCCTTCTTGGTGGGCGCGGCCATCCAGTCCAGCTGGTCGATGCGCTTGTGGAAAGCGTCGACGATGTTGGCCACCATCTTCTGCACGCGCGCCTTGTTCTCAGGCGGGAAGTAGCGCTCCACATAGAGCTTGCCCACTGCTTCCGGCATGGCGCTGTTGACGGCGCTCAGGCCGCGCTTCCAGCGGGCGGACAGCTGCGGCGTGCCGTTCAGGGTGCGGCTGTAGAACTCGAAGCGCTGGTCCACGAAGGCCTTCGGCAGGTAAGGGCTGAAGTGGTTCACGGTGTGGAAGGCCATCCAGTCCTGCCAGGTTTGCAGCGGCATCTCGGCGACCAGCGCCGCGGCGCCCTTGATCGCGTTCGGATGGTAGACGATGAACTTCTTCTGCTTGCCCAGGCCGGCGCTCTGGAAGAACAGCTTCCAGTCCATGCCCGGCGCCTTGGCGGCGAAGTCCTTGTCGCTCCAGGGGTTGTTCGCCTTCTGGATGTCGGCCGAGTCTTCGCGGCTGCCATGGGCCTGGGCGATCTTGCGCTCCAGTTCGAACACGCGCGCGGCGCGCAGTTCCGGCTCGGTGTAGCCCGCCAGCTTCAGCACGGCGGCGATATGCGCCTGGTAGGCGGTGCGCAGGCGCCCCATGCGCTCGCCCTCTTCCAGGTAGTAGGCGCGGTCGGGCATGCCCAGGCCGCCCTGCAGCAGATACGGGGTGTAGTGGTCGGGGTCGGTGAGGCCCTGGGCAATCCACAGGCCGAACAGGTTCTCGGTGAAGAAGTTGGTCGAGTTCAGCGGGTCCACGTCCGCGCGCAGGCTGCCGCCCAGTGCACGGGTCAGGCCTGCCTTGTCGCGGATGGCGGCAATCTTTTTCAGTTCGGCTTGCAGCGCGGCGGTGCCCTGGGTTTCGATGCCCGCTTCGTCCATGAAGGAGGTATATACGTCGGCGGCTTTGCGGGCATCGCTGCCTGCCGGTGCGCTGGCCGCTGCCTCCACGAGTTTCACGATGCGCTGGTTGGTCTCTTCGGCCAGTGCAGCGCCCGAGCCCCAGCTGCCGCGGTCGGCGGGGATTTCGGTCTTGCTCAGCCAGTCGCCGTTGGCGTAGCCGTAGAAGTCCTCGCCCGGCGCGACTTTCATTGCCGCCTGGGCCGCTGGAGTTGCCTGATCGGCAAAAGCCGGGGTCAGGGCCAGCGAGGCGCCGCACAAGGCCACGGTCAGCGCGGTCTTGAGGACGGTCCAGCGTGGTGCATGCATGCGTGATTGCATATGAGGTCCCTTGTAGTGGTTATAAGTTATTGGCGTAGATTGCCAGCATGGAATGTAAACCCGCCCGCCGCCAACAGTCGCGCGAATGCGATGGACTGCATTTTTGGAGGACAGGCTGCAAGTTTCGGGGAATGCAGTGCGGGGATACCACGCGGGGGCCAGAAACTACTTCTTTCCGCAGGAGAATCCCTATATAGTTCATCTACAGCAATACCTAACTACGAAAACTGAAGGAGATGCAGAATGAAGTTAGAGGCACTGTTCCAGAACCCCACGGCCTTGCCTACCGCGCCGAAGGTTGTTGAAGAATTGATCAGCAGCTTCGACAAGGCCAGTGTCTCCACCGAGGATATTGCCAAGAAGGTTTCGACGGACCCCGTGCTGAGCGCCAAGCTGCTGCGCCTGGCCAACTCCGCCTACTACCACGTGTCGCGCAGCATCGGCACCGTGGAAGATGCCGTTCTGATGCTCGGCTTCGTGACCGTGCGCACGCTGGTGATTTCCTCCGGCCTGGTGAGCGGCTTCAAGACCGTTCCCGGCCTCGACCTGAAACAATTCTGGCGCTACAGCCTGCACACCGCAGTGGGCGCCAAATGGATCGCCAAGAAGACCCGAGACAACACCGACCTGGCCTTCACCATCGGCATGATGCACGCCATCGGCCAGCTGGTGATCCATTCCGCCATGCCTGAGCAAGCCATGCAGCTGGACAAGATTGCCGGCCCGCTGGACGCGCGCCGCCTGGACGCCGAAATGGCCTCGCTGGGCTACGGCTTCCCGGATGTGGGCGCCGAACTGGCCGCGCGCTGGAAGTTCCCGTCCACCTTCTCGGACGCCATCAAGGCCTTCCCTGCCCCGCTGGAGCATGAGCCCTTCAACCGCCTGGCTGCCGTGGTCCACCTCGCCGCATGGCGCGCCCGCGTGGTCGAGGCCAAGCTGACGGACGAAGAGATCGAAGCCTGCTACCCGACCGAAGTGGCGGAAGCCCTGGGCCTGGAAGACGGCGTGCTGATCGACGAAATGCCGTCGCCGGAAGAACTGGCCGCCGGTCTGGACGAACTGGTCAAGTAATTCCCAAGCGCCATCCCGGCCGCTGCCGCCCTGCACTGGGCCGCAGCGGCCTTGTTTTTTCTGCAACTCAAAAAAAATCAAAAATATTTTCAGAAAACCCTAAAGTTCTCCGGCGGCCTGACGTAAATCCAGACAAGCGGTACTCCATTTACGTTTTCAGGACCCAGCCATGACCTCGAACGAAGTGCTCTCGATGTATGAAAATATTGCCGGTTTGACCAATAAGATGGTCGCCGCCGCGCAATCGGGCAACTGGACCGGCCTGGACCGCATGGAAAACCAGTGCGCCGCAGCCTCCGTGGCAGTGATGAGCGGTGTGCCTGCCCTGGAAGGCGATGCCCGCGCCCGCAAGATCGCCCTGCTGAAACAGATCATGGCCAACGACCGCGCCATCCGCGACGTGACCGAACCCTGGATGGCCTGAGCGCCTTCCTGAATGAAAAAAGCGCCCTGCGGGGCGCTTTTTTATTGGTTGACCGCCAGCAGGGGCTTCTCCGGCTCGTCTACCGGAGCGAAGGCCTCGTCCTCCACCGGCTTTTTGCGCCAGCTCTGCCAGATCTTCAATGGCGCCGCGGCCAGCTTCTCGCGGTAGCGGCGCACGAAGTGCACACTCACACCGATCACCAGCAGGAGGGCGATACTGCCCACCGCAATCATGGTGACCATGCGCGGACGCGACATGCGCTTCTCCTTCGGGGCATCCGGCACGGCAGGCTTTGCCGCTTCCGGCTTGGGAGCCGCGGGCGCCGCGCTGGCAGCCTGCTTCGCTCCGGCCGACCGGGCATCCTTGATGACGCCCGAAGCAGTACGCCCCGCAGGCTTCTGCTGGTCCTTGGGCAGCGGCCTCGCATCCAGGGAAGCCGATGCGGCCGCGTCGATAGGCTTGGTACGCACATCGCGCAGCATGTTTTCGACCGCCTTGTTGTAGGCGGTGCCTGCGCCGTGCTCGGCGGGCGGTTTCGCTGCCTGCCCAGCCTTGGACGGCGCCACAGCCTTGGGCGCGCTGGCAGCCGGGGACGCTTTGATGTCCTGTTTGGCCGGGACGGCCTGCATGGGCTTGGCATCGGCCTGCGTTTTCGGCGTATCCGCGGGCGCCGGTGCTTTCGGCGCAGGAGTGAAAGCGGATTTCACTTCGGCCTGCAGAATCTTGATCTTCCCTTCCAGCTCAGCCAGCTTTCTCGCGATGGCAGCATTGGTCTCGTTCGGCGCGGGTGGCGAGGCGGCCGGTTTGGCCGTTGCCGCAACCGCGGGCGAAGCTGGCGCGGGCGCAGCGGGATTGACAGGCTTTGCCGGAGCGGCGGCGGCTGGTGCAGTGGGCTTCGCGGCCGCGGCCGGACTGGCTGGCGCGGTGACCGGGGGCTTTGCAACTGCCGTTGGCGCAACAGCCGCTGACGCCGCAAGTTTGGCGGCCGCAGCCGGAGCCGATGCCGCAGGCTTCGCGGCAGCAGGGGTGGCCGGGACCACGGTGGCGGGCTTCCCGGCGGTTGAGGCAGCCTGTGCCACGGCGGCTGGCTTCGGGCCAGCAGCGGGAGCGGATCCGGCAGGCGCCGCCGATGCGCTGGCGGCGGGCTTGGCCCCAGCCGCGGGTTGCGTCCTGGCGCTGGCGGCGGCAGCCGTCGCAGCGACGCTCGCAGCCGCTTTGGCCACAACCGGTGGCTGGGCGACAGGCGTCGCCGGGATGGTCACAGGCGGTTTGGCCGCGGCCGGTGGCTGGGCGGCAGGCGTCGCCGGGGCGGTCGCAGGCGGCTTGGCTGCGGCCGGTGGCTGGGCGGCTGGCGCTTTGGGCGCAGCGGCAGCTTGCGACGCGGCAGCCGGTTTGCTGACCGCCGGTGCAGCAGCTTGCGGCGCGGGTTTCGCGCTCACTGCGGGCGCCTTGGCGGCTTGCGGCACCGTGACCGCAGGCTTCGCGACGGGCGCGGGAGATGACTGCGCCGCAGGCGTGGCAGGCTTTGGCGCCACAGCCGGGGCAGTCCTGGCCGCCACAGGGGACGGAGCAGCGGTAGCCGGGGCGGGAGCTGGCGGCGCCTTGGGTCCCGCCGCGAACGCGCGCTCCACCTGCTTCATCAATTCGGCATCGGTCTTGCTGGCCTTGGCTGCGGGCTGGGGCGACGTGGAGAACTGGGCGACAGCCGCAGGCTTGGCCACGGCAGGGCGAACCACCGGCGCACTGGCTGGCGGCGCGGCAGGCAGCCTGGCCGCTGGCGGCAGCACGGTCGTCACCGGCGTGGCGACCGGCTCCTCGGCCACCTTGGCGGGCGGCGAAGGGTCCGGCGCGAACCACAGCGTGGCGCCGCGCACGACATAACGCCCTCCGCTGCCCAGCTCGAAGAAGAGATGGGCCACCTCCCCCTCCACCGGCCTGGACGAAGTCAGGTGCAGATACCGCTTCTGCCCCTTGCTCACCACGGACACGCTCATGCCCTGCAGGGCTGGCGGCAGGCTGACGCCCGCGCCCTGGAACACGTCCGGCCTGGCGAGGCGCACCTGGAGGTCGGCCAGATCCTGCTGGCTCAGGTCGGTCAGCTCGATATCCGCCACGAGGGCCTGCCCGATGAAGGAGCGCACCGTCACCTCGCCCAGCTCCGCCGCCTGCGCGCCGCCCGCTGCCGCACAGGCGGACAGCAGCAGCGCCAGCAGGCGCGGAATGACAGGTTGACAAGAAATGCGCGGCATAGCCAAGGCAGAAAGAATCCGGGAACGTAGGAACTTTAACGGCTGAAAATCGAAAATGTGAAGTGGCCGGAAGGAATTTGCGTGCTGGGGTACACTAAAAAAACGACAACCCACCCGAGACCATCATGGAAACCCGCATCGAACGCGACAGCTTTGGCCCCATCGAAGTGCCCGCAGGCCAGCTCTGGGGTGCGCAGACGCAGCGTTCGCTCGAACACTTCCACATCTCCACCGAACGCATGCCGCCGGAGCTGATCGCCGCCCTGGCCCAGGTCAAGCGCGCCGCCGCCCGGGTCAACCTCGATCTCGGCCTGCTGGATGCGAAGAAGGCCACCGCCATCACCGAGGCAGCAGACGAAGTTCTGGCTGGCAAGCACGCGGGCGAGTTTCCCCTGGCCGTCTGGCAGACCGGCTCGGGCACCCAGTCCAACATGAACATGAACGAGGTGCTGGCCAACCGGGGATCGGAGCTGATGGGCGGCGTACGCGGTGAAGAACGCCTGCTGCACCCGAACGATGATGTGAACAAGGGCCAGTCCTCCAACGACATTTTCCCGACCGCGATCCATGTCGCCGCCGCCGTGGCGCTGGCCAACGACGTACTGCCCGCCGTGCGCCAGCTGCGCGCCACGCTGGACGGCAAGGCCAAGGCCTTCGCCGATATCGTGAAAATCGGCCGCACCCACCTGCAGGACGCCACGCCGCTCACGCTGGGCCAGGAATTCTCCGGCTATGTGGCGCAGCTGGATTATGCCGAACAGATTGTCGCCGCCGCCCTCCCCGCCCTGCAGCAGCTGGCCGCAGGCGGCACTGCAGTGGGCACGGGCCTGAACGCCCACCCGGAATACGCGGCCCGCATCGCCGCCGAACTGGAAGCGCGGCTGCGGCTGCCTTTCCGCAGCGCGGACAACAAGTTCGCCGCCCTGGCGGCGCACGACGCGCTGGTGGCAGCCCATGGCGCACTGAAAACCCTGGCCACGGCCCTGATGAAGATCGCCAACGACGTGCGCTGGATGGCTTCCGGGCCCCGCTCCGGCCTGGGCGAGATCACCATCCCCGAGAACGAGCCGGGCAGCTCCATCATGCCGGGCAAGGTCAATCCCACCCAGTGCGAAGCGGTCACCATGCTGTGCTGCCAGGTGTTCGGCAACGATGTCGCCATTACGGTGGGCGGCTCGTCCGGCAATTTCGAGCTGAATGTGTTCAAGCCGCTCATCGCCCACAACTTCCTGCAAAGCGCGCGCCTGCTGGCGGACGGCATGCGCAGCTTCGACGAGCACTGCGCCCACGGCATCGAGCCGAACCTGGGCCGCATCGCGGAGCTGATGGAGCGTTCGCTGATGCTGGTGACCGCGCTGGCGCCGCATATCGGCTATGATCGCGCCGCGCAAATCGCGAAGAAGGCCCAGCACGAAGGCACGACCTTGAAGGAAGCGGCCCTCGCGCTCGGCTTCGTGAGCGCGGAGCAGTTCGAACAGTGGATCGTGCCGCTGGACATGACCCGGCCGGGCGCGAAAGGCTGAGCAGATGCTCGGCAGTATCGTGCGCGGCCACGCAAAACATAGGGAATAGAATGCAAAAAACACAATTCGACCTGAACGGTGAGTTCGTCGAGATCAACCAGCTGCTCAAGCTGGTGGGGCTGTGCGACAGCGGCGGCGCAGGCAAGCAGATTGTCGCCAGCGGCGAGGTGAAGGTCGACGGCAAGCAGGAGCTGCGCAAGACCGCCAAGATCCGCGCGGGCCAGCGCGTGACGCTGGGCGACGTGCAGATCACTGTTGTCGGCGGAAATTAATTTGGCGCAAACTGCAGCCCTCTTCCCGGGCTATAGTTTGTCGAACGTCTTGCGGGGAGCGGTGCAATGGAAGAGTCCGGACATGACCTGGAAAAGCAGGGCCGCCTGATCGGCGACCTGCGCCAGGTGATCGAGAATGCCGAAGAGCTGCTGAAGAATACGGGACAGTACACCAGCCTGTCCTATCAGAGCGCGCGCGCCAAGCTGGCCCAGGCCCTGCTCGCCGCCACCGAAGAGCTGGAGCGTTTCGAGGAAACCCAGCTCGACCGCATGATCCAGGCCACCCAGGCCGCCAACCTCCAGTTCAACGACCTCACCGGTGAAGCGAAGGTGCTGCGCGCCTTTAACTGATTGCCGCGAAGGCGCCCTGGCCTATCCACAGGCCGAGCTGAGCGCCGATATCGAAGTCCTCGTCCTTGTCGAAGGCCGTGTCCAGCGCGGCGCCGAAGCTTCCCCCTTCTCCCAGCACCGACAACGCCGCATGGCCCGCCTCGGGCAGCTCCACGATCATGGTTTTCCATTGCGGACGGGTAATCAACCCGTAGCTGGGCTGGTCCGCCTGCTCGGGGAATCCGGGCCCGCCGGGCTGGTGCGCAAGCCATAGCGGAACGACAGCCCATTGCGACGCAAATACGCTGGCGCCGGAGTGCAGGCGCAGCCTGCTTTCTTCCAGCTGCTCCGGCGGCACCGTGGCGAAATCTGCGGCGCCCAGCGCGGTTTCAGTGAGGGCGAAATGGCTGCGGTAGGCCTGCCATTCGAGGCGCGCCATATCGGGCAGATAGGGCAGATCGCGCGTATGGGGAAAGCCGTCCAGGAAATGCGCAAAGCTTGCGCCGAAACGGTTCAGGTCGCCATCGGTGGAGGGATGTGCCCGTCCATATTCGCGCGCCAAGGCGGCAAAGAACTCCCCGCCCACCAGCTGCTCGACGACGGGATAGGCATTTTGCAGGGACTTGAGCCAGGATGCGCTCAGGTTGCCGCGGTAAAGGGCGAAACGGTGGGCGGCGTGTTCCGCGCGCACGGCGGCGAGTACGGCGGACTCGTGCGAGGAGTCGAACAGAGCCGACGAGAACGCCTGCTGGCCGGCCGCCAATGCCGCATCGTCCGCCGCCTTCACGGTGGCGGCTCGCTCCGGCGCGGCGGAAACGCCCTCGCCCGCCGCAGCCAGCATTTCGGCAGCGCGGGCAGCTTCGGCCTGCAGCACTTCGAGAGGGGGAATATCCGTATCCCATTCGATCAGGGTTGGCTGTTTGCCGAAGCGCTTCAGCGCGGCCTCGTAGATCTGCCACACGGGCTCCACTACGCGCGCGCCGTGATGGTCGATCACCGCTTCCGGCGTCACGAGGTGGCCGCCGAGATGGATCTCGCCCACCATGCCGGGCTGTATGGCCGACAGCGCCGCCATCGCATCCTCGCCATGGTTGCATTGGTTGACGTAGAGATTATTCACGTCCAGCAGCAGGCCGCAGCCGGTACGCTTTGCCAGTTCCGCGAGGAACTCGGCCTCGCTCATGGCATCGTCGGCGAAACGCAGGTAAGTGGACACATTTTCCAGCAAAATGCGCCGGCCCAGGGCTTCTTGCACACGCTCGACGCGCTCTGCAAGCAAGCCCAGCGCGGCGTGGTCCAGCGCCAGCGGCAGCAGGTCGTTCAGGTGGCGGTCGGCGACGGCGCCCCAGCACAGGTGCTCCGACACCAGGGCTGGCTCGATGCGCCGCACCAGGCCGCGCACGCGCTCCAGGTGAGCTTCCGAAAAGCCGCGAGCGGAACCGAGGCCCAGCCCCACGCCGTGCAGGCTGAAAGCATAGTCGCGGCGCAGGGTTTCCAGCACGTGGAAATCCCAGCCCGCCTGATCGAGGAAGTTTTCGGTATGGACTTCGAGCCAGGCCGCAGCGGGCCGGCTCTCAAGGAAGGTGCGGTAGTGCGGCGCCCGCAGTCCGATGCCCGCGCCTGCCAGGCTGGACCACTTGTTCATGACGCCGCCCGCAAGGAATTACTTCGCTGGCGGCTTGGTCTTGCCGCCCATCTTTTCGCAGCTGCCCTTGGCCACGAACTTCCAGTCGGTCGGCAGATTGTCGGCCTTCGACTGGCCGGAGCAGCTGTGCGCGCCGTCCGAGGCGCCACAGTCGTTGGCGCCGGCCTTGGCCACGCCGTAGCACTTCTCCTGGTCGGCTTTCGACGCGGCGGCTGCCGTGGTGGAAGCAGCGGCGCAGACGCCTGCCAGTGCGGCGGCGATCAGGGCTTGACGTTTGTTCATGGGAGGTCTCCTCAAGGTGTCATTAGGAAATCAGAACCATACCCGATTTCGGGCGGTTTTTGGAAGACGAAAAAAAACCCGCCTGCACCTTGTCGCGGTGCCGCGGGTTTTCCTTACAGGCGGCCGGAAATCAGGCCGTGGTGTTGATGCGGGTGCCCAGGTGCGGGGGCAGGTTGCCGTTGCCAGCCTGCGGCACAGGCGGAATGGCTTCGACCAGGGCCGCGGCGCTGGATGCCTGCAGGTCCTGCGCTTTTTTCAGCACGGCAATACCCACGTCCTGGCGGTTGCCGGTGTCCGCGATGGTGGTGGCCAGGCGCGCAATGCTCGAAACGTCCATTTTTTCCTCCCAATCAGGCCTATCCCCTTTTTACGGCCGTTTCGACAGGAACTTTAGGCGCGGAACGCAAAATTTTTCATCGCATCCCTGAGCCAGGCCAGTACGGCCTCGGGCGCGTTCAGGTCCAGCCAGAGCAGGCCGGGACGCAAGCCTTCGGGACGCTGCTGGTCCGAGGCGACAGCCACGATATGCGAATCGTCGGGATACAGGGGCGCGCGCCCGGCGGCGGCGCGGTACACCTCCAGCTTGGGCATGGGCCAGGACTTGAAGCCTTCCACCAGGGTCAGGTCGGCCGGCGAGAGGCGCGTCAGCTGTTCGTCCAGCTCCGGCTCCGGGGCGCCCCGCAGTTCGCGCATGATGGCGAAGCGGTAGGGAGAGGACACCATGACCTCCGCGGCGCCAGCCATGCGGAGGCGGGCGCTGTCCTTGCGCGGCGGCTCCAGCTCCAGGTCGTGGTGGCTGTGCTTGATGACGTTGACGCGCAGGCCGTCTTCGGCCAGGCGGGCGACCAGGTATTCCAGCAGGGTAGTCTTGCCGCTGCCTGAGCGGCCCACAATGCCGAGCACCCGGCACGGCGGGGCGGGAAGTTCGCCTGGCATCTGCTCTCCTTTATGTGTTGCCGCCATTATACGCAGCAACAGGAGAGCGTTCAGGGCTCCGGGTGGCGCAGTGTTTCGTTGCGGTGGCCGCCTGCGGAAAGGCAGATCAGGCCGATTGCCGCCAGCAGGGTGGCGGCGTCTCCAGGTTCATTGGCGGGAACGCCGCGGATGAACTCTGCGGCGTAAGCTGACTGCGATAGCGCTGCGGCGAGCAGCGCGGCAAACAAGAAGCGAAACGGTTTCATGCGTCCAATCCTGTCAATATTGCCAATTAAACAAATCACAGGAGGATTTTAGCGAACTCTGCTAATGCATGCTTTCAATCGTGCGCGGGGTCATCTATAGGGAAACTCGATAGCGGTAGCCCCGGAAACTGAACACCGCCGCTTTTGGCAGAAGCTTTTCCAGCACCAGGCCAGGGGCCACCTCCTCCCCTTCGCGGCGCAGTGCCTTGTCGATGAGCAGCAGGCGGTCGGCCGGGTTCTTCGAGTAGAGGTAGCCGCCCAGCTGCACCTGGGGAATGGCGCGCTGGATCGGCTCGGGCAGGTCGCGCAGGGTCTGAGTGGTTTCTTCCGCTGCCTGCGGCGCAGGCGCGGCGGCGCGGGTTTCCTGCCGGGGAGCTGCCGGGACAGCAGGCTCGGGGGCAGGCGCCGGCGGCTGGGCAGGCGGCGTCGCTGCCGCCGCTACGCGCGTGGGCGCTTCCTCCGCTTTCTTCGGCGCTGCTGGCGCCGGACGGGGCGCGCTTGGCGGTGCGACAGGTAGAGCGGCCGCTGGCGCGGGCCGGCTGTCCACGACGTTCGCCGGGGCTGGCGCAGGCTGCAGAACCTTGATCTGCGCCGCCTGAGGTGCAAGGGCAGGCGCCGGCTCTGGCTGCTGGCGGAACACAAGCACCAGCAGGCCCGCGATCGTAACGGCCATCACGCCAAAGGCGATGGCGACCGGCTTGCGGATCACGCCGCCGCGCGCCGCGCCAGCGCCGCCATCCAAAGTAGGCGCGTGGATGGTTGGCGTGGCGCCGAGCTGGCGTTCCGCCTGGGCCTTCTTCAGGGCTTCGAGAATATAGGACATATTATTTGGCCGCCAGGCGCGGCTCCTGAACTCCGCCCAGCTGGTTCAGGCGGATGAATGTTTTCGGTCCCGCCACGCCGTCCGCCTTGAGCTGCTGGCTGGCCTGGAAGTCGCGCAGCTTGCGCAGGGTGGCGCCTTCCAGCGGCTGGTTGTCTTCCGGCTTCGCTTCGCCGCCCTGCTCCGCGAGGCGCCGCGCCAGCCAGTCCACGTCCGGGCCGCGGTCGCCTGCGGAGACCTCGTCGCGCCAGGCGCGCGGAGCGCGCCAGAAGGTTGTCAGGCCGCCGTCGAAGCGCGTTTCGAGTTCGGCGATGCTGACGGTCTGGCGCTGGCCCTGGATGGACAGCGTGGCGGTGCGGTCATTGAGCCCCGTCAGCACCGCGTAGGTGGGCTGGGCAGGATTGTCGCGCAGCTTCAGCATGGCGGGACGGTCCAGCGAGCGCAGTTCGTCGATGCCGCCTTTCACCAGCAGGCAGCGCAGGTTCTGCCTGGCGGCGGCCGCACAGGATTCGCCTGGCGCAAGCGTGACGCCCCAGAGCGCCGCCAGCTCGTGCAAGGCTGCGTCGCTGCCCGCAGCGGCAACCGCAGGCGGCGCGGCAGCGGCCGCAGGCGAGGCCAGGGCTGCCGCAGGCGCGGACGCAGGCGCTTTCGCCGCTGCGGCCACCGCTGGCGCATGGCTGCGCGGCATGAGCTGCCATGCCGCGGCGCCGGTCAGCACGGCGCCCGCCAGTACGCCCGCCGCGACGAACTGCCACTGGCGGCGCCGGGCCGAAGGGGCCGAGCGTTCACCAGCGAACACTTCGTCCGCCGCCTTGCGCACGATGGTGCGGTTAACGGTCTGGCGGTTCTCGACGTAGGCGCCAAGAAGAGCGCGGTCGCACAGCAGGTTGATTCGGCGCGGCACGCCCTTGGTGAGCTGATGAATCTGCGCCACCACATTTGGCGGGAACGGCGCCACGCCGCTGGCGCCTGCCACGGCAAGGCGGTGCGCAATGTAATGGCCCGTTTCCTCCACTGTCAGCGAGCCAAGGTGATAGCGCGCGATGACGCGCTGCGCCAGCTGTTCGAGCTCGGGGCGGGCCAGCATTTCGCGCAGCTCCGGCTGCCCGATCAGGATAATCTGCAGCAGCTTGCGCTCGCTCGTTTCCAGATTCGTCAGGAGGCGCAGCTGCTCCAGCACTTCCGCCGACAGGTTCTGCGCCTCGTCGATAATCAGCACATTGTTCTTGCCCGCAGCGTGGCTCTCCAGCAGGTAGCGGTTGATCGCATCCACGTAGCCCTTCACGCTCACCGCCCCTGCCCCCTGCGGCGGCAGCTCGATGCCGAATTCGCCGCAGATCGTGAGCAGCAGTTCTTCCACCGTCAGCTTCGGATTGAAGATGTAGGCCAGGCGGCAGTTCTCCGGAATCTGCTCCATGAAGCAGCGGCACACCGTGGTCTTGCCTGCGCCGATTTCGCCCGTCAGAAGCACGAAGCCGCCGCCGCTGCCTACGCCATACAGCAGGTGGGCCAGCGCTTCCCGGTGCCGCTCGCTCATGAAGAGGTAGCGGGGATCGGGAGCAATCGAAAAGGGGGATTGTTTCAGGTTGAAGAATTGCGTGTACATGAAGTCCCTGTAGGGCGCCTGCTCAGCGCAGCGCGGGTGGCATTGACTTGAACTTTGCGCAGTATATCTTCGAACGGTTGTTCACATAGACGATGCGGCTGCCGCCGTTGCCTTCCCTGACCGGATACGCGGCGCTGCCGCCGATCTGCGCGAAGCGCAAGCCTTCGTGCTGGCGGATGGCTTCCTCCAGCTTGTCCGGCGCGGCGTCGACCACGGCGCCCACGAAGCTGTAAGGATAGCTCTCGTCGCTCACCATGAGCTCCACCACGTCCATGCCCCACAGCTGAAGGTCCGGCGCGCGGAACCACCAGGCGCCACCCTCGCGCTTGTAGGGGTCCCCGAAATAGCTCTTCAGGTAATCGTAGAAAAAGGCGTTCGATATCTGGTCGCGGCACAGCAGGCCGTTGCCGACCACGGTGCCGAAGGTGCTGGGCGCGGCCTGCGCCGCGGTGCAGGCGGCGAGCGCGATGGCGCAGGCTACAGCTTTGATAGCCATTCCCGGTGCTTGCCTATTTGCGCTTTGGCCGACGCGGGCAACGCTTCGTAGCAGCCTGGATGCTGCTTGAGGGCGCTTTCCCGGATCTGTTTTTCCAGGCCGTTGACCAGGAAGACATAGAGAATCGCGCCCTGATCATTCTTTTTGGTTCCCAGGTACTTGATCATGTGGCTCTCCTGTCTTCATTATGACACTTCCTTGCTCGAGGGGACAGGGGGCAGAAGCCCCGCTCAGCTGCCGTTTTCTGCAACTTATCCCGCCATTTCGCGCTTTCGTCGATTAAGTCCCGCACCTCTTGTGCGTTTGGCATATCGTTTCATCATCGACCACCCTGCCCGAGACCACACATCATGAATAAACTGTTCACCACTGCAGCAGCGGCCTCCGTCCTGGCGCTTGGCGTCAGCGCCCTCCCCGTCAGCCAGGCCGGCACGCCGGAGCAGCGCACGGCCGTCAGCGAAACGCGCAACGTGGCCGCCTTCAGCGCCATCGAACTGGTCGGCCCCTACGAGGTCGAGATCACCGGCCAGGGACAACGCGCCCTGGAAGTGAGCGGCCCGCGCAAGGACCTGGACAATCTGGAAACCCTTGTGCAGGGGGAGACGCTCATCGTGCGCCCCTTGCGCCGCAACAACGGCTGGAATATCCATTTCGGCAAGAGCCGTGAAGCGGTGCGCGTGAAAATCACCGCGCCCATGCTGAAAAGCCTGAAGAACAGCGGCTCGGGCGATGTGGTGCTGTCGCGCTACCAGGGCGACGCGCTCGACCTCAACTCCACCGGCCCCGGCGACCTGCGCGTGGACGGCGTGGTGCGCAGCCTGAACCTGCGCAGCAGCGGCAGCGGCGACGTGGATGTGCGCCACCTGAATACGGCCAGCCTGCAGCTGAAGATGAGCGGTCCCGGCGACGTGGAAGCGCGCGGCCTGACGCAGGAACTGAACGCCACCCTGAGCGGCTCGGGCGACCTGGAAGTGACGGACCTGCGCGCCAACCGCGTGTCCGCCGTCATGAGCGGCCCTGGCTCTGTGGCCCTGAACGGCAGCAGCAAGGAGATTGTGGCCGAACTGTCCGGCTCCGGCGACCTGGATGCGTGCTCGCTGAGCGTGGAAAGCGCACGCGCCATCGTGCGCGGCCCCGGCGGCGCTTGCGTGGCGGGCAATATCAGAAAGCTGGAAGCCGAAGTGCACGGCTCGGGCGACCTCGAAGCGCGCGGCGTGGCCACGCAAACGCTGCGGGCCGTTATCAGCGGTCCGGGCAATATGACCCTGAGCGGCCGCACCGGCGAGCTGAATGCCGAGCTCAGCGGTTCGGGCGACCTCGATGCGGAAAGCCTGGAAGTGGGCCGCGCCACCACGCGCAGCACCGGTCCCGGCAATATCGAACTGCGCCGCGTCACGGATTCGCTGAACGCCGAACTGCGCGGCTCGGGCAACCTGAGCGCCATGGCCGAGGCGAAGTCCATCTCGCTGCACATGAGCGGCCCGGGCGAAGTGAACCTGAGCGGCAAGGCGGACAAGCTGGTGGCCGAACTTTCCGGTTCCGGCAGCCTGCAGGGACGCGATTTGCAGGCAGGGCAGGCCAACGTGAATGTCAGCGGCCCGGGCAGCGCCACCGTCAACGTACGCGGCAAGCTGGAGACCCGCGGCGCGCAGACCACGGCCACTCAGCCGCGCCTGGTGACCATCGACCGTTCCGGCGTGCACGCCTCCTCCGCCAACTGATACCACTTCCCCTTCCCCAAGCGCCCGGCCCTGTGCCGGGCGTTTCTTTTTGTGGCGTCATTGGCATTATCGAATACCAGAAGCAATACCATTTCCCATCTGGTTGCACCGCTTATAAATCAATGACTTAACTCATCGCGGCGTCGAGATGATGAGGCCGATCCACATTATTTTCTAATACCAGTTAAATACCTGTTGACAAGCTGGTTTGCCAACCCTATAGTGCCCCACAGCTCTCTTCATCCACACAAACATGATCGACTACCTAATCGGCGTTGACGGCGGCGGCAGCGGCACCCGCGTACGGCTGGCCCGGCGCGACGGCAGCCTGCTGGCCGAAGGCAGCGCCGGTCCGTCCGGCCTGCTGCACGGCATCCAGAATGCATGGGCAGCCGTGGAAACTGCTGCGGCACAGGCCTTTGCCGCGGCAGGGCTGGACAAGCCCGGCCGCGAAAGCATCGCCATCGGCCTGGGCCTGGCGGGTGTGCACAACCGCCAGTGGGCGGCCAATTTCGTGTCGGCCAATCCCGGCTATGCGGCGGTGGCGCTGGAAACGGACGCCTACACCACGGTGCTGGGCGCGCACGCGGGCCAGCCTGGCGCCATCATTGCACTGGGCACCGGCAGCGTGGGCGAGATCCTGCATGCGGACGGCAGCCGCCACGAAGTGGGCGGCTGGGGCTTCCCGGCGGGCGACGAGGCAGGCGGCGCATGGATCGGCATGAAGGCCGTCAACCATATCCAGCAGGTGATCGACGGCCGCGCCCAGGGCAGTCCCTTTGCGGACGCGGTGATCGAGGCCTGCGGCGGCTCGCGCGACCGCATCCAGGTCTGGCTGGCCAGTGCAAGCCAGACCAACTACGCCCAGCTGGCGCGCCTCGTGCTGCAGCACGGCGACAGCAATGCGACGGCGCACGCCATTCTTACCGAGGCGGGCCACCAGGTGGCCCTGATCGCCAAAGCCCTGGACCCGGCAGGCACCTTGCCCATCGCCCTGTGCGGCGGGCTGGGCGAGCCGCTGCGGCGCTACCTGCCGCAGGAGCTGCTGCAGCGTATTGTGGCGCCGCAAGGCGATTCCGCCGCCGGCGGCCTGAAGCTGATCCAACAACTTCTGAAGGAGTAGGACGTGCTAGCCCAGTTGAGCGATTTCAGTCCAGATCATGACAGCGACACTCCGTTGTACATGCAGCTTGCGAACAAGCTCTCCGACGGAATCGCCAGCGGCGACTGGCGCGCCAACGAAGCACTGCCTTCCGAGCGCGTGCTCTCGGACATGCTCTCGATCTCGCGCGTCACCGCGCGTAAGGCGATCGACATGCTGTGCGACCGGGGCATGCTGACGCGGCGTCGCGGCTCGGGCACCTATATCACGCCGAAGCTGGAGCAGCCGCTCTCGCGCCTCACCAGTTTTTCCGAGGAGCTGCGCCAGCGCGGCTTCACGGCCGGTTCGCGCTGGATGCAGCGCGAGATCGGCGTGGCCGCGCCGCTGGAGCTGCTCTCGCTGGGCCTCTCCCCCAATATGCCGGTGGCCCGCCTGAAGCGCCTGCGCACGGCGGACGATGTGGTGATGGCCATCGAAACCTCGACCATCCCGGCCGTCTATATTCCCCACCCCGAGAAGGTGACGGATTCCCTGTACGGCTACCTGGAATCGAACGGCACGGTGCCGATGCGCGCGCTGCAGCACATCCGCGCCGTCAATGCCAATGCCGAACAGGCCAAGCTGGCGCAGATCGCGCTGGGAACGGCCATGCTGCACATAACGCGCGTGAGCTATCTGGACAACGGCGCCGCAGTGGAACTGACCCACTCGTGGTGCCGCAGTGATTACTATGAATTCGTAGCGGAGTCGCGTCGATGAGCGATGCAATCAAAGGCAATATCCTGACGCCGGGCGGCTGGGTTCACGGTGCAATCTCCTTCGGAGAGCGCATCACGGACATCAGCGGCCAGGGCGCAAACCCTGAACAGAACGGCGACGACTATATCCTGCCGGGCTTTATCGACCTGCACGTGCATGGCGGCGCGGGCAAGGACGTGATGGAAGGCGGCGACGCCGTCCACAAGATCGCGCGCCTGCACGCCCGCCACGGCACCACCAGCATGCTGGCCACCACGATGACGGCGCCGCCGGAAGACATCGACGTGGCGCTCAAGGGCATCGGCGAGGCCGTGCGCCAGCGTGGAAAAAACGAAGCGCGCGTGCTGGGCGCCCACCTCGAAGGCCCCTATATCAACTCGGGCAAGCTGGGTGCGCAGCCGAACTATGCGCGCTCCGCCACCCTGGCCGAGGTGCAGCGCCTGGAAACCATGGCGCCCCTGAGCGTGATCACCGTGGCGCCGGAAATCGACGGCCACCTTGGCCTTGTGCGCGAAATGGCCGATGCGGGCATGCGCGTGCAGATCGGCCACACCCTCGGATCGTATGAAGACGGCGTGGCCGCGATGGAGCACGGCGCGGCGGGCTTCACCCACCTGTTCAACGCCATGCCCGGCCTGCACCACCGCGAACCCGGCATGGTGGGCGCGGCACTGGCGCATGCCGAATATGCCGAGCTCATTCCCGACCTGCTGCATGTGCACCCCGGCGCCATCAAGACCGCGCTGCGCGCCATTCCGCGCCTGTATTGCGTGACCGATTCCACCGCCGCCACCGGCATGCCGGACGGCGAATACATGCTGGGCCGCCACGTCGTCCACAAATGCATGGGCGGCGTGCGCCTGCCGGACGGCACGCTCGCGGGCAGCACCCTCACGCTGGACCAGGCGCTGCGCAATCTCGTCGGCCTCGGGCTGGAGATTGCGGACGCCTCGCGCCGCGTTTCCACCAACGCCGCCGACTACCTCGGCCTGAACGACCGCGGCCGCCTGGCGCCCGGCGCCTGGGCCGACATGGTGGTGCTGGACCGTGACCTGAATCTGAAAGCCGTTTATATCGAAGGAGAACGTTGTGACCTCAATGATGCTTAAAGAAGCCCTGTCCGCCGCCGAGTGCGTCGCCGAGCAGCTGGCGAACGACTCGGACCGCTACGCGGAACTGGGTCGCAAATTGAGGAGTACGCCCTTCTCCACCGCGCTCACCGTGGCGCGCGGCAGCTCGGACCATGCCTGCAACTACATCGCCTACCTGATCATGGCGCGGCTGGGCCGCGTGGTGGCCTCGCTGCCCATGTCCCTCGTCACGCTGCACAAATCGCCGCTGATCACGCGCGACACGCTGACCATCGCCGTTTCGCAATCCGGCCAGAGCCCGGACGTGGTGGAGCCGATCCGCTACTTCCGCGACGGCGGCGCCACCACCGTGGCCCTGGTCAACGACATCGAATCGCCGCTGGCGCATGCCGCCGAATGGGCCATGCCCCTGCGCGCTGGCAAGGAACAGAGCGTGGCCGCGACCAAGAGCTTCATCACTTCGCTCGTCGCCGGTGCTCGCATGGTCGCGCAATGGCAGAACGACCCCGAGCTGCTGGCGGGCCTGGAAGCGCTGCCTGAAGCGCTGCGCGTGGCGGGACAGGCCGACTGGTCCTCCGCGCTCGAGGTGCTCACGCCAGCCAAGAACATCATGGTGGTGGGACGCGGCATCAGTTTCCCGGTGGCGCTGGAATCGGCGCTGAAGTTCAAGGAGACCTCGGCGCTGCAGGCCGAAGCATTCAGCGGCGCGGAGATCAAGCACGGCCCGATGGCCCTGATCGAAGAAGGCTATCCGCTGCTGATCTTCGCCACGCGCGGCCCGACCCAGGCAGGCCTGCTGGCGCTGGCCGACGAAATGCGCGGCCGCGGCGCGCGCGTGCTGCTGGCCGCACCGGCCGACGTGGCGCAGCGCGACCTCACGCTGCCCGTTGCAGCCACTCCCGACCTCGACCCGATCGTGGCGATCCAGGCCTTCTACGTCATGGCGGCGCAGCTGTCCGCCGCGCGCGGCCTCGACCCGGACCGTCCACGCCACCTGAGCAAAGTCACCAAGACCAACTGATTTGCATCCGGCCGCCAATGACCATCAAGACCCTGCTGACAGCATTGGCGGCCGCCAGCATCACTGCGGGGGCCATGGCTGCGCCCCGGCACATCGAATTCTGGACCTTCAGCATGAAGCCAAAATTCACGCCCTATTTCGAAGGCATCGTGAAGAACTACGAAGCCGCGAATCCCGGCGTGAAGGTGGAATGGGTGGACTTCCCCTGGGATATCATCCAGACCAAGCTCGTAACGCGCATCGTGGCGGGAACGCCGCCAGCACTGGTCAACCTCAACGTTCCCTGGGCGGACGAATTCGCGCGCGACGGCCTGCTTACGCCCGTCGATGAACTGATCGCCCCCGTGCGCCAGCGCTACCTCAAAAGCGCGCTGGAAGACCTTACCTTCGGCGGCAAGACCTACGGCTTCCCGCTGTACAGCAACGTCGCCGTCATCGCCTTCAACACGGAGATCTTCAAGGCGGCAGGCATACCGCACGCACCGCGCAGCCTGGACGAACAGCTGGCCTTCGCGCGCCAGATCGCCCAGCGCACCGGCAAGGCGGGCCTGTGCCCCGCGCTCTCGAAGATCGACGGACTGATGATGCAGCAAGGCCTGCCCGTCATCAGCAAGGGCCGCGCGGTCTTCAACTCCCCGGCGCACACAGCCTTCATCCGCAAGCTGGCGGAGACCTACAAGGCGGGCGGCCTGCTGAAGGACAGCCTCTTCGCCGAAGACAACTTCCCCGCCGCCATCGACGCCTACAAAGGCGGCCGCCTCGGCATGCTGCTTGCGCCGCCGACGGCCCTGAAGCGCATCGAAGCCGATGCCAAGGACATCTACGCCATCACCGACGTCGCGTCAGCGCCGCTGGGCCCCACGAAGATTGCGGATGGCGGCTGGCTGATCCACTTCGGCGTTCCAGCGGGCGTAAAAAAAGAGCTGCTGCCCGAAGTCGGCAAGTTCGCGCGCTACCTGACCAGCGATGCCAACCAGCTGGCTTTCGCGCGGCAGGCCAGCGTCTATCCCGCGACGGTGCAGGCGGCGAACGATCCCTTCTTCCTCGCCGTACCGCCCGGTGCGGGCGCGGCGGAGAAAGCCGTATCGGCAGGCGCGGTATCGATGCCCTACTCGCACACCATGTACGTGGCAGGCGTGGACGACTACAACGAACTGCGCCGCGTGCTGGTGAAGGCAGTGGAAGCAGGCGTCACCGGCCGCGCCGACATCCAGCGCGCCCTCGACGAAGCCGTCGCCACCTGGAACCGCAAGCTCTCAAGGCAATTCCCTGCAACCCAGACCATTGGAGGGATGTGATGGGTGCACGGAAGACCTGGGCGGCCTGGCTGTTTCTTGCGCCCGCGCTGGTGCTGATGGCGGTGTTTTCGTTCTGGCCCGTCGGCTATGGATCGCTGCTGGCGTTCACCGACTACAGCCTGATCCGCGAAACGCACTGGGTCGGCCTCGATAACTTCCGCTATATCTTCGAGAACGAGATGTTCGTCACGGGCCTGAAGAATTCGCTCGTATTCCTGCTGATGGTGCCTTTCGTGCAGATCGGCGCCCTGTCGCTGGCGGTGCTGGTGAACAACCGCCTGCCCGGCATCCGCCTGTTCCGCGCGGCGTTCTACGTGCCCGTCGTGACCACAGTCTCCGTCGTCGGCATCATGTGGGGCTTCATGTTCCACGAACAGGGCGCCCTGAACTATGTGCTCATGCTGTTCCGCCTCGTGGATGCTCCCGTGGGCTGGCTTTCCGACGATACCATTGCCCTCTTCTGCATCATGTTCGTCACCCTGTGGCGCGGCCTGGGCTGGTATATGGTGATGTATCTCGCGGCCCTGCAATCCGTGCCCGCCGAGATGCAGGAGGCGGCCATTCTCGATGGCGCCAGCCGCTGGCAGCGCTTCTGGAAGATTACGGTGCCGATGCTGCACCCGACTATCGCCGTCTGCTCCATCCTTTCCGTGCTGGCCGCGCTGAAGGCCTACCAGGAGGTTGATGTGCTCACCCAGGGCGGCCCGATGAACTCCACGTTCACGGCCCTCTATTACGCCTACGACCAGGGCCTGAAGCACCTGAAGCTGCCGCGCGCCCTGGCCGCGAGTTTTATCGTATCCATCTTCTGCATCGGCATTGCCTTGCTGTGCCTGCGCTACCTGAAGCCCAAGCACCGCTGATGAAGACGATCGCCCATTACCTCCTGCTGACGGCCATCGCGCTCCTGTGCGTCTTCCCCTTCTGGTGGACGCTGGTGACGGCGCTGTCCACCGAAGGAAATATCTTCGCCTATCCGCCAACCTTCTGGCCGAAGTCTCCTTCGCTGAAGAACTTCGCCGAAGTGTTCCGCGTGATTCCGATGCTGTCCTTCTTCAAGAACTCGGTCCTGATTGCGGCCTTCACCGTGTTCTGGAAGCTCACGCTCTGCTCCATGGCTGCCTATCCGCTGGCCCGCATGCACTTCCGCGGCCGCAAGCTGGTCTTCGGCCTGATTCTCGCCACGCTGGTGCTGCCTTCCGAGGTGAACTTCCTCGTGAACTTCATCACGGTGACGAAACTGAGCCTGGTCGATACCTATGCGGGCGTGATCCTGCCGAACGTGGTGACCGCCGTCGCCATCCTGCTCCTGAAGCAGGCCTTCGAGGAAGTGCCGCAGGACCTGATCGACGCGGCCCGCGTGGACGGCGCTTCGGAGTGGACCATCTTCACCCGCATCATGCTGCCGTTGATTGCACCATGGCTTGCCACGGTCGGCATCCTCACTGCAGTGGAGGCATGGAACGAGTACATCTGGCCATCCATCGTGATGAGTAAGCCTGACGAATTCCCGCTGTCGGTGGGTGTGCTGTATTTGCGCGGCACTTTCGGCAGCAGCGCGCGCGTGATCGCGGCGGGCACCATCATCACCATCCTGCCAACCCTGGCAGCCTTCCTGTTTACCCAACGATATTTCATGCGCGGCATGGACGGAGCAGTCAAATGAGCAAATCCCATCAAGAACTTCGCAAGATCGCCGGTCAGCTGATCATGATCCGCTTCCCCGGCACCACTCTGGATGCTGCGACGGCGGATTTCATCCGCGAGAACGGCATTCGCGGCGTCTGCCTCTTCCGGGGCAACATGACGGACTCCGAACAGCTGGGCAAGCTGACGGCCGACCTGCGCGCCGCCATGGGACCGGATGCGCTGATCGCCATCGACCAGGAAGGTGGCGCCGTCGTGCGCTCCACCTGGGTGCCCGCGCCGCCCGCGGCGATGGGCCTGGGCGCCGCCGACGACGCCGAGCTCGCGCGCCGCACCGGCGCCGCCGTGGCCCGCGCAGTGAAGGCGCTCGGCTTCAACTGGAACTTCGCGCCAGTGCTGGACCTGAACAACAATCCGCTCAACCCTGTGATCGCGGAGCGCTCCTTCGGCGCCGAGCCAACCCGCGCCGCCGAACTGGCGATGGCCTGGATGGCAGGCAGCCATGCGGAAGGCGTGGCCTGCTGCGTGAAGCATTTCCCCGGCCATGGCGACACGAACGTGGACTCGCACCGCGACCTGCCCACCGTGAACAAGCCGCTGGACCAGCTGGAAGCCTTCGAATTCGCGCCCTTCCGCATGGCCGCCCCGCAGGCGCCTGCGATGATGACGGCGCATATCGTCTATCCCGCGATCGATCCGGATAACCCCGCCACGATGTCGCCCGCCATCCTGGACAAGCTGCTGCGCCAGCAATGGCAGTACCGCGGCGTCATCATCACCGACGGCATGGACATGCACGCCATTGCAGGCCGCTACGGCGTGGGCAATGCCGCCGTGCGCGCGCTGACCGCAGGCGCGGACATGGTGATGGCCCTCGGCACCACCGAAACCCAGAACGAGACCCTGGACGCCATCGCCAGGGCGCTGGCCGACGGCACCCTGAGCGAAGCGCAGGTGCAGGAACGTCTCGACCGCCTTTCGGCGCTCGCCCGCGCCTATCCCTGCAAGCCGCGCTCCTACAAGGAAGATGCCGCCGACCGCGAGATCATGGCCGAAGGCTGGCGGCGCAGCCTGACGGCGCGCGGCAATCCTCAGCGCCCGGCCAAGGGAGCGAAGCTGCGACTGGTCGCACGGCAGGACGTGGTGAGCGACGGCGTGTCCGAGGCGGGCGTTCCGGCCGCCGTGGTGGCCGCCACCCTGGGCAAACTGTACGACGTGGAGCTCGTGACCTTCGCCGATGCGGAGACCTTCGACTGGAGCAGCCTGCCGCAGGATGGCGCCTTCACCGTTCTCGCGTCCACTTCCCGCCTGCGCTACGGCGAGAACGCGCGCAAGACGTGGAAGCCGGACCTGCACCTGGCCCTGTGGAACCCCTATCAGGCCCTGGACATTGCCGCACCAGCGCTGATGACCTACGGCTTCGCCGCCCCGGCCCTGGACGCCGTGAATGCATGGCTGTCCGGCGCACTGGAAGCGAACGGCCGCTGCCCCGTACCCGGCTTCGAATAACACCCATAAAGGAAGACGCCACCGATGGAGACCGCAACCGCCAAGCGCAGCCCGCTCACCTGGGTTCCCACCCTGTATTTCGCACAGGGCCTGCCCTTCTTTTCGGTAGCGCTGATAGCAAGCCTCATGTTCAAGAGCATGGGCGTGCCGAACGGCGATATCGCGCACTGGACGGCCTACATCGGCGCGGCGTGGGTCTTCAAGCCCCTGTGGAGCCCCTTCCTCGAACTGGCCAGCAGCCGCAAGATCATCGTGGTGACATTCCAGCTTCTGAGCGGGCTGTTTCTCGGCCTGGTGGCGGTAGCGCTGCACCTGCCCTTCTGGCTGGCGGCTACCGTGGGCATGCTTGCCCTGGTCGCCGTATCTTCCGCCACCCACGATATCGCCTGCGACGGCACCTATATCGCGAGCCTCACCAAGAAGCAGCAGGCCCAGTATGCAGGCTGGAGCGGCACCTTCTTCAATGCAGGCCGCTTCGTGTCCCTCGGCGTGCTGGTGATCCTGGCGGGCTATCTGGAAAAGTCCTACGGCGTGGTTCCTGCGTGGACCGTGATCTTCTGCATCCTGTGCGCAACGATGATCGCACTGGGCCTCTATCACAGCTGGGCCCTCCCGCTGGCGCCCAACCCCGCGTCCGACCACCAGACGGTAGGCGCGGTGGCGCGCACGCTGAAAGAGGTGCTCGTGGACTACCTGAAGAAGCCCGGCATCTGGGTTTCGATCCTCTTCATTATCCTGTTCCGCGCGGGCGAGGCGCAGATTCAGACCATCGGCCCCCTCTTCCTGCGCGAGGCGACGGCCAACGGCGGCCTGGGACTGAGCACCGACCAGGTGGGCACGGTGTACGGCACCGCAGGCACCATCGCCTTCATCGTCGGTTCCATTGCAGGCGGCTACTTCACGTCCTGGCTTAGCCTGCGCCGCGCGATCCTGTTCCTGATCCTGGCGATGAACCTGCCAAACCTGGTGTTCTACTTCCTCGCCACCTACCTGCCCACGGACCTCACCGTCATCGCGGCCTGCCTCAGCCTCGAAATGTTCGGCTATGGCTTCGGCTTCGTCGGCATCATCCTCTACATGATGCAGGTGGTCGCGCCGGGCAAATACCAGACGGCGCACTACGCTTTCTCCACCGGCATCATGCAGCTCGGCTTCGTGCTGTTCAAGTGGATCAGCGGCGACGTGCAGCAGGCACTCGGCTATCACAACTTCTTCATCTACGTGCTGCTGTGCGCCATTCCGGTCGCCGTGCTGTCGCAGTTCATTCCCATGGAATCGCGCGTCGCCGAAGACGCAGCGAAAGCGTGATGGCCGGCGTATCGCTCCGAAATATCGTCAAGCGCTACGGCGCGGCGCACACAGTCATTCACGGCATCGACCTCGATATCGCCGATGGCGAGTTCGTGGTCTTCGTCGGCCCTTCGGGCTGCGGCAAGTCCACGCTGCTGCGCATGATCGCGGGCCTGGAAGACATCAGCGGCGGCGAGCTGCATATCGGCGGGCGCCTGGCCAACCAGGTTCCGCCCGCCCAGCGCGAACTGGCCATGGTGTTCCAGTCCTACGCGCTTTACCCGCACATGACTGTGTTCGAGAACATGGCTTTCGCGCTCAAGCTCGCGGGCCACGGCAAGGATGCGATCCGCACGGCGGTGGAGCGTGCGGCGGATATCCTGCAGATCACGCAGCTCCTGCAGCGCAAGCCCAAGGAGCTGTCCGGCGGCCAGCGCCAGCGGGTGGCGATCGGCCGCGCCATCGTGCGCAAGCCCCAGCTCTTCCTCTTCGACGAGCCGCTATCGAACCTCGACGCCAGCCTGCGCGTGCAGATGCGCGTGGAGATCAGCCGCCTGCACAAGGAGCTGGGCACCACGATGATCTATGTGACGCACGATCAGGTGGAGGCGATGACCCTTGGCGACCGCATCGTCGTCTTCAACGGCGGGCGCATCGAGCAGACCGGCACACCGCAGGAGCTCTATAACAATCCCGGAAACCTGTTCGTGGCAGGCTTCCTCGGCTCGCCGAAGATGAACTTCATTCCCGGCGAGATCATGGCGGCGGGCGTGGAGCATGCGGCGGTGCAGCTGGCGGGCGGCCCCATCGTCGAAGTGGCCGTGGATGCGGGCGCCGTGGACCGGGGAGCGAAGGTCACCCTGGGCATCCGGCCGGAGCACATGCGCCTCGCCGGGCCATACAGCGAGGAGCCGAACCGCATCGGGGCCGCCGTGGGCCATGTCGAATACCTGGGCGACCAGTCCATCCTGTATACAAAGCTGGCGAACGTGCCGGAACTGGTGGCGGTGCGCCATGCAGCGCAGTCCGCGCTGCCGCAGGCGGGCGCCATGGCAGGTATTGTGCTGCCGCCCGAACACTGCCATCTGTTCGACAGCCACGGAAAGGCCTTCGCCCGGCCGAAACAAGCCGTTACAATTGCGCGCCCCATAAACTCGTCGGTTGGCGAATTTATGGGAGAATAAGCGTTTGTCTCACTTCAAGGATTTTCTGACCATGTCCCAGTTCCGTATCGCCCGCATCAGCCTGCTCCTGGCCGCCCTGTCCGCTGCGCCAGCACTGATGACCGTTGCCCATGCACAAGACAAGAAAGCTGACCCGAAGGCAGCCGCAGCGCCGGTCGACAGCGTTCGGCCGGAAGTCTTCAAGCTGGTGAACCCGGCTGAGATCAAGCCGCTGATGGATGCCAAGAACTATGGCGAAGTGAAGACCCGCCTGGACACCGCCGCCGCCCTGCCGAACCTGACCGTGTACGAACAGTTCGTGCTGAACCGCATGCGCGTCGCCCTGGGTTCGGCCACCAACGACACCGCCATGGCCACGGCCGCCCTGGAAGCCGTGATCAACTCCGGCAAGCTGCAGCCGAATGAACAGAAGGATTTCATCCAGGCACTGGGCAATATGTACTACAACAACAAGGAGTACGCGAAGGCCATCACCTGGTTCAACCGTTACACGACGGAAACCGGCGACATGAAGCTGCGTCCCTTCATCATCCGCGCCTACTACCTGAGCAATGACTTCGCGACCGCCAAGGCCGAGTCCATGAAGGATCTGGAAGCCAAGCAGAAGGCCGGCCAGACCCCTGCCATCGAAGAGCTGCAGATCCTCGCCAACACCGGTTCCAAGACCAAGGACCAGGCAACCTATCTGCTGGCCCTGGAAAACCTGGTGCGCTACTACCCGAACGACGACTACTGGGTCGACCTGCTGAGCCGCACCCGCGGCAAGGACAATTACTCCAACCGCTTCGCGCTGGACGTCTACCGCCTTCAGAAGGTCGCCACCACCAAGATGGCCGCCGAAGAATACCAGGACATGGCGGAACTGGCGCTGCTGGCAGGCCAGCCGATCGAAGCCAAGCAGGTGCTGGACACCGGCTTCGCCAACGGCTCGCTGGGCACCGGCAACCAGGCCGCCAAGCACAAGGCCCTGCGCGCGCAGGCCGACAAGCAGGCCGCCGACGACACCAAGAACATCGGCACCGGCGAAGCCTCGGCACGCAAGTCCAAGAACGGCACCGGCCTGGTCAACCTGGGCTACGCCTACGTCACCCTGGGCCAGTACGACAAGGGCATTGGCCTGATCCAGGAAGGTATCGCCAAGGGCGGCCTGCAGAACGCGGAAGACGCCAAGCTGCGCCTGGGCTACTCCTACGCGATGGCTGGCCGCAAGGAAGACGCCATCAAGACGCTGCAGACCGTTACCGGCAACGACGGCCGCGGCGACCTGGCGCGCTACTGGATCCTGTGGGTGAACCGCCCGAACGGCCCTGTGGCAGCGAACTGATCGCGATAAACGATGACACCGAGCGGGATGGGCCTCCGGCCTCTCCCGCTTTTTTTACGCCTGACGCATGAATAAACGCCTCCTGAGTCTCGACGCCTTCCGCGGTTTCATCATCCTCGCGATGATCTGGGTGAACTACATTGCGGGCATGCCCAACATCCCATACTGGCTCGAACACGCAGGTCCGAAGGCGGACGGCATCACACTGCCGGACCTTGTTTTCCCCGGCTTTCTCTTCATCGTCGGCATAGCAATTCCCCTGTCGCTGCACCGGTCCATCGGCCGCGTGGACGCAGCGCTGATCGGCCGCCTGCTGTGGCGCGCCGCAAGCCTGATGGTCGCAGGGCTCGTGCTGGCCAACGCCTATCGCTACGACCCGGCTGCAGCGCTCCTGCCGCGACCCGTCTGGCTTCTGCTGTTCTACGTTGCCATGATCCTCCTGTGGCGGCAGGGAGAGCAGCGCGGGTATGGCTTCTGGGCTGGAGCAGCGTTGATGGTCTTCGTGCTGGCAAGCTTCCGCGGCACGCTGAACGAAGAGTTCAGCAGCCCCTACCTGCAGCATACGTGGTGGGGCATTCTGGGCATGATTGGCTGGGCCTATCTCCTGTGCAGCGCCATCTATCTGGCGGCGCGGGGCGACGGCGCGGTCTTGATGGCGGCTCTGGCTGCGCTCATTGCGCTCTACATGGGCGGCACGGCGGGCGCGCTGGCCTGGCTGCCGAGGGCAGTGCAGGACTTCGTGAACGTGCCGCAGGTACTGGGCTCCACCGGCGCCAACGTGCTCGCAGGCGCCATCGTGGGCCGCCTCTTCGTGCGCGGCGCCGATCCCCAGCCCGAGGGCATGGCGCTGCATGCGCCGCGCCTGCGCTTCATGGCATGGTTCGCAGCGGGACTGTTCGCGGCGGGCATGCTGCTGCGCCCCTACCACGGCATCAACAAGATCCAGGCCACCGAGTCCTACACGCTGGTATGTGCGGCCATCATCCTTGCCCTGTTCCTGCTGTTCTACCTGCTGATCGATGTTTGGGAGCTGCGCGGCTGGACCGTGTTGCTGCTGCCAGCTGGTGCGAATGCGCTGTTCGCCTATATCGCACCGGACCTGTGGGAACAGGCGGCGGCCCTGCTGCACCTGCCGCGCCTGTGGTGGCCGTATCTGGAGTCCGGCGGCGCTGCGGGACTGCTGAACGCCGCCGTGATGACCTTCGTGATGATGGTGCTGACCGCGCTGGCCAACCGCCTGGGTTTGAAACTGAAGTTCTAGACCTTGATGTAGATGCGCCGTTTGTCCATCCACCACGCCACCAGCCAGCAAAGCAGCATGAAGGCGAGCGCGTACATGAGCGAGGCCGCCTTCGCTGGCGCCAGCGGCGCGAACACCGTCGCGTACAGCCAGTCGTAGGTGGACATGCTGCCGACATAGGTCTTCACCATCAATATCACCAGCACCTCGGACAGCAGGTAGATAAAGAGCGTATTCTTGCCAAAGGCTTCAAAGAAGCCCGTCCAGCCGCGCTGGCCGCGCATCTCGATGGCGTACATGAGCAGCGGCAGCACCAGCAGGTCGATGCCGACGGTGAGCAGCACGTAGGAGCTTGTCCACAGCTTCTTGTTGATGGGGAGGACGGCGTTCCAGCACAGCGCCGCCGCAATGCAGGCCACGCCCGCCATCATCAGCTTCGCCAGGGTTTCGTAGCATGCGCCTTTCGACAGAATCAGCCGTCCCGCAAAATAGCCCGCGATCACGTTCACGGTGGCGGGCAAGGCGCCCAGCATGCCTTCGGGATCGAAGGGCAGGCCTTCCCCGTGATACAGGTGGCGTTCTCCCAAAAGCCAGATATCGAACTTCGCGGCGGCATTGCCTTGCAGGGTGTAGTCGCCTGCCAGCGCCAGCATCGCCCAGTGAGCCAGCAAGGCCATGGCGCTGAATACCAGCGCTCCGCGTTCGCGCGTGAAATGCAGCACGAGCCCGGCGATGATGAAACAGAGGCCGATACGCTGCAGGACGCCGGGTATGCGCGTATCCGCCAGCGGCAGCAGGTGGAAATCCGGCCCGAAGAACGGGAACCAGTACAAGAGGAAGCCAAGCAGGAAGATCAATGCGCCGCGCCGCGCGATCTTCGCCACGACGGCGGCGCTGCCCTGCGCCGCGAAGCGCGGCATCACGAAGGCCAGCGCATTGCCCACCACAAAAAGGAAGGTCGGGAACACCCAGTCGGTGGGCGTGAAGCCATGCCAGTTCGCATGTAGCAGCGGCGGAAAGACGTGGCTCCAGCTTCCCGGCGTGTTCACGACAATCATGAGCGCCACCGTAAGGCCGCGCAGAACGTCGAGCGACAGATAACGCCCCGGCGCAGCGCTCATCGCGCCAGATCCTTCACCAGAGCCTGCGTGTAGGCGCCAGCCTGAACGTCCGGCATCGTACTGCACGCCGCTTCCGCGCCGCTGGCAGGCTGCCTGCACGGCACGTCGCGGTCCAGGGACCAGAAATGTACGCCCGCCATCTTCAGCTTGCGCACCCCGTCGACCATCACTTTCGCATCTTCCAGGGTGAACACGTTTTCCACAACATCGTTCACGCCGATCATCGGCGTAAGCTCGATCTGCGAATAGGGGAGCTTGTATTTCTCGTGCACGTTGCGGGCAGCCTGGATGGCCGAGGCGCCCATGTCGCAGCGGCTGCCGCGCAGCACGCACACCTTCTTCGAGGCGGGGCCGTAGTCCATCACCATCAGGTTCATGACAAAGTCCTTCAGGCCGCTGCGGCGCACCTCGGCCAGCACCAGCTCCGCCGTCTCGTTCAGGCTGTGGCGGCTGCCGTCGGAGGCCGCGTGGGTCGCAATCGTGAAGCTGAAACGCAGGCGCGGGTGCTTGCGCTGCGCATGCACGATCTGCTGCAGCAGCGCGCGCACATCTTCCTTCGTCTGTCCGGCCTCGATATCGAAATCGAAGCCGATCAGCTGCGGCGAGTCGTAACGTGCCACGAACGCGTCCATGCCCTCCTTCGAACCGCAGTTGAACACGGCGCCCTGCCCGCCCGTGGAAATGATGTAGGGGATGCCCGATTTTGCAAACGCGCCCACGTTCGCCGCGGCCACTGCAGCGCCGGGCTGTCCGCCCCATGTCTCCTTGCCGCATTCGCCGACAGCGAAAGCCCAGGTGAGCGCGGTGGCGCCGGGCATCTGCACATAGGGCAGGCTCCGGCCCTCGGGCGCCACGGTGATGACATTGCTGGCCGCATCGTTATACAGCGGCAGAAATTTGTAAGGGCTTGCCACAAAGCCCGGTGCGGCATGCGCTGCGCTGCCCAGCGCCAGCAGTGCCGCCATGATTGTCTTGACCATTCCTGCTCCGAAAAAAAAGGCAGGGCCCCGGAAGGCCCTGCCTGGATTACATCATACGCCGGCCGGCATTACATCTTGCCGCGCACGCCGAAGAAGATCTGCTTGCCGTTCTTGTAGAAGGCGCGCGGCTGGTCCTTGGAGGTAGCGTAGGACTTCAGCAGCGGATCGTTCAGGTCCTTGCCTTCCAGCGAGAGCGTCAGGTTCTCGGTCAGGTTGTAGTTCACGGCTGCCGAGATGGTCTTCACGTCGTCCTGGTAGATTGCGCTGTTGCGGTCCAGGCCATTCAGGAAGGCCGAGCGGAAGCTGTAGTTCACACGGGCGCTGAACTTGTCGTTCTCGTAGAACAGCGAAGCGTTGTACGAGTTCTTCGAGGTGCCGATCATGTGGCAGTCGCCCAGGTCCGCGCAGGCCGACTTCGGAGCCTTGCCGGTTTCCTTGCCGTCCGCGTAGGTGTAGTTCAGGTTCGCGCCGAAGCCGTTACCCAGATCCTGCACGTACTGCAGTTCGATGCCGCGCACACGTGCCTTGGTGTTCAGCGCTGCGCTCAGGTTGTAGTCCGTAACGCGCTTGACCGACTGGTTGTAGAACTGGGCCACCGATGCGCCGTAGGTCACATAGGAACCGATGTTCATGTTGTAGATGTTCATGCCCAGCAGGGACTTCGGCATGAAGTACCACTCGACGCCCACGTCCACGTTGTTCGACATGATCGGCTTCAGGTTCGGATTGCCGCCGCTGGCCGAGAAGGTCAGGTCGTTCAGGCTCAGCGAACCCAGGGCGCCGAAGTCAGGACGCGCCAGGGTGCGGCTGGCCGCACCGCGCAGCTTCACGTCCTTGGCCAGGTCGGTGTGCAGGTTGATGCTCGGCAGGAAGTCGTTGTACGTATTCGAGGTACGCACAGGATTCCATACATCGTTCGGCGAGCCGTTGGCCACATCGATCTCGGTGCGCACGAAGCGCACGCCGACATTGCCCTGCACCGCGCCCAGGTCCAGGTCACCCATCACGTAAGCGGAGGTGGCCTTCTCGCGGATCTGGAACTCGTTCTGGAAGGCGTGGTTGGCGAAGGTGACGTACTTGTCGCCCCAGGCCTTCATCGACTCGGGGGTGAAGGTCCAGGCGCCGCTCAGCATGTTCGGCAGCGGGCTGGCCGGATAGTTGGTCAGGCCCGTTGGACGGTTCGCCAGCGAGCTGCCGGCGGACGACACGGTGCCGCCCAGCCAGGTCAGGTCGCGGTCATGCTTGGCCGCGCGCACGCCGAAGTACACGGTCGGCACGCTCTCCCAGCTCGACTTCCAGGTACCGTCGGCCTGGCCGTAGGTTTCCTTGTCGCGGGCCGTGGTGTCCGATGCCCAGCCGCCGAAGAAATCGGCGCCGGTGCGCGGATTGAAGCTGCCTGCGTTGTCAACGGTCACGGTGGCCGGAGCATCCATGCCGTGCATGGTCAGGCTGGTGCCGGAGTAGGCCAGCCAGGCTTCATAGCCATAATCGCGGGCGTAGCCGGTGCCGCGGGTGGTGCCCACCTGGCCGGTGAATTTCAGGTCGCTGTTCGCGCGCCATTGCCAGTCCAGGTTCACGAACTTCGAATCCGAATAGGAACCTGGGCGGGCGATGATGTCCTGCACCGATGGGCCCATGTTCGAGCAGTCCAGGCCCGTTGGGCAGGTCTTCGGGAAGGTGATCGAAGTGATCTGGTTGCCGGTGATGGTGTAGCTGCTTGGGATGACACCACCCACGCCGGACCAGTTGTTCGACAGCGGCTGGTACGGAGCCAGCATGAAGTTGGCGTTGATATTGTCCGCATCCAGGCGGGTATAGAAGCCGCTCACGTCGAAGCTGAAATCGCTGTTGACCTTGAACTGCACGTCGATCATGCCGCCCTTGCGCTCACGCTCCTGCTGGAACAGCGCGGAACCGGTCAGCATGGACAGCCACTTGTTCTCCACTTCGGGATTCTTCTCGATCCACTGCGGTGCGAAGCCCTTGGTCAGCTTGTCCCACCACAGGAACTCCTGGCCCTGGCGGCGCAGGTGGCGCTTCTCGTCGAAGACCTGCACCAGCACGCCCATGTTGTTGGCCTCGTTCTTCCAGTTGGCCAGAGCGCTGAACTGTGGATCGGTCTTCTTCGCGCCTTCGCTGTAGACGCCTTCTATGGAGCCCATCAGCGTGAACGGCTTCTTGAAGCTCAGGGGCTTGCGGGTTTCGATATCCACGTTGCCCGAAGCGCCGCCTTCGATCAGGTTGGCCTGCGAGCTCTTATGCACGGTCACTCGGCCAATCAGTTCGGAGGGGAACATCGAGTAGCTGACGGAACGGCCGCCGCTCGTGATGTTGGAGATATACCAGTCGCCGCTGGAAATGGTATGGCCATTCAGCGTGGTCAGCGTCAGGTTGGACGGCGTGCCCTTCAGGCTCACACGGTCGTTCTCGCCGAAGCCGCCTTCGGCGCCGCCGGCGGTCGCCACGGATACGCCGGGCACACGCTGCAGCGAGTCGGCGACGCTCTTGTCCGGCATCTTGCCCACGTCTTCAGCGGTGATCACCTCCACCAGCGAATCGGCATTGCGTTTCTGGTTCAGCGACTGAGCCAGTGCGGCACGCACGCCGGTCACGACCACAACGTTCGTTTCATCGGCCTGCTGGGCGTACGCCACGTTGCTGCCGGTGATCAGGATAGCGACCGCAGTTGCGATCGGTGTCAAATTGCGCTTCATTTACTCCCCCTTGAGTTGGGCCTTGATGGAAGACCCGGTCCATTCCCCTCTTGGCACTGCAACAAAACCAATTGCACGCCAATATAACCCAGTCCAATACCAGATCACTACCAATTTTCATATTTTTTTCACATGTTGTACTAAAAATACATACCACTTTGACCAAAGGTCAGGGCTAAACCATGGAATTCAGAGGGAAAAATGAGCAGAGAGGATGTAGACCGCTTGTAGTCCAGTCTTTTTTGGTATTATCGGCCACGCCACACAGGCATACCGGAGAAAACATGAGTTCGCTTGTAGAGATCATGGCGGCGCTGGGCCAGAACAGCAGCCTGCCGCTATACCAGCAGTTGCAGCGCGCCCTGCGCGAGGCGATCGACAAGCGCATCTTCGGCCCGGACGAAGCGCTTCCGGCCGAACGCCAGCTGGCCACCGACCTCTCGATCTCGCGCATCACCGTGCGCAAGGCCATCGACGGCCTGGTGGAAGAAGGCCTGCTGGTGCGGCGGCCCGGCTCGGGCAACTTCATCAACACCCGCATCGAGAAGAACTTCGCCAAGCTCACGAGCTTCTCGGAAGACATGCGCGCACGCGGCCGTACGCCGCGCAGCGTATGGCTGAAGCGCTCGGAAGGCACGGTGACGCCGGAAGAAGCGCTGCGTCTGCGGCTGAGCCCCGGCGCGCCGGTCTACCGCTTCAACCGCATCCGCTACGCGGACGATATGCCGATGTGCATCGAATACGCGACCATCGTATCGAACGCCCTGCCCTCGCTGGACGCGGTGGACGTGTCGATGTATGAAGCGCTGGAAGCGGCGGGCAACCGTCCCGTACGCGCATTGCAGCGCCTCTCGGCCCTGCTGCTGAACGCCGAGCAGGCGCAGCTGCTGCAAACGAAGCCCGGCGAAGCGGGGCTGGCGGTGGAGCGGCTCGGCTTCCTACGCGACGGCCGCGCCATCGAATTCTGCCGCTCCATCTTCCGCGGCGACATGTACGACTTCGTCGCCGAGCTCAGCACGCCGTAATTTCTTAAAGGGGTCTGTCCCCTTTAAGAAACTCTAGAGTATTTCTTAAAGGGGACAGACCCCTTTAAGAAATTATTTGGCTTTGGAGGCGTCGCCGGCGGTGATGACGCTGAGCTTGGACGGGTCGATGGCCTTGCGGAAGGCGGCGTTGACCTGTTCTACCGTCAGCGCTTTCAGCTGCTCTTCGTGGCGCTTGCTCCAGGCGAAGGTGCGGTCGAGGTAGAGGAAGTTGGTCCACGCGCCCGCCACCACGTTGTCCTTGCTGCGGTTCTGGATGCGCTGCTGCAGCAGGCCGGATTTGGCGCCTGCCACTTCCGCCGCCGTGAAGCCGTCCTTCAGCACGCGCGCCAGTTCTTCCCTGATCGCGGCCTTGAGCTTGGCCAGGTTCTGCGGCGCTGCAATGGCGCTGATGGAGAAGGAACCTGCACGGTCGATCTCCCCCGCCTGGATGTTCGAGGCGCCGCCATAGGAGAGCCCATCCTTCTGGCGGATGCGGTCCATCAGCCGCGACTTCAAACCTCCTTCGCCGAAGATGTAGTTCGCCAGCTCCAGTGCGGGATAGTCGGGGTCGTCGCTGTTCAGGTCCAGGTTGAGATGGGCCACGTAGAAGCCGTTCTCCTTGTCCGGCGTGTCGATGAAGCGGTCGATGGCCTTGCGCTCCACGTTCTCGTCAGGCAGGCGCTCGTAGGGCGCCTTGCTTTGCCAGCCGCCCAGCGTTTCTTCGATGAGCTTCGCGGCTTCGCCCTTGTCGAAGTCACCCACGATGGCGATCTCGCCGTGCGAGGCGCCGTAGAAGTCGCGGTGGTAGGCCTTCACGTCTTCCAGCTTCATCGCCTTGATGCCTGCGATCTGTTCGTCCACAGTCATCACGGCGCGCGGGTCGCCTTTGGGCCAGTGGTCGAAGTACTCATTCATGGCTTGCGTGGCGCGCGCTTCGGGTTCGTTGCGGTCCGCTTCCAGGGCGACGATCCATTGCTGGCGCAGCTGTTCGAATTCGGCTTCGGGGAAGCTGGCTTCCTTCAGCACGTGCGCTTGCAGCCGCAGCGCGGCCGGCAGGTGTTCGCGCGTGGTTTCGAACTGATACAGGCTGCCGCCGCTGATCTTGAGCCTGGAGAGTTCGTCGGCGAGCTGGGTGCGCGTGTACTTGCTTGTGCCGCGCATGAGCATCTCCTGCGTCACCATCGCGACCAGCGATTTGCCGTACTGCGTTTTCAGGTCGCCCCAGTGGAGGCGCAGGTCCACCGCCACCGTCTGGCCGCGCGTCTTCTTCGGCAGCAGGGCCGCCTTGAGGCCGCCGATCTGGTGGATCTCGGTGCGGGCCATGATGTTGTCCTGGCTCGGGTCGAAGTTCTCGGACGTGAGCGCGCTTTCCTTCGCCTTGTAGTCCTTCATGATCTCGGCCGCCGTGGGCGAGCCGCCGATCTCGGCGCGCTGGGGCGCATCTTCAGGCAGGAAGATGCCTACGGTGCGGTTGTCGCGCTTGAGGTAGCGCTCCGCCGCCAGCGCGACCTGTTTGGCCGTGATGTTGGGCAGGTTGTCTCGCCCCTGGAAGAGCAGGCGCCAGTCGCCCAGCGCGATCTGTTCCGACATGGCCACGCCCACCTGCTGCGGATCGTTCAGCGCCTTCTCGATGCCGTTGGCGAAGTTGCGCCGCGTGCGCTCCATCTCTTCTTCCGTCGGCGGCGTCCTGGCAAAGCTTTCGATGGCGGCCACCAGTTCGTCGCGCACCGGTTCCACCGGCTGCCCCAGTTTGACGACGGCGCCAAAGAGCTGAAGCCCCGGCGCATAGCCGCTCAGGCCGAAGCTGAAGACCTGCGCGGCCTTGCCCGTTTCAACGAGCTGCTTGTGCAGGCGGCCCGTGGGCGTGTCGCCGACGATCTGGCTCATGAAGCTGAGCGGGTCGGCATCCGGATGCAGGCCCGATGGAATCTTGTAGGCCACAAGCACGATCTGCACGTCGCCCTTGCGGCGCACTGTGAAGCTGCGGTCGCCGTCCTGCGTGGGTTCGACCGTCCAGAATGGCGGCAGCTTGCGCTTGGGCTTCGGTATCGCGCCGAAGGACTTGCTGATCCAGGCCAGGGTCTGCGAGGGTTCGAATTTGCCCGCGACGAGCAGCACGGCGTTGTCCGGCTGGTACCAGGTGCGGTAGAAGGCCTGCAGGTTCTCGATGCGCACGTTCTCGATGTCGCTGCGGTTGCCAATGGTGGAGCGCCCGTAGCTGTGCCAGTCGTAGGCCACGCTCTGCGCGCGCTTGAGCAGCACGCCGAAGGGGCTGTTCTCGCCGGACTCGTATTCGTTGCGCACCACCGTCATCTCGGAGTCCAGGTCCTTCTTCGCGATGAAGGACTTCGTCATGCGCTCCGCTTCCATGTCCAGCGCCCACTTGAGGTTCTCGGGACTCGCCGCGAACACCTCGTAATAGTTGGTGCGGTCCATCGAGGTGGTGCCGTTGAACTGCATGCCCCGGTCGGCGAACTGCTGCGGGATGCTGCGGTGCTTCGGCGCGCCCTTGAACATGAGGTGTTCGAGCAGGTGGGCCATGCCGGTCTCGCCGTAGTTCTCGTGGCGCGAGCCCACGAGGTAGGTGACGTTGACAGTCACCGTGGGCTTGGACGCATCCGGGAACAGCAGCACTTTCAACCCATTGGGCAGGCGGTATTCGGTAATGCCTTCCACCGACGGTCCTTTGACGACGCCGGGAGGCAGGGTTTGGGCAAATGCGGGAGGAAGGAAGTGAAGGCTGGACAGCAGCAGCGCTGCAAGAAGTGGATGGCGTGGATTCATGTGGTCTCGCTACTCGCTTCGAGGCAAAACCGTATCCTACGCCCTTTCGGCCTGGTCAGCTCTTTTTCTCGCCCGGTTCAGGCACAAGGCAGGCGTCCACCACCTGCAGCTTGTTGTCCTTGGCGAAGTTGACCACGAAGTTGTAGGCCATGGGCTCCACTTCGCGCAGGGTCTCGCTCACAACCACGGCGCGCACGCCGTTGATCATGATCGGGCGCACCAGGGGCGAGTACTGCAGGTGGGCGTTGCGCCCGCCGCTGCCTTCCGGACGGAAGCAGGACATCACGCCACACAGGCGTTCGGCCCAGTCGCTGGGACGGAATTGCCTGCCGTCGGTGGTAAGCCCAAGAATGAAGAACTCGCTGGCCATTATGCGCTCGAACGAAGGTGCGTGGAGAAATCTTGGGTATTATATCTTATAGAAGACTTGAGGGCAGAATTCCCTGCCCTGCCCCTCCCATTCTAAGGCTCACCCGAGCCAGACCGCGCCAGACAGCAGGAGCAGCAGCAGCATCCACAACAGCAGAGCGCGCCAGACGAGGCCCACGGTGCTCTGCAGGGCGCGCACGCTCGGCTCCTCGCCCGGCAGGGTTTCCACTTCCGCGTCGCTGATATCGACCGTGGCCGCGTCCTGCGGCACCAGCTTGGCCGCGTTCTCGAGCGGCGTGCCCAGGCGCACGCCCATGGCGCCGCCGCCTGCCGCCAGGATGATGCCGATGGCTTCGTCCTTCCAGCGGTGGGCAAAGTTGCGCCAGGCGTAGACGGCGTCCTCGAAGTTGCCGACCACGGCGAACGCCACGGCAGTCAGGCGCGCAGGAATCCAGTCGATCCAGTAGAAGGCGCGGGCGGCGAATTCGCCGAAGGCTTCGTTGCGCATGTGCTCGGGCTCGTTCCAGGCCCGCGCCAGGTATTCGGACACGCGGTACATCACGGCGGCGGCCGGGCCGAGCGGCATGAGGAACCAGAAGAAGACGCCGAATACATTGCGATGGGTGGTGATCAGGGATTTTTCGACGGCGATGCGCGCGATTTCATTCGCTTCCATGCCCGCCGTATCCTGCTTCGTCCATTCGCCCAGCAGGGCGCGCGCCGCCGCCTCGTCGCCCGCGTTCAGGGCCAGCTGGATGGAGGTGAAGTAGTGGCTGTAGTGGCGGAAGCCCAGGGTCAGGTAGACGATGAGCACATTCCATGCAAAGGCCAGGAAGATCAGGTTGTAGCGCAGCAGCAGCCAGTAGACCAGGGCCACGGGCGCCATGAGCCCCAGCAGCAGGAGGAACCAGGCCAGGCGGCCATGGGCGGCGTCGCCCGCGTTGAACCAGGCTTCCATGCGCACGGCCAGGGCCTTGATCTCCGCGTACACCGCATTGTCGGCGCGCAGGGGTTTCAACTGCTCCAGCAGCAATGCAAACAGAATGGAGAGAAAAGTCATCGAAATCCTTAAAGATAGCAATACCGCAATGCCCGCTACGATAGCTTAAGCGCGCAAGAAATGAAACAGGTTGCGCAGCATGCCCGCCGTGGCGCCCCAGATGAAATATTGTTCATAGGGCATGGCGTAGAAGGAGCGCCGCCCGCTCGGCAGCTGGGCCGACAGGCGCTTGTGATTGAGGCCGTCCATCAGGAAGGACATGGGCACTTCGAAGATGTCGGCCACCTCGAAAGGGTCGGCCTTGAGCTCGAAGGGCGGGCGGATCAGGCCCACCACCGGGGTCACGCTATAGCCGGTGCCCGTGTAGTACAGGGGCAAGGTGCCGATCACGTCCACGTGGCGGCGGTTGAGGCCGATCTCCTCCTCCGTTTCGCGCAGGGCGGTGTCGATGGGCGAGGCGTCGTATTCCTCGGCGCGGCCGCCGGGAAAGGCGATCTGGCCTGCGTGGTCGTTCAGGTGGGCGGTGCGCTGGGTGAGCAGCAGGGTCAGGCCCTCCTCGCGCATCACCAGGGGCACGAGCACGGCCGCGGGCGTGGGGTTGGGACGTGGGGACAGGGATTCGTCCGCAGGCTCGGGCGACCAGTGGGGCGGATTGGCGAAGCGCTCGCGCAGCCACTCGGGGGCCAGGCGCTCCAGCATCACGGCCGCTTCGCCGGCAATGGCATCGATGGGCAGCTGGGTGGGATCAAAAGCGGGCTTGGCCAAGATGCTCTCCTCAAAAGCAAAAAAGGGGCACCATCGGCACCCCTTCCATCCAAACTCAGACGGCAGATTACTCTGCGTCTTTCGCCGCAGCTGCGCGACGGTTTGGCAGTTTTTCCTTGATACGTGCAGACTTGCCCGAACGCTCGCGCAGGTAGTACAGCTTGGCGCGGCGCACGTCACCACGGCGTTTCACTTCGATCGAAGCGATCAGCGGGGAGTACAGCTGGAAGGTACGCTCAACGCCTTCGCCGGACGAGATCTTGCGAACGATGAAGTTCGAGTTCAGGCCACGGTTGCGGCGGGCGATCACGACGCCTTCGTAGGCCTGGGCGCGCTTGCGGGTGCCTTCAACCACGTTAACGTTCACGACCACGGTGTCGCCTGGGGCAAACTCAGGAATGTTTTTGCCCAGACGAGCGATTTCTTCTTGCTCGAGTTGCTGAATCAGATCCATTTTAAAACTCCTATTGCCATCTTGCCGGCGCACGTTGCCCGGTAGAGGATGGTTTTGCTGCATCGGGCATCCGGCCCGTACGGTACAACGACAGGTTTTACAAACCTGCCAAAAACTTTTCGTCCTGCTTGCTCAGCAGGCCCGCCTCGCGCGCCTTCTGCAGCAGGTCGGGCCGCTTGCGCGCCGTCGCTTCCAGCATGCGCTCGCGGCGCCACTTCATGATCTCGGCATGGTGGCCGCCCATCAGAACGGGCGGCACGCCCTCGCCTTCATATACTTCGGGCCGCGTGTAGTGCGGCGCATCGAGCAGGCCGTTGACGAAGCTGTCTTCGACGGCCGAGGCATCGGTGTTCAGCACGCCCGGCAGCTGGCGCACGATGGCGTCCATCAGGGCCATGGCGGGCAGCTCGCCGCCGGACAGTACGAAATCGCCAAGGCTGATTTCTTCGTCCACGCAGCGGTCCAGCAAACGCTGGTCCACCGCCTCGTAGCGCCCGCACAGAATCACGAGGCCGGGCTCCTGCTTCAGCTGCATCACGCGTTCATGCGTCAGCGGCTTCCCCTGCGGCGACATGAAGACCACGCGCGGGCTGGGCAAGCCGGCCACCACCTGGCGCTGCTTCGCGGCGCCGATCGTCGCTTCCAGCGGTTTGGCCAGCATCACCATGCCGGGACCGCCGCCATAGGGCCGGTCGTCCACGGTGCGGTGATTGTCGGTGGTGAAATCGCGCGGATTCCACAGCGACAGGCCCCACCTGCCCTGCTCATGCGCCCGGCGCGTTACGCCGGACTGCGTCAGGGCGGCAAACATCTCGGGGAACAGCGTAATGACGTCGAACTGCATCGGGACGGCTCCGGATCAGTAGTCCAGGCCCCAGTCCACGATGATCTTCTTCGCGTCCCTGTCCACCTTGATCACGTACTGGTCTACAAAGGGGATCAGGCGCTCGGCCTCCCCTGCGCCCACACGGAGGATGGATTGCGGTCCATTGCTCATCATGTCGGCCACGGCGCCGAGGCGCTCGCCTTGCAGGTTTTCCACGTCCAGGCCGATCAGGTCGGCCCAGTAAAACTCGTCTTCTTCCAGCTGCGGGAACTGGCTGCGCGGCACCGAGACCGCGGCGCCTTTCAGCGCTTCCGCCATATCGCGGTCGGCCAGGCCGACCAGGGTTGCGACCACGTCGCCACCATGCAGCTTGGCCCGCCTGACGTCAACGTCATGCAGGCCCGGCTTGTCCAGCCACCAGGTTTTGGCATGCAGCAGCGCATCGGCATCGGTGGAAAAGGGACGCACCCTGATTCCGCCCGCAACACCATAGGCACCGGAGACAAAGCCTACCTGTACCAGATCGTCGGGGATTTCCACCCCGGATGCGGTCTTGCCAGCCAAAACCCGAAGCGAAACTTAGGCTGCTTTCTGGCCAGCGACCAGGCGAGCCACGGCTGGGGACAGCTGGGCGCCAACGCCTTGCCAGTACGACAGGCGGTCTTCAGCAACGCGGAAAGGCACTTCCTGGCCCGATGCCATCGGGTTGTAGAAGCCGATACGCTCAACGAAGCGGCCGTCGCGGCGATTGCGGGAATCGGTTGCAACGATGTTGTAGAAAGGACGCTTTTTTGCGCCACCACGAGCTAAACGAATAACGACCATAATATTTCCAAAAAGTGTGCTGAGTCGGAAAAAGCCGCAAATTATAGCGTGCTTTCCCTGCGACCGGCAAGCATTAACGACAAAGGTGGGTATTTCGGGTAATCCATGATTATCGCGCAGCTTTACCGCTGGGGCAAGCCGTTTTCTTGTGCGATACTGCCGCCTTTGCCTCCGCCCTTGCCATTTTTGTTAGCAAACATGCCATCCCACAAGAACAAGACTTTCGCCACCCTGCTCGCCGCCGCGCTGGGCGGCGTGGGCGTCCACCGCTTCTATCTGCGGGGCCTGGGCGACCGCTGGGGCTGGGCGCATGCCATCTTCCTGCCCCTGTGCGGGGTAGTGATGAGCCTGGCTCCCCAGGCCAACTGGTATTTCCAGTACCTGCCCCTGATTGTTTCCATGCTGGCCGGTTTCCTGGAGGCCCTGGTGCTGGGCCTGACGCCCGACGAGAAGTGGGACGCCGCGTATAACGCCGGCAGCGGCCGCCAGAGCGATTCCGGCTGGTTCCTGGCCCTGATACTGGTGGCCACCGTCATGGTAGGCGCCGCCATGCTCATCGCCACCATCGCCCGCCTCTTCGACCTGCTCTATACCGGCGGCGCCTACGGCTGAGCCCGCTAACGTAGCATTTCAGCAACCCGCAACTGCCATACGTTAAATATACTTGCCCGATACCACTTCCAGGACGGGCACATGGATTATCACGGCACAGACGGCAACGACACGATCGACCAGAGCGCGCTCGGCATTGCGAGCGGCACCAACATATTCGGCGGCAAGGGCGACGACAGCCTGACCGTTGCGGACGGCAACGCCATCGGCGAAGCGGGCAATGACACCATCACAGCCAAAAACGTCTGGGTCACGGCCGCCTATTGGAATTCTCCCGCCGCGGTGAAGGTCAATCTGGCCACGGGTACCGCCCAGGACGGCTACGGCGGCACCGACACCCTGATCAATGTGCATTCCGTGGCCGACTCGGGCTATAACGACGAGCTGACCGGCAGCAGCGGCAACGACACCTTCTGGCTCAGCTGGGGCAGCGACAAGGTGATCGGCGGCGGCGGCATCGACACCGTCAAGATGTACGACGCGCGCTCGACCGACACCGCCATCAGCTACGACAAGGCAAGCGATACCTTCACCGTCCGCAAGAACATGCCCAATGGAGACAAGGGCGTACTTACCCTGCAAGGCGTGAATGCCATCAGCTTTACGGGCCCGAATTCGGACAATGTCACGGTTACGCGCGACATGTACGACGACAGCCAGGGCTTCCTGCGCGCAAAGACCTACCTGCCTTCCTTCGACATGGGCAAGGTGCAGCAGCTGCGCGCAGGCGATTTCAACGGCGACGGCAAGACCGATGTGCTGATCGTGCGCGCCAACGCGGACGTCGGCCTCACCGCCGAGCCGCTTCAGGTGCTGCTGGGCGACGGCCAGGGCCATTTCACCGACGGCACCGCCTCCGTGTTCGGCGCGGGCATCCCCAAGGTCAATTTCGTGCCGCGCATTTTCACGGCCGACTTCAACAAGGACGGCGTGTCCGACATCTTCAACCCGGACTTCGGCGTGGATGCCCCGCCCTTCCCCGGCGGGCAGAATTCCTATTACCTGTCCAACCCTGCCACGGGCAAGCTGGAAAGCGCCACTTCCACCTTGCCGCAGCGCCTGGCGCAGAACCATGGCACCTCGATCGGCGACGTCAACAAGGATGGCTACCTGGACCTGCTGGTCAACGCGCTCAACGACAGCACCGGCAATGCCAACCAGCTGCTGATCAACGACGGCACCGGCCACTTCACCGCCTCGCCGAGCCTGCTGCCCGCTTCGCTGCGCCCCTCCGGCTTCGACCCGGGCAACACCTGGTCCATGTTGCGGGACCTGAACAACGACGGCTACGACGATATGGTGCTCGGCACGTGGGATCCGAGCCCCTACCCGAGCCGAGTATTGCTGAACGACGGCCACGGCAGCTTCGCCACCAGCACGCCCATCGAGCTGCCGCGCAGCGGCGTGCCGAAGGATATCGTGATCGGCATCGAAACCATCGACCTGAACGGCGACGCCCTGCCCGACCTGATCCAGTCCGTCACCAACGGCGGCGCGCACGGCGAGTTCTACAAGACGCCCTACCTGCAGCTGCTGGTCAACGACGGCAACGGCCACTTCCACGACGAAACGGCCCAGCGCCTGCCGCAGTCCACCACGCCCACCGGCGCCACGGAGTGGTATCTGTCGGCTACCGCGGTGGACGTCAACGGCGACGGCTTCCAGGACATCGTGGTCGATGGCACTGCAGGCGCCACCTCGCGCATTTACATGAACAATGGCGCTGGCCAGTTCAGCATGGGCTGGGAAAGCGCCGTGGGCTCCCATATCCTCGCCACCGATGTCAATGGCGATGGCAAGCCGGACCTGGTGGAAGCGTCCAGCGCAGGCTATAGCGTGCTGAGCAATGTCTTCCCCACCGCAATTCCTGCCTCCCACGAATACCGTGCGGGCGATGGCGGCGAGAGGATTGCGGGCGGTGCCGCCGGAGAGACCGTCTACAGCGGCAAGGGCAACGACACCGTCGACGGGGGCGGCGGCATGGACCGCCTGGTCCTGGACGGCAAGCGCAGCGACTACACCATCAGCAAGAACGGCAGCGGCTTTACGGTCGCGGACAAGCATGGCGTGGACGGCACCGACACGCTCAGCAATGTGGAGCGCCTCACCTTCACCGACATCAGCATCGCGCTCGACGGCGACGGCACGCCAGGCCAGCTGTTCCGCCTCTACCAGGCGGTTCTCAACCGGCCATCGGACGCCATCGGCATGGGCTTCTGGATGCAGAAAATGGCGGACGGAAAGCAGCTGGTCGATATCGCGGCCGGCTTCATGGATGCGCCGGAGTTCCGCGACCTGTATGGCGCGTCGCCAAGCTACCGGGACATCGTCAGCAAGCTGTATGTAAACGTGCTGCACCGCCAGGGCGCCGAATTCGAGGTGCAGTACTGGGTGGACAAGCTGAACGGAGGCCAGAGCGCGGCCCAGGTAGTCATGAGCTTCAGCGAGAGCGCCGAGAACCAGGCCAATACTGCCGCCCTGATCGCCCAGGGCATCGAGTACATTCCCTACCTGTAAAAAAAGAAAACCCCGCCGGCGACGCCACCGGCGGGGTTTCCACCCACAACAACCCAACTCTTTACTGCAGGAAGGCCTTCTTCGCCGCGTTCATCAGCGGGTTGGCCTTGCCGTCCGGACTGCCGTAATTGATGGTCCAGATAATGGCGCCGCCGGTGCCGGTGTTGCGCACCCACTTGCCCTTGGCCGCGATGCTGGCCTCGTCCTCGTAGCTCAGCATGCCCGCGCCCTTGAAGCCGTTCGCGCCGCTGTAGGAGCGGTAGCCCATCTTGGCCACGTCATCCCAGTGATAGCTGCCATTGCTCAGGTAGCCTTCGTTCACCAGCTGCGCGTAGCTCAGGCTGGTATCGCTGTTGTTCATGGCGGTCGCTGGCTGGTTCGGCGCGGTGACCGGCGGCGCATAGCTCATGCCGTAGAAACCGATGCCCACGCCCAGTTTCTTGCGGTCGATGCCCGCGTCCTGGTAGGCCTGGATGCTGGAGCTCACGTCCATGGGGTGGGTCGGCGTCTTGCCTTCGATGGGGCTGAAGGTGGTGCTGGTCCAGCCGTCCGCGTTGAAGCCCAAGGCATAGCTCATCAGGTTGAACTGGTCGACGATGGAGGCCACGGTGACCTTCCACTGGGGCACGGTCTCGTAGTTCATGTTCATCGCATAGTTCGGGAAGGTGATCACGAACGGTTTCGACGGGTCCTGCCAGCGGGCGCGCTCCTTGGCGCCTGCGCGCAGGTTGGCGATGAGGGCCGTGAGCTGGAGCTTGGCCTGGTCGGTGTCGAGCACGTCTTCCCAGTCGAGGTCGATGCCGTCGTAGTCGTGAGCCTCCAGGTAGTCCAGCAGGTTCTTCACGAATACGGGACGGGTGAGTGAAGTGGTCGAGCGCAGGAAGCCCAGGCCGTCGCCCATGCCGCCGATCATCAGCAGCGCCTTGACGCCGGATTCGTGGGCGCGCTGCACCAGGTAATCCTCCACGCTCTTGTTCGTGAGGCTGCCCAGGATGCCCGGCTGGTGCGCCGTGCCCGCGCCCGGAACCACCTCGCCCGGCTGGCCGCCCAGGGTGCCGCCGCCCGGCGCCACGCGGCCGAACACGTAGTGGCTCATGGCGCTCATGTCCACATACTGCGGCTCGAACAAGTTCCAGAACCAGCCCGCGTAGTAGGCGGTAACCCAGGGACGGGGACCGTTCGCGGCAGGCACCGGCTCCAGCGGCGGCAGTTCATCCGGCGGCGGCGGGAAGTCGGCCAGCACCGAGGAGGTGGTGGACGCGCTCACGCCCTTGGCGTCGGTGACGGTCAGGGTCACCAGGTAGCGGCCCGCGCTGGCGTACACATGGCTGGCGTTGACGCCCGTTGCGGTGGCGCCGTCGCCGAAGTTCCAGCTGTAGCTGGCCACCGGCTTGTCTTCCGCGTCCGCCGACTGGCTGGCGTCGAAGTTGAAGCGCAGCTCCGTGGTCGAAGGCATGGCGGAGGTGAAGCGGGCGTAGGGCTGCACGCTGTCCGCGCCCATGAGGAAGGACTGCTTGACCGCGTTCAGCAGCGGGTTGTTCAGGCCATCCGGCGAGCCGTAGTTGATGGTCCAGATGATGGCGCCGCCCAGCTGCTTCTCGCGCACCCACTTGCCTTTCACGGCGATGCTGCGCGGGTCCTCGTAGCTCAGGAAGCCGGTGGTGCCAGTGTTGTATTCGGCATGGCCGGTAAAACCGCCCGGGTAGGAGCGGTAGCCCACCTGCGCTACGTCGTCCCACACATAGGTGCCCGCCGACAGGAAGCCGCCATTCACCAGGTTCGCATAGCTCCAGGTGGCGTCGTTCGACTCCATCTGGCTCACGGTCTGGTTCGGGCCCGTTACGGGCGGCGTGAAGCTCAGGGCGTAGAAGCCCAGGCCGATGCCGATCTTGCCCGGCACGATGCCCGCGTCGATATAGGCCTGCACGCTGCTCGACACATCGCTCGGGTGGGTGCCGCTCTGGCCGAACAGTGGCGAGAAGTGCCAGGTGGTCCAGCCGCCGTGCGCGAAGGCGATCTCGTAGCTCATGATGTTGAACTGGTCCACCAGTTCGGCGACCTGCACCTTCCAGCCCGGCACCACGTCGTAGTTCATGTTCAGGATGCTGGTCGGGAAGGTCACGATCAGCGGGCGGTCGCGGTAGCGGTTGTGGATGGAGGCGGCCTGCTTCAGTTCCGTGATGAAGGCGATCAGCTGGTTCTGGTCGTCGGCCGTTTCGATATGGTCTTCCCAGTCCACGTCCACGCCGTCGTAGTCGTGGGTGGCCAGGTAGGTGACGAGGTTGTTGATGAAGGTGGTGCGCACACCGGGCTTGGTGGAGGCCGAGAAGCCCGCTCCATCGTCATTCCCGCCCAGCATGAGCAGGGCCTTGATGCCCGCGCCGTGGGCGCGCTGCACGAGGAAGTCCTCGACGCTGAGCGAAGTCACGCTGGCGGGCAGCTGGCCCGCATCGTGGGCGGTGCCTGCGCCGGGCACGATCTGGCCCGGCGTGCCGCCCAGGGTGCCGCCGCCTGGCGCCACGCGGCCGAAGACCACATGGGTCATGGCGCTCATGTCGATGTGCTGCGGCTGATAGTCGTTCCAGAACCAGCCTGCGTAATAGCCGGAGACCCACGGCGTCGCAGCCGTGCTGCCTGCGGTGACCGTCACGGTCAGGGGCAGCGAAGCGCTGGCGCCCTTGTTGTCCTTCACCGTCAGCGTGGCCTGGTACTGCCCTGCCGCCGCGTAGACGTGGCTGACCTTCATGCCGGCGCCCGTCTTGCCGTCGCCGAAGTTCCAGGCGTAGCTGGCGATGCTGCCGTCCGTGTCCTTCGAGGCGCTGGCGTCGAAGCTCACGGTCAGCTTGCCCGACTGGTTCGCACTGGCGGCGGCGACCGGAGGCTTGTTCGCGGCGGGCGGGTTCACCGTAACCGGCAGGGACAGGCTGCCGGTGGCGCCCTTGTTGTCCTTGACCGTCAGGGTCACGTTATAGCTGCCTGCGGCCGCATAGGTGTGGCTGGGCGTTGCGCCGGCGCCCGTCTTGCCGTTGCCGAAGTTCCAGGCGTAGCTGGCGACCTTGCCATCGGGGTCGCTGGAGGCGGTGGCGTTGAAGCTCACCGTGAGCTTGCCCGCCTGCTGGGTGGCCGTTGCGGCGGCCACCGGAGGCTTGTTGGGCGCCGGACCGGTGACGGCCAATGGGAGCTCCAGCGTATTGGTGGCGCCTTCGTTGTCCTTCACGGTGAGGACGGCGGTATAGCTGCCTGCCGTCTTGTAGACGTGGCTCGCCTTCAGGCCCGTACCGCTGGTGCCGTCGCCGAAGTTCCAGGCATAGCTGGCGATCCTGCCATCCGGATCGCTCGAACCGGTGGCGTTGAAGGCGGCCGTGAAGCTGTTCGGCGTTACGGTCACGGTGCCCTTGGCTGTGGGAGCCACGTTGGGCTTGCCCGCCACCGTCACGGTAAAGCTCTTGCTGGCGGTGGCGCCCTTGTCGTCCTTGGCCGTGAAAGTCACCGTGTACTTGCCGGGCTTGGCGTACATATGGCTGGTGTCCTGGCCTGTACCGCTCGCGCCGTCGCCGAATTTCCAGCTGTAGCCGACGACATGGCCGTCCGGATCGGTGGAATCGGCGCCGCCGAATACGATGATCGGTTCACCCGGGAACTGTTCCCAGTGCACGACCGGGACCGGCTTGGCGTTGGCGGCGTGCCCGGCAGCGGGCAATAGACAGGCTGTGCTACTTAGCGCGAGCAATAGCGCACGCGCGATGAGCTTGGTCTTCATAAATTGTCCACGATTGAGTTGGCAAAAAGCCATGGGAGATAGATTCCCCATGGCAACAATCGAAGATTAGCGCATGTTCGGGCGATTTGAAGGGATTGCTACAAAAGCACTGAAAAAGTCCTACATTTTTAGGACATTTGCCCCTTTTTGGCCGAAGATGGCGTCAGGCGCGGCGAGACAGGAGCAGGCCGAGGCCGGCGCCGCCCAGCAAAGTGGCGCAGCTGCGGTTGAAGAGCTGGCGGCCGCGCGGGTCGCCAAGGAAGCGGCGCATGCCCACGCCCATCCAGGCGTAGACGGCAATGGCGGCGATCTCGAAAAGCAGGAACAGGCCGCCCAGGATGGTGAACTGCAAGGCCATGGGCTGCGAGGGATCGACGAACTGGGGCAGGAAGGCCGTGAACACCAGGATCGCTTTCGGATTCCCTGCCGCCACCAGGAACTCCTGGCGCAGCAGCTGGGACATGGTGGCCCCGGCCTGCGCCGCTCCTTCCGTCCCGGGCCCGGCGCGCCACAGCTGCCAGGCGATGTAGAAGAGGTAGAAGGCGCCAGCCGTCTTGATTGCCATGAACAGCAGCTCGGAGGTATGCAGCACCACCGCCAGTCCCGCCGAGGCCAGCGCGATCATGCCCGCAAACGCAATGAGGCGGCCCGCGCCGGCCATCCAGGCTGCACGGAAGCCGTAGCGCGTGGCATTGCTGATCGAGAGCAGGTTGTTTGGGCCCGGCGCCATGTTGATGGCGAAGCAGGCAGGGACGAAGAGCAGAAGGGTCGTGGCATCCATTCCCGTACTATACCGAAAAATAGTCGTCCATTTTTCGGTTGGCGCGGCGGGCCCGGTTTCGTTAAGCTGTCCGCTCATTCGATCCCGGAGACTTTCATGTCCAGCTTCCATGCACTGCATGCGGCCGATGCGCCGCTCCTCATCGCCAACGCCTGGGATGTCCCAAGCGCCCTTGCCGCCCAGGCGGCGGGCTATGCGGCCATCGCCACATCGAGCGCCGCCATCGCAGGCATGCTGGGCTACGAGGATGGGGAAGGCACGTCCTTCGACGAGCTGCTCTTCATCGTGCGCCGCATCCGCGCCTCCACCACGCTGCCTCTCAGCGTGGATATCGAAGGGGGTTATGCCGACGATGCGGACAGCGTGGCCGCCAATGCACAGCGCCTGCAGGAGCTGGGTATCGTGGGCATCAACATCGAAGACAGCCGGGTGGTGGACGGCAAACGCCAACTCCTGCCGCCCGAACATCTCGCAGGCCTGATCGCGGCAATCCGCAGTGCCTGCCCGGAACTGTTCATCAATGCCCGCACCGATCCCTTTCTGCTCGGCGTACCGGATGCGCTGCAGGAAACGCTGTCGCGCGGCAGGCAGTACATCGGGCACGGTGCGGACGGGATCTTCGCTCCCTGCATCACCGAAGCCGCAGACATCCGCGAAGTGGCGGGCAGCCTGGCGCGTCCGGTCAATGTGCTGGCCATGCCGCGCCTGCCGGACTTCGCCACGCTTGCGGCGCTCGGCGTGAAGCGCATCAGCATGGGCAACGCCGTGCACGGCGAATTGAAACAGGAGCTGCGCCGCCGCCTCGACGCCATTCGATCCCGGCAAAGCTTCGCAGCACTCTTCAGCCATGAAAATCAGTGACGCCAACGATATCCAGCGCTGCTACCGCGCGCTCGTGGACCGCTCGCCGCAGCATGTGGGCGCGTTCTATGCCGCAGTGAAGACCACGGGCATCTTCTGCATAGCCACCTGCCGGGCGCGCAAGCCCAAGCTGGAGAACGTGGACTTCTTCACCGACCTGAAGGAGCCGCTGGCGCTGGGCTTCAGGCCCTGCAAGGTATGCCGCCCAACGGAGAACAGCCCTGACGTGCCTCCTCAGGTGGCGCGCGCCGTGGCGCTGGTGCGAGAAGCGTCCACCCGCCGCATACCGGACGGCGAACTGCGCTCGCTGGGGCTGAGCCCTGAACTGATTCGCCGCTGGTTCCTGAAGCACCACGGCTTCAGCTTCCAGGCCTACCAGCGCATGCTGCGCATCAATGGCGCCATGGCGGAGCTGAAGGACGGACGCAGCGCAACGGAAGCGGCCCTGGGCAGCGGCTATGAATCCCTGAGCGGCTTCGCCTACACCTTCAAGAAAATGACGGGCCATGCACCGAGCAACGCAGCGGCTCCGCTGGTAATGCACCGCTTCTCCACGCCGCTGGGGCCCATGTTTGTCTGCGCCAGCGAGAACGGCGTATGCCTGCTGGAGTTCACCGACAGGCGCATGCTGGAGACCGAGCTGCGCGACATCCAGCGACACTTCCGCACCCGCATTCTGGCGGGCGAGAACGAGCATACGCGCGAGACCGAATCGCAGCTGGGCGAGTACTTCGCAGGCAAGCGGACGGAATTCAGCGTGCCGCTCGACGCGCCCGGCAGCGCATTCCAGACCCGCGTGTGGGCCGCGCTGCGCAGCCTGCCCTTTGGCGAGGCAACACATTACCAGGCGCTCGCGGAACGCATCGGAGCTCCCAGCGCCACGCGGGCGGTAGCCTCGGCCAATGGCGCCAACCGCATCGCCATCATCATTCCCTGCCACCGCGTGATCGGCAAGGATGGTTCGCTCACAGGTTATGGCGGCGGACTCGCACGCAAGGAATGGCTGCTGGCGCACGAAGGCGCACGCTGAGGATTCTGCCGTAAGATACGGAACTCGAATTCCCGGCAAAGGAGAACTGTTTGCGACATCTTCAACTCATTGCAGCCGCTGCACTGGCGCTGGCTGCCTTCGCGGCCCATGCCCAGTCCGTGGCCTTCACCTTCGACGATGGCCCCCACATCAGCGACGGGCCGCGGCTCAACGCGGAGCAGCGCAACAAGGCCATGCTGGCCGCGCTGGCGAAGCATAAGGTAAAGGCGGCGCTGTTCGTCACCGCGGGCAACGGCGCCAACAAACCTGAGGGACTGGCCTTCGCTCGCGCCTGGGGCGAAGCAGGCCATGTAATCGGCAACCACACGATGACGCACCCGGACCTGCACAAGATTGCGCTGGAAGACTACCAGCGGCAGATACTGGACTGCGACCGCATCATCAGCCCTCTGCCCGGCTACCAGAGATGGTTCCGCTTCACCTTCCTGCGCGAAGGGAACACGCCCGAGAAGCGCGACGGCATGCGCAGCTTCCTCGCGCAGCAGGGCTACCGCAATGCCTACGTCAGCCTCGACACGAGCGACTGGCGCCTGAACGACAAGCTGGTGGAGGTGCTGAGAAAGAATCGGGATGCCGACGTGAGCGCCATCCGCGAGGCCTACCTGAGCCACGTGCGCCAGCGCGCCCTCGCCTACCGCGCCCTGTCGCAGAAGCTGCAGGGCCGCGACATTGCGCAAGTCATGCTCATGCACCACAACCTGATCAACGCCCTTTGGCTGGACGACGTGATCACCATGTTCAAGGAAATGGGCTGGACCATCACCACGCCGCAGGCGGCATTTGCGGACCCGGTGTACGCACTGGCGCCGGACCGTCCCGTTGCCGGACAAAGCCTGCTGCTCTCCATGGCCCGCGCACTCGGGCTGGGCAAGTTCGAAGGATGGGAAAGGCTGGTGGACGACGGCGACTACGAAATCGCCGCGCTGGCTGCAAAAGGCCTGTAAAGGCTACTGGATTTCCAGCGTATAGAGCTTGACGGCCGTCTTCCCCTTGCCGGGAATATCGAGGGTGGTCACATCGACATGCGCCACCTTGGCCCTCATCCCCGGAGGGATGATTGTCTCCACCTCCTCCGGGAAGTACTTCACATTCGGCTGAAGCACCTTCGTCCTGCCTTGGAATTTCAGGACTGCGGGCTCGCCCACCTCGCCAAAAGTGCCTTTGGCGATATCCTTCAGCATCGTATCGACGCCTCCTTCCGAAGGATGCGTGCTGGTGAAGGCCGGGAAATCCAGAACCTGGCCTTTACCCGGATTCTTCATCCATTCCGACTTGAGCTCCACCCTGAACGTTTCGATCTGATGAACGACCTTGTCGTTCTTGATGGTCTTTTCGAGGACGCCCAGAGTATAGGTGATCAGGTCGATGATCTTTGAATCGACAGATCCGGGCAGCTGTTTGCGCAGGAAGGTATTGATCGGTCCATAGAAGTACGAGGTGTACAGGCATTTCGCCAGGGTTCCGGCATCGTACCCCTTGCTTTGATGGACGCAGTACTCCAGCTGCGCCTCCGGCGTCATGTTATAGACGGCGTCGTGCTGCATCACCGCCTTGAGTTGGCCAGGCAGCGTATGCGCAAGCGCCGACACCTTCTTCACCAATTCGACCAGCTGCCTTTTCTCCGCAAACTCCGCAGTGTTCTCACCAAGCCATTGCTTGTCTCCCTCGTCGGTCCAGGGATCAAGCGGGCGGTAATAGTTCAACACGGGCTTGCCGTCCTTGTAGTCGCCGGTGTTGAAAGCCTTACCGATGTCTAGCCGGTGGGCAAAGAGCGCCTGCTGGTAGTTCACCTTGTCCTGCACCGTTGCGCCGACCGGGTTCTCGGTCAGGAACTCGATGTCGTTCAACAGCGCGAGCATCTGCGACTTGTCCAGGTTCTTGGTATCCACCACCTGTCCCAGCTTCCACTGGAACCGGGATCGATATCCACGCGCTTCAGTTGAGCGACCGGCTGTGCCCCTACGGAATGCTTCATGGCCTGCAGCTTGGCCATCTTTGAGCTGGCGTTAGCGATGTCCTGCAGCTTGCGCTGGGCAGCCGCCTGGGGGCGGTTATTCTTGAACTGAAAGGTGGGAGCTTTGCCGCTCTTGCTGCCGACGGGCTCGCGTTTCTGCAAACTGCCAGCGTGAGTCTTCATAGGCTCGCTCTGCTCTCAGGACGGGGAAGTGTCGAGAGAGCATAGCATCTTGCGGGGCCGGAAAATGCGCAGATTCTCACGGCCCAGGCAATTTAGAACTGCTCGACGTCCAGCGCCAGCACGCCGGAGGCGCCGTCCACGATGGCGGTGCGCAGGGAGGTGGACTGGGAGAGGATGTGCTCGGCGAAGAAGCGCGCGGTGGCGATCTTGGCTTTGTAGAAGGCGGCATCGCCCTCGCCTGCGTCCAGCTTCTGCTGCGCGATCAGCGCCGCGCGCGCCATCTGCCAGCCGCCCAGCACAATGCCCGCCAGCTTCAGATACAGCACGCTGCCCGCGAACACGCTCTTGATGTCGCTCTTGACGTTGGCCAGCACGAAATCCACCACCGCTTCCAGGTCCGCGCTGCCTTGCGCCAGCTGCTTGCGGATGGCTGCGAAGTCGGCGCCGGAGGCGTCGCCCAGCTGCGCTTCAGTGGCGCGCACCTGCGCGATCAGGCCTTTCGCAACCTTGCCGCCGTCGCGCACCGTCTTGCGGCCCACCAGATCGTTGGCCTGGATGGCCGTGGTGCCTTCGTAGATGGTAAGGATTTTCGCGTCGCGGTAGTGCTGCGCTGCGCCGGTTTCCTCGATGAAGCCCATGCCGCCGTGCACCTGCACGCCGTCGCGCGCCACGTTCTCGGACATCTCGGTGGACCAGCCCTTGATGATCGGCACCAGGTACTCGTACACGGCCAGGTTCTCGGCGCGCACCGCTTCGTCCGCATGGAAGTGGGCGATGTCGCTGATGCCCGCGCCCACATAGGCCAGCGCACGCGCCGCCTCGGTCTGCGAGCGCATGGACATGAGCATGCGGCGCACGTCCGGATGGTTGATGATGGCCACGGGACCAGCCGAACCGGCCAGGTCGCGCGACTGCACGCGTTCCTTGGCGAACGTGGCCGCCTGCTGGTAGGCGCGTTCCGCCAGGCCCACGCCCTGCATGCCAACGCCGAAGCGGGCCGCGTTCATCATGATGAACATGTATTCCAGGCCGCGGTTCTCTTCACCCACCAGCGTGCCGATGGCGCCGCCGTTGTCGCCGAACTGCAGCACGGCGGTGGGGCTGGCCTTGATGCCCAGCTTGTGTTCGATGGACACGCAGTGCGCGTCATTGCGCTCGCCCAGCGAACCGTCCTTGTTGACCATAAACTTGGGCACGATGAACAGGGAAATGCCCTTGACGCCCGGAGGAGCATCCGGCGTGCGCGCCAGTACGAGGTGGATGATGTTCTCCGCCATATCGTGCTCGCCGTAGGTGATGAAGATCTTGGTGCCGAAGATCTTGTAGGTGCCATCGCCCTGCGGCACGGCGCGCGTGCGCACGGCGGCCAGGTCGGAGCCTGCCTGCGGCTCGGTGAGGTTCATGGTGCCGGTCCACTTGCCGGAGATGAGCGGTTCGAGGAAGGTGGCTTTCTGCTCGTCGCTGCCTGCGGTCAGCAGGGCTTCGATGGCGCCGTCCGTCAGCAGCGCCACCAGCGCGAACGACAGGTTGGAGCCGTGCAGCATTTCCACGCATGGCGTGGCCACCAGTTTCGGCAGGCCCTGGCCGCCGAATTCCTGCGGATGCTGCACCCCCTGCCAGCCCGCTTCAGCGAACTGGCGGAAGGCTTCCTTGAAGCCCTTTGAGGTCGTGACCTTGCCTTCGCTCCAGGAGCTGGGCTCCTTGTCCGCGGCGTGGTTCAGCGGCGCGACAACGCCGCTACAGAATTTCGCGTTCTCTTCCAGCACCGCTTCCGCCGTTTCGGCGGTCGCGTCCTCGCAGCCCGGCAGTGCGCTCACGGCGGCGAGGTTGGCCAGCTCGTTCATCACGAACTGCATGTCTTTCAGGGGCGCTTGATAGCTCATGTCTCTCTCCAAGAAAACAAGCCACGGTGGCACGGCGAAACCGGCCAGCGTGGCTTGGTATTACTAGTTCAGTGTTCAGCCCAGTTCTTTGACCAGTTCAGGTACCACTTCGAACAGATCGCCCACGATGCCGTAGTCGGCAACGGAGAAGATCGGCGCTTCAGGGTCCTTGTTGATGGCGACAATGGTCTTCGAGTCCTTCATGCCGGCCAGGTGCTGGATGGCGCCCGAAATGCCGACGGCGATGTACAGGGACGGCGCCACGATCTTGCCGGTCTGGCCAACCTGCCAGTCGTTCGGCACGAAGCCCGCGTCCACTGCGGCGCGCGATGCGCCCATGGCGGCGTTCAGCTTGTCGGCCAGAGGCTCCAGGACCTTGAAGTTCTCGGCCGAACCGATGCCGCGGCCACCCGACACGATGATCTTGGCGGCGGTCAGTTCCGGACGGTCCGACTTGGCCACTTCGCGGCCCACGAAGGAGGACTTGCCCACGTCGGCCACGGCGGCCACGTTTTCCACGGCAGCCGAACCGCCGGTGGAAGCTGCGGAGTCGAAGCCCGTGGTGCGGACGGTGATGACCTTCACCTTGTCCGAGGACTGCACGTAGGCGATGGCGTTACCGGCGTAGATCGGGCGCTCGAAGGTGTCCGGCGCATCGACCTTGGTGATTTCGGAGATCTGGGCTACGTCCAGCTTGGCGGCCACGCGCGGCAGGATGTTCTTGCCGTAGGCGGTGGCGGGAGCCAGGATGTGCGAGTAGCTGCCTGCGACAGCCAGGATCTGCTCGGCCACGTTTTCGGCCAGGCCTTCGGCGAAGTAGGGAGCGTCGGCCAGCAGCACCTTGGACACGCCCGCAATCTGGGCGGCCTGCTGCGCGGCGGCGGATGCATTGCTGCCAGCGACCAGGACGTGGACTTCGCCGCCGCATTGAGCGGCTGCGGTCACGGTGTGGTGGGTGCTGCCTTTGAGGCTGGCGTTATCGTGTTCTGCAATGACGAGTGCGACCATTTTGATTAGTTCCTCTTAGATGACTTTTGCTTCGGTGCGCAGCTTCGACACCAGGGTTGCCACGTCCGGCACCTTGATACCGGCGGAGCGCTTGGCAGGTTCCACGACCTTCAGGGTCTTCAGGCGCGGCGCCACGTCCACACCCAGGTCTTCCGGCTTCACGGTCTCGAGCGGCTTTTTCTTGGCCTTCATGATGTTCGGCAGCGTCACGTAGCGCGGCTCGTTCAGGCGCAGGTCGGTGGTGACGATGGCGGGCAGCGTCAGGGCCAGGGTTTCCAGGCCGCCGTCCACTTCGCGGGTCACGGTCGCCTTGCCGTCTTCCAGCACCACTTTCGAGGCGAAGGTCGCTTGCGGCCAGCCCAGCAGCGCAGCCAGCATCTGGCCCGTCTGGTTGGAGTCGTCGTCGATGGCTTGCTTGCCCAGGATGATCAGCTGCGGCTGTTCCTTGTCGGCCAGGGCCTTCAGCAGCTTGGCCACGGCCAGCGGCTCCAGTTCGGCCGAGGTTTCGACCAGGATGCCGCGGTCGGCGCCGATGGCCATGCCGGTGCGCAGGGTTTCCTGGCACTGGGCCACGCCGCAGGATACGGCCACCACTTCCGTGACCTTGCCCGCTTCCTTCAGGCGGGTAGCCTCTTCGAGTGCGATCTCGTCGAACGGGTTCATCGACATTTTGACGTTGGCGATATCGACGCCAGTGCCGTCCGACTTCACGCGCACTTTGACGTTGTAGTCAACTACACGCTTGACAGGTACGAGGACTTTCATGGTGTGCCTTTGGGAAAAATGGGTAGTGAAATGTGGGCCAGATTATAAGAGAATTTCTAGTCCAGCACCGAATTAAAGCACGATCGTACGTTTTCTTGCTAGTGCCGGAACTCTAAAAAGTTTGGGGACAGGTCCTTGTTCAGGAAACTGTCCCCAATCGGGCCTTCTCGGCCGGTTTTGTTACTTGCGCTGCATCAAAAAAGTGAATTCGCGGCCATGCTGCACATGCGAGAGCAGCGGATTGCCGGTCTGCTTGGCAAAGGCCTGGAAGTCGCGCACGGAACCGGGATCGGTTGCCATGATGCGCAGGACCTGGCCACTCTCCAGCTCTGCCAGCGCCTTCTTCGCCTTCAGGATCGGCAGCGGGCAATTGAGGCCCCGCGCATCGAGTTCCTTATGAAATTCAATCATTTCGGTGTCGAGTACTGTTTCGCTCATCAAGATTCTCACCAATTATTGTGCTGAGTCCCGACATACTACTCCAATTCCGGCTGCGTGACGCAGTGCACCAAAATAGTTCATGTTGCGTTGCAACTTAGCAACGATGATATGAGACTAGAAAGGCCCGCGTAAGGAAACGCGGGCCCGTTTTCCGCTTACAGCCTGGATTCCACCCATGCTGCAACGCCCTCCAGGGCGCCCGGCAGTGCAGCCGGGTTGGTGCCGCCGGCCTGCGCCATATCGGGGCGTCCGCCGCCTTTGCCGCCCACTTGTTGTGCGACGAAGTTCACCAGCTCCCCCGCCTTGACCTTGCCGATGGAGTCCTGGGTCACGCCCGCGATCAGGCTCACCTTGCCGTCGGCAACGCTGGCCAGCACGATGGCGGCGGTCTTCAGCTTGTCCTTCAGCTTGTCCATGGTTTCGCGCAGGGCGGCCACGTCCGCGCCTTCCATGGTCGCGGCCAGCACCTTGATGCCCTTGACGTCCACGGCCTTGGTGGCCAGCTCGTCTCCCTGGCCGGAAGCCAGCTTGGACTTGAGCGCGTTCAGCTCCTTCTCCAGCGACTTCACCTGGTCCTGCACCTGCGAAATGCGGGAGGTGATCTCTTCCGGCGTGGCCTTCAGCGCGGCAGCCGCTTCGTTCAGGCGGCGGGTCATGCCCTGCACCAGCGCCAGCGCGCCCTCGCCCGTCACGGCTTCCACGCGGCGGATACCGGCCGCCACGCCGCCTTCGGACACGATCTTGAACAGGCCGATGTCGCCCGTGCGGTTCACGTGCACGCCGCCGCACAGTTCCTTGGAGGAGCCGATGTCCAGCACGCGCACTTCATCGCCGTACTTCTCGCCGAAGAGGGCCATGGCGCCGTGCTTCACCGCGTCGTCGAAGGACATGTGCTGCGCCTTCGTCGCGTGGTTCTCCAGGATTTCCTTGTTGACGATGGTTTCGATCTGCGCGATCTGTTCGGCCGTCAGCGGCGCGTTGTGGCTGAAGTCGAAGCGGGTCTTGTCCGGATCGACCAGCGAGCCTTTCTGCGCCACGTGTGGGCCCAGCACCTCGCGCAGCGCCTTGTGCATCAGGTGCGTTGCGGAGTGGTTGCGGATGGTGCGGCCGCGCTTCTCGGTATCCACCTGGGCGGACACCTTGTCGCCCACCTTCAGCGTTCCCTGCGCCAGCACGCCGTGCTGGCCGAACACGTCGGCCTGGATCTTCAGCGTGTCTTCCACGTTGAACCTGGCCGAGGCGCTCTGGATCACACCCTGGTCGCCCACCTGGCCGCCGGACTCGGCGTAGAAGGGGGTGGTGTCCAGAACCACGATGCCGTTCTCGCCAGCCTTCAGCTCCTGCACCGGCGCGCCGTTGCTGTACAGGGCGATCACGGTGGAGTCGAAGGACAGCCGCTCGTAGCCCACGAAATTGGTCTTGGCGCCGCTGTATTCCACGTTGGCGGCCATCTTGAACTTGCCTGCAGCGCGGGCGGTCTTCTTCTGGTTCTCCATGGCTTCGTGGAAGCCTGCTTCATCCAGCGTCACGCCGCGCTCGCGGCAGATGTCGGCGGTGAGGTCCAGCGGGAAGCCGTAGGTGTCGTACAGGGTGAAGGCGGTGGCGCCGTCCAGGTTCTTCGCGTCCTTGGCCAGCTGCGCTTCCAGGATCTTCATGCCGTTTTCCAGCGTTTCGCCGAAGCGCTCTTCTTCGGTCTTCAGCACCTGCTGCACGTAAGCCAGCTTCTCGCTCAGCTCCGGATAGGCCGAACCCATTTCCTTGTCCAGGTCTACCGCCAGCTTGTAGAAGAAAGGCTTGGCCTGGCCCAGCTTGTGGCCATGGCGCAGTGCGCGGCGGATGATGCGGCGCAGGACGTAGCCGTGGCCTTCGGACGAAGGGATGATGCCGTCCACGATCAGGAAGGAAGCGGCGCGGATATGGTCGGCGATCACGCGCAGCGACTTGTTTTCCAGGTCGGTGGCGCCGGTTTCGCGGGCGGCGGCCTTGATCAGGTTCTGGAACAGGTCGATCTCGTAGTTGCTGTGCACGTGCTGCAGCACGGCGGCCAGGCGCTCCATGCCCATGCCCGTATCCACGCAGGGCTTCGGCAGCTTGCTCATGTTGCCCGCTTCGTCGCGGTTGAACTGCATGAACACCAGGTTCCAGATTTCGATGAAGCGGTCGCCGTCTTCTTCAGGCGAGCCGGGAGGGCCGCCCCAGATGTCCGGGCCGTGGTCGTAGAAGATCTCGGTGCAGGGGCCGCATGGGCCGGTATCGGCCATCTGCCAGAAGTTGTCCGACGCGTAGCGCGAGCCCTTGTTGTCGCCGATGCGGATGATGCGCTCTTTCGGCACGCCGATTTCGTTGGCCCAGATATCGTAGGCCTCGTCGTCTTCCTGGTAGACGGTGACGGTCAGCTTCTCGGCGGGCAGCATGTACACCTTGGTCAGCAGCTCCCAGGCGTACTGGATGGCGTCGCGCTTGAAGTAGTCGCCGAAGCTGAAGTTACCCAGCATTTCGAAGAAGGTGTGGTGGCGCGCGGTGTAGCCCACGTTTTCCAGGTCATTGTGCTTGCCGCCGGCGCGCACGCAGCGCTGCACGGAGGTCGCGCGCGAATAGGGACGGGTATCCAGGCCGAGGAACACGTCCTTGAACTGCACCATGCCGGAGTTCGTGAGCAGCATGGTCGGGTCATTGCCTGGCACCAGAGGGCTGGAACGGACGATGGTGTGACCCTTGGATTCGAAGAACTTCAGGAACTTCTCGCGGATTTCGGATGATTTCATGTCAGATTGGCTAAATGGCGCAGGCAAATGTATGCAAAACGCTGATTATACGTGATCCTTTTACGGCAGCCACAGGGGCCGCCGCTCAGGCAAAGGCAGGGCCGATCAGGTCGATGCGGTCGGTGCAGAAGGCGTCCACGCCCCAGGAGAACAGGGTGCGCGCCCGTTCGGGATCGTTGACGGTATAGCAAAACAGGCCGAAGCCCGCCGCCTTGATGGCCTGGGCCGTGCCGGGCGTGAGGTGCTTCTGGTTGGTGTGGATCGCCACGGCGCCCAGACTGCGGGCCTGCCCTTCCCAGTCCGGCGGAATCTTATCGAGAAGATAAGCGCGCGGCAGGTCGGGCGCGGCATCGCGCGCGGCGGCCAGGGCTTCGAAGCTGAAAGACGACAGAAGCGGGAGCTTTGCGGCGTCGCCCATGTCGGCTGCAAAGAGTTCGCGCGTGCGGCGCGCGACCCAGGCGCCCGTTTCGGTGTCGAAGCCCGGTGCGGGCTTGATCTCGATGTTCATCCAGATCTTTTCGGCCCTGCAGAAGGCGACGAAATCGGAGAACAGCGGCACCGGCTCTCCCGCGAACGCCGGGCCGAACCAGCTCCCTGCATCCATCGCGCGCAGCTCGGCCGCGCTGGTCGTGGGTACGCTGCCACGGCCCGGCACCGTGCGGCCGAAATCGGGATCGTGCATGACGACGCCGATGCCGTCCTGTGACAGCATCACATCGAACTCCACGGCGTGGAAGCCGTGGGCCAGGCCGGCGCGCAGGCCGGCAATCGTGTTCTCGGGAGCGAGCGTGCCGCCGCCGCGATGCGCGAGGATTCGGGGATAAGGCCACATGAGCGAGACACTACCACGGCTGGATGCGTTAAGCTATCGCTCCCAGAACAAGGAGACACTATGAGCAGCGCCCCGAACGCCAAAGCCCTCGGACATATCCGCGTCCTCGACCTCTCGCGCGTGCTGGCGGGGCCGTGGTGCTCGCAGAACCTGGCGGACCTGGGCGCCGACGTGATCAAGATCGAACGTCCCGGCACCGGCGACGACACGCGCGCCTGGGGGCCTCCGTACGCGAAAGACCCGTTGGGCAAGGACACCAGCGAAGCGGCCTACTACCTCGCCGCCAACCGCGGCAAGCGTTCGGTCACGGTGGATATCTCCAAGCCGGAAGGCCAGGCCATTATCCGCGAACTGGCGAAGCAGTCGGACGTGGTGCTGGAGAACTACAAGGTCGGGCAGCTCAAGCGCTATGGGCTCGACTACGAATCCCTGAAGGCCGTGAAGCCGGACCTGGTCTACTGCTCCGTGACCGGCTTCGGGCAGGATGGGCCGTATGCCCACCGCGCGGGATATGACTTCCTGATCCAGGGCATGGGCGGGCTGATGTCCGTGACCGGCGAGCGCGACGACCTGCCGGGCGGCGGCCCCCAGAAAGCTGGTGTGGCGCTGTGCGACCTCATGACGGGCATGTATTCGACCATCGCCATCCTTGCCGCGCTCACGCACCGCGACCGCACGGGCGAAGGCCAGTACATCGATATGGCCCTGCTGGACGTGCAGGTGGCCATGCTCGCCAATATGGGCAGCAACTACCTCCATAGCGGCAAGGCGCCCAAGCGCTGGGGCAATGCCCACCCCAATATCGTGCCCTATCAGACGTTTGCGTGCTCGGACGGCTACATCATCGTTGCGACGGGCAACGACGGGCAGTACGTGAAGTTCGTTGAAGCGGGCGGACGGCCGGAACTGGCGGCCGATCCGCGCTTCGTGACCAATCCCCTGCGCGTGCAGAACCGCGACGTGCTGGTGCCAATGCTGGCCGAGATGGTGTTGACGAAGACGCGCGACGAGTGGATCGATCTGCTGGAAGCGGTGGGCGTGCCGTGCGGGCCGATCAACGATATCGGCGAGGTGTACCAGAACCCGCAGGTGAAGGCGCGCGAGATGGTGGTGGACGTGCCGCATCCGGTGGCAGGCAGCATGAAGCTGGTGCGCAGCCCGATGCGGCTGTCGGCGACCCCGGCCGACGCCAGCGTCGCCCCGCCGATGCTCGGCCAGCACACCGACGCGATCCTGCGCGACCTCCTCGGCCACAGCGACGCCGACATCGCCACCCTCCGCGAGCGCGGCATCCTCTAACTGCTTAGTGCAGGTGCTGCTTGAAGTCGGCCAGCTCGTTGTGCATGTGGTTGACGGCGGCTTTCATGTGCTGCGTCAGGGGCAGGCCGCTGGCGCAGACACGGCGCGCTCGGGAGCCCAGCAGTTCCATATCGTCGATCAGCTTGACGATGCGCGCCGGGTCGCGCAAAGCCAGTACCTCCGTGATGCTGTCGGACTGGCGGTCGAGCTTCTGGATGTAGTCGCGCAGTTCGCCCGGCAGGTGGCGCTCGGCCGATAGCGCCTGAGCCGCCTGCCCTACCGCCAGTTGCACACTGCTCAGCCTGCGCCGGATTTCCTGTTCTTGCAGCATGTTCGCCTCCTTGTCGATGACGCCCCGCGGCGTCCATCACGTCGGACACGCAGTCGGCTCGGCGGTTCGGCGCTGCTTCCGTCGGCTTTGAGGCGGATCAAGTGGCCGCCAGCGCGGCTGGCGGCACGGCAACAGGCACCAGGCTGCGCAGGCGCAAGGCAATCAGCAACGCCAGGCTCAGCCCAAAGCCCAGCAGGGCCACGACGCCCGGCCAGCCGGCATGCGACCACAGGTATCCGGCAATCCAGCCCACGAAGCTCGAACCCATGTAATAGAAGAACAGATACAGGGCCGAGGCCAGCGCCTTGGGCGCATGCGCGCGCCGTCCCACCCAGCTGCTGGCCACGGAGTGTGAGGCAAAGAAGCCGAAGGTGTACAGCGCCATGCCCGCCACAATGAACACCAGCGAATTGAGCAGTGTGAGCAACAGGCCCGACAGCATCACGCACAGCAGCACCCACAGCACGCCGCGCCGCCCGAGGCGGTCCGCCAGCTTGCCCGCCCACACGGAGCTGAAGATGCCGATCAGGTACAGCACCGAGATTGCACCCACCACGCTCTGGCGCAGCTCGAAGGGGGCGGCGAGCAGACGGAAGCTGATGTAGCTGTACGCGCTGATGAAGCAGCCCACCAGCAGGAAGGCCAGCGCGAAGAGCCAGGGCAAGCCATCGTCGCGGAAGTGCTGGCGCAGCCCGGCAACAAGCGCGGCGACGCCGCCTTCGGAAGGACGGAAGTTGCGCGAGGCGGGCAGGCTGCGCCAATATTCCAGCGCAGCGAACAGGCCCGCCACCCCCAGCGCCGCAGTCGCCACGCGCCAGGACATGAAATCGCTCAGCACCGAAGCCAGGATGCGCCCCAGCATGCCGCCAAACGCACTGCCGCTCACATACAGCCCCATCGATAGCCCCAGCGACTTGGCCTCGATCTCCTCGGAGAGATAGGCCATGGCCACGGCGGGCATGCCGCCCAGTGCGGCGCCGAGCGCGGCGCGTGCGAACAGCAGCTGGTTGCAGGTTTGCGCGCAGGCCGAGAGCAGCGTCATCAGCGCGGCGACAGTCAAGGCAGCCACCATCAGCGGTTTGCGGCCGATGCGGTCGGAAAGAATGCTGGACAGAAGCAGCGACACGGCCAGTGCACCGGTCGACACCGATAGCGCCAGGCTGGTCTGCGCCGGGGTCAACGCGAATTCCTGTCCCAGCAGCGGCATCAGGGGCTGCACGCTGTACAGCAAGGCGAAGCAGGAGAAGCCGCCGAAGAACAGGGCGCGGTTGCTGCGTTTGAACTCGGGGGAACCGGCGGTGATGGACATGATGAATACCTGCTGAATTCGATGGATTCATCTTAGGATTGCGGATTATTACTGTCCAATATATATTTCAGACGATATTAATATCCAAAAACGATAACAATCCATGGAACTTCGCCACCTGCGCTATTTCGTCGCCGTCGCCGAGGAGCTGAGCTTCACGCGCGCGGCCGAGCGCCTGCACATCGGCCAGCCGCCGCTCAGCCAGCAGATCCAGGCGCTGGAGGCCGAGGTGGGCGCGCAGCTGCTGGAACGCAGCAAGCGCTGGGTGCGTCTGACGGAAGCGGGCAAGCTCTTCCTGGCGGACGCGCGGCGCGTGCTGGCCTTGTCCGAGCAGGCCATGGCCACGGCGCGGCGCGCGCAGCGGGGCGAGGCGGGCGAGCTGCGGGTCGGCTTCACCTTCTCGACGCCGTTCACGCCGCTGTTCGCGCAGGTGATCCGCAGCTACCGCCAGGCCTACCCCGGCGTCGCGCTGACCTTGCATGAGATGGCGACCATGCACCAGCTGGCGGCGCTCGAAGCCCGCGAGCTGGACCTGGGTTTTGTGCGCACGGTATCGGGCCCCGTGCCCGAGTCCATCAAGCTCACCGAACTGCGGCAGGATCCGCTGCTGCTGGTGCTGCCATCCGATTCGCCCTTGGCGCGCAAGAAGAAAGTGGCGGTGAAGGACCTGGAAGGCCTGCCCTTCGTGATGTACCCGAAGGATGCAGGCACCGGCATCTACCCGCAGATCTTCCGCCTGTGCCGCGCGGCCGGCTTCACGCCGCAGGTCGCGATGGAGGCCGGAGAAGCATCGACGATTATCGGACTGATCGCGGCGGGCATCGGCGTTTCCGTGCTGCCGAGTTCCTTCGACCGCATCCACATGGACGGCGTCACCTACCGTCCCCTTGCGGACCCGGCGGCCACCACCTCCCTGCTGCTCGCCCAGCGGGCGGACGCCAGCAGCCCGCTGGTCTCCGCCTTCGTCGCCCTCGCCCGCAGCGCCAGCAACATTTCTTAAAGGGGTCTGTCCCCAATTAAGAAACATTTCTTAATTGGGGACAGACCCCTTTAAGAAATTAATCGTAGTCGGCGTCGAGTTCGGAGCCGGCGTAGTTCTCGAGCTCGGCGAACAGGGTCTTCATGGCCGTGCGGCCGGGCAGGTGCTGCAGCACCGTGCAGCTGCGGCGGTAGAGGTCGATGCGGTTCAGCAGCACGGGGTGGTGCTGCGCGGGAACGGCCGCCACCAGGGCTTCCCAGCCTGCTTCGTAGTCGGGCTTGGCCTTGCGGACGGCTTTCACGAAGCGTTCGAATTCCTTCTGGCCCGTGCGCGCCACCACGCGCCCGCCCCCTTCCACCGCGAAGATGATAGCCAGCGCGATCACGCCTTCCGCGTTCAGGTCGGCGTCCTGGATGGGGCCTTCGCTGTTGTGGCGGCGCAGCCAGTTGGCCAGGCGCACCACGGCCTGCACTTCCTGGCGCTGCTTCAGTTGCGAGGCGTAGCGCGCGGGGCCGTCCCAGTTCTGGTTGGGATCGGTCAGGCAGAGGTCGAAGAACAGGTCGCGCAGGCGGCGCTGGGCGTACACGGGGTCGCTGTCGTACTCACCGATCAGGGTGTCTTCCGGCATCTGCGACAGTTCCTTCAGCTGGCGGAAGCCCGCCTGGAAGGCGGCTTCCGCGCCGTTGTCGACCAGGAAGTCCAGCGCGGCCTGGTCGCTGTCGACGGCCAGTAGGTGCTCCAGGCCCAGCGAGACGCCGCCCACCGTGAGGTTCACGGCGCGCTGGATGCCTTCGGCCGTGCGGTTGTTGGTGAATTTGTCCGCCACCATGGCCGTGATGCCGGACAGTTCGTCGGCGAGCATCACCGCCGCGTCGGGCCGCGCGTCGCCCGGCAGCAGCCGGATGGCGCGCGTCAGGCGCGGGAGGTTTTCTTTGACTAAGGCAATCTGCATCAGTTGAAGATCCCCGTGCCCATGCTGCGGCGCGTGCTGCGCGTGGCCGTGCTGCGGGTGCTCGGCACCTGTTTGCGCAGGCGGTACAGCAATTCCTTCGTGGAGCGCTGCAGGAACTGCGGCTCTTCGTCGGGGTCGTCGCTGAACTCGGCGTCGGCCAGGTCGGCGCTGTGCCGGAAGTCCGGGAAGAGCTCGAACAAGGCGCGGTCCCAGCCGTCCTCGCTGGCCTGGGCCAGGGCCACGGCCAGCGGCACAATGTCGTTGTCGGACGTGGTCTGGCCCGTGATGTAGGGGCCCTTGGAGATGATCTCTCCGGCCACTTCCAGGATTTCCTTCGGCGCCATCGAGAACAGGATGGCAAAGGCCGTGCAGCCCCAGTCCGTGGCGGAGGCTTCCACCAGCAGCTCGTGGCGGCGCTCTTCGTCTTCCGTACCGAACACCACGCCGTGGATGTGGGCGAACAGCGATTCGGCGATGCGCTCGGGATCGTCCTCGATCATGTCGTCCGGCCAGGTGGCGGCGATATAGGCCAGGCTTTCGGCCCAGGCCTTGGGCGGCACCAGCAGGGTCGCCAGCGACATCTTGCCGCCGTCGAAGCCTGCCATGTGCAGCGCGGTGACGTGCGGCGGAATGTTTTGCAGCACTTCGGCCACGGCCAGGTCGCCGTGCGTTTCGGCGGCTTCGGCGAACGCCTGCTCGGCATGGCTCAGCGAGCCAGCCAGAACCAGCTCAGTGACCTGCTTGCTGATGGCTGGCAGATTCTTGTCGGACATTACTGCTCTCCTTCCTGATCGAACATCTGGGCGAATTCTTCGCTCACGACACCTTCCTCTTCATCCTCGTCCTCCTCGCCTTCGTGCAGTTGGTCGAGCGAGGTATCGTCCTCGTCCCACAGGCGCGGGTGCTTGTGCAGGAAGGCAGTGATGATGGCCTGGCGGCCGAGGTCGGGATGGTTTTCCTCCAGCGCGGCCAGCATCTCCGCCGCCACGCCGTCCGGGCACTTGGCCGCCGCGAACACGCGCGCGGCGTCGCCGTATTCGAAGTCCTGGGCTTCCGCGAGCACGGCCTTGGGATCGGTGAACTCGATCACGTCCACCAGCGCAAAGGCCATCATGTTCAGGTCGTCGATGCCGCCGCCGCTTGCATAGTCAGACATCAAGGCGTTCAGCATGTTCTGATAATTTTTGCGGTCGGGCGGATCGCCGAGGATGCCGTCGATCTGGTCGGCTAGTTCGCGCGACTGATAGGCGAATTCCGGGTGTACTCTTCTCATTGCTTCAACTTTCTGGGATATCAGGGGGCTCAGGCCGCAGGCAGGGTCACGCCCTGCATGGCGAAGACCGAGCGCCACAGCTGGTACGCTTCCGCTTCGGGGTCGATGATGATGCGGTGGTTCAGGCTCTGGTTGTATTCTTCGCGCTTGACGGGGTCGGACAGCACTTCGTAGGCTTTGGCAATGGCCTTGAAACGCGCGTCCGCGCCCGGTTCCTGGTTGCGGTCCGGGTGGTAGCGCATGGCGAGGGAGCGGTAGACCTTCTTGATCTCGTCCTCGCTGGCGTTGGGCGCAATGCCCAGCACATTATATAAATTGTCCATGGACCGAATTATCCTATAGAAAAGCACCAGCCGTCCCGCCGCAGGCCTTCTGTACGGTAAAATGGCTGCTATTCGACTCTTTTTCCGCCCTTTTTAGATGAGCAACGACAAAAACAGCACCGCCCACGCCCCTGCACCGAATTTCCTGCGCACGATCGTCGAAAACGACCTGGCCAGCGGCAAGCACCAGCGTGAAGGCCTGCCGCCCGTCATCACCCGCTTCCCGCCGGAGCCGAACGGCTACCTGCACGTGGGCCATGCCAAGTCCATCTATGTGAATTTCGGCCTGGCGCGCGATTTCGGCGGGCGCTGCCATATGCGCTTCGACGATACCAACCCGGCCAAGGAAGAACAGGAGTACGTCGATTCCATCCTGGACAGCGTGAAATGGCTGGGCTTCGACTGGGACTACAAGGGCCCCGTCGGCGCCGGCAACCACCTGTACTACGCAAGTGATTACTTCGACAAGCTGTACGAGATGGCCGAGTACCTGATCAGCAAGGGCTACGCCTACGTGGACTCCCAGAGCGCGGAGGAAATGGCGGCGAACCGCGGCAGTTTCAATAGCCCCGGCAAGAATTCTCCTTACCGCAACCGTCCGGCCGAAGAGTCGCTGCAGATCTTCCGCGACATGAAGGCGGGCAAGTACAAGGACGGCGAGCATATCGTGCGCGCGAAGATCAGCGAGGATGCCATGTCTTCGCCGAACATGAACATGCGCGATCCCGCCATCTACCGCATCCGCCACGCCCACCACCACCGCACGGGCGACGACTGGTGCATCTATCCGATGTACGACTACACGCACCCGATCTCGGACGCGCTGGAGAACATCACCCATTCCGTGTGCACGCTGGAGTTCCAGGATCACCGCCCCTTCTACGACTGGCTGCTGGCCACGCTGTCCGAAGGCGGATTCTTCAAGCAGCCCGTGCCGAACCAGTACGAGTTCGCCCGCCTGAACCTGACCTATATCGTCACCTCCAAGCGCAAGCTGCGCCAGATGGTGGACGACGGCACGGTGGACGGCTGGGACGACCCGCGCCTGCCCACCATCGCCGGCATGCGCCGCCGCGGCTTCACGCCCGAAGGCATCCAGCTGATGTGCGAGCGCACCGGCGTGACCAAGTCGGACGGCTGGATCGACTACGGCGTGCTGGAAGGCGCCGTGCGCGAAGACCTGGATCCGAAGGCGCCGCGCGCTATCGCCGTGCTCAAGCCGCTTAAGCTCATCGTCGACAACTTCGACGCCGCCGCCAGCGAGGAATGCAGCTCGCCCGTCCACCCGCATCATCCGGAATGGGGTAACCGCACTTTCCCCTTCACGCGCGAGCTGTGGATCGAGGAAGAGGATTTCATGGAAGTGCCGAGCAAAGGCTACTTCCGCTTCTACCCGCCCATCGACGGCCAGCCGGGCAACCGCGTGCGCCTGAAGTACGGCTTCGTGGTGGAGTGCACGGGCTACGACAAGGACGAAAACGGCAAGGTGATTGCGGTGCACTGCAACTACTTCCCGGACTCGAAGTCGGGCACGGAAGGCGCCAACAGCTACAAGGTGAAAGGCACCATTCACTGGGTATCCGCCGCTGCCGCGCTGGAAGCGGAAGTGCGCCTGTACGACCGCCTCTTCACGGATGCGATGCCCGACTCGGGCGGCAAGAACTTCATGGACTATCTCAATCCCAAGGCGAAGGAAGTTGTCACCGCCTATCTGGAACCGAGCCTGAAGAACGCCGAGCCGGAGCAGCGCTTCCAGTTCGAACGCCACGGCTACTTCGTGGCCGACCGCGTGGATTCGAAACCGGGCAAGCCGGTGTTCAACCGCATCGTCACGCTGAAGGACAGCTGGACCGCGAAGTAAGCGGCGGACAGCAAAAAAGACGGGACTTTGGTCCCGTCTTTTTTTCGTTGATGTGCATCAAAACCACCGCCGATACAACACCCGCACCTTGACTAAGAGTTAGGCAAATTTATATATTGCAATAACTCTTGTCGCTGCGGCCCCGCAAGGGCGCCGCTTTCATCATGCTACTGATGCGTCCCCGCCAACTCGGCAAACGCCTCGCCGCCGCAGGCCGCCAATTCTGGTGGAACGCCCTGCTGCTGTCGCTGGCCGTGGGCGCCGTATTCCACGCACTGATGGCCAACTCCATCGAAAGCGAGGCGCGCGAACGCTTCCGCAGCCAGGCGCGCTACACACAGCACGGTATTGGCGCCGTGCTCAAGGCCTACACCGAGGTGCTGCGCGGCACGGCCAGCTATCTGCAGTCCTCCGGCCGCGTCGATCCCGAAAGCTTCCGCCGCTATGTACAGGGCCTGGACCTCGAACACCACTTCCCGGCCATCGACACCATCAACTTCGCCGAGTACATCCGGCATGAGGAGCGCGCGGCGCTGGAGCAGCGCATGCAGGCCCTCGTCGGCGAGCGCGAGAAGTACCCGCCCTTCTCCATCAAGCCTGCGGGGCGGCGCAAGGACTACACCGTCATCACCCTCATCGATCCCCTGCCCAGCTTCAGCGACCGCTACGGCCTGGACCTTGCCGCGCGGCCCGCTGGCGCCGCGGCGCTGAACCAGGCGCGCGACAGCGGCCAGATCTTCAGCTCGGGCAGGCCGGTGTCGGTTCCGGGTTCCACCTATCAGGTCGGCATGCCGCTGCGGATGCCCATCTACCGCAAGGGCATGCCGCTGACCACCGTGGCTGAACGGCGCGCAGCCTATATCGGCTCGGTGGGCATCGGCTTCAACATGCAGCGCCTGGTGCAGGCGGCGCTGAACGAAACGCCCACGCGCGACATGCGCGTCACCCTGTACGGCAGTCCGGATTCGGATACGCCCGAGGGCCAGACGGGCGCCCTGCTTTTCGACAGCGCCAACGAGCGCGCGGCCCAGCGCGAGGAGCCGTCCGGCTTCATGCTGCTGCTGCCCATCGAATTCAACGGCCGCAACTGGCAGGCCCGCTTCAGCGCGCCCAAGCGGGCCCTGTATTCCCGCTTCGACGCCTACATGCCCTGGTTCACCGGCCTCATGGGCTTTATCGGCAGCATGCTGATGTACGCGCTCTTCCACGCCTTGTCCTCGGCGCGCAAGCGGGCCGTGCGCATGGCGCGCGCCATGACGCGCGAGCTGCGCGACAGCCAGGTGCGCCTCCAGCTTTCGCACCAGCGCCTGCGCCGCCTGGCCGCCCACGCGGAGCAGATCAAGGAAGAGGAACGCAAGCGCATCGCACGCGAAATCCATGACGACCTGGGCCAGAACCTGCTGGCCTTGCGCATCGAGGCCGACATCCTGGCCAACCGCACGGCCCAGCGCCACCCGCGCCTGCACGAACGCGCCCGCGCCACGCTCAAGCAGATCGACGAGACCATCCGCAGCGTGCGCACCATCATCAACGATCTGCGGCCCACCGTGCTGGACCTGGGCCTGCACGCGGCCGTGGAGTGGCAGATCGCGCAGTTCCGCCAGCGCAGCGGCATCGCATGCGAACTCATCGAGCAAGGCGGAGACACGGGCATCGACGACCGCTGCGCCGTGGCCTTCTTCCGCGTGCTGCAGGAATCGCTGAGCAATATCCAGCAGCACGCGCGCGCCAGCCTGGTGCGGGTCGAGCTCACCCACCATCAAGGCATGCTGCGCATGGCGATCACGGACAACGGCATCGGCCTGCAGGACGGTAACCGCAACAAGACCGGCTCCTTCGGCCTGGTGGGCATGGAGGAGCGCATGAACCTGCTGGGCGGCCAATGCGTCATCGCTGGCAGTTCGCGCGGCGGCACGACCGTCACCGTCAGCGTGGCGGTGAGCCATAAGGCGCCGCCAGCGCTCATAGGAGAATTCGCAGTCAAGTAGGAATCGGCTGCTTATTCTTGACGCGGATCAATGCGCGGCCTTGATGATGGGCAAAAATAACTCTACAACCCCACCTGAAAGGACGACCACTGTGAACAACGACGATTTCAAGGCAATTGCCGAGCTGGACCTGGAACCGATCAAGGTCAAACTGATGCACGAGGCCTCAGGCGAAGGCTGGACGCTGGAGCGCGCCGACGCCATCGAGTTCGAATACCGCCGCTTCCTCTATCTCATGAAAGAGTTTCCGCACGAAGCAGCCGCCCCGCTGCAGGATGTGGACACCTTCTGGCACTACCACATCCTGGACACCATGAAGTACGCGGCCGACTGCCAGGCCGTGTTCGGCTACTTCCTGCATCATTTCCCCTACATCGGCCTGCGCGGCGAGGACGACGAGGCTGCTCATCAGCGCGTTGGCGAGCGCATGAAAGAATTGTACGAAGCCACCTTCGACGAGCCCTATCTGCGCGGCGCTGTGGCGTATTCGGCACGGACTGCGGAAACTGCGTACTCGGCCCGCACGGTTGAGACCGCCTACTCGGCGCGCGTGGCGCAAACGGCCTATTCGGCGCGCGTCGCCACCGCCTATTCGGCCCGGGTTTCCGAGGGAGCCCAGCCCGCCGCAGCCTTCTTCAGCGACCGCCCCCGCCTGCAATCAAGCTGATAAGGGTTCTTGCCGGGGCGGCATGTCGCCCCGGCAAAGATGCAATAAATGTAAAATCGCACACGATTGAATTTACTCTTGCCATCCTCGTCAGTATGCCTATACTGAGCCTTGTTGATGCGCATCAACGTCTAGTTCCCAGCTCCGAACGTCTCTGACGCCTGACCTCGCGGGTCCATGCAAGGTGTCTTCCTGTCTTTTCCGTTTTTTTACACAAGGATTTCACTCATGATTTCAGCCGAAAGCTTCCAATCTATTGCCGAGCTCGATCTCGAACCGATCAAAGTCAAACTGATGCACGAGGAATCGGGCGAGGGATGGTCGCTGGAAAAAGTCAACGCGGTGGAATTTGAATACCGCCGCTTCCTGTACCTGATGAAGGCGTTCCCGAACGAACAGACGGCGCCCCTGATGGACGTGGACACCTTCTGGCACTATCACATCCTGGACACGATGAAATACGCCGTGGACTGCGAAAAGGTGTTCGGTTATTTCCTGCACCACTTCCCGTATATCGGCCTGCGCGGCGAGGACGACGAGGCGGCGCACGAGCGCGTGGGCGAGCGCATGAAGGAACTGTACGAAGCCACCTTCGGCGAGCCCTATCTGCGCGGACTGGAAGCCGATGCCGCCTACTCCGGCCGCGTCGCCGCCACCGCCTACTCCGGCCGTGCTCCCGAAGTGGCGTACTCGGGCCGCGTTGCCAGCGCTGTCGCCTACTCCGGCCGCGTGGCAGACGCCAAGGTGGCCTATTCGGTCCGCGTCGCCGATGCCAAGGTGGCGTATTCGGGCCGTGTGGCCGATGCCAAGGTGGCATATTCGGGCCGCGTGGCTGACGTGAAAGTCGCTTACTCCGGCCGTGTGGCGGACACCAAGGTCGCTTACTCCGGCCGCGTTGCGGACGCGAAGACGGCCTACTCCGGCCGCGTCAGCGCTGAAACGGCGTACTCGGGCCGCGTGAACCTGGAAGCCGCACCCGCAGCGGAAGCCTTCTACTCCTCCCGTCCGCGCCTGACCGCCTGATCGCCAAAGCCCAATAAAAACGGCCGGCGCCTGTTTCCAGGCCCGGCCGTTTTTTTCATCCAGCGGACGCTTAGTGCGCCATCATCTCGCGCAGTTCGCGGATGCTGAAATCGCTGACTTCATGCATGCGGATCAGGATGGTGGCGCCGATCGGCAAGGTGTTGTGGCGGATCTTGCTGATCACCGGCGGCGCCACTTCCAGCGCGCGCGACAGGGCGGCGTCATTCTTCAACTGCAGTTTTTCGATAATCGCATCCAGCACGCGATTCGGGTTGTAGCTCGGCGAAGCCGTAATCTCTTTCAGGGACATGATGTAGTGACAACAATAAAAGGGTTGGACAAAATCTCGTTGCTCTGAAAACAACTTTTCGGCAACGTTTTGTGATAATTGGAGAGATTTTAACCCTTTTTGTTGTGCTAGGAAATTCCCCTGTCTCGAAGGAAATGATTTACTGATGGATAACGCAGCCGCACACCCAGCTCTTCCTTGAGGCGCCGGTTGCCCAGGCGGCGCGATTCCGCCATGAACGACAGCATGGCGGGCGACACGGCCTGCGCCAGTTCCCCGCGCGGCAGGCGCGGCGGACGCGGCATCCCGAAGGCATCCGCCACCGCGTCGAAATACTCGCCCATCTTCATGTCGCTGTCGTCTACCGCGTGATAGATGCGCCCAGGCCTGCCCAGGCGCAGCGCCTGCAGCACAATGGCGGCCAGGTCGTCCGCGTGCACGTGGTTGGTGTACACATCCTGCTCCGGCAGCAGCGCGGGCGTGCCCTGCTCCAGGCGCTTCAGCGGCAGGCGGTCCGCCGCGTAAATGCCGGGCACGCGCAGGATGGACAGGCGGCCGCCCGCGCGGCGCGCCCAGCGCCGCAGCACCCGCTCGGCATCCACACGGCGGTGCGCCCGGGCGTTCTGGGGCGCAACCGTGCGGGTTTCATCGATCCACGCCCCGCCCGCGTCGCCGTAGACGCCCGTGGTGCTCACATAAACGAGCCGGGCCCGGTCGGGTAAAATGGCGGTCACATTGCGCGTGCGAGGGTCTTTCATGCCCTCGGCAGGCGGCGGCGCCAGGTGCACGACATGGCGCGCCAGCCCGGCCAGGCGGCGCAGTGTGGCGGGCTGGTCGAGGTTGCCGAGAATGGGAACGGCGCCAGCGGCGCGCAGCTCGGCCAGGCGTTCCGGCTGGCTGGTGAGGGCGAACACGCGGTATCGCCCGCGCAGCAGCGGCAGCAGGCGCATGCCCACGTCGCCGCAGCCGATCAGCAGCAGACGCGGTCTGCCAAGTTGGTGTTTGTTTTTGCTATTCATTCAAGGATTGTATGACGTTCCAGATTACTGTTCAGCCCAGCGGTCACCAATTCAGCTGCGACGACGACGAAACCGTTCTCTCCGCGGCGATGCGCGCAGGCGTGGGCCTGCCCTATGGCTGCAAGAATGGCGCCTGCAGTTCCTGCAAGGGCAAAGTGCTCTCCGGTTCCATCACCCACCGTCCCCACCAGCGCCGCGCACTGACCGAGGAAGAGGAAGCGGCAGGCGTTTCCCTCTTTTGCTGCGCCATCCCGCATTCCGACCTCGTGCTGCAGGCCCGCGAAGTGGCAGGCAGCGGCGACTTCCCCGTGAAGAAAATGCCTTCGCGCGTGGCGAGCATGGAGAAGGTGGCGCCGGACGTCATCGTCATTTCGCTCCAGCTTCCGGCCACCGAGGTGCTTGAGTACCGCGCGGGCCAGTACATCGAATTCATGCTGCGCGACGGCAAGCGCCGCAGCTACAGCATGGCCAGCGCACCGGGTGCAGGCCCCATCACCCTGCATATCCGCCATATGCCGGGCGGCCTGTTCACCGACCAGGTGTTCAGCACCATGAAGGAGCGCGACATCCTGCGCTTCGAAGGCCCGCTCGGCACCTTCTTCGTGCGCGAGGATTCGGACAAGCCCATGGTGCTGCTGGCCTCCGGCACCGGCTTTGCGCCGATCAAGGCCATCGTCGAGCAGATGAAGGCGACCGGCTCGAAGCGGCAGATGGTGCTGTACTGGGGCGGACGCCGCCCGCACGACCTGTACATGGACGCCCTGTGCCGCCAGTGGGAACAGGAGATGCCGAACTTCCGCTATGTGCCCGTGGTGTCCGACGCCCAGCCCGAGGACAGCTGGAACGGCCGCAAAGGCTACGTGCACCGCGCCGCCATCGACGACCTGCCCGACATGTCCGGCTACCAGGTCTACGCCTGCGGCGCGCCCATTGTGGTGGAATCGGCCAAGCGCGACTTCGTGCAGCAATGCGGACTGCCGGAAGAAGAGTTCTACGCCGACGCCTTCACCACTGAAGCCGACCTCGCCCAACCCTGATACTGCTCCACGCTGCGCCGCCGTGGGGCGCGCGCAGCGCCCCACTCTATGTCATCCAACGGATTCAGCGTCCTTCGCCACCGCAGCTTCTCCTTCTACCTGACCGCCCGCATCTTCGGCACGCTCGCCGTGCAGATGCAGCACGTCGCCATCGGGTGGCAGGTCTATGCAATGACGCATAACCTGTTCTACCTCGGCATGATCGGCCTGGCGCAGTTCGCGCCCTTCCTGCTGCTGATTCTTCCCGCAGGCCATGTGGCCGACCAGTTCAACCGCCGCAACATCATCACCCTCTGCCTTGCGACGCAGCTGCTGGTGAGCCTGATGCTGTGGTCCTTCTCCGTTGTGGGCCTGGAGGTGGTGTGGCCCGTGTTCGCCGTGCTCGTGCTGTTCGGCAGCGCCCGCGCCTTCATGGGACCGGCCACGCAGGCTATTCTCGTGAATCTCGTGCCGCAGGAAGACTTCAGCAAGGCCGTTGCGCTCAGCAGCTCCTCCTTCCATGTGGCCGTGATCCTGGGCCCGACGCTCGGCGGCCTGCTCTACATCTATGGCCCCAACGTGGTGTATGCCGTTGGCTCGGCGCTGCTGCTGATCTCGGTGGTGCTCATGGCCTTCAGCAAATCGCCCCCGCAATCGACCAGGCGCGAACCGGCCACCTGGCACAGCGTGCTGGAAGGCCTGCGCTTCGTCTTCTCCCGCCCCATCGTGCTGGGCGCCATCTCGCTCGACCTGTTCGCTGTGCTCTTCGGCGGCGCCACGGCCCTGCTGCCCGCGCTGGCGCACGACGTGCTGCATGTGGGTCCCACGGGCCTTGGCCTGCTGCGCACCGCGCCCGGCGCGGGCGCAGCATTGTGCTCGATAGCGCTGGCCTTCATGCCCATCACGCGCCGCGTCGGTCCCTGGATGTTCGGCGGCGTGGCGGTGTTCGGCATCTGCACCGTGATCCTGGGCGCGACTGACAGCTTCGCCATTGCGCTTGCCGCCCTGCTGCTGATGGGCGCGGGCGACATGATCAGCGTCTACGTGCGCCACCTGCTGGTGCAGTACGAAACGCCGGATGCGATACGCGGCCGCGTGAGCGCCGTGAATTCCGTGTTCATCGGCGCCTCCAACGAGCTGGGCGAGTTCGAGTCGGGTGTGACGGCGGGCTGGTTCGGCTTGACGCGCGCGGTCATTTTCGGCGGCGTGGCAACGCTGCTCGTTACCGGCGCGTGGATGAAGCTCTTCCCCGTACTGTCGCGCATGGACCGCTTCCCGCATCCGGCACGGCAATCCGCATCGGAGTAAGGCCCCATACCCCGGCAAAAGCCCCTCAGGCAAGGGACGCATGTCCTGCGATGCAAAACAGCAACCAGGAAGCACTTATCGACAAGTTTTTCCGCACGGAAACGTATAATCCCCTCGGGCTGGCCGCCACAAAAGCGGCAGCCGTATCCAATAATAATTCGAGGGGATGAAATGAAGAAAAGCAATGCAGCCGCGCTGGCTGCAGTCATGGCCGCTGCCTGCGGCGCCGCCACTGCACAGACCTCCGTCGTGATCAACGGCGTGGTCGATATGTACGCAGGCTCGCTGAAGTACAGCGGCGATGCCGCGCGCCGCACCGTCGTCAACAACGGCGGCCTGACAACCTCCCAATGGGGTTTCATGGGTGTCGAAGACCTCGGCGGCGGCCTCAAGGCGGACTTCTCGCTGAGCGGCTTCTTCCAGGGCGACACTGGCGCCGCTGGCCGCTTCGGCACCGACACCCTGTTCTCGCGCCACGCTTACATAGGCCTGTCCGGCAGTTTCGGCAAGGTGATGGTGGGCCGCTTTGGTGCGCCGAGCTTCCTGCCCGCATTGCAGTTCAATCCGTTCGGCGACTCCTTCCAGTTCTCGCCGCTGATCCTGCACACCTACGTGCCCTCCGGCCCCGTCGGCGCCCGCACTTGGGCCGCCACGACGGCGGGCGACAGCGGCTGGAGCAATCAGGTCTCCTATGCCACGCCGGTCTACAAGGGCCTGCAGGCTAACTTCTTCTTCCAGCCAGGCGAAACCGGCAAACCGGATGGCCCGAAGAACTACGGCGCGAATGCCTTCTATAACAACGGCCCCCTGGGGCTGACGATGGTGTACACCCACGTCGGCGTCAGCAATCCCCTGTCCGGTGCGGCCATCCTGGATGCCACGGCCGCTCCCGTCAATTACGGCAGCATCACCAGCCAGAACGGCTATTTCGTCGGCGCGCGCTATGACTTCAAGGTGGTGAAGGCGTATGCCACCTACCGCCACAACAGCAACGACGCCGCGGGAGGCAAGAGCATGGACGACCACACCTACACCTTGAGCGTGAGCGTTCCGACCAGCGCCGCAGGCGCCGTGCTGGCCTCCTATGCCGATACCGAACGCAGCGGCTCGCTGCTCGGCGCCGACCGTTCGCGCGATACGCTGACGCTGGGCTACAACCACCGGATGTCGGCGCGCACCGACCTGTACGCCATCTACATGTCGGACCGCTTGAGCACCGCCAGCCGCGAGCGCAGTGCCGCCCTCGGCATCCGCCACCGTTTCTGACGGCAGGCAAGTCTTCGCGGGGCCGTCAGCGGCTCCGCCAACACCAGCAGTACGGCCTCTGGCCAGCATTCACAACAAATCGAAAGGGGATAATCCATGAAGAATCTGTTTAAAGCAGTCGCACTCCTGTGCGTGGCGCTGGGCCTGCAATCGGCGGCCATGGCGGAAGACAAGCGCAAGCCCGACGAGGCAGTCGCCATGGTCAAGCGCGGCGCGGCCTATATCAAGGAGGTGGGCGTGGAGAAGGCCATGGCCGAGTTCAACAACCCGAAGGGGAAGTTCGTTGATGGCAGCCTGTACATCTTTGCTTACGACATGAAAGGGGTCAACCTGGCCAGCCCGAATCCGAAAATTGTCGGCCGCAACATGCTTGGCTTCAAGGACCCGAATGGCAAGGAAACGGTGAAGGCCTATATTGCCGCGGCCAATTCGCCGCAGGGCAACGGCTGGGTGGATTTCGTCTGGCCGCATCCGCAAACCAAGGAAATGCAGCAGAAATCGGCCTACGTCGAAAAAGTGGGCGATATCCTGATCGCCTGCGGCATCTACAAATAAGCCAGGGCCAGTTTCTTCAACGCCCTGCAAGCCGCGAGGCTTGCAGGGCGTTTCCTTTTGCAGCTATTCCCACACGTCGGCCACGCCCGCCCCAGCCAGTACCTTGGGCGGCACGGGCGCACGCGCGATCGGGACACGCCGTGCCGACGCAGCCTGCGCAGGGCAGTTGGCGCCAAGCTTGAACACGCTCACCGCGCCTGCGAGCCGGGACGCCTGCTCCTGCATGCTGGCCGCGGCCGCGGCCGCCTGTTCGACCAGTGCCGAGTTCTGCTGCGTCATTTCATCCATTTGCGCAATGGCCTGGTTGACCTCCTCGATGCCGCTGCTCTGTTCCTGGCTGGCTGCGGTGATCTCGCCCATGATATCGGCCACCTGGCGGATCGAGGCCACCACCATTTCCATGGTCTGGCCCGCCTCGTCCACCAGCTTGCTTCCCGTGTCCACCTTGCCGACCGAGTCGCTGATCAGCTCCTTGATCTCCTTGGCCGCATTCGCCGAACGCTGCGCCAGGTTGCGCACTTCCGAGGCCACGACGGCAAAGCCGCGTCCCTGCTCGCCAGCGCGCGCCGCCTCGACGGCGGCGTTCAGCGCCAGAATATTGGTCTGGAAGGCAATGCTGTCGATGACGCCAATGATGTCGACAATGCGGCGCGAACTGTCCTTGATCGATCCCATGGTCTGCACCACCTGCTCGACCACCTCGCCGCCCTTCTGCGCCACCGAGGATGCGTTGGCCGCCAGCTGATTGGCCTGGCGTGCGTTGTCTGCATTCTGCTTGACGGTGCTGGTCAGCTCCTCCATCGAGCTGGCCGTTTCCTCAAGCGATCCGGCCTGCGCTTCCGTGCGCGACGACAGGTCGGCATTGCCCGAGGCGATCTCGCGCGAGGCCACCGAGATGGCGTCCGTGCCTTGGCGCACATCGCCCACGATGCCCAGCAGGCTCTCGTTCATGTCCTTCAGCGCTTGCAGCAGATCGCTGGTCTCATCCCTGCCCTCGACCATCACCTCGTTGTCGAGCTCACCGCCCGCCACCCGGCGCGCCAGCTCGACGGAACCGCGCAGCGGGCCGGTCACCGAACGGGTGATCAGCACGGCGCAGCCCATACCCAACAGCAGCGCGCCCACGCCGATGGCGATCAGCATCGTCATCAGCGCACGGTCGCCCTCCACCGAATTGGCCAGGAAGCGTTCCGCATTTTCCTTCTGCATGGCGACCAGGCGGTTCAGCGCCGTCAGCGCCTTGCCGGTCAGCGGATCGATCTGGCTGTGGAATACGGCCGCTGCGCCGTCGGTGTCGAAGGCGCTGATCCGTCCCGTCGCTTCCTTGAAGGCGGTGTCGAGCTTGGTATCCAGCGCGGCGATCTCTCCCATCAGCGCCTTCTCGTCCTCGCCCAGCTGGGACGCTTCCAGTCTGCGCAGGGCTTCGTTATAGCGCTGGCGCTGCTGCTTGATCCTGGCTTGCTCGTCCTGCATTGCGACGATGTCGGTCAGCAGGCCGATGCTGCGGATCGAAATGCCAGTCTCAAGCATTGAGCTCTTCATGGCCGCCGCATGCTCGCCCTTGAGCGCGGAGCGCTGCAATCCGGCCATCAGACTGGCCTTCTGGCTGTAGTTGAACCAGTTCGTCAAAAGGATCACAACCGCGAGAATGAGCAGGATGGCGCCAAAGCCGATGCCCAGCCGCGTACCAATCTTAAAGTCACGCAAATTCATTTCTTGTCTGTCCCCAGTGAGAGCCCGGCTATGGTGCCGGTTACGGGACCAACGATACCGGCTCCATTACTCAACGGCAAGAACTATCCCTCTCAGGCATGCAGGACGGATGTCCCGTCGCATTTGGTGCACCGCCGTCGCAAACGCATCGGCATGGCCTTAAGTGTGTTGTACCTAACGGCGCCTTCGCGCAGGAGGAGTAAGATCGTTTCTCGAAGAACTCAAGGAGCCTCTATGCAGATCCATGTGAATACCGACAAAACGATTGAGCAGCACGCGGGCCTGGACGAGCACGTGAACCAGGTGGTTTCTTCCGCGCTGGGGCGCTTCGGCGAACAGATTGCCCGCGTGGACGTCCATGTCAGCAACGACCTGGCACAGAAAGGCGCGGACGGTGCGAACCGCTGCATGATGGAAGCGCGCGTCAACGGCTACCAGCCGATTGCGGTGAGCGACCATTCGGTCACCCTGCACCAGGCCATCAACGGCGCTGCGGACAAGCTGAAACGCGCGGTGGACAGTGCGCTCGGCCGCCTCAACGACAGCAAGCGCCAGGGTTCGGCGCGCGAACTCAACGCAGCGCCAAGCGAAGAAGAATAGCCCGATCAGGCAGCCGCCAGGCCGCGCAGGTAGCGCAGGCCTTCCAGCGCGCGGCTGCCGTACCAGGACATCATCTCCCCATCCACCAACTGCACCGGCTTGCCGATCTGCTTTTCCAGCGCGTCCGCGTGCTCCTGGGTGAAGCGGTATGGTTCGGTGGAGAGCAGCACCTGGTCCACCTCTTCGACCAGGGCCTCCGTCCATTCGAAGCGCGGGTAGCGCGCCTCTCCCAGGTCCGGAATCGTCCAGCCGATTTCGGCGAGCATGCGGGCGATGTAGGTATCGCGCGAAATGCTCATCCAGGGATCCTGCCAGATGCAGTACAGCGCACGCTGCGGCGGACCTTTCGGCGCGGCGCGCAGGGCCTGCAATTCCGCTTCGAAGGCCCTGCACCATTGTTCCGCCTTTTGCCCGGCGCAGAAGATGCCGCCCATGAGGCGCGCCAGTTCGAGATTGTCCTGCGGCGCGAGCGGATGCGTCACCACGATGTGCGGCACGAATTCGGCCAGCTTGTCCACGGTGGGCTTTTCGTTCTCGTCGATGTTCACCACCACATGCGTGGGCGCCAGCTTGCGGATCTTTTCGATGTTCACATCCTTGGTGCCGCCCACCTTGGGAATGCTCTTCACCACCTCCGCGGGATGGATGCAGAACCCCGTGCGTCCCGCCAGCTGCGGGGCCAGTCCCAGCTCGCACAGCAGTTCGGTGATGGACGGCACCAGGGACACGATGCGGGCGCCGGGATCGGCAGCATGTTGCTGCCCGATGGAGTCTACGTAGTTCATGGCCGCCATTGGACCACACCTCGCGGCAGGTGCGCTATCATCTTGCGCAGCGGCACTACCGCCCAGCTCGAATTGCTATCGTGAAACTTCTCCATCCCTTCTCCGCCTCCCCTTACCGCAGCGACGACCTGCAGCTCCTCCGTGACGCCGACCAGGCCACGGCGGCCCGCCTGCTGGCCGACTGCCCCGTGATGCAGGCGGAGATGGGCGAAACGGTGTCCGACCCGCAGCGTGCCCGACTCTACGTTGTGCTGAGCGGCGCGCTCTCCGTGGCGACCGACACGCGCACCGGCATGGCGGACGGCTCGGTCAGCAAGGTGCTGCCCGGCGAAAGCGTCGGCGAACAGTCGGTGCTGGACGAGGAAGCGAGCCTGCTCACGATCACGGCGCTGGAACGCAGCGAGGTGCTGGTGGTGGAAGCGGACCGGCTCTGGCAGCTGATCGACGCCTCGAACGGCGTGGCGCGCAATCTTCTGCGCCTGCTCTCCTTCCGCATCCGCGCCGCCAACGCCCAGCTGCGGCGGCGCCAGAAGCTCGGCGAGTTCTATCGCCAGCTCTCCATGGTGGACGGCCTCACGGGCCTGCAGAACCGCGCCTGGCTGAACGACGTGCTGCCCAGCCTCGTGGCGAACGCGCACGAAACCCAGCGGCCGCTATCGCTGATCATGATCGATATCGACCACTTCAAGCGCTTCAACGATACGCATGGCCACCTGCAGGGCGACCATGCCCTGCGCACGGCGGCGCGGGTTCTGAGCGGCGCGCTGCGTCCCAGCGATTTCGCGGTGCGCTACGGCGGCGAGGAGATGATGGTGATCCTGCCTGACACCAGCGACACGGTGGCGTCAGGCGTGGCCCAGCGCCTGTGCGAGCGCATGCGGCAGGCCGTCGTCTTCGAGAATACGCAGCAGATGCCGCTGCCGCACATTACCGCGTCCTTCGGCGTGGCCTGCCTGGGCGCGGGACAGGACGAGCAGGACCTCATTGCCGCAGCGGACGGCGCGCTTTATCGCGCCAAGGAAGGCGGGCGCGACCGCATTGCCGTCCACTGCCCCGCTTAGGAGGGCTGCTCCTCTTCGGCAGGAGCCTTGAAGGAAGCGGCGAAATCGTCCAGCCCCTTCATCACCAGCTCCCAGGTCTTGTCGATATTCGCGGCGATGTCTCCATCCAGCACCTGCAGGCCCTGCAGGATGTCGCGGGCTTCCTTGAAGCCTTTCTCCACGCCGCCGCGTATGGTGTCCATGAACTTGTTGAGCGCCTCGCCGCCTTCCAGCGTGGGATTCTGCTTCTTGAAGGCGTCGAAAAAGCCGGTGGCCAGCGACACGATGCGGCCGGCGGTGGCTTCTGGAGAGTTGTCCTGTGACGCAAGCTGCTGGATGGCGTTGTCGCCCAGGTCAGCCTTCAGCGCCTCGTTGATGCTGGTGATGGCCGATTTGTACAGCAGCGCCTGCGGGTCGCTCGTTGCCCCGATCGAGATTTCGGCGGTGGACTGCATGATCGCGGCATTGAGCTGAAGCTTGCTGCGGGCCGCCGCGGGCATTGCCGCCTCGGCGGGCGCATTGCCCGCGACCGCGCTTTTGGCGTTGAGAGAAACAGGATTTGCCACGATAATCTCCTTATGAGTAATCACACCTTCCTTTGGCACGACTACGAAACCTTCGGCGCCGTGCCCCGCCGCGACCGTCCCGCCCAGTTTGCCGCCATCCGCACCGATGCGGAACTGAACGAGATCGGCGAGCCGGTGATGCTGTTCTGCCAACCCGCCAACGACTTCCTGCCCGATCCGACGGCCTGCCTGATTACCGGCATCACGCCGCAGCAGTGCCTCGAACAGGGCGTGCCGGAGTACCAGTTCGCTGCCGCCATCGAACAGGCCTTTTCCCAGCCCGGCACCATCGGCGTCGGCTACAACACCATCCGCTTCGACGACGAAGTTACCCGCTTCCTCTTCTGGCGCAACCTGATCGACCCCTATGCCCGCGAATGGCAGAACCAGTGCGGCCGCTGGGACCTGCTGGACGTGGTACGCATGTGCTACGCCCTGCGGCCGGACGGAATCGTGTGGCCTACTCACGATAACGGCAAGCCAAGCTTCAAACTTGAGCATTTGACAGCGGCAAATGGCCTGGTGCACGAAGCAGCCCACGACGCCCTCTCCGACGTGCGTGCCACCATCGCCCTGGCGCGCCTGATCCGCCAGCGCCAGCCCAAGCTCTTCGACTTCTGCCTCGCGCTGCACAAGAAGGAGCGCGTGGCCGAGGAAATCGGCATGCATCTGGCCCCTGCACTGCGCCAGCCCTTCCTGCACGTTTCCGGCATGTTCCCGCCGGAGCGCGGCTGCCTGGCCCTCGTGTGGCCGCTGGCCAGCCATCCCACGAACAAGAACGAACTGATCGTCTGGGACTGCAGCCACGACCCGAGCGAACTGTTTGCGCTGGACGCCGACACCATCCGCCTGCGCCTCTTCACGCGCAGCGAAGCACTGCCCGAAGGCGTGACGCGGCTGCCGGTGAAGAGCATCCACATCAACAAGTCGCCGATGCTGGTATCGAACCTGAAGACCCTCTCGCCGCAGATGGCGGAGCGCTGGGGCATGGACCTCGAACAGGGCCGCGCCTTCGCGCAGCTTGCGGCGGCGGGGCCGGACATGGCGGCGATCTGGGAAGAAGTGTTCTATCGTCCGCCAGGCGAACCGGCGGATGTGGACGAAGACCTGTACGGAGGCTTCGTCAGCAACGGCGACCGCCGCCTGCTCGATTCGCTGCGCCGCGAACGCCCCGAGAAGCTGGCGCAAATGTCGCCGCAATTCCAGGACGACCGCCTGCAGGAGCTCCTGTTTCGCTACCGCGCCCGCAACTTCCCGCAGACGCTGAACGAACACGAAATAGAGCAATGGGAACAGCACCGCGCCGCCCGCTTCTTCGAAGGCGCCGGCGGCGCCCGCACGGTCGACCAGCTATTCGGCGAGCTCGATGCGCTGTCCTCCACGACCGACGAGCGAGGGCAGGAAATACTGCAGGCGCTGTCGGACTATGTGGAAATGGTGGTTCCCGAGCACTACTAACAGCCGGGCAGCTGGGTTCTGTTCACTTGCGCGAGAATTTCGCAAACGCTTCATTGAGTGAAGCGCTGACATACTCGGTCAATATCGGGGCGGACACTTGTTGCACCTCCGCTCCGATCTCGGCCTGCTTGCTGCCCAGCTTTGCAAGATACCTGGAGCTACGTCCCTCGGAAGCGAGCGAGGCCAGTTCCTCGGGGCTGAAGTGCCGGGAATAGACTTTTGCGAGATTCGCGTTCCACTGCGGCTGAAACCGGGCCGCTTGAATGTCCATCTCCCTGGACACCAGCACCTTCGCCTCCGATTGTCCTAATTTCGAAGCCATCAGCGCAAATGTCTGGGTTCTCTGTGCTACAGCCAGCCCCAGGGTCTCCATATTGCTCCCAAGGTCATGACGCTGAACAAAATCGACAGCCGAGGGCTGGGTAGCATCTGCCTTTGCAGTAGATGCGACATTGAAAAGAATGATTAATACCAGTGCGAGTCTCGGCAACATAGGCAATGTCCATGTTCTAGCTGGCTGCGTCCGTGTCCCTGGCACTACGAAACGGAGCAACAAGATTGATGATAACCCAGCCTGTGACGGTGACAAAAATCATTCCCACAAAGGCCCACACGGCGACGGCCGCATTCCTCACCCCAAATGTATAGTTGAGATCATCAATAGACAAATAGCCGGCATCCTCTTGCCAGGACGCGTATGTCACAAAGACCTCGCCCGTCCAGAAGGAGAAGGTGTACGCATCGGCAGGCGCTTTGCCAAACAATTCGGTCAGCTTGGGCGCAAACTCTTTCGTTCTATAGTCGCAACCGATCCCTTCACACCTGAAACCATCTCGCTCCATCCAAGAGAGGAGGTCCTTCGATTCAGGCAACCGCCCCTCATGGGATCGATACGCATCGATCAGTCCTTTCGCGTGAGCGATCAGGATGCCCTCTTGTCCACGAATCTGATGAAAACCTGTGTCATACGACAGATAGGAGAAGAAGAAACACAGCGCCGCAAGGAGCGCCGTGGTTCCAGACATCAGGCAGTAGAGCAAACTTAACATGCTCCGAACAGACCACGCGCCCTGCGTTCAACCGCGATGCAGGTTGATCGCGTCGCGGGTTTCGATGGCGACGCGGCGGGCGGCTTCGGCGAAGTCTTCGCCTGCTTTCTGTGGCGCGTAGAGGATGGCGCGGGAGGAGTTGATCATCATGCCCGTGCCTGCCGCCGTGCGGCCGGACTTGACGGTCGCTGCGATATCGCCACCCTGCGCGCCGATGCCGGGCACCAGCAGCGGCATGTCGCCCACGATGGCGCGCACCTGCGCCAGTTCTTCGGGGAAGGTGGCGCCCACCACCAGCGCGCACTGGCCGTTCGCATTCCACTTCTGCGACACGAGCGCCGCGACGTGCTGGTACAGGGGTTTGCCGTCCACCTGCAGGAACTGCAGGTCGGAGCCGCCCGCGTTCGAGGTGCGGCACAGCACGATCACGCCGCGGTCCTTCCATTCCATATAGGGCTCGACAGAGTCCGAACCCATGTAGGGGTTCACGGTAACAGCGTCGGCGCCATAGCGGTCGAAGGCTTCGCGTGCATACTGCTTGGCGGTGGCGCCGATGTCGCCGCGCTTGGCGTCGAGGATCAGGGGAATCTCGGGATAGTTGGCGCGCAGGTAGGCGCAGATGGCTTCCAGCTGGCGCTCGGCGCCCAAGGCCGCGAAATAGGCGATCTGCGGCTTGAAGGCGCAGGCGAGGTCGGCAGTGGCGTCGATGATCTCGGTGCAGAAGCGGGTGATGCCGTCCGGGTCGGAGCGGAACTGGGCCGGGAGGCGCTCCATGTCAGGGTCGAGGCCAACGCACAGCAGGGAGTCGTTCGCGGTCCAGGCAGCGTTCAGTTTGTTAATAAAATTCACGAGCCACCCCTTTTAATTTCGTTGCAAACCCACCATTATAACGGCGCACGGTGGGCTCACTGTGTGTCTCACCGAACAAATTGCTTCCTGCTAAACGTGTATAGTCTGAAAACCAATAAGAAGGAGAGAACGATGGGTAAGGTACTGATTTCCAAGTGGATTGCCTTGGGTGCGCTGGCTGTGCTGCTGAGCGGCTGCGGCTACAACGAGTTCCAGAGCAAGGACGAAGCCATCAAAGCCTCCTGGGGCGAGGTGGTGAACCAGTACCAGCGCCGGGCGGACCTGATTCCGAACCTGGTCAACACCGTCAAGGGCTATGCCTCGCATGAACGCGAAACCCTGGAAGCCGTCACCAAGGCGCGCGCCCAGGCGACCAGCGTGCAGATCACGCCGGAGGTCCTGAACAACCCGGCCGCCTTCCAGAAGTTCCAGCAGGCCCAGGGCGAGCTGTCCTCCGCCCTGTCGCGCCTGATGGCCGTTTCGGAGCGCTATCCGGACCTGAAGGCCGATACCAGCTTCCGCGACCTGCAGTCGCAGCTGGAAGGAACTGAAAACCGTATCACCGTGGCGCGCCAGCGTTACATCAGCACGGTGCAGGAGTACAACGTGCTGGCGCGGCGCTTCCCGACCAACCTCACGGCCATGATGTTCGGCTACGAGGTGAAGCCGACCTTCCAGGTCGAAAACGAGAAAGCCATTTCGACCGCACCAACCGTCGATTTCGGCAAGAAGTAAGGCCACACCATGGCACGCAGGCGTGACGAGGAAACCCACCCTTCGGTGGGCAAATGGAGCGGCACGGCGGAGATCACCGACGAGCGTATCGATGCGCGCCGCCGGCCGCGCCTGCGGGACCGGCTGCGCGGGGCGATGGCCTCGCGCCTGCATTCGGAAAGCCTGGCGCCGCGCATCGTCTTTGCGCTGCTGGTCATCTGCCTGACGCTGATGATCGCGGTGAACGCCACCGCCCAGGAACTGGCGAAGGTGCCGGAACTGAAGGCCCGCGTCACCGACCAGGTGAACATGCTTACGCCGCAGCAGCGCACCTCGCTCGAGTCGGTGCTGGCCGACTATGAACAGCGCACGGGCAGCCAGATCGCGGTGCTCCTGATGTCCAGTACCGCACCCGAATCCATCGAGCAGTTCAGCATCCGCGTCGTGGAGGCGTGGAAACTGGGGCGCAAGGGCGTGGACGACGGCGTGCTGCTGGTGGTGGCGAAGGATAATCCGCCTGCATTGCGCCGCCTGCGCATCGAGTCCGGACGCGGTGTCCAGGGCTCGCTGACCGACGCGCAATCGAAGCGCGTGCTGCAGGACGTGATCGCGCCCCATTTCCGCAACAATGACTTCTACGGCGGCCTGACGGCGGGCGTGAGCGCCATTGCCACGCTGATCGACAAGGAACAGCTGCCCGCGCCGAAGGCGAAGCAGCAGCCGAAGCGCGAGCAGGAATCCGGCGGGAGCTGGCTCGTGCCGCTTCTGCTCTTCGGTGTCTTCGTCGTGCTGCCCATGTTCCGGGGCCGCAGCCGCGGACTGCGCCGCTCGGGCTGGGGTTCGGATGCGGCCGGAGTGCTGATCGGCAGCGCCATCGGCAATGCATTGGGCCAGGCGAACCGCGGCGGCTGGAGCGGCGGCGGCTTCAGTGGCGGCGGTGGCTTCGGCAGCGGTGGCGGTGGTTTCGGCGGCGGTGGCGGCGGCAGCTTTGACGGCGGCGGCGCCTCGGGAGACTGGTAATGAGCGCACTACCCACGACTTTCCTCGGCCGCTGCCGGCGCGCACTGCGCCACTGGATGACAGGCGCCGGCGCCGGACGCCGCTCTTTCCCTGCCGCGACGCTGAAGGATATCGAAACAGCCATCACCGAAGGCGAGCGTATGCACCGCGCCGAAGTGAGACTGATCGTGGAGCCTGCGCTGCCTGTTGGCGCAGCCTTCGCCAACGTGAGCAACCGGCAGCGCGCCCGCGCCCTCTTCGCCCAGTATGGCGTGTGGGACACGGAAGAGAACTGCGGCGTACTTATTTACGTGAACCTGGCGGCGCGCGAGGTCGATATCGTAGCCGACCGCAATGTGGGCCGCCTGATCGCCGATGGGGAGTGGCAGGACGTGTGCCGCACCATGACGCAAGGCTTCGCCAAGGGCGAGTTCCACGACAGCACCCTGGCCGCGCTGGCCCAGCTCAATACCCTGCTGCAGAAGCACTTCCCGGCAGACGGCTCGCGCCCGAACCAGCTGCCGAACGAAGCGGTCATTCTCTAGGCTACAATCCGCTTCTTCGAATTTGCAGGGAAGCGGACATGAAACTTCAGAACAAGGTAGCCATCGTCACCGGCGCAACGCAGGGCATCGGCCTTGCCTGCGCCACACGTCTGGTGCAAGAAGGCGCGCGCGTGATGCTGGCCGATATCCGGCCCGAGGGCCGCGAAGCCGCCGAGGCGCTTGGCCCGCAGGCCCGCTTCCACGCCTGCGACGTCGGCATCAAGGCCGAGGTGGATGCCCTGGTCGCCGCCACGCTGGCGGAGTTCGGCGCCATCGATATCCTCATCAACAATGCGGGCGTGACCCACGCCGCCGATTTCCTCGACCTGGCCGAAGAGGATTTCGACCGGGTGCTGCGCACCAACCTGAAGTCCATGTTCCTCTGCGGGCAGGCCGTGGCGCGCGAAATGGTGAAGCGCAAGAGCGGCTGCATCATCAACATGTCCAGCGTGAACTCGGAGCTGGCCATTCCGAACCAGGTTCCCTATGTGGTATCGAAGGGCGGCGTGAACCAGCTGACCAAGGTGATGGCGCTGAACCTGGCGCCCTATGGCATCCGCGTGAACGGCATCGGCCCCGGCACCATCCTGACCGAGCTGGCGAAGAAGGCGGTACTGGCCAGCCCGGAAGCACGCCACACCATCCTCTCGCGTACTCCGCTGGGCCGCTGCGGCGAGCCGGAAGAAGTCGCCTCCATCGCCGCCTTCCTGGCCAGCGACGACGCCAGCTACATGACGGGCCAGACCCTGTTCGTGGACGGCGGCCGCATGGCCCTGAACTACACCGTGCCGGTCAAGGAAGAGTGATATTCACATTCGATATGTCTCATATCGAAAATAAGAATTGGATTTATATGTGGCGGCGCAGCATAATTACACCTGTCTCCACTATTCTCCTCCAAGATAATAGTTTGAAGCCCGCCCTCAAAAGCGGGCTTTTTTTTCGTCCCGCGCCTTGCGTGCAGTCATAGCCCTGTCACATAGGCTCCCTATACTGGACACATCTGCGATACATGCAACCGATATGCGTGATGGCAGAACAGGTACGCTGGAGCAGTCCGGCGTACCGCTCCGAATTGATCTCTTGGCCCGAACAGGGTTTGCGCCCGCTTTCACCAGCGGGCGTCTTTTTTGAGCTGCGGCTTCAGGCATGCTATTGTGGCGGCCGTGATGAAATTCCTCGAACAACTGCTGCTGACTTCCTCCCATGCGCGCCTGCGCTACTGGGGGGCCATGGGCCTGTTCCTGCTGGTGGTGGCCATCGGCTCGATTCCGGGCGCGCGCGCCGACGCGGCGAAGATCGCGTCCGGCGTGGTGCTGCATTCCTGCGGCTACGCCACGCTTGCCTTCCTCATCTTCACCGGGAGCCTGGGGACGAAGGCGCAGCGCGCCATCAAGGCTGTGCTGACGATTGCGGTCATGGGGGCGCTGGACGAATTCGTGCAGAGCTTCCTGCCCTACCGCCACGGCGCCGTGGAGGACTGGTACGTGGACTGCATCGCAGCGATGACGACGGCCAGCCTGATGTGGATGCTGTGGACGGCGCGCCGGGTGCCCGTCTAGCGCGGCTTGTTCTGCTCGTCCCGGCTTTGCTCGAACTCCAGGCGGCGCTGGCCTGAATTGACGTCCATGGCGATCTTGCGCAGCATGGCACGGGTGTGGCGGCGGTGGCGCGCCCCGGCCGCAATGCCGGCCGCGCGCTCGCAGTCCTGACGTATCGCCACCATCTGCTCGGCCTTGGCCAGGCGCACCAGGCCGAACAGGGCTTCGCGCAGCACGTGGCGCTTGCGCTCCTGCTCCACTCCGCACAGCGAATCGACCAGGCTGGTCACCACAGCTTCCGTGTTCTGCTTCGGCATAGCGCCCTCCAGAGAAATGGACGCACAATTATGGCGGGCCCCTCTACAGGAACTTTTGATTTCAGTCAATCGTGCGCGATGCGCCGACATCGGAATCTACAATCGGTGTCTCTGTCGGTTTTCGAGAGCTGTTCCACCTTACCAAGGGAGACTCATCATGAATGTGAAGAACGCACTACTGGTATTGGCATGCTCTGCACTCGCCGCCTGCGCCAACACGGATAGCGGCACCAGCACCACCTCCAGCGGCACCTCCGGCAGTACACCCCGCACCGCGTCCAGCAATATGGACAGCGAAACCGAAGGGGGAATGCAGACGAACATGGCGCAGAACTGGAGCGCCACCGTACTTTCGATTGAACCGATGTCGCGCCAGGATGCCGGAATCGGCGTGGGCGGCTCGGTGGCGGCGGCAGCCGCCGGCGGCAGCACCAGCACGACTTCCGACCGCGTCTACCGCGTCACCGTGCGCGGCGACGACGGCAGCAGCCGCAGCGTGAATGTGGAAATGATGCCCGACTATAAAGTGGGCGACCGCGTCATGTACAGCAACGGCATGCTGACGCGCCAATAATCAATACATTTTCTCGACCTCGTACCCGCGCTGCCGCAACAGTTCGGGTACGCCGTTCTCGCCCACCAGGTGCAGCAGGCCGATGCCGACGAAGGCGACCTTCTCGTTCTTCATGATGGCTTCGATATTGGCCGCCATTTCAGGATTCCGCTTGCGCAGCAGGGTACGGTCCATGAACATGGCCGATACCGTGTCGCCCGTGGTCAGCTCGCGGGTGAGCGCCGCGATGCGTTCCGCGTCCGCATTGCTCCACGCGTCGATCAGGCCTGCCGACTTCTTCAGCGCCATGCCGTTATCCAGCTCTGCGATGTTTTCGAGCAGGTAGCGCTCCTGCTGCCCATCGTCCAGCGATGCGAACAGGCTGAGCTGGTAGTCGGCCGACTCCAGTTCGCGCACTTTCTTCTTCTGCTTCACGGCGGCCGACAGCAGGAAGCCTTCCACACCGTTGGAGCGGTGGTAACCGTTCTTTTCGATCTCGGTGCCCACGAGGATATTGGCGACCAGCCAGGGCCGGTACTGCTCCACGCTGGACAAGGTCATGCCCGCCTTGGCCAGCGCCTTGTTCAACCTGGCCAGCGCCATGGGCGAGAGATGCTGGGAAATGGTCTGCCCTGCCGGATAGCTGCCGTATTTTGCCAGGGCCTGCTGGAAGGGTTCATAGGCTCGGGTGTCCAGTTCCAGGACCAGCGAGCTGGCATCGGCCAGGGCGCGGGTCACTTCAGGTTCCAGCGGGAAGAAATTCTGTTTGCCGACGTGGATGGTGCCGAAGAGGTAGCTCGTCTTGCCGTCGTGGCGCACGCGGTAGAGCGCGCCGCGCCGCGGAACCGGCTTGAGCTGGATCGGCTGGGAGGAGGCGGACGCGGATGCGACCGCATGGGGCACATTCATTTCCATGCTATTCGCCGACCATGTAATAAATATCGCAACAAGCAACAGCAAAAATCGCGGCATACAAATTCCCCGGCTGGCTTATTAATAAGCCAGCTATATTTCAATTAAAGAATTTGTGCCTTCAGGTCAGCCAGGCACCGGCTGAAGGCCGCACGTTTCCACAGCCTTGTTGCCCATGGTAAATCAAATGGCGGGGAGATGGAATAACTTTTTGGAGGGAGTGGGATAATAAACCCACATATTGCGATAAAAGCCAAATAATATAATATTCAAGCTTTTGATTTTAATATCGGGGGCGGACCGCGATTGGTCCGCCCCTTTCGGTATTACTTCGCCAGCTCGACCAGCACGGCGGTGTACATCTCCAGGTTCATCATGATCTGCTTGGTGCTGATGAATTCATGCTCCGAGTGGCCGGTGTAGACCTGGCCCGGCATGCCGGGACCGAAGCTCACCGCATTCGGGAACATGCGCGAATTGGTGCCGCCGCCAATGGAGACCGGCTTCGCGTCCTTGATGCCGGTGTAGTGCGTGAACACATTCAGCAGGGTCGGAATCTGGGGCGCATCCGGCAGCAGCCATGGCTCGCCGATGGTCGCCTTCATGGTGGCGTCCGGTGCGCGCTTGGCCTTCCACGCGTCGAAGGCTTCCTGGAACTGCTGCTGCAGTTCGGCCGTTGCCTTGCCGCGCGGGCGGCGCAGGTTGATGTTCAGCTCCAGGCCCTTGTCGGTGGACTTGAGCACGGTCGGGGACACGGTCATCGGCCCCATGAAGTCGTCGCGGTACGCCACCTTGCCGAACTTCTCGCCGTACAGGCCCGTGCCCACCAGCTCGTTGAGCAGGCTGGCCATATTGCCCGCCGTCGTGCCTTCCCACTGGCGCACGGCCAGGGCGTCGGCCAGCATGCCGATGGCGTTCACACCGTCCTCAGGCTTGGACGAGTGCGCCGCCAGGCCCTTGGCCTTGATGCGCAGGCGCTGCCCTTCCCAGGCGAAGCTGTACTGCATGCCCTTCTGCGCCGCGCCGCGCGCGCGGATCTGCTCGGCCAGTTCCGGCGTTGCGCCGTCGATCACGGCCACCGCGTCCTCTGGAATCTGGCTGCCGAAGAAGCCGCCCGTGAATTCTGTGAGCGCCGGCCCCTGGGCTGGCGCAGCGGCCACTGGCGGCAGGGTCAGCATCAGCGCGCCCCAGCCCTTCTCGGCCGTCACGACCGGGTACTCCGCATCCAGGGTGATGTTCACCTCGGGCAGCTTGTGCGTCTTCAGGTAGGCTTCCAGCGGCGCCCAGTCCGATTCCTCGGCCATGTAGACGTACAGCTCGATACGTTTGTTCAGCTTGACCTTGCGGTCCTTGATCGCCTTCATGGCGTACAGGGCGCTGGCGATGGGGCCCTTGTCGTCCTCGGTGCCGCGGCCGATCAGCTTGCCCGGCTCGCTGGTGCGGTCCAGCTTGAAGGGCGACTGCTTCCACTTGGTAGGGTCGACGGGCTGCACGTCGCCGTGGGTGACGACGCCCACGCGCTCCTTGGCCTTGCCGTAGCCGATGACGACCACGTAGCCCGAATCCTCGTAGTCGAAGCCGAGGCGTTGCGCTTCCTCCTTGAGGAACTTCTTGAAGCCGATATGATGGGGATTCTTCTCGAACGGCACCTTCGGATCGGCCACCGTGTTGTAGCTGACCATGGTGGCCATGCTGGAGATCATCTGCTCGCCGTACTTGGCGCGGGCATACTTGGCGGTGGAAAGGGCGATATCGCTGGGCGCGGCGGCGTGGGCGGCGCCATGGATCAGCATGGCCGCCAGTGCAACTTGTCTCAACATTGGGGGTAACCTCTCGTTATCAAAGTAGCGCGTGCACGGCACCAAATATGGTAACGTCACGCAATATTGACCAGTCTACATGCATTCCCGACGACGTGCAGACCACCCCTCAAAATCCAGCCCAGCGACTTCCCTCGATCCGCTTCCGGCTGGCTCTGCTGGTCATGAGCTGCGTGCTTCCGGCCGCCGTCGTTTCCGCTTTTCTCATCTACGACCACTACCGCGTTGAGCGCACGGGCATGCTGACCGAGGCCATGGGCACGGCACGTTCAATGGTCTCGGTGGTGGACCGCGATTTCGACACGGTGATCACGGCCCTCCGCGCCCTCTCCGTTTCCGACGATATCGAGCCCTCCAGGCTGGCCGAATTCCAGCGCCAGGCGGACAATGTGCACGCCATCCTGCCCATCACGGGCATCACGCTCTACGACCCGCGCACGCGGCGCGAACTGATGAGCACTGCGGCCAGCCACGGCGAGCTGCGCTTCGAGGCGGCCAATGCAGCGCTGCTGGATCAGGTCCAGGGCGATGGCCTTCCGGCCATCTCGGGCCTCTACCGCACCGCCGCCGGCGCCGCCGCCATTACCGTGGCCGTGCCGGTGCTGCGCGAGGGCGTGGCGCGCTATGTGCTCGCCGGCCAGGTACAGCCTTCGGCGCTTGGCGCCATCCTCTTCGACCAGAAGATGCCCGATACCTGGCGTGGCGGCATTCTGGATGCGGATGGACGCGTCGTGGCGCGCACGCACATGATCGAACGCCTGCAGGGCAAGCCGGTGCCAGCGCACATCATGCAGCGTGTCGTGGCCAAGCCTGAGGACATGTTCGAGTCCGAGACCATGGACAAGATCGAGGTGATGACGCTGTACAGCCGTTCCCAGAAGTCCGGCTGGACCGTTATCCTCGGCATCCCCACGGAGCAGCTGACAGCGGGCCTGCTGCGCACCCTGCAGTCGCTCATCATCGCCACCGTGGTGCTGCTGGCGATGGGCCTGGGCATGGCCTGGCTGGTCGGCGGGCGCATCGCCCATTCCATGCAGGCCCTGATCGCCCCCGCCACGGCACTGGGCAAGGGCGAAGCGGTGCAGACGCCGCAGGTCGACTTCCTGGAGGCGGAACAGGTGGGCGCATCGCTGCTGCGGGCCTCGCAGACCCTGGCCGATGCGCGCGAGCGCGCCGGCCGCGAAATCCTGGAGCGCCGCGCCGCGCAGGAAGCCTTGCAGACGGCCGACCGGCGCAAGGACGAATTCCTCGCCACGCTGGCGCACGAACTGCGCAACCCCATGGCGCCGCTGGTGAACTCGCTGGAGATCCTGCGCATGTCGGCCAAGGACAAGGCGCTGCCCGCCAACGTACTCGATGTGATGGACCGCCAGCTGCGCCAGATGGTGCGCCTGGTGGACGACCTGCTCGACGTGTCGCGCATCACCACCGACAAACTGAGCATCCGCAAGGAGCCGCTGATCCTGCAGGACGTGGTCAGGCACTCCATCGAAACCTCCACGCCGCTGGTGCAGCAGCGCAGGCATGCGCTGTCCGTGCAGATGCCGGATGCCCCGGTGCCGCTGGCGGGCGACGGCACGCGGCTTGCGCAGGTGTTCTCCAATCTTCTGAACAACGCAGCAAAATACACCCAGACCGGCGGCCGTATCGGACTCGCGGCCACGGTGAAGGACGGCCAGGCGAGGATCGAGATCAGCGACAACGGCATCGGCATTGCAGCCGATGCCCTGCCCCATGTCTTCGACATCTTCTTCCAGGCCGACCAGTCCCTCGGCCGCTCGCAGGCAGGCCTTGGCATCGGTCTCTCGCTGGCGCGCCGCCTGGTGGAACTGCACGGCGGCGCCCTCAGCGCCAGCAGCGCGGGGCCGGGCCAGGGCAGCACCTTCACTGTCGAACTGCCGGTGGCCGAGGAAGAAGGGGGCACGGTCCTGCCCGCGCAGCATAGCGGCGCGCCCTTGCGCCCCCTGCGCGTGCTGGTCGCGGACGACAACGTCGATCACGCGAACACGCTGCGCACCCTGCTTCAGGCGCGCGGCCAGACTATCCAGGTGTGCTACGACGGCCTGAGCGCCCTGCATGCAGCCGAGAGCTTCGACCCGCAGCTGGCGTTCCTCGATATCGGCATGCCCCGCATGGACGGCTACGAGCTGGCGCACCGCCTGCGCTCCACGGGACGCCACGGCCGCTGCCTGCTCGTCGCCGTCACCGGCTGGGGCCAGGACCGGGACCAGCAGCGCTCCAAGGCGGCAGGCTTCGACCGCCACATCGTCAAGCCCCTGCAGGCGGCCCAGCTGGACGCCCTGCTGCGCGAGCGGGCAGCGATGGAGGAGCACTCAAATCCACTCGCCCATCAGGGCTTTGCTTGAATCCGCTGCGGCAGGCCCCAACATGGCCCGCATGATCCCATTCTCCATACTCGACCTCTCGCCCATCGCCGAAGGCAGCGACGTTTCCACTTCCCTGCGCAACACGCTGGACCTTGCCCAGCATGGCGAGCGCTGGGGCTACCGGCGCTACTGGCTGGCGGAGCACCACGGCATGCCGGGCATTGCCAGCGCCGCGACCTCGGTCGTCATCGCCCATGTGGCGGGCGGCACGTCCACCATCCGCGTCGGCGCGGGCGGCATCATGCTGCCCAACCATTCGCCCTTGGTAATCGCCGAGCAGTTCGGCACACTCGAAGCGCTCTTCCCGGGCCGCATCGACCTTGGCCTGGGCCGTGCGCCGGGTTCGGACCAGACCACGGCGCGCGCCCTGCGCCGCAACCTGGGCTCCGATGCCGACGAGTTCCCGCAGGATGTGGCGGAACTGCAGGACTACATGTCCGACCAGCCCCGCCAGCGGGTCATGGCCGTGCCGGGCCAGGGCGCCAAGGTGCCTTTGTGGATACTGGGTTCCAGCCTGTTCGGCGCCCAGCTGGCAGCCCATATGGGCCTTCCCTTTGCATTCGCCTCGCACTTCGCGCCGCAGATGATGATGCAGGCGGTGGCGCTCTACCGCGACAACTTCCGCCCCTCGGCCCAGCTGGAGAAGCCTTACGTCATGCTGGGCTATAACGTCTTCGCGGCGGACAGCGACGAGGAAGCCCAGCTCCGCGCGACCTCCATGCAGCAGGCCTTCGTGAACCTGCGCACCGGCCGTCCTTCGCGCCTGCCCCCGCCGGTGGCGAACTTCCGCCAGCAGCTCGGTCCCGCGGAGAATGCGATGCTCGATTCGGTGCTGTCCTGCTCCGCCATCGGTTCGCCGGAAACGGTCAAGTCGCAGCTCAAGGCCTTCATCGCCAGCACGAAGCCGGACGAACTGATGATCACTTCCCAGATCCACGAACACGCCGCGCGCCTGCGCTCCTACGAGATCCTGGCGGACATTCACAAGCAGCTCTGAGCGTTTTATCCCCTGCCCAGCGAAGTCCGGCGTTATTCCCTACAATAGCCCGTTTCGACCTGCAGGGGATGCGCCTTGAGCCAGCAAGAACAAGATATTTCATCCGGCATGGTGTGGCTGATGGCGAGCGCCACTGGCCTCATCGTCGCCAACCTGTATTACGCACAGCCGCTGGTCGGCCCCATCAGCCAGGCCACCGGCCTCGATCCGGGCGCGGCGGGCCTGATCGTGACGCTCACGCAGATCGGCTACTGTCTCGGCCTTCTCTTCATCGTTCCGCTTGGCGACCTGGTGGAGAACCGCAAGCTCATACTCGGCGCCCTCTCCCTCACCGGCGCCGCCCTGTTCGCGGCGGCCTTCAGCAGCAGCGCAGCCCTCTTTCTCGCCGCGGCCTTCTGCATCGGCCTTGGCTCCGTAGCGGCGCAGGTGGTGGTGCCGTTTGCCGCCCACCTCTCGAAACCCGAGACGCGCGGCAAGACCGTGGGCACTGTGATGAGCGGACTGCTGCTGGGCATCATGCTCGCGCGGCCCGTGTCGAGCCTTGTGACGGACATGCTGGGCTGGCACGCGATCTTCGTGCTGTCCGCCATCGGCACCGGCGTGCTCGCCTTCGTGCTGCGCAGCAGGCTGCCGCAGCGCGTTCCGGCCCATGCCATGAGCTACCCGGCGTTGCTCGGATCCATGTGGCAGCTCCTGAAGACGACGCCCATCCTGCGCCGCCGCGCCGCCTACCAGTTCTGCATGTTCGGCGCTTTCAGCCTGTTCTGGACCACGGTGCCGCTCGTACTGGCGGGACCGCAGTTCGGCCTCTCCCAGACGGGTATTGCGCTCTTTGCGCTGGCGGGCGTGGCAGGCGCCGTTGCATCGCCCATCGCCGGGCACCGCGCGGACAAGGGGAAAACGCGCTCCACCACGGCCATGGCCCTGGGCGCAGGCGCCCTCTCCTTTGCCGTGCCGCTGCTGTTCACGCAAGGCGGCTATGCCGTGCAGCTTGGAATGCTGGTGTGCGCATCCATCGTGCTGGACATGGGCGTGTCGGCCAACCTCGTGGTCGGCCAGCGCTCCATCTACGCCCTGGGTGCGGAAGTGCGCAGCCGCCTGAATGGCCTGTACATGTCGATCTTCTTCATGGGCGGCGCGCTCGGTTCATCGCTGGGCGGCTGGATGTTCGCCCACCATGGCTGGCGCGGCGTGCTCCTTGCGGGCCTGATATTCCCGGCCGCGGCGCTGATCCTGTACGCGACCGAGTTCACGCAGCGCGCTAAACCTTGACGAACCAGCGGCGGCGCCACATGTACCACGCCACCGCGAACATCGCCGTGTTGAACAGCAGGGCGTAGACCAGGGACTGCGCTTCCGGCTCCAGCGGCAAGGCCTTGATCGGCGCATAGAGCGCAGCGTGCAGCTTGAAGAAGCCGATCAGCTTTGCCACCAGCCCGGAGAAGGCGAAGATGAAGAGCGCGTTCATGCCGTAGATGATGAAGAACTGCGCATGCTTCTCCATCCGCGCCCGCATGGGATACGAAGGCGCCGCGTCCAGCAGCCAGTAGAACACCCCGAACATGAGCAGGGCCCAGCCGGTGGTAAAGAGGCAGTAGGACGTGGTCCACAGGCTCTTGTTGATCGGCATGAGCACCACATCCAGGATGGCGCCCGCCAGCAGCATGCCCAGTCCCGCCACCAGCATCCATGCCGTCTTCTCGCTGCGTTCGTAGAGCGTGAGCAGCCAGCGGCCGGTGAGCACGCCAAAGAGCTGGCTGCACAAGGCGGGAATGGTGGTGAACAGCCCTTCAGGATCCCAGGTCTTCGACTGCGCCCACATATGCCCGGAGAGGAAGAGGCGGTCGATATAGGCGCCCACATCGCGGCCCGGCTCCAGCAGCCCTGCCGCCACGACGCCGTCCGGCCCCGGCACGGGAATCAGCAGCATCACGCCTGAATAGAAGGCCAGCAGGCCCGCTATCCACCACAGCTGCTGGCGCCAGTTGAAGTACACAACGAGAGGCGCCGCAAGCGCGGTGCACAAGGCGATCCTTTGCAGCACGCCCGGAATGCGCAGCGTGGCGGGATCGAACTTGGGAATGAAATTCAGCGCAAGGCCGATCAGGAAGATCAGCGCGGCGCGCTTGAACAGCTTGCGCAGCAGGCTTCCCTTGTCCGCGCCCGCCTCCGCCTGGCGGCCGAGCGAAAAGCTCATCGACACGCCGCCGATGAAAAGGAAGAAGGGGAAGATCCAGTCGGTGAAGGTCCAGCCGTTCCAGTGCGCGTGCGCGAGCTGGGAGTAGAGATGCCCCCAGTCGCCGGGGTTATTCACCAGCAGCATGCTGGCGATGGTGAAGCCGCGGAAGGCGTCGAGCGACACCAGGCGGCCCTGTGCAGGATTCGTCATGCAGGGTCCTTTTAATTGGTAGTACCAGTTGGGACTCGTGTCCGCAAAGCTTGACCCCTTCAGCGTTTGCAGCTACGATTTACTGGTCATACCAATCATACCTCAACCATGACTGCACGCAAGCCTGCCGCCGCCCGCCTTTCCGATATCGTCGCCAGCGAACTGGAAACCCGCATCCTCGAAGGATCGCTGAAGCCCGGCGACCGCCTGCCAGCCGAACGCGAACTGGCCGTGGAGCTGGGCGTATCGCGCCCTTCCCTGCGCGCTGCCCTGCAGGCGCTCGGCGCCAAGGGCCTGCTGATCACGCGCCATGGCGGCGGCACCTTCGTCACCGATTCCATGCAGGCGCCCTTCGTCGATCCCTGGCAGCAGATGCTGAAGGACCATCCGAACATTCATGGCGACCTGCTGGAGTTCAGGCACATGCTGGAAAGCCAGGCCGCCCAGCTGGCGGCGGAACGGGCAACGGAGGCGGACCTTGAACGCATTGGCGCCTGTTTCGCGGCGATGGAGCAGGCTTTTGGCGGGAGCGACCTGGAAGCCTGCATCACGACGGACGTGGCCTTCCACCAGGCGATTGCGGAAGCCGCGCACAATGTGCTGATCGGCCACCTGAATTCCAGCCTGCACAAGGTGCTGCAAGGGCACGTGCAGGGCAATCTCGAATATCTGAACGCACGGCCCGAGTTGTGGGGCCAGGTGATGGTGCAGCACCGCGCCATCTGGGATGCGATACGCGAGCGCCGCAACGAGACGGCCGCCCACGCATCGCGGCATCACATCGAATTCGTGCGGCGCACCACGCTTGAAACGCTGCGTGACGAGGAGCGCCGCAACCGCGCCAGCCGGAGGCTGGGCGCGGCGGGCTAAGGCCCTTACTTCGCGCGGGCCTTGCCGAAGGCGTCGCCCGCTTTCCACTGCGGCATTTTCGGCGCATCGGCCACCATGCGGCCCAGGTTCAGCGTGAACTGCGCCTGCTGCGTCATGCCGCCCAGGTTCCAGTTGGGATCATATTCGTCCGTCACCTGGTGATAGCGCGGGCCATAGGCCTTGCGCTCCGCTTCCGCCTTCGCCCTGTCGCCCAGGTAGTCGCTGCCGCCTTCGATGGAGAAGGCCGGCACGCCCGCCTTGGCGAAGCTGAAGTGATCGCTGCGGAAGTAGCCGCCCGCGAGGTCAGGCTTGGCTTCGGCGACCTGCATCTTCATCGCCTTGGCTGTGGCCTCGGCCATCTTGCCCAGGTCCGTGCGCTCGCTTCCCTGCGTGCCGATATCGCGCGCCGGGCCAACCCAGTTCAGGCTGTCGAGGTTCAGCGCTGCGGCCGTCTTGTCCAGAGGCCAGAGCGGAGCGCTCGCGTAGGCCGCGCTGCCCAGCAGGCCTTGCTCTTCCGCTGCCACCCACAGGAACATCTGGCTGCGCTTCGCGGGCGACTTCACCGCTTCCTGCGCCATGGCCAGCAGGGCCGCGGTGCCGGAGGCATTGTCCACGGCGCCGTTATAGATGGTGTCCTTGCCTTCGCCCTGTTTGCCCAGGTGGTCCCAGTGCGCGCTGTAGATCACCAGCTCGTCCTTCAGCTTGGGATCGGTGCCCGGCACAATACCGGCCACGTTGAACTGCTCCACCTTGCGCACCACGGATTTCATGTCCCCAGCCAGCTTCACCTTCAGCGGCACGGGCTGGAAGTCCTTGCGTTCGGCGGCTGCGCGCAGCGCATCGAGATCCTGGCCGCCTGCCTTGAACAGCGCTGCGGCCGTGTCATTCGTCATCCAGCCCTGCATCGGCGTGCCGGGCGCGCCTTCCGCCAGCTGGAAGCGTTCAACGCCGCTCCAGCTGTTCTGGATCACGCTCCAGCCATAGGAAGCGGAAGCATCGGTGTGAATCAGCAGAACACCCGCGGCATTGCGGCGTTTCGCCTCTTCGAACTTGTAGGTCCAGCGGCCGTAGTAAGTCAGGGCCTTGCCGCCGAAACGGTTCGGGGCCTCGGCGGTGGGCATGGGGTCGTTCACCATCATCACCAGCACCTTGCCCGTGAAGTCCTGGCCCTTGTAGTCGTCCCAGCCCTCTTCCGATGCCGAGATGCCGTAACCGACGAAAACGAGGTCGCCGCTCAGCGTGTGGGCGGCCTGCGCATCGCCGGTGCCCCATACCCAGTCCTTGCCGAAGGCGAAAGGCAGGGCCGCGCCATTGGCCTCCAGGTGCAGCGAGCTCGCATCCGGCTGCGACTTCACGCCTGCGATCTTCACGGCCTGGCGGTAGCTCTTGCCGTTGCCCGGCTTGAGGCCCACAGCCATCGCCTGGTTCTCCAGATAGGACACGGTAAGGTCGCCGCCGCGCTGGCCGGTGCCGCGGCCTTCCAGCAGGTCGCTGGACAGGAAGGCGAGATGGGCGCGCAGCGGCGCTTCCTGCACTTGCGGCAGGGCCTTGGCGCCAGCCGCGTAGGCCGGCAGGGCCAGCGCCAGGCTTGTGGCCAGGACGGAGGCAACGATCGGGGAGAACTTTTTCTGCATGCTTGTCAGAGGTCCGGTGAGTTGAGTGACGGTGTGCTGCGGCTCTGCGGCCGCGCGTGCATTGTATGCGATTTACCCCAGCCGTTTAGGTGCGCCGCAGCATTGCGATTGACGGGCGCGCGGGCCGTCGTGGATACTCTGCGCCATGAACGCCCCCGCCTACATCGGCCGCTTCGCGCCCTCCCCGACCGGCCCCCTGCATATGGGATCGCTGGTCGCGGCCATGGCGAGCTATCTCGACGCGAAGCTGCACCACGGCCAGTGGCTCGTGCGCATCGAAGATGTGGACAAGGACCGCAACGTGCCGGGCGCGGACCGCGAGATCCTTGCCTCGCTGGAGCGCTGCGGCATGCGCTGGGATGGCGAGGTGGTATGGCAGACGCAGCGCGAAGCCCTCTATGATGAGGCGCTTGCCCGGCTGGCGCAGAACGTCTATCCCTGCGGCTGCTCACGCAAGGAGATTGCCGACTCGCAGACGCGGCTCGGCCAGAACGGCAACGCCATGCTGGTGTATCCGGGCACCTGCCGCGAAGGCCTGGCGCCGGGCAAAACGCCGCGCGCGCTGCGCCTGCGCACGCCCCAGCAGCCCCACCGCATCATCAGCTTCGATGACCGCTGGGCGGGCCACGTCAGCCAGGACATCACGGCTGAAGTGGGCGACTTCGTGATCCGCCGCGCCGACGGCTACTGGGCCTACCAGCTGGCCGTGGTGGTGGACGACGCGGCCCAGGGCATCACCGACATTGTGCGCGGCGCCGACCTGCTCGACTCCACGCCGCGCCAGCTCTACCTGCAGGAGCTGCTGGGCCTCCCCCATCCGCGCTACCTGCACGTGCCCGTCGTGCTCAACGCGGATGGCGAGAAACTGTCCAAACAGACGGGCGCGCAGGCCTTCGACACCGGCGCCTCGGCCGCCAGCCTGCTGAACGACGCCATGCTGCCCGCCGCGCGCTTTCTCGGCCTGCCGATCGAAGCCCAAACCGTCGAGGCATTCTGGCGCGCAGCCGTGCCAGCGTGGGGCCGTCTGCTGGAACGGCAGGGTCAGGTCTGACTACTCCTACAAGCGAATAGGAGTGCGCCCCACCGCCATCGTGAGGTGGCGAACAGACGCCGCCGCTTGCCAGGAAGACAATGGATTCATCTTTCAACCGGAGGTGAATCATGCGACGCCCAGCTTATTCCGCCACCCTCTGCCTGGCTGCGGCATTGGCCACGGCTAGCGCGCTCGCCGACGACCAGATCTACAAGTGCCTCGACCGGAATGGCGTGGTGATGCTGTCGGATAAACCCTGCGAAGCCACCACGCAGACCACGCCGAGCCTCTCCACCGACGAGGCCACGCTGCAGGCCATGCCCGAAGTGGCGCCAGTGCCCGTGCAGCGCCTGGTGGTGAAGGAACACTACACCCTGCCGCCTGCGGAAGTGAACCGCAACAACTGGTCGCGCAAGCCGCCGGTCTCGAAACCGCCGAAGGTCGACGTGGCGACCCTCAAGGCCGCGAAGCTGAACCTGGAGCTCAGCGAGCGCACCGCCAGCCTCCGCTAAGAGGCTGTTTCATCGTTTCGCTACAAACTGCCTGAACACTTGGGACACCTGCGGGAAGCCGTGCGCTTTATAATCCTGGGTTTGCTCTTCCACGAACGCCCAAGTGATGACCCAAGGTGAGACCTCGCGCGACACGCGCCCCGCAGTCGTTCTGCTCCACAGTTCCATGAGTTCGCGCAGCCAGTGGGCTGCGCTCATGGCAGCACAGGAAAGCCGCTTCCGCTTCATCGCGCTCGACCTGCTCGGCTACGGCAAGTCCGCCTTCCCCAGCGAAGTGGCGGACGAGTTCTCGCTGGCGCACGAGGTGGACGCCGTGGCGGCGGCCCTGGCCGCGCACCTGGACAGCGGCGAACCATTCCACCTGATCGGCCATTCCTACGGCGGCGCCACCGCCCTGCGCCTGGCACGGCAGATGCGTTCCCGCGTGCTGTCGCTGGCGGTGTTCGAGCCCGTGGCCTTCCATTTGCTGTCGCCGCAGGACGCGGCGCGCGCGGGTATCGAGCGTGTGATCTCGGCCATCGACATGGCGCCCAGCCAGCATGCGGCGGCGCGCGCTTTCATCGATTACTGGAATGGTGCGGGCGCATTCGACAAGCTGGCGCCCCAGCTGCAGCAGCGCTTCGCCTCGCAGGTAGCGAAGGTGCGGCTCGACTTCCAGGCGCTGCTGGGCGAACCGGCCACCCTGGAAGACATGCGGGTGCTGGACATGCCTTCGCTCGTGATGTGGGGCGCCGACGCCCCCGCGTCCACGCGCCGCGTGGCCGAGTGCCTCGCCGCCGCGCTGCCGAACGCCGGCTCCTGCCAGACTCCCGGCGGCCACATGGCCCCCCTTACCCACGCCGAGGACGTCAACGCCGCCCTCATCAGCTTCCTTACCGACGAGCCCGTGTCCACATTTGGGGTCTGACCCCAAGGGTGGACACAGCCAGAGCTGTTTCAGGCCGCCGAGCGTTCCTGCATCGGCGTACGGGCGGAGGAGCGCGTCGCCAGGGCTGTGGCCTGCGCGCGGTTCTCCACCTGCAGCTTGGTGTAGATGCTGGTGTTGTGGTTGCGGACCGTCTTCTCGCTCACGTTCAGGGAGGCCGCGATCTGCGCGTTGTCGCGCCCCGTGCACATCAGCGCGAGGATGTCGCGCTCGCGCCGCGTGAGGGCGGCGAAGCGGTTGGGGCGGCCCACCTCGTCCGAACGCAGGAAAGTGCGGATCTCCTGCACCCAGCGGCGCCACGCCGGTTCATGCTCCAGCAGCAGATGGTTCTCGCTTTCCAGCGGCACGAAGCGCGCGTTGGGAATGCGGCTGGCGATCAGGCGGCCTTCGTCGAACGGCACGCGGGCGTCGTCCTTCGCGTGCAGCACCAGGGTCGGGCACTGGACCAGGGGCAGCAGGTCCATGACATCGATGTCGTTGCTCACGCGGAGGAACTGCGCCGCCATGGCCGGATCGATTGAAATGCGCAGCAGCTCGTTGAACCACTGCTGCTGTTCGATGCTGCCGCCGGGGATGAACTGGCTGGTGAAGAACTGGCGGAAGGCGGGATTGTCGCGGCTCCAGCCCAATTCGGCCATGCGGATCATGAGCTCCGCCTCCTCGCGCTGGCGCGCGTCCGGCTGGCGTTTCATGCGGCCGCGCGCAAAACCGCCCGACAGCACCAGGCGGCTCACGCGGTGCGGATGCGCCACGGCATAGGCCACGGCCAGCGCCGCGCCCTGGGAGATGCCGATCAGCGGGAAGCTGAGCGGCGTGGCCGCCTCCACCACCGTTTCCAGGTCCAGCTCCCAGCCGCGCATGCTCAAGCCGGGCGGATTACGGTCCGACAGGCCGCAGCCGCGGGCATCGTAGCGGATCAGCGTATGTTCGCGCGAGAGCTCGGTGAGCAAGTGGTTCCATACCGGGCTCTCCCAGTCGTACTCCACGTGGCTCAGCCAGTTGGCGGCCTTTACCAGCGGCGGGCCGTTACCGCTCATGGCATAGGCGATGCGGACATGGTCAGGAGTGGTGCAAAGGCGGATTTCTTGTTTTGGCATATCGAACTTCCAGACAAAAGGATAGCGAGCGCGCGCGATGCTGCCATCGCGGCACGGTGCCCGTTACGGTAATTAAGACAGCGGCGCTATGCCTATGGCGGCGCGCGACTTCCCTGTTCGCTGTCCGGCTGACGGGCCGCGCTTCCTGGCCCGCCGACGCAGCCGCCCGTTCCTCCGTCGGCGCTGCGGTATGTTGGATGACATCTTTCCTTGCGCCTTCGCGTTGACGCACTGGAACCCGCAAATTCTCCCGCCAGTCATACCCATAGTCAACAAGCATTACCTTTTAACTACAAACGCATTACATTCTGTAGATATTTTTTTATGGCATCTTTCTCTGTGGAAAGTCGATGATTTTTCATGCAAGTTCCCGGGACAGCTTGTTGCCTAAGGGAATCGTTACCATGTCCAAGCGGCGGGCATCGCGCGCGGCAAGGTTCCACGCTGCGAAGTCCCGGACGAAGCTGCCCTGGGACAGCGCGGCTTGGCCACGCACTGGACTTCTCACCGGGACAGGGCCTCCCAAACGAAAGTGAAGTGCGCACTAACCTGTCGTTTCAACGCAACGGCGGGTCCTTCCAGCAAGCCGCGCCGAACGCGGGTATGCTGTGGAGTTCGGCTGTAATGACAAGGAAGACGGATGGAACTCTCGCACTGGCTGGCCTATGCCGGCGTTGCCCTGATCAGCATACTGAGCCCCGGGCCGGCCATTCTGCTGGCCGTGTCGAACAGCGTCGGCTACGGCTGGCGGCGCACCGCCTGGTCTTCGCTGGGCAATGTGATCGGCATTCTCGTGATTTCAGGCGTGACGATGGGCGGCCTGGGCGCCCTGCTCCAGTCCTCCGAGCTGCTCTTTTCCGTGCTGAAGACGCTGGGAGCGGGCTACCTCATTTATCTGGGCATACGGCAGGCGCGCTCCAAGAACAGCGTGTTCGCCCAGGGCGAAGGCAAGGCGCCCGCTGTTTCCCGCAGCAACCGCCAGCTCTTCCTCGACGGGCTGACCCTCGCCATCTCCAACCCGAAGGCCATTCTCTTCTTCACCGCCCTCTTCCCGCAGTTCCTGGACCATCACGCCGCACTGGCCCCGCAGTTCGCCATCCTGACGGGGACCTTCATGGTCTTCTCCTTCTGCTCCCTGATGGCCTATGCGGCAGCGGCGCGCGGCACGCGCGGCTGGTTCCGCAGCCAGCGCAACGTGGTGGCCTTCAACCGCAGCTGCGGCGGCCTCTTTATCGCACTTGGCGCAGGCCTGCTGACGCTGCGCCGCAACTGAACATCTAGCGCAGATACGCCGGAACGTTCGCGGCGATCTGTGCAAACTCCGCGTCGCTCAGCGGTATGCGGCGGAAGGCGGCCCAGGACTCGCGCGGGCGCAGATTGTCTCCCGCTGCCGCATCCGTCCCGTACAGCACGCGCGCCATGCCCACCTGGCGCAGGCGGTTCGCCAGGCGCTGCGCATCGGCGGGCGCGATGTTCTGGTCCGCGATGGAAGCCACGTCGAAATACAGCCGCTTCGTGCGCGGATCGCCTTTCGCAACGGCTTCCGCCAGAACGCCCATCACCTCGTCGGCTGGCGGGTCCTCGTAGCCGGGGCCCGTGCCCGCCAGATGGGCTATCTGCACGTCCACGTTCGGCGCCATCGGCAGCAGCTGCTCGATGAAGGCGCGGGCCTGCGTAGCGCCGTAGGGACGCTTCTTGCTGATACTCGCCCGCATGTGGATGGCAAGCGCCATGCCATGTTCATTCGCAGCGCGGAAAAACTCGCGCAGCCTGGCGATATGCTCCGGGTTCTCCAGCTGCACATCCGAATTCCCGAAATGGAGTTTCACGCCGCGCTTCAATTGCGGATCCTTCGCGCAGCGGGCCAGCTCCGCCAGTGCATAGTCGCGCAGCGGATTCACGCCGCAGAAAGCACGCAAACGGTCCGGGAAGCGCGCCACCTGTGCCGAGGTCCAGTCGTTCTCGGCGCGGACCTTCGCGTATTCGCTCTCGATGGTGAGGCCCGGCTTGCCGAACATGTAGGCCGTGGACAGGATCAGGCCCTTCTGGATCCCCGCCCGGTCCAGCAGTGCGACCACGTCGGCGGCATCGAGCGCCTTCACGGCCGGTGAAGCGAGCAGCGATTCGATGGATGGGCTGAACAGGTGCTGGTGGACGTCTGCGAACGGGACCGGCTGGGCGAAGGCAGCAGCGGCCATCAGCGTGGCAGCCGCGAAGGTGGCGAGGTGGCGGATCAAAATGGGGCTCCTGGAGTTTTGGCTCAGTGTGTGATGGGGAGCAGGCTCGCGTCAAGGGGATGACGGCTGGAAAAAAAACTTGGTACTCGGCGGAACGTTTGCTATAATCTGCGGCTCTCGCGAACAGCGCGGGAAATGCAGGAGAGATGGATGAGTGGTTTAAGTCGCACGCCTGGAAAGCGTGTATAGGTTCATAGCCTATCGGGGGTTCGAATCCCCCTCTCTCCGCCAGAACAAAGAAAAATGGGCACCCCTGCGGGTGCCCATTTTTTTTGTTCGGACGGAGCGAGGGGGATTCGAAGGGTTGGGCCCTGCCGGGCCCAACCCTCCCGAATCGCCCATTTGCTGCCCGCAAGGCGGGCAGCGCCGCGCGCCGAGGGCGCGCGCCGGCTACGGCCGAGGCCGTCGCAGTCCAGGCCCTCGGAATGATCTTCCTCAAATCCGGCCACCCCATCCCTCAGTAGATTGACGGTTTCACCCCAACAACTACTGGAAAGGGATGCCATGCTCACTCGACACCTCGTCACGCTCGGCGCACACACCACGGCAGGCGGCACCGTCATTTCGGCCAGCTCCTTCAGGTCGATCAATGGCGCAACGGTCGCGCTCGAGGACGACAAGGTCAAGTGCCCGGCGTGCAACGCAGTGGGCATCATCAAGCCGGACGGTCCCCGGCTCCGGGAAACCTGCAACGGCAAGCAAGTCGCCCTGCACGACGACCTTTGCATCTGCAAATGTGCCCAGCCGCCCCGCCTGATCGCCAACCAGGCCCTCGTGTGCCAGGAGATCGATGCCGGCTGGCTGGCGGCCGAAGTCGCAAGAAGAAGCACCGCCATGGAAAGGGAATCCACTTTCGGTGCCACCGTTGGCGAAGCGGATGACGAAATTCCGCTGCTGCTCGTTCATCCCGAAACAGAACAACCCTTCGCCCATCGCTTCTACCGCCTTGAACTAGGGGACAAATCCATCGAAGGCACCACCGACGAGCACGGCGCCACAAGGCCCCTCACTCTGGCGGAGCGGAAGTCCCTCACCGCCTGGCACGTTGGCGAGGAAACCAGCCCCGCCTGACTCCACCCCTGCCGAGGAGACTCCGATGCCCGTCCACTATGAGCCAGGCAAGGCCAATCCATATTTCCCGATCCACCGGTTTCACGGCATTCCCCTGAACCGGAACATCAAGCCAATAGAGGACTGCAGACTCAAGGGATATGTGGGGATGGATGGCCATGCCAATCGCGGCATCGCCATGGAAATCCTCACGCCCGAGTACCTCTGGGAGACCTTTCAGAAAGAAGCAGAGGATGTCATCAAGAGCGACGGCGCGTTCATCAGCGACGTCACTGAACGGAACAAGCGCATCAATGCAGCGTACGCCAAGCTGTGGCTGGCCGACAATCGCTTCCAGTGGGCCGGGCTCGCCGCCTTCGCATCCAAACAAGTCGGCTGTGGCCTGCTGCATGCCCACCAGCTGTCCGAGAAAAATCAAAGGGAACTGAGTACCTCGGCTCGCTGGGCAGGTGACAACTCAGAAGCCGCAAGTCTCGGCGCGATCCCCTATGCGATCCAGGGTAGCGCCGACTATATGTATGAGCGGCTCGGCTTCGGAAACAAGCACCTGTTCCTGGACATCTACCCACTACACCGTTTCTACATGGAGCGTGGGTTGGCTGAACTGGCGGCCAGCTTACCAAAGAGGCAGAACGTCAAAGGCCGAGTTGTTTGGGATGCGGACCAGTTGCTAGATTTCGGAAAGCCGTTCAGGGAAATTCGGATGGGGTTCGACAGCATTGACAGGGGAGAAGCCGCGAAGAGCGTTGAGGCGCTTGCTTGGCACGAGCAGGTGAACATCCTTCAGGCCATCCTGTACAACGACCCGCACATGCAGGAAGCACTCGCAAAAAACCAGCTCGCTTGGGCGATTGGATTTCCATCAGGCGTCTACACGGAAATCCAACTTACTCTATCCGCGCAATGCAAAGCAAAAGATGGTTGGACCACATACTTCTCCCGCCTCAAAAATGCAAAGCTCTGGGTCGCAGAAGAACGTATGCAGTTCGTGAAACGTGCCGCCACGCAGTTTGACGAGTTGCTACGGAACGGCCAGCGGCGCTACGTCGAGGAATCGCTGCGCGCAATCTCCGTTGGACAGGGGATCAAATGAAACGTCGCTACCACGCATTGGTATTTACGGGCATTGTGACCGTTGCCGCGTGGTCTTCCTTGCGAACACCTGGACCGCTCCCGATTCTGTCCTTCCGAATCGGGCAACCCTTTGAGGAGGTCGTCAAAGCCTCCACCTATCCGGTTCTGAAAAGATCCAATATTCCGACCAACGCCTATTTGCAGTCGGGAGAAACCTTTGTCACCGAGCCAGCAGTCATCCTACGCTTCAACGATCCCCAACACGGCTTCACCCTGCCACCCACAAAATTTGCCATGCTGGGCTACATGGACAATGAAGTCGAAACTGCGGCCACATCGCCAATGCTGGAGAAACTGCAATTCGAGGATGCGGTGGCCATCCTGGAGAATCTGCAAAACCAGTTCAAAGCGGGCGGTTGGAAACCTTGGGAGCCCGATGGGAGCGCATGGTTCGACTTGTCGTTGGAAGGGAAGCGGCATCTCTACGAAAGGATGTTCAGGCCCGGGTTCTCGCAGGAGGCTACCCTGCTGGTCCCAGGCAAATACGGCATGACCTTCCGTCTCTGGTGTGCTGACGGATGCATGAATCGCCAGCCGCCTTACCTGTTTCTCATTGATATTGGTGTGGGAAGGGACATTGAAAGCAGGCTCACGACGGTCGGAAGCAATGTCGAATAGGGATTTCGACTATCGCGTGCGCACCTTCAATGTTTGTGGCGTTGGCACCAACCCTGCACCGTAGCCACTCAGTCCACTGGCAAATCCTCTACAACGACAGACGCTACCAATCCCTTTGCAAAGAAGGCCTTCGTATGCGGCAGCTGCAAATGCTGCGCGAGCGCGTGTGCATCGTCGAACTGCTCGATCAGCATAAAGGTACCGGGAGCGGAGAGCGCCTGGAAGAAGCTGAACTCCCCGCACCCCGGCTCACGCCGCGTTTCCTGTTCCAGTTCCACCAGCGCGCCGCGCAGCGCGTCTGATGCGCCTGCTGCGGCGGTGATGACGGCCAGTTTGCGTATTGCCGGTGCCATGCCGTGCCCCCTCACGCAGCCAGACGGCTGGCGAGCCGCTGCACCTTGGGCGCCGCAAGCACCACGATGAGGAACGCGGCAGGCCAGGCCGCAACAAACGCGTGCAGCCAGCGGCTGGGGAAGGCTGGCGACAAGCCAAGATTGAGCCAGGTAACCCAGGCGCTCATCAGGCCGGACATCAGCAGCGACATCAGCCCGGCAAAGGTCAATCGCAGGCGGAGGGGTGGGTTTGACATGAGACTTCTCCAATAGAATTCGAATGACCCCAGTGTAGTCAATTCCAATTATGTGTAATATACGTATTCACTGCACCTTAAATTTCATCAATGGAATCATATGCTGGATGACTTGGCCCTGTTCGTCGACATCGTGGAGGCTGGCAGCCTGAATGGGGCAGCACGCAAGCTGAATATTCCCACCGCCACCGTCACGCGCCGCCTGCAAGCGCTTGAGCGCAGCCTCGGCTACCGCCTGCTCACGCGCACTGCCCGGCGCATGGTACTGACTATGGAAGGCAACCAGTACTACGAGCAATGCAGGCCACTGATCCATGCACTGCGCCAGGCGACACAGGGGCTGGATGCGGTGCTCGACAAGCTGTCGGGCCATATCCGCGTGCTGGCGCCGAACGGGCTGGCGGGCGGCCCGCTGGCGCCGGTGTGGGCGGGCTTCCTCGCGGCCTATCCCGGCATCACGCTGGAGCTTCAGCTGTCGAGCACATTTCAGGATCTGGTGGGCAGCGGCGCGGACCTAGCGCTGCGCATCGGCGAGCTGCCCGATTCGAGCCTGATGCAGCGCCGCCTGGGTTCAATCGGCTATACGCTGGTGGCGTCGCCCGCCTACCTGCGTCAGGCGGGTGCGCCAAGGAACGCAGAGGAACTGACGCAGCATTCGCTGATCGTAGCCACGCCGCTCGACCAATGGACCTTGCGCGACCCCGGCGGCGGCGCAGTAACCGTGCTGCGTCCCACGGCGCGCATGCGCGTGGACGACCTCCGGCTCGCAGTCGCCATGGCGGAATCGGGCAGCGGCATACTGATGTGCCCTTCCATCATGTGCAAGGCAGGGCTGGCCGAGGGGCGGCTGCGCGCCGTGATGGAAGGCTGGCTGGAAGTGACGCGCCCCATTCATGCGGTATGGTCGCAGCAGCGCTTCCTGTCGGCGCGGGTTAAAGCGCTGGTGGACTACCTGGCCGCGGCCATCGCTGCAGAGCCGCTGCTCATGCGCTAATCATTTCAAGAAGTTACACGGCTTGAGATTCCCGGTTGCGAATGCCTATAATCGGCGCCCGAATCCAGCGGAGGTGAAGCGATGAACGAGCATGCCGTACTGATTGTTGGAGGTGGCCCGACAGGGCTGATGCTGGCAGGTGAACTGTCTCTCGCGGGCGTGGACGTGGCGATCCTCGAACGGCGCCCCAGCCAGGAAATTCTCGGCACACGCGCCGGCGGCTTCCACGCCCGCAGCATCGAAGTGCTGGACCAGCGCGGCATTGCAGACCGCTTCCTTGCCGAAGGAAAGACGATGCAGATCGCGGGCTTTGGCGGCGTCTCCCTCGACATCAGCGACTTCCCCACCCGGCACAACTACGGGCTCGCGCTCACGCAGAACCACATCGAACGCATTCTCGCGGAATGGGCGCAGGAACGCGGCGTATCCGTTATCCGCAATGTCGAGGTTACCGGTTTCACGCAGGACGATACTGGCGTGAGCGTGACGCTCGCCGACGGCCGGACCATGCGCGCACACTATCTCGTGGGCTGCGACGGCGGGCGAAGCGTCATCCGCAAAGCCGCAGGCATCGAGTTCGCCGGATGGGATGCCTCGGTCAGCAATCTCATTGCCGAAGTCGAGATGACGGAAGAGCCCAAGCTCGGCCTGCACAAGAACGAGCGCGGCGTGATGGCCATGCGCAGGCTGGAGGATGGGCGTGTTGGCGTGGTGCTGACCGAGAAGGAGATCGGCAAGGGCGAGCCCACGCTGCGGGATGTCAGCGAAGCGCTGATCGACTACTTCGGCACCGACTTCGGCGTACACAATCCCGGCTGGATTTCCCGCTTCACGGACATGGCCCGGCAAGCAGCCTCCTATCGGAAAGGACGTGTGCTGTTGGCCGGCGACGCCGCGCACGTGCACTACCCTGCTGGCGGCCAGGGCCTCAACCTTGGCCTGCAGGACGCGGTGAACCTGGGCTGGAAACTGGCGCTGGTGGTGAAAGGCGCTTCCCCGGCCACGCTGCTCGACAGCTACCACAGCGAGCGCCACCCTGTCGCCGCGCGTGTCCTCCGCAACACCATGGCCGCCGTGGCCTTGGGACGGGGTGATGACCGCACTGCTGCCCTGGGCGAAGTCCTCGCCGACATTCTCACTTTGGAACAGCCTCGCAAGCGCATGGGCGGCATGATGTCGGGCCTCGACATTCACTACGACCTGGGCGAAGGCCATCCCCTGCTGGGCCGCCGCATGCCCGATCTCGACCTGCAAACGGCGAGCGGCATGGTGCGGGTCTACAGCCTTCTGCATGACGCCAAGCCGCTGCTGCTCAACCTCGGTGCGCCGGGTGCAATCAGCAAGGGCCGCCGCGTCAAACTGATCGACGCGAGCTATGGCGGGGCCTGGGAATTACCCGTGCTTGGCACAGTTGCTGCCCCCGGCGCGGTGCTGGTACGACCTGACGGCTATGTCGCCTGGGTTGGCGACAGCGGGTGCGCCGGCCTCCCCGAAGCCTTGGCGAAGTGGTTCGGAGAGGCCTGACGCGGTCAGAAGTGCGCGCGGACGCCGAACACGAAGTTCCGGCCCGGCAGCGGCGAGATATCCTTCAGAACGGAGGTCGACACGCGGATCTCTTCGTTCGTGAGGTTCTTCGCCAGCAGGAACCAGGTGAGCTCCTGCTGGCCCAGGCGCTGGGTATAGGAGATGTTGGCGTTCAGCTGCGTGTACGAAGGCGTGGTGGTCTCGAAGGCAGCCAGACGGTCCTGGCCATCCGCATGCACCACTGAGAGGCCAGCGCGCAGGTCCGCGTAGCGATAGCCGACGCTGGCGCCCACCCGGTTAGATGGCTGCAGCGGCAGGCTGCCACCGTGATCGAGGCTGCCGCGCGATCCATCCGCAAACAGGCGGCCGGACCAGCCGCTGCCCTGCGCGTTGTAGGTGATTTCGCCTTCTGCGCCGCGGATGGTGGCGTCGGCCTGGGTGAACACACGCTCGCGCAGTTCCTCGCCTGGGTTGCCTTCGTCGTCCAGCAGATTGCCCGTCATCTGGCCGTAGATGAAGTTGCGCACCTTGTTCTCGAACACGTTCGCCTTCCAGCGCAGCAGGCCTTTTGTCTTCTGCACGCTCAGCTCCACGTTGCGAGAAGCTTCCTTCTTGAAGTCGGGATTGCCGATGTCGTAGGTCACGGTCGCATCGTGCGGGCCGTGCGAATACAGCTCCTCGGTTGCGGGCGCGCGCTCGGCATACGAGAGCGTAACGCCCGCCGCATAACCCGGCGTGAACGCCCACTGGCCGCCGAAGGAGCCGGACTTGAGATCGAAGGAGCGCTCCACGCCGCCATCCGGCGTGCGCTTCACCGATTCCAACCGCAAGCCGCCGCTCAGCACCACAGGGCCGATGGTTTTCTCCTCCACCAGGAAGCCTGCGGTGGATTTCGAATGCGTTACCGGCACGGTTTCGGCTACGCCGTCCGGGCTCAGGCCGGAGAAGTGCGTGTTCTCGGTCTGCACGCCGAAGGTGCCGCGCATGCCCGCAATCGGGTTGTGCGTCATCTCGGCGCGCGTTTCGAGCGAGCGGTTCTTGAAGATGACCTCGGGGTCGTTCTCTTCATTCAGCTCGGCGTGCTTGTAGCTGGTGTAGCCTGCCTTGAACTTGAAGGACTCGATGCCCTCGAAAGGCTTGCGCACCAGGCTGTCGAAATCGTAGCGGGTCTGCTTCTGGTCGATGCGCGAGCCTTCCGCGCTCGGAATGCCATACAGGTTGCTCAGGTGCGAAGCCGATATGCCTGCGAAGCCCCAGTCGGCGATATAGGAGCCGCCGATGCCCGCATTGCGCTCCTTGGTGGCGGAATGGGACAGGCGGCCGGAGCCCGATTCGGGATCGCCAGCCACGCGGCTGCCGGGAATCTTGTAGTCGTCCGTGTTGCGGCCGTTGCCGTCGGCATGCAGGCCAAACTGGCCGACCGCGCCGTCGATGGTGCCGGAAGCGCTCTTGCCGCTGTCCACCGTGCTGTAGCGCGTCTCCACCTGGCCGGTCCATTCCTTTTCCAGAGCGGTGGGAATGCGTTCGTTGACGACGTTGACCAGGCCACCGATGGCGCCCGAACCGTACAGCAAGGCGGCCGGGCCGCGCAGAATCTCGATCTGGCGCGCCACAGCGCCTTCTGCCGCAACGGCGTGGTCGTTGGACAGGCCCGACACGTCGGACACCGCCATGCCGTTCTCCAGCATCTTCACGCGCGACCCTTCCAGGCCGCGAATAATGGGGCGGGAAGCGCCCGCACCGAAAGCGGAAGCGGAAACGCCCAGTTCCTGGGAGAGCGTTTCGCCCAGCGAGCTGCCGACCTTATCGCGCAGCTCATCGCCGGACAGCACCTTGGCTGGCGTCAGAATCTGGTCAGCCTCGGAAGTGCGGAAGGGGTTGGCCGTGACGACGACCTTGGGCAAGACGCTGTCGGCACTCTGGGCCATGGACAGCGAAGAAAAGGTGGACAGTACAGCAGTAGCGAGCAAAGTGCGCTTGGCGATCATTATGAAACCTCGAACTCATGAAAAATACGTGGGGCGGCAGGCGCCACGCGAGCGCCTGCCGGAATGCCGTGTGTGATTGTTCAGAGTGCGGGGGGAGCGCGCGAGCGGAAGACGACCGTGGTAACACGGTCCAGATGCTGAAGCAGTTCAATGCCGGTATGCAGCGCCGGGCCATCGATGGCGCGCACATGCTGGGTGCTGCCATGGATGGCGGACGCCAGCTGCCCGGCCACGAGACACAGCTGGCAAAGCGCATCGGAGAGTACCGGGTCGCCCAGGCCTGCGGAGGCGGAGGGCTGGGCGGTAACTGCGGCTGGCTTGGCCGGCGTCCAGTGCGTATAGCCGTGCGAAAGCGTCACCAGCTGCGACATCAGCAGCGAGAGAGCAATCAGCAATGGCAGGAAACGACGCAGCATGGACGGCTGTGAAAAAATGGGAGCAGCGTATTCTAACCGTTTTTCGATGCAAGATCAGCCAGCAGCAGCGCGCCAGCGTATCTGCCACAGGCGCAGGGCTTGGGGCAGGCGCAGTGCGGTCCACAACTGCACGCATAAGGGAACGGCCGCGGAAGGTCAAGCTTGACGATGGGAAACGCCGCCCCTACCATCAGCGCATGCTTACCAACGACCTGCCCGCCCCCTCCCAGCCAAAGCTGTGGCTTGCCTTCATTGTGCTGTTCTGCGCCTACCAGCTGCCCGAAGGGCTGGGCGGGCGCATTCTCGGCAGTTTTGCCGTGCAGGCGGGCCTGCTTGTGGCCTTCCTCCCGATTGCCTGGGCGGTCGGCCGCTGGCTCGGCTTCCGCGGCCTGGACGCCTGGTATCTCGATTTTCGGCGCGGCTGGTTCCTGCTGCTGGCTGCCCCCTTCGCGCTTGCCGTGCTGGCGAAAGCTGGAGCGCTGGCGTTGGGGGAAATGGCGGGAATCTATGGCATCGCCATACCGAAGGAGACATCGCTTGCGCAGGTGCTGCCGATTGCGCTCGGCATGCTGCCCTACACCTTCCTCCCCTCCATCGCGGAAGACATCGTGACGCGCGGCTTCCTCATGCGCGCCCTGCCTGCGGTCTCGCGGCAGCGCGTGTTCATCGCGCTCTCGGCGCTGCTGTTCGTCCTCAACCACATTTACCGCCTGGGGAATGGGCCGCTTGAATGGCTGCTGCTGTTCTGCTTCGGTCTCGCATACGCGGCGGCCCTGTTCTACAGCCGCTCGCTGTGGGCAGCCGTGGGCCTGCACTGGGGATGGAACTACGCGGGACAGCTCGGGGACCGGCTCGCCAATATCGACGCGCTGAATCCCGCAGTGGCTCCCCTCGTTTCATCGGCCACCCATTTGCTGATGCTGGGTGCGGTGGTCCTCTGCGCCGGCCTGCTGCGGGCAAAGTCCTTCAGTCTTCGTCCGGCGCCCTGAAAAGGTCTTCGAGCGCCTTGCGGTCGGACTGCACGCGTACGTTGCTGCGCGTGCCCGCGAACTCCTCTTCGATATTGTCCCGGTAGTAGCTCCAGGCCGAACCGGACGTGGACAGGCGCCGCCACACCTCGGCGCCGACGCCCGCGTAGTCGATCGCGCTGCCATCGTCGAACTCCACGCGCAGCTTGCGCTCGCGCTGGTCGTAGCCGACCGCCCGCAGTTTTCCTGCATTGATGCGCTTCATCTCCATGATTCGTTCTCCAGGATGGCCTTACAAATTCCCGACATTCCGGGACGCTTCCGACAGTAGACTTTGCCCACCTGTCATTCTACGTGGAGAGAAGAATGAAGTACGGAAGTTTATGTATCCTGAGCGCGGCCATTGCCCTGGCGGCTCCCGCAGCAAAGGCCGACAAGGTCGACGACTACATCAAGGCCCAGATGCGCCTGAACCACGTGCCCGGCGCCGCCGTGGCCATTGTCCGTAATGGCAAGGTGGTGAAGCTGCGGGCCTACGGATTGGCGAACCTCGAATGGACGCAGAAGGCGACCGCCGACACGGCATTCCAGCTCGCCTCCACCACGAAGCCCTTTACCGGCATGCTGGTAATGCGGCTGCTGGAACAGGGCAAGCTGGATCTGGACGCGAGCATTACCCGCTATCTGCCGAACGCACCCGGAGCGTGGGAGCCTGTCACGGTGCGCCATCTCGCCAACCATTCGTCCGGCATTCCGGACAGGGTGGATACCGAGCCCAATCCAGCACTCGACGCTTATATCGAAGCCGCGGCAAAGCTGCCGCTGGCCCATGCGCCCGGCGCCTCTTCCGAATACGGCATCTCGGCCTATATCGTGCTGCGCAAGATCATCGAGAATGTCAGCGGCCAGACCTTTATCGATGCGCTGCGCACGGAGGTCATCCAGCCGCTCGGCTTGAAAGCCACAGCATACGAGGAGGCATCCACGTATGGAGACCGGCGCAGCAGCGAGGTGCTGCCGCGCCGCGCCAGCGTCTACGACTGGAAGGGCACTAGATTCCAGAACTTCAGCTACGACTTCAAGCCGCTGGGCTACAGTGCAGGCGGGCTTTACTCCTCCGCCGCCGACCTGGCGAAAGTGCTGGTGGCGCTCGAGGCCAACAGCCTGCTGAAGGAAGAGAGCAAGCGCGCCATGTGGACGGCGCAGACGCTCGGCAACGGCAAGCCTGCTTCCTTTGGCGTCGGCTGGGTGCTGCGCAAGGTGAATGGGCGCGACACCACAGGCCATTCCGGCGGACCTGCCCTTTCGGACCTGCTGTACATCCCCAAGGAGCGCTTCGGCGTCGTGGTGCTCACAAACGGCCAGGCGCTCTACCCTTACCTGGCGCAGGGCATCTCGGAGCTCTATTACCCAGCCCTTGCTGCTTCCCTTCCGGCTGGCATCGAGGACAAAAAGCCCGAACTGACGGCGAAGGTGTCCAAGGTTCTGGCGGCGGCGTGGAGCGGGAGCGTCGATGAAACGGAGTTCACGCCTGCCGCGAGGGAGAATTTCATCCCGTCGCTGAAGGCCTTCCTCTTACCCTTCTTCAAATCGCTCCAGCCTCTGGACCGCCTTGTACTGACGCTCGAACAGCCCGGCGAGGGAAAGACGCGGCGCGAATACGCAGCCCTGTACGGCAAGAAGGTAGTGACCTGGCAGTTCGACGTGGACGATGCGGGGAAAGTTATCGGCTTCGGTCCGAAGTCTGAATAAGCCGGGCTGTTGTGCTACATTCGGCGCATGAACCGACTGCACACACTCCTCCGGCTTACGCCCCTTCTGCTCCTTTCCGCCTGCGCGTCATTTGCTCCGCAGCGGCCGCTCGATACCGCCAGCACCGCGCAGATCGACAGCGCGGTGCGCAGCTATGTGGCCGAGCGCAAGCTGCCCGGGGCCGTGTACTGGATGGAGCATGAAGGAGCCAGCTATCAGCAGGCCTACGGCAAGCAAAGCTACGAGACCGGCAGCGCCGACGTCACCCTTAACACCCTCTACGATGCGGCCTCGCTCTCCAAGGTGGTATCCACGGCCCCATCGGTGCTGATCCTTGCCGAAGAAGGCAAGATCTCGCTCGACTCACCTTTGGTCAACTACTTTCCCGAATGCGCGAACGGCGGCAAGGAAGCCATCACCATCCGCCACCTGCTCACGCACAGTTCAGGCCTGCCCGCGAGCCTGCCCGCAAAGCCCGGATGGCGCGGCGACGAGGCGGCGCACAAGCTGGCCTGCAATCAGACGGTCACGCATACCCCCGGCACCTTCTTCCGCTACTCGGACATCAACTATGTTCTGCTTGGCCAGCTGGTGCAGAAGGTCTCCGGCATGCCGCTGTCGGCCTTCGCGCAGCAGCGCATCTTCACGCCGCTCGGCATGAAGCATACCGGCTATCTCCCGCTGGCGCGCTTCACCGCAAGCGGTATCGCCCCCACCCAGAAGGCGCAGGAAGAAGATGGCGGCAAGAGCGCCCATATCGACCTGCCGCCGGGCCAGACCCTGCAAGGCGTGGTGCACGATCCCACGGCGCGCTTCATGGGCGGTGTGGGCGGCTCGGCGGGCATCTTCACGACAGCGGGCGACCTGGCCCGCTACGCGCGCATGCTGCTGAATGGCGGCGAACTCGATGGCGTGCGCGTGATGCGGCCGGAAACCGTGCGCCTGCTCACCACGCGCCAGTCGCCGGACGGCCTGCCTGCCCGCGCCATGGGCATGGATATCGATTCGCCTTACGCCCGCCCGCGCGGCACTGTGTTCCCCGTTGGGAGCTTCGGCCACACGGGCTTCACGGGCTGCATTCTGTGGGTCGACCCGAACTCGAAGACCTTCTACGTGTTCCTGTCGAACCGCGTCTACCCGGACGACAAGAGCAATATCCTGCCGCTGTATGGCGTGCTGGGAACGCTGACCGCGCAGGCGGCGGGCCTCAAGGCGCCTTGAGCTGCACGCTCTGCCGGATGATGTCGTGCAGGCGCTGACAGACCGGCCCCAACTCCGCCTCCGAGCGCCGCAGCGCCAGCCGAACCGAAGGTAAAGCCGGAAGGCCCTCGCTGCGCACCTGCAGGCTGGCGGGCATGCCAAATGTCGAACGCACCGTGATCCCGAGGCCCGCCGACACGGCAGCCCACACGCCGCCAAGGCTCGGGCTCGTGACGGCAATGCGCCAGGGAATACCCTTGCGGTCCAGCGCCTCGGTGGCTATCGACCGCATCCTGCACGGCGCTTCGATCACAACCAGCGGCACAGGCGTTTCGCCAGCCAGATCCACTTCGCGGCTGCCGATCCAGTGCAGCGGATATTCACCCAGCACTTCCATATCCTTCGCCTGCTGGCCGTGATGCCACATCAGCGCAAGATCCAATGCCGCGCCTTGTATCTGCTCAAGCAGTTCGGCATTGCGTTCGATCTTCGCTTCGATGCGCACGCCGGGATGGCTCCTGCCAAAGACGCCCAGCACGTCGGAGAGCAGGTGCTCGCTGAAATCCTCCTGAAAGCCGAGACGCACCGCACCTTCAAGATCGGTACCGCCAACCGCCATCGCCGCTTCGTCGTTCAGCGCCAGCATGCGGCGCGCATAGCTGAGCAGCACCTCGCCTGCTTCGGTGAGGGCGAGCCCGCGTCCAGACTTGCGCAGGATAGGCGCCCCTGCCTGCTCCTCCAGCTTCTTCAGGTGCGCGCTGACCGCCGACGTGGACTTGTTCAGCCGCTGCGCCGCGCGGGCGAAGCTGCCGCACTCCATACCCTCGCTGAAGCTGCGGAGGGCATCGAGGTCAAAGGTGGTTCGCCGCATGATCATCCCGTTTTTCGAAACCTTCAATTCCAAACATTCCGCTTTTCCTCACCATAATCCCGGCTTAGCATGGCGCTGTCAATCACGGAACAGAAGGAATACCGGTGGAACTCTCGCTTTGGCTCCCCTATCTTGCGGCGAGCCTGCTCACGGCCTTCACGCCGGGACAGGCCGTGCTGCTCACTGTCTCGAACACGCTGCAGCATGGCGGCCGCAAAGCACTGCTCGGCTCCGCCGGAAATGCCCTCGGGATCTGCGTGATCGCCAGCGTTGCGGCGATGGGCGTCGCGAGCCTGATGCGCAATTCACCGAACGCCTTCCTTGCCCTGAAGCTGGCAGGCGGGGCGTACCTCGTCTATCTCGGCGCGCGGCAATGGAGCGCGCGCAATGCGTCGCTGGCCGGGGCCGCAGGACAAGGCCGCGGCCTTTTCGCCCAGGGCATGCTGGTGGCGCTGACCAACCCGAAAGGCCTGCTGTTCTTTGCCGCCCTCTTCCCCCAGTTCGTGCGCACTGACCGTCCGCTCTGGCCCCAGTTCCTGATCCTGACGGCGACGTTCGCCGCCTGCGCCGTCTGCGCGCACGCCGTCTTCGTTCTGATCACGCACCGCGCACGCCACTGGCTTACCAGCCCACGGCGCCTGTCAGCCATGCGCAAGGCCTCAGCCTGCGCCTTCGTCGCGATGGGAGTGGCGATGCTTTACCTTTGAATGGAAGATGCGGGAACGCCCGCGTGTTCCGCCCGGCAGGTGGCGCTGCGATGCGGGCTGGCTGAGGAAACCGCTCAGCACCTGCTCGAACAGCGGCAGCGCATCGGCATACTGCGGCTGGGCGAGCACGGAGTGGGCGTTGAAGAACCGGAGCATGAAGTAGTCCGCCAGCAGGTCGCCCTGCGCCTCCATGTTGTAATCGCCCAGCTCTTTGCCTGGCGCGAGTTCGTAGCGGTAGGAGAGGCCGATGCGGCAGGCGCCGCGCAGGCGCAGGCGGTAGCCCTGCTGCCACTGCCAAACGTGCACCATCTCGTGCATGAACCAGTGGATGCCTTTCGGGCCGGACTGCGAAAAATCGGTAAGGAAGTCTTCGTGGTTGAAGTAGATCTGCCCGTTCGGCGCAACGGCCGTGTGGCGGCTCTGGAAGCGCCAGAAGTAGCCGCGGTCATGAATGCGCACACGCGCGTAGTCGATGGCGTCGCCGAAGAGCTGCTTCGCCAGCGAGACTTCACCATGCGTGAGCGGGCGCGCTGCCATATGAAAAAAGGGCCGCCGCCAAAATGGCAAGCGGCCCTTCCCTAGCTTACTGCCGGATTAGCAGCAGCCGATCATCTGCAGGCAGCAGGCGATGCTGTCGCAGCAGCCGGTGTTCGCTGCCAGCGCAGCGGCGGATGCCAGCAGCAGGCCGAGGGCTGCACCGATTTTCATTGCTTTCGATTTCATAACGGATTCCTTTACTTGGTTGAGATATGTTTTTTGAGGCTGCCCATATCTCAATCGGGCGGTGTCCAGATTTCTTCCGCCAGCTCGGGCGGAGCGCCAGTCTCCAGCGCCGGGAACGCATCCCGGACCGGCGCCGCGGCAACGGCATACGTATCTGCCGCCGCCATGGGAGCGCACACCGGTGCGCAGCCCATATCCACGCACTGCGTAATGGCGCAGTCGCCTCCTGCACAGCAGGTGTGCACCGACTTCGCCACGGCAACGGATGTGCCGAAGACGAGCAGGAAGGCGAGGAGCAGGATGCGGAAAGCTTGCATGCGCCGATTATACCCGCGTCAGGCGGTTTCCTTCAGCTGCTCCAGGATCGCCGGGTTTTCAAGGGTGGACACGTCCTGCGTGATCGCCTCGCCCTTGGCCAGCACGCGCAGCAGGCGGCGCATGATCTTGCCGGAGCGGGTCTTCGGCAGATTGTCGCCGAAACGGATCTCCTTCGGCTTCGCAATCGGGCCGATCTCCTTGCCGACCCAGTTGCGCAGCTCCAGCGCCAGCTTCTTCGCTTCCTCGCCGGTGGGGCGGGTCTGCTTGAGCACCACGAAGGCGCAGATGGATTCGCCGGTGGTTTCGTCCGGCTTGCCCACCACGGCCGCTTCGGCCACCAGCGGGTTGGCCACCAGCGCCGATTCGATCTCCATGGTGCCCATGCGGTGGCCGGACACGTTCAGCACATCGTCGATGCGGCCGGTGATGGTGAAGTAGCCCGTATCCTTGTTGCGGATGGCGCCGTCGCCAGCAAGGTAGTACTTGCCGCCCAGCTCTTCGGGGAAGTAGCTGGACTTGAAGCGCTCGGGATTGCCCCAGATGGTGCGGATCATCGAAGGCCATGGACGCTTTACCACCAGGATGCCGCCCTGCCCGTTCGCCACATCGGCGCCCGATTCGTCCACGATGGCGGCCATGATGCCCGGCAGCGGCAAGGTGCAGGAACCCGGCACCATGGGCGTGGCGCCGGGCAGCGGCGTGATCATGTGGCCGCCGGTTTCGGTCTGCCAGAAGGTGTCCACGATGGGGCACTTCTCGCCGCCCACGTTACGGTAGTACCACATCCAGGCTTCCGGATTGATCGGCTCGCCCACGGTGCCCAGCAGGCGCAGGGACGACAGGTCGAAGTTCTTCGGATGGACTTTCGGGTCCACGTCCGCCGCCTTGATCAGCGAACGGATGGCGGTTGGCGCGGTGTAGAAGATGCTGACCTTGTGCTTGGCGATGTTCTCCCAGAAGCGGCCCGCGTTCGGGTAGGTGGGAATGCCTTCGAAAATCAGCTGGGTTGCGCCCACCGCCGTGGGGCCGTAGGCGATGTAGGTGTGGCCGGTGACCCAGCCGATATCGGCGGTGCACCAGTACACATCGTTCGGTTTCAGGTCGAAGGTCCACTTCATGGTGAGCGCGGCCCACAGCAGGTAGCCGCCGCTGGAGTGCTGCACGCCCTTCGGCGTGCCGGTGGAGCCGGAGGTGTAGAGGATGAACAGCGGATGCTCGGCATCCACCCATTCCGGTTCGCATTCGGCGGACTGCTTTTCCACCAGCTCGTGCAGCCACAGGTCGCGGCCCGCCACCATATTGGCATTGCCGCCCGTGCGCTTGTACACGATGACGTTCCTGATCGAATCGCAGCCGCCCATGCCCAGCGCCTCGTCGACGATGGCCTTCAAGGGCAGCTGCTTGCCGCCGCGCAGCTGCTCGTCGCCGGTGATGACCGCCACGGCGCCCGCGTCGATGATGCGCTCCTGCAGGGACTTGGCCGAGAAGCCGCCGAACACCACGGAGTGCGTGGCGCCGATGCGCGCGCAGGCCTGCATGGCGGCCACGCCTTCAACGGACATGGACATGTAGATGATGACGCGGTCGCCCTTTTTGATGCCGAGCGACTTCAGGCCGTTGGCGAACTTGCAGACCTTCTCGTGCAGCTCCTTGTAGCTCACGCGGGTCACGGCGCCGTCGTCCGCCTCGAAGATGATGGCGGTCTTGTCCGCGTTGCCGTTCTTCAGGTTGCGGTCCAGGCAGTTGTAGGACACATTCAGCTTGCCGTCCTCATACCACTTGTAGAAGGGGGCATTGTCTTCGTTCAGGGTGCGCGTGAAAGGCGTCTGCCATTCCACGTGCTCGCGGCCCAGGCGGGCCCAGAAGCCCTCGTAGTCGCGCGCGGCTTCGTCGCACAGCGCCTTGTATGCCTCCATGCCGGAGACGGTGGCCTGCGCCGCGAACGCCGCCGGGGGCGCAAAGATGCGCGATTCCATGGGTCCTTGCTGCTCGGTGCCTTGTGCTGTTGCGGTCATGCTTGTCTCCATTATGGTCATAAGTTTGCCAAAACATTAAGGGAGCGCGCTTACAGCCCCCTTACAGCCGGGGCGTCCCGGTTTGGCAGCAAAGACAATTATGCAGTTTCGGCAGCGTTTTTGCCATGTGTGGGCTCGGCAGGCGCGCCGCCCGGAGCTGCGGCAGAGCTGCCGCGCGTGTAGAATGTCGGGTGTTTTCGATTTCGCACAAGGAGCAAGTTCAGATGATCGATCCACAGCGCCAGGAAGGCCACCGCCTCAGCGCCATTCCCGCGTTTATCTTCATGTCGCGCTGGCTGCAGCTGCCCCTTTACCTGGGCCTGATCCTCGCGCAGTGCGTGTACGTGTTCCACTTCTGGGTCGAACTGAAGGACCTGATCGGCGCGGCCCTGGGCAACGAAGCCTCGCTGCAGCACATCTTCCAGGCCGTGGCCGTGCCGGGCGCCGCCGTTCCCACGAAGCTGAACGAATCGACCATCATGCTGGTGGTGCTGGGCCTGATCGACGTGGTCATGATCTCGAACCTGCTGATCATGGTGATCGTGGGCGGCTACGAGACCTTCGTGTCGCGCATGCACCTGGAAGGCCACCCGGACCAGCCGGAATGGCTGTCGCACGTGAACGCCTCCGTGCTCAAGACGAAGCTGGCGATGGCGATCATCGGCATCTCGTCCATCCACCTGCTCAAGACCTTCATCAACGCCGGTGCCTACGATGTCAAGGTACTGGTGGCGCAAACCGTCATTCACGTCGTCTTCCTACTCTCCGCCATGGCAATCGCCTATACCGACCGCCTTATGACCGCTACGCACAAGGACGGACGGGTCCACTGAACCGGGAGCTGTGGGTGAGCCGCCCGGCCAGCGAGCGGGCACCGATTCAGGGAGCGGTAGTGCAGCTCAGTTGGCCTACCTGCTGGACACAGGCTCCGTAGATGTTGATACCGCTGAACGTATAGATCTTCGTCGCAGGCGATGGCGGCGCCCCAGTGAAGCTTACCTCGCTACCCGTCACCACAGCATAGTCACCCGTATCGTTGCGCGATACGCAAGCGATGCTCGCATTCAGGCCGTTGACGAGCAATGAGCCGTCGGTATTGACCGTGCATGCAGGCGTCGGTGCCGGTATTGCAGTGCAACTGTGCTGCCCCACCTGATTCACGCAATGGCCATAAAGATTGATGTCGCTGAAGGTGTAAATTTTCATACCGGCAGCTGGCGCTCCGTCGTTAAACACAACCTTGCCGTCGACCGACAGCGCCTGCTTCCCGGTGTCGTTGCGCGACACGCAGGGAATCTCCGTTCCCAAACCGTTGACGGTCAATGAACCATCCCATGGGCTGACTGTACATACGGGATTGGCCGGCACTGGCACAATGCAACTCGCCTGCCCTACCTGATTTACACAATGGCCGTACTGATTGACGCCGCTGAATGTATAGATCTTCATGCCGCTGGCGGGCGCACCGGCAAAACTGGCTTGGCCTTCGACGGGAATACGCTGCTCGCCGGTGTCGTTGCGCGACACGCAGGCCAGTGTGCTCAATCCACTGACGGTCAAGCTGTTGCCGAGCGGGTCGTACTTGCAGATCGGGGCAGGCGGGGGTGGTACCGCGCATGTATTGCTGGTGGTCCGCCATGTACCCGCCATCCAGCTGCCGGCGACACAGCTGTAGCTGCGGGTCTCGCCGATTGCGCCGACTTGACCGGCCGGGCAGCCGCCATAGCGGTTTTCGTCCGGCGGTTGCGGTCCGGTACAGGCCGGTGTGCAGTTGTTGCCTAGCGCCTGCCATGTATCGGGCGACCATTGTCCCAAGCGACAGCTGTAGGTACGCTGGCGCGTGACGGAACCGACCTGACCTGAAGGGCAACTTTGTTGCTCGCTGTCGATCAGTGGCTGTGGCGAGGTGCAGTTCACTCCGGTCGCGTCGGCGCTGGCGTTGTACAGGAAACCCAACATGACAAGATTCCAGATGTTGGTGCCGGCTGTCGTCATCTCATTGCCATGCACGAAGGACCAGCCATGCGCGAACCGGCGCATGGGGGGCATCTCGGTGTCGATCGGCGGATAGACTTTGTTGGTCACCGCCATCTGGTACCCCTGCCCGCTGGCGCCGCCAACTGGACCAAGCACCAGCATGCCGGGCACGTTGCCGATCCGCCGGCCTACGTGGTCGCTGGTGATACCGTCCGAGGCGCCGTACTTGGTGAAGTATGAGTCCTCATGAAGCGGGCTGTTTGGCTGTTCCCAGCCCAGACCGGTGTAATAGGACATGCCCAGCGGATTCAATCCCATCGCGTAGTCGGCGTACTGGCTGACCGCATTGACGTATTTCTGCTTGCGCGCGGGATCGCTGGTCAGCAACCAGGCAAAGGCGTAGAGGTCAGCATAGCGGCCTTGGGCTGTGCCAGACCCCCAACCGAGAAATTTGGATACTCCTTGGGGATAGGGCAGATTTTCCGGGGGTGGGCCCATATAGGTGCCCTCCTCGGCCTGCTGAAGCACCTTGTCGCTCAGGCTGGAGAACAGAACCGCGTCTTTCGGCATTCCGTTGGGCAGCAGATAGCTGATGAAATGCGGCGTCTGCGTAGTGGAGGAAATATTCCCGGGCAGCCAGACCTCCGGCCAGCTCGTGGGCGTCGGGGTGATCACCACCAGTTGGACGGTGTGCTTGAACGCTGCATGCGCTGCCGCGTTCCCGGTCGCGAGGTATATTTGAAGCGCTCCGTACATGAAATGCACAGCCGGCGTATTGATGTCGGCGCGGCTGGTCACAAAGGCCCATGCCAGCTCAGCCCGATTTAGCAGGACATTTGCACGCTCAGGGTCAAAAGGCCGCAGCAGCCGCGAAGCCTGGGCGAACAGCCCAGCCGCCATGGCGGTGGCTTTCATGGTAACGGGCCAAGTGCCTTGCAGGCCCGGGGTATTCGCCGCGCTGCCAAAACCGTAGAAGTTGTTAATCTCGCCCGGTTGCTCCACCGTACCGGCCATCACGCCGCCATATTCGGTGTCGAGTGGATCCTGGATTTGCAGGTTTTCCCAGCTCTTCACGGCCCACAGGGCCTCGTCCAGGAAATCGGGAATCCCGTTGCCCGATTCGGGCAGGTTGTACTGGCTGTCGACGAAGTTGCCGGGAAAGGCTTCGTAATAGCCCATCATCAGTACCGGGATCATCATATGCTCGTACAAGCGCTGGAAATTTCCAGCGTCGTGGTGCCCGCCCGACATAGGATGGATCTCGTAACCCGGCGGCACGGGCACTCCTCGATCCGTGTCCGGGGTGGCGCGGGTATGGGCGATCTGGGGATGACAAATGGCCCGTGTGAAATCGGTGTAAGGCTGCTCCAGCGCGATACCGCAGCGCTGGTGATACAGCCCGCGCGTAGCCACGTAGGCCGCCTCACGCACGTACGCATCGCCCACGCCGAAAGCGTAAGAACGGCCGCAGCCTGGCACTTTGACATAGTAGGGCCCCCCCACCGGCACGCTGTTCAGGCCAAGCCGGTAGACATGTTCCCCCGACACCATTTTGCTGCGGTTGGGATCGTCTGCTGCGCCGGTATAGGTTTCGTCGCCCATGTACACGGCAGTCCCGCTGGCGACCACGATGCCACTGTCGGCGTCGGCGACCTCGTAGGCGGGCGGCGCGGCAAAGCGAATTGATCCGCCAGTTCCCATATAGGCACCGAAATTGGCAAAACGCGAGCTGCCGCGCGGGCTATAACCTACCTGGTTCACTTTGATCGATTCGCAGAAGGTCGAAGCGCTGTCGAAAATCATGCTGCGTGTGCCGTAGGGTCCGCTAACGCTGTACGCAGCGCCCTCCTGCACCGGCTGATTCAGGCGCAGGTAGAGCTTGTGCTGTACGGTGACCGGGTATTTGAGGGTGCTCCAGTTGATCCGGTCCTCCTCGACCGGCATCGAAATGCGGGACAGCGCTACCGGTGCCAACCCGTTCACGCGCCAGTGCGCCGGGTCGAGATCTACGGTATCCGGCACGCTGGTAAACCCGTCCTCTTCGCCAGGATTGCCTAGCACAACCGCGACCAGCACGTCAGGCGCCGCGGTATGCAGTCCCACCAGCACGGGACCCGCGACGCTCCCCGGTGCCATCCCAACTACCGTCAGCAGCAGCGCCGCTCTTACCATCAGTCCTGCTCTCATCGCTGTCTCCACCATTGTTTGTTTCATTATGGAACTATCTGTTGCACTCGGTTGTGCGCTTTCTTCCATCTGTAAACCATTGGTAAGCCGGCCTGACCGATACCGTCGACTGCAAGTCCTGACAGCCCCGTGTAGAATGGCGTGCATTTGTCCTGGCGCCAGCCGCCCTATTAGCGAGCATTTCATGACCATCATCAAGCAAGACGACCTGATTGAATCCGTAGCGGCAGCGCTGCAGTACATCAGCTATTACCATCCCGCCGACTACATCGAGCACCTGGCGCGCGCCTATGAGGCGGAACAGAGCCCGGCCGCCAAGGATGCGATCGCGCAGATCCTGACCAATTCGCGCATGTGCGCGGAAGGCAAGCGCCCGATCTGCCAGGATACGGGCCTGGTGAACGTCTTCCTCAAGATCGGCATGGGCGTGCGCTTCGAAGGCTTCAAGGGCACGGTGACGGACGCCGTGAATGAAGGCGTGCGCCGCGCCTACAACTTTGCCGACAACAAGCTGCGCGCCTCCATCGTGGCCGACCCGCACTTCGAGCGCAAGAACACCAAGGACAATACGCCTGCCGTGGTCCATATGGAACTGGTGGAAGGCGACAAGGTGGACGTGATGGTGGCCGCCAAAGGCGGCGGCTCCGAGAACAAGACCAAGTTCGTGATGCTGAATCCTTCCGACTCCCTGGTGGACTGGGTGCTGAAGACCGTGCCGCTGATGGGCGCCGGCTGGTGCCCGCCGGGCATGCTGGGCATCGGCATCGGCGGCAGCGCCGAAAAGGCCATGCTGCTGGCCAAGGAGTCGCTGATGGAAGACATCGATATGTACGAGCTGAAAAAGCGCGGCCCGCAGAACAAGCTGGAAGAACTGCGTATCGAACTGTGCGACAAGATCAATGCCCTGGGCATCGGCGCGCAAGGCCTGGGCGGCCTTACCACGGTGCTGGACGTGAAGATCAATATGTACCCGACCCACGCCGCCTCCAAGCCTGTGGCCATGATCCCGAACTGCGCGGCCACCCGCCACGCCCACTTCACGCTGGACGGCTCTGGCCCCGCCTACATCGAACCGCCTGCGATTTCGACCTGGCCGGACGTGAGCTGGGCGCCGGACACCGAAAAGTCCAAGCGCGTCGACCTGAACACGCTGACCAAGGAAGAAGTGGCCTCGTGGAAGCCGGGCCAGACCCTGCTCCTGAACGGCAAGATGCTGACCGGCCGCGACGCCGCGCACAAGCGCATCCAGGACATGCTGGCCAAGGGCGAGCCGCTGCCGGTGGACTTCACCAACCGCGTCATCTACTACGTGGGCCCGGTCGACCCGGTGCGCGACGAAGTGGTCGGCCCGGCAGGCCCCACCACCGCCACCCGCATGGACAAGTTCACCGACATGATGCTGGAGAAGACCGGCCTGATTTCCATGGTGGGCAAGGCCGAACGCGGCCCGGCGGCCATCGAGGCGATCCAGAAGCACAAGTCGGCCTACCTGATGGCGGTGGGCGGCGCGGCCTACCTCGTGTCCAAGGCGATCAAGAACGCCAAGGTGGTGGGCTTCGAAGACCTGGGCATGGAAGCGATCTACGAGTTCGACGTGGTGGACATGCCCGTGACCGTGGCTGTCGATTCCACCGGCACCTCGGTGCACAACACCGGCCCGAAAGAATGGGCGGTGAAGATCGAAAAGCTGAAGGCCCTCGAAACGGCCTGAGTCCCATGACTCATCTTCCGCCCTCCTTCACCGCCGATGCGCCCATCGGCGTCTTCGACTCCGGTGTCGGGGGGCTGTCCGTGCTGCGCCACATCCATGCGCGGCTCCCGCGGGAACACCTCATCTACTTCGCCGATTCCGGCTACGCGCCCTATGGCGACCGCAGCGAGGACTGGCTGGTCGCCCGTTCGCTCGCCATTACGGCCTTCCTCGTCGAACAGGGCGTGAAGGCGCTGGTCGTAGCCTGCAATACGGCGACCGTGGCGGCCATCCGCGCTGTCCGCATGACCTACCCCGGCATGCCCATCGTCGGCGTCGAGCCGGGGCTCAAGCCCGGCGCCGCGGCCACCCGTACCGGCAAGATCGGCGTGCTGGCCACCGACCGCACGCTCCAGGGGGAAAAGTTCCTCCAGCTGCGCGACCAGGTCGCTGCCGCCAGTGGCTACGAATTCCTGCTCCAGCCCTGCATTGGACTGGTGGACCGCATCGAGCTGGGGGAGCTGGAGACCGAAGCCACGGTGGCGCTGCTCGAAGGCTATGTCGTGCCCCTGCTCGAAGCCGGGGCGGACACGCTGGTACTGGGCTGCACCCACTATCCCTTCATGCGCGGCGTAATCGAGCGCATCGTGGCGGCGCACGCGAAGCAGCCCGTGACGCTGATCGACACGGGCGACGCCGTGGCGCGCCAGCTGGAGCGCCTGCTGGAGGGCGCGGGTCTGCTGCGGCCGTCCGGAACCTCCGCACTCGACGTGTTCACCAGCGGAGACGCGCCCGCCCTGTCCGCCGCTTTCAAGGCCCTCCTCGGCCTGGCTCCGGCGGTCATGGCAGTTGAGATTCCCGCAATTTAGATTTGCCAGTTGCCAACCGACCTTGTATAATGCGGCTCCTGCCTTGGAACACGGGGCAGGAAAGCAGTCAGTGGTGGCTGTAGCTCAGTTGGTAGAGTCCAGGATTGTGATTCCTGTTGTCGTGGGTTCGAGCCCCATCAGCCACCCCAAAGAATTCAAGCAGAAAGCCCGGTCTCCGCACCGGGCTTTTTGCATTTCAGGCGGCGCGCGCATGCCGCATCGGCTAGCAGAATGGAAGCGTCCGATAAATGGTACTGTGCGCGCCCGGCCTCTTGTTAAGATCGATATCCCTCATCAATCTTATCGGAGTCGCCATGCGTAAGCTCATCAGTATATGCCTCGCGTCCGCCTTCCTCACCGCAGGAATGGCTCATGCCGAAACACGCCGGTTCACCTATCTGGGTTTTGAGACCGGGCCGGACAGGGTATTCAACGGCGGCGCATCGCTATCTGGAAGTTTTACCGGCGAAGACGTGAATCATAACGGCGTCATCGAAGCGGGTGAATTGACCGATTTCAGGCTGGGAGGCTTTTACAACTTCACCGGCTGCGATGGCTGGTCACTGACATGCGAAATCAAGCAGTTCAGCTTCACCCAGGACGGGGAGCTGAGCTTCAACGTAGAACGTGTTCAACACGATGACATGTTTCCCTGGTATATCGAGTGGGAATCCAACGGCAGGTATTACCTGTCAAGCCAGCGCCGGGAATGGTATTGGACGCCGCAGACGAGGCTTGGGGTGAGCGCAGTACCGGAGCCCGCAACGCTGTCGATGCTGGGCTTGGGCCTCGGCGTCCTGCTGATGCGCGGACGGCGGAGGAACTGATCCGGGAGCCGCATAAGAAAACAGGCGCTGCAGCTGGCTGCAACGCCGGTTTTCATAAGCGGATTGCGCCAGTTTCTGGCAGATCGGCTCAGGTTGCGCGGCCCTTGCGGCGGGCCATGAAGCCCAGTCCGGCGAGGCCTGCCAGCAGCATCGCGTAGGTTTCAGGCTCGGGGACCTGGGTGATGATCATGTCGCGGCCGAACAGGGTCATGTTCGAGAAGTCGGGGTGGTTCTGCTGCTTGGCGCCCACCAGCCAGTTGATGGTCCAGTCGCCGTTCAGGGTCTGGCCCGGCAGGATGGTCTGGTCGTCGAACAGCCAGGCGCCGCCCTGGTTGCCGGCGTGGATCGCCATGACCAGGTCGAGGGTGATGATATTGGTGGTCAGGTTTTCCACCGTCCACAGGCCCGTGTTGCCCGTGCCGCTGTAGGTGAATTTCAGGGTGGACATCCAGGTGGTCGGGCTGGCGGGCATTTTGCCCAGCAGCGTCCATGAGCCAACGCCGGAGCCGCTGAAGGCGGAGGCGAAGCCGCTCGTGTCCCCGTTCGGCCCTGCCTGGGGATTCCAGCCGTCCATATAGGCGAAGTCATCGGCGGGGCTGCCGTCGAGATGCGCGTCGTTTGCGGACGAAGTTCCGATTCCTGCATAAGCGCTTGCAGCCATCACCAGCGAAGCGGCAACCATTGCACATTTCACCATCAGCGTTTTCATAATCGTCTTCCCTATCGTTGTTGTTTAAAAGAAGTGCCCAGCGCCAAAACAGGATATGCAAAAGGGCAGCGGGCTGATGTACTAATCGTCAAGACACGGTGGCTGAGCTGAAATGTGGCGTTTTCCGCACGCGAACGCTTACCGCGCGACATCTTTTTAGGGATAAAATACCCAGGTCGTTTTCTCTCCACGCACCATGGCTACCTTCGAATTCAGCACCTTCGCCAAAGAAACTCCGATCGGACGCCCGGATGTGGACGGCATGGCGGGAGTCTTCGTTCCCACCGCCGAGTTCGACCTGGAAGGATCGACGACCATCCGCAAGGGCGCGGGCATTGTCGGCTTTGGCAATCCGGATGGCTCGCTGACGGTGTATTTCGAAGCCAACCGCTTCGACGAGACCAGCCTGCACAAGTGGGAAAACAAGGTGCGCAAGGCCTATGACCGCATGGTCACGAATGCGCCCACGGTCTCGAAATCGCCAAAGATGGATGCGAAGCTGCTGGAACAGGTGGGGGTCATCGACGGCAACGGCATCATGGTGCGCCAGCCGGAGAAGCTCATGGCCTGGCTGGAGCGCTCGAACGCCATGGATACGGCGCCTGAAAGCCCGTCCATTACCTGGGGCAAGAAATAAAAAAGCGCAGGTCGGACGACCTGCGCTTTTCGGCGAGCAATTATCCTACAATTTCACGAACATTTTGCCCATGACTGTGACTTAAGCCTTCTTTAAGATGGAGCCATACGAAAAGCATCCATCCATAAGGAGCACATCATGTTACGGCACATTCCCCTGTATTTCAGCTCCGCCCTGCTGGGGCTGGTCGGCACCTCGACTTACCTGCTGTGCTCGAACGAAATGCTGACCAACGCCACCTTCTTCCTGCTGCACTGATCAGCGCCAGCGGCGGTGGCCCCAGCCGCGGCCATGGTGGTTGCTGAAGATGAAATCGAAGCCGATCGATACCGGCGGATAGTAGTAGGCAGGCGCGGGCGCATACACGGGCGCCGGTACATACACCGGCTGCGGCACATAGGTCACCGTGGGCGCAGGCAGTTCCTCAGTGGTATAAGTCACGCGCGACGGCGAGTTCGCGATGGTTCCCGCAGGCAGAGGCGTCACGGACACGGTGCGCCATTCATACGGATTGGCAGGCTGGGCATAATACGGCTGGCTCGCGCAGCCAGCCAGCCCCAGGGCCAGCAGCGGCAGTACAAATATCTTCTTCATGGCAGATTCTCCTTCCCAATAGACTACTATAGGGAATTCCGCACAGCCTTGCCACGCTTTTACACCTCGTTACAGGCTGAAACAACAGTACAAGATCAGATATAGGGAATGTCGCAGCGGTCGAGCGGCCGCCCTGCTTCGTCCATGCGCAGGGCGCAGATGGCGAACTGCATGCCGTAGCTGAGCTCAATGGTGTAGACCTTGCCGTACGGTAGCGTCACGGTCTGGTCGAAAGCCTTGCGGTGGCTGAGGGCGGGAACGTCCGACGGCACGGCCATGGAGGTGTGGAAGTTGCGGCGGCGATCCTGCTGGCGGCGGTGCACGTCCACGCTCAGGGCCAGGTCCACCGCCACCCCGCCCGGAAGATAGCTGTAGCGGGCGACATTGCGCGAAGCGCTCAGCACGCCCCAGGCGCAAGGCGCCGCGCCGCCCAAGGGGCAGTGCTTGATCTGGGCCAGGGGGAAGATCTCTTCATGGCTGCCCAGCTCGGTAATGGGCCAGGCCGTCCGCACGCCGTCGCGTTTGCCGCTCACGGGATTGGTCCAGGTCAGGGCATTGATGACCGAGACATACTGCCTGTCCTTCGCGGGGTCGTGAACATCGCGCATCAAGCCGCAACCGGCAAGCAGCACAGGCAGGCAAAGCAGGTATTTCATGGCAGGACAGAAATCATGCGATAGCGCCAGATTAGCAGATGTGGGCGGCGCCTGGCAGGCGGCCCGGGACGAAAAAAAACCGGCTCAGCGAGCCGGTTTTTGCTGGGGAAGCGCTTAGTCCAGCTTCCAGGCGTAGTCGACCTTGGTCCAGGTCTCGGCGGCGGCGCCGTCCTTGGTGCCCGGCTTGAACTTGCAGGCGCTGATGGCCTTGATGGCCGCCTTGTCCAGGTTCTTGAAGCCGCTCGACTTGTCGATCTTGGAGTCCTTGACGTCGCCGCCCGCGGAGACCAGGAAGGACATGGACACCGTGCCCTGCTCTTCGTTCATCAGGGATGCCTTCGGATATTCGGCCTTGCAGTTTTTGGCATCGAAGCTGGCCGGAACTTCGGCGGCAAAGGCCGCGGACGCGCTCAGGGCGAGCACTGCTGCCACCATACTCACATAACGCTTATTCGTAGACATGCTGATTCCCCAGTGTGTTTTGAATAAATCTCTTACAGCGACCAGACGTAGTCCACTTTGGTCCAGGTCTGCGCTACCACGCCGTCCTTGGTGCCCGGCTTGAATTTGCAAGCGCTGATCGCCTTGACCGCCGCCTTGTCCAGGTTCTTGAAGCCGCTCGACTTCTCGATCTTGGAGTCCATCACGTCGCCGCTGGGGGAGACCAGGAAGGACATGGTGACGGCGCCCTGCTCTTCATTCAGCAGGGAAGCTTTCGGGTATTCCGCCTTGCACTTCTTTGCATCGAAACTGGCTGGCACTTCGGAAGCGAAGGTAGCGGAGGAAACGAGGGATGCTGCGATAAAACCGATCAAACGCTTGTTCATTTGCTTATCCAAAACTAATTATTAGAAACTTGTTGCTGCCGCGCCCCAAGGCGCGGCGGAAGTGTTAGAAAAAACTTCTCTACCCGGTACTACAGTGCTGCTTAAAACTCTTCCCATTCGTCGGCGGCGGTGTTGGCGGCGGCGATCTTCTTCGGTTTCGGTGCGGCCGGCGCAGGCACGATGGCCTTCTTGGCAGCCGGACGGGACGGCAGCGGCTTGACCACGGCCGCTGGCTGGGCTGCGGCCTGCTGGGCTGCTGCGGCAGCCACGGCGCGCTCTTCGCCCGCTTCCAGCTTGAAGATGCTGACCACGCGCGCCAGTTCCGATGCCTGGTCCTGCAGGCTCTGCGCGGCGGCAGCAGCCTGCTCCACCAGGGCGGCGTTCTGCTGGGTCATGCTGTCCATCTCGATGATGGACAGGTTCACCTGCTCGATGCCCGCGCTCTGTTCCTGCGAGGCGTTGGCGATTTCGCCCATGATGTCCGTCACGCGGCGCACGGAGGACACCACTTCGTCCATCGTCACACCGGCCTGGCCCACCAGCTTGGTACCCGCGCCGACCTTCTCCACGGAGTCGTCGATCAGGGCCTTGATTTCCTTCGCGGCGCCAGCGGAACGCTGGGCCAGGTTGCGCACCTCGGCGGCCACCACGGCGAAGCCGCGGCCCTGCTCGCCTGCACGGGCCGCTTCCACCGCGGCGTTCAGCGCCAGGATGTTGGTCTGGAAGGCGATGCCGTCGATCACGGAGATGATGTCCACGATCTTGCGCGAGGACTCGTTGATCGAGCTCATGGTGTTCACCACTTCCGACACCACGGCGCCGCCCTTGCGCGCCACTTCCGAGGCGTTCGCGGCCAGTTCGTTGGCTTCGCGGGCGTTGTCCGCGTTCTGCTTCACGGTGGAGGTCAGTTCTTCCATCGCGGAAGCGGTCTTCTCCAGCGAAGAGGCCTGCATTTCGGTACGCGAGGACAGGTCGATATTGCCAGCCGCGATTTCGCGCGAAGCGGTGCCGATGGTCTCGGTGCCCACGCGCACCTGGCCCACGATGCCCACCAGGCTGTCGCGCATTTCCTTCATTTCCACCAGCAGGCTGCCCTTGTCGTTGGAGGCGGTGTCGATGGATACCGACAGGTCGCCGTTGGCGATGGAGCCCGCGATGGAGGCGGTGTAGTCAGGCTCGCCGCCCAGCTGCTTCAGCAGGCCGCGGGTGATCACGAGGGCGGCGGCGATGGAGATGGCGGCCGCCAGGGCGCCCATCACGATCATGAAGTTGCGCGCATTGGAATAGCCGCTGGCGGCGTCCACCTGCATCTGGGCATTCAGCTTCTCTTCCAGCTTGCCCAGTTGGTCCAGCGCTTCCATCCACTTCTTCTGGGCGGGACGGATTTCCTTGATCAGGACCTTGGTCGCTTCCACGGCATTATTGGCCAGCCAGAGTTCCGAAGCCTTGGCGATGGCGGGCATGGCCGTGCCTTCATGTTCCTTGATCTGGGCCAGCAGGGCCTTTTCTTCAGGCGTCGCTTCCTGGGCGAACTGCGCTTCGAGCTTTTTCAGGTCGGCGGCGTACTTCGCGGCCTGATCCTTGATCTTGTTCATCTCCGGCTCCATGTCGGAGGCGTCGGCCATGAGAGTCAGGATGCGCAGGGAGGTGATGCGGTCCGACACGTTGTTGCGCATGTCGATCACAAGACGGGTCACCACATTGTTAACGGACACCACGTGGTCCAGGCGGTCCTGGATCTGGCCCATGCGGAGGATACCCACGGCCGTCACGGCCACCAGGAACACCAGTACCAGTGCGAACCCGAGGCCCAGACGCGTCCCAACCTTCATTTTGCTTAAATTCATTTCGGCTCTTCGTTAAGTGACGTTTGTTAAAGATTGCCCAGGAATGCACTCATTGGCATGTTGACCACATCCACTGTTCCTTGCTGCTGCGCAAGCCACGACAGTAGCAAACAATGACTGCGGATGCAAAAAATGGGCGCGAAACGATAAAAAGCTGTCGTTTTTCGTCCCTGTTACACATATTGCAAGCTGTGATTATGTGTGTATTTTCTGAAATTATAGATGGCTCCATTGCCACACGGCAAGCATATTTTGCCTAAAATCTACGCAAACCAACTTTGTATGGGGAATTCGCCACAATGCCAGCAATTGCATTGCGAAAGCGGCAAATTCAGGAGAAATGCGGGGTGCGCTCCAGGGCTTCCCTCAGCAATTGAGGGTTGCCGGATGCAAGCTTCTTGCTGTCGGAGAGGGTCTGGCGGAAGTTTTTGGCGCCGGGCAGGCCCTGCATCAGGCCCAGCATGTGGCGGGTGATGGAGTTGAGCTTGAGGCCGCGGCCGCCCTCTTTCGCCAGCTGGGCGGCGATATAGGGAATCATGGCTTCCAGCACCTCGGCGCGCGACTTCACCGGGGCGGTGTCGCCGTAGTAGCGCTGGTCGAAACCGGCCATCAGGTAGGGGTTGTGATACGCCTCGCGGCCCAGCATGACGCCGTCCACATGCTGCAGGTGCAGGTCGATCTCGGCCTCGGTCTTGATGCCGCCGTTGATGAGGATCTCGAACCGGGGGAAGTCGCGCTTGAGCTGGTAGGCGTACTCGTACTTCAGCGGCGGAATCTCGCGGTTCTCCTTCGGCGACAGGCCCTTGAGGATGGCATTCCTGGCATGCACGATGAACGTCGTGCAGCCGCCTTCGGCCACCGTGCCCACGAAGTCGCGCACGAAATCGTAGCTCTCGCTTTCGTCGATGCCGATGCGGTGCTTGACCGTGACGTCGATGCTCACGGCGTCGCGCATGGCCTTCACGCAATCGCGCACCAGCTCCGGCTCGGCCATCAGGCAGGCGCCGAATGCCCCCTTCTGCACGCGCTCGGACGGGCAGCCGCAGTTCAGGTTGATCTCGTCGTAGCCCCACTGCTCGCCCAGCTTCGCGCTCACGGCCAGGTCGTGCGGGTCGCTGCCGCCCAGCTGCAGGGCGACCGGGTGCTCCTCCTCGTTGAAGCGCAGGTGGCGCTCCACATCGCCGTAGACGAGCGCGCCCGTCGTCACCATCTCCGTGTACAGCCAGGTGTGCTTCGTGATCTGGCGGTGGAAGACGCGGCAGTGGCGGTCGGTCCAGTCCATCATCGGGGCTACACTCAGTAACCTCTTGTTTACATTGGGTTTTTTTTCGTTAATTTTGTTCATGTGCAGCAGTCCGTGCACACGAAGTGCACACGAGAGGGGTTAATTCGAGCATAATCCGGGCATAACTCAACACACAGGAATTGCACACGATGGCGACGCTCACAAAACTCCCGAGTGGGAAGTGGCGTGCTCAGGTACGAAGAGACGGAATGTATCGGGGACAAACCTTCACCCTAAAACGAGACGCCGAGGCATGGGCGAAGCAGATTGAAGTACAAGCAGAGCACATCGTCGCAAGCGGCTATCAGCCAGTTCCTGAAGGGTACAGCGTAGGCGACCTGATCGACGGCTACGCCCAAGAGTGTAACATGGGCGGACGCACGAAGCAGGCTACCCACGCCATGCTGAAGCGAGAGCTTGGCAGCATCCCACTGAAGCGCATCAACAGCATCCACTTGCGGGACTTTATCGACACCAGACTCAAAGCTGGCGCTGGCGGTGTGACCATTGCAGCCGACCTGTCCTTCTTCGGTGCGATATTAAAGTGGGGCAAGCATTCCCGCAGGATGGATTTGCCGACTGACCTCGCCCGTGACGCCCGCAGGGACCTAAGCGCCCGAAAAGTGAGCACCCGCAGTAACGAGCGTGACCGTGAGCCAACGACAGCGGAACTTGAGCAGCTTTACGCTTTTTGGGCAGCTAACAAGCGCCAGACGATACCTATGGCAACCCTCTGCGCGTTCGCCCTTGCCACGGCCATGCGACAGGATGAAATCTGCTCCATACAGCTTGAAGACGTGAACGAAGAGAAGCGCACGGTAATCATCCGCGACCGGAAAGACCCCCGCAGGAAGGAAGGAAACCATCAGACGGTTCCACTGCTACCCGCCGCGTGGGCACTGGTCGAACCAATACTCGCAGTGCGAAAGGTTGGCCGTGTCTTCCCGTTTCAGGCGTCCAGCGTAAGCACAGCGTTCAGCCGTGCATGCACCAAGGTTGGCATCGCTGATCTCCACTTCCACGACCTCAGACACAAGGCGACAAGTGACCTATTCCGCCTTGGACTGACAATTCCGCAGGTCGCCCTACTGACAGGCCACAAGACTTGGACCCAATTGAAACGATACACCCACACGAAATCGGAAGACGTTCACGCTGCACTGCGAACGCTTGACAGTAACAAGAACAAGATGGAGATCGCATGACCAAGCAGTATGATCCAGAAGACCCCGCCGAAATGGATGCGTGGATACGCGACTTCTACAAGATCAAAGATGAAGCCACCGACGCCTACCTAGTAAGAACCGGCGTCTCGGCAGACACCCCTCAAGGGTTCGTCAAGCGCATGAACATGGCACTTGCTTGGCTGTGGCCCCAGCTAACACCTCGCACCCGCCCACTCTATGACGAGATTCGGACAATCGTTGAGGAATACCATCAAAAGACCTCACCGATTCGACCGTATGAAGAAGGGAAGCCGCTGTCACGGGCACAGGAACCCACCGAAGTGGACGCGGCCAAATGTGAGAAAGCGATGTTCCTGTTCGAGCAGGCCAAGCAGCTACACCGGGTGGAAGCAACCCTGGCCGCGCAGGCGGCGTTCAAGCAAGCGCAAAGCGAACGCGCATCGAAGCCACGCAAGCTGGAAGAAAACGAATGTAAGCGCATCGCCAAGGTGTACTGGGAGAGCAAGGCAAACGGCACTGGGTACGGTATTGCGAAGATGCTTGCTGCTGAATTCAAGGTCAGCACAACAACGATTCACACCACAGCAAAGAAGTACAAACCGCTGAATTGACAAGTAGCCGGGCTGCTGTAGGCTCACGTTTTAAAGTTCAGTCCTCAACACAACGAAGGAGGACTGAAGTGCAAACAACCCACACTACCAACCCTAGCGTAGCCGACCTAGCGCGGCTCGTTAACTGCCTTGACGTGAATCGCCACCATACCACTAGACACTCCTGAGCCATAATTTAGGCAAAGGAGTCATCATGAGCGGAAAGCGGTACACGGAAGAATTCAAGGTTGCGGCGGTCAAGCAGGTGCTGGATCGCGGGCATCCAGCAGCGCAGGTGGCTGAGCGCCTCGGCGTGAGCATTCACAGCATCTACGCTTGGATCAAGCGCTACGGCGTTCCCGAGGCCGAGCGCAAGGCCAACGACGCCCAGACAGAGGAAATGCGGCGCCTGAAGGCCGAACTGAAACGCGTCACCGAGGAGCGCGATATTTTGCGAAAGGCCGCGGCGTACTTTGCCAAGACGTCCGGGTAAGGTACGCCTTCATTCGCGAGCACCAGGCCGTGCATTCAGTCCGGCGGCTGTGCAAGATGGTCAAGGTTCACCCCAGCGGCTATTACGCTTGGTGCATCACTGCCGAAAGTCCGCGTGAGAAAGAGAACCGACGGCTGCTTGGCCATATCAAGCAGTCTTGGCTGGAGAGCGGCGCGGTCTACGGTTACCGCAAGGTCTACGATGACTTGCAGGAGCTTGGTGAGCAATGCGGGATCAACCGAGTTCATCGCCTGATGCGATCTGAGGGCATACGTTCTCAAACGGGCTACGCCAAGCGGAAGTCGAAGCGCGGCGGCCCACCATCGGTCGTCGCACCCAACCACCTGCAACGGGAGTTCGATGTTACTGAACCAAACAAGGTGTGGGTCACCGATATCACCTACCTGCGAACCTGTGAGGGATGGCTCTACCTGGCAGTTGTCTTGGACCTGTTCTCTCGTCAGGTAATCGGATGGTCGATGAGTTCACGGATCGACCGCGAGCTGGCGATGAGCGCTTTGCTGATGGCTGTATGGCGCCGACAACCGACTGAAGAGGTTATGGTCCACTCAGATCAGGGGAGCCAATTTAGCAGCTACGATTGGCGCGACTTCCTGGCGGCACATGGCCTCGTGCAAAGCATGAGCCGACGAGGCAATTGTCACGACAATGCCGTGGCTGAGAGCTTTTTCCAGTTGCTAAAGCGCGAGCGAATACGGCGCAAGACCTATTCGACCCGCGACGAGGCCAGGCAGGATGTCTTCGACTACATTGAGATGTTCTACAATCCAAAGCGTCGCCATGGATTCAGCGAAAGGCTTTCGCCGATCGAATTCGAAAAGCGGCATTCTCTACGGCTGCAGAGTGTCTAGAGAAATGATGGCGATTCAACGAACACGGTTTCGCTACGCTCGCTGGAGTGAAAGTTTCTACGCTTGACGCATGGCGCAAGCGGGGCAAAGGCCCAGAGTACGTACTGCTCGGCAGGAATTACCTATACCCGATTGCGGCAGTCGAGAGCCATCTATCGACCCTTGTCAGGACACGCAGTTCAGGCAATCCGGCGGACAGGCTAATGTAATTGCAGGACAGAACGATGCTCTATCGGATACACAGAAAACCTCTGTTTGGTTAAACGTTTCTATGCGTTTTACCTGTAATAGCGTTGCTTAAATTTTGAGCAGAAAGAGGCGTGTGGCAGTGCCAACCCCGCTTCCATCTCAGCCCAGCCTGCTCAACAGCTAATTAGACGCACTATAAGGCCCCTACGAGACGTTTTCAAAAATAGTTGGTAGATGGGTAGCCAGTGCGATCAAGACCGCTCAAAACGCCGTCATCCGTCGTCCGTAGTCAAGAAGTGGCCGTTCGTGACAAATCATCGGCAGGAATCCCAATTCGCATCTATAGAAGAAGGCGTTATCCGAGACTCACCCTATGATGAGCGTGTTCTACCGCCCTGTCAAGAAAAGTAGGTAATTAACCCGTTTTTAGGCCCTCCACCATAGGAGAACCATCAACCCCGCTCGTGTACCGCCGCCGATTTGTACTAGTAAGTAAGGAGAAGCAGTGTAAGAGCAGTAACAGTAAGGAGTACCAACCCAATGAAGAAGGAGGAAACTGTCATCACTCTGGCTAATGGAGGGATGCACAACCAGAAGGCATACCGGAAAATGAAGGATATGCTCAACAACAACTACTACACCTCTCCACGACTCTACCATCTTGTGATGATGGGATCAGAGCAGAGCCGAGATTACCAAGCGGCCATGAAGGCACTCTGCCTTGAACTACGGAGACAGGACATCCCCTGCCAGTGGAAAGGCTGTCTCGAAGTAGACGACGAAAAGGGCCTACATTTCCACGTTTTCATACTGGCAGAGGCAAAGCATCGCAATCCATGCTCGATCCTCAACCACAACGCCCAACATTGGCTCGATGTAATGATGCAGAAGCGTGAACTGACCTACTACATCGCCCCTCCAGAGAACCCGATACATCGAACTAGGCTCGGTAAGCGGGTGAACTATGCCACCCTGGCCGGGGAGAAGCTGGCAGATTGCCTGATATGGATTTCCTACCTCGTAAAGCGTCGATCCAAGGTAGATGGAATGACGCGAATTTACTTCGGTTGCCAGCCAAGCCGAGCTACAGCCTAATCCCCCTTTGTTCGGCCGTTAGCCACAACACCCGCCGCCTTCTTGGATTGGCGGGCATTTCACCGTACCGAACGAGCAGTAAACGCAGCAGTCACCCGCGTTGGGTCGCAGCACCACCTTGCAGTTGCTGCACTCGTAGTAGAACTGACAGGCGTCGGTGGGCATGGTTTCCTGCTTTGCATGGCCGCAGTGGGGGCACGTCAATACGGATTCCAGTACAACAGCACTCATTCTGCACTCACTTGTGTTGGGTTGATGGGAAGCCAGCGTTTGTAGTGGCGTTGGTCAGCGATGCGACCTTAGCCTTATCCGAATCGAAGGTCACTGTTGCAGTCTTGGTCTGGTAGTCCACTACAACCTTCTGCACACCACCAACCTTCTCCAGCGCCTTCTTAACCGTGATCGGACAGGTGCCGCAGGTCATATTAGCTACGTCGAGCGTAACCGTTTCTACAGTGGCAGCAACAGCAGCAATCGGCAGTGCGATCAGAAGGCTCAAGAACAGCTTTTTCATCGGGATTCCTTTTAGTAGAAGAACGGGGCAACCGTTGGAACAGCGAGCAGACCGAGCAGCAGCACGGCAACGATCCAGAACGTGATCCTCTGCCGCTTCCGGATTGCTGGGTTAGCGCACGAAGTGCCAACCTCGCACGATTGCGGGATCAGGTAGAGCTTGCGGAAGGCCAGACCAAGGAACAGCAGAGTCAGCGTCACGAACACAGGACGGAATGGCTCCATTACGCTAAGACTGCCGATCCACGAGCCACTGATACCAAGCGCAAGCAGAACAAGCGGCCCTACACAACATACCGACGCTCCGACAGCAGCCAATACACCAGCTACCAGTGAGCCTCTTTCCGAAAGTGCCATGTGCGATTCCTTGTTTCAGTAACGAAGTGGTAGTCTACATGCCGTACCTGAGTACGGAGTCAAGGAGAACATATGGGAACTGAACTGACAATCGGCCAGTTAGCCACTGCTGCCGGGGTGAACGTTGAAACGATCCGCTACTATCAGCGCGTTGGACTGCTGGATGAACCAGCAAAGCCAATGGGAGGCCATCGCCGATATCCTGCTGAACAGGCGAAGCGGCTACGCTTCATCAAACGCGCACAGGCTCTTGGCTTCACGCTGACTGAGGTAGCGGCCCTGCTTACACTGGAGCAGGCCAACGCTTGCACCGAAACACGCGACTTGGCGCTACGTAAGCGGGAACTGATCGAAACGAAGATCAGAGACCTTGAACAGATGCACCAAGCCCTTAGCCAACTCGTTCAACAGTGCGACGTTGGACGGCATGGTGCTGCCTGCCCGATCATTGACACACTAGCCGCCCAGTAAGCGAGCGTCTGAGTGAGCCGTTCAACAAGTACACCTTGTCGCACACCCTCAAATAGCCGAGAAACACCGTCCAACAAGGTCCAAACCGATAGTTGTTGCACATTTTCCGATAATCCCTTAGACTTTGTCGTACACATCAGCGAGGGAGAAGGCAAGTGGCAACAGGACAGACAGTAGGCTACGTACGAGTGAGTTCGGTGGACCAGAACCTTGCTCGGCAACTGGACGGTATCAAGCTCGACCGGGTATTCGAGGATAAGGCATCCGGCAAAGATGCTAAGCGCCCTGCTCTGGTAGCCCTGCAAGCGTTTGTTCGTGAAGGCGATACCGTCATGGTGCACTCCATCGACCGCCTTGCCCGTAATCTTGTCGATCTACGAGCGATCGTTTCGAGCCTGAATGATAAGGGTGTAGCCGTCACCTTCGTAAAGGAGAACCTGACCTTCAGTGCCGACACTTCCAGCCCGATGAACACCCTGATGCTCTCCATGATGGGAGCGTTCGCAGAGTTCGAGCGTTCGATGATCCTAGAGCGCCAGCGTGAAGGCATCGCAGCGGCGAAGGCCGCAGGCAAACCCACTGGACGACCAGAACGACTGAAGCCAGCGGACGTGGAAGCGATCAAGACTCGCTGTGCAGCAGGCGAAAGCAAGGCAGCACTTGCCGCCGAGTACAAGGTATCGAGAAGCACCCTATACGCCGCCCTGAACGGCTGACAGCACCCTGTCGATATTTGAAAATTTCCGGGTGGAAACACAATCTCCCGGCATGCCGTGTCAAGCAGCCCTCTCGCCCTAGAGTAAATTTTTTATTTTTTGAAATCCCACTAGGCCAAACACGTCCTGCACACCAATGGATGAGTGCACACAGATTGCACACGAACCCCTTGAAACCCGCATGGATACTGAACTTTACGTCCAGTCCATCATCGGCGCCACGGACAGGCGGCGGCCGCTGGGAGCGGGAGTCGTTGCGGTGTCGGTCATGATGGGCGTGCGGTCAAGGGAGGACCCGACATTATACCGGCATCCGCGGCCGCCTGCGCTGTTACAAATCTGACATATTTCCGTAAAGACAATCCGCTAGAATCGGCGGCCTATGAAACCTATTCTCCAGCCCCGCCACAGCGCGGGCGCCCTGCTGCTGTGCGCAGGCGCCGCACTTGCCCAGACCACGCCTTCCGCCCCGCCGGTTCCAGCAAAGGACGCAAAACCCGCCGCTCCCGTCACCGGCAGCGAACCTGTCCAGGCCGCGCCGATGTCCAGCGTGACCGTGTCCGCCGAACGCCCGACCAACCGCATCGACCGCCAGGTCTACGACGTGAAGCAGGACGCCGCGAGCAGCAGCAGCTCCGCGGCGGAGGCGCTGCAGAACGTGCCTTCCGTGACCGTGGACCCGGACGGCTCGGTGGCACTGCGCGGCAACCGCAATGTGCAGATCCTTGTGGACGGCAAGCCTTCCGCCATGCTGCAGGGCGAGAACCGCGGCCCTGCCCTGCAATCGATTCCGTCTGACGATATCGAATCCGTTGAAGTGATCAACAATCCCGGCGCGCAGTTCGGCAACGAAGGCGGCGGCGGTCCCATCCTGAACCTGGTGATGCGGCGCGAGCGGCGCGCGGGCGGCTTCGGCGTCGTGAATGCGAATGCGGGCCCCGATGGCCGCTACAACAGCTCCCTCAACGGCAGCTACAACGAGGGCCGCCATGGCGTTCAGGGCGGCATGTTCCTGCGGCGCGATGGACTGGATTCGGTGGGCGAGACGCGCCGCGAGCGCATCCATCCCGTCACGGGCGCCATCACGCGCAGCACCGTGGATTCGAGCGGCAAGGGCATGAACGAATCGGCGGGCATGTTCGGCGCCTACCGCTACAACCTGGGCGACAAGGACACGCTGAACGCGAACCTCAATCTCGCCTTCCGCACCAACGACGGCAGCGACTGGAACCGCTACCGCACGCTCGGCGAAGACGGGAGCACGGTGGAGGACTACCTCCGCAGCTCGCAGCGCGAAGGCAGCAGCCGCAATTACGCGGTGGGCGGGCGCTGGGACCACAAGGGCGAGCTGCAAGGCGAGAACCTGAAAGTGGACCTGCGCATCTCCGGCTCGGAGACCACGGGCGATTACGGCTACCGCAACAGCTACACCGTCAATCCCCGCGGCCTGCCCGACGCGCGCAGCGGCCAGGATACGCGCAACGGGAACCGCATCGCCGATTTCACGGGCGACTACGAGCGGCCGGACGAGCAAGGCATCCTGAAGCTCGGCTACAAGGTGGCGAGCAACCGCAACACGCTCGACTACCGCTACTTCGACATCAACCCTGCCACGCAGGCCGAGGTGGTGAACGCCATGCGCACCAACCTGTTCCAGCTGAAGGAGTCGGTGTATGCGCTCTACGGCTCCTACCAGATGCGCCTGAACGAGCGCTGGGGCATGCAGGGCGGCCTGCGCGCCGAATACACGGATGCGGACATCCGCCAGTTCACCACGCAGATCTTCGCGAAGAACAGCTACTTCAACGTGATTCCGAGCTTCTTCGCCACCTACAAGGCCACCGAGGACGCCAATATCCGCTTCGCCTATGCTCACCGCATCCGCCGTCCCGGCGCGGGCGACCTGAATCCCTTCGTGCGCTATGGCGACGAGTTCAATGTCTCCTCCGGCAACCCGCAGCTGAAGCCCGCCGAGACCGATTCCTTCGAACTGGGCTACGAAACGAAGTTCGGCGCCGTGAACACCAACCTGCGCGGCTACTACCGCAAGGAGAGCGACTCCATCCTGGAACGCAAGGTCTTCATCAGCGAGACCGTGCTGCTGACCACGCGCGACAATGTGGGCAGCAACCGTTCCGGCGGCCTCGAATTCACCTTGAGCGGCAAGGTGACGCCTACCCTCACCTTGAACACGAGCGGCAACCTCGCCTTCATCGAACAGAACGTGGCCGTGGCCGGCCAGCCGGACGCGAAGCACACGGCCACCGCCCTCACCGGCCAGTTCCGCCTGAACTGGCAGGCCACGCCTGCCGACATGCTGCAGACTGCCATCCAGGCGCAGGGCAAAACCCTGCTGGGCCAAGGCTACCGCCAGCCGAGCAACATGGTCAGCGCCACCTGGCGCCACAGCTTCACGCCGCGCCTGGCAACGGTGCTGAATGTGAGCGACGTGTTCTCCACGCGCGAGATCGAAGTCATCACCAATACCGCCATGCTGCGCGAGCACAGCCTGCGCCGCTTCGACGGGCGTGTGGCTTACCTCGGCCTGTCCTACCGCTTCGGCGGACCGGATGGCATGATGGTGCGCCAGGGTGGGCCGGGCATGGGGCCGCCACCCGGCGCGATGCCGATGGGCCGTTAACGAAAAAACCCCGTCGTTCCCGCGAAGGCAGGAACCCAGGGGTTTGTCGTGGCGCTCCTGGGCTCCCGCCTGCGCGGGAGCGACGGATTATCCCGGCGCTTACGCGCCTTCGCGCGAGGCCTTCTTGCGCTCATGCTCCTTCAGGAAGCGCTTGCGCAGGCGGATCGACTTCGGCGTGATTTCCACCAGCTCGTCGTCCTCGATGAACTCCACGGCGTATTCCAGCGACAGCTGGATCGGCGGCACCAGGCGCACGGCTTCGTCGGTGCCCGAGGCGCGCACGTTGGTCAGCTGCTTGCCCTTGATCGGGTTCACCACCAGGTCGTTGTCGCGCGAGTGGATACCGATGATCATGCCTTCGTACACAGGGTCGTTGTGCGACACGAACATGCGGCCGCGGTCCTGCAGTTTCCACAGGGCGTAGGCGACGGCGGCGCCGTCGTCCTGCGAGATCAGCACGCCATTGCGGCGGCCCGCCAGTTCGCCCTTGCTGGTATCGACCGGAGCGTAGGCGTCGAACACGTGGCTCATCAGGCCGGTGCCGCGGGTCAGGGTCATGAAGTCGCCCTGGAAGCCGATCAGGCCACGGGCAGGAATGCGGTACTCGAGGCGCACGCGGCCCTTGCCGTCCGATTCCATGTTCTGCAGGTCGCCACGGCGGCGGCCCAGTTCTTCCATCACGCCGCCCTGGTTCGCCTCTTCCACGTCGACGCTCAGCATCTCGTAGGGCTCGTGGCGCACGCCGTCCACCATCTTGAACACCACGCGCGGACGCGACACGGCCAGCTCAAAGCCTTCGCGGCGCATGTTCTCCAGCAGGATGGTCAGGTGCAGTTCGCCGCGGCCGGACACTTCGAAGATCGTGTCGTCGTCGGTCGGCGCAACGCGCAGCGCCACGTTCGATTTCAGTTCCTTGTCCAGGCGGTCGCGCAGCTGGCGCGAGGTCACGAACTTGCCTTCGCGGCCAGCCAGCGGCGAGGTGTTGACCATGAAGTTCATGGTCAGGGTGGGCTCGTCGACGGTCAGCATCGGCAGCGGGTCAGGAGTGTCCACGGCGCAGACGGTGGAGCCGATGCCGATTTCCTCGATACCGTTGATCAGGATGATGTCGCCGGCGACGGCTTCGTCCACCAGCACGCGCTCCAGGCCCTTGAAGTTCAGCACCTGGTTGACGCGGCCTTTGATCGGGGTTGCGCCGGGGCCGTCCACCACCACCACGTCCTGGCCGGCCTTGATGCGGCCGCGGGACACGCGGCCGATGCCGATCTTGCCCACGTAGGAGGAGTAGTCGAGGGAAGTGATCTGCATCTGCAGCGGGCCGTCCGGATTGTCGTCGCGCACCGGCACGTACTTCAGGATGGCTTCGAACAGCGGCTTCATGTCGCCGCCGCGCACGTCTTCGGTCATGCCGGCGTAGCCGTTCAGGCCCGAGGCGTAGACGATGGGGAAGTCCAGCTGTTCATCGGTGGCGCCCAGCTTGTCGAACAGTTCGAAGGTCTGGTTGATGGCCCAGTCGGCGCGCGCGCCCGGACGGTCGATCTTGTTCACCACGACGATAGGCTTCAGGCCCAGGGCCAGCGCCTTGCGGGTCACGAAGCGGGTCTGCGGCATCGGGCCTTCCTGGGCGTCGACCAGCAGCAGCACCGAGTCCACCATGGACAGCACGCGCTCCACCTCGCCGCCGAAGTCGGCGTGGCCGGGGGTGTCGACGATGTTGATGTGCGTGCCCTCGTACTCGACTGCGCAATTCTTCGACAGAATCGTAATGCCGCGCTCTTTTTCGAGATCGTTCGAGTCCATGACGCGGGTATCGACCTGCTGGTTTTCGCGGAAGGTGCCCGACTGGCGCAGCAGCTGGTCCACGAGGGTGGTCTTGCCATGGTCAACGTGAGCGATGATGGCGATATTACGAATTGCGCGTTTAGTATTAGACATGATGGATGTATTGACAGAAAAACTGCGAGTGCGGGTGCACTGAACCCACTAGTATAGCATGCTGCACCGCACGCAACCAGCTACTGGGCGGCGATAAGGCGTTCGGGTGCGAGAATGGAGAAGTCCTGCAGCTGGGCTGTGCCGAGCAGGCGGCCGTCGCTGTAGACGCGCACGCGGCCCTTGTGCCCGGGCACCGTGACGGCGGGCTCCTTGCCCAGCGGCAGGCGCTGGCCTTGCAGGAAGCGCTTCGCCAGCTCGGGCGTCAGCTCGACAGCGGGGAAACTGGACAGCAATGCGTCCACCGGCGACAGCAGGGTCAATGGCGCCGCATGCGCAGTCAGCTCTTCCAGCGTGACCATGTGCTCGGCCTTCAGCGCGCCGACCTGGATGCGCCGCAGGGCGTTCAGGTGGGCGCCGCAGCCCAGCGCCGCGCCGATGTCTTCGCCCAGCACGCGGATATAGGTGCCCTTGCTGCAGCTGACTTCCAGCTTCAGGTAGGGCGCCTCGTAGGAGACCAGCTCCAGCTTGTGGATCACCACCTGCCGCGCCTCGCGTTCGAGCACGATGCCTTCGCGCGCGTATTCGTACAGGGGCTTGCCGTCGCGCTTCAGGGCCGAGTACATCGGCGGCACCTGGGCAATGGGGCCGCGGAAGCGCGCCAGCACCTCCGCGATCTGCGCCTCGGTGACGTTCACCTCGCGCGTTTCCAGCACCTGGCCTTCGGTGTCGCCCGTGTCCGTGCGCACGCCGAGATGCACGGTCGTGAGGTAGGTCTTGTCCGCCTCCAGCAGGTCCTGCGAGAACTTGGTGGCTTCGCCGAAGCACAGGGGCAGCAGGCCCGTCGCAAAGGGATCGAGGGTGCCGGTATGGCCCGCCTTCTTCGCGTTGAAGACCCGCTTGGCCTTGATCAGGGCATCGTTCGACGACAGGCCTACCGGCTTGTCGAGCAGCAGCACGCCGTCCACGAGGTCGCGGACGCGCTTGACCTTCGCCTGCGTCATTCCTGCTCGTCGGCGTCGGCCGCGCGGGAGGCGTTGGCCTGGTCGATCAGGGCCGATATGGCCATGCCGCGCGCCGCCGAGGTATCGTGCACGAAGTGCAGCTGCGGCAGGGTATGGATGTGCAGGCGCTTGCCCAGCTGGTTGCGCAGGTAGCCCGCCGCGGCGTTGAGCCCCGCCAGCGTGTTCTTCACGGACTCGGGATCGTCCTTCAGCATCGTGAAGTAGATCTTGGCGTGCGCGTAGTCCGGCGTGAGCTGGACTTCGGCCAGCGTGATCATGCCCACGCGCGGGTCCTTCAGTTCGAAGGCGATCAGCTCGGACAGGTCTTTCTGGATCTGGTCGGCCACGCGCAGGCCGCGCGCCGGGATGGATTTGCTATGTTTGGCCATGATGTATTACCGGTAAAAATACTGGCGGGCGCCGCCCTGCCCCACGCTCTTGCGCAGGACGGGCGGCGCCCGCCACGTGTGTGCTGCCAGACGCCTTACAGCGTACGGGCGATTTCCTGCACTTCGAAGACTTCCAGCGTATCGCCGACTTCGATGTCGTTGTAGCCCTTGAGCGACAGGCCGCATTCCAGGCCGGCGCGCACTTCTTTCGCGTCGTCCTTGAAGCGCTTGAGCGAGTCGATCTCGCCGGTCCACACCACGATGTTGTTGCGCAGCAGGCGTACGGACGAGGAGCGCTTGACCACGCCGTCCGTGACCAGGCAGCCCGCAATCGCGCCGACCTTGGACACCAGGATGACCTGGCGGATTTCCACCTGGCCGGTGACGTGCTCGCGCTTCTCCGGCGCCAGCATGCCCGACATCGCCGCCTTCACCTCTTCGATCGCGTCGTAGATGATGTTGTAGTAGCGGATATCCACACCGTTGGCCTCGGCCAGCTTGCGCGCCTGCGCATCGGCACGGGCGTTGAAGCCGATGATGACGGCCTTCGACGCAACTGCCAGGTTGACGTCCGATTCCGAGATGCCGCCCACCGCGGCGTGCACGATCTGCACGCGCACTTCGGAGGTCGAGAGCTTCTGCAGGGAGCCCACCAGCGCTTCCTGCGAACCCTGCACGTCGGTCTTGACGATCAGCGGCAGGTTCTTCACTTCGCCTTCGGCCATCTGGTCGAACATGTTCTCCAGCTTTGCGGCCTGCTGCTTGGCCAGCTTCACGTCGCGGAACTTACCTTGACGGAACAGGCCGATCTCGCGCGCCTTGCGCTCGTCCGCCATCACCATGGCTTCTTCGCCGGCGGCCGGCACTTCGGTCAGGCCCTGGATCTCCACCGGAATGGAAGGACCGGCCTCGTTGATCGCCTTGCCGTTCTCGTCCAGCATGGCGCGCACGCGGCCATAGGAGGAGCCGGCCAGCACGACGTCGCCGCGCTTCAGGGTGCCCGATTGCACCAGGATCGTGGCCACGGGACCGCGGCCCTTGTCCAGGCGCGCTTCCACCACCAGGCCGCGCGCGGGCGCTTCCACGGGGGCTTTCAGTTCCAGCACTTCGGCCTGCAGCAGCACGTTCTCCAGCAGGGAGTCGATGCCCTGGCCGGTCTTCGCGGACACCGGCACGAACGGCGAATCGCCGCCGTATTCTTCCGGCACCACGCCTTCGGCGATCAGTTCCTGCGTCACGCGTTCGAGGTTGCCGCCCGGCTTGTCGATCTTGTTGATCGCCACCACCAGCGGCACGCCCGCGGCTTTCGCGTGGGCGATCGCTTCCTTCGTCTGCGGCATCACGCCGTCGTCGGCAGCCACCACCAGGATCACGATGTCGGTCGCCTTGGCGCCGCGTGCACGCATGGCCGTGAAGGCCTCGTGACCCGGCGTATCGAGGAAGGTGATCATGCCGCGCGGCGTATCGACGTGGTAGGCGCCGATGTGCTGCGTAATGCCGCCCGCTTCACCCGAGGCCACCTTGGCGCGGCGGATGTAGTCCAGCAGCGAGGTCTTGCCGTGGTCGACGTGGCCCATGACGGTCACCACCGGCGCGCGCGGCGAGGACTCGAAGTGGGCGTGCTCGCCCTGGTCGGCCAGCAGCGCTTCGGGATCGTCCACGGCGGCGGCGAAGGCCTTGTGGCCCATCTCTTCCACCACGATCATCGCCGTTTCCTGGTCCAGCACCTGGTTGATGGTGCACATCTGGCCCAGCTTCATCAGCTGCTTGATCACCTCGGAGGCCTTGACGGACATCTTGTGCGCCAGCTCGGCGACCGTGATGGTCTCCGGCACGTGCACTTCCTTGACGATGGCTTCGGTCGGCGCCTGGAAGTTCGATTCGCGCTCCTCGTGGTGCGAGTTGCGGCGGCCCTTGCCGCCGCTGCGCCAGCCGTCGCGGCCGGTCGGCGCTGCGGCATTGCCGCGGCCCTTCAGGCCGCCGCCGGGCGCGCCGCGCTTCTTGGCGTCGTCCGACCAGGTCGAGGAGACATTGGCCGACTTGATCGACTTCTTGTCGCCCTTCTTGGCGTCGTCCTTCTTCTCGGCCGTTGCACCGGCTGCGGGCTTCTTGTCCGCAGGCTTGTGCAGCGTGCCTTCGGCAGTCTTCGGCTTGGCCGCGGCGGGCGCCGGTTCCGGCGCCTTCACCACGCGGCGCGGCGCGTTCATCATGGCCTTGATCTGGGCCACTTCGTCGGCCACGGCCTTGCGTGCGCGCTCGGTCGCCTCGGCGCGTTCGGCCGCTTCCTTGGCAGCGGCTTCGGCCTTCTTCTTCGCTTCCTCGGCATCGGCCTGGCGCTTCTTGTCGGCGGCGGCGGTGGCGGCGGCATCGGCGCCGGCCTTCTCCGCAGCGGCCTTCTCGGCAGCGGCTTTCTTCGCTTCGGCTTCGGCCAGCTTCTTCGCTTCCGCTTCGGCCGCGGCGGTGGCCTTGGCCTGGGCTTCCTTCTCGGCGTCCAGCTTGGCCAGGCGCTCCTGCTTTTCCTTCAGTTCCGCTTCCTGGCGGGCGATCAGCTCGGCCTGGCGGCGCGCCTCTTCCTCGCGGCGCGCGCGTTCGGCGGCGTCGATCACCGGCGCGGCCGGTGCGGAGGCCGCGGCGGCGGCGGTCGTGGTCAGGTCATCGCGCTGCACGAAGGTGCGCTTCTTGCGGACCTCCACCTGGATCGTGCGCGACTTGCCGGTGGCGTCGGCCTGCTTGATCTCGGTGGTTTCCTTGCGGGTCAGCGTGATTTTCTTCTTTTCGGTTTGTTCGCCCGCGCCGTGGGTGCGGCGCAGGTGTTCCAGCAGCTTGTCCTTATCATCTTTCGACAATGGATCTGACGCCGAACTTTTTTCGACGCCAGCAGAACGCAGCTGCGTCAGCAGCAGATCTGCAGGCATCTTCAGTTCGGTGGCAAATTGGGCTACGTTGTTACTCGCCATTCAGTCCTCTTTTCTATGTGTCGCGTAGATGATATGGGTGCTACTCAGGCCTTTGCGGATTCGGCTGCCGCCCAGGCCTTGCCTTGCAGGGCCTTGGCGCGGTCGTCGTACTTCGCATCGACCAGCTTCATTTCATCATCGGTCACATCTTCAAACTCAGATTTAATCAGTTCTCGTGCGCGGTCGGTCGACAGGGCCAGGATGGCGCCGAATTCGTCGTAGGCCAGACCCGCAAACTGCTCCAGCGTCTTGATGCCGGCCAGGCCAAGCTTGCCCGCGGTGACGCGGTCCATGCCTTCCAGGCCAACCAGCGCTTCTTCCATGCCTTCCAGGCCCTCTTCCGAAGCAATGGCTTCGGTCACCAGGGCGTCGCGGGCGCGGGTACGCAGTTCGTTGACGGTGTCTTCGTCGAATGCTTCGATTTCCAGCATCTCGGAAATCGGCACGTAGGCGATTTCTTCCAGGCTGGAGAAGCCTTCTTCCACCAGGATGTCGGCCACTTCCTGGTCCACATCCAGCTTTTCCATGAACAGGGCGCGGGTAGCGGCCGTTTCCTGAGCCACCTTGTCGGCGGACTCCTCGGCGGTCATGATATTGATCTTCCAGCCGGTCAGCTCGGAGGCCAGGCGCACGTTCTGGCCGGAGCGGCCGATGGCGATCGCCAGGTTCTCTTCGTCCACCACCACGTCCATGGCGTGCTTCTCTTCGTCCACCATGATCGAGGACACGTTGGCCGGGGCCAGGGCGCCGATCACGAACTGGGCCGGATCGTCGGACCACAGCACGATGTCCACGCGCTCGCCGCCCAGTTCACCGGTCACGGCCTGCACGCGCGAACCGCGCATGCCGACGCAGGTGCCGATCGGGTCGATGCGCTTGTCCGCAGTGTACACGGCGATCTTGGCGCGCACACCGGCGTCGCGGGCGGCGGATTTGATCTCCAGCATGCCCTGTTCGATCTCCGGCACTTCCAGCTCGAAGAGCTTCATGATGAATTCGGGCGCGGTGCGCGACAGGATGACCTGCGGGCCGCGCATATTGCGGTCCACGCGCAGGATGTAGGCGCGCACGCGGTCGCCGATACGCAGGTTCTCCTTCGGGATCATCTGGTCGCGCGGCAGGCGCGCTTCGATCTTGCCCGATTCCACGATGGCATCGCCGCGCTCCATGCGCTTGATGGTGCCGGTCACGAGGGCGTCGCCGCGCTCCAGGAAGTCGGCCAGGATCTGCTCTCGCTCGGCGTCGCGCACGCGCTGCAGCACCACCTGCTTGGTGTCCTGCGCGAAGCGGCGGCCGAATTCCACGGACTCGATCGGCTCTTCGATGTATTCGTCGACTTCGATATCGGGGATCTGTTCCTTGGCCTCGAACAGCAGCACTTCCTGGTCAGGCAGCTGCAGGCCCGCTTCGTCAGGAACCACGTGCCAGCGGCGGAAGGACTCGAACTCGCCGCTTTCGCGGTCGATCGAGACGCGGATATCCACTTCGCCTTCATAGCGCTTCTTCGTGGCTTGCGCCAATGCGAATTCCAGTGCGCCGAATACCACGTCCTTGTCGACGTTCTTCTCGCGCGCCAGCGCATCCACCAATAACAAAACTTCGCGACTCATGCTTTGCGGCTCCTAAAATCCACCTGTGGCACCAAGCGTGCCTTATCCAAATCCGCGAGCGTGAAATTCAGCACCGCAGGACCTTCGTTACCTTCAAATTCAATACCCAGCTGCTCGCCCTCGGGCTCCTGCAGGATGCCCTGGTAGGACTTGCGGTTGCCGGTGCCCGGCACCGCCATGCGCAGCTTCACGATCGCCTCGCTGCCCGCGAAGCGCTCGAAGTCGGAGAGCTTGCGCAGCGGCCGGTCCAGGCCGGGCGAGGAAATTTCGAGCCGCTCATAGGGCACGTTCTCCACCGTGAGCACGTGCGAGAGCTGATGGCTGACCTTGGCGCAGTCTTCCACCGTGATGGGGCCCTTTTCTTCCGCATCCTCTGCCGTGAAATCGATATACACGCGCAGCAGTCCACGCTCGGCCCTTTCGAAATCGACCAGTTCGTAGCCCAGACCCGCGACGGTGGTCTCAATGAGTTCCGGCAGTTGCAAAGAAAATCTCCAAAAACGGTTCACCAAAAAAAAAATGGGCATCTGCCCATCTTTTTGTCACTGCAGCCAGATGAAAGCACTCTCAGCAACAACTACTGCAAAGAACTACTTTTTACTAGGCTGCTTATTATAGCGTCTTATTGACTTCGCTGCAATGCCGCACAGATCGCGGAACAGGCCGCGCGGCGGCATTGCAACACTATCAACATCAGCCCTTGCGGCGGCGCGGCATGCCGTGGTCCATGGCCCCGCCCCGGTTGCGGCGGGGCTGGCCGGCGCCGCCGAAGCCGAAGGTGGTCTGCAGCGGATCCGGCTGGCGCGGGCCCTTGGCCTTGCCCGGCTGGCCGCCGGGACGGCCGCCCTGTTCGCCGAAAGCGGCACGGCCACCGCCGAAGCCGCCGCCCTGGGGACGGCCCCCCGGGCGGCCGGAGCCGCCGCCAAAGTAGCTGCCCTGGCCCTGGCCGCCGCGGCGCGGCGCCTGCGGGAAAGGATCGGCGTTCTTGTTGCTCACGTCCATGCGGTTGAAATTCTGCTCGCCGCGCTCGCGGTTCTGGCCCTGGCCCTGGCCCTGGCCCGGCTTCTTGCCATTGCCATTCCTGGCGCTGTCGCCGCCGGGCTGCTTCTTCTCGACGCCCACCGCCGCCATCAGGTCGCGCACCGAATTTTCTTCCATCTCTTCCCAGCGACCACGCTTCAGGTTGCTTGGCAGGGTCATGGCGCCGTAACGGGTACGGATCAGGCGCGACACGGTCAGGCCCACGGACTCGAACATGCGGCGCACCTCGCGGTTGCGGCCTTCGCCGATCACCACGCGATACCACTTGTTGACGCCTTCGCCGCCGCCGTCGGCGATCTTGGAGAACTGCGCCATGCCGTCTTCCAGCTCCACGCCCGCCAGCAGCTTCTGGCGCATGCCCTCTTCCAGCTCGCCCAGGGTACGCACGGCGTATTCGCGGTCGATGTTGTAGCGCGGGTGCATCAGGCGGTTCGCCAGGTCGCCGCTGGTGGTAAACAGCAGCAGGCCTTCGGTGTTGAAGTCCAGGCGGCCCACGGCCAGCCACTTGCCGGTTTTCATGGTCGGCAGGCGGTCGAAGACGGAAGGACGGCCATCCGGGTCGTCGTGCGACACGATCTCGCCCGCAGGCTTGTGGTAGACCAGCACGCGCGGCGGCTTCTTGCTCACCTTGCGCTGGATCAGCTTGCCGTTGATGCGCACGGCGTCGGTGGGCAGGATGCGCTGGCCGATATGGGCCGGCTCGCCGTTCACGGACACGCGGCCCGCCACGATCAGCTCTTCCATATCGCGGCGCGAACCCAGGCCCGCCTCAGCCAGCACCTTGTGCAGCTTGGGCGCATCGTCTTCGGCGGTGAGGTCGCGGCGCACGGCCTTCTGCGGCTGCTTGCCCTTCACGGGCTCGTCGCGGTCGAAGGCTTCCGAGGTCACGTAGGAGAATACCGCGTCGGCGTCGCTGACCTTGGCGCCGCCCTGTTTCTGGCCCTGCTTCTGCTGGGCGTTCTGCTTGCCCTTGTTGCGGCCTTTCTTGCCGTGCTTGCCCTGGCGCTGCTCGTGCTTGCGCTCCTGGGATGCGGCGGACTCGGCGCCTTCGGCGGCGGCCGGCGCTACGGCCTCGGCGGCAGCTTCCACAGCAGGCTGGGCGGCGGCTTTTTCGGCTTCGCGCAGGGCGCGCTGTTCGCGCATCTGGCGCGGGCCGCGCGGCGGACGGGCTTTCGGGGCTTCGCCAGTCTCCGCAGGCGCGGCGGCGGCTTCGGCGGCAGCAGGCGCTGCGGCTGGCGTCTCCTCCGGCACGGCGGCCTTGACGGATTTGGCGCGCGGCTTCTTCACGGGCGCCTCGGCTGCGGGAGCGGCAGCTTCGGCAGCGGCAGGCGCGGCTTCGGCGGCGGCCTTGCTGCTGCGGCGTTTCGGCTTCGGCTCCTCGCCTGCGGCCAGCGCTGCGGCCTTGTCGGCCTCGATCTGGGCCTTGGTGCGGCGCTTCGGCTTCGCGGCTGCGGGTTCGGCGGCCGGAACGCCGGTCTCGTTGGTGTTATCAGTGTTGTTCATTATTAGTATCTTGCGTTGACTCAGCTTCGGCGTCCGCTTCCTGCACCGGGGCCTCTGCCACCGGCGCCTCGTCGGGCGCGACATCATCGGAAACCTCGACAGCCACGGCTGCCTTTTCAAAATTCTCCTGCAGCGCCGCTTCGAGCGCCTCCATCGAATTCGTGCTCTTGCCGTCGCTGATTTCCTGCAGCGGCGGCAGCTGGGCCAGGGAGTTCAGGCCCAGGTCATCCAGGAACTGCTTCGTGGTGCCCAGCAGCGCGGGGCGTCCCAGCACATCGCGGTGGCCGACCACATCGACCCATCCGCGGTCTTCCAGCATCTTGATCGTCTGGGAATTCACGGCAACGCCGCGGATCTCCTCGATATCGCCCCGGGTCACGGGCTGGCGGTAGGCGATGATCGCCAGCGTCTCCAGCGTGGCCCGCGAATACTTCTGGGGCTTCTCGGGATTCAGCCGGTCCAGGTACAGCTTCATTTCCGGCTTGCTCTGGAAGCGCCAGCCGGTGGACAGTCCCACCAGCTCCACTCCCTCGTCCTGCCACTCCTGGCGCAACTCCTCCAGCATGGCCTTGATCGCATCGGAGGACAGGCCCTCCTCCAGCGGATTGCCCTGGTCGTCGACTTCGACGAACAGCTTCTTCAGGCTGTGGACCGACAATGGCTCGCGAGCGCATAGCAGCGCGGTTTCGAGGACTTTTTTCGCCTCAACAGTACTCATAGCAATCTTGTGGTTGCAAATCTATTGCAAGAAGGCGCCGGGCCGCTGCGCGCCGGGGCGAGGATCACAGGTGGAGAGAAGTGTTTTCGGGGCGAAAACCAATCGGCGCACCAAGGAACGAGCGGCGCCGTTTCATCCAACTGGAATCATTGTACCTGATAAAACCGCGAAAAGTGCAATTCGCGGTGAAAGCGTCTTTCGCTTAGTGGCCCGCGAGGCGCTCGGCGAGGATGGCGGACACGCCCACGAAAGCCGGATACTCGGCCGTGATCACATAGGTCGGGATCGCGGCCAGATAATTGCGGAAGCGGCCCTTCGCCTCGAAGCGGGCGCGGAAGCCGGACTTATCGAAACGCTCGCCCAGGCGCGGCACGATGCCGCCGCCGATATAGATGCCGCCCTGCGCGCCCAGGGTCACGCCCAGGTTGCCCGCGACGGTGGCCAGCATGGCGCAGAAAGTCTCCACCACCTCGTCGCACAGCGGGCACTCGCCGGCCAGCGCGCGGCGGGCGATCTCGGCGGCGTTGAGAGCCTCGGCTGGCTGCTTGCGGTAGTCCGCCAGCGCGCGGTACACCAGCTCGATGCCCTGGCCGGAAATCAGGCGCTCAGCGGACACATGCTCGAACTCGCGCCAGGCGAACTGCAGGATGGCGACTTCCACCTCGTTATTGGGCGCAAAGCTGACATGGCCGCCCTCGCTGAGCAAGGCCGTCCAGCTGTCGCCCGAAGGGATAAGGCCGGAAACGCCCAGCCCCGTGCCCGCGCCGACCAAGCCCAGCGGCGTACCCGACACGGGCTCGCCGCCGCCCACCTTGCGCTTCTGATTCTCGGACAGGAGAGGCAGCGAGCGCGCCAGCGCGGTGAAATCGTTCGCCACCACCAGCACATCGAAGCCGCACTCCTTGCGCAGGGCCTCGATGGAAAACTCCCAATGATGGTTCGTCATTTTCACGAAGTCGCCCGTGATGGGATTGGCGATGGCGATGGCCCCGTGGCGCACCTGGGCGCCCACTACAGCAGCTACATCCGGCAAGGCCAGATAAGCGCGCAGCGCATCGGCGATGGTGGGATAGCTGGCACAGCCCAGCACCTGGATGTGACCGATCTGGCCCGGCGCCGTTTCCAGCGCAAACCGAGCATTGGTGCCACCCACATCCGCAAGAAGACGCGCCCCGCCGGCGTAGGCGGAGGAAGGGCTTTGCACTGCGGAATCGGTATAGGCGTTCATGGACGGCGTGAAAATGTGTGAGGCCTAATCCTAAAGATTTCTTGGCTTCCACGCAAGAGTTCTGTGTAGTTTTAGTACAGCCACCACAAAATTGCCACACAAACGCAAAAAATGAAAGAACCCTACAGTAGTCTGACTACCGTTTCTTAAAGGGGACAGACCCTTTTAGGAAACATTTCTTAAAGGGGACTCGGCGTCCCCGTCTGTCCCCTTTAAGAAATTGTTAGCGGGGGGGCGTCGGCGGGGGTGAGGTCGGGGTCGAGCTCGGCGCGGAAGGCGAGGTTCCAGGCGTCGAGGCCGCCATGCAGGGGGCGGGCCAGCTTGTAGCCGTGGGCGTGCAGCTGTTTGGCCACGCTGGCGGCCGTGACGTCGTTCGGGCAGCTGCAGTAGACGATGATGTGGCGGTCCTTCGGCAGGGCCGACACGATGTTCAAGGGGTCGCCATTCACCAGCAAGGCGCCCGGGACGGGCGGCTCCAGGCTCTGGGCCGTGGCGCTGCGGGCGTCCACCATGACCGGGTCATGCCCTTCGTCCAGCAGGGCGCGCAGTTCGTCGATGCTGATGCGCTCGGTCTGCATGGCCTTCTGGAAGCGCTTGCGCTCGATGTATTTGAAGAGGATGAACAGGCCAAGCAGGATGCCCAGCACCGTCAGCGCCGTGCTGCCCATGGCAGACAGGATCTCGAGTACCTGGTCCACGTCGCTGTGGAAGTAGGCGCCGATGCTGATGCCCGTCAGGCTCCACAGCAGGCCGCCCAGCACGCTGAAGCTGAGGAAGGTGGGTATGCCGGTGCCCATGGCGCCTGCCAGCGGCGGGGCAATGGTGTTGAAGCCGGGAATGAACTTGGCCACGACCATGGATTTCGGGCCCCATTTGCGGAAGGTGTCTTCCGTCTGGCTCACGCAGTAGTCGGGCGACAGGGAAATGCGGCAGAGGAGCTTGAGGATGCGCTTGCCGTAGTGGCGGCCCGCGCGGAACCAGAAGAAGTCGCTGATCATGCAGGCCAGCAGGGCCACAGCCAGCACGCCGGGCAGCGGGGTGCCGCCGTCCATGGCGAGGGCGCCTGCCACGATGAGCACGGGATAGGCCGGAATAGGCAGCCCCATCTGTTCAACGAGCACGACAGCAAACACGATCAGTACACCGTATTCTTGCAGCAGGGAGATCAGGTTCGCCATAATCCCCGTATCTTATCCGAAACTATGCAAGTCCGCGCGGGATGGCGCCCAGCAGAGTCCGCGTATAAGGGTGGACGGGGTTACGGTACAGCTCGTCGGAGTTGGCGAGCTCCACCACCTCGCCCTTGTTCATCACCATGACCTGGTCGGAGATGTATTTCACCACCGAGAGGTCGTGCGAAATGAAGATGTAGGACAGGCCGTATTCGTCCTGCAGATCCTGCAGCAGGTTCAGCACCTGGGCCTGCACCGATACGTCCAGCGCCGATACCGATTCGTCGCACACCAGAATCTCCGGCTTCATGGTCAGGCAGCGCGCAATGGCAATGCGCTGCCGCTGCCCGCCCGAGAATTCATGCGGGTAGCGGTGGTAGGCGTGTGCGGGCAGCCCCACCCTTTGCAGCAGCTGCAGCGCCATCTCCGTGCGCTCGCTGTCGTTGCCGCCGATGCGGTGCAGGCGCATGGGTTCAAGCAGGATCTGGCCGACCGTGAAGCGCGGGTTGAGCGAGGCGTACGGGTTCTGGAAGATGATCTGGATGCGCCGCTTGTAGGCCATGTATTCGCTCTCGGGCATGGAGATGAGGTCCTTGCCTTCGAAGATGGCGCGCCCGCCCGTGGCCTTGTGAAGGCGCAGCAGGGTCAGGCCCACCGTGGTCTTGCCGGAGCCGGATTCGCCCACCACGCCGAGCGTCTTCCCGCGCGGGAGCTTGAAGGATACGCCCTTCACTGCCTTGAATTCGCGCTTGCCGAACAGGCCTTCGCGCAGCCAGAAGCTTTTCTGCAGGTCCTGCACGTCGAGGACGATGTCGTCGTCCGGCCTGAAGCCGCGCTCGCGCTGCGGCATGTCCACGCCGGGACCAGCCTTGCCGTCCATGTAGTCGGCGATCACGGGCAGCCGGATGGGACGCGCGTCCAGCGAGGGGCGGCAATGCAGCAGCGCGCGCGTGTAGCTGTCCTGCGGGTCGCCGAAAATCTGCTGTGTGGCGCCGGTTTCGCGCACTTCGCCATGCCGCATCACGATCACGCTGTCCGCTATCTCGCCCACCAGCCCGAGGTCGTGCGTGATGAAGAGCACGGACATCTGGTGCTTCTTCTGCAGGCTCGCGATCAACTCCATGATCTGCTTCTGGATGGTGACGTCGAGCGCGGTGGTCGGTTCGTCCGCGATCAGCAGCTTCGGTTCGCAGGCGATGGCCATGGCGATCATGACGCGCTGCTGCTGCCCGCCGGACATCTGGCTCGGGTAGGCGTCGATCTTGGCCGCAGGGTCGGGAATGCCCACTTCTTCCAGCAGCGCCAGCGTGCGCGCCCTCGCCTGCTTGCCGGTCATGCCCATATGCTGGCGCAGCACCTCGCCGATCTGGTAGCCCACCGTGAACACGGGATTGAGCGAGGACATGGGCTCCTGGAAAATCATGGAGATGTCCTTGCCGCACATGGCGCGCCGCTCGCGCATGGAGAGGTGCAGCACTTCGCGCCCGTCGAACAGCACGCTGCTGGCGGGGTCGATGATGGTGGTGTGCTCCGGCAGAAGGCCCATCACGGCCAGGGAGCTCACGGACTTGCCGCTGCCCGATTCGCCCACCAGGGCCACCGTGCTGTTGCGCGGCACACTGAAGGAGATGCCCTTCACGGCCTCGAAGGTATTCTTCTTGTCGATGCGGAAAGCGATGCGCAGATTGCGTACGTCGAGCAGATTGTCCATATCACTTCACTTTCGGATCGAGCGCATCGCGCAGGGCATCGGTGAACAGGGAGAAGGCCGTGACCAGCACCGCCATGGCGACTGCCGCCGCCGTGAGCTGCCACCATTTGCCCAGTATGAGTTCGTTCTGCGCCTCGTTGAGCATGGAGCCCCAGCTCACCACGCCCACGGGCACGCCGAAGCCGAGGAAGCTCAGGATCACTTCCGCCTTGATGAAGCCCACCACGAGAATGGACATCTGCACCAGCGCCACGTGGCTCACATTGGGGAAGATATGCGAGAACATCTTGCGCCAGTTGGAGGCGCCGATGGCGTCCGCCGCCATCACGTACTCGCGCGCCTTGTGCTTGATGTATTCGGCGCGGATCAGGCGGTATGGCCCCGTCCACCCGGTGAGGCCCAGGATCAGCACAATCGTCAGCACGCCTTTCTGCTGCAGCACCGCAGCCACCGTGAGGATCATGAGGATCGATGGGATGGAGGTGAAGATGCTGTAGAACCAGTTGAAGAAATCGTCCACCACGCCGCCGTAGAAGCCGGAGAAGGCGCCGAACAGCGTGCCGAGTGCAACGGCCAGCAGGGCAGCCACCAGGCCGACGATAATGGAGGTTTCGGCGCCTTTGATGGTTTTCTTGATGATGTCGTGGCCCCACTTGTCGCCGCCGAAAGGCAGGGTCGGGCGGCGCTCGATGGCGGCCTGGCGTTCGGCCTTCGCCATGCCTGCGCGCAGCTCCTTCATCTCGGCCGCCAGAGGATCGGTCACGCCGTACATCTCCACTTCATGCGAGCGGCTGCCGCCCATTTCCGCCTTCAGCTGGCGGATGTCTTCGGCCAGGGGATCGAAGGGATTCTCGGGCAGCGCTTGCGGCGCGGTGGATGGCACACCCACTTCCGTTGCAGCCTGTGGGCCGAGGAAAGCCGGCGGCGCATAGTTGGCGCCCACCTCGTCCTCCCAGTCCGACACAATGAGGCCGGAGGCCGACAGCGCGAGCATGAGCAGGAAGGCCGCCACAACGGCCAGTGCGGCCATCGCCAGCCGGTCGGCACGCAGGCGGCGCCATGCCAGCGCCCACAGGCCGGGAGATGCGTGAGTTTCGTGCATGGACATTCCTTACTTCAGTTGAACGCGCGGATCGACCGCCTGGTACATCAGGTCGGTGAGCAGGTTGAAGAACATGGTGGCGGCGGCCACATAGACCGTAATGGCCTTGATGACGGGGAAGTCGCTGCGCTCCACCGCCAGAATCACCTCTCGCCCGATGCCGGGTATGCCGAAGAAGCGCTCCAGCAGGAAGGCGCCGATCAGCAGCGCGGGCAGGTTCGCCATCACGTGCGTGATGATGGGAATGGAGGCATTGCGCAGCACATGCACCCACATCACGCGGCGCTCGCTCAGGCCCTTGGCGCGGGCAGTGCGCACATAGTCCTGGTTCGCTTCGTCGAGCACGAAGGTGCGGTAGAGGCGCAGCGTGGGCGCGATGGAGACCGCGAGCCCGATCAGGATAGGCAAGGTGGCATAGCGCAGCAGGTTTTCCCAGAAGCTGCTGCCCCAGCCCTGCACGGGGAAGAGGCCCAGCTTGTAGGCCAGGCCGTACTGGAAGACGATGATGTAGACGAGGATGGAGATCGACATGCCCACGGTGCAGGCGATCATCACGGCGCGGTCCGTCAGCGAGCCGCGCACGAAGGCGATGGCCAGCGCCAGCGCGATGCCGAAGAAGGTCTCCAGCACCGTGAGCGGCACGAGCACGGTGAGCGATGGCCCGAGGCGCGTGGTGATGATGTTGGCGACCGTTTCGCCCGTAGCCCAGCTCTGGCCGAAATCGAAGGTGACGATCTGCTTGAGGAATATCCCCAGCTGCACGTAGTAAGGCTGGTCGATGCCGAGCTGGCGGCGGATGTTGGCGATGCTCTCGGCATTCGACATCTTCCCCGCCAGGATATAGGCCGGGTCGCCGCCCACCCAGTTAAAGAGCAGGAAGACGAGCAGCACGACGCCCAGCATGGTGGGCAGCATCTGCCACAGGCGGCGCAGTATGTAAGCGAGCATTGTTTATTTTTCCTTGCTGCGGTCGATGTCGATATAAGCCCATTCCTGGTGCAGGATGGGATGCTTGCGGTAGCCCAGCACGGAGGGCTGCGCCAGCATATTGCGGTAGCGCGCGTAGCCCATCATGCCCCCGCCCTGGACTTCGATGATGCGCGCCATCTTGCGGTACAGCGCATCGCGTTCGGGGCCGGCGGGCATGCCGCGCGTCTGTTCATACAGCCTGTCGTATTCCGCGTTCTCGAAGCAGCCGTTGTTGTTCTGGTTGATGTTCGGACCGTAGAACAGCTGCATGAAGTTGTCGCCGTCCGGGAAGTCGGCCACCCATTGGTAGTTGCGCGACTGGAGCTTGCATTCCTTTTCCGCCTGCAGGATGTCGGTGAAGATCAGGCGGTCGTTCTCCATGCGGATGGAGAGGGAGTTATAGGTCTTGCGCCACAGTTCCGCCAGCAGCACGCCGCTCGCCTCATTGCGCGAGGTGTAGCGCACCACGAGGGGCTTGCCATCCGGGAGGGTGCGCCAGCCGTCGGCCCCCTTGCGGTAGCCGAACTTGTCGAGCAGCTTGTTGGCCAGCGCGGGATCGTACTGCAGGGAGCTGCGGTAGGCGGGATCGTGGCCCACCACCCCGGGCGGCGCAGGGAAGTCCAGGCGCAGCGCCTGGTTGTTCCACACCAGCCGGATCTCCTCGTCCACGTTGTGCGCCATCATTACCGCGCGCCGCAACGCGATCTTCTCCTTGCTGTAGCCGCCCAGCACCGGATCGCGCCCGTTGATGTAGTAGTAGGTGAGCTCGGGATCGATCTGGCGCGAGAGCTGGATGCCGCGGGCCTTGAGCTCCGGGCGCAGGCCGCCGTCCAGCATGGCCTTGGGCGCCAGCGGACCGTCGAGCCAGAACAGGTCCGCGCCGCCGCTGGTGAAGGAGAGCCAGCGCGTCTGGTCCTCCAGCAGCACGGTGATTTCGATGCGGTCGATCTGCGGGATAGCCTTGCCCTTCATCTGCTGCACGATGCGCTGGTCGTCCGGGTCGCTGCCGGGCTGGAAGTCCCAGGTTTCGGGCAGGTGATGAGGGTTCTTTTCCAGCACGATCTTGCTGCCGCGCGTCCACTGCGCAAGCCGGTAGTAGCCCGTGCCAACGGGGTTGGAATGCACCTCGCCCTTGGAGTCGCCATAGGCCTTCACGATCTCCCGCGCCACGGCGGCCGTGGGCTCGTGCGCGAGGATCATGCCCAGGTTGAAATCGGTCTGGGTCAGGTGGATGCGCAAGGTGTAGGGATCGAGCAGTTCGAAACCTGCCACAGGCTTGTCGTAATCGAGCCTGCCGCTCTTTGCCGCCTCGGCCGCCAGGGCATCGAGGCCCACGACCTTGCCTTCGAAAAGCCAGGCATGGGGCGATGCCAGCCTTGGATCGAGCAGGCGCTTCCATGAATACACGAAGTCGGCCATGGTCAGCTCGCGCGGCTTGCCGCCGAAGGCCGGGTCGGGCGTGAAGAGCTGGCCCTTCTTCAGGCGGATGGTGTAGGTCTTGCCATCGGCAGACACCTCCGGCAAGGCGGCGGCAGCGGCCGGCGCCAGCTTCACGGGGCGGGCCAGGTAATCGTAGGTGTAGAGGGTGTCGAAGATGGCCTGGGTGATATGGCCGGTGTACAGGTCACGCGATACAGCCGGGTCCAGGCTGGTCTCGGCGGCGGGCAGGATGTAGCGCAGGGTCTTTTGCGGTTCGGCCGCCTGCGCGAGCATGGCAAAGGCGAGCGCCGCCAGCATGCAATACCACTTTGTCCTCATCCCTGCCCTTTGTCGCGGAAGGCTGCAAAGGCGTAACAATAGCGCAAATTCCTTGGTGCCAACAACATTTCGCCCGCCGACCCCAAAGCCGCGCCAGGCCGTCATCTGTAGCGAAATAGTCACAAATTATCACAAGCGAAAAATTTCTCTTTAGCAATGCTACTTATGCGTTTTTCGCATCAAATGCCAGCTTTAACCGGTAATTAGCGAGCATGAGGGCGAAATTCCATGTAACAAACTGTAACATCACCTGCTGCTGGCGGGAGGGCGCAAACGATTTCCCATTGACGGGTCCGCAAGCGGGATGCTCTCATCTCTTAATTGAGGGAAACCACATGTGTTTTTCTCAAGTGGGCAGGAAGAGATGTATCTCGTTCGTAGCTCGTCACACACCACTTTGGGAGATTGTAATGATTGAAAAAATGATGGCCCGCAGCATCCGCCTGGTTTGCGCCAGCGGCATGGCGGCCGGCCTCAGCATGGCGGCCGCTTCCGCCATGGCCCAGGACGCCAACATCCAGCGCGTCGAAATTACCGGCTCCAGCATCAAGCGCGCCACCGCGGAAACCGCTTCGCCGGTGACCGTGATCGGCCGTGACGAGCTGCTGCGTTCCGGCAAGGGCACCGTCGCCGAATACCTGCAGACCCTGACCGTGGACGGCGCAGGCTCCCTGCCAACCGGCTTCGGCAACGGCTTCGCCGCCGGCTCCACCGCGATCTCGCTGCGCGGCCTGGGCGCCACCTCCACCCTGGTGCTGCTGAACGGCCGCCGCATGGCGCCGTTCGCCCGCGCCGATGACGGCCAGAAGAGCTTCACCGACCTGTCCACCGTGCCGATGCAGATCGTCGAGCGTATCGAGATCCTGAAGGACGGCGCCTCCTCGACCTACGGCGCCGACGCTATCGCCGGCGTGGTCAACATCATCCTGCGCAAGGACTTCACCGGCCTGACCGTTCGCGGCGACACCGGCTGGTCGCGCTACGACGACGGCAAGCAGAACAAGGCTTCCCTGACCTACGGCCAGGGCGACCTGGATGCGGACAAGTACAACTGGGTGGTCAACGCCGAGTACTTCCAGTCCGACGCGCTGAAGAACAGCGACCGTTCCAGCCGCCGCGGCCACATCGGCGCGGGCGACCTGCGTCCCTACGGCTTCCCGCTGGGCACCCAGTTCGCCGGCGGCTACATCGCCGGCAACAACAACGCCAGCGCTGCACCTACCGGCCTGATCCGTAACCCGGTGACCAACGACTACGTGTCGCTGCCAGGCTGCGCTTCGCTGACCGCGACCACCAACCAGACCGGCGCCAATGGCGGCTGCATCTGGCACCAGAACCAGTTCCGCGACATGCAGCCGGAGATCGAATCGATCAACCTGTACACCCGCGGCACCTGGCAGGTGAACAACGACATGCAGGCATATGTGGAGGCTGGCTACTCCAAGCGCGACACCTCGTTCATGATGACCCCGCCGTCCTTCACCCCGACCGTGGCCTTCCCGCCGAACGCGCAGACCCCACAGGGCTTCATCAACTACAGCAACCTGAACCTGCTGGCCGCGTCGCACCCGCAGAATCCCTTCGGCGCTCCGGCCCGCATCCGCTACGTCGCCTTCGACGCCGGCGCCTCCGTGCGTACCGCGAACAACGAGTTCAAGCGCTTCGTCGGCGGCCTGAAGGGCAGCTTCATGGGCTGGGACTACGACACCGGCCTGACCTACTCCGAGTCCAAGCTGCACCTGGATTACAGCAACATGATCAACATGAACGTCATGCGTGCTGCCCTGGGCGACCCGACCTCGAAGTACTTCCCGTACTACATGGGCGCGGAAGCGTCGAAGAACCCGGCCTCGCTGTACCAGGCCATGTTCACCCACGCCACCTCGGATTCGACCACCAAGCTGACCGTGATCGACTTCAAGGCCTCGCGTGAGCTGTTCGCTCTGCCAGGCGGCAATATGGGCCTGGCCGTGGGCGCCGAACACCGCAAGGAGAAGGTGTCCAACCCATCCCTGTCCGGTTCGGAAAACGGTTCGATCAACTCGAACTACGTGGCCGCCTTCGGCGACAACTCGGTGTCCGCCGTGTACGCCGAGATCCTGGCCCCGGTGGTGAAGACCGTGGAACTGTCCGCTGCTGTCCGTTACGACAAGTACGACCGCTTCAACTCGACCACGCCGAAAGCAGGCTTCAAGTGGACCCCGGTGCGCAGCTTCGCACTGCGCGGCACCTACACTGAAGGCTTCCGCGCACCAGGCGCAGCTGAAGGCTCCTCGACCTCGCAATCGACCGGTAACTCCACCGTGCGCGATCCGATCCGCTGCCCGAACGGCACCCCTGCTCCAGGCGGCGCCACCAGCACCGACTGCGGCCTGAGCGTTTCCGCCGTGAAGGTGGGCAGTGCCGCGCTGAAGCCGGAAACCTCCAAGGGCCAGACCCTGGGCATCGTGTGGGATCCGTTCGAAGGCACCAGCCTGGCGCTGGACGGCTGGAAGATCAAGCGCAGCAACGAGATCAACCCGCTGCCGTACAACGAAGCCGCCGCCCTGCCGACCGCCATCCGCAGCGACAACAACCTGGTGGTGAATGGCCAGGTGATCCCGAACTCGGGCACCCTGATCATGACCCAGGCGCCGTACCGCAACTCCAGCTTCACGGAGATCGCCGGTGTCGACCTGGACATCAAGCAGCGCCTGCGTCTGGGTAACTACGGCCGCGCCACCCTGGGCCTGATCGTGACCCACGTCGCGACCTGGAAGCGCCACGAGACCGCCACCACCGCCTACCAGTTCGCTGGCACCCACGGTAACTGCGACACCTCGAACTGCGCCGGCACGCCGAAGAACAAGGTCAACGCCACGGCATCCTGGGATATCGGCGCGTGGAACCTGGGCGCCAACGTGAACTATCGCGACAAGATGAAGAACATCCTGTTCGAAGGCAACGTCTGCGCATCCAAGCTGGCCAACGGCAACCCAGGCACGACCGATTGCGAAATCGCTTCGTTCACCACCCTGGACATGTCCGCACGCTGGAACTTCAGCAAGCAGCTGACCCTGACCGCGTCGATCACCAACGTGACCGACAAGGTGGCTCCGCTGGATCCGCTGACGTACGGCGGCCTCAGCTACAACCCGATGGACGCTTCCGGCGCCATCGGCCGCTACTTCAAGCTGGGCGCAAGCTACAAGTTCTTCTAACAAGCTGTGAAAAAAGTAGCACCCTGACTCAAGCGGCCCTTCGGGGCCGCTTTTTTTATGTCAGCCCGCCTTCGCGATCACCACCTCCAGGTACTCGCCCGGCACCACCAGCGAGGCCGCGCCGCCGATGTTCATGCGTTCCAGCAGCGCCAGGATATCCGCCTCCAGTGCCTGCTGCGCCTCCGGCGCCAGCGCGGCGAAGGCCTTGTGCGTGGGGCCGTAGTAGTCGCGGAATATCTGCAGCCAGTGTGCGGGCGACTGGTAGCGGAAGTTGAACGTGCGGCGCGTGCAATCGATGCGGGCCGCGCCTGCGCCGAAGAGCTCCTGCAGATGGGCCTCCGTGCCCCACAGGGCGGGCGACTGCAGCCCGGCCGGCGGCGGCACATGGGCGCCGATCACCTTGAACAGCTGGCCGATGAAGCCCTGCGGCGTCCAGTTCGCCAGGCCGATGCGCCCGCCCGGCCGCAGCACGCGCAGCAGCTCGCTGGCCGCCTTGCGGTGGTCGGGCGCGAACATCACGCCATAGCTCGACAGGACGGCGTCGAAGGTATTGTCTGCGAAGGGCAGGTCTTCCGCATCGGCCGCCTGGAACTGCACGGCCAGGCCTTCGGCCCGGGCGCGGGCCGCGCCCTTCTCCAGCAGGGCCGGCACATAGTCGGTGGAGACCACGCGGGCGAAGCGGCGCGCGGCGGCCAGGGTGGCATTGCCATTGCCCGCCGCCACGTCGAGCACGGCTTCCCCGGCGCAGATATTGGCCGCCTCGGCCAGGGTCTCACCCACGATCTGCAGGGTGGTGCCGACGACGGCAAAGTCGCCGCTGGCCCAGGTGGCCTGCTGTTTGGCCTTGATGGCCGCGAGGTCGGGTGCCGGGATGGGGTTGCTGCGGGTATCCATGTCAAGTTTCTCCTGTTCTGAATGCGCGCCGGGTGGCGGGCATGAGGCAGGATCGCCCGAACGGGCCGGGCGCGCTTTCCCGCCTGTCGGCGGAACTTGACCGGGCGTCCGGCTATGCCGCTTTCTGGCGGCGCCAGGTGGCGGGAGGCGAGCCCATCAAGCGGCGGAAGGCGCGGTTGAAGGCCGCTTCGGATTCGTAGCCCACGTTCTGGGCGATGGTGGCCACGGTGGCCTTCGAGCTGCACAGCTGGGCTGCCGCCAGCTGCATGCGCCAGTTGGCCAGGTACTGCATGGGCGGCTGGCCGATCAGCTCGACGAAGCGCTCGTGCAGGGCGGAGCGCGAGAGGCCGATGCGGCGGCCCAGCTCGTCAACCGTCCAGTCCGCTGCAGGGTCTTCGTGGATCAGGGCGAGGGCGCGGCCCACGAGGCGGTCGCGCAGCCCGGCCAGCCAGCCGTGGCTGTCCTGCGGCAGGGTTTCCGCGTGGCGCTGCATGGCCTCGACGAACATCATTTCGCTCATGCGTTCGAGCAGGGCCTCGGCGCCCGGACGGCGGCGCTGCGATTCCTCGGCCGCCTGCAGCAGGAACTGGCTGGTCCAGCCCGCGGCCTGCGCCGCCTGCAGGTGCAGCATGCGCGGCAAGGTGGCGATCAGGGGATTGAAGGGACGCAGGTCGCAGCCGAAGAAGCCGCAGATCAGCAGGGTGTCGGCATTGCTGTCGATGCTCTCCGCCATCGACGGCTCGGCGCCGTCGATGCGCAGGCTGAAGGGGCGCGGCATGCCCTGCAAGGCGAAGTAGTGCTCCACGTAAGGGTCGGCGTCCAGGCCGGGCGCGCTCGCCATCACATGCGAATCGCCGTGGGGGAAGAGAACGATATCGCCTGCCTGCAGGCGCACGGGCGGCAGGCCGTCCAGCGTGCTCCAGCAGCTGCCGCGCAGCAGCGCGTGGTATTCCATCACGTGGTCGGACTGGGGCAGGACGGCGGCGGCGATGTCGCGCCCGGCCGGCGCGCGCGCCGCCCACGAGCTGCTGGTGCTGACGTGGTAGTACACGGCGCCCCGCAGGCGGACGCTGCGCAGTACTTCGGACAGGATGTCGCCGCTCATCACGCCTCCCCTTGTTCCGCCCATCATACGCCCACGCCTGGGGCGGCGGAGCCTATTCGCCCTTCAGGCGGCGCTGGCGCACGGCCTCGGCCAGGCCCTCCAGCACCTGCACGCTGCTGTCCCAGTCGATGCAGCCGTCGGTCACGGACTGGCCGTAGACCAGCTCCTTGCCCGGCACCAGGTCCTGGCGGCCCGCCACCAGGTGGGACTCCACCATCACGCCCACGATGCGGGTGTCGCCGTTCGCAATCTGGCCTGCGATATCGGCGCACACGGGAATCTGGTTCTCCGGCTTCTTGGAGCTGTTGGCGTGGGAGGCGTCGATCATCAGGCGCGCCGCCAGGCCGTAGCCCGCGATGGCCTTGCAGGCCTCTTCCACGCTGGCCGCATCGTAGTTCGGCGTCTTGCCGCCGCGCAGGATGATGTGGCAGTCCTCATTGCCGTTGGTGGACACGATGGCCGAGTGGCCGCCCTTGGTCACGGACAGGAAGTGGTGCGGCTGGGAGGCCGCCTTGATCGCTTCCACGGCGATCTTGATATTGCCGTCCGTGCCGTTCTTGAAGCCCACGGGGCAGGACAGGCCGGACGCGAGCTCGCGGTGCACCTGCGACTCGGTGGTGCGCGCGCCGATGGCGCCCCAGGAGATCAGGTCGGCGATGTACTGCGGGCTGATCACGTCCAGGAACTCGGTGCCCGCTGGCAGGCCCAGCTCGTTGATGTCGCGCAGCAGCTCGCGCGCCATGCGCAGGCCGTCGTTGATGCGGAAGCTGTTGTCCATGTAGGGATCGTTGATCAGGCCCTTCCAGCCCACGGTGGTGCGCGGCTTCTCGAAGTAGACCCGCATCACCACTTCCAGCTCGCCCTTCAGGCGCTCGCGCAGCGGCGCCAGGCGGCGCGCGTACTCCATGGCTGCCTTCGGATCGTGGATCGAGCAGGGGCCGATCACCACCATCAGGCGGTCGTCCTGGCCATGCAGGATGCGGTGCAGGGCCACGCGCGCGGCGGCGGCCGTCTGCGAGGCGGCATCGGTGCAGGGGAACTCGCGGATCAGGTGCGAGGGCGGGGTCAGTTCCTTCATCTCGCGGATGCGCAAGTCGTCGGTGCGGTGCATGGTCATTCTCCTGAAAATGTCGGGGTAAAAAAAAACCGCCATCGCTGGCGGTCTTTTGGTATTTGCTGGGATCTCGTTCTGCTGCTACGTGAACCGGCCGCTACTCCACCGCCTTGGGGCTGGATAGCCAAAAATAAAAGTAGCCGGTAAAGAAAACGAAGCGGTGCATGGAACTTTCCCTATGTGTCGAAGTCACTATAACAACAAGCCGCGGGCTTTGGCAAGCAGATTGTCCGGCGGAATTGTGTCGCGCACAAACGACACATTTCAAGCTTGTATAGAAAAAGTGACATATAACTCGCTCTCCTCAAGAAAAAAACCTAACAACCTTTTCTGGAGATTTGCAATGCCAAACCTGACACTGCGCCCCTTGCCGGGCGTGCTGGGACGGGCTTGTCCTGCCGTTGCCGGCGCCCCCCTCCTCCTCACCCTCCTCAGCGCCCAGGCCCAGACGCCGCCTCCTCCCGCCGCCGACACCCCGCCCATGCAAAGGGTGGAGATCACCGGCACCAATATCCGCCGCGCCCAGGCCGAAACGGCCTCCCCCGTGCAGACCCTGAACCGGGCGGACCTGGAAAAGTCGGGCCGCACCACGGTGGCCGAACTGCTGCAGACCCTGGCCGTGGACAACCAGGGCTCCGTGCCCACCACTTTCGGCAACGGCTTCGCGGCAGGCGCCTCGGGCATCTCGCTGCGCGGACTCGGGGCGGCCTCCACCCTGGTGCTGCTGAACGGGCGGCGCGTGGCGCCCTACGGCCTGGCGGACGACGGGCAGAAAGTGTTCGCCGACCTGAACATCATCCCCATGGATGCGGTGGAGCGGGTCGAGATCCTGAAGGACGGCGCCTCCGCCATCTACGGCTCGGATGCGATTGCGGGCGTGGTCAACGTCATCCTGCGCAAGGACTTCCAGGGAACGACGGTGCGCGCCAGCCAGGGCCTGTCGCAGGAAAGGGATGGCGGCGACACGCGGCTTTCCGTCACGCACGGCGTGGGCGACCTGGAGAAGGACCGCTACAACTTCCTGTTTGCCGCCGAGTACGGGCACAAGCGCGAGGTCAACTACCGCGACCGCGCCGGGCGCGGCCCCGTCGGGCGCACCGACCTGCGCGACTTCGGCTTCAGCGCCCAGGAGGGGCTGAGCGGCAACGGCGCCATCACCGGCAACAACGCGGCGGGCAGCTCGGTGGCGGGCAATGTGCGCAACCCCGACACGCTGGACTACTACAGCCGCGGCAATCCCGCGGGCGCGGGCTTCACCCGCTTCTTCCCCGGCGCCGCCTGCTCCCATTTCACCAGCCATCCCCAGGGCGATCCGGGCGGCGGCTGCCTCACGGACGCCACGCAGCAGTACGCGCAGATGCAGCCCGAGCAGGAGCTGCTCAACCTGTACGGCAGGCTGACCTGGCAGCTCAATCCCGCCTGGCAGGCCTATGTCGAACTGAACGGCTACCGCACCGATACCGACACCATCACCACGCCCTCGGGCATCAGCGGCAGCGTGGGCTATCCCGGCGGCCCGGTGAGCAATGCCGGCGTATCGCTGGGCGCCGCGCATCCGGACAATCCCTATTTCGGCCGCGCCGCGCGCCTGCGCTACCTGGCCTGGGACGTGGGCCCGCGCACCAACGCCATCAGCTCCACCTTCACGCGCGCCATCGCGGGCGTGAAGGGCACGGTGGGCGCCTGGGACATCGACTCCGCCCTGCTGCTCTCGCAGAACCGCGTGGGCCAGGAGCTGACGGGATACCTGCAGCGCGACGTGGCCTTCGCCCTGCTCAATCCCACCGCCGCCAACATGGCGGCGGCCATGCGCAGTCCCGCCTACGCCGCACTGCCGGCGGGCAGCTACTGGCGCATCGGCGAGAACGCCGGGGCCAATTCGGCGGCCCTGTACAACGCGCTCTCGCCCACCATCAGCAGCAGCGCGCGCACGCGCCTGGCCCAGCTCGACTTCAAGGCCACGCGCGAATTCGGCCACCTGCCCGGCGGGCCCATGGGCCTGGCGCTGGGCGCGGAGTACCGCTACGAATCGGCCGAACTCACGCCCACCACGGGCACGGAGATCGGCAATATCATCGGCCTCGGCTACTCGGCCTATGAGGGCCAGCGCCGCTCGGCCTCGGCCTATGCCGAGCTGCTGGCGCCCGTGCTCAGCACGGTGGAACTGTCGGCCGCCTTGCGGGCCGACCACTTCAAGCACATCGGCAACTCCTACACGCCGAAAGTGGGCGCCAAATGGACCCCGAACCGGGCCTTCGCCCTGCGCGGCACCTTTGCGCGCGGCTTCCGCGCCCCGAGCGCGGCCGAGAACGGACGCGGCGGCCTGGCCGCCTTCACCAACGCGGACGATCCCCTGCGCTGCAGCCTGGGCGTGGAAGCGGCCTGCGACCCGGCGGCCGTGGCCATCATCACCTCGCCGAACCCGGCCCTGTCGCCCGAGCGCTCGAAGAGCTATTCGCTGGGCATGGTGTGGGATCCGCTGCCGCGCACCAGCATCTCGCTGGACTTCTGGCAGATCAAGCGCAAGAACGAGATCAACCAGGAGTCGATCGACGCGGCCATCGCGGCAGGCAAGGTGGCGCGCGACCCCTCCACGGCGGAAGCGGGCATCCCCGGCGACCCGGGCGCCATCACGGCCGTGCTGGCCAACTACGTGAACTCCGCCTCCACGAAAGTGAACGGCGTCGACCTCGACGCGCGCAAGACCTTCCAGCTGGGCGGCGACCGCGGCAGCCTGGCGGCGGACATCAAGTGGACGCACCTGTTCAAATGGGAGCGCACCGAACGCGACGGCACGGTGCGCGACTACGCGGGCACGCACGGCAACTGCGACGTCACCAACTGCATCGGCACGCCGGACGACCGCATCAACCTGGGCCTGACCTGGGACCGCGGCCCGCTGCGCCTGGCGGGCACGGTGAACTACCGCGGCAAGATGGACAACACCCTGTTCAAGGATGATCCGGACGGCTGCGCCTTCCACTTCGCCAACGGCGACGACGCCCCGCGCGGCTGCAAGCTGAGCAGCTTCACCACGCTCGACCTGACGGCGCGCTACAAGTGGAACAACAAGACGGAACTGTTTGCGACGATCCAGAACCTGTTCGACAAGGAACCGCCGCTCGACCCGCTGACCTACGGCGCCGCCGGCTTCAACCCGCTGGACTACAGCGGCGCCCTGGGCCGCTACTTCAACATCGGCCTCCGCCACCAGTTCTAACCGCCCAGCCCGTGTCCACCTTGGGGTCAGACCCCAAAAAGTGGACACGGGCTCAGCTGTCCGCTTCGTTCTGCATTGCCCTGCGTACCGTTTTTTCCGAAACGCCGAAATGCTCGGCAATCTGGGATACTGAGTAGCCACCGGAACGGTATGCCTTCAGCATGGCCGCGTTGCGATTGCTGTACTGCGCCGTTATGGCAGCCAGGCCTACACCTGGCACAGGAGGAGTTATGTATGCCGGCAAATCCTGAATAGGGTCAGCCAATCCCTTCCCCTGTGCGACAAAGCGGCCAAATGCCTGAATGCGTTCTGCTCGGTCACGACCGGCAAACTGTCCCAGTAGCCAATCCTCGGTCACGCACGAGTTCCCAGGCGCAGCATGGTACAGTCCTGCATAGCTGCTCCAGCGCCATTGCTCCGCTTCCTTCACCAACTCTGCGCGCACAGGATTCAGCGCGATATAGCGCGCCAGTTCAAGCAGATGCGCTTCCCGCTCAATGAGCACTGCATGAAATCGCCCTTGCATCACGTGTCCGGTCATGCCATGGCGCTTGTTGAACGTCTGCGCGTAAAGGCTATTCAGATGCTGCATGCTGGCAGACAGATTTGCCTGAGGCGTTTCCACCAGCAAGTGATAGTGGTTCGGCATGTGTACATACGCGTGAGTCACAATACCGAAGCGGTCAATTGTCCCAGCGAGCAAATCCAGCCAGATGAGATGGTCGCGGTCGTCGACGAAGATATGGTTGCGCCGGTTACCACGCGCGGTCACGTGGTACAGCGCGCCGGGATATTGAATGCGGTTGGGTCGGCTCATGCGCTAAAGCTAGCAGCATGAGCCAATCAACACTTGAGGCCACGCAAAGACGGCTGGGCTCGTGTCCACATTTGGGGGTCTGACCCCAAGGTGTGGACACGGGCTCGGCAGTGTCAGGCGGTGCCGCCGACGGTGACGCCGTCGATGCGCAGCGTGGGCTGGCCGACGCCGACCGGGACGCTCTGGCCTTCCTTGCCGCATACGCCCACGCCCGGGTCAAGCTTCATGTCGTTGCCGATCATGCTCACGCGGTTCAGCACGTCCGGGCCGTTGCCGATCAGGGTCGCACCCTTCACCGGGTAGCTGATCTTGCCGTTCTCGATCATGTAGGCTTCGCTCGCCGAGAAGACGAACTTGCCGTTCGTGATGTCGACCTGGCCGCCGCCGAAGTTCACCGCATAGATGCCGTTCTTGACCGAGGCCAGGATCTCGCCCGGGTCCTTGTCGCCCGCCAGCATGTAGGTGTTGGTCATGCGCGGCATCGGCAGGTGGGCGAAGGATTCGCGCCGCGCGTTGCCCGTCACCGGCATCTTCATCAGGCGCGCATTCATGGTGTCCTGGATGTAGCCTTTCAGGATGCCGTCTTCGATCAGCGTCGTGCACTGCGTGGGGTTGCCCTCGTCGTCGATGTTGAGCGAGCCGCGGCGGTCCGCCAGCGTGCCGTCGTCCACCACCGTCACGCCCTTGGCCGCCACACGTTCGCCGATGCGGCCGGAGAAGGTGGAGGAGCCCTTGCGGTTGAAGTCGCCTTCCAGGCCGTGGCCGATCGCCTCATGCAACAGGATGCCCGGCCAGCCCGGGCCCAGCACCACGGTCATCGGGCCTGCCGGTGCGGGACGCGAATCGAGGTTCACGACCGCCGACTTCACGGCGTCGTCCGCGTACTGCTGCAGCAGCGCGTCGCTGAAGTAGCCGTAGTCGTAGCGCCCGCCGCCGCCGGAGCTGCCCATCTCGCGCCGCCCGTTCTGCTCGACGATCACGGTCACGGACACGCGCACCAGCGGGCGGATGTCGGCCGCCAGCACGCCGTCGCTGCGCACCACCAGCACCACGTCGTATTCGCCCGCAAGGCCGGCCATGACCTGCACCACGCGCGGGTCGCGCGCACGCGCCATCTTCTCGACCTTTTCCAGCAGCTTGACCTTGGCCGCCGCGTCCAGCGAGGCCAGGGGATCGTGCGGCAGGTAGAGGGAGCGCCCGCCCTGGGGCAGCATGGCCGAGGCCACCTTGATCTTCCCGGCGCCCTGGCGCGCAATGGTGCGCGTGGCTTCGGCCGCGTCCAGCAGCGCGCTTTCGGAGATTTCGTCGGAATACGAGAAGGCGGTCTTCTCGCCGGAGACGGCGCGCACGCCCACGCCCTGGTCGATGGAGAAGCTGCCTGTCTTGACGATGCCTTCCTCCAGGCTCCAGCCTTCGTTCTTGGTGAACTGGAAGTAGAGGTCGGCGTAGTCGACCTTGTGCGTGAACATGCTGCCCAGGGTCTTGAGCAGCTTGTCCTCGTCCAGGCCGAACGGGGTCAGCAGCACGTCGCGCGCAATAGCGATGGAGGACAGGTTCGGTTCAAATGGTTTCATAGCGGGAACTCGTTGCGTTGATCGTTGCGGCCATTGTAGTGGATTACATGGTCCGGTGCTTCAAGGCGGGCAGGCTCTCGCGTACGCTGTCCAGGTAGACGCGGTCCACATCGCCCAGCACCACGCCCTCCCCTTCGGCCAGCCTGGCCTTCACCTCGCCCCAAGGGTCGATGAGCATGCTGTGCCCCCAGGTGCGCCGCCCGTTGGCGTGCTCGCCGCCTTGGGCCGCCGCCAGCACATAGCACTGGTTCTCGATGGCGCGGGCGCGCAGCAGCACTTCCCAGTGGGCCTGGCCCGTGGTGTAGGTGAAGGCGGCGGGCACTACAATCAAGGTCAGCGGGCCCATCGCACGGTAGAGTTCGGGGAAGCGCAGGTCGTAGCAGACGGACATGCCCACCTTGCCCAGCGGCGTGTCCACCGTGCCTACCTGCTTGCCCGGCACAATCGTCTTCGATTCGTTGTAGGACTCGCTGCCCCTGGTGAAACCGAAGAGATGGATCTTGTCGTAGCGGCCCACGTGGCGCCCTTCGGGGTCGTAGACCAGGGTGGTGTTGATGACCTTGGAAGGATCGTCCGAGGCCAGCGGCAGGGTGCCGCCCAGCAGCCAGATGCCGTGCTCGCGCGCCGCCTGGGCCATGAAGTCCTGGATCGGCCCTTTGCCCAGGGCCTCGGCATGGCTCACCTTGTCGCCGTCGCTCATGCCCATGATGGGCCAGTATTCGGGCAGCAGCACCAGCTTCGCGCCCGCTGCGGCGGCCTGGGCCACGAGGCGGCGGGCGGTGGCGATGTTCTCGTCCACCCTGGGCGTGGACACCATCTGGACGGCGGCAACAAGAGTCATGGCGCTTCCTTTCGCGGGAATCACTGGCTGCGGGTGGGGGCCGCCTCCAGCCGGTTATTGTCGAGTTTGGTGATCACGGGCGCCTTCCACGGGCCCGTCACCTGCATCTGGTAGGTGAGCGCCTTCATCACGGGCGCGCTCAGGAAGAGCTGGGCGAGATAGCTGCCCAGGCCGATCACCGGATTGACGGCCAGCGCATACACCAGCGGCGCCGTGCCCAGGTTCACCTGCGGTATCACCACCACCCGCAGGTTGGTCGATTCGTTGGCGATGTCGGCCGTGCCGTCCATCAGCACCGTGGCCTGCACGCCGTGCATCTTCAGGTTCTCGGTGCGCACGATGCCGCGGTCGATCACGGCATTGGCCGAGATGCCGTCGAAGGCCAGGCCTTCGGAGAACACGTCGTGGAAGTCGAGCTTGAGCAGGCGCGGCAGGGCCTGCAGGCTGAGCACACCCAGCAGCTTGGCCGCGCCGGGGTCCTGCTTCAGGAACTGGCCTTTCTCCACATCCAGCGCCAGCTTGCCGGACAGCGAAGGAATGTCGAGGGAATACGGCAGGCCATGCCAGGCGATGTCGCCGCTCAGGCTGCCCTTGCCGCCGCGCAGGGTATCGGCGAAGCCGAAGCGGTCCAGCAGCTTGCCCGCGTCATGGATATCCATCTTGAAGCTGAGCGAGCTGTCGTGCCGTCCCTTATCGCTCAGCCAGCGGCCGGTGCCGTGCAGCTCGCCGTCCGGATTGATCATGGCCAGCTTGCTCACGCGCCATTCGCGCGAGGTGGTAAGCAGGGCGTTATAGGCCTGCAGCTCCAGCCTGCCCAGGGATCGGTTGAAGAGCTCGAAACGCTCGGCCACGATGTCGAGGGCGGGTATGGACGGCGACACGGCCGTGCTTTCCAGCAGCTCCTTCACCTCGCCCGCCGCCGACTCGGGAATGATGAGGGTGGAGAGGCGCGCCGTCACCTTGCCCAGGCCGCGGCCCGTGGGCGATTCGTTCCAGGTGAGGTAGCCGATGGCCTGCTTCGAATCGATGCTGGCCTGCCAGGCGCCCTTCTGGTGGGTGGCGCCCACCACCACGTTCTCCAGCTTGCGGCCGTCGATCACCAGCTCGCCCGCGCGCGCGGCCACCACGTCGGGCACCACATACTGCGCCATGTCGGGGCCGGAGCTTGCCGTCTTCGCCTCGCCATCGCCCGCGATGGAGGAGCCCAGGCCGGTCCATTCGTCCACGTTCAGGGCGGCCACGCTGGCATTGATCATCATGCCGCTGTCCGGTTCCGGCGCGGGCACGTTCACGCCGATGCCGCCGCGCACCAGTTTCCATGGGCCTTTCTGCTGTTTCTGGCGCTGGTAGCGCGCCGCGACGGCATTGCCGACAGTGATGCGGATATCGTCCTGCGCCAGGCCCGCTTCGTTGGCGGCGCCGCCATTGAGCACGAAGTGCACGGGAAGGTTCTCGCCCGCAGCCTTCTTCAGCGGCGCGGGGAAGTCCAGGGCGGCGCCCGCCAGCGTGGAGTCCACCGTCACCGTGTACTGGCGGTTCTGCGCCACGATCAGTCCCGCGTAGCGCGCGCTGCCGCCCACATGCTGGGCCACGCGCTGCATGGCGGGCGAGGGATAGGTCTTGCGCAGGCCGTCGGCCGTCGCCGTGCCGCCGATGCGCACCTGAATGGAGCCGTCGCGCTGGGTGCCGCCAACGACGCTGAGCGGCCCGCCCAGCAAGGTGCCGTTCAGGCCGTTGAGATTGACGCCGTGCTCGTTGAATTCGATCTTGCCCGTGGCCAGCAGGACGGGCGGCATGTCGTTCCACAGGGTCACATCGTTGCCCTGCAGGGCCAGCGTGCCCAGCACCTTGGTCTCGCGCAGGCGCTCCAGCGGCATGTGCAGCTTGAGCGCCAGCTTCGCATTGCCGGTGGCGCTGCTCTCTTCGGTGAAGTGGCCGATCCATTCCAGCACGGGGCTGGCCGTCACGTACTTCAGGAATTCCTGCATGGGGCCCATGGCCGTGCCGTCGATGTCGAGCACGCCGTCGTGGTGGGCCAGGTCGGGGATCACGGCCTTCACATTGGCGAGCGCCACGCCGCCCGTGCGGCCCGTGTCGGCCTTGATCTCCATGCGCGCGCGCTCGAAGAGGAAGCTGCCGCGGATCTTGTCGGCCTGCGGCCAGAGCGGAGACTTGCCGTCCTTGGCGAACACACCGGGATCGTAGTTCAGGCGGCCGTCCACGATGCGCCCGCCGATGCGGAACTCCCCCTTGGCACGGTCCGGCGTGCCGTCCGCGAAGGGGAAGTGGGCCAGTTCTCCGCGCAGGCGCAGGCTCACATCGCGCGCCTGCCCTTCTTCCAGCGCACCGCTCAGCCAGTGTTTCAAGTGTTCCGGCGTCTTCACCGGCAGGTAGCGGCCGATGCGGTTGATCTGGAAGCCGTCCAGCTTGCCCGTGAAATCGGCCACGCCCGCGCCGCCGCTGCGCGGCAGGACGTGGGTGCCGGACAGGGAGGCCTTCATGCCCTGCTGGGCCAGTTCCAGGCTGTCCACCTTGAGCTGCAGTGTGTCCGGATCGTTGAGCTGCCAGCCTGCCCGCAGCTTGAAGGCTTCGAAAGGCATGTCGGGCTCGCTGAACCAGGCGGGCATGCTCAGCACGAGGCCCGGCGCATCCAGCGCCAGGGCGCCCCCGCTCTCGCTCGCTTCAATAGTGCCGCTCAGCTTGTCAAAGCCGGGGATGGCCGGCAGCGCCGGCAGGGCCGGCACGCCCGCCCCCTTTGGCGTGGCGGCGCGGGCCGCCAGCGGGGACAGGCCCAGTTCCTGCAGCCGCGCTTTCACGCGGTAGGACTGCGGCTTGTCCAGGCTGCCCTGCCACTGTGCCGACAGGTCCGCGATGCGGCCGCGCGGCGCGGCTTCGTCCAGCAGGGCCCGCACATTGGACGGCATGGGCAGGCGGGTCGCCAGCTCGGACAGCATCTTCAGGTCCAGCAGCTCGGCCTTCACTTCCGTGCGGGCGGGCTTGCTGTCGCGCGCGGGCACATGGCGTTCGGAGAGCGTGGTGGGCGCCAGCGCCACGCCGTCGCGCGTGAGCAGGGTCAGGCCGGTGACGCTGGCCGTGTGGCCGTAGGCGCCGAAGGCCGCGCCGCGCGGGCTGTTGCGCGGCAGCTTGTCCTCGCTGACGGCGACGCGGCCGTTCAGCGCATCCACGTCCAGCTCCGGCAGCTGCTTGCCCAGCACGGCCACCACATCCTTCAGGGCCACGTCCGCCGTCACGCCGGAGAGCCTGGCGTGGTCCACGCCCACCCAGGCGCGCAGGGAGCCGTAGCCGGAGCGCAGCTCCGCCGCCACGGGCAGATAAGCCTTCCACGCCGCCAGGTCGGCATTGCGCACATCGGCATAGATCTCGCCCTTCCACTGGCGCACGTCGGCGATGCGCGAGGTGAAGGCGGGATGGCTGAGGTCGGCGCGCAGGTCGAGCATCCCGCCCAGCGCCTTCGGCGGCGCCGCCTTCAGGGCGAACTGGTGGCGCCGCCAGTGGTTGCGCAGCACCAGGTTCATGTTCTCCAGCGCCAGCGGCGCCGTGCCGCGCTGCTCGTCGGTCCAGTCCAGGCGGCCTTCGCGGATGACGATTTCGCGCTGGGTCAGCAGCCATTCGGAGCCCTCCCCTTCGTCGCGCTTGTCGAGGTCGATGGGCAGGCCCGCTGCAAAGAGGCGGCCATCGGCCGTGCGCCGCACTTCCAGGTTGGGGCGGATCAGTTCCAGCGATTCGAACTGCACGGCGCCGGTCGCCACCGTCCACCAGGAGAGGGTGGCCGACACGCTGGGCAGGCGCAGGGCCTGCTTGCCCGCCGCGTCGCGCAGCACCACGTCGCCCAGGAAGAGATTGGGACGCAGGCCGGACCAGGAGGCGTAGATGCGGTCGATGGTGACGGGGTTGCCCAGGGCATGGCTGGCCATGCGCTCGATATCGCCCTTGTAGCGGTCGATATGGGGCAGCACGCCGTAGCGCAGCACGAGGAAGAGAATGGCGAAGACGAAATACAGCAGCAGCGCCGCCTTCAGCACGAAGCCCAGCACGTGGTGGGTGGCAAGGTTGCAGACCCGATAGGCGGCCTGGAGCCGGTGCCAGCGCGCGGCCACGGGCCCTTCGCCTGGTACATTGTCTTCTGCCGTGTTTTCCATCAATCTGCTAATAGCTCAGGCCCAGGCCGGTTGCCCGGCGTAAAATAAGTCGCCAATATCGTTCTGTACACTGCGTGCTTGCCTTCTTTGGCCAGCGACCCAGCCTGCGCGGCAATTCTACCGCATCGCCCGGCCGAAACAGGGGCCGTTTTACTTGAAATTACATAAGGTTACGAAAGCCCGATGACGTCCGCCAGCCTTGTTTCCGCTTCCCGCTTCTATCAGCGCTGGCTGGCCGCCGCGCCCGGCCGCCAGGGCAAAGTTGATTCTTTGGTGCAATTATCCCTTGCCCAGGCGGATCTGGCCGCACTCCTGGCGGCCGAACGCGCCGCGGGACCGGACCAGCCTCCCCTGCCCCTGGCGCGCGGCATGCGGCGCCTGCGCAACCTGCTGATCGCCGGGCTGATCCGGCGCGACCTGGAAGGCCGGGCCGACCTGGCCGAGGTGGTGGAGGCGGTGACCCGGCTGGCCGATTTCGCCATCCGCGAGCACCTGGCCGAACTGGACGCGGAAATGCGGGCCGCCCACGGCGTGCCCACGGGCGCCGAATCGGGCGCGCCGCAGGAGCTGATCGTGCTGGCCATGGGCAAGCAGGGGGGCGGCGAGCTGAACGTGTCCTCGGACATCGACCTCATCTTCGTCTACCCCGAGGAGGGCGAGACGGTGCCCACGGCGCCCGGCCAGCGCAGCCTGTCCAACCACGAGTACTTCATCCGCCTGGGCAAGAAGCTGATCGCCGCCATCGCCGAGATCACGGAAGACGGCTTCACCTTCCGGGTGGACATGGCCCTGCGCCCGAACGGCGGCTCCGGCCCCCTCGCGGCCAGCCTGGGCATGGTGGAGCAGTACCTGATCGTGCAGGGCCGCGAGTGGGAGCGCTACGCCTGGGTGAAGGCGCGCGCCGTCACCGGCCGCGCCGAGGATATCGCCGCCCTGGACGGCATCGTGCGGCCCTTCTGCTTCCGCCGCTACCTGGACTTCGGCGTGATCGAGGCCATCCGTACCATGCACGCCCAGATCCGCGCGGAAGTGAACCGCCAGGAGCGCCTGCATCCGGACCGCAGCCACAACGTGAAGCTGGGCCGGGGCGGCATCCGCGAGATCGAGTTCCTGGCCCAGGTGTTCCAGCTGATCCGCGGCGGGCGCGACCCCAGCCTGCGCGACCGCTCCACCCGCGCCACCCTGCGCCAGCTGCCGGAAAAGGGCCTGCTGGATGCGGCCATCGTGCAGCGCCTGCTCGACTCCTACACTTTCCTGCGCAACCTGGAGCACCGCCTGCAATACCTGGACGACGCCCAGACCCACACGCTGCCGCCCAATCCGGAGGACCAGCTCACCATTGCGCGCATGATGGGCCTGCCCGACACGGCGGCCCTCCTCGCCCAGCTGGACGAGCACCGCCGCTTCGTGGCCGCCCAGTTCGATGCCATGTTTGCCGACAAGGCAGGCAGCGAGGACGGCATCGAACCCGAAACGAGCAACGAGTGCGCCGACCCGGACAACCGGGAAGCCATTGAGGCCCGCTTCGCGTCCCTGGGCTATGCCGACCCGGCGGCGGCCGCGAACCGCCTGGTCGCCACCTGGCAGGCCCCGCGCCTGCAGTCCCTGCCGGAAGCGAGCCGCAACAAGCTGGTGGCCCTGGTCAATGCCGCCCTGCCCCGCATCGCCCGCGCCGACGAGCAGAACGCGGCGGGCGACCAGCTCGCCACCCTGAACCGCCTGCTGGACTTCCTGGAAGCCATCGCCCGCCGCTCCTCCTACCTGTCGCTGCTCACGGAGTACCCGCACACGCTGGACCGCGTCATCACCATGATGCACGCCAGCCGCTGGGCCGCCACCTTCCTCAACCAGCACCCCATCCTGCTGGACGAACTGCTGGACGACCGCATCCGCAACACCGTGCCCGACCCGGCAGCCCTGGCGGCCGACCTGGATGCCCAGCTGGCCGTGGCGGCGGGCGACACGGAACGCCAGCTCGACATCCTGCGCGAGGTGCACCATGCCCAGCTCTTCCACCTGCTGGCCCAGGACCTGGCGGGCGACCTTACTGTCGAGAAGCTGGCCGACCACCTCTCCGCCCTGGCCGACGTGATCGTGGCGGCCGTCATCAAGGCGGCCTGGGCCACGGTCGCCACCCGCCACCGCGAGGTGCCGCAATTTGCCGTCATCGCGTACGGCAAACTGGGCGGCAAGGAGCTGGGCTATGTGTCCGACCTGGACCTGATCTTCCTGTTCGACGACGAGGACCACGACGCGCCCGGCAACTACGCCAAGCTGGCCCAGCGCTTCATCACCTGGATGACTTCGCACACCTCGGCCGGCATCCTGTTCGACATCGACGTCGCCCTGCGCCCGGACGGGGCGAGCGGCATGCTGGTGTCCAGCGTGCAGGCCTTCGAGCGCTACCAGCAGAACTCGGCCTGGGTGTGGGAGCACCAGGCGCTGACGCGGGCCCGCTTCTGCGCGGGCGATGCGGGCATCGGCGAGCGCTTCGAGCAGATCCGCTGCGCCCTGCTGCGCAAGGAGCGCGACGAGGCCGAACTGCGGCGCGAAGTGCTCTCCATGCGCAAGCGCATGCACGACGCCCACCCCAACCGCTCCACTCTCTTCGACCTGAAGCAGGACGAAGGCGGCATGATCGACATCGAATTCATCGTGCAGTATCTGGTGCTGCGCCACTCGGCCCAGTACCGCGAGCTCACTGGCAATATCGGCAACATCGCCCTGCTCAAGCTGTGCGCCAGCCTGGGCCTGGTCGACGGGGAGCTGGCCGAAGGCACGGCCAACGCCTACCGCGCCATGCGCAAGCTGCAGCACCAGCTGCGCCTGCAGGGCAACGACCAGTCCAGGGTGGACCCGGCCCGGGTGGAGCGCCATGCCGCCTTCGTGCGCGCCCTGTGGCAGGCCATCTTCGGCGATGCGGAAAGCCAACAATCCGCGTAGATTTTGCGCCCTCCGGCGCCGCCTGCGCGTATATTGGACCTACATCCATAACCGAGGAGACACCCTATGAAAGCTTATCTGGGCGGCATTGCCATTTCCCTCAGCCTGATCGCCGCGCCCGTGCTGGCGGCGGACCGCGGCACCGCAGCCGAAGCGCAGGCCATGGTCAAGAAGGCGGTCGCGCTGGCCAAGTCCCAGGGCAAGGAGAAGATGATGGCGGCCATTTCCGATCCGGCGAACAAGGAGTTCCACGACCGCGACCTGTACATCTATGTGTACGACCTGAACGGCGTGGCACTGGCCCACGGCAACAATCCTAAGCTGGTGGGCAAACCCCTGATCGGCATGAAGGACGGCGAAGGCAAGGCCATGATCAAGGAGATGGTCGACCTCGCGAACTCCAAGGGCAGCGGCTGGGTCGATTTCAAATGGCCCAATCCCGTGACCAAGACGGTCGAACAGAAATCGGGCTATATCGAGAAGGTGGACGATTACCTGATCGGCTCAGGCATCTACAAGTAATAAAAAACCGGGCGCGGCCCGGTTTTTTTATTACTTACGGATTGTAGCCGTACAGGGTATCGCAGTGGATGGCGACGAGGTTGTCGCAGGCATCCTGGTCCCCGGCAATGCACTTCTGCCAAATGGCTTCGCAGGTCGCGCGGGTCGGCGCCGTGTAGCCTGTGAGGGAAACGCCCAGGCCGAGGCCGAAACTCAGTACCAGGAGTGCTTTTTTCATTTTGGTCATCGTATTAACTCGCTTTCGATTTGATATTATCCAAAGAAGCTGCGATTGGCTATCAAGATAATATTTTCATATTAATCCCGGGCCGCTTCGGAATATATCAGCAAATTAAGGCCGATAACCATCGGATAATGTCCGCAGAAATGCCAGGACATCCTCGATGTCGCTTTCGGACAACGCGGGCGTATCGCCCGGCCGCCGGTCGAAAGGCGCCGTCTTCACCACATTTCCCCGGTACTGCGGCGGCAGGTCATCGTAAGGCTCGCGCGGATACCACAGGGCGGGCTGGATATCCCTCAGCACATGGAAGCGGACCGCATCGCGCAGGCTGGCGATGGCGCCGTTATGGAAGAAGACCTGGCGCGTGGCCACATTGCGCAGCGAGGGCACCTTGAATGCGCCGCACAGGCCGCTTCGCTCGCGCAGGTCGCCGCGTTCCGGTCCGCACAGGCCCAGGTCGCCAAAGGTCGAAGCGGCGCCCGCATTGCGCGGCACGCCCAGGGCGTAATAGCCGAAGTTGGTGAACAGGGGCGGCGTGCCGTCCGGCGCCGGCGTGCTGGTATGGCAGGCCATGCAGTTGCCCTTGGCGGGGCTGTTGAACAGGGCGAGGCCCCGCTGCTCCGCTGCCGACAGCTGGACCTTGCCCGCCAGCGACTGGTCGAAGCGGGAGTCGAAAGGCTGGAAGCGCGCGTCCTGGCGCTGGAACTGCTGCAGGGCGAAGGTGATGCGCTCGAAGGCCTGGGCCGGGTCGTCGAACACGCCGGCGCCGAAGACGGTGCGGAAGCGCTCCGCATAGCTGGCGCGCCGCACCCGGTCGGCCAGGGCGGCCTTGCTGGCGTTGGCCATCTCGTGCGCGGCCAGGAGCGGCCCCTCCGCCTGCGCGGCCAGCGTGCTGGCCCGGCCGTCCGCGTTGTAGCCGCCCAGGGGCGCGCCGTCCTTGCCGAACCCGAACTGGGGCGTGAACGCCTGGTAGCGCAGCGAAGGCGCGGTCCGCAGGCCCGCCAGCAGGCCGCTCTCGCCGCCCAGCTGCACCGCCAGGCTGTTGGCCGGCGCATGCGCGCTGGAAGGCACATGGCAGGACTCGCAGGACTGCCTGCCCGACGCCGACAGCGCGGGATCGCGGAAGAGCAGCTCGCCCAGCTGGGCCGAATCGCTGAGCGGGCTGGCTGCCGCCACCGGCTCCGGCGGCGGAACTGGAACGGCGGAGCCGGAGCCGCCGCCGCAGGCCTGCAGCAGTGCGGCCAGCACCAGCAGGGCGGCCCGGCAGGCCGCCTTGTGCAGGACGGCCATCCTACTTGCCTACCACCATGAGCACGGCATTGTTGATGGCGTATACCTTGCCGTCCGGACCCAGCGCCGTCGGCGTATAGGACTGGTAGTAGCCGGTGTTGAGGTTGAAGCGTTCGGACAGCTTGTTGCTGGACAGGTCCCAGCGGTAGAGATAGCCGTCCGAGTTGTTGATGAACAGGGACTTGGTGTTGGGATCGAAGGCGCCCGTGTTGATGCACCACTCATGCAGGGTGGGGCCGGACGGGTCTTCCTTCGTCGGGCTCAGCACGGTAATCACTTCCTTCATGACCGTCACGGCGGGATCGAAGCGGTGCGGCTGCGTGGCGTTCGGGTCCAGCACGGCCATCCGGTGCTGGCCGTCCTCGTAGCTGTTGTACTTGACCGCCAGCAGATAGCTGGAGCTGCCCGTATAGCCGCCCACGGCGGAAGCGGGCACCAGGCTCGGTGTCATGTCCCAGCCGAAGCCGCCGGGGATCTTCGATTGCGTCAGGTCCGCGTTGTAATGCAGCAGCCAGCCGATCGACACCCCGCCCAGTACGCCGAAATAGACGTCGCCGTCCGGCGCCACCATGGGGGTGGCGGTGCTGCTCGCGCCAATCACGGCGTTGGCGCCGGTGGCCGGGTCGCGCAGCTGGATCTTGTTGCGCACCGTCAGCGTCGTGCTGTCCAGGGCCACCATATACGCCGCACCGCGGCTGCCGTTGGAAACGAAGGAGCTCATTACCGCATACACGGTCTTGCCATCCGGCGACAGGGCGGGGGCCGCGCTGTTGGCGACCTTGGTGACCTGGGCGTCGCCTGTGGCGGCCGCGGCGGTGATCCAGATGGCGCGGCCGGCGGAATCGATGCGCACCAGCCCGCCCGATTCGCTGCTCGACGCGTAGCCGAAATAGACGTTGCCGTCCTTGTCGGTGGTGATCGGCGTGTTGATGACGAGGCTCGCATCGAGCGCCGCCTTGTTGGCGGCGTAGACGTCGGCGCCATAGAACACGATGGTCTGCACGGCGCCCGGCGTGTCGTCCACCCCGTCGCGGTAGTACAGCTTGCCGCCCGAGCCGGGGAAATAGACGCGTCCGGCCGGGGTGGCGCCGATGTTGTAGCTGTAGGTCTTGGCCAGCGGGACGTAATCGGTGTCCGACTGCCACTTCAGGGCGCCCGTCGCGCCGTCGCGCGCCTCGATGCGGAACTTGCCCTCGGCCGCCACCTTGACGGGCATGAGCACCGTGTTGCGGCCCGTGATGAGGGGCGAGCCGTAGTGGCCGCTGGCCAGGAAATTGTCGCGGCGCTCCGGCTGCAGGTCCACGTCCGCACGCCAGACCAGGCGGCTCAGGCTCTGGGCGGGCACGTTGCCGCCCTGGGCCGTGTGCTGGGCATCCCGGCCATGATTCAGCCAGGCCGGACCCGGCGCGGGCGGATTGACCACCGTCCCGCCCCCCAGCTGCACATCGCCGCCGCCGCTGCTGCCGCCACAGGCCGCCAGTACCACGGCGGCCGCCAACATTCCAAGTTTGTACATATTCTTCATGAAGTCGTCCCGGTGTCTTTACTTGTTGAAAGGTAAAAAGCGAGGACGAGCTTACAGAAGCCGGGGCGGCGGAATGTCGGAAAATTGTAGTGCGAGCCTTGCAATAAAAAAGGCCCTGCCGCAAGCGGCAGGGCCTTCCTGGTTTCGGCGCGGATTACTTGGCGTTCATCAGGGCCACGGTGGTGTCCAGCATGCGGTTGCTGAAGCCCCACTCGTTGTCGTACCAGGACGAGACCTTCACCAGGCGGCCCGACACCTTGGTCAGGGTGGCGTCGAAGTTCGACGAGGCCGGGTTGTGGTTGAAGTCCACGGACACCAGCGGCTCCGTGTTGTAGGTCAGGATGCCTTTCAGGGCGCCTTCGGAAGCCTGCTTCATCAGGGCGTTCACTTCGTCGACCGTGGTGTCGCGCTTGGCGATGAAGGACAAGTCCACGATGGACACGTTGATGGTCGGCACGCGGATGGCGTAGCCGTCCAGCTTGCCGTTCAGCTCCGGCAGCACCAGGCCCACGGCCGCGGCGGCGCCGGTCTTGGTCGGGATCATGGACTGGGTGGCGGAACGGGCGCGGCGCAGGTCTTCGTGCATCACGTCGGTCAGCACCTGGTCGTTGGTGTAGGCGTGCACGGTGGTCATGAGGCCGGTTTCCAGGCCGATGGCGTCGTGCAGGGGCTTGACCAGCGGAGCCAGGCAGTTGGTGGTGCAGGAGGCGTTCGAGATCACGGTGTCCGAGGCCTTCAGCACGTTCTGGTTCACGCCGAAGACGATGGTGGCGTCCACGTCCTTGCCGCCCGGCGCGGAGATGATCACCTTCTTGGCGCCGCCCTTCAGGTGGGCCGAAGCCTTTTCCTTGGTGGTGAAGAAGCCGGTGCATTCCAGCACCACGTCCACGCCCAGCTCGCCCCATGGGATTTCGGCCGGATTGCGCTGCGCGAACACGCGGATCTTGTCGCCGTTCACGATCATGTTCTCGCCGTCCACCTCCACGGTGCCGGGGAACTTGCCGTGGGCCGTGTCGTAGCGGGTCAGGTGCGCGTTCGACTGCGCATTGCCCAGGTCGTTGATCGCCACGATCTGGATGTCCTGCTTCTTGCCGCCTTCGTAGAAGGCGCGCAGCACATTGCGGCCGATGCGGCCATAACCGTTGATTGCTACCTTGATCGTCATTACGTTTGCTCCTGATTGATTGAAAACCGGATTTTTCTTATGCAAGCACAGACTTGACTTGGGCCACCACGTTCTCCACCGTGAAGCCGAAATGCTTGAACAGCACGCCTGCCGGGGCCGACTCACCGAAGGTATCGATGCCGACCACAGCGCCTTCCAGACCAACGTATTTGTACCAGAAATCCGTCACGCCGGCTTCGATGGCCACGCGTGGCAGGCCTTTGCCCAGCACGCTGGCCTTGTAGGCTGCGTCCTGGCGGTCGAACACGTCGGTCGAAGGCATCGACACCACGCGGACCGGGATTCCTTCGCTCTTCAGCGCCGCCGCCGCGCCCATGGCCAGCTCGATCTCCGAGCCGGTGGCGATCAGCACGGCCTTTGCGCCCGCCTCGTCGGCCAGCACATAGCCGCCCTTGGCGATATCGGCGATGGCCGCCGCGCTGCGCTCCTGGAAGGGCAGGTTCTGGCGCGAGAAGATCAGGGTCGAGGGGCCGTTCCGGCGCTTGACCGCCTCGCCCCAGGCCACCATGGATTCCACCGTGTCGCAGGGACGCCAGTTGTCCAGGTTCGGGATCAGGCGCAGGGACGATACGTGCTCCACCGACTGGTGGGTCGGGCCGTCTTCGCCCAGGCCGATGGAGTCGTGGGTGAACACGAAGATCGAGCGCTGCTTCATCAGGGCGGCCATGCGCAGGGCATTGCGGCTGTAGTCCGAGAAGGTGAGGAAGGTGGCGCCGAAGGGGATGTAGCCGCCGTGCAGGGCCACGCCGTTCATGATGGCGCTCATGCCGAATTCGCGCACGCCGTAGTTGATGTGATTGCCCGGCTTGCCCGAGCGCACATTCACCGATTCCTTCCAGTTGGTCAGGTTCGAGCCGGTCAGGTCGGCCGAGCCGCCCAGGAATTCCGGCAGCACGGGCGCCAGGGCCTGGATCGCGTTCTGCGAGGCCTTGCGGGTGGCGATGGTTTCCTTCTTCTCCACGCAGGCGGCGATGGCGGCCTGCAGGGTCGCCTCGAAGTTGCCCGGCAGCTCGCCGTTCATGCGGCGCTTCAGTTCCGCGGCTTCCTGCGGGAAGGCCTTCTCGTAGGCGGCGAACTTCTCGTTCCACTCGGTCTCGTGCTTCAGGCCCTGGGCCTTGAAGCTCCAGGCGCTGGCCACGTCGTCGGGAATCATGAAGGGCGCGTGGCCCCAGCTGATGTACTCGCGCACCGCCGCGATTTCCTTCTCGCCCAGCGCGGCGCCGTGCACCTTGTCGCCGCCCTGCAGGTTGGGCGAGCCCTTGCCGATGATGGTCTTGCAGCAGATCAGGGTCGGCTTGTCGGATTTTTTCGCGGCCTCGATGGCGGCCGATACGGCGGCCACGTCATGGCCATCGACAGCGGGAATCACGTTCCAGCCGTAGGATTCGAAGCGCTTGGGCGTATCGTCGGTGAACCAGCCTTCCACCTTGCCGTCGATGGAGATGCCGTTGTCGTCGTACAGGGCGATCAGCTTCTTCAGGCCCAGGGTGCCGGCCAGCGAGCACACCTCGTGCGAGATGCCTTCCATCAGGCAGCCGTCGCCCAGGAAGGCGTAGGTGTAGTGGTCCACCACGTCGTGGCCCGGCTTGTTGAATTCGGTGGCCAGCAGCCATTCGGCCAGCGCCATGCCCACGGCATTGGCGATGCCCTGGCCCAGGGGGCCGGTGGTCGTTTCCACGCCCGGCGTGATGTCCACTTCCGGGTGGCCCGGGGTCTTGGAGTGCAGCTGGCGGAAGTTGCGCAGGTCGTCCATCGACACGTCGTAGCCGGACAGGTGCAGCAGCGCGTAGTGCAGCATCGAGCCGTGGCCGTTGGAGAGCAGGAAGCGGTCGCGGTTGATCCATTTCGGATTGGCCGGGTTGTGGCGGTGGTGGCCGCCCCACAGGGCGACGGCGATCTCGGCCATGCCCATGGGCATGCCGGGGTGGCCGGAGTTTGCTTTCTGAACTGCATCCATTGCCAGCGCGCGGATCGCGTTGGCCATCTGAGTGTGGGTCGATTTCATGGTGTTTAAAGGAAGGTTTGGAATGTGGTGCGCCCTGCGGATTGCCAGACTACTGAACCCGCTATTTTACCAGAGCAGGCCTGCGGCGCTTAAAATAAGCGGGTTTGCCAGCCCAGCAGGAGCCCCCATGCCCCGTTTCTACCTCGCCCAGCCGCTTGCCGTCGGCCAGACCGTCGAACTGCCGCCGGAAGTGGCCCACCATGTGCACGTGCTGCGCCTGGCGCCGGGCGACGCCCTCACCCTTTTCAACGGCGAAGGCGGGGAATACACGGCCGTGCTGGCGGGCGTGCAGAAGCGGCAGGCCAGCGCCGAAGTGAAGACCTTCAGCCCGCGCGACAGCGAGCTGCCCTTCGCCCTCACCCTGGCCCAGGCGCTGCCGGAAGGCACGAAGATGGACTGGATCATCGAGAAGGCGGTGGAGCTGGGCGTGGCCGGACTGCAGCCCCTGGCGGCCCAGCGCTGCGTGGTGCGCCTCTCGGCCGAGCGCGCGGAGAAGAAACTGGAGCACTGGCGCGGCATCGCCGTGTCCGCCGCCGAGCAAAGCGGGCGCAACCGCCTGCTGCAGCTGGCCGAACCGGCCCGCTTTGGCGAGTGGATCGCCCAGCAGGACCTGCACCGGCGCATCATCCTGAGCCCGCGCGCCAGCGAATCGCTGGGCAGCTGGGCGCGCCACCAGCCGCCCCAGGCCCTGGCCATCATGGTCGGTCCGGAAGGCGGCTTCAGCGCCGAGGAGGAGGCCGAGGCCTTGCGCCATGGCGCCCTCCCCCTGGCCATGGGGCCGCGCATCCTGCGCACCGAAACGGCGGGCCTGGCGGCGGCGGCCATGCTGGCCGCCCTGTGGGGCGAAGGCTAGCCCGCGCTTACTTGCCGGGCTTGGCCTTGCCCATGCCGCGGCCGGCGTCCATCGCGGCGTTGGCCTGGCGCAGCTGCAGCATGGTCAGTTCCGTATTGGCCTTTGTTTCCTCATTGCGCGCGGCCACGTAGGCCTGGGTCGCCTTGCGCCAGTCCTGGTAGCCGGCCATGACGGCCTGGGCGGCCTGGGCCGATTGCTGCGACAGCGTGGAGTAAATCTTGTCCAGGTGCGCTATGGCCTGGTCGTACTCGATCTGGTTCATCAGGCGCGAGATATCGGCCGGAATGCGCTTGCCGGGCGGCAGGGCGTCGTTCAGGTTCTCCACGAAGCCGTTGTAGCAGGCCTGCCAGGCGGCATAGGACTTCTCCACCTGGGCGATCTGCTCGTTGTCCTTCGAGACCGGCGGCAGTTCCGGGCGCGCGCAGTCGAAACGCCCGTTCTTCAGGTCCTCGCCCTGGTAGCCGCTGACCCAGTAGTCGATATCCTTGCGGCGCACCTCGCGCTTCTGCATGATGTCCAGGGCATCCGCCGCTTCCTTGCTGCCCGCCGCGGCCGCCTTGCCGAACCAGCTGCGCGCCTGCTCCAGGTCGATCTTGCCCGCCTCGCCGTACCAGTACATCTCCCCCAGGTGGAACTGGGCTTCGGCATTGCCCGCATTGGCCAGCTTGCTATACAGCGCCAGGGCCTGCGGATAAGCCTTGTTCTCCAGCAGGCGGTTCGCTTCCGCCAGTTCGTTGGCTATGGCCTGGCAGCTGAAGGCCAGGGCCAGGCATGCGATAAGTGCTTTCATCTTTCATCCCCATGGAAAAATGTTGAGTTGATAAGATAGCTCCGGACGGGCCGGACCACAACGATTCTTTTGTCATGAATTGTCAAAAAAAAACCGCGGCCGAAGCCGCGGTTTTCAGGGTGAGAAGTCCGATCAGAACTTGTGGTTGTATTCCACGGACAGCTTGACGGAACGGGCAGCCTGGAAGGTGCGCGGTTCGCCGTAGTTCGCCTGGATGGTTTCGCCGGAGCCGTCGTCGTAGGTCTCCTGACGTGCCACCACGCGCTGCGAGTTGAACACGTTGAACACGTCCACCTTCAGTGCCAGGCCCTTCACGTAGTTCGGGGCGTAGGTCAGGTTCAGGTCCAGACGCTTCTCCATCGGCAGGCGGCCCAGGGTACCGCGTGGCGCCGGCTTGCCGCCGCACCAGAAGTACTCTGCACCGTAGCCGGGACCGCCGTACTCGTGGCCCAGATCGCCGAACAGCTCGCCGTTTTCGGCGTCGACGTTGGTGCCCAGGCAGACCTTCGGACGGCCGGACTGCAGCACGGCGTTACCGCCCAGCGACAGTTCAGGCGTCAGCTGGTAGAAGCCGAACAGCTTCAGCTGATGCTTGCGGTCGTTCGGCAGCAGGCCGTCGGTGTAGGCGGCGAACTCGGGGAAGTCCCAGCCTGCCGAGGTGCCGACGTCGGCCTGGCCGGTGTCGGAACGGGTCTGGCCTTCCATATTGCCTTTGCTGCGCGACCAGGTGTAGTTCACGCGGCCGTACCAGCCGTTGCGCAGCGGGTGTTCGGCGAACAGGTCCAGGGCGCTGTAGGTACGCTTCGCTTTCGGGAAGCCCAGTTCAGCGGCCGTGAAGTGCGCCACGACGCCCTTGCCGGTCACGATCGGGTTGCCCAGTGCATCATGGCCGTCGATCCACAGATCCACATCTTCACCCGGGTTGAAGATGTAGCAGTTGATGAAGTCCTTGCTGTGCACTTCGATGCCATGCTTGACGGCATAGTCGTACAGCGGACGGGTGTCGCAGCTGTCGTCGATACCGGCGCCCAGCTTGCGGTAGGTCACCTTGGCGCCAACGTTCAGGTCGGGGCTGAAGGCCTTCTCGAAGCCCAGGGTCAGTTCGTCCTGGTAGTTCGGCTTCAGGTCCTGGGCCACGACGGAGCGCGGGTTCTTCTTGGTGCCGGTTTCACCGTCAGGCGATGCCGGGGTGTTGATCGGGGTCAGGCCGGTCGGAGCGCCGGTCAGCGGATCGATACCCGTGTAGGTGAAGTCCTGGTCCGTCAGCGTGGAGCGGGAGGCCGCGCGGGCAGCCACCTGTGCCGGCAGCTGCAGGTGGTAGCGGCCGGCGCTACCGTACACCTTCAGCGAGGAGTCGCCGTTCACGTCCCACGAAGCCGAGAAGCGCGGAGCGATCTGGTGCTTCATGTCGATGAACTTGTCGCCGTCGCCGGTGGTGTTGCTGTACTCTTCATTACGCAGGCCCACGGTCACCAGCAGGTTCTTGGTGGCTTGCCAGCGGTCTTCGATGTACTGCGCGGTCTGTTCTGCCGATGCATCGGTGATCGAGCTGAACACGCGCTGGCGGGCGTAGTAGCCGCGGGTGCCGAAGCCGCCGAAGTTACCCACGATGGCCGGACGGCCGGAGGACAGGTTGACCGGCTTGAATTCGCTGCCCGCCGCCACTTTGCGGTAGGTCCAGCGCGAGCCGCCGGAGGTCACACGGCCTGCGCCGTCGATCTCGATGTCGTTCGAGTCCAGACCGGCACGGACGGTGTGGTTGTTCAGCTTCCATTCCACGTCCAGGCGGAAGGACTTCACTTCGTCCTGGCCTGGGGTGCTCACGTTGCCCGGGAACGGGTTCATCTGCTTGTACAGGCCCTGGGCGTTCAGCTCAGGCACGCGGTTCGACACGGAAGGAACGGTCACGTCCGGCGGCACGGTGCTGCCGCTGAAGCCTTTTTCGTAGCTCACGCCACGCTCGGACTTCAGGGTGCCGTACATGGCGGTCAGCACCAGGTCGTCGGTCAGCTGGCCGGTGTACTTCAGCGCGTTGACCTTGGCGCCAGGGATGCCGGGGTTGGTGTCCAGCGGGCCTGGGTTGCGGGTGGTCAGGGAGGAGTACAGCACGCCGTTCGGCTTGCCGCTCAGGCTGGCCAGGGCGGCGGCCTTGTCGGTGCCGTCCAGGGTGAAGCCGGAACGCTGGATGCGCTCGCGCCAGTCGTTGCCGGCGGAGGTGAACTCGAAGCGGTGGTCGTCGGTCAGGTTGAAGTCGATCTTGCCAACCCAGCGGCTTTCCAGCGAGCGGCGGTTGCGCCAGCCATCGCGCTCGATGGTGGTCGCGTCGCTGCCCATCTGCAGGTTCGCGTTCTTGGTGATCAGCTGCTCGGCAGCGAAGAACATGAACAGCTTGTCCTTGATGATCGGGCCGCCCACGTAGGCGCCGTACTGGTGCACGTTGATCTCGTCCAGGTCGCGGCGGAAGTGCAGCTTGCCGTCGGTGCCGGCATTGGCAGGATCGCCAGTGTTGGCATAGTAAATGTTGCGGCGGCTGGCGCGCATGCTGTTCGGCTCGATGCTGTACATCGCGCCGGCTTCCCAGTTGTTGGTACCGCTCTTGGTGGTCACGCTCATCACGCCGCCGATCGAACGGCCGAATTCAGCGCCGAAGCCGCCGGTCAGCACGGACGCCTGCTGGATGGCGCCGAAGGGCAGTTCCATCGAGCCCAGCTGGGACAGGGGGTTGGTGATGGGGAAACCGTTCATGTAGAACGCGTTTTCCGAAGCGCCGCCACCACCGAAGGAGGCGCCGCCGTAGGCTGCGTCGGCACGGGTCGTGTTCGGCGCCAGCAGGACGATGGAGGTCAGGTTGGTCTGAACCGGCAGCTTGGCCAGTTCCTTGGCGCTGAAGACGGCGCCGTTGTTGGTGTTCGACACGTCGATGCGGGAACGGCGGCCGGTCACCTGCACGGAGGCGATAGCGCCGCCGAAGGAGGCATTGGTACCCTGGCCGGCCAGCACTTCCACTTCCTGGGTCTGCACGGTGGCGCCGTTGCGCACCAGCTCGACGCGGTAGCGGCCGGTTGGGAGAGCCGTCACCTGGTAGCGGCCGCTGGCCTCGGCGGTCGTCGAACGCTTCAGGCCGGTTTCCAGATTCGTCATGTTGACGGTGGCGCCAGCCGACGATTCGATCGTACCGTAGATGTTACCGGTCGCGTTCGACTGAGCCATCACGGGCTGCGTTGCGGCAACCGTCAGAGCGGAGGCCGTGAACGCAATCTGCAATGCGCGAACCAAAACAGTCTTTTTTAGCATTGTGATTTCCTAAATGTATTAAGCAATGCCTGCAGAACCCTGGGGTTACCAGTGCCTGCAGGCATGCTTATGTTTATATGTCCCAACAATTTCCCAACTACGAATCACCTTGTGGACGATCCATCGAACGTCGTTAACAATAGTTAATGGCAGTTCAGAATCAGATCAGACCACAGCAAACTCAACCCTGTCAATTACGCAACCTTTTGATCTGCGCTTAATACAACAGATACATTTTTATACAAAATAATTGCTTTTTAGCTGGAAGGAAGGTGCACTCCGCCCGCCGGGGGCCAGGCCTCGCCCTTCAGGTACAATGCAGCCTGGACGCCCGCGCCGGCCCCCTTCCCCGCTATGAATACGACACCATGCTGCGCCTGAACGAAGTCAAACTCCCCCTTAACCACGCCGAAAACGCGCTAAAAGAAGCGATTCTTGCCCGCCTGGATATCCCCGCCGAAGAGCTCAAGGGCTTTACGGTGTTTAAGCGGAGCTACGATGCACGGAAAAAGGCCCATATTTCCCTCATTTATTCGGTGGATCTGGAAGCCGCCGATGAGGAAGACATCCTGCGCCGCCGCAAGCACGACGTGCACCTGATGCGCAGCCCCGACATGGACTACAAGTTCGTGGCCAGCGGCGTCAACCGCGACGGCAGCCAGCCCCGCCCCGTGGTCATCGGCATGGGCCCCTGCGGCCTGTTCGCCGCCCTGATCCTGGCCCAGATGGGCCTGAAGCCCATCATCCTGGAGCGCGGCAAGACCGTGCGCGAGCGCACCAAGGACACCTTCGGCTTCTGGCGCAAGCGCATCCTCAATCCCGAGTCCAATGTGCAGTTCGGCGAAGGGGGCGCGGGCACCTTCTCGGACGGCAAGTTGTATAGCCAAATCAAGGACCCGAAGCACTACGGCCGCAAGGTGCTGACCGAGTTCGTCAAGGCCGGCGCGCCCGAGGAAATCCTCTACGTGAGCAAGCCCCATATCGGCACCTTCCGCCTGGTGAAGATGGTGGAAGCCATGCGCGAGGAAATCCAGGCCCTGGGCGGCGAGATCCGCTTCGAGCAGCGCGTGGCCGATTTCGAGATCGAGGAAAGGGACGGCCAGCGCCAGCTGCGCGGCCTGCTGCTCGCCTCCGGCGAGCGCATCGCGACCGAACACGTGGTGCTGGCCATCGGCCACAGCGCGCGCGACACTTTCGAGAAGCTGTATGAACGCGGCGTGTACGTCGAGGCCAAGCCCTTCTCGATCGGCTTCCGCGTCGAGCACCCGCAGTCCCTGATCGACACCTGCCGCTTCGGCCCCAACGCGGGCCACCCCATCCTGGGCGCGGCGGACTACAAGCTGGTGCACCATGCCTCCAACGGGCGCGCCGTCTACAGCTTCTGCATGTGCCCCGGCGGCACGGTGGTGGCGGCCGCTTCCGAGCCGGGCCGCGTGGTCACCAACGGCATGAGCCAGTACTCGCGCGCCGAACGCAATGCCAACAGCGCCATCGTGGTCAGCATCAGTCCCGAACAGGACTATCCCGGCCACCCGCTGGCCGGCATCGCCTTCCAGCGCGCGCTGGAGGAGAAGGCCTTCGTCCTGGGCGGCAGCAATTACGACGCGCCCGGCCAGCTCATGGGCGACTTCGTGGCCGGGCGCCCGTCCACCCGGTTCGGCGCCGTGATCCCCTCCTTCAAGCCGGCCGTGCACCTGACCGACCTGGCGGCGATCCTGCCGGACTACGCCACGCTCGCCCTGCGCGAGGCCTTCCCCGCCTTCGACAAGCAGATCAAGGGCTACTTCAAGGAAGACGCGGTGCTGACGGGCCTGGAAACGCGCACCTCCTCGCCCATCCGCATCAAGCGCCGCGACGACGACCTGCAGAGCCTGAACACGCGCGGCCTCTTCCCCGCAGGCGAAGGCGCGGGCTATGCGGGCGGCATCCTCTCCGCCGGCGTCGACGGCATCAAGGTGGCCGAGGCCGTCGCCCTGTCGATGGCGGCCGCGCGCCCATAAAAAAAGCGGAGGCTTGCGCCTCCGCTTTCACAGCCAGGCAGCGCGCACGCTGCCTGAATCTTCCACTTAGAACGTGTAGCTTGCGCCCAGGCTGAAGAAGCGGCCAATGGCGCCTGCCTGGTGCAGGGAGGCGTTGTAGGACGCGCCAGCACCCGAGTTGCCGTAGGTCGCGATGTCGGCTGGCGGCTCGCGATCGAACAGGTTCAGGATGGAGGCCTTCAGCTGCCAGTTCTTGCTCACTTTGTAGCTCACGTTCAGGTTGGTTGCCACGAACGATGGGATCTTGCAGTAGCTGAGCGGAGCAGCGAAGTTGTTGAAGTAGGTACGGCCGCCCACGTCGATGGCCACGGTCTTGCAGTCGTTGCCGCCCACGGATGGATCCAGGGCCGAGAACGAACCGGTCCAGTTCACGGTGGTGGTCACGTTCAGCGGGCCGCGGTCGTAGCCGAGGGTGAACACGGCGCGGTTCTTCGGATTGCCGGTGTTGCCGGACACGGCCGAAGGACCGTGGGTGCCTGCCAGCTGCACGGTGGTGCCCGAGGTGTCGGTGAGCTCGTAGCTGATCATGTGGTTCATGTTCAGGCCAAGGTTCACGTTGCCCACTTCAGGCATGGCGATGCGGTAGCGCAGGTCCATCTCGACGCCATTGGTCTTGACGCTGCCGGCGTTGACGTACGGCGACAGGGCGTACAGGATCGGGCCGACCGACGGGGTGCCGACGGTGGTGGTGCCGTTGCCGGTGGCGATGTCGGTCGGAACAGCCGGGCTACGCACATAGGTCGGCACGAAGTTCGGCAGCGCGGAGGCGCTCGTCACCTGGCCGGTCAGTTCGATGCTGTAGTAGTCGAAGCTGGCGCTCAGGTTCTTGACCGGCTCCAGGATCACGCCCAGGCCGTAGGACTTGGACTTTTCCGGATCCAGCGGCGCATTGGTGGTCTGCACATAGACCGGCGAGAAGCCGCAAGCCGATGGCACGTTGCCGGCGGTATTGCGGTTGCCGTTCGCGCACAGGATCGGGTCGTTGATCGCGTGGAAGGAGAAGAAGGAGCCTGCATTGCCCACTTCAGCCGGGTTCGGCGCACGGAAGCCGCGCGCGAAGCTGCCGCGCACTGCCACCTGCTTCGATGGCGCCCACTTGAACTTGGCCTGCGGCGTGAAGGAGTTGCCGTAGGTGTCGTAGTGGTCGTAACGGGCCGAGGCGCTCAGTTCCAGCTTGTCGACCGGCGTGGCCTGCAGTTCGGCGAACACCGCGGTGTTGGTTTCCTCGCCGATGGTGTAGGCGAAGGTGGTCGCCACCGTGGCGCTGGAGGTCAGGGCCGGCGGCGGCGAGTTCTGCTCACGCTTGTGCCAGTGGGCGCCCACTGCCAGGTTCAGCGGGCCTGCGCCCAGCTTGGGCATCAGTTCGCGCGACGCGGCGATATCGAAGTAGTTCAGCTTCGATTCCAAGGTGTTGTCGAAGTGCGGAATGACGGCTTCCTGCAGGGCCGGCGAATTGCCGCCCAGCGGGTTGAAGGAGCCGTTGTTCAGCGAATCGGACAGCAGCTTGCGGTTCACGTAGCCGGTGTAGGTGATGTCGGTGACCACCTTGGTCAGGCCCAGTGCGGAGCGGATGTCCCAGCCGAAGGCCGAGCCGTTCAGGTCGGCCGAGAAGCGGGTCGCCTTGGAGGTGTTGTCGCTGGAGCGGTCAGCCGGTGCGTCCGGGATGAAGCCGTACAGGCGGGCAGGCGCGCCGAACTTGTTCCACGACACGGACGACGGGATCAGGGTGCTGGCGACGCGGCCCACCAGCGGGGTCGGCACGCCGTTGACCAGCGAGGTGTAGCCGGCGAAGGTGGTCGGCGAGAACGCACCCGGCATGCCGCGGTTGCTGGCGCTGTGGCGCTGGAACATGGAGGCCTTCAGGGTCAGGTCCCAGTCCTCGTTCAGCTTCTTGGTGAAGCCGGCCATCACGTTGATGTTGTCCGACTTCGGCTGCAGCACGGAGTAGGTGTTGCGCACCAGGCAGCCGGCGGCGCGGTACAGTTCGAAGTTACACTTCGGATCCAGGAACTGGTAGTTGGCCGGATTGTTCACGCTGTTCGGATCGCTGGCAACGGGACGATACAGGAAAGGCGTGCTGGCCGCGGTCAGGAAGCTGTTCAGTGCGGTCGGGGCGCCGAAACGCAGGTCGTTGCCGCCGCGCGAACGCCAGTCGCCGTTGGCCCAGGACTTGCTGTCGCGCTGGTACAGGTAGATCGCCTCGTTCTCGCGGTATTCGGCGGTCACGAAAGCGTTATAGCCGTCGGTGTTCAGGTCGCCGAAACCGGTCGAGATGCCGGCCTTGTACATCTTGCCGCCGCCGTGCTGGCTGTCGCCCGCTTCAGCGTGCACGCGGGTGCCCTTGTACTGCTTCTTCAGGATGATGTTGACCACGCCGGCCACGGCGTCGGAGCCGTACAGCGCCGAGGCGCCATCCTTCAGCACTTCGATGCGGTCCACGGCGTCGAAGGGGATCGAGGACACGTCGACGAAGGAGCGCTGGGAGTCGTCCGACAGCGGATAGGAAGCCATGCGGTGGCCGTCGATCAGCACGAGGGTCAGGCCGACGGTCAGGCCGCGCAGCGAAACGCCCGATGCGCCATTGGCGAAGGCGCCGGCGAAGCCGGAGCCCAGGGTGCCCTGGCCATTGGCGGCCAGGTCGGTCAGGATCTCGGCGACGGAGGTCTTGCCGGTCTTGATGATGTCGTCCGAGGTCAGCACCTGCACTGGGCTGGCGGTTTCCCGGTCAGCGCGGCTGATCAGGGAGCCGGTCACGATCACGCGCTGGGGTTCAGCGCTGGCAGTCTCCTGCGCAAATACCGGGGTAGCGACTGCGGCCGTCAGGGCGCCGCTGGCCACCACTTGCAGAATTGCGAGAGGCATCGATTTTAGGCGAAACGTCATTGATTGATCTCTTTCTGGCTAATAGCCTTGTAGACTTGTTCCGGCTCGGCAGGGGTACTGACGGGCAGGTTCCGTCACTTCATGTAAGACGGAAGGAGCGGGGTCCGCCCTGCCGTACTAATTCTCGAATGTAATCAGGGCAATACCGAGTGTCAACGTTGACCTTTGGCTACTTCTTGGCGCAAGAAGCTGTCAAAACCCGCCAATTGCAGGGAAGCTGCTGCCATACTGGCGCCAATTCTCATCAACTTTCGGTTACCGGCCTCTACCGGCCGACTACCCAAAATACAACAACATTACGTTACAAATGAAGTACAGATGAAAGTTTTTGTCCCGCTGGTCTGCTGCGGGCGAAAAAAAACCGGCGCAGGGCGCCGGTTTTCGCGGAACAGGAGGTTCTCAGAACTTATAGCTGTACTGGGCCGACAGGCGCACGCTGCGCGCCGGTGAGTAGGCCGACACCATGCTGGCCGTCGGGCTGATGGTATCCCCTGCGGCGGCCACGTTCTGGCCTTCGTCGATGCGCTGCGCCACCTGCTTGTTGAAGACGTTCAGTACATCCATCTTCAGCATCAGACCGCTCAGCAGCTGCGGCTTGTACGTCAGGTTCAGGTCCACCCGCGTGTCCGTGGGCAGGCGGCCCAGGGCGCCGCGGCCGTTCGGTCCGGTCGGGCAGAGGAAGAAGACCGAGCCGTACTGCGACAGGCCCAGGCCTTCCTGGTCCATGGCGGACGGGATATTGCAGGTGCGCGACATGGGGCGGCCCGTCGCCACCAGCAGGTTGCCGCCCAGCGCCAGCTCCTTGTTCAGCTCATAGTAGCCGTAGGCCTTGAGCTGGTGGGTGCGGTTGTTGGGCAGCAGCCCGGTGGCGTTGATCATGGTCTCGGGGAAGTCCCAGCCCGAGGTGAAGCCCACGTCCGGCTGGGCATTGTCGGACTTGGTCTGGCCTTCCTGGTTGCCGTAGCTGCGCGACCAGGTGTAGTTGGCCTTGCCGTACCAGCCATTGCGCAGCGGGTGCTCCAGCATGAACTCCAGCGCCGTGTACTCGCGCTTCACATCGTCCGGGAAGCCGATTTCGGCCGCCGTCACATGCACGGAGCGGGCCTGGCCGTTGGGGCCGGTCGGCACGAGGAAGGTGTTGTCCTTGCCCGGATTGAACAGCGCGCCCGTCCAGGTGCTGAGGAAGTAGTCGCGCTCGGCGCCGTTCAGCTTGGCCGCGATGGCGCGCGGGTCGGAGTAGTCGTCGATGCTGTTGCGCAGGGTGCGGTAGGTGAACTTGATGCCGCCGTTGTAGTCCGGCGTCAGCGCCTTCTCGAAGCCGAGATTGATCTCGTCCTGGTAGTGCGCCTTGAGGCCCTGGGCCGCCAGTTCCTTGGCGCGCTTCTCCTGGCCGAACTCGTTGTTCGCCGACAGCACATTGCTGATCGGGTTCAGGCCGGTCGGCGCGCCGGTGGCCGCATCCACGCCGGTATAGGTGTAGAAGCGGTCGGTGTTCAGGGCTGCGCCCGCGAAGCGCACCGCCATATTGGCCGGCAGCTGCATGAAGTAGCGGCCCGCCGTGCCGAAGACCTTCAGCGAGCCGTCGCCATGCACGTTCCACGCCACGTTCAGGCGCGGCGCCAGCATGTCCTTCTGCTCGACGAAGACATCGCCTGCGCCGTTCATGTTCTCGAACGATTCGTTGCGCAGGCCCAGGGTGACCACCAGGTTGTCGTTCACCTGGTAGCGGTCTTCCAGGTACTGGGCGGCCTGCTTCACGGCAGGGGTGGAGCCGCCGCGCTGGATATTCTCGCGCACATAGTAGCCGCCCGTACCGTAGCCGCCGCCCGCCGCCGGCGAGATATTGTGGCCGGACAGCACCGCGTTCGGGTCGTTGGCGCGCAGGTAGAACCAGGTGCCGCCGCCTGCCGACACGCTGCCGTTCAGGGCCGTGATCTTGTTGTGGTCCAGGCCGCCGCGCAGGGTGTGCTGCTTGGTCAGCTTGTATTCGACGTCGAAGCGGTAGCCCTTGTTCTCGTCATGGGCGCCCTCGCGCAGCAGCGGCGAGGAGAAGCCCTGCACCTGGCTTGGCGTGTAGTTCAGGCCCTTGACCTGGTTGGCGGGCGGCGCCGAGATGGGGCGCAGGCCGGGCACATAGCCCAGGGGATCCTGGACCCGGTCGGTGCGCGCCTTGCCGACCAGGGCCTGCACGGTCAGGTCGTCGGTCACATAGCCGGTGTACTTCAGGATATTGAGGTTGGCGCCCTGTGGCGCCTGCAGGGCGGCGCCCGTGCCGCCCAGGCCCAGCACGCCGGCCGCATAGTTGAGGTAGCTGGCGCCGCCGCCCACCACGTTATTGTGCTTCAGGGTGGCGTAGTCGAAGCCATAGTATTTCTCCTCGACCTTGGACTCGTCCGCAATGCGGGTGTATTCGAGGCGGTGGTTGTCGGTGATGTTCCAGTCCACCTTGGCCAGGTAGCGCGGCACGCGCTGGTTCTGCACGCCCCAGCCGGTCTGGCCGTTGACCGTATTGGTGGAGGCCAGGCGGGCCGTCTCGCGGTGCACGTCGTTGTATTCCGCACCGAGATAGACGAAGAGCCGGTCCTTGAAGATGGGGCCGCTGATGAAGGCGTTGTACATCTTCTCGGTGAGCACATCGCCCGCCTTGTAGTTATAGATCGTGCCGTCGGTGGCGGCATTCTCCGGCGCGCCGGTGCGCGGATGCATGATATTGCGGGACTTGGCGCGCAGGGAGTTCGGCGCCCAGTTCACGCCCACGCCCATTTCCCAGTTGTTGTTGCCGCTCTTGGTGGTGATGTTGACCACGCCGCCCGTGGAGCGGCCGAATTCCGCGCCGTAGCCGCCGGTAATGATCTGGGCCTCGGCGATGGAGCCGAAGGGCAGCGAGGAGTAGCCCACCTGGTACAGGCTGTTGGTAACGGGGAAGCCGTTGATGTAGGCGGCGTTCTCCGAGGCGCTCGAGCCGCCGAAGCTGGCCGCGTTGTTCCCGTAGCGCGAGTCGGCGCGCGTGGTGCCGCCCGCCAGCTGCACGATGTTGGTGACTTCCGGCGCAAGCGGCAGGGCCGCCAGTTCGCGCGCGTTGAAGGAGGAGCCCGAGTTGGAGCTGCCCATGTCGATGGTCTTGCGGCGCTGGCTCACCGTCACGCTCGCCACCTGCAGCACCACCTCCGATTCCTGGCCGATGCGCACTTCCACGTCCTGGGTGTTGGTGGCCGTGCCGCCTTGCATCAGGCTGACCTTGTAGTTACCGACCGGCAGGGAAGTGATGCGGAAGTCGCCGTTCGCGTCCGGGGTGATGGTGCGTTTCAGGCCGTTGTCCACGCCGACCACGCTGATCGACGCGCCGGCCGTGGACTTGCCGACGATATTGCCCGTGGCATTCGACTGGGCCATGACCGGCTGCACCATGGCGGCGCTGAGGGCGGCGCCGGCAAATGCGAGCGACAGCGCCCGCACCAGAGTTTTTTTATTCAACATATTCATTTCCCGAAAAAGATATAAGTAAGCGCCAGCGGCCGCTCCTTATGGGAGCGGCTTTCAGGCGGTAGGAAAGGCACGTTGAATATATTGAGATCTATTCAATATATTCAGCCGCGATCAAAGCACGGCTGAAGGAGCGGCGCAACGCGGGGTTGTTGCTGCGTGGCTACAAGATGAAGGAAGAAGCGGGACAAAGATACCGGCCGGGCGGCCGCCGGAGACAATTGAGGCCCGCCATTGAGGGCTTTCTGCGGCAGATGTAAAAACTTGTCCCCGCCTGTATTTCTTTGTCGTGATTTTGTACTACAGCCAGTTCGCCTTTTTAAAACGCCGGTACAGATAGAAACTGGTGCCGAACATTAATAAAAGAGCAATAGGATAGCCATAGGGAGAATTCAGCTCGGGCATATATTTGAAATTCATGCCCCAGATGCCGGCGAAGGCCGTGAGCGCAGCGAAGATCGCGGCCCAGGCCGCCAGGCGCTTGTTCACCTCGCCCTCTTCCAGCGCCACCATCGACAGGTTCACCTGGATCGCCGTGCCGATGGTGTCGCGCATGGTGTCGAGGGTGCCGTTGATGCGGTACAGGTGATCGTGCACGTCGCGGAAGTATTCCTGGGTGTTGGCGCAGATCGCGGGCACGCGGCCGCCGTGCAGCTTGCCGATGGCGTCGAGCAGGGGCGCAACGGCGTGGCGCAGGGTCATCACCTTTCGCTTCAGCTCGTACAGCCTCTCGATATTGGCGCGCTGCGAGCCCTGGATAAAGATGCGCTCCTCGATCGCTTCCAGCTCGGTCTCGAACAGGTCGACGATGGGGAAGTAGCGGTCCACCACGGCATCCATGAGCGCGTACAGCACGAAGGCCGCCCCCTGCCTGAGCAGCTCGGGTTCCTGCTCGGCGCGCGCGCGCACGCCCAGGAAGCCGTGGCTGCTGTTCTGGCGCGAGGAGAGCACATAGTTGCGGCCGACGAAAATATCGACCTCGCCCACCTGCAGCTCCTCGTCCTCCAGTTCCACCGTCTTCACCACCACGAAGAGGGAGTCGCCGTATTCCTCGATCTTGGGCCGCTGGTGGCCGCGCTGGGCATCCTCCACCGCCAGCTCGTGCAGGCCGAATTCCTCCTGCATCAGGGCCAGCTCGTCCGGCTGCGCGTCGCGCAGCGCCACCCAGACGAAGGCGTCGGGGCGGGACACGTATTCGCTGATGTCCGCCACCGGCACATCCGCCAGCTTGCGGCCATCCTGGTAGGCGACGCAGTTAATCAGCATTGACAAGCACTCCGGGCAATCGATGCCCGAAGCTTACCATTCAGTCGTCCTTCGCGCCGTCTATGCCGAGTTCGGCGATCTTGCGCGTGATGGTGTTGCGCCCGATGCCCAGGCGCACGGCGGCATCGTTCTTGCGCCCGTGCGTGAACTTCAGGGCCGTGCGGATCAGGGAGGACTCGAACTGGCGGCCCAGCACGTCCATCACTTCCGGCTGCCCCGCCGCCAGCATGCTGGCGGCCTGCAGCTCGAGCAGGCTGAGCCAGCCATCGGGCGCGGCCGCGGCCGGCGCGCTGACGACGGTGCCGTGATGCTGCGGCAGCTGGTGTTCGGCCGCGGCGCCCGCCCCGCCCTGACCCTGGCTCAGTTCGAGCGGCAGGTCCTTCACCTCCACCGTCTGGCCCGGCGCCATCACCGTGATCCAGTTGCACAGGTTCTCCAGCTGGCGCACATTGCCCGGCAGGTCCAGGCTCTGCAGGAAGGCCAGGGTGGCGTCGCTCATGCGCTTGGCTTCCACGCCCAGCTGCTTGGCGCTCTGCACCAGGAAGTGGCGCACCAGGATGGGGATGTCCTCGCGCCGCTCCCGCAAACTGGGCAGGCGCAGGCGGATCACGTTCAGGCGGTGGTACAGGTCCTCGCGGAACAGGCCGTCGCGCACGCGCTGCTCCAGGTTCTGGTGGGTGGCCGTGATCACGCGCACATTCGCCTTCAGGGGCTGGTGCCCGCCCACGCGGTAGAAGTGGCCGTCCGACAGCACACGCAGCAGGCGGGTCTGCAGGTCGAAGGGCATGTCGCCGATCTCGTCGAGGAAGAGCGTGCCGCCCTCGGCCTGCTCGAAGCGGCCGCGCCGCGTGGCCTGGGCGCCCGTGAAGGCCCCCCGTTCGTGGCCGAAGAGCTCCGACTCCAGCAGGTCCTTCGGAATCGCCGCCGTGTTCAGGGCGATGAAGGGCTGGGACGCGCGCGGGCTGTGCTTGTGCAGGGCGCGCGCCACCAGCTCCTTGCCCGTGCCCGATTCGCCCGTGATCAGCACCGTCACATTCGACTGCGACAGGCGGCCGATGGCGCGGAACACCTCCTGCATGGCGGGCGCCTGGCCCAGGATCTCGGGCGTTTCGGCCGGTCCCGATTCCACGCTGGCCTCGCGCAGGCTCTCGTCCAGGGCGCGGCGGATCAGCTCCACCGCCTTGTCGATGTCGAAGGGCTTGGCCAGGTATTCGAAGGCCCCGCCCTGGAAGGCGGCGACGGCCGAGTCCAGGTCGGAGAAGGCGGTGATGATGATGACGGGCAGGCCGGGATGGCGCTGCTTGACGAGCTGCAGCAGGTCGAGGCCGGAATCGCCCGGCATGCGGATGTCCGACACCAGCACCTGCGGGGTTTCCTGGTCCAGGGCCGCGATGGCGTCGCGCGCATTGGCAAAGCTGCGCGTGGCCAGGTTCTCACGCGCCAGCGCCTTCTCCAGTACCCAGCGGATCGATTCGTCGTCGTCAACTATCCAGATTGGTTTCATGTCTTATGGCAATGGCAGCAATATCCTGAAGTCGGTGTATCCGGGTCGGCTTTCGCATTCGATGACGCCCAGGTGCTGGTGCACGAAGGTCTGCGCCAAGGTCAGGCCGAGGCCGCTGCCCCCGTCCCGGCCCGAGACGAGCGGATAGAAGATGCGGTCGCGGATCTGCGGCGGAATGCCCGGTCCATTGTCGATGATATGCAAATCTAATGCCAGGTTGTAACGGACCTTCGCCAGGGTGACCTGGCGCGCCACCCGCGTCCGGAAACGGATCTCGGCGTCGCCGTTCTCGATGCGCCCGGCCAGCGCCTGGGCCGCGTTGTGCGCGATGTTGAGCACGGTCTGGATCAGCTGTTCCTTGTCGCCCCGGAACTCGGGGATGGAGGCGTCGTAGTCGCGCAGGATGGCCAGGCCGCTGGGGAACTCGGCCAGCATGAGGCTGCGCACCCGCTCCAGCACCTCGTGGATATTCACGTCGCCCACGATGTGCGGGCGGCGGTGCGGCGCCAGCAGGCGGTCCACCAGGGTCTGCAGGCGGTCCGCCTCCTTGATGATGACCTGGGTGTACTCGCGCAGCTGCCCCAGGTGCAGGGGCGGCAGCTCCATCTCCAGCAGCTGGGCCGCGCCGCGGATGCCGCCCAGGGGATTCTTGATCTCGTGCGCCAGGTTGCGGATGAGCTCCTTGTTCACCTGGCTCTGGTCCAGCAGCCTTTCCTCGCGGTCCAGCTTCATCTGCTGCACGGTCTCGCGCAGTTCCAGCAGCAGCCCGTCCTCCGGCGCCTCCAGGGCGCTGACGATGCCGTGCACATGCAGGGGTTCGCGCCCCGCCCGCTCCAGCGCGAGCTCCTGGCGCAGGTCGGAGAACTTGTGGGCGCGGGCCTGGGCCAGCACATGGTCCAGCTCCGCCGTGTTGATGAAGAGATCGCGCAGCGCCAGGCGCGACATGGCCTTCAGCGACGATTCCAGCAGGTTTTCCGCCGCCGCATTGGCGTAGACGATATGGTTGCTGGCATCGAGCAGCAGGACGGCTGAAGCCAGCAGGTCCAGGCCGGCCAGCTCGGCGGGCCGCGGGGCCGGCTTGCTTGCACTATTCATCGGATGTTCGAGATTTCCCGCTTCAGCGCTTCCACGTTCTTTTCCGAACGCGCAATATTGTCGCGCAGCCCGGCCACGCGTTCCTGGTACTTGGCGTAGTTGCGTTCGTCGCCCCGCCGTTCGGGCTCGCCGTTGTTGAATTCCGCCTTCAGCTCGCCCAGCCTCTTCATCTCCGCGTTCAGCTCCTCGGTGAGGATGGCGCGCCGGTCGGCGTCGCGCGCCTTCTGCTCCGCCGTGTCCACGCGCGGGAACTGGGAAGCGGCGGCTGGCACCTGGGGCCGCGCGCGCGGCGGCGGCGCGGAGCGCGCGGCCGGAGCGGGAATGGCGCCCGGCAGATCGAGCAGCGTGCAGTGGCTGCCCTTGCGCGTATCCGTGTATTCCTTGTGCCCGTTGGCATCCACGCAGCGATAGATCTGGGCCTGGGCCGAACCGGCCGCCAGCGCCAGCGCCACTACAAGAATCCTCGTTTTCATGCCCCGACTATACAACATCCGAAAAAAAACGCGAGGAAAGCACAGGCTTGCCTCGCGTTCTCCGGCAGCCGGCCCGCGGGCCGGCGGCAGCGCCATTACAGCGAGTAGTACATGTCGAATTCGACCGGATGCGTGGTCTGGCGCATGCGGGTCACTTCGGTCATCTTCAGCTCGATGTAGGCGTCGATCATGGAGTCGGTGAACACGCCGCCGCGGGTCAGGAATTCGCGGTCCTTGTTCAGGTGATCCAGTGCCTCTTCCAGCGATGCGCAGACGGTCGGGATCAGCGCGTCTTCTTCCGGCGGCAGGTGGTACAGGTCCTTCGACGCTGCTTCGCCCGGATGGATCTTGTTCTGCACGCCGTCCAGGCCCGCCATCATCAGCGCCGCGAAGCACAGGTACGGGTTGGCCAGCGGATCAGGGAAGCGGGTTTCGATGCGGCGGCCTTTCGGGTTCGCCACGTGCGGAATACGGATCGAGGCCGAACGGTTGCGGGCCGAGTAGGCCAGCTTCACCGGCGCTTCGTAGCCGGGCACCAGGCGCTTGTACGAGTTCGTGCCGGGGTTGGTGATGGCGTTCAGGGCCTTGGCGTGCTTGATGATGCCGCCGATGTAGTACAGGGCGAAGTCGGACAGGCCGGCGTAGCCGTCGCCTGCGAACAGGTTCTTGCCGTCCTTCCAGATCGACTGGTGCACGTGCATGCCCGAGCCGTTGTCGCCCACCACAGGCTTCGGCATGAAGGTGGCGGTCTTGCCGTAGCTGTGGGCCACGTTCCAGACGATGTACTTCAGGTTCTGGGTCCAGTCGGCGCGCTCGACCAAGGTCGAGAACTTGGTGCCGATTTCGTTCTGGCCTGCGCCCGCCACTTCGTGGTGGTGCACTTCGACCGGGATGCCCATGGATTCCAGGATCAGGCACATTTCAGAGCGCATGTCCTGGAAGGAGTCGACCGGAGGCACCGGGAAGTAGCCGCCCTTCACGGTCGGACGGTGGCCGCTGTTGCCGCCTTCGATGTCCTTGTCGGTGGACCAGGAAGCTTCGTCGGAGTCGATCTTGACCATCGCGCCGGACATGTCGATCTTCCACTTCACCGAGTCGAAGATGAAGAATTCAGGTTCCGGGCCGAAGTAGGCGGTGTCGCCCAGGCCGGAGGACTTCAGGTAGGCTTCCGCGCGCTTGGCGATGGAGCGCGGGTCGCGGTCGTAGCCCTTGCCGTCGGAAGGCTCGATCACGTCGCACTGCATGAACAGCGTGGTCTCTTCCATGAAGGGGTCGATATTGGCGGTGTTGGGATCGGGGATCAGCAGCATGTCGGAGGCCTCGATGCCCTTCCAGCCTGCAATCGAAGAACCGTCGAAGGCGTGGCCCGATTCGAACTTGTCGATGTCAAAGGCGGACACAGGCACGGTCACGTGCTGCTCTTTACCACGGGTGTCGGCGAAACGGAAGTCAACGAATTTGACTTCGTTTTCTTTTACCATCTTCAGTACTTCTTCGGCGGTCATTGCCATGCGTATCTCCTAAGTGAAAAGGGCTGCCGCAGCGGACTGCGGCACTAAGCTCGTAGTTTGTTAAAGCATGTTTCATGCCAGCCGGCATCAGCGCTAGAATCCTTTTAGCAAGGCTCTGCACCATGGCGAGTCACTGCACCGTTAAGGTGCATTCATGGCATTTTGCACTGTTATGGTGAAAATGCATCGCTGTGGTGCATGAATATCATAAACGAAGATCAAAACGGAAAGACAGCCCATGGCAAGCCCCGAGCAGATTCTCGAACGCGCCCGCGCGCGCGACACCTCCCTCCCCTATGCCGGTGCCGTGACGCCGGAAGAGGCGTTCCAGCTGCTGAAATCCGATCCCGCAGTGCGGCTGGTGGACGTGCGCACCAATGCGGAGCGGGACTGGGTGGGCCGCGTCATCCTGCCGGAGGCCCAGCATGCCGCCGTGCAATGGAGCACCTGGCCGGGCGGCGTGCCCAACCCGGATTTCCTGTCCCAGCTGGCGGCCGTGGCGAAGCAGGACGAGGTGCTGCTCTTCCTGTGCCGCTCCGGCGTGCGCTCGCGCCATGCGGCCAGGCTGGCCACCGAGAACGGCTACACGCAGTGCTACGACATCCTGGAAGGCTTCGAGGGCGACAAGGACGCGGCAGGCCACCGCAAGACGGTGGGCGGCTGGTGCAAGGCGGGCCTGCCCTGGATGGGCGCCTAAAGGCCCGCATCGGACCACAGGGCGAGGTACTCGCCCGAGCGGTTCAGCAGGTCGCGCTCCATGTCCCGCAGGCGGCCCGGCGGCGGCCGGTCCTCATGGACGCCGAAACCGCTGTAGCCCAGGCCCAGGCGCCCCTGCGGCACCTCGAAGCCAGAAAACTCGAGGATGGTGGGCAGCAGGTCGAAATGGAGCAGCTGCTCCCGGTTCGGCCGCGGCGCCTCGCGCGCGATGAAGGCATTGAAGATGCTGCGCCGCGCCTGCCGCTCCAGCCGGGCGGACAGGGGATTCTTGCGCGCCAGGTGGTCGCCCACGATCACGATACTGGTACTCTCCATCAGGCCGCTTTGCCGCACATGCTCCACGAAGGCCGCGGCCTCCCGCGCCGTGCAGGCGACCACGCCCGCGAAAGCGGCGAAACCCTGCCTGGCGCAGTCCGGCGACAGGTAGTTTCCCGGCTCGTGCATGTCGGAGGTGAGCAGGGTCAGGTTGAAGCGCTGGCGCGACGCGGCCAGCTCGCCCAGCTTGCGCCGCGCCTGGCGGAACAGGTCGGCATCGTTGAGCCCCCAGCCGTTCATGGCGCCCGCCGCGGCGCCCTGCCGCAGCCACTCCTCCCGGCCCAGGATCTCGTGGTAGTGGTGCTGGCGCAGGAACTTGTCCTTGCCCGCAAAGCCGGTGGAGGCGCCGCCCAGGAAGACGTTGCGGTAGCCCTGGGCCGCCAGCAGGTCCGGCAGGCAGACGGCCCTCTTCAGGAAGGAATCCATGACCTGGCCCTGGGTGTTGCCGTCGAAGAGGGTGACGCGCTCCAGCGGCACGCCGCACTGCGTGGCCACCATGGCTGCAATGGTCCAGCCTGTTCCTGGCGCCTGCGCATAGACAGGAAAGCTGGCGGCGCGCAGCCCGCCCAGGGGCGCCAGCAGGTCGCGGCCGAAGGCGGCACGGTCGGCATAGCCCGCCTCCAGGCTTTCCACGTAGATGAGGATCAGGTTCTTCGGCGCCTTCGCCTTCAGCGCGGCGGGATCGGGGCGCACATAGTGTGCGCCGAAGTAATCGGGCCCGAAGCGGGCGCCCGCGTACTTCAGGGCCGAGAGGTCGCACAGCCAGAACAGCGCCGCGGCCGCCAGCAGCAGCTGGGGAAAGAAGCGGTGCAGCCTGCGCAGCCAGGGCGCGCCTGCCGCGGGCAGGCGCGACTCGGCCAGCCACAGCAGCGCCAGGAACAGCAGGGGCGCCAGCACGCACCAGCGGATGAAGCGCCGCGTGAAGACAGGATCCGAGCTGCGCACGAGCTCCACGCCGAACTGCAGGTGGTAGGCGATCTGGCCGATGTCCGGATCGCCGAAGTAGCGGTGGATCCAGTAGCTCAGGCAGAAGAGGAACAGCGCCAGCAGATAGAAGCCGCCGCGCGCAAGCTGTGAGAAGGAGATGTGCATGGCTGCCCATCTTCCCAAGCTTGTGTATCAGGCAAGTTTCCTGCTGTGAAGGTTTTGTATCGAAGCGTTGCCCAAAGTACAAAAGCCCGCCCCGGCGGACCGGGACGGGCTTTCTGGCTGCGCTTTCTTAGAACGCGTAGCTCATGCGGGCGTAGACGTAACGGCCCGAACGGCCGAACGGCGAGTAGTTCGAGAACGGCGCATTGCCGGTCGTATTCTGCGCCGTGGTGTAGGCGTCAGGATACTGGTCGAACAGGTTGTCCGCGCCCACGGCCAGCGACAGCTGCTTGCTGAAGGCATAGCGGCCCTCCAGGTCCACCAGCGTCTTGGCCGATGCCCACTGGTCCAGCGTCGCAGGCGATGCCGGAGTCAGGATCTTGCCGTAGCGCGTGGCGCGCAGGGTGGCGCCCCAAGGGCCCATGGACCAGGTGCCGCTGGCCGAGAACTTGGTCTTCGGCGTGCCTTCCTCGAAGGTCAGCACGTTGACGCGGTCGAACAGGATGGGCGCCGGGCTCAGGGCTGCCAGCTGTGCCGTCGCAGGCACGCGGGTCACATCCGTCTTCGTGTAGTTGCCCGCCACCGTCAGGTCCAGCTTGCCGGCCTGGCCCAGGGAGAAGGGATGGTTGAAGACCACGTCCACGCCATCGGTCGTGGTGTCCACGCCGTTGATGAAGAAGCGGCCGCCGCCGATGCCCACGAAGCCGCGCGAAGTCAGGAAGTTACGCACGTTGGCGGCGGTCAGGTTCTCCGACAGCACGATGCGGTTGCGGATCTTGATCTTGTAGCCGTCCACGGTCAGGCTGCCGCGGCCCAGCTTCATCACCGCGCCGAAGGAGTAGTTGGTAGACTTCTCGGCTTCCAGCGGCTTGGCGCCCATCGCCACCGCCGCCGGATCGCTCGGCTTGAAGGTGGTGATGTCGAACGGCACGCCGTTGATGAAGTTGGTCGAGGTCGAGGTGAAGAACTGCTGCTGCATCGACGGCGCACGGAAGCCGTTCTGCACCGAACCGCGCAGGGCGAAGTCCTTGGTGAAGTTGTAGCGGCCTGCCAGCTTGCCCGACCAGTTGTTGCCGAAGTCGGAATAGTGCTCGCCGCGCACAGCGAAGGAGCCCAGGAAGTTCTGGGTCAGGTTCGCTTCGAAGTCGGCGAACACGCTCAGCGCGGTGCGGTGGTTGTTCGACGCGTCGCTCGGACGGAAGCCAGGGAAGACCTGGGAACCGGAAGCGGTGGGCGCGCCGCTCGGCAGCAGCACGCCGCCGTTGCGGTAGGAGTCCGGCTCGCCCGCCTCCAGCTTGTAGCCCTCGCGGCGCGCTTCGGCGCCCACGGCCACGTTCAGGTCCGACGCCAAGCCCACGTCGAACTGGCGCACGCCGGACAGGTTGAAGGTGAGCTGGTCGTAGGAGTAGCCGCCTGCGTCGAAGCTGGTCTTGGACGAGGGGCCGATCGAGCGGTTCAGCGTGTTCTCGATGGTGTAGTCCATCTTGTTCTTGCCGTAGCTCAGGGAGGTGTCCATGTCCCAGGAACCCAGGGTCCAGGTCACGCCGCCTGCCGCGCTGAAGTCGTCCACATCCGGAGCGATGATCGGCAGGAAGCCGTTCGGATAGATCTGGATGGTGTTGTTGTCCTGCAGGGCGCGGCGGAAGAAGCCGCCCGAACGCGCTTCGCGCTTCTGGTAGCTGGTCCAGCCGTACAGCTTCACGCCGTCGCCCAGGTTGTTGCCCGCGTTGACGAAGACGGTGGACTGCTTCATCTCGGGCTCGCCGTACCAGGCGTTGAAGCGGTTGATGGTGGCTTCGCGCGGATCGAAGGCGCCGTTCACCAGCGGGTATTGCTGGCGCATGTCGTAGCCGCTGCGCTCCGTGTGCGCCTGGTCCTTGTATTCGGCGGCGATGGTCACATAGCCGGTATCGCCGAAGCCCAGGCCCTTCCACAGGCTCACGGTGCCGGTCTGGCCGTCGGTGCGCTTGCGCGAGGTGGGGCCGGCGGACCAGTTGGCGCCCGCTGGCGGCGGCGCCACGGCGAACTCGTATTCGGTCAGGCGGGCGCCGTAGCTCACGGTCGCTTCGCCGCCGGTGCGGTCGGTGCGCAGGCGGATGTTCACCACGCCCGCGATGGCGTCCGAGCCGTATTGGGCGGACGCGCCGTCGCGCAGCACTTCAATGCTCTTCACCATCGCGGTAGGGATGGTGTTCATGTCCACGGCGGCCGAACCGCGGCCGATGGTGCCGTTCAGGTTCACCAGCGAGGAGGTGTGGCGGCGCTTGGAGTTCACCAGCACCAGGGTCTGGTCAGGCGCCAGGCCGCGCAGGGTGGCCGGGCGGATGGTGTCGGTGCCGTCGGCCAGGCCGGGACGGGGGAAATTCAGGGACGGCAGCGCCACGGACAGCGCCTGGCTGATCTCGGGCACGCCGGTGTTCTTGATGCTGTCGGCCGAAATGACGTCGACCGGGGCCGAGGTGTCGAGCACAGTGCGGTTGGAAACGCGGGTGCCGGTCACCACCACGGTGGCCGTATTGTCGCCCGCTGGCGGCGCCGACTGGGCGAAGGCCGCACCGGCGAACAGGGAAGCGATGGTTGCTGCGAGCAGGCTCTTGTTTGGAACGGTATTTCTCTGCATTGTTGATCCCTTCGGTTTTTTTTTGAGGCTTGATCGAACGATGAGGCTTATTCGGTCTTGCGCGTGAAGACCTAATTTAATGTAGTGACGAGCCTGCTTACCTGTCAATTAATTCGGAACCAAATATTCACCGTTTGGGGAAGAAACAACATTGTTTCGTTTTAACAAGTACGATCACTCCGTAGAACTACGTAGTTGATTCTGGATGCGGTCGCGCACGAAGTTGATATGGCTGCGCAAGCCGTACAGATCGTCGGCGAAGGAGAGCGGGATGGAGAGGCGGTTGACGCGGTGTTCGATATCGTTGAGCCGTTCGAGCTGGGCGCGGCACACGGCCTCCAGCTCCCCGGGCGCGGCGGCCTCCAGCGCCTGCTCCACGGCGCGCAGCTGGCCATACCAGCGGTAGATGCGGGAACGGATGCGCCACACGTACAGCGGCGGCACGACGCGCGACAGGGGCAGGATCAGCGCGCCCAGCGCCACCACCACCACCCACATGCGGTCGAAGAAATTGGCCAGCCAGAAGTTCATGTAGCGCTGCAGGAAGGGCGGGCCGTCCTTGTAGAACTTGGCCGCCTCCTGCGCCACCGGAATCTCGGAAAAGCGCGGCGAAGGGAACTGGCCCTGCTGCTGGAACCACCCTGCCCCGCCGTGAATGCGGGCGGCCGCCTGCACGAAGAGATCGACCAGGGCCGGGTGCAGGTCCTCGCGCGCGACGAGCGTGGCGGTGGGCGCGATCAGCTGGTAGTCGTGCGCGGGCAGGTCGCGGCCCAGGTCCACGATTCCGCGCGGCAGGGTCACATGGGTGAGGAAAGGCAGGCGGCGCGTATAGGCCTCGGCCTGGGTGAAGTCGAAGAGCGCGATGCCGGGCGTCTGCAGCAGCATCTGGATCAGGGGATCGTCCGGCGCGGCCGCGAACACCATGCCGTCGATACGGCCCTCCAGCAGCTCGATGGTGGCGGGCGTGTTATCGAGCTGGCTGGCCTGCACCTCCTTCACATCGACGCCGTTCACCTCCAGCACCTGGCGGAACAGGCGCGGCGCCCCGCTGCCCTTGGCGCCGATATTGATCTTCATGCCCTTCAGCTGCGTGAGCCGGGCGATGGGCGCATGGCCCTTCTCCTCGCGCAGGAAGAGCCAGAGCGGCTCGGTGAACAGGCTGCCCAGGGACACGAGGCCGCGCCGCTCGGCCTCAGCCTGGTCGGTGGAGCCGCTCTGCACGAAAGCGATATCGACCTTGTGGTCGTTCAGGCGGCGCAGGTTCTCGCGCGAGCCGTGCGAGCCCTGGAGGGTGACGGCGATGCCGTGCCTGCCCAGCTCCTGGGCGTACTTCTGGCCGATGCGGTCGTAGGCGCTGTTCTCCTGGCCCGTGCCCAGGGTGACCTGGCGCGGCGGGGCGGGATCGACGATCAGGTAGGCGGCCACGCAGGCCGCGGCGATCAGCGCCACCGTGGGCGCCGCGCTCGCAACGAGATCACGGAACGAGAAGCGGGTAAATTTCAGGATGCGGCCGACGCGCTGGCGGATAGGTTTCATCCGCAAAGTATAAGGGACACGGGACGGAGGGGACAGACCTCGGGGGGTCTGTCCCCGGTAGCCCAGTCGACCGCCGAACACGGTCGGCGCAAACTGCGTTCGGTGGCGGACTATGTTTTCGGGGACAGACGGGGGCGCCGAGCTCCCCGTCCGGGGTCCGTCCCCTCTGCCGCGAGCTCTTAGCGCCCGCAGGCTTTGATGGGGGCGCCGAGGGCGGCGGCGGCAGCGGCTACCGAGCCGCCCGGCTTGGCCGCCGTCTGCGGTTCGATCAGGGGCATGAGGCTTGGCGCCAGCACCGTCAGCAGCTGCACCGGCAGCGCCGAGGTGAAGTCGTAGTTCTTCGACTCGGGGCCATGCACATAGGCCGTCATGCTGCCGAAGAAGCGCTCGCCGATATTGAAGACGAAAGTCGCCGAGCGGTTCACGTAGCGCGATTCGATCAGGCGTCCGCCCGCCGCGTACACGTCGAAGCGCTGGTCGCCCGTGCCGGTCTTGCCGCCCACGGGAATGATCGCGCCGTCCGCGCCCACGAAGGCCGCCTTCACGCGCTTGGCCGTGCCGTCCGATACCACGCCCTTGATCTCGTCCGCCACCTGGCGCGCCACTTCAGGCGCCAGCACCTGCTCGTTGCTCGTGCTCTTCGCCTTGCCCACCTTGGTGTCGTATGGCGTGCCCGCCGCGAAGTGCAGCGACTCGATGCGCTGCGTGGTCTTGCGCACGCCGCCATTGATGATGATGCCCATCATCTCGGCCAGCGAGGCGGGACGGTCGGCCGATGCGCCCAGCGTGGTCGCGTACGACGGCACCAGCGAATCGAATGGATAGCCCATCTTCTTCCACTGGCGGTGGATCTCCATGAAGCTCTCCATCTCCAGCAGGCCCGCGATGCGCTTGTCCTGCGCATGCTTGCGGTGGGTCTTGAACAGCCACTGGTAGACCTCCTGGCGCTCCTTCTCGCTGGCCGCGACCACGTCGCTGAAGTTGGCGCCGTCGTGCGAGCGCAGGTAGGCCACCAGCCACAGTTCCAGCGGGTGCACATTGGCCAGGTAGCCGCGGTCGGCCAGGCTCCACTTGTCCATCGCGTACTGGTCGTACATGCGCTGCAGGCGGTCGTCCGGCACCTCGTTCTGCGATTGCAGGTTGCCGTTCACGAACATGGTGAATTCGTCCAGCGACGCTTTCGGGAACAGGGTGCGGTGGATGTTCGCCAGGCGCACCGGCGTCGGGCGCACGCTGTCGACCAGGATGCGGTCCAGCTCCGTGACCTTCTTGCCCTTGTACTTGGCGTAGAAGCGCGACAGGAACTCCTTGCCTTCCATGTCCGCGAAGCGCGCCAGGTAATCGGCGCGGCGCGGGTCGTCGGCGTCCGCCAGCAGCGTGGCCGAAGAGCCGGGCATCTGGAAGGAATAGTACTTGGCCACGTCGCGCATCAGGCGCACGAAGACCAGGTTGGTGGAGCGGCGCAGGCCTTCGCGCACGGTGAGGATGCGCGAGTCGTCTTCCTTCGAGAAGTTGCCGAAGTAGTGCAGGCCGCCGCCCGTGAAGAAGCCTTCGCCCGGGTTGCCCGAGTACTTGCGCTCCATGGCCGCGTTCAGCATGTCCGGCAGGCTGCGCTTGGCGGCCGGCGTCGCCAGCATGTATTCGATGCCCCAGGCGCTCAGGCGGTCCTTGGGATCGACCGCCACCTTCTTCAGTTCATCCGGGCCCTTGTCCTTGTACTTCTTCCACAGCTGGTCCACGATGTCCAGGTAGGTCACCAGGGTGCGCAGCTTGGCGGTGGAACCCAGGTCCAGCTTCGCGCCTTCGTTGATGTCCAGCGGCTGGTCGTAGTTATCGGTCTGTACGCGCAGGTAGTTGACGTTGTCGCCCCTCTCCAGCAGCGTGAAGCTGTACACCACATTGGCCGGGTCGCCGTTGCCCAGCATGCCCTTGCCCGTCAGGCCCGCCTTCTGCGCGGTCTCGGCGTCCTTCAGGTCGCGCAGCACCTGCGTGACGGATTTCTGCGCGTCCGCGTCCAGGGTGGACACCACCGAGAGGTCCAGCCGGTCCAGGTTGTACATGCGGTTGTCGCCCAGCAGATTGGCCAGGTGCACGCGCACGGCGTTGGATGCCTTCTTCGCCACATAGCTCATGGGCGGCGCCGACTGCAGGCCCGAGCCGTGGGCCGGATGCAGCTTTTCCTTCAGCGCCTTGTCGCGCAGGGCGGGCGTGATGATGCCCGCCTGGGCCAGCAGGCGCAGGTGGCTGTTGGCCAGCACTTCCAGGTCTTCGTCGCCGTCGCCCAGGTAGTGGCTGGGGCGGCGCTGCGCGATCAGCAGGCTCAGCGCCTCCTTGAAGGCGAGCGCGCTGCCCGGCTGGTCCATCTTGCCGCCCAGGAGGCGGTTCACTTCGTCGAAATCGCGCCCGTACCACACCCACATGCCGTCGCCGATGCCGTTCACTTCGCCATAGCCCGGCTTGGCCGACAGGGGCACGGTGTTCAGGTAGTCCACCACGATCTGGCGGCGCACGGCGGTGGTGTCCTCGCCCTGCTGGTAGGCGCGCAGCGAGGCCGAAATCATCTGCTGCAGCTTGTCCTTCATGGAGCCGGTGCGGCCCTCGGGCGAATGGCGGTACTTCTCGATCTGCGTGGCCAGGGTGCTGCCGCCCGCGGCGCGGTGGCTGCCCGCGCCCACGGCGCTGGCGGTCTTTTCCAGCACGGCCTTGGACAGGCGGTCCCACTCCACGGCGGGATTGCGTTTCGGGTAGGTCTTGTCCAGCAGCTCGCGGTTCTCGATGAACAGCAGGCTTTGCACGAGTGCGGCGGGCGCCTGCTCGAAGCCCGGGTAGATACGTTCCGGATAGCTGGTGGAGAACAGGGGCTGGGCGCGGCAGTCGTAAATGGTCAGGCCCGTGCGCGTCTTTTCGCGGTAGGTGGTGAACACGCCCATGTCCGACAGCTCCACCATCTTGGGCGAGAAGCGCGCCTGCGAGGTGATTTCGTAGTCGCGCGTTTTCAGCTTGCTCAGGTAGTCCGGCAGGTTGGCATAGCCCAGGCGCTCGTCGTAGGGGCTGTCGTGCGGGAAGCGGATGGCGTCGCTCGGCCCCGGCTCGACCTTGTAGTTCAGTTGCTTGACCAGATGAGTGAAATACCTGGCCTGCATGGCCGAGGTGCGGAATTCGCGCAGCATCCACCATACCGCCAGGGACAGCAGCACCAGCATCAGCACAATGAAGGCGTTGCGGGAGCGCTTGCTCTTGCCGGGCTCCGAAGGCGGCGGAGTGGCGGACTGCTCTTCGTCCAGGCGCGGACTTTCTTGATCGTATTGGGAAGACATAAGTTCAGACAAAGTTACTGCGTGCAATGCCATTGCACCACATCAGGCAAACGTGCATGGGCGATACAATTGAAAATCTCATCGGGCCCCAGCTTTTTCGCAAAAAAACAACGACGCCTGCTGTCATCCGGACAACTCGGCCGGACGGAATTCCGCGCCCAGTTTTTCCAGTTCTCCGCACAGGCGCGCAAACGCCGCGGCGGCCTGTTCGGGCTCGCCCTTCACGCCCAGTTCGATATGGCGGCGCGTCTGCGCATCGCCCACGCTGGGCAGGCTGAACACCTTGATGCGCGGGAAGGCTTCTTCCAGCGCCAGCATCAGGGGTGTCAGCGCCGCTTCCGCCGCCTCGTACACCAGCACCGCGTGTTCGGCGCGCGGCTCGCGGTTGAACAGCTGCGCGTACTGCGTGTCGAGCACCCACTCGATCATGGGCCAGGCCATCACGGGAAAGCCGGGCACGAAGTGGTGGCTGCCGATGGAGAAGCCAGGCACATTGTTGTAGGGGTTGGGGATCAGGCTCGCGCCTTCCGCAAATTCGGCCATCTGCAGGCGCTGCAGGTTGTCCGGCGCGTCCAGGTCGGCCTCGTGGCCCGCCTCCTGCGCCATCTGGCGGATGCGCTGCTGGATCATGGCCTTGCCCTCTTCGTGCAGCACCAGGGGCTGGCCCGCCGCGATCGCCGCCGCCTGGCGCGTATGGTCGTCCGGCGTGGCGCCGATGCCGCCGCAGCAGAACACGATGTCGCCGCTGGCGAAGGTGCGGCGCAGGGTATCGGCGATGCGTTCGCGCTCGTCGCCCAGGAATTCGGCCCAGCCCAGCTGCAGGCCGCGCGCCGCCAGCAGCTGCACCACTTTGGGGAAGTGCTGGTCGGTGCGTTTGCCCGACAGGATTTCGTCGCCAATGATGATCAGTCCGATTGCCATGCTCAGTCCTGTTCGACAGTAAGCTCCCGCGGCCGGCGCCGCAGTTGGGCCAGCGCTTCAAGACAATAGTATTCGAACCACAGGCCCGTGAAGATAAATATCAATACATAGAGCCAGATCGACGCCGCCAGCAGGAAAGGGAAGAAGACGACGGCAATGGCCGCGCCCCCTACCCACAGTACAGCAGGCAGGGAACCGGCAGCGCCCGATACCACGCCGATGGCCAGCAGCTGCCAGCGGTGTTCGCGCACCAGGGTGTGGCGCTCCTCCTCGCTGGCATGGTCGGCCAGCGCGTCGTAGCTCATGACGCGGCTGGTAAGCCAGCCCCACAGCAGGGCCGAGGACAGCACGGCCAGCGGCGGCAGCGCGTACAGGGGCAAGGTGCAGAACCACACGCCCACGAAGATGGCGAAGGAGCCGAGCGCCTTGCCCAGGCCGCCCAGCAGGCTCCCTCCCCGCTTGCGTTCCAGCTCCGGGAAATGGCGCCCGCCCACATGGCGCACGATCACAGGCATGGCCGCGGCGCCGATGAAGACCAGGGCCGTCAGGATCATGAGCGGCAGCAGGAGCAGCATGGCGAAGAAGGGAACGACCACCGTCTTCAGCATGCCCATGCCCAGCCATTCGAGCCAGCTGCTGGTGCTGCGGAAGATCTCGTAGTCCACGAAGTGCATGTGCAGCCAGTCCAGCAGGGGCTGGAGGCCCAGCCAGAGCAGCGCGGCCCACAGCGCCACGGAAAGCGCGAAGGGAACGACGCTGAGGACGAGCATCTTGCCGTGCAGCTGGGACAGCAGCGCGCGGCCGTAGGCGTTGGCAACGGCGCGCATCAGCCCGGCCTCCTGGCGCTGGCGAATTCCACCATGCGTTTCAGGCCCAGCCACTGCTGCTGCCAGAAACCGCGCCCGTAGTTGCGGCCCGGCTTGAGCACATGGCCGTCGGCATCGGTGCGCGGCAGCTGGTCGCGCACGCCCGTGGCCTCGAAGCTGGGCGTGAAGTTCGCGGTGCGGAAAAGGATGTCCCACACCGGCAGCAGCACGGCGAAGTTGCAGCCGCCCAGGGAGCCCTTGCCTTTCGATTCGTGGCCCACGCCGATGGCGTGGTGCATGCGGTGGTAGCGCGGCGACACCAGCAGGCGCTCGCCCAGCCAGCCGAAGTGGATGCGCACATTCGCATGCTGCAGGCTTTGCAGGATGCGCGAGAGCGAAACAAGCAGCACGTACTGGCTGGGCGGCACGCCGATGCCGAGCGCGATGAGGGCCATGTAGAGGTCGCGCAGCAGGTCGTCCAGCACGTGGTTGCGGTCGTCGCTCCACAGGTTCATGTTCTGCTGGCTGTGGTGCAGGCTGTGCAGGCCCCACCACCAGCGGAACTGGTGCTGGGCGCGGTGGAACCAGTAATCGAAGAAGTCCAGCACGGCGAAGTAGATGAAGAAGCTGGTGAGGGGGCTCATGTCCGGCGCCAGGTTCTCCAGGTTGAAGGCGCTGATGTTCTCCAGGTGCAGCCAGGCCGTCACATGGTCCATGAGGGGATCGACGGTGAAGAAGATCAGCACCGGGAACAGGCCGATGCGGTGCAGGAGGGTGTAGACGAAATCGTTCCAGCGCGCGCGCGGATCGTCGAAGCGGTGCACGGGAATCATGGACTCCATCGGGCGCAGCACGAGGAAGATCAGCACCAGTTCGCAGATGCCGATCAGGAACCACTCGGTGCCCTCGAAGGCGTCTTCGACCACGTCGCCCAGGCCCGCGTAGTACAGCAGGGGTTCGATCACGGTCTGGAACAGCCAGGCCTGGGCCATGGCAAACCAGTCGGTCAGGGTGTCGATCATCGTTGTTTCATATAAGGTGAATAGGCGGGATGCTCGCGCAGGGTCGCGAAGCAGAAGCCCTTCTTCTCCAGTCCCGCGATCAGCGGCTCCAGGTTGGCCGGGGCCCAGGGGTCCCTGCGCGACCAGATGCCCATATGGGCCATGAAGATGTCGCCGTCGCGCAGGCCGTCCAGGGCCCGCTTCAACAATAGCGCATTGGGATGACTGGCGCTTGACAGCTCGTCGCCCGAAAAGCCCGCGGGCGCCCAGCCGGCGTGCCGGTAGCCGCAGCTGTTCCCGGCCGCCAGGGTGCGCGCCGACGTGCGCCCGCCCGGCGCCCGCCACAGGGGGTCGAGGCGGCGGCCGGTGAGCTGTTCGAAGCGCTCGTCCACCCGCTTCAGTTCAGTGCAGTACTGCTCCGGCGTCCACACTTCGCGCTGGCCCGCGTGGGCGCCGAACTGCGGCTTGACCTGGATGCGGCCGTCCGGCGCATCCTTTTCATAATAGACGTGGTCGAAGGTGTGGGTGCCGAAGGCATGGCCTTCGGCCACGCGCGCCTTCCAGTAATCGGCCCAGGACGGGTCGAGCGAATAGTCGCCCCGCACCGTCTTCTCGTTGGCGAGGAAGAAGGTGGCCTTGATGTGGTGGCGCTTCAGGGTGGCGGCGATCAGTTCGGCCTGCGACTGGCTGCCGGTGTCGAAGGTGAGGTAGATGGTGCCGCTGCAGGCCGCATGGGCGGTCCCGGCGGCCAGGAGGGCCGCTCCGCCGATGGCGTTGCGGAAAGCGTGTCGCTTCATTGGCGCCTCGCAGCGGGCTCCTTACATGCGGGCCGAGGAATTGGCGAAGAACACGCCGTGCGGCGAGCGGCCGACGGGAATCATCTTCACCACCTTGCGCGAAGGCAGGTCGATCACGGCCACCTTCTTGATCCAGCGCAGCGTGACCCACATGGTCTTGCCGTCGTCCGTGATTTCCATGCAGTCCGGGCCGCCCGGCACATTGATGGTGCCCACGTTCTCCAGCGTCTTCTGGTCGATGATGTTGATGGTGTTCGACACGCGGTTCGAGACATAGGTCAGGCGGTTGTCGCCCTGGGCGCGGAAGTTGTGCGTGCCCGCGCCGGCCTTGATGCGCTTGACGGACTTCTGCGCGCGCCAGTCGATCACTTCCACATAGTCGCTGCCCATGATGCCCACCAGCAGGTACTTGTCGTCCGGCGTCATCGCGATACCGGCCGGCAGCTTCCCGACCGGCATGGTCCACTTCACGTTCTGGGTGGCCAGGTCGATGGCGCTGATCTGGTCGCTGCCCTGCTGGGTGACGAAGGCCATGGTGCTCTTCGCGTCGAAGGCGATATGGCTGGGCAGCTTGGGCAGGGGCACGCGCTTGCTCAGCGTGAAGTCCTTGCCGTTGTACTTGTACAGGTCCACGCGGTCCAGGCGCAGGGAGGTGGCCAGGAACCATTTCTGGTCCGGCGAGAAGCCGATCTGGTAGGGATCGAGGATGTCCTTGACGCGGCGCTGCACCTGCCCGGTCTTCGGATCGAGGAAGACCAGCTCGTTGCCCACGGCCGAGGCAACGATCAGGGACTTGTTGTCCGGCGTGGCCATGAGGTGGTGCGGCTCCTTGCCCACGGCGAAGGTCTCCAGGCTCTTGTGCGTGCCCTGGTCGAGCAGCTGCACGGTCGCGTCGCGCGAATTGAGCACGACAACGACATTGGCCTGCGCGGCCTGGAAGCCTGCCAGCAGAAGGAAGAAGACGGAGGCGCGGCGGATACTGCGGAACATGGGAAAGCTCGCGAGAGAGGATACAAGGCCTTATTTTACGGGGAAACGCGCGAAGAATAGTTATAGCCGACAAGATTTGGAGGAGATTGCGCGCCGCGCACAACAGCTCTTTGCAGAAGGTCATGCCTCCTTGTCCACACTCGTGGAAGGAATGCCAACACCATGGCGCGGCGGCGGTGCGTGGATTACAATCAAAGGCTAAGCTGGCAACAGCTTCCACCCACCATCAAGGAGCACCATGGCCATTACCACCACCCCATCGGGACTGCAGTACGACGATATCACCACCGGCGAAGGCGCCGAGGCCAGGGCCGGCCAGAACGTCACCGTCCACTACACCGGCTGGCTGCAGAACGCCGACGGCAGCAAGGGCGCCAAGTTCGATTCGAGCAAGGACCGCGACGATCCCTTCGAGTTCGCGCTGGGCGCGGGCATGGTGATCCGCGGCTGGGACGAAGGCGTGCAGGGCATGAAGGTGGGCGGCACCCGCCAGCTGATCATCCCGGCGGACCTGGGCTATGGCGCCCGCGGCGCGGGCGGCGTGATTCCGCCCAACGCCACCCTGATCTTCGACGTCGAACTGCTGGACGTCTGATGCCCCGGCTGTACCGCGCGCTGCTGGCGCCCTGCGCGCTGGCGGCCACTGCCGCGCTGAGCGGCTGCGCCGTCGTGGCCGCGACCAGCGCCGTCGTGGGCGCGGGCGTCACGGTGGCCTCCACCGCCGTCAGCGCGGGCGTGGCCGTCGGCAAGGGCGCCTACTCGGTCGGCAAGGCCGTGGTGGGTTCGGACGACGAAGAGAAGAAGTAAGGCCCCCAAACAAAAACCCCGGCAGCTGGCGACAGCTGCCGGGGTTTTCTTATGGCCCCGCGAGGGGCCATGTCACGCAGGGAGTCTTAGAACTCGTAGCGTGCGGTCATGCGCACCGAACGGCCTTCCTGGTAGCCGGTTGGCGACTTCCAGTTCAGGTCCAGCTGGTTTTCGTTCGGGTTGGTCGAGTTCGACGTAGCACGGCTGAAGTCGCGCACTTCCGAGTACTCGGTCGCACGGCGGCTGTTCAGCACGTTGAACACGTCCAGCTGCAGGGTCAGCTTGCCGTTAGCAACTTTCGGCAGGTAGGCCAGGGACATGTCCAGGGTGGTGGTCCATGGCGTACGGCCGAAGGTGCCGCGGCTGTGCAGTTCGGCCAGCTTGGTCTTCTCGTTCAGGCAGTAGAACGAGGAGGCGGTGCTGTAGCCGGCTGCGTCGTCGAAGTCGGCTGCGGTCGGCGGTACGAAGCCGATGCAGCTTACCGGACGGCCCGACGCGATCTGCGCGTTGAAGCCCAGGCGCAGGGTGTCGGTCAGCATGTAGTAGCCGTAGCTCTTGAACACGTGGCGGCGGTCGTTGGCCAGGTAGCCGTTGGCGCCGTCGTCCAGGGAAGCGAAGTCGAAGTCTTGCGACACGCCGGCGTCTTCCTGGTTGATGATCGAGTTCACGTAGCCTTCAGCCGTGCCCTTGGACTTGGACAGAACGTAGGACACGTTCAGGCCCCACTTGCCGTCGAACGGGTGGTCCAGGGTGAATTCCAGGGCGCTGTAAGTACGCTTGTACTTGTCCAGGCCCAGGTAGCTGGCCGGGAAGGTGATCGGAATCAGCTTGCCGTCGTCCGCTGCGTCGACCATCAGGGTCACGTCGTTACCCGGATTGATGATCATGCACTGCGCCATCGAGCCGGAGTCGAAGTGGCTGTAGCCCTTCTCCTGCATGTACTTGTCGAAGCCGCTGTGCTGGCAGTAGTCGTCCATGCCGTTCTGCACCTTGCGGTGGATGCCGCGCACGCCGGCGCTCCAGCCCTTGGCGATCGACTTCTGGAAGCCCAGGATCAGCTCGTCCTGCGACATCGGCTTCAGGCCCATGTCGGCGATGGTGGCTGGATGCGGCAGCTGGCCGTCGTCGTTCTGCACCACGTTGCCGATCTGCGTGCTCACGGTCGGCGCTGCGGTCACCGGATCAACCGCGGTGTAGCGGTAGAAGGTGTCGCGCGACAGTTCGCCGCGGGTGGCGCGGATGTTGGTGTTGGAAGCGACCGGGATGTAGTAGCGGCCGGCGTTCGCGAACACCTTCAGCGATGCGTCGCCGTTCACGTCCCATGCCACGCCCAGGCGCGGTGCGGTCAGCTTGTCGGCCTTGACGAAGCTCACGCCGTCGCCATTGCGGTTGTCGAAGGATTCCCAGCGCATGCCGCCGTACAGCAGGATGTCCTGGGTGATCTTCCAGTTGTCCTCGATGTAGTAGGCATCGTTCTGCACTTCGAAGGAGCCGGAGGTGGAGCGGATCTCGCGCTTGCGGACGTACTGCTGGCCCGGGCCGATGTTCACGCCGTTGATCACGCCCGATGCGCCGGTGACGTTATAACGCCAGTACACGTCGCCCGAGAAGGTGCCGCCGGCAGCCTTGGAGGTGAACTTCTGGTTGTCGACACCGCCGCGGAAGGTGTGGTTCTTCCAGGTGTAGTCCACGTCGAAGCGCCACGATTTGCGGTTGTCTTCGTCGTCGCCAGCCTTTGGATCTTTCCAGGCGGAAGAGCTGAACGGCTCTTTCCAGCAGCCCAGCAGGTTCACGTCCTTGTCGTACACGGTCGGGCACTGCAGGGCGGACATGCGGGCGCCGGTGGTCTTGTCGACCTTTTCCTTGACCTTGCCGCCCAGCACGGAGACGGTCAGCGAGTCGGTCAGGTAGCCGGTGTACTTACCGATCAGGGTGTGGCCGCCGCCGGTGATCTCGGAGGCTTCGCCGTTGCCGGTGTGCGAGGTGCGGTAGCCGGTGTAGGCGTAGTCGGTGTACTCGTACTTGCGCTTGGTGGTGATGCCGGTGAACTCCACGCGGTGCATGTCGTTCGGGGTCCAGTCCAGCTTGATCATGCCGTTCGGCTGCTTGTCCGTGCGGTGGTAGCTGTTACCATTCTGGAAAATGTCGCGCTTGTTGCTCTTGCCTTCGATGATACCGAAGAAGAACAGCTGGTCCTTGATCAGCGGGCCGCCAGCGTACACGTCATAGGTCAGGGTCTGGAACTTGTTCGGCGATTCGTAGTTCAGGTACTTGTCGCCTTCGTCGTTCTTGCTCAGGGTGTCGGTGCCCTTGGCGCGCAGGCTCTCCGGTTCGAAGATGACAGCGCCGCCGGCCTGCCACTTGTTCGTACCGCGCTTGGTCGCGATCGAGATCACGCCGCCCAGGGAACGGCCGTATTCCGCGCCGTAGCCGCCGCTCTTGACCTGCTGCGAGCCGATGGCGTCGAAGGGCAGGTTGGCATAGGACAGGAAGTTACGGATGTTGGTAACGTCGAAGCCGTTGATGTAGTAGCCGTTTTCCGCCACGGAAGCGCCGGCGAAGGCTGGCAGGCCGCCAGCGCCCAGGTCCGGGTCGCCCTTGACCACGCCCGGCGCCAGGATGGCGACGGCGTTCACGTCACGTGCCACTGGCAGGGCGCGCAGCTGCTCGGCGGTGAACACGGTGTTGGACTCGACGCTCGACACGTCGATGGCGCTGCGGGCACGCGAGATGGTCACGGTGGTCGGCGTGTCGAAAGCCACGCTGGTACCCGAACCGATGGACACGGTCACGTCGCGGGTCTGGCCACCGGAAATAACCTGGTAGGCGCCCGGCTGCAGCTTGGCAGCGGTGAAGGAACCGTTTGCGTCGACCGTCACGGTACGCGACAGGCCGGTCTCGGTGCTGGTGATGGTAACTTTCTCGCCTGGCTTACCGCGGCCGAAGATGGAACCTTCGGCGCTCTGCGCGTAAGCAACCGACGAGATCAGCATACCGACCGCCAGAGCGACAGCAGTACGCGGAATGCCCGCAGTGCTAAATTTCATGAATACTCCCGGAAGTAATTTTCGTGGACTAGAAAGGCCAACTTTATGGTTCGGCCCGCTCCGGCTCGTGGCATCTGGCGGACTGATGCGCTATGAAATCATCTGCCTTTGTCGTGTGTCAATGAAAGCAAGCCTTTCCGGGCGTTTTAATGTCTTGGTAAGAACAAAAAGCAACAGTTTTCCAACTTATCAAGCAGTACTTCGCCAGAATGACCAAATTTCGCATGTCCGTGAATACCAAAAAAAAAGCCGGGCATGAAGCCCGGCGTCAACCCTGCCTGCACAGAAAATCTAGCGCTGCCAGCCGCGCTGCATGGCCTCGTGTTCGGCGCGCGGATCGAGCAGCTCGCCGCTGATGCGCTGCTCCACCGCCTGCAGCACGGGGGCGGGCAACTCCGGCGAGCGGAAGCCGCCCATGCGCGGGTTCTGCACCACCATCGGAATGCGCCACTCCTGCCCCACCTTGCAGGCGATGCCCGCCAGATCCTGGGCGTGGCCGCCGCTGACGAAGCTGCGGCAGTAGCCGCCCTCCGTCGACACGAAGCTCGCGCCGATGCGCACGGGGCTGGCCGCGGCGGCGGCCGTGACCGGCGCCGCGCCCGCCAGCTGGGCGCCTTCGGCGGAAAGCTGCTGGTCGAGCGCGACGGCCAGCCGGCCCTGCGCCGTCAGGCCGCCGTCGTGGCTGGAGATGGTGTCGATCTTGCCCAGGTCGGGCTGGCTGAAATAGTCGAGCCCGAACTTCCCGGCCAGCACGCCGATCACGAGCACGCCCGCGAGGGCGCCCCACACCTGCCAGCTCCAGCGGCTGGGCTGGGCCGCCTTGCGCGCGGCCAGCTGGCTCGCTTCGCGCTTCGCGCGCACTTCGCCCAGGTTGATGACAGTGGCCTGGCGCAGCCCGCGCACCAGCTGCGGCGCCGCTTCCCCGGCCGGCGCGAAACCGGCGAAGGCGTTATTGCGCATGGCCTTGTACTGCGCTACGCGGCGCGCCAGCGCGGCATCCCTGTGCATGGCCAGCTCGACGGCGCGGCGCGTATCCGCGCCCAGCTCGCCCGCCGCGTAGGCCATCAGAATCTCGTCCGAAAAGCTCATATCGATCCTCGCTTCGCACCTGTCGGCATCCGCTTCCATATTAGCACCGGCCCGCCAGGTCACTGCGCCCGGCTCGCATGGTGTGCGGTGCAGCATGCCCCGATTGGCGGGGCGTTTGCGGACCTTTGCCGTGGCAAGCCAGCTACTGTATGGGTTTCTTCATCGAGAAAGGATTACATTTGGCAATTATTGTGCTAATCTGCGCGCTCCATTAACCAAGGAGGTAGTAATGAAAAAAGGCGAACTGATTGCAGAATTTGCGAAGCGTACCGAGATGTCCGGCGCAGCCGCCAACGATGCAGTGAACACTCTGATTGCCATCGTTACCGAGCGTCTGAAAAAGGGCGACACGGTCGGCATCACCGGCTTCGGCACCTTCTCCGTCGCCAAGCGCGCAGCACGCAAAGGCCGCAATCCTGCCACCGGCGAAGCGATCAAGATCGCAGCGTCGAAAACCCCGAAATTCTCGGCTGGCGCTACCCTGAAAGCGGCAGTGAACCCGACCAAGAAGAAGTAATTCCCCGGCATTCCGCCAGAACGGCGGTTCAAGGACTCCCTCAGGGATGCCTTGAACCGCCGTTTTTCATTGGAGCGCATCCTCTACGGCAAAGCGCGCCATCCTCGGTATGATGGCGCATCGCAACCCACACAAAGAGGAACAAGAATGAGTCTGCAAGAACAGTTCGACCAGGCCGTGGCCGATTCCAAGAACCTGCCGGAACGCCCGGACAACATGACCCTGCTGAAGATCTACGCCCTGTACAAGCAGGGCTCGAGCGGCGACGCCACGGGCGAGCGCCCGGGCATGACGGACTTCGTCAACCGCGCCAAGTTCGACGCCTGGGCCGCCCTGCAGGGCACCGCGCAGGACGAGGCGAAGCAGCAGTACATCGACCTGATCGAAGAACTGAAGGGCTGATCCGCCCTCTTCCGGCCGGGCCGTTCAGGCCTGGCCCGCAAACACCTTCCGCATCTTCTCCGCCACCTTGCCTTCGATGGCCGGGGCAAAGGCGCCGAACAGGAAGCCCAGCTTGATCTGGAGTTGCGCCTGCTGCGGCGCCAGGGTCAGCGCGCCCTCCACGCCGCTGCGCTCGAAGCGCAGCACGTCGCCCTGCCAGTTGCAGGACAGGCCGAATTCCTCGGCGATGCGTCCCGCCACCTGTTCCGCCGCCGCCCGCGCCTGCTCCGGCGCCAGGCTGTGCGCCTGCACGATGTTGATGTCTGCCATGTACTCTACCGCTTACGCAAAAGGCGCAATGATGCCACAGCCTCAGAGCAGGCGGAAAGCCAGGATGGCGGCCAGGGTGGGCGGCACCGCCGCCAGGAACAGATAGAGCGGGCTGACCGATTCATTGTCGAAGTAGGCCTTCAGGATCGACATCCCGGCCGGATTGGGCGCATTGGCGATCACCGTCAGGCCGCCGCCCGTCACCGCGCCGGTCACCAGCGCGTACTTGAACTCCCCGCTCAGGCCTTCCACCAGCGAACCGAGGTAGGTCAGCGCGGCATTGTCCGTGACGGCCGTCAGCGCGGTCGCGCCGTAGAACACGGCCGTGCTGCTCATGCTCATCAGCAGGTCCTGCAGCCACCACTGCTGCTGCCCGCCCAGCACCACCAGCCCGGCCAGGAAGAAGGCCACCATCAGGCCTTCGCGCAGGATCAGGCGGTCCTGGAAGCGCTCGTAGGCATCCGTCACGCCGAGGAAGAACAGGAAGAGGCCCATGAAGACGGCCGTGTGGTGGGAGAAGGCGACGACACCGGCGAGGAACAGCAGGTGCACCACCACCAGCTGCCATGGCACGGTTTCCTGGCGCTCCTCCAGCGCCGGCCGGTGGGCAGCAAGCTCGCGCCGGAACAGCAGCGTCACCGCCGCCGCATTCACGCATACCGCCAGCGCGGCCTTCCAGCCGATGTGGGTGAGCATGAAGGCCATGTCCCAGTTCCATTTGGCCGCCACCATCAGCACGGGCGGCGCGGCGAAGGAGGTGAGCGTGCCGCCAATGGACACGTTCACGAACAGCACGCCCAGGGTGGCGTACTTCAGGCGTTCGGACAGGCCGCTGGCGAACAGCCCCCTGGCCAGGATCAGGGCGCCCAGCGTCATGGCGGCGGGCTCGGTGATGAAGGAGCCGAGCAGGGGCACCAGGGTGAGCACGATGAAGTAGAAACCCATGCTGCCCGGCAGCGGCACGGCGCGCGCCAGCAGGCCGATGCCGGACTTCACCGTCTGCAGGATGGGCCGGGTGGCCGCCATCACCATGATGACGAAGACGAAGAGGGGCTCGGTGAAATTGCGCCCGTCCAGGTATTCCACGGCGCGCCCCGAGCCGCCCTGCACGAAGATGAACAGCACCAGCACCAGCGCCCAGAAGCCGAACACCACTTCCACCTCGCCCAGCAGATGCCAGATACCGGCGTGGGCAGGGAAGCGCTCGCCCAGGCGCGAAAAGTAGAAGGCCGTGAAGGTGTGCAGGATGGCGATGGCAAACAGGATGGCGCCGGCTAGCTCGATGGGGCTGGGGGTCACGCAGGTTTCTCCGGATTAGTGAGCGGTGCGGGGATTGTACGACAGCGCGAGGTTTGCGCTGGATCAAACGGTCCTTCGGTGCACGGCGCGACCATGGCTAATCGCATGCGGCCCCGCGACCGCACGAGCCAAACAAGGAGATGTACCATGGACGAGAAAGTGATTGTGCCGGTCGAGGCCGTGCTCACCAAATCCGTCGCGCTGCCGGTGGGCTATGTGCCCACGCCCTCCGCGCCCTACCGCATTCACCGCCGGGCCGCCGCGCTGACGCAGCAGCCCGGCCAGCCGCGCCTGAAGAACGCGGGCCTCTCGCCCAGCCTGCCCGCCACCCCGCCCGCCGGTTCGCGCGTGCTGATGTGGAAGCAGGACCCCTCGGTGAGCGAACTGGGCACCCGCAAGGCCTTCATTCCGGGCGTGATCCTGGAAGGCCCGCGCGACGCCCGCATCACCTATGGCCAGCCGGGCATCGCCCCGGTCTCGCCGAACGCCTTCGGCGACTTCATCATGTCGCCCAACACCGACCAGTTCGACGCCGTGCACACCTTCGCCGTGGTGCGCCAGACCCTGACCATGTACCAGCGCGTGCTGGCCGAGGGCGACAGCGGCGCGCCCCTGCCCTGGGCCTGGAACAGCGGCCAGAACACGAATCCCCTGCAGGTCTTCCCGCACGGCCTGCCGAACGTGATGAACGCCTACTACAGCCGCAGCGACCGCGCCCTCAAGTTCGGCGACTTCGTGCCCAGCGGCTCCACCGACCGCATCTTCACCTGCCGCTCCTTCGACATCGTGTCCCATGAAACGGGCCATGCCGTGCTGGACGGCCTGAAGCCCATGTGGATACTGAGCAGCGCCCCGCCGCAGACGGGCGGCCTGCACGAGGCGTTCGGCGACCTGACGGCCATCTTCCTCTGCCTTTCCCAGCTGGACCAGGTGGAGGCCGTGATCGCCCAGACCAAGGCCGACCTGCACGACAAGACCTTCCTCGCCGACATGGCCGAACAGTTCGGCCTGGCGCTGGGCCGCACCAACGGCCTGCGCAATGCGGACAACGACCTGAAGCTCTCGGAAACGGGCAACGAAGTGCACGCCATCTCCCAGGTGTTCACGGGCGCCGTCTACGACATCCTGGCCGACATCTTCGCCTTCGAGCGCCAGCCCGGGCTGGTCGACGACGCGGCCCTGCTGCACCGCGTGGGCAACTACGTGTGCAGCCTGACCCTGCGCTCACTGGTGGCGGCCCCCGACCGCAACGCCAACTATTCGCACGTGGTGAACCAGATGCTCAAGATCTGCGAGGCGGACGGCAAGCCGGTGGAATACCGCAACTTCATCCGCAACCGCTTCGCCCTGCGCGAGGTGGTGGTGTCGCCCGTGCCGCTCACGGACGACCAGCAGTCCGGCGTGTCCCTGGCCCCCATGGTGGAAGACGCGCCCGGCGCGCTCCAGGACCGGCGCGCCTGCTGCGGCACCATGAACAACGCCCAGTACTTCGACCTGGAAGGCGTGCTGGAGAGCGAACGCCAGGCCCTGGCCAAGTGGTGCCAGGGCTACGCGGCGCGCCGGCCCCAGAACGAACCGGCCAGCAGCGAGGAAGAAGCCGTCAAATAAGATGAAGATCACGGTGAAGGGCAGCGGCGGCTTCGCCGGCCTCGTGCGACGGCACGAGGTCGATACGCAGGCCTGCGCCGCCGGCCCGGCACTGGAGGCCGCTGTCCGCGACAGCGGCTTTTTCGCCGCCCCTGCGGCCGAGGAGAGCGTGGGGGCCGATTTCATGCGCTGGACCATCGACATTGCCGACCAAGGGCGGCAGCACAGCATCTCCTTCCCCGAAGACGGCGGGCCCGCCCAGCAGCGCTGGCAGCCCCTGCTCGACCGTATCCTCTCCGCCTGATCCCCCTGCGGCCCGCGCCAGCGCTCGCGCGGGGCGAATTTGCTTATTTGTATTGTGTCTAAGCGCGAATTGTTAGAAAAGTCGAATTGCCTTAAAATACAGTGCTTTGCTGAAGTTATCGTTGCCGAATTTGCAGCAAGCCCACTCCAGCGCCCCCATATAGATAGGACTGTTATGACCCACGTTGTCACCGAATCCTGCATCGCCTGCCGCTACACGGACTGCGTCGATGTTTGCCCGGTCGATTGCTTCCGCGAAGGCCCGAATTTCCTGGCGATTGACCCCGACGAGTGCATCGACTGCGCCGTGTGCGTCGCCGAATGCCCGGTCAACGCCATCTTCGCCGAGGAAGACGTGCCGTCCGACCAGCAGCAATTCATCAAGATCAATGCCGACCTCTCGCGCAACTGGCCTTCGATCACGAAGACCAAGATGGCGCTGCCCGAGGCGGAGCAGTTCAAGGATGTGAAGGAAAAGGCGCACCTGCTGGCGCGCTAACGGATACAGGATAGAAATCGCATGAGTAACGTAAGCACCACCCCTGACGGCGTCATCGAAGCCGATGCCGTCATTATCGGCGCGGGTCCCGTCGGCCTGTTCCAGGTCTTCGAACTGGGCCTGCTGGAGATCAAGGCCCACGTGATCGACTCGCTGAACGCCGTCGGCGGCCAGTGCGTGGAACTCTATCCCGACAAGCCCATTTACGACATTCCCGCCGTGCCGTCCTGCACCGGCCAGGAGCTGACGGACAACCTGCTGAAGCAGATCGCGCCCTTCGAGCCCACCTTCCACCTGGGCCAGGAAGTGACCGTGGTGCAGAAGCGCGCCGACGGCCGCTTCGACGTCGAAACGAGCACCGGCACCAAGTTCATCACCAAGACCATCTTCATCGCCGCGGGCGTGGGCTCCTTCCAGGCGCGCACCATGAAGGTGGACGGCATCGAGGCCTTCGAGAACTCGCAGCTGTTCTACCGCGTGAAGGACCCTGCCCTCTTCGAAGGCAAGAACCTGGTGATCTGCGGCGGCGGCGACTCCGCCCTGGACTGGGCCCTGAACTTCGTGGGCAAGGCCGAATCCGTGGTGCTGCTGCACCGCCGTGAGGAATTCCGCGCCGCGCCCGCATCGGTCGCCAAGATGAAGCAGCTGTGCGACGAGTATGAGATGCAGCTCATTATCGGCCAGGCCAGCGGCTTCGAAACCAAGGACGGCAAGCTGAGCGAACTGCGCGTGACCGGCGCCGACGGCGTGACCCGCCGGGTGCCGCTGGACATGCTGCTGGTGTTCTACGGCCTGTCGCCGAAGCTGGGCCCGATCGCCGAATGGGGCCTGGAGATCGAACGCAAGCAGCTCAAGGTGATGAACACCGAGAAGTTCGAGACCAATGTGCCGGGCATCTTCGCCGTGGGCGACATCAACACTTACCCTGGCAAGAAGAAGCTGATTCTCTCCGGCTTCCACGAAGCCGCGCTCGCCGCTTTCGGCGCCGCGCCCTACATCTTCCCGGACAAGAAGATCCATATGCAGTACACCACCACCTCGCCCAAGCTGCACAAGGTGCTGGGCGTGGAAACCCCGGTGTTTGATTGATCCGACTCAGTCTTCGGACGCCTCCTACAAAAAAGCAGCGGCAACGCTGCTTTTTTTGTTTTACTATCACTATTATCGTTCTACTTACGGCAATTAGTTCGTAAGTGGTGTCTTTCCTCCGGACAAATCGCCTATAATGGTTTCACGATTTCCGTGTCGCACGATACATTACTAGGCGGCACCACCACCAGGAACGACTATGCTTTACCAACTTCACGAGATGCAGCGCACCTTCCTCAACCCGCTGATGCAGTGGGCCGAGGCCTCGTCCAAGCTCTTCAGCAATCCCGTATCGCCCTTCGCCCACACGCCTTTTTCCCAGCGTATCGCCGCAGGCTACGAACTGCTCTACCGCCTGGGCAAGGACTACGAGAAGCCTGCATTCGGCATCGACACCACCACCATCAAGGGCAAGCAAACGATTGGCATCCTTGAGCACGTGGCCGTCACCAAGCCTTTCTGCCGCCTGATCCACTTCAAGAAGGACATCAGCGACAAGGAGTTCAAGGCCCTCAAGCAGCCCACCGTGCTGCTGGTGGCCCCCCTGTCCGGCCACCATGCCACCCTGCTGCGCGACACCGTGCGCGGCCTGCTGCCGGAGCATGACGTCTACATCACCGACTGGACCGACGCGCGCATGGTGCCCCTGTCGGAAGGTCCTTTCCACCTGAACGACTACGTCTATTATGTGCAGGACTTCATCCGCCACCTGGGCCCGGACCTGCACGTGATCTCCGTCTGCCAGCCCACCGTGCCGGTGCTGGCGGCCATCTCCCTGATGGCCACCAACAAGGACCCCAAGCTGCCCAAGACCATGACCATGATGGGCGGCCCCATCGACCCGCGCAAGTCGCCCACGGCCGTCAACAACCTGGCCACGGAAAAGCCCTATTCCTGGTTCGAGAACACCGTGATCTATCCGGTGCCGCCGAACTATCCGGGCTTCGGCCGCAAGGTCTACCCGGGCTTCCTGCAGCATGCAGGCTTCATTGCCATGAACCCGGGCCGCCACGCCCAGAGCCACCGCGAGTTCTACATGCACCTGGTGCGCGGCGACGACGAGCCGGCCGAAAGCCACCGCAAGTTCTACGACGAATACAATGCCGTGCTGGACATGCCTGCCGAGTACTATCTCGACACCATCCAGACCGTGTTCAAGGAATTCCGCCTGCCCCAGGGCACCTGGGAAGTGGGCGGCCAGCTGGTGCGGCCGCAGGACATCACCACCGTGGCCCTGCTGACCGTGGAAGGAGAGCTGGACGACATCTCCGGCGCGGGCCAGACGCAGGCGGCGCACGAGCTGTGCACCGGCATCCCGGCCAGCAAGCAGGAAGACTATGTGGTGCCGCAGGCCGGGCACTACGGCATCTTCTCGGGCCGCCGCTGGCGCGAGCTGGTATGCCCGAAGATCACAGAGTTCATCCGCAAGAACGCCTGATACCAGAAGCCGCTCACCGAGCGGCTTTTTAGTTGGCCCCGAACACAGTCAGTCAACTATGCCTGGCAGTGCACTCTCCGCCTCATTCCCAATACGGCGAAGGTAATCCCGCTCCAGCTTCTGCATGTCCACGCCGCGCGCTGCCTCGTTGAAGGCGCGCTGCAGCGCCAGCCCTTCCGGCGTACGCTTGAAGCAGATGTGCACGGGGCGTTCCCGGAACAGATCGTCGTTGACGGCGATCCGCGCACGGTCGGCGTCCGTGAAGTGCTTGCTGGCCAGGAGGCGCTGCAGGACGCGGCGCTCGATCACGATGGCGGGAAAGCGGCGTATCAGCAGCTTGCGCAGATTGGTCTCGTCATTCACGCCCTCCTCCACCGCGATCCTGTGCTGCCGCACGAGGGCGTCGAAGCGCTCGCCGTTGGCATAGCCAGCGACGGTGCCAATACGGTAGTTCTCCAGTTCCGCCATGTCGCGCACCTCGATGGGCGTGTCCTTGAGATAGGCCAGCACCGTGAGCGTATTCCCCAGCGGGACGGAAAAATGGCAAAGCTTCTCACGCTCGGGCGTGCGCCACACCGGCAGGAAGCCCGCATAGCGCGCATCGTGCAGGCCCAGCTCCATGGCCCGCTTCCAGGGAAAGTAGTCGACCACGGCCTCGCGGCCCAGCTTCGCAAAGACGGGCTGCATCATGGCGGGCGACAGGCCGTGCTCCGGCAGCGAAGGCGAGGCGAAGGGCGGCCATTCCTCGGCCGCCAGGCGCAGTGGCGCCGTGGCCTGGGCGGACAGGCAGCAGGCCAGGCAGAAGCCCAGCGCGGCCGGTTTCAAGAGAGCCATCGTAGTCCCGAAAATTGTTCCGAAGCTATGCTCCCACAAGCCGCGCGGGCCGTAAAGTGGGCATCCGCGGATGAGGGGAATTGCTGCCCCCTGGCGCGGGATGAAGGATAATGTCGTTTTATCGAAAGCACCGCACCGTGACCGACATCAAGCCGCTGGCCGACCGCATCGAAGACGTACTGCCGCAGACGCAATGCACCAAGTGCGGCTATGCGGGCTGCCGTCCCTATGCCGAGGCGATTGCGGCGGGCGAAGCGGAAATCAACCAGTGCCCGCCGGGCGGAGCCGAAGGCATCATGCGCCTCTCCTCGGTCACCGGACGCAAGGTCATTCCGCTCAATCCCGTCAACGGCTTCGAACGGCCGCGTGCTGTTGCCTTCATCGACGAATCGCTGTGCATCGGCTGCACCCTGTGCATCCAGGCCTGTCCCGTGGACGCCATCATGGGCGCGGCCAAGCAGATGCACACCATCATTCCCGAGCTGTGCACGGGCTGCGACCTGTGCGTGGCGCCCTGCCCGGTGGACTGCATTGTGATGTACCCCGTCACGGAAACGACGGGCTGGCAGGCCTGGAGCCAGGCCGACGCCGACGCCGCGCGCGAACGCCACGACTTCCGCAAGGTCCGGCTGCAGCGCGAGCGGGAAGAGAACGACGCGCGGCTGGCCGCCAAGGCCCAGGCCAAGATGGCGGCGGTGGACCGCCTCAATCCCGAGAACGCCGCCGAAGAAGCCGAGAAAGAACGCAAGCGTGCCATCATCGCGGCCGCCATGGAGCGCGCCCGCCAGCGCGCCGAAGCCGCGAAAGCCGACAAAAACGCCGAATGAACCCAGCCAAACGCCACGAAATCTTCCGCCGCCTGCGCGAAGCCAATCCCAAGCCCACCACCGAACTCGAATACACGACCCCGTTCGAACTGCTGATTGCTGTGCTGCTCTCGGCGCAGGCGACCGACGTGGGCGTCAACAAGGCCACGCGCCGCCTCTACCCGGTCGCCAACACCCCGCAGGCCATGCTCGACCTCGGCCTGGACGAGCTGATGAGCTACATCCAGACCATCGGCTTATACCGGACGAAGGCCAAGAACGTGCTGGCCAGCTGCCAGATCCTGATCGACAAGTACGGCGGCGAAGTGCCGCACGACCGGGAAGCGCTGGAAAGCCTGCCGGGCGTCGGCCGCAAGACGGCGAACGTGGTGCTGAACACGGCGTTTGGCGACCCGACGATTGCGGTGGACACGCACATCTTCCGGGTCTCGAACCGGACGAATCTCGCGCCCGGGAAGAATGTCGACATCGTCGAGCAGAAGCTGATGAAGTTCGTGCCGAAAGAGTTCCTGCAGGACGCCCACCACTGGCTGATCCTGCACGGCCGCTACACCTGCCTCGCGCGCAAGCCCCTGTGCTGGAACTGCCTGATCGTCGACCTCTGCGAATACAAAGCCAAAACCCCCGCCCCCGCCAACGCCTGAGCCCGTGTCCAAGTCTGGTGCCAGGGAAGAAACTTGGACACGAACCCGGCACTAGGCGCGCAGAGCTGAGCTCGTGTCCAGATTTCTTCCCTGGCACCAGAAGTGGACACGAGGTCAGCGGTGGGGGATGCCTAGGAGCTGTCTGGTTTGGGCCAGCTGCTCAGGGGTGGCGTCGGTGCGCAGGCGGAACTGGGGCACGACGAGGCCTTTGGCGGCGCGGGGCTGGTAGCGGTAGGTCTGTTCGCCGCCGTCCGCTTCCACCGTCACTTCAATGGTCTGGTCGGTGTTGCCCAGGTAGATGGGCGTGCGCTTGATGACCTTCTGGTCGTTGCGCAGGCCAGCCACATATGGCGCGCTGCCTTCCGTCACGCCGCCAATCACCTTCTCCTTCAGCTTCGGCAGGTCCAGCCCCAGCTCGAACAGGGGCAGTTCGATCTGCTGCAGTTCCACCGCAGGACCAAACCATTCGGCGCGTGGAGCAATCAGCCTGCCCGCTTCGATGTGGCGCTGCACCAGGCCCGCCGCATCGGCAGCTCCCAGCTGGTCCAGCAGGCCCGCCACGCGCGCCGCCGTCAGCGCAGGCGCCTCGGCCTTGGCCCTCTCGGCAGCTTCCACCTGTTGCCGCAAGCCGTACATGACATCGTCGAATGACTTGCGCCCGCCGCTGGCAGCATGAATCTGCGCCTGCCATTCCATGGCCAGCAGCGTACCGCGGTTGTAGGGCAGCTTCTGCACATTGGGGTCGCTCCAGAAGGCCTGGATCACGTGCTGGTTGTCCGCCTCGCGCACGGGCGACACATACACGTTCTTCAGCAGCGCATTGGTGTGGCCGATGTAGGCGTCGAGCGTCATCTGGCCGCTGCGCAGCAGGAGCAGCGGGGCGTAGTAATCCGTGAACCCTTCGCTGATCCAGTACACGGACTGCTGCGGCTCGGCCATGGCGCCAAGCTGCTGGCTGTTCCAGTTGTGGAAGTATTCGTGCGCCAGCAAGGTCGACAGGTCGTCCAGCTGCGCATTCGGAGTGAGGAACATGGCGAATGCGGCCGTCAGGCTGGTGCCGCCAAGCGACCTGGCGCCAGGCGGCTCGGTAATGGGAATGACCGTGACCAGATAGGAGGACTCCTTGCTGCGCCAGAAGTCCCGTTCCGCGCGGATGATCGCGCTGGCCTTGTCCGCGAAGGCCCGGTCGCTGAAGGACCAGTTGCCGCGCATGGCGACGGTGACGCCGCGCCCCGCTTCATCCTTCGTGGCACCAAGCCGGAAGTCGCCGCCGACAAAGACTGCGGCGCGGAAGCGGTCGAAGGTGGCGGACACCGTCTGCCGCCTGGCCTCCGTACCGAAGCTGTTGGCCAGTACCCAGGCGGAGGGCATGGAGACCCAGCGCAGGTCCACTTTCAGCGGATCGTTCTCCTCGGCTTTGGGCAGCACCCAGCCCGCATAGCCGATCAGGTGGAAGTGGGCCGGGTCCATGGAGAACCGGTAGCGGCGCGCATTGTTCAGCGGCGCCTCGTCCTCCTGGCGCAGTTCGTACTGGAGATGGATGGGCTGGTTGCGCTTGCAGTCGAAACTGCGCACATGGGGCTTGTCCGTTTCGCGCAGCATGGCGGACGTTCCCACCAGCCGCAGCTTCTGCACGGCCTTGTACATGGCCTGCTGGTCGGCCCATTCGTTGGGAAGTTCGATGGCGCACTGCCCGCCGCTCTGGGCGCGGTAGCGCACGTCCACCTTCAGGGCTGGCCGCGGACCGTCCAGCAGGGGCGAAACATCAATCCTCAGCGAGGTGAGAGGCGCGGCGAGCGCCGCGCAGGCGGACAGCAGAAGTGAGGCACCAAGTGCCGGCCGGATAAAGCGCATCGAAGCCTCGCATAGTTTCCAAAACGAAAACTATACCATCACAGCAGGACCATATTGTCGCGATGAATGAGCTCCGGACCTTCGACATAGCCGAGAATCGCCTCGATCTCCGACGAAGGCTTGCGTGCAATGCGCCGCGCCTCGGCGCTGGTGTAGTTGGTGAGCCCGCGCGCCACAGTCACACCGCCTTCGCTGATGCAGGTGATGACTGCGCCGCGCCCGAACTCGCCGCGTACTTCCACTACCCCGATAGGCAGCAGCGACTTGCCTTCGCGCGAGAGCTTCTCCACCGCGCCCGCATCCAGCACGACCTGTCCCGCCGTGTGCAGGTGGTCCGCCATCCACTGCTTGCGCGCCGTGAGATGGCCCGTCTGCGCGGCCAGTTCCGTGCCGATGGATTCGCCGCCCGCAAGCCGCGTCAGCACGTCCGCCTCGCGGCCGAAGGCGATCACGGTGTGGGCGCCTGATTTGGCCGCGCGCTTCGCCGCCAGGATCTTGGTGAGCATGCCGCCCCGACCCAGCGAGGAACCTGCGCCGCCCGCCATCGCCTCCAGCGCGGGATCGCCCGCCTGGCCGTGCGTGATGAGGTAAGCCGAAGGGTCCTTGCGCGGATCGGCGCTGAACAGGCCGCGCTGGTCGGTAAGGATGATGAGCGCATCGGCTTCGATCAGGTTGGCCACCAGCGCGCCCAGGGTGTCGTTGTCGCCGAACTTGATTTCATCCGTCACGACGGTGTCGTTCTCGTTGATGATGGGGACCACGCCCAGGCGCAGCAAGGTGGTGAGCGTGGAGCGCGCATTCAGGTAGCGTTCGCGGTCCGCCAGGTCGGCGTGCGTAAGCAGCACCTGCGCCGTGCCGAGCGAATGCGCGCGGAAGCTGGTTTCGTAGATCTGCGCGAGGCCCATCTGGCCCACCGCCGCACAGGCCTGCAGTTCATGGATATCCGTGGGACGCTGCTCGAAGCCCAGGCGCAGCATGCCTTCCGCAATTGCCCCCGAGCTCACGAGCACCACCTCCTTGCCCAAGGCCCGCAAGGCGGCAATCTGCGATGCCCAGCGCGCGATGGCGGCGTGATCGAGCCCGCGCCCATCGTTGGTGACGAGCGAGGAGCCCACCTTGATGATGATGCGGGTGGCTTTCTGGATGACGGAACTCATGATGCGGCAATTCTCTTCTGAAAAGGGACAGTGTACTGAATCGCCGGGCGGGTTGCCCTGCTTGCCGCAAGCGGCACGCTGCGCACTGGTTGGCGCACAACGTGCCGGATGGGAGAGATGATTTTAATCGAGAACCTTGAAGCGTGGGTCGTCCGGGTCGATGGACGAGATGCCGCGCGCTTCTTCGGTCATCTGCACTTCTTCCGCGCGCTGCTCGCTGTGGCGCTTCGCTTCGAGGTGCTTGTAGATTTCGTTCACGAGTTCCTGCGTGCCGTTGTGGCTCAGCGCGGAGATCTCGAACACGGGACCCTTCCAGCCGAACTTCTTCACGAAGTCCTTCACGCGCTTGGCGCGTTCGTCTTCGGGAATCACATCCAGCTTGTTCAGCACCAGCCAGCGCGGCTTCTCGGCCAGGGCGGGATCGTACTTCTCCAGCTCCTTGACCAGCGCCTTGGCTTCCTTGACCGGGTCGACCTTGTCGTCGAAGGTGGCCAGGTCCACGATATGCAGCAGCAGGCCGGTGCGCGAGAGGTGGCGCAGGAACTGGTGCCCCAGGCCGGCGCCTTCCGCCGCGCCTTCGATCAGGCCTGGAATATCGGCGATGACGAAGCTCTTCTCGTGCGACACGCGCACCACACCCAGGTTCGGGTGCAGGGTGGTGAAGGGGTAGTCCGCAATCTTCGGGCGCGCGTTCGACACGGCCGTGATGAAGGTGGACTTGCCCGCATTCGGCATGCCCAGCAAGCCCACGTCGGCCAGCACCTTCAGCTCCAGGCGCAGCTCGCGGCGTTCGCCTTCCTTGCCGTCCGTTTTCTGGCGCGGCGCGCGGTTGGTCGAGGTCTTGAAGTGGATATTGCCCCAGCCGCCCTCGCCGCCCTTGGCCAGCAGCTCCACCTGGCCGTGCTCCGTCATGTCGGCGATGATTTCGCCGGTGACTTCGTCGATGATGAGCGTACCGACCGGCATGCGCAGGGTGACATCGTCCGCGCCCTTGCCGTAGCAATCGGAGCCGCGGCCCGCTTCGCCATTGCTGGCGCGGTGCACCTTCGCAAAGCGATAGTCCACCAGGGTGTTCACATTGCGGTCTGCCACCGCCCAGATCGAGCCGCCCTTGCCGCCGTCGCCGCCATCGGGACCGCCGAAGGGGCGGAATTTCTCACGGCGGAATGAGGCGCAGCCATTGCCGCCGTTGCCAGCGATGACCTCAATCCGTGCTTCGTCGATAAACTTCATAATCTGCCGCCATAAACTAAAAAAGGCTCTACCGTTGGCAGAGCCTTTCGATGTGAAGGCTTGCGCCTTACTTACGTGATCCGCGCGTGCTTACTGGGCAGCCGGAACGACGGTGACAAACTTGTGGTTGCCAACGCCTTTGGTCACGAACTTGACCACGCCGTCCACCAGGGCGAACAGGGTGTGGTCCTTGCCGGTGCCAACACCTTCGCCGGCGCGCACTGGGGTGCCGCGCTGACGAACGATGATGCCGCCTGCATTGATGGTCTGGCCGCCGTAAACCTTAACGCCCAGGCGTTTTGATTCGGAATCGCGACCGTTGCGGGTAGTACCGCCGCCTTTTTTGTGTGCCATTTATATACTCCTTAGCTAACTAATTCGGGCCAGCGGCAATTAGCCGTTGATCGAAACGATTTGGATTTCGGTGTAATTCTGGCGATGGCCCTGGTGCTTCTGGTAGTGCTTACGACGACGCATCTTGAAGATACGCACCTTGTCGTGACGACCCTGGGAAACCACTTTCACCAGAACCTTGGCACCTTCAACCAGCGGAGCACCAAACTTGATGCTGTCGCCTGCGCCCACTGCGAGCACTTGATCGATGGTGAGTTCGGAACCAATGTCAGCCGGTATCTGTTCTACTTTGAGTTTTTCGCCAGCAGCAACTTTGTACTGTTTGCCACCGGTTTTTATGACCGCGTACATGATTGAAACCTCATCAAATGTTAAGAAATTGCTCACGTCCGCAACACTGCGCAAGGCAGCTCACAAACGGAGAACCGAGGATTATACACGGGTTTCAAAAACAGGTCAAAAACTCTTCCCAGCGGGGCGCTCTCGTGGTATGTCGGCAACTCATGACGTATAATCGCGGCACCTAATTATCGCCCGTGCAGGTTCGCCTTGTCAGCCGCTACCCAAACCTCCAGCCAGAACACCATCACCAGCACCATTGCCGCCGACATGGACGCCGTCAACACGGTGATCCGGGAGCGCCTGCATTCGGAAGTCGCGCTGGTCAACCAGATTGCGGAATATATCATCAGCGCGGGCGGCAAGCGTATCCGTCCCGTGCTGGTGCTGCTGGTGGCGAACGCCTACGCCTACAAGGGCGCGGCGCACCACGAGCTGGCGGCGGTGGTGGAATTCATCCACACCGCCACCCTGCTGCACGACGACGTGGTGGACGAATCCTCCATGCGCCGCGGGCGCCAGACGGCCAATGCCCTCTTCGGCAACGCCGCCTCGGTGCTAGTGGGCGACTTCCTGTACTCGCGCGCCTTCCAGATGATGGTCTCGCTGAACAACATGCGCGTGATGCAGATCCTGTCCGACGCCACCAACGTGATTGCGGAAGGCGAAGTGCTGCAGCTGCTGAACATGCACGACCCGGACGTGAACGAAGAGAGCTACCTGCGTGTGATCCGCTCCAAGACGGCCAAGCTGTTCGAGGCCGCCGCCGAACTGGGCGCCCTGATCTCCGGCTGCAATGACAATCAGATTGCGGCAGCCGGCGAATACGGCCGCTCCCTGGGTACAGCCTTCCAGCTGATCGACGACGTGCTCGATTACGCGGGCGACGCCACGGAAATCGGCAAGAATGTGGGCGACGACCTGCGCGAAGGCAAACCGACCCTGCCCCTGATCTACCTGATGGAAAACGGCACGGACGAACAGCGCCAGCTGGTACGCTCCTGCATCGAGAACGGCGACGAACAGCACTTCGACACCATCCTCGCGGCGATCACGACGAGCGGCGCGCTGGAATACACGCGCCGCGCGGCAGAAGTAGCCGGCCAGCGCGCCATCGACGCGATTGCCGACATGCCCGAAAGCCCCTACAAGGACTCCCTCCTCCACCTCGCCCGCTTCGCCGTCGACCGCACCCACTAAGCCCCTGGCAGAGGGGACAGACCCTATTAAGAATGGGGACGGGCCCCATTCTTAATAGGGTCTGTCCCCGAAATCCCAGTCCGCCACCGACCAAAGTCCGCGGCTTACAAGATCTCCTTAACAGTCTCCGGCGGCCGGCAAAGCCGCACCCCCTTCGGTGTCACCACAAACGGCCGATTAATCAGCTTCGGATTCGCCACCATCGCCTCCAGCAGCTGCTCCTCGCTCAGGGACGCATCCTCCAGCCCCAGCTCCGCGTAGAGCGCATCCTTGGTCCGCATCGCATCCCGCGCCGTCAGTCCCGCCTTGGCCACCAGCTCCTTCAGCTTCGCCTTCGACGGCGGCGTCACCAGATAATCCACAATCTCCGGCTCAATCCCCGCCTCGCGCAGCAGCGCCAGCGCGCCGCGCGAATTACTGCACGCATTGTTGTGATAAATCGTCACGCCCATGGCTTCACATCCCAAGAAAATCAAGGCCGCCATCATAGCAAGGGCGCCACAGTTGATAAACCCTCAAACTTCTGGTGTAATAACGCCTCTGCACCGTCGGGGTGTAGCTTAGCCCGGTAGAGCGCTACGTTCGGGACGTAGAGGCCGGAGGTTCGAATCCTCTCACCCCGACCACAATTTCAATGTCACCTCGCTCTCCTATGCGGAGCCACTATGTGGATTGCCGGAGCGCAGACTCAGCTTAAAGCGGCTTTCGATCGTGCGATCGAAGCGGCTTATGGAAAAGGTCGCGGCGGTGAGCTGGAAAACCTGGCAAACCTGTTCAGTCCAACCACGATCGGCAACTTCCAACGAGCCCTGCAGGCGGGGCTCGACGGCCGCAGCGCCGCAACCGTCGACATCGCATGGGTAGACAAGCGCCCGATCGCCAAGCTCAGTCCGACAGCGCCGGGCGCGGAACTCGGCGACATGATGATCGTCGTTGAAGAATACTACCCCGGCAATTCCGCCCCCTCCGCTTCCAGAGCTTGCCTGCTAGAGGTAAAGCAATCCCGCTCCCAGATCATCCCTCCCGTTCCTGTCACTTCAGGGGCGAGCACGAAAAACCAGTTGACATCCTCTCGGCCTGGCCGACTCTTTATGGACTTAAGGCAACCGGAACGAGCGCCGGCTACCTTCTAACGAACATCATTACGCAATCCGATCCACCACCATTCGGAGGCGTTCTCACCCAAGCCTGGTACGCCGCAGTGAAGCCGCCTGGAGGAACGATCGCCACGAGCAGCCCCTGGATGGCGGCTCCGGCCCACGCCGGAGCATCGTTCGAGCATACCCTCGGCGATGTCTTCGGCGCCTGCGCCAGAGGCGGCGCGCTAACCAATTCCTCCTATGGAGCTCCCATCGGTGTCGGGCGCGGTTTCGTGAAGGGTAAGGAAATGGCGGCTCCGCCCGGCTGGGATGACCTGGTAAACACTATTATCTCGGTCGCGGACAGCTACGCCTTGCCACGCAAACTCTTCCCGAATCAGCCGGGGCGGCGATATGCTCGTGCAGACGCCCCCTTGCGTACCACCTACGCTGTGTCAGCCGCTGCTTTGACGGCAATATACGTTCCCTCCATTGGGCCGTATGTTCCAGCATTGGTGTTTAGCGCCACCTATCTCGGGCTGCCTGTGGCGAGTGCCATGTTCACAAAGGTACGCAATCGCCTTCGATTGACGTCCGGGCGATTTCCAGTATTGATTTTCCGGATATCTCACGGCGAGAACGAAGAAAGGCCCTCCACTCGCGACTAAGCCGAACGCCAAATCAATCAACCCCGCTGTTGCTTACCTCCCTCCTCAGTTGATCCCTCGCAAGCCGTCGACCGAACAGCCGCACGACAATCGGGCCTGCGGCCCACTCACAAGTGCTAGCGGCATTGAGAGCCGGACCACCCACCGACAGAACGCCGCGTATACGCTAAACAAGCATGACCTGGAGCCAACCATCATGGCAATCGACGTCTATCTGCAAATTGAAGGCATCAAGGGCGAGTCACAGGACGAGAAGCATAAGGACTGGATCGAGGTGACGGGTGTTCACTGGGGCATTCACCAGCCCCGCAGTGCCACCGCATCAACCGCAGGCGGGCACACTGCAGAACGTGTCGAGATGTCAGACCTATCGTTCTCCAAACTAGCCGACCTGTCTAGCCCTATCCTGGCCCAGACATGCGCGGCCGGGAGAACGATCCCAAGGGCCCGGCTTGAGTTCTTCCGTGCAGATGGCAATGGCGTGCGGGTGAAGTATTTTGTCGTAGAACTGGACAACGTCCTGATCGGAATGGTCAAGCCTCACCTCGGAGGGGATCAGTCATATCTGTGCGAAACGGTAAATCTGAAATACTCCCGGGTGAGGTGGACCTACACACAGCAGAGGATCGGTGGGGGCATGGGCGGCTCCACGGTGGGTGGTTGGGACCTTGCAGCCAACAAGATCGTGTAGAGGTGCGCCATGCCCATCGATCTCGATAGATTCGCGAAACATTTGCGTGCTCATGCTGATTCCACACCGCCAGGACATGGCAAGTGCGGTGAGTACGTCAGAAGAGCACTGCAAGCTGGTGGCGCGCATTTCAACGAGTACAGCCCACCCCATTATGGTAAGCAGTACGGTTTGACTTTGGAGCGGCTCGGATTCCACGAAATAACTGTTGACGATCCTGACCACTTTCCTTTCGTTCGCGGCGATTTGATGGTCATGGAGCCACACACGGGTAGCGCAGCTGGCCACGTTGCGGGTTATGACGGGAGGAATTGGATTTCAGATTTCGTTCAGCGTGATTTCTGGGCAGGAAAAAAATATCGGGAAGAAAGGCCACACTATGCGGTCTATCGCTACTAGCGGCCTGCTTTTTGCAGCTCTCTTTGCAGTCGGCGCTACGGCCGCTGCAACGGGCAGCAACAGCCCCCCGCGCTTCCTGACAGTACCTATCCTCGGGCTGCGTTTGCCCCTTGACCGAATCAACCTTGAACCGTTTCCCGAAGACTTACGTGCAATGTGCGGCCAAATTGAAGACAACGAAGTGCACACAGCGCGGGTTTGGGTATTTGGACGAGCAAAGGATGCAGCGTCAACGTATTATGTTCTCAGCGGCTATTTCAAGCGGCGCAATCCCCAACCCGACCAGCGGCTCTACGAGCTTTGGAATAACGGATCTGTCTTCACAATACGGGGTGCTCAATGCGGCGGGGATGACGCGGCGGAGACATTCGAGACGCACGACCCGAATGCAGACAACAACGGTAACGTACCCGATCCAATCCTGCGTGAGTTAGCCCACGACCTTGCCGCCCGAACAGTTCGGGTGTTTGGCGGGCCTGACCGGCTACGCGCTGAAATAAGGAGCCAGCGCATCGACTTCAACTCACTCCCGCAGGAACTGCAAGAGGCGTTTGGCCCATACTTCGATAAATGAGCTATGGCCTTCCTCCGACTCCATGGACACTTCCGATACCGTTCAGCGCGATTTCAGGGCTGGCAAAAAATACCGCGATGAGAAGCCGCACTATGCCGTCTATCGTTATTAGATCCGTAGTCCTCTGGGCAGCACAAATCGCCTTCTGTACAGCGGAAGTCTCAGCCGCGTCATTTGTCGGGAAGAAACCGCCACGATACATCACCGATCCGTTGATCGGCCTGCGGGTTCCGGTCAACGCAAAACTTGATCCCCTGCCAGGAGCGCTGGCAGTCATGTGTAAGCGACTCCCCGAAGACGCTACATCTACTGCGCATCTTTGGATCTTCGCCGGTGCTACCGACGCCCACGCAAACTACTACTTGCTGTCCAGCTACTCAGAAGTGCAGCAAACCCCGAAGGACGCAGCGCTGTACGATTCCATCGAGCGTGGCGATACATCGTCGCGGCCGGGCAATGCGTTTCCGATCCGGCAGACGAGTACTTCTTAGGCCCAACCGACGAAGTGCCTCTACGGACCCTTCAAGTGCTCGCCCGCGATCTTGCCGCGCGGCTCATTCGCGCTTTTGGTGGCGCTGAGAAGCTGTGCGCCGACCTAAGAAATCAGCGAATAGACTTCGGCGCTCTTTCGCCAGTTCTGCAAGAGGCCTTCGCCGTACTTCAATAAGTGACAGTTTGTCGTGCCCCAGCAAAAGATTGGTAGCGGCGTCTTATGGCGCCACAGTACTAACTGTAACGTTGAGTAGAATGGATGTCGAAGCTTTACCAAGTAGATATCAACCTATCATTCCGGCCTATGGACCTATGGACGAAAGACTTCGATACCTCATCGACGAATATCAATCTGCCGTCAAGTTCGCAACGAGCCTAATGTACCGTTCAGGCATCAACATGCCTCAGAGTGACTACGCATGGGCCCATATGGACATAGCGCCATCTGGGACCTTGGATGTAGGCGTTCAGTATCACAAGCATGGCGCTGGATGCATGGTTGAACTTCAGTCCGGGACAGTCGACTTCGATTTTGGCGCAAACGGAGAAATTGACGGCTTTGACCTCTGGAAGCTCACTCAATTTGTAGCACACAGTGACATCGACTACGGGTTCGAAAGTGAGACAGAGATCGAACACGCCTACAATGCGGCCCTTCAGTCCGGGGAAATGCTTGGCTCCCACCGTTCATTGCACTACCTCGCTAGCGGCGTACGACAATATGCAATTGAAGTCGACACAAGGCTGCCTGGCGACAAACTGCCGAGCAAAAGCCGAGATCCGATCCTTACTCTGTATATCCACTACTTCCTGGCCGCCGATCTCATGCTGAAGAACTATCAAAAGCTTGATCAGCAATGGAAGAAGTCCGGCAAGCTAAGTCGGAATAATCATATTCAGATCCGCATCTACTTCTTTACATGGCTCGGCTACCTGGGCGTCATATGCGAGGCCTTCAACAGAAAGCTGAAGTTACGCCATCTATTAACTGATGACCGGCCAGACCGATTCAAAGACTTGCTATCGCTCTCGGATGAGCTTGGGAAGATCATCAAAGCTCATTCCGATCCCCTTCGGAAGTTTCGAAACAATGTTTTTCATCTCCGCGACGATATCGAGGAGATACGGAAATTCTTCGAACACGATGCATATCGGATCGACTGGGCGAAAGAGTTGCACGCCAGACTAGAGCGTATTTTTCTCAAAATACCGTGTGCATTGTGAAGTGCATTACCTCATGAACAATCGAACAGGAGAACTTGATTTGGGCAGGAAATGAGCATCGGACTTAATGATAGACGCCCATTCCGGCCTGCAATCCGGTGCCGTGGTCAGGATGCGGATCACGCCCGTGCCTTCCTCCTCGAAGAATGACAGCACGTTGCAAGAACCCTGGCCCCTCCCCCGCCCGTTACAAAAATGTAATTGATCTGCAATAGTTGTTTTGTATACTCGACAATTGTTTGGCATGCGCCGGAGCAATGTCGAAGGGCTTGCCGATCCAATCCATAACAATCGCATATCACCACAGAGGGGAAGCAGGCATGTCGAAGGAATTTTTCAAGCTATCGAGCGGTAATTTTTTCCAGGACTGGTCTGCCACGGGGCTGCTGAGCACCGCTGACAACTGGGACCAGGTCGCCAGTGTCATGGGCTATCGCGGCGACAACCTGGCCACCACCGGCCGCGATGCGCGCACCGTGCTGACGGACGGCACGCCGGTCATCGACGTCAATACGAATGCCACCAATCCGAACACGAACACCACCGGCGGCGTGACCGAATTCCATCTCGCCGACCCGGTTGTCGCCCTGCAGGGCTCCGGCACGGCCGATGCGCCGCATCTGGTCGTGTACCTGGATGCGAGCGGCCGCAAGAACCTGCATTTCTCTGTCGACCTGCGCGACATCGACGCTTCGGCCGACAACGCGGTGCAGCAGATCTGCGTGCAGTACCGCATCGGCGACAGCGGCGACTGGACCGCCCTGCCCGACGGCTACGTGGCCGATGCTTCCACGGGCGGCCAGGCGAACCTGGTGACACATCTCGACGTCAGCCTCCCGGCCGCGCTCAATAACCAGTCCCAGGTCGAGATCCGCATCCTCACTGTCGATGCGACCGGCAGCGACGAATGGATCGGCATCGACAACATCTCCGTGACCAGCGAGGCCGCGGGCGCGGACAACGTCGCGCCAACGCTGGTATCCAGCACTCCGGAAGACGACTCCTTCGCAGTCGCTCCGGGCGGCAACCTGACCTTGAGCTTCGATGAACTCGTGAAAGCCGGCACCGGCCATATCACCATCGACGATGGCAACGGCGACCTGCGCGTCATCGACATCAACGATGCCAGCCAGGTAACCGTGAGCGGGCAGAACGTCGTCATCAACCCTACCGCCAATCTCAAACTGGGCACGGCCTACCAAGTCAGCGTGGACGCAGGCGCAATTGCCGACCTGGCGGGCAATGCCTATGCGGGCACCGGCGCCGACCCCATCGACTTCCGCACCATCGATGCGATGACCCGCATCTTCGACATCCAGGGTGCGGGCCACACCTCCGCCTATGACGGCAAGCTGGTTAACACGCGCGGCGTCGTCACGGCAGTCGATACCACCGGCACCAAGGGCTTCTGGATCCAGGACCCTGAGGGCGACGGCAACGCCGCCACGTCCGACGCCCTGTTCGTGTATTCGACCCGCACGGTGCAGGTGGGCGACCTGGTCGAACTGCAGGGTGTGGTCGACGAATACCAGGGCAGCGACATCAACAACCTGACGGTGACCGAGCTGACCGACGTGCAGGAGCTGACCGTGCTCTCCAGCGGCCACACCATTGCGCCGACGATACTGGGGCACGGCGGGCGCATGGTGCCGACCGAAGTCGTCGACAGCGACCACTTCCAGGTCTTCAACCCCGACACCGATGCGATCGACTTCTACGAATCGCTGGAAGGCATGCTGGTAACGGCGAAGGACGTGCAAACCCTGACCACCACCTACGAGAACGCAACCTTCGCCATGACCGACAGCGGCGCCTACGCAAGCGGCACCAATGACCGTGGTGGAATCACCAGCAGCGAAGGCGACCGCAACCCCGAACGCTTCGAGATCTATTCGGACACCGGCGTGAATCCGGATGCGCTGCCTGTCTACGTCCCGGGCGACAAACTGGGCGACGTGACTGGCATGATGCACTACTACGCCGGCCTTTGGGAACTGGTGCCGACTGTCACGCCGAACGCACCTGTGCGCACGGCGATTTCGCGCGACGTTACCACCCTTGAAGGCGGCGACGCACAGCTGATGGTGGGCGCCTACAACCTGGAAAACATTTCGCCGACCGACGGCCAGGCGAAGTTCGATGCCATCGCGCGCGATATCGCGGTCAACCTGAGCGCACCGGACATCCTGGGCGTGGAAGAGATCCAGGACAACAACGGCACGGGCAAGGGCGTGCTGGCTGCCGACGTCACGCTCAACATGCTCGTGGATGCGATTGTGGCCGCTGGCGGACCGCGCTACCAATGGGTGTCGATCGATCCGGTTGCGGAGAACGCGAACGGCGGCGAGTCCAACGGGAACATCCGCAATGCGATCCTGTACAACGCGGACCGCGTGAGTTTCGTGGATGGCAGCCTGCGCCAGATCACGGACACAACCCCGGCAGACGGAGACGGCTTCCGCAACAGCCGCAAGCCGCTCGTGGGCGACTTCCTGTTCCATGGCGAGGAAGTCACCTTTGTGAGCGTGCATAACTACTCGCGCCTGGGCAGCGACGAACTGTTCGGCCAGAACCAGCCGCCGGTCAACAGCGGCGATGCACGCCGTATCGACCAGAGCACCGCCATCCGCGATTTCGTTCGCGACACGATGGCGCAAGACCCGGATGCGAACATCGTCATCGGCGGCGACTTCAACGCCTTCCATTACGAGACCTCCCTGCGCATGCTGGAAGCGGACGGCCAGATGACCAATATGGTCTGGAGCCTGGACCCGCTGGACCGCTATTCGAGCGGCTACCAGGGCAGCAACGAGCAGATCGATCATCTGCTGGTGTCGAGCAACCTGGCTGGCAACACGCAGTTCGACAACGTCCACATGAACAGCAACCAGCCTTACGGCACCGCTCCCACCGATCACGACGCCGTGCTGGCGCGCACGCTGATCAATACCGCACCGGTGGCCGCGGCCGAACTGGTGGCCGGTACGGAAGACGTTGCGCTGGTGGTCGATGCGGCCCACGGCGTGCTGGCGAACGACACCGACCGCAATGGCGACGCACTGACCGCCGAGCTGGTGGCTGGTCCCGGCAAGGGCCAGTTCGTGCTGAATGCCGATGGCTCGTTCAGCTTCATCGCCCCGGCCAACTTCCACGGCGTGGAGCACTTCAGCTACGTGGCACGCGATGCCTACGGCGGCGTTTCGGCCGTAATGACGGTGGAACTGAACATCGCATCGGTGAACGACCTGCCGGTGGCGGGCGCGGACAGCGCCGCGGTCCAGGAAGACAGTGCAGTCATCATCGACGTGCTGGGTAACGACAGCGACGTTGATGGCGACGCCATGAGCATCGTCCTTGGCGGCGCGGCGTCGGCTGCGGGCGCTGCAATCAGCATCGAAAACGGGAAGGTGCGCTACGTGGCGAGCGCCGACAGCTTCGACCAGCTGACGGCCGGCCAGTCCGTTGCGGACACCTTCACCTACCGCGTGGTCGACGCCAACGGCGGCCTGAGCGCGCCGGTAACGGTGACGGTGACGGTGAGCGAGGCGGGCGATAACGTCGCTTCGGCTGGCACCAACAAAGCCGACAACTTCTCCGACGCGGCAGGCTTCGACACCAGCTACAGCGCAGGCAATGGCGACGACCGCGTGTTCGGCAACGATGGCGCGGACGTCCTCGATGGCGGAAACGGCGCGGACTCCCTCAGTGGCGGCGATGGAGCCGACCAGCTGAAAGGCGGGAACGGCGACGACGTGCTGTCCGGCGGCGCGGGCGCGGACATGCTCGAAGGCGGCAACGGGGCGGACATCCTCTTCGGCGGCCTGGGGAACGATGTGCTGAGCGGCGGCCTTGGCGGCGACAAGTTCGTGGTGGCGGCGGGCAGCCACACGGTCATCACGGACTTCGGCAACGGCGACCGCGTGCTGACCGGCTACACCGGCGACGGCTCGCTGGCCAGCCTCACCGCATTCGCTGGCGTGGCGGGCTCCCCGTTCAACTTCGCCGACACCGACAGCGATGGTAATGGCACCCTGGACGCAGTGGCCGTTACCGGCCAAGCCCTCGGCGACGGTTCCATTACCCTGCTGGGCTGGAGCGCAGCCGCGCTGCAGCAGCAGGGGCTCTGGATGTAATGCCCGGGCCCCGGTATCGCGTTCCGATACCGGGGCCTGTTTTTTCGTTCAGTCCCTCCAGGTCCTATCCGAAAAACGCAGAACGCCCCACCGTTCCGGCACATGCATATTGACCACGCCCTGTGCCGACCACACCCAAATGCCTTCCCTCACCTTCTCCGCCGCCCATTCCATGCGGCCGAAATTGATGCGCCACACGGCGCCCGCTCCGGGATGCGGCACCGCTTGCCTCGACGCGAACGCCGTCAGCGGAATGGCGATTTCCACGGTCCAGCCATGGTCCCTGTCTCCGGGCTTGTTCAGGCTTCCCTGCACGGCGACTGCTGTCTTCAGGCCTTCAATGTCCCAGCTGTTGTCAGCCTTTCCGCCTTGGCTGTACGGCTTGGGCATGAAAAGATCCCACCCCGTGTTGAGCGCGTTGATTTCGAGCTCATAGTAGCTGTCCGTTTCGGGCAGAGGCTTCAGGAACACCTCGAAGTTGTTGTCCTTGAAGATCGCGGAATCCCGCTGCGTCAGCGTCGCCTTCACGTCCGGTTCTTCGAGTTCCGCGGCAATGTAGAGGTAGTGATCGTCCCAAAGCATCTTCGCGCGCGTGCGGAGCCTGGGGCGCGGTTTATGGCCACCCTCGATGTCGATAAAATCAGCGGTCCAGGGAGCACGCTCCCAGGTGGCGTCATCGAGCCTTCCGTCGACCTGGATCGGCCCTGAAGTGCGGAAGCATTCATAGGACGGCGGCGGCGCATCGCCGGGCGCGGCCGAAACGCCGGCGCTCAACATGGCAGCAAGCACTAGAGCGAATGCCTTCATCAAAACAGCCCCTTCCTGATTGTCCCGAGATATAGACTGTGCAATTCTCGCAGCATTTTGGCTATCTTTGGCGCAATTCAGCAATGATTCATTTTGCCGTTCAGTAAGCTTATGCTTACAATCGCTGCTGGCCCTCACGGGCTCACTCAACGGTGTTTCTCCATGTCGATTCCAAGCCAAACCCACGCCCAGGCCGAGGCCCTGTTCGCGCAGGGGCTTCAGTTCCACAGCCAGGGCGAGCTGCCCAAGGCGATGCAAACCTATGAACAGGTTCTGAAACTGGAGCCGAAGCATTTCGGCGCCCTGCACCACGTGGGCGTCATCGGCTTCCAGATCGGGAATTTCGACATGGCCGCGAACTTCATCCGTTCGGCGGTAGCAGTGAACCCGGACGATGCCAGCGCCCACAGCAACCTGGGCAACGCGCTGAGGGAGCAGCAGAATTTCGATGAGGCCCTGCGCTGCTACGAGCGCGCTATCCAGCTCAATGGCGGCGATGCCGATACCTTCTTCAACCGCGGCGCCGCCCTGCAAGCCCTGCAGCGTACGGAAGAAGCCCTGCGCAGCTACGAGCAGGCGCTGGCGATCAACGCAGGCGACGACCAGGCCTGGAACAACCGCGCCACCGTGCTGCTGCAGATGAAGGACTACGCCGCCGCGCTGGAGAGCGCGGAGCAGGCCCTGTCGTGTAATCCGCAGAATGGCGAGGCCTATAACAACAGCGGGAAAATCCTGCACGCCATGGGCAGGCTGGACGAGGCGGAGAAAAACTACCGGCAGGCGCTGGAGCTGTTTCCGGACTACGCGGACGCACATCTGGGACTGGGCCGCCTCCTGCTGTCGCGCGAACGCTTCGCGGATGCGCTGCACAGCTGCGACAAGGCGGTCAGCCTCGCGCCGGACCAGGCCGATGCTTACGAGGAGCGAGCCACGGTCCTGGATAAACTGAACCGCCCCGGCGACGCCCAGCGCGACCGCAAGACGGCCGAGAAACTCAAACGCGAAGCGATCGCCGCCTACCGCAAGCTGGGCAAGGAACTGCAGGAACTGGACCGCCCTGAATCCGCCGCGCGCATGTTCGCCGCCCTCCTCGCACTGGACGACAGCGACGCCGATATCTGGCAGCAGCATGCCCGCACGCTCAATGCGGCCGGACGGCGCGAGGAAGCGCTCGCCAGCATCGGCCGCGCCCTCGCCCTGAAGCCGGACAGCGCCGATTACCACCTTACCCGCGGCGCGATCCTGCGCGCCAGCCTGCGGTACGGGGAAGCGCAGCGCTGCTACGAAAAGGCCGTGGAACTGGCGCCCCGCCATCCGGGCGGCTACACGAATCTCGGCAGCCTGCTGGACCAGATCGGCCAGCAGGACGCAGCGCTGGCGAACTACGACCGCGCCATTGCCCTCGATCCGCAGTGCGCGCTGGCGCACTGGAACCGCGCGCTCGTGTATCTGCGCCAGGGCGACTATGAGCGGGGCTGGCGCGGGTACGAGTGGCGCTGGAAGGCAGAAACCCTGAGCCTCGCCAAGAAGAAGCGCGACTTCGGCAAACCCATGTGGACGGGCCGCGAAGCGCTGGCCGGGAAGACCATTCTCGTGCATGCCGAACAGGGCCTGGGCGACGCACTTCAATTCTGCCGCTACGTGCCGCTGCTCGCACAGCGCGGCGCCAAAGTCGTTCTGGAAGTGAAGGAACCTTTGGCCGCGCTGCTTGCAACGCTTGAAGGCGCCGCCAGCATTGTCATTAAAGGCGAACCGCTGCCGCCTTTCGACTATCAGATTCCGATCATGAGCCTGCCCCTGGCATTTGGCACCACGCTCGATACGGTTCCCGGCGCGCCTTACCTGGCCAGCAGTGAAAGCAAGCTGGCTCAATGGAGCGACGTGCTGGGCCCGAAAACGAAGCCGCGCGTGGGCATTGTCTGGGCAGGGCACCCAGGCCACCAGAATGACCACAACCGCAGCCTGCCGCTCTCCGTGTTTGTCCGCATCTTCTCGGACGGCTGCGAATTCGTCAGCCTGCAGAAGGAAGTGCGCGCGGCCGAGCAGCCGCTGCTCGATACGCTGCCCGTGCGCCAGGTGTCCCACCTGCTGAAGGACTTCACCGACACCGCCGCCCTGTGCAGCCTGATGGACGTGGTGATCACGGTCGATACCAGCGTCGCCCATCTGGCTGGCGCTTTGGGCAGGCCCACCTGGATACTGCTGCCAACGCCCTTCGAATGGCGCTGGCTCGAACAAGGTGCAGGCAGCCCGTGGTATCCCAGCGCCGTGCTTTACCGCCAATCGCAGCAGGGCCACTGGGAACCGGTAATCGATGCCGTGGCGGGTGAGCTGGGCAAGCCCGCGCGAGGCTAAGCGTACTGCGCCAGCCCATTCCCCAGCGACCAGTTCTCCTTCTCCACTTCGATCAGGCTGACAAAAACATCCTCCGGCCGGATGCCGGGGCTGTCGCCCAGCAGCTCCGTGATACGCCGGTACAGGTGCTTCTTCTGCTCCACGCTGCGCGTGTTGTTGGCCGTGATCTGGATATAAACCAAGTCTTCGCTGCGGTCGATGCCCAGGAAGGTGGGGCCGTAGCGGAAGTTGGCGGCTTCGTGTTCGGTGATCGTCATGAACTGGTTATCGACCGGCACATTGAAGGTCTCGTGCATGGCCCGGTTAAGGCTGTTGAACAGCGCCTGGCGGTAGGTTTCCGGCTTTCCCGCGCGGAGGGAGATGTGAGCGAGCGGCATGGCTTGGGTCCTTTCTTCGTTTATCCTGAGCTCATGCTATACATTTCGGTATGATATGCATATTTATATTAATCATAACTATCTGAAATGATGGATCGCCCACTGGACCTGGATGCCGTCGACGCCTTCGTGCGCATCGCCGAACTTGGCAGCTTCACACGCGCGGCGGAAGCGATGGATACGACGCAGGCTGCCGTCAGCCTCAAGCTGAAACGGCTGGAGGACCGGCTCGGTTTCCGGCTTATCGAACGCACGCCGCGCTATGTGGAGCTTTCCGCGCAGGGGGCGGCCTTCCTCGATCCCGCGCGCGAACTGCTGGAGGCCCACAAGCGCGCCCTCGCCATCTTCGCGGGCGGACGCCAGCGCCTCACCATCGGCATCAGCGATCACGTTGCGGGGCCTGAGCTGCCCGCGCTGATCGCACGCATGAACGCGCAGGACCCGCAGCTGCTGATCGAGATCCGCATCGGATCGTCGGGCGACCTGCTGCAAAGCTTCGACCGCCGTGAACTCGATACCGTGATCGTGCGCCTGCATGCAGGCCGCAGCGACGGCGAAGTGCTGACGGAAGAGAAGTTCGGCTGGTTCGCCTCCCCCGGCTGGCAGCACCGCGCGGACGAGCCGCTGCCCATTGCCACGCTGGCGGAGCCCTGCGGTGTACGGGTGATGTCAGGGCAGCTTCTGGATGCGGCAGGCGTGCCCTGGACGGAGATATTCGTGGGCGGCGGCGTGGCGGCGGTATCGGCGGCCGTCATGGCAGGTCTTGGAGTCGCAGCGCTGGCCCCGCGCATGGTGCCCTTCGGCGCTGTCGATGTCGGCCAGCGGCTGGGGCTCCCGGAGCTGCCGCGCCTTCCCGTGCTGCTGCATACGCGGGTGCGCGAGGGCCGCGCGCGCGAGGCCCTTGCCGCGCTTGCGGCCGCGTTCAGGAGCGCTGTTCGCAGCTGATCAGCGGTCCGCCACGGGCTCGCCGAAGTCCGGGGTGCCGTCCGCGCGCCAGTGAATGACCTGGGCGCGCGTGTGGCGGTTGGGATCGTGCAGGGGATCGCCCTTGATATCGCGGTAGTTGCGCGCATGGTAGACGAGCAGGTCGGTCTTGCCGTCGGGCGTGGTGGTGAAGGAGTTGTGGCCGGGACCGTACTGGCCCGTGGCCGCGCTGCTGCGCATGACCGGCTGGGGAGACTTCGTCCACGACGCGGCGTCCAGCAGGTTGGCATTGTCGCGGGCCGTCAGCATGCCCATGGCGTAGTTGGCGTCCGTGGCGCTGGCCGAATAGGTCAGGAATACACGGCCGTTGCGCACCAGGATCGCGGGGGCCTCGTTCACGTCATGCCCCTTCTTCTCCCAGTCGAATTCGGGACGCGTCAGCATCGTAGCCGGGCCGCTGATCGAGAGCGGGCTGTCCATGCGGGCAATATAAATGTTGGTGCCCTTCACGCCGGGCTGCGTCTGTGTCCAGAGCAAGTAGCGCTGGCCGCGCAGCTCGAACGTGGTTGCGTCCAGCGAGAACGATTCCCAGCCCGTCTTGAGCTGTCCGCGTTCGATCCATTCGCCCTTGAAGGGGTCGGGCGAGCTGTTCTCCAGCACGTAAAGGCGGATCTCCCAGATCGCGTCCGCACGGCCTGCCGTGAAGTAGATATACCACTTGCCGCCGATGCGGTGCAGTTCGGGCGCCCAGATGTGCGCTCCCATCTCGCCCTTGCCGTGCTTGCGCCACACAACATTCGGCTCTGCCTTGCCCAGCTCATTGAGCGAAGCGGCGCGGCGCAGTTCGATGCGGTCGTATTCGGGAACGGTGGCGGCAAGGTAGTAATTGCCGTCGTCCTGCAGCACAACCTGGGGATCGGCACGCTGCGGCACGAGGGGATTGTTGAAGACCGGCTCCGCGGCAAGCGCACTCCCCAGAACCAGCATTGCAAACAAGGCTGCCAGGGAGCGTGCCATTCTTCTTTTCCTTCAGCCGGTAATTCCGATTGCAGCGCGTGCCGCCATGGCCGTTTCGAGCACTTTTGCCGGATCGTCGCCGATCACGGTGAAGTGGCCCATCTTGCGGCCTTTGCGGGCTTCGTGTTTGCCGTAGAGGTGGAGCTTGAGGTTCGGATGCTGGAGCAGGATGTTCCAGTCCGGCTCGCGATAGCTGTCGCCGTCGAACCAGATGTCGCCGAGGATGTTGACCATCACCGAAGCCGAATGGGCGCGCGGCTCGGCCAGCGGCAGGCCGCACACGGCGCGCGCCTGCTGTTCGAACTGGCTGGTGACGCAGGCGTCCAGCGTGTAGTGGCCGCTGTTGTGCGGGCGCGGCGCCATCTCGTTGACCACCAGCTGGCCGTTCGAAACGAAGAACTCCACGCCCAGCGTGCCGATGTAGCCGAGCTTCTCGGCGATGCGCTCGGCGTATTCCATGGCGCTGTCGCGGGTGCACTGCGGTGCGCGCGCGGGCGAGATGGAGATGTCCAGGATGCCCTTCGTGTGGATGTTCTCGGAAACGGGGAAGCAGCGGGTGCACCCCTCTTCGTCGCGCGCCAGCACCACGGAAACTTCATAGTCCAGCGTGAGCTTCTTTTCGAGGATGCAGGTCTCGCCCTTGAAGTTGCGGAAGGCGGCAACGGCCGCCTCGCGGTCCTCGACCACGGCCTGGCCTTTGCCATCGTAGCCGAAGCGCACCACCTTCAGGATGCCGGGGAAGAGATCAGCGCCAGCGACGGCGATGTCCGCTTCCGTGTGCACGGCGGCGTAGGGGCCGTGCGGCAGGCCGTTATCGCGCAGGAAGCCCTTTTCAGACAGGCGGTTCTGGCAGACGGAAACGGCGGCGGCGGCAGGACGCACCGGCTTGAACTTCGCCAGGTAGTCCAGCGTTTCGGCGGGCACGTTCTCGAATTCGGTGGTGATGGCGGCGCACTCGCGCGCCATTTCGTCCAGGGCCGCGCGGTCGTCATAGGCCGCGTGCAGGTGGCGCTCGGCGATCTGGCCAGCGATGCTGTGGGGATCGGGATCGAGCACCCAGACCTGGTAGCCCAGTTCATGGGCCGCGGTGACAAAGTAGCGGCCAAGCTGGCCGCCGCCGAGCATCCCGAGAATGGCAGGACGCTGGGTGGTGTGTTTGCTCATGGATGAATCTCAGGCTTGGGGCAGGTTCATCGCCAGGACCTTGTCGGTCTGCGCCTGGCGGAAGGCGGCCAGCTTGGCGGCCAGCTCGCTGTCGTGGGTGGCCAGCATGGCCACGGCGAACAGCGCGGCATTCGCGGCGCCCGCCTCGCCGATGGCGAAGGTGGCAACGGGAATCCCTTTCGGCATCTGCACGATGGAAAGCAGCGAGTCCTTGCCGGACAGGGCGCGCGACTGGACGGGAACGCCCAGCACTGGCACCGTGGTCTTCGCCGCCAGCATGCCGGGCAGGTGGGCGGCGCCGCCAGCGCCAGCGATAATGGCCTGCAGGCCGCGCTCGGCCGCCCGCTCGGCGTATTCGAACATGAGGTCGGGGGTGCGGTGGGCCGACACGACGCGCGCTTCATAGGCGACGCCGAATTCCTTGAGAATGGCAGCTGCAGCCTGCATCGTGGGCCAGTCGGAATCCGAACCCATGACCACGCCCACTACCGGTTGATTGGTCTTTGTCATGTGACGCGCCCTCCGTGGCGCACTTGGTTAAGCCCTTGATTTTAGCACGCTGAAGCGCCTTGCAAGAAGGCATGGGCCGCACTAGAATCCCCGGAACTGCTTTTTCCTCAACATTTTTCGAGCCAGCCTTCAATGAAAAAAACCGCCGGGCCGCAAGACGCACAAACCGCCGAACCGCGGCTGTACCGGGTGGTGGCCGACCGGATCCAGAAGCTGATCCGCGAGGAGAACATGAAGGCGGGCACCCGCCTACCCGCCGAACGCGAGCTGGCGGCGACCCTGAACGTGAGCCGCGCTTCCCTGCGCGAGGCCCTCATTGCGCTGGAGCTGGGCGGCATCGTCGAAGTGCGCGGCGGTTCCGGCGTGTACGTGAGCGAGCAGGCCACGCCGGAATCGAACATGCCGGAATCCGGTCCCGGTCCTTTCGAGGTGCTGGCCGCGCGCAAGCTGATCGAATGCGAAGTGGCGGCCATCGCCGCCAAGGTGGCCACCGATTCCGCGGTCGATGCCATCCTGCGCGCCGTGCTGGAAATGGAAAAGCACCATGAAGACCGCGCCAGCAACGAGCAGGCCGACCGCAACTTCCACCTTGCCATTGCCCGCGCCACGGCCAACGCGGCCCTGGTGGGCGTGATCGAATGCCTGTGGGACCAGCGCGGCAGCCTGTGGCACAAGCTCAAGGAGCACTTCCAGACGGAAGAACTGCGCAAGCAGACCCTGCTCGACCACCGCAACATCCTTGAAGCCATCGCTTCCCATAATCCCGCAGCGGCCCGCCAGGCCATGCGCGCCCACCTCGAACGCGTGACCCGCGTCTTCTCGCGCGGCTGATCCTTTCGCGCGCAAGCGGTTAGTCCGCCTTGCGAATTTGGCCAGACCAATTTAGAATGGCCTGACCAAATTCGCATATTCATAACGGAGACCATGTGAGCACACTGACCAGGGCGCTGGCCGGGGCGGGGCTGTTCTGCCTGCTGCTGGGCGCTGCACAGGCGGATGGCCCTTACCGCAATCCCGATAACAAATCGAAGGACGATCCCGGCGAAGGCAGCTATCCCGTGCCCTACAAGATGCCGGTGGCCAGCGAGATCACGGAGCAGCTGCTCCGCATCCGCAACTACATGGACGAGGTCACGCCGACCCGCGTCGTCAGCAGGAAGACGGGCCAGCCGATAGCAGACCTGAAGAAGCCCGTGGCGGACGCCATCTTCGAACCGGCCAAGGGCGACTTCGGCATCATGGTCTACGAAATGGGCGTGGTGCATTCGGGCCTGATGAAGGCGGCCGCCATCACCGGCGATCAGCGCTTCACCGCGATGACGCGGCGCCACCTGCAGTTCTTCGCCGATACCCTCCCCTACTTCAAGGCTCAGGAAGCGCAGTTCCACCTTGAACGCGCCAACAGCTTCTCCCGCTTCCTCGACCCGCGCGCCCTGGACGACGCAGGCTCGATGTGCGCAGCCCTCATGCGCGCGCGGAACGCGAAGATCGGTCCCGACCTCGCGAACATGATCGCCACCTGCAGCGACTGGGTCGCCAACAAGCAGTTCCGCCTGCCGGACGGCACGATGGCGCGCAAGCGTCCGCAGGCCGTATCGCTGTGGGGCGACGATATGTACATGAGCATTCCCGCCCTGGCCGAAATGGGCCACTACGACGACGCGGTGAACAATGTGCTGAACATGTCGAAGTACCTGTTCAACGCGCAGGAAGGCATCTACACCCACGGCTGGCACGCCAACATCCCCGACGCGCCGCGCTTCTACTGGGCGCGCGCGAACGGCTGGGCGGTGCTCGCCATGTCCGACCTGCTGGATGTGCTGCCGAAGGACCATCCCGGCTACCCGAAAGTGCTGGCGCAGCTGCGCGCCGCGCTGAAAGGCATCGCCGAGCGGCAGTCGGGCAGCGGCCTGTGGCACCAGATGATCGACCGTAGCGACTCCTACCTGGAAACCTCCGCGAGCGCCATGTTCGTGTACGTGATCGCCCACGCCGTCAACGAAGGCTGGGTGCCGCCCACCACCTACGGCTCGGTGGCCCAGGCGGGATGGGCGGGCCTGTCCACGAAAATCAATGCGAAAGGCCAGGTCGAAGGCACCTGCGTCGGAACCACGCTGGCGGGCGACCAGGTCTACTACTACAACCGTCCCACCAGCGTGCATGCGCTGCACGGCTACGGACCGATGCTGATGGCTGGAGCGGAGATCATCCGCCTCATCAACAACAGGAACATCGGCATCGAATACCGCGTGCGCACTTACCACTACATGCCGCGCGACGGCGGCAAGACCGATTACCGCGAACATCACTGAGGCTCCGATCATGAGTGCACGTCTTGCCCTTGCAGCCCTGCTTCCCGCCCTCGCCATGGTCGCGCCGGATGCGCTGGCCGCCGCGCTCTTGGTCACGGTGAGCCACGACCTGAACGCCGCACGCCCTTCCGAAACCATTACCGTGCCCTGGGCGGAAGTGAACCGCGCCCTGCCCGGCGCGCTGATCCAGCATATCGCCGTGAAGGATGCGCAGGGCCGCGTGCTGCCGCACCAGGTCACCAATGTTGCGCCCCTGGCGAAGGACCCGAAGAATGAGGGCATCGCCTATGGCGAGCTGATTTTCCAGCATAATTTCGCGCCCGGCGAAAAGCAGGCCACCTTCACGGTGGAGAAAATCGAGGCGCTGTCGCCGGTGTTCCCGGTGAAGGCCTACGCCCGCTACGTGCAGGAGCGCCTGGACGATTTCGCCTGGGAGAACGACAAGCTGGGCCACCGCACCTACGGCCCCGCGCTCGCCGCGCCTGCGGAACCGGGCAGCGGCAAGGAGGTGCTGGTGACGAGCGGCCTGGATCTGTGGTTCAAGCGCGTGTCCTACCCCATCGTCGACCGCTGGTACAACAAAGGCCATGACCACTACCACCACGACGAGGGCGAGGGCATGGACATGTACAACGTGGGCAAGTCGCGCGGCGCCGGCGGCACGGGCGTGTGGGACGGCAGCGCCCTGTACACGAGCGTGAACTACGCAAGCTGGAAGCTGCTGGCCAACGGTCCCGTGCGCGCCATCTTCGAGCTGCGCTACAACAGCTTCGATGCGGCGGGAACGCAGGTCGGCGAAGTAAAGCGCTTCACCGTGGACGCGGGCCACTACCTGGACCAGATCGACAGCACCCTCACCTTCTCCGGCAAGCCTTCGCTCATCATGGCCGCAGGCCTGAACAAGGCGCCCACCGACAAATTCCAGGACCCCGCCATCGCCATGGACCGCGACCCGGCGCGCGGCCTGCTCCTGCAATGGGTGCAGCAGAAGAGCAAGGGCCAGTTCGGCGTGGCCGTGGTGCTGCCCGGCGCGAAAGGCTATGCGGAGGATGCGATGAACCACCTGATACTGGCCGACGCCGTATCCGGCAAACCCGTCCGCTACTATGCGGGCGGCGCCTGGGACCGCGCGGGGGAGATCACGAGCCGCGAGCAATGGCAGGCTTATGTCACCGCCATGGCCGAACGCTACCGGCACCCCATCAGCGTTACGCTGAAAACCCTGCCCTGATCCGAGCCCCGCCTTCGCGGGGCTTTCTGTTTGTATCCCTTTAACAACATTGCCAGCATTCTGGCCAGACCACTTTTCAAAAAAATATTATCTGGACTGACCAAATTTCAAAAAACTAACCTAGAATAGGGTTTGCGGCCTGACCAATTATCGGGAACAGCAATCGCCCGGTGCGCCCATGCTGCGAAACGTAGTCAATAAAAACGATTAGGAGATAGCATGAAATTCAGCCCCCATTCGCGGACTTTCGGACGCCTTGCGCGCATCGCCGGCGCCACCTCCCTCACGGCCATTGCCGCCGCTGTGCAGGCCCAGACCGCACCGCCTCCCGAAGCGCCGGCGACCGTGGTCGTGACCGGCCTGCGCGCTTCCCTGGAAAGCGCCTTGAACAAGAAGCGCGAGGACAATGGCATTGTCGACGTGATCAAGGCCGAGGACATGGGCAAGTTCCCCGACACCAACCTGGCCGAATCGCTCCAGCGCGTGCCGGGCGTGGTGATCGACCGCGACGCGGGCGAGGGCCGCAATATCACCGTGCGCGGCCTGGGCCAGGATTTCACCCGCGTGCGCATCAACGGCATCGAAGCGCTGGCGACCACCGGCGGCACCGACAGCTCGGGCGGCGCGAACCGCTCGCGCGGCTTCGACTTCAACGTGTTCGCCTCCGAGCTTTTCAGCACCCTGACCGTGCGCAAGAGCTCCTCGGCCGATGTGGACGAAGGCTCCCTCGGCGCCACCGTGGACCTGCAGACCATGCGTCCCTTCGACCTGCGCGGCTTCAACGCCACCGTCACGGCCAAGGGCAAGTACAACGACATGTCGAAGAAGACCGACCCGCGTGTGGCCTTCCTGCTTTCCGACACGAGCTCGGACCGCAAGTTCGGCTGGCTGCTGTCCGGCGCCTTCTCGCAGCGCAATGTGCTGGAAGAAGGCTTCAGCACCGTGCGCTGGGATAACGGCCCTTCCTCCGGCGGCTGGTGCGCGCCGCAGGGCGTGACCGCCAACCCGAGCAACTCCACCGCCACCACCTGCGGCCCGGCGGCCCAGGGCGTGCCGCGCCTGCCCGCATCGCAGGCCGCCACGGATGCCTACAACCTCGCCAGCAACGCGAACAACTTCCATCCGCGCCTGCCGCGCTACGGCCGCCTCACGCACGACCAGGACCGCACGGGCCTCACCGCCTCGGCCCAGTGGCGTCCGATGAAAGGCTCGCTGCTCACCTTCGACATGCTGTATGCGAAGCTGGACGCCACCCGCCAGGAAGACTTCCTGGAAGCGATCTCCTTCAGCCGCAGCGCCAGCCAGGGCGGCAAGCCGCAGACCAGCGTGGTGGAAGCGCAGTACGCGCCCAACGGCGCCCTCCTCTACGGCAAGTACAACGGCGTGGATATCCGCGCCGAGTCGCGCTACGACGAACTGACCACCACGTTCACCCAGCCCACCCTGAGCTGGGAACAGGAGGTCACCGACACCATCCGCCTGAACGCGAAGATCGGCCGCGCCACCTCCAAGTTCCGCAATCCGGTGCAGACCACCACCACCCTGGATGCGCTGAACGTGAACGGCTACGCCATCGACTTCCGCAACAGCGACCGCCTGCCTTCGATCACCTATCCCTTCGATCCCGCGAATCCGGGCAACACCTTCGGCATCGTCGGCGTTCCCGTGGTGGCCAGCGGCGCGCAGCCGACCACGGTGCCCAACACCACGACGAGCGAAATCCGCATCCGTCCGCAGGGCGCAACTAACCGCAACGACACGGGCGAAATCAGCCTGGCCTGGGAAGCGAGCGACAGCCTCACCTTCCGCGGCGGCGCGAACCACAAGAAGTACAGCTTCGATTCCTACGAGTTCCGCCGCGTAAACCAGAACGACACGATCTTCGCGCCGCCATCCGGCTCGGGCGACCTCACCACCATGCTGACGGGCTTCGGCAGCGGCCTCAGTCTGCCCTCCGGCACCGCCACCTCGTGGGTCATTCCCAACCTGAACGCCATCGCCAAGGCCTACGATATCTACTGCAACTGCATCAAGAGCGGCCCTGCGGGCGGCCCGGGCGACTTCACCCTGTCCTCCATCACCAACGGCAATGCGCGCGGCAACAACCGCGCCGTCACCGAGAAGGACAACGGCTTCTTCCTGATGGCCGACTTCAACACCGAGCTGGCCCAGGTTCCGCTGCGCGGCAATGTGGGCGTGCGCTATGTGAAGACCGAACTCTCCGCCACCGGCTACCAGGCGGCGGGCGGTGGCACGGCCGTCACGGTGGACCATGAGTACAGCGACACCCTGCCATCCCTGAACCTGGCGGCCACCCTGGCGCCGGACTTCATCGCCCGCTTCGGCGCGGCGAAGGTGATGACCCGTCCGCAACTCGCCAACCTGTCGCCGGGCGGCACCATCGCCACCACGGGCACGCTGTCGATCACCACGGGCAATCCATTCCTCAAGCCTTTCCGCGCCAAGACCTTCGACGGCAGCCTGGAATGGTACTTCCAGAAGAACGCATTCCTCGGCCTGGGCCTGTTCCAGAAGAATATCGACAGCTATATCCAGACCCTGCGCACCAACGTGCCTTACCGCGAAACGGGCCTGCCGATGTCCCTGCTCCCCGCGAACTTCACGGGCGAGGAGGTGTTCCAGGTGTCGGCGCCGGTGAATACCGAAGGCGGCAAACTGAAAGGCTTCGAGCTGAATTATCAGCAGCCCTTCACCTTCCTGCCGTCCTGGGGCCGCAACTTCGGCACGCTGCTGAACTACACCTGGGTCAAGTCGAAGATCCAGTACCTGATCTCGCCGAACGCCAGCTCCACCATCGAGGACGACCTCCTGAACCTGTCGCCGCGTTCCTGGAACGCCACGCTGTACTACGATGACGGCAAATTCAGCGCCCGTGTCTCGGCGGCCCAGCGTTCCAGCTTCCTGACCCGCGTGCCGGGCCAGAACAACAACGACGTCGAGGGCAAGAACAAGACCTTCAACGTGGACCTGTCGGTTTCCTACAAGGTCAACGACAAGCTGGAGCTGACCCTGGAAGGCGTGAACCTCACCAACGAGGAAAACGACCAGTTCATCAGCCGCGCACGCAACAGCGTGGTGGTGAACAACGTCACCGGCCGCGAATTCCTGGCCGGCCTGCGTTACAAATTCTAAGCGCCGCCGCGCCACGCAAGGGGCAGGCCTGCGGGCCTGCCTTTTGTTTTTGTGGCCATATTGTTCCGGCAACAACAATTTCCAATTGTGCACGGGGTTTACGAACTCCGCTGCTACACTGCTCCGATTCTTTTTAACATTTCTCCGGAGCACGCATGAGTCTGGCAACAACCGGCCACCTGGCCAGAATCCTCACCGAACATCAGGATGCCCTGCTGGAGGGCTGGCTGAACGGCATGTTGTCGCGCATGGTGCGGCGCGACAAGGCTGCCGAGGCGGAAATGCGCCAGCAGGCCATGCGCTTCGTTCCGCAGCTGATCAAGGCGCTGGACAAGGGTGGCAGTTACGACATCGACAGCGCCAGCTGGACCGACGTGCGCCACCTGCTGCAGGACATTTCCGCCAGCCGCGTGCGCCAGGGCTACACGCCGACCGAGACCGCCCTGTTCATCTTCTCCCTGAAGGAGCCCCTGTTCGGCCTGCTGCGCACCGCCATGGCCGGCGATCCGGCCGCCCTGGCGACGGAAGTGGCCGAAACGGGCATGCTGTTCGACCGCCTTGGCCTGCTCACCGTCGAGGAATACCAGAAGAGCCGCGAGGCCGTGATCCTGCGCCAGCAGCAGGAGCTGCTGGAGCTCTCCACGCCCGTGGTGCAGCTGTGGAAGGATGTGCTGGCCCTGCCCCTGATCGGCACCCTGGACAGCGCCCGCACCCAGGTGGTGATGGAGAACCTGCTGCAAAAGATCATCGAGACCAGCGCTTCCATCGCCATCATCGACATCACCGGCGTGCCCACCGTGGATACCCTGGTGGCGCAGCACCTGCTGAAGACCGTGGCCGCCGCGCGCCTGATGGGCGCCGACTGCATCATCAGCGGCATCCGCCCGCAGATCGCCCAGACCATCGTCCACCTCGGGGTGAACCTGGAAGATGTGATCACCAAAGCCACCCTGGCCGACGCCTTCCTGGTTGCCCTGAAACGCGTGGGGGCCAGCGTTACCGCAATTGCAGCCTGAGTAGCGCGCCATGGAACGCATTCCCATTCTAAAGATGGGCGACCTGCTGCTCGTCACCATCCAGGTCGACATGCACGACCGGCTGGCGATGACCCTGCAGGACGACCTGACCGCGCGCATCGTCAAGGACCGCGCAAGAGGCGTGCTGATCGACATCTCGGCACTGGATATCGTGGACTCCTTTATCGGCCGCATGATCAGCAACACCGCCGCCATGGCGCGCGTCCTCGATGCGCGCACCGTGCTGGTGGGCATGCAGCCGGCCGTCGCCATCACGCTGGTGGAACTGGGCCTGACGCTGCACGGCGTGCGCACCGCCCTCAATGTCGAGCAGGGCGTCAAGCTGCTGCAGCGCCCCGAATGATGCGGGGCGAAAGGCGGATTTCTTGAACCAGTACGACGTGGCCGCGCTGAACCTGCCGATCCGCTCCGACGAAGATGTGGTGCGCCTGCGCCAGTCCGTGCGGGAGCAGATGATCGGCGCAGGCTTCAGCCTGATCGACCAGACCAAGATGATCACCGCGGCCAGCGAACTGGCGCGCAACACGCTGCGCTACGGCGGCGGCGGCGAGGCCCATCTGCACAAGCTGCAGAACGGGCTGCGGCGCGGCATCGGACTCACGTTTGTCGACCACGGTCCGGGCATTCCCGATATTGCCCAGGCCCTGGCCGACGGTTACTCCACTGGCGGCGGCATGGGCCTGGGCCTGTCCGGCGCCAAGCGCCTGGCGGACGAATTCGATATCGAATCGGCGCCGGGGCAAGGCACCACAGTAAAGATCAGCAAATGGAAACCATTCTAGGGGCGGAACTGCGCCAGACCTGCCATCCGGTCAACGAGAGCAGCCAGATCGCTGCCTGCCGCCGCACGGCCGCCGATATCTGCGCGCACAGCGGCTTCGACGAGACGGCAGCGGGAGAAGTGGCCATTGCCGTCACCGAGGCGGCCACCAACATCCTCAAGCATGCTGGCCGCGGCCATATCCTCCTGCGGCCCTTGCGCAGCGGCGCCGCCCGGGGAATCGAGGTGCTGGCCCTGGACAGCGGCCCGGGCTTCTCCAATCTCGCGGCCAGCCTGCAGGACGGCACCACCACGGCGGGCAGCTTCGGCGTGGGCCTGGGCGCAATGCGCCGCCTGGCCCAGGTGTTCGATATCTACAGCCAGCCCGGCAAGGGCTCGGCCATCGTCATGCAGCTGTGGCCACGCAATGCCGCACCGCCCACGCAATCGGTTCACTGCGGCGTGGTCTGCCTGCCCATGCACGGCGAAACGGTGGCGGGCGACAGCTGGGCGCTCGCGCTGGGCGCCACGGAAGCGACGGTGCTGGTGGCCGATGGCCTGGGCCATGGCATGCATGCGGCCCAGGCCTCGGAACTCGCGGCCGCGGTGACGATGCAGGAACCGCGTCTTCCCGCCGCCACCCTCATCCAGGACGCTCACGGCGCCCTGCGCGCAACGCGCGGCGCGGCGGTGGCGGTGGCGCGCATCGACATGCTGCATGAAACGCTCAGCTTCGCCGGCATCGGCAATATCGCCACCTATATCTTCGACGGGTCCGACCGGCGCCAGCTGGTATCGCATAACGGCATCGTCGGCAGCAATATGCGCAAGGTGCAGGAATTCTCCGCAGCCTGGAACGCGGACACCATGCTGGTGCTGCATTCGGACGGACTGGCCTCGCGCTGGGACCTGGGCGACTACCCCGGCCTGCTGCACTGCCACCCCGCCCTGGTGGCGGGTGTGCTGTTCCGCGACGGCAGCCGCCACCGCGACGACGTGACTGTGCTCGTGCTGCGTGACCGCGAAGGATGGTCGCCATGAGCCTGCGCATCCTCAGCCTGGGCATCCATGCGGAGCTGGACGTGGTGGCATCGCGCCAGCGCGCGCGCCAGATCGCCGCGCTCTGCGGCTTCAACAGCCAGGACCAGGCCCGCATCGCCACCGCCGTTTCCGAGCTGGCGCGCAATGTCTACAACTACGCGCGCGAAGGCCGCGTGGAGTTTGCGGTGGAGGGCGAAACGGCGCCGCAGCTGCTGGTCATCACCATCGAAGACAAGGGGCCCGGCATTGTCAACCTCGATCTTGTGCTGTCGGGCCGCTACCAGTCGAATACGGGCATGGGCCTCGGCATCCTTGGTGCGCGGCGGCTGATGGACCAGTGCGATATCCGCACGGCGCCGGGGGCAGGCACCACCATCGTCCTGAAAAAGCTGCTTCCACCGACGGCGGAGCTGCTGACGCCGGTGGCGATCGGCGCCATGGGCGCTCAGCTGACGTCCCTGCCCGCCGATGTCACCCTGTCCGAGATGCAGCAGCAGAACAAGGAGCTGCTCGCCACCCTGGCCGAACTGAAGGCGCGGCAGGACGAACTGGTGCAGCTCACGCGCGAGCTGGAAGACACCAACCGCGGCGTGGTCGCCCTGTATGCGGAGCTGGACGAGAAGGCCGACCATCTGCGCCGGGCGGACGAAATGAAGACGCGCTTCCTCTCCAACATGAGCCACGAGTTCCGCACGCCGCTCAGTTCCATCCGCGCGCTCTCCAAGCTTCTGCTGGACCGGGTGGACGGCCCCCTCGCGCCCGAGCAGGAGAAGCAGGTGCGCTACATCCTGAAGGGCGCCGAATCCCTGGCCGAACTGGTGGATGACCTGCTGGACCTGGCCAAGATCGAGGCGGGAAAGGTGGACGTGCACCCGGTGGCCTTCGAGGTGCACGACATGTTCAGCGCCCTGCGCGGCATGCTGCGGCCGCTCCTGGTCAGCGCCTCCGTGGAGCTGGTCTTCGACGAGCCCGAGGCGCCGCTCACGCTGATGACGGACGAGGCCAAGCTGTCGCAGATCCTGCGCAACTTCATCTCCAACGCGCTGAAGTTCACGGAGCGCGGGCGGGTTCGCGTGAGCGCAGCGCTGGCCGACGATGGCGAAACGGTACGTTTCTCCGTGGAGGATACGGGGATCGGCATCGCACCGGAGCACCAGCAGATCATCTTCGAGGAGTTCGGGCAGGTGGAAAACCGCCTGCAGCACCGCGTCAAGGGAACGGGCCTGGGCCTGCCGCTATGCCGCCGCCTGGCCGAACTGCTGGGCGGCCATGTGGCGCTGGCCAGCACGCCGGGCCAGGGCTCCACGTTCAGCGTTACCGTCCCCCTGGTGCATGCGGCGGTGCCGGAACCGCTGCCGTTCGCGGAAAGTCCGATGGATGCCGACGCCAGCGGCATACCCGTGCTGGCCGTGGAGGACGACCGCTCCACTCTGGTGCTTTACCGGGGCTTCCTGCGCAATACGCCCTACCGCCTGGTGCCCGCGCGAAGCATCTGGGAGGCCGATCAGGCCTGGGCGCACGAAACGCCCGCGGCGGTCATCCTCGATCTCTACCTGGGCGGCGAGGACAGCTGGCGCTGGCTCACCCAGACCAAGAGCGACGAGCGGCGCAGGCATGTACCCATCATCATCGCTTCCGAAGTGGCCGACCGCCAGAAGGCCTTCGCGCTCGGCGCCGATGCCTACTTCACCAAACCCCTGGCGCGCGATGAGCTGCTCGCGCAATTGAACGCCCTGTGCCATTTCGAATAGAGGTCATGATGAAGGCACCTCCTGAACAGCTGATTCTCAATGTGGACGACACCGACGCCGCCCGCTACGCCAAGACCCGTGTGCTGCAGTACGCTGGCTTCCGCGTCATCGAAGCTGCCAGCGGCAGCGAAGCCCTGGAGAAGGCGGCGCAGGAACGGCCGGACCTGGTGCTCCTGGACACCAAACTGCCCGACATCAACGGCTTCGACGTCTGCCGCAAGCTGAAGGAGGATCCTCACACGGCCATGGTGCTGGTGCTGCAGACCTCCGCCTCCTACATCGGCAAGCCCGACAAGATCCGCGCCCTCGATACGGGGGCGGACAACTACCTGTTCGAGCCCATCGAGCCGGAAGAACTGGTGGCCAATGTGCGGGCGCTGCTGCGCCTGGGCCGGGTGGAGCGCGAGCTGCGCGAGATGGACCGGCGCAAGGACGAGTTTCTCGCCATCCTCGCGCACGAGCTGCGCAATCCGCTCGGGCCAATCCGCAATGCCGTGGAGCTGCTGCGCCAGCTCGATCCCTCGCCTTCGGAACTGCAGGAGAATGCACGCCAGATGATCCTGCGCCAGACCGACCACATGGTGCGCCTGGTGGACGACCTGCTCGACGTGTCGCGCATCTCGCAGGGCAAGATCACCCTGAAGCGTGGCCCTGTGGAGCTGTGCGCCCTGGTGCGCGCCGCCATCGAGACTTCGCAGCCCAATATCCGCAAGCGCCAGCACGCGCTGGATGTGCACCTCCCCGAGCACGAGCTGTGGATCGACGGCGACGAAGTACGGCTGTCGCAAGTCATCTCCAACCTCCTGAACAACGCCGCCAAGTTCACGCCGCCGGGCGGGCAGATCACACTCTCCGCATCCTTCGCGGACGGGCAGGCCGTGGTGCGCGTGCAGGATGACGGCATCGGCATCAGCCCGGCGGACATGGCCAATATCTTCGACCTCTTCTCCCAGGCAGGCCACTCGCCGGACCGGGTGCAGGACGGACTTGGCATCGGCCTTTCGCTGGTGCGCACCCTGGTTCAGCTGCATGGCGGCACGGTCAGCGCGGAGAGCGAAGGGCCGGGCAAGGGCAGCACTTTCGAAGTCAGGCTCCCGGCCCAGGAGGCGGACGCTCCCGCCTGCGCCTCGGCGGGAGCCGCCTCGGCGCCGGACGCGAAGCAGTACCGAATCCTCGTGGTGGACGACAGCGTGGACGCCGCCGAAATCGTGGGCGCCCTGCTGGAACATGCCGGGCACCAGGTGAAGCTGGCGCATGACGGCGCGGGCGCCATCGCGGCCGCCCTGGCCATGCAGCCGGACGTGGTCTTCCTCGACATCGGCCTGCCGGACATGAGCGGCGTGGCAGTGGCGGCGGCCATGCGCCGCGAGCCTTCCCTGCAGCGCACAGCGCTCGTCGCGCTTACCGGCTACGGCCAGGACAAGGACCGCGAGGAAGCCCGCGCCGCAGGCTTCAACCATCACCTGACCAAGCCCGTCAGCCTTGACGTGCTGGATGCCACCGTACGCCGCTTCGCTGTTCAGATCTGAGGCCGGCCCGGCCGCCGGCGGCGGCGGTGCGCGAATGCGCTAGAATCTGCGCTCCTTTGTTCATTCACCGATCCAATGCGCAAATTCGTCCTGACCCTTTCGGCTGCCGCCATCGCGCTGCCGGCCCTCGCCTATACCCCTGTCACGCTCGACCAGGCCATGTCCCATCCGGACTGGATCGGCGCCCCAGTCGAAACCGCGTGGTGGAGCTGGGACAGCAAGAACGTCTATTACAAGCAGAAGCGCGCAGGCTCGCCGCTGCGCGACACCTATGTGGCCGGGGCCAAGCCGCGCGTGGTTGGCGAGGCGGAACTGGCCACCCTCGACAGCGAGAACATCGCCTTCAACCGCGAGCGCACGCGCGCCGTCCTGCTGCGCAACGGCGACCTGTTCGAGCGCGACCTGAAAACGGGCGCGCTCACCCAGATCAGCCGCAACACCGTGCCCGCCGCCGACCCGCAGTACTCTTCCGACGGCAGCGCCGTGCAGTACCGCATCGGCCACGACTGGTTCAGCTGGACGCGCGCCGACCGCCTGGTGTCGCCCCTGGCGATGCCGCGCGCGATGAAGGATCCTGCCGCCGCGCCGGACGAAGACTACCTGCGCAGCATGCAGCTGCGCCTCATCGCCACCCTGAAGCGCCAGAAGGACGACCGCGAAGCCACGCGCAGCTACAACGAAGCGCTGCGCCGCGCCGACCCAACCCGCGCTCCCGCGCCCTTCTACCTCGGCGACAAGGTGGTGATCGACGCCAGTTCCCTGTCGCCGGACGGCCGCTGGCTGCTGCTGGCGCTGTCCCCAAAAACCAGCGAGAACGGCCGCGTGGGCAAGATGCCGCGCTACGTCACGGAATCGGGCTACGAGGAATTCGACGACCAGCGCACCCGCGTGGGACGCAACCTGCCGCTGGCGCAGTCGCTGAAGCTGGTGGACCTGCGCAGCGGCGCCGTGCGCGACATTCCGCTCGATACCCTGCCCGGCGTGAAGGACGACCCGCTCGCGGCGATGCGCAGTGCGCAAAAGCTGGAAGCCCTGAAAGGCAACCGCGCCCTGCGCCTGGAAGACGACACCGGCAACGGCCTGGCATGGAACAGCAACGGCACCCGCGCCGCGGTGATGCTGCGCGCGGTGGACAACAAGGACCGCTGGATCGCTACCGTGGATCTGGACAAGGCCGCCCTGCAGCCGGTGCACCGGCTGACCGACAAGGCCTGGATCAACTCGCGCTTCAACGAATTCGGCTGGCTGCCGGACCAGCAGACCCTGTGGTTCCTCTCCGAGGAAAGCGGCTACTCCCACCTCTACACCGTGAGCGGCGGCGTTAAGCGCACCCTCACGAGCGGCCAGTGGGAAGCGAGCAATGTGCGCTGGAACGCGGACGGTTCCATGGCCTGGGTGCTGTGCAACCGCAAGACGCCGGGGGATTACGAGATCTGCTCCGTATCCGCGAAAGATGGCGTACGCGAAATCACCCAGCTGGGCGGCGGCGTCGAGGACTACGTGCCCTCCCCCGACCTGCGCAAGCTGGCCGTGCGCTACAGCGCATCCTATATGCCGGCGCAGCTGGCGACGGTGCCCAGCAGCGGCGGCGAAGCGCAGCGCCTGACCGATACCCGCACGGCCGAATTCAAGGCGCGCGAATGGATCCAGCCGCAGTATGTGGCCATTCCGTCCACGCATGGCGCAGGCCAGCCGGTGTGGTCCAAGCTGTACCGCCCGGCGAAGCTCGAACCGGGCAAGAAGTACCCCATCGTTCTGTTCGTGCACGGCGCGGGCTATCTGCAGAACGTGAGCAAGCGCTATCCGAACTATTTCCGCGAGCAGATGTTCCACAACCTGCTGGTGGAAAAAGGCTATATCGTGCTGGACATGGACTACCGCGCCTCGCTGGGCTATGGGCGCGACTGGCGCACGGCCATCTACCGCCAGATGGGCCACCCCGAGCTGGAAGACTATGTGGACGGCGCGAAGTGGCTGGCGGAGAACCACCAGGGCGACCTGGATCGCGTGGGCATCTACGGGGGCAGCTACGGCGGCTTCATGACCTTCATGGCCCTGATGCGCGAACCTGCACTGTTCAAGTCCGGCGCGGCGCTGCGCCCAGTGACCGACTGGACGACCTACAACCACGGCTACACGGCCAATATCCTGAACACGCCCGATCTCGATCCCGAGGCCTACAAGAAATCCTCGCCCATCGAGTACGCGGAGAACCTGCGCGGCCACCTGCTGATTGCGCACGGCATGGTGGACGACAATGTCTTCTACCAGGACTCCGTGCGCATGGCGCAGCGCCTCATCGAACTGAAGAAGGACAACTGGGAACTGGCCAGCTACCCGCTGGAACGCCACGGCTTCGTGCAGCCGGAAAGCTGGTACGACGAATTCCGCCGCATCTACCAGCTCTTCGAGCGCACCCTGAAGTAAGCGAAAGGCCGGGAGATCCCGGCCTTTTTTCTAGCGCACGCTGCTCGGCAGCTCCATGAAATCGTCCACCTGGTAGAGAGACTGCCAGGCCGACAGCAGCGCCGGAGGCGGCGTCACCAGCTTGCGCGCGGTGAGATCGAGCCAGCCGCCCGCGCTGTTGATGCGCGCGGCCAGCTTGCCGTCGCTGCGATAGACCTCGCTGCGCAGCATCCAGCGCGAGCCGTCCTGCGACAGGCCCGCCATGGCCAAGGTCACGGTGATCTGCTCCAGCAGCGATACCTCCTTGTAGTAGGTGATATCGTCCTTCATCACCACCGGCCCGATATTCAGGCGCTTGAACTCCCCCATCGGGAAGCCATGCTCGGCAAGGAAGAGCATCCGGATGTCACCGGCCTTGTCGAGGAAGGAGGTATTGGCCATGTGGCTGTTGAAGTCCATGTCGCCCCAACCGGCCATCATTCTGCGTTCGAACATGCATGCGCTCCTGGTCTAATCGGCCGCGAGCAGATCCAGCAGGGTGAGCGCCACGACCTTGGTCGCCTTGCGCAGGTCATCCAGTGACAGTTTCTCGTCGGCCTTCTTGGCATTGGATTCGGGCACGCTGCGCGGCCCGGCTCCATATAGTACCGCAGGAATGCCGTGTTCACCGTACAGGCGCGCGTCCGCGTACAGCGGCGTTCCCTGGGCCGTGATTTCCTCGCCCAGCACCTCCTTCGCGTTGCGCCGCAGGCTGGCCACCAGCTGGTCCGCTCCCGGCAGGGGACGCAGTGCGTGCGACAGGAGCAGGCGCCGGATCTCCAGGCGGATGCCAGGCTCGCCGCGCACGGCTTCCTCGATCAGGGCGCGCACCTGCGCCTCCACCGCCACCGGGTCCTCTTCCGGAATCATGCGGCGGTCCATCTTCATCACCACCTTGCCCGGCACCACATTGGTGTTGGTGCCGCCGTCGATGCGGCCCACCAGCATGGTCGGGGAATCGATGCCCGGCACATTGGACTTGACCTTCTTCAGTTCCGGCAGCTGGCCGTAGATCGCACTCAGGATCTTCGTTGCCGCCTGAAGCGCGTCGTGGCCTGTCTCGGGCATGGCGCCGTGGCCCGACTTCCCATGCACCGTGATCTCCAGCTGCAGGCAGGCGTTATGCGCCGTGACGATGTTGTAGCTGAAGCCCGCCGCCATCACGAGGTCCGGCTTCGTCAGCTTCTGCTCCAGCAGCCAGCCGGGGCCCAGCAGGCCCCCGAATTCTTCGTCGTAGGTGAAGTGCAATTCGATGCCGCCCTTGAGCGGCACACCCAGCGCTTCCAGCGCGCGGGTGGCGAAGATGTAGGTAGCGAAATCGCTCTTTGAGACCGCTGCCGCCCGGCCGTAGATATAGCCGTCCTCGATCAAGCCGCCGTAGGGTGGTTTGGTCCAGCCATCGCCCGGGGGCACCACATCGCCATGCGCATTCAGGGCAATGGTGGGGCCGCCCGCGCCGTATGGGCGCCGCACGATCAGGTTGGTGATGCTCTCCATGCCGTAGTCGCGCACCCGCTGCTCCGGCACGGCGTGCTTCTCCGCCTCCCAGCCCCAGGCCTTCACCAGTTCGGCGACGGTATCGGCGTGCGGCGCATTGTTGCCCGGCGGCGTATCGGTTGGCACGCGCAGCACCTGCTGCAGGAAGGCCACTTCTTCGTCGAAGTGGGCGTCGATCCACTGGGTGAGTTTTTCGTTCATTACTTTGCTCCCGCTGCGATCCAGGCGGCGATTTCGGCGCGCTCGGCATCGGTCATATTGGTGAGATTCCCGATCGGCATGGCCTTCAGCTCCACCACCTGCTTGTGGATCTGCGCCGTGCGCTGGAGAATCTGCTCCGGCGTATCGAACACGATGCCCGCAGGCGCAGTGGCGAAGCCGGGCTGGGTCGGGTGCGCGGCATGGCAGGACAGGCAGCGCTGGTCCATGATGGCTTTCACCTTCGCGAACTGCGCCGCCGGATCGGCCGCCGCCACCGCTGCTGCAGGACGCTGCGGCGCAATCGCGACTGCGACAGCGGCCAGCAGCGCAACGCCGATGGCCGGATAGCGCCATTCCACGCGGCCCTTGTGCCGCAGGTTGAAGAAATGGCGAATGAACACACCGGCAGCCATGATGAAGGCCAGTACCAGCCAGGCACGCTCGTTCCGGTAGGTCATCGCATAGTGGTTGCTGATCATGATGAACAGCACCGGCAGCGTGAAGTAGTTGTTATGCACGCTGCGCTGCTTGGCCTTGATGCCATGGATCGGATCGGGCAGGCCGCCCGCCTGCATCGCGGTCACCATCTTGCGCTGGCCGGGGATGATGAGCATGGCGACGTTAGCCACCATGATGGTGCCGATCATGGCGCCGATGTGGATGTAGGCCGCGCGTCCGCTCAGGAGATGAGTCAGCACATATGCCGCGCCCACCAGCAGCGCGAAGATTGTGACACCGAACCAGAGATCGTGTTTGCCGAGCGGCGAGCGGCACAGCGCGTCGTACACCACCCAACCCACCACCAGCGAGCCGAGGCCGATGCCGATGGACTGGAGGCTGGTGAGGTCCGCCACCGATTTGTCGATCATCATGGCCTGCGCGTTGAAGTAATAGGCGATGGTGAGCAGGGCGAAGCCGGAGATCCAGGTCGAATAGGCTTCCCATTTGAACCAGTGCAGTTCCTTCGGCAGTTCCGCCGGCGCCACCAGGTATTTCTGCGGGTTATAGAAGCCGCCCCCGTGCACGGCCCACAATTCGCCGGATACGCCCTTCTTCGCCAGCTCCGAGCCTGGTGCGGGCGGACGGATGGAATTATCCAGCCAGACGAAGTAGAAGGAAGCGCCGATCCAGGCGATGCCGGTGATGATGTGCAGCCAGCGCACCAGCAGATTGGCCCATTCCAGGCCATACGGGAGCAGAAAATCCATGTAAATCCTTGCGGTCAGACTGATGGTAATTTACAGAAGATAAACGCTTTCCGTTTCGGGCACATGAAAAATGGCGTATATTTGACATATCCGTTTCAATATAGCCACGCCAGCCATGTCCAGCCTTCCGCAACACCTCGACATTCACCTCATTCGCATCCTCTACCTGCTGCTGGTGGAGAAGAATGTCTCGCGCGTAGCGCTGAAGCTGAATCAGCCGCAGCCCTCCATCTCCGCCTCGCTGCGCAAGCTGCGCGAACTGACCGGCGATCCCCTGCTGGTGCGCGGGGCGCGCGGCATGGTGCCCACCCAGCACGGCGAAAGCCTGCTGAAGCCCGCCAAGCGCATTCTGGATGAAACAGAGAACCTCTTCGTCAAGAAAACACCCTTTGTGCCGCAGGAGGAAGCCCGCACCTTCCACATTGCCGCGCCGGACTATCTGGACAGCCAGTTCCTGCCGAATGTGGTGGCCCTGCTGCGGCGGGGTTCGCCGAAGAGCCGCGTGGTCATTCACAGTATCGGCCCAGGCGTCGACTACATCCGCATGCTCTCCGACGGCGACATGGACCTGGTGATTGCCAACTGGGACGAGCCGCCCCAGCACCTGCACATCTCCAAGCTGTTCGAGGACCCCATCATCTGCGCCATGCACGCGGGCAGCCCGTATGCGAAGCGCACGGCCAGCGATGCCATGTCCCTTCACGATTACCTGAGCCTTCCGCACGTGGCGCCCTCGCAGATGCTGCCCGGCTACGGCGGCGTGATCGACGCCTTCCTGGAACGCCAGGGCCTGCGCCGCAACGTGGCGGTGGAATCGGCCTATTTCGGCCTCATCCCCTACATGCTGACGCAGACGGATCTCGTGCTGACGACGGGCCGCCAGTTTGTGCGCTTCTACGAACGCTCCCTGCCGCTGAAGACCTTCACGGTGCCGGTGAAATTCCCGCCCATGCGCTTCTACCAGCTGTGGCACGAGCGCGTGCACCAGGCGCCAGAACACAAATGGCTGCGCGACCAGGTCAGCGAGGCGGCACGCGCCCTGGTGCAGAAGTAGCGTATAGACGGCATCTGCGGTGGCATATACCTCCGCCCCGCCGCGCGCGATATGATCGGCACTTCATGATGGGATACCTGCGATGACGATGACCCTCTCCGAACTGAACGCCCTCGATCCGGCAGCCTTTGTGCAGGCGCTGCACGGCATTTACGAACATTCGCCGTGGATTCCTGAACGCGCGGCGGCGCAGCGGCCCTTTGCCAGCGTCGCGGCGCTCAAGCAGGCATTGCAGAAGGTCGTGACGGAAGCAACGCTGGACGAACAGCTTGGTCTGATCCGCGCTCACCCGGAACTGGCTGGCAAGGCCGCAATCGCGGGCCAGCTCACCGCGGAATCAACGAACGAGCAGGCGAAGTCCGGCCTGAACCTGTGCAGCCCGGAAGAATTCACCATCCTGCACAAGCTGAACGCGGACTACAACGCGAAGTTCGGCTTCCCCTTTATCCTCGCCGTCAAGGGCCCCACGGGGAACGGGCTGTCCCGCCAGGCCATCATCGATACCTTCTCGCGCCGCCTGAAGAACCAGCGCGCGGACGAAACCACGGAATGCCTGCGCCAGATCCACCGCATTGCAGAAATGCGGCTGAACGACCTGCTGGGTGTGAAACTGGAATTCGGTCCCCAGGTTATGCAGTGGGCCGAAACCCTTGCGCAGTGGAGCGACGACGAGGACGGCCTTACCTGCGCCTACATGACCGATGCGCATCGCAAGACCGCCTCTCAGCTGGCGGACTGGATGCGCGAAGCGGGCATGGACGTTCACATCGACGCCGTCGGCAACGTAGTGGGGCGCTACGTCTCGCCTGCACCGGGCGCAAAGATGCTCATCACCGGCTCTCATTACGACACTGTGCGCAACGGCGGCAAATACGACGGACGGCTCGGCATCCTCCTGCCCATCGCCATCGTGCGCCACCTGCACCAGCGCGGCGAAACCCTGCCCTTCAACTTCGAGATCATCGGCTTCGCGGAGGAAGAAGGCGTGCGCTTCCGCAGCACCTTCCTTGGCTCGAATGCCGTTACCGGTCATTTCGACCTTTCGCTGCTGGATACCGCCGACTCGCAGGGCATCACGATTCGCGAAGCACTGAAGGCAGCCGGGCATGACCCCGCCGGCATTCCCGCCATCGCCCGCAAGCGCGAGGACGTGCTGGCGTTCGTGGAGGTTCATATCGAACAGGGTCCGGTCCTGCTGGAACGCGGCCTGCCACTGGGCGTGGTCACCGCCATCGCGGGCAGCTCACGCTATCTGGTGGAACTCACCGGCCTTGCCAGCCACGCGGGAACAACGCCGATGAATATGCGCAAGGACGCTGCCGCTGCCGCCGCGGAAATCGTTCTGCTGGTCGAACAGCGCTGCGCGCAGGCGCCCTCGCTGGTGGGCACGGTCGGCCAGCTGAGCGTGCCGGGCGGTTCTGTGAATGTGGTGCCGGGGGCCTGCAAACTATCCCTCGATATCCGTGCGGCGGACGATGGCGTGCGCCAGGCTGCGGTACGCGATGTGATGGACGGCGTCGCCAAAATCTGCGCCCGCCGCCAGATCGAATTCAAGGCCGAGCAAATCGTGGAAGCGGCTGCCGCGCCCTGCTCTCCCGCGCTGATGCAGCGCCTGGGCGACGCCGTCGAGCGCCAGGGGCTGCCGCGCTTCGACCTGCTGTCCGGCGCGGGCCACGACGCCATGGCGATGGCCGCACTGACCGACGTCGCCATGCTGTTCACCCGCTGCGGCAACGGCGGCATCAGCCACAATCCGCTGGAAACCATGACCGCCGACGATGCCGATATCGCAGCACAGGTATTCCTCGACTTCCTGCGAAGCTTCCCGTCCGAAGGCTGACCTACAGCTTCCATCCCTGGCCGTTATGCTCGCCCACGGCCGGAATAGGCCCCGCCACGGACGGAGTTTCGGAGAAGCGCGGCGCAGGACTGGCCTGCAGCATGCCGCCATCATCCCTGTAGGCGCCGCGCGCCTGCATATGCGGATGGCGCGCCGCCTCGGACGGCGACAGCACCGGGGCAAAGCAGGCGTCGCTGCCTTCGAGCAGTTCGCACCATTCGTCGCGCGTACGCGTGGCGAACAGCTCGGCGAGCGCTGAGCGCTGCAGCGGCCACTGGCCCGCCGCATGCTGGACAGCGAAGCGGCGGTCGCCGGACAGGCCGAGCTTTTCCAGCAGCAGCTTGTAGAACTTTGTCTCCAGCGCGCCCACTGTGATGTCGCGCCCATCCTTGCAGCGGTAGGTGTTGAACCAGTGCGGTCCGTCCAGCATGGACATGCCGCGCTGCTCGCGCATCAGCCCCGTGGCCGAGAGGTCCAGCAGAAGGTTCATCATATGTGCCGAGCCATCGACGATGGCGGCATCGACCACCTGCCCCTTGCCGCCACCGCGAGCGTGCAGGATGGCCGACACAAGGCCGAGCGCCAGGTAGAGCGCGCCGCCGCCGATATCGCCCACGAGGGTTGGCGGTGCGACCGGCGGCACGTCGCCGGCTCCGGCGTAATGCAGGGCGCCGGAGAGCGCGATGTAGTTGTTGTCGTGCCCTGCCGCCTGCGCCAGCGGACCGTCCTGGCCCCAGCCGGTCATGCGGCCATAGGCGAGGCGCGGGTTGCGCGCCAGGCAGACTTCCGGGCCGAGGCCAAGGCGCTCCATGGCGCCGGGGCGCATGCCTTCGATCAGGCCATCGGCATCATCGATCAGCTCCAGCACCGTGTCCACCGCGCCGGGCGCCTTCAAATCCAGTGCCACCGAGCGCTTGCCGCGCCGCAGGATGCCAGCCGTAGGAATCTCTGCCGGGCCGGGACGTTCCACCACGATCACCTCCGCCCCCAGGTCCGCCAGCAGCATGCCGCAGAACGGCCCAGGGCCGATACCCGCAATTTCAACTATCCTGACGCCCGACAGCACGCCCATATCAACGCTCCGTGTAGTAGGTTCCACCGCTGGCAGCCATGGCCCTCAGCTGCGCGGGCGGCGCGAAGCGCTCGCCATGCGCCGCCGCCAGGCGCTCGCACTGTTCCACGAAGGCTGCCGGACCGGCATTGTCGATCATGCTCAATGGGCCGCCGCGGAATGGCGGAAAGCCCCATGCGAGGATAGCACCGACGTCCGCATCGCGTGCGGAACGCAGCACGCCTTCATCCATGCAGCGCGCGGTTTCCACCGCCTGCACCACGGTCAGGCGTTCGACCAGAGCTGCCACATCCGGCTGGGCCTCCGCGCGCGGGAACAGATCCGCGAGCCCTTGCCACAGCGACTTTCTGCCGCCCTCCGGATAATCGTAAAAGCCCGTGCCCGCCTTTTTGCCGATGCGGCCCAGCTCCACCATGCGCGCCGCCACCTCGTGGCCGGGACGCGCACGGTAGGCGTCGCCCAGGTCGAGCCGGGTCTGCCGGTCGATCTTCCAGATCAATTCGGAGGACACTTCATCCGTCAGCGCCAGCGGCCCTACCGGCATACCCGCCTGCAGGCCCGCGTTTTCGATCAGCGCAGGCGCCACGCCTTCGGCCAGCATTGCCAGGCCTTCCAGCACATAGGTCGAGAACACGCGGCTGGTGTAGAAGCCGCGCGCATCGTTGACCACAATCGGCGTCATACCCAGCGCACGCACCAAGTCCATCGAGCGCGCCAGCGTGGCGTCGGACGTCTGCTTGCCGACGATGATCTCCACGATTGCCATGCGGTCCACCGGCGAGAAGAAATGCAGGCCGATGAAATTCGCCGGGCGCACGCTGGCTTCGGCCAGGCCGCTGATCGGCAGCGTGGACGTATTGGAGGCAAAGATCGCATCCCCATCCAGCACCGCTTCGGCGCGGCGCGTGACATCGGCCTTGATGGCGCGATCCTCGAACACCGCTTCCACCACAAGCTGCGCGCCGGACAGCAGCGCGAAATCGGTGGTTGGCGTGATGCGCGCCAACAGCGCCTCGGCCTTCCCGGCGCTAATCTGGCCGCGCTCCTGCTGTTTGGCCAGCAGGCCCGCCGAATACTGCTTGCCGCGTTCGGCCGCCTCCTGCGTGGTATCTGCCAGCACCACATCGATGCCCGCCTTGGCCGCTACGTACGCAATGCCCGCGCCCATCATTCCCGCGCCCAGCACGCCGATCCTGCTGTACTTCTGCGCTGGCACCCCGGCTGGCCGTGCTGCAAGCTTGTTCGCTTCGTTCATGCTGAAGAACAGGGTGCGGATCATGTTCTTCGCTTCTTGCGACAGCACGGTCTGCACGAAATAGCGCGCTTCCGTCATCAGGCCGGTATCGAGGTCGGTGATCAGGCCTTCGTACACGCAGGACAGGATGTTGCGCGGCGCCGGGTAGTTGCCGTAAGTCCGGGCGCGCAGCATTGCGTTGGCCGCCATGAATACCTGCTGCACCGCTGGCGACGACACCGCACCGCCGGGAATCCTGAAGCCTTTCACGTCCCACGGCTGCTGCGCGCCGCCAGCGGTTATCGCAGCTTCCAGCCAGACGCGCGCGGCGGCGGCTTCCGTCCCTGCTGGCACCACTTCATTCAGGATGCCCAGCTCGCGCGCGGCGGCTGCACTCAGGCGCCTGCCTTCCAACAGCAAGGGAAGCGATTTCTGGATGCCAACCAGGCGCGGCAAGCGCTGCGTGCCGCCACCGCCCGGCAGCAGGCCGAGTGTCACTTCCGGCAGGCCGAAGCGCGCCTTCGGATTGTCGGCCGCCACGCGGTAGTGCCCGCACAGGGCCACTTCCAGCCCGCCGCCGAGGGTTGTGCCGGGCAGCGCCATGGCGACCGGCTTGCCGCAGCTTTCCAGCTTGCGCAGAGCACGGTCCAGGCGCACCACGCGTTCGAACAGCGCTTCCGCCGTGGTGGCGGAGAGCAGCCATTCCAGGTCGCCGCCGGCGATAAAGTCCTGCTTGGCGGACGTCATCAGCACACCCTTCACGGCCGCGTCGCCCGCCACGCGCTCCACCAGCTCGCACAGCGCGGCGCAGCTTTCCTCGTTCAGCACGTTCTGGCTGCGGCCTGGCATATTCCAGCTCAGGGTGGCGATACCGTGTGCATCAAGGCTGTAATCAATCATTCTCTATCTCCCTTACACGCGCTCGATGATGGTGGCAGTGCCCATGCCCGCACCGACGCACAGCGTGGCCAAGCCGGTTTGCAGCCCGCGGCGTTCCAGCTCGTCCAGCAGGGTGCCGAGGATCATGGCGCCGGTGGCGCCCAGCGGATGGCCCATGGCGATGGCGCCGCCGTTCACGTTCATCTTCTCGTGCGGAACGTTCATCACTTCCATGAAGCGCAGCACCACGGCGGCGAAGGCTTCGTTCAGTTCATACAGGTCGATGTCGGACGCCTTCATGCCCGCGCGTCTCAGCGCCTTCTCGGCTGCGTAGCTTGGGCCGGTCAGCATGATCGACGGTTCGCTGCCGATGGATGCGAAGGAGCGGATGCGGGCGCGCGGCTTGAGGCCTGCGCGTTCGCCAGCTTCGCGCGAGCCGATCAGCACTGCCGCTGCACCATCCACGATGCCGGAGCTGTTGCCTGCATGGTGCACATGCTGCATCTGTTCGATCTGCGGATAGCGCTGGGTAATCACCGCATCGAAGCCGAAATTCGCTCCCATCTCGGCAAACGATGCTTTCAGCGCGCCCAGCGATTCAAGCGTGGTTTCGGGACGCACCATCTCATCGCGCGCCAGTATATTCAGGCCATTGCGGTCCAGCACCGGCACTACGGAGCGTGCGAAACGGCCTTCCTGCCAGGCCCGGTGCGCACGCTGCTGCGATTCGACCGCATAGGCGTCCACATCGCGGCGGCTGTAGCCCCAGATGGTGGCAATGGCGTCGGCCGAAACGCCCTGCGGCACAAAATAGGAATCGAAGGCGCTTTGCGGATCGACCGGCCAGGCGCCGCCGGAGGAACCCATGGGCACACGAGACATCGACTCCACGCCGCCGCCGACCGCCATGTCGGATTGGCCGGACATGACCTGCGCCGCAGCCATATTGCACGCCTCCAGCCCCGAAGCGCAGAAGCGGTTGACCTGAACGCCCGCCACCGATTCGGCATATCCTGCCGCCAGCGCGGCCACACGGCCGATGCAGGCCCCTTGCTCGCCCACCGGCTCCACACAGCCCAGCACCACATCGTCGATCAGCGCGCTGTCGAAGTTGTTGCGGGCGACCAGCGCGCGCAGCGCGGTCTCCGCCAGGCGCAGCGGCGTTACGCCGTGCAGCGATCCGTCCTTCTTGCCCTTTCCGCGCGGCGTGCGCACGGCGTCAAAGATATAAGCTTCCAATCTTCTCTCCTTACAGCGTGCGGCTGATGAGTTCTTTCATGATCTCGTTGGTGCCGCCATACACGCGCTGCACGCGTGCGTCGGCCCAGGCGCGGGTGATCGGGTACTCCCACATGTATCCGTATCCGCCGTGGAGCTGCACGCACTTGTCCAGCACGCGGAACTGCATTTCAGTGGTCCAGTATTTGGCCATGGAGGCAGTGGCGGCATCCAGCTTGTCTTCCAGCAGCAGCTCCATGCAGCGATCCACGAACACGCGGCACATCTGCACTTCGGTCTTGATCTCGGCCAGCGCATGGGCGATTGTCTGGAACTCGGCGATCGGGCGCTTGAAGGCCTTGCGGTCGCGCGTATACTGCACCGTCCATTCCAGGCCGGATTCGGCCGCCTGCACCGCCATGATGGCGATCTGCATGCGCTCCCATGGCAGTTCCTGCATCAGGTACTTGAAGCCAGCGCCCTCCTCGCCCAGCAGGTTTTCCGCAGGTACGCGCACGTTCTGGAAGAACAGTTCGGAAGTATCCTGCGCTTTCATGCCCGCCTTCTTCAGCCGCTTGCCCTTGCTGAATCCTTCCATCGAAGTATCGACCACAAACAGGCTGATGCCCTTGGCCCCCGCTGCCGGATCGGTCTTGGCGACCACGATCACCACGTCGGCATTCCAGCCGTTGGTAATAAAGGTCTTCGAGCCGTTCAGCACATAGTGTTCGCCATCGCGGATGGCGGTCGTCGCCACTCCCTGCAGATCTGAGCCGGTGCCAGGTTCGGTCATGGCGATGGCGCCGATCATCTCGCCGGTGGCCAGTTTGGGGATGTAGTGCGATTTCAGGTACTCGCTGCCGTAGTGCAGGATATACGGCGCGACGATCTCCGAGTGCAGCATGAAGCCCGGGCCCGAGGCGCCCACGCGGGCCTGTTCCTCGATCAGAACCATGCTGTAGCGGCGGTCGACGCCAACCCCGCCATATTGCTCCGGCATGGTGGGGCACAGGAAGCCTGCGGCGCCAGCTTTCCGCCATGCGTCGCGGTCGACGTAGCCCTGCTCTTCCCAGCGCTCGTGGTGCGGGGCGATCTCGGTTTCCATGAAGCGGCGCGCCGATTCGCGCAGCATGTCGTGTTCTTCGGTGAATAGGGTGCGCGGGATCATGAGGCGAGTCTCCGTATCTTGTTATAGGTCAGTTGACCGAAATATTATCGGTCAATTGACCTATTTGTCAATCGACGGGATAATCCGGGCAGTATGCGAAAAAAGACCGATACGCCCCTGCAGGCAAAAGACTCCAACACCACCACCAAGGGCTACGAGCGCGCCAGCGCCATCCTGGAGGCGGCGCGGCAGCTGCTGGCGCGCGACGGCTATGCTGCGCTGGCCATGCGCAGCGTGGCGCAGCAGGTTGGAGTGAGCCTGTCTACCGTGCAGCACTACTACCCGAGCCGGGATGCACTGATCGAGGCCTTGCTGGAGCAGACTTTCGCGCGCTATCAGGCGGGCATCGACGAACGTGTTGCCGCCGCAGGGGCCGGGCCGCGTGTGGAATTGTTCGAATCGATCATCGACTACTTCCTGGCCGACTTGCGCGACCAGGAATCGAGCGGACTGTTTTTCGAGATCGCCGCATTAGCCAACCGCCACCCGGTGGCGGCCAAGCTGTTCGACACCATGATGAGCCGCGCACGCAAGACGCTGCGCAACCTGATCCACGAGATCGATCCCGGGCTGCCGATGCAGCAATGCGAGGTGCGCGGCACGCTGATCGTGGCGCAGATGCTGGGCACCATGCTGTTCATCTCCGAAACCCGCCCCCAGCACAAGGAGCTGGGGAACCTGGCGCACGAAGCCACTGTCGCCATCACCCGCCTAGCCTTCGGCCGTTAATCGGGCTTTTCCAGCAGCGCCGGGAGCACGAGGGTCGTCAGCAGCTTGTCGCTGTTCGGATGCGCGCCGCGCATCTGGAAGTTGGTTGTGGTGATGACCACGACCGCGTCCTGCTCCGGCAGCACGTACACCTTGTTGCCGCCAGAGCCGGACATGCCGAAGCTGGGCACCCTGCGCTCGCCGACCTTGAAGGGCTGCAGCCACCACAGGTAGCCGTAGTCGATGTCCTCGCGCGCATTCGCATGCGGGGCAATCGAGCGCTTCACCCATTCGGCGGAGATCACTTGCCGGCCTTCCCACTTCCCACCGTTCAGATAGAGCTGGCCAAGCTTCAGCAGGTCCTTGCTGCGCAGGCCCAGGCCGCCCCCGGTCATGGCAGGACCGAGAGGCTGGAATTGCCATTTCAGGGAAGTGATGCCGAGTGGCTTGAAGAGCACTTCGTCCGCAAAGGCGGGCACGGAGCGCTTCGTTGCTTTTTCAAGCACGGGGCCGAGCAGGGTCACGCCAGCGGTGCAGTAGCTCCATGCGCGGCCATAGGGCTGCCTGTCCGGCTTCGGCACCCAGTCCGGAAAGCCCTTCACAGGCAGGTCAAGATAGAAGCGGCTCCAATCCTCCACCAGGTACATGCGCTCCTCGTTCCCGCGCGAGAACTGGTTATCGTCGTCGCATTCGAGGATGGAGCTCATTGTCAGCAGGTCTTCGACCACGATCTTCGCCTTCCTCGGGTCGGGCGAGGCGAGCGGCTGGCGGTCCTTGAAGTACTGAAGAACGGGCGTATCGGGGCGCAGCAGCTTGCGGTCCACCGCCGCGCCGACCAGCATGCCTGTCACGGTCTTGGTCACGGAACGCGTATTGCGCAGGCCTTCGGCGCCTTCACCGTCGAAGTACTGCTCGTAGACGATCTTTCCGTGCTGGGCGACGACTACGCTGGTGATCTGCTTGAAGTTACCGGCCTTGACTTCGGTGGTGACGGCATCCAGGCTGGCTGCATGGGCGGACGACAGCGCGAAGACTAGCGCGAGGCCGGAAATCGGTCGATACATAGAAGCGCTCCATGTTGAAAACCGCCAGTCTACTCCGGCAGTCCGGGCACCGTCTTGTATCCTTGAAACATGAGCTTGCGGTAGCTTCCGGGTGTTATGCCGAAGCGCTCGCGGAAGGCGTGGGTCATGTGGCTCTGGTCCGTGAAGCCCACCGCGGCGGCCACCTCCGCGAGGCCCAGCGTGGCTTCGCGCAGCAGGGTGCAGGCGCGGTCCATACGGCGCCAGCGCAGCAAGTCGCCGGGCGAGCAGCCGAAGGCATGGCGGAATACGCGTGCCAGATGCACAGGGTGCACGTCCAGCTCCTGCGCGATGTCCGCCACGCGGATGAAGGGATCGCCGGCGAGGTCCATTGCCGCCTCATAAGCGCGCCAGGTCCAGCCGGGCAGCGGCTTGCCTTCTTGCGCCCCGCTGGCGGCCGCCAGCAGCTCCCATGCACCTGCCTCCAGCAAGGCGGCATCGGCGCCGCCGTGCACTTCGCGCGCGAGCACGAAGGCGCTGCGCAATGAGACAGGCGCGGCGAGCATGGATGCGGATGGCGGCAGGGTGCGAAAATCCGCTGCCTCGTCCAGCAGGGCAGCATCCATCGACACCGTCATGAAGCTTCCGCGCCCATCGATGAAGCGGTCACGGTGAGTCGTGCCGGGAGGGTTGTAGACCAGGGCGGGCGCCCGCGCGAACTGCGGAGCGCCGCGTGCGGATGATATGTAGATGCCCGAGAGGACGAGGACGAAGTGCGCGTCCTCGTGGGTGTGCATGTGCACGCCGTGCTCGGGAATGGTGGCCTGCATGGCCCGGATGTCGAACGCGCTGCACCGCGCACCGTCCTGCAGCGCGCCGTAGAACTGTCCGGGCCTGAAATGAAGCGGCATCCTCAGGCCGTGCCCGCGCGCTCCAGCATGGCGTGCAGCAGCACGTTGCAGCCCGCCTCCAGGTGTTCGGGCTTCGCATCCTCTATCTCGTTGTGGCTGATGCCGTCCTTGCAGGGCACAAAGATCATGCCGGAAGGTGCAACGCGCGCCGCGTAGATCGCGTCATGGCCGGCGCCTGAAACCACGTCCATGGTGGAGTAGCCCAGCTTCTCCGTCGCACTGCGCACCGCTCCCACCACTTCCGGATGGAAGGGGCACGGCGGGTAGTAGGAAACGCGCTCGATCCTGATGTCCAGGCCCGTTTCGGACGCGGTCTTGTCGACGAAGGCCAGCATCTCCTCGTGCATCTTGTTCAGCAGCTCGTCGTTCACGTTGCGCAGGTCGATGCTGAACTTGACCTGGCCGGGAATCACGTTGCGGCTGTTGGGGAAGACCTGCATCATGCCCACTGTGCCCCGGCCATAAGGCGGATAGCGGTTGGCAATCGCCACCACTTCCGGAATGATCTTCGCCGCCGCCTGCATCGCATCCTTCCGCAAGTGCATGGGCGTGGGACCTGCATGGGCCTCCATGCCGGTCACTGTGCAGTCGTACCACGAAAGGCCCATGACGGCGGGCACGACGCCGATCACCTTGTCCGCGTCTTCCAGCACAGGGCCCTGTTCGATGTGCGTTTCAAAGTAGGCGCCGATAGGGTGCTGGCCTGGAACCTGGTCGCCCTTGTAGCCGATGCGCTCCAGCTCTTCGCGCACAGTCTTTCCTTCGGTGTCCTTTGCGGCGTAGGCATGTTCCAGCGTGAAGGCGCCGCAGAACACACCGGAGCCCATCATCACGGGCACGAAACGCGATCCCTCTTCATTGGTCCAGAAAGCCACCTCGATGGGCGCCTTCGTCTTGATGCCCCGGTCGTTCAGCGTGCGCACCACTTCCAACCCGGCCAGCACGCCGTAGTTGCCATCGAATTTGCCGCCGGTGGGCTGGGTGTCGATATGGCTGCCGGTCATGATGGGGGGCAGCGAGTTGTCCGTGCCGTCGCGGCGCATGAAGACGTTGCCGATCTGGTCGATCGTCACGCTCATGCCTGCCGCCTTGGCCCAGCCGACAACGAGGTCGCGGCCCTGCTTGTCGAGGTCCGTCAGCGTGAGGCGCTTCACGCCGCCCTTCTCCGTGGCGCCGATCTTCGCCAGCTCCATCAGCGAGTCCCACAGGCGGCGGCCATTGATACGCATGTCGTTCATGTTCTGCTCCCTGAATCAGTCTGGCGTCACGGGCCGGAAGGCCGGACGGTCGATGTGGCGCCCCGCGCCTTCCACGGCCATCAGCTCGCCGCGATGGAACACGACCTTGCCTGCCGCGACGGTAGTGCTTGGAATACCGCGCACGGTGCGCCCCTCGAAGACATTGAATCCGCCTTTGGCGAACTGGGTCTTGGCCGAGATCGTGCGGGTAGCCTGCGGATCCCACACGACGATGTCGGCATCCGAACCGGCGGCGATCAGGCCCTTGCGCGGATACATGTTGAAGATCTGCGCCGCGTTCGCAGAGGTGACGCGCACGAATTCGGATGGCGTCAGCAGGCCCTTGTTCACGCCCTCGTCCCAGATCACGGCCATGCGGTCTTCCACGCCGCCGCAGCCGTTCGGAATCTTGGCGAAGTTGTCCTTGCCTGCGGCTTTCTGCTCGGCGCAGAAGGTGCAATGGTCTGTCGCGGTGGTGTGCAGGTTGCCGCCCTGGAGGCCGTGCCAGAGCGCACGCTGGTGCTCCTTGCTGCGGAAGGGCGGGCTCATGACGTGGCCCGCCGCGAATTCGAAGTCGGGATGCTGGTAGACGCTGTCGTCGATCAGCAGGTGGCCCGCCAGCGCCTCGCCGTAGACGCGCTGGCCCATGGCGCGGGCGCGCGTGATCGCCTCCAGCGACTCCTTGCAGGACACGTGCACGATATACAGCGGCGTGTTGAGAACATTGGCGATGGCGATGGCGCGGTTCGCCGCTTCCGCCTCCACGGCGGGCGGGCGCGACAAGGGATGTGACGATGGACCGGTCAAGCCTTTCTTGATCAGGTCCTGCTGCAGCTGGAATACCAGCTCGCCGTTCTCGGCGTGCACCGTGGGAATGGCGCCCAGTTCGAGCGCGCGCCGGAAGCTGCGCACCAGCGTTTCGTCATCGGCCATGATGGCGTTCTTGTAGGCCATGAAGTGCTTGAAGCTGTTGACGCCGTGATTGCGAACCAGCTCGCCCATCTCCTCGTGCACCTGATCCGACCACCAGGTGATGGCGACGTGGAAGGTATAGTCGCCCGCCGCCTTGGCCGCCCAGCCGCGCCAGGTGTGATAGGCCTCCAGCAGCGATTGCTGCGGATTGGGAATCACGAAATCGATGATGGTGGTGGTGCCGCCCGCAAGGCCTGCCGCGGTGCCGGTATAGAAATCGTCCGCCGTCACGGTGCCCATGAAGGGCAGGTTCATGTGCGTGTGTGGATCGATCCCGCCTGGCATGACGTACTGGCCGCTGGCGTCGATCACTTTGGCGGAAGCGGGGGCGTTCAGCTTGTCGCCGACGGCGATTACCTTGTCGCCGTCGCACAGCACGTCGGCCTTGAAGGCACGGTCCGCGTTCACCACGGTGCCGCCACGGATGATAATACTCATGAAACGTTCTCCTTTAAGGCTGGGCTGCCGGACGCAGGGCAGGCACGGCCTTCCCTTTCATCATGACGCCATAGACCAGCGCCGAAATGGCGATTCCCACGAACCATGCGTAGGTATAAATCGTTTTGAAGCTGTCGGCGATATCCGGAAAGGCTGCGGGGAATGCGGCGTTCAGGAAGCCGGGAATATTGGGCAGCACGCCGAGCACAAAGGCGGCGATGGCGGCTACGTTCCAGCCGTTGCGGTAGGAGTACTGGCCGTCCTCACGGTACAGCTCCGCCACATTCAGTTCGGTCTTGCGAACGAAGTAGTAGTCGATGATGAGCACACCGGCGATGGGGCCGAGCAGCGCGGAATAGCCAATCAGCCACGTGAAGATATAGCCCTGGGTAGTCTCCAACAGCTTCCACGGCATCATGGCGAGCGCAATGCCCGCCGTGATGTAGCCGCCGGTGCGGTAGGAGATATGCTTCGGCGCCAGCGCGGAGAAGTCGTAGGCCGGGCCGACCAGGTTGGCCGCCAGGTTCACGCTGACGGTGTCGATCAGGAGGATGATGAGGGCGATCAGCACCGCGGCGCCGGTCATGCGGGCGGCCAGGTCGACGGGGTCCCAGATGGCCTTTCCATACAGGACGATGGTGGCCGAGGTCACGATCACCGCCAGCGCGGCGAGAAGGCCCATTGGCACCGGCAGGCCGACCGACTGCCCCACGACCTGGTCGCGCTGCGATTTGGCGAAGCGTGTGAAATCGGGAATGTTCAGCGCCAGTGTCGCCCAGAAGCCGACCATGGCCGTCAGCGACGGCCAGAACGTGGGCCAGAACTGCCCGGCCTTCTTGCCGCCTTCAACGAACTGCGAAGGCTGGTCCAGCAGCGGGCCGAAGCCGCCCGCCTTCTGGTAGACCCAGCCAAGCAGCACGAAGCAGATCAGGATCTTCAGCGGCGCGGTATAGGTTTCCAGCTTGCGGATGGAGTCCATGCCGTGCACGATGTACCAGAACTGGATAGCCCAGAAGGCGAGGAAGCAGAACAGCTGGGCAAGGTTGATGCCGAGGCCCGCAATCTTTCCGCCGCCGATTTCACCGCCCATCAGCACCCCGAGCAGGGTGTAGATCATCTGTCCGCCGAACCAGGTCTGGATGCCGTACCAGCCGCATGCCACGATGGCGCGCATCAGGGCGGGCAGCCGGGCGCCGGACGTGCCGAAGGAGGCGCGCGCCAGCACTGCGTACGGAATGCCGTACTTGGTGCCCGCGTGGCCGATGGCGAGCATGGGCAGCAGCACAATGGCGTTGGCGAGGAAGACCGTGACCACCGCCTGGTAGCCGGACATGCCGCCTTCGATCAGGGAGGCGGACAGGGTATAGGCTGGAATGCACATCACCATCCCCACCCACAGCGCCGCAAAGTGATACCAGCGCCAGCTGCGCTGGGCGGCGCTCGTTGGCGCCAGGTCCTCGTTCCACAACTGGGTACTGCCGTTCAAGTCTTTGCTCACTGCGGCTCTCCTCGAGGGTCGTTCCCGCGCAGGCGGGAACCCAGGGGCGTTTAGGCGCACTCCTGGATCCCCGCCTTCGCGGGGATGACGGTTACGCTGCTTCGGTGACTTTCTCGGCGCGGGGGTTACGCGGGTCCTGCGTCCAGTTCATGTAGCCCTTGCCGGTCGCTTGCGGCACCATGGTAATACAACCTTGCACCGGGCAGGTGATCTCGCAGAGATTGCAGCCGACGCACTCCTCCTTGTTTACTTCATAGGTGCGCACGCCGGTCGCCTCGTCCACCAGCTGCCAGATCGACTGGTGCGAGGTGTCTTCGCAGGCCACGAAGCAACGGCCGCACTTGATGCAGTCGTCCTGGCTGATCTGGGCCACCACCTTGTAGTTCATGTCCAGGTATTTCCAGTCCGTGGTGTTCGGCACGGCCTTGCCCTTGAAATCGTCCAGGGTCTGGTAACCCTTGCTGTCCATCCAGCGCGACAGGCCGTCCTTCATCTCCTCGACGATGCGGAAGCCGTGCAGCATGGCGGCCGTGCAGACCTGCACGCAGCCCGCGCCAAGGGAGATGAACTCCGCCGCATCGCGCCAGTTGTTGATGCCGCCGATGCCGGAGATGGGCAAGCCTTTCGTCTGCGGATCGCGCGCAATCTCGGCCACCATGTTCAGCGCAATCGGCTTCACGGCGGTGCCGCAATAGCCGCCGTGCGTGCTGGCCGTGCCCACGGTGGGCAGGGCCACCATGCGGTCCAGGTCGATGGAGGTGATGGAGTTGATGGTGTTGATCAGCGAAACGGCATCCGCGCCGCCCGCCTGCGCCGCCCGCGCTGGCCAGCGGATATCCGTGATGTTGGGCGTGAGCTTCACGATGACGGGAAGCTTCGTGTGCTTCTTGCACCAGCTGGTCACGTTCTGCACGTATTCCGGCACCTGCCCCACGGCCGCGCCCATGCCGCGCTCCGGCATGCCGTGCGGGCAGCCGAAATTGAGTTCGATGCCATCCGCGCCCGTTGCTTCCACCTTGGGCAGGATATCGGCCCAGTAATGCTCCTCGCAGGGCAGCATCAGCGAGACCACGATGGCGCGGTCCGGCCAGGCCTTCTTCACGGCCGTAATCTCTTCCAGGTTGATTTCCAGGCTGCGGTCCGTAATCAGCTCGATATTATTGAAGCCGATGACTTCGCGGTTCTTTCCGTAGATCGCCGAATAGCGGGAGGACACATTGACGGCTGGAGGATCTTCGCCCAGCGTCTTCCATACCACGCCGCCCCAACCCGCCTCGAAGGCGCGGACGACGTTGTAGGCCTTGTCGGTCGGCGGAGCGGAGGCCAGCCAGAAGGGGTTCGGCGACTTGATGCCGCAGAAGTCGATGCTCAGGTCAGCCATTATGCAGCCTCCACTTTCGATTGGATGTCTGAATGAATCGCGTGCGCGGCCAGCTTCCCGTGCTGGACGGCCTGCACGGTGAGATCCTGGCCGGGCGCCACGCAGTCGCCGCCCGCATAGATCCCCGGCAGCACGGTGCGGAAGTGGGCGTCCACATGGATCTTGTCGCCATCACGCTTGAGCTGCGTTGCAAGCGGATCGCTCAGGGACACAGCTTCCATGCTCTGGCCGATGGCCTTGAACACCGCATCGGCGGCGATCTCGAAGGTTTCGCCGGTGCCCACCAGGCGGTTCGCCTCCAGCATGGTTTTCTCGAAGCGCATGCCGCGCACATGGCCCTTTTCGTCCAGCAGCACCTGCTGCGGCTGGGCCCAGGTCACCATGCGTACCTGGTTCGCCTTGGCGATGTCCTGTTCGTGGTGCGTGGCGCTCATGGCATCGAAGCCGCGGCGGTAGACCAGCGTCACTTCCTCGGCGCCCAGGCGCTGGATCTGCACGGCCATGTCGATGGCCGTATTACCAGCGCCAATGACGATGGCGCGGCGCGGCAGCGGCAGCGCGGAGAGGTCGCTGGCCTGGCGCAGGGCGGCGATGTATTCCACCGCCGCCAACAGGCCGGGCGCATCCTCGCCGGTCAGGCCAAGCTGGCGGCTGGCGCCCAGGCCCAGGCCGAGGAAGACGGCGTCGTACTGCGCATGCAAGTCCTTCAGGTGCAGGTTGTCGCCCAGCTTGCGGCCGTACTGGATTTCGATACCGCCGATACCGAGCAGGAAGTCCACTTCCTTCTGGGCGAAGTTGTCGGTCAGCTTGTATTTGGCGATGCCGTATTCATTCAGGCCGCCCGCCTTTTCCTGTGCTTCGTAGATCACCACGTCATTGCCCAGCATGGCGAGGCGGTGGGCGCAGGAGAGGCCTGCGGGGCCGGCGCCCACCACGGCGATCTTGCGGCCGGTGCCCGGCGCGCGCTGGAAGGGGTGGCCTTCGATGGTCATGTTGTCCAGCGCGTAGCGCTGCAGCAGGCCGATTTTCACAGGCTGGCCTTCGGCGTCGTGATTGCGCACGCAGGCGTCCTCGCACAGGATCTCCGTGGGGCACACACGCGAGCAGCTGCCACCCAGGATGTTCTGTTTCAGAATGCCCTGCGCGGCGCCGTTGATGTTCCTGTCGTGGATGTTGCGGATGAAGCTCGCCACATCGATTTCGGAGGGGCAGATGCGGGTGCAGGGTGCGTCGTAGCAGTAAAGGCAGCGGGCGCTTTCAATCGCCGCCTGGCGCGCGTTCAAGGGCGGTGCGAGGTCGGTGAAGTGCGTGGCCAGCTCGTTGCCGGTGGCTTTGGGCTGCGGTAGGTATTTCAGCGATTCGATCGTCATGATTCATCCCTGGTGTCGTTCTGCTCTTGCTTACTTCATCTGCGGGAATGCAAATTCCGCGCCTGCGCTGGCGGTGTTGGGCCAGCGCTGCATCACGGCCTTGTGGCGGGTGTAGAAGCGCACGCCTTCGGGGCCGTATGCGTGGTGGTCGCCGAACAGGCTGCGCTTCCAGCCGCCGAAGCTGTTGAAGGCCATCGGCACCGGCAGGGGCACGTTCACGCCTACCATGCCCACCTGGATCTGGCGCACGAACTCGCGCGCCACGCCGCCGTCGCGCGTGAAGACCGCCACGCCGTTGCCATATTCGTTGGCGTTGATCAGCTCCACGGCGCTGGCAATGTCCGGCAGGCGCATCACGCACAGCACGGGGCCAAAAATCTCTTCCTTGTAGATCGTCATGTCCTGCGTCACGTGGTCGAACAGCGTGCCGCCGACGAAGAAGCCGTTGGGACGTCCTTCCACCTGATAGCCGCGGCCATCCACCAGCAGCTTGGCGCCCTGCTCCACGCCTTCCCCGATCAAACGTTCGATGCGCTGCTTGGCTGCCGCCGTGACGACAGGCCCCATCTCGGCATCGGCCGCCATGCCGTCGCGCACTTTCAGTGCGGCGGTGCGCTGTTCCAGTGCGCCAATCACCTTGTCGCCTGCGTCGCCAACCGCCGCGACAACGGAGATCGCCATGCAGCGTTCGCCCGCCGAACCGTAGGCCGCGCCCATCAGGGCGTCGATGGCCATTTCCATGTCCGCATCGGGCATCACCACCATGTGGTTCTTGGCGCCGCCCAGGGCCTGCACGCGCTTGCCGCTTGCGCTGCCCTTGGCGTAGATGTATTCCGCGATCGGCGTGGAACCGACAAAGCTCACGGCCTGAATCTCTGGATGATCGAGAATCGCATCCACCGTCACCTTGTCGCCCTGGACCACGTTGAAGACGCCGTCCGGCAGGCCTGCTTCCTTCAGCAGCCGCGCATGCAGCAGCGAAGGAGAAGGATCGCGCTCGGAAGGCTTGAGCACGAAGGTATTGCCACAGGCGATGGCGATGGGGAACATCCACATCGGCACCATCACCGGGAAGTTGAACGGCGTGATACCTGCCACCACGCCGAGAGGCTGGCGCATGGCCCAGGCGTCGATGCCGCGCGCAATCTGGTCGGTGAATTCGCCCTTGAGCAGCTGTGGAATGCCGCAGGCGAATTCCACCACCTCGATACCACGCGCCACTTCACCCTTTGCGTCCGCGAAGGTCTTGCCGTGTTCGCGCGTCAGCATGGCCGCGAATTCATCGGTGTGTTCCTGGCAGAGCTGCATGTAGCGGAACAGCACGCGCGCGCGGGTCAGCGCGGGCGTGTTGGACCAGGCAGGGAAAGCGGCGTGCGCCGCCTTCACCGCCGCATCCACCTCCTCCGCCGTGCCCAGCGCCACACGGGCCACCGGCTCGCCCAGCGCGGGGTTGAACACGTCGGCATAACGGCCGCTCAGCGTATCCACCTTGCTGCCGTTGATGAAGTGGGTGATGGTATCGAGATTGCTCATAGTGGTTCCAAAAGGTCAGGCCAGCATGGTGTCTGCCGGTACATAGGGATAGCCGAGCGCATGGGCCACCGCCTCATAGGTGACCTTGCCCTGGCATACGTTCAATCCGTTCTTCAGGTGCGGGTTGGCCTGCAGCGCCTTCACCCAGCCCTTGTCCGCCAGGGCCACGGCATGGCCGATGGTGGCGTTGTTCAGCGCAAAGGTGGAGGTGCGGGCCACCGCGCCCGGCATGTTCGCCACGCAGTAGTGCACCACACCGTCCACCACGAAGGTGGGCTTCTCGTGCGTGGTGGCGTGGGAGGTTTCGAAGCAGCCGCCCTGGTCGATGGCAACGTCCACCACCACGGAGCCCTGCTTCATGCGCGACACCATGGCGCGCGTCACCAGCTTGGGCGCTGCGGCGCCGGGCACCAGCACGCCGCCGATCACGAGGTCCGCATCCAGCACGGCTTCCTCGATGGTGTGGGCGTTCGAATACATGGTCTGCACGCGGTTGCCGAACACGAGGTCGAGCTGGCGCAGGCGGTCCACGTTCTTGTCCAGCACCGTGACGCGCGCGCCCATGCCCACGGCGATCTGCAGGGCGTTGGTGCCGACCACGCCAGCGCCGATAATGGCCACATGGCCGGGAGCCACGCCAGGCACGCCACCCAGCAGCAGGCCCATGCCGCCCTTGGATTTTTCGAGGTGCGCTGCGCCGGCCTGGATGGACATGCGCCCCGCCACTTCGCTCATGGGCGCCAGCAGCGGCAGGCCGCCACCGGGGCCGGTGATGGTTTCATAGGCGATGCAGACGGCGCCGGATGCCACCAGCGCCTTGGTCTGCTCGGGATCGGGCGCCAGGTGCAGGTAGGTGTAGAGAATCTGGTTCGGGCGCAGCATGGCGCATTCCTGCGGCTGCGGCTCCTTCACTTTCACGATCATGTCGGCACGGGCGAAGACTTCCTGCGCCGTATCGACGATGGTGGCGCCGGAAGCGGCGTACATCTCGTCCGTCAGTCCGATGGCTGCGCCGGCATTCTGTTGCACCAGAACCTGGTGGCCGCGCAGAGTCAGCTCTTTCACGCTGGCCGGGGTAAGGCCAACGCGCGATTCCTGATTCTTGATCTCCTTCGGTACGCCTACAAGCATGGTTGTCTCCTCTTTATGGGAATCGCGCTCTTTACTCCAGTTCTTTCAGCACCTTGGTAAGTTTGCCGAACAGTTCATCGATATGTTTTTTCTCGAAGACCAGAGGCGGCGACAGCGCGATGATGTCGCCGGTCACGCGGATCAGGATGCCGTCCGCGAAAGCTTTCTTGAACGCCGAATAGGCGCGTGCGCCCGGCTTGCCGGGGATGGGGGCGAGCTCGATGCCCGCGATCAGGCCGATGGTACGCAGGTCGATCACATGCGGCAGGCCTTTCAGCGAATGCACGGCATCGGCCCAGTAATCCTGAATGCTGGCCGCATGCTCCAGGATCTTCTGTTCCTTGAACACTTCGATGGTGGCCAGCGAAGCCGCGCAGGCCACGGGATGGCCCGAATAGGTGTAGCCGTGGAACAGTTCAATGCCCGCCGGGGAATCCATGAAGGCGTCGTACACGAACTGCTTGGTGAAGACCGCACCCATGGGGATGGTGCCGTTGGTCAGGCCCTTCGCGGTGGTCATCATGTCCGGCTCGACGTCGAAGTAGTCGGCGGCGAAAGGCGTGGTGAGGCGGCCGAAGCCCGTGATCACCTCGTCGAAGATCAGCAGGATGCCGTGCTTGGTGCACAGCTCGCGCAGGCGCTTCAGGTAGCCCTTGGGCGGAATCAGCACGCCGGTGGACCCGGCGACCGGCTCCACGATCACGGCGGCGATGGTGGACGCGTCATGCAGCGCGACGATGCGTTCGAGTTCGTCCGCCAGGTTGGCGCCGTGTTCCGGCTCGCCGCGCGTGTAGGCGTTCTTCTCCAGATTGTGCGTGTGCGGCAGATGATCCACGCCCGGCAGCATCACGCCGTAAGGCTTGCGGTTGCCCGCGATGCCGCCGACGGAGATGCCGCCGAAGCCCACGCCATGGTAGCCGCGCTCGCGGCCGATGAAGCGGGTGCGGCTCGCATCGCCGCGCGCCTTGTGGTACGCCAGCGCCATCTTCAGCGCCGTATCCACCGCCTCGGAGCCGGAGTTCGTATAGAACACGTGGCCGTAACGCTTGTTGGTATATTCCATCAGCTGTTCGGCGAGGTCGAAGGCTGCGGGGTGGCCCATCTGGAAGGTGGGCGCGAAATCGAGCTGGCCCACCATCTCGCGCACCGCGGCCACGATCTTCGGCTGCGCGTGGCCGCAGGGCACGCACCACAGGCCTGCCGTGCCGTCCAGGATGGCGTTGCCGTCTACATCCTTGTAGTACACGCCCTCGGCTGACACCAGCAGGCGGGGACTGGCCTTGAAGTCCCGATTGTTCGTGAAGGGCATCCAGAAAGCGGATAGCGATGCTGGCCGGGACTCATTCATACATTTCTCCTGTGCGTCTTTGACGGCTCGTAAAATTCTTTACCAGTTGGCAAAATGATGATGCAATAATAGTCAGCGCTTTAACTATGGCACATATACACAATTAGAAAAACATTCCAACCGTACAGGTCTCAAAAACACTACAGTTTCCTGTCCGCAGGCTAACGGAGTCAACGATGGATAGACATGGCTTTGCGCCCGATCAAGGCACGCCCGGCACGGCCGGATGGCCCGTGATCGCCCTGGAGCGCGCGAGCAAAGGCAGCCTGGTGGACAAGATCGTTGCCGCCATCACGGAGATGGTCGCCAGCAAGGAATTGCGCGTCGGGACAAAAATGCCTTCCGTACGGCAATTCGCAAAGTGTAATGGCGTCAGCACCTTTACAGTTGTGGAGTCCTACGACCGGCTCGTGACGCTGGGCCTGCTCTCCTCGCGCAGGGGTTCCGGCTACTACGTGGCGCGCCAGGAGCTGCCCGCCCTGCTGAGCCCCGCCCTCGCCACCAGCCCGGCCGCTGTGGATGCGCTGACGCCGGAGCTCTATTCCGGCGTTACGGACGCCCTGCCGGTGGGCGCGGGCTGGCTGCCGCCGGAATGGTATGGCGAGGATACGATTCTGGACGCCGTGCGCCAGGCCATGCGCATTCCGGCCAACCGCCTGCGCGGCTACGGCCATCCCCTCGGGTTCCCCAGCCTGCGCCAGCATGTGGCCTCCACCCTGAGCGACGAGCTGCTGCCGGTGGAACCCGAACAGATCCTGCTCACGCACGGCGCCACCCACGCCTTCGACCTCATACTGCGCACGCTCACCAAGCCGGGCGACACCGTCTTCGTCGAAGACCCCGGCTACAGCAACCTGCATTCGCTGATCCGCCACCACGGCTGCCACATCGTGGGCATTCCGCGCGGCGAGAACGGGCTGGATCTGGACCAACTCGCCGAACAGGCGAAGGCCGCCCAGCCCAAACTGATGTTCGTGAACACGGTGCTGCAGAATCCCCTTGGCACCTCGCTCACCCAGGCGCAGGCCCACCGCCTGCTCGCGCTGGCCGAGCAATTCGACTTCTGGCTGGTGGAGGACGACATCTACCGCGAGCTCACGCCGCGCGGTGAGGCCTCGCTGGCGGCGATGGATGGCCTGCGGCGCGTGATCCGCGTCGGCAGTTTCTCCAAGACGCTTTCGCCCGTGCTGCGCGTGGGCTCCATCTGCGCCTCCGCCTCGCTGCTGCCGGAACTGGTGCGGGTGAAGATGCTGGCGGGGCTCACAACCTCCGAAGTGAACGAGCGCGCCGTCTACCACGCCATTACGGCGCGGCCCTACAAGCGCATGGTGGAAAAGCTGGTGGCGCAGCTGGACGCGGGACGCGAACGCAGCATCGAAGTGCTGGCCGAAGCGGGCATGGCGCCCGTTGCCCGTCCGCGCGGCGGCATGTTCGTGAGCGCCGGCTGGCCGGAAGCGCCCAGCCAGGCATGGAACGGCAAGGTGGTGGCCGACCTGGCGCTGAAGGCTGGCATCCTGCTCTCGCCCAATGAATTCTTCATGCTTCGGCCCAGCCCAACCATCTGGTTCCGCTTCAACGTGGCCTACACGGACACGCCACAGCTCCACGGCTTCCTGCTTTCGGCGAGGAGAAACCATGGCTAAGTTCAGCAATGTCTCGCGCCGCATGCTCCAGCGCGACAAGCTGGAAGCGGACATCCTGGCCGAAGCCGTGCGCACTTTCGCAGAATGCGGCTACGAGGGCGCGTCCATCTCCGTGATCGCGGAGAATGCCGGGCTGTCGAAGCAGAACCTCATGTACTACTTCCCCACCAAGCAGGCGCTCTACCAGCGCGTGCTGGACAACGTGCTGGACGAATGGCTGGAACGCATGGCCAGCCTCGCCGATCCCGCCCAGTCGCCGCAGGACCTGCTGCGCGCGTACATCCAGGCCAAGCTGCGCTTCTCCCGCGAGCAGCCATTGGCATCCCGCGTCTATGCGATGGAGGTTATCGGCGGCGCGCAGCTTTACGGCCCGCAGATCCGCGAGCGTGTGGTGCCGCTGCTGCGGAGGGACATTGAAGTATTCGAGCAGTGGATCGCGGCGGGCCGCATTGCACCCGTCAACGCCACCCACCTGCTGTTTGCGATCTGGGCGATGACCCAGTCCTACGCCGACTTTGCGGCCCAGATGTCGCTGGTGCTGGACCGCAAGGAACTGTCGCGCCGCGATTTCGAAGCGGCGGAGGAGACTATTGTCCGGATGGTTCTTGCGGCGGTGGCTCTACCCTGATTTCCGCGCCGCGGCGGCTGCGGCGGCCGAGAAAGCCGATCAGGCAGAAGCCGATCAGGCCCATGGCCCAGGGCGCGGGTTCCGCCACGCTGGGCGCGAAGCCCTGCACATTCGCGGCCTGGAAGGCATTTCCCGCATTGACCTGGGTTTGCGCAGCCCAGTTTCCGGCGATGACGTTGCCGGTGATGACGCCGCCGCCCGTTACTGTCGCCAGGGGCGCAAGCACGCTGGCTTCAAGGCCGATGCTGGCGAAGTTCAGGTGCGTGGATTCGTAGAAGTTGAACAGCACGTTGTAGTTGCTGAAGGCGCCGAAGCCGCCGCCGTTCTGGTTGAAGCCCAATGCATCCGCACCACTCACGTTGAAGATCAGCGTCGCATTGGCCGCGAGATTACTCACATTCAGCCAGTTCACGCTTTGCAGCATGGCGCCCGTGAGGTCGAACACCTCGACGGACTTCCCGGTGCCGCTCACGAACAGGCCGCCCCACTGGGTGTTCACGCTTCCCGTGCTGGGCGCCTGCGCCAGCGCTGACGAAACGCCAAGCGCCTGGGAAGCCATGGCGCCGAGGTTCAAGCCCGTGGGAGCGCCCGCCGCGAAGCTTGCACTGTCCGCGCCGAAGGAAGTCAGCAGACTGGTTCCGCCCACATACCACTGGCCGTTGCTGATGGAACCGGAGTTGTAATTGAGGTTGCCGCCCACGACGAGCGAATAGCTGCCGTAGGCGTCTTCGTTCTTCGCGTTGATGGAGTAGTTGGCGACATTCGCGTCGCCGCGCACGATGACGGCGCCTTCCACGTCCGACCCCATGGCGGTGAAACTGCCGAGGCTGAAAAGATTGGCTCCCTTGATGAAGCCCAGGTCCAGGGTGTCCGCTTTGGCCGCACCCGCCAGCAGCGCGCCCGCCAGCATGGTGCCCGTTATCAATTTCGACATCTTGTTTCAACCGCTGCAATAAAACAGCAGACACGATACCATCGTTTTTCTACCTATAAACCTTTAAGCTGAGAAAAACCTCACTTCTGAACCAAAATGCCACCCTTCGCCCCGTTCACCCTGCAATGCGAGCGCCTGAAGTTGCGCTTTATCACTGAATCCGACGCGGAAGGGTTGCTGCGCGTCTTCTCCGATCCTGCAGTCATGCGCTACGGAAGCAGCGCACCGTGGACCACGCTTGAGCAGGCGCAGCAGTCCATCGCCACCACGCTGGCGGGCTACGAGGCCGGAAACTACCTGCGCCTGGGCATCGATATCGACGGCGTGCTGGCGGGCGCGGTGACGCTGCGGGCCTTCGACATGCAGAACCGGCGTTGCGAAATCGGCTACCTGCTACGCAGGGAATTCTGGGGCAAGGGCTATATGCACGAAGCGCTGCCTGCGATGATTTCCTACGCCTTCGACACGCTGGACCTGAACCGCATCGAGGCCGACGTCGATCCCCGCAACGAGGCCTCGGCACGCCTGCTCGAACGTATGCATTTCCGCAAGGAAGGCCTGATGCGGGAACGCTGGATCGTGAATGGGGAGGTGTGCGACAGCGATGTGTTCGGGCTGCTGCGCGCGGACTGGCGCGCAGCCCGCTGAGCACACCATTCGTCAGCCGCTGCCGCAAATCATCCCCCGAAAGTTGCGCTCCATCGGAAAGCGCTACCTTGGTGCAAGTTTGATGGGTACAGTGAAACCATCGAACAAGGAGGAACACGTATGAAAACCATCAACCGCAGCTTTTCCGATTGCCTGAACGACGCCAGCGATGCCGTGCTGCGCTCATTCCGCCACGCACTGCGCCAGATCGAGCGCATGTCCTGGCCCTCGCTGCTGGCGATGTGCATCCTGCTCGCGCTGGTCGTGATGATCCTGCCGCTGGCCTTCACGCTCTTCGTCTGTTTCATGCTGGTGAAAGTCGTGGTGGGCGCCTTCGGCGTGAAGCACCTGCCGCGTCCAACCGAGGAAAAACAGGGCGAATGATCATGAACCCGGTCGCCAAAAGGAACGCCATCGGCTTCGTGCGCGAAGTCGGCGAAACTGCCAGTGCGCTGTGGTGGCAGTTCTTCGACTGGCTGGCGCAGGTGCCAATGCGCCAGCTGGTGGTGACCTGGGTGCTGGCACTGCTCCTGGGCTGCACGCCCATTCTGCTGCCGGAGCAGGCGGCCGCCTTCGTGCTGATTTCGCTGGGCCTGAAGGTGCTGGCCGGCGGCAAGCGCAAGGCCGAAATCGAAGCGCGCAAGGCATCCGAACAGGCGGGCACGGAAACGCTGGAGCGCAAGCTGGTGGAGGCCCAGATGGCCGCGCTGCAGGCGCAGGTGGAACCGCACTTCCTGTTCAATACCCTGGCCCTGATCGGCCAACTGATCGAAACCGATCCGCCGCAGGCGGCGAAGATCCACACGCATCTGATCGAATATCTGCGCTCCACCCTGCCCCAGATGCGGGCGCGCGGCAGCGGCACGCTGGGAAGGCAGATAGCGCTTTCGCGCTCCTACCTCGCCATCATGCAGGCGCGCATGAAGTCGCGGCTCTCCGTGTCCATCGACGTGCCGCCGGAACTGGAGTCCGCGACCTTCCCGCCCATGATGCTGCAGATCCTGATCGAGAACTGCATCAAGCACGGGCTGGAACCGAAGATCGAGGGCGGCCGCATCGACATCCGCGCCAGCGTGAACGGCAACATGATGCAGGTGGACGTGCAGGACGATGGCGTCGGCTTCAGCCTCTATGCGGGCGACGGTGTGGGCCTGACGAATATCCGCGAGCGCCTGAAGCTCGTGTACGGAACGCGCGCCCAGCTGCTGATCGAGCAGCCTGCGGAAGGCGGCTGCCGCGCCTCCATCCGTGTGCCCTTTGCGCCGGACATTTTTGCAGGAGCGCCAGCATGAGCCATCCCCGCGCCACCGCACTGATTGCGGACGATGAAGAACCCATGCGCGACATGCTGCGCGCACGGCTCGCCGAATGCTGGCCGGAGCTGGAGATTGTGGCCGAAGCGGGCAACGGCATCGAAGCCATTGCGCTGGCGGGGCAGCACCAGCCGGACATCGTTTTCCTCGACATCCGCATGCCGGGCATGAGCGGCATCGAGGCGGCGCGCATGCTGTTCAACCGCTGCCATATCGTCTTCATCACGGCCTACGACCAATATGCCATTGAAGCCTTCGAACAGGGCGCGCTGGACTACCTGCTGAAACCCGCGGGCGGTGAACGCCTCAAGGCCACCTGCGCGCGGCTGCAGGCGCGCGTCGGCAAGAAGCCGAACAATATCGAACGGCAGCTCTCCGCCCTCCTCTCCCACCGTGCGCCGGAAAAGCAGCGCGACTACCTGCACTGGATCCAGGCGCAGGTGGGCAACAGCCTGCGCATGATCAGCACGCGCGAAATCCTCTTCTTCCGCGCGGACGAGAAATACACGCGCGTACAGACGGCGGAAGGCGAAGTGCTGATCCGCAAAACGCTCAAGGAACTGGAAGACGAACTCAATCCCAACGAGTTCTGGCGCATCCACCGTTCCACGCTGGTGCGGGTGGACGCCATTGCCGAGGTGACGCGCGACCTGCGCGGGCGGCAGATGGTGCGGGTGCGGAATTCGAAGGAAGAGCTGGAAGTCAGCCGGGGCAACACCCATTTATTCCAGCAAATGTAAGGCCCTTTCACTGTTGCGTACGAATACCTGACGCCGCTTGCTCCTCCTCCGGGGCTGGTCTATATTGGTGGTTCGCCGTTCCCGATACCACCAACCAGTTCAGGGAGAAGAGCAATGTCGAATGTACCCAAGAACACCAACGCCACCGTCATGCCCTGCATGCGCTACCGCGACGCGCCCGCCGCGATCGACTGGCTGTGCAGCACGCTGGGCTTTGAACGCAATCTGGTTGTGCCCAATGAAGACGGAACCATTGCGCATGCCCAGCTTTCCTACGGCAACGGCATGGTGATGCTGGGATCGATATTCGACACGGAGTACGGCCGCCTGATGAAGCAGCCCGCGGAAATCGGCAACCGCGTCACCCAGTCCATCTATCTTGTCGTGAACGACGCGGACGCCGTCTATGAACGCGCCACCCGGGCCGGGGCGCCCATCCTCATGGAACTGAAGGACGAAGACTACGGGGGCCGTGGCTTCACGCTGCGCGACCCCGAAGGCCACGTCTGGAGCATTGGAACCTACGACCCCTGGACGGACTGAATCAGGGCCGCGTCCTCCACCTGTACCGGGCGCACCTTCACCAGGTTGCGGTAGAACGGCGGCAGGCTGGCGCACTGCGCGTGCAGCTCGTCTTCCGGCATGGAAGGCAGCACGTACTGGAACTGATGCGGATTGTCTTCCGGGAGTGCGCCTTCCAGGCTTGAGCCGTAGGCGCCGAGGTCCATGAAGCTCAAGGCGCCCGCATCGGGGCCGAGCGCGAACACGAAAGTGCCGTCCTTCGGATGTCCCAGATACTGCCGCACCTCGGCCTGCACTGCCGGGCTGGCGCCGTGCATCAGGCGGTAGCGCAGCTGGGCGTAGGCGCGGGTGCATTCCATGAAGGCGCTGCGGATATCGGACAGCTTGTAGCGTCCATGGCAGCACAGCAGCAGATTGCCGAAGGAATCCAGCAGCGCCACCGCATTGCCCTTGCCGCCGTTGCTGCGGTCGCGCTGGGCGGCCTGCGACAGGTAAGGCGCAAGGCCCGCATCCGGCAGGTGCGGCGCGCAGCGGTAAGTCAGCGCATCCGGACAGGCGCGCTTCAAGGCGCGGACGATGGCATGGTCTTCGGGCAGGGTTGCCGGATCCCTGAGCGCGCTGCGCGGAGGATCGATCTGGAACAGGTCCATCACATCCTCGGCGGTCGCCTCGAACACGAGGGAGCACAGCGCCTGGGTCGATTCCGCGATGGTCTTGCCGATGAAGCTCGGCTTCGGCGTGGCGCCCGCGCTGGCGCGCGCGTAGGACGAAGTGCCCAGCACGGCGGGATAGGCGAAGGTCTCGCGCGCGCCCTCGCGCAGGCCTGCGGGCAAAGCGGTGAACTGCGCGCCGCCATCGTGATTGACACCAGCCTTGCGGTCGTCTGCCGCGACGACAACGTTGAAGCCGGCGGCGAGAATCGCACCGGCGCACATGCAGCAGGGATCGAGCGAGGTCACGATCGTCACCTCATGGGGAGGCGGCAGCTCGCGGCCCTTGGCGCGTTCCGCGAAGTACCAGTCGATAAGCTGGCGTTCGCCGTGGGCGGTGGGATCGTAGATCAGTCCATCGCGGATCACGTTATTGTGGAGCGCCTTCAGCACGGTGCCATGCTGGTCCAGCATGACGCCGCCGACGCCGAACGTCCCCTGGGTCTTGGCCGCAATGGCTTCGGCCGCTGCGGCGGCCACCGCCGCCTGGACGTCGACGATCCGTTTCACTTCTTCTTCAGATCCTGGCCGCCGAAGGCATTCGGCAGCTGCGCGGCAGCAGTGGTTTCAAACACATCGCCCTTCAGGTTCGTGAGCACCACAGGCAGCTCGTTGCCACCCAGCTCCAGGATCACCTGGCGGCAGGCGCCGCAAGGAGCGATAGGTCCATCGGTCTCGCCGACGACGGCCAGCTTCGCGAACTCGCCCGGCTTGTAGCCATGGGCGAGCGCGCTGAACAGAGCCGTCCGCTCCGCGCAATTGCACAGCCCATACGACGCGTTCTCCACATTACAGCCGTGGAACACCTGGCCGTCATTACACAGCAGCGCCGCCCCCACCTTGAAATTCGAGTACGGCGTATAAGCCTTCAGCCGCGCCGCCTTCGCTTCCTCAATCAGCTTTGGAGTATCCATCTTTCCTCTCGGAATTCTTTCTTAAATGGGGACAGACCCCTTTAATCAATTTCTTAAAGGGGTCTGTCCCCTTTAAGAAATACTACGGGCGGATGGTGCGGTAGACGATGGGGTTGGCGGCGGGCGCCGTGGCGGCGATGCGGTAGGCGGACTGGATGTCGGCTACTGCCTGCTGCGCCGCGGCTTCCGTGCGGGCGTGGACCATCGCCAGCGGCTGGCCCGCTTCGATCTTCTGGCCCAGCTCGGCCAGGTCCGTCAGGCCGACGGCGAAGTCGATGGCGTCCGATGGACGGCGGCGGCCGCCGCCCAGGCTCACTACGGCCAGGCCCAGGGCGCGGCAGTCAACCGCCGCCGCGAAGCCGCCTTCCAGCGCCGGAACGGGAACGACGATAGGCGCCTTCTCCAGGTGCTTTTCCATGTTGTCGATGAGGTCTGCCGGGCCGCCAAGGGCCGTTACCATGCGCGCGAAACGCTCGGCCGCTTCGCCGCTGTCGAGCGCGGCCTGCAGCTTGGCGCGCGCTTCGGTCTCTGTCGCGGCCAGCTTGCCCAGCACGAGCATCTCTGCGCACAGGGACATCGTCACTTCATGCAGGCGCGCGGGACGGTGCTTGCCCGTCAGGTAGTCGATGGCGCCGCGCACTTCCAGCGCGTTGCCCGCCCACGGCGACAGGGACTCGTTCATGTCCGTCAGCAGGGCCGAGGTCAGGGTGCCCGCGCCATTGCCGACAGCGACGATGCTCTCGGCCAGTTCCACCGATTTCTCGAAGGTCGGCATGAAGGCGCCGCTGCCCACTTTCACGTCCATCGCCAGCACGTCCAGGCCCGCCGCCAGCTTCTTGGAGAGGATGGAGCCGGTGATCATGGCCACCGATTCCACGGTCGCCGTCACGTCGCGGATGCCGTAGAAGCGCTTGTCCGACGGCGCCAGCGAGGAGGTCTGGCCGATGATGGCCACGCCAACGTCGCGCACGACTTCGCGGAATTTTTCGTTGGTGGGCACGGTGGAGTAGCCGGGAATGGAGTCGAACTTGTCCAGCGTGCCGCCGGTGTGGCCCAGGCCACGGCCGGAAATCATGGGCACGAAGCCGCCGCAGGCGGCGATCATGGGGCCCAGCATGAGCGAGACCACGTCGCCGACGCCGCCGGTGGAGTGCTTGTCCATCACGGGGCCGGGCAGGTTGAGCGATTTCCAGTCCAGCACATCGCCGGAGTCGCGCATGGCGAGCGTGAAGGCCACGCGCTCGTCCATGCTCATGCCCTGGAAGTAGACGGCCATCGCCAGCGCGGCGATCTGGCCTTCGCTGACGCTGTTGTCCGTGATGCCGCGCACGAAGAACTGGATCTCGTCGGCGCTCAGCGCGCCGCCATCGCGTTTCTTGCGGATGATTTCTTGTGGCAGGTACATATTCTTCTCACTATTCAAAAGCTTGGGGCTGCGCGCAGCAGCCCCGTTCAATTCTCCGGGCTCCCGCCTCCGCGGGAGCGACGCCGCTTACACGCCGTAAGGAATCCAGATGTTTTTCACTTGCGTCGCGTGCTGGAGGACCGTGCGGCCTGCGGATTGCTGGACGCTGAACCAGTCGCGGCCCTTCGCGCCGCCCGTCCAGCTGCGCTTCAGCGAACCGGCGGACAGCTTCTCCACTTCCGCGCAGCCTGCGGCCGAGCCGTCGTGGCGCCAGATGGCGTCCACGTCGGAGTGGGCCGCCAGCGTGCGCGCCAGTTCGTCCGCGCTGCCGGTGACGATATTGACCACACCACCCGGCAGGTCGGAGGTGTCGAACACCTGGTACAGGTCAGTCACCGACAGCGGATAGGCTTCCGACGGCACGGCCACGACGCGGTTGCCCACGGCAATCGCGGGCGCCACCAGGGAGATGAAGCCGAGCAGCGGGTTCTCGTTCGGGCAGACGATGCCGATCACGCCGATCGCTTCGTTCAGCGCCACGGTGATGCCGTGCATCGGCGGCTGGTGCGCCTGGCCGTCGTACTTGTCGGCCCACGCGGCCCAGTAGAAGAGGCGCTCGATGGAGGCTTGCACTTCCTTCTCGGCGTTCTTCGTGCCGGTCTGCGCGGCGATGCGGGCGGCGAATTCTTCGCCGCGCGCTGCCAGGTTCTCGGCAATGTAGTACAGCACCTGCGCGCGGTTGTGCGCCGTGGCTTTGGTCCAGCCGGTGGCCTTGTGCGCTGCTTCCACGGCATTGCGGATGTCCTTGCGGTTGCCCTCGCCCACTTCGGCAATGAACTTGCCGTCCGCGCCGTGAATGGCGCGGCTATAGGCGCCATCGGGGCGGGCCTGCTTGCCGCCGATATACAGCTTGGCCGTGCGGTCGATGGCGAATGGGTCGGCGGCGGCGCTCGGCGCGGCCTTGGCTTTCGCTGGCTTGTCGAATACCGGCGCGGCGGGACGCGCGTCTTCCGACAGCGGTACGAGGTATTCGTACATGCCTTCCTTGCCGCCTTCGCGGCCGTAGCCGGATTCCTTGTAGCCGCCGAAGCCGCAGGCTGCGTCGAACTGGTTGGCGGTGTTGATCCACACGACGCCTGCTTTGATCGCGGGCGCGACGTCCAGCGCCAGCGAGATGTTTTCGGTCCACACGCAGGATGCGAGGCCGTAGACGGTATTGTTCGCGAGCTGCACCGCTTCAGCCGGGGTGCGGAAGCTCATCGCAACCAGCACGGGGCCGAAGATTTCGGCCTGCGCCACGGCGGCGGAAGTCGATGCGCCGGTGATCAGCGTGGGCGGGAACCAGGAGCCGTTGGCGGGAATCTCGCACGCGGCCGGCTGGTAGACCTCGCAGCCTTCGGCGCGCGCCGATTCCACCAGGCCGTGGATGCGCTGGCGCTGGATCGGATCGACCAGGGCGCCAATGTCCATGGACTTGTCCAGCGGAGAGCCGAGGCGCAGGTTGTCCATGCGCGCTTTGAGCTTCTTCAGGAAGCGCTCTTCCACCGATTCCTGCACCAGCAGGCGCGAACCGGCGCAGCAGACCTGGCCCTGGTTGAACCAGATGGAGTCGACCAGGCCTTCGACGGCCGCGTCGAGGTCCGCGTCTTCGAACACGATGTACGGCGATTTGCCGCCCAGTTCCAGCGAGAGCTTCTTGCCGCTGCCCGCCGTCGCTTCGCGGATGATGCGGCCCACTTCGGTGGAGCCGGTGAAGGCCAGCTTGTCGATGCCTTCGTGCTTGACGATGGCTTCGCCCGTGCGGCCGTCGCCGGTGACGATGTTGACCACACCCGCGGGTACGCCTGCCTGCTGGCAGATGTCGGCGAACAGCATGGCGGTCAGCGGGGTGAATTCGGCAGGCTTGAAGACGATGGTGTTACCGGCAGCCAGCGCAGGGGCCACCTTCCACGCCAGCATCAGCAGCGGGAAGTTCCACGGCACGATCTGGCCCACCACGCCCGCGGGACGGTAGCCCGCGAACTCCTCATCCTGCAGCTGGGCCCAGCCTGCGTGGTAGTAGAAGTGGCGCGCCACCAGCGGCAGGTCGGCATCGCGCGTTTCGCGGATGGTCTTGCCGTTGTCCAGGGTCTCGAGCACGGCGAAGAGGCGCGAGTGCTTCTGCATCAGGCGTGCGATCGCGTACAGCACGCGCGCACGGCCATGGCCGCCCAGCGCCTGCCAGCCCGGCTGCGCGCGGCGCGCGGCTTCCACGGCGCGGTTTACGTCGTCCGTAGTGGCCTGGGTGACTTCGGCCAGTTGCGAACCGTCCGCAGGGTTATTGGTGGCGAACAGTTCGCCCGGCTCGGTCCACGCGTTGTCGATGAAGAGGCCGAATTTGCGGGAGCGCTGGTCCAGCCACGCTTGCGCTTCTTTCTGGCTTTCTGGGGCGGGGCCGTAGTCCATAGTGTTGAGGATCTCGTTAATAGTTGGCATGGCGATGTCTTCTTATGGTTGCGCGTGGCGGTGGGCGGCGGAGTAGGCGCCGGTCACGTGGTGCTCCAGCTGGCGCTCGATGTCGGTCAGGAGACTGGAGGCGCCGATGCGGAACAGGTGCGGTTCCAGCCATTCGTTGCCCAGTTCTTCCTTCATCACGGTCATGTATTGCAGCGCGGCCTTGGCGGTGCTCACGCCGCCCGCCGGCTTGTAGCCGACCTTGAAGCCGGTCTGCTCGTAGTATTCGCGGATCGCGCGCACCATCACCAGCGACACGGGAATGGTGGCGTTCACGCCTTCCTTGCCGGTGGAGGTCTTGATGAAGTCCGCACCTGCCATCATGCAGACCCAGGATGCCTTGGCCACGTTTTCCAGCGTGACCAGGTCGCCCGTCGCCAGAATGGCTTTCACGTGCGCTTCGCCGCAGGCCTTGCGGTAGGCCAGCATTTCGTCGTACAGCGCCTGCCAGTTACCCGTGAGGACGTGCTGGCGGGTGATGACGATGTCGATCTCCTGCGCGCCGTCCGCCACCGAGAGCTCGATCTCGCGCACCTTGGTTTCCATGTTCGTCAGGCCCGCCGGGAAGCCGGTGGACACGGCGGCGATGGGCAGGCGGCCCTTCAGCACCTTGTCCGCATGGCGGATCATCTCGTGATAGACGCAGACGGCGCCCGTCATGAGATTGCGCTCCTGCAGGCCGAGGGCCTCGACCAGGTCATTACGCAGCGGGCGCATGGCTTTCATGCACAGGCGCTCGACGCGGCCGGGCGTGTCGTCGCCGGACAGGGTGGTGAGGTCGATCAGCTCGATGGCCTTGACCAGCCATGCAGCCTGATATTCCTTTTTCACCGTGCGGCGGTTCGCCAGCGATGCCGCGCGGCGGTCTGCCGCAGCCTTGTTGACGTGGATGTGGTTCAGCCAGCCCAGGTCGAGGCCCTGGGCCTCGTTGCGCTTGAAGTCTGCGGGATTGCTCATAGAAGGTTGGTTCCGTTGGAAAGGGGTTTCACGCCGAGGTGGTGGGCAATGGTCTGGCCGATGTCGGAGAAGGTTTCGGATACGCCGAGCGCGCGCGGCTTCACGCCGGGGCCGAAGAAGATCACCGGAATGTGTTCGCGCGTATGGTCGGAGCCTGGCGAGGTGGGGTCGCAGCCATGGTCGGCGGTGATCACGGCCAGGTCGCCCTCCTTCATGCGGCCGATGAACTCCGGCAGGCGCGCGTCAAGTTCGTGCAGCGCGTTCGAGTAGCCCTGCACGTCGCGCCGATGACCGAAGAGCATGTCGAAGTCCACGAAGTTCACGAAGGTCAGCGACTTGTCGCCCGCCTCGGATTCCGCCTTCAGCAGCTGGTCGAAGAGCGCCATGTTGTCGGGGCCTTTCAGCACGCGGCTCACGCCCTGCGCGGCATAGATGTCGCTGATCTTGCCGAGGGCGATCACTTCGCCGCCTTCGTTCTTCACGTGGTCCAGCAGGGTGGGCGCATGCGGCGGCACGGCGTAGTCGTGGCGGTTGGCGGTGCGCTTGTACTTGCCGTTGGAGCCGAGGAAGGGGCGCGCGATCACGCGGCCGATGTTGTAAGGCTTCACCAGCTCGTAGGCCAGTTCGCACAGCGCGTACAGGCGCTCCAGGCCGAAGCTCTCCTCGTGCGCGGCGATCTGCAGCACGGAGTCGGCGGAGGTGTAGAGAATGGGCTTGCCGGTCGCAACGTGCTCGTCGCCCAGTTCATCGATGATGGTGGTGCCGGATGCGTGGCAGTTGCCGAGGAAGCCGGGCACCTTGCCCAGTTCCTGCAGCTTGTCCGTCAGCTCTTTCGGGAAGGAAGGCACGGTCTTGGGGAAGTAGCCCCAGTCGTAAGTGACCGGCACGCCAGCGATTTCCCAGTGGCCGCTCTGCGTGTCCTTGCCGGTGGACTGCTCGCGCGCCGCGCCATAGGCGCCGGTGAAGCCGTCGCGCATGGTGAAGCCCTCCGCCCATTTGCCGCTGGCGATCTGCGCGGCGGCGGCAAGGCCCAGTTTTTCCATGGTGGGCAGGCTCATTGGCTTGCCCTCTTTCGCGGCCCATGCGGCGATGGAGCCGAAGGTGTTCGCGGCGCTGTCGCCATATTTACCGGCATCCGGCGTGGCGCCGAGGCCGAAGGAATCCAGCAGAAGAATGAATGCGCGTGACATGATGAACTCTCGCTTCGGGTTCGGCGCGCCGGACGGCACGCGCCGTCCGCACGCGCGCTGCAATTAGGCTTTCGGCGTCTTCGCCACGTTGGCGAGGAAGGCCAGGATCAGCTTGATCAGGCTTTCGGCGCCCACCGCTGCGTACTTCAGGGTTTGCTCGTGCGACAGCGGGAAGGGCGACAGGCCTTCCGCCAGGTTCGTAATCACGGATACGCCCACCACCTTCAGGCCGCAATGGCGGGCGGGCACTACTTCCGGCACCACGGACATGCCCACGACATCGGCGCCCAGGCGGCCGAAGGCGCGGATCTCGGCCGGGGTCTCGAAGTTCGGGCCCGGGTAGGCGATATACACGCCTTCATGCAGGGTGATGCCGGTGGATGCGGCGGTGTCTTTCAGCAGATTGCGCAGGTCCGCGTCGTAGGCATTGGCCATGCTGAAGAAGCGCGGGCCGAAGCGCTCGTCGTTCGGGCCGATCATGGCGCTGCCCGGCAGGAAGTTGATATGGTCGTTCAGCGCCACCAGGGAACCCGCATCCACTTCGGGACGCAGCGAACCCGCAGCATTGGTCACGAACACGAATTCGCAGCCCAGGAGCTTCAGGGTGCGGATCGCGCTGGTCATCACACCCATGCCGTAGCCTTCGTAGAAGTGGCCGCGGCCCTTCAGGCAGACCACCTGCACACCGGACAGGGTGCCGATCACCATCTGGCCTGCGTGGCCATGCACGGTGGAGATCGGGAAGCCGGGCAGCTCGTCGAAGCCGATGGTCACGGCGTCCGCCATCTGTTCCGCCAGCACGCCCAGGCCGGAGCCAAGGATCATGGCAAGACGCGGCTGGAAGTTCGCGGGCATGCGCGAACGGATGATATCGGCGGCCTGGAATGGGGTGTTGGGGAACATGGATATCCTCTTGATGGATTTTGGAATGGATTTCGCGATGCCGCAATATGCCTTATCCGCTATATGTATGGCAAATACCATTTTTCTTCACTATTTATACTCGACTTGTATAAATAGCCGTCTATTATAGAAGAACGCTGCGTTTGACAGCGCCAAGACAACTGTTTAGCATCACAAACAAATGTCCATTACCAAAAAAGAACAGCTCTACGAGCTTATCCGCAACAATCCCTTCATCTCCCAGCAGGAGATGGCGGACCAGCTCGGCCTGTCGCGGTCGGCTGTGGCGGGGCATGTTGCGGGCCTGATCCGCGAGCGCCGCCTGCTGGGCCGCGCCTATGTGCTGCCGGACGAGCGCCCGGTGCTCTGCATCGGCGCCGCCAACCTTGACCGCAAGCTGCGCCCCCACGCGCCGCTGCAGATGGCCACCTCCAATCCCGCATCGGCCGAGGAGACCTTCGGCGGCGTGGCCCGCAATATCGCGGAGAACGTCGCCCGCCTCGGCATGCCCTGCGCCCTCATCACGGCCCTGGGCAGCGATGCGGCGGGCCAGGCACTGCGCTCCTATGCGGAGGCGGCGGGCGTGGACATGACGGGCACCCTGCGCCTGCCCAGCACCCACACCGGCACCTACACGGCCGTGCTGGATGCGGGCGGCGAGCTGGTGGTCGCCTTGGCCGACATGGGCCTCTACGAGCAGCTCACGCCCGAATTCATGGCCAGCCGCAGGCCGCAGCGCCACGGCGCCTCCCTGGTGGTGGCGGACCTCAACCTGCCGCAGGATACCGTGGCCCTTCTCCTCGCCGACGCGCGGGAGAACGGCGTGCCGCTGGTTCTGGTGGCCGTATCCCAGCCCAAGATGGCGCGCCTGCCCGAGGACCTTCGCGGCCTGCGCCTGCTGATCCTGAACCGGGGCGAGCTCGAAACGCGCGCCGGCCGCGCCTTGCCCACGGAGGCCGACGTGCGGGAAGCCTGCCGCGCCGTCCAGGCCCAGGGCGCGCAGGACATCATCGTCACCTGCGGCGCGGCGGGCGTGTACCACACGATTCCCGGCGACCTGCAATGGCTGCCCGCCCACGACGTGGACGTGGTGGACGTGACGGGCGCGGGCGACGCCTTCTCGGCCGCCGTGTGCTGGACCCTGGCCCAGGGCGGCGCCGACCTCACCCTCGCCTGCGAGCGCGGCCTGCATGCCGCCTCGCTGACGCTGCAAAGCCGCCAGACCGTATCCCCTGCGCTGAACCCCGCGCTGTTCGCCACCGCCACAGAACAGGACTAGACCATGCACCAGTACCTTTCCCTTTCGCCGGAAGTGGCGAACGCACGCACCACCGGCAAGCCCATCGTGGCGCTGGAATCGACCATCATCTCGCACGGCATGCCGTATCCGCAGAACGTGCACACGGCCATCGAGGTCGAGCAGATCATCCGCGACGCGGGCGCCATCCCCGCCACCATCGCCATCATGAATGGCAAGATCTGCGTGGGCCTCACTTCCGAGCAGCTGGAAATCCTGGGCAATTCGCCGGACGCCATGAAGGTGAGCCGCCGCGACCTGCCCTACGCGCTCTCGCAGAACAAGCTGGGCGCCACCACCGTGGCCGCGACCATGATCTGCGCGGAGCTGGCGGGCATTCCCGTCTTCGTCACGGGCGGCATCGGCGGCGTGCACCGGGGCGCGGAAACGAGCTTCGACATCTCGGCCGACCTGCAGGAGCTGGCGCGCACGAATGTGGCCGTGGTGTGCGCGGGCGTGAAGTCTATCCTCGATATCGGCCTCACGCTGGAATACCTGGAAACCCTGGGCGTGCCGGTGGTAAGCGTGGGCCAGCCCGGCTTCCCCGCCTTCTTCACGCGCGAGAGCGGCTACAACGCGGACTTCCAGCTGGACACCGCGGCCGAACAGGCCTCCTTCATCCATGCCAAATGGCGCCTGGGCCTGAAAGGCGGCGTGGTGGTGAGCTGCCCGGTGCCGGAGCTGGATGCCATGCCGCAGGAGGAGATCGACGGCATCACCCTGCAGGCCCTGCAGGAGGCGGCGGAGAACGGCGTGGTAGGCAAGAAGGTCACGCCCTTCCTGCTGGCGCGCATCAAGACCCTGACCGGAGGCCGCAGCCTGGCCACCAATATCGCGCTGGTGAAGAACAACGCCCGCGTGGGCGCCGCCCTGGCGCGCGCCATGCTGGAGTTCCCCGCCGCATAAGGATGGCCAATGTCGATCGACCTTAAACAGTTAAAGTATTTCCTCGCCGTCGCCGAAGAGAAGAGCTTCAGCCGGGCCGCCGAACGCCTGCACATTTCGCAGCCGCCCCTCAGCCAGCAGATCATGAAGCTGGAGTCGGAACTGGGCGTGAAGCTGTTTGCGCGCACCACGCGCACCTTCGAGCTCACCGTGGCGGGCAAGGCGCTGATGCAGGAGGCGGCCGACGTGCTGGCGAAGATGCGCATGACCATCGACACCGTGCGCCAGATCGACCGCGGCGAAGTGGGCCGCCTGCGCGTGGGCATCGTGGGCTCGGCCATGTGGGGCCCCATCCCTTCCCTGCTCGAGGAGTTCCAGAGCAAATACCCCCGCGTGAGCTGGACCATCCACGAGCTGGGCCCCACGGTGCAGTACGAGGCGCTGCGCGCCAAGCAGATCGACGTGGGCTTCTGGCGCGAACCCAGCCTGGACGAGGACGAACTGAAGAACGACAAGCTGCGCCAGGAACTCTGCTTCCGCGAAAACGTATGCGTGGCCGTGAACGAGCACCATCCGCTGGCCAAGCTGGAGGCCATCGAGCTGACGGACATTGCAAGCGAGCCCATGCTCACCCTGGCCCTCGACAAGTCGGCCTTCCCCCGCTACCTGATCCAGTGCTGCGTGAAGGCGGGCTTCCAGCCCGCCATCTTCCAGGAGGCTTCCGAGCCGCAGACCCTGCTGGCCATGGTGGGCGCGGGCCTGGGCGTGACCCTCATGCCGGAGACCACGAGCCGCATCGGCTGGCCGGGCGTGGTCTTCCTGCCGATCCGCAGCAATCCGCCGTCCGCCAATCTCTACATCACCTACACGACGCAGGACGACGCGCCCGTGGTTCGTGCATTCCTGAATATTTTGCGTCCGCCTGCGCGCGACTGAGCCGCGTTTTATGTTAAGCGGCGCGCAGTTCTGCGCGCCGCGCCACGTTAAGCTGGCTTCCGCAACCATGATGCGAGGCCACGATGCAGATCGGTACGGACCAGGACGTCCCAGACAGGCACCTCACTCCCGCCGCCCGCAGGCTGCTCGGCATGAGCGATGCCATCATCGGCGAATGGTCCGAGCGCGTGCGCCGCGAGGTGGAAGGCATGGCCGACATGGCCCACCCTATCCTCATCAATACGATGCCCGTTTTCCTGCAGAATCTCGTCGAGGCCATTTCACCCGGCCATCCGCGCAACCTGGCCAGCAGTAATTCGAGTATTGCCATGGCGCATGGCAGCGAACGCGCCCGCATGACCGACTACCGCCCCCAGGACATTGCGCACGAATACCAGCTGTTCCGCGACAGCCTGTTCGACGTGAGCGAGCGCCTGGGCCTGGCCCTGGACCGCGAGCAGCGCGCCCTGATCAACGGCTCCATCGACAGCGCTGTGCTGGAGTCCATCAGCGCCTATTCGGCTGCGCAGGCCGCCTTCCGCACGAACTATATCGCCACCCTGGCCCACGACCTGCGCACTCCGCTCTCGGTCATCATGAGCGCAATCTCCATGCTCGATGCGGACGCCGATGCCGCACGCATTGCCATGCTGGCCGCCGCCATGCGCAAGAACCTGGACCGGGCCGACCAGATGCTGCGCGAAATGCTGGACACAGCCGCCCTGCACAGCAGCGAGTACCTGCCGATCCAGCCGGGCGACCTGGAACTCATGGACCTGGTGCACGACGTGGTGCGCGACGCGCCCCTTCATTCGGGCGGCTACCTGATACTGGGCGAGGAGGCGCGCGGCTTCTGGTGCGGGCAGTCCCTGCGCCGCGCGCTGGAGAACCTGATACGCAACGCGGTCAAGTATGGCCAGCGCGACACGCCGATTACCGTCGCCGTGCAGCCCCGCGACGAGCAGGTGACGCTGTCGGTGCACAATATGGGCAAGCCCATACCGCCGGACCAGATCGCCGAGCACTTCCTGATGTTCCGCCGGGGAAGCCAGTGCGCCAAGGTGCACGGCTGGGGCCTCGGCCTTGCCTTCGTGAAGAACGTGGCCGAATCGCATGGCGGCTCGATCAACATCGACAGCTCCGCGGAAAACGGCACCACGGTCAGCCTGGAGCTGCCGCGGCAGGCCATTCCCGCCGCATCCGAGCGCCGCGCCAAGTGGCAGCGCGCCTCCCAGCATTGAGCACGGCGCCATGAAAAAAGCCCGCGCAGCTTTCGCTGCGCGGGCTTTTGCAGGAACAGGACGGCTTAGAAGTTCATGCGGAACTGCACGCCGTAGGTGCGCGGTTCGTTCACGATGCCGGTCATGTTGTTGAAGTCGATGGCGCCCAGGGACTGCACCTTGTCGGTGATGTTGCGGCCGTACAGGGCCAGGTCGTACTTGCCGTCGCCCCACTTGTAGCCCACGCGCAGGCCGCCTTCCAGCAGGTGCTTGGCCTTGTACTCCACCGCTTCATACAGGAAGAAGTTGTAGGTCGAGCGGTAAGCCCAGTCGGTGAAGGCGTAGAACTCGCCGTCCGCCACGGGCGCGCTGTACTTCAGGGTGAAGTTGTGCTGCCACTTCGGTGCGCGCGGCAGCGGGTTGCCGTTGATCAGGGCGACCGGGGTGCCGCCCAGGTACTTGATCTGGTCGGTCACCGTGCAGCCGCCGCCGCAAGGCTGGGCGTACAGGTCGGCGTCCTTGATCTCAGTGTCGTTGTAGCTGGTGCCGAAGGTGGCGCTCAGGCTGTCCGACAGGTTGGCCTGGAAGTCCAGTTCCACGCCCTGGCCGACGGCCTTGTCTGCGTTGATCAGCTGGTTCATGTTCACGGTGCCCGAACCGGCGGTCAGCTGCTTGTCCTTCACGCGGTAGTGGAAGACGGTGGCGCTCATGCGCGCGCGGCGGTTGAACAGGTCCTGCTTCACGCCGGCTTCATAGGACAGCACTTTCTCGGCGCCTGCGATGGAGGGTTTGCTGTCCAGGCCGAACAGGCGGCCCTGCATGGACGGCGCGCGGTAGCCGGTGGCGATACGGGCGAACACGTTGGTGTCCTTGTTCAGGATATAGGTGCCGCTGGCGTCCCAGCTGATGTTGCTCGAATCGTCGTGCAGCGGCAGGTAGGAACGGCCGTCGGTCTGGATACGCTGGGCGACGAAGTCCTTCTTGTCGCTGGTGTAGCGCAGGCCGCCGCGCAGTTTCAGCTTCTCGTTCACGGCATAGTTCACGGAACCGAAGACGGCCCAGGACTTGGCGTTCTGGGTCTGGGTCGCATAATCGGAATTCTGCGGATTGCCCGGAGCCAGGGAGTTGAAGGAGATACTGTCGATCTGGATGTCTTCCTTGAAGTAGAACACGCCCGCGATCCACTGCAGCGGATCCTTGGTGTTCGACTCGGCGCGGAATTCCTGCGAGATCTGCTTGTGGTTCGGGATCAGGTCGGCCGTTTCAACGACGAAGGGGATGAAGCCGGGGCCCATCGGCGGCGCGTAGGAGGCGCCGTAGCCGCCGTCCACGTCGGCGCGGCTGAAGAAGTCCAGCTTCTCCCAGCCGGTGATCGAGTGCAGGGTCATGCCCGGCAGCTCGTAGCGCAGGCGCAGGTTGGCGCCCTTGTTCTTCAGCCACTGCTCGTTGACGCCGTCAGTCGGGTAGCTGCCGTAGTCGAAGTTGTCCACCAGGTCGTTGGTGCCCTTCTTCAGGATATTGGCGCGGAACAGGGTGGCGGTGCCGTCCATGTCGCGGGCGTGCACGTTCAGCAGGGCGCTGAAGTCCTTGCTCGGCTTGATCAGCATCTGCACGCGGGCGGCGTTGTCCTTGTAGCCCTCGAAGTCCTTGGTGCCGGTCGGACGCGGGTTGTGCACGCGGTCGTCGCGGTGCTGGCTCTGGCCCGAGAAGCGCAGGGCCACGGTATCGCTGACCGGCACGTTCCAGGCGCCGTCCACATTGATCACGCCATCCTTGCCCGCGCCGGCGTTCACATAGCCTTCCTGGCGGAACACGGGCTTGGCGGAATCGAACTTGATCACGCCGGCCGGGGAGTTACGGCCGAACAGGGTGCCCTGCGGGCCGCGCAGCACTTCCACCTGGTCCACGTCGAACACGGGGAAGCCCTTCAGCATCGGGTTTTCCTGCACGATGTCGTCCATCACCAGGCCCACAGGCTGCGAGGCGTTCAGGTCGAAGTCGGTGTTGCCCAGGCCGCGGATATAGAAGCGCGGGAAGGTACGGCCGTAATCGGACTCGACAGCCACGGAAGGCGAACGGCCGTTCAGGAAACGGATGTCCTGGCCGCCGGAGACCAGCACGTCCAGCTTGTCGCCCTTCACGGTGGCGATGGACATCGGCACGTCCTTGATGTTCTCGGCGCGGCGCTGCGCGGTCACGATCACGGTTTCCAGCTGGCCTTTTTCGGTCTTCTCGGCCTGCGGCGCGGCGGCTTCCTGGGCCATGCCTTGCAGCGGGAAGGCGCCGGCGATGGCCAGTGCCATGAGGGTACGTTGTGCGTAGCGCAGCGTCGTCTTCATTCAGCAAACTCCTTAATGTGGGTGATCTCAGCCGTCCCGAAGGACCATAAAGGGCAATGCTAGCAGAAAGCACAACAACCACAAATTACTAACATGGAATCTTTATTAAGATGTCGCGCGAATAAATAGCCAAGCAAAAACGTATTTGTCATACAAATCACCCTGCTGCATAGTTGCGAACTGCCCTGTTCGCTGCAAATGGCGCCCGTTCAGAGGAGAGCGCCAAAAACGGCGGGGCGAAGGCGCGCTGCGGATGCACAAAAAAACAACGCAGCACCTTAAGAAAAGATGGAGACAGGCTGTTGTGAGAACGCTACAAGCGGGTTCCACGGAGGCGGCAAAGCGGCGCGCATTTGATGCAGCGCAAAATATCCTTGCCGTTTTAGCAGGCTGAGCAACAACTCTAAAAACCTGTCTGCCGAAGGTGAAAACGGGTCGTTAAGTAGATGTTTCGTCCGCAAAAACTATACAATAACGAACTTCCAGGAGCCCATTCATGAAAATCAAACAACTTTTGACGATGTTGTCCGCTGTTGCGGTCTCGGCCAGCGCTTTCGCGGCGGATCCGAAGCTGGCCGTCGTCTATGATGCCGGCGGCAAGTTCGACAAATCCTTCAGCCAGTCGGCCTTCGAGGGCGCCTCGCGCTTCCGCACCGAAACCAAGATCAACTTCCTGGAAGCCCAGGCCAGCAGCGACACCCAGGCCGAACAGATTCTGCGCGGCCTGGCCCGCAAGAAGATGGACCTGATCGCCTCCATCGGCTTCTCCCAGACCCAGGCCGTGCAGAAGGTCGCCAAGGAGTTCCCGAACGTGCGCTTCGTGCTGATCGACGGCGTGGTGAACGCGCCGAACGTGAACTCCATCACCTTCAAGGAAGAGGAAGGCTCCTACCTGGTGGGCGTGGCCGCGGCCATGGCCTCCAAGACCAAGAAGCTGGGCTTCGTGGGGGGCGTGGACATTCCCCTGATCCGCGCCTTCGCCTGCGGCTACACCCAGGGCGCGAAAGCGACCGACAAGAAAGTGGAAGTCCTGCAGAACATGGTGGGCACCACCGCGGCGGCATGGAACGATCCGGCCAAGGGCGGCGAACTGGCGCGCTCGCAGTTCGAGCGCGGCGTGGACGTGGTGTTCGCCGTGGCCGGCGGTTCCGGCCTGGGCACTCTCTCCATGGCCAAGGAAAAGGGCAAGCTGGGCATCGGCGTGGATTCGAACCAGAACCACCTGCACCCGGGCACCATCCTGACCTCCATGGTCAAGCGCGTGGACAACGCCGTGTATGACAGCTTCATGCAGATCAAGAACGGCACCTGGAAGCCCGGCATTTCCGCCAAGGGCATCAAGGAAGGCGGCGTGGACTGGACCCTGGACCAGTACAACCGCAAGCTGATCACCCCCGAGATCGAGAAGAAGGTCCTGGGCGCGCGCAAGGACATCATCGACGGCAAGATCAAGGTCATCGACATCCGCGCAACCGGCAACTGCCCGGTCTGATTTCCACGCGATAAAGACAGAACGCGCCGAGCGGGCTTCCCGCCGGCGCGTTTTTCAGTAAATAAACTCCTGAAAATCCTATGCAGCCAGCTGTAGAATTCCGCGGCATCTCGAAACGCTTCGGGGCGGTGCAGGCCAATGCCGACGTGAGCTTTGCCGTCGCCAAGGGCGCCATCCACGGCCTCGTGGGCGAGAACGGCGCGGGCAAGTCGACCCTGATGAGCATCCTGTACGGCTACTACCATGCCGACAGCGGCGAGATCCTGCTGGACGGCAAAGCCCAGCAGATCCGCTCCAGCCACCAGGCCATCGAACTGGGCATCGGCATGGTGCACCAGCACTTCATGCTGGTCGAGAACATGACGGTGCTCGACAACGTGATGCTGGGCACGGAAGGCGGCTTCCGCCTGCAGCCCAAGCGCGCCGCCGTGGAAGCGAAGCTGCGCGAAATCTGCGAGCGCTACCGCCTGGACGTCGATCCCCTGGCCACCATCCACGACCTGTCCGTCGGCGCGCAGCAGCGCGTGGAGATCCTCAAGCAGATCTACCGCAGCGCCAATATCCTGATCCTGGACGAGCCCACCGCCGTGCTGACCGCGCAGGAGACGGAATCGCTGTTCCAGATCCTGAAGCTGTTCAAGGAGCAGGGCAAGACCATCATCCTGATCACGCACAAGCTGCAGGAGATCATGGACATCACCGACACCGTGACGGTGATGCGCGGCGGCCGCGTGGCCGGCGCCGTGGCAACTGCGCAGACCTCGAAGGAAGAACTGGCGAACATGATGGTGGGCCGCCCCATCGAGAACAACCTGCCACGCGCGCCGTACAAGCCGGGCGCGCCGGTGCTGGAGGTGCGCAATCTCCAGCTGAAGGATTCCACGGGCGTGAGCCTGCTCTCCAACATCAACTTCACGCTGCGCGCGGGCGAAATCGTGGCCATCGCGGGCGTGTCCGGCAACGGCCAGAGCGAGTTGATGGAGATCCTGTCCGGCATGCGCCTGCCCACCTCGGGCGAAGTCGATTTCCAGGGCCAGGCCCTGCCCTTCGCCAAGCGCCACGATGCCGACGGCCTGCCGCTGGCCTTCCGCCGCCTGGGCATCGCCCACGTGCCGGAAGACCGCCTGCGCGACGGCGTGGTGAAGAACTTCTCCGTCATGCAGAACACGGTGCTTGGCTACCAGGACCAGCTGAAAGGCCGCTGGGGCCTGTTCGACTTCAAGCACATCGCCGAGCGCTGCACCGGCCTGCTGAAGGAATTCGACGTGCGCCCGCCCAACCCGGACCTGCGTATCGGCCTGCTCTCCGGCGGCAACCAGCAGAAGGTGGTGATCGCGCGCGAAGTGCTGGCCCAGCCCAAGCTGATGCTCGTGGGCCAGCCCACGCGCGGCGTGGACATCGGCACCATTGAATCCATCCACACGCAGCTGCTGGCCTTGCGCGACGCGGGCGTGGCCATCCTGCTCGTGTCCGTGGAGCTGGAAGAAGTGCGCGCGCTGGCCGACCGCATCCTCGTGATGTGCGGCGGCGCCATTACCGGCGAACTGCCGGTCGACGAATTCGACACCACCCGCATCGGCCTGCTGATGGGGGGTATGCATAAATCATGACCACTAACGATATGCCACGCTGGGCGACCGGTTTCGTCCTGCCCATCCTGAACCTGCTGTCCGCGCTGCTGGTGGCCGCGCTGGTGATCCATCTGCTGGGCGAAGACCCGGTGGATTCCCTGCGCATCCTCGTCAACAGCGCCATCGTCAATCCCGAAGGGCTGTCCTACACCCTGTTCTACGCATCGACCTTCATCTTCACCGGCCTGGCCGTGTCGATCGCAATGCAGGCGGGCCTGTTCAATATCGGCGCGGAAGGCCAGATGTATTTCGGCGGCCTGGGGCTCACGCTGGCCATGCTGGCCTTCGATGCATCGATGCCCGCCATCGTCCTGATCCCGCTCGGCATGATCGGCGCCGCCCTCTTCGGTGCGCTGTGGGGCTTCATTCCCGGCTACCTGCAGGCGAAACGGGGCAGCCATATCGTGGTGACCACGATCATGTTCAACTTCATCTGCGCCTCGCTGATGAACTTCATCATCGTAAAGTACATGATTCCGGTGGGCGAGCAGAACACGGCCAGCCGCGCCTTCTCGGTGGCGTCCGAGATGCCGCGCCTGAACACCCTGATCCCTGCGCTGGGCGACACGCCGCTCAATATCAGCTTCCTGATCGCCATTGCCGCGCTGGTGGTCTACGGCGTGATGGTGTGGCGCTCCGCCTGGGGCTACAAGCTGCGCGCCACGGGCCTGAACAAGCATGCCGCGCACTACGCGGGCGTGAAAATCAGCGGCATGATCATCGTCGTGATGTTGATCTCCGGCGCCCTGGCGGGCCTGGGTTCGGTGAACTCCATTCTCGGCTCCACCCACTACCTCAGCCTGGGCTTCGTCAACGGCGCGGGCTTCGTGGGTATCGCCATTGCGCTGATGGGGCGCCAGCATCCGGTGGGCATCTTCCTGTCCTCCGTGCTGTTCGGCGCGCTGATCCAGGGCGGCTTCGACCTCTCGCTGGAAAAACCGAATATCCCGACCGAGACCTTCATCTTCATTCAGGGTCTGATCATCCTCTTCTGCGGCGCGATGGAAAACCTGTACGCACCCGCGATCATTAAACTGCTCAAGGCAAGAAAGGGCTGATGCGATGTTCGAAGATCTCCATCTCGGCGGCATCCTCGTTTCCACCGTGCGCAACGCGCCGGTACTGATTTTCGCCGCCATGGCGGGCCTGTTCGCAGAACGCTCCGGCGTGATCGACATCGGCCTCGAAGGCAAGATCCTTGCCTCGGCCTTCGTGTCGGCGGCCGTGGCCTTCACCACGCAGAACCCCTGGTACGGCATCCTGGCCGGCATGGCGGTATCGGTGGCGCTGGCCATGCTGCAGGGCTATGTGGCCATTACGCAGAAAGGCAACCAGCTGGTGGGCGGCATTGCGATCAACATCGCCATGAGCGGCCTGACCTTCGTGGTGGCGCAGTATTTCTTCCAGCAGGGCGGCCGCACGCCGGACCTGGGCGAAGCGCGCCTGTTCGACGTGGTGCTGCCGGGCAGCGCCGCCGTGGCGGACGTGCCGGGACTGGGCTGGTTCTATACCAAGCTGGTTGGCGGCCATTCGGTGCTGGTCTACCTCGCCTTCGCGCTGGTGCCGCTGGTGCACTGGGTGCTGTACCACACCCGCTTCGGCCTGCGCCTGCGCGCCTGCGGCGAGAACCCCCATGCGGCGGATGCCGCGGGCGTGTCGGTGGAATGGACGCGCTATGCGGCCATGCTGATCGCGGGCGTACTGTGCTCCTTCTCGGGCGCCTATCTCGCCATCGTGCAGAGCGGCTTCTTCCTGCGCGACATGTCGGCGGGCGCGGGCTACCTGGCGCTGACGGCCATGGTGTTCGGCAACTGGCGTCCCGTGTACACCTTCCTCGGCTGCCTCATGTTCGGCCTGTTCGGCGCGGTGCAGATCCAGCTCGAAGGCGTGGACCTGCCGGTGGTGGGCCGCATCCCCGGATCGCTGATCCAGATGGTGCCGTATGTGGTCACGGTGATTGTGCTGGCGGGCCTGATGGCCAAGTCGGTGGCGCCGAAAGCCATCGGCATCCCGTTCGTCAAATCCCGGTGATAACAGAGGGGACAGCAACTGTCTTGATTAATTAATCGAGGGTTGCTGCCCACCTCTCGTTGTTATGCAACATGGCGTTCATGGTGACGAGCAGCTTGCGCATGCAAGCCACGATGGCTACTTTCTTGAGTTTTCCTGCCGCGAGCAGCCGGGCGTAGGCGCTTTTGAGGACGGGATTGTGTCGGATGGCGACCAAGGTGGCCATGTAGAGGACCGCCCGTACCGATGCCCTGCCACCCCAAATTCTTCGCTTCCCCCGCATCTTGCCGCTGTCACGGCTGTATGGGCAGACGCCAACCAGCGCACCGATTTCGCGCCGATTGAGCGTGCCAAGCTCGGGTAACTGCGCCAGCAGGGTTGCGACGGTGATGGAGCCTACGCCGGGGATGGATGAGAGCAGGTCGGCTTTAGCGTGCCATAGCGGACTTTCCTTGATAGCCCGCCCCAGATCACCATTGGTGCCCTTGATACGCTGCTCGAGCCATTCAATATGCTCATTGATCTCTTTTGCAATGAGAGCGGTCGCCTGCAGCTTTCGGTTCTTCTCAGCTGTGAGCATATCGACCAACTGGCGTCTTCGAGTCAGAACGTCCTCCAGATGGCGTAGCTCACCGTCTTTAATTGGACGCAGTGCCGGTTTGACCGCTTGCCCGAAGCGGGCCAGAACAATGGCATCGACCTGGTCAGTTTTCGCAAGCACGCCAATGGCCTTGGCGAAATCCCTGGCCTGTTTGGGATTGATGACCGCCACTGGCAACCCCGCAGTTGCCAGTACGCTGACCAATTCCATTTCGAGACCGCCGCTCGCCTCCACCACGATCCATCGCGGCTGTAGCTGCAACAACCTGGCTTTCAGGTTCTGATGACCACCCGCGTCATTGGGGAACTGCGCCCGATGTGACAGCGGAAGACTATCGACGTCCAGACTCTTCTTGCTGACATCGATCCCGACGTACAACCCATCGTCTGCGTTCTGCATGATTCTTTCTCCCATTCTTACTGATCCGGGGTTCGCCCCCTGACAACTGTTCGGGCTACAAAGAATCGAGCATGCCGTCATTGGCTGTCCCACGGGATTTGCTCCCACAGACCTATCAGACTGGCATGCCCGCAGACATAATTTAGCGTATGTTGAAGATATAAGACCTCAGGGGGTCTGTCCCCGGTACCTCAGTCGGCCACCGAACACAGTTGCCGGCTTCACATCGATAGCACCCACTTCACCAGCGCATGCGCCTCTGCGTCCGACACCGCATTCGGCGGCATCGGCACGGCGCCCCAGGTGCCTGAACCGCCCTTCAGCACCTTCTGCACCAGCTTGTCCTCGGCGCCCTTCTGGCCCTTGTACTTGGCCGCGACGTCCTTATAAGCCGGTCCCACCATCTTCTTGTCGATGGCGTGGCAGGCCATGCAGTTCTTCGACTTCGCCAGCTCCTCGGGCGTGGCGGCGTGCGCGGCCATTCCCACCACTGACAGCAGGCTTGCTGCGATGACATATTTCATTGCGTCCTCCTGTTGTTGATGTCCGGCCGATTCTAGAACATCTGCGTTTCAGGCAGCGCCAAACAGGTGAAGCTGGGCGTATTGCAGCAGCATGATGGTCTTGCCGTCCTCGATGGCGCCCTCCTGGATCATGGCCACTGCGCGTTCTATGCCCAGTTCCAGCACCTCGATATCCTCCCCCTCCTCCTCCACGCCGCCGCCTTCGTCAAGGCGGGAAGCCGCATCGTAATCGGCCACAAAGAAATGCAGGCGCTCCGTCACCGAACCGGGGCTCATAAAGGCTTCGAACACCTTGCGCACCTGCTCGACGCGGTAGCCGGTTTCCTCCTGCACCTCGGCGCGTATGCGTTCCTCAGGCGTGGCTGCATCCAGCAGTCCGGCGGGCGCCTCGATCAGGAAACCGTCGTGCGTGCCGCCGTAGCCGTAGGCCGGGAAGCGGAACTGGCGCACCAGCAGCACCGTGCGCCGCTCCCGGTTCACCAGCAGGATCACGGCGCCGTGGCCGCGGTCATAAGTCTCGCGCGACATGGTCTGCCAGCTGCCGTTGCGGCGGCGGTAGTCGAAGGTCGTTTTGCGCAGGACATACCAGTCGTCCGACAGGGTTTCCACTTTGTTGATGCGTACGTGCATGGCCAGCTCCGGGTGATTGCGTTTTTCTACGATATCATGCAATATCGTGCAATCTCAAGATATTTCGTGCACTCATGCTGACACGCCAACGCAAGGAGCTGCTGCTCCGCATCCTGAAGGAAGAAGGCCAGATCGTGGCGAAGACCCTGAGCGAATCGCTCGGTGTCTCCGAGGACACCATCCGCCGCGACCTGCGCGAGCTGGCCAGGGAAGGCCTGCTGGAACGCGTGCACGGCGGCGCCCTGCCCGCCTCGCCGGCGCAGGCCAACTTCGCGGCACGGGAGCGTATCTCGACGGATGCCAAGCCCGCCATTGCGCGCGCCGCGGCGGCCATGATCGCTCCCGGGCAGGTGGTCTTCATCGACGGCGGCACCACGGCCGTGCAGCTGGCGCGGGCGCTGCCGCCCACGCTGGACGCGACAGTGGTTACTCACAGTCCGTCGGTTGCGGTGGAGCTGGTGGAACACCCGCTGGTGGAAGTGATACTCATCGGAGGCCGCCTGTTCAAGCACTCGGTGGTAACGAGCGGCGCGGCGGCGCTGGCGGCGGTGAGCGACATCCGCAGCGACATCTTCTTCATGGGCGTATGCAGCCTGCACCCGGAAGCGGGCATTACGACGGGCGACTACGACGAAGCGCGCATGAAGCGCGCCATCAGCTCGCGGGCGGCGCGCACGGTGGTGATGGCGTCACCGGAGAAGCTTGGCACGGCGGCCCCTTACCGCATCGCCCCGCTGGCCAACGTGGACCACATCATCGTCAACAAGGGCGTCGATGAAGCGCTGCTGGCCCCCTACCGCGCGATGGGCATTGGCGTCACGCCAGCCTGACGATAAAGGGCCGGGCGCTTAGTTCGGCCAGATTTTCTGCAGCATGGAGGCAAGGTGGTAGCCGCCTTTGATCAGCTGCTCGCGGGCGATCGCGGACGAGGGAACAGGGTAGTTATCAGGCACGGAGAGCGCCCACACCGTGTAGCTTTCGCCCGTGCTGCGGCTGGTCTGCTTGCTCACGGCGCCGATCTTCACGTCGCCATAGGCCAGCTTCGATACCGCCAGCGCGTCGTTGGCCCACTGGTAGGGCCAGCTCACCACCTCGCCCGTGTTCACGGGGATGTTCGGTTTGCTGTCGATGGCCCATTGCGCGAACTGCTGCGGCGTGCGCGTGCTGGAGCGGCGCATGGCGTAGTTCACCACCGTCGTGTCCCAGTAGGAGTGGAAGGGCTTGGTCGTGGATTTGGGCGCCGTCGAGGGCTTCGCGTCGCCTTCCGGCGGCGGAATCAGCTGGGAGCTGGTGGCTTCGATCTTCGCATCGTCCAGCAGCAGGTTGTTGCCACCGCGTGCGTCGAAGATGTTGAGCGAATCGATCTCCGCCTGGGTCTTCGGCACCACGAACTGGCCGTCCTTGCTGACGAAGCCCGCGCCCACGTGCAGCGGCTGGTGGATGTCGCCCGCCTGGTGCACGAGGATCAGCAGCGCCTGGCGCTTGGTGAATTTGTGCGGATTGGTGGCGGGCGTGTCCTTGCCCTGCAGGACGAGGATGGCCTGTTTCATCGTCTGCACAATGTCGTCTTCCGCCGTGCCCACGCCGTGGTCGTGGTATTCGGTCAGCTGGAAGGGCACATCGGTATAGTGGTACTCGCTATGCTTGGGATTGGCCGCCGTGTAGGCCATCATCTCGGGTGTCTGCGGGCCGCAGTAGCTGCCCTTCACGCAGTCCGCCCATACCGAGACCTTCTCCAGGCTTTCGCCCGGCAGCAGCAGCGCCTGCACCTGCTTCTCGGCCTTGCTGCCCTTGATCAGCTGGTCGGCAATGGCGCCGACGATCTTGTGGCCGTCGTTACCCCATGCCATGGCGTTAAACGAGGCGAAGGCGCCGGACAGCGCCACGATGCATGCGAGTTTTTTCATTTATTCGCTACCCTTCTTCGGTTTCGGATACTGTTTGTTGATGTCGAGCGCCTCGGCGTACTGCGAACTCCATACCTGCTCGTGCACTGCCGCCAGGCGGCGCGCCATGTCTTCGTTGCGCAGCACGATTTCCAGGTTGCGCGAGAGGTCGAAGTAGCCGCCCGCCCAGTTGCTGGTTCCCACCCAGGCAAGCTTGCCGTCGATGACCATGGTCTTGCTGTGGATGACGCGCGCATAGGGAATGAAGCCTTCCGATGCCTTGGGCAGCGTCACCACGCGGATCTCCACGTTCGGCAGCACGGCAAGGCTCTTCAGGTAGGCCTGCGCCGGGGCTTCCAGGTTCCAGTTGGAGACCATGAGGCGGATCTTCACGCCCCGGTTGGCGGCCGCGCGCACGGCGTTGTCCACCACGGCGTAGTAGGGCCGCGTGCCTTTCGGCCCGTAGCTGAGGGGCGCGTAGTCCAGCAGCTGGATGCGCACTTCCTCTTTCGCTTCGGCCAGCAGCGCGGGCAGCGCGGTCTCGGAATCGATCACTCCCGGCGGGTTGTAGGCCGCGGGACTCGCCAGCAGCAGCGACGGCTGCGCCAGCGAGGGCGCCACCATGCTCTTGGCCTGCAGCGGCAGCACGCCCTGCCCTGCCGCGATCTGGCCCTGCGCCTGCCAGTCCTGCTCGAAGATGGCCTGGATCTGCGAGACCATGGCCGCATCGCTTACGCGCAGGCCCGTTTCGTGGATGTGCGTGAAGGAGCGCCAGTCGAAGTTCTGGCTGCCCACGAAGGCGACGGCACGGTCCACGATGAGGTATTTGGCGTGGATGATGCCGTTGCCGGTGAGCTTGTTGAAGTCCAGTACGCGGAACTCCAGGTTGGGAATGGCCTTCAGGCGCGCGATGGTGGACGCCTCGGACAGGCCCACGCCTTTCTGGTCCAGCAGGAAGCGGATCTTCACGCCGCGCTGCCCCGCGGCTTCCAGCCGCGCGATTACTTTTTCGAACGGCGCGCCGGGTTTGCTGGCGGCGTAGAACTGGCCGATGGCGATCTCCTTCTTCGCCTGGTCGAACATCTCGCACCACACGGTGATGGGGTCGCGCAGGTCGGCATTGGCCAGCGTGGTTTCCACCGGCGCCGTCTGCACCAGTTCGAAGCCGGGGATGCGGAAGTCGGCATGGGCGCTGCCGCAGGCGGCGAGCAGGGCTGCAATCAGGAGGCGGCGCATCGCTTACTCCGTCACGCGCTGGATACGCGGCGCATCGGCCACGGCGCCGGGCAGGCGCTTGTCCTGCTCGCGCTTCACGAGGTAGCGCGCAAGGGAGTCGGTGTCGCGGATGCCGGTCTCCACGCGGTTGCTGCCCTTGATGAACATGGGGAAGGCGTCGCCGCCCTCGGCCAGGAAGGCGTTCACGGCGACGCGGTAGGAGGCATTGTCTTCCAGCGGCACGCCGTTCAGCATCACGCTTCCCGGGATCACGCGCTCGCCTTCGGGACGGCGCAGGTCGTAACGGTAGCTGAAGCCTTCCGACACCTGCAGGATGCCGCGCACCTCCGCCTTGTCCGTAACCCACTGCTGCTCAAGGAGTCCGCGGATCTGCGCGCCCGTCAGGTTCATTACCACCAGGCTGTTCCCGAAGGGGAGCACGGCCTGCACATGGCCCAGGTTGACCAGATTGTTCTCTCCCGCTTCCAGGCTTTGGCGGATGCCGCCCACGTTCATGAAGGCGATCTGCGCGCCGTAAGGACGGCCTGCGAAGAGCGTGGCATCGGCCACCAGGCGGCCGAGGGGCGATTCGTCCACACCACGCTTGCGGTCGCGGGTGATCAGGGGCGCGCCCACGTGCGCCACCGGCTTCGCCAGCTCGCGCGTGCTGCGTTCGCGCAGCTGCTTCAGGAATTCCTCGGCGCCTGCGTCGGGATAGAACTCACCCTGGGTCATCACCACGTTGTGCGCGTCGATGTTCGTCAGCTTGTTGGCCTCGCGGTCGACGGTCAGCTTGATACGGGAGAGCATATGCCCGCCCATCTGCGCCTGCGTCACGATGCGGCCGTCCACGTCGCACAGATAGCCCTTGTGCGAATGGCCGCTGATGACCAGGCGGATGGCCGGATCGAGCCGCTTCACCACCGGCACGATGTCGCCTTCGAGGTCGGAGCAGTACTGCCGGTCAAATTCCTGTTTCGTGCGCCCGCCCTGGTGGATCAGCACCACGAACACGCCCGCGCCCTGGCGGCGCAGTTCGGGCAGCAGGCGGTTCACGGCATCCGCCTCGTCGATGAATTCGAGGCCGGTGATGCCGGACGAGGCCACGACCTCCGCCGTATCCTTCAGCACCGTGCCAATGAAGGCGATCTTCACGCCATGCGATTCGAGGATGCGGTAGGCAGGCAGCAGCGGCTTGCGCGAGCGCACGTCCACCACGTTGGCGGCAAGGTAGCTGAATTTGGCGCCGGGATGGGGGCCCGCGTACTTGCAGGCCTTGTCCGCGCGCGGCGAGTCGCAGCCGCCATTTTGCTGGCGCAGCAGTTCCACGCGGCCCTGGTCGAATTCGTGGTTGCCCACGGAGGTGGCGGACAGGCCGAGCATGTCCAGCGCTGCGAGGGTGGGCTCGTCCGCCCACATCGAGGACAGCGCCGGGCTCGCGCCGATCAGGTCGCCCGCGCCCACCAGCAGCAGTTCCGGGTCCTGGCGCCGCCATTCCTTCAGCGCGCCCGCCAGGATGGGAATGCCGCCCGCCGTGACCGTGCGCGGCTCCTTGCTGTCCACGCTGGTATAAGTGAAGCGGGTGGGCTCCAGGTGGCCATGCAGGTCGTTCAGGGCGACCAGGTTGACCTCGACGGTTTGCGGCTGCTGCCAGGCGGCGCAGCCCGAAATCAGGACCGCGGCGGCGGCCAGGGAAAGGCGGTGAAATGGGATCTTCATAAGCATTGCAGCATAGCGCAAATCGGGCGCTCCCAGAGAGCGGGAAACAAAGGCGTTACAAAAGAAAAACGGGCCCGAAGGCCCGTTGCAGCAAGGGTCGCGCGGCCTGGCCTGCAAGCCGCGCGCAATGCCGATTAGATGTCCACCGACAGGGTGACCGACGCGAAGCGCGGTGCGCCCAGGTAGTAGCGCTGGGTGCCGGTGCTGGTCGTGACGCCCGGCACTGGCTGGGTGTTGGTGACCGTGTTGGACGAGGCGTTGCGGTACTGCTTGTCCGTGATGTTGCTGATGTTGAAGGTCAGCTTCGGACGCTTCAGCCAGCCGAAGTTCGCGAAGGTGTAGCCGCCGTCGATACCGAAGGTGGTGTAGCCCGGTGCGGATTCGTCGTTGATCATGGAGGTGTACTGCTTGCCGGTGGCGCGCGCCTTCAGGCGGGTCCAGAATGCGCCGTCCTGGTATTCAACCGACAGGCCGGCTTTCTTCTTCGGCGTGTTGATCATTTCCTTGCCAGCGGTCGGCAGGAAAGCAGTCGCGTTCTGGCGCATGTTTTCCTTGATCTCGCTGTTGTTCAGGCCGATGGAGCCGTAGAAGGACCAGCCGTTGATCGGGGTGTTGCCCACTTCGATCTCCAGGCCGTTGTTCTTCACCTTGCCAACGTTGGTGTAGCTGCTGGTCTGGGTCACGGAGTCGAAGGAGGTCGCCTGGCGGTCCTTGAAGTCCACGAAGAAGAAGGTCACGGACGCGATGAAGTTCTTGTCCTGGTGACGGTAGCCGATGTCGGTGTTGATCGAGGTCTCTTCCTTCACGTCGCCGATCAGGGTTGGCACGCCGTTGACGACCTTGACGCTGGTGCCGACGTTACCGAACACGAAGTTCGGCGGCGCCTTCATGTTCTTCGCCACGGAAGCGAAGAGCTGGTCGTCGTTGGTCAGGCGGTAGCGCAGGCCCAGCTGCGGCAGCACGTCGTTGTACTTGCGAACCATGCTGTAAGGGATGATGGTGTTGTTCTCATCGCCATAGTTCGTGAAGTCGCGCTTCACGTGCGGGGTGCGGATGCCGACGTTGATCTGGAACTTGTCGTCATACATGCTGATGGTGTCTTGCAGGAACGCCTGGTAGGCGGTCGAGATCGAGATCCAGTCGCGGCTCTGGGCGAACTTGCCGTCCGGACGGGTGATCTTGCCTTCCTGCAGGTACCAGTCGCGGTCCGCGTCGCCGGTCAGCGGAACCATCGGGCCGGTCTGCTGGTGGCGCGCACGCTCCCACCACACGCCGCCCAGGATCTGGTGGTCGCCCATGGTGTAGGTCAGGGCCAGGTTGGCGCCAGGACGGAAGGTCTTGGTCACGCTGGCGTTCGCCACCAGGACGGTGTCCAGGGTGTCGCCGTCGCCGTTCAGGTCCTTGGCGCCGTTGCGCACGCCGGTGGTCGAGTTGTAGAAGCCGGTTTCCGACTGGGCGCGCTGCTGGCCTGCGCCGCCGTTACCGAAGCCGTACCACAGGTAAGGCACGAATTTCACGTCCAGGTTCTCGTTCAGGCGGAACTTGGCGGTGGCCGAAGCGATGGCGTTCTTGAAGGGGTTCACGGCCAGTTTCCAGTAGGCTGGGGACTGGGTGGCTTCCTTCTGCGCGGTGCCCTTCACAGGGGTCAGGTGGCCCTGGTAGTTGTCCGAGAAGTCGTAGTAGTAACCCTTGGTGTTCAGTTCCGTCAGGGTCAGGTTGTTGATGTTGTGGTTCATCGCCTCATTCCACAGAATGGTGGCGTGAATGTAGTTGAAGCGGTCCCAGTCGTAGTTGAAGGCGGCGTCGATGTGGTCGCGCTTGCCCTGGCCCTTGCCCTTCCACTTGTCCGTTTCGGCGTGCGAAGCGGAGATGAAGAACTTGGAGCGGTTGTCCGACAGCAGGCCGGAGTCCACGCGCAGGTAGGTCTTGCTCATGTTGAGCTGGCCCAGCGTCAGCATGGTGCGGATGCGCTGCTTGTTTTCCGGGTTGCAGGTCACGATGCCGAAGTTGCCGCCGGTGGCGCCAACCTGCGGGGAGTCCACGTCGGTGGAACCCTGGGTCACGAACTGGGAGCAGGTGTTTTCCTGGTCCACGTATTCCTGCGGGTACACGGCGAAGTTGCCGGAGTCGTTCACGGGCACGCCGTTGATGGTGGCGCCGATCTGGTCGGAGTTGAAGCCGCGCAGGGTCAGGCCGCCGCCGAACAGGCCGGTTGCGTCGTAGTTGTAGCTGTTCACCGCTGGCATCATCTCCAGGGCTTCATATGCATTGCCGGTGGGACGCTGCTTTTCCAGTTCTTCCGCCGTGATGGTCGAACGCGCTTTCGGCGCATCTTCGGTCACCATCAGGCCCATGCCCAGCTTCTTGCCGGTAATGATCACTTCGTTCTTGCCAGAACCAGTGGTCACTTGCGGCGCCACTTCCGATGCCGTTTGAGCAAAGGCGGAGCCGGCGGCGAAGCATGCCAGTTGGGCAGCCACGGCGAGCGCGCTCAGGCGCAGGACCGGATATTGTTTGGATTGCATTGAAAACCCCTTAGAGTGTTATAGTAAAACCAATAGCAGAACTTGCTGAAACCTACAGGCGAGGTGACTCTTCCTCGGCACCAACACCGGAGTGTAAGTGCGGTCCATGACATCGTTATGACAAGAAAAGTTGCCAAATTGCCTTCAAGCCACTATGCCACCATCGCTAAATCAAGCACAAATACGTTTTCCCTAAGCTATTCAGAGGGAAAACGAATAAATGCTCAGAAATGAGGCAGGAGGCTGGGGCTTTCAGTCGAGGACGGTTCAGGCGGCATTATAAATGAGCCCTTCCACAATGAAATTCTTTCATCTGCGATTGTGGCAATCTGTTGTTTTGTCTCACCGATTATGTCGCGCCCGAGCCACAGGCGTATCAAATAGACAATGGGCCGGGACTGTGACAACAGTCCCGGCCCATTCGTGACAGCGGCGTGACCGCCTATTTCGTCGTAGCGAGAGCGCCCGCGATATCGGCCTCGAACTTCGCGAAACGGCTGTCCAGCTGCTTCAACAGGCGCTTTTTGTCGCCATCTGCCAGGAAAGCGTAGCGGATACTGTCATAGGACAGCTTCTTCACCTCGGCGTAGTCCGTCTTGTAGCGGGTGGCGAAAAGCACGTATTCGTTCGACAGATTGTGACGGGTGACGCCCGCGTCGTCCGTGGAGATGACAAAAGGCACGCCGTACTTGCGGTAGAGGTCGAGCGGATGGGCCGCGCCCTTCACGCCCAGGATGAATTCGTTGCTGGTGAGGTTCACTTCCACGGGAATGCGGCGCTCGCGCATGGTTTTCATGATCGCCAGGGCATTGCTCTCATGGGCGATGTCGATGCCGTGGCCGATGCGGTTGGCGCCCGCCACGTTCACCGCTTCTGCGATGTGGAACTTCAGGCCTTCCGGCGGCACCACGCCCAGGGCCAGCTCGCCCGCGTGCAGGGCCATTTTCACATCCGGATACTTCGCCTTCAGGAACTTGAACATCTGCATGTGCATGCTGTAGTCGCGCATGGACACATTCAGGCTTTCCTGGCCCACGATGTTCACGCCCACGATCTGCGGGCTGGCTTTCGCCAGCTTGAAGCTGGCCAGCATCTGGGAGAACACCATCGAGGGCGAGAGGAAGCGCAGCACGAAAGGCTGGTAGCGCATGGTGAACTGCTCGTCGTCCACGCCCGCGCTTGCCGCCTGCAGGTGATTCAGGTAGTTCTGGATGCCCTGGCCGAAGGCGGCGCTCGCCTCAAGCTTCGGCAGCAAGGCCGCCATGGCGGCTTCCAGTTTCGCGTTGTCGAAGCCGGGTTCGGCCGCCAGCTTGTCGAAGTCGGCGTCCGGGGTGATGGGGGCGATTTCGTAGATGGTCTCGATATAGCTGAGGTTCTCGGCAATTGCGCGCTGTTTCAGCGTTTTCAGGCCTTCATTGCCATTGGTCGAGGCCACGGGATTGAAGTAGCCGAAGGTGTCGAAGAAGGTCTGGTCCGGCGGCAGCTGCATGCCGCTGTGGTTGTAGAAGTCCACGGTGGACCACTTCTGCAGCAGGGCGCGGTAGGCGTTGTTGTCGGCCACCAGGTCCTTGCCGCTCACGCAGGTGGCGGACTTGGCGGCGGCTTCGGTCTGGATGCGGAAATCGGTCTTGTTGACGCAGTAGCCTTGCTTGTCCACCCACTCCAGGTACTGCTCGGCGTAGATGGCGCCCGAGTAGTGATGATGCAGGTCGCCGCCCTTGGGCATCATGGTCAGGAACATCTGCAGTTCCGAGACCTTGGGCGCCGGGCTCGCCACGAGGGAGGCGAAGTGGCGCTTGACGATGTCTTCGTTGCTCGCCGCTTGAACCTGCGGCGCGGCGGCGCTCGCAAAGGCCAGGGCAATCATCAGGCTGGGCAGGGACTTTTGCATGGGTACTCTTTCTTGAGTTGATCGGCGGGCTCAGCCCTGCGTCCGCGCATGGACCAGCTTGCCGCCGGAGTAAGTGGCCGCTATTGCCCGGTCGTCGCCCAGCAGGGCCAGGGCGAACAGCTGTTCTTCCAGGCTGTTGCAGTGGGCCGCGCGGCGCGCCAGCAGCGGCGTGGCCTGCGGATCGAGCACGATGAAGTCCGCCTCGTTGCCTGCGGCGAAACTGCCGACCGTGCCTTCCAGGTGCAGGCTGCGCGCGGCGCCCAGCGTGGCCAGGTAGAACATACGCATTGCAGGAAGGTAACTGCCCTTCAAGCGCGCTACTTTATAGGCTTCATTCATCGTTTGCAACATTGAGAAGGAAGTACCGCCGCCCACATCTGTTGCCAGGGAAAGCAGCATGCGCGCCTTGTCCGCCTGCTCAAAGTCGAAGAGGCCGCTGCCCAGGAAGAGATTGGAGGTGGGGCAGACGGCGGCGGCCGACTGCGTTTCGCGCATGCGCTCGCGGTCGCGCTCGTCGAGCCAGATGCAGTGGCCGAACACGGCGCGCGGGCGCATCATGCCGTAGCGGTCGTACACGTCGAGATAGCTGCGCGCCTGCGGATAGAGCTGCTTCACCCAGCGGCATTCCTCCTCGTTCTCGGAGACGTGGGTTTGCAGGAAGGTGTCGGGCCAGGCGCGCGCGAGCTCGCCCGTGAGCGCCATCTGCTCTTCGGTGGACGTGGGCGCGAAGCGCGGCGTGATCGCGTACAGCGAGCGGCCGTGATTGTGCCAGCGGCGGATCAGGTCTTCGGTGTCGCGGGCGCCGCTTTCGGCGGTATCCTGCAGGAAGTCCGGACCGTTGCGGTCCATGAGCACCTTGCCCGCGATCATGCGCAGGCCGCGCGCTTCGCTGGCCTGGAAGAAGGCGTCCACCGATTGGGGATGCACGGTGCAGTAGACCATGGCCGTGGTGGTGCCCACGCGCAGCAGCTCGTCCAGGAAGAATTCGGCGACCTGCCCGGCGTGCTGCGGATCCTGGAAGGCCCGCTCGGTCGGGAAGGTGTACTCCTGCAGCCAGGGCAGGAGGCCAGGCGACGGCGAGGCGATCATATCCGTCTGCGGGTAGTGGATATGGCTGTCGATGAAGCCGGGGGAGATGATCTTGCCCCGGTAGTCCTGCACCGGCGTGCCGGGAGGGAGCGTGGGGAACAGCGTGGCGTAATCGCCTGCGGCCTGCACCTTGCCGTCCGCAACGACCAGCAGCCCATCCTCATGCCAGGCATGGGCGTGTTCGATGAAGGCCGGATCGGCGTGGAAGTACAGCAAGCCACCTCGGTAGGCTTGCACGCTGCTGTGAGCTGTCTGCATCTGGATCTTTCTGTTGCTGCTATGGCCTGAGAAGCGACTGCGCTTCCCAGACGGTGAGTAATTGGGCGCACACGGAGGCCGCGATCACGGCGGGCGCCTTGTTGATAATACCCGGCAGTCCGATGGGACACACCATCTCCTTCAGCCGGTCTTCATTGAAGCCGCGCGCCAGCAGGCGGTTCTCGAACTGCTTGCGCTTCGTAGCGGAGCCGATCAGGCCGAACCAGCCAATGTCCCCGCGGGCGAGAATGGCTTCCGTCAGCGCCTGGTCCAGGGCATGGCTGTGGGTCATGACGAGATAGCTGGCGCCTGCCGGGGCTTGGGCGACGAGGGCTTGCGGTGTGTCGCTGATCTCCATGACGGCGTTCGGCGGAATCTCCGCCGGGAACAGGTCTTCGCGTTCGTCCACCCACGTGATGCGGCATGGAAGGTCCGCCATGGCGCGCACGATGGCTGCTCCAACGTGGCCTGCGCCGAAGAGCAGAAGCTGGGCGCGCGGGGCGAGGCAGGGATCGACCAGCCAGCTGCGGCCCGTGTCGTCCTTCATAAGGTATGCGTCGAACGACCGGTCGAAGCGCGGCGTGTTTTCTGCGCCTGCCAGCAGCTTTCCTTCGGCATCGAAAAGCGCTGTCGCCGCTGCGCCATCAAGAGCCGTGATGCGCCAGCTGTCCTCGCCCCTGCGCTCGCGCAGGGCCTGCAGGATGTCCGCAACGTGTCCGTGCACGAGCTCGAAGGCCAGCCACACAACGCCGCCGCAGCACTGGCCGAGACTTGGGCCAAGCGGGAAGCGCTCATAGCGTACGGCTGTGCCCGTGTCCAAATCTGGTGCCTGGCACCAGATTTGGACACGGGCTGAGCCGAGGATTTCGCGGGCGATGGTGGTGGCGCGCATTTCGAGGTGGCCGCCGCCGACGGTGTCGTATTGCGCGTCCGCCGTCACGAGCATTTTCGTGCCGGCTTCGCGCGGGGCCGAGCCTTCAACCCTCGCAACCGTGACCAGGACCGCCGGACCGGCGGCGTCTGTGAGCCAATCGTTCATCGCAGGCTTTCAGCTCGCGGCTTCAACCGCGGCAATGGCGCGCAGGATTTCTTCGCTCGTCGCCGGGGCGTTCAGCGGCGGATTGACCTTGTGCCCGCCCACGCTGGAAATGGCGTCGCGGATTGCGAAGAAGACGGAGAATGGGAGCAGCAGCGGCGGTTCTCCCACGGCTTTCGAACGGTGGATGCTGTCTTCGACGTTGCGGTTCTCGAAGAGGCGCACGCGGAAGTCTTCCGGGCAATCGGAGATGCCGGGGATCTTGTAGGTCGATGGCGCGTGCGTCATCAGCCTGCCCGCCTTGTTCCACCACAGCTGCTCGGTGGTGAGCCAGCCCATGCCCTGGATGAAGGCGCCCTCCACCTGGCCGATATCGATGGCCGGATTGAGGGATTGGCCCGCGTCGTACAGTGCATCGGCGCGCAGCAGCTTCCATTCGCCGGTGAGCGTGTCCACCACCACTTCGGAAACCGCCGCGCCGTAGGCGTAGTAGGAGAAGGGGTGGCCGCTCATGGTTTTCGGGTCCCAGCTCAGGCCGGGCGTGGCGTAGAAGCCGTCCGACCACAACTGCACCCGCGCGAGATAGGCTTTCTGCACCAGGTCCGGGAAGGGGATGCTCTGGCCGTTCACGTGCACGGCATTGCTGTGGAACTGCACGCCGCTGGCTTCGCCGCCGTGCAGCTTTGCGGCGAAATCGGCCAGGCGCTGGCGCACCTTGCGTGCGGCGTCCTGCGCGGCCTTGCCGTTCAGGTCCGCGCCGGTGGATGCAGCTGTCGCGGAGGTGTTGGCGACCTTGCTGGTGTCGGTGGCGGTGATGCGCACGTGTTCGAGGTCGAGCCCCAGTTCGTGCGCGACCACCTGCATTACCTTGGTGTTGATGCCCTGCCCCATCTCGGTGCCGCCGTGGTTCACAAGCACCGAGCCGTCCACGTACACGTGCACCAGCGCGCCCGCCTGGTTCAGGTGGGTCACGTTGAAGGCGATGCCGAACTTCACCGGCGTGAGGGCGAGGCCTTTCTTCAGTACGGGGCTGCTGCGGTTGAAATCGTCGATGGCCTTGCGGCGGGCTCGGTACTCGCTGCTCTGCTCCAGCTCCGCCGTCAGTTCGCCGATCACGTTATCCACGATAACCTGGCCATATGGCGTCTGGTTGCGTTCTTCCTTGCCGTAGAAGTTCTGGCGGCGGATGTCGAGCGGATCGCGGCCAAGATTGCGCGCGATCTCGTCGATCACGTATTCGATGGCAATGGCGCCTTGCGGGCCGCCGAAGCCGCGGAATGCGGTATTCGATTGCGTATTGGTCTTGCCGCAGCCAGCGCGGATGTCGACGTCCGACAGGTAGTAGGCATTGTCGAAGTGGCAGACGGCGCGCGTGGCCACAGGGCCGGAGAGGTCGGCCGAGAAGCCTGCGCGCAGCGTCATGTCCACCTTCGCCGCCAGGATCTTGCCGCTGTCGTCGTAGCCAACCTCGTATTCGTAATAGAAGCAGTGTCGCTTGCCCGTCACCATCATGTCGTCGTCGCGGTCTGCGCGCAGCTTGACGGGACGGCCGGACTTCGCCGCCGCAATCGCCGCCGATGCGGCCCACAGCGCGGACTGGGATTCCTTGCCGCCGAAGCCCCCGCCCATGCGGCGGCATTCCACGGTTACGTGGTGCGAGTGGCGGCCCAACGCATGCGCCACCACGTGCTGCATCTCGCTCGGGTGCTGCGTGGAGCACTGCACCAGCATGCCCTTGTTTTCCTTGGGGATGGCGTAGGCGATCTGGCCTTCGAGATAGAACTGCTCCTGGCCGCCCACGAAGAGCTGGCCCTTCACCACGTGCGGCGCACGCTCGAAAGCGGCCTGGCAGTCGCCGCGCTTCAGGTGCAGGGGCGGCAGAACATAGGACTGCGCGGCCTTCGCTTCCTGCGGTGTAAGGATAGGCGTGAGTTCTTCGTATTCGATCACCGCCTTGCGCGCGGCGCGGCGGGCATTGGTGTGCGAGTCCGCCACCACGATGAAGATCGGCTGGCCCACGTACTGCACGATGCCGTCCGCGAGAATGGGATCGTCATGGATGATGGGGCCGCAGTCGTTCGTGCCGGGAATGTCGGCCACGGTGTAGACGTCCACCACGCCCGGCATGGCGCGCACGGGCGCGAGATCGACGCTGACGATCTTCGCGTGCGCCTTGGAGGACAGGCCAAGCGCCGCGTGCAGCGTGCCCTGGACTTCGGGAATATCGTCGGTGTATGCGGCCTGCCCGAGCACGTGCAGCTCGGCCGATTCATGCGGACGCGCCACGCCTACCGCCGTCCAGGCGGCCGCGCTCAGTTCTGGAGTGCCGGGATAGTTCATCGCATTTCCTTTCAGGCGCGGCAGGCGAAGGCGTTGACGGCGTCGGCCGCCAGCGGCGCATCGCTGCGCGTTTCAAGCCAGAAGCGGCGCAGCAGGTTCTGCGCGGTCTTCATCCGGTACTCGCTGCTGGCGCGCATATCGCTCAGGGGCGCGTAGTCTTCGGCCAGCGCACGCATGGCGTCGGCCAGTGCGGCTTCGTCCCAGCGTCGGCCTGCCAGCAGGCTCTCTGCCCTCGCCGCGCGCTTGGGCGTGCCCGCCATGCCACCGAAGGCGATGCGCGCGCCGGTGACCACGCCGCGATCCAGCGTGAAGGCAAAGGCGGCGCACACGGCGGAAATATCCTGGTCGAAGCGCTTGGCCAGCTTGTAGGTGCGGAATGCGACGTTCGGGCGCGGCAGAGGCACGCGCACGGAGAGCACGAATTCGTCCGCCGCCAGGTCTTTCTTCATGTAGTCCAGATAGAGGTCTTCCAGCGCCAGCACACGCTCGCCGCGCACGCTGTGCAGTACCACCTGCGCGCTCAGCGCGATCAGCCAGGGCATGGAGTCGCCGATGGGCGAGCCGTTGGCGACATTGCCGCCCAGGGTGCCCGCCTGCCGGATCGGCAGCGAGGCAAAGCGCTGGCGCAGTTCGCCCAGCTCCTGCGGATAGTGTTCGCACAAGGCGTTGTAGGCATCCTCCAGCGACACGCCCGCGCCGATATCGAGCAGGCCATCCGCCTCGCGCACGAACTTCAGCGCGTCCACGTGGCCGAGATAGATGATGCCTTCGAGGTCGCGCATCTGCTTGGTGATCCAGAGGCCCACGTCGGTGGACCCGGCCAGCAGCGTGGCGCGCGGATGTTCGGCGCGCAGCTGCGCCAGTTCGCCAAGGGTGCGCGGGGCCATGAAGGTCTGGCCCTGCGCGGAGTAGATGGCCAGTGCATCGCGCTTCAGTCCTGCGAGCTGGCTGGTGACATGCGCGGCATCGAATTCCACGCGCGGCAGCTCGGTCATGCGCCCGGCCGCGTCGATGATGGGGCGGTAGCCCGTGCAGCGGCACAGGTTACCGGACAGGCAGTCGTCGATTTCCTTGCGTTCGGGACGGCGGCCTTCCTGCTTCAGGTACATGCCCCACAGGGACATGGCAAAGCCGGGGGTACAGAAGCCGCACTGGGAGCCGTGGCATTCCACCAGCGCCTGCTGCACGGGATGCAGCGCGCCATCGGGCTGCTGCAGGTCTTCCACGGTGAACAGGGCCTTGCCGTCCAGAGTGGGTGTGAGCTGGATGCAGGAGTTCACCGCCTTCATCTCAAGCTGGCCGTCCGCACCGAGCGCGCCCACCACCACCGTGCAGGCCCCGCAGTCGCCTTCGGCGCAGCCTTCCTTGGTGCCGGTGCAATGCAGATCCTCGCGCAGATGCTGCAACACCGTCTGCGTGGGCGCAGCGTCGCGCACTTCATGCACGGCGCCACGGAAGTAAAAACGAATCGGTTCTGACATTTCGGCCTCGGCGTAATCCCAAGTTAAAAGATTAACACCAGAGCCCGACCCGATTATATATTTTCGGTGATTTTACTTATCAGGAATTCTTAATATAAGGATGATGCAGGCGCCAGTGCTCGGCAATGTCGATGCGGCGGGTAATCCACACATCGTCATGACTCTGCACATAGTCGAGGAAACGCGCCAGGGCCGCCGCCCGCGCCGGGCGTCCCGCCAGGCGGCAGTGCAGGCCGATGGACAGCATTTTCGGCCGGTTCAGGCCTTCGGGGTCGCCTTCCTCGTACAGCACGTCGAATGCGTCCTTGAGGTAGTCGAAGAACTGGGTGCCGCTGTTAAAGCCCTGCATGGCGGCGAAGCGCATGTCGTTCGTGTCCAGGGTGTAGGGCACGATCAGCTGGGGCGTCACGGCGGGCTTGCCGTTCGCGTCCAGATGCTCCACCTCCTGCCAGAACGGCAGGTCATCGCCGTAATAGTCGGCGTCATAGGCGAAACCGCCATGCTCCACCACCAGGCGGCGCGTATTGGGCGAATCGCGGCCGGTGTACCACCCCAGCGGCGCGCTGCCGGTCATGTCGCGGATGATCTCGACCGCTTCCTTCATGTGCGCCCGTTCCGTGGCTTCATCCATGTTCTGGTACGAGATCCAGCGCAGGCCATGGCAGGCGATTTCGTGGCCCAGCTCCTGGAAGGCGGCCACCGCCTCGGGGTGCCGTTTGAGCGCCATGGAGACCCCGAAGATGGTCAGCGGCAGCCTGCGCTGCTCGAACATGCGCAGCAGGCGCCAAAGGCCCGCGCGCGAGCCGTACTCGTAAATCGACTCCATGCTCATGTGCCGCATGGGGAAGGCCGCGGCGCCGATGATCTCCGACAGGAAGGTCTCCGAGGCTGCATCGCCGTGCAGCACATTGTTCTCGCCGCCCTCCTCGTAGTTCAGCACGAACTGCAGCGCCACGCGGGCGTCTTTCGGCCATTTGGGATGGGGTGGATTGCGGCCGTAGCCGATCAGGTCGCGGGGGTAGTTGTCGTAAGTGCTCATCATGTCTCCAGGAATAGCATATCCATACCGCCTTCGTTATATTGACAGGCATACCACAGTATATGATTCTCCGGATATCGACACGAGGACTGCAATGGGAAAACTGACGACTCACGTTCTGGATACTGCACACGGCCGCCCCGGCTCAGGTGTGAAGGTGGCGCTCTTCGCCGTAGGGGCGGAGGGCAAAACGCTGCTGAAGATGGACGTTACCAACAGCGACGGCCGCTGCGGCACGCCCCTGCTGGAAGGCGGTGCGCTGAAGCCGGGCCAGTATGAGCTGGTATTCAACGCGGGCGACTATTTCGCCGACCTGGGCGTGGCGCTGCCATCACCACGCTTCATCGACCTGGTGACCATCGCCTTCGGCATCGCGCATGCGGACCAGAACTACCACGTGCCGCTGGTGGTGTCGCCCTGGTCCTACTCCACCTACCGGGGCAGCTGAAGGCCCTTGCCCGCTTCCTGGATCAGCCGCGCCAATAGGTAGACGCGCGGCGGAATGCTCTCGATTTCGGCATACTCGCCCGGCGTGTGAATGCCGCCGCCGACAATGCCCAAACCGTCCAGCGTAGGCACGCCCGCCGCGAACATGAGGCTCGCGTCGGCGGCGCCGCCGGTGCTCTCCAGCGTCAGCTTGCGGCCCAGTTCCCCGTAGATTTCGTTGGCCTTCGCCGCCAGCGCATCCGTTACAGGGCTCTGCGGCATGGGCGGGAAGCCGCGGCGCAGGTGGATGCTCACCTTCGCGTCCTTGATCAGCTGTTTGGACGAGATGCGGGCAATGTCCTGCTCCACGCGGTCGAATTCCTCGGGCACCGACACGCGGATATCGGCCTGCGCGGTCGCCAGGTCCGGTATCACGTTGCTGCGGTCTCCGCTTTTCAGCACCGTCCAGTTGACGGTGGTGCCCTTCTCTTCGTTGCCCAGTTCTGAAAGCTGGATCACCTGATGGGCGGCCTCCATGGCGGCGTTGACGCCCTGTTTCGCGGCGACGCCTGCGTGCGCGGCCTTGCCCTGCACTTCCATGCCGATCTCGCCGCTGCCCTTGCGCGCAATGACCACGCCATCCGCAGCGCGCCCCGGCTCCAGGTTGAGGGCCACGTCATGCTCCTTGACCGTCTTCTCGATCAGCTCCCGCGAACCGTGGGAGCCGGTTTCTTCGTTCGTGTTCAGGAGAACGGTGATGCGGGCGAAGTCGCGGAAGCCGCTTTCCTTCAGCAGCTTGAGCGCGTACAGGGCCACGACGATGCCTCCCTTGTCGTCCATGATGCCGGGTCCATAGGCGCGGCTGCCTTCGATGCGGAAGGGATTGGCCTTGGCCGTGCCATCGGCGTAGACGGTGTCCATGTGGGCGACCAGCAGCACGCGTCCCTTGCCCTTGCCGTTCAGGGTGGCGACGATGTTCTTGCCCGCTGCGGGAGCGGCGGAGAAGGTCTCGACCTTGAAGCCAAGCTTCTTCAGTTCCGCCGAAGCCAGCGCGCCCACCGCGTTCAGGCCTTTTTCACTGAAGGTGCCCGAATCGATATTCACCATGCGGCCCAGAAGCTTCAATGCCTCGGGCTTGACCTGCTCCGCGCGCTTCAGCAGCGCCGCATCCGGCGTTTGCGCCGAAGCGCCCAGACCTGCCAGCGCCATCACGGCGCCTGCTACCAGTTTCCTTGCCATCGTTCCCCCGTGTCTAGAAGATCGGGGAATCATATCCCATCAACGAGCGATTTCGGTGTAGTGGCGGTTTGGCCGCTCGGCCTTGATCTTGCGCTGGAGCTGGACGAGGCCGTAGATGAGGGCTTCCGGCGTGGGCGGGCAGCCCGGCACATACACGTCCACCGGCACAATACGGTCGCAGCCGCGCACCACGGAGTAGCTGTAGTGGTAGTAGCCGCCCCCATTGGCGCATGACCCCATGGAGACCACGTAGCGCGGCTCCGGCATCTGGTCGTAGGACTTGCGCATGGCGCGCGCCATCTTGTTGGTGAGCGTGCCCGCGACGATCATCAGGTCCGCCTGGCGGGGCGAGGGACGGGGAATCATGCCGAAGCGGTCCATGTCGTAGCGCGCGGACGCGGCTTCCATCATCTCCACGGCGCAGCAGGCAAGGCCGAAGCTCAGATACCACAGGCTGTCCGTGCGCGCGGCATTCAGCAGGGCCTCGGCCGAAGTGATCATGAATCCATCGCGTTCCAGTGTTGCTTCCATTGCTGCCCTCCCCTGTCGAATCACGCAGGGGAGGATAGCGGGGACGGCTCAGGGAAAATTGTACGGAAACGACATCAGCGATGGCGGGCCACGATTTCGCGGTAAGGCTCTTCGTAGCGATAGAGGCGCAGCTCCTGCTCCTCCTGTGCGCCCTTCATCAGCGCGCCGGGCGCCATGCCGGTGTAGTGCGTGAAATCGCGCACCATGTGGGCCTGGTCATGGTAGCCCGCGTCCATGGCTATGCGGGTGAGCAGGCCCCGGCTGGGAGGCAGCAGCAGCAAGGCGGACAGCGCGTGCACGTAGCGCTCCATCTTGCGGCTGTCGCGCAGGGTGAGGCCGTAGCTGGCGAGGTGGCGGCGCTCCAGCTGGCGCACGCTCATGCCGTAGCGGGTAGCGATATCGTCCGTGGACAGGGCCAGCATCGTGCGCGGCAGGATGAAGGTTTCGCGCAGCCCTTCGCGGCGGTCCAGCAGCGCCAGCAGCCATTGCGCGAGAGCCAATGCCCAGCGCCGGGGCGAGGGCAAGGTTGGCAGCAGCGCTTCCAGTGCCTCGCAGTCCGGCGCGGAGGGCAAGTCGGCCAGGGTCACGGGCATATCGCTCAGCTCCGCCGCATCCACATCGAACAGCAGCGGGAGATATTCCGGCTCGATCAGGGCGCTGACGAAGGTGGTATCGGCCTGCCACAAGGCCGCGAAAGGACGTGTGAGCGGCCCGCTCAGCATGGCGCGGTCGAAGCGTGTGCCGCCCGCGAGCGAGCAGCCGCTGACGAAGAAAGTGAGCATGGCCGACGGCGTCGAGGGTACGAGCACAGGCCCCGGACTCGCGCGCTCAACGTGGAAATAGCGCACCACTCCCGCCAAGGCCGCTGGCGGAAGAAAGGCCAGCCTCTCGCCAGCCGCACTGAGCGCACCCGTCTCTTCCATCCCAAGATTATAGAAGGAATAGGGGACAGCAACTGTCTTGATTAATTAATCGAGGGTTGCTGCCCACCTCTCGTTGTTATGCAACATGGCGTTCATGGTGACGAGCAGCTTGCGCATGCAAGCCACGATGGCTACTTTCTTGAGTTTTCCTGCCGCGAGCAGCCGGGCGTAGGCGCTTTTGAGGACGGGATTGTGTCGGATGGCGACCAAGGTGGCCATGTAGAGGACCGCCCGTACCGATGCCCTGCCACCCCAAATTCTTCGCTTCCCCCGCATCTTGCCGCTGTCACGGCTGTATGGGCAGACGCCAACCAGCGCACCGATTTCGCGCCGATTGAGCGTGCCAAGCTCGGGTAACTGCGCCAGCAGGGTTGCGACGGTGATGGAGCCTACGCCGGGGATGGATGAGAGCAGGTCGGCTTTAGCGTGCCATAGCGGACTTTCCTTGATAGCCCGCCCCAGATCACCATTGGTGCCCTTGATACGCTGCTCGAGCCATTCAATATGCTCATTGATCTCTTTTGCAATGAGAGCGGTCGCCTGCAGCTTTCGGTTCTTCTCAGCTGTGAGCATATCGACCAACTGGCGTCTTCGAGTCAGAACGTCCTCCAGATGGCGTAGCTCACCGTCTTTAATTGGACGCAGTGCCGGTTTGACCGCTTGCCCGAAGCGGGCCAGAACAATGGCATCGACCTGGTCAGTTTTCGCAAGCACGCCAATGGCCTTGGCGAAATCCCTGGCCTGTTTGGGATTGATGACCGCCACTGGCAACCCCGCAGTTGCCAGTACGCTGACCAATTCCATTTCGAGACCGCCGCTCGCCTCCACCACGATCCATCGCGGCTGTAGCTGCAACAACCTGGCTTTCAGGTTCTGATGACCACCCGCGTCATTGGGGGACTGCGCCCGATGTGACAGCGGAAGACTATCGACGTCCAGACTCTTCTTGCTGACATCGATCCCGACGTACAACCCATCGTCTGCGTTCTGCATGATTCTTTCTCCCATTCTTACTGATCCGGGGTTCGCCCCCTGACAACTGTTCGGGCTACAAAGAATCGAGCATGCCGTCATTGGCTGTCCCACGGGATTTGCTCCCACAGACCTATCAGACTGGCATGCCCGCAGACATAATTTAGCGTATGTTGAAGATATAAGACCTCGGGGGGTCTGTCCCCGGCGGCACAGTCGATAGCCGAACACAGTTCGCCAACTATGTTTAGTGGCTGACTGGGATTTCGGGGACAGACCCTGTTCAGGGTCTGTCCCCTCTGTCAACTGCTACAATGGGGGTTCCGCAGCTGCCTAAATCATCCACTTGGACAATATTCCCTTGTGGGCGCAATTTCTTGCGCTCGCTTTCCTGATCTTCCTCTCGGCCTTCTTCGCCATGGCCGAAACCGCCCTGATGGCGGCCAACCGTTTTCGTCTTCGCCACCAGGCAAAACGCGGCAGCCGCCGCGCCATTGCCACGCTCTGGCTGCTGGAACGCACGGAAACCCTGCTCTCGCTCGTTCTGGTCGCGAATACGCTGCTGAACGCCATGGCGATCGCCCTCGTCACCGCCATCGCCATCACAAATTTCGGCATGGAGGAACACGTGATCGTGATCGCCATCTGCGCCGTCGTCTTCGTGCTGATCGTGGTGGCGGAGATTTCGCCCAAGATCATCGGCGCCCGCTACGCGGACCAGATCGTGCTGCCCGCCAGCGTGATCCTGCGCCCCTTGCTGCGCATGGCCAGGCCCCTGATCTGGTTCGTGGACCTGTTCGTGAACGCCCTGCTGCGCCTCTTCCGCATCAAGCCCTCCAGCGCCCTGCAGGATGCGCGCCTGTCGCCGGACGAGCTGCGCTCCGTACTCCTCGAAAGCGGCAACTTCATCCCGCAGAAGCACAAGAGCATCCTGCTCAATCTCTTTGACCTGGAGTCGATCTCGGTGGAGGACGTGATGACGCCGCGCGCCCAGATCGAGGCGCTGGACCTGTCCGTTCCGGTCGAACAGATCCGCGAGCAGCTCACCACCTGCTACCACAACAAGCTGCCGGTCTACGACGGCGAAATCAACCAGATCGTGGGCATCCTGCATGTGCGCAAGGCGGTGGGCCTGCTGAACGAGGAAGACGAGCTGACCGCCGAACACTTCCGCGCCCTGCTGAGCGAGCCCTACTTCATCCCCCAGGACACGGGCGCCTTCGACCAGCTGCAGAATTTCCAGGAAAACAAGGAACGCCTGGCCATCATCGTGGACGAGTACGGCGAAGTGCAGGGCCTGGTCACGCTGGACGATATCATCGAAGAAATGATCGGGGACTTCACCACGTCCACACCGAGCGCGGCACGGGCCGATTCCTTCGGCTGGGATGCCCGTGGCGAATGTATACTGGAAGGTGTGACGGCGCTGCGCGACATTAACAAGCGCCTGGGCCTCGATTTCCCCCTGGATGGGCCGAAAACCCTGAACGGGATGCTGCTGGAATGGCTGCAGGAGATTCCCGAAGCGCCAATCAGTGTCAAGATTGGCAATTGCATCATCGAGGTCATGCAGGTGCACGACCAGTCGATCAAAGTCGTCAAATTGCGACGTATAGATGGGCCTGCTTTACAAAAATGATGCTCGCAGGCATCATCCCTAGGATCGCAGCCCCTTTACCCACTCACTAGCGCGTTCCTATGGCATCAGTGCAAACCAACTCGTCGGCTGGCGCTCCCGTGTCAGGGCTGGCGCGGGCGCTGATGCAGGCCGGGAAGCTGACCCTGCCGCAGGCGGACGCGCTCAACCGCCGGGCCCAGGCCGAAAAGCTGCCCTTCATCGACGTGCTGGTTTCCAGCGGCACGGTGAACGCACGCGAGCTGGCCGTGTTCTGCTCCGAAACTTTCGCCTATCCCCTGATGGACCTGGCGGCCTTCAGCATCGACGCCCTGCCGCCCAAGATCATCGAGCCCAAGCTGATGCAGAGCCAGCGGGTGGTGGCCCTGGCCAAGCGCGGGAACAAGATGTCCGTTGCCATCTCGGACCCCACGAATACCCAGGCGCTGGACCAGATCAAGTTCCAGACCGAGAGCTCGGTGGAACCCGTGATCGTGCCGCACGATGCGCTGATCCGCCTGCTGAATGAACTGGGCAAGAGCGCCGACCAGACCATCGCCGACCTGGCGGGCGAGGAAGGCGACATCCAGTTCGCCGAGGAAGAGGAGGCGAACGCCGCCCCCGATCCTTCCACGGACGTGGAAGACGCGCCGGTGGTGCGCTTCCTGAACAAGATGCTGATGGACGCCGTGAACATGGGCGCGTCCGACCTGCACTTCGAACCTTTCGAGAAGTTCTACCGCATCCGCTTCCGCGTGGACGGGGTGCTGGTGGAGCATGCGCAGCCCCCTGTCTCCATCAAGGAAAAGCTGGTCTCGCGCATCAAGGTGCTGGCGCGGCTGGACATCTCGGAGAAGCGCATTCCGCAGGACGGGCGCATGCGCCTGATCGTGTCTCCTACGAAGACCATCGACCTGCGCATCTCCACCCTGCCCACCCTCTTCGGCGAGAAGGTGGTGATGCGTATTCTGGATGCGACCCAGGCCCAGATGGGCATCGACTCCCTGGGCTATGACCCGGACCAGAAGGAGCTGCTGCTGGACGCCATCCAGCGCCCCTACGGCATGGTGCTGGTGACGGGGCCCACCGGCTCGGGCAAGACGGTGTCCCTGTACACCTGCCTGAACATCCTGAACAAGCCCGGCATCAATATCTCGACGGCGGAAGACCCGGCCGAGATCAACCTGCCCGGCGTGAACCAGGTGAACGTGAACGACAAGGCGGGGCTTACCTTCCCCGTCGCGCTGAAATCCTTCCTGCGCCAGGACCCGGACATCATCATGGTGGGTGAGATCCGCGACCTGGAAACGGCGGACATTGCGATCAAGGCCGCACAGACCGGCCACATGGTGTTTTCCACCCTGCACACGAACGACGCACCGTCCACACTCACACGCCTGATGAACATGGGCGTGGCTCCCTTCAATATCGCCTCCTCCGTCATCCTGATCACGGCGCAGCGCCTGGCGCGCCGCCTGTGCACCTGCAAGCAGCCGGTCGACATCTCGGAAGACCTGCTGCGCCGCGCAGGCTTCAAGGACGAAGAACTGGACGGCAACTGGAAGCCATACGGCCCCGTGGGCTGCGAGCGCTGCAACGGCTCGGGCTACAAGGGCCGCGTGGGCATCTACCAGATCATGCCGATCACGCCCGCCATCGAGGCGCTGATCCTTGCCAGCGGCAACGCGATGCAGATCGCCGCGCAGTCGGAGTCGGAAGGCGTGAAGTCGCTGCGGCAGTCCGGACTGGTGAAGGTCAAGGCAGGCCTCACCAGCCTGGAAGAAGTGCTGGGCTGCACGAACGAATAGGAAACACACAATGGCAAACGCGGGCAATCAGGTCAAGGAATCGGTGTTCGCCTGGGAAGGCAAGGACAAGACCGGCAAGACCGTGCGCGGCGAACTGCGCGCAGGCGGCGAGGCCGTGGTGAACGTGACGCTGCGGCGCCAGGGCATCATGGTCACGAAGGTGAAGAAGAAGGTCTACCGCTCCGGCAAGAAGGTCACGGACAAGGACATCACCCTCTTCACCCGCCAGCTGGCCACCATGATGAAGGCGGGCGTGCCGCTGCTGCAGGCCTTCGACATCGTGGGCAAGGGCCACGCCAATCCGTCCGTATCGAAACTGATCATGGACCTGCGCGCGGACATCGAGACCGGCACGAGCCTGAACCAGGCCTTCCGCAAGTTCCCCCTCTACTTCGATCCGCTGTTCTGCAACCTGGTGGGCGCGGGCGAGCAGGCCGGTATCCTGGAAGACCTGCTGACCCGCCTGGCCATCTACAAGGAAAAGACCCTGGCCATGAAGGCCAAGATCAAGTCGGCGCTGACGTATCCGATCTCGATCCTGGCGGTGGCCTTCATCGTGACGGCCGTCATCATGATCTGGGTGGTCCCCGCCTTCAAGGAAGTGTTCACCAGCTTCGGGGCGGACCTGCCCGCTCCCACCGTGTTCGTGATGAACCTCTCGGCCTTCTTCGTCGAATACTGGTATCTGATCTTCGGCGGGCTGTTCGCCTCCATCTACTTCTTCTTCCAGTCCTGGCGCCGCTCCGCGAAAGTGCAGCAGGCCATGGACCGGCTGCTCCTGCGCCTGCCCATCTTCGGCGACGTGATCCGCAAGGCGACGATCGCGCGCTGGACGCGCACCCTCTCCACCATGTTCGCCGCCGGCGTGCCGCTGGTGGAATCGCTGGACTCCGTGGGCGGCGCCTCGGGCAACTTCGTCTACCTGGAAGCGACGCGCAAGATCCAGACCGAAGTGAGCACCGGCACGAGCCTCACGGTGGCCATGCAGAATGCCGAGGTGTTCCCGAACATGGTCACGCAGATGGTTTCCATCGGCGAGGAATCCGGCTCGCTGGATGCGATGCTGGGCAAGGTCGCCGACTTCTACGAAGAAGAAGTGGATGACGCCGTGGCCTCGCTGTCGAGCCTCATGGAGCCCATGATCATGGTGATCCTGGGCGTATTGATCGGCGGCCTGGTGGTTGCCATGTACCTCCCGATCTTCAAGCTCGGCTCCGTCGTATAACAAGAAAGAGAAACAATGCAAGAAGCGTTAATGCTGTTCGCGCCGCCCGCCACGACGGGCGCCACCGTCATCGCCGCCATTTTCGGCCTTCTGATCGGCAGTTTCCTGAATGTGGTCATTTACCGCATGCCGAAGATGATGCAGCGGGAGTCCGACAACTACGTCGCCTCCGAATCCGGCCAGCCGCTGCCCCACACGGACCGTTTCAACCTCGTGGTGCCGCGTTCGGCCTGCCCCCATTGCGGGCACCAGATCACGGCGCTGGAGAACATTCCGGTCCTGAGCTGGCTGGTCCTGCGCGGCAAGTGCAGTCACTGCAAGGCGCCGATCCCGGCCCGCTACCCCATCATCGAAGCGCTGACAGCCCTCGTCTCCGGCCTGCTGGTGTGGACCTTCGGCAGCGGCTACGCAGGCATGGCGACCCTGCTGTTCGCCTACCTGCTTATCGCCATGACCTTCATCGACGCCGACACCCAACTGCTGCCGGACGATCTCACCTATCCGCTCCTGTGGGCCGGCCTGCTGATGAACCTGAACGGCACCTTCGTGCCCCTGCAGGATGCCGTGATCGGCGCCGCTGCGGGCTACCTGGTGCTGTGGTCCATCTACTGGCTGTTCAAGCTCCTCACCGGCAAGGAGGGCATGGGCTACGGCGACTTCAAGCTGCTGGCGGCCCTGGGCGCCTGGCTGGGCTGGCTCATGCTGCCGACGATCATCCTGCTCTCCTCCCTGGTGGGCGCCATCGTGGGCATCGGCCTGATCGTGTTCGCCAAGCGCGGGCGCAACAACCCCATCCCCTTCGGCCCTTATCTTGCCGCGGCGGGGCTGATCGCCCTGCTCTACGGCGGGCCGATCTCCGCCTTCACCCGCGGGCTGCTCGGCTAAGCATGGAACGCTTCACGGTCGGCCTGACGGGAGGCATAGGCAGCGGCAAGAGCCTGGTGTCCCGCATGTTTGCCGCCCGCGGCGCCAGCATCGTCGACACCGACCAGATCGCCCGCGCCCTCACCGCGCCCCATGGCGCCGCCATGCCCGCCGTGCTGGCCGAATTCGGCGCCCAGTTCGAGGATGCAGACGGCGCCCTGGACCGGGCGAAGATGCGCGAGCTGGTGTTCAGCGATCCGGACGCCAAGCGCCGCCTGGAAGCCATTCTCCACCCCATGATCCGCGATGCCGTGCTGGCCGAAGCCGTCATCGCCACCGGCGCCTATGTCATCTTCGACGTGCCCCTGCTGGTGGAATCGGGCACCTGGAAGTCGCGCGTGAGCCGCGTGCTGGTGGTCGATTGCCCGGAAGAGCTGCAGGTAAGCCGGGTGATGGCCCGCAATGGCTTATCAGAAGAACAAGTGAAGGCCATCATGGCCGCCCAGGCGCCGCGCGCCGTGCGGCTGGCGGCAGCCGACGATATTGTGCTCAACGACGGCCAAATTGCCGGTCTGGAGCCCCAAATCGACCGTTTGCACGAGTTTTACCTGGCCTTTTCCCAAGGGGGGCAGACAATAGACACGCAACGTTTGTAATTTTGCCTAGCATGGTTCAGAATCACGGGAATTCTTACAGGTCCACCAACAGAGGGATGACACTTTGATCGTCTACGAATATCCATTCAACGAGCGGATTCGCACGTTGTTGCGGTTGGAAGACCTGTACGAGAAATTCAAGTTTTTTGTGCATCAGGAACACCCGATGCAGCACCATGTGGCCCTCGCCACCATTTTCGACATGCTGGAAGTGGCCGGCCGCGCCGACCTGAAGTCCGACCTGCTACAGGAACTCGAACGCCAGCGCCAGACCCTGCTGGGCTACCGCTCCAATCCCGCCGTGCAATCCGAAATGCTGGACGCCGTGCTGGGCGAGGTGGACAGCGTATCCAGCGCCCTCGTCGCCGCCCAGGGCAAGACGGGCCAGAACGTGCGCGACAACGAATGGCTGATGAGCATCCGCGGCCGCACCATCATCCCCGGCGGCGCCTGCGAATTCGACCTGCCCTCCTACCACGCCTGGCAGCAGCGCCCGGCCGAGCAGCGCTTCGCCGACATCATGAACTGGTTCACGCCGCTCTCGCCCCTGTTCGACGCGCTGCGCCTCGTGCTGCGCCTGCTCCGCGATTCGGGCGCGCCAAAGAAGATGATCGCATCTGCCGGGAGCTACCAGCAGATGCTGCAGGGGAAGGTGTACCAGATGCTGCGCCTGACCGTGGATGAAACCCTGGGCGCGATTCCCGAGATATCGGCCAACAAGTATATGCTGTGGGTGCGCTTCACCAGCCAGGCGGCAGACCTGAAGCCCAAGCCGCTGGAAGAAGACGTGCCCTTCGAACTGACCCTCTGTAATTTCTGAACATGCCCACCGTAGTCGAATGCCCCACCTGCTCCAGGAAAGTGGAATGGAGCGAAAAGAACAAGTACCGCCCCTTCTGCTCCGAGCGCTGCAAGCAGATCGACCTGGGCGCCTGGGCCGAAGAAAAGTACACCATTCCCGGCGCCGCTCCCGCCGATCCGCTGGACGACGACAAGCAATCCCACTGATGAAGAAGATTTTTTCCGCGCTGCTGCTGGCGCCATTGCTCGCCTGCGCCTCGCCGCAGGACGACCTGCTGAAGCGCGACGCGCTGTGGAACGAATACCGCCTGAAGAGCGACGCGCGTTCGCTGGCGCCGCTGCTCGCCGACGACTGGATGCTCACGCACTCGGACGGCAAGGTGCAGTACAAGAAGGACTACCTGGAGCAGCTGGGAACGGGCAACCGCGTCAACACCTCCATCACCAACGAAGATGTACGGGTACGCATGTACGGCGGCACGGCGGTGGTGACGGGCGCCAGCACGCAATCGGGCGTGGGCGACGGCAAACCCTTCAGCGGCAGCTTCCGCTTCACCCGCGTATGGATTCTGCGTGACGGCGCCTGGGTGATGACGGCCTCACACTCCTCCCGGCTCCCATGAGCAGGGGACAGACCTCAGGGGGTCTGTCCCCGGTACCCAAGTCCGCCACCGAACACGGTCCGCGCTAGCGAATCCACTGCAGCAGCGGAATCGTGGCAGGCAGCAGCGGCTCCACCGCCACCTCGCCCTGCCACGCGAAGGCCTGCCCCTCGAGGCTCTGCGGCTCGCCGCGCCATTCGCGGCTGATGAAGAAATGCAGCCGCACGTGCGCATGCTCGTACACATGCTCCACGCCGCACCACTCCTCGGCGCTCAGCACCTCGATCCCCAGCTCCTCCATGAACTCGCGCTGGAGCGCTTCGAAGATGGTCTCGCCCGGATCGACTTTACCGCCCGGGAATTCCCAGTAGCCCGCATAAGGCTTGCCTTCCGGCCGCTGGCCCAGGAGCACATCGCCATTGGGCTTCATGAGGATGCCGACCGCCACATCGATCGGCGCTTTCTGTTGCGTCATAGCTTTCCTGCGTAATCGCGCGCGAACTGCCAGGCCACGCGGCCGGAGCGCGAACCGCGCTGCAGGGCCCAGCGCAGCGCGTCGCCGCGCGCTTCCTCGATCTGCTGCGCCGTGCAGCCGAAACTGGCCAGCCAGTGGCCAACGATATCCAGATAATCGTCCTGCTTGAAGGGGTAGAAGGACAGCCACAGGCCGAAGCGCTCGGACAGGGAGATCTTCTCCTCCACCGTTTCGCCTGGATGCAGGTCGCCGTCCTCGTCGTGCCGGTAGCTCGCGTTGTCCGACATGCGCTCCGGCAGCAGGTGGCGGCGGTTGGAGGTGGCGTAGATCAGCACATTGTCCGACTGCGCAGTGACCGAGCCGTCCAGGGCAACCTTGAGCGCCTTGTAGCCGCTCTCGCCCTCTTCGAAGGAGAGATCGTCGCAGAACACCACGAAGCGTTCAGGGCGGCCCGCCACCAGGTCGATGATGTCGCCCAGGTCCGCGAGGTCGGCCTTGTCCACCTCGATCAGGCGCAGGCCCTGGTCCGCGAACTGGTTCAGGCAGGCCTTGATAAGGGAAGACTTCCCGGTGCCGCGCGCGCCCGTCAGCAGCACATTGTTCGCGGGCTTGCCCTGCACGAACTGGCGCGTGTTCTGCTCGATCTGCTGCTTCTGGTTCGCGATGTTGTGGAGGTCGTCCAGCGCGATGCGCGAGGGATGGGCGACCGGCTGCATCCAGCCCTGCCCGCCCGCGCGCTTGCGCCAGCGGAAGGCGAAGGCGGCGTTCCAGTCCGGAGCTGGCGTAGCAGGCGGCAGCAGCGCCTCCACGCGCGCCAGCACGGCCTCGGCGCGGCCAAGGAACTCTTCCAGTGTCGCCATCAGGAACGGTAGTCGGCGTTGATGGACACGTAGTCGTGGGACAGGTCGCAGGTGTACACCGTGGAAGCCGCCGCGCCGCGCGCCAGCTTCACGCGCACTGTGATCTCGCTCTGCTTCATGACGCGCTGGCCGTCTTCCTCCTTGTAGTCCGGATTGCGGCCGCCGTTTTTGGCGACCCACACATCGTCCAGCCACAGGTTGATCTTGCTGACATCCAGGTCGTCCACACCCGCATAGCCGATGGCGGCCAGGATGCGGCCCAGGTTCGGGTCGGAGGCAAAGAAGGCCGTCTTAACCAGCGGCGAATGGCCGATGGAATAGGCGATCTTGCGGCACTCCTCCACGTTCGCGCCGTCTTCCACGCTGATGGTGATGAACTTGGTGGCGCCTTCGCCGTCGCGCACGATGGCCTGGGCCAGGAAGACCGACAGCTCCGTCACTGCCGCCGCCAGCGCCTTGTATTCGGGCGAATCCACCGAGTTCACTTCCAGCGTGCCCGCGCCGGTGGCGATGAGCATGAAGGAATCGTTGGTCGAGGTGTCGCCATCGATGGTGATGCAGTTGAAGGACTTGTCGGCCGCTTCCTTCACCAGCACGTCCAGCACGGGCTGCGCCACTTTCGCGTCGAAGGCCAGGTAGCCCAGCATGGTGGCCATGTTCGGCTTGATCATGCCCGCGCCCTTGCTGATGCCGGTGAGCGTGACCTTGTGGCCTGCCACGTCCACGGTGCGCGAACCGGCTTTCGGCTGCGTGTCCGTGGTCATGATGGCTTCCGCGGCATTGAACCAGTTGTCCGCCTTCAGGTTCTTCACGGCGGCGGGCAGGCCAGCCTTGATCTTCTCGACCGGCAGAGGTTCCAGGATCACGCCCGTGGAGAAAGGCAGGATTTGCTGCGCGTCGCAGCCCAGCTCCTGGGCCAGGGCCGCGCAGGTGGCCTGGGCGCGCGCCAGGCCGTCTTCGCCCGTGCCCGCGTTGGCGTTGCCGGTATTGACCACCAGCGCGCGGATGGCCTTGCCGCCCGATTTTGCCTTGGCCAGATTGTCCTTCGAGATCTGCACGGGTGCGGCGCAGAAGCGGTTCAGCGTGAAGACGCCGGACACGGTTGCGCCATCGGCCAAGCGCATCACCAGCACATCCTTGCGGTTCGGCTTCTTGATGCCGGCTTCGGCATAGCCGATCTCGATACCGGCAACAGGTTTCAGATCAGCAGCGACAGGGATGGGGGAATTGACGGCCATGGATGAGTTCTCGTGCAAGGAATTAAGAAAGCGCTATTGTAATCCCTTGCACGGCGCGGGGCCGCCGGATCGAAAATGTCAGTCCGGGCGATGGAGATAGCGTTGCACCATCTCCATGAATTCCTCGACCTGGAGCGGCTTGTTCATGAAGTCGTCCATGCCGCCGCTGAGGCAGCGCTCGCGATCGCCCGCAAAGGCGCTGGCCGTGAGCGCGATCACGGGCACCCGCGGCAGGCCGCGCTCCGCTTCGCGCTGGCGCAGCAGGCGGGTGGCTTCGAAACCGTCCATCACGGGCATATTGCAGTCCATGAGCACGAGGTCGTAGCGCTGGTGCTCCAGCGCATCCACGGCCTGCTTGCCGTTCACCACTTCATCCACCTTGCAGCCCAGGCGCGTGAGCAGAATGCGCACCAGGGTGCGGTTCATTTCGGTGTCCTCGGCAAGGAGCACGCGGCAGGCGGAGGTTTTGTCAGTGTTCACGCTTCGCTCCCCTGCGGATCAGGCGTCGCCGGGCGGAGGCTCGGCGATGCTGGCGCCGACTTCGGCCATCACCCCGTCGAACTGGGGCGCGATGCCCGCGCTGGCGAGATCGACGCCATCGAGTTCGCCGCTGCGCGCGCCGCTTTCCAGCTTCTGCAGCTGGGCCGTGAGTTCGATGGCGCCGACGAGCATGGTGCTGCCCTTCAGTGCGTGGCTGGACTGGACGATGGCGGGCATGTCGCGCTGCTGCAAGGCGTGGCGCAGCCGCTCATAGGCATCGGGAGCAATGCTGAGGAAGACTTCGGAGAGCTGGCGGAAAGCGCCTACGTCGCCGCCCACTGCCGTCATCAGTACGGTTGGATCGATAAAACGGTAAGCGGGCATTAGCTTCTCCATAAGCAAGAAGCATCAAATATAACAGATTCTACGTATTTGTTAGTATTAATTGCGTAGTTTTTGTGCAATGCAGGCGCGCAGATAGCCGCGCAGTTCGTCCGGATTCACCGGTTTCTGGAAGAACACCACGCCGGGCGGGATGCCGCCGCGCTTCTCCAGGTCCTGCAGCGACATGCTGGAGAGGATGGCGATGTGAATATCCGCCAGCTCGGGGTAGCCCAGGATGGTCTTGATGACCTCGTAGCCGTCCATGCCTTCCATCACGATATCGGCCAGCAGGATATCGGGCCGGTAGCGCGAAATCTCGATCAGCGCCTGGTAGCCGTTGTCGCACAGGCGCACGTTCAGGGGCAGGCCCCACTGCGCCAGGTTGCGCTCGTACAGGGCGCGCTGCATGGGGTTGTCTTCGATGATCAGCACCGAAGGCTCGCCCGGCTCGGCAGCTGCGCCACCCTGGCCCTGGGCGCCGCTGGACGCTTTATAGGCGTGAATGGCCGCCAGGGGAATGCGGCGATGGCCGCCCTTGGTCTTCCACGCCTCGATCACGCCAGCCTCGACCAGTTGCTGGACGGAGGTGACCGAAATGCCGAGCATCTCGGCCGCTTTCTGGGTCGTGCAGACTTCGTCGGAGGGAGAGTTGCTTGTTTTCATTACTTAACTATAGCATTTTTTATGATTCCGATAGAAAAAACAAATCTATCGAATTTACCGATTTCAACGAATTTACGCTACAATACGTCCAACGAGTCGCGCAATCCAGACAATCTTCTCGCGCCGAACGCCGCCGCGCAAGCGCGGCAAGCCGACTGGATTCGATAAACGAGGTGGAAATCATGAAAATGCACAAGGACAGCCGTAATTCATTCGACTGCGACGCCAATGCCCTGCTGGACGCCCTGCTGCAGCGCTACGGCCTGAAAAATGATGCCGCCCTGTGCCGGGTGCTGGATGTGCAGCCCTGCCTGATGAGCAAGATCCGCCATGGCAAGCAGCGCATCAGCGCCGACATGATGCTGCGGATCCACGAAGTATTTGACCTGCCGATCGCCGAGATGCGCTCGCTGATGCGTACCGAGCAGTTCTACCCCCGCCTGCGCCCGATGCCGGTGGTGAGGTGCACCACGACGCAGTAGGTTTCGATTTAGTGAGGGGAAGTTTTTACCGCCGGCGCCCGCTGGCGGTTTTTTTTGCCTGAAATTTCTTAAAGGGGACAGACTCCTTTAAGAAAGTTTCCTAAAGGGGTCTGTCCCCTTTAAGAAATGTTGCTGTCAGGCGAGCTTGCCGTGGCAGGCTTTGAACTTCTTGCCGCTGCCGCAGGGGCAGGGGTCGTTGCGGCCGACCTTGACGCCCATCTGCACCACCGCGTCGGACTGGCCCGGCGGCATGGCGACCGGCGCCAGCAGTTCTTCCGGCGCGGCGTTCGGGTTGAAGTCGGCGTGCTGGTAGTGCACGTTCTCCACGTGCGATGCCGCCAGCGCCGCTTCCGCCGCTTCGACTTCTTCGCGCGACTGGATGCGTACCGTCATCACCATGCGGATCACGTCGTTCTTGATCATGTCCAGCATCTGGCCGAACAGTTCGAAGGCTTCGCGCTTGTATTCCTGCTTCGGATTCTTCTGCGCGTAGCCGCGCAGGTGGATGCCCTGGCGCAGGTGGTCCAGCGCCGCGAGGTGTTCGCGCCAGTGGCTGTCCACGCTTTGCAGCATCACGCTGCGTTCGAAGCCGCCAAAGGCTTCCTTGCCCACGATGTCGATCTTGGACTGGTATTGCGCATCGGCCGCAGCCAGCACGCGCTCCAGCAGGTCTTCGTCGGTGAGGTTGGATTCCTTTTCCAGCATTTCCACCAGCGGCAGGTCGATCTGCCATTCGCTGGCCAGCACGGTTTGCAGCGTGCTCACGTCCCACTGCTCTTCCACCGACTCTTCCGGCACGTACTGGCGCACCACATCGGTGAATACGCCGTGGCGCAGGTTCTGGATCATCTCGGAAACGTCGGTCGCTTCCAGCAGCTCGTTACGCTGCTGGTAGATCACCTTGCGCTGGTCGTTGGCGACGTCGTCGTATTCGAGCAGCTGCTTGCGGATGTCGAAGTTGCGCGCTTCGACCTTGCGCTGGGCCGATTCGATGGAGCGGGTGACGATGCCCGCTTCGATCGGTTCGCCTTCCGGCATCTTCAGGCGCTCCATGATGGCGCGCACGCGGTCGCCCGCGAAGATGCGCAGCAATGGATCGTCCAGCGAGAGGTAGAAGCGCGAGGAGCCCGGGTCGCCCTGGCGGCCGGAACGGCCGCGCAGCTGGTTGTCCACGCGGCGGGATTCGTGGCGCTCGGTGCCGATGATGTGCAGGCCGCCGGCCGCCACCACCTGCTCGTGCAGCGCCTGCCAGCCGTCGCTCAGGGCCTTGGATTGGGCCGCCTTGTCGGCGTCGCTCAGCTCCGCATTGGCTTCGATGAACTGGATCTGCTTCTCGACGTTGCCGCCCAAAACGATGTCGGTGCCGCGGCCCGCCATGTTGGTGGCGATGGTGATGGCCTTCGGCGAACCCGCCTGCGCAATGATCTCCGCTTCACGTGCGTGCTGTTTTGCATTCAGCACGTTGTGCGGCAGCTTGGCCTTCGTGAGGATGCCCGACAGAAGTTCGGAGTTCTCGATGGAGGTGGTACCCACCAGCACCGGCTGGCCGCGCTCGTAGCAGTCGCGGATGTCGTTCAGCATGGCGCCGTACTTTTCCTGCGCCGATTTGTACACCTGGTCCTGGCGGTCCTTGCGCTGGGACGGGCGGTTCGGCGGAATCACCACGGTCTCCAGGCCGTAGATCTCCTGGAATTCGTAGGCTTCGGTATCGGCGGTGCCGGTCATGCCCGCCAGCTTGCCATACATGCGGAAGTAGTTCTGGAAGGTGATCGAGGCCAGGGTCTGGTTCTCGTTCTGGATCTTGACGCCTTCCTTGGCTTCCACGGCCTGGTGCAGGCCGTCGGACCAGCGGCGGCCCGTCATCAGGCGGCCGGTGAATTCGTCGACGATGATCACTTCACCGTTCTGCACCACGTAGTGCTGGTCCTTGTGGTACAGCGCGAAGGCGCGCAGTGCCGCATACAGGTGGTGCACCAGGGTGATGTTGGCGGAATCGTACAGGGACGCGCCTTCCGGCAGCAGGCCCATTTTGGTGAGGATGGCTTCGGCCTTCTCGTGGCCCGCTTCGGTGAGCAGCACCTGGTGCGATTTCTCGTCCTTGGTGTAGTCGCCCGGCACTTCGATCTTGCCCTTGCCGTCCGGGGTTTCTTCGCCCACCTGCTGGATCAGCTGGGGCGGCACTTCGTTCATCTTGTGGTACAGGTCCGTGTGGTTCTCGGCCTGGCCGGAGATGATCAGCGGGGTACGGGCTTCGTCGATCAGGATGGAGTCCACCTCGTCGACGATGCCGAAGTTCAGGCCGCGCTGCACGCGGTCGCGCGCTTCAAACACCATGTTGTCGCGCAGGTAGTCGAAACCGAATTCGTTGTTGGTGCCGTAGGTGATATCCGAACCGTAGGCTTCCTGCTTGGCCGAGTGCTCCATCTGCGACAGGTTGATGCCGGTGGTGAGGCCCAGCCAGCGGTACAGGCGGCCCATGTTTTCGGCGTCGCGCTGTGCCAGGTAGTCGTTGACGGTCACGATGTGCACGCCCTTGCCGGACAGTGCGTTCAGGTAGGCGGGCAGGGTTGCGGTCAGCGTCTTGCCCTCGCCCGTGCCCATCTCGGCGATCTTGCCGTAGTGCAATACCATGCCACCGATGAGCTGCACGTCGAAGTGGCGCATCTTGAACACGCGCTTCGAGGCTTCGCGGCAGACGGCAAAGGCTTCCGGCAGCAGGTCGTCCAGCGTTTCGCCCTTGGCGATACGTTCCTTGAACTCAGGCGTCTTGGCCTGCAGCTCCGCATCCGACAGCTTTTCGAATTCAGGCTCGAGTGCGTTGATCGCTTTTACCGTTTTTTGGTATTGCTTGAGCAGGCGCTGGTTGCGGCTGCCGAAAATCTGGGTCAGTAAGGACATTGCTTGAATTCTTGTATAAACGCCGTTAATAAAAGCTCGCTGAGCAACCTTCGGCCTGCCAATGGCAAAAGACCGTGATTTTATCATGCGTTCAGGGCAAGATATGGGTTCTGGCCGGGATCACAATAGGTCAGCAGGAAATATTAACATTCGAACCTTCGGGGACTGTCCCCGGAGGGGGACTGTCCCCTCATCATAAATGCGCATATGTGCTAAGGTTCCGTCCGATGCGATTCAACTCCCCCAACCAGAACCGGAATGCGGTCGGCGCCACGGACTTCCTGCGCCGTCACGACAAGCTGGCCGCCCTGTTGCCAGCCGTGCAACGCATGGCCAGCCTGCAGCGCGACTGCGCCGCCGTGCTGCCCACGGCCTTCGCCTATTGCGAGATTCTGTCCTTCGAGGGAGGGGTATTGGTGCTGTCCACGCCGAACGCGGCGCTGGCGGCCAAGCTCAAGCAGCAACTGCCGCAACTGCAGGAAAAATTGGCGCACAAAGGGTGGCAAATTAACAACATCCGCCTGAAAGTGCAGATGATGAAGAGCGTTTCCACGCCGCCGGTGGAGCGCCGGGAGCTTTCCCTGCCGCCCACGGCCGTCGATTCCTTCGCCGAACTGAGCGAAACGCTGGAACCGACCGCTCAGAACGAGAAGCTGATCGCGGCCCTGCGCGCCATGGTGGCGCGCCGCCGCTGAGCCTCAGTTAAACGACCACTCCTGCTCCATCTGCTTTGCGTAGGAAGGCGGCGCCTTCGCGATCTCGTCGTAGCTCACGATCTCGTAGGCGTCAGGATGCTTGAGCAGCTCGCGCAGCAGCAGGTTGTTCAGGGCGTGGCCGGACTTGTGCGCCTCGTAGCTGCACACGAGCGGATGCCCCACCAGATACAGGTCGCCAATCGCATCCAGGATCTTGTGGCGCACGAATTCGTCGTCGTAGCGCAGCCCGTCCGAGTTCAGGATGCGGTATTCGTCCATGACGATGGCGTTTTCCAGCGAACCGCCGCGCGCCAGGCCGATCCCGCGCAGCATCTCCACATCCTGCATGAAGCCGAAGGTGCGCGCGCGCGCCACGGCCTGTACATAGGAGACATCGCCGAAATCCACGTTCGCGCGCTGGGCCGTGCCGTCCACGGCGGGATGGTTGAATTCGATGAAGAAGTCCAGCTTGAAGCCGTCGTGCGGCACCAGGCGCGCCCACTTCTCGTTCGCGCCCTGCCCTTCGCGCACTTCCACGGGCTTGAGCACCTTGATGAACTTCTTCGGCGCGTCCTGCTCCTCCACGCCTGCCTGCTGCAGCAGGTAGACAAAGGAAGACGCGGAGCCGTCCATGATGGGAATCTCTTCGGCGGTCACGTCGACGTAGAGATTGTCGATGCCCAGGCCCGCGCAGGCGGACATGAGGTGCTCCACGGTGGAAACGCGGGCGTTATCCTTGATCAGCACCGATGCCATGCGCGTGTCGCCCACGGCCATGGCGCTTGCCTGAAACACAACAGGGGGATCGAGATCGACGCGGCTGAACACAATGCCGGTGTCGGGCGCGGCGGGGCGCAGGGTCAGCACGACCTTGGTCCCCGAATGCAGGCCCACACCTGTGGTGCGGACCATCTCTTTGATAGTGCGTTGTTTTAGCATCCGCCGATTATATCGGCTTTCCCGCAACGCGGCCGGGGACGCTCAGGGATGCTCGGCCTCGGCGTGCACGGCCTCGCGCCGCACGAGATAGATCCCGCTGCCGATGATGATGCCCGCTCCCAGCAGCGTGTAAAAGTCCGGCAGCGTGTTCCAGAGCGCCCAGTCGATGGCCACGCCCCAGGCCAGCGCAGTGTATTCGAAAGGCGCCACGATGGAGGCCTTGCCCATGCTGAATGCCTTGGTCAGCGCCAGCTGTCCGAAGAAGCCGCTGACCGCGAGCGCCAGCAGCACGGGCCAATGGTCCATCTGGATCGGCACCCAGTTCGGCCAGGCCAGCGGCAGGGCCCCGCCCGCCGTCAGGGCCAGCACCCAGAACATGATGTGCTCTCCGGAGTCCTTCTTCGCCAGGATGCGGCTGGCGATGGCCGACACGGCATAGCAGGCGGCGGATGCGAGCACCGCCAGACCGGCCACGGATATGAAGCTCGTTCCCTCCGGCCGCAGCACCACCAGCACGCCGATCAGGCCCACCACGATGGCGCCCCATTGCGTCGCATCCACCTTCTCCTTCAGGATAAAGACGGAAAGCGCGGTAATGAGCGCCGGGGCGATGAAGAAGATGGAATAGGTTTCCGCCAGCGGCAGCGATTTCAGCGCGTAGGCGAACATGGTGAGCATGCCCACGCCCAGCACGCCGCGCAGCAGGTGCAGTGGCCAGTGCACGCGGAAGATGCCCCCGAACTTGCCGCGCCAGGCCATGAATGCGCACACCAGCGGCATGGAGCTCAGGCAGCGCAGCACCGTCACCTGCATCGCCGGATAGTGCTCGGCGAGCATTTTCATCGTCGTATCCATGACGGCGAACATCGCCACGGCGGCGACCATCGCATAAATACTGTGCAGGTTTTCCTTGGCGTTCACGGGGCCGGTTCTCGTTCTTGTTGGGCCAACCATTGTACGCAAAGGCGCTCGACTGCGCTGGCGGGCGCCGATATATGGCATAGTCGGCCGATGGAGGGGCGAATCATGAAGCTGAACGTGTTCTGGCTGCTGGCCTGCGTGGTGCCGGCGGCGCATGCGATGGAGTGCAATATGGATGGCGCGCAGCCGGTGGCGTCGCTGCGCGGCCTGCCCGACGATGTGCAGCTTCTGCTGGGCCGCGCCAACAGCGGCCGCGATGGCATTGCGGACGTGGGCGAGCCTTTCAATCCCACGGACGCGGAAACGGGCGCGGACCAGCCCCGCTCCCGTTTCATCAAGGCCCGGCTGGCGGAGAACTGCGCGGAGGTGACGGTGGAACGCGGCGGCCGCGGCAGGCGCGCGGAGCTGCTCGTCTTCCGCCGCGAGCAGCTGGCCTGGCGGCTGGCGGGCAAGGGCCCCGTCGTCGAAACCGGTTCGCTGCAGACGCTGCCAAGCGATAAATGATGAATCGTGCACCGCTATCGTCACGGTATGATAGCGGGATGACGACGCATAACGATAAAACCCCTTCCCCACTTTACGAAGTCCGCATCTCTCCCGTGCACGGCCGGGGCGTGTTCGCCCGCCGCAAAATCGCGGCCGGCAAGCGCATCATCGAATACACCGGCGAACGCATCGACTGGGACGAGACCTGCCGCCGCGCCGAAGAAAAGGGCGGCCCCATCAACCATACCTTCTTCTTCACCCTCAGCAACGGCATGCTGATCGACGGCGGCGCGAACGGCAACGAGGCCCGCTTCATCAACCATTCCTGCGAACCGAACTGCGAGGCCGTGGAAGAGGACGACCGCGTCTACATCCACGCCCTGCGCCCCATCGAAAAAGGCGAAGAGCTGAACTACAACTACGGCCTCATCTACGAAGAGCGCCACACCCCCGCCGTGAAGAAGGCCTTCGCCTGCTACTGCGGCGCCCCCTCGTGCAGCGGCGTGATGCTCGCGCCGAAGAAACGCTCCCGCCGAAAATAGTACTCCTGTGCAAAAAACGTTTCCTATTCCGCAACGCTGAGATAAGATGGCCCCGGAGGGTGAAACGATTGCGGCCCCCGGGCAGCATGGCCGCTCCGCCGCCCTCACGACAACGTGACCAGGAGACTGCCTATGAGTACTTCGTATCGTGCGACCTTGCATCTTCCCCTCGCGGCCCTGACGGCCGTCCTCCTCGCGGCCTGCTCCGGCGGCGACAACCAGCAAGAAGCAGCATCCGGACAGCGCCTCGCCCAGCAGGGCTCCGCGCTCAAGGCACACCCCAAACCCGTCAGCTGCGCCGGCATGCTCGATCAAAGCGTCCCGGCCGCGTCCATCGGGCTGCCCACGGGCGGCGCGAGCGTGACGACGGCAAGCCTGATAACGCCGGATGAGGGCGCACCGTACTGCCAGGTGCTCGGCAAGATTACCCCGGCGGACACGGCCCCCGCGGGCACGCCGGACATCCGCTTCCAGCTCAACATGCCGGTCAACTGGAACGGCAAGGCCGTGCAGATGGGCGGCGCTGGCTATAACGGGGTGGTGGTCAACGCCACGATCGCCGTACCTTTCGCACCCGGCTTTGTACCGCTCAGGCAGGGCTTCGCCACCTACGGCTCGGACTCCGGCCACGTGGGAGGCCTGGGCGGCGCCGAATTCGCGCTGAACGAAGCGGCCATCGCCAACTTCGGCTTCGAGCACCTGAAGAAGACCCACGATGCCGCCATGGCGCTGATCCAGCTGCACTACGCCGATTCGGTATCCCGCTCCTACTTCGCAGGGGGCTCCACGGGCGGCCGCGAAGGCATGACCGCCATCCAGCGCTACCCGGACGACTATGACGGCGTGGTGGTGAGCGCGCCCGCCATCAACTTCGCGGGCGTGCGCCTGCATGGGGTGAAGGTGGGGCAGGCAGCCTACGGCACGCCGGGCGGCTACCTGAACCAGGCCAAGCAGGCCCTGGTCCACAGCACCGTGCTGGCCCATTGCGACGCGGACGACGGCGTGCAGGATTCCATCGTCGCAAACGTGGCGATGTGCCGCACGAAGTCTGCGATCATCCAGGCGGCCCTGCGCTGCCCGAGCGGCGCCGATACCGGCGACAGCTGCCTGTCGGACGCGCAGCTGAACACCGTGCACTCCATTGCGGACGATCTCGTGCTGCCTTACCAGCTGGCCCATGGCGTGAACCGCCACCATGGCTACAACATCCTGCAGGGCGCGAACTTCCGGCCCGCGCCGGGACTGGGCTCCTCGCCCGACCTGCGCACCCCGCCGAACGCGCTGGAGAACGGCTATCTGTTTGCGCAGGGCGACGGCTACATCAAGTACTTCATCACGAAGAACCCGGCCTTCAGCTCCATCGGCTTCGACATCGCCAGTCCCGGCGCCTATCTGCAACGGCTGGTGGACATGTCGGATGCGGTGGGCGCCACGAATCCGGATATCGAAGCTTTCCGCGCGCATGGCGGCAAACTGATTGTGCTGCATGGCCTGGCCGATGAAGTCATCAGCCCGAACGCCACCATCGCCTACTACGAGGCGCAGGTGGCGAAGATGGGACAGGCCAATGCGGACGCCTTCATGCGCTTCTATACCGTGCCCGGCCTGGGCCACTCGGTGGGCGCCTTCGTTCCCTCGTGGGACGCGGTCGGCATCCTCGACGACTGGGTCAGCAAGGGCAAGGATCCCGGCACGCTGAAAGGCGTGGACGTGAACGCCGCCACGCTCGGACGCGAACGCCCGCTGTGCCGCTACCCCGCCTACCCGCAATACAAGGGCACGGGCGACGTGAACGCAGCCGCTAGCTACAACTGCGTCAACTCTTGAGGTAGACTCGGGCGAATGAACAAAGACACCCTCTTCCTTCTTCGCCCGCTCTTCCCCGACCCGAAGGTCAGCGCGGACCTGTTCCACTGTGGCGCCTGCGCGCAGATCGAAGGGCTGCTCAGCTTCTTCCCTTACCTGCGCACGGAGCTGGACGTCCACTACATCGCCTTCCCCCGCCCACGCGCCGCCATCGTCGCGCTGCTGGGCGAAGGTCACCAAGGCTGCCCGGTGCTGGTGCTGGCCGAGGACAACCGCAGCGAACACCCCGGCATCCTCACCAGCACCGCCACGGGCCGACGTTTCCTCTCCGAAGAGGCCGACATTGCCGCTTACCTCGCGGCGCAGTACGGCATCAGCCGCTGCCATCCCTGACGAAACTGCGTTTCGGCCTATTTGCAGATCAGCTTTGCCTCGACCGCGCCGGGGCGTTGAGGCTGAGCGCTCCGCACCTGTACCGTGCAGCTGGTGCTCTTGGGTTCCAGCTTCAATTCCTCCCACCAGCTTATGGCTTGGCTATCGCCGTAAAAACATACCAACCACCTGGTATCCGCCGGTACTTCTATGTCATAACCGCCTTTGACATCCTTGCGGAGTCCTTGCAGCTCTCCCCCGTCATTGAACTCACCGATGAACATACTGGCGCCGCTTAGATAGCGCGCGCTCACCAGCCCCTTGCCTTTATGAGTTGAAGGAATCATGGTTAGCTCAGTATCCAGTGGGGGATAGGATTTCGGGCATTCGATTACCTGTGCACAAACCCCACTAACGGCCATAAGCCAAATAAGGAAGGTTGATTTCATGGCGCCATCATTACGGCAGAGTGTCACCCGAATCTAACAACTTACAGTGCCTACGCTGTCACCGGTCTTGAGATCAATCCCTATCCAGCACCTGTACGGACCTTCTCTGGTTCCTTTGTCCTTCGCTGTATAGGAACATGTAACTCCCTTCTTGTTGCGTGCTCTGTCGCCCTGCTCATCCGAACATGTGGCTGGCAAATCCGGTCCAATCGCATTGAAGACGTCCTTGGCGGCTTGACCATCGATGAGAACGGAGAGTTTGCGGTCGTCTACTGTCGGAGCCTGCCGATCTGCAAGCGAGCCACCGTGTATGAGGTAAATCGCTCCGGGGAGTGGCTTCCAACCTCCCATTGGGATGGCGGCGTGAACCAATGAAAGTGCGAGCGCTCCCGCGAGCAGGAGCCAAGCGAACGTACGAAGCCTCATAGTCAGCCTCTCAACTTGACGTGGAAATGGTCGTCATGATCCGGATATCTCAAAACAAACGGGATGTCTGGTCCGTTGAACAGGACTTTGACGACTGGGGCAAAAGTCCGAAACAGCTCGATCAGTTTCGCCGTTCCGGCCCGGTCATACTCGGCGTCCCACCACCTTACCGATTCTTCGCGGCCGTCTTTACGCAATGGTCTGATATCAACCTCAAGGCCACTCATGTGCGAGTCGTGATCTGGAGGTTTCGGGCCGCCTGCGAGACTTATATCGCCAACTCCAAAACGGCGCCTGTCGACAGCCTGCCATTCGAACGCCACACGAAGAATCGTGGTCATCATCTGCGGATGCGCATATTGGTATGCGCCCTTGGCTGGTTTTCCATATAGATTCCCGTAGACGTAGTAGCCCGAATCCATTGGTGCTTGTGGAAGCATGAAGAAGCGGCGTGAATCCTGGGTTGGACGCAGCGGATCGTCTTCGGCCATCACCGCCCCCTATACGCACTTGTTCGACGAGAGGCACCAGCCGCCAGCGGTATTCCCGCCCACACCGCCGCCGATTTTCTGCTGGGTGTACTTCCACTTGACTTTGGAGAACCGGAGACCGACAGAATCATGCAAAATGCTGCCCTCGCTTACGACCTGTTCTATGCTGGCGATCATCACGTTCTCCAGCTCGACCTCGTAGTACTTCACAGGCTTCCCGTTGCCGTCGGCGCGCATAAGTTCGAGTTTGGCTTTGGGGATCGTTCTACCGGTAGAACAGGTCTGCATCAGGATTGGCGACGACAAGTCTGCAAGCTTGCTGAACGAGAGGGTTCGGTGTTCACACCGTTCGGCGGTCAGTCCTCCTCCGGTTGAAGCGGTTGCACTTCTGGGCTGGGTAACGCCCCACTGTGCTGAACTGATTTCGATCCAGCCCTGATGCGCTGAATCGGCTGACTCCCCCTTGATACCGTCGATCTGCAAATAGACGTCGATGGCCATGTCGCCTCCGTATAAAGATAGGAGTAGCGATTTTGCTCTTCGGGTCAAATACTCCGTTTGCCAAATCTCAAGACGAGATGATCTGGTGACAGCTGCGCTGAGTGCGCGGCAGGTATGTACGTTTGTTCGTGGCGAAGTCGGAGCAGAGCCTAAGAAGCCTTTTGCTCCGTTCGAGAAGCGCAGCTACCATTCAGCTACAACCAATCGGCAGGGGTGCCCCCATACCTACCGATGAATAAATGCTACCGTGATGGAGCACTTGGTGGGTCGGCACGTGGTTGTCACAACTTTCGGTATGGGATGTGCGAGCGGATCACGGACTGCGCTAACTGATTTTGGCCAACGAACCGAAGAAGTGAAGCGAGAGCGAGGTCGGGATTTTCGGATGGCCCCATGCGTATGGATTTGAACGGCCTACGCTCTTCGCCAATCAGAATTTTCGTATAGGGGATCAGCATTGTGGGCCCCTCGCGGAACGAAATCTTCTCCGATTGATCGTCGTGGCATTGAATCAGTCTCCATTCCCTTTCCTCAGAGAATGCGCCGTGTTTAACCAATGAGAGGGCCTCTAGAATCGTGCCCCGTTTAGACTGAAAGAAGTCTCGGAAGGCATGGGTTGTCACCGGCTTCACTTCGACCTGGGCGTAACAGCCCCAAAGATGTTCGAATAGACTAAGTAGCACTTGGGAGTGGTCTTCGTCGGTGTAAAGACATTTGCCAAGCTTGAGCCGATTAGCAGCGACAATCAGCTTCAGTACATGCGGTGCGATCTCGATGCTTACACCCTTACCGTGGGGTGTGTAGCTTCGCCATTGGCTAAGCAGGTTGTCTTCTTCAGATAAAGAGAAGACAAAAATGTTGAAGTATTGATTGAATCGCCACCATACCACTAGACACTCCTGAGCCATAATTTAGGCAAAGGAGTCATCATGAGCGGAAAGCGGTACACGGAAGAATTCAAGGTTGCGGCGGTCAAGCAGGTGCTGGATCGCGGGCATCCAGCAGCGCAGGTGGCTGAGCGCCTCGGCGTGAGCATTCACAGCATCTACGCTTGGATCAAGCGCTACGGCGTTCCCGAGGCCGAGCGCAAGGCCAACGACGCCCAGACAGAGGAAATGCGGCGCCTGAAGGCCGAACTGAAACGCGTCACCGAGGAGCGCGATATTTTGCGAAAGGCCGCGGCGTACTTTGCCAAGACGTCCGGGTAAGGTACGCCTTCATTCGCGAGCACCAGGCCGTGCATTCAGTCCGGCGGCTGTGCAAGATGGTCAAGGTTCACCCCAGCGGCTATTACGCTTGGTGCATCACTGCCGAAAGTCCGCGTGAGAAAGAGAACCGACGGCTGCTTGGCCATATCAAGCAGTCTTGGCTGGAGAGCGGCGCGGTCTACGGTTACCGCAAGGTCTACGATGACTTGCAGGAGCTTGGTGAGCAATGCGGGATCAACCGAGTTCATCGCCTGATGCGATCTGAGGGCATACGTTCTCAAACGGGCTACGCCAAGCGGAAGTCGAAGCGCGGCGGCCCACCATCGGTCGTCGCACCCAACCACCTGCAACGGGAGTTCGATGTTACTGAACCAAACAAGGTGTGGGTCACCGATATCACCTACCTGCGAACCTGTGAGGGATGGCTCTACCTGGCAGTTGTCTTGGACCTGTTCTCTCGTCAGGTAATCGGATGGTCGATGAGTTCACGGATCGACCGCGAGCTGGCGATGAGCGCTTTGCTGATGGCTGTATGGCGCCGACAACCGACTGAAGAGGTTATGGTCCACTCAGATCAGGGGAGCCAATTTAGCAGCTACGATTGGCGCGACTTCCTGGCGGCACATGGCCTCGTGCAAAGCATGAGCCGACGAGGCAATTGTCACGACAATGCCGTGGCTGAGAGCTTTTTCCAGTTGCTAAAGCGCGAGCGAATACGGCGCAAGACCTATTCGACCCGCGACGAGGCCAGGCAGGATGTCTTCGACTACATTGAGATGTTCTACAATCCAAAGCGTCGCCATGGATTCAGCGAAAGGCTTTCGCCGATCGAATTCGAAAAGCGGCATTCTCTACGGCTGCAGAGTGTCTAGAGAAATGATGGCGATTCAGATTATGTAAATCCTTGAGCCACTCATTGAGCTGGTGCGAGAACTCAGCCTTCTCTTCTTCAACAGCGTGCACCATGAAGTTGCTGAGGACATTACGCAGAAAGCCAGTCGCGTGCAAAAGCTCCTGAGAATCGTTTAGGTAGCTTATGTGGCTTGCCCAAAACTCACGCTTGTCGGCGATTCCCAGTAGCGCGGAAAGACCCGTGTAGTGGAACAAGCTGGATTGTGGAGTGTCGTCGAAGTAACTGTCCAGTGATTGTCGTGCGTACATGTTTTACCTCATCAGTTACCAAATTCTAATGCACACGTGAATGAGGCTTACGTGGCCCAAAGCGTCTCGGTGAAGGTAGGTGTACAAGATTGAGATCGAACGCGAGCGACTGGGCGACGAGAAGGCTTGCGCATCAAAACGCTTGGTTTTGAGTTGGCCTGAATTTTTCCCCAAATCGTGACGATCTCGAACGTTCTGCCCTCAACGCGAAAAAAAAAAGCGCCAGCATTGCTGCTGGCGCTCTTTTGAATAAGACCAAAGGGAAGCTTACAGCTGGCCCAGCATGGTTTCGGCGTTCGAGACTTCGAACTTGCCGCCTTCTTCCACGTTGAGCTGCTTGACCACGCCGTCTTCCACCAGCATGGAGTAGCGCTGGGAGCGGGTGCCCATGCCAAACTTGCTGAAGTCGGCGTCCAGGCCCAGGGCCTTGGTGAAGGCGGCGTTACCGTCAGCCATCATGCGGACGATGCCGGTCGACTTCTGGTCGCGGCCCCAGGCGCCCATCACGAAGGCGTCGTTCACGGAGATGCACCAGATCTCGTCCACGCCCTTGGCTTTCAGCGCCTCGGCGTTCTTCACGTAGCCCGGCACGTGCTGTGCGGAGCAGGTTGGGGTGTAGGCGCCCGGCAGGCCGAAGATGGCGATCTTCTTGCCCTTGGCCAGTTCCTGCACGTTGAAGGTGTTCGGGCCCAGCGAGCAGCCTTCGGTTTCGACTTCGATGTATTCGGACAGGGTGCCTTCCGGCAGCTTGTCGCCGATCTTGATGGTCATTGTTGACTCCTCTTCTGTTGTGCGCAAATGAAAATGGCCGCGCAGCGCGCGGCCAGCCCTGGAACGGGAGTATGCCAGAGGCGCGGCAAGTTTGCTTATTTTGCCACGCCCCGGCCAAACGGCATCAGTCAGCCTGCTTGCGCAGGAAGGCTGGAATGTCGTAGGTCTCCATGCCGTTCTTTTCCATCGCACGAACCTGCTCGGAGGCGGACTCGCGGCGCCATACGGCCGGCGCCTTCATGCCTTCGAAGCCCTGGGCGCTGCCCATGGTGACGCTGCCGCCGCCAACTGCCGCGCCGCCCATGGCTGCCGATGGCATCATCGGCGCGTTGTGGGTGCCGGTGCGCAGCATCGGCTGGGGCACCAGCTGCACGTGCTTCTTGCCCTTGCCCAGGCCGGTGGCCACCACGGTGACGCGGATCTCGTCGCCCATGGTGTCGTCGTAGGCGATGCCCTGTGCGATCGACGCATCCGGTGCGGCGAAGGCGCGTACGGCGGCCATGACTTCCTTGATCTCCTTGCCCTTCAGGCCGCGCGATGCGGTCACGTTCACCAGCACGCCGCGCGCGCCGGAGAGGTCCACGCCGTCCAGCAGCGGGGAGGCCACGGCCTGCTCGGCGGCGATGCGTGCGCGGTCCACGCCCGAGGCGGTCGCCGTGCCCATCATGGCCTTGCCCTGCTCGCCCATGATGGTCTTCACGTCGTTGAAGTCGACGTTGATGTGGCCCGGCACGTTGATGATCTCGGCGATACCGGCAACGGCGTTGTTCAGCACATCGTCCGCATGCTGCAGCCACTCGATCAGCGACTCGTCTTCGTAGATCTCTTCCAGCTTCTCGTTCAGGATCACGATCAGGGAGTCCACGTTGGCGGCCAGCTTCTCCAGGCCTTCATCGGCGATGTCCATGCACTTCTGGCCTTCGTGAGAGAAAGGCTTGGACACCACGGCCACGGTCAGCGCGCCCTGCGCCTTGGCCACTTCGGCCACGATAGGCGCAGCGCCGGTGCCGGTGCCGCCGCCCATGCCTGCGGCGATGAATACCATGTGGGCGCCGCGCAGCGCGTCTTCGATACGGGCGCGGGATTCTTCCGCCAGCTGGCGGCCCACGTCAGGCTTCATGCCAGCACCCAGGCCGGTCTCGCCGATCTGGATGATGTTGTTGGCCTTGGAAGTCGACAGCGCCTGGGCGTCGGTGTTGGCGGCGATGAACTCCACGCCGCTCATGCCTTTGTTGATCATGTGCTGCACTGCGTTGCCGCCTGCTCCACCGACTCCGACCACCTTGATGACCGTACCCAGCGATGCGTTATCGACCATATCAAACTCCATGATGTGCTCCTATCAGAATGCGGTTTTCAAGCGCCAGTCCTCATATGGGTAGGAGAACTGGAGATTGAAAACTGCGGTTTTAATAATTAAAAGTTAAAAGTGCTGCTGCCCTGAACCTGCAAAAAATCAGAAATTCCCGAGGAACCATTCCTTCATGCGCTGCCACACCGCTTTCACGGACCCGTCCTGGCGCGTGACGATGTGCCCGCGCAGGTATTGCTTCTTCGCTTCCAGCAGCAGGCCAAGCACGGTGGCGTAGCGCGGGCTGCGCACCACGTCCGCGAGCTGGCCGCGATAGTCCGGCGTGCCGAGGCGCGCCGGTTTCAGGAAAATGTCTTCCGCCATTTCCACCATGCCCGGCATGATGGCCGTGCCGCCAGTGAGCACGATGCCCGAGGACAGCACGCCCTCGTAGCCGGACTCGCGCACCACCTGGTGCACCATGGCGAACAGCTCCTCCACGCGCGGCTCGATCACCGCCGCCAGCGCCTGGCGCGAAAGGTTGCGCGGACCGCGGTCGCCCAGGCCCGGCACTTCCAGGTGTTCGCCCGGGTCGGCCAGCACCTGCTTGGCCACGCCGTAGCGGATCTTGATCTCTTCGGCCTCCGACGTCGGCGTGCGCAGCGCCATGGCGATGTCGTTGGTGATCTGGTCGCCCGCAATCGGGATCACGGCCGTGTGGCGGATGGCGCCATCCGAGAACACGGCAACGTCGGTGGTGCCGCCGCCGATGTCGATCAGCACCACGCCCAGTTCCTTCTCGTCCGGCGTGAGCACGGCGTCGGCCGATGCCATGGGCTGCAGGATCAGGTCCGACACTTCCAGGCCGCAGCGGCGCACGCACTTGACGATGTTCTGCACGGCGCTCACGGCGCCGGTGACAATGTGCACCTTCACTTCCAGGCGGATGCCGCTCATGCCGATCGGCTCGCGCACATCTTCCTGGCTGTCCACGATGAACTCCTGCGGCACGGTGTGCAGCAGCTGCTGGTCGGTGGGGATGTTCACCGCCTTCGCCGTTTCGATGACGCGCGCCACGTCGGTCGCCGTGACTTCCTTGTCCTTGATCGCCACCATGCCGCTGGAATTGAAGCTGCGGATATGGCTGCCCGCAATGCCCGCATACACGTTGCGGATCTTGCAGTCGGCCATGAGTTCCGCTTCTTCGAGCGCGCGCTGGATCGATTCGACCGTCGCTTCGATGTTGACCACCACGCCCTTCTTCAGGCCTTTGGATTCGTGCTGGCCCAGGCCAATCACTTCGTGGCGGCCATCGCCCATCACTTCGGCCACAACGGCCACCACTTTGGAGGTGCCGATGTCGAGTCCGACGATCAGGTTTTTAGCGTCTTTTGTCATCTGTTTGCCTGCTTTTATTTATGCGGCTTTTCAGCCGGTATCTTCAATCCCGTTGCGCTCAGTGCCAATCCGTTCTGGTACCGCATATCGACGGTCTCGATATTCGGCACCCGGCTCGCCAGCTGGGGCCAGATCCCCACCAGCCGGTCCACCCTTTCCTTCAGCATGCTCGGCGTCTGCTCGCGGCCCAGCGCCACGCTCATGCCGTTGTCCAGCTTCACCGTCCAGGCATAGCGGCTGGACAGCGACAGGCCTTCGGGCGCCAGGTCGATGGCCGCAAACCACTTGCGCAGTTCGCCGTATCGCGCCAGCACTTCCTTCTCGCTGCCGTCCGGCCCGGAAAACTCCGGCAGCTCGTGATCCTCTTCCGCTTCTGCCAGGTTGGCGGTAAACACATCGCCCTTCACCGACAGCAGCCTTCCATCCTCACCCCAGGTGCCCAGCGCCTCGTGTTCCTCCACCTCCACGATCAGCTGGTCCGGCCATTCCCGCCGCACCGTGGCGCGCCGCACCCAGGGCACGGACTCGAACACCTGGCGCACACTGTCCAGGTTCGCGGTGAAGAAGTTCCCGCGAATCCGTCCCTGCGTGCCGTTGCGCAGCGTGAGCAGGTTCACGTGCTTCAGGTCTTCCTTGCCGATCGCCTCCACCTTGATGGTGCGCAGGTCGAATACGGGACGCTGCGCCAGCCACCACACCCCACCGGCGACGCAGGCCAGCAGCGCCAGGGCGAAGATGCCGTTGGCGGTTGCGTTGAGGGCCTTTGCGTCCTGCCACATGTTTTCCCGTTAGGCCTTCATCTTCAAACGCGCGGTGCGCAGGATTTCCACGCACAGCTCTTCATAGCTCATTCCCGCGGCGCGGCCCGCCATCGGCACCAGCGAATGGCTGGTCATGCCGGGCGAGGTATTCACCTCCAGCAGGAAAGGCTTGTTATCCGCCACGCGCAGCAGCACGTCGACGCGCCCCCAGCCTTCGCAGCCCACGGAGCGGTAGGCCGCCACGGCGATACGGCGCATCTCGGCCTGAATCGCTTCGTCCAGCTGCGGCGGGCAGAAATACTTGGTGTCGTCCGTGAAGTACTTGTTCTGGTAGTCGTAATTGCCTTCCGGCGCCACGATCTCCACCACCGGCAGCGCACGCGCATCGGCGCCCGAACCCAGCACGGCGACGGTGAACTCGCGGCCCGTCACGAACTCCTCGGCCAGAACGGCATCGTCCAGGGCGGCGGCGGTGTCGTAGGCCTTACGGAATTCGGCGGCCGCGTTCACCTTGGTGATGCCGATGGTCGAACCTTCGTGCGGCGGCTTCACGATCAGGGGCAGGCCCAGGTCGGAGGCAATCTTGTCCAGGTCCGACTTCGCATCCAGCACGGCGTAGCGCGGCGTGGGCAGGCCTTCGCTCAGCCACAGGATCTTGGTGGTGATCTTGTCCATGCCCACAGAGCTGGCCATGACGCCGCTGCCGGTATAGGGAATGCCCAGCAGCTCCAGCGCGCCCTGGATGCTGCCGTCTTCGCCGAAGCGGCCGTGCAGCGCGATAAACACGCGGTCGAATTTTTCCGCCGCCAGTTCGGCCAGCGAGCGTTCGGCCGGATCGAAGGCGTGTGCGTCGATACCCTGGCTTTGCAGGGCTTTCAGCACGCCGGTGCCGGACATGATGGACACGTCGCGCTCGGCGGAGCGGCCGCCGAACAGCACGCCCACCTTGCCGAATGCCTTCGCTTCCTGTTGAGAGATCTGGTTCACGATTCAAGCCTTCTTGTATGCAGTCAGTTTCGCCGGGACGCCGCTGATCGAGCCTGCGCCCATCGTGAGCACCACGTCGCCGTCGCGCACCACGTTCATAATCGTTTCCGGCATATCCGCGATGTTTTCGACGAATACCGGTTCGGTCTTGCCGCGCGCGCGGATCGCGTGCGCCAGGGAGCGGCCGTCCGCAGCCACAATCGGCTGCTCGCCCGCTGCATAAACGTCGGCCAGCACCAGCACGTCGACAGAGCTGAGCACTTTTGCAAAGTCCTCGAACAGGTCGCGCGTACGGGTGTAGCGGTGCGGCTGGAAAGCCAGCACCAGGCGGCGGCCGGGATAGGCCGCGCGGGCCGCTGCCAGCGTCACTTCCGTTTCAATCGGGTGGTGGCCGAAATCGTCCACCAGCGTGAACTTGCCGCCGGATGGAATATCGATGTCGCCGTATTTGGTGAAGCGGCGGCCAACGCCTGCGAAGCCCGCCAGGCCTTCCTGGGTGGCTTCGTCCGGTACGCCGATTTCGCGGGCGATGGCGACGGCCGAGCAGGCGTTCTGCACGTTGTGCATGCCGGGCTGGTTCAGCACCACGTCCAGGTCCGGATAGCCCTCCTGCAGCACGGTGAAGTGCATCTGCGTGCCGACGGCGCGCGCATTCACGGCGCGCACTTCAGCCTCTTCGCTGAAGCCGTAGGTCGTCACCGGCTTGGTCACCTGCGGGATGATGCTGCGCACGTGCGGATCGTCGATGCACAGCATGGCCCGGCCGTAGAACGGCAGACGGTGCGTGAAGTGGACGAAGGCCTGCTTCAGCTTCTCGAAATCGTGCTCGTAGGTTTCCATGTGATCGGCATCGATGTTCGTGATGACTTCGATCATGGGGGCGAGGTTGAGGAAGGAAGCATCCGATTCGTCCGCCTCGGCCACCAGGTATTCGCCCGAGCCCAGTTTCGCGTTCGCGCCTGCAGCCGTCAGGCGGCCGCCGATCACGAAGGTGGGATCGAGGCCGCCGGCCGCCAGTACCGAGGCCACCAGGCTGGTGGTGGTCGTCTTGCCATGGGTGCCAGCGATGGCAATGCCGCGCTTCAGGCGCATCAGCTCACCCAGCATCACGGCGCGGGGCACGATGGGAACCTTGCGGCTGCGGGCTGCCAGCACTTCGGGATTGTCGTCCTTCACGGCGGTGGAAGTCACCACGGCGTCGGCGTCGCCGATATTCTCCGCCGCATGGCCCTGGAACACCCTGGCGCCCATGTCGGCCAGGCGCTGCGTCACGGCATTGCTGCCCAGGTCGGAGCCGCTGATGCTGTAGCCGAGCGTCAGCAGCACCTCGGCGATGCCGCTCATGCCGCTGCCGCCAATGCCGACGAAGTGAATGTTCTTGACCTTGTGTTTCATGCCAGTTCTTCCAGTACTTTTGCGATGGCCTCGTTCGAATCGCGCTTGCCGACCGTGCGCGCTGCCACCGCCATATTCAGGCAGGCGCCGCGCGTCAGCGTTTGCAGCATGGTCGCGACGGCCTGTGGATTCAGTTCCGTTTGCGGCATGTGAATCGATGCATTCTGCTTCGCCATCCACTGCGCGTTGTCGCGCTGGTGGCTGGTGGTGGATGCGACCAGCGGCACCAGCACGCTTGCAACGCCTGTCGCCGTCAGCTCGGATACGGTAATGGCGCCCGCACGGCAGATCACGAGATCCGCCGACGCGTAGGCTCCCGCCATGTCGTCGATGAAGTCCACCACGTTCGCCTTCACGCCCGCCTGCTCGTAGGCGGCGCGCAGGGCGTCGATATTCTTCTTGCCCGACTGGTGAGTGACCACGGGGCGTTCCGCTTCCGGAATCAGTGCCAGCGCCGCGGGCAGCGCGTCGTTCAGCGCCTTGGCGCCGAGGCTGCCGCCAACAACCAGGATGCGCAGCACGCCCTCGCGGCCCGCGAAGCGGTGCTGCGGCTCGGGCAGCGCAAGGATCTCGGCGCGCACCGGGTTGCCCGTGACGACCGCCTTGCCCGCTGCCGCGCCGAAATCGGCCGGGAAGCCGAAGCACACGCGCGAGGCCACCGGCGTCAGCGTCTTGTTCGACAGGAGCAAGGCCGCATCCGCATTCACCAGCACGAGCGGCGTTCCGCGCAGCTTGGCCACCACGCCGCCCGGCACGGTCACGTAGCCGCCCATGCCCAGCACCACATCCGGCTTGCGGCGGCCGAGGAAGCCGTAGCAGTCGGCGAAGGCGCCCAGCATCTTGAACATGCCGGACACCGTATGCGCCAGGCCCTTGCCGCGCATGCCGCTGAAGTTGATGGTGTCCATGGCGATGCCGCTCTTCGGAACCAGGTCCTTTTCCATGCCGTGCGAGGTGCCCAGCCAGCTTACCTCCCAGCCGCGCTCGCGCATGGTCTGCGCAATCGCCAGGCCGGGGAAGATGTGGCCGCCGGTGCCCGCCGCCATGATCATCAGGCGCTTCATATCCGCCCTCCCCGCATCAGCACACGGTTCTCGTAGTCGATGCGCAGCAGGATGGCGAGGCCGACGCAGTTGATCAGCACACCGGAACCGCCATAGCTCATCAGAGGCAGGGTCAGGCCCTTGGTCGGCAGCAGGCCGAGGTTCACGCCCATATTGATGAAGGTCTGCACGCCGATCCAGATGCCGATGCCTTTCGCCACCAGGCCCGCGAAGGTCTGGTCGATGGCAATGGCCTGGCGGCCGATGTCGAAGGCGCGCTTCACGATCCAGTAGAACAGCGCGATCACCACCAGCACACCCGCGAGGCCCAGCTCTTCGCCGATGACGGCGAGCAGGAAGTCGGTATGCGCTTCCGGCAGGTAGTGCAGCTTCTCGACGCTGCCGCCCAGGCCGACGCCCGTCAGCTCTCCACGTCCGAAGGCGATGAGGGAGTGCGTCAGCTGGTAGGCCTTGTTCAGGGCATTGTCTTCGTCCCACGGATTCAGGTAGGCGAAGAAACGGTCGCGGCGGAACTTGGAGAGCGCGATGATGGAAACGAAGATCGTCACCAGCATGGCGCCAATGCCGCCGAACCAGATGGCGTTCACGCCGCCCAGGAAAAGAATGCCCATGGCGATGCAGACGATCACGCCGAAAGCGCCCAGGTCCGGCTCCAGCAACAGCAGCAGGCCCACGAAGCTCACCGCCAGCGCCATGGGCAGGAAGCCCTTGGTCAGCTTGTGCATGTATTCCTGCTTGCGCACCGTGTAGTCGGCTGCGTACAGCACCATCACCAGCTTCATGACTTCGGAGGGCTGGCCAAGGCGGAAAGGCAGCCAGCGGCGGCCGCCGTTCACCACGATGCCGATACCGGGGATCAGCACCAGCACCAGCAGCACCAGGGTGGCGATGAAAAGATAGGGCGAGGCCTTCTGCAGCGTCGCTACCGGAACGCGGAAGACGAAGGCCGCCACCAGCGCCGAAATGGCGATGAAGATGGCCTGGCGGTTCAGGAAGTAGGTGCTGGTGTAGGCGGCGAATTTCGGTGAATCCGGCAGCGCGATGGAGGCCGAATACACCATCACCATACCGAGCAGCATAAGCAGCAGCACCACCCAGACCAGGGGCTGGTCGTATTCCATCATCTTCGACTGGCGCGCGCGGCTGTCGATGGGCGCTGGGGCCTCGGAGCCGCCGAACTTGAAGGGGATCTGGAAGGCCATCAGATCTCCTGCCCCGCGTCCCGCGCCAGTTCACGCACGGTGTCGATGAACACCTGCGCGCGGTGCGCGTAGTTCTTGAACATGTCCAGGCTGGCGCACGCGGGCGACAGCAACACGCCGTCGCCGCCCTGCGCGAGCGAGGCCGCGCGCCTCACGGCTTCCTCCAGCGTGGGGAAATCTTCCATCGGCACGCCGGTATCGGCCAGCGCCGCGCGGATGGCAGGCGCATCGCGGCCGATCAGCATCACCGCGCGCACATAGCGCGACACGGGGTCGGCCAGGGGATCGAACTCCTGGCCCTTGCCGTCGCCACCCGCGATCAGCACAAGGCGCTGGTCCGGGCTGCCGAAGCTCTTGCCCAGGCCATTCAGCGCGGCGACGGTTGCGCCCACGTTGGTGCCTTTACTGTCGTCGTAGTAGTCCACGGCATTGATCGAGGCCACCAGCTCCACGCGGTGGGGCTGGCCCTTGTACTCGCGCAGGCCGTGCAGCAGTGGAGCGAACGGCAGGCCGATGGCGCGGCACAGCGCCAGCGCGGCCAGCGCGTTGGATGCGTTGTGCGTGCCGCGGATCTGCAATGCGTCCGCAGGCATCAGCTTCTTCACATGGCATTCGACCGGCGGTGGCGGCGGATCGTTTTTGCGGCGCTTCTTCTTTTCCACTTCCTCGGTGGGCTCGGCGGTGGACAGCCAGAAGATGCCGCGCTCGTTCACCAGGCCGAAGCTGTCCGCCAGCACCGGTTCGTCCGTGCCGAAGCTGATGTTTTCGCCTGTGGGGTTGGACATGCGCATCACCCAGGCGTCGTCGCGGTTCAGCACACGAACGGTCTCTTCGCCGAAGATGCGCGCCTTGTCGTTGGCGTATGCCTGCATGTCGCCGTGCCAGTCCAGGTGGTCCTGGGTCACGTTCAGCACGGTGGCCGCGTCGGGCTGCAGGCTGTAGGTGGTGTGCAGCTGGAAGCTGGAGAGTTCGAGCACCCAGACCTGCGGCAGGGTCTCTTCGTCCATGGCCTCGCGCAGCACGTCCAGCGCTGCGGGGCTGATATTGCCTGCCACGCGAACCGTTTTCCCGGCGCGCTCGCACAGCTGCCCGGTGAGGGTGGTGACGGTGGTCTTGCCGTTCGTGCCCGTGATGGCGATGACTTTCGGCTCGTAAGTGCGGTCTTCCTTCAGCCACGTCAGTGCCTGGGCGAACAGCTCGATCTCGCCCCACACGGGAATATTCTTTTCAGCCGCTGCAGGAATAATCTCTGCCAGCTCGCGCTGCGGCGCCAGGCCGGGGCTCACGGCAACAAAGTCCACGCCGTCCAGCAGGGCGGCAGTGAACGGTCCGGACACGAACTGCGTACCCGGCAGCGCCTCGCGCAACGCAGGCAGGCGGTCCGGCACGGGACGCGTATCGGCAACGCGCAGCAGCGCGCCACAGCGGGCGAGCCACTGTGCCATCGCCAGGCCGGATTCACCCAGCCCGAGTACCAGCGCGATTTTGCCGTTATAGATCATCTGTCGTTCAACGCAGCTTCAGGGTAGAGAGGCCGATCAGGACCAGCATCATGGTGATGATCCAGAAACGCACGACGACCTGCGTTTCCTTCCATCCCTTCTGTTCGAAATGGTGGTGCAGCGGCGCCATGAGGAAGACGCGGCGGCCCGCCCCATAACGCTTCTTCGTGTATTTGAACCAGCCAACCTGGATGATCACGGACAGGGTTTCGGCAACGAAGATGCCGCCCATGATGAAGAGCACGATCTCCTGGCGCACAATGACGGCGATGGTGCCGAGCGCGCCGCCCAGTGCCAGCGCGCCCACGTCGCCCATGAAGACCTGCGCGGGGTGGGTGTTATACCAGAGGAAGGCCAGGCCCGCGCCCGCCATGGCGCCGCAGAAGATGATCAACTCGCCCGCGCCCGGAATATGCGGAATGAACAGGTATTTCGAGTAGGTGGCGCTGCCGGTGAGGTAGGCGAACAGGCCCAGGGCCGAACCCACCATCACGGTCGGCATGATGGCCAGGCCATCCAGGCCGTCGGTAAAGTTCACGGCGTTCGAAGCGCCCACGATCACGCAGTAGGTCAGTGCGATGAAGCCCCAGACGCCCAGCGGATAGCTGATGGTCTTGAAGAAGGGGACGATCAGGTCGGCCTTCGGCGGCAGGTCCATGGAGAAGCCGGACTGCACCCATGCCCAGAACAAGTTGAGCACTTCCACCGGCGTGGGCGCCGAAACGGAGAAGGCCAGGTACAGCGCGGCCCCGATGCCCACCAGCGACTGCCAGAAGTATTTTTCGGCCGAGCGCATGCCCTCCGGGTCCTGGCGCACCACCTTGCGGTAGTCGTCCACCCAGCCCACCAGGCCGAAGCCAATGGTCACCACCATCACGGGCCAGATCAGGCGGTTGGACCAGTCGCACCAGAGAACGGTGGATACACCGATGGCGATCAGAAGCAGCACGCCGCCCATGGTGGGGGTGCCGTGCTTCTTCAGGTGGGTCTGCGGACCGTCGGTACGCACGGCCTGGCCGTATTTCATGGCGGTGAGCTTGCGGATCACGGCGGGGCCTGCGACCAGGCCGATGATCAGCGCCGTGATGGTGGCGAACACCGCGCGGAAGGTGATGAAGTTGAAGACGCGGAAGGCGCCGATATCGTCCTGCAGGAATTGTGCGAGCCAGAGCAGCATTAGTGGTTGTCCTTGTTATCCTGTTGCGTTCCCGTCAGATGCTGCACGACCCGTTCCATCTTCATGAAGCGGGAGCCCTTGATCAACACGGTGGCTTGCGGCGCCATGGCTGCATCCACTGCGGCCAGGAGCGCGTCGAACTGTTCGAAATGCCGGGCGTGGCCCGCCATGTGGCGTGCGAGTTCGCCCGTGACCAGCACCTGCTCGATGCCTTTGCTGGCGGCGTAGGCGGCGATCTCCTCGTGGAACTCGCGGCCCTGGGTACCGACTTCGCCCATGTCGCCCAGCACCAGCACGCGCGGGGCGTCGGCCTTGGCCAGCACGTCGATGGCGGCACGCACGGAATCGGGGTTGGCGTTGTAGCTGTCGTCGATGACGGTGGCGCCGTTGGCGGCGCGCTTCTTCTGCAGGCGCCCGCTCACGGGCGCGAAGTGGTCGAGGCCCAGCTTGATCTGCGCGGCCGGAATGCCCGCCGCATGGGTACAGGCCACGGCGGCCAGCGCGTTCAGCACATTGTGCTCGCCCGCAGCCTGCAGGCCCACGAAGAACTGCAGCGGCTCCTTGTCCTGGCGGATGGTGACGAACATCTGGTTGCCGAAATCGCCCGGGCGGTAGCTGCAGCTCACATCCGCATCCTTGCTCAGGCCGAAGGTCAGCACGCGGCGGCCCGCGGAGAGCTCGCGCCAGATGGGCGTGAACTCGTCCGCATGCGGGAACACGGCCACGCCGTCCGCAGGCAGGCCCGCCAGCACGCTGCCGTTCTCGCGCGCCACGGCTTCCACCGTGTGCATGAATTCCTGGTGCTCGCGCTGTGCGTTGTTGACCATGCCGATGGTGGGCGCGGCGATGGCGCTCAGGCGGCCAATTTCGCCGGGATGGTTCATGCCCAGTTCCACCACACCCGACTTGTGCTGGGCGCCAAGGCGGAACAGGGTAAGCGGCACGCCGATCTCGTTATTCAGGTTGCCGCGCGTGGCCAGACGGCCCTCCTCGCCATGGGCTTCCGCGAGAATGGCCGAGATCATTTCCTTGACCGTGGTCTTGCCGTTCGAGCCGGTGACGCCGATCAGCGGCAGCTGGAACTGCCTGCGCCACCAGTTGGCGATCTGGCCCAGAGCCGTGAGGGTGTTGGGAACGACGATGGCGGGCAGGGTCCAGCCGTCGGGCAACTGCTCGGCAACGACAGCGGCCGCGCCCTTCTCCGCTACCTGGGTCAGGAAATTGTGGGCATCGAAGACTTCCCCGCGCAGCGCGACGAAGAGCGCACCCTGCGCGACCGTGCGGCTGTCGGTGGACACGCCCTCGAAGGCCGCGCCGCCATTGACGAGCCGCGCGCCCGGCAGGGCTCCGAGGATCTGGTCGAGGGTAGCGCGCATCAGTTAGGCCTCATCATCGTCAGGCGGGCGGACAGCGCCAGCTGGGCATGGTCCGCGTCCGAGAACGGCAGCTTCTTGCCCTTGATTTCCTGGTAGGGCTCATGGCCCTTCCCTGCCAGCAGGATCACGTCCTGCTTGCCGGCGTGCCGGACGGCGGAAAGGATGGCGGTCGCGCGGTCTTCCACGGTTTCGAACTCGGAGGACGGATGCTGCGCATCCATGCCTGCCACGATCTGTTCGATGATGGCGTGCGGGTCTTCGCTGCGCGGATTGTCGCTGGTGACCAGCACATGGTCCGCCGCCTGGGAGATCCTGCCCATCTGTGGGCGCTTGCCCGGATCGCGGTCGCCGCCGCAGCCGAACACGCACCACAGTTTGCCACCACGGTCGCTGGCCACGTCGCGCAATACGGCCAGCGTCTTGTCGAGCGCATCGGGGGTATGGGCGTAGTCGATCACGATCATGGGCGCGTCGTTGCCGCCGACGAGCTGCATGCGGCCGGGCGGCGGCGTGAGCTGCTCGACAGCATCCACGGCGGCGCGCAGCTTCATGCCCTTCGCGAGCAGCGCGCCCAGCACGCCCAGGGCGTTGCTGACGTTGAAGGAACCGACGAGCTGCGTCTTCACATTGGCGCTGCCGAAGGGCGAATCCAGGTGGAACTCGGTGCCCAGGCCACGGCTGCGCACCTGGCTCGCGCGCAGCATGGCCACGCCTTCCAGATCGGGCACATCGCCCAAGGTGTAGCCGATGACGGGCGTCTTGCCACCGAGCTTACCCTGCACATGGGCCGCGAGGCGCCGGCCCATCGGATCGTCCAGGTTCAGCACAGCCGTTTTCAGGCCGGGCCAGTCGAAGAGCTTCGTCTTGGCCGCCTCGTACGCTTCCATGGTGCCGTGGAAGTCCAGATGGTCGCGCGTGAGATTGGTGAACAGTGCCACGTCGAAATGCATGCCCGCCACGCGGCCCTGTTCCAGGCCGATGGAAGACGCTTCGATGGCCAGCGCCCTGGCGCCCGCCGCGCGGCATTCGTCCAGCGTGCGGGCCAGCAGCACCTGGTCCGGCGTGGTGTAGCCGGTGGAATTGAATTCGGGTTCGCCCCGGCCGCTGAAGAGGCCGACGCCCAGCGTGCCGATGACGGCCGTGGTATCGCCGGAGCGCGACAGGGCATGGCCCAGCCATACTGCCGTCGAGGTCTTGCCGTTGGTGCCCGTTACCGCCACGGTGAACATGCCGCTGTCCGGCATGCCGTAGAAGGCGTGGGCAATGGGGCCTGCCTTCTGCTTGAGCGATTCCACGGCCAGCGAGGCCACCTTCCACTCGGCCTTCCATTCGAAGCCCGCCGGGTCGTACAGCACGGCGGCGGCGCCCTGCTCGATCGCCGTGTCGATGAATTTGCGCCCATCGCCGGCGTCGCCGGGATAGGCAAAGAACACATCGCCGGGCTTGATGCGGCGCGAGTCGGAAGCCAGCTGCCCCTTGGGCGCGGCCTGTTTGATCCAGTTGCTGATTTCGGTCATCGTATTCATTACATGGCCTCCGGTCCGGTATCGGTCGGAATCACGATTTCGGTCACGGACGAATCGGGAGGCACGTTCATGGCGCGCAGAGCGTTCTCTGCGACCTTGGCAAAAGTGGGCGCGGCGACCTGGCCGCCGAAGTGGCCGCCCTGGGTCGGCTCGTCGATCATGACGGCGATGATGAAGCGCGGGTTCGACATCGGCACCATGCCGACGAAGGAACCGATGTACTTGCGGGGAATGGCGTAGCGGCCATTCTCGACCTTATACGCGGTGCCCGTCTTGCCGCCCACGCGGTAGCCCGGAATCTGCGCCTGCTTGGCCGTGCCATCCTTGCCGGACACCACGGACTCCAGCATTTCGCGCATGTCGCGCGCCGTCTGGGGCTTGATGATCTGCTGGCCAGCGGGCAGCTCGTTCACTTTCTGGAAGCTGAGCGGAATCGTGTCGCCGTTACGGGCGAACATCATGTAGGAACGGGCGAGCTGGATCAGCGAAACCGAGATGCCGTTACCGTAGCTCATGGTCGCCTGTTCCACCGGACGCCAGGACTTGTAGGGACGCACGCGGCCCGCCACGGCGCCGGGGAAGCCCCACTTGGGCTGCTGGCCAAAGCCGACCTTCGTGAACATCTCCCACATTTCCTGCGACGGCATGCTGAGCGCGATCTTCGAGGTGCCGATATTGGACGAGGTTTCGATAATGTGGTGCACGTCGATCACGCCGTGCGGCTTGGTATCGCTGATGGTGCGGTCGAAGATGGTGAGCTTGCCGTTCCCCGTGTCGATCAGGGTGGACGGCTTGACGCGGCCGGTATCCAGCGCCAGCGCCACGGTAATCGGCTTGAGCGTGGAGCCGGGCTCGAAGGAGTCCGTCATGACGCGGTTACGCAGCTGGGCGCCGGTGAGCGCGCGGCGGTCGTTCGGGTCGTAGCTGGGATAGTTGGCCAGCGCCAGCACTTCCCCCGTGTGCACGTCCAGCACCACGGCGGCTCCCGCCTTGGCCTTGAACTTCTCGACGGCGCCCTTCAGCTGGGTGAAGGCGATGTACTGGATCTTGGAATCGACGGAGAGCACCAGGTCCTTGCCGTCGTGCGGCTCGTGCTTGGCGCCGATGTCTTCCACGATGCGGCCCAGGCGGTCCTTGATGACGCGGCGCGAGCCCGGCGTGCCGACCAGGGTTTTCTGCTGCGCCAGCTCCATGCTTTCCTGGCCAACGTCTTCCACATTGGTGAAGCCCACCACGTGGGTCATCACTTCGCCTTGCGGATAGAAGCGCTTGTATTCCTTGCGGGTGTCGATGCCGTCGATCTTCAGCGCCAGGATCTTGTCGGCCACATCCTGCTCCACCTGGCGTTTCAGGTAGACGAAGTTGCGGTCCGAGTCGAGCTTCTTGCGCAGCTCGGCCTCGCTCATCTCCAGCAGGCGCGCCAGCGCGCGGATCTTCTCCGCGGGCGCCTGCAGCACGTCGTCCGGAATCGCCCAGATGGCCTTCACGGGAATGGAGGACGCGAGCACCTGGCCGTTGCGGTCCGTGATCTTGCCGCGCGTTGCGGGCAGCTCGATGGTGCGCGCGTAGCGGATTTCGCCCTGCTTCTGCAGGAACTGGGTGGACAGCCCTTGCAGCCACAAGGCGCGGCCCGCGAGCGCGGCGAAGGCGGCGAACAGCACGAAGAGCACCACGCGCGAGCGCCAGGTCGGCAGGCGAACGGCCAGCACGGGGCTCTTCGAGAAGGACACGCCCTTCGAAGCCGCAACGCGGGAGCTGCTCGATGCACTGGTGGCGCGCATTATTTCTCGCCTTCCGTCAGGTACTGCGTACGCGCAGGGGTGAGCTGCGTCATGTTCAGGTCGCGGCGCGCGATCTCCTCGATGCGCGCGTGCTTGCCGAGGGTGGACTGGTCCAGCTGCAGCTGGGCCCATTCGATATCCAGCTGGCGGGCCTGGCTCTGGGTGCGCTCCAGTTCAATAAAGAGGTGGCGCGCCTGGTACTGCGACTTCACCAGCGAGAGCGCGCACAGCACCAGCAGCGCGGCCAGCACGATATTCAGCTTGCCGCTCATTGCAGCGCCCCTTTCGGAGCAAGGCGCTGCGCCACGCGCATGACGGCGGAGCGGGCGCGGGGATTGGCGTTCACTTCGGCGTCCGAAGGCTTGATCTTGGCCAGCAGCTTCATTTCCGGCTGCGGCAGGTCAACGGCGCGGATAGGCAGGCGGCGGTCCGGCTGCTTCACGTTCGCGCGCTCGGCGAAGAAGCGCTTCACCATGCGGTCTTCCAGCGAATGGAAGCTGATAACGGCCATGATGCCGCCCGGCGCCAGCGCGTCGAACGCCTGCTTCAGACCTGCTTCGAGATCTTCAAGCTCTTTATTGACGAAAATCCGGATAGCCTGAAAGGTCCGAGTGGCCGGGTCCTTGCCCTTCTCCCGGGTTTTGACCGCGCCTGCCACGATGCCGGCAAGCTGTCGTGTGCTTGAAATTGGCTCGACTGCCCTGCGAGCAACAATCGCCTTTGCAATCTGAAAAGCAAACCGTTCTTCCCCATATTCCTTTATCACCTTTTCCAGTGTCTGTTCGGTTTCTGTGGCGAGCCATTCCGCCGCCGAAATGCCGCGCGTGGTATCCATGCGCATGTCGAGCGGACCATCGTTACGGAAACTGAAGCCGCGCGCCGCATCGTCCACCTGCGGCGAGGAGATGCCAAGGTCCAGCAGGATGCCGTCCACCGCGCCGATACCGCGTTCGGCGAGGGCGGACGCCATCGTGGCGAAGCTGTCATGCACGATCGTGAAGCGCTGGTCCTTGATCTGTTCCGCGGTGGCGATGGCCTGGGGGTCCTTGTCGAAGGCGATCAGGCGCGCGTTGGCGCCGAGCTTCGAGAGAATCAGGCGGCTATGGCCGCCCCGGCCGAAAGTGCCGTCCACGTAGATGCCATGGGCGCGCTCGCCCTGCAGGTCGAGCGCATTCACCGCTTCATCTAGCAGCACCGTTTGATGCTGATATTCGGGCACCGCTGTCGTTGTCATCGGCGGGCCTCAGAAGGAGAAATCGGACAGGGTGTCGGGCATGCCGACGTCGATGGTGGCTTGCTCGTTTTCGGCGCGCTTGGCCGGATCCCAGATTTCGAAGTGGGTCAGCATGCCGGAGAGGACGACCTCGCGGCCCAGGCCCACCGCATCGCGCAGCTCGGGCGCGACCAGGATGCGGCCTGCCGAATCCATTTCGACGTCGCTCGCATTGCCCAGCAGGATGCGCTGCCAGCCGCGGGCGGACATGGGCCAGGCGGCGATCTGGTCGCGCTTGGCTTCCCAGACGTGGCGGGGATACATGAGGAGGCAGCCGTCCGGATGTTTCGTGAGCGTAAGGCGTCCCTCGCACTGAATCATCAGTGCGTCACGATGCTTGGCGGGAATCGACATCCTGCCTTTCGCATCGAGAGTGATCGCGGAAGCGCCCTGGAACACGGCTTTTCTCTCTAGTCCTTAAATTTGTCCGTCATTTTGTGCAGCGCGTTGCTCGCCAAAAAATCCCACAAAACTACACTTTTTCACACAGATACCCACTTTAGAGTAAGCAAAACGGGCGGTCAAGCGATTTCCAATTGGAAAAATCCGGTTTTTGCTAATGAAATTAAGGACTTAGCGCGCTTCGTTGAAGCGTCCTCAAGTGAAAATCTGTCGAGAAATTAGATACTTAGGCGGGATACTGAAAGTGCAATCTCATCTGCGCAATGGTGTCAGGCGAGACAAAATTGGTACAAACAAAATTAGAACAAATACATAAGGTTGCCAGTTGACAACAACGGCGTCGTGCGGCCACAACAAGGGGAAGAATCGCCGGGATCGCCCGAAACAGGCGGGCATCGGAAGGGTTTCACTGGTGAAACCAGCTCTGGACTGCCCAGAAATTCAGCAGCGAGCATGCTCTGAGGAAACAAGTTGTATAGACAAATTCAAGGCCCTGGCGCGGTGCACAAGCGCCATTATACGCAGCCGCGAGTGGGCTCAATCGAGGGGCTCTTCCCAGGCGCGCGCCCTCTCCACGGCGCGCGACCAGCGCTGCATCAGCACCCCGCGGCGGTCCGCATTCATGGACGGTTCGAAGCGGCGCTCGCACTGCCACTGCGCCGCGATTTCCTCCCGCGAGGACCAGAATCCCAGCGCCAGGCCGGCCAGATAGGCCGCGCCAAGCGCCGTGGTCTCGGTGACGCGCGGACGCAGGACGGGCACGCCAAGCAGGTCGGCCTGGAACTGCATCAGCATGTCGTTGCGGGCCGCGCCGCCGTCGGCGCGCACTTCGGCCACTGGAATGGAAGCGTCCTTCTGCATGGCGGAGAGAAGCTCGGCGCTCTGGAAAGCGATGGATTCGACGGCGGCGCGCGCGATATGCGCCTGAGTGCTCCCGCGCGTAAGGCCGACGATGGCGCCGCGCGCATACGGGTCCCAATGCGGCGCGCCGAGGCCGACGAAAGCGGGAACGAGCAGCACGCCGCCGCTGTCCGGCACACTTGCGGCCAGCGCCTCCACGTCCGAGGACTGGCGGATGATGCCCAGGCCATCGCGCAGCCACTGCACGGTGGCGCCGCCCATGAACACACTGCCCTCCAGCAGATAGTCCGTAGCGCCGCCAATACGCCAGCCCACGGTGGACAGCAGGCGGTTGTGCGATACGCGCGGCTGGGAGCCCGCGTGCATCAGCATGAAGCATCCGGTGCCATAGGTATTCTTCACCATTCCCGGCTGGTGGCAGGCCTGGCCGAATGTGGCAGCCTGCTGGTCGCCCGCGATACCAGCCAGCGGAATGGGCGCGCCGAAAAGATCGGCATGGGTCATGCCCACCTCCTCGCTGGACGACACCACCTGCGGCAGCAGGGACACGGGAATGCCGAACAGGGCCAGCAGATCCGCATCCCAGCGCATCAGGTGGATGTTGAACAGCATGGTGCGGGAAGCGTTGCTCACGTCCGTGACGTGCGCGCCGCACAGCTTGAAGGCCAGCCAGCTGTCCACGGTACCGAAACAAAGCTCGCCGCGCTCGGCGCGTTCGCGCGCGCCCGGCACATGATCGAGCAGCCATTTCAGCTTGGTGGCGGAAAAATAGGCATCGAGCACCAGGCCAGTGGACTCGCAGATCTGCTGCGCCCTGCCCTCGCTGCGCAGCTGCTCGCAATAGTCCGCGGTACGGCGGTCCTGCCACACGATGGCCGGCGCCACGGGGCGGCCGCTGGCGCGCTCCCACAGCACGGTGGTTTCGCGCTGGTTGGCGATGCCGATGCCTGCGATATCCCGGGCCGAAAGGCCAGCATCGGCCAGCACCCTGCGGGCGACGGCCAGCTGGCTGTTCCAGATATCGGCGGGATCGTGCTCCACCCAGCCGGGCTGGGGGAAATGCTGGGGATACTCCTGGGCGGCACTGCCGCAGAGCTGGCCGCGCTGGTCGAAGAGGATAGCGCGGGAGCTGGTGGTGCCCTGATCTAGCGCCAGGATGTATTTTTTCATCGGCGAATCCGAAGAAAGGAATAAGTTGAAGCAAGCCGATAGGCCGGATTCTGTTACGGCGCAGTCCTTGCGGACGTCGCTATGACAGCCATTCCTCTAGGCGCCGGATTACTCCGGCGCTCAAGCTTTCTACCCGCACGCTCCGCGAGCAGCATCATCGCGTGCCTATTTGAAATTGCACCAGGTGGAGGTTACCGCGTTTCACCGTAACTTAATACGCTCGTCTCTGTGGCCCTATTCCTCGCCTTATACCCGAGGGCTTTCAGCGGACGGCCGTTAACCGTCACCCCGCTCTATGGAGTCCGGACCTTCCTCCCGCCACCGCATTGCTGCGGCAGCCAGCGGCTGTCTGGCTTGCATCAGGCGTTATTGTACCGCAAGCGCATGGCTCACCCTGTGGGGAAAACGGAAAATGGTGTCGCCATTTGGAAAGCCGGGCGGCGGGGGGAGGTCTAGAATGCCGGGATCAACTTTTTATCGCGAGGCGAGTTCCATGACGCATCCTTCCCGTTCCGGCGGCCAGATCCTGGTCGATGCACTGAAAGTCCACGGCGTCGATACCGCTTTCGGCGTGCCGGGCGAGAGCTATCTGGACGTGCTCGATGCGCTGCACGATTCGGGCATCCGCTTCGTCATCAACCGCCAGGAGGGCGGCGCCGCTTTCATGGCCGACGCCTACGGCAAGATGACCGGCAAGCCGGGCATCTGCTTCGTCACCCGCGGCCCCGGCGCGACCAACGCCTCCATCGGTGTGCATACGGCCTTTCAGGATTCGACGCCCATGATCCTCTTCATCGGCCAGGTGGGCGGCGATTTCATGGACCGCGAGGCCTTCCAGGAGGTGGACTACCGCCGCATGTTCGGCCAGATGGCAAAGTGGGTCGCGCAGATCGACCGCGCCGACCGCGTGCCTGAATACATCGCCCGCGCTTTCCAGATTGCCACCAGCGGCCGCCAGGGCCCCGTCGTTCTTGCCCTGCCCGAGGATATGCTGGTGCGCAAGGCCGAAGTGGCCGATACGCGCCGCTACCAGCCGGTGCAGGCCTCCCCATCGGCCGCCCAAATCGCGCAGCTGCGCACGATGCTGGCCGAAGCCAGGCGCCCGCTGCTGCTGCTCGGCGGCAGCGGCTGGAATGCGCAGGCCTGCGCCGACCTGCAGCGTTTCGCCGAGGCGAACTCCCTGCCCGTGTCCTGCGCTTTCCGCTTCCAGGACCTGATGGACAACGATCATCCGCACTATGTTGGCGACGTGGGCATCGGCATCAATCCCAAGCTGGCCGCCCGCGTGCGCGATGCGGACCTGCTGATTGCGATCGGCCCGCGCCTGGGCGAGATGACCACCAGCGGCTATTCCATCATCGAATCGCCCGTGCCGCGCCAGCGCCTGGTGCACTTCCATGCGGATGCCGAGGAACTGGGCAGCGTGTATCAGGCCGAGATGATGATCGTGAGCGGCATGCCGCAGGCGGCGTCGATGCTGGCGGCGATGGAGCCGGTGGATGCCTCGGCCTGGCGCCATACCGTGGAGGAGGCGCGTGCGGAACTGGCGGCCTGGCAGCAGAAGCCTGCCATCTTCCAGGACGGGAAGGCGCCGCTGGACCTGTGGCAGGTGGTGCAGGAGATCGACCGCCTCGCGCCGCACGACACCATCATCACCAACGGCGCGGGCAATTACGCCACCTGGGCGCACCGCTTCCACCGCTACGGCGCCATGCGCACGCAGCTCGCGCCCACCAGCGGCGCCATGGGCTATAGCGTGCCGTCCGGCGTCGCGGCCAAGATCATCGATCCGCAGCGCACCGTGATCACGTTCGCGGGCGACGGCGAGTACATGATGAACGGCCAGGAGCTGGCCACCGCCGTGCAGTACAAGGCAGGCGTGATCATCATCGTCTTCAACAACCAGATGTTCGGCACCATCCGCATGCACCAGGAGCGCGAGTACCCGGGCCGCGTATCCGGCACCACACTGGCGAATCCGGACTTCGCGCAACTGGCACAGGCCTGCGGCGCGCATGGTGAAGTGGTGGAGAAGACCGCGGACTTCGCGCCCGCGCTGGAGCGCGCCCTGAAGCACACGCGCGAACAGAGCCTGCCCGCGCTGATCGAGCTGCGCTACGACGGCAACCTGATCACGCCGGGCGCCACGCTCGAAACCATCCGCAAGAACGCGGAAGCGCAGAAACACTAGCCCTGCATCGGCGGCGCCGGCTCCCACTTGGGTGCGGGCGTTTTCTCGGGAGCGGGCGTTTCTTCGTCGGCAGGCTTGCTCTTGCCCGGCTTTGCGGGCGGACAGGCCTTGCAGGCCTTGGGCTTGGCGCCGAAGTCCTGCACCCGCGTCAGCGTCATGGGCTGCTGCTGGTCTGCGCAGTAGCCGCCTTCCAGCGTGAGGGTTTCGCCATCGGCCGAGAACTTGCCGCTGATGGTGCGCTCGCCTTCCTCCGGCACCTCCACCGTGAAGTACATCATCTTGCCGCGCGGGTCGATGTTGACGTCGTTCGCCACCAGAGGCCAGCTCAGAGCGCCAGCCGTGAACTCGTAGATCACCGTATCCACTTCCGAGAACCGCTGCAGCGTGATGCGCTGGCCGCCGAAATCGCCCGTGGCCGGGTTCACGCACAGGTCCGAATAGACCATCATGCCGTAGCGGGGAATGCCTTTTGCGGCAGGCGCGGACGCGGGCTTGCTGCGCGGGCCGGCCACGGCCGCGGCGATGGCGGCGCAGGAGGCGATCAGCAGCGCGAGACTCAGGCGGGTTCTTGTTTTCATGCGCCCATTCTAACGCGGCGGGACAAAAAAAAACCGGCTGCACGAGGCAGCCGGTTTCAGGCAGCGATGAAGCTTAGAACGTGTGGCGTACGCCGACGTTGAAAGCGGAGTCGCCGGAACCGGCTTCAGCGTTGTTACCAACGGTGTAGCTGGCGCCGTTCTTGTTGTTGATCTTGCCGTACGACAGATACGCGGTGGTGCGCTTGGACAGGCCGTGGGTGTAGCCCAGTGCCCACTGGTGCGCGTCGCGGTTGAACTGCTTGTCGTCCACGGTAGCGTAGGAGGCGATGAAGTTGCCTGCTGCGCCCACCGGCACGGTCGCGCCGATCAGGGCGTTGCGGGTGTCGGTCGACGGCGCCACGGCGGTGGCGGTGTAGGCGGTGGCGTTCGGGTAAGCGACGCTGTTCAGGCCCTTGTTGCTGCCGTACATGAAGAAGGCTTTGGCAACCTGGAAGTCGTAGTTCACAGCCAGCAGGCTGTTGTGGCCGATGCCGCGGTTCACCACTGGAGCCAGGCCGGTCGCGGTGTCGTTGTTGCGGTTGTTGTAGGCCAGACGCACGTTCAGCGGGCCGTTGGCGTAGGCCACGGCTGCGCCCAGCTGGCGGCCAGCCGACGCTTCAGCTTGCTCGCCGAAACCGTAGAAGACTTCACCGCTCAGGCCGTTGTACACAGGAGTCTGGTACACGACGGCATTGCTGTTGCGCACGTTGGCGCCGGTGGTCGGGAACAGGTTCTTGGCCGAACCGGCCAGGCCGGCGGCGAAGGGGTCGCCCACTTGCGCGAAGGCGTTGTACCACGGGGTGTACTGGCGGCCCAGGGTCAGGGTGCCGGCGGTTTTCGAACGCAGGCCCACGAAGGCTTGGCGGTTGAACAGCACGTTGCTGGTGTTATCCAGGGCGCCGTCGTCAGCCTTGAAGCCGGTTTCCAGGGTGAAGATGGCCGACAGACCGCCGCCCAGATCTTCAACGCCGCGGAAGCCGATGCGGGAAGCGTTGGCCACGCCGCTGGTGACCTTGGTGACGCTGCCGGCTTTGCCGCCGTGCTCGGAAACGATGCCTGCATCAACGATACCGTAGATGGTGACGTTGGTCTGTGCGAAGGCGGCGCCGCTCATTGCGCCTAACACTGCGAGGGAGATTAGCGTTTTTTTCATTACTTTTCCTTCAGTTGTGTTGCATTTAAAATTTTTGTTAAAGCAGGGCTGAGTCGCTCTTGCTGGCGCCCTCATCCCAGGCGCCGATTCTTATGTGTGAGGGCAATGTCTCCGTTGCCACGTTTGCCATCCGGATCGGACGGCGTTCACTTATGTCGATGCGGCTGTATTGCGCGCCGGCTTCATAACGGTGCAGACATGCACCGGGAGGCGGCACTATACTGATGATCTTGCTTTACATCAAGTATCAAGCTGCTAACGGAACCAGCCTTGACAAGGATGGCCACCGCGCCAGTATTGTATACCTGATCACCGCATCCTGCCGCGAAGCAGCAAATTCGCCACACTATACGGGTTTTCCGTGGTTGACCGTGCGAATTTAATCACATAAGCAAACTCATCCCCCGCCTAAGCCGTGCCCCCTATTGGTGCGCCGCACCAGGAACCCCGGCGAAAAAAAATTGTTTCGGTTCTTGTCCACGACACAGGAACTACAATGAAAGGAATCAAAGGGAAACTCCGCAAACTGAAAGCCGTGTATTGGACAAGCCTCCAAAGGCCCTTTGAACCCTGCGCACGGCTGTAGATAATGCGCAACTTTCCTGCTAAAAACGCAGGTAGAATGCGGTTCGCCGTCCTGGCGCGCACCCTATACCCGATGAACAGCAACCCCATCCAACTACCCGCAGCCGCGACCATCAGCGACGTCGAGCGCGATACCGGCGTGGCCAAGGAAACCCTGCGCGTATGGGAGCGGCGCTATGATTTCCCGCAGCCAAAACGGGACAGTTTCGGCGAGCGAGTCTACCCCTTCGAGCAGGTGCAGAAGTTGCGAATGATCAAGCGCCTGATCGATCTCGGCTATCGTCCGGGCAAGGTCATCCAGTTCGACATGGCCACCCTGCAGGCGCTGGCCGAGAAGGCGGCGGACCGGCGCGGACCGGCGCGCCCCCAGCACCCCGAGCTCCACACCTATATGGAACTGTGCCGCAGCCTGGACGCCCACGCCCTGCGCCGCCGCCTGTCCCAGGCCCTGATGGTGATGGGCGTAAAGAATTTCGTCATCGACCTCATGGCGCCCCTGACCGCCGCCGTGGGCGACGCCTGGGCCTGCGGCCAGTTCGCCGTCTATGAGGAGCACCTGGTCAGCGAATCGCTGCAGGCCGTGATGCACAGTGCCGTGTTCGCCCTGCCCCAGGCCAACCACCTGCATCCCTCGCCGCGTCCGCGCATCCTGCTCACCACCCTCCCCCAGGAGCGGCACAGCCTGGGCCTGCTGATGGCCGAGGCGCTGTTCGCCGCGGAAGGCGCGCAATGCATTTCCCTGGGCGTGCAGACGCCCCTCCCCGACATTGTGGAGGCGGCGCGTTCCCAGCAGGTGGACGTGGTGGCCCTCTCCTTCTCCTCGGCCATGAATACGCGCCAGGTCACCGATTCCCTCAAGCAGCTGCATGCCCGCCTGCCCGAGACGGTGGAACTCTGGGTGGGCGGCGGCAACGCCGCGCTGCGCCGCCGTCCGCCGCCCCAGGTGCGCATCCTCGACCTGCACGAGATCGGCGCCCACCTGGAAGACTGGCGCCGCAGCCGCGCCTCCTAAAAAATAGGGGTTCGGCGCCCCCGTCAGACCCCATTTTTGCCTCTGGTAGAATACGGGCTATTTTTCCCGTGCTGGCGGCCTGCCGCGCTCTCTGCATCCAAACATGTTCAGCTTCTTCAAGAAAAAAACTGCCGCCTCTGAAGTGCCGGCGCCCGCTCCTGCGGAAGCTCCGGCGCCTGGGCCTGCCGAGTCCGCCGCTCCGCTCGCCTTCGACATGGAAACGGCGCCCCGGCCGGAAACGAAGCAGTCCTGGATGGGCCGCCTGAAGGCGGGGCTGTCGAAAACCTCCGCCAATCTCTCCATCCTCTTCGTGGGCGCCAAGATCGACGAGGCGCTGTACGAAGAGCTGGAAGCGGCCCTGCTCATGGCGGACGCGGGTATCGATGCCACCCAGTACCTGCTCGACGCGCTCAAGCGCAAGGTGAAGGAAGACAAGCTGCTGGACGCCGCCGCCGTGAAGGCCGCCCTCAAGGAGCTGATGACCGAACTGCTGCTGCCGCTGCAGAAGCCTTTCGAGCTGGGCCGCCACCAGCCCCTCGTGATGATGATTTCCGGCGTGAACGGCGCGGGCAAGACCACCACCATCGGCAAGTTGGCCAAGCACATGCAGGCCCACCACCAGTCCGTGCTGCTGGCTGCGGGCGACACCTTCCGCGCCGCCGCCCGCGAGCAGCTCATGGTCTGGGGCCAGCGCAACAATGTGACGGTAATCGCCCAGGAATCGGGCGACCCTGCCGCCGTGTCCTTCGATGCCGTGCAGTCTGGCAAGGCGCGCGGCACGAATGTGGTCATGATCGATACCGCCGGCCGCCTGCCCACCCAGCTGCACCTCATGGAGGAGCTGAAGAAGATCAAGCGCGTGATCGGCAAGGGCATGGAAGGCGCGCCGCACGAGACGCTGCTCGTCATCGACGGCAACACGGGCCAGAACGCGCTGGCCCAGGTGAAGGCTTTCGACGACGCGCTCCAGCTTTCCGGCCTCATCATCACCAAGCTGGACGGCACCGCCAAGGGCGGCGTGCTGGCCGCCATTGCCCGCGTGCGCCCCGTGCCCGTCTATTTCATCGGCATCGGCGAGAAGATCGAAGACCTGCAGCCCTTCAATGCGGCTGAGTTTGTCGAAGCCCTGCTCGGTTAAGGACCATGATCGAATTCCAGCACGTTTCCAAGCAATATAGTTCCGACGTGATGGCGCTGCGCGACATCACTCTCACCATAGGCAAGGGCGAGCTGGTCTACCTGGCCGGCCCTTCCGGCGCCGGCAAGTCCACGCTGTTGAAAATGATCGCCGCCATGGAACGCCCCAGTTCGGGCAGCGTGGTGGTGAACGGCACGGATATCGGCAAGCTCAAGCCTGCAGGCGTGCCCTTCCTGCGCCGCAATCTCGGCCTGATCTTTCAGCAGCAGCGTCTGCTGAACGACCGCTCCGTGCTGGCCAATGTGATGATGCCCCTGCTCGTGACGGGCGCCCCGCGCGCCCAGGCCGAGCAGCGCGCCCGCGCCGCCCTCGAAAAGGTCGGGCTCGGCGAGCGCGCCCAGGCGCAGCCCATGGCCCTGTCAGGCGGCGAGCAGCAGCGCGTGTCCATCGCGCGCGCCATCGTCAACCGGCCCCAGATCATCCTGGCGGACGAGCCGACCGCCAACCTGGACCGCGCCAGCGCCAGCCGCGTCTTCGATGCCCTGCGCGCCTTTCATTCCGTGGGCGTGACCTGCGTGATCTCCACCCACGACGAGCAGGTGCTGGATGCGGCGGGCCGCGTCATCTACCTCAAGCAGGGCCAGCTGGAAGATGCGGGGGTGGCGGCATGAGCGTCTGGCTGCGTCAGCATGTCTTTGCCCTGGGCGCCGCCCTGGTCCACCTGCGCCGCGCGCCGGGCAGCTTCCTCTTCAATATCCTGGTGGTGGCCATCGCCCTCGCCCTGCCCTTCGCCGGGCTGACGGTGCTGGACAATGTGCGGCCCATGTCCGAGCAGCTCTCGGTCGATCCGGAGCTCAGCGTCTTCATGGCCCACGACACGCCGCGCGAGCAGGCTTCCGGCCTGGCGTCCTCGCTGCGCGGCATCGTGCCGGACGCGCGCATCGTCTTCGTGCCGCGCGAGAAGGCGCTGGATGCGCTGAAGGACAAGAGCGGCCTCTCCGACGTGCTGGAAACCCTGGGCGACAATCCCCTGCCGGACAGCTATGTCATCAAGCTCAACGCCTTCCGCACGGCTGCCGAGGGCGCGGCCATCGACGGCATCGCCGAACGCATGCGCGCCCTGCCCGGTGTGGAAACGGTGCAGGTGGATTCGGCCTGGGTGAAGCGCCTGGCCGCCCTGCTGGGCGTGCTGCGCCTGGCCCTGCTGCTGCTGGCCGTCACCCTGGGCACAGTGGTGGTGGCCGTGGTCTTCAACACTATCCGCCTGCAGGTGCTGACCCAGCGCGAAGAAATTCTGGTGTCCAAGCTGATCGGCGCCACGGACACCTTCATCCATCGCCCCTTCTATTACACGGGCGCCCTGCTCGGGCTGTGCGCAGGCGCGGTTGCGCTCGGCGCCGTGGCGCTTGCCCTGCGCCCGCTGAACACGGCCATTGCCGAATTTGCACGCCTCTATGCTTCCGAGTTCCAGCTCGCCCCGCTCGAACCGCTGGCCATGGCCCTGCTCCTGGCCCTGTCCGCCAGCCTGGGGCTTGTAGGAGCAGTGCTCTCCGTGCAGCGCCACCTCGCCCGCCTCAATTAATCGTCCCTGGCAGCGTGCGTTCTCGCACAGAGAGCGCCGCGGCCCCGGCGATAAGCTGTTTCCTATCCCGCGCGTCCCCAATCGGCCACCGTTAGCCGATAGTGTTTTCCCTATCAACTTCATTAATTTGGACGATTGGCACTCAACGAGGGAGAGTGCTAATATATGTCCAGAGTAATGCAAAACAGTTCTTTAGAGCAAGATTAAGAACTGTCTAAGTTCCATAGAGCATGCTGTAGGCAATGAGCGATCCCGGCAATTCCGCAGGGACGCAAGCTAAACGAGGAAATGAACATGACTATGATGTCCGCACCTTCCGCACTGGTTCCGGCCGGCAGTAGTGCCTTAGGACTCGGGTTCAGTGGCAACCTGGGCAACCTGGACGCCTACATTTCCGCCGTCAACCGCCTGCCGATGCTGTCCCACGAGGACGAAGTGAAGCTCGGCCGTCAGCTCAAGGAAAAGAACGACCTGAAAGCCGCCGAGAAGCTGGTGCTGTCGCACCTGCGCCTGGTGGTTTCCATCGCGCGCGGCTACCTGGGCTACGGCCTGCCGCACGCCGACCTGATCCAGGAAGGCAATATCGGCCTGATGAAGGCCGTGAAGCGCTTCGATCCGGACCAGGGCGTGCGCCTGGTGTCTTACGCCATGCACTGGATCAAGGCCGAGATGCACGAGTACATCCTGAAGAACTGGCGCCTGGTGAAGGTGGCGACCACGAAGGCGCAGCGCAAGCTGTTCTTCAACCTGCGCAGCCACAAGCAGGGCCTGGACGCGATGACGCCGACCCAGATCGACCAGCTGGCCAAGATGCTGGACGTGAAGCGCGAGGAAGTGATCGAGATGGAAACGCGCCTGAGCGGCCGCGACATCGCGCTGGAATCGCCGACCGACGATGAAGACGACAAGTTCGCGCCCATCGCCTACCTGTCCTCCGACCAGAACGAGCCCACGCGCGTGCTGGAAGCGGAGCAGGTGACGCGCCTGCAGTCCGAGGGCCTGGAAACGGCGCTGAGCAAGCTCGACCCGCGTTCCCGCCGCATCGTGGAAGCCCGCTGGCTGGCGAACGACGACGGCTCCGGCGCCACCCTGCACACGCTGGCGGACGAGTTCGGCGTGTCGGCCGAGCGCATCCGCCAGATCGAGGCGGCGGCGCTGAAAAAAATGAAGGGCGCACTGCAGGCTTACGTCTGATCAAGCCCCTTCCGACAGGCCCGGCGGGTTCCCCCAGCCGGGCCTTTTTCATTTCAATCGTGCGCCAGCAATAATGCAATTTCGATAACATTCCTCCCACTGCCGATCTGGTCAGGGAGGATGTATGCACACCCGGTTCCTCAGTTTTATCGCCTTCGTGCTTGCCCTTGGCATCATTGCCGCCTGCAGCGTGCCTGTCACGCCTGCGGCCGAAGCCAGCAAGCCTGCGCCCCGCACCAGCGCCACCTACGCGCTGCACCAGGGCGAGGTCGTCACGCTGGCGCCGGGCACCACGCTGAAGCTGGACCGCGTGAACGACAGCCGCTGCCGCAAGGGGCAGGTGTGCGTCTGGGAAGGCTATATCAGCTACAAGTTCACCTTGGAAGACCGCAAGGGCAGGAAGAGCTTTGTGCTGGCCGAGAAAATGCCGAACATCAGCCGCACCGCCACGGAGAACGGCCTCACGTTCACGCTGGAGGGCCTCGATCCGCCCGAACCGGCTGAGCTCAACGCGGCCGCGCCGGATTATCGGGTAAGCTTGAGGGTCAATATAACCCGACCTTCCTGAGCCCATGAGCCCACGACCACGCCTCGTCCCTCCTACCCTTCTCGTTTCCACCATCGTCATTTCGCTGGCCCTCAGCGGGCCCGCGTTTTCCAAGACGCCGGTTGCCACAGGCACCGGCGGCGCAGCAGCCACCATTTCGGAGCAGGCCACGCAGTCGGCGATCACCATCCTGAACAAGGGCGGCAACGCCGTGGATGCGGCCGTGGCGGCAGCGGCGACACTCGGCGTGACCGATCCGTTCAGCTGCGGCATCGGCGGCGGCGGCTTCATGGTGATCTACCTGGCCAAGGACAAGCGCGTGATCACCATCGACCACCGGGAGACCGCGCCTGCGGGCTTCTCGCCCACCGTGTTCACGGAAAACGGCAAGGAGATGGATTTCGAAAAGGTGGTGGCCAGCGGCATGTCGGTGGGCGTGCCCGGCACGGTGCGCGGCTGGCATGAAGCGCTGGACCGCTACGGCAGCATGAACTTCAAGCAGGTGCTGGCGCCCGCCATCAAGGTGGCCAGCGACGGCTTCCGCATCAACGCGAACTTCTCCCACCTGATCGACGTCAACGCGGGCAAGTTCCAGCTCTTCCCCGCCACGGCCGCGCTCTATATGAAGGACGGCAAAGCCCTCCCGGCAGGCACGCTGCTGCGCAATCCGGACATGGCGAAGGCCTACCGCGAAATCGCGTCCGGCGGCGTGAAGGTTTTCTATGAAGGGAAAATTGCGCGCGCCATCGTGGATGCGGTGAACAAGCCGCAAACGGCGGGCGGCGCCCAGGCCCGCGCGGGCAACATGAGCATGGCCGACCTGGCGAACTATGAAGCGCGCCTGCGCCAGCCGCTGAAGAGCACCTATCGCGGCTACGAGATCTACGGCATGCCGCTGCCGAGCAGCGGCGGCGTGGCCGTGGCCGAGGCGCTGAACATCCTGGAAGGCTACGACCTCAAATCCATGCCGCGCGAGAAGGCCGAGCATCTTTACATTGAAGCGAGCCGCCTCGCCTTCGCGGACCGCAACGCCTACCTGGCCGATCCCGAATTCGTGGAAGCGCCCGTGGCGGGCTTGATGAGCAAGGAGTATGCGGCCCGCCGCCGTGAACTCATCGACCCGAACCGCGCCGGTGCGGCACATGCGGCAGCCGGCGACCCTTATCCATTCCAGAAGGACATGAGCTATCCCCTGCGTCCAGCGACCGCGAAGCTGCTGGCTGAAGGAGCGCATACCACGCACCTGACGGTATCGGACAAGGAAGGCAATGTGGTGTCCTACACCTTCACCATCGAGTCCTGGGGCGGCAGCGGCATTACGGTGCCGGGCTATGGTTTCATCCTGAATAACGAGATGACTGACTTCGACTTCAGCGGTCCACATCCGAACGTGCCGGAAGCGGGCAAGCGTCCGCGCAGCAGCATGTCGCCGACCATCGCCTTCAAGAACGGCAAGCCTGCGTTCACCATCGGCAGCCCTGGCGGCTCCACCATCATCACCACGGTGCTGCAGACCATCGTCAACTACGTGGACCTTGGCATGCGCATGGACCAGGCAGTGGATGCGCCCCGCATCTCCGAGCGCAACGGCGCCGCGACGGACGTGGAGCCGGGCTTCGCAGGTTCAGGCCAGGGCGGCACGCTGGAACGCATGGGCCATCGCTGGGGCGAGCAGCAGGAAATCGGCGCCGCGAATGCGCTCGTCTTCAACCCCGACGGCACCGTAACCGCCGTCAGCGAAGGCAAGCGCCACGGCATCGGCAGCGCCATGGTGCAGAAGTCGGCGCATTGACAGCAGAGGGGACAGACCCCATACGGGGTCTTATATCTTCAACATACGCTAAATTATGTCTGCGGGCATGCCAGTCTGATAGGTCTGTGGGAGCAAATCCCGTGGGACAGCCAATGACGGCATGCTCGATTCTTTGTAGCCCGAACAGTTGTCAGGGGGCGAACCCCGGATCAGTAAGAATGGGAGAAAGAATCATGCAGAACGCAGACGATGGGTTGTACGTCGGGATCGATGTCAGCAAGAAGAGTCTGGACGTCGATAGTCTTCCGCTGTCACATCGGGCGCAGTTCCCCAATGACGCGGGTGGTCATCAGAACCTGAAAGCCAGGTTGTTGCAGCTACAGCCGCGATGGATCGTGGTGGAGGCGAGCGGCGGTCTCGAAATGGAATTGGTCAGCGTACTGGCAACTGCGGGGTTGCCAGTGGCGGTCATCAATCCCAAACAGGCCAGGGATTTCGCCAAGGCCATTGGCGTGCTTGCGAAAACTGACCAGGTCGATGCCATTGTTCTGGCCCGCTTCGGGCAAGCGGTCAAACCGGCACTGCGTCCAATTAAAGACGGTGAGCTACGCCATCTGGAGGACGTTCTGACTCGAAGACGCCAGTTGGTCGATATGCTCACAGCTGAGAAGAACCGAAAGCTGCAGGCGACCGCTCTCATTGCAAAAGAGATCAATGAGCATATTGAATGGCTCGAGCAGCGTATCAAGGGCACCAATGGTGATCTGGGGCGGGCTATCAAGGAAAGTCCGCTATGGCACGCTAAAGCCGACCTGCTCTCATCCATCCCCGGCGTAGGCTCCATCACCGTCGCAACCCTGCTGGCGCAGTTACCCGAGCTTGGCACGCTCAATCGGCGCGAAATCGGTGCGCTGGTTGGCGTCTGCCCATACAGCCGTGACAGCGGCAAGATGCGGGGGAAGCGAAGAATTTGGGGTGGCAGGGCATCGGTACGGGCGGTCCTCTACATGGCCACCTTGGTCGCCATCCGACACAATCCCGTCCTCAAAAGCGCCTACGCCCGGCTGCTCGCGGCAGGAAAACTCAAGAAAGTAGCCATCGTGGCTTGCATGCGCAAGCTGCTCGTCACCATGAACGCCATGTTGCATAACAACGAGAGGTGGGCAGCAACCCTCGATTAATTAATCAAGACAGTTGCTGTCCCCGGTGTCACAGTCCGTCACCGAACACAGTCAGCCATTCACCACCCTGCTGTCGCGTGGCGCCTGCTCCCGCTCCGTCATCCCATAATCCCGCACCACGTGCGCGATCCTGAGCCGGTAATCCCTGAACAACTCCCCCCTCCCCGCCTTCTGCGCCCCGCGATGCGCCTCAAGCTGCCGCCACTGCGCAATCGCCTCCTCATCTCTGAAGAACGACAGCGACAGCACCTTGGACGGGTCGCTCAGGCTCTGGAAACGCTCAATTGAAATGAATCCATCGATCTCCTCCAGCAAAGGCCGCAGCCCCGCCGCAATATCCAGATACTGCTGTTTGCCTTCCGCATGTGGAAGCACCTCAAAAATCACCGCAATCATGCCACCTCCGTAAAAACAGGAATACGCGCGTTCAGCGAACGCCGGTAATGCCAGGCCAGATGCGCAGGCGCAAGGCCCAGCTCCTCCAGCGCTGCCACAGTAATGGTCTCCGCAAGCTCGCGGCCAGGGCATCGATGCACGCCGTGGCCGAAGGTCATCCCGGCTGCTCCCAGCACCACAAGTATCGCCTCTCCCGCAGCCACGCGCACGCCGCCCAGCTCCGCATCCTCAGCCACGAAGCGCCGCGTGTTATGAATCGATGGATCAAGGCGAACAGTATCGCGCACCAGCTGCGCAGGCTCGCCATCCGGCTGGCGCCACCGAGCGATGATGCTGTTCCCCAGCAGCCCCGCCGTAGCCTCATAGGTCTGCGACATGAGCCCCACGAGATTGGCCAGCATCTCCGCGCTGCCGTCCTCCATCCGCTCCATGGCCGACATCAGCATCCGCGCCGCCCCGTGGGAGCCCTCGATCTGTTCGGCCGAGCTCAGTGGCGAAAGGCAGGCGACGAAAGAGCGTACCTGCGCCGCCACCTGCTCCAGTTCCTCGTCGCCAAAGCCCAGCAGCGACGCAATGACCCGCACCGGCACTTCATCCATATAGCGGTTCAGCGCCGCCACGTCGCCAGCTCCCGGCTGCATACGTGCGGCGATGGCGCGGGCACGCTGCGCTACTCCGTCCGCGCCCAATGCCGCGATACGCGCCTGGACCGCCTGCCTTGCCGAGGCATGCTTTTCTCCGTCGTTCATGCGCGCCAGCCTGCCGAACAGCTCCCCCGCGCTGCCCGCGATAGCCGCGGGCACAGGCTCCTTCACCGGCCGCACGCGGCAGGCGGCATGCGACATCACTTCGCGCACCAATGCGGGCGCCGCGGCGAGCCAAAGCCCGAGGCGCTCGTCGCGAACAAGCCGCTCCTGCTTTGCCAGCTCTGCGTACCAGGGATAGGGATCGGGATGTGTCGGTGCTGCGAGAGCATCTGCCGGTGGGATGTATTGCATTTTTCTGCCCTTTGCTTGATCGGATTTGTGCAGTATCCTGAAAAAGACACATCAACAATTCGTCCGGGATCGAACTATGGATGCAAATGCCGACAACTACCTCGCCCGCATCGCAGGCGCCATTGCCGAACCCGCGCGGGCGCGCATGCTGTGCTGCCTGCTGGACGGTCACGCGCGTACCAGCACCGAGCTTTCCGTGGTGGCCGAAGTCAGCCCCTCCACCGCCAGCGCCCATCTCGCGCGGCTGAAGGACGAGCATCTCGTAATCCAGCTGGCGCAGGGCAAGCATCGCTACTACCAGCTTGCGGGCCACGATGTCGCAACGGCGCTGGAGGCCCTGCTGGTGGTGGCGGGCCTGCCCCGCCCCGAGTTCAAGCCGAACACACCGAACCGCCTGCGCCACGCCCGCACCTGCTACGACCACATGGCGGGCGCGGTCGCCGTCAGCCTGCATGACCACTTCGCTGCGCAAGGATGGCTCGCGCCGGAAGGTGAACGCGGCGACTACGCCCTCTCCGGCGAGGGCGAAGATCACTTCGCGGAGCTGGGCCTGGACGTCGGTGCAATGCGCAAGCAGCGCCGCCGCTTCGCCTGTCCCTGCCTGGACTGGAGCGAGCGCCGGCCGCATCTCGGCGGAGCGCTTGGCGCGGCGCTCCTGCAGCTGGCGCTCAAGCGCGGCTGGGTGGAACAGGACCTGGACAGCCGCGCCCTCAGCGTGCCGCCCAAAGGCGAGCGCCAGATGCTGAAGGCCTTTGGAATAAGCCCGCCTTAAGAATGCTTGAGCAATATAGCCTGACCATTTCGGCAATTGCTCAAGGAGATACAACCATGAAGAGCTGGCTCCGCAACAACAAGGGCTTCATCGCCTTCCTCATGATGTTCGGCCTGTTCCGCACGGCCGTCGCGGACTGGAACCCCATCCCTTCCGGTTCGATGCGCCCCAACCTGCTGGAAGGCGACGTGGTCTTCGTCAATCGCCTCGCTTACGATGTGAAGATTCCACTCACCGATATCTCCATCGGCCGCACGGGCGAGCCGCAGCGCGGCGACATCGTCACCTTCTCCTCGCCCACGGACGGTACGCGCCTCATCAAGCGCATCGCGGCGCTGCCCGGCGACACCGTCGAAATGCGCGGCGAGCGCCTTCTGATCAACGGCGAGCTTGCGGACTACACGGTTCTCGGCAACGCTGTCGAAACCATCGCGCCGCTGGGCGAGCTCCAGGCGCTGCATCTGCAGGAAACGCGCGGCAAGGCCAGCTATCCGATCCAGGTGCTCCCGCAGATCAAGGCCATGCGCGATTTCGGCCCAGTCACCGTCCCTGCGGACAACTACCTCATGCTGGGCGATAACCGCGACAACAGCGGCGACTCGCGCGTCTTCGGCACCGTGCCGCGCTCCCTGCTGATCGGCCGCGCCGAGCGCATCCTCGTATCCGCCGACATCACGGGCAACTGGATGCCGCGCGTCGACCGCTTCGGCCACACGCTGCGGCTGGAATAAGCGCCTAGTTCCTGAACTGCTGGATTACCCAGTCCTTCAACACCCGCGTGGATGGCCGCTCCGCCGCGCGGGGGCTGTACACAAAGTCATAGCGGAAGCTTTCCAGTTCGAGCGCAAAAGGCTGCACAAGAACGCCCGCCGCGAGCTCCTCCTGAACGAGCGTCAGACTTAGCAGCCCAACACCCTGCCCCGCCACGGTGGCCTGCACGGCGCCCAGTTCCTCCGTGAACGAAAGCCCGGCCTCAGGGTCCACCCCCTTGGCCTTCGCGGCATCCAGCCACTGGCGCCAGACCACGGCGCGGTCGTCGTTGCGAAGCGGCCCCCAGGCAAAGTGAATCAACGTTGCCTTCTTCAGGTCCGCCAAAGTCCTGATGCCGAGATGCGGGCTGCACACCGGTGCAAAGCGGTCGCGGAACAGGGGCTCGACAAGCATGCCCGGATAACGCCCGCTGCCATAGCGGATGGCGGCGTCCGCCTCCGTATCCAGGTCCACAGGCTTGTTGCTCGAATCGAGGCGAAGCGACCAGTCGGGCCAGCCCTCCGTGAACGAAGAAGCCCTTGGCGCAAGCTGACGCGCCGTGAACGCGAAGGTGGACGACAGCGTCGCGCGCTTCGTCCCTTGGGCATGGCGCAAGGCCTCCAGGGCGCGTTCGAAGCTGTCGAAGCCATCGCGCAGCACCGGAAAGAGCTGCAGCCCGGCGGGCGTGAGCGTCACCTTGCGCGCCGAACGCTCGAACAGCTTGAGGTCCACCGACTCTTCCAGATGGCGGATCTGATGGCTCACCGCGGTGGGCGTCACATTCAATTCGTCCGCCGCGTCCTTGAAACTGAGGCGGCGCGCCGCCGCTTCAAAGACACGCAGGGCGCTCAATGCAGGAAGTTTTCTCAAGATTAGTTTTTCTCACCTAACAAATGAAAAATGACCGTTTGTATGCTGTACGCACGGTGCCGATAATGATCTTATCTCATTTGAAAGGAGCACATCATGCAACTCGAACAGGTCCATACGCAGCCCGATCCTTACGCCCCCTACCTGCTGTCCCAAGCCATCCGCGCAGGCGGCCTGGTTTATGTCTCGGGCCAAGCCGGTGTCGGCGACGACGGCGCCATTGTCGGCAAAGACGACTTCGACGCACAGGCCGACCAGGCCTTCCGGAACCTCGAGCGCGCCCTCAAAGCGGGCGGGTCCAGCCTCTCCCGCGTCATCAAGGTCACGATCTTCCTGACCTCCATGAGCCACTTCCCCAAGATTGTGGAGCTGCGCCGCAAATGGTTCCGCGCCCCCTACCCCGCCGATACCATCGTTGAAGTCTCAGGCCTATATTCGCCAGACGCGATGATCGAGATCGAAGCCATTGCCGCGGTGGCCGAATAAAATGCTACCTTATCGATCTGGACGTCTTCCCTGGAATCTAGCTCATGAATAGCAAGTTCACTGCTTCTGTCCCATACCTTCACACGGAACGGCTCACGCTTCGTGAATATCGGCGTGAAGACTTTGATGCGTTCGCGGCGCATCTCGCCGACCCTGTAAGCGCGGCCCACCTGGTCCCGGCCGACCGGCAGGCCGCATGGCGGATCTTCTGTTCACACGCAGGACTATGGCTCATACATGGAGCCGGATGGTGGTCTGTCGAGGAAAAGGCGACTGGCCGGCTCGTCGGGAGTGTTGGCGCGTTCTTCCGCGAGGGATCCAATGAGATGGAGCTTGGCTGGAATACCTACCGTACCTTCTGGGGACGGGGATTCGCGAACGAAGCAGCGGCGATAGTATTGAGCTATGCGCTTGAGACCCGGCGCGAACCAAAAGTCCGGGCTCTCATCGCTTCAGCCAATGAATCGTCGTTGCGCGTTGCGAAGCGTCTTGGCATGACGCATGAAGCGGAAACCGAGTTATACGGGAAGGCGGTGGGAGTTTATACGCGTGAGCGGGTTGGCTCACCTGCTTGAGCTTGCAAAAAAAAAGCGGTGGCCTGTTGCCAGGACCACCGCAAAGGGAAGCGCGCCATGGGGCAGGCGCCTGTGAAACTCCTTACGTACTACTCATTCCTTACAGATGCGCCGCAATCTGCGGCAGCAGGTCGTCGAAGGTGCGGCCCGCACCGTTCTCGCCGATGGCGTGCATCTTCCATTCGCCGTTGTGGCGGTACAGCTTGGCCATGATCTGGGCGTTGTGCTGCCCCTGCACGGACAGGTTGAAGCGCGCCACTTCCTTCCCGTTTTCCGCGCTCACCAGGCGGCAGTAGGCGTTCTCCACCTGCGCGAAGCTCTGGCCGGTGAAGCTGTTCACCGTGAATACGATGCTGCGCACGTTCGCTGGCACGGATTGCAGCGCCACATTGATCTGTTCATCGTCGCCATCGCCCGCGCCGGTGCGATTGTCGCCGCTGTGGAAGATGCTGCCGTCGCGGCTCTTGAGCTGGCGGAACCAGACTACGTCCACCGGCTTGTTGGCGTCGTCGAACAGCACGCAGGATGCGTCCAGGTCGATGTCCGCGCTCTTCGCGCCGAAGCCGAGGAAGCCTTTGCTCTTCACCGCATCCCAGCCCAGACCCATTACCACGCGGTTCAGGGAGCCGCCGGCTTCCTTCTCCAGCGAGATCTTCTGACCCTTCGTCAAATTCACTGACATTGCATTACTCCTTTCATTGGCGGCCGCGCGTCAGCCAGGCGACGAAGTTGTCGCGGTTGCGCGAGCACACCAGAACTTTTCCCGCGCCCGAGAAGCGCAGCACCATGCCTTCGCCGCTCGTGACGCTGTTCACCAGGCTCCCGAGGAAGCCGCCGCCGCTGCCGGTCGTCACCGAGATGTCGTAGCGCAGCGCGCTGTCCCAGCAGACGACGTGGGCGTTGTCGATGACCACATCCTTGCCCGGCTCCACCTCCAGCTGGGAGATCGAACCAAAGCCCGATACCACCAGCTGGCCCGTACCCTGGGTCTCCGTGATGAAGAAACCGCCGCTCTGGCCGAACAGGGCGTTGCCGATGTTCTGGGTGCGCACCTTCAGGTCCACGCCGAAGGTCGCCGCCACGAAGGCGCCGTCGCTCAGCATGTACTGGCGCTGGCCTACGTCGATCACCTGCATCGCACCGGGCAGCGTGGGCGACAGCAGGCAGTCGCCGTCGCCGCGCGCCGCTTCGATGTGCTGCTGGAAGAAGGACTCGCCGTTGGCGAAGGTGCGCATGAGCGCCGCACCGATACCGCCCTGCATGCGCCCCTTCAGTTCCAGCGTGGACTCCATCATCACCATCGCGTTCGATTCGCAGTAGATCTTCTCTCCCTGCCTCATCGACACGTGGAGGAAGGGGTCCACGTCACCGGTTACGGTAAAGGTGGGCATGGCTTATACGCTCACGCCGAAGGACGAGGCGAGCGCGCCCAGGCCGCCCTTGTATCCCTGGCCGACGGCCTTGAACTTCCAGTCGGCGCCGTTGCGGTATACCTCGCCGAACACCAGCGCGGTTTCCGTGGAACCGTCTTCCGAGAGGTCGAAGCGCGCGATCTCGGTGCCGCCCGCCGCGTTCACGCAGCGTACGAAGGCTTTCTGCACCTGGCCGAAGTTCTGGCGGCGTGCATCGGCGTCGTGGATGGTGACGCAGATGGCGATGCGGTCGATATCGGACGGCACTTTCGTGAGGTCGATGCTCACGGTCTCGTCGTCACCCTCGCCTGCGCCGGTGCGGTTGTCGCCGCTGTGCGTCACGGAGCCGTCGGCGGACTTCAGGTTGTTGTAGAAGATGAAGTCCTGATCCTTGCGCACCTTGCCGTCCGCCTTGAGCAGGAAGGCCGAGCTGTCGATGTCGAACGCCGCGCCATCGGTAACGCGCACGTCCCAGCCCAGGCCCACCGTCAGTTTCGACAGGCCGGGTGCTTCCTTGCTCAGGTTAACGTTGCCGCCTTTTTGCAGACTGATTGCCATAGTGTGTTACTCCTTGTGTGTGGTCAGACACCTTGCATGCGCGGCAGGCTGGTGTCTAAAGCGCGCCGCGTTTTCCTTACTGCCCTCAAGCGCTCAGCGCGAGGGCTTCCTGTTTTTTCCGGTACTGCACCGAGGACCACAGCGAGGCGAGGATAAAGGCCACGCCAACCAGGCCGGTGAAGATCTCGGGAATATGGAATTTCATACTCGCCAGCATGATCACTGCCAGAATGCCGATTGCGTAGTGGGCGCCGTGTTCGAGGTAGACGAATTCGTCCAGCGTGCCCTTGTGCACCAGGTAGACCGTCATCGAACGCACGAACATCGCGCCAATCGCCAGGCCGAGCATGATGATCACAACGTCGGTGGTGATGGCGAAGGCGCCAATCACGCCGTCGAAGCTGAACGATGCATCCAGCACTTCCAGGTAGAGGAAGCCGCCGATACCGCCGCGCTTCACCATCTCGCCCACATTACTGCCGTCTGCGTCTTCCTTTTCCAGCAGGTTGGAGATCGCGTCCACGCCAACGTAGATCAGCACACCCCACAGGCCGGAAATCAGCACCACCAGCTTCTGGCCTTCCTCGACCAGGCTCAGACTCGCCATCAGCGCGCCCAGAGCCACCATCACGGAGATCGAGGACACCTTGCCCAGGGAGCCGAGCTTCTTCTCGACATTGCCCAGCCAGTGCGTTTCCTTCTCGTGGTCGAGCAGGAAGTTCAGGAACACCAGCAGCAGGAAGATGCCGCCGAAGGCCGCCACCTCAGCGTGGTGGTCCGTCAAATGCTTCGAATACTGTTCGGGCTCATTCAGCGCCAGGGTCCACACGTCCATCAGGCTGATGTCCGCCGCCACTGCCACAATCACCAGCGGGAAGAGCAGGCGCATACCGAAGACGGCGATGATGATGCCGACGCCGAGGAAGAGCTTCTGCCAGAAGGCGTCCCAGTTCTTCAACACCGAGGCGTTCACCACCGCGTTGTCGAAGGACAGCGACACTTCCATCACGCCCAGAATGGCGGCAATGCCCAGTGCCGAGAGCAAGCCTGCAACGCCTGCTTTCTCGTAGCCCCACCAGCCTGCAATTGCAAGGCAGATGAAGGTCACCAGGAATGAAATCCGGAAGTGCTTCATGAGATACCTCTTTGTTGTTGATCTATGTCACGCAGTGTAAGGAAAACACGATCCCGGAAAAATAGAAGATAATCAGAACTTCACTTCGCAAAAACCGAACCATGAAGACAAGCGGCATCAATTTCAGGCACCTTTACTTCTTCCGCGTGGTGGCCGCCGAGGGCAGCGTCACACGCGCCGCGGAGCGCCTTGGCCTCGCCATCCAGACGGTGAGCGCGCAGCTTTCGGCGCTGGAGCAGTCGGTCGGCAAGTCCCTGCTTACCCAGCAGGGGCGGCGGCTCGTGCCGACGGAGGCAGGCCGTGTGGCGCTCACCTATGCGGAGCAGATTTTCGAGCTGGGAGACCGCATGCAGGAGGCGCTGGCGGAAACCGATGCGGGCAAAACGCGGCTGACGGTGGGCATTTCGGACTCACTGCCCAAGCTCATTGCCTACCGCCTGCTGCAGGCGGCCCTGCACATGGACCTGAAGGTAAAGCTGGTGTGCGTCGAACGCGAGTTCGAAACACTGCTGGCGGACCTTGCCCTGCACAAGCTGGACGTGGTGCTCACGGATCGCTCCGTGCGCGCCTCCGCCAGCCTGCGCGTGTTCAGCCACCTGCTGGGCGAGAGCGAGATGATGCTGTTCGGTTCACCGGCCCTGGCGCGCAGGCATGGCCGCCAGTTCCCGCAAAGCCTGAACGGAGCGCCGCTGCTGCTGCCGACGCGGAACAACGCCCTGCGCGGCCGCATCGACAAATGGCTGCTCGAGCAGGACGTGCGGCCGGACGTGGTGGGGGAGTTCGAGGACAACGCCATGCTGAATACCTTCGGCCGCGATGGCCTGGGCATGTTCTTCGCCCCCGCAGGCCTGGAGAACGACATCAAGGCGCAATTCGGTGCGGTGCCGGTGGGCGCCGCCTCCGGCCTGAGCGAACAGTTCTACGCGATTTCGAGCGAGCGGCGCATCAAGCACCCGGCGGTGGAAGCCATTCTGGAAGCGCAGAGCGGCTTGTTCGACTAGCCTTTGCGGTACTGCGCTGCGAGCGCGGCAAGGCCCGCGTCCGCGTAGCGCAGCATATCCTCGACTACGCCATCCGCATCGCTGAGCGAGGGGAAGACGTTCTGGCGCATGGCGGGCGGCGCCATCAGCAGCGCCAGGCAGGGCGACATCACGAAGAACAGCCCGCGTTGCAGGCCCGGGCTGTCGGGCGGCAGGCCCAGGATCTGGCTCACGATGCCCAGCATGACCTTCGCCTTCGGCGCAATCGCCTTGTGCACGAGGGCAGGCGCAAACGGCGTGGGCGCCAGCAGCTCGCGGATCACCACACGGGCGCCCCAGTGCGCATCCGGCGCGGCGGCGCGCTGCACGATGCGGGTGAGGATGGTGCGCAGCTTGGCGCGCGGCGCCTCCTCGCTTGCCGCCACCGCCTGCATGTCTTCCAGCTTGATCAGGTGATGGTGGGCTTCCACCAGCACCGCCTCGTAGAGCTGGTCCCTGCTCCCGAAGTGATAGTTCACCGCAGCGAGGTTCACGCCTGCGCGCGCGCAGATCTCCTTGCTGGTCGCATCCGCAAAGCCGCGTTCAGCGAACACGCAGCCTGCCACGTCGAGCAGTTGCTGGCGGGTGGCGTCGCCGTCCTGGCGGCTGGTGCGGGAGGGAGCGGTAGACTTGCGAAGTGGGCGTGACATGGCGTGACATTGTAAGGCCAGAGACTACAAGATAGCACGCTACGCAAATAATTCAAATTGTAATTTGAATTTGATGTTAGACTGTCGCCATTCGTTCCCGTCGTTCGGAGACTTCCATGAACAAGAAGCCCATCATCATTATCGGCGTGCTGCTCGCCGCTGGCGCCGCGCTGGCCGCATGGCAGCTGCGTGCCCCCTCCCGCGCCGGCGGTCCGCTCGTCCTCTACGGGAATGTGGACCTGCGCCAAGTGTCGCTGGCCTTCAGCGGCAGCGAGCGCATCGCGCGCCTGGATGTGGAGGAAGGCCAGCAGGTGCGCGCGGGCCAGGTGCTGGGAGAACTGGATACCCGCACACTGGCGCTGCGGCTGCAACAGGCGCGCGCCCAGGCCGAGGCGCAGCGCCAAGCATTGCGGCGGCTCGATGCGGGCAGCCGTCCCGAGGAAATCGCCCAGGCGCGGGCCCAGGCAGCGGCGGCGCAGGCGGAAGCCGACCTGGCGCGCAAGCAGTGGGAGCGCGCAAGCGCAACCCAGCGCGAGGCCGCCGACGCGGTCAGCCAGCAGGACGTGGATGCCGCCCTGTCCCGCCACCAGGCGGCGAACGCGCAGCTGGAGAAGGCGCGCAAGGCCTTGCAGCTCGTGCAGCAGGGGCCGCGCAGCGAAGACAGGGCCCAGGCCCGGGCGCAGCTCGATGCAGCCAGCGCGGACATCGCCCTGCTGGAACACCAGCTGGCGGAATCGAAGCTCGTGGCTCCCATCAACGCCACGGTGCGGGCGCGCCTGATGGAGCCGGGCGACATGGCCTCACCGCAGCGGCCTGTCTACACGCTCGCCATCACCGATCCAAAGTGGGTGCGCGCCTATGTGTCCGAACCGGATCTGGGCCGCATCCGTTCCGGCATGGCGGCGCGCATCGCCATCGACTCCCTGCCCGGCCAGTCCATCCCCGGCCGCATCGGCTACATTTCCTCCGTGGCGGAGTTCACGCCCAAGACGGTGCAGACGGAGGAACTGAGGACTGCGCTGGTCTATGAAGTACGTGTGCTGGCCGAGGACAAGGCCGACCGCCTGCGCATGGGCATGCCCGCGACCGTCACCATCGATAGCGCAGCGCGGTGAACCATGGCCGATGTGCTGACAGCCCGCGCACTCCACAAGCGCTTCGGCGAGGCCGAGGCGCTGCACGACGTCACGCTGTCCGTTCCGCGCGGCGCGCTGACCGCGCTGGTGGGCCCTGACGGCGCGGGCAAGACCACCCTGCTCCGCCTCGCGGCGGGGCTGCTCGGCCCCAGCGCGGGATCGCTGACGGTGCTGGGCATGGATACCGCCGCCCACCCGCAGGCGATCCAGGACCGCATCAGCTACATGCCCCAGCGCTTCGGGCTGTACGAAGACCTCAGCGTGCAGGAGAACCTGGATCTCTATGCGGACCTTCACGGTGTGTCTGCCGATGCGCGCGCGGAGCGCTTCGCCCGCCTTCTGGACATGACGGACCTGAAGAATTTCACGGAACGCCCCGCAGGAAAACTGTCCGGCGGCATGAAGCAGAAGCTCGGCCTTGCCTGCACCCTGGTGCGCTCGCCGGAACTGCTGCTGCTCGACGAGCCAACGGTGGGTGTCGATCCCCTGTCCCGCCGCGAACTGTGGGAGATCGTGCAGCAACTCGTGGAGAAGGAAGAACTCAGCGTCATCGTCAGCACTTCCTACATGGACGAGGCGGAGCGCTGCGCGCAGGTTTTCGTGATGCACGAAGGCCGCGTGCTCGCGGCCGGAACGCCCGGCGCCATCCGCAGCAATGCCGACGGCCTGTGCTTCGTGGCCGAACCCGCGAACGGGGAACCGGCACGCATCCTCCAGGCCCGGCTGATCGACGCGCCGGAACTCGTGATCGACGCCGTGCCCCATGGCGGCCAGGTGCGCTATGTAGCACGGCCTGACGCAGCGCCGGATGCCCTGCAGGCCCTGCTCGGCGAGGCCAATGCCAGTCCCGTTGAAGCAAGACTGGAAGACGGCTTCATGACCGTGCTGCGGGGTGGACGCAAGGACGCCGCCATACCCTCCGCAGCGCCAGCCGAAGCATCTCCTGCGGAAGGCGGCAAGCCCGTTATCGAGGTGCGCGACCTCGTGCGCAAGTTCGGCGATTTCACCGCTGTGGCCAGCACCTCATTCAGCGTCCAGCGCGGCGAGATCTTCGGGCTGCTCGGCCCCAACGGTGCGGGCAAGACCACCACTTTCCGCATGCTTTGCGGCCTGCTGCCCGCCAGCAGCGGCTTCCTGCAGGTCGCGGGCGTGAACCTGCGCACGGCGCGCGCGGCCGCGCGCGCACGCATCGGCTATGTGGCCCAGAAGTTCGCCCTGTACGGTAATCTCACCGTGACGGAGAATCTGGACTTCTTCGGCGGGGCCTATGGCCTGTACGGCGCGAAGCTGAAACAGCGCATCCGCACCATGCTCGAACAGTTCCAGCTCACGAGCGCCGAGAACAAGGCCAGCGGCGAACTGCCGGGCGGCTTCCGCCAGCGGCTTGCCATGGCCGCCGGACTGCTGCACGAACCGGACATCCTTTTCCTCGACGAGCCCACCAGCGGCGCCGACCCGCTGGCGCGCCGCGAGTTCTGGCGCCGCATCACCACCCTCGCCAATGCAGGCGTGACGGTGGTGGTGACCACGCACTTCATGGAGGAAGCGGAGTACTGCGACCGCATCGCCATCCAGGATGCGGGAAAAATGCTGGCCCTCGGCACACCGCGGGAGGTGCGCGAACAGGCCGGCGGCGCCGGAAACATGGAGGACGCTTTCATCGGCATCGTGGAACGCAGCCGCAACGGGGTGGCAGCATGAGCCGCGGCTTCATGCAGCGCCTTGTGGCGCTCACGCGCAAGGAGTTCCGCCAGCTGCTGCGCGACTCCAGCAACCTTGCCATCGGCATTGTGCTGCCCATTGTGCTGATCCTCATCTTTGGCTACGGCCTGTCGCTGGACGTGAAGAACGCGCCGGTCGCCATCGTGCTGGAAGACGGTTCGCCCACCGCCTTCGAAGCAGTGGCCGGGCTGCGGCTCTCGCCGGTATTCTCGCCGGTCATGCTGGGATCGATGCACGACGCGGAAGCGCTGATGCGCGAGCGGAAGGTGGACGCTATCGTGCGCGTGCCTGCCAGCTTCGCACGAGACCTCGGCATGGGCACGGCCAGAATCCAGCTCCTGGTGCACGGCTCGGAAGCCAACCGCGCCACCATCATCCTGAACTATGCCACGGCGGCGCTGGGACGCAAGGCAGGCCCCGGGCCGGGCATCGCCGTCGAACAGCGCATGTGGTTCAACGCCGCCAACACAAGCACCTGGTATCTGGTGCCCGGACTGATTGTGCTGATCATGACGCTCGTCGGCGCCTTCCTCACGGCGCTCGTGATGGCGCGTGAATGGGAGCGTGGCACGCTGGAGGCGCTCTTCGTCACGCCCGTGCGTCCTGCCGAAATCCTGCTGGCGAAGATCATTCCTTACTTCTGCGTTGGCATGTGCGGCCTGATTCTGTGCCTGCTGGCGGCGCGCTTCCTTTTCCACGTTCCGATGCAGGGGTCGCTGCTCATTCTCCTGTTCAGCTCTATGCTCTATCTCTTCGTCGCCGTGGGCATGGGACTGCTGATTTCCTCGGTCACGCGCAACCAGTTCATCGCCAGCCAGGTCGCCCTCCTCACCAGTTTCATGCCTTCGCTGATGCTGTCCGGTTTCCTCTTCGACCTGCGCAACGTGCCGGTGGTGGTGCGCGTGGTGGGCAATGTGCTGCCGGCCACCCACTTCATGGAACTGGTCAAAACGCTTTTCCTGGCCGGGAACGTGTGGCCGCTCATCCTGCGCAACTGCGCCATTCTCGCCGCCTATGCGGTGGTACTGCTTGGGCTGGCGCGCTTCGTCACCCGCAAGAAACTCGACTGAGGCGCACATGAATACCCTGATGATGCTGATACGCCGTATCGCCAACCTGTGCCGCAAGGAGTTCCTGGCCGTGCTCAAGGACCCGAAGAGCCGTGCCATCCTGATCGTGCCTGCCCTGGTCCAGAGCATGCTGTTCGGCTATGCGGCCACCTATGAGCTGAACCGGGTGCCCTACGCGGTGCTTGACTACAGCCACAGCGCAGCGGCCATGCGCTTCACGGCAAGGCTGGAGGCGGACGGCATCTTCCGCCGTGTGGCGAACGCGCGGAACGAGCAGGAGGCCAGGGATCTGATCGACACGCAGAAGGCGCTGCTCATACTGCACTTCCCGCCCGATTTCGAACGCAGCCTGTACTCCGGCCAGCCCGCACCGCTGCAACTGATTCTCGATGGCCGAAACTCGAATACGGCAGGCTCCGCCGCCGCGCACGTGAACGCAGTCGCCATGAACTACAACCGCGAGTGGCGCGCGCAGACAGGTGCGCCGGAACCGCGCCTGCAGATTGCGAGCCGTGCCTGGTACAACCCCAACCTCGAAACACGCTGGAACCTCATGCCCGGCCTGATCGCCGCGCTCAGCATGCTGCAAACCCTGCTGCTCACGGCTCTTTCGGTGGCGCGGGAAAGGGAGCATGGCACCTTCGACCAGCTGCTCGTCACGCCGATGACGCCTGCCGAAATCATGGTGGGGAAGGCCCTGCCGCCAGTCTGTATCGGTCTGCTGCAATCGACCATCATCCTCCTGGTGACGCGCTTCTGGTTTGGCGTGCCGCTGGCCGGTTCGGTGCTGCACATCTATGCGGGACTGACGCTGTTCACGGTAGCCTGCGTCGGCATCGGCCTCTCCATCTCCGCCCTTTCCGCGAACATGCAGCAGGCCATGCTCTACACCTTCGTGCTCGTGATGCCGATGATGCTGCTGTCCGGCCTCACGACGCCGGTCCGCAATATGCCGGAGCTGCTGCAGCTGCTCACCATGGCCAATCCCCTGCGCTTCGCCATCGACATGGTGCAGCGCATCTATCTCGAAGGCGTGGGCCTCGGCACAGTGTGGCCGAACCTCATTCCCCTGCTGATCATTGCGGCGCTGACGCTGCCGCTGGCGGCGTGGCTGTTCCGCCACCGCCTCGTTTAAGGAGCGCACAATGAAATCCCTGCCCCTCTCCCTGCTCTGTGCTGCCCTCACGGCCTGCGCCGCCGCAGGTCCGGACTTCGAGGCGCCGCGTGCCAGCGCTCCGTCGCAATGGAGCCAATGGCATGGCGGCGCGGCCGAACTGGCCGATACGGGCCTGCCGGGAGGACCGGCCTTTGCCCGCTTCAACGATCCCGTGCTCGCCGCACTGCTGGCCCAGGCCAGCGCGAACCCCGACCTGCAAACCGCCCTGCTCCGCTTTGCGCAGAGCCGGGTGCAGAGCCGGCTGGCCTCAAGCCAGCTCGGGCCGCAGCTGGGCGCGCGCGGGGGCGCCATGCGCCAGCGCCAGAGCGAATCCGGCGCTGCCACCCGCATGGCGGACGCGCTTGCGCCGGGCAGCCGGGACGCCATCATCTCCGTCCTCAGCGATCCCTTCACGGTGTACCAGGCGGGCTTCGATGCCAGCTGGGAGCTTGACCTCTGGGGCCGTACCCGCCGCGTCATCGAAGCGGCAGACGCCGAGTCTTCCGCCGCGAGCGCCCAGCTGCGCCAGATGCAGCTCACCATCGCCGTCGAGGTGGCCCGCCGCTACTTCCAGCTGCGCGCGGCCCAGGAACAGCAGGACATCGCCCGCGCCGATATCGAAACGGCGGAACAACTGCTCGAACTGGCGTCCCTCCGCCAGCGCCGGGGCCTCGCGAGCGGTACGGACACCCTTCGCCTCGACGCGCAGCTCGCGCAGCAGCGCGCCGCCCTGCCCGCCCTGCTGGAACAGGAGGCGGCAGCGCTGAACGGCCTCACATTGCTGGGCACCCAGCCGCCCGGCGCCCTGAATGCCTTGCCGGGGGAGCGCAGCCTGCCTCCCGCGCCCGATCTCTCGGCGGGCCTGCCGGGCGAGCTGCTGCGGCGCCGTCCCGACGTGCAGGCGGCCGAGGACCGGCTGCATGCCGCCACGGCCAGCATCGGCGTGGCCAAGGCGGACCTGTACCCGCGCATCACCCTTGGACTCTCGGCCGGTCTGGAATCGGTGGCGGCGGGCAGTTTTGGCGACTGGGGCAGCAGGCAGTGGTCGGTCGGGCCCAGTATCAGCCTGCCGATATTCGACGGAGGCCGCCGCCGCGCCACCGTGCTGCTGCGCGAACTGCAGCAGCAGGAGGCCGCAGTCCAGTTCCAGAAAACCGTGCTCGCGGCCTGGCACGAGATGGACGAGGCGCTGTCCGCCTACGCCGCCGAGCGCCAGCGCCTGGCCCAGTGGCGGCAGCGCGAGGAAAGCGCGCTCTCTGTCCTGGCCCTGGCGGAGGTGCGCCATAAACGGGGCCTGAGCGATGCGCAGCCCGTGCTCGAAGCGCGGCGCGGCGCGCTGCAGGCGGAGCGGGAACGGGTAGGCAGCGAGGCCGCACTGGCGCTGCGGCTGCTCGCCATCTGCAAGGCCGCTGCTGTCACCCCGGCAGCGGATGTTTCCGATTTGAAACATTGAAAACTGCGCTAAGGGTGGCCCGGGTCGGATAAGATGGTGGTTTTCCACTACCCGTCCTCCTTATGGGCAACCTCCTGCTGGTCCTTGCTGCATTCTTCCTCGTCGCCCTGAATGGCTTCTTCGTTGCCGCCGAATTCGGTATCGTCACGCTGCGCCGCACCCGCGTGCGCGCCATCGCCAAGACGCAGGGTCTCAAGGGACGCATCCTGGCCAAGGTGCACGGTGAACTGGACGCGTATCTCTCTGCCTGCCAGCTCGGCATCACGCTGGCCTCCCTGGGACTGGGCTGGATCGGCGAGCCTGCCTTCGCCCAGCTGCTGGAACCGCTGCTGACGGCCGTGGGCATCAGCGCACCGGAAATCGTTCACGGCATTTCCTTCGTATTCGCCTTCGTCACCATCTCCTTCCTGCACATCGTGGTGGGCGAGCTGGCACCGAAATCCCTCGCCATCCGCATGCCGGAAGTGATTGGCCTGTACAGCGCCCTGCCCCTGTACGGCTTCTACTGGATGATGTATCCCGCCATCTGGCTGCTGAACCAGAGCGCCAACTGGGTGCTGCGCATCGCGGGCCTGGGCGAGGCAGGCGGCCATGAGTCGCACTATTCCACGGACGAATTGAAACTGATCCTGCGCACCAGCAAACCGGGCGAGCAGTTCAACAAGGAAGAGCGCAATATCCTCGCCAACTCGCTGGATTTCTCGCAGCTGCGGGTATCGGACCTGATGCGCCCCATCCAGGAGGTGATTGCGCTGCATGCCTCGAAACCGCTGGAGGAAAACCTGCAGACCGTGGTGCGCAACCGCTTCAGCCGCTATCCCTATTTCGACGAGAGCGGCAACAACGTGCTTGGCGTGGTGCACCTGAAGGACCTGTTCTTCGCCCAGCAGACAGGCAGGCCGATCAAGAACCTCGCGAGTCTGCTGCGGCCCGTGGAGACCATCTCGGCGCGTACGCCGGCCATGGAGCTGTTCCGCCGCTTCAAGGAAGGTGCGCCGCACTTCGCGCTCATTGGCGAAAAGGGCAAGCGGCCCGTGGGCTTCCTCACCCTGGACAACCTGCTCGGCGCCGTCGTGGGTGAGATCCACGACGAGTTCCGCCTCAACGAGAACGACTGGCTCAAGCAGCCGGATGGCTCGCTGATCGGCAAGGCCAGCCTGCCCATCTTCTCGCTCGAACGCACCCTGGGCATCGATATCGAGAACGAAGAACTGGGCATGGACGAAGTGGAGTCAGTGGGTGGCCTCATCATGCTCAAGCTGGGCGACATTCCGAAACAGGGCCAGCGCGTAAGCTTCAACAGCTTCGACATCGTGGTGAAGAAAATGAACGGCCCGCGCATCCTGCTGGTGAAGGTCATTCCGCGCGGCGAGGGCGAAGCGGAAACGGATGAGCAGGACTGAGTAGGCGCATAATAGCCGCTTTCCCACTCCCGAAGAGGAATGCGATGCCTGCACCACGATCCAAGCTGTTTGCCCTGTCCCTGATCGCCTGCGCTGCCTGCGCGCAGGCAGCACCCAGTTATGTCGCCCTCGGCAGCCCCATGCCGCGCTTCTCGCTGCTGAAGGAAGGCAGCCATCGCTACCTGCGCTACGTGAAGGACGGCGAGACGAATACGCCCATGGACATCTGGCAGCGCACCGTGAAGTTCGACGGCCAGCGCGTGGCTATCCACCAGCGCTGGGACGGAGTCGGCAAACCCGCGCCGGTCAAGATTCTCGATTCCACTTTCGATAGGGGCACTTTCCGCCCGCTGCAGCACGTGCGGATCACGGAGCGCGACGGCAAGCGCACGGTGGAGGGGTTCAACTTCGCGCCGGAGCGCATCACTGGCCAGAAGGACCTGGCGGACAACGCGCAGAAGGACCTCGACATGGCCTCGCCCGAAGGGACCTTCAATTTCGAGACCGATATCGAAATGCTGCAAACCCTGCCGCTCGAAGCGGGTTATGAGGCGGCGATCAACTTCTATCACCCCGGCGGGCTGTCGGCGCCCGCGCGCTACACCTTCAAGGTGATGGGTTCGGAAACCATCAGCGGTCCGTCGGGCGCGGTCGATTGCTGGGTGGTGACCACCGACTACAACCGCGCAGGCTATGAATCGAAGTTCTGGTTCGCCAAGGCCACACAGCAGATGGTGCGGCAGATCAGTCCCATGCTGGATGGGAAGGTGCTCGTGAAGACCCTGATCGATTAACGTTTCGCTGGCATGAGATGGACCGGCTGCTGGATTTCCAGGCCGGTCCAGTCGTTCACATCCACCAGTTGCGCCACCACGGTATAGGCGCCGGGCGCATCCTCTGCCGCGAAGGCCACCGTGTGCGCAGTGCTCAGCAAGGCGTCCTGGTTGAAGGGCTGCGCTTTCACGAGATATTCCGGAGCCGATTGCGAGTGGGTCTTCTGCCCCGGCGTGAGCGATTTGTAGACCACGCGCACATTGCACTTGCCCTGGCTGTCGGTCGAGCATCCCGTGAGCATGATGAAGACATGGACAGGCTTTCCAGCGGTCGCCGCGCTCGTCACGTTCAGCTTCACGGAGGGATCGGGGCTGTTCCACAATTTACGCAGCTGCTCCGCATCGTCCGTAACGAGGATCTGGGCGCTGAGACGGCCGTTCTGGCCCTTGCCCTGTACGACGACGTTCGTCTGCGGCGCAATCATCAAGCCGGGATCGACTTCGACGCGCTGAGCGTATGCAGCTCCGCAGGCTGCGAGGGAGAACAATAGGGCGGCGGCAAATTTTACAGTCATGGTTTCTTTCAGGAGTTCTCGCCGGGGCCGGGCACGACGGGATTGATATCGGTCCAGTTGCGCAGCAGGCCCAGTGCAACGGCAAGCAGCGTGGGTCCGATGAACAGGCCGACGAAGCCGAAGGCGATCACGCCGCCCATCACGCCGAGCAGCACGAGCAGGAAGGGCAGGCTTGAGCCGCGGCTGATCAGCATGGGCTTGACCACGTTGTCGACGCCGCTGATCAGGAACAGGCCCCAGACGATCATGAAAATGCCCCAGGCGGTATCACCCTGGTTGAACAGCCAGATCGCGGCGCCGCCCCAGATCAGTGGGGGACCAACGGGAATAAGGGAGAACAGGAAGGTGCCCACCGAGAGCAGGGCCACGGCAGGCACGCCCGCGATCAGGAAGCCCACGGCGGCCACCGCAGCCTGTGCGAGCGCTGTGCCCAGCAGGCCGTACATTACGCCGCGCACGGTGCGGCTCACGGTATCCGCCACCTCCACCGCATGTTCGCCCATGATCTTGTTCATGCCGGTCCGCAGGGCCGCCAGCAGCGTGGCGCCGTCGCGGTAGAGGAAGAAGCTGACGAAGGCTGCAAGGCTCACCTGCGCCACCCCACTGCCAAGAACAATGCCGCCGCCGAGCAGGAAGTGGCGGGCGGGCTCCATGAAGCGCTTGGCCGTTGCAATGAGCTCTTCGCGGTTGTGGATCAGGCGGAGCAGATAGGTATTGAAGGTTTCGCCGATCACGGGAATCTGGCTGATCCAGGCGGGCGGCTCGATGGTTCCGGCATTGAGCGCGTCGCGCAGTCCACGGTAGACATTGCCCGCGTTATCCGCGATGTTCCAGGTGACGAGGGCCAGCGGCAGGATGATGACGAGAATCAGCGACACCGTCATCACCGCGGCGGCCAGCGTGTGGCGCGACTGCAGGCGGTCCAGCAGCCGCAGGTAGAGCGGCCAGCTGGAAATGGTGATGGCGCAGGCAAAGAGGATCGCGGCGAGGAAGGGCCGCAGCACCACCAGGCAGCCGATGACGAGAAAGACGATCGCCGCGAGGCGGGTGTAAGGCTGAAACCTTTTTTCCATGCAGAGTTCCTGTCAGTTGAACCTCATGGAGCGAAGCTTATCAGGAAAGCAGCAGTTTCAGGTCGTGGACGATCGGGGCCGGGCCTTGTCCATGGCGCAGGAAGAGGCGCACCTTGCCGCTCTTGTCGAATACATAGCTGCCTGCCGTGTGGTCGATGGTGTAGGTTTCGGGCGTTTTGCCCGGCACCTTCTGGTAGAAGACCTTGAAGTCGGCGGCGGTCTGCTTCGTTTGCTCCGGCGTACCGTACAGGCCAACGAAGCGCGGGTCGAAGTTGGGCACGTACTGGGCCAGCAGCTCCTTCGTGTCGCGCTCCGGGTCGAGGGTGGCGAAGAGCACCTGCACCTGGTCCGCCTGCGGGCCCAGCTCCTTCATCACGCCCGCCATTTCGGCCATGGTGGTGGGGCACACGTCCGGGCACTGGGTGAAGCCGAAGAACATCACCACGACCTTGCCCTTGTAGTTCTCCAGGGTGACCGGCTTGCCGGTATGGTCGTTCAGCTTGAAGCCCTGGGCGTAGGTGGCGCCGGTCAGGTCGATATTGGTGAAGGCCTCTTTCTTCTCCGAACAGCCGGCGATGGCCAGCAGCATGCACAGCGCAGCGAACAGTTTTTTCATCAGATTTGCTCCGGGATACCGCGCCCTTCAGGGCGGGGAGTGAAAGGAGTCGACTGCGAAGCAGTTGTTCCCCTTGAGTTTAATAGAATACTGTATAAAATTACAGTATGGTGCTCGTCTATCGTTACCGTGTGAAGTCGCTGACCGGACTGCTGAACCAACAGGCCCGCACGGTGAGCTTTGTCTGGAACTACTGCAATGACCGGCAGAAGGATGCCTTGCGTTTCGGCCGCCCGTGGCTGACCGGCTTCGACTTGAACAACCTGACTACGGGCAGCAGCAAGGAACTGGGTCTGCATTCGGGTGTCATCAATGCTGTGTGCGAACAATTTGCCAAATCCCGCGCGCAACACCGCCGGCCCTACCTGCGTTACCGCAGCCGCAAGTCGCTCGGTTGGGTCCCGATGAAGGGGCGCGACCTGCATCGGGAAGGCAATGCATTCCGCTTTGCTGGCAATACCTTCCGCGTATTTTATTCGCGTCCTCTGCCCGAAGGGAAGATCAGGGATGGCTCCTGCTTCGCCCAAGACCGGCGTGGCAACTGGTTTTTGAATATTGTGATCGAAGTTGCCGAGCCACCCATACGCCCGCTTGGCCAAGGTGTCGGCATCGACTTGGGGCTGAAAGACTTTGCCGTGCTGTCGAACAAGGAACGTATCGACGCGCCTGGCTTTTACCGCAAGGCGGAAGCCGCGCTGGCGGTGGCGCAGCGGGCGCACAAGCGGCGCCGGGTCAAGGCGATCCATGCGCGTACGGCACGGCAAAGGCTGGACTTCCTGAACAAGCGCTCTGTGGAGCTGGTGCGCGCTTTCGATCATATTGCTGTCGGTAGTATCAATGCTGGTGGATTGGCCCAGACCGGCCTGGCCAAATCCGTACTTGACGCTGGCTGGTCGACCTTCCGCAAGATGCTGGCGTACAAGGCCATCAGGCATGGCGTGCGGTACGTGGAAGTGAGCGAACGCTTTACCACCCAGACCTGCTCGACTTGTGGCGCACTGCCCGATTCGCGGCCGAAAGGTATCGCAGGCCTTGGAATAAGAGAATGGACTTGCAGTGATTGTGAAACGGTACATGATCGTGATGTCAATGCTGCGATAAACATTCTCCGTCGCGGACGTGCGACGCTGGAAGCAGGAATCTCTGTCCTTTAGGGCGGAGAGGACGTCAAGTCAGAGCTTGATGTAGTGGTCGACCAGCAGTGCCGCGAACAGCAGCGAGAGGTAGACGATCGAGTAGGCAAAGGCCTTGCGGGCGATGATGTCGGTGTAGTGGCGGTACATGCGCCACGCGTACCAAAGGAAGATGATGTTCAGCACCACGGCGCTGGACAGGTAGATCAGGCCGCTCATCTTCACGGCGAAAGGCAGCAGCGTGGTCGCCGCCAGCGCGATCGAGTAAAGGAACACGTGGAACTGGGTGAAGTGCATGCCGTGGGTGACAGGCAGCATGGGCAGGCCGGATTTCGCGTAGTCGTCGCGGCGGTACATGGCCAGGGCCCAGAAGTGCGGCGGGGTCCAGACGAAGATGATCAGCACCAGCAGCCACGCCTGCATCGGCACGTCGTTGGCGACTGCGGCCCAGCCCAGGGCGGGCGGCATGGCGCCGGAAAGGCCGCCGATCACGATATTCTGCGGCGTGGCCGGTTTCAGGATCATCGTGTAGATGACCGCGTAGCCGACGAAGGTGACGAAGGTCAGCCACATCGTGAGGGGATTGACCAGCGAGTAAAGAATCCACATCCCTGCCCCGCCAATGATGGCGGAGAAGATGAAGGTCTCCTTGACCGAGATTTCGCCCAGCGCCATGGGGCGGCGCGCGGTGCGGGCCATGCGGGCATCGATCTCGCGCTCGGCGAGGCAGTTGACGGCGAAGGCGGCGCCCGCGAGGAGCCAGATGCCGATGGTGGCCGCAATCACGATGCGCCAGTCCGGCAGGCCATCCGTTGCGAGGAACATGCCGATGACCGCGCAGAACACCGCGAGTTGCGTAACGCGCGGTTTGGTCAGCGCCCAGTACTGGGCGATGCGGTGGCTCGGCTTGTGGCTTGCGGTCTGGGTGCTCATTGCTTGTGGTCTGCGTGCTTAGCCCGATAGTTTAACATGGTCAGCAAGAGCACAAGGAGGGCCGCCCCGGCGTTATGCAGCACCGCGATGGTGAGCGGATAGTTCAGGTAAATCGTGGCCACGCCGGTGAGGGCCTGTACAGCCAGTACTGCGGCAATACCCTGGGCAGGCCGCGTCAGACCTTCGATGCGCCAGGCGCGCCACGCCGTATAGCCCAGCACCAGCACCACCAGGAAGGCGAAATTGCGGTGCACCCAGTGGATGGCGGTCAGCGCGGAGAATGGGAGGTAATGGCCAGCGGCGGTTTTCCCGAGCTCGCGCCACAGGTGGAAGCCATGCTCGAAGTCCATTTCCGGCACCATTTGGCCCTGGCAGAGCGGGAATTCCGTGCAGGCCAGGGTTGCATAGTTAGTGCTTACCCACCCGCCGAGGGCGATCTGCACAGCCAGCACGACGCCGGAGGTCACCGCAAGGGTACGCATGTGGCGGGCAGCGGGTTCCCGCGCAGGCGGCAGCCCGAGGGTGCGGATACTGTCCTGGCGGCAGCCGAACCAGACGAGCAGGGAAAGAAGGCCCATGCCCAGCAGGAGGTGGGTGGTGACGATGACGGGCTGCAGTTTGAGCGTGACCGTCCAGGCGCCGAAAGCCCCTTGCAGGCAGACGAAGAAGAAGAGCAGTGTGGGGTAGCCCGGCTCGTAGCCTGCCGCGCGCGCCTTGCGCCACTGGCGCCATGCCACCACCATCATCGCCACGATCAGGATGCCGATGCCCATCGCCAGGTAGCGGTGGATCATTTCGACCCAGGCCTTGAAGACCGTCACGGGTCCCGTCGGCATCAGCGCTTCCGCCGCCTTGATTTCGTCGTGCGCGATGAAGGGGTTGGCTTCGCCGTAGCAGCCGGGCCAGTCAGGGCAGCCGAGGCCCGAATCGGTCAGGCGCGTGAAGGCGCCGAACACGATCAGGTCGAAAGTGAGGAAGACGCTCACCCATACCAGCTTGCGGTACTTGTTGACGTCCTTCGAGATCCAGACCATGGACAGCGGCAGCACGGCAATCAGCAGCGCCGTTACCGCCATTTGCAGCAGTGTCATGTGCATGTAGGGCGCCTTATCCGATGGCCGATGCCTTGAGCAGCTTGCCGATGTCCTTCTTCACCTTGGCCGGGTCGGGCTTGGCGGGGAAGCGCATCATCAGGTTGCCCAGGGGGTCGATCAGGTAGATGTGCTCTTCCTGCTTGCCGCCCTGCTCCACCGGCAGCCATTTCGCCACCGCGTCCGCCGGAGCGCGCAGCATGCGGGTGCCGTCGTTCACGCGCAGCAGCATGGTTTCCAGCGGCTCGTTGTCCGTGATGAGCCACACGCGCTCGATGCGGTCCATTTCCTTGCCCTGCATGGTGCGCAGCTGGCGCATCATGAAGAGCTGGTCCTGGCAGGCCTGCTGGCAGTCGGAGCCGCCCACCTTGAGCATGATCCACTTGCCCTTGTAGGCGTCGAGCGTTGCGGGCTTGCCGTCCAGCGTGGTGCTGGCCATGGCCGGAATGGGATGCTCGCGTGGATCGATCAGCGCGCCGTAGTTGTTGCGGCTCTGCGGCTTGACCACGTAGTAGGTGAAATACGAGGCGATCATCGGCGCGGCGCACACGGCCAGCACGGCGAACAGCTTCCAGCGGCCGCTCTTTTTCTGCTTATCTGCTTGGTTTGCTTCCACTTCTGAATCCAGTCACGATGAAGAAGATGAGGGCCATCGCCGCCAGTGCATACCACTGGAAGGCGTAGCCGCGATGTTTGTCGACGCCCAGCGCGGGCGCGGGCCAGTCGCGCACCAGCGCGGACGGGCCGCTGCCTTCGGAGCCGTCCGTCGACGTTTGCTCCAGAACGAAGGGCTGGAAGCGGAATTTCGTCGCTTCCGCCACCTGCGCGGGCGTCACATTCTGCACGATCAGCTGGGCGCCCAGCGGCGGCGCTTCGCCCAGCTCCATTACGTGGCCCGCGTTCAGGCGCGCCAGCCCCTCGATCGTGATTGTGCCAGAAGGCACAGGGGTTTCGGGCAGGCGGTTGCGGTCCGCCGTGTTGCGCGGCACCCAGCCGCGCGCCACCAGCACGTGCATGCCTGTGCCTTCGATGCGGAAAGGCATGAGCAGGTAGAAGCCCGCGCGGCCCTGGTAGGGCCGGTTGTCCAGATAGAGTGGCCAGGCGCCGAGGAACTGGCCGGTGAGCTTCACGCGGCGGTATTCGATGTCGCCTGCCTTCACAGGCGCTGCGCCGATCTCCAGCGGCGGTGCTTCGGCGCCTGCCTTCAGTTTCGCTTCCAGCGCCAGTTTTTCGGCGGCGCGGCGGTCCTGCCACTGCCCCAGCGATACGCCGAGCGCCACCAGCAGCACGGTGGCGATAAAGGGAATCAGTTTAAAGCGGAATCGGAGTCGCATTACAATACAGCCTTCAACTCAAACATTCTGCAAAAATGAAAATCGCGCTCGTCGTCATTGCCTTCGTCCTGATCATCGGCAGCCTTGGTGCCGCACTGTTCTTCCTGATGCGCGACAAGGGGCGCAGCAACCGTACCGTGCATGCGCTGGCGCTGCGCGTTGCACTGTCCATTACGCTCTTCCTGCTGATCCTGGGCGCCTACAAGCTCGGTTATATCCAGCCGACCGGCATCCGCTGAGCGCATCGCCCTGAAAGCAAAAAGCCGCAGCATGCTGCGGCTTTTTTATTGGGCCTTGCAGCCCTTACATCCAGTACACGACGACGTACAGGCCGAGCCAGACGACGTCGACGAAGTGCCAGTACCAGGCCGCGCCTTCGAAGGCGAAGTGGTTTTCAGGAGTGAAGTGACCCTTCATGGTACGGAACATCACCACCGCCAGCATGATCGCGCCCATGGTCACGTGGAAGCCGTGGAAGCCGGTCAGCATGAAGAAGGTGGAGCCGTAGATGCCGGAGCTCAGCTTCAGGTTCAGTTCATGGTAGGCGTGGATGTATTCGTAAGCCTGGAAGCCCATGAAGACTGCGCCCAGCAGCACGGTGGCGGCGAGCCACAGCACGGTCTTGCTGCGATGGCCCGCGCGCAGAGCGTGGTGGGCGATCGTCAGCGTGAGGCCGGAGGTCAGCAGCAGCGCGGTGTTGATGGTCGGGATCGGGAACGGGCCCATGGTGGTGAAGCTGTCCACCGTGCCGGCCGGGCCCACATTGCCCCACACGCCAGCGAAGTCAGGCCAGATCAGCTTGTGATCCAGGTCGGCCAGCCAGGGCATGGTGATCGAACGGGCGTAGAACAGGGCGCCGAAGAAGGCGCCGAAGAACATCACTTCGGAGAAGATGAACCAGCCCATCGACCAGCGGAAGGAGTGGTCGATGCGCTTGCTGTACAGGCCACCTTCGGATTCGCCGATGGCGTCGCCGAACCAGCCCCACAGCACGGCCAGCATGCACACGATGCCGGCCAGGCACAGGCCCATGCCCCACGGTGCGTCATTGACCCAGCCGGAGGCGCCAGCCATGGTCGCCAGCATCGACATGCCAGCCAGCATAGGCCAGCGCGATGGACCAGGCACGAAATAGTACGGTGCCGCGGCGTTGTTCGAACTCATTTTCATCTCCTAAAAACGGTATCCGTAGACTGCTAAATTTTTACTGTGAAACCACCAGCTTGACGACCGTGATCAGCAAGCCGATAAATATTGCGGCGCCCAATACGCCAGCGACGATGAAATGGACCGGATTCAGTTTCACCTGGTCCTTCTCGAAATCGCTCTTGCGGCGCAGGCCGAAAAACGACCATACCACCGCCTTCATCGCATACATGAAAGAAGCGCGCTGCGGTTCTTTCCCGCTCATCCTTCCCTCCTCAATTCGCCGCGACCTTGTTATGCAGGCCGCCGATCTCGATGAAAGTGTAGGACAGCGTAATCGTCTTCACTTCCTTCGGCAGGGCCGGGTCCAGATAGAAGACCACCGGCATCTGCCTTGCCTCGCCCGCCTTCATGGTCTGCTGCTTGAAGCAGAAGCATTCCACTTTCTTGAAGTGCGGCGTGGCGCTTTGCGGGGCGTAGCTCGGCACTGCCTGGGCCACCACCTCGCGCTGCTGCGAATTCACTACTTCGTACACCACGGTCGTCATTTCGCCCGGGTGCACGGTGATGCTGTTCTGCGTGGGCCGGAAGCGCAGGCTGCCCTGCACGTTGCTGTCCAGCTCAATGGTCACGCTGCGGCTCTTGTCCACCTGCGTGTTGTGCGCCAGCGCCGTGTCGTCCTTCTGCGTCAGCTGGTTAATGCCCAGCACTTCGCAGATATGCTTGTAGACCGGGATCAGCGCGTAGCCGAAGCCGAACATCGCTACGGCGATCACCAGCAGCTTTTTCAGCAGCTGGAGATTGGAGCCACGGTCTTCACTCATTTTCTCAGCTCAGCCAGGTGCGCTTGACGAACACGGACACGAAGAACACGATCGCAATCGAAGCCAGCGTCAGCGCCAGCTTCAGATTGCTCTTTTTCTTATCGTCGGCCATTACTTGACGGTCGGCGGAACTTCGAAGGTGTGGAACGGCGCCGGCGACGGCACGGTCCACTCCAGGCCTTCAGCGCCATCCCATGGCTTGTCGCCAGCAGCCTTGCCGCCACGGATGGTCGGCAGTACCACGGCGAACAGGAAGAACACCTGGGACAGGCCGAAACCGAAGGCGCCGATGGAGGCGATGGTGTTGAAGTCCGTGAACTGCGCCGGATAGTCGGCGTAGCGGCGCGGCATGCCGGCCAGGCCCAGGAAGTGCATCGGGAAGAAGGTCACGTTGAAGGTGATCAGCGAGAGCCAGAAGTGCAGCTTGCCCATGGTTTCGTTGTACATGTGGCCGGTCCACTTCGGGCCCCAGTAGTAGAAGCCTGCGAACAGCGCGAACAGCGAGCCTGCCACCAGCACGTAGTGGAAGTGCGCCACCACGTAGTAGGTATCCTGCAGCTGGATGTCGATCGGGGTCACGGCCAGAATCAGGCCGGTGAAGCCACCCATGGTGAACACGAAGATGAAGCCCACGGCGAACAGCATCGGGGTTTCGAAGGTCATCGAGCCTTTCCACATGGTGGCGATCCAGTTGAACACCTTCACGCCGGTCGGCACGGCGATCAGCATGGTCGCGTACATGAAGAACAGCTGCGAGGTCACCGGCATGCCGGTGGTGAACATGTGGTGCGCCCAGACGATGAAGGACAGGATCGCGATGGAAGCGGTTGCATACACCATCGATGCGTAGCCGAACAGCGGCTTGCGGGCGAAGGCCGGGATGATCTGCGACACGATACCGAAGGCCGGCAGAATCATGATGTACACCTCGGGGTGGCCGAAGAACCAGAAGATGTGCTGGTACATCACCGGGTCACCGCCGCCGGCGGCGTTGAAGAAGGAGGTGCCGAAGTGGCGGTCGGTCAGCGTCATGGTGATGGCGCCTGCCAGAACCGGCATCACGGCGATCAGCAGGTAGGCGGTGATCAGCCAGGTCCAGCAGAACATCGGCATCTTCATCAGGGTCATGCCGGGAGCGCGCATGTTCAGGATGGTGACGATGATGTTGATCGAACCCATGATCGACGATGCACCCATGATGTGCATCGCGAAGATGCCCATGTCCATGCCCGGGCCCATCTGGGTCGACAGCGGCGCATACAGGGTCCAGCCGGCGGCGGTGGCGCCGCCCGGCACGAAGAAGGAACCTGCCAGCAGCAGCGCTGCCGGTGGCAGCAGCCAGAACGAGAAGTTGTTCATGCGGGCGAAGGCCATGTCGGAAGCGCCCACCTGCAGCGGGATCATCCAGTTCGCATAGCCCACGAAGGCCGGCATGATGGCGCCGAACACCATCACCAGGCCGTGCATGGTGGTCAGCTGGTTGAAGAACTCAGGCTGGAAGTACTGCAGGCCCGGGTGGAACAGTTCGGTGCGGATCATCAGCGCCAGCACGCCGCCGGAGAGCAGCATGATGAACGAGAACCACAGGTACAGGGTACCGATGTCCTTGTGGTTGGTGGCGAACAGCCAGCGGCGCCAGCCATGCGGATGGTCGTGCGCGTGATCGTGGCCGTGATCGTGTGCGTGATCGATAGTCGTCGTGCTCATGTGAAGCTCCTGATTACTTGCGGGCAGCCACAACTTCGGCTGGCTGAACGATGTTTTCGGCTGGCTTGTTCGACCAGTTGTTGCGGGTGTAGGTGATCACCGCTGCAATATCGGTATCCGACAGCTGCTTCCAGGCCGGCATTTCGCTCGGGTACTTGCCGCTCTTCAGGCCATTCAGCACCACGTGGATCTGATCGGCTTTCGGGCCGTTGACCACTGGCGAGCCGTCCAGCGCAGCGAATGCACCCGGAACGCCCTTGCCGCTGGCCTGGTGGCAGACCGCGCAGTTGGCGGTGTAGACTTTTTCGCCCTTGGTCTTCAGTTCGTCGATGGTCCAGGTCTTGTTCGGATCGTCCGCCAGCGCGGCCATTTCCTTCTGCTTGCCCTGCACCCAGGCAGTGTACTCTTCGGCCGTCACAACGCGCACCACGATAGGCATGAAGGCGTGCTCCTTGCCGCACAGCTCAGCGCAGTTGCCGCGGAAGACGCCGGTGTGTTCCGACTTGAACCAGGTGTCGCGCACGAAGCCGGGAATCGCATCCTGCTTCACGCCGAAGGCCGGGATCATCCAGGCGTGGATCACGTCGTTCGCGGTGGTCACGATGCGGATCTTCTTGTTGACCGGCACCACCACTTCGTTATCGACTTCCATCAGGTAGTTCTCGCCGCGCGCTTCGGTCGGCGCAACGCCTGGCGCGCCCACCTGGGTGCGCGGGGTGGACAGGTTGGAGATGAAGGAAATGCCTTCGCCCTCGCCCTTCAGGTAATCGTAGCCCCACTTCCACTGCATGCCGGTGGCCTTGATGGTGATATCGGCGTTGGAGGTGTCCTTCATGGCCACCACGGTCTTGGTGGCTGGCAGGGCCATGCCGATCACGATCAGGAAAGGCACCACGGTCCACGCGATTTCAACGGCGGTCGACTCGTGGAAGGTGGCTGGCTTGTGGCCCAGCGACTTGCGGTGCTTGAAGATGGAATAGAACATGACGCCGAACACCGCCACGAAGATCACCAGGCAGATGATCATCATCAGGTTGTGCAGGCTGTAGATTTCGGCAGCGATGTGCGTCGAAGGCGGCTGCAGGTTCAGCTGGTGCACCACCGGACCACCGGTGCCGCCGGTTGCGGCGCCATATGTGCCGGTTCCAGTCGTTGCAGGTCCCGCCCATGCCGGCAGGCCGGCAGCGACTGCGGCCAGACCAAGCATCAACGATTGAAGTCGCTTCGCAAGTTTCATGTTTTCCCCAACCACCCAAAATAAAGAAATTTTTCTTCACTGTGCGCCGCCGCCGAACCGGCCGCGCACCGTGCGCTAAACAGCTAAAGGCCCCATGCCCGCTTCCGCAAAAAACTGCAGCGGAAACGCGGCTGGAACCTTGACATCGCCGCCTGCGTCCCAATATCCCTGGTGACGCTGGCTATTGTTGCCTGTCTGCCGCTTCGGCAGCCGGATTGCGTCCGGCTGGGCAAAGTACTGGCAAAATTAGTCAAGGATTATAAGCATTAACACACTCTTTCATCAAGGCTATTTGCCTTTCCCCCAGGCCCAGCCCGTCAATTGGCGACGCCGCGCCACACCCCTTGCCTAATTTTTAGGCTTGCGCGGAAGGTCAAAGCGGATGATGGCCTCCCCGTCTTTCGTTACGCGCGGCGCGGGGCGGAAAGCGTGACCATAAATCACCTCGAAGGTGAGACCGATACGTCCATCGGCGCGGCGCTGCCGGTTCAGTCCTTCCAGCAGGCGGGCATGGGCGGCGCGGCCCAGCAGGCCCTTGCGGCGCGTGCTCAGGGGATTCCCGCCGAGGGCGCGCACGTCGGCCAGCAGCTTTTGCGGCTGCTCGTAGGTCACTGTTATCTTTTCCATATCCATTACGGGCGTTGAGAACCCGGCTTCCACCAGCTGGTCGCCGAAATCGTGCATGTCCACGAAGGGCAGAGTGTGCGGAGCCAGGTCCACATCGGCGAACGCGGCGCGCAGCTCCTGGAAGGTGTCGGGGCCGAAGCAGGAAAACATCAGCAGGCCGTTCACGCGCAGCACGCGGTGCCACTCGGCGAAGACGCGGTCCGGCTGCGGATGCCAATGCATGGCGAGGTTGGACCAGACCAGATCCACCGCATTGCGGGCCAGGGGCAGGTCGGCGAAATCGCCGCAGATGGCGTCGATGCCCGATTTCGATGGCAAAAGCTTACGCATCAGCTGATTGATGCCCGACTGCGGGGCCGACTGGGAGCGGGCGGCGCGCAGCATGGGCTCCGAGGCATCCAGCGCCAGCACCTGGGCGGCGGGATAGTCCTTGAGCAGCATGGCAAGGTCCGCGCCCGTACCGCAGCCTGCGTCCAGCACCCTGGCCGGCGCCAGCTTCACCAGCTGCAGGCGCTCGTGCATGCGCTGGGCGATCTCGCGGCGCAGGAAATCGGAAGGCGCGGTGCGCTCGGGACGTTGAAACAATGCGCGCACATGATCCAGATCGATAGGCGCGCTGAGTTTCGGCGGATTGGCGGGGACTTGCATAAATAATCTTGCGTCGGTGAGATAATGTGCGCAGTTTACATGGTTGGAGCGAAACGCGATGGCCACCGCCTGGCAAGACGCCCTGTCGCGCTGGACCCAGGCGCTGCTGCCCTGCAGCTGCGTGCTGTGCGGATTCGCCGCGCCGTCCATGCTGTGCGCGCCCTGCCGCGCGCAATGCCTGGAGGGCGGGCCGCTGCGCTGTCCCGTGTGCGCCGATCCCCTGCCAGCGGGCGTCAGTGAGGCCGAACGCTGCGGCCGATGCACGCGCCAGCCGCCGGCCTTCGACGCCACGGTCGCCGCCGCATCCTACGAACTGCCGGTGGACCGGCTCGTGCTGCAGCTGAAGTTCGGCGCGGCGCTCGCGCATGCGCGGCTCTTCGGCGAGCTGCTGGCCGAAGCGGTGCGCGCGCAGCCTGGGCTGCCGCTGCCTGCGCTGCTCTGTCCCGTGCCGCTGGGGCCTGATCGGCTGTCCGAGCGGGGCTTCAACCAGGCGCTCGAAATAGCGAAGCCCCTGGGCCGAAGGCTCCGGATCGCGGTGGCGCCGCGGCTCGTGATACGGGTGCAGGACACGATGGCACAAAGCCTGCTGCACGGCGGCGCGCGGCGCAGCAACATCGCCCACGCCTTTGGCGTGGCGGACCGCGCGCTCATCGAAGGACGGCACATCGGCGTCGTGGACGACGTGATGAGCAGCGGGCAGACGCTGAACGAACTGGCGGCAACGCTCAAGCGGCATGGTGCGGGGCGGGTCACCAATTTTGTTTTCGCGCGCACGCCGCCGCAACAATAAGGAGAAGGACTTGTTTCACGTAGTGCTGGTCAACCCCGAGATCCCGCCCAACACGGGCAACGTCATCCGCCTCTGCGCCAACACGGGCGCGCAACTGCACCTGATCGAACCGCTGGGCTTCGAGCTGGACGATGCCAAGCTGCGCCGGGCGGGCCTCGACTACCACGAATTTGCGCGCATGAAAGTGCACAAGGACTGGTCCGCCTTCCTGGCCGAGGTGCAGCCCGACAGCGGCCGCATCTTCGCCATGACCACCCACGGCTCCACGCCCTTTGCCGACATGCACTTCGCGCCGGGGGACGTCTTCGTCTTCGGTTCGGAGACGCGCGGCCTCGAACCCGGCTTCCGCGAAAGTTTCCCTGCAAGCCAGCGCATCCGCCTCCCCATGCGCCCGGACAACCGCAGCCTCAACCTCTCCAACACGGTCGCCGTAGTCGTCTACGAAGCCTGGCGCCAGCAAGGCTACGCCGGCGGCAGCTGACAGCTTCCAGCTGAGCCCGTGTCCAACTCTGGTGCCAGGGAAGAAATTTGGACACGAGCTCATGAATAGGCTGATTTTGCGCATGTCGGGCCCTGCTTTTCACGGGTATGGTTTGACCCATGCCCAGACCTTCCCGAACCCAATTCCCCGGCGCGCTGTATCATGTTACGGCTCGTGGCAATCGTCGCGCGAACATCTTTGTCGACGACTATGATCGCCAACTCTGGCAGGACATGCTCGGAGAAACTGTCGAGCGATTCGGCTTCACGGTGCACGGCTTCTGCCTTACGCCGAATCATTTTCACTTGCTTGTACAAACCAGGCTCGCGAATCTCTCGGAGGGGATGCACTACCTGAATGGTAAGTACGCGAAGAAGTTCAACTGGCGCCACAAGCTGACTGGACACGTCATTCAGGACCGCTTCTATGCCCTCTTGATCGAACGCGAGTCGCATTTACTGGAGGTCGCGCGATACATTGCCCTCAATCCGCTGCGGGCACAGCTGGCGCGCGATCCAGCCGCTTGGGCCTGGAGCCATCATCGATATTGCTGCGGCTTAGCCCATTCTCCGCATTGGCTGACTACCAGTTGGATTGTTTCGCAGTTTGGTGATAAAGCCGCTTACGCGCAGTTTGTGGTGGCGGGCATTGGACAGCCCGATCCCCTCCGCAGGCAGCGGGAGCACAACAATGGTACGCATTCCCCCTCCCTATCCGATATTGCCGCTCAGCACATCGGACGAGACCAAGCGATTGTTGCCGCCTACAGAACAAACAGCTTCAGTTTGGCCGAGATCGCCGATTTTTTCTCAATCTCAAGTAAGACCGTTTGGCGCATGTTGCAAAAACAGCGTCAAGGCGACTAGCGCACAGTTCGTGTCCAAATTTCTTCCCTGGCACCAGAGTTGGACACGGGCTCAGCCGTGGCGAAGAGTGCTGGCATGTTGGCATGAAAAGTCGTATAAAAACATCTCGAATTGACGAGGTGCTTTTATGTTCGATCTGGAGTTGCCTTGGTGGGAGTACGCGGCGCGCGCGGCCGCAATCTACTTGTTTCTGCTGGTGATGATGCGCGTCACGGGGAAGCGCACTATCGGCCAGTTCACCCCTTTCGATCTGCTCGTCGTCATGCTGCTGTCGGAGTCGGTGTCGCCTGGCCTCACCGGGGGCGATAATTCGGTGCACGCCGGAGTCATCGTCGCCACCACCTTGATCGTGATGAATGTGGTTATCGCCTACATCACCTCGCATAGCCGGAAGATGGCCGATATCATCGACGGCACCCCTGTCCTCCTCGGCCGCGATGGGAAGATTTTCGATGAGGTGGTGAAGAAGTGCCGCGTCGCCGAGGGCGACGTGGAACAGGCCCTGCGCGAGGCGGACTGTCCCCTGGAGAAGATGAAGTGCGCCTTCCTCGAGGCGGACGGCAAAATCACCATCCTCCAGAACTGAGGCTACAATCGCCAGCATTTTCATAAGAACGGAGATGAAATGCTGCGCAATATCCTGCTGCCCCTCCTGGCAGCCTTGCCACTCGCGGCCAGCGCTGCGAACCTGTCGGACCAGCTGACCCAGAAGGCGGTGTTGAACCAGAACGTGGTGCGCCAGATCGCTGCCGCCGCCGAAGCGGAGGCGCGCAGGAATAACTGGAATGTGTCGATCGCCATCGTGGACGAGGCGGGCCGCCTGATGCATTTCGTGCGCATGGACGATACGCCCAATTCCTCCGTCGAGGTGGCACAGGGGAAGGCGCGCCACGCCGTGAACTACCGGCGCGACACGAAGTTTCATCAAGAGATTCTGGAGAAGGGCAACGCCGTCGTCCTGGGCCTGCCGGACATCACACCCATCGAGGGCGGCCTGCGGCTGCTGGCGGCGGGCAAGGTGATCGGCGGTATCGGCGTGTCCGGCGTCCAGGCATCGCAGGACGCTCAGATCGCCCGCGCGGGCGCCGCCCTCCTGGGCGACTAAGGCTATTTGCCGAAGGTGCGGACCTTGGCCAGCAGCTTGCTGGTCGAGCGGTCGTGCTGGAAGTCGATGGCCACGGCCTTGCCTCCGTAGCCCAGCACGGCCTTCCCTTCGGGGATCGCGGTCATGTCGTAGTCCCCGCCCTTCGCGTAGATTTCCGGACGCGCTTCGAGCACGACTTCCAGCGCCGTGTCTTCGCCGAAGGGCACCACGAGGCTCACCGATTCCAGCGCGGCCAGTACGGCCATCCGGTCTTCGCAGTTGTTCAGGGGCCGGTCGTCGCCTTTCCCCAAACGCTTGACCGATGCGTCGGTATTGGCTGCCACCACCAGCGAGGCGCCCAGCTCGCGCGCCTGCGCAAGGTAGGTGACGTGGCCGCGGTGCAGGATGTCGAATACGCCGTTGGTCAGCACCACCGGCTTCGGCAGCGATGCAATGCGCGCGGCCAGTTCGGCGCGCGGGCAGATTTTTTCTTCAAAGGGGATCATGTGCCTGGTTCTTCTTCGTCTTCTTCGTCCACCTGCATGCTGAGCGATGCAGAGGCGGCCGCCGCCGCGCCGCCCGGTTCCTTGCGGTCGCCGTGCAGCTTGATCTGCAGGCGCAGCCCGTTCGTGGAGTCCGCGTTGCGCAGCGCTTCTTCGTAGGAGATGTAGCCCTTATTATAAAGCTCGTACAGGGCCTGGTCGAAGGTGCACATGCCCAGCTCCCGCGATTTGTGCATGATCTCCTTGATGCCGTGGAAATTGCCCTTGAAGATCATCTCCGCAATCGTCGGCGTATTGAGCAGGATTTCGATCGCGGCCTTCCGCCCCTTGCCGTCCTCGGTGCGGATCAGGCGCTGCGACACAATGGCGCGCAGGTTCGAGGAGAGGTCCATCAGCAGCTGGTTGCGCCGCTCCTCCGGGAAGAAATTGATGATGCGGTCCATCGTCTGGTTCGCGTTGTTCGCGTGCAGGGTGCCCAGGCAGAGGTGTCCGGTCTCGGCAAACGCAATCGCGTGTTCCATGGTTTCCGTGTCTCGGATTTCGCCGATCAGGATCACGTCCGGGGCCTGGCGCAGCGTGTTCTTCAGCGCGTGGTGCCACGAATGCGTATCGACGCCCACCTCGCGGTGCGTGATCAGGCAGCCCTTGTTCTTGTGGACGTACTCCACCGGGTCTTCGACGGTGATGATGTGCCCCGCCGAATTGCTGTTGCGGTAGTCGATCATGGCGGCCAGCGTGGTCGACTTGCCCGAGCCCGTGCCGCCCACTACCAGCACCAGGCCGCGCTTGGTCATAATGACGTCCTTCAGCACGTCGGGCAGGTCCAGCTTTTCGAAATTCGGAATCTCGGAGGCGATGGTCCTCACTACCATGCCCACGTTTTGCTGCTGTACGAAGACGTTCACGCGGAATCGGCACACATCCGGCAGGGAGATGGCGAAGTTACATTCCATCTCGGCTTCGAACTCGGCGCGCTGGCGCTCGTTCATCAGGGCGTAGGCCAGGGCCCGCGTAACGTCGCCCGTCAGGCGCTGCTGGCTCAGGGCCCGCATCGAGCCCTGCGATTTAATGCTTGGCGGAAAATCGGACGAGATGAACAGGTCCGAACCGCCCACCTGGTGCATCGCCTTCAGCAGTTTGTGGATGTAAGCCTGGGCTTCGTCGGGAGTGAGACTCATGCGATCCTCGCTATCGGTATGCGGTACATTATAGCCACAGCACTTCCCGTGCAAATCTTATCTTCGTTGCATCTGGTCATTGCCTGTGTTCAAATGATCTTATGACACTTACCGAGTTGAAATATATCGTCGCTGTTGCGCGAGCGAAACATTTCGGCCACGCCGCCGAGGCCTGTTTCGTTGCCCAGCCGACGCTTTCGGTAGCCATCAAGAAGCTGGAAGACGAGCTGGGCGTTACCCTGTTCGAACGGGGCGGCGCCGAAATCTCCGTCACGCCGCTGGGCGCGCAGATCGTGGCCCAGGCCGAGCGCGTGCTCGAGCAGACCGCCGCCATCAAGGAACTTGCCAAGCAGAACAAGGACCCGCTCTCCGGCCCCCTGCGCCTGGGCGTGATCTACACCATCGGCCCCTACCTGCTGCCGCCCCTCGTCAAGCTGATGATCGAGAAAACCCCGCAGATGCCCCTTATCCTGCAGGAGAACTACACGGTCAAGCTGCTGGAGCTGCTGCGCCAGGGCGAGCTGGATGCGGCCATCATGGCCCTGCCCCTGCCGGATCATGGCATGTCCATGCGCCCCCTGTACGACGAGCCCTTCGTGGTGGCCATGCCGCGCCAGCACGGGTGGGCGGACCGCAAGAGCATTCCCGCCGAGGACCTGAAGACCGAAACCATGCTGCTGCTGGGCGCGGGCCACTGCTTCCGCGACCAGGTGCTGGAAGTCTGCCCCGAAATGGCGCGCTTCTCGGCGCCGGGCAACGGCATGCAGCGCACTTTCGAAGGCTCCTCGCTCGAAACCATCCGCCACATGGTGGCCAGCGGCATCGGCCTCACGGTGCTGCCGCGCGCCTCCGTGCAGGATATGGAACCGAAGGACGGGATGTTGCAGTTCCGTCAATTCAGCGAACCCTCCCCCTCGCGGCGGGTCGTCATCGTCTGGCGCAAGAGCTTCACCCGCAAGGCGGCCATCGACGCCATCTGCGACGCCGTCGCCGAGTGCGATCTGCCGGGCGTCACCATGCTGGGCAAGGACGAGGCGGAGTAGAATGGCGGCGTTTCCAACGCCACCGAGATGCCTGTGCAAGCCACATCCCCTTCTCCCAGCAAGCTTCAGCTGTATTTCCGCCTGGTCCGCCTGGACAAGCCCATCGGCACGGTGCTCCTGCTCTGGCCGACGCTCAGCGCGCTCTGGCTGGCTTCGGGCGGCGTACCGGACTGGCGCCTGCTCCTGATCTTCAGCCTCGGCACCTTCCTCATGCGCTCGGCGGGCTGCGCCGTGAACGACTATGCCGACCAGGATTTCGACCGGCATGTGAAGCGCACGGCCGACCGCCCCATTACCAGCGGCCGCATCAGCGGCAAGGAAGCGCTGGCCATCGCAGCGGGGCTGTCGCTGATCGCCTTCCTGCTGATCCAGCCTTTGAACGCGCTCGTCAAGCAGCTGAGCGTGGCCGCCCTCATCATCGCGGGCACCTACCCCTACTTCAAGCGCTTCTTCGCCATTCCCCAGGCCTATCTCGGCATCGCCTTCGGCTTCGGCATTCCCATGGCCTTTGCCGCCGTGCAGAATTCCGTGCCCGCCTTCGCCTGGCTGCTCCTGCTGGGCAATGTGTTCTGGGCCGTGGCTTACGATACCGAATACGCCATGGTGGACCGGGATGACGATCTGAAAATCGGCATCAAGACCTCGGCCATTACCTTCGGCCGGGCGGACGTGGCCATCATCATGCTGTGCTACGGCGTGCATCTCGCCATTCTGCTGGCGGCGGGCGCGCACTTCGGCCTGGGGCCGTGGTATCTGCTGGGATTGGCGCTTGCCGCAGGCTGCGCCGTCTACCACTACTTCCTGATCCGCACACGCGAGCGTGCGCCCTGTTTCGCTGCTTTCCGGCACAATAATTATCTGGGCGCGGCCGTCTTTGCCGGTATCGCGCTCGATTACGCACTGCGCTGATCCGCGCATCCTGCAATCCATCCCAAGACGAGGTGATCATGGACCAGACCCCAGCAACGCCGAGCAAATCGAATGGCATGACCCACACGCAGAGCAACGAGAACAGCGAAGCGCGCGAGCGCCTGATGGGCGACCTGAAATCCGCCATCAACGACGCTGAACAATGGCTGCGCAGCGCCAGCAACGCCGGCGCGGAAGACCTGAACGAAGTGAAGTCGAAATTCCAGGAAACCCTGCGCACGGCCAAGACCGACCTGCTGAAGATGGAAGACACCGTCCTAGCCAAGGGCAAGATGGCGGTACAGGCGACCGACGTTTATGTGCACGACAATCCGTGGAAATCGGTGGGCCTGGGTGCCGCCATTGGCGTCATCGTCGGCATGCTGATCTCTTCGCGCACTTAGATGACAGAGGGGACAGACCCCGCAGGGGGTCTGTCCCCGAAAACCAAGTCCGTTACCGAACTCCAGTCCGCGCCGACCATGTTCGGCGGTCGACTGGGTTACCGGGGACAGACCCTATGCAGGGTCTGTCCCCTCTGCTCCCAACTCCTCGCCGAGCTCCTTGCCGCGTGCCGCCGCCGCCTTCAGCGCCGTCACAATCGCAGCCTTCACCCCACTGTTCTCCATGCTCGTCAGCGCCGCATAGGTGGTGCCGCCTTTCGACGTGACCCGCTCGCGCAGCACCGACACCGGCTCTTCCGACTGCGCCGCCAGCTGCGCCGCGCCCGTGAAGGTGGCAATGGCGAGCTGCGTACCCTGCTCCGCCGTCAGCCCCATCTCCAGCGCCGCCTGCTGCATCGCCTCGATGAAGTAGAACACATAGGCGGGGCCGCTGCCCGATACCGCCGTCACCGGATCGATCAGCGCCTCGTCGTCCAGCCATACAGTCTGGCCCACGGCCTTCAGAATCCGGTCCGCCGCTTCGCGCTGCTGCGCCGTCACGCCGCTGGAAGCCACCATGCCCGTCACACCCTGCCCGATCAGCGCTGGCGTATTGGGCATGGTGCGCACGATGGCCTGGTAGCCGCCGAGCCAGCGCGACAGGTCCGCCGCGCGAATGCCCGCTGCAATCGACAGCACGAGCGGCTGGCGTCCCGCCGCCTGCGCGCCCTGCAGCAGCGGCAGCAGCTGGGCCGCCACCTCGCGCATGCTCTGCGGCTTCACGGCGAGGACGATCACCTCGGCCTCCGCCACTTTCCCGTCCGCTGCGCTGGCAGTGCTCACGCCAAACTGCGCATGCAGCTTCTCCAGCGAAGCCGGATTGGGGTCCGCCACGTGGATATTGGCGCCCGGCGTCAGCTTGCCAGCCAGGCCCGCGATCAGCGCGGCGGCCATATTCCCGCCGCCTACGAATGCAATCTTCATGCTTATCCCTTGTTGTATGAACGCGCGCCGAAGATGGCGCTGCCGACGCGCACAATGGTCGCGCCTTCCAGTATCGCGGCCCGCATATCGGCGGACATGCCCATGGACAGCGTATCGAGCGCCAGCCCGTCCGCGCGCAGGCCGTCGAACAGCTCGCGCATGGCGCGGAAGGCGGTGCGCTGCTGCGACTCGTCGTCCGTGGGTTCAGGAATCGCCATCAGGCCGCGCAGTTGCAAATTCGGCAGGCTTGCCACCTTGCGCGCCAGGTCCGCCACTTCCTGCGGCGCCACGCCGCTCTTGCTGGCTTCCCCACTGATATTCACCTGCAGGCAGATATTGACCGGCCCCAGCCCCGCCGGGCGCTGTTCGGACAGGCGCTGCGCGATCTTCTCCCGCTCGACGGTGTGCACCCAGTCGAAATGCTCGGCAATGGGCCGCGTCTTGTTGCTCTGGATCGGGCCGATGAAATGCCACTCCAGCGCTGCGTGCGGCAGGGTTTCGCGCAACGTGCGAATCTTGTCCACGCCTTCCTGCACATAGTTCTCGCCGAAGGCGCGCTGCCCGGCTGCCGCCGCGGCTTCCACCGCATCGGGGCCGAAGGTTTTGGAAACGGCCAGCAAACGCACGCTGTCCGGGCGGCGCCCTGCCTCGGCGGCAGCGGCAACAATGGCGGAAGCGACAGCTTGCAAGTTCTGGGGGATTGTGGACATAATCAAATGAGCAGGCCGAGCACAGGCCGAATTTCCAGGGCACAGGGATTATAAATGGACATCTCCGAACTACTCGCATTCTCCGTCAAGAACAAGGCATCCGACCTCCACCTCTCGGCCGGCCTGCCGCCCATGATCCGCGTGCACGGCGACGTCCGCCGCATCAACCTGCCACCGCTTGAGCACAAGGACGTGCACGGCATGATCTATGACATCATGAACGACGGCCAGCGCAAGGCCTACGAGGAAATGCTGGAGTGCGACTTCTCCTTCGCCATTCCCGGCCTGGCGCGCTTCCGTGTGAACGCCTACAACCAGGAGCGCGGCGCCTCGGCGGTGATGCGGACCATTCCGTCCAAGATCCTGACGCTGGAAGAGCTGAACGCACCGAAGATCTTCGCCGAATTCGCCCTCAAGCCGCGCGGCCTGGTGCTCGTTACCGGCCCCACCGGCTCGGGCAAATCGACCACGCTGGCGGCCATGATCAACCACCTGAACGAGAACGAGTACGGCCACATCCTCACCATCGAGGACCCGATCGAGTTCGTGCACGAATCGAAGAAGTGCCTGATCAACCAGCGGGAAGTCGGCCCGCACACCCTCTCCTTCAACAACGCGCTGCGCTCCGCGCTGCGTGAAGACCCGGACGCCATCCTGGTCGGCGAGCTGCGCGACCTGGAAACCATCCGCCTCGCCTTGTCCGCCGCCGAAACGGGCCACCTGGTGTTCGGCACCCTGCACACCTCCTCCGCCGCCAAGACCATCGACCGTATCGTCGACGTGTTCCCGGCCGAGGAAAAGGAGATGGTGCGCGCCATGCTGTCCGAATCGCTGCAGGCCGTCATCTCGCAAACGCTGCTGAAGACGAAGGACGGTTCCGGCCGCGTGGCCGCCCACGAAATCATGGTGGGCACGCCCGCGATCCGCAACCTGATCCGCGAGGCGAAGATCGCGCAGATGTATTCCGCCATCCAGACCGGCAGCAATGTCGGCATGCAGACGCTGGACCAGAACCTCACGGACCTCGTGCGCCGCAACGTGATCTCGTCCGCCGCCGCCCGCAACGCGGCCAAGATCCCCGAAAACTTCCCTGGCTAAGGAACGGCAATGGAACGCGACCAGGCATCCAAATTCATGTTCGACCTGCTGCGCCTCATGGTCAGCAAAAAAGGCTCGGACCTTTTCATCACCGCCGGCTTCCCGCCCGCGATGAAAATCGACGGCAAGATGACGCCCGTATCGCAGCAGGCCCTCACGCCCGCGCACACGGCGGACCTGGCCCGTTCGATCATGAACGACAAGCAGACCGCCAGCTTCGAGGCAACGAAAGAAGCCAACTTCGCCATCGCCCCCGGCGACCTGGGACGCTTCCGCGTTTCCGCCTTCGTGCAGATGGGTTCCGTGGGCATGGTGCTGCGCGTGATTAACAGCTCCATTCCGAAGCTGGAAGACCTGGGCCTGCCCGAGGTGCTGAAGGACGTGATCATGGCCAAGCGCGGCCTGGTTATCATGGTGGGCGCCACGGGCTCCGGCAAATCGACCACGCTGGCGGCCATGGTGGGCTACCGCAACGCCAACAGCTACGGCCATATCATCACGATCGAGGACCCGGTGGAATTCGTTCACCCGCACGGCAACTGCGTGGTGACCCAGCGCGAAGTGGGCGTGGACACGGATGACTGGGAAATCGCGCTGAAGAACACCCTGCGCCAGGCGCCGGACGTCATCCAGATCGGCGAGATCCGCGACCGCCAGACCATGGACCACGCCATCGCCTTCGCCGAAACCGGCCACCTCTGCCTGGCCACGCTGCACGCGAACAGCTCCAACCAGGCCCTGGACCGCATCATCAACTTCTTCCCCGAAGAGCGCCGCCAGCAGCTGCTGATGGACCTTTCCCTGAACCTGAAAGGCATGATCTCCCAGCGCCTGATTCCGCTCAAGGAAGCCAAGGGCCGCGCGGTCGCCATCGAGATCATGCTGAACTCCCCGCTGATCGCGGACCTGATCTTCAAGGGCGAAGTCCACGAGATCAAGGAGTTGATGAAGAAGTCGCGCGAACTGGGCATGCAGACCTTCGACCAGTCGCTTTTCGACCTCTACGAAGCGGGCAAGATCTCCTACGAAGACGCGCTGCGCAACGCGGACTCCGTCAACGACCTGCGCCTGGCCATCAAGCTCGAAAGCAAGGACGCGCGCAACCGCGACCTCGCGGCCGGCACCGAACACCTGGGCCTCGTGTAATGAGCACCGTCTTCGATTTCAGCGCCAACAGCATTTCCGGCCATCCGGTGCCGCTGGCGCAGTACCAGGGCAAGGTTCTGCTGATCGTGAACACCGCCAGCCAGTGCGGCTTCACGCCGCAATACGATGGCCTGGAAAAGCTGCAGCAGCGCTTCCACGCGCAAGGTTTCGAGGTGCTGGGCTTCCCCTGCAACCAGTTCGGCGCGCAGGAGCCGGGCGACGAAGCGCAGATCGCAAGCTTCTGCGAATCGAAGTTCGGCGTGAGCTTCCCCATGTTCGCGAAAGTGGAAGTCAATGGCGAGCATGCCCATCCCCTCTACCAGCACTTGAAGAAGACCGCCCCCGGCCTGCTCGGCACCGAGGGCATCAAATGGAACTTCACCAAGTTCCTGATCCGGAAGGACGGCACGGTGTACGACCGCTACGCCCCCACCACCCGTCCGGAGGACATTGTCCGGGACATCGAGAAGCTGCTCGCCGAATAGAATTTTCCACAGCACTGTGGTTTCGGAATAAAACCCGCCCAAAAGGCGGCTTTCCCATTGATGGCATCGTTTTCACTTAGTTGCCCACTGGCATTACTTTTTCGGTAATAATGAGTGGATCATGCCGCCGCCAACCACGCTGACGTCATACTGGAGCAAGATGGGACTTTGCGCCCGTCTGTTTCTGCCATTGGCCTTTCTCATCGCCGGGATTGTCGGGGTCCGCTACTGGCTCCTGAGCGATGCCGCGTCGAGCCAGGAGCGCCTGCGCTACACGATGGAATCGCAGCATGTGGCCCAGGCCCTGAGCCGCGCCCTGCCTCCGCTGGCGGCGGAAAGGAACGACACCGCCATCGCCTCCCTGCTGCAGCACGCTGCGGACGTCAATCCCAATATCGCCGAGGTGCGCTGGCAAGGCGGCGAGTCGCCACTGCGCATCCAGCGCGACAGCGCCGAACAGGAATTCCCTGCCTGGTTCGCCCGCGTGGCCCGCCTGGAGCCGCTCAGCTACAGCATTCCCATGGTGCTCCCCGACGGCACGACGGGCACCCTGCAGCTCTGGTTCAGCAATACGCTTCCGCTGAACCGCGTGTGGACAGGCTTGCGCCAGCAGGCGGCCATCACCGCTCTCAATATCTTCCTGATCTACGCCCTGCTCGGGCTCCTGGTCTTCGCCGCCCGCCGCGTGCTGGGCCGCGTCGCCGCCGCGGCGCGCGCTTTCCGGGGCGGCGACTATCACGTGCGCCTGTCCCTGCGCGGCAGCCCCGAGATCCGCAAGCTGGCCCGCACCTTCAACGACATGGCAGAGCGCGTGCAGGCGCTGGTGGGCACCCTGCAGGCGGAGAAGGAACGCATCGCCGTTACGCTGGAATCCATCGGCGACGCGGTCATCACCACGGACCTCACCGGCAGGATCGAAACGATGAACGCGGCGGCCATGCAGCTCACCGGCTGCGGCGCCGACGAGGCGCGCGGCATGGAGCTGCACACCGTGTTCACGCTGGCGAACAACTTCGGCCAGCATACCCTGCTCAAATCCATGAGCGCCATCTACGCAGGCGGTCCGGTGGTCAAGGCCAAGAACCAGAGCCTGCGCCACCGCTCGGGCGAGCGCTATAACGTGGAGTACACGGCTGCGCCCATCCGCCGCAGCAACGGCAATGTGGAAGGCGCGGTCCTCGTCTTCCGGGACGTGAGCGAAACCCGGCACCTCATGCAGCAAATGAGCTGGCAAAGCCACCACGACGTGCTCACCGGCTTACCCAACCGCGCGGCGCTCCAGGCCCGCTTCGACCACGAAATCGGCCGCGCGCGCGAAGAAGACCTGCTTCTGGCGGTCTGCCTCTTCGACCTCGACCTCTTCCGCGAAGTGAACGAAAGCGGGGGCCAGATGCTGGGCGACGAGGTGCTCAAGCAGGTCGCCAGCCGCCTACACGACTTTGCAGGCACGCGGCACTACGTGGCGCGGCTGGGCGGCGACGAATTCGTGATGCTGCTGCGCGAACAGGCCAACCGCGCCGAGATCGAACACACGCTGGAACGCCTGATGCTGTCGCTAAAGCGCAGCTACCAGTGCCAGACGCAAACGATCAACCTGACTGCCAGCGCTGGCGTGGCCGTGTACACGGGCACCACGGCCAGCCCGGACAACCTGCTGCGCCACGCCGACCAGGCCCTCTACCAGGCCAAGGTGCAGGGCCGCAGCCGCGTGCATTTCTTCGACGCCGATCTGGACGAGGAAGTGCGCACCCACCACAACCGGCGCACGGAGATCCGCGAGGCCTTGCAATCGGAGCAGCTCTGCCTCTACTTCCAGCCCAAGGTGAACCTGCGCCAGGGCCGTATCGTGGGCATGGAAGCGCTGCTGCGCTGGAATCACCCCGAACGCGGGCTCGTTCCTCCGCTCGAGTTCCTGCCCATCATCGAGCACACGGACCTGATTGCCGATATCGGCGAGTGGGTACTGCGGCGTGCCCTCACCCAGGTGGCGCAGTGGCGTGCCGCGGGGCGCGAATGGGTGGTGAGCGTGAATATAGCGGCGCGCCACTTCCAGCGTCCCGATTTCGTGCAGCGCCTGCGCGGCATCCTCGACGAGTTCCCGGAAGTGCCGCCGCAGCTGCTGGAACTGGAGATACTGGAATCCTCTGCCCTGCACGACGTGAGCCATGTGCGCAACATCATGCAGGAATGCCAGGCCTTCGGCATCCGCTTCGCGCTGGACGATTTCGGCACCGGCTATTCATCCATGTCCTACCTCAAGCGCCTGCCCGCCGACATGCTCAAGATCGACCAGAGCTTCGTGCGCAATATGCTCGACGACTCGGACGACCTGCACCTGGTAAGCGCCGTCATTGGTCTGGCGCGCGCCTTCAACCGCGGCGTAATTGCGGAAGGCGTGGAGACGGTGGAACACGGCGCCCTCCTGATCCGCATGGGCTGCGACCTGGCGCAAGGCTACGGCATCGCGCGCCCCATGCCCGCCGACACGGTGCTGGACTGGGCTGGCGGCTTCACCGCCGTTCCCGCCTGGGAGAACGCCAGCCTCCTGGGTCCCCTCACCAGCCTGCACAACGTCCACCGCAGGGACGACGCGCAGATGATGCTCTTCACACCCGTCTAGCCAAAGAACGAGAAAGAGACACTCACTTTACGAAGTCATACTCCTGACCGATTACGGTTCCTCGTTGGGCTGCGAGGTCTCCTGGGTGTCGAGCACGGGTAGTGTCGCGAGACGCGGGCGCTTGGGCCATTGAAACGGCTGTTCGTAATACTTTTTCTTAAAGAGGACGCATCCATTACACGGCAGGATGCTCTCCAGAGTCGCGATGCGACCTTCCGTCACCCTGACGTAGCACAGATCTATTGTGTACGACGCCGCAGAGCCCTCTGACATCTCCGCTGTATCGAACGCACACTGAGCATCTCGGAATTTAAGCCATGCTCGTTGGGCGATTCTCAATCTGCGCGGCTTCTCCAAAGCTTGAGTCAGCATTGTGTAAATCTGGTTCAATCGAGCATTCGATTCATGCAGCTCCCTGTTCATACAAGCGGTTGTCTCCATCATGTTCCCAAGCTCGCACAGCCACTGCTTTCTGGTGGCTACGTCTTCGAACCGCTCAAATGCGTGGGCCGGACTGGTAAGGGAAAGTACGACGCAGAACCAGATGGTTGGCCTTAATTTCATTGGTCGCTCTCATTAGTGCAACTCGTACAGAGTCAGAGCTGAGCATCGTAGCAATTCTTTCTCATGGAAAATGCGTAAAATGTCACATTCCTGAGAGCACCGCACCGTTATTTCGAGAGCATGGACGGGTGCAGCTAGAATCGTGCCTTCTGCTATTCATTCAATTTACTCAATGCATATCTGGGTCGATGCCGACGCCTGCCCTGCCGTCATCAAGGACATCCTGTTCCGGGTGGCAGAACGCCTGCAGATCAATGTCACATTGGTGGCTAACCAGTTGATTCGCGTGCCGGGCTCGCGCTTCGTCCGCGCGCTCCAGGTTCCGGCGGGCGCCGACGCGGCCGACGCCGAGATCGTGGCGCGAGTCAGCCCGGGCGATATCGTTGTGACGGGTGATATCCCTCTTGCCGCACTGGTGCTCGACAAGGGCGGGAAGCCGCTGAACCCGCGGGGCGAATGGTACACGCGGGATACCATTGCCCAGCAGCTGACCATGCGCGCGTTCATGGAGGAGCTGCGTGGCAGCGGCGTCGATACTGGCGGCCCTTCCGCATTCAGCCAGGCGGACCGGCAGAACTTCGCCAATGCGCTCGACCGGGAACTGGCCCGAAATTTCTTGCAACGAAAAGGCGGCACGTGACATCCAAGGTTAGGGAGCAGTACCAACAACCTGACCAAGGAGCACATCATGAATATTCTGACGAACAAACTTGCACTCGCCGCTGCCGCTGCCGCCTTCTCGCTGACCGCCCTGGCCCAGTCGGCGCCGGACGATGCACAGATCGCGGGCATCGTCGTCGCGGCCAATACGGTCGATATCGAGGCGGGCAAGCTGGCGCAGTCGATGACGAAGAACGCCCAGGTCAAGGCCTTCGCGGAGCAGATGGTCACGGACCACTCGGGCGTCAACAAGCAGGCCGTCGCATTGGTGACGAAACTGAAGGTGACCCCAGCCGAGAGTGACCTGAGCAAGAGCCTGAAACAGGGCGGCAACGACAACCTCGCGAAACTGAAGACGCTCAAGGGCAAGGAGTTCGACAAAGCCTATGTGGACCATGAAGTGGCCTACCACCAGGCCGTGATCGATGCGCTGGACAAGACGCTCATTCCGAACGCGAAGAACGCCGAACTGAAGGAAACCCTGGTGAAGGTGCGCCCGGCCTTCGTTGCACACCTGGAGCACGCCAAGCATATCGCAGCCTCGCTCAAGTAAGGCAGGCGCCATGACATTCCGCATGAAAGCGGCAGTGGCGGCTGCCGCCACGCTCCTGGCCGGGGCAGCGCTCGCCGCTCCGGCCGTGCACATCGTGCTGATCGACGGCATGCAGTTCATTCCTCAGACGCTGGAGGTGAAGCCTGGGGACACGGTCATCTGGCGCAACAAGGATCCGTTTCCCCACAATGTCACGGCGGATGCGAAAGGCGGCCCCGCCTCGCCGGCGATTGCCGCCGAGGCAAGCTGGAAGTTCACCGCGGAGAAGCGCGGCAGCTATCCCTACGTGTGCACCTTGCATCGCATGATGAAGGGTACACTGGTCGTCAAATGAAGGAGCGGAGCGATGCAATTGCACAGCAAGGCCGATCTGAAGCAGGCCTCGGGGCCTGAGCTTATGCGCCTTGTGGCGCAAGGCGAGCAGGCTGCATTCGAAGTGCTCATGCGGAAGCACAACCAGCTTCTGTACAGGACGGCGCGCAGCATGGTGCGGGACGACGCGGAGGCAGAGGATATTGTGCAGGAAGCCTACCTGCTGGCCTATCGCAATGCCTCGACCTTCCGCGGCGAGGCTTCCCTGTCGACCTGGCTCACGCGCATCGTCATCAACGAGGCCACGGGAAGGCTGCGCAAGCAGCAGCGCCGGGCCGACATCATCCAGCTTGTGCCGGGAGCGGATCTCGCCGAAGGCGTCGAGGAAGAAGCCATGGACGAAGCACTGAGGGCCTTTCCCGAAGCGCCGGACGAGGCGGTGCTGCGTGCCGAGGCGCGCAGGCTGATCGAAGCGCGCATCGACAAGCTTCCCGGCCGGCTGCGCACCGTGTTCGTGCTGCGCGCAGTGGAGGACATGCCGGTGCAGGAGGTGGCATCTGTTCTGAATGTCCCTGAAGCGACCGTACGCAGCCACTTCTTCCGTGCCAGAGGACTGCTGCGCGAGGCACTGGCGCGCGACTTCGACAATGCTTCCGCATCCGCGTTTTCCTTCGACGGCGAGCGCTGCGACCGTATCGTGGCGGGCGTGCTCGCGCGGCTCTAAGGGACGTTCAGAAAATGTGCTCGGCGCCGGGCGGTGGCGCCACCCATTTGTGCATCCGTTCTTCGTAGACGGATATCGTTGGAGAGGGAAAATTTGGGTCGGCGAAGGCCCCGACTGGAATGCCGAGGAAGCCTTCCAGTCCCAGGAGCTCATAGTAGACGGTGGCCCCGCAGCGGGGACAGAAATGGAAGCGCGCGCCCGGGCCGTCGTCACCCGCGCGCGTGTATTCCGTCGCCTCACCGGATACCGTCACGTTCTCGCGCGGATACCTCGCCTGCTCACCGAAGACGCTTCCGGTGCGGCGCTGGCACGCCAGGCAGTGGCAGATGGAGATCCGGACGGGATCTCCTGTGACTTGAGCCGTGAGCTGCCCACAGCTGCACGATGCGGTTCTGCTTGTCATATGCGCTCCTCTAGGCCAGCAGGCGATCCAGCAATTCAACCCAGTGCTCGACCGGGATTTCGGTGCCGGACTGCAGATGGCTCACGCAGCCGATGTTGGCTGAAACGATGCGCTGGGCGCCCGTGTCGGCCAGGTTGGCCAGTTTGCGGTCGCGCAGCTCCTTCGAGATTTCAGGATACAGCATCGAATACGTTCCTGCCGAGCCGCAGCACAGGTGCGAGTCGGCGCAGAGCCTCACGTCCACGCCCACGGCGCGCAGCAGGCCTTCCACCTTGCCGCGAATCTGCTGGCCATGCTGCAGCGAACATGGCGGATGATAGGCGACGCGCTCCGACGGCTTGCGTTCGGCCACACGCTGCACCAGCTCATTCTCGAAGGCGGGCAGAACCTCGCTGAGGTCGAGCGTGAGCGCGGAGATGCGGGCCGCTTTCTCGGCGTACTGCGGATCGCGCGCCAGCAGATGACCGTACTCCTTGACCGTGACGCCGCAGCCGGAGGCCGTCATCACGATCGCCTCGATACCGCTCTCCACATACGGCCACCACGCATCGATATTGCGGCGCATGTCGTCCATGCCGCCGTCCTGGTCGTTCATGTGGAAGCGCAGCGCGCCGCAGCACCCCGCCTTCGGCGCAACGACCAGTTGGACACCCACGGCGTCGAGCACGCGCGCGGCCGCGGCGTTGATATTGGGCGCCATGGCGGGCTGCACGCAGCCGTCCAGCACCAGCATCTTGCGGGCGTGCTGGCGCGCCGGCCATGCCTGCGGCAGGCGCATTGGCGGAATCTTGTCCTGCAGGGACTTCGACAGCAGTGGACGGAACAACTGCCCCATGCGCAGTGCTGGCGTGAACAGGCCCTTGCGCGCCAGGCCTTCCTTGAGCACATAGCGCTGGATGCGCTGGCCCAGCGGGCGCGGCACGCGTTCCTCCACCACCTTGCGGCCGATGTCGGCCAGGCGTCCATACTGCACGCCGGAAGGGCAGGTGGATTCGCAGTTGCGGCAGGTGAGGCAGCGGTCCAGGTGGGTCTGGGTGCTGTGCGTGACCGGCGCGCCTTCCAGCACCTGCTTGATCAGGTAGATGCGGCCGCGCGGTCCATCCAGCTCGTCGCCCAGCAGCTGGTAGGTGGGACAGGTGGCGGTGCAGAAGCCGCAATGCACGCAGGCGCGCAGGATGGATTCCGCCTCGTCGCCTTCAGGCGTGTTACGAATGAAGTCTGCCAGATTGGTTTGCATAGGTTCAGTACATGCGGCCGGGGTTGAAGATGCCGGCAGGGTCGAAGGCCGCCTTCATTCGTTCGTGGATGCGCGCGACGGCGGGCGCCAGCGGATGGAAGGCGCCGGCGCTCTTGTCCTGGGCACGGTACAGGCTTGCGTGGCCGCCTGCGGCCGCCACGCTGCGGCGGATGCTATCCGCCGCTTCCGGCGCAGCCTTCAGCCAGCGCAGGGCCCCGCCCCACTCGATCAGCTGCTCGCCGCCGAGCACTACGGCGCTGGCCGCAGGCGGCAGCGACAGCCGCCACAGGGTTTCGGTCTCGAAGAAGGCGCTCGTCTGGTCGCGCAGCCCCGTCCAGAATGCGGCGCCGCCGGACACGCGTTCGCCGCCCAGCTTCGCCAGCGCCAGCTGCACCGCGGCCTCGGCGCCTGAAAGGCGCACGGTGAGCACGCCGCCATGCCAGCAGCTTGCAGATACCGGCAGCGGCTGGCCCGCCCATTCGTTCAGGGCCTTCAGCGCTGCAATCTCGTCCAGCTCGAAGCGAATGGTCTCCTCGCGCACCGGCATGGGCAGCACCTTGAGCGACACTTCCATGATGAGGCCCAGCGTGCCGAGGGAGCCCGCCAGCAGGCGCGATACGTCGTAGCCCGCCACGTTCTTCATCACCTGCCCGCCGAAATTCAGGAGCTCACCCTTGTGGCCCATCAGCTTCGCACCCAGCACGAAGTCGCGCACGGCGCCCGCCGCCGCGCGGCGCGGGCCGGAGAGACCGGCGGCGACCACGCCGCCGATGGTGGAGGCGGGGCCGAAGCGTGGAGGCTCGAAAGCGAGCATCTGCCTGCGCTCGGCCAGCAGCGTCTCGATCTCGGCCAAGGGCGTACCACAGCGGGCCGTGATCACCAGCTCGGTGGGCTCATAGTCGACCACGCCGCTGTAGGCGCGCGTATCCAGCACCTCGCCCTGCAGGCGCTGGCCGTACCAGTCCTTGGTGCCGCCGCCGCGCAGGCGCAGGGGCGAGCGCGCGGCGTGGGCCGTCAGGATGCGGTCGCGGAATTGTTCAATAATGGCTTGCATGGTCCTTGGTCAGAAGCGCGGCAGGTCCGCGTGCGGCAGCACGCCGCCGCTCACGCGCATCTTGCCGAATTCGGCGCAGCGGTTCAGCGTGGGAATGGCCTTGTTCGGATTGAGCAGCATGAGCGGATCGAAGGCCCGCTTGAGCGCGAAGAAAGCCTCCAGTTCGGCAGGCTTGAACTGCACGCACATGGAATCGATCTTCTCGATGCCCACGCCATGCTCCCCGGTGATGGTGCCGCCCACTTCCACGCACAGCGCCAGGATCTCGGCGCCAAAGGCTTCGGCGCGCTGCAGCTCGTCCGGCTTGTTCGCATCGAAGAGGATCAGCGGGTGCAGGTTACCGTCACCGGCATGGAAGACGTTGGCGCAGCGCAGGCCGTATTTCACCTCCATCTGCGCGATGCCGGTCAGCACCTGGGCCAGGTTCTTGCGCGGAATGGTGCCGTCCATGCAATAGTAGTCCGGCGAGATGCGGCCCGCCGCCGGGAAGGCGTTCTTGCGGCCCGACCAGAAGCGCAGCCTTTCCTGCTCGCTGTTCGATACGAGGATGGCGCTGGCGCCCGCGCTCTCCAGCACGGCCTTCATGCGCGCGATCTCTTCCTCCACCTCTTCGGCCGTGCCATCCGCCTCGCACAGCAGGATGGCGGCGGCATCGGTGTCGTAGCCCGCCTTCACGAAAGGCTCGACCATGCGCGAGGAGGTCTGGTCCATCATCTCAAGGCCGGCGGGAATGATGCCCGCCGCGATCACGTGCGCCACGGCGTTGCCGCCCGCTACCACGTCGTCGAAAGAAGCCATGATCACGCGCGCGGCGGCAGGCTTTGGCACCAGCTTCACCGTGACTTCGGTGACGACGCCCAGCATGCCTTCGGACCCGATGAAGGCGGCCAGCAGGTCGAGTCCCGGCGCGTCGAGCGATTCCCCACCCAGCTCCACCACATCCCCCTCGATGGTCATCATGCGCACACGGAGCACGTTGTGGACCGTTAGCCCATATTTCAGGCAATGTACGCCGCCCGCATTCTCCGCAACGTTGCCGCCGATGGTGCAGGCGATCTGCGAGGAAGGATCGGGCGCATAGTAAAGGCCATACTGCGCAGCCGCTTCCGAAATGGCGAGGTTGCGCACGCCAGGCTGTACGACCGCCGTGCGCGAATACGCATCCATGCGCACAATGCGGTTCAGGCGCGCGGTGGAAAGCACGACGCCGTCCGCGATGGGCATAGCGCCGCCCGAGAGCCCCGTGCCCGCGCCACGCGGCACGATGGGCACGCCGTACTTGCGGCACACTCCCAGCACCGCGGCCACCTGCGCTTCAGTTTCCGGCAGCGTGACGATCATGGGGGGCTGGCGGTAGGCCGCCAGGCCATCGCACTCGTAAGGGCGCGTGTCTTCCAGCTTGTGCAGCACGCAGTGCGGCGGCAGCACGGCAAGCAACGCCTCCGCCACGCTGCGCTGGCGTTCCTCGCAGAAGGCGCTTTGGGTGGAAGGGGAATTCATGTCACATCGTGGGGAAGGGATTGGGCGAGCATGAATTGTATGGCGAATCCGCGCACGGAGGCGAAATCCCCGCCCAACCATTGGTAATTTGGCGTATCCTCGCAGCTTCGGAACTTTTGCAGGTAGAACGAGATGGGTAACCGACTCTCAAAAATCGCCACCCGCACCGGCGACAAGGGCACCACCGGCCTGGGCGACGGCAGCCGCACCGACAAGGACAGCGTGCGCATCCACGCCATTGGCGAAGTGGATGAGCTGAACTCGAACCTCGGCCTGCTGCTCTGCGAAGCCATGCCGGACGATATGCGCGAAGAACTGGTATCGATCCAGCACGACCTGTTCGACCTGGGCGGAGAGCTGTGCATTCCGGGCTACCAGATGATCAAGGAAGAGCATGTGGAACGCCTGGACAGCCTGCTGGAGAAATACAACGCCACCCTGCCCGCGCTGACCGAATTCATTTTGCCCGCAGGCTCGCGAGCCGCGTCGCTGGCCCACGTATGCCGCACGGTTTGCCGCCGCGCCGAGCGCAGCATCGTCACCCTGGGCAAGGCGGAAACGATTCACGACTATCCACGGCAGTACGTGAACCGCCTGTCCGACCTGCTGTTCGTGCTCTCCCGCGTACTGAACCGCTTCGCAGGGGGCAGCGACGTGCTGTGGCGGCACGACCGCAAGCGCGGATAAAAAAAGCGCCGCATTGTGAACTGACCCCAAAGAGTTGGACAGTTTAGTTAGGCAGCCAAGGGCTGAGTCCGGAATTGTACCGGGCTCAGCCCTTTTAGTTTGAGCTTGATGCGGTCATGGTTGTAGTAATGGATGTAGCGCTTCAGCCCAGCCCTGAGTTCCTCGACGCTGTTGAACTTATTGAGGTAGAAGAACTCGGTCTTCAACACCGCGAAAAAGCTCTCCATCGCCGCGTTATCGAGGCAGTTTCCCTTCCGCGACATGCTTTGCACCAGCTCGCGTTGGTGGAGCTGACGCTGGTAGGCGGGCATACGATATTGCCACCCCTGGTCGGAATGAAGCATCGGTTTGTCGTTGGGGCCGAGTTTCGCCAGTGCCTGCTTCAGCATTGAGCTGACCAATTCGAACTTGGGACGCTCGGCGGTTTCGAAGGCGACGATTTCGCCGTTGTAGAGATCGAGCACAGGCGAAAGATACAGCTTCCTGCCGGCCACATTGAACTCGGTCACATCGGTAACCCACTTCTGGTTGGCGGCATCGGCCTGGAACTGGCGGTTCAGCTCGTTCGATGCAGCACGCCCCACCTCGCCCCTGAATGATCGGTATTTCTTGGGTCGAACCAGCGATTTCAGTCCCAGCGTTCCCATCAAGCGCTGTACTTTTTTATGGTTGACCAGCAGACCCAGCTGACGCACCGCGGCAGTGACGCGGCGATAGCCATAACGTCCCTGGTGACGATTAAATATCGTCTTGATCTGCTCTTTAACCTGCGCGTGCTTGTCGCCGCCTTGAAGCACTTTCTGCTGGTAGTAGAAGGTGCTGCGCGGCAGCTTTGCCAGCTTCAACAATCCGGCAATTGGATACTGCTGCCTTAGTTCCTGCACTACTTGCGCTTTTTGGCGGGAGTCGCCTTCTGCTGTGCTTGAACCAAGGCTCGCAACTTTTTTAGATATGCCACCTCCATGCGGAGATGGTTTACCTCCGCCAGCAGCTCCTCGCGGGTGCGCGTGTCATCGTTGGGGGAATCTTCTGTTTTTTCCGTTGCGGTTGCCATCTTGCTCGGTTTTCCTCGTTGGCCGGGCTGCAGGGCAAGACTGAGAGCTTGAACTCGGCACTGTAGTGGCTGAACTTCTTCTTGAGTCCTCCGACACCATGGGCCCGGAACGACTCCACCCAGCGTCGCACCATCCCATATGCGACCCTATGCTCTTGCGCGATCGTCCTGTAACCGGCCCCGCCGCGCAGGTACTGCTGAACTACCGCTAGCTTGAACTTCTCATCGTACTTCGTCATGAAAAAACCCCAAAAGTTGGTGTCCAACTCTTGGGGTTCAGTTCAGCATTGCGGCGCTTTTTTTTGTGATGCGGACTTAGACTCCGAAATCGCAATCGTACTTGCACATATCGTAGACCTTCTGGCAGGCCCCGGTGGCATGTGGCGAGTTGGCCAGGCAGGCCAGCTGCTCGTCGCGGCAGGCCGCGTAGCATTCCGGGCTTCCCGAAGCGAAGGCGGCCGAAATACCGGCGCCCAGGGCGAAAACGAAGACAAGAGCTTTTTTCATGTCGGTTTTTCCTTTTTGGGTTAGGCACATAAGAATATGCGCCGATCAAATATAGGAAGCCGAAGGGTTAATGTCAATAAAGCAATGTTACTTCTGATTTAATAGCGATGTAATTACGCATCACTATTAATCCGATATTTATTCAGCCGACATTCCCGGTAATTGGGCGAGGCGCGGCTGGATAAACTCCATGAATAATCGCGCGCGGGCGGGTTGGTAGCGCCGCGTGGGATAGAGCAGATGGATTTCCTGCGGGTCGCCATGCCATTCCTTGAGCACGCGGCGCAGCTTCCTGGCTGCGACCAGGTCCTGCACCAGCCACGCGGGACACAGGCCGATGCCTGCGCCAGCGAGCAGGCTGTCGCGGATCGCCAGCGCGTTGTTGACCCGGAAGCGGCCATGCGTCTGCACCGTGAGGCTGGCGCCCGCCGCGTGCAGCGTGATCCGGTCGCCGCTGGCCAGCCAGGCAAAGCGGATGTAGCTATGGTGTGACAGCTCCTCGGGATGCGCCGGCGCGGGATTGGCCTTCAGGTAGGCCGGCGAGGCGACCAGCCAGCGCGGCGACACGGCTACCTTGCGCGCCACCGCATTGGGCGGCAGGCTCCCGCCCAGGCGCAGCGCAACGTCGACGCCGTCCTCGACCAGGTCCGCCATGCGGTCGTTCAGAATCAGCTCGACCTCCATGCCGGGATAGGCGCGCAGGAAGTCCTGCACGATGCCGTTGAGGGCGAACTGGCCAAGCGCCACCGGCGCATTCACCCGCAGGAGGCCCGCCGCCGCCGCTGTTTCGCCGCGCGCGTCCGCCACCGCCTCGGCGTATTCCTCCAGCAGTCCCTTGGCCCGCGCATAGAAGCGCCGGCCAGGTACCGTCAACGCCAGGCTGGCCGTGCTTCGCTCAAGGAGGCGCACGCGCAGCCCGTCCTCCAGCGCGGCCACGATCTTGCTGGCATTGGACTGCGTGGTGTGCAGCTCGCGGGCGGCCGCCGACAGGCTTCCCAGTTCAACGGCGCGCACAAACACGTGCAAGGATCGGAAGTCGCTCATTCACTTATTCCATATTCGACTGATCAATAGTCAATTTTACCCACTACTATAACAATTTGAACTGAATGATGATCCTTCCACTGTCAATCAAAAGGAGAAGATCATGATTCAACGTTCCACCGCCTGGCTGCTTGCCGCCATGCTGGCCTCCCTTCCCGTAGCGGCTGCGGAACCCACCTGGACTACCAGCTGGTACGCCGCGCCGCAGCCCAGCTGGGGTCCGGCATTCGCGCTTCCGACCAATGTTCCGCCAGTGCTCGCGGCGCAGACGGTGCGCGAAACCCTGCGCACGAGCGCCGGTGGCGGCAGCCTGCGCGTAATGCTGTCCAACCGCTACGGCAAGGCTCCACTGGTCATCGGCGAGGCGCGCGTCGCAAGGACCCGCGAGGCCCAGGCGGCGACGCAAGGAGCCGGGGCCGGGCTGCGCTTCGGCGGACAGCCCGGGGTGACGATACCGCCGGGCGGGTCTGCGCTCAGCGATCCCGTCGACTTCCGCACGGAAGCGCTGGAGCGCCTGAGCGTGTCGCTGTGGCTTCCTGGCCGGGCGGCGCTGGACAGTTTTCACTGGGGCGCGCAGCAGACGGCCTGGCTCGCGCAGGGGAACCAGAGCGCCGCCGAGCTGATGTCCGCTGCGCAGCCCATGCATGGGCGCAGCTTCGTCAGCGCTCTTCACGTAAGCGGCCCGGCCGGGGCGACGCTGGTGGCGTTCGGCGACTCCATCACCGACGGCAATGGCTCCACGCCGGACGCCAACCGGCGCTGGCCCGACTATCTCGCCGAACGCCTCGCGCCACACGGCATCGCAGTCGCCAACGCAGGCATCTCGGGCGCCCGCCTTCTTGCGGACGGCATGGGTGTGAAGGCGGCCGAGCGCTTCCGTCACGACGTGCTGGAGCAGCCCGGCGTCAAGGCCGTGGTGATCCTCATGGGAATTAACGACATTGGATGGCCCCGCAGCGCCTTCGCCCCGCAGGATGCGCCGATGACGGCAGAGCGGATGATTGGCGCCTACCGCCAGCTGATCGCCATGGCTCACGAACACAATGTCAAAGTGATCGGCGCCACCCTGCTGCCGTATGAGGGCTCGCTGCATGGCACACCGTTCTCGGGGCATTACACGCCTGAAAAGGATGCGGTGAGGCGCGAAGTGAATGAATGGATCAGGAGCAGCGGCGCCTTCGATGCCGTGGCCGACCTGGATGCCGTGACGCGGGATCCCTCGCATCCATCACGGCTGCTTGCCCGCTACGATTCGGGCGACCACCTGCATCCCGGCGACGAGGGTTACCGCGCTATCGCGGAAAGCTTCAGCCTCGAACAGCTGCGTGCCATGGTGGCGCCCTGAAAGTCAGCGGTGGGCGATTTAGCGGCGGGCTGCTTTAAGGGCCGCGTCAATGGCGTCGGGCTTGAAGCCCATGATCAGGCGGTCGCCAATCAGGATGGCCGGAACCGACTTGACCTTCAGCTCCGAGTATTTTTTGCGTGCGCTCTCGGACTTGTCCACGTTGAAATCGGCAAAAGCCACCTTGTGCTGGCCGAGGTACTCACGCGTTTTAGCGCAGTAGGGGCAGGTCGTCGTGCCATACACCACGACCTGTGTTTTGGCTTCCGCGTAATGCGTGGAGAAATCGCCTTGCTGGTAGGGGCGCTCCAGGAGCTTGGGAAGCTTTGCGGCGCCCACGCCCACGATCAGGCCAGCAGCAAGTACCAGTCCGTACATCAGCAGAGACTTCAGTTTTGCTTTCAACATTTCTCCTCCGTGCTATATAGCGCTGGCAAATATAAGACGAAGGGTTTTTGGCTGTCAAAAAATAATGTCGCTTATATTTTGAAAGCTGACGCGTTTATGCATCGCTTGTTATCTGCAATTGAATCAAGGCAGTGGAATTAATGCGCGATTTGCGGTATCGCGCGTTCGCGCGCGATCTGCAAAAGGCGCTTGCGGGTTTTATCGAACAGCTCGCGGGACTCGGGCGGAACGGTGGCCCGCACATACTCCCGGTAGTCCGTGGACTCGCAGGCGGCGCCGTTCAGGCATGGCAGCAGCGCGCGGTAGCTGTTCGCGCAATCGCCGACTATCTCGCATACGGCCACCGACATCGCCATGTACAGCAATGGGCGTTCATCGCCCGTGCGGAATTCTTCGCCCAGGCTCTCGGCGAAGAAGTCGATATTGGCATCCAGCGTGGCCGCGATGAGATAGGGGTCGTTGCTGGCATAGGCGTGCTGCAGGTCGGCCACGCTCGTTTCGCGGCTGGGTGGCAGCAAAGCCCCGCGCTCGTTCAGCAGCGCGTCGGGAGCACCGCGCGCGTTCGAGTAGCGCAGCGCCGCCTGGACCGCACGCTCATCGGGGTAGTAGGCGGCAACGTCGCGGCAGCGGTGCTGCAGTTCACCAATAACGCGTACCGCGGCCTGAAGGACAGCCCCCCGGTCCGCGGCGCTTGCGCGGCGCGTATCGGCACGGGCCACTTCCATGCAGCGCACGTAGGCGATCCAGGCGTAGAAGCGCCCTCCTTCTTCGGGACGCTGCATCGCGTCCTGGATGAAGGCTGCATAGTTTTCCGCGGTTTCGAAGCGCTGCCGCATGGCGGCGGTGGGCGGCGGCGAGCCAGGAACCCTTGTGGCGCCTGGCGCGGCGGGATGCAGCGCATTCGCGACGGCCATGCGCGCTGGCTGAGTGGCGGCAGGGTGCGGCGCTTCCTGATCGGAAGGACGAATGAAGAAGGAAAGCAGCAAGCCGATGGCCACGGCCGCGAGAATCAGCACAGGCCAGCGAGCATTGCGCATGATCGCCTGGCCTGCCCGATGAAAATCAGGAGTTGTTGACGACCAGGCGCGGCTCGTCGCCAGCGAAGAAGCGCTGGCGGACCGAAGCGGCGATGCCCGCTGCGTCGAGGCCTACGCTTGCCAGCAGCTTGGCCGGGTCGCCGTGGTCGATGAACTTGTCCGGCAGGCCGAGCATGAGCAGCGGCTTGACGATGCCCTGTTCGGCCAGCGATTCGGCCACGGCCGCACCTGCGCCGCCCATCACCGAACCCTCTTCCACCGTCACGAGGTAATCGTGGTCGGCGGCGAGCTGCTTGACGAGGGCCGCATCCAGCGGCTTCACGAAGCGCATGTTGGCCACGGTGGCATTCAGCTGCTCGCCAGCGGCCACGCTCGGCGCCACCATGGAGCCGAAGGCAAGGATGGCGATCTTCTGGCCCGTGCGGCGGATCTCGCCCTTGCCGAATGGGACGGACACAAGCTCCTGCTGGATCGCGGCGCCAACGCCGGCGCCGCGCGGGTAGCGCACGGCGGCCGGGCCCTGGTAATGGAAGGCCGTCGTCAGCATCTGGCGGCACTCGTTTTCGTCCGAAGGCGCCATCACCACCATGTTCGGGATGCAGCGCAGGTAGGCCAGGTCGTAATTGCCCGCGTGGGTTGCGCCGTCGGCGCCCACCAGGCCTGCACGGTCCAGGGCGAAGGTCACGTCCAGGTTCTGCAGGGCCACGTCGTGGATCAGCTGGTCGTAGGCGCGCTGCAGGAAGGTCGAATAGATCGCCACCACAGGCTTCAGGCCTTCACAGGCCAGGCCTGCGCCGAAGGTCACCGAGTGCTGTTCGGCGATGCCGACGTCGAAATAGCGGTCCGGATGTTCCTGCTCGAAGCGCACCATGCCCGAACCTTCGCGCATGGCGGGCGTGATGCCGACCAGGCGCTTGTCATGCTTGGCCATGTCGCACAGCCAGTTGCCGAACACCTCGGTGTAGGTGATCTTCGACGGCGGCGCGGGCTTGATGCCTTCGGCCGGGTTGAACTTGCCGGTGCCGTGGTAGAGGATAGGCTCGGCCTCGGCCAGCTTGTAGCCTTGCCCCTTCTTCGTCACCACGTGCAGGAACTGCGGGCCTTTCAGCTGGCGGATATTCTGCAGCGTGGGGATAAGCGAGTCGAGGTCATGGCCGTCGATGGGGCCGATGTAGTTGAAGCCGAATTCCTCGAACATGGTTGCAGGAACGACGAGGCCCTTCGCATGCTCCTCGATGCGCTTCGCGAACTCCAGCATGGGGCCGGGCAGCACGGACTTGCCGACGTTCTTCGCAGCGGCGTAGAACTGGCCGGACATGAGCCGCGCCAGGTAGCGGTTCAGCGCTCCCACCGGCGGCGAAATCGACATGTCGTTATCGTTCAGGATCACCAGCAGGTTCAGGTCTTCTTCCACGCCCGCGTTGTTCAGGGCTTCGAAGGCCATGCCCGCCGTCATGGAGCCGTCGCCGATCACGGCGATGGCGTGGCGCTGCTCGCCCTTGATCTTCGCCGCCTGGGCCATGCCCAGCGCCGCCGAGATCGACGTGGACGAGTGGGCCGTGCCGAAGGTGTCGTACTCGCTTTCCACGCGGCGCGGGAAGCCGGAGATGCCGTTCAGCTGGCGCAGCGTATGGAACTGGTCGCGGCGCCCGGTGAGAATCTTGTGCGAATAGGTCTGGTGCCCCACATCCCACACGATGCGGTCCTGCGGGGTGTTGAACACATAGTGCAGCGCGACGGTGAGCTCCACCGTGCCCAGGTTCGAGGACAGGTGGCCGCCGGTCTTCGACACGGAATCGAGCAGGAAGCCGCGCAGCTCGTCGGCCAGGGGCTTGAGCTGGGTGCGCGGCAGCTTGCGCAGGTCGGCCGGATTGTTGATGGTTTCAAGCAGTTTCATTTAAGCCTTCCGCTGCACGATAAGGTCGGCGATCTCGCGCAGACGCAGTGCAGATTCTCCGAATGGGGCGAGTGCGGCATGCGCCTCGCGCCGTAATTGTTCTGCCAGTGCGATCGAAGGCTCCAGGCCCAGGATCGACACATAGGTGGGCTTGTTGTCCGCGGCGTCCTTGCCCGCGGTCTTGCCCAGGGTGGCCGAATCGGCCGTGGCGTCGAGCACATCGTCCACCACCTGGAAGGCCAGGCCGATGGCGCGGCTGTAGTCGTCCAGCGCCTTCTGTTCGGCCGCATCCAGCGATTTTCCTGCCAGGGCGCCCAGCACTACGGACGCGCGCAGCAGGGCGCCCGTCTTCAGCTGGTGCATGCGTTCGAGCTGCTCCTGGGTCAGGCTCAGGCCCACGCTATCGAGGTCGATGGCCTGGCCGCCGCACATGCCCGAGGAACCGGCTGCCTGGGCCAGCAGCGCCAGCATGGCGACCTGGCGCTCCGGCGGCAGCGTGGTAGCCTCGGCCAGCACGGTGAAGGCCTGGGACTGCAGCGCATCGCCCACCAGCAGCGCGGTCGCCTCGTCGTAGGCCACGTGCACGGTCGGCTTGCCGCGGCGAAGATCGTCGTCGTCCATGCAGGGCATGTCGTCGTGCACCAGCGAATAGGCGTGGATCATCTCGACGGCGGCGGCGGCTCGGCTCAGGGCCTGCGCGTCGGCGCCGAAGAGCGCTCCGGCCGCGTACACCAGCAGCGGGCGCACACGCTTGCCGCCGCCCAGCAGGGCATAGCGCATTGCCGCGTGCAGCCTGGTGGGAATGGCTTGGGCGGCGGGGAGATAAGCCGACATGTCGGCCTCCATGCCCGCCTGGATGGTTTTCATCCAGTCCTGGAAGGAGGCGCTCATTGCTGCGCCTCGCCGTCTTCCGCGAAGGGCTTGAGCATGTCGCCTTCCAGGACCTTCACCTGCGATTCGACCTTGTCGAGTTGCGCCGCGCAATACTTCACCAGCTCGGAGCCGCGCGCATAGGCCGCCACGGAAGCCTCCAGCGGCAGCTGTCCGGCTTCCATCTGCGTGACCAGCTGCGCCAGCTCGGCCATCGCATCCTCGAATGAGGCGGGGGCGGCGTTCTCGGCATTCATTTTCTTGGACATAGATACTCAATCGCTCAGTGTAGCCCGTTATTTTAGAACAAACTGTCCGCCACGGTCTAAAAATGCCGGGCTTACGGATCAGCCCATGTTGCAATTCCGGCCACGCTAGATTGTTCGCCCTGCGGGGCGAGGCAGCCGGAGAAATTCGGGCAAAATGGGGCCATTCGCGCTATAATCTCCGGTTCTGTCCGAAATACCGTTTTTATACTCTGAATTCAGGTCTTTGCGGATTCTGTCTCTTCTTGGTTTGCAGTACTTTAATTAAGGGGGGTTGGGATGTCCGATCTGGGTACCCACGCCAGGCTAGCGCGCTCCAACGCGCAACTACCGGTTAGCGTCTATTTTGACGAAGCGCTTCTGCAGCGCGAAATGCAGCACTTGTTTCAGGCAGGCCCACGCTACGTGGGACACGAATTGATGGTGCCGAATGTCGGCGACTTTGCGACCCTCGTTGCGGAAGACGAAGGGCGCATGCTGGTCCGTAACGCGCAAGGCCTCGAACTGCTCTCCAACGTCTGCCGTCACCGCCAGGCGCTCATGTTCAATGGCCGTGGCAATGCGAACAATATTGTCTGCCCCCTGCATCGCTGGACCTATGACCTGAAGGGTGAGCTGATCGGGGCGCCGCATTTCCCCGAAACGCCTTGCCTGAACCTGCCGAAGACGCGGCTGCAGAACTGGAACGGGCTGCTGTTCGAGCAGAACGGCTACAACGTGATGGAAAAGCTCTCGAAGCTCTCCGTCACCAAGGACCTCGATTTCAGCGGCTACATGTTCGACCACGTCGAAGTGCACCACTGCGACTACAACTGGAAGACCTTCATCGAGGTCTACCTGGAGGACTACCACGTCGAGCCTTTCCACCCGGGCCTGGGCTCCTTCGTGAGCTGCGACGACCTGCGCTGGGAATTCGGCGCGGACTACAGCGTGCAGACCGTGGGCGTGAACCGCGGCCTGCGCAAGTCCGGCTCGCCGGTCTACCAGAAATGGCACGAGCAGCTGCTCAAGTTCCGCGGCGGCGAGGCGCCGCCCTTCGGCGCCATCTGGCTCACGCTCTACCCCAATATCATGGTGGAGTGGTATCCGCACGTGCTGGTGGTATCGACCCTGTGGCCGGACGGGCCGCAGCGCACGAAGAACGTGGTGGAGTTCTACTACCCCGAAGAGATCGTGCTGTTCGAGCGGGAATTCATCGAAGCGGAACGCGCGGCCTACATGGAAACCTGCGTCGAGGACGACGAAATCGCCCTGCGCATGGATGCCGGACGGCGCATTCTCATGCAGCGCGGCACCAGCGATGCGGGGCCGTACCAGTCGCCGATGGAAGACGGCATGCAGCACTTCCATGAGTGGTATCGCAGCAAAATAACACTTTAAGGAAGTCATGCAGTCACTGTGGATGCTATTTGCCAGTTTCATGTTTGCCGCAATGGGCGTCTGCGTGAAACTGGCCTCGGGACTGTATTCGACTTCCGAAATCGTGATGTACAGGGGCGTGGTCGGCATCACCATCCTCTCCTGCATGATCTGGTTCCAGGGCGGCACCCTGCGTACCCGCTTCGCCATGGGCCACCTCTGGCGCGGCGTCGTCGGCGTGGTCTCGCTGTGGATGTGGTTCTACGCCATCGCCAAGCTGCCCCTCGCCACCGCCATGACGCTCAACTACATGGCGCCCATCTGGATCGCCGTCTGGCTCTTTACCCACGGCTGGTGGCACAAGCGCAAGGGCGTGGAATGGCCGCTCACGGTGGCCATCTTCATGAGCTTCGTCGGCGTGACCCTGCTGCTGCAGCCCGCCTTCCACGCCAATCTGCTGTTCGACGCGCTCATCGCGCTCGGCTCCTCCGTGCTCTCCGCCATGGCCTATATGCAGGTGCGCAAGCTGGGGCTTGCGGGCGAACCCGAATATCGCGTCGTCTACTTCTTCTCAGTCATGAACCTGCTCGCTGGAGCGGGCGGCCATGTCGCCGAAGCGGGCGGCGGTCCCGTCGTGTGGCACTCGCTCAACAACACCTACGGCTTCCTGCTCCTGCTGGGCATAGGCCTGTGCGCCACGGCCGCGCAGATGGCCATGACGCGCGCCTACCGCGTGGGCAAGACCCTTGTGGTGGCGAATCTTCAATACACCGGCATCGTCTTCTCCAGCGTATGGGGCGTGCTGGTGTTCAGCGACACCTTCGACTGGCACAGCTGGCTGGGCATCGGCATCATCCTCGCCTCCGGCATGGCGGCCACGTTCTACAATACCCGCAACACGGACAAAGGCGCAGCCATCGCCAAGACCGACCCGATTGCCAGCGAAGTATAAGGAGACAGCATGCACACCACCCTGATCGATGCCGCCACCCTGTCGCAGCACCTGAACGACGAAGGCTGGATCATCCTCGACTGCCGCCACGACCTCATGAACCCCGCCTACGGCCGGGACGCCTTCGCGGCAGGGCATATCGCGGGGGCGCAATTCGCCAACATCGACCACGACCTCTCGGGCCCCAAACAGGGTGCGGACGGCGTGTTCAAGGGCCGCCATCCCCTCCCCGACCGTGCGGGCTTCATCGACACGCTGCGCCGCTGGGGCATCAATGACGGCACCCAGGTCATCGCCTACGACGCCCACGGCGGCATGTATGCGGCGCGCCTCTGGTGGCTGCTGCGCTGGGTCGGCCACGAAGCGGTGGCAGTGCTGGATGGCGGCCTCGCGGCTTGGGAAGCGCAAGGCCTGCCGCTGACGGCGGAAACCAGGGCCCGTCCCGCCGGAAATATCGGCGACAAGGCCCCGCTGACGCAGACCGTGACGGTGGAAGATGTGGTGGCAAATCTGTCGAGCGGCAAGCGCACGGTGGTGGACGCGCGCGCCAACGACCGCTTCCGCGGCGAGAACGAGACCATCGACCCGGTTGGCGGCCACATCCCCGGCGCGAAGAACCGCTTCTTCAAGGACAACCTGCAGGCGGACGGCCGCTTCAAACCCGCGGCCCAGCTGAAGGAAGAATTCGCCCCGCTGTTTGCATCGCCAGCGCAGGCCATCATGCAATGCGGCTCGGGCGTGACGGCCTGCCACAACCTGCTCGCCCTCGAAATCGCCGGACTGTCCGGCGCGGCGCTCTATCCCGGCTCCTGGTCCGAATGGTGCGCCTCCCCCACCCGCCCCGTCGCCACCGGCCGCAACTAATTTCTTAAAGGGGACAGACCCCTTTAGGAAATTAGTGGTGGGCGGTGAGGAAGAGGACGATGCAGACGCCCAGCGCGATCAGCAGCACTTGGGGCACCGTTTCCTTCATCGTGGCGCGGCGCTGCATCTGGGGCATCAGGTCGCTGACTGCAATGTAGATGAAGCCGGAGGACGCGAAGACCAGCACGTAGGGAATCAGGTTGCTGGCGCGGTCCAGGGTGTAGTAGCCGAGCAGGCCGCCCGCTACCGCCAGCAGGCTGCATAGCAGGTTGTAGACGTAGGCGCGCGTGCGCGTGAACCCGGCGTTGAGCAGCACGATGAAGTCGCCGATCTCCTGCGGGATCTCGTGGGCGATGATGGCCACGCCCGTCACAATGCCCAGCTGGGGATCGGCCAGGAAGGCGGCCGCGATCAGGATGCCGTCCGTGAAGTTGTGCATGCCATCGCCCAGCAGGATCATCCAGCCCGCTCGCCCTGCCTCGTGCTTGTCGTGGCCATGGGCGTGGTGGTGGCCGTCGCCTTCGTGGTGGTGGGAGTGGCGCAGGATGGCCAGTTTTTCCAGCATGAAGAAGGCCAGCAGGCCCGCCAGCAGCGCGGCGAAGAGGCTGTGGGTGTCGGCACCCGACTCGAAGGCCTCGGGCAGCGCGTGCAGCAGGGAGGTCGAGAGCATGATGCCGACCGAGAGGCTGACCATGCGTTCCACCATCCTCGAGAGCAGCGTAAACGAGAACACCGCAGCAGCCGTGATGCTGATGACGCCAGCCAGGGTGGTGGCGAGCAGGATGGAAATGAGTACCGGATCGATTTTGAGACCTCTTACAGGCGTGCCCGTGACGCGCACGCAGCCGCGCGCAAACCGGACATTTTACCGTCCAGCCCGCGCTTTTGCAGAATTACCAGCTTTTCAGGCGACGCCGTGGCTCTTGAACCAGGCCAGCGCACGCGACCAGCCATCCTTCGCGTCCGCCTCGTTGTAGCTGGGACGGTAGTCGGCGTGGAAGGCGTGGCCTGAATTCGGGTAGACCACGAAGGTGGATTTGCTGCTGCCCTTGGCCAGCGCTTCCTTCATCTTGTCGATGGTGTCGAGGGGAATGCCCTGGTCCTTGCCGCCGTACAGGCCAAGCACCGCGCCCTTGATCGTGGATGCCACATCGACCGGGTGCTTGGGCGTGATGGCATTCGATTCGCCCACCAGGCGGCCGTACCAGGCCACGCCGGCCTTCACGTTCGGGTTATGCGCGGCGTACATCCAGGTGACGCGCCCGCCCCAGCAGAAGCCCGTGATGCCCAGCTTGTCCGTATTGCCGCCGTTGGCCTTGGCCCAGGCCACCACCGCATCCAGATCGCCCATGACCTGCGCGTCCGGCGTTTTGGAGATGATGTTCTTTATCAGGTCGGGGATGCTGTGCTCCATCTGGGGATCGCCCTGGCGCACGAAGAGTTCCGGCGCCAGCGCCATGTAGCCCTGCTTGGCGAAGCGGCGCGCCACGTCGGCGATGTGTTCATGCACGCCGAAGATTTCGGAGATGACGAGGATCACGGGCAGCCCGGTCTTGCCTTCGGGCTGTGCGCGGTAGACCGGAACGCTCTGGCCTTCGACCTTGATGGTCACCGTGCCTTCGGTCAGTCCGGCGGTATCGGTCTTGATCGCGGTCTGGGCCTGCACCGGCAGCACGGCGGCAGCGAAGCCGGTGCCCAATGCAGCCTTGAGGAAGTCGCGGCGGTCCAGCCCTTCGGACTGGCCAATCAGGCTAACGGCATCGTTCTGCAGATCCTTCATACCTTCTCCTCCTTCGTTCAGTTTAGTGAGCTTCGTCCCAATTCCGGCCGACGCCAACTTCGGCCACCAGCGGCACCTTCAGCTGCGCGACGCCCGCCATCAGTTCCGGCAGCTTTTCGCGCACCATCGCCAGTTCCTCGTCCGGCACCTCCAGCACCAGTTCGTCGTGCACCTGCATGATCATGCGCGACTTCAGGTTCTCCTTCTCTATCCAGCCCTGCACCGCGATCATGGCGAGCTTGATCAGGTCAGCCGCCGTGCCCTGCATGGGCGCATTGATCGCCGCACGCTCGGCCGCCTGACGGCGCGGGCCGTTCGGCGAGTTGATCTCCGGGAGCCAGAGGCGGCGGCCGAACACGGTGGTGACGTAGCCCTTGGCTTTCGCGTCCATGCGGGTTTCGTCCATGTAGCGCTTCACGCCGGAGAAGCGGGCGAAGTAGCGGTCGATATAGCTTTGCGCGGCGGCGCGGTCCACGCCGAGGTTCGCGGCGAGGCCGAAAGCGCTCATGCCATAAATGAGGCCGAAGTTGATGACCTTCGCGTAACGCCGCTGCTCGCTCTGCACTTCGGCGGGCGGCACGCCGAAGATTTCGGCGGCGGTGGCGCGGTGAATGTCCTCGCCTTCCGCGAAGGCGCGCAGCATGTTCTCGTCTTCCGAGATGTGCGCCATGATGCGAAGCTCGATCTGCGAGTAGTCGGCCGACACGATATGGCTGCCCGGCGGCGCAATGAAGGCTTCGCGGATGCGCCGCCCTTCCGCCGTGCGGATGGGGATGTTCTGCAGGTTCGGGTCGTTCGACGCGAGGCGGCCCGTCACCGCCACGGCCTGCGCGTAGTTGGTGTGCACCCGGCCCGTGCGCGGGTTGATCATCTTGGGCAGCTTGTCCGTGTACGTGGACTTGAGCTTGGCCATGCCGCGGTATTCCAGCAGCACCTTCGGCAGCGGATAGTCTTCCGCCAGCTTCTGCAGCACTTCTTCGTCCGTGGACGGGGCGCCGCTCGGCGTCTTCTTCACCACTGGGAGCTGCAGCTTGCCGAAGAAGATTTCGCCGATCTGCTTGGGCGAACCGAGGTTGAAGGGCCCGCCCGCCAGCTCGTAGGCTTTCTGTTCCAGTTCGTGGATGCGCGTGCCCAGCTCATTGGACTGGGTCGCCAGCAGCGCCGCGTCGATCAGCACGCCGTTGCGCTCGATCTTTTGCAGCACCACGGCCGTCGGCAGTTCGATGGTGCTGTAGACGGAGGTGAGGCCTTCGTCCCCCGCCACGTGGCCGTGCATGGCCAGGTGCAGGCGCAGGGTCACGTCGGCGTCTTCCGCCGCGTATTCGGTGGCGCGCGCCACGTCCACCTGGTCGAAGCAGATCTGGCTCGCGCCCTTGCCGCACACCTCTTCATACGCCACGGTCTTGTGGTTCAGGTGGCGCATGGCCAGGCTGTCCATGTCGTGCGAACGGTGGGACTCGAACACATAGGATTGCAGCAGCGTGTCGTGCACGATGCCGCGCAGGTTCACGCCATGGTTGGCGAAAACGTGTGCGTCGTACTTCAGGTTCTGGCCCAGCTTCTGCTTCGAGCCGTCCTCCAGCCAGGACCTGAGCTTCTCCAGCACCAGCTCGCGCGGCAGCTGCTCGGGCGCGCCGGGGTAGCGGTGGGCCATGGGGATGTAGCAGGCGATTCCCGGCTCCGTCGCCAGCGAAATGCCGACCATCTCGGCGGCCATGGGGTCGAGCGAGGTGGTTTCGGTATCGATGGCCGTGAGCGGGGCCTGGTGGATGCGTTCGATCCAGGCGTCCAGCTGGGCTTCGGTCAGCACGGTGTCGTAGCTCACGGTGGCCGGTCCGGCGGCGAACATGTCGCCTGTTTCGCCCGGCGCAGCGGCCGGTGCGGCTGCGCCCGTGGGCGCAGCAGGAGTGAGGCCGCCCAGTTCGCGCAGCAGGGTCTTGAAGCCGTACTTGGTGAAGAAGGCGAGCAGCAGCTCGCGGTCCTCGTCCTTCGCCACCAGGGACTCGGAGATGGACATCATGTGCTTCGTCAGGTCGCAGTCGGTCTTCACGGTGATCAGCTTGCGGCCCTGGGGCAGCCATTCCAGCGCGTCGCGCAGGTTCTGGCCCACGGCGCCGGTGATCTTGTCCGCATTGGCGATGATGCCATCCAGGCTGTCGTACTGCCCCAGCCACTTGAGGGCCGTCTTGGGGCCGCACTTGGCCACGCCGGGCACATTGTCCACCGTGTCGCCGATGAGGGTCAGGTAGTCGATGATGCGGTTCGGCGGCACGCCGAACTTGGCCAGCACGCCCGCCTCGTCCAGCTTCTCGTTGGTCATGGTGTTGATCAGGGTGACCTTGGAGGTGACCAGCTGGGCCAGGTCCTTGTCGCCGGTGGAGATGATCACTTCCATGCCGTTCTTCTCGGCTTCCACGGAGAGGGTGCCGATCACGTCATCCGCCTCCACGCCTTCCACCATGAGGATGGGCCAGCCCATGGCGCGCACGGCCTCGTGGATCGGCTCGATCTGCAGCGCCAGGTCGCTTGGCATGGAGGCGCGGGTGGCCTTGTATTCCGGGTACATGTCGTCGCGGAAGGTCTTGCCCTTGGCGTCGAACACGCAGGCGATATAGGCGGCGGGGAAATCGGCGCGCAGGCGGCGCAGCATGTTGACCATGCCGTGCATGGCGCCAGTGGGGTGGCCTTCCTGGCTGCGCAGGTCGGGCAGCGCATGGAAGGCGCGGTACAGGTAGCTGGAGCCGTCAACCAGCAGCAGTGTTTTTTGCATAAATGACCATGAAGCGGCCGGATCCGCCAGCGGCCCGGCACTGAATGAAGGTGAATCTCCCATTATCGCAGAGTTTTTCGGCCGCCTGCAGGACGGCTCCCCAGAGACAAAACGGGCAATATCGTGTCAGTTTGTTACAATGGGCCATACGACAAAATGCGTCTTCGACAGAGGTCATCATGCGCGCCCTTACAAACTGCTCCATCCTCTTGCTGACCCTGTTGGCCGCAGGCGCCGCCGGCGCGCAGACGCAGACCCCGCCCAAACTCGACAAAATCGACGAAACGGACACGCCGATCACGGTTACCACCAAACCAGGCGCGGAACGCGCCGTCACCGAAAAACGGGAAGGCGGCATGATCACGGAGAGCAAGGTAGGCAGCGGCAAGGGCGCCTATACCGTGAAAGCCCGCAAGACCAACAGCACCGCCCTGCCGGGCGATGCCAGCGGCAGCGGCGTACGAGGCCCGCAATGGACGGTGATGGAATTCGATATCGCGAAAAAGCAGAAGCAGCGCAGCGAAGACCAGGCCGCCGCAGCGGACAAGCTGGATGAACCGCCGCCGCCACCCGCGCCGCCCGCAAAACGCTGATCGGCCCCGGCGCAGCCGGGCCTGTTTTTATCGACGATTACCTGACGATTTCCCATGGCAGTCTTTACCCCGGTCACACTGGACGATGTGGCCCAATGGATCAAGCAGTTCCCTCTCGGCCGCGCCACCGCACTCAAGGGCATTGCCTCCGGCATCGAGAACACCAATTACTTCCTGAGCACCGAACGCGGCGAGTATGTGCTCACCATCTTCGAGAACCTGAATTTCGAGCAGCTGCCCTTCTACCTGGAGCTGATGCGCCACCTGGCGGCGCGCGGCGTGCTGGTTCCGGCGCCGGTCCCCAACGACAAGGGCGTGCTCTGCGTGCCGCTGCACGGCAAGCCTGCCGCCATCGTGTCGAAACTGGAAGGCAGCTCGCAGATGGAGCCCCGGCCCGTGCACTGCGCGGCCGTTGGCGCCATGCTGGCGAAGATGCACCTGGCGGGGCAGGACTTTCCGCTCTACCAGCCCAATCTGCGCGGCCTGGAATGGTGGCGCCAGGCGGCGCCCGCCGTCATGCCGCACCTGAGCGAGGCTGAAGCGGCGCTGTTGCGCAGCGAAATGGAATACCAGGAGGAGTTTGCGGCCTCCGATACCTACCGCTGCCTGCAGCAGGGCCCCGTGCACGCAGACCTGTTCCGCAACAACGTGATGTTCGACGGCGAACGCCTGACCGGCTTCTTCGACTTCTATTTCGCAGGCTGCGATACCTGGCTGTTCGATGTGGCCGTCACCGTGAACGACTGGTGCGTGGACCTCGCCAGCGGCAGGCTCGATGAGCCGCGCGTGCGCGCCATGCTGGACGCCTACCATGCCGTGCGTCCCTTCACGGAAGCCGAGAAAAAGGCCTGGCCCTGCGCCCTGCGCGCGGGCGCGCTGCGTTTCTGGCTTTCGCGCCTGTACGACCTGCACAAGCCGCGCGAGGCGGAACTGCTCACGCCCCATGATCCCGGGCATTTCGAGCGCATCCTGCGCGAGCGCATCAACGTCGCCCCTCCGGTGCTCTTCGCATGAACAAGCTGCCCGCGATCACAGGATGGCAATGGGTGAAGCAGGGCTTCTCCCTGTTCCGCCAGCAGCCCGGCGGCCTCTCCACGCTCTTCCTCGGCTACATGTTCATCATGCTGTTCTTCGGCCTGATACCTGTGCTGGGGCAGCTGCTGCCTGTGATCCTGGTGCCCGTGTTCTCGGTCGCCTTCATGCGCGCCTGCGCCTTCATCGACTACAAGAGGCGCATCGTGCCCGCGCTGCTGGTGTCGGGCTTCCAGAAGCCCGCCTTCCCCCAGCTGTTCGCGCTCGGGATGCTCTACCTCGCTGTGGCGGCGCTGGCGGTGGGCCTCTCCGCCCTGGTGGACGACGGCATGTTCATCCAGCTCCTCACCGGCCGCGTCCAGGCCAATTCGCCCGAGCTGCGCGGCTCGAACATCGGCAGCGCGATCCTGCTGGCAGTGCTGGTCTACCTGCCCGGCGCCATGGGCTTCGCCTTCGCCGCGCCCCTCATCTACTGGCAGAAAATGAGCCTGGGGAAGGCCATCTTCTTCAGCTTCTTCTCCGTCCTGCGTTCGATCAAGGCCTTCGCGGTGTTCGCCGCCAGCTGGTTCGGCATGACGGTGCTGGCCAGCCAGCTGATCCTGCTCATCTTCGGCCGCAACCAGTTCGCCATGACGCTGATGATGCCCATGTCCGTGATCCTCACGGTCGTTCTGCACTGCTCCTTCTACGCCGCCTACCGCCAGATTTTCGGCCAGCCGGAGGCGGAAGCGCCGGCCGCCCTCGTGCAGCCGGAAACCCCGAAGGAATGAGGCCTGCCGGTATAATGGCGGGATGCAGAATCTCCTCAACAACCTCAATCCCGAACAACTCGCCGCCGTCACCCTGCCGCCGCAGAATGCCCTGATCCTGGCAGGCGCCGGCTCGGGCAAGACGCGCGTGCTCACCACGCGCATCGCCTGGCTGATCCAGACCGGCCAGGTGTCGCCGGCCGGCGTCCTGGCTGTCACTTTTACCAATAAGGCGGCGAAGGAGATGCTGGCGCGCTTGTCGGCCATGTTGCCGATCAATACACGCGGCATGTGGATCGGCACCTTCCACGGCCTGTGCAACCGCCTGCTGCGCACCCATTACCGCGACGCCGCCCTGCCCCAGTCCTTCCAGATCCTGGACTCGCAGGACCAGCTGTCCATGATCAAGCGCCTGCTCAAGCAGTACAACGTGGACGACGAGAAGTACCCGCCGAAGACGGTCATGTACTTCATCAACAACCACAAGGAACAGGGCCTGCGCGCCAAGGACATCAACGCCTACGACGCCATGGAGCGCAAGCTGGTGGAGCTCTACGACCTGTACGACGAGCAGTGCCAGCGCGAGGGCGTCGTGGACTTCGCGGAACTGCTGCTGCGCACCTACGAGCTGCTGAGCCGTAACCAGCCGCTGCGCGAGCACTACCAGCAGCGCTTCCGCCACATCCTTGTGGACGAGTTCCAGGACACGAACAACCTGCAGTACAACTGGCTCAAGCTGATGTCCGGCCACGGCTCGCAGTACGGCGGCGCCCTGTTCGCCGTGGGCGACGACGACCAGAGCATCTACGCTTTCCGCGGCGCCAACGTTGGCAATATGGCAGCCTTCGAGAGCGAGTTCCAGGTGAAGAACCTGATCAAGCTGGAACAGAACTACCGCTCGCACGGCCACATTCTCGATGCGGCCAATATGCTCATCGCGAACAACAGCCGCCGCCTGGGCAAGAACCTGCGCACGGACGCGGGCCACGGCGAACCGGTACGGGTGTACGAAGCCAGCTCCGACCTGCAGGAAGCGCAGTGGATCATCGAGGAGGCGAAGAACCTGATCGCCGAAGGCGCCTCGCGCAGCGAGATCGCGGTGCTGTACCGCTCCAACGCGCAATCGCGCGTGATCGAGCATGCGCTGTTCTCGGCGGGCCTGCCCTACACGGTGTACGGCGGCCTGCGCTACTTCCAGCGCGCCGAGGTGAAGCACGCCATCGCCTACCTGCAGCTGATGGACAATCCGCACAACGATTCGGCCTTCCTGCGCGTGGTGAACTTCCCTGCGCGCGGCATCGGCGCGCGCACGCTGGAGCAGCTGCAGAACGCGGCCGAACAGTACAACATCTCGCTGTATGCCGCGGTGCCTTATATGGTGGGCAAGGCGGGCAACTCGCTGGCCGCCTTCGTGAAGCTGATCGAAGGCATGCGCTTCGAGACGCAGCAGATGGCGCTGCCGGAGCTGGTGCGCGTGGTGCTCGAAGGCAGCACGCTGCTGCAGCACTACCAGAACGAGAAGGAAGGCGCGGACCGCATCGAGAACCTGGAGCAGATGGTGAACGCGGCCACGCAGTTCGTGTCCGAGGAAGGCTATGGCCAGGGAGCGCCCGCCCACCTGGGGCCGCAGGCGCAGGCCCAGGCGGGCAGCGCCATCGTGAATGCGGACGGCATCGAGGTCCTGGACGCGGATGCGCCGCTGGCCACGGTGATGTCGCCCCTCTCGGCCTTCCTCTCGCACGCTTCGCTGGAAGCGGGCGACAACCAGGCGCAGGCCGGGCAGGACGCGCTGCAGCTCATGACCGTGCACTCGGCCAAGGGACTGGAGTTCGACAACGTCTTCATCACCGGCCTGGAAGAGGGCCTGTTCCCGCACGAGAGCAGCTCGAAGGAGGATGGCGGCGTGGAAGAGGAACGGCGCCTGATGTACGTGGCCATCACGCGCGCGCGCAAGCGGCTCTACATGTGCTTCTCGCAGACCCGCATGCTGCACGGGCAGACGCGCTACAACATGAAGTCGCGCTTCTTCGACGAGCTGCCGGAAGAATCCCTGAAATGGCTCTCGCCCAAGGTCCAGGCGCACTGGTTCGCCAACAAGAAGTCGGCCTGGGACGACGTGACGCTGGCAGGCGGCACGGACAATGCCATTGCCCAGCGCATCGCCCAGAAGTCCGGCGGCAGCGGCTGGCGCATCGGCGAATCCGTGGCGCACACCAAGTTCGGCGAAGGCGTGATCGTGAACATCGAGGGCAGCGGCAGCAACTGCCGCGCCCAGATCAACTTCGGCAGCTTTGGCATGAAGGTGCTGGACCTCTCCATCGCCAAGCTGGAACGCATCAGCCGCTGACCGGCGTTGCCTGGAGCCGCGCCAGCATCGCCTTTGTCGCGGCCTGCAGTTCCGGCTCCAGCTCGTCCAGCAGCGCGGCCTGACCGGTCAGCGCCGCTTCGAAGGCGAGCCGCAGCGGACGGGCATGCCTGTCGAAGCCGCGCCGCTTCAGTTCCGCATGCAGGAGAACTGCGCGTTCCGGAACCGCCAGCGCCGGCCCGAGGAGCCCTTCGATGAACTCCTCGCTCACCGCGATGGCGGCGATATGCTCGGACTCCATGAACATGGGCTCCATCGCTGCAGCCAGGGCGGCAGCGTCCTTGCGCTCCAGGGCTTCGGTGGCTGCGGCCACGGCCTTGCGCGTCACCACTTTCAGGCGCTGCCCTTCCCAGAAGGGTTCGAGGTCCGGCTGGATCGCCCTGGCGCGCCCGTGCGCTTCCAGCGCCTCGTCCAGCCTTCCCACATGCTCCAGCAGGCGGGCCAGGTTGCACCAGGGCAGAGCGTATCCGGCGTCGCTGGCAATGGAGCGCTGGTAGGCCTGTTCGGCCTCCTCCGGCGCGCCGCCGTATTCCCACAGCAGGTTGCCCAGGTTGTTCCAGGCCACGGCGCTGGCGGGATCGAGTTCGGTCGCCTTGCGATAGATCTCCGTTGCTTCCACATAGCGGTCCGTATGCTGCACGAGCAGATGGCCAAGCGCGCCCCATACAGCAGCGTCGCCGGGGCGCCGCTCCAGCACGTTGCGGTAGGCTGCTTCCGCCTCTGCGGCGCCTTCCGCCTCGGCGCCCAGCAGCTTGGCCAGCTCGATCCAGCCCGAGTCGCTGGAAGGATCGATCTCTACCGCCTTGCGCAGGGCGGCCTCCGCCTGCGCGCGGTCGGTTTCGCCCAGCAGCATGCCCTTCAAGGCCAGCAAGGCCGCGTCGTCCGGAACCATCTTCAGCGCCGTTTCCACGGTAGCGAGGGCCTCGGCCAGCCTGCCGTCCTTTGCCTGCGCGCCCGCCAAGTCCCCGAGCAAGACCGCGTTGCCCGGATCCAGGGCGATGGCCTTGCGGATGGCGGCTTCGCCTTTCTCCGGCTCGCCCATCAGGTCCGAAAGAATGCTGCCGTAAGTGGCCCACAGCGAAGAGTCCTCCGGATAGCGCGCCAGGGCGGCATCCAGCTCCTTCAACGCTTCCGCGGGCCGCTTCAGCTGGAGCGCCAGGATCTGCGCCAGCATCATGGCGGGCCAGGGAGCGTCGATCAGCGCCATGCCCTTGCGGAAGGCCGGTTCCGCCTCGGCCGCGCGGCCAAGGCGCTCGGCCAGCAGATTGCCGAGCAGGATCCAGGTCTCCCCTTCCCCCGGCTCCAGTTCCAGCGCCCGGCGGTAGGCCTGCTCCGCTTCCTCAAAGCGATAGCGTTTGTCTTCGAGGAACATGGCGAGCACGGTCCATGACAGGGCCATGTCCGGATTCAGTTCGGCCACCTTGCGGTACGCCGCTTCAGCCTCTTCGTAGCGCTGCATTCCATCGTCCAGCAGGTCAGCCAGGCCGAACCAGGCGGAAGTGAGGCGGGGGTCGAGGTCGATGGCCTTGCGGAAGCGCCGCTCGGCCTCCTCGAACTCGCCCCGCTCGGCCAGCGCCTTGGCCATGGCGACCGTGGCAATGGCCTGCTGTGCATCGCTGGCGGAGGGTTTGTCCGCCAGATAGTCCTGCATCTCGCCGCCATGATCGGCGAGATGCTCGCGCAGCTTGCCCATGCCATAGGTTTCGATCTCCTTGCGCTGCACCTCGGTCATGCTGCCTGCTCCCGCCACGGCGAACGCATACTTGGCTTCGGCGAGATGGCTGGCGCCGCAGGGCTCCTTGAGGGCTTCCTGCAGTTCGTCCGGCTCGTACATGGCTTCGAAGAAGCGCGTCAGTCCCAGCACGTTCTGGCGGATGCGCCGGGTGGCGCGCATCTGCAGCCAGAGGCGGAACAGCTGTTCGGTGATGCGGTACTGGGTGCGGCCGTGGGCGGCGGATTTTTCGACCAGGCCTTCGTTTTCCAGCGCCGCCATCTGCGCCGACACGGTGGTGGTGGGCAGGTTGACATAGGCGGCGATGCTGGCCGCCGTGGCGCCGAACTGGAGGCCGTCGCTGGTGGCGGGCACCGCCAGGGCGTGCATGATGACCTGGGCCTGTTCGGAGAGGTCCTCGATCCGCGCCTTGTAATAGGGGGTGGTAAGGTCCATCAGGCGTTCGAAGTCCTCCACGGCACGCCCGTTCGGGCCGCTGCGCAGGAGCTCGAAGATCAGGCCCAGCGCGCGCGGATTGCCGCCCGTGAGTTCGAACAGCACGGTGATGCGGCCGGGCCGCTCGCGCAGGCGCTGCGCGAGCTCTGGCAGCTGGCGCGCCTCCGCCAGGCGCAGCAGCACGCGCTGCACCTCCTCGAGCTCCAGGCGGCCCAGGCGCTTGGGCATGAAGAAATCGTAGAAGGCCTTGTCGTAGCTGGTGAACGCCTCGGTCAGGCGCACGGAACCGCCCACCACGACGGGCGAATCGGCCGTGGAGAGCGCTTCGCGCAGGGCCCAGTAGGCCGGCGCCTGCGGATTGCTGCGCTTGCGGCCGCTGTTGTCGATGCGCTGGAATACCATGTCCAGGTTATCCACCAGCAGCACGGGCCGCCGCTGCAGGTCGGCGCAGCAGCGCAGCAGGAGCTGGCAGCCCTCGCCGGAAATGGGGTCGTCCTGCTGCCGGGTGCGCCGCGCCTGTTCGATCTCCTCGGCCAGCGCGTCGGCGCGGTCGGCCTGCCCCAGCGTGTCCAACTCGTCGAGCAGCGCATCGCAGGCGGCCCACCAGAAGTCCGCCAGGTTCTTCACCTGGTACAGTTCTTCGGGGAAGGACAGGCCGATGAGGTGATCGCTGAGCTCGGGATCGCGGCGGATGGCGACGGCCAGCCGCCGCAGCATGGTGGTTTTGCCGGCGCCGCGCACGCCGACCAGCAGATAGTGCTGGACGCTGCCGTGCAGGGGCGCACGCGCCAGTTCGCCGCGCAGGAAGTCGAAATCGGCCTGGCGCGCAACGAAGTTGCTGACCAGGTCGTCGTCGCTCAGCCAGGCGGGATTGTAGTGGTGCTGCGGCGCCGCGCTCATACCGTGCTCCTCGCAGCCCACCAGCGGCGCAGGGGTTCCAGGCGCACGCGGTAGCGCCGCTGGCCGCTGCTCTCGTCCTGCCACCAGTAGGCGTCGCGCAGGAGGACGGTGCGCAGCTGGATGAAGCGCTGCTCCAGCTCTTCGTCCGAGCTGTTGGGCATGCGCTGGCCCAGGGTCAGCATCAGCAGGGCCGGGCTGGCGCCCAGCGGGTCGCGCGCGCTCAGCTTGAGCAGGGCCAGCGCCTGGCCGCCGAGCTGGGGACCCAGCTGCAGGTCCAGGCGGCTCTCCCAGTGGTGGAAATCGTTGTCGCTGTCAGGCTGCCACATGCAGTCGATGGCCTCTTCGATCAGCTCGCCAGGCGCAGTGTGGGGCTTGGCGGCGCACAGCATGCGCAGGTGCTGGAAGGCCATCTGGAGGTAGTAGGGTTGGGGCCACTGGATGGCGGCGACCATGGCGCCGGCATCCGCCGGCAGCAGGGGCAGCTGGTAGCGGCCTGCCAGCTCCATCAGCATTTCGGCCGCCACCTTCGCATCGAAGGGCGGCAGGCTGCGGTGGGCCAGGCTGTTAATGGTGTCCGCCATGCCGTGCTGCTGCACCAGGGTATCGAGGCCCACCGAACCGGTGATGAGCCAGTGGATGTGCTGCGTGCCGTCGGCGGCCCGCACGTCGTTGCGGAACCAGTCGAGGATGCGGCGCACGCGCTGCACCCCGTTCGCGGCATCCTTTTCGATGATGTTGAAGAGCATGATCGGCAGCTCGTCGATATAGACCAGCCAGCGGCCCTCGCTCCCGGCCATGAGCGCGACCAGCTCGGCCCCTGCCACGGTCCAGTCCGCTACCTCGCCCGTGCCGAGCTCGATGCCCACGCCGCCTGTGCCGGGCACGCCGACCTTCACGCCCTTGACCCTGCCGGCGACCGCCTTGAAGCCGTCGCGGATTGCCGAGCCCAGCTTCTTGCCCAGTCCCGCCATGCCCGGCCGCAGCGCCGCGTTCAGCCGGGAAATAAATTGCGCCTCGCTGACGCAGGACGCCACGGGCACCTCGACGGTATTCCAGCCCTTGCGGCGCACCTCCGCCATGACGGCGCGGGCGATGGAGGTCTTGCCGATACGGCGCGGGCCCAGCAGCAGCACATCGTCGTTCTCGAGCGTTTCGACCAGCTGGTCCCTATCGGCTTCCCGGCCGTAAAAATTGGCGCCCTCGACCGGGGAGCCTGCGATATTGTCCATGATTGCTCACTATATTTTTATAGCACTGCGAAAATATAGCACTAAATTTTTATAGTGGCAAATAAAAATGCCCGCACCAGTCGCCTGGCGCGGGCAGAAGCGCTTCACGGGATCGTTACGGCTCAGCCAGCCTTGTTCTGTTCAAGCGGCTTGGCCAGGCCCTTGCGCAGGGCCTCGTCGATGAGTTCGCGCATGGTCTTGTCGGCATCGCGGCTCAGGCGGCCCTGCTCGCGGCCCATCTCGCCCATCTTGCGGCCCAGTTCACGCATCGGCTCGCTGGCCGCGTGCATCTGGCGCTGCAGGTCGCGCATCGCTTCCTGGTTGGGCATGTCCTTGCGCAGCTTCTCGGACAGCTCGCGCGCCGCCTTGTTCAGCTCCTCCTGCATCGGGCCCAGCTTGGCCTGCAGTTCGGCCATCTGCTTCGACAGCGCGTCGCGGCGCTCGTCGCTGTCCTCGCGCTCCATGCGGCGGCCCAGCTCTTCCATCTGGCGGCCGATGCGCTCGATGGGGCGCGACAGGGCGCGCACCTGGCGTTCCATGTCGCGGTCCTTCTGGCGGTCGGCGCGGTCGGCCGCGGCGTGGCCCATTTTCTCGCCCAGCTCTTCCATCACCTTGCTGTGCTTGTTCATCAGCTGGCCCTGCTTATCGAGCTCCGCGCCCAACTTGTTGGCGGGCTCCCAGGCCGCGTCGGCACGGGCGATCAGCTCAGGGTTCTGCACCAGGTAGGTCTGGCCGTCCTTGCGGAACCAGATGAAGTTGCCCTTCGTATTGCGCTGGGCGCGCTTGATGTCCTGCAGGTCGTCCCGGTGGGCCGAGACAAACAGGCGCTCGTCTCCCTCATGCACGAGGGCGTAGGCCTGGCTGTTGTCGCCGCGGCGGTTGCCGATGTGGATCATGCCGTGGAACTTGTTGGGGTGCACGCTGTGCGCCATGGGCCAGGCGGGCGGCGCGGGCGGCGCCGGGGGTGCAGGCGGCACCGGCATGCTGGCCGGGGCGGCTGGCGCGGCCGGGGCGGCAGGCAGTGCTGGCAGCGCCGGGGCGGCCATGGCTGCCGGGGCTGGCATTGGCATCGGCATCGGCGCGGCAGGCGCAGGCGGGGCTTTCGGAGGCTTGGGCGGCTCGGGCGGCACGGCATCCCAGCCCTTGGTGTCGTCGCCGGAATCGCCGGAGGTGGCGTCGGACGCGGCGCGCGCCGCTTCGGCGGCTGCCTGGGCTGCTTCGGCAGCGGCGGCAGCGGCTTCGACGCCTGCAGCAGCCGCTTCGCGGCCAGCTGCGGCGGCTTCACGGCCGGCGGCCGCCGCCTGCTGCGCGGTGGCGGCGGACTGCGTGGACTTCGTTGCCGCGTCCACGGCATCGGCCACGACGGCCGGGTTGGCATGGGCATAGAACACTGCGCAGGCGGCAAAGATGCCGAGCAGCGGGGTCGCCATCTTCCAGCTCAGGGGCTGGGCGTCGGGACGGACCAGGCGTTTAATACGGGACATAAGATCTCCTCCGTGTGCCGCGGGGGCAAAATGTGAGGTGGTGAACTGGAACTTGTCCAGTTCGGAAAGTGCAAGGGCCAGGCGCCGCGGTTCGCCGAGCGTGCTTGCGGCCAAATCGTCTGCAATCTGTTCCCGCTCGACGCGGATGCGCTGCGACAGCATCCACACGACGGGGTGGTAGAACAGGAAAATCTCGATCGCGCTCTGGATGAGGTTGACCAGGTAATCGTGGCGCTTGATATGCGCGAGCTCGTGGGCCAGCAGGGCCTCCAGCAGGTGGGGCGGCATGCCGGTGACGATGGAGGCGGGCAGCAGCACGATGGGGCGCCAGATGCCGGCGGTCATGGGGCCTTCCAGGTCCTCCTCGGACACGCCGAGGCGGATGGTACGGCCGATGCCGAATTGCCGCGCCAGCCGCTCCAGGGTGGCCTGCCATTGGGGGTCGGGACGGAAATGCCCGGCCAGGGTGCGCTGGCGCACCCACTGCAGGCCCATGGACAGGCGCAGGGTCATGAGGGCCGCACCGGCCGCCCAGACGAGCACCAGCCACGGAATCTGGCGGCGCAGCGTGTATTCCCAATTGCTCAGCTGCTCCGGCTGCAGCAGCACCGGCACGCCCTGCTCCGCCAGAGGCAGGGCGGTGGCGCCGATCAGAGGATCGAGCAGCGGCGCAGGGGCGCCGCCGTTCAGCGCATCCATCAAGCGCCAGGCGATGCTGGCCAGCGGCACCACGGCGCACAGCAGCAGCGCCAGGCAGGCCACGGCGTAGCGCGTCTGCGGCCGGGCATTGCGCAGCAGATGCAGGGCCAGGGTGGCCGCACAGCCGATCAGCAATCCCTGCCACACGAAATGCAGCAGGGACCAGCCGATGGCAGGCACAAGCGCGTTCAACAGTGTATTCATGGCAGGGCTCCAGGAGTTGGTCCAATGTAGAATAATTGATCTAGAACCTCGTGTCTAGAACTTTTTTTCTACATAAAGGCATGGTGATTCGACAAGGATCACTCTAGCTCAGGGAGCTGGCAGAACGGAGCCGGTTTGCGACAGGACGCCGCAACGGCGGAACAGGCTGCAAAAAGCCGGGACAGGCGTTACAGCCGTGCCCGTGTCCAAATCTGGTGCCAGGGAAGAAAAGTGGACACGAGCACAGCCCTATGCCGTTAGGGCCGAGGCCGTGTCCAAGAATCTTCCCTGGCACCAGATTTGGACACGGGCTGGGCCTTAGTACATGACGACTGAGCGGATGGATTCGCCGCGCTTCATGAGGTCGAAGCCGTCGTTGATTTGCTCCAGGGGGAGCTTGTGGGTGATGAGGTCGTCGATGTTGAGCTTGCCGTCCATGTACCAGTCGACGATCTTGGGCACGTCCGTGCGGCCGCGGGCGCCGCCGAAGGCGGAGCCTTTCCATTCGCGCCCCGTCACCAGCTGGAAGGGCCGCGTGGAGATCTCCTGCCCCGCCGCCGCCACGCCGATGATGATGGATTTGCCCCAGCCCTTGTGGCAGCATTCGAGCGCCTGCCGCATGAGCGTGGTGTTGCCCACGCATTCGAAGCTGTAGTCGGCCCCGCCGTCCGTGAGCTGGATGATGTGGTCCACCACGTTCTCCACGCTGTTCGGATTGATGAAGTGGGTCATGCCGAATTTGCGCGCCATGGCTTCGCGGCCCGGGTTGATGTCGACGCCGATGATCTTGTCCGCGCCCACCATCTTCGCCGCCTGGATCACGTTCAGGCCGATGCCGCCCAGGCCGAACACCACCACGTTGGCGCCCGCCTCCACCTTGGCCGTGAACAGCACGGCGCCCACGCCCGTGGTCACGCCGCAGCCGATGTAGCACACCTTGTCGAAGGGCGCGTCCTCGCGGATCTTCGCCAGCGCGATCTCGGGCACCACGATGTAGTTGGAGAAGGTGGAGGTGCCCATGTAGTGGAAGATGGGCTTGCCGTCCAGGGAGAAGCGGCTGGTGGCGTCGGGCATCAGGCCGCGCCCCTGGGTGGAGCGGATGGCCTGGCACAGGTTGGTCTTCTGCGAGAGGCAGAATTTGCACTGGCGGCATTCCGGCGTGTAGAGGGGAATGACGTGGTCGTCCTTCTTCAGGCTCTTGACGCCCGGCCCCACGTCCACCACCACGCCCGCCCCTTCGTGCCCGAGGATGGCGGGGAAGATGCCCTCGGGGTCGGCGCCCGAGAGCGTGTAGTAGTCGGTGTGGCAGATGCCGGTGGCCTTGATCTCGACCAGCACTTCGCCCTCTTTCGGGCCGCCCAGCTCCACTTCTTCAATCGTCAGCGGTGCGCCCGCCTTCCATGCCACTGCGGCCTTGGTCTTCATCGCATTGTCCCGTGTGATGTGGTAAAGCCGACATCATAGCAAGGCGGCCAACAATGCGCGAAGCGGTCCTCAGGCAGCGAACTCCAGCGCGGCGGGCGCACCTTCCAGTTTCAGCAGGTAGGACACGGCCTGCCACAGCTGGCGCGGCGAGGTCCAGGGCTTGGGCAGGAAGGCGTGGGCGTCGTGGTGCAGATCGGGATGGGTGGCCGTGTAGAGCAGCACGGGCGTGTGGTCGCCGCGTGCGCGCAGGCTGCGCACCAGCTCGTAGCCGTCGCCGTCCGGCAGGTCAGGGTCGAGCACGATGAGGGCATAGTGCTCCTCGGCCAGGGCCACGGCCGCGTCGCCCAGGCTGGCGGCGTGGCTGACCTGGGTTTCGGGCACGATGAGGGTGGCCAGGATGAGGGCGGCGGTTTCGTCACGGTCCACATGCAGCACCTTGGGCACGGCGTGCGCGCCGGGCGCGAGGGACTGGAGGGCGTCGGTCATGTTCATACGGATCTCCGCGCGAGGGGTCTCGCGTTGCAAGGGTTGAGTGCTTGTCGGCGGAGCTGGGCCGAAGGATGCGCTACAGCGGCAGGGTGCAGGCGGCTGTGGAGAGAGGTGCCGGGCAGGCTGGAGGCCCGGCAGATGGGGGTAGTGTAACCCGGTTCTAATTCACATGGGAAACACTATTTTTTCAGGCGTGCGTTAAATGCCGCATGCAAACCATTCAATGTTTCCTCGGCGGCCAGCAGCTGGTCGGCCACCTCGTTCACCTTGCGGCGGCTGGAGCGGGCATGGTCGCGCAGCACTTCGAAGGCGGTATTGCGGTCGGTCTGGAATTTGCACATGAGCAGGCCGACAGCCAGGCTGGTCTCGCGCCCGGCCGCCAGGGCGGCGTTCAGGTTGGTTTCCGTGCGGCGCAGCTCGCGGATTTCGTCGGCCCGCGCCAGGCCCGCCTCGAAGGCAGGCATGAGCTGCTTTTCGTCCACGGGCTTGACGAGGAAGCCGACGGCGCCGTAGGCGGCGGCCTGCTTGGCCACGTCGCTGTCGCCGCGCCCGGAGAGGAACATGAAGGGTACGGTGGTGTGGCGATTGAGCTGCTTGGCCAGGTCCATGCCGGACATGCCGGGCATGTGGATGTCCAGCAGGGCCATGTCGGGCTCGCGCTCGGACACCAGCTTGAGCGCTTCGTCGGCGGCGTGCGCCCGCACCGTGTCGTAGCCCGCGTTGCGCAGCACCTCGCTCAGGAACTCGGCGAGGATCTGGTCGTCGTCCACGATCATGATCAGTCGTTTGACCGGAGCGGCAGCGTTCATATCTCGGCACCTTTCATGCGGTTCTCGTGAGCCGATTATAGACGTATTGACCAGCGCCGGGCAGGCCTCAGCGCGAATGGAACAGGCCCCGGAAGGCCTCCACCGCCTGCGCGGTGTCGGGCGCCCCGTACACGCTGCTGATGGCGGCCACCATCTGGGCGCCGCGCGCCACCAGGGGCCGGGCGTTCTCCGGCGTCATGCCGCCTATCACGACGCAAGGCACGCGCAGCATCACGCGCGCGCGGTCCAGTATTTCGGGGCTGGTGACGAAGTCGTAGCGCTTCACCCGCGAGGGGTAGAAGCCGCCGAAGGCGGCGTAGCTGGCGCCGGCGCGCTGGGCGGCGATGGCGCGCTCCAGCTCTCCGTAGCAGGAGGCGCCCACGATCTTGTGCGCGCCCAGCGCGGCGCGGGCTTCGTCCACGCTGGCGTCCGTGCCGCCCACGTGCACGCCGTCCGCGTCGAGTTCCTGGCACAGGGCGATGTGGTCGTTGATGACGAGGGGCGTGCCATGGCGGCGGCACAGTTCCAGCAGCGCGCCGGCCTGGCTGCGGCGCAGCGCTTCGTCCGCCGTCTTGTGGCGGTACTGCAGCAGGGCGACGCCTGCGCGCAGGGCCTGCTCGCTGCGTTCGAGCAGCGCGGCGGTGTCGTCCCAGTCGGGGGTGACGAGGTAGAGTCCTTGCAAGGTGTTCTCCTTAGGCGGCGCGGCGCAGCGGCATGCACTGGCCGGGCGCGATGGCGTAGGAGGCGAGCAGCGCCTCGAATGTGAAGGCCTGGGCGCGGTCCAGGGCCTGCTCCATGGGCAGGCCCTGGGCCAGCAGGGTGGCGGCGGCCGAGGCCAGGGTGCAGCCGCTGCCGTGGAATTCGCCCGGCAGGCGGGGCCACTTCCATTCGCGCTCGCGGCCTTCGTGGCGCCAGGTGTTGACGACATTGGCGCCGCTGCCATGGCCTCCCGTCAGCAGCAGGTGCGGCACGGCGCCCGCGCGCGCTGCCAGGGCTTCCGCTTCGGGGCCGTTCGGCGTGAGGAGCGTGGCCTGGCCGAACAGGGGCTGCAGGGCGGTGGCGGCGTCGCCGCGCGCGAGGGCGTCGCCCCGGCCGCTGGCGAGCACGGGGTCCAGCACCACCGGCAGGGCGGCGCCCTGCTCGCGGCGCAGCGCGGCGATCAGTTCCGCGATGGCGGCGGCGTTTTCGGCGCTGCCCGGAATGCCGATCTTGACGGCGCCGATCTCGCAGCTGTCCATCAGCGCCCTCGCCTGCCGCCGCACCAGTTCCGGCGGCGTGGGCTCCACGCCGTGCACGCGGTTGTTGTCCTGCACCGTGAGCGCCGTCACCACGGCGAGCGGATGGCCGCCCAGCGCGGTGACGGTCTGCACGTCGGCGGCGATGCCCGCGCCGCAGGAGGGGTCGAAGCCCGCGAAGACGAGCACGCAGGGGCGCTGCTTCATGCCACCCGCCCTGCCATGGGCGAGGAAGGCGATGCGGCGAAGCGGCGCGGCATGCGGCCTGCCAGGAAGGCGCCGCGTCCCGCTTCCACGGCCAGCTTCATGGCGCGCGCCATGCGCACGGGGTCGCGGGCGCCCGCGATGGCGCTGTTCATCAGCACCCCGTCGCAGCCCAGCTCCATGGCGATGGCCGCATCGGAGGCCGTGCCCACGCCCGCGTCCACCAGCACCGGCACCTTGGCCTGTTCGATGATGAGCGAGAGGTTCCAGGGGTTGAGGATGCCCATGCCCGAGCCGATCAGCGATGCGAGGGGCATGATGGCGGCGCAGCCCGCGTCTTCCAGCATGCGCGCCTGGATCGGGTCGTCGCTGCAGTAGACCATCACGTCGAAGCCGTCGCGCACCAGTTCCTTCGCCGCAGCCAGCGTTTCGGGCATGTTGGGGAAGAGCGTCTTCTCGTCGCCCAGCACTTCCAGCTTCACCAGCTTCTGGCCGCCCAGCAGCTCGCGCGCCAGCTGGAGGGTGTAGATGGCGTCGCGCGCCGTGTAGCAGCCCGCCGTGTTGGGCAGCACGGTGATTTCACGCGGCAGCACGTCCAGCAGGTTTGGGGCGTTCGGGTCCTGGCCGATGTTCACGCGGCGGATGGCGACCGTGATGATGGCGGCGCCCGATGCCTCCGTGGCCGCGCGCGTTTCCGCCAGGTCCTTGTATTTGCCGCTGCCGACCAGCAGCCGCGAGGTGTATTGCCTGCCTGCGATGGTGAGCAGGCTGTCCTTGTTTTCCATGTCGTTCTCCTTGGTTTAGCCGCCGCCGATGGCGCGCACGATGTCGATCCTGTCTTCCGCCTGCAGCTGGTAGCCGGGCCACTTCTGGCGCGGCACCACCTGGCGGTTGACGGCCAGCGCCAGCGCCTGCCCGCCCAGTTCGAGGCCGTCGATCAATGCCTGCAGGTCGTGGCCGGGCGGCACGCTGCGGGGCTCTCCGTTCAATACGATGCCGATCATTTCCGACTCCTCACAGCTTGCGGTACAGTTCCGCGCCGTTGCGCACGAACTCCACGGCCTTCTCGCGCATGCCTTCGGCCGCCGCCGCGCGCACTTCCTGGGTGATCTTCATGGAGCAGAAATGCGGGCCGCACATGGAGCAGAAATGGGCCACCTTGGCCGAGTCCTTGGGCAGGGTCTCGTCGTGGAAGGAGCGCGCCTTGTCCGGATCGAGGCCCAGGTTGAACTGGTCTTCCCAGCGGAACTCGAAGCGGGCCTTGGAAAGCGCGTTGTCGCGGATCTGGGCGCCGGGATGGCCCTTGGCCAGGTCGGCCGCGTGGGCCGCAATCTTGTAGGTGATGATGCCTTCCTTGACATCGTCCTTGTCCGGCAGGCCGAGGTGCTCCTTGGGCGTGACGTAGCACAGCATGGCCGTGCCGTACCAGCCGATCTGCGCGGCGCCGATGCCGGAGGTGATGTGGTCGTAGCCGGGGGCGATGTCGGTGGTGAGGGGGCCGAGGGTGTAGAACGGCGCCTCGTGACACTGCTCCAGCTGCAGGTCCATGTTCTCGCGGATCAGCTGCATGGGCACGTGGCCCGGTCCTTCGATCATCACCTGCACGTCGTGCTTCCAGGCCACCTGCGTGAGTTCGCCCAGGGTTTTCAGTTCGCCCAGCTGGGCTTCGTCGTTGGCGTCGTAGATGGAGCCCGGACGCAGGCCGTCGCCCAGGCTGAAGGACACGTCGTAGGCCTTCATGATCTCGCAGATGTCCTCGAAGTGCGTGTAGAGGAAGTTCTCCTTGTGGTGGGCCAGGCACCACTTGGCCATGATGGAGCCGCCGCGCGACACGATGCCCGTCAGCCGGTTCGCCGTCAGCGGCACATAGCGCAGCAGCACGCCCGCGTGGATGGTGAAGTAGTCCACGCCCTGCTCGGCCTGTTCGACCAGAGTGTCGCGGAAGATTTCCCACGTCAGGTCTTCGGCCTTGCCGTTCACCTTTTCCAGCGCCTGGTAGATCGGCACGGTGCCGATGGGGACGGGGCTGTTGCGCACGATCCATTCGCGCGTTTCGTGGATATGCTTGCCGGTGGAAAGGTCCATCACCGTGTCGCCGCCCCAGCGGATGGCCCAGGTCATCTTCTCCACCTCCTCGCCGATGGAGGAAGTGACGGCCGAGTTGCCGATATTGGCGTTCACCTTCACCAGGAAATTGCGGCCGATGATCATGGGCTCCGATTCCGGGTGGTTGATGTTGGCGGGGATGATGGCGCGCCCGCGCGCCACCTCCTCGCGCACGAACTCCGGCGTGATCTCGGCGGGAATGGCCGCGCCGAAGGACTGGCCGGGATGCTGGCGCTCCAGCATGGCGGCCATGCGTTCGCCCATCGGCCCCGCTGCGCGCAGGGAGGCCGCGTATTCGCGGCGGCGCAGGTTCTCGCGGATGGCGACGAATTCCATCTCGGGCGTGACGACGCCGCGGCGCGCGTAGTGCATCTGCGTGACGTTGGCGCCGGCGCGCGCGCGGCGCGGCTGGCGGGTGAGGCCGAAGCGCAGGGCGGCCAGGGCAGGATCGGCCAGTCGCGCCTTGCCGAAGTCCGAGGTGGGGCCGGGCAGCTCCTCGGTGTCGCCGCGCTCGGCGATCCAGGCCGCGCGCAGGGGCGCGAGGCCGGAGCGGATGTCGATGCGGGCTTCGGGATCGGTGTAGGGCCCGGAGGTGTCGTACACCGTGACCGGCGGGTTGGGCTCCTGTCCGAAGGAGGCGGAGGTGTCGGACTGGCTGATCTCGCGCATGGGCACGCGCAGATCGGGCCTGCTGCCCTGGACGTGGATCTTGCGGGAGTTGGGCAGCGGCGCGATGGCGGCGCTGTCTACCTCGGCCGTGGCGGCGAGGAAGGTGGGATTGGCGTTCATTTGGCTCCTTTGTCGGCTTCAGGAGCCAGCAAAGGAGTTCAGGCGACGCACGCGCGGCACGGCGGAGCGTGAAGGCGCGGCGTTTCCACAAGCTTCCCTTCGCTGGCATTACCCAGATCAGGTTCGGAGGGTATTTCTCACCCGCGCCGCTCTCGCCGCGCAGGACCCCTAGCGTTGCTGCCCGGAGGCAGCGCAGGAATTATAACCGCATCGGACGGGAATTCAAGCGGCGCGCGCTGGCGCGCGGGCCCGGCGATATAATCGGCCCATGAGAGCACTGACAAGCGCGGCCCTCGCCGCACTGGCCGCGGCCTTGCCGCCGGCGCAGGCGCAGGTGAGCGAGGCCGAAACGGATTCCTTCTACGCCTTCTACCGCAGCCTGCATCCGGATGCGCATCTGCCCAATCCCGCCTTCAGCACCGGGCCGCGCGGCGGCAAGCGCCAGCTGAGCGCCACCGTGGACGGCCCCGGCCAGCGCGCCGTGCTGCCCCTGTGCCGCGCCCCGCGCGAAACCTTCGATTATTCGCCGCAGGGCCGCCCGTCCCAGCGCTGGCGCCTGCGCGGCGACGCGGAACAGGTGATGTGGATCCATCATGCGGGGCAATGCGGCACGCCGCCCGAGCACGCCGTGCGCCTGCTGGCGGCCGTGGCGGACATGGACGCCCTGCGCCTGCTGCAGCAGTATCCCGAGCTGCTGGGGAGCGCGCGCCTTCTCATGGCGGGCAATACGCGCTGCGCGCCGCTGCGCAACCACGGCTTCCGCCTGACGGGGCTTGACCGCGCTAAGGATGGACAGAATGTGCTGGTGTTCGAGAGCTCGCAGGGCGGGACCGCCCGCATCGCCACGCGCAAGCTGCACAACGAGTTCGTGGCCTGGGGCGCGGAGTGCGAGGCGCCCCGCCCGAATCAGCCGAAGGGAAGATAGTCGATGCCGTTCTGGATGGCGCCGATCACCTGCGCCTGGTTCTCGGGGCTTTCGCTGAATTCCACCATGACCTGGGCGCGGCTGGCGCCCGCGGCGAGGCGGGTGGTCCAGTAGGCCGCTGCGCCGGCCTCGGGGTCGCGGTGCAGCACGTTCTGGTACAGGTTGTCGATAAAGGCGCTGTCGCTCGCGTCGGCGCCATAGCGCCCCACGTATTCGTCGCTGCCGAGGAAGCCCGAGGCGACCCGCGCCAGAGTCCAGCCCTTATCGAGATTGGCAATCCAGAAGCCCAGGCCCAGTGCGTCGGGAGCGCGGTCGAAGGCGGCCTTGTACATGCGGTAGGCCTGGCCCGCATTGCCGTTGATGTCGTAGGCAATGCCCGCGTCGCTGAACTGGACGCGCTCGATGCCGCTCAGGCTTGCCACGGCGCCGCCGCCGTCGGTAAAGGTCTTCAGGCCGCCGCTGCCACCCTTCGCATACTCCGCCGCCGCGCCGGGCAGCAGCACGGTGTCGAGGCCCCCGCCGCCTTCGACGAAGTGCGTATCGCTGGCCAGCTTGATGATGTCGTTGCCCCAGCCCGCGTCCACGTGCAGCCCTCCGCCGCCGCCCGCCAGTGTCACGACATCGTTGCCCTCGCCCGCCGCGATCTGCAGCGTATCCCGCAGCACCGGCATGCTGACGTTGAAGACGTCGTCGCCGGAAAAATTCGAGGCGCTTTGCAGCAGCGCCGAATTCACCCGGCTGTCGTAGGCGATGGACGCGCCTTCGATGGATTCGATGCTGCCGTCGTCGTACACGTTCCTGTAGGTAGTGAGCGTTCCGTGCAGGTTGGCAGTACCGCTGGTCTCCAGGCCGCCGTTGTGCCCGGATACGGAGAACTGGCCTTCGATAAGCGCGGACTTGACGATGTACTGCGTGGCGAGGGTCAGCCGCGTGACGCTGCCGCTCATGAGGCCGGAGATATCGGTTTTCATTGCGCCGGCCAGGGTGCCCGTCATGTTGCCGAACACCTTGTCGTAGCCCGCCATGCCGGGCGTCCTCACGGTTTCGACCGAGGCCGTGTTGACGGTGCTGCTCATCGACTGCACGACCATGGAGCCGCCTGTGGCGGAGACGGTCATGGCGTAATCGCCCTGCTGCTGGAAGTTGGACTGGCCGGGATGGAAGCCCTTGAGTCCCGTCGCCAGCACCCTGCCTCCCCCGCGCACGCTGACGCCGGACAGGGTCATGGTGGCGAAGTCCTCGAACTCCGTAAAGTTCAGGAAGGAGCCGATCATCACGCCGCCCACGCCGTCGGCGCCGATGGCGGGCATCTGGGAGGTCGCCGAGACCAGGGCGGCCAGGGTGTCGAAGCCGAGCAGGTCATCCGAGGCCGGACGCACGCCCATGCTGTGCGCGCGGTCGGCGGCTTTCTGGGAATAGATCAGGGTGATGGTGGCCACGGACGCTCCGGCGATGAAAAGCAGGCAGCTTAGCTTGGCAGAATGCCATTGTCCAGATGCAACATTTGGTGAGAATTGCAAGGCGGCCGGGGCCGCAACGCCGCTTGGGGCCACGCCTCCCTTATAATGGAGGTTTTCGCCAAAAATTCACGCCCCATCATGGAATTAGCCAAGTCTTTCGAGCCTGCCGACATTGAACAGTTCTGGCGCAGCGAGTGGGAAAAGCGCGGTTACTACGCCGCGTCCATGGACCTCTCCAAGCCCTCCTTCAGCATCCAGCTGCCGCCGCCGAACGTGACGGGCACGCTGCACATGGGCCACGCCTTCAACCAGACCATCATGGACGGCCTGACGCGCTACCACCGCATGCTGGGCCACAACACGGCCTGGATTCCGGGGACCGACCATGCGGGCATTGCGACCCAGATCGTGGTGGAGCGCCAGCTCGACGCGCAGAAGATCTCGCGCCATGACCTGGGCCGCGAAAAATTCCTGGAAAAAGTGTGGGAGTGGAAGGAGAAGTCCGGCTCCACCATCACGGGCCAGATGCGCCGCCTGGGCACGTCGCCCGACTGGGCGCGCGAGTACTTCACCATGGACGAGCCGCGCTCGAAGGTGGTGATGGACGTCTTCGTGCGCCTCTATGAACAGGGCCTGATCTACCGCGGAAAGCGGCTGGTGAACTGGGACCCCGTGCTGGGCACCGCAGTCTCCGACCTGGAAGTGGTGTCGGAGGAAGAAGACGGCTCCATGTGGTACATCAAGTACCCGCTGGCCGACGGCAGCGGCTCGCTCACCGTGGCCACCACCCGTCCCGAAACCATGCTGGGCGACGTGGCCGTGGCAGTGGACCCGACCGACGAGCGCTACACCGCGCTGGTGGGCAAGATGCTCAAGCTGCCCCTGTGCGACCGCGAGATCCCCGTCATTGCCGACTCCTACGTGGACAAGGCCTTCGGCACCGGCTGCGTGAAGATCACCCCGGCGCACGACTTCAACGACTACGCCTTGGGCCAGCGCCACAAGCTGCCCATGCCGTCCATCCTCACGCTCGACGCGAAGATCACGGACGATGCCCCCGCCGCCTACCGCGGCATGGACCGCTTCGCCGCGCGCAAGCAGATCGTGGCGGACCTGGAAGCACAAGGGCTGCTGGAACAGGTCAAGCCGCACAAGCTGATGGTGCCGCGCGGCGACCGCACGGGCGTCGTGATCGAGCCGATGCTGACGGACCAGTGGTTCGTCGCCATGAGCAAGCCCGCGCCGGAAGGCACCTTCAACCCGGGCAAGTCGATTGCCGAAGTGGCGCTGGAAAAAGTGTCGAGCGGCGAGATCAAGTTCGTGCCGGAGAACTGGACCACCACTTACAACCAGTGGCTGAACAACATCCAGGACTGGTGCATCTCGCGCCAGCTGTGGTGGGGCCACCAGATCCCCGCGTGGTACGACGCGCAGGGCAATATCTTCGTGGCGAAGAACGAAGCCGAGGCGCAGGCCAAGGCGCAGGCCGCAGGCAGCACCGGTCCGCTCACGCGCGACAGCGACGTGCTGGATACCTGGTTCTCCTCCGCCCTGGTGCCCTTCTCCACCCTCGGCTGGCCGGAAGAAACCCCCGACCTGAAAGCCTTCCTGCCAAGCTCCGTGCTGGTGACGGGCTTCGACATCATCTTCTTCTGGGTGGCGCGCATGGTCATGATGACCGCCCACTTCACCGGCAAGGTGCCGTTCGAGACCGTGTACGTGCACGGCCTGGTGCGCGACTCGCAGGGCCAGAAGATGTCAAAGTCCAAGGGCAATACCCTGGATCCGATCGACCTGATCGACGGCATCGGCGTGGACGCGCTGGCGGCAAAACGTACTACGGGCCTGATGAATCCGAAGCAGGCCGAGAAGATCGAGAAGGCCACGCGCAAGGAATTCCCGGAAGGCATCCCGGCCTACGGCACCGACGCAGTGCGTTTCACCATGGCCAGCTACGCTTCCCTCGGCCGCAACATCAACTTCGACCTGGGCCGCGCCGAAGGCTACCGCAACTTCTGCAACAAGCTGTGGAACGCCACCCGCTTCGTGCTGATGAACACCGAAGGCAAGGACTGCAGCGCCAGCGACGCCGACCTGTCCATGGCCGACAAGTGGATCATCTCCCTGCTGCAAAGGGCCGAGCAGGACGTGGCAAAAGGCTTCGCCGATTACCGCTTCGACAACATCGCCAGCACCATCTACAAGTTCGTGTGGGACGAGTACTGCGACTGGTATCTGGAACTGGCCAAGGTGCAGGTGCAAAGCGGCACCGAGGGCCAGCAGCGCGCCACCCGCCATACCCTGCTGCGCGTACTGGAAGTGGTGCTGCGCATGGCGCACCCGGTGATTCCTTTCGTGACCGAGGAGCTGTGGCAGACCGTTGCTCCGCTGGCGGGCAAGGGCGACAGCGCTGGCAACTCCATCATGACCCAGCCCTATCCGCTGCCGAACGAAGCCCTGATCGACGAATCCGCGGAAGCCTGGATCGCCGAGCTGAAAGGCCTGACGGACGCCACCCGCAACCTGCGCGGCGAAATGAAGCTGGCGCCTTCCCTGCGCGTGCCGCTGATCGTGGAAGCCACGGGCGCGGACAAGGAGCGCATGGCCGCCTTCGCGCCCTACATCCAGCTGCTGGGCAAGCTCTCCGAAGTGCAGATCGTGGACGCGCTGCCGGAATCCCCGGCCGCCGTTTCCGTGGTCGGCACCACGAAGCTGATGCTGAAGGTGGAGATCGATGTGAAGGCCGAGCGCGAGCGCCTGTCGAAGGAAATCGCGCGCATCGAAGGCGAGATCGCCAAGGCCAGCGGCAAGCTGTCCAGCGAGAGCTTCGTGGCCCGCGCCCCCGCGGCCGTGGTGGAACAGGAGAAGGAACGCCTGGCCAACTTCACCGCCACCATCGACAAACTGCGCGAGCAATTCGCCAAGCTGCCCGCCGCCTGATCCAGCTCATGCCCATGGAAAGCCGCTGCCCCTGCAGCGGCTTTTCTTTTGGCTGCTCCACCTGTCCGATGCCAGCCGCAGATTCCCCGCCGGCCCGCAGGCGCGCTATCGCCGCTTTTCGCGCCGACCGGTATACGTCGGCAAGCAGCCACTCATCGCGTCCGGGAAGACGCAGCCAGATGGCTTTCCAGGCATTGCGATTGCCACAGCCTTGCAGATTCGCAAAGCGGGACGGAGATATCGCCTGTTCGCCGTACTTGATTTCTATCCCTTCCACCGCCGCGAAATACGGCTGCCCGCCGAAAGATGCCCGCAGCCTGGTTCCTTCCGGAAGAAACAGCTCCTTCCATTGGTATCCCAGTTCGCTTGGCGCCGCCGATTGCACCGACGCGCCCGGGGCGGCCATCATATATGCGCGGATCGCATCGCAGATGATTGGCTCCAGCCGGAAATCCGACCAGAAGTAGCCAGTGAAATTGCCAAGCTCTTCCAGCAGCTCGGCGGGCACACGAAGCGGCATAGTGACACCAGAAGACATGGTGGGGTCCTCCTGAAAAGCGGTTTTCTCTAAAAGCTGCTAAGTCTTTCTACAACGTTCTACCTCGCGCTATAGTTTTCTAAAATTTTCGTGTCGACTGGCGCGTAATGATTAGAGGTGGCTTGGGTGTTTTTAGTTCCCGGAGGGGGCAAACAAGAGCGAATTAGTTAGAAATCGCAGGTTTTAGTAAAAGCCGAAAAATCGGACACCCACCCCAGGCTTCTTTGGACGACCGCCTCTAAAGTGTTTTGCTACACTCGTTTCACAAAAACCATACCGGAGGCAAAACCTTATGCGTTACCTGATTCATGCAGCGCTGCTCATGGCCAGCGCCGCGGCCTGGGCGGCCGACGATTCGCCCGTTGGCCTGTGGAAGAACATCGACGACAAGACCGGCAAGCCGAAAGCCATGATCCGCATCAGCGAGGCGGACGGCGTCTACCAGGGCAGGATCGAAAAGCTGCTGCGGCCCGCTGACCAGGACCAGAACCCCAAATGCGAAGCCTGCGAAGGCGCGGACAAGGGCCAGCCCATGGTGGGCCTCACCATCATCAAGGGTGTGCGCAAGGACGGCGACGAATACGCCAACGGCACCATCATGGACCCGGAAAGCGGCAAGACCTACCGCACCAAAATGAAACTGGCGGACGGCGGCAAGAAGCTGGAAGTGCGCGCCTACATCGGCACGCCTTTCCTGGGCCGCTCTCAAACCTGGCTGCGCCAGGAATAAGACTCGCAATGCAATGGGCTGGAGTGGCTCTGAACACCCTGCCCATCCGAGGCATTTGTGTAATGACCCAGCGGTTCCTGCTCAACTTAAGCCGCTAATCTAAACGCCTCAGCGGGTGTTTTCATGCCCAGCGCCTGATGCGGGCGCCGGTTGTTGTAGAAGCCAATCCAGTCGGCGATGACCCGGCTGGCGTTCTGCAAACTTTCGAAGCGGTGCCGATGTACGCACTGCTCCTTCAGCGTCCTGATGACGCGCTCCACCATGCCATTCTGCTCGGGGCAGTGAGGCGTGATGAATTCCTGGCGCAGGCCATAGCTGCGCACCAATCTGGTGTAGCTGCGGCTGGTGAAAACCAAGCCGTTGTCCGACCTTAACAAGAATGGCGCTGTAACTTTGCCCAGGGTGCCATAGCGGGCAATAAGGGCCTGTTCCAAGGCCGCCTCCGCCGTTTTAGCCTTGCCGGAGCGGGAAAGATGCCAGCCCAGTAGTTCACGGGTATGGCAATCGATCACCAAAGCCAGCACTGACCACCCATCGCGCCCAGCCCAGACGCGGCACATGTCGGTCGCCCAGCGCTGGTCCGGAGCCGTCGCCACCGAAGGCAAGGCCTGCACACGCGGACGAAAGCCGATCGGCCGCTTCTTCACTTGCCAGCCACGTAGTTGGAAGATGCGTTGCACGGTGTTCTTGTTGAAGCCCAGCAGGGCCGCCACGGTGCGATAGCCGAACGATGGCTCCTCGTTGATCATGGCCTTGATTGGTTCGGCAAAGCGCGGCTGCACCTTCGGCGCCGCCTTGACGGACTTGTAGTACACCGTCCGGCGCGGCATGTCGAACCACTGGCACAGCTTATTGATCGAAACTTTGAATCCGTCTTCTGCTAGTCCCTGGCGGATCGTTTCGATCACTTCTCTTCCTCGCCCAGCAGGGACGCCAGCTTTTTTCTGGCACGCAGTTCCAGCATCGCCTCACCGTAGGCTTCCTGAAGCTCTTTGATCTGGCGTTCGTACTGCTCGCGGACGTCGAGCGGTTTTGCCCGCAAGGCGTTCTCCATGCCCCGCTTGGCTTCATCCACCCACTCTTCGATCTCCGAAGGCGGCATATCAAAGGCCCGGCTGGCCTCTGCCACGGTGGTCTTACCTTGAATGATTTCAGTGACCAGCGCCGCTTTGCGCTTCGCCGTCCAACGTTTTACTTCCTCTTCCATGACCATGCTCACGTGATGTCCTTTCTGTATTATCACCTGAGCAGGAATTCACTGGGTCATTACATTTGATCAATGACACGACTTATTGGGCTAAGAGCGTGCAAGATAGGATGACATATACCTCTTCCGAATCAAGGAGGCAGCCATGTCTCGAATCGGTACCATTGTTTTGCTACTCGGTCTGTTTGCGACCTGTGGACAAGCGCGCTCACAATCATGCCCTTATACGAAGAGCTGGAATGCCGAGTGTTCAGCTTGCTCTAATGGAGCTCGTAAGCAAACCAGTTGTTCACAGCCGGTATATTCGGATGGAACCCGGTGCGGTTCGGTGACCTGCACTCCTTGCACCTGCAAGTCCGATGGAAGTGATGGCGGCAGTTGGCCAGTTCCGCAGCAGGCTCCGAAGACTCCCTCCGTATGGGACCGTATCGACGCAGCGCCCGAACTGACGAAGGACTGGGAGCGAAATGGACCTAACACTGCGTGCAGAACACTAAACAACAGTGAGATGGAATGCAAAGTGGTGCTGCGTGAGGTTCAAACGCTCGTTTTTGATATTCAATCAAGGGCGTACGGACAGCCTGAGAAACGCCCAGCGATAGAAACTCGCGCCGAAATTCGAGGCGCACGCTGGAATGACGGGCAAGCGCATAGGTTCAGCTCGGCCGAATGCCTTGACTCTGATGGACGGCTCACTGAATGGAATGACGGACCAATCACTCAACATATGTCTTGCCGCATAGTGCTTGGCACCGGAGAATACACTTTGACCGTCCGGCAGAGCAACAGGTGGGCAAAAGCCCAGGGTGTTCAGCTGAAACAAAGCGTCCACACCTTCAATTAGTCGGTTCGGCCAATAAAAAAAGGACCGCATTCGCGGTCCTTTTTCTTCATGCTGTGCCTTCTCGGCTTGGCGGAAAAAACGGGCTCCCCCCGAGGAGGGAGCCCCAAATTACAACACTTCCTGCCACTTGGCGCTTGCGGAATAGCCCCCCTGCCATTCGCAGTACAGCCCTTCGCGCTCGGCGGCGACCTTGTTCGCCTTGTCCTTGAGCGTCCAGTGGAACTGCTTGCAGGGGAAACTTCCAATTGCTTGCTCGCCGCTCAGCACAATCGTGCCGCTGAACTTCGAGCCTTTCCACTTGATGCTCTCGCCCGGCTTCAGGGCAACCAGCATTTCAGTGAATTTATCCGAGGAGACGCCGCTCTTGCCAATCGCGTGCTGAGCCCATGCGTCGTAAGCCTTGCCGCCCTCGCAGTCGCTGCACGACACTGCGCTGGCGTTGACGAATTCCTGTTTCTTCTTTTTCGCGGCTTCGAACTTGTAGTCCGCGAACTTGGCGACATCGCAGCCCGAGTTTTCAGGCCACAGAATCTCGGGGAAGGACTCCGGGCGCTCGCCAAGCGGCGCCAGGGGCTTGCCGTAGACCTTCTCGCAGCCCGGCTTGAGCGCAGGCTTCGCGGCGGCCTGCGCGGGCATCAGCGCTGCGGCCGCGGCGGCCAGCGGCGACTGTTCTTCCGCTGCGGGCTGGGCGTCGGCAGGCTTCTCGGCGGCCTTGTCGCCCGACAGCGCCTTGGTCACGGCGCCGGTGGCGGCGTTGGCGACCGCGTTCGCGGTGGCGTTGCCGACGGCGTTCTTCAGCATGTCCATGAATTGCGCATTGGCGGCGGGGGCCGCAGCCACTGCACACGTCAAAGCGAAAATCCGGAGAGCTTTCATGTTCCTGCCTGTGTTATTCGATTGCGTGCATTATGCCGAGCGATTTCTCGCAGGGATTCAGTGAAGTTTCCTCAAATTTGTAATGAATTGTCGAGATGGCATATGTCCCGCCCGGGCCGTTCCGCGCGGCTTGATACAATCTCGACAATGCACATCCTGCTCCGCCTCCTCCTGGCCTGCGCCGCCAGCCTGTCCAGCCTCGCCGCTGCGGCGCCCCTGCGCGTGGTGACCAGCGATATTCCGCCGCTGGCCATTGCCAACTCGCCGGCGCGGCCCGGCGCCCTGGTGGACCTGGTGAGGGAGATGGCGCGGCGGGCCGAGGTGGAGATACAGGTGGAATATGTGCCGTGGAAGCGCGCGCTCTTCCTGGTGTCCACGGTGCCGAATACGGCCATCTTCCCCATCACGCGCACGCCCGAGAGGGAAAAGGTCTACCGCTGGCTGGTGCCCCTGCACTACGAGCGCTTCGTTTTCATCGCCGAGGAGGGCAAGACGGATGTGCGCAACATCGCCGCCCTGAAGAACAAGCGCATCGCCATCCTGCGCGGCTCGGTGCAGATGGAGAACCTGAAGCGCCAGGGCTTCACGAAACTGCTGGAGACCACCACGGTGCAGGGCGGCGTGCGGCTGGTGCGCACCGGCATTGCCGACGCGGTGTTCGGCGACCAGGACATCATCAGCGGTACCGCCCACGTGTTCTTCCCCGACATGCGCTACGCCATCAGCGACCCGCTAGTGACCACCGAGACCTGGCTGGGCGGCTCGACGGACGTGAGCGACGCCGTGGCAAGCCGCCTGCAGGCGGCGATGAAGGGAATCGTCAAGGATGGCACCTATGCGCGGGTGCTGCGCAGCTACGGCCTGAAGCCGCCGCAGTGATCAGCGCTTGACCACTTCGATTTCGAAGAGGCGCGGCCAGAGCTTGCCGGTGACGAAGAGGCGGCGCTGCGCCGCATCCCAGGCGATCCCGTTCAGCACATTGTCCGAACCCTGCTTGATGCCCGCCTGCTCCGCCAAACCTGTAAGGTCGATCCAGCCCCGTACCTGGCCGCTGAAGGGATCGATGCGCGCAATGCGGCTGGTCTGCCAGATGTTCGCGTAGATTTCCCCGTCCACCCATTCCAGCTCGTTGATCTGCGTGAGCGGCGAACCGTCCGCGCTCACGCGGATGCGGCGCTGCACCTGCATGGTGTTCGGGTCGAGCACGCGGATATAGGCCGTGCCGTCGCTCATGTAGACGCGCTCGCCGTCCGTGGTGAGGGCCCAGCCCTCGCCCTGGTAGGAGAAGCTGCCGCGCGGCTTGAGCGTGTCGATGTCGAACACGAAGCCCGTCTGGCTGGTCCAGGTCAGGCTGATCAGGGCATTGCCGACAGGCGCGATGCCTTCGCCGAAATACTGCTCCGGAATGTCGATGCGCTGCAGCACCTTGCCCGTTTCCAGCGCCACCTTGCGGATCGAGGATCGGCCGTTCAGGCCCGTGCTCTCGTACAGGATGCCGTTGCGGTAGAAGAGCCCCTGGGTGAAGGCCGTGGGATCGTGCGGAAAGCTGCGCTTGACCTTGTAGCCGTACACGGGTGCGGCGGCCTGCGCCACGCCGGCGCACAACAGCAGCGCGGCGGCGGCGAGCTTCAGTCCCATAGTTCCCCGTTCGGATTGGTGCGCGGCGGCGTCGCGCCGAAGTGCTGGTAGGCGGCGGGCGTGGCGACGCGGCCGCGCGGCGTGCGCTGCAGGTAGCCCTGCTGGATCAGGTAGGGCTCCAGCACGTCCTCGATGGTGTCCGCCGCCTCGCCGATGGCGGCGGCGAGATTGCCGATGCCGACCGGGCCGCCGCCGAACTTGTAGAGCACCGCTTCGAGCAGCTTGCGGTCCATCACGTCGAAGCCCACGCTGTCCACATCGAGCATGCGCAGGGCCGCATCGGCGACCGCCTTGGTGATGTCGCCATTGCCCTTCACTTCCGCGTAGTCGCGCACGCGGCGCAGCAGGCGGTTGGCGATGCGCGGCGTGCCGCGCGCGCGGCGCGCGATCTCCACGGCGCCGCTGTCGTCGATGTTCGCCTTCAGCAGCGCGGCGCTGCGGGTGACGATCTTCGCCAGTTCTTCCGTGGTGTAGAACTCCAGGCGCGCCACGATGCCGAAGCGGTCGCGCAGCGGATTGGTGAGCATGCCCGCGCGCGTCGTCGCGCCCACCAGGGTGAAGGGCTGGAGATCGAGCTTGACCGAGCGGGCCGCCGGGCCTTCGCCGATCATGATGTCGATCTGGTAGTCCTCCAGCGCCGGATACAGGATCTCCTCCACCACCGGCGAGAGGCGGTGGATCTCGTCGATGAAGAGCACATCGTTCGCTTCGAGATTGGTGAGGATGGCCGCCAGGTCGCCCGGGCGCTCCAGCACGGGGCCGGAAGTCTGGCGCAGGTTCACGCCCATTTCGCGGGCGATGATGTTGGCCAGCGTGGTCTTGCCCAGGCCCGGGGGGCCGAACAGCAAGGTGTGGTCCAGTGCTTCGCTGCGCTTGCGCGCGGCGGAGATGAAGATCTCCAGCTGGTCGCGGATCTTCGCCTGCCCGACGTATTCATCGAGATGCTTGGGCCGCAGCGCGCGCTCGATGGCCTCCTCGTTCGGCGAGGACGGCGCCGCATCGATGATGCGCTGTTCGGTGAAATTGTCGGTCTGGATGCTCATGCCAGCATTGTACGCAGTCTGCGGCTTACTTGGCGGCTGGCTTGATGATTTTCGGGTGCACACGGTTGACCATCATCAGCCCCGCGGAGCCGAAATGGGTGTGGTATTCCGCCACCATTTCGCCCTTGATGATGACGGGATCGGTTTCCACCAGCGGCCTGGCCTGCTCGATGGTCTCCACGGCAAAAATGAAGATGCCGCGCGCGCCGTCCACGCCGTCCAGCGGGCCCGCATAAACCAGCTTGCCTTCGTCGGCCAGGCGCTGGATATTGGCCATGTGGCCCGCGAACATCTCGTTGCGCTCCGCCCCGGCCGGAATCTTGTTGGGGCCCGTGCGCAGGATGACGAAAACGTAGCGGCGCATGCCCTGGTCCGAGCCGCCCAGGGACTTCGCCAGTTCCGCGTCGTACACGGGCGCCGTCTGGGCCTGGGCCATGAAGGATGTGGCGGCCAGCAGCAAGGTTGCGCAGAGCTTCTTCATGGTTCCCCCGGGATGGTTTTCAAAAATACTAGCATGCTCAGCCCTTGGACAGCGCCTTCAGGGCCTGCTTGATGCCGTCCGACACGCTGGCGCCCGCGGGCACGGTCTTCAGCGCCAGCAGGGCCTCCTTGTCCGAGTAGCCCAGCGCCAGCAGCGCGTTCAGGATATCGGTCTGCGAATCGGCCACGGGGTGCGGGCCGGCGCCGATATCGGCGCCCAGCTTGCCCTTCAGCTCCAGCAGCAGGCGTTCGGCCGTCTTCTTGCCGATGCCCGGCACCTTCACCAGGCGCCCCGCCTCCTGCCGCGTGACGGCCTGCGCCAGGTCGCCGATGGACATGCCGGACAGGATGGACAGCGCCGTGCGCGCGCCGATGCCGCTGATCTTGATGAGCTGGCGGAACACGGCCCGCTCCTCCGCGTTGCCGAAGCCGAACAGCAGGTGGGCGTCCTCGCGCACGGTGAGGTGGGTATAGAGCACCACGCGCTCGCCCGTGCCGGGCAGGTTGTAGAAAGTGCTCATGGGGACGTCGACTTCATAGCCGACGCCTTGGACATCCACCAGCAATTGCGGCGGGTTCTTTTCGAGCAGCACCCCGGAGAGTCGTCCGATCATGGAATTAACCTGAGAAAAAGAGACAGTTTAGCCGACCAGGCGGCCGCGCCGCATGCGCAGCCCGGCGAGCTTCGGCGCAATATTGCTGATGACGGACAGCGTGCTGTTGCTGTGGGCGTGGCAGATGGCGACGCCCAGCGCATCGGCGGCATCGGTGCCGGGCAGGCCGGGCAGCGCCAGCAGGCGCGCCACCATGTCCTGCACCTGCGGCTTGGCGGCGCGGCCGGTGCCCACGACGGCCTGCTTCACCTGCGTGGGCGAGTATTCCGCCACCGCCAGGTCATGCGTGACCAGCGCGCAGATCGCGGCGCCGCGGGCCTGGCCCAGCAGCAGTGTGGATTGGGGATTGACGTTGACGAAGACCTTTTCGATCGCCGCGCAGTCGGGCTGGTAGGTGGCGGCCAGCTCGCTCACGCCGGAGAGGATCACCTTCAGCCTGGCGGGCAGGTCGCCGTCGCCGCTCTTGATGGTGCCGGAGGCGATGTAGCGCAGCTTGCTGCCCTGCTTGTGAATGACGCCGAAGCCTGTGGTGCGCAGGCCGGGGTCGATGCCGAGGATGATCATTGCCTGATTGTATGCAGTCTCGGCTGCGCGGGCAAGGCGGACTGTGTTCAGTGGCGGATTTCCCACCGGGGACGGACCCCGGTTTCGGCTGCGCCGAAAGCGGGGTCCGTCCCCTGCCGTTCTTAGTGGCGGAAGTGGCGGGTGCCGGTGTAGAGCATGACGACGCCGCGCTCGTCGGCCGCGTCGATCACTTCCTGGTCGCGCATGGAGCCGCCCGGCTGGATCACGCAGCTCGCGCCCGCGTCCACCACCACGTCCAGGCCGTCGCGGAAGGGGAAGAAGGCGTCCGACGCCACCACGGAACCGGCCAGGGTCAGGCCCGCGTTCTGCGCCTTGATGGAGGCGATGCGCGCGGAGTCGATGCGGCTCATCTGGCCCGCGCCCACGCCCAGGGTCATGTTGTTCGCGCAGAAGACGATGGCGTTCGACTTCACGTACTTGGCCACGCGCCAGGCGAACATCAGGTCCGCCATCTGCTGCGGCGTCGGCTGCTTCTTGGTGACGACCTTCAGGTCGGCCATCAGCACGTTCCTGGAATCGGCCGACTGCACCAGCAGGCCGCCGCCCACGCGCTTGAAGTCCATGCCGTTCACGCCATCGCCCAGCGGAATCTCCAGCAGGCGCACGTTCTGCTTGGCCGACATGATCTGCTTCGCCTCGTCCGTGAAGGACGGCGCGATCAGCACTTCCACGAAGAGCTTGGCCAGCTCGGTGGCCGCCGCCGCATCCACTTCCACGTTGAAGGCGATGATGCCGCCGAAGGCCGACGTCGGGTCGGTCTGCAGCGCGCGCTGGTAGGCCTCCACGGCCGACACGCCCAGCGCCACGCCGCAAGGATTGGCATGCTTGACGATGACGCAGGCTGCGGCCTGGTCGAAGCCGCCCATGCTCTTCACGCATTCCCAGGCCGCATCCGCGTCCGCGATATTGTTGTACGAAAGCTCCTTGCCCTGCAGCTGGCGGTAGTTCGCCAGCGCGCCCGCCACCGGCGACAGGTCGCGGTAGAAGGCGGCCGTCTGGTGCGGGTTCTCGCCGTAGCGCATGTCCTGCACCTTCTCGAAGTGGGTGTTCAGGGTCTGCGGATAGGCGCTGCGCGTGGCGTGCGCGCGGTCCGGGCCCAGGCTGCTCAGGTAGTTGGCGATGGCGCCGTCGTACTGCGCCGTGTGGGCGTAGACCTTCTTGGCCAGCATGAAGCGCGTTTCGTAGCTCACATAGCCCGGCGCATTGTCCGTGGTCTTCATCTCGGCCAGCACGCGGCCGTAGTCGGACGGATCGCAGATCACCACCACGTCCTTGTGGTTCTTGGCCGAGGAGCGCAGCATGGCCGGGCCGCCGATGTCGATGTTCTCGATGGCGTCTTCCAGCGAGCACTCGGCTTTCGCCACGGTCGCCTGGAAGGGGTAGAGGTTCACCACCACCATGTCGATGGTCGGGATATTGTGCTCATCCAGCTTCGCCATGTGCTCCGGGAAGTCGCGGCGCGCCAGGATGCCGCCGTGGACCTTCGGGTGCAGCGTCTTCACGCGGCCGTCCAGCATTTCCGGGAAGCCGGTGTAGTCGGCCACCTCGGTCACGGGCACGCCGTTATCGGCGAGCAGCTTGGCCGTGCCGCCGGTGGACAGGATGTTGACGCCCATCGCCGACAGGGCGCGCGCAAAATCGAGCACGCCGGTCTTGTCGGAAACGGAGATGAGAGCTTGTTTGATCATGGCTGATTGGAGGTAGTGAAAATTCTGGTTGTACAGAACCGCCGGCCGCAGCGGCCGGTCACAGCCACTCGATAGCCGGACGGTCGAAGGGCCTTACAGCAGGCCGTGTTCCTGTAATTTTTTTCGCAGCGTGTTGCGGTTGATACCGAGCATTTGGGCGGCGTGCGACTGGTTGCCGTCGGCGCGCGTCATCACCACTTCGAGGATAGGCTTCTCGACCGTCAGCACCACCATGTCGTAGATATTCGAAGCCGGTTGCTCGCCCAGGTCGTTGAAGTAGTCTTCAAGGCTTTTCTGGACGACTTCCTGGATACTTTCTTTGCTCATTTTTTTATCATTCTGCTAAATTACATGCCCCACCAGCCACCGCTTAAGCGGCCAGCATTTCCTCGGGGAGGCGGTATTGTAACCGTTCCCCGTACTTCCATTGCGATTCGAAGAAGCCGTCCACCGCGCGCAGCTGCTCGTCCGTCGATTCCAGGCGGTTCATGGCCTGGCGGAATTCCTCGCCGCCCGGCAGGTCGCGCACATACCAGCCAATGTGCTTGCGCGCCGTGCGCACGCCCACGAACTCGCCGTAGAAGGCGTAGTGGGCGCGCAGGTGTTCGTCCATGAGCTGGCGCACTTCGGCCACCAGTGGCGGCGGCAAGTGATTGCCTGTACGCAAGTAGTAATCGATTTCGCGGAAGATCCAGGGGCGGCCCTGGGCGGCGCGGCCGATCATCACCGCGTCGGCGCCCGTGCGCTCCAGCACGTAGCGCGCCTTCTCCGGCGTGGTGATGTCGCCGTTGGCGACCACGGGAATCTTCACCTCGGCCTTCACGGCCGCAATCGTTTCATATTCGGCGTCGCCGCTGTAGCCGTCGGCGCGGGTGCGGCCGTGCAGGGTCAGCATCTGGATCCCTGCCTGCTCGGCAATGCGCGCTATGCGCAGCGCATTCTTGTTCTCGCGGTTCCAGCCGGTGCGGAATTTCAGGGTCACGGGCACGTCCACCGCGCCCACCACGGCGTGCAGGATGCGCTCGACCAGGTCCTCGTGCTGCAGCAGGGCCGAGCCGCACCAGTTGTTGCACACCTTCTTGACGGGGCAGCCCATATTGATGTCGATGATCTGCGCGCCCTTGTCCACGTTGAATTTGGCGCAGTCGGCCAGGTCCTGGGGGTCGGCGCCTGCGATCTGCACCGCCTTCGGCTCCATTTCGCCTTCATGGTCCGTACGGCGCGAACTTTTCTCGCTGGCCCACAGCTTCGGGTTGGAGGCCGCCATTTCCGACACCGCATAGCCCGCGCCCAGCTCCTTGCACAGTTGCCGGAAGGGACGGTCCGTCACGCCCGCCATGGGGGCGACGAAGACGTTGTTGCGGAGTGTATGAGGGCCGATTTGCACGGAGCGGTTTCCAAAGTCGAGCACAGGGTCTGCAATTCTAACCGAAGGACTGCTCAAATAATAAGCACTATTTTGTCTGAAAAAAGTCCTTGTGCAGCTTGGCGGTTATGAAACAGTCTTTTCCTAGGGAAAAATTGCGGACGGGTGTGCTAAACGATGTCATCCAGCGTTGCAGGCTGGAGATGCGCCACTTCTCCCCATTGACGAAGCAGCAATCTTCCGTTCTCAAATGTAAAACGGTTGATGCTTGCATTCTTCACCTGGAAGTTGCGCGGCGAGTCCAGGGACATGCCGGTCGCGGCCCGGTAGGCGCACTCCAGCACGCCGCCGTGGGCCACCACCGCAATCGTTTGGCCGGGATGCTTTCCGGCCCAGCGGACCAGGCCTGCCACGCAGCGGTCGTAGAACTGGTGGAAGCTTTCGGCGAGGCGGCCGCCGGCGGGCATCACGGTTTCCACCTTGCGCGCCTGCCAGTCGGCAAAGTCTTCAGGGTAGCGTTCCGCGATCTCTGTATACAGGAGGCCTTCGAAGGCGCCATACGCCCGCTCGCGCAGGCCGGGGTCGGTGTGCAGGGGCAGCTCATGGTGGGCGGCAATGGCCTGGGCCGTCTGCTGGGCCCGCTTCAGGTCGCTGGACACGATCGCGTCCAGCGGCTCGGCGGCCAGGGCCCGGCCCAGCGCGGCGGCCTGGCGCAGCCCTTCCTCGTTCAGGTCGATATCGATATGGCCTTGCAGGCGGCGCACGGCGTTCCAGGCGGTCTCGCCATGGCGTATCAGCAGGATGGTGCTCATTATTTCAGGGTATAGCTGCCGATGAGCTGGGCTTCGTCGAGAATATGGCCGTGCATGGCGGCCATGGCCTGGGGGCCGGTGAAGCGGCCCTCCACGGGCAGCCGGGCCACGTCCAGGGCGTAGATGCGGAAGATGTAATGGTGCACGCGCTCGTCGTTCCAGGGCGGGCAGGGGCCGTCGTAGCCGAAATAGTCGCCCGCCATGTCCGGGTCGCCCGCGAACCAGCCCGTATAGTCGTTCAGGCCGTGGCGCAGGGAACTGCCGCCGTTGGCAATGGCCGGGCCGGGCTTGCCGTGCGGGGTCACCCCGTCCGAAAAGCGGCCTTCGGCAATGCTGCCCATGGAAGGCGGGATATCGGCCAGGGTCCAGTGGTAGAAGTCGCCGCGCGGCACGCTGGCGCGCACGGTGCGGCCTTCCTTGTTCACGTCCGTGCCGTCCTGCGGCGCGTCGCCGTCGATGCAGAAGAGGATGAGCGATTCGGTGCCGTTGGGAACCTCGTCCCAGGCCAGGTGGGGGTTGCGGTTGCCCGCGAAGCGCACGTGGGTGGCCGCGTCCTTGACTGCGAAAGCCAGGTGGCCGGGCATGCTTGCCCCATTTTTGAACGAATCGCTCCAGATCCTCATGTGGGTGCCTTTGGATTGACTTGCAGCCAGAAGGTGACCGGGCCGTCGTTGGTCAGGGACACCTTCATGTCCGCCCCGAACCGCCCGGTCTCTACTTGAGCATGCTTCGCCTTTGCCTGGCGCACGAAATAATCGAAGAGGCGCTGGCCCTCCTCCGGCGCCGCGGCGGGCGTGAAGGAGGGCCGGGTGCCCGACTTGGTGTCGGCCGCCAGGGTGAACTGGGGCACCAGCAGCAGGCCGCCCGCCACATCCGTCACGCTGCGGTTCATCTTGCCCGCCTCGTCGGCGAACACGCGGTAGGACAGCAGCTTGGCCAGGAGGGCATCGGCCTCCTTCTCGCTGTCGCCGCGCTCGGCGCACACCAGCACCATCAGGCCGCCTTCGATGGCGCCCACCGTCTCGCCCTCCACCACCACCTTGGCCTGGCTGACCCGCTGCAGCAGGCCGATCATGCCGACAAGGTCACGCGGGCGAACTTGCGCTTGCCCACCTGCAGCACGAAAGTACCGGCTTCGGCCTTGAGGCCCTTGTCGCTGATGACAGCGCCGTCCAGGCGCACGCCGCCCTGGTCGATCATGCGGTTCGCTTCCGAGGTGGAGGCGCACAGGCCGATCTGCTTCAGCAGGCTGGCGATGCCCACCGGCGCGCCGCCCACGGCCACTTCCGGCACGTCGTCCGGAATGCCGCCCTTGGAGCGGTTGACGAAGTCGGCCAGCGCATCCTCGGCCGCCTGGCGCGAGTGGAAGCGCTCCACGATCTCCTGGGCGATGGCCACCTTGGCGTCGCGCGGATTGGCGCCGCCATCCACGGCCTGCTTCAGCGCGGCGATCTCGTCGATGGACTTCCAGGACAGCAGCTCGTAGTAGCGCCACATCATGGTGTCCGAAATGCTCATCACCTTGGCGAACATGGTGTTGGCGGGCTCGGTGATGCCGATGTAGTTGTTCTTGGACTTGGACATCTTCTCCACGCCGTCCAGGCCTTCCAGCAGGGGCATGGTGAGGATGCACTGCGGCTCCTGGTCCCAGTCCTTCTGCAGCTCGCGGCCCACCAGCAGGTTGAACTTCTGGTCCGTGCCGCCCAGCTCCAGGTCGGCCTTCAAGGCCACCGAATCGTAGCCCTGCATCAGCGGATAGAGGAACTCGTGGACCGAAATGGGGGTCCCATTCTTGAAGCGCTTGGCGAAATCGTCGCGCTCCATCATGCGCGCCACGGTGTAGCGCGAAGCGAGCTGGATCATGCCGCGCGCGCCCAGCGGGTCGCACCACTCGGAGTTGTAGCGGATTTCCGTTTTCGCCGGATCCAGCACGAGCGAGGCCTGCTTGAAATAGGTCTGGGCGTTCAGCTCGATCTGCTCGCGGGTGAGCGGCGGGCGGGTCACGTTGCGGCCGGACGGGTCGCCGATCATGGAGGTGAAGTCGCCGATCAGGAAGATCACCTGGTGGCCCAGGTTCTGCAGCTGGCGCATCTTGTTCAGCACCACCGTGTGGCCCAGGTGCAGGTCGGGCGCCGTCGGGTCCAGGCCCAGCTTGATGCGCAGGGGCACGCCCGACTGCTCGGAGCGCGCCAGTTTCTGGGCGAACTCACTTTCGATCAGCAACTCGTCCACGCCGCGTTTGGCGATGGCGAGCGCCTCCTGGACTTTGTCGCTGAGCGGGAGGACCGGCGTCACAACTTTCTTGCCCGGCTGGGAATTTGTATCCATGTATAGCGAAATTTTCTCGAAGTGTTGGCAGGGCGGCGGACTTTGCTATAATGCCCGATCCCATCAATCCTGCCCAATGAAATCAACGACTTAGAACAAAACAGCAATAATTCCTTAAGTTCAAGCGGCAAATTTTAACTGATTGCATGAACCCTATAAACAAGTTCACAAGCTCGCGCTTGTACAATCTGCTAGGTTCGACACGCAAGGCCCGCATCATCAGCGCCTCGGCGCTGGCACTCGCGGTATGCACCTTCGGTGCTGCCGGCGTCGCGCCGCTCGCCCCCGATGCGAGCGATCTGCCCGTTAAAACGATCTCCCAAAATATCGAGCTGCCCAACCTCTCCTCCCAGATTGCGGCCCTCGAAGCACAGGACGGCAGCCAGAAATACGTGCACGAAGAGCGCATCCGCGCCGGTGACACCCTGGCCACCCTGATGCAGCGCCTGGGCGTTGAAGACGAGGCCGCAGAGACCTTCATCAAGAAGGACCAGGTCGCCAAGGCGGTGATGCAGCTCAAGACCGGCAAGCGCGTGCAGGCCCAGACGGACGAGGAAGGCAACCTGCTGTGGCTGCGCGCCACCGTGGTCGACGGCAAGGACATCCCCGTCAAGAATATTTCGATCACCCGCAAGGGAGATAGTTTCGTGGCCGAAGAAACGGCGGCGAAACTGGAGCGCCGCGTCGAGATGCACGCGCGCACCATCACCACCAGCCTGTTCGCGGCCACCGACTCGAGCCAGGACGGCACCCGCCTGCCCGATTCCATCGTGCGCCAGATCGTGGAGATGTTCTCGACCAATATCGACTTCCGCTCCGACCTGAAGCGCGGCGACCATTTCAATGTGGTGTACGAGACCTTCTGGCAGGACGGCGAGTTCGTGCGCGCAGGCCGCATCCTGGCCGGCGAATTCACCAACCGCGGCACGACCTATCAGTCCGTGTGGTTTGAAGACCCTGCCAGCAAGAGCGGCGGCGGCTACTACAGCTTCGACGGCAAGGCGCTGAAAAAGGCCTTCCTGAAGTCGCCCCTGGAATTCAGCCGTATTTCCTCCGGCTTCTCCATGCGCGTGCACCCGATCTCGGGCCAGTGGAAGGCGCACAAGGGCATCGATTTCGCGGCGCCGACCGGCACCCCGATCCGCGCGGCGGGCGACGGCGTGGTCGATTTCGCGGGCGTGCAGGGCGGCTATGGCAACGTGGTCGTGCTCAAGCACTGGAACAACTACACCACGGCTTACGCCCACATGAGCCGCTTCGCGCCGGGCGTGCGCAAGGGCAGCAAGGTCAGCCAGGGCGACCTGATCGGCTATGTCGGCACCACCGGCTGGTCCACCGGCGCCCACCTGCACTACGAGTTCCGCGTGGCGGGCCAGGCCCAGGATCCGGGCAAGCTCAACATCGCGCCCCAGGCCCCGCTGACGGCCGCCGAAATGTCGCGCTTCAAGACCGTTTCGGGCGAAATGATCCACCGCTTCGCGCTGCTGCGTCCTGCGGGCGGCTCGAACAACGGCGTCCTGGCAGCCAAGTAAGCTGTCCGGTTCGCTGGTGAATAGCGGCGCCCTCGCGGGCGCCGTTTTTCTTCCTCCCTCACCATGACTCCATCATATCCAGCAACAAAATAGCGGACTGTTCGCTGGCTAACACTCTGTTGATAGTGGCACAATAGCCACAGCAAACCCTGGTGGAGAACCATGAGCTTATTTATCGGAATGATGTCCGGGACCAGCCTGGACGGTGTCGACGGCGTGCTGGTCGATTTCTGGGCGGGCGCCACGCGCACCATGTCGTCGGCCCACCTGCCCTTCCCGGCCGCGCTGCGGGCCGAACTGATGGCCCTGCAGGCCGCCTCGGAGAACGAGCTGGAGCGTGAAGGCCTGGCCGCCAACGAGCTGGCGAAGGTCTACGCCGAATGCGTGCGCCTGCTGCTGGAAAAGGGCGGCATGAAGGCGGCGGACGTGCGGGCGGCGGGCGTGCACGGCCAGACCATCCGCCACCGTCCCGAGCTGGGCTTCACGCGCCAGACCAACAACCCCGCCCTGCTGGCCGAGCTGTGCGGCATCGACATCATCGCCGACTTCCGCAGCCGCGACATTGCGGCCGGCGGGCAAGGCGCCCCCCTGGTCCCCGCCTTCCACCAGGACATGTTCGGGGAAAAGGGCAAGACGCGGGTGCTGGCCAACGTCGGCGGCATCGGCAACATCACGGTGCTGGGCGCGGACGGCGGCGTCAGCGGCTTCGACACCGGCCCGGGCAACGTCCTGATGGACCTCTGGATCGGCCGCCACAAAGGGCAGGACTACGATGCCGATGGCGCCTGGGCCGCGAGCGGCAAGGAAGTGCCGGGGCTGATGCAGGTCCTGCTGTCCGAGCCCTACTTCGCCCAGCCCGCGCCCAAGAGCACGGGCCGCGACCTCTTCCACGCTACCTGGCTCGACAAGCAACTGAAAGGCTTCGAAAGCGCGGCCCCGGAAGACGTGATGCACACCCTCACGCGGCTGACGGCGCTGACCCTGGCGGACGCCATCAAGGCCGCCTCGAGCGGCAGAGTGGACGGCGTGTATTTATGTGGCGGTGGCGCCTACAACGGCACGCTGAAGGGCATGCTGTCCGCCGAGCTCGGCGACACGGTGAAAGTCAAGTCCACGGAAGCGCTGGGTGTACCGCCGAACCACGTGGAAGCGATGGCCTTCGCCTGGCTCGCCCACCGCTTCGACGAACGCCGCGCGGGCAACCTCCCCGCGGTGACAGGCGCCCGCGGCGACCGCATCCTCGGCGCCCTCTACCCCCGCTAACAGTCCAGCCCGTGTCCACTTCTGGTGCCAGGGAAGATTTTTGGACACGAGCTCGGCCCTAGCAACTTAGCGCTGAGTTCGTGTCCATTTTTCTTCCCTGGCACCAGAAGTGGACACGAGCGCGGCTGTAAACGGCAAAGCGGCGGAGCAGCCTGGGGCTGTCCGCCGCTTCGGGATGGACTTGCTTAGACGGAGAAGGAGCTGCCGCAGCCGCAGGTGGAGGTGGCTTGCGGGTTCTTGATCACGAACTGGGCGCCTTCGAGGTCGTCCTTGTAGTCGATCTCGGCGCCTACCAGGTACTGGTAGCTCATCGAGTCGATCAGCAGCTGGACGCCGTTCTTTACCATCGTGGTGTCGTCTTCGTTGACGATTTCGTCGAACGTGAAGCCGTACTGGAAGCCGGAACAGCCGCCGCCCTGCACGAAGACACGCAGCTTCAGGTCGGGATTGCCTTCTTCTTCAATCAGCTGCGCCACTTTCTCGGCCGCGCTGTCGGTAAAGATGATCGGCGAGGGAATCACGTCTTGTGCTTCGGCTACTGCATTCATTTGGTACTCCTACTAAAAATCGTTAGTCCATTATAGACCTTTGCCGACGCGCATGCTCTGACCGTCCGCATTTCGCTTCTGTTTATGCGGCCTTTTTGCTGCATTTCAAGTGTCTATTTTATGGATGTTGACTGAGTGGCAAGCACTTTGCCCTCACGGCTCAGGCTTACTTCCAGTGCGGCAGCCGTCAGCCCTTCAGGCAGGTCCAGCGTGCCGTCTACCCGCTGGTAGTCTTCCACGCTCAGCCGATAGCGCTCGGCGCCCTCGTCCGTGGGAAACCGCAGCTGCACGGGCTTGCCGTCCTTGCTGCCGCTCAGGACCAGGCTGAGCTGGCCTTCGAAGGCCGCCTGCCCCTTCTTTGGGCCATAACCCAGCAGGACCGTGTAGTGAACTTGGCGCGGGGTGGCCATGCGCGCCTGCATGCCGCGGATGACGAGCCCGGCGCCGGGTTTGACCGGTGGCAGGATGCTTTCCAGCAGGGCGAGATCGGCGGCCAGTTGGCCGCTCTCGCCGCTTGCCGCTTCTGCCGGCGTGGCAGGGGCCGGTGCCGGGGCGGCGGGCACGGATGCCACGGCCGGGGTGGCAGCAGGGGCAGACGCGGCCGCAGATGCGGCAGGCGCCGGTTCATGCTCGATGGTCACGGTGGGCGCGGGCGCGCGGCTGGCGCCGATCAGGCGCTGGCCCAGGTCCAGCCCCCACATCAGCAGCCCGCCCGCCAGCGCCAGCACGACGGCCACGCCGCCAATGCGCACCGCCAGCGGCGCCTTTTGCTCGACCACCCCTTCGGGACGGCTCATCGGCCGCCGCTCAAGGCAGCAGCGCGATGTTGTTCAGGCCGGTACCTTCGTCCAGCCCGAACATGAGGTTCATGCACTGCACGGCCTGGCCGGAGGCGCCCTTGACCAGGTTGTCCTGCACCACCAGCACGATGACGGTGTTGCCGTTGCCCGGACGGTGCAGCGCCAGGCGCAGCACATTGGCGCCGCGCGTACTGCGGGTCTCGGGGTGCGAACCGAAGGGCATCACGTCCACGAACGGCTCGTTGGCATACGCGTCCTCGAACAGCTTCTGCAGCTCTTCGTTGCTCACCTCGCGCGTCAGGCGGCCGTACAGGGTCGAGTGCATGCCGCGGATCATGGGCACCAGGTGCGGCGTGAAGATGAGGCCGACCTTGTCCTTGCTGAAGCGCTGCAGCTGGGCCGAGGTTTCCGGCGTGTGGCGGTGGCCCGCCACGCCGTAGGCCTTGAAGTTGTCGCTCGCCTCGGAGAAGAGGATGCCGATCTCGGCCTTGCGCCCAGCGCCGGATACGCCCGACTTGCAGTCGGCGATCAGGTTGGACGCATCGACCAGGCCCGCCTTCAGCAGCGGCACGAAGCCCAGCTGCATGGTGGTGGGATAGCAGCCCGGATTGGCGATCAGGCGCGCCTTCTTCACCTCTTCGCGGTTCAGCTCGGGCAGGCCGTACACGGCCTCTTCCAGCAGCTCGGGCGCCGTGTGGTCGATCTTGTAGGTCTGCTCGAAGACGGCGCGGTCCTTGATGCGGAAGTCCGCCGCCAGGTCGATCACCTTCACGCCCTTGGCCAGCAGCTCGGGCGCCTGGGCCATGGCCACGCCGTGCGGGGTGGCGAAGAAGACCACGTCGCACTGGCCCAGGTCGGCCTTGTCCGGCGCCGAGAAGGCCAGCGGCACGCGGCCGCGCAGGGAAGGATACATGTCGGCCACGGGCAGGCCATCCTCTTTGCGCGACGTGATGGCGGTCAGCTGCACGTTGGGATGGACTGCCAACAATCGCAGCAGTTCAACCCCGGTGTAGCCGGTGCCGCCGACGATGCCAACTTTGATCATGTTCTCTTCCTTGCCAATAAATTAAATGAGGGGAATGTATTTTATCAGCACTGTAAACATGCTGTTTACCCTAGCCCAAAAGCAAAAAAGCCGCTGGCGGACCAGCGGCTTTTCGGGGCTCCGGCCAAAGACCGGAACGGAAGCGGAATTAACGCTTCGAGAACTGCTTTGCGCGGCGTGCTTTGCGCAGACCGACCTTCTTACGCTCGACTTCACGAGCATCGCGGGTCACGAAGCCGGCGCGGGCCAGATCGCCCTTCAGGCCTGCATCGTAGTCGATCAGGGCGCGGGTGATACCGTGGCGCACTGCACCTGCCTGGCCGGACTCGCCGCCGCCATGCACGTTCACTTTGATGTCGAAACGCTCGACGTTGCCGGTCAGTTCCAGCGGCTGGCGGATCACCATCAGGCCGGTTTCGCGCGAGAAGTACTCGGACGCTGGCTTGCCGTTAACGATGATTTGGCCAGTGCCCACTTTGATGAACACGCGAGCCACTGCACTCTTGCGACGGCCGGTGCCGTAGTTGTAGTTACCGATCATGTCAGTTCCTTAGAAGTCGAGTGCTTTAGGTTGCTGAGCAGCGTGCGGGTGCGAACCTTCGGCGTACACTTTCAGCTTCTTGATCATGGCGTAGCCCAGAGGACCCTTCGGCAGCATGCCCTTCACTGCCTTTTCGAGAGCGCGGCCTGGGAAACGCTGTTGCATTTTCAGGAAGTTGGTCTCGTAGATGCCGCCCGGATAGCCGGAGTGGCGGTAGTAGGTCTTCTCGGTGGCTTTGGTGCCGGTCACACGCAGTTTGCCTGCGTTCACCACGACGATGAAGTCGCCGGTGTCGACGTGAGGAGTAAATTCTGGCTTATGCTTGCCGCGCAGTCGGCGTGCCACTTCGCTGGCAACACGGCCGAGGACCTTGTCCGTCGCGTCAATCACGAACCAGTCGCGCTGGACTTCATGAGCCTTAGCGGAAAAAGTTTTCATGTTTGACTTCCTAATAGAAGATTTAAAAACGCTCAAATGGTGGTTCCGCCCTTGAATCAGCGGACGCAGCCTTGTTATAGCTTTTCCTGAGCGAACGGAAAGCTGACGATTATAGCCCGGCCTGACTGGACCGGTCAAGCCGCCCAATTCCTTGCCGAGACCCATTGCCTGAAATACAAGAGCTGGCTACTATTGCCCTTCGCCTTCCATGGAGTTGCTAGTGAGAAAACGATTCTGCCTCGCCCTGCCCTTGCTGCTGGGCGCCCTCGCCGCCCAGGCGGCGCCCGGCAAGAGCTGCCACCTGCCCGGCACCGAGGAAACCGTTCGTTGCGTCAAGGTGGATGTGCCCCTCGACTACGCCCAGCCGGGCAAGACCCTCGGCCTGCACGTCACCGTGGCCCCCGCCTTCCGCGAGGCGGCCCGTCCCGATCCCCTGTTCGTGCTGGCGGGCGGCCCAGGCCAGGCAGGCAGCGACTACCTCGCCATCCTTAACGCCGCCTTCCGCCGCGTGCGCGCCACGCGCGACATCGTGCTCATCGACCAGCGCGGCACGGGCCTGTCCGGCCGCCTGGACTGCAAGTCGCCGCCCGAGATCGACACCATGAGCGAGGAGCAGTTCGAGGCCGAGCTGCGCAAGTGCATCGAGAAGATCGCCGCGCCCTACCACCTCTACACCACCGATGCCGCCGCCCGCGATATCGAGAATGTGCGGCGCGCCCTGGGCTATGGCCAGATCAATATCTGGGGCGGCTCCTACGGCACCCGCCTGGCGCAGCACTACGCCCGCCTCTATCCATCCAGCGTGCGCGCCCTCGTGCTGGACGGCGTGGCCGCGCCGGACCAGGTCATTCCCCTCGGCGGCCACGACGCCCAGGCCGCGCTGGAAACCACCTTCCGGCAGTGCGAGGCCAACGCCGCCTGCGCGCGCACCTTCCCCGCCCTGCGCACCGAGTTCGCGAGCCTGCTGGCCAGCCTGGCCAAGGCGCCCGTGAAAGTGGAAATGCAGGACCCGCGCACGGCCGCGCTGCGTCCCGTCACCATCAGCAGCCAGCGCTTCCTCGGCACCGTTCACCGCGCCCTGTATTCGCAGGCGGACGCGCGCACCCTGCCCTTCCTGATCCACGGCGCCTACCAGGGCCGCTGGCAGCCCTTCGTCGCGCGCAGCAACCGTGACAGCGACTATTCTGTGGACGGCACCATGTCCGGCCCCCTCTATCTCTCCGTGATCTGCGCCGAGGACTTCCCGCGCATGACGCAGCAGCTGCAGGACGAAGACGCGAAAGGCTCCTTCATGGGCTCACCGCAGGCGCAGCAGCTGGCCAAGATGTGTCCCCTGATGAAGGTGAAGCCCATCGCGCCGCAGCAGGCGGCGCCCATCGCCGCGCCGGTGCTGATGCTCTCCGGCGCCCAGGACCCGGTGACGCCGCCGCGCCGCGCCGAAGCGGCCGGCAAATCGATGCAGGCCGCCCAGCACATCGTGGTGCAGAACGGCGGACATATCGTGTCCATGCTGGGCTGCGTGCCACGCCTGATGCGCGAGTTCCTCGATGCGCCGGCCAAGCCGCTGGCCGCCGCCTGCATCAAGGAAATTCCCGCCCCCACCTTCCAGCTCGACAGCGCTGGCCCGCAACCCTGAGACCGCAAAGCCATGATCGAAGCTCACGACGTCAAAAAACATTTCGGCCCGGTGCAGGCGCTTGGCGGCGCCAGTTTCACGGCGCGCGACGGCCAGGTGACCGCCCTGCTCGGCCCCAACGGCGCAGGCAAGACCACCTTGCTGCGCCTTCTGGTTGGCCTGATGCACCGCGACCACGGCAGCATCCTGGTCGATGGCGTGGACCCGGGCAAGGACCCGATGGCCGTGCGCCGCAACATCGGCTTCCTCACGGACCAGTTCGGGCTTTACGAGCGCCTCAGCACGCGCGAATACCTGGACTACTTCGGCCAGTTGAACGGCATGGACAAGCGCGCCATCCGCCAGCGCACCGAGGAGGTGACGGAACTGCTCTCCCTGCAGGACATCATCGACCGCCGCGGCAAGGGCTTCTCGCAGGGCCAGCGCATCAAGGTCGCGCTGGCGCGCACCCTGCTGCACCGTCCCCGCAACCTGCTGCTCGACGAACCGAGCCGGGGACTGGACGTGATGAGCACGCGCGCCCTGCGCAAGGCCCTGGCGGCGCTGCGCGAGGACGGCTGCTGCGTCATCATGGCCACCCACGTGATGCAGGAGGTCACCCACTCCTGCGACGACGTGATCGTGATCGCCAACGGCGTCACCGTGGCGCAGGGCACGCCGCAATCGCTGTGCGAACGCACCGGCATCGCCAGCCTGGAAGATGCATTCGTCAAACTGGTAGGTACTGAAGAAGGGATTTCCGTATGAAGCCCGTGTTCTGGGTGGTGATGGCAAAGGAGCTGCGCGAAACCCTGCGCGACAGGCGCGCCGTGGGCATGCTGGCCATGTTCGTGCTGCTCTATCCCCTTCTGGTGGGCGGCATCCTGCAGCAGCAGATCCACAAGGCGCTCAAGCCCGAGCGTGAAGGCATCCAGCTCACCGTGATCGGCGCCGCGCAGGCGCCCACCCTCATGGCGCAGCTGAAGCAGGCTAACATCACCATTACCGAATCGAAGGCGATGCCGGAGGAGGAGATCGCCGAGCTGCTGCGCAAGCAGAAGGTGGCGGCGGTGCTGGGCATCAGCGATGAATTCACCGAGAACTACCGCAGCATGCGCCCGGCGCGCGTCGACCTGTGGTACGACTCCTCCAGCGAAAACCGCCGCCGCATCGACGACATCGAGCACGTGCTGCAGAACTACAGCACCACTATCGCCAGCGCGCGCCTGCTGGCGCACGGCGTATCGCCCGTGACCCTGGCGCCTGTGCGGCTGCAGAAGTTCGATACCGGCACCAGCGCCGCGCGTTCGGCCAGCGTTATCGGCGGCATGCTGGGCATGTTCTTCGTGCCCGCCTTCTTCTTCGCCCTCAGCACGGCGCTCGACAGCACGGCAGGCGAACGCGAACGCCGCTCGCTGGAGGTGCTGCTGGCCCAGCCCGCGCGGCCCCTCGATCTCATCGCCGGAAAGTGGCTGGCCGCGGCGGCGCTCGCCCTCGCAGGCCTCGTGCTGGAGCTGTGCATCGCCCACGGCACGCTGAAGTGGCTGCCGCTGGAGGAGATCGGCATGTCCTGGCGCATGTCGTGGATCGACCTGGCCGCCGTGTGCGCGGCATCGGTGTCCCTGCCCCTGCTGGCCTCCGCCATCCTGATCGCGCTGGCCATCAACGCCAAGTCCTTCAAGGAAGCCCAGACCACGGCCAGCTTCGCGCTGCTCATTCCCATGATTCCCGTGATCGTGGTGCCCATGCTGAACCTGAACACGGCGAACTGGATGTACCTGGTGCCCGTGATGGGGCACCAGAACCTGCTGCGCGAGCTGGCCAAGGGCCAGGCGGTGGGTCCGCTGCCCTTCGTGCTCACCTTCGCCAGCAGCCTGGCCCTGGCCCTCGCCTTCGTCTGGTTCACCGAGCGGCGCATGAAATCCGAACGCTACATGATGTCGGTCTGAGCAGGTTCTTTCCTGCTCCTTTACAATGGACCGACAGACGCAATACGGAGAATGCAATGGAAGTGAAAGTCAGCTGGAACGGCCCTTCGGGCATGAGCTTCCGGGCCCAGACCGGGTCCGGCCACATGGTGATGATGGACGGCGCGCCGGAAGGCGGCGGCCACAATCTGGCCCCGCGCCCGATGGAGATGGTGCTGCTCGGGACGGGCGGCTGCACGGCCTATGACGTGGTGCTCATTCTGAAGCGCGGCCGGGAAGACGTGCGCGGCTGCGAAGTGACGCTGCAGGCTGACCGCGCCGCCACCGATCCCAAGGTGTTCACCAGGATTAACTTCCACTTCATCGTATCCGGCAAGGGCCTCAAGCCCGCCACCGTGGATCGCGCCATCACGCTCTCTCACGACAAATACTGCTCCGCCAGCATCATGATGGCGAAGACGGCCGAGATCACGCACAGCTTCGAGATCATCGAGGTCTAAACACCTGTGACGAGATCCATGCAGAGACGACAGTCTGACACCGAAAAGTACAGCTTACGTTCTTGCAGTGTGCTCGTCGTCAGTCTTGCTGCCTTGTCGGGGCCACGAGCCAGCGAGCAGAAAATATCCCACACATATTGCAACGTACAGAGTTGGCAATGCTGCGTCACAGCTCGCAATGTCGAGAAGTGATCCAGGTAGGACAGCTTCAAATGAGGGGATAAGATTTCGAGCAGCGCCAATACTTTGAACAGCCGTCAGAACAAATGTGGCTGCGCCAGTATAAAGAGCCAAATGCGTTTGCGAAGTATCAAAACGCTTGTGAAGAAACGTGAGTATAGCGGCCACCGCGATGTTTATCGCACTGACCACAACCAACACAAACGGCCATAAGCCGCCATCCATGTTGGTGATCGCCCATAGCCAAACCACGACGATGCTTCCGAACTCAAGTATCAGGAATGACAGCATAGAGACTCTACCGTGGTCGCTTCCCTAGTGAGAACAGCAAGGATGCCTGACGACGCCCTTCCGCCCCGATATCACGCCAGCAGAGGCGGCAGGAAGTTCCCGCTAAGGTACCAAATAGGATAGCACCTCATTCGCGATCCGGCTTACATCCTGATTGCGTGGATAAGGCTGGTGCATGAGCAACTGGTCGACCTCAGTTCTCATCTGTGCAATGGTAGATGGAGAAAATTCTTTGGCATAAGCACGTCCCTCGTCGGTAATCATGAGAGCGAGGATCTTTTTCCCACTCATCTGCGGTATGTGCTCGGTCAAGGTTGTCGCCACGGCCGTGCCATCAACCCGAGAATTGAGCTGTGCTACAGCAAATAACCAGTCTGTGTACTCAAGAGAGTCTGCGATACTAAATTCGCCAACTGCAGGATTGAATTTGGGAGGCGCTTTCAGCAGCGCTTCTCGGGCAGCAGTCAATGCTGCCCTATCAATTTTCAAGGCACTACTACCTTCCTGGAAAGTGCTAGCAAGGATTTGGAGAGCATATCGGTTTTTTGACCTGCCAATGCGCTCAAATATGGCGCTCGCAGCACGAGGCTCCGCCAACCACCCCACATGCGCAAGTTCCCCGAAGTAGTCATTGTTATCGAACACCCGGCGGTTAAGTGCGGCTAACAGAACATCCTCTGTGTCCAAGAAGTATCCTAGTCTTGAATATGCAAAAGTGGCTGCGGCCGCCACCCGTTTGACGGGCGAGTTGGCGTACGTCTTCAACGCTTGTGCGATTTCGGTATTGACCTCATCCTGATCACCGATTTTGTATTGACCTTGAAGCAACCCTATCAGGGCTGCGCTTTCCTCCTCCGTTTGCGAGCGCTTCAACATTGCGAGCAAGTCACGGACGTGACCCTTGTTCCTCTCCAGTCCGCGTTGACGAGCCTCTCCTAGCAGTGACAGCCGTTCAATCGCAGTGCTCTGCCGAAGGTTTTGGTATTCACTTAGAGCCTGCGCAGCAGTCCTATCTGCAGCTACCCCAAGTTGCACCGACAAGACTGTGCCCACGAGCACGGGAATTCTTATCCAACGAAGCAAATATTTGTTCTCCATTTTCACTCCCAAGCTTTAATTTTGTTGAAAGTCGTGCCGGGCGTAATAGTCTCAGTTAGCGTAGACCAGCGCTGGGCCCACAATTGCTGCTCCGCTGTAGGAAAACGCGAAGCATTCTGTCGGCTCTCTTTCAACATATCCACGACAAAGGTGTCACAACGATATTGGCCTCGCTGGGCAGGTGCCGTCGGCCTCCGAGGTAGCGCCGAAATCCAATACGCGGTCGAGGTGTAATCGGCACCGATCAAATATGCCTGTCGCGCGCGTTTGGCCACTGCTACGCGAGCGGTGGTTGTTTCGGTTGTGGCGTTCGGCCACCAATAGTCGCAAAATGTCGGCGAGTAACAAGACTGGACGATTCCATCGGCAATCGGCGTTCGAGCCGTTCCCCAGTAAGCAGCAATGCCGCCTGTGCTTGTCGGCGTGTTTTTGAATGCAGTAAGTGTAGTGTAATGAATGGCATTGTTCCCGGAGCTGGGCAAAACCGCTTGCGCGATCTGCCCCCCGTCCCACAGTGCCACGTGTCCCAGATATCCAGCCCCCGTGAACGCGAGATCACGGCCTACGATATCACCTATTGCCTTTGGGTCATTCGGCCCAGGATCTACGCCAATGCTCCAGACCGCCCAGGAACTAGGACCTGGTGTATAGACAACTAAGTTACCGTCATCTTGAACCAGCAAAAAATTGTTTAATCCATTGTTAGTCTTGGTTTGCCAAATTATTGCATTATTACGGTTTAGTTCAACAAAATTCCCATCTGATCGCATTTTGGCATAGTAGCCATATTTTTCCATGGAGTAACGAACCGATCCATCGGATCGGTACATGACTAAGCTACCGTCATTCTGCATAATGAGAGTGTATCTGCCGTTGGTTGATGTTCGCGACCCGCCATTTATAAGAATTTGGTCCCGAGTCAACATATTATCGGCAAGAACATGTGGAGAAGTAACTAGCAAAAAACACTCCAGCAGTAAAGAAATGTTCGCTCTCATTTATCCTCCCTAAATATTTGGCCTTCGAGAAATGTTACTGCGCGCAGGTAGTTCTTTGAATCCTTGAATATTCACTCAACAATCCACAAGCCCCCTTACGAGTATCTCCACAATGCGCTGCGCCGCGCGGCCGTCCCACAGGGCGGGGCGGCGGCCACGTTTGCCCTCTCCGCGCAGCACCTTGTCCACGGCGGCAAAGATGGCCGTGGGATCGGTGCCCGCGAGTACATTGCTGCCTTCTTCCACCGTTACGGGACGCTCCGTGCTGTCGCGCAGGGTGATGCAGGGCACGCCCAGCACCGTCGTTTCCTCCTGCAGCCCTCCCGAATCGGTGAGCACCAGCACCGCGTGCCGCCACTGCTGGAGGAAGGCCATATACGGCTGGGGAGCGGTGAGCCAGACGCGCGGCCCCAGGTCGATGCGGAACTGCTCCAGCCTGGCGCGCGTGCGCGGATGCACCGGGAAGAACAGCGGCAGCCGTCCCGACACTTCGCGCAGCACTGAGGCCAGGCGCGAGAGCACCGCCTCGTCGTCCACGTTCGCGGGGCGGTGCAGGGTCACCACGCCGTAGCGCTCCGATGGCCCGCCCGGCGGCAGCTTCGAAGCCTGGTACAGCACATTGTCCGCCATGACGTGGCCCACGTAATGGATCGCGGAGCGCGGCTTGCCCTCGCGCCGCAGATGGCCCACGGCGCTGGGCTCGGTGGCGAAGAACCAGTCCGAAATGCTGTCCGTGGCGAGGCGGTTGATCTCTTCCGGCATGCCCATGTCGCCGCTGCGCAGGCCCGCCTCCACATGGGCGACCGGAATGCGCAGCTTTTTCGCCGTGATGGCGCAGGCCAGCGTGGAATCGACGTCGCCCACCACGAGCACGGCGTCCGGCCGCGTGGCGGTGCACAGCTCCTCGAATGCGACCATGATGCGCGCGGTCTGCTGCGCGTGGCTGCCGCCGCCCGCGCCCATGAACACGTCCGGCGCGGGGATGCCGAGTTCTTCGAAGAAGACCTCGTTCATCTCGCGGTCATAGTGCTGGCCGGTGTGGACGATGCGGAAATCGAGCCTCCCGTGCGCATGCAGGGCGCGCACGATCGGTGCGATCTTCATGAAGTTGGGGCGGGCGCCCGCCACCAGGTAGAGGATGGGCATGACAGATCTCCCTGTGTAACGGGTTATCTGAGCACATCCCGCGCGGCGGGACCGTGAGGAAGATCAGATGTGGTACGTGGTGGTGGTCATCACCCTGGACATGGCCTTCATCGCCAGCTGCACCGGCATCGGCGTCTGCGTAGCACCCATGTCCTGCGCCGCCTTGCCGTGGGCGATTTCGTCGATGCGCATCTGCTCCACGATGGCGCGCGAGCGCGCGTCGTTGGGCGGAAGACTCAGGAGGTGGCCGTCCAGGTGCTTCTCCACCTGGCGTTCGGTCTCCACCACGAAGCCAAGGCTGGTGGCGTCGCCCATCTTCGCCGCCGCCACGCCCAGCGCATAGGCTCCGGCGTAGAACAGGGGCGCCAGAATGCTGGTCTGCGAGTTCAGCTCCTTCAGGCGTTCGGCGGTCCAGGCGAGATGGTCTTCCTCTTCGCGGCTGGCGCGCTCGAACTGGGCCCGCACTTCCTCGGTCCTGGCGAAACGGGCCTGGGAGTTGTACAGGGCCTGCGCCATCACCTCGCCCACATGGTCCACCCGCATGAGGCCAGCGCTGTGCTTCATTTCGGCCTCGGTCATTTCGGTGTCCGGGATATGGCAGGCGGGCGTGGGGCGCGAGGCCGAGGCCACGCCGGAGATCACGCGCAGGGCCTTGTCGGCGCTGGCGATGAAACGGTCGATGGGGTTGTGGTGCTTGCTGCTCATGGTGTCTGCCTGCGAAATCTTGTTCAGTTAACCATGATTATAGGCCTAGCCACCCGCTTCCTCGCGCCGGATACGCTGCTTTTCGATCCAGTCGGCCACCGGGCCGCGCACGTCGATGCCCGAAAGATCCTTGGCCACGCCCAGGTTTAGGCCCAGGAGGAAAGGAATGGACTCCACCGGGACGTGGGGGCAATAGTCGCCGAAGGCGCGCAGGAAGCGTTCCGACTCCACCACCTTGATCACCCGCTCCCCGCTCATGTACTGCAGGATGCTGGTGATGCTGTGCCCCGGCCCGATGGAGCGGTAGATGAACTTGTTGAATTCCTTGTCCAGCTTCTTGAAGTCCAGGGTTTCCTTGGTCATCAGGCCGGCCAGGTAGCACAGGCCCAGGGCCGTGCGGAAGAAGCCCGTAGCCTCGCTCTTGCTAAGACCGCAACGCGTCACCGCCAGGATCTGTTCCTGCAGCACCGTATCCAATTTGCCATTTTCCTGGTTCATGGGGAAACACTATAGCGCATGACTGCGTAGTTTTGCGCCTTGCGCCCCGCAAGCGACCTTGTTACCCTTGAAACCTTTCCAACAGCCCAGCCCGCCAATGCCGCCATTTTCCCCTGCCCGAAGCCGACGCTCCGTTCCCCGGATTGCGCACTCTGGCGCAGGGATTTTGCCGACTATCGCAATGCGGCAACCGATGTGTCGCGCATTCAATACAATGCCATCATGTGAAAAGAGCAGTGATGGCGGGCGCCGGAGCGCCCCATGCTGCACCGCAACACGAAAGATTCAGGAGTAAGCATGGAATTACGCATCCGCAACTTGTCCAAGACCTACGCCAATGGCGTGGTGGCTCTGGACAATATTTCGCTGACCATCCCGGGAGGGATGTTCGGCCTGCTGGGTCCGAACGGGGCGGGCAAGTCCACCCTGATGCGGACGCTGGCAACGCTGCAGGAATGCGACACCGGTTCGGTCTTCTTCGGCGACCTGGACGTGCTGGACGAAAAGGACGAAGTGCGCCGCATCCTCGGCTACCTGCCGCAGGACTTCGGCGTCTACCCCAAGGTCACGGCCTATGAAATGCTGGACCACTTTGCGGTGCTCAAGGGCCTGTCCAACCGCGCCCGCCGCCGCGAGGTGGTGGACGGCCTGCTCCAGCAGACCAATCTCTTCGACGTGCGCAACCAGCGCCTTGGCACCTTCTCGGGCGGCATGCGCCAGCGCTTCGGCATCGCCCAGGCCCTGCTCGGCGACCCGAAGCTGATCATCGTGGACGAGCCCACGGCGGGCCTGGACCCGCAGGAACGCGTACGCTTCCACAACCTGCTGTCGGAAATCGGCGACGAGCGCACGGTGATCCTGTCCACCCACATCGTGAGCGACGTGGCGGACCTCTGTTCGAACATGGCCATCATCAACAAGGGCCACCTGCTGCTCACGGGCTCCACCCAGCAGCTGATCGACGATGTGAGCTGCAAGATCTGGGCGCGCTTCGTGGACAAGAGGGAGCTGTCCGCCTTCCAGCAGCGCCACAACGTCATCTCCACCCGCCTGCTGTCGGGCCGCACCCTGATCCACGTCTACAGCGACCACGATCCGGGCGACGGCTTCGAGGAAGCGATCGGCGACCTGGAGGACGCGTACTTCGCCACCATCACCGGCCGCCACAACCCTTCCGACAACTGCGACTGAGAGGCGCCCCATGTTCGCCATCGCACTGTTCGAAGCGCGGCAGCGGCTCAAGCTGCTCTCGACCTGGGTTTATTTCGCCCTCTTCTTCGGCCTCACCATGCTGTGGATGGCCGCGGCGGGCGGCGTGTTCAAGGAAGTCTACGTTGTCTTCGGCAGCAAGATCCTGATCAATTCCCCGCGCTCGGTGATGTTCACCGTGAGCTATATCGCCAGCGTTGGCGTGATTGTCGTCGCCGCCATGATGGGGCGCTCGGTCCAGCAGGACTTCGAGTACGACATGCACCACTTCTTCTTCAGCGCCCCCATACGCAAGTACCAGTACATGCTGGGCCGCTTCCTCGGCGCCTGGGCCGTGCTGGCCTTCGTGTTCTCCAGCGTGATCTTCGGCGCCATGCTGGGCGCCTGGCTGCCGGGCATCGACCCCGAACGCATCGGCCCCCTGGTGCTGGAGGCCTATGCCATTCCCTACCTGATCACGATCCTGCCGAACCTCTTCATCTTCGGCTCCATCTTCTTCGTGCTGGCCGCGCTCACGCGCCGCATGCTGCCGGTGTACGTGAGCAGCGTGGTCATGCTGATCGGCTATATCGCCGCCCCCAGCCTGGCGCGCGACCTGGACTTCAAGACCCTGGCGGCCCTGATCGACCCCTTCGGCAATGCCGCCGCCATCCGCCTCACGGAATACTGGCCCATCGCCGAGCGCAACGCCCGGCTCGTGCTGCCGGAAGGCGTCTACCTGCTGAACCGCCTGATCTGGTCCTCGATCGCGCTGGTGGCGCTGCTCCTGGGCTACTGGCGCTTCCACTTCGTGGGCACCATCGACAGCGGCGTGCATGCCGCCCTGGGCGAAGGCGAGGTCCCGCTGCGCATGACGGCCGCCGCCGCCGACACCACCGAGGAGCCGGACTTCCAGCGCCGCAGCCTGGGCGCCCTGCTTCTTACGCAGGTGTGGCTGAACCTGCGCGAAACCGTCAAGAACGTGTACTTCGTGGTGCTGGTGCTGGCCGGTGTGCTCATCATGTATGTGAGCTCGCTCGACATGGGCTCCATGTTCGGCACCGTGACCTATCCCGTCACCTACAAGGTGCTGGAGCTGGTGAGCGAAACCTTCGCCCTCTTCATGCTGGCCATTACCACCTTCTATGCCGGAGAGCTCGTGTGGCGCGAGCGCGAGCACCGGATGGCCCTCATGCTGGATGCGATGCCTGTCCCGAGCTGGCTGCCGCTGCTGGCCAAGCTCTTCGCCCTGATCGGCGTGCAGGCCCTGCTGATGGTGGTGGTGATGCTGTGCGGGATGTCGATCCAGGTCTTCCGCGGCTACTTCAACCTGCAGCCGGAACTCTATCTGCAGACGCTGTTCCTGATCCACCTGCCCTACTACATGCAGATTGCCGTGCTGGCGATCGCCGTGCAGGTGCTGGTCAACCAGAAGTACCTGGCCTACTTCATCATGATCATCTACTACGGGGTGACCATCACGCTGGCCACGCGCGGCCTGGATCATCCGCTGGTCATGTACGCCGTCACGCCGCCGCTGCATTACTCGGACATGAACGGCTACGGCCACTACCTGCTGCGCGAACGCTGGTATGAGCTCTACTGGGGCGGCGCGGCCCTGATGCTGGTGGTGCTGTCCAATATCTTCTGGCCGCGCGGCGCCAACAGCGAGTGGCGCACCCGCCTGCAACTGGCGCGCCACGCCCTCACCGCTCCCGTGCTGGCCAGCTTCGGCATCGGCCTGCTGTTCGTGCTGGGCGCGGGCGGCGTGGTGTACTACAACCTCAATATCGCCAACGAATACAAGTCCACCTTCCGCCGCGATGCCCTGCGCGCCGACTACGAGCGCAAGTACAAGGCCGTGGCGGACGTGGCCCAGCCCCGCATCGCGGATGTGAAGCTGAACGTGGACATCATGCCCGAGCAGCGCAGCCTGGCGGTGCGCGGGCGCTACCTGCTGGAGAACCGCAGCGGCAAGCCGGTGAGCACCATCTACGTGCGCCAGGATCCGGACGCCGACATGCGCCCGCTGCGCTTCGGCGCGAAGACCCGCCTTTCGCTGAACGACAAGGAACTGGGCTTCTACAGCTACACCCTGGCCACGCCGCTGGCGCCGGGCGCGAAGCTGCCGATGGAATTCGACATCTCCTATACCCCGAAGGGCATCCTGGGCCTGGGCAAGGATACGCCCGTCATCGCCAACGGCACCTTCTTCAACAGCTCCGTGCTGCCGCACATCGGCTACCAGGAGGACGCCGAACTGCGCGACCCGCGCGACCGCAAGCGCCACAACCTGCCCGCGAAGGAGCGCATGCTGGGCCGCGACGACCCCAAGGGCCTGGCCAACAACTTCCTGGGCACGGACGCGGACTGGGTGACCTTCGACGCCACCGTGAGCACGAGCCCCGACCAGATCGCCGTGGCGCCGGGGACGCTGGAAGGCGAATGGACCCGCAACGGCCGCCGCTACTTCCACTACAGGATGGACAAGCCCATCCTGAACTTCTACGCCTTCCAGTCCGCCCGCTACGCAGTGAAGCACGACTGGTGGCAGGACGTCGGCGTGGAGATCTACTACCACCCCGGCCACGAGTACAACCTGGACCGCATGATGGCCGGCGTGCGCAATTCGCTGGACTACTACAGCAAGAACTTCGGTCCCTACCAGCACAAGATCGTGCGTATCGTGGAGTTCCCGCGCTACCGCAAGTACGCCCAGTCCTACCCCAACACCATTCCCTTCTCGGAAGCGATGGGCTTCATCGCCAAGGTGGACGACAAGGACGCGAAGGATATCGACTATCCCTACTACGTGGCGGCGCATGAAGTGGCGCACCAGTGGTGGGGCCACCAGCTGGTGGGCGGGAACACGCGCGGCGCCACGGTGCTCAGCGAAACCCTGTCCGAATACTCGGCGCTGATGGTGATGAAGAAGACCTTCGGCCCCGATCGCATGCGCCGCTTCCTGCGCTACGACCTGGAGATGTACCTGATGGGCCGCGCGGTGGAGAACAAGAAGGAACTGCCGCTGGCGGACAATGAAGACCAGAGCTACATCCACTACCGCAAGGGCAGCCTGGCCATGTACCTGCTGCAGGACATCATCGGCGAAGGAAAGATCAACACGGTGCTGAACGAGCTGCTGAAACGCTACTCCTACAGCACCGGCCCGTATCCGAGCGTGACAGTGCTGGTGGATGCCCTGCGCAAGGTCACGCCGCCGGAGCAGGCCTACCTGATCGATGATCTGTTCAACAGCATCGTGCTGCACGATAACCGGGCGCTGTCCGCCACCTCCCGCAAGCGCGGCGACGGCAAGTACGAGATCACGCTGACAGTCCATGCCTCCAAGCTGCGCGCGGACGAGCTGGGGGCGGAACAGGAAGTGCCGATGAAGGACCTGATCGACATCGGCGTGGACGACAAGGATGGCAGGCCCCTGCTGCGCGAGCGCAAGCTGATCTCGCAGAAGGAAAGCACTTACACCCTGGTGGTGAACGGCCGTCCCGCCAAGGCGGGCATCGATCCGGACAACAAGCTGATCGACCGCAAGCCGAACGACAACATGATCAAGGTCGAATAGCGTTAGGCCGCGTACAGAGCGTTCCGCCGGGGACGCCTAAGCTGTTCTCCTGATGACCGAACAGGAGAACAGCATGGGCATTCTGAGCAATATCTTCCGGAAGATCTTCCCTTCTTCGCATCCCGCGGTGGCGCAAACGCAGGCTCCCGCGCCCCAGCCTGCGCCAGCGGCGGCAGCCCCCGCGCCTGCCGGCCCGGCGCCATCGCCCTCCACGCCTCCTTCCGCCATGGAACAGGTGGACGTGGAAGCCATTCTCAACGCCAAGGCCCAGCAGGCAGGCCAGCCGCTGAACTGGCGCACCTCGATTGTCGACCTGATGAAATTGCTGGACCTGGACAGCAGCCTGCAGGCACGCAAGGAGCTGGCCCAGGAACTGCACTACACGGGGGATATGGGAGATTCGGCCAAGATGAATATCTGGCTGCACCGGCAGGTGATGAACAAGCTTGCCGCCAATGGCGGCAAGGTTCCTGCGGATTTGAAGGACTAGCTTACGCCGCCAGGCGAAGCGGCGCGGCGTTGCGCGCAATGCGTGGCGCCGCATCCGCCAGCTTGAATACGCTGACGATGCGCGCCAGCGATTCCGCCTGGTCCTGGAGCGAGGCCGCAGCGGCCGCCGCCTCCTCCACCAGCGCCGCGTTCTGCTGCGTCACGCCATCCATGTCGGCGATGGCCTGGTTCACCTGCTCGATGCCGCCGCTCTGCTCCACGCTGGCGGTGGTGATCTCGCCCACGATATCGGTCACGCGGTGAATGCTGTCCACCACTTCGCCCATCGTGAACCCGGCCTGCTCCACCAGCTTGCTGCCCGCGCCCACCTTCTCGACCGAGTCGTTGATCAGCACCTTGATCTCCTTCGCTGCCGCCGCGCTGCGCTGCGCCAGGTTGCGCACCTCGGAGGCCACCACGGCAAAGCCACGGCCCTGCTCCCCGGCGCGCGCCGCTTCCACCGCCGCGTTCAGCGCAAGGATATTGGTCTGGAAGGCGATGCCGTCGATCACGGAAATGATGTCCACGATCTTGCGCGCGGAAGCATCGATGGATTCCATGGTCTGCACCACCAGCCCCACCACGTCGCCGCCGCGCACGGCCACTTCGGAAGCCTGCTCCGCCAGCTTGTTGGCCTGGCGCGCATTGTCCGCGTTCTGTTTCACGGTGGAGGTCAGCTCTTCCATCGAGGACGCAGTTTCCTCCAGCGCGCCCGCCTGCTGCTCGGTGCGCGATGACAGGTCCATATTCCCCGCGGCGATCTGCGCCGAGGCGGTGCTGATGCTCTCGGTGGTGTTGCGCACTTCGCCCACCACGCGGGCCAGCCCGTCGTTCATGGTGCGCAGGGCGCGCAGCAGGCGGCCCGTTTCGTCGCGGCTCGTTGCCACGATCTCGCTGCGCAGGTCGTTGGCGGCCACGGAACAGGCGATTTCCACGGCGCGGTTCAGGGGCACCACGATGCCGCGCGTCAGATACCAGGCGCTCAGCGCGCCGAAGGCCAGCACGGCGACGCCGAAGGCGATCAGGAAGCTGCGGTTGTCCTGGTGGATCTCTTCCACGTGCTCCGCCTTCGCGTCGATGGTCTTGCGCTGGATATCCAGCATGGCCTTCAGGGCGGCCATATAGGCTTTGCCGTCCGGCGTGAAGCGCTTGTTCAGCTGCTCGTCCGCCTCTTCCAGCTTGCCTTCCTTCTTCAGGCCCACCACGCTGTCACGCGAGGCGATGTAGCGCTTGCGCGCCTCGCCGATGGCGGCGAAGGCCTGCTTCTCCGCTTCCGTCGCCAGCAGCGCCTCGACATTCTTCTGCAGGCCGTTCACTTCGCGGGTGGAGGCTGCCGTCTCTTCGGCAAAGAACGCGCCCAGCGAAGGATCGCTGCTTTTTGCAATGGCGGAGGTGCGGCGCACGCTGGTGTGGATCAGGCGATACCAGTCGCTGACCATGCGCTCCTTGGCCAGCGGCTGCTGCATCATTTCGCGGGTGGCGTCCGCCACGGATTTCATCTGCCAGATGCCGATAACGGTCATCAGCGTCATCAAAGCCAAAACAAGGCCGAAGCCCGCCGCAAGGCGGGTGCCGATTCTGAAGTTGTTCATGGTGTGGGATGCGGGTGCCCGGCTGGATGCAGGGGGCAAACGCCTAAAAGTTGCCGTATGGAACTATTAGTTTACCACAGCCATTTTTATTTTGCGCTGCAACAATGGCAAGCTGTCGCGTAATCAGGACGTATACGGCTTATAGCGGTCGCCCAGGCGCTGCGCCAGCAAATCCTGCAGTTGACGCAGGAACAAGGGGCTCATGCGGGCCAGGTAGGCCTGCTTTTCGCCCTCGGCGGTGACGATGCGCAGCTGCCAGGCGGCGGCGCGGCGCAGGCCCGGCGGCACCAGCGTGGCGCTGCGGATCTCGGGCAGGAGGACGCTCCAGTTGTTCGCGGCGCGCAGGCCGCTGACGGACAGGCTGTCGCCATCCAGCCGCAGGCGCGTGGTCTTCATCAGGAGCCACACATGCAGGGCAATCAGCGGGAAATAGGCGGCGGCCCAGATGGTGGCGTTGGGACGCTGGGCCAGCATGCTGACGAAGATGATAACGAGGGCGGCGATAACGACGCCGGACATCAGGTAATTGCCGTGATCGAAATCCGGCTTGGCTTGAGTATTCATGCCCGCATTCTACCTGCCGCCAGCGCATGCTGTACCATCTGGCACATGAAAATCCTGACCACCTTCATCCTCGGCCTGCTGATGGCCGCCAGCAGCTGGGCTGCCAATCCCACCTTCGGCCAGCACGGCATGGCGATGTTCGGGGGCCGCGACGGCATCTACGCCGCCCACCTGCCCATGTTCCATGCGCCGCACGACTACCAGGTGCTGCTGCGCCTGCGCATGGACGACTCCACCATCGACAAGCTGGTGAAGGCGCGCCTTGACGGCAAGACGGCCCTGTGGACCATCGCTCCCGAAAACTTCGAGCTGGACCGCCTTGCGCCGCGCGCCGCCCGGCCCCTGAAGTCCTTCCGCGCGGACCTGGTGCTCGGCCACTTCGAACAGGGCGGCAAGACGCAGTACAAGAATGTGACGGTGCAGGTGGAAGAGGTTCTGCTGTTCCGCCGCCTGTCGCCGGAACCGCACCGCAGCGCGCAGTCGCGCTACTTCCAGGTGGGGAGCGGAACGCAGCGCTTTCTCGTGAAGGAGATCGACAGCCGCCCTGACTTCGACCACATCGTGGCCTTCCGCGCGGCCAGCGGCACAGGCAATGCATCCATTACGGTGCCGAAAACGGCGCTCGACCAGACGCCTCCCAGCGCGCTGGCAGCCGCGCTGAAACTGCCGCCCGATGCCATCGGCGGCACGGTCTACTACTATCTGGACGACCTGCGCTGACTCACTGCCAGTTCATGAGCGCCGGCGGCGCCAGCAGCGCCAGGGCCAGCACGAGATAAATCAGCTGCAGGGGAATCATCCATTTGGCCCAGGTCAGCCAGGGGATGCGCGCCAGCGCCAGCACGCCTACCGTAATGCCGGAGGTGGGAATCATGGGCGTGGTGAATTCGCCGAACTGGTAGGCCAGGATGGCCGTCTGGCGCGTGACGCCGACCAGGTCGGCCAGCGGCGCCATGAGAGGCATGGTCAGCGCCGCCTGCCCCGTTCCCGAGTGGACGAAGAAATTGATCACGGACTGGATGCCGAACATCTTGTAGGCCGCGAACACGGGCGATGAGGATGCCACCAGCGGCGTGAGGCCGTGCAGCATGGTGTCGATGATGTGAGCATCCCGCGCCAGCACCATGGTGCCGCGCGCCAGCGCGATCACCAGCGCGGTGCCGACCAGGTCGCGCGCGCCCTGCACGAACGCTCCCACCGTTTCGTCGGTCGTCAGCTTGCCCAGCAGGCCCGCGAGAATGGCCATGACGAGGAAGAGCGCTGCAATCTCCTCGATGAACCAGCCGAATTCGATCACGCCGAACACCATGGCGCCCAGCGTTGCCGCAAAGAGCCACAGCACCAGCTTGTGCCGCAGCGTCATGCCCGTAAAGCCGCTGAAGTCGATGCCCCCTTCCGCGCGCTTTTCCTGGTCCAGCGCGTAGGTTGGGCTGAGCGTGGGATGGCGCTTTACGCGGGCGGCGTACCACATCATGAACAGTACCGTGGCCAGCGTGGCAATGAACCACACCAGCACGCGGTAGCCCATGCCCGAGAACACCGGCACACCGGCGATGCCCTGCGCAATGCCGACATTGAATGGGTTGAGGAAGGCGGCGGCAAAGCCGACCTGGGAGCCGAGGAAGGGGATCGACACGCCCACCACCGAGTCGTAGCCCAGCGCCAGCGCAAGCGGCACAAAGATGAGGATGAAAGGAATGGCCTCCTCGTTCATGCCGAAGGTGGCCCCGCCCAGCGAGAACAGGGTGATGAAGACGGGGATCAGCGCCGCCCGCACGAACGGCGAGCGGGTATGGGCCTTGGCGATCGACTTGATCATGGCGTCGATGGCTTCGGTCTTGTGCAGAACATTGAAGGCGCCGCCGACGATCAGCACAAAGCCGATGATGAGGGCCGCTTCGGCAAAGCCCTTGATGGGCGCCATCATCAGCGCGGCCAGACCCTGCGGGTTGCTGGCGATGTAGCGGAAGGTGGAGGGATCGACGACCTGCTTGCCGTTCACCAGGTGGGTATCGTACTTGCCGCCGGGGACCAGCCACGTCGCCACGGCGATCATGGCCAGGATCAGGAACAGCAGCACATAGGTGTTCGGCAGCTTGAGTTTTTTCATAGGCTCAACAGGTTCCCGGATCGGAATGGCACGGCGCCGGCCACCTTGGCCACGTTCATGCCGCGGATGACATAGCGGTGCGACAGGCGGGTGAAGAGCACGCCGTCCACGCCGGAGCGCAGGGTGGTGGTCTCGCCCGTGAAGGGGTCGATGATGTCGGCCACGGCGTCGCCCACGGACAGCTTCTCGCCCAGTTCGCGCAGGTAGACCAGCATGCCCGCATGCGGCGCGTCGATGCGTTCCGTCCCTTCCAGCGGCGTGGGTGCCGAGATCGGCGCTGGCAGCGTGAAGCTGTCCATCTCGACGATGCCCTGCAGGGAGAGATAGCGCAGGATCGCTTCGGCGTCGGCGCGCGCGGATTCGTAGTTCACCGACACTTCGCCGCGCAGCTCCACGGTGGCGGCGACGCAGGCGGGCGGGATCGGGATGGATGGACCAAAGTGCTCGGCCAGATCCCACCACAGGCGGCTGCAGGCTTCGTCGAAAGGTTCGCCGCCTGCTGCCGTGGTGTACAGCGTGGCATGCGACTGTATGAGGGCCGCCAGCGGCTCGATGGCTTGGCGCAGCGGCGTTCCCGCGTAGATGTGCAGGGCGGCTTCGAGGTCGCAATGGAGATCGAGCACGATATCGGCGTCGATGGCCATGGCCAGCAGGGCTTTCTTCAGGGTCGCCGTGTCGGAATGCGGCTGCCATGCGGCGGTGAGGGCGCGCAGCTCTTCGCGGATCAGGGCCACGTTGGCGTCGGCGTCGGCGCCCAGGCGGCCTTGCAGGCGCTCCTTGAGCTGGCCGGCGTAATGCGGGTAGCTGCGGTTGAAGTTGATGCCGGTGCTCAGGTCGTAGCGCCCGAAGGGGCGTTCGTTGATGACCTGTCCGAGACCGATGGGGTTTGCTGCGGGAACCAGGATGATCTCGCCCTTCACCTTGCCCTGCCGGTCCAGCTCATTCAGGCGGCTGCGCAGCTTGTGAGCCACCAGCATGGCCGGGACTTCGTCCGCGTGGAGGGAGGCCTGGATGTAGGCTTTGCGGCCGCCGGGGGCGCCGTAGTGGTGGCTGGTGAGCTGGAAGCTTACGGGGCTGTGGGGGGCGGACAGGGGATGGGTGATCGTTTGCATGACTTATCCCTCGTTGCGGACTGTGTTCGGTGGCGGACTGGGACACCGGGGACAGACCCCGCATGGGGTCTGTCCCCTGCCCGTCATTCCGCTGCGACCGTCTTTTTCGCTGCTGCTTTCTTCGCCGGAGCTTTCTTCGCCGCGGCCTTCCTGGCCGCAGGCTTGGCTTCGGCTTCTTCCTTCGGCGCTGCCGCGGCCTTGCCCTTCGCGGGCGCCTTGGCCTTGCGCTCTTCGAACTCGAAGCTGATCTTGCCGTCCTTGCCCTTCACCAGGAAGGCCTTGAACGGACGGCGCGTGCGCTGCGAGATGAAGCCCGGCAGCAGGTCCGTCTTGCCTTCGTTGAGCAGCTTGGCCATCTGCTCCGGCAGGATCTCCTGCTGCAGGATGATGCGGCCGCTGCGGAAGTCGCAGGTCTTCGGCTTGGCCACGCTGTGCTCGCACACATAGGCCAGGCCCATTTCGTACACGCCGCCATTGCATTTCGGGCAGGGGCCGAGCGGGGTCTGGCCGGTGAAGTCCACGCCTTCGCCCTCTTCGCCTTCCTCGTCGTTCTGGCCGAAGTCGAATTCGAGCTTGAAGTTGTTGATGTCCTCGTCGCGCACAATGCGCAGGATGGCCGCGAACGGACGCCCCATCTTCGAACGGAAGCCCTGCAGCGGGCCGATGGTGCGGTTCTTCAGCAGCTCTTCCACCTCGGCGATCTCGAACTGGCGGCTGCCAGGCGTTTTGCTCATCGAGAATTCGCACTTGGTGCAGGCGAAGCGGCGATAGTTTTCCTTCACCACGCCGCCGCAGTTCGGGCACGGCGTCACCAGCGTCGCATAGTCGCCGGGGATGGTGTCGTTGTCGTATTCCTTGGCGCGCTTGACGATAATCTGCGTCATCTGCGCGATCTCGCGCATGAATTCTTCACGCGAGATCCGGCCCTTCTCCATCTGCGAGAGCTTGTACTCCCACTCGCCGGTGAGCTCGGGTGCGGTCAGTTCGTTCACGCCCAGGCCGCGCAGCAGCGTCATGAGCTGGGAAGCCTTCGCCGTCGGAATGAGCTCGCGGCCTTCGCGGATCAGGTATTTCTCCCCCAGCAGGCCTTCGATGATGGCGGCGCGCGTGGCCGGCGTGCCCAGGCCCTTGCCTGCCATCGCGTCGCGCAGCTCGTCCGAGTCCACCAGCTTGCCCGCGCCTTCCATGGCGGAGAGCAGCGTCGCTTCCGTGTAGCGTGCGGGCGGCTTCGTCACCAGGCCGTTCGGCGTGACCTTCTCGGTCTGCACCTTCTCGCCCTTCGCCACCGGCACCAGGGTGCCACCGCCCTTCTCGTCGTCCGCCGCGGCATCCTTGCCGTAGATGGCCATCCAGCCCGGATTGGTCATCACCTTGCCTTCGGTCTTGAACTGGTGGCCGGAGACTTCGGTGTAGCGGGTGGTCACCTGGAATTCGGCGGCAGGGAAGAACACGGCCAGGAAGCGGCGCGTGACCAGGTCGTAGAGCTTCTGTTCAGGCTCGGACAGGCCCTTGGGGACCACGCCGGTCGGGATGATGGCGAAGTGGTCCGAGATCTTCGTGTTGTCGAAGATGCGCTTGTTCGGCTTCACCCAGCCCTTGTCCAGGATCTGCTTGGCGAACTGGTTGTAGTTGTTGCTGTCCTTCAGGACCTCCAGCGTGGACTTCACCGTGCCCAGATAGTCTTCCGGCAGATGGCGCGAATCGGTACGCGGATAGGTCAGCACCTTGTGCTTCTCGTACAGCGCCTGCGCCAGGCCCAGGGTGTTCTTGGCGGAGAAGCCGAAGCGGCCGTTGGCCTCGCGCTGAAGGCTCGTCAGGTCGAACAGGGCCGGCGCCATGGAGGTGGTCGGCTTCGACTCCTCGGTGACGGTGCCGGGCTTGCCCTTGCAGGCCAGCGCGATGGAGTCGGCGGCGGCCTTGCTCCACAGGCGCTCGGCGCGCTTCTCGGGGTCGGTCTCGTCCTTCTTGAAGTTAGTGTCCAGCCAGCGGCCCTCGTACACGCCCGCGGCGCACACGAATTCGGCGCGCACTTCCCAGTAGTCGCGCGGCACGAACTTCTTGATCTTGTCTTCGCGCTCGACCACGATGGACAGGGTTGGCGTCTGCACGCGGCCCACGGTGGTCAGGTAGAAGCCGCCCTCCTTCGAGTTGAAGGCGGTCATGGCGCGGGTGCCGTTGATGCCGATCAGCCAGTCCGCTTCAGAGCGGCAGCGCGCGGCGTCCGCCAGGGGCAGCATCTCGTCGTCGCTGCGCAGATGGGCGAAGCCCTCGCGGATGGCGGCGGGCGTCATGGACTGCAGCCACAGGCGTTTGATCGGCTGCTTGGCCTTGGCGTTCTGCGCGATCAGGCGGAAGATCAGCTCACCCTCGCGGCCCGCGTCGCATGCGTTGATCAGGGCGGTGACGTCCTTGCGCTTGATCAGCTTGTTGAGCACCTTCAGGCGGCTCTCGGTCTTCGCGATGGGGTTCAGCGCGAAGTAAGGCGGGATCATGGGCAGGTGGGCGAAGCTCCACTTGCCGCGCTTGACGTCATACTCCTCCGGGACCGCGATCTCCAGCAGGTGGCCCACGGCGGAGGAAAGAACGTATTCGTCGGATTCAAAGTACTCATCGTGCTTCGTGAAGCCGCCAAGCGACTTCGCGATGTCGTTCGCGACAGAGGGCTTCTCGGCAATGATGAGGGTTTTGCTCATTTTTATGAATTCTCGCTTGCTTTAGGGTGGTATGGCAGCCGCATGATACATGGATTGCATGGCTTACCAAAGGTTTCCACAATCTTGCCGTCTGTATAGTATTGTCAAAGGGCCAATAATAAGCGCGCTTCCCGCGATTCCGCAAGCGGACAGCACAAAGCGGACGCCGGTAGCGGGCGCCATGTTGACTTGTTGTCAATAAGGGAGGATTAATGCAGCAGGCGGGGAGCCTGGTCTTCATCCGAAGCGAAGAGGTCGTCGAACATGAGGGCGTCCGGCTCCATGCCCTGGCTCCACAGCAGCATCAGGACGATGATCTTGAGCTTGCCGAGGTTGACGGGCGCTTCTTCCAGCGCCAGCGCACGTTCGATCACGATCTCGCGCTGCAGCGGCGAGAGCACCTTGGCGCTTTCCAGGAACAGAATGAAGCCGATGGCCTGGGAACCCAGCACGTCCTTCTCTTCATCCACATAGAAACGCGTGCCCGTCGACGAGGCCGTCAGCGTCTGCTCGACACCTGCGAGCGCCGTCAGGTCGTTGAGCCATACCAGCGCTTCGGAGATTTCCACATCGTCAAAGCCAACGGCCGATAGCTTCTTGGCCAGTGCCGCCGGTTCAGGGCAGGCCTCGGGACGATAGTAGGTCTCGTAGAGGTAAACAAGGATGTCGAACATGGCTCTACTCTATCAGCATCGCTCGGCGCGGCACAAGTCCCGCACGCTTGCCTTAACGCTTCAAACGGCGGAATGCGCCGCCCGGCAAGCGCTCCACGAGACCGGCCAGTTCCAGAGCGAGCAGCGAGGCTTGCGTGGCCGCCGCATCGAGCTGCAAATGGGTGGCCAGTGCATCGGCCGTATGCGCGTCGTAACTGAGGACATCCAACAACACATGGGCCTTGCGTTCAAGTTCTTCCGTCAACATTGTTTCGCGCGGACGGTCCTTGATGCCCAGGCCATGTAACACATCGTCCACCGTTTCCACCAAAGCCGCGCCTTCGCGCAGAAGCTGATGACAACCCTTGCTCAGCGTGGCATGAATGGAACCGGGAATGGCAAACACCTCACGGTTCTGGGCGGCGGCACTGCGCGCCGTGATCAGCGATCCCGAGGCCGCCGCGGCTTCCACAACGAGCACGCCGCGCGCCAGGCCGCTGATGATGCGGTTGCGGACGGGGAACTGCCATGCGCATGGCGGCGTACCGAGCGCGAACTCGCTGACGATGCAGCCCTGCTCCGCAAGCTGGTGAGCCAGTTCGCGGTGGGCGGCGGGATAGATGCGGTCAATCCCCGTCGCCATCACCGCCACCGTGCTTGCCCGTCCGCGCAGGGCGCCCCGGTGCGCGGCGGCGTCGATGCCGCGTGCCAGGCCGGAGAAGACAGTGAGCCCAAAGTCCGAGAGGCTCTGCGCAAAATGCTCCGCGTTCAATTTTCCTTGCAGCGATGCGTTGCGCGCGCCGACGATGGCGATGCCGCGCGCAGCCAGCAGCTGCGCGTCGCCTTTTATATGAAGCAGCAAGGGCGGATCGTCGGTCTGGCGCAGGAGCGCCGGATAGGCGGGATCGTTGAAGGTGAGCAGCGTGTTGCCCGGCTTCGCCGCCCATTCCACTGTGCGCGCAGCCAGGGCACGCAGCTCGTTGCCAGGCTCGGCGCAAAGGCCTCGCGCCTGCTCGTGGGTAAGTGGTGGAAGGCCGGCATTGTCTTCGACGGCCTGATGTTCGGCCAGCGCCTGCTGCACGGCGCGCGGAGAACCGAAGCGCCGCACCAGCGCAACCGCCGTGCGGCGGCTCACGCCAGGGCTGCTGCTGAAGCGCAGCCAGGCCGCGAGTTCTTCGGCGTCCTGGCTGGCATGTTGGGGAGAATCCGTGGCTTGCACGGCGTCGCTCACTCCGCAGTTTTAGCGACGTCGCCAACCTCCACCGGTTCCGTCACCTGCATGATCAGGCCGTAGGAAACATGCTTGAACACGCGGAAAATAAACAGGCTGCCCACTTCCTCGTCCGGCAGCTTGACCTTGGGCTGCCCCAGGTTGTGCCAGCCCTTGCTGGCGCCCGGATCGGCAACCGTCTGCCCACGATGGTACAGCTGCAGCACGGAGCCGACATCGAGTCCGTCAAGCTTTCCGCGATTGATGCTCACAACCTGGTTCTGGCCAGCATGGGTCACGCCGTTGTAGATGGCGAGCACGCGCGCGTCCACCTGCACTTCGGGCGGATGCGGCACATAGTTCTGCATCGGCATCGGCGGCGCCTGCATCAAGAGGTCGCCCTTGCCCATCTCCTCCTTGGCGCTGGCCACGGTGAAGGTGTGCACGTCCGTGCCCGGCTCCGCTTCCTTCTGCAGCTTCAGGGTGCCCAGGTAGAAGGCCTCCTGCGCCACCACCGCCTTGGTGACGGGATCGCGCAGCGGCTTGCCGGGACGGAAGACCTGGAAGGAGGTGCCGCCATTCAGCTTGCCCCGTACATAGGCCTTGTCGCCCTTGCCGATGAAGACATGGTTTTCCTGGGTGGCGATGATGCGCGGCGCGTCCTTCAGCTCATCGCCTTCGACGATCAGCGGTTCAGTCAGGAAAGGTTCGATGGCGCCGCTGGGAATGGACTTCACGGCATCCTTGCCCAGGCCTTCCATGCGCAGCTGGGGCGACAGGCGCATGCCGGAGGGGTCCCCCGCTCCGCCGCCGTCCGCGCCGATGCGGTTGCCCAGGCGCAGGCGGCCCGCCTTGCGGTCGAAGTAGATAATCTGGCCGGGATAGATCCAGTGCGGGTTGGCGATCTCGTCGCGGTTCATGCCCCACACCTGCGGCCAGCACCAGGGCTTTTCCAGGAAGGCGCCCGAGATGTCCCACAGGGTATCGCCCTTCACCACCACGTGCTGGTCCGGCGCATTGGGCTTGAACTCGCAGCGCATCTCAGCCAGCGCGGGGCTGGCCGCAGCAGCGGTCAACAGGGCCGCCGCGAACAGGCGGGGGCCGACTGTGTTAAAATTTTTCATGAAATCATCCGTTACGTGCGGCATCCCGGCGGGCTCAAAGCCTTGCCGTACTGAATCAAATTCTGCCCATATTACCCATAACTAGCAAGAGAAACCACGCGGCGCTGCCAGCCGCATCTGTTGCATTTTTGTGGTGGGCCGAAAGCGGTTCGGCAACACTCTTATCAAGTCACCAAGCACCGTTGTATGGCTAAACTGAATATTCTCCGCTACCCCGATCCGCGCCTGCACAAGGTCGCCCAGCCCGTCACCGTGTTCGACGAGCGCCTTGCCACGCTGGTGGCCGACATGGCTGAGACCATGTACGACGCGCCGGGCATCGGCCTGGCCGCCACCCAGGTGGACGTGCACGAGCGCGTGCTCGTGATCGACCTGAGCGAAACCAAGGACGCGCTCCAGGTCTTCATCAATCCCGAGATCCTGTGGGCCAGCGAAGAGCGCAAGGTGTACGACGAGGGCTGCCTCTCCGTGCCCGGCATCTACGACGACGTGGAGCGTCCTTCGAAAGTGAAGGTGCGCGCGCAGAACGTGAAGGGCGAGTTCTTCGAACTGGATTGCGACGAGCTCATGGCGGTGTGCATCCAGCACGAGATGGACCACCTGATGGGCAAGGTCTTCGTCGAGTACCTGTCGCCACTGAAACGCAACCGCATCAAGACCAAGCTGCTGAAGGAAGAACGCGGCATGGAGCGCGAGAAGTCGCTGCGCGCCGCCGGCCGCCGCTGATACGTCAGAAGGGGAGTCGATGAAAGTGATCTTTGCCGGCACGCCGGAATTTGCCGCCGTTGCCTTGCAGGCCCTGCATGAAGCAGGTTTCGAGATTCCCCTGGTGCTGACCCAGCCCGACCGCCCGGCCGGGCGCGGCATGCAGCTCCAGCCCTCCGCGGTCAAGCAGTACGCCGTGGCGCACGGCATTCCCGTTGCGCAGCCGCTTTCGCTGCGCATGGACAGCAAGGATCCCCAGCGCGCCCAGGAGGCGAAGGAAGCGCACGAACTGCTGCGCAATACCGGTTATGACGCGATGGTGGTGGCGGCCTATGGCCTCATCCTCCCGCGCAGCACCCTCGACATCAAACCCTGCATCAATATCCACGGCTCGCTGCTGCCGCGCTGGCGCGGCGCGGCGCCCATCCACCGCGCCATCGAGGCGGGCGATGCGGAAACCGGCGTCACCATCATGCAGATGGAAGAAGGCCTCGACACGGGCCCGATGCTGCTGATCGAGCGCACGCCCATCGGCCCGCAGGACACCACCGCCACCCTGCACGACCGCCTGGCCGCCATGGGCGCGCAGATGGTGGTGAAGGTCCTGCACAAGCTGGAACAGGGCATCGTGGAAGCCGTGCCGCAGCCCGAGGCAGGCGTGACCTATGCGACCAAGATCGCGAAGGAAGAGGCGAAGCTGGACTTCAGCCAGTCCGCCCGCGAGATCGGGCGCAAGATCCGCGCCTTCAACCCCTTCCCCGGCGCGCATGGCACGGTGGACGGTGTGGCCGTGAAGCTGTGGGGCGCCGAGGTGCTGGACGCGGGCAGCGATGCGCCTGCGGGCAAGGTGCTGGCGGCCGATGCGCAGCACGGCATCGTGGTCGCCTGCGGCAGCGGCGCCCTGCGCCTGACGGAGCTGCAGAAGCCGGGCGGCAAGCGCCTGCCTGCGGCGGAGTTCATCAAGGGCTTCGGGCTCGAGGGCAAGCGATTCGAGTAACTGAGGCACAGGGGACAGACCCCGGATGGGGTCTGTCCCCGAAAGCGCAGTCCGCCACCGAACACAGTTGCCGGACTTCGTTCGGTGGTCGACCTCCGTCTTGTCGCTACGCTGGCCATGCAGTAAGCTGGCGGCACGCAAACTTCTCCCTGACATCTATGGACCAACTGGCAGCGCTGCGCGCACTGCGCCGCGTCGTGGAGCTGGGCAGCTTTACCGCTGCGGCCGATGCCATGGGCATCTCGCACACCATCGTCTCGCGCCAGGTCCGCCAGCTGGAATCCCATCTCGGCGCCCAGCTCCTGAACCGGACCACACGCCGCTTCGCCCTGACCGATGCGGGCCGCGACTACTACGAGGCGAGCCGCCAGATCCTCGACGCGCTCGACGAGGCGGACCGCAACGTGGGCCGCCACCAGGCCCGCCCTTCCGGCACCTTGCGCATCAATGCTCCCATGGCCTTCGGCGTGCTGGAGCTCTCGAACTGGCTGCCTGAATTCATCGCCCAGTATCCCGAACTGCATGTGGACCTTGTGTGCAACGACCGCATCGTGGACCTGATCGAGGAAGGCTTCGACGTCGGCCTGCGCCTCACGCGCGAGCTGCCCGACTCCACCCTCGTGGCGCGCCGCCTGGGCAGCAGCCGCACCATGCTGGTGGCCAGCCCGGCCTACCTGAAACGCCACGGCCATCCCGCCACGCCGGACGACCTGGCCCGGCACAACTGCCTCACCTACACCCAGGTCGCTCGCCCCAACGACTGGAATTTCGCCATGCCGGACGGCAGCCGCAAGACGGTGACCGTCAAGGGCAGCTTCCAGGCCAATACCGGCATCGCCCTGCGCGGCGCGGCCGTGGCGGGCATCGGCATCGCCACCACGGCCTCGTTCATCGTCCAGCCGGAACTGGACCGGGGCGAGCTCCAGGAAGTGCTGCCCGCCTACCCCATGAAACCGCGCGAACTCTACGCGCTCTACCCCCAGAACCGCCACCTCTCGCCGAAGGTCAGGGCCTTCGTGGACTTCGCTGTGTCCATTTACAACAAACCCTGACAAGGACAAACGTTTCCAAAGCCCGAAAACCGGGACATTTGCCCATTTGTTGCACGTTAGCTGACAAACGCCGCACGTTCTCCGCTACGCTGTGACAATTGGTGAGTTTTCACGAGAGACTCATCTCCTACAAAAAAAACAATTTTTGGAGAGACAAAATGGACATGATCAGACAGGTAGGGGTAGCCCGCCGCCTGGGCATACTCGTTGGTATTTTTCTATTCGGCTTCGGCCTGTTCGGCGTGTGGTCCTTCAAGACCACGCAGGAACTGGCGGTCAACGGCCCGCTGTACGGCCGCATCGTTCTCGGCAAGGACGTCATCGCGGACATCCTGCCCCCGCCTGAATTCGTGATCGAGTCCTATCTCGCCGGATACCAGCTGCTCGAAGCGCAGGACCAGGCGCGCAAGGATGCACTGGTGGCGCGCATGCAGAAACTCAAGGCGGAATACGACGAGCGGCACAAGTACTGGGAACAGCAGGTGCTGGACAAGGACATCGCCGAAGGCATCCTGCAAAAGACCCATGCCCCCGCGCTCGATTTCTACAAGGCTGTCTTCAACGAGCTGATTCCGGCCGTGCAGAAGAGCGACCAGGAAGCGGCCCATGCGGCCATGGCCCGCGTTTCGAAGCACTATGCCGCCCATCTGTCCCAGGTGAACCAGCTGGTGGATATCACTGCCAAGCGCCTGGCGGAGGACGAAGCGCTTGCGCGCGAACGCATCAGCACCGCCAACACGCTCATGATCGCGATGTTCGTGCTGTCGGTAACTGGCGGCGTGGTGGTCTCCATCCTGATCGCGCGCAGCATCGTCACCCCGCTGCACAAGGCGGTGGAGGCGGCGCAGGCCGTGGCCAACGGCGATCTCGCACAGCAGCACGACGATCACGCCGACGACGAGGCGGGCCAGCTGATGCAGGCGCTGGGCGAAATGAACCGAAGCCTGAACCAGAGCATGGCGCGCGTCAGCGAAGCCTCGCACACCATCGCTTCCGCCTCGACGCAACTGGCGCAGGGGAATATGGACCTGTCGTCGCGCACCGAATCCCAGGCCAGCTCGCTGGAGGAAACGGCGGCGGCGATGGACGAGCTGACCAACGCCGTCAAGAAGAATGCGGAGAACGCCTTCCAGGCCAGCACCCTGGTCGAGGGCACGGCGGACGTGGCGCGCCAGGGCGGCGAGGTGGTGGAAAAGGTGGTGCTCACGATGGAGCAGATCAAGCAGAGCTCCAGCAAGGTGGTGGACATCATCAGCGTGATCGACAGCATCGCCTTCCAGACCAATATCCTGGCCCTGAATGCGGCCGTGGAAGCGGCGCGCGCTGGCGAGCAGGGACGCGGCTTCGCGGTGGTGGCTTCGGAAGTGCGCAACCTCGCCCAGCGCTCGGCCTCCGCGGCCAAGGAAATCAAGGCCCTGATCGGCACCTCCGTCGAACATGTCAACGACGGCGCGAGCCAGGTGGCAAAGGCGGGCAGCACGATGGCGCAGATCGTGGACTCGGTGGAACGAGTGACGCAGATCATGAACGAAATCGCCAGCGCCAGCCAGGAGCAGAGCCACGGCATCGAAGAAGTGAACCGCGCCGTCTCGCTCATGGACCAGACCACGCAGGAAAACGCGGCCCTGGTGGAAGAAGCGGCGGCCACCGCCAGCAGCTTGAGCGAACAGGCCCGCATGCTGCAGGAAGCGGTGAGCATCTTCAAGCTGGCCGCCGCCGCGGCGCCCCAGCAGCTGGCGCCTGCGCGCCGCGCCGCTTCCCTTCCCCTGCGCGTCAGGTCAGCATCTTACTGACGGCGCGGAACTGCTGCGTCAGCCCGCCCCAGCCCCAGGCTGCGGGACGGGCATCGTCGATGTGGACGTAGCTCACCTCATGCAGCTCGCCCAGCAAGGCGGCCATGTCGCGGTAGACCGCCGCGATATAGGCCGCCTTTTCGCTGGCCGTATTGGTTTCGTCGCTGATCTTAATGTCCAGGAAGAAGGTCGCCTTCTTCTGGGCAGCCAGCGAGTCGCCCACATACCAGTGCGCGGGATCGGCATAGTGGACCGCAATGGAGGTCAGCGCCGGCGCCTTGTGCAGGATGCCTTCCGTGTGTTCCTTGAGGATGGCGGCGACTTTATGGGACGGCACCGTATCCGGGGTGCCGCTGACGGTGATGTTCAGGATGGGCATGGCCTTACTCCTTGACAGGCAGGTTGATGATCGCTGCGGTGGGCAGCACTTCGGCAAAATTGTCGGACAGCGCGGTGAGGGTTGCTCCGTGCAGCACGGCGTGGCTTACCACGCCGCCGTCCCAGCCCTCGATATCGCGGGTGGCGCAGGCATCCGCCGCCAGCAGCACGCTGTAATTGCGGTCGCCGAACTGGCGGGCGTCGCGCACTGCCGTTGACACGCACATATGCGTCATGAGGCCGGACACGATCAGGGTCTTCACGCCCATCGCCCGCAACTGGGCATCCAGATCGGTGCTGGCAAAGGTGCTCACGGTGGTCTTGTCCACCACATGGTGGTGAGGTTGCGGCGCCAGCTCGGGATGGATCTCGGCCATGCGGCTGCCCCGGGCGAAGATCGGCCCGCCGACGGCGCCCTGGTGGCGCACGTGGAAGACCGGAATGCCGTGCCGGTCCGCATGGCGCACCAGCGCCAGCGCGTTGCGCAGCGCCCCCATGCCGTCCGGGATGGGCAGGCGGCCGTCGTAGTACTCGTTCTGGAAGTCGATCAGCACCAGGGCGGTGCTGGCCGGGTCGATGGCGGCGGCGGGCTTGGCGCCGCCGATGCTGCGGATGGTCTGTGTCATGGCATGCTCCCTGTGAATTGCGATGGGTGCATGGTAGGTCCGGCAGAGCGGCGGGGGTAGCCGTCCGGCGGCACATGATTTGTGCATTTTTCGCACAGATGCAGGCGCCATGGGCCACAGGTATAATTTCAGACCCGGCAAAAGAAAGTATCAAATGACTAAGACTGCGACCCGTCCCGCCTCCAAGACCGAAGCGCAACTGCGCGAGATCCTCGCGCGCCGCATCATGTTCCTCGATGGCGCGATGGGCACCATCATCCAGCAGTACAAGCTGGACGAGGAGGCATACCGCGGCGGCCCCAATGGCCGCTTCATCGGCTTCACCGCGCCGGAAGGCAGCGGCGCCCGCGAACTCTTCGTCAAGGGGAACAATGAGCTGCTCACGCTGACGCAGCCGCAGGTCATCCAGGAGATTCACGAACGCTACCTGGCCGCCGGGGCCGACCTGATCGAAACGAATACCTTCGGCGCGACCTCCATCGCGCAGGACGACTATCACATGGCCCACCTGGCCTATGAGATGAACGTGGAGGCGGCCAAGCTGGCCAAGGCCGCCGCCGCGAAGTACAGCACGCCGGACAAGCCGCGCTTCGTTGCAGGCGCCCTCGGCCCGACGCCGAAGACAGCCTCGATCTCGCCGGACGTGAACGACCCGGGCGCGCGCAACATCACCTTCGACCAGCTGGTGGCGGGCTACCACGAGCAGGTGCGCGGCCTGGTGGACGGCGGCGCCGACCTGCTGCTGGTGGAAACCATCTTCGACACGCTGAACTGCAAGGCGGCGCTCTTCGCCATCGACCTGTACTTCAGCGAACACCCGGAACGCGAGCGCCTGCCCCTGATGATCTCGGGCACCGTGACCGACGCCTCGGGCCGCATCCTGTCCGGCCAGACCGTGCCGGCCTTCTGGAACTCGGTGCGCCACGCCAGGCCGCTCACCATCGGCCTGAACTGCGCGCTGGGCGCGGCCCTCATGCGCCCCTATGCCGAGGAGCTGTCGCAGATCGCCGATACCTTCATCTCCATCTACCCGAACGCCGGCCTGCCCAACCCCATGAGCGATACGGGCTTCGACGAGCTGCCTGCCGATACCTCGTCCCTGCTGCGCGAGTTCGCTGAGGCGGGCTTCATCAACGTGGCGGGCGGCTGCTGCGGCACCACGCCGGACCATATTGCCGCCATCGCCGCCCTGCTCAAGGACGTGAAGCCGCGCGCCGTGCCGGAGATTCCGGTGGCGCAGCGCCTTTCCGGCCTGGAGCCCTTCACCATCGACGACAGCTCCCTTTTCGTGAACGTGGGCGAGCGCACCAACGTCACCGGCTCCAAGGCCTTCGCCCGCATGATCCTGAACGAGCAGTACGACGAGGCCCTGTCCGTCGCGCGCCAGCAGGTGGAGAACGGCGCACAGGTCATCGACATCAACATGGACGAAGCGATGCTGGACTCGCAGGCGGCCATGACCCGCTTCCTGAACCTGATCGCCTCCGAGCCCGACATTTCGCGCGTGCCCATCATGATCGACTCGTCCAAATGGTCGGTGATCGAGGCGGGCCTGAAGTGCGTGCAGGGCAAGTCCATCGTGAACTCCATCTCGCTGAAGGAAGGCGAGGAGGAATTCGTGCGCCAGGCCCGCCTGTGCCGCCGCTACGGCGCCGCCGTGATCGTGATGGCCTTCGACGAGAAGGGCCAGGCCGATACCTATGAGCGCAAGATCGAGATCTGCGCCCGCGCCTACAAGGTGCTGACCGAGGTGGTGGAGTTCCCGCCCGAGGACATCATCTTCGACCCCAACATCTTCGCCATTGCCACCGGCATCGAAGAACACAACAACTACGCCGTGGACTTCATCAATGCCACGCGCTGGATCAAGGAAAACCTGCCGCACGCGAAGATCTCGGGCGGCGTGTCCAACGTCTCCTTCTCCTTCCGCGGCAACGATCCGGCGCGCGAGGCGATCCACACCGTCTTCCTCTACCACGCCATCAAGGCCGGGATGACGATGGGTATCGTCAACGCGGGCATGGTGGGCGTGTACGACGACCTGCCCGCCGAGCTGCGCGAGCGCGTGGAGGACGTGGTGCTGAACCGCCGCGAAGACGCCACCGAGCGCATGATCGAATTCGCCGGCACGCTCAAAGCGGGCGGCAAGCAGGAAGCCGCCAACCTCGAATGGCGCGAAGCGCCCGTGGAGAGGCGCCTGGCGCACGCCCTGGTGCACGGCATCACCCAGTTCATCACCGAGGACACCGAGGAAATGCGCCAGCAGGTGGCGGCATCCGGCGGCCGACCGATCAATGTGATCGAGGGCCCGCTGATGGACGGCATGAACATCGTCGGCGACCTGTTCGGGCAGGGCAAGATGTTCCTGCCGCAGGTGGTGAAGTCGGCGCGCGTGATGAAGCAGGCCGTGGCCCACCTCATTCCCTTCATCGAAGAGGAAAAGCTGGCCGAGGAAAAGCGCACCGGCATCGTGGCCAAGCCGAAGGGCAAGATCGTGATCGCCACCGTGAAGGGCGACGTGCACGACATCGGCAAGAACATCGTGTCCGTGGTCCTGCAGTGCAATAACTTCGAAGTGGTGAACATGGGCGTGATGGTGCCCGCCTCCGAGATCCTGGCGCGCGCAAAGGTGGAGAACGCCGACATCATCGGCCTCTCGGGCCTCATCACGCCTTCGCTGGAAGAAATGGCCCACGTGGCCAAGGAAATGCAGCGCGACGACCACTTCCGCATGATGAAGATCCCGCTGCTGATCGGCGGCGCCACCACCAGCCGCGCCCACACGGCGGTGAAGATCGCCCACAACTACGAGGGCCCCGTGGTCTACGTGCCGGACGCTTCGCGTTCCGTGTCCGTGGCCCAGTCCCTGCTTACGCCGGAACAGCGCGAGAAGTACATCGAGGAAGTGGAACAGGACTACGCCCGCATCCGCGAACAGCATGCGAACAAGAAGGCGCTGCCGACCGTGACGCTGGCGGCGGCCCGCGCCAACAAGGCAAAGCTGGACTACGCGCCCGTGAAGCCCAAGTTCATCGGCCGCCGCGTGTTCAAGAACGTGGACCTGGCCACCATTGCGCAATACATCGACTGGGGCCCCTTCTTCCAGACCTGGGACCTGGCGGGCCCCTACCCCGCCATCCTGCAGGATGAGGTGGTGGGCGAAGCGGCGCGCAAGGTCTTCGAAGAAGGCCAGGCCCTGCTCAAGCAGATCATCGACGGCCGCTGGCTCACCGCCAATGGCGTGATCGCCCTGCTGCCGGCGAACAGCGTGAACGACGACGATATCGAGATTTACACCGACGAGTCGCGCTCGCAAGTAGCCTTTACCTGGTACGGCCTGCGCCAGCAGGGCGTGCGTCCCGTGGTGGACGGCGTGCAGCGCCCGAACCAGGCGCTCTCGGACTTCGTGGCGCCGAAGGAGTCGGGCAAGCAGGATTACGTGGGCATGTTCGCCGTGACGGCGGGCCTGGGCATCGAGAAGCACGAGAAGCGCTTCGAGGACGCGCACGACGACTATTCCTCCATCATGCTCAAAGCCCTGGCCGACCGCCTGGCCGAGGCCTTTGCAGAGTACCTGCACGAGCGCGTGCGCAAGGACCTGTGGGGTTATGCGGCCGGCGAACAGCTGAGCAACGAGGCCCTCATCAAGGAGGAGTACGCGGGCATCCGTCCGGCGCCGGGCTATCCGGCCTGCCCGGAGCATACGGTGAAGGCGGACATGTTCAAGGTGCTGCAGGCGGAAGAGATCGGCATGCAGCTGACCGAGTCGTTTGCCATGTATCCCGGCGCGGCGGTGTCCGGCTTCTACCTGGCGCACCCTCAGTCGAAGTACTTCAGCATCGGCAAGATCAACGCGGACCAGCTGGACGACATGGCCGCCCGCCGCCACGTGTCCAAGGACGAACTGGAGCGCTGGCTCGCGCCGAACCTGTAAAGCCAGCGGCAGAGGGGACAGACGCGGACGGCGAGTCCCTGGTTTCGGCTACGCCGAAAGCAGGGTCTGTCCCCTCTGCCACGGAACCTTCCGAGAAAAGTGCAGTCCAAGCAGGACTCACTTCACAAGGAGGGCATCATGGTAGAAATTCGCATGTTGAAACGCTGGCAGGATGAGCTGATCCTGCTGCTCGGCATCTGGCTCTTCCTGACGCCGTGGATCTTCGCCTACACCATCCCTTCGCCGCACGCCTGGAACGCCTTCGTCTGCGGCCTCGCCATGGCGGTGCTGGCCGCCTTCGATCTCTACAAGCGCTACTTCTGGGCCGTGGTGGGCACCGTGCTGCTCGGCCTGTGGGTAGCCCTGTCGCCCTGGGTGCTGTTCGCGGGCTTCGACCACATCGCCATGATGTGGAATAACCTCATCGCCGGCCTGGCGGCGGCCATCCTGGCGGGATGGGAAATCGCGGTCGACCCTGCCCTGCACAAGTGGCCGGGCGCGGGCGCGGCCACCTGAGGGTTCAGCGCCGTTCGGCGCGGAACTTCCACAAGGCCAGCAGGCCGAAACCTGCGGCGAACGCCAGCTGCACGGCCGTGCAGCGCAGCGCGGCTTCCATGCCGAGGCCGCGCCACGTCATGGCGTCCAGCCCGTCGACCGCCCAGCGCGTCGGAATGACGATGGTGAGCGTCTGCATCCATTCGGGGAAGATAAAGGATGGCACCCATGCGCCGCCCAGCATCACCATGATGAGGGTAGCGAAGACGGCCATGCCGCGCGCCGCTTCCGGCGTCTTGCCGAAGGCGGCGATCAGCAGGCCGAAGGCCGCCGTCATGAGCGCAAAGCCCAGGCCCACCATGAGGAAGCCTGCGGGATTGCTGATCTCGACCTTGAAGATCAGCACGCCGCACAGGAAGATCGCCACCAGCAGGCCCAGTGCGATGATGGCGCCGGACAGCGCGCGCGCCAGCAGCACCTGGTTCAGCGTCACGGGCGCCGCGAGCAGCCGGTTCCAGATGCCCATGCGGCGGGCGAGCAGGATGCCGATGCCCAGGTCCACGCCCATGAAGAGAATGAACTGCACGCCCATGCCCGCGAAGGAATGGGCGTAGCCGTTGTACCTGGGTCCGGAGCTCAGGGCCTCGTCCTTCGTGTCGAAGGGCATGGAGAGGCCCGCCTTGCCGCCCGCGCCGCCCGCCGCAGCGGCCTTGCTGTCTTCCCTGGCCTGGAACTTCTTCAGGCTGCCCAGCAGCTCCGTCAGCTCCGCGTCGTCCTTGCGGCCTTCCATCTGCTGCAGGCTCTGGTCCGTGAAGCGGCGGCCCGTTTCGCCGTTGAACATCTCCGCGCTCACGGTCTGCATCACGTGCTGGGTGAGCAGGCCCTTGACCATGGCCAGCACCGTGGACTGCGAGGGGTCGTAGTACAGCGGCAGCTCGGGCTTGGCGCCCGCGCCGAACAGGGCGCTGCCCGCCCTCTCGCCGAAACCGGCGGGAATGACGACGGCCACGCCCAGCTTGCCGCTCTTCACGCGCTGCTGCGCCTCTTCACGGCTCATCTCGGCCACGCGCAAGCTCGTGTCGGCCTTCAGGCCGTCGCCGATCTTTCTGCCAACGGCCGAACTGTCTTCCTGCACGAGGCCGATATCGATCTTGCTGGTCTTGCTTTCGCCCGCGCCGCCGAAGAGGGAACCGAAGAAGGCTGCCAGCACGATGGGCATGAGCAGGTTCAGCATCAGGGCGCGCTTGTCGTTGAGGTAAAGCTTGAGATCCTTGCGGATCAGGGCAATCAGGGCTGTCATTGGATGTCCTCAGTCGCGCAGGCTGCGGCCGGTCAGGGTCAGGAAAATGTCTTCGAGCTTGCTGCGGGCGGTGGCGAAGTGGACCAGCTTGTGGCCCTGTTCGTCGAGCCAGCGCAGCACGGGCGCGGCGGCGTCCGTGCCGGACAGGCCGATGTCGAGCCCCGCGCCCTGGGCCTCCACCCGCGCCACGCCGGGCAGCAGCTGCACGGCCGCGGCCAGCGCCGCATCGGCGGGCGCCGCCAGCTCCACGTGCAGCGCGGCCTGCGCCGGCAGGCGGGCATGCAGGGCGGCCGGGCTTTCGTCCGCCAGCACCTTGCCGTGGTCGATGATCACGATATGGTCGGCCAGGCGCTCCACCTCTTCCATGTAGTGGCTCGTGTAGATGAGCGAGCGGCCCTGGGCCTTGAGCGCTTCCAGCGTATCGAAGATGGCGTTGCGGCTCTGGGGGTCGACGCCCACGGTAGGCTCGTCCAGGATCAGCAGCGCGGGCTCGTGCAGGAGCGCCGCGGCGATGTTGAGGCGGCGCTTCATGCCGCCCGAGAAGGTGGCGGGCTTGTCCTTCGCGCGGTCGGCCAGCCGCACCAGCTCCAGCACGTCCTGGCAGCGCTGGGCCAGCTTCGCGCCCTTCAGGCCGTAGAGCGCGCCGAAGAGCTTGAGGTTGTCGATGGCGGGCAGTTCTTCGTAGAGAGCCAGGTCCTGGGGCACGAGGCCGATCTGGCGCTTGGCCGCGCTGTCGCCCTCCCCCACCGGCTGGCCGTCGAGCAGGACATTGCCCGCGTCGCGCCGCAGCAGGCCGCAGATGAGGCTGACCGTGGTGGATTTTCCCGCGCCGTTCGGGCCCAGCAGGCCCACCGTCTGGCCGCGCCTGACCTGGAAGCTGACGCCGTCGACCGCGCGCCGCTCACCGTAGTTCTTGCACAGTCCGTTCACTTCAAGCAAGGCTTGCGCCATCGACCGCTCCCCATCATGAAAAACGGCGCTGCAATCTTGCAGCGCCGCAATCACATTATCGGAAAAATGGCGTTTTTACAATGCGTAGCGCACCACGGTGTCGCTCCATTCAAACGCTGCCATCTCCAGCTCGATCAGTTCCTCGGTGGACATGGCCAGCCCGCGCAGGGTGGGCACGATCTGGTTCTCCATCTCCTCCAGGCGTTCGATGCATTCGGCCAGCCTGAGCAGGTCGCCGAAGAAGCCCGCCCGCTCCAGCAGCGCGTCGGCCACTTCCGCGCTCACGGGAATCTGGGCCAGGATCTCCGTCATGGGAATGCCGAACAGGGTATCCATCAGCGACATGATGCCGACCGTGAAGGCCACGTCCGCGTCGTGCCGGTGGCTGGGCCGCAGTTTCTGCGCCAGCAGCTCCAGCAGGCGGCCGCGGGTGGCGGCCAGCATGAGCAGGGGCGTCATGGAATGGCCGCGCTTGCTTGGCTCGGCATACAGCATGATCTGCAGCCAGCGCTGCAATTGGCGGCGGCCGAGGATGGTGACGGCCTGGCTCAGGGAATCGATGCGCTGGCGCGCGCCCACGGCCGGGGTGTTCACCAGGCGCAGCAGGTTCAGGGCCAGGGACACGTCGCGCTTGATGGCGCGCTCGATCTCCAGGTTGTCCGCGTCCGAGGTGACCAGGGTCATCAGCTCCATCACGGCCAGCTGGGAAGGCGAGAGCTTCTTGCCGCTCATGATGAGGGGCTTGGAGAAGTAATAGCCCTGGAAGAATTCGAAGCCCAGCTCCAGGCCGTGCTTGAACTCCTCGCGCGTTTCGACCTTTCCGGCCACCAGCTTCTTGCCGTCCTGGCGGAAGCGGGGCGCGAGCTTGACCAGGCTGTCCAGCGGGGCGCCGCCCATGCTCATCTTCACGTACTCGACCATGGGCAGCATGTCCTGCACGTGGCCGCTGTCGCCGCGCACATCGTTCAGGGCGAAACGGAAGCCATGGCTCGCCAGATCGGCCATGCGCGCCAGTACGGCGGGCGTGGGGCTCATGGTCTCCACCACTTCCAGCACCACCTTTTCGCGGGGCAGGAAACCGAAGATGTCGCTCATGATGGCTTCGGCATCCACGTTGACGAAGCCCAGGGCGTCGCCGATCACCTTCTCCATGCCCAGCTGGGAGGCGTGGGCGATGACGGCGGCCGTGGCCGTCAGTTCGGTATCGATATGGGCCGGGCCCACGGGGGCATTGCGGAACAGCAGCTCGTAGCCGAACAGGTCCTGGTTGCGGTCCAGGATAGGCTGCCTGCCCAGGTAAAACTCTCGCACGCGCAAACTCCTGGAAGCGGGATCGTTGAGGGAAATGTCGATCATGGGAAATTCCTCTTGCCTGCTATTTTGACATTAAAGCGCGTGTTCTGTTGAAATTTTTACAAAATTCATTTGCCATTAGGCAATGAATCCGGGACGATTGTCCTGACTGGGACGGCGGGCGGTTCAGAGGAATGTAGCAGAAAAGCCGTCCGGCGAGCGCTCAGCCGGACGGGATGTGGCGGGATTGGGACGGGATCAATGCAGGAGGACAGGCTGGCTCATCAGTGAGTCGTAGCTGCCCAGGAACTCGTCGATCTCTTCCATGGTGGGTTCGTTGGCGATAAGCTGGTTGACGTCGCGCCGGAAATTCTGCGCCAGCACGCCGGCGATGAAGATCTCCCGCTTGCCTCCCTTGTCGACGATTTCATAGCCGCCGAAACGCAGGGCTTCGAGGTCGCGGTCGGCGCCGAATTCGACAACACTGTACTGCTCGCTGTTGTAGATGAGGTTCATATCGCTTCCTTTTCTCCAGGGGCGGGAACCGGATGAGTTTCCGCCGTCCATAACGAAGTGAGGCTGTAGCAGCCAATTTCAAGGGAGCCGTACGATTGCGGCAGTAGTGTGGCCTCAGGCGGCCAGGTCGGCTCCTAGACAAAGCAGTGTGTCGTAGGGCGCCGCCGACAACGAAGCGCGGAGCTGTCCCACATGGGCGGGATCAGCCAGGCTGATAAAGAGCTGCGCCGGGGGACGGCGCAATATGCGATTCAATGTTACACGCAAAACGAGGTTTCCGGCGCAGCAAAGGCAGCCGGGGGCGATGCGGTGGATGGCGGGCCGCCACGCGTCCGGCGGCAGGTCCGCGAAATCGGCCAGGGGCGACCCGGCTTCGGCCAGGCCTTCGAGGATGATGGCGGTGTCGCTGCCCTGCTCCAGGCGGGCGGCGATGGCGCGTTCGCGCAGGGCGGCGCCGGGGCCCGTGACCAGGGTGACCGGAAGCACGGGCGCCGCGGCTCAGACGTTCTGGTTCTTCTTGGCCAGCTTGCCCGGCTCCACGCCCAGCTGCTTGAGCTTGCGGTACAGGTGGGTGCGTTCCAGGCCGGTCTTCTCGGCCACGCGCGTCATGCTGCCGCCTTCGCGGCCCAGGTGGTGCTCGAAGTACATGCGCTCGAAGGCGTCGCGCGCCTCGCGCAGGGGCAGGTCGAAGGACAGGTTGAAGAGCTGGCCTTCGCCATTGCCCGCGCGGCCCACGGCCATGCCGTGCTGCGCCTGCATGGGCGCGGCCGCGTTGAAGCCCGCGCCGGCCGGCGCGCTCTCCTCGGCCGCCGGCACGGCGGCCACGGGACGCTGCGCCATCACGGGCGCACGCACCGTTTCCTGGGCGCGGGTGAGCCCGGCCTGCACGGCCTTGAGCAGCTTCTGCATTGCAATCGGCTTTTCCAGGAAGTTCAGGGCGCCGATGCGCGTCGCCTCCACCGCGGTATCGATGGTGGCGTGGCCGGACATCATGATGACCGGCATCGTCAGCAGGCCGTCGCGCTGCCATTCCTTGAGCAGGGTGACGCCATCCGTGTCCGGCATCCAGATGTCGAGCAGGACCAGATCGGGCGCCCCGGCCGCACGGGCCTGGCGCGCCTGCTGAGCGTTCTCCGCCAGCGTGACCGCGTGGCCCTCGTCGCCCAGAATTTCCGAGAGCAATTCCCGGATACCCATTTCATCATCAACTACGAGAATGTTTGCCATCTATCCCTGCCCTTCAAACGTTCACCACCGCATTGTATGCGGCGTTGGCGTGATTTTATTAGTTGTTGAAATTTTATGCCAACTGCACCGGTGCCAACTTTAACAGCAAAATCAGCACCGAAGCGCCAGATCCATCCGCATGGTTCTGCAGATCGATGCGGCCGCCGTGTTCATCCACGATCTTCTTTACCATTGCCAGGCCCAGGCCGGTACCCCGGGCTTTCGATGTCACATAGGGTTCAAAGGCGCGCGCCAGGATCTTGGGCGCGAAGCCGGGGCCATTGTCCGTGATCGCGAGGCGCACCGCAATGCGCGTGCCGCCGCCGGCGCTCTGGTAGTGGATGGCCTCGGTCACCACGTCGATGCGCGGCACGCGGCCGCTCTCGGGCTGGTCGGCCAGCGCATCCTGCGCGTTCTGCAGCAGGTTGTGGATGACCTGGCGCAGCTGGGTCGCGTCACCCATGATCATGGGCAGGTAGGGCGCCAGGCTGGCGTGGATGATGTCCTTGCCGTCGCCGCTCATGTAGAGGTGCAGGATCTCTTCGATCAGGCCATTGAGGTCGAGCGGCTCCAGCATGGCGGGCGGGGTGCGCGCGTAGTCGCGGAAGTCGTCCACCATGCGCTTCATGGCCGCCACCTGGTTCACGATGGTGCCCGCGCTCTTGTTCAGCAGCTCCACGTCGGGCGGGGCCAGCTTGCTTTCGAGCTTCATCTGCAGGCGCTCGGCGGAGAGCTGGATCGGCGTGAGCGGATTCTTGATCTCGTGCGCCAGGCGGCGCGCCACTTCGCCCCAGGCGATGGAGCGCTGGGCCGAGATCACGTCGGTGATATCGTCGAACACCACCACGTAGCCGCCCGCCCCTTCCTGCGGCAGGCGCGAGCCGCGCATCAGCAGGGTCAGGTCGTGTTCCTCGGCGCTGCCCGCGGGGCGCGGGATATCGACCTGGCGCTGCCAGTGCAGGCGCTGGGCATTGCGGCCCGCCGCGGACTGCGCGCTCTGGGCCGAGAAGGCATTGGTCACGGCCGCCGCGAACTCCTGCATGCCCTCGATATCCACCAGCGGCTTGCCCTGCATGGCGGCGCCCGGCTTCTGCAGGATGCGCTCGGCCGAATCGTTGCAGGTGACGAGGCGGAATTCGTTATCGAGCACCATCACCCCTGCCGACATATTCGCCAGCACCGACTCCAGGTGGGCCTTGGCGTTCTGCAGCGCGATGCGGTTGCGCTCCACGGCGCTGCGCGCCTCGGAGAGCTGGCGCGTCATGGTGTTGAAGGACTGCGTCAGCGTTCCCAGCTCGTCCGAGCTGGCCACGATGGGGCGCGGGGAGAGGTCGCCCTCGGCCACGGCGCGCGTGCCCTCGGCCAGCAGCAGCAGGGGCTGGGCCAGGTCGTTCGCGATGAGGAAGGCGGCGGCGATGGCCCCGAACACGGCCAGCAGCAGGGTCAGTGTCAGGGTCTCGATATACATCTGGCGCAGGCCCACGCGGGCCACGTAGCGCTCCTTGTATTCGCTGTAGGCCGTGCGCAGCATTTCGCCGTCCGTGGCGAGCTGCGCGGGCGCCGCCTGGATCACCTGCAGGTAGCGCGGCGCGAGGCGCGCGCCGCTCGGCTGCACCGGGTCCGGCACGGGCATGAGCACGCGCAGGCGCAGCACATTGTTCGGGTCCGGCGGCAGGGGCGCGGGCGCGCCCACGCGGTCGTCGCGCAGCTCGCTGCCGCCTTCCGGCGCGGCATAGACGTTGTCGCTGCCGACCTTGGCCAGCATGGCGGGCGTGGGCAGGTCCGCGCTCAGGTTGATGCGCCGCTCGCCCACGGAGCTGGCCACCAGGCCGCCTTCCGCATCGACGATGATGGCGCTCTGCACGCCCGTGTGGTCCTTCACGAAACGGGACAGGATGGTGGGCGCGGCATAGAAAGGCGCCTCGGCCAGCTCCTTCACTGCGCCGCGCGCTTCGATCTGCAGTTCGTCGACGGAGGCCTGCAGGGCCGAGCGGCCCAGGTCCAGGCCCGCTTCCAGCGCCTCTTCCACGCGCACATTGAACCAGGATTCGATGGAGTGGGACACGAACTGCACCGAGACCAGGAAGATGACGAGGCCGGGCAGCACGCCGATGGCGGCGAAGAGCATGACCAGGCGCGTCATCAGGCGCGAGCCGAACTTGCCGCTCTTGTAGCGCACGTAGAGGCGGAACAGGGAAACGCCCACCAGCAGCAGCAGGGCCACGGCGACGGCGGCGTTCAGGCCGAGCAGCCAGGAATAGTAGCGGTCGAAGAAGCCGGTATTGTCGGAGGCGGAGGCCAGCAGGAACAGCAGGATGCAGCAGACGGCGCCCGCCACAACAAACAGATACCGCAGTGCCTGGGTCACTTACTCCGCCTTGTACTGGAAAGTTTTCCGCTGCGAGGACAGGGTCCACTGCCGGTTGTTCAGGGCATTGACCTGGAAGGGCTTGGGCAGGTTGTCCAGGCCCATGCTGAGGGTGACGTCATAGGTCTCGCCGACCTTCAGGGCGCCGCGCGGCGCCACCACCCAGCGCGTGGGGCGGCGGATGAAGAACAGGGCGTCCTCCAGGGTGCCGAAGGGCTGCTGCACCGTGCCCAGCACCTTCACATGGTACTGGCGGGTGAGCACGTCGTACCAGATGCGGTGGGTGCGCTTGGCCGCCCAGGCTTTTTCGGGGAACCAGTACCAGCGGCGGCGGGTGAAGCTGATTTCGGTGGTGAAGTCGAGCGAAATGCCGGACTGGAGGGCGTCTTCCAGGGCATGGCTCAGGTCGAAGGTGTAGGCGGCCGAAAGGCGGTAGCCCTCTTCAGCGGCCTCGATATAGGCGCGCGTGATCTCCACGGTTTCTTCGGAAGCGCGCGCGGCCTGCGGCAGTGCGCAGGCCAGCGTCAGCAACAGCTGCCAGGCCAGGAGTCGAAGAAATCTGAAAGTCACGTGCGGGCTGCTCTTTTTTGGTGCGTCGGTAATAAACAGGCAAAACGATCACGCGGGTTTCTGGAACAGCGCGTAGTACAAGCCATCGTGATCCTGTTCGTTACCGCCTGCGGGCAGCAACTGGCCGGGCGCATCGAGTCGCGTGGCGCGATTGCGCACCGCGAAAGCGGCCGCCTGCGCCTCGGATTCTTGCGGCCACAACGAACATGTCACGAACAGCAATTTACCATTTGGCTTCAGCATGTGCCAAAGATTGTCGAGAATTTTGCCTGAAAGTGTTGCAAGTTGGAGCGCGTCACCCTTGCGGCGCAGCCAGCGGATATCCGGGTGGCGGCGCACGATGCCGGAGGCCGTGCAGGGCACGTCGGCCAGGATGCGGTCGAAGGGCCGGCCGTCCCACCAGCCGTTTTCCTGGGCCTGGCCCGCATGCAGGGCGGCCCTCAGGCCCAGCCGGTCCAGGTTCTCGCCCACCCGCTGCAGGCGCTTTTCATCGGCATCCATTGCCGTCATGTCAACATTTGCCAGCTCCAGCACGTGGCCGGTCTTGCCGCCGGGAGCGGCGCAGGCGTCCAGGACACGCATACCATCTCTTACATCCAGCAGCGGGGCGGCGAGCTGGGCGCCCGCGTCCTGCACCGAGGCGAGGCCTTCGGCGAAGCCCGGAATCAGGTGCACGCCCACCGGTTTGGCCAGGCGCACGGCGCTGGGGCCGATGCGGGCGGCGGCCATGCCCGCGCCTTCCAGCAGCTTCAGGTAGTCCTCCACCGTGCCCTTGCGGGTGTTGACGCGCAGGGTCAGGGGCGGGGCGCTGTTGCCGGTGGCGAGGATGTCCTGCCACTGGGCCGGATAGGCCGTCTTCATGCTGTCGATCCACCACTGCGGATAGTTCCAGCGCGCGGCGGGCTGCAGCAGGGCCGTCTTCAGCAGCTCCTCCCGCTCGCGCAGGAAGCGGCGCAGCAGGGCGTTCACCATGCCCTTGGCGCGGATGGTGTCCGGGTGGGCGGCGGCGGCCGTCACGGCCTGGTCCACCACGGTAAAGGCCTCGTAAGGGGGCGGGCCGTCGTCGGCGGAGCCCATGAGCGGCAGGGCGCAGGCCAGCAGCGCGCCCACGAGCGGTTCCGGGGCCTTGGGCGCCATCAGGGCCACCAGGGCCTGGCTGCGCCCCAGCTGGCGCATGGCGCGGTAGGCGACGTCCTGGATGGCGCCGCGCGCCTGGGGCGTGGCTTCCGTGTCCGCGAACACGGCGGCCAGCGCCTGCGGCAGGGCAATGCCGCCCTCCACGTGCAGGGCGGCCGTGGCCGCTCCCAGCAGGGCAAAGGCCAGGGAGTCGGGCTTCAGGCCGGTCTTGAAGCGGGTCTGGACCGCCGGTTTCAGGTCGCGGTGATGGCTGGCGCGCAGCTTGGGGCCGGCGGCAGGCGCCGCCTTGGGCTTGAGGGACAGCGTCGGGCGCTTGCTCATGGGTGTTCCGTGGTGCGTTCTTGGGAAGGCGGGATTGTATCAGTGCCGCCCATGCCTGCCCCGATATTGCCGGACGGTGCAAACCAGTATAATGTGCCCTCTTTCAGCCGTTATTTTTTTAGCACATGCTCGCCCAACAAAAGCAACAGATCACCGCCCTGTTCCAGGCCGCCCTCGCCCCCATCCTGCAAGGCAGCGACATCAGCGCCAATGTGGTGCTGGAGCGCCCGCGCGACGCCGCCCATGGCGACGTGGCCTGCAATATCGCCATGCAGCTGGCCAAGCAGCTGAAAATGAACCCGCGCGAGCTGGCGCAGAAAATCGTCGCCGCCCTGCTGGAGAACCCGGACGGCAAGAACCTGGTGGCCAGTGCCGAGATCGCAGGCCCCGGCTTCATCAACCTGCGCGTGAGCGACGCCGCCAAGCAGTCCGTGGTGAACACCGTGCTGGCGCAGGGCGAAGCCTTCGGCCGCAGCGATGCAGGCACCGGCAAGAACGTGATCATCGAATTCGTGTCCGCCAACCCCACCGGCCCGCTGCACGTGGGCCATGGCCGCCAGGCGGCACTGGGCGACGCGCTGTCCTCCCTGTTCGAGGCGCAGGGCTACAAGGTCACCCGCGAGTTCTACTACAACGACGCGGGCGTGCAGATCCACACCCTGGCCGTGTCGGTGCAGGCGCGCGCGCGCGGCTTCAAGCCGGGCGATGCGGAATGGCCTGAATCGGCCTACAACGGCGACTACATCGCCGACATCGCCGCCGATTTCCTGGCGAAGAAGACCGTGTCCGCCAGCGACGGCGCGCCCGTCACCGGCAGCGGCAATGTGGACGACCTCGAATCGATCCGCGCCTTCGCCGTGACCTACCTGCGCAACGAGCAGGACATCGACCTGCAGGCCTTCGGCGTCAAGTTCGACAACTACTACCTCGAATCGTCACTGTACAAGGACGGCAAGGTGGATGCGGCCGTGAAGGCGCTGATCGCGAACGGCCACACCTTCGAGGATGGCGGCGCGCTCTGGCTGCGCACCACCGACTACGGCGACGACAAGGACCGCGTGATGCGCAAGTCCGACGGCACATACACCTACTTCGTGCCGGACGTGGCCTACCACATCGTGAAGTTCCAGCGCGGCTTCACCCAGGCCATCAACGTGCAGGGCTCGGACCACCACGGCACCATCGCCCGCGTGCGCGCAGGCCTGCAGGCCGTGGGCATGGATATCCCCCAGGGCTATCCCGACTACGTGCTGCACAAGATGGTGACCGTGATGAAGGACGGCGCCGAGGTGAAGATCTCCAAGCGCGCCGGTTCCTACGTGACCGTGCGCGACCTGATCGAATGGTCCGGCGGCGGCGACATCGGCAAGGGCCGCGACGCGGTGCGCTTCTTCCTCATCTCGCGCAAGGCCGACACCGAATTCGTGTTCGACGTGGACGTAGCGCTCAAGACTTCGGACGAGAATCCGGTGTACTACGTGCAGTACGCCCATGCGCGTATCTGCCGCATGCTGGAACAGTGGGGCGGCGACGCATCCACCCTGTCCGGCGTGGACCTCTCGCCGCTGACCGCGCCCACCGAAGCCACGCTGCTGGCCACCCTGGCCCAGTATCCCGAAATGCTGGCGCGCGCCCAGGCCGAACTCGGCCCGCACCAGGTGGCCTTCTACCTGCGCGACCTGGCGGCAGCACTGCACAGCTTCTACTTCGCCGAGCGCGTGCTGGTGGACGACGAAGCGCTCAAGCTGGCCCGCCTCGCGCTGGTGGTGGCGGTGCGCCAGGTGCTGCGCAACGGCCTGGACCTGATCGGCGTTTCGGCGCCGAACCAAATGTAATCGCAAGGACGCCATGACTTTCCCTTCCCGCTTCACCCTCTCGCGCCAGCAGGGCAATACGCTGGTGGGCATCATCATCGGCCTGGTCATCGGCCTGGCGATTGCCGTGGTGGTCGCGCTGATGATCACCAAGGGCCAGAGCCCCTTCACCGACAAGGCGGGCAAGGCCAAGCCTGCGGACCAGGCTTCGGGCCAGATCGCCGACCCGAACAAGCCGATGTACGGCAACAAGGAAGCGGTGCGCAACGCCAACCGCGACTTCGAGAAGGAGCCCGCCAAGGAGGCTCCGGCTGCGGACGCGCTGCAGGCCGTGGTGGACAAGATCCAGGCCCAGCCTTCCGCTGGCGCGCGCCCCGCCCCTCCGCCGCCCGTCAACAGCGCCGCGCCGCCAGCGCAGGCGGCAGCGCCCGCGCCTGCCGCGCCGGGCGAGGACAAGTGGGTGTACTACCTGCAGGCTGGCGCCTTCCGCGAAGTCTCCGACGCCGAAAGCGCGCGCGCCAAGCTGGCGCTGCTCGGCTTCGAAGCATCGGTTTCCGACCGCAATACCGACACCGGCGTCCTGCACCGCGTACGCGTGGGTCCTTTCACCCAGGTGGAAGACATGAACAAGGTGCGCAGCAAGCTTTCCGAGAACGGCATCGACGTGGCCGTGGTCCGCAACCAGCGATAAGGTGGAGTGACGCATGCAATTCCTGAAGAAATTCCTGTCTGCCCTGGCCCTGCTCAGCTTTGCCATCGGCGTGTCGGCATCTCCCGCCACCCCGAAGGAAGGCGCGGAATACGTCGTGCTGCCCTCGCCGCAGCCGACCGACAGCGGCAAGAAAATCGAGGTGATCGAGTTCTTCGCCTACTGGTGCCCGCACTGCTACTCCTTCGAGCCGGCGCTGTCTGCCTGGGTGAAGAAGCAGGGTGACAATATCGTGTTCAAGCGCGTGCACGTGCCCTTCCGCGAAGACACCGTGCCGCAGCAGAAGCTCTTCTTCACGCTGGAAGCCATGGGCCTGGCGGAGAAGCTTCAGTCCAAGGTCTTCGACGCCTACCACGTCGAGCGCAACCGCCTGAACCGCGACGAAGCGGTATTCGAATGGGCTGCAAAGAACGGCATCGACAAGCAGAAGTTCATCGACACCTACCGTTCCTTCGGCGTGACGGGCAAGCTGCGCCGCGCAAACGCCATGATGGACCTCTACAAGGTGGAATACTGGCCGGTGGTGATTGTGGATGGCCGCTACCAGACCTCGCCGCACCAGGCTGGCGCAGCCGCTGGCAACGCGAACACCGAGCCGGAACAGCAGCAGGCAGCCATTGAAGTGCTGGACTACCTGGTGGCCAAGGCCAAGGCGGAAAAGAAATAATGCATGGGGCGGTGCGCGTCTTTATCACCGGCGCCTCCAGCGGCATCGGCGCCGCCCTCGCCAGGCACTACGCGGCACAAGGCGCCACGCTCGGCCTCCTGGCCCGGCGCGGCGAAGCGCTCGACGCGCTGATTGCCACTCTCCCAAATCCCGAACGCCACCGCGCCTACCCGGCCGACGTGCGCGACCACTCGGCCCTGCAGGCCGCGGCAGGCAGCTTTATCGCCCATGCAGGGGGTGTGGACATCGTGATCGCCAACGCGGGCATCTCGCATGGCACGCTGACGGACCAGCCGGAGGACCTGGCGGTGTTCGAAGCCATCCTCGCCACCAATGTCACGGCCACCGTGGCCACTTTTGCGCCTTTCATTCCCACCCTGCGCAACCAGCGCTCCCCGGCGCGGCTGGTCGGGATTGCCAGCGTGGCGGGCATACGCGGGCTGCCCGGCGCCTCGGCCTACAGCGCATCGAAGGCGGCTGTGATCAGCTACTGCGAATCGCTGCGGCTCGAAATGCGGCCTTACGGCATCAAGGTCGTCACCATTGCGCCCGGCTATATCGATACGCCCATGACGCAGCGGAACGCCTACCCCATGCCCTTCCTCATGAAGCCCGAGCGCTTCGCCGAAGCGGCGGCCAGCGCCATCGCGCGCGGCGACAGCTACCGCGTCATTCCCTGGCAGATGGGCATTGTGGCCAAGCTGCTGCGCATGCTGCCCAATGCACTTTACGACCTGGCCTTCGCCAGGGCGCCGCACAAGGCGCGCAAGAACAGCCATGAACCATCCTGAGTCTCCGAACATGCTCGCCGCCGCAGCCATCCGCGCGCAGTGCGCCGCCAGCGCATCCCACGTTGCGGTGGAGGTGGTGGAAGAAACCGGCTCCACCAATGCCGACCTGCTGGCGCGGTTGCCGCAGCTCTCCAGCCCAGTGCTGCGCATTGCCGAACGCCAGACCGCAGGCCGCGGCCGCGCGGGACGCAGCTGGCTGTCGGAGCCCGGCAAGTCCCTGACTTTTTCCCTGGCCTGGCGCTTCCAGGGGCCCCTGCACCGCATGGCAGGCCTGCCGCTGGCAGTGGGCGTGGCGATTGCCGAAACGCTGGCCGGGCTGGGCGTGCCGGTGCAGCTGAAATGGCCGAACGACGTGATGAAGGACGGCGCCAAGCTGGCAGGCATTCTCGTCGAAACCCAGGCGACGCCGGACGGCAGCCTGTGGGCCGTGATCGGCTGCGGCATGAACCTGCTGATGCCGGACGAGCTGGAAGCGGCCATTGGCCGCACCGTGTCCTCCGCCCCCTGGCTGGCGCAGATGGACCGCAACACCCTCGTCGCCGCCCTGCTGAGCCGCCTCGCGGCCGTGCTGGAGGAGTTCGACCATACGGGCTTTGCCGCCTTCGCCGAACGCTGGAACGCGCTACAGGCCTGGCGCGGTGAGGCCGTCAATATCCTCGACAACGGGCAGGTGCTGCTGCAGGGACTTGCGGCAGGTGTGGACGACCAGGGCCGCCTGCTGCTCGATACTCCCTCCGGCCGCATGCCTGTGCTGTCGGGCGACGTGTCGCTGAGGCTTGCGTCATGAGCGCCCTGCTGCTGATCGACGCGGGCAATACCCGCATCAAATGGGCGCTGGCCGACGATGCGGCCGCACTTGGCGACTGGCGCGCGCAGGGCGCAGTGCCGCACGCGGAGGCAGCCACGCTGGCTACGGCGTGGTCCGGCATGGAAAGCCCGCTGCGCGTGATCGCCGCCAACGTGGCGGGCGAGCCGGCACGCGAGGCCATACTGGCACAGTTGCGGGCCAGCGTGCCGCTGGCCGTGGTCGAATGGTTCGCCTCCTCGCCGCGCCGCGCGGGCATCAGCAACGGCTACCGCAATCCCGGCCAGCTGGGCTGCGACCGCTTCGCCGCCGCCATCGGCGCGCATGCTCTGGCGCCGGGCAAGAACATCATCGTGGCCAACTGCGGCACGGCCACCACCATCGACGCCGTGACTGCGGATGGCGTCTTCCTGGGCGGGATGATCCTGCCCGGACTGGGGCTGATGGCGAGCTCCCTGGCGCGCAATACCGCGCAGTTGCCGCAGATCGCGCAAGACGGTAAGCTTCCCGCAGGCTTTGCCGACAATACGGATGACGCGATCCTGAGCGGCATCCTGGCCGCGCAGGCAGGCGCCATCGAGCGCGCTTTCGCGCGGCACGAGGCGGCGGAGCTGCTGATATCGGGCGGCGCCGCGCCATATGTCGCGCAGGCCCTGGCGCTGCCGCTGCGCCACATCGACAATATTGTGCTGATCGGCCTGCACGCCGCTGCGCGCGCGGGCTGAGAATGGGAAGGACTGTGCTGAAACCGATCTTCTGGACGCTGCTCGCCGCCAATGTTGCACTGTTCGCCTACGGACAGGGCTATCTCGGCCATTTCAGCGAGGCCGAGCGCGAACCTGCGCGCCTGAAGAACCAGCTCAATGCCGGCAAGCTGACGCCGATTTCAGCGGCCAAGGCCAACGCCGCTGCCGCCGCAGCAGCTCCCCAAGCGTCCGCGCCGGCCGAAGACAGGCCCACTGCCTGCCTTGAGATCGGCAGCTTCCAGCTGGCCGATGCCCGGCGCTTCGAAACGCGCGTCGCCGCGCTGGAGATGGGCGACCGCCAGTCGCGGCGCAACGTGCCAGGCCAGGAGGCTTCCAGCTACATGGTGCATATTCCGCCGCAGGGCAGCAAGGAAGGGGCGGACAAGAAGGCCGCCGAACTGCGCGCGCTAGGCATCAGCAACTTCTTCGTCATGCCCGAGCCGCCCCTGCGCTGGGGCATTTCGCTCGGCGTGTTCAAGACCGAGGCGGCGGCCCAGACCCAGCTCGCCGCGCTCAACAAGCAGGGCGTGCACAGCGCCCGCATCGCGCCGCGCTTCGGCGGCAGCAAGCTGCTGGCCTACCAGTTCCGCGACGTGAGCACCGAGACTCGCAGCGCCCTCGAAAAAATCGCCGCGGGATTCCCCGAGCAGGAAATCCGCAGCTGCGCCAAGTAAGCGTCCGCCTCTGAGACGCGAGGTTAGGAGTTTGTCAACGGCCACTAAGCTCCGCGTCGGCTAACTGTCGCCTGCTGAACAACGTCAGCAACTCGCTAAGGGCAAGGCTCAAGGATTGACATTTCGCGCTCACCGTAGATACTGTGTATACGTACAGTTTCATAGAATTGCAATTTGACAACAGGCGTGAAGAATTGTTCCGCAATTTGCAACTCAAGATTTCCCGAACTTTCTACCTGTAGTATGGTGACGCCATGGAAACACCTAACGCACTCGAATTCAGCATAGACATCTTCAAGCCGGAGACCATTCCGATGTCCCGGCTCGCCGAGTATATGAGCGAGCTGGCTGCGCTGTACGGCAGCGAACCCTCTGTACATTTCAAAATGCTTCGCTCGGGAAGTGCGGTGTTGGAAGCTGTTGTCGATGAGGTCGCGACGGAAGCGGTGGAGTCACGTTTGCGTCTGGTCCATGACGATGCTGCGCCTGATGATCTGAAAAGAGCGTATCAAAACCTCAACGGCATGTTGAGGTCTGACAAGGCCGTCGGTCAAATCAAACACCCGCAGGGTGCTGTGATCCTGGCGTTTCCTGGCAGGGACACTCCTGTTCAAAAGACCTATCGAGTGAAAGAGGTAGGTGTTCTTGACGGCGTGGTTATACGAATCGGCGGTAAGGACAACACTGTGCCTGTCTGGCTCAAGGACTCAGATGGAAGCATTCATAAGTGCGAGGCAAATAGCGAAATGGCTCGTGAGCTTATCAAAGAGTATCTTTCTAGCCCTATCAGGGTCTCTGGACAGGGAGATTGGCTACGCGGCGAAGATGGTCTTTGGACCTTAGAAAAATTTAAGATCACCGGGTGGGAATCGTTGGACGAGAAGCCGATAGCTGACATAGTCAATGCTGCTCGCAATACAAAAGGCAATGGATGGACCGAATTGGATGATCCCATCAAAGAACATCTTCACATACGAGGATCTGATTGATGGTGCTTTTCGATGCGGGGATACTCATCAAGCTTCTTGATGCGAGAACCCCAGATAGCCAGCGAGAGAAGTTGGATTATTTGATAGCCACATTGCAAAAGACGAAGACCAAAATCCTGATTCCGACTCCTGCGTTGGCAGAATTTTATGTCAGGGCAGATCCCAATGTGGTGGTCAATTTCAAAGGCAAATCCGCGTTTATCATTGCGCCGTTTGATGAGAAAGCGGCGTTGGAATGTTCCATTAGCGTTGCCGACGCTGTTCGCTCACGTGACAAGAAAGCCTCGCAACCGGAAGCTCCGTGGCAGAAGATTAAGTTCGATCATCAGATCGTGGCAATTGCGAAGTGCAACGGCGCGACTACGATCTACTCGGAGGATGCCGGCCTGAGAAAATTTGCTGAGCTGCTTGGACTGAGGGCATTGTCAACGGATGACTTGCCAGAGAACCCCGCCTCTGCGCAACAAAAGCTCGATCTTTAACCATCGGCTGCAAACCCTCACCAGATACCACAAACTTCACGCGGCTCCGACTCCGCCTAGGATCGCGCGAGGCAGCGCTTGGGGAGGTTCGTTAAATCGTCTTTCGTGCAAGACGATTTTTTTTAGCGTTGGATGATGATCGGCTTGAGCTTCAGACTGGCAGGCAAACGAAGCGCGGCCTGGGCCGCGTCCTGGCGGCTGGCGTAGGGGCCACCGTAAAGACGGAAGACCGCGCCGTTTTTCACCACTTCGAAGACATCGGCACTGCCCGCTTCCACCAAGCGCACGCGCATGGCTTCCGCGTTGTCCGCACGCGAGAAAGCGCCAAGCTGAAGGTAGTAGCCCGCTTCCGCCGCCGGTGTGGCGCCTGCCGCTGCGCCCAGCATCATCGATTCGATTTCGGGCGGTGCCGCGCTCGCCGTCGGCGCCTTGGGCGGCTCCGCCGGGGCGCTGCCGTTGGACGATGCGAGTCCGCCCTTCGGCTTCTCCACAGCCGCAATCTCCGGGCTTTCGCCACGCTTGCGGGCGGCGAGGATCTGCTCGATCTCGGCAGGCATGATGCGCGTGACTTCGAGCTGGCTGCTGCCGTTGGCGAGCAGGCCCAGTTTCAGCGCCGCCGTGTAGGAAACATCGATCACGCGCGTGGAGTGGAAAGGCCCGCGGTCATTGATGCGCACCACCACCGACTTGCCGTTCGCCAGATTCGTCACGCGCGCGTAAGACGGAATCGGCAGCGTGGGATGCGCCGCCGTCATCTTGTACATGTCGTAGATTTCGCCGGACGAGGTGCGCTGGCCGTGGAACTTCTTGCCGTACCAGGTGCCGAGGCCGCGCTGGGTGAAGGGCTGGTCGTTCGGGATCGGGGTGTAGGTCTTGCCGAAGACGACATAGGGCCGGTTGGAGCGCGGCAGCAGCGGATCGTTGCGCACCTCGGCGTCCGGCACCTGCGCCAGGTTGGGCGGCGGATTGTCGCCGGGGCCATCGTCCTGATAGTACGCGCCCCGGCCCGAATTCGCGGGCGGAAGCACAGGCACGCCGGGTTCCTGAACGCGCGTAGGCGCGGCCTTGGGCAGGGGCGCCGGTCCCTTGCTGACGACGGGAGCGCTGCCGCAGCCTGCGAGCGCCAGCATGGCGCCCAGCAGGCCCGCCGCCGCGATGCGGTTGAGGAGCGCGCCCCTCACGTTTGCACCAGCTTGCGGTTGCGCTGCACGCTCATCAGGATGCCGGAGGCCAGGCCCAGTGTGAGCAGGGCAGTGCCTCCATAGCTCATGAAGGGCAGCGGCACCCCCACCACCGGCAGGATGCCGCTCACCATGCCCATATTGACGAAGGCATAGGTGAAGAAAATCATGGTCGTCGCCCCCGCCAGCAGGCGGGTGAAGAAGTTCGGCGCGTTCGCGGAGATCATGAGCCCCCGTCCGATCAGCAGCAGGTAGAGCAGCATCAGGAACAGGTTGCCGATCAGGCCGAACTCCTCGGAGTACACCGCGAAGATGAAGTCCGTCGTGCGTTCGGGGATGAATTCGAGGTGGGCCTGGGTGCCGTGCGTCCAGCCTTTCCCGGTGATGCCGCCGGAGCCGACGGCAATGGTGGACTGGATGATGTGGAAGCCCTTGCCCAGCGGGTCGGAGGTGGGGTCGATCAGGGTCATGACGCGTTCGCGCTGGTAGTCGTGCATCATCGACCAGGCCACCGGCATGCTGGCCGCGCCCGCGGCCACGAGGGCCAGAAGCGCCTTCCATGGCAGGCCCGCCAGGAAGATCACGCAGAAGCCCGCGGCCACCACCAGCAGCGCAGTGCCGAGGTCGGGCTGGCGCGCGATCAGGCCTACGGGCAGGAGCAGCAGCATGGCGCCGATCGCGTACGAATGCCAGCGCAGGTGCCCCTGGCGCTGCTGGAAGAACCAGGCCAGCATCAGCGGCACGGCGAGCTTGGCGAATTCGGAGGGCTGTATGTCGATCACGCCGATGTGCAGCCAGCGGCGCGCTCCCAGCTTGATGGTGCCCACCAGCGCCACCGCCACCAGCAGGCCCAGTGTGATCACATAGGCGGGAACAGCAATGCGCATCATGTTCTGCGGCTTGATATTGGCCACCAGCCACATCACGAAGAAGCACATGAAGATATTGCGCAGCTGGTCTTCGATCTTGCCCGGAATGCCGATACTGGCGGAGTACAGGGTGACCAGGCTGGTGCTCAGCAGGACGATGAGGATGGTCAGCAGCGGGCCGTCGAACACGGTCAGGTAGGGCCGCATGCGGCGCCACAGGGAACGCCTTTCATTGATACGCATTGGCGTCTACCTCTTCTGTGCTGCCGCCGGCACGGCATTGGTTGGCGGCGGCGGCGCGGAGGGCGGCGCCAGGTGCGGCGCAGGCGCAGGCTTGGCGACAGGCTTCTGCCGCGCCGGGAGCGTAGGCATCAGGCCCGGGGATTCGTCATGGCTGTCCTCCTGCGCGTGCTCGGCGGCGGCGCGCTCGCGTTCCACGGCGGCAACGTCTTCGGGGCTCAGCTCTTCGAGCGGCACGAGCATGTCCGCGTCTTCCTTCGGCACCTTGGTGGTTTCCTTTTCCGTCGGGCGTTTGCCGAGAATCCAGTAGTCGAGAACCTTGCGGGCGATCGGGGCCGCCACAGCGGCGCCGAAACCGGCGTTCTCCACCACCATCGCCAATACGATGCGCGGCTTGTCCGCTGGAGCGAAGGCCGAGAACAGCGAATTGTCGCGCAGGCGTTCGGCCAGCGTCGAGGCATTGTATTTTTCGTTGGCCTTGATGCCGACCACCTGCGCCGTACCCGTCTTGCCGCCCACGGTGTAGCCGGTGTTCTGGAAGGCGCGGAAGGCCGTGCCTCCCGGTTCGCTCGTTACGCCCACCATGGCGTTCTTGATGAAGTCGATGTTCTCCTGCTTCAGCGGGATGCGGTAGCTCTCCTTCGGCACCGTGAGCTTGCGCGCGCGCGTTCCGCCGTCCTCGATGATCTTCACCAGGTGGGGCTTCATCACAATGCCGTTGTTGGCCAGGTTGGCCATGGCGTGCGCAATCTGCAAGGGCGTATAGCTGTTGTAGCCGGAGCCGTTGCTGACGGAGATGGTGTCGCCGCCCACCCATTTGCCCGCCTGCGGATTCTTCTTGTAGCGGTTGCGCTTCCATTCCTGGGAAGGCAGCACGCCGGTCTTCTCGTTTTCCAGGTCGATGCCTGTCTTCTGGCCGAAGCCGAAAGGCTTCATGAAGTCGTGGATCGAATCGATCCCCATGTCGCGGCCCAGCTGGTAGTAGTAGGTATTGCAGGACACGACGATGGATTTGCGCATGTCCACCATGCCGTGGCCGCCCACCACGTCGTCGCGGAACTTGTGGCTGCCCAGGTACATATAGCCCGGATCGGCGATGGCCTGGCTCGGCGTGCGCTTGCCCAGTTCCAGCGCGGCCAGCGCCATGAAGGGCTTGAAGGTGGACCCCGGTGCGTAGGTGCCGGACAGCGGGCGGTTCACCATGGGCTTGTCGAGCGAGGTATTGAGTTCGTTCCAGCTCTGGGAGTCGATGCCGTCCACAAAGAGGTTGGGGTCGTAGCCGGGGCGGGAGACGTAGGCCAGCACATCGCCGGTCTCGGGTTCGATGGCCACCAGCGCGCCGCGCCATTCGCCGAAGGCTTCCTCGGCGATCTTCTGCAGCTCGATGTCGATGGAGAGAATGAGGTTGCTGCCCGGCGTGGCGGGAGTGCGCGACAGGGTGCGGATGGCGCGCCCGCCTGCCGACACTTCCACCTCCTCGTAGCCCGTGATGCCGTGCAGCTGGCGCTCGTAGCTCTTCTCCAGGCCCTCCTTGCCGATGTAGTCGGTGCCGTTGTAGTTGGCTGCATCTTCGCTCGCTTCCAGGGTCTTCGCTTCGCTCTGGTTGATGCGGCCGATATAGCCGATCACGTGCGAGGCCGTTTCGCCCAGCGGATACTGGCGGAACAGGCGCGCCTGCACCTCCACGCCGGGGAAGCGGAAGCGGTTGGCCGTGAAGCGCGCCACTTCCTCGTCGCTCAGGCGGGTGCGCAGCGGAACGCTGGCGAAGTTCTTGGATTCTTCCAGCAGCTTCTTGAAACGGCGGCGGTCCTTGGGCGTGACTTCGACCAGGGTTGCCAACTGGTCGATGGCCTCCTCCAGCGGCACGCGCAGCTTGCTCGGCGTGATCTCCAGCGTGTAAGCGGAATAGTTGCGGGCCAGGACCACGCCGTTGCGGTCCAGGATCAGGCCCCGGTTGGGCTGCACCGGCACCACGGCGATGCGGTTGTCCTCGGCCTGGGCGGCATAGTCGCTGTGCTTGACGATCTGCAGCCACACAAAGCGCGCCAGCAGCAGGGCGAAGCAGATGAACACCAGCGCGCCGAGCACGGTCAGGCGCAGGCGGAACAGATGCAGTTCCCGTTCGTTGTTCTTCAGTTCAGTCATTGCCTTGCTTCGCTCAGATCGGACGCGTGTGGTCTTTGTCGACGGCGCGGCGCTGCGGCGCCAGCAGGATCAGGGTCACCACGGGCCACAGCAGGGCCGCCACGCCGCTTTCGATGAAGTAGAACCAGCCGGGGAACTTGCCGGACACGATGAAGCGCACGGTCAGCTGCACGGCCTGCGCCAGGAGCAGCAGGGGCAGCACGTGCAGGGCCTGGGTCATGATGGGGAACCACTTCACGCGCCGGTGCAGCATGATGGCAAAGTAGGACAGCAGCGTGTAGGCCAGCGCGTTCTCGCCGAACAGCGTGGCGTCGTGCACGTCCATCAGCAGGCCGAGGAAGAAGGCGGTGCCGATGCCCACCTTGCGCGGCTGGTGCACGCCCCAGAACACCAGCACCAGCGCCACGAAGTCCGGCGCGCCGATGAAGCGTCCCCAGGGCAGGAGATTCAGCAGGAATGCCCCCGCCAGGCTGCAGGCGATGAACAGCGGGCTGACAGGGAGCAGGATGTATTGTGGACGGTTCATGGAGATGTCCTTTAGCGCGCCGGTGTCGCAGGAGTGGTAGCCGGGGCGGCCGGGCGCAGGCCCGGGCCCGCTGCGGCGGGAGCGGCAGCCTGCGGCTGCTGTGCCGGACGCAGGCCGGGCGTCGTGTTGGCCGGCGGCTGCGCGGTGGCCGCGCCAGCAGGCGTTGCGGCCGGGGTGGCGGCGCCTTGGCCGGCCGGCGTGGCGCCCGTGGCCGCCGCATCCTTTTTCTTCTTCACCGGCTTCACGGCCTCCTCTTCCGGCGGCCGTGGCGGCATCTCCGGCAGGGACATGAGGATCAGCAGCTGGGTATTGCGCTCGATGCCCGCCAGCGGCTGGCAGACAACCCGGCCGAAGGCGCCGTTGGCGTTGCTCTCCACCTGGATCACGCGCGCCACCGCCAGCCCGGCCGGGTAGACGCCGTCGATGCCGGAGGTGATGAGGATGTCGCCCACCTGCACATCCGCATTCGGCGCCATGAAGCGCAGGTCCAGCGTGCCCGCCTGGCCGCGGCCGTAGGCAATGCTGCGCAGGCCGTTGCGCAGCACCTGCACGGGAATGGCCTGCTCCTTGTCGGTCAGCAGGGTCACTTCGGAAGTGAAGGGGAAGACGCGGGTCACCTGCCCCACCACGCCCTGGTTGTCGATCACGGGCAGGCCGAGCGTCACGCCCTGCTGGGTGCCCCGGTCGAGAATGATCTTGCGGGTGAAGACGTCACGCGCGTCGTAGAGGATTTCGGCCAGCATGGTCTTGCCCGGCACGCGCTCGCGCGCATCGAGCAGCTTGCGCAGCTGGTTGTTCTCGGCCTGGTGCTGGGCCGCCTGCTGCACGGTCTGCGCCACGGCAATCTGCTGGCGTTTGAGTTCCTGCACCTGCTTCTCCAGCGAGGAGAGCGAGGAAAAGTACTCGCTCATGCCCACCAGCGCATCGCGCGGCAGCAGGGCCACCATCTGCACCGGATAGAGCACCGTGCCCACCACCTGGCGCGCCACGGCAAGCGCGCCCACGCGCGAGTCCAGCAGCAGCAGTGCCACCGAGATCAGTGCAAAGACGATCATCTTGGCGCGGGCGGACGCGCCTTGCTTGAAGAGTGGCGGAGGACTGTATTCCATAAACCCAATGAAGAAGGGCGGCCCGCGCCGCCCTTTCTAGCTGCTTATTCGTAGGAGAAGATGGACCCCAGTTGATCCATGCGCTCCAGCGCCATCCCGGAGCCGCGCACCACGCAGGTGAGCGGATCTTCCGCCACCAGCACCGGCAGGCCGGTCTCCTCCATCAGCAGGCGGTCCAGGTCGCGCAGCAGCGCGCCGCCGCCCGTCAGCATCATGCCTTTTTCGGCGATGTCCGCGCCCAGTTCCGGCGGGGTCTGTTCCAGCGCGTTCTTGACGGCGGAAACGATGTTGTTCAGCGGGTCGGTCAGCGCTTCGAGGATCTCGTTGGACGAGATGGTGAAGGAGCGCGGAATGCCCTCGGACAGGTTGCGGCCCTTCACTTCCATTTCCTTGACTTCGGAGCCGGGGAAGGCGGAGCCGATGGCCTTCTTGATCGCCTCGGCGGTCTGCTCGCCGATCAGCATGCCGTAGTTGCGGCGGATGTAGTTGACGATGGCTTCATCGAACTTGTCGCCGCCCACGCGCACGGAGCCCTTGTACACCATGCCGCCCAGGGAGATGATGCCCACCTCCGTGGTGCCGCCGCCGATGTCCACCACCATGGAGCCGGTGGCGTCCGATACCGGCAGGCCGGCGCCGATGGCCGCCGCCATCGGCTCTTCGATCAGGTAGACCTGGGAAGCGCCCGCGCCCAGCGCGGATTCGCGGATCGCGCGGCGTTCCACCTGGGTCGAGCCGCAGGGCACGCAGATGATGATGCGCGGGGAAGGACGGAAGAACTTGGAGTCGTGCACCATGCGGATGAACTGCTTGAGCATCTGCTCGGTGACCGTGAAGTCGGCGATCACGCCATCCTTCATGGGGCGGATGGCTTCGATATTGCCTGGCACCTTGCCCAGCATCTGCTTGGCTTCCTTGCCGACGGCCTGGATGGTTTTCTTGCCATTCGGGCCGCCTTCCTGGCGGATCGCCACGACCGAGGGTTCATCGAGGACGATGCCGGAGCCGCGAACGTAAATGAGGGTGTTTGCCGTGCCAAGGTCGATGGCGAGATCGGACGAGATGTACCTGCGTAGAAAACCGAACATGAGTATCCTGTAGCGCTATGCCCGCGCACGGGCGCGTGGTTAAAGTATCCTGTACAGAAGCGGTGGCGCGGGCCTTCGGCGCCAGCAACGCATCAACCCGCCATTCTACCTTATAATTTGCGGGCTATTTGCCGAATATCACCCCAAATGTGCAAGCGCGCAACCACTATTTTGCGGGGCATTGGCAGGTTTTTAAGCGCCAGATAGCCGAATTTGCAAATCATTTGTCATTACAATAACCATAGCGCGCGGCCAGCCCGCGCCCCCAAGCCATGTCCCTTACCTTATCCGACGTAAAACGCATCGCCCAACTGGCCCAGCTGGAGATGGACGAGGCCCATTCCGCCGCCATGCTGGAGAAGCTGAACGGCATCTTCGCCCTGGCCGAGCAGATGCAGGCCGTCGATACCGAAGGCGTCGCGCCGCTGAGCCATCCCCTGGCCGCCCACATGCAGGTTGCCCTGCGCCTGCGCGAAGACCTGCCGACGGAACCGAACCGCCGCGAGGACTACCAGAAGGTGGCGCCGAAAACCGAGGACGGCCTGTACCTGGTGCCGAAAGTGATCGAGTGAGCGCCCGCCTCCCCTTGATCTTTCGCCAACCGAACCGAATCTGAAGCTTATGCACACCAAGACCATCAAAGAGCTGTCCGCGCTGCTGCAATCGAAGCAGGTCAGCGCCACCGAGCTGGCCACCCTCTTCCTCGACCGCATCGAGAAGAGCGACCTGAACGCCTTCCTGCACGTGGACCGCGCCCTCACGCTGGCGCAGGCCGCCGAAGCGGACCAGCGCCTCGCCAACGGCAGCGCCACGCCGCTGACCGGCGTGCCCATCGCGCACAAGGATATCTTCGTCACCAGGGGCTGGCGTTCGACCGCCGGTTCCAAAATGCTGGCCAATTACGTGAGCCCCTTCGACGCCACCGTCGTGAGCAGGATGCAGGACGCGGGCATGGTCACGCTGGGCAAGCTCAATTGCGACGAATTCGCCATGGGCTCTTCCAACGAGAACTCGGCCTTCGGCCCCGTGAAGAACCCCTGGGACAAGGCGGCGATTCCCGGCGGCTCCTCAGGCGGCTCGGCCGCGGCCGTGGCCGCGCGCCTGGCGCCCGGCGTCACCGGCACCGACACGGGCGGCTCCATCCGCCAGCCGGCCTCCTTCTGCGGCATCACCGGCATCAAGCCCACTTACGGCCGCGCCTCGCGCTTCGGCATGATCGCCTTCGCCTCCTCCCTGGACCAGGCAGGCCCCATGGCCCAGACGGCCGAAGACTGCGCCATGCTGCTGAATGCCATGACCGGCTTCGACGAGCGCGATGCCACCAGCCTCACGCCCGAACAGGGCAATGTGGCGGAGGACTTCACGCGCGACCTGAACAAGCCGCTCACCGGCCTGCGCATCGGAGTGCCGAAGGAATACTTCGGCGAAGGCCTGGCGGCGGACGTGGAGAAGGCCGTGCGCGCCGCGCTGGAGCAGTTCGTGAAGCTGGGCGCCACGCTGGTGGACATCTCCCTGCCCAACACCGCGCTCTCGATTCCGGCCTACTACATGATCGCGCCGGCGGAAGCCTCGTCCAACCTGTCCCGCTTCGACGGCGTGCGCTTCGGCCACCGCGCCAGCGAGTACAAGGACCTGGGCGACATGTACCGCAAGACCCGCGCCGAAGGCTTCGGTCCCGAAGTGCAGCGCCGCATCATGGTGGGCACCTATGTGCTGTGCCACGGCTACTACGACGCCTACTACCTGAAGGCCCAGCGCATCCGCCGCAAGATCGCCGACGATTTCGCGGCCGTGCTGAGCGGCCCGAATGCCGTGTGCGACGTGATCATGGGCCCCGTGGCCCCCACCGTGGCCTGGGACCTGGGCTCGAAGGCGGACGACCCGGTGGCGAACTACCTGGCCGACATCTTCACCCTCTCCACCAGCCTGGCGGGCCTGCCGGGCATGTCGATTCCCGTCGGCTTCGGCGAAGGCGAGAAGAACGGCAAGCGCCCCGTGGGCCTGCAGATCATCGGCAACTACTTCAACGAAGCGAAGCTGCTGAACATCGCCCACCAGTACCAGCAAGCCACCGACTGGCACCAGCGCGCGCCGCAGGGCATCTGAGAAGAACAAAGGAAAAACTATGGAATGGGAAGTCGTTATCGGTCTTGAGAACCACGTTCAGCTCACGACCGACTCCAAAATCTTCAGCGGTTCGCCGACCAAATTCGGCGCCGAGCCGAACACCCAGGCCAGCCCGGTGGACCTGGCCCTGCCCGGCGTGCTGCCGGTGATGAACAAGCAGGCCGTCGACCGCGCCATCCGCTTCGGCCTGGCCGTGGGCGCGAAGATCGCGCCGCAGTCGGTGTTCGCGCGCAAGAACTACTTCTACCCCGACCTGCCGAAGGGCTACCAGATCAGCCAGTTCGAGGACCCGGTCGTGCAGGGCGGCTCGCTCACCTTCGGCTACGAGAAGGACGGCAAGTTCGTCACCAAGACCGTGAACCTGACCCGCGCCCACCTGGAAGAGGATGCGGGCAAGTCGCTGCACGAGGACTACCACGGCATGTCCGGCATCGACCTGAACCGCGCGGGCACGCCGCTGCTGGAGATCGTGTCCGAGCCGGAGATCCGCAGCGCGCAGGAAGCCGTGGCCTACGCCAAGGCCCTGCACGGCCTGGTGGTATGGCTTGGCATCTGCGACGGCAATATGCAGGAAGGCTCCTTCCGCTGCGACGTGAACGTGTCCGTGCGCCCGAAGGGCCAGGCGGAGTTCGGCACCCGCTGCGAGATCAAGAACCTGAACTCCTTCCGCTTCATCGAGGAAGCCGTGAACATCGAAGTGCGCCGCCAGATCGAACTGATCGAAGACGGCGGCAAGGTGGTGCAGGCCACCCGCCTCTACGATCCGGACAAGAAGGAAACCCGCTCCATGCGCAGCAAGGAAGACGCGCAGGATTACCGCTACTTCCCCGACCCCGACCTGCCGCCGCTGGCCATTTCGCAGGAGTGGATCGAGCGCGTGAAGGCCGACATGCCCGAGCTGCCCGCCGTGATGCGCGCCCGCTTCATCGAGCAGTACAAGCTGCCCGAGTACGACGCGCTGGTTCTCACCTCCTCCAAGGCCATGGCCCAGTACTTCGAAGCCGTGGTGGCCAAGGCGGGCCAGGAGAACGCGAAGGCCGCCGCCAACTGGCTGATGGGCGACGTGTCCTCCACCCTGAACCGCAACGACGTGGACATCGCCGACGCGCCGGTGAAGCCTGCGCAGCTGGCGGGCATGCTGAAGCGCATCGCCGACGGCACCATCTCCAACAAGATCGCCAAGGAAGTCTTCGGCGCCATGTGGGAAGCGAATGCGGACGACGAGAACCTGGTCGATGCCATCATCGAGCAGAAGGGCCTGAAGCAGATTTCCGATACCGGCGCGCTGGAAGCCATCGTCAACGAAGTGATCGCGGCCAACGAGAAGTCTGTGGAGCAGTACCGCGCGGGCAAGGAAGCGGCGATCAACGCGCTGATCGGCCAGGCAATGAAGGCTTCGAAGGGCAAGGCCAACCCGGCCCAGCTGACCGAGCTGCTGAAGAAGAAACTGGCGGCTTGATGATGAAGGACGCTTCGGCGTCCTTTTTTTTCGCGGAGAACGGATGAAACCACTGCGTTTGCTGACGGCGGGCGTCATCGCCGCCCTGGCGCTGCCCGCATCCGGCGCGGGGCCGAAGGAAAAATACTTCTCCCACCACGATTGGGAACTGGCGTGCGACAACACGCGCTCCTGCCGCGCGGCAGGCTACAGCCCGGAAGGCACGGACGGTGCGGGCATGTCCGTGCTCCTGGAGCGGAACGCCGGCGCGGCGCAGCCGGTGCGCGCCACCGTCCAACTCAGCACTACCGACGAAACCTTCGCGCAGCCCGCCAGCATCGCGATGTACATCAATGGTCACGCGCTCGGCACGGTGCAGCTCAGCGCCGAAAGCGCCACGGGCAGCCTGTCGCCGGGCCAGACGGAAGCGCTGATCGCGGCCCTGCGCAAGGACAGCAAACTGGAATGGCGCGGCAGTGGCAGCACCTGGTCCCTGTCCGGCAAGGGAGCCACTGCGATGCTACTGAAGATGGACGACCTGCAAGGCCGTCTTGGCACGCCGGGCGCGCTGGTGCGAAAAGGCGGCAAGCCCGAAACCGGGGTGCTGTCCGCGTTGCCCGCGCCAGTGGTGGAGGCGGCGCCCGTCGCCACGGCCGGTGTGAAGTTCCCGCCCGCGCAGCAAGACACACTGCGCAAACTGCTGCGCAGGACAGTGAAAGAGGGAGAATGCGAGCTGCTGGGCGAAAGCGATATCGAAGCATGGCGGCTCGGTGCGGACAGGCTGCTGGTATCCGCCGTCTGCTGGCGCGGCGCGTATAACGAAGGCAGCGGCTACTGGGTCATCAACAGCAAGGCGCCCTATGCGCCGGTCCTGGTCACGGATCTCGGCACGGGCTACGCCGATGGGGTTATTTCGGCCTCGCACCGCGGCCGCGGCCTGGGCGACTGCCGCTCGATGGACGACTGGACCTGGGACGGCATGCGTTTCGTCCATACCCTGCAGGCCACCACCGGCATGTGCCGCATGGTCGCGCTGGGCGGCGCGTGGGAGCTGCCCACCCTTACCGCCGAGGTGCGGCGCGGCGCGCGCTGATCAGTTAGTGATGCTGAGCGAAATGCCCATATTGACCAGCAAGGTCAGATCGGCAATGGTGAAGTCCAGGCTGACGGAGCCCGTTTCCTCATTATCGTTGGTAAAGGCCACGCGCAGTTCGGCGGCCAGGCGCGGCACGTCGAAGGTCACACCGCGCGCCTCGCATTCGTGCAACCAGGCGCGGATCTGCTTCAGCAGCTCCGTGGTGTCCTGCTCCGTCGCCAGGCTGACGTAGAAGCCCGAGTCGATGCGCACGCGGCCGTCCGGCCGCACATCGCCCTTCTGCCAAATATGCTCCGGCTCGCTGGGCAGGCCGTCCTTCACGTCCGCCAGCGCCGCTTCGTCTCCGTACACCTTCAAGGATGCGATATTCATTGTTGCCCCATTTCTGAGAATGTTGTAGCAAAGCAATGCCAGTCTAGCACAGACTAACTGTCAGGCAACCCCATACTGCTGGCGGTAGGCGGCCACGGCCTCCTTGTACTGCGCCAGGCGCGGGTCGGCCGACAGATAAGTGAACAGATCGTCCAAGTTGCCGATGGAAATGACGGGGATGCCGTAGTTCCGGCTCACTTCCTGCACGGCGGACAGCGGCGAGAGCTGGCTGTCCTTGCCGCCCCGCTCCATGCGGTCCAGCGCGATCAGCACGGCGCAGGGTTCGGCGCCGGCGGAGCGGATCATCTCGACCGATTCGCGCACCGAGGTGCCCGCCGAGATCACGTCGTCGATGATGACGACCTTGCCCTGCAGCCTGGCGCCCACCAGGGTGCCGCCCTCGCCGTGATCCTTGGCTTCCTTGCGGTTGTAGGCGAAGGAAGTGTTGCGGCCCTTGCCCGCCAGCGCCATCGCCGTGGCGGAGGCCAGGGTGATGCCCTTGTAGGCCGGACCGAACAGCATGTCGAACTGCACGCCTGAGTCGAGCAGGGTTTGCGCATAGAACTGCGACAGCTGCGCCAGGGTAGCGCCGTCGTGGAACAGCCCCGCATTGAAGAAATAGGGCGATTGCCGTCCTGCTTTGGTCGTAAACTCGCCAAATTTCAACACTCCCGCGGAAACGGAAAACGCGATAAACTCTTGCCGCAAATTGCTCATATTGCCCCGTCCAAAGTTCGAATTCCCTCTATTTTAAGCCTTCCCTATGCCAAAGATCATCTCCGCCAACCTGAATGGCATCCGCTCCGCCGCCAAAAAGGGCTTTTTCAACTGGATGGGCAAGCAGGACGCCGACTTTATCTGCGTCCAGGAGCTGAAGGCCCAGGCGGGCGACATGACCGAGGAGTTCCTGAATCCCCACGGCTACCACGGCCACTTCCACTACGCCGAGAAGAAGGGCTACTCGGGTACTGGCATTTATAGCAAGCATGCGCCGGACACCGTGAAGATCGGTTTCGGCAGCCCCGAATTCGATGCCGAAGGCCGCTACGTGCGCGCCGACTACGGCGACCTGACGGTGATCTCCGTCTACTGCCCTTCCGGCTCCTCCTCGCCGGAGCGCCAGGAAGCCAAATTCCGTTTCATGGCCCTCTTCCTGCCCCACCTCATGGAGCTGCGCGCCGAGGGCCGCGAGCTGGTGATCTGCGGCGACTGGAATATCGCCCACAAGGAGATCGACCTGAAGAACTGGAAGGGCAATATGAAGAATTCCGGCTTCCTGCCGGAGGAACGCGCCTGGATGACGAAGATCTTCGACGAAGTCGGCTTCGTGGACGTGCACCGCGGCCTGGTGCCGAACGAGGCCCAATACACCTGGTGGAGCAACCGCGGCCAGGCCTATGCGAAGGACGTGGGCTGGCGCATCGACTACCACGTGGCCACGCCGGGCGTGGCGAGCTTCGCGAAGACGGTTTCGGTCTACAAGGAAGAGCGCTTCAGCGACCATGCTCCCCTCATCATCGAGTATCTTCGTTAATCTTCAGCCAACGTTGCTTATCGCGATTACATAATCGCGACAGTTTCCTGACATTTCTCGTAGGCAAACCCGATGGTCCCTCGCTATGATGGGACTATCGTCCTGCTATTCTCCGGAGCCTCCCCATGTCCCTCGATACGACTCGCCCCACGCTCAGCGCGGCGGGCAACAATGCCACTGGCGTTTCGGTATCGGCGCCGATCGAATTCACCTTCAGCGAAGCGGTCGTTGCGGGCACGGGCTATATCACCATCACCGACGGCTACTCCCAGGTCTACCGGGGACGCGACGGCCTCATGCACACGCGCATCGTGGGCGACAGCGACACGCGCATCCTCAGCATCAGCGACCCGCAGGTCAGCATCTCGGGCGACAAGATCGTGGTCACCCTCAGCACGCCCCTGGCGGTCAGCACCAGCTACCACGTCATGATGGACCAGGGCGTGGTGCGCGACCCGGCAGGAAACATCTTCGCGGGCATCGGCAACACCGGCTACCGCGCCTTCACCACCAGCAGCACGCCGCCGGCCGGTCCCACGGCCACCGTGAACGCGGGCATCAGCTTCGACAACGACGACGGCAAAAGCAGCACCGACGGCTACGTAAGCGATGCCACCCAGATCGTCAGCGGCACCTTCAGCGGCACGCTGGGCAGCAACACCATCGAAGTGAGCGTGGACGATGGCAACAGCTGGCACACGGCCACCGTCAGCGGCAGCAGCTGGAGCTACAACGCCACGCTGGAAGAAGGCGACTGGCATGTGATCGCCCGCGTCACCGACGGCACGGCGCACAGCACGGAACGCAGCCAGCTGTACACCCTGGACCTGCAGGCGCCTTCCGTCAGCAGCGTCAGCGGCATCACGCTGGATCTGAAAGCCGAGTGCGACCTGGGCGCCAGCAGCAGCGACAACCTCACCAACGACGTAACGCCAACCGTGCGCATTAACGTCAGCGGTGGTGTGCAAGGGCTGAAGCGCGGCGACACCATCGAGATCATCGACAGCAACCACGGCAATGCCGTACTGGGCTATTACACCATCGAGAACGCGGACATCGACTCCTACGGCCACCTGCTCGGCGGCTACCGCGATGTCGCGCTCGACGACAGCAGCCTGGCCGACGGCATGCATGCCCTCAAGGCGCGCGTGGGCGATCTGGCAGGCCACACGGCCACGGCGGCCGGCCCGGCGCTGAACGTGACGATCGATACCAGCGCCGCGGCGCTGAGCTCGGCAACGCCTGCCAGCGGGGCCACCACCGTGGGCACCAACCTGGCCAAGATCACGCTGCAATTCGGCGAGGACATGGACATCGACACCACCACTGCCTTCACCCTGGTGGACGACGGCCTTACCGACCTGCGCGACTTCGACGGCGAGTCCCTGCCCGCCGAGTTCCATTACAACAGCACCACGCACAAGCTGGACATCTTCGTCTCCAGCGCCCTGCTCGCCTCCACCCACTACACCCTGAAGGCGGCCGCTCCCCTCACGGACGCGGCAGGCAACGTGCTGTGGAACAGCGGCGACGCCGTGCTCGGCTTCAGCACCACCGGCGGCGGCGCCATCGTGAGCGACCCGACCATGAGCTTCACCGACACCGGCATTTCGGCCAGCGACGGCATCACCCACGACCACCTGTTCAGCATCGGCCTGCCCGGCGGCGCCGCATGGCGCTATTCCGTGGATGGCGGCAGCAACTGGACCTGGGTGCTGGACGGGAGCACCACCCTGGACCTGGCGGACGGTACCTATGCCGTGGGCAAGATCCAGGTCCAGCAGGTGACGGCGGCCAACCAGTACAGCGCCATCATCAGCAACACCCAGGCCATCACGGTCGACACCTCGGCGCCCAGCGCCGTTATCGATTACGCGGGTATTGCCAGCTTCCTCGGCACCGGCACGCCGGTGGCCATCACGGATATCCTGCTGACCGGCACTGTGACGGGCGCGGACGTTCAGTACACCCTGGACGAAGGCGCCACCTGGGCCACGGCCACCCCGAATGCCGGCCACGACACCTGGAGCTTCAACGCCACCCTCAGCGCGGGCGGCTATGTCGGCCTGCGCGTTGCCGATACGGCGGGCAACGTAGCCGCCAGCACGGGCGTGACGGGCGTTTCCGGGGCCCACACCGTCTACGTCGGCGACAGCGCAGGCGGAGCCACCTTCGTCAGCGACAGCAACACGGTCCTGTTTGGCAACGACGGCGGCGACATCGTGTCCAGCGCCACCGGCCAGTTCCTCTACCTGAACGGCGGCAGCGGCGACGATACCTTGCGCATTACCGGCAGCGGCCTTGCCACCCTGGACGCCGCAGACTGGATGGGCGAACTTGTCAATTTTGAACGAATCAACCTCGGCAACAACGGCAACACGCTGAAAATCCAGAATGCCGCCAGCGTGCTGGCGATCACCGGGGGCGGCGCCGAGCTCTACATCGACGGCGGCCTGACCGATCACCTCGACCTGGGCACAGGGTACTGGAATTTCACCGTCGACCTGCTGCACCCGGGCTACCTGACGCTGCAGGCGGGCGGCGCCACCCTGCACATCGACGCGACGGTCGCCCTGATTGGCACCTATCTGGGAGGACTGGCCTGAAACCCGCTCCTGGCCTGGGTTTGGCCGTCCGCCCGAAGCAACAATTGGGTAAATTGTCCTTTCCAAAAAGAAAATAGCTCTGCATTTTTTGATATCATGATGGCTCGCAATAAATCCTTCCCGGAGTCATCATCATGGCCGATTCTTCGCCTCCTATCCTGAGCACCAGCCTGCCTGTTGCCATCACCATGGCAGCCAACGGCAATATCGAGCTGTTGTTCAATGAAGCGGTCCGCCTCGGCGGAGGCAAGATCTTCATCACGGACGGCGTGAGCCAGACCTACCGGGCGCGCGACGGCAGCTACGCCACGCGCATTGTCGGCGCAACCGATACACGCGAGCTGGACGCTTCCGAGCTGTTCTTCAAGGAGGGGAATACCAAGCTCGTCATCAACCCGGCCAGCAACCTGGACCTGGGCGCCACCTACCACCTCTACATGGAAGGCGCGGCCATTACGGACATGGCCGGAAACGTTTTCGCCGGGCTGCGCACCACGGCCGGCACGAGCTTCACCACGCCGTTTACCGCGGCCGACGTGGGCGGTCCCCAGGTCGTGTCCATGAGCCTGGACAAGCCCCTGATCGAGAGCGGCGCCAGCGTGAAGCCGACGCTGACCCTGATCTTCGACGAAGCCGTCAACGGCCTGAGCCTGACGGACTTCACCGTGGCGGGCGGCACGCTCAGCAACCTCGTACAGAGCGCCGACGGTCACACCTGGACAGCCACCCTCAACACTACCTATACCGAGAGCTTGGCGGGCAGCATCGTCTTCCAGAAGGACTCCGTGCTGGATGCGCTCGGCAACAGCAGCAAGATCGCGGAAACCATCAAGTTCGGCGCCACAACCGATCTGCATATCACGCTGGACTGGGGCGGCGATACCGGCATCGACAGCGACGATCTGATCACTGGTGAAACGGTTCACAACATCCTGGTCGAGCCTCACATGAGCGTGAACGAAGACGACCAGATGCAGCTGTGGGTGAACGGCAGCTGGCACACGATGAACTGGGTGGAAGAGGAAGGCTTCAACGGCTTCCGGCTTTCGGAAATCGAGCTGAGCGGCACGGGCGCCATCAAGGCCCGCCTCCTGGACCAGTACGGCAACGAACGTGCCTCCACCGAGCGCAGCTACGTCATCGACACGGAAGCGCCGAGCTACTCCGCGGTGGACGCCACGCTGGCCCTGGCTATCGGCAGCGACACGGGCAAGGAGGGTGACAGCACAACCCAGCAGCTGCGGCCCTATATCGAGATCAACCTCGGAACGACCACCGGGCTCAAAGTCGGCGACGTTATCAGCCTCGCCGAGGTGTGGGACTTCGAAGGCGAGTTCATCAATGCCAACTATCCGGTGGTGTCGCACCGCCTTACCGCCGCCGATATTGCGGCAGGCACGCTCCAGGTCCAGTTCCCGGAATACTCGGAACCGCCGGAGGGCGATTTCAGCATCAAGCTGAAGGTGATGGTGAGCGACGTCGCAGGCAACCGGCAGGAAGAAGGCTGGCACAGCAACCAGACGCTTGAACTGAACTTCGACGTGACGCAGGCCCGCTACAACTCCATGTCGCTCAGCCCCGATCTGACCCAGCTGCATCTCCAGTTCAGCGAAAACGTGGATCCCGGCAATTTCCGACTGGTGAAGCTCAGCGACAACAGCTACATCACGCTGACGCCGGCCGACTATTTCATGGACACGGAAGCGCATGTGCTGGTGGTGACGCTTCCCTCGGCCATGACGGCGGGTGCCGCATACCGCCTGGTGAACGAGAGCGGCATCGTCTACGACTATGCTGGCAACTTCACCGCCCTGGACCACATCGACTTCCATGCCTTCCTGCCGATTACGGCTTCGGCCTACAACCTCCAGCTGGGCACCGATACCGGCATTCCGGACGGCCGCACCAGCGTAGCGAACCAGACCCTGCATGGCGACATCGAGGGCGCATTGAACACGGGCGAGTTCGTCGAGGTGTCGCTCGACGGCGGCGAAACCTGGACCCATGCCACCGTCAGCGGCAGTACCTGGAGCCTGAACGTCACCCTGACGGGCGAGCACTACGCGCAGGTACGCGTCAGCAATGGCGAAAGCGCCAATTACGCGACCGAGGCCTATCTGGTGCTCGACACGACGGCGCCTGCGGCGCCCGGCGTGCCGGAACTGGCTTCCAGCAGCGACAGCGGAACGGCCGACGGCATCACCAATCTGCCCGCGCCGACCATCGTTGCGAAAGTGGATGGCATGAGCGGCGTGGAAGAAGGCAGCCGCGTGGAGGTGCTGGACGCCAGCGATCACGTGCTGGGCTATCACATCTTCGACAGCGGCGATTTCGATTACGGCGCGCTGAGCGGCAATCCGGAGATCGTGCTCTCCACGCTGGCCGACGGCACGCACAGCCTGCACACGCGTATTGTGGACGGCGCGGGCAACGTTGGCGCCTCCAGCGGCACCCTGTCGGTGACGATCGATACCTCCGCGCCCGTAGTAGGCGCCGCACCCGCCCTGCTTGCAGAGGACGACAGCGGCATCAGCGACAGCGACGGCGTTACCAACGACAACACCGTCACCGTGCGCGCCAGCCTGGGCACCGTCACTGGCTTCCGGGTCGGCGACGTGATTGAACTGGTCAACGGCAACGGCGCGGCAATCGCATCGCATACCGTGGTTGCGGGCGATTTCACGGCCGGCATCGTGGCGGACCAGGACTTTTCCGTGTTGCTGGGCGCCTACGAGCAGCTTGCCGTGCGCGTGCGCGATGTCGCGGGCAACGTCAGCACTGCGGGCGCCCAGCTCACTGTGATCGTCGATACCACCCCACCCAGCGCCTACCTGGATACCGCTTCCTTCGCTTTCAATTCGAGCACGCATATCGCGTCCATCAACCTTACCGGCGACACGGCGGATACCCATGTGGAGTTCTCCCAGAACGGGGGCGCCAGCTGGTTCCAGGGCACAGGTTCCGGTGCCAACTGGACCTATGACACGGGCGGCGCCATGAGCGTGCTGACGATGCGCGTCGTGGACCTGGCGGGCAACGTTGGCGGCGGAATTCCATCCATGAGTGCGGAGCCGGATGCGATGATCCATATTGCGTCCGACTGGAATGAAATCATTTCTGTAGACAGCTATGCCGCGCTGTTCACGCGTGCCGGCGACGACGTCATCAGCGCGACGACAGCAGGTTTCACCTACCTGGACGGCGGCAGCGGCATCGACACGCTGAACCTGACCGCTGGCGTTACGGTGGTTGCGGCCAACCTGGCAAACAAGATGGTCAACGTCGAGAAGATCCAGCTTTCCGGCGGCGCGGGCAATGTGTTCGACGTTTCCAATGTGGCCGCGGTCCAGACCTTCGGCATGAGCACCCTGTACATCGAAGGTGCGAGCGGTTCCCTCGATATCGGCGGTGCAAGCGCATGGACGCTTGGCCTCGACAACGGCGGCTACCACACCTATTCCGCCAGCGGCGTCACGCTCATGGTGGCCACCACGATCAACATCGTCGGCGTCGCCGGAACAACCTCCTGAGGCCTACAGGCTGCGGCGGCTCTCGAAGTAGCGCCACTCCCCGGTCAGCGGATCGGGGAAGCCGATGGCGCGCGCCAGCAGCTTGAGGGGTGACGACACGTCGTCCTGCTTGCAGGGCAGCGCCACGGGATAGAAAGCGTCATTCACGATGGGGATGCCCAGCGCCGCGAGATGCACGCGCAGCTGGTGCTGGCGTCCCGTGTGCGGCCACAGGCGGTAGAGCACATGCCCGCCGCGCTCTTCCACCATGTCGATCATGGTTTCGGAATTGGGCTCGCCCTCTTCCTCCTTCATCGTGAAGAACTTGTCCCCCTGGACCATGCGGCTGGCATAGCTGAAGGGGAATTCGCGCCCCGGCAGCGGCCCCGCCAACGCCTCGTACTCCTTCTGCACCAGGCGTTTCTGGAACAGGGACTGGTAGGCGCCCCGGCTGTCGACATTCGACGAGAACACCACCACGCCCGCCGTTTCGCGGTCCAGGCGGTGGATGGGCACCAGGTCTTCGATGCCCAGTTTCGCGCGCAGGCGCACCAGCAGCGTCTCCTTGAGGAAGCGGCCGGTCGGAATGGTGGGCAGGAAGTGCGGCTTGTCCGCCACCACGAGGTGCTCGTCCTGATACAGCACTTCCTCCGCGAAGGGAATGGGCGTTTCCTGTTCCAGCTCGCGGTAGTAGAAGATGCGCAGGCCGCGCTTGTAGGGGCTGTCGGGCCGCAGCGGCGCCCCTTTGGCGTCCACCACGTCGCCGCGCGCCATGCGCTCGCGCCACTGCGCCTCCGTGACGGCGGGGTAGTTCGCGGCCATGAAGCTGATCATGTCCGGCCACTCGCCTTCGGGAAGCCAGAGATAGCTGGGCGTAACGCCGTCGCGCATGGGCAGCGGCGCCTTGCCGTGGAACTTGACGGTGGAGGACATTCAGGACTTCGGCAGCGGCGTGGTGCGGTACGGCGGCAGGGCGTTTGCCGGGATGCCGCGCGAGCGCGCATACACGGGCAGCACCAGCGGCATGTTCTTGTTCATTTCGGCGATGCGCGATTCGCCGCTCGGGTGGGTGGAAATGAATTCGATGGGGCGGCGCGCATTGGAGGCGCCCATCTTCTGCCACAGGGCGATGCCCGCGCGCGGATCGTAACCGGCGCGCGCCGCCAGGTCCATGCCGACCAGGTCGGCCTCGGTCTCTTCGCCGCGCGAGAATTTCAGCAGCGCCAGCTGGGCTACCGCGCCGGTGCCGGCGTCGGTAATGCGGGGGTCGACGCCGAAATAGGCCGACAGGCCAAGACTGGCGAGGCGGCCCACGATGGACGCCACCTGGGACGTGCCGGCACGCTTGCTGGCATGCTCGCGCAGCGCATGGGCGATTTCGTGGCCCATCACCATGGCCACTTCATCGTCCGTGAGGTTGAGTTTCGTGAGAATGCCGCTGAAGAAGGCGATCCGTCCGCCCGGCATGCAGAAGGCGTTCACCTGGTCGGAGCCGAGCAGGTTGACCTGCCAGTTCCATTCCAGCGCCTGCGGATTCCAGCGCGCCACATGCGGAATGATGCGCCTGGCGATGGCGCGCAGCCGCTGCACCTGCGGGTGGTCCGGCGGCGCCAGCGCTTCCTGCTGCCTGGCCTGCTGCATCATCTGCGTGTACTGCATGCCCGCCTGGCGCTCGATCTCCTGCGCATTCGCGGCCAGGCGCAGCGGGGACAGTTTGGTGACCGGAATGCCGTCCGTGGGCTGGCGGGGCAGCGGCTGCTGCGCCGGCGCGGCCTGCATGCAGAAAGCAAGAGTCAGTAAAGCGGCAGTGTGTTTCAGGGTCTTCATTACCATGTTCCGGGGACGGCCATGACATTCTGACAAAGAATGCCGTGGCGCGTCACACGATAGCACAGCTTAGCGCCCGCCCTTCTTTCGCAGCCGGAACACGGCCAGGTCGCCGCGCAGGTTGGGCAGGAAGCTCACGATGCGGCCTTCCTGCAGGGCCACGCATTCCAGCACCTCCAGCCCCACCTCTTCGGCCAGGTCGCGGAAATCCTCGATGGTGGCGCAGCGCACGTTCGGCGTGTCGTACCACTCGTAAGGCAGGGACTCCGACACCGGCATGCGCCCCTTGAGCAGGGCCACACGGTGCGGCCAGTAGGCGAAGTTGGGGAAGGACACAATGGCCTCGCGGCCCACGCGCACGATGTCGCGCAGCAGGTCTTCCACGTGCTTCATCATCTGCAGCGAGGAAAGGCAGAGCACCGTGTCGAAGGAATCGTCCCCGAAGATGTCGAGGCCCTTCTCCATGTCCTGCTGGATCACACGCACGCCGCGGCGCGTGCTCTCCAGCACCTTGTCGTCCGCCAGTTCGAGGCCATAGCCGCTGCAGCGCTTGTCGCTCTGCAGGTATTCCATCATCACGCCGTCGCCGCAGCCCACATCCAGCACATGGGCGCCGGGCTTCACCCAGTGGGCGATGAAGGCGAGGTCCGGGCGCGCAAGGCGCAGATCGTCGAAAGTCATGCGGCCTCCCTGCCGGTCTCGTTCCATACCTGCTCGTAGTAGGCGCGCACCATGTTCATGTAGCGCGAATCGTCGAGCAGGAAGGCGTCGTGGCCGTGCGGCGCATCGATTTCGGCATAGGTCACCTCGCGCCGGTTGCAGAGCAGGGCCTGCACGATCTCGCGGCTGCGCTCCGGCGAGAAGCGCCAGTCGGTGGTGAAGGAGGCCAGGAAGAACTTGGCCCTGGTGACGGCCAGGGTCTTGGCCAGGTCGCCGTCATGCACGCGGGCGGGATCGAAGTAGTCCAGCGCCTTGGTGATGAGCAGGTAGGTGTTGGCGTCGAAGTATTCGGAGAACTTGTCGCCCTGGTAGCGAAGGTAGGACTCGATCTCGAAGTCGATGCCGAAGCCGAACTTGTAGTTGCCCGTTTCGGCGATGTCGCGCAGCTTGCGGCCGAACTTTTCGGCCATGTCGTCGTCCGACAGATAGGTGATGTGGCCGATCATGCGCGCCACCTTCAGGCCGTTCTTCGGCACCACGCCATGTTCGTAGAAGTCGCCGCCGCGGTAGTCCGGATCGCTCAGGATGGCCTGGCGCGCCACGTCGTTGAAGGCGATGTTCTGGGCCGAAAGCTTGGGCGTGGAGGCAATCACCACGCAGTGGCGCAGGCGGTCCGGATACATGATGCTCCAGGCCAGGGCCTGCATGCCGCCCAGGGAGCCCCCCATGACAGCCGCGAATTGCGCGATGCCCAGCCGGTCCGCCAGGCGCGCCTGGGCATTGACCCAGTCTTCCACCGTCACCACGGGGAAGGCCGCGCCATAGGGCTTGCCGGTGGCGGGATTGGTGTGCATGGGGCCCGTGGAGCCGAAGCAGGAACCGAGGTTGTTGATGCCGATGACGAAGAACTTGTCCGTATCCAGCGGCTTGCCGGGACCGACCATATTGTCCCACCAGCCGACGTTCTTGGGATCGTCGGCATAGTAGCCGGCCACGTGGTGCGAGGCATTCAGCGCATGGCACACCAGCACGGCGTTGGACTTGCCGGCATTCAGCGTGCCGTAGGTTTCATACATCAGCGTATAGCCGCCCAGGGCGGCGCCGCTTTGCAGCTGCAGGGGCTCCGCAAATTCCATGGTCTGCGGAGTGACTATTCCTATCGAGGACATGAGGGTTAAACGAAACTAAGTACTGCTGTGGCCCCACGGGCCGTTAGGGATGCGGAACCGCGAGGGTGGGTTCCGCAGGCTTTCTTACATCGTCTGCAAGGCCAGCACGGCGTCGGCAATGGCATTCGGGTCCATCGAGCGCAGGATCTTGCGGGTCTGCGGCACGATCAGCGACATGTCGCTGTTCAGGATCTCCTGCTTGACCGACAGCAGCTGGCCCCAGTGCATCGAGAACTCTTTCAGTCCCATGCCGAGCAGCAGGCGGGTGAGCTTGGCGTCTCCCGCCATTTCCCCGCACACGGCCACGTCGATGCCCGCCTTGTGGCCGGCCGAAATGGTCATGGAGATCAGCTGCAGCACGGCGGGATGCAGGGGATTGTAAAGGTGCGCCACCTCGTAATCAACCCGGTCGATCGCCAGGGTGTACTGGATCAGGTCATTGGTGCCGATGGACAGGAAGTTCATGCGGCGCACGAACATGGGCAGCGCCAGCGCGGCGGCCGGAATCTCGATCATGGCGCCCACGTCCACCTGCGGGTCGTACTTGATGTTCGCCTCGCGCAGTTCGGCCTTGGCCTGCTCGATCATTGCCAGCGACTGCTCGATCTCGAAGGCGTGGGCCAGCATCGGGATCAGGATGCGCAGCTTGCCGTAGGCCGAGGCGCGCAGGATGGCGCGCAGCTGGGTCAGGAAGAGCTGGGGCTCGGACAGGCAGTAGCGGATGGCGCGCAGGCCCAGGGCCGGATTGAGCGCCGTGTGTTCGGTGGGGTCGAGCGGCTTGTCCGCGCCGATGTCCAGGGTGCGGATGGTGACGGGGCGGCCCTTCATGGCCATGACGGCCTTGCGGTACTGCTCGAACTGCTCGTCCTCGGACGGCATGTTGGCGGCGCGGCCCATGAACAGGAACTCGGAGCGGAACAGGCCCACGCCGTTGGCGCCCGCTTCCAGCGCGGGACCGCAATCGTCCGGCAGCTCGATATTGGCCAGCAGGGTGATGGGCGTGCCGTCCTTCGTCACGGCCGGGGTCTTTTTCAGCTTGTTCAGCTTCTTGCGGGCGCGCACGGCGGCCTGCTGGCGTTCGCGGTACTGCTCCAGCACCAGGGCGCTGGGGCTGACGATGACCACGCCCGCGTCGCCGTCGATGATGACCCAGTCGTCCTGCTCGATCAGGCGCGAAGCCTGGGACACGCCCACCGTGGCCGGAATATCCAGGCTGCGCGCCACGATGGCGGTGTGAGAGTTCTGGCCGCCCACATCGGTCACAAAGCCGATGAAGGAGCCGTCGCGGAACTTCAGCATGTCCGCCGGGGAGATGTCATGCGCGATCACCACCATCTGGGCGGCCAGTTCGTCTTCCTCCGTGCGCGGGCCCGGCAGGGGCTCGCTGCCCATCAGCACTTTCAGCACGCGCTCGGCCACCTGCTGGATATCGGCCTTGCGCTCGCGCAGATAGGGATCTTCGATTTCGTCGAACTGGGCCGAGAGCTCCTCGATCTGCGTCACCAGCGCCCACTCCGCGTTGTAGTGGCGGCTGCGGATGATATCGAGCGGCGCTTCCGAGATCATGGGATCGGAGAGAATCAGCACATGCACGTCGATGAAGGCGCCCAGCTCAGTCGGGGCGTCCTTCGGCAGCTCGTTCCACAGCGTCTGCAGCTCGCGGTGCACCGTGGCCAGGGCCTGCTGCAGGCGCTCCACTTCCGCTTCCACATGCTCTTCCGGCACCAGGTAGTGGCTCACGTCCAGCGCCGCGGGCGCCAGCAGGTGGGCGCGGCCTATCGCAATGCCGCGCGAGACCGGGATACCGTGCAGTGTGAACGATGCCATGGGCGGGCCTGGAAGATAAGAAGAGCGGCTATGGTCCAGCGGCATTTACTCGCCTTCGCCGAACCTGTCATTGACCAGCGCGGCGAGCGCGGTGATGCAATCCTGTTCGTCCTCGCCATCCGCCTCCAGCGTAACCTTGGCGCCCTTCCCTGCGGCCAGCATCATCACGCCCATGATGGACTTGGCATTGATGCGCCGCGCGTTACGGGTGAGCCAGACATCGCTTTTGTATTTGGCGGCGAGCTGGGTGAATTTGGCGGAAGCTCGCGCATGCAGACCGAGTTTGTTAATGATTTCCAGTTCTTGTTGAATCATGTCGTTCTATCGTTTCTCAATCAGGATGCCCAGCAATCGCCGCCGTCGGCACGGCGGCACTTCAGGTCGGACCGACCCTTATTCTGTTATCGACCCGCACCGCGCCGCTCTGAGCGCCGGCCAGGGCCATTTCCACCACCACGTCCAGCGTGTCGGTGCGGTAGGTGATCGCGCGCAGCAGCATGGGCAGGCTGATGCCCGCAATGACCTCCACGCGGCCGGCGTCGGCCAGCTTGTTGCAGCAGTTGGCGGGGGTGCCGCCCTTCACGTCCGTAATCACCAATACGCCCGAGCCGTCGTCCAGGCGCTTGATGGCGGCGCTGGCCATGGTCTGCACCTCGCCCAGGTCCTGGTCCGCCACCACGTCGATCGCCTCCAGCCTCTCGGTCTGGCCGCGGAACACGTGGGCCACGGCGGCCAGGAAAGCCTGTCCCAGCGGCGCGTGCGTCATTAACAAAATGCCTACCATATGCTTCCTTAGTGGCCCGCCTGCACTGCCGCCTCCAGCGCGTCGATGAACATCGCCGCGACCTGGAAGCCGGTCTGCTGGGTGATCTCCTGGAAGCAGGTCGGGCTGGTGACGTTCACCTCGGTGAGGTAATCGCCGATCACATCCAATCCTACCAGCAATAGACCGCGGGCCGCCAGTTCCGGGCCGATGGATTCGGCGATTTCGCGGTCGCGCGCCGTGAGCGGCTGCGCCACGCCCGTGCCGCCTGCCGCCAGGTTGCCGCGCACCTCGCCCGCCTGGGGGATGCGCGCCAGCGAGAACGGCACCGGCTTGCCGCCGATGACCAGCACGCGCTTGTCGCCCTTCACGATGTCCGGAATATAGCGCTGCGCCATGATCGTGGTATGGCCGTTATTGGTGAGCGTCTCGATGATGGAGCCCAGGTTCAGGCCATCGGACTTCACGCGGAAGATGCCGGTGCCGCCCATGCCGTCCAGGGGCTTGAGGATGATGTCGCTGTGCTCCGCATGGAAATCGCGCAGGCGGGTCTCGTCGGAGGTCACCAGCGTGGGGGAGGTGAACTGCGGGAACTGCGCGATGGACAGCTTCTCGTTATGGTCGCGGATGGCGGAAGGCTTGTTGAACACCCGCGCGCCCTGGCGCTCCGCCTGCTCCAGCAGATAGGTGCCGTAGACGTATTCCATATTGAAGGGCGGATCCTTGCGCTCGACGATGGCATCGAAGGCCGTGAGCGGCAGGTCCTCGGCGGCGTCGGCCGTGTACCAGTGATTGCTGTCGCCGGTGAGGTGGATGCGGCTGGCATAGGTGGTCACCTTGCCGTCGCGCAAGGCCATATGGCGCTGCTGGAAGGCGAAGACCTGGTGCCCGCGCCTGGCCGCCTCGGCCATCATGGCAAAGGTGGAATCCTTATATATCTTAAAACTTGCCAGCGGATCGGCGAGGAAAGCGATTTTCATTGGCACATCCATTACAAAGTAATAGCCGATTTTAGCCGAGATCGCTTTTTGCCGTTCCCGGGCAGGCGGGAACGGCGGTCAGTAGACTTCCGGGTTGGGGTCGGTGCGCTCCATTTCCAGCGAGGCGGCCAGCAGCGCCAGGCGGGCGACCACGCCGTAGACGTAGAAGCGGTTCGGCGCGGCCGTGCCGGGCTTGGCTTTCAGGTCGGGCACGGCGTGCTGCTGGGCGAAGGCCAGGGGCACATACTGCGAGCCCGGCGCGTTCAGGTTCTGGTCCACCCCGCGCTCGGCATGCACGCGGTAGAAGCCGCCCACCACGTAGCGGTCGATCATGTAGACCACGGGCTCGGCCACCGCGTCGTTGATGTGCTCGAAAGTCGGCACCCCTTCCTGGATGTTGAGGTCGCTCACCACCTTGCCGTCCTTGATGACGGACATCTTCTTGCGCTGGGCCTCGCTCAGATCCTTCAGCTCGCTCGCATCGCGGATGCTGATGATGCCCTTGCCATAGGTGCCCGCGTCCGGCTTGATGATGACGAAGGGCTTCTGCTCCTTCATCCCGTATTCCTTGTACTTCTTGCGGATCTTGGCCAGCACCGCGTCCACATTGCTGGCCAGGCATTCCTGCCCTTCCCCGCTCAGCAGGTCCACCTCGCCGCACTTGGCGTGGAAGGGATTGACCATCCAGGGATCGACGCCGATCAGCTTGCCGAACTTCTTGGCCACCTCGTCGTAGGCGTTGAAGTGGTTGCTCTTGCGGCGCAGGGCCCAGCCCGCATGCAGGGGCGGCAGCAGGCTCTGCTCGTGGATGTTCTCCAGGATCGCCGGGATGCCCGCCGACAGGTCGTTGTTGAGCAGGATGGTGCAGGGGTCGAAATCCTTCAGCCCCACCCGCCGCCCGTTGGCCGAGCGCTCCAGCGGCTCCAGGACCAGCATATTGCCATCAGGCAATGCCAGCGGTGTGGGCTGGGTGATGTCCGGGTTCAGGGTGCCCAGGCGCACGTGCAGCCCGGTCTGGCGGAAGATCTGCATCAGCCGCGCCACGTTCTGCAGGTAGGTGGGGTGGCGCTCGTGCACCTCGGGGATCAGCAGCAGGTTGCGGGCGTCCGGACAGTATTTGTCGATGGCCGCCATGGCCGCCTGCACGGACAGGGGCAGCATCTCCGTGGCCAGGTGGTTGAAGCCGCCGGGGAAGAGGTTGGTATCCACCGGCGCCAGCTTGTAGCCCGCGTTGCGCAGATCGACCGAGCAATAGAACGGCGGGGTGTGCTCCTGCCACTCCAGGCGGAACCAGCGCTCGATGGCGGGCGTGGCGGCCAGGATTTTTTCTTCGAGGTCGAGCAGCGGTCCGGTCAGGGCCGTGACGAGGTGGGGAACCATGCTTATATCCTTCGTGTGGGTCTTGCGAAATCACCAAATTGGGGCAAAAGCGGCAATTTAAAGGTCCGGAAAGCAAAAAAGGCGCCCCGCAGGGCGCCTTTGGCCTACCAATCCTCGCGGATCAGGAATGATATGCCGATTCGCCGTGGCTGGTGATGTCCAGGCCTTCGCGCTCCTCTTCTTCCGGCACGCGCAGGCCGATCACGATGTCCACCAGCTTGTAGGCGATGACCGCCACAATGCCCGACCACAGGATGGTGATGCCCACCGCCGTGGCCTGGGTCATGACCTGGCCCGCGATCGAATAGTCCGGCGAGCCCTTGTTGGCCACATAGTCCCAGATGCCCTGGCCGCCCAGCGAGGGCGCGGCGAACACGCCCGTCAGGATGGCGCCCAGGATACCGCCCACGCCGTGCACGCCGAACACGTCCAGCGAGTCGTCAGCGCCGATCATGCGCTTCAGGCCGTTCACGCCCCACAGGCAGATGATACCAGCCAGCAGGCCCATGACCAAGCCGCCCATCGGGCCGACGAAGCCGGCCGCCGGGGTGATGGCCACCAGGCCCGCCACGGCGCCGGAAGCGCCGCCCAGCATGGAGGGCTTGCCCTTCAGGATCCATTCGCCGAAGACCCAGGACACGGTCGCACCGGCCGTGGCCAGCAGGGTGTTCATGAAGGCCAGGGCCGCCACGTCGCCCGCTTCCAGGGCGGAACCGGCGTTGAAGCCGAACCAGCCCACCCACAGCAGGGAAGCGCCGATCATGGTCATGGTCAGCGAGTGCGGCGCCATGGATTCGCGGCCATAGCCCACGCGCTTGCCAATCATGAAGGCGCCCACGATGCCCGCCACGGCGGCATTGATGTGCACCACGGTGCCGCCCGCGAAGTCCAGCGCGCCCTTCTGCCAGATGAAGCCTGCCTTGGCCGCCTCGGCGGCCGAGGTTTCGGCGCTGGTGATGAGGTCCGGACCGGTCCAGAACCAGACCATGTGCGCCACGGGCACGTAGGCGAAGGTGAACCACAGCACCACGAAGGCCAGCACGGCGCTGAATTTCGCGCGCTCGGCGAAGGCGCCCACGATCAGGCCGCAGGTGATGGCGGCGAAGGTGCCCTGGAAGGCGACGAAGATAAATTCAGGAATCACCACGCCCTTGCTGAAGGTGGCCGCGTAGGCGAAGGCGCCCGCTGCCGGATCGTAGATGCCGTTCAGGAAGGCGCGCGCAAAGCCGCCGAAGAAGCTGTTGCCCTCGGTGAAGGCAAGCGAGTAGCCGTACAGGCACCACAGCACGATGATCAGCGCGAAGATCATGAAGACCTGCAGCAGTACCGACAGCATGTTCTTGGCGCGCACCAGGCCGCCGTAGAACAGGGCCAGGCCCGGAATCGTCATCAGGATCACCAGCAGGGTGGCCACGAACATCCAGGCGGTGTCGCCCTTCTGCGGCGTGGGCGCCGGCGCGGCGGCCGGTGCGGCCGGGGCCGCTGCCGCAGCCGCCGGGGCCGCAGGCGCTGTCTCGGGCGCCGCGGCCGGAGCTGACGCGGCAGGGGCCGCCGCAGCTTCCGCGCTGGCGGCAGGCGCCGCCGGTTTTGCATCCTGTGCCCAGCCTGGAACGCTTGCGCTCACGGCCAGCGCGACGGCCAGTCCGGCAAGCAGCTTTGTTATGGTTTGCTTCATTCAGTTTTCCCCTCAGAGTGCGTCGTTGCCGGTTTCCCCGGTACGGATACGAATGACCTGCTCCAGGTCGTAGACGAAAATCTTGCCGTCGCCGATCTTGCCCGTGCGGGCCGCACCTTCGATGGCTTCGATGGCCTGTTCGACGATGTCGTCGTCCACGGCCGCTTCGATCTTGGTCTTGGGCAGGAAGTCGACCACGTACTCGGCGCCGCGATACAGCTCGGTGTGGCCCTTCTGGCGGCCGAAGCCCTTCACTTCGGTCACGGTGATGCCCTGTACATTGATCGCCGACAGCGCCTCGCGGACTTCGTCGAGCTTGAAGGGCTTGATGATGGCGGTAATGAGTTTCATGCTAGCCTCGCGTTCAGAAAGTTTTCGAGATCGTCAGCACGGCGCCCGATCTCCCCAGGATTTTGCCGTTCGGCGCCACATAGAACTTGGTGTTGGTGTCGAAGTAGGCCAGGGACACGGTGGCAAAGCCCACGTCCTTGCTCACGCCGATCTTCCAGTCGGTATAGCTGGCGTCGGCGACGTTCTTCACGGTCTGGTGGCCCGCATGCAGGTTGACCACCCAGCCGTCGCCCATGTCCGGATTGGCGGACAGGTCCCAGTAGCTGCTGTTCTTGCTGTCGGCAAAGCCGAACAGGTTGGTCAGCGAGTGCGAATACTTCAGCGAGCCCACGCCGTAGGTCACGGCGCCGTACAGCTCGAAGGTATTGGCGTTGGGGTGCAGGTCGTTGGAAGGGTAGATGTAGCCCAGGCCGCCGACGTCGTAGCCGAAGCCGCCGCCGAGGTCGCCGCGCTTGCCGCCGTACACATCCCACTCGATGCTGGCATCGCCGCCGCCGTCCTTGACCCACTTGATGGTGGAGGCCCAGGTGCCCGCGTAGAAACCGGTGGGGTTGTTCACCCAGTCGGCGCCGCCCTGCAGCGCCGGCTTCAGGCGGGACTGGGAATAGCCGCGGAAGCGGTAGTCGCTGGTCACCGCGACGTTATAGACGATCTCGTTGTCCGGCTTGGCTTCCGGGGCGGCCGCAGGCGCTTCCTGGGCTTGCACCATTCCGCCTGCCATCGTTGCCAGAGCAAAAAGAACTGCGGAGGCGAGGGGCAGGCGCTTGGTTTTCTGTTTCATGGCGATTTCCTTTGGTTTTGGAGGAACTTTTATTCCGGTTGCGGTTTAAAATTCAGCTTGATCGTCCGGTCTCTTATCCGGTTAGCAGAATGTGTGCCAGCAAATGTTGCTGGGTCGATAGCTGCCATAAGGAGAATGTGACCGCTTTTGCACCAATTCGTCACCCTTTGCGCACCAATGTGGTGCGGATGACACAACCATTCTCACGGAGCACCATCATGGACATGAACGCCTTTCTCTCGGACCTGCAATCGAAGATCCAGCACGCGATCGACAACTCGCCGGCCAAGGACATTGAAAAGAACGTGAAAGCGATGATGACCCAGGGCTTTGCCAAGCTGGATCTGGTGACGCGGGAGGAATTCGACATCCAGGCCCAGGTCCTGGCCAAGACGCGCGCCCGCCTGGAGCTGCTGGAAACCCGCCTGGCGGAACTGGAAGCGAAGATCGCGGCGAACGCCGCGGATCAGTGATGGCGGAGGGGGCGTAGCGCCCCCATTCGCCCGTTTACCGGCGGCGGTTCAGCCAGTGGTCCAGGGACAGGCGTCCCGGGCCGAAAGCGGCCAGCACCAGCAGCAGCATGCCCCAGTATTTGTGGTCGTTGACCGCGGCGGGGCAGGACAGCATGAACAGCTGTGGGTAGGAAATCACCGCCATGGCGTTCACGAAGAACAGCCCCAGCGCAGCGGGCCGCGCCAGCAGCCCCAGGGCCAGCAGCAGGGGCAGCACAATCTCTCCCCCCGCCCCCATCACGGCCGCCAGCTCCGGCGGCAGCACGGGCACATGGTATTCGGTACGGAACAGGGCCAAGGTGGCGCTCCAGTCGCCCAGCTTCACCATCCCTGCCTTGAAGAACTGCCAGCCCACGTAGAGGCGCAGCGCGAGACTGAGCGCGGAGCCGCCCCAGTCGGCCAGGGCTGCATCGAACACGCCGCTGCGGCGGTGCAGTGCAAGAATCCATTGCATAAGAAACTCCCGGGGAAAGCAGCCGGCCTGCGGGGCGAGCGACACCGCGCAGGCCGGACAGGCGGATTACTTGGCCGGAGCGGTTTTGCCGCCCATCTTCTCGCAGCTGCCCTTGGCCACATACTTCCATTCGTTCGGATCCATGTCCTTCTTGGACTGGCCTGCGCAGGAATGCGAGCCGGTGGTGCTGGCGCAGTCGTTCATGCCTGCCTTCGAGATGCCGAAGCACTTCTCCTTGGCGGCCTTGTCGTCGGCGGCGTGGGCGCTGCCCATGCCCAGTGCGCAGGCGGCAGCCAGGGCCGATGCCAGCAGTGCGTGACGTTTTTCCATTTTGAATCTCCTATCGGGTTTGTTGGTGGGTCCAGCTTCGCCGGCAGATCCGGCTGAGGCATAGTCGTTCGGACGCTTCGATTCCTTACACGGGCCGCGCACCGAACCAGTTCAGGTCCAGGCATTCGCGCAGCCGGATGCGGGCGCGGTACAGCATGACCCAGGCGTTGGCGGCGGTGCAGCCCACAGCAAGGCAGATCTCCTCGGTCTCCATCTCCAGCCATTCCCGCATCAGGAACACGCGCGCTATCTTCTCCGGCAGGCGCGCCAGGCACATCTCCATCACGCGGAAAAACTCCTTCTGCTCCATCGCCGCATCGGGATCGCCCCATTGGCGCGGCATGCTGTGGGTGTGGCCATCCTCCTGGAACAGGGCATCGATCACCTCGTCGTCCAGCCCTTCCTCATGGCCATGGAAGCGGCGCTCGCGCGTCACCCTGCGCAGCGCATCCACGATCTTGTGCTTCAGTATCCCGGTCACATAGGTGCGCAGGGACGACTGGCCCGCGAAGCGCTCCGGCTTCTCGATCACGGCCAGCAGCGCCTCCTGCACCGCGTCCTCGGCCAGGTTCTCGTCGCGCAGCTGAAGCTGTGCGAAGCGCAGCAGCATCGGCCGCATGGCTTCGAGCTGGCGATGCAGGCAGTCGGGCGTCAGCACATTCAGGGGTAGGTCGATGGCACTCAAGTTCTTCTCGCTCGTCTGGATTTGGCGAGCCTTTTGTCGGCCCGCCCCGGCAGGGCCTTACAAACTTTTTTGAATCCCGCGCCGGTAAGGTTTGCGTTGCGCGCCGCGACTATGCAAGCGATCGGCCAACGCGCCGACAGGCGGGCCTTGCGCCCACACATTCCTATTGCCTTTGGAGGTCTTATGAAGCAAGTCATCAAATCCGGCGCCATGATCGCCGCCGCAGCAGCAGCCATGGCCGTATCGGGCCAGGTCAACGCCGCACCGAAATCGAGCGTGAGCGCGGGCGACATGGTCCACTGCGCAGGCATCAACAGCTGCAAGGGCACCAGCGCCTGCGCCACGGCGGAAAACGCCTGCCGCGGCCAGAACAGCTGCAAGGGCCGCGGCTTCCTCGAAATGAAGGCCAGGGAATGCCTGGCCAAGGACGGCAAGATCGCGGACCTGGACAAGTAAGCCGAAGCGCCCCGCCTGGACGGGGCGCTTCCGCCTCAGGACAGCATCATGGTCAAACGCCTTCCCTTTCCCGGCTTCGGGCTGGGCCTGCGCCCCGCCCACTACGCCGCCATCATCGATCAGCCGCGCCAGGTGGACTGGTTCGAGATCCTTACCGAGAACTACATGGTCCCCGGCGGCAAGCCGCTGCACATGCTCGACCGCATCCGGCAGGACTACCCACTGGCCATGCATGGCGTATCCATGTCGGTCGGCTCCATTGCGGGACCGGACCTGGACTACCTGCGGGCGCTGAAGAAGCTGGTGCGCCGCGTCGAGCCGCTCTGGGTATCGGACCATCTGTGCTGGACCGGAGCGCATGGCGTGCACCTGCACGACCTGCTGCCCCTGCCCTATACCGCCGAAATGGTGCGGCTCGTGGCAGCCAATATCCGCCGCGTGCAGGACATCCTTGAACGCCCCCTCGTGCTGGAAAACGTGTCGAGCTACCTCGCCTTCACCCAGGACAGCCTGAGCGAGTGGGACTTCCTGACCGCCGTGGCCGAGGAGGCGGACTGCCTGCTCCTGCTGGACGTGAACAACATCTACGTCAGCAGCGTCAATCACGGCTTCGACCCTTATGCCTACCTGCGCGCCATTCCCGCAGCGCGCGTGCAGCAGATCCATCTGGCAGGGCACAGCGACCATGGGCACTACATCGTGGACACGCACGACGAGGCGGTGTCCGATCCGGTATGGCGGCTGTACGAAGCGGCGCTGCAGCATTGCGGGCCTGTCGCCACCATGATCGAGCGCGACGACAATATTCCTCCCTTCGCCGAGATGGTGGCGGAACTCGCGCTGGCGCGAACGATCGCGGCGGGCTGCTTCGAGGAGGCCGCTGCATGAGCGCCCTGGCAGCCCTGTTCGCCAACTTCCAGGCCGCCCTGCTGGTGGAAGAATGCGGCGCATCGCAACTGCGCCGGGAGATCGTGCAGGGTCCCGGCCTCGATGCCTGCTCACGGGTCGGCATCTACCGCAACGCCTATCGCATACGTTTGAAGGAAGCCCTGTCCACCGCCTTCGCGCGAACGCATGCCTACATCGGCGATGCCGTCTTTCACGACCTGGCGATGGCCTACATTGCGCTGACGCCCTCCTCCGAGTCGAGCCTGCGCTGGTACGGCGCGGACTTTCCCGCCTTTCTCGCGCGCGAGCTGCCAGGCCATCCCGCCGTTGCGGAACTGGCCGAATTCGAATGGGCGCTGGCGCTTGCTTTCGATGCAGAGGACGCACGCAGTCTCACTGCCGACGGCCTGCAAGGCATCTCGGAACAAGGCTGGGACGGCGTCGGCTTCCTGCTCCATCCTTCGGCGCAGCTGCTCACCTTCGAATGGAACGCGCCCGCCATCTGGCTCGCCCTGGACCGTGGCGAAGCGCCGCCGGAGGCCATGCGCGCGGCCGTGCCCGTGACCTGGCTCATTTGGCGCAGGGACCTGCAGCCGCATTTCCGCTCGCTCGACCTGCACGAAGCCGATGCCCTGCGCGAGCTTGCGCAAGGCGACACCTTCGCCGCCGTATCGGAGCGCCTCGCTGCGCGCTACACAGACCAGGAAGTACTGCACGAAATTACCGCATGGCTGTACGGCTGGCTGCAGGACGGACTGCTGGCCGCCATCCGCTTCAACTGCGGGCCGCAAAGGCTGTAAGCCGGGGCCGCGCCGCGCGACACATGTCACGTGGCGCTTTTTTCCGCCCGGCCCCTTGATCAATATTGGAGAAACCATGCAAGTACCATTTCCCCGTCGGCGTTCGTTCCTGAGCGCCATCGCCATCGCGGCCGCACTGACGGCCTGCGGCGGCAGCGACAGCCCCGCAATCATGGTCGGCACGCCGCCGGCGCCGCCTCCACCGCCGCCGCTGGCCCTGCAGCTGTACACACAGACCAACGAAACGGCCAACACGGTCGTGCACTTCACGCGCGCGGCCGACGGCAAGCTGACGCGCAAGGAGGCCACCGCTACCGCAGGCGTGGGCACCAATGCCGTGCGCGCGAACGGCACGCCGGGGCCCAATTCCCTGGGCAGCCAGTTCAGCGTGATCGCCAGCCCGGACAACAAGCAGCTCTTCGTCGCCAACGGCGGCGATTCGTCCATCTCCGTGATGGCCATCGACCAGAGCACCGGCGCGCTCACCGTGCGCAAAAACAGCAAGACCGCCGGTCAGACGCCGAACAGCCTTGCCTACTCGAAGGGCTATCTCTACGCCAGCTTCCTGCGCGGCGCCAAGCTGGCAGCCTATCGCGTTGAAGCCGATGGCGCGCTGTCCCAGGTCGGGCTGTACGACATCGCCTCCGGCACGGGCCTCGCCGCCGCGTCCATCGCGCCGACCCAGTTGGTGGTTTCGCCGGACGGCAAATGGCTGGTGGTGAGCGCTGGCACGGGCACGAACGCCGTGCTGTCCTACCCGATGAATGCGGACGGCTCGCTGGGCGCGCCCCTGGTCAACAACACGCAGTTCGCCACGCCTTTCGCGGGCCTCTTCGTGCCGGGACTGAGCAGCCAGGTCTACCTGTCCACCGGCATCACCGGCGTGTCGCTCACCTCCTACACCCTGTCGCAAAGCGGCATGCTGACGCAGCTGAACCAGGCCGCGGCGACCGGCGTGGGTGCGCCATGCTGGCTGTCGATTACGCCGAACGGCAAATTCGCCTTCGTGGGCAACGGCAGCGGATCCATCTCCTCCTATGCCATCGCGGCCAACGGCGCGGTGACCCTGCTGCAGTCCGTGGCAGCGGAAGAGCCTTCGGTGCTCACCGGCGTGAGCAGCGTGGCGGGCGACTCCTGGGTGAGCCCGGACAGCAAGTTCCTGTATTCGACCTACCTGGGCGCGGACAAGGTGGTGGTGTATTCGATTGCAGCGGACGGAAAGCTGAACAAGGTCGGCGAAACGGCGATCGGCACCTCGACCAAGCTTAGCCTGCAGGGCCTGGCGGGCGTGTGATGGTTGGCTGCCCCGCACGCGGGGCAGCTTCTCAGTTCCTGGGGGGCTCGTCGGAAGGCGGGTCGACCGGGACCTCATAGCGCCGCATGGCGCGGCGCAGCAGGTCCATCTGCCCGTTGAAGCGCTCGCAGGCGCGGCATACCAGCAGATGCATCTGCACGCGGGAACGTTCCGTCAGGCTGAGATTGCGGTCCAGCCCCTCGGAGACAAGGCGGTGCACCTCCTTGCAGGTCGGTTTCAATGACATCGCCTCACGTCCTTTCATGGTTCGCCGGGTCCGGCTGATTACCGAACCAGTTCAGATCGAGACACTCCCGCAGGCGCAGGCGCGCGCGATACAGCATCACCCAGGCATTAGACGTGGAACAGCCCAGTTCCTTACAAATCTCGCTGGTATCGAATTCCAGCCACTCGCGCATCAGGAAGATGCGGGCCGTGTTGCGGGGCAGTTTTTCGAGGCACAGCTCCATGATGGAGAAAAATTCCTGGCGCTCCAGCGTGGCGTCCGGATCGCCCCAGTTGCGGGGCATGTCCCAGGTATGCCCGTCCGGCTTGAACAGGGCGTCGATCATCTCCTCGCCGTCCTCCTCCGACACCTCGAACTGGCGCTCGCGCGTGCTGCTGCGCAAAAGGTCGATGATCTTGTGCTTCATCACGCCGGTGACATAGGTGCGCAGAGAGGACTGGCCCGCGAAACGGTCCGGCTTCTCCAGCACGGCCAGCAGGGCGTCCTGCACGGCGTCCTCCGCCAGGGCGTCGTTGCGCAGCTGAAGCAAGGCGAAACGCAGCAAGGCCGGGCGCATCGCCTCCAGCTGCTGGTGGATGGTGAGCATGTTGGCACTCCTCTAACCGATGAGCAATCCTACCACGCCGCGCAGGGCTGCCTGCGCGGCGCGGGAACGGCGGGTCAGAAGCGGTAGCGTGCCGTCAGCTGGACGGCGCGCGGTGCCCCCGGAAGGTTGAGGAACTTGCTCGAACCATGGCCCGCGACGATGTAGCTGCGGTCGAACAGATTGGTGAGGTTCAGCTGGATGTCGTAAGGGCCTTCGCGGTAGTAGGCCATCGCGTCCACCGTCGTATAGCCCGGCAGCGTCACCGTGTTGCCCGGATTGGCGAAGCGCGAAGCGACGGAACTCACCCCGGCGCCGGCGCCAAAGCCGCCGCCGAGCGCCTTGCTCAGCCATAGGCTTGCGCTGTTACGCGGCGTCAGCGTGGGGCGCTTGCCCTTCACCAGCTGGCCGTCGTCACGCGCGATGGACTCCGTGATCGCGGCATCCAGCCACGCATAGCCGGTCACGATCTGCCAGCCCTGCCCCAGTTCACCGGTGAAGCTCACTTCCACGCCGTCCGTGCGCTGGGTGCCGATGGGCAGCAGGCGGTTGGTCACGGGATCGGTGCTCTTGATGTTCGTGCGCTCAAGGCGGAACAGCGAGGCGGTCAGCGAGGCCATGCCGCCGAGGAGATCCAGCTTCGCGCCCACCTCCTTGTTGGTGGTCTTCTCAGGCTCGATGGAGGCGTTGTTGGCCGCCAGCGGGAAGCTCTCGCCCGATGGCTGGAAGGATTTGCTGAAAGAGGCGTAGTAGGACTGCACGGCCGACGGCTGGTACACGAGGCCCACGCGCGGGCTCCATGCGCGGTCGGTACGGTCCAGGTTCGCCTGGCCTGCGCGGCGCTCTCGCGTTTCCTGCTTGAAGTCGTCGTAGCGCACACCTGCGAGCAGCTTCCATTCCTGCGACAGCGTAGCCAGGTCCTGCACATAGGCCGAGGCCACGGTCAGGATGCCCAGGTTGTCGGTGGACGGCGCAGCCGTCACATTCATCGGCATCACCGGCAGGACGGGCTTGAACAGGTCCACCGTGGCGATATTGTTCTGGGTGCGGAACAGCTGGTCCTTGTCCTGCCTGCCGATTTCAATACCGTACAGAAGCTGGTGCATGCCAGCCTTCTGCACCAGCTCGAGCTGGTTGAAGTAGCCGTCTTCCGCGCGCTTCACATTGCTGCGGTTGAGGGACACCTTCAGCGTGGTTTCGTTGACCGAGCCGACCAGGGTGTTGTTGCGCGCCAGGGTGTAGTCGTAATAGCGGAAGTTGTTACGCAGCGTGAAAGCGCCATTGAAGCGGTGCTCCAGCTGGAAACCGCCTGCCTTCACGCGCGCCTCGCTGACATCGGCATCGCGCGCGTTCGCCGCACCGTAGTAGACCGAAGCATCCACGTCGACAGGACGGCCGTGCCAGGCGGGAACGCCGAAGTCCGTCAGGCGCCGGTCGTGCAGGTATTCTGCCTGCAGCAGCAGCGTGGTATCCGCGCCAAGGCGCAAGGACACGGAAGGCGCGAAGGCTTCGCGCTTCAGGAACTGCTGCGAACGATAGCTGTCCGAATCCTCCACCGCGCCGGTGACGCGGAAAGCGGCGCCGCCATCGAGCTTGCGCGCGAAATCGAACTCGCCGCGCTTCTGGCTCCAGCTGCCCAGCGTGAGGCTTACTTCATTGAGATCGATGCCCGGCTTCTTGCTGATGCGGTTGATCAGGCCGCCGGAGGAGCCGCGGCCATACAGCACCGACGCGGGGCCCTTGATCACTTCGATCTGTTCCACGTTCGAGAGGTCGCGGAAATACAGCGCGTCGTCGCGCATGCCGTCGATGAACTGGTCGGCGATGGCGGTGAAGCCGCGAATGGTCACCTGGTCGCGCTGGCCGTCGCCGTGCGACAGGCCCACGCCCGGCACATTCTTCATCACGTCCTGCATCGAATGCGCGCCCTGGTCGCGCAGCACGGCTTGCGGCACAACGTTCACGGTTTGCGGAATATCGCGCAGCGGCGCGTCGATCTTCGTGGCGCTGGTGGCGCTCGTTGGGTTATACGCGGCTTCGCGGGCGGCGTTAACGGTCACCGTCGGCAGCGTCGTGTCGGTTTCGTCGGCGGCAAATGCGGGGAAGTGCGGGAGCGCCAGGGCAATCGCCAGCGCGAGGGGGGATTTGGTCAAAGCCATCTTCTTCTATCCTGGGTGGTTTGGCTGGCGACCGCTTCCAGGAAACGGATTGGCTGGCTAGTTATTGATAATGATTCTCATTATTATCCTTGATATACTTCCATCTTGCAAGACATGCATTCGGCACTTTGTGGCCGCTCAAGGAGGACGTTCGCGCAAGGGCTAGCATGCCAAGGTTGAGCAGTCGCCAATGGAGGAGCGCATGAGCCTTGCTGTCGTCAAAAGCCGTGCCCTGGCCGGCATGGAGGCTCCGGAAGTGAGCGTCGAGGTCCATCTGGCCAACGGCCTCCCCGCCTTCCATATCGTCGGCCTGGCGGAAACCGAAGTGAAGGAATCGCGCGACCGGGTGCGCGCGGCCATCGTCAACGCCGGTTACGACGTACCGCAGCACCGCATCACCGTCAGCCTTGCGCCCGCCGACCTGCCGAAGGAGTCCGGACGCTTCGACCTGCCCATTGCGCTCGGCATACTCGCAGCTTCGCAGCAGATTCCGGCGCGCGCACTGGAACGCTACGAGTTTGCTGGCGAGCTCTCGCTGACGGGCGAACTGCGGCCGATCCGGGGGGCGCTGGCGATGACCTTCGCCATGCGCGGCGCGGGCGGGCGCGCCTTCATCCTGCCTGCCGGGAACGCCGATGAAGCGGCCCTGGTGCGCGACGCGACCATCTACCCGGCGCATACGCTGCTGGAAGTCTGCCGCCACCTTTGCGCCTCGGACGACAGTGCGCGGCTGCGGCGCCATCATCCGGCCCCTGCCGCCGCCAGCCTGCAGACAGCCGATTTTGCCGATGTGAAGGGACAGCAGAGCGTAAAGCGTGCGCTCGAAGTGGCGGCAGCGGGATCGCATTCGGTCCTGCTGGTCGGCCCACCCGGCACGGGCAAGACCATGCTGGCGGCGCGCTTCGCGGGACTGCTGCCGGAGATGACGGAGGACGAGGCGCTGGAGGCCGCAGCCGTGCAATCGCTGACGGGCGGCTTCGCCATCGAGGACTGGAAGCTGCGGCCCTTCCGCGCGCCGCATCACACCTCCTCCGGCGCGGCCCTCGTGGGAGGAGGCAGCCTGCCGCGTCCCGGCGAGATCTCGCTCGCGCACTGCGGCGTGCTGTTCCTCGACGAGCTGCCCGAGTTCGACCGCCGCGTGCTCGAAGTGCTGCGCGAGCCGCTGGAATCCGGCCGCGTCACCATTTCGCGCGCCGCACGCCAGTCCGAATTCCCTGCGCGCTTCCAGCTGATCGCAGCCATGAATCCCTGCCCCTGCGGCTACCTCGGCCACCCCTCCGGAAAATGCAGTTGTTCAGCGGACGCCATCATGCGCTACCAGGGCCGGATCTCCGGGCCGCTGCTGGACCGCATCGATATCCAGGTCGAAGTCGGCCCGGTGCCGCCCGATACCCTGCAGTCGGCAGTGGAAGGCGAAGCCTCCTCCCTCATCGCAGCCCGGGTACGCAAGGCCTTCGAGCGGCAGATGGCACGCCAGCGCAAGAGCAACCGCCATCTGAGCACGCGCGAGATCGACCGCTTCTGCAAGCCGGACCGGCATGGACAATCCACCCTGCGCCACGCCATGCTGCAGTTCCACTGGTCGGCGCGCGCCTATCACCGCGTGCTGCGTGTCGCCCGCACCATCGCCGACCTGAGCGGCGCCGACACCGTCGGCCAGCTTCACGTTTCGGAAGCGATCCAGCTGCGGCGGGCGCTCAGGGCTTTCTAGCAAGGGGGTGAGCTGATACCATCGCAGGATGAAAACCCGCTTTGTGATTCCTCTTCTCGCTGCTGCAGCACTCAGCGCCTGCAGCCCCAAGTTCGACTGGCGCGACTACCGCAGCAGCGACGCGCCGTACGCCGTGCTCTTCCCCGGCAAGCCCGCCACCTTCAGCCGCAGCGTGGATCTGGACGGCCAGCAGGTCAACATGACCATGTCGGCCGCCGACATCGACGGCACGCTGTTCGCGGTGGGCAGCGCCGAGGTGGCGGATCCGGCCAAGGCCCAGCTGGCGGTGCAGGCCATGAAGACGGCCATGCTGCGCAATATCGGCGCGGCGGGCGGCAAGGAAAGCACCAAGGACGGCGGCTTCAACATCGAGGCACGCGGCCAGAACCGGGGCGTGCCCATGCTGATGCACGGCCGTTTCCTGGCGCGCGGCAAGCGCGTTTACCAGGTGGTGGTGCTCGGACCGGAGCGGGATTTCCGACAGGAAAATGTCGATACCTTCATGAGTTCGTTCAAGTTGAACTGAACGATAGCGCGCGCACGAACTCCTTTTGGTAGACGTGCTATTGTTAGGACAGGACAACAAAAACGTCAGGAAGCGCGCCATGCTAATCACGTTCAAATCCAAATCCTCCCCCGCCGTCATGATGTACCAGGAGCACGCCCAGCGTATCCTGGACCTGCTGCACAAGAGTCCGACGCGCGGCGTCATCACCGCCGAAGAAGCCGGCGAAGCACTCACGGTGCTGGAGCAGGAAGTTGCTCTCAGCAAGCTGCACCCGGAAGTGGACGCCGAGCACGCGAACCAGGGACACAGCCACCAGCTGCCGGACGATCCGGAGGTGGTCGAGCTGGCGGAGAAACTGCATGTTGGATTTGCCCAGCGCGCCTATCCGCTGCTGGAGATGCTGCGCGCCGCGCGGGACGGCGGCGAACATATCATGTGGGGCGTGTAATAAAAGAAAAAGCCCGCTAGATCAACTAGCGGGCTCTTCGGAATAACAGCCTGACGATAACCTACTTTCACACTGGTTGCAGCACTATCATCGGCGCAGAGTCGTTTCACGGTCCTGTTCGGGATGGGAAGGGGTGGGACCGACTTGCTATGGTCATCAGGCATGACTTGTACGGCCGCAGCGGCGTCGCTGCAGCCTGAATCTGGAAGAAGTAGAGGGTAGTGTTCTCAAACACTGGTAAATGCGCATAACCGTCAAGGTTATAGGGACAAGCCGTACGGGCAATTAGTATCAGTTAGCTTAATGCATTACTGCACTTCCACACCTGACCTATCAACGTCCTGGTCTCGAACGACCCTTCAAGGAGCTCAAGGCTCCGGGAAATCTCATCTTAAGGCAAGTTTCCCGCTTAGATGCTTTCAGCGGTTATCTCTTCCGAACTTAGCTACCCGGCAATGCCACTGGCGTGACAACCGGTACACCAGAGGTTCGTCCACTCCGGTCCTCTCGTACTAGGAGCAGCCCCCTTCAAATTTCCAACGCCCACGGCAGATAGGGACCAAACTGTCTCACGACGTTTTAAACCCAGCTCACGTACCACTTTAAATGGCGAACAGCCATACCCTTGGGACCGGCTACAGCCCCAGGATGTGATGAGCCGACATCGAGGTGCCAAACTCCCCCGTCGATATGAACTCTTGGGAGGAATCAGCCTGTTATCCCCAGAGTACCTTTTATCCGTTGAGCGATGGCCCTTCCATACAGAACCACCGGATCACTATGTCCTACTTTCGTACCTGCTCGACTTGTCGGTCTCGCAGTTAAGCACGCTTATGCCATTGCACTATTAGCACGATGTCCGACCGTACCTAGCGTACCTTCGAACTCCTCCGTTACACTTTAGGAGGAGACCGCCCCAGTCAAACTGCCTACCATGCACTGTCCCCGACCCGGATTACGGGCCAAGGTTAGAACCTCAAACAAACCAGGGTGGTATTTCAAGGTTGGCTCCACGAGAACTGGCGTCCCCGCTTCAAAGCCTCCCACCTATCCTACACAGATTGGTTCAAAGTCCAATGCAAAGCTACAGTAAAGGTTCATGGGGTCTTTCCGTCTAGCCGCGGGTAGATTGCATCATCACAAACACTTCAACTTCGCTGAGTCTCGGGAGGAGACAGTGTGGCCATCGTTACGCCATTCGTGCAGGTCGGAACTTACCCGACAAGGAATTTCGCTACCTTAGGACCGTTATAGTTACGGCCGCCGTTTACTGGGACTTCAATCAAGAGCTTGCACCCCATCATTTAATCTTCCAGCACCGGGCAGGCGTCACACCCTATACGTCCACTTTCGTGTTTGCAGAGTGCTGTGTTTTTATTAAACAGTCGCAGCCACCAGTTTATTGCAACCTTTTCGCCCTTCCACAGTAAAGTGGTCAAGCTACCGAGGCGTACCTTTTCCCGAAGTTACGGTACCAATTTGCCGAGTTCCTTCTCCCGAGTTCTCTCAAGCGCCTTAGAATACTCATCTCGCCCACCTGTGTCGGTTTGCGGTACGGTCTCGTATGACTGAAGCTTAGAGGCTTTTCTTGGAACCACTTCCGATTGCTTCGCGAGACAAGCTCGCTCGTCCCAGTCCCTTGAATTCCGCGCCCGGATTTGCCTAAGCGCCTTCTATGAACCAGAAACTGCCTATTCCAACAGGCAGACAACCTTCCGCGATCCGTCCCCCCATCGCATCATACGACGGTGCAGGAATATTAACCTGCTTCCCATCAGCTACGCATCTCTGCCTCGCCTTAGGGGCCGACTCACCCTGCTCCGATGAACGTTGAACAGGAAACCTTGGGCTTACGGCGTGCGGGCTTTTCACCCGCATTATCGCTACTCATGTCAGCATTCGCACTTCTGATACCTCCAGCATCCTTTACAAGACACCTTCGCAGGCTTACAGAACGCTCTCCTACCATATGCTTGCGCATATCCGCAGCTTCGGTGACTGGCTTAGCCCCGTTACATCTTCCGCGCAGGACGACTCGATCAGTGAGCTATTACGCTTTCTTTAAATGATGGCTGCTTCTAAGCCAACATCCTGACTGTTTTAGCCTTCCCACTTCGTTTTCCACTTAGCCAATCTTTGGGACCTTAGCTGGCGGTCTGGGTTGTTTCCCTCTTGACGCCGGACGTTAGCACCCGACGTCTGTCTCCCAAGCTCGCACTCACCGGTATTCGGAGTTTGCAATGGTTTGGTAAGTCGCGATGACCCCCTAGCCATAACAGTGCTCTACCCCCGGTGGTGATACTTGAGGCACTACCTAAATAGTTTTCGGAGAGAACCAGCTATTTCCAAGTTTGTTTAGCCTTTCACCCCTACCCACAGCTCATCCCCTAATTTTTCAACATTAGTGGGTTCGGTCCTCCAGTGCGTGTTACCGCACCTTCAACCTGGCCATGGGTAGATCACTTGGTTTCGGGTCTACACCCAGCGACTGGCGCCCTGTTCGGACTCGATTTCTCTACGGCTCCCCTATCTGGTTAACCTCGCCACTGAATGTAAGTCGCTGACCCATTATACAAAAGGTACGCCGTCACCCCACGAAGAGGCTCCGACTGTTTGTATGCACACGGTTTCAGGATCTATTTCACTCCCCTCCCGGGGTTCTTTTCGCCTTTCCCTCACGGTACTGGTTCACTATCGGTCGATTACGAGTATTTAGCCTTGGAGGATGGTCCCCCCATCTTCAGACAGGATTTCTCGTGTCCCGCCCTACTTGTCGTACGCTTAGTACCACCGCTTGAATTTCGTGTACGGGGCTATCACCCGCTATGGCCGCCATTTCCAGGGCGTTCCACTATCCAAACGACTATCACGTACAGGCTCTTCCCATTTCGCTCGCCACTACTTTGGGAATCTCGGTTGATTTCTTTTCCTGCAGCTACTTAGATGTTTCAGTTCGCCGCGTTCGCTTCGTTAGCCTATGTATTCAGCTAACGATGACCTAAAAGGCCGGGTTTCCCCATTCGGAAATCTTCGGATCAATGCTTGTTTGTCAGCTCCCCGAAGCTTATCGCAGACTTCTACGTCCTTCATCGCCTGTAATCGCCAAGGCATCCGCCATGTGCACTTATTCACTTGTCCCTATAACCTTGACGGCTATAGTTCTAAGCATTTACTACTGTGTTTGATGAGTTTTACTACTACCCTAAGTACACACATTGCTGTGTGCGCTTAATAAAACTTTACTTCTTCCAGATTGTTAAAGAACGAGAACTACACTTAGCTAAAAATATCTTCTTAGCTAAGGATAGTGGTGGAGGATGACGGGATCGAACCGACGACCCCCTGCTTGCAAAGCAGGTGCTCTCCCAGCTGAGCTAATCCCCCGCGTGTACTTGGTGGGTCTGGTTGGGCTCGAACCAACGACCCCCGCGTTATCAACACGGTGCTCTAACCAGCTGAGCTACAGACCCGCGCTCGTTTCTTCTTCTACTAACAGCCGATAAGTGTGAACGTTTGAGTCCGTGCGACTCTAGAAAGGAGGTGATCCAGCCGCACCTTCCGATACGGCTACCTTGTTACGACTTCACCCCAGTCACGAATCCTACCGTGGTAAGCGCCCCCCTTGCGGTTAAGCTACCTACTTCTGGTAAAACCCGCTCCCATGGTGTGACGGGCGGTGTGTACAAGACCCGGGAACGTATTCACCGCGACATGCTGATCCGCGATTACTAGCGATTCCAACTTCATGCAGTCGAGTTGCAGACTACAATCCGGACTACGATACACTTTCTGGGATTTGCTCCCCCTCGCGGGTTGGCGGCCCTCTGTATGTACCATTGTATGACGTGTGAAGCCCTACCCATAAGGGCCATGAGGACTTGACGTCATCCCCACCTTCCTCCGGTTTGTCACCGGCAGTCTCATTAGAGTGCCCTTTCGTAGCAACTAATGACAAGGGTTGCGCTCGTTGCGGGACTTAACCCAACATCTCACGACACGAGCTGACGACAGCCATGCAGCACCTGTGTGCAGGTTCTCTTTCGAGCACTCCCGGATCTCTCCAGGATTCCTGCCATGTCAAGGGTAGGTAAGGTTTTTCGCGTTGCATCGAATTAATCCACATCATCCACCGCTTGTGCGGGTCCCCGTCAATTCCTTTGAGTTTTAATCTTGCGACCGTACTCCCCAGGCGGTCTACTTCACGCGTTAGCTGCGTTACCAAGTCAATTAAGACCCGACAACTAGTAGACATCGTTTAGGGCGTGGACTACCAGGGTATCTAATCCTGTTTGCTCCCCACGCTTTCGTGCATGAGCGTCAATCTTAGCCCAGGGGGCTGCCTTCGCCATCGGTGTTCCTCCACATCTCTACGCATTTCACTGCTACACGTGGAATTCTACCCCCCTCTGCCAGATTCCAGCCTTGCAGTCTCCATTGCCATTCCCAGGTTAAGCCCGGGGATTTCACAACAGACTTACAAAACCGCCTGCGCACGCTTTACGCCCAGTAATTCCGATTAACGCTTGCACCCTACGTATTACCGCGGCTGCTGGCACGTAGTTAGCCGGTGCTTATTCTTCAGGTACCGTCATTAGCCGTGGATATTAGCCACAGCCGTTTCTTCCCTGACAAAAGAGCTTTACAACCCGAAGGCCTTCTTCACTCACGCGGCATTGCTGGATCAGGGTTGCCCCCATTGTCCAAAATTCCCCACTGCTGCCTCCCGTAGGAGTCTGGGCCGTGTCTCAGTCCCAGTGTGGCTGGTCGTCCTCTCAGACCAGCTACTGATCGTCGCCTTGGTGAGCCTTTACCTCACCAACTAGCTAATCAGATATCGGCCGCTCCAGGAGCACGAGGCCCGAAGGTCCCCCGCTTTCATCCTTGGATCGTATGCGGTATTAGCGTAACTTTCGCTACGTTATCCCCCACTCTTGGGTACGTTCCGATACATTACTCACCCGTTCGCCACTCGCCGCCAGGCCGAAGCCCGCGCTGCCGTTCGACTTGCATGTGTAAAGCATGCCGCCAGCGTTCAATCTGAGCCAGGATCAAACTCTTCAGTTCAATCTCTGTTTTCCAATGTTTCCATTGGGGTCATTCACTCAAAATACTGACATATTTCTTGTGAACGTTTGAATCTATTATTTGAGCATCGGAGCCTAAGCTCCGTGCACTTCTTCAAACGCCCACACTTATCGACTGTTAATTTTTAAAGATCGCTGCGTTGTTCGACAAAGCGTTGTGTTTGTCAGCAGCAGAGAAACGAGATTATGCAGGCTCGGCTGAGCTTCGTCAACCCCTGCCCTGCACTTATTTGCGTTTCGCGGGCACCAGTTCGATTGTCGTTTCGGTCACGGCATCGACAGCCTTGCGCGAATAGGCCAGCGGGAAGTACTGCCCGGCCGCCCAGCTGGACGCCAGGTCGCGGTAGTGCGCGCTCGCCGGATCGCCGGACTGGCCCGGCGCATTCATGGCCACCGAGTTGTCCCAGGCGCCAACGTCGATAATGACGCGGAAGGACGGACCGTTGATCTGCCAGAAGTTCACGGGGTGATAGCTGGACTGGTTGACGGTGAAGGAGCTGCCTCCACGCGCAAACGGCCCGACATCGATCTTCGCCCGGGTCGCCTCGTCCACCGCCTGCGACAGGGGGTGCATGAAATAGCTGAACTGCAGGTCGCCCCACTTCCACTTCGCGGAGTCGGGGCCCAGCATGCGTTCCATATCGCCCCAGGCCGCGGCAAGGCTGGAGAGTATCAGCTCATCGCGCTTGCCTGGGGAACCCAGCCGCGCCTCCGGTCTCTCGAGGGTATCGAGCAGCAGGCTTGTACTCGGCACGCCCATGGCGCGTGCGGCCGTTGGCGGCAGGAGAGCCGCCTTGAAGGCATTGCCCAGATGGCGCGTCCACCATACCTCGAAGAGAGCGGCGGCGTTCGATCCTGTCGTCACCTCGCCATCCCAGCCTCCCAGCAGGCGAAGCGCCGCCTGCGTGCGCTGGTTGTTCGGTTTTACCTGCTTCAGCACCGCGAGCAGCCTGCGCGCAGGCAGGGACACCACATCGTTCTGCAGCCGCTGCATATCCTCGATCGTCGCCCGCCCGTTGCGGGACAGGACATCGCCGATGCGCTGGACGCGCGCGTTGTGCGGCCACTCGAAACCGAGCTTGTATTCCTTGTAGGGGAAATCCGCGGGCAGGTTCATTTCGTTCGCGCTGGCGAACCAGCCCTGCTTCGGATTCAGGAGCGATGGCAGCTTGCGGCCATCGAGGAAGCCGCTCCATTCGTAGCGGCCGTCGCCAGGGACGGGCAGCAGCCCGTCATGGTTCGGGCGCTGGGGTACGATGCCGCCCGCTACCCAGCCGATATTGCCCGCCGTGTCCGCGTACACCTGGTTCTCGGCGGGCGCGCCCCAGCGCGCCATCGCGGCGCGGAACTGGTCGAAGTTCTGCGCCGTCATGTAGTCGATGCTGCCGAAGTACGGTGCGGTGCCCGGCTCGGACCACGCCGTGCGCACGGCGAGCGCGCGGTTCTTGCCGCGCTCCTCGAAGATGACCGGGCCATGCCGCGTGAAGCGCAGCTCCACGGACGCGGTGCGTCCGCCCTGTACCGGAATGCTCTCCTTCACGACACGGAAGTTCTCCCACTTGCCCTTGTACTTGTACTGCAACCGGTTGGCCGGATTGATCTCGTAGACGTAGAGATCTTCCTGGTCGATACCGAAAATGGTGAGGCCGAATGCGATCTTGCCGTTATGGCCGATGGAGATGCCCGGCAGCGCCGGTTCCCCTGCGCCGATGGCATCGAGCCCCGGCGCATTGAGGTGAACGATGTAGCGCAGCGAAGGCGCGCCGTAAGCGCGGTGCGGATCGTTCGCCAGGATTGGCCGCCCGCTCGCCGTGCGCGAGGGCGCAACGACCCAGTTGTTGCTGCCCTCCATGCGCTGCGCATCCAGCGAGGCCTGCGAAGGCTTCAGCGTCTTGCGGTCGAAGCGGACAGGCTCCGTGGCCAGCGTGAATACGTCCAGCGCGTTCTCGGGGAAACAGGGGTCGAGCCCCTCGGGCACTTTCGTTACCCAGGCTGGCGAGAGCTGGTAGCGTATCTCGTCCGCCTTCAGGTCCGCATGGCAGACCACGTAGGCGCGCTCGAATTCCTGCAGCAGGTTGCGCGTGAGGCCGTGGCTGCGAATGCGCACCACATCTTCCGCCGCCCACTTCTCGGGCTTGTAGCCCAGCTGGCGGAATTCGAAGGGCAGGAGCTCCGGCTTGCGTTCGACGAGATCGATATAGGCATTGATGCCTGCGGCGAAGCGCTCGGCGATGGACTGCGCCCCTTCGCCGTACGCGCGCCATTCGGCGGCCATGTCGCCGCGGTACAGGAAAAGGCGTGCTGCCCGGTCCTGCTCCACGTAGGCGGAACCGAAGACGGAGGACAGGCGCCCCAGGCCACGGCGGCGCCAAAGGTCGATCTGCGCCAGCCGGTCGCGCGCGGCGTTGAAGCCCTGGACGAAGAAGAGGTCTTTCCTATCGGCGGCGTAGAGATGGGCCACGCCCCACTTGTCCACCTGGATGCGCGCCGGCTGCGCCAGTCCGGCAAGCGCGATGGGCGGCACGGATGCCGCCCAGGTTGAGGACGCGAAAAGCGCGGCCGAAGCCGCGCTCAGGACAGCGAACCGCAATTAATGTACGCCCGCCGCCGCCGGCACTGCCGCCGGAGTTTCGCGGCGCATCGGCGGAATGGTCCAGTAGGTCACCGCGCGCCACAGCCATTCCATCGGGCCGAAGCGGAACTGCGAGAGCCAGAAGTGGCTGAATGCGACCTGCGCCACCACCACGCACACGACATAGCCCATCTGCGCCGGACGGCTGATGCCGAAGTTGCCGAACCCCCAGTTGAAGAAGACGATGGACGCGATCAGCGACTGCATCAGGTAGTTGGTGAGGGCCATGCGGCCGAAAGGCGCCAGCACGCGGATCTTCGAGAACGCCTGGCTGTGCAGCATCACGATCACCAGGCCCACGTAGCCGAGGGAGGCAGGCAGGTTGCCCAGCATGAGCAGGCCGCTCGCGAACTGGTAGCCGTCGGCGCCGCCGGAGCCCGGCACGGCGCGGATGGCGATCAGGGAACCGAGCAGGCCCATGCCGATGCCGAGCGGCAGTGCATACATGGCCAGCTTGCGGAACAGCGGCAGGTGGGCCCTGGTGTTCTCCATGATGCCGGAACGGACGAACCAGGAACCCAGCAGGAACATGCCGATCAGGATCGTCGCGAAACCGACTTCGCCCGGCGCGTGCTCCTTGAAATTCGCGAGGCGCATCGCCACGCCGTCGGCATAGCTGCCCTTGGTCAGGACACGGACTTCATTGTCGATCTTGTCCTGGCGTTCCTTCAGGCGCTTGGCGCGTTCGGCCGCTTTCGCTTCCGGGCTGTCCTTGGCCGGTTCGGCCTTCTTGGCGTCACCTGCCTTTACGGGAGCCGTTGCAGCAGCTGTAGCAGCAGGCGTAACCGGCTTGTTGGGGAACATGTAGACCGCGGCGCCGACGGCGGTCATCATGAAGAAGGAGAAGCAGTAGACGCCAATACCCAGGCGCCAGGGGCGCGAGCTGACCGGCTCATGATATTTGCGGGTCAGCAGGCCGAGCGTGAGAAGCGCGGTACCCAGCACGGGCAGCACGAAGCGCGGTTCGCGGGGGATGTTCGGCAGCACATTCAGGACGATGCCTGCGATCAGGGCGATGGCGCCCGCCACAAGCAGTACCAGCGCCACGGCCGGCATATTGAAGCGCTTCACGCGCTGCTCACCGCGCAGCCACCAGGCGGCGAAGCCGAAGAATGCCAGGCCGCCTGCGAAGCCGAAGAAGGCGCCCAGGTCAGGCAGGGACTCCTTCGGCACGCCGGCCATGCCAGCGAAATTCGGCGCAAGGCCCGTCAGCACGCACAGCACGATGGCCGTAACGATCCATTTCGCGCGGCCATACAGCACGATCAGCAGCGCCGTTGCGGCAACGGCGTAGCTGAAGAGGATATCGCCCGACCACAGGAAGATGTGATGCAGGGCCCCGAACACTGCCAGGGCCGCAATGCGGCGCATGTACGGAACGAGGAAGCTGCGGCCCGCGCGTTCGGCGCGGGTCAGCATCACGGCAAAGCCCATGCCGAACAGCAGGGAGAAGATGGTCCAGAACTTGCCGGTGACGAAGAACTGCGCGATGTAGGCGACGATCAGGTCGAGGCCGGTGCGGCTTGCCGCGATGCCCGAGCCCAGCTCGGAGATGGGGCGGTTGAAGAACTCCACATTCATGATCAGGATGCCGATCAGGGCAAAGCCCCGTACGACATCGAGCGCCTCGATACGCTCGCCTCCAGCGGTGGGGCTCAGTGCAGGCGCTGCGGCCTGCGGCAGGTGTGCTTCCATGACGTTATCCCTTTTTTGTTATTGCAGAAGTGTGCCAGGGAATCTTACGTCAGCCGGTTTGTTATCAACAAGCTATTGCGACGAAATGGCAAATTTCGGCGACAGACGGTTGGAAATCCGCGTCAGGATGCAGAAAGCCCCGTGCGGGGCCCTTTTTCGCCCAACTGGTATGCAGATAGAACCAGTGGTTGCAGACAAGTGCCGAAGCCAACCGCCCAGCCACCGTGGAGGAAAAATGGTTTTACCACTCGGGCACAAGGCCAAAAATACGAAATTTTGACCACAAACTGTTGTATCTGAATGAGTTTCCGCCAATATTTCCATTGCCTCAACCGTGCAGCTCCCTTATAAATGGTAAATACCACACGCATACCGGCATTACGGTCTTACCATACCAGTGGTCAACTGCAAGTGGTATTTGACTCACTAAACATAGGGAAACATAAGATGAAGTTAAAGCTGAAGCCCTTGGCCGCCGCGGCGGCCGCCATGTCGATGATGTACACCCTTGCGCCGGCCACCGCGGCCGCCCAGAGCAAGGCTGACGACGCCTCCGCCACTGCCGACCAGACCGTGACCATTACCGGCATCCGCGCCTCGATCGCCAAGTCCATGGCCGTCAAGCGCAATGCGGATACCAACGTCGAAGTTGTGTCCGCCGAAGACGTGGGCAAGATGCCCGACAAGAACATCGCCGACGCCCTTTCCCGCCTGCCGGGCGTGAACGTGCAGTACGGCGGCGCCCTGGCGATGGACGAAGCCGAGCGCGTGGCCGTGCGCGGCACCAGCCCCAACCTGAACCTGGTCACCGTCAACGGCCACTCGCTGAGCGCGGGCGACTGGCACCTGGGCGACCAGGCCAGCAGCGGCCGCAGCGTAGGCTTCGGCCTCATGCCTTCACAGCTGATCGGCCAGAGCATCGTCTACAAGACCGGCCGCGCCGACGTGACCGAAGGCGGTGTGTCCGGCAGCGTGGACATCATCACCCGCAAGCCGCTGGACTTCAAGAATTCGCTGAACGGCGAAGTGGCCCTGGGCGTGGCGCATGCCACCCTGGCGAAGAAAACCGACCCGCAGGCGAGCGGCCTGCTGGCCTGGAAGAACGAAGCGAAGAATTTCGGCGTGCTGCTGCAGCTCTTCAAGGAAGACCGCCACCTGCGCCGCGACGGCCAAGAGATCTTCGCCTATGACGTGCTGACCCAGGCGCAGGCCACGGCTGCAGGCCAGCCCAGCCTGGCGGGCAAGCGCATGGCGAGCAGCCTGAACGCGGCAATGTTCGAAGGCAAACGCCAGCGCCAGGGCGGCTACGTCGGCCTGCAGTACAAGGACCGCGATATCGAAGTGAACGCCAGCGGCTTCCACGCCGAGCTGAAGGCGGACAACTACAACAGCTCGGCCTACGCCCTGCCCTCGCAGCTGGTGCGCAACGGCTACCAGATCCAGAATCCGGTCGTCGATGGCGCCGTCATCACCAGCGCAACGCTGGTGCGCCCGGCGGGCAGCACGGCCCAGGTGGTTGGCCTGCAGTTCGACCACTTCTACCGTATGGGCGCCAAGTCCACCAGCGACTTCCTCGACCTGGACGGCAAGTGGCGCGTGAACCAGGACTTCACCCTCCACGCGCGCGCGGGCTCCACCGAAGGCAAGGGCCTGACGCCGTCGGAACCGAGCCTGGTGTACGGCCTGATCAGCCCCTCTTCCGTCAAGTATTCGCAGGCAGCCAACCAGCCTGCCCAGTACTCCGTGCTGAACGCTTCGGGCCAGCAGATCGACCTGGCCAACGCTTCGAACTACGCGCTGATGAGCAACCTCGCCCCGGCCGTGGAGTCCATCGACAAGGAGCGCTACTTCCACCTGGACGGCCAGTACTCGCTGGACAGCGACCTGATCAAGACCATCAAGTTCGGTGGACGCGGCACCAAGCATGAGCGCCAGTTCGACCGCTGGGAAGGCCGCTACAACGTGCAGGACAATGCCAGCGGCCCGATCACCCCGTCGCCATTCACGCCGGTTTCGGGCGGCCTGCTGGTGACCCAGGTGGCGCCCCCCTCGCCCGCCACGCGCTATCCCGGCAACTGGGCCAACGGCGTCGACGGCAACTTCCCGCGCGACTACTTCCGCTTCGACATGAACCAGATGCGCGAGTTCGCGGACAAGAACGTGAACTGGGATCGCACGCTCAACCACAACTACACGAGCGGCTACAGCATCGAGGAAGACATCCGCGCCCTGTACGGCATGGCCGAGTTCGAACTCAACCCTCAGTTCAGCGGCAACTTCGGCGTGCGCTGGGTCGAGACCAAGCTGCAGTCCACCTCCTACCAGCAGATTCCTGCCGCAACCTGCGCACCGATGCGCAATTGCGCGGTGCCGGGCGCCATCGTCGGTTCGCGCCTGGGCAGCTATGTCGCCCAGACCGTGGAAACCACGACCAAGGACCTGCTGCCAAGCCTGAACGTGCGCTGGGATCTGAACAACGACCTGATCGCACGCGCCGCGCTGACCCGCACGCTGGGCCGTCCGAACTACAACGAGCTGGCCGGCGCCGTGATCCTGGACGACCTGCGCGCCACCGGTTCGAGCGGCAATCCGGGCCTGAAGCCGATCACCTCGAACAATGCCGATGCAACGCTGGCGTGGTACTTCGCTCCGCGCGCCATGGTGAGCGGCGGCGTGTTCAGCCAGCACCTGCACGACTATGTGAAGACCGGCACCTCGGTGGTGGACTACTTCAACATCAGCCAGGGCAAGATCACGCCTTACACCGTGACCTCGCGCAAGGGCGTGAAGGCGACGCTGCGCGGCTTCGAAGCGGCGCTGGAACTTCCGATTGCAGCCGGTTTCGGCTTCGGCGCGAACGGCACCTATGTGAAGTCCAAGGATGTGGATGGCGTGGAGCTGCTGGGCACGTCGAAGCGGACCTACAACCTGCGCGGCTTCTACGAGGATGACAAGATCAGCGCGAGCCTGGCCTGGAACTATCGCAGCGACTACGCGATCGGCTTCATCGGCGACGGCACCAACAACGTGCTGCGCGACGCTGCGGGCAATATCACGCAGTACAACGGCCAGCACCGCTATGCGGGCGAAGGCAGCCTGTCGCTGTCCCTGGGTTACAAGTTCACGCCGTCGATCAGCATCCACTTCGACGCCAACAACCTGAACGACCCGGTCCGCCACACCTACTACATCACGGAGAACGCGCCCGGCTACTGGCACCAGAACGGCCGCCAGTATTTCCTGAACCTGCGCATGAAGTACTGATTGCGCCAGGCCGTGCAAAGCCCCGGTTCATCCGGGGCTTTTTTTATGGGAAGGCTGAAAACAAAAAAGCCCGCTAGTTCAACTAGCGGGCTTCTTCTCTATAACTAGCCTGACGATAACCTACTTTCACACTGGTTGCAGCACTATCATCGGCGCAAAGTCGTTTCACGGTCCTGTTCGGGATGGGAAGGGGTGGGACCGACTTGCTATGGTCATCAGGCTTAACTTGTACGAGCATCGTCCGCCGTTGCGAACGCCACTCTGAAATCTGGAAGCAGGATTATATGTAGTTGGGTATTGATTGTCTAGATCAACAAACGCGTCTCTCGCATAACCGTCAAGGTTATAGGGACAAGCCGTACGGGCAATTAGTATCAGTTAGCTTAATGCATTACTGCACTTCCACACCTGACCTATCAACGTCCTGGTCTCGAACGACCCTTCAAGGAGCTCAAGGCTCCGGGAAATCTCATCTTAAGGCAAGTTTCCCGCTTAGATGCTTTCAGCGGTTATCTCTTCCGAACTTAGCTACCCGGCAATGCCACTGGCGTGACAACCGGTACACCAGAGGTTCGTCCACTCCGGTCCTCTCGTACTAGGAGCAGCCCCCTTCAAATTTCCAACGCCCACGGCAGATAGGGACCAAACTGTCTCACGACGTTTTAAACCCAGCTCACGTACCACTTTAAATGGCGAACAGCCATACCCTTGGGACCGGCTACAGCCCCAGGATGTGATGAGCCGACATCGAGGTGCCAAACTCCCCCGTCGATATGAACTCTTGGGAGGAATCAGCCTGTTATCCCCAGAGTACCTTTTATCCGTTGAGCGATGGCCCTTCCATACAGAACCACCGGATCACTATGTCCTACTTTCGTACCTGCTCGACTTGTCGGTCTCGCAGTTAAGCACGCTTATGCCATTGCACTATTAGCACGATGTCCGACCGTACCTAGCGTACCTTCGAACTCCTCCGTTACACTTTAGGAGGAGACCGCCCCAGTCAAACTGCCTACCATGCACTGTCCCCGACCCGGATCACGGGCCAAGGTTAGAACCTCAAACAAACCAGGGTGGTATTTCAAGGTTGGCTCCACGAGAACTGGCGTCCCCGCTTCAAAGCCTCCCACCTATCCTACACAGATTGGTTCAAAGTCCAATGCAAAGCTACAGTAAAGGTTCATGGGGTCTTTCCGTCTAGCCGCGGGTAGATTGCATCATCACAAACACTTCAACTTCGCTGAGTCTCGGGAGGAGACAGTGTGGCCATCGTTACGCCATTCGTGCAGGTCGGAACTTACCCGACAAGGAATTTCGCTACCTTAGGACCGTTATAGTTACGGCCGCCGTTTACTGGGACTTCAATCAAGAGCTTGCACCCCATCATTTAATCTTCCAGCACCGGGCAGGCGTCACACCCTATACGTCCACTTTCGTGTTTGCAGAGTGCTGTGTTTTTATTAAACAGTCGCAGCCACCAGTTTATTGCAACCTTTTCGCCCTTCCACAGTAAAGTGGTCAAGCTACCGAGGCGTACCTTTTCCCGAAGTTACGGTACCAATTTGCCGAGTTCCTTCTCCCGAGTTCTCTCAAGCGCCTTAGAATACTCATCTCGCCCACCTGTGTCGGTTTGCGGTACGGTCTCGTATGACTGAAGCTTAGAGGCTTTTCTTGGAACCACTTCCGATTGCTTCGCGAGACAAGCTCGCTCGTCCCAGTCCCTTGAATTCCGCGCCCGGATTTGCCTAAGCGCCTTCTATGAACCAGAAACTGCCTATTCCAACAGGCAGACAACCTTCCGCGATCCGTCCCCCCATCGCATCATACGACGGTGCAGGAATATTAACCTGCTTCCCATCAGCTACGCATCTCTGCCTCGCCTTAGGGGCCGACTCACCCTGCTCCGATGAACGTTGAACAGGAAACCTTGGGCTTACGGCGTGCGGGCTTTTCACCCGCATTATCGCTACTCATGTCAGCATTCGCACTTCTGATACCTCCAGCATCCTTTACAAGACACCTTCGCAGGCTTACAGAACGCTCTCCTACCATATGCTTACGCATATCCGCAGCTTCGGTGACTGGCTTAGCCCCGTTACATCTTCCGCGCAGGACGACTCGATCAGTGAGCTATTACGCTTTCTTTAAATGATGGCTGCTTCTAAGCCAACATCCTGACTGTTTTAGCCTTCCCACTTCGTTTTCCACTTAGCCAATCTTTGGGACCTTAGCTGGCGGTCTGGGTTGTTTCCCTCTTGACGCCGGACGTTAGCACCCGACGTCTGTCTCCCAAGCTCGCACTCACCGGTATTCGGAGTTTGCAATGGTTTGGTAAGTCGCGATGACCCCCTAGCCATAACAGTGCTCTACCCCCGGTGGTGATACTTGAGGCACTACCTAAATAGTTTTCGGAGAGAACCAGCTATTTCCAAGTTTGTTTAGCCTTTCACCCCTACCCACAGCTCATCCCCTAATTTTTCAACATTAGTGGGTTCGGTCCTCCAGTGCGTGTTACCGCACCTTCAACCTGGCCATGGGTAGATCACTTGGTTTCGGGTCTACACCCAGCGACTGGCGCCCTGTTCGGACTCGATTTCTCTACGGCTCCCCTATCTGGTTAACCTCGCCACTGAATGTAAGTCGCTGACCCATTATACAAAAGGTACGCCGTCACCCCACGAAGAGGCTCCGACTGTTTGTATGCACACGGTTTCAGGATCTATTTCACTCCCCTCCCGGGGTTCTTTTCGCCTTTCCCTCACGGTACTGGTTCACTATCGGTCGATTACGAGTATTTAGCCTTGGAGGATGGTCCCCCCATCTTCAGACAGGATTTCTCGTGTCCCGCCCTACTTGTCGTACGCTTAGTACCACCGTTCTGATTTCGTGTACGGGGCTATCACCCGCTATGGCCCACATTTCCAGGTGGTTCCACTATCAGCTCGATTATCACGTACAGGCTCTTCCCATTTCGCTCGCCACTACTTTGGGAATCTCGGTTGATTTCTTTTCCTGCAGCTACTTAGATGTTTCAGTTCGCCGCGTTCGCTTCACACACCTATGTATTCAGTGTGAGATGACCTAAAAGGCCGGGTTTCCCCATTCGGAAATCTTCGGATCAATGCTTGTTTGTCAGCTCCCCGAAGCTTATCGCAGACTTCTACGTCCTTCATCGCCTGTAATCGCCAAGGCATCCGCCATGTGCACTTATTCACTTGTCCCTATAACCTTGACGGCTATAAGTCTAAGAGAGTTACTACGTTTGTTGCAGTATTCTAATTTGCAATCAATTACCCTAATTTACTACTTTGCTTCCAGATTTTTAAAGAACGAGTACTACTTTTATCTAAGGTTCGGACCTTACATAAAAGCAGTGGTGGAGGATGACGGGATCGAACCGACGACCCCCTGCTTGCAAAGCAGGTGCTCTCCCAGCTGAGCTAATCCCCCGTATGTACTTGGTGGGTCTGGTTGGGCTCGAACCAACGACCCCCGCGTTATCAACACGGTGCTCTAACCAGCTGAGCTACAGACCCGCGCTCGTTTCTTCTTCTACTAACAGCCGATAAGTGTGAACGTTTGAGTCCGTGCGACTCTAGAAAGGAGGTGATCCAGCCGCACCTTCCGATACGGCTACCTTGTTACGACTTCACCCCAGTCACGAATCCTACCGTGGTAAGCGCCCCCCTTACGGTTAAGCTACCTACTTCTGGTAAAACCCGCTCCCATGGTGTGACGGGCGGTGTGTACAAGACCCGGGAACGTATTCACCGCGACATGCTGATCCGCGATTACTAGCGATTCCAACTTCATGCAGTCGAGTTGCAGACTACAATCCGGACTACGATACACTTTCTGGGATTTGCTCCCCCTCGCGGGTTGGCGGCCCTCTGTATGTACCATTGTATGACGTGTGAAGCCCTACCCATAAGGGCCATGAGGACTTGACGTCATCCCCACCTTCCTCCGGTTTGTCACCGGCAGTCTCATTAGAGTGCCCTTTCGTAGCAACTAATGACAAGGGTTGCGCTCGTTGCGGGACTTAACCCAACATCTCACGACACGAGCTGACGACAGCCATGCAGCACCTGTGTGCAGGTTCTCTTTCGAGCACCCCCGGATCTCTCCAGGGTTCCTGCCATGTCAAGGGTAGGTAAGGTTTTTCGCGTTGCATCGAATTAATCCACATCATCCACCGCTTGTGCGGGTCCCCGTCAATTCCTTTGAGTTTTAATCTTGCGACCGTACTCCCCAGGCGGTCTACTTCACGCGTTAGCTGCGTTACCAAGTCAATTAAGACCCGACAACTAGTAGACATCGTTTAGGGCGTGGACTACCAGGGTATCTAATCCTGTTTGCTCCCCACGCTTTCGTGCATGAGCGTCAATCTTAGCCCAGGGGGCTGCCTTCGCCATCGGTGTTCCTCCACATCTCTACGCATTTCACTGCTACACGTGGAATTCTACCCCCCTCTGCCAGATTCCAGCCTTGCAGTCTCCATTGCCATTCCCAGGTTAAGCCCGGGGATTTCACAACAGACTTACAAAACCGCCTGCGCACGCTTTACGCCCAGTAATTCCGATTAACGCTCGCACCCTACGTATTACCGCGGCTGCTGGCACGTAGTTAGCCGGTGCTTATTCTTCAGGTACCGTCATTAGCCGTGGATATTAGCCACAGCCGTTTCTTCCCTGACAAAAGAGCTTTACAACCCGAAGGCCTTCTTCACTCACGCGGCATTGCTGGATCAGGGTTGCCCCCATTGTCCAAAATTCCCCACTGCTGCCTCCCGTAGGAGTCTGGGCCGTGTCTCAGTCCCAGTGTGGCTGGTCGTCCTCTCAGACCAGCTACTGATCGTCGCCTTGGTGAGCCTTTACCTCACCAACTAGCTAATCAGATATCGGCCGCTCCAGGAGCACGAGGCCCGAAGGTCCCCCGCTTTCATCCTTGGATCGTATGCGGTATTAGCGTAACTTTCGCTACGTTATCCCCCACTCTTGGGTACGTTCCGATACATTACTCACCCGTTCGCCACTCGCCGCCAGGCCGAAGCCCGCGCTGCCGTTCGACTTGCATGTGTAAAGCATGCCGCCAGCGTTCAATCTGAGCCAGGATCAAACTCTTCAGTTCAATCTCTGTTTTCGGCATTTCTGCCGGGCCATTCACTCAAAATACTGACATATTTCTTGTGAACGTTTGAATCTATTATTTGAGCATCGAAGCCTAAGCTCCGCGCACTTCTTCAAACGCCCACACTTATCGACTGTTAATTTTTAAAGATCCTGCTGTGTCTCACGAAGCGTTGTGTTCGTGAAGCAGAGAAACGAGATTATGCGGGAGCACCGCTAAGCCGTCAAGGCCCTCTCTTCAAAGACCCTCGAAGTTCGCGGGTCTTTTTTCGAGGAAGGCGTGCATGCCTTCGCGCTGGGCCGGCGTGCCAAAGGCCGCGTGGAACAGGCGGCGCTCGTAGTTCACGCCTTCCGTCAGCGTGGTTTCGAAGGAGCGGTTCACGGCATCCTTGATCTGCATGGCCACCGACAGCGGCATGGAGGCGATCTGCGTGGCGATGGCCAGTGCTTCTTCCATCAGCTTGTCCGCCGGGATCACGCGCGACACGAGGCCGATGCGTTCCGCTTCCGCCGCGTCGATGGTGCGGGCCGTCAGCAGCAGGTCCATGGCCTTCGATTTGCCGATGGCGCGCGGCAGGCGCTGGGTGCCGCCCGCGCCAGGCGTGACGCCGACCTTGATTTCGGGCTGGCCGAACTTGGCGCTGTCGGCCGCGATCAGGAAGTCGCACATCATGGCCAGCTCGCAGCCGCCGCCCAGGGCGTAGCCTGCCACGGCGCCGATCACGGGCTTGCGGACCTTAAGGATATGTTCCCAGTTGCGGGTGATGTAGTTGTCGCGATAGGTGTCCTGATAAGTGTAGTCGGCCATGGCGGCAATGTCGGCGCCTGCGGCGAAGGCCTTTTCGCTGCCGGTGAGGACGATGCAGCCGATCTGCGGGTCCTTGTCGAAGCGGGCGAAGGCTTCGCCCAGCTCATTCATCATGCTGTCGTTCAGGGAGTTGAGCGATTTCGGGCGGTTCAGGCGGATCAGCGCCACTTTGCCGTGAACTTCGACGATCAGTTCCTGGTACTCCATCAGTGTCTCCTTATGGGAAAAGTATCCGGCGATTGTAGCGCCTCCGGGCGGGCGGCTGCTATCATCTGTTCACAGATGTATACCGTGTTCCGATCCTACCTGTCGAAGAAACTCTCCGGCGACGAGCTGTTGTCCAGCGTGGACTTCCGGCGCTACTGGCTGAGCGCCATGCTGTCGAATTTCGGCTCGCTGGTGGGCGGATTGGCCCTGCCGCTGTGCGGCGCGCTCGTGCTCCACGCGACGCCCGCCCAGATGGGCATTCTCACGGCCTGCCAGGCCATTCCCTTCGCCTTCTTCGCCCTGCCCGCGGGCGTATGGCTCGACCGGCGGCGAAAGGTGCCTATCCTGTTGGGCAGCAAGGTGGCGCAGGCGATCGCGCTGGCAGTGATCCCGGTGGCCTACTGGTGCGGCGTACTCTCGATGCCCTGGCTTTACGCCGTGGCCGCGACCCTGGGCACCTGTTCGGTGGTGGGCGGCGGCGCCGAGCAGATTTTCCTGAACATGCTGGTGGGGCGCGATCGCATGGTGGAAGCGCAGTCGCGCTTTGCGGCCACCGACTCCATCCTGCGCCTGTTCACGCCCGGCATTGCGGGCCTGCTGATCCAGTGGCTGACCGCCCCGGTGGCGATCATGGTCAATTCCATGGGCTTCGTGGCCTCGGTGTGGAAGCTGCGCCGCGTGCACGTGGACGAACCCGAACCCAGGCCTTCGGACAAGCACCCGCTGCACGATATCGCCCAGGGCTTCGCCTTCATCTGGAAGCATCCGTTGCTGCGGGCGCTGGCTTTTGGCGCCGGGAGCTGGCACCTGCTCTACTATGGGTACACTGCCCTGCTGGTGCTCTTCGCCACGCGCGAACTGGGCATGTCCGCCGGCCAGATCGGCACGGCGCACATGGTGGGCGGGCTGGGCGTCTTTGTGAGCTCGATGGTCCTGCGCCCGCTGAACCGGCGCTATGGCGAAGGCATTCCCATCCTGGTGGGTACGGCGGCTACCGTCTTCGGCTTCGTGCTGATGCCGCTGATCCCGGCCTCCCTGTTCGGCAGCACGGACGCCTCCAAGATCGCATTCGCCTGCCTGATCTTTACTCACGACTGCGGCGTGATGCTCTTCTTTATTCCCTACCAGGCGCTGCGACAGAAGGTCACGCCGGATCACATGATGGGCCGCATGATCTCGACGATGCGCTTCCTCACGGTGGCCATTGCGCCCCTGGGCGCCCTCTGTGCGGGCTACGTGGCAGACCATTTCAGCATCCGCACCAGCATGGCCTGTGTGGCCGTGGGCGGGCTGGCCCTCCTCCTATATATGCTGGCCTCGCGCCCCATCCGAAGCGTGCGCCCTTGAAGAAGACAGCGTTCTACACTGGGGCATTGCCAACAATGCAAGGGGATGCGTCATGTTCAAGAACATTTTGTTTCCCACCGACGGCTCGCCGCTTTCGGAAAAAGTGACCGCCACGGTCGTGCAGCTGGCCCAGCTGCATGGTGCGCGGATCGTGTCGATCTCGGTCGCCCAGCCCTTCCCTTTTGTGCCTCTTTCCGATGGCGCGGTAGTGCCGGATGCGGAGGTGTATGAAACCCAGATCCACCAGGCGGCGAAGTCCAGCCTGGACAAGGTGGCGGCCGCCGCGGGCAGTGCAGGCGTGCCTTTCGAGGGCATCGTCGCGACTTCGCACAATCCCTACGATGAAATCGTGACCGCCGCCGAACGGCACAACTGCGACCTGATCGTGATGGCTTCGCACGGCCGCAAGGGCCTGAACAAGCTGTTCCTCGGCAGCGAAACGCAGAAGGTGCTGGCCCACACCCACCTGCCTGTGCTGGTGCTGCGCTAGCGCGCCGCCTTCGGCAGGAGCACCCATACCTGGCCGCGCTGCTTCATGCGGCCGGCGTTCTCCGCGGCCTCCGTGGCGAATCCAAAGAAGAAGTCGACCCGGATGGCGCCCTTGATGGCGCCGCCCGTGTCCTGCGCCATGACCAGGCGCTGCATCGGCACATCGCTGGCCGCCTGCGTGGTGGACAGGTAAAGCGGCGCGCCCAGCGGAAGCTGGGCGGGATCGATGGCGACGGAACGCTGCGGCGTGAGCGGCACGCCCAGCGTGCCCTTCGGCCCCACGGAAGGATCGGGCAGTTTCTCTTCGCGGAAGAAGACATAGCTCGGATTGGCGTTGAACAACTCCTGCATGCGCGTGGGATGGCCCGCGATCCAGCCCTTGATGCCTTGCGCCGTGGCCTGCTCCGGCGTGAGTTCGCCCTGCTCGATCAGCCACTTGCCGATGGCCTTGTAGGGATGGCCGTTCTGGTCCGCGTAGGCCACGCGCACGGTCTCCTTCGTATCCGCCAGCTGCACACGGCCGGAGCCCTGCACTTCGAGGAAGAAGGCTTCCACGGGATCGTCCACCCACAGCAGTTCCTTGCCTTTGAAGTCCGCCTGTGCGATGTCGGCCCGGCTCTGGTAGGGAATGACCTTGCGGCCCTGGAGGCGGCCGCGCAGGCGCTTGCCCTTCAGCTCGGGATAGACGCTGCCCAGGTCCACGATCAGCAGGTCGTCCGGCACCTTGTAGAGGGGCGTCTGGTAAGGGCCGCCCTTCTTGCGGGCGCCGTGCAGGAGCGGCTCGTAGTAGCCGGTGACCAGGCCGCTGTCCGAACCGTCGGGCGCGATCACCCGCTGCGGCTCGAAGAAGGTTTCGAAATACTGGCGGATGGCCTGCTCGTCGCTGGCGTCGACGGTGCGCGCCACGCTGCAGGCTTCCTGCCAGTCCGGCCGCTTGCCCAGCGCGCGGCAGGAGGCGGTGAACGCGGGCCAGGCGGCGCGCAGGTCGTCGCGGTCCCAGCCGGGCAAGGCGCTGAACGGTACGGGCACGAATTCCGTTTTCGCTGGCGGCGCGGGGACCGGCGCCGGCGCGGGAGCCGGGGCGGGAACGGGCGCCGGGGCGGGAGCAGGCTTGGGGGGCGGCACGGGAAGGGGCTGGGGCGCGGGCGGCTGGGTGCCGCAGGCGCTCAGCAGCAGGGCGAGGCAGGCGGCGGCGACGGCGCCGGGCGAAAGCGGTAAACTACGGCGTTCGAATGACATGAGGGCTGGACTATGTGGTATCTGATGATCGAGGCGCTGGTCGCGCTGTTCCTGCTGGTATTCATCGTCTGGTGGACAATGCCGGGCAAGAAAAAATCCCCGCCCAAACAGAAGGACAGTGCCGAGTAAGCGTTCGCCTCAGTGTAGCGTGCGCGGCAGGGACAGCACAAACTCCGGAATCTTCGCTTCGAACTGATGGCCATCCTCGGCCACGCAGAAGTATTCGCCGACCATGGAGCCCTGAGGCGTCTGCAGGGCAGTGCCGCTGGTGTATTCGAAGGCTTCGCCCGGCTGCAGCAGGGGCTGATGTCCCACCACGCCAAGTCCGCGCACCTCTTCCTTGTGGTTGTTGGCGTCCACGATGACCCAGTGCCGCGAGATCAGCTGCGCCGCCACCGTGCCCGTGTTCTTGATCGTGATCGAATAGGTGAACACGAAATTGGTGCGTTCGGGATCGGACTGTTCGGGCAGGTACTGCGTCCTCACGGACACAGTGAATTCGTATCGCGACATCGACTTTCCTTAGTATTCAGTAAGCATTGGCAGTTTAGCATTGCACTCCAATTCCGCCGCGCGCGCAAGGTGCGCGTAAAATAGCGCATCTTTTTTATGCAAGCCCTACCATGACTACTTACCGCATCGCTCCCAGCATCCTGTCCGCCGACTTCGCCAAACTGGGCGAAGAGGTGCGCAATGTCGTCGCCGCCGGCGCCGACATCATCCACTTCGACGTAATGGACAACCACTATGTGCCGAACCTGACCATCGGCCCCCTCGTGTGCCAGGCCATCCGTCCGCATGTGCAGGTGCCGATCGACGTGCATCTCATGGTGAAACCGGTGGACCGCATCATTCCCGACTTCGCCAAGGCTGGCGCCAACATCATTACCTTCCACCCGGAAGCCTCGGACCATATCGACCGCTCGCTGCAGCTGATCCGCGATAACGGCTGCAAGGCCGGGCTGGTGTTCAACCCGGCCACGCCGCTCAGCTATCTGGAACACGTGATGGACAAGGTCGACATGATCCTCATCATGTCCGTGAACCCCGGCTTCGGCGGCCAGTCCTTCATTCCCCAGGCGCTGAAGAAAATCGCCGAGGCGCGCCGCCTGATCGACGAATCGGGCCGCGACATCCTGCTGGAAGTGGACGGCGGCATCAAGGTGGAGAACATCGCCGCTGCCGCGAAAGCGGGCGCGGACACCTTCGTCGCCGGTTCCGCCATCTTCGGCCAGCCCGACTACAAGGCCGTGATCGACGCCATGCGCGGCCAGCTGGCGGCGGTGTAAGCATGGCGGCGGCCCATCCCCTGCGCGGCGTACGGGCCGCCATCGTTGACCTCGACGGGACGATGCTGGACACGATACCGGACTTCCATGTGGCGATCAACCGCATGCGCGAAGAACTGGCGCTCGCGCCCATCAGCTCCGACCAGATCCGCCTCATGGTGGGCAAGGGTTCGGAGAACCTGATCCGCAGCGTGCTCGCGCTGGACCACCCGGCCGATCAGATCGAGCTGCACCTCCCCAAGGCGATGGACGCATACCAGCGCCACTACCTGAGCATCAACGGCCTGCACAGCGTGCACTATCCCGACGTGGCGGAAGGCCTGCAGGCGCTGAAGGACGCAGGCCTGCGCCTGGCCTGCGTGACCAATAAGCCTATCGCCTTTGCCCTGCCGCTGCTGAAGGCGAAGGGCCTGGACGGCTTCTTCGAGGTGATCTACGGCGGCGACTCGCTGCCGAAGAAGAAGCCCGATCCCCTGCCCCTGCTGACGGTCTGCGAGGACTTCGGCCTGCCGCCTGCCCAGGTGGTGGCCATCGGCGACTCCTCCAACGACGCGGCGGCGGCGCGCGCGGCAGGCTGCCCGGTGCTGACGGTGCCCTATGGGTACAATCACGGGGAGTCTATACACGACACCGATTCCGATGGTATAGTTGACACGCTGCTCCATGCGGCGAACCTGATTGGCTTGCACAACAACACAGCAAACTGACCGCCTTCTTAACGATGTTTCTCAACAAAAGACACAATGTCACCCACCGGGGCTCGATTGAGGCCTGGCTATGGCGACGCTGGCAATCCTGGGCTAACTAACCCCTATTGATTGCTGCCGCCGGAGTTCGTCTGTACGCCTCCCCGGCAGGTTTTTTGAACCTCACCGCCACCACCACATCGAAGCTGGCGGATTGGAGAGAAGCATGACCGAACTCGAATTCAAATCGCTGGCCACGCAAGGCTACAACCGTATTCCCCTGATCGCGGAAGCTTTCGCCGATCTCGAAACCCCGCTCACGCTCTACCTCAAGCTGGCCCAGACCCAGAACACCGGCAAGAACACCTTCCTGCTGGAGTCCGTGGTGGGCGGCGAACGTTTCGGGCGCTACTCCTTCATCGGCCTGCCCGCCAGCACCGTGCTGCGCACCTTCGGCAGCCGCACGGAGATCGTGAAGCACGGCGAAGTGATCGAGACCCACGAAGGCAATCCCCTCGAATTCATCGAGCAGTACCAGGCGCGCTTCAAGGTGGCGCTGCGCCCCGGCATGCCGCGCTTCTGCGGCGGCCTGGCGGGCTACTTCGGCTACGACACGGTGCGCCATATCGAGAAGAAGCTGGCCAACACGCAGCCGAAGGACGACCTGGGCCTGCCCGACATCCAGCTCATGGTGACGGAAGAGCTGGCGGTGATCGACAACCTCTCCGGCAAGCTCTATCTGATCGTGTACGCGGACACCGCGCAGCCAGAGTCCTTCTCGAAGGCGCGCCAGCGCCTGAAGGACCTGCGCGCCCTGCTGCGCCGCGGCGTGGATGCGCCGGTGACCAGCGCCTCGGTGCGCACCGACATCATTCGCGACTTCAAGAAGGAAGACTATCTGGCCGCAGTGGCCAAGGCGCACGAATACGTGATGGCCGGCGACCTGATGCAGGTGCAGATCGGCCAGCGCATCCGCAAGCCGTATGTCGATTCGCCTTTGACCCTCTACCGCGCGCTGCGTTCCCTGAACCCCTCGCCGTACATGTACTTCTATAACTTCGGCGACATGCAGATCGTGGGCGCTTCGCCCGAGATCCTGGTGCGCAACGAGACCCTGCCGGACGGCGAGAAAAAGGTCACGCTGCGCCCCATCGCAGGCACCCGCCCGCGCGGCAATACGCCCGAGCGCGACGCGGAGCTGGCGAAGGAGCTGCTGAACGATCCGAAGGAAATCGCCGAACACGTGATGCTGATCGACCTGGCGCGCAATGACCTGGGCCGCATTTCCGAAACCGGCAGCGTGAAGGTCACCGACAAGATGGTGATCGAAAAGTATTCGCATGTGCAGCATATCGTTTCGAACGTGGAAGGCAGGCTGAAGTCCGGCATGTCCAACCTGGACGTGCTGCGCGCGACCTTCCCGGCCGGTACGCTGACGGGAGCGCCGAAAGTGCGCGCCATGGAAGTGATCGACGAACTGGAGATCTCCAAGCGCGGCATCTACGGCGGCGCCTGCGGCTACCTCTCCTTCGGCGGCGAGATGGACGTGGCGATTGCGATCCGCACCGGCGTGATCAAGGACGGCATGCTGTACGTGCAGGCTGCCGCCGGCATCGTGGCCGACTCCATCGCCGAGATGGAATGGCAGGAAACCGAGAACAAGGCGCGCGCCGTGCTGCGCGCGGCCGAGCAAGTGCAAGATGGCCTGGACGGGGAGTTCTGAAATGCTGCTGATGATCGACAACTACGACTCCTTCACCTACAACATCGTGCAGTACTTCGGTGAGCTGGGCGAGGACGTGCGCACCTTCCGCAACGACGAAATCACCATCGCGGAGATCGAGGCGCTGAATCCGGACCGCATCTGCATCTCCCCCGGCCCGAAAGCGCCTGCGCAGGCAGGCATTTCGGTCGAGGTGCTGAAGCATTTCGCGGGCAAGAAGCCGATTCTCGGCGTGTGCCTTGGCCACCAGGCCATCGGCGAAGCCTTCGGCGGCAAGGTGATCCGCGCCAAGCAGGTCATGCACGGCAAGACCTCGCTGATCGCGCACACCGGTGTGGGCGTTTTCAAAGGGCTGCCCAGCCCATTTACCGTAATCCGTTACCACTCTCTGGCGATCGAGCGTTCCTCGCTGCCTTCCTGCCTGGAAGTCACCGCGTGGACCGACGACGGCGAAATCATGGGCGTGCGGCACAAGGACTTCGACATCGAGGGCGTGCAGTTCCACCCCGAGTCCATCCTGTCCGAGCACGGCCACGCCCTGCTGAAGAATTTCCTCGAACGCTAAGAGAAGGAACGCATCATGCCAATCACCCACCAGGAAGCCCTGCTGCGCTGTATCGAACACCGCGAAATTTTCCACGACGAGATGCTGCACCTGTTCCGCCAGATCATGAGCGGAGAGATGTCGCCCGTGATGGTCGCGGCGCTGACCATGGGCCTGCGCGTCAAGAAGGAAACCATCGGCGAGATCACGGCCGCCGCGCAAGTGATGCGCGAGTTCTCGACCAAGGTGCCGATGGCCGATACCACCAACCTGCTCGACATCGTGGGCACAGGCGGCGACGGCGCGCACAGCTTCAATATCTCCACCGCCTCCATGTTCGTGGCGGCGGCGGCGGGCGCGCGCGTGGCCAAGCATGGAGGCCGCAGCGTGTCCTCCTCCTCCGGCAGCGCGGACCTGATCGAATCGCTGGGCGCCAATATCAATCTCAAGCCGGAGCAGATCGCGCAGTCCATCGCCCAGAGCGGCATCGGCTTCATGTTCGCTCCCAACCACCACTCCGCCATGAAGCACGTGGCGCCGGTGCGCAAGGAGCTGGGTGTGCGCTCCATCTTCAATATTCTGGGCCCGCTCACCAATCCGGCGGGCGCGCCGAACATCCTGATGGGCGTGTTCCACCCGGACCTGGTCGGCATCCAGGTGCGCGTGCTGCAGCGCCTGGGCGCGCAGCATGCCATGGTGGTCTATGGCCGCGACAATATGGACGAAGTGTCGCTGGGTGCGGGCACCATGGTCGGTGAACTCGTCAACGGCGAAATCCGCGAGTACGAAATCCACCCGGAAGACTTCGGCCTGCAGATGACGGCAAGCCGCAACCTCAAGGTGGCTGATTCCGCCGAGTCCAAACGCAAGGTGCTGGACGCGCTGCACGGCGTGCCGGGACCGGCGACCGACATCGTGGCGCTGAACGCAGGCACGGCCCTGTATGCGGCTGGCGTTGCGGAATCCATCGGCGACGGCCTGGCGCGGGCGCGCAAGGCTATCTCTTCCGGCGCGGCGCTGGCGAAGCTGAACCAGTTCGTGCAGGTGACCCAGGCGCTCGGCGCCAGCAACTGAGGGGACGGCGATGCACGGAATCCACGACCTCACCCTGTTCATCATTTCCGGCCTCCTGCTCAACATCATGCCGGGGCCGGACTCGCTGCTGATCATGGCGCGCAGCGCGACCCAGGGCTGGCGCGCGGGCTGCGCCGCGGCCCTGGGCATCGGCACCGGCACGATGGTGCACGTGCTGGCGGCGGCCCTCGGGCTCTCCGCCCTGCTGGCCACCTCCGCCACTGCGTTCAATGTGGTGAAGTGGGTGGGCGCGGCCTACATCGTCTACTGCGGCATCGGCATGCTGCGCGCACGCCTGAAGCAGGAACCCGAGGCGGACGCAAAGCCTGCCGCACCGGCGCCCCTGCCCTTCCGCCGCATCTTCGCGCAAGGCTTCCTCACCAATGTGCTGAACCCGAAGGTGGCGCTCTTCTTCCTCGCCTTTGTGCCGCAATTCATCGACGCCGATGCGCCGAACAAGCCGCTCGCCTTTATCGTCCTGGGCTGCATCTTCAATTTCAACGGCATGCTGTGGTGTAACGGGCTGGCCCTGTTCACCGCTCTCGCCAGCGCGAAGCTGAAGGTCAAGCCGCTGGTGGCGCTGTGGCTGAACCGCATTACCGGCTCCCTCTTCCTGGCCCTGGGCGCGCGGCTTGCGCTCTCCGAGCAGCACTGAGCATCGATATGTCCGACATCCTGAACAAGATCCTGGCCGTCAAGGCCGACGAAGTGGCCGCGGCAAAAAAATACCGCAGCCTGGCCAGCCTGCGCGGCGAGGTCGAAGGCGACAAGGCGCTGCGCGCAGACCTGCGCGGTTTCGAAGCCAGCCTGCGCAAGCACATGGCGGCTGGCGCGGCCGGCATCATCGCCGAAGTGAAGAAAGCATCGCCGTCGAAAGGCGTGCTGCGCGAAGACTTCCGTCCTGCCGAGATTGCGCAGAGCTATGCGGCCAACGGCGCATCCTGCCTCTCCGTGCTAACGGACAAGCAGTTCTTCCAGGGCTCCACCGAGTACCTGCAGCAGGCGCGCGCCGCCTGCGCGATCCCCGTGCTGCGCAAGGACTTCATGGTCGATATGTACCAGATCTATGAAGCGCGCGCGATGGGCGCCGACTGCATCCTGCTGATCGTGGCCGCGCTGGATCACGGCCTGATGGCCGAAATGGAAGCCTGCGCGATGGAGCTGGGCATGGACGTGCTGATCGAATCGCACGACGGCGCGGAGCTGGATGCGGCGCTGAAGCTGAAGAGCCGCCTGATCGGCATCAACAACCGCAACCTGCGCACCTTCGAGACCTCGCTGGAGACCACGCTCGGCCTGCTGCCGCGCATTCCGGCCGAGCGCATGGTGATCACCGAATCCGGCATCCTCTCCACGGACGACGTCAAGCGCATGCGCGATGCGGATGTCCACGCCTTCCTTATCGGCGAAGCCTTCATGCGCGCCGCCGATCCCGGCGCCGAGCTGCGGCGCCTTTTCGCCTAAGCCGCCTAGCGGATCGTGGTCGGGCGCGGCAGCGCGCCCGATTTGCGCGCGGGATCGAGAGTGAGCTTGATGCCGGGGACGCGGTCGCCCTGCAACGTCGCCTTGAAGCACATGAGTTCATCGCGCCGGAAGGCGTGCACTTCGACCGTGTCCCCAACGCTGTAACGCGCCAGCAGGGTATCCACATTCGCCGGGTTACCGGTGACGCGCAGGCCGTCGATGGCGACCAGCAGGTCGCCCGCGGACAGGCCCGCGCGGTGCGCCGCGCCGCCTTCATGAACGCTGGACAGCTTGCAGTCCGCGCCGTCGCGGCCCAGGTTCACGTCCAGGCTCGGCTTGCCCGGCTTGCGCTCGTCGCTGTATTTGACGCCGAAGGGCGCCAGCAGCTTCGCCAGCGGCACGTCCTCCGTGCCGCGGATATATTTTTCGAAGAAGGGCCTCAGCTTCATGCCGCTTACTTCGTCGAACAGGCTTTCCACTTCGGCTGGCGTAATGCCCCGCCCGTTCGTATGGAAATCGCGGCCGTAGCGCTGCCACAGGGCGAGCATGATGTCGTCCAGCGAGCGCCTGCCCGCCGACTTGGCGCGGATGCTCAGGTCGAGCCCCATGCCGATCAGCGAACCCTTGGCGTAGTAGCTCACGATGGCGTTCGGCGCGTTCTCGTCCTGGCGGTAGTACTTGCCCCAGGCGTCGAAGCTGGAGTCGGCCACGCTCTGCTTGGTGCGGCCTGCATTGCGCAGCACCCCGCCAATACCTTTCGCCACCATCTTGTAGTAAGTGGCTTCGTCGATCATGCCCGAGCGGACGAGGAACAGGTCGTCGTAGTAGCTGGTGAAGCCTTCGAAGAGCCACAGCAGCGGCGTGTAGTTCTCCACCTGCAGGTCGTACGGCGCGAACGCGGAAGGCTTGATGCGCTTCACATTCCAGGTGTGGAAGTACTCGTGGCTGCACAGGCCGAGGAAGCGGATATAGCCTTCGCTGCGTTCCTTGGCAGGCGCCGCAAGGCTCGGCAGGTCGGCGCGGGCGCAGATCAGTGCCGTGGAAGCGCGGTGCTCCAGGCCGCCGTAGCCATCGCCTACCGCCAGCGTCATGAAGACGTAGCGGTCCATCGGCGCCTTCCTGGTCTTGGGCTCGAAGAAGGCGATCTGCGTTTCGCAGATGGTTTTCAGGTCGGCGGCCAGGCGCGCCATGTCCAGATTAGGCACGCGGCCGGTGATCACGATATCGTGCGGCACGCCGTGCGCCTTGAAAGTGGCCAGCGCGAAGTCGCCCATCTCGACGGGACTGTCGATCAGCTCATCGTAGCTGGCGGCGGCGTAGGTGCCGAAGCCGTAGCGCTTCGCCTTCAGTTCGGGCAGCGCCGTTGCCACGCGCCAGTTGCGCGCAAGCTCGTCGGCCGGACGCTGGATGTCGACCACGTGCTGCACGTCCTCCTGCCCGGCCACTCGCAGGAAAACGCTGGTGCCGTTGAAGAAGCCGTGCGTCTGGTCCAGATGGGCGGCGCGCACGGAAAGGTCCCATGCATAGACTTCGTAGTGCACAGTGAGCGGGCCTTTGACGGGCGCCGCCTGCCACGAGTGCTTGTCCAGCTTCGTGAGCTCTACCGCCTGCCCGCCCGCTTCGGCGCGTATGCGGACGATGTTGCGCGAGAATTCACGGATCATGTAGCTGCCCGGAATCCAGGCAGGCAAGGCAAACACCTGCCCTTCCGCGGCAGGCGCGGCGACGGTGACGCTCACCTCGAACAGGTGGGCCGCCAGGTCCCTGGCGGCAATGGTGTAGGCGATGGTCTTATTTGTCTTTTTCATCGTAGATCGGCTGGTGTATCGATATCGCGGAAAATGCCCGGGTCGTCGACAGGGACTTCCTGCACGGCGCTGTTCCTCACGATGCCGCGGGCGCCTTCGTCTCCTTGCAGCGCCAGCAGCGCGGGCAGATGCAGGCGGCTGAACGCCACCGGATTGCCCCGCTTTCCATCATGTACCGGCGCGGCGATATCCGCGCCCTCTTCCAATGCCCGCGCCAGCGCGGCGATGGTGGCTGGCTGCACATGGGGCATGTCGCCCAGCGCCAGCACCCAGCCGTCCGCATAGCCAGCCTGGCGCAGGCCATGCACCAGCGAACAGGCCATGCCCTGGTGGGCATCGGGACACTCGGTCACCATGCACCCCAGGGCCGAGAGCTCGGCCGCCGTGGCTTCGTCTCCGCTGCGCACCACGGCCACCACTTCGGGCAGCGCCGCCAGCATATGCCGGGCGCTCGCGGCCAGCACCGAAGCGCCGGTTGCCAGCGGCTGCAGCAGCTTGTTGCAGCCGCCGTCCGGAGAGAACCTGCTTCCCCGGCCAGCGGCCAGCAGAATGCCTGCGATGCGCAGCGATGCCACGTCAGGCGCTGGCGAGGTCGAACGGCAGCTTGCGCAGCCGTTTGCCCGTCAGCTTGGCCACCGCATTCGCGTAGGCCGGCGCCAGCGGCGGGAAGCCCGGCTCGCCCATGCCGGTCGGCGGCTCGGTCGAGGCCACGAGGTGCACGTCCACCACCGGCATGTCCGGCATGCGGGCGACGACGTAATCGCTCAGCTGCGACTGTTCCACCTTACCATCCTTGAGCGTGATGGCGGCGCCCGGCAGCGTGGTGCCCACCGCCATGAGGATCGCCCCCTGCGCCTGGGCTTCGATGGTCATGGGGTTCACGGCCTGATTGCAGTGGATGCCGGCGGTAACGGTATGCAGCTTGGGCGTGCCGTTCTCCACGGAGGCCGTCACCACATAGGCCACCACCGTGTTGAAGGACTCGTGCAGCGCGACGCCCCAGGCATGGCCTTCCGGCAGCTGCTTCACGCCGTAGCCGGACTTGCCCACTGCGAGGTCCAGCGCGGCGTGATGGCGCTTGTGATCGGCCGGGATCAGCTTGCGGCGGTATTCGACAGGATCGACGCCTGCCAGCGCGGCAGCTTCATCGATCAGGGTCTCCATCACGAAGGCCGTGTGGGTCGAGCCCACGGAGCGCCACCACAGCACGGGCACATTCTGCTTCGTGTTGTGCACGGTGAGGTTGAGCGGCACCTTGTACGGTTCGCCCATGCCTTCCACCATGGTGCCGTCCACGCCGTTCTTCACCATGAAGGGTTCGAAAGGCGTACCCGCCAGGATGGACTGCCCGACGATGGCATGGTCCCAGCCGACGATATTGCCCTTGTCGTCCAGGCCGATCTCGGCGCGGTGCACATGGGCCGGACGGTAGTAGCCGCCCTTGATGTCGTCCTCGCGGCTCCAGATCACTTTCACCGGACCGCTCTTGCCTGCTGCCTTGTAAGCCTTCGCCACTTCCACTGCTTCAACGATGTAGTCCGAAGTGGGCACGGCGCGGCGGCCGAAACCGCCGCCCGCCATCATCGTGTTCAGGGTGACCTGCTCGGGTTTCAGGCCTGCGGTGCGCGCGGCCGCCGCCTGGTCCATGGTCTGGAACTGGCTGCCCGCCCAGATGGTGCAGGAGTCGGCCTTCAGGTCCACCACGCAGTTCAGCGGCTCCATCGGCGCGTGCGCCAGATAGGGGAACTCGTAGACGGCGGAGATCTTCTTCGCCGCGCCGGCAATCTTCGACGTGTCCGACTTCTTCGCAGGGAGGCCCGGCGTTGCGGCCAGCTTGCGGTATTCGTCGAACTGCTTTGCCGTCGATACCTTCTCGACGCCGCTGGTATCCCAGTCGATCTTCAGCGCGTCGCGCGCCTGCTTCGCCTGCCAATAGCCGTCCGCGACCACGGCAACGCCGCTGCCGCCACGGTCAGTGGCCACGGGCAGCACGGCAACCACGCCGCGCATCTTCTTCGCCTTGGCGGCGTCGAACTTCTTCACCTTGGCGCCGAACACGGGAGGATGGGCGATCACGGCCACCTTGGTCCCGGCGGGCTTGAAGTCCATGCCGAACTGCTGCTTGCCGCTCGACTTGTCGCGCGCGTCCAGGCGCGGCGTGGGCTTGCCGATGATGCGGAAGTCTTCGGTATTCTTCAGCACCACGTTCGCGGGCGCCGGCTGCTTCGCCGCCGCTTCCGCGAACTCGCCGTATGTGGCCTTCTGGCCGTTCGGGCCGATCAGCGTGCCCTTCGAGGTCTTGACCTGGTTCGCGGGCACATTCCATTTCTCGGCCGCCGCGGCGATCAGCATGGCGCGCGCCTTGGCGCCGATCTCGCGGTACTGGCCCCAGGAATGGGCCACGGTGCCGGAGCCGCCCGTCATCTGCATGCCGAACATGGGGTCCTTGTACTGATCGCCCGCAGGCGCCAGGGAGCCGCGCATCTGCGACCAGTCCGCGTCCAGCTCCTCGGCGATCAGCATGGGCAGCGCGGTCTGCACGCCCTGGCCGAATTCGAGGCGGTTCACCTGCACGGTCACCGTATTGTCCGGCGCGATCTGCAGGAAGGCGTTCGGCTTGTAGTCCGGCTTCTGCGGACCCTGTGCCTTGGCAAAGCGGCCGCCGCCTGCCACGAAGAAGCTCAGCACCAGGCCGCCGCCCGCCACCTTCATGAAATCGCGGCGCGAGACGCGGCCTTCACGCTCAAGCGGTGCGGCCGTCAGGGCTTCGGCGCTCAGCACTGCGCCTTCGTTCAACCATTCTTTACGCATGGTGCTCTCCTCAGGCCAGGGTCTTGGCCGCGTCCTTGATGGCGGCGCGGATGCGTTGGTAGGTGCCGCAGCGGCAGATATTGCCCGCCATGGCGCTGTCGATATCTGCGTCGCTCGGCGCCTTGTTCGACTTGAGGAGCGCGGTGGCGCTCATCACCTGCCCGCTCTGGCAGTAGCCGCACTGCGGCACATCGTGCTTGACCCAGGCGTCCTGCACGGCCTTGCCCACCTTGTCCGACTCCATGGCTTCGATGGTGGTGATCTTCTGGCCCACGGCGGCGGAGATGGGGGTCACGCAGGAACGGATCGGCTGCCCGCCGAGATGCACGGTGCAGGCGCCGCACAGGGCAGCGCCGCAGCCGAATTTGGTGCCGGTCATATTCAGGTTATCGCGCAGCGCCCACAGGATAGGCGTGCTTGGATCGGCATCGACTTGCGTGTCGCGGCCGTTGATGTTCAGGATTACCATGAGAACTCCTCAGTTTTGGCGATTGCTGCGTGAAGGGAGATGCGGCGCACCGGCAGGCGCGCCCTTGCACGGCGGGTCTGAGCGCCCGCCTTGGTCATTGGCTTACTGCTTGATGGTTGCAAACTTCGCTTCCAGGCCCTTCAGGTCGATGGCGCCTGGAATGCGGCTGCCGTCGGCGAAGAAGATGGCGGGCGTACCGTTGACGCGCAGCTTCTGGCCCAGCGCCAGCACCTGTTCGTTCGGCGCCGTGCAGCTGGCCGGGGCCGCGGGGGCAGCCTTGCCGCTCACCATCCAGTCGTCCCAGGCCTTGTTGCGGTCGGCGGCGCACCAGATGTTCTTCGACTTGGTGAAGGAATCGGGGGAGAGGATGTTGTACATGAAGGTGTACACGGTGACGTTGTCCACATCCTTCAGGGTCTGCTGGCGGAAGCGCTTGCAGTAGCCGCAGTTCGGGTCTTCGAACACGGCGATCACGCGCTTGCCGTTGCCCTTCACCGTTTTCAGGGCCAGCTCCAGCGGCAGGTCCGAGAACTTGATCTTGTTGATGTCGTCGATACGGGCCTGGGTCAGGTCTTCGCTGGTCTTCAGGTTGAAGACGTGGCCCACGATCAGGAAGGTGCCCGTCTTGTCCGTATAGCGGATTTCGTCGCCGACGCGGATCTCGTACAGCCCGGCGTAAGGGGTCTCCTTCACCGAATCGATCTTCACACCCTCGCCAAGGCGGGGCTCCACCGCTTTGCGGATATTCGCTTCCACGGGATTTTCCGCTCCGGCACAGGACATCAACAGCGCCGATGCCAGCAACAATGCGGTCTTGCTCTTTCTCATACGGTCTCCGGTTACTGCTTGCCCAGGGCATGGGCGATCAGCCGGCGCTTAACCACCGGCAACTTATCCAGCAAGTTTAGCCCGAAATTGCGAACCACGCGCACGGGTTCGAGATTCGTGGAAAACAGGCGTTCCAGGCCGTCCGTGGTGGCTTGCATGACCAATACCTCCTCCTTGCGCGAACGCGCGTAGCGCGCCAGCACGCGCTCGTCGCCGATGGAGCGGTGCTGTTCGCGCTCGCTCACGGCGCGCACCAGGTCCTGCACGTCGCCGAAGCCCAGGTTCATGCCATGTCCGGCCAGGGGGTGCACCACGTGGGCCGCATCGCCCACCAGGGCCACGCGGGGCGCCACCAGCGAGTGCGGCCGGATCAGGCGCAAGGGGAAGGCGCGCACCAGCTCCGGCTGGAGCGGCGTCAGCTTGCCCAGTTTGTCGGCAGCGAACTTCGACAGGCGCTCGGCGAGGGCCGCCGCGCCTTCGCTGCACAGGGTATCGGCCAGCATGTCCGGCGCGGACCATACCAGCGACACGCGCTTGCCCGGCAGGGGGAGCAGGGCCACGATGCCCTCGTCGCAGGTGAACCACTGGTGGGCGGCGCCGTGGTGCGGCTTCTCGCATTCGAAGTTGCTGACCACGCCCTTCTGGGAGTAGGTGCGGTAATCGAGGCCGATATCGCACTGGCCGCGCACCCAGGACTGGGCGCCGTCCGCTCCCACGACAAGCGAGGATTTGAGCTCGCTGCCGTCGTCCAGGCGGATGGTGGCCACGTCTTCGTCCGCTTTCAGCGCGGTGGCGTGGCCGTTCACGATGTGGACGTTCTGGGCGAAGCGCAGGGCCGCGTCGAGGGCCTGGTTCAGGTTGCGGTCCTCCACGATCCAGGCCAGGGTGTCCGTGTGGGCGCCGAAGGCGTCGAAATGCAGGCCGCCGGGCTGCTTGCCGTCGCCCTGCACCACCATGGCGTCGACCGGCGCAATGCGGGCCTGGTCCATGGCGCCCCAGACCTTCAGGGAATCGAGCAGCTTGCGGGCCGTGTGGTTGAGGGCGAAGACCCGCACATCCCAGCTTGCCTCATCGGCGCGCTGCGGCGCGGCGGGCGGCGCCAGCACGGTCACGCTCTGGCCGGCCTGGGCGAAGGCCAGGGCCGCCGTCTTGGCGATGGCGCCGTCGCCAACGATGCACACCGCCGTCTGCACGTGGTGGCGGGAAGAAGTGGACGAATTGTTCATCTCCCCATTATAGCTTTCGCGCCGGAACGGGGGCGCAAGGGGAATCACTTAGTCCCACAGGGGCGCGATGCCTTCGGGATTGGCGATGCGCCCGTTCCTGTCCAGTGCCGCGATGGCTGCCATGTCCTCCCCGTCCAGCTGCAGGCCCAGCGCCCCCAGGTTGGCCTCCAGGTTGGCGCGGCGGGTGGAGGACGGAATGACCGCAAAGCCCTGCTGCAGCAGCCAGGCCAGCGCCACGCGCGCCGAGGTGGCTCCATGCCGCTTCGCAATGGCGGCGATGACGGGGTCCTCCAGCACCTTCCCATAAGCCAGCGGCATATAGGCCGTGAGATGGATGCCGTGGCGGCGCGCGAAATCCACCACCTTGCGGTTCTGGAGGAAAGGGTGGATCTCCACCTGGTTGGTGGCAATGCGCCCTGGCCCCACGGCCGCCATGGCTTCCTGCATATGGCGCACCGTGAAATTGGAGATGCCGATCAGACGGGTGAGGCCCTGGTCCTGTGCCTGCGCCAGTTCATCCATGTATTCCGCCACCGGCACGGCGTCGCCGGGCGAGGGCCAATGGATCAGCGTGAGGTCCACCTGCTCCGTACGCAGCTTGCGCAGGCTTTCCTGCAGGCTGGGGATCAGCTTCCCGCGCGGCAGGTTCTCCGTCCAGATCTTGGTGGTGATGAACACTTCGCCGCGCGGCACGCCGCTCTCGGCGATGGCCAGCCCCACTTCGGCCTCGTTGCCGTAAATCTGGGCGGTGTCGATATGGCGGTATCCGGCTTCCAGGCCGTTGCGCACGGAGTCGATGACGGTCTGCCCTTCAAGGCGGAACGTGCCAAGGCCGAACTGGGGAATGGTATGCATGGGAGCTCCTGTACTGTGAACAGGCGCTACTATGCCCTCTCGCTTTCTTGAGAAAAACCACCTATTCCGCAATTGATATTTGCAAGGCCAGCAAAGATCGTCACCAGCACCCGACAATTTGACCTTGCAAAACGGAATCCATCTGCTATAATTCTGCTCCTTGGCCTGGTAGCTCAGTTGGTAGAGCAGAGGACTGAAAATCCTTGTGTCGGTGGTTCGATTCCGCCCCGGGCCACCAAGAATAAAAAGTGAAAACGCCACCTTCGGGTGGCGTTTTCGTTTTCCCCCCTCATTTGCCCCGCACAATCCCGAACGCGGGCCGCGCGCGCAGCGTGAAATACGACGCGGCGATCGCGAGGGTGACCACGCACATGAACACGAACTGGAAGCGCGAGTCGGGATTGAAGGCCTGGGAAAGCAGCACCGCTGCCAGGGTAAGCAGCGCGACGCCATTCCCGAAGGGGTAGAGCCACGACCTGGCGCTCTTCTGGCTCATCCTTGCATGGGCCAGGATAATAAAGATCCACACCATCATGATGAAGGCGCCGCTGCTCTTGGCCAAGGTCAGGAACAGGTCGCCGCCGCTGGCGAAGTGCACCGCGAGAATACCAAGGCACACGGCGAAGCTGAGCGCCAGCGCGTTCAGCGGCACTCCCCGTGCATTGGTACGGCCGAACACTTCCGGCGCGTAGCCGCGCTGGCTCAGGGAGTACATCATGCGCGAGTTCGAGAACAGGAAGGAGTTCATCACCGACATGAAGGAAACGAACAGCACCACCTTCATCGCCGTCGCGGCCCAGGCATACCCCGCAAGGCTGAACAGCGAGACATAGGGCGACTTCAGGCTGGCGCTATCGGTCCAGGGCAGGCACAGGATCACGATGGACACGGAGCCCACATAAAACACCATTACCCGGAAAAGCACGCTGCGGATGGCCCTCACCACATTTTCGCGCGGCTTCTCGGACTCGCCCGCCGCCACGGCCGCAATCTCGCTGCCGCCGAGCGAAAAGATCACCACGGTCACCCCGGCCAGCACCGGCAGCACCCCATTCGGCATGAAGCCGCCGTGCGCCGTCAAATTGCTCAAGCCGGGAGCGGGAAAGCCGCTCTGCAGGCCCAATAGGATCGATACGCCCAGCGCCATGCATAGCAGGATCGATGCGATCTTCGCGAACGAGAGCCAGTATTCGGCTTCGCCGAAGGAGCGCACGGAATAGAGATTGCTGGAGATGACGATCGCCAGCATGAGCAGCGCTCCCGCCCAGACGGGCAAGCCGGGCAAAAAGTCGTTCAGGATCGCTCCCAGCAGGATCGCCTCGATGGTAATGGTGATCATCGACTTGAACCAGTACAGCCAGCCCACCGCATAACCGGCCCATTCGCCGAGGTACTGGCTGGCGAAGGTGGAAAAGGAGCCGCTGTCGATGCTCTTGGCTGCCATCTCGCCGAGCATGAACATCACCAGGATGACGACGAAGCCGCCGATCAGGTAGGAGAGTATTGCGGCCGGTCCGGCGGTGGCGATGAGCGCCCCCGAGCCGACAAACAATCCCGCGCCGATCACGCCGCCGAGGGCGATCATCGTGACATGGCGTTGCTTCAGGCTGTGAAGCAGCTCGTTCTTGTGCGTCATGCGGGGGCCCTTCTGCCGGGTTGTCTCGCGCTTGATGATAGCACTCAACAGGATGAACCCCTACAATGCGATACCAGCCAACAGGGGAGACAAGGCATGCCGCGTTACGTCGCACTGCTGCGGGGCGTCAGCCCGATGAATGCAAAGATGCCGGAACTGAAGGCCGCGTTTGAAAGCGCTGGCTTCACCAACGTCAGGACGCTGCTCTCCAGCGGCAATGTGGCATTCGACGCCCCCTCCAGCACGGAGAGCGCGCTGGAACGCAAGGCCGAACGCGCCATGCAGGAGGTGCTGGGCCGCAGCTTCTATACCATTGTGCGCCGCTCCTCGCACCTGAACGAGCTGCTGGCGGGCGACCCCTACGCGGGCTTCGGCGTGCCGCCGGAAGCCAAGCGCGTGGTCAGTTTCCTGCGCGACGAGCCCCAGCCCAAGTCGCAGCTGCCGGTCAGCATGAGCGCCGCGCAGATCGTTTGCGTTGTGGACAGGGAAGTGTTCTCCGCCTACCTCCCGAACGCGGACGGCCCTGTCTTCATGCGCCTGATCGAAAAGACGTTCGGCACCAACATCACCACCCGCACCTGGGACACCGTGCGCAAGTGCGCGGCCGCATAAGGAAGAACGAGATGAAGCGATTCGTTCTGGCCTCGGCCGTTTTGTTCTATTTTGCGCATCCGGCGGGCGCCCTCGAAAACTCGGCCACTAGCAGTTGGGACGGCAAAGCGATTGCCTATCCACAGGGGCAGGCCGAAGTCGGGGACAAAGCCGTGAAGCTCTTCGTGGTGTACACCGGCGCGGCAGGCGGCACGCTCACCATCGCGCACCCCGAATTCAAGGCTGCCGCCCGTCAGGAGTAGTGCGGCTGCCGACGGACCTTCAGCCGTTACCGATCGTCAGGGTCGTGGCGCGCGTGCCATGGGTTCCGGTCGCCAGGTGCTGGTCGTGGAAGGTCTGCCCGGGGGCTCCCGCGGCGGTTCCATACATTTGCAGAACCCAGTTGGAATTGACGACCTTCTTGGCGCCGACAGCGTAGTTCTCCAGGGTGACGCGGTCTCCCCCGTCGACCATGATCACGCCCGCATAATGGTAGATCCAGCGGGCGGCGCCGCCGACGGCGGCCGAACCGGGAGCGGAATGCTCGGTTGCCATGGCATACGACTGGCCGACCACAGGCGCGGCGGAGTGGTTGATCCCGGCATACACATCGAACGCGGCCTGGCCTGCCGCGCCCAGCTTGTGGTAAATGAAACGCGCCCTCGGGCCGGGCGTGAGCGGTATGTCTTCCGCGAATCCGGCGGCCTTCGCCTGCTGCGCGCTGGCATAGGTTTTGGTTGGGGCCAGCGAAAGCGCAGTGCGCCGGGCGGAGCCCGGAGTGGTCTTGTAGTGATATCCCACGGCCGCATACGCAGCCGCCGTGTTAGCCTTGAGGAAGGAATCGAGCAGTTCGATATAGACCGCGTTGGTGAATTTGGTCGCCGATGCGTCGATCTCCTGCGCCTTGAGGCCATCCAGCTTGCTGCCCTTCTTCGTGCCGCCCTTGCTGCCATGGACCGGCATCACCACGTGGTCGCCGCCGCGGTCCATCGATGTGGAGCCGCTCACCTCGGCCGAGGCTTTGCTGCAATCGGCCCAGACCAGGAGCGGGTCCACGGCCGCGCGGGCCGCGCCCAGATTGGCATGGTCCGTCACGGTCTGGCTGCCGTCGGGGTTGTTGGCGACGGTACTCGCCGAACTTTTCAGGCGCGCTTCCTTCCATTCGATGCCGACCTGACGGAAATTCCCGCCCGGCACCGCAGCCCCTTGTACGAGGCGCACCGCGCTTTTAGCCGCCGTCAGTGACTCGTTGGCGGTGGTGATCGCCGCCGCCGTGGCCTGGAGGTTCTGGGTCATCGGCTCCAGGCGGATGGCGCCGTTCTGGCTGGTCCGGTAGTCCGGGCCGCCAGGGGCCAGGGGAGCTTCGGCATAGCGCTGGATCACCGCGCCCTGCATTCTCGGGCTGCTCATCGTGGCGCTGATCATCCCCCGCTGCGCTACCTGGCGCGTGCTGCCCGAGACCAGTTCGGCCAATTGCCGCTGTCCGGCGAGGCGGGCATTGGGCGCCGGGCCGGGATCGCCCGCCATGGCGCTGCCACGGTCAGGCTTGGATGCATCATGGACTACCGGTTTCTGTGCTTTTGGTTCCCGCATCGCCATCCCCCCTTCCAGAATGGCTATGATGCCATGTTCAAAGCCTCAAGTCGGCAGTATCTTCCGCTCTCCGGTCAGGACGGGGATATAGCCAGGTAAATAAGAGCGTGGCCGCGATCATTCCCGCCAGCTGGGCAAGCACAAAGCCCATCACACCATCCGGGCTGATGCCGGCGAAGGTATTCGTCATGGCGCGCGCCACCGTGACGGCGGGATTGGCAAAGGAAGTCGATGCCGTGAACCAGTAAGCACTCGTGATATACAAGGCCACCGAATGGCTCGTCACGGCGGGTTTCGTACGCGAACAGGCAATGATCGTGGCTAGCAGGCCGAAAGTCGCCACGGCTTCGCTCCACCATTGCGCCAAGCCCGAGCGCACATGCGTGGAGGCTGTGAACAAGGGCTCGCCGAACATGAGGTGGGCACAGGCCACGCCCGCAACGGCGCCAGCAAACTGCGCAGCAAGATAAGGCAGGATCCAGCGGCGAGGGAAATTGCCCTGCCAGGCTTCCGACAGCGTGACAACAGGATTGAAATGCGCCCCCGACACGGGGCCGAAGATGTGGATCAGCACCACCAGCCCCGCCCCGGTGGCGACTGCATTGGCCAGCAGCGCGATCGCGGTATTGCCGCCCGCCAGCCGCTCGCCCATGATGCCCGATCCCACGACGACAGCGAGCAGCAACGCCGTGCCCAGCCCCTCCGCGACAACGCGCCTCGCGCCGCTCATGCCGCCGCTTCCCCGATTTCACGCAATGCCGCGCGCACGGCATCGGGCTCCATCGTTTCCAAGGACAGGCCAGCGAATTTCCGGATGCGGCGCTCGATCTGGCCGTAGATGTGGGCAAAGGCCGCGCGCTTGTCTTCGTCTGTGCCGTCAACGGCGGCCGGGTCTTCAAAGCTCCAGTGCGCCGTTGCGGGATGGCCCGGCCAATGAGGGCAGATCTCGCCGGCTGCGTTGTCGCACACGGTGACGATGAAATCCATACGCGGCGCATCGGCGCGCGCGAACTCGTCCCAGCTCTTGCTGCGCAAGTCCGTTGCGGCGACGCCCGACGCGGCAAGCTGCGCGACCGCGAAAGGATTCACCTTCCCCACCGGGCGGCTGCCTGCACTGAATCCGGCTATGCGGCCGCGGCCCAGGTGAGTGGCCAGACATTCGGCCATGATGCTGCGCGCGGAATTCCCGGTACAGAGGAAAAGGATGTTGTAAGTCCTGTCCATGGCATCCCGTATCAGCAGCAGGAGGGTTCGGCACGGCTTGCGGGCGTGCAGCAGGCCGCCGCCTGCACCCTGGACGATTCGGCGTTCCCGCCGTAGACAGGAATCGAATCAAGGGTATGGAAGGTCTCCCACGCGACGCCCGCAGGATCGTTTACCCAGTACTTGTCCGATTTGGCATAGCAGCAGGCGGCATTCTCTTCTTCCAGCACCGGTGCATGGAGCTTGACGAGCCGCTGCTGCATCTCGCCCAGTTCGGCGGCGGACTCTACCTGAATACCGAGGTGGTTGACGCCAGCCATCCGGCCGCGCTGGGAAATGGCGAAGTTCACCATGGGATCGTCCAGCATCCATTTGGCGTAGTCCGGCTTCACCACGGTTGGCATGGAGCCGAACATGGTGGAATAGAAGTCGATGCCGGCTTGCAGCTGATCGACAGAGACGTGGACGTGTAGACGTTTCATGATTGCTCTCCTTCGGGGTTGGGGCAGCATTGCGCCGCGGGGCTGCACGGGTTTCCTCCGCAGCAGTTCTCGGTAAGGAAACCCAGCAGTTCGTTCATGGTGGCGAAGTTCGCCGTGTAGATCAGGGAGCGGCCCGCCTTCGTCTGCGTGGCAAGGTGGGCCGAGCTCAGTTCTTTGAGGTGGAACGACAGGGAGGAAGCCGGTATGGCGAGTACCTCTGCAATACGGCTGGGAGCCATGCCTTCCGGCCCGGCTTGTACCAGCAGGCGAAATACGGCAAGCCGGGAGTCCTGGGCAAGGGCAGACAAGGCCGCGATGGCGGATTTATTTTCCATTATTCCGGTACTATCGAATTACAATAATTCTATATTAGTCGAAATATCGAATCATTGCAAGCACTCCCGGCATGCGACAATCGAATTTCCTACCGAACCGGAGACACCCTTGGTCCGCAATGCGCAAGCCGCAGACGCCCCTGCCCTGGCGGCGATCTACAACCACTACGTCCTGAACAGCACCATCACATTCGAAGAGACGGCGGTGCCGTCCGATGAAATGGCCAGGCGGGTGGATTCCGTTCAGGCGGCCGGATTGCCCTGGCTGGTGTACGAAATCGATGGCAGCGCAGTGGGCTATGCCTACGCCACCAAATGGCGGGAGCGCTCGGCCTATCGCTTCTCGGTCGAAAGCACCGTCTATGTCCGGCACGACCGGCATGGGCACGGGATCGCGCGCCAACTGTATGCGCAGCTGCTCGCGGCCTTGCACGCGAATGGCGTGCATGTCGTCATCGGCGGTATCGCACAGCCGAATACGGCAAGCGTTGCACTGCATGAAGCGATGGGATTCGAACGGGTGGCGCTGTTCCGTGAAGTGGGGCGAAAGTTCGACCGCTGGGTCGATGTGGGCTACTGGCAGAAACTACTTGTTGGCTGAGCGCGCTGCCTTTTGATCACTTCGCAATTGTCGCTGCTCGCACGCAACGAAACGCGATGCTCGTTTGCCTGCGAAGCATGAGACAGGTATGCTAGGACCAAGAAACAGATCTTCCCGCAGAAGACCGGTCCTTGACGTGTTTGCCACGCGCTGAAGCCATGCCTGATAACTTCCACATATCGGTAGATCAACTGCAGGTCGGGCTCTATATCCATCTCGATTTGAAATGGTTCGAGCATCCTTTTGCGTTCAGCCATTTCAAGATCAAAACCGAGGAGCAGCTCCGGACCATCCAGGGCCTGGGGCTGAAGACCGTCCGCTACGATCCCGCCCTGAGCGATGTCAGCCCGGCCCCTCCCCGCGCAGCCGCTCCGGCCGCACAGGCGGCGCAGGCCGCAACCCCCGTGCCGCCCGCCGCCCGGCCCGATTCGCCGGAACTTCAGGCGAAGAAGGCCATGATGGCGCGCATCAAGGCGCAGCGCGATAACGCCGCGCGCATCGAGCAGGCCTTCATCAACGCATCCAAGGCCATTCGCGAAATCGACAAGCATCTCTATTCCCAGCCTGCGGAGAGCCTGAACAAGGCCAACCAGCTGATCACGCAGATCGTCGATCTCGTGCTGGCCGCACCGGAACTGGCCGTCCATGTGATGGGCGACAAGATGGGCGGCGAAGAGGTCTACCATCACTCGCTGAACGTGACCATGCTGTCCATGATGATGGCGCGCGACATCAAGCTGCCGCAGCAGGTGGCAGGCGTGCTGGCCATGGGCGCCCTGATGCACGACGTGGGCGAGAAGAACGTCCCCGACAAGATCCGCATGAAGCTGGACCCGTGGACGGCCGCCGAAAGGAAGGTCTACGAAATGCACTGCCAGTACGGGGTGGAGATCGGCGAGCGCCTCGGCATTCCGCCCGCCGCCATGTCCATCATCCGCGACCATCATGAAATGTTCGACGGCTCCGGCTATCCCGCAGGCCTGAAAGGCGAGGCGATCGGCATCCTGCCGCGCATCGTCGCCATCGCGAACTTTTACGATGAACTGTGCAATCCCCTGAACGTGGCCGCCGCGCTCACGCCGCACGAGGCGCTGTCCATGATGTTCGCCAAGCTGCGCGGGAAGTTCGATCCCAAGCTCCTGCAGGTGTTCATCCGCTGCCTGGGCGTCTACCCGCCCGGAAGCATCGTCCAGCTGTCGAACGGCGTGATCGGCATGGTCGCCACCATCAACACGGCCAAGCCGATGAAGCCTGTCCTCGTCATCTACGATGCGGACGTTCCGAAGGACGAAGCCATTCTCTTCGACATGGATCGCGAGTCCGATGTGAACATCGTGAAGTCCATCCGCCCGGCGCAGGTGCCGAAGGAGATCTATCTTTACCTGAGCCCCCGCAAGCGGGTCAGCTACTACTTCGATGCAAGCTCCGGGGCGGCCGCTTCATGAACAGCCTGCAGCAGCTGATGCTCGATCACAGCCCGCACATGATGCTGCTGGTGGAGCCAAGCGACCTGCGCATCATCCACGTCAACCGCGTTGCATCGCAAGTGCTCGGCTACAGCGTGGATCAGCTGCTCAGCATGAGCATCACCGATATCGAGAGCTCGCTGCAGGACGTGTTCTACTGGGAGGATGCGCGCAACGGCCAGTATCTGGCCATCGACTCCCAGCAAGGCGAATACCAGCGCGCGGACGGTTCGCTGCTGACGGTCACCAAATTCATCCGCATCGTGGACTACGAGGACCGCCGCCTGCTGCTGGTGCAGGCGCGCGATATCCAACAGGAGCGGCAGGTGGAGGACGCGCTGGAGCAGACCCTGTCGCAGCTGCGTGCCACGCTGGAATCGACCGGTAACGGCATCCTCGTGCTGGACTGGCACGGCAAGATCACCAGCATGAACCGCCTGTGCAGCACCATGTGGGAAATTCCCGAGGATATGCTGCTGGCGGGCGACGACGGGGCGATCTTCGATTTCCTCTCCGAGCGCGTGGTGGAGTCGGATCTTTGCCGCAGCCGCCTGCACGCGGTCCTGGACAGCAGCGAAGCCGAAGACTTGTTCCGGCTCAAGGACGGCCGCGTGTTCGAATGCCGTTCGCGGCCCCAGTACCTCGGCGAGCGCATTATCGGCCGCGTGTTCGGCTTCACCGATATCACGCAGCGGCAGCTGGCCGAAGAGGCGCTGCGCCAGTCGCGCGACCAGCTCGAAGAACGGGTGCTGGAACGCACAGCGGACCTGCAAAAGGCCAATGCCACCTTGCAAACCGAGAAGGCGCGGCAGGAAGAGCTGATACGGAAACTGGGCGAGGCCCAGAGCCAGCTGCTGCAGTCGGAGAAGATGGCGTCCATCGGCGTGCTGGCCGCCGGCGTGGCGCACGAGATCAACAATCCCATCGGCTTCGTGAACTCCAATGTGGGCACCCTGCGGCGCTATACCGACTCCATGCTCCAGCTGCTGGACGCCTACGAGGCGCACGAACCGGAACTGCGGCCCGAGGGCCAGCAGGAGCTTGCCCGCATCAAGCAGCAGATCGACGCCGCCTTCCTGCGCGAGGACCTGTCCAGCCTGATCGACGAGTCGCTCGATGGGCTGGACCGCGTCAAACGCATCGTGAAAGCGATGAAGGACTTCTCGCACGTGGATTCGGACGGACAGCAGGAGGCCAACCTCGAAGCGGGCCTGGAGAGCACGCTCAACGTCGTGTGGAACGAGATCAAGTACAAGGCGGAAGTGGTGAAGGAGTACGGGAACATACCGCCCATCGTGTGCTTCCCGTCCCAGCTGAACCAGGTGTTCATGAACCTGCTGATCAACGCGGCGCACGCCATCGAAGGCCATGGCCGCATTACCGTGCGCACGGGTTACGACGACGACTACGTGTGGGTCGAGGTGCAGGATACCGGCAAGGGCATCAAGGCGGAACACCTGAACCGCATCTTCGAACCCTTCTTCACCACCAAACCGGTGGGACAGGGCACCGGTCTTGGGCTGGCCCTATCCTACGGCATTGTGCAAAGACATGGAGGGCTCATCGAAGTGCAGAGCACCGTGGGCGCAGGCACCATCTTCAAGGTCGTCATCCCAAGGCGGGGCGCCGCCGCACCCGCAGCCTAGGTCATTCCTCTTCGTTGGGAATGTATCGGAGATAGCCTGCAATTTCCTTCGCCGGTCCCGGCCGGTCATTCGGATGGATGCGCCCTTCGTTGACGGGAACCTCTTCGAAGTCGAACGGGCTTACACCCTTCAGGCAGGCCACGTTTATCCCCAGCTCATTGGGGTTCGAGCGCCGCTGATGATGCGTATAGATGCCGCACTTCGAGCAGAAATAATGCTTTGCCTGGTGCGTATTGAACTGGTACAGCGTCAGCGCCTCCTCGCCCTCGGTGATCTCGATGCCGGTCAGCTCCGCCGTCACCGCCACTGCGCCGCGCATGCTGCAGTAGGAGCAGTTGCAGCGCCTTGCGGAGTGCAGGCCTTCCGGGAGCCGCACATGGAACTTCACTGTACCGCAATGGCAGGCGCCCGCGATCTCTGAAATGTTCTTGTTCATGCTTCGATCCTCTTACGATGTCCGACGAGGATAGCACCGCTTCCTGTAACATGCTGGCAACCTGTTTCGAAGCGGATCAGAATTGAAGAGCATCCTGTTTGGTTCCCTGGTATTCATCGCCCCGTTGGCGGCGGCCCAGCAGCCCTTGCGCGAGACCCAGTGGATACACGGCGTTCCACCAGGGCTGGCGTGCAGCCAGCCCTTGCAGGTGCACGAAGCGGCGCCCGGCATCCATATCATCCGCCAGAATAAATGCGTGAACTTCGAGGCGCCGTTCATGTACCTGATTCTTGGCGAGCGGCGAGCGCTCCTGCTCGATACCGGCGCGGAGCCTGCGAGGGGTATGGAGTTCCCCTTGCTGGAAACGGTGGACAGGCTGGTGCGCTCATGGGAGGCGCAGAAACCCGGGCGCATGGTCAGCCTCCTTGTCGCGCATACGCACAACCACCGCGACCACCGGTTCTTCGACAGCGCTTTCCAATCGCGGCCCAATACCGCAGTTGTCGGCACCAGCGTGGACGAAGTCAAACGCGCTTTCGGCCTGGCGCAATGGCCGGAAGGCGAAGCGGCCATCGACCTCGGGGAACGCTTGCTGACGGTGCTGCCCCTGCCGGGCCATGAGGCGTCCCACCTTGCCTTCTACGACCACCGCAGCGGCGCCCTGTTCAGCGGCGACAGCCTCTATCCGGGCCTGCTGACGGTACGCGACTGGCCTGCCTACCGGCGCAGCATTGCGCGGCTGGCAGCGTTCGCCCAGCGACATTCCGTGACAGCCGTCGCGGGCGCCCATGTCGAGATGAGCAGGCAGCCGGGAAAAATGTATGCCCTGGGGAGTCCTTACCAGCCCGAAGAGCATGTGCTGCTGCTCGATACGGCGCAGCTGAACGAGCTGCACGATGCGCTCGGCGCGCAAGGCGACAAGCCCGCGCGGATCGAGCGGCGCGACTTCATCGTGGAGCCGGTTTCGCCCTGAACCGGCGTCAGGCTGGCTTCTCGACCGTGTAGCGCAGCTCCGCCATGCCCGCCCCCATCTGCTGGGCCGACGTGAGGCGCAACACCGGGCTCAATACCCTGCGGGGAAACAGCGGCTTGCCCTTCCCCAGTGTGGCCGATCCCACCTGCACAATCAGTTCATCGAGCAGGCCCGCATCGTAGAACTGGCCCGCGAGATCGCCCCCGCCAACCACCCAGATGTTCTTGCCGCCTGCTGCGGCCTGCATGGCGGCGTGCGCTTCACGCACATCGCCGCTGACGAAGTGCAGGTCCGCGCCTTCCACCGCTGGCAGCTCCCGGCTGGAGAAAACCCAGGCCGGTTGTGTGTACGGCCATGCCGATCCGGTTTCAGCGGCGACGGCCTCTCCGTTGCGAAGTATCCATTCATAGGTTGCCGAGCCCATGGCCAGGGCCCCGACTTCCGCTATGAAGGCCGGATAGCTGGAGTGTTCCAGATCGCCAAGGGGGAAAAGCCACTCGAGCGAATCGTCTTCGGTCGCGAGGAAGCCATCGAGGCTGGTCGCCGTGTAGTACTGGGTTTTCATTCCTCACCTTTCAGAAGTGCCATATGGTGCACGTCAAAATATTCGCCGCGCAGGCGCCAGGCCTTGCGCTGCGTGCCCTCAAATTCGAAACCGAGGCTTCTGTACAGGGCTTGCGCCACGTGATTGTCCGCCCGCACGGTCAGCTCGATCCGGCTCATGCCATTGTCCACGGCACGGGCGATGGCAGCTTCGATAAGCGAGCGGCCCGGCATCGAGAACGCGCTGATAGTAGCCATGCGTCGCTTCTTCCGTACCGGCGCGGCAGAAGGCCATGAACCGCTCTTCGCGGCACACTGCGTCGAACACATGGTGCAGGCGCGCGAAGTGCGCCGGATTCAATGCCTCGATGCGGATCGTCATCGGCTCACCACATCAGGTCATCGGGGATCTGGAAGGCGGCGTAGGGATCGTCCTCGTCCGGCTGGGAGGTAGGCTTGTTCACGCGCACGACAAGGGAAGGATCGCGCTCGGCGATCTTGTCCGCGACGCCGCGGGGAACCAGTTCGACGGCGCCATCGAGGCATACGATCACGAGGCGGCCCGCCACGAGGTGCTCGCGTATGGCCGCGGACACGTAGATGCGTTCGATCTTCGTGCCGTGAGTGAAGTTGTAGGCGATATCGCCATTGCCCTTGCTCTGGCGGTTCTGCTGCACCATCTGCGCGATCTGCGCCATGATCGCCTTCTGCTGCGCGGCGGCGTCGCGCTGGGCATTGAGCTCGCGCGCCCGCTCGGCGTTCTTGCGCTGCGCCTCCTGCGCCGCCAGCTTCGCCTCATCGACGCTCTCCACGCCGCTGCGGCGTTCGTCGTTCTTCTGCTTCGTCTTGTCGTGAATGGCCTGCTTGGCCTTCTTCTTGTCGATCAAACCCGCCTTCAGGAGTTGATCCTGCAATGAAACCATGTGAATGCCCCTGCGTCGCAAAACCGACAGCATAGCAAACTGGCTCACTGGCGGATGAGTTATAGTGGAAGCCATGCGAACACTCCTGTTCACACTCCTTGCTGGCGCAGCCCTTCAGGCAGCTGGCGCCGAAACCTGGCTGGTGAAGCTCGACCGCTGGGGCAATCCCTCGTTCATGACCCTGCACCTGGAGGATGATGGAGGCCGCCTGTCCGGCACGCTCGATGGCGACCGCCTCGCAGGCACCCACAAGGATGGCGAGTGGACCTTCAGTGTCTTGGACAAATCCGGCAAACGCTACGAATACATGGGCCGCACTGTGTCCGGCAGCCTGCAAGGCAGTGCCGACTTCCCCGACACCAACGACGCAAAGGCACGCGCCAGCCACCGTTTCACGGCGCGACGCCTCCCCGAACGCCAATCCACAACCCCTCGGCGGCACGAGTACCTGCCCACTGACTACTCGAACGAATTCAGCGCCACGCGCCAGCCGGTTCTCACCATCTGGCCCGGCGATACGGTGCACACCAAAAGGATTTCAATGAAGTCGTCGAGGGCAATACGGTCTACCTGCCGGTGCAGCAGCCGGGCGCCCTGCTCTATCTTGGCGATGCGCATGCGCTCCAGGGCGACGGCGAAACCTCGCAGTACGCGCTCGAAACGTCGATGGACGTGGAGTTCACCGTGGACCTTGTCAAGGGCAGAGCCATCGGCATGCCGCGCGTCGAATCGCCGGCGCAGATCATGACGCTGGGGCAGGCTGGTTCACTCGACGACGCCTTGCGCATGGCTACGGCAGGCATGGCGCAGTGGCTGCAGCAGGACTACGGCTTGAGCCTCTCCGACAGCGCGGTCGTCCTTGGCAGCGCAGTGCAATACTCCGTCGCCAACCTCGCGGGCCGGAGCGTCGGCGTTGCGGCAAAGCTGAACAAGGCCCTCCTGCCGCGGCGCTAAGGCATACCGTCGATCCTGGCGACCGCATTGACGGAAAGCCCTCAGGGCCCCGTCGTGCGCTTCACGTGCTTCATGATGTTGAGGAAGGTGTCGGTCCAGTAGGTCTTGCGGTTGGCGGCGAGGTAGGCCAGCAGCTCCTCGTGGGCCTCCTTCGAGATCGTGAGGTAATCGCCGCCGATGCCATGGAAAGTGAAGTTGACCATGGTGCCGCGCTCGGCGGCCTGCTTCACGATGGCGATCAGTTCCTTCCCGCTCATCCCTACCGGCGCTGATACCGCTACTGCATACGGATCGAGCCCCGTCATGGACTCGATGACGGCCGGCCCCGTTCCTGCCTTGATGGCCACGAAGGCCGGCTGCACGGCGGGCAGGTACTTCTCCCCTTTCGCCTCCATGTCGCCGCACGGCGCGGTCATGGTGCGTTCGCGCCTGCCGTCGATGGCGTAAAGCATGGTGTTGGCAAGCAGGACCTGGTCCTTCATCTGGGCGACGCTGGTGCTGTCGATATCGCGGTGCGCCTCCACCCACTCGCGCCCCGGCTTCGAATGCGAGCATTGATGGAACAGGGTGTGGTTGCCCAGTTCGTGTCCGCGTTTCGCCGCCGCGCGCCATTCCGCCATGCGCCTGTCTACCGCCGGGTTGGACAGCTGGAGATAAAAGCTCCCGCGCAGGCCATGCCGGTTCAGCGCGGGAATCGCATTGTCGAGCTGGGAGTCCAGCGCATCGTCGTAGGCCAGGCTGACCGCTGCGCGCGCCCCATGCGGCCAGGCGAAGCCTGCGTCGGCGGCCGCAGCCAGACCGGGCGCCAGCGCGCATCCCAGAAGGACGGGAAACAGGTATTTCTTCATTGCGCAACCTTTCATCCGGAAACGTTACCAATCATGCGCCGCTCAACATTGGCGTGTCAACAACGCATTGCCTGCTTCGAATTGACTTGCGATTTCGAGAAGTGATATATCTGTCATATTGAGTGGAAACCATTCCAATCCCGGAGACAGCGGTATGAGGAAGCTTCTTGCATTGTCCCTGCTGACCGCTTGCGGCGGCACGACCGACGCGGCCATGCCTGCAGCGGAACCGCCTCCAGCCTACAGGCTGGTCTGGGCTGACGAATTCGACAAGGACGGGCTGCCCGACTCCGCACGCTGGGATTACGACACCGAGTTCAATCAGCGGGGCTGGTTCAACAACGAAAAGCAGTACTACAGCAAGGGGCGCCTGGAAAACGCCCGCGTCGAGAATGGCAAACTGATCATCACGGCGCGCAAGGAGGAGCTGCGCAGCACGGCGGACTGGGGAGGCCAGAAGTACAGCTCGGCGCGCCTGCTCACGCGCGGCAAGGCCAGCTGGACCTACGGCATGGTCGAGGTGCGCGCCAAGCTGCCTTGCGCGGTGGGCAGCTGGCCCGCGATCTGGATGCTGGGCACAAAGGGCAGATGGCCGGAAGACGGCGAGATCGACATCATGGAGCACGTCGGCAAGGAGCCCAACGTCATCCTGGGCAGCATCTACACGGGGGCGTACAACTGGCCGAAGAATACGCCCATCACGACGAAGACGCCGGTGCCCGATGTCTGCGGCAGCTTCCACACCTACCAGCTCACATGGACTCCGGAGCGCATGGATATCGGGGTCGACGGCCGCAACTACCAGCAGCTGGTGAAGGCAAAGGATGCCGACTACCAGAAATGGCCTTTCGACCAGCCGCAGTACCTCCTGCTGAATCTGGCGGTGGGCGGCGACCTGGGCGGGCCCGTGGACGACAGCAGCTTTCCCTGGCAATTCGAAATCGATTATGTGCGCGTCTACCAGCGTTGAGCGTGGCGGCTGCACAACCCGCGCTGTAGCAAAACTGTCAAAAAACTGACAGAAAGGAATCTTCCGTTGACATTTCATTTCACCAAACATAAGATTTAGCAAATCAGAGATGGAAACGTTTCCAATATCAGAGCAGCGAGGCGGGAACGGCCAATAAATCCAGAGGGCAGAGCTGGATCAACCGGGTAGCAAATCGATAAAAATGGGAGACCAAATGCAATATCCGAAGGCAAGACTTAAACTCATGAGCCTGGCAGTGGCCAGCGCCTGCGCGGCAGCCGCCGTGCCGGCCCATGCTCAGCAGGCCATCCAGGCGCCGGGCCTGACCGGCGATGTGCAGACCGTGGTGGTGACCGGCATCCGCAGCAGTATGGCCTCGTCCATGGCGCTCAAGCGCAATTCCGACGGTATCGTGGACGGCATCGTCGCCGAGGATATCGGCAAGTTCCCCGACACGAACCTGGCCGAGTCCCTGCAGCGCATTTCGGGCGTGTCCATCGACCGCACGAACGGCGAAGGCGCCAAGATCACCGTGCGCGGCGTGGGCCCCGACTTCAACCTGGTGCTGCTGAACGGCCGCCAGATGCCGACCTCGAACCTCGGTGACCTGAACGGCCGCGCCTTCGACTTCGCCAACCTCGCTTCGGAAGCGATCTCCCAGATCCAGGTCTACAAGACGAGCCGCGCCGAGACCCCGACCGGCGGCATCGGCGCCACCCTGAACGTGATGACCGCGCGCCCCCTGAACACCAAGGGAACCGTGGCTTCCGTGGGCGTGAAGGCCGTGCACGACACCTCCGGCTCCAACCTGCCCGGCGATGTGCGCGAAGGCGCCGACAAGATCACGCCGGAAGTCTCCGGCATCTACAGCACCCAGTCGGCCGACGGCCGCTGGGGCGTTGCCATCACGGGCAGCTACCAGGAGCGCAATGCGGGCTTCAACCAGGTTTCCGTTGGCAACGGCTGGCGCGGCCCATTCCGCGGCGACGAGAACAACTGGGGCACCATTCCCCAGCCAGGCCAGCCGGGGTCGGAGAACATCACCAACCGTCCAGGCCCCACCGACATCTACTCGGTGCCGCAGAACCTGAACTACAACATGAACGGCATCCAGCGCCAGCGCACCAACGGCCAGCTGACCCTGCAGTTCGCACCGAACAAGGACCTGACCACCACGCTGGACTACACCTATTCGGAGAACAAGATCCAGACCCGTCGCCAGGACCTGTCGGCATGGTTCAACTTCGGCGCGTCCACCAGCTCCTGGAGCAAGGGCCCGGTCGCCGGCCCCCTGGTCTACACTGAGCTGATCCCTGCCGCCAACAGCGACATCGCCATGGGCGGCGCGAAGTTCGCCACCAAGACGGCGAACAACTCCCTGGGCTTCAACGCGGCATGGAAAGTCAATAACGACCTGCGCCTGGAACTCGATACGCACAAGTCCACCGCCGAATCCAAGGCGGACAGCCCCTTCGGCTCCAGCAACACGCTGGGCACCGCAAGCTTCAGCCGCGGCGACACCACGGCGGACTTCACGCAGGAATTCCCTGTCCTGAGCATCAAGGGCGCTGACTTCAACCGCGCGCCGCAGCAGGTCACCGGGTCGGTCTTCCAGAACGGCTACATGAAGGGCGAAGTGGAACAGACCCAGGTCAAGGGCCGCTGGAAGGTGCTGGAAGCATCGCAGCTGAACTTCGGCGTCACCGCCACCAAGGTGGACAACCGCTCGGCCTTCTCCACCCAGCAGCGCGACACCTGGGGCGGCGCAACCAAGGCTTCGGACTACCCGGCCAGCATGTTCCATGCGGAGACCCTGCGCCAGTACTTCGACAACATGAACGGCAGCGGCAGCCCGAACCTGTTCAACAACTTCTACACCTTCAATTTCGAAGACCTGCGCGCGCAGGCCGCGAAAGCCTCGGGCCTGCCGGACCTGTACCTGCCGAAGACCACCTTCGACACGGACCGCCGCACGGAGGAGAAGTCGAAAGCGGCCTTCCTGCAGTTCAATACGGACTGGGATACCGCCCTGCCCTTGCACACTGCTATCGGCGTGCGCTGGGAGAAGACGGACGTGGTCTCGACGGCGCTGGTGCCCACCGCCACGAGCATCACCTGGGTTTCGCAGAACGAGTTCCCTGTGACCTTCGGCGCTCCGACCTTCACCACCCTGGGCGGCAAGTATCACCACCTGCTGCCAAGCTTCGACTCCGACCTGGACCTGCGCGACGATATGAAGCTGCGCTTCAGCTACGGCGAGACCATCGGGCGTCCGCGCTGGGACCAGATCCAGGGCGGCCAGGTGCTCGATACGCTGGCCCGCGTGAACGGCGGCACGGGCTCCCAGGGCAACCCGGGCCTGCTGCCTGTGAAGTCGAAGAACCTGGACCTGTCCTACGAGTGGTACTACGGCCAGCAGAACTTCTTCTCCCTCGGCTACTTCCGCAAGAACCTGGAGAACTACGCCGGCCAGTCCAAGCAGACGCTCCAGCCCTTCAACCTGCATACGCCGGTGGGCGGCAAGTACTGGAACGCGGCCATCGCCAACGGCTGCGTCACGGCTGACACGACCTGCATCCGCAACTACATCTTCCGCAACTTCAACGGCCAGCCTGGCGTGGTGCGCGGTGCGGACGACCCGGCAGGCAATGCCACCGGCGTGATCACCGGGCAGCCGAGCGATCCGATCGCCAACTTCGAGATCAACAGCTACTCGAACCAGAAGAAGGCGGATCTGTATGGCGCCGAGATCAACGTGCAGCACATGTTCGGCAACACCGGTTTCGGCATCGCGGCGAACTACACCTATGTTCACTCGGGCCTGAAGTACAACAACGCGAGCATCGGCGAGCAGTTCGCGCTGGTTGGCCTGAGCAACTCGGCGAACCTGGTGGGTATCTACGAAAACGCCAAGTGGTCGGCCCGTGTGGCCTACAACTGGCGCGGCGAGTTCCTGTCCGCCACCTTCGACGGCGCAGGTCCCAACCCGAACTACACCGAGCCTTACGGCCAGGTGGACATCAGCGTCGGCTACAACTACAGCGACAAGCTGAGCTTCCAGTTCGAGGTGATCAACGCCACGGATGAAATCCAGCGCATCCACGGCCGCACCAAGAACATGGCGCTGTTCGTGAACCAGAACGGCCCGCGCTACATGGTGGGTGCACGCTACAAGTTCTAATCGCGCCAACAACAAAAAAGGGGCAGGCCTCGCCGAGGATCTGCCCCTTTTTTTCCGTTGTCAGTTAGACTTCAGTAATGAACAGCATGATCAGACATATCGTCGTCGTAGGCGGTGGCTCCGCGGGCTGGCTGGCCGCTGGCGTGATCGCGTCCGCCCACCAGACGGCAAGCGGCCGTGGCCTGAAGGTCACGCTGATCGAATCGCCGGACATCGCCCCCATCGGCGTGGGCGAGGGCACCTGGCCCAGCATGCGGGACACCCTGCACCGCATCGGCGTTTCCGAGTCCGATTTCTTCCGCGAGTGCGACGCCTCGTTCAAGCAGGGGTCGCGCTTCAACGGCTGGGTCACGGGCGCTGGCGGCGACTACTATTTCCACCCTTTCGTCCTGCCGCAAGGCTATGCCGAAACCGATCTCGCGGGCGAATGGCGGCGCCGCTATCCGGGCGTTCCCTTCGCCGACCTGGTGAGCTTCCAGCCCCACCTGTGCGTCAACGGCCGCGCGCCCAAGCAGCCCGGCACCCCGGAATTCGCCGCCGTGGCGAACTACGGCTACCACCTGGACGCGGGCAGATTCGGCGTCTTCCTGCGCAAGCACTGCCTGGAGAAGCTTGGGGTGAACTATGTGCCGGACAATGTCACCGGCGTGCGCTCCCACGAAAACGGCGACATCGCGGCGCTGGAAACGCAGCAGCATGGCCTGCTGGAGGGGGACCTGTTCGTGGACTGCAGCGGCATGCGCTCCATGCTGCTCGGCCAGCACTATGGCGTGCCCCTCGTTCCGCAGAAGCATGTGCTGTTCAACGACAGCGCCCTCGCCGTGCAGATTCCCTACCCGGCCGAGAACAGCCCCATCGCCTCCCAGACCACCTCCACCGCCCAGAGCTGCGGCTGGATCTGGGATATCGGCCTGCCTACCCGGCGCGGCATCGGCCACGTGTACTCCAGCGCCCATATTTCGGACGACCGCGCCGAGGCCGAACTGCGTGCCTATATTGCCGCCTCGGGCGGCCCGGAGGACATTCCCTCGCCGCGCAAGCTCAGTTTCGAACCGGGCTACCGCAAGGAATTCTGGCACCGCAACTGCGTCGCCATCGGCCTCTCCGCTGGCTTCATCGAACCGCTGGAGGCGTCGGCCCTGGCCCTGGTGGAGCTGTCCGCCGCCATGCTGGCCGACGAAATGCCGGTCACGCGCGAGGAGATGGCGATTGCGGCCCGCCGCTTCAACGACGCTTTCAGCTACCGCTGGGAGCGCGTGATCGACTTCCTGAAGCTGCACTATGTTCTCAGCCGCCGCAGCGATTCGCCGTACTGGCAGGACAACCGCGACACCGTCCCCGAACGCCTGGGCGAGCTGCTCACCCTGTGGCGCCACCGTTCACCCTCGCGCTACGATTTCTACCGCATCGAGGAGGTCTTCCCCTCCGCCAGCTACCAGTACATCCTGTACGGCATGGGCTTCCGCACCGAGGAGGGCACCGCCCGCCTGCCGGGACAGGAAGAGCAGGCGGACGGCTTCTTCCGCGAGGCGGCGAACCTCACGCGCAAGATGCTGGGCGGCCTGCCCTCCAACCGCGAACTGATCGAGCATATCCGGCGCCACGGCCTGCCGGTCATCTGACAATAACCAGAGAGAGACATCCATGAGCAATCCAGTCCTGCTGAACAACGTGCAGCACAAGAACCTGCGCATCATCACGAAGCGCGGCGCCGAGTATGGCGACAACGTGATGTTCGCGCTGACCTTCCCTTCCGAATTCCGCACGCTGCAGGCGCACTACCCCATCGTGTTCCGCAAATCGGACGATGGCACGAGCTTCGAGCCGGTAGCCCTGTTCGGCCTGCAGGAAGGCGAGAACCTCTTCCTGACCGGGGATGGATGGGACGCCACCGACCTGCCGCTGCTGATCGAACGCCAGCCTTTCCTGATCGGCCGCAACGGCGAAGAGCTCATGATGCATGTGGACATGGACAGCCCGCGCGTGAGCGGCAGCGAAGGCGAAGCGGTATTCCTCCCGCACGGCGGCTCCAGCGGCTACCTGGAGCGCATGAATTCCGTGCTGCTGGCCATCCACCAGGGCATCCAGGGCACCGCCGGCTTCGTGGACGCGCTCAAGGAGCACAACCTGCTCGAATCCTTTGTGGTCGACATCGAACTCGATAGCGGCGCCCAGGGCCGCCTGTCCGGCTTCTACACCATCCACGAGGAGCGCCTGGCCGCCCTGGATGGCGCGGCGCTGGAGCGCCTGCACAAGACGGGCTACCTGCAGGCCATTTACATGGTGGTGGCTTCCATGTCCAATTTCCGCGTGCTGATCGACCGCAAGAACCGAGCCGATGCTGCCTCCCGCTAGATATGTCCGGGATATCGAAGGCGTCACCCCGCAGACGCTGACTGCCGAAATCCTCGCTTCCACCGAGCCCCTGCTGCTGCGCGGCCTGGTGAAGCACTGGCCCATGGTGAGGGCCGGACGCGAATCGCCGCAGGCGGCGGACAGCTACCTGCGCCGCTTCTACCGCGACGCCAGCGTGGTCGCCATGCTCGGTGCGCCGGAGATGCAGGGCCGCTTCTTCTACAACGAGGACCTGAGCGGCTTCAATTTCAGCCCCGTGCGGGCCCGCCTGGACGCGGTGCTGGCCGAGCTGCGCGACCACTACGGCGACGCGCAGCCGCCCGCCATCTACGTGGGCTCCACCACGGTGGACACCTGCCTGCCCGGCTTCCGGGAGGAGAACGATGTGGACCTCGGCGGGCGCGATGCGCTCATGAGCGTCTGGATCGGCAACCAGACCCGCATCGCCGCCCATTACGACCTGCCGGACAACCTGGCCTGCGTGGCCGTGGGCCACCGCCGCTTCACCCTCTTCCCGCCGGAGCAGGTGGGGAACCTGTATGTGGGGCCGCTGGACTTCACGCCCGCGGGCCAGGCCATCAGCCTGGTGGACTTCGCCCGGCCCGACCTGGAGAAGCATCCGAAATTCGCCGAGGCCATGCGCCATGCCCAGGTTGCCGAGATGCGCCCGGGCGACGCCCTGTTCATCCCCAGCATGTGGTGGCATCACGTGGAGGCGCTGGACCGCCTGAACGTGCTGGTCAACTACTGGTGGCGCCAGTCGCCGGAGCATATGGACACGCCCACCAACGCCCTGATGCACGCCCTCATGAGCGTGCGGGACCTGCCGAAGGAGCAGCGCAAGGCCTGGCAGGAACTGTTCCGCCACTACGTGTTCGAAGCGGACGAGGACACCGCGGGCCATATCCCGGCCGGCGCCCGCCGCATCCTGGCGCCGCTGAACGCAGACGCCACGCGCGAGCTGCGCGCGCAACTACTGAAAAGAATGAACCGCTGAGAGGAGACCTCATGCAAGAAACGAATGCGAACGCAGAACGCCGCCCCATCCGCCGCGTCGTCATCGCGGGCGGCGGCACCGCCGGCTGGATGGTGGCGGCGGGCCTGTCCAAGACCCTCGGCAAGATCCTGGACATCAAGCTGATCGAGTCGGACGAAATCGGCACTGTGGGCGTGGGCGAAGCGACCATTCCCACGCTGATGAACTTCCACAACCTGCTGGAGCTCAACGAGCAGGAGTTCATGGCCGCCACCATGGCCACCTTCAAGCTGGGCATCAGCTTCGAGAACTGGCGCAACGTCAACGAAGACTATATTCACTCCTTCGGCCTTACCGGCACGGACCACTGGACCGCAGGCTTCCAGCACTTCTGGCACAAGGGCCGCGAGCGCCGCCTGGCCACGGACTACGGCGACTACTGCCTGGAGCTGAAGGCCGCCCAGGAGCGCCGCTTCGCCCACCTGCCGCGCAATGGCCTGAACTACGCCTACCACATGGACGCCTCGCGCTACGCGAAGTTCCTGCGTACCTTCTCGGAGGGCTTCGGCGCCCAGCGCATCGAAGGCAAGATCGCGGAAGTGAAAACCGATCCGGCCAGCGGCGACATCCGCTCCCTGCGCCTCGATTCAGGCGCCGAGATCGAGGGCGACCTGTTCATCGACTGCACGGGTTTCCGCGGCCTGCTGATCGGGCAGACCCTGGGCGTGGAATACCAGGACTGGTCGCACTGGCTGTTCAACGACAGCGCGGTGGCAGTGCAGACCGCATCCGTGGGCGACGCCGTGCCCTACACCCGCGCCATCGCGCGCGAATCCGGCTGGCAGTGGCGCATTCCGCTGCAGCACCGCGTGGGCAACGGGCTGGTGTTCTCCAGCCGCTATCAGGACGAGGATTCGGCCGTCCGCACCCTGCTGTCGAATATCGAAGGCGAGGCGCTGATCCAGCCGCGCGTCATCAAGTTCAAGCCCGGCCAGCGGCGCGAAACCTGGCGCAGGAACTGCGTCGCCATCGGCCTCGCCTCCGGCTTCCTGGAACCCATCGAGTCGACCAGCATCCACCTGATTCAGCGCGGCATCATCCGCCTGATGCAGATGTTCCCCACCAACGGCATCTTCCAGAGCGATATCGACGAATACAACAGGCAGGCCAACGCCGAAATCGAACATATCCGAGACTTCATCATCCTGCACTACAAGGTGACGAACCGCCAGGACTCGCCCTACTGGCGCGCCTGCCGCGACATGGAGGTGCCGGAGTCGCTGCGCCATCGCATTGAGCTGTTCCGCGAAACGGGCCGCGTCTTCCGCATTCCGAACGAGCTGTTCGCCGAGAACTCCTGGGTCCAGGTGATGCTGGGCCAGGGCATCATGCCCCTGCAGCACCACCAGACGGCGGACCTGATGGGTGATGCGGAACTGGCACACTTCCTGGACGGAATCAAGGCAACCGTGCACAAGACCGTCATGCAGCTTCCCTACCACCAGGCTTATGTGGAAAAATATGCTGGCGTGCCGATGGAGGCCGCTCATATGGGGAAATAAAATGAAAAAACTGTTCGTACTGTGCGCCATTGCCGGTTTCACCGCTGCCGTTCACGCCGCGCCCGAGGCGCCGGCCAAGAATTCGCAGCAGTCCAAGATGGCCACCTGCAACGCCGAAGCCGCCGGCAAGAAAGGCGATGAACGCAAGGCCTTCATGAAGGAGTGCCTGAGCGCCAAGCCCGCAGCCCCGGTCACGCAGCAGGACAAGATGAAGATGTGCAATGCGGACGCCGCCGGCAAGAAAGGCGACGAGCGCAAAGCCTTCATGAAGGAATGCCTGAGCGCGAAGAAGTAAGCGCACCCGGCTCCGCCCGCAACGCCACCTTCGCAGGTGGCGTTTGCGTTTGCACGCCAAGCTGGTGGAGATAGAGCGCCAGGCTGGCATACCAGCCGGATCCCGAGGCCACGCGTTCGCTGGCCAGGCAGCCCAGGAGGCGCGGCCAGAGGAAGCCGCCGCGCACCAGCGGCGAAGGACGCGCGAGCAGCGAACGGGCCAGGCGCCGGGCGAAGCGCGCGTCCAGCGCCGCGGCGCTCGGGGACAGGGCCTGCTTGTTCTCGTATGGCAGATGAGCCCATTCCGGATAGGCGCGGGCGATGGCCTCGCTGTGCAGGGTGTGGTCCGCCACCATGGCGAGGGGCAGGCTGGCCAGCAGGTCGAACAAGGCGTGATCGAGATAGGGCGCGTGCACCTGCGGCAGGCCGCCCAGCAGGCCATAGGGAACCAGCGCGATCTCGCGCCGGGTGCGGTTCCAGAAATAGAAGGAGGCAATGGGGTTGGGCCCATCCAGATGCCGCGCCACCTCCGCCCCCAGATGTTCGACCGCCAGCTCGCGGCTCATCCTGCGCAGCAGCTGGGCGGGCAGCAGGCCGGCCAGCGCCTCCTCGTCCGCGTCCAGCAGGCCGTTGGCGATGGCGTGGGGATCGCAGGAGCCGAACAGCGCCAGGCTGCGCGGCGAAACGAACAGGCCCGCCGACAGCACGTCGCCGCCGATGCCGTCGTACACCGGCCGTCCCTGGCGCTTCAGGTAGTCCATCGCGGCCAGATACCACGCATGCTCGTCGGAGCAGAAGCCCGTGAGCAGGTTCTTTCTCAGCTCCGCCTCGAAGCGGCAGGAGGGCTGGGGCAGCACGACGTGGGACAGGCCCAGTTCCCGCGCCAGCACGCCCGCGACGCGCACGTCTTCCGCGCCGCGCGGCGGAAAATGCTCCGTCGTCAGGCACAGCGCTGGGCGGTGGCCCTGCCGCAGCAGCTCGAACAGGATATGGCGCGAATCGCGCCCTCCGCTGAGGGGCATGATCCATTCCTTGTCCTGCGGCGCGCGGCGCGCGATGGACTGCCGGAACAGATCGATGTAGGCATCGACCACGGCATGGCGCCGCATGGCGGCGGGGCGCGGCGCGGCACGGCCACTGCAATGCAGGCGCAGCGTGCCGTCCCAGCCCAGGGAGGCGGCAGGCGGCACGGCGCGGATATGGCGGAAGGGCGTGTCGTCGCCAATGAAGAAGCCGAGGCGCAGGAAGACGGCCAGCGCGCCGTAGTCCAGGGCCGTGTCCGCGCCAAGTGCGATCAGGCGGGGAATGGAGGTCGAGAGCCCCACCGCATCGGGCGCGCTGTAGCAGTAAAGCGGGTACAGGCCGTAGCGCTCATTCGCCGCGGTAAGCTGCGCGCCGTCCCAGCTCCACCACGCCCATATGCCGTCGGCATCGCCCACGCGCTGGCCCAGCGTGCAGCTGGTGCTTCCTTCAAAGCTGAAACCCGCTGCCCGCCTCCGGGCAAAGCAATATGGCGTATCCATGGCGGCCTCCTCCAGGCCATTGGACAGGATACGCGGGCGGAGCTGATGATACGGATCAATGCGTCTGCGCGGGCGGCAGGCCGCGCTGCTGGGGGCGGTCGAAGGGAGGCAGCTCGCCTTCCTTGTCGTCCGGGTCGCGCACGATCATGCGCATGGGGATGGCGAAGTCGATATCGCGTTCCTGGAAAGCCCGGATCAGGGCCAGATAGATGGCCTGCTGGGTGTCCATGAACACGAAGTAATCCGGCGACTTGATCCAGTACACCACCTCGTAATTGAGCGACCATTCACCCAGCTGGAACAGGTGGGCGCGCTCGAAGTTTGCGGTGCGCTCGTTGGCGAGAACGATCTCCTTCACCAGGTCGGGAATGGCGGCCAGCTTGTCCGGGTCGGTGCCGTAGCGCACGCGGATCACGAAGGCGGCGCGCCGCGTTTCCATGCGCGTCTGGTTGCCGATGCGGGACTTGAGGATGTCGCCGTTGGAGAAGATGATCTGGTCTCCGCCCAGGCCGCGCAGGCGCGTGGTCTTCAGGCCGATATATTCCACCGTGCCCAGGTTCTCGCCGACGATAATGAAATCTCCCACCACGAAGGGCTTGTCCAGCACGATGGAGAGAGAGGCCAGAAGATCGCCCAGAATGTTCTGCACCGCCAGCGCCACCGCGATACCGCCGATGCCCAGGCTGGCGACAAGGGTGGTGATGTTGAAGCCCAGATTGTCCAGGATCATCAGGGTGAAGACCACCCAGACCAGAAGGCGCAGCACGAAATCGATGATGGCGGCGGAGGTGGCGCCCGCCGTGCTGTCCGCATTGGCGCGCAGGCGGGCGCGCCAGCTGCGCACGGCCGCGTCGCCCCACAGCGCGCCCTGCAGCATCATGGCCGTGACGGCGATGCGCCACAGTCCGACCCCGTATTTTTTCGGCAGGTCCAGCAGCAGGCTGCCCAGGTAGAGGGCCAGCACCACCATGAAGACCACGTAGGTGGAGCGCAGGATGCGCGCGAACCAGTCGTCCACGCGCGTCTGGGTGCGGCGCGCGATCGCCTCCAGGCGGCGCAGCACGAAGCACTTGGTCACGTACATCAGCACCGCCGCGCCCAGCGCAACGGCGAGGGCTACTCCCCACTCCTGCAGCGTATTGCCGAGGAAAACATACCTCATCAGTACTCCCGCTTGCATGCCAAGGGGCGCCAGTTTACCGAAGCGCCCGCGCCTGCCGCGCACGCCTTGCACAGGCGGCCTGTTCAATACTCTCAGGCAAAGCTGCGACAGAACACGGGCTTTTTCTTCATACTTTCCGCTCGTTCGACTAGCCAAGAACCGATATGACTGTAATCAACGATGGATCTCAACCTCAGCCGATCGAACTCTGGGGCGGCCTGGAAGCCACCGTCAACCGCGTGCGCGACCGCTACTTCAGCCAGATGGAGCACAACGGCCACGGCGGCAGATTAAGCGACCTGGACCGCTTTGCCGCCCTCGGCATCAAGGCCCTGCGCTATCCGGTGCTGTGGGAGCTGACGGCGCCGGACGGACTGGAAAACGCGGACTGGTCCTGGCCCGATGAACGCCTGCCGGCGCTGCGCGACCTGGGCGTCGCCCCCATCGTCGGCCTGGTCCACCATGGCAGCGGCCCGCGCCATACCAGCCTGGTGGACCCGGGCTTCGCCGAGGGCCTGGCCGAATACGCGGGCGCCGTTGCCCGCCGCTACCCCTGGGTGGAGTACTACACCCCCGTCAACGAACCCTGCACCACCGCCCGCTTCGCCTGCCTGTACGGCCTGTGGTATCCCCATGCGCGCGACGACCTGTCCTTCCTGCAGGCCCTCGTCAACCAGTGCAAGGGCGTGGTGCTGTCCATGCGCGCCATCCGCGAGGTCAACCCGAACGCCAAGCTGGTGCAGACGGACGACCTGGGCAAGACCTACAGCACGCCCGAGATGGCCGAATGGGCGGAGTTCTACAACGAGCGGCGCTGGCTGGCATGGGATCTCCTGTGCGGCATGGTGGGCCCGGAGCACGCGCTGTGGGACTACTTCATGCGCAGCGGCATCGATGCAGAGACCCTGCAATGGTTCCGCGACAACCCCTGCCCGCCCGACGTGGTGGGCGTGAACTATTACATCACCAGCGAGCGCTGGCTGGACCACCGGGGCGAGCGCTATCCGAAACAGTATGTGGGCGTGCACGGCTTTGCCGACATCGAGGCGGCGCGCGCCCTGGCCACGCCCACGCCGGGCGTCGGCCCCCTGCTGCAGGAGGCGTGGGAGCGCTACGGCCTGCCGCTGGCGGTGACGGAGGCGCACATCGACGCCAACCGCGAGGACCAGCTGCGCTGGCTCATGGAAGTGTGGCAGGCGGCGCAGGCTGTGCAGCGCAGCGGCGCGGACATGCGCGCCGTCACCGTGTGGTCCCTGCTCGGCTCCTTCGACTGGAACTGCCTGGTCACCGAGTGCAAGGGCTATTACGAAAGCGGCGCTTTCGACCTGCGCGGTCCCGAGCCCCGTCCCACGGCGCTGGTAGGCCTGATGCGCGAACTGGCCTCGGGCCGTCCGCCTTCGCACCCCGTGCTGCAGGGACAGGGCTGGTGGCGCCGTCCTGGCCGCTTCCTCTGTCCGCCCGTGGCCACCAGCACCAGCATTGCCGCCCTGCCCGGCGAGCGGCGCAGCACCCAGCATCCCGTACAGCCCATCCTGATCAGCGGCGCCACGGGCACCCTGGGCAGCGCCTTCGCCCGCATCTGCGCCGAGCGCCAGCTGGCCGTGCACGTGCTCACCCGGCAGGAGATGGACATTGCCGATCCGGCCTCGGTGGAGGCAGCCATCCGCCGCTACCACCCCTGGGCCATCATCAACGCGGGCGGTTATGTGCGGGTGCACGACGCCGAGCAGGACGCCCAGCGCTGCCTGCGCGAAAACGCCCAGGGCCCCGTGGTGCTGGCCGTGGCCTGCGCCCGCCACAATGTGCGCCTTCTCAGTTTCTCCAGCGACCTCGTGTTCGACGGCAGCAAGGGCAGCGCCTATGTGGAGAGCGATCCCGTATCCCCCCTCAATGTCTACGGCCAGAGCAAGGCCGAGGCGGAGCGCCGGGTGCTGGCCGTGAATCCGCAGGCGCTGATGGTGCGCACCAGCGCCTTCTTCGGTCCCTGGGATCGCCACAACTTCGTGACCCTGGCCCTGCAGGCCCTGTCGGAAGGGCGGCCTTTCACGGCCGCGGAAGACCTGGTGGTGTCGCCCACCTACGTGCCGGACCTGGTGCAGACCTGCCTGGACCTGCTGATCGACGCCGAGTCAGGCATCTGGCACCTGAGCAACGGCGATGCCGTGAGCTGGGCCGAGCTGGCGCGGCGCGCCTGCGGGATGGCGGAGGTGTCCGATGCACGGCTGCAGGTATTGCCGTCCACGGCCCTGGACCTGGCCGCTGCCCAGCCCCGCTTCTCGGCCCTGGGCAGCGAACGCGGCCGCCTGATGCCCACCCTGGACGATGCGCTGGAACGCTACGTGCGCGCAGTGGCGGAAGCGAGGGAGCGCGGCGGCATGCATGCGGGCGCCGCGCAGGCAGCCCACTACGGCAGCAACTGAGGGTCAGCCCGGCGTCCTGAGATGCCGGGCCAGGTCCGCGAGGCGATAGGGTTTGCTCAGGATCACGAAATCCTGCAGGCCCTGCTGTTCGCGCAAGGCGGGCAGCGGGTAGCCGGAGGCGAGAATGATCTTGATCTGCGGATAGTGCTCGCGCACGGCCCGCCCCAGCTCGATGCCGGTCATTCCGTTAGGCATCATCACATCGCTGAACAGCACGTCCACTTCGGGATCGCGCTCCAGGATGGACAGGGCCTCGGGACCGTCGCTGGCGCTCAGCACCTCGTAGCCCATGGCGTGGAACAGCTCGGTGGCCAGGTCGCGCACCAGGCTGTCGTCCTCCACGATCAGCACGCGCTCGGAACGCGGGCTTTCGTCCAGCGCCTGCGCGTCCACCCCATCGGCCACGGGCAGATAGAGGCGGATTTCCGTGCCCTGCCCCGGCACCGTTTCGATCTGCACCTCCCCTCCGGACTGCTTGATGAAGCCGTAGACCTGGCTCAGGCCCAGTCCCGTGCCCTTGCCTGTCGGCTTGGTGGTGAAGAAGGGCTCCAGCGCGCGCGCAGCCACCTCGGGCGGCATGCCGGTGCCGGTGTCGCGCACCGATACGCGCACGTACTTGCCCTGTCCCAGTTCGCCCACCTCGCTGGCGGCAAGCTCCACCGTCCGCGTCTCCAGCGTGAGGGTGCCCCCCTCCGGCATGGCGTCGCGCGCATTGACCACCAGGTTGAGCAAGGCGGCCTCGAAGCGCGCCATGTCCACCATCACGGCGTCCAGGCGCGGCGCAAGGCTGATGCGGAAAGCAACCATCGGCCCGGCGGCGCGGCGCAGCACGGGCTCGAAGCCGGTGATGAGATTGTTGAGCTGGTGGGCCTCCGCCGCCAGCGGCTGCTGGCGCGCGAAGGACAGCAGCTGCTGCGTCAGCAGCGCGCCGCGCTCGACGGCACGGCGCATGCTGTCCAGCACACGGGCGCTGGCCGCGTTGCCGCTGCTCTGCAACTGCACATTCAGAATGTCGATGCCGCTGGACACAACGGCCAGCAGATTGTTGAAATCGTGGGCGACGCCGCCCGTGAGCTGGCCCACGGCCTCCATCTTCTGGGCCTGGAACAGGGCCTTGCGCGCCTGCTCCAGGGTCTCGTCGGCCTTGCGCTTCTCCGTCACGTCGCGCGTGATCTTGGCGAAGCCCACGAGATTGCCGTCGTCGTCCAGGATGCGGTCCAGCACCGCGTGCGCCCAGAAGCGCGTGCCATCCTTGCGCACGCGCCAGCCCTCCGATTCGAAGCGGCCTTCGCGCGCGGCCGTTTCGAGCGCGCGTTCGGGGAAGCCGCTCTCGCGGTCCTCCTCGGTAAAGAAGCGGCGGAAGTGGGTGCCCACCACTTCATCCTGGGTATAGCCCTTGATGCGCTGTGCGCCGATGTTCCAGTTCGTGATCAGGCCTTCCGGCGAGAGCATGTAGATCGCGTAGTCCGTCACGCCCTGCACCAGCAGGCGGAAACGCTGCTCGCTCTCGCGCAGCGCTTCCTGGGCCGCGCGGCGGTCCGTGATGTCGCGCGTGATCTTGGCGAAGCCGATCAGCTCCCCGCTTCCCGTGCGGATGGGATCGATGACGACGTGGGCCCAGAAGCGGCTGCCGTCCTTGCGCACGCGCCAGCCCTCGCCCTCGAAGCGGCCGTCGCGCCGCGCGATGTCCAGCGCGCGCTGCGGCTTGCCGCTGGCGCGCTCCTCCTCCGTGTAGAACTCGGAAAAATGGTGGCCCAGGATTTCCGGCGCCAGATAACCCTTGAAGCGCTCGGCGCCCGCATTCCAGCTGTTGATGTAGCCGTCCACATCGAGCATGTAGATCGCGTAGTCGCTGATGCTGGCAACCAGGAGCTCATAGCGCCGCTCGTACCGGGAGAGCTGCTGGCGGTCGTCTGGCTTGCTTGGCACGATTGGCTGGAGTTCCGTCGTCATTGTTATTTTTCGCTATTCTGCTGGAGAGATTCCATCTCCATTGTATCGGTCCTGCGTGCAAGTCCGGCCCCGATTGCACGCCATTCGTGTTGTCCTGAACAAAGCGAGATTTGCTATGCTGCGTACGGCTCTCTGCCTGTTTCTTGCTGTTGGCGCCGCGCATGCCCAGGTGCAGAGCGTGACGGTCACCACCACCCGCGACCCCGTCGACAAATCCTATCGGAAAATGCTGAAGGGCATGGACCGATTCGAATCGGAACGTTCGCATGCGCCCGGCGCCACGCTGCGCTTCCGGCTGCTGCCCCGCCTGCCGGGTGTGCGCATGGAAGGCATCGAGATGAAGGTGGTGGGTGACACGGTCACCCTGCCGGTGCCGGTGGCGCCGGACAACAGCTTCACGCTCGAACGCAACGCACAGGCCCAGCGCGAGGATGCCGCCCTGGTGGCCAACCGCCGCACCGACAGCATGACCTGGCGGGCGGACGTGCGCAGCCCGGGCGTGCCGGCCGGCATGCGCAGGCTGGGCGACCTGCGCACCGAGTGCCGTGTAGGCATCGAGGCGGGCCTGGTCTCGAACAACGCCCACCTCTTCCGCTGGCTCTCCGACCTGTTCACCAATCCCGATGCCGTCTGCCGCGATCCGCAGGGCAACTACCTGTTCTTTGCCGAGCGGCCCCTTTTCGCCGTACGGCTGCACGCGGGGGAGCGCCACGCCACCCTGCCCTTCCGCTACCAGTACGCCGGCGGCACCCTGCCGCGCGCCGACCTGCCCTTCTGCGATTGCCAGGTACTGCTCGACCGGACCTATCACGCCCCGATCTGGGACGCAGGCTGGCCGGACGATACGCTGCTGGAGTTCGAGCACATGGACGACCCCGCGCCGCCGGATGCAGCGCCCGCGCCCGGCATTCAGCCGGGGCAGACGGCGCAGGAGGTGCGCGCGGCGCTGGGCCCGGCCACCGAAGTGCGTTTCGACAGCGGCCTGCAGGCCTGGCTCTATCCCCCGGCCGAGCGCCGGGGCAAGAACGCGGGACCGGAATTCATCGTGCTCTTCGGCGCGGACGGCCGGGTGCTCAAGAGCCGCCGCAATTAAGAAGTTTTTAAGAAGCGCTGAGGGAAGTTTTAAGAACGCGCGCAGGGCCGCGCCGCTACCATGCACTGCTTCGTATCCGCACCCGCATGAGGAAGAAATGAGCGACCTGCACGCAAGCCGGCTGAATATCTACAACCCCATCCACAAGGCCCTGCGCGCCTTCATGGGCGACACCCTGAACCGCAGCGCGCGCATGGATGCGCACGACGAAGCCGATGTGGCCGAAGGCCTGGCCCAGATCCGCGAACTGCTGGGCGTCCTGCGCGGCCACCTCAAGCACGAATCGGAATTCGTGCACGTGGCGATGGAGGCGCGCGCTCCGGGGTCCACGGCCACGGCGGAAGGCGACCACGCCCACCACGTGGCGGACATCGGCAACCTGGAAATGATGTGCGACCTGGTGCAGCAGTCCGCGGCGGCCGCGCGCGAAGTGCAGCTGGGCCACCTGCACCGCATGCTGTCCGTCTTCGTTGGCGAGAACCTGGTGCACATGAACATGGAGGAAACGGCCAACAATGCCGTGCTGTGGGCGCACTACAGCGACGGGGAGCTCATGGCAATCGAGCAGGCCATCGTGGCCACCATCCCGCCCGAACAGCAGCAGAAGACGATGAAATGGATGCTGCCCGCGCTGACGCCTTCCGAGCGCGCCTCCATGTTCCTGGGCATGCGCGCCAATGCCCCCGCGCCCGTTTTCAACGGCATGCTGATGCTGGCGAAGGGGCTGCTGGACGCGCGCGACGCGCACAAGCTGGACCTGGCGCTCGCCGCCTGATCCTCAGGCCACTTCCTGCAGCTGCAAAGGGCGCTGCACATCCAGCCGGAAGTGGCCGCGTCCCGTCTTCTCGATGGCGATGCCCGCACCGCGTTCGGCCAGGCGGCGCGCCAGCAGCACCAGGCGCGCTTCGAGATTGTCGTTCACGTCCGGCAGGCGCAGGCGCGCATCGAGCCGCAGCTCGCGGTTGCTGAAGGAGCTGCGCCCCTGCTGCACATAATCCTGCACCAGCCGCCACAGCACGGCGCCCGCCACGCCCTTGATCAGGTAATCGTCCCCGAAAAACACGCTGTCGTTGCCCGTGAAGTGGCGCACCAGCAGGGGAGCGCCTTCCGGCGCGGGCGCCGGGACGGGCGGCTGCTGCGCCGTTTCCGGTTCCGCCTCCTGCAGGATATGCATCTGCATTGCCAGCTGGGCGCACAGCGTCACCAGCGCGTCCTCGTCGTCGTAGGTGAAGCGCAGGTCCTGAGGACTCTCCACGTAAAGAATGCCCATCAGGCGGCTGCAGCCCAGAATGGGCACGGCCATCTGGCTGCGCGACTCCGCCAGGCCGGGCAGCGGAATCTCCAGCGCCTGCGCATCCGCCGTCTGCGAGCGGATGGCGCGGCTGTATCCGTATTCGCTCGTCATGTGGCTGATGCGGATGGGCGTGCGTTCGCGCGCCGCCACGCCGATCACGCCTTCGCCCAGCGCGATTTCCGAGCCTACGCCCGACTCCGCGTAGCCGCGGCTCGCCACCGTATAGAGCCGCGCAGGCGCCTCGTGCATCAGCAGCATGGCATGGGCGATGCCGAACTTCTCGTTCAGGCAGTTCAGGGTTTCGTCGAACAGGCGGTCCAGCTCACGGCATTCGCGCAGGCGTTCCGCACTGTTGCGCAGTTCCGCCAGGCGGTTCAGCGGAGGAGGCGGCGCGGGCAGCTGCGCTCCCTGCAGGCAGACCATGTCGGTCACGCGGTACACGTCCGATCCAAGCAGCTGGAACACTCCGCTCATGCCCACCTGAGAAGCGATGCCGGAAAGCTTGGCCTTCATGCTCTCGAAGAGCGAGCCGCTGGTTTCCGTGCGCAGGAACTCCAGCGTGAGCAGGTACTGGGCTGCCGTCAGGGGGCTGATCACCATCAGGCGCGCCTGGCGGCTGCCGAGGATGTTCGCGCGCGTCTTGTTGAAGAACTGGTAGGACAGCGCGATATGCTGCGGATCGATGTACTGCACCTGCGTGAGGTAGGACACGTTGGGCATGCCGTCCGCATCCGCGGTGCCGATGATGGCGGGGATCACGCCCTCGAAGCACTCGCGGATCGTATCGAGGCGCACGCGGCTCATTCGCCCGCCTTCAGGGGTTGGCCAGCCTTCGGGCCAGGCGTCTGGGTGAAGGCGTCGCTGGGGCGGAAGCTCAGGCCCACCAGTTCCTCGTCCGCCGCCGCCAGCAGGGTGCGCACCAGTTCCTCGCGCATGCCGATGGCCGCCAGTTCGGCGACGAAGGCATCGCGGTAGGCATGGACCAGGGCCACGTCCGCAGGCGTCAGCGCGGTGACGCGGGCCTCGCGGCTCTTGAGCTGGAGGGTTCGGTGGGTGGAAGGCTTGGTGAAAGCAACTGCGATGGCGCCGTTGGCGAAGATATCGCGCTGGATCTGCTGCGACTTCGGTTCCGGCACGAAGACGGTGAACAGGCTCCCGTCGTCGGCGGCGCGGCAGCCGATCCCGCGCACCAGCTGCGGCAGGCCGCCGCTCCCGCAGGTGGCCACGCTGATCGAAACCCCGCCTCGCACGAAGGCGATCTGGTCGGCGTCCAGCAAGGGGGCTGCGGTGGCGGGGAGGCTCATCCCCGCATTTTATCGCACCCGTCCCCGGGACCTGCGCTAGCTGAACAGCTCTGCCGTGGCGACCAGCCCCATGCTCCGGTCATTGCCGCCCAGGACAAGCACCTTGCCTGTGGCCAGCAGGTCCGCGGTATGCATGATGCGGGCGACGGCCAGCTGGGGGCCCTGCGTCACGGCGCCGCTGGCGGGCGTGTACAGCTCCGTATCCGCCACGCCGCGCGAGGTGAAGTCCTCGCTGCCGCCCGCGATCAGCGCGCGCCCGTCCACCAGGGGCGCGGCGGCATGCACGGCGCGCGCGTGGCGCATCTGCCCGCCGATACGCAGATTGCCGCCGTCCGCATTGCCGCGCACGATGGACTGGTAGGGATAGCCGTCGGCCTGTTCGCCCCCGGTCAGCAGCACCTCCCCGCTGGCGAGCACCAGCGCCCTGGCGTCGTTGCGGGATTGGGCATCCGGTCCCGCAACGGCAGTGAAGGTCTTCGCAGCGGCATCGTAAATTTCGGCAGGCGCGTAGCCCCCGACGATGGGCCGGCTGCCGTACAGCAGCACCTTGTTGCCGGACAGAGGCAGCGCCACGTGGCCCCAGCGGCCATACTGCATGCTTGCGCCGAGCGGGGTGAAGCTGTCGTTTGCGGGATCGTAGATTTCCGCCGTGCGCCAGCCCGCCGCCGAACCGGCCACCTGCCCGCCCGCGATCAGCACCTTGCCGTCTGCAAGCAGCGTGGCCGTGTGGTACTGGCGGTTGGCTGCGGGCTGGCCAGCCATCGCCCTCGTCTTGCCTGTCGCCGGATCGAAGCGCTCGGCGCTGGGAGTTCCGCTCACTGTGCGCGAGCCTCCCAGCACCAGCAAGGTGCCGTCCGGCAGCGCGGTGACGGTGTGCGCGAAGCGGCCCGTAGCCAGCATGCCTGCCGAACTGAATTTCTCCGTGTAGGGATCGAAAACCATGACTTCCTGCGGCGCTACCGAACTACCGCCTTCGCCGCCCACGATATACAGCTTGCCGCCCGCCCCCGTGGCCGTGACATGGGCCGCGCGCGAAAAGCCCATGGGAATCTGCTGCAGCACGTTCCGGTAAGCCAGGTTGGGCTTGAGCTCACGCGTGACCGAGGTACTGCCCGAGGTTACGGTCAGCCGCAGGGGCCCCGCTGGCAGGATGGGCAGCGCCAGCGGCGTGCCGCTCGTGATGGCGAGTCCCGGCGGGTCGATGCGGCCCGTGCCGCCGCTGAAGACGGCGGTTACGGTGGCCGCGGCGCCAACCTGATAGTCGGCCTTGTCGCTGGTGAAGGAAGTGATGGCCGGTCCGGCTGCCGGCGGCGGGATGGCTGCGCCGCCATCGCCGCCTCCGCCGCAGGCGGCCAGTCCACCCGGCAGGGACAGCGCGGCGAGGGCGCGCAGTGCTTCACGTCGATGCATTATTTTGATCCTCCTGGTCGTCGCAAAATAAATGTGACCAAGTGTAGAATCGCACCCCCGGTCGAATCCACCACTATTACCTTTTCAGGACAATTTCGAGAAACATGGCTGCAGCTGTAAGGAGGCGTTACTTCTGTAACCGAAGGACGGCACTTGGCGGAATGCCATCGCCCTGCTATAATTGCGCGCCTTGGCCTGGTAGCTCAGTTGGTAGAGCAGAGGACTGAAAATCCTTGTGTCGGTGGTTCGATTCCGCCCCGGGCCACCAAGAACACCATCAAAGGAACGCCGATCCATGCCGATCGGCGTTTTTGTTTTCTCCGTCTGATGTACGGCAACAAGTCCTTGGCGCTCGGGAGAATACTGGGTGCGAGTCTGACCGGAGATCGCAGCAATGGAAAAGGCCGCCTCCCTCTATCTGGACGTATTGCGGCTTGCCGCAGCCCTTGTGGTTTTCACCGTCCACGCACACTATTTGCTGCCCGATGGCTTGCCCGTCCTGTGGCGGCTGGCCGAATGGGGAGGCGAGGCGGTATATGTGTTCTTCATCCTGTCCGGCTTCGTGATCGCCTACGTCGTCCACAGCCGCAAGGACAGGGCGGCGGATTATCTCTCCGCGCGTTTCGCGCGCCTTTACAGCGTCGTCCTGCCTGCGCTCCTTGTGACCATGCTCCTGGATGTGGCGGGCGCAATGCTGGCGCCATCGGAGTACCCGGCCTCGTTCAAGGAGGAAATGACGGCGCTTGTGCTAAGCGCATTCTTTTCCAATGAAGTCTGGTTCATCTCCCTGTGGCCGCCATCCAATATCCCCTTCTGGTCCCTGAGCTACGAATTCTGGTACTACATGATCTACGCGGCAGCGTACTTCATTCCACGGCGCGGCGTGAAGATGCTGGCGGTGGTATCGCTTTGCGCCCTTTCCGGCCCGAAGATCGTACTGCTCATGCCCATATGGCTGCTCGGCGTGGGCGCCTTCGCAATCTCCAAGCGGATGCGTCTGTCACCGCATGCGGCGGCGCTTCTCGCCCTGGCGTCGTTCGCGGGATCGAGCGTATTGATTGCATCGGGCGCCAAGGCCAGCTGGCGCGCATGGACGCTTGCCGAACTCGGCCCCACCGCGCAGGCCCTAGAGCAATCCGCAGGGTTCCTGTATGCCTATGCGTTCAGCATTCCGGCGGCGCTCCACATTGTCGCCATGGTGAAGCTCGCACCCTGGATCGGCCAACTTCGGCCCTGGTGCGAACACATGGTGCGCAAGGCATCAGCCCATACCTTCGCCATCTACCTGCTGCACTTCCCTATCCTGAAATTCCTGGTGGCGGCGACTGCGACCATGAGTTTGGGGCTGCTTCAGACACCGCTGATCCTCGCGCTGACGCTCGCCATCATCGCCCTGCTTGGAACGGCCTGCGAGCGCGTGAAAACGCCGATGAAACGCTGGTTCCAGTTCTGGCTGGACCGGTTGGCGCGAGTTTTGCCAGCAAGCTCAGCCGCGGTACTATAGGGAGGTTTGCCCGACCCCAGCGAAGGAGACTTCCCTCATGGCTTCACCTGTCTGGTTTTTTGCGCTCGCAATGGGCTGGACCGCCGTCCTGCTCGGCCTCCATCGCAGTCTTGCCGCCCCATCGCAGAAACGGCTGGAAACGAGCGTTGCGGCCCTCTGTTACGCCCTGGCTGCGGCAGCCCTGGCCCTGTTCGCGGCCTCCACGCTGGCCGGCCTTCCTGCTCCCGCCGTGAAAAATACCCTGCGTGCCGGACTCGCATGGGCGGCGCCCTTCGCCGTTGGAGCCGCTTTTGCCGCCGCCTTTTCCCCCCGTGAAAGCGCGGCCGGGATCCGCTTCCGCAAGACTATGGCCAGCGCCACCGCATGGTATGTCGGGCTGGCCTTCATTCAGTTCGAAATCGGCAAACTCCTTCACGACAGTGAGATGCGCGAGTTTTTCCGCGCGTCCGGTCTCCCGCTGGCGCTCATGTATGCCGTGATGGCGGTCGAAACCTGCGCCGCCGCCTTCCTGCTGATGGGACGCGGACGCATCTGGGCAGCCGCGATCCTGGCTGCCGTCATGGTCGCAGCCATTGGCACGCATGTTTCGAACGGCGACCCGGCGTCCGACTCCCTGGACGCCATGCGCATGCTGGCCTTGTGTGTCGCCCTGGCGGGAATGCTATTCAGTCCTTCGCAGGAACGCCCAGCGCCGCAAAGTGAAGCACCCACTCGCGCCGCGCGTCAACCCTGATCAGCGTGGCAGCTTCATCGTCGTAGAACGCGCCGACCGGGCAGGCGCCGAGCCGCCGCGCAACGGCCCCCAGCAGCCAGCGCTCGCCGATCAGGCCTGCCTCGATAAAGCCGTGACGATAGCCGCGCGCTCCCTCGGTCAGCATGGCCTCGCGTTCGGCGGACAGCACCAGCACCACGGCAGCATCGCCAATCACCGCCTGCGAGAGGGCGGCCGATTCCGCGGCCGCGGCGAAGTCGCCCTGGCGCACCAGCCGCAGCGCATGGCGCGGATCATAGCGGTAGACGCCTGGCTCCAGTCCTTCCACACGGCTGACGATCAGGTTGATGCGGACCGCGCCGGATAGCTGGTCCGGCTGGTTCATGTCAGCCAGGATCGACGCAAGCACGGCGAGCGCCACGGGATCCCGCGTGAAGCGACGCTGGCTGCGCCGCTCGGCGATCGCCTTGTGCACAGCGATGCCGCTTTGCTCTGGCGCGGGAAGGGAGGTCAGCTCGCCCGGCTCCAATGGCTGCGGCAGCCGGAGCGAGGTCGCCGAGTGGACCAGGCCCGTAACGCCAATGGTTGACGACACCTCCGCTGGCGCGACGAACTGCCTGCCGGGCCGGGCCGCGGGCGGCGCTGTACGGCGCAGTTCCATCGCGGCCAGCACAATCTCCTGCACACCATCCCCGCCAAGAGTACGGGCCAGCGTCCGTTCCTCGAACTGCCTTGCCAGAACGGGATGCATGCCGAGAGCCTGGCCCGCTACACGCAGATTCTCCAGCAGATGTCCCGCGTCGGCCGTCACATAGCGGTACGCGCGGACCTTGTATTTATAGGCTGTCCTGCGCACCACCGACGTCAGCACGATGGTGGCGGCAGCATCATCGGAAGCAAGACCGCTGGCTGCGGCGAGCGGGCCGAGAGCGGCGAGGCGGTGCCGGTCGGCGTCGTAATGATAGACGCCGGGCGCCAGCCCCTTCACCGAACTTGCCAGCACATACAGCTCCCCGGAAAACAGGGCGCCGGACGAGGGCGAGGCCCGCAGCGCCTGCCCGCCACGGCGCTGGGTCACGCCAGCGGAAAGATAGAGCAGCTCGCCCAGTTCCCGCAAGCGCAGTGTCCCGGGGACCGGGCCTGGGCCGCGCAGCGATTCGCTCAAGCCCCGCGTCGCGGCATTTCCGCGTTCCAGCGGAATGTGCGGCCGCTCCGGGTACGCCTTGAAGGCGGCAGGCGGCGCGCCCCAGTCGACCGCAGGCGCACGCGCGAACGCCGCGCGCCGGGATTCGGAGGAGGACTCATGGAAACGCAGCACAGCCTCGATACCGGGCATGGCCTGCGCTCCGGACAGCGGAGCGCTTTCCTGCTGCAGCCCGCCGAGCAGATAGCCTGCCGCCAGCGCGGCCAGCGCCGCCAGCCCTGCCCTGCTTCGCCGCCCCTTGGCTGGAGACTCCGCCCGGCGCGGTTTCCGCAGGGCCGTCCACACCAGGGGCAGGTTGAAATACAGATGGACGAGCAGCAGCGCCACCGTCCCGTATCCGAACAGGTAATGCCAGTCGAACACCGGCAGCTGCTGGTTGGCGACCCAGAAAATCCCCAGACCGGCGGTTGCTGCCAAGTAGAACATCAAAAGCAGACTGATCTGGATATTCAGCGCATGGCGCGAGAGCCTTCCCCTGCGCAGCAGCAAGGTCCCGGCCAGGCAGAGGCCGTACAGCGCCAAGGGCAGCAATACCCAGGCAATCTTCGGCATGGTTCAGGATCTCCGCGTCCGGCAAGCGCCAGCCGGGCAAGGCTAGGCGAGCTCTTCCAAAGACTTCAGCGCCAGCGCGGCCATTGCCCGCGCGCCCTCGTAGGATTTGGCCGCAGCGATGAAGCGGCCGTTGTGGCAGAAGCTCGCGTCCGGCACGCCTGTCACCGCCGCCAGTTCGGCATCGCGCAGCCCGGCCCACGCTTCCGGCAGGTCGGCCCGCGCCTTGAAGCTTTCGGCGCTGACGGGAACGGTGTGCAGCATGTAGCGCTGCTCCGCAATCGCATGGCTGAGAACGAAGAGGACCTTGGGCATTTCCTTGCGCACCACCTGGGACCAGGGCAAGGCGCCGTTCCTGAGGAACAGCAGCCGCCCGCCTTCCAGCACTTCCGACTGCCGCACCTGCTCGATGGCGAGCATGGCGCCGACCCGGTATTTGACGGCATTGATCATGACGTCCGTGAGCAGTGCCATGGCGCGCCGGAACTGCTCGAGCTGATACTGCTCCGCCGCTTCGCCATAGCCCAGCCTCTGCTCGTCCATCCAGTTAGGATTGAAGCCCGAGACCACGACCGAGAGTCCATACCCGCCGGGCGCGCTGCGGGCTGCGCCCACATCGGCCAGGTCCAGGTACTGCACCACGTCGGCGTCGATGGCATAGGCCATCTCGCGCGCCGTTTCCTCGGAAAGCTCATGCCCGGTGTGCGCCAGGGACAGCGCGCCGACGCAGCGCGCCCCGTACTCCCGCCACACGAGGCCCGCGCTGGCATAAGGCACGCCGGTCTGGCGCGCGGCGCCGAAGCCCTTCTGGTGGTGGTCGAAGCGCCCTGAGGCGGGGTCCCAGATGCCGCCCACGTCCACCGCAAAGTCGCCCGCCGCAACAAGGGCGGGGTCGCGCGTGCGCAGCAGCTCCGCTTCCGGGAAAAGAATGGTGAGAACGGCGGCAGCCCATACGTCGTCCGCATGGAACTTGCCGCCGTGAGTGACGATGATCATTTGATGCGGGTATAGGTCATTTCCATGGATTTCATCTGCTTGCCGTCCGGCCCTGCGCACCACATCTCCATGGTCTGGGTATCGTTGTTGACGATCTTGAAGTTCATGGTATAGGGCACTTCCTTCCCGGCCATCGGGTCCGACATCATACCCGTGTATTTCAGCGTATCGCCGGACAGCGTCCCCTTCATGGTGGCCATGCCGGTGCTCATGGAGTCGAGCCAGGTGCCGAAGTACTTCTTCGTCACGTTATCGTAGCCGAAGGTGCCCACGCCTGTGAACGGCTGGCCCTCGTGCTCGCCCTGGAAGCGCTCTTCCAGGTAGCGGTTGCCCATGATCCAGGCGCGCTCGGCTGTGCCGCTGCTTTCGTGCGGCGGCTTGGATGGATCCATCCACATCTTGGATTTGACGCTGAACTTGCCGACCAGCGGGTCCAGCTTGCGATGCGCGGCGCCGGGCGTACCGGCCTGCATCATCTTCTCCATCATCTTTTTCTCGTCCGGCGAGGACGATTTCTTGTCGTCCGCCAGCGCCGGAATACCGGACGCGCAGACGGCAAGCACCAGCAACTGCAGGGAACGGTTCAGCTTCATGGAAACCTCCTGTACAGCAGGGTTGGGAAGAACCGTATTGTCAGCCTCAATGGCCGCCCGTGCAACCGGCGCGCTGCCGTGCGCGCGGCCTGCGTTCTCTTGACGATTTCCATTGCCATCCTCCGGATTCGACCTACTGTGAATAGCAGGCGCCGCACGGGCGGCGGGAGGAGGATGCGAACATGGAAAATGCAGACTGGAGATTGGAAGGCGAGTGGATCAAGAACTGCAACTGCGCCTTCGGTTGCCCCTGTGATTTCAATGCGCGGCCGACACAGGGCGAATGCAAGGGCCTGCTCGGCATGCGCATCACCCGCGGGCATTTCAACGATACGGCCCTCGACGGGCTGTGTTTCTTCGTCACGGTCCAGTTTCCTGGTCCTTTACATGAAGGGAACGGCCAGGCCCAGGCAATCATCGACGAGCGCGCCACGCCGGCGCAACGCAATGCCTTGCTGGCCATTATGTCCGGCCAGAGCTCGGACGAAGGGACGCTGTTCCATATCTTCAGCCTGATTGTTTCCACGATGCACGAGCCTGTCTTTGCGCCCGTGCAATTTGCCTTCGACATGGAATCCCGGCTGGCACGCGTCACGATTCCCGGCGTGCTGGAAACCGATGTCGAGCCCATCCGGAACCCGGTGACGGGCGCACCGCACCGCATACGCGTCGTCATGCCCGAAGGCTTCGAACACCGGGAGGGCGAGGTGGCGGCGGCCAACATTCACAGCACCGGTGCCAACCGCTTCGATACCAAGGGGTCGCACAGCACGCTGGCCAAGGTCGTGCAGACCCCGCAAGGGGTGGCCGGATAGGGCCGCGGAACCGCGCATGCGCACAGCCCTCACCGAACAGGTGCTGCGGCACGACCGCCTGCTGACGGCCGGCGGGCTGCTGGCCGTCGTCGCCGCCGCATGGGCCTACCTGTTCAGCGGCGCGGGGATGATGCAGGACATGGACGGCATGCAGATGCCCATGGCCTCAGGTCCGTGGACCTTCGGCTACATCCTGCTCATGCTGTGCATGTGGGCCGTGATGATGGCGGCGATGATGCTGCCCAGCGCCGCGCCGATGATACTGCTCTATGCCAGGCTCGCGCGCGGCCACGGTACTTCGCTGCCCAGCATTTTCGCCCTGGGCTATCTCGCCGTCTGGACCCTCTTCAGCATCGGGGCGGTAGCGCTGCAGCTGGGGCTGCATCAGCTCGCCCTGCTCTCGCCCATGATGGCGGCAACGAACGCGGTGTTCGCCGGCCTGGTCCTGGCGGCAGCCGGCCTCTACCAATGGCTTCCGCTCAAGAGGGCCTGCCTGCAGGGCTGCCGCTCGCCCCTGGAATTCGTGCTGGCGCACTGGCGCCGCGGCGCCCGCGGCGCCTTCCTGATGGGTCTGCAACATGGCCTCTACTGCCTCGGCTGTTGCTGGGTGCTGATGCTGCTGCTGTTTGTCGGCGGTGTCATGAACATGAGCTGGATCGCCGGCCTGGCCTTGTTCGTGCTTGCCGAAAAACTCGCGCCGGCGGGCGTGGGGATCGGGCGCGGCGCCGGGCTCGTCCTGCTCGGATGGGGCTTGGCCACCTTGTCCCAGGCGTTCTAGAAACTGTAGGCAAGGCTCAGGACAACGTCCTTGCCGCTGCGCGCACCGGTATCGTAGTAGGGAGCGCCGAGGCGCCGCTTGCGCATCGCGTTGAAGGAGAGCTCGGCGCGCCAGCTCGAGACGCTCGTCTGCAGGCCAAGCCGCAGATCGTAGCGGCCGATGGCAGAGCCGGGCGCAGCGTTCAGGGAGCCCAGGTAGCCGAGATGCCAGAATCCACCCAGGCCCTCGATCAGCTGGGCGCTGCCCTGGCATTCGGCATAGAGCGTGCGCACGCCCAGGCCCAGGTAGTCGGGGGAGTAGTTGAGGCGCGCGGCCAGGCCGTCAAGCGCGATGCCCGCAAAGACTTCATCGAAGTGCCAGGACGGCGCCTGCGGGAAGGCATAGCGCGACACGCCTGCTTCCCAACTCAGGCCCGAGTCCAGCCGCCGCGCATACCCGGCATAGCCCGTCCACTGGGCGCTGCGGTGCGGAACGCCGCCCATCTGGCCGCCGATCACCTGCCCGCCTGCGTACCATCCGGCTGCGCCGTCGTAGTTCAGGCTGAGGCGCGGCACGGCCTTGTCTCCGCTCAGGCTCACGCCGCGATAAAGATAATTCGAGAGAATGCCTGCGCTGCCGCTCAACTGGGCATGGGCGGCCGGGATACAAAGCAGGTGAGCGGCGAACAGGGCCGCCGGCAACCTACGCAATGGAGCTCCCGCGCCGCATGTCAGGGCGAACGGGCATAGTGGGCGGCTGCGCTGCTGGCGCAGGCGCAGGTGCATTTGCCGCTCACGCGCGTCATGGTCGCGCACAGGTCGATGCTGGTGGCGTTCGCCACGAGGCTGTCGCGCAGCTGGACCAGCGGCATCTGCGGTTTCAGCTCGCTCAGCACGGCCATCAGCCCGGAGATATGTGCCGCCGCGTAGGAGGAACCGGAGACGAGCCCCCAGCGCGCGCCCGTCATGGTGGTGGGCACATCGCGGCCGGGCGCCGCGAGAAAGCGGCCGGCGGGCCGGCCAGCGCCTTCGGCCGCCACTGCGAACACCCCGGGATGGGAAGCGGGAAAACCGCCGCCGGGCCGTGCGCTGTCGATGGCGCCCACGACGCGCACCCCGCGTGTGCGCGCCAGGTCGATCAGCTGCTGGAGCAGGCGGTCGTCCGGGCCGGAGAGGCTCAGGTTGATCACCTGGGCGCCGTGCAGCAGGGCGAAGTTCAGGGCCTTGGCCAGGGTGAAGCTGTTGCACCGGGTTGCGCCGTCCGGCATTTGCCAGCAGGCGCGCAAGGCCATCAGCCGCGCATCCGGCGCCACGCCTTCGATGCCCACGCCGTTGCCAGCGCGCGCAGCGATCACGCCCGCCACGGCGGTGCCGTGCATCTCCGCCACATAGCCCTGGCCGGCCACGAAATTCTCCTTGAGGTCCACCTGCCCCGCCAGGTCGGGATGATCGGCCTCCACGCCGCTGTCCACCACCGCCACCAGCACCTTGCGGCCCGTGGCGACCTTGCGCACGTCGGCCAGCTGCCAGGGCACCGCCGCTGGCTGAACGGGATACAGCGGGTCGGCTGTGCCTTGCGCGGAGTAGTTCTCCACCGTCTGCGCCCACTGCACGCGGGAATCTGCTGCCAGGGCCTGGAGCACGGGACCGGCCGCTTTTCCGCTGGGGAGCTGCATGCGGTAGCAGTCGATATTCAGCGCGGGCATCGCCCAGTCTTCCAGCACTTCCAGCCCGTGCTCGCGCGCCAGTGCTTCGGCCATACGGCGGCGGGCCGCCCGGCCGGCGTCCTCGCGATAGTTGCCGCCCTGGTAGCCGTCCGCACGGAAGTGGGGAGCGGGCAGGCGCAGCATGACGAGGATTTCGCGCGTCTCAGGGGCTTCCGCGCGCGCGGGCGTGGTTGGCGCTTCGGCCTGCCCGGCAGCATGGACGTTCACCGCCAGCGCGAGGCCCAGCACCCCGAGCAGGCGGCTGATCATGGCCGCGCTCCTGCGCCGAGGGGTTCGGCCAGCGTCACGGCGGGGTCCGCGCGCAGGGAAGCCAGCAGCGGCGCGGCGCGCTTCTCGTCCACATCCACCAGGTAGGCGCCGGTGACGGTGGGTCCGTCTACGATGCGGGCCCCCGCATCCTGCAGCAGCTGCTGCACGTCCGCCAGGCGGGCATCGGGCTTGAATATGACGATCAGCTGCGGCGCCGCCACTGCGCCGCTGCCCAGTGCGCGGTAGGAGCTTTCGCTTGCGGGCCGCATCAGGCCCAGGCCCAGGATGGCGATGACGGCAAACTGCGCAGCCAGCGCCCAATTGCGCCATGCGCCTTCGCCCAGCAGGCCGCGCAGGCGCTGGATAAGGGACGGCGCCGCGCTGCGCTGCGGCACAGGTGCTGGCGCCGCATCCACGCGCGCCATCATCCGCTCCATGGCGCGGTCCATGTCCAGGCCCGGGGGCGGCCCGGGTTCGGCGGCCATCATCAGGCGCTGCAAGGCTGCGTCCTCCTGGCAGACGGCGCATTCCTCCAGGTGCCTGCGCACCTGGGCCTGTTCGGCTGCGGAGAGGGTGCCTGCCACATGCCAGGGCAGCAGCGCCTGCACTGCGAGGTGCGCCTCTTCCCTGCTGGATTTCTGCGTATTCATTGCGTTTCTTCCGTGTGCGGTAACAGCATGGCTTTCAGGCGCTGGCGCGCATGGAACATGCGGGTTTTGACGGTGTTGACCGGGCAGCCCATGGTCTCGGCGATCTCCTGGTAGGCCATGTCGTGATAATAGGTCAGGCTGACGACCATGCGCTGCTCCAGCGGCAGCGCGTCCAGCGCCTCGCTGACACCCTGCCGCAGCTGCGCGTCTTCCGCCGCCTGCTCCGGTTCCAGGTCCGGCGCGCCCGCCAGTTCGAAGGAGAACTCCACCGGCTCGTCCAGGCCGCGCAGCCCCTTCAGTGCCTGGCGGTAGGCGATACCGAAGATCCAGGTGGAGACCTTGCTGCTGCCGTCGTAGGTGCCGGCCTTCTGCCATACCACCATCATGGTGTCGTTCACGACCTCCTCGATCAAGGGCGCATTGCGGGTCATCCGGCCGAGAAAACGGGCCAGCCGGGGGAAGTAGGCGCGATAGAGGGCCTGGAAGGCCTGCCGGTCGCCCAGGCCGATACGCTCGACCAGGCGCGCTTCGCCGTCCCCGCCGTCCAGCCGGTCCATCCCCCATTTGTTCAGCATGCAGCCATTCTCCTGTGATGCCGTGAATACGCTCGCGGCGCCAAAAGGTTCAATCCGGCACGAAAAAATCCCTCACAAAAAAATTCTACTCCGCTATTGAACCCTGCGCGCGCCAGCGGGTATAGACCGCGACAACATTGACAAACCGGAAAGGCCCAGCTTGAACGCGACGATCTGGCCAGCCCTGTGCGGCCCGGCGCTGTCGCATCCGCACCCGGCCGACCTGCTGCGCCTGCTCCTGCTGGCGCCGCTGCTGGAGGAGTGGATCGTGCGCGCCGGCCTGCAGGCATGGCTGCTGCAGCGCCCCGCCTTCGCCGCCAGCTACGCGGCCGCCCCGGCGCTGTCGGCCGCGGCCTTCAGCGTCCTGCACCTGGGCGCGGGCTGGCAGGCGGCCGCACTGGTGTTCGGGCCGGGACTGGCGCTGGGGCTGGTGTACCAGCGCTGGCGCGACTGGCGCCTGTGCGCCGTGCTGCATGCGCTGTTCAATGCCGCGGCCGTCAGTGTTTGCACGAGCCCTTTTTTTTTATCGACCTAACCCTGCGGGAGACGCAATGATATCAATCCGATCCATCCAGGGCAGCATGCTGCTGGCGGCCCTGCTGGCCCTGCTGCCCGCGGCGCATGCCGCGGATGCCCTGAACGGCAAGAGCCTGTACCTGAACGGCCCGGTGTCCGGCGGCACGGCCTGCGCTTCCTGCCACGGCCCCAGCCCGGCCGCCAATGTCAACGGCATCCTGGCCGCGGCGAACAGCCCTTCCGTGATCAGCAACGCCTTCGCCGCCAACAAGGGCGGCATGGGCACCCTCTTCAACGGCAAGTTCTCGGCCGCCGAAATCGCCGACCTGGCAGCGTTCATCGGCAACCCCAACGTGACGGCGGCGCCTGCGGCCTCGCTGGCCCCGGCCAGCCTGAGCTTCAATGGCACCACGGTCGGCCAGACCAGCGCGGCCCTCGCCACCACCCTGTCCAACACCGGCAACGCGGTCCTCAATATCGGCAGCATTGCGCTGGCGGGGAGCGCCGCGGGCGACTACACGCTCGCTGGCGGCACTTGTGCCAACGGCGGCGCGGTGGCGGCGGGCGCCAGCTGCACGGTGCAGGTGGCCTTCCGCCCCACGGCGGCGGGAACCCGCAGCGCCAGCCTCACCATCTCGCATAACGCCACCGGCGGCAGCAGCAGCGTGGGCCTGAGCGGCACCGGCAACGCCGTGGCGCAGCCCACCCTCGGCCTCTCGGCCAACGCATTGGACTTCGGCACCCTGCTCACAGGCGCAGCCTCCCCGGTCCAGACCCTCACCGTCAGCAACACCGGCCAGGCGCCGCTGGCCTTCAGCGCCATTTCGCTAAGCGGTGCGCAGGCAGGCTTCTTCACCCTGGGCGGCAGTTGCGCAGTCGCGGCTCCGCTCGCGGCAGGGGCAAGCTGCACGGTCACCGTGCAGGCCCTGGCTTCCAGCGCGGGCGCTTTCTCGGCCAGCCTGAACATCAACTCGAACGCGAGCAACGGCAACGCCGTCGTGGGCCTCGCAGGCAGCGCCAGCGCCCCTGCGCCGTCGATCGGCGCGAACCCGAGCGCGGTGGCCTTCGGCAGCCAGACCGCCGGCGCTGGCGCCGTCACGCAGAACGTCGTCCTGAGCAACCGCGGCAACGTCGCACTGGCCATCAGCGGCATCACGGTCGGCGGCGCATCCAGCATTACGCTGGGCAACGGCGGCAACTGCGGTTCCTCGCTCGCGGTCGGCGCTTCGTGCACGGTGGTGCTGTCCTTCGCGCCCACAGCGGAAGGCAATGCCGCCGCCACGCTGACGGTGCGCTCCAACGCGCCGGAACTGCAGGTGGCGGTCACCGGCAGCGGCACCACAGCGGCGGTGGCGCGGCCCACGCTGTCCAGCAACGGCCCCCTCGCCTTCGCGGACACCCAGGTCGGCCAGAGCACGGCAGCGCAGCGCATCACCCTGTCCAACGCGGGCAACGCAGCGCTGAAGATCGGCTCCCTCGTCCTGGGCGGCAGCAATGCGGGCGACTTCACCCTGGGCGGCAGCTGCGCCGTCAACGGCACCCTCAGCCCCGCCGCAAACTGCACCCTCGACCTGGCCTTCAAGCCCACGGCTGCGGGCGCCCGCAGCGCCGACATGGTGCTGGTGACGGACGGCGGCGCGCAGTTCAGCGTGCGCCTGAACGGCAACGGCGTGGCAGTTGCCGGTACGGCAGCGCTGACCGTAAGCCCTGCCACCTTCGACTTCGACACGGTGGCCACGGGTGCGAACGCCAGCAAGCGCTTCACCCTCACTAATACAGGCAACGCAGCGCTGACCCTCGCCTCGGCCACCGTCAGCGGTCCCTTCGCAGTGCTCACAGACGCCACCTCCTGCCCGGCCCTGCCCTTCACGCTGCAGCCCGGCGCCAGCTGCGAAATGCCGGTGCGCTTCGCCCCCGCCAGCGCCGGTCCCGCCAGCGGCAGCGCCGTGCTGCAGGCGGCGGGCCAGAGCTGGACCATCGCCCTGAGCGGCCAGGGAAGCACCTCCGCTCCTGCGCCGCAGGCGGCGCAGAACTACGGCGGCGGCGGCTGCTCCGCCGCGCGGGACGGCAAGGACCCGACCCTGGCCGCGCTCGTGGTGCTGGCCGTGGGCGTGCTGCTGTGGCGCCGCCGGGCGCGCGCCGTGGCCGCCGCCGCAGCCCTCGCGCTGGCAGCCCAGGCAGGCGCCCTGGAGGTCGGCCAGGCCGCGCCGCCGTTCGCGCTGAACGGTCCCTCCGGCAGCGTGAAGCTGGAGCAGCACCAGGGCAAGCTGGTCTATCTGGATTTCTGGGCTTCCTGGTGCGGCCCCTGCCGCCAGTCCTTTCCATGGATGAACGAAATGCAGGCAAAGTACGGGCCGCGCGGCTTCCAGGTCATCGGCATCAACGTCGACGCCAAGCCGGAGGAGGCGCGCAGCTTCCTGGCCAGTACGCCCGCGCAGTTCATCGTGGCCTTCGATCCATCGGGCACGGCGCCGCGCAGCTACGGTATCAAGGGCATGCCGAGCAGTGTGCTGATCGGGCCGGACGGCAAGGTGGTGTATGAGCACAGCGGCTTCCGCGCCGCCGACAAGGCCGAACTGGAACGCCGCATCCAGCTTGCGCTGGGAGGCAGGCAATGAGGGCCGCGCCGCGCCTGGCGGCGCTGTGCGCCATCTTCAGCCTCGCGGGCTGCGCGCTTCCGCCGGTTCAGCCCTGGGAAAAGGGCGACCTGGCGCGCAGCGCCATGCAGCTGCAGGGCGACACGCTGGAGGCGCGTTTCAACGAGCATATCTACGCCAGCAAGGAGGCCGCCTCCGGCGGCAGCAGCGTTGGCGGCGGCGGCTGCGGCTGCAATTGACGAGGAAGCAGCATGAACGAAACAAGGCAATCTCCTGCGGCGCCGGGCCGCGCCTCCACCATCCTGGCAGCGGCCATGCTGCTGCCGGGCGTGGGCGCCGTGCACGCGGAAACGGCGCCCGAGCGCGGCGCCATCAGCGTCAAATACCTGTACTACAAGGAGGACCAGCGGGGCCTGGACCGCATCGGCGTGCGGGCGCCCGCGGTCTCCGTGCTGGCGCCCATCGCGGGGGTATGGACCGTGGAAGCCGGCGTGACGGCTGACGATGTGTCGGGCGCCTCGCCGCGCTACCACACGGCGGTGTCGGGCGCTTCGCGCATGAGCGACGACCGCAAGGCAGGCGACGTAACCGTCACACGCTACTTCCCGCAAGGGACCCTGAGCGTGGGCGGGGCCTACTCCACCGAGCATGACTACGACTCGCGCGCCCTGTCTCTGCAGGGCACGGTATCGAGCGAGGACAAGAACACCACCTGGGCCCTGGGCATCGGCGGCGCGGACGACAGCATCAATCCCGTCAACCACATGGTGGTGGACGAGGGCAGGCAGACCGTGAACGTGCTGGCGGGCGTGACCCGGGTGCTGACCCCGCGCGATGTGGCCCAGCTGACGCTCACCTACGCCAGCGGCCATGGCTACTATTCGGACCCGTACAAGCTGGCCGACAACCGCCCGCGTGCGCGCGATCAGGCTGCAATGCTGGCGCGCTGGAACCACCAGTTCGAAAGCGGGGACACGGGACGCCTGAGCTACCGCTACTACCGCGACAGCTTCGGCGTGCGCGCCCACACCCTGGGCGCCGAGTATGTGCACGCGCTGGCCCACGGCTGGACCGTCACGCCTTCCATGCGCCTCTACACGCAGCGCGCCGCGTCGTTCTATTTCGATCCCGTGTACGACGCACGCCTGGGCGCGCCCTTCCCTCCCGGATATGCCTTCGGCGACGGCAGGCTGCTGTCAGCCGACCAGCGCCTGTCCGCCTTCGGCGCCGTGACGCTCGGCGTGAAGCTGGCAAAGCAGATCGACAAGGACTGGAGCGTGGACCTCAAGCTGGAGACCTACCAGCAGCGCGGCTCATGGCGCCTCTTCGGCCACGGCAGCCCTGGCCTCGACCCGATGCGCGCGCACAGCATCCAGCTGGGAGTGACGCGGCTGTGGTAAATCCCATCTTCTCGGTGGCCTTCCAGGCCATGGCCAGCCGCTGCGAGGTGCGCCTCGCAGCGGTGGACGAGGCCAACGCCGCAGCCCTGGCGCAGCAGGCGATCGACGAAGCACGCCGCATCGAGGCCAAGTACTCGCGCTACCGCAGCGACAGCGTCGTTGGCCGCATCAATGCTTCGGCGGGCCGGGCGGCGGTGGAATGCGATGCCGAGACCATGTCCCTGCTCGACTATGCCGACGCGCTGTTCGACGCCAGCGGCGGCCGTTTCGACATCACCTCCGGTGTGCTGCGCCGAGCCTGGGACTTCCGCCGGCCCGTGCTGCCCCGGCAGGCGACCCTGGCGCCCCTGCTGGAACTGGTGGGCTGGCAGCGCGTGGAACGGCATGACGGCGCCATCTTCCTGCCGCGGGCCGGAATGGAACTCGACTTCGGCGGCTTCGGCAAGGAGTACGCGGCAGACCGCGCCGCCGAGGTGCTGGCTGGCCTGGGCGTGCAGCATGGCTATGTGAACCTGGGCGGCGACATGCGCTTTCTCGGTCCGCGGCCGGACGGCGAGCCCTGGGAGATCGGCATCCAGGACCCGCGCGACAGCGCCGGCACCGCTGCAGGCGTTCCGGTACGGCGCGGCGCCATCGCCACCAGCGGCGACTACGAGCGCTTCATCGAAGTGGATGGAAAGCGCTACTGCCACATCCTCGATCCGCGCAGCGGCATGCCTGTGAGCTACTGGCGCTCGGTCAGCGTGCTCGGCCCCCTTGCCATCGCGGCAGGCAGCTGCTCGACCATCGCCATGCTGCTGCAGGAGGAAGGCCTGGACTTCCTGCGGCAATCCGGCATGGCCTTCCTCGCCATCGATGCCGATGGCCGCATTCACCGCCACGACGGCGGTGCAACCGAATTGCATTGAAGTGGAGAACCCGATGATGTTCAGGCCTGTCCTCAACTGGCTATGCCTTGTCCTTGCCCTGACCGCACTGGCCCCGGCGCATGCCGATGAATTCCTCGCCCCCGAGCAGGCCTTCGTGCTGCGCGCGGAACTGCGCGATGCAGGCGCCGTGCGCCTGCACTGGCGCATCGCGCCCGGCTACCATCTTTACCGCGAGCGGCTCGGCTTCACCGCCAACAGGCAGGAGGCCGGCCTGGGCCAGCCGAACCTGCCGCAAGGCGTGCGCAAGTTCGACGAGAACTTCAACAAGGAGATGGAGACCTACCACAGCGACCTGGCCCTCACCTTGCCGCTCTCCCCGCGCGGCCAGCCCGCGCCTTTCGTCCTCACGGTGGCCTACCAGGGCTGCGCCGATGCGGGCCTGTGCTACCCGCCAACGACGCGGGCCTTCACGGTCGATCCATCCAGGCCGGGCATACTGCGGACGGCGGCCGCCCCCGCCGCGCCCTCGCCGGAGCCGGAAGACGACGGCTCGCTCGCCCAGCGCACGCTGCAAAGCGGCAGCCTGTGGCGCATCGGCGGGGCCTTCCTCGTATTCGGCCTGCTCCTGTCCTTCACGCCCTGCGTGCTGCCGATGGTGCCTATCCTGTCCTCCATCATCGTTGGCGAAGGCCAGGTCACGCGCCGCCGCGGCCTCCTGCTTGCGGCGGCCTACAGCCTGGGTATGGCGCTGGTGTACACCGCCCTCGGCGTTGCCGCAGGGCTGGCAGGCGAAGGCCTGGCCGGGGCCCTGCAGAAACCCTGGGTGCTGCTGACCTTCGGCGCCCTGCTGGCGGCGCTGGCCCTGTCCATGTTCGACGTCTACCAGCTGCAGTTGCCGAGCGCACTGCAAAGCAGGCTGTCGGAATCGAGCGGGAAGCTGCACGGCGGGCGCTATGCGGGCGTGTTCGCCATGGGCGCCCTCTCGGCCCTGATCGTGGGGCCCTGCGCGGCCGCGCCGCTGGCTGGCGCCCTGCTCTACATCAGCCAGACAGGCAATGCCTGGACCGGGGGCTGGGCGCTGTTCTCGATGGCCGCAGGCATGAGCGTTCCCCTGCTGCTGACGGGCCTTTCCGCGGGCGCCCTGCTGCCCCGCGCGGGCGGCTGGATGAACGGCGTCAAGAAGGTCTTCGGCCTGCTGCTGCTCGCGGTGGCGGTTTGGATGATCTCACCCGTGCTGCCCGTGGTTGTGGCCATGGTGCTGTGGGGCGGCCTTGCCATCTTGTGCGCAGTGTTCCTGCGCGTGGGCGAGCCGGTTCCGGCAGGCGCCGCTGCGGGAGCGTATGCCACCAAGGCTTTGGGCGTACTGTTCCTGCTGGGCGGTCTGTTCGAACTGGTGGGCGCGGCCAGTTCCGGCCGCGACGTGCTGCAACCCCTGGCGCATCTGCGCGGCGGCACGGCGGCGGGCGCCGACAGCACGGCAGCCCATGCAGGCCCGCGCTTCACCCGCATCCGCACCGTGGCGGAGCTGGACGGCATCCTGGCCAGCACCACGCAGCCCGTGCTGCTCGACTTCTACGCCGACTGGTGCGTGGCATGCAAGGAAATGGAGCGCCTGACCTTTGCCGAAGCCAGGGTGGGCGAGGCGCTGGGCAAGGTGCGCCTGCTGCAGGCGGATGTCACGGCCAACAATGCCGACGACCGCGCGCTGATGAAGCGCTTCCAGCTGTACGGGCCTCCCGGCATCATTCTCTTCGACGCCCGGGGCAAGGAAGTGCCGCAGGCGCGCGTGATCGGCTTCATGCCTCCCGAACCCTTCCTGCGCCAATTGCAGCGCGCGGCAAGCGCCGGCTAGGGGCGCTGCCGGAACTGGCCGCCGGCCTGGCGGAAGCGGTTCCTGCCTGCGCGCTTGGCGTCGTACATGGCCTGGTCGGCCGCCTCCACCAGCTGCCCGGGCGTCATGCCAGGCTCATACCAGGCCACGCCGATGCTGGTGGTGACTTGCAGCCGGGTGGGGCCGGCATGGAATTCCTCGTGCATGGCATCGACCAGCTTCTGCGCGATCACGGCAGCATCCTGCGGCGCGTTCAGCCCTTCGGCGATCAGGACGAATTCATCGCCCCCCAGCCGCGCCATGAAGTCCGACTCGCGCAGCACCGACCGCGTTCGCTGGGCGAACATGCGGATCACCCGGTCGCCCGCATCGTGGCCGTGGCTGTCGTTGATCTGCTTGAAATGGTCGATGTCGAAGTACATCAGCGCCAGGCCGCTGCGCCGGTTGGCACGCTTCACGGCTTCCGCCAGCTGGTTCTCGAAATAGCCCCGGTTCGGCAATCCCGTCAGGATGTCGTAGTTCGCGCGCCGGAACAGCTCATGTTCCATGTACTTGCGCGCCGTAATGTCTTCCGTGACGGCGAGCACCCCCACCACCTTGCCCTGGCGGTCCTTCAGCGGAATCTTGCTGGTCTCGATCCAGCATTCCGTGCCGTCGCGGCGCACGTCCATGGCCTGCATGCGCATCCGCGCCAGTCCTGACTGCATCACTTCCACATCCACCTGACGGAAATGGCTGGCTTGCTCCTTCCAGCGCAGGTCGGCGTCCGTTTTCCCGATCAGTTCGTCCACGCTTTGCAGGCCTGCTTCTTCCAGCAGGGCGCGGTTTCCGCCCTGGTAGACGCTGTGGATGTCCTTCCAGAACACGCTCTGCGGAATATTGTCCAGAATGAGCTGCAGCATCTGCTTCGATTCGTGCAGCGCCATCTGCGCCCGCTTGCGGTCCGTGATGTTCTCCGCGAAGCCCAGCACATGGCTCACCGTGTCGCCGGAGCTCACGGGTATCAGCACGATGGAAAGGTCCGACGTCCGTCCATTCGCGTCCGTGATCTGGTTGGTGTAGGCGACGGCGTTCCCCGCCAGCACGTCGCCGAAGTGCCTGGCCGCCATCTCGCGGTTCTCCGGCACGATGAAGCGCTCCACGGAGCTGCCGATGAGGGCCTCGCGGCTCACGCCCAGTTCCTTCACCATCTGCCGGTTCACCTGGATGAAGCGGCGCTGGCGGTCCAGGGCATACACGGCGAAGGGATGGTTCTCGAAGAAGCCCGCGAAGCGTTCGTCCAGATCCGCCATGGCCCGCCTGCGCAGCAGCTGCCTTGGCCAGACGGCGGCGCCGTAGCAGGCGATCAGCGTGAGCAGAACCCCCACCGCGATCACCAGCACGGCGGCATGCGTGGAGCTGGGCTCGAGCGCAGCCTTGCTCGCGTAGAAGTAGACGAGCCATTCGCGGTTGGCAAACGGCAGCGTGGCGCGGTGCACCAGGACCCTGTCTCCCTGCGTTCCCGCCGAATGAAGGACGCCGTCGGCATCGAACACCACATTCTGCGCCGAGACCTTGTCCTGGAAGACTTCGAGATCGAACTGCCTGGCCAGGCGTCCGTCGTCGAAGGTGCTGAAAAGCCTGCTGATGTACAGGGTGGCGAAGATGAAGCCATTCAGCCTGCCGCGCGGCTCGGCGCTGCCGGCCGCCAGCCGCCGCACGGGCGAGAAGATCAGCACCACGGAACGCCGCGCCGGGTCGCG